>NZ_SCVC01000038.1 GCF_004297405.1 Reyranella sp.
ATTCGGCTTGTCACGTTCCTGTTGCTGGCCCGGCGGCCCACCCGCGCCCGGATTGAGGCATTCGTATTCCTTCTCGCGAGGAAGGCCAGACGGCGATGGCTTACGACTCGTGCCGGACGCGTCTGTTGCGTAGTCCCCGTCAACAGACGATTGCAATGGCGCCAGTGCAGCTGTGAAGTGCCTGATGCCGGCACTGCAGTCGCGCAAGCATTTGTATGTCAGCATGTGCATGCAGGCGGACGGTCGGTCGAATCGGCATGATCGTCCGGCGATGTTGCCGGAGGCGGCATCGATCGCGGCGCAATAGTCTCGCTGCATGTCCGAAAACCGCTACTGCGCCTGTCCGAGCGGCCACATCACTTCAAAGGTCAGGGCTGGCATGTCGTCGATCGCCATACCGGCAAGGATGCAGAGAGCCTGCGGGTCGGTGGCTATAGCGAGGAACGCGCCCGACAGCTCGCCAAGCTCCTCAATCTTAGTGCACGGCCGAGCAACGTGCCGGCGTTCGAGAGTAAACGCTGGAATGTCAGCGGTCCCGAGCTGATCGTGTACGTCGAATGTGACCGACCGCGCGATCGGGCGGCGCCCGGTATCGCTAGCATTATCCGCCAGTCTTCCATTTGCGACACCAGGAGTCAGATTTGTACGGGATGATATCGCCGTCTTGGAGCGTTGCCGTAATCAGCAGGGTTTCGTCGCCGGAACGGCAGGCCTCAGGGATTGAGAGTTCAGCCTCAAAGCCCTTTGACACAGTAGCCATCCCGCTACCATCCACGGTTTTGTAGGAGATCCTGGTGATTTGTCGGGCAACGTCAGTCGGCATGCTCAGATACATGAGCCTGACCCACCTTCGCGCAGGCTCGTTTGAGCCCGTTACCTGAATCGCACCCTTATGAAGGTAGTAGTCTTCGAGGGCCTTGATGATCGGCGCGTGCTTTCTTAACCGTGCCTGGTCTGCCTGTGATGCCGCCAGTGCCGCTGCCTGCGCCTGCTTTCTCTTGTCGGCCTCAGTCTGGACTGCAGCCGCATCGGTTGCTCGTTGCTTCTCACGCCGAGCTTCCTTCTCTTTGTCCTCCCACCCTTGCACCTGTGCCTGCAAGGCTGAGATGGTCGTTTGTGCATCCTGAAGTTCTTTGTTTGCCGTCTGATGACTTGCTTTCGTTACCTGAAGCTCTTCCTTGGTCGCCTGGTGATCTGCTTGCGATGCCACTAGCGCAGCCTTGGTCGCCTGATAGTCCGCATTCCACAACATGGTGGCGTAGCCAATGCCACCAACAGCCAGGAGGCCGACCAAATAGAACCAAACGGAAGTGCTGCGCCCGGAAGATGATTGAGAGGCTGGGCCTAAGGGAGGCGATTGGTGCGTGGCGGATTGGCTTGGTCGTGCAACGGCCGTGCCGTCCTGCTCCGTCCGCTCACCCTCTTCGACGGATTTTTCGCCCAAGACTCTGATGGTGTCGTCGGCATCCTTGCCGGGCTTCACGTCAAGGGCGTCGCCCGGCACTGTCGTCGGCGTGGCATCGCCTGGCTTCCCCGGCGCTTGGACTGCGGCGGTAGGAATGATTGGCAAGGGAGTGCCAGCTGCCGCTGCAATCTTGCGCTTGAGCGCCGTCGTGAGGCGCTCCGGCAGGACCCCTCCACCAGCGTCGAGCCACGCCCTGAGGTTGAATGCGTTGATGTGGTCGAAGCCGAACGGCGGCTCGACCGCATCCAGTAGCACCGGAATATATGCGCTACGGTTGAGGCCACGTGTTGCCTCTGACCGAACAAAGCGCGATTCGACCGAGTGATGGGACCAGGCAGTGAGGACAATGGGCGCAGCGTCGAGGTGGACGCCGATGTAGGACTGCCAAGTCTCACCCGCAAGAATGTCCTGGTCCCAAAAGATACGCCAACCCTCTGCATCCAGTGCTGACACGAGCAGTTGGACCCGCGCGGTGTCCTCGCGGGCGTAACTTATGAAGATGTCGAACTCGCCGGCCCCCAACCTTGCGACCGCCATTGTGCGCTCCCTGCGGCATGGCGTTCTTCTCGGCATAGAGTTTGTAAGTGCCGTCCTCCCTTGGCAAGACCGAGCGTGGCGCGCTTGCCCTCAGTGAGAGGTGCCGGTCGAAATGACGGGCGCTAGTCACCCTTAATCTCCCTCATGTCGTGCTTACACAGGGCACACCAGGCTTGGCCGCCCCCGGCAAGCCCATGTGGATTGGTGAACCGATCGGCTTGGCCGTGCGCGAACTTGACGCTGGCTGACCGCTCCTCGCATGGGCGCGCTCCACGTCGGAGCGGCTGGTCCGGTTGCGTGTTGAGTAAGCAAGCCCCCTTAACGGGCTGTAGGGCGCCATCGGCAAATTTTCTGGCGAGAGCAACCGTGGAGTTGCACTGCGTTGATTGCACGGACGGATGACGTCCCATCAACGGAGGATTCATGAGGAAGACCTGCATTGCCCTCGCCGCGTTCGCAGCGATTGGCCTGGTGAGCCCGGCGTTCGCCGCTCCTGACGCCGAATGTCAGGACATGTGGAAGAAGGCCGATGCCAACAGCGACGGCGTGCTCTCCGACAAGGAGTCACTGCGTTACGTGGCCTATATGCGCATCGGTGACCGGACCCTTGCAACTGAAGGCCGGATCACTCAGGCCGAGTTCATGGATGCCTGCAAGGCCGATACATACATGCCGCGCAAGGCCGACGCAGGCGCGCCACTCAAGGGCGCCAATAGCTTCACCGAGAACCAGGCCAAGGATCGCGTCCTGGCTCAGGGCATGGCGGACGTTTCGGCCCTCAAGAAGGACGATGACGGCATCTGGCGCGGCACCGCGAGCCAGGAAGGTAAAACCGTGCAGATCGCCGTCGACTACAAGGGCAACGTCGTCTCCACGGCGCAGCAGTAACCAACACACAAGCGAGGAAACGACATGAAGACCGTAAGCCGAGCTTATGACAGCTATGCCCAGGCGCGCTCCGCTGTCGATGCCGTCGAGAAGGCCGGTGTGCCGACCTCCGACGTCAGCATCATTGCCAACAAGTATGTCAGCGCCGAATACGCCGATGTCGACGAGGTGAGCGGTGGGGCGACGGGCGCGGGTATAGGCGGCGCCCTAGGAGGCGGCGCAGGGTTGTTGGCAGGCCTCGGCTTGCTGGCGATCCCCGGCCTCGGCCCCGTCGTGGCGGCCGGTTGGCTGGCCTCGACCGCTGTTGGCGCGGTCGCGGGTGCGGCGGCGGGCGGAATCGTCGGAGCATTGGTGGATGCCGGCGTCGATCGCAAGCACGCCGATATCTATTCGGAGGCGATCCGGCGCGGCGGTACGCTGGTGACCGCTCGGGTTCGCGACGAGGACGCCGACAGGGTCGACGCCATCCTGGCGGAATACGAGCCTATCGATCCTGCAATTCGTGGCGATGAGTACCGCAAGGAAGGCTGGGCAACGTTCGATCCGAAGGCCGAACCGTATCGACCGAGTCAGGTCGAGATCGATCGGATACGCGCCAATTGGCCGGGTTGAAGCACTGACGGCCGGATCCACAAAGACAAGGGGGCAGACCGCAGGGTCTGCCTTCTTGCGTGGGTGACGAGGCACCCGACTTTGGCCCGCCAGATCCAAGCCGGGCCTAGTTACCAGCAATCAGCGCTCCCGAATGGCGAGTGCTGCCAGTGATCTTTGCAGTGTTTCTCTCAATTGCGCGGCGCCGTGTTGAAGGCTCTTGCCCGCGGATTTTGATCGTGATCCCATTGGGGCCGAGCGAGAGGGGAAGCTCATGGGACGGAGTCTGAACGCACCGCTCAGCCCCAACGAAGAACTCACCTTGCGTCGGGTTGCGCTGGGGGTGGCGCCGAAAGAAATACTGCCGGCGCGGCATCTGGCACACCTCAGGAAGCTCGACCTGATCGAAGGTGACGGCGCCTTGCTGAGACTCACACCGCTCGGCCGGCACCGCTACGGGGCCCTGCCACAAGCCGTCGACATCGATGAAGTGTCGCCACCCGAGCAACTGGCAAAGGCATTGCTGCCGTATATCGGCGGGCCCAGGAAGTAGGCCGTAGCGCCTAGGCCTTCGCGGATTTCTTCTTGGAGGGTTCTATTGGCGCAGCCGCCTTCTCCTCGAGCGGCAGCAGCACGATCACGCTCGGCGTACCATTGACCTTCATCCCGGTATTCTTGTCCGGTTCGGCGAACTTGACGGCCGGGGCGAAGCATCGCACGACAACTGAGAGAGCCAGTAAATCCCAGTCTCGACGCCAGTCGAGATCGCAGGGTGTGGCTACGACATGGCGCGCGATAGCCATTAGTGAGGCTAGCGACGCAGTCTGCCAGAAATACGAAGATAGTTGGCGAAGGCTTCAACAGACTGTGGAAGCGAGAGAACCAAGAGTACCACCAGAGCTTGGTAGCTCCAGTCGGCTAATGTACCGCGAGAAAAACATACGGTGGCCCAGATCATGAAGGCCATAGCAGGCAGGTTCGAGGCCAGGCGTCCAAGTGGAATCGAGCGGAACCCGCGTGCGTCAAGAAATGTCGCCCAAAAGATTGAATGTGGGTGAATGAGTGTCGCGCAGCCATCCGTCGACCAGCTGCGCCGCGGATTTCCGGGTATCCGCTAGCTCAAGAGTCCAGAACTCATCCAGCCATGGGCCCCGCAAGACGGCATTGACGACGAGTACGAGCACGATAGCGGTAAGTGAGCACACAAAAACAAGGCTTCCGTGAGCCCAGTCGCGCGGCGCAGCGTTCGTCTGATCGGCCGTAACTCCGTCCAGAGCCGGCGGCACGAGGCTCATGGGCAAGGATGTTTGCTTGAACGAAAGTCCACCACGAGTCGACATGGTGTCGAACGCCTTATTGTATCAACGCACAACGAACCTGGTGTCGTTACGTTGCACCAGGCCACCCGTGAGGGAGCCGCATGCTTGGAAAATGGCCGCCCGTTAGGATGGCGTCAGATTTGAGACCCGCCGCGGAAAGCGATGGTGCGCCAGATTTTCGACGAGAGAGGCAGGTATCGACGATCCCTCTCCCACCGTCACGCCGGGCCCTTCAGCGACTCCGATCACATCCAGTAAGGGAGCGGCGTCAACGGCCACACTGATTGGTTTGCCATGCCTAAAGGTCTCGTCAAGGAAGCGATGGATCGGGGTCATCGCCATGAGCGCAGGTCTCGCGCCTGCGGGGATCACTGCAGCATCATAGATAACAGACGGGGCATTGGGAGCGGCGCGGTTCACACTCAACGGGCTTCCAGCGGCATCGATGACAGCGCCTGCGGTCGGACCGATCAGCTCCGGCACGTGTCCGGCACTTGTTAAGGTCCTGACGATGGCTTGAACCTCTTCTGCCGCCACGCCGTCTGCGACGAAAATTGCGATCTTGCGCCCTTTCACGAGAGGTGGCGGCTTGTCCATGCTAAGTGCCGGCGATGCCAAGCCCGGCGCGTCAGGCCTAAGAGGGCCTGACGGTGTTGGCGCGGACGGCGTCGGGGCTTCTGACGTGCCGGCCGGGGCTACTTCGATACCGGTGGCAGAGGAGACCATATCAGCCAGTTCGTCCGCAATATTGCAGAGGATTTCGTTCATCACGCGCGCCCGCACGCCTTGGTCGACCACCATGTTGAGCTCGAAGGAAAAGGCGGCCGCGATATGGTCCTTCTCCCAGTCACTCATGCTGTTCCAGAACTGGGTCGCCTGGCTGAAATGATCGTTGAAGCTGTCGCTGCGCTCGCGAAGCTTCGCCCCCGCCTCTTGCACCGCCACAGACCGAAACGCGGCGGCTGCCGTTGGGGAGTGCATGGGGCAGCCGCCGCCGAGGCTGTTGGGAAAGTACGAGACCTTGCCCCTGTTGATTGTCATGCGCGCCAAGCCATCACGCTGGTTGTTGTCGACCGGGCGAAGGGACCGGTTGATCGGGAGTTCGTGGAAATTGGGGCCGACTCGTCGCAACTGCGTGTCGATGTAGGAAAAAAGGCGCCCCTGGAGGAGCGGATCGTTCGTGAAGTCGATACCCGGAACGATGTGGCCGGTATGGAACGCGACCTGCTCGGTCTCCGCGAAGAAGTTGTCCGGGTTGCGGTTCAAGGTCAGTTTGCCGATAAGCCGGACCGGAACCTGCTCCTCAGGAATGATCTTGGTTGCATCGAGGAGATCGAAGGCGAACTTGTGCTCGTCGGCCAGCTCGACGACTTGAATCCCCAGCTCCCATTCGGGAAAATCGCCGCGCTCGATCGCTTCGAAAAGGTCGCGCCGGTTGAAGTCCGGGTCGCGTCCGCATAGGAGCTGAGCCTCATCCCAGACTAGCGAACATACGCCCTTCATGGGCTTCCAGTGGAACTTTACGAATCGCGACCCACCTTCGGCATCGACCAGGCGGAAGGTATGGACGCCGAAGCCTTCCATCGTGGCGAAGCTACGTGGCAGAGCGCGGTCGCTCATGACCCACATCAGCATGTGAGCGCTCTCGGGCGTCAACGAAACGAAATCCCAGAACGTGTCGTGGGCTGACTGCGCCTGCGGGATCTCGTTATGAGGTTCGGGTTTCACAGCGTGGATCAAGTCGGGAAACTTGTTCGCGTCCTGGATGAAGAAGACGGGCATATTGTTGCCGACCAGGTCCCAGATGCCTTCCTGCGTGTAGAACTTGACGGCGAAGCCACGTACGTCCCGCGGGGTATCGGCCGAGCCGCGCGACCCTGCCACGGTTGAGAAGCGAACGAACACCGGCGTCTGCACCTTGGGATCGCGGAATACCTGAGCACAGCTCAGCTCCGACAAATCCTCGTAGACCTGGAAAAAGCCGTGCGCGGCGGCGCCGCGGGCATGGACCACGCGCTCTGGAATCCGTTCATGGTCGAAATGCGTGATCTTCTCGCGCATCAAGATGTCTTCGAGAAGCGTGGGACCGCGGACGCCCGTCCTGAGTGAATTCTGATCGTTGCCGACACCCACGCCTTGATTGGTTGTCAAAACCTCTCCCGGCGGCACGATATCGGACTGTAGCTCCTTGGTTTTATTGGTTTCCTGCCGTCGCGCGGGGGGCTGGTCGAGCTTTGTGTTCTGCCCCGCCGTTCGCGGTGTTGGCGCCGGCGCCACGAAGGAGGGCCCGTCAGAAGAGATGTTCGGGGTCTTGCGCGCCATGGCCGCTCCGATCAGCAACATGTGGGAAGGCCCTGATCTAACGACACCTTTCCTCAGCGGTTGCCGCGTACTCCAGCGCGCTAGCGAAGGCAGTCGGGCGCAACGAAGAGAGAGCGCGCTGGTGGCTTCCTCATCGCACAATGGAAAATGGCCACGCTCTACCAGGTCAAGTCCTACGGAGATTACTTTCGTTGCGAGCAGCCGGTTTCGAGCATCACCAGAAGGGCTTTTCGCGCTGCACCCGGGCTAACGGCTTGTCGAGGTGGTCGACCGCTTGCCCTACCAGCGCACCGCTGCGGTTCTCCAGCACGGCGAGCGCTGGCACCAGTTCAAGGCGGTCAGCAGCCAACTCCTCCGACAGGCGCTGCAGTGTCACAAGGTCGTTCAGCTCGCCCAGCCGCTTCTGGAGGGTAGCGTATCGCTTGTAGTAGCGCCCGGACTCAGCTCCGTAGAGGCTGTCGAAGTACTCGATAGCATATCGCAGCTTCTTGGCACTCTTGCGCAGCGCGTGGAGCGTCTCCAGCTCATCGGGATCGCTTGCCGCCCGCCGCTTGCGGACCTTTCGCGCCAGCTTGTCGAGCATCGCCGGCGCCATCTCTTTCAGGCGGCGCGCTCCGAACCGATTTGGCATGGTCGCCTCCACGCTATGACTCCAGGCGCCGAACGCCAGCATGAAGCGAGTGAACGATGGCTCCTGCACCGCTTTCTTGGCGGCCTGATGGGCGGCATGCCGACGCTCGACGGCCGCTGCCCGCAACGGCTCGATTGTCTTGAGGTCCGCCGCCGTCACGATCACAGCGGGCAGCGACTCGGCCAGAAAGACATCCCAGTCGCGCGCCACGCCCAAGACCTGGCCAAGCCTCCGCAACTCGTCGGCAAAGCGGGCCGCTGCGTGAGACTCCAGGAATGGTTCGAACAGCGCCAGCAGGGAGCGCAAGCGGCGGATGCCAATGCGCATCTGGTGGATGCCCTCACCTTCATCGCCACGAAGCACCGCCGGCTGGTTGGCCAGCAGGCCGTCGAGTAGGGCGTCCGACAGCCGCGCGAAAGCCTCCTGTACGCAGACAGTGCGATGGAGGGTGACCCGATTCGGCTTGTGCGCCGCTGGTCGAGTGCCGTCGCGCAGCCGATAGCCGCGTTGGGCCTTGCTCTCGCCCGAGATGACAAGAGGGGCCACCTCCAACAAATCGAGCCCCAGCCGGAACAGGGAATCCACCTCCCCGTCCTTCAACTCAAGCTCGAGTTCGCTCACCGACTCGCTGGCATCGCCGGCTTTCACTGTACCAACGTCGACCGCCAGCTCCATCCTAGTGCCTGACGCCGGCAGGAGTTCGACGCGCGTGCGATCAATGTCGGTGCGAAAGACGGGTTCGAGCCCTTCCTTGCAAAGGGCACGGAGCTTCGGAACCTCCGCCAGTCGCCGGAGATCAGGCTCGTCCGATGCCACTGGCCATTCCCATTCCTGGCGGTGAAAAGCGCCATTACTCGCCAATTTTACTGTCTGAACAAACTTATCGGCGGATTGACGCACGCGCAGGCTGAAACCGGCCTTTCGAAGCTTACGACGCGGCGTATCAAAATAGGTCGTGGACTGCGCTTCTGTCGAAAGTCCGCCATCGACGGGTAAGGCACCGGCATGGCGTTCGATCCTGGCGCGCGTCTCAGGAGAGAGACTGAATTTCAACTCTGTTTCCATGGTCAGGGCCCGCTTTAGGATTTAACGCCGAGCCGCCATCGAGGTTCGCTGCCCCCGGGAACGATCTTGCCGGCGCACCGTTCGCCTCTGACAGGAGCGTTCCTATGGACTTCCGGATCAACGGCCGCGCCGTCAGCGTCGACGCCGACCTGCGCACTTCCCTGCTCGACCTCTTGCGCAATCACCTTGGCCTGACCGGCACCAAGGAGGGTTGCAACCAGGGTGCGTGCGGGGCCTGCACGGTTCTGGTCGACGGCGAGCGCATCAACGCCTGCCTGGCGCTGGCGGTCCAGTATCAGAGCCGCGAGATCACAACGGTCGAGGGTCTGGCGGACGGCGACCGCCTGCATCGCCTGCAGGAAGCCTTCGTCGCGCACGACGGCTTCCAGTGCGGCTATTGCACGCCGGGTCAGCTCTGCTCGGCGATCGCCATGGCTTCCGAGCTGGCGCGCGGTGTGCCGAGCCACGTCACCGACGATCTTGCCGCCGAAGACATCGTTCTCTCGCACGACGAGTTGCGCGAGCGCATGAGCGGCAACCTTTGTCGCTGCGGCGCCCATAACGGCATCGTGGCGGCGATCGCGGAGACCTTTGCCGACAGCGGCTCGCAGAGCGTTCGCGAGGAGAAGGCGGCATGATTCCCTTCACCTACAGCCGGCCGGCCGATACCGCCGCGGCAATCCGCGAGGCTGCGCACGCCGGCGCCATGTATCTGGGCGGCGGCACCAACCTCGTCGACCTGATGCGCGAGGGTGTCGAGCGGCCGACGGCGTTGATCGACGTGGCCGGCCTCGCCCGCGACGTCACGGAGCGCGAGGATGGCGGACTGAGGATCGGGGCGGCCGCCACCAACACGACCTTGGCCGCGGACCGTCGGATTCGCGAGCGCTACCCGATGCTGGCGCGCGCCGTCCTGGCCGGCGCTTCGGCGCAGATCCGCAACATGGCGACCGTCGGCGGCAACCTGCTGCAACGTACGCGATGCCTGTACTTCTACGACGATGCCACGCGTTGCAACAAACGGGCGCCGGGCTCGGGCTGCGACGCACTGGACGGCTTCAACCGCATGCATGCGATCCTGGGGGCCTCGCCCGCGTGCGTGGCGACCCATCCCTCGGACATGTGCGTGGCGCTGGCCGCTCTGGATGCGACCGTACATCTCGAAGGGACGGACGGCGCGCGCGCACTACCGCTGGAGGCGCTGCACCGGTTACCGGGCGATACGCCTGCGCGGGAGACGGAGCTCCGGCCCGGAGAGCTGATCACCGCGATCGAGCTGCCGCCGCTGCCGATGGCGCGGCATTCGACCTACCGCAAGGTGCGCGACCGCGCGAGCTATGCCTTCGCCATCGTCTCGGTCGCCGCCGCGCTCGAGCTCGGCGCCGACGGTACGATCCGCGACGTGCGATTGGCGCTAGGCGGCGTGGCACACAAGCCGTGGCGCGCCCGTGCGGCGGAAGCCGAACTACGCGGCGCATTGCCCGAAGAGGCCGCCTTCCGGCAGGCAGCGGAGGCCGAGTTGGCCGAGGCCCGGCCACTGCGTGACAACGGCTTCAAGGTCGAGCTGGCGAAACGGACGATGGTCGCCGTCCTCGGGCAGCTTACTGCCCACCATGCGGGAGCCCGCACATGACCGTGACCGGGATCCTGCGCACGGTGCTGCGTCACGTCCCCGATGCTTTGGTCCCCGGCACGCGTCCGGCAAGCCCGCCCGTGCGCCATGGGCAACACGGCCATGTCGGCGAGCCGGTGTCGCGGCTCGACGGCGCGCTCAAGGTTCGTGGCGAGGCACGCTTCGCTGCCGAGGTCGCGATGGAGGGCCTTTTGCATGCCGCGATCGTGCACTCGACGATCCCTCGCGGCCGTATTGCGGCGCTGGATACCGCTGCAGCGGAGGCTGCCCCTGGCGTTGTCCTGGTGATGACCCATCGCAATGCGCCGCGGCTCAAGCGTCCGGAGATTTTCGGCAAAGGCGACGGTGTGGCCGGCAGCAACCTCCCCGTGATGCAGGATGACACTATCCACTGGAATGGCGAGGCGGTGGCCGTGGTGCTCGGCGAGACGCAGGAGCAGGCCGACCATGCGGCGGGGCTGGTGTCGGTGAGCTATAAGGCCGAGCCGGCTGTCACCGATTTCGCTGCCGCCAGGAAGCGAGCACGCGATCCGGGTTCGATCCTTGGTGAACCGGCCGTCATTGAGACTGGCAATGCCGAGAAAGCGTTGGCAGTAGCCGATCATCGCGTCGACGCGACCTGGTCGACGCCGCCTCTGAACCACAACGCCATCGAGCTGCACGCCGCGACGGTGCGCTGGGAGGGCCAGCAGCTCATCGTCCACGACGCCACCCAGATGATCACCGGCACCGCGGGCTCGCTGGCCAAAGTATTCGGCCTGAAGCCTGAGCAGGTGCGCGTGCTGTCGCCGTTCGTCGGCGGAGGGTTCGGGGGCAAGAGCCTGTGGAGCCACCAGATCCTTGCCGCTGCCGCCGCCAAGCTGGCCGGCCGACCCGTGCGGTTGATGCTGAGCCGTGAGGGTGTCTATCGCCTGGTCGGCGGCCGGACACCGACGGTGCAGCGCGTGGCGCTGGGGGCGACACGCGACGGTCGGCTTGCCGCCCTGATCCACACCGGCGTCGCCGCCATGACGACGCACAACAACTGTCCGGAACAGTTCACCTTTCCGGCCCGCCATCTCTACGCTGCCAGCAACGTCCGGCTTGAGCAGAAGGTCGCCGACCTGGATATGCTGGCCAACACGTTCATGCGCGCTCCCGGTGAGTCGATCGGCACCTTCGCGCTGGAGGGTGCCGTCGACGAGCTGGCGCACAAGATGAAGATCGACCCGATCGAGCTCAGGCGACGCTGGGAGCCCGAGAGGGATCCAAGCAGCCATGCGCCCTTCTCGTCGCGCCATCTCCTGAAGGCTTATGCGGACGGTGCAGTGCGCTTCGGCTGGGAGCTGCGCGACCCGACACCTGGCCAGCGGCGCGAAGGTGAATGGTTGGTGGGCATGGGCGTGGCCACCGCCACCTATCCCTACTACCGCATGCCCGGCGCCAAGGCTCGGCTGCGGCTCGACGCCCAAGGCGGCCTGAAGGTGTCGACCGCGGGCCATGAGATGGGGATGGGCACCGCCACGGTGCAGGCCCAGCACGCCGCCGACCGCCTAGGCCTGCCGCTGGAACAGGTTTCGTTCGAGTACGGTGACAGCCTCTTGCCGGCCGGCGCGATGGCCGGCGGCTCATCACAGACAGCGGGCACGGTTGCCGCGGTAGCGGCAGCGGCCGAATCGTTGGTCCGCAAGGTGCTGAAGCTTGCCGGCAACGACAGTCCGCTGGCCGGACTGAAGTTCGCGGACGTCGTGGCGCGCGACGGCGGGCTGGGACACGCCCGCGATCCTTCGCGGCACGAAAGCTACACGTCTATTCTGAAGCGCGCCCGACGCGACGTCGTTGGGGCGGAGGAAAGCGGATCGCTGCCGCTGGAGCAGATGAAATACTCCATGCACTCGACTGGCGCGCAGTTCGCCGAAGTGGGCGTCAACAGCGTAACCGGCGAAGTGCGCGTGCGCCGCTTCTTAGGGTCGTTCGACTGCGGGCGCATCCTCAACCCGAAGACAGCGGCGAGCCAGTTTCGTGGCGGCATCATCATGGGCATCGGGCTCGCGCTCACCGAAGAGACGCTGTTCGATCCCCGCAGCGGGCGGGTCATGAACCCGAGCCTCGCCGAGTATCACGTGCCGGTGCACCTCGACGTGCCCGAGATCGACGTGATATGGACCGACCTCCCCGATCCGCAGGCGCCGCTCGGCGCGCGTGGTATCGGCGAGATCGGCATTACCGGAACGGCGGCTGCCATCGCCAATGCGGTGTTCAACGCCACCGGCAAGCGCGTACGCGACCTGCCAATCACACTGGACAAGCTCCTGTAGAGATTCCTGCCTTCGCTCGTGAGGGGGCCACGGCCTCATCATAGATGATGGAGGACGCATAGCTTAGCTGGGCAGCACATTGTCCCCATTCGGACGAGCCTTTCGACGTCGATGCTTTGTCGATGAGCGACGTACCTTTGGCGAGGCAACCGCGTCTCGTCGATCAACGTCCCTGAGGCCGTCGCTTCTCGAAATTTTCCTGAGCCTGGCTTCGAGTAAGCTAACCACAGCGGCTTCCTCTGGCCGAAGTTGGGCAAGATTCTGCCGAAGCTCGTCTTCCGCCTCCTCCTTTATGTTCAGCAGCAGAGAGCCTTCAATATAGGTGCTCAATACTTCGGGATGGACGTAGCACTTCCTGCAGATCGTCGGTGTGTTGCCGAGCCGCTTGGCGACCCGCTCAATCGCCGCTTTCACGTTGCGCTTCGCGCCCGCCTCACTGTCAAAGGCTTCAAACTCTTGAAGTGCGAGTGCTGCCAGAAGTGTTCCGGCCCAAGTACGGAAGTCTTTCGCAGTGATGTTCTGGCCGGTGATGTTTCTCAGATAGGCATTCACATCCGAGGAGCTAACGCTGTGCTGGACCTCGTCCGAATCGAGGTATTGAAACAAATCCTGCCCCGGAAGGTCCTGGCACGCTCTGACAACGTTCGCGACACGACGATCCTTCAAGCCCAGACGCCACGTCTTGCCACTCTTGCCTTTGAACTGGAAACGTAGCTCGGATCCGTTAATCGCGACATGCCGGTCCCGTAGTGTTGTAAGGCCGTAGCTCTGATTCTGTTTGGCATAATCATCATTGCCGATTCGTATGAGCGTCGACTCAAGCAAATGAACGACGGTGGCGAGGACCTTCTCCCGCCCCAAACCGCGCATTGCCATATGTTCCGCCACCTGCCCGCGCAATGTCGGCAGGAGCCGCGCAAACGTCATGATGTGCTCGTACTTCGCGCTTTCGCGAAGGTCCCGGAAATCGGAATGATAGCGGTATTGCTTGCGCCCCTTCGCGTCACGGCCTGTCGATTGGATGTGTCCATTCGCCCGCGCGCATATCCACACTTCCGTCCAAGCAGGCGGGATGGCGAGAGTTCGAATTCGCTTCAGCGTTGGCGCGTCAGCAACCTTGCGACCATCGTGTCGAACATACCGGAATCCCTTCCCTTGCCTATGTCGCGCGATACCAGGCTCTCCCTCGGAGACGTACGAGAGGCCGGCAGCCTCAGCAGCATCTTCTGTTTCGCATGACGTGTCGCCGTCCGGCCCGGCCATCTTTTGTCCCAAGTGGAGCAGCAGAGGTGCACTCCCCTGCATACATTGCTCCAAATGTCAGCTGGCCCTGATGGTTGCATGCCAACTTCAAACTATTGAATGCTGTAAGACATTTCTTCGCGAAGCGCGGTGTTCTATGGTTTGTCTCTGGGCTTCCAGCGTGACGGCACGAGCCGCAGCGGAACCGGATGCGGCTTTTCACGTTCACTGACGTTGCCACAATCCTTCGGGGAACTCGTGGAAGCTCCGCGACTTGAACGACGCCTCGTCGCCATCCTGGCGGCAGATGTGGAGGGCTATAGCCGCCACATGGAGCACGACGAAGCGGGCACACTGGCGACATTGTCCAATCACCGGCTCATCTTTGATGGCCTGATCGTGTCTCACCAGGGGCGCATCACCAACACCGCCGGCGACAGCGTGCTGGCCGAGTTTCAAAGCGTCGTCGATGCGGTGGACTGCGCCATGCGCGTGCAGGATGGACTCGCCGCCGCCAACGAGATGATCGATGACGCACAAAGGTTGCATTTCCGCATCGGGATCAATGTTGGCGATGTCATGGTTAAAGACGGCGACATCTTTGGCGATGGCGTCAACATTGCCGCGCGACTGGAAAGCTTGGCGCAGGCGGGCGGAATTTGCGTCTCGCGTGGGGTTCGTGACCATCTGCGCAAGATGGGCCAGTACGCATTCGAGGATCTAGGAGAGCAGACTGTCAAAAACATCGCCCAGCCGATCCGCGCCTTCCGTGTGCGCAAGGCTACTGATGTTGGTCATCCCGTGTCGCCATTACCCGCCGAACCAAAGCCAACCGGGGAGCCGCCGGAGTTCGAACTCGCGTTTTGGGAGGCGATGAAGGACAGCGAGGATCCCGGGGAATTCGCTGCCTACCTCGAGAAGTACCCTACCGGCGCTTTTGCAACACTGGCCGAAGCCCGCCGGCACTCCCTGCTTGAGACGCAGGACGAGCCACCGCCATCCCATCTGGCCCAGGCCGTTGCCGACCCCGAACAGGTGGCAATCGAGCTTGCCTTCTGGGATTCCGTGAAGGATAGCGACAACCCAGCGATGTATGAGGCCTATCTCGAACGCTATCCTGAAGGTGCATTCTCTCCCTTAGCCCAGGTCCGCCTTGAGGAGTTGGGAGAGAGTGACGGGCAAGGCGTGAATGCACCTCGCTGACAAAGCGTCATGGTGCGAAGCCTGTCGGATCCTCTTCAGGATTGCGTCACTCAGAGCCAGCCGTGCTGGCGGAAGCGGACGTAGAGCAAGGCGCAGATCGCTCCGATTCCGCCGACAACGACATAATAGCCGTAGCTCCATTTGAGCTCGGGCATATGCTCAAAGTTCATTCCGTAAATTCCTGCGACCGCGGTCGGCACCGCCAGGATAGCGGCCCATGCGGCTAACCTGCGGGTGATGGCGTTCTGTTGCGCTTGCCCCGCCATCAAGCTGGCTTCAAATGCGAACGCCAACACCTCACGCAGCGAGTCGATATCCTCTTGAACGCGCCGGATATGGTCACTGACATCTCGAAACAGTGGCTGCATTTGAGGATCGATGGGCAGTACCTCAGCGTGCTCCAGCCTGTGGCAAACATCGACCAGGGGAACGACGGCCTTTCGAAGGCGCAGCAACTCCCGACGGAGCATGTAAAGACGGTCGACCTCCTGTGTGCGAAGTGTCCTGTGAAGAACACCGTCTTCGAGCTTATCGACCTCAGCCTGGACAGTTTCGACGACGGGCATGTAGTTATCGACGATAAAGTCGAGGATCGCGTAGAGGATGTAATCCTCGCCGCGGGCGAGCACCTTGGGGCAAGCCTCGGTTCTTTGACGGACGGCGGCGTACGACGTCGATGCGCCATGGCGGACGGAAACGACGTAACCACGCCCCACGAAGATGTGCGTCTCGCCGAAGGCGATTGAACCGTCCACGACCTGAGCGGTCCTCGCGACGATAAACAACGCATCGCCGTACTGCTCCACCTTGGGATGCTGATGGGCCTTTTCTGCGTCTTCGATGGCAAGAGGATGGAGGTCGAACTGCGTCTGAACACGTTCCAATAGCTCATGGCTGGGTTCCAACATGCCAATCCACACGACATGACCAGCCTTCTTGGCCCACTGCCCCGCTTCGTCGATAGCTATATCTGCTATCCGCCGGCCGCCCGCATAAACGCTGGCGGCGACCACACCCGGGACCTTGGCCGGTTCAGGAATCCTTGCGCTGGCCCCGTCCATGGAACCCTCCGTCACTGAGGATCGCGAAAAACCATTGGAAGGAGGCTGCACTCCGGCACGCATATGGTCAACGTGCTGCCTCAGGCATCGTTCTATGGTCGCTGCGGCGGCCATGCGACAGGCCAGAACCGCGAGCGTCGGCACCCCGTTGTCACTGCCGGAAAACCTGAACACGTTGCTGCAGCTCTTGCGGGCCATCACTTCCGTCCTCGCTACTGGCCGAACAGCTCGATGCCAACTGAAGCGAGGCATCCAGGTCTGACAGCGAAGATCTTAAAGGTCCTGCCATTTCTCCGCTTTACTCCGCGGCGGCGAACCTTGGCCGTTGAGTGTGCACGGCAACTCGCGCACGGCGCTTGCGGTACCAGATCACGCCCCCGGTCACCGAGAGCGCGGCAACCACGAGGCCCATGATCGAGATCAGGATGCGGCCCGGGCTTCCTCCGTTGTCAGCCCCATGCGAGCGGCGACTTCCGCAAGCACTACCCACTGCCGGTCTGCTCGCATGACGCGCAACTCGCCGCACAAGGCATCGGCTAGTTTACGG
>NZ_SCVC01000050.1 GCF_004297405.1 Reyranella sp.
AATGCGCGTCTGGTGGTCGAACTGATCCAGCCGATCGCCATGGACGAGGGCCTGCGCTTCGCCATCCGCGAGGGCGGCCGCACCGTCGGCGCCGGCGTCGTCACCAAAGTCGTCAAGTAATGCTCTAGCGATTATGCTGCTGCCGGTCTATGAGACCGGTGGCGGCACGTAGGAGTGTAGCTCAGTTGGTAGAGCATCGGTCTCCAAAACCGAGGGCCGGGGGTTCGAGTCCCTCCACTCCTGCCATTTCCTGAAGAAAAGCGAGCATGA
The DNA here is from genome assembly GCF_004297405.1 of Reyranella sp. Taxonomy (GTDB): domain Bacteria; phylum Pseudomonadota; class Alphaproteobacteria; order Reyranellales; family Reyranellaceae; genus Reyranella. The sequence continues at coordinate 271 of NZ_SCVC01000050.1, forward strand.
CGAAGAATCCGATAGAATTCGCCCGCGAAGTCCGCGCCGAGGTGGCCAAGGTCACTTGGCCGACCCGGCGTGAGACCCTGATCACCACCAGCATGGTGTTCATCTTCGTCGTGATCGCGGCGGTGTTCTTCCTGGTGGCCGACAAGATCATCGGCTTCGTCATCAAGCTGTTGCTCGGGGTTTCCTGACATGACGCATCGCTGGTACGTCGTTCACGCCTATTCGGGCTTTGAGAACAAGGTCGCCCAGTCGATCCGCGAGCAGGCCGGCAAGAAGGGCCTGGCCGAGGAGATCGCCGAGGTCATCGTGCCGACCGAGGAGGTCGTCGAGGTTCGTCGCGGCGCCAAGGTCCAGACGGAACGCAAGTTCTTCCCGGGCTATGTGCTCGTGAAGATGGATCTCACCGACGACTCCTGGCACTTGGTCAAGAACACGGCCAAGGTGACGGGCTTCCTGGGTGGCGGTGGCCGCGGCAAGCCGGTGCCGATCTCCGATGCCGAGGCAAATCGGATCCTGAAGCAGGTCCAGGAGGGCGTGGAACGGCCCAAGCCTGCGGTCAGCTTCGAGATCGGCGAGCAGGTGAAGGTGGCCGACGGCCCGTTTGCCTCGTTTAACGGCACGGTCGAGGATGTGGACGAGGAACGGGCACGCCTGAAGGTCGCGGTGTCGATCTTCGGTCGTTCGACCCCCGTCGAGCTCGATTACGCCCAGGTGGAAAAGATCTGAATTCGCCCCATATAAGGGGACAAATTCAGGGTTGTGGCGGGCGGTAGGATTTGGTAGACCGCGCGCCCTTGGGAGGGCTGGCCGTGTGCCGGCCTTTTCTCGTGAGGTTGGTTAAGCTCCAAAATCCATAAGGATCAAGGACTTAGCCGTAACATAGGGTGCGGGAGGCCGGCCATGGCCGTACCGCGCCGCCCATAGGAGGGGCAGGCATGGCCAAGAAAATTCAGGCCTACGTCAAGCTGCAAGTGCCGGCTGGCAAAGCAAATCCGTCGCCGCCGATCGGGCCCGCGCTCGGTCAGCAGGGCGTCAACATCATGGAATTCTGCAAGCAGTTCAACGCGAAGACGCAGAAGATGGAACCGGGGATGCCGATCCCGGTGGTCATCACCGTGTTCCAGGACCGCAGCTTCACGTTCATCACCAAGACGCCGCCGGTAACCTACTTCCTGAAGAAGGCCGCAGGCATCGAGTCCGGCGCCAAGACGGTCGGCACGCAGATTGTCGGCAAGGTCACGAAGCAGCAGGTCGAAGAGATCGCCAAGCAGAAGATGCCGGATCTCAATTGCGATACGGTTGAATCGGCGATGGCGCAGGTCGTGGGCTCCGCCCGCTCCATGGGCCTCCAGGTGGTGGAGTAAGCCATGACCCAGGGCAAGCGTTACAAGGCAGCGGCCACCACGGTTGACCGCGACAAGACCTACTCCCTCGAGGAGGCGGTGAAGATCGTCAAGGCGAACGCCAAGGCGAAGTTCGACGAGACCATCGAAGTTGCGATGAACCTCGGCATCGATCCGCGTCACGCCGACCAGGCGGTGCGCGGCATGATCGAGCTGCCGAACGGCACCGGCAAGTCGGTGCGCGTCGCGGTGTTCGCGCGTGGCGCCAAGGCCGATGAAGCCAAGGCGGCCGGTGCGGATCTGGTCGGCGCGGAAGACCTCGCCGAGAAGATCACCGGCGGCGAAATGAACTTCGAGCGCTGCATCGCCACGCCGGACATGATGGGCGTGGTCGGCCGTCTCGGTAAGGTGCTGGGCCCGCGCGGCCTGATGCCGAACCCGAAGCTCGGCACGGTGACGCAGGATGTCACCGCGGCGGTGAAGGCGGCCAAGGCCGGCTCGATCGAGTTCCGCGCCGAGAAGGCCGGCATCGTGCACGCCGGCGTCGGCAAGGCCTCGTTCAGCGAGGAGGCGATCACCGCCAACGTCAAGGCTCTGGTGAACGCGATCAACCGCGCCAAGCCGAGCGGCGCCAAGGGTACCTTCATCAAGAAGGTGTCGCTGAGTTCGACGATGGGTCCGGGCATCAAGCTCGACCCGGCTTCCGCGCTGAACTAGGCGCGGGGCCAGAGAGTTTCAGAGTTTCCGCCGTTGGCCCTTCGATTGCAGGGGCTGGCGGAGGAGGGAGCGACGGGCCGCAAGGCCTTGAGCTCCACCTGTCCGAGACCGCCGGTGACCACCTTCGGGTGGACGTAATGGGGAAACCCGCCAGCGCAGACGGGGGCAAGGGAATCGACGCTGCACCTCTTGGTGCGCGCACGCGCCCGAACTTCCGGGGCAGGCGAACCGGACCGCAAGGTCTCCGTTCGCGCTAACCCGCCAACGGAGGCTGCGCAGTCTGTACCGCAGCCGGTCCGATCCGGATCCTCTGGATTGGACCTTATTTGGAGAAAGCCGTGAATCGTTCGGAAAAGGCCGAAGCGATCGCCGAGCTGAACCAGACCTTCAAGGGCGCAAACCTGGTGGTGGTCACCCGCCAGTCAGGTTTGACGGTCGCGGAGGTTACGGACCTGCGTCGAAAGATCAGGGCAGCCGGTGCAAGCTACAAGGTCACGAAGAACAGGCTCACGCTGCGTGCCCTCGAGGGTACGTCCTTCACGGCGCTCGGCTCCCTGTTTTCGGGACCGACTGCCATTGCCTACTCCGAGGATCCGGTCGCAGCGGCGAAGGTCGTTGCGGCTTTCGCCAAGAACAACGAGAAGCTGACCATCGTCGGCGGTGCGTTGGGTGAGAACGTTCTGGACGTCGCTGGCGTTCAGGCTCTCGCCACGCTGCCCTCCCTCGATGCTCTGCGCGGCAAGATCATCGGCCTTCTGCAGGCCCCGGCCACCAAGGTGGCGGGTGTTCTTCAGGCGCCGGCCGGTCAGCTCGCTCGCGTGTTCGGTGCGTACGGAGCCAAGGAAGACGGCGCGAAGGCGGCGTAAGCCGCGCGTCAAGCTATCCAAGTTACGTTCAACGAAGTTCGGGATATCAGGAGACTTAAAATGGCAAATCTCGAGAAGCTGGTCGAAGAGCTTTCGGCCCTGACGGTCCTCGAGGCCGCTCAGCTCAGCAAGCTGCTGGAAGAGAAGTGGGGCGTCAGCGCCGCCGCTCCGGTCGCCGTCGCCGCTGTTGGCGCCGCTGCCGCTGCTCCGGCCGAAGTGAAGGACGAGTTCACCGTCGTCCTCGCCGCCGCCGGCGACAAGAAGATCAACGTCATCAAGGTGGTGCGCGAGATCACCGGCCTCGGCCTCAAGGAAGCCAAGGACCTGGTCGAAGCCGCTCCGAAGCCGGTCAAGGAAGCCGTGCCGAAGGCCGACGCCGAGAAGCTCAAGGCGAAGCTCGAGGCCGAAGGCGCCAAGGTCGAGCTCAAGTAAATCGTTTACCGGTCGGGCTGGTTCCGCGAGGAGCCAGCCCTATCGGGCCTCTTCTCCGAGCGGACTTTTCCCAGGTCCGTTCCGACAAGTGGCCCTCTGCGACGGATGGGGCGAACGGCTGGCGGGCCGGGAGCTCCGAGAAAGCAGCGGGTGTTTATCTCCGCCCTTGAACCTTCGAGGACGCAGGATGGCCACGGCCTTCAATACGCGGAAAAGGATTCGTCGTTTCTTCGGCCACATCGAATCGGTGGCGCCGATGCCGAACCTCATCGAGGTCCAGAAGAGCTCCTATGAGAGCTTCCTGCAGCGTGTCACGCCGGCTGCCAAGCGGACCCAGTCCGGCCTTCAGGAAGTCTTCCGGGGCGTGTTCCCGATCAAGGACTTCGCCGAGCGCGCCAGCCTCGAGTTCGTGAAGTACGAATTCGAAGACCCCAAGTACGACGTCGAAGAATGCCAGCAGCGCGGCATCACCTACGCCGCGCCGCTCAAGGTCACCTTGCAGCTTGTCGTGTGGGATATCGACGAGGAAGCGGGCTCGCGCTCGATCCGCGATATCAAGGAGCAGGATGTCTACATGGGCGACATGCCGCTCATGACCGACAACGGCACCTTCATCGTCAACGGCACCGAGCGCGTGATCGTCAGCCAGATGCACCGTTCGCCGGGCGTCTTCTTCGATCATGACAAGGGCAAGACCCACAGCTCGGGCAAGTACCTGTTCGCCGCCCGCATCATCCCCTATCGCGGTTCGTGGCTCGACTTCGAGTTCGACGCCAAGGACCTGATCCATGTGCGCATCGACCGTCGCCGCAAGATCCCGGTGACGACGCTCCTGCTGGCGCTCGACAACGACGCCACGTGGAAGAAGCGTGCCGCCGCCACCGCCAAGAACCAGCAGCTCGATCCGGCCGAGGCCCAGGGCCTGTCGCCGGAGGAGATCCTCGCCGCGTTCTACGGTCAGGTCGTCTACAAGCGCGAGAAGGACGGCTGGAACACGCCGTTCGACGGCGAGTCGATGCGCGGCGTGAAGCTGACGCACGATCTGATCAACGGCAAGACCGGCAAGTCGGTTGCCGAAGCCGGCACCAAGATGACTCCGCGCCTGCTGGCCAAGCTCAAGGAAGCCGGCCTCAAGGAAATGCGCGTCTCGCCGGAAGAGCTGATCGGCCGCTACGCCGCGCTCGACGTCATCAACGAGAAGACGGGCGAGATCTACGTCGAAGCCGGCCAGGAGATCACCGAGGCAGTCCTCGAACTGTTCGACGAGAACGAGATCGACGTCCTGCCGACGCTCGCCATCGATCACGTCAACGTCGGCCCCTACATCCGCAACACGCTGGCGGCCGACAAAAACTCGAACCGTGAAGAAGCGCTCCTCGACGTCTACCGCGTCATGCGTCCGGGCGAGCCGCCGACACTCGAGCAGGCGGAGACCCTGTTCCAGGGCCTGCTGTTCGACATCGACCGCTACGACCTCTCGCCGGTCGGTCGCGTGAAGATGAACATGCGTCTCGAGTTCGAGGGCGTGCCCGACACCCAGCGCACGCTGCGCCGCGAGGACATCCTCGCCGTCGTCAAGGTCCTGCACGGCCTCAAGGACGGCCGCGGCGAGATCGACGACATCGATCACCTCGGCAACCGTCGCGTCCGTTCGGTCGGCGAGCTGATGGAGAACCAGTATCGCGTCGGCCTGCTGCGCATGGAGCGGGCGATCCGCGAGCGCATGAGTTCGATCGACATCGACACCGTGATGCCGCACGACCTGATCAACGCCAAGCCGGCGGCGGCGGCGGTGCGCGAGTTCTTCGGCTCGAGCCAGCTCAGCCAGTTCATGGACCAGACCAACCCACTGTCCGAAGTGACGCACAAGCGTCGTCTCTCGGCGCTGGGACCGGGCGGTCTGACGCGCGAGCGCGCCGGCTTCGAGGTGCGCGACGTGCATCCGACGCACTACGGCCGCATCTGCCCGATCGAAACGCCGGAAGGCCCGAACATCGGTCTGATCAACTCGCTGGCGACCTACGCCCGCGTCAACCAGTACGGTTTCATCGAGAGCCCGTACCGCAAGGTCGTCGCCGGCCGCGTCAGCGACGAGGTCGTCTATCTCTCGGCGATGGAGGAGGGCCGCTACACGGTCGCCCAGGCCAATGCCGAGATCGACGCCAAGGGCAAGTTCGTGTCCGAGTTGGTCCAGTGCCGCAAGGGTGGCGAGTACATTCTCGGCCGGCCCGAGACGATCGACTTCGTCGACGTCTCGCCCAAGCAGATCGTCTCCGTCGCTGCGGCGCTGATCCCGTTCCTCGAGAACGACGACGCCAACCGTGCGCTGATGGGCTCGAACATGCAGCGCCAGGCGGTGCCGCTCATCCAGGCCGAATCGCCGCTGGTCGGCACCGGCATGGAAGAGGTCGTCGCCCGTGACTCTGGCGTCGCCATCGCGGCGCGCCGCACCGGCATCGTCGACCAGGTCGACGCCATGCGTATCGTCGTGCGCGCGACGGAAGACGTCGGCCCGAACCGGCCGGCAGTCGACATCTACAACCTGCTGAAGTTCCAGCGTTCCAACCAGAGCACCTGCATCACCCAGAAGCCGCTCGTGAAGGTCGGCGACCAGGTGAAGAGGGGTGACATCGTGGCCGACGGTCCGTCGACCCGCGATGGCGAGCTCGCTCTCGGCCGCAACGTGCTCGTCGCGTTCATGCCGTGGAATGGCTACAACTTCGAAGACTCGATCCTGCTCTCCGAGCGCATCGTGCGCGATGACGTGTTCACCTCGATCCACATCGAGGAGTTCGAGGTCATGGCCCGCGACACCAAGCTCGGCCAGGAGGAGATCAGCCGCGACATCCCGAACGTCGGCGAGGAAGCGCTCAAGAACCTCGACGAGGCGGGCATCGTCTACATCGGCGCCGAGGTGAAGGCGGGCGACATCCTGGTCGGCAAGGTGACGCCGAAGGGCGAGAGCCCGATGACGCCGGAAGAGAAGCTGCTGCGCGCCATCTTCGGCGAGAAGGCGGCCGACGTGCGCGACACCTCGCTGAAGGTGCCGCCGGGCGTCGAAGGCACCGTGGTCGAAGTCCGCGTCTTCAACCGCCGCGGCGTCGACAAGGACGAGCGTGCTCTCGCCATCGAGCGTGACGAGATCGAGCGTCTCGCCAAGGACCGTGACGACGAAAAGGCCATCCTGGAGCGCAGCTTCTACAGCCAGATCCAGGAAATGCTGATGAACCAGGTCGTGGCTGGCGGGTTGAAGGGCCTGAAGCCGGGCACCCGCATCACCGACCAGGTGCTGGGCGAGTACACGCCTGGCCAGTGGCGGCAGATCGCGGTCAAGACCGACAAGAAGCAGTCCGAGATCGAGGCGCTGAACAAGCAGTTCGACGAGTCGATGAAGCGCCTGCAGGACCGGTTCGACAGCAAGGTCGACAAGCTGCAGCGCGGCGACGAACTGCCGCCGGGCGTGATGAAGATGGTCAAGGTCTTCGTTGCGACCAAGCGCAAGCTGCAGCCGGGCGACAAGATGGCCGGCCGTCACGGCAACAAGGGCGTGATCTCGCGCATCATGCCGCTCGAGGACATGCCGTATCTCGAGGAGGGTGGCCCGGTCGACATCGTGCTGAACCCGCTCGGCGTGCCGTCGCGCATGAACGTCGGTCAGATTCTCGAAACTCACCTCGGCTGGGCCGCGGCGGGTCTCGGCAAGAAGATCGGCGAGATGCTGGCAAACGCCCGCGAGTCGTCGGTGGCGCAGATCAAGAAGCACCTGCGTGACATCTACGGCGAGAAGACCTTCAAGAACGACATCGCCAACCTCGACGACGAGCAGACGATCGAGCTCGCCCGCAACCTCTCGAAGGGCGTGCCCTTCGCCTCTCCGGTGTTCGACGGCGCCCACGAAGCCGACATCGTCGGCATGCTGGAGATGGCGGGTCTCGACAAGTCGGGCCAGGTCACCCTGGTCGACGGCCGCACTGGCGAGCCGTTCGATCGCAAGGTGACTGTCGGCTACATCTACATGCTGAAGCTGCACCATCTCGTGGACGACAAGATCCACGCGCGGTCGATTGGCCCCTACAGCCTCGTTACCCAGCAACCGCTGGGCGGCAAGGCCCAGTTCGGCGGTCAGCGCTTCGGCGAGATGGAGGTGTGGGCACTCGAGGCCTATGGGGCCGCCTACACGCTGCAGGAGATTCTCACCGTCAAGTCGGACGACGTGGCCGGCCGCACCAAGGTCTACGAGGCCATCGTGCGCGGCGACGACACCTTCGAAGCGGGTATCCCCGAGTCCTTCAACGTTCTGGTCAAGGAGCTGCGCTCGCTCGGCCTCAACGTCGAACTGAACCAGTCGGCCACGTGAGCGTGGCCGACGACCTCTCTGCTTTCGCGAATTAAGTCCAACGAGCCCCCAAAAGGGGTGAAATGAGGACCATAAAGATGACCGACCTCATCAACGTACTAGGCCAGCCGCAAGGCACGCCGACCTTCGACGAGATCCGCATCTCGATCGCCAGCCCGGAGCGCATCCGCACCTGGAGCCACGGCGAGATCAAGAAGCCGGAGACCATCAACTACCGCACGTTCAAGCCGGAGCGGGACGGGCTGTTCTGCGCCCGCATCTTCGGACCGATCAAGGACTACGAGTGCCTGTGCGGCAAGTACAAGCGCATGAAGTTCCGCGGCATCACCTGCGAGAAGTGCGGCGTCGAGGTGACGCTCACCAAGGTGCGCCGCGAGCGCATGGGCCACATCGAACTGGCCTCGCCGGTGGCGCACATCTGGTTCCTGAAGTCGCTGCCGAGCCGCATCGGCCTGCTGCTGGACATGACGCTGCGTGATCTCGAGAAGATTCTCTACTTCGAGAACTACGTCGTCACCAACCCCGGCCTGACCGCCCTCAAGTATCGCGAGCTCCTGAACGAGGATCAGTACCTCAACGCACTCGACGAGTACGGCGACGGCTCCTTCGAAGCCGAGATCGGCGCCGAGGCGATCCGCGCCATGCTGCAGGCGATCGACCTCAACGAGGAGCGTCCGCGTCTGCGCGAAGAGCTGCGCGAGACGACCTCCGAGGCCAAGCGCAAGAAGCTCGTGAAGCGCCTGAAGCTCTGCGAGAACTTCATCGAGTCCGGTGCTCGTCCGGAGTGGATGATCCTCGAGCTGGTGCCGGTGATCCCGCCCGAGCTGCGCCCGCTGGTGCCGCTCGACGGCGGCCGTTTCGCGACCTCCGACCTCAACGACCTCTATCGCCGCGTCATCAACCGTAACAACCGGTTGAAGCGCCTGATGGAGCTGCGTGCACCCGATATCATCGTGCGTAACGAGAAGCGCATGCTGCAGGAGTCGGTCGACGCCCTGTTCGACAACGGCCGCCGTGGCCGCGTCATCACCGGCGCCAACAAGCGTCCGCTGAAGTCGCTCAGCGACATGCTGAAGGGCAAGCAGGGCCGCTTCCGTCAGAACCTGCTCGGCAAGCGCGTCGACTATTCGGGCCGCTCGGTCATCGTCGTCGGTCCCGAACTCAAGCTGCACCAGTGCGGCCTGCCGAAGAAGATGGCGCTCGAGCTGTTCAAGCCGTTCATCTACTCGCGGCTGCAGAACTACGGCATGGCGAACACCATCAAGGCCGCCAAGCGCATGGTCGAGAAGGAGCGGCCGGAAGTGTGGGATATCCTCGAGGAAGTCATCCGCGAGCATCCCGTGCTGCTGAACCGCGCGCCGACCCTGCATCGTCTCGGCATCCAGGCCTTCGAGCCGGTGCTGATCGAGGGCAAGGCGATCCAGCTCCATCCACTGGTCTGCACGGCGTTCAATGCCGACTTCGACGGCGACCAGATGGCGGTACACGTGCCGCTGTCTCTGGAAGCCCAGCTCGAAGCGCGTGTGCTGATGATGTCGACCAACAACATCCTCTCGCCCGCCAGCGGCAAGCCGATCATCGTGCCGTCGCAGGACATCGTGCTCGGCATCTACTACATCACGCTCGAGCGCGACGGGGAGCCGGGCGAGGGTTCGCTGTTCTCAGACATCGGCGATCTCGAGCACGCGCTGCACAGCCGCACGCTCTCGATGCACGCCAAGATCAAGATGCGTCTGGAGGCCTATGACGACAAGGGCGTCCTGGCCCAACGCGTGGTCGAGACCACGCCGGGTCGTGTCCTGCTGGCGCAGATCCTGCCCAAGCACGAGAACCTGCCGTTCTCGTTGATCAACCGCCTGCTGACCAAGAAGGACCTGCAGAACGTCATCGACTCCGTCTACCGCCACTGCGGTCAGAAGGAGACGGTGATCTTCGCCGATCGCCTGATGGGTCTCGGCTTCTATCACGCCTGCCGTGCCGGCATCTCGTTCGGCAAGGACGACCTCGTCATCCCGGTGACCAAGGAGAAGCTGGTCGCCCAGACCCAGAAGGAGGTCAAGGAATACGAGCAGCAGTACCAGGACGGCCTGATCACCTCGGGTGAGAAGTACAACAAGGTCGTCGACGCCTGGTCGCGCTGCTCGGATCGCGTGGCCGAGGAGATGATGAAGGGCATTTCGACGCCGAAGCCGGGTCGTCCGGTCAACGCGGTGTGGATGATGGCCCATTCCGGCGCGCGTGGTTCGGCGACGCAGATGAAGCAGCTCGCCGGCATGCGCGGCCTGATGACCAAGCCCTCGGGCGAGATCATCGAGACGCCGATCATCTCGAACTTCAAGGAAGGCCTGTCGGTGCTGGAGTACTTCAACTCCACCCACGGCGCGCGTAAGGGCCTGGCCGACACCGCGCTCAAGACGGCGAATTCGGGTTACCTGACCCGCCGTCTGGTCGACGTGGCGCAGGACTGCATCATCATCGAGGAAGATTGCGGCGCCGAGCGTGGCCTCACCATGCGCGCCGTTGTCGATGGCGGTGACGTGATCGAGCCGCTCTCGGAGCGAGTCCTCGGTCGCACGGCGCTGGACGACATCGTCGATCCGGTGAACGGCACGCTGATCAGCAAGGCCGGCGAACTGATCGACGAGGTCAAGGTCGAGCAGATCGAGAAGGCCGGGATCGAAGAGATCCGCATCCGCTCGGTGCTGACCTGCGATACCAAGATCGGTGTTTGCGGCAAGTGCTACGGCCGCGATCTGGCCCGCGGTACGAAGGTCAACATCGGCGAGGCGGTGGGCGTCATTGCCGCCCAGTCGATCGGCGAGCCGGGCACGCAGCTCACCATGCGTACCTTCCACATCGGCGGCGCCGCGCAGCGTGGTGCGGAGCAGTCGAACATCGAAGCGAGCCATGACGGCACCATCCAGGTGCGCAACCGCAACGTCGTGATCAACAGCCAGGGCGTTCCGGTCGTGATGGGCCGTAACACCGAGCTGGTGTTGATCGACGGCGCCCAGCGCGAGCGTGCCAAGCATCGCGTGCCCTATGGTGCGCGCCTGCTGGTCGACAACGACACGCCTGTCTCGAAGGGCCAGAAGCTCGCCGAGTGGGATCCGTACACCCTGCCGATCATCACCGAAAAGGCGGGTAAGGCGGTCTACGTCGACCTCGTCGAAGGCGTGTCGATGCGCGAAGTGATCGACGACTCGACGGGCATCTCCAACCGTGTCGTCGTCGACTGGAAGGGCCAGCCGCGCGGTGGCGATCTGCGTCCGCGCATCGCCATCCACGATGCCGATGGCAACCCGATCATGCTGGGCAACGGCCAGGAGGCTCGCTACCTGCTGTCGCTCGACTCGGTGCTCTCGGTCGAGAACGGCCAGGACGTCCATGCCGGTGACATCCTCGCGCGTATCCCGCGTGAGGGTGGCAAGAACCGCGACATCACGGGCGGTCTGCCGCGCGTGGCGGAGCTGTTCGAAGCCCGCAAGCCGAAGGATTTCGCGATCATCTGCGACATCGCCGGCCGCATCGAGTTCGGCAAGGACTACAAGAGCAAGCGCCGCATCCTGATCGTGCCGGAAGGCGAGAATGCGGAGCCGGTCGAGTACCTGATCCCGAAGGGCAAGCGCATCGCGGTTCAGGAAGGCGACTACGTGGAACGCGGCGATCTTCTGATCGACGGCAACCCAGTGCCGCACGACATCCTGCGCGTGCTCGGCATCGAGAAGCTGGCCGAATATCTCGTGAACGAGATCCAGGAGGTCTATCGACTGCAGGGCGTGAAGATCAACGACAAGCACATCGAGACGATCGCGCGTCAGATGCTGCAGAAGGTCGAGATCACCGACGCCGGCGACTCGACGTTCCTGATCGGCGAACAGGTCGACAAGCAGGAGTTCGAGGCGGAGAACGCCAAGCTGCTGGTCGAGAAGATGAAGCCTGCCAAGGCGGACCCGGTGCTGCTCGGCATCACCAAGGCCAGCCTGCAGACCAAGTCGTTCATCTCGGCGGCCTCCTTCCAGGAGACCACCCGCGTACTGACCGAGGCGGCTGTTTCGGGCCGTGTCGACAACCTGCAGGGCTTGAAGGAGAACGTCATCGTCGGCCGCCTGATCCCAGCGGGCACTGGCGGAGTCGTGAACCGTCTGAAGGCAATCGCCGCCCAGCGTGACCGGGCCATCCTGGCCGCCGGCGCCGACGGCGAGGACCAGCCTGTCCCGACGCTCGAGGAAGAGCGCGCGGCCGACTGATCAGCCTGATCAGTGGACGCCTGAAAATTCAAAGGCCGTCATCGCAAGATGACGGCCTTTATCTTTAGTTTGGTCTTCATGCCGCGACGGACGGTGCGGCCTGCCGGATGAGCCAGTTCTCCTGAGTCAACTGCCAGACCATGAGAGGTCCACGACCGCCGACATAGTTACCGATCCTCAGGTCGACCAGCCGTGCACCCTGCTTCTCCTTGATGCGCCGGGAGGCGTGGTTGTCCTGCGCGTTCGTCAGCCACAGATGCGGCCAGTCCAGCGTCCGGAAGGCGTAATCGGTCACGCGATCCGCCGCTTCGGTCATCAGGCCCTTGCCCTGGAAGTCAGGATCGAGCCAGAAGCCGCGCTGGTCGTGGCTGTCGCCATCGTCGGGCCAGAGGTCGATGACTCCGATCAGGTCAGCCGGACCCGACTTGGGGATGATCGCCCAGTGGGACTTCTCTCCCCGCGCCATCTCGTCGAGGCAGGCCGCAACATAGGCGGCAGCGCCATCGGCGGGGTAGGGCCAGGGGATGCGAGCATTCAGCCAGCGCACCACCTCCCAGCGCGGAAAGCGGCGCTGGATGACCGGGGCGTCCTTGCTACACACCGGACGCAGGACGAGGCGCGGCGTTTGGAGCACCGGTGTCGGCGGCATTGAATGGGCGGGTGGCATATCGGTCTCGCTTCCGTTGACCGGAGGGCGGGATCCGTTGCGCGTGACCCCAGCCGTCGCGGCGGGGTCAGGGTTTTGAAGTCGACTTCTAGATCAAACGATCGCGCACGACTCTCCCTGCCCCAAAGCTGCCTTTGGTGGCCGAATTCGTTCGCGGGTTTCTGCGCAACATGGCCATGCACATACCTTAGGCGATCGCCGAAGTAAACTTGTGTCGGGAAGGGTGCGAACCCACAAGATATGGTTGTTAGATTCTTGCGTCTCACAAGGATCGCGAGTCAGGAACGAGTCGAGTCCGGCAAGCCCAGAATAACCAACGAAATCAAAGCGAAAAGGCGTGCAGCGCGCTTGACCTGCAAGTGACTGGGCCATATAAGCGCGCCACCTCGTCGAGGGGCTGGTGGTTGGCGTGAGCCAAAACGCAGCCTGACGTCGAGGACCGCTACAAGTCAGGCCATTCGGCCGCAAAGCTTTTTCCTTGCGCGGGGCTGCGCTTTTGCCGCCATGCCCGTGCACATTCGCTTTGCGCCACGCGGCCGATGTTGGGCGGACCCGAGACGGCGGTAAGGAAACCGAAATCGATGCCGACTATCAACCAGTTGATCCGCAAGCAGCGCCACGGCCTCAAGACGCACAACAAGGTCCCGGCGCTGCAGGCCTGCCCGCAGAAGCGCGGCGTGTGCACACGCGTCTACACCACGACTCCGAAGAAGCCGAACTCGGCGCTGCGCAAGGTCGCCAAGGTGCGCCTCACCAATGCCTACGAGGTGGTGAGCTACATCCCGGGCGAGGGGCACAATCTGCAGGAGCATTCGGTTGTCATGATCCGCGGTGGCCGCGTGAAGGACCTTCCGGGCGTCCGCTATCACATCATTCGCGGCACTCTCGATACGCAGGGTGTCAAGGACCGCAAGCAACGCCGTTCGAAGTACGGCGCGAAGCGTCCGAAGTAAGGCGGGGAGGAAAGCATGTCCCGTCGTCGCGCAGCAGAAAAGCGTGAAGTCCTGCCGGACGCCAAGTTCGGTGATATCGTCCTCAGCAAGTTCATGAACACGCTGATGGAACGCGGCAAGAAGTCGGTCGCCGAGCACATCGTCTATGGTGCGCTCGAGGAGATCGAGACCAAGCTCAAGCAAGATCCGGTCCCGGCCTTCCACGAGGCTCTGGAGAACGTGAAGCCGGCCGTCGAAGTGCGCTCGCGCCGCGTCGGTGGTGCGACCTACCAGGTGCCGGTGGAAGTCCGCCCGGAGCGCCGCCAGGCTCTCGCCATCCGCTGGATCATCCAGGCAGCGCGCGACCGTTCGGGCCACAGCATGCAGGAGAAGCTCTCAGCCGAGCTGCTCGACGCCTTCAATCGCCGCGGCAACGCCGTGAAGAAGCGCGAGGACACTCACAAGATGGCCGACGCCAACAAGGCGTTTGCGCATTACCGCTGGTAAGCGTCCTCCAGGTTCCGTTTCTAGAAAGCCCCCTCCATGGCTCGTACCACTCCCATCGCGCACTACCGTAACATCGGTATCATGGCGCATATCGACGCCGGCAAGACGACGACGACCGAGCGCATTCTCTACTACACCGGCAAGTCGCATAAGATCGGCGAAGTGCACGACGGCGCCGCGACGATGGATTGGATGGAGCAGGAGCAAGAGCGCGGCATCACCATCACGTCCGCCGCGACGACCTGCTTTTGGAAGGTCGAGACCGGTCCGTATGCCGGCGTCAGCTATCGTGTGAACATCATCGATACGCCAGGCCACGTCGACTTCACGATCGAAGTTGAGCGTTCGCTGCGCGTACTCGATGGCGCGGTTTGCGTGTTCGACTCGGTGGCCGGCGTCGAGCCGCAGTCCGAGACGGTGTGGCGTCAGGCCGACAAGTACGGCGTGCCGCGCATGTGCTTCATCAACAAGATGGATCGTACCGGCGCCAACTTCTGGCGTACTGTCGACATGATCGTCGATCGTCTGGGCAGCAAGCCGCTCGTGACCCAGATGCCGATCGGCACGGAAGCCGAGTTCAAGGGCATCGTCGACCTGGTCGCAAACAAGGCGATCATCTGGCTCGAAGAGACGCTTGGCGCCAAGTATGAGGTCGTCGAGATCCCGGCGGACATGAAGGAAAAGGCTGCCGAGTATCGCAGCAAGCTGATCGAGATGGCCGTCGAACAGGACGACGTGGCCCTAGAGAAGTACTTGGGCGGTGAAGAGCCCGACTACGATACGCTGATCAAGTGCATCCGCAAGGGCACGATCTCCTATGCGTTTGTCCCGGTGCTGTGCGGTTCATCGTTCAAGAACAAGGGCGTGCAGCCCATGCTCGACGCCGTCGTGAACTACCTGCCGGCGCCGACCGACGTCGAAGACGTCAAGGGCGTGAAGATGGGCACCGACGAGGCGATCTCGCTGCCGTCGAGCGACGACGCGCCGCTGTCGGCTCTGGCGTTCAAGATCATGACCGATCCGTTCGTCGGTTCGCTCACCTTCGCGCGCGTCTACTCGGGCGTGCTCGAATCGGCGACCGGCGTGCTGAACAGCACGAAGGATCGCAAGGAGCGTATCGGCCGCATGTTGCTGATGCACGCCAACAACCGTGAAGACGTGAAGGAAGCGCGCGCTGGCGACATCATCGCCCTGGCCGGCCTCAAGAGCGTCACCACTGGCGATACGCTGTGCTCGCCTGACAATCCGGTAATCCTCGAAAAGATGGACTTCCCGGAGCCTGTCATCGAGCTGGCGATCGAGCCGAAGTCGAAGGCCGACCAGGAGAAGTTGGGCCAGGCGTTGGGTCGTCTCGTCCAGGAAGACCCGACCTTCCGCGTCACCACCGACCAGGAGACCGGCCAGACCGTCATCAAGGGCATGGGCGAGCTCCATCTCGAGATCAAGGTCGACATCCTGCGCCGGACCTACAAGGTCGATGCCAATGTCGGCGCCCCGCAGGTTGCCTATCGCGAGACGCTCGGCCGTAAGTCCGAGATCGACTACACCCACAAGAAGCAGTCCGGTGGGTCGGGCCAGTTTGCGCGCGTCAAGATCGTGTTCGAGCCGGGCGAGCCCGGGTCGGGTTACTCGTTCGAGAACAAGATCGTCGGCGGCTCGGTGCCCAAGGAATTCATTCCCGGCGTCGAGAAGGGCCTCGAAGCCTCGCGTGAGACTGGCGTGCTCGCCGGTTTCCCGGTGATCGACTTCAAGGCGACGCTGGTCGACGGTAACTACCACGACGTTGACTCGAGCGTGTTGGCCTTCGAAATCGCTGCCCGCGCGGCGTTCCGTGAGGGCCTCGCGAAGGCGCAGTGCAAGCTGCTTGAGCCAATCATGAAGGTCGAGGTGGTAACGCCCGACGACTACATGGGTGACTGCATCGGCGACTTGAACAGCCGCCGTGGCCAGATCCTCGGCATGAATGCCCGCGGCAACGCGCAGGTTATCGATGCCATGGTGCCGCTCGCCAACATGTTCGGCTACGTGAATACGCTGCGGTCGATGACCCAGGGACGCGCGGCCTACACCATGACGTTCGACCACTACGCGCCTGTTCCGCAGGCCGTTGCGGACGAAGTTGTTGCCAAGCTGGCAGGCTAACGCCGCCGCCGATCGAACCAGAACTGATTTGACCAGGGACCAAAGACCATGACGAAGGCGAAGTTTGAGCGGAACAAGCCGCACTGCAACATTGGAACGATCGGTCACGTTGACCACGGGAAGACGTCGCTGACGGCGGCGATCACGAAGATCCTGGCGAAGACG
>NZ_SCVC01000039.1 GCF_004297405.1 Reyranella sp.
CCGTAAACTAGCCGATGCCTTGTGCGGCGAGTTGCGCGTCATGCGAGCAGACCGGCAGTGGGTAGTGCTTGCGGAAGTCGCCGCTCGCATGGGGCTGACAACGGAGGAAGCCCGGGCCGCTGCGAAGGAAGCCGTCGCCGACGTGCGGATCAGAGCGGCAGGCGATCCTATCCACATTGTCTGCCTGATTTGAAGGAAAGTGCAATTGGGGGACCACAAGCAGCGTTTTCTTCGCCGCTTGGCGAGGGGCGTACATGGACCGTTCCGCAGAGACCATTCGAAGCGCCTTGATCGAGTCTTGCAGGGGCTTGGGACTCTTGCCACGGCAGAAGATAGCGGCGGTAGCCAAAGCGCTGTTGCTTCTGCCGCTGAGAGATCTGCGATGGCTGAATGCTCTACGAGTACGAAGCAGTCGTCGGCCAGCGCCCTATCGGCGCATGCAGCATTTGCACGGTGATACCCTTCCAGTACGTGCACTCTGCGCTTTTCAGGATTCTCCGGGAAAAATTCACGCCCGTATAACGCTGGATTGACGCCGGCGACGTCGGCGCTGGGCTTCAATACTGGCCTGGCGACTAGGAACACCGTGGCCCGCAAGCGGCGCGTGTGAATTCGGAAGACAGCAGCCACCACACGACGCCAATCGAGGATCCCATGAGCCAGACCCGTGCCGCGGTCGCCCTGAAAATGACGAGCCTCCGCCAGTACGGCGAAACGTGGTGTTCCACGCGAGGGTCGGGTGCGCCGCCGGCCGCCCTCGTCGCCGCGGCGGTGCTATGGATGGCCTTGCCGGCAAGTGCCGCGAATATCAACGTCGCCAACGAAGCGCAGCTCTCGAACGCGATCAGCAATGCGGGCATCGGTGACACCATCACCTTCAGCGCCAACATTACCCTGACTGCCAACCTGCCGGCCGTGACGAGAAACGTAACCATCAACGGCGCCAGTTTCACCCTGTCGGGCAATAACCAGTATCGCGGTCTGTTCGTGCAGTCCGGTACGGTCGCCGTCAACAATCTCACCATTGCTAACGCCAAGGCGCAGGGCGGCAAAGGAGGAAACGGTCTAAACGGGGGCGGCGGCGGCGGCGGCGCTGGACTTGGTGGTGCACTCTTCGTCGCCACGGGCGCCAATGTGACGGCGACCAATGTCAGGTTGCTGGAAGGCGCGGCGATTGGTGGAGATGGCGGAATCAGCAACAACATTGGTTCCTTCGTCACCAATGGAGGCGGAGGCAGCTATGGACTAATCGCACCCGACGGCAACAACGGCAGCGGGTTACAAAGCGGCGGCGGTGGAATGCCCACCGGCGGTGATGGGTTTTCCCAGCACACTGGAGGCTTCGGTGGATTTGGCGGCGGCGGTGGCGGCGGACATGGCAACCCTGGGCAACTAGGCGGTGGAATCGGCGGCTTCGGCGGCGGTGGCGGAGGCGCGGCCGGTACCTCCATCGCGGGAGGAGGTGGGCTCTTTGGGGGCGCCGGGAAACTCACAAGCGGCGGCGGTGGCGCCGGGCTCGGCGGGGCAGTCTTTGTCCAGGAGGGCGGGACCCTGACTTTGGGGGGCTCCCTCGGTCTTTCCGGAAACAAGGTCGTCGGCGGCGGAAGCAGCGAAGGACAGGCGGGCAGCGCAGCTGGATCGGGTATCTTCCTTCAAGGCAAGGGGACTTTGCTCCTCGCCCCTGATGCTGGGCAGACTCAAACGATCAACGACGCCATCGTCGATCAGCAGGGCGCAGGCGGCGGTGCTGGAAGCTGGTCGCTGGTTAAGGCCGGCGCTGGCACGACCATCTTGACGGCGGTGAATGCCTACACGGGGGACACGACCGTCAAAGGCGGTTTTCTGCGTGTTGCCACCGCCGCCAGCCTGGGTCCCGTGTGGTGGTGGGGGGTCTCGCTGCAAGGCGGGTCGATCGGAACGACCATCGATACGCCCGCGAATACCTTGATCAGCCACAGGATCGACCTGTTCAGCGGCGGCATCGACGTAGCTAAAAATCCACTGATCTGGAGCGGCAACATCACCGGCCTCGGTCAGCTCATCAAAAGCGGCGATGGCGAACTCTTGCTCACTGGAACCAACAGCTACGTCGGCGGCACCAAAGTCACCGGCGGCCGCCTGCGCTTCAACACCGACGCTAATCTGGGCGCAGTCGGTGCGGCTGTGACGCTGAATGGCGGGTCGATCGGAACGACTATCGATACGCCCTCGAACATCTCGATTGTGCGCGGCCTCGACCTGATCAGCTCCGGCGGCATCGACGTGGTGAAGAATCCTTTAACCTGGATCGGCAACATCAGCGGCGCCGGCCAGTTCATCAAGAGCGGCGCCGGTGAACTCCGCCTTACCGGGAGCAACACCTACACCGGCGGCACCCTGGTTACCGGAGGAGTTCTGCGATTCACCAATGCGGCAATCCTCGGCGCAGCCGGCTCGGCAATCACGCTGAACGGTGGGTCGATCGGAACGACCAAGGACACACCCGCGGCAACCGATATGGGTCGCAACATAACCCTAGTCGGCTCCGGCGGCGGCATCGACGTGGCGCTGCATCCAATTGCCTGGACCGGCGACATCAGCGGTAACGGCCAGTTCATCAAGAGCGGCGACGGCGAACTCTGGGTGACCGGAGAGACATCCTACACCGGAGGCACCCTCGTGACGCGCGGAACGCTGCGGGTGGCCTCCGACGACAAGCTCGGCGCATCGGGGACGGGCGTCACCCTGAAGGACAATGGTGCCCTGCGCGCGTCAGAGACCTTCACCAGCCTGCGAAACTTCCAGCTGGAGGGTGGACCGGGTTCCGGCGGTGTGTTCCTCGTCGATAGCGGCAAGACCCTCACCCTGAGCGGGATCGTCGACGGACCGGGCGGCCTTACCAAGGTCGCTGATGGCACCCTCATACTCACGGGTGCCAACAGTTCTCATGGCTGGCTCACGATCAACGGCGGAATGGTGCAAGGCAACACCTCCAGCTTGCGAGGTGCTATCATTTTCGACTTAAACAAGAACAACCCGAGTGCAAGATCGGTCACATTCGACCAAGGTACTGATGGCACCTACGGAAGCCCAATCTCGGGTATCGGCAGTCTCACCAAAAGCGGCGCCGGCAAGCTGATCCTGAATGGCACGAACAACTACAGCGAAGGCACAAACGTCCTCGCCGGCATTCTGCAGGGTACGACCAGTTCCCTGCAGGGCAACATCCTCAACAACGCCACTGTCATCTTCGACCAAACCTCAGACGGCATCTATGCCGGCCACATGGCAGGAAGCGGCGCGCTGATCAAGAACGGCACCGGGAAGGTAAATCTCACCGGGACCAGCAGCGTAGGAGGTGGCACGACGCTCAATAACGGAGGCCTTGCAGTCAACGGCACGCTGAATAGCAACGTCACCGTCAACGGCGGCATTCTGAGCGGTACGGGCGAAATCACCGGCGACATCACCAACCACGGCGGCATCGTCAATCCGGGAAACTCGATCGGCCACATGACGGTCAACGGTAATTTCACCTTCACTAGTGGAACGCTGGCGGTGGAGATCAATCCGCAAGGCGATAGCGACCGGATCAGTGTCATCGGCGCTGACCATAAGGTGATGATCAACGCCGGTCTGCTCCAGATCGTACCGCAGGCCGGCACCTACGTGCCCAACACGACCTACACGATTGTCACGACTGAGGCGGGGGGCACGGTTTGGCTCGGCGACGTGGCCGGCGGCGTCGGCTTCCTGACGCCGAAGGTATCGCTCAATGGCGGGGTGATCTCTGTCTCTCTGGTACTAGCACCGAATGCCTTTAGTTCGGCTGGCCAAACGGTCAACCAGCAGGCGGTCGGCGGCGCGCTGGATGCGATTGCCGCCAGCGGTAATGTTGGCGGTCTTGTCACCGTGATGGCCAACCTGCCGACGGCGCAGGGCGCCTCGGCCTTCCAGGCCCTGAGCGGTCAGCCCTATGCCGACTTCGGCACGCTCAACACGCGTGCCTCGCAGTTGTTCATGAACTCGGTCGGCCGACAGATGGCAACCGAACGCGGGGCGGGTCTCGGTGGGCCGCAGCGGGTTGCGCTGGCAGAGGCGTGCGACGTTGCCTGCGACACCGCCCAGCCCAGCCGCTTCGGCGCCTGGCTCGCTGGTATCGGCAGCACCGGCAGCGTGCTGGGTGACGCCAACGCTTCCGGCTTCACCTACACGATGGGCGGCACCGCCTTCGGTGTCGACTATCGCCTCGATCCCCGCTTCCTTGTCGGCATCGCCGGCGGCTACACCTCGGGCACGCAGTGGGTCAACGGCTTCTCCGGCAACGGATACTCCGACGCCTTCTCCGTCGCGCTCTACGGCTCGTTCACCCAGAACGGTAGCGGACCCGGCTTCTACGCCGATGCCCTGGCGGGCTATGCCAATGCCAGCAACCGCATGCAGCGCGTGATCTCGCTGCCCGGCAATCCCACCGGCATCGCCAACGGCAACACCTCGGCCAACCAGTTCCTCGGCCAGATCGAGACCGGCTACAAGTTTGGCCTCGGCCTCGGCGCCAACACCTCGATCAGCCCGTTCGCGCGCCTGCAGATCGGCTCGATCAATCAGGCGGCCTTCACCGAGTATGGCGGCGGCTTGTTCAACCTCGCGGTCGCCAGCCAGACCACCACCTCGGTCCGCACGACCTTCGGCGTCGACCTCGCCGGCGGCTTCGATATCGGCGGCACTCTGCTCGACCTCGGCCTCCGTCTGGGCTGGATGCACGAGTTCGCCGACACCGCACGGCCGATGACGGCAGCCTTCGCCGCCGCGCCTGTGAGCCAGTTCACCGTGTTCGGTGCCACGCCGCAGCGCGACAGTGCGGTGATCGGCTTCTCCGCCGCCACCGCGCTCAGCGACCGCACCTCCCTCTTCATCTCCTATGACGGCGAGGTCGGCGGCGGCACCGACAACCACTCGCTGCGCGCCGGATTCCGACTCACCTGGTGAGCTTGTTTTCTGCCGGCTGCCCGCCGAAGTAAGGCTTTCGAGGACGACGTTGGAAGCCAAAAGGATCGTGCCGCATGGCGTGGTGTATCTGACGGTTGGTTAGTACGACGATCTCGGGTTAGAGCCGGATCGATCAGGCAGCCATAGCCCCTGGTGTTCAGCTTCGGTGTGAAGCAGACGCAGCAACTTCAGGGATGGGGGCGGCCAGCCTTCAGCCCAAGGCCTTGCCTTCATCGCTGTCGCAGAGCTGTGCTGCGCATTCATCCCAGTCCGCAGTGACGATCAGCATTCTGTCCATCGTATTGGCGTGACCCGCGAAGAAAGACCTAAGCGTCTTCAGGTGGAGTTGCCTCTACACCAACAAGATGTCGCCGACCGCCGCGCATCTGCTCAACACCGACGTCGTGCCCTTCTCCGAAGACCATGGCATGCCGATCAAGACCATGTTGTCGGAGACGATCGTCGCCGACGTGAACCGCCCCGGGTTTATCGGAGGCTCCAACTGCTGGGAGGGCGGAGCCATGACGAGCAAGACAACGAACAAGTTTTCGCCTGAGGCCCGTGGTCGCGCAGTGCGGCTGCGCATGCCAACGGTCCCTACAGGCCGAGGTCATCCATCGGCGCAGGCCTTAACGGTCGTTCGAGGCCGTCGAGTTCGCGACCTTGGAATGGGTGGACTGGTTCAATAATCGCCGGCTGCTGGAGCCCATTGGCAACATCCGGCCGGCCGAGGCTGAGGAGCACTACTACGCCACACTGGACCAACCAGCCATGGCGGCGTGACTCAAACGAAACAGCCTCCGGCGAATCTGTGGGCGGTTCAGCGTTACTACTGCGTTAAACCTTGCGGTTGTATGGTGAAAAATGCAGGCTTCCTGTCACGCGCCAGTGTGCGCATCGCGCAGGAGCAGAGATGAAAGACGTGCTGCTCCCGAAGTTCGGCCTCTCGCTACTGGCCCGCTTCGAGCTTACCGGGCCGGAGGGGCCCGTCGAGCTGCCCAGCAAGAAGCTCGTCGGCCTGCTGGCATATTTGGCCTGCACTGCCCCCTTGCCGCAACCACGGCAAAAACTGGCGACCTTGCTTTGGGGCTCGCATTTCGAGACCCAAGCGCAACAGAACTTGCGCCAAGCCCTGTTCAGGTTGCGCCGGGTGCTGGGCCACAACGCCCTCATGAGCGATGGTGCCGAAGTATGGCTCGCGCCCAGCATGATCGATTGCGACGTGGCACGACTAGAGGCATTGAGTGGCGAAGGAAGTCGCAGTTCACTCGCCGCGGCCGCCGACCTCTACCAAGGTCCGCTACTGGCCGATGTGAATATCGTAGAGGAGGCCTGGGCGGATTGGCTTGGCACAGAGCGACGGCGGTTGGAAGCTCTGGCGCTCGACGCCATGATCAAGCACGCTGGGCAAGCATTGTACTCGGCAAATGCGGAGTCCGCGCTTAGGGTCGCTTATCGTGCAGTCGCACTGAATGCCTTGCGGGAGGATGCACATCGGGTGATCGTACAGGCGCTGGCCGCCACCGGACGTAAGGCCGAAGCGCTCAGGCACTATCAGGACCTCGTCGTGCTACTCAAGCGCGAGCTGGATACGGAACCTGACACGGTGACCCGGTCGCTCGTCGCCGGGCTTCGCACTGACACCGGCCTTGCCAGCGAGGCGATCGACTATGCGGTCGAGGCAGGCAGGCTTGCTTACGCGCGTTGGGCCAACCGCGAGGCTGTCGAGTTCTTTGATCGGGCGCTGGGAACCCTCTCGTCGTTGCCGGAGAACCTGTCCACGCTGGAGCGGGCCTTCGACATCCGGCTTGAACTGCCGCAGGTGCTGATCCAGCTCGGCGAAGTCCGGCGGGCACTGGAGCGTCTACAGGAAGCGAAGACCCTCGCCGAGCGTCTGAACGACGAGCGCCGGCGCTGCAGAGCTTTTAGCTTTATGACCATCGTTCACGCACTGTTCGGTGAGTTGGACAAGGCGCTTCTAACCGGTACACGGGCGCTGGAAATCGCGCAGCGCCTCGGCGACTTGAAACTCCTCGTTCCTGCTACGACCATTCTGCAGCAGGTGCATTTCTACCGCGGCGAGCACGAACGCGTGACGATCCTCGCTACCGAGAATCTGGCTTCGCTGCCTGCTGATTCCCTCACGGAGGATTTCGGGCTCGCTACTCCACCATCCGTCTACGATCGAGGTCGACTGATCATCAGCCTGGCCGAGCTTGGCCGCTTCGCCCAAGTGACCGAGCTAGAAGACCAGGTACTCCGGCTCGCGGCGCAGACACAGCACGCCTACACGGTAGGCTGGGCGCACTTGGCTGCAAGCTGTGTTCATCTACTGAGGGGCGACTGGGCGCGGGCGAGCCCGGGAGTCGAGCATGCGACGTCGGTGCTCAGAGCTGGCAATGTCGTCCCACTGCTTCCCTTCGCGATCAGCCTCTCGGCTTGGAGCTTAGCGCGGCTGGGCAACACCAGCGAGGCTTTAGGTCGGCTACAGGAAGGAGAGCAGCTTCTCGAGCGCCATGCATTTAGCGGACAAACCGGTACTCTCGGATGGTTCTATGCCGGGCTGGGTCGAGCTGCGCTGGTGCTGGGCCGGCTCGAGAACGCACGGCGTTTGGCCACCCGCGCGCTCGAATTCTCACCGCACCAACCCGGATTCGCAGCCCATGCGCTGCACCTCCTCGGCGACGTCGCGACCCACCCTGATCGGTTTGATGCCAAGAGCGGTGAAGCCTACTACCGCCAGGCGCTGACGCTCGCCGAATCGCACGGTATGAGCCCGGTCGTTGCCCACTGCCACCTCGGGCTCGGCAAGCTCTACCGACGCAAGGGCGCGCACAAGCAGGCCAACGAACATCTCACAACCGCGACAACGATGTACCGCGAGATGAGCATGCGGTTCTGGCAAGAGCAGGCCGACGCGGCGACGCGTGAGCCATACGTGATCGTACACATCGAACAGGTGGGGCAACCAGGCAATGCAGAGGCTGCGGCGCTCGAACGCTACCAGGAACTCGATGCAGGGCCCAAGCGCCAGCTGAACAGGAAGTCCGATGTGACAACCGGGCCGCTCGCCTCCGAGTTTAGCAGCACACAACCGTCGGGCAGATCGTTAGCCGTCAGTGAGATCGCGAAATCTACGCCACCTTTGCCGGCGCCCATGCTGGTCGTCGAAAAGCCTTCGCTCGCGGTCCTGCCTTTCCAGAACCTGAGCGGCGATCCGGAGCAGGATTACTTCACTGACGGTGTCACTGAAGACATCGTCACGGCCTTGTCGCGCTTTCACGGACTCGTAGTCATCGCGCGCGGCTCTAGCTTCGCCTTCAAGGGCAAGGGTCTGACTCTTCGGCAGATCGCCGAGCTCCTCGGCGCTCAATATGTCCTGAGCGGCAGCATGCGCAAGGCGGGCAACCGCATCCGCGTCTCGGCTGAACTCACCAATGCTGGGAGCGACGTTCAGGTCTGGTCGGATCGTTACGATCGCGCCCTCGTCGACGTCTTTGATTTGCAGGATGACATCAGCCGAACCGTCGCTGCGGTAGTTGAACCGGCAGTCCGAGATGCCGAAATCGAACGCGCGCGCTGCAAGCCGCCAGCGAGTCTTTCGGCTTACGACCTCTATCTGCAGGCGCTTCCTCATTTATGGGCCGGGACCGGTCGCGATATCACGAAGGCGATAGAGTTACTTCGACAGTCTCTCCGCCTCGACCCGACCCGCACTCCGACGCTCGCGGGGCTGGCCTGGGGGCTCGTCATGGCTGCCCCCCTTGGAGCGGATGCACCGCTGGGAACCAAAATCGAGTCACTTGACCTGGGGCGCCGTGCCGTCGAGCAGGACAGTACCGATGCCTTTGCCCAGGCTGTTTACGGATTCACGCTGTTCGGGCCGGTCGGTGAGAACGATCAGGGACGCATCCACTGCGAGGAAGCGGTGCGCCTCAACCCGAGTTCGGCGTTTGCCTGGGGGGTGCTGGGGATGATCGGCAGTATGGGGGGCGACTACAAGAACGCCATCGAGTGCCTCGACCGGTCGCTCGTTCTAAGTCCCTACGACAACATGCTCCATTTCTGGATGACAGGTTTGACCTCGGCGTGCTTCGCGCTTGGGCGTCACGAAGAGGGTATTGCCTGGGCACGCAAGTCTGTTCAACACAATCCGGGCAATGGGACGGGCCATCGAATGCTGGCGGCGAATCTGGCGGTTGCCGGTCGTCTGGAGGAAGCCCGCGACATCACCCGCAATCGTGATGCCGTGCAAAAGACAACGATACGGGAGCTTCGCGCCATGCGCTTCTTCAAGCAGGACGAGGTCCTCGAGCGTTACCTGTCAGCCCAGCGAATGGTCGGCGTTGCCGAATAGACAAGGCGCGTATTGCGCGTCATCCAATCGGTCACTGCGGATGATCCCGGGATCTTTGAAATCGGACGACATCTACCATGCACCCCTACAGCATCCAGAACCCCGTCTTTCTCGTCTACATGATTGCTGCTGCAATCATGGTCTTGAAGCTCATGGGGCAGGGCTGGATGACGGTCTATCGCATGATCAAGAGTGAATCTGGATTGCTGAATCCTGAAGATCTCATACCCGGCCCCGCGAATCGCAATCCGCATGCGCAGCAACTCCAGATCGATGAGTATGTCGATCGGTCACGCCGGATTCATCGGAACGATCTGGAGGCCATTCCGGCCTTTCTGGTGGCCGGTCTGCTGTTTGTGGCCGTTCGGCCATCGCTGCTGCTTGCCGGCCTATTGATGGGGGCTTTCGTGGTCGCGCGCCTGTTGCATACGGCCGCTTATCTGTCGAAACAGCGCCACGAAATCCGGGCTGTTCCTTTCACGATCGGGTCGTTGATCGTGATCTATATGGGCATTCATGTGTTGATCGTGGCGATGTCGCTGCTTTAGCGGCAGGAAGATGGCCGCGAGTTCTCTCTTTTGACCACTCCGGCACGCCAGGAGAGATTCGAACAGCAGGTCACACTCAAGCTAGTTGAGCGGCGAGCGCTCTTGATCAGGAGCGATTGCCCGTTGAGCTCCAGCCGCAAGGCACAACCCGCCCATCTAACAGCCGGAGGCGGCTCATTGCTTCGCAGTCTTCATCTGCTCAGTTAGCACTCGCTGCTGACGATACCCTTGTTCTGCCAGGACACTAGGCGTGGCTGGTTCTCTACGAGGACCTGCCTCTCTCGGCCAACGTCGTACTTGCTAACAGCCAGTATACCGGCCTGCAGCTCTCCGGCAGCACGACCTTCCAGTATCAGATCAACGATCTGCTGGCGGTCTATGCCATCGGCAATGCGCAACGGTACCAGACGCAGCAGACGACGTGGCTGAACTACACCCTATGGGGCATCGGGGGCGGGCTGGCCTTCCGCTTTGCCGATCCGGTGTTCAGGTCGCAGATGGCGTGGGGCATCAACCTGTCGGTCAACCAGCAATGGTGGACCTATGACGCGGCCGACCCGATAATAGATCCCAGCACGATCCGCACCCAGAGCGACACGATCATCAACTTGGTGTTGACCGTGCCGTTCGACGAGCGCACCACCTTCAGCGTCTCAGCCGGCCGATTCAACCGTGCCTCGTCGCTGCCCAATTATGCGTTTTCATGGCCACGCAGAAAGAGCGTCGCGGTGTCTCACGTCGATGACTTTGCCCGTTCAATCGACTCTCTTCACCGGCGGCGGCGCCCAGGAACCGTTCGTCGCCTCGGTCTTAGGCCAGTAGAGACGCAGATTCATTGTGAAAGATCCGCTCTTCGGAGCGGGCAGCCAATTTGCTTCCTTGTCCTTGCCCGGGGATCCGCTCTGTATGTAAAGGTCGAGCGAACCGTCGGCATTGAAGGCGAGCTTGTCGCGGTTGCCGATGGCATAGCGGTTAATTGGATTGGCGGTGAAGAGCTGGCGCTCGTCATACATCGTCAATGACCAGAAACCGCGGACCGGCGGCGTCTGGTCCTTGGCGAAGTGCAAAATATAATGTTTGTCGCTGCTGAATGGCTTGCCATCGGCGTCGGCGAAGGCTGTCGGATAGAGCGCGTCCTCTATGACGTTCGCGCCATACCCTCCATAGGCGACTCCCGCCCGATGCAGATAGTCGGTCCCGTACGTGCCGATGGCCGTGACATTGGTTCGCCATCCATTCACGAGCACGCCGGCTTCGCTCCAGGCACTTTTGATCTGAGGAAGTGCCTGGGCCGGAGCGGCGTTCAGCGCGTCCTGGATGTCCTTCGGCGCTGACGCGAGATCGAAGCTCTTGCCGAGCTCGATGCCGATCCGCCTGATCCGGTCGAGGATCGGATTGTCGTTGGCGTGTGGCGGATTGTCCTTCATCAACTCGGCGAATTTGGCGAAGAATGCTGCCGCATCCATTCTGTCGATCTGGTCGGGTGGCGCGCTCATGTCCTGGTTCGGATTCACCGTGCCTTTTGGCGGCGTATAGGGCTTGCCGTAGCCGTTTAACGGCACGGCTTTCATTCCGTCCTGGAACTTGCGCACAGATTCATAATCAGACTTGCCGTTGGTCTGCGTGCGCCCGATCAGCAGCCCCAATCCAGTCGGGGATCTATACTCGGTCACGCCCGCGGGCAAAGTGCCCTGCCAGTTTGGACCTACAATCGCAAATGTCTGTGCGCCGTTGCCGGTGGTGCGAGTGCCGGGCACCGTGAAGATATCGCTCCACATATCCAGGAATGGCAGCAGATAGTAGCGATCGCCGGACGCGGGAACGCTGATGATGAGAGGTTCCTTGGTAACATCGTAGCCCAAGGAGGAGTACAAAGTGTCAGCGTTCGGCCGAACGACGATCGTGAAGGAAGCGTCAGGGAACTGCCGCATGTGGCCGAATTGATTGAGCGGCGCACTAGTTCCGATTGGTTCCGCGACGTTCTTGCCGACATCAAAAGTCACGCCGGATAGGACCAGCGGATAGGCGTAGATGAAGGCGTCGCGCGCGATTTCCCGCGCCTCCGCAGTGGACACCGCTGCCTGCTGGGCGGACGCTTCCGGAGCCCACAGCATCATCCCAGCGCATACCGCCGACAGCATTGCGTTTCTCAATATTCTCTCCACTAAGATCGATCGAAAGAGGGCAGACCGTGCAAAGCCCGAGTCCAGTGAAGCCTCGTCTGCTTAGTTCACCTTCCGGAAAGGTGGCGGCGACCATGTACCATCGAGCACCTCTGGTCGTGGGGAGTAGATGCGCATGGTCGGCTGGAACACATCGCTGGGGGCTGGTAGCCAGTTGGCCTCCTTGTCCTTTCCGGGAGACATTGCCTGAACGTAGATGTCCACCGAGCCATCGGTATTGGTGATTAGTTTGTCGTAACTTCCTATGGCGAACCGATTGAGTTCGTTGGGGACTTGGAAGCCATTTTTGTCGTACATGGTGATCGACCAGAAGGCGTTTGCTGGTGGCAACTCCCCCTTGGCAAAGTGCAATAGGTACTTGTTAGCGCCAGTTAACGGCGTGCCGTCCCCATCTACGAAAGCCGTGGGGTAGATGGCGTCTTCCGGAAGGTTGGCCCCGAGACCGCCCAGGGTGACGATTGCACGCTGGCGGTAGGAAGTACCGTAAGTGCCGATGTTATCGCGACCGATGTTCCAACCGTTGACGATGTAGCCATTCGTCTTCATCGCTTCAGGAAGGTAGGCTTGCGTGTCCTTGGCGGCTTTATTGATGATTGCAGCCATGTCGGGACTGGGGTTGAACGGCTTACCGGCTACAATGCCAATCTGTTCGAGGCGAAAGATCATCGGGTAGTCGTTCGGATGAGGTGGGTATTTGCTCATCAACTTGGCTAGGTGCGTCAGCATGGCGACGCCGTCCAGCTTGTTCACCTGAATAAGTGGAGGTGCCTTGTTGTCAACCGAAGGATCGACGGTGGTCCCGGTTGGTGATTTGTAATTGGTCCCCCAAGCAGATAACGGCGTCAGCTTGTAGCCGTCTTGAACCTTATGAACGTTGTCGTAGTCGGCAGGCCCATCAGTCTTGGTGCGCCCTATGATCCAAACTGAAGACGTGGGCGCGTCAATCCGCCTAACGCCCTCTGGAAGCGTTCCGCTCCAGCCGGGTGCCACGACAGCATAGTTGCCAGCTTCGTTACCAGTGGTTCGGCTGCCAACCACGGAGAACACATCCGTCCACATGTCCAGCATCGGCAAGAGGTAGTAGCGACCGTTAGTATTGGGCGTGGAAACAATGATCGGTTCCTTGGAAAGGTCGAGCCAGGCAAAGGAATAAAGCGTGTCGAAATTGAATCGCACGACGTCTTTTTCGTCGGCCTTGGGATAAGTCCGCGCGTGCGCGAACTGATTGACTGGCGCGCGCATACTGATCGTCTGTGTGTCCGGAACGTTCGTCGCCTGGCGCATGGTCACGTCCATGCTGACGATCGGGAAGGCGTAGAGATAGGCATCCCTCGCGATTGCGTAGGTTTCTTCGGATGTCAGTGCGTTTTGCGCAGTCTGAGCATCCGCAACTCCCTGAAGGCCAACGAAGGCTCCAAGAACGAGCAACGCCTTCCGGCAAAAATCTGTCGTACTGGACTGAATCATCCTCTTGCGCCTTCTATTTCTATTGGGTTGCGATCCCATGCCCGCCGTCCTCAGTCTTGTCGCAGAGGTGCCGAGCACCATGTGGCCTTGAAAGGCGCCTGCCTGATAGTAGCGCTACGC
Organism: Reyranella sp.; assembly: GCF_004297405.1. Taxonomy (GTDB): domain Bacteria; phylum Pseudomonadota; class Alphaproteobacteria; order Reyranellales; family Reyranellaceae; genus Reyranella. Next base: position 13,644 of record NZ_SCVC01000039.1, read on the forward strand.
TCCTTGGAAGTGCCTCTGGAAGAGGCCAAAGCTTTCTTGATCGTGCGCTTCTGGTATAAACGCGAAGAAAGAGCTTATTTGTCCGAAATCGGACAAAGGCAGGTTTTTTTGTGATGCAGATCAGCAGGGCCGAAGCCGAACGGGTCATGAGTGAGCGCGGCTGGCTCGCGCTGGTGCCGGAAGGATACCGGGACGAGGTGCTGCGGCGCTCGACCTTGCTGCACTTCGCTCCGGGACAAGCGGTGTTTCACCTCGGCGATCCGATGGGTGGAATCTACGGACTCGTCGCCGGCAGCGTCAGTGTAGGCATTGCTCCCGCTGGCTCCACCCCTCGACTCGTCCTTCTAGGAGTTCCTGGTCATTGGACCGGCGAAGCCTGCTTCCTCACCCGAAAGCCACGCCGCGGCGAGCTCAGGGCCGTTGTGGAAACGACGATGCTGCATCTTCCTCTAGATGCCATGGACCAGATGGCCGCACGGGATCCGGGTGTCGTGCATCACGTCGCACTGATCCTGATGATGAGCGTCGAATTCCTTTTCCGAGTGATCCACGATCTGCAATTGCCTGAGGCGGATAGGCGGATCGCCTCGGTTCTTCAGCGCACAACCTCGATCGGCGACGTCTCAGTCCCGCTAACGCAGAGCGAGGTGGGGACTATGGCCAACGCCTCGCGCAAGCAGGTGAATGCGGCGCTGAAACGTTTCTCGGAGGCCGGATGGGTGACGAACACCTATCGTTCCATCAACATCACCGACCCGGGAGCGCTACGCCGCTTCGCCGAGCGAGATGGCACCGATTGAGCGTGCGTCCCAGCGTCGACTGAGCACGAAGTCCAGCGCCCGTTACATACTATAGAAAATGGCCCCGCAGCCGCGATTGGGCTGATCTGGGTGCATGGATATGCGCACCCTGGTTGGCGAGAACGTCAAGCGCCTGCGCCAACGGCAGGGGGTGACCCAGGGGCAGTTCGCCGAGCGATCGGGATTCAGTCAGCAATATCTGAGCGATCTCGAGCGCGGCAAACGCAATCCGACGATCGTGAGCCCCTATGAAATCGCTCAAGCGCTCGGGGTATCACATATGGACCTGGTGCAGCCGCCAACACGAAAACACTCAAAACCCGTCGATAGGTTGCCTGCTCAAATCGGCAGGAGCCAAATGAGCGAGGTGGTCGCGGGGGCATCAATTCATTACAATTGATGTTTCGGTTGTCCTTACCGAATACTGCATCCGCACTGGCGTGACTGGCGAGATCAGGTAGGCTGATCCTCGATGATCGCGTTCCTGAGTCTGCTTCTCCACGTCGTGGTCTCGCTACGGCATCAGCTGAACGTGCTGTGACGGCGCGTTCCCTCGAACCCGAAGTCGGCGGTCGCCGACCCGACTGCTCTTCGTCTGGCTGTATCGCCTGTTCCGTCGGTCTTGAACGCCGCCACGATTATTCAACCGGCGACCATCATCCGATGGCATCGGGCCGGCTTCCGCCTGTACTGGCGCTGGAAGTCGCTCTCGCGTGGTGGTCGGCCTAGGATTCGGCTGGAGGTCCGGCGCCTGATCCGCGAGATGAGCCTGGCCAACCGGCTATGGGGGCGCCGCGCATTCATGGTGAACTGCTGAAACTCGGGATCGAAATCGCACAATCGACAGTCGCCAAGTATATGGCGAAGAGTGGGCGAGGGCGGTCGCAGACCCTGGAAGCTTTCCTCCGCAATCATTCGGCCGGCATCGGCGCCATGGACTTGCTGATCGTGCCGACGGTCGGTTTCAAGCTGCTGTTCACCCTCGTCGTGCTCAGTCACCAACGACGGCGACTGATATCGCTGAGTGTAACGACCCATTCCACGGCGGAATGGATCACCCATCAGATCACGGATGCCTTTCCGTGGGACGAAGCGCCAACCCACATGATCCGGGATCGTGACGGATGCTACGGTCGTGCCGTCACGAAGCGTCTTGCAGCCATGGGAATACGGGATCATCCGATCGCCCCGAGGTCACCCTGGCAGAACGGGCATGCGGAGAGACTGATCGGTTCGATCCGCCGAGATTGCCTCGATCATACCATTATCATAGGCGAGGCCCACCTGCGCCGGATCCTTGCGGCTTACACCGCTTATTGCAACGAATGCCGAACACATCTGTTATTGGACAAGGATCCGCCAGATCGTCGGCCGATCCAACGGCTCGGCCAGCTCGTTACTCAGCCGATTCTCGGCGGACTTCATAATCAGTATTGTCGGATCTAGTTTCTGGCGGGCACAAGGGGTGCGAGGTCAAGGCAGCCGGCGGGCGGCACCCCCGAAGCCGCTTGCCTGGTTCATTTTAGCTTGATCCAGAAGCCAGTCGTGAAAGGCTCGGACAGCTTGCCGACGCAATGCTCTATCCGTCGCAACTGCATAATACCCTATCGGATCGGCCAGCGCCGTTCCGGCATGAGATGGTGAAGGGGCTCCCGCTCCCCAAGTGCTGCTCGACCGGAGCCTTCCGGACCAGCGCACGGCACCTCAGAGTCCTCTCCAACAAGACTCCGCACCTGGCGATGAACCTCGGCTGTCGCGTCAATGAGGCTCGGCGGAGATCAGCACGAACGCCACGCGCGCAGGTCTGGTCGAGCGATTCGACCAAGCATGGTTAGTGCCGCGTTGGATGAGCACGTCGCCTTGTTTCATCATGGTTTCGCCAACATCCATGAGCGCCCAGATCTCACCGTCGAGCACGATGGCAAAGTCGACCGAATCGGTCTTGTGGAAGCCGGGATGACGTTGATGGCCGTGACTGATCGTTTCCGGATTGCCATAGGCCTTGAACACCTCCTGCTGGGCCGTGTAGTTGCGCTCCTTGTCCGGCGGAAACTCCATGACGCGGAGGGTGATCCCACCCTCGGGCGGCACCAGCGTGATCTTGGCGTCGGCCGGCGCGGTGTCGGCGCTGCCGGCATTGCTGGCGGGCATCGACATCACGCGCCAGAGATTGAACATCCCGACATTCGGTGCATGGTCGGGCTGAATCAGGTTCGGCGCCGGGCCGTCTTCCAGGAAGATCGAGCGGCCGTCGGCGTCGTGGCCGGTGACGATGCGGCGGGGGCGGCGCAGCACAGGCTTGTCCATTGGCAAATCCTTTCGAGGGGTTGTCGTCGAGACTAGAGGCCGAGGAAGGCCTTCTTTACTGCGGGATCACGGAGGAGGTCGGCGGCTGTTCCGGAGAGCACGATGCTGCCGTTCTCCAGCACATAGGCACGATCGGCGGCGCTGAGCGCCATCTCGGCATTCTGTTCGGCGATGAGCACGGAAACGCCCTGAGTCCGGACCTTGCTGATGAACTGGCCGATCTGCTGCACCACGATGGGAGCAAGGCCGAGCGTCGGCTCGTCGAGCATCAGGAACCTCGGGCCCGCCATCATCGCGCGCGCGATGGCGAGCATCTGCTGCTCGCCGCCCGAAAGGGTGCCGGCATGCTGGCGGCGGCGCTCGGCGAGGCGGGGGAAGAGATCGAACATAGCGTCGGCGCGCTGGGTTGCTTCCGTAGTGTCGCGGCCGAGATAGCCGAGGTCGAGATTCTCCTGCACCGTCAGGTCCGGGAAGACATGGCGGCCTTCCGGAGACAGGGCGAAGCCTCGGGCGATCCGCTCGCGGGTGGTGCGTGTGCGCAGATCGGCATCGCCGAGAGCCAGCTTGTCTGCTCGATGCGGTACCAGCGCCATCAGCGCCTTGAGCAGGGAGGATTTGCCAGCGCCATTGGCGCCGATCAGCGCCACGACCTCACCGGAACCGATGGTGAAACTCGCCTCGCGCAGCGCCGGAACCGTGCCATAGGAGACGCCGAGGGCCTGGACGGTGAGGGTCATGGTGTCACCACCGTCGGCTCTGCCGCTCCAAAATAGGCCTGAATGACTCCGGTGTCGCCGCGCACCGCCTCGGGCGTGCCTTCGGCGATTTTGGCGCCATGATGCAGCACCACGATGCGGTCGCAGAGTGCCATCATCATCTTGAGATTGTGGTCTACGACCATGATCGTGAGACCGGCCCGCCGCAGGTCGCCCAGCACCTTGGCAAGCTGTGCCGCTTCCACTTGATTGAGGCCTGCGGCGGGTTCGTCGAGCAGCAGGATCTTGGGTTGCGCCGCCAGTGCCATGGCGATGGCCAGCAGCTTCTGGTCACCATAAGGCAGGTCGCTCGCCAGCTCGTCGGCACGTTTCTGGAGACCCATGGCGCCCAGGCAGGCTTCGGCGCGCAGGCGCCGGTCATGTTCGCGGCGCCAACAACCCGGCAGCCGCAGCAGGGCCGACAGGAAGGGTTCGCGAGCGGCACGATGAGTGGCCGTCAGTGCATTCTCGTAAACCGTGAGCGTGGGGCAGACGGCGGCCTGCTGGAAGCTGCGCACCATGCCGTGATCGGCGATGCGATGGGGGGCGAGGCCGTTCACGGATTGGCCGAGGCACAGCACGTCGCCGGCATCCGGCTTGGCGAAACCGCTCAGGAGATTAAAGCAGGTCGTCTTGCCGGCGCCGTTCGGTCCAATCAGACCGACCAGCTCGCCGGCCCGTACGGTGAAGGAGACATCGTCGGTGGCCTTGAGGCCGGAGAAGGCCTTGCGCAGGCCGCGCACCGTGAGCACATCGGTGCCGGTTGCCGGCAGGTCGGGCCTCAGGAGCGCGGGCAGCGTATGCTGGCCGAACGTCGGCGCTCTGGTGTTGCGCCGGAAACCCGGCAGCAACGAGACGATGCCGCCCGGCATCAGCCGTACCACCAGCAGCAGGATGACGGCGAAGATCGCGAGCCGGGCCGCATCGACGAAGCGCAGCGACTCGGGCAGCACGGCGAAGGCGAAGCCGCCGAGCAGCGGTCCGAACAGGCTCGCCTTACCTCCCATGATGGTGGCTAGCAGACCGGTGGCGGAGTAGCCGACGCCCAGCAGATCGGGTGTAACGACGAAGATCTTCGGCACCAGCAGCGCGCCGGCAAGCGCGGCAATGCCGCCCGAGATCGCAACGTTCGCGACGCGGGCCCGCACGGTGGGAATGCCGAGCGATTCGGCGAGGTCCGGCGCTTCGCGCACGGCAACCCAGGCACGCCCGAGCGGGCTTCGTTGCAGGTTGCGCAATCCCACTAGCAGCAGGGTCACGACGATGATCAACAGAAAGAGATAGCTCTGCTGCTGACCCCAGCCGAACAGCGTCTGCCACGGCAGTGGTGGCGAAGTCACCAGAACCCCCATCGGTCCGCGCGTGAGATCGATCCAATTGGCGGCGACCAGGCGCAGGATCTCGGCGGTCGTGAGGGTCGCGATGGCAAAGTAAGCGCCGCCCAGTCTTGCCGCGGCAAAGCCGACCAGCACACCCAGGGCAGCACCCGGCAGAGGAGCCAGGAACGCCATGAGCCAGAAGTTGAAGCCGAACTTGGTGCTCATCAGGCCGGCGGCATAGGCGCCGAGGCCAAAGAAGGCGGCATGGCCGAAGGTGACGTAGCCCATCTGGCCGAGGGTCACGCCAAGACCGAGCGCGAACATGCCGAGTACGAGCGCATAGGCGAGGAGGCCAGCGACATAGGGTGAGTCGATCAGGAAGGCGGCGAGAAAGGCGACGAGAAGACCGCCTGCCAGCCACACCGATGTGCGGCTCATCGCGCCTTCTTTCCGGCGAGGCCATAGGGCCGCACCAACAGCACAGCCAGCAGCAGCGAGTAGATCACGGCGGTGGCAGTGCCTTCGCTGGTCACCAGGCCCAGCATCGATTCGAGCAGGCCGATCAACAGGCCACAGACCACGGCGCCCACGATGCTGCCCATGCCGCCGATCACGACCACGACGAAGGCCTTGATGATCACGACCTGGCCCATCAGCGACGAATAGAGGATGACCGGTGACAGCAACCCGCCGCCCACCGCGGCGATGACTGCGGCAATGACGAAGGTGCGCAGGTTGACACGATCGACCTCGATGCCGACCACGCGCGACGCGAACTGGCTTTGCGCCACGGCGCGCAGCTCGGTGCCGAAGCGCGTTCGCTTCAGGCACCATTCCAGCGCCAGCAGGAAGGCGAGGCCGATGGCGAGCACGAACAGTCGCTGATTGGTCAGCACCACGGGGCCGATCTCGATTGCGCCGGGCAGCCCGTCGATGCGGGCCGGCGCCGGTCCCCACAGCACGACCACGGCCTGATGAATGAGAATGCTGACGGCGAAAGTTGCGAGCAGCACGTCGGCGCTGCCATCGCGCCGCTGTAGGAGCGGCTGAACGGCGAGACGATTGATGCCGAGGCCCAGGATCGCGCCGGCGATACCGGCGATCGGCAGGGCGAGCAGATAGGGCACGCCCAGCAGCGAGGTCACGATCAAGGTGACCAGGCCGCCGATCATGAAGGTCTCGCCATGGGCGAAGTTGATCACGTGCAGGACACCGAAGATCAGCGACAGGCCGAGCGCCACCAACGCATAGCCCATGCCGACAGAGAGACCGTTGGCGACCTGCTGGAAGACGATCTCCATGGTCGAGTTACGGTGCCGGGATCAGCTTGCCGTCTTTGACGACCAGGTTGATCAGGGCGCCGCTTGCAGCCTGGCCGTTCTTGTCGAAGGTCACGATGCCGCGCGGTGTCTCCCACTTGTCCTCGTGCAGCACCTTGGCGACCTTGGCGGGATCGTCGGCCGTACCGGCCTTCTGCATTGCTTTGGCCAGAAGCCAGATGCTTTCGAAGCCCAGCTCTTCGATCTTTTCGGGCGTCTCCTTGTATTTGGCCTGATAGGCGGCGACGAACCGCTTGTTCAGCGGATTGTCGAGCGAGGGTACATAGATGTCGGCGCTGAAGGCGCTTTCGGCCGCGTTGCCTGCGACGCGCACGCCCTCGGAGTTCAGGATGCCCGGCATGACGCAGCGTTTGGCATCAAGCTTCAGCTCCTGCATCAGGCGCAAGATGTTGCCGTACTGCTCCATGTTGGAGCCGGCGATGCAGACCAAGTCGGCGCCGCTGCCCTTCACCTTGGTGACCAAGGTGCTGAAGTCGTTCTGCGTCATGTCGTAGGCTTCGGCGGCAACGACCTTATTGCCGAACAGTTTGCGCAGGTTGGCGATGGTGAGACGGCCGAAATCGCTGTTCTCAGCCAGGACCGCGACCTTGCTGGGCTTGATCTTCTCGGTGAGCACGATGTCGAAGTCACGGGCGTCCATCGCCGTGGTCGAGTTCAGCCGGAACACGCGGTCATAGCCCGACGCCGTCACGTCCGGATGCTTGGGAACCGCCGCCATGAACAGGGCGCCATTGGCCTGGGCGAGCTGGACCACGGCCAGCGCCACGGTGCTGCTGATCTCGCCGGCAATGAACTTGATCTTGTCCTGATTGAGCAGCCGCTGCGCAGCGCCCACACCTTCGGCCGGCTGGAAGTTGGTGTCGTAGACCACGAGCTCGATGCGCCGGCCGCCCAAGATGCCGCCGTCGGCGTTTATCATCTCTGCGGCGACGACCGCGCCCTGGTGACCCTGTTTTCCGACCAGCGACTTGACGGGCATCAGCACGCCGATGCGCACAGGCGGCGGCTGCTGTGCCGCTACCCCGAAGGTGAAGCTGCCCAGCAGGGCGGCAATAGTTGTGGCGATGACCGATCGGCGCGCGACGATACCCAATTGATCCTCCCTCAGCGTGTTGATGCATGGGTCGGCCCTATCGGGCGACGCGAGACCATCGTCGATCCTCGTGGATGTGTCAATCGACTGATTAAATCAAGTGATTGATTTTTTCGAGAGATTTGTCAGTATGTTAGGGATTGAGAGGTGAGAAATGGCGCAGACAGGCCATCGTGCATCGGCGGACGCCGCATCCTCGGCTGCGGAGGTGGGGGAGGCCAAAACCCGCATTCTGCTGGCGGCGGAACGGCTGTTTGCCGAGCATGGTTACAGCGGCGCGTCGCTGCGCTCGATCATGGCCGCAGCCGAGGTCAATACAGCGTCCATTCACTATTACTTCCGGCACAAGGAGGGGCTGCTGCGCGCGATCTTCGAGATGCGGGTGGCGCCCATGAACGAGGAGCGGCAGGAGCGCCTCGCGGCCATCGAACAGCAGAGCGGCGACGGCACGCCCGAGGTGGATGCTGTGCTGCGCGCCTTCATCGAGCCGGCCATCCGCCGCACGCGGGCGCAAGGCGGCCAGGCCTTCAATCGCATCTCGGCGCTGTGTTCGGTCGACCCCGACCCGGCGGTGCGCCAAGTGGTGTTCGATTCCTACGATACGGTGTCGCGCCACTTCACGGCGCTGCTGCGCAAGGCCTGCCCTCATCTCACCGACGAGGAGTTCTATTGGCGCCAGCACTGCATCTACGGCAGCATGATGTACATGCGCACCGACAATGGGCGCGTCGCCTACCTGCTGGGCGACCGCGGCGCGGGCCATTCGGACACGGCGCTGCAGCAGTTGCTGGTCTTCCTCACCGCCGGCATGAAGGCGCCCGGCGACGGCGCGGTGGCCGGCGCATGAGCCGCATCCTTCTGAAAGGTGGCCAGGTCGTCACCGTCGATGCCACCAACACACTCCATGCCGTCGCCGACATCCTGGTCGAGCGCGGCCGGATCGCAGCCATCGCACCACAGATCGCGCCGCCGGCCGATGCCGAAGTCATCGATCTTAGCGGCCACATCGTTCTGCCAGGCTTTGTCGATACCCATCGCCATTCCTGGCAGACCGGCATTCGTGGAGTCGCCGCCGACTGGAGTCTGCTCGATTACGTGCGCGGCATCCGAATGGGCTATGCCCGTGCCTATCGGCCTGAGGATGTCTACATCAGCGTCTTGGTCGGCCTGCTCGAAGCGCTCGACTCCGGCATCACCACGCTCTGCGATTTCTGCCACATCATGAACAGCCCCGCGCACGCCGATGCGGCGCTGGCGGCGGTGCGTGATGCCGGGATGCGCACGCGCCTCCACTACGGCTTCTACGATGTGCCTCTGTCGCAGCCGGCTTTCATCGACCATGCCGCTCGCCTTGCCGATGCTGAACGTCTCGTGCGGCAGTTCGGCACGACGGTCGGGCTGTCGGAGCTGGGCGTGGCACTTACGGAGGCGAAACTCGTCTCGCCCGTGGAGACGGCGGCCGAGATCGGTTTCGCGCGCCGCCACGGTCTGCCGATCACGGCGCATATGGGGACCCTTTCCACACCCGACGCCGTGGCCCGTCTCGGTGCCGACGGATTGCTGGGTCCGGACATCCTCCATGTCCATTGCAATTTCTCGTCCGACGACGAGTTGAAGATGATCCGGGATTCTGGCGGCGCGGTCTCTTGCACACCCGAGACCGAACTACAGATGGCAATGGGCTTTCCCGTGATCGGCCGACTGATGGCGCTTGGCATGGCGCCGTCGCTCGGCATCGACATCGTCTCCGACTATTCGGGCGATATGTTCAGCCAGATGCGCATCGGCCTGCAGGTTGAGCGTGCGCTGCGCAACGAGCCCGCGCTACGGGCCGGCAAGATGCCGGGCAGCATCTCGCCCGGCGTGCGCGAGGGGCTGCGCTTCGCCACGGTAAACGGCGCGGCCGCCATGAACCGCAGCTCGGAGTTCGGCAGCCTCGGGATCGGCAAGCAGGCCGATATCATCGCGTTGCGCCAGGATGGGCTGCATTTCATGCCGCCAGCGCCGGCGGTTCCCGCCATCGTGTTGCAGGCCCGCGCCAGTGACGTCGATTTCGTCATGGTCGGCGGCGCGTTGCGCAAGCGCAATGGCCGGTTGATCGGTCACGACATGGCCCGGCTGCGTGCCACGATGCTGGCGACGCAGGCGCACCTGACCGCGTCGCTAGAGCATCGGGACGATGCTGCGACGGCCACCAGCACAGGCCGCGCCTACGCCAGTGCCATCGAGGACATCGTGGCGTCCTAGCGCCTGGCATCCCGCACGAAGAAACCCAACGGAGGACACTCAATGCGTCGCAGCGACGACCGGATTCTCACCACCCATGTCGGCAGCCTGCCGCGCAACTCCCTGCTCACTGATCTCCTGATCCGCGACGAGGCAGGCGAGGCCATCGACAAGGCCGAATTGGCCCGGCGCAGCGCCGAGGCGGTGCGCCACGTCGTCGAGCGCCAGACTGCAGCGGGCGTCGATATCGTGGGCGACGGCGAGCAGCCGAGGGTCGGTTTCCAGACCTATGTGGCGCAGCGCATGAAGGGCTTCGGTGGCGAGTCTTCGCGCCCGCGTCCGCGTGACTATGTCGAGTTTCCCGGCTTTGCGGCCCAGATGCGCCAGCGTTTCCCGCGGCGCGGCAAAGTCTCCAATGCGCCGCAAGCCCAGGCCGAGATCGTCTACGACGACCTGACGGCCGCCGAGGAGGAGTGCCGAATGTTTCGCACCGCCCTTGACGGCCTCGCCAAGCCGCCGGTCGATGCATTTATGACTGCAGCCTCTCCCGGCATCATCGCCACGACGCTGCTCAACGCGCACTACGACAGCCACGAAGCCTATGTCTTCGCGCTGGCGCGCCAGATGCGCAAGGAATACGAGCGCATCGCACGGGACTTCGTGCTGCAGATCGATGCGCCTGATCTCGCGATGGAGCACACCATGCTGTTCCAGGACAAGAGCGTGGCGGAGTTCCTTGAGATTGCCGCGATCCATGTCGCGGCACTAAACGAGGCGCTAGCGGACATCCCGCGTGAAAGGGTCAGGCTCCATTGCTGCTGGGGCAACTGGGAAGGACCGCACACCCACGACATTCCCTTGAGCGAAGTGTTGCCGGTCCTGTTTGGCGCGCACGTCGGTGCGCTCAGCCTCGAATTCGCCAACCCGCGCCACCAGCATGAATATGCGGCGCTGAAGAAGGCCAAGTTGCCGGATGCCTTCGTGCTGCTGCCCGGCGTCATCGATTCGACTACCAACTATGTCGAGCATCCCGAGGTCGTGGCCAATCGCATCTGCGAAGCCGTCGATGCCGTAGGCGATCGCAGCCGGGTTATTGCTTCGAGCGACTGTGGCTTCGGCACTTTCGCCGGCGGCGAGTTTGTGGCTGAGGACGTCGTTTGGGCCAAGCTCAAGAGCTGCCGGGAGGGTGCCGACATCGCTACACGCCGGCTATGGGGCAAGCGATAGCCATGTCGAGGTTCAAACGCCGTCGTTCTTCGAAGCATCCTCTGCGTCATGATTATGGGTAAGTTGGTGTCCCTGGTCTTTGCGTGCACTGGCGACGTCGAAGCTCGGCGACAGAGTCGACGTCGTAAGTGGTCGTTCTCTCGGTTGTCGCAGCGTAGGCCGAGCTAGCCCACCGTCACTGGCGAGAAGTCGACATACCAGTTCTTGCAGCGGATATAGCCTTTCACCTTGCTCAAGATGGCATTCGGCCAACCAACGCGGATTCTAGTCAGGCGAAGGTTTGTTCAAGCCCGGAGACGGGAAGACTCGCCGGGCCCTGACGCCGGACTGCGACCAGATGCCGGGCTTCTGCATCGCGTCCGGAGACCAGGTACGCCCGCAACAACGTCGCTTCGACCAGATCCCCCTGCGCCCGGCTGCCGCCGATACGTTCTCGTTCCGGCAGCCTTGGCTCGATCAGGTCGATCGCCGTTGTGTAATCGCCCCGCTGGAAGGCCGCGAAAGCGCGCGCCATATCGGGGATGATGGAACCAGAGGGATAGCGGCCAGCGCTCGCCAGCTCCTCGATGGCCCGGACCCAACCCTCGAGCGCTGCGTCATCACCAACGGCCGCATAGGTAAGCCCGACATGCCAATCGGCGAGGGACATGCCTGGGCGTGGAAGTTTCTCCCGCGCATAGTCTTTGAGCTTCGCCCAGCGCGCGTGATCGCGTGGATGGCCCGCCAGTTCGGATCGCCACAAGAACGCGGCTGAATCCGAAAGCTTCTGATGAATTGCACCGCGATGATCGTCGGCCGAGAAGGCGTCGCTGTAAAGGCGAAGCGCCGCTTCCATGTTCCCGGCGTGCAATTCGAAGAGGCCGAGGTGCCAGTTCAGATGGCCGAACAATCCGCCGCCGCGATCGTAAAGCGGCATCCATTCGCGCATGAAGACAATGCCGGCGTCCTGCTCTCCGGTTTCGTAACACAAATGGGCGAAGGCATGGGCGGCATAGGCGTTGCGTCGGAACCGGGCCACGGAACGCTCTATTCTGGGGCGCGCGTCGTCGTGCCGACCGATCTCCGACAGCGCCATCCCGTGATGGGCCTCGAACCACCAATCCTCGCCGTACTGCGGGGCGAGTACGTCCAGAAAGTCGACTAAGTCCTGTTCCCGGCCGGACAGGCCGGACATCCCGATCAATCCGCCCTGATTGGCGGCCAGGCTCAACACCAGCGCGTCGCGCGGCCACGTCTGCACATGGCTACGGATCGCGGCCAGCGCCGCGATGGCCTGGCCGGCAAACAGGTGACGAAAGACATCGATGTGGCTGAGGTCGCGCGCCGAGGCTCCCTTGCTGAGGGACAGAGCCGGGGCAAGGTTCTCACGCATGCCCGCAAGGTCGCCTGCCAGCTGAAAGGCCCGGGCTTTGCCGATGTAAGCAAGGGCGAAGCCGGGATCGTCAGCGATTGCCCGGTCAAAAGCCGCGGCCGCACCTGGGTAGACAGTTAGCAGAAGGTCGACGCCCTCGACGTAAGCATCGCGCGCGGTGGCGCTCGCCGTGGAGACGGTTAGGCCGTAGCGGTCTGTCAGCATGTCACCACCAGAGTTAATCAGGCGGCTCGCGCCGTCGTTGCGGCGGCCAGCACCATAGCCGCGCACTTTTCGCCGATCATGATGGTGGGCGCATTGGTGTTGCCGCTCGTCAGGGTCGGCATGATCGAGGCGTCGGCGATCCTGAGGCCGATCATGCCATGGACGCTCAGCTCAGGGTCGACTACGGCACGCGGATCGTTGCCCATCTTGCAGGTGCCGACGGGGTGATAGGTCGTCTCGGCATTGTTGCGCACCCATTCGAGCAGCTCGGCGTCGCTCTGGAGATGGGCGCCGGGGGCGATCTCCTCGCCGGTGACTTCCTTGAGCGGCGACGTCGCCATCAACTCGCGGCCCTTGCGCAGGACATTCACGATGCCGGTGCGATCGTGCTCGGTGGACAGGAAGTTGAAGCGGATCGCCGGCGGCTCGGCAGGATCGGCGGACTTGATGTGGACCGAGCCCGTGCTTTCGGAGCGCAGTACGTTTACGTTCATCGTGATACCCTTTTGGGCCGCAACCCGTCGCTCCTTCCCAACCATTTCGTAGAGGAAGGGCGCGATCGAGATCGTGGCATCGGGCGTCTCGAGCCCAACGCGCGTGCGGAAGTAGAGGCGTATGGGCACCGAGGTCGAGGCCAGGAAGCCCTCGCGGAAGATGGCATACTTCAGCGCCTCGCGGGCGAGCCGCCAGCCGCGCGCATTGTCGTTGAAGGTGAGGTTCTTGCCGGTGATTGCGAACTTCATGCGCGGCGAGTAGTGGTCGCGCAGGTTCTCGCCAACGCCTGGCAGCTCGTGCACCGGCGTGACGCCGAGCGCGCGCAGCCGGTTGCCCTGGCCGATACCGGAAAGTTCAAGAAGCTTCGGCGAGTTGATCGAGCCGCCGGAGACGATGATCTCCCGCGTGGCCCGCGCCTCGCGCTTCTCGCCATCGATGGAATAGCGCACGCCGACGCAACGCTTGCCTTCGAGGATGAGCTGCTCGGCGATTGCGCCCTGCTCGATCGTGAGGTTGGCGCGCGTGCGGGCGGGATCGAGATAGCAGAAGGCGGTGCTCTGGCGGCGGCCCTTCGTGATCGTCACCTGGGACATGCCGATGCCTTCCTGCGAGGCGCCGTTCTGGTCAGGATTGTAGGGCAGGCCCATCCGCTCCGCCGCTTCGATCATCTTCTCCAGCAGCGGGACCTTGTTGCGCGGCGTGTGGGTAACGGAGAGGATGCCGTCGCGGCCGCGGAATTCGTCCGAGCCACCCTCGAAGCGCTCCATGCGCTTGAAAATCGGCAGCACGTCCTGGTAGCTCCAGCCGCGGTTGCCGAGCTGTGCCCAGTGATCGTAGTCCTGCGCCTGGCCGCGGATGTAGACCATGCCGTTGATCGAGCTGGAGCCGCCCAGCATGCGACCACGGGGCACGGCGATGCGGCGTCCGCCTGAACCCTCGTCGGGCTCCGAGGCGTAGCACCAGTTGACCGTCGGATCGTCGATCATCTTGGCGACGCCGACCGGCACCTTCGACCAGAAGAAGTTCGAGCCCTGGGTGCCCGCCTCTAGCAGCAGGACGCGATGGGCACCGCTCTCCGTCAGCCGGCTCGCAACGACTGCACCCGCGGACCCTGCACCGACGACGATGTAGTCATAGGTCGAGTCGCTCTGCATTTCGTGTTCTTTCTAATGGCCGGCAAGTGGGGATATCCCAGGCACGAAGGGGAGCAGTCCTCACGCGCGCTGACAAGTCTCGGCGCGCGAGAAGCGCCCCGCGGTTTCGCCAACGGGAATGCAAATGGCCATTGTGACGACGCGAAGCGAGCAGGCGTGTTTCGGAGGGACGATCGGGTTCTACAGCCACGCCTCGACGGAGATCGGCGCCGAGATGAAGTTCTCGATCTTCGTGCCGCCGAATGCCTCGCCGCGGCCGCGTCCGGCGCTCTATTTCCTGGCGGGCCTCACCTGCACGGAAGAGACATTCATGATCAAGGCGAACGCTTTGCGTCATGCCGCCGAACTCGGGCTCGTTCTCGTGGCGCCGGACACCAGCCCACGCGGCCTCGGCCTGCCGGGCGAAGAGGACAGTTGGGATTTCGGCACAGGGGCCGGCTTCTATCTTGACGCGGAAGCGGAGCCGTGGCGGCGGAACTATCGCATGTATTCCTACGTGACGCGGGAGCTTCCGGCGCTCGTCGAGGCCAACTTCCCGGTCGATGCGGTTCGGCGCGGCGTTTTCGGCCATTCGATGGGAGGGCATGGGGCGCTGGTGATCGCGCTCAGGAATCCGCAGGCCTATCGGTCGGCCTCGGCCTTCGCGCCGATCTGTAACCCCGTCGATGTGCCGTGGGGCGAAAAGGCGTTCGGCATCATCGACGCTGTTTCCATCATGGATGAAAAGATCCGGTTGATCGGCGGCTTGCACTATCGAACCGTCCAAGTCTCGAACTGGAGCGGTATCACGGGATTGCCGACTCCCGGTTATGATCAAAGTGCCGTGACGCCGTCGGTGAGCCTCATCGTCCGGCCTTGGAAAGAAGTGTGGTTCTACGGCAATTTCCTCCAGGCCCTCGAGCAAGGGCCGTCACAGCAGGCCGCGTGGTCTTCCACACCCATTGAAGAGCTGCTCCGCGCGAGGCGGAAGTAGTTGTCCGAGGGCGTCGCCATGAAGGACGTGTTCCTGCTCGGGCAATTATCTAGCGTGAAACTCATGTTCAGCCCTCGGTCGTGAGTTAAGCAGCAATCCCCTTCTGTTTGGGCTGATTGCTGATCCGCAATCTGAGATGCGCGCCGCGGCCAGAGAAAAGGTGTGTCGTGACTCGCTGCCTACCGATCGGGCTTCGAATTGATCGTGACGATCGACGTTGCAGCGTAACGTTGCGGTGCAAAAACATTCTCCGCGTGAGGCAGCTCGAAGGTTTCGCATCGCTGTTCGGAGCAGCGCCGCCCGGTGCAAGTGGAGCGGTGTTTTGTCGAGGTGCATCGGAAACAACTACTCGACAATCGGGCCCCGGAGAATACGCGCCAAAAGCTACCGGATTGGCCGAATCTGGAGCCGAATTGTGCGGCGCATGGTGGTCGTTTTTCGCGGGAATAAGCCCGGAAAGCGGGCCTTTTCTCCAGGGCTGAGAGCCCCAGAGAAAAGGCTCGCAGACTTGATGGCGGACAGGGCTTCCGCCAAACCAATGACCACCCTTGTCCGCAGATGGCCGGATAGTCCATTGTTTTAAGCTTTATTCCTCAGTTTCTATCCTTGCTTGTCCGCCCGCGTTCGCTAATGTACCCACCATATTGGCGGGTAAAATGGCGGGTAGGCCTTGGCGCGCACTCTTCACAATCTGAAGCCCATCTCGCTCTCCCGGAAGATGGCCCCCGGCTACCATGGCGACGGCGGCGGCCTTTACCTGCAGGTGGCGCCCGCCGGCTCCAAGAGCTGGATCTTCCGCTTCGCCCTAGCGGGGCGGCGCCGTGAGATGGGCGTCGGCTCCTTTCCATCTGTGAGCCTGGCAGCGGCCCGGGAAGCGGCCAGCAAGGCGCGAGCGCTGGTGAAGGCTGGGAAGGACCCTATTGCGGTCCGTGAGGCTGAAAAGGCCCAGGCACGCCTTCAGTCGGCTCGCGGGGTGACCTGGGACAAGGCCGTCGATCTGTTCCTGAAAGCTCACCTGAGCAGCTGGCGGAACCCGAAGCATCGCCAGCAGTGGCGCAATACCCTCGATACCTACGCCAAGCCGGTCCTTGTTGGCCTTGCGGTCGCTGAAATTGGTACCCCTGAGGTCACCAAGGTGCTGGACTCGATTTGGCAGGAGAAGCCGGAAACAGCTTCGCGGGTGAGGGGCCGGATTGAGCGGATTCTCGATTGGGCGAAGGTTCGTGGGTATCGGGCGGGCGAGAATCCGGCCCGCTGGCGTGGCCATCTCGACAAGGTCTTTCCACCGCGAGCCAAGCTTCGCAAGGTTCGCCACCACGCTGCCGTGCCGATCGATAAGCTGCCGGCCGTCTATGCCAAGCTCGTCAAGGCGAGCGGTGTTGCAGCCAAGGCTCTGCGTTTTACGATCCTAACGGCCGTGCGGCCCGGGGAAACGACGGGCGGGACATGGCCGGAGGTTGACCGCAAGGCGGCTCTTTGGACCATTCCGGCGCACAGGATGAAGGCAGACAAGGAGCACCGCGTCACGCTCTCCAAGGAGGCCCAGGCGATCCTGGAGGAGATGGTCGAGCTTCGAACCGGCCAATTCATGTTTCCAGGGCACAGGGAAAAGCGCCCCTTGTCGCTAACGGCCCTTTCCAAGGCCCTTAAAGCGGCAGGCGGCGGAACAGCCACCGTCCACGGCATGCGGTCCACCTTTAAGGATTGGGCATCCGAGCGCACGTCGTTCCCCTCTGAAGTGTCGGAAATGGCCTTGGCCCATTCCATTGGAGACAAAGTCGAGGCCGCCTATCGGCGAGGCGAGTTGCTAGAGAAGCGCCGGGCCATGATGGAGCAGTGGGCCACGTTCGTCAGGACGCCCCAGAGCGGTAACGTCGTGTCGATCGGCAGCCGCCGTGCCTAGCAACTTTCCCCATCAACCACCCGGGTAGGTGGCTGTAGAATTGTAATCGGCGCGGCTAGGGCGACGGCCCGAACACCTCTTCCGCGGAGGCCGCCGCGTCGATCCTCTTTGCGGATGCACCATGCGGAGGTGCGATGTCTGTTTACTGGAATGCCGTACAAGCCTGCATCTGGATTGCGACCCATGATGAAAGGCTGGTGGCGCAGGCGCAGACCGACAAACGGCTGAACACAATATTCGTTGCCGACGAGACCTTTTCTAGTCGTTCGCTGCGTGACGCGAGCCACGACGTAAATATGAAGGCGGTGCGGAGGGGGCAGCCTACGAGGCCCACGGTTTTCGAATCCCGGCACTTGCTCACTGCTGCATGTGCTGCGGGTACTCTGACCATGTTGGGGCGGGCCTGCGGCGAAGGCGATCCTGTCGAGATTCCTGCGATAGCTTGGGCCAAGCTGGAACTGCGTGACGACAGCAGATTCGGCGTGATTGCCGCGTCTCCTGACATATGCGACCGGCGCGCGACATGGTGGGACGAGCTACGGGTCGCCTCTCGCGAAGTGCGGCGTCACTTGCCGTTTCCTCGTGAGCGCGTCACCGCGTGGTCGGGATTGATAGATGGTAGGCCCGATACAGTAGGAGAAGCGGCGTGGGCAGAACGCAGGCGTCGCCAGTTCATGAGTGTACAGGCTGCCGTTTTGCCGCTTGGTAACGATGGCCTTCCGGACGAGGTTGAAATTACGTTAGTGGAAGCTCTGTCATGGTGCGCGTTGGGGTGCGCCGTTCCACCGGGGTTCTGGGCCGCCGACTATGACGTGGGGCAGGCGGACCGTGACTACGCGAGTGCAAGGGAATCACTCGCCTATGCTCTTTGGCGCTTCAGGAGCGCCAAAACGATCAAGGAGTCTCCGTTTGATACCGGGCTGCCTCCCAACGGCATCAAGGCGGAGTATTTGGGGGCCGCTTCGAACGTGGAGCGGGCCAAGCAATATAAAGAAGAAGTGGCGCAGAAATTCAACGCGGCAATCTCGCGGAAGCTGTTGCTCGATCAAGTACGCTCCGACGCTCGCCATCGGCAGGGCGCTCCTGATGCTGATGCAGATTTCGTGCAACGGTCTCTTGATAAAGCTGAGCGGCGCCTGCTGCGGGCTTTTCTCGGCGGCGAATTGGAATGCCTGGGCCGACGGTCCGATGACGCATCGATCTGGGAGTCGCTGCCGAAAGATTGCTTTCGGCTGCCCGTTGAGGTTCGCCTCAACCACAACATTCTGGAGCCGAGCAGCAGAGCCACGATGGATGAACATCGTTTAGTAATGGAAGGCCCGACGAAGTGGCGGAGTTTGCGCGTCAACACAGCAGCACTCCGTACGTGGTGGGCTGGGCGGTCTGCGGCTTCATCGCTCAGCCAATCTGTACAGCCAGGCCCCGTACTAGTGGACGCGGGGGCCGCCGCAAGATCCCTGATGAAGATACGTTGCAGGCCGTCGAGAAGGCGATGAAGCTCGACGGGAACCTCACCGCGCGCTCCGCGATCCTCAAGCACTTGCCAGCCAACATTACTCCCGGGCGGCAAGAAGCGGATATCAGGCGGATAACGGGCAAGCTCGCTAAAAGACGAAAAGCTTAGACCCCGCGCCGCGAAGATTGCGAAACTTCGCATTACCTCGCATGCAGCGCTGAACGTTCACGTCCATCGTCCTTGGACGGTCTTGGAGACCGCATCAAGGAGCTACGATGCAGACAGCTGACAATAGCGGACGCGATGTCCCTCTCGCCCTTACGGTGCGTGGGGCCTGCGCCAAGCTCTCAATCTCCCGATCTACCTTGTACGAGGAAATCGCGGCGGGTCGCCTTCAGGCCAAGAAGGCTGGCAAGAAGACCCTGATTCCGACCCAGTCCGTAAACGACTGGTTCAACAACCTCCCATCCAAAGCCGCCTGAAACGCAAAACCCGCCACGGGGCACGTGGCGGGCTCGATGCGTTTGTCCAATCCCCTCGACCAAAAGGAAACTGAACATGGACAAGAAAGTAGTCCCTCCCGCGGAGCGCCGCAAGCGGCACGCACGTTGCCCAATCGCTGCAGAGCGCGCTCGCATCCACAACATGCCTGCCGTTCGGCTCCTGATTGGCCGCTTCGCGTTGCCTGCAGCCACAGCTGTCCTGACTGCTGAAGCCTTCGGCCTGATCGGAGGTGATCGATGAGGAGGGTGATCACCGCTCATTTTTTCGACAGGCCACCCCTAACCATCACAATTCAAGGGAAACGGCCAAACTGGCTGCTCGATATCCTGCGGACGCGCGGAGATACAGGCACGACCAGCATCGAGCATCCTGGTGTGCGGGTTGCGGATGCCGTGCTGAAGTTGCGACGAGCCGGCCTTGCGATTGAGACTATCACTGAGCGGCACGAAGGCGCCTTCGCGGGAAATCACGCCCGGTATGTCCTGCGAGTGGAACGCGTCGACATCGAGCGGGAGGCCGCCTGATGGACGGCCAGATGATCGGCTCGTTCGTAAAGAACGCCCGTGAGGCTGTGGCCATCCAGCTCACGACGTTCAACGGCCATCGGCTCTGTGACGTGCGTGTCGTCATCCCCAATGCAGATGGCGACAGCACCCCGACCAAAAAAGGGGTGACGCTGAAACCGTCGGCACTCCCCGACCTGATCAAGCTCCTGGAGGAGGCCCATGCGGCTGCCCTTCAGGCAGGCTGGTGCCAGAGCGATGGCACGTAAACAGACCAACCGTGGGCGCCGGGTCAACGCCACCGGCCGCAGCGAGGGAGGCGCGCATCACGCGCGCTTCTACCGCTGGGAGCTGGAGTCGGTTGCCTTCAGATGGCTCTCGGTAGCGGCCAGGGCGCTCCTGCTGGAGTTGAAGGCTCTCTACACGGGCGGCAACAACGGCACCCTGTTCCTGAGCGTCCGTGAGGGCGCCCGTCGCTTGGGTATCGGCAAGAACCAGGCGGCCGCTGCATTCGGTGAACTGCAGGAGCGGGGATTTATCAGGCCCAATATCGTCGGCGCCTTCAGCCTCAAGCACGAGGCGCGTCGCGGCAACGCAACCAGCTGGATCCTGACTGAGTTCCCCATCGGCGAGGCAAAGGGAGCTGGCTCCCGGGATTTCATGCGGTGGCAGCCTTCATCTGAGCAACAGCGCGCCCGTGAACTACAACGCGCTGCCCGCTCCCAAAATCATTCGACGGTCCCCTACAGGGGACAGACTGTGCCCGCTCCGGGGACAGTACCCCTCAAAACACACCTACCTGTCATCGCTCCGGGGACACTTTCGGCCGAAATCGCCGATCGACGGTCCCCGCTCCGGGCACACAGATAAGTTACCATGGGGAGTCTGCTTCAGATGATCAGCACACCCGTTCAGGGAGCGAGAGAGCGGCGCGGGGCCCGCAAGGAGCCCAAGCGCCAGCGCTCGCGCGAGGGCAGTTGCCCGCCTGCCCAAAGTCATGCGGCGGAGCCGCCTCCGTCGGGACGAAATGCGGAGAGTATCGAGGTCGCGGAGGTCAAGCGGCCGTTGGCGGCATTCAATTCGATGCGACCGATGAAGCCAGAGACCATCCAGGAAGCGCTGCAGCTCCAATCCGGGGCGGCGCTCAAGCGGGCGATTGGCAAGGCGTTGATTGCGGAAGATGGCGATTACACCGGCGGACGGTGCGAGCTCGCCGAGGCGGACGCCATGGACGCGCGAGTCTCCGACTTCCTCGATATCGGCTCGCACATCACAGGCCGGATAAGTGAAGGTAACGGTGGTGAGCTGATTGTGCGGACGCGTGAGGCAAGTGGGTCCATTCCTGGTGTCATCGATACTGTGCGGGAGAGCCCGGACATGCTGTCCGCGAGCGCAAGCCGCGCCCGCCTGGAACTGACGGGGACGCGCTCACCCTGGCCGTGGACACAGCGGAGAGCATCAAGCCGAAGAACAGCCTGGAAAAGATGCTCGCTCATCAGCTAGCGGCCTCCCATCGGCTCGGCATGATGTTCGCCGATCGGTCGGCCACCTTGCTTGAGCGGACAGCACACTTCGCCAATGGCAACCAGACCATTACGATTGAGGCTGCCAGATTGGCGAACAGCGCAGCGCGGATGATGGCGGCATTCCAAGATGGATTACTCGCGCTGGACAGGATCCGGCGTGGTGGCCGTCAGACTGTGAAGGTGATCCATCAGCACGTCGCGGTGGGTCCCGGCGGACAGGCCGTAGTTGCTGGCAACCTTAAAAGTGGGGGGCGTAAGCGTCAGGGGGGAGGGACCGGCAATGGCCGATAAACCCCGTACGGAGCGCTTTCCTGGCCGCGGCTGCCTGAAGAATGGCAATCGCCCCGGCAATCCCGACAACGCCCCTCGTTGTGGCGCCAAGACACGGAACGGAGGCCGTTGCCGATCTGCCGCGATGCCGAACGGGCGCTGTCGCATGCACGGTGGCCCCAGCACGGGCCCGCGAACCGAGGAAGGCAAAGCGGCCATCCGCGCTCGACACTGGAAACATGGCCGATACAGCTATGAGGCAATTGCAAGGAGGCGAGCGGCGGCGCAGGAGCGAAGGCAGATGCGGATTACGCTGTCGCTATTGCGAGAGCTACTGTGTGAGTGAAAGTGTAGCGACCGAACAACTTCTGCGCTAAAATACACATCCTATCCTCAGCCAACCTCGCCGAGCGCTTCCGGCGAACTCAGCTGAGCCGGCACGAGGACCAATTCCACCCCTTTGCGGGAAGTTGGCGACAGCCCCGGATCACCCCGAACGACAACGGCTTGCCTGAACACACGTGTCTTCTTTGCTCCCATGCGGAGCCCAGGGCACAGCGGCAGCCACCAAGGGTCTTCCGATGGCAAATAATAGTAGCGCCGCGAATCCACGGTCTCCCGATACTGATCAGCTGGCGACCACAAACGCAGACGGCAAGACGCCGGATCAGCATTCGCCGACTTACTTCGCCATTGAAGACGGGGAGCTCGTCCTCTATCGCGAGAATGGTGTCTCGCTGATCACGCTCTCAGCGGGCGTAGCATGACCATCCCTTACATGTTTGCCGAACGTTCTGGCCGCGTCCCAGGGGCCTATCTCGATGCTGATTTCGCGTATGTGAACGATGTCTCGAATGCTACTGGCATATTGCCAAAGACTCGAGGCGGCACGGGTGGCGACACGAGCCAGGAGGCGGCGGAAAACCTCTCCGTTGGTTTCGTCGCCGCCGACCTTGCGGAACTCAAAGCGCTGACTTCTCGACCACCAGAAGTTCTGGTCAAGACCGGTCGCGCGGCAGGTATGTGGGAGTGGGTGAGCGGGTCGAGCGCGACACCGGATGACGCACTGGTTGTTCAGTGCTCGTCTGGAGAATCGGGGCGCTACAAACGCGTCTACGATGGGCGTGCCTTTGCCGAGTGGTTTGGCGTCGTAGGGGACGGAGTGACCGACGACACGGGAGCATTCGAGCGGGCTGTGGCCTCGGGTGTGGCCCTTGATTTGGGCTCGCTGACGATCCTGGTCACGAACACAATCAGTCTTGCGACGTATCAAAATTGGTGCGGAGCAGGCGCGGCGCTCAAATTTGACAGCACTGTCCTCGGTTACATTCTTCCACTGCTCAATGTGGATGTCGGTGCTGCAGGAAGCCAATTTGAGGGCATCGAGTTCGACCACAACGCCTCAGGTGTTGATCAAGCATCACTCTCCAACCAAGTTGCAATGTGGTGGCAGTGCTGCGTCGTTAATCAGGCCAATCATGTTACCTTCGCCAATTGTACGGTGCGTAACGCGTGGGACAGCGGATTTGCCAACGGACGAGTTGCTGTAACCGGTGACGGCTCAGTTGGAAGTCCGCTCAGCCTCTCTGCGGTACCCGGGTTTCCAGAAGCCGCCATATTCGACAATTGTCGGGCGTTTGACTGCGGACTGGGAGACCACCACACATACGGGCCGGAAGGCTTTTATGGCAACGGCTTCGGAAACGGTGGCAGCCGCACCGAGTACGCCAACTGTTATGCCAAGCGTTGTTATGGCGGGATCGCTGGCGAATTTGGAGCCGTTACCAGTGGTACGGTGACAAACTGTGTCGTCGACGAAAGTCTGAGCGGAGGTCCTCAGTCGCTTGGTCTCGGTTTTTGGTTCGGTGACGGCCCCTACACGGTGACTGGCTGCATCGCCATGTTCTGCGCGGGTGCTGGCTTTACTGTTGCCGATACATCAGATGGCGCGGCGCTCAGCAACTGCTACGCCTACGCGAACGGACGGGAGGGCTTCGTTGTTGGCAAGTCCAACACTACGCTGACCGGCTGTATCGCTCGCAACAATAGTCAGGAGACGACGAATACTTACAGCGCGTTCGTGTTTGACAGTAACGGAGCCGCAATCGCCAATGCGATCCTCGTAGGCTGCGCAGCCGTAGGTACTGGCCACAAGTACGGCTTGGAGGCCAGAGGCAGCAACACCATCGACGCGGACGTCACTGGTTGTTCCTTTGTCGGTGCTACCGCCGCCACCAACCTCGGAAGTTACTCAGTCGCGGTACTTAGCCGGAAGAGCGGCACGAGAAACTTTGGCGTTAACTCGCCGGAACCGCTCTCCAAACTAGAGGCCGCCGACACACCTGTCTCCTATTTGACCATTGCGGTGGGAAATGCAGGAAACTTCGGCGCCTTGGCTGCAGTACTCGCAGGCACGCCCGGAAAGCGGGTGGCCCTAGCCTACGACGGGGTGAACGATGTCGGCGTAATCCAGTCCATCCACTCTAACACCCTAGTGAAGCCGACATTTCTCAACCCATCGGGCGGCGATGTGATGGCCGGTAAGGGCTCATGGAATACCGGCTGTATGCGGCTCGGTGATTATCGCCTCTGGATCGACAGTTCTGGCCGACTGCGGATCAAGAGCAGCGCGCCGTCGAGTGACACGGATGGTACTGTCGTCGGGACCCAAACGTGATGTGCGGCTGCTCTTAGCCACTGGATCTCCGAATTACCGCGGCAAGCGATCAATGCTAGGGCCGGTTTTTTGCCCGTGGAGTCGATTTGCGTGGCCGCGGCTACCGCGGGTGCTTCCGGCGGTCGAATCGAGTCCAGCGAGTCGGATTTTGACTCTAGCGGCCATCTCAGAGGCGCTGCATCGCCGCGCATGCGCTTCTTGGTGGGCATTGTCGCTCACCCTATTTGGGCAATCTCGCGTACCCGGCAGGGCCGGGTGCCTGCCGGGGTGAATATCGATCGGCTCCGGGAGCACGCATTGAGCTACATCATGAATCGGCCGCTGTCCGAGTACCCCTTTGGCGTCACCTGTGCGGCCAAAATCTGATCAAGCATGGCCGTTCGTACGCTACCGACCGGTGCGCCGGAAGTCTGAAGCCAAGTTCCGCGCCTGCGTTCAAGCCAGCCTGAGGCGAAAGCGTCTCCTGCCTCGAAACCGGCGTCAGAGGCTCGGATGAAGTCCTCGGCCTGGTTGGTAGGACTGATCGCGACATGGACGGCAAGCTCACCATACCCTGCGTCTTGCACACACGCGATGGCGGCCACGCCTTCAAAGTCAAACCGATAGATGCCGTGGTCACCCGTCCAGCGGTTATCATCCTCGGTTAAGCCAAAAATGCCCTGATCCAGCCCAGCATTGATGGCCCCGACCATCATGTTGCGCCAAGCCGCTTTCTTCCTAGCACCCCGCATTGTTGCTGCCGCCTTGGTGCTTCGGTGCGAAGTTCGTGGCACTGCGATATTGATGAAGGCGTTAGGGCCGTTCCCGTCGCGCTTGACTGAGAAGCCGAGAGACAATGCGGCAGCAATAAACATGCCATTGGAAACGTAATTGTCGTCCCCTGGATTGGCGGCTTTGTGAAACTGCTCGGCGTTGTGTTTGTATCCGTAGCTTGTCCTTCTTCGGGACACGGATTTGGACTTCTCTAGCGTCTCCAGATACTCCCAGGCGCGCACGAACTGCTCTACGTAGTCAATACCCAACATACACTGTCTAGAGGCGTCGAAGTTAGACCGGTTCTCCTCAAGAGAGAGGCGCGGGTCATTGGTTCGGAACCCGTTTGCACTAAGGGCCGGGTCTTGAGACAGGATTGCTTTGAGCTTCATGCTGGCGACTGTTTTGGAGAGGGTGCCATAGGGCAGGTCCTCGCCATTTCGCTCGCGGAGGAACTCGGCGAAGGCGCGGTCGTCGATTGCGCAGAGCACGGCACCTTTGCCTATGGCGGCAACAAGGGCGGCGTAGGTGCCAAACCCGAAACCCCGAGCCATGGCTTCGACGCGATGAGAAGCCTGGACGGATGGCGCAAGAATCGACAATTCCGCCTTTAGCGGGTCGATGTCAGTAGATGAGATAGAGGCCTTCATGATCTGTGTTCCTTGTGTTCGGGCTGTCGTTCGCCGATTACGCAACAGCCCCAAGGACGGGACCAAGAAGACAAGGAATGCAGAGGTTGGAACCTCAGGAGCGTTTAACCCGGCGACAGGTTGGGTGCATCCGACCTGCCCGCAATTTAACAGCGTAGGACGAGCTCCTCAAGCCCTCGAGCAGATCTGAGTACTGCTTAACGCCGGAGCAAAATCACCACAAGAAGGAGCCCAAGAGCCCATGCTGATAGCCACGCCGCACGCTTCAGTGACTGCAGCACGTGCATCATCGGCGAGTCAGTGAGCGCTTGCAGATTTGTGGTTGCCTGCGGAGCTCTGAGTTCGATGCCGGCTCCGACCTCGGTTTTCGGTTCTACAGCATGCGCGTGTGGCGGATTGTCGACCAACTCGAGGTGTCGATTGATGGATAGCGATACCTCCCCAATGCGACCCAAACGGGGAACTTCAAATTCTCGATCGGTAGGCAATGTCACCTTATGCTCTTGATCCGAGGTCAAGACCTTGACGCGACTAGTGGAAATCGACGGACTCCATTCCGAATAGAAGCCGTCTACATGGCCAACGCTAAAATGGACGTCATCTACAAGCCCTCGATCAATCTTCTCTATGTATCGAGTAAACGCTTCCGGCTTAACGGACAAACTAAAGACGATGCAGTCATCGGTCGTCTCGTCCCTAAAGTCGATTTCGGTCGTGTAGGAAGGACAACCCCAGACGGTGCATCGCTCCTGCTCGTCGTTGCTCGCCAGTGAAGTGATGCAAAGCTCGAACTTTTGAATCGTGCGGTCAGTGCCGAACATCGAGAACTTCGTCTGACGGTCATAACCGTCTGTGTCGCGCGGTGAGCCAGGCCGCAATTCTAAGCGAATGACCTGGCTGCGCTCGCTTCTGTCTTCTTGTCCGCCAGTTTCCTGTTGAGAGGTCGTGCCGTCCGAATTGCTCGTGGTAAAGGAGAACCCAAGCGGCTGCCGAATCTGGAAGCTGTCACGAAGGACACATGAGGTTGCCGTGAAATCCAGCGACCACCGCCAAGGGATTTGGTCGCCGCCGATCGGCCGGCCTTCTGCGTTAACTTCGTTGATCGCCCATTTATAAAGGTTCTTGTACTGGGGCTCAGTGTGCAGCCGTAGTCCGCGCTCGAGATGAAAGTCCATTGATAGCTCCCTGCCGCGAGGAAAGTAGCCGCCACGGAGACAGAACGACAATAGGACCACCGGATTGCGAGGACGCTAGAGCACGCGTTCCTATCGCAGGGATTCTGGGGCCAGACGGGGGCTGTAAAGGAAAGGGCCGCTAGGGCCGGTTTTCTGCCCGTGGAGTCGATTTGCGTGGCCGCGGCTACCGCCCGTGCCCGGAGAGGCCAAATCGAGTCCAGTGAGTCAGATTTTGACTCAACCGGCCACCTCCGGGAAGGTGGTGTCTTCTCCGGTAGACGGAAGCGAGACGCGACAATGACGAGAGGTCTATGCCTTGCGAGCTACGGAGAGGGCTGTGTCCCGCATTGTCGATCTCACTGAACAACTCGGCGATGGCTACCCAGCCGGACCTATGTCGGACATGGTCTATAGTGCTTTTCGTCGGCGCCCGGTGCTCAAGACTGGGCGCTGGATCCTAGAAGAGCCTCCTGGGGGCTTTAATGCTGATCCATTCCTCCAGATCGGCCAGCCGATTGCCCTAGATGGGCATCTTGATGACTTCGGACGACGCGTTGCGGCTTTCCTTAGCCCTGACATGCAGTTCACGGATAGGACAAGGCCCCGGTCCGTTACGGCAACTTCGGGGTTTGGCCTCATCTCGGAATTGGAACGACTCCAGTATGAAGTTTACTTTGCCAGGGACCGCGCCGACGTTGCCACCGTCCTGTCCAAAAAGGTTGCGCCTTTCCTAACCAAGCGGCTTGGCGCTACGCACTGCTGCGTCGTTCGTCCTAGTCTCAAGCTTCAGCAGATGAGGCTCTCCCTCGCCAAGGCCTGGTGGGCCCTTTCGACCTTTCCCAAGAATGACATAGCAAGACGGGTTACGGTTGACCGCGTGCTGGATCCGATTATGCCGCTGGCCCACGAGATGGGGAACTGGCTCCATGTTTTCTTGTCGTCGCCGCCAATTCAGGTGACGGCGACGTTTCAATGCCTTGGCGGATACATCTTGTTCTATCGAGAGGGACCGTGGACATTTCCATACGCTGCAGCCGCGGGGATTTTCGGAAGGTTCAACGCGAGCGTGTCACTCGATACATCTGAGGGAGGGATGAGGTCGGGTATCTGGCTAAAGCCTGGAACGCCCGATCGCATTTACGACTATCTGAGAACAGTCACGAAGTTGATTGATAGACTGGCCTTCTTTGCGCTGAACCCGATGAACTTTGTCGAAGCGGGCCACCTCCAAAGCACACAGCAAATTCAGTTCATCACAGCGCTAGGGTTGTTGTTCTCGGATATCCAAGCAGGGAATGAAGTTCCCTCCAATTATTCGAAGGTTTCCTTCTCTCTCTCCGCGCTCGATAAGTTGGCAAACATAATTGAGGCGATGACAGATCGTGCCATTGGCGAGGGACACGCTTTCAAGGCATTGCTCTCAACTACAACCGCTAACGGATTGCGGTGGATCGCGCGCCAGTATGCGTCAGCTGACGCAGTAGCAAGCCAGCTGTTGCGAGCCCAGGCGCGACGCCTTCTGCAAGTCCACAGAGCCGTCCGCAATCAAGCCGGGGCCCATACCACTGAGGCACAGCGCTTGGGCTGGCTGCGCAGTTACCGGAACTTGCGCCACGGAACCTTCCTTGAGCGCGGTCAGTTTTCGGACCTGTTTGTCACGTCGAAGGGGCTGGTTCCATCGCATCTGTCTGGCGTGACCATGGCGATGGTGTTGGGCCTTGCTATGGATCCAGAGAAGTTTCTTTACCTGGTTGCAGCTCAATCGGCCACACTTAAAGCCGGAGAGGCGGCCGAGCGCATTCGACGGGCGTCGGCCGCAACGCCCCGTTGAGCAATCGAGCCCGAGAACATTTCAGCGGCCAGTCAATATGAAGTACGCAGCGCGCCCGGCCAGCCAAATGATGACTGCTACTCCAAGTACGGCGTAGATGGCTCCCGGCGCGGGAGCTGGAAAAAAAGGAAGTAGCTCGCAAACACAAGCACGCTTAGTCCAAGGGAGAGCCACCAAAGGACAAGTGCGATGCGTTGAAGGAACGAAGGGCCACCTTCGAAGGTTGTGTCGGGCCAGAAAAAAGTTGCCATCACACTCTCGCTCACCCCAGGCCGCGCTTTGCCCCTGGTCCCAGCTGTAGCAGTCGGCACAACGCCTCAGAGCGTCAAACGTCCAATCGGTGGCTATGGGTTACAGGGGCGCCCAACAACGTCGTTAACGGATGCTTTGAATCTGAGCTTTGCCCACGGTCGATCGCGCGCGAAATTGGGCCAGCCGAATCTCCGGGAGGAGGGGCTTCTTGCTTTGCCATGCTTCTGTCCCATGGTCTCGAAGGAGCCCCGAGACAGTACCGGAACCGGATAGTCTGGTGGGTAGAATTTAGTCCAGCCGCGCAAGCCGCACGGAAGTAAATTTCTCGACGGCATACGGTGCAAGCTTCGGCAGTAGTTGCGCCATATGCTCAGACTTGAAGTGGGCTTGAACAGCCTCACGATCCGACCAGCGCTCAAGCAGGATGTATGTTCCTGGTTCTTCGGCGCGGTACCATTCGTAGCGCAGGCAACCCTTATCTTTTGCAAGGGTCGCCGCCTCAACCTCCCAGAACAGGGCCTCGGCTTCCGCTTCCATGCCAAGCTTGATCCGCTGAGTTGCAACTATATCGATCATTGGTCGCTCCATCACACGCGGACAGGGGCACTGCCACCAATGCCACTGCAGTGCCGGCTAGGCAAGTCCGTCCAGCCCTTCAGCGCGGAGCAGGGTAGGTATCACTTAGTGCTTCCTGGCTTCGCCTTGGCGGTTGCCACTAGGCCTGCCTCGATCAGCTGTCGCACGGCCTCGCTTCTCGTGACGCCGCCGCGCTGGACATAGGCATCCAGCAAAGCTGGCGCGGCTGGACCAATGCGCGCCGGCACTACTTTGAATGGCCAGGAAATCCACACTCAATCCTTCCACGGGATGCGTGGAAGTTCCGAGATATTACCAATCAAGACACAGCCGTCGGGTGTGAAGTCCCCTCGGTCTACTTTCTCCGCAGCTAGCAGCAGTATGCGGGCGCGGTCGCGATCGAAGACGGCAGCAGGGCCAATCCGATCTAAGGCATTGTTGCCGAGCACGGCATCTGTGATGCGCCCGCTGTGCCGCGTGTCCTTGTAGTCGAACCAGAACTGTACAAGGCCATTTTCTCTGTCGTCATACCGTCGAGCGAAGCGGGGCATTGCCAAGCGCAACCGGACACCAGCTCCACCACCATTTTCAGGAATAAATATGACGCCAGCGCTTCGCAGTGCCTCTTGTAAGGCATCGCTCGTTGTTGCGTGAGGGGACCTCACTTCGCGCTCGAAATCCGCGATGGTCTTCTTAGCTATCCGCGAGGCCTTCTCTAGGTCTTCTTGAGACCAATTTAAGAGTGCACGGGCAGACCGGCATTGGGCAGGTGTTATCACTTAAAATTACTCCATAGATGTCATTTGCATTTACATATGACATTTTTGATGTAATATCAAGTCGGCCAGTTGAAGTGTTGACGCACCTCAACCGGCCTAACCGCAACCCGAGGATGGAGCCCCGGATCATGGCTAACACCGATACTACCACGTCGATCACCCAGGCCGACGCTTTCGTCGTCGTCTCCTGGTGGCAGGACGAGAGCAGCAACGCCCGAAAGGGTCACTACAGCTACGAGCATTGCGCCAGCCCCAATGAGGTTAGCGACCTGTACGGCGAATACGATTCTGGAGAGTACGGGCGCGCCCATGCTGTCGGCATGTTTCCCGCCCGGAACGGCATGCCCAGCGGCGAAAGGTTGACCGCTATCACGCTCGCGCGGCTCGTCCGCGAAACGCTCGCAGCGTAGGGAAGGCGGAGCATGCTTGATTTTGAGTCCGCCACTACTCGCCATTTCGTCAAGGTCACGAGCGAAAGCCTGTCACGCCTGACCGTGCTGATCGAGGAAGCGGCTTCCCTCTTGGACGAACGTGGCGGCCGAGTGACGCGCACGCGAATTTTCAAGGAAGCTCACTTCGCAGTGGGCGCTCTCCGAGCGGTCGACAATTCTGTTTGCGGTATGGTCGATGGTGCGAGGGCACCACACGATTCGCTCAGGGACGAGTCCGAACGTTTAGGACGGCTCAAGGCGCCCGCCACGGAACGCCTTGGCCATGAAGCTCGCCAGGGTCGGCAGATTGCCACCTTGAAGCGCCACGTCGGCACCGGCTTGCGGCTGGTGGTCGACAATACGATGCAAGGCCGGGGGCGGGCTGGGTTGCTTCAAACCGATGGAGCCGCGACATGACCGCCCCCAGCTCGCGCAGCTCCTCAAGACAGGGGCTCAGTGACGCTGCCTCTGCATTGACCCACCGCGTCACAGGAAAGAATAACATGCCTGACGGTTCAAACTTCCTGCAGTCGTCGACCTCGCCCGCACTTTCGGTGGTTACGCCGATAGCGCCCCGTCTGAAGGGCGGTGATGCTTCAATTATGGTGCCCACTGCTGTCGATCAGCGGGTGGACGTCGAAGCACCCGACAAGAAAGAGAAGCGGCGGGCGAGTCAGCGCCGTCGCTATCTAAAGGAGAAGCAGGCTCGCGATGCGCGCCGCAAGGAGATGGCTCGGGTTCCGAGTGTACCGTACAGAATGCCGTCTCTGTTGAGTGCGGATTGGGCGGCGCGAAACATCACGCCGCTACGCCTGCGCTTCCTGCTGGAAGGCGTTATCAATGTCGTGTGGAGGCTAGGCCCGGACGCTTCCTCCGCATCCGAAGCAAAGGCTGCACGCGATTACCTCGCCAGGTGGCAATTGTTGCCAGCTGAAATCAATGCTCTCGCGCGTCAGATTCGCGACTTCAAAAGCGAAGCGGAAGCACAGGACGTCTCCGCCAAGTGCGATTGGCTTCAAGCAGGATCCGGGGTTTGTGCTCGACAAGGCACAGTTGGGGAAGCGTACTTAGCGGCATTGGCCGCCATGGAAGCCTGCGTGTCGATCTTGACGGAAGTGCCAATTAATTACCGGCATGACGGCGATGCGCTCCTTGAGACCATCATCTATACAGGCTGGCGAGTACCAGCTCGCAAGCGTGCTCGCTTTGCCGAACGCATGGCCCAGTTCGTCACCCAGCGCATCATGGACGAATTCGATTTTAAGCCTATTTAGGGCCATACAGTGAAAAGCCCGGCCGGCAACTCCGGCGGCCGGGCCTGTCCTTGACTCTAAGCTAGGATCGATCTGCCACCATTGTCGTGACACATGGGCGACTGTTCAGTCGGGCTGCTTCTCGTGGGCATGCCGCAGGGCGCGATCGAAGACGTTCTCTTGGACGTCGCCCAAGTCGGAAAAAGCCGCCTCGATCTTGAGCCGGTCCCAGATGACACGTTTCCCAACCCGCAGAGGCTTGGGCATGCGGCCATCTTCCACCAGGGCATCCAAGGTTGAGGTTCCGACTCCGATGTATCGGGCGGCGGCTTCGCGGCTCATCCCTCTTGGCGGGTAGGAATAGCTGTCGCCTTTGACCATGTGCGATCCTTTCGCTCGCAACAACTCCAAAGCCTGCCATGATGCTTCGGAAAAAATGAACCAGAAAGCAACAGAGGGGGATTTGGCGCGCGTTAGATCGGCGCTGCGTCATTTAGGATCTTCTCTTGCGCTTGCCCTCGGCGTTCTGGCGGTCATTGGCGGGTTTGCTTCGGCCTACCGAGGCCTTGGGACGGGAGCTGGAGACATGATCATAAGTGGGCCTATCATTCTGCTGGGGGCATTGGCCTATCGGTCGGCAAAGAGGAGATGGTTAGGGCAAGTGGCATCAACGAAAGTGCGTTGCCTCCTCGAGGCAGTTGCGATTGGGATAATTCTTTTTTCAATGCTTCGGCTTCCCAACCTTCATGAACTGGTTATCTCTCAACCGTTCCACTACGTTTTGATTCCCGTTTGGGCGTTAACCGCGTACGTGCTTGTTGGCTTTCGATCACCGAAGGTGCAATCCACATCAGCCACCCCGTAGGTTTGGCTTCGGCGGGATCGTCTGGTGCAGCGAAGAGCCTGGGGGCCATTCCACCACCAAGGAGGAGGTCGCGCATGTCGGCACGACGCGAGTTGACGCGACGGGCGCTCTACGACCTTGTATGGTCAAAGCCCATGCGTGACGCCGCAGCCGACGTAGGCATTTCTGACGTAGGTCTTAAGAAGCGCTGCCGTAGTCAGGCTGTGCCCGTCCCTCCCCAAGGCTACTGGAACAAGGTTCATGCGGGCCATCGCATGCCGCCGCGGCCACCTTTGCCACCCCAGGCTCGACCTCCGACGGTAGAGCCCAGTCAAGGGGAAGAGCAAAAGCTGAAGTCGACGAAACTACACGCGCCTGCGACCGGAGCATCGTTCACGGGAATTCGAGCCCAGCTAGAAGGCAAAGCACAACGCACGTCTGAAACCTCGCCATTGCCCAAAGGGAATGTTCGCCGGAAAAGGAAAAGACGGACTGCGCCGCGTTATGCATACGAGCACTACAGCCTATCGATCGAGCGATGGGAGTGGGACTATAGTTTTGGCATCAACGAGTGGAAGAAGCACTTTCGCGGCACATATAGAGAGCATCGGGCGCTGACAATTCATGGTGTATTGCATCGACCGGCGGGTTTGATTGGTACGCGAGCGGAAGTATCTTTCTTGCCTTCCGATATGGAGGGGCGCGCGCAGCGCCTTCCTGAGCCGCCCACTAGCATCGGTCAAATGTGGAGAGTACGCCGGGAGCAGAAATTCGAAGTGTTTGTGAGCCTGCCCAGCGACGTTCTTCCCAGCCTCCTGTCAATGCTCATCGCGGAAAAGCTGCGCTTTGTGACTTTAGACGGCATGGTCCTATTTCGTGGTCGCACAGAGATTCGGCGTTTTAGCTTCGACGCGACTGCGTACTGGAAGGAAGAGTTGGCGGCTTGAACAGAATTGGGGCTCGTTGAGAGCAGTAGGCGGCTAGGAGCGGAGCCGACATGAGGGGTACGCCCTTTGTGCTTTCATGCCCAGCCAGCAAAGCCGCGGATCATTGATGTAGCCCAGCCTCAGAAGAAGACTTGGACTTTCACTTTCCCAATGTTCGTGGAACGGGTTCCGCGCGATACCGAGAAAGAGCCAATGGGTGCAGATCCCCTCCGGCCATACCGGACGCTCCATATGTGGCTGTCGATTTGGTTCATGCCCATAACAACGTAGTCGGCGTCTGAAAACACAACTGCGGGCGGCGCAGCACGTGATGCTTGGGCTTCGCGACCTTGTAGATACCTCACTAGGGGAGCCTGGGATGAATGCCGCGCTACTGGTGGTTCGTAGTCAGGGTCAAAGATAGATTCGGTGTAGCCTCCGAAGAACCATCGCTTGAATCTCTGCCCAACCGACATTGACGGCCTTCTATCAAAAAACGCCTGGTTCGGGTCGCCAAAAAACGCAATGCGAAGCCGCTTCCAAACGCTTGGCACTAAAGCCTCGTCAAGTGAATAGGCGCGACAATCACAGCCAAGCTTCGCATGGCGTCCCCAGATATGGTCGTACTACAGTGATAGAATACCACCTTAGAGAGCGTGAGGCGCGCAAGTGCGAAGTTTCTGGACGTCAGCAGTGGTAGTTGTGTGCATCGGGGCGGTGCCCGCGACGGCTCAGCAGCGGACTTTTTCTGTGCCCAGCTGCAGCTACATGAATGATGCCACCAACACGGTCGCGGATGGCCCCTGCCTCATGCGAACGTCGCAGGTGAACGGAAAATTCGCTTACACCCTCACATTCGGTGATGGCACTCGGGTCGTAATAGAGTACGTGGCAAGCCAAAGCGGATATCACCTATGGAAAATCAACGGGCAATCCGGCTTCGGGGTCGAAGTTAATCGTCAGCACGTTAAGGGTGCCACACTCGACCTGAAACAAATTGTCGAGTGGGACAGTAGTAGCCCTCTCCGGAGGTAATCTATGTACCAATGCGTTGCGTTTGTGGTGTTGCTACTGGCGTCGACGGCAGGGTGGACTGGTAACTGTTGGGCCTGGGGCGCCACAGGCCATGAGTGGGTCAGCGGCATCGCCATCGAGAAGCTGCCGGATACCGTCCCAGCATTTATTCGGACGCCGGAGGCGGTAGCCGAGATTGCGGTGATGGGGCGCGAGTCGGACCGCTCGAAGGGTGCCGGAAAGACCCACGACGCCGAGCGCGACCCTGGCCACTATGTCGACTTGGCCGATGACGGATCTGTTGAGGGCATCGTGCCGCTGGCCTCGCTCCCCGTGACCAGAGAGGAATACGACACGCTCCTTCGAGCCGGGGGCAAGACCCAGTACAAGGCTGGTTACCTCCCGTACTCGATTGTCGACGGTTGGCAGCAGCTCCGGAAGGATTTTGCCTACTGGCGGGCACTAACCAAGGCCATCGAGACGGCGGCCACACCGGAGGAGAAGGCTTGGTTTGAGACCGACCGCCGGCTGCGAGATAAACTGACGCTGCGGGACCTGGGCGTGTGGAGCCACTACGGCGGCGACGCCTCGCAGCCGTTGCATGTCTCGGTCCACTACAACGGATGGGGCAACTATCCTAACCCCAACGGCTACACGGCAAACAAGATCCACGCCTACTTTGAGGGCGAGTTCGTGAAGCGCAATCTGCAGCGCGCCGAAGTGGCAGCGAAGGTCGGACCTTACCAACCATGCAACTGCTCGATTGAGGAGCGGACGAAGGTCCTTCTGCTGGCCAGCCTTAGTCAAGTTGCGCCGCTCTATGCGCTGGAGAAGGAGGGTGGCTTCAAGAAGGGCGACCCGCGCGGCGTTGCCTTCGCAACGACTAGGATGGCTGCCGGTGCCCAAGCAGTCCGGGACATGATCGTCCAGGCTTGCGAAGAGAGCGCTACCACGCCAGTTGGCTATCCGATGGTCAACGTGCGGGACATCGAGAGTGGGCAAATTCGAGCAACGCGCCAGATGTTTGGCGCGGACTAAGAAGGGCTAGATGATGATTTGGACCGAAATGTTGCCTTTGACGGATCTCGTACAAGGCGGCCCGAAAGTGCAGGCTCAGATGGCTTGTCGCGGTGTGTACGTCATCTTTGACAAATCCAAAATCGTGTACATCGGCTCGGCTCGCAAAGAGGTATTCGGTGGCCGGCTTATCAAGCACTGTGTGAAGCTCCTCGGATGGCCCGTTGCAGGCATCTCGTTCGGGAAGTCACGTTGGCCTGCCTATTTGAAGAAGCGCAAACACGACCTGAAAGACATGTCGGTGAGTCTCCTGTGCATAGACGACTATGGATTAGCGGCGGCAATCGAAGCGGAGCTCATCCGCAGGTTCAAGGCCCGTTCTGGTGAAAGACCTGAACTCAACTCGAATAGTCCAAGGGTCCAGCTTCCGGCAGGAGCAACGGTCACTGAACCTCCGAACATGCCGCCATTGCGCGCCACGGGTTCGTGAAACCGGTTTCACGGACCATGGGACACACCTAAAACACATCGCCTAGCCATACTGGCGCGATGCCCCAGACCCTGAAGCCAGCTTCCTCTGACATTTGGGAACCCAAGCATGCTGAGTGTCATTCCCCTGCGGCGTCGACCGTCCTTCATCGCCATCCACGTCGAGCAGCGGCTGGCATGGCGTAATGCAAAGATGGGTGCCCCAGAGGTGCCGCTCTCTGTAGCACAGTCGTACTCAATCGCTCCGCTAACATACGGTGCCGCGGCCGATAGCTCGCGACGGAACACTGGGGTTCACCGCAATATTGACCTGACGATAAATGATATTGCCGGCGGCGAATTCACCGGGAAAGTCTGGCAGGAAGTCATCAGAAACGACGACGATGTATCGATAGTTGACCAGTTCAATCCCACCAAGCACTCCGTATTGATACCGACTTGCCTGCGACCGAGCTTGCTCAATTTTTGCGTTCATATTTGCCGGAGTGGCAACTTTCCATTCGGTCAAGACAACGCCGTCTACGTAACCTTGAATGTCTGAGAGTGATTGAATTGTATCATTGAATACAAGATCTGTGCGTTCGCCTTCCCCAGATGCCTTGAAGGCAAATATTCCATGAGAGAGCAGATGCACTGATCCGAGTTTCTCGCATGACACTTCGCCATCTAAGTGGGCGCGTTGCCATTTCGTCCGAACGTCAGTGTCGGCTACGATCTGGCGCTGCAGATGCTTAAAGGCACGCGCGGATAGACCGCGAATAGACTCTTGAGTGTCGGCCAGCAGGTAAGAAAGCTCAGCTTCTAGAGAGGCGAAGGCCACTAGGGCAGCGCCAGTAGCCTCTCGTGCCATATCTCTCGACATTTCGCTTCGAAGAAGCGGCCCGATGCGGTCCGAAAAATCTGCAACTGCGTCGATTGCAATCGTAGGAAGAATAGATCGGTTATCCGTCCCAAACCTCTCAAGCTCGCTCAGTGTTCTCGCGCCATTGTCTCGCAATCGTTGATCGCGCCCGAAGCTATCATTGCCTGTAAATGTTGCGTGCAGCTGCCCCGCCTTTACGAGACCAACTATTCGGGCCCTCAACTGCAGCCACTTGGGAACATAGCTCATGCTGATACTCTCTAATGGTGAATGCCCTTCAGCGTTCCCGCGACCGAGGCTTCTTCGGCTCAGGTGCTGCCGTCCAGGTCACGCCTTCCATCGTCTTGAGCAATGCCTTCGCCGCTACCGGGATCGTTGCCTAGTGCATCGACTGGTGTTCGCGCGCTGGGCACTGGAAGCAGATGTCCTAAGTTACAAAGAAATCACCTTCTCGTTCTTTCTGATAATGGCTGGCGTTTCTCCCCGGCTATACAAGCCATAATTCACCACAGCTTTAGCAGCGGCAGTGAACTCGTCAGCATCAGTCTTTCGTGGAAGGGCTGCCTTAAACCTAACGTCGAACAGCTTAAACTCGTCCATCGAATCTAAACTTGCTTTCCTAAAGTCCACGAGACTGCCAGTGGGCTCTAGAAGACGTTCTGCATTTCTCGCGCTCATTACAGCAAATTTCTGAGCCTCCTCGGCAAGAGCGAGCGCTGGACCGCCTTTGTAGGAGGCCAAGTTCTTCGAGGTTGCCTCCAGCCGCTTCAGGTAGTCGTACTTCAACGTTCGCTTCATTGCGCTGGCAAGTGGTGACATTAGGTTCCACATTTCTTGAATGGATCCAGAACGCATTCGAGCTGCCTGGTTTAACCCATTCAGAATCGTTTCATTCGCTTGTGCGGCGGCGAGAAAGGCGTACGAACCGGCGAGGTATATTTCGACGGCCGCGTCCACGATCATCTCCGCTTGAGCCTTCTCAAGAAGCTCTTCAAGCTGCAAGCTACCCTTGAACTGTGGATCCAATGATCGTGCCTTCGATACCATTTCGCGAGCATTTCGAATCGCAACGAAGCGCCGCTCATCCCAGGCGATTCTTGCATCCTGGATTTCCTGGCGACGGACTTTCTTCCAAAAAGTAGCGACAACATCGTCGGTGATCTGATCTCCTTGGTAGCTGGGTTCCAGTTCACGCATCGCTGCGAGGTCTTGTGCAGCCATCACATCATCATTTGGCGCAGTCTTTTGCCCCAGATCCCTCAAGGCACGCTTAAGTGCGTTGATCCGCAATCTTTCGGCGTCTGGGCCGGAACCAGTTAGGCTCTCTCGATTAACTTCGGGAGGCACTGCATACTGCTCCGATACTGCGGCCAGTTCAGATTGTGCCCGGCTAAGAAGCCAGAAAATTTGCCCTGACTCTCGAAGTGCGCGTGTTGCATCCTTGTTCTGTGGCGATAAGGCCAACAATTTGTCAGCTGCCACCAGAACCGCCTCGTGGTCATGATCAGCAATCGCCGTCAACATAGCTTCGCGCGTGCGGATCGCGTCAGTGATCCTCGGTAGCTCAGTCTTCGCTTCCTTATCTCCTAGCTCAGTGAGTTTGCGTGAAGACAGGAACATCTGATCAAGATCCTGCTTGGTCCGAGCTAGTTCGAGTTTTGCTTTTTCTGTTTCGATTTCCTTGTCGTTGCACGCAGTCAATAGCAGGAAGGACAGTGCGACCCCCCAAAACATACCCGTTTTCATCTTGCCCCCTAAGCCAACCCACTAGAGTCCGGCTTCCACCCTCGACATTGTCGATTCTCTTCCCGAGAACAAAGAGACGACACTACCATCTAGAAGTGTAGAGTAGGGAATTCCTCCGTCACAAGCCCTATGCGAGCCGAATGACGAGACTTCCGTTACCGGTTCAGACACTGTCGAAAGGCCTGCTGCTGATCACCAACGGTAGGAGAAGATGGGATGTCCCCAATGCGCCTTAGCAAGGAAGTTGTTGAAGCAATGAAGAAGGTCGGTGCTGACGTTCTCAAAGCACCGTCAGGTCGAACGTCAACGGAACTCGCCGGAGCCATTTTCGATGTCATGGAGAAAGCGCGCGGTGGTTCCGGACTTGGAAAAGGGCGTAAGGCCGATCGTGCGGGTGGGGTCATCGGTAATGGGCGGACAACTGCAATGAATCATGCCGGGGCTGACGTCCTCAGTCAGCCGGTTGGGAATTCGCCGGAGGACCTTGCCATGAAGGTCTACCTCGCTATGTCTGACCGCCAGAAGGATCGCGGCAGCTGACTGGTCCGCCGATACCGGTTGACCAGTCGATAGCCGCGTTGATTGCCACTTTGAAACGCCCCGCCGCTCGCGCGGCGGCACTCCTCATCATCCCGGGTAGGTCCCGCGATATCCCGCCTTACACTTCGTGTTGGGTGGGTAAGATGGTGGGTAGAGAAACCGACAAATCTCAGAAAGTCACAAAATATTGGCCCTCTTGAGGGCTTTTGGCGGACAGGGCGGGATTCGAACCCGCGGTGGCTGTTACACCACGCACGCTTTCCAAGCGTGTGCCTTAAACCGCTCGGCCACCTGTCCGGGAAGCGCGGTCGGCCGCTCTTATAACGCGGTGGATGGCATGGGCAACGGCCTTTCCCCGGTGCGGCTCCTTGGCTAGGGTGCCGCCGGGTATTTGGGGGAGTAATGGTGGCGTTTCGTGCCCTGGGGTGGCTACTGCTGGCGCTGGCAGTCGCAGTGGTCGTGCATGACCTCCTCACCTGGTGGTCGGAGGGCAGCTATCCTTTTTCGACCCTGGGAAGCCTTTGGTCGCACCTCGATCCCGGCTCGCTCGGCAGCGCCCAGACTTCGGCGCTGCGGCATCTGCCCGGCTCCCTGTGGAATTGGACGGTCCAACCTTTCCTGGCGCTGCCGGCGCTGCCGGCCTTCCTGATCCTGGGGTTCTTCTTGCTCTGGCTGGGCAACCGCGATGGCGACCGGCCGGACCCCAGCTTCCTCGGCGGCTCCCGGCCCTCGCGCAAGCGCCGCAGCCGCGGGCTCTCCTGAGCCCGTTCCAGCCTGGTTAGCGGCTGTCCATCTTCAGCGCGGCGATGAAGGCGGACTGCGGGATCTCCACGTCACCCACCTGGCGCATGCGCTTCTTGCCCTTCTTCTGCTTCTCCAGGAGCTTCTTCTTGCGGCTGATGTCGCCGCCGTAGCACTTGGCCAGCACGTCCTTGCGCAGCGCGCTGATCGTCTCTCGGGCGATGATGCGGCCGCCGATCGCCGCTTGGATGGCGATCTTGAAGAGCTGGCGCGGGATCAGGTCCTTCAGCCGCTCGCAAAGTGCACGGCCGCGATGCTCGGCCTGGCTCTTGTGCACGATGATGCTGAGCGCATCGACCGGCTCGGCGTTGACCAGGATCGACACCTTCACCAGCTCGCCTTCCTCGTAGCCCACCATCTCGTAGTCGAAGCTGGCATAGCCGCGCGTCACGGATTTGAGCCGGTCGTAGAAATCAAACACCACTTCGTTCAGCGGTAGGCGATAGACCGCCATGGCGCGCGCCCCGGCATAGGTCAGCTCGATCTGCTGGCCACGGCGCTCCTGGCAGAGTGTCAGCACCGAACCGAGATGCTCGTCCGGCGTCATGATGGTGGCCTTGATCCAAGGCTCTTCCATGCTCTCGATATGCACGGGGTCGGGATAGTCGGCCGGATTGTGCAGCTCGAGCGCGGTGCCGTCCGTCATCTTGAGCTTGTAGACGACCGAGGGCGCCGTGGTGACGAGGTCGAGGTTGAACTCGCGCTCCAGCCGCTCCTGTACGATCTCGAGATGCAGGAGGCCGAGGAAGCCGCAGCGGAAGCCGAAGCCCAGGGCGGCGCTCGACTCGGGCTCGAAATGGAAGGAGGAGTCGTTCAGGCGCAGTTTGGCGAGCGATTCGCGCAGGGTCTCGAACTCGGCGGCGTCGGCCGGGAACAGGCCGCAGAACACCACCGGCACCGAGGGTTTGAAGCCCGCCAGCATCTCGGTCGCGGGCTTGCGGTCGTCGGTGATCGTGTCGCCGACCTTACAGTCGGCGATGGCCTTAATGCCGGCGATGATGAAGCCGACTTCGCCGGGGCCGAGCTCGGCCACGTCCGTCGCCTTGGGCTTGAACACGCCGACCTTGTCGAGGTCGTAGGAAGCCGCGGCCGCCATCATGCGGATGCGCATGCCCTTCTTCAGCACGCCGTCCTGCACGCGCACGAGCGTCACGACGCCGAGGTACGGGTCGTACCAGCTATCGACCAGCAGGGCCTTCAGCGGCGCGTTGCGTTCGCCCTTGGGCGGCGGCAGGCGCTTCACCATCGCTTCCAGGAGGTCGTCGATGCCGAGGCCGGTCTTGGCCGAAACCTTGATCGATTCGGAGGTGTCGATGCCGATCACGTCCTCGATCTCGCGGCATACCCGCTCGGGCTCGGCCGAGGGCAGGTCGATCTTGTTCAGGACCGGGATGATCTCGTGGTTGGCGTCGATCGCGTGATAGGCATTGGCCAGGGTCTGTGCCTCTACACCCTGGCTGGCGTCGACCACCAGCAGTGAGCCTTCGCAGGCGGCGAGCGAGCGGCTGACCTCGTAGGCGAAGTCGACATGGCCCGGCGTGTCCATCAGGTTCAGGACGTAGGTCTTGCCGTCCTGTGCCGGGTAGTCCAGCCGCACGGTCTGCGCCTTGATGGTGATGCCGCGCTCGCGCTCGATGTCCATCGAGTCGAGCATCTGGTCGTGGAACTCACGCTCCGTCACCGCCCCGCAACGCAGCAGCAGCCGATCGGCCAACGTGCTCTTGCCGTGGTCGATATGAGCGATGATCGAGAAATTGCGGATCAACGACAGGTCGGTCATGTCACTCTACTTCGGGAAGCGCCAGCGGGTGGCGCACTCCAATGAATTTAACCACGCAGGGCGGCGCCCGTCGCTTTGGTCACCGCCGCGACGATCTTCGCGGAAACCGCCTCGATCTCCGCATCGGTCAAGGTACGCTCGACCGGTTGCATGGTGACGGCAACGGCCAGCGACTTCTTGCCTTCCGGTACGCCCTTCCCGGCATAGACGTCGAACACGCGGGCCGCGGTGATCAGCACCTTGTCGGCATTGCGTGCGGCGCGCACCAGCTTCTCGGCCTCGACTGCGGCATCGACCAGGAAGGCGAAGTCGCGTTCGACAGGCTGGAAGGCCGAGACCACCAGCTTGGACCGCGCCTTGCTCGCCTTGGCCTTGGGCAGCGGCGGCGCATCGAGGAACACCTCGAAGGCTGCGACCGGACCCTTGAAGTCGGCGGCGGCTGCGATCTCGGGATGCAGTTCGCCAAAATAGGCCATCACGCGGTCGCCGAGCTTGATCGCGCCCGAGCGGCCGGGGTGATACCAGTCCGGCGCGCCGGTTTGGGTCGAGAGATTGTCGGGCGCGCCAATCGCGGCCAGCACGGCCAACGCATCGGCCTTGGCATCGAAAGCATCGACCGCGCGGGCAGGGCCTGCCCAGTTGCGCGGGATCGCCATGTTGTGACGGATGCCGGCGGCCACGGTGCGCTGGCCCTGCGGCGTCGCATCCTTGTACTGCGGGCCCACTTCGAACAGCGCCGGATCGACGAGGCCGCGCGCTTCGTTGCGCGCCGCTGCATCGATCAGGTTGGGCAGGATCGAGGGCCGCATCGTGTCGAGCGTGGCGTCGATCGAGTTCAGCAGGCACAGGTCGGCCTGGCCGCCACCGAAGCGCTCGGCCTTCTTGCGTGGCAGGAACGACCAGGTGACGGCCTCGTTCATGCCGCGCGCACCCAGCGCCCGGCGCGCCTGTGGCACACGCCGCTGCATCGGATTACGCACCGGCTTCGATGTCGCCGACAGCCGCGGCAGCGACGTGGTCGGGATATTGTCGAAGCCATAGACGCGCGTGACCTCTTCGACGAGGTCGGCCTCGCCCACGATGTCGGAGCGCCAGGACGGCACTGCGGCAGTCCAGGGGCCATTGCCGCTCACCGCGAAGCCCAGCTTGCCGAGGATGGCCGCCGTTTCCGCTGCCGGTACGTCGATGCCGGTCAGGCCCTTCACGCGGTCCGTACGCAGGTCGTAGCTGCGCTGCCAGGCGGGCATCACGCCGCTCGAGACGAGTTCGCTCGCCTCGCCACCGCACAGGTCGAGGATCAGGCGAGCCGCGACCTCGGCGCCCCACCGCACCGATTCGGGATCGATGCCGCGCTCGAAGCGATAGCGCGCGTCGGACTGGACGCCGAGCTTGCGGCCCGAGGCGGCGGTACGAATGGGATCGAA
Source organism: Reyranella sp. (assembly GCF_004297405.1). GTDB lineage: Bacteria > Pseudomonadota > Alphaproteobacteria > Reyranellales > Reyranellaceae > Reyranella. Next base: position 56,891 of record NZ_SCVC01000039.1, read on the forward strand.
GTAGGCGACTTCGAGGAAGACCTCGGTGGTGTCTTCCTGCACGCCGGTATCCTCACCACCCATGATGCCACCGATGCCGTGCACGCCCTTGGCATCGGCGATCACGGCGATCGTGGGATCGAGCGTGTAGGTCTTGCCGTCGAGCGCCAGGACCTGCTCACCCTCGTGCGCCTGACGCATCACCAGATCGCCGGCGAGCTTCCTGGCGTCGAACACGTGCAGCGGCCGGTTGAGATCGAAGGTCACGAGGTTGGTGATGTCGACCAGCGCCGAGATCGGACGCAGCCCGATCGCCTTGAGGAGGCGCTGCAGCCAGTCAGGCGAGGGGCCGTTCTTGAGGCCGCGGAAGTGACGGCCGACCACGATGGGGCAGGGACTGTCGGGCTTGGCCTCGTAGCCATGCGTCCATTTGATCGGGCTCTTGTAGCTGCCGGCGACCTTGTCGACCTTCATCGGCTTCAAGGTGCCGAGGCCGGCGGCGGCCAGGTCGCGGGCAATGCCGTGCACGCCCAGGCAATCGCCGCGGTTGGGCGTCACCTTGATCTCGATCACGGCGTCGTCGAGCCCGAGCGCCTCGGCCGCCGGCTGGCCGGTCACGGTCCCGGCCGGCAGGTCGATGATGCCACTATGGTCGTCGCCGAGCTGCAGCTCGCGCGAGGAACAGAGCATGCCGTTGCTCTCCTCGCCGCGGATCTTGCTGGCCTTCAGGGTCATGTCCGTGCCGGGGATGTAGCTTCCGGTCGGGGCGAAGATGCCCTTCATGCCGGTCCGCGCATTGGGCGCACCGCACACGACCTGGACCACACCAGTGCCGGTATCGACCTTGCAGACGCGCAGCCGGTCGGCGTTGGGATGCTGTACCGCCTCGACGACATAGCCGACCACGAAGCCCTTCAGGGCCTCGGCCGGATTGCTGATGCCCTCGACTTCGAGGCCGAGCATGGTCAGCGCGTCGCGCACCTCGGTGAGCGTCGCATTCGTATCGAGATGTTCCTTCAGCCAGGAAAGCGTGAACTTCATCGCGCGAGCCCTCCGGTCAGCGAGGGCATCTCGAGGGCCGAGAAACCGTAGTGGCGCAGCCAGCGCAGGTCGGCGTCGAAGAAGGCGCGCAGATCGGGGATGCCGTACTTCAGCATGGCGATGCGATCGATGCCCATGCCGAAGGCGAAGCCCTGATAGACGGCGGGATCGAGGCCGCAATTGCGGATCACGTTGGGATGCACCATGCCGGAGCCCAGGATCTCCAGCCACGAATCGCCGGCGCCGATCTTGAGTTCGCCATCCTTCCACGAGCAGCCGATATCGACCTCGGCCGAAGGCTCGGTGAAGGGGAAGTAGGAGGGGCGGAAACGCAGCGGCAGGTCGTCGATCTCGAAGAAGGCGCGGCAGAAATCGACCAGGCAGCCCTTGAGGTGGCCCATGTGCGTCGTGCGGTCGATCACCAGGCCTTCGACCTGATGGAACATCGGCGTGTGGGTGGCGTCGCTGTCGATGCGGAAGGTGCGGCCCGGCACGATGATGCGCAGCGAGCCGCCATCGGCCAGCATCTTCTGCACGTTCTTGTCCAACATGGTGCGCGCCTGGCCGGGCGACGTGTGCGTACGCAGCACCATCGGCATGCCGTCGGCGCGTGAGGGCAGATAGAATGTGTCCTGCATCTGCCGCGCCGGATGATCGGGCGGGATGTTGAGGGCGGTGAAGTTGTGCCAGTCGTCTTCGATATCGGGACCGTCGGCCCAGGTGAAACCCATTTCGCCGAAGATGGCGCCGAGTTCGTCCATCACCTGGCCGATCGGATGCAAGGTGCCCTGGCTCTCGGGCCGCGCCGGCAGGGTGACGTCGATCCTTTCGGCAGCGAGCTTGGCTTCGAGGGCAGAGGCGCTCAGCGCACCCTTGCGCGCGTCGAGAGCGGCTTCGATCTCGCCCTTGAGCTGATTGACCCGCGCGCCGAATTCCTTGCGCTGCTCGGGCGCCAGCGCGCCCAGCGTCTTCATCAATCCGGTGACGCTGCCCTTCTTGCCGAGCGCTGCAACGCGTGCGGCATCGAGCGCGCCGAGATCAGCGGCGGCCTGCACCGCTTCGAGCGCTTCGCTGCGTATCGTCGAAAGATCGTCCATCTTTCCCACTCTCGAAACCGAACACGAAAAAAGGGAGCCTGTGGTCCAGGCTCCCTCTTTGCGATCTCTATCCGTTGCGCCTGATAAGACGCGGGCGGACGTTACTTGAGGGCGGCCTGGGCCTGATCGACCAGGGCCTTAAATGCCGCCGGTTCCCGCGCCGCGAGATCGGCCATGACCTTACGGTCGACCTCGATCCCGGACTTCAGGATGCCGTTCATGAACTGCGAGTAGGTCATGCCATGCTCGCGGACAGCGGCGTTGATGCGCTGGATCCAGAGGCCACGGAACGCACGCTTCTTGTTGCGACGGTCGCGGTAAGCATACTGAAGGCCCTTCTCGACCTTCTCGATGCCGACGCGGAACGCAGCCTTGGCGCGGCCGCGATAGCCCTTGGCGAGCTTCAGAACCTTCTTGTGACGAGCGTGTGCAGCCACGCCCCGCTTTACGCGTGCCATGGTCTACCTCTCGTACGGGAAGAAGTTGCGCTTGATGATCCGGGTATCCGGCTCGGACACGATGGTCATGCCGGTCGCCTGACGGAGGAAGCGGTTACCCCGCTTGCTCATGCCGTGGCGCTTGCCCACGACCCCATGCTTCACTTTTCCGGAGGCCGTGAAGCGAAAACGCTTCTTGGCTCCGCTCTTGGTCTTCATCTTGGGCATTTTTGTTCCTTTTCAAAGGGTTAGCGCTTGCGCGCCGGCCCGGACCGAAGTCCGGAAAGTCCTTACGAAGCAGCCGAGGCAATGCCCTTATTGGCCAAGCCACTCGAAGGAACGGGGCTTATAGCGATGCGACCGGGCGCGTGCAAGCACAGCGGGATCGGGCAGAATGGCGATCTGACGGGGGATTTTCGCATGAAGCTGGCAGGAAAGGTGGCCCTGGTGACGGGCGCCCAGCAGGGGATCGGGGCTGCGATCGCCCGCGCGCTCGCGGGCGAGGGCGCCGATGTGGCGATCACCTGGCTCGATGACCAGGCCGGCGCCGAGGCGGTGGCCACCGACATCCGGAAGGCCGGCCGCCGCGCGCATCTCATCAAGGCCGACGTCGCACGGCTGGCCGAGATCGAAGCCATGGTCGCCGAGACGGTCCGGACCTTGGGCACGCCCGACATTCTGGTGAACAATGCCGGTGTCTATCCTCGCGTGCCGCTGCTCGAGATGCGCGAGAGCGACTGGGATCATGTCCTCGACATCAATCTCAAGGCTGGCTGCTTTGCCACCATTGCCGTGGCCAAGGCGTTGATCGCGGCCGGCCGGAAGGGCGGCGCTGTGATCAACCTGTCCTCCGCTGCAATCCGCGGCGCGGTGCGCGGCGTGCACTACAGCGCCAGCAAGGGCGGCGTGGTCTCGATGACACGTGCGCTGGCACTTGAACTGGCGCTGCACGGCATTCGCGTGAATGCCATCGCGCCTGGTCTCACCGACACGGCGCAGCCGCGCTACGGCAACACCGACGCCGAGCTGATCGAGATGGCGCGGACCAACATTCCTTTGGGTGGTCGTCTACTGACTCCGGATCAGATTGCACGCACGGCTGTCTTTCTCGCGTCGGAGGATGCAAGCGCTACGACGGGTCAGGTGCTGCACGTGAACGGTGGATCGTACATGCCCTGAAGGTGACGACTCCATTCGCCATTGACAGTGATCCCGGCACGTGTCTGAGTCTCTCCATCGACGTCAGACGCGGAGGTTTAGATGCTTCCACCGGGTCAACGTTCCGCAATGATTGCTGGTGCAATCTTTCGGGCATCGGCATAGCGGACACACACACGAATGGCGCGCCGGGGCGGTCCCCGTGGGTCGCATCAGTTAGGCAAGACCCCAATTGGACCGCCCCCGACGTGGCTCTATCGTTTCTCCAATTGATCGACACGAACCACGCTCGCGGGAACGACAAGCCGTTTCGTGCGTTGTCGGTTTGTTATGTCGAAGACTGCAACCATCGCATTGCTTGCCTGCCTCGCTGCCACTGATGCGGGAGCACAGACGAGTTCAGAAAAAGTCCGCGACAATCCCGCCGCCCAGTATGTGCTGGTGAAGACCGTTACCGGCCAGTCGCTCGGCGTTCTCAAGGCGCGCGCGCTGCCGGTAGAGGTGGATGGCTACAATCTGCTGAGATACTGCTGGACGCCCCACAACGTGCTGGGGGAGTGGAGTGATCGCGCAGGTTTGACGGGCGAGATGGTTGTGCGCTCCCTGGAGACCCTCGCTTGGTCGCGCGATCTCGTCCGCGCAGGCTATCCCGAAAAGCCGACGGCCGAGGCGATCGGGCGCTACGAAGCGGCGCTGGTTAACGCGAAGTTCGCCGGTGCCGCGCGCACGCGGGCGCTCGAAACCCTGCAGAGCGAGCTCGACGGGCTGCGGCGGCAAACGCCGGGCGCGGCGGTGATCCACGCCGTCTATCGCTGCGATCAGCAACAGGCCTCGCTCGGCCTCAACTTCTCGACCGCGCCAGCGGGCGGCGATGTGCGCTTCATTCCCTTTGTGCTGCGCCAGATCTGCCAGACCCAGCAGCTCGACGCCGATGATGCATCGCGCTGCGATTACTGGCTGCCGGCACGACCAGATGGTCCAATGTCTTTCGCCGAGGAGACCGTCTACAGCGTGCGCTGGCGGGACGGCACAATTGGCGGTGGCCGGTTCAATCCCGATGAACAGCGCACCACGGGAACGGTGACCTTGCGCGAACGGTCGCCGCAGAAATAGGAAGCCGGCGCCTACGCTCCCTCGGCTTCGATGCGCTGCCACAGCGCAGTGATCATGGCTTTCAACGTAAGCGCATCCTGCCAGCGATCCGACAGTTCCGCGCCATCGGGGCCGGTGATGGCATAAGGCGGCGGTCCCAGTTCGCACAGGAACGTCAGCACGGCATCGGCGCTGGCACGCTTGCGCCAGGAACGGATGGCGTACTCCCACCATCCCATGAACAATTCGACCCAGCCTTGGTGCTGCGGGAAGCCCAGCGAGATCTGCACCTGCTCGCGGCTGGCGATGCGGCCGTGGATGCCCCAGGCATTGTCGAGCACGCGATGCATCATGCAGTGATTCTCGTCGTCGACCGGCCACGCGAATTCGCGTCCGACCAGATAGTGCGAGATATCCGCTGTCAGCCGCAGATCGGGAAAACAGTCGAGAAGCTGCAGCATGAAGAACAGATCGGTCGTCATGCGATCGCGATGGGTCTCGACATGGACCGCCACGCCCGACTGTTCGCTCAGTCGCCGCCAACCTTCCAGCAACGGGATGCAGTCCTCGAGCCGACGCGGCCGCACGTTCGGCTGCAGGTTGACGTGGTCGGCGCCCAACCGTGCCACCAGCTCGAGGACAGGTTTGAGATCGTCGACGCAGGTCGGATAGCACTGCGCCTGCCAGATCATGTCGTGCGCGCGCAGGAAGCCGGTCACCTCGGTGGCGAACTCCGGATCGATGAAGCGAACGCCGGCTCCATCGAAGCCGGCGTCGCGGATCATTTCGAGCTGCGTCTGCAGCGGCCACTCGTCGGCGTCTGCGCGACGCCGCTCCATGGCCCAGAGTGACTGCAGAACGCGAAGCTGCTGCGCCACGGATCAGGCTCGCGCTGGCTGTGCCGATGCCGATAGAGGCTGCTGCGAGTTGTCGTCGGCGATGTTCTCCTCGTAGGTCTCGGGGCCGGCCCAGATGGCCCAGGTGGTGAGCAGCGAGAGCACGATCACGTAGATCGACACCGGCCACCAGGAGCCGCTGGCCCACGCTACCAACGCCGTCGCGAGGAACGGTGCCGGGCCACCGGCCAGCAACGATCCCAACTCGCGGGCGAAGGCGAAGCCCGCGAAGCGTCGCTGCGGCGGGAAGAGCTCGGCGAAGTAGGAGGCCTGCGGCCCGAACATCGCCGCCGTCACCACGGCGCGCGCGAGGATGAAGGCGAGCGCGATGTAGATCCACTCCTTGGTCTCGACCAGCCAGAAGAACGGGAAGGCGAGGGCCACGCCGGCCAAGGCGCCGAACATATAGACGGGTCGGCGTCCGATCCGATCCGAGAGGGCCGCGAAGCCCAGGATTGTGAACAGCTCGACGATGAAGGCGACCATGAGGGCACTCAGGGCATCGGCGCGGGGGACGCCCAGGCTGATGACGTAGCTCAACCCCCAGACCGGGAAGAGGTAACCCAGGCCGTTCTCCGCAAGGCGGGCGCCGAGCACGACCATGAAGTTGCGTGGATGCTTGCGCAGCGCTGCCATCGCCGGATTGGCTTCGACCTTTTTCCGGGCGACCACGGCCTCGGTGTACACCGGGGTCTCGCTGACACGCAGACGGACATAGATGCCGACGGCGATCAGCAGGACGCTCGCGAGGAACGGCACTCGCCAGCCCCACGCCATCAGCTCCTCGCGTGGCAGCATGGTCACGAGCGCGAAGGCGCCGGCGGCCATCAGGTTGCCGACCGAAACGCCGAGCGGTGCGAAGCCGCCCCAGAAACCGCGATGCTTCGGTGGCGCATTCTCCACCAGGTAGATCACCGCGCCGCCATACTCGGCGCCGGCGCCCAGCCCTTGCACCACGCGTAGCGCGACGAGGAGGATCGGCGCCCAGTAGCCTATCTGTGCATAGGTCGGCAGGAGGCCGATGAGTGTGGTGCCGATGCCGATCATCAGCAGAGTGATCACCAGAACCGGCTTGCGGCCATAGCGGTCGCCCATGATGCCGAAGATGATGCCGCCCAGCGGCCGGACGACGAAGCCGACGCCGAAGGTCAGGAAGGCTAGCAGCGTGCCGACAAGCGGATCGCTCTTCGGAAAGAAGAGTTCGCCGAAGACCAGCGCGGCAGCCGTGCCGTAGAGAAAGAAATCATACCATTCGAGCGCCGAGCCGACGCTGGCGGCAATGATCACACGCACCGGCATCTTCTTGCCGGCGTCCTTGGTCGTCGTAGTCATGGTGTTTCCTCACGAGATTGTTCTTTTTGAAGCGGCCGGCATTCCTTGCCGGTCTCGTTCGCCAGCTAAGCGGCGCGATTGAAGTAGGATTTCGTCGCGATGGATTGCGTCTCGTAGATCGATCCGCTGCGCAGTGGCGGCGGCAGGGGAATACGCACCGGTGCTGCCGTCAGGCGTGGCTCTATGACCGAACCGCCGGCCAGCAGGCGGCTGTCGAACTCGTCGAAATCCTTCACGCCCATCAGTGGCCAGGCATCGCTCGCGGCGACTTCGTAGAGCAACAGGTTGCGCGGACGGTCCGACGTGTTGAGCGCCGATCCGTGCAGCGCGCGGACATGGTGGAACGACATGCTGCCGGCGCTGCCCATGCAAGGGATGGCGCGATCGATCTCCGCGCGAATCTCGTCAGGATCGATCAGGCCGGCGAAGCGGCCATCCGCGCCGTGATGGCTCCATACCGGACCAGTGTGCGTGTTCGGCGACACCAGCATGGGGCCGTTGGAGAGGTCGGTGTCGTCGAGCAAGACGCCGATCGCCAGCACGTCGTCGTTGGTGTGCGGATAGAAAGCCCAGTCCTGATGCCACTCGACGGGCGAGCCGTAATGCGCCGATTTCATGTTGAGCTTCGACCCGTGCAGGCGCAGCCCCGGCCCGAGCAGGGCCTTCAGGATGGCGATCACCTCCGGGCTGCGCACGACCTCGTCGAACACGGCGTGCACTTTGTGCGGCGCCTTGATCCGCCGCACGCGCGGGCTGGCCGGGGTGTGGCCGGGTTCGAGATCGTAAATGTCGGTATGTTCGGTGGTGCCGGCGGCTCCGGCCACTAGTTCGGCTACGACCTGGCGCATGCGGGCCAGGGTCGGGCTGTCGAGGACATCCGGCACGACGATGACACCGTCCTGCTTGTAGGCTTGGACTTCCCGCTCACCGATCATGGTTTCCCTCCTGGGGTTTCTTGATTGCGGAAATGATAGCGCTATCATTCTCGGCCGAGCTATCCCTTTCTTGCAGACCACCTGCGCTAGGAGATATGCCGGTGGGCATGGAAAACGGGCCGTCGGACCCTCTGAAACCACCGGTGCCGACGCTGATGGCCGTCGCCAGAATGGCGGGGGTGTCGCCGATCACGGTCAGCCGGGTCGTGCGCCGGCCGGACATTGTGTCCAGCGGGACGCGGCTTCGCGTCGAAGACGCTATCCGCAAACTGGGCTATGTCCCGAACATGGTGGCCGGCTCGCTGGCCAGCGCCCGCACCAAATCGGTCGGCGTGCTTGTTCCGACCATCGCCAATTCGATCTTCGCCGACACGGTGCAGGGCCTGTCCGACGTCCTCGAGCCGCTGGGGTTCTCCGTCATCCTGGCGCAGTCCGGCTACGACCATCAGCGCGAGGAGCGGATGTTGGCGGCGCTGCTGTCACGGCGGCCTGAAGCGATCATCATGGTCGGCGCGCCAGTCACCGCCGAGGGCGCCGAGATGCTGCGGCGGGCGCGCATTCCCGTGGTCGAGACCTGGGAACTGCCGGCGGCGCCCGTCGATGCGGCCGTGGGTTTCGACAATCACGATGCTGGCGTGGTCGTGGGCCGTCATTTCGCCAAAGCCGGCCGACGCCGGCTGGCCTTCGTCGGTGGCGATGATCGCCGCGCGACGCAACGGTGGCATGGTTTCGTCGAGGCCGCGCGCGAGGCCGGGCTCACCGAGCCGCGGCGCGTGCTGATCGAGTGGCAGTCCGGTGCTGGCGCGGGAGCGGCGCTCCTCGCCACGGCGCCCGACGCCGATGCCGTCTTCGCGGCCAACGATGCCTATGCCATTGGCCTGCTGTCGGCTCTTCGGCGCGCTGGCCGGCTCGATGTTGAGCCCGGAACGGTGCCACCGATTGCAGTGGTCGGCCTGGGCGATCTCGAGATGGGCCGATTGTTCTCGCCGACGGTCAGCACGATCCGCATCGACGGCGCAGCCATAGGCCGGGCCGCCGCCGAACTGGCGCTCGATCCGACCAAGCCACGCCGTGTCGATCTGGGCTTCGAACTTGTCTTGAGAGAGAGCGGTTGAAGCGGGCCGACGTCGCGTCGATCCCGCTCAGCCGCTTACGCCGGACTAATCACTTCGGTGCCAGTACCATGATCATCTGCCGGCCTTCCATGCGCGGCATCGATTCGATCTTGGTCAACGGATCCATCTCGCCGCGGACGCGGTTCAGGACCTGCAGGCCGAGTTCGGAATGCACCATCTCGCGGCCACGGAAGCGCAGGGTGACCTTCACCTTGTCGCCTTCCTCAATGAACCGCTTCATCGCGCGCATCTTCACTTCGTAATCATGCTCGTCGATGTTCGGGCGCATCTTGATCTCTTTGACCTCGATGACCTTCTGATGCTTGCGCGCTTCGTGGGCCTTCTTCTGGGCCTCGTACTTGTACTTGCCGTAGTCTGAGATCTTGGCGACTGGGGGCACCGCATTGGGCGAAATCTCGATCAAATCGAGACTGGCTTCTTCGGCCATTTCAATCGCTTCGCGGGTGTTGAGGACGCCGACCATGTCGCCGTTCTCGTCGATCAGTCGCACTTGCGGCGCTCTGATCTCGCCGTTGACGCGCGGACCCTCACGGGTCGGGGCAGTCTGTTGAGCAGGTCGTGCTATGGCTTCATTCTCCTTTGTCGAAGCCCCCTTCCATCTCGAAAGTCGGGGCGGGAAGTCGAGTCTTGGCCGCCCTAGAAGGGCGGCCGCGCCTCTACTGAAAGTTTAGTGACGGCGGCCCCGAGTTCAAGGACCTCCTGCTTTTCCGAGCCCAATCGCCGGATGGCCACCGTGCGGCCGTCCATGTCGCGCCGGCCGACCGCGAGGATCAGCGGCACATGCGCCAGCGAATGTTCGCGGACCTTGTAGTTGATCTTCTCGTTGCGCAGGTCCGTCTCGACCCGCATGCCGGCGGCGCGCAAGGCCGAGGCGACTTCCTCGGCATAGCCATCGGCATCGTTCACGATCGTGACCACCACAGCTTGCGTCGGCGCCAGCCAGAGCGGGAAGCGGCCGGCATAGTTTTCGATCAGGATGCCGATCATGCGTTCGAAGCTGCCGAAGATGGCGCGGTGCAGCATGACGGGTCGCTTGCGCGATCCGTCTTCCGCCACGTAGCTGGCATCGAGCCTCTCGGGCAGCACGAAATCGACCTGCAACGTGCCGCACTGCCAGTCGCGGCCGATCGCATCGCGCAGTACGAACTCCAGTTTCGGGCCGTAGAATGCACCCTCGCCAGGGTTGAGGATGACGTCGAGGCCGGCCGCCTTCGATGCCGACAGAAGCGCGCCCTCGGCCTGGTCCCACACCGCATCCGAACCGGCGCGCACGGGCGGCCGGTCGGAGAACTTCACGAAGTAGTCCGTGAAGCCCAGGTCGCGATAGACCTCGTCCAGCAGCTTGCAGAAGCGGATCGTCTCGCTCTCGATCTGCTCCTCGCTGCAGAAGATATGCGCGTCGTCCTGCGTGAAGTTGCGCACGCGCAGGATGCCGTGCAGCGCGCCCGACGGCTCGAAGCGATGGCATGAGCCCATCTCGGCCATGCGCAGCGGCAGCTCGCGATAGCTGCGCAAGCCTTGATTGAAGATCTCGACATGGCAGGGGCAGTTCATCGGCTTCAGCGCGAAGATGCGCTTCGTATCGTCGGCGATGAACTCCTTCAGGCCTTCCTCGTTCTCGCTGAGATACATGTTCTCGCGGAACTTCTCCCAGTGGCCCGACTCTTCCCAGAGCTTGCGGTCGACGAGCTGAGGCGTCTTGACCTCGACATAGCCGCCGGCTTCGAGCTTGCGTCGCAGATAGCCTTCGAGCGTGCGCCAGAACGTCCAGCCCTTGGGGTGCCAGAACACCATGCCTGCCGCTTCTTCCTGCTGATGGAAGAGGCTCATCTCGCGGCCGAGCCGGCGATGGTCGCGCTTCTCGGCTTCCTCGATACGCGTCAGGTAGGCCTTGAGATCCTTGTCGGAGAAGAAGACCGTGCCGTAGACGCGCTGGAGCTGGGCGTTCTTGGCGTCGCCGCGCCAGTAGGCGCCCGACACCTTCGTCAGCTTGAACGCCTTGCCGAGCTTGCCCGTCGAGGGCAGGTGCGGGCCGAGGCACATGTCGAGCCAGTCGCCCTGCTTGTAGACGGAGATCTCCTCGTCCTTCGGCAGTTCGTCGGCCCACTCGGCTTTGAACTTCTCGCCGTGCTGGACGAAGTAGTCCTTGATCTTCGCGCGGTCCCACACTTCGCGCGTGATCGGCAGATCGCGATCGACGATCTCGGCCATGCGCTGCTCGATCTTGGCAAAGTCTTCGGACGAGAAGGGCTCGGACCGCACGAAGTCGTAGTAGAAGCCGTCCTCCGTGGAGGGGCCGAACGTGATCTGCGTACCGGGATAGAGCTCCTGCACTGCCTGCGCTAGCACATGGGCTGCATCGTGGCGCAGCAATTCCAGGGCATCGGGATCGCGTGACGTCACGATGCCGATCTTGGCGTCGTGATCGACTACGTAACCGAGGTCCTTCATCTGCCCGTCGATGCGCAGCGCCAGGGCCGCCTTGGCAAGGCCCGGACCGATCGAGGCGGCGATATCGGCGCCGCTGACCGGTTTATCGAACGACCGGACCGAACCGTCCGGCAAGGAAATGTTGATCATGGTGTCCACCAGCTAACGAAATTGCGAACAAGATACGTCTGCCGACGTGAAAACGTCGGCCACAACGGGCCGGGAAGCGGCACGAGTGCCAGCGCCCGGCCGAATCAAGTTCGTACGGTGGTGGTGTTGGCTGGAGCGGTTGAAAACCTGCGTTCCATGCGCTTGGAGATAGGCGGGGGTCCGACCCGAGTCAAGCTAGGTCCTCGGCGGTCTCAGGGGATTCGCAGGCGCTCGTAGAGCGCGAGAAGGCGGGCGTTGGACTGCGCCAGGCTGAACTGGCTGCGCACATGCTCCTGCGCGGCCCGCGCCAGTTCCGCACGCCGCTCGATCGACAGCGAAAGCGCGGCTTGCAGCGCATCGGCCAGTGCCGCCGGATCGTTGGGAGGTGCCACCCAGCCAGTGACGCCAATACGCACGGCCTCGGCTGCCCCGCCGCCATCTTCGGTCACGACGGGCCGGCCCATCGCCTGCGCTTCGATCAGTGTGCGGCTGAAACCCTGGCGAGTGCCGCCTGTCGCTACGACCACATCGGCCAGCATGTAGGCCGCGGGCATGTCGTCGACATAGGGACCGATCTGCACGCGGCCCTGCAGCTCGGCGGCCACGATGGCATTTTCCAGCTCCTTCTCGAACGGCGTCGATGCGCCGGTCGAGCCCAGGAGCAGACAGAAGACATCGTCGCGGCCCAGCCGCTTGATCGCTTCGATCAGGATCTTCTGACCATTGTCTTCGGTGAAGCGCGCTGGGCAGAGGACGAGAAGACTGCCGTCGGGCACGCGCAGTTCGCCGGCCAGCCGGATCAACCGGTCAGCGCGCACGATCGCCGGATCGAACCGGTCGAAGTTGATGCCGGGCGGGATCGTCTCGAGACGGTCTTCGAGCGCGGGGAAGCGTTGCAGCGCATCGCGCGCGACATGGTCGGACACGGCGATCACCGCGTCGGCGCGCGACTGGCGCCGCTCGATGAAGCGGCCGGCGAGATCGTGCGCGAGGAACGGGCGATGCAAGGTGGCGATCCACTTGATGCCGAGGCGTCGCGCGAGGGCGCGGGCGACCCATCCTGTTGCAGGCGAGCGCGCCTGGACGACATCGACCTTTGCTTCGCGCAGGCTCGACGCCAGCTTGCTGGGCAGGGTCAGCCGGCCCCACACCGCATGCGTGCTGTCGGGCAGTTCGAGATGGCTGGCGCGCAAACGCAGCAGGTCGGGGACCATGGCGCCGCCGGGCGAGGCGACGACCGCCGAACCGCCGGCGGCAATCACCGCCTGCGCGGCGTCGAGCGTCGCGCGCGCCAGGCCACCGCCGGCCAGCGTGGGAACGATCTGCAGCAGGGTTGGCGCGGACACTGTGTTTGCTTAAGCGTAAGAAGAACAGAGGATCGTGCAGGTAACACGGGAGCCGGTGCGTGGGTAGGGTTGAGCAATTGCAGCGCGACGACGGCAATTACGTTGCCTATGCAAGGACGTCGGGAAAGTCGCCGACAGTCGTGTTTCTCGGTGGCTTTCGATCGGACATGACCGGCACCAAGGCCGTTGCGCTCGAAGCCTGGGCCGAAAAGTCCGGTCACGCTTTTTTGCGCTTCGACTATCTCGGTCATGGTCAGTCTTCGGGCCGCTTCGAAGACGGAACGATCGGTCGCTGGAAGGACGATGCTTTGGCCGCCATCGATTCGCTGACCGACGGCAAGCTCGTGCTGGTGGGCTCGAGCATGGGCGGCTGGTTGTCACTGCTGGCAGCGCAAGCACGGCCGGAGCGACTCGCAGGCCTGGTGCTCATCGCCGCCGCGCCCGACTTCACCGAACGCATGCTGCTCGGCGGCCTTTCATCCGAAGATCGCGCGATCCTTCAGCGCGACGGCCGCCTCGAACGGCCTTCGCAATACTCGGCCGAACCGTCGGTCTTCACCTGGAAGCTGATCGAGGAGGGGCGCAACCACCTGCTCCTCGACAAGCCATTGGCGCTGCCCTGTCCCGTGCGCCTGCTGCATGGCCAGAGCGATCCCGACGTGCCGTGGGAATATTCACTGCAGATTGCCAGGCACCTCGACGCGCCAGAGGTGATCACCACCTTCGTCAAAGGCGGTGATCATCGTCTCAGCACGCCTGCCGACATCGCTCGCCTGATCGCGACGGTCGAGGAGCTGACGCGCTAGCCTGCAGCCGCGGCGATCGCCTTCAAACCTTCGCGATAGGTCGGGTAGCGCAGCACGACGCCGAGATCGCGCTTCATCCGGTCGTTCCGTACGCGCCGGCTTTCCATATAGAACGACCGCGCCATCGGGCTCATCGCCGGCGCTGCCTGCTCCCAGGGAATGGCCGGCGGCACGGGCATGCCAAGCAGCTCGAAGGCAAGGGCGATCACGTCGCTGTTCGGGGCCGGCAGGTCGTCGGCCACATTCCAGAGTGCCGTCTCGCCTGAGCGTGCCATCGCGCGCACTGCCGCATTCGCGACATCCTCGACGTGAATCCGCGAGAAGAACTGGCCGGGCTTGTCGATACGCCGCGCCGTGCCGGCTTTCACTCGATCGATAGCGCTGCGTCCCGGACCGTAGATCCCAGGCAAGCGCAATATGTCGAGCGTGGCGCCGGTTTCCCGAGCGAGATCGCGCCAGGCTTGTTCGGCCGCCAGCCGCTCGATGCTGCGCGCCCGGCCCGGCGTGGCCGGTGTCGTTTCATCGACCCAGCCACTGCTGTGATCGCCATAGACGCCCGTGGTCGAGAGATAGCCCAGCCATCGGGCACGGCCGAGCATCGGACGACAGGCGCCGAGGGTGGGATCGCCGGTCTCCTTGGGCGCGATGGTGCAAAGAACGTGCGATGTGTCGTTCAGCGTCGACGCCGGCAGGGCCGCTGTGCCGTCGAATGTATATGTCTCGATGCCCTCTGCGCGAAGGCGATTGGCTTTTTCGCCGGCCGTGCAAGTTCCAGCAACACTCCAACCCTGCGCTTGCGCAAGCTTGGCGATTTCAAGGCCGCTATAGCCCAGACCAAAAATGAAAAGACGCCTTGTCATCTTGTCAGGATCGCTGTGGCGCGGTTCTTTTCAACTATGTTGTTTCGTCACAAGGCGCTTTGGCTCTCGGCCGCGCTGTTTCTCTCCCCGGCCGCGGGCGCGCAACCTATTCCCGTCGTTCCGGCGACACCGCAGCCGACGATTCCCGGCCCCGGCGTGCTCGATATCCCGCCGGACCATCAGCGCCGCTACGCCGAATGCATGAAGCTGGCGCGCGGCGAGCCGCTGAAGGCGCTGCCGCTCGCCGAGAAGTGGATGAGCGAGGGCGGCGGCATGGGGGCGCGTCACTGTGTGGCCATCGCCATGTTCCAGTCGGGCAAGTACGCCCAGGCCGCGGCGCAGTTCGAGGCGATCGCTCGCGATATGGGCCATGAGCGGCCGGGCCTGCGCGCCGAGCTATGGGCGCAGGCGGGGCAGGCCTGGATGGAGGCGAGTGCGGCCGACAAGGCAGCCCAGGCGCAGAGCCGCGCGCTCGAACTCAAGACCGACGATCCCGATCTATGGGTCGATCGTGCCCTTTCCTATGCCGCCATGCAGTCCTGGCAGCGAGCCATCGCCGACTTCGATCGCGCGATACGACTGCGTCAGGACGATGTCGAGGTGCTGGTGCTGCGCGCTGCCGCCTGGCGCAATGCGCGCGACCCTGGCCGCGCGCTGGCCGATGCGGGTCGCGCACTTTCGATCGCCCCCGACCACACCGAAGCGCTCCTGGAGCGCGGCTTTGCCTATCTGGCGCGCGGCACGCGCGATGCCGCCAACAGAGATTTCGAACGGGTGCTCAAGCTGGTGCCACCGAACTCCGCGGCCGCGCGGCGCGCCGAAGCCGGCCTCAGCGGCAGTCTTCCGGTCGCCCCTGCACCGGCGACACCGGGCGCTCCGCCGCCAGCCGGCGGGAAGCGATAGCGTCATCCCCCTCCCTGATGTAAGAGCCATACAAATGAACCAATTCCTCTCGTCGATCGCGCTCCTCGGTACATTGGTCATCGCGGCGCCGACCTTCGCCCAGACACCTCCTCCGGTAACGGCAGGCCAACCCCAGCCGCCCTCGTCCTACTATCCCGCACCGCCGCCATTGCAGGCGCCGTCGACCCAGCAAGGCGTGCCGACCACTGGCCTCAGCTCGCCGCTGCCGGCGGGTGAACACAAAGTCGAGCGCACCGACATTGCCTCCGACGCCGAGGCGCAGCTTTTCGCCGATGCACGCAAGATCGTCTGGGGTCGCTACGCCAAGATCAAAGGCGCCAAGGCTGGCGAAGTCACTGTGACGCGCCAGGGCAATCTCTGGGTCGTGAAGGGCCGCATCGATAGCGTCGCCCCCGGCACCGAAGGCGATTGGGCGTCGGTCGACGGTGTTGTAGAGCGCATCTCGGCAGGTGTCGTGCAGATGAAAGGCGAAGTCGCCTTCCGCATCGCCAAGCTCGAGAATGGCACGCCCTGCAAGGTGGCTGGCACGCTCCATTTCCGTCGCTCCGGCAAATCGAACGTCTGGCGTCTGGCTGAGGGCGACAATCCCTGCGACGGCAAGCGCGAAGGTTTTGACCTCGTGCTGGAAAAACCTGCTGAGAAGAAGCCCGTCCCTGCGCAGCCGAAGCGTAGCTAAGACCTGATCTTTACGATCTCTTCGCGCGCCAGGCGGTCGGCGCGCTCGTTCTCGGGATGGCCGCTATGGCCTTTGACCCAGTGCCATTCGACCTGATGGGGACTGCGCGCCGAGTCGAGGCGCTGCCATAGCTCGACGTTCTTCACCGGCTTCTTGTCGGCGGTGCGCCAACCATTCTTCTTCCAGCCGTGGATCCACTTGGTGACGCCGTCCTTCACGTAGGTGCTGTCGGTGAACAGCCGGACGTGACAGGGGCGCTTCAATGCTTCGAGCCCCTGGATCGCCGCCATTAGCTCCATGCGGTTGTTGGTCGTCGCCGGATCGCCGCCGGAGAGTTCGCGTTCGCGGTCGCCCATTCGCAGGATGGTGCCCCAGCCGCCTGGTCCCGGATTTCCGCTGCAAGCGCCGTCGGTGAAAATCTCTACTTTGGTGTGGGTCACAGGCCGTAATCCGCCAGTGAATTTGTGCTGCGATGGAAGCGCAGCTTGGCGAGGTATTCCTGCGGGTCCTTGCGCTTGACCAGCGCGTTGGGCGGCGTGTGCACCCAGTCGTAGAGCCGGGTCAGCAGAAAGCGCAGTGCCGAGCCGCGCGCCAAAAGCGGCAGCGCCTTGCGCTCCGCGTCGCTGAGCTTGCGCACCCTGTCGTAGCCCTGCAGCAGGTTGCGCGCCTTGGTGGCGTTGAAGGCGTTGTCGACCTCGAAGCACCAGGCGTTGAGGCAGATGGCGACGTCGTAGGCCAGCAGGTCGTTGCAGGCGAAATAGAAATCGATCAGGCCCGAGAGCTTGTCGTGCAGGAAGAAGACATTGTCGTTGAACAGGTCGGCGTGGATCACGCCCGACGGCAGGTCGCTCGGCCAGTTGGCTTCGAAGAAGTCGATCTCTGCGGCAAGCTCGCTGTCGAGCGCCTTGTCGATGTGATGGCGCGATCCTTCGAATAGTGGCCGCCAGCCAGCCACTGACAGGGCATTGGGCCGCTTCAACGCGAAATCCTTGCCGGCGAGATGCAGTCCCGCCAGGGCTTCGCCGACGGGCCCGCAATGACCGACGTTGATACGGCGCGGCGACAGGCCGTGCAGGAACGTCGTGATGGCGGCAGGCTTGCCAGCCAGGGTGCGCACGGCACTGCCGTCGCGGCCGTGGATCGGCTGCGGGCAATTGATGCCGCGCGCCGACAGATGGTCCATGAGGCCGAGGAAGAAGGGCAAATCCTTTGGATCGACGCGCTTTTCGTAGAGCGTCAGGAAATACTGCCCCTTGCTGGTGGTCAGCAGGTAGTTGGAGTTTTCGACGCCTTCGGCCACGCCTTTGAGCGCATCGGCCTCGCCGATATCGTATTCGGCAAGAAAGGCTTCGAGATCGGTATCACTGACTTCCGTATAGACCGCCATCAAACCACCACTACGCCACCAGGGCTCGCGGCAGTTTGAACACCACGCTCTCCTCGGTCGTCCGCACTTCTTCGACGGTGACGTCGTAGCGCGCGCGACAGGCCTCGATCAACTCATCGACCAGCAAATCCGGTGCGGAGGCGCCGGCGGTGATGCCGAGTCTCCTGGCGTCGCCCAGCCAGGCCCAGTCCATGTCGATCGCGCGCTGCACCAGTCGCGAATGCGCGCAGCCGTAGTTGGCCGCGACCTCGACAAGGCGCATCGAGTTCGACGAGTTGGGCGCGCCGATCACCACCAGCGCGTCACATCGCTCGGCGATCGCCTTCACCGCGGCCTGACGGTTGGTCGTGGCGTAGCAGATGTCTTCGAGCTTCGGCCCCTGGATGGCCGGAAAGCGGCGACGCAGGACGGCAACAATCTCGATCGTGTCGTCGACCGACAGGGTCGTTTGCGTGGCGTAGGCGAGGTTCAGCGGGTCGGCGACGTCGATCTGCTCCGCCTGTTCGATATCCTCGACCAAGAGGACCGCGCCCGGCGGCAACTGACCGATCGTGCCGATGACCTCGGGGTGACCCGCATGGCCGATCAGGATGACGGTGCGGCCGGAAGCGGCGTGGCGTTCGGTTTCGCGGTGGACCTTGGAGACCAGCGGGCAGGTCGCGTCGACATAGATCATGTTTCGGCGACCGGCCTCGGCCGGGACCGATTTCGGCACGCCATGCGCAGAGAAGACGACGGGACGGTCGTCGGGTACTTCGTCGAGCTCCTCGACGAAAATCGCGCCCTTGGCCTCGAGGTTCTCGACCACGAAGCGATTGTGCACGATCTCGTGGCGCACATAGACCGGTCGGCCGTAGCGTTCGATGGCGCGCTCCACGATCTGGATGGCGCGGTCGACCCCGGCACAAAAGCCGCGCGGGCTGGCCAGCAGGATCGTGAGCGGCTTCTTCGAGGCAATCATGAAAAAACGTTCACTAGGATGCAGGTCCGTTCGCTTGCGGCCCTGCGGGCCATTGCCTAGAGTCCGCGCACGACGGATTTGCGCGGCACCGTAACAAAGCCGCCGCAACGGGGAAAGCAACATGACCGAGCCGGTTGTCGCGGCCAAGGCGCCAGCAAAGGTGACGCTTGAGGCGGGCAAGGACTACTGGTGGTGTGCTTGTGGGCGTTCCGCGAGCCAGCCCTTCTGCGATGGCAGCCACAAGGGCACCGGGCTTGCCCCGATGAAGTACACCGCGCAAAAAGCCGGCGATTACTGGCTCTGCGCTTGCAAGCAAACCCACAAGCAACCCCTCTGCGACGGCACCCACAAGACATTGGCATGACCTTGAAGAAAATCGTTTTCGCCGCGCCGGTCGCGCTGGCGCTCGTTCTCAGCGGCTGCGGCGGCGGTTCGTCGACCCCAACCGCCAACGTCTATTGCCCGACGGCCTTCACCGTGCAGGACGCCGGCCGGATCACCCATTTCAAGCCGGGCGGCGGTCGCGACCCGCGTGACATCGAATACGAGGCGTCGCTGGTCAGCGCAGCGACCCAGTGCGAACTGAAACGCAAGCAGATGAACGTCACTTTGGTGATGCGCATTGCCGTCAACGCCGGACCGTCGGTCACGGGCGCGCCGACGCAGGTGCCGTACTTCGTACGCGTGCTGACAGGAGCGGGCACGGTTGCACAGGGCCAGGATTTCATCGCCGGCTTCAAGCTGTCGGCGGCCAATCCGCGGGGGCAGTCGCAGGAGGAGCTGGTGCTCACCTTGCCCTACAGCCAACCGAACGACCTCTCCGCCTATCGTATTGCCGTCGGCCTGAAGCCGACGCAGGAAGAACTCGACTACAATCGGCGGATGGACGGACGCCAATGACCGCATATGCCGACAGGTTGGAAGCATTGGCCGCTGAGGCGGCCGATCGCTGCACGACCTGCGGCAAATGCTTCGAGGCCTGCCCGACGGCTCGCGAGAGCGGCCTCGACATGGCGGCGGGCGTGCAGAGAGTCGGCGAACTCCTTGCCCTGACGCGAGGCGATGGACCCGCGGCGCCGACTCTGCAGTCGTGGCTCAACGCCTGCGACGGCAGCGCGCGCTGCAGCGACGCCTGCCCCGAGGACATCAACGTCCGCCAGTGGGTGACCATCGCCAAGCTGAAGTCGCTGCAGGTCAGCCGGCCTGTGAGCGACGGGGCGACCCAGGCCGCCAGCCGGTTCCGCCACATGGCGCAGGCGGTGCGACTGCTGGCCAGCATGCAGCTCCCCTCGGAGACGCTGAAGAAAATCCTCGTGCCGGCCGAGCGGCGCACGGCTGATGTTCTTTTCTATACGGGCTGCAATGTGCTGCGCACGCCGCACATCGTGCTGAACGTCATGGATATCCTCGATTCGCTCGATCTCGACTTCGACGTGGTCGGCGGCACCGCCCATTGCTGCGGCGTCTATCAGTTCCAGGAAGCCGATCTGCCGACCTACGAGCGCATGGGCCATCGCACCTTCCAGCGCTTCGGTCAGTCGGGCGCGTCGAAGGTGCTGACCTGGTGCCCGACCTGCACCAAGAATTTCGACGAGCTCGAGAAGGACGTCGAGGCGCCGTCGTTCGGCCTCGACCATATCAGTGAGTTCCTTGCCGCCAACCTCGACACGCTGAAGGCGCGTTTCAAGGCGGACCAGCCCAAGCGCCGCGTGGTGATCCACGAGCATCTGGGCATTGGCGCCACGGTCCAGAGCATTCGCGACCTGCTTCGCGCCGTGCCCAATCTCGAGCTGGTGGAGCTGCCGCAGGATTCGGGCTTCTCCTATGCCTGCGGCGGCCAAGCTGCGAAGTTCAAGGAGCGTGAACAGGCGATCCATCGCGGGCTGGTGATGGGCGCGGTCGAGGCTGGCGCCGACACGATCGTCACTATGTATCATTCCTGCCATCGCGCTTTGTCCGGCGCCGAGGCGATCTACCCGCTGCGTGTCGTCAACTTCACCGACATTTTGGCCGAGGCGCTGGGCCGTGGCGGCCACCCCGACTACTACCAGCTCTACAAGAAGGGCGGCGCCATGGACGAAGCCGTCGCGGCGGCACGCGGCTTCCTGCTGGGCAATGGCGTGAAGGTCGACGAGAATGCCGTGAAGTCCCTGACGGCGGACATTTTCAACGAGACTGGCCTCGGCGGTCCGCGCGAGGCTTTCACCGACGCCTTCACCGCGCTGGCACGCGAGGGTTAGCGACATGGGCGCTTTGCCGCCGGTGTCGCTGCAGGCGGCAGCGCCTTGGTGGCGCCCGGCTCATGGTCATTCACTGGTCATTCGCGGCGGACGCCCGCTTTCCGGCGTCTACCCGATCAGCGGCGCCAAGAATGCCGTGCTGCCGCTGATGATCTCGGCGTTGCTGACACCTCATCTCGTCACCCTACGCAATGTGCCCGCGAGCCTTGACGTGGCGGTGCTGTCGGCGCTGCTGCGACGCCTCGGGGCGGAAATGCACTGGTCGACGACGGCCGATGGACTCTCGGTCACGATCTGCGCCGACCGGCTCCATCCTGGCAGCATCGACGGCGACTTGGTGAGCCGCATGCGCGCCTCGGTCCTGCTGCTCGGGGCGATGCTGGCGCGCTGTGGCGAAGCGAGCCTGCCGATGCCCGGCGGCGATGCCATCGGCCTGCGTGGCGTCGATTTTCATCTGGCCGGTCTCAGGGCCATGGGCGCCGAGATCGAACTGTCCGCCGGCCTGATCGTGGCCAAAGCGCCCGATGGTCTGAAGGGCGCGGAGATCCTGCTGCCGCTGCCGTCGGTGGGCGCAACGGAGAACTTGATGCTCGCCGCTGTGATGGCGAAGGGCACGGTGGTGATCCGCAACGCCGCCCGCGAACCCGAGATCGTCGACCTGGCGCAATGCCTGATCGCCATGGGCGCGCGTATTGTTGGCCAGGGCAGCCACGTCATCACGATCGAAGGCGGCGCGACGCTTGCCGGCGCGGTCCACGATGTGATGCCCGACCGCATCGAGCTCGGCACGCTCGCTTGCGTGGCCGCCGTCACCAATGGCGAGATTCTGCTGCGCAATGGGCGCACCGACCATCTTGGGGCAGCCTTGTCGGCATTCCAGGCGGCGGGCGTCGATCTGCGTGACGTCGAGGACGGATTGATCGCACGCCGCTCGCCGGATGGCCTCGTGGGCATCGATATCATCACCCAGCCTTATCCGGGATTCGCGACCGATCTCCAGGCGCCGGCCATGGCGCTGCTGTCGGTGGCGAAGGGCGCCAGCGCCATCACCGAAACACTCTTCGAACAACGCTTCCTGCATGTCGGCGAACTGCGCCGGATGGGCGCGGACATCGCCGTCCACGGCAGGACGGCCCTGGTGCGCGGGGCGGCCGAGCTGCGTGGCGCCGCCGTGACCTGTACCGACGTGCGGGCCGCTGCCGCCCTGGTCATCGCAGGATTGGCGGCGAGCGGCGAAACCACGCTCGCCGGTCTCGACCATCTCGATCGAGGTTACGAGCGGATGGCCGAGAAGCTGGCAGCCTGTGGCGCCGATATCGCGAGGAATGGCCTGTCGTGAGCGGCGTCGCCGGTGCAAACGTCTGGCTCTTTTCCTACGGGACCCTGCAGCAGGACGAAGTGCAGCTCGCGACCTTCGGCCGCCGGCTCGAAGGCCGCGCCGATGCCTTGCCGGGCTATGCCACGTCGTTGCTCGAGATCAAGGACGCCGATGTGATCGCGACCAGCGGCAAGACCCATCATCTGCTGGCGCTTCCCACCGGCAATCCGGCCGATGAGATCGCGGGCGTTGTCTTCAAGATCACACCGGAAGAACTTGCCGCCGCCGACACCTACGAAGTGTCGGACTACAAGCGTGTCGCCGTTCGCCTGAAGTCGGGGCTCGAGGCCTTCGTCTACGTCGCCGCCTGATCAGCGCGTATCCTTGAAACTGTCGACGACCAGCCCGCGTAGCCAGCGGCTCGCGGCATCGCCGTCGGACGAGGCGTGCCAGTAGAGATAGAGGTCGAGGGTCGGCATCTTGAGCGGGAAGGGCAGGACCTGGAGCCGCAGTCCCGATGCGAAGCGGTTGGCGTAACGCTCGGCCATGGTGAGCACGAGATCGGTCTCGGCGACGGTGCCGAGGGCTGCGAGATAGTTGCGGCAGCGCAACCGCACTCGTCGCTGCAGGCCGCGCTTGCTCAACTCGACATCCTCGAGGCCCGGCCCCTTGCGGCGCGACGTCACCATGACATGGTCCTGCGCCAGATAGGTGTCGAGCTTCAGGCCCTTGCGCAGGAGCGGATGGTTCCGGCGCGCGACCACCACCATCCGGTCGGCTGAGAGTTTTTGACGGCGCACATTCTCTGAGAGCGGCAGGGCGATATCGGTCGCCAGACTCACGGCGCCGGTCGCCAGTGCGGCTTCGAGGTTGCGTCGCCGGACCTGCACTGTCCGGAGATTGACCCCGGGAGCGGCCCTCGCGATCCGGCGCATGATCGCCGGCATCATCAGCGTCTCCGTCGGATCGCGCAGGCTGATCGTGTACTGTGCCGCCGCGGTCGCAGGATCGAAGCGGCCGGCATTGGCGACCAGCAGGTCGAGGGCCTGCAGACCCTGGCGCAATGGTCCGATCAGGTCGCGGGTTAGCGGCGTGGCGCTAAGCTGGCGGCCGTCGCGCGTGAACAGCGGATCGCCGAACAGCCGACGTAACCGCGCCAGCGAGTGGCTGATGGCCGACTGGCTGAGATTGAGGCGTTCGGCTGCGCGCGTGACGCCACCTTCGCCGTGGATGGCGTCGAGCACGCGCAGCAGGTCGAGATCGGTGCGGCGATCATGAATCATATCGATGGATTCTCATGATGAACGATCATTTTATTCATTCTTCTGCCGGACCTAGGGTCGGTCAACCCGAACCGCTGGAGAGTGTCCGATGGAATTCGCCTACACCGACAAGGTGAAGATGCTGCAGGAGAAGGTCGGCGCCTTTCTGGACCAGCACGTCTATCCCAACGAGGAGCGCTACGAGCGCGAGCTTACGGCGGGTGGCCGCTGGCAGCCGACCGCCGTTATGGAGGAACTCAAGGAGAAGGCGAGGACGCAGGGCCTGTGGAACCTGTTCCTGCCCGGCACACACGGGGCCGGCCTCACCAACCTCGAATATGCGCCGCTGTGCGAGATTATGGGCCGGTCGAAGATCGCGCCCGAGGTCTTCAACTGCGCCGCGCCCGATACCGGCAACATGGAGACGCTCGAACTCTACGGCAGCGCCGCGCAGAAAGAGGAGTGGCTGGTGCCGCTGCTCGAGGGCCGCATCCGCTCGGCCTTCGCCATGACAGAGCCGGGCGTGGCGTCCTCCGACGCCACCAACATCGAAAGCTCGATCGTGCGCGACGGCGATCATTACGTGCTGAACGGCCGCAAATGGTGGACGTCCGGCGCACCCGATCCGCGCTGCAAGCTGCTGATCTTCATGGGCAAGACCGACGCCCGCAATCCCGACCGTCACCGCCAGCAGTCGATGGTGCTGGTGCCGCGCGATGCACCGGGTGTCACGGTGCTGCGCTCGCTGCCGGTGTTCGGTTACGACGACGCCCCGCACGGTCATGGCGAAGTGCTGTTCGAGAACGTGCGCGTGCCGGTGTCCAACATCCTGTTGGGCGAGGGACGCGGTTTCGAGATTGCGCAGGGCCGGTTGGGTCCGGGACGCATCCATCACTGCATGCGCGCCATCGGCTCGGCCGAGCGGACACTCGAGAAGATGTGCAAGCGCGTGAAGGCGAGGGTGGCCTTTGGCAAGCCGATCGCGCAGCAGACCGTGACCTTGGAGCGTATCGCCGAAGCCCGCATCATGATCGAGCAGGCGCGCCTCCTGGTGCTCAAGGCCGCCTACATGATGGATACCGTGGGCAACAAGGTCGCCAAGGCGGAGATCGCCATGATCAAGGTCGCCGTGCCGGCGATGCTGACCAAGGTGGCCGACATGGCGATCCAGGCCCATGGCGGTGCCGGTGTCTCGAACGACTTCGGCCTCGCCTTCACCTACGCCTCAGCGCGCACGCTCCGCCTGGTCGACGGCCCTGACGAGGTCCATCGCAACCAGATCGGCAAGCTCGAACTGGCGAAGTACAATTGAGGGACGCTTACGTTTCCTTCACCGACAACACCGCCCATGCCGCTTCGGCGAAGAAGTTGGCGTGGGTGCTGAGCGGGCCTTCGAAGCGGCCGTAGAGCTTGTAGGTCGCGGGCTGCATCACCGTGCCGATTGCCGCTGCGGCGGCGAGGTCGGCGTCGCGCGACGGGATCTCGCCTGTCGCCATCGCCTGCACGATCACTTCGCGCACGACGTCCACTGGATTGGGCGTACCCTCGGGCACCATCGCCAGGAACATGTGCTGGGTCAGCAGGTGGTAGGCGAACAGGGTCCAGTCATCGTCGGCCCATTCGCAATAGCAGCGGACGATGGCGTCGATCTGGGCGCGCAGGCCCTGCGCCCGCTGCGCGGCGCCGGCCAGTGCTTCGGCCAGCGCCCGGTGGTGGCGCAGGAAGAGGTCGAGCGCGAGCTGCTCCTTGCTCGGAAAGTGGCGGTAGATCGTGCCTTCGGCGATCGACGCCGCCATGGCGATCTCGCGGGTCGTAGTCTCCGTCACGCCCCGCGCCACGAACAGCGTGAGCGCCGCGCGCTCTACGCGTGCTTTGGTTTCTTCGGCTTTGCCCATGCCGCGCAGTCTATGAGGGAGCGCTCACTCGGCAAAGCTGTGTCGTGGTCCGCCGGCGTCGAAAACCAGCGCCAGTCGATCACCCAGTCGCGCCCCTCGCCGACCGTGGGGGCCACCTCGCTCTGAAGCTTCAGGAACTCATCGAAAGACCGGCGAATGAACATGCTACCCTCCTTGAAGTGAGTAAGCGCTCACAAAATAAGTGAGCAATCACTCAAAATCAAGAGCTAGCAAAGCCCCTGATTTTTCACATGTTTTCCCGGTGGACGCCGGCAATGGCCCTCCCTATGGTCGTTTTCACCCAGACGATCCCTGTGGGAGAGACCGCCCGGCACGGGCGGCGCCGAAGGAGCAACCGACCCCGGAAACTCTCAGGCAAAAGGACCGCAGGAGGATGGGTCTCTGGAAAGTGGCGTGCGTCCTGACGGATGTGCTCCCACCGACGAAGTAAGCCGGCTTAGCCGCTGGCGAATCTTTCAGGTCTCCGGACAGAGGGGGTCGCGACCGGCGCAGCCCTTGCGTCGGCGAACGCGACTCTGAGGAGACCTTCTTGAGCGATCCCGCCGCCGGCCCCCTGAAACGTACACCGCTTTACGATCTTCACCGCGAGCTTGGCGCGCGTCTCGTGCCGTTTGCCGGCTACGAGATGCCGGTGCAGTACCCGACCGGCATCCTGGCCGAGCACACGCAGACACGGACCGCCTGCGGCCTGTTCGATGTCTCCCACATGGGCCAAGTGCGCCTCACGGCCAAGGCGGGCCATAGCGCCGCCAAGGCGATGGAGACGCTGGTGCCGGGCGACATCGTCGGCCTGCAGCCCGGCCAGCAGCGCTACACGCAGTTCACCAATGACCAGGGCGGCATCCTCGACGATCTGATGGTGACCAGCACGGGCGATCATCTGCTCGTGGTCATCAACGCCGCCTGCAAGGATGCCGACCTCGCGCACATGCAGAAGCATCTCTCGAGCATGTGTGAGGTTGAGCCGATGTTTTCGCGCGGCCTGCTTGCGTTGCAGGGGCCGCAGGCTTCGGCGGTGCTGTCGCGGCTGGCGCCGCAGGTCGCGACCATGAAGTTCATGACCGGCGCCTATGTCGTGATCGACGGCGCGCGCTGCTACGTGACGCGCTCGGGCTACACCGGCGGCGACGGCTACGAGATTTCGACGCCCGCCGACCAGACCGACGCCATCGCCCGCAAGCTGCTGTCGAACCCCGAAGTGAAACCGATCGGGCTGGGCGCGCGCGACTCGCTGCGCCTCGAAGCGGGCCTCTGCCTCTACGGCCACGACATCGACACGACCACCACGCCGGTCGAGGCCGTGCTGCTGTGGAGCGTCGGCAAGGAGCGCCGCGTGCAAGGCGGCTTTCCCGGCGCGTCGGTCATCCAGAAGCAGATCGCCGAAGGCTCGACGCGCAAGCGGGTCGGCCTTCTGCCCGACGGCAAGGCCATCGCGCGCGAAGGCGCGGAGATTGCCATCGGCGGCAAGATTGTCGGCACGGTGACGTCGGGCGGCTTCGCGCCGACCCTCGGACGCGCCATCGCCATGGGCTACGTCGAGCGCGCCCAGTCAGCCAACGGGACCAAGGTCGATCTCATGGTGCGCGGCAAGCCTGTGCCCGCCGAGATCGTGCCCATGCCTTTCGTCAAACACGCCTACTATCGCGGATAAGGGAGCTAGAGATGGCCGTTACCAAATACACCGAAGAGCACGAGTGGGTCCGCGTCGAAGGCGATGTCGCCACCGTCGGCATCACGCAATACGCCCAGGAGCAGTTGGGCGACGTGGTGTTCGTGGAAGTGCCCGCCGTCGGCCGCAAGGTCGCCAAGGGCGAGGCCTGCGCCGTGGTCGAATCGGTCAAGGCCGCGTCCGACATCTACGCTCCCGTGGCGGGCGAGATCGTCGAAGGCAATGCAGCGCTCGCCGACTCGCCGGGCGACGTCAATGCCGAGCCGACGGGCAAGGGCTGGTTCTTCAAGCTGAAGCTCGCCGACAAGGCCGAGCTCGATGGCCTGATGGACGAGGCCGGCTACGAAGCCTTCGTGAAGAGCCTGGGCTAAACGGAGCACCTAATGCGCTATCTCCCCCTCACTGACGCCGATCGCCGGGAGATGCTCTCGGTCATCGGCGCCAAGTCGGTCGACGATCTCTTCAAGGACGTGCCGGCATCGGCTCGGCTCGGCGCCAAGATCGGCGGCCTGCCCGACCATCAGGGCGAGCTCGAAGTCGAGCGCGCCTTCCAGGCCTTTGCGGCGAAGAACGTCTCGCCGGGCACCGCGCCCTTCTTCATCGGCGCCGGCGCCTATCGCCACCATGTGCCCTCGACCGTGGATTACATGATCCAGCGCGGCGAGTTCCTGACCTCCTACACGCCGTACCAACCGGAGATCACGCAAGGCACCTTGCAATATCTCTTCGAGTTCCAGACGCAGGTGACCTTGCTCACTGGCATGGACGTGGCCAACGCCTCGATGTACGACGGTTCGACCGGCACTGCCGAGGCGGTGCTGATGGCCAACCGCATCACGCGCCGCCACAAGGCGCTGATCTCGGGCGGGCTGCATCCGCAGTATCGCAGCATCATCGAGACCACGGCCAAGTGGGAAGGCTTCAAGCCTGTCCTGTCCAAGGCCGATGCCGAAGGCCTCGAGGACCTGATCGCCTCGGTCGACAAGGACACGTCCTGCGTCGTCGTCCAGAATCCGAGCTTCTTCGGCCATGTGCGCGACTTCACCAAGCTTGCCGAAGCTTGCCACGCGGCCGGCGCGCTGCTGATCGTTGTCGTGACGGAAGTCGTGTCGCTCGGCCTTCTGAAGCCGCCGGGCGAGATGGGCGCGGACATCGTGGTCTGCGAGGGCCAGTCGATCGGCAACGGGCTGGGCTTTGGTGGCCCGTATGTCGGCCTGTTCGCGACCCGCGACAAGTACATGCGCCAGATGCCGGGCCGCCTGGTCGGTGAAACGGTCGATGCCGACGGCAAGCGCGGCTTCGTGCTGACGCTGTCGACGCGCGAGCAGCATATCCGCCGTGAGAAGGCGACCTCCAACATCTGCACCAATGCCGGCCTCTGCGCGCTGGCCTTCACGGTGCATCTCACCCTGCTCGGTGAAGCGGGCTTCACCCGGCTGGCTGAGATCAACCACGCCAAGGCCTCGCAGCTCGCCGACAAGGTGAGCGCCATTCCGGGCGTGAAGCTGCTGAACGACAGCTTCTTCAACGAGTTCACGGTGAAGCTGCCTAAGCCGGCCGCGCCCGTCGTCGAGGCGCTAGCGGCGAAGCGCATCCTGGGCGGCCTGCCGGTGTCGCGTCTCATTCCCAATGATCCCTCGGTCGAGAACCTGCTCCTGCTGGCAGCCACCGAGACCGCGACCGACATGGGCATGGACCCGTTGGTCGCCGCGCTGAAGGAGGTGCTGTGATGGTCCAGTCGCTCGACCGTTCGCAAGGTCGTGCTGGCGGCGTCGCCGCCGGTGCCGCCTCGAACCACGGCACGTACACGGGCAACCGCGCACTGCAGATCGAGGAGCCGTTGATCTTCGAGATGGGCCAGCCGGGACGCTGCGGCGTCGACCTGCCGGAACCGCCGAAGGTGAAGGACCGGCTGAACGGCCTGCGTCGCGCCGGCACGATCGGCCTGCCGGGCCTGTCCGAGCCGCAGGTGGTGCAGCACTACACGCGCCTCAGCCAGAAGAACTACGCCATCGACATGGGCGTCTACCCGTTGGGCTCGTGCACCATGAAGCACAACCCGCGGATCAACGAGAAGGTCGCGCGCTTGGCCGGAATCGGCGATCTCCATCCGTTGCAGCCGGTCTCGACCGTGCAGGGCGCGCTGGAGCTGATCGACCGCTTGGCGCATTGGCTGAAGACGCTGACCGGCATGCCGGCCGTCGCCATGTCGCCGGCCGCCGGCGCACATGGCGAGATGTGCGGCATGATGGCGATCGCCGCGGCCCTCGAGGCCAAGGGCGAACGCGCCCAGCGCAAGGTCGTGCTGGCGCCGGAGTCGGCGCATGGCACCAACCCGGCGACGGCGGCCGCGCTTGGCTTCACCGTGAAGCCGATCCCGGCCAACGATCGAGGCCGCGTCGATCTCGCAGCGTTGAAGGCCGCCCTCGGCCCCGACGTGGCGGCGATCATGCTGACCAACCCCAACACCTGCGGCCTGTTCGAGAGCGAGATCGTCGAGATCTCCAAGGCCGTGCACGATGCCGGCGCCTACTTCTACTGCGACGGCGCCAACTTCAACGCCATCGTCGGTCGCGTGCGGCCGGGTGATCTCGGCATCGACTGCATGCACATCAACCTGCACAAGACCTTCTCGACGCCGCACGGCGGCGGCGGGCCGGGCGCAGGTCCGGTGGTGCTGTCGGCAGCCCTTGCGCCTTATGCGCCTTATCCCTGGATCGTGAAGGACGGCGACACGTGGCGGGTCGCCGAGGATGGCGCCAAGGTCGATGGCACACCGCTGGGACGTCTCAAGGCGTTCCACGGCCAGATGGGCATGTTCACGCGCGCTCTGGCCTACATCATGAGCCATGGCGCCGACGGGCTGAAGCAGGTGGCCGAGGATGCGGTGCTGTCGGCCAACTATGTGATGGCGGCGCTGAAGGACGTCATGAGCCCTGCGTTCGAGGGGCCGTGTATGCACGAGGCGCTGTTCGACGACAGCTTCCTCAAGGACACCGGCGTGAGCACCCTCGACTTCGCGAAGGCGATGATCGACGAGGGCTATCACCCGATGACCATGTACTTCCCGCTGGTCGTGCATGGCGCGATGCTGATCGAGCCGACCGAGAGCCAGGCCAAGGAAGACCTGGATCAGTTCATCGGCGCGCTGCGTTCGCTCACCGAGCGGGCCAAGACCGGCACGGCAGCCGAGGAATTCAAGGCGGCGCCGCGCTTCTCGCCGCGTCGGCGTCTCGACGAGACCCTGGCGGCACGTAAGCCGATCCTGCGCTGGCGGCCGTCGAACAATCCGCCGGAAGGCGATCCGATGAAGCAGGCGGCCGAGTAGGCCGCCTCCTTATCTTCTCTTTCCGATAGCTGGGGGAGGGCGGTTATGAGCCTCGACTTTCTGCTGACGTCGTTGATCGTGGTCGCTTCGCCCGGTGTCGGAGTTCTGATCACGGTAGCGGCTGGCCTGTCGCGTGGCCCGAAGGCCAGCGTCGTGGCGGCGTTCGGCTGCACGCTCGGCATCGTTCCGCACATGCTGGCCGCGATCCTGGGATTGGCGGCACTGCTGCACACCAGCGCGCTCGCCTTCCAGATCCTGAAGTATCTCGGCGTCGCCTACCTGCTCTACATGGCGTGGGTGACGTTGCGCGATCATGGCGCGCTCACCGTCCAGCCCGACGCAGCACCGCGCTCTTCGCTGCAGGTCATCGTCTCGGCCATCCTGGCCAACATCCTCAATCCCAAGCTCTCGATCTTCTTCTTCGCCTTCCTGCCGCAGTTCGTCGAGGCGACGGAGGCCAATCCCGTGCTGCGCATGTCGGAGCTGAGCGCGGTCTTCATGCTGCTGACCTTCGCGGTCTTCGCGGCGTATGGTCTGTTCGCAGCGTCGGTGCGCGACCATGTGATCTCGCGGCCGCAGGTCATGACCTGGATGCGTCGTGTATTCGCCGGTGCCTTCGCGGCGCTGGGCGCCAAGCTCGCCCTGTCAGAGCGATAGAAGTTCAAAATCGGAGAGTTGAGTCAGGCCTTGACGTTTGAGCTGTCACGTAACATATGAAGTTATATGAAGCGTGATAGTCGATTGTCGGGCGTGCTCCACGTCCTGCTGCACATGGCCGAGCATGAGGGCCCCATAACTTCCGAAGTGCTGGCAAAGGCCATGGATACCAACCCCGTGGTGATCCGGCGGACCATGGCCGGCCTCCGGGAGCAGGGATATGTCCGCTCGGCGAAGGGCCATGGCGGCGGGTGGACGCTGGCCTGCGACCTGTCGAAGGTGACCTTGCGCGACGTCTACACCGCGCTTGGCAGTCCCTCGCTTCTCGCCATGGGGAATCGGACGGAAGCACCGGGCTGTCTCGTCGAGCAGGCGGTGAATGCCGCCCTCGACCAGGCCTTCGACGATGCGGAAGCGTTGCTGCTCGCGCGGCTTGGTGAAGTGACCTTGGCCATGTTGAGCGCCGACTTCCACACCCGCCTCGTGGCACGCGGCGGACGGCACGATCTGCAAAGTGTTCATGCGTCATGAGTGACCTGATGGCGCCGTTCTCCGATCCGCAGGCTGTGGCGCGCTACGCCGAGGGGCCGCCGCGCTTCGTGCCCGGCTTCACCGACCTGCATCGCATGACCACCATCCTGCTCGGCGAGCGCGCGCCGCGGGAGGCTCGGGTGCTCGTCCTCGGGGCCGGCGGCGGGCTGGAGCTGAAGGCGCTGGCTGAGGCTCATCCGGGCTGGACATTCGACGGCGTGGATCCGGCGGCCGAAATGCTGAAGCAGGCCGGGCGGACCCTGGGCCCACTCGCTCCTCGCGCCCGTTTGCACCAGGGCTATATCGACGATGCGCCGGAAGGTCCGTTCGATGCGGCGACCTGTCTGCTGACGCTGCATTTCCTGGCGCCGGAGGAACGGCAGCGCACCGCCAGCGAAATCCGAAAGCGACTCAAGCCCGGTGCACCCTTCGTGGCCGCCCATTCCAGCTTTCCCCAGGGCGAGGACGAGCGGGCGCTTTGGTTGTCGCGATATGCCGCTTTCGCAGTCGCCTCGGGGGCCGATCCTGCTCTCGCGCAGAGAGCGCGAGCGGCGGTCGCGGTGCACCTGAACATCTTCACGCCCGAGCAGGACGAAGCGATCCTGCGAGGCGCCGGCTTCTCCGACGTGAGCCTGTTCTACGCCGCCTTTACGTGGCGTGGCTGGGTGGCCTCCGCCTGAGGCATCCCGTTCTCACAAAGAAAAACCCCCGCCTTGCGGCGGGGGCGTCAGGTAGCCCGCGATTATTGTTTGCGGGCAATCCTTGGATTTCTGAAACTCAGTGCAGGCGGCGCGGCAAATCCGCGATCGCTTCTTCGATCAGCGCCGTGCCCTTGGCCGAACCGACCTGCTCGCGGAGCAGGGTGCGGGTTGCCGTGAGAGCAACGTCGACCGCCAGGTTGCGCACTTCCCGTGTGGCCTGAGCCTCGGCCTGCGCGATGCGATCGCGGGCCTGCTGCTCACGCCGCGCGATCAGCGCCTCGCGCTCCTCGGCGGCATGCTGCGTCAGGCGCTCGGCTTCCGCCTTGGCTTGCGCCACGATGCCTTCGGCCAGAGTGGCCGACTCGGCGAGGTTCTTCTGGGCTTCGTCGCGAGCCTTCTGAGCCTCGGCACGAAGCTTCTCGGCCTCGCTGAGCGTGCGCCTGATGAGTGCCGTGCGATCGTCGAGCATCTTGGTGATGCCCTTGATCATCATCTTGCCGGTGAGGACCAGGAAGATGATGAAGGCGACGGCGACCCACAGGTTCGGGTCGGAAAAGAAGCCGCCGCCATGTGCATCGGCGGCCCACGCGGTGCTGATCATCGCTTACCTGCCTTGGCCGCTTCGTCGACGGCACGGGCGACCTGCGCACCGTCCGCCGAGCCGACCAGCTTGCCGAGGATCGCCGAGGCGATCTCCGCCGCCATACCGGTCAAGCCGGTCATGGCCTGGTTCTGCTGCTCGCCGATACGGCGCTCGGCTGCCGTGATGTCGGCCGCCAACCGGCTGCCCACGGCATGCATCTGCGCCGAGGTCTCGGCAGTAGCTGCATCGGAGGCGGCCCGGATGACCGCTTCGGCGCGTCCGCGCGCTTCGGCGAGAGCCTTGTCCTGTGCCGCCGCCGTGGTGCGGGCCGCGTCGTTGGCCTGCTGTGCCGCATCCAGGTCAGCCTGGATCTTGCGCTCGCGGGCCTCGACGGTCGAACCGATGCGCGGCAGCACGAGCGTCGCCATGATCGCGTAGAGCACGGCGAACGACACGACCAGCCAGAAGATCTGGCTGGGGAAGGAGGCGATGTCGAACTGCGGCATGCCGGCCGCCTGCGCGGCTGCAGGCAGGCCGATCAGGGCCGCAGCCCATGCCGAAGTCCGCAGTGCCGAAACGGGCACGATCGAACTCAGGCGAAGAGGGCGATCAGCGCGACGATCAGCGCGAACAGCGCGATGGCCTCGGTGACGGCGAAGCCGATCCAGATGTTCGCGCCGATTTCGGCCTTCGAGGCCGGGTTGCGCGACAGAGCCGTGATGTAGCTCGCCCACACGTTGCCCACGCCGATGCCGGCGCCGATCATGCCGATGGCGGCGAGGCCAGCACCGATAAACTTGGCGGCTGAGGCGTCCATTTCTGTCTCCTGTTTAGCGAACGTTGATTGAGTGGATGGTTACGGGCGCGGCGATCAGTGCAGATGCAGCGCGTCGTTCAGGTAAATGCAGCAGAGGATCGTGAAGATGTAGGCCTGCAGCAGCGCGATCAGCACCTCGAGTGCGGTGATCGCCACGAGGACAGCCAGCGGTATGACGCCGAAGATGCCGAGCGCCACGACGAAGCCAGCCAGCACCTTCAGCAGCACGTGACCAACGGTCATGTTCGCGAACAGGCGGACCGACAGGCTGATCGGCCGGCTGAGGTAGGAGACGAGTTCGATCGGGATCAGGATGGGCGCGGTGAACAGCGGCGCGCCATGCGGGAAGAACAGCGAGAAGAAGTGCAGGCCGTGCTTAAAGATACCGATCAGCGTCACGGCGATGAACACCACGGCCGCCATGAAGAACGTGACGGCGATATGACTGGTGAAGGTGAAGCCGTAAGGGATCAGTCCCAGCAGGTTGCCGAACAGCGTGAAGATGAAGAGCGTGAAGATGAACGGGAAGAATTTCTTGCCGGCGCTGCCGACATTGTCCCGGATCATGTTGGCGATGAACTCGTAGAAGAGCTCGGACATCGCCTGGAAACGGCCGGGGATCATCGCCGCCTTGCTCGCTCCAGCCACCAGCAGGACGGAGGACACGGCCACTGCCGCGAACATGAACACTGCCGAATTGGTGATGGCGATTTCGTTGCCGCCGATGCTGAACAGCGGGGCACTTAGGTTCTGGATAGCGAACTGCTCAACCGGGCTGGCCACGATAAACTATCCCCAAATCCGTCTACTCTGTACCTGGCGGGTTCTTGCCGCGCCGCTCTTCAGCCTGCGCGACCCGGTAGACATTCATGAATGCCGCCCCGCACCCCAGCACGAAACCCAAGATCAGCAGCCAGGGCTTCGTCCCCAACCACCGGTCCGCCATCAAGCCGAGGAAAGCCCCCGCCACGACGCCGGCTACCAGTTCGACCGCTACCCGCATGCCGACACCGAGCTTTTCGCCCCCGGTGCTTGCTGCAGGCTTCGACGACCGACCGACGCCCTTTTGATAGGCCTGGCGAACGCTTTTGAGGCGCTTGTCCAGGTCGTCAGGCGTCGCTTTTCGCTCGTCCTCGGCCATAACCGGATGTTCCGTTCCGGGCTCTCCACCGCACCAGTTCCACGACGGTTCCGTAGCAGTGAAAAACGCGCCGGAACCTATTGGCAGGCCCGTTGGGTGTCAAGCACACGCGACGATGTGCCAAGGCCCGGAATTCCAAGCACTTTCTGCCCTCTCTAGCGCTTCAGAACCGAGAACCTTGCGTCGCCGTCGCGGACCACCTGCGGCACCAGGTCGACCTCCCAGTCGAGATACTGCCGCATGGCGGCTTCGACATCCTCCTTGAAGTCGTAGGGGCGGTACCAGACGTCGGTCGGCGGATCGGCCATGCGGACGTGACCCGTCTCGACCGCGAGCTTGGCGTCGCGCCAGGCCCTGAAACCACCCTCCAAGATCGCGACCGGCAGGCCGCCTGCGGCTTCGGCTGCTTCCGGAGCGGCGAGGGCCGCAATCTCGGCGTCGGACGAGACCAACACGACGCGCGTCGCGCCTGCCTGCTTCTTCAGCATTTCCGGAATGGACCGGCCAAGGCCGGCGCGGACGGCGAACCAGGCGCCCGGGACGTGGCCGTCGCGATATTTGAGGCTCGTGTCGAGGTCGATCACCAATGTCGAGGCGAGCTGTTTGTGCAGATCGGCTGCGGACACGGTCGCGGCCTTCGGCGCGGCGAAGCCAGCAGGGAAGCGCGGCTCGGCCTCGGTCGTGAGTTCGGACGCGGCCGGCTTGTGGTCGAGCACGTACGTCTCGGCCCACCCCATCTGCATCAGCCAGTGCGCCGTCATGGTGGCGCGCACGCCATCATTGTCGTGCAGTACGATCGTCGCATTGCGCGCGCCGACATACTGATCTGTCGCCTGCACGAGCTGGCCCCCGGCAGCATGGCGGAAGCCCTTGAGATGGCCTTGCGCATATTCGGCGGGATCGCGCACGTCGAGGCGATAGAGCGGTCCGCCTTGGGCCACGAGCTTGTCGAGACCGGCTTTGTCGATCTTGTTGATGCCCATGCGCTTGGCGACGTCGGCCGCTGCGGCTTGGGCAAACTTGGCGGCTTCGGGCCCCTGCGGACCGAAGCTCCTGGTCTCGCCGCGCGCCACCTTGAGGCCGGCGAGGTGCCAGCCCATCGTGCCGTTCTTGAGCGCGATGACCTTGTTGGGCAGGCCGGCGTTGATCAGCGACTGCGCGCCGATGATCGAACGGGTCCGGCCGGCGCAATTTACCACGACCAGGGTATCGGGGTTCGGGGCGAAGTCCTTCACGCGATAAACCAACTCGGCGCCGGGGCAGTCGACGCCGCCCGGGATCGACATGTTGTTGAATTCCGGCATCGGCCGTGAATCGAGGATCACTAGATCGGTCTTGGCGTCGACCAGCTTCTGCAGGTCGGCGGCATCGATGCGGGGCGTGTCGTTCTCGTGCTCCACGACCTCGCCGAACGCCTTGCTCGGCACGTTGACGCCGGTGAAGACCTCGTAGCCCGCGTCGCGCCAGGCTTTCAGGCCGCCCTTCACGACGGAGAGATTGGTGTAACCGAGCTGGGAGAGCTTGGCGGCAGCGCGATTGGCGCGGCCTGCCCACTGCGGATCCTGGGCGTCATCGCCGCTGTCCATCAGGACGATGCGGATGGCGGGATCGGGCAGCAGCGCCAATGCCCGCGGCTCCAGTCGGGAGAGGGGGAGCGGCGTCGCGAACAGCGGATGGCCCTGCGTGGAGAACTCGCCTTCTTCCCGCACGTCGAAGAAGGCGAAGATCTCGCCTGACTTCAGCATCGCCTTGACCTGCTGCACCGAAAGAACCGGCGTCAGGATCTTGGCCTTGGCCATGAAACGCTTGGACGTGCCGGCCGCCAGGTCGACGGTCACGCGATCGGGGAGCTGTTCCAGGCTGAGCCCATAGAAATGGAGATGTAGCGCGTTGCCCGAGCCGACGGGCGTCTCGATGTGATGGAAGTCGTCCGGGAGATAGGCGATCACGTCGCCGCGCTTCAGGGTCTTTTCCTTGGCCGGCGCCTCGCGAAGCTGCACGAAGCCTTCGCGGGCGCCATTGTCGAGGCGCTCATAGACCACGTTGCGCTCCGCACCGTGGACGCCGGCGATGATCGCCCAGGTCGTGTGATTGTGCGGTGGCACCTTCTTGCCGGCGCCGCCGGCCGAGGCGTAGAGCGCGAAACGGTGGTCGGGGTCTTCGCTCAGGCGATAGATGCCGCCATCGGCACCGAGGGGGAATTCCTCCTGCGGGAAGAGATCGGCCCGGCTTGCCAGCGATGCCAGCAGCCCGCCGATCTTGTCGAGATTGGCGTAGGTAACGCCGCCCTTTTCGATCTGCCGAGCCTCGTCGATCAAGCGCCGTACCGCCGCGGCGCGCTCCTGATGCAGGGTCATTTGCTCCTCCGTTTGGGTACAGTATAGCGAGGCGGGCGCTTGTCGCCCTAGGGCAAGTCAAACTACGGTGGGGCATGAAAACGATCGTTTCTGCCGTGATGATCGGTGCAGTCGCCTTGATGGCAGCTTCTGCCTCGGCACAGCCCCTGAAAAAGCCGACCAAGCTGCAGGCGACCAAGCCCGCGGCGGTCAAACCCGCCGCCCGACCCGCTGCGCGGCCGGCCGTTCGCCCCGCGGCGGCGCGGCCGCCGGTCTTCGTACCGCCGCCGCCGGTCATCGAACTCGACGAGGCCACGGTCGTCGCCGACCTGCCGACCGTCCTCGACAACGAGAGCCGCGATCGCTACCGGCGCATCTTCCAGGCGCAGGCGAGCGGGAACTGGGGGCAGGCCGACGCCGAGATCGCCCAGCTCAAGGACAAGTTGTTAATGGGCTATGTCGGTGCCCAGCGGCTGCTCGCGCCCAACTATCAGGCACGCTACGACCAGCTCGCCGCCTGGCTCCAGGAATACAACGATCATCCCGACGCGCCGGCGGTTTACCGCCTTGCACTCGCTCGTCGTACGCCGGGCGGGCCGGAGCTGACACCGGCGAGCTTCGTCGGCCAGGCCCAACCGTCGCCGACCTTCGCGGCCGCCCGCACGGTGCGGGGCGCCGATGCAAGCCAGGCCGCCGAGCTGCGCGCCCGCCTGCAGAACATGGCCGACGATGGCGGCTTCAACGCCGCCTTCGTGCTCCTCGACCGCAAATCGACGGTCGATGTCCTGGGGCCACAGGAAGTCGAGCTGTGGCGCGGCCGCATGCGCACCCGCCAGCTCGAGGCCGATCCGCAGCGCGGCGTG
The DNA here is from genome assembly GCF_004297405.1 of Reyranella sp. Classification (GTDB taxonomy): domain Bacteria; phylum Pseudomonadota; class Alphaproteobacteria; order Reyranellales; family Reyranellaceae; genus Reyranella. The sequence continues at coordinate 94,896 of NZ_SCVC01000039.1, forward strand.
CAGATCCCGGTCGAGGTCGGCGCGCCGCCCGACGCCAATTGGACGGCCGCCCTCCAGGCATTTACGCGCGGCAACATGGCGGAGGCCGCACGGCGCTTCGAGCTGGTGGCCGATGCTTCGCCCGATCAGGCATCGTCATGGACCTTGTCAGCCGGCTCTTTCTGGGCGGCACGCGCCAACCTGCTGGCGGGCAATCCGCAGAAATACGCGCCCTACCTCAAGCGCGCCGCCTTGCATGGTCGGACCTTCTACGGTCTCGTAGCCCAGAAAGCGCTCGGCATGCAGATCCAGCCCGACTGGGACGTGCCGGCGCTCGATCGGAAGAAGGCCGACCTGCTGCGCAACGATCGCGCGGCGCGGCGCGCCCTGGGTTTGATACAGCTAGGCGCCACAACGGCTGCGGAGCGCGAACTCTTCGCCGCCGCCATCGACAACGATCCCGCCTATATCGAGGCGGTGATGGCGCTGGCGCTCAAGGCTGACCTTCCGGCGCTGGCTGTGCGCGTCGGCAACGCCAACTGGGATCAGCGCCACAACATCAAGGGTTACGACGGCGCGATGTATCCCATCCCGTCCTGGCAGCCGTCGGGTGGCTTCATCGTCGATCGCGCGCTGGTCTACGGTTTCATGCGGCAGGAATCGGCCTTCAATCCCAAGGCGCGTTCCTATGTCGGTGCGATGGGGTTGATGCAGCTCATGCCGGCGACCGCGCGTGCTGTCTCGGCGCGTTATGCACCGGAGACGGCAGGCGCCAATCCCTGGGATCCGTCGACCAATGTGGCGCTGGGCCAGGCTTACATTTCGATGCTGCTCAACGAGGTCGACGGCAATCTGGTGCGCACGGCCGCCGGCTACAACGGCGGGCCGGGCAACGTCATGCGTTGGGACAACTCGCTCAACGCCTCGCAGGATCCGCTGCTCTACATCGCCTCGATCCCGCTCCACGAGACGCGCGATTTCGTGCAGCGCGTGCTGACCAACTACTGGATGTATCAGATCAGGATGGGACAGCAGACGCCGTCGCTCGACCAGATCGCTTCGCACGACTGGCCGCGCTACGCGCCGCAAGACGGACGCCGTTAAGCTCTCTATAGAGCAAAGGAGCTAGGCGCTGAGTCAGGAGACGTAACAGGAAATGCAGCCGCTGTCGGGCGTGAGAGTTGTCGAGTTCTGCCAGGTTCTGGCAGGTCCCTATTGCGGCATGCTGCTGGCTGATCTCGGCGCCGAGGTGATCAAGGTCGAGCCGCCCGACGGCGACATGATGCGGCAATGGCCACCCATCACCGAAGGCGCCAACGGCGGCTACAGCGAGAACTTCGCCTCGATCAACCGCAACAAGCGCTCGGTCGTACTCGATCTCAAGGATCCCGCACACAAGGCGGCGGCGCGCCAGCTCGTGCTGTCGGCCGACGTGGTGCTGGAGAACAACCGGCCCGGCGTGATGGATCGCCTGGGGCTCGGCTACGAGTCCTTTCGCGAAGAGAAGCCCGGCCTCGTCTATTGCTCGATCTCGGCATTCGGCCAGAGCGGCCCGCGTTCTGCGGAAGGTGGCTTCGACGTCACGGTGCAGGCGATGAGCGGTATCATGAGCGTGACCGGCGAGCCCGAGGGCGCCCCTGTGAAATGCGGCGTGCCGGTTTCCGACGTGGGCACCGGTCTCTATGCCGCCTTCACCATCGTCTCGGTTCTGCGTCGCGTGGCCGGTGGCGGGGCGGGCGCGCACATCGATGCGTCGATGCTGGGCTGCAGCCTCGGCATGGCGGCGCTGCAGACCAGCGAATTCTTCGGCACCGGCCGCGATCCCAAGAAGCTGGGTTCGGCGCATCCGCGCAACGCGCCCTATCAGGCTTTTAAGGCGGGCGATGGCTATTTCGTCATCGCCGCCGGCAACAACAAGCTCTGGGAGTCGGTGACCGAGGTCGTCGGCCGTCCCGATCTGCTGGCCGATGCGCGCTTCGCCACGACGCAACTGCGCGCTGCCAACCAGGTCGCCTTGAAGGATCTGCTCGAAGTCGAGTTCGCCAAGAAGGGCGTCGACCATTGGCTTGCCGCCTTCGAGAAGGCCGGCGTGCCGCAGGGCCGCATCAACAGCTACAGCCAGATCCTCGCCGACCCGCAGGTTCAGCACATGGGCTGGATCGAGGAGATGGCGCTGCCGTCCGGCGTGAAGACGCGGACCTTCGGCAGCCCGGTTCGCATTTCCGGCACCGATCTCGCCAAGCGGCGTGATCCGCCGGCACTCGGTGCCGATACCGAGTCGGTGTTCGGCACGTCTCTCGTGAGAAAGGCCGCGCAATGACCATCGACCGTTTGCGCCGCTTCATCGGCGACATGACATCGCTCACCGGCGGCGCCTGGCAGGACAAGGACGAGGGGGCGATCGTCGAAGTCGGTGCCAAGCTGCTGGGCGAGCTGGTGAAGTATGACGACTGGCTGCCGGAAAGTGCTGCGAAGGTGCCGGCGCACGGCTATGCGCAGAACCTTCTGTGGTGCGATCCGTTCGAGCGCTTCTGCATCGTGAGCTTCGTCTGGGCGCCGAGCGCCAACACGCCGGTGCACGATCATCAGATGTGGGGACTGGTTGGCATGCTGCGCGGCTCGGAAACCTCGCTCGCTTTCTCGCGCCATCCCGAGACCGGTGCATTGGTGCCGGGCAAGCTCACCAAGCTCGAACCCGGCGACGTCGAAGTGCTGGTGCCGGCCGTCGGCGATATCCATCAGGTCACCAACGCTTTCACCGATCGCGGCTCGATCAGCATCCATGTCTACGGTGGCAATATCGGCGCGGTGCGGCGGCACACGTTCGACGTGAAGACGGGCGATCCCAACCTGTTCGTCTCGGGTTACACCAACCGCGAGCAGCCCAACATCTGGGACCGTTCCGCCGAGGTCCGCGCCGCCGGTTGACCGCGCGAGGCAGCGCCATGCACGTGAAGTTCGCCGAGCTGGCTGTCTTCGATCAGGACCGAGCGCTGGCGTTCTACAGGCAGATGATTGGCGGTGAGGCCGTGACCGACAAGCCCTATGGCGAGGGCGGCTGGCGCTGGCTCGAGATCGCACTGCCGGGTGCGCAGACACGTCTGCTCTTTTCACGACGCGCCGATGAAAGCCCATCCGACACTCCTTCGCTGGTACTGGTGGAGGCGAATGTCCGCGGCATGATCGAGCGGCTTCGCGCCAAGGGTGTCGAGATCATCACCGATGCGCGGGAAGCGCCGTGGGCGCCGGGCACGGTCTTCGCAGAATTCCGCGATAGCGAAGGCAACAGAATCGTCGTCAGTTCGACATAAGGACGCAGGTTCCTTCTCTGCGACCGATTGCGTTCGCGTACCGGTACGGCTCCCTTGACCCATCGCGTTGGTGGCACGCACTGTCGCGGTAACAAAGGGAGGGAAGGCATGATGCACCGTAGAACCGTGTTGCGTAGCGGCACCGCATTGGCGGCAATGACAGTAGCTGCGCCTGCCATTGCACAATCGAGCAAGTGGCCGAGCCGCGAGATTTCGCTGATCAATCCCAACGCGCCGGGCGCCTCCACGGATCTTACTGCGCGCATCATTGCGCAGGCGCTGGAGAAGCGGCTGAACGCCACGGTCATCGTCAAGAACGTCGTGGGCGGCGCCGGCGCCCTCGGGCCGACGACGCTCGCGCAATCGACTCCGGATGGCCACACGATCGGCCTGGTGGCGATCTCCAGCCATATCGCCGTCCCCAACATGATGAATGTCAGCTACGAGCCGTGGAAGGCGTTCGACATCATTGGTCAGGTCGCCGCCCTTCGCTATGGCGTCGGCGCGCGCGCCGATGGTCCGATCAAGTCGATCGACGATCTGATCGCCCAGGGCAAGCAGAAGCAGCTCACCTACAGCTCCAACAACGTGACCAACGTCGTGGCGATGTTCCAGCTCGCCAAGCTGACCGGCGCCAAGTTCCGCTGGGTCGTCTTCCCGGGCGGCGTCGAGTCGGTCACGGCGGCGATCGGCGGCCATGTCGACGCGGTCATCCAGACCGTCACCGAAATGAGGCCGCAGATCGAGGCCGGTAAGCTGCGCTTCCTCGCTTCGGCGGCGGAGGCACGCTGGCCCGACTATCCGGACGTGAAGACCCTACGCGAGCTCGGCTACAACGCCGTCACCAACGGTCCGTTCGGCTACGCTTTCCCGGTGGGCGTCGATCCGGCGATCAAGGAGCGGATGGACAAGGCGCTGGCCGACGTGATGAAGGACGAGGCAGTGACCAGCCAGATCACCAAGCTCGGCATTCAGGCGATCTATCGCAACGGCAAGGACTATGCCGCGCTCCTGAAGTCGCTTGAGACTGAGCTCGTGCCGATCCTGAAGGAAACCGGCATGGCGAAGAAGCCGGCATGAGCCGGCTGAGCGGGACGCGGATCGCCACGCTCGGGTTGCTGGCGGCCGCACTGGTCGGCCTCTGGCAGTCCCTGCGGCTCGATAGCTGGGGCTTTGACGGGCCGGGGCCGGGATTCTTCCCGACCCTAGTGGCCGGCGTCTGCGTCGTGCTCGCCGTGATCGTTTTCTTTTCGCCCGGCCGCGCCGGTGTCACCGAGGAGGGTGACACCGACGACGTGCCGAAGGACCCCTCTGCAGGCACAGGCAATACCTTCGCGATCTATGTCGCCTCGTTCGCGGTGCTGGCGCTCGGCACTGCCTTCGCCGGGTTCTTCGTCACGATCGTTGCCGTGACGGTGCTGATCATGCGCTTCGCCGAGCGGCGATCGTGGGTGGCGGCAGTGGGCTACGGCGTCGCTTGTGCGGCCATCGGCCTGGTCTGCTTCGGTTGGCTGCTGCGCGTCGACCTGCCGGAAGGTCCGATAGAGCGCGCTTTCTATACCCTCGTGCGCTGATCGAGGCCGTCTCATGGAAGCCCTGCTCGACGGCTTTGTCGTCACCCTGAGCCTCGACAATCTGTTCTACTGCTTCGTCGGCGTGCTGCTGGGAACCGTCGTCGGCATCCTGCCCGGCCTGGGGCCGCTCACGACCATCGCCATCCTGCTGCCCATCACCTTCAAGATGGAGGTGACGTCGGCGATCATCATGCTGTCGGGCATCTATTACGGCGTTGCCTACGGTGGCACCGTGACGTCGGTGTTGATGCGCATCCCGGGTGAGGCCTCATCGGTCGTCACCTGTCTCGACGGCTACGAGATGGCGCGCAAGGGCCGCGCTGGTGCGGCACTGGGTATCGCGGGCTTCGGCTCCTTCTTTGCCGGCACCGTGGGTGTCATTGGCATCACCTTCCTGTCGCCGCCGCTCGCCAAGCTGGTGCTGGCGTTCGGTCCAGCCGAATACGCGATGCTCATGCTCGCGGGCCTCACCATGGTCACCTACATGTCGAGCGGTTCGCTGCCGCGCGCCCTGTTGATGGCGGCGTTCGGTCTGCTGCTCGGTACGGTCGGCAGCGACCCGCTCAACATGACGCCGCGGCTCACCTTCGGGATCCTGGCGCTGGGTGATGGCGTCAACCTGGTGCCGCTGGCGATCGGCCTGTTCGGCTTGTCGGAAGTGCTGTTCATGGCGCGGCAAAGGCCCGAGGACATGAAGATCCTGCCGCCGCCGTCGCGCCTGCTCGGCTTCCTGCCGTCGCGCGAGGAGGCCAAGCGGTCGGTCGGACCGGTGGCGCGCGGCACGGTGATGGGCTTTCTCGTCGGCCTTCTACCCGGTGGCGGCGCGGTGCTGGCCTCGTTCCTGTCCTATGGCATGGAGCGCAAGCTCTCCAAGAATCCCGAGGAATTCGGCAAGGGTGCCGTCGAGGGTGTGGCCGGGCCGGAGTCCGCCAACAATGCCGGCACTGCCGGCGCCTTCGTGCCGCTCCTCTGCATGGGCATTCCCGCCAATGCCATCACGGCGCTGCTGCTGGGCGCCTTCATCATCCACGGCGTCGTGCCGGGACCGACCATTCTCGAACGCCAGCCGCAGGTTTTCTGGGGCGTGGTCGCCAGCATGTATATCGGCAACGTGATGCTGCTGATCCTGAACCTGCCGCTGATCGGCCTGTTCGTGCGCATCCTCGAGATCCCGCGCGCCTATCTGACACCCATGATCCTCGCGGTCTGTCTGATCGGCGTCTATTCGTCGAGCGGCAATCCCGCCGACGTGCTGATTGCCGTGGTGTTCGGTTTCGTGGGCTACGGCCTGCGCCGCTACGGCTTCGACCTCGGCATCGTGATCCTGGCCTATGTGCTGGGGCCGATCTTCGAGCGCTCGGTGCGCCAATCGCTGGCGATCTCCGACGGCGACCCGTCGATCTTTCTGCACAGCTACCTGTCGACCGGCTTCGCGATCGTCGCGGCCGCGCTGCTGATCGCCGGGCTCTGGCCAAAGAAAAAGGCGCGGCCCGCCTGAGCGGCCCGCGCCTTCGTCTCGTTCGCCGTTCCGCGAAAGCTTAGTGCTTGTGCGGATGCGGGTGGGTTGGATCGACCCAGTAGACCTCTTCGACCTTCTCGGCCGGAGTGATGTCGATGTTGATCGCCACCGCCTCGTTGTCGGAACGGACCAGCACACATTCCAGCGGCTCGGTCTCGGAGGCATTGATCTCCTGGTGCGGCACGTAGGGCGGCACGTAGATGAAGTCGCCGGGACCCGCCTCGGCGGTGAATTGGAGCTGGTCGCCCCAGCGCATGCGCGCACGGCCCTTCACGACGTAGATCACGCTTTCGAGGTGACCGTGATGATGCGCGCCCGTCTTGGCGTGGGCGTGGATGGTCACCGTACCGGCCCACAGCTTCTGGGCGCCGACGCGGGCGAAATTGATGGCCGCAGCGCGGTTCATGCCCGGGGTCTGGGCCGTGTTGGTGTCGAGGGAGCCTGCGGGGATGACCCGCACGCCGTCATGCTTCCAGTCGGTCATAGCTCCCATCTAGGCTCGCCGGCTCGCCTCGACAAGCGAGGAAAGATAGAATGTTCGCATGAACAGGATTGATGAGACGAAGCCCTTCAAGCCGGTGAACATCGCCGTGCTGACGGTGTCCGACACGAGGACGCTGGAGACCGACAAGTCGGGCGACACCCTGGTCGAGCGCATCGCACGCGACGGCCATGTCCTGGTCGATCGCGCGATCGTCACGGACGATATTGCCGTGATCCGCGCCCAGGTGAAGAAATGGATCGACGATCCCAAGATCGAGGCTGTGATCACGACAGGTGGCACCGGGGTCACCGGCCGCGACGTGACGCCCGAGGCGCTGGAGGCTCTGTTCGAGAAGCGCATCGAAGGTTTCGGCGAGACCTTCCGTTGGATCAGCTTCCAGAAGATCGGCACTTCGACCATGCAGTCGCGTGCCGTCGCGGGTGTGGCCAATGCCACCTACATCTTCGCGCTGCCCGGCTCGACCGGCGCCTGCAAAGACGGCTGGGACGACATCTTGCGCCAGCAACTCGACATCCGCTTCCGGCCCTGCAACTTCGCCGAGCTGATGCCGCGCCTCAACGAAGGCAAGATGCCGCGGAGTGGCTGACCTTCTCGACGCCATCCGCAATGGCGAGACACTGCCGGCGACAGGCACGGCACACGGGCATGTGCGTCTGGCCAACGGATTGTTGGCGCGGATTGCCTATGCGCATGACGGTGATCCTGCGGCGACAGGACGCCTCGCCACTCAAGCCGAGGCCTTTCGCCATCTCGCGCCGGCGGGGCGTACGCCGAAGCTACACAATATCGTCGAGCCGCAGCCGGGATTGCCCGGCGGTGCGTTGATCATCGACTTCGTCGAGGGTCGACCGCCGCGTTTGCCGGACGATCTGACGGCCCTGGCCGATACTCTGGTGCGCCTTCATTCCCTGTCGTTGCCGGTGGCAAGCTCGCTTATCCCGCGTCAGAAGAATCCCTTTCTCGAAACGCTCGAAGCCGTCGAGCTGAATGCCATGCGGTTTCTCGACAAGGCCGTGCCGGACTCAGGCGCGCGCGCCGAGATCGCCGAGGAGCTGCGCCTTATGCGAGGCATCGCGCTGGCCTTCGCGCAGCGCAAGCAACCGCTATCGATCGCGCTCGCCGATACCCATCCCGGCAACTTCATCATCGACGCGGCAGGGCTCGCCTGGTTCGTCGATCTCGAGAAGGTCCATGTCGGCTCACCAGCGATCGATCTCGCGCACGCAACGCTTGCCACTTCGACCTTGTGGCATCCCGACATCGGCAAGCTGCTGTCGCGCGACGAGGTGCAGCGCTTCTACGCTCTCTATCTCGACGAGGTCGGAAAGAAGCGTGCTGCCGAATTGCAGCCGTGGCTGCTGCCGATGCGTCGGTTGACGTGGCTACGCACGACCTTGTTCATGGCGCGCTGGCGCGTTCAGACCCGCAGCCCGCGCGACTCGTCTGATCCTGCTCAATGGAGCGACGCGGGACTGGAACCCCGCATGAAGGCGCATATCGATGCCGCCATCGATCGCTGCTTCGACCGTGACTTCGTTCGCGCGGTCAGGGCCGAATGGCTATAGCGGCTTCACCAGCCGGATGGTCTCGGGCTTGAAGCCACCGCTGGTGTAGAAGTCGATCGCCCGCTTGTTGTCGGCATAGACGTCGAGGCTGAGGAAACGATAGCCGCAGCCGCGCGCCCAGGTTTCGGCCTCTGCCATCAACAGGCGTGCGACGCCCGACCCTTCGGCTTCTTTCCCCAGGGCCAGCAGCGAGACGTAACCGCAGGGTTCGTCGGTGACGCCGTCCTTGCCGGGTCGCATATGGATGTAGCCGAGCCGTCGCCCGTCCGGGGACCAGGCGATCAACGTCCTTGAGCCTTCCAACGCGGTGGCTGCGAAGGTCGACGACATATAGCGATCCTGGAAGCCTTCCATGGCTTCTATTGTGTGCCAGGCCGGTCCCGGGACATTCGCCAGACGTGGCGACAGGCTGGTCACGAAATCCATGTCGGTGGGCTCGGCGAGCCTGATCTCGATGCCTGACATTTCTGACGCTCGTCGAACGGGAAAGGGGCGGGAGCTATATCCCGATCTTGTGGCACAACAACCGTTGACTCGTTCCTGTTTTGTTCTAAGAGTCGGCCCATGAGGCCGAAGGTTCCCCCCGACTATCCGGACGATGCGATCCCCGAGCCCGTGCACAAAGGCCGTGGTGCGCTGTCGAACGAGTCCAGCCGCTATGACAGCGAGAAGCGGATTCGAACGACCGACGGATGGGAACACGAGGCGTCGTCCGATCCGTCGGACGACGACGATCTGCCGCCACTGCGCACGACGCTGACACGCGATGCCACGCGCACCATCCTGGCGCGCAACACTTCGCCCGACGTGCCGTTCGACCGCTCGATCAATCCCTATCGCGGCTGCGAGCACGGCTGCATCTACTGCTTCGCGCGGCCGACGCACGCTTACCTTGGCCTGTCGCCCGGCCTCGACTTCGAGACCAAGATTCTCTTCAAGCCGGAAGCGGCCAAGCTGCTGATGGCGGAACTGGCGTCGCCCAAGTATCGCTGCGACGTGGTGGCTATGGGCACCAACACCGATCCCTATCAGCCGGTCGAACGTGACCTCAAGGTGACGCGCCAGATACTGCGGGTGCTCAGCGACTTCAACAATCCGGTGGGCATCGTCACCAAGAACCACCTGATCACGCGCGACATCGACATTCTGGCCGACATGGCCAAGCGCAATCTCGCCGAGGTCTTCCTGTCGGTGACGACGCTCGACCGTGATCTCGCGCGCGCGATGGAGCCGCGGGCCTCGACGCCGCAGAAAAGGCTCGATGCCATCCGGGCGCTGTCGGCCGCCGGCATCCCGACGGGCGTCATGAGCGCGCCGATGATCCCGGGCCTCAACGATCACGAGATGGAATCCATTCTCGATGCTGCGCACGAGGCCGGCGCCACGCGGGCGGGCTACACGGTTCTGCGTCTGCCGCTCGAGATCAAGGATCTGTTCGAAGAGTGGCTGCGCCTCAACCGGCCGGATCGTGCCGAGCGCGTGTTGTCGCTGGTCCGTCAGATGCGTGGCGGGGCGCTCTATCAGGCCGAGTTCGGCACACGCATGAGAGGCGAGGGGCCGATTGCCCAGCTCCTCAGCGCCCGCTTTACGGCGGCGGTGAAGCGGCTGGAGCTCAACCGCGTCCGCTACCGCCTCGACACGCTGCGCTTCGCCGTGCCGGACTCCGCGCGAACCGCGCTGGTCGACGCCAAGCGCGACGCCCGGCAGATGCGACTGTTCTAGTCGAGAAAGACGACCTTCGGCCAAAGCTCGCGCCAGCGCTTGCTGGCGATGCGTTCGTCGTATTCGTGGCGCTTGGTGCGGCCGAACGGTGTCGGGCGACAGCGCAGGTTGAGAAGATCGTCGGTGCCGAGCGGCGCGATCACAGTGAGGGAATCGTCGGCCTCCAGGCGCACGCCGATGCCCGTCACGCTTTCCAGCCAGTAGATCATCGAATCGGCCGTGTCGCGGTGCTGCGGCAGGTTCTTCCAGATGTGCATGCGCGCCTGGTTGCGGACCTGCCAGGGCAGGCTGGGCAGCAGGCAATCGAGCGCGGCTTCGTGGGCTTGCTCGGTCTCCTTCGAGAGGTCGCCCGCATCATAGTAGATGACATCGATATCCGCCGGCGCGCGCGGCGGCACGATGCCATGGAAATGATCCCACACCCGATTGCGCACAAAGCCTGCGGCGATGCACCAGTCCGGCAGGCCGAGCGTGCGGGCCGCACGAAGCTGTTTCATAGCCACAGGGTCTTGAGCGATGATGTCGGCAATCAGGGACATCGCCGCATCCTACGCGCGGCGGCAGGGGATATGCCGAGTTTTCGTTTCGAGCTGCGTTGTGAGACCCAGGGCGCCGTGCGAATTGCCGGCGTGGACGAGGTCGGGCGCGGGCCGCTGGCGGGACCAGTGGTCGCCGCTGTCGCCGTCATCGATCGCGGCCGCGCCACGCGCAAGCTCCTGGGTCTGATCGACGATTCCAAGAAGCTGGATCACGCGCAGCGCGAGGAGGCCTACGAAGCCATGATCGCGTCGGGCGCTGTCCAGTTCGCTGTCGCCGAGGCCAGTGTCGAGGAGATCGACACAATCAACATTCTGCAGGCGACGTTTCTCGCCATGCGTCGTGCGGTCCAGGCGCTGACCGAGCCGCCGTGTATGGTGCTCGTCGATGGGAATCGGGTGCCGCCGCAACTCGGTTGTCCGGCAGAAACTATTATCGGTGGCGACGCGCATTCCTATTCCATCGCGGCCGCGTCGATCCTGGCCAAGGTGACCCGCGACCGGCAGATGGCGGCGCTGGCGACGGCGTTCCCCGGCTATGGCTGGGAAACCAATCGCGGCTACGGCAGCGCCGCCCATCTCGAAGCCCTCAAACTTCTCGGGCCGACCCCGCATCACCGTAGGAGCTTCGCGCCGGTTCGCGAGCTAGTCTGAGCGGATGTTGAAGCTCTACTACGCGGCACACACCTGTTCGCTCGCCACGCATATCGCCCTGGAAGATGTCGGCGCCGACTACTCGACGGTGCGGATTAGTTTTGCCGCCAACCAGCAGCAGTCACCCGACTATCTCAAGGTCAATCCAAAAGGCCGCGTGCCGGCACTGGTGACCGATCGTGGCATCCTGACGGAGACGCCGGCGATGCTGGCCTTCGTGGCGCAGAGTTTTCCGGCCACGCAACTGGCGCCGCTCGACGACCCTTTCGCCTTCGCCGAGGTCCAGGCCTTCAACAGCTATCTCTGCTCCTCCCTGCACATCGCGCACGCCCATCGCATGCGTGGTTATCGCTGGGTCGATGCCGACGATGCGGCCGCGATTGCGGCCATGCAGCGCAAGGTGCCACAGTCGGTCACGGCCGGCTTCGAGCAGATCGAGCACGACATGTTCAAGGGCCCCTGGGTGATGGGCGAGCGCTACACCATCTGCGACCCCTATCTCTTCACCCTGGCGCAGTGGCTGGAGGCCGACGGCGTCGACCTCGCGCGCATTCCGAAGATCGTCGACCATCGCCGCCGCATGTCGGAGCGGCCCAATGTGAAGAAGGCGATCGCCCAGGAGCTCGCGCAATAGACCGACAAGAGTAAGGGACACATCTGCACGAGGGAGGTCGGAGTGATGCAACGAATCTTTCTGGCGTTGGCTGTTTGCGGGGCCATGGTCTCTCACGCCGGCCAGGCTCTGGCCGGCAAGGATCTCGATGCGGTCAAGGCCCGGGGCACACTGATCTGCGGCGTGGCGGTGGGCGGCATCGCCGGTTTCATGACCGTCGACAGCCAGGGCAAGTGGACCGGCATGAACGTCGACGTCTGCCGCGCCATTTCGGCTGCGATCTTCGGCGACTCGGAGAAGGTGAAGTACGTGCCGCTCTCGGGTCAGCAGCGCTTTACGGCGCTGCAGTCGGGCGAGGTCGACCTGCTGTCGAACAACTCGACCTGGACGCTGACGCGAGACAGTGCGCTCGGCCTCGATTTCGTGGGCATCACCTACTATGACGGCCAGGGTTTCATGGTGCCGAAGAAGCTCGGCGTGAAGAGCGCCAAGGAGCTGAACGGCGCCTCGATCTGCGTGCTGTCGGGCAGCACGTCCGAGCTCAACATCGCCGACTATTTCCGCACCAACAAGATGACCTTCAGGCCGGTGCTCTTCGAGGATCCCGACCAGAGTCGGGCGGCCTTCTTCAGCGGCAGGTGCGATGCCTATTCGGGTGACCAGGCCCGCCTCTATGCCACGCGTGCGGCCAACGCACCCAATCCCGATGACTACATCGTTCTGCCCGAAATCATCTCGAAGGAACCGCTGGGTCCTGTCGTGCGCCACGGTGACAACCAGTTCGCCGACATCGTGCGCTGGGCGCAGTACGCACTGCTGGAAGCCGAGGAGTACGGCATCACCGCCAAGAACGTCGACGAAATGCTGAAGTCCGAAAATCCCAGCATCAAGCGCATCCTCGGCGTCACACCGGGTATGGGCAAGGCGCTCGGCGTCGACGAGAAGTGGGTCTACAACATCATCAAACAGGTCGGAAATTACGGCGAGAGCTTCGACCGCAATGTCGGCAAGGACTCACCGCTCAAGGTCGAACGTGGCCAGAACGCGCTGTGGACCCAGGGTGGCCTGCAATACGCCCCGCCCATCCGTTGAGGAACTGACGCCTGTCGTCAGGTGTCTGCCTTGTTGATCCCGTAGAACGCCGCACAGGTGTCGCCAAGGATCAGGTCTTTCTCTCGCGCGCTCAGGAACGGGCAGTATCGTCTCACATAGTCGAGCGACTGCTTGTACGTGCAGAACCGTTCGACGTTCGGCATGTCGGAGCCCCAGACGAGCCGGTCGGCGCCAAGTTGATCGCGCATGTCCGCGATCAACATCTGCGCTTCCGGATAGGGGTAGTCCCAGATTCCGCCATAGGTGATCGGAAACACCACTTCCAGCACCAGCGGCTCGTGACGATAGAGGCGTAAAAGTTCCTCGGGGAACTCGTACCTGCCATTCCTGGCGAAGTAGGCGACAGGTGGACTCATCGCCAGATGCACGCGCAGGTCGGCATGTCGCGCGAGCACCCGGCCGAAGGCTGTGACATGCGCCATGTAACCTGCCATGTCGTAGCTCGGCCCCGAGCTGAGTTCGAGGCACAGCACGATTCCCAACGCCGCGATCTTGTCCCAGAACGCCTCCATCTGCGGCGCGTCGAGCGGCCAGGGGAAACCATGGCGGCTCAGCGAATCGACGTTGAAATAGAGTCCGCGCAGCTTCAGTACGTTGAAGGCATGGTCGATCTCGGCGAGCTGCGCCGGGTGTCCTGCCATCGCCTCGTCGACATGCATCAGGCCGGTCATCCTCTCGGGAAACTGCCGCTCGGCGAAAGCATTCATCTCGGTCATCGCCCCATAGCCGCCGCCTGCCTGCAGGAGACAGTGATCGACGCCGGCGTTCATCATCTGGGCCAGCATGAGTTCCGGCGGTGCCGTCATCTCCTGCATGCCTACGGGCATGTATTGGATGGCGTAGTCTTCTCCGTCGTGCGTGAATTCGAGCTGACCAAAACGGCCGACGCGGAAATCGACGTCCGCGAGGCCGCTCCATCCTTCGTCTCCGGCCTGGAACAGGGCCTTCGTGTCGGCGCGTGCGCCATCGCGGATTCGGAAAGTCGATGCGACCGTTCGGGTGACGACCCGCTGCAGGTAGCGCCTGTGAATGTCGCGCGTCGGATGTCCGCAGGAGCCGATCCAGTGGGTGAACACATGGGCGTGGCAATCGACGATCATGTTTCCTTCTGCCTCGCTGCCGTTCGAGAAGGAGAAGATGTCAGGCGTGATCGCCCATCGGCTATCGAGACCTCGCTAGGGCTGGTGGGTTGAGCACCGGACAAAGACTCGATCTAGTGTCTAAACACTTGAATCAATTGGCTTCTTGACCCCTCGTCGCTGTGGATTCATTTTCCACAGATGAACGGGGATAAGTTGGATCGAGTGTTGGTGGGCGACTGCATCGAATTGATGCGCAGCCTGCCCGAAGCTTCCGTCGACATGGTTTTCGCGGACCCACCCTACAATCTTCAGTTGGGCGGTGACCTGCTGCGTCCCGACAACAGCAAGGTCGATGCGGTCGACGACGACTGGGACAAGTTCGAGGATTTCGCGCGCTACGATCAGTTCACGCGCGGCTGGCTCGCGGCCGCGCGACGCGTGCTGAAGCCCGAAGGCACGCTCTGGGTGATCGGCAGCTATCACAACATCTTCCGCATCGGCACGGCGCTGCAGGATCTGGGCTTCTGGCTGCTGAACGACATCGTGTGGCGCAAGTCGAACCCGATGCCGAACTTCCGCGGCAAGCGCTTCACCAACGCGCACGAGACGCTGATCTGGGCGGCGCGCGACAAGCGCGCCAAGCGCTACACCTTCAACTACGAATCGATGAAGGAGCTGAACGAGGGCATCCAGATGCGCTCCGACTGGCTCCTGCCGCTGTGCACCGGCGGCGAGCGGCTGAAGGGCGAGGACGGCAAGAAGGCGCATCCGACGCAGAAGCCCGAGTCGCTGCTGTTCCGTTGCCTGATGTCGGCGTCCAATCCCGGCGACGTCATCCTCGATCCGTTTTTCGGCACCGGCACGACCGGCGCGGTGGCGCGCCGCCTCGGCCGGCACTTCATCGGCCTAGAGCGCGATCCCGACTATGCCGCGATCGCGCGCAAGCGCATTGCCATGATCCAGCCGCTGGCCGGCGAGGACGTGGCGCCCAAGCCCAGCAAGCGCAGCGAGCCGCGCATTCCCTTCGGCGTGCTGATCGAGGCGGGGCTGTTGCAGCCTGGCACGGTGCTGAGCGACCAGAGCGGTCGCGTGCATGCGCGCGTGCGTGCCGACGGCACCCTGTCGGCGGCCAACGCGCTCGGCGAGCATCGCGGCTCGATCCATCAGGTCGGCGCGGCGGTGCAGGGTGCACCCGCGTGCAACGGCTGGACCTTCTGGCATATCGATGTCGCCGGCGCGAAGCGGCCTATCGATCATCTGCGCCAGCAGGTGAGGGCGGGGCTGTAGAGACAGCGAACCGCTGTCCGGCTTGAGCGGCCGGGCCCTCAGGCCCTCGCTGCGTACCTCGACAGACGCAGTCTCAGTATCGCAATCATTTCGTCGCGCAGGGGATCGCGCGAGCCGCGCAGCCACGCCGCCGCGAGAGGAAGGAGCTTCGGGGCCGCCGTCTCTTTCTGCGTGAGCGGAATGAACCGCACGCCCGAGACGGCGAAACGCGAAGCCCATCGCGGCACGATCGCCAGGCCGAGCTTGGCCGCGACGAGATTGACGATCGTCTGCTTCTCCTCGGCCACCTGGGCGATCGTGGGTTTCAGCCCGGCGCGCTCGAACAGCTTCATGGTGAGGTCGTGGCTGTGTGGCCGAGATCCCCGGTCCGGCACGATGAGCGGCTGGTCGAGGAGGGCGGCGACGGTGAGGTGGCGGCGTTTTGCCAGCCTGTGTCGCGACGGCAGCGCAACAACAGGTGTCTCGTGGAACAGCTCCAGGAGCTCTATCCGCTTGTCGAGGTTCTCTGGTGGCCGCACGAACGCAAGGTCGAGCCGGCCGGACAGAAGCCTCGGAAGGAGCCGCACCGTCTTGTCTTCGACGAGCTGCACGGTGACGGACGCATGCTGCTCGCGGAAGTCGTGCAGCAGATCGGGCACGAGGCCCGCCGCGGCCGTGTCGATGGCACCGACCCGCAGAACGTATGAACGGCGCCGGCCACGATCGCGGAACTGCTGGTCGAGCACGTCGGCCTGCGCGAGCAGCGCACGGACGTTGTCGAGAAGGGCGGCACCGTCCTGCGACAGCGTCACGTTGCGTGTGGTCCGCAGCAGCAGCGGCATGCCGACCGAGTCCTCCAGCCGCCTTATGTGGCGACCGAGCGCCGATGGCAGCATATCGAGCCGCCGCGCGGCCCGGCCGAAGTGCAGCTCCTCCGCGACGGCGACGAAGCAGCGTAGCTGCGTGAGGTCCATCCAGCGATTATAGCCAGAATTTGTATAATCCAGTGACGATTGTGGTCGCGGCTCCGCCGTCCTAGGGAGGAGGGAACAAAGAAACCGCTAGGGAGCCGCCCAATGACCTCGTTTCGTCGCGCACTCGTCTCAGGCGCGCTGGCCTTCGCCGCAGCGTCGTTCGCCGTTCATGCTCACGCTCAAGGCTATCCGAACAAGCCCATCACCCTGGTCGTGCCCGCAGCCGCGGGCGGTCCGACCGACACGGTCGCACGGCTCATTGCCGAATCGATGGGCAAGACGCTCGGTCAGTCCGTGATCGTCGACAATACCGGTGGCGCCGGCGGCACGATCGGCATGGCCCGCGTCGCGCGCGCTGCGCCCGACGGTTACACCATCGCCGTCTGGCACATCGCGCAGGCGACGGCACCGGCTCTTTATCCCGACCTCAAGTATGACGTCGTCAACGACTTCGACTCGATCGGTCGCATCACCGACGTGCCGATGACGCTCGTTTCCAAGAATGCGCTGCCCTCGAAAAACGTCACGGAGTTCTTCGCCTGGTTGCGCGCCGAGAAGGCCAAGGCGACCTATGGCCATGCCGGCATCGGCTCGGCGTCGCATCTCTGTGCGCTGATGCTGTTGAAGGGTGTCGGCTTCCAGGTCGAGGGGGTTGGCTATCGTGGCACCGGTCCCGCCATGAATGACCTGCTGGCCGGACAGTTCGATTTCATGTGCGACCAGACCACCAACACCACCGGCCATATCAAGGACGGCAAGATCCGCGGCTATGCCGTGACGACCAAATCCAAGGTCTCTTCGGTGCCCGACTTGCCGACGCTCGACAGCACCGTTCTGCCGGGCTTCGAGGTCTCGGCCTGGCATGCGATGTGGGCGCCCAAGGGCCTGCCGAAGGAGGCGACCGACAAGCTGGTCGCTGCCCTGCAAGCCGCGCTCAAGGATCCGAAGGTGGTCGAACGCTTCGCCAGCCTCGGCACCGTTCCGGTCGATCCGTCGCTGGCCCAGCCTGCCCCGCTGAAGTCCTACCTCGAAGCGGAGGTGAAGCGCTGGGGCGAGGTCATCAAGGCCGCCGGCGTGAAGGGCAACTAGGAACAGAACCATGAAGACTTATGCGATCGCAGCCATCCCCGGTGACGGCATTGGCCCAGAGGTGGTCGATGCCGGCGTAGAAGTGCTGGAGGCCGTGGCGAAGCGCGACGGTGGCTTCGGCCTTCGCGTCGACCGGTTCGATTGGGGCGGCGAGTACTACAAGAAGCACGGCCGCATGATGCCGGAAAACGGCCGTGACCTGATCCGCAAGCACGATGCCATCCTGTTCGGTTCGGCGGGTCATCCCGACATTCCCGATCACATCACGCTCTGGGGGCTGCGGCTCGCCATCTGCCAGCCCTTCGATCAGTACGCCAACGTGCGCCCGACCCGCGTGCTGCCCGGCATCACCTCACCGCTGCGCGCCGTCGACGGACCCGAACTCGACTGGGTGATCGTGCGCGAGAATTCCGAAGGCGAGTATGCCGGCGTCGGTGGCAGGGTCCATCAGGGCTCGCCGCTCGAAGCCGCCACCGACGTGGCCATGTTCACGCGCGCCGGCGTCGAGCGCATCATGCGGTTCGCCTTCGGCCTGGCCCGTTCGCGGTCGCGCAAGTTTCTCACGGTCGTCACCAAGTCCAACGCCCAGCGCCATGCAATGGTGATGTGGGACGAGATCGCCACCCAGATCGCCGCCGAGTTTCCCGACGTGACGTGGGACAAGATGCTTGTCGATGCCATGACCATGCGCATGGTCATGCGGCCGCAGACGCTCGACACGATCGTTGCGACCAACCTCCACGCCGACATCCTGTCCGACCTCGCCGCGGTGCTGGCAGGATCGCTAGGCATTGCACCGACCGCCAATCTCAATCCGGAGCGCGCCTTTCCCTCGATGTTCGAGCCGATCCACGGCTCCGCCTTCGACATCATGGGCAAGGGCATTGCCAACCCGATCGGCACGTTCTGGTCATCCGTGATGATGCTCGAGCATTTCGGCGAACAGGCTGCGGCCGCCCGGCTCATGCGAGCCATCGAGAAAGTGACGGGAGACCGGCGTCTCCACACGCCCGACCTTGGCGGCACCGCGCGGACGGCGGACGTCACCGCCGCAGTCATCGATGCCATCCACGGGGCGAACGTCTAGCAGTCCATCGGAGAGCCAGGAATTCCCCGAGGAACTTGGGCTGCAACCTGCCTAGTTTTTTACGGCGTGCGCGATCACCTTGCGCATCACCGTCGGCAAGGCGCGTTCGGTAAGGGCGTCGATCGGACACCAGACCGAGCCGGGCAGGGCACGTTCGGCCAGTCGTCCCGTCGTCGACGTGGCGCGCGCGATGGTGAGTTCCAGGTGGAAGTGCGTGAAGGTGTGGCGCACCAGCCCCGCCAGCACCTGCCAGCGTGCCGGGACGGGCGCGTCCTCCAAAGCCTTCCCTTCGTCGAGCGTGCCTTCGCGCCACGGGCTCGACGGCACCTCGTCCATGCCGCCCAGCAAACCTTTGACCGGTCGCTTGCGCAGCAGGATCGCGCCGTCCTTGCGCATCAGCACGAAGGCGAGGCCTCTGCGCGTGGGCTTCTCTGCCTTGGGCGCGCGGCGCGGCAGCTCTTCGGCGATGCCGAGCTTGCTCGCACGACAATTGGCGATCAGCGGGCAGATGACGCAGCGCGGGCCGCGCGGCACGCAGACTGTCGCGCCGAGATCCATCATCGCCTGGGCATAGTCGCCGGCCCTCTGTGAAGGCACCAGCTTGGCGGCGTATTCGTGGATCTCGGGTTTGACGTTGGGCAGCGGCGTTTCCAGCGCGTAGAGGCGGGCAATCACGCGCTCGACATTGCCGTCGACGGCCGAAGCGGGACGGTCGAAGGCAATCGCCTGGATTGCGGCGGCCGTGTAGGGGCCGATGCCGGGCAAGGCCCGGAGCCCTGCCTCGTCCTTGGGGAAACGACCTCCATGCGCTTCGGCCACGACTTGGGCGCAGGCATGCAGGTTACGGGCGCGTGCATAGTAACCAAGCCCTGCCCAGGCCGACAGCACCTCGTCCAGGGGCGCGGCGGCCAGGGCTTCGACCGTGGGCCAGCGCTCGACGAAGCGGCGGAAATACTCACCCACCGTGGCGACGGTGGTCTGCTGCAGCATGATTTCCGACAGCCAGACGCGGTAAGGCGCCGTGCGCTCTCCCGGCGGGGCGCGCCAGGGAAGGGTGCGACGATGTCGATCATACCAGGCGAGCAGTCGGTCGGCGTGAGTCATGGTCAGGCAACGGGGCGTGGCCTACCATACGGAGCGGAGTTTGAAAGGGTCCATGCGGGAAAACGGCTTCCGTGCGATCGGCGGTCTGGCCCAGAAGCTCACGTCCGGCTTGGCGAAAGGCCGCGACGCGTCGGTCGTGCGACTGAAGGCGGAGTGGTCGGCTGTCGTCGGTCCGGAGCTGGCGCGCGTCACCCGGCCGGACGCGCTTCTTTCCGCCCGCGGTGCTCGCAGCAGTCGATCCGGAAGCGGCAAGGTGCTGCGCCTCAAAGTGTCTGGTGCTGCCGCGCTCGAGGTCCAGCACAGGAGCAGTCAGATCGTGGAGCGCGTAAACGCCTATTTCGGGCACCGGCTGATCGATGAACTACGCCTCGTTCAGGGCGTGATCGCTGCCCCTCCCGCCAAACCCAAGGTGAAGCGTCCCGACGCTGCCGTCGAGCGCGACATCGCAAACAAGGTTGCTGACGTGAAAGATCCTGAACTGCGGGCTGCCCTGGCGCGGCTCGGCGCACGCATCACGACTGGACGGCGCAGCCTGTTGATCGGCGGCCTTGGGGCGCTCTTCCTCGGCGATGATCTTCGGGCGCAATCGCCGGCGAAGTTCCTCGACCCGCTGCCCGACGATCATGTGCTGGGCAAGCCCGACGCGCCGAACGTCCTGATCGACTACGCCTCCTTCACCTGCCCGCACTGCGCGAACTTCAATGCCGCCGTGATGCCGGTGTTGCGCCGCGATTGGATCGAGACCGGCAAGATGCGCCTGATCCATCGCCACTTCCCTTCCGATGGGGTGGCGACCCGCGCCAGCGTGCTGGCCGAGTGCAGCGGTCCCGACAAGTTCTTCGACGCGGTCGATACGCTGTTTCGCACTCAGGTCCAGTGGATGACCGCGCCCGATCCCGCCACGGAACTGCTGACGGTGCTGGCAGATTTCGGGGTGACGCCGGAGAAAGCGGCAGCCTGTGTCGCCAACGACCGGCTTTTGGACAAAGTCATCGCCGACGTGCAGTCCGGCCAAATGTTGGGGGTTCGGTTCACCCCGACGGTTTTCATCAACGAGCAGAACTACGGCAATCCCGGCGGTGCCGACGCCATCGCAGCAATTTTAAGTCAGGTGGGGCGGTAAACGTTTGACTCCCCACAGGCGTAATTCCCAAGATGTAGTGGAGAGGAAGACGGAATGCGGAATATCTTGATCGTCGCCGGCGGGGTCGTGGCGGTGGCCGCGATTGCGGCTGGCGCCTATTTCGGCACCCGTCCTGCTACTACCGGCACGGCGCCCGTGGCCGCCGTGGCGACCCCGGATTCGTCTGCTTTGGCGGCCGTTCAGCCCGGCGACCATGTCCTGGGCGATCCCAAGGCCCCGATCACCGTCATCGAGTATGCCTCGCTGACCTGCTCGCACTGTGCGCAATTCCACACGCATGTCCTGCCCGAGATCAAGAAGAAGTGGATCGATACCGGCAAGGTGAAGCTGGTCTATCGCGACTTCCCGCTCGACCAGGTAGCGGCCAAGGCCGCCCAGATCGCCGAATGCGCCGGCAACGACCGTTATTTCGGCGTCCTCGACATCATTTTCCGCGGCCAGCCGCAATGGGCGGCCTCGTCCGATCCGCTGGTCGAACTCGCCAAGCCGCTGCGCATCGCGGGCATCGGCGAGAACGAAATCAAGGCATGCCTCGCCAACGAGGCGATGAGCAACGCCGTGATCAACGACTACAAGGCCGGTGAGCAGATGGGCGTCAACTCGACGCCGACGCTGTTCATCAACGGCCAGCTCTATCGTGGCTCGCGCTCGGTCGAGGATCTCGACGGCGTATTCAGCAAGCTAGCCAAGTAAGTAACAGACAGGCGTGGTGTAGATGGTCCAGTTCGACAAGCTCCGGCTCTCCGGCTTCAAGTCATTCGTCGATCCGACGGAGCTCGCCATCGAGCCCGGGATGACCGGAATCGTCGGGCCCAACGGCTGCGGAAAGTCGAACCTCGTCGAAGCGCTCAAGTGGGTGATGGGCGAAACCTCGGCCAAGCAGATGCGTGGCAGCGAGATGGAGGACGTCATCTTCGCGGGCGCCGGCACGCGGCCGGCGCGCAACATCGCCGAAGTGATGCTGTCGCTGGACAACAAGACCCGCACTGCGCCTGCCCTGGTGAACGACACCGACCAGCTTGACGTCACGCGCCGCATCGAGCGCGGCCACGGTTCGGCCTATTCGGTGAACGGCCGTGATATTCGTGCCCGCGACGTGCAGACTCTGTTCGCCGATGCCGCCACGGGGTCACGCTCGACAGCTCTCGTCAGTCAGGGCCGTATCGGGACCCTGATCAATGCCAAGCCGGCCGACCGCCGCATGGTCATCGACGAGGCGGCCGGCATCACCGGCCTCTATGCCCGCCGTCACGAGGCCGAGCTGCGCTTGCGCGCCGCCGAGCAGAACCTCGCCCGCGTGCAGGACGTGCTGGTGGCCCTTGAGGAGCAGCACAAGGGCCTGAAGCGCCAGGCGCGCCAAGCCAGCCGTTACCGCAACCTCTCCGACCACATCCGCCGTGCCGAAGCCTCCGTGCTGGCGCTGAAGCTCGCCAATGCCGAACGTGAACTGGCCGAGTCGGGCGAGCGGCTGAAGGAAGCCGAGGCGCAGGTCGCCGATCTCACG
This sequence comes from Reyranella sp., assembly GCF_004297405.1. Taxonomy (GTDB): domain Bacteria; phylum Pseudomonadota; class Alphaproteobacteria; order Reyranellales; family Reyranellaceae; genus Reyranella. The sequence goes on from NZ_SCVC01000039.1 coordinate 117,237, forward strand.
CGTCTGGTAGGCCTTGCCACCACGGCGCAGGCCGAAGCAGCCACCGCCTTGCCGCCGCTGCGCAACGACGAGGCGGCCGCCGCTGCTGCCCTGCAGCGCCTGCGCGTGGCGCACGATGCACTGACGGCCGAAGCCGAGCGTGTCGCCGCCGCGCAGCTCGAAGCCGAAACCCGCCTGCAGCAGACCGAACAGGACCTTGCTCGCGAGCAGGGGCGCAAGGGTGACGCCGAGACCGCCATTGCCGATCTCGACAGCCAGCGTGGCCGTCTGGAAGAGGAACAGGTAGGCGAAGAGGATCGTGCCGAGGCCGCGCAGGAGGCACGCGACACGGCTCAGGCCGAGACGGCCACAGCCGAGACCGAGCACGATCAGCTCACCCGTCAGATTGCCGCCGACGAGGCGCTGCGCCAGAGCGTCAGCCGCGAACTGTCCGAGCTGCAGGATCGCCTGCGCCGCCTGACCGTGCGCCGCGACGAGGTCGCCGCGCAGCAGCAGCAGATCGAGAACGAGCTGGCGAACCTGCCGGCGCTGCCCGAGGTCGAGGAAGCTCTCGAAGCCGCTCGCGTGGCTTTGGAAGAGGCGCGTTACCAGGGCCAGGAAGCGATCGAAGCGGCCCGCGAAGCCGAGCGCTACGAATCCGAGGCGGCCCGCACCGCGGTCGCCAAGGCCGAGGCCGAGCGCCAGGACATGGAGCGCGCTCGCGCAGCCGAGCGTCAGGCCGCCGAGGCCAGTCATGCCGGCGCCGTCGAAACTCTCCAGAAAACCAACGCACGCCTGACCAAGCTGCGCGCCGAAGAAGCGGGCGTTGCCGCTGCGCTCAAGTCGGCGGCTGACTCGCTCTGGCCGCCGCTGCTCGATGCGCTGACCGTCGAGCCGGGCTTCGAGAAGGCGCTGGGTGCGGCGTTCGGCGACGAGCTCGAAGCCTCGTCGGATCGCGGTGCGCCGGTGCACTGGCTGCCGTTCGAACCGCTGGCCGATGCGCCGGCGCTGCCGGAAGGCGCGACGCCGCTCGGCGCCCATGTCCAGACCCTGCCGGAACTCGCCCGGCGCCTGGCCTTCATCGGCATCGTGGCGGACGACGTTACGGGTGCTGCGCTGCAAGCCGGCCTTAAGCCCGGCCAACAGCTCGTCAGCCGCGAAGGCGCGGTCTGGCGCTGGGACGGTTACACGATGCGGGCCGGCGCCCCCTCTACCGCCGCCGTACGTCTCAGCCAGCGCAACCGCCTGGCCGAGATCCGTCTCCAGATCGATGGAGTGGTGGTCGAACAGACGGCCGAACAGGCCCGCGTCGACGCCGAGAAAATCTGGCTTGCCGCTGCCCGCGATGCCGAGAAGACCTGCGTCGAGCAGGCACGCGCGCACGAGCGTCAGATCGCCGAGGGATCGCGCCGCAAGGCTCAGGAAGCAGGCGAGGCGACGCGCGCGGCCGAACGGGCTTCGCAGTCGGCGATCTCTGCTGCCGAGCGTCATGCCACGCAGGCACGCGATCGTCATGTCGAGGTGGCGCGCCGCACCGATCAACTGCGGACGCGTCTGAACGGCATCGAGCAGGTTCGTACCGAAGTGACCGGCGACATCGCTGACGTCGAGATGCGTCGCACCTTCCGCGAGGCGCGCCTGTCGTCGATCTCCGATACGCAGGCCGACCGCGTCGAAGCCGGCCAGCTCCGTGCGCGCATTGCCGAGCTGCGGGCGGCCCTCGTCGAAGCCGAAGGCCAGTGCAACCGTCTTGCACGCGAGGCGGCGATGCGGGTCGAGCGGCTGGCGCAGATCGCGCAGGACCGCGACGGCTGGGCCAAGCGCCTGGGCGATGCCGACGGCCAGATCGTCGAACTCGACGCCCGCCGCGAACAGACCGCCGCGGCGATTTCCGAGTTGGCCGCCAAGCCGGAGGAGATCGAGGCCAAGCGCGAGACGCTGGCCGACGAGATCGCCAAAGCCGAGGTCAATCGCCAGGAAGCCGCCGACCGGCTGGCTATCGGCGAGACGCGGCTCGGCGAAGCGGACAAGGCGCTGAGGCAGGCCGAGACCGAGATGGGTCAGGCGCGCGAGAGCCGCGTGCGCCGCGAGGGCCTGATGGAGCAGGCGACCAAGGATCGCGAGGCGGTCGTCGAACGTATCGTCGAGCGCCTGCGTTGCGAGCCCGACGGTGTGCTGGCGCTGGCCGAGGTCCAGACGCTGGACGAGCTGCCTGAACTCGACAAGGCCGAGCACAAGCTCGAACGCCTAGTGCACGAGCGCGAGACCATGGGCGCGGTGAACCTGCGTGCCGAGGAAGAAGCCAACGAACTCGAGCAGCAGATCACCGGCATGACGACCGAACGCGACGATCTGGTCGCCGCCATCGGTCGCCTGCGCCAGGGCATCCAGAGCCTGAACCGCGAAGGCCGCGAGCGCTTCCTCGCTGCCTTCGAGCAGGTCAGCGGTCACTTCCAGCAGCTCTTCACCAAGCTGTTCGGTGGCGGCAAGGCCGAACTTCGACTCACCGAGTCAGAAGACCCGCTCGAGGCCGGCCTTGAGATCCATGCCAGCCCGCCAGGCAAGAAGCTGCAGGTGATGTCGCTGCTCTCGGGCGGCGAGCAGGCGCTGACGGCTCTGTCGTTGCTGTTCGCGGTGTTCATGACCAACCCGGCGCCGATCTGCGTGCTGGACGAGGTGGACGCACCGCTGGACGATCTGAACGTGGAACGCTTCTGCGGCCTGGTGAACGACATCGCCGGCCGTACCGACACGCGCTTCCTGATCATCACCCACCATCGCGTCACGATGGCGCGCATGGATCGTCTTTACGGCGTGACCATGGCCGAGCAAGGCGTGTCCCAGCTCGTCTCGGTCAACCTGATGGAGGCCGACCGACTGGTGGCCTGAGTCGATTTCAAGCAAGCAAGACTATCTTCCTCTCGAATGACTGGGCGCCGGCGGGCCTGAGCCGGCGCCCTTCTCTTTGGAAGGGGGCGGATGTAGTGTCCGCCAATGCCCGATACACTGGCTCCGACTGTCACAGATGTCGTCGAACTGACGCGCACCCTGGTCCGCTGCGAGAGCGTGACGCCGAAGGAAGCTGGTGCGCTGCAGCTCCTGGAGCGCACGCTGGAGCCACTGGGCTTCCGTTGCGAGCGCATGGATTTCACACAGGCCGGCACTGACGACGTCGCCAACCTCTATGCCCGAATCGGGACTGGCGGCCGCCATTTCTGTTTTGCGGGGCATTCCGACGTGGTGCCGGTAGGCGATCTCTCCTCCTGGACGATCGGTCCCTTCTCGGCAGAGCTCTCGGGCGGCTACCTGTTCGGCCGCGGCGCTGCCGACATGAAGGGCGCCATCGCGGCCTTCACCGATGCTACTGCCCGTTTCCTCAGCCGTCGCGGCCGCGACTTCGGCGGTTCGATCAGCCTGTTGATCACCGGCGACGAGGAGGGGCCTGCGGTCAACGGCACCGTGAAGATGCTGAAGCGTCTTGCCGAGCGTGGCGAGACCATCGATGCCTGCGTGGTCGGAGAGCCCACGAGTTCGAAGCGTTTCGGCGACATGATGAAGATCGGCCGGCGCGGCAGCATGACGGTAGACCTGACGGTGCGCGGCGTGCAGGGCCATGTCGCCTATCCCGAGCGACTCGACAATGCCGTCCATCGCCTGTCGGCCATCATCGAGGCGCTGGTGCGCGAGCCGATCGACAAGGGCAGCACACATTTCCAGCCGACGTCGCTGCAGTTCACCACTGTCGATGTCGGCAACAAGGCGACCAATATCGCACCGGGTGTCGTGCGGGCCCGCTTCAACACGCGCTTCAACGATCTCTGGACCTCCAAGACGCTGCTGGCGCATCTGCAGGAACGCATCGAACGCGCGAGCGCTGCGGTCGGCGGCAATGGCACGATCGAGTACGAGGTCTCGGTCTCGGGCGAGTCGTTCTATACGCCGCCGGGGCCGCTCAGCGATCTCGTCGCTGGCGCGATCCGCGACGTCGCGGGCGTCGAGGCCGAGCTTTCGACCACTGGCGGCACCTCGGATGCACGTTTCATCCGCAGCTACTGTCCGGTCCTCGAGTTCGGTCTGGTGGGCGAGAGCATGCACAAGGTCGACGAGAAGAGCGCGATCGCCGACCTCAAGACGCTGGCCCGCGTCTACGAAACGGTGCTCGACCGCTACTTCACGGCCTGAGCGGATCGTGCTGAGCGTCGGGGAAATCGCCCGCGGCATGCAGGGAGCGCTCGCTTTCCTGCAGCGCGATCCTGCGGCGCCGTCCTACTTCGAGAATACTGCCGAGAGCTGCCTGCGTTCGTTCCAGGTGATGGCGCTGGTGGCGCCGCTCTACATCGTGGTGATGATGATTCTCTACTCGAACGTCACGACGACGGCCGAGGGTTGGGAGATCGTTTTCGTCGAGGCGCTGCGCTACACCGTCGACTGGCTGCTGTTTCCCGTCATTTTCTACGAGATCGCCCGGCGCCAGAGCTGGCTCGGCATCTATCCGCGCTACATCGCGGCGCTCAACTGGGTGAACCTGCCGCTCACCATCGTGGCGGTGGTTGCCATCATCCTGGCGTCGATCCTGCCGACGGCCGTTGCCGTCCTGATCCAGCTCGGTCTCTATGGCCTGCTCTTCTACTGGTTCCTCGCCGTGACGCGGTCGGTCCTGAAGACGGGCTGGCTGCATTCGTTCATGCTGCTGCTGGTCAACTGGCTGCCGTCGCGTTTCCTGTCATTGATCGTCGATCGTTTCCTCGGCATCGTTCCGATGGCGACCGGGACCTAGATCGTAACGCACTTCCATGAAGCAAAGACCTTGCGGCGGTGCCGTCGGGCCGGCGCGCGTGCGGTCGCGCGCCGCCAGCGCTTCCTCGACATCGCGGCGGCTCCATTGACCACGGCCTACGAACTGCAACGTGCCAGCCAGGATCCGCACCTGATTGTGGAGGAAGGAGCGGGCGCCGACGTCGATCGTGATCTCGTTGCCATTGCGGCTGACCTCGAGCAGGTCCAACGTCTTGATGGCCGAGGGCGACTGACATGCCGTCGAGCGAAAGCTGTTGAAGTCGTGGTGTCCCACCAGAACTGACGCCGCATCGGCCATCGCCGCCGCGTCGAGCGGCACGGGGACGTGCCAGAACTGGCCACGATCGAGGGCGGGCGGCGCGCGGCGATTGATGATGCGATAGCGATAGCGCCGCCAGGTCGCCGAGAAGCGCGCATGGAAATTCGCCGGCGCCGGCTCGGCTTGCACGACAACGATGGGATGCGGCTTCAGGTGGAAGTTGAGCGCCGACCGCACCGTGTCGGTAGGCTTCTCATGGGTGATGTCGAAGTGGGCCACCTGGCCGCGGGCATGGACGCCGGCATCGGTGCGGCCGGCGCCGATGACGGAGACGCGTTCGCCGCAGAAGGCGAAGACGGCGTCCTCGAGCGCTCCCTGGATCGAAAGGCCATTGTGCTGGCGTTGCCAACCGACGAAGGGTTCGCCGTCGTATTCGATGGTGAGTTTGTAGCGTGGCACGGCGTCAGGTCGGCAAGCGCACGACCGCGGGCGACGCCAGCACCGTTCCGGCGTCGAGGGCAAAGCCGCGCAAAAAGGAATCGGCCGCCTGTGCCGACTTGCCCGGCCGCTGCAGCTTCAGGAGCTTCAATCCGCCCACGCCGCAGGTCACGACGGGAAAGCCATCACGCGCGATGCTGATCGTGCCTGGCGCGCCGCCGGCCAAAGTGAGGGTCGCCGCCAGCACCTTGATGCGCTCGACGCCATTGTCCCTGGGAGCTTCGAACGACGTGCCAGGCCACGGATGAAAGGCGCGCACCTTGCGTTCGAGTTCGGCGGCGGGCCGACGCCAGTCGAGCACGCCTTCCTCCTTGCCGAGCTTGTGGGCATAGGTGACGCCTTGCTCGGGCTGTACGACGGCGTCGATGCTCTTGCGCATCAGCCCGTCGAGCGTGGAGACGATCAGGCGCGCACCCAGCTCTGCCAATCGGTCGTGTACGCTTTCGGCAGTGTCGGCCGCGGAGATCGGTGTGCTTTCCGCCAGCAGCATCGGGCCGGTATCGAGGCCTTCGTCCATGCGCATGGTGGTGACCCCCGTCTCGGCATCGCCTGCCAGGATGGCGCGATGGATCGGCGCGGCACCACGCCAGCGCGGCAGCAAGGAGCCGTGGATGTTGATGCAGCCCAGGACCGGCGCGTCGAGGAAACTCTTGGGCAGGATATGGCCGTAGGACACGACCACGGCAGCGTCGAGATCGAGCGCTTTGAAAGACGCCGCTTCCTCGTCGCTTTTGAGGCTTCGCGGTGTGTGAACAGACAAGCCGAGCTGGTCGGCAAGCTCGTGCACCGGTGTCTTGCGTTCCTGCTGGCCACGGCCCGCAGGCTTGGGAGCTCTCGTATAGACGGCGGCCACGTCGTGACCGGCCTCGACCAGGGCTCGCAGAGCGGGCACGGCGAATGCGGAAGTGCCAAGGAACGCAATCTTCATCGCCGCACCTTATAGGCAGCAGAGCGGCGGTGAGCTAGGTATGCGGTTCAATGGATTCCGCGACCTCCTCGCCCGGCCCCCTGGTTGCAAAGAAAGGGCCTCTCGCCAATCTCACGGCACGCCGCGCTGACGGCGAGATCCATGCCGATCCCGTGCAGGAGAAGGTCGTCCTGCGGCTGCAAGCGATCTACGACCAGCTTGTCGCGATGGCGGCCCATCCCGCCAAGCCTGCGGGGCTGCTGGCCCGGTTGGGGCTCGTCAGCGCGCCCAAGGCGCCCGATGGTCCGCACGGTCTCTACATCTGGGGACCGGTCGGCCGCGGTAAGTCGATGTTGATGGATCTCTTCTTCGCCGATGCGCCGGTGGCGAAGAAGCGTCGTGTCCACTTCCATGAGTTCATGCTCGAAGTGCAGACGCGCCTGCATACCCGCCGCGAGGAGCTGGCGGCCAAGGGGGCGTCACCCGAATCCGATACGATCGTGCCGATCGCCAAGCAGATTGCCGCCGAGACCCGACTGCTCTGCTTCGACGAGTTCCAGGTGACCAACATCGCAGATGCGATGATCCTCGGCCGCCTGTTCGAGACGCTGTTCGAGGAGGGCATCACCGTGATCGCCACCTCGAACCGCAAACCGGACGATCTCTACAGGGACGGGCTGCAGCGCGACCGCTTCCTGCCTTTCATCGAGCTGCTGAAACAGCGTCTCGAGGTTCTCGAGTTGGGCGGTGCGCAGGATTACCGCATGGGCCGCATGCGCGAGTTCGACCTCTACCTGACGCCGCTCGGTGCCTGGGCCAACGCAAAGCTCGACGAAGCCTTCCGCGCGCTGAGCGGCGGCTCCGATGGCGAGCCGCGCGTGTTGCGCACGCAGGGCCGCGACGTCGAGGTGCCGCGCGCTGCACCGGGTGTCGCCATGGCGCATTTCCTCGACTGGTGTGCCAAGCCGATGGGCGCCGCCGACTTCCTCTGCATCGCCGACCACTTCCACACGATCATCGTCGCCGACATTCCGAAGATGGGCCCTGACAGCCGCGACAAGGCCACCCGCTTCGTAACCATGATCGACACCTTCTACGAGAGGAAGGTGAAGCTCATCTGCTCCGCTGCCGGTCCGCCGGCGTCGCTTTATCCCGCGGGCGATGGTTCGTTCGAGTTCGAGCGGACCGTGTCTCGGCTGATGGAAATGCAGAGTCCGGAGTATCTCGCCCTGGAGCATATCGCCTGATTGTGATTGTGGCCCGGCAGGTTCGCAGCATAGGCTCTGCGACATTTCAAGCTCAGGGAGCCTCAAGATGGATGGCGATCGTTTGGTTTACGGTGCCGAGAATGGCCTGTCGCGACGTGCGGCTTTGACCACTGTAGCGCTCGGTAGCACGTTCGCGCTGGCGGTCCAGCCAGTATCCGCGCAGACCATGATCACGACCCCTGCCGAAGGGTTGATGGCAGGTGAAGTGACGGTGAAGACCAAAGACGGAAAGGATCTTGCAGCCTACCGGGCGATGCCGGCGACGGGCCAGGGTTTCGGCACGATCCTCGTCGTGCAGGAGATCTTCGGTGTGCACGCCCACATCGCCGACATGTGCCGCCGATTCGCCAAGGCCGGTTACTATGCGATCGCACCCGAGCTCTATTTCCGCCAGGGCGATCCCAAAGCCCATCCCGAGGTCCCCAAGCTGATCTCAGAGGTCGTGGCCAAGGTGCCGGATGCCCAGGTCATGGACGATCTCGATTCCTGCGTCGCCTTCGCCAAGGGCGAGGGCAAGGCCGACACTGCCAAGCTCGGCATTACGGGCTTCTGCTGGGGCGGTCGCATCGTATGGCTCTACGCAGCGCACAATCCGGCATTGAAGGCGGGAGTAGCCTGGTATGGTCCGCTGAACCGTGGTTACCATCCGGCGACGACCGCGAACCCGATCGATGTCGTCGGTAAGCTGAATGGCCCTGTGCTCGGGCTCTACGGTGGTGCCGATACCGGCATTCCGAACGACTCGGTCGACAAGATGCGTGCCGCTCTCAAGGAGGGCAATGCCGCTGCAAAGAAGTCGGAGATCGTGACCTATCCCGACACGCCGCACGCCTTCAACGCCGACTATCGTCCGAGCTATCGCAAGGATCAGGCCGAAGACGGCTGGAAGCGGGCGCTCGCCTGGTTCAAGGCCAACGGCGTGACCTGACCGATCGATGATCGATACCACCGGTATAAAGACGCGGTCGGGCCTGACATTCACCGCGGATGTCGCGGGCCCGGCCGAGGGTCCGCTCGTGCTGTTGCTGCACGGGTTTCCCGAATCGCGGCATAGCTGGCGCGCGGCGTTGCCGGCGCTCGCGGCGGCGGGCTATCGCGCCGTCGCCCCCGACCAGCGCGGCTATTCGCCGGGCGCGCGTCCCGATCCGGCCGATCTCGCCAACTATGCGTTCGACAAGCTGATTGGCGATGCGATTGAGATCGTGTCGGCCGAGGGCTACGACGGTAAGCGCTTCCATCTGGTCGGCCATGACTGGGGCGGACAGGTTTCGTGGGGCGTTGCGAGCCAGCATCCGAAGCGGTTGGCGTCGCTCACCATCCTGTCGCGGCCGCATCCCTCGTCGTTTCGTCGGGCCCTCCAGAAGGAGGATGGCGACCAGAAGCATCGCTCGCGCCACCATCGTGCCTTTCTCGACGCGGATACCGGAAAGCTGCTGCTGGCCGACAATGCGCGTCGCTTGCGTGACGGACTGTTCGGGCAGGGCGTGCCGTCGGAGGCGCTCGAAGACCACCTCTCAGTCCTCGGCAATCCCGAAGCGCTGGAAGCAGCCCTTGCCTGGTATCGCTCGAACAAGGGGCTTGCGGCGGATATCGGCACGATCACTGTGCCGACGCTCTACGTCTGGGGCGATGTCGACGCGACCGTCGGACCGGATGCCGCCTATGGCACGGCCGAGTTCGTGGCGCCGTCATTCGTCATGGAAGTGCTGCCGAATGTCGGCCACTTCGTGATGGACCAGGCACCGGCCAAGACCACCGATCTTCTGCTGGCGCACCTGAAGAAACATCCGGTCTGAGAAATCGGTCCGATATCGGCTCTTCTTGCCGCTCCCGGCGAATCGCGCTACCACGCGCCGCCTTCAAGAATCGGGAGTTTTTCGCATGGCTCGCAAGAAGATCGCGCTGATCGGCGCCGGACAGATTGGCGGCACTCTGGCGTTGCTCGCCGGCCAGAAAGAGCTGGGCGATGTCGTCCTGTTCGACATTCCCGCCGCCGAAGGCACTGCCAAGGGCAAGGCGCTCGACATCGCCCAGCTCAGCCCGGTCGAGGGCTTCGACACCAAGTACAGCGGCTCCTCGGACTACAAGGACATCGAGGGCGCCGACGTGGTGATCGTCACCGCCGGCGTGCCGCGCAAGCCCGGCATGACCCGCGACGACCTGGTCGGCATCAACGCCAAGGTCATCGATGCGGTCGGCAAGGGCATCAAGCAGCATGCCCCGAACGCCTTCGTCATCGTTATCACCAACCCGCTCGACGCCATGGTCGGCCTGATGCAGGAAGTCACCGGTTTCCCGGCGGCCCGCGTCGTCGGCATGGCCGGCGTGCTCGACAGCGCCCGCTTCCGCCTGTTCCTCGCCGAGGAATTCAACGTCTCGGTCGAGGACGTCACGGCCTTCGTGCTGGGTGGCCACGGCGACACGATGGTGCCGCTGCTGCGCTACTCGACGGTCGGCGGCATTTCGCTGCACGATCTGGTGGACATGGGCTGGACCACCAAGGAGCGGCTCGAGCAGATCGTCCAGCGTACCCGTGACGGCGGTGCGGAGATCGTGGCCCATCTCAAGACCGGTTCGGCCTTCTACGCCCCGGCCGCCTCGGCCATCGCCATGGCGGAGTCCTACCTCAAGGACAAGAAGCGCATGATCCCCTGCGCCGCCTACCTCAACGGCGAGTACGGCGTGAAGGGCCTCTACATCGGCGTGCCGGTCGTGATCGGCTCCAAGGGTGTGGAGCGCATCGTCGAAGTCGAGTTCAACGCCGAGGAAAAGGCGATGTTCGACAAGTCGGTCGCGGCCGTGAAGTCGCTGATCGAGGCCACCAACAAGATCGTCGGCCGCGCCTGAGTTTCGATGCGTGTTGCAGGCAGTCTGCGCGAAGGCTGCCTGCGACTTTGGTCGAACGCCTCAAAAGGGTCATCAGTCCGTCGTTGCCAAGGGCCTGTGGCACTCATAAAGTGCCGCATCCCTTGGTTAGTTGCGTTTTAAAACTGAGGGCTGATACGCTTCTTGCAAGCAGTCCCGAACGATAGGACTCCATGAACATCCACGAATACCAGGCCAAGGCGCTATTGGCCAAGTTCGCCGTCCCGCTGCTCAAGGGCGGCGTCGCTTACACCAAGGACGAGGCGATGGACGTAGCCCGCAAGCTTGGCGGGCCTGTTACTGTCGTGAAGGCCCAGATCCACGCTGGCGGACGCGGCAAGGGACACTTCAAGAGCGATCCCAAGGGCAAGGGCGGTGTGCGCATCGCCAAGTCGGCTGACGAGGTCGGTGCCGCCGCGGCGGCCATGCTGGGCCAGGATCTGGTGACCAAGCAGACCGGTCCGGCCGGCAAGACCGTAAAGCGCCTCTACATCGAGGACGGCTGCGACATCAAACGCGAGCTCTACCTCTCCATGCTGGTCGACCGCGCGGTCGGCCGCATCTCCGTCGTCGCCTCGACCGAAGGCGGCATGGATATCGAGACGGTGGCGCACGAAACGCCCGACAAGATCGTCAAGCAGTCGATCGATCCGGCCGCCGGCTTCCAGGGCTATCAGGGCCGCAGGCTCGCCTTCGCGCTCGGCCTGCAGGGCAAGCAGGTCGGCACCTTCACCACGATGCTGGGCAATCTCTATCGCGCCTTCACCGACCTCGACGCCACGCTGATCGAGATCAATCCGCTGGTCGTCACGGGTGGGGGCGACGTCGTCGCGCTCGATGCGAAGATGAACTTCGACGACAACGCACTCTACCGGCACAAGGAGCTGGAGGATCTGCGCGACCTCGACGAAGAGGATCCGGCCGAAACCGAAGCCGCCAAGTATGCCCTGAACTACGTGAAGCTCGACGGTCAGATCGGCTGCATGGTGAACGGCGCGGGCCTCGCCATGGCCACCATGGACATCATCAAGCTCTACGGCTCTTCACCCGCCAACTTCCTCGATGTCGGCGGCGGCGCCACCAAGGAGCGTGTGACCGCGGCCTTCAAGATCATCCTGAAGGATCCGAACGTCGAAGGCATCCTGGTCAACATCTTCGGCGGCATCATGCGCTGCGACGTGATCGCCGAAGGCGTGGTCGCCGCGGCACGCGAGGTCAACCTGCATGTGCCGCTGGTCGTGAGGCTCGAAGGCACCAACGTCGAGCTCGGCAAGAAGATCCTGAAGGAGTCGGGGCTGAAGATCACCTCGGCGGATCATCTGGCCGACGCTGCAGAGAAGATCGTCAAGGCGGTCAAGGAGTCGAACTGATGGCCGTCCTGGTCGACAAGAACACCAAAGTCATCTGCCAGGGCTTCACCGGCTCGCAGGGCACGTTCCATTCAGAGCAGGCGATTGCCTACGGCACCAAGATGGTGGGCGGCGTGACGCCGGGCAAAGGCGGCTCGACACATCTCGACTTGCCGGTGTTCGACACCGTGGCCGAAGCCGTCGCCAAGACGGGCGCTGACGCCAGCGTGATTTACGTGCCGGCGCCCTACGCTGCCGACTCGATCCTCGAGGCGATCGACGCCGAAATCCCGCTGGTCGTCTGCATCACCGAAGGCATTCCGGTGCTCGACATGGTGAAGGTGAAGCGCGCGCTGGTCGGCTCGAAGTCACGCCTGATCGGCCCCAACTGCCCCGGCGTCATCACGCCCGGCGAATGCAAGATCGGCATCATGCCGGGCCACATCCACAAGCGCGGCAAGATCGGCATCGTCTCGCGCTCCGGCACGCTGACTTACGAAGCCGTGGCGCAGACCACTGCGGCGGGTCTCGGCCAGACCACCTGCATCGGCATCGGCGGCGATCCGGTGAACGGCACCAACTTCGTCGAATGCCTCGAGATGCTGATGGCCGACAAGGAAACGCAGGGCATCGTCATGATCGGCGAAATCGGCGGCGATGCCGAGGTCAAGGGCGCGGAATACGTCAAAGCGTCCAAGGTGAAGAAGCCGGTCGTCGGCTTCATTGCCGGACGCACGGCGCCGCCGGGCCGTCGCATGGGTCATGCTGGCGCCGTAATTTCGGGCGGTAACGACACGGCAGAGTTCAAGGTCGAGGCCATGCGCATGGCTGGCATCAGGGTCGCGGATTCTCCTGCGGCGCTGGGCGAGGAAATGCTTAAAGCCATGAAAGGCTGACAAGTCCTCGAAGCTTTCGAGGTAGGCGTATTTGCCGCCCAGCCTCTGCCAGGCGGCCAGCGACGATAGGCCAAGGAGTAGGGGCCATGAGAGCAGAGCAGACATCGTTCCTGTTCGGCGCCAACGCGCCATTCATCGAAGAGCTACACGCGCGGTATCTCGCCGATTCCAATGCGGTCGACGCCGAGTGGCGCACCTTCTTCGAGGCGCTGGCCGACCAGAGCGGCGACGTGCTGGCTGAAGTGCGGGGCGCGTCCTGGGCGCCCAATGGTGCGCGGGTGATCGGTGCCGTCGATCCCGAGACGCTGCCGGCGGCCGCCAACCGCAACGTGAAGGGCGGCAAGGGCGCCGCGGCGCCTGCTCCCGCCGGCCAGCTGGGCGGCAAGACCGAAGTCGAGATCCGCGCTGCGGCGCAGGATACGGCGCGGGCGCTGATGTTGATCCGCGCCTATCGCATCCGCGGCCACCTCGAAGCCGATCTCGATCCGCTGGGCCTGGTGCGCCAGGCACCGCATCCCGAGCTCGATCCAGCGACCTACGGCTTCGCCGAGAGCGACTGGGACCGTCCGATCCTGATCTTCGGCTCGCTGGCCCTGGGTGAATCCGCGACCCTGCGCCAGATCATGGAACGCCTGCGCAAGACCTACTGCGGCAAGATCGGCGTCGAGTTCATGCACATCTCCGATCCCGCCCAGAAGGCGTGGATCCAGGAGCGCATCGAGCATATCGAGAACACCACCGAGTTCACCCTGACCGGCCGCAAGATGATCCTGGAGCGGGTCATCGAGGCCGAGGGCCTCGAGCGCTACCTGCATGTGAAGTTCGTCGGCACCAAGCGCTTCGGCCTAGACGGCGGCGAGGCACTGATCCCCGGTATCGAGCAGATCCTGAAGCGCGGCGGCCAGCTCGGCGTGAAGGAAGTGATGCTCGGTATGCCGCATCGTGGCCGCCTCAACACGCTCGTGCACGTCATGCACAAGAGCTACACCGCACTCTTCTCCGAATTCCAGGGTCGCTCCTCGCAGCCCGAGGAGATGCGCGGCTCGGGCGACGTGAAGTATCACCTCGGCGCTTCGGCCGATCGCGAGTTCGACGGCAATGTCGTGCATCTCTCGCTGTCGCCCAATCCCTCGCATCTCGAGGCGGTGAACCCGGTGGTGCTGGGCAAGGCACGCGCCAAGGAAGACCAGCGCGGCGACACCGACCGCAGCCAGGTCATGTGCGTCCTGATGCACGGCGACGCGGCTTTCGCGGGTCAGGGTTTGGTCGCCGAGAGCCTCGATCTTTCCGACCTCGATGGCTACCGCATCGGCGGCACGATCCATTTCGTGGTCAACAACCAGATCGGCTTCACGACCCTGCCGACGCAGTCGCGGTCCGGCCCGTACTGCACCGAGGTCGCCAAGATCGTTCAGGCGCCGATCCTGCACGTGAACGGTGACGACCCGGAAGCCGTGGTGCACGTCGCGCGCATCGCCACCGAATTCCGTCAGCACTTCAAGCGCGACATCGTCATCGACATGTTCTGCTACCGCCGGCACGGTCACAACGAGGGTGACGAGCCGATGTTCACCCAGCCGCTGATGTACAAGCAGATCGGCGGCCACAAGACGGTGATGGAAGTCTACGCCGCACGGCTGGAAGCGGCAGGCGTGGTGAGCGCCGAGGACGTCGCCGGCATGAACGCGGCCTTGCGCGAAAAGCTCGACAAGGCGCTGGAGGCCGCGACCAACTACAAGCCCAACAAGGCCGACTGGCTCGAAGGCAAGTGGGCGGGCTTCACCGTTGCGCCGGGCGAGGAAGATCGCAAGGGCGTCACCGCCGTCGATCTCGACAGGCTGAAAATGGTTGGCCGCGCGATCTCCGAGCCGCCGAAGAACTTCGAGCTCAACCGCAAGATCACGCGCCAACTCCAGGACAAGCGCAAGACGATCGAGTCCGGCGCGGATATCGACTGGGCGACTGGCGAAGCGTTGGCGTTCGGCACGCTGTTGTCGGAGGGCACGCCGGTCCGTCTCACCGGCCAGGATTCCGGTCGCGGCACCTTCTCGCAGCGCCATTCGGTGCTGGTCGATCAGGTCAGCGAGCAGAAGTACGTGCCGTTGAACCATGTGGCCGAAGGCCAGGCGCATTTCGAGGTGATCGACAGTCCGCTGAACGAGGCAGCCGTGCTGGGCTTCGAGTACGGCTACTCGCTGGCCGAGCCCAATGCGTTGGTCCTCTGGGAAGCGCAGTTCGGCGATTTCGCGAACGGCGCGCAGGTCATCATCGACCAGTTCATCTGCTCCGGTGAGAGCAAGTGGCTGCGCATGTCGGGCCTCGTCATGCTCCTGCCGCACGGCTACGAGGGGCAGGGCCCTGAGCACAGCTCGGCGCGCCTGGAGCGCTACCTGCAGCTTTCCGCGGAAGACAATTGGCAGGTCATCAATCCGACGACGCCGGCCAATTACTTCCACGCGCTGCGCCGGCAGATGCGCCGGACCTTCCGCAAGCCTCTAGTGGTGATGACGCCGAAGTCGCTGCTGCGTCACAAGGATTGCGTGTCGACCCTGGCGGACTTCGGTCCCGGCAGCTCGTTCCGCCGCATCCTCGCCGAAACCGATCAGATCGCGCCCGGCCCCAAGGTGCGCCGCGTCGTGCTCTGTTCGGGCAAGGTCTACTTCGATCTCGTCGCCGAGCGCCGCAAGCGCAAGATCGACGACGTCGCGATCATGCGCATCGAGCAGCTCTATCCGTTCCCGTTCACGCGGCTTGGCGTGCGGCTTGCAGAGTATCCGAATGCCGAGGTCGTGTGGTGTCAGGAGGAGCCGGAGAACATGGGCGCCTGGCACTTCGCCGACCGTCGCATCGAACGCGCCCTGGCCGGCATCAACGTGAAGGCCAAGCGGCCGATCTATGTCGGCCGGGCTGAAGCAGCCTCGCCGGCGACCGGCTCGGCGCGCACACATCTCAAGGAACAGGCCGATCTGGTCGACCGCGCGCTCACTGTCTGAGCAGCGCTGCCAGGGTCGATCGTGGGGCCAGTAGGTAGGGAAGGGGTTTAGTCATGTCTGTCGAGATCAAGGTTCCGGCACTGGGTGAATCGGTCACCGAGGCGACCGTCGCCAAGTGGCTGGTGAAGGCGGGCGATGCCGTCGCCGTCGATCAGCCCTTGTGCGAACTGGAAACCGACAAGGTGACGGTCGAGGTGAATGCCTCGGTCGCCGGTACGATTGCCGATCTCGTCGTCGAGGAAGGCGCGTCGGTCCAGGTGGGCGGCGTGCTCTGTCATATCGAAGCAGGTGCTGCTGGCGCCGCTACGCCGAAGCCTGCTGCCGCTGCTGCTCCGGCCGCAGCCCCGGCTCCAAAGCCTGCCGCACCGGCGCCGGCGCCAGCCGCAGCGCCGGCAGGCGCGAACCTCGCCGCCTCTGGTCCGGCCGCGCGCAAGCTCGCCGAGGAGAAGGGAGTGTCGGCTGCTGCCATCCAGCCCACCGGCAAGGACGGCCGAGCGACCAAGGAAGACGTGCTCGCGGCGCTTTCGTCGATCCCGTCGGCGGCGGCGCCAGTGGCGGCCAAGCCCGCCGCACCGGCCGGACCGCGCCAACGCGCCGACCGCGAAGAGCGCGTGCGCATGACACGGCTGCGCCGCACCATCGCCAATCGCCTCAAGGAAGCGCAGAACACGGCGGCCATGCTCACCACCTTCAACGAGGTGGACATGACCAACGTCATGGCGCTGCGCGACCGGTTGAAGGACGATTTCGAGAAGAAGCATGGCGCGCGGCTGGGCTTCATGTCGTTCTTCGTGAAGGCTTGCATTGCGGGCCTCAAGGAACTGCCCGCGGTCAACGCCGAGATCGAGGGCGATGAGCTCGTCTACAAGAACTACTACGACATCGGTGTTGCCGTCGGCACGCCGCAGGGTCTAGTCGTGCCGGTGCTGCGCGATGCCGATGTACTCGACTTCGCCGGCGTCGAAAAGGGCATCGGCGATCTCGGCCGCAAGGCGCGCGACGGCAAGCTGTCGATCGCCGATCTGACGGGCGGTACCTTCACCATCTCCAACGGTGGCGTCTACGGCTCGCTGATGTCGACGCCGATCCTCAACCCGCCGCAGTCGGCCATCCTCGGCATGCACAAGATCCAGCAGCGGCCCATGGTGGTCGGCGGCGAGATCAAGGCGCGGCCGATGATGTACCTCGCTCTGTCATACGATCATCGCATCATCGATGGCCGCGAGGCGGTGTTGTTCCTGGTGCGGGTCAAGGAATGCATCGAGGATCCCGAACGCCTGCTCATCGGCGCGTGAGGACAGTCCCATGGCCAACGAAACGTTCGACCTCGTCGTCATCGGCGCTGGGCCTGGTGGTTATGTGGCGGCGATCCGCGCCGCCCAGCTCGGGCTCAAGGTAGCCGTCGTCGAGAAGCGCACGACCTTGGGCGGCACCTGCCTCAATGTCGGTTGCATTCCCTCCAAGGCGCTGCTGCAGTCCTCGCACCTGTTCGAGGAAGCGGGCCACGATCTCGCCGCCCATGGCATCGTGCTTGAGCCGCCGAAGCTCGACTTTGCCCAGCTCATGAAGCGCAAGGGCGACGTGGTCGACGCGACGACCAAGGGTGTCGCCTTCCTGTTCAAGAAGAACAAGATCACCTCCTACACCGGCGCCGGCCGTATCGAAGCGGCCGGATCGGTCGCTGTCCTGGGCGACGATGGCGCGGTGAAGGATACGCTTTCCACCAAGAACATTCTGATCGCCACCGGTTCGGAAGTGATGCCGCTACCGGGCGTGACCATCGACGAAAGGAAGATCGTTTCTTCGACCGGCGCGCTGGAGCTGACCGAGGTGCCCAAGCATCTGGTGGTGGTGGGCGCCGGCATCATCGGGCTGGAACTCGGCTCGGTGTGGCGCCGCCTCGGCGCAGATGTCACCGTCGTCGAATTCCTCGACCGCATTACGCCGGGCGTCGACGACGAGATCACCAAGTTCTTCCAGCGCGCACTCGCCAAGCAGGGGCTGAAGTTCAAGCTGGGTTCCAAGGTGACGAAGGCCGAGGCGACCGGTACGGGTGTCACGCTCACCGTCGAGCCGGCCAAGGGTGGCGCGACGGAGACGCTTGAAGCCGACGTGGTGCTGGTCTCGATCGGCCGCCGTCCCTACGTGCAGGGTCTCGGCCTCGACAAGGTCGGTGTGAAGATGACCGAACGCGGCCGCATTGCCGTCGACGGTCATTTCCAGACCTCGGTGCCGGGTATCTACGCCATCGGCGACGCGATCGACGGACCGATGCTGGCGCACAAAGCGAGCGAAGATGGCGTCGCCTGCGTCGAGACCATTGCGGGCCAGAAGGGCCATGTGAACTGGGATCTCGTGCCCTCGATCATCTACACCCAGCCCGAGGTGGCGTGGGTCGGAAAGACCGAGGAACAGCTGAAGGCCGCCGGCGTTGCCTACAAGATCGGCAAGTATCCTTTCACCGCCGATCCGCGCAGCCGCGCGAACGGAGCGACGGAGGGTTTTGTGAAGGTGCTGGCCGACAAGGCAACGGACCGCGTACTGGGCGTCCATATTTTCGGCGCCGAAGCCGGAACCATGATCGCCGAAGCTGCCCTCGCGATGGAGTTCTCGGCGTCGGCCGAGGATATCGGCCGCGTGTGCCATGCCCATCCCACGGTCAACGAGGCGATGAAGGAAGCTGCCCTCGCGGCCTGGGACAAGCCCATCCACCTCTAGCCCGGGCGGCGCGGCGCCATGCGCAAGCCGCTGATGGCGCTCGCGATTGCCGGGTGCCTGGTGATGTCGGTGGTCGGCGGCTTCGTGCCGATCTTGCAGGGCTGGATCTTCTTCGTGCTCGGCCTCTACCTGCTCGCGACCGAATTCGAGACCGGCCGTCGCTGGGTCAGGCGCGCCCGTGGACGCTGGCCTTTTCTCAACCGCTGGATCGTGCAGGCCCGCGACCACAAATGGGCGCCGCGCCATCTCAAGGAATTCGAGGACCTGACGGATCCGACGAAGTAGCGGATCAGCTCTTCCCCTCGAACCCGCGATACACGGCTTCCGCGATCGGCAGCAGTTCCTCGCGCGTCGCCACCGCCGTCACGGCAAAGCCGAACCCCTGGTCGATCCAGGCGAAGGTCGCCGCTTCACCTTCCTGCTGGAAGCGGAAAGCCGTCTCGGTGCCGTCCGCCGCACGCACGTAGATCGTGAGGCGCCGGCCGCTCGCATCGTCGTACATGAGTTGCGCCGCCGCGCCACTGCCGCCGGGCAGAAGCCGCCCGCCCATCAGCCTGTAACCAAAGGGCTGCAGGTCGGGTGCGGCGAGCTTGCGGCCCAGGCGCTTGGAGAGCCACTGCAGCAAATGCGCTTCCTGCTGCACGCCGACTTCGACCGGATGGGCGACTTCGACCACGAAGGTGCGGAAGGCTGCCGTCGCACTTTGCGCGACACTGGTCGTGGGCGCGGGCGCGCGGGACGCCGGCGTCATGCTGTTGGCGAACCATCCGGCCATTGCACCGACCACGAAGATCGTCAGCGCCGCCGCGATGGACCGCATCGAGACGATCCGGCTACCGCGTCGCGCCGCGCGGAGATTGGCGACGCGCAATCGCGCCGGCACAGGTTCCGCAAACTTCGCCTCGAGCTGGCCACGCAGCAGGGCGCGGTGGCGTCGCTCGGCAGCGATCCGGTCGGCGAGTTCGGGATGCGCGACCAGATGCGTCTGCAACGCAGCTCGCCGGGTGTCATCGAGGCGATCATCGACGAAGGCCTGCAGGTCGTCCTCGCTGATGGGAAATTCATTGCCGGTCATTTTACTCTCCGAAGCAGCGTGGCCCGCCCCGTCTCCAGAATCGAGCGCAGCCTTTGCCGTCCGCGCGACAGCCGCGACATCACCGTGCCCGGCGGCACGCCCAGCACGCGCGCGGCATCGTCGTAGGAAAGGTCCTCGACACCGACCAGGAGCAGAAGCGACTTCTGTTCCTCCGGAAGCTGGTCGAGAGCGGCCAGCACGTCCTGCATTTCGAGGCCCGCTTCCTGCGTCGCGGCGGCGCCAGGCGGAGATGTCGTGTCGAGATCGAGATGCGGCCCGCGGCGCTGCCGCTGGCGTTCGGCCGAGACGTGCAGATTGCGCAGGATGGTGAACAGCCAGGCGCGCAGGTCGCCGTCGGGACGGCGCAAGGTCCAACGCGACAGGGCACGCTCCAGCGTGTCTTGCACCAGATCGTCGGCAGCATCGTGGTTGCGCACCAACGCATAGGCGTAACGACGCAACGCCGGGATCAGCGGTTCGAGCAGGGCCTCCGCATCCGCCATCACAAACCCCCTCCACTGTCATACGGGGTGGAGGGGGAAGGCGACATGATTACTTCGCGATGTGCCAGGCGCCGTTGAGGAAGCCATCGCCCGTCTTGTCGCCCGCCTTGGTGTCCTTGGCGAACGCGTAGAGCGGCTTGCCCTTATAGGCCCACTGCTTCAGCCCGTCGTCACGGGTGATGATCGTCCAGTCGCCCGTGGCCTTGGCACCGTCAGCCACCAATGCCGGCGGCCAGTTGGTCGCGCACGGGCCATTGCACACCGACTTGCCGGCGGTGTCCTTGTCGAACGTGTAGAGGGTCATGCCCTTGGCCGTGACGAACATGCCGTCCTTCATGGTCGGCGGGGTCGTGGTGGCGGGCTCGGCGGCGAGAGCGCTGCCGGCGGCGAAAACCGCCAGGAGGGCGGCGGTGGACAGGATCGACTTCAGCATTCCAGGTCTCCCATGCAGATGTTGAGCTGCAGGAGAGAGACGCTGCAGCCGACGATCTATTCCCGCGGACAGGAAATATTTCCTGGCACTGCGTTTGCGTGACCAGGAAGTGTCACTGCACATGTAGTGACATGGGGGTTGGGGCCGCGCTAAATCTGATGGGCGGTCCGTCTCCTGGGCCACCTCTCACAACAGACGGGACCCACAGGTGCATCACGAAGTCACCCTCATCTCCACGATCGCCATTGGCTTCGTGCTTGCATTCACCTTTGGCTACATCGCCGACCGGCTACGTCTCCCGCCGCTGGTCGGTTACCTCTTTGCCGGCATCCTCATCGGCCCTTACACGCCCGGCTTTGTCGCAGATGCCGGACTTTCGGCCCAGCTCGCTGAGGTCGGCGTCATCCTGTTGATGTTCGGCGTCGGCCTGCATTTTTCTGCATCGGACCTGTTGGCCGTGCGCGGGATCGCCATACCCGGTGCCATCGGCCAGATCGTCCTGGCGACCTTGCTGGGCATGGGCATGTGCTGGCTGTGGGGTTGGAGCCTCGGCACCGGCCTCGTCGTGGGATTGAGTCTCTCGGTGGCCAGCACCGTTGTGCTCCTGAAGGCGCTGGAGGAGCGCAACCTCGTCAACAGTCCCAACGGCCGTGTCGCGGTCGGCTGGCTGATCGTCGAGGACCTGGCGATGGTGCTGGCGCTGGTGCTGCTGCCGGCCTTCGCCGAGATTCTGGGCGGCAAGCCGGTCGAAGGTCACGGTGCAGGTTCGACCGACATGCCGCTCCTGCTGGAGCTCGCCGTCACGCTGGCCAAGGTCGCGGCCTTTGCTGTCCTCGCTATGTTGCTTGGTCCGAAAGTGGTGCCGTGGATCCTCGCCCGCGTCGCTCGTACGGGCTCGCGCGAACTCTTCACGCTGTCGGTCCTCGCGATCGCACTCGGCATCGCCTACGGCTCGGCCCACGTCTTCGGCGTCTCTTTTGCGCTGGGGGCATTCTTCGCCGGCGTGGTGTTGAGCGAATCGTCCTTCAGCCACAAGGCGGCGGCCGACTCGCTGCCGCTGCAGGACGCGTTCTCGGTGCTGTTCTTCGTATCGGTCGGCATGCTGTTCGATCCGGCCATCCTCATCCGCCGTCCCGAGGCGGTGTTGGGCGTGCTGGCGGTGATCGTCATCGGCAAGTCGCTGATCGCCTTCGGCATCATCATGCTGCTGCGCTTTCCGATCGGTACTGGGCTGATGGTATCAGCCAGCCTGGCGCAGATCGGTGAATTTTCCTTCATTCTGATCGCGCTCGGCATCTCGACGGGCCTGGTGCCGGGTGAGGGCCGGGATCTGGTCGTGGCGGGTGCGCTGTTCTCGATCATGCTCAACCCGCTCGTCTTCGCACTCATTTCCGAGTTGCAGCGCCGCGTGCAACTTGCTCAGCCGGCCGGCACCGCATTCTTCGGTCAGCCGCACTACGAGGCGCTGAGCCATGAACTTGACCGCATCCGGGCCCGCAGCGAGGAGCGTACGAAGGCGCACGATCTGAAGCTGCACAGCCTCCTGGAACAGTTTCCCGTCCTGTCGCTCGTAGAGCGGCAGGATCAGGAAGCGTTGCTGCTGATGTTCCGGCCGAAGTCGGCCGCGCCCGGCGAACGGGTGATCCGTCGCGGTGACCGTGCGGACGGCATGTATTTCATCTCGTCCGGCGCCGTCGAAGTGGCAGTCAACGGCCGCACTATCCGGCTCGATGCCGGGTCCTACTTCGGCGAAATGGCGTTGCTGAGCGGCGAGCGGCGTACGGCCGACGTGGTTGCCGTCGATTTCTGCCAGTTCCTGGTGCTCGACCGCCGCGACTTCAACCAGTTCATGGCGCGCCATCCCGCCGTCCGCGCTGCTGTTGCGGAGATTGCCGAGCAACGTCGCGAGATGAACCTCGCGCCGACAGCGGAGGCCGAGGCGGGAACGAAGGGCTCATAGACGAAAGGTCCGTCCTCGCGGACGGACCTTGTTCAGATTTCGCTGATATCGGGTGGCTGGTCGTAGAAGTGGACCTGCATGCGCATCGGTCCGAGCGGCTCCACGAAGTGGGGCTGCTCGGGCAGGATGAGGCCGGGTTTGCCGGGTTCGAGGGTCGTTGCATCGGCCCGATCGGACCGGGTGAATTTCACCTTCCCCTCGATCACATCGATCACACCCCAGACGCCGGCCTTCGTCCGGTGCTCCCCGCGCAAGGCGGCGGGGAGCGTGTTCTCGTCGAACACCGGGGTTGAGCGATAGGGTGTTGGCACGGCTGACTCTCCTTCAGGCGGCGACCCGGATGTCGTCGGCATGCTCGGGGTAGGGGGCTACCTTCCGATCCGCGACTTCCAGACCTGCCAGCTCGCTGGCGAAGCCGTGATTCACGTCGCGGTGGTGGGCTTCGTCGGCCCGGACCACGAGTACGACATCACGCAGGGTCGCGTCTTCCGGAAGCTTCCAGTAGTGCCGGGCAATCGCTGGCGCCGGCAGGTTGGGAGAGCGACCTTCGTCCAGTTCCTTCAGGTAGTAGGTGTAGCTGATCACCGCCTCTTCCTCGAAGTAGCCGACGACGCGATGGGCGGTCCTGGGGCTCACGAGATAGAGAGCGAAGAAGGCAAGATAGAACACCCACTGGGCGCCGAGGATGACGCAGCGTTCGAACAGGGTCGGCTTGGCGACATGGATGAACGTCATGAGGTGCATCCGCTCATTCTCGGCTTCCTCCATGAGCGTGCGGATCCAACCATTGTCGTCGGTCATGCGGCGCAGGCACTTCAGATGGGTGAGCGTGGCGCCCACCATACCGGGCACGGCCGCGACCGTCTCCAGCACTACCGCACGATGGCCGTAGCGCTTGGCGAAGAACGTGTCGGCACAGAAGCGCAGGACCTTGGTGAACCCGAGCGCGATGCGGTCGGACACACCCTTGGCCTTGTGATGGACGTCGAGGTCGACGGCCGGGATCTGCGCGGTGCGTAACATGTTGCCTCTCCTTCGGATCAAGCGGCAGGAACGGGGGCAGGATCGAGCTTCAGCATCAACGCCAGCTTGAAGCTCTCGGCGATGCGATTGGCTTTGGCCTGCATGGCGGCGGCCGCCTGCGGTGGCATTTCTTCCGCGGTCGTCTCGCGCCACAGGCCGAGCCAGCGCTCGAACATGGCCGGCGTCAGGCGGGCGCGATGCTTCAGGTGAGCGGCCATCGGCATGCCCTTGTAGCGGCCGGTGGTCAGCATCAGGGAAGACCAGAAGGCCGCGAGCTTCTCCAGATGCTCCGGCCAGTCGTCGATGGCGTCGTTGAAAACCGGGCCGATCAGCTCATCGGCGCGAACCTTGGCATAGAAGCGCCCGACCAGCCGGGCGAGGCCTTCTTCGTCGATACCTTCGATGCTGTCCATGTGACGGCTCCAATCATGTATCTGAAGTACATGTATTATCCTTGGCTAAACATGTCAACGAAATACATGTATTATCTTCCCGATCTGAATTGAGCCCTCCGGAGGTCGTATGCGGCTGACGCGCTACACCGATTATGCGATGCGGGTGCTGCTCTATCTCGGGGCCCAGCCTGAAAAGGTCTGCTCCATTTCCGAGATCGCACGTGCCTACGGCATCTCGCAGAACCACCTGATGAAGGTCGCCCACGATCTTGGGAAGGCCGGCTATGTCGAGGGCGTGCGTGGCCGCTTCGGCGGCATCCGCCTCGCAAAGCCGGCCGAGGAGATCAACGTCGGCGACGTCGTGCGCCAGACGGAAGAAGGATTTGAACTGGTGGAGTGCAGCACCTGCGTCATTGCGCCCGCCTGTGGACTCACCGGTGCGCTGGACGAAGCACTTGCGGCCTTCATGGCCGTCCTCGATCGCTATACGCTGGCCGACCTGCTGAAGAAGAGGTCGAAGCTCATGCGTCTGTTCGAGATCCAGTTGGCCTCGTGATGCGTCTTGTCTGCGCTGCGCTGTCGGCAATCCTGTTGCTCGCCTCCCTCGCGGCCGAGGCGCAGCAGAATGTTCGCGTTCCCGTCGAGCAGGGCGGCCGCACCGTGCAGCTCGCCGCGCAACTCTTCCGTCCAGCCAATGTCGCAACGCCGCTGCCGGCCGTCGCGATCTTCCACGGCTGCGGTGGACCGGGGCAGAACACGTCGCGCATGGCGGCGTTGCTCGCCTCCTGGGGCTACGCCGCTCTCGTGGTCGACAGTTTCTCGGCACGTGGATTGAAGGACATTTGCGGCCGCAACTGGCCGACGCAGGCCGACGCAGAGGCGCGGGCACCGGACATCGACGCAGCGCTCGCCTGGCTGGCGAGGCAACCGGGCGTCGATCCGAAGCGGTTGGGATACATGGGCTATTCCTATGGCGGTGGCGTCGCGATGCTGCGCGCCCTGTCGGGCCAGCCTGATGCGCCCGCATCGCCATCGGCAGCTCGTGCGGTCGTGCTGGTCTATCCCGATTGCGCTTTAGCCGACGCGCTGGGGCCGCGCCTCGCCGTGCGCCAGCCAACACTCTTCGCCATGGGTGCGCTGGATGACTGGACTCCAGTGCCGCGATGCCAGGCCGTGATCAATCGGGTCTCGCGCGGCAAGGACTTGATCGAAACGAAAATATACGAGGGCGCGCATCACAGTTTCGATGCGCTCGGACTGCCGGTGCGCTATCTCGACGGTGTCGGCAATCGCAGCAAGCCGGGTGGTTGCTGCGGCGCGCACTACGGCGCGCACGAGCCGGCCTGGAAGCAGTTCGTGGCCGATGTGCGGGTCTTTCTGGCCAAGCACCTCGCGCCCTGATCCGGAGTTTGGTCGATGGAGAAGACGATCTGGCAGTGCCATATCGCGATATCGCTCGACGGCAAGATCGCTCGGGCCGATGGGTCGTTCGACTGGCTGGAGCCGTATCCACCGCAGGAATTTGGCATCGACGCTTTCCTGGAAAAGGTCGACGCCATCCTGATGGGACGTGACACCTACGATATCGTGCGCGGCTTCGGCGATTGGCCCCGCCCCGGCAAACCGACCATCGTCATGACCAACCGACCGCTGGACAATGCGCCTCCCGGCGTCGAGGCCCGGTCGGGTGACTTGAGTGTCGTTGCGGCGGAGCTGGAAGCGCGCGGCTACGGGACCGTCTGGGTCGAAGGCGGCGGCCAGGTGATCCGCAGCATGATCGCAGCCGGCAAGCTCGATGTCTTCGAGATGGCGATCCTGCCGATCGTATTGGGTGACGGCATACCCCTGATCCCGCCCGGCACGCCCGAACTCAAGCTCGAACTGGTAGCGTGCGAACCGCGCAGCGGCGGCGCGCTGCATGTCGTCTACCGACGTACGCCGTGAACGAGCTGTCGTGTTGTTCCCGGCGGCGATTGTGTAAGGTCCCGCCGGGGGACAAACGATGGACAAGTCGATGGGCCGCAGGCTGCTGAGGGCAGCCTCGTGACCGATATCGCGACACCTGCCAAACACGGCGCCATGCGCCTGTGGGGCGTCGCGGCGCTCGGCATAGGTTCGATGGTCGGCGCGGGCATCTTCGCTCTGCTCGGCCAGGCCGCCCTGATGGCCGGCAGCGACGTCTACCTGTCGTTTGCCATCGGCGGCATCATCGCGCTGCTGTCCGGCTACTCCTATGCTCGTCTCGCTGCCCGCTTTCCCAGCTCGGCCGGCATCATGGACTACTTCGATCGCGCCTACCCGTCTCGGGTCGTGGCGGGTGGATTGTCGGTCCTCTATCTCGTCACCTCGATCATCGCGATTGCGATGATCGCCAAGACCTTCGGCGCCTATGCCGACCGGCTGCTCCTGGGCGATACGTCGTCGCCCTGGGTGAAGAGCTTCTTCGCATCGGCCATCGTGATCGCCCTCGTGGCGGCGAACATGGTGGGCTCGGGTGCGGTCGGCCGCCTCGAAGAGCTGCTGGTCATCGCCAAGCTCGTCATTCTGGCGGTCCTGATGATAGCGGGGGTGCCGGCGATCGATCCTGCCTTGCTGATCGCCGGGCCGACCGTGGGGTTGGGAACGCTACTCGCCAGCGTCGGCCTGACGTTCTTTGCCTATGCAGGCTATGGCATGATGACGAATGCCGCCGGGCATGTCGCCAATCCCGAGGTGACGATTCCGCGGGCCATCTACCTTGCGATCGGACTGGTGATCGTCCTCTACATCGGCTTGGCGATCGTCGTTCTGGGCAGCATCTCGCCGGCCGAACTGGCGCGCTATGCTGACACGGCTGTCGCCCAGGCGGCGCGGCCGGTGCTGGGGCAGGCAGGCTTCGTCATCGTCGCGGGCGGCGCGCTGTTTGCGACGGCATCCGCCATCAATGCCTGCATCTTCTCCGCCCTCGAAGTCTCTCGTGGTCTTGCCGCCAAGGGGCAACTGCCGGCCGCCTTCGGTCGCGCGACCTGGGGGCAGGGGACGCATGGCCTGGTCTGGGCGACCGGTGCGATCCTGGTCCTGGTGAATCTCTTCGACCTCGGTGCCATCGCGCAAGTCGCGGGCGCCACGTTCCTGATTTCCTATCTCGCGATCTTCCGGGCGCACTGGCGACTGCATGCCCAGGTCGGGGGACGGCGAAGCCTGATCCTGCTCGGTGCCGCACTGATGGTGCTCACGCTCGGTGCCTTCACGGTCAGCCTTTTGCAAACCCAGCCGATCGTCGTTGGCCTCGCCCTGATCGCCATCGCTGGCAGCTTCGGGATAGAGTGGCTGGTGCAACGCCGACGACGGACTTCACTATGATTCGCAAGGCAACGCTCGCCGATCGGCCACGAATCTATGAGGTGCGCCACGCCGTCCGGGAGAACCGCCTGAGCCGTTCTTCCGAAGCCAAGGTCGATCAGGTTACCGACTGGATCTTTGCCAATGGCAGCTTCTGGGTCTGGGACGAGGATAGCGCGGTACAGGGCTTCGCCGTCGCCGATTCTCGCGACGGCACGATCTTCGGCCTCTTCATCTATCCCGATTATGAAAGCCGTGGCATCGGGCGGGCGCTGTTGCCGAAGGCTTGTGAGGATCTACGGGCCGCAGGCTTCACGGTCGCGAAACTGACGACAGGGGCCGGCACGCGGGCAGAACGTTTCTATCGCACCAACGGATGGGAAGAGACCGGCCGCCAGGACGACGGCCAGATCATCTTTCAGAAATCGCTCTGACCGTCAGGCTTGCGTCGCGCGCTTCAGCGCGGCCGTCGCCAGCAGGCGCGTCGAATCGAGGGTCGGCAAGGGCGAGTTGCCGTCGTTCATGATCAGCGGGATTTCCGTGCAACCGAGAACGACGGCATCGCAGCCCCCGGCCTTCATGCGGTCCATGACCCGCTGATAGGCGGCGACCGCCTGTGGCGTGAAGATGCTGCGCACCAGCTCGTCCATGATGATCCCGTTGGTTTCGTCACGCTCGGCATCGGTTGGACGCAGATAGCCGAGACCGCGCGCGGTGAGCTTCTCGGGATAGACCTCGCTGTCGATCAGCCAGCGCGTGCCGGTGATGCCCAGCCGCTTGAAGCCGCGCGCCACGGCTTCCTCCGCGACCACCTCGGCGATGTGCAGCCAGGGCAGCGGCGACTGTGGCAACACATGCGGCATTGCCTGGTGGATCGTATTGTCGGGGCAGATCAGGAAGTCGGCGCCAGCCTTGGCAAGCTTGTGCGCCGAGGAAAGCATCAGCTCGGCCACACCTTTCCGATCGCCGCGGTCGAGGCACTCGACATAGGCGGCCAGCGAATGCGTGTGCAACGAGACTTCCGGATGGACGTGTGGTCCGAGAAAGCGGGCTCCCTCGACGCAGATCGTCTTGTAGCAAAGCGCGGCGCCTTCGGCCGAACAGGCGACGATTCCGATGTGCTGTGGCATGGCTTTCAGCCCTTGGCGCGTGGATGGGCGTTTCGATAGACGGTGGCGAGGCGGGCGGCGTCGACGTCGGTGTAGCGCTGCGTCGTCGAGAGCGAGGCGTGTCCCAGCAGCTCCTGGATCGCGCGTAGATCGCCGCCGGCGCCCAAAAGGTGGGTCGCGAAGGAGTGGCGCAGCGCATGCGGCGTCACGCTCTCGGCAAGACCCAGGCCGCGGCGGATCTCGCGCACGCGCTTCTGCACGATGGCGGGATCGAGCGCGCCGCCGCGGGCGCCGACGAAGACCCTGTCGCCGGGCCTGGCGGCCGCGAGCCAGGGGCAGGCGTCGCGATAGGCTTTCAGTGCCTGCAGCGCCTGAGGCAGCAGCAGCACCATCCGTGTCTTGTTGCCCTTGCCGGTGATGGCGAGCGTGTCGTTGCCGCTCTTCAGCAGCTCATCGACCTCTGCCTTGGTGAGGGCGAGCGCTTCACCGATACGCAGGCCGGCGCCGTAGAGCAGGATCAATACGGCCGTGTCGCGCAGGTCGAGCCACGGCGCCCGCTCGCGATCGGACTCGGCATCGAGCAGGTCTTCCATGTCGCGTTCGCTGAGCGCCTTCGGGACGGACCGCGGCAACTTGGGCGTCTGGATCGACGCGATGCTGGCATTGTGGGCCAGTCCGTTCTTGTCGAGGAAACGAAAGAACGAGCGCACCGAGGCGAAGGCCCGCGCCGTCGACGTGCGCGCCAGGCCCTGTCGGCCGCGTTCGGCCAGCCAGGCGCGGAACTCGGCGGGTTTCAACTTGCCGAGGGCATCGAGCGTGGGCTCAGCGCCGAGATAGCTCGTCATGAAGCCGAGGAAGGTCGCCACATCATGCTGGTAGGCGGTGAGCGTGTGGGCCGAGAAGCGGCGTTCGCTTTGCAGCCAGTCGTGCCACGCGCTCTGCGCCTCGGCGACGCTCATGTTGAGGTCACTCGGGCAGGTCGAGCCAGGCGCGGATGGTGTTTTCAAGCACCTTGGCAAGGAAGAACAGGAGTTCGGTCGACATCTCCGGACCGAAGGCTTCCGGATCGCGCGCACCGAAGCACATGACGCCGTCGGGCGAGCCCGAAGAAACGCGGAGCCGCATCAGCACGTCGGACTTCACGAAGCGCGAGACCTCGCCGAAGAAGGCATCCTCGCCCACGATATCGGAGCGCAGGCGGGCATGCTTGTCCGGTCCGATCGCGGCATCGATGGCGCCGGGCGCCAACACATAGACGCCACGGACGGGAACGCGCTTGGGCGCATCGGCATTGGCTTCGATCGCCATGGTGATGAAGTCGACGTCGAGCAATTCCGGCAGCTCGTGCGTGACAACGTGGATCATCTTCTCGAAGGTCGTCGCCTGGATGATGCTGATCACCGCCGCCTGGATGCGGTTCTGGACGATCTGGTTCTGCTTGGAATTGGCGATGATCTCGGTGCGTTCGGTTTTCAGCCGGTCGATCTCGCTGCGTAGGCGCTTCAGGATCGCCTGTTGCATGTCGATGACGCCCGGTCCCTGGACCCGCGGCGCAACGCCCATCTCACTGCCCAGCTCGGCATGCTTCTCGAAGAAGTCGGGGTGGGCCTTGAGATAGGCCACGACATCGTCGGCAGTGATGAGCTTTATCTGACGGCCGGAACCGTCGGGGGCCATTACGGTACCGTCGTCTGCCTCTTTTTTCTTGTCCATGAACGCCCGTCTCCGGGTCAGAGGATCGACTGGCCGGTCTTGGCCCAGTCGTCGAGGAAGGCCTTCAGTCCATTGTCGGTCAGCACGTGCTTGAAGAGCTGGCGCAGCACGTTGGGCGGCAACGTTGCGACCTGGGCGCCGAGCTTGGCGGCCTGGACGACGTGCTGCGGGTGGCGTACCGAGGCGACCAGCACCTCGGTCTTGAAGTGCGGATACTGGCGATAGATCGTCATGATCTCGCCGATGAGGTGCATGCCGTCGTGGCCGATATCGTCGAGACGTCCGACGAAGGGCGAGATGAAGGTAGCGCCAGCCTTGGCTGCCAGCAGTGCCTGCGCCGGAGAGAAGCAGAGGGTGACATTCACCATCGTGCCTTCGGAAGTCAGCGCCTTGCAGGTCTTCAGGCCGTCCGGCGTCAGCGGCACTTTGACCGCGACGTTCTTGGCGAGCTTGGCGAGTTTGCGGCCTTCCTCGAGCATGGTCTTGTGATCGGTCGCCACCGTCTCGGCGCTGACCGGGCCGGGAACGATCGCGCAGATCTCCTTGATCACGTCGAGCATTGGCCGGCCGGCCTTCATGATCAGCGAGGGATT
This sequence comes from Reyranella sp., assembly GCF_004297405.1. Lineage (GTDB taxonomy): Bacteria > Pseudomonadota > Alphaproteobacteria > Reyranellales > Reyranellaceae > Reyranella. The sequence continues at coordinate 147,891 of NZ_SCVC01000039.1, forward strand.
GGTGGTGACACCGTCGAGCAGGCCGGAAGCGGCCAAATCCTTGATCTCGGCAACATCGGCGGTATCGACGAAGAACTTCATATAAAATACCCCAATGGCCAGTAGTTCGGACTCACCTGCTGCCACAATTTCTAGCGATTCCGCCTCGGAGCTACAAGCCGAGGCGGCTGCACGGCTGCGTCCCGAAACGGTGGAAAACACCGTCAAGGTCCTGCTGCCACTGCCTTTGGCCGATGCGTACGATTATCGCGTGCCGGCAGAAATGCATCTCGTTCCCGGCCATTTCGTGGTCGTGCCACTTGGCAAGCGTGAGATGGTCGGCGTGGTCTGGGGTGCGGGCACCGGCGAAGTGCCGCAGGCGAAGCTGCGCGATGTCATTGGCGTGCTGCCGGCACTGCCGATGGCCGATGCGATGCGCCGTTTCGTCGACTGGGTATCGGCCTACACCTTGATGCCGCCGGGGGCGGTGCTGCGCATGGCCATGAGCGCACCGTCGGCGCTGGAGGCGCCAAAGACCGAGCTGGTCTATCGCGCCGCCGAACAGTCGGACGATGCCGCGTTGAAACTCACCGCCGCACGCCGCCGCGTTCTCGATCAGTTGAAGGATGGGCCGGCGATGCCGGCGGCGGAGCTCGCGCATCTTGCAGGTGTCGGCACTTCGGTCGTGAAGACCATGGCGTCGGTCGGCCTGCTCGAAGCGGTGGAGCGCGTCGTGCGTCGCTCCTTTCCGCAGCCTGACGGGATGCGCGACGGCCCGATCCTGTCGCCGGCCCAGAAAACTGCAGCCGATGGGTTGGTCGAGAAGGTAAAGGCGCATGCCTTCTCGGCGATGCTGCTCGATGGCGTACCGGGCGCGGGCAAGACCGAAGTCTATTTCGAGGCGATCGCGGCGGCTCTCGCAGCGGGGCGGCAGGTGCTGGTGCTGCTGCCCGAGATCGCGTTGACCGCGCAGTGGTTGCGACGCTTCGAAGATCGTTTCGGCGCGCCGCCGGCGCCCTGGCATTCGGGCCTCACCAGCCTGGAGCGCCGCGAAACTTGGCGTGCCATCGCCGAGGGCAGGGTAGGCGTCGTGGTTGGCGCACGCTCCGCGCTCTTTCTGCCGTTCGCCAATCTTGGCCTGATCGTGGTCGACGAGGAGCATGACGGCTCCTTCAAGCAAGACGAGGGCGTCGTCTACAACGCCCGCGATATGGCGGTCGTGCGCGCCCGGCTCGCTTCGGCGCCCGTGGTGCTGGCCTCGGCGACACCTTCGCTGGAGAGCGTCGTCAATGTGAAGACAGGCCGCTACGGCGAGGTACACCTGCCAGGCCGGCACGGTGGCCATCAGCTCGCGACTCTGTCCGCGGTCGATATGAGGCGTGATCCGCCGGCGCGCGGCCGCTGGCTGTCGCCGCCGGTGGTGGAAGCGATGAAGACCGCCCTGGCGGCCGGCGAGCAGACACTGCTCTTTCTCAATCGTCGTGGTTATGCGCCGATTACGCTCTGCCGCGCCTGCGGCCATGGACTCGAATGCCCGCAATGTTCGGCGTGGCTGGTCGAGCATCGTTTTCGACGCAGTCTGGTCTGTCATCATTGCGGTCACACCGAAGCACCAGCGCATTCCTGCAAGCATTGCGGCGCGGTCGATCAGTTCGTGGCCTGCGGTCCGGGTGTCGAACGTCTGGCCGAGGAGGCACAGGAGCTCTTTCCCGAGGCGCGGCTGGAACTGTTCACCTCTGACAGTTTGATGAACCGCGACGAAGCGGAGGCCGCCGTCGATCGCATGATCAACGGCGAGATCGACATTCTCATCGGCACGCAGATGGCCGCGAAGGGCCATCACTTTCCGAATCTGACTCTCGTTGCGGTAATCGATGCCGATCTCGGTTTGAATGGCGGCGATCTGCGCGCGGCCGAGCGGACCTTCCAGCTCCTCTATCAGGTCGCAGGCCGCGCCGGCCGCGAGGGCAGGCCAGGCCGGGCGCTGATCCAGACGCACAATCCCGAACATGCGGTCATGCAGGCGCTCGTCTCGGGCGATCGTGACCGTTTCGTTGAAGTCGAGCTGGCAGATCGCGAGGTCGCGGGCATGCCGCCTTACGGCCGGCTGGCCTCGTTGATCATTTCAGGCCCCGATCCTGCCGCCGTCGACAATGTCTGTGCAGCGCTGGCTCGTGGGGCGCCGCATCGGGAGGGGATTACGGTGCTTGGACCCTCGACGGCGCCGCTGGCCCTGCTGCGTGGGCGGCACCGGCGACGGTTCCTGCTTAAGACCTCCCGCGATGTCGCCGTGCAGCCCATCCTGCACGCCTGGCTGGAAAGGATTGGGCTTCCCGGTTCAGTTCGTCTGCAGGTCGACGTCGATCCCTATTCCTTCCTGTGACAGATCGCGCCGAAAAACCGCGGTAATACAGCGCCTTGCTAACCTTGCGCCGGGAAAAACCGCATGGTAGCAACGCGCGCTTTTCCAGGGTGGAGCGGGGCGTTCTACTGGTGAAAAGTGAGTGAATTCAATGGCTTGCCGGCCGTGAGACCCACGGCAGGGGAGAGGTTTTCGACGTGTCTACCGCATCCTCCGCCACGACCGGCGTTGCCGGACGCTATGCCAGCGCCCTTTTTGAGCTGGCGGACAATGCCAAGTCGCTCGATCAGGTCGCTCAGGATCTCACCTCATTTCGCGCGATGGTTGGCGAAAGTGCCGACCTCGCCCGCCTGATCGCGAGCCCGGTCATTGGTCGCGACCTGCAGGGCAAGGCGCTGCTGGCCGTGCTGGATGCCGCGGGCATTTCCGGTCTGACGCGTAATTTTGTCGGCGCTGTGGCCGCCAATGGCCGCGCCCGTGAGCTGCCGGCGATGGCCTCGGCCTTCCTGGCCGAGCTTGCCGCACGCCGCGGCGAGACCACGGCCGCCGTCACGTCTGCCGTTCCGCTGACCCCTGCCCAGGTCGAGCAGTTGAGCGCCGCGCTGCGCTCCGTGCTGGGCAGCGCCAAGGTTTCTATCGACGCGCGCGTCGAACCCGACATTCTCGGCGGTCTCGTCGTGAAGGTCGGCTCGCGCCTGTTCGATTCGTCCATCCGAAGCAAGCTGCAGCGCTTGCAGCTTGCCATGAAGGGAGTTGCCTAAATGGATATCCGTGCCGCCGAAATTTCGGCCATTCTGAAGCAGCAGATCGCCAACTTCGGCACCGAGGCCGAAGTGGCCGAGGTCGGCCAGGTCCTCTCCGTCGGTGACGGTATCGCCCGTGTCTACGGCCTCGACAGCGTCAAGGCCGGCGAGATGGTCGAGTTCCCCGGCGGCATCAAGGGCATGGCGCTGAACCTTGAGCGCGACAATGTTGGCGTCGTGATCTTCGGCGAAGACCGCACCATCCGCGAAGGCGACACGGTCAAGCGTACCGGCACCATCGTCGACGTGCCGGTCGGCAAGGGCCTGCTCGGCCGCGTGGTCGATGGCCTCGGCAACCCGATCGACGGCAAGGGCCCGATCCAGAGCACCGAGCGCCGCCTGGTCGAGCTCAAGGCTCCCGGCATCATTCCGCGCAAGTCGGTGAACGAGCCGATGCAGACCGGCCTCAAGGCCGTCGACTCGCTGGTGCCGATTGGACGCGGCCAGCGCGAGCTGATCATCGGTGACCGCCAGACCGGCAAGACCGCCGTCGCCATCGACACCTTCCTGAACCAGAAGCCGATCAACAAGGGCACCGACGAGAGCCGCAAGCTCTACTGCGTCTATGTCGCCGTCGGCCAGAAGCGCTCGACCGTCGCCCAGATCGTGAAGACACTCGAGGACAACGGCGCGATGGAATATTCCATCGTCGTTGCCGCCACGGCGTCCGATCCGGCGCCCATGCAGTTCCTCGCGCCCTATACCGGCTGCGCCATGGGTGAGTTCTTCCGCGACAACGGCATGCATGCCGTGATCGTGTACGACGATCTTTCCAAGCAGGCCGTCGCCTACCGCCAGATGTCGCTGCTGCTGCGCCGCCCGCCGGGCCGCGAAGCCTATCCCGGCGACGTGTTCTATCTCCACTCGCGCCTGCTGGAGCGCGCCGCCAAGCTGAACGAGAAGAACGGCTCGGGCTCGCTGACGGCGCTGCCGGTCATCGAGACGCAGGCCGGCGACGTGTCGGCCTACATCCCGACCAACGTGATCTCGATCACCGACGGTCAGATCTTCCTCGAGACCGAACTCTTCTATCAGGGCATCCGCCCCGCCATTAACGTCGGTCTGTCGGTGAGCCGCGTCGGTTCGGCCGCGCAGATCAAGGCGATGAAGCAGGTCGCCGGCACCATCAAGCTCGAGCTGGCGCAGTATCGTGAAATGGCGGCCTTCGCCCAGTTCGCCTCGGACCTCGATGCCTCGACGCAGCGCCTGCTGGCCCGCGGTCAGCGCCTGACCGAGCTCTTGAAGCAGGGCCAGTTCGTGCCGATGCCGGTCGAGGAGCAGGTCATATCGCTCTACGCCGGCACCCGCGGCTTCCTCGACAGCCTGCCGATCGCCCGCATCAACGACTTCGAGCGTCAGATGCTCGATGCCGTGCGCGCCGAAGGCTCGATCCTGGCGTCGATCCGCGAGAAGCGCGAGATCGTCAAGGAGACCGACGACAAGCTGAAGGCGTTCCTCGGCGATTTCGTCAAGAAGTTCGCCTAACACCCGAAGGTTTCGATGCCCAGCCTCAAAACCTTCCGCCTGAGGATCCGAAGCGTCCAGTCGACGCAGAAGATCACCAAGGCCATGAAGATGGTCGCAGCCGCCAAGCTGCGGCGCGCTCAGGAGCAGGCCACGGCGGCCCGTCCCTATGCCGAAGCCATGGACAAGATCCTGGCGTCGCTGGGAGCGAGCTTCAAGAGTGGCACCGGCCCGCGCCTGCTGGCCGGCACTGGCTCCGACAAGGTCCATCTGCTGATCGTCACCACAGGCGATCGCGGCCTGTGTGGCGGCTTCAACAGCACGATCGTGCGCGAGGCGCGTCGCAACATCCGCGCGCTCGTGGCGGAAGGCAAGACGGTCAAGATCTTCTGCGTCGGCCGCAAGGGTCGTGACCAACTCCGCCGCGATTTCGGTTCGATGATCGTCGAGACGATGACTGATCTCGGCCGTCCGCGGCTGTCCTTCGGCGATGCCCAGCAGATCGCGACCCGCGTGATGGAGATGTTCGACGCCGGCGAATTCGACGTCGCTTCGGTCGTCTTCAACCGCTTCAAGTCGGCGATGACTCAGATCGTCACGACACAGCAGCTCATTCCGCCGCCGGCGCCCGAGGCCTCGACGGCCGCGCCTGCCGCTGCGGGTGGTGCCATCTACGAGTTCGAGCCTGACGAGGGCGAGATCCTGGCCGACCTGCTGCCGCGCAATCTCGCCGTCCAGATCTTCCGCGTGCTGCTGGAAAACTCCGCGAGCTTCTACGGCTCGCAGATGACGGCAATGGACAACGCCTCGCGCAACGCGGGCGACGTGATCAAGAAGCTGACGCTGCAGATGAACCGCTCGCGCCAGGCCTCGATCACCAAGGAACTCATCGAGATCATCTCGGGCGCCGAGGCCATCTAGGCCGGCTGCCAGGCAATCGAAGGAAAGGGATCCGCAATGGCCTCCAACAACATCGGCACGATCACCCAGATTACGGGCGCGGTCGTCGACGTTCGCTTCGACGGCGAGCTGCCGAACATCCTGAACGCGCTGCACGTGAAGGCCGATGGCCGCCTGATCGTGCTGGAAGTCGCTCAGCATCTGGGTGAGTCGGAAGTCCGTACCATCGCGATGGACACGACCGACGGTCTGGTCCGCGGCGAGAAGGCAGCCGACACTGGCGCCCCGATTGCCATGCCGGTCGGTCCGGAGACGCTGGGCCGCATCCTGAACGTCATCGGCGAGCCGGTCGACGAGCGCGGCGCGGTCGGCAACAAGACCACCCTCCCGATCCATCGTTCGGCGCCCGAGTTCGTCGAGCAGTCGACGGAAGCGCAGATCCTGGTCACCGGCATCAAGGTCATCGACCTGCTGGCGCCCTACGCCAAGGGCGGCAAGATCGGCCTGTTCGGCGGTGCCGGCGTCGGCAAGACCGTGACGATCATGGAGCTGATCAACAACGTCGCGAAGGCGCACGGTGGTGTGTCGGTGTTCGCCGGCGTCGGCGAGCGTACCCGCGAGGGCAACGACCTCTATCACGAGATGATCGAAGGCGGCGTCATCAAGCTCGACGGTCCGGGCTCGAAGGTCGCGCTGGTGTACGGCCAGATGAACGAGCCGCCGGGCGCCCGCGCCCGCGTTGCGCTGTCGGGCCTCACCGTCGCCGAGTACTTCCGCGATGCCGAAGGCCAGGACGTGCTGTTCTTCGTCGACAACATCTTCCGCTTCACGCAGGCCGGCTCGGAAGTGTCGGCGCTGCTCGGCCGTATCCCGTCGGCGGTGGGTTATCAGCCGACGCTCTCGACCGACATGGGCGCCCTGCAGGAGCGCATCACCTCGACCAAGAAGGGTTCGATCACCTCGGTGCAGGCCATTTACGTGCCCGCCGACGACTTGACCGACCCGGCGCCGGCGACCTCGTTCGCCCACTTGGACGCGACGACGGTGCTGAGCCGCTCGATCGCCGAGCAGGCGATCTTCCCGGCCGTCGATCCGCTCGACTCGACCTCGCGCATGCTGGATCCGCGCGTCGTCGGCGAGGAGCACTACAACGTCGCCCGTTCGGTGCAGCGCGTGCTGCAGCAGTACAAGTCGCTGCAGGACATCATCGCCATTCTGGGCATGGACGAGCTCTCGGAAGAGGACAAGCTGGTCGTGTCGCGCGCCCGCAAGATGCAGCGCTTCCTCAGCCAGCCGTTCCACGTCGCCGAAGTCTTCACCGGCACGCCGGGCGTGTTCGTGAAGCTTGAGGACACGATCAAGGCGTTCAAGGCCATTGTCGCCGGCGAGTACGACGACCTGCCGGAAGCGGCGTTCTACATGGTCGGCACGATCGACGAGGCCGTTGCCAAGGCCAAGAAGCTCGCGGCCGAGGCGGCCTAAGCAGATGGCCAAGGTCTCCTTCCGTCTGGTGATGCCCGAGCGCGAGTTGCTCGCGACCGAGGCCGACATGGTTGTCGTCCCGGGCAGCGAAGGCGATTTCGGCGTCCTGCCGGGCCATGCGCCGCTGATCTCGACGGTTCGCCCTGGTGTCCTGGAAGTCTATCAGGGCAACAAGGTCGAGCAGCGCTTCCTGGTGGCCGGTGGCTTCGCCGAGGTGACGCCCGAGCGTTGCACGGTGCTTGCCGACGAAGCCCTGCTGTTCGAGGAGGTGACGCCCGAGCAGCTCGCCGAGCGCGAACGTGCTGCGGAGCGTGATCTCATGGATGCCGCAACCGACGCCGAAAAGGCGGCAGCCGAAAAGAGTCTGCTTGTCGTCAGGGACCTTCGTCGTGCTCAAGCCTATTACGCGGGCCGCTGATTTCAGCGGCACTGCGTAATTTTCTGTCGAGATGTATACGGCCTAGCCATTGAAAGCCGCGGCCAACGTCGCTTTATTACGCTTCAGCGACATGATGCCGAGGATTGGCGCCCATGAGTAACTGGACTCTCGAGACGATCGCCTGGGATCGCTTCGATGCGTCGAAGGTCGATCCCGAGATTCTGCGCAACATCAAGGCCGCGGCCCTGGTGGAGCGCAACGGTGGTGACTACGGCATCTATCTTGGCCGTGTCTTCGCCGACGATCCGGCCTTCACCGAGTCGGTGAACAATTGGGTCGTCGAGGAAGTGCAGCACGGCATGGCGCTCGGCCGCTGGGCCCAGCTCGCCGACCCTTCCTGGGATTTCGACGCGGCGTTCGATCGATTCCGCACAGGGTACAAGCTGCCGCTCGATGCCAGCAGTTCGGTGCGGGGCAGCCAGGCGGGCGAGATGATGGCCCGCTGCATCGTCGAAACCGGCACCAGCTCCTATTACAGCGCCCTCAAGGACGCGACCGAGGAGCCGGTGCTGAAGCAGGTCTGCGCGAAGATCGCCGCCGACGAGTTCCGTCACTACAAGCTCTTCTACGAGCACCTGCGGCGTTGCCTGCAGCGTGACAGGCTGAGCCGCTGGACCCGGTTGCGCATCGGCTGGGGGCGTCTGGCCGAGAGCGAGGACGACGAACTCGCCTATGCCTACTTCGCGGCGAATGAGCCGCTTGGCGCCGTCTATGATCGCAAGCGCAACATGCAGGCCTATGCGCGTCGGGCCTATCCGCTCTATCGGCCGAGCCACGTGCAACGCGCCATGGCGATGGTGCTGAAAGCCATCGGCCTCGAACCGCAGGGCCGATTGAACAGTATGATGACGCGGGTTGGCCTGTGGTTCCTGCGCCGCAACGCCGCCAAGCTCGCCGCCCAGGGCGCATAGCGGGTTCGCCGACGGCGAGCCCTCACGAAATCAGGTCGGCGAATTCCTCGAACACGGCGTCGTAGACGGCGCGCTTGAAGGGCACGATCAGCCCGGCGAGTTCGTGGGCACCGATCCAGCGCCACGATTCGAATTCCTTGTCATGGGCGTGGATGTCGATGTCCGCGTCGCTGCCGGTGAACGCCAGTGCAAACCACTTCTGCGCCTGGCCACGCCAGCGGCCCTTCCAATACGGCGGCCGCCGCTCTGCCGGTACCTCGTAGCTGATCCAGCGCAGGCTTTCGCGCAGGAGCAGCGCTTTCGTCGTGCCGACTTCCTCATGCAGCTCGCGACAGGCGGCCTCGACCGCGCTTTCGCCCTTGTCGATGCCCCCTTGCGGCATCTGCCAGGCATCGGGTTGGTTGGCGCGGCAGCCGACGAACACGCGCCGGTCCGACGCAATGAGCATCAGCCCGACGTTCTTGCGATATTCCTCGGGACGGCCGAGCATCATGGGCGAAGCTGCGCCGGCTGGGCCTGCAAGCGCGCCATGCAGGCGTCACGACATTCGAAATGTCCAATGAGGGGCACGAACGACATCGTTGACCGTTCGCGCAGGCGCTTGCTCCAGGTCACGATGGCGTCGATCGTCTCGTCATCGGGCTGCATGACACCGAAAGCGTGCCGAGCCGAACGACCGGAGGGCGACTGAGCCACCCAGGCGGCCAGTCGATCGAGATTTCCCAGCACGCCCTCACCCGCCAGCTTGTAGTCGAGCACATCGGCGCTTCGGGCATAGCCTGCGCCAAGTTCGTCAGTCAGCCGCTGGACGGCGGCGGCCCCTGGCGCCGGGTTGATCTCGACCAGCCCTAGACCGCGGTCGGCCATTTCCTTCACCAGCGGCCGCAGGATGGTCTCGGATTGGGTGACAGGGCCCGGCGAGGAAACCACCAGGCCGACATAGCCCGCGCCGCGTGCCAGGGCCAATCGCAGACGGCGAAGGTTCTCCGCGGTATCGGCGCTGCTATCGATGGCACGAATGCCGCGCTCGCCGGCCCCTTGGTCCTCGATCGGCAGCATCAGATAGCTCTCGTGACCGAACGCACGGGCCTGGGCAAGCCAGCGCGGCAGATCGGGCGTGCCGGGCAGGAATGCCAGGCTCACTTCGGCGGGAAGCTCCTCGATGGCGCGTTTCATCGCCGCTTCGCTGGCGCCGAGGTTGATCATCAAGAGGCCGATGCGGGCCCGTGGGCCCGACGGATCAAAGCGCCGGGCATTGGCGATCCAGGGCATCCAGCCATCGGGAGCAATGCGCGGCAGGCGAAGCCCGTCGGTCGTAATCTCGGACATCGCCGTAAGCTCGGCGGGGGAGAGACTGCGGAAACCGGACGGCGGTGGACGGAGTGGCAAGGGGAGGGACTGCGCCGGTGCTGGCGTCGGCGACGTCGCAGCAACGGCTTTCTCGACGACCTGCGGCGCCGCTGCGGTGACGTCGCCGAAGATCAGGGCGGCGGAACCGGCAATAGCGACGGCGACCAGGAGATAAGCAGCGATCAGGCCGCTACGTTGCGGCCTGATATCTCTTCCGTTCGCTCGGCCATCGGCTTTTGTCGGGCCGGGCACGACCCCAACTCCGGCGGCTGCGCTCTAGTTGGCGCGACCGCTGTAGAGCGAGATGCCGCGGATCAGATCGGCCGCGCGCAGGAGCTGGTAGTCGGCAGCCTGCTCCTTCGGCGGCTCGTCCGGATCGGTCGGCGGCTGAGTTGCCTGATTGGCGGCCGGCTTCTCGTCCTTCCTGTCGCCGGGCTTGGTGGCTTCCGGCTTCGGTGCGGCCTTGGCGTCAGGCTTGGGCGCATCGGCAGGCTTTTCGTTCGGATTGGTGATCGAGCGGCGCAGGTTTTCCTCGCGGAAGCCGCCGCGCGCCTGCAGGTTCTCGATCTTGGCAGGCTCGACCTCGATGTCGGGCTTGATGCCTTCCTTCTGGATCGAACGGCCCGACGGCGTGAAGTAGAGCGCCGTCGTGAGGCGGATCGCGCCACCGCCGGTCACCTGCATGATGGTCTGGACCGAGCCCTTACCGAAGGACCGCGTGCCGAGGATGATCGCGCGGCGATGATCCTGCAGCGCGCCGGCCACGATCTCCGAAGCCGAGGCCGAGCCGCCGTTCAGCAGCACGACGATGGGCAGGCCGTTGGTGACATCGCCAGGCTTGGCGTTCCAACGCTGGACGTCATCGCTCTTGCGCGCCTTGACCGAGACGATCTCGCCCTTGTCGAGGAAGGCATCGGACAGGGCGATCGCCTGGTCGAGCAGGCCACCCGGATTGTTGCGCAGGTCGAGGATGTAGCCCTTGAGCTTGTTGCCCGCTTCCTTCTTGAGCTTCTCGATGGCGTCGAGCACGCCCGAGGTCGTCTGCTCGGTGAAGGAGGTGACACGGATATAGCCGATGTCGTTTCCTTCGAGGCGGTAGCGTACCGACTTCACCTTGATGATCTCGCGGGTCAGCGAGACGTCGAACGGATCCTTGCCGCCGCGGCGGATCGAGATCTTGATCGGCGTGCCGACCTTGCCGCGCATCTTTTCGACCGCCTCCTGCAGGGTCAGGCCCTGCACGGGCTCGCCGTCGAGCGCGAAGATCAGGTCACCCGCCTGGATGCCGGCCTTGGCCGCCGGTGTATCGTCGATCGGCGACACGACCTTGATGACGCCGTTCTCCATCGTGACTTCGATGCCGAGCCCGCCGAACTCGCCCTTGGTCTGGACCTGCATGTCCTTGTAGGCCTTGGGGTTCATGTAGCTCGAGTGCGGGTCGAGCGCGGTCAGCATGCCGTTGATCGCATTCTCGATCAGCGTCTTCTCTTCGACCGGTTCGACATAGTCGCGGCGGATGCGCTCCAGCACATCACCGAACAGGTTGAGCTGCTGGTAGAGCTCGCTCTTGTCGCCAGCACCCGCCTTGGGGTCGGCTTTGTCTTGCGCGAAGGCAGGAGCGAGAGCTGGACCGGCCAGGAACGCCAGGGTCGCGGCGGCAATGGAGGCGGAGCGCAGAAAGGTCATGTGCATGCTTTCAGGATGGTCGCTGGAGGCCGTTCGGCCCAACGGCCGAGGTGTTTTCGAGCGTCGGAATCGAGAATACAGGGCGGTCTTTGGCAGGATCAAGGCGCTGGCGCGGTTAGCGGAGGGCCCCCGTTCACAAATCAGGCAGAAGCCGCGGCCGCAGGACGCGGTGCGGTCAGGATCGCTGGCCGTGCGGCGGTCGACAGAAGCGACCGGCCGGTCATTTCCTGGGGCTGCGGCACGCCCATCAGAGCCAGCAGGGTGGGTGCAACGTCGGCGAGCTTGCCATCGCTCAGCGAATGAACGCCGGCAGGGCCGTTGAACAGCAGAGCCGGCACGCGATTTAACGTGTGCTGGGTGTGCTTCTGGTGCGATTGCTCGTCGAACATCTGCTCGGCGTTGCCATGGTCGGCGGTGACGAACATCACGCCGCCTGCAGCCTTGATCGCCTCCATGAGGCGCCCGAGGCTCGTATCCACGGCCTCGACAGCCTTGGTCGCCGCTGCGAGATCGCCCGTATGGCCCACCATGTCGGTGTTGGCGTAGTTGACCACGATCAGGTCGAACTTGCCCGAGCCGATGGCCTCGACGAGCTTGTCGGTCACTTCCGGCGCGCTCATCTCGGGCTTGAGGTCGTAGGTCTTGACCTTGGGGGAGGGCACCAGGATGCGCTCCTCGCCGTCGAACACGCGCTCCTCGCCACCATTGAAGAAGAACGTGACGTGGGCGTACTTCTCGGTTTCGGCGATGCGAAGCTGTTTCAGTCCCGCGCGTGACACCGTTTCGCCCAGGCCCATCTTGATGATCTCAGGTGGGAACAGCGTCTTCAGGAAGGGGCTGAGGGCCGCCGAATACTCGACCATGCCGACCGCCGTCGCGAACTTCACCACGCGCGCACGGTTGAAGCCGTCGAAGCGGGGATCGAGCAATGCCGTCAGGATCTGGCGAGCACGGTCGGAGCGGTAATTGAACATCAGGAGGCCGTCGCCATCCTTCATGCCGCCATAGCCATCGATCACCGTCGGCAGCACGAACTCGTCGTCGAGCTTCGCAGCATAGGCCTGCTCGACGGCTGCCGTCGGCGTCGCAGCGCGTTGATCGGCCTTGGCGTCGACCATCGCATCGTAGGCGAGCGTCACGCGCTCCCAACGCTTGTCGCGATCCATCGGATAGAAGCGGCCCGCGACCGTGGCGAACTTGATCGGCAGGCCAGCCTTGAGACCAGCCTGGATCGGCTCCAGGCATTCCAGCGCGCTGCGCGGAGGCATGTCGCGGCCATCGAGGAAGGCGTGGATCCAGACTGGCACGCCCTGGCCGGCAATCAGGTTGGCGAGGAAGACGAGATGGTCCTGATGCGCGTGCACGCCACCCGGCGAGGCAAGCCCCATCAGGTGGAAGGCGCCGCCGTTCTTCTTCAGGGTCGCGATTGCGTCCGCCAGAATGGGATTCTTGGCCAGCGAGCCGTCCTCGATCGCATTGTCGATCCGCGGCAGATCGGGCACGGCGACCCGGCCCGCGCCTAGGTTCATGTGGCCGACCTCGGAGTTGCCCATCTGACCCTTGGGCAGGCCGACGAACGTTTCTGACGCATCGATCAGGCCCTGCGGACAGGTCGCGATCATGCGATCGAAGTTGGGAGTCTTGGCATCCAGGATGGCGTTGTAGGCGCGGTCCGGGCGGTAGCCCCAGCCGTCGAGGATGCAGAGCAGGGCGGGGCGCGGACGGGACACGACAGCCATTACGATGCCTTCCGGCCGTGCGGCTGGGCGCGCTCGACGGCGTTGAACTTGTTGGGGCAGGCGAGTTCGCGCGGATCGGTGTTGGGATTCTGGTCCGGCACTTCGATGGCGCAGAACACGAACTCGCCGCGCGGCTCGCCGTCGATCGTGATGTCGTAGGTGTAGGTGCCCGGTGGATCGCCCGGGATGATGCACCACGAGCGCTGTAGCACGCCGTCCTGCACTGTCTCGAACATACGAGTGGTGGCTTGCGTCTTGTCGGCGCTGACCTCGGTCTCCGGACCGGCGATCACCTGCTCGGCAGGCTGCGAGGTCGTCAGCACTTCCTTCAAAGAAACGACGCGATTGGGGCCGCCGAGATACATGCGCCAACCGAAGCAGGCGCGGTTGAACAGCAGTGGGATGGCGTTCGTCTCGTAATGGCGCTGCTTGCCGTCATCGCCGGTGATCGAGACATAGGGGATCGACCGCACGGGCTTGACGCCCGGCTTCTGGACCGGCGTCGACTGCGCCATCGCGGAAGTCGCAGCGGCGGCCACGAGCAGGGAAGCGGAGGCGGCCAAAAGCCACCGGGCGAATGCGTGCATGGGTTTCAATGTAGCCCCGGTTTTTCGTCAGAACAGAGGCAAAATCGACGCCCTTTCATTCCTGTTCAGGCGCGATGATAGGGGTGCCCGGCCAGCAGCTGCTGTGCCCGGTAGATCTGCTCCGCCAGCATGCCGCGGGCCAGCAAGTGGGGCCAAGTCATGGCGCCAAATGACAGAACGAGAGCGGATTTTTGCACGAGCTGTTCGGTGTGACCGTCGGCGCCGCCGATCAGGAAGGCAACGTCCGACACCGAACTGTCACGCCAGGCGCCCATCCGGGCGGCGAAGGCCTCACTGTCGAGCACCTTGCCGCGGCGATCCAGCGCCACCAGGGTCGCGCCTGCCGGCACCGCCTGTAGCAGCAATTCGCCCTCGCGCTGCATGAGCTGGGGCGGCGGCAGCTTGCGCTTCTCCTCGAGCTCGCGAAGCGTCAGCGGCCAGCGGATGCGGCCGGCATAGTGTTCGTAGAGATCGCGCTCCGGCCCACGTCCGGCGCGGCCGATGGCGGCGATCGTCAGTTTCACGAGGCTCGCTTGCGCCGGGCCGGCGGTTTGGCAGCACTGACCCGCTTGGCCGCCGCCTTCTTGACGGGCTTGGCTTTGACAGGTTTGGCCACAGCCTCGTTCTCCAGCGCCCACATCTTCTCCAGCGCGTAGAAGGCGCGGGGCTCGGGGCGGAAGATATGCACGACCACATCACCGGCATCGACGAGGACCCAGTCGCCGCCCTGCTTGCCTTCGACCGGCGTATAGCCGTGGCCGTTCTGCTTCAGTTTCTCGGCGAGATGGTCGGCAATGGCCACGACCTGGCGGTTCGAGCGGCCCGAGGCGATCACCATGTAGTCGGCGAAGGCGGACTTGCCCTTGAGATCGATGACGACGACGTCCTCGGCCTTGTCGTCCTCCAGCGAACGACGCACCAGCGTGAGCAGGGCATCGATAGCTTTGCGGCGGTCGGGGAGCTGACGGGTCCCCGGGGAGGAATTCTGGTCGGAAATGGTCTTTCCTTTCGTTCTCGTTCGTCGCGGCCGGACGGCGCGGATGGCTGTGGCCGAATGGCTATCTAGACGGCTCGGGATAAAGCACCAGGCCGGCGGCTCGCAAGAGGCGAGCTGGCGGGCATTCTCTGCGTCGACCCGGTAGCGGGCAAACGTGCGGGGCGCGGTCGCCGCCAGCGCTGCATATCCCCAACCGGGCCGGGCGAAGGCGGCGATGGGGATCGCAGCGAAAAGATCGCGCCAGCCTGCCCAATCGACGAGCTGGGGCAGGATGTCGGCGCCCATCAGCCAGACGAACCGGGCTCTGGGGTAAACCCGGCGCAGCGCCCGCACCGTATCGAGCGTGTAGCGCGTGCCCAGCAGCAGCTCGGGTGCGTCGACGCGAATCCGCGGATGGCCGGCGATCTGGCGGGCACGGGCGACGCGCGTTGGCAGGGGCTCCATGCCGTCGCCGCTCTTCAACGGGTTCTGCGGCGAGACCAGCCACCAGATCTCGTCGAGGCCCAGACGCTTCATCGCCTCGAGGCTGATGTGCCGATGGCCCGGATGTGCGGGGTTGAACGAACCGCCCAGGAGACCGATGCGCCGCGTCGTATCGCGCGGCACACCCGGCATCGGGTGCAGGCTCATGACGATGAACTCACGGGCGCGAACTCACGGACGAAGAGTGCCCTTGCCGCGCACGATGTTCTTGTAGGTCGTGAGCTCGACCAGGCCGACCGGTCCGCGGGCATGCATGCGGTTGGTCGAAATGCCGATCTCCGCCCCCAGCCCGAACTCGCCGCCGTCGGCGAACTGTGTGCTGGCGTTGTGCATGACGATGGCACTGTCGACTTCGCCCAGGAAGCGACGCGCCGTTGCCTCGTTGGCCGTGACGATCGATTCGGTGTGCTGGCTGCCGTAACGTGCGATGTGATCGATTGCACCGCCAACACCGTCGACAGTCGCGACGGAGATGATCGGTTCGAGATACTCGGTGCGCCAATCCTTGTCGGTGGCGGGAACGGCCTTGGGATCGCGCTTCTGCACTTCGGCGTCGCCACGGACTTCGCAGCCGAGCTCGTGCAGACGCGCCAGCACCGGCATCAGGTGCGTGTCGAGGGCGGCCTTGTCGACCAGCAGCGTCTCGGCGGCGCCGCAGACGCTGACCCGGCGCATCTTGGCGTTGGCCACGAGATCGCGCGCCATGGCGACATCGGCATCGCGGTCGACATAGACGTGGCAGATACCATCATAGTGGCGCAGCACCGGCACGCGGCTTTCCTGCGTCACGCGATCGATCAGCGAGCGTCCGCCGCGCGGCACGATCAGGTCGAGCCAGTCCATGGCCCGCAGCATCTCGCCGACGGCGGCGCGGTCCGTGGTCGGCACGAGCTGGACGCAATCCTCGGGCAGGCCGGCGCCCTTCAGCGCCTGGCGCAGCAGCTCGACGATGGCGCGCGAGGAATGGAAGCTGTCGGAGCCGCCGCGCAGGACGACGACGTTGCCCGACTTGATGCAAAGCGCGCCAGCGTCCGCCGTCACGTTGGGCCGCGCTTCGTAGATCACGCCGATGATGCCGATGGGCACGCGCACGCGGCTGATGACGAGCCCGTTCGGCCGCTGCCATTCCTCGATCGTGGCGCCGACGGGATCGGGCAGGGCAACGATATCGTCGAGGCCCTTGGCCATCCCCTCGATGCGCGCATCGTTCAGGAGCAGGCGATCCTGCAATGCGCTCGACATGCCGGCCGCCTTGGCCGCGTCGATGTCACGGGCATTGGCGGCCAGAATGGCGGCCTTCTCGCCGCGGATCAGTCGGGCAGCATCGGCCAGCGCTTTGTTCTTGGCGTCGGTCGGCGCATTGCGCAGTGCTGCCGCGGCCGTCTTCGCGCGGCGACCCAATTCGGCGACGATGCTTGCGGCATCTTCAGCGGGCGTGGTCTGAACGTTCATCGGCCGCTCCAGTATAGCTCCTGCTGCGCCTACTCGACCACGAGGTCGTCGCGATGGACCATCTCGTCGCGGCCGCGGAAACCCAGCAGCTTCTCGATCTCGACGCTCTTGCGGCCGGCGATGCGGCGCGCATCCTCGGCGGCATAGGCGACCAGCCCGCGTGCCAGCACGCGGCCGACGCAATCCTTCACATCGACCACGTCGCCACGCTTGAATTCGCCATCGATCGCCGTGACGCCGGCGGGCAGCAGGCTCTTGCCGGCCGACAGGGCGCGCACCGCGCCATCGTCGACGACCAGGCTGCCCGAGGTCTTGAGCGAGCCCTTGATCCACTTCTTGCGCGCCGACAGGGGCGAGCCTTCGGGCAGGAACCAGCTGCAGCGTGCGGTGCCGTCGATCAGCGCGCCCAGCGCGCCGACTTTGCGGCCGTCGGCGATTGCCATGCGGCAGCCTGCGGCCATCGCGATGCGGCCGGCCATCAGCTTGGTCACCATGCCGCCATTGGACAGGACCGAAGCGGCAGCGCCTGCCATCGATTCGATCTCCGGCGTGATCTCACGGATCTCGGGGATGAATTTCGCCGACGCGTCGCTGCGCGGGTCGCCGGTATAGAGACCGTCGATGTCGGAGAGCAGAACCAGCGTGTCGGCCGAGATCATTTCGGCGACCCTTGCGCCCAGGCGATCATTGTCGCCGAAGCGGATCTCGTCGGTGGCAACCGTGTCGTTCTCGTTGATCACCGGCACGGCGCCGAGGCCGAGCAGGGTCGCCATGGTCTGGCGCGCATTGAGATAACGGCGGCGCTCTTCGGAATCGTTCAGGGTGAGCAGGATCTGCGCTACGGTGATGCCATGCCGAGCCAGCGCTTCCTGGTAGGCCTGCGCCAGCTTGATCTGCCCTGTCGCTGCTGCAGCCTGGCTTTCCTCGAGGCGAAGCGGCACCGATGTGAGCTTGAGATGGGTGCGGCCCAGCCGAATCGCGCCGGATGAAACGAGCACGACTTCGCAGCCACCTTTGTGCAGGCGTGCCACGTCGTTGGTCAGCGCTTCGAGCCAGTCGCGCCGGACTTCGCCTTTTGCCTCGTCCACCAGGATCGAGGAACCGATCTTGACGACCAGCCGCCTCGCACTCTGAAGGGGGGCGCTGGTGCGGGAGCTCATGCCGCTTCCTTGCTCTTGGCGGTCTGCTTTTCGACGAGCTTCATCAGTTCGTGCAGCAGGGGCTGAACGCCCTGACCCGAGACGGCCGAGATGACATGCACGGTCTTGCGGCTGGCCTTGGCGAGCGCGGCGCGCTTGGCCTCGATATCCTCGGGCGTCATGGCGTCGGTCTTGTTGAGCGCCACCAGTTCCTTCTTGCGCGCGAGGTTGCCGCCGTAGGCGCGCAACTCGGCGCGCACGGTCTTGTAGGCATCGGCGACATCGTCCTGCGTGCCGTCGACGAGGTGGAGCAGCGCACGGCAGCGCTCGACATGGCCGAGGAAGCGCGTGCCAAGGCCGGCGCCTTCATGTGCGCCTTCGATCAGGCCCGGAATGTCGGCCATCACGAACTCGCGCTCGCCCACCCGCACCACGCCGAGGCCGGGATGCAGGGTCGTGAACGGATAGTCGGCGATTTTGGGCCGTGCGTTCGAGTTGGACGACAGGAACGTCGACTTGCCGGCGTTGGGAAGGCCGACCAGTCCGATGTCGGCGATCAGCTTCAGCCGCAGCCACAGGGCTTTCTCTTCGCCGGGCCATCCTTTGTCGGCGCGGCGCGGCGCACGGTTGGTCGAGGTCTTGTAGTGCAGGTTGCCGTAGCCACCGTCACCGCCCTTGGCGAGCACGACGCTCTGGCCGATCTCGGTGAAGTCGACGAGCAAGGTCTCGTTGTCCTCGGCGAAGACCTGCGTGCCGCGCGGCAGGCGCAACACAACATCCTTGCCCTTGCCGCCCGTGCGCTGGCTGCCCATGCCGTGATGGCCGGTCTCGGCCTTGAAGTGCTGGGCGTAACGATAGTCGATCAGCGTGTTCAGCCCATCGACGCACTCGGCGATCACATTGCCGCCGCGCCCGCCATCGCCACCGTCCGGTCCACCGAACTCGATGAACTTCTCGCGGCGAAAGCCCACGCATCCGGCGCCGCCGTTGCCGGAGCGAATGTAGATCTTGGCCTGGTCGAGAAATTTCATGAGATGGGGTCCACAAACGAAAAGGGGGAACGGCGACCCGCTCCCCCTTCGCAATCCGATTGGACGGGAACGGCTATTCGGCGGCCAGAGCCGGCGCCGGGAGCACGTTCACTTCGACCTTGCCACCCGAACGGGTGCGGAAGGACACGACGCCGTCGGCGGTGGCGAACAGCGTGTGGTCGCGACCGACGCCGACGTTCTCGCCGGGGTTCATCTTGGTGCCGCGCTGGCGAACCAGGATGTTGCCCGAGAGGACCTTCTGGCCGCCGAAGCGCTTCACGCCCAGGCGCTTGCCGTCGGAATCGCGGCCGTTACGCGAGGAGCCGCCTGCTTTTTTGTGTGCCATCGTACTACTCCGGTCGCTCTATCTAACTTAGGCGACGATCTGTTCGATCTTAACCACCGTCAGGTCCTGACGATGACCGTTCTTGCGCCGCGAGTTCTGGCGACGGCGCTTCTTGAAGATGATCACGTGCGGGCCGCGAGCCTGCTTGACGATCGAGCCTACGACCTTGGCGCCGGCCACGGTCGGCGCGCCGACCTTGTCGCCGACCATCAGCACGTCGGTGAACTCGACCTTGGCGCCGGCTTCGCCCTCGATCTTCTCGACCGTGAGCTGGTCGTCAGCGGCGACCGTGTATTGCTTTCCACCCGTGCGGATAACGGCGATCATGATGACACCCGACTTGAAGCTCCCAGTCCGGATCCGATTGCCCTACCACCCCTAGGGGATAGCGATGACTCGGCCCCAAAATCCTGGGAAGCACGAAAGAGCACGGCGGGCCTACAAGACCCGCCGGAGGAGGGCGGAATATACGCACGCGAGCCCCCGAGTCAACGCCGCAAAAGCCCCAAATTGAAGGCCCCTCGCTGATCTCCAGGCGTCAGTAGGTCGAGCCGGCATCCTTCGAGGTGGCCCCGCTGTGGCGGGCCTCACCGACCGCCCAGGCGAGGTCCCCCAGATAGTCCCCGACCATGCGCTCGTGGCTGGGGTTCAGATGCATATGGATGCCCGGTGGCTCGACCTGGCGACCGACCAGCCAGCCACGGGTACCCATCGCATCGGAAACAGCGCCGATATCCAGGGTCGGATCGGCCGAGCGGGTGACGAAGATCGAGAGTTCGCTGGGCTCCAGTACGGTCAGGCCCGGGATGCGGGCAATGCCGTCGATCAGGGATTTCTTGTTGTCCATGATCATGCGCGCGCAGCGCATGTAGCCCTCGTCGCCGAGATGCTGCAGCGTCGCCCAGGCTGCGGCAATCGCGCCGCCAGGCCGTGTGCCCTGCATGGTCCACGCGACATACGGCCCGCGCTCCCATTCGCGGAAGTCGAAGGTCTGATACTTTTCCTTCAGCTCCTTGGAGCGCAACAGCATCAACGAGGCGCCCTTGGCCGCCATGCCGTGCTTGTGCAGGTCGGCGGAGATACTGGTGACGCCCGGCACCGAGAAATCCCAGTCGGGCAGGGCATGGCCCAGCCGCTTGACGTAGGGCGACAGGAAGCCGCCGACGCAGGCGTCGACGTGCAGCCAGAGCCCCCTCGCTTGGGCCAGTGCATCGAGTTCGCGGATCGGATCGAAGACGCCGAAGGGATAGCAGGGCGCGGAGCCCACGAGGCCGATCGTATTGTCGTCGATCCGACCGGCCATGGCGCCGATATCGGCCTTGAAGTCGTTACGCGTGGTGGGCACGCGGCGGATTTCGACCCCCAACGCATGTCCGGCGCGGCTGAAAGCCGGGTGGGACGTGCGCGGCACGACGAAGTTCGGCTTGTCGATGCCTTTGGTCGCACGGGCCCAGTCGCGTGCCGTCTGGACGGCGAGGAAGATGCTCTCGGAGCCGCCGGACGTGAAGGTGCCGGCGGCATCCTCGGGCGCGTTCATCAGCGACAGGCCGAAATCGACGACGTCGTGTTCCAGTTTCGCAAGCGAGGGGAAGGCGCGCTTGCCGAGACTGTTCTCGGTCCAGAAGGCGGCGTAGGCGCGCTTCTGCACGTCAGACAGTTCGTCGTCGAGATAGTAGTAGTAAACGGCCATCCGGCCGTCCCGCCACGAATAGTCGTCTTTCTTGGCGTCGTTCAGCCGAGCCTCGATTTCCGGCCAGGCCAGCCCCTTTTCGGGCAATTTCATCGCATTCCTCCCCCACCTATCAGGGTGTTGCCCCGAAAGTGCCTGCCGCCTATAACCCGGCGCCCGGAGAGGTGCCAGAGTGGTCGATCGGGACGGTCTCGAAAACCGTTGTGCGTGCAAGCGTACCGTGGGTTCGAATCCCACCCTCTCCGCCACTATCCCGTCAGGCCCCTGAGCGACGCGCCGGGTTGCTGCTCGATTAATTCGAGATCAGGCCTGGCCAGTAGTGGCCGTCGGGTGTTGGCCGCTTGCCGAAGATGGCCTGGCCGACACGCACGACGTCGGCACCTTCCTCGATCGCTTCCTCGAAATCGCCCGACATGCCCATCGACAGCTGGGTGAGCGCGGCATTGCGCGCCACCGCCTCGTCGCGCAAGCGACGCAACAGGCGAAAACACGGCCGGACCTTGTCCATGTCGGTGCTGAACAGCGCCAGGGTCATCAATCCCTTGGGCTTCAGTCGCGGGAACTGGTCGAGCGCGTCGACGAAGGCAGGGAGTGCATCTGGAGACAGGCCGTACTTGCTCTCCTCGCCCGACGTATTGACCTGGACATAGACATCGAGAAAGCGGTCCTCCCGGTCGAGGCGCTTGTTGAGCAGGTCGGCCAGACGCAGGCTGTCGAGCGCGTGGAACTCGCGGGCGAAGCGGGTCAGGTACTTGACCTTGTTGGTCTGCAGGTGGCCAACGATGCTCCAGTCGATCGCCAGATCCGCGAGAGCCTCGCGCTTGCCCTGCGCTTCCTGGATCTTGTTTTCGCCGAACGACCGGATGTCGGCGGCAAAAGCGAAGCGCAGGATATGCGCCGGCACCGTCTTGGTGATTGGCAGCAGCCGCACCGACGCGCGATCCCGCCCGGCACGTTCGCAGGCACGGGCGATGCGCTCCTCGACCCTGGCGAGATTGGCCTTGAACGCGCCGAGCGGATCGGGGCCGAACCGCTCGATGTCTTCGACGGAAAGTTCGGGGGCTGGTTTCTGAACCATGACGAGCAGCCGACGTCCTCCTGACTTTGATCACGACTAATCTGAAACTGGATATTGAGAAACGTCCAGTTGACGAGATTCGATATGGTCCAGTTTGTGCCCGAGTGGGCTACCTCTTCATTGCATTGCCCTTGTGGCGATCGTCGTGGCAGGCTGTTGTTCGACTTTGCCGGGGGAGGAACTGCAATGCGCGGGATGATTGCGATGACTGTCGCTCTTCTCGGGTTCGCGCCTCCGCTGGCTGCTCAAAGCATCCAGTTCACGCTCACACCGTCGCCGAGAAATCACGCCGCCTGTTCGACCGGGAACAGCGCGTTTGCCAAGAAGTGGTCGGTCACCGAGGCGCGGACCACGGCCACGGTCTCCGGGACAGCCGCCGTCACGCTCCGAAAGGGATCCGACGGCGTCTTTGGCGGAACGGCCAAGGTCGGCAACAGCACGATGGTGTTCACCTTCGTCAACAACGGTCGGGAGCGCGTCCTCAAGGTGACGAGCAACGAGCTGGGCTGTGTGTGGCAGGGCACGAACCTCGATCCACGTCGTGCTTGAGCCATCTAGGCTGGCTCTCGCTGTCTAATTCGCAGTTCGGGTGAAAACGGGAAGCCCGTTTGTGGCAAGAATGACACACCTATGAGAATGCCGTGGCATAGGCGGCAACAATGCAACCAAACCATGGCGGGCCCCGTTTCCCTCTACGTCGTCTTTTTCAAAACCTGGGGAGATCCAGATGAAAAAGCTGCTCGCCGTAGGGTTACTTGCCCTGGCTCCAGTCACTGCAGAAGCGCAAATCAATGCCCAGCCGGGCATCTATATCGGGGCCGGTGGCGGTGCCGACTGGTTCATTGGGTCGAACGCGAACGCATCGACCTGGACAGGATGGGCCGTCGGCGGCAAGGCGGGTTACGATTTCGTCGGCCCGCGCGTCGAACTCGAGGTTGGTTACGGTCAGGTGCCGACCAGCGCCAACATCCCGGGCACTGCGATTAACGGCAAGGTCGGGCAGCTCAATGCCATGGTCAACCTGCTGTACGACTTCATGCCGACCTCGGTCATCACGCCGTACATCGGTGTCGGTGCGGGTATTGCCTTCATCGACAGCAACACCTCTCTGGGCAGTACGCAGTTTGCCTACCAGGCGATGCTGGGCGTTGCCTACAATGTCGACGAGTCCCTGCGCTTCATGATCGAGGGTCGCTACTTCGGCACGACGAACCCGAGCGTGGACACCCCGTTCGGCAATGTGACCTTCCAGAACCAGAACATCCTGGCGCTGGCGGGCGTTACCTACAAATTCGTTGCCCCTTCGCCGGCGCCCCCGGCGCCCCCGGCTCCGGCCGTTGCGCCGCCGTCGTACATGGTGTTCTTCGATTGGGACCGCTCGAACCTGTCGGCCCAGGCTCTGAACACGATCAAGCAGGCTGCCCAGGCGTTCAAGACCAAGGGCAACGCGCGCATCACG
>NZ_SCVC01000040.1 GCF_004297405.1 Reyranella sp.
AATGCGCGTCTGGTGGTCGAACTGATCCAGCCGATCGCCATGGACGAGGGCCTGCGCTTCGCCATCCGCGAGGGCGGCCGCACCGTCGGCGCCGGCGTCGTCACCAAAGTCGTCAAGTAAACAACCGGCGCGACAGGGCGAATATCATGGCCATGGACAACACCAATATCCGGATCCGGCTGAAGGCCTTCGATCATCGCGTGCTCGATTCATCGACCAGCGAGATCGTGAGCACGGCCAAGCGGACGGGTGCGCAGGTGCGCGGCCCCATCCCGCTGCCGACGGGAATCGAGAAGTTCACGGTCAATCGCTCGCCGCACATCGACAAGAAGTCGCGCGAGCAGTTCGAAATCCGTACGCACAAGCGCGTGCTCGATATCGTCGATCCGACGCCGCAGACCGTGGACGCGCTGATGAAGCTCGACCTCGCCTCCGGCGTGGACGTCGAGATCAAGCTCGGCGCCTAGGCGAGCGGACAAGGGAAGAAGGAACAGGACCATGCGTTGCGGTCTCGTCACCCAGAAGGTCGGCATGACCCGCGTCTTCAATGACGCCGGGGAACATGTGCCCGTCACCGTTCTGAAGGTGGACAATCTGCAAGTCGTCGCCGTCCGCTCGGAAGAGACGGACAAGTACGTCGCTGTGCAGCTCGGCTACGGTAAGGCCAAGGTGAAGAACGTGACCCAGCCGATGCGCGGTCACTTCGCCAAGGCGAAGGTCGAGCCGAAGAAGAAGCTCGTCGAGTTCCGTGTCGCCAAGGATGCAGTCCTTGAAGTCGGCGCCGAGCTGGTGCCTAGCCACTTCGTGCCGGGCCAGTTCGTCGACGTCATCGGCACGACGATCGGCCGTGGCTTCACTGGCTCGATGGTTCGCTGGAACTTCGGCGGTCTCGAAGCCAGCCACGGCGTGTCGGTCTCGCACCGTAGCCATGGCTCGACCGGTAACCGCCAGGATCCCGGCCGTACGTTCCCCGGCAAGAAGATGGCCGGCCACTACGGCAGCGAGCGCGTGACTACGCAGAATCTCAAGATCGTCGCCGTCGACGACGAAAAGGGTCTGCTGCTGGTGTCCGGCGCCGTTCCCGGCCCGGCCAACGGCTACATCATCGTCAAGGACGCGTCCAAGCGCGCCCGCCCCAAGGATGCACCGTACCCGGCCGGCCTGCGCAAGGCTGCCGAAGCGGCTGCACCGGCGGCCTGAGCGGCAAGGATAGGATCATGAAGATCTCCGTTAAGACCATAGAAGGCGGCAGCGCTGGCGAGCTCGATCTTGCCGACGCCGTGTTCGCCGTCCCCGTCCGCAAGGACATCCTGCAGCGTTGTGTGGTGTGGCAGTTGTCGCGCCGCCAGCAGGGCACGCACAAGACCAAGGGTCGCTCCGAGATCACGGCGACGGCCAAGAAGATGTATGCCCAGAAGGGCACCGGCCGCGCCCGTCACGGTAACGAAGCGGCGCCGCAGTTTCGTGGCGGTGGCAAGGCTTTCGGTCCGGTCGTGCGCAGCCATGCCAGCGATCTGCCGAAGAAGGTCCGCAAGCTCGCGCTGCGCACCGCGCTGTCGGCCAAGGCGGCCGAGGGCAAGCTGATCGTGGTCGATGCCGCGACGCTGGCTGAACCCAAGACGTCGAAGCTCAAGGGCCATTTCGGCGCGTTGGGCATCTCGAGCGTCCTGGTCATCGCCGGTGCCGAGGTCGACACCAATTTCGCCCGCGCCGCGGCCAACATCGCCCACGTCGATGTGCTGCCGCAGCAGGGTGCGAACGTCTACGACATCCTGCGCCGCGACACGCTGGTGCTGACCAAGGATGCCGTAAAGCATCTCGAGGAGCGTCTGCAATGAGCGCCAAGCGCTATCCGGCCGAGGTCGTCTCGCGGGCGCGGATGTACGAAGTCATCCGTTCGCCGCTGATCACGGAAAAGACCACCAACGGCTCCGAGCACAGCCAGGTGACCTTCCGTGTCTCGATGGACGCCACCAAGCCCGAGATCAAGCAGGCCATCGAAGGCCTGTTCAAGGTCAAGGTGAAGGCCGTCAACACCGTGACGGTGAAGGGCAAGACGAAGGTTTTCCGTGGCCGTCCGGGCGTGCGGAGCGACTGGAAGAAGGCGATCGTCTCGCTGGTCGATGGTCACAAGATCGACGTGACCACGGGCCTGTAGGACGGGGGAAGCAACAATGGCTTTGAAAACATACAAGCCGATCACGCCGTCGCTACGACAGCTGGTCATCGTCGACCGTACGGGCCTGTGGAAGGGCAAGCCGGTCAAGGAGCTGACGCGCGGTAAGAGCAACACCGGCGGACGCAACAACCATGGCCGCATCACCAGCCATCACATGGGCGGTGGTCACAAGCGCCGCCTGCGCCTGGTCGACTTCAAGCGCCGCAAGTTCGGCGTGACGGCGACGGTCGAGCGTCTCGAGTACGACCCCAATCGGTCGGCTTTCATCGCGCTGATCAAGTACACCGACGGCGAGCTCTCCTACATCCTGGCGCCGCAGCGCCTGAAGGCGGGCGACGAGGTCGTCTCGGGCGAGCGCGTCGACATCAAGCCGGGCAACGCCATGCCGTTGGCCAACATGCCGGTCGGCACGATCGTGCATAACGTCGAATTGAAGAAGGGCCGTGGCGGCCAGCTGGCGCGTTCCGCCGGCACCTACGCCCAGCTCGTCGGCAAGGACGCGGGCTACGCCCAGATCAAGCTGAACTCAGGTGAGCTGCGCCTGGTGCCGGGTGAGTGCCTGGCCACCGTCGGTGCCGTCTCGAACCCCGACAACCAGAACATCGTGATCGGCAAGGCTGGTCGCGCCCGTTGGCTGGGCATCCGCCCGGTCGTTCGCGGCGTCGCCATGAACCCGGTCGATCATCCGCACGGCGGCGGCGAAGGCCGTACTTCGGGTGGCCGTCATCCGGTTACGCCGTGGGGCAAGCCGACCAAGGGTAAGAAGACGCGCAAGAACAAGGCGACGGACAAGTACATCATCCGCCGCCGGCATGCGACGCGCTAGGAGATAGACAGTGGCACGTTCCGTTTGGAAGGGTCCCTTCGTAGAAGGCAGCCTGATCAAGAAGGCCGAGAAGTCGCGCGGCAGCATCCGCAGCGAGGTCATCAAGACCTGGTCGCGCCGTTCGACGATCCTGCCGCAGTTCGTCGGTCTGACGTTCGGCGTCTACAACGGCAAGAAGTTCATCCCGGTGAACGTCACCGAGGAAATGGTCGGTCACAAGCTCGGCGAATTCTCGCCGACCCGCACCTTCACCGGTCATTCCGGTGACAAAAAGGTGTCGAAGGAGTAACGCGCGATGAGCAAGCCATCCGCTCCCCGCCGCGAGGCGGACAACGAGGCCAAGGCCGTGCTGCGCTCCGTGCGCATCAGCCCGCGCAAGCTCGACCTCGTGGCCGCCACGATCCGCGGCAAGAAGGCCGCGACCGCGGTCAATGAACTCACCTTCTCGAAGAAGCGCATTGCGCTCGACGTGAAGAAGGCTCTGAATTCGGCCATCGCCAACGCCGAGAACAACCACAACCTCGACGTCGATCGCCTGATCGTTGCCGAGGCGTCGGTCGGCAAGGGCCTGGTCATGAAGCGCTTCCAGACGCGTGGCCGCGGCCGCGCGGCCGGTATCGTCAAGCCGTTCGCTCATCTCACCATCGTGGTGCGCGAGCGCGCCGAGGCGGAGGACAAGTAATGGGTCAGAAGGTCAACCCGATCGGCCTGCGGCTCGGCATCAACCGGACGTGGGATTCCCGCTGGTACGCCGAAGGCGGCGACTACGCGAAGATGCTCCATGAGGACATCCACATCCGCAAGGTGCTGCGCGAGCGGCTCGCCCAGGCGGGTGTTGCGAAGATCGTCATCGAGCGTCCGGCCAAGCGCGCCCGCGTCACGATCCACACCGCCCGTCCGGGCGTGGTGATCGGCAAGAAGGGCGCCGACATCGAGAAGCTGCGCGGCGACCTCGCTAAGATGACCAAGGGCGAAGTGGCCCTGAACATCGTCGAGATCCGCAAGCCAGAGATCGATGCCACGCTGATCGCCGAGAACATCGCCCAGCAGCTCGAGCGCCGTGTCGCCTTCCGTCGCGCCATGAAGCGCGCCGTGCAGTCGGCGATGCGCCTGGGCGCCCAGGGCATCCGCATCAATTGCTCGGGCCGCCTCGGCGGTTCGGAAATCGCCCGCATGGAATGGTACCGCGAAGGTCGCGTGCCGCTGCACACGCTGCGCGCCGACATCGACTACGGCACCGCCACGGCCTTCACCACCTTCGGCACCTGCGGCGTGAAGGTGTGGGTGTTCAAGGGCGAGATCATGGCGCACGACCCGATGGCGCACGACAAGCGCGCCGAGGAAGCTGCGCCGCAACGCACGCCGGCGCGCGTCGAGCGCACCGAGCAGAGGGACGCGTAAGTCATCATGCTGCAACCCAAGCGCACCAAGTACCGCAAGGCGTTCAAGGGCCGCATCCACGGCGCGGCCAAGGGCGGCTTCAATCTCGACTTCGGCTCCTTTGGGCTGAAGGCGATGGAGCCGGATCGCCTGACCGCACGCCAGATCGAGGCGGCCCGCCGTGCCATCACGCGTCACATGAAGCGTGCCGGCCGTGTATGGATCCGCGTGTTCCCCGACGTTCCGGTGTCGAAGAAGCCGGCCGAAGTCCGCATGGGCTCTGGCAAGGGCGCACCTGAATTCTGGGCGGCGCGCGTCAAGCCGGGTCGCGTTCTGTTCGAGCTCGAAGGCGTATCGGCGACGGTGGCTCGCGAAGCCCTGGCGCTCGCCGCTGCCAAGCTGCCGATCAAGACGCGCTTCGTTGCGCGCGTCGGCGCCTAGGGACGAGGGAGACTGACATGAAGGCCAGCGATCTGCGCCCCAAGACCAAGGACGAGCTCAAGAACGAGCTCGGCAACCTGCGTAAGGAAGCGTTCAACCTGCGCTTCCAGAAGGCAGGCGGCCAGCTTCAGAAGACTGCCCGCGCGCGCCAGGTGCGCCGCGACATCGCTCGCATCAAGACGGTGCAGGGCGAGAAGGCCGCGGGTTAAGGAGTCGTAAATGCCGAAGCGAATTCTCGAAGGCGTCGTCGTCAGCGACAAGATGGACAAGACCATCGTCGTCAAGGTCGAACGGCGCGTTCAGCACCCGATCTACAAGAAGTTCATCCGTAGGTCGAAGAAGTATCACGCGCACGACGAAGCCAATGCCTTCAAGGGCAAGATCGGTGAGATCGTGCGTATCCGCGAGTGCCGCCCGCTGTCCAAGACCAAGAGCTGGGAAGTTCTGGTCGAAGGCGCGAAGGCTTAAGCGGTCGGAGCAAAAGTCATGATTCAGATGCGAACCAACCTCGAGGTCGCCGACAATTCAGGCGCCCGTCGAGTCCAGTGCATCAAGGTGCTGGGCGGCTCCCGCCGCAAATATGCGAGTGTCGGCGACGTCATCGTCGTGTCGATCAAGGAAGCCATTCCACGCGGCCGCGTGAAGAAGGGCGAGGTCCATCGCGCCGTCGTCGTGCGCACCTCGTTCCCGCTGCGCCGCGTCGATGGCAGTGCGATCCGCTTCGATCGCAACGCCGCGGTCCTGATCAGCAAGCAGGACGAGCCGATCGGCACCCGTATCTTCGGACCGGTCACGCGCGAACTGCGGGCCAAGAAGTTCATGAAGATCATCTCGCTCGCGCCGGAGGTGCTCTAAGCCATGGCCAACAAGCTCAAGATCCGGAAGGGTGACCGCGTCAAGGTCATCACTGGCCGCAGCAAGGGCAAGGTGGGCGATGTCCTGCGCGTGCTGCCCGAGGAAAACCGCGTCGTGGTGTCGGGCGTGAACGTCATCAAGCGCCACACCAAGCCGAGCCGGGCCGAGTCCGGCGGCATCATCGAGCGCGAAGCTGCAATCCACGTTTCGAACGTGGCCCTGCTCGATCCGAAGTCCGACAAGCCGACGAAGGTCGGTTTCAAGTTCCTGGAAGATGGCCGTAAGGTGCGCTTTGCGCGCGCCTCCGGCGAGACCATAGACCGGTAGGAGACGGGTCAATGCCCGCGCGACTGCAAGAACGATACAGAGAGACGATCCGTGAGGCCCTCACGAAGGAGTTCGCTTACAAGAACGCCTTCGAAGTGCCGAAACTCGACAAGATCGTGATCAACATGGGCGTCGGCGAGGCGGTCAACGACCGCAAGGCCGTCGATGGCGCCGTAGCCGACCTGACGGCGATCACCGGCCAGAAGCCGGTCGTCACCAAGTCGCGCATCTCGATCGCGACCTTCAAGCTTCGCGAAGGCATGGCGATCGGCGCCAAGGTCACCCTGCGCCGCGATCGCATGTACGAGTTCGTCGACCGCCTGGTGAACATCGCGCTGCCGCGCGTCCGCGACTTCCGCGGGCTGAACGGCAAGTCGTTCGACGGCCGCGGCAACTTCGCAATGGGTCTCAAGGAACAGATCGTGTTCCCCGAGATCGAGTACGACAAGGTCGACATGGTCCGAGGCATGGACATCATCATCTGCACGACGGCGAAGACGGACGCGGAAGCCAAGGCGCTTCTCCGCGGTTTCGACTTCCCCTTCGTGAACTGAGGCCGGAGAAGAAAATGGCCAAGACGAGTTCAGTCGAGAAGAACAACCGGCGCGCCAAGATGGCGAAGCAGTACGCCGCCAAGCGCGCCAAACTCAAGGCGATGGCGGTCGACGACAAGCTGACGCCGGAAGAGCGGTTCGGGGCGCGCCTCAAGCTCGCCAAGCTGCCGCGCAACTCTTCGCCGACGCGCATTCGCAATCGGTGCGAGCTCACGGGTCGTCCGCGGGCCGTGTACCGCAAGTTCAAGCTGTCGCGCCTTGCGCTGCGTCAGCTCGCCTCGCTGGGCGCTCTGCCCGGCGTCGTGAAGTCGAGCTGGTAACGGGGGCCGTAGACCTATGGCAATGACAGATCCCGTCGGCGATTTGCTGACCCGCATCCGCAACGGCCAGTCGGCGCGCCTCGACAGCGTGACCGTCCCGGCCTCGCGCTTGCGGTCGAGTGTGCTCGATGTGCTCCAGCGCGAGGGCTATATCCGCGGCTGGTTCGAAGAAGAACTGCGGCCCGGCGTGAAGGAGCTTCGCGTCGAGCTGAAGTATGACAACGGTCGTCCGGTCATCAAGGAGATCAAGCGCGTCTCCACCCCGGGCCGTCGTGTCTACTCGAAGATCCGCGAGCTGCCGCGTCACTTCAACGGGCTCGGCATCTCGATCCTCTCCACGCCGCGTGGCGTCATGTCCGACGCCGAAGCGCGCGCTGCCAATGTTGGCGGCGAAGTTATCTGCAAGGTGTTCTAGCCATGTCGCGCGTCGGCAAAAATCCGGTTCCGATTCCGGCCGGGGTCACCATCGACCTCAAGGGCCAGCATCTCAAGGCCAAGGGCAAGCGGGGCGAGCTGCAGTTCACGGTGCACGACGACGTGTCGATCGCCCGCGAAGGTGATGCACTCGTCTTCAAGCCGCGCACCGAGAGCCGTCGCGCCCGCATGCAGTGGGGCACGGCGCGTAACATGGTGAGCAACGTCGTCCGTGGCGTGTCTGATGGCTTCACGATCAACCTCGAGATCAACGGCGTCGGTTATCGCGCCCAGGCCGATGCCAAGATGCTGAAGATGCAGCTCGGCTTCAGCCATGACGTCGAGATTCCCATTCCGGCCGGCATCCAGATCAAGGCGTTGAAGCCGACCGAGATCGAGATCAGCGGCGCTGACCGTCAGCGGGTCGGCCAGATTGCGGCCGAGATCCGCAGCCTGCGTCCGCCCGAGCCCTATAAGGGCAAGGGCATCAAGTACTCGACCGAGACGATTCGGCGCAAAGAAGGCAAGAAGAAGTAAAGGCGAGATCCATCATGTCCGATCGCAACGCTCTTTTCGCCCGCCGTCAGCGGCGCACGCGCTACGCGCTGCGCCAGGCTGGCGGTGGTCGCCCGCGCCTCAGCGTGTTCCGCTCGGGCAAGCACATCTATGCCCAGGTCATCGACGACCGTAAGGGCCTGACCCTGGCTGCCGCCTCGTCGCTCGACAAGGACGTCAAGGGCAAGATCAAGACCGGCGCTGACAAGGGCGCGGCTGCCGAAGTCGGCAAGCTGATCGCCCAGCGCGCCATCGCGGCCGGCGTCAAGGAAGTCGTCTTCGACCGTGGCGGCTACATCTATCACGGCCGCGTGGAAGCGCTGGCCAATGCCGCCCGTGAGGGCGGCCTGTCGTTCTGATCGGGAGTTAGTGCACATGGCTCGTTCACCCGGTGGTTCCGGCCGTTCCCCGCGCGAGCGCGAGAGGGGCCGCGATCGCGATCGCGACGAGGAAAACGAACTGACCGACAAGCTGGTCACCATCAATCGCGTTGCGAAGGTGGTGAAGGGCGGCCGGCGCTTCGCCTTTGCAGCGATTGTCGTCGTCGGCGACCAGCGCGGCCGCGTCGGCCACGGCGCCGGCAAGGCGCGTGAGGTTCCCGAGGCGATCCGCAAGGCTACCGAAGCTGCCAAGCGCGGGCTGATCCGCGTGCCGCTGCGCGACGGTCGCACGCTGCATCACGACGTGCGCGGCCGCTTCGGCGCTGGCAAGGTGACGCTGCGGGCTGCCCCGGCCGGTACCGGCATCATCGCGGGTGGCCCGATGCGCGCCATCTTCGAAACGCTGGGCATCAAGGACATCGTCGCCAAGTCGGTCGGCACGTCCAACCCGCACAACATGATCAAGGCGACCTTCAAGGCGCTCGAGCAGCTCAACTCGCCGCGCATGGTGGCGACCCGCCGCGGCAAGAAGGTCGGTGACCTGCTCGGCCGTCGTGAGGATGCCGTCGCCGAAGCGGCCGCTTAAGGAGCCGGACAATGGCCGAAGGCAAGAAGATCAAGATCACCCAGACCGGTAGCCACATTGGACGTACCGAAGATCAGCGCGCGACGCTGATCGGCCTGGGCCTGAACAAGCGCCATCGCAGCCGCGAGCTCGTGGATACGCCCGAGGTGCGCGGCATGATCAACAAGGTGCAGCACCTGGTGCGCATCGACGAGGAAACGCGCTGAGCGGCAAGCTTCGGCGCGGAGGTAGAGAACGATGAGACTGAATCAGATCTCCGACAACCCGGGTGCTCGCAAGGGGCGCATGCGCGTCGGCCGCGGCATCGGCTCGGGCAAGGGCAAGACTGCGGGCCGTGGCGTCAAGGGCCAGAAGTCGCGTACCGGCGTCGCCATCAAGGGCTTCGAGGGCGGCCAGATGCCGCTCTACCGCCGCATCCCGAAGCGCGGCTTCCGTCCGCCGCACCAGAAGATCTTCCAGGTGGTGAACCTCGGCACGCTGCAGAAGGCGATCGACGACAAGAAGCTCGACGCCGGCCAGGTGATCGACGCCGCCGCCATGCAGGCCGCCGGCCTGTTCAAGAATGCCGCAGACGGTGTGCGCCTGCTTGGCAAGGGCGAGATCAAGACCAAGATCGAAGTGAAGGTCGCGGGCGCTTCGGCGTCGGCGATCGCCGCGGTCGAAAAGGCCGGCGGCAAGGTCGAACTACCGCCCAAGCCCGTGGCCGAGGCGGCCTGAACCGGACGGCGTCAACGGGGGCGTCGTGCCCCCTTTGTGTCGTTCACGCGTGAGGTTCCATGGCATCCGCCGCCGAGCAACTTGCATCCAACCTGAACTGGGGCGCTATCGGTAAGGCGACCGAGCTCAAGAAGCGCCTATGGTTCACCGTGGCTGCGCTCGTTGTCTTCCGTATCGGCGCCTATGTTCCGGTTCCCGGCGTCGATCCGCATGCGCTGGCGGAGATCTTCCGCCAGAACGCCGGCGGCATCGCCGGCCTCCTCGATGTCTTCTCCGGCGGCTCGATCGGCCGCATGTCGGTGCTGGCGCTCAGCATCATGCCGTACATCTCGGCCTCCATTATCATGCAGATCCTCACGACGGTCGTACCGTCGCTCGAGGCGCTGAAGAAGGAGGGCGAGGCCGGCCGCAAGAAGATCAACCAGTATACGCGCTACGGCACGGTCATCCTGGCGGCCTTCCAGGCCTATAGCATCGCAATCGGCCTCGAGAGCCAGGTGGCCTCGGCCGGCCCCGTGGTGATCGATCCGGGTATCTTTTTCCGTTTCGTCACGACCGTCACCCTGGTCGGCGGCACACTCTTCCTGATGTGGCTGGGCGAGCAGATCACCGCGCGCGGCGTCGGTAACGGCGTATCGCTGATCATCTTTGCCGGCATCGTCGCGGCGCTGCCCGACGCCATGGTGCAGACGCTCGAACTCGGCCGCACCGGTGCCCTCTCTGCGCTGTTCATCATCGCCCTGATCGTGGGCGTAGTGCTGGTCGTCGCGGTCGTGGTGTTCGTGGAGACGGCGCAACGACGAATCGTGGTGCAATATCCCAAACGCCAGGTCGGCAACCGCATGTATGGCGGCGAAGCCTCGCACCTGCCGCTCAAGATCAACACCGCCGGTGTCATCCCGCCGATCTTTGCCTCTTCGCTGCTGCTCTTCCCGGCCACCATCGCCTCGTTCCAGGGCAATACTGCCGAGCCGGGCTGGATGCAGTGGATGTCGACCTATCTCGGTCACGGCCAGCCGCTCTACCTGCTGGCCTACATCGCGCTGATCGTCTTCTTCTGCTTCTTCTATACGACCGTCGTCTTCAACCCGAACGACACGGCCGACAATCTGAAGAAGAACGGCGGCTTCGTGCCTGGCATCCGTCCCGGCAAGAACACCGCCGAGTACCTGGAATACATTCTCAATCGCCTGACCGTGATCGGCGCGCTCTATCTTTCGGCGGTGTGTATCCTGCCCGAACTGCTGATCGCCCGTGGCGGTGTGCCGTTCTACTTCGGCGGCACCAGCCTCCTGATCGTGGTCTCGGTAACGCTCGACACGGTGACGCAGATCCAGGCGCACCTGCTGGCGCATCAATACGAGGGCCTCATCAAGAAGGCCCGCCTGCGGGGGAAGGGACGATGAACATCATCCTTCTGGGACCGCCGGGCGCCGGTAAAGGCACCCAGGCCCAGCGGCTGCAGCAGGACCGCGGGATGGTTCAGCTTTCGACCGGCGACATGCTGCGTGCGGCCGTGGCGTCGGGCAGCGAGCTCGGCCAGAAGGCTAAGGGCATCATGGAGCGGGGCGAGCTGGTGCCGGACGCGTTGATGGTCGGTCTGATCGAGGATCGGATCGCCCAGCCGGACTGCGCCAAGGGTTTCATTCTGGACGGCTTCCCGCGGACCGAGGCCCAGGCCAAGGCGCTGGACAAGATGCTCGACAAGACGAGCAAGAAGCTCGACCGGGTGGTCGAGATGGAAGTCGACGAGAAGGCGCTGACCGAGCGCATCGTCGGCCGGTTCTCCTGCGCCAAGTGCGGCACGGGGTACCATGACAAATTCAAGCGGCCCAAGGTCGATGGGGTCTGCGACGTCTGCGGCTCGAAGGAATTCAGCCGCCGCAAGGACGATAATGCAGAGACCATGAAGACACGCATGGCCGCTTACAGGGCCCAGACGGAGCCCCTGTTGCCGTACTACAGCGCCCGCGGGGTGCTGCGGAAGGTCGACGGGATGGCTCAGATGGACGAAGTTTACCGCCAGATTTCAGGGGTTTTGGCGGGGACTTGACAAGAGGGAGTTCCGTTGACTCGGGAGCGCAGGTACATATAATCGCGCGCTTTTCCGGGGCCAGCGGAACATGTGACGGGCGCGCGCGAGCGCGCCATAAGTCTTTGAAGGAGTTGAGACTTTGGCTCGTATAGCCGGTGTGAATATTCCGACCGCCAAGCGCGTGGTGATCGGGCTCCAGTACATCCACGGGATCGGTCTGGCGAAAGCCAAGGAGATCTGTGGAAAAGTCGGGATCGACCAGTCGCGGCGGGTAAACACGCTGAACGACGACGAGGTCATCCGCATCCGCGAGACCATCGACCGTGACTACACGGTCGAGGGCGACCTGCGTCGCGAAGTGGCGATGAACATCAAGCGATTGATGGACCTCGCCTGCTATCGCGGCCTGCGGCATCGCCGCGGTCTGCCGGTCCATGGCCAGCGCACGCATACCAATGCGCGCACCCGCAAGGGTCCGGCCAAGCCGATTGCCGGCAAGAAGAAAGTCACGAAGTAAGTCGAGGGGAACCGGATCATGGCCAAGGCTGCAGCCGCTTCGGGCGCCACCGCCGGCGCGCGTCCTCGTCGCAAGGAACGCAAGAACATCATCGCGGGCGTCGCTCACGTGAACGCCTCGTTCAACAACACGATCGTCACGATCACCGACGCGCAGGGCAACACGATTGCCTGGTCGTCGTCGGGCCAGCAGGGCTTCAAGGGCTCGCGCAAGTCGACGCCGTTCGCCGCCCAGATGGCCGCCGAGAATGCCGGCCGCAAGGCGATGGAACATGGCATGCGTACGCTGGAGATCGAAGTGCGCGGCCCCGGTTCGGGTCGCGAGTCGGCGCTTCGTGCGCTGCAGGCCGTTGGTCTCGCCGTCACCGCGATCCGCGACGTGACGCCGATCCCCCACAATGGCTGCCGCCCGCCGAAGCGTCGTCGCGTCTGAGTTCGATTTGAGTGGAGGCGGCGCTTCTGGCGCCGCCCGCTCCTGAGAAATGTATCGCGACTCCCTTCGGGAGTCGCCGAAACCACCGGTCTAGAGAGGTAGCCCTCGTGCTTCAGAAGAACTGGCAGGACCTGATCAAGCCGGAAAAGCTTGTCACCGAAGCCGGCGTTGATCCTGGTCGTACTGCGACCATCGTCGCCGAGCCGCTCGAGCGCGGTTTCGGTCTCACGCTCGGCAACGCGCTGCGGCGCGTTCTCTTGTCGTCGCTCCAGGGTGCCGCCGTCACGTCGATCAAGATCGACAACGTGCTGCACGAGTTCTCGTCGATCCCGGGCGTTCGTGAAGATGTGGTCGACATCGTCCTCAACATCAAGGCGATGGCCGTAAAAATGCAGGGCGATCGCCCGCAGCGTCTCTACCTGCGCGCCGTCGGCCCGGGTGAGGTGACGGCCGGCATGATCGAGCTGCCCGGCGACGTCCAGATCATGGATCCCAAGCACCTGATCTGCACGCTCGACGACGGTGCGTCGATCTCGATGGAGCTGATGGTCGCCACCGGCAAGGGCTACATCCCGGCCTCGGCGAACCGTCCGGAAGATGCGCCGATCGGCCTGATCCCGGTCGACTCGGTGTTCAGCCCGGTCAAGCGCGTTTCCTACAAGATCGAGAACAGCCGCGTCGGTCAGGTCACCGACTACGATCGTCTGTCGATGACGGTCGAGACCAACGGCACGACCCGTCCGGACGACGCTGTGGCGTTGGCCGCGCGCATCCTCCAGGACCAGCTCCAGCTTTTCATCAACTTCGAAGAGCCGCGCGA
The DNA here is from genome assembly GCF_004297405.1 of Reyranella sp. Classification (GTDB taxonomy): domain Bacteria; phylum Pseudomonadota; class Alphaproteobacteria; order Reyranellales; family Reyranellaceae; genus Reyranella. Next base: position 13,339 of record NZ_SCVC01000040.1, read on the forward strand.
AGTCCGCAAGGAAGAGCAGCAGGACGATTTCCCGTTCAACCGCAACCTGCTGCGCAAGGTCGACGAGCTCGAGCTGTCGGTTCGTTCGGCCAACTGCCTGAAGAACGACAACATCATCTACATCGGCGATCTCGTGCAGAAGACCGAAGCGGAGATGCTGCGCACGCCGAACTTCGGCCGCAAGTCGCTGAACGAGATCAAGGAAGTGCTGGCCGGCATGGGCCTCCACCTGGGCATGGAAATCCCGGGTTGGCCGCCGGACAACATCGAAGAGATGGCCAAGCGGCTGGAAGAGCCGTACTAGGCCGACAGAAGGATATTAAGTCATGCGTCACGGAAATCGCGGCCGGAAATTCCACCGTACGGCAGAGCATCGCAAGGCGATGTTCTCCAATCTCGCGGGTGCTCTCATCAAGCACGAGCAGATCACGACCACGCTGCACAAGGCGAAGGACCTGCGTCCGATCGTCGAGAAGCTGGTCACGCTCGGCAAGAAGGGTAGCCTGCACGCGCGTCGTCAGGCGATCGGCTTCCTGCGCGATCCCTACGTCGCCGATAAGCTCTTCTCGACGCTTGGTCCGCGCTACTCCAAGCGGGCCGGCGGCTACCTGCGCGTGCTGAAGGCGGGCTATCGCTTTGGCGATGCCGCGCCGATGGCCGTGATCGAGTTCGTCGAGCGCGATGCCACTGCCAAGGGCCAGGACAGCGGCCCGTCGGCCGAGGCCGCTGAACAGCAGGCCGCGGCGTAAGCCTCACCTGCTTCAGACCGAATAGGAAACGCCCGGCCGCTCAGCCGGGCGTTTTTCTTTGCTCGGTTGTCGCCCGGTTCCATGCGACCGGGTAGCGGTTGAAGCCACGGAAGCGGGCGCGGCCACCGCGCTCCGGCGTGCCGTCGCGCACCAACCCATCGAGGCTGTCGACCAGGCGGGCAATGGCGATCGTGCCTTCCAGGCGTGCCAGCACGGCGCCGAGGCACATATGCACCCCCGACCCGAAAGCGAAGTGCCGGTTAGGCTCGCGGCCGGCATCAAAGCGATCAGGCTCAGGAAACTGCGCCGGGTCGCGGTTGGCCGCACCGATGCCGATATGGAGATAGGTGCCGGCCGCCAGCCGCTCGCCGCCGATCTCGAGGTCGGTCGTCAGGCGACGATTGCCGAGCTGGTTGGAGCTCTCGAAACGCAGACCTTCCTCGATACAGGTTTTCAGCAGCCCGGGATTGCCCTTGAGGCGCTGCAGTTCGTCGGGAAAGCGCAGCAAGGCGTCGATGGTATTGCCGATCAGGTTGGTCGTGGTCTCGTGGCCGGCGTTCAGCAGGAAGATACAGTTCTGCACCAGCTCGTCGTGGGTGAGCCGCTCGCCGTCGATCTCGCCATGGATCAAGGTGCCGAGCACGTCATGGTCGTCCGCCGGCCACTGGCGTCTGGTGGCCACCAGCTCGTCCAGATAGGCCGAGAACTCCGCCACCGCTGCGTTGCCAGCCGCCTGCCGCTCCGGCCCGGCGACAGGCTCCAGGGCACCCAGGATGGCGAGCGAATAGCGCCGGAAGGGTGAGCGTTCCCCGGCCGGCACGCCCAGCATGTCGCAGATGACTTCGACAGGGAGCTGGAAGGCGAAATCCTCGACCAGGTCCATGCGGCCGTCGTCGGCGTGCCGGGCGATGAGGCCGTCGACGATCGCCTCGATCCGGGGCTGCAGGGCGGCCAGGGCACGTGGGGTGAAGGCCGCCGCGAGGAGCTTGCGCACGCGGCTGTGCAGCGGCGGATCGTTGAATACCAGGCTGGTCGTGTGATGGCGGTAGAGCGGCGTGCCGACGCCGAACTTGGGTCCAAACTCCGCCTTCTTGTCGGAGCTCATGCGGGCGTCGCGATAGCAGACTGCGACATCGGCGTAGCGCGAGAGGAACACGCTGCCATCGGGCAACCGCTTCACGGGCGCGAAGCGGCGCAACGCGTGATAGCGGGGAAACGGATCGTCGAGGAAGGCGCGATCGAGGGCGGCGAGGTCGAAGCGTTCGGCGAACGCCCGGGCCTCGTCCGCGGGGAGTTCGATCAGGCCGGCGGTCAGAACTGCTCCTCGGAGAGCACAAAGACCGTGCGGCCGGCGGCCTTGAGCGGCCCCAGCTGCGCCAGCGCCGGTGGCAGCATGACTTCGGCATAGAAACGGGCTGTGACCAGCTTGGCTTCGAGGAAGGCTGGATCGCCGTCACGGGCTGCGAGCTTCGTCTGGGCGACGAGGGCGCTCTTGGCCAGCAGCCAGCCCCCCAGCGCTGTGCCGGCCAGTCGCAGGAAGGGTACAGAGCCCGCCAGCGCATTGACCAGCTCGGCCTTCACCGACTGCGCCACCCACTTGGTAGCATCCTCCAGCGCGTCCGCGGCTGATGACAGGCCGACGGCAATGGCCGCCAGATCGTCCCCCGGCGCCGCCTCCAGCTCCTTCACCTGGGCCCGCATCTCTGCGACCAGGCCGAGCATCGTCTCGCCGCCATCCTTGGCTATCTTGCGCCCGACTAGATCTCGCGCCTGGATGCCGTTGGTTCCTTCGTAGATCGGCAGGATGCGGGCATCGCGCAGGTGCTGGGCCGCACCGGTCTCTTCGATGAAGCCCATGCCGCCATGGACCTGCACGCCGGTCGAAGCGATCTCGTTGCCGAGGTCGGTGAACCAGGCCTTCACGATCGGGATCAACAGGTCGACGCGGTCCTGCGTCTTGCGCGCCGTCTCCTTGTCCGGGTGCTTCAGCGCACCGTCGATGCCGGCGGCCGTGTAGTAGCCCAGCGCCCGCATCGCCTCGATCTGAGCCCGCATGGACATCAGCATGCGCCGGACGTCGGGATGATGGACGATCGATACCGGCTGCGGCTGGGGGCTGCCGTCATCCTTGGATTGCACACGGGTGCGGGCGAAGGCGGCCGCCTGCTGATAGGCCCGCTCGGCGATCGCCAACCCCTGGACGCCGACCGAGAGCCGGGCGTTGTTCATCATGGTGAACATGTAGGAGAGGCCGCGGCCTTCCTCACCGACCAGATAGCCCACCGCGCCGCCATCGTCTCCGAAGGACATCACGCAGGTCGGGCTGCCGTGGATGCCGAGCTTGTGCTCCAGCGACACGCAGCGCAGGTCGTTACGCTTCCCAGGCTTGCCGTCGGCATCGACGAGGAACTTCGGCACGATGAACAGCGAGATGCCGCGCACACCTGCAGGCGCATCCGGCGTACGTGCCAGGACGAGATGGACGATGTTCTCGGCCATATCGTGCTCACCGTAGGTGATGAAGATCTTCTGGCCGGTCACGAGATAGTGGTCGCCACTCTTCACGGCGCGGCTCTTGAGCTGGCCGAGGTCGGAACCCGCCTGGGGCTCCGTGAGGTTCATCGTGCCGGTCCATTCGCCCGAGATCATCTTGGGCAGATAGGCGGCCTTCTGCTGCTCTGAGCCGTGATGGTGGATGGCGTCGATCGCCCCCTGGTTCAGCAGCAGCACGAGGCCGAAGCCCATGTTCGCCGCCTGCCACATCTCCTGTACCGTCGTGGCGAGCAGCCAGGGCATGCCTTGGCCGCCGAATGCCGGATCGAAGGGCAGGGAGTTCCAGCCGCCTTCGACGAATTCCTTGTAGATGCCAGCAAATCCGGGGGCGGTGCGGACCACGCCATTCTCGAGCTTGGCGCCGACCTTGTCGCCGTCGCGATTGAGCGGCGCCAGGCCATTGCCGGCGAGCTTGGCGGCTTCCTCGAGCACGGCGTCGATCGTATCGTCGGTCGCATGCTCATAGCCCGGCAAGGCCGCGACACCGGCAAGACCGGCCACCTCGCGCAGCGCGAAACGCATGTCGGCCAATGGGGCTGTATAAGTCATGTGTACTCCTCCGGGCCGCAATATGCCGCGATCGGTCGCTTTTGGCGACCGGCTCGGCTATTTTGGAACCAACATGACCGCTTCAGTATTGCTTGCCATCGATGGTCCTCGCGCGACCATTACCCTCAACGACCCAGCCAAGCACAATCGTCTCGATCCGGCCGGGCTGCGACTCCTGCGGGAGGCAGTCGATAAGGCCGACGCCGATCCGAACATCCGTGTCACGGTGATCACCGGCGCCGGCGATAAGACCTTCTGCTCTGGCTACGACCTGGGCTCGATCCCGGCCGGCGAGCGCCGCGACGAAGGCAGCGACGACAGCTTCGAGAAGGTCATGGACCGGATCGAGGCCATGCGCATGCCGACGCTCTGTGCGCTGAACGGCGGTGTCTATGGCGGCGCCACCGACCTGGCGCTGGCCTGCGACTTCCGTCTGGGCGTCAAGGGAATGCGCTTCTTCATGCCGGCCGCGCGCTTTGGCCTGCACTACTATCCGAGCGGGCTGCGCCGCTACACGCAGAAGGTGAGCCCGAGCTTCGCCAAGCGCGCCTTCCTGCTGTCGGAGGATTTCCACGACGCCGAGCTGCTGGCCGTGGGCTATCTCGACTGGCTGGTCGAACGCGCCGAATTCAAGGACAAGGTGGACGAGAAGGCGGCCCGGCTCGCGAACCTGGCGCCGCTGTCCATGGCGGGCATGAAGCGAGCCATCGAACAGTTCGCCCAGGCGTCACCCGATGTCCCCTCGATCCGCCAAAGCGCCAAGGTCTGTGCGACGTCGGAAGATCTGCGTGAAGGTCTTGCCGCCCTCAGCGAACGCCGGGCTCCAGCCTTCAAGGGCCGCTAGCCAGCGGAGTCGGGGAGCGACAGTTGCCGAAAGCATGCACAGGTTCGGCAATTTGTCGTTTTGGAGGCATTTGGCCCCTTAATCTTTGTGACGATCGCCAATGTTTCTCCCAGGTTAGTGAAGTATCTTGCCCTCCGGTGCGAAACCGAGATATGGCCGCTCACTCAAAGACATCATGCAACGCCGCTTAGCCGCTATCGTCCACGCCGACCTCGCCGGATTCACCCGGATGATGGAAGGGGCCGAGACCCGCACCTTCCGCCACCTCAAGTCAGCCCAGATCGAGGTTTGGCGTCCGGCGATCGACGTCGGTCGCGGCCGCCTGGTCGGCACGGCGGGTGACGCCATGCTGGCTGAGTTCGGCTCGGCCGTCTCGGCCGTGGGCGCCGCCATCGACATCCAGGAGCGCATGGCGCGCTTCAACGAGGCGTTGAACGAAGAACAGCGCATGCTGTTCCGTATCGGCGTGCACCTCGGCGAAGTGATCATCGACGACGAAGACCAGAACATCTTCGGCGACGGCGTCAATCTCGCGGCCCGTATTCAGGCGATCGCCGAGCCCGGCGGCATTGCCGTGTCGCGTGCTGTTCGCGATTTGGTGGAGTTGCGGGTCGAATACGCCTTCCATGACGGCGGTGAGCACCAGCTCAAGAACGTAAGCCGCTCCGTACAGGTGTTCCATGTGCGGCCAGCGCGACAGGCGCCCGGTACGACGACGCGCATGGTCCCGCAGATCACGCTGCGCTTCGAGGGGCCCGACTCCGCGGGCCGCAAGCATCTCTTCGAAGTGGCGATGGAGAAGCTGGTCGGTCAGCCGCAGGGCCTGTTCATCGGCCGCGCCGCTGATCAGTGCGAACTCGTCGTGCCGCATCCTACCGTCTCACGCCGGCACGCCAAACTCACCCTCGCCGGCGAGGCGCTGCAGGTCGAGGACCTGGGCTCGACCAACGGTACTGCGGTGAATGGCATCGCGCTCAAGGCTGGCGCACCGGTAGCCCTGCAAGCCGGCTCCAAGTTACGGCTCGGCGATGTCGAGCTGGTCATCCAGCATATCTAGCTGGATCCTGCCACCATGACCGAAGGCTCTGACACGCAGATCGGCAACACCCCGGCCAACCCGCCGGAGGACGTCGACTACGTTGCGCTGAAGCCTGGCCAGACGATCGGGCGCTACGAGATCCTGTCGGTGTTGGGGCAGGGTGGTTTCGGCATCACCTATCGCGCCCGCGACGTTCAGCTCGGCCGCGAAGTCGCGATCAAGGAGTATCTGCCGTCGGCACTTGCCGTGCGCCAGGACGGGGCGACAGTGCTGCCGCGCTCGACCCGAATGGCCGACGATTTCGGGTGGGGCCGCGATCGCTTCGTCACCGAGGGCCGCACACTTGCCAGCCTGCACCGTGTACCGGCGATCGTGCATGTCTTCGATTTCCTCGAAGCCAACGGCACGGCCTATATCGTCATGGAACTCCTCAGCGGTGAAACGCTCGAGGATCGCATCAACAAGAACGGCAAGCTGACGCCGGAAGAGGTCGACCGCATCCTGTGGCCGCTGCTCGACGGGCTGGAGCAGGTGCACAGTGCGGGCTTCCTGCACCGCGACATCAAGCCGGCCAACATCCTGCTCGATGCCACCGGCAATCCGACGCTCATCGATTTCGGCGCTTCGCGCGCGGCGATGGTCGGTCGCACCGCGGCCATGACCGCGATCTTCACGCCAGGCTATGCCGCGGCCGAGCAGATGACCTCGGCCAAGCAGGGTCCATGGTCCGACATCTACGGACTCGCAGCTACGATCTATCACGCGATCATGGGCAAGGCGCCGCCCAATGCCTTCGATCGCATGCTGGACGACACCTACGAGCCGTTGTCCAAGTTTGCGCCGGTGGGATTTTCGTCAGGTCTTCTGGCTGGCGTTGATGCCGGCCTGACGGTGGCGGCGCGCGACCGGCCGCAGTCGATTGCAGGCTGGCGGCCGATCCTCGGCATGACGTCGGCTCCCGAAGCAGGCGCTACCGTCGTCATGGGCAAGGATACCTCCACGCCCGCCACCCGCGTTTCTGTCCTGGGAGCGCCGACGGTTGCAGCGCCGTCGCCGCATGGGGCGTCTGGAGAACCGAAGAAGAAGACTGGCCTGTGGGTCGCGCTTGCCGCGGTATTGGTCCTGGCGCTGGGTGGCGGCGGCTATTACGCCATGGCGACCCGCGGTCCCGATCCGGAGACGGTGAGGGCTAAGGCAGCAGCCGAGGCCGCCGAAGAGGCGAAGCGCAAAGCACAGGCGGACGCAGACAAGGCACAGGCGGAGGCAGAAAAGCTGCGGGCCGAGAAGGCGCAGCAGGAGGCCAAGGCCAAGGCCGAGCAGGACGCCAAGGACAGAGCCGAGGCGCAGCGCAAGATGGAAGAGGACGCCCTGCGTCGGGCCGAGGCGGCATTCGCCGAGAAGAAGCGCGCCGAAGACGAGGCCCGGCAGAAGGCGGAAGCCGAAGAAGCGGCGCGCAAGAAGGCCGCCGAGGACGCACGCAAGGCCGCCGAATTCGCCGCCGGGAACTTCGACCATTTTGGCAAGACACTGAACCTGATTGTCATCAAGGGGCGGCCGGGTGAAATCAGGCTACAGGGCGCGGACTCGGTCGACGATCCGGAATTGCACAAGCTGGCGGTGAATGCCCTGGCGGAGCAGGCGCGCAACGTGCGCTGCCGCCAGACCGACCGTCTGACCGACGGCACGCCGCTCTATCGTTGCCTTATCACCAAGCGCACCGCCAAGGAGCCGCTGGCCGACGCGCCGGACTCCGAGCGCGATGACCTCGCCCTCACGTTGATCAAGACGGGCCTGTTGCTGGCGTCGTGTGATGCCCCGCGGTCTTATTCAGAGGCCGAAGACGATGCTCGTGGCCGGAAACTATATCTTTGGGGTAGAGTGAACGTTCCAGAGTACAAACGGAGATGTACCAGATGACTGCCTTGACTGCCGATACAGCAGCTCGCTCGTTCAGAAGAATCGCGGTTCGCGTTGTCGGCATGATCGCCGCCCTCGGCCTCGCCACCGGTTGCATGTCCGACGACCAGGGCCGGCCGTCGAACCAGGCGACGGGCACCGTCGTCGGCGCAGCGCTGGGTGGCGTAGTGGGCGGTCTCGCCTTCGGTTCGGTCGGCGGTGTCGTCGGCGGAGCGCTGATCGGCGGCCTGGCCGGCAATCTCGTCGGCAGGGCCCTGGACGACCAGGAGCGCCGCCGCCTCGCCGAGGCGACGCAGAATGCCTTCGTCTCCGAGACCAACGTGCCGACCACCTACACGGTCGAGCCGACCAAGACCTCGTCCTCCTCATCGACGTCGGCGCCGCCGACCATCGTGGCCGCCAAGCCGGTTGCTCCGGCCTCGACGCGCGCCGATGGCAGCACCTGCCGGCCGATCGAGCTGACGGCGACCAAGAACGGTCAGACCACCACCGAGACCACGACTTTCTGCAAGTCGGCGGGCTCGCAGGAGCTGAAGCCCGTCTCCGTCTGATAGAGCACAGTTGAACGAAACGGCCGGCGGTTTCTGATCGCCGGCCGTTTCCATTTCAGGTATCGGCCTCTCGACGCTGGCGGGGGCGACACAACTCCGACATGTTTGCGGGCGAGGAGTGGGAAATGGCAGGCAATCCGAAGGCAGCGAAGCTCAGGGCACTTCTGACGCAGGGTGAGTTTATCCTGGCGCCCGGTATTTATGACGGCATCTCTGCGCGCGTCGCCGATCGCATGGGCTTTCCGGCGCTCTATATGACAGGCTATGGCGCTACGGCCTCGATGCTGGGCCTGCCCGATGCCGGGCTCGCGACCTATTCGGATATGGTGGGCCGCGCCGAGATGATCTGCTCCGTGGTGGAAACGCCGCTGATCGCCGACGCCGATACCGGATATGGCGGGCTGCTGAATGTGCAGCGCACGATCCGCGGCTACGAAGCCGCGGGCGTTGCCGCAATCCAGATCGAAGATCAGGAGATGCCCAAGAAGTGCGGCCATACGCCGGGCCGGCGAGTCGTTCCAGCCGAGGAGATGGCGCTCAAGATCAAGGTCGCTTCCGACGCACGCCGTCACGAGGAAACGTTGATCGTGGCGCGCACCGATGCCCGCACCGCCCATGGGCTCGACGAAGCGCTGCGCCGCGCGCGGCTCTACGAAGAAGCCGGCGCCGATGTGATCTTCGTCGAGTCACCGGAGTCCGAGGCCGAGCTCGAGCGGATCGGCCGCGAAGTCACCAAGCCGCTGCTGGCCAACATGGTCGAGTTCGGCAAGACGCCGCGGGTCGAGGTCGATCGGCTGAAGAAGTGGGGCTTCGACCTCGCGATCTATCCCGGCCTGGGTTTCAGTGTCGCCGCCGAGGCGATGCGGCTTGCCTGGACGCATCTCAAGGATCGCGGCACCAGCAACGGTGTCGAGGTCCCGCAGTATCGTGACATGCACGAGCTGATGGGCTTCGCCGAGGTCTGGGATTTCGAGAAGCGCTGGGCGACATGAACGGCAAGCAGTTCCTCGAGATGCTGTCACGCCTGCCGGCCCGCGTCTGGCTGCAGGCGATCCTCGCGCTGATCGGCTTCGTCATACTGGCGGTGCTGGGCTTTGCGGTGATCGCAGGCGTCGCCGCGGTCGTATTGATCGTGCTGCTGGGCTTCAAGGCCAAGACCTGGATCCTGAACCTGTTCCGCCGCCCGCCGCCGCCCGAGCCGCCGGCGCGTCAGGATCGCAAGGTGATCGACGTGCAGTACGAGATCGTCGATCGCAGCAACGACCGGACGCCCCGGAACTAGAGCGTCACGGGGCGGCGCAGTCCTCAGAGCTGGAGGATCTTGCCCGGGTTCATCAGGTTCTGCGGATCGAGGGCGCGCTTGATGGTGCGCATCGTGTCGAGCTCGACTTTGCTGCGGTAGTGGGCGAGGTCCTCGACCTTGAGGCGGCCGATACCATGCTCGGCCGAGATCGAGCCACCGTGGCTCACCACAAGGTCATAGACGGCACCGCTGATGGCGTGGTGGTAGGTCATGAACTGCGCCTTGTTCCAGCCCGGCGGCGACTGGCAATTGAAGTGCAGGTTGCCGTCACCGACATGGCCGAAGACCACAGGGCGGCAGTCGGGCAGGGCCTTCTTCATGGCGGCGAGGCCCTCCGCCATGAAACCGGCGATGCGGCTCACCGACACAGAGATGTCGTGCTTGATCGAGGGGCCTTCGCGCTTCTGGCCTTCCGAGTGGTTCTCGCGGATCGCCCAGAAGGCGCGTGCCTGCGCTTCGTTCTGGGCGAGCGCTGCATCGAACACGAGGCCCTTTTCCATCGCCTCGCCGAGATAGGCTTCCATCTTCTCGGCGAGCCCGGTCTCGTTGACGCCGGGCCGGCGCGCCCGTGTCGACGACCATTCGAGAAGCACGTACCAGTCGTACTTCTCCTGCAGGGGATCGGTGGAGCCCGGGATATGATCGAGCACGAAGTCGATGCCCTGGCGTGCCATCAGCTCGCAGGAGGTGACGTTGTCTTCGGAGGCGGCGTGCGCACCACTCAGCAGCTCGACGGCAGCCTCCGGTGAGGGGACGGCGATCCAGGCCGTCGCGACATCCTTGGGCTTGGGCCAGAGCCTCAGCACCGCCCTGGTGATGATGCCCAGCGTGCCCTCTGCGCCGAGATAGAGATCGCGCAGGTCGTAGCCGGTATTGTCCTTCTTCAGCGCCCGTAGACCGTTCCAGACCTCGCCCTGCGGCGTCACGACTTCGATTCCCAGCACGAGCTGGCGCGCGTTGCCGTAATGCAGCACCTGCACGCCGCCGGCGTTGGTCGAGAGGTTGCCGCCGATGGTGCAGCTTCCCTCGGCGCCGAGGCTCAGGGGAAAGAGGCGGTCGTGCTGCGCGGCGGTCTCCTGGATGGTCTTCAGGATGACCCCGGCCTCGACGGTCATCGTGTAGCCGATCGTGTCGATATCGAGGATGCGGTTCATGCGGTTGAGCGACAGCACGATCTCGTGGCCGTCCTCGTGCGGCGTGCCGCCGCCCATCATGCCGGTGTTGCCGCCCTGGGGCACGATCGCGACCTTCTCGGCCGCACAGAGCTTCACGACGGCCGCCACCTCTTCGGTGGTGGCCGGCCGCACGATGGCCAGCGCCTTGCCGAGATAAGTCTCGCGCCAGTCGGTGAGATAGGGGTGCTTGCCGTCCTCGTCGAGGATGAGGCCCTTGTCGCTGACGATGGCCCGCAGGCGTTCGATAAGGTCGGTCACAGTCGCAGGATCTTGCCAGGGTTCATGATGTTCTTCGGATCGAGCGCGCGCTTGATGGAGCGCATCGTGTCGAGTTCGATCTTGGACCGATAGTGCGCCAGCTCGTCGATCTTCTCGATGCCGATACCGTGCTCGGCCGAAATAGAACCCGCCATGTCGCGGACCAGATCGTTCACGCCGCGCGTGATGGCCGGGGAATACTGGTGCAGCGTCTGGCGGTCCATGCCCACCGGCCCCATGAAGGAGAAGTGCAGGTTGCCGTCGCCGATATGGCCGAGCGGATAGGGACGGATCGACGGCAGGACGTCGTAGGCCGCCTTGATGCCCTTCTCGATGAAGTCGGGGATCTTGGAGATCGAGACCGAGATGTCGTAGCTGAGGCCGGGACCTTCGGCGCGCGATGCCGGCGCCACCGACTCGCGGATCACCCACATGTTACGCGACTGCGCTTCGTTCTGGGCGATCACAGCATCGAGGACGCGGCCGGTCTCCATTTGGTCGGCGAGGAACTGCTCCATCTTCTCAGACATGCCCTCGGCGCCATCGGCCTTGGGCCGCGACGAGGACCATTCGAGCAGCAGGAACCAGGGCGTATCGGCCTTGAGCGGGTCCTGTGTACCTGGGATGTGGCGCAGCACCATGTCGGTGCAGGCGCGGCTCATCAGTTCGCAGGAGCCGACATTGTCCTCTGACGCGGCATGCGCTTCCGACAGGATCTCGATGGCGGCCTGCGGATCGCGAATGGCGAGCCAGGCCGTTGCCACGTCCTTGGGCGCAGGCCAGAGCTTCAGCACCGCTTTGGTGATGATTCCCAGCGTGCCTTCGGCACCCATGAACAGGTGCTTGAGGTCGTAGCCGGTATTGTCCTTCTTGAGCGCACGCAGGCCGTTCCAGATGTCGCCGTTCGGCAGCACGACCTCGAGGCCCATTACCAGATTGCGCGCATTGCCGTAGCGCAGCACCTGCACGCCCCCCGCGTTGGTCGAGAGATTGCCGCCGATCATGCACGAACCCTGGGCGCCGAGGCTGAGCGGTAGGAAGCGGTCGTGGCTGGCTGCCGTCTCCTGCAGGGTCTGCAGGATGCAGCCGGCTTCGACGGTCATCGAATAACCGACCGGGTCGACGTTCAGGACCTTGTTCATGCGGCCGACCGACAGGACGATGCCGGTGTGCGAGGGATAGGGCGTGGCGCCGCCCATCAGGCCGGTGTTACCGGCCTGCGGCACGATGGCGATGCCGTTGTCGTGGCACAGCTTCACGACCTTGGAGACTTCCTCGACGTTTGCCGGCCGCACCACCACGGCGGCATTGCCCACGATCGAGCCGCGCCAGTCGGTGACGAAGGGTTGCTTGCCCGGTTCGTCCTGAATCAACCCCTTGTCGCCGACGATGGCGCGCAGCGCCTCCAGAAGGGCAGGAGTGACCGGCACGGTCGGAATCACAGGCGCAAGAACGGTATCGGGCATTGTTTCCTCTCGTTTGCCGCAGACTAGCCGTGCCGGCCGGTGCCGTCATCCGCGGCGGCGCGGCGGAGCCTGTCGTTGATCGCAAGGCCGAGGCCCGTCTGCGGAATGGGCATGACCGCGATGCGGCCGATGCCCGGCCTGTCGAGCGCACGCAGCATGGAGAAGAGGTTGGCTGCCGCTTCGCCAAGGTCCGCCGTCGGACTGAGATTGTAGGTCAGCATGGCGCCTGTGGGCACAGTCGGACCGAAAGCCAGTAAGCCTTCGTCGGCCGCAACGCTGATTGCCTCAAGCCGCACCGGCCGCTCTGGTGCGTAGTGGCTTTGCATCTGGCCAGGCGACTTGTGCGCGGCCTCGCCGTTCGGAATGGCGTCGCTGAGCGCAATCGGGCCGATCACCGCCTCGATCGACTCTCTCGTCGCGCCGCCGGGCCGCAGCAGGATCGGCGTTGCCGTCGAGAGATCGAGTACGGTCGACTCGACTCCGACCAGGCAGGGGCCGCCATCGAGGATCATCGGCACTTTGTCGCCCAGCGACTCCGCGACATGCTCGGCCCGCGTCGGGCTTATAGCGCCGCTGCGATTTGCCGATGGCGCGGCGACAGGACGACCGGCGGCACGGATCAGTGCCTGCGCCATGGGATGCGAAGGTGCACGGATCGCCACTGTATCGAGACCGGCCGTCGCCAGAAGCGAGATGGGCGATCCTTTGGAACGCGGCAGCACCAGGGTGAGGGGACCGGGCCAGAAACGGGCGGCCAGTTTTTCCGCCGTCTCGTTCCAGCGCACGAACTGCCGCGCTGCGGCAGCATCCAGCACATGGCTGATCAGGGGATTGAACTGCGGCCGGCCCTTGGCGTCGAAGATCGCGGCAACCGCACGCTCGTTGGTCGCGTCGCCACCCAGCCCGTAGACCGTCTCGGTCGGGAAGGCGACCAGCTTGCCGTCGCGTAGAAGTGTCGCCGCCTCGGCAACCGATTGCGCTGTCGGCTCGACAACCTTCATCGCGCCGCCTTGGTGCGGGCGATGAAATGCGGATTGAGGAACGGCGGATGGCCGTAGGTCAGGGGCTTGCCGCTGACCGTCACGACTTCACCGCCGGCGGCTTCGAGGACGCCCTGGCCCGCCGCCGTATCCCATTCGCTGGTGGGTCCGAAGCGCGGATAGATATCGGCTCTGCCTTCGGCGATCAGGCAGAACTTGAGCGACGATCCTGCTTCCAGCCGCTCGGCGACGGTGAGGTTCTGGGAGCGGAACCAGATATTGAGATCGCTGTAGATCGCATGGCTGCGGCTGGCGCAGGCCGTGAGGCCTTGAGGCGGCGGTGAGCGTGTAGCGATCGCGGTGAAGGCGCCGCCACGCTCGCGCTTATCGGCGCCGAGGCTGGCCGCACCGCGCCACAGGAGACCGGTCGCCGGCGCCAGCACGATGCCGAGCGTCGGGCGGCCATTCTCGATCAGGGCGATGTTCACGGTGAACTCGCCGTTCCTCTTGATGAACTCCTTGGTGCCATCGAGCGGATCGACCAGCCAGAACGGCCCGCCATCGAGCGTAGGCTTGCGGCCGGCCGCCATCTCCTCCTCGGCGACGATGGCTACACCTGGCGTGAGCTTGTGCAGCCCCGCCAGGATGACCGCCTCCGCCGCATGATCGGCATCGGTGACCGGGCTCTTGTCGGCCTTGTTACGCACGCCGAGATCGCCGGCGTAGATGCGCATGATTTCGACGGCTGCTGCTTCGGCGATCTCGGTGCAGGCGTCACGAAGGGTGGTAGGCGGGGGCAATAAGCGGGACATGGACCGCGGCCTTATAGACGGCGGAATGCCTGCCTTGACAGCAAACTTCGCTGCGCTCAGTATTTTAGAACAGCATTCTAATATATAGAACATCATTGGAGAAAGCAATGCCCGTGAAGGTGATTGGGATGATCGGGGTTGCTCCCCCTCAGGGCACGGCGTTGCATGTGATCGCGGGCGGCATTTCGCGGTCGTTCCTTCGCGAATTCGCACAGGCCCACGAAACCGCGGGCTTCGACTACGTCCTGGTTGGCTATTACGCCTCGTCGGCTGACGGCTTCGGCGTCGCGACTTACGCGGCCGCGCACACGGAGAAACTCTCCTACCTGATCGCCCATCGGCCTGGCGTCGTGGCGCCGACACTCGCTGCGCGTGCGGCCGCGACGATGGATCAGCTATCGGGTGGGCGCCTTGCCCTCCACATCATCGTCGGCAACAGCGATGCCGACCAGCAGCGTGAGGGCGACTTTTCGCCGAAGGAGGAGCGCTATCAGCGTGCCTCCGAGTATCTCGAAGTAATGCGCAAGGTCTGGACCTCGACGACACCGTTCGATTTCGAGGGCAGGTTCTACCGCTTCAAGGACGTGTTCTCCGAGGCCAAGCCCTTCCAGCAACCCTATCCGCCGCTGTTCTTCGGCGGCTCGTCTCCGGGGGCGATGGAGATGGGGGCCCGGCACTGCGATACCTTCGCCATGTTCGGCGAGCCGCTTGCCGAGACGGCCGAACGTATCGCCGAGTTGCGACGCATGATGCAGCCCAACGGCCGCCAGCCTCGCTTCAATGTGTCGTTCCGCCCGATCATCGCCGACACGGAAGGCGCGGCATGGGACAAAGCGAAGAAGATTCTCGCTGATCTGCAGGCGGGTGGCTTGCCGACCAAGCCGCAGGACAAGTCCGCCGAACGTCTGGTCGAACTCGCCCGTCGTGGCGACGTGCACGACGAGCGGCTGTGGATGCCGGTGGCTGGCGCGGCAGCCGGCAAGGGCAATACATCATGCCTCGTCGGAACGCCCGAGCAGGTCGCGGCGGCGATGCTGAAGTACTACCGCCTCGGCGTCGCTTCGTTCCTGATCCGTGGATTCGACCCGCTGGGGGATGTCGCGGATTTCGGTCGTGAACTCATACCGCGATTGAAGGCAGGTGCGCTCGAGATAGACCGCGAGCAGGCGGCTGCCTGAATACCTAGCCGCACTGACGACAAGACTGACAAACCATCGGGAGGAAATGTGTTCGGGAAGAAATTTTGCGGCGCCCTAGCGTGTGCCGTGGCTCTTACGTTTGCTTTTGCGGGCGCCGCAGTCGCGCAATACCCGGACAGGCCCATCAAGCTCATTGTTCCCTATCCACCGGGCGCCACGAATGACCTGCTGGCGCGCGTACTTGCCGAACCGCTGGCCAAGGAACTCGGCCAACCGGTGATCGTGGACAATAAAGGCGGCGCGGCCACGGCCATCGGAGCAACGGCGGCCGCAAATGCCGCGCCTGACGGCTACACATTGCTGCTCGGGACAGGCACTACCTACACGCTGAACCCGCTGCTGAAAAAGGGGCTGACCTACGACACCGACCGCGACTTCCGGATGATCTCGATCATCGCCGAGGTGCCGGTGGTGTTCATCGTCAATCCGCAGTTTCCAGCCAAGACGCTGGCTCAATTCGTCGACTATGCGAAGGCTAATCCAGGCAAGATCAACTATTCGTCGCCGGGCCTGGGATCGTCGCTGCATCTCGCGGCAGAGTTGTTTGCGCAGCGCGCCGGGATCAAGATGATGCACGTTCCGTATCCAGGCAGTGCCGGCGCCATGCGGGCGCTGCTGTCGAACGAGGTGCAGATGTTCTCCGAGGTGATCTCCGGTGCACTGCCGCAGATCTCGCAGCATACGGTCGTGCCGCTCGCCATCACGAGTGCCAAGCGACTAGCCGTCGCCCCGGGGATCCCAACTGTTGCCGAGAGCGGCTATCCGGGGTTCGAGGCGCTGGGCTGGTACGGCTTGACCGTCCCCAAGGCGACGCCGGCCGCCGTGGTGAGCCGGTTGGAGGCCGCAATCAACAAGATCCTGGCCAGCGGGGTTCTGCAGGCGCGCTTTGAATCGCTGGCGATCGTCATCCCGGGCCCGCAGGAAGCGGGATCGGCAGAGAAGTATCTCGCCAAGGACCGTGCGCTATGGGAGCCGCTGGTCCGTTCGCTGAACATCTCGCTCGATTGACAGTGGGCGCCGGCGGCATGGACACGACGGTCGTCAAGGCGCTGTCGATCCTGGAGGCCCTTGCCGCCAGCGCCACTCCGCTTGGCGTCACCGAACTCGCCAAGAGCCTTGGCCTTTCCAAGAGCAACGTGCACCGTCTACTGCAGACGCTGATGGGCCAAGGATATGTGGCGTCGATCGATCATCGATACACGGTGACGACGAAGTTGTGGGAGCTGGGCGCCCTCGTCATCGGTCGCCTCGATGTCGCCCGTGTCGCGGCGCCGACCATGCAGAGGTTGGTGGCGGAGGTCGACGAGACTGCCCACCTGTCCGTCCTCGATATGACGACCTGCGAGGTTGTCTCCATCCATAATATCGAGAGCACCCAACCGGTTCGTGCCTATTCACGGATCGGCCAACGCACGCCGGCGCATTGCGTCGCAACCGGCAAAGCCCTGCTTTCGGTTCAGCCGCTCGAGGCGTTGATGGCCTTGCCGGAGGAGTTGCCGCGCTTCACGCCGCACACGGTCTGCCGGCGGGCGGACTTGCTGACGGTCCTGGAGAAGGCGCGGCGCGATGGCTTCTCGACGAATGTCGGTGAATGGCGTGAGCAGGTCGGCGGTGCGGCGGCCGTGGTCTACGATCATGCCGACCGGCCTCTGGCCGCCCTGGGATTGACGGTTCCTGTGGAGCGTCTGCAGCCCGCAGTGATGGACCGCTACATCCCGCTTTTGATTACCGCGGCCAAAGAGATCTCACGACTGATGGGAGCGCCGTTGCAACGACGCTAATCCCTACGGCTTCAGAACCCGGCCGGCCACGGCATCGAGCTTCGCGACAATCTCGGGCGATCGAGCAGCCGGTGCGGTGATGAGCGCATGCTCCAATGCCCGGTCGCAGCCGGCGGGGCATACTTCGGGTCGCGTTTCCTTGAGGCGCGGCGCGATCATGGTGACTAGCGTCTTGGCCTTCTCGGCATTGTCGAGCAGGACACGCACGATATCGGCGACCTGCACATGGTCGTGATCGGGATGCCAGCAGTCGAAGTCGGTGACCATGGCGACGGTGACGTAACAAATCTCCGCTTCGCGGGCGAGCTTGGCCTCCGGCATGTTGGTCATGCCGATGACGTCACAGCCCCAGCTCCGGTAGAGCTTGGACTCGGCCAGGCTCGAGAATTGCGGGCCTTCCATCGCGATGTAGGTGCCGCCGAACTTCACGGGAAAGCCCGCTGCCTTGGCGCAATCGTGGACGGCATGCGCCAGGCGGTTGCAGGTCGGTTGCGCCATCGAGACGTGCGCCACCAGCCCTTCGCCAAAGAAGCTCTTCTCGCGGGCGAAGGTGCGGTCGATGAACTGGTCGACGACGACGAAGTGCCCCGGCGGCAGATCCTCGCGCAGCGAGCCGCAGGCCGAGAGCGAGAGGATGTCGGTGACGCCGACGCGCTTCAGGGCGTCGATGTTGGCCCGGTAGTTGATCGAGGTCGGCGAATGGCGGTGGCCGCGGCCATGGCGCGGCACGAACACGACATCGAGCCCGTCGAGGACGCCGAACAGGAACTCGTCGGACGTCTCGCCGAAGGGCGAGGCCACCCGCCGCCACTCGGCCTTCTCGAGACCGGCGATATCGTAGACGCCACTTCCGCCCAGAATACCCAACACCGTCATGCGCTTCTCCTCGTGGGCGTTGGTGTATCATCCCATCCAGCCAAAAGGGGAGATTTTCATGGGCAAGCTCGACGGCAAGATCACCATCGTGACCGGCGCAACGAGCGGCATTGGCCGCCGCACGGTCGAGCTTTTCGTCGCAGAGGGCGCCCGGGTGGTCGCCACCGGCCGGCGTGCCGAGCTCGGCCGCTCCCTGGAGGAGGCACTGGGCAAGGATCGCTGCGTGTTCGTGCAGGCAGATGCCACGCAGGAAGCCGATGTGAAGAAGGTGCTCGATACCTGCCTCGCCAAGTGGGGCCGGCTCGACTGCCTCTTCAACAATGCCGGTGGGCCGGCCCCGGTCGGCGGCATCGAGACCGTGCCGGTCGAGGGCTTCGATGCGGCCATGGCGACCCTGGTGCGCTCGGTGATGCTCGGCATGAAGCATGCCGCTCCGATCATGATGAAGCAGGGTTCGGGCAGCATCATCAACAATGGCAGCGTCGCCGCCCGCCGGGCCGGCTACTCGACCTCGATGATCTACAGCGCCGCCAAGGCCGCCGTCGTGCATCTCACCGTCTGTGTTTCCATGCAGCTCGGCGAGAAGGGTGTGCGCGTGAACTCGATCTCGCCCGGCGGAATCGCCACCGGCATCTTCGCCAAGGCGCTCGGGCTGCCGGCTGACAAGGCCGACGGTTACGCAGAGGCGGTAAAGGCCAGCATGGCCAAGAACCAGCCGATCCCGCGTGCCGGCATCACGGACGACATTGCGCACGCGGCCGTATTCCTTGCCTCCGACGACTCGACCTTCATCAACGGCCACGATCTCGTGGTCGATGGCGGCCTGGTCGGCGGTCGCCTGTGGACGCCACATCAGGAGGGTGTGAAGGCCATGCGTCAGGCCTTCGGCGTGGACGAGGTCTGACCTTGAGAACGCTGGCAGGCCGGACAGCCCTGGTTACTGGCGCCTCGCGTGGCATCGGTCGTGCGGTCGCGCTTTCGCTGGCAGAAGCGGGGGCAGCCGTTGCCGTGAACTATCGCGAACGTGCCGCCGACGCGCGCGACGTCGTCGCCGCGATCCGCCGCGAGGGCGGCAAGGCCATGGATGTGGCGGCCGACGTGTCCGACGCTAGTGCCGTTGCCGACATGGTGGCGGCGGTGGAGCGCGAGCTGGGGCCGGTCGATGTGCTGGTGAACAATGCCGGCCTCGCGATCATCCGCGGGATCGACGATCTCACCGAAGAGGAATTCGACCGCACGATCGCGGTGAACCTGAAGTCGGCCTTCCTCTGCACGAAGGCCGTCCTGCCTGGCATGCGCGTCCGCAAATGGGGCCGCATCGTCAACGTCTCTTCCGGTGCGGCGCGCGGCGCGGGAGGCATCGGGCCGCACTACAATGCCTCCAAGGCTGGTATGGAAGGCCTGACCCGCGGCTACGCCGCGCGCGTCGTGAAGGACGGAGTCACTGTCAACGCCGTGGCGCCCTCGCTGATCGAGACCGACATGGTCCGCTCAGGCCTCGCCTCGTCGCCGGACCGCATTCCGCTTGGCCGGTTCGGCACGGCAGAGGAATGCGCTCAGGCTGTGATGATGGTGATCGGCAACGCCTACATGACTGGCCAGACCGTCGCGCTCAGCGGCGGCATGTCGTTCCTCTAGCTACTTCTTGGGTTCGACATGGCCGCCGAAGGCGTGGCGCATGGCGGATAGCAGCTTGTTGGCCGTGCCTGCCTGGTCGCGTGACCGGAAGCGGGCGTAGAGCGCTGCCGACAGGACATCGGCCGGCACGGCCTCTTCGATGGCCGTGTTGATCGTCCAGCGGCCTTCGCCCGAGTCCTCGACGAAGCCCGAGTATTTGCCGAGCGCCGGATCCTCGGCCAGCGCCGACGCCGTCAGGTCGAGCAGCCAGGAGCTGACCACGCTGCCGCGCCGCCAGACCTCGGCGACGTCGGCGAGATCGAAGTCGTAGCGCCGCTCCTCCGGTATGTGCGGAGAAGAGGCCTTCTTCAGGATCTCGAAGCCTTCGGCGAAGGCCTGCATCATGCCGTACTCGATGCCGTTATGGATCATCTTCACGAAGTGGCCGGCGCCGCTCGGGCCACAGTGCAGGTAGCCGCGTTCGACCCGGGGGTCGCGGCCGTCGCGGTGAGGCGTCTTGGCGATCGTGCCGCCGCCCGGGGAAAGCGCCTGGAAGACCGGGTCGAGTCGATCGACGGCTTCCTTGGCGCCGCCGATCATCAGGCAGTAGCCGCGCTCCAGACCCCAGACGCCGCCGCTGGTCCCGCAATCGAGATAGTGGATGCTCTTAGCCTTCATGCCCCCGGCGCGACGCACGTCGTCGTGAAAGAAGGTGTTGCCGCCGTCGATGATCGTATCGCCGGGTTCCAGTAGCGTCCCCAGGTGGGCGACGGTCTGCTCGGTGATCTCTCCGGCCGGCAACATCACCCAAACGGCACGCGGCTTTGCGAGGCGGCGTACCAGGTCGGCAAGATCGGCGCCGCCCTGGACATGCTCGCCAGCCAAAGAGGCGACTGCCGCCGGATTTTCGTCGAACACGATGCATTCGTGTCCCTGCCGCGCCAGGCGCCGCACGAGATTACCTCCCATGCGTCCCAGGCCGACCATGCCAAGCTGCATCCGTCTCTCCCGTTCGTTTTCCGAGCCGCGCCCATGATAGGCTCGTGGCCAATGAAGACCATCATCGTCGTCATGGGCGTGTCGGGTTCAGGCAAGACAACCGTCGCTGCCATGCTGGCAGGGGCGTTGGGCGCACGTTTCCTCGAAGGCGACGACCTCCATCCACGCGCCAATGTCGAGAAGATGAAGAGCGGCACGCCGCTTACCGACGCCGACCGGCTGCCCTGGCTGCAATCGATTGCACGCGAGATCGACGTCTGGCGGGTACAGGGCGAGAAGGGGGTGGTCACCTGCTCGGCCCTGAAACGCGCCTACCGTGCCATCATCGTCGGAGATCGGCCGGAGGTGGCGCTGGTCTATCTCCGGGGGGCGCGCGATCTCATCCAGCGTCGCATGGCGGCGCGGCACGAGCACTTCATGCCGGTCGGCCTGCTCGACAGCCAGTTCGCGACCCTGCAGGAACCCGAGCCCGACGAACATCCGATCATCGTCGATGTCGAGGGCGTGCCGTCCGATATCGTCGCGGAGATCATGCGTCGGCTGGGGAAGTGATGCTCAAGATCCTGGGCAAGGCGACATCGATCAATGTCCGCAAGGTCCTGTGGACCTGCGAGGAACTGGGAGTTGCCTACACGCGGCACGATTCGGGGCCGGAGCTGACGCAGAACCCCAACGGCCTCGTGCCGGTGATCGTCGATGGCAATTTCGTGCTGTGGGAAAGCAACACGATCATCCGTTACCTCGCCAACAAGCAAAGCGCGGAAACCCTGCTGCCGCGCGATCCACGCCGTCGTGCCGAGATCGAGAAATGGATCGACTGGCAGGCGACAGAGTTCAACACTGCCTGGCGCTATGCCTTTTCGGCCATCGCCCGACGCAATCCCGCCTACGATGATCCACACCAGATCGAAGCGTCGAAGAAGGAATGGATGCGCATGGTCGGCATCGTCGAGGCGCAACTTGCCACGACGGGCGCCTACATCGCCGGCGATCGCTTCACGCTGGCCGACATCCCGATCGGCCTGTCGGTCAATCGCTGGTTCATGACGGCGATGGAGCGACCGGCGTTTCCAGCCGTCGCGGCCTACTATGGCCGGCTGAGCGAGCGGCCGGCCTTCCTGAAGCACGGCCGCAACGGCGTCGATTGATTGCCGCGGTCGGTCATTCCCGAACGGGCGGACCTTCCAGCACCAGCGGCGCATCGACGGCGGGCTTCACGCCGGGATCGAGGCGGGCGCAGCCGGCGCTCAGCCCATCGCCTGGCGCTTTCTCGACCGGCGCGATGAAGAGAGCCGAGACTTTCAGCTCGCCGATCTTGAGGCGGGCTTCGCTCAGCCATCGCGTCGCGCGTATGGAGGCACCACCCTTGTCGAGCCGGATCCAGCCGCAGAGCAGGGTGCTCTCACCTGAAGTGTCGATGCGCACATACGCCCGGTCGTCGCCCTTGAACGATCCGCCCGCGGTGTTCACCCGCCATTCGAACGGCACGGCGCGGTAGAGCTTCGCGTCCTCGACCGACACGTCGGTCCCGCCGATATAGTCAGTCCGCGCCAGCGATGGGTCGCGGAGCCAGCCTTTGTGGGCGGCAAAACCGAGGGTGAGCAGCACGACACCAAGCAGCAGGATCGCCCATCGGGGCATCGACGTGAGATGCATGGTCAGGCCAGGATCGTCGTCAGACCGCCATCGACCACCAGCGTATGGCCGGTGATGTAGGCGCCGGCGTCGGAGGCCAGGAGCAGCAACGCGCCACGCAGGTCTTCGGGCTTGCCCCAGCGGCTGGCCGCAGTACGGCGCTCCAGCATGTCGCTGAAGTCGCGGTTCTTCTGCAGCGCCACGTTGATCTCCGTGCGGATGTAGCCCGGTGCGATGGCGTTCACCGTGATGTTGGGGCCGAGTTCCGCCGCCAGCGTCTTGGTGAGGCCAACGACACCATGCTTGGCCGCGACATAGCCCGCCACCGAGGCGCGGCCGAGGATTGCCATGACCGAGGAGATGTTGACGATGCGGCCGTACTTGCGCTTCAGCATGTGGCGGCCGACTTCGCGCGCCACGACGAACTGGGCGACGAGGTCCGTCTCGATCGTCTTGCGAAACGTCTCGGTCGGTGTGTCGACGGCATCCTGACGGTAGAGGATGCCGGCATTGTTGATCAGCACGTCGATGCGTCGGTGCCGGCGCACGATCGCCTCGACCTGCTGGCAGACGGCCGCTTCGTCGGTGATATCCAGCGGCACGACATGGGCCTTGCCGCCCTTGCGCGTGATCGCGCGTACGGTGGTCTCGAGTTCCTTCACGGTGCGGCCGGCGCAGAGGACGGTGGCGCCAGCGCCTGCCAAGGTCAGCGCCATGTCGCGACCCAATCCGCGCGATGCGCCGGTCAGCAGAACGACGCGCCCCTTCATCGAAAACAGATCGGCCATGTTCCGCCCGCGCTCCCACTTCTTTGCTTTGCGGGGCGATCCTAGCCTATGAAAGGGGCCGCGAGATATCGGGAGAGAAGCATGGCGAAATCGAACAAGGTCGCGATCGTAACGGGCTCGGCGACAGGTCTGGGCGCTGCATGTGCGATCGATCTGGCAGGCCGCGGCTGGAACGTCGTGATCAACTACACCAAGAGCAAGAAGGAAGCCGACGCGACCTACGAGGCGGTGAAGGCCAAGGGTGTCGAAGCTATCCTGGTGCAGGCCGACATGGGCCAGGACGCGGACTGCAAGAAGCTCGCCGCCGAGACTATGAAGAAGTGGGGCCGTATCGACGGCCTGATCAACAATGCCGGTACGACCAAGTTCCAGAACCAGGGCGACCTCGACGGTGTGACGCCGGAGGACTTCGATCGCATCCTGAGGGTCAACGTCACCGGCCCCTACATGATGAGCCGGGCCGTCTATCCCACGATGAAGAAGCAGTGGGACGAGAACCAGGATCGTGGCTCGATTGTGAACATCTCCTCGATCGCGGGCGTGATGGGTGTCGGCACGTCGATCCCCTACGCGGCCTCGAAGGGCGCGCTCAACACGCTGACGCTGTCCCTGGCGCGCTGGTTCGGGCCGGCGGTTCGTGTGAACACCGTGTGTCCGGGCTTCATCCAGACGCGCTGGCTGCTGGGCGCTCTGGGCGAGGAGAACTATGAAAAGCTGAAGCAAGCCCAGGAACAGACGACGCCGTTGCGCCAGGCCGGCACGCCCGAGCAGATGGCCGAGGCGGCGATCTTCTTCCTGACCAGCGCCAGCAACATCACCGGCGAATTCCTGATCGTCGATGCCGGCACGCATCTCGGCGGCTTGCCGATGAAGGGCCGGTAGTTCGCTCCTGTCTTTCAGTCCGCCGCGTCGTTTGCCGCGGCGGCGTGCGCCCGCGCGAAGGCTTCGGCGGCTTTGTGGACGTGGCGCGTCGCCAGCAATGCCGCCAATTCCTCGTCACCGTCGATCACGGCGGCCAGGATGCCGGCATGTTCCTTCCAGTCCTCGCGGGCACGGTCGCGGCCGTTGATAGCGAAGGCGATGCTGGTGCGTTCACGCAGGGAGCGCATCACCTCCGTCAGCACCGAGTTGCGGCTGGCTTCGGCCAGGCGCTCGTGGAACTCGCCGTTCAGTCGCGCAAGCTGATCGGGCGTGCCGGTCTCCGCGGCCTCGTTGCCGCGCTTCAGCGTCTCGCGTAGCTGCGCCACGATCTCGGGGTCGTGACGGCGCGCCGCCAGGCGGGCGTTCTGGCCCTCCAGCAGGGCGCGGACTTCCACCAGCTCGGCCACTATCTCTGGCGTTATCTCGGCCACGGTGGCGCCGCGGCGCGGCTCCAACCGCACCAGCCCTTCGATGGAAAGGCCGAGCAGGGCCTCGCGCACCGGCACGCGCGATACGCCGAGATCGGCGGAGAGCCTGTCCTCGACCAGACGCTCGCCGGGACGGAACTTGCCTTCGAGGATCTGACCGCGAATCTGGTCGCTGACGACTTTGCTAAGAGAGGTGCGGTCGGCGGCCATGATCAGGCCTTCAAGGTCGCCATGAAGGCGGCGATGCCGGCTTCGCAGCAGGCGATGTCCTGTTCGCCGTTGCCGCCGGAGGCTGCGACGGAGCCGACGCACTGGCCGTCGACGAAGATCGGAAAGCCGCCCACGAACACCGTGAAGCGGCCTTCGTGCTGGGTGAAGATGCCGAACGCCTCTTCACCGGGATAGGCGTTCTTGTAATTGTCGGTGCGCTTGCGATGGCCCGCCGCGGTGAACGCCTTGTTCATCGCGATCTGGACGCTCGTCACCTTGCCACCGTCGAGCCGTCGGAGCGCAATCGGATAGCCCGCATTGTCGGCCACGCAGAGGACCTCGGGGATACCGAGCTCCTCTGCTTTCTTCTGCGCCGCGTCGAGGATGGTGTGTGCCTCGGCGAGGGTGAGAGTGTTGTAGGTATGCACGCTTCGATCCCTGGCTACGCTACGAGATTAGGCTGCGAGCTTCTTACCTTCCGCCTGCGGCTGCACCAGGAACTTGCGATAGAGGCCGTCGAGATAGAGGCGGCGCATCATGGTCGCTTCCTTGACGAGCCGGACGCAGGCCGTGCGCTGTTCGTCTGTGGTGGCGTACTTCTCCACGATCTCGAAGCCTTTCTCGCCATGTTCGGCATCAGCCACGATATGCAGGGTGAAGAAGGTCACCTCATCCTCGGCGAAGCCGTACTTCTCGAGGAGAGGCGGCGTGGTCTTGCTGTAGATGCGCGGCACCTGGCTTTCGAGGCCGATCAGCAGGCCCGACAGTGCTTCGACGAAGGGTTTGTGAGCCTGCGTGGCGCACCAGCTTTGCAGGCCCATGGTTTCGGGCAAGAGCTCACCATTGACCTGGGCTGCCAGGACTTCCGACCGCTTCATGCCGCAGGTCTCGGCAAAGTCGAGCAGGAGATCGGAATGACGCACGGCCGCGAAGTCGCCGGAGCCGACGAAGCCTTCTTCCTCGGTGATGTTCTCCAGCAGGAAGTGCTGCACGTCCCAATGCGGGCAGGAAGCGTAGACGACACCCAACCACTCCGAGAAGTGGCTCACATAATGGAAGTGCTGCTTTACCCACTCGCCCAGCAGCCGCCGGTCGAGCTTTCCCGAGGTCCAGGCCTCGCTCCAGGGATGTACGGCCGAATGACGCTGTTCGATCGCTTCTTCGAGAGCCTGACGGAACGCACTCTTTGCCATTTGAGGCCTCCTTCGGGTTGGAAGCATGATTGTATACAATTTTGCTGATATGAGTCAAAATTGAATCGAAATCCTCCAATATTGTATACTAAATATATGAAAACCGAGGATTACACCGGCGGCGACGCCTTCCAGACCGAGAAACGCACGGTTTTCTCGGGCGATTGGCTGCCGCTCTGCGCGGAGGCCCAGATCGGGCGTCCAGGGGACTTCCTGGCGGCCAGCGTGGGGGGCTGGAGCGTCTTTGGTGTTCGTGACGGGGAAGGCGTTGTACGCGTCCTCCGTAATGCCTGTCGGCACCAGAACATGCAGGTCGTGGGGACACCCTCGGGCAACTGCCAGAGCTTCCGCTGCCGCTTCCATGGTTGGACCTATGACCTTCAGGGCCGCTTTCTGAGCGCCCCAGCGCCAGTCGCCCCCAAGGATCTGCAGTCGACGGATCTGCATCTGGCCAACCTGGCCTGCACGACCGTCTCAGGCCTCGTGTTCTTCAGCCTGGGCTCATCGGCAGCCGCGCCAGAGCTCGGCGGCGATCTGCCAGCTTACGGCGGCACATTGGCGACCGATATCGGCTGCAACTGGAAAGTCTGCGTCGAGCATCTGCTGGCCGAGCACGGGCCATCATCGGACTTGCTGTGGCGTTGGCCGTTGCTGGCGGTGCGCCGGGCGGGAGCGCTCGCGATCGTCGAGCAGATCGTCCCGCACACGTTCCTGCGCACGCGACTCTTCACCCATGTCTTTGGTGGCGCTGTCGAAGAGCACACCCCGGCGGTGGGCCTCATCAAGCAAGCCTGCGAGCAGTTGCAGGCTGATCGAACTGCAGGAACTGCGTGCGCGAGTGACGGCGCATTGATCGTCGATTTCCACCGTCGTCTGGCATCGGCCTATGCGCAGGAACCCGCGGCAACCTGAACGTGCTGTGTCGTGGCCTGTCCGGAGAAGAGTTTTTCTTTCGGATAATCTCCCCTCATGGAGCGCTGTAACTCTTCTCCATGGCGCGTAAAGGCAGCAGGCCCAAGATCATCCGAACACATTCGGAGGTCCTGCCCCCATGACGCTGCAAGAAAATCTCGAAATCCTGTCCAACCTGTCCCACGTCACCGCCGACATGAACTATCTCGTGCCGATGACGGAGCGGCCGCGCAACTACACGTTCGATCCGCCGGCAGGCGTGCCGCGTACCAATGCCGAGCATGAGGCGCATGCGGTGAAGATCCGCGATGCCCGACCGATTGCCGATCACGTGTCGCTCGACGCCAATGGGTTCGCACTGCTGCAGCATCGCAGCGCGGTGAAGGATTTCTTCGACGATGAGGAAGTGCGTCGTGTCTACTATCCCGAGGTCGAGCGCCTCGTGAAGCAGGCGACGGGCGCCTATCGTGTTCACATCTTCGACCATACGACCCGCCGCCGCGTGCCCGACGCGGAGACGCAGGCCGATGCGCCGCGCCAGCCGGTGCGTCGCGTCCATATCGATCACACCGCGCGGTCCGGTCCGCAACGCGTGCGCGACCTGTTGCCGGACGAGGCAGAGGAGCTGCTGATGGGGCGCGTCCAGGTCATCAACCTGTGGCGGCCGATCAAGGGTCCGCTGCAGGATTCACCGCTCGCCGTATGCGACGCAACAACCATCCATTCCGACGATCTGGTGCCGTCCGATCTCGTCTACCCGCATCGTGTCGGTGAGACCTATTCCGTGAAGTACAATCCGACGCATCGCTGGTACTACGTGCCGCAGATGCAGACCGACGAAGCACTTCTCCTGAAGTGCTCCGATACGTCCACCGGCGTCCCCGCGCGCTTCACACCGCACAGCGCCTTCACCGATCCGACCGCGGCGGTTGACGCTCCGCCGCGGGAGAGCATCGAGGTGCGGACGCTGGTATTCCACCGCAGCTAAGACAGTTGAGGGCGTGCCAATGAGTGGCGCGCCCTCGACGACTACGCCGGGATTTCGTGGCCGCGGCCGATGTTGCGGATGATCTCGGTGAGGTGCGGCTTCACCTTGAGCAGCGCCTTACGGTAGGCGACGAGCCCCCGCAGCATCGCGCCGTCGCGCTTCAGAAGCGTATCGGCAAACTGGACCATGCGCGTGTTGGGCCAGCCATGCTTGCGCAGTTCGAGCAGCTTCAGGAAGGCTTGTTCTTCGTAACCCGGCGCATTCTGCGCCATGAGGATGGCTGCAGCCGCGGTCGAGCGCGAGACGCCGGCATGGCAGTGCACCAGCACATGGCCGTCGGGCCGCGCGTGGATGCGCTCGCCGAACGCCAGCACCTTCTCGATATGCGCCGGCGTGCAGGCTTCGAAGCCCGGATACTCCGCGACCACGTCGTCGAAGCGGATCAACTCGTGGTCGATCTCGAAATAGTCGTCGAGCGCCAGCGGGCGGGGCTCGTGGGTGTCGATGATCGACAGGACATGGCTGACGCCGACCGAGCAATGCTGCGGCAGCTCGGGGATGCCGCAGATGGTGACCTTGAAAGGGGGGAGGGACATGGGTTCCAGTTTATAGCAAGCCGCGGGTCATGTGCAGGCCGATGCCCAGCAAGCCGACGAGGAAGATGCGACGGAACATCTCGGGTGACAGCGCTTCGCGCGACTTTTGCCCGAGCCAGACACCGATCGACGTCGGTATCACCGCCGCAAAGCCACCGATGGTGTTGGTCGCGTCGAAGGCGCCTTGCCGGAAAAGCGCCAGGCTGAGCGCACCGATCAGGAAGATGAACATGATGCCCAATGCCTGAACGAGATCATCCTTGTTGATGTCGAGCGACTGCATGTAGGGCAGGAAGGGAACGGCGGAGATGCCGGTGACGCCGGCAATGGCGCCGCTGGAAATGCCGATCAGCGGATTGGCCCAGCGCTCGTTTGCCAGTGACACTTTGGGACGCCAGGCGAGCAGCGCGACCACCGAGTAAGCCGCCAGCATCACGCCAAGCCAGGCCGTGGCACGAGCCGACCCCAATTGCCCCAGAGTTGCGGCGACGAAGAGCAGAGCGGCGACACCGGGAACGGCGAGAGTCCAGAAACGGCGGAACAGGCGCCAGAAGCCGCCACCATAGACCGCCTGCCAGACGTTGGTGATCAGCGTTGGGATGGTCATGATCGCCAGCGAATCCTCGAGCGGGATGGCCAGTGTCATGAGGCCGATGGCGATGGGCGGGAGGCCGATGCCGATCGCACCCTTGGCGATGCCGGCGATGATGAACGCGCCGGCGATCACCAGCATCTGCACTTCGGTCATGTCAGCCCAGCACGCCTTTCGCCAACCGATCGAAGGCCTCCCAGAACAAGGCCCTGATATCGTCGGTTTCCATCATGATCTCATGGCGGGCGTGAGCGATTGTGAAGTGCTCGCCGTGACGGAGCCGGGCTGCAACCTGGGCATGGCTCTTGGGATCGATCAGCCGGTCTTCCCCTGCTGAGATCAGCAGCAGCGGAAGCTGGATGCGTTCGAGGTAGCCCGGTTCGAGCGCTGTGGCCATCGACCGGACCGCCTGGCGGCCCCAGCCCAGGGTCGGCCCGCCCAGGGCGAGCCGGGGATCGGCCGTGAACCAGTCGTCGGTAAAGCGGTAGCGCCGCTCGTCGTGAGTGACGAAGTTGGAATTGAACTCGCGGGCCAGCAGCATGAACGGTCCGGTGCCGAAGAGGTAGCGCTCCTCCACGATCGGGATTTCCGGCATCAGCATCAGGACGGACCGCAGCATGGCCTCGCGGTAGAGGGCGGTCATCGGCGAGACGAACAGCGCGGCGGACAGCGGGCCGGGTCCGTTCTCGGCGAGATCGCGCATCAGGATGTGGCCGCCCATGGAATGGCAGAGCGCCAGGACGGGCCGGGGCGCGACAGGCCCCACAACGCTGTCGAGGAACAGCCGGACATCGGCCATATAGGTGGTGAAATTGTCGATATGGCCTTTGCCGCGGTCGGCAAGGGGACGGTCGGACAGGCCCTGGCCTCGCCAGTCCATGGCGGCGACGGCATAGCCCCGCGCCAGGAGTTCGCCCACGATCTCGGTCGAATACTTCTCGATGAACTCTGCGCGGCCCGTCAGGACGACCACAGTGCCCCGAGCCGGACCTGGTCCCAGGCTGTTCCACCAGGCGTACCGGATGCGCGCGCCGGCGCGCTCAAGGAAGCCATAACGGTCCGCGGCCCGATAGGTTGCAGTGAGGGGGGGCGGCACGCTGGCTGGCGCAGCCGTCGGATCCTGATTGGTCATTCTTTAAGGCGTTTTGGCGAAGGTCTCCGGTCAAAGCCAGCGGAGAATTAGGCATTTTGGCCATCATCCCTGTCAGTCTCTTTACCGCTGGGGGAGGCGCGGGCTATAGATCGCGCCGTCGCCTGATCGCCTGCGAAGGGTCGTAGACGAGGAAATCTGGCGCAAGGAAACCTCCAAGAGGTCTGCCGCACTGCGTGGTAGTCGGCTCGTTTGGTGAGTCGATCCGGCACGGTCCTTGCGTCGACGTCAGTCGCCCGCAGGAGACATGCGACCGCGATCCCGAAGCGAGCATGCGCCATCGGCGGAAGCCGGAGCTGTCAAACCTTTCATGATGCGTCGGGGTCTCGTTCTTCTGGTTGCAGCATTGGCCACGGTTGTCGGCTGGCGCCTGCTCGATGGCTATCTCCAGGCTGCGAATGTCGAAGGTCCGTTGCATGGCGTGACCTACGCTCCCTGGGCGAAGGACCAGGACCCGCTCGAAGGCAAGTCGAGCGGCGTCTGGAGCTTCCTGCGCACCGCTGTGTCCGACGCACCGACACCGCAGATCAAGCCGCGCAAGGAGCAGATGGAGCGCGACTTCGCGATGCTCTCCGGCAAGGTCAACTACGTCCGTACCTATCGCACGACCGACGGCGGTGACGTGATGCCGGCCCTTGCCACGAAGTATGGGCTGAAGCTCGTCCCCGGCGCCTGGATCTACAGCGCCAACGAGGCCAAGCAGCAGTTCGGCCGCGAGGCTGGCGAGGTGAACGGCGAGGAAACCAGCGCTCTGATCCGTATCGCCAACCAGAATCCCAGCGTCGAGCGCGTGCTGGTTGGTAACGAGAACATCCTGCGCTGGGACGGCGAGCGCGACCGGCGCGATCCCAACGCCGTCAGCCCGGCGCAGCTCATCCGCGAGATCAGGAACGTCAAGCGCAACGTCAAGGTGCCCGTCAGCACCGCCGAGCCGTGGCACATCTGGGAGCGCTATCCCGAACTGGTGCGCGAGGTCGACTATCTCGCCGTGCACATCCTGCCTTACTGGGACGAGCAGTCGAGCTCGACGCCGCTCGAATACCTCAAGGAAAAGATCGGGCTGCTGCGCAAGCTCTATCCCAACAAGAACATCGTCGTGACCGAGGTCGGCTGGCCGTCGAACGGTGCGGCGCGCCGCAGCCCGGGCACCGGCCTGGTGAAGTATGCGACGCCGGCCGAGCAGGCCAAGAACGTGCGCGACATGGTGGCGTGGCTGCGCTCGCAGAACATCGACACCTTCGTCGTCGAAGCCGTCGATCAGCCGTGGAAGTCGTACGACCTCGAAGGCAAGGCGGGCGGCTATTGGGGCCTGTGGAATGCCGACCGGCAACAGAAGTTCGCCTGGAGCGGCCCGATCGAGACCTTCCCGCAGTGGATCTCCTGTGCAGCCTGGTCGCTGGGCGTCTCTGTTCCGCTGATGCTGCTCTTCCTGTGGCGCTGGCCGCGGATGGGCGCGGCGGGGCAAGTGGGCTTCTGCGCCTTGCTGGCCCTGTCGGCGAGCGCCGTGGCCTACGGCGCGTCGGTCGCCGCCGGGACCTACATGCTCACCTCCGAAATGGTGAGCTGGGCCGCGCTCGCCTTCTTCCTCGTGATCAGCCTCGGCATGGCCCTGATCCAGGCATTGGAAATGGCAGAAACGATCTGGCGTGGTCGTTGGACGCGCGAGGCGCTGCCGGCTGCCGAGATGATTGCCCGCCAGCCCGCCGATCGCCATTGGCCCAAGGTCTCGCTGCATCTTGCGATCTGCAACGAGCCGCCGGCGATGGTGATCCAGACGCTCGATTCGCTGCAGCAGCTCGACTACCCGAACTTCGAAGTCATCGTCATCGACAACAACACCAAGGATCCCGCGGTGTGGCGTCCGGTGCAGGACTACTGCGCCCAGCTCGGCGAGCGCTTCAAGTTCTTCCACTTCGACGTGATGAAAGGCTTCAAGGCCGGCGCGCTGAACTACGTGCTGAGCCAGACAGCGCCCGATGCCGAGGTGATCGGCGTCATCGACAGCGACTACATGGTGCGCCCGGATTGGCTGAAGGCGCTGGTGCCGTACTTCGACGACGCCAAGATCAGCTACGTCCAGGCGCCGCAGGATCACCGCGACTGGAAGGGCGACCGGTTCAAGGAGATGTTGAACTGGGAATATGCCGGCTTCTTCGACATCGGCATGTGCCTGCGTAACGAATACGACGCCATCATCCAGCACGGCACGATGACCCTGGTTCGCCGCTCCTGCATGGAGGAGATGGGCGGCTGGGCGACATGGTGCATCACCGAAGACACCGAGCTTGGCCTTCGGCTGATGGAGAAGGGCTACGGCGCGATGTACAGCCGCGAGCGCTTCGGTCATGGCCTGACCCCCGATCATTTCGCCGGCTACAAGAAGCAGCGCTTCCGCTGGGCCTACGGCGCCATGCAGATCATGAAGGCGCATGCCGGCAAGATGCTGGGCAACCAGACCAAGCTCACCTTCTGGCAGAAGTTTCACTTCGTCGCCGGCTGGCTGCCGTGGTTCGCCGATGCGCTGAACCTGATCTTCACCTGGGCGGGCCTCGCCTGGGTCCTGGCCGTCGTGCTGCCGCCGCTGTTCGGCATCAAGCCGGTCGGCCTGCCGCCGGCCGAGTTCATTGTGCCAACCATCGGCATCTTCGTCTTCAAGCTGGTCTACTCGTTCGGCCTCTACTTCGATCGCGTGCGCTGCACCTTCCGGCAGAGCATTGGCGCGTCGCTGGCGGGCCTGGCGCTCACCTATACGGTGGGCCGTGCGGTGATCTATGGCCTGGCGACCAGTCGTCTGCCCTTCATGCGTACGCCTAAGATGGACGAGCGTGCGACCTTGGGCATGGCGCTCGGCATGGCACGCGGCGAAGCCGTGCTCGCGGTATTGCTGTGGCTGGCCGCCATTGTGCTTTGGACCACGAACGGCGTCGTCAATCCCGAGGCGCGGCTTTGGGCCGTGTTCATGGTCGTCCAGTCGCTGCCTTTCGCCGCCGCTGTCTATGTCTCCATGGTCAATGCTCTGGAGCAGATGCGGCATGCCCGGACGGTGTTCGAGGCCACGCCGGCGGCCCCGGCGACGACCGCTCCCGCTCTGCAACCCGCACAGTAAGGGGAGGGCGCTTTTCCCTGTCGACTCAGTGAAAGCGTCTGTTAGCGTTTGATCATGCCCTCGATCGAGTCACCCGACGGTCTCGGCTCGCGCTCAGGAACGGCCCTGTTCCTGAAGCGCTGGCTGCGCCGCCCCTTCGCGATGGGCTCTGTCGTCCCCAGCGGCCGCTTGCTCGGCCAGGCGATGGCCGGAGCGGCTCTGGCCGCCATGGACGGACGCGAGGGACATGTCATCGAACTTGGCGCCGGGACCGGGCAGGTCACCAGAGCGTTGCTAGCGGCCGGGATTCCTGCCGACCGGCTGGCGCTGGTCGAACGTGAACCCGAACTGGCCGCCTTTCTGCGCCGCCATTTTTTGGGGCCGCGCATCATCGAGGGTGACGCCACGCGCCTTCCACATCTCTTGCAGGAACAGGGGCTCGGCTCGCCGGCAGCCATCGTTTCCAGCCTGCCGCTGCTGTCGCTGCCAGCCGAGGTCGTGAACGGTATCGTTCGCGGCGTTTTCGATGCCCTGCCGCGGGGTGGCGCCCTCGTGCAATTCACCTACGGCCCCAAGCCGCCGGTGCCACTCGCCCTGCGCGAAAGCCTGAGGCTCGTGGCAACGAGAGGCAAGCGGATATGGCGTAATATACCGCCGGCGGTCGTCTGGACGTTCCGGAGGCCTGAAGGCGCGTGAAATCGTTTCGTTTTGATCAGACGCTGCGCGACGAAGTCACTGCTCGTCTCGGCCGCTTCGACCTTCGTCGCCGTGTTGACGCCGGAGCGCTGAAACGAGCCGCGGTCGCGGTCGTCATTGTCGAGGCCGACCAGCCGGGTGAGGCGGCCTTCCTGCTCACCAAGCGCACGCCCAAGCTGCGGGCCCATGGTGGCCAGTGGGCACTGCCCGGTGGCCGCGTCGATCCCGGCGAGACGATCGAGCAGACCGCGCTACGCGAGCTGCACGAGGAGCTGGGCGTGCTGGCTTCGACCGACGACATCCTGGGCACGCTCGACGACTATCCAACACGCTCGGGCTATCTGATCGCGCCGGTCGTCGTTTGGGCGCCGGGCATCACGGTGGCTCCCAATCCCACCGAGGTGGCGGGCGCTTATCGCATCGGCTGCGGCGAGCTGTTCCGAGACGGCTCCCCCGAGATCGTGGCGATCGAAGAATCCGACCGGCCGATCATTCGACTGCCCTTGCCGGTCGCGACGGTGAATGCACCCACGGCCGCTTTGTTGTTTCAGTTCCGCGAAGTAGCTCTGGCCGGCCGCGACACCCGCGTCGACCACTACGAGCAACCCGTCTTCGCCTGGCGTTAGAATCGAAGATTGGCGTTCGCGGCGAGTGCCGGTCGCCGCTTCAGGAACACCGTCGTTTCCTGTTCCAGCACGGCTTCACCTCGCTGATTGATCGTGACCTGACGCACGCGCGCGATCCCACGGTCGGGTTTGGACGCAGAAAGACGCAATTCAACGATGTCGGTCACCACGCGCAGCGTGTCGCCGGGGCGCACGGGCCGGGCGAACTGAACCTCGCCGATGCCGGGTGATCCCAGGCTGCAGGCGCGGAACACGCCGAGGTCGAGCCAGAGGCGCAGCGTCACGCTCATCGTGTGCAACCCCGATGCGATCAACCCGCCATAGGTCCACTTCTTGGCGAACTCGACATCGATATGGAACGGTTGTGGATCCCACTGGCGCGCGAACTCGATGATGCCGGCTTCGGTCATCGTGAGGCCACCGCTCGTGAAACGGTCGCCGACCTTGAAATCCTCGTAGTAGCGATCCGTCAAAGGACCAGCTCCATGTAGACGGTGCCTGGGCACCGGGTTCCGATAACAGGATGTAATCGCGACGAGGCTCATCGGGTGATGAGCCTTCGTCACGCCCCTTATTTTGGCGCCGATTATGTCGAGTCTGAGACGTTGGTATCCGCGAGGCCGGCCGCATCGCGAGGCGGTGCGACAGGGGCGGGGTGGGATGCGGCCATTCTTCGGTCCTTGTGCTAGCCTGTCAGCGGAAACGAACTCGGAGACTTGGGATGCGGACTAATCCGACGCGACGCCGTGCATTGGCGCTGGCGGGTGCGGCAAGTGCAGCGCTGGCGGCCCCGGCAATCGCGCAATCGCCCTGGCCGAGCAAGCCAGTGAGGTTCGTCGTGCCCTTCCCACCGGGACAGGCGGCCGACATCTTCGCGCGCCTGATGGCCGAGAAGCTGACCGACATCTGGAAACAGCAGGTGATCGTCGAGAACAAGGGCGGCGGCAGCGGCATTCCCGCCACGGAATACGGCAAGGCGGCGGCCCCCGACGGCTACACGTTGATGGTCGTCTCGAGCGGGACGTTCGGCGTCAATCCCAGCCTCTATCCCGATCTGCCCTACAAGCCGCTCGTCGACTTCCTACCGATCTCCAACATCTTCCTCGTGCCGCTGGTGATCGTGGCCCACCCCACCCTGCCGGTGAATACGCTGGCGGAGCTGATTGCCCTCGCCAAGAAGGAACCCGGCAAGCTTTCCTATGCCTCGGCAGGGCCGGGGACGTCGCAGCATCTCAGCATGGAGCTGTTCAAGCTCAAGGCCGGTCTCGACATCGTGCATGTGCCCTACAAGGGCAGCGGACCGGCCATGGCCGATTTGTTGGGGGGCCACGTGAAGCTCATGATGGACAGCACCGCCTCGGCGCTGAACCATATCCGCGACGGCCGCATCAAGGCTTTGGCGGTGACGACGGCCCGGACGGCGCCACCGCCGCTCGACAATATCCCGCCCATCGCCAAGACCCTGCCGGGCTTCGATGCCGCCGGCTGGTCGGGCCTCGCCGCGCCGGCGCGGACGCCGCTCGAGATCGTGGCTCGGGTCAACAAGGACGTGACGGCGCTGCTGAACGACGATGCGGTGATCCGCCAGATCGAGCAGCGCGCCGCCATTCCAGCGCCGGGGTCGCCGATCCATTTCGCCGAGTTCATCAAGAAGGAAATCGACACCTGGGGCGAGGTCGTGAAGGCGACGGGAACGAAGCCGGGGACCTGAGCGCACCATGAAACTTTACAGCCTCAAGAACGGCGTCAATCCGCGCCGTGTCCGCATCTTCCTGGCCGAAAAGCGGGTGTCCGTTCCTGTCGAAGAGTTCGACATGGAAAGTGCCGGCCACAAGCAGCCGGCCTTTCTGGCCAAGAATCCACTCGGCACCCTGCCGGTCCTCGAACTGGACGACGGGACGCTGATCTCCGAATCGGTCGCGATCTGCCGCTACTTCGAGGAGATGATTCCCGAGCCGCCCCTGTTCGGCCGCTCCTCGCTGGAGCGGGCGCAGGTCGAGATGTGGAACCGCCGCATGGAGCTCGAACTCCTGCTGCCGACCATCGATGTCTTCGTGCACACCAACCCGTTCTGGGTCGGCAAGCGCACGCAGATTGCGGCGTGGGGCGAGCAGCGCCGCAAGGTGCTGGTGGAGCGCATGGGCTGGCTCGACCGGGAACTTGCAGGCCGCGAGTTCATCGGCATCGACCGATACAACATCGCCGACATCACCGCACAGGTGGCTCTCTTGACGGCGCGGGGCGCCCTGAAGCTCGCGATTCCCGAGGATCACGCCAACCTGACGCGTTGGTGGAACGCCGTCTCGTCACGCCCGACGGCGCGAGCGTAGTCATTTACTGCAGCAAGAAAAAAGGGACGCCCGAAGCCTCGGACATCCCTTTATCAAGGCGAGTCTAGGCGACAAGAAACAGACTGGCAACGCGCGACGCATTGCAATAGATGAGAGCCCCTTCGCATCAGATGGGGCACAGATGATCGCTTGCGGTTTGGATTTCGGGACGTCGAACTCGGCGATCGGCGTTGCGCGCGACAAGACAGCGGCGCTGGTGCCCGTCGAAGCAGACAGCACCCTGATGCCAAGCGCCGTGTTCTTCGATTACGAAACCAAAGGCCGGATGCTGTTCGGCGACGAGGCCATCTCGGCCTATGTCGAGCAGACCGAAGGCCGGCTGATGCGGGCGCTGAAGTCGATCCTGGGATCTCCCTTGATCGAGGAGGAAACCCTCCTGGGGGGCCGCAAGGTGCCGCTCAAGCAGGTCGTCGAGATCTTCGTTCGACACCTCAAGCACAAGGCCGAGGCCTTCGCCGGGCAGGAGATCACGACTGTCGTGCATGGTCGGCCGGTGCGTTTCGTCGACGATGACGACGCGGCGGATGCGCGTGCACAGACGGTGCTCGAGGGGATCGCCAAACAGGTCGGGTTTCGTGACGTCGCGTTTGTGTACGAGCCCATCGCCGCCGCCCATCACTACGAACAGACGGTGCAAGGCGAGGAGTTGGCGCTCATCGCCGATATCGGCGGCGGCACGAGCGACTTTTCCATCATCCGCGTTGGACCACAGCATCGGGAGCGCACCGATCGTGCTCGGGACGTGCTCGCGACGGCCGGCATTCGCGTGGGCGGCACCGACTTCGATACTGCGCTCAACCTCGCCGCGGTGATGCCGCTCCTGGGGCTGGGCACGCAGCTCGTCAAGAAGAGCCTGCCGATGCCGAACGCGCTCTATCACGAGCTGGCCGCCTGGCCGACGATCAACTTCGCGTACACCTACAGGAACGAACGCCAACTCGCCGAACTGGTCTCGCTCGCGCGCGAACCCGAGAAGGTGGAACGTCTGCTGACCGTTGTGCGTGAGCGGCTCGGCCATCGCGTGGCCTTCGCCGTGGAAGATGCCAAGATCGCTCTGAGTGCGGAGGAGCGCGCGGCTGTGTCTCTGGCGTTTCTCGAGGCGGGCCTATCGGTCACAGCGACGCGCGCCGAATTCGACGGCGCCATCGAGACGAGGACGGAACGCCTTTACAGGTCCGCCAGTGAATGCATCGCGGCGGCGGGCGTGAAGCCTGCAGCTATCGACACGATCTTCCTCACGGGCGGGTCGAGCCGTGTACCGGCCGTGCGTGCGGCGATCGGACGGGCGGCACCGTCCGCCCGTCTTGCCAGTGGCTCGGATCTCCTGTCCGTCGCGTCGGGACTGACGCAGATGGCCGGGATCTTTTGATCGCGGCGCGTCTGCCTCTCAGAGGCCGAAGGTCCGCAGGCCGTAGATCAGGCCGACCACCAGCAGGCCAATGAAGATCGTCTCGGTGATCAGCAGCATCACTGGACCCATGCCGATGCGTGCCAGCGCCAACAGCGACGTCTTCATGCCCAGGGCCGCGATGGCCGTGATGATCAGGAACGAAGAGACCTGACCCACCGCATCGCGCACGTCGGCCGGCACGACGCCCATCGAATTGAGCGCGGCCAGTGCCAGAAAGCCGAACAGGAAGACCGGCGGCGTTGGGCGGGCGGCACTTTGCGGGCCGCCGCTCTTGGCCACCCACCAGGCGATGCCGGCGATGGCCGGCAGCAAGGCAGCCACGCGCAGGAGCTTGGTGATAATGGAGTCGCTCAGGACCTGCGGGCCCATCGTCTGGCCCGCGCCGGCGACTTGCGCCACGTCGTGGATGGCACCGCCCAAAAACACGCCCATCTCGAACAGCGAGAACCGCAGCACATCGTGCAGGGTGGGGTAGATCACCATCACGACAGTGCTGAGGAAGTTGACGCCCATCACCGTGAAGGCGAGGTCGCGGTCGGAATTCTCGTGCTTGGGCAGCACGGCCGAAGCGGCCATTGCAGCCGCGGCGCCGCAGACGCCGGTGGCGCAGCCGGTCAGCAGGCCGAAATCGCGGCTGAGACCAAAGAAACGTGCCGCCCAGGCGCCGAAAACGATGGTGCAGGCGACGGCCGCTACGGCGATCACGATCGGCAGCGCTCCGCCGTCGACGAGCTGGCCGAGGGTCAGCCGCGCGCCCAGCAGGGCGACGCCGATGCGGAGCAGGGTGCGTCCGGCGAATTCCAGTCCGGGCTTCAGCACCGTCTTGGTCGACAGGGGCTGCAACGCCATGCCGATCACCAGGGTGAGGATCAGCGGCGGCACCCAGACGGCGCCGAAACGCAGCAGGCTATGGGTGTCGAGATAGAACGCCACGGCCGCGATGGCGGCGCAGAGGGCAATGCCGGGGGCGGAGCGGCGGAGGTTGTCGGGCGCCCAGAGCCGCGCCAGCTCTACGGCGACGGTGCTGCTACGCATCGAGAATGGCGACGAGCTGGCCTTCGCCGATTGCCTCGCCTTCGCTGACCCTGATTTCCTTGATGACGCCCGCCTTGGGGGACAGCACCGGGATTTCCATCTTCATCGACTCGAGGATCATGATCTCCCCATCGACATCGACGCGATCGCCGGGTTTGAGCTGGATCTTCCAGACATTGCCCGCGATCTCGGACTTCACATTGACGACGGCCATTCCCGTAGCTTCTCCCGCTCTGCGCTAGCGTTCCTTATGCTTTTCGGCCACCGCGCGCGCCAGTGCAAGGGCAGAGCCGCCCACACGGGCGTCTAGCCGATATGCCGCCGCGTTGGCGTCCGAGATTATTCCGTCCTGCAAAGTGGAGCGGCCATCGCCGATGCAGGCGGACTGCGCCGCGACGGCGATGGCGGCGATACCGTGCTTGTCGAGTTCGGCCAGCGCCAGGACGCCACCCCGATCGGCGCCGAAGCCGGCATCGTTGAACATCAGCAGGAGCGGCTGGAAAGGCGCCGTCGCTGCTGCGGCATTCAGCGCACCATGGCTGCCCGTGGCGACGATGCGCCCCTGGTCCTCGGGTATCAGCAGGCTGGCCGAATCGGCGCAGATTACGCTCTCGACCAGGTGTCGGCTCTCCCCCTTGGCCGGAGGCATCACATGCGGCCAGGGCGCCTGCTTGAGAAGTTCGGCGGCTTCGCCGACCGGGATGCCCGGCACGACGCCGCACTTCATCGCGAGTCCGTTCGCGCGGCTGATGATGCCTCTGCGCTGCAAGTCGGCCGCATCGCCGATGCGCGCACTGGCCGTCGCCACGGCTGCCATCGCCATGCCGAGCTTGTCGGCGTAGGCGAGGCCGCTGACACCGGCTTCATCCTTGCCGATGCCGGCATCGTGGTGGATGGCGGCCCGGCAGCCGTATTTGGCCGACATGTAGGCGGCATAGACCGCAGCATGAGAGCCGGTGATAACGACAGCGCCGTCCGCTTCGGGCGGCAGCTTGGTGACACTGTCGAAAGTCAGGACGGCAACGGACATCGCGCGAACCTAGCGGGGACGCTATACCTCGGCCATGTCCGAACCGGTGGACAACAAAGTGAGCATCCTGGTCCTGCAACATCCGCAGGAGCAGGATCGCGTCCTGGGCACGGCACGGCTGATCGCCGCGACGCTTGCCAACGCCAAAGTCGTGATCGGCCTCTCGTGGCGCAACCTCGCGCATGCCGTCAAGGAACCGGCCGAGGCCAAGGACTGGGGCGTGCTCTATCTCGGTTCGACGCATGCGAAGGGGCGGGCGCCTCTGGTCGCCGTCGATCGGAAGGGCGAGCCACTGGCCGATCAGGCGGCCGGGCTGGCCGGCCTCAAGGGCCTGATCGCGCTCGACGGCAACTGGGCACAGGCCAAGGCATTGTGGTGGCGCAACCCGTGGCTGACCAAGCTGCGCCGGTTCGTGGTCGTACCCGACGGCCCCTCGCTCTACGGCGACCTGCGGCGCGAAGCGCGGCCGGATGCCGTGTCGACCCTAGAGGCCGTTGCGCTGGCGCTTCAGGTGCTGGAAGGCGATGCTGCAGTGCGGGAACGCCTGCTCCTTCCCTTCCGCGAGCTGCTGGCCAAGGCCCGCGCCGCCGGCGTTCGCGATTCCAAACGGGATCGTCGGTCCAGGCGTTAGCCCCTATACTCCATCCATGCTCGACCAGCCGGTAGCCCAGCTTCCCGTTTCCCAGCGCACCAACCCGGAGCGCTCCTTCACCGAGGAAGTCCGGGCGCTGCGATTGGGCGAGGGCGAGGTCTTCCGCGGCGAAGGCATCCTGGCCGTCACCAAGGCGATCCTTCAGTCGGGCGTCGCCTATGTCGGCGGCTATCAGGGCGCGCCGGTCTCGCATCTCGTGGACGTGCTGGTCGAATCGCAGGACCTGCTCGACGAGCTCGGCGTCCATCTCGAGACCTGCACCAACGAATCCTCGGCGGCGGCGCTGCTCGGCGCTTCGATCAACTATCCGATCCGAGGCTGCGTCACCTGGAAGTCGATCGTCGGCACCAACGTGGCGGCCGATGCGCTGTCCAACCTTGCCTCGCCCGGCGTCATCGGTGGCGCGCTGATCGTGGTCGGTGAGGACTATGGCGAAGGCGCCTCGGTCATCCAGGAACGCACCCAGGCTTATGCGCTGAAGTCGTCCGTCTGGCTGATGGATCCGCGGCCTTCGCTGCCGACCATCGTGCGCTGCACGGAGAAGGCCTTCGAGCTCTCGGAAGCCACCAATACGCCGGTGATGATGGAGCTGCGCATTCGCGCCTGTCATGTCACCGGCGAGTTCATCGCCAAGGACAACAAGCCACCGGCGATCTCGCGGAACCATCGCCTCGCCAATCCGGCGGTGCATAACTACGACCGCATCTCTCATCCGCCGTCGACCTATGCGCATGAGAAGGTGAAGGTCGAGGTACGCCAGCCGGCCGCCGAGCGCTTCATCGTCGAGCATGGGTTGAACGAATTTCTGCCCGGCGAGCGCTCCGATCTCGGCATCATCGTCCAGGGCGGCATCACCAACGTGCTGGTGCGGGGCCTCGATCGCCTGGAGGTCGAGGGCAAGATCCCGACGCTGGTGCTGAACGTCACGCATCCGCTGGTGCCCGACCAGATCGCCGATTTCTGCAAGGGCAAGCGCGCCGTGCTGATCGTCGAGGAGGGCGCGCCCGACTATATCGAGCAGGCGATCCACGCCCTTCTGCGCAAGCGCGACATCGACACCAAGATCTACGGCAAGGACGTCCTGCCGATGGCCGGCGAATACACGGCGGAGGTGGTGACGGACGGCCTGCTGAAGTTCTTCGCGCAATCGGCCAACGATATCGACCTCAGCAAGCCACGCGAGCGCTTCGAGGTGGCACGTGCCGGCCGGGCAGAGGCACAGCGTCTGCTGGGCGGGCCGCTGCCGCTCAGGCCGCCAGGCTTCTGTGTCGGCTGTCCCGAACGGCCGGTCTTCTCGGCCATCAAGCTGCTCGAACGCGAAGTCGGCAAGGTCCACATCTCGAGCGACATCGGCTGCCATTCCTTCGCGACTCTGGCGCCGTTCAACCTCGGCAATTCAATCCTGGGCTTCGGCATGTCGCTGGCGGCTGCCGGCGCTGTGGCGCCAGTCATGCAGAAGCGCACCATCTCGGTGATGGGGGATGGCGGCTTTTGGCACAATGGTCTGCTGAGCGGCGTTGCCTCCTCGATGTTCAACCGCGGTGACCGCGTGCTGGTCATCATGCAGAACGGCTACACCTCGGCGACCGGCGCGCAGTTCATTCCCAATACCTCGGGCAATCGCCGCGACGGCGAGACGACGTCGGACATCGCGGCCACCCTGAAGGCGATGGGTGTCGGCTGGCTGCGCACCATCAGGACGTACAATGTCGGCACCATGCTCAAGACCCTGCGCGAGGCGATGAGCACGGACGACAAGGGCCTCAAGGTCATTGTCGCCGATGGCGAATGCCAGCTTGCCCGCCAGCGCCGTATCCGTCCGCAGATTGCCGCCCAGCTCAAGCGCGGCGAGCGGGTTGTGCGTACGCGCTATGGCGTCGATGACGAGGTCTGCACCGGCGATCACTCCTGCATCCGGCTCTCGGGCTGTCCGTCGCTGGTCGTGAAGCCGAGTCCCGATCCGTTGCGCACGGACCCCGTGGCCAGTGTCAACAACGGCTGCGTGGGTTGCGGCCTCTGCGGTGAAGTGGCGGACGCGGCCGTGCTCTGCCCGTCTTTCTACAAGGCGGAGATCGTGCAGAACGCTACCTGGTGGGACCGCCTGAAATGGCGTGTGCGGTCGACCGTTATCGGAGCGATGGCGAGTGCCTAAGCCTGTTACGATCCTGATCGGAGCCCTGGGCGGCGACGGTGGCGGCGTGCTGTGCGACTGGATTGTCACGGCGGCGCAAAGCCAGGGGCTGGGCGTGCAGGCCACGCAGATTCCTGGTGTCGCGCAACGCACGGGCGCCACGACCTACTATCTCGAAGTGATGCCCGGGACCGCGCCGGCTGTTTCGGTGCTGGCGCTCAATCCGGCCATCGGCGAAGTCGACGTGGCGCTCGCGACCGAGCTTCTGGAAGCCGGCCGTATGATCTTCAACGGCTTCGTGACGCCCGATCGCACGACCTTGATTGCTTCGACCCATCGCGTGCTAGCGATCGGCGAGCGCATGGCGATGGGTGACGGCAGCTTCGATGTCGGCCGCCTGTTGCGCGCCGTGAAGGAACGCAGCAAGGAACAGATCCTCTTTGATATGGATCAGGCGGCTGAGGAGTCGGGGGGCGTGATCAACGCCGTCCTGCTGGGCGCATTGGCCGGATCGGGCAAGCTGCCGATCGCCGACAGCGCTTTCGAGGCCGCCATCCGGCACGCCGGCAAGTCGATCGATACCAATCTCGCGGCCTTTGCCTTCGGACGTGGCCATGCACGCGGTGAACTGGAGCAGGCGGTGCGGGAGCACCGCAAGCGGCAAGCCGCGGCGCAGGGTGTCGAAGATCTGATCGAGCGGGCGCGGCGGACCTATCCAGCCTCGAGCCTCGATATCGTCGAAGAGGGCATTCGCCGCCTCACTGGCTATCAGGATCGTGGCTACGCGACGCTCTATCTCGATCGGCTGGACACGATCCACGCCCTGGGCTCGGCCGATCTCCTGCGTGAGGTGGCGCGGCATCTCGCCGTGCGCATGTCTTTCGAGGATGTGATCCGTGTGGCACAGGCCAAGACGTCGGCGGAGCGGGTGGCGCGGGTTCGGGCCGAAGTACGCGCCAAGGACCAGGAACCACTTACGATCACGGAGCACTTCAAGCCAGGCATCGAGGAGATCGCCGCCGTACTGCCACCGGGCCTCGCTCGTCGCTTGCTCGCCTGGGGAGAGCGCACAGGCCGGCTGGGCAAGACCTACTTCTCCATGCATGTGCGCACGACGACCATCCTGGGCTTTGCGCGTCTGCGCCTGGTTGCCGGCCTACGCTGGTGGCGCCCGCGCACCTTCCGCTATGTCGAGGAACAGGCCGAGATCGA
Organism: Reyranella sp.; assembly: GCF_004297405.1. GTDB lineage: Bacteria > Pseudomonadota > Alphaproteobacteria > Reyranellales > Reyranellaceae > Reyranella. The sequence continues at coordinate 57,649 of NZ_SCVC01000040.1, forward strand.
GCATTGGCTGGAACAGATTCGCGCTGCGTCACGGCTCAGTGTCGATCTGGCGCGTGAAATCGCGGAGCTGGCGCGACTCATCAAGGGGTATGGCGATACCTACAAGCGTGGGCTGGGCAACTATCGCCGCATCTCCGACGAGGTGATCGCTCCGGCGCTGGCCGGTCGTCTGTCGCCGAGAACCGCAGCCGATGCCGTGGCCAACGCGCGTGTGGCGGCCCTTGCCGATCCTGAGGGAGAGACCTTGTCGAAGACCTTGGCGGCCATCGCATCCGCCAGTCCACCGCTCCGGCAGGCCGCCGAGTGATCGATGTCTCGGCTCTCGCGCGGCGGGACACATTCGCCCGCGGCCTCGGCATCGAGCTGGTCGAAGCGTCGCTCGGCCGGGCCGTGACGCGCGTCACCATCGAGGAGCGCCATCTGAACTTCAACGGCGTCGGCCATGGCGGCTTGACCTTCACCCTGGCGGACGCCGCCTTCGGCTATGCCTGCAATTCGCAAGGCGCCGTCTCCGGCAGCATCGACGCCCACATGATCTATAGTATGGCCACGCGCATCGGCGATGTGCTGACGGCCACGGCGGTCGAAATCTCACGCTCCAGCAAGGCTTCGAACTACCGCATCGATATCGTGCGTGCCGACGGCAAGCTGGTGGCTGCGATGACCGGTACCGCGCTGATCAGCGGCAAGCCGGTGGTGATCTGAACCATGGCGCTCATCAGTCGACACGAGATCACCGTCGAGTGGGGCGACTGCGACCCCGCCGGTATCGTCTACTATCCGGCCTACTTCCGCTGGTGCGATCAGTCGACCTATCGGCTGTTCCTCGCGGCCGGCCTCAAGAGGGACGACATCACCAGCGGCCAATGGAAAGAAGGCACGCCCCTGGTGAAGGCGGAATGCTCTTTCCGCCGTCCCTCACAGCATGGCGAGACGTTGGTGATCGAAAGCCACGTCTCGCGCTTCGGCACGAGTTCCTTCACCATCAGCCATGTGTTCCGCGATGCTTCGGGCGTGGTTGCGGCCGAAGGGTCAGAAACCCGTATTTGGGCTCGCAAGGACGGCGACGCGCGTTCCCTGCGCGCGGTCGAGCTCCCCGAGGACGTCAGGCGGAGTCTCGGAGGGTAGGGCAGGCGAGAGTTCATCGATGGCGCGGTAGATCGTGGCACCGATGTCGTTCTGATAGAGCCACAGACTGTTGGCTTGGCCGTCGAAGTTGGGCTCGCCGCCCATGCTGGCTGGCAGCCTGTATCCTGTGCCAAGACCGATACCAAACAGATTGGGGAGCTTTCTCTGGTCTGCAGTCAGCAGGCAGCAATCGTCGCCGACGGCGATTCCGCCTTTGTCGGCGTTGAGCTCGAAGCGCTCACCATTGCTGTCGAACACCGGCAGGGTTACCGAGCGATAACCGAAGCAGGGTACGACCAGTGCCGCGGCGTCGATCGCTGTGTGCAGTTCGGTGGCGGACAGATCCTGCAAGGCCATGCGTACAACGCGAGTCTCGGGCTGTAATCCAGGGCGGTCGGTGATCTGGCGCCAGGTCTCGCGTCCATAGCCGCGCAGGCCACCCATCCGGTTGACCCTTTGCGTGCGCGGACAGATATCGCCCGGGGCAACATCATACCCGTCGTGCCTGGCGGCATCCTGGTCGGGATAGAAGATGCGAGGCTCACGGCGTTGCACGATGGCGATCTGTCCGGGAGCAAGGTGTTGTGCAGCAGGGAGCTCCAACAATGCGCCGGCTGCAGCGTAGGCGCTGTGAGAACCACCCAGAATGAGAATGCGCCTCGAGCCTGCGACCGCCATGAGTTTGTTGGCGTCGCACAGCCCTTCGACGGTCAGCAGCTGGTCCGACGGGATGACGTGCCGTTCGGGAGGGACTGGCAGCTGTGGACAATGCTGCCTGCCACCCATTGCCAGAATGGCGGACCGGGCGGAAAGGACGAAGCTGCTACCCTCCGGACACGTAGCGGTGACGGTGACGCTGCCGTCCGGGTGAAGCCGAACGGCTTGAGCTGTCGTGCGCAGGTAGAGCGAGGAGGGGCCCGTAAACATCGCTCCGAGAGCCGAGCCGATCCGGCGCATGAAGCGGTCGACAAGGGCGAGCGGTGGAAAGCTCTGGCGATACCCAGCCATTTCGTGCGTGACCGGATCGTCACGCAGGCAAGCCAGGGTGGCAGGCAAGTGCGGGGCTTCGAGACATTCCAAATACGAACCGCCCAGCGAGTCGGAATGGATGCCGAACCTGCCCAGGGTCCCGCCGAGATGGGCTTGGCGTTCGACGATGGCGACGCCGCGATTGAGCCAGGTTGGCAGCAGCCCCTGTTGCGCTGCCCAGATCAACGGTCCCAATCCACCGGGACCGCCTCCAACGATGATTGTGGAGAGAAGCGGCATGACGCGATGCTTAGCCGAGCACGTCATGGAACACCCGTGCCACGCGCGCTACGACCTGCTCGTCGACCGCGCTCGAGGTGGGGAGATTGATGCCAGTGGCGGAAAGCTCGAGGCTGACGGGGCAAGCGCGCGCATACTTGTTGTAAGGTGGCAAGGTGGACAGCGGATGGAAGAAGGGCCGCATCTCGATCCCGGCCTTGTGGGCCGCATGCATGATGGGCAGGCGCTTTTCCGCCGACACCTGCACGCAGGCCAGCCACACGACAGGCTCGTATTCATCCGGCAGGGTTGGTGGGAAGCGCACGCCCGGAATACCTCGAAGTGCCTCATGATAGAGGGCTGCGATGCGGGCGTTACGGCGCAACGTGCCGCCGATGCGCCAAAGTTGTGCTCCGCCAATGGCGGCCTGGAGGTTGGTGATCCGGTAGTTGTATCCGACACGTTCGTGCCAGTAGGCCCGCTCCGGGGACATGCCATGGTCGCGCAGCAGGCGCATAGAAGCAGCGAGGTCTTCTGAATTGGTCAGGCACATGCCACCTTCGCCAGTCGTTACGATCTTGTTGGCGTAGAAAGAAAAGCAGCCGACATCGCCGAACTGGCCAACCAGACGTCCGTCGTAGCGCGCGCCGTGGGCTTCCGCGCAATCCTCTACCACGGCAATGCCGCGGCTCCTGGCATAGTCGGCTATCGGACCGATCTCGGCTGGCCGGCCGTAGAGATGAACCGGGATGATTGCCTTGGTTTGCGACGTGCAGGCGCTTTTGACCGCCTCCAGCGTCATGCACCATGTCGTGCGATCCACGTCGACGATCACCGGCGTCGCGCCGCAGTAGAGCACGGCATTGATGGTCGCGGCGAAGGTGAGATCCGGCACGATGACTTCGTCGCCTGGCCCCACGCCGAGCGCAGCCAGTGCCAGATGCAGGGCAACGGTGCCGTTCGACACGGCGATACCATGCCGGGTGCCGACGAACTGGCTAAACTCGTCTTCGAACTTCGCAACGTAGGGGCCCTTGCTCGAAATCCAGCAAGAGATGAAGGCATCGAGCATCGAGCGGAATTCGTGACGCGTCAGGTGCGGCTTGGCGATCTGCACAGGTTCGGTCGAACGATCAGTCGCTATGCCGGTCAGGCGTCCGGTAGGATCGAGCACTGGCTTCAGGACTTCGCCGTCAGTGTCATTGCGCTGATGGGGGGCTACGCCTGCTGCCGTGTTGGCGAGATGCCAACCTATGGTTGGATCATGGATCGCCGTACCATGCAGCAAGGCGTGGCGTATGTCGTCGAGCGTAATGCGTCCGATTAGGCTGCGATCATCCTCGATGACGAAGCAGCTCCCCAATCCGTTATCCAGGCACTTCTCGATAACCGACAGAACACTTTCAGATTTGTTGCAAACGAAGGTTGATGCAAACGGCATCTCCTCCGATACAGCCAACGCCATCTTGCCTCCCTTTCGCGAGACACCCCTCTCGCGGTGCCCGGGGCTGGCGGGCATGGTGTCATAATGAAATCGCCGCCCTGTAACGCGCTAGTGTCCAGATTGTGTCCGCCGCCAAGCAGAAGCCCTGCAACAAGAGCCACCTGCTTCGTTCAATCGCGATAGCACTGACACGAGTTGATCACTGGTGACGCGGCTGGCCGCACCACATCGTTGCCAAATGCAATGCCTATGGATCACGCTTGCCGATCCGGAGCCGGCGACGAACGGCCAGCTCATCTATTCCAAAGGGCTAATCGAAGCGGCTTGCGATGCTGGCGCCTCTCTCACGGTGATCGGTCTGGTGCGGCCTCAGACCAAGCGGCCACTGATCGATCCATCTGGCATCGTCTGGCAACTCGGACGGGAGCAGCCAAAATCATCTTGGCGTCGCCTGATTTCGCGTGATCCGGGTGCAGCGGCCCGCGTGGCACCAGAGATGGTCCAAGCGCTCGAGAGCGCGCTCACAGAGCAATCGTGGGATGCTATCGTATTCGACAGTATCTGTGCGGGGTGGGCTCTGGATCGGGTCCTGCACCACCGGCGGCAGAGCGCTCGACCGCCACACATCGTCTATGTTGCACACAATCACGAGATCACAGTGGCACGGCGCGTTGCACGCGACGCTCGTGGTTTGAAACGGCTGTTGAAAGTGATCGATCGGATGAAGGTGATCGAGCTGGAGCGGCGATTGATCGCCTCGGCCGATCTGCTGACGTCCAACACCCCGGATGATTGCCGTCTCTTTGCCGCTGATCGAGGTAACCAGCCCGTCGCATTCCTGCCGCCCGGCTATGGTGGACCGCGGGTGGCTGCGCGCATCATCGATGCAGCAGTGCCGCGGCGCGCGATCCTGGTCGGCAGCTTGGATTGGCCCCCCAAGCGGGTCAGTCTGGAAGCCTTCCTCGTCGCCGGCGCCGCCATTCTTGCCGAGGCCGACGTCGGCCTGCAGATCGTGGGCGAGGTGGAAACGGCCTACCTTGAGAAGCTTCGCCGGCGCTTCCCCTCCGTGGAGTTCGTGGGGCCTGTCCCGGACGTCCAATCCTATATGGCCGGCGCTCGACTGGCGCTGGTGCCTGATCTATTGGGCGGTTTCAAGCTCAAGGGGCTCGATTACGCCTTCAATCGCCTGCCCATCCTCGCGATGCGCATGGGGCTCCCGGGGATGCCGCTGCGTGACGGGCACAGCATTGGCCTGTTCGACAGTCACCAGGCGCTTGCAGAGGGGGTCGTCGCCATGATCGACGACTTTCCGCGCCTGAACGCCTGGCACGAGCGCGCCTACACAGCCTGCGCCGATCGCTTCGATTGGAAGCGTATTGGCCGCCATCTTCTCGCGCACATGCGTGAACCCGCCGATATCAAGCGGCGATCTGGGACAGTCGATCGGAAATCTGATGGAGCGTCTTCTCCGGCTCGTCTGGCGGCAGAAAGATGAAGTTGTAGACATAGCGGCCGAAGCGCTGGCGGGCCTGCAGCGGGGCGATCAGGTTGGGCAGGTTGACGGGATCCTGCATGCGCGCGATCGAGAACTGCTCGATGAGTTCAAGATGCCCGTCGTAGACAAAGTAGCCACGATAGCCCAGGCGATCGAAGTAGGTTCGGGCACGCGCAAGACCGCCGGGCGACAGGCGCTCGTCGAGTTCGACGAGCATGCGTGGCTGGCATCGACGAATGGTCCTGGCGGCGCCATCGAGCACTGCCTGTTCATGGCCTTCGACGTCGATCTTGATGAACCCGACATTGCCGCCGTAGATGCTGTCGAGACAGTCCATCGGCACCTTGATGGACCGTCGCGTAGGATAGGTGATGGAGGCTGTCGTCGAGATGGTGGAGCATCCGGTCACCGTCACACCATCGACGACCGGCATGTTGAGTTCAGCCGTGCCAGCCCGATCCGACAGCGCCATGGTCTTGACGATGACGCCCTCGTGGAACTTATGGGTGAGGGCATCGGCAAGTGCTGGCAAAGGCTCGAAGGCAATGACGCGACGGGCGTAGCGCCGCAGGAAATGCACATAGCTGCCGTCGTTGGCGCCAACGTCGATCGCATCGCAGTTCCGATGACACAGGAACTCCAGGAGATGCAGCTCGACTTCGCCATAGCGTCCATAGAAGCGCGCTTCCCGCCAGTTGAGCAGGGCTTGCGGACAATAGGGCGCAAGTGTTCGGCGGAACTGCTTGAAGAGGCTGCCGTCAGGCGGCTGCCTCGAGATCGAGCCTGCGGCGTTTCCAGGTGTAGCCATCGGAACCCTCACATGGGGAGGGCACCGTAGGCCGGGACCGCCAGAAAAGGCCGTGATCAGGCGGTGATTTCTCCGCGGCGTCAGGTCGCCTTCAGGATATCAGCCATCTTCTCGCCCACCATGATCGAGGGCGCGTTGGTATTGCCGGAGGGCATGGTCGGGAAGATCGACGCGTCGGCCACGCGCAATCCTTCGAGACCATGCACCTTGAGCTTGTCGTCGACGACAGTGCCAGGGCCTTGCGGGCCCATGCGGCAGGTGCCGATCGGGTGGTAGGCCGTCTGCGAATTGTTGCGGATCCAGGTGAGGATTTCGTCGTCGCTCTTCACCGAAGCGCCGGGCGAATACTCCTCGTCGCGATAGGTGTCCATCGGTGCAGCATCGACGATCTTCCGCATCATGCGGAAGCCCGCGACCATTGCATCCTGATCGATCTTGTCGGCCAGGAAGTTGAAGCGGATCGCCGGATGCGCCTTGGTATCGGGCGACTTGATGTGGATCGAGCCCAGGCTCTCAGGCCGGAGCTGATAACAGGCGATGGTCATCGAGGGGAAGTCCTGCAGCTTGCGGGTCTTCGGGTCCTTGATGGAGTAGGGCACGAGATGCATCTGCACGTCGGGCGTCTCGAGTTCCGGCCGCGTCTTCAGGAAGGCAAGCAGGGGCGCCGACGGCAGGCTCATGAAGCCGCCGCCGGTGGCGAGGTACTTCATCATCTGCGTGACGGCCCCGAGGCCGCGCGCCATGTGATTGTAGGAAACGTTGGCGACCTTCAGGCGCCAGATGATGCGGGCGTTGATGTGATCGCGAAAATTCTCGCCGACGGCCCGCAGCTCGTGCTTCACCTCGATGCCGTGCTTCTTCAGGAGCTCGGGCTGGCCGATGCCGGAGAGTTCGAGGATTTGCGGGCTGGCGACGCCACCAGCCGAAAGAATCGTTTCCCTGGCACGCGCCTGGACGATCTTGCCGTCCTTCTCGTACTCGACGCCGACACAGCGCTTGCCGTCGAGCAGGACGCGCAACGTGTGGGCGTTGGTGACGACATGCAGGTTCGATCGCTTCATCGCCGGCTCGATGTAGCAATGGGCCACGCTCATGCGGCGGCCCTTGTAGATCGAGGTCTGCGTCTTCACGACGCCTTCCTGATCCTCGCTGTTGTAGTCCGGGTTGGTCTTGAAGCCGGCTGCTTTCGAAGCGTTGAACAGAGCATCGTAGAGCGGGTTCTGGTCGGGCACGGTCGAGACCTTGAGCGGACCCTGTGTGCCACGGCCGTTGGAGCCGTCGCCGTCGACGAAATTCTCGATGCGGGTGAAGACCGGCGCGACGTCACGCCAGCTCCAGCCGCGGCAGCCCATCTGCGCCCAGGTGTCGAAGTCGAGTGGCTGGCCGCGCACCCAGACAAGGCCGTTGATCGAGCTGGAGCCGCCCAGGAGTTTTCCGCGCGGCACCGGAATGGTCCGGTTGGCCGTGTTGGCCTCCGGCTCGGACTGGTAGAGCCAATTGGCCGCCGGATTGTCGATCAGCAGGCCGAAGGAGAGGGGCATCCGCGAATAGGGATGACTGGCGGCGCCGGCCTCCAGCAGGAGGACCTTGTTCGTCGCTGTTTCCGACAGACGGGCTGCAAGCGCGCCGCCTGCCGACCCTGCGCCAACGATGATGTAGTCGTACTCAGCCATTTCCCCCGGTTCCCGTGTCTTAATGTCGTGAATGTGAGCCTAGCGCACCGCCATGCGATTAACAGGAGCAATCTCGTCTCGACAGGATTGCAGGGTCATGTTCCGATAAGCGGTCGCCGTTGCTGGGGAGCCGGCGGCTCAATTTTTGTGGAAGTAACGCCAAGATGCTGGCTCTGGTCCGGGTCGCGCTGAAGCGACCCTATACGTTCGTCGTCCTGGCGCTGCTCATCCTGATCGTAGGTCCGCTCGCGGCAATGCGGACCCCGACCGACATTTTCCCCGAAATCCGCATCCCGGTGATCGCCGTTGTCTGGCAGTACACCGGCCTGCCCCCCGACCAGATGTCGGGCCGTGTCATGCTGAATTTCCAGCGGGCACTCACCACTACCGTCAACGACATCGAGCATATCGAGGGCACGTCGTACACCGGCGTCGGCATCGTGAAGATCTTCTTCCAGCCGGGCACTGATATCCGCACAGCCAACGCACAGGTCACCGCCATCTCGCAGACCGTGCTGAAGCAGATGCCGCCCAACATCACGCCGCCGCTGATCCTGAACTACAACGCCTCGACGGTGCCGATCATCCAGCTCGCGCTTTCGGGCAAGGGCATGTCGGAGCAGGCGGTGTTCGACCTCGCCATCAACACGGTGCGCGTGCCGCTGGTCACCGTGCCAGGCGCGGCGATCCCGTTCCCCTTCGGCGGTAAGTTCCGCCAGATCCAGATCGACCTCGATCCTGCCGCCATGCAGTCGCGCGGCCTGTCGGCCAACGATGTGGCCAATGCGCTCGCCGCGCAGAACCTGCTGACCCCGGTCGGTACGCAGAAGATCGGCAGTTACGAATACGCCATCCAGCTCAACAACGCGCCGACCGACTTCAAGGCCTTGGCCGACCTGCCGGTCTTCTCGGCCAATGGCGCCATGGTCTATCTGCGCGACGTGGCACAGGTCCGTGACGGCAATCCGCCCCAGACCAATATCGTCCATGTCGACGGTGGCCGATCGGTCCTGCTGCAGGTCCTGAAGAACGGCTCGACCTCCACGCTCGCCATCATCGACGGCATCAAGGACAGGGTCGGAGAACTCAAGAAGTCGCTGCCCGAGAACCTCAGCATTGCGCTTCTGGGCGACCAGTCGCTGTTCGTGAAGGGCGCGATCACCGGCGTCGCCTTCGAGGCGGTGCTGGCGGCCGTCCTGACCAGCCTGATGATCCTGCTGTTCCTGGGGAGCTGGCGTTCGACGGTCATCATCGCGACCTCGATCCCGCTGGCTATCCTGGGATCGATCGCGTTGCTCGCAATGGCTGGCGAAACGCTGAACATCATGACCCTGGGCGGGCTGGCGCTCGCCGTCGGCATCCTGGTCGACGACGCCACGGTCACCATCGAGAACATCAACTGGCATCTCGAACAGGGCAAGGATGTCGAGACGGCGATCATGGATGGCGCCCGCCAGATCGTGACGCCTGCGTTCGTGTCGCTGCTCTGTATCTGCATCGTCTTTGTGCCGATGTTCTTCCTGGAGGGTGTGGCGCGGTTCCTCTTCGTGCCGATGGCGCTGGCGGTCATGTTCGCCATGGTCTGCTCGTTCATCCTGTCGCGCACCCTGGTGCCGACGATGGCGAACTACCTGCTGAAGCCGCATGACGCGCATGGCCACGGGAAGCCGCCGACACGCAATCCACTCATCCTGTTCCAGCGCGGCTTCGAAGCGCGCTTCGAAGCCTTCCGCGCGGCCTATCACGACCTGCTGGGTCTGGCGCTGCGCCATCGCACGGTGTTCATCTGCGCCTTCATGGCGTTCGTGATGGCGTCGTTCCTGTTGGCCCCGTTCCTCGGGCGCAACTTCTTCCCCACCGTCGATTCGGGTCAGATCCTGATGCACGCGCGCGGTCCCGTGGGCACCCGTGTCGAGGAAAGCGCCAACGACTTCGTAGCAATCCAAAGGGCCATCCGTCAGATCATCCCGCCGCAGGAGATCCAGACGATGGTCGACAATATCGGCATGCCGGTCAGCGGCATCAACATGACCTATAACAATACCGGCACGATCGGCCCGCAGGACGGCGATATCCAGATCAAGCTCACGGAGCACCACGGCCCGACGGCGGACTATGTGCGCGAGTTACGGCGCCGACTGCCCGAGATGTTTCCGGGCTACACGTTCTCGTTCCTGCCGGCCGATATCATCAGCCAGATCCTGAACTTCGGCGCGCCGTCGCCGATCGACGTGCAGGTCCGTACATCCGACCTGAATGCCGGCTTTGACTATGCCAACAAGCTGCTGGCCCGAATCCGCAAGGTGCCGGGCGTCGTCGATGCGCGCATCCAGCAGTCGCGCGCCAGCCCGGTCTTCGCCGTCGATATCGACCGCACGCGCGCGCAGTATGTCGGGCTGACGACGCGTGACGTCACCAATTCGCTGGTCGTGAATCTTGCCGGATCGAGCCAGGTCGCGCCGACGTACTGGCTCAATCCAGCAAACGGCGTTTCCTACTCGATCGTGATGCAGACGCCGCAGTACCGGTTAGATTCCCTGTCCGCCCTGTCGAATTTGCCGATCGCAGCACCGGCGGCCTCGTCGTTGCAGGTGCTGGGTGGCATCGCCGACGTGCGCCGTGACACGGCAAATGCGGTGGTCTCGCAGTATGACCTGCAGAGCATGGTGCAGATCTATGCTGGCGTGCAGGGCCGTGACCTCGGTGCTGTCGCGTCCGATATTCGGGCGATCCTGAGCGAGCTGGCCAAGGACGCGCCACCGAGCGTCCGTGCAGTCAAGCTGCAGGGGCAGGTCAAGACGATGGAGAGCGCTTTCTCCGGCCTGCTGTTCGGCCTCCTGGGCGCGATCGTGCTGATCTACCTGCTGATCGTGGTCAACTTCCAGTCCTGGAGCGATCCGTTCGTCATCATCACGGCGCTCCCGGCGGCGCTCGCCGGCATTGTCTGGATGCTGTTCGCCACCAACACTACGCTTTCGGTTCCCGCGCTCACCGGCGCCATCATGTGCATGGGCGTGGCGACGGCGAACTCGGTGCTGGTCATCTCTTTCGCGCGCGAGCGGTTGCTGGAGTTGGGCGACGCGACGGCCGCGGCGCTGGAGGCGGGCTATGTGCGCTTCCGTCCCGTGCTGATGACCGCGCTGGCGATGATCATCGGCATGGCTCCGATGGCCTTGGGCATGGGCGAGGGCGGCGAGCAGAACGCGCCCCTCGGCCGCGCCGTCATCGGCGGCCTCATTTTTGCTACGATTGCGACGTTGGTCTTCGTGCCCGTCGTTTTCAGTGTCATTCACCGTCACTACGGCAAGGCGGCGCAAGCGCCCGCCGCCATTCCCGGAGCCCCGCATGTCGCCTGAGCAACCACCTGCCCCCCGACCTCGATCGCGACGTGGCCTCGCGATTGCCGGGACCATCTGTGCCCTGGCTCTTGTCGTGGTCGTTGCTGACGGCATTCGGGACCGGCAGGCGAGTGAAGCCAAGCTCAAGGAGTGGACGGATACGCAGGCGGTTCCAACGGTCGCCCTGATCAGCCCCTCCCTGCAGGCTAACAAGAGCTATCTCGACCTGCCCGGACGCCTCGAAGCCTACTCGCGGGCACCGATCTATGCCCGCGTCGGCGGCTTCCTGAAGGCCTGGCATGTCGATATCGGCACGCCGGTGAAGGCCGGGCAGCTCCTGGCCGAGATCGAGGCGCCCGACCTCGATCAGCAGCTTCTGCAGGCCAAGGCGGCTTTGGCGAGCGCGCAGGCGGCCGAGGCCCTGGCGACGGTGACGGCGCAGCGCTGGCAACAGCTTGGCAGCAGCAACGCCGTCTCGAGGCAGACCGTCGACGAGAAGACCGGCGATCTCACCGTCAAGCAGGCGCTGGCCAAGGCCGCCCAAGCGACGGTGGATCGGCTGGAAGTGCTGTCGGACTTCAAGCGCCTCGTGGCCCCCTTCGATGGCATCGTCACCACGCGCAACACCGATGTCGGTGCGCTGATCAATGCCGACTCGAGCGCCGGACTGGCGCTGTTCGTGATCTCCGACGTCCAGAAACTGCGCCTGTCGGTCAGCATCCCGCAGAACTACGTGCCGGCGGTGAGGCTGAACACCAACGTGCAGATCACCGTCCCCGAGTATCCCGGCAAGGTCTACAACGGCCAGGTCGAGGCGTCTGCGCGAGCGGTCGATGCACAGACTGGCACGACGCGCATGCAGGTCGTCGTCGACAATCGCGGGGGTGAGCTCATGCCCGGCGCCTTTGCCAACACGCGCATCGAGTTGCCGGCCAACACGCAGGCGCTGGCCGTCCCGGCTGGTGCGCTGATCTTCGACCGCAAGGGTCTGCGTGTCGCGACCGTCGGCGCCGACAACAAGGTGAAGCTGAAGCAAGTCACCATCGCGCGCGATCTCGGCCAAGTGGTCGAAATCGGCAGCGGTCTGACGGCAGAAGACCGCGTGATCGAGAGCCCGCCGGATGGTCTGGTCGATGGCGACCTCGTGCGCGTCGTGAATACCGCCAAGCCGCAAGCCGTGCGATAAGCTCTCGCCAGAACGGCGGGGGAGACGGCGATGCTCGAGACGGAAAAGGGCAAGGCAGAGGTATCGAAATTCACGATCGACCTCGCGATCCGCATCGCCCTGATTGCCGGCGTGGTCTATGTGAGCCTGCTGCTCCTGCGGCCGGTGGCGCCCCTGATCCTGTGGGCCATCATCCTCGCGGTGGCCGTCTTTCCCCTGTTTAGGGTGATGCGCCGGCGCCTCCACCTGCGCAGCGGCCTGACCGCGGCGGTGCTGTCGCTCCTGCTGCTGGTGCTGCTGCTCACGCCCGTCATCGTTCTCGCGGGCTCGGCTATCGAGACACTCAACGCCTACGCGCAGATGCTGCTGCGCGGCGATCACGTCGTGCCACCACCGCCGGAATCAGTCCGCGCCTGGCCCCTGGTGGGCGAACGGGTCTACGATTTCTGGAAGCACGGCTCAGCAGATATTCGGACCCTGCTGGCCTCCCATGTTGGCGAGATCGCCTCGCTGGGCCGCTGGGTCGGCCGGATCGCCGCCGGGGTCTTCTTTGAGGTGTTGCAGTTTGCCGGTGCAATCATCGTGGCAGGCGTCCTGCTCGCCTATGCAGAGAAGCTCGCGGAAACGGTGGGCGGGCTGGCCGGCCGTATCGCCGATGCGCGGGGCCGGCACTTTGTCGAGATCACCGGCTCGACTATTCGGAATGTGTCACAGGGGGTGATTGGCGTCGCCCTGCTGCAATCGGCCCTGCTGGGCATCGGCATGCTGCTGGCCGACGTCCCCTTTGCCGGTGCCATCACCTTCGTCTGCCTCGTGCTGGCGATCGTCCAGGTCGGCCCCAACATCATCATGATCCCCGTGATCATCTGGGTATGGTTCGAGCAGCCGGTGCTGGTGGCTGTGCTATTCACCGCCTACACGGTGCCCTTGCTTCTGCTCGACAATGTGCTTCGACCGATCCTCATGGCGCGAGGTCTGCAGACACCCATGGCCGTCATTCTGGCGGGCGTGATTTGCGGGACCCTGGCGGGCGGGTTGATCGGGCTGTTCGTCGGCCCCGTCGTGCTGGCGGTGTTCTACGATCTGGTGACGGCCTGGATCGCCAGCGGCCACCACATCAACGGCGAGGATACTTCCCCGAAGGTTGAAGCTCTCGACCGACGCAGCTGACGGCCGTACGTCGTACCGCGCCCGTGTATAGTCATGCACCTCTTTAGGGGAGTTGCATGGTCCGTCGTCTTGTCGCCGTCTTGTGTAGTGTTCTGGCATTCGTTTTCTGGAGTGGTGGTCCTGCTCTGGCCCAGGCACCGGATGGCGCCCGCGTCTTTCTGGTGCTCGATGCTTCTGGCTCGATGTGGGGCAGGGTGGGCAACCAGACCAAGATCGAGGTGGCGCGCGAAACCATCCGTTCCCTCCTGAAGGACTGGCGACCGCAGGACCAGCTCGGTCTCGTGACCTACGGCCATCGCCGCAAGGGTGACTGCGGCGATATCGAGGTTCTGAGGCAGGTTGGTCCGGTCGATGCCGATGCGCTGATGGCGCAGGTAAACGGCATTTCCCCCAAAGGCATGACGCCGATGACCGCCTCCGTGAAAATGGCGGCGGAGCAGCTCAAGTCGAACGAAGGACTGACCAGCGTCATTCTTGTTTCGGACGGTGTCGAGACCTGCAAGGCCGATCCATGTTCGGTGGCAGCCGAGCTGAAGAAGGCGGATGTGAAGCTGGTTGTGCATACCGTAGGCTTCGACATTCAGGACCGACAGGCTGCCAAGCAGCTCGAGTGCATGGCAGCCGCCACCGGCGGCCTCGCTCTGTCGGCCGGCAATGCCGGTGAACTCGGCAAGGCAATTGGTCAGGCAGTCGAGGCCGCCCGCCAGAAGGCGCCCGTCAAGGCGCCACCTCCACCGGCACAACCGAAGGCCGAACCCAAGCCGGAGTGGAACCTCGAAGGGTCGGTCCGGCTTGCCGAAGGCGACGATCCACTGGTCGGTAAGGACTACATCGTCTGGGTTTTCTACAAGCCCGCCCCGCGCGGGGTTGATCCCGAATATGTCCAGACATCCAACAACAGCCAGATAGAGGCGGAGCTCGCGCCAGGCGAATACCTGGTCCAGGTCGATGTCGGTTCCGTCAAATACAAGACGACGGCGAAGGTCGAGGCCAACAAGATGAACCGCCTCGACGTGGTGCTGAATGCGGGCCGTCTCGCGCTCCGCGCCAAGCGAACCGCCGACGAGAACCAGAAGGGCGACGTATTCTGGGAGGTCACGGCAAAGAGCGACGGGTCGATCGTGTTCAACTCCTACGATGCCGAGACGTCGACCATTGTTCCGGCCGGCAAGTACGCGGTGTCGATGACCATGGGGGCCGCAAAGCTCGCGCGCGATGTCGAGGTCGCCGCTGGTGACACGACGGCAATCGAGATCGTGGCCGGCGTCGGCCGCATGCAGGGTTCGATCTTCTTCGCTAAGGGCGGGCCGGCGCTGCGCGATCCGTTCATCGAGATCTTTGCCGGCGCCGAGCCGGTCGAGAACGAAACCTCCGTCATCAACGCCTATGACAGTGCGCCCAAGTTCGATCTGGCCGCTGGCGTTTACCGCGCTCACATCAAGTCGGATGCTGTCGATCGTACGTTCAAGTTCGAGATCAGGGCAGGTCAGCGGCTCGACATCGAGTTTCCACTTGATGCTGGCATTGCTGCCTTCGACGCACCCGGCGTCGACACGATCGAGATCAAGGGTGCTGGCCGCGACATCTACGGCGAGCGCACGAACGTCACCACGCTCTATGAACCGTTCGGTAACTTCGCGTTGCCAGCCGGCAAGTATGTCGTGGTTGCGATCAAGGGCGACGCCAGGAAGGAGGCGGAATTCGAGATCGCCGCCGGCCAGCGTACGGTGACGAAGATCACGTTGCCCTGACGGCAAAAACAGAACCCCGCCCGCTTGCGGCGGACGGGGTTCGCTCGGGACATGATCCCCTCCCGTTCAGGAAGTTTGGCCTGCCTGCTTTCCTCGCGGCTGCCGGGATAAATGGCTCGCGGGCTTCCGGTGCCGCGTCACCCGTTCCGGTTAGGTGGATCCATAGGCGATACCTACCTCCCTATCCTCTCAGGAAAGGTAGGTCTGGCACCGGTGGACAATCAAGACAGCGGCGCTGACCTATTTCTTCTTCGGCCGAATGGCGTCCCACTGTTCGTCTGTCCAGTCGAGCATGGCGGAGGTGTTGGCGCCGCCACCGCCCGATTGCAGCATCTTGCCACCATCGATCACCACGGCATCGCCGTTGATGTAGGCCGCACCGTCGCTCACCAGGAACGCCGCGAGATTGGCGAGCTCGATATGCTCGCCGACACGGCGCATCGGGATGGCCTTGGTCATGTCCTCGTTGCCGCCGCGCTCCTTGGGCATGAGCCGGCTCCACGCACCTTCGGTCGGGAAGGGGCCGGGCACGATGGCGCAGGTGCGGATACCCTTGGGTCCCCATTCGACGGCTAGGCTCTTGGTCATGGCCAGCACACCCGCCTTGGCCATGGCCGACGGCACCGTGAACGGCGCGCCGGTGAGCGAGGAGACCGTGAGGATCGACATCACCACCTTGTTGCGTTCGCCAGCGTCGATCCAGCGACGGCCGGCCGCGACGGTGCAATAGGCCGAACCGTGCAGCACGATGCCGAGGACGGCATCGATCGCCCGCGAGGACATCTTGTGGGTCTGTGCCAGGATCTGGCCGGCGGCGTTGTTCACCAGGATGTCGAGCGGGCGCTTGGCCCAGATCGTGTCCATCATGGCTTCGACGGCATCAGGCACACGTACGTCGCAGGCCACGGTCTCGATCTCGCCGCCGGTTTCCTTGGCGAGCTCGGCGGCCGTTTCCTTCAGGAGGTCCTCGCGACGGCCGCAGATCACGACGTTGGCGCCGAGTTCGAGGTAGCGATGCGTCATCGAGCGGCCAAGGCCCGTGCCACCACCCGTGACCAGGATGCGCTTGCCCTTCAGCAGGTCGGATTGAAACATCGTGCGCGCTCTACTTATTGATTTCGGTGAAGGCGATGCTGGAAGAGACCAGCTTTTCGATCTCGGCCGCCGAGTAGCCCGCCTCGGCCAGCACGGCCTTGGTGTCGGTACCGAACTTCTTGGGCTTGGTGCGCACCTCAGGCGGGGTACGCGAGAGCTTCACGGGATTGCCGACGTTCCGCCAGCCATCCTTCTCCCACACCATGCCGCGGTGCTTGGTATGCGGGTGCTCCATGACGTCGGGCACTTCGAGGACGGCAGCGGAAGGCACGCCACCCTTCATCAGTTCCTGGGAGAACTCGTTGGCGTCGCGGTCCTTCAGGAGTTCCCGTAGTTCGGCCTCCAGCTCGGCGCGATGGGCGACGCGTTCCTTGTTGGTCTTGAAGCGCGGATCGTCGGCCAGCTCCGGCTTGCCCAGCATTTGCGTCAGCTTGCGGAACTGTCCGTCGTTGCCGGCGCCGACGACGATGTTGCGGGTCTTGGTGGGGAAGTTGGAGTAGGGCACCAAGCTCGCATGGCTGTTGCCAACCAGCTTTGGCTTGAGATCGGCCATGAAGTAGTTCGGCGCATGCGGCTGATGCAGGGCGATGGCGCTGTCGTACAGCGTCGCGTCGACGAACTGCCCCTTGCCCGAGCGGTTGCGCTCGTAGAGCGCCATCATGATGCCGATGGTGGCGTTCATGCCGGTCGATAGATCGACCACGGGCACGCCGATGCGAACTTGGCCGCCTTCGGGCGAACCGTTGACCGAGACGAGGCCGGCCGAGGCCTGAACCATCGCGTCGTAGCCCGGGAAGCCACCCAGCGGACCGTCGGCGCCGAAGCCCGAGACGCGGGCATGGACGAGGCGCGGAAACTTCTTGGAGAGGGTGTCGGCATAACCGATGCCCCACTTCTCCATCGTGCCGGTCTTGAAGTTGTCGATCAGCACATCGGCCGTCTCGAGCAGCTTCATCAGCACGTCGCGGCCTTCGGGCTTGGACAGGTCGAGGGCGATGGTGCGCTTGTTGCGGTTGATGCCGGCGAAGTAGGCGGAGATGCCTTCCTGGTCGAACGGAGGACCCCAGAGCCGGGTCTCGTCACCCTGTGGCGGCTCGACCTTGATCACCTCGGCGCCATGGTCGGCCAGCATCTGGCCGCAATAGGGGCCGCCCAGAACGCGCGACAGGTCGATGACTTTCAGGCCTTCCAGGGCGCCACGACTGGCCTTGGGCATCTCGTTCCACTCCTCAACTTCGTAGGGAAGGCGGGGTTATAGACCATGCCCGTGCAGGCCGGTACCGTCCGGCTATGATCGAACGCGAGCTTGATATCGCCACGCAAGATGGCGCCATGAACACCTATACGGTGCGACCCGACGACGGTGGGCCGCTCCCGGTTGTCCTCATGCTGATGGATGCGCCGGGCGTGCGGGAGGGCCTGCGCGAGATCTGCCGCCGCATTTCGCAGTCCGGGTACTACGTGCTGCTGCCAAACCTCTACTATCGCACCACGCGCGAATTCGTCCTGGGGCCGACGCGCAATCACCCCGACGGCGAGGCGAATATGAAGAAGATGTTCGCCATGGTCGCGTCGATCTCCAACGCCAAGGTCGCGGCCGATACCGGCGCCGTGCTCGACGTGCTGCCGACGCTGCCTGATGCGCGGCCCGGCAAGGTTGGCTTGGTCGGCTACTGCATGAGCGGCGCCTTCGTGACGGCGGCGGCGGCGAAGCATCCCGATCGCATCGCCTGCTTCGCGTCCTACTACGGAACGCGCCTGATCACCGACAAGCCCGACTCGCCGCACCTGATGCTGGGAGGCATCAAGGCCGAGGGCTACTACGCCTTCGCCGAGTACGACACCTACGTGCCTCTGTCGGAGGTGGCCAACTTCGAGACGCTGCTGGCATCGGCGCCCTTTCCGTCGAGGGTGGAGACTGAACTGGGCACGCATCACGGCTATGCCTTCTCCGATCGCGGCAACCTTCACGAAGCGGCGCGAGAGAAACACTACGAACGCATGCTGGCGCTCTATCGCCGGCACACCGGTTAGGGGAGCGTCATGCTGAACGGTATTCACGGGCATCAAGATATCGAACGTGTGGTCTATGGCCGGCCGGCAGGTGCGGCGCTGCGGGCCGAAGCCGAGCGCCTCGGGGCCAAGCGTGTTTTCGTCACGACCTCCAAGTCGGTGGCGCAGAGTGCGCTGCTCGCTTCGGTGATCAGCGATCTCGGCGATCGTTATGCTGGTGTCTATGCGGGTATCACGGCGCATTCGCCACGGCCCTGCGTCATCGAAGGCGCGGCGAGGGCGCGCGAAGCCGGCGCCGACCTGATCGTTGCGGTCGGCGGTGGCTCGGTGATCGACGCGACCAAGGTCATGCTGATCGCGCTCTGGCAGAACGCCACGGCCGTCGACGATCTCGATCTCTACCGGGCCGGCAAGCCGAAGGAGGGGGCCGCGCCGCCCGCCGAAGCGATCAAGCCACCAGCCGGCGCCATTCGCATGATCGCGGTGCCGACGACGCTCTCGGCCGCGGAATTCAACGCCTTTGCCGGCATCACGGACCCGCGCAAAGGCATCAAGGAGAGCTTCGGTCACCGCCTGATCGTGCCCCGGGTGATCGTGCTCGATCCTGCCGCGACTCTGGCGACACCGATGGATCTCATGCTCTCGACCGGGCTCAAGGCGGTCGACCATGCGGTCGAGCGGCTGTGTTCGCAGCAGGCGCATCCCTTCGTGCTGGGCACGGCGACGGAAGCGCTGAAGCTCCTGGCCCGCGCTCTGCCGGCGCACAAGGCCAAGCCCGACGATATGGAAACGCGGCTCGACCTGCAGTTTGGCATGTGGCTGTCGATCGGCGCGGGCACGTCGGGCGTCGGTGTCGGGGCAAGCCATGGCATCGGCCACGTACTGGGCGCCGCCTGCCATGTGCCGCACGGCCACACCTCCTGCGTGATGCTGCCGTCGGTGCTGCGCTGGAACTTGCCGGCCAATGCCGAACGCCAGAAGCGGGTCGGCGAGGCTTTCGGCAAACCCGACGCTGCGGCTGGCGATCTGGTCGAAGCGTTGGTGAAGTCGCTGGGCCTGCCAGGGCGGCTGTCGGAAGTCGGTGTCGGGCGGGATCGCTTTCGCGAGGTCGCCGAGAAGTCGATGCACGACCGCGCCGTTCTCAACAATCCACGGTCGATCGCGGGACCGGATCAGGTGATGGAGATTCTCGAACTGGCTGCCTGAATCAGAATTGATTTGGTCCCCAAACGATATAGTCTGGAGTCACTCCAGAGTAGCGTGCGTTCGTATAAGCAAGACAGAAAAGACAAGAGGAAACGCTAGCAAGAGGGGACACGCCATGATGCGAATGGCTTTGGGCGCGCTCGCGGTTTCGGCCGCGGCCATGCTCGCCATCGCGCCGGCCTCGGCGCAGGACAAGGTCAAGATCGGCTACGCCATCTCCAAGACCGGCCCCAATGCCGGTGGCGCCAGCATCACCCAGATCCCGAACTACGAGATGTGGGTGAAGGAGGTGAATGGCAAAGGCGGCCTGATGATCGGCGGCAAGAGAGTGCCGATCGAGGTTGTAGAATACGACGACCGGTCCAACTCGGAGGAAGCGGTTCGCGCCGTCGAACGCCTGGTCACCCAGGACAAGGTCGATCTCCTGTTTCCACCCTGGGGCACCGGCCTCAACCTCGCGGTCGGCCCGGTGTTCAACAAATACGGCTATCCGCAGCTCACCTTCAGCGCGGTGACCGATCGCGCGCCGGAGCTCGCCAAGCGCTGGCCCAACAGCTTCTGGCTGCTGGGGACCAGCAAGCAATATGTCGATGCGCTGGCCGATCTTCTCAAGAAGATGCGGGACGAGGGCAAGATTGGCCCCAACATCGCGATGATCTCGATTGCCGACGGCTTCGGCATCGATCTCAGCCAGGCCGCGCGCAAGAGCTTCGGCGATGCCGGCTTCAAGCTCGCCTACGACAAGAGCTACCCGATCGGCACGCAGGATCTCTCGCCGCTGATCGGCGAGGCGCAGCGCTCGGGCGCTGACACCTTCGTGGCCTTCTCCTATCCGCCCGATACGATGGCGCTCACCGAGCAGTCCAAGGTCGCCTCCTATGCACCCAAGGTGATGTTCCTGGGCGTCGGCGTGGGCTTCCCGATGTACCCGCAGCGCTTTGGCGCCAATGCCGATGGCATCATGTCGCTCGGTGGCTGGTCCAAGGACAATGCCTCGACAGCGGCCTACGCCAAGAAGCACGAGGAGATGTTCAAGCGCGGACCCGACCGCTGGGGCAGCCAGATCGGTTACTCCTCGCTGCAGATGCTCGAGCAGGCCATCGAGCGGGTCGGCAAGATCGACCGCGCCGCCATCATCAAGGAGCTGCAGACCGGCACCTTCGACACGGTGCTGGGCAAGGTGAAGCTGGTCGATAACCAGATGAAGGACAACTACTGGCTGATCGGTCAGTGGCAGGACGGCTTCTTCGTCGGTGTTGCTCCGCAGCGTCCGGGCGTCGGCACGCCGACGGTACCCAAGGCGCCTTGGAAGTAGTGAGTCCCGGAGAAGGACACCAGACCGGCAGGTAAGCGCCGATGCTGCTCGAAGTGACGCTATCCGGCGTGACGCTCGGTGGCATGTATGCACTGGTCGCGATGGGGTTGACGCTGCAATACGGCGTCGCCCGCATCATGAACCTTTCCTACGGAGAGCTGCTGATCGCTGCGGCGTTTGCAGCTCTCTGGTTCTATTCCGGTCTGGCGCTCAGCCCGCTGCTCGGCCTGCTGGTCGTGCCGCCGCTCGCCTTTGCGCTGAGCTATGCCATCTATCGCATCCTGCTGCAGCCCCTGGTGCGGCGGGCCAAGACCCGCGACGCACTGGAGGTCGACAGCATCCTGGCGACCTTCGGGCTGCTGTTCGTGATCCAGGGCGTGATGCTGGCGGTCTTCGGCGGTGCTTACTACAGCTACTCCTTCCTCAGCATCCCTCTGAACATCGCCGGTGCCACGGTCGCGGCCAATCGCTTGCTGGCGCTGGTGCTGGCGGTGGTGATCGGGCTTGGCCTCTACCTAGCCCTGACGCGCACCCGGCTCGGTACGGCCGTACGGGCCGTGGCTGTCGATCCGGTGGCGGCTCAACTCGTCGCCATCGATGTCCGCACGGCGTCGGCGCTGGCCTTCGCCCTGGGCGGGGCACTGGTCGCCGCGGCCGGTGTCCTGGTCTCGATGTTCCTCACCTTCAACGCCAACCTCGGCGTGGTCTTCACCTTGAAGGCCCTGGTCGTGGTGATCATGGGAGGTGTCGGTAACCTTTTGGGCGCGCTGATCGCGGGCTTGATTCTTGGCCTCGTCGAGAACTACGTTGCCGTGTTCATCGACCCTGGCCTGACCTTGGCCGCGACCTACGCGATCTTCCTGATCGTGCTGCTGGTGCGGCCACAGGGCCTGCTCGGCCGGTCAAGCCGATGAGCCGCCGCGAGACCCTCTCGATTCTGGGCGGTGCCTTCACCGCCGCGGCCCTGGCCTGTGTTCCGTTCCTCTTCGGCGACTATGGTCTGTCGCTTGCCATCAACATCGTGAGCTATGCCGTGCTGGCAACGGCCTGGAGCCTGTTCTCCGGGCCGACGCGCTACGTATCGTTGGCGACCGTCGCCTTCTTCGGCATCGGCGCCTACACCACGGCCGTCTTCGCCGAGACCCTGCCATGGCCTGCGGTGCTGGCGATCGCGGCCGGTGTCGGCGTTGTGGTTGCGACGGTCGTCGGCCTGTCGACGCTCCGGCTCTCGGGCGTCTATTTCGTGATCTTCAGTTTCGGCCTCGCCGAGCTGGTCCGCCAGCTCGTGACCTGGTGGGAGGTCAACAAGACCCGCACGTTGGGCCGCTATGTGTTCACCGACATCACCGCTGCGCAAATCTACTGGCAACTGCTGGCGTTGGCCGTTCTGGTCTTCGTGGCCGGCTTCCTGATCGGCCGCTCCCGCCTCGGCCTGGCCCTGCGGGCGATCGGCGACGACGAGACGGTGGCGCGGCACACCGGCATCGACACGACGCGCGCCAAGGTCGCGCTGTTCGTGTTGAGCACCGTTTTCATGACCCTGACGGGTGCCATCATGGCGCCGCGCTGGACCTACATCGATCCCGCCATTGCCTTCAATCCGGTCGTGTCCTTCACCGTGCTGATCATGGCGCTCCTGGGCGGCGTCCATCGTCTCTATGGCCCCGTACTGGGCGTCGTGCCGCTGGCCCTGCTGTTCGAATTCCTGCTGGCGCGCTTCCCGAACCATTTCAGTATCATGGTCGGGCTGGTCTTCATCCTGATCGTCTACGCCATTCCGCGCGGCATTGCGGGCTTGGTCGAGCAGGCCGTGCGGCGGCCGGCATGAGCGTGCTTCTGCAGGTCGAGGGGCTGACGCGCCGTTTCGGCGGGCTCGTGGCGGTGGACGCGCTGTCCTTCTCTATAGAACCTGGAGAAGTGGTGGGGCTGCTAGGCCCCAACGGATCGGGCAAGACCACGGTGTTGAACTTGCTGTCCGGTGCGCTCAAGGCCGATGCAGGCAGCATTGCGTTCAAGGGGCAGTCGATCAGCGGGAGTGCCGTGCACACGATTGCACGGCTGGGCGTCGCCCGGACGTTCCAACTTGTCCGGCCTCTGGCGTCACTCTCTTGCCATGACAACGTCCTGACCGGCCTTGCCTTCGGCCGCAGCCGTGCTTGGGGAACTGCGGCACGGGCGACGGCCGATGCGCTGCTCGACCGGGTGGGGCTCGGCCGAGCGCGCGATACGCTGCCGGGGGAACTTACCTACATCGACCAGAAGCGGCTGGAGCTGGCCCGCGCATTGGCGCTGCAGCCCGACCTACTGCTGCTCGACGAATGGCTGGCCGGCCTCAACCCGACCGAATTGGAAGAGGGCATTGCCCTGATCCGCAGCCTCAGCGGACAGGGCATCACCATCCTGCTGGTCGAGCATGTCATGGATGCCATCCGCTCCCTTTGCGGTCGCCTGCTGGTTATGAACACGGGCCGCTTGATTGCGTCCGGCCCGCCGCAACAGGTGCTGGCCGATCCCGAGGTCGTGCGCGCCTATCTCGGAGACGATGGCGATGCTTGAGGTCGCCCATCTCTCCGTCCAGTACGGCAGGCATCGCGCCGTAGATAATGTTGGCCTGACGGTCGGGGCCGGTGAGATCGTCGTTGTGCTGGGCGCCAATGGCGCCGGCAAATCCTCGGTTCTGAAGGCGGTGGCCGGTCTGCAGCGTCCCGGTACAGGCACGCGGGTGACGCTCGGCGGGCGCGAGCTGGTGGGATTGCCCGCCCACACCATTGTCGAAGCAGGCCTTGCCCTGGTGCCGGAAGGACGCGGCATCTTCGGTGAGCTGACAGTGCGCGAGAATCTGCTGCTGGGCGCCTTCGCCCGCCGTGCCCGCGCCGACGAAGACCGCAATCGAGCCCGCGTCCTGGCGCTGTTCCCGCGACTGGCCGAGCGGCTGGAGCAGACGGCCCGGACGATGAGCGGCGGCGAGCAGCAGATGGTGGCCATCGGCCGGGCGCTGATGTCGGCGCCCGAGTTCCTGCTGCTCGACGAACCCTCGCTCGGTCTTTCGCCGCTGCTCTGTGGCGAACTGTTCCGCGCACTGGAGCGTATTCGCGGCGACGGCATCTCCGTGCTGCTGGTCGAGCAGAACGCCAAGCGCAGCCTGGCCATCGCCGATCGTGGCTATTTGATCGAGAATGGCAGGGTCGTCGGTGCAGGGAGGGCGGCCGACCTGGCCCGCGATCCGGCGGTCCAACGTGCTTATCTCGGCGGCACAAGGCAGGGCTAGATGGGAATCCTCGAGAACAAGACCTGCATTGTGACTGGCGCGGCCGGCAGCCTGGGCCTCGCAAGTGTGCGGCGCTTCGTCGAGGAGGGCGCCCGCGTCATGCTGGTGGATCGCGATCGCGACGGGCTGAGTGCCGCGCTCAAGAATCTGCCGGAGGGCCGGGCCACCGCCATGCTCGCCGATGTCGCCGACGCTCGCGATACGGCAGCTTATGTGAACGCCACGGTCGCCCGCTGGGGGCCGATCGACGTGCTGTTCAGCAACGCCGGCATCAGCGGCGTCATCCGTCCGGTGACGGAATACCCCGAAGAGGTGTTCGACGCGGTGATGGCGGTGAACCTCAAAGGCTCCTTCCTCGCCTGCAAGTATGGGCTGCCGCAGATGCGCGACGGCGGCAGCATTGTCATGACGTCGAGCGTGGTGGGTGTCACCAGCGATCCGGGCATCGTGGCCTATGCAGCCTCCAAGCATGGCCTGATCGGACTGATGCGCACCGTCGCCAAGGAAGCAGCACCCCGGCGCATCCGGGTCAATGTTGTGGCGCCGGGACCGATCGACAACGACTTCCAGCGCGAAGTCGAGAGCGGGCTCACCCAGGCACTGGGCACCGACGCGGGCAAGTTTCTCGATTCGGTCATCCCGCTCGGCCGGCACGCTAGCGCCGAGGAGGTATCGCGCACGGTGCTGTTCCTGGCCTCGGAGCAGAGCTCCTTCACGACCGGAAGCGTCGTGATGGCGGACGGCGGCATGCACATCTGAAAGAAACGACAAAGGAGGAAGGGATGGAATTCTGGCGCAACCTCAAGCCCATCGAGAAGGTCTTCCAGCCCGATGCCTTGCCGGAGGTCTATACCGCCGACGCGGCGACCGATGACGAGCGCTACTACGTGCCCTTCACCGAGACTGTGTCGTCGCGACCGCTCTGGATCTCGCCCAGCCAGAACAAATGGTGCGACATCCTGATGGCCAAGGCCGCCGGGCTGGTGAACCGGCACTATCACCCGCACGAGGTCTTCGCCTACACGATCTCGGGCAAGTGGGGGTATCTCGAGCATGATTGGACGGCCACCAAAGGCGACTTCATCTACGAGACGCCGGGCGAGGCCCACACGCTGGTGGCCTACGACCATCCCGACCCGATGAAGGTGTTTTTCATCGTCAAAGGCCCGCTGGTCTGGCTGGACGAGAAGGGCGATCCGGATGGCTACTTCGACGTCCACCAGTACATCGCGCTCTGTAAGGCGCACTATGACAAGGTCGGTCTGGGTTCGGCCCTGATCGACAAGCTCTATCGCTGAAAAGCGGTCTTGCCGCTTCTTACTTCCAGAAGTCGCACGGCCCGCGGTGTCCCTTGCGAATCGAGCCACGACATGCGCTGCCCGACGGACAGGCCGAGCAGTGCCGTGCCGACCGAGCTGAGAACGGAGATCATACCAAGCGACCGCCGACCGCTGCTCGTCACCAGGGTCACGTCGTGAATCGCACCGCTTCGTTCTTCGAGATAGCTCCCCGGCACATGGAGCGTCAGGCAATCTGCTGGCACCTCCGCCCCGCGGACGATGTGAGCACGATGCAACTCGTCGGCCAAACGTGACGCCGAAACGTAGCGGCCGGCGGCAATCGCCTCGCGAACGAGTTCGGAAAGGACGGAGAGGTCTTCGCTTGTCACCGTGATGCCGGGACGCTCATCGTTCTTGAGCATTGTGGGAGCATCATCGAGAGCGGTCGCTAACAAGTCAAAGCGACGAACCGCGCGTCGCAGCCAACTTGAATTCGGTGAGCAAGCCACCACATTGCGAACCATGTCTGCGCGAACCAATGCTCATCAGATGAGGCTGCCCAATAAGGCGCATGCCTTCTCCCGGGACGGGTTCGCGACCTTCTGACGTCCGCTCCATCCCGGGTCTTCTCGCAACAATACGATCGTTGTGTCGGCGTACGAACATGCGGCGCCGTGATGGAGGGGGAGCGTGGTCGCTCGGCTTGTGGGCTTGTACTGCTACGACTGCAATCGCGACGTGCCGCGTGCGGCCATTCGGTGTGTTTGGTGCTTCGGCCGGGTCGAGTTCTTCAGGGGAGATGGTCGCGGCGACGATGGCAGAGACGTCGTTCTTCCGGCGCAGGACACTTTTGAATGCGCCCGGCCGGTCATCGCTGCGACGGCCCCATCGACGCCCCGCCGTGTTTGACTTCCTGTGCGAAGTATCCCACGTATGTCGGCATCATGCTGAGGTTCCCGACTTACTGTCGATTCCTTTGCCGTACGGGCAATCTGATCGCGGGCATCTAGCCCCGAGCTCATCGCGCGTCGTCGCATCCCGGGCTCGGGGAAACTAACACCAAGACAACCGAATACGCTGATCTTGGTGTGACGGGCTCGCTGAAGCGGCCGGAACGACGCTTTCTGACACATTCGGATTTCGCGCTCGCGAGTTGCACTCGCCAGTGGATCGTCGCGCGCGGGCCCGCGCAGGCTAAAGGCAGGAACGTCCATCGCAGAGGAGGTGGCACATGACATCCGGAACAGACGACAAGGCTCTGCGGGCGCAAAGCAGATCCGGGATGGAGGGAGCTCGGGACAACGTCGTAACGCTCATTCCCAAAGCCAGAATCGAGACGGCCGCGAAAAAGCGCGCCACCGAGCTTCCTGTGCCTGATCAGAAGGTCGACCCGCGTCGTCACGATGGCGACGACGATCCTGGACCGAGTGCAGCCTGAGCCGATGCCGCATCCGGCATCGGCGACGCGCCTGATGCCTCTCTCTGTCTACGTTCATCAGCAGGGTCCCTGCGTAGGAGGGAAAACTGAATGGAGAAAGTCGTTCGCGTCGGCATGGCGACGCTTCGGAATGAACGCGCCAACGGCCACGACGTTTCGCATGAACCTGCGCTCGACCACGACCACTTCATCGAGCGGGACGGCATGCGATTCGCCGGAACCCATCTCATCGTCGATCTCTGGCAGGCATCCAACCTCGATGACATCGATGCGGTGGACGCGGCGCTACGCAAGGCGGCAGACGCTGCAGGTGCCACTCTCCTCAACATCGACCTGCATTCCTTTACGCCCAACGGTGGGATCACAGGCGTGGCCGTGCTCGCCGAAAGTCATATCTCGATCCACACGTGGCCGGAGCATGCCTATGCGGCAGTGGACGTCTTCATGTGCGGGGATGCGCAACCCCACAAGGCGGTCGAGATGCTCAAGCGTGCCTTCTTGCCGGGGATGCTGACGATTTCCGAGCACAGACGGGGAGTGATGCCGTGAGGTCGTTCCTGGAGAAGTCGTCCGATCACCATTCACAGGTGCTGTCGGTCGATCGGGTTTTGCACCACGGCCGGACCGCTTTTCAGGATGTCCTCATCTTCGAGAACCGGCTCTTCGGCAAAGTTCTCGTGCTTGATGGCGTCATCCAGCTGACCGAATGGGACAACCACATCTATCATGAGATGATCGCGCACGTGCCGCTGATGGCGCATGGCTTGGCGGAGCGGGTACTCATCATCGGTGGTGGGGACGGGGGCGCGCTCAGGGAAGTGCTCAAGCACCCAGTCAGGGAGGTCGTCCTGATCGAGATCGATCGCGAGGTCATCGAGCTTTCGCAACGGTTTTTTCCGGACGTGTCGGCCGGAGCCTTCTCCGATCCACGTTCCACGGTAATCGTGAGCGATGGCATCGAGTACATCGCCGAGACGGAGTCGCACTTCGATGTCGTCATCATAGATTCGACCGATCCTATCGGGCCCGGCGAGCAGCTTTTCTCTGAGGTTTTCTATCGTCGCTGTCGAAGCCGGCTCTCTCCCGGCGGGATCGTTGTGGTGCAAAGCGGTGTTGGGTTCCATCAGCCGGAGCCGTTGGCAAACGTCTGCGATCGTCTGGCGGGCGTCTTCGGGACGGCAAAGCCCTTCCTCGCGCCGGTGCCGACCTACGCGGCGGGCGCGCTGGCGCTCGTTGCCGCCGGCTCGTCCGGCAAGGCATTGCGACCTCCGAAGAAGATCCTGCAGGAACAGTTTCGCCCGCTGGAGGGCAAGACCCGCTACTATCGACCGGAAGTGCACCGAGCTGCCTTCACCATGGCGCCGGTATTCGGGCAAGGGCGCACCTAGCTGTATGGACGCGCCGCCGAGGAGGATACTTCTGGCGACAGATCTCAGCGCTCGCGGCGATCGTGCGCTTCCCAGAACAGACGCTGACAGTCTTCCACGCCTATAGCGCTCCAGTGTCCGGGTTGGTGGCAAACGCGGCGTCCTATCGGAGGGAGTACCGGAAAGTGGCCGCGCGGGAGTGCGAGGCCTTCCTAGAGACGGTCGCCAGGCCAAAGACCGGCTGGCGGGAACCTCGCGTGTTTGTCGAGGACGGCGCTCCAGGCTCCTTGCTGCGCGACTACGTAGAGGACCAGGAAGTCGATCTGGTCGTCCTCGGATCAAGCGGGCGCAACGCGATCGTGGACGTCCTTGTCGGCTGCGCTGCAAAGTCGATCAGGCACGAAGTGCCCTGCGACACCCTGCTCGTCAGGAGCTGATTCTATTGTACCCTCATGAGGTCTTCTCATGAGATTCCAGCTCTTGAACGCTGTAGTTCCCTGACGATGTCAGAGGGGCAAACCAGTCACGGGTGCGATCATGCCTGACGTCAGAGCTGCCGATTCCACCAATCTCGTTCGTCCGCCAATGGCGGCCTGGGTCGAGGCGCCGGTCAATTACCTGGCCGATCTCAGCATCAAGCCGGTCACCTACAATCCGCCGCTCGGCACGGGGCTGCCGCGACGTGAAGGGAACTACCGCGACTTCGTGGTGCGCATTCACGACGCCCGGCCATTCGTGCGCGATCTCTCGCTCGATCGCCAGGCGTTTATCCTGACGCATCATGATACGGAGGTCCGTGACTTCCTCGATGAAGAGGAGGTACGCACCAGATATCACGCCGAGGTCGAGGCGCTGATCAAGCGCGAAACCGGCGCGGCCAAGGTCGTGGTCTTCGATCATACGGTGCGCACGGCTGATCGCGCGGTGGAGCGTGGTCTACGTACTCCAGTGCGCAGTGTGCACAACGACTACACCGAAAAGTCAGGCCCTCAGAGGGTGCGTGATCTGCTCCCCGCCGACGAAGCCGAGGTACGGCTCAAGAAGCGCTTCGCCGAGTACAATGTGTGGCGCAACATCGACCAAGCGCCGATCGAGATGGCGCCACTGGGCTTCGTCGATTCCGAAAGCATGGCACCGCGCGATCTCGCTATCTGCGACCTGGTCTATGCCGACCGCACCGGTGAGATCTACCAGGGCGTCTACAACGCCGATCACCGCTGGTGCTACTTCCCGGCGATGACGCGCGACGAGGCCATCCTGATCAAGTGCTACGACTCGCTGAAGGATGGTCGGGCGCGCTTCTCGCTGCATTCAGCGTTCGACGATCCGACGTCGCCGGCCAATGCGAGGCCGCGCCAGAGCATCGAGGCCAGGGCCTTCGCTTTCTTCGACTGAACGGGACTACGAGTTCGCGATCGCTTCGAGGTGCTCGACCAGTTCCTCGGGATTGCTGAAGAACGGCGAGTGCCCGCATTCCATCGTGATCACCTTGCACGGTGTCATCTTGACCATCTCGCGCTGCAGCCGGATGCGGATCGCATTGTCGAAGGTGCACTCGATATACCAGCGCGGCACCGAACCGAATCGGTCCTCCGTGAGCGTCACGGGCGTGGTCGAGATCGAAAGCGGCTGGGGCCGAAGCCGCTCCATTGCCTTGTAGCGGTCCTCCGGCGAGACGTCGGAGTAGAAGAGGGCAGGCAGCTTGTCGCGCGCGAATGTGTAAGTCTTGCCATCGGGGCTGACCTGGCGGGACAGCCGGAACATCGCATCGGGTTCGAGGTTGGTCATGTCCCGGCCGCACTTGCCCGAGGTCGGCAACAGGGCGCAGAGGTAGACCAGTGCCTTCAGCTTGCGTCGCCGCGCTTCGGCAAGCTGGCTGATCGTGATGCCGCCCAACGAATGGCCGACCAGAATGACCTGGTCGTCCATCTTGTCGAGCAGGCGGGCGAGCTTTTCGACATTGTCGGCCAAGGTCACGACGGCCGGCGGAGTCTGGTCCTTGCCGAGGCCGGGGAGATCGGGGGCGCAGACCTTGTGGCCGTTGGCCTCGAGGAGCGGCACGACCTTCTCCCAGGACCAACCACCCGTGCACGCGCCGTGTACCAGTAGAAATGTCGCCATGATCCGCTTAACCCCGACCGACGACGGTACGCGCGCCGGGAGCAGGCACGAAGAAATCAGGCATCAGCGGCGTGCCGGGTGAGACCGCATACTGGTCGAAGTTCGTCACGCCTTCGGCTGCCAGCACTTCGTCGTCGATGAAGAAGTTGCCGGTGCATTGCCGCGCCGGTCGGCAGAAGATCGCATGAGCCGCATCGGCCATGATCTCGGGCTTGCGGCAACGCTTCATACCTTCTTCTCCGCCTAGAATATTCTGGATTGCTGCCGTCGCGATGCCGGTACGGGGCCACAGGCAATTGAAGGCGATACCCTTGTCCTTGAACTCCTCGGCCATCGCCCAGGCGAAGACCGACATGCCGTACTTGGCGAGCGTATAGGCGGCGTGATTGGCGAACCACTTCACGTCGAAGTCGAGCGGCGGCGAGAGGTTGAGGACGTGCGGGTTGGCGGCCTTCTCGAGATGCGGGACGCACTTCTGCGAGACCAGGAACGTGCCGCGCGCGTTGATCTGGTGCATCAGGTCGTAGCGTTTCATCGGCGTGGCGAGCGTGCCCGTCAGGCTGATGGCGCTGGCATTGTTCACCAGGATGTCGATGCCGCCGAACTTCGCGACAGTCTCGGCGACTGCCTTCTCGACGCTCTGCTCGTCGCGGATATCGCAGGCGAGGGGCAGGGCCTTGCCACCGGCCTTCTCGATGTCCTCGGCCGCCGAGAAGATCGTGCCCGGCAGGCGGGGATCGGGCTTCACGGTCTTCGCCGCGATCGCGACGTTGGCGCCGTCGCGCGCAGCGCGCAGCGCGATCGCCAGTCCAATGCCACGGCTGCCGCCGGTCACGAACAGGGTCTTGTTACCCAAACTCATGGCGCCCCCAAGAAATCTTTGGGCTCTATAGCCGGACCTAGTTGAGGCCGCTAGTGTCGCCTCACTCAAGGGAGGCATGCATTGAATCCGTGCTTTGAAACCGCCACGCGGCTCGCCCGCGCTATTCGCAGCGGGCGATTGAGTTCCGTCGAAGTGACCGAGGCGCACTTGCAGCGGATCGCGCGGGTGAACGGTCCCATCAATGCAATAGTCCTGGTCGATCGGGAAGGTGCAATGAAGGCGGCGCGGGCGGCCGACCGCGCGCTCAAGGCATACAAGGCGGGCAAAAAGGGCGCGACGCTCGGTCCGCTGCACGGCGTGCCGATCACGATCAAGGAGGCCTTCGATATCGCCGGCCTACCGACGACCTCCAGCCACCCGCCGCTCAAGGACAATATCGCCAAGGCCGACGCCAGCATCGTGGCGCGCTTGCGCGCTGCGGGCGCGGTGATCCTGGGCAAGACCAATGTGCCCGAACTCTGCGCTGACTTTCAGACCGACAGCCCTCTGTTCGGCACCACCAAGAACGCCTGGGATGCGCGCCGCACGGCGGGTGGCTCGACCGGCGGCGGTGCCGTCGCCGTCGCAGCGCGACTGTCGCCGCTGGAACTCGGCAGCGACATCGGCGGCTCGGTGCGCAACCCGGCACACTTCAACGGCATCTTCTCGCTGAAGCCCACGGAGTGGCGCGTGCCCTCGCACGGCCATGTGCCGGACCTGCCTGGCATGACGCGTACCGTGCGTTACATGGGGACCTTCGGTCCGCTGGCCCGCTCGGTCGACGACCTCGAGACGGCGCTCCGGATCATTGCCGGTCCCGACGGCCACGAAGCCGAAGCCCCGCCCGTGCCTCTCGGGCCGACGCCCAAATTGTCGGCCAAGGGGCTGCGCATCGCCGTCCTCACCAGCAATCCGCTGGTCACGGTTTCCGCCGACACGGGAGCGGTCGTGGAGACGACTGCCCGGCTGCTCACCAAGGCAGGGGCCAAGGTGAAGCACGTCTCGCCGCAGGCGCTGGACTGGCAGCAGGCCTGGGACGACTGGTCGGACCTCTTCCAATACCTGATCCGTGCATTGCAGCCGCTCGGCGAGCGCGAGCGCTTCTTCGGCAGGGATCAGTCAAAGGACCCATCGACGAGATCGGTAGCGCGGGCCTCACGCCTCGATCTCGGGCAGTTCTTCGCTGTCCTCGACCGCCGCGATCAGCTCATCCGCCGTTGCGAGGCCTTCCTCGACGACTACGATGCTTGGCTGATGCCGGTGATGCCGGACGTGGCCTTCATCCGTCAGCCGCAGAGCCAGCCGCTCAGCATAGACGGCGTCGACCATCCTTATTTCTTTGCCGGCACGTCCTACAACTTCCTGGCCAACCTCACGGGCCAGCCGTCCATAGTGCTGCCGTGCGGCCTCTCCCGCGAAGGCCTGCCGATCGGGCTGCAGCTCGTCGGCAAGCGCTGGGGGGAGGCGAAGCTTCTCGGTATCGCCAAGGCGCTTGAGAAGCTCCTACCACCCTGTCCGGTGCCGCCAGACTACAAGGACTGAGATCATTCCACCTTGACGCCGGCCTTGTCGATGATCGGCTTCCATTTGGCGAACTCCGCCTTTTGGAAGGCTGCGAAAGCGTCAGGCTGCATTTGGGCGGGCGTCGGGATGTCCTGGCCGAGATCTTCGAGCTTGCGCCGGATCTCCGGGTCCTTGAGGGCGGCGACCGCCGCAGCGTTCAGCTTGTCGATGATGTCACGCGGCGTGCCTTTGGGCGCCCAGAGGCCGTGCCAGATCGCGACCTCGATGCCGGGGAAGCCGGCCTCGGCCGTGGTCGGGATATCGGGCGCGGCCGCCGTCCGCTGCTTGGCGGTCACGGCATAGACCTTGAGCTTGCCCGCGCGCACATGCGGCAGGGAATTCGAGGACTGATCGATCATGATCTGGATCTGATTGGCGATCAGGTCCTGTACCGCCGGGCCGGTGCCGCGGTAGGGCACGAGCTGGTAGTTGGTGCCGGTGACGGCGAAGAAGGCCAGCGCACCGATATGGGAGCCTGAGCCCATGCCTGCCGTGCCGCCCGATATTTTGCTCGCATTGGCGTTCAGATAGGCAACGAGCTCCTTCAAGTCCTTCGCCGGAACCTGGTTCGAGGTGACGACCAGCAGCGGATTGGACGGCAGCAGGGCGACCGGCAGCAGATCGTTCTGCAGGTCGTAGTTCAGGTTCTTGTAGATCGCACCGTTCACCACGTTGGTGCCGAGATGGCCGATGCCGATTGTGTAGCCGTCGGGCGCAGAGCGGGCGAGCTTGCCCATGGCGATCGATCCCGCGGCGCCCGTCACATTGTCGATGATCAGCTGCTGGCCAAGCTCCTTGGACATGCGCTCACCCACGATGCGTGCCATCACGTCGGTCGGCCCACCGGCGGAAAAGGGAACAATGAGGTTGATCGGTTTGTTCGGATAGGCCTGGCCGAACGCCGGGCTCGCTGCCGCCACCGCCAGCATGGCGAGCGCACTTCTACGCAACATCGCACATCCTCCCTGACTTTCTCGTTGGCAGGGAGCCTAGCGGGCCGATGCCCTCAACGCCATCGTGGCGATATCAATGCGCAGGGGGATCGAGCGCCATGGTGACCAGCACCGTGCGGTTGGAAACCTGCTGGCCCTCGTGCACGGAGATCGCCTCGACCTTGGCATCAAGGGCCGCCTTGAGCTGGTGCTGGATCTTCATGGCTTCGAGCACGACCAGGGTCTGGCCGCGGCTCACCTGCTCGCCGGGCGCCACTTTGATCGAGACGATGCGGCCATCCATCGGGGCGCGCAGCTTGCCGTCGCTTCCCGCTGCGGCGGTTTCGGGCGGGGCATAGGTCTTGTCGGTGAAGCGCACGGTGAAGGCATCGAGATCGACCACGATATCGTCGCCGTCGATATGGAAAGGCATCTCGTGGGGAGGCCGAATTCCGTCGACATGGAGCAGGCGCTCCGCGCCATTGGCCGCCAATCGGATCGGCGTCGGCTCGGGATTGGAGTTACGCCAGCCGCGCAATGGGGCCGGATAGTGTTCCGCCGAAGCCTGCCACAGGAGGTTCGCCGCCGCCGTCCAATGCGCATCGCTGATCGCAGGACCTGGGAACTCGTGCTTCGTGAGAAAGGCCGTCGTTGCCTCGCCGGCCGCGAACTCGGGATGCTCCAGCAGGCGGATCAGGAAATGCCGATTGGTCGTCGGACCCAGCACGACAGTCTCGCGCAGTGCACGGATCAGGCGGGTTCGCGCTTCCTCGCGCGTGGCGCCATGGGCGATCACCTTGGCGATCATCGGATCGTAGAAGGGCGAGATCGCAAGCCCGTCCTTCATGCCATGGTCGATGCGCACGCCGGGGCCGGTTGCGGGCCGCCACACATCGATGCGGCCGGTCTGGGGCAGGAAGCCACCATAGGCATCCTCGGCATAGAGGCGCACTTCGATGGCGTGTCCGGCAAACGTGATGTGATCCTGCGTCAGCGGCAGCTTCTCACCGCGGGCGACACGGAGCTGCCACTCGACGAGATCGAGCCCGGTGATCGCTTCCGTCACCGGATGCTCGACCTGCAAGCGGGTGTTCATCTCCAGGAAATAGAACACACCATCACTGCCCAGGAGGAATTCGACCGTCCCGGCGCCGCGGTAGCCGATCGCTTCTGCGGCTGCAACGGCGGCTGCGCCCATGCGCCGGCGCAGATCGGCGTCCACGGCGGGCGAGGGTGCTTCCTCGATCACCTTCTGATGGCGGCGCTGCACCGAGCAATCGCGTTCGCCGAGGTGGACGACGTTGCCGTGCGCATCGGCGAAGACCTGGATTTCGACATGCCGGGCATCGACCACGGCTTTTTCCAGGATCAACTCGCCGGACCCGAAGGCGCTCTCGGCTTCGGTGCGTGCCGTGCGGATCGCTTCGAGCAGGTCGCCGTCGTGCTCGACCAACCGCATGCCGCGGCCGCCACCGCCCGCCGCGGCTTTAACCATGACCGGCAGGCCGATCTTGCGCGCTTCCTTCTCGAGGTTGCCGTCGCTCTGGTCGGCGCCCTGATAGCCCGGCACGCAGGGGACCTTGGCCTCGATCATGCGCCGCTTGGCGGCGGCCTTGTTGCCCATGGCTGCGATGGCCGAGGCCGGTGGGCCGATGAAGACGATGCCAGCCTTCTCGCACGCCGCTGCGAATGCCTCGTTCTCCGAGAGGAACCCATATCCTGGGTGGATCGCATCGGCGCCCCTCTTGCGGGCGGCTTCCAGGATGCGGTCGATGCTAAGATAGCTTTCACCGACAGGCGGTGGGCCGACCCGGACGGCTTCGTCGGCAAAGGCGACGTGCGGCGCTTCCTTGTCGGCGTCGGAGTAGACTGCGACGGTGCGATAGCCCATCGCCTTGGCCGTGCGCATCACGCGCCAGGCGATCTCGCCGCGATTGGCGACCAGAACCTTGGTGAAGCCCATCACGCGACCGTCCTCATTCTACCGCCCAACGCGGCGGCCGCTTCTCGGCGAAAGCACGCAGCCCTTCGGCAGCCTCAGGACCGCGGCGCGCTTCGGCGAACTTGTCGGCAGCGAAGTCGAGAACCGACGACAGCGGCTCGCTGCCGACCTTCATCACGACCTGCTTGGTGAGAGCGTTGGCGATCGGCGCGCACTTGTCGATCTGCTTCAGGATCTCTTCCAGCTTGGCATCGAGGGCTGCGGAGTCCGCCACGAGATAGTGCGCAATGCCGAGCCGCAGCGCTTCGGGACCCTTGAAGCGAGCTGCGGTGAGGGTGAGATGCCGGGTCTGCGGCACGCCGATGCGGGCGGCGACGAAAGGCGCGATCTGTGCCGGCACGATGCCGAGCGCCGTCTCGCTCATGGCGAAGCCCGCGCCTTCGGTGCAGATCGCGACGTCGGAGACGCAGAGGATGCCGAAACCACCCGCAATGGCGAAGCCTTCGACGGCGGCGACCACGACCTGCGGGCTGGTGTTCATCATCTCGAGGAACGACCCGAACTGGCGGTTCCAGACCGCGATCGGGTCCTTCTCGCCGGGCTTGGGCTTCTCGGTGAAGCTCTGCTCCATGTTCTTGAGGTCGGCGCCGGCGCAGAAGGTGCCGCCGGCTCCACGCAGGACCACGACCTTGATGTCGCGACGATCACGCAGGATCTCGAAGACGCTGCGCAGCTCGCCGATCAGGGTCGGGTTCAGCGCATTCTTCACGTCGGGGCGATTGAGGGTGACATGCAGGCGTGAACGATCGCGATGCAGCAGGAGGGTCTCGTACTTGTCGGCGAACTCGGCCATTGGGAGCTCCAAACTTGTGTCAGCGATCCAGGTCGGCGAATCAGGTCAGCGATTTTCCAGACGGGGCAGGGTGCCCATCAGCTTGGAGATGATCTGCAGCATCACCTCGTCGGCGCCGCCGCCGATCGAGGCGAGGCGTGAATCGCGGAAGGCGCGTGCCGTGGGCGACTCCCACAAATAGCCCGCGCCGCCCCAGTATTGCAGGCAGCCATCGGTCACCAGGCGCACCATGCGACCGGCCTTGAGCTTGGCCATCGAGGCCAGCATCGTGACGTCGGTGCCGTCGAGATACTCCTCGCAGGCGCGATAGCAGAGGGACCGCACCAGTTCGACCTCGGTGCGCAGCTCGGCGAGCTTGAAATGGATCACCTGGTTGTCGAGCAGCGGGCGGCCGAACACCTTGCGCTCGCGCGTGTATTCGATCGTCTGGTCGATCAGCCGCTCCATGCCGACCACGGCGCTGATGGCGCCCCACAGCCGCTCCTCCTGGAACTGCTGCATCTGGTAGACGAAGCCCATGCCTTCCTGACCGATCAGGTTTCGGACCGGCACCTTCACATCATCGAGGAAGATCTGTGCCGTATCGGAGCTGCGCATGCCGAGCTTGTCGAGCTTCTTCACGACCTCGACGCCCTTGGTCTTCATCGGCAGGCAGATCAGCGACTTGTTCTTGTGGACCGGACCCTCGCCCGTGCTGGCCAGCAGGCACATCCAGTCGGCCTGGGTGCCGTTGGTCGTCCACATCTTGCCGCCGTTGATCACCCAGTCGCCGCCGACGCGGCGGGCCGTGGTCTTGATCGAGGCGACGTCCGAGCCGGCGCCCACTTCCGAGACGCCGAGGCAGGCGACATAGTCACCGGCAATCGACGGCGTCAGGAATTCCTTGCGCAGCTCATCACTGCCGTAGCGCGCCAGTGCCGGTGTGGCCATGTCGGTCTGCACACCGATCGCCATCGGCACCGAGCCGCAGTTGATGTGGCCCAACTCCTCGGCCATCACCATGGCGTAGGAATAGTCGAGCCCCATGCCGCCGTATTCGACCGGCTTGTTGATGCCGAGCAGGCCGGCATCGCCCAGCTTCTTGAACACCTGATGGGCGGGGAAGATGCCGTCCTCTTCCCATTTGTCGACATGCGGATTGATGTCCTTGTCGATG
The DNA here is from genome assembly GCF_004297405.1 of Reyranella sp. GTDB lineage: Bacteria > Pseudomonadota > Alphaproteobacteria > Reyranellales > Reyranellaceae > Reyranella. The sequence continues at coordinate 95,280 of NZ_SCVC01000040.1, forward strand.
ATCGCCCGGAGCGTGCGGCGGATCTCGTCATGTTCCTGTGTGAACTGCATGGCGCGCTCCTACCGGTTGCCCAATCGGGGCAGGGTGCCCATCAGCTTGGAGATGATCTGAAGCATGACTTCGTCGGCGCCGCCGCCGATCGAGCCCAGTCGTCCGTCGCGGTAGCCGCGCGCCACCGGATTGTCCCAGAGATAGCCCGCGCCGCCCCAGTATTGCAGGCAGGAGTCCGACACCTCGCGGCGGAGCCGACCGGCCTTCAGCTTGCCCATCGAGGCAAGCATCGTGACATCCTTGCCGGCGAGATAGTCCTCGCAGGCGCGGTAGACGATGGATCGCAGCGCCTCGACCTCGCTCTTGAGCTCGGCCAGGCGGAAATGGATCACCTGGTTGTCCAGCAGCGGCCGGCCAAAGACCTTGCGTTCGCGGGTGTATTCGATGGTGGCGTTGATCAGCCGCTCGCAGGTCATCAGGGAGCCGGCGCCCGCCCATAGCCGCTCTTCCTGGAACTGCTGCATCTGATAGATGAAGCCCTGGCCCGGCTGGCCGATCGTGTAGCGCACAGGCACCCGGACATCGTCGAGGAAGGTCTGCACCGTGTCCGAGGCACGCATGCCGAGCTTGTCGAGCTTCTTCACGATGGAGACACCCTTCGTCTTCATCGGCACGACGATCAGCGACTTATTCTTGTGTGCCTGGCCGTCGCCAGTGTTGGCCAGCAGGCACATCCAATCGGCTTGCGCGCCGTTGGTCGTCCACATCTTGCCGCCGTTGATCACCCAGTCACCGCCGACGCGGTGTGCCGTGGTCTTGATCGAGGCGACGTCGGAGCCTGCGCCGGTCTCCGAGACGCCGAGGCAGGCGACATAGTCGCCGGTGATCGATGGCGCCAGGAACTCCTTGCGCAATTCGTCGCTGCCGTAGCGGGCGAGCGCCGGTGTCGCCATCGAGATCTGCACGCCGGTCGCCATGGGGATCGAGCCGCCATTCACCATGCCGAGCGATTCCGCGCAGATCATGGCGTAGGAGAAATCGAGGCCGGAGCCGCCGAATTCGACCGGCTTGTCGACGCCGAGCAAGCCGGCATCGCCCATCTTCTTGAAAAGCTCGTGGGCGGGGAATTGGCCTTCCTGCTCCCACGCGTCGACGTGAGGATTGATCTCGCGATCGATCAGCGTCTTCCAGGTCTGGCGCAGCGCCTCGTGCTCGGGGGTGAATTTCATTCGCTACATCCTCGCGACGCCGAAGGTGATGGGATTGAGGGGCCGCACGATCGACTCGCGGGCAATCGACAGGGTGAAGGCGAGCACGCGGCGCGTGTCGCGCGGATCGATGATGCCGTCGTCCCAGAGATGCGCTGTGCCATAGAGCGCCGTCGATTCGCGCTCGAACTGGTCGACGATGCTCTTGAACATCTTGTCGATCTGCTCGCGCGGCGGCTCCTTGCCTTCGCGCTGGAACTTCTGCTCCGTCACCGTCTTCATGACGCCGGCCGCCTGTTCGCCGCCCATCACCGCCGTGCGGCTGTTGGGCCAGGCGAAGATGAAGCGCGGATCGTAGGCGCGGCCACACATACCGTAGTTGCCGGCCCCGAAGCTACCGCCGATCACGATGGTGATCTGCGGTACGGTGGCGTTGGCGACGGCCTGGATCATCTTCGAGCCATGCTTGACGATGCCGCCACGCTCGGCCTCGGTGCCGACCATGTAGCCGGTGGTGTTCTGCAGATAGACGATCGGTGTGCCCTGCTGGCAGCAAAGCTGGATGAACTGGGCCGCCTTCACGGCGCCCTTGGTGGTGATCGGGCCGTTGTTGCCGATCAGCGCCACCGGCTCACCCTCGATCTCGGCCCAGCCGCAGATCGTCTGCTGGTCGAACAGGCCCTTGAATTCGAGGAAGTCCGAACCGTCGACCAGCCGCGCGATGACCTCGCGTACGTCGTAGGGATCCTTGTGCGATGGCGGGACGACGCCGCAGAGTTCGTCGATGTCGTAGAGCGGGTCCTTGAACGGCTTGGTCTTGCTCGGCGGCAGCTTGTCGTTCCAGTGCCACTTGGCGATCACGTCGCGCGCCATACGGACGCCGTCGGCATCGTTCTCGGCCATCCATTCGGCAACGCCGGACACAGTGGCGTGCATCTCCGCGCCGCCCAGATCTTCGTCGGTGGCGATCTCGCCGGTCGCGGCCTTCAACAGCGGCGGCCCGGCCAGGAAGACCTTGGCCTGGTTGCGCACCATGATGACGTAGTCGGAGAGGCCGGGCAGATAAGCGCCGCCGGCCGTCGACGAGCCGTGCACGACCGTCACCTGGGGAATGCCGCGGGCCGACATGCGCGCCTGGTTGGCAAAGCCACGGCCGCCGGGAATGAAGATCTCGGCCTGATAGAGAAGATTGGCGCCGCCGGATTCGACCAGGTTCACAACCGGCAGCTTATTCTCCATCACGATCTGCTGGACGCGCTGGCCCTTGCGCTGGCCGGAGGGCGCGACGGTGCCGCCTTTGATGGCCGAGTTCGACGCCGTCACGATGCAACGCACGCCCTCGACATAGCCGATGCCGGCGACGGAGCCGCCGCCCGCGCTCGAACCATCCTTGTCGTCATGCATGCGATAGCCGGCCAGCGGCATCAGTTCGAGGAATGGCGCGCCGCGATCGAGCAGCAGGGCAATGCGTTCGCGCGGCATGAGCTGCTTACGTTTGCGGAAACGCTCACGTGACTTCTCGGACGCGGCCTGCACGCTCGCCTCGGCGTCGCGGAACTCCTGGATCGCCGCCAGCATGCGCTCGCGGTTCTTCTTGAACTCGTCGCCGTTGCGGTCGACCTGGCTTTCGATGATGGGCATGGGTCTCAGCCGCCCAACACTTTGGGCGTCTTGGCGAGGTGGAAGCCGTTGAAGGCCTGGGACTTGTCAGTGGCGGGCAGGTCGACGGACCGGTTGGCCAGCGGCACGCCGCCGTCGATACGGATTTCCGTGCCGGTGATGTAGGCCGACGCGTCGCTCAACAGGAAGCAGACGGCGGCTGACACTTCGCTCTCCGTACCGAGGCGGCCGAGCGGGCAGTAGCCCTTGAGCTTGGGGATCTGCTCCTTGAACTCGCCAGTATAGGTGTCCATGCCGGAGGAGGCGATCCAGCCCGGCGCGACGGAATTCACGCGCACGCCGGCCGCCGCCCATTCGTAGGCGAGCGTCATGGTGAGGTTTGCCATGCCGGCGCGGGCGGCGCCGGTATGAACCATGTTGGGAAAGCCGTTGCGATAGTCGGCCGTCATGTTGACGATCGAGCCACCGTGGTTCTGCATTGATTGAGTGAAGACTTCGCGGCTGACCAGGAAGCCGCCGGTGAGATTATTGCGCACCACCACGTCGAAGCCTTTAGCGCTGAGCGACGCGGCCGGCGAGGGGAACTGGCCGCCGGCATTGTTGAACAGGCCATGGATGCGGCCGTTGTTGGCGACCATCGCGGCCACCGCGTCCTTGACCTGGGTTTCCTCGCGGATGTCGAAGACATGCGTCTCGCAAGAGCCGCCAGCCGCTTCGATCTCGCCCCGAACGGTGTCGAGCTTCTCCTGCTTGCGGCCGCAGATCGCGACGTGGGCGCCGAGGGCGGCGATCTCGTGGGCAGTGCAGCGGCCAATTCCGCTGCCGCCGCCGGTCACGATGACGGTCCGGCCGTTGAACAGTCCCGGCGTGAAGACCGAGCGATACGACATGTTTCCTCCGCCTTTGACACGGCAGTTATCGGCCGCCCGCTGGTGCATCCAAGCATCTTGTGATGTGCGGTTCGTTACTCGGGCTGTATTTGACGTTTACGTAAAGGTCAAGTAAGCCGGGCCAGGTCATTTCATTGGGCAATTCGACCTGGGAGCAAGCCATGACGTTGCAGGAAATCACCGCGAAAATGACGGAAGGGGCCTCGAAGAAGTCCGCCTTCGGGAACTCTGTGAAGTTCGCCACGGATCAAGGCATCGTGCACATCGACGGTAACCAGAATCCGCCGGCGGTGAGCAACGACGACAAGGCCGCCGATTGCACCATCAAGATGGATTTCAGCGATTTTGCCGACCTGATCGGTGGCAAGCTCGACGGCATGACGGCGTTCATGACCGGTAAGCTGAAGATCGAAGGCGACATGGGCGTCGCCATGAAGCTGCAGAGCATCCTGCGCTAACGCGCTCGACAAGCTCGATACAGACAGGGCCCCTTGCGGGGCCCTTTTTGTTTGCGGGACTCAGGCCTCTCGGCTCTTGTGATAGTGCCGCTTGGCCTTGGCGCGGTTGCCGCAGCTTTGCATCGAGCACCAGCGCCGTTTGCCAGCGCGGCTGTCGTCGAAGAAGAGCCAGCCGCATTCGGGATTGGCGCAGCGGCGCACGCGGTCGAGTCGCGGACCCGCCAGCAGGTCGCCCGCTGACCACAGCACGGGCGCCAGCAGTGCCAACGCCGTTCCCGACCGGATATCGACATCCCAACCATAGAGGCCGCGCTCGCGACGCAGGGTCGTGCGGGCAGGGGCCTCGGCCAGTGCGTGGTTCAGAGCCTCGAGATCGCGCGCGGCCGGCGCCTTGTCCTGCGCCTCGGCATCGAACAGCCGGTGGATCAGTTCGCGCAGCTCAATTGCCTGACCAAACTCCTTGCGAACGAGTGGCTTTGCGCTTTTCGGACCTCCGTTGGCGGCACTCCAAACCGCAAGATCCTCCGGCTGGTTCAGGGTTTCCGTCGGTGTCGCCTGACCGCGCCAATAGCGGGTGTTCACGAATTCCAGGCAGAGGTCGGGGCGGTTCATGGGCGGGACTTACTAACCGGTTGACAGGTTGACAAGCCGATTGGCTCATCTTAACCATATAACCAGTTATATAGTTAAACAGGAGGAATTGCCATGTTCGACCATGTTTCCATCGGCGTTGCCGACATCGCCCGCACCCGGAAGTTCTACGACGCAGCGTTGAAGCCATTGGGCTACACGCTGTTGAGCGACGGCGAGAGTTCACTGGGTTACGGCGACAAGGCCGTAGGTCTCTGGATCAGTGCGACGGGCAAGCCCGTGAAGGCCGACATGGAGTCGGGCCTGCACTTCTGTCTCGTCGCCGAGGATCGCAAGGCGGTCGACGCTTTCCATGCGGCGGCGCTCAAGGCCGGCGGCAAGGACAACGGCAAGCCCGGCGTCCGCGCCGACTACAGCCCGAACTATTATGCGGCTTTCGCCATCGACCCTGATGGTTATCGCATCGAAGCTTACTGCGGGAAGTGAACCGATCCTGCCTTGCAAGCGGCGCCTTCGGGACCATCTTGAAGGCGACCGCATCCAGCAGGGCAGCCATGACCGCACACACCGTCAAGTCCGCAACGCCTGCTGAGATCGCGGATGTTGCGGATCTGTTAACGCTGGCCTTCAGCACCGATCCGGCGGCACGCTGGAGCTGGGCTGATCCCCGGGTTTATCTCGCGAGCTTCCCGCGCTTTGTCCGGGCGTTTGGCGGTGCCGCATTCCAGCGCGGCACGGCGCATGTCACCGAAGGCAACAAGGGCGCGGCGCTTTGGCTGCCGCCCGGCGCCGAACCGGATGAAGAAGCGATGGGTATCCTGATGCAGGAGACCGTGCCGGAACATATCGGCAAGGACGCGATCACCGTGATGCAGCAGATGGGGAACTACCATCCCAAGGAGCCGCATTGGTATCTGCCGTTGATCGGCATCGATCCGATGCATCAAGGTAAGGGCCTGGGCGGTGCCCTCATGCGGCATGCGTTGGCAGAGTGCGATCGCGACGGCAGTCTCGCTTATCTCGAATCGAGCAATCCGCGGAACGTCCCGCTCTATCAGCACCTCGGCTTCGAGCTGCTTGGCACCATCCAGGCCGGTTCTTCACCACAACTCTTTCCCATGCTGCGCAAACCGCAACGGAGGACGTGATGCTGAAAGGCCGCTGCTTCTGTGGTGCTGTCCGCTACGAGACTACGGCCAGCCCGTCCGAAGAAACCGCCTGCCATTGCTCGATCTGTCGCCGGACGACGGGTGCGCCGTTCGTCGCCTGGTTCACCGTACCGCTATCGTCGTTGACGATCTCCGGTAACACGACGACGTTCCAATCCTCGCCGGCAGCCTCGCGCAGCTTCTGCCCGAAGTGCGGCACGCAGATCACATTCCAGTCGTCGCATCATCCCGATCTGATTGATCTTACGACCTGCTCGCTGGAAGATCCGGAGCAGGTGCCGCCAATCAATCACACCTTCGACGAGTCACGGCTCGCCTGGGTGAAGCTCGCGGACGAGCTTCCCGTCTGTCCGAAGTCTCGGCCGAGCTAGAAGCCGACAGCCGCGCCGTCGCGGCGGCTTTCCGACGCGCCAAGGTAGGGGCCGCCGTCGGGATAGCGCCAGATGATCTGGCTGGAGCCGAAATCGAAGCTGGGCATCTTGGTGCGCGTGAGCCGGTGGCCACGCGTCTCCAGCCCCTCGAGCGTTCCGTTCGGCATATGCTCCTCGGTCCACACCGTGCCGTCAGTTTCGTGGACGCGCCAGCGCGGTGCATCGATGGCGGCCTGCGGGTTCTGGCCGTAGTCGACGATGCGCGAGAAGACCTGCATGTGGCCCTGCGGCTGCATGGCGCCGCCCATCAGGCCGAAGGTCGCAACCGGCTTGCCATCCTTGGTGATGAACGCAGGGATGATCGTGTGGAAGGGCCGCTTCTTCGGCCCGACTTCATTGGAATGGCCCTTGGTCGTGACGAAGCCCGTGGCGCGGTTCTGTAGCGCAATGCCCGTGCCCGGGACGACGACACCGGAGCCGAAGCCCGTGTAGTTCGACTGGATCAGCGACACCATCATGCCCGACTGATCGGCGGTGCCGAGATAGATCGTGCCGCCATCCCTCGGCGTGCCCGGGCCGAAGTCCTTGGCCTTCTTCGGATCGATCAGCTTGGCGCGGCTCTTGAGATAGTGCTTGTCGAGCAGCTGCGCCGGCGTCACTTCCATGAAGCGCGGATCGGCTACGTAGCGGTAGATGTCGGCGAAGGCGAGCTTCATCGCCTCGATACGGAGATGCGTGACTTCAGGGCCGTCGCAGTCATGTCCGGCAATCTCGAAGTTCTCGAGGATGCCCAGCGCCATGCAGGCGGCGATGCCCTGACCGGACGGCGGGATCTCGTGCAGCGTCGTGCCGCGATAGGTGAGGCCGATCGGATCGACCCAGTCGGGTTGGTGGGAGGCAAGATCGTTCTTGCGCAGCGCGCCGCCGGTCTCGCGAGCATACCGGTCCATCGCCTCGGCGAGTTCACCATGATAGAAGGCCTCGCCCTTGCTTTCGGCGATCTTGGTGAGCGTCTTCGCCTGGTCGGGAAACTTCCAGATTTCGCCCGGCTTCGGGGCGCGACCGTTCGGCAGGAAGGCCTTCACCCAGCTTTCCTGACCCTTCAGCCGGTCGATGGCGCGATCCCACTGTTGGGAGACCATGTAGGAAACGCGGAAGCCGTCGTGCGCGTACTTGATTGCCGGCTCGAAGAGATCGGCGAAGGGCAGCTTGCCGTAGCGCTTGTGCAGTTCCATCCAGAGTGACACCGCGCCCGGCGTCGTCACGCTGCCCCAGCCGACATGGGGCATCTTGTCCTGCCCGGCATACTGGTCGGGCGTCATCAGCTCCGGCGAGTGGCCCGACGCATTGAGGCCGACGAGCTTCTTGCCGTCCCACAGGATGCAGAAAGCGTCAGCACCGATGCCGTTCATCGTCGGCTCGACGATGGTGATGGCGATCGCGCTCGCGATGGCGGCGTCGACGGCATTACCGCCCTTGGCCATCATGCGCAGGCCGGCCGTGGCGGCGAGGTGCTGGGAGGAGGCGACGACGTTGTCGGCGAAGACCGGCAGCTTCTTGGTGCTGTAGGGAAAATCGTACGTGAAAGACGGCACCTCGAAATCCTTTCTACTTCTGTTTCGAGGCCGTGAGGGCCTCGATGCGCGCCACAAAGCGCGGCGTCTGCAGGAACTGCCGGTGTTCGGCGGCACTCTTGCCGAGGAGGCGGGACAGGTCGAACAGGCCGGAACCCGCGATCTCCCCCATCCGCCCGGAGAGCATCACGCGTTCGCCAAGCCGCAGGGTTTTTAGCGCCGCGATGGCCGCTTCGGAAAGGCCCGGCGGCGGCGTCGCACGCGATCGTGTGGAGAACAGGTCGGCGACGGAGCCGGCAAAGGCCAGGGCCCAGTCGTTGAATGCGTAGAGCGAAACTTGGCGGCCGACGTCGATGGTGAGGGCCACATCCTGGGCATTGCCCTCGATCTTGGTCAGCGTTCCGCACCAGTCGGTGAAGGCACCGGTCTTTCCGGCCAGGGCAATGCTCTGCTTGGCGGCTTCTTCGACCTGCAGCGGATTGTTGGAGGCAAGCGCTGGCTTGGCCAGCGCCTGCAACCCATCGAGGAAAGCCTTCTGCTCGGGGTTACGCTCATGGCAGGGCCGGTCGAAACAGCCCCCCAGCACGAAGCTGGCGCCGCCAAAAAGGATTGCTCGTCGCTTCACGCTCTCATCTTAGCGCTCCCCGCCCCATCGATTGAAGGGCGGGGAGGGAAGAAGATGACCGATTACGCCGCCTTGGCTTGGGCCTTGGCGCGCTCTTCCTCCTTGAGTTCCTTCTTGGAGAGCTTGCCAACCGGCGTCTTGGGCAGTTCGGCGCGGATTTCGAGCGCGACCGGCATTTCGTGCTTGCCGACACGCGTAGCCAGATGCGTCTTCATCTCCTCGAAGGTGAGCGCAGCGCCGGGCTTCAGCTTCACGAACACCTTGGGCGCTTCCTGGCGATAGGGATCGGCGATGCCGATCACGATGCACTCGTCGACCGCCGGGTGCTCGTACATGGCCTCTTCGATCATGCGCGGATAGACGTTGTAGCCCGAGGAAATGATCAGGTCCTTGGAACGGTCGACAAGGAACAGCCAACCGGCTTCGTCCATGTAGCCCATATCGCCGGTACGCAGGCCCATCCAGTTGCTCGCAGGATGGCGGAACAGAACCTTCTCGCTTTCCTCCGGCTTCTTCCAATAGCCCTTCATGACCTGCGGGCCGATGATGCAGACCTCGCCGACATGCTCCTTGCCGGGCGGCAGGACGCGGTCGGGATTCTCCATGTCGCGGATCTCGATGATCGTGCCCGGCATCGGTACGCCGCATGAGCCGACCCGGCGCACGCTCTTGTCGACCGGGCAGATCGCGCCGGTGGGCGACGTCTCGGTGAGGCCGTAGCCTTCGATCAGGGTGGCGCCCGTCAGCTTCTCGAAGCTCTGCTGCACTTCGACGGGCAGCGGTGCGCCGCCCGACATGCAGATCTTGAGCGACTTGAGGTCGAGGCCCTGTGCCTTGGGATGCTTGTTGATCGCGGTGTAGAGCGTCGGCACACCGGGCAGGAATGTCGGCTTCTTCTTGCCGAGATCGTTCACGATCATGTCGATGTCGGGCCGCGGATAGAGGATGAGCTGGTTGCCGTTGCGCACTGCGCCCAGCATGATTCCCGACAGGGCGTAGATGTGGAACAGCGGCAGCACGCACACGACCTTCTCGGTGCCGGGCGTCGTGTACGGCGTCGTCCAGGCCTGGCCCTGGCTCATCGCGGCCATGACGCAGCCATGCGTGAGCATCGCAGCCTTCGGCAAGCCGGTCGTGCCGCCGGTGTATTGCAGCAGCGCGACTTCGTCCCAGAGGTTCTCGCTCGCCGGCTTGTGCGGCGTGTATTTGCCGTCGTTGGCGAGGAGGTCCTTGAACGCCATGTGCCAGTCGTCGCGTGGCCAGACAGACAGCTCTTTCTTCTTGGCGATCGGATAGAGCCAGTTCTTGGGCCAGGGCAGATAGTCGGCGATCGATCCGACGATCAGCTTCTTCAGCCGCGTCTTGCCGCGCATCGCGGCCATCTTCGGATAGAGCGCGGTGACATCCAGCGTCACCAGGATGTCGGTTTCGGAGTCGCCGATCTTGAACTCGAGCTCGCGCGCTGCGTCGAGGGGGGAATAGTTCACCACTCTGCCGCCGGCCTTCAGCACGCCGAAGAAGGCAATCAGGTAATGCGGTGTGTTGGGAAGATAGAGGCCGACATTGACGCCGGGCTTCACGCCGAGCTTCTGAAAGCCGGCCGCCGCCTTGTCGGAGGCTTCCTTGTACTCCTGGAAGGACATTACCTTGTCGAGGAAGTCAGTGAACGGCCGGGCGCCATACTGCGCGCAGCATTCGTCAAAGATCTGGTGAATGGTCTTGTTCGGTACTTCGAGCTCCCACTTCACGCCCGGCGGATAGCTCTTCTCCCAAGGATAGTTAGCCATTCTTTGTGTTCCTCCCTGCATCAACTATGCGAGGGCGGTGGCTGCAGGGTCAAGGCGAGGTCATGCCGGCGGTAGCCAATAGGTGTAGGCGTAAACCGTGCGGAAACCCTGAGCCTCGTAGAGGGGAAGGGCCGCTGCGTTGGCAGCGACGACCTGCAGATAGGCGTAGCGGGCGCCCTGCTGCCACGCCCAGGCATAGAGGCTCTCCGTGACACGACGGGCCAGTCCCTGACGCCGCGCCTCTGGCATCACCAGCACATCGAACAGGCCCATGTGATCGCCGTCGACAGCGCCGATCGCCATGGCCATTGGGCGGCCCTCATGCTGGACCAGGGCGAAGCCTTTGGGCGTAGCGATGGCGGCAAGCATCCTCTCCATCGTCTCGCGATGCTCCGGCCGGACCGGACTATGCGCACAAAATGCCTCGATCCAGGCAGGCGTCGGTTGCGGCTGGATCTCGACGACAGGATCGGTTGCGAAGCCCTCATGGAGTGGACAGCGCTGGACGAGACTGCGTTCGACGTTGCTGTAGCCGCGCGCTGCGAGCAGTTCGGGCATGACCGCTGGCGCCAGGGGGCTCAGGCGCCAGGCCGGACGCTGGCCTCGCGCCCGATATGGTGCTTCCAAAGCTTCAATGTCGGTTGAAGCATTCTCTTCTAATGCATTGATTGAATTGGTTCTTTTTGTATAGCCATTGGAGAACCGCAGACGCCAGCCATCGAGATCGCGGCTTTCCAGTGCGGGCCAGCCGCGGAAGGCCAGCTCTTCGAGCCGACGAACTTCATCCAATTTATGAGGAGGTGACATTGAGCGTCCTCTGTGATAATTTAATATTCAATAATAACAGTCATTTATTTTTCCTCCTGCAAGTTGCACATGAAGTTCGACCGCCCCTTCGTCGACTTTTGTGTTTGCTGGCAGTCGCCCCGTCGCCATTCCTCCCACGCGATCGGTCTCCGGCTGCCAGCGATCCTTCCGGTCGTCCTGCTGATCTGCCTGGCGCTCGCCGGCTGCGGAAGCTCCGGTCGCTCAGGCGCAGGCTACGCTGATAGTCCGCCCCGCGACCGGGTTGCCCTGACCGCCTGGCAGGAATGGACCAAATTCGGCCGCGCGACAGTCGTCTATGGCGGGCAGGCCGGTGGCTACGTCAACCGGCCGGGCATTACCGAGCGGAGTGAGCCTCTCGCCAGCCGGGTCGGCGATTATTGGGGAGCCTGTGGTCGGCCCGAGTGGAATGGGCGGACGTCGGGTAGACCTTGGTCGGGGGCCTTCGTCACCTGGGTGATGGCCCGGTCTGGCTACAGTGCCTCGGCCTTCCCGCGGGACGGCCGCCACGGCGCCTATCTGTCTGCGCTCTATGATCGCGAACGGGCCTCGCGCAGCGCACCTTTCCGCCTTCATGCCCCCAGCGAATACGCGCCCAAGCCTGGCGATCTCGTCTGTACGGGCACTGCCGGGCCGACCTGGCGTTACTCCGACCCCCGGACGGCTCACCGACGCCTCGACAATACGGCCAACCACTGTGACATCGTCACCGATGTACGCGGCGGCTATGTCCAGGCTATTGGCGGCAACGTGAAGAACAGCGTGGCTATGAGCCTCTATCCCGTCGATTCGCGGGGTCGACTGGTGCCTGTTTCCGGTCGGTCGTGGCTCGTCGTGGTTGAGAAACGTTCCTGACCACTGCGCCTTCGGGCTTAGTTGCCTGCTGGATGAAATATTTTTTAAAGTTGTACTGCCAGCGATATCCCTGGCAGCGCGCTGTGTAATAGAGTTGGCAATCCCCGGTAGTGATGGGGTCGATCAGAGAAGGGTACGCTGAGTGGCGGGGATAATGCGACCTCCTGTTATCGGGGATGCACGTTCGGAATTGGCGAAGGCACTGGCGACCTGTCGGTCGTCTTATGTCGGCGTCGCGGTGTTCACGGGTATCCTGAACATCCTTTACCTGACGGGCTCGTTCTTCATGCTCCAGGTCTACGACCGGGTGCTACCGAGCCGTAGCGTACCGACCCTGGTCGGCCTCTGTGTGTTGGCGCTCGTCCTCTACGGCTTCCAGGCCCTCCTCGACATTCTGCGCAACCGTGTGCTGATCCGCATCGCCGGCGGCTTTTCCGACCAGCTCGATTCCCGGATCTATCAACTCCTCATCAAGTTGCCGCTGCGCGCACCGGGTATGGGCAATTTCGAACCGGCCCGCGATCTCGATCAGATCCGTGGCTTCATGTCGGGCGGCGGACCGGCCGCGTTGTTCGATCTACCCTGGCTGCCGCTCTATCTCGGCATTTGCTACCTGTTCCATCCGTTGATCGGCGCGACTGCGACAGTGGGTGCAATCATCCTGGTCATCATTACAGCGCTGACCGAGGTGAAGGTCCGCAAGCCGTCGATCGAGGCCTCTGCGCTGTCCGCGCAGCGCAACAGCCTTGCCGAGGCGAGCCGCCGCAACACCGAGGTGTTGCATGCCATGGGCATGGTCGGGCGCTTTTCTGCCCTCTGGACCGAAACCGGCCGCCGTTATCTCGCCGCGCAGCAGCAGGCCGGCGACATTACCGGTGGCATGGGCGGTCTCTCCCGTGCACTGCGCATGATGTTGCAGTCGGCGGTGCTGGCTGTGGGCGCCTATCTCGTCATTCACCAGCAGGCCTCGGCCGGCATCATCATCGCAGGCTCGATCCTGTCGGCGCGTGCTCTCGCGCCGGTCGAGGTGGTGATTGCGCAATGGCGGGTCTTCGTTGCGGCGCGCCAGAGCTGGCGCCGTCTCAACAACCTGCTGGCCCGCATGCCCGTTGAGCCGGCAATGATGGAGCTGCCCAAGCCGCGCCACACGCTCGCCGTCGAAGGCATCAGCGTCGCGCCGCCGGGCTCCAATACGGTGGTCCTCCAGGATATCGCTTTCAGCCTGAAGGCAGGGCAGGGGCTGGGCATCATCGGACCGAGCGCGTCGGGCAAATCGACGTTGGTGCGGTCGATCGTCGGTGTCTGGATGATCGCGCGCGGCAAGGTGCGGATCGACGGCGCATCGCTGGACCAATGGTCGCCCGAAATGCTGGGCCAGCATGTCGGCTATCTGCCTCAGGACATGGAACTGTTCGCCGGCACCGTTGCCCAGAACATCGCCCGTCTCGATCCCGAGCCACCTTCGGACAAGGTCATCGCGGCCGCTCAGGCTGCGGGCGTGCACGAGCTGATCCTCGGCTTGCCCAACGGCTACGAAACACAGATGGGCGAGGGTGGTGCGGCTTTGTCGGCGGGCCAGCGGCAGCGCGTTGGCCTGGCGCGCGCGCTCTACAACGACCCCTTCCTCGTCGTGCTCGACGAGCCCAATTCCAGTCTCGACCATGAGGGTGACGAAGCGCTCACGCGCGCCATCATGGGCGTTCGCGCCCGCGGCGGAATTGCGATCGTCGTCGCGCACCGTCCCAGCGCATTGGCGGGCGTCGACAGTCTTCTGGTCCTGCGGGGTGGCCGTCAGCAGGCCTTCGGCCCGAAGGACACCGTATTGCGCGAAGCGATGAAGGCAGCGCCAGCGCCTGGCCCTGCCCCCGCAGTGGCCCAGGGCACCGCACCACAACAGCTTCGCGTTCCTGGAAGGGCTCCGTCATGACCGGTCCGAAGCGCTTAGAGCATTCGACACGCAAACCCCTGATGATGGGCTTCGTCGCTGTTGCCCTTCTCGTGGTCGGGATCGGAGGATGGGCGGCCGCGACGCAGATCTCGGGCGCGGTGATCGCCCCGGGCAAGCTGGTGGTCGATAGCAACGTCAAGAAAGTCCAGCATCCGACCGGCGGCGTCGTGGGTGAGCTGCTGGTCAAGGAAGGCGATCAGGTCAAGCAAGGCGATGTCGTGGTGCGGCTCGACGGCACGCAGGCCCGCTCGAGTCTCGCCGTGGTCAACAAAGCGCTCGATGAATTGATTGCACGACAAGCCCGCAACGAAGCGGAACGCGATGCCGACAAGTCGGTCGTCTTCCCGGCCGATATGGTAGAGCGCAAGGGCGATCCCGAAGTGGCGCGCCTGATGTCTGGCGAGCAGCGGCTGTTCGAGATGCGCAAGGCGGCGCGCGAGGGGCAGAAGGCGCAGTTGCGCGAGCAGATCCAGCAGCTCCAGCTCCAGATCGAAGGCACGCAGGCGCAGGAGGCGGCCAAGGCCAAGGAAGTTACGCTCCTGATGCAGGAGCTCGAAAGCGTCCGCGTGCTGTGGAAGCAGAACCTCGTGCAGATCAGCAGAGTCACGGCGCTCGAACGTGACGCTGCCCGCCTCGAAGGCGAGCGGGCATCGCTGGTCGCGGCGGTAGCGCAGGGCCGCGGCCGTATCGCCGAGCTCGAGCTCAAGATCCATCAGATCGACCAGGATCTCAGCACCGAAGTCGGCAAAGAGCTGGCCGAGATCCGTGCCAAGAAATCCGAACTTACGGAGCGGCGCGTTTCCGCCGAGGATCAACTCAAGCGCATCGACCTCGTGGCGCCTCAGGATGGCCGGGTCTTCCAGCGCAATGTGCATACGGTAGGCGGCGTCATCCAGGCGGGCGAGCCTGTCATGCTGATCGTGCCCCAATCGGACGCGCTGATCATCGAGGCCAAGGTGGCGCCGCACGATATCGACCAGATCCATATCGGCCAGCACGCCGTATTGCGCTTCGCCGCTTTCAACCAGCGCACGACGCCCGAGCTGAACGGTGAGGTAATCCATATCGGCGCCGACGTGGCGCAGGACGACAAGGCGACCGAGCCCTACTATTCGGTGCGTGTCCGCGTCAGCGACGGCGAGCTTGCGCGCCTCGATGGCTTACAGCTTCTCGCCGGCATGCCGGTCGAAGTGTTCATTCAAACGACGCCGCGCACGGTCGCGTCGTTCCTGGTGAAGCCGCTCACTGACCAGCTCGCCCGCGCCTTCCGCGGCCGCTGAGGATCCTCGTAATGGCGGTTTTCAGGATATCGTCGACGTCGTCGTGTGATGTCGACGCCGTGCGGGCGTGTGACGTCAGGTCGTCGATCTTCTGCAGGGCCTGCAGCACGGCAGCGGCGACACTGGACGCATCGTGCCGTGGGATTTCGACACCCCACCCCGCCTCGAATGCGGGTTGGGCGAAGCCGCATCCCTTTGTGGCAATAACCGGAATGCCGAGGCGGCGCGCTTCGAAGAAAACACCCGAGCCGCGCGTCTCGTAGACCTTGGGATCGTAAGGCAGCAGGACCAGATCGGCCTGGCCGAGCCACGCAAGATAGTCGGACTGCGATAGGACCTCCGTGCTTACGGTTACGCGTGGTCCCAGTTCAGCGAGCGCCGCGAAGACGGGTGCCTGGTCCCGTGCATCGGAGCCTTGAAAGAAGCCGTGGATCATGAAGCGTACTTCGTGGTCTCGGTCGATCACCTCGCGCAATGCCTCGGGAAGAAGCCGATAGCCCTTGGCTTCGTTGGCGAAGCCGATGCAACTCACGATGGGGGCGCCGTCTTGGTGGTGAACGCGCTTTCCGCTGATCAGGCCGGGGCCCGGGGCGACGCCGAAGTCGAAGCCCGCCAGGTCTCGATAGATGTCTGCCATCTGCGGCGTCTCGCAGAAGGCCGAGATACGCTCGAGGCCAACGATCCTCTGGAGTGCAGCGAAGGCTTCGCGTGTCTCGCGCCGTAGATGGGTCGCCGTGGGATCGTCGATCGACTTGTTGTGATGCGGCGCGTACAGCGCCCAGAGCAGGAGATGCGGCGCCGGCCTGAATCGAAAGTATCGCGCCAAAGCAAATGCGAGGATCTGATCACAGCAGGGCAAAATGAAGAGATCGAACTTTGGCCGCTGCTTCAGGGCGACTGACAGTTCCTTCACCCTCGTCTGAACATGCTGCTCGAACTCTTCCGGTTCTTCGTAGGCGCGGCCATAGACGGACTTGGTGAAGCAAGGTGCGCAGCCGAGTTCGCGGACCGTCTGTGCATCGGCGTTGGCCGATCCGAGGCAATCATGTTCGATACCGAGCGCCGACAACTTCGCCTTCAGCGCAAGCGTCGCGTTGTAGTGATGGCCGCCCATCGAATGCAGGGCAGGGTCGATGATGAGGGCTCTCATCGCTGATCCGGCAGCAGCACACGCCAGGGTGGTCTCACAAGCTCAGCCAATCGTCGCACCTGCATGCGCAAACGCCAGCGAAGGGAGAATTCGTCAGCACTGTAGAGATGCTGCCGCGGCGCCTGCACGATCAGCGATGGAAAGATGTGAAGCTGGCCGCCGGCCTCGCCGATTGCACGGTTGAAGGCCACGTGCTCGGAGACGGGGCGATCCTCCTCGTCGAGTCCGCTGTAGGCGCCATGGTCCGCGAAGCGCATCTTGTAGAAGCCAAGGCCGCCGAAAGCCGATTGTACGGCGATCGGCGGCAGGGTTGGTGGCAGCACGATCTGACGGGAGAAGGCCTCGCGGAACTTCGCGGCTTCGAAGCTCTGGTGCGCCGGTCGTCCCCAGATCGCGTGCCAACAGTCGCTCGGGCACCAACTCTCGTGACGCAATGCCCAGACGTCGTAGTAGCGTGGAGTTGCATTGGCGAACACGCCGGCACGATCGGGCGTGGCGTCGAGCCAGTCGGCTGCTTGCCTCACGGCATCGATTGCAAGGTCACCATCCAGGACGTCGTCGAGATCGACCACGATCAGATGATCGTACTCCGCAGCGATCGATCCGCGCACGGTGTCCAGGCAGGCATTGCGGGCGTGGGCAATGCGCGCCGATCGGACGGGAATGGTGGGCTCGAGAGTGCCGAGGTCGAGGACACGGCCTTTACGACCGTTCGCCAGCCACGTCTCGAGCAAGGAGAAGGTATCGTCGGCGGAGTCGCTGACAGCGAAGACGAAGAACGTCTCCGCGTAGGTTCCGGCAATTCGCTCGAGATTGTCGAGGACCCTCGGCAGGTGCCTGGCGCAATCGCGCGCCGCGCCAACGATGGCAGCTTTTCGCCGGGGATGCGCCACGTCGGCAGCGCGGTTCATGGCAGCGTCCCCGGCGACGCTTTAATTGGTCAGACCCTGCTCGTGCATGATCGCTGCGGTGCGCTCGGCGATCATCATGCTGGGCGCGTTGGTATTGCCGCCGATCAGGGTCGGCATGATCGACGCATCGACCACCCGCAACCCTTCCACGCCATGCACCAGGAGCTTGTCGTCGACGACGGCCATCGGGTCAGTAGCCGGCCCCATCTTGCAGGTGCCGACCGGGTGATAAATCGTCTCACACTTGGCGCGGATCCATTGCTCGATCTCGGCATCCGTCTTGGCCGCTGCGCCCGGCTGGAATTCGTCGGCACGGTAGGGATCGAGACCCGACTGGGCGAAAATCTCGCGGCCCATCTTCACGCCTGCGATCAGCGTATCGAGGTCCTGCTTCTCGGCGAGATAATTCGCGTCGATCAGCGGATGCTCCTTGGGATCCTTGCTGCGCAGCCGGATCGTGCCCTTGCTCTCCGGCCGCAAGGTGCAGATGTGCAGGCTGTAGCCGTTCTTGTTCATCTTGGTGCGGCCGTGATCGACCACGAGCACCGGCAGGAAATGGAACTGGATGTCGGGTGCGGCAAGCCCCGAGCGCGTGCGGGCGAAGCCGCCGGACTCGGCGATCGGCGATGTGCCGGGGCCCTTCTTGTTCATCACATACTGGTAGAGCGAGACCAGCTTGTTAGCGGTGTCATAGGTGTCGCGCGTCTTGCAGAACTGCAGCAGCGCGGCGTCGAGATGGTCCTGCAGGTTGCCGCCAACGCCCGGCAGATCGTGGATAGGCTTGATCCCGACCGACTCCAGATGAGCGGCCGGGCCGACACCCGAGAGCATCAGGAGCTGTGGCGAGTTCACCGCGCCGCCGCACAGAATCACTTCTCGCGTCACGCGGGCGACCTCGTCGCGGCCGTTCAACGAGTAGCGCACGCCCATGGCGCGGCCCATGTCGAAGATGATGCGCTCGGTCAGCGCGCCGGTGATGACCTCCAGATGCGCGCCGCTGTTCTCGACAGCCGGCCGGAGATAGGCGCTGGCAGCACTCCAGCGCCGCTTGTCCTTTTGGGTTACCTGGTAGAAACCGACACCATCCTGCTCGGCACCGTTGAAATCGGTGACGCGCTTGTGGCCAGCCTGTTCGGCCGCTTTCAGGAAGGCTTCGTTGATCGGGCTGGGGTCGACCTGGTCGGCGACGTTCAGCGGGCCGCCGCTGCCGTGGAAGCCATCGGCGCCGCGCTCGTTGTTCTCTGCCATCTTGAAGTAGGGCAGGACGTCCTCGTAGCTCCAGCCCTGATTGCCGAGCTGGCGCCACTGGTCGTAGTCCCAGGCATGCCCACGAATGTAGAGCATGGCATTGATCGAAGAGGAGCCACCCAGAGTCTTGCCACGCGGCCAATACATCTGCCGGTTATTGCAATGCTTCTGGGGCGTGGTGGCGTAATGCCAGTTGTAGGGGGAGTTTTCGCCCAGACTGGCGAAGCCGGCGGGCATCTTCAGCATGAACGACTTGTCCGGACCACCGGCTTCGAGAACCAGGATCCTGAGCTTGGGGCGACCCCAGGCCAACCGAGCGGCAAGCGCACAGCCGGCCGAGCCGGCGCCCACGATGATGTAGTCGTACAGCGAAGACATGGTCCTTCCTACGGCAGTCGATTTTCAATTACGGCGAAAAATGGTCGCCCGGATAAGGGCGATAAAAAGCCGTTCGCGTCCAGTGGAAAGACGCTGCGCGTAACGGAGTCGCCCACGTTGCCGCCGATGGCGAAGGCCTGGCCGGGGCGTACCTCGACGACGATGTCGCAATGGCCGGCGCCTCGATTGAGGTTCTGCAGGGTCGTGCCACTGCCGTTGCGCGACGCGCAGATAAGATCGCCGACCTGCGGCGCTCGTTCGCTCGGTGCATGCGGAATGAAGGCGGCACCCGGCTTCTTGGCGCGCTCGACGATCCTCTCCACATAGATTGTGTGGGTAGGGTTCGGGCAAAAGAGATCGCGCGGAACGCCGGCGCTCTCGATGTCCCAGGAGATGAAGGCGGCTGACCATGGAATGTCGTTGAGGCCGGTGCGGCCATGCACATCGACGGCGTTCCAGTAGTCGCCGATGCGTTGAGGCGCGTCGCGCTCCTTGATGCCGAGCTGTTCGGTGCGCGGCGGCGCATCGTTGGAGTAGGTGATGACCTGCTTACCGAAGCGTCCCCATTCGCCGACCGCCAGCAAGATCATCGAAGTCTTGGGACTGGCCGTCGGCGGCGGCGCTTCCGGTTTCCAGAAAGAGGCCGGGCAGGGGCCGAGCGGCGGCAGATCAGCAGCCGATACCACGCGCTTGGGCGTCGTCGGCGCTTCGGCGCAGGCGGCCACGACGAGCAGGAGAACAAATGCTGCAAGAGAGCGCATGTCGGTCCTACCAGCGACCGATGCCACCGATCACGATGGTGGGCACGCCGTCTGTCCGATCTTTGACAGTGAAGACCTGGCTGCCCGGTCGGCGACCATCGCGCGGTTCGGAGACCTCGATGCCGGCGGCCTTCAGTCGGGCATTGGCCTTGGCAATGTCGGGCACGCGCCAGGAGAGCCCCCAGAGGTGATCCGGCTCTTCCGATACGCCCTTCTTCAGATCATGCGCGATCTCGACGACGAGATCGCCGCAACGGAAGAAAAGGAGCCGTGCACCCCATCGCGGATTGCTGCGGTCGAGGCGCAGATCGAGCCCCAACCGCCCAGCATAGAAGGCGATCGCGCGTTCCGGGTTGGGGGTGCGCACCACCACATGGTCGAGACCGGAAACGCAGGCCGCTTCGTCGTCGACAAAAGGTGAGGCCGTGTCGCCCGAAGCTGTCGCGAGTTTAAGCGCTACACCATGCCCGGCGAACGCCAGCGCATCGCCGTCGCTCGTCACGGGCACGGCGCGCCGCTCCAGCAAGGTTGCGGCCTTGCCGAGATCGGCTGTCGCGAAGGTCATCGACTGAAGCCCGGCCATGCCTTGCGAGAAGGTGAGCCCGACATTGCCCGTGCGCGGCCGCCCGTCGACGGCGCGGCGGCCCAGCAAGGTTTCATAGACGGCAGCGGAGCCGCCGATGACGAGGTGGTCGAGCGCAGTAATCATGTTCGTACTTCTGTCATCCTGAGCGAAGCGAAGGATCTCATGATGTGTCTACCGGCGATGAGGTCCTTCGCTTCGCTCAGGACGACAAGGAAGCCGTTACCCGATGCGCTTCAGGTTCGCCTTGTAGTTCTGGCCGCGGTGCACGTAGCTCTCCGCACTCATCGCAAGACGCGCGGCGTTCTCCTCGTTCAACTCGCGCACGACCTTGGCCGGGGAGCCGAAGATCACGGAGCGGTCGGGGAAGGTCTTACCTTCGGTCACGACGGCGCCGGCGCCGACGAGACAATCCTTGCCGATCACCGATCTGTTCAGGACCACCGACTGGATGCCGATCAGCGAGCCGTCGCCGACTGTGCAACCGTGCAGCATCACCTGATGGCCGACCGTCACGTTCTTGCCAATGGTGAGGGGAGCGCCCGGATCGGTGTGCAGCACGCAGAGCTCCTGGATGTTGCTGTCATCGCCGATCACGATCGGCTCGTTGTCGCCGCGCAGCACCGCGCCGAACCAGATGTTCACGCGCTCGCCCAGGATCACCGAACCGATGATCGTGGCTTCCTCGGCGATGTAGCAGGACTTGGGGATGACCGGGACGCGGTCGTTCAACTGATAGATGGCCATGTTTCTCCCTTCCGTTTACGTTAACCTGCATTGACGTTTACGTAAACGTTAACTAAGACTTCGTCACCATGTCCGTCGCCGCCTCATCTTCCGCCAAGAGCGCCGTGCCGCGTGACACACAGCGCATCTATAGCATCGCCGAACTGTCACGCGAGTTTGCGATCACGCCCCGCACGATCCGCTTCTACGAGGACGAGGGCCTGATCAAACCGCGTCGCCAGGGAATGACGCGCCTCTACAGCGTCGGCGACCGCACGCGGCTCGGCTGGATCCTGCGCGGCAAGCGGCTGGGCTTCTCGCTCGCCGAGATCCGCGAGCTGCTCGATCTCTACCAGGTCGACCGCACCGGCGTGCAGCAGTTGCGCGAGCTCCTGCGCCGCAGTCAGCTCCATATCGCCGATCTCGAGCGCAAGCGCGCCGATCTCGATCAGCACATCAACGAGTTCAGGGAAGTCGAAAATCAGGTGAGTGCCGAGTTGCGTCAGCGCGGTGTCGATCCTGAGAGTGATTAGGCCGGAAAGCGACTGAGGAGGAAGCAATGGCCGTCTACAAGGCCCCGATCAAAGACATCCAGTTCGTTCTGAACGAAGTGCTCGACGTTTCGTCGCTCGCCAAGCTGCCGGGCTACGAGGAAGCGACGCCCGACACGATCCACGCCATCGTCGAGGAAGCAGCTAAGCTTTGCGAGAACGTGCTGTTCCCGCTGAACCGCACCGGCGACGAGGAAGGCTGCCACTACGAGAACGGCGTGGTGCGGACGCCCAAGGGCTTCAAGGAAGCTTATAAGCAGTTCGCCGAGGGCGGCTGGACGGCCGTGACCTGCGATCCCGAGTTCGGCGGGCAGGGCCTGCCGGCGACGGTGGGCTTCGCGCTGCAGGAGATGTTCACGGCGTCGAACCAGGCTTTCGCCATGTATCCGGGGCTGAGCCACGGCGCCTACGAAGCGCTGTCGCGCCACGGTTCGGACGACCTCAAGAAGAAGTACCTGCCCAAGCTCACCGACGGCACGTGGACGGGCACGATGTGCCTCACCGAGCCCCATTGCGGCACCGATCTCGGCATGCTGCGCACGCGCGCTGAGCCGCAGGCCGATGGCAGCTACAAGATCACCGGCACCAAGATCTTCATTTCTGCCGGCGAGCACGATCTCGCGGAGAACATTCTCCACCTTGTGCTGGCGCGTCTGCCGGATGCGCCCGGTGGCACCAAGGGCATCTCGCTCTTCCTCGTACCGAAGTTCCTGCCCAAGGCTGACGGCTCGGTCGGTGAGCGCAACGGCATCCGCTGCGGCGCCGTCGAGCACAAGATGGGCATCAAGGCCAACGCGACTTGCGTCATGAACCTCGACGGCGCGACCGGCTGGCTGGTCGGCGAGCTGAACAGGGGCATGCCGGCCATGTTCGTGATGATGAATGCCGCGCGCCTCGGCGTCGGCATGCAGGGGCTGGGCATTGCCGAGACCTCCTACCAGAGCGCCGTCGCCTATGCGCGCGACCGGTTGCAAGGCCGCTCGCTCACCGGTCCGAAGAATGCCGGCGGTCCGGCTGATCCCATCATCGTGCATCCCGATGTGCGGCGCATGCTGATGATCCAGAAGTCGTTCACCGAGGCAGCGCGCGCGCTGTCGCTGTGGGTCGGCATGTTGATCGACGAGGCGCACTCCCATCCCGATGCGGAGAAGCGCGCCGCGGCCGACGATCTCGTCCAGATGCTGACGCCGATCATCAAGGCTCACTTCACCGACATGGGCAGCGAGTGCGCCAACCTCGCGGTGCAGACCTATGGCGGCCACGGCTATATCCGCGAGAACGGCGTCGAGCAGCTCGTACGCGATGCCCGCATCACTCAGCTCTACGAAGGCACCAACGGCATCCAGGCGCTCGATCTGGTCGGCCGCAAGCTGCCGATGAAGGGTGGGGCCGCCGCACAACGCCTGCTGGGCGAGATCTCGTCCTTCGTTGCGACCCACAAGGCCGACGAGAAGATGAAGGAGTTCGTCGAGCCGCTGGAGAAGGCGCTCGGTCGGGTGCAGGACTCGGCGCTCTTCCTGATGCAGAACGCCATGAAGAATCCGGACGAGGCCGGTGGCGCGGCGAGCGATCTGCTGCGCTTGATGGCCCTGACGGCCATGGCCTTCATGTGGAACCGCATCGCGGTTGCCGCTCACAAGGGGCTGGCGGCTGGCAACGACAATGCCTTCTACGAAGCCAAGCTCGTCACCGCGCGTTTCTACATGGCGCGCGTGCTACCGCAGACAGTTTCGCTCAACCATCAGATCAAGGCGGGCGCCTCGACCCTGATGGCTTTGCCGGCCGAGGCCTTCTGATGCAGGGGGCTCGCCCCCACGAGCCGTGCTGACCTCACGAGAGTTGCTGGCGCTGCAGGCATTCGAGCTTGCCGCGCGCACCGGCTCGTTTAAGGCGGCAGGCGAGGAGTTGCACATCACCGCCTCGGCGGTCAGCCATCGCATCGCCGGTCTGGAACGCCAGCTCGGCGAGAAGCTGTTCGAGAGAGGCCCGCGCGGCGTCGTGCTAGCGCCGGCTGGTCGGCAACTCGCCGGCACGACGGGCCGCGCCTTCGGAGAGCTGGCCCGGGCGATGGCGCAGCAGGGTGAGGGCTCGCGACGGCTGCGTGTCTCGGCCGTGCCGATCTTCGCCTCGCACTGGCTGCTGCCGCGGCTCGGCCAGTTCCTCGACGCTCATCCCGCCATCGAGCTGCAGGTCGAGGCGAGCCCGCGCATGGCCGACATGGAGGCGGGACTGGTCGACGTTGCGCTTCGCTACGGCGATGGGAGTTGGCCCGACGTCGCAGCCGAAAAGGTTCTGGAACTGCGGGCCGTCCCGGTAACATCGCCGGCGCTGGCGCGACGTCTCAAGCTCAAGACACCGATCGATCTCCTGCGCGCGCCGCTCGTGCGGGTCTCGCCCTTCGGCATGTCATGGACCGAATGGGCGAAGGGTGCTGGGCTCGCGCCCGACGGCTTCGCCGAACGTCGTGGCGGTACCAAGGGCGTACAGGTCGATGGCATGGGGCCGGCATTGCGCGCGGCCATGCATGGCCTGGGCGTTGCGCTGGCCTTCGATCCGTTGATCGAGAGCGAGATCGCTTCAGGGGCGCTGGTGCGCGTCGGTCCGCAGGTGCCGACGCAGGGGCATATCTGGTTCGTCTGTCGGTCGCGCGAGCGGTCGGTGCCGACGATCCGAGCGCTGCGCCGCTGGCTTGTCGACGAGATCGCTGCCATGACGGCGGCAGCATGAAATCGATCCTTGCCTATGTCGGTGCGGCCTTCCTTGAGATCGCCGGCTGCTTTGCGTTCTGGGCGTGGCTGCGTCTGGGCGCTTCCGCTTGGTGGGTGGTGCCCGGCGCTGTGGCATTGCTGCTTTTTGCGTGGTTGCTGACCTTCATCGATTCCGATGCCGCCGGCCGTGCCTATGCCGCCTATGGCGGCGTCTATATCGCCGCGACGCTCGTCTGGCTGTGGCTGGTCGAGGGGACGCGACCTGACCGCTGGGATGTCACCGGCGCACTGGTTTGTCTGATCGGCGCTGGCATCATCCTGTTCGCGCCGCACCGTACGCCGGGTTGAATCCCATTCAGGGCAGGCGCCCGCCAAAGCGTTTGTCGCCGCCGTTGTGTCGCGGTGGACTGGCGGCATGGATCTCCTTCTCGCCGCACGCGACGGCGTCAAGCTCGCCGCCAGCCTCTTCGAGCCCGCCACACCGAACGGCCATGCCGTCCTGCTGAACAGCGGCACCGGAATCCCGCGCCAGTTCTATGGCGCCTTCGCGCGCCATCTCGCCGATCGAGGTTTCACCGTCCTGACCTACGACTATCGCGGCCTCGGCGGTTCGGACAAACCGCGCGACGCGACGATGGAGCAGTGGGGCAGGGTCGATCAGGCATCGATGATCGACCATCTCGCGGCGCTTGCACCGGATGCCTCGCGTGCTGTGATCGGCCATTCGCTGGGTGGCCAGATATTGGGTCTCGCCGACAATATCGGCAGCCTCGATGCTGCCGTGCTGATCTGCAGCCAGAGCGGCCATTGGCGGCATTGGCCGGCTGGGCGCCGTCGCCTGCGCATGTTGGCGCTGTGGTGGCTGCTGATCCCGGGCCTCACCACACTCGCGGGGCGCTTTCCCGGCGCATGGGTCGGCACGGCCGATCTGCCGAGCGGCGTGGCGCGGAGCTGGGCGCGCTGGGGCCGGTCGCGCCACTACGTTTGCGACGTACAAGGAGCGCCGCTCAGGCCCCACAACGCAGACGTCACGTTTCCCCTGCGCTGGATGAGCTTCACCGACGATCCTCTCGCGCCTTTCGATGCCGTCGAGGCGATGCGGCCCTATTATCCGAATGCTGCAATAGAGCGCCGGCATCTCGCACCGGGCGATCTCGGAACCGATGCGGTCGGGCACTTCGGCTTCTTCCGCAAGTCGATGCCGCGACGGGCCTGGGATGAAATTGCCGATTGGCTCGACAATCGTTTGAGGCAAACTGGCCGGACATCATCACTCGAGGAAGTATCCGCATGTCCGCACCGCACGTTCTCGCCGAAGTCAAAGACGGCATCGGCTGGCTGACGCTCAACCGTCCGGACTCGCTGAATGCGCTGTCGATGGAGATGCGAGACCTGCTGGTCGAGCATAGTGCGGCGTTCGAGAAGGACCCGAAGGTGCGTTGCGTGGTGATCCGCGGTGCCGGCACGCATTTCATGGCGGGTGGCGACATCAGGGGCTTCCACAAGTCCCTGACCACGGAGAAGGAGGCCCATCTCGCAGGCTTCGAGATGCGCGTCGTGAAGGCACATCAGGCGATCTACCAGATCCGCCGCATGAACAAGCCGGTGCTGGCCTCGGTGCAGGGCGCCGCCGCAGGCTTTGGCCTGTCGCTAATCCTGAACTGCGATCTCGCCATCGCCAGCGACGATTCCTTCTTCACTCTGGCCTATCGCCATATCGGCCTTTCGGCTGATGGCGGTGCGACCTATTTCCTGCCGCGAGTCGTAGGCGAACGGAAAGCACTGGAAATCGCCCTGCTGGGCGAGCGTTTCACCGCCCAGGAAGCCAAGGCCAACAATATCCTGAACTGGATCGTGCCGAAGGATCAACTGGCCGCCGAGACAGAGAAGATGGCCCGCAAGCTCGCCGACGGTCCGACGTTCGCACTGGGCGTCGCCAAGAAGCTGATCCGCAATTCGTTCGACAACTCCTGGGACGAGCACTCACACCGCGAGGCCGAGGGCCTGGCCGCCTGCGCGGCGACCGAGGACCATTTCGAAGGTCTCAACGCCTTCCTCGAGAAGCGGAAGGCGAACTTCAAAGGGAAGTAAAGGCCATGCAGGATCGGCTGATCGGCGACGTTCGCGTCACGCGCATCGAGGAGCAGATGGGGCCGGGCTTTCCGGCCAAGGACTTCTTCCCCGAATTCGACGCCGACACGTTCGCCGCCGAGCAGCATTGGCTGGCGCCGAGCTACTTCCAGCCCGAGAGTGGACGGCTGATCGCGTCGATCCACTCCTGGCTGCTGCGCACGGGCAAGCACACGATCCTGGTCGATGCCTGCAGTGGCAATCACAAGCCGCGACCGGGCATGCCGCGCTTCGACATGCTCGACACGAAGTATCTCGATCGCCTGCGCGAGGCCGGCGTTCAGCCCGAGGAGATCGACTTCGTGATGTGCACGCATCTGCACGTCGATCATGTCGGCTGAAATACGCGGCTGGAGAACGGCAAGTGGGTGCCGACCTTTCCCAACGCCAAGTATGTGATGTCGCGCATCGACCACGATCACTGGGCGGCGATGGCGAAGAAGCCCGATACCGAAGCCTACCAGGTCAATACCTACAACGACTCGGTGCTGCCGATCGTCGAGGCGAAGAAGGCTGAGTTCGTGTCGGGCGAGCACGGCATGTGCGGTTGCCTGACGCTGAAGCCGACACCTGGCCACACGCCCGGTCAGATCAGGGTCGACCTTGCTTCCAAGGACAGGCGCGCGATCTTTGCCGGCGATGCCCTGCACAATCCGGTGCAGGTGCCTCTGTGGAAGTGGAACAGCCGCTTCTGTGAGAATCTCGATCTCGCGCGCAAGTCCCGCCACACACTGCTGGCCGATTGTGCGGAGCAGGGAGCGCTGCTGATGCCCGCGCATTTCGCGCCGCCGCACGCCGCTTATGTGAAGGCGAACGGCGATCGCTTCGAACTCGACTGGGATTACGACAACGTCCGGGGCCGCGCCTGAGGCGCCGGCCCGGACGTATCGGAGTTACTGCGTCGTGATCTTCGCCGTCTCGACGATGCTCTTCCATTTCGGCACTTCGGCCGCGATCATCGCGGCGAACTCCTGCGGCGTGCTGGCCGTTGCGATGCAGCCGTAGCCTACGAACTTTTGCTGGATCTGCGGATCCGCCAGCACTTCGCGGATCGCGGCATTCAGGCGATTGATCACTGGCGCCGGCGTGCTCGCTGGGGCGAGGATGCCGAACCACACCACGGTTTCATAACCCGGCAGGGATTGGCCGATGGTTGGAGCGCTCGGCATCAGCGGCGAGGGCTTGGGCGTGGAAACGCCCAGCAGCTTGAGCTTGCCCGACTTGACCGCCGCATCCTGGGTATCCGACGAGGTCGTAAGCAGCAGCTTCACCTCACCGTTCAGCACAGCCATGGTCGATGGCGCCTGGCCTTTGTACGGCACATGGTTGAGCTTGATTCCGGCCTCCTTGCCGAACAGCTCCGTTGCGAGATGGCCCAAGGAGCCTGCGCCCGCGGTGGCGTAGTCGATGCCGCCGGGTTGTGTCTTTGCCCAGGCGATCAGCTCTTTCACGTTGGTGGCGGGCACGCTCGGGTGCACCACCAGCGTGAGGGGCGCGATAGAGACTAGCGAGACCGGGGCGAAATCCTTGACCGGATCGTAGCCTACGTCCTTCTGGATCAGCGGGATGATGGCGCTCGGTCCGTTGTTGCCGAAGATCAGCGTGTAGCCATCGGGCGGGGCGGTCGCGACCTGCTTTGTGCCGATGGCGCCCGCGGCGCCTGCCTTGTTGTCTACGATCACCGGCTGTCCGAGTGCCTTCGACAATGGCTCCTGCAGAGTGCGCGCCATGATGTCGGTCGTGCCGCCCGGCGAGTAGGGCACGATCAGCTTGATCGGCTTGTCGGGGTATTGCGCCATTGCCGTGCCCGGCAGCAGCGCCATCGCCGCGGCCAGGCCAAAAAGAGTCCTCCGTCTCATTCTCATTGTCTCCTCCCTTTGTTTGTTATTTGACGCGCGCCAGCACCTCTTTCGTGTCGGCGTCGAGGGCGGGAACCACAGGTTCGACGCCCACCGATCCATCGGCGAACTTGAAGGGCGGGTTGGGCACCAGGAAATCGCCCGCACCATCCGTGACCGTCGCAAGCGAACCACGCGCCGCGAGCTGCGGATCGGCCATGGCCTCGGCCATGGTGAGGTAACGCGAGCAGGGCACGCCGGCCTTCATCAACCTGTCCTCGCACTCGCGTGCGGCACGCGCCGAGGTCCAGCCTTCGACCGCGTCCATCAGCGCGTCCCAGTGCGCCGTGCGGGCCGTGACCGTCACGAAGCGCGGATCGGTCTTCCATTCGGGATGGCCTGTGGCCTCGGCAAGCTGCTCGAAATTGCGCTGGTTGACCGGCGCCACAATCACGAAGCCGTCGCGTGCCCGCATCGGCACATAGAGCGGCCGGCGGTCCTTCGACGGGAACTGCGCCTCCTGGCACTCGAAGACCAGCAGGTTGATCATCGAGTCCATCAAGGCGACGTCGATGAACTGGCCATTGCCGTGACGCAGTCGGCCCACGAGCGCCGTCTGCACGGCGCCAAAGGCATAGACCGCGGCCAGCACGTCGGCGACGAAGATGCCGGTCTTGGCCGGGCGTTCCTGGCCATCCTGATAGGTGAACTGCACGTGGTCGAAGCCGCTGGCGGCATGGACGACCGGTGCATAGGCCGGCTGCTCGGCGCGTGGACCTGTCTGGCCGAAGCCAGAGATAGAGCAGTAGATGAGGTCGCGCTTTGTCGCCGAAAGCGTCGGATAGTCGAGGCCCAACCGCTTCATGACTCCGGGCCGGAAGTTCTCGACCACCACGTCGCTGCTGGCCGCTAGCTGTCGTGCAGCCTCGCGGCCCTCGTCGCTCTTGAGGTCGAGCACGACGCTCTTCTTGCCAGCATTCAAATGGCCGAAGTAGGTGCTGTGGCCCTCGCGCAGCGGCGGACGGGTGCGCATGTGGTCGCCGTGCGGCTCTTCGACCTTCAGCACTTCGGCGCCGCAATCGGCCAGCAGGCGCGTGCAATAGGGACCCGCGATCATGCTGGTGAAATCGAGCACGCGCATGCCGGCGAGCGGTTTCATCGCTGGGGTCGCTCCTTCATGCGGTCGCGATAGCGGACATGGAGGCTTTCCAGATGCTCGGTCATCTCGGCGACGGCGGCGTCGGCGTCACGGGCGCTAAGCTTGGCGAGGAAGCGGCGGCGCGCCTTGATGGTGAGGTCGTGCCGCTCGCCGCCGGCGGCATGGGCGAAGTCGCGCATGACGTCCATCAGCGCGCCCATCAGCATGACCATGACGGCGTTGTGCGTCGCGCGGGCCAGCAGGTTGTGGAACTCGATATGAACGTCGATCTTGTCTTCGTACCGCTTGGACAACAGCAATCGTTCCGCTTCGTCGACGTTGGCGGTGAGGGCGGCGAGATCCTTGTCGGTGGCGCGCGCGCAGGCGATGCGCGTGATCGTCGTTTCCAGCCACAGTCGCGCTTCGGTAAGCGCATCGAGCGAGACGCTGCCGAGCTGATAGAGGTTGCGGAAGCTGTCGCCGATCAGGCCGGGATCGCCCTGGCCGATGAAGGCGCCACCGTGCGCACCGGCTTGCAGCGATACGAGGCCAGTACGTTCAAGGCTGCGCAACGCCTCGCGCACGGCGCCCCGGCTGACGCCGAAGCTCTCCGCCAGTTCGCGTTCCGGCGGGAGCTTGTCACCCGAGCGCAATTCGCCAGAGGCAATGCGCTCCTGGATCTGCGTCAAGACCTGGTCCGACAGCCGGTTGCGTTTGAGGGGCGCAAAGGCCTGGCTCACGGTGCCGCTCCGCCCGAGGTCAACGCGGCCAACGCCTGCGCCCCGATCTTGTCGCGATAGGCAGGTTCGCCGCCGCCATTGCGTACGAACGCATCGAGATAGGAGTCGAAGGACTTCTGGTCACGGCTCGCCGCGACATAGGTCTTGAGGTGAGCCTCGTCCTGATCGTAGAGGCCAGGGCTGCAACCGGGATGGGCGCCGAACGGCGTCACCACGATGGCATCGACAAAGGCCGAGGGAATTTTGGTGAGCCGCGCCGACTGCCGCACCGTGCTCGACGGCACGATGCGATCGACGGAGCAGATCACGTGCTTGGCGGCCTGCGCCATCAGCAGGTCGAAATAGCCCGCGCCGAAGTACTGCACGTTGCCTTCTTCGTCGGCCTGCTGGCCGTGCAGCAGCAGCACGTCGGGCTTGATCGCCGGCACTTCGAGCAATGGCCGGCTGCCTTCCTGCACGCGGGCCTTGCGATAGCCGTTGGGGTTTACCTTCGGCAGATCGGTGCCGAGGTCGGGGATCAGCCCATAAGGCAGGTCGCAGGCACCAGCGCGCAGTCCGCCCGCGATGCCCGGCCCATCCATCTCCAGCACCTTCACCGCACCCGACTGCGCGGCCCGGCGGAAGTTGGGGGCGAGGCCCAGATGCTCGAAGCTGATGAAGACGCAGGCTGTCTCCTTCACGCAGCCCGCGCCGATCAGCATGTCGGGCGCGACGCTGCCGGGCGCGGGAACCAGCGTGAGGTCGCGCACACCGCGGGCGATGAGGCCGCGGATCAGGGCCATCGGCTGGCCGTGGAAGATCCAGCCGCCGATGCCGACGGTCATGCCGTCCTTTACGGCGGCGAGGGCGGTGGCGAGGTCGACGATCTTGCCCGAGGAGGTCTTCATGGCGTCAGTTCCGCAGCATGTGGCGGGCGATCACCAGACGCTGGATCTGGTTCGTGCCCTCGAAGATCTGGTTGATCTTGGCGTCGCGCATGAAGCGTTCGACCGGGAAGTCGCGCATGTAGCCGGCGCCGCCGAAGATCTGCACGGCGTCGGTCGTCACCTTCATGGCGGTGTCGCTGGCGTAGCACTTCACCATCGACGCCTTGGCCGAAAAGCCGTCCCATTCCTGACGGTCGGCCATGCGTGTGCAGTCGTAGAGCATGCAGCGCGCCGCTTCGGTCTGCATCTGCATGTCGGCCAGCATGAACTGGATGCCCTGGAACTGGCCGATCGGCCGGCCGAACTGCTGGCGCTCGCGGGCGTAGTTGGTGGCGAGGTCGATCGCGCCCTGCGCCAGGCCGACCGCGGTGGCGCCGACCGTCGGGCGGTTGAGATCGAGGATGCGCATGCAGGTTTTGAAGGCCTGCCCCTCCGGTCCGATCATGTTCTCGGCCGGCACGCGGACATTGTCGAAGAAGATCGGCACGTTGGGCACGCCGCGAATGCCCATCTTGCGATCCTCCTTGCCGAAGGAGAATCCCTTGGTCTTGGTGTCGACGATGAAGGCAGAGATGCCGTTGGCGCCCTTGCCCTCGCTGGTGCGTGCGAACACCAGGATGAAGTGCGCGACCGAGCCGAAGGTGATGTAGATCTTGCCGCCGTTCAGCACCCAGCTCTCGCCATCCTTCACCGCGCGCGTCTTCATCGACGAGACATCGGAGCCGGTATTCGGTTCGGTGATGGCAACCGCAGTGATGGTGCGACCCTTGGCCGACAGGCCGAGATAGTGCCGCTTCTGCTCCTCCGTGCCAAAATTCAGGATCGGTAGGATCAAGCCGAAGGAATTGTTGGCGGCGAGAAGGGCGGCCGATTCCGAGACCTTGCCAATCTCTTCCTTGACTAGGCAGACGGAGGTGAGGTCGCCGCCGGGGCCTCCATACTCCTCTGGCACCCAGAGCTGCAGCAGGCCCATATCACCGAAGACCTCGACCAGCTCCTCGGGGAAGCGGTTGTTCTCGTCGATCTCCGACGCGATCGGGGCGACATGCTTTTCCACCATCTTGCGCACCTGATCGCGTAGCAGCAGGTGGTGTTCCTCGAAATGATAGTTGTTCATCGGGGCACTCAGTTGGCTTTGGGCCAGGGAAACTTGGCGGGCAGGACGCCTGTCGTGTCGACCGCGCGGCGCAGGACGAAGAGTTCCTCGGCATCGGGTGCCAAGGTGCTTTCGATCTTGTCCGGCACGAGAAGATCGAAACCGGTGTTGTCGCGCACCTCGTCGATCGTCACGCCTTCATGCAGGGAGCGTACCCGCATCGCCTTGCTCGCGGGCTCGAAATCGAACACGCCGAGCGGCGTCACGACCAAGCTCGGGCCGCCCTCGGGCAGGCCTGCGTCGGTGCGCGAGCTGCCACCGGTCATGTGCCCAGCACCACAGACGAAGTCGACCTTGGGGACGAAGGCGCCGCGATCGTGGCGGGTCATCATGATGTAGAAGCGTTTTGAGAGGCCGCAGAGCGCGCTGATGCCCACGGTGCCGGGGCCGCGCAGCCGCGGCTTGGCATGGTCGCCGACGCAGACCGTGTTGATGTTGCCGAAGCGGTCGGTCTGCAGCGCGCCCAGAATTGCGAAGTCGAAGAAGTGAATTTGCCAGTCGATGAAGTCGATCATCAGGGGCAGGTCCATCACGGCCTGCGCAACGGCGATGTTCTCGGCATCGGCGGCCGGCCGGATGATGCCCTCGGTCGGATTGGTCATGCCGCCCGGACCCGATACCCACCAGAGGTGAGGGGCGTGGCGGGCCCGCGCCAGATTGCAGGCGGCGACCTGGATGTCGGAGTTCGTGCCGACGATCGCCTTCTCGCCATCGGCCATGTCGCGCGCCAGCAGCACGGCCAGCATTTCGCCCATGGCGAAGCTTTGCGGGACGACAGGCATTTCCTCTCCTTCGCTGTTCTAATTCTTTATTGGTCCGGATATTTATTGGTCCGACCAATGGAGTCAAGCACCGACCGCAGGCTGCCGGCAGGCCATGCCGGCGACCGTTAGGCGCTTTGGCGTGGTGTTTGTGCGCGTCGGCTGGTGAGCAGATCCCAGACGCCGACCAGGCCCTTCGGCCAAAGCAGCAGGATCGCGGCGAGCACGGCGCCCAGTACGATCTTGTCGCCGTCGCCGCCGATGGAAAAGAAGTTCTGCTGCACGATGATCAGCGCCGTGCCGACCAGGGGGCCAAGGATCATGCGACGACCGACGATGACGATCGCCGTGAGCATCAGCACCAGGAAATAGCTCTCGAACATGTCGGTGCCGACATAGGCGCGCTGGTAGGCGTAGAGCCAGCCGGCCAGCGCCGAGATGGGCGCCGAGGTCACGAACACCGCCAGTCGTACGCGACGTGCGTCGACGCCGAGGGCGGTGGCGAGATCGGGGTTCATGTGCACCATCAACGCGCTGATGCCGAGTCGCGAGCGGCGGAAGCGGTGGATGAAGAGCAGGGTGATCATCAACAGCAGCCAGGCGATCAGCCACAGCTCGTCGTTGGTTCCGCCGCCCAGGTTCCAGCCGAAGAACGGCAAGTCGAGCGGTGGCACGCCCACGATGCCGTCGGATCCACCGAGGTAGGACCAGTTGAAGGCGATCTCCATGGCGACCACGGCGGCGGCGTAGGTCACCAGCGAGAAGACGAATTCGCGTGTGCGCAACGTTGCCAACCCCAGCAGGCAGGCAAAGACGATTGCCACCACAATGGCGCCGCCGGCAGTCGCCCAGCCATTCCAACCGTAGTTGACCGACAGCAGAGCTGCCGCATAGCCGCCGGCTGCCCAGAAGACCGTATGGCCGAGGCTCACCTCGCCGAGATAGGAGAGGATCAGGTCGGCGCCATAGGACATGACGGCGAGAATCGCGATCGTCGTGCAGGCCGTGTAGGCGGCAGGTGCGCCACCGGCCACGGTGGGCACGAAGTAAGCGAGCCCTGCCAGGACCAGCGCAAAGGACGTGGAGTGACGCTTGATCATTTCGCCGCCAATCCGCCGGGGCGCAGCACCAGCACCGCCAGCAGCACGAAGAAGGCGGCGGCTGTCGTGTGGGCCGGCGATACAAGCGCGCCGAACAAGGCGGTGAACATGCCGAGTCCGAAACCGGCGAGCAGGCTGCCGCCGACGCTGCCGATGCCGCCCAGCACGACAATGACGAAGGTCAGGATCACCTCGTCGAAGCCCATGCTGGTCAGGATCGGGCTGCGCGGCGCCACCAGACCGGCGCCGAGCGCCACCGCGGCGCACTCGAAGACGAAGACGCCGATATAGACCAAGGCGGCATTGATGCCGAAAAGCTGTGCGAGCTTCGGATCCTCTGCGACCGAACGCACGATCGCTCCTGTACGCGTGCGGTTCAGCACCAGCCACAACACGGCAAACAGGATCAGCGTACCAACGAGGGTGACGACGTCGGCCCAGGTGAACCAGACATCGCCGAAACGGATGCTGGCTGCCGTCAGCGGGCTGACGAAGGCTTGCGGATCGCCGCCGAAAATCTTCGAGGCACCACCGGTGAACACATAGCCGAAGCCGAGCGTGACGATCATCAGGCTGGTGAGGTTCTGCTGCATGACCAGCGGCAGCATCATCACCTGCAACAGGACACCGAGCAGGCCTAGCATCAGCACCGCGAGCGGCACGGCGAGATAGTAGCTGAGCCCGAGCTTCTGCATGATGGCCCAGGCAACGAAGGCACCGAGCATGTAGAGCTGGCCGTGTGCGAAGTTGACGAGCCGGGCCGCACCCAGCAGCACCGTCCAGCCGATGGCGATCAGCGCGTAGCCTGATCCCAGGACCAGGCCGTTGATGAGCTGTTGCGCGAGGTTCATGGGCGCCTGGTCATGATGCGGTGAGGCTTCCGAGATAGGCTTCGAGGATGCGCGGGTCGTTCTTCATGCTGGCGGCGGCGCCCTTGGCGACCACCTTGCCGCGCTCCAGCAGATAGAGCTCATCGACCAGCTCCAGGGTGGCGCGCACGTTCTGCTCGACCAGCAGCAACGATAGGCCGCGATTGACCAGGGCGCGCATGGTTGTCAGCAGCTCCAGCACCAGGCGCGGGGCGAGGCCAGCCGATGGCTCGTCGAGCAGCAGGACCTTTGGTGCTGCCCGGAGCGCGCGGCTCACCGCCACCATCTGCCGCTCGCCGCCTGACAGCATGCGGCCTTTGTGGCCGCGGCGTTCGGCGAGGCGCGGGAAGAGGTCGAAGATATCGTCCATCGTAAATACGTGACGACCCGTCGTGTCGACCGGCGGCCGCACCAGCGCGAGATTCTCCATTACGGTGAGCTCGGCGAAGATGCCTTTGCCTTCGGGCACGAGCACCAACCCGTGATGTGCGCGGCGATGCGGCGGCAGGCCGTCCATTGATTCTTCGCCCAGCCGCACGGTGCCGCGCACCGTCGGCGTGCCGCGCGACCAGCCGGCCAGGGCATTGATCAAGGTGCTCTTGCCTGCACCGTTGGCGCCTACCATGCCGACCATCCGGCCCGCGCCTACCGTGACGTCGATGCCGTCGACGGCGAGATTGCCGCCGTACCGGACGGTGAGGCCCTTGGCGTCGAGAGCGGCGGTCATGCGGCGCGTCCCAGATAGGCTTCGAGCACGGCCTCGTTGCGCTGGATCTCCGCGGGTGTTCCTTCGGCCAGCTTGCGGCCCTGGTCGATCACCACGATGCGGTCGGCAATCGCCATGATGAGATCCATGTGATGCTCGATCACGACCACGGCGACACCGCGGCGGCGCAGGTCCACCAGCAGGTCGGCCAGGCGTTGCATGTCCGTGCCGCCGGTGCCAGCCGCGGGCTCGTCGATCAACAGCGCTCGCGCGCCGGCGCCATAGGCCAGCACGATGGAAAGCAGGCGTTGCGTGCCGTAGGCGATGTCGCCCGGATGCTTGCCGTGCTCGGAAGAGGGGATGCCGAACGACGAAAGCAACTCGGCTGCCGCCGCTTCCGCGCGCCGCCGGGTTGCCGCCTCGCGCCAGGGCAGGGCAATCGATTGGCCCAGCGACGTCGAGTGCTCGCGCAGCATGGAAGCGGCCGCATTCTCGAGCAATGACAGCTCGCCGAAGAAAGCATTGTGCTGGAACGTGCGCCGCAAGCCGAGACGGGCAAGTTCATGGGTTGGCAAGTCGCCAACATCGCGACCGTCGAGTTGCACCTTGCCCTGCCGGCGGACGGCATTCGTCACGGCGGCAAAGCACGAACTCTTGCCGGCGCCGTTCGGTCCGATGATGCCCAGCACCTCGCCGCCGGACACCTGCCAGCTCATGTCCGACAGGGCCGTCAGCGCGCCATAGCGCACGGTCAGGCCTTCAACGGCGAGGTGAGGACGCTCGCCGCCGATCGTCTCCGTGGCGGCCAACTACTTCAGGACCTCGATCTTCGCCGTCTTGCCGTCGACGACCTTGATGACAGTGTCCTTGTGCTGCGCTTGGCCGTTTGCTGCGAACGTGAGGTTACCCAGGATGGTGCCGGGCACCGTCTTGCCGCGGATGGCCTCGGCCACGGCCTTGCGGTCAAGGCTCTTGGCGGCGTTGGCGGCACTCGCCCAGACTTCGAGGGCGGCTGCGCCCAGAGCGGCGCCTTTGTCGGGCATTTCGTTGTGTGCCTTCTTGTAAGCCGCGACGAATTCGATGTTCTCCTTGATGCCGTCGAACGGCGGCAGATCAGGGAAGTAGATGTCGGCGGAAATCACGCCCGTCATTGCTTCGCCCGCGATCCTGAACACGGTCGGCAGGATGGTGCCGACGGCGCCAACCAGCGTGCCCTCGATGCCGGCCTGCCGATATTGCTGGATCAACGCCGGCATGCCCGAGGATTCGGCGGCGTTGATCGCCACGACCGCATCCGGCTTGGCCTGCTTCACGTTGGCGAGGCTGACACGGAAGTCCGTTTGCTTGAACGGGAACTGTTCGGTGACGACCTTCTCCCACGGCTTGCCGAGCTTGGTCATCTCGGCCTCGATGACGGCCTGCGCGCCGTTGCCGTAGGCGTCGTTCTGCGTCAGGAAGCCGATCCGCTTGGCCTTGAGCTTGTTCACCAGGATGTCGGCGATCACCGCACCATCCTGGCCGTTCGAGCTGTTGATACGTACGGCGTAGGGGTTGGCCTGGCCGGCGAGGATCGGGTCGGCCTTGGAAACGGCGGTGATGTCGAGGACGTTGGCGCGCGCCAGCACAGGCTGCATGGCGAGCGTGACGGGGCTGTTCCAGCCTTCGATGACGACAGCGACCTTCTCGGCGACCATCTCGTTGGCGCGGGTGACGCCGACAGCTGGTGTGCTCTCATCGTCCTTGCTGACGATGACCAGCTTGCGGCCCAGCACACCGCCCTTGGCATTGATCATATCGGCCGCGATCTTCACCGCGTGCGTGCAGGCCTGGCCGTTAGGGCCGGCGGGACCCGACAACGGGAAGATCGTACCGACCTTGATCGACTGGTCCTGCGCGCGCAGCAGCGACGGCATGGCGAGCGTTGCTACGCCCGCCGTCGCGCTCATCGTGATTTGACGTCGCCCGAGCAGCTTCGAAGACATGGCGTTTCCCTTCATCAATGAGCGTTTATTTAGAAAACTTCTTCATCGATGAAGGTTTGCGAGTCAACGCGGCCCGGCCGCTCTGCAAGTTCTGAAACGTTGCTGCTTCAGCGACCCTTCCAGTTGGGCTTGCGCTTCTCGGCAAAGGCCTTCGGTCCTTCGACCGTGTCTTCGCTGTGTGCCATGGCGACGAAGGCCGGGTAATGCTGGTTGTGCATCGCCACCTCGAGCGCCGACGTATCGAGCGAGCGCATCACGACCTGCTTGGTCGCGCGCACCGACATCGGCGAGCAGGCGAGGATGTCGTTGGCCCACCGCTTGGCTGACGCCATCAGTTCGGCGTGCGGCACGACTTCGGTGACGAAGCCTAGCTCGTAGCCTTCCTTGGCCGAGACGTGGCGTCCGGTCAGCATCATGCCCATGGCCTTCTTGAGCGGGATCATGCGCGACAGGCGCTGCATGCCGCCGGCGCCAGCGGCCAGGCCGACCTTGGGCTCGGGCAGGGCGAAGGTCGCCTTGTCGGAGGCAATGATGATGTCGCAGGCCAGTGCGATCTCGAAGCCGCCACCCATGGCGACGCCGTTCACCGCAGCGATCACCGGCTTGTCCATGTCGAAACGGTTGGCGAGGCCGCCGAAGCCCTTCGCCGGATGGACCGGACGCTTGCCGGTCTTGGCCTGTATCTCGGCGTGATACTTGAGGTCGTTGCCGGCCGAGAAAGCCTTGTCGCCAGCGCCCGTGATGATGGCGACCCACAGGTCGGGGTTGGTCTGGAATTCGTCGAACGCCTCGACCAGTTCCTGGTTCGCCATGGGATGGCAGGCGTTATAGACCTCCGGGCGGTTGATCGTGACGATCATCAAGCGGCCGTCGGTCTCGACCTTGCTGAATTGGCCCATGCAATTTCCTCCTCAAAAATGGTGAATGGCGATTTACCTCATAATTGGTTGCAGGGGCATCCAAAATGCCGCGGTGAAAAGTCAGGCGAAATGGACCATCTGCAAGGTGAAATGAAAACTTCACTCTTCAGGCACGCCGCCGCGATCACGGCAGGGGCGCTGGCCACGCTTTTGGCCGGCGCGGCCTCGGCGGCTGAGCCGTCACTACCGGTTGTGTCGGCCCCCACAGCGACGATCGCCCCACCCGTTGTCCGCCCTCGGCCCGCCACTGTTCCGGCGGCGAAGGCGCCCCAGCGCTCGTCCCTGGCTCCGGCCGAGACGCAGCCGACTGGCGCCGAGATTGTGGGTAAGTTGTTGTCGCCCGGGGCATCCGACCCCGATGTGCCGCTGCCACACCCCGATCTGGCCGAACGGTCCGACCCGGCGCCCGAATCACTCAGCGGTCCCAAATTGTACGGGCGCGGCGAGTCGGGCGGGGGCGTCATCGGGCTCAGAATGCCTATTCCCGTTGATCGCAGCGGGTCGGCAACAACTGGTAGATAGCTACTAGATCTAGTGGTAGCTCTCGGCAGAGGCAGCACCTTCACAAGGTCTGCTAGAGGCCCGATAACACGGGACTGTTGCCCTGCCGCCACAGGACTCTCATGACCGAATGGCGGCCACTTTGCCTTGGTTGCGCCTCACCAGAGCTGGTGTGTATATAGACGTGTGAGGTTGGACCCAACCCAGCCCGCCTGAACACTCGATATGAAGTTTCGGTTTCGACCAGTTTTTGAATACGAGGGGAAGTACTCATGAAGAAGGCACTTCTGGCCGCCGCGGCGGTTGTTGCGCTGCCGGTTATGGCGCAGGCGCAGTCGCCGCAGCCCGGTATCTATATCGGTGCTGAAGGTGGTTTGAACTGGCTGCTGAACACCACGATCGCTGGCGTGAACGTTTCGCCGCAGACGGGTTGGGCAGTCGGTGGCGTGATCGGCTACGATTTCGTTGGCCCGCGCGTCGAGATTGAGGGTGTGTACCGCCAGAACAACACGAACCTCTGGATCCCGGGCGCTGCCATCAACGGCCAGAACGGTCAGCTCGGCATCCTCGCCAACCTGCTGTACGACTTCATGCCGGGTTCGGTGATCACGCCGTACATCGGCGCCGGCGCCGGTATCGGCTTCGTCGACAGCAACGCCTCGCTGAGCAGCACGGTGTTTGCCTATCAGGGCATCGTCGGTGTGAGCTGGAACGTCGACACCAACTTCCGCGTCAACCTGGACGGCCGCTACTACGGCACGTCGAACCCGACCGTGAACACGGCTTGGGGCAGCCAGAGCTGGAGCAACAACAACTTCAGCCTGATGCTGGGCCTGCAGTTCAAGTTTGGCTCGGCTCCCGCCGCCCCGCCGCCGCCGGCTCCGGCCGTGGCGCCGCCGTCGTACATGGTGTTCTTCGATTGGGACCGCTCGAACCTGTCGGCCCAGGCTCTGAACACGATCAAGCAGGCTGCCCAGGCGTTCAAGACCAAGGGCAACGCGCGCATCACG
>NZ_SCVC01000041.1 GCF_004297405.1 Reyranella sp.
CGGCTATCTCTCGCCGTACTTCATCACCAACGCCGACAAGATGATCGCCGAGCTCGACTCGCCGTACATCCTGCTGTTCGAGAAGAAGCTCTCGGGCCTGCAGGCGATGCTGCCGGTGCTCGAGTCGGTCGTGCAGTCGGGCAAGCCGCTGCTGATCATCGCCGAGGACGTCGAGGGCGAAGCCCTGGCGACCCTGGTCGTGAACAAGCTGCGCGGCGGCCTCAAGATCGCTGCCGTCAAGGCGCCGGGCTTCGGTGATCGCCGCAAGGCGATGCTCGAGGACATGGCGATCCTGACCGGCGGTCAGCTGATCTCTGAGGACCTTGGCATCAAGCTCGAGAACGTCACGCTCGACATGCTCGGCAAGGCCAAGAAGGTCATCGTCGAGAAGGAAAACACCACGATCGTCGACGGCTCGGGCAAGAAGGCGGACCTCCAGGCCCGCATCTCCCAGATCCGCGCGCAGATCGAGGAGACCACCTCGGACTACGACCGCGAGAAGCTCCAGGAGCGCCTGGCCAAGCTCGCCGGCGGTGTTGCGATCATCAAGGTCGGCGGCGCCACCGAGGTCGAGGTCAAGGAGAAGAAGGACCGCGTTGACGACGCCATGCACGCCACCAAGGCGGCTGTCGAAGAGGGCATCGTCGCCGGCGGCGGCTCGGCTCTCCTCTACGCGATCCGCGCGCTGGACAAGATCCGCGCCGGCAACGACGACCAGAAGGTCGGTATCGAGATCGTGCGTCGTGCGCTGCAGGCGCCGGTCCGTCAGATCGCCGAGAACGCCGGCTTTGACGGCGCGGTGGTCGCGGGCAAGATGCTCGACCAGAAGGACGCGAACTTCGGTTTCGACGCCCAGAAGGGCGACTACACCGACATGATCAAGTCCGGCATCATCGATCCGGTCAAGGTCGTGCGTACCGCGCTGCAGGACGCCGCTTCGGTTGCGGGTCTGCTCGTGACGACCGAAGCCATGGTCGCCGAGAAGCCCGAGAAGAAGGCCCCGATGATGCCGCCGGGTGGCGGCGGCATGGGCGGCGACATGGACTTCTAAGTCCAGTCGACGACAAGAGTTGGAGAAGGCCGGGGAGCAATCCCCGGCCTTT
The DNA here is from genome assembly GCF_004297405.1 of Reyranella sp. Classification (GTDB taxonomy): domain Bacteria; phylum Pseudomonadota; class Alphaproteobacteria; order Reyranellales; family Reyranellaceae; genus Reyranella. The sequence goes on from NZ_SCVC01000041.1 coordinate 1,104, forward strand.
TCTTTTTTGTGCCAAGTCCTGCCGCGCTGATATCCTTCGGCACACATGACCGAATTCATAATGCGGTGTTCCGCGACAGCCCTGGTTCTCCTGTCTCTGATCGCCAGGACGGAGCCTGCGTCGGCGCGCCAGCTTTCCGATTTCAAGGTGAGCGAGCAGGTCGTTCTCCAGTGCGTCGAAACTGCCGAACGGGCGAGCGGCAGCGGCAAGGCCGATCAGGTGCGCGATTGCATCGGGCGCGAAACGGAAACATGCCTGAGTGTCATGGGAACCGGCGGGCCGTCCGACAGCGAAGTGCTGTGCGCTTCGTCCGAAACCGCGGCCTGGTACGAGATCAGCAAGAAAGCCTATGCCGCTCTCCTTGCCTCCGTTGCCAAGGAAGATAAGGCCAAGCCGAAGGGCACGCAGCCTGCGTTGCCGGCCCTCCATGAGGCCCACAAGAAGTGGGAAGCCGCTGCCGGCGACGATTGCATCGTCGCACGGCTCCGGTCGGAACAGGGAATACCGGGCGTCGCTGCGTCCGCCCGATGCTGGCGCGACAAGCATGCCGAACGGGCATTGCTGTACCGGAGATGGTTGCGTGGTGCCGCCTACTGAGGCTACCGCCAACGCTGCGCCGACGTCGATCAAGGGCGTCGTGCTGGACCGCGACCGGGTGCTCCTGCTGGTGAACGAGCGTGGCGAGTGGGATCTACCGGGAGGGCGACCCGATCCCGGCGAAGATCACGGCGCGACTTTGATGCGAGAGGTCCGCGAGGAGACCGGCCTAGCGGTCAGGGTCGGCGCTTGGCTCGACGAGCACCTGTTCGAAGTGCTGCCGCAGCGTTTCGTGCGCATTGTTGCCTATGCCTGCACTCTGGAGGGTGCGATGCCCGTGGCCGTGAGCCACGAGCATCAAGAGATACGCTGGGTGCCTGTCGCGGATCTCGCTGAGACGTTCGGCGGCTACAGGCTGCCGAGCGGTTACCTCGGCGCGATACGCCAGGCGATCTGCCAGCCCTTGTCGCCGAGCACGCGCGAGGTCTGAACGCCAAGGAAGCGATCGTGCGCAGCGGCGGCGCCGAGCCAGAGTTCGTTCCAGGCATCGAACGCAGCCACGGGGTCGACAAGCGTGAGTTCGCGTACGGCACGCCAACCGGCCACCCGCACGATCACACCGCCGTCCTTCTCGTCGACCGCGACATCCTCACCGCCGGCGGCCAGCACGGCTGACAGCCAGCGGCCGAAGTCGCGCGCGCTGGCAAGGTCGCCGCGCTCGACATCGGTCGGCAGGTCCATGTCGCGCGCCGTTTCTTCGTGGAACTGCAGGCCAACGAGGCGGGCAACGCGGCCCAGCTCCTTCTTCGTATCTTCCGGTCCCAACAGCTCCTGCAGCGTCGGCAGCATGGTGCGCAGATACTCCAGCGCATAGGACCGGAAGGTGCGCTGCTTGCGTTCCTCCGGCCAGTTCGCCGTCTCCAGCTTGGGCTGGTTCGACCAATCGACCCGCGGCATCTCCTCGGTACCGTAGGCGAAGCGTATGCGCTCCTCTTCCTTGATCGGATGGCCATAGTCGAAATAGTAGCCTTCGAGGCCCGGCAACCCGTCGACCGTCATGCCGGTGCAGACGAAGCCCAGGCGCGGATTGCCGAGCGACTCGCCATTGTGTCCGTGCCAGCCGTGCAGCATCGCCGCCGACACCGAGTGCGGCACCGCCGCGATCGCCGTGCCTTTCCAGATCCAGCGCGGCGGCGGATAGCGCACCCAGGCCTTGGTATCGCTTTCGCGCAGATAGCCGGTCTTCACACCACCCAGCGCATTGGAGTGATAGTGATAGAGCGCGCAGGCCGGTGCGTCTTTCTCGTCAGCGAGGCCGAGCTTCTGCAGGCCCGGCAGGAACTTCTCCAGATGCTGGCGGCGGAAGTGACGGAACACATACTCACGCGCCGTATCCTCGCCCCTCCGTGTCACGAGGCTCAGGATCAGCGCTGTCATCAACGCGTTGTAGAGTGTGCCAACCGCTTTATAGGCAGCGGTGCCAGCCTTCACATCAGCCATTGTAGCCGTCGACCAGGATGGCTTTGGACTTACCGGCTTTCAGGCGCATCTCGAGGATCGGTTTGTAGTGATCGGAATCGTAGAACGCTTCGGCCTGGGCGAAGGTCGGGAATTCCAGCACGACGACACGGGAAGGAGTCCAGCCGCCCTCCAGCGTCCGGCACGTTCCGCCGCGCACGATGAACTTGCCGCCGAACTTGGCGACGGCGCCTGGCGTATGCTTGCGGTATTCGGCCATCAAGGCCTCGTCGGTCGTTTCGACCTCGACGATCATGTAGGCAGGCACTCTTTCCTCCTCAGCCCGTTTGCATCGGCAGGCTGGGATCGTTGGCCCATTCCTGCATGGAATTGTCGTACACCGAGACGTTCTTATGGCCGAGCAGAGCCGTGAGCACGAAGGCATCGAGCGTGGCTGCTATGCCGCCGCCGCAATAGACCAGCACGCGCTTGTCGGGCGCGGCGCCGACACCGTCGAAAGCGGCGCGCAGGTCGGCGATGGGCTTCAGCGCCTTGTCGGGACCAAACAGGCTCGCCGCCGGCACGCAGGAAGAGCCTGCGATGCGACCGGCGCGACCATAGACAACGCCGCCCGTGCCGTTGTGCTGATCGTGGCTGAGCGCATTCAGCGTCAGCGTGTCCGCTGCACCAATCGCGCTCTTGATCTTCTCCTTATCGACGAAGATTTCGGGCCGGCCCCGTAAGGTGAGCGTCGCCTCGGGATGAGTCGTGGCTTCGGTCGAGAGCGGGCGGTTCTCCGCCTTCCATTTGTCGAGGCCGCCATCGAGGATCGCCACGTCGTCGAAGCCCACGGCGCGCAGCATCCACCAGATGCGACTGGCCCAGACCGGCGACGCGTGGCTGTAGAGCACCACGAAGGTGCCATGGCCCACGCCCTTGGCGGCAAACGCCTTGGTCAGCTCTTCGAGCGACGGCAGCGTGAAGCGCAGCTTCGAGCTTTTGTCGGAAAGGTCGGCCTGGAGATCGAGAAAGGCGGCGCCCGGGATATGGCCCTTGTCGTAGTTGGCGCGACCGCTCTCGGCGATGTAGCGCCCATCGGGTCCGGGCTTGAGATAAGTGGTGCAGTCGAAGACTCGCACCGCTGGCGCGCCGAGCTGGCGTGCGAGATCGTCCGTCGAGATCAGGTTGGCCGAATGGGCCATGGTGCTCTCCCGTGGTTGGGGAGAGCGGAGACTAAGACCCTGGCCGGCTATCGGCCATCTCCCCAATGATGGGGAGTGCGGGGTGCGGAATTAGATCGTCTTAGAGGGCAGCGGCGGCACAACGACCGGGCCGTTCGACGGCTGGGTGGTCGGCATCGGCGCGGCGGAAGGTGCCGGAGCCTGGCCGAGATCGGGCTGCTTGGGCGTCGACGCTGCCGTCGGCTTCTTGGTCTTCTTCGCCGGCTGCGCCTTGGCCAGGTTGACCTTCTTCAGGCAAGCGGTGCGCTGCGAGGAGCTCTTGATCTTGTTGCAGGCCGCCGCGGAGCCAGCTTTGGGCTTGGCAGTGGGCGAGGGGGTCGGTGAGGGCATGGTCTCGTCCTGGGCGAAGGACGGAGCAGCAAACGCGACCGCGGCCAATGCGGCCATGCCGGCGATCAACAGACGCATTTCGGTTTCTCCCGGGCCGCTTGCGATGAGGGGACGATGCGGCCTCGCTATGAGCGAAAAATCTATGTGATTCGTACCATTTATGTCAAATTCTTAATCGTTTACAGCAAGTGAAATCTACGCCGTGCAGGCCATTCTCAACGTCGCCTTCCCGATCTTCGGGGTGATCCTTGCAGGTTACCTCGCCGGCCGTTGGCGCATCCTGGGCGGCGAGGCGACTGCGGCGCTCAATGCCTTCGTGAGTTATTTCGCCCTGCCGGTGCTGTTCTTCGGGACGCTGGCTCGCACGCCTGTCCAGGCGGTGCTCGATCCGGCCCTCCTGGGCGGGTTCGGGCTGGCGGTGCTCGCCACGTTCGTGGTCGGCATGATCACCACGCGCCTGGTCTCACGGGGCGGCCTGGCAGCGATGAGCCTGCAAGGCATCGCCTCCTCCTGGGGCAATGTCGGTTACATGGGCGTGCCACTCTGCCTGGCGGCCTTCGGCGAGGCCGGCCTGCCGCCGGCGATGCTGAGCGTCATCGTGACAGCGGTGATTTCGATGGTTTTCGGCGTCATGCTGATCGAGCTCGAGGTCGCCGCGGGGCACGGGCCGATCCGCACCTTCTTCCGGGCCGCCTTCAACGTCGCGCGCAACCCGCTGCCGCTTTCCATCGGCTTCGGGATCGTGGCGTCCTGGATCGGCCTGCCGGTGCCGGCGCCGGTCGAAAAATGGATAGACCTGCTGGGGGCGGCGGCGGCGCCCTGCGCCTTGTTCGCCATCGGGCTCTTCCTGTCGGACAAGTCGATCAAGAGCGGGCTGGCCGAAGCGGGTCTCGCCACCTTGATCAAGTTGCTGTTGCAGCCTTTGCTGGCAGCGCTGATCCTGCCGGCGTTCGTCGATATCCGCTCGGTTCCGGGTCAGGTAGCGCTCCTGATGGCGGCCCTGCCGACGGCGGCCAACGCCTTCGTGCTCGCCAAGCAGTTCGACCTGTCGGTCGAGCAGAATACGGCAGCCGTCCTGCTCTCGACGGCCTTCTCGGTGATCACGGTTTCTGCTTTGCTGGTATGGCTACGCGTGTCCTGAGGAAAAAAACGGAGGGTGAGATGCTCCAGGAATTCAAGAAATTCGCGATGCGGGGCAATGTCGTCGATCTCGCCATCGGCGTGATCATCGGCGCTGCCTTCTCCAAGATCATCGACTCGCTGGTCGGCGACATCATCATGCCGATCATCGGCCGGATCGCCGGTGGACTCGACTTCACCAACTACTTCATCGGCCTTACGCCCGCCGCCAGCCAGGCCACGACCTACGATGCTGCGAAGAAGGCCGGTGCCACCCTGGGCTACGGCACCTTCCTCACCGTGACGGTGAACTTCCTGATCATCGCCTGGGTTCTCTTCCTGGTGATCAAGGGCATCAATCGTGTGGCCAAGCGGGAAGAGGCTGCCCCGCCTCCGCCTCCGCCGCCCAGCAAGGAGCAGGAGCTCCTGGCTGAAATCCGGGACCTCCTGAAAGCGCGCACCTAGCCACCAGCACTTCGGAGAATATTTTGAAACGCCCGCCCTGAAATGGCGGGCTTTTCTTTTTGTATATTGCTTTCCGCCTATCCGAGTGAAATTTCCATATACATGCATATTTCTCTAGACGGAATTAGAGCAGAATGTTAAGCGAATTCTCCATAATAGCATTTTGGCTGTAGTAACTTTTTTGGCATTGTCCGTGCCGACTTGGGGATGTGGGTGAAGAATAGGCTAATTCGGAGCGACCTCGTCTAGAGGCAGCGTCGATTACTGCGTTGCTACGGCAATTTGCGGCCGATTCTTCATGAAAACAGTTGGTGGGTGTGTGCCATGAGTTTCGTTCTCGAACCTCGTATGCTGTTCGACGCGAGTATTGTTGCAACGTCGACGCAACCAAAGAACAATGAATCTGCATCGCAGAATGCGACATCAGCAGCGGACCATGCCGCCGCCAGCGCCTCCAGCCACGATGCTCCGGCGGCTGATGCGACGGTAAAGACCGCCGAGTCGCCCGACGTCAAAGATCCGCAGCACGCCGCGCAGAAGAACGACGCGACTACGCCCGCTGCCAACGACAAGTCGGCCCAGACCGACCGCACGCCGCAATCCTCTGGCGCCCCTGTAGACTCCGTCCTGTTCGTCGACCCGCGCGTGTCGGGCTGGAAGGCGTTGGCCGACAGCGTGTCGTCGAACACCAAGGTCGTGGTCATCGATCCGACGCTCGACGGCATCACGCAGGTCACCAAGGCCCTCGATGGGATGCATGGCATCAAGGAAGTCGACTTCCTGACCTACGGCCAGGCCGGCCAGATCGAACTCGGCGCCTCGACGGTGACTGACGCGACCCTGCATGCGCGGGCGCAGGACATCGCCGGCTGGCGTGACAGTCTGGCCGACAATGCGCAGATCCAGTTCTGGGGCTGCGATGTTGGCGCTGGCACCACGGGTGCGGCCTTCGTGAACGACCTGCATGCGCTGACAGGTGTCGGTGTCGCAGCCTCGACTGATGCGACGGGTCTCTCGACTCTGGGCGGCGACTGGGCTCTGGAGCGCACTGCCGGCAATGTCGATCCGACGATGCCCTTCAGCGTCGCGGCAGCGGCGGCCTACGACAGTGTGCTCGACGCTCCGACCGCGGTCGTGACGCTCTCAGGTCCGATCACGGACGTCCTGCTCGGCAACAGCTTCACGCAGACGCTCACCTTCGACAACACGGCGTTGAACGGCGTGGGTTACGGCCCGTTCGTCCAACTCTTTGTGCCGACGGCGGAGGGCACCGCAGCTGTCGCCGACTATCGCGCAACGCTCACGTCGGCGAAGTATCTCGGGGTCGATGTCAGCGTCCAGACGATCACCTTGTCGACGACGGTTCCCGGCCATGCCGGCGTATTGGGTGCCATCAACCCGCTGCTTCTCGACGCCAGCGGCCAACCGACCTTCGTGGCGGCACCCTCGGGCTTCCAGGCTGGCGACACGATGTACGTGCTCACCTTGCCGTTCGGTAGCTTCACGGCGAACCAGCCGAAGGCCGAGGTCACCCTCACCTTCGCTCTCGACAACCGCAGCGAGCTCACCAACAGCGGCGGCCTGAAGATGGTCGCCATCGGCGGCTATCAATACGGCGCCGATGCACTGAACAATCCGGGCACTGACGCGCCCGTCCTTGGCTCCAGCGTGACGTCGAGCCTCAACGTCAAGCTGCTCAACGTGAAGACAGAGGTTAGCACGGAACCGGGCGAAGGCGAGACGGCCACCGGTTCGAGCCATCCCGGCAATTATGTCATCACGCTCGAGCCCGCACCCGCCACCAGCGGCCGGCCGATCAACAATCTCGCCTTTACGATGCAGCTGCCGAACGATGTGCAGTGGACGGGCGGCACCATCGCTATCAGCGGCGGCGGTGTTGCTGAGGTCACGCCCTCGACCAGCGGTCCGGGCGGCACGCTCACGGTGCGCTTCGCGTCTCTTTCGGCGCAGCAGACGATCAGTATCCCGATCTTCGTTCCGCAGGCCGCGGTCGGCGGTGGTCAGGTCATCGACCCGGGCACCGGCAACCCAGAGCCGGTCAACCTGAGCCCGACCTACTCCTACACGGCGAACAACTGGACGCCGGCGGCCGGCTCATTTGATTCCGGCTCCAAGGTGGTCAGCGGCAGCGGTAACGGCACTGACCCGACCTTCACGGCCAAGTCGCTCGCCGTCCAGGTCGACAGCGACATCTTCACCGATACGGCCGCGACCGGCTTCTCGCCGGGCGACATCGTCAAGTACACGATCAAGTTCCAGGTTTCGGACTACTTCGATCTGAGCCAGCTCAAGCTCGAAGACATCCTGGGCGATGGCATGACCCTGCTGCCGGGCATGTCGCCTGTGCTGAGCGTCATTCGCAACGGTGGGACGGCCGTCAACATCGACTTCGGTGCCATCGCCGACGGCATGACGACCGACAACGGCCAGACCGTGGCCACGGCCGGGACGGCTGCCTTCTGGAACTACGTCGCGCGCAATGCCAGCGGCCAGACCGCGATCAATTTCGATGTCGGTGGTCTGCTGGGCGCGCAGCCCGGCGGTAATGCCGTGCTTCAGGGTGCGGCGGGCGGCACCGAAGGAACGGTTACTTTCTACGCCAAGGTGCTCGACCGCTATACCGACACCCATGGCGGTGCGAGCTTGCGCGAGAGCGATGTGACGACCAATACCGTCACGGGTTCTGGCAAGGTCACTAGCCATATCCCAGGCTCCACAGCCGTCGATGAGTCCGACACCTCGGGCGTCACCGACGAAGTGGCGCGTGGCAATCTGACGATGGAGATCACCAAAGTCGGCAGCACGACGATCAACCCCGGTGACCCGGTGAAGGTTCAGGCGGGCGAACTCGTCACCTACACGGTGACCTACGATCTGACGCAAGGCGACTACGGCAATCTCGACCTCAAGGCCTTCCTGCCGCTGCCTGTCTACAATCTGACGACGATGACGGCCGGCAACGGCACCGACGTCAATACCTTCACCGTGCTCAGCAACCCGTCGGGCGGCACGCCGACGGCGACAGTCGATACGGTCGGCAACGCCATCAGCTTCAACTTCGGTACCCACGACAACACCGGCAATGCCGGCGGCCAGAAGGTCACAGTCCAGTTCACCGTGCGAGCGTCGGACCAGCCCTTCGCTGACGGGCTCGCGCTCACCAGCCAGGCGCAGGCGTCCTATACCAGCGCTGCCGGTACGAACGTCTCCGACACGGCAATTCGCCAGCAGACGATGCTGGAGCCGAGCCTGATCACGAAGACCGGTGTCGTGTCGCTGGTCAGCAATACCGGCACGGCCGAGGGCGGCGCGACTTATGCCGGTGATACCGGCACCCCCAATGCGAACCCAACCGGGATTTTCCAGCCGTCCGGCAACGGCAGCGTCTTCACCGGTACGATTCCTGACACCATCGCCGGCACCAACGCGCTGAACCAGAACGTCTCGGGTGCCGACGGCCGCGATTCCGTACGCGTCGTACAGACCGTCGAGAACGTCGGCCACGGTGTTGCCTACGACGTGATCGTCCGCGGGACTTTGCCGTCGGGCTACAGCGCGGCGGATGTCACGAACCTCAAGGTGACGCGCGGCGACGGAACGGTGCTGGCCTTCACCGGCACCACGGCCCAGTTCTTCTCGGCCACCGGCATCCAGATCCATGGTGGCGACGGCACGCAGAACTCGGTCGTGCTCGAGGCCACGGGCAACGCTCAGAACAGGGACATCGTTTACGTCACCTACGATCTGAAGCTCACCGACACCCAGGCGGTTGGCACGACGCTCGCGCTGGCGGGCTCGATCCTGAACTGGTCGAGCGCCAACAACAGTGCGGGTTTCGTCAGCGGCGGCACGCCGGTTGGCGGCACGGCCAGCAATCTCACCGACGGCGCGACCGTCGCGACGAACAACGCGAGCTTCACGAAGGTCATCTCGAGCACTGACAATCCCAACACGACGGGTAACAACGTCGTCGTCGGCGAGACGATCACCTACACCTTCACCATCACCCTGCCCGAAGGGCAGATGGACAATGTCACGTTCACGGACGTGCTGCCGCAGTACCTGACCGATGTCGTCATGGGCAGCGTCACGCTCGGCACCAACGTGACGGCCGACGGCACGCTGACGCTCAACTACAATGCGGGCACGCGTACGGTCACCGCGAACTTTGGCGACATCAAGAACGCCAATGTCGATGCCAATGGTACGGTCACCTTTACCGTCACGGCAAAGGTCGCCAACGATGGCACCGTCGGCAACAACTCGGCGCTGCCCAACACCGGCACGCTGAACTGGGACAGTCACACGCTGAACGGCTCGGTCACGGCGACGGAGCGCGATCCCGGCGTCACTGAGACCATCACGGTCAACGATCCCGACAATGTGGTCCACAGCGGCCAGACACTCACTTACACATTCAGCGTCACCAACAATGGCGACGCGCCGGCGGAAGGTTTCTTCGATACGATCGTGCTGCCGACCGGCCTGACCTGGGTCAATAGCAGCCTGGTCCAGACTTCACTCATTGCCGGTGTCACGATCGATGACGCCGCCCACACGATCTCTATTGTCCGGCTGCCGCCGGGTCAGACTGCGACCTTCACCTTCCAGGCAACCGTCAACAACGACCTCGCGGCGAATACGTCCCTGCAGGTCCAGACGTCGAACGCTCCCGGCACCTATACGTCCATGCCGGGCACCGTGACGGGCGAGCGCAGCTATCAGACCACGACTTCGAAGACGGTGACGACGGGCGTGTTCACGCCGGTTCTGGTGATCGTCGACGAGTCGAATGGCACCGATACGACGAGCCCGCCCACGCCCGCGAGCCCGGCGACAACCGCCGAAGTGGTTCCCGGCGAACTGGTGCGCATGAGGGTCTATGTGGAAATCCCCACAGGCCTCAACAACAACGTCAATATCGTCGTCAACATTCCTAACGGCCTGCAGTACGTCGGCAGTGCCGAGATAGTGTTGGCGAGCGCGAATGGCTCGATGATTTCGTCCGTCGTCGATCCGGCTGGTAACACCGCGGGGATTCAAGCCGACAGCAGCGTCGGCGGTTTCAATCCTGCAACCTACAATTTGACAACGCCTCTGACCGGCGCTGCTATTACCGGTGGCGTGGGTGATGGTGGCGACGTCACCTTCAGCCTTGGCACTGTTCAGAACAACGCCAATTCGGCCGTCAAGAACTACGCCATCGTGGAGTTCACGGCGGTCGTCCTGAATGCAGCTGGCAATCAGAGCGGCACCACCCTCGATACGTCCGCCACGGTAGGCTCCGCCACCTCTACCAACGCCAGAGTGACGGTGCAGGAGCCCAACGTCACCATCAACAAGGTCGTCGAGTCGATCAACCAGGCGACCGGCGAGGTGAAATGGAAGGTCACGCTCACCAACAACGGCAATACGACCGCCTATAACGTCAACCTCAACGATACTCTCGCCGGCAACCAGAGCACGATCAGCGGCCTCACATTGTCTGGATCCGCTGCTGATCTGCTCATCTCTTCGGGCGACGGTACTAGTGCGCTGCTGGCCTCGATGACCCTCGGTGTCAACGTAACGGAGACCTTCACCTATACGACCACGGTGATCGACCGGACCCAGTCGGTCGCGAACGCCACGGCGACGGTGACCTATGCGTCGCTCGACGACACCAACGGCTTCATTACGGCCGGCAACTTCCACGACACGGCCTACGACGGTGATGGCATCGGCACATCTGGCGCCGCTACAGGCGAGCGCAACGGTGCCGGCGGCGTCAACGACTATGCGAAGAACACTTCCATCGGCCTCGGCCTTGTCCAGGGCAATGTCTGGAACGACGTCGGTTCGGCGCTGAACGGGCAGGACCTCGGGCCGAACTCGGCATCCGACACGCGGCTGCAGGGTGTCACCCTGACAGGAGCCTGGACCACCGGCACGTCGACAACGGTTACCGATGCGAGTGGCGCCTACTCCTTCCTGCTGCCCACCAACGTCACGACGAACGTATCAGCTCCGCTGACGACGACTTCGTCTTCGACCGGTGGTGGCACCGAGACGCTGATTTACTCCACGAACGGCACTGCCGGCGTGCTGTTCAAGCATACCGAGAGCGGCCTCGTCGCCGGCGATGCGCTGTACACGGTCACGGCCAGCGGCGTGACGGCGATCACGGGCGTCAACTTCGGCTACCGTCTGGTCGATACGGCGCCTGTCATCTCGACCTGGGGCGACAACACGGCTGCCGGCGCCGTCCAGTACACGATCGGTGGTTCGGCCGTCGGGCTGAGCACCGGCAGCACCGGAGTTGCGGATACGCAGCTCGATTCGCTGGTGACCAACGGTATCGGCGACTACGGCAACACCGTCCTGACCTTGGTCCGTAACGGCGGCGCAAACAGCGGTGATCTGTTTGGCGGCGCGGGAAATGCGAGCACTGGCCTCTTCTTCAACGGCAGCAGCGTCGTATTCAACGGCGTGACGATCGGCACCTACACAATGGCCGGCGGCACGATGTCAGTCACTTTTGCGTCCGGCACGAATGCGGCATCCGTCCGCGACGTCCTGAACAACGTCAACTACGCGTTTACCGGCAATGCGCGCACGCTCGACAGCGGCATCACCATCAATGCGACGCTGAGAGACAACAACACCCAGACCGGTACGATCGACGGCAATCGCTTCCAGGGCACCGGCGGTGAGATGACCAGTCCCGCTGCGCAGGTCCGTATCGAAATCGCGCCGGCGTCGGTCGGTGCCGCCTTCCAGGAGCCGAACAACACGCCGGCTACGGGCAAGGCTGTCGCTCTCGTGCCGAACCTGACGCTGGTCAATGACCAGTTCACGCAGATCGTTCTGACCGTCTCGGGTGGCTATCAGAACGGCGAGGACGTGCTGTCCTTCAACAATGTCGGCATGGGCAACATCGCCGGCGTATGGAATCCGGCTACTGGCACGATGACGTTGACCTCCGCCGGCGGCATAGCGACCACGGCACAGTGGCAAGCCGCTCTGCGTGCCGTCACCTATCACGACACGAGCGATACGCCGAACACCGGCATGCGCACCGTGACCTTCAGCGCGGCCGCGACCGATGGTTCCACAATTAACGGCAATCTCGCCACTGTCACCGTGGCGCGTGCGAATGATTCGCCGGTGCTGGCAGACGTCAACCTGACGCTCCCGCACCAGACCGAGGATAATCTCGTCGCCCCGACGGGCGCCGTTGGCTTCCTGGCGTCGGCCCTGGTCGGTAACGGCACCGGGCCGAACAACGTCACCGATCCGGATGGTCCCTCGACCGTTCCCTCGACGCCGGGTATGGCGATCACTACGGCGGATACCAGCCAGGGCAGCTGGTGGTACTCGACCGACGGTGGCAACAACTGGTCTCAGTTCGCCTCGAGCAGCCTGACCGCTATCTCCGACGCCAATGCACTCCATCTCGTGGCCGACGGCAACACGCGGATCTACTTCCAGCCCAAGACGACGGACTGGAACGGAACTGTCACGACGGCTCTTAGATTCCATGCTTGGGATCAGTTCAGCCCGACGACGCCGATTGCCAACGGTACCTTGGCCAACATCGGCAGCGGCCACGACGCGGGTGAGAACACGCCGGGCAGCGCCTATTCGTCGGCCTTCGATACGGTCGCTCTGACGGTCGATGCGGTAAACGATGCGCCTGTGGCGTCGGGCACGGCGACGTTCCCGTCGATCAACGAAGACGCGACGCCGCCGGGCCAGACGGTGTCGAGCCTGTTCACGCCGCGGTTCAACGACACGCGCGACATGGTGTCGGGTGGCTCGTCGGCGAACACGCTGGCGGGTATCGCGATCACGGCCAATGATGCGACGGCGGCTCAGGGTAACTGGCAGTACACGCTGGACGGCACGACCTGGGTCAACGTCCCGCAGACCGGG
>NZ_SCVC01000042.1 GCF_004297405.1 Reyranella sp.
GTTTGCCATCGCGCCACTGCTGCGCCATCCAGTCGGCCGTCACGCGCGTCGGCATGGGTTTCAACACCAGCACAAGCCGGCCGGTGCCGCGGCCCTCGCCATCAACGAGGCTCTCCTGAGAGCTTTGTAGTTCGACCCGCTTCATGGCCTGCCGGATCGCTGCATCTGTAAGACTTGCCATCCTTCTCACCACCCTCACCAAATTGGGGGCGGTAACGAGGGTGCAGGGGTCGGCTACTGGGGGCGGCAGGCCCTCGCATCCCGCGAAAAACCGCTCCCATTTATGACTCTAACCGATCCCAGTGAACAAGGGATAAGTGTCGTGTTTAAGCGGTTTCTAGCGTGATTGAGCGTGATCAGCCGGTTTGAGTAGGGTGGTTGTGGACCAGGATCAGCGCGGCGGCGTTCAGTGCCAGCGCCCGCTTCACAACCTCACGCGGGTAGACCGGCGTGTGGTCGATGGTGCCGCGCTGCTGTACCTCGTCGGCGATCAGCACGTTCTTGGTGTCGAGGAAGAGAATGCGGAACTGCTCGGTTTTCTCGTGCGCGAGCGCGGCATGGCAATAGTCGATGAGCTGCTGCCAGTTGGTGAGGACGGGCATGTCCTTGACCTTGCGCTCGGCCAGCCGTCGGCCGACCTCGCGCATCGCCTTGAAGTGAACCAGCGTCCTCTGGTCGATCTCGAATTCGCGCAACTGTTCAGGCTCGGCGGCGAAGACGTCGCCCAGCGTGCCGAAGCGCTCCAGCAGGCGCTTGGCCAGTGGCTTGGTGTCGATCCGTTCGATTGAATAGAAGAGCAACAGCTCCAGCAGCTCATAGTCGGCCAGCGGTTCGGCGCCGGCTTTAAGCACACGTTCGCGCACCCGGCCGCGATGGCCGTGATAGTGCGGCTTGGGTGCATCTGCATCGCCGCTGTTGTGGCCGGTCGCGGCAGGCGCGGCGTCGATGGCTGCCACCAGTTTTTCGGTCGGATCCTCGCCAGCGAAGTCCCAGCATTGGTCGAGCCGGTTCCACGTGCCGCCGATGTCGCGCAACACTTGGCGATGAGCCAGAGTATTGCCGCTGACTCGCCAGAGATTTTCCGATGTCTGGAGACGAAGGCCCGCGGCCAAGAGCGCCACAACCGCCTTGTCGTCCGCTGCAGGTTCGAGTGCCTGGCGTTTTGCCTTCCCCATGGCGTTACGGTCCTACGCAACCGCGGCAGAAAGGCGGCAAGAACTGGCTGAAGCCGAGACGGTGCACCTGTTAGGATCGGCCGATGTCAGGAACGACCTTTACCGAGATCGACGCCGCCTGCGCGGCCTTTGCGAAACAGGAACAGATCCCCGGCCTCGTCGCTGGGATTGTCCAGGATGGCCGGCTTGTCCATGTGACGACAGTCGGCCTGGCGGATATCGAGGCGTCCCGGCCGGTCGGTCCGGCCACGGCATTCCGCATCGCCTCGATGACCAAGAACATGACGGCGCTTGCCATCCTCTCCCTGCGCGATCAGGGCCGTCTCGTCCTCGATGCGCCGCTGGCGGAGTATGTACCGCAGTTCGCCGCAGTGCCGCCTGCGACCCGCGACAGCCGGCCGGTGAGTCTGCGCGATCTCCTGAGCCACGTTGCCGGCTTCGTCACCGACGATCCCTGGGGCGACCGTGTGCTCGGCATGACGCCTGTAGAGCTGGATACGCTGATGGCGAGGAGCCGGCTGTTCGCCCGCCCACCTGGCCTTGCGTTCGAGTACAGCAATCTGGGCTACGCCTTGTTGGGGCGCGTGCTGACCAACGTCAGCGGAGAGCCCTATCAGGCCTTCATCCGGCGGACGTTCCTAGAACCGCTCGGCATGGTGCGCACCACCTTCGATGCTATCGACGCCAGCAATGGCGACTTCGCCTGGGGCTATCGTCTGGACGAGGGCCAGTGGTCACGCGAGCGGATCGAACCCGATGGCGAAGTGGGTGCGATGGGCGGACTGGCAACCACCGTGCCCGACTATGCCCGCTACGTCGCCTTCCTCCTCAGTGCCTGGCCGGCGCGCGACGATCCCGAGGCAGGTCCGGTCCGGCGATCTACCGTTCGCGAGATGGGCCTCTGGCATGCGCCGCCGCTCCCGCCCGATTCCGCCGCCGACGGACGTCCGCCGGCGCCGAGCGCCTATGGATATGGTCTCGTCCATTCTACGGACGGCTTGCTCGGTTCACGGCTGCATCATGCCGGTGGCCTGCCCGGTTATGGCTCGCACGTGCTCATGCTTCCGCAGCGGGGATGGGGTGTCTTTGCGTTCGGCAATCGCACCTATGCGCCTATGTCGCGCCTCACACTCCGCGTCGCGGAGATGCTGCATGCCGCCGCGCCCCGGCAGGAGCCCGCGAAGCCGTCACCGGCTCTTGCCCGAGCCGTGCAGGCGGTCGTGGCTGCCTACGGAGTCGGACGTATCGAGGAGGCCGAGCCAGTCTTCGCCGTGAACCTGCTGCTCGACATGCCGGCGCGTTTTCGCAATGCCGAGCTTGCTGCCTTGAAGCAGCGGCTCGGCGACGGTCATCTGGAAGGGATTGAGCCCATCCACGCGCTGGCGGGTCGTTTCACGATGGCCTGCCTGCGCGGTCGCTTGCGCGGAACAGTCACGCTCTCCCCTGACGCAGAGTCCGGAATCCAGAAGCTCAGCCTGGCGGCCGAGGAGATCTGATGCTCAGGCCGTCACGGCCTGACGATCTTCCGCAGGCTTGGCCTGGCCGAGATCGTAGGGCGGCTTGGCGAGGCCCATTGGCGAGAGGGTGAAGAACTCGACGCCTGTCTCGGTAATTCCCACGGAATGCTCGAACTGCGCCGAGAGCTGCTTGTCGCGCGTTACCGCCGTCCAGCCGTCGCTCAGGATCTTCACCTGCCAGGTGCCGGCGTTCACCATCGGCTCGACGGTGAAGAACATGCCGGGCTTCAGCACGGGGCCGCTGCCCTTCTTGCCATAATGCAGGATGTTCGGCGCATCGTGGAAGATGCGGCCGAGCCCGTGACCCGAGAAATCGCGCACCACGGAGAAGCGCTGCGCCTCGACATAGCTCTGGATGGCGAAGCCGATGTCGCCGACATGGGCGCCCGGCTTGGCCACGGCGATGCCGCGCATCATGGCTTCGTAGGTAACGTCGCACAGGCGCTTGGCCTTCACGCTGACGTCGCCGGAATAGAACATGCGGCTGGTGTCGCCGTACCAACCGTCGAGGATGACCGTGACGTCGATGTTGACGATGTCGCCGTTCTGCAGCCGCTTGTCCGACGGAATGCCGTGGCAGACCACATGGTTGATCGAGGTGCAGATCGACTTGGGAAAGCCGCGATAGTTCAGCGGGGCAGGGATCGCCTTATGGTCGAGAATGTAGTCGTGACAGAGCTTGTTGAGCTCGTCCGTCGAGACGCCCGGCTGGACGTGCGGCGTGATGAAATCGAGGGTCTCGGCGGCCAGGCGGCCAGCACGGCGCATGCCTTCGAACCCTTCCGGGCCATGCAGCTTGATGGTGCGCTCGTCGCGACGCCAATAATCGTCGCTGTCGTCGACGAACTCTCGGGAATTGGTCATAGGCCTTATTTGGCATGCGATACGGGCAGTAACAAGACCGTGGCGGCAGCTTGGCCCGACCTGCTGTGTCCGCTAATCTACTGAAACCACGGGGAAAATTGTGCGAGTCCAGAATGTCCGAGCCGGCAAAAGTCGTCACCGCCTGTATCCTCGTGATCGGTAACGAGATCCTGAGCGGCAGGACCCGCGATTCCAACATCCAGTATCTCGCCACGGAACTCGGCGCACTCGGCGTGCGGGTCATGGAATGCCGCATCATTCCCGACGTCGAGGATACCGTCGTCGCCACGGTGAACGAGGTGCGGCGGAAGTTCGACTACGTCTTCACCACCGGCGGCATCGGCCCGACCCATGACGACATCACGGCGGACTGCATCGCCAAGGCCTTCGGGGTAGGCATTTCCGAACATCCCGAGGCGGTCGCGCGCATGACGCGCCACTATGGCGACCCAGCGCTGTTCACGCCGGCGCGGCGGCGCATGGCCCGCGTCCCTCATGGCGGCGTGCTGGTCGACAATCCGGTGTCGGTGGCGCCAGGGTTCCAGATGGAAAACGTCTTTACTTTCGCCGGCATTCCCAAGGTTGCCGAGGCGATGTTCCAGTCGATGAAGCACCGGCTGGTCGGTGGCACGCCGGTTCTGTCGCGGACCGTGCGCACCAACCTGCCCGAAGGCATCATCGCCGAGCCGCTGGGAGTGTTGCAGAAGCGTTTCGAGGATCTCGACATCGGGTCCTATCCGGCTTTTCGCAACGGCAAGCCCAGCGTCTCGCTTGTATTGCGTGGCACGGATGATGCAAGGCTGGTCGCCGCGTCTCTCGAGCTGATGGACACCATCCGCAAGATGAATGGAGAGGCGGAGGAGTTCGTTCAGTAGTCCGATGACCGAAGAGCCCGCAGACAAATCCTCCAAGGGGTTGGGCGGGCTTTCACCGGCCCTGCAATGGGTGCTGCTTGTCGCGATCTCGGCCGGCATCGCAGCGCTGCTGCTCTGGTTGCATGCACCCGCGCCGCTCATGCTGGGGCCGCTGATCGCTGGCATCATCGTCGCTTCGAACGGCGGCAAACCCCGAATGCCCCTGTCGGCCTTTGTCTTCGCCCAGGGAGTCGTCGGCTGCATGATCGCGCGCATGGTGCCGCTGTCGATCGTGGGCGACATCCTGGCTCACTGGCAGCTCTTCACCGTCGGTGTCCTGGCGGTCATCGGAGCGAGCACCTTGCTGGGCTGGATCATGACCCGCCTGCAGATGCTGCCCGGCACGACCGCGCTCTGGGGTATCAGCCCGGGAGCGGCCTCGGTCATGACCATCATGTCCGAATCCTACGGCGCGGACGTACGGCTGGTCGCCTTCATGCAATATCTGCGCGTCGTCATGGTGGCGGGCGTTGCCGCCCTGGTGGCCAAGATGTTCGGTGTCACGGCGCCCCATGGTGGCGACGCGATCGCCTGGTTTCCCGATGCGAACTGGTTGTCGTTCGGCGAGACGCTGGTTGTCGCCATCGTGGGCCCCCTCATTGCCCGTGTGCTGCGGATCCCAGCAGGCGCCATGCTGGTGCCGTTGGTCATCTGCATCGTGCTGGCGCATGTCGGCTTGATGACGGTCGAGCTGCCGCCGTGGGCGCTGGCGGTGAGCTTTGCCTTCATCGGCTGGAATATCGGCCTCAGGTTCACGCGGCCGTTGCTGCTCTACGTTGCGCGCATGCTGCCACGGGTCGCGGCGTGCGCTGCCGTGCTGATCGCGCTCTGTGGCGTCGTCGCCTGGCTGATGGTCGTCACCATTGGCGTCGATCCGCTGACCGCCTATCTCGCGACCAGCCCCGGCGGCGTCGATTCGATTGCCATCATCGCCGCTTCGACCAACTGCGACGTGTCCTTCGTCATGGCGATGCAGACGGTCCGTCTTCTCGCCGTGCTGTTCCTGGCGCCAGTGTTGACCAAATTCATTGCCGAGCGTGTAAGCTATCCTGATGACCGCCATCCATGACATGACCGCCGGCGAGCTGCTCGCCGCCTACAAATCGAAGAAGCTGTCGCCGGTCGAAGTGACCGACGCCGTGATCGCCCACATCGAAGCCTGGGAACCGAAGCTGAAAGCGCTCTATGCGCCAGACTTCGGCGCGGCACGCAAGGCCGCCAAGGAAGCCGAGAAGCGCTGGCAGGCCGGCAAGCCGCAGGGATCGCTCGATGGCGTGCCGATCACCATCAAGGAGAATATCGCGACCAAGGGCGTGCCGGTGCCGCTCGGAACGGCCGCGACCGAACTCGTGCCGGCTGCGGCGGACGCGCCGGCATCGGCAAGGGTGCGCGAGGCGGGCGCGATCGTCCTCGCCAAGACCACGATGCCCGACTACGGCATGCTGTCCTCGGGGCGCAGCTCGTTTCATGCGCTGACGCGCAATCCCTGGAATCTTGCCTGGAACCCTGGCGGTTCCAGCTCTGGGGCGGGGGCCGCGGCGGCGGCAGGTTACGGGCCGCTGCATCTTGGAACGGACATCGGTGGCTCGGTGCGCCTGCCAGCCTCCTGGAACGGCATCTTCACCTTGAAGCCCAGCCTCGGCCGCATCCCGGTCGATCCGCCATTCTTCGGCCGCGCCATCGGCCCGATGACACGCACGGTCGCGGATTCGGCTCTGCTGATGGCCGAACTCTCCAAGCCCGACTCGCGCGACCATATGAGCCTGCCGCCGGCGACCATCGACTGGAGCGCAGGGCCGCGCGATCCCAAGGGCCTCAAGATCGGCCTGCATCTCGATGCGGGTTCCGGGTTGCCGGTCGATGCCGAGACCAAGGCGGCAATCGAGGCGGCGGCCAAGCTGTTCGCTGACGCCGGGGCTCATATCGAGCCGGTGGCGCCGTTCCTCTCGCCCGACATGCTGCATCTGCAGGACCTCTTCTGGCGGGTTCGGAGCTGGGTCGATTTCTCGGCGTTGAGCCATGAACGGCAGGCCAAGGTTCTGCCCTTCATTGCCGATTGGTGTCGCGGTGGCGCGGACGTCTCGGGCTCCATGGTGATCCGCGGCGTCAACAACTACATGGCGATCCGTGCCGCTGCGACGCGCGCGACGCAGCCCTTCGACTTCGTGCTGTCGCCGGTCTCGCCCGTGCCGACCTACCGGGCGGAATGGGAGACGCCGACCAACGACGTCAACCGGCCGCTGGAGCACATCTCCTTCACCATGCCCTACAATATGAGCGAACAGCCGGCGGCTTCGATCAACTGTGCGTACACGAAGGAAGGCAAGCCGATCGGCCTGCAGATCGCCGGCCATCGCTTCGACGATCTCGGCGTGATGCAGCTCTCGCGCTGGTTCGAGGCCGCGCGTGGCCCACAGAAGAGGTGGCCGGAGCCGAAGTAACGGCCATGAAGGCGCCCCTCGGCATCCTGATGCTCGACACGCGCTTTCCGCGCATCGTCGGCGACATCGGCAATGCCGCCTCGTTCGACTATCCGGTGATCTTCCGGCGCATGGAGGGTATCGGCTCATCGGATGCGGTGACGACCCATCCCGATCGGCCGCGTGTACTCGCGGCCTTGCGAGCCAATGCCGAAGCGCTGGCGGCCGAAGGGGCAGTGGGCATTTCAACAAGCTGTGGCTTCCTGGCGCTCTATCAGGATGAGCTGACCGCCGTGTCACCGGTGCCTGTAGCGACGTCGGCGCTGCTTCTCATCAAGCAGCTCGAGGGAAAGCGGGTAGGCGTCATTACGGCGTCGGCGAAGAACCTGACGCCGGCGCATTTCGAGGCGGTGGGTGCACCGGGCGACACACCCTTCGTCGGTCTGCCGGAGGACAGTTCCTTCGCCGACACGTTCCTGCGCAACGGACTTGCGCTCGATCGGCAACAGGTCGAGCGCGAGGCGGTCGCCGCCGGTCGCGCGCTGGTGGCCCGACATCCCGAGATCGATACGGTGGTGCTCGAATGCACCAATCTGCCGCCCTACAAGGGGGCTCTCAAAGCGGCCCTTGGCTTGTCGGTTTACGACGTGCTCGACCTGTTGAATGGCTTCTATGCCAAGCTTAGCCGTCAGGAAGGCAGCAAGCGGCGATAGAGCGGCTGCAGAAGCGTCGGGATCAGGTAGATCGGAAACTGCACGGCGGCGATGAACAGGAAGATGTCGGGATCGGCCGTGACCGGCAAGACCGCCATCAGCAGGGCGTTGTGGCGGCCACCTGAACAGTAGCCGGCGGTGAGGGCGATGCGCCGGTCGAGAATTGGCAGCAGGCCGACCGCCATGACGAGATTGCACAGGAGCATGCCGGCGAAGGCGCCGGCGATGAAGCCGCCGAGCTTCATAGGCTCGGCCAGGGCCCGGGCCACAACGCCGTCCATCAGGGGAATGGCAAAGATCATCAGCACCGCCACCGACAGGCCGTCGAGCGCAGGACCGGCCTCGGTGACTTTGGTGCCGAGGAAACGACGTATGACGATCGCGCCGATGAGCGCCAGCGCCACGATCAGCCCGAGCCTCAGGCTGAGGTCGAGAAGGCCGATCTTGAGATCGAGCCCCAGCAGCCAGAGGGCGAGCGGCGGCAGGGTGAAGGGTACGAGGAAGTTGGTGAACAGCGAGATCAGCAGCGCCAGCGACGAATCGAGCCTGAGGAAGGTCGCCGTCGTGGCGGCCGAGATGATGCCCGGAGCCATGGCGCTGAGGCAGAGGGCGGCCACCAGACCTGGCCACAGGCCGAGGCCCTGCCAGATCGGCCAGACGACCAGCGGAACCGCAATGAGATTAAGAAGCGACAGTGCGATGGCCAGGCCGGGACGGCGCAGCAAGGCGCTGAGCCGATTCCAGTCGACCCGCGCCAGGGCCAGCATCAACAGCGTGACGGCGAGCGGCATCAGAAGCGGGCGGGTCGCGGCGGCGAAATCCTGGAACAGGAGCCCGAGAAGCAGGGAGAAGGGCAGCAGAGTGGTGGCGCGCCTCCCCATGTGCTGCAAGACGAGAACGACAGGATTCATTGCGCCGACCCTAGCACAGGCCGATCGCCGCTACTTTTTGCATTGGCGCAGGCCCAGCATCCCGGATACGCATCCGTCGGTCGTACGCGTGTCGGGGAGGCGTGTGGGAATGAAGGGCGTCTGGTTGGAGGATCTCACCTGGCCTGAGGCCAAAGCTCGCTTCGATCGAGATGACGTGGTCGTCATCCCGGTCGCCGCCGCCATCAAACCCCATGGGCCGTATCTGCCGCTGGGTACCGACGCCCTCATAGCCCGTGCATTGGCACAAAGAGTGATCGAGCGGCTGCCCGTTGTCGTAGCCCCTATGGTGGACTCTGGCGTGGCTCTCGCCTGTACGTCTCTTGCCGGCGGCCAGCATCGGCAAAGTGAGACGTTCAGACAATTTCTGCGGGATGTTGTCGATGGTTTTGGTACCCAAGGTGTGAGCCGTGTCGCCCTTCTCGGTGTCGGAACCTCGGCCGAACAACTGCTAGATCTAGACCCAGTGGAGGGTGTCCTTGTGCTCCGCGCAGGAGGCATGGGTGTACCTGTCAAAGCATTGATCGAGCGTCTCGGCGATCATCCGGTCGGCGAAGTTGCGACATCCATCATGCTCGCGCTTGCCCCGCGAAGCATTCGACCGGAGCCGTCGGCCGGCGCCGGCGATCCGAGCCACGCGACGGCTTTCAAAGGCGAGCGCCTCATGGCTGCCTGGGTCGATGACTTGGTGACTACACTCACGGCGAAATGGCCGACGCTAGGGATGTGAGAAAAATGCCGGATTCTCTGGCCTTTCTCGGCATGGGCTGTCACAAAATCCCGCCATGCCTCTGCATTGGACGATCGACTCCAGGGACCATCTCGTCGTTGCTACCGCCGACGGCGATGTGACGCGTGAGGAGATCGAGCATTATTTGCACGTGCTCGATGGGGCAAATGCGATGGGGTATCGCAAGCTGTTCGATGCCGGCAACGGTGACACGTCGATGAGCGCCGATGATCTGCTGGCGATCGGCGTGCAGATTCGTGATCGTCACTCCAAAGGCGATCCTCTTGGCCCGCTGGCCATCGTCATGCCGTCCGACAAGACTGAATTGGTATCACGCATCCTCGGCATTCTCGCAGCGGCTGATCGTCCGATGCGCGTCTTCGATTCGATCGAACCGGCACGCCGTTGGATCGAGAGCTTCCCTAAGTAAAAATCGAGAGCGACATCTGTATGCCCATTCGTTGGACCGTCGATCAGTCGCGGGAAATGCTCCTGGCTGAAGCCGAAGGCGCAATCACCCTGCAGGAGGTCGTCGAGTATCTCGACGCTGTGGTCACCGCCGGGACCGGGCCCTATCGCAAGCTGTTCGACGGCAGCAAGGCGCAGTCGGCGATGACCGATGAAGAGATGATGGTCCTGGGAGCGCGGCTGCGGACCTATCACGGTCAAGGTAAGACCGGTGCTCTCGCCATCGTCGTGGCCGCGGACGAGACGCATGGCCTCGCCCGCTTGTTCGGTGTCTTGGCAGCTGCCGATCGCCGAACCAAGATCTTCAATACCCTGAAGGCCGCCCGCGATTGGATCGACGCGCAACCGCGATGAGCGATCGGGTATAGTGGCGGCCAACAGACGGAGATGGAAATGAAGTTGTTCGGAGTATCTGCAATCCTGGTCGCATCGGTCGTCGCTGGCACCGCCCTCGCCGAGACCGCCATCCAGGCTGGCGAATGGGAGGCCACCGAGAAGACCACGCTGGAAGGCGTGCAGCCCACACCCGCTACGTCGAAGAAGGTTTGTCTCAAGGGCGACGACGCCAAGCTAGAGCGGCTGCTCTTTCCGACGCCGGCCGAGATGAAGGAACACGGCTGCACATACCAGGAGGGGGCCAAGAAGGCGGGTGTGCTGACGGCCACGTTGATCTGTCCGCCGTCCGACATGATCGCGGGCGTTACGGCCAAGGCCGAGATCAACTACAGCGCCACGAGCTATGAAGGGATGGGCCAGATCGAAGCCAAGGACAAATCGGGCACTACGATCAAAGGCAGCAGCGTTCTGAGCGGCAAGCGTCTCGGTGACTGCTCGTAGCATCCGTCGATAGCGAGAGCGCTCATCCGATATCGCTCTGCAGAGTTTGTGAAATTCGGACAGGTCTTCATACTCACACGAAATGACGGCACCGCGATCTAACGCGGCCTGTGTGAGGAGGAGACGACATGAAAAAGAGGGCAGGATCTTTCACCCTGGCCGCTGTGGCGGCCGCGATGGTTCTGACGCCGGGCGTCGGCTGGAGTCAGAAAGCAGGCGGGGTGTTGAAGATCCAGCACATGGACACGCCGCCCAGCGCGTCGATCCATGAAGAGGCGACCGTATCCGTCGCCGTGCCGTTCATGGCGCTGTATAACAATCTGGTCGTGTTCGACCAGAACGTGGCCAAGAACAGCTTTGACTCGATCGTGCCCGATCTCGCCACAAGCTGGTCGTGGAGTGGCGACGGCAAGCAGCTCGTCTTCAAGCTGCGCGAGGGCGTGAAATGGCACGACGGCAAGCCGTTCACGGCCAAGGACGTAGTCTGCACGTTCGATCTTCTGCTGAGCCCCGACAAGCTCCGGCGTAATCCGCGCTCGGCGTGGTGGGGGAATGTCGAGAAGGCAACGACCACCGGCGATTTCGACGTCACCTTGCATCTCAAACAACCGCAGCCAGCCCTGCTGGCGTTGCTCGCCTCGGGCTATTCGCCGATCTATCCCTGCCATGTGCCGTCGGCCGACATGCGCCGCAAGCCGGTCGGCACCGGACCCTTCAAGCTGGCCGAGTTCAAGATGAACGAGGGCATCAAGCTCGTGAAGAATCCGGACTACTGGAAGAAGGGGCGGCCCTACCTCGATGGCATCGAATACACGATCATTCCCGATCGTTCGACGCGTATGCTCTCTTTTATCGCCGGCAAGTTCGACATGACCTTCCCGGCCGACATCACGGTGCCGTTGTTGAAGAACATCAAGCACGATGCACCGCAGGCCCAGTGCACCATGCGGGAAAGCGGCGTCAGCACCAACCTGATCGTCAATCGCGAGGTGGCGCCCTTCGACAATCCCAAGGTCCGCCGAGCGCTCGCCCTGACGCTCGATCGTCAGGCTTTCATCGACATTCTGAGTGAAGGCGAGGGCAAGATAAGCTCCGCCATGCTGCCGCCACCCGATGGTGTCTGGGGCATGCCGCCGGAAATGATAAAGACCCTCACCGGCTACGGCGACGTCGAGAAGAACCGTGCCGAAGCGCGTGAGCTGATGAAGGGAGCGGGCTACGGGCCGGACAAGCGGCTGAAGCTCAAGGTCAGCACGCGCAACATCGCGACCTTCAAGGATCCGGCGGTGATCCTGATCGACCAGCTCAAGCAAATCTGGATCGACGGTGAACTCGAGATCATCGACACCGCGGTCTACTACAATCGCGTCTTCAAGAAGGACTATGTCGTGGCGCTGAACCTGAGCGGCAGCGCCGTCGACGATCCCGACGTTACCTTCTTCGAGAACTACGCCTGCGGGTCGCTGCGCAACTACAACAACTACTGCAATCCCGAGATGACCAAGCTCTTCGAGGAGCAGTCGCGCGAGCCCGACCAACAGAAGCGTCTCAAGCTGGTGTGGGAGATCGACCGCAAGCTGCAGGAGGATATCGCCCGGCCGATCATCTCCTACGGCCGGATTGCCGGCTGCTGGCAGCCCGCGGTGAAGAACGTCACCCTGCACGTCAACAGTATCTACAACAATTGGCGCTTCGACGACGTTTGGCTCGAGCGCTAGGTTGCTTGCTGTTGGCATAGAAAGGGAGACGATCTAACCTAGATCAGCGGCGGTCGGGACTCATTCCCGGCCGCGGGCCCCACAGGACTTTTCGGAGCTGTGATGTCGCTTTCCAGGACGATCGTCTCGACGTTTGTCACTGTCATTGTCTCGTTGGTTGTCGCGGAGCTCGTTGCCCGCGCCGTGTTTAGCTTGAAGCCACTCGTTATCCAGACGCCCTACCATCCGATCTATGCGTTGGCGGAGTTCGACAATTTGTCGACCAATGCGGAAATGGCGCATGGCCCGTCGGGTCCGATGGCCTACGGCTATGAGGAGGGGGTGTTCGGCTATTACTATGATGGTCGAACGCTGCCGCCGCGCTCCTCGACGAATCTTTCCGATTTTCTGTTCCGGCATACGCTGTCGCGCTACGACGCCGCCACCATCGATCGTCTTGCCTGCGAGCAGCCCAATTCTGCAGCCATCTACGTACTCGGCGGATCGGTCGCCCAGGGTCATTCCGCCCAGAGCAAGGCTGCCACCTGGCATGCCCTCCTCGAAGGTAAGCTGCGGCGGCAGCTTCAGCGCGACGATATCTTTCTCTTCAACGGCGCGATGGGCGGATATCTGTCGTTGCAGGACAAGATGGCCTATTACCTCGCCGCCGTGCCACGCAATGCCCGCGCCGTCCTGATACTGAATTCACAGAATGATCTCGTTGTTCCTCTGAGTTCTGGAACGCGGCCTGGCGATCCTTTTGTATTGGGCGTGCGCTTTGGCCAATTCTTCACCGACGGCTTCTTTTGGTGGCTGGCCAAGCACAGCGCGATCGTGAATGCTCTGGTCCAGTCCGAAGTGAAGCAGGCAATCCAGACCTACCGACAGCGCTTGAACGAAGACGACGCGGCCTTTGCCCAATACGCGGAGGCTGTGATGGATATCTACTTCGAGAACATGCACGAGGTGCTGGAGGACTGTGCGATCCATGGCCGGGCCTGTCTTGTCACCATACAACCCTCCCGCAGCTTCACGGCCATCAATCGAGGGCTTCCTGCCAGCGATGTCTTGTCGGAGAAGCGCATGCGCAGCTTCTACGAAATGCTGAAGCAGAGGGTGGCCCGTAGCCCCTATCGTGCGCGCTTCGTCGACCTCACCGGCATCTTCGATCGCTCGGATATGGCTGAGATCTATACTGACGGCGCGCATTTTAGCGAACGCGGACAGGCAATCTTGGCCGACGAGCTGATGCAGTCGGCACTTGGATTGTTGAAAGATACTGCCGGGGGTACAGGGACGCCGGGCCGCTGCCGACGCCCGTCGATCTGACTTGCGAAACTGACGGTGCTTGCAGGCGTGCGCGGCTGCGTCGACGAGCCTAGGCTTTCTCCCAATAAAGAAGTGGAGGAAGCGCATGCGGATTTTTGGAACGGCGGCGCTGGTCGCCGGGCTCTCGATCGCCTCGTTCGGTGTGGGATCGGCCCTCGCACAACCAAAGTACGGGCCGGGCACCTCGGCGACCGAGATCAAGGTCGGACAGACCATCGCCTATTCCGGCCCGGCATCCGCCTACGGCCAGCTTGGCAAGGTCGAGGAAGCCTACTTCAAGTGGCTGAATGCCAAGGGCGGCATCAACGGCCGCAAGATCACCTTCATCACGCTCGACGACGGCTACTCGCCGCCTAAGGCGGTCGAGAACGTGCGCCGTCTGGTCGAAAGCGATCAGGTGGCCCTGGTGTTCAACGTATTGGGTACGCCGCTCAACATGGCGATCCGGCCCTACATGAACCAGAAGAAGGTGCCGCAGCTCTTCATTGCCGCCGGCGCCACGGCCTTCAACGATCCGGCGAAGTTCCCTTGGACAATGGGCTGGCAGCCTAACCTCCAGGCCGAGACGGCCTTCTACGCCAAGCACCTGCTGGCTAAGGCGCCCAACGCCAAGGTGGCGGTGCTCTACCAGAACGACGATTTCGGTAAGGACATGCTGCACGGCCTGCAGCTCGCGCTTGGCGACAAGGCCAAGACCATGATCGTCGACACACAGAATTTCCAGCCGACTGATCCGACGATCGACAGCCAGCTTATCGCGCTCAAGGCTTCTGGCGCAGATACGCTGTTCCTCTTCACCTATGCCAAGCAGGCGGCCCAGGCGATCAGCAAGATGGACGATCTTGCCTGGAAGCCCACGACCTACCTGCACCTCGGCGCAGCCTCGGTCGGCGCTACCTTCAAGCCGGCCGGGCTCGAGAAGTCGAAAGGCATCCTGACCGCGGGGTTCATGAAGGACGTGACCGACCCACAATGGAAGGACGATCCCGACGTCAATGCGTGGGTCGCCTGGATGAAGGAGAACATGCCGGGCGCGGAGCTCTCCGATATCCTGAACGCCGCTGGGTACGCCTATGCCCAGACGCTCGAACAGGTGTTGCGCCAGGCCGGAGACAATCTCACGCGCGAGAACATCATGGCGCAGGCGGCCAACCTGAAGAATTTCCGGGTCGGCCTGCTGCTGCCGGAGAGCCGCATCAACACCAGCCCGACCGATTACCGGGTCATCACCTACATGAAGCTGCAGCGCTTCAACGGAACGAGCTGGGATTACGTCGACTGACGGAGGCGTGCGATGGACCAGACGGTGGTTGATCACACGGCCGACTACGGGCCAGAAGAGGCCGCGATGCAGGCCTATCTTCGTGAAGGTGAGAAGCGGGCCTATGCGCTGGGCAATCGCGGGCCGATCCGTTTCACCGCTGACGGCGCTTTGCATCCGGAGATCGTCGAAGCCTATTGGCGATGTGGCTTCTACGTTTTCGAAGGCGTTCTGAAGTCGGACGAATTGGCTGACATCGAGCGTGACCTGCGCGACATTCTCGATCGGTTGCCGGTCGAGCGGGGAGCGCCGGTCGATGCCAAGGGACGGCCGGCGCTAGGTGTGGGATGTGCGGCGCCAAACCTGCTCTGGTCCAAGCCGCTCGGCGATCCGTTCGGCGGCACTGCACTCGCCAATGGCCGCCACCAGGTGAAGATGTTCGAGCCGAAGGCGGCCGCCGATGCGCCCAAGGAGATCGTCTATCTCATCCTGGGCTCGCTGCAATTTTCGGAGGCGGCCCTGCGTGTCTACGGCCATCCGCAGCTTCTGGCTGTCGCTGCGGCGATCAACGGACCGGACTTCGCCCCCTTCAACGAGGCCCTGTTCATCAAGGAACCGGGCCGCGGTGCCTCCGTGGCCTGGCACCAGGATGGCGTCACCCACTGGGACAGTCCCGACTGGGACGAAGGCGTGCACGGCTTCAACTTCATGGGTCAGCTCTATGGCTGTACGCCGGCCAACGGCGTCTGGGTCGTGCCGGGCTCGCACAAGCTGGGCAAGATCGACATCAAGTCTGTGATCGCCAAGGCCGGCAGCGAACGGTTGCCCGAGGCGGTGCCAATGGTCTGCAGGCCGGGGGATGTCTGCATCACCAATCGCCAGGCGCTGCACGGTTCCTTCGCCAACACCAGCAAGGATTGGCGCGTGACCGTGAACTTCGGCTTCCATCGCCGCAAGTCGGTATTGGATGTCAAAGGTGGTGGCGTACACAACAAGGAGGCGGTCTACGACGCCGCGCGCATTCGCGAGCGAGCCAGGATGATCGGCTACGCCATCGATGCCCGCCGCAAGCGCTTTCCGCAGGAGACGCCCTTCGTCTACCGCCTGCACGCTGAAGCGGGAGAGACCTATCGCTGGGACGACGCTGCCCGAGCCGGCGTCAAGGACTACAACCTGCTCGATTTGTCGATCTAGCCTGTCTCGTCAGTACATCTTGGGAATGAAGACGCCTTCCATGTTGTCGGAGATGGCACGGAAGACCCGGCCCATGACTTCGGGTGTGCTGTGGCCCGGCATCGGGGAGATACGGTCGATCTCCTCGAAGACCGCCGGCGGGCAATCCTCGATGGCGACGCCTTTCAGCGCCGCCCATTTCTGCACCTGATTAAGGAACCGCGGCGT
Organism: Reyranella sp.; assembly: GCF_004297405.1. Taxonomy (GTDB): domain Bacteria; phylum Pseudomonadota; class Alphaproteobacteria; order Reyranellales; family Reyranellaceae; genus Reyranella. The sequence continues at coordinate 16,256 of NZ_SCVC01000042.1, forward strand.
GACGATCGGCACGGCCTCTCGGTTGAACGGATCGGCCATTGCCTCTTCGAGGGGAATGAATTCGACGCCGGCAGCCTGAAAGCGGTCGAGGATCTCGCTGAGACAGTCGGCGGCCAGCGGCGTGCCGTGGATCAGCCAGATATGCGCCGGATCTCGGCCGAACATGGCGCGCGCCGCGGCGGCCTGTACGCGAAGTTGCCGCTCGGCTGTATCGACGAACAGGCGCCGGACCCGCTTCAAACCGTCGGCATCGCCAGCCTTGGTGGCCCGCCAATGCGGCGCCAGGAATTCGGTGTCGTAGAACCAGATGCTGATCGGTGCGGGCGTGAAGCCGTGCCGATCGAGATAGGCCTTCACGCCCTCGTGCTTCTCCGGCGTGTTGCCCCAATTGTCCATGCAGTAGCGGAAGTACCGCGTGGGCACCCGGCTGGACCAGGGTTGGATCAGGGTTTCGGTCCGCTCGATGTCGGCGAGATATTTCGGCACGGTCACCCAGTTCAGGTTCGCGTGATGATGGGTGTGGTTGGCGATGTGATGCCCGGCCTCGACCCAATGATCGAAAGTGCGAAGGAGGTCGGGCCGCCCTTCGGCCGGACTGGTGGCCGAAAAGGCGTAGGTGCCGGTGACCTTGTGCCGTTTCATGGCGTCGGTCATCGCCTGCGTGATGCCGAGGTGCGTGTAGCCGGACGCCAGCGGCATGTCCGGCCACAACAGAAGGTCATCCATGCTGATGGCGAGCCGGATTGGTCCGTCGGGTGAAATCGGCTCTACCATCTACTTTTCTCCACCAGTGCTCATGGCCGCCACTGTGATAGCAAATCCGCGACCGTTCAGCAGCCGGACGAGGTCGGCATCGGACCTCGCTTCGACATCGAGCAGGGCGAAGTAGGGATCGCCGGCGAGGCCCAGCACCGCGGCGAAGGCTGGTTCGGTCTTCAACCCACCGCGACGACGCTCCATGACTGCCGCGCGAAAGGCGTCGCCGCCCAGCGCCAGCAGCCGACGCTCGACCGTGAAATGTCGCCAACCCGCTTGCTGTACGACTGGGCGAGACGCACCGAAGATTTCGATCGGCCAGCCATGGGCTTTGAAGGACGCGACGACCGGTCGTGCATCGCCAGTCCATTGATGGATGGCAAATTGTTCGTGGTTGCTGGCGAAATCCCAGACTGTTCGCGTGAAGGCATCGGCATCGGCATCGACGACGTGGCACAGCACGTCGATATCGCTGCCGGGCATGTCCAGTCCCAGGGGCGGGGTGCCAGCGACATGCGGATCGAAGCGCGCCAGCACCGCCAACAGATCCAGCCGTTGCAAGGCCTCGAGATAGGTGGGTGAGGCCATCGTGTCAGGCGAAGGCGGGCATGACCTGTTCGCCGAACTGTCGCATCGACGCGAGGTTCTGCTGGTGATTCATGGCGCCAAAGCCGGTCTGGCAGAGCAGGTGCTGCACGCCAACGTCGCGCAGTTCGGCCACCTGCTCGCGCACGCGCTTGGGCGAGCCGTAGAGCGAACCGGTGCGCAGCACGAAAGGGATCGCCTCGGAGTCCGGCACCTTGGGATCGGTCCAGGCATTGAGCGCCGCCGGATCGGGTTCGAAGTCGGCCGGATTGTGTGCCTCGCGCACATGCATCATGTGCGCGCGTGTCTCGACCAGCAGCCCGGCCAGCGCGTCTTCGGCTTCGGCATCGGACTCCGCGACATATACGTTGCGCCATAGTGCACTCTTGGCGAGCAGCGTCGCGCGGGTCCTTTCGTCGTGGCCGCCTTCGTCGATGCCGGCGGCATAGGTCGCCCAGCGTTCCTTGATTCGTTCCACGGGCAGGCGCGCCGTGAGGATTGGCACGCCGAGCTTGCCGCATTCCTTGAACGAGCCGGGCGAGATCACGCTGCGCCACAGCGGCGGGCCGGGAAGCTGCACCGGCTTCGGCCGGATCGCCGGCACATGCAGCTTGTGGAAGCGGCCTTCGTAGTCGAGCGGGGACTCCGTCCAGGCGCGCTGCAGGATGTCGACAGCTTCTTCCATGCGCTCGCGGCTGTCGGTGCTGCGCAGGCCATGGCCGACGAACTCGTATTCGTTGTAGGCCGTACCCTTGCCGATTCCGACGTCGATGCGGCCCTTGCTGAGGTTGTCGAGCAGTGCGAGTTGCACAGCCAGCCGTACCGGATGATGAAAGGGCGTTTGCACCACGGCAAAACCCAGTCGCACTTTTTCGGTTTTCATGGCGAGTGCGGCTGCGAACATGAGTGAGTCGCAGTAGACGCTTTCTCCCGTGAAGTAATGTTCCGTCAGCCAGACGTCGGAGAATCCGAGGCGTTCTGCCTCACAGGCCTGGGCAACGATCTGATCTATGCGTGCCCCGTCTTCGTCAGGCGATGGGGACATGGCAAGCGTCAACCAACCAAACTGCATCGAACTCTCCGCCAACTCTCGGCACGGTCCATGTTTCTATAGCATGCGGTCTGGCATCGTGAGGTAGGACGGACTAACTAGGCAGACGTGCGTAACGTGCTGAAGAACTCCCTGCTGGTGATCGTCACCATCGTACTGTGTACCGTGGCAGCCGAGGCCATGGTGCGTTGGCTGGAGGCGGGCGACGATCGGTCGGCGCGGCAGTATCTCGAGAAAATCCCTTTGGCCTCGGGTGTCGAGCGCGCGTGGTTTGCTGAGGATCCGCCGCCACTGCCGAATCGCCACGCCGTTCCGGCGGAATGGCGGGCGCTGGACCGCGAGATCGACCTGAGTGGCGTCAGCGGAGCGACGCGGCGCGCCGACGCCTTCAAGGCCTGGAACAGCGTCTTCGTCGGTGATCCCTGTCAGCACCCTTATCTGAAGGACGCGCCGGGTCGTCTTTTCGTCTACGACCCGCCGGATGGCGCACCACGGCCGCCTTATCGTTTCTTGCCGGACGCGACGACGCCGATCGGCTTGGTGACCAATGCCTATGGCTTCCGTGGTCCGCCAGTACCGGTGGCACGTCAGCCCAAGACCATCCGTATCGCTTTCGTCGGAGCCTCGACGACAGTGGCCTCGCACCACTTTCCTTATTCCTATCCCGAGTATGTCGGGGGGTGGCTGAACCAGTGGGCAGCCGCGAAGAAGCTCGATGTGCGCTTCGAGGTGCTGAACGCCGGCCGCGAGAGCATCAACTCAGTCGACATCGCCGCCATCATGCGCGACGAGGTGGCGCCGCTCGCGCCCGATCTCGTCGTTTACTACGAGGGCGCTAACCAGTTCAGCCTGCGCTCGCTCGTGCCCAAGCTGCCGCCGCAACCGTCCTATGCCGAGTTGATGGAAAGGAAGCAGCCTAACGCCTTCGAGCGCGTATTGGCCGATCTTGCTTACAGCTCGGCGCTGGCAAGGCGGTTGCAAGCGTTGCTGGCATCGGGCGAGGTCAAGAAGGACGGCGGCGAATGGACCAAGCCGGATTACAAGCTCAACTGGCCGGCAGGCCTCGATGAGCGCGACCCGGACCTCGCTCGGACTGATCTGCCGGTGAACCTGCCGACCATCCTGCATGATCTCGACAGCATCCGCGCGGCAACCACGGAGGTGGGGAGTGAACTTGCGCTCGCGTCATTCGTCTGGCTGGTGTCGGAAGGCATGGTGCTCGATCCGGAGCGCCACCGTGCCATCCTGGAATATCTGAACGTCGGATATTCGCCGTTCCGCTATCGCGACTTGGAGCGGCTCGCCGCTTTCCAGAATCGCGTGTTCGCCAAGTATGCCGCCGAACACAACCTCGCCTTTCTCGATGTCTCGAAGTGGATGCCGCGAGATCCCAATCTGTTCATCGACGCGATCCATGGCACGCCCGAAGGTGTGCGTCTGCGCGGCTGGGTCATGTTCCAGCTCCTCGTGCCGTTGATCGAGCGCCATCTCGCTGACGGCGCCTGGCCCAAGAAGGATTTCCCCTCGGCGCCGGCTCTTCAGCCCTTCAAACCGCGGCAGATCACGTTCGATTGCGGGAAGACGGCGGGTTGAGTGCCGGCGGCAACTGCCGCCGGCACTCCACACACCCACCACATGCCAGCAGTGGCAGGGCGAGAGTTTTTCCCCAAAGCTCCACCCCGCGCCGCCACCGGCGTCTGGCTTTATAGTGAAGTTGCATCTGTAGCGCAAACATTAGAACCTGAGACTTGCAAACTAGGGTGTCCGCGCAAGTGGCTGGCGGTTTTGCGACGCGATGGCGGTGATGTTGACAGGTTTTTGAGCTCCGCCCACGCTTTCGACAAAGCAAAAGCGAAGTGGAGGAAGCATGGCGCGGTTCGATCGTGTGATCCGGGGAGGCATGATCGTGGACGGCAGCCGTCTGCCGCGCTTCCGGGGCGACATCGGCATCAAGGATGGCGTGATCGCCGAGATCGGCCAGATCGGCGCCGGCGAGGCCGATGAGGTGATCGACGCTGGCGGCCTCATCGTGGCGCCGGGGTTCGTCGACTTGCACACCCACTACGACGCGCAGCTCTTCTGGGATCCCTACTGCACGCTCTCGTCGTGGCACGGCATCACCTCAGTGGTGATTGGCAATTGCGGCTTCGGCTTCGCGCCGGTACGGCCCGCCGAGCGCGAGCGCGCCATGATGTCGATGACCCGCGTCGAGGCGATCCCCATGGCCTCGATGAAGGAGGGCATGCCGTGGAACTGGGTGACCTTCACGGAATTCCTCGACAGCGTGGACGCCGCGCCCAAGGCGGTGAACATCCTGCCCTATGTGCCGATCTCGCCGCTGCTGATCTGGGTGATGGGCTTCGAGGCGGCTAAAGCCGGCAAGCTGCCGACAGCGGAGCAGCACGCCGAGCTCAAGCGCTTGCTGCACGAAGCGATGGATGCCGGCGCTTGCGGCTGGTCGGCGCAGCGCATGCTGCCGACCGGGCCCTCGGCCGTACAGCGCGACTATGACGGCACGCCGATGCCGACCGATGTCATGCACGACGACACCTGTCGTGAGTTCGCCCGCGTGCTGGCCGAACGCAACGAAGGTTTCATGCAGATGCTGCTGATCTCGGGCGACAATGCCCGCGATCGCACTTTCTACGAAGAGCTGTCGAGCATCAGTGGTCGGCCGATGATCATGAATGTGATCCAGGCCTTCGATCACCGGCCTGAAATTCATCGTCGTCAGCTGGCATGGCTGAAAAGCTGCCGTGAGCGCGGCATTCGGGTCGTGGGGCAGGGTCTTACGACCGATGCTGGCTTCACCTTCACCTTCGAGGACTGGAACCTGTTCGACGATTCGCAGGTTTGGTGCGATGCCACGACCGGTACGCGTGCGGAGAGGCTGGCCAAGCTCGCCGATCCGGCGCGACGGCCCGCATTGCGGGAGAACCTGCCGATCACGGCGACCGGCCCCTTGCCGCAGATCGCGATCGTCGGCCCCAAGCTCGACAAGAACAAGAAATGGCTCGACTACACGCTCGCCCATGCCGGCGAGAAGATGGGCAAGCATCCGGTCGACGTGATGCTCGATATGGCGGTCGAGGAGAATCTGGAGACGGAATTCTTCGCCGCTCCGCCCAATGGCAGCATCGAATATCTGAAGGAACTGGTCGACGATCCCTACATCCTATTCGGCGTTTCTGATGGCGGCGCACATACCAAGTTCCTGACCGCCGGCCGCTATCCGACGGAGACGATCTGCAAGGTGGTGCGCCAGCACGGCATGCTGAGTCTCGAGGACGTGCACTGGCGTTTGTCGGCACTGCCGGCTGAAGTGGCGGGCTTCCGTGGCCGCGGTGTGTTGAAAAAGGGCGCGCCGGCGGACATCGTGATCTACGACTATGATGGACTGAAGGTGCTGCCGGGCGAGATCGCTCACGATCTGCCGGGCGGCGAATGGCGCCGCGTCCAGCGCGCCTCGGGCTACAAGTACATTCTCGTCAACGGTCAGGTAACGATGCGTGACGATCAGCCGACCAACAGGCATTCGGGTCGGTTGCTGCGCCACGGCGCCTAGGAGGCTACTGGCAGGGCTGGCCTTTCACCGGCACGCGCAGTTTCCAGCACAGCATCTCGCCGTCGCTAGCACGGCCGGAATTGCAGAAGTAGACGTCCTTGTCCTTCTGCAGCCACAGGCCGCCAGGAACCGCCGCCTTGATTTCGAAGCCGGTGCTGATCAGCAACGCCGACGAATAGGCGGGCGCCTCGGCGTACTGCGATTGGCAGGTGGGGGGCTTGGTGTTGGGGGATGGAGGAGCGCTTGGCTGTTGGGCAAACGCCGCCGCAGATACCAAGCAGGCCAGGCCAAGGACGCCTAGCAATTTCATGAAAGTCCCCCGTTCACGTGAGGAGGACTTTAGAGTCGTCGCGGTCCTGGTGCAACAATCCCGGATTTGCCGTTACGTCGCTGCTTGATCCTCGACTGCCGTTTCGAAGTCGGCGGGCATCGTGATCTCGATCAACTCGAGGTCGTCCGAATGGTCGATCTCTTTATGCTTCACGCCGGGCGGTTGATAGACGGTCGAGCCCGCAACGAGCTTGTGCTGGCCGTAACCCTCGTACTCGAAGATCGTCCAGCCCTTCAGCACATAGACGAACTGGAACTGCAGCGCGTGGCTGTGGCGGGGAGCGTCGGGATGCTGACCAGGAACGGCGCGAATCACATGCGCGCCAACCTTGCCGCCGGTCAGCTCCTTGAGACCGAGCGGGCGGTATTCGAAGAACGGCCGCAGCCCATCCTTCTTAAAGGAGTCCGGTCCAAGGTGATTGACGATGCTTGGCCCACCTGCCGCTGCATCGTCTTTCAGCTTTTCCTGCGTGACTTCTTCGGTCGTGGGGAACAGGTCAGGCATGGCATCCTCCGTCTGTCGTTGGAAGTGAGCATGCCCTGACTAATCCCGCGGGTCAGCAGAAGTTGCCGGCGCTCGGTTCGCGTAGACGCCAGCACAGCGGCTCGGTTTCGAGCGGCCGTCCGGAGTTGCAGTAGTAGACTTCGCGATCCTTCTGGACCCAGAGACCGCCGGGTACTGCTGCCTTGATGTCATAGCCAGCCGTGATCAACCCCGCAGCGGACTGGCCTGGCATCGGCGTGTATTGAGACAGGCAGATTTTCGCCGGTAGCTGGGCCGGAGGCGGAGCAGCCGCCTGCTGTGCCCAGGCAAGCCCTGCAGCCATTACAATTGCAAAAGCACCCACACCCAAGGATTTCATCGTTAACCCCATCGAAGCATCCCTTTGGACAACAGCAACGGAGATCTCCTGACCGACAGACGCTCCCCAAAAGCAGTCTGTCGGCAGGAGCTCCTTCCCACGCCGGCATATAATTATTATTGCATTTTAAACGCGAACAGAAATTCACGAATGTAGACGAGGCGAAACAGCGCAGCAATAAATATGCAGTAATATGGCAATATTATGGGCTGGCTATCGTCCCGGTCGGCTATCGTCCAAAATAGGGTTGTGAGTATCAAAACGACGACAAGACGGGCCTTTCTGGCCCAAACCAGTACAGGCGGCCTGATGATCGTATCGGGGGCTGCTTGGGCGCAAAACCCGACAACGCCTGCCACGATCGACCTGCCCTTGCCGGGCGGCCCTGATGAGCGGGTCATCACCACGGCCTTCCCGCAGAAGGGACCGATGATCCTGCAGCGCACCCGCCCGCCGCTGCTCGAAACGCCGTTCGAAGTCTTCGACCGCGGCGTCTTTACGCCCAACGATGCTTTCTACGTGCGCTGGCACTGGGCGGTCATCCCGACCGAGATCGACGTCGATACCTTCCGGCTCTCCGTGCGGGGGCACGTCGACAAGGAACTGTCGCTGTCGTTGAAAGAGATCGTCGATGGACTGCCGCGGGTCGAACTGGCAGCGGTCAATCAATGTTCGGGCAATTCGCGCGGCTTCACGGAGCCGCGTGTTGCCGGTGCGCAGTGGGCCAACGGCGCCATGGGCAATGCCAAGTGGATGGGCGTGAAGCTGCGGGACTTGCTGGATCGTGCCGGCATCAAGCCTGGCGCCGTCGCCGTGCGCTTCGCGGGACTCGACGAGCCCGTGATGAGCGACGCGCCGAAGTTCATGAAGTCGCTGTCGCTGGATCATGCACGCGACGGCGAAGTGATGATCGCCTATGCTATGAACGGCGAACAGCTTCCGCTGCTGAACGGCTTCCCCCTGCGCCTCGTGGTGCCGGGCTGGTATTCGACCTACTGGGTGAAGATGCTCGACCGCATCGAGGTGCTGTCGGCGCCCGATGAGAGTTTCTGGACCAAGAACGCGTATCTGATTCCCGACACGCCCGGCGCGGATATGAAGCCAGGTCAGGCCGGCGTCGCGATGGTGCCCATCAACAAGATGGTGCCGCGTTCCTTCATCACCAATCTGAAAGCCGGCGGGACCTTGAAGGCTGGCACAAAGAACTTGGTGCGCGGCATCGCCTTTGGCGGTGTGACCGGCGTCAAGAATGTCGACCTTTCGATGGATGGCGGCGCTACCTGGTTGCCCACGGTTCTTGGCCGCGACGAAGGCAAATATAGCTTCCGGCAGTGGCAGGCAGAGGTGGCGCCGGCCGTTGGCGATCTTGCGTTGATGGTTCGCTGCACCAACGATGACGGGCTTGCCCAGCCGTTGGCGAACAATTGGAATCCCAGCGGGTTCATGCACAACGGCATCGAGACCGTACGCGTGAAGGTGGCCTGACCGATGAAGATCTCCATGGGTACCGTTGGCTTTGCCGTCCCGATCGTGGCGGGTGTCGTGCTTGCCCTGATCGGCCACCCGGCTGTTCAGCTTCCACCTCCATCACCGGCGGTAGCAGCAACGCCGGCGGCTTCGGGCTTTGCGCTGAAATCAGTGTCGGTCGAGCTGCCGGTCAGCGATGTGGTTTTCCCCGGCGGTGCCAAGGCCGACGCCATCGCAGCCAACTGCCTCTCCTGCCATTCCGCCGGCATGGTGCTGACCCAGCCTGACCTCGCCAAGGCCGCCTGGACGGGCATCGTCGAAAAGATGATCCATGCCTACAAGGCGCCGGTGGCGGAGGCCGATGTCGCGGCCATCGTCGATTACCTGCAGGAGACCAGGGGCGCCAAGTAGTTGCATCCCCTCGCTTTTCCGCTGTCGTCGATATTCTTTCCTTCGTAATCCGCAGGCCTTACACTGCCTCGCTTTCCCGCTCCGAGGGATCCGGAAAGCAAATGGCTCATATCAGACTGAATACCCATCCCAGCCAGGGCGGCCAGCCGGCCCCTCCAGTGGTGTGGGGCGCGCGTGATCCCGCCGTTCGCGGGCCTGTTGTCGGCACGGTCGCGGACTCGGCGCGGCGCAACGCCATCGGCGTGCATTCCGGTAGCTATGGCATCTATCGCGCACTGGCGATCGCGGCGCAGGAGCTGAAGCCAGGCCACCGCCCGGACTTTACCAACACCTCGCCGGCCGAGCCGATCGGCCCGTTCGAGAGCTGGTTCGATCCGAAGAAGATCGTGTCGCTCGATCCATGGGGCCACATGGTGGCCGATGTCTTTGCCGACAAGCTGGCAGCAGGCTGGGATGTCCGTCCGACCATTGCCGTCACCAAGGCGCATGTGCATATGCCGGAGATCCGCGACGCGATCGCAGCCGGCCGGCTGAAACCGGACAATGACATCCTGAGTTCGTCGGGCGACGTGAAGGTGACCAAGGCCGCGGTCGAGCCGGTGTGGTGGCTGCCGGGCATCGCCGAGCGTTTCGGCGTCAAGGAGACCGACCTGCGCCGTACCCTGTTCGAGCAGACGGGGGGCATGTACACCGAGCTCGTCACGCGCATGGATCTCGAGCTCTTCCTGCCGCCGATCGGCGGCGCCACGATCTATTTCTTTGGTGATGTGCAGAAGCTCGGCAAGCCGGAGACCAAGATCGCTTGCCGCCTCCATGACGAGTGCAACGGCTCCGACGTGTTCGGCTCCGACATCTGTACTTGCCGGCCCTATCTCGCGCACGGCATCGAGATTTGCATCGAGATGGCGCAGAAGGGCGGTGTTGGCGTGGTCATCTACAATCGCAAGGAAGGTCGGGCGTTGGGCGAGGTCACCAAGTTCCTGGTCTACAATGCGCGCAAGCGCCAGCCTGGCGGCGATTCGGCAGCGCAATACTTCAACCGCACCGAATGCGTCGCCGGCGTGCAGGACATGCGTTTTCAGGAGCTGATGCCTGACTTGTTCCATTGGCTGGGCATCGCTCGCATCGACCGCTTCGCCTCGATGAGCAACATGAAGTCCGATGCCTTGCGCGAGCAGGGCATCGAGGTCGTCGAACAGGTGCCGATCCCCGATGAACTGATCCCCGCTGACGCTCAGGTCGAAATGGATGCGAAGAAGGCAGCTGGCTACTTCACGCCGAAGAAGCCTGCCATCGAAGAACTGGGCAAGCCCAAGGGCAGGGGGTTGAACGAATGACGTCGTTGTGGGGCGTGGTACTCCAATGACCGAGTCGATTGCCTATCTTCGCACGCCGGCGGCTATTCGCGAACGGTCGGCCAAGGTCCTGAAGCACGTCGAAGACGGGCAGTCGCATTGGTTCTCCCTGTCGGGTGACGGGCTGGAGGCGGCGGTGCAGGCGACGCTCGCCGTGACGCGGGAGCGCTTCCCCAATCCGGCGGCCATTCCCTTCCATTCGCGCTGGAGGCACTTCGAGGTCGGAGGCCACGATCGCTGGAGCGCGTTGGCGGACCGATTGAAGGGACTGCCGCCTGAAGAAATCGCTCGTCGCCGCATCGACCTCGCGGTCGTGTCCGTGCTGCTCGATGCGGGCGCCGGCACCGCCTGGAGCTATCGCGAGCCGGGCACGGGTGAAACCTACGCGCGCTCCGAGGGGCTCGGTGTCGCGAGCCTGCATATGTTCGCCAACGGCGCCTTCAGTCGCGACGCGAAGGGTGACCCATTGAGGGTCGATGCCGAGCGCCTCGCGGCGCTGACGCCCATGGATATCGCCATGGGGTTCCAGGTGAAGGCGCACAACCCGCTGCTCGGCCTGGAAGGTCGCGCCGAGTTGTTGCGCAAGCTGGGCAACACAGGACTCGATCGGCCCGGGGCGTTGTTCGACATCGTGGCGGGTAGTGGCGAGGTGAAGGCCGAATCGATCCTCGCTGCCGTCCTCGACAAGCTCTCGCCGATCTGGCCGACCAAGCTCGGTGACGTTTGGGAGCATCCGGCCGCCGGACTGGTCCCGTTTCACAAGCTCTCGCAATGGATGAGCTATTCGCTGGTCGAGCCGATCGAAGGCGCCGGACTCGAGGTCATCGCGCTCGATGAACTGACTGGCCTGCCCGAGTATCGCAATGGCGGGTTGCTGGTCGATGCGGGAGCTCTGCGACCCAAGCAGCGCGCCTTGTTGGAGAAAGCATTCAAGCCCGGTGACGAGGCGATCGTGGAGTGGCGGGCGCTGACGGTGATGCTGCTCGATCGCATTGCCGAACATGTGCGCGGCCATCTCGGCCTCGATGCGGCAAGTCTGCCGCTGGTGAAAGTGCTGGAGGCCGGCACGTGGTTTGCGGGACGCAAGCTCGCCGCGGAACGACGCCCGGGGGGAGGGCCGCCGATCGCCATCGAAAGCGACGGCACGGTGTTTTAAGGGGGAGTTTTCATAAATGTCATTGCCGCACTCGATCCACGTCGTGAGCCACCCGCTTGTGCAGCACAAGCTCAGCAAGATGCGCGACAAGGAGACGTCGAGCACGAATTTCCGCCGTCTGCTGCGCGAGATGGGGTTGTTATTGGGCTACGACGCCACGCGTGACCTGCCGCTGGTCGAGCGCGACATCGCGACGCCGATCGAAGCGATGAAGGCGCCGTTGCTCGAAGGCAAGAAGCTGGTCGTGGTGCCGATCCTGCGCGCGGGCCTGGGGCTTGCCGAGGGCATCATCGATCTCGTACCGCTGGCGCGCATGGGCCATGTCGGCCTCTATCGCGATCCCCGGACGCTTCAGGCGGTCGAATACTATTTCAAGATTCCGCAGGATATCTCCGACCGTGACGTCATCGTCTGCGATCCCATGCTCGCCACCGCGCATTCGGCGATCGCCGCAGTGGATCGCTTGAAGGAGTCTGGCGCCAAGAGGATCAAGTTCATTTGCATCCTGGGTTCGGAGCAGGGCGCACGAGCCTTCGCCGAAGTTCATCCAGATGTGCAGGTGTTCGCGGCAGCAATCGATGCAAAACTCAACGATCACGGGTATATTGTTCCTGGCCTCGGCGACGCGGGCGACCGTCTCTTCGGGACCAAATAGCCCAAGAAGCGCAGGAGCAACGCAATGTCTCCGGACCTGAAATACCTCCTCTTCTCTACGATCCTGGCGTTCGTGCAAGTGCTGGTGGCGGCGATGGGCGCCAATCAGGCGGTCGGTCTCAACACACTCGCGGGCAACCGCGAAGGCCTCGGCGAGATCCCCGGCTGGGCAGGGCGCGCTAAGCGTGCCCATCTCAACATGATCGAGAACATGGTGCTGTTCGCAGCCTTGGTGCTGATCGCGGCAGCGGCTGGCAAGGCCAACGCCATGACGGCAATGGGCGCCATGATCTTCTTCTGGGGACGCCTGGCCTATGCCGTGATCTATGTCGCCGGCATCGCCTGGCTGCGTACGCTCGCCTGGTTCGTGTCGGTGATCGGCATGGCCATCATCGCCTGGGAACTCCTGAAGGTGATGTAGCTTCCTGCCGCGTCGCCTGCCTCAGTGTTTCGGGGCGGGCGATGCGGCACCCATCGCGGCGACGCTCAGTTCGACGTCGACCGAGCCGGCTTTCTCGAAGACCAGGGTGGCCGGGATCTTGGCGTCCTTGGCGAAGGGCGCCTTCAGCTCCATAAACATGAGGTGATAGCTGCCGGGCTTCAGTTCGACGGTGGCGCCTGGCGGGATTTCCAATCCTTTCTCCAGCTCACGCATGCGCATCACGTTGCCGTCCATCCGCATCTCGTGAATCTCGGCCTTGTTGGAGGCCGTGCTGCGCACGGCGACGAGCCGGTCGGGCGCCGTACCTTTGTTGGTGATCGTGAGGAAGCCTCCGCCGCTCTGCGCGGAAGGCGGCGTGGCGCGTGTCCAGGGATTGCCGATCTCGAGCGAGCCGACCTTGTAGTCGTGTGCAAATGCCGGCAGGGCGAAGGTGGCAATGGCGGCGGCAAGGAGCCAGCGACGGATGGTCATGGCTTTGTTCCTTTCAACTGGATGGGGGAGGATATGGTCGGGGGAGCGGCCAGCTTCAACGCTTGGCCTGCCGGTCGAGCCAGGCTTTGACCTCGGCAAGATCGGCGACACCAGACAATGTCGTGACCTTGCCCTCGCGATCGATCATCAGGGTGCGCGGCAGCTCGCCGGACCAGGCCGGATCGATCTCGAAGCGCAGGCGCTCGTTGAAACGGTCGGCGAAGCTCCAGCTCTCGGTCTTGCCGAGACCCGTGCGGGTCAGCATCTCCTCGACGCGGGCCGGTGGCTGCGGCACGGGATCGGCGGCCAACAGCACCAGCCGCATGTCGGGGCGCTCTTTCTCAAGTTTGGCCCATTCCGGCAGCTCGGTCAGGCAGGGAGCGCAGGTGAGACCCCACAGATGGACGATTGTCGGCTGGCCTTCATGAGCGGCGCGGAGTTTCGCCCAACTTCCCCGTTCGAAGGGCTGCGGGTCGGCAGCGTGCGCGTTGCAAAGTGGGGCCAGCGCCAGCAACAGGGCGAGGATGGCGGCCTTTCTCATGGCTGGTTCTCCAGCGGGATCAACCGATAACCTTCGATCTTGGTCAACCACGAGAGATAGGCGTGGCCGCCATAGGCGACGAGCAGGGGGTGGTCCGAGGCATCGGAGGTTTCGGCGATCGTGCGCGCCTCAGTCCATTGGCGGCCGCTGTCGCGGCTCACCTGCCAACGCACTACGGATTTCGTGCCGTCGAATTCCTTCCAGACGAGGTGCAGGGCCTGACCATCCGAAAGCAGATAGGGACGCGCCGGCTGACGATTGGGCGAGGAGAGGGCACGCGGCGCGCCGAAGGGAACGTTGCCATTGTCGGCACGGGCATAGAACAGGCCCTTGCGCGACGGCGCGTCGGTGAACCAGGCGACGTGATAGGAGCCGTCCGGCGCAATCGCAATGGTCGGCCCGTGATGCGGGCAGGCCTCGATCTTCCAGTCGTCGGCGCTCACCCGGCGCAACGGACCGGGCGTCGTCGCGTCCTTGAAGGTGACGACGGCATGGTCGCGCACGGAACCGGGAAAGATGTTGCGGAACACGATGGCCGGGCGTCCCGGCCCCGCGAAAGCGACGCCCAGCCGGCAGCATTCGCAGGTGTTGTCGAGTGCGATCTCCGTCTTACCGAAGCTGGCATCGCCATCCTCCCAGGCATAGGCCAAGGCAGCACCTGGATAGGCCCGGCCGGACGCGCGCGCCTTCGCACCGTTGCGCTTGTCGAGCCATGTTGCGAAGACACGGCCTGATGATGGATCGACGGCTACCGTCTCGAAGCGTTGGCTGGTCTTGTCGGCGGTGATTGGCCGCGGCGGGGTGAAGCTGGCGCCATTGTCCTTGGAGCGGGCGAAGAAGGCGCGGCCATTGAAGTTCTTGTCCTGGAAGATCGCAAAGGTAACGATCAAGCCGCCCTTTGGATCAACCGCGATACGCGCGCGCGCATCGGGACCCCAGTCGAGGTTCATCGGCTCGGGGGTCACCGCGACAGGCTCGGAGAAGGTCTTGCCGAGATCTGTCGATTTCACCACGACGATCTTGTCGGCCGTCGCGCGCACCAGCCATAGCGTGCCGTCGGGGCCGAAAGCCGGCGTCGCCGTGAAGGCTTCGGGCGCAGCGCTCGGCTTGCCGTGATTGTGATGCTGGGCGGCGGCAGTGCCGGCCAGCATGAGGGTCGCGAGTAAGGTAAAGAACAGGCGCATCAAAACCTCACTCTCAGGCCGGCAGTGGCGGTGAGCGGCATGCCCAGGGCGGGAATGGCCGACGGATTGACGGTCGTGCCCTCGAACGAGGTCAGGGTATAGCCCGACGCGAGATACTGCACATTCGTGAGGTTCTGCACGCTGGCGTAGATATCGACATCCTTTACCGGCGAATAGGTCAGGCCGAGGTCGATCAGGGTAGCCCCCTCGTTGAGCTGGGTATGGCCCGTGTCGTTCCAGTAGGCGGGGAAGGACTTCAGGGACGCCGTCAACACCAGTTCCGGGATCGGCCGCCATTCGGCGTTGGCCGTCACCATCGTGGTCGGCACCTGACCCAACTGCACACCGGTCCGGATCAGGGTCGGGAAGTTGGAGCTGGTGAGGTAGGCCGAGGTGGCGACGAAGCTGGCGCCGAACTTCAGTTCCTTTGTCGGCTGCCAGCCGCCGATGATCTCGATACCCCGGAACGTGGCGTTGCCGACATTCTGGTACTGCCGCACCGTCGTGAAGGCAGGGCTGAGACCTGCCGCAGAGACGAAGGGCGCTGCACAAGCGGGGCTGGCGTTGCAGACCGTGACGAAGTCGATGAAGTTGTCGAGGTTATTGTTGAAGATGGTGCCCGACAGGTTGAACTCGCGCCACTGGAAATCGAAGCCGATCTCCTGGCCGAAGTTGGTCATGGGCTGCAGGTTGGGATTGATCGCCGTGTAGGACGTGCCGCTGGCAAAGCTGCGGTACATCTGGTTCATGCCGGGCGCGGAGAAGTTGCGATAGATCGCACCGCGCAGAACCAGCTCGTCGGTGACGTGGAACTTCAATCCGAGGCGCGGATCGAAGCTCGAAGCGCTGGAGTTGGCGACCGGATTATTGGTGCCGGAATTGACGGTCAGCACATTGGCGTTCAGCGCCTGCCAGAAGTCGCCGCGCAGGCCGATCGTGACATCGAGCGGTATGCCCGGAACGCGATAGGTGCCCTGCGCGAAGATGCCCTGCAGCCGGTGCTCGCCATTGGCGACGAAGCTGGTTGGGGCAGCCGTCGCACTGGCATAGAGGTTGTTGTAGTCGGAGATGACGATGCGGCGCGCATCGACGCCGATCTTGACGTCGCGGATCGGTCCGAAGTTCGCCTCGTAGAAAACCGAGCCGCCTTGTTCGGAGTTAGGTGCCGTCTCGATCTGGCTGACGAATTGGTTGGTGGCGCTGGTGTTGTTCAGCGTATAGGCACCGCTCGCCACGTTGATGGTGCCGAACGAGCCGCCGCCGGCCCAGGCATTGAAGTTGATCGAAGAGTTCTCGTCGAGCTGATAGGAGCCGCCCAGCAGCAGCCGATAGGTCGACCAGTTGTTATGGGCGTAGGTCCAGGTCAGGCCATCTTCGTAGGTCTGGTTGAAGTAGGCCTTGGCGTAGAGCTTCAGGCTCTCGCTGGGCGTCAGGAAGGCGGAGAAGGCGACATTGTCGGCCTTCGACGCCGTCGGAACCAGGTTGACGTTGCGATACTGGGCGGGCGTCGTGTTGTAGCCCGCACTTTGGGTGTGATTATAGGAAAGACCGACCTTCAGCTTGTCGTTCACTGCGAGGCTGGTCGAGATCTCTGCGGTCGAGGTGTTGAAGCTGCCGTAGCTCACGTCGGCCGCTACGCCGGTCTTCGTGGGTTCGCGGGTAACGATGTTGATGACCCCGCCCATCGCCATGTTGCCCCACAGGCTGGTGGCGCCGCCGCCGCGAATGACCTCGATTCGGTCAACCGAGTTCTTGGGGATCGCACTCCAATTGATCGTCCTGAAATAGGGGTCGTTGATCGGCACGCCGTCGACCATCACCAGCGTGTTGATGGTCGTGGTGGTACCGAAGCCTCGGATATTGACGGGCTGGGCCGTCGGATGGAGCTGGCCGGTCGGGATCGTCGGCAGCCAGACGCCGGGAATGCGGTTCACGATCTGGTCGACACCGGTCTCCGGCATGGCCTGGATCTGCTCGCGCGTGACCACGGTCGTGCTGACGTCGAGCTTCTCGAGGTCGGAGCCGCGGCCGGCGCTCACGGTGATGGGCGGCAGATTGATGGTTGCCGCCGGTGGTGCGGCCGAAGGGTCCGCAGACGGCGTGTCCTGCGCTTTGGCTAATGCAGGAATCAGCCCCAGGGCTGTAAAGGCGGCGAACGTCGCCGCGCGAACGGAAAACATGAAAACTCCCCACGAATGACAAACGAACGCGACGCGGATGAGCGCGTCGCGGCTTCAGGTGTCAGACGAGGGAGGGTGGGGCGCGGGGCTGGCTTGGCCCGTCGCGGATACCAACGGGCGAGTAGGCATCGACGGCGGCGACGAAACGGATCGTCGTGACCACAGGTTCGATGCGAACGAAGGCGGCGGATGGCTCGGCCAGCACGGGGGCGTGGGCGAGACCGAGGCAGCATTCGTGGTTTGTGGCAGTCGCCGGAGCCGACGATTGCGAGTCGTCTTCCCCTGCACTGGGCAGGCAGAAGGCGCCCCACATCTTGGCGGCCGCAATCGGTCCGGCATCGCGCAACATGGCGGCATGCGCCAGTGGTTGCAGGAAATTGAGTGTGATCGCAAACAGCGCGACGGCAAAAGCCGACGCGCGCCAACCCGAATCAGGGCGTTTGCGAATCATGGTGAATTCTAGGCAGGGCGATCGGCTCCTCACAAGCCGACTGAGGCCCTCATAGTGTCGCAGCAGGGTTGCAAGAGTTAGAAGCGCAGGCTGGCAAGCCGCGGGTCACCGGTTTTCGCCGCATGGAGGTGCAGCAGCCACATCGCACCGCCCTGGAAGCCGTGCAGCATACGTCGGCCTTCGCGCAAATCGGCGATGTACTCGGCGAACGGAATCTGGTGTGGCACCAGCACCTCGCCGTCGTCGAGCTTGGGCGCGGCCTCCTTACGGGCGTCCAGGGCCAGGAAGCAGTGAACGCGGTTGTTGAGCCGCGGTGCGTTGGCGAAGAACGTACCCAGCGGATGCCATTCGTCGGCGGCGAAGCCGGTCTCCTCCAGGAGCTCACGCTTCATTGCCTCGATCGTCGGTTCGCCCGGCTTGTCGTGGATGCCGCTCGGCAGTTCGACGACGGTCTGCTGGCAGCCGTGACGATATTCCTCGATCAAGATGATGTTGCCGTCGTGCGTCAGAGCCAGGGCCGTCACCCAGTCGGGCTGCTCGATGACGTGATAGGGGGTGAGGACATGCCCATTGGGCAATTCCACCGTGTCCGACCTGAGCGCAATCCAACGATCGCGGTACGCATACTGGGACTCCAGGACCTTCCAGGGCGTGACCGTGGTGCCCTGCTTTTCGTCTTTCATGTCAAACCGCCGTCCAGCCGCCATCGACCACCAGTTCTGCACCGGTCACATAGGAAGATTCATCAGATGCCAAGAAGAGGATGGCGTAGGCCACCTCATCGACCTCCCCGGCACGGCCGAGCGGTACGCCCTTCAGGGTCTTGGCGCGTTGCTCGGGATCGGCGGTGCGCCCTGAGGTACGCATAGGTGGCATCAGGCCAGGATGCACCGAATTCACGCGAATACCTTCCCTGCCATGCTGGGCGGCGGCGGCCTTGGTGATGAGCCGCACGGCGCCCTTGGAGGCATTGTAGCCGACATGGATGTAGGCTTGACCGACGATGCCCGAGATCGAGGAAAGGTTGATCACCGAGCCACGACGGCCACCCTTCCGCATGGCCGCGATACCGTGCTTCATTCCGAGGAAGACGCCGGTCGCGTTTATGCCCATCAGCCGGTTCCAGGCATCCGTATCGTAGAGGTCCTGCTCGGCCGACCCCGAGATGCCGGCATTATTCACCAGCACGTCCAGGCCGCCGTGGGCGGCGGCGACTCCATCAACCACTTTCTGCCACTGACCTTCGTCGGTCACGTCGAGATGAACATAATGCGCCGTGCCACCTGCCTTCGTGATCGCGGCGGCAGTGGCTTCACCCTCTCTATCGAGGACATCGGCGAGCACCACGGCCTTGGCGCCTTCGCGGGCCAAAAGCCGCGCGGTTGCGGCACCCATGCCGCTTGCCGCGCCGGTGATCAGGGCGACTTTCCCTTTCATACGCATGGGTACGCTTCCTTATGCGAGTTTGAGGCCGATGATGCCGGCGATGATCAGGCCGATCGAAATGATCCGCATGGCCGATGCGGAATCACCGAACGCCAGGATGCCGACCGTGAAGGCGCCGACCGCGCCGATTCCGGTCCAGACTGCATAGGCGGTGCCCATGGGAATGACCCGCTGTGCCCACAAAAGCAGCGCACCGCTGGCTGCCATGGCGACGACCGCGAACACGATCCACCATGGACGAGGGCCCTCATCGGTCCATCCGAGCTTGAGGCCGACAGGCCAGCCGATCTCGCAAATTCCCGCCAAAACCAGAAAAACCCATGCCATGGAACCGTCCCCAAGAGTTCGTGCTGTCATTGACTGCAGCGTTACAGCCTGTAACGATCAAAGAATTGCACGCATCTTGCAGCATAGCGAGGGCGGCTCGGGGACGGACATCCAAGACTTGGGAGCGTAACGATGAACGAACATGAATTGCGTGGCCTCATTGGGAAGGTGAAGGCCGGCAAGCTGTCGCGACGAGGATTCGTGCAGCGCATGATGGCGGTTGGCATTGCCGCGCCAGCCGCCAGCCTACTTCTAGTGCATTCGGGCGTTGCCATGGCGCAGAGCCCGTCGACCTACAAGCCGACGAAGCGCGGCGGCGGCGGCATCCTGAAGGTTCTCTGGTGGCAGGGGCCGACCCTGCTGAACCCACATTTCGCCGTCGGTACTAAGGATCAAGACGGCTCGCGTCTCTTCTATGAGCCTCTGGCCGCTTGGGATGGCGAGGGCAATCTCAAGCCCAAGCTGGCAGCCGAGATCCCGACCCGCGAGAATGGCGGCGTCGCAGCTGATGGCAAGTCGGTCACCTGGAAGCTGAAGCAGGGCGTCACCTGGCATGACGGCAAGCCGTTCACTGCCGACGACGTCATCTTCAATTGGGAGTACGCCAAGGATCCGGCCACGGCCGCCTACACGATTGGCTCCTATCAGGACGTCGTTGCCGAGAAAGTCGATCAATACACGGTCGTCGTGAAGTTCAAGAAGCCGACGCCGTTCTGGGCCGATGCGTTCGTGGGGACGCGCGGCATGCTGATCCCCAAGCATCTGTTTGCCGACTATATCGGCGCCAAGTCGCGCGACGCCCCCACCAATCTGAAGCCGGTCGGCACCGGTCCCTACATGTTCAAGGATTTCAAGCCGGGCGACATGGTTTCCGGCGTGATCAATCCGAACTACCACCAGGCCAACAAGCCTCATTTCGACGCGATCGAAATGAAGGGTGGCGGCGATGCGGTGTCGGCGGCGCGCGCAGTGCTGCAGACCGGCGAGTATGACTTCGCCTGGAACATGCAGGTCGAAGACGAGATTCTCTCGCGACTGGAGAAGGGCGGCAAGGGTCGCGTCCAGGTCACGCCGGGCGGCAACATCGAATTCTTCTTGATGAACCAGACCGATCCGTGGACCGAGGTCGACGGCGAGCGGGCAAGCCTCAAGACCAAGCACCCGACGCTCAGTGATCCCGAGGTGCGCAAGGCGGTCGCGCTTCTGGTCGACAACAAGTCGATCGAGCAGCACATCTACGGCCGTACCGGCCCGGCGACTCGCGACTTCCTCTACAATCCGGAGCGTTTCCGCTCGAAGAACAATCCGATCGAGTTCAATGTCGACAAGGCGAACGACATTCTCGAGAAGGCCGGCTGGAAGAAGGGGCCCGATGGCATTCGTGCCAAGGACGGCAAGAAGCTGAAGTTCGTCTATCAGACGTCGATCAACCAGCCACGCCAGAAGACGCAGGCGATCATCAAGCAGGCCGCACAGAAAGCCGGCATCGACATCGAACTGAAGTCGGTGACGGCCTCGGTCTTCTTCTCGTCCGACGTCGCCAATCCGGACACCTACACGAAGTTCTATACCGACCTCGAGATGTACACGACGACCATGACGCAGCCGGATCCCGCGCTGCACATGCTTCAGTTCGTCTCCTGGGAGGCCGCTTCCAAGGAGAACAAGTGGCAGGGCCGTAACATCACCCGCTGGCAGAGTCCGGAGTGTGACAAGCTTTATCGGGAGTCGGAGTCGGAGCTCGATCCTGTCAAGCGGGCCGCAATGTTCATCAAGATGAACGACCTGGCGATCCAGAATCACATCGTGCTGGGCGTTGTCCAGCGGCCAGGGGTCACGGCACAGGCGCTCAAGCTCAAGGCCCAGATCAGCGGCTGGGACAACAACACGTCCGACCTGTCGGACTGGTTCAAGGAAGCCTGAGACACTGCCAGTTGAGACCCCTCCCTCACTCTGCGGGGGAGGGGCGTAAGGCCCGCCAATGTCTCGTCAGTACATTATCCGTCGTCTGCTGATTGCCATCCCAAGCCTGCTCGGGATCAGCGTCGTGCTGTTTGCCGTGCTCGCCATGGCGCCAGGTGATCCATTCGAGGAACTCGCCACCAACCCTGCGGTGCCACCCGAGGTCCGTATGGCGCTGCGTGCCAAATTCGGCCTCGATGATCCCATCTGGACCCGCTACCTGCACTGGCTCGCCGCCATGCTACAGGGCGACTGGGGCTTCTCCTTCGCGAGCCGCATGGATGTCGACAAGCTGATCCTGCAGCGCCTGCCGGTGACGCTGATCGTGATCGGCTCCTCGCAGATCCTCGCCATCCTGGTGGCACTGCCGGTTGGCGTGCTGGCCGCGACCCGGCCCTACTCGGTGTTCGACCAGGTCGCCAATACACTGGCCTTCATCGGTTTCTCGCTACCGACTTTCTTTACCGGCCTGCTGCTGATCCTGATTTTCTCGATCCAGCTCGACTGGCTGCCCTTCGTCTATCGCAGCGACATAGAAGCCAAGGGCTGGCTATTCTATTGGGAGCACATAAAGCAATCGATCATGCCGGTAGCTGTGCTGGGCCTGTTCCAGGGCGCCTCGCTGGTACGCTACGTGCGTTCCTCGGTGCTCGACGTCATCCGGCTGGATTACGTTACCACCGCGCGGTCCAAGGGCATTGGTGAGCGCAAGGTCATCACCAAGCACGTGGTGCGCAATGCGCTGATCCCGGTGGTGACCCTGGTGGCGCTGCAGATGCCGATCGTGTTCGGCGGCGCCATCGTCACCGAGCAGATCTTCCGCGTTCCCGGCATTGGCTCGCTCCTGATCTCGGCCATGCTCGCCAACGACACGCCCGTCGTCATGGGCGTGACTTTCGTGTTCGCCTGTCTCGTCGTCCTCTTCAACCTTATTGCCGATATCCTTTATGGCTGGCTCGACCCCCGCATCGCTTTCCGCTGAAGCACCGCGCGTCGCCGCGGCAGCCCCTCGCAAGAGCCGGCCGGTCACGCCGGCCCGAGAGGCATGGCGGCGTTTCCGCCGGCACAAGCTCGCCGTGGTGAGCGGCATCGTGCTGATCGTCATGTTCGCGGCCGTGGCGCTCGGTCCGGTCATCTGGCCGGTGCCGATCAACGACATCGACTTTGCCGCCAAGCTGCAGGGGCCGTCCTGGTCCCATCCACTGGGCACCGACGATCTTGGCCAGGATCTGCTGGCCCGCCTCCTCTACGGCGGCCGCATCTCGCTGGCCGTCGGGCTGGCGGCCATGGTCGTCGCCGTAGTTGTCGGCATCCTGGTCGGAGCGCTGGCCGGCATGTCGAGCGGTCGGGTCGATGCCGTGTTGATGTGGCTTACCGACCTTTTCCTATCGCTGCCGCAGCTGCCGCTGCTGCTGCTGGTGATCTACCTCTTCCGCGACACGATGAAGGGGATTTTCGGCGTCGAGGGCGGCGCCTTCGTGCTGATCGTGGTGGTGATCGGGGGCTTGCGCTGGATGCCGGTGGCGCGTCTGGTGCGCGCGCAGTTCCTCTCCCTGCGCGAAAAGGAGTTCGTCGAAGCCGCCCGGGCGCTCGGTGCCTCCAAGACGCGCCAGGTCGTCCAGCACATCCTGCCCAACGCCCTGGGGCCGGTGATCGTGGCCGGCACGATCGACGTCGCCGCCGCCATCATCGCCGAATCGACGCTGTCGTTCCTCGGCCTGGGCTTTCCGTCCGACGTGCCGACCTGGGGCAGCGTTCTGCGCGACGCCAAGGACTATCTCGACATCGCGCCGCATTGGGCGCTGTTCCCCGGTGCCGCCATTTTCCTGGCCGTGCTTGCTATCAATTTCATCGGTGACGGCTTGCGCGACGCGCTCGATCCGCGCCGGGTTCTCTAATGCGAGTGTAGCGTGGCCGAACCTCTGCTGGACATCCGCGGTCTCAAAACCTGGTTCAAGACCGACGACGGCATGGTGCGTGCCGTCGATGGCGTCGACCTCCATATCGATCGCGGCGAGACCCTGGGCGTCGTGGGCGAGTCGGGCTGCGGCAAGACGGTGACGGCACGATCGGTGCTGAAGCTGATCGACATGCCACCGGGCCGCTTCGAGGATGGCGAGATCCTGTGGCAGGGCCGGAATCTGATCCCGCTCGAGCAGGCCGAGATGAACAAGATCCGCGCCCGGGAGATCGCGATCATCTTCCAGGAGCCGATGACCTCGCTGAACCCTGTTTACACCGTGGGCGACCAGATCGCCGAGGTGATCGAGCTGCACCAGAAGTTGTCGCGCAAGCAGGCGCTGGTTGGCGCCGCCGAGATGCTGCGGCTGGTCAACATCCCCCACCCGCAGCGTCGGGTGCACGATTATCCGCATCAGTTCTCCGGCGGCATGCGCCAGAGGGTGATGATCGCCATGGCGCTGTCCTGCCAGCCCAAGCTCCTGATCGCCGACGAGCCGACGACGGCGCTCGATGTCACCATCCAGGCGCAGATCCTGGAGCTGATGCAGGAGATGAAGGACAAGTTCGGCATGGCGATCATGCTGATCACCCACGCCATGGGTGTGGTGGCCGAGACCTGCCAGAGGGTGACAGTGATGTATGCCGGTAAGGTGGTCGAGGAAGCGCCGGTCGAGGCGCTGTTCGGCAATCCACGGCATCCCTACACGCAGGGCTTGATCCGCTCCATCCCGCGCGTCGACCGCGCCGCCGAGAAGAAGCAACGGCTGGAAGCGATCGCGGGCACGGTGCCGAGCCTGCTCGATCCGCCGCCCGGCTGCCGCTTCGCTTCGCGCTGCAAGTACGCGATGGAGGTCTGTACCCGGGCGATGCCCCCTCTCAAGGAAGTGGGGCCTGGCCATTTCGTGCGGTGCGTGCTGTGAGCGGCGCGCAGCCCAGTGGCGAGACGCTGCTGTCGGTCCGTGATTTGCGCAAGCATTTCGCGATTACCGGTGGCGTATTTTCGCGCGTCGTCGACAAGGTTCATGCCGTCGACGGTGTCAGCTTCGATATCGGGGCCGGGGAGACCCTGGGGCTGGTGGGCGAGTCCGGTTGTGGCAAGTCGACGACCGGTCGCTGCATTCTGCGCCTGATAGAACCTAGCTCGGGCGAGGTGCTGTTCCAGGGCGCCGACGTCACTCAGATGAAGACCGATGCGCTGCGGGCCATGCGGCGCGACATGCAGATCATCTTCCAGGATCCTTATGCGTCCCTGAATCCGCGTCTGACGGTCGGCGCGATCATTGGCGAGGCGCTCACCATCCATAATCTCGCCGCGTCGCGGCAGGCGCTCGAGGATCGTGTCGTGCAGCTCCTCGAGACGGTGGGCTTGCAGCCTGACCATATGCGGCGATTCCCGCACGAGTTCTCGGGCGGCCAGCGACAGCGCATCGGCATCGCCCGTGCGCTTGCCGTCGAGCCCAAGCTGGTGATCTGCGACGAGCCGGTCTCCGCGCTCGACGTGTCGATCCAGGCGCAGGTCATCAACCTGCTCGAGGACCTGCAGGAGCAGTTCGGCCTCACCTATCTGTTCATCGCCCACGATCTCAGCGTGGTCGAGCACATCTCCACCAGGGTGGCGGTGATGTATCTCGGCCGTGTCGTCGAGATCGCGCCCTCACGCGATCTCTATGATAATCCGCTGCACCCCTATACCGAGGCGCTGCTCTCGGCCGTGCCGATCCCTGATCCCACGGTAAAGCGCAAGCGCATCATGCTGCAGGGCGACGTGCCCAATCCGATCCGACCGCCGTCAGGCTGCCACTTCCACACGCGCTGCCCGATTGCTAAGCCCGATTGCGCCCAGCGCGTGCCCGAGCTGCGCGAAAGCAAGCCCGGGCATTGGGTGTCCTGTCACTACAGAGGATAGGGCTGGTAGCTGCCTCAGGTTTTGGCAAGGTGACGCTGCGCTGGCAGCTTCAGCAATGACAGTAGTACGCCTTCCAGCGCATCTGCCTCAAGGGGCTTGGATAGTAGCGGGATGCTGGTGTAGCGCCGGTCGATACTGTCGCGTTGATAGCCCGTGATGAACGCGAAGGGCACACCGTACGCGATCAGCAGATCGGCCAGCGGATCGGCCAACTCGCCAGCAAGATTGAAATCGAGGATCGCGGCATCGAAGCGCTCGCTTCTTGCTGCCGCCAGTCCTTCAGCCAAGTTCCCGTAGGGACCAATGACGGTGGCGCCGAGATCCTCAAGGATACGTTTGGCCATGATACCGACCAAGACCTCGTCCTCCACCATCAACAGCCGATGTCCGGTGAGGCTGCGGTTGCTCCTGGTGGGGAGGGGCTTGACTGGCGGCTGCTCCGTGATGGGAGCGGGGCCTGACGCCACGAGCTGTGCCCGTGGGATCGACAGACGACAATGCAGGCCCTGCGGGAGCCATTCATAGAGGACGCCACCACGAAACTGCGCCTCGATAGAGGAGCGCACGATGGAAAGTCCGAAACCCAGTGACTTGGGCTCCGATGTCGGGGGGCCACCAGTCTCAGTCCACTCAACCACAAGCGCCTGATCGTCGACCTGCCAAAGGAGACTGAGATGGCCGGTGTCGGTCGAAAACGCACCATACTTGGCGGCGTTGGTGGCGAGTTCATGGACAGCCAGCGCCATCGCCTGAGCCGTTGCCGGTAGAAGCGTGGCTGGAGGGCCGCCGACTGTTATCCGGTCACGGTGATCGGTGCGATAGGGGGCCATCTCTTCGTCGACGATTTTGCCAAGGCTGGCACCCTGCCAGTGTGTAGCTGAAAGCAAGTTGTGCGTGGCGGCGAGCGCGTGGATGCGGCCTTCGACTGTGGTGACGAACTCCGGCGTGCTCTTGGCTTTGGTAAGCCGCAGCACGGAGAGTACGACCGCCAGCATGTTCTTGGCGCGATGGTCGACTTCGCGCGCCAGTACGAACTGCCGTTCCTCCGCGCGCTTGCGGTCGGTGATGTCGACAGTGACACCCGTCAAATGGATCGGATCGCCCTTCGTGTCGCGCGAGATAACGCCGGCGCCGAAACACCATCGAACCTCGCCGTTTGGCCGGATAATGCGAAACTCCACTTGGAAGCGTGACCCCGCACCGGCGGAAATAGCGGCGATCGAATTTCGCTCCCGATCCTCGGGGTGGATCATCGCCTCGATACGCTCGATCGTGGGTGTAAAATTCGAGGGATCGACATCGAAGATGCGATAGGGACCGTCGTCCCATTCGATGCGGCCACTCGCGACGTCGACTTCCCAGGCACCCATGTTCCCGGCACCGAGAGCGATGGAGCGGCGCTCCTCACTGCGGCGGAGCCGCTCAGTCTGAGTTTCGAGCTCGGCAGTACGCGCGGCGACTCGTGCTTCGAGTTCGGCGTTCAGCGCCTCGAGCTGACGGGTCTTGCGGTAGAGCTCAATGAAGACGCGGACTTTTGCGCGCAACACCTCGGGCACCACGGGCACCGTCACGTAATCGACGGCGCCGATCTCGTAGCCACGCAGATGGTCGGTTTCGGCGATTTGCACAGCAGAGACGAAGATAATGGCGAGCTTCTGGAAACGCGGATGCTCGCGGATCATGGCTGCGAGCTGGAAGCCGTCGATCTGCGGCATGACGACGTCGATCAACACGACCGCGACATTCTCGGTCTTGAGCAGCAAGCCGAGGGCTTCGTGCGGCGAGTTCGCTTTGATGAGGGTTTCGCCGAGCTCGGCGAGGATGACCTCGTAGCTCAGCAGTTTTGCCGGCTGATCGTCGATCAGCAGGATGCCAACCTTGTCCATTGGGGCTGAATCCTCGGACATGGGTCAGCGATGCAGCCAGAGGCGCAGCGCCGAGAAGAGCTGCTCGGTGTCGACCGGCTTGGCGAGGTAGTCGGATGCCCCGGATTCAAGACACTTCTCCCGATCACCCTTCATCGCCTTGGCCGTAAGCGCCAGGATGGGCATTCGCCGCAACGCGGGATTGTTGCGGATCAGCGCCATGGTTTCATAGCCGTCCATTTCAGGCATCATGATATCCATCAGCACAATCGAGACGTCGGGCGAAGTCTCGAGGATCGAGATCGCCTCGCGCCCCGTCGTGGCAATCAGCACATGCATGCCTCGACGTTCGAGTGCGCTCGACAGAGCAAATATGTTTCGCGCATCGTCGTCGACGACAAGCACGGTGCGGCCGGCGAGCACCTCGTCGGAGCCATGCAGACGCTCCAGCATGCGCTGTTTGGCGGGTGAAAGCGTACTCGCCGCGTGATGCAGGAAGAGCGAGGTCTCGTCGAAAAGCCGCTCGGGCGACGTCGCGCCTTTGACCACGATGCTGCGTGCCATCGTATGGAGACGCGTTTCCTCGCCGGCCGAGAGATCGCGGCCGGTGAAAACCACGACCGGCAGGGCAGCCAGGGCAGGATCGGCTTGCATCGCTTCGAGGACGTCAAAGCCCGACATGTCAGGAAGACGCAGATCGAGCACCATGCAATCGTGTTTATGGGTCCGAAGTTTCTCAAGGGCTTTCCGACCTGAGCTCACGGTGCTGATCTCGACATCGGGGTGATGCAGGAGTTCGCCAACGCTCAGCCGTTCGGCCTCGTTGTCCTCGACGATCAATAGTCGCTTGCGACGAGGCTGGACGTAGTCGTTGATGCGCGAGAGTGCGGCCTTCAATCCTTCGGTCGTGGTAGGTTTGCTGAGGTAGGAGAAGGCGCCGCGCGACAGACCCTGTTGGCGGTCCTCGTCTATGGTCAGGATTTGTACCGGGATGTGGCGTGTCTCCAGGGTGCGCTTGAACTGGCTGAGCACGCTCCAGCCCAGCATGTCGGGCAGGAAGACATCGAGCGACATGGCAACGACGTCATACTGCAAAGCAAGTTCGAGCGCCTCGGCACCATGTGCCGTGACCACGGTTTTCAGGCCGGCAGCGTGGGCCGCATCGACCAGGATTCCGGCGTAGCTGGGATCATCCTCGACAATCAGTAATGTGCGATCGCCGGGCTGCAGATTGTGGCGATCGTCGAGAAACGGATCGGCCATGCGCTCGGGCAGAACGACGGCGGGTGGTGGCGCAATCCCCGGCGTCGGCTGGCGCAAGGCCGTGCGTGGGCCCATGTACATCATCGGCAGATAGAGAGTGAAGGTGCTGCCGACACCCGGCATGCTGCGCAACGACAGCTCGCCGCCCAATAGATTTGCGAGTTCGCGACTGATCGCAAGACCAAGGCCGGTACCACCGTATTTGCGACTGGTGCTGGCATCAGCCTGCTGGAAAGCTTCGAACACGATCTTCTGCTTTTCGGCAGGAATGCCGACGCCGGTGTCGGTGACCTCGAAAGCGACGACCGAACTTGCTTGATTGAGCGCGGTATTGTCGGGCCGCCACCCGCCCGTTACGCGCATGACCCGCAGGCGCACGCTACCTTCGGCGGTGAACTTCATCGCGTTGGACAACAGGTTCTTCAGGATCTGCTGCAAGCGCTTGGGGTCGGTGACGAAGCTGCGATCGAGGCCGGCATCGGCCTGAACATCGAATGAAAGGCCCTGTGAGTCCGCCTGATGGCGGAACGGTCGTGCCACGGTCTCCAGCAGATTCGCGAAGTAAATCTCCTCGGCGTCGACGGTGACGGTACCCGACTCGATCTTCGAGAGATCGAGGATATCGCTGATCAGATTCAGCAGATCGGTTCCGGCGCCATGAATAGTACGGGCGAACTCGACCTGCTTGGCCTTGAGGTTGCCATCGGGATTCTCCGCGAGCTGCTGGCCCAGAATCAGGATCGAGTTCAGTGGCGTGCGTAGTTCGTGGCTCATGTTGGCCAGGAATTCCGACTTGTAGCGCGAGGTCAGGGCCAGCTCCGATGCCTTCTCCTCGACAGCGCGGCGCGCCTGCTCGATCTCCTGGTTGGCGCGCTCGACTTCGTCGTTGCGCTCCGCGAGCTGCGCGGCTTTCTGCTCCAGCTGTTCATTGGTCTGTTGCAACTCACCCTGCTGGGTCTGCAGCTCGGACGCGAGCTTCTGCGATTGCTTGAGCAGACCTTCGGTTTGCATCGTGGCTTCGATCGAGTTCAGGACGATACCGATCGACGCGGTGAGCTGTTCGAGGAAGGCGATCTGCAGCTCGGTGAAATGGGTCAAGGAGGCCAGCTCGATGACGGCTTTGACCTGGCCTTCGAATTGGACCGGCAGCACGATGATGCTTTGCGGCACAGCCCGGAACAGGCCGGACGTGATAGGACGCGCTCCATCGGGGAGGGCAGAAATGTGGATTGGCTTACCGTCGGCAGCGCATTGGCCAACCAGGCCTTCCCCGATACCCACGATCTCGGGATGCCCATCACCAATGCTGTCGGCGTAGATCGAAAGCAGGCGCAGTCGCGGTGTGCCATCATCCTGTCTTTGGTAAATCACCGCTTGGTGGGCGCCGACAAGCCGCGTCACCTCGCTCAGGATCATCCGACCCACGGCACCGAGATCGCGCTGACCCTGGAGCATGTTCGTGAATTTGGCGAGATTGGACTTCAGCCAATCCTGTTCGGTGTTGCGCACCGTCGTGAGACGCAGATTGTCGATCATGGTGTTGAGCTTGTCCTTGAGCTCCGCCACCTCGCCCAGGGCGTCGACCTGGATCGACCGCGTCAGATCGCCCTTCGTGACAGCAGTCGCCACTTCCGCGATGGCGCGCACCTGGGTGGTGAGGTTCGCTGCCAGCAGGTTCACGTTACCGGTGAGGTCCTTCCAGGTGCCGGCGACGCCGGGCACCTGGGCCTGACCGCCCAACTTGCCTTCGGTGCCGACCTCGCGGGCCACGCGGGTCACCTCGCCGGCAAAGCCGTTCAACTGATCGACCATCGTATTGATGGTCTCTTTGAGCTGCAGGATTTCACCGCGTACGTCGACGGTGATCTTCTTTGATAGATCACCGGTGGCCACGGCGGTGGTCACTTCGGCAATGTTTCGGACCTGCGTGGTGAGGTTCGCCGCCAGCAGGTTCACGTTATCGGTGAGGTCCTTCCAGGTGCCGGCGACACCGGGGACCTGGGCTTGACCGCCCAACTTGCCTTCGGTGCCGACCTCGCGGGCGACGCGGGTCACCTCGCCGGCAAAGGAGCGTAGCTGATCGACCATCGTGTTGATGGTCTCCTTCAGGCGCAGAATCTCGCCGGAGGCGTCGACGGTGATCTTCTTAGAGAGGTCACCGCCAGCCACGGCGATCGTGACGTCGGCGATGTTTCTGACCTGCGTGGTGAGGTTCGCGGCCAGCAGGTTCACGTTATCGGTGAGGTCCTTCCAGGTGCCGGCAACGCCAGGAACCTGGGCTTGACCACCCAACTTGCCTTCGGTGCCGACCTCGCGGGCGACGCGCGTCACCTCACCGGCAAAGCCGTTCAACTGATCGACCATCGTGTTGATGGTCTCCTTGAGCTGCAGGATCTCGCCACGTACGTCGACAGTGATCTTCTTGGAGAGGTCACCGCCGGCCACAGCGGTCGTCACTTCGGCAATGTTGCGCACCTGGCTGGTCAGGTTGATGGCCATGAAGTTGACGTTGTCGGTTAGATCCTTCCAGGTCCCGGCAACACCGGGGACCTGGGCCTGACCGCCGAGCTTGCCCTCTGTGCCGACCTCGCGGGCCACGCGCGTCACTTCACCCGCAAACGAGTTGAGCTGGTCGACCATCGTGTTGATGGTCTCCTTCAGGCGCAGAATCTCGCCGGAGGCGTCGACGGTGATTTTCTTGGAGAGGTCGCCGCCAGCTACGGCGATCGTGACGTCGGCAATGTTTCGGACCTGGGTAGTGAGATTCGCCGCCAGCAGGTTCACGTTGTCGGTGAGGTCCTTCCAGGTGCCGGCGACACCGGGGACCTGGGCTTGACCGCCGAGTTTGCCCTCGGTGCCGACCTCGCGAGCGACACGGGTGACCTCACCAGCGAAGGAGTTGAGCTGATCGACCATCGTATTGATGGTCTCCTTGAGCTGCAGGATCTCACCACGCACGTCGACAGTGATTTTCTTGGAGAGGTCACCGCCGGCCACAGCGGTCGTCACTTCGGCAATGTTGCGCACCTGTGCCGTCAGGTTGGTGGCCATCGAGTTGACGTTGTCGGTGAGGTCCTTCCAGGTGCCGGCAACGCCAGGCACTTGGGCCTGACCGCCGAGCTTGCCTTCGGTGCCGACCTCGCGGGCGACGCGGGTCACTTCGCCGGCAAAAGAGTTGAGCTGATCGACCATCGTGTTGATGGTCTCCTTGAGCTGCAGGATCTCGCCGCGTACGTCGACGGTGATCTTCTTGGAAAGGTCACCACGAGCGACGGCTGTCGTAACGTCGGCGATGTTGCGCACCTGGT
The DNA here is from genome assembly GCF_004297405.1 of Reyranella sp. Taxonomy (GTDB): domain Bacteria; phylum Pseudomonadota; class Alphaproteobacteria; order Reyranellales; family Reyranellaceae; genus Reyranella. The sequence continues at coordinate 47,757 of NZ_SCVC01000042.1, forward strand.
CCGTCAGGTTGTCGCACATGGCATTCACTGAGTCGGTGAGATCCTTCCAGGTTCCAGCAACACCGGGCACGATTGCCTGGCCGCCGAGTTTGCCTTCGGTGCCGACCTCGCGCGCCACACGCGTCACCTCAGACGCAAACGAGCGAAGCTGATCGACCATTGTGTTGATGGCTTCCTTGAGCTGCAGGATCTCGCCACGCACGTCGACGGTGATCTTGCGCGACAAGTCGCCATTGGCCACGGCGATCGTCACGTCGGAGATGTTGCGGACCTGGGCTGTCAGATTGTTGGCCATTGAGTTGACGCTCTCCGTCAACTCGCGCCAAACGCCCGTCACCTCGCTCACCTTTGCCTGGCCGCCCAGCTTGCCCTCGGTGCCAACCTCGCGCGCCACACGTGTCACCTCGGATGTGAAGACGCCGAGTTGTTTGATCATGGTGTTGACGATGGTGGCGGCCCGGAGGAATTCACCCTTCAGCGGTCGCCCGTCGACATCGAGTCGCACCGTTTGCAAGAGATCGCCTTGCGCCACGGCGCCGATCACGCGTGTTACTTCGGTGGTCGGCCAGACGAGATCGTCGATCAGCGCATTGATCGAGCCTTCCATCTCGCCCCACGCACCTGTCGAGGCCGCAAATTTTACCCGCTGACGCGTGCGCCCCTGTTCGCCGACGGCCTTGCCAATCCGCTCGAGCTGGTGGGCCATGTTTTGGTTGGCGGTAGCGATGTCATTCACCAGATCAGCGATCTGCCCGACCGGACCCTCGCGCTCACCCGACAAGCGTGCAGAGAAGTCGCCGGCCCGCAAGGCTTCCAGGACGCCGACCAGTTCGCGTAAATCTATGGGAGGAGTGGCGGTTCGGCGCGCAGGAGCGGAAACCGTCGTCGTGCTATCGGCGGCGGAAGGTGCAGCGTCGGCAGTCATAGAGCCTCCCACGAACTGGGAAGATTGCATCCGCCGATTTCCGCGTTCCCGACGGAACTACCTATGAACGCGGCGAAATCTCCCCCTAGCGACCTAAAACGCTCTCGGTTGCTTTAGGTTGCAGGCGGTCACAAATTTGATTGCAAAGGCTGTAAAGCCTTGACGTCGACCACCGGGGACAAGCCGGGAGGCTGCGAGGGATCGAACTACGCTACTTCGGCGACTTGTCCTTACTACGCTGGCCGTCGCGTTCCTCGTCGTCTTTCTTGTCGGCGGCAATGCCCAGCTTGACTTCGAAAGTATGCAGCAGGCCCATCACGACCAAGATCAGGAGCGTGCCGAAGCCCGCGATCTGCCAAAGGCCCAACCCGCAGGAAAGGCCGACCGCGCCAGCCAGCCACATGCCGGCACCGGTCGTGAGCCCTTGGACCTCGCCGCGCGCAAACAGGATGGTGCCGGCGGCCAGGAAGGCTACGCCCGCCGTGACCGCCTCGACGGCGCGGATCGGGTCCGCCACGACCGCTTCGCGGCCGAACACCGGCGTATGCACGATCTCAATCGTGAGCACGCCGAACGTCGCCGCCGCCACGCAGATCAGGATATGCGTGCGTAATCCGGCCGGTCGCTTTCGCCACTCTCGCTCAAACCCGATGAGCGCTCCCAGGACCGCCGCGAACAGGAGCCGCGCGGCGATGACTGGAAAGGCGAGGAACGTCGGATGTGCGAACTCTTCTGCGAGCGCGCCCATCGTTAGCTGGAGGCGTACTTGAATTCCGGTAGAGCCTTCAGCGCATCCTTGGTGGCACCCGGCAATAAGATTTTGTCCCCAGTGGTCTTGAGCTGTTCATACGGCAGGACAACGAGTTTGTTGCCCATGCCAAGGAAACCGCCGACCGATAGCACTACGAACGGCGACTTCCCGTCCTGGCCGATGATGATATCGTCGACCTTGCCGACTGTATCATTGGCCTCGTTCACGACGGACGAGCCAATGACCTTGCTGGCGCGGTAGCCGGTCGCAATCTTCACCACGTCGACTTTGGTAAGCTGGACAGTCTGGGGAGTACCCTGCGCCAGCACGAAGGCGGGGGCAGCAAGGGCAGTGGCCGCAGCGAGGGCTGCAGCGGCGAACAGGACACGCATGTGGACCTCCTATGAGATGCGCCTTCTCAACGGGCGCTGCAGCGGAGCGTTCCGTCAGTATCTCAACAATTGCAGGTACGGAGAGCGACTGCAGGGGAGGTCGGCCCGATAAGGTGTTGCTGTTGTCGATCAACAACCCATGAGAGACCATATAACTAGATAAGCAACCAGAATATCCAGATGGTCCCAAAAATTGTCGTTCTGCGGGCGATTGACGACGGCCAATGCCTCGACGCCGCCTTGATGAAGCGGTTAGTTGAGCTGCATTTCGTCAGGCTCATCAGGACGGCAAACAGGGCTTTATCCTCACTTCGCTAAAGTGCATTCATCTGCAGTTTGAATGCGAAACTGCCTGCTAATTACCTCGGCCAAGCATGGGGCAGTCGCCATGCTAGGGTGCCGTGTTCAGCTAGTGATGCGTGCGCTCTATGGAGATATTGAGAAGAAATGAGCGACACTATCGTTAACACACACGCGATCGAGGCTTTGTTAGCAGATTTCGTTCCACCGAAACGGGCCACCGAGCCAGTCAAGTTTGGAACTATCGAGGCAGCCTATCGAACCTCCCGTCAGTGGCAGAGTAATGAGCCGGGCGCCTGGCGAACCGGGTCCGAAGTTCACAAGCGCGAAGTTTCAAAGATGTTCAGGGAAACGTTCAATCCCTATCAGCCTTCGATCATTGTCTGGCCTGAGATGAGCGACCAAGAGCTGAGGCGTTTGAGGTCTCTGCCGATCTGGGACATAGCCGTGCATACGGAAGGCAGGGCGCGACTGCATTTTGCCGCTTACGCCAATTCGCTTGCAGATGCGGAGATGCGTTCGGCGATACTGCTCAACGCTTGGGAGGAGAATCGCCACAAAGAGGTTCTCACCAATCTGGTCCGCACCTACGGCATCCAGATCTCCGATGAACCGCCCTACACTCAGGCGCGAGACTTGGAGTGGGCGTATCTCGTTACCGGATTTTCCGAGTGCATCGATAGCTTCTTTGCTTTCGGATTGTTTCACCTCGCTCAACAGTCCGGCTTTTTTCCGGTAGAGCTCGTGGAAACATTCGAGCCTGTCATTCAGGAAGAGTGTCGCCACATTCTGCTGTTCGCCAACTGGCTCGCCTGGCACCGCGCGAACTTGTCGTGGTGGCGGCGCCTCCATTTTGAGGGTCGGGTTGTTGCGGTGTGGCTGCATATCTTCTGGCTGCGGATAGGCATCGCACGCAGTATGGGCTCAGAAAAGGATGGCTCGGCTCAGAACAGCAATTTCACCGTGACAGGTGCGCAATCAGTCAGCCCCGTCGAAGTGCGGTTTTTTGACCTCATGAGGCTTTGCTTGGTGGAGAATGACCGTCGCTTCGCCGGATATGATGGCCGTCTGGTTCGCCCAAAAACGATTCCAATGCTAGTTCGATTTGCACTGCGCGTGAGCGGGTTCTGGAAGCGGCAGAAGCCTCAGCCGACATGACCGGGCTTAGTTGATATTCTGGCTGACTTTGTTGTGCCAAAGGTAAAGCGTCAATGGCTGCATCCATACGTTCGGGTGACCTCACTCTCGTCACAGGCGGATCGGGCTTTCTCGGGTCGGCCGTCGTGCGCGCGCTGATCGCGCGCGGTGCCCGAGTACGTGCGCTCGTCCGTGCAACGAGTCCCCGCGGTAACCTGGAGGGGCTGGGCTGCGATGTGGTGGTCGGCGATCTCACTGATCGCGAGTCACTGAAGCGGGCGATGAAGGACGTCCGTTACCTTTTCCATGTAGCGGCGGACTATCGACTGTGGGCGCGCGATCCGGCGGTAATCGTGCGGGCCAACGTCGAAGGCACGCTGAATCTCAAGCGCGAAGCGTTGCTCGCTGGTGTTGAACGCATCGTCTACACGAGCAGCGTGGCCGCGCTGCGGGTAGCCGGCGCGACCGTACCGGTCGACGAGACAGCCGCGCTTACCCCAGGGGAGGCGGTAGGCGCCTACAAGCGCAGCAAGACCATGGCCGAGCGCGCCGTCGAGGACATGATCCTGCGCGAGGGACTTCCCGCCATTATCGTCAATCCGACGACACCGATCGGTCCGCGCGATATCCGGCCCACGCCGACGGGACGTATCTTACTCGACGCGGCGCGCGGCAGAATTCCGGCCTTCGTCGACACGGGGTTGAACTTCGCGCATGTCGATGATGTGGCCGAAGGACATTTGCTGGCCTTCGAACGCGGCCGCATCGGCGAGCGCTACATCCTGGGCGGCGACAATCTCTCCCTGAGGGACCTGCTCGGCACCGTGGCCGGCCTCACCGGTCGTGTCGCCCCGAAAGTAAGGTTGCCGCGCCTGCCGCTCTACCCGCTCGCCGCAGGTGCGGAGTTCATGGCCCATCTCACCGGCAAGGAGCCGTTACTGACGATCGACGGGCTCCGTATGTCGAAGTACCGAATGTTCTTCACCTCGGCGAAGGCGGAGCGCGAGCTGGGCTATCGCAGCCGGTCCTACAAGGAGGGCGTCGCAGATGCTCTGGCTTGGTTCCGGAGTGCCGGATACCTCGCATGATCGTGTGGACGTGCATCGGCTTTCTGGCCCTGGCCGCCTGGCTCTACCTGCTCGTGGCTCGTGGCGGATTCTGGCGGGCTCGCGAGCGGGACGACGGGCCCGATATGCCGTTGCCCAGTCGCTGGCCAGCAGTGGTCGCGGTGGTTCCTGCACGCAACGAGGCGGACGTGATCGCGCGATCGATCGGGAGCCTGTTGCGTCAGGACTATCCAGGGTCTTTCCGCGTCGTACTGGTCGACGATGGCAGCAACGACGGCACGGCAGCCGCTGCATTGCAGATCGCAGGCTCGATGGGAGGCGAACGGCGCCTCGAAGTCGTCCAGGGAGCAGAGCTGCCGGCCGGCTGGACGGGGAAGATGTGGGCGCTGGAGCAGGGAATCCAGAAGGCCAGTATGTCGGGCGACCCAATCGACTATTACCTGCTGACCGACGCCGATATCGGTCATACGGCCGACAATCTCGGCAGCCTCGTTGCGCGCGCCGAGTATGAAAATCGGGTCCTCGTATCCCTGATGGCGGAGCTTTCCTGCACGAGCTGGGCAGAACGCTTTCTCATCCCGGCCTTCGTGTTCTTCTTCCAGATGCTCTATCCGTTCGCCTGGGTCGCACAAAGGGACCACCGCACCGCCGCGGCTGCAGGCGGCTGCGTGCTGGTGCGCCGTGATGCGCTGGAGCACGCTGGTGGCATTGCCGCAATCAAGTCCGAAATCATCGACGACTGCGCGCTGGCACGTCGCCTCAAGCGACAAGGATCGATCTGGCTCGGTCTCACCCGGCGGGCTACGAGCCTGCGTCCTTATGGCGGCTTCTGGAGCATCGGACGCATGATTTCGCGCTCCGCCTACGCCCAGCTCGGCTACTCCCCCTTATTGCTTGCTGGTACCGTGGCCGGGATGGGACTGATCTATCTCGCGCCACCGCTGCTCGCGCTGTTTGCCACGGGGCCGGCGCGCTGGGCTGGATTGGCGGCTTGGGTGCTGATGGCCCTCTCATTCCAGCCCATCGTGCGATTCTATCGGCTCATGCCGCTCTGGGGGCTGGCGCTTCCCGCCATCGGTGCCGCCTATACAATGTTCACCGTACAGTCCGCGCTTGATGTCTGGCGCGGCCGGGGGGGCATGTGGAAAGGCCGCGCGCAGGCCATCACGGGGGAGACGTGACGGTCGAGTTTGATTTCACGTCGGGCAAGGGCCACACGGACGAGAATTTTCCGGTTGCCTCGCGCCTAATCCGCGCGGAGCTGCGCCCGGCGATCCTTGCTTTCTATCGTTTCGCGCGGGCGGCGGATGACGTCGCGGACCACGAGACGGCGAGTGCCGACCAGAAGTATGCCGAACTCGATCGCATGGAAGCCGGATTGCGCGGCGATACCGATGCCAGTCGCGTAGGCGGGGCTCTGCGCGCAGAGCTGCAGAAACGCGGCCTGACCGACCGGCACGCGCTCGATCTTCTGGAAGCCTTCCGGCGTGACGTCGGCAAGCACCGCTATGCCGACTGGGCGGAACTGATGGACTATTGCCGCTATTCGGCGGCGCCGGTCGGCCGCTTCGTGCTCGACCTGCATGGCGAATCGCCCAGGACCTGGCCGCTCAACGATTCGCTCTGCGCCGCTCTGCAGGTGATCAATCATCTGCAGGATTGCGCAAAGGACTATCGCGAACTCGATCGTGTCTATCTCCCCCTGGACGTCCTCGCAGAGGTCGGCCTCCGCGTAGAGGCGCTTTCGGCCCCCCAGGCCTCGCCGAAGCTGAAGACGGTGATCGCGGGTCTCGCGCGACGGACCGGCACGCTGCTCGATCACGCGCGGCCTTTTGCCGATCAGATTGCCGACCGGCGTTTGGCCCTCGAAGTGGGGGCCATTCAGAACCTGGCGGAAAGCCTCACCCGTCGCCTTACGCGGCGCGACCCGCTTTCCCAGCGCGTCCATCATCGCCCAGGTGAGGCGCTCGTCCTGGCGATGTTCGGTGGCCTGCGCGTCGCCGGGCGGCGCCTGGGCCGGCTGTTCGGCCAGGGGCCGGCAAGCCTGCACGGAGGTCGCGGATGACCGATGCCGCGCAGGCCGATGCCGCAGAGTTCAAGGCCCGGATATCCGGAAGCTCCTTTTACACGGCCATGCTGCTCATGCCGAAGGCCGAGCGCCAGGCCATGTTCGCGATCTACATGTTCTGCCGGCTGGTCGACGACATCGCCGACGACGGCACTCGGCCGCGTCAGGCGAGGGCCGCGGCGCTCGCCGAATGGCGCAAGGACCTGGATGCGCTCTATGCCGGTCGCCCGGCCGGCCAGGCGGCTTTTCTGCAGGGCCCCGTGCGTGATTTCCGCCTGAGGCAAGCCGACTTCCTGGGCGTGATCGACGGGATGGACATGGATGTCGCAGCCGACATCCGCGCGCCCGATCTGGCGACTCTCGACCTCTATTGCAGCCGCGTCGCAGGTGCGGTCGGCCGTCTGTCCACGCGCATCTTCGGCATGAACGAGGCGCCCGGGCTCGAGCTGGCGCATCGGCTGGGCCACGCCCTTCAGTTCACCAACATCCTGCGCGACCTCGACGAGGACGCCGCGATCGGCCGCCTCTACCTGCCACGCGAGCTTCTGTCGAAAGCGGGAATTGTCACCGACGATCCGGTTGCCGTCATCGCGGATCCGAGGGTCGATGGCGCCTGCCGGGCGCTCGCCGCCCAGGCACTCGATCATTTTGAAGCAGCCGAAAGCGTATTGCGTGCTCGGCCCGGCGGCCATCTCCTGGCGCCGAGGCTGATGGCCGCCGTGTATCGGACGCTGCTGGGGCGCATGCTGGGCGACGGTTGGGCGCCGCCGCGCACGCGCGCACGAATCAGCAAACCGCATTTGCTCTACATCGTCGCGCGTTGCGCCGTGTTCGGATGACCTTGCCCGCGCGAGTTCACGTGGTCGGTGGCGGACTGGCCGGCTTGTCGGCCGCGGTGACCCTGGCGGACCGCGGCATTCCCGTCACCCTGTCCGAGGCCGCGAAGCAGGCGGGGGGACGATGCCGCTCGTTCTACGACGGGCTCCTCGACATGGTGATCGACAACGGCAACCATCTCGTGCTGTCGGGCAATGCCGCCGTCACCCGCTACATGCGCAAGATCGGGGCGGCGGACAGGTTGACCGGTCCCGGCCGTCCTGAATTCCACTTCCTCGATCGTCAAAGAGATCGGCGCTGGGTTTTCCGGCCCGATGAGGGGCGCTTTCCTTGGTGGATCCTCGATGCAGGACGTCGGGTGCCGGGGACGGCTCTGCGCGATTACTTGCGGCTTCTCGCCTTGATGCGTCGCCATCCCGGCCGCCGGATCGACGAAGTCATTCGCTGCGATGGCCCTCTCTGGGAGACGTTCCTGCGACCGCTCTTCATCTCCGCGCTGAATACCAGACCGGAGGAAGCGTCGGCCGACCTCGCGAGTGCCATCGTCCGCGAGACCCTGGCGAAAGGCGGCAGATACATGCATCCGCTCGTCGCAACGCCAACCCTTGCCGCCGCATTCGTCGACCCGGCACTCGATCGGCTGAACCGCACAGGAGCAGACATCCGCCTGGGGCGTTCGCTGCGGGCGGTCCGATTTGAGGGAAACCGCGCCGCCGCGCTGACTTTCGACGAAGGTGAAGAACTTTTGGGTCCGGAGGATCACGTGATCTTCGCGGTGCCGCCCTGGACGGCCGGGAAACTGCTGCCCGGTCTGAAGGTTCCCGACGCATTTCATGCCATCGTGAACGCGCATTTTCGGATCGCGCCGCCGGCAGGAGCGCCGCCCATGGTCGGGATGACTGGCGGCACGGCGGAATGGGTATTCGCTCTCGCCGACCGCATGTCCGTCACCGTCAGCGCCGCGGACCATCTCCTGGAGAGGGACGCCGACGACCTTGCCCGCATCTTGTGGCGTGACGTGTCGGCCGCCTACGGCCTGACGGCGCCCCTTCCGGCATGTCGGATCGTGAAGGAGAAGCGCGCGACCTTTGCCTCGACGCCGGCCCAGGCCGCCCGACGGCCGGGCGCGCGTACGGCCTGGTCGAACCTCTTCCTGGCAGGGGACTGGGTCGATACCGGCCTGCCGGCGACGATCGAAGGGGCGTTGCGGTCGGGTGAAGTGGCCGCTTCCCTCGTGTAAAGGCATGGCCATGGACAAGCTTGCGACGGCCACTCGACCTCTCGATGAGATCGAGGTCGACATCCAGCGCGCAGCCAAGGCATTGCTGCGCGAGCAGCGCGAGGACGGCCATTGGGTTTTCGAACTCGAGGCGGATGCGACGATCCCCGCCGAGTATGTGCTGCTGCGCCAGTATCTTGGCGAACCCGATGCACCGGAACTGGAACGCAAGATCGGCGTCTATCTGCGGCGGATCCAATGTGCGCACGGTGGCTGGTCTTTGTTCCATGGCGGTGCGTTCGACATCAGCGCGTCTGTGAAGGCGTATTTCTGCTTGAAGATGATCGGCGACAGTTCGGACGCGCCGCACATGGCAAAGGCGAGAGAAGCGATCCTGGCGCATGGCGGTGCACGGCAAGCCAATGTCTTCACTCGCATCCTGCTGGCCCAGTTTGGCGAACTCTCCTGGAACGACGTGCCGACCATGCCGGTGGAGATCGTGCTACTGCCGCGCTGGTTCCCCATCCACTTGTCGCGCATGTCCTACTGGGCGCGCACCGTCATCGTGCCGCTTCTCGTGTTGGCCGCCCGGCGCGTGCGGGCACGGAACTCCCGCAAGGTGGCCATCCGGGAGCTCTTCACCACAGGGAAAGCAGCCGACAGCCGGGCGGCTCATCAGCATCGGGGTTGGGCGACCTTTTTCAAGGGCCTCGACAAGGTGCTGAAGGTGGCCGAGCCGCTGTGGCCGAAATCATTGCGTCGCCGTGCGACCGACCGCTGCGTGCGATTTGTCAGCGAGAGATTAAACGGCGAAGACGGGCTGGGTGCGATTTATCCCGCCATGGCGAACGCGGTGATGATGTTCGATGCGCTGGGCTATCCGCCGGAGCATCCGGATCGCGCGACGGCCCGCCAGGCGATCGAGAAGCTGCTGGTCATCCGAAAGGACGAGGCCTACTGCCAGCCCTGCGTCTCGCCGGTCTGGGACACCGCGCTCGTGAGCCACGCCATGATGGAAGTGCAGGGCGAGGAAGCCTCTGCCGCGGCGCTGCGCGGCATGAAGTGGCTCGAGCCGCTGCAGGAGCTGGAGGTCAAGGGAGACTGGGCCGAACGGCGGCCAGACGTGCGTCCCGGTGGCTGGGCGTTCCAGTACCGCAACGCGCACTATCCTGATCTCGACGATACGGCCGTGGTCGTCATGGCGATGGACCGGGCCCGCCGCCAGTTCGCGGCGGGCGACGGCTACGATGAGGCGATCACGCGCGGCACCGAGTGGATTGCAGGCCTGCAGAGCGACAACGGCGGCTGGGCCGCCTTCGACGCCGACAATGTCGATCACTACCTCAACAACATTCCCTTCGCTGATCACGGTGCCTTGCTTGATCCGCCGACGGCTGATGTCAGCGCGCGTTGCATCAGCATGCTCGGCCAACTCGGCGAGACGCCCGCAAACCCCATGATGCGGGCCGGAATCGACTACCTCGAGCGCGACCAGATGGCGGATGGGAGCTGGTTCGGCCGATGGGGCGTCAATTACATCTACGGCACCTGGTCGGCCCTGTGCGCTCTGAACGCCGCCGGCTTCGATGCGGCGAGGCCCAGTGTGCGCAAGGCGATGGACTGGCTGATCGCGATCCAGAACGATGACGGCGGGTGGGGCGAGGACTGCACCAGCTACAAGCTCGACTACCGCGGTTACGAGCCCGCCGCATCGACGGCATCGCAGACAGCATGGGCGCTGCTGGGCCTGATGGCGGCAGGGGCAGTGGACCATCCCGCAGTGTCTCGCGGGATCGCCTATCTGCAACGTACCCAGGACGATACGGGGCTGTGGCAGCAGGATGCCTATACCGGCGGCGGTTTTCCCCGCGTCTTCTACCTGCGCTACCACGGGTACCCGAAGTTCTTCCCGCTATGGGCGCTGGCCCGCTACCGGAATCTGCGCCGCGCCAACAGCCGGCGCGTGGCAGACGGCATGTGACGATCCTCGCGGTCACAGGACTGAAGCGCGAGCGGCGGATCCTGGCTGGGCCCGGTGTGGAGGTCGTCACGGGCGGTGGCGATCATGCGCGTCTGGAAATGACTCTCGATCGGCTCGCGGCGGGCATGCAGGGCATCATCAGCATCGGCATCGCGGGCGGGCTGGCTCGCGGATTGCGCCCTGGACAATGGGTGCTGGCCAATGCCGTTCGACACGGTGACGACATGCTGCCGACCGACCCCGAGTGGACGGAGCGCCTGACCTCTCTCTTGCCGCAGGCGACCCGGGGCGTGGTGCTTGGCGTCGATGCTATTGTGGCCACAGCAGCGCAGAAGGCCGCGCTGCTCGGCGTTACCGGTGCGATTGCGGTCGACATGGAATCTCATGTCGCGGCCCGTGTTGCCGCGCGTCACGGCCTGCCGTTCGCTGCTGCGCGCGTCATATCAGATGCGGCGCACCGCACCTTGCCGCCGGCCGCCCGCGTAGGAATGCGTCGGGACGGCAGCGTCGATCTGCGGGCCGTACTGCGTTCCTTATTGGTCGAGCCCTGGCAGCTTCCGGCCCTCATCCGGACCGGGCTGGAAGCGGAGCGCGGCTTTCGCTCGTTACTCCGCGGCTACCGCAGTCTTGGCGCCGGACTTGGCAGTCCGAATGTCAGTTAGCTTCCGCTCGACATGGTCTGAGAAGACGAACTCTGCCCGGCGCTGACCCTGCAGGGGAATGTCGGTGGCCATTGGGCCTGTCGTGCGTACGCCACGCATGGCAACGCCCAGCGCCTTCAGGGGATGCTGGAACATGTCCTTCACCGCCGAGGCCTCGAAGCCGCAATGGACCATGCAGTCGGCACACTTTTCGTACTTGCCGACGCCGTACTTGTCCCACTCGGTGTCGTCCATGAGTTCGCGGAACGTCTTAACGTAGCCTTCGCCCAGCAGGTAGCAGGGCTTCTGCCACCCGAACACGGTGCGCGTCGGGTTCCCCCATGGCGTGCATTGATAGGCGGCGTTGCCGGCGAGGAAGTTGAGGAAGTTGATCGACTGGCTGAATGGCCATTTCCGGCCGCCGTTGCCCTTCGCCAGGATGCCGCGGAACAGTTCCTTGGTCTTGGTGCGGTTCAGGAAGTGCTTCTGGTCGGGCGCGCGCTCGTAGGCGTAGCCCGGCGATACGGTGATGCCGTCCAGCCCGAGATCCTGCATCTCGTCGAAGAAGGTCGCGACCTCCGCAGGATCGGCATCATTGAACAGCGTGCAGTTGATGCTGACCCGGAAGCCCTTCGACTTGGCCAGCCGGATCGCCTCGACCGCCTTGTCGTAAGTACCCTTCTGGCACACCGACTTGTCGTGCATGGCGCGATTGCCGTCGAGATGGATTGACCAGGTGAAGGAGGGGTGCGGTTCGTAGTCGTCGATCTTCTTGGCAAGCAACAGGGCATTCGTGCAGAGGATCACGAATTTGCGCCGGGCGAGGTAGCCTTTGACGATCTGCGGCATCTCTCGATGCAGCAACGGTTCGCCGCCCGCAATCGAGACGACCGGTGCGCCGCATTCATCGATCGCCGTCATGCAGTCGTCGTACGACAGACGCTGATCGAGAATCTCGGCCGGGTAATCGATCTTGCCGCAACCAGCACAGGCAAGGTTGCAGCGGAACAACGGCTCCAGCATCAGGACGAGAGGGTAGCGCTTGCGTCCGCTGAGATGCTGGCGAACAAGATAGGTGCCGATGCGGGCAGCCTGATGAAGAGGAATTCCCACGGGTTTGCTCGCTATTGCTCGGACGTCACGGTGACCTTGCGCGTCGACATCGACCTGAGTTCGGCGGGCAGCCGGAACTCGATATCCTCGCGTACGCCGTCCATTTGCTCGACCTGAACGTCGGCGTGTCGGCGTAGTGACTCGATCACATCCAGAACGAGTTCCTCAGGTGCCGAGGCTCCCGCCGTTAGGCCGACGGTGTTCACACCCGCTAACCAGGCCGCGTCGAGTTCGCTGCCGTCGGATATCAGGTAGCTGGGCAACCCGTGTTCGACCCCGATCTCGCGCAATCGATTGGAATTGGAACTGTTGCGGCTTCCGACGACCAGGAGCAGGTCCGCCACTTCGCACAATTCCCTGACTGCCGACTGGCGATGCTGCGTCGCGTAGCAGATGTCCGAGACATCGGGCCCCTGGAGATCAGGGAACCGCGCCTTTAATGCGGCAATGACCCCGCGAGTATCGTCGACGCTGAGCGTCGTTTGGGTGACGTACGCCACGGCCGTGTCGTCGGGTAGATCGAGTTTTGCAACATCGTCCACCGTGGAAACCAGATGAACCTTCGCGCGTATCTGCCCCATGGTGCCTTCCACTTCCGGATGGCCCGCATGACCAATTAGGACCAGAGTCCTTCCGTTCGCGACATAACGCTTGCCCTGAAAATGGACCTTCGACACGAGTGGGCAGGTTGCATCGAGAACCGGCAGGCCCCGCGATTTCGCCTCGTCGATTATCGACTGCGCCACACCATGGGCGCTGAAGATAGTCACGGCGCCATCGGGAATCTCTGTCAACTCGTCGACAAAGATGGCCCCCATTCGCTCGAGCCTTTCGACGACGTGCCGATTGTGTACGATCTCATGCCGAACATATACCGGCGCGCCGAATTTCTCGAGCGACCGCTCCACGATCTCGATTGCCCGTACAACCCCCGCACAAAAGCCTCGGGGTTGAGCCATTAGGACTCGCATTCAGATCAACTCCTCAATGGGGGCAAGCAGTCGCTAGAGGTCGATATTCCCGAGCTGTTTTGCAAGGAGCGCAATAACTTCACTCGGAGCTAGCGGGCCAACCAGAGAAGTCTGCACCAAAGAACTGGAGCATTTGCAGACACTACTAATTGTCCGCTACTGTGGCCTTGGACGCAAGCCTTCGGATTGCTTTTGAGGGGGCCCGCAGCTCCCCAATGCAATCACTACCGAAGAAAGTTGAGATAGATCGCGAATAGGCTCTCTTGCAATGTGCATGCCGCCTGTTCAGCGATCAAGCGCTGAGAACTTGTCCATGACCGTACAATCCAGGACACCGCTCCTCGCAGGCTGCCGGGATCACACCTGCATCTTCAATGAATACGCCTCCTTTGGAGGAGGTGGCCAGTGTGCCGACGAATTCGCACGTGGCCTGCTGACCCGCCCTGGCTTGAGCAAGATGACTTCTTGGAACATTGCCGGTCTGCCGGCCATAGGTTGCTAACTAATGCTGAGTTCCCTGGTCGGCCGCCTAGTCGCTGCCAGCGCGCGATATCCGCTGATTGTCCTCCTGGTCACTGGGGGATTGTCGGTTGCCGCGCTTCTGTATGCGGCGAGTCACTTTGCCATGACCACCGATACTGCGGAGCTGATTTCGACAAAGCACGAATGGCGACAGCGGGAACTGGCGTACGAGGCGGCATTCCCGTCGTTGCAAAGGCTCACGATCGTGGTGATCGATGGGGCGACACCCGAACTGGCGGAAGATGCGGCAACGCGCCTTTCCAAGGCACTTGCCGGTAACCCTAAGCTGTTCCACAGCGTGCGGCGACCTGACGGCGGCTCGTTCTTCGATCGCAACGGGCTACTGTTCCTCCCGGTTGAAGAAGTAAGGGCGACGACCGAAGGGCTGCTTCGTTCGCAGTTCTTCCTGGCATCGACTGCCGCCGACCCGTCGTTGCGCGGTGTCTTGGCCTCGCTCACCGCGATTCTCGAAGGTGTGCGGTATGGGCAGGCGAAGCTGGCCGATGTCGAGCCCTTGATGACGGAACTCGCAACTACCTTCGACAAGGTAATGGCCGGCGAACCTGCCTATTTTTCGTGGCAGACCTTGATGAGCCGCGGCCAGGCGAGACCTCTCCAGACGCGACGTGTCCTCGTCGTCCAGGCGGTCATGGACTACAGGGCACTCCAACCCGGCGCGGCCGCGAGCGATGCCATTCGAACAACGGCCCGAGAACTTGGCCTCGGTCCAGCCAATGGTGTCAGCGTTCATCTGACCGGGCCAGTCCCTCTCGGGGACGAGGAGTTCGCGTCACTGGCGGAAGATTGGCACCTGGTTACGGCCGCGATGATCGCGGCTCTGCTGGGGATTCTGTGGCTGGCGGTCCGCTCGGCCCGCGTCGTGTTCGCGATCCTCGCGACGACGGTGCTGGGACTGATCATCACCACGGGCCTGGGGCTGCTGGCGACCGGTCGCTTCAACCTGATATCAGTCGCATTCATCCCGCTCTTTGTCGGACTGGGCATCGATTTTAGCATCCAGCTCAGCGTGCGCTTTCTCGCCGAGCGACGCTTCCATCCCGAGATTCGCGCTGCGCTGGCCGCCGCAGGCCGGGGAGTAGGGTTGCCCTTGGCGCTCGCCGCTGCCGCCATCGGCGTTGGTTTCTTCGCTTTCCTCCCGACCAGCTATATCGGCGTGGCCGAACTCGGCACCATCGCCGGACTTGGCATGGCGGTCGCCTTTGTCCTCAGTATTACGCTCTTGCCGGCGCTGCTCAGCCTTTTCCGCCCCCGAGCCGGCGGCATGGAGGAGGTGGGCTACGCCGCGCTCGCGCCGGTCGAGGCATTTCTCGGACACAATCGGCGTGTCGTCTTGGCTGTTGGCCTTGTCCTGGCGGTCGTAGCAACGGCGCTGCTTCCGCTTCTGCGTTTTGATTTCAATCCCTTGCATCTCAAGAGTCCTACGGTCGAATCCATGGTGACGCTGCGGGATTTGACGTCGGATCCGAGCTGGACGCTCAATACCATTAACGTCCTGGTGCCATCGCTCGCCGATGCGCAGCCGATGGTGCGCCGGCTCGGCGAGCTCCCGGAAGTTGCGCGGACGGTCACTCTCCAGAGCTTCGTGCCCCAACAGCAGGAAGAAAAGCTTGCGATCATCCGCGAGACTGCTGGACGTCTGGCTCCGATCCTTGGCGCGAAGCCCGTTTCGCCTCCATCCGACGCGGAACTTGTGCAAAGCCTCGCGGCGACATCGGCAGCATTGACACAGGCGGTGACGGCAGGCGAGGCGTCGGAGTCCGCCATCCGGGCCGCACGTCGGCTCGCGGATGCGCTGGGGCGTCTGCGGCAGGCGGCGCCGGAAGTTCGGTCGCGTGCAGCCGCAGTGGTCGTGACGCCTCTCGGTGTCATGCTCGACCGGGTCCGCGCACTCCTGCAAGCTGGCCCTGTTACTGTCGAATCGCTGCCGGCCGACCTGGTCGCCGACTGGCTAACCAAGGATGGCCGCGCGCGCATCCAGGCCTATCCGCACGCAAATCAGGAAACGGATGAGGCGCTTTGGCGTTTCGCCCAGGCCGTCCAGAAGATCTCACCTGACGCCACGGGCGTGCCCATCTCGATCCGCGCCGCGGGTGACAGCGTAGTGACCGCTTTCTTGCAGGCAGGCACGTACTCAGCCATTGCCATAATCGCAATACTACTGATCTCGCTGCGCCGTGTGTGGGACGTCTCGCTCACCATGGCGCCTGTTTTCCTGAGCGGGCTGCTAACCTTTGCTACCTGCGCCGTCCTCGATCTGCCGTTGAACTTTGCCAACATCATCGCCCTGCCGTTGCTGTTCGGGGTTGGCGTCGCCTTCAACATCTACTTCGTGATGGCATGGCGGGCCGGCGAGACTGCGCCGCTGCAGTCGAGCCTGATGCGAGCCGTCGTCTTCAGTGCACTGACCACCGCCACGGCGTTCGGCGCGCTATGGCTTTCGAGCCATCCGGGCACGGCCAGCATGGGGCGCCTGCTGATGCTTTCGCTCGGTTGGGAGCTTCTCGTAACTTTGCTGTTCCGCCCCGCGCTGCTTGCGCGTCCGGCTTCGCCGGAAGGTGGGAAGGGCTGACGATGAAGGCTGCTCGGCCCTTCTTGATCGTCATCGTCGGGCTTTTGGTCTCGCACGTCGCAAGTGCGCAACCCCAACCACATCGTGCCGAGTACTCGTTGCGTTTGGGTACTGCCGCGAATGCACCTCGCGTGGGTACGGCAGTTCAAGACCTTACTTCAGATTGCAATGTGTGGCGGATTCAGCGCCGCATCACTTCCGATGTGTCCCTGACTCCTTCTTTCAAGGTCGATCTCGCCTTCCGGTCCGAGGGTGAAGAAGACGGACAGGGGAAAGGGTTGCGCTACAGCACTTTCCAGTTCCTGAATGGCGCAGAGCATCAAACGAAGGGTACCCTTCGACGGACTGACGGCGAGATCCAAGGGGAGATTGCGACGCGGGAGGGCACAGAGCCGGTCAGCTTGCCGCCGCTGACGATGCTGC
Source organism: Reyranella sp. (assembly GCF_004297405.1). Lineage (GTDB taxonomy): Bacteria > Pseudomonadota > Alphaproteobacteria > Reyranellales > Reyranellaceae > Reyranella. The sequence goes on from NZ_SCVC01000042.1 coordinate 64,694, forward strand.
CTGTGGCTGCGCTAGGACACTTGGTCCACCGCTTGGCCGAAGGCGCCAATTCATTCTCGATGACGTTGTTTGCTGCAGAAGCTGCCGCAGCTTTCCTCGTCGATGTGGAACAACTGCCGTTGAGCGCGTTACCGCCAGCCCCACCATCCCTGGTGCCACCCACTTCGCCACCGACTGGCCGATCTTGGGGGGTGCTCATGACTGTGACCCGCGCCGGCGCGCAGGATGGAAAGCCTTCTCTTTCCATGCGTGCCAGAGTTTTCGAGTCGGGGGTTCTCGATCAGATCGTCGTGGTCGCCGGCCCGGCAATTATCGCTGCTCATCTTCGTGCTTTGGACATGCACAAGGAGCGCGGATGCAGCGGTGGTTGAAGCGGTTGGGGCGCAACGGCGAGGCGTGAGTCGAATGCTATCTGGCTAAGGCGGCACACACCAATCTCTTTGGCTTTGGCGGCAACCACGCCGCCGTTTGTCTCGTTTCGCTGCAATGAGGCGCATCGCTAAGGCGTTGGCCTGGTCGGCCGGCATTGTGCTGGGGTTGGCCGTAGTGGCGGCCGGCGCCTTGTATTTTGTTGCGACCTCTCAATGGCTTCGCGACCAGATTGAGGGGCACGCCAGCGACTATACCGGCCGCAAGACGCGCATCGCGCAGGTCACCTTCGAATGGGGCTCGACGACAAACGTGCGGTTGGACGGCGTCGAGGTCGCCAATGCCGAATGGGGTAAAGCCCCGCACATGCTGAAGGTCGAGCAGGTCGAATTCGACATCCGCCTTTGGCCCCTTTTGAAGGGTGATCTCGTACTTCCGCGCCTCGTGCTGCGCAAACCCCAGATCGAGATCGAGGTTGGTGACAAGGAGCAGCTCAATTGGAGCATGGGCGAAACCCCGGTGGCTACGGGAGCTGTCAAGGCGATCGAGCCGGACAATCGCTACGAGACGCCACTGATCGGCATGCTCGAAATCACCGACGGCATGCTCGGTTACCGCGACCCCAAGCGAAAGCTCGAGCTCGACGGTACCGTGTCGACGGCCACCGGCAAAGCGGGTGAGCAGGCGCAGGCCGAATTGGAGCTGAAAGGAAAGCTGGAGGGCCAACCGCTTAGCCTGCGTTTCGTTGGCGGCTCGGCACTGGCGCTGCGCGATACAGAGCAGCCCTATCCGGTCGATCTCGACGTCGTCTTCGGTGCGACCAAGCTCAAAGCCAAGGGTACGGTGCAGGATCCCTTCCAGTGGACGGGTGCCGATGTCGATCTCACCCTTCAAGGGCCGAACCTCTCTGACATCTACCCACTGCTGGGCATTCCCGGGCCGCCGACGCCTCCCTACGTTATCAGCGGCAAGCTCGAGCGCGAGCCCGGCCTCTGGAAGTTCGTCAAGTCGAAATGGCGTGTCGGCGAGAGCGACCTCACCGGTGAGGTGACGATCGATGAGCGCCGCAAGCCCGAGTTCCTGACCGCAAAGTTGGTCTCACAGAAACTAGTCTTTGAGGATCTGGCACCGCTTGTGGGCGCGCCGCCGGCTCGCAAGGCCAATGTCTCGGCCAAGCAGGCCCAGACACAGCAACAACTCGAGGCCAAGGGCGACCTCTTCCCCAACATCCCGCTACACACCGAGAAGCTGCGGGCCATGAACATGGACGTGACCCTGGACGCCAAACGGGTGGTCGCGCCTCCCTGGCTGCCGGTGCAGGCCCTCGCTTTCCGCGTCATGATCCAGGATGGCAAGGCAATGGCGAAGCCGCTTACCATGCGAGTACTGGGAGGCGGTGCGATAGCGGGCGAGTTGACCATCGACGCACGCGCCGACAATCCACGGGTTCGCGCCAACCTAGTGCTGACCGACATCGAACTGAAGAATTTCTTCCGCGAGTCGCGCTACTTCGACACCACGCAGGGCAAGGTGCACGGCCGTGTCGCGCTCGCCGGCAACGGCCGCTCGCTCGCGCAGGTGATGGGCTCAGCCGATGGCCACATGGCTTTTGCCTTTGGCGGTGGTTCGGTCAGTAGCTTGATGGTGAGCTTGGCCGGCTTGCAGATATTCGACGCACTTGTCCTCTATGTGACGGGCGACAATCGCATCCCGATCAAGTGCGCGGTGGGACGGTTGAACTTCCAGAAGGGCATGGTCACCTTCGATCGCACCCTGCTCGATACCCAGAAATCCGTGCTCTACGTCAGGGGGCAGGTTTCGCTGCAGAGCCAGACGGTGAAAGTCGAAGTAGACGCGGACCCTAAGAGCTTCGACCTACTCGACTTGCATGGCGCGGTCATGGTCGAAGGCAAGCTCCGCGAGCCGCGCATTGCACTGGGCCGGGTCTTTCCCCTTCCAACGCCGGTCTTCGGCTCAGCAAAGGACGTCCCCTGCGCCGATCTGACTCGGCAGCTTCTCGCTGCGCCATGACGCAAGGCTGATCCTGCCGCAGCACAAATCATGCAGCGGTTGTCACGCGTGCGCGTTCTTTGTTCATGAGTGCAGTTTCTTGGCCCGCTTTTCTCCTGTCACATGGCCACGCTGGTCATCTTGTGGTCGCTGTTGTGACGAGCGTTGGCGCCGACGAGGTGGGCTCGCTGCGTTTGCGCGCCATACGCGATCTCGTCAGTCGGGTCTTGCGCAGTTACGATCTGGCCGGCGCCTACTTGCTCACCGTGTCGCGAGCCAGTGGCTTCCCAGAGATCCTTTGTGTCTTCGAAGAGACGCAGGACGCAGACGTCTTCGCTGTGTCCGTGCACGCTGGGGCGACCGATCGCTATCCTGAATGGGCGACACAACGGACGTTCCGCCTGGATGAGGCGATGGAAGGTGCTCTGGCGGCCAGCCTCCTGAGCGATGGTGAAATCGACCAGCGTTAGGAAATCAGCGCCTGGGTAGGGATCGTTGCGCTTGGTTGCGCGTTAGACGAGAATGAATTCGGCCATCCTCCAGCCGGGCCGCACGGTATGGCGGATAGAACGTGCCTGTCGAGCTGCCGTCCTGGTTGACGGCGCGGCCTTTTTTGCGGCTGTACGCGAGGCTTTCCTCAAGGCCCAGCACAGTATCTTCATTGTCGGCTGGGACATCGACAGTCGCACGAAGCTTCAGGGCGACGAGCCGTTGGCCGATGGTCATCCCGCCAGTCTCGCAGCCTTCCTGGCCGATCTGGTGAAAGCCCGGCCTGATCTGAAGGTTCATCTCCTCCTCTGGGACTACTCCCTGCTTTATGCCCACGAACGTGAGCCCTTGCCGCGGCTCTCCCTGCAATGGCAGCTACCCGAGCAGGTCACCCTGTGCCTCGACTCAACTGTTCCTTTCGGCTCTTCGCAGCACCAGAAGCTCGTGGTGATCGACGATGCATTGGCCTTTTCAGGTGGTCTCGATCTTACTATCCGCCGCTGGGATACCCCGAAGCATGAACTCGACAATGCACGGCGTGTCGATCCTTCAGGTGAGCCCTATCGGCCGTTCCACGACATCCAAATGATGGTCGACGGCGAGGCGGCGCGTGCGCTGGCGCTGCTGGCGCGGCAACGCTGGTGTCATGCCAAGGGAGGCGAGCCCGCGATCGAGCCATACGGTGATCCCTGGCCGGACAGCTATCGGCCGGACTTCACCGATATCGGCATCGGCATTGCCCGCACTCAGCCACGCTACAACGGCGAGGCGGCTGTTCACGAGGTCGAGGCATTATTCCTCGACTCGATCAGCCATGCCGAGCGCTCGATCTATATAGAAAACCAGTTCGCGACCTCGCCCCGCATTGCCGCGCGCCTGGCGCTTCAGCTCAGGCGGCATCCGGCCCTTGAGGTCGTGATCGTGGCGCCCCGTAGCCACGATTCCTTCGTCGAGCGTCGCACCATGCGCAACGGCCGCATCCGTTTCTGGCGCACCGTAAAGGCCGCGGGTGGTGACAGGGTGCGACTGGTCTATCCGTCGGTGGAGCGGGACGGTCGCTCCACGCATACGATGATCCACTCAAAGATCATGGTGATCGACGACATCTTCCTGCGCGTGGGGTCGGCCAATATGAATAACCGATCGATGGGCGCGGACACCGAATGCGATCTCGCCGTGGAGGCAGTGAACGATGATGAGCGCGCGGCCATCGTGCGGATCCGTGATCGGTTGCTGGGCGAACATTGTGGCGTGCCGTCGGAAGAGGTGACGGCGGTATTGGCTGCTCATGGTTCACTTGTGCGCGCCGTCGACACCTTGTCCGCCGGTGGTCATCGTTTGCGGCCGATCGAGGACGGCCTCCCGGATCACAGCCTGTTTGCCCGCCTCGCAGAACGGGTCGCCGACCCCGTGAGGCCGCTGCGGCTCGGGCGCCTGGCTGGCCGCGTCCTGCCGCGTCTGGTCCTGCATGGTGGCCGGGTCTTGCCGCGTGGGCCGGCGCTGAAGCTTGGCCTCGCAGCCGCCTTGGTTGTCGCGCTGACACTTGCTTGGCAAATCACTGGCCTGTCTGGCTTGGCCGAGCCTGACCAGGTTGGCGACTTTCTGTCCGCTGCTCGTGGCGCACCGTGGGCCTTTCTATTCGTGATCGCGGCATTCCTAGTTGGCGGCGCAGTGGCATTCCCGGTCACTGTCATGATTGTTGCAACGGCTGCCGTGTTTGGTCCGTGGCTCGGCATGCTCTATGCCACCCTGGGTGCGGCGGCGAGCGCGCTCGTCATGTACGCGCTGGGTGATCGGTTCGGGCAGGAGGCGCTCGCAGGATTGCTGGGGGCACGCTGGGATAAGCTGCGCGCGCGGCTGCGCCGACGAGGCCTACTGGCGATGGTGGCGCTTCGAGTCGTGCCGATCGCGCCCTTCACCCTGGTAAATCTCGCTGCTGGCGCAAGTTCTATCCGTCCAGTCGACTTTGTTCTCGGTACCTTGATCGGCATGGGGCCAGGCCTAGTCGCCCTCTGCCTGATGGGCGACCGCATCGTGCGGGTCTTCACTCATCCCGTTCCCAGCGAGATCGCGCTATTGGCGCTCTGTGTCGCTGCCTGGATTGGCCTGTCTCTTGCCGCGCAGGCCGCCGTGTCACGTCTCGGAGGCGACGCCCCTTGAGTCGTGTCCGTGTGATGACCTGGAATATCCATGGCGCGCTCGGTCGCAATCCGCGCTTCGACCTCGATCGCGTCCTGGCCCTGGTGAAGCGCCATGCCCCCGATATCGTGGCTCTGCAGGAGATCGATTCGCGTCGGGTGCGCGAGGCTCACGTCGGCGATCCGTTCGATGTGCTGCAGGAAACACTGGGTAACCACGGCGTGGGCGCGCGCACGGTGATTACGGCGGATGGCGCCTACGGCCAGGCGCTGATCAGTCGTTGGCCCCTGACCAATACCGAGATCCACGATCTCTCGTATCCGGAGCGCGAACCGCGGCGCGCGATCTGTAGCGACGTCGCTACTCCTTATGGTCTGCTGCGCGTGATCGCTACGCATCTGGGTTTGAGCCTGCGCGAGCGCCACAGCCAAGCGGGCGCACTGCTCGGGATGCTGGGTGCATTGGACCGCCCGACAATCGCGCTCGGTGACTTCAATGACTGGCTCTGGGCAGGCTCCGTGCGTCGCAGCCTGGCGAGCGTCCTGCCGGGCTGCAGTCGCCACCGCACCTTTCCCTCGTGGCTGCCAATTTTCCAGCTCGATCGTGTCTATCTCTCACCGCCGGAAGCCCTGCTAAGCAGTCACACTGATCCCGAGGCGCGTGCGATCTCTGACCACCTTCCGGTCATCGTCGACATCGCTCTGCCCTAGGCGGCGTACCGCTCCGTTTGAGCGTGCTTGTTCCAACCACAGGACTTGGCCCCAATATCTAGTAAGTGCGCTCTGAATGCGGTTGTCGTTTATGCCACGTCAGGGAACCACTTCACCCGTGGCGTGTTGCTATTTCCATGAGGGAGCACGGCACCGCAGGGGCGACGGACGCCGATATGTCAGCCGCCGCCGGTGGGCGAGCATTGAATGTGACTCACCTCGATTTGCGCCGTCTGAACTCGCTACAAGACTTTGACCTTGCCGCACGGCGCGCCGCCGAAGTGGGCTCGAATTGCATCTGCCTCGGTCCGTTGTTCGATCTGGCACAACCGAGCGATCCGCTTCTGGTGGCCGATCACTCCCGCTCGTTGGAGTCTTGGGCGCAGGTTGGCTCTCCAGTGCAGGTCGTCGAGCAGCTCGCCCGGAGAAGCGACAGGCAGGGCCTCTCGTTATTCGTTGATATCGTGCTCGATCGTGTGGCCTGCAACGGAGCGTCAGCGCAAGGCCTCACCGGTATCTATCACCAGTTCCCGGGCCTCAATCCGCTCGATCCTCGGCACACCCGACGAGACGTCTTATCGGCCGTGCTGCGGGAGGGGGCGGAGAGCCGTGCCGCAGAATGGTGGGCAATGCACTTGGCGGCGCTCGTGAGTTCGGGCGCCCGGGGGTTTCGTCTTCTCGGCGTGGCTGATCTGCCGCGTCAAGCGCTGCGGCCGATCGTCAATGCGGTTCGCGCCAAGACAGCGTGCGACCTCTGGGGCTGGACGCCGGGGCTGGATTGGGCGCGGCATCGTGAACTGGCAGACGCCGGTCTCAGCGCGGTTTTTGCTTCGACCTGTTGGTGGGATGGCAGGGCCGGATGGCTCGTCGAGGAATATGAAGCCTTGCGGCGTATCGCGCCGGTGCTGGGCGTTGTCGCTCCACCTTACGAAGCAGTTTCATTAACGGCGGAGCGGCTGACCCGTAATCTCATGCTCGCGGCCGCCGCATCCCATGGTGTGTTCATGCCGGGGGGAGTAGAAGAGCCGTGCCAGACGAGGCGTGCTCACGCACTCGCAGACAAGCTGGCGTGCAAGCGCGTTACAGGCGAACTGCGAGCGCTCTCGGCTCCCGATGCTGCCGTCGCAATGTTCGTGCGCACCGATCGCGACGATGCGCGGCAAGCAAGCTGCGGAGTCGCCATCGCTGTCAATACCCAGTCAACACCTGCCGAGGTGTCGCTCGGCCTTGAGCCTTTGCCGCCAATGGCTGGCCTCGGGTTGGTGGCGATCGAGACGGAAGGGCCGTTGGCGCCTCGTCTATTGCAGCCTGGAGAGGTGTTGGTCGTCGAGGTTGCACCAACCGAGCCCGTGCGTGCGTCTCGCCGCAACGACAAACGAGACGCCAAGCTGGCGGCGGCTCGTTCTCCAGTCGCCATCGAACGTGTGAGTCCCGTGGTTGCGGGTGCCGGCTTTGCTGCGAAGCATATTGTTGGTCGGCCCCTGACCATCGAGGTCGATATTCTTGCCGATGGCCACGACGTGCTGGCTGCCGAACTGACATGGTGGTCCGCCGACAAACAGGACCGGTCGATCGTTCCGCTCAGATTGGTTGGCAATGATCGCTGGCTAGCGACGGTGACGCCAGGCCGCATCGGGCGCCACCATTTCTCCATTGAGGCGTGGCGTGATGAGTACGCCAGCTTATGCCACGCGATGGAGGTCAAGCATCGCGCTGGCGTCGATATCGCTGTCGAACTGAGTGAAGCTGATGCTTTCCTCCAGTCCCTCGGCGATATTGATCCCGCCATCACCGCGCTGGCTGCGGCCGCTCGTTCCGGAGCCGCGGATACCGCTGTCGCAGAACTGACCTCCCTGAAAGCGCGGACGCGCGTCGCCGCCGTCGCCGAACGCCACTTACCTGCGTACGAAGGACCCTTTGCCGTCGAGGTCGAGCGGCCTCAGGCAGAATTTGCCGCTTGGTACGAGCTCTTCCCACGCTCGATCACCGACAGTGCCGGCCGTCACGGCACGTTCGATGATGTCATTGCCACGCTACCGCGCGTGCGGGAAATGGGCTTCGACGTCCTCTACTTCCCGCCAATTCACCCGATCGGCCATACGAACCGGAAGGGCCGCAACAACAGTCTCTCCGCCGGCCCTGACGATCCGGGCAGTCCTTACGCCATCGGCAGCGAGGGCGGCGGTCACGACGCGATCCATACGGCCCTGGGCACGCCACAGGATTTCCGCCGCCTCGTTGCCGCGGCGCACGATCATGGCCTGGAGATCGCTCTCGACTTTGCCATCCAATGCTCACTCGATCATCCCTGGCTCCGGGAACATCCCGAATGGTTTCGGCACCGACCCGACGGGTCGATTAAATATGCCGAGAACCCGCCGAAGAAGTACGAGGACATCGTCAATGTCGATTTCTACGCCGACGGTGCGATTCCTGCTTTGTGGCTCGCCTTGCGCGACGTCGTGCTGCATTGGGTGGGTGAGGGCGTCCGCATCTTCCGCGTCGACAATCCGCACACCAAGCCCTTGCCGTTCTGGCAGTGGATGATCGGCGACATTCGCGGCCGGCACCCCGACGTCATATTCCTGTCAGAGGCCTTCACGCGGCCGAAGATGATGTATCGGCTGGCCAAAGTGGGGTTCTCTCAGTCTTACACCTACTTCACGTGGCGCAACGGCAAGCAGGAGATCATCGACTATCTGCGGGAACTCACGACGACCGAGGTCGTGGATTTCTTCCGCCCGCACTTCTTCGTCAACACCCCCGACATCAACCCCATCTTCCTGCAAAGCTCTGGCCGTGCCGGCTTTCTGATTCGAGCGGCCTTGGCCGCCACCCTGTCAGGCCTCTGGGGTGTCTACTCGGGCTTCGAGCTTTGCGAAGCGACCGCCCTTCCGGGGCGGGAGGAATACCTCGATTCCGAGAAATACGAGATACGGCCGCGCAATTTCGCGTCACCTGGCAACATCGTGGCCGAGATCACGCTGCTCAATCGGCTGCGCCGAACTTACCCTGCGTTGCACAGTCACCGCGGCGTGACGTTCTACAATGCCTTCAACGACCAAGTGCTCGTCTATGGCAAGCGGGAGCCCGGTGCCGACGACATGATCCTCGTTGCCGTGAGCCTCGATCCTCATGGGCCCCAGCACGCGAACTTTGAACTTCCGCTTTGGGAATGGAAGTTGCCCGACGATGGCGTGCTTCAGGTCGAGGACTTGGTTCGAGACGCGCGGTTCGCGTGGCAGGGCAAGATGCAAAGCGTGTCGCTCAACCCGGCCACTTTGCCATTTGCGATCTGGCGTCTTTCGTCGCGGAGGGCGGCATGAATGCACCGGTCACCGATGTCACCCTGCCGGTTGCTACCGATGCAAGTTGGTATAAGGACGCCATCATCTATCAGCTGCACGTGAAGTCGTTCTTCGACTCCAACAACGACGGCATAGGTGACTTTCCCGGCCTCATTTCGTGTCTGCCTTACATCGCCGAGTTGGGTATCAATACGATCTGGTTGCTGCCTTTCTATCCATCGCCCCGGAAGGACGATGGCTATGACATCGCCGAATACACCGCCGTCCATCCCGAATACGGCACGCTTGATGACGTGAAGCGCCTGATCGATGAAGCGCACCGTCTGGGTATCCGGATCATCACCGAACTCGTCATCAATCATACCTCCGATCAGCATCAGTGGTTCCAGCGGGCCCGTCTGGCGCCACCTGGTTCGAACGAGCGCGATTTCTATGTCTGGTCCGACAATGATCAGAAGTATAGCGGCACGCGTATCATTTTCGTCGACAGTCAGCGCTCGAACTGGACATGGGACCCGGAGGCCAAGGCCTACTATTGGCATCGCTTCTATGCTCATCAGCCTGATCTCAATTTCGACAATCCGGCAGTGCTCGAGGCTGTGCTGGGCGTTATGCACTTCTGGCTCGACATGGGCATTGATGGGCTACGGCTCGACGCCGTGCCCTATCTCGTGGAGCGCGAAGGCACCAACAATGAGAACCTGCCGGAGACGCACGACGTTCTGAAACGCATTCGTGCGGTGATCGACTCTTCCTATCCTGGTCGCATGCTGCTGGCCGAGGCCAACCAATGGCCGGAGGATACCAAGGAGTATTTCGGTCAGGGCGACGAATGCCATATGGCGTTTCATTTTCCGTTGATGCCGCGCATGTACATGGCGCTGGCGCGCGAAGACCGGTTTCCCATCACCGACATCATGCGTCAGACGCCGCAGATTCCCGACAACTGCCAGTGGGCGATTTTCCTGCGCAACCACGACGAACTCACCCTCGAGATGGTGACGGACTCGGAGCGGGACTATCTCTGGCAGACCTACGCCACGGACCGTCGGGCACGTCTCAACCTCGGTATCCGCCGTCGTCTGGCGCCATTGCTCGAGCGGGATCGTCGACGCATCGAGCTGATGAACTGCCTGCTGTTCTCAATGCCCGGAGCGCCGGTGATCTACTACGGCGACGAGATTGGCATGGGCGACAACATCCGGCTCGGCGATCGCGATGGCGTCCGCACGCCGATGCAGTGGTCCCCGGATCGCAACGGTGGATTCTCAAGGGCTGATCCGGCGGCACTGGCGCTTCCATCCATCATGGATGCGCTCTACGGCTACGAGACGGTCAACGTCGAGGCTCAGACGAAGGACGTGCATTCATTGCTGCACTGGATGCGCCGCATGATAGCCGTGCGTCGCACCCATGGGGTCTTCGGACGCGGAACTCTGCGCTTTCTGTATCCAAAGAACCGCAAGGTGCTCGCATATCTCCGCGAACTCGATGGCGAGGTCATTCTCTGTGTCGCCAATGTCGCGCGCTCACCCCAGGCCGTGGAGCTCGATCTCTCGGAGTTCGTCGGACGCGTACCCATCGAACTCAACGGCGGTTCGCTGTTTCCGCCGATCGGTCAACTCAGCTATCTGCTGACCCTTCCACCGTTCGGATTCTACTGGTTCATCCTGGCGAGCGAAAGCGAGGCGCCATCCTGGCATACGCCCGCGCCGGAGCCGCTGCCGGATTATGTGACCGTGGTGCTGCGTGCCCGACTGGCTGATGGCGTGCAAGCGATGGCGCCCGTTCTCGAACGCGAGGCGCTTCCTCCGTATCTCGCCAAGCGCCGATGGTTCGGTGCCAAGGACAAGCAGCTTCAGGCATCGCATTTCGCCTATCTGGCCCGCCTGCCGGGTGGGGAGGGGGATTTGCTGCTGGGAGAGATCGACGTGACGGCAGGTGGCGAGAACACTCGCTGGCTGTTGCCGCTCTCCGTGAGCTGGGAAGACGAACAGAGTGCAGCGCTGCCATCGCAGTTGGCCCTGGCGCGCGTGCGACGCGGACGGCGTGTCGGCCTCCTCACGGACGCCTTTGCCCTGCCGGAGTTCGCACGCGAGATGCTGACGGCGCTGGCTGCTGGCACGACTATCGAAGGGCCGGAAGGCAAGATCGTCTTCGAGCCGACACCAGACAAGATCGAGCTGTTGCAGCGACCGCCGGACGCTCCGGTTATCTGGCTATCGGCCGAGCAGTCCAATAGCTCGCTGATTGTCGACGATACCGCGATGCTCAAGATCTTCCGTCGTATCCAGCCCGGTGAGCATCCAGAAGCGGAGATGAGCCGGTATCTGACGAGCCAGAGCTTCGCCAATGCGCCGGCGTTGCTGGGTGAGGTGAGCCGCATCTCGCCCGACGGTCAGCGTCATGCGCTCGCCGTCGTGCAGGCGTTCGTGCGTAACCAGGGAGATGCCTGGACTTGGACGCTGAACCAGTTCCACCGCGGGCTCGACGATCTTGCCAGTCGCGAGGCCACCACGGAGTCGCGCGATGACGATATCGAGGACTACCATGCCTTCGCTGGCGCGATTGGCCGCCAGCTCGGTGCCATGCACCAGGTTCTGGCGCGGCCAACCTCGAACGAGGCCTTTTCGCCGCGACTGGCCGAGGCCGATGACGTCGCTGCATGGACGGAGAGGGCAGGTGGCCTCCTCAATCAGGCGATGGAGGTGATTGCCGATCGCAAGGGCTGGGAAAGCGAGACCGTCACGGCCGATGCGCAGCAGCTTCTCGAGCGGCGGGCGGAACTCAGTGAAGCAATGCGCCGGCTCGCCATGAGCGGGTTGGGTTCGATCATGACCCGCATCCACGGCGACTTTCATCTCGGCCAGGTTCTGGTCGCTAGCGCCGATGCCTACATCATCGATTTCGAGGGGGAGCCAGCGCGGCCGCTTGCCGAACGTCGCCGCAAGGCGAGCCCAATGCGCGATGTTGCGGGATTGCTGCGCTCGGTCGACTACGCTGCGGCAACCACGCTCGATCCCAAAAACTTCGTGGCCAATCGCGTCCCCGAAGCGCGCCGCCTACGGTTGGTGACGCGGTTACGCAAAGGGGCACAGCGCGCCTTCCTTGCCACCTATCGCCAGGCCGCGGCAGGGTTGCCTGGGATGGATCGCGGCGAGCTGCTCGACTTCTTCCTCGCCGAGAAAGCCGCCTACGAGATCTGCTACGAGGCTGCTAACCGACCGGCATGGGTCGCGATCCCACTGACTGGCCTGGCGCGCATCGCAGCCCGCCTCCTCAAGGACGCACCGCCAGGGGAAGCCGGATGAATGACTTAGGCCCCTCCATGGACCCGGCTCGCCGTCTCGATCGGCGCGCCGCCGAGGCGCTGGCTGCAGGGATCCATGGCAGGCCGTTCGAGGTCTTGGGCCCTCAGGATGGCCCCACAGGTCGGATCGTGCGTGCATTCCTTCCAGGCGCGAGATCGGTGGAGGTGTTGCGTCGCACTGACCGGCAGGCGATCGGCACTCTCCGTGCTGGCATCGTCGATGGTCTTTTCGAGGGGCCAACGGCGGATGCCTCTCCCTACCTTCTGCGAATCGAGTGGCCGGATGCGGTACAGGAAACGGAAGATCCCTATGCCTTTGGACTGCTTTTGGGTGACCTCGATCTGCACTTGTTCAACGAAGGGCGTCATTTCCATTTGGCCGACGCGCTGGGCGCCAACGTCGCGACCATCGACGGTGTGACCGGGGTACGATTCGCGGTTTGGGCGCCCGGCGCCGAACGCGTTGCTGTGATCGGCGACTTCAATTCCTGGGATCGTACCCGCCACGGCATGCGGCTGCGCTATCCGGCCGGTGTCTGGGAGATCTTCGTGCCCCGCGTGATGGCCGGAGCACCCTACAAGTTCGATATCGTAGGCGCCGGTGGCCTCCGGCTACCGGACAAGGCCGATCCGATGGCGCAGCAGGCCGAGCCAGCGCCGGCAACCGCGTCGATCGTCGCCTCTCCCTTTGAAGGCCGATGGACTGACCAGGAATGGATGGCGACACGCGCCGGCCGCCAATCGGCACAGGCACCGATCTCTATCTACGAGGTTCACGCAGGCTCTTGGATGCACCAGGCGTCCCATACCGAGCGGCCGCTCTGGGATTTCCTGGCCGAACGGCTGGTGCCCTACGTGGTCGACATGGGCTTCACCCATATCGAGTTGCTGCCCATCACCGAGCATCCCTTCGGTGGATCCTGGGGTTATCAGCCGCTCGGTCTTTTTGCGCCGGCGGCACGATACGGTCCGCCGGACTCCTTTGCCCGCTTTGTCGACGCTGCACACCGCGCCGGCATCGGGGTCCTGGTCGACTGGGTGCCAGCCCACTTCCCGACTGACAGCTATGGTCTCGCGCGCTTCGACGGTACGGCGCTCTATGAGCATCTTGATCCGCGCGAGGGCTTTCATCGCGACTGGAATACCTACATTTACAATTTCGGCCGCCGCGAGGTTCAAGGTTTTCTGATCGCTAGCGCACTGCATTGGCTGGAGCGTTTCCACGTCGACGGACTGCGCGTCGATGCCGTGGCTTCGATGCTCTACCGTGATTATAGCCGGCCCGCCGATGACTGGATTCCCAATGTCTATGGCGGACGCGAGAACCTCGAAGCGATTGGCTTCCTGCGCCATCTCAACGCGGTGGTCGCCGAGCGTTGCCCAGGCGTGATCATGGTCGCCGAAGAATCGACAGCATGGCCTGGCGTCACATCTGCGCCACCCGGCGGGCTAGGCTTCAACTTCAAATGGAACATGGGCTGGATGCACGACACGTTGGAGTACATCGAACGTGAACCTGTGCATCGCGCCTTCCATCATCACGAGCTGACGTTCGGCCTCCTCTATGCCTTCTCGGAAAGGTTCGTCCTCCCGATCTCCCACGACGAAGTTGTGCACGGCAAACGTTCTCTAGTCGCCAAGATGCCGGGCGACCGCTGGCAACGTTTCGCCAATCTGCGTGCCTATCTTGGTTTCATGTGGGCGCATCCTGGCAAGAAACTGCTCTTTATGGGGTGCGAGATCGCACAGGAGCGCGAATGGAACCATGACGCGTCGCTCGACTGGCATCTCCTTGACGACATGGCGCATGCAGGCGTGCAGCGATTGGTCCATGATCTAAACGGTCTCTACGTGAACGAGATTGCGCTGCATGAGCGCGATGCTGATCCCGCGGGCTTCGCCTGGCTGGTGGGCGATGACCATGCAAACTCTGTCTTTGCCTTTCTGCGCTCCTCTTCATCCGGGAAGGCGCCTGTTCTTGTCGTTTGCAACATGACCCCTCTGCCACGCCACGGCTACCGCATCGGCGTGCCATGCACGGGGCGCTGGCGCGAGATCGCCAATACCGATTCGCGCTTCTATGGCGGCAGCGATCTCGGAAACGACGGCGTGGTCCATGCCATCGAACAGGCTTCACACGGTCATCCGCATTCCCTTCAGCTCACTCTGCCGCCACTCGCGACCGTGATGCTGCGCTGCGAGGACTGACATGGCGACGTCACCCTGGCCCAATCGACTCCTGACCGGCTCACCGAACCCGCTGGGCGCGACCTGGGATGGGCTTGGGACGAACTTCGCCGTTTTTTCCGCGCACGCGACGCGGCTCGAGCTTTGCCTCTTCGATCCCTCGGGGCGGCGCGAGATCGCGCGCTTCGACTTGCCGGAGTGCACCGACGAGGTCTGGCATGGCTACCTGCCCAATGCGCGCGCCGGCCTGATCTACGGTTACCGGGCGCATGGGCCCTACGATCCGCAGGCAGGACATCGCTTCAATCCGCACAAGCTTTTGCTCGATCCCTATGCCCGCCGCCTCACCGGCGAGTGGCGTAATGCCGACGCTCTCTACGGCTACCGCATCAACTCGCCGCGTGCCGACCTCTCCTTTGACCGCCGCGACAGCGCGCCTGGCGTAATGAAGGCCGTAGTCGCGGACGAAAGCTTCAACTGGGCGGATGATCGCCCACCCGCCATCCCATGGTCGGACACGGTGATCTACGAAGCGCACGTACGTGGTCTCAGCATGCGGCGGAGTGACCTGCAAACTAACGAGCGGGGTACCTTCGCAGCGGTCGGTGATCCTGTCTTCATTTCCCATCTCCGCAGGCTGGGTGTCACGACGCTCGAATTGTTACCGATACATGCCTTCGTGCAGGATCGCCCCCTGCTGCAAAAGGGACTGCGCAACTATTGGGGCTACAACACGATCGGCTTTTTCGCCCCGGAACCAAGATACCTGTCCGATGGTACCCTCGATGAACTGCGCATAGCGGTCCGTCGCCTGCACGCCGTTGGCATCGAAGTCATTCTCGATGTCGTCTACAATCACACCGCCGAGGGGAGCGAACTAGGTCCCACGCTTTCGTTCCGGGGCCTCGACAATGCCAGCTACTATCGGCTGGTTGCCGACAATCCCCGCCACTGCGTCAATGATACGGGTACGGGCAATACGCTGAACCTTTCAACGCCGCGCGTCCTGCAGATGGTGATGGACTCGCTGCGCTACTGGGTGACGGCGTTTCATGTCGACGGTTTCCGCTTCGATCTCGGCGTTACGCTGGGACGAGAGAGTTATGGCTTCGACCCGTGTTCGGGCTTCTTTGATGCCATACGGCAGGATCCTGTGTTGCAACGAGTCAAGCTGATATCGGAACCTTGGGATATCGGCCCGGGGGGGTATCAGCTTGGCAATCATCCGCCAGGATTCTCGGAATGGAACGACCGGTTTCGTGACGGTGTGCGGCGTTACTGGCGCGGCGACCCCGGGCAACGCGCAGACTTTGCCGCACGTCTCGCTGGTTCGAGTGACTTCTTCGATCGCCGCTGGCGGCGACCCTGGTCGTCCATCAACTACGTTGCCTCGCATGACGGCTTCACGTTGGCTGACACGGTGAGCTACGCCGAGCGTCATAACGAGGCGAATGGCGAAGACAACAACGACGGTCACGGCGAGAATTACTCGGCCAACTGGGGAGAGGAGGGAACGACCACCGATCCCGTCATTCTCGACACCCGCCAGCGCGTGCAGCGAGCGCTGCTTGCCACGCTGTTTCTTGCCCAAGGGACGCCAATGCTGTTGGGCGGCGATGAGTTCGGTCGCACGCAGGATGGCAATAACAACGCCTACTGCCAGGACAACGAGATCTCGTGGATCGATTGGGATTTGCTGGATCAACGCGAGGGCCAGGCGCTCACGGCGTTTGTCGCTCGTATCGTGGCGTTGCGTCACCGACATGCTGTGCTGCGTTCACCCTATTTCCTGCATGGGCTCGAGGAGCCAGCGGAAGGTATCCGTGACATAGCCTGGTTCGATGCCTCGGGTGAGGTGATCTCGAGCGATTCCTGGAACAATGCCGAAGAGCGGACGCTCGTGCTGCGGCGCGCTCGTCGGGACGACGATGGATCGGTAACCATCCTTTCTGTGCTCTTCAATGCCACCGCGGAGAAACATCGGTTCCGTCTACCGCCACCCCGCTGGGCGACCCGGATCGTTCTCGATAGCGCTGCGCCCGAAGCGCCGGAGCGCGATCTCGACGGCGAAGAGATTTCGGTAGCTCCTCGTAGTCTGGTGCTGGCCCTTGCGATGAGGGCCGGATGAGTGGCCGATTTGCCCGCGATCTGCCGTTCGGGGCGTCACTCCTCGCGCCGAACCTGACACTCTTTCGCTTTTGGGCACCGGCGCAACAGCATGTTGCCGTTGAGATCGAGGGTCACTCGCCAGTACCCATGCGCGCTGTCGGTCGAGGATGGTTCGAAGCCGATGCGCCTTGCGGAGCTGGTGCTTGCTATCGTTATCGGCTGGAGAATGGCCTGACCGTACCCGATCCAGCCTCGCGCGCGCAGGCCGACGATGTTCATGGGCCGAGCCTCGTTGTGGATCCACGCGCCTACCAATGGCGGCAACCGACATGGCGGGGACGCAAGTGGCAGGAGACTGTCCTTTACGAACTTCATGTCGGCGCCTATGGCGGTTTCGCCGGCGTTCAAGCAGCGCTGCCGGTGCTGGCTCGGCTCGGTGTCACTGCAGTCGAGCTGATGCCGGTCAACGATTTTCCCGGTTCTCGCAACTGGGGCTATGACGGCGCGCTGCCTTTTGCACCGGACTCTAGCTATGGTTCGCCCGACGAACTGAAGGCGCTGGTCGATGCTGCCCATGCCGCAGGCCTGATGATGTTCCTCGACGTCGTCTACAATCACTTTGGACCCGACGGGAACTATCTCGCCGCCTATGCGCCAGAGTTCTTTCGGGACGATATTGCCACGCCCTGGGGTGCCGCCATCGATTTTCGTCGCCCGGAAGTCCGTCGTTACTTCACCGAGAACGCGCTCTACTGGCTGCATGAGTATCGCTTCGACGGCCTGCGATTCGATGCCGTACATGCGATCTCAGAGGCAGACTGGCTGGATGAGATGGCAGCCGAGGTTCGGCGTTCGATCGAGCCGGGCCGCCATGTCCATCTTGTCCTGGAGCACGACGGCAATGTCGCCGATCATCTTCGCCATGACTTCGATGCGCAGTGGAACGATGACGCTCATCACGTCCTGCACGTTCTATTGACGGGCGAGAGCGACGGCTATTACGCCGACTACGCCGACGATCCGGCGTGTCGGTTGGCGCGGTGCCTCTCGGAGGGCTTCGTCTATCAGGGCGACGTCTCGAACTACCGCAAGGGCGTACGACGCGGCACATCGAGCGCCGATCTCCCGCCGACATCCTTCGTACTGTTCCTGCAGAATCACGATCAGATCGGCAACCGGCCATTCGGTGACCGGCTTCGTACACAGGCCGATCCACATGCGCTCGATGCAGCCATTGCCCTGCAGCTCCTCTGCCCGCAGATCCCCCTGATTTTCATGGGTGAGGAGAGGGGCAGTGCTTCGCCATTTCTCTATTTCACGGATCACAGCGGCGACCTGGCTGCCGCAGTGCGGGAGGGCCGGCGGCGAGAGTTCGCAGGATTCACGGGCTTTGCGGCAGGAGAAAGTGCTTCTTCCATTCCAGATCCGAACGCGCTGGCGACCTTCGAGATCAGCGTTCCTGCGCCTGATCCGGTCCGTGGTGAACAAGTCCGCGACCTTTATGCCAGGTTGCTGTCACTGCGCGCGAAGATCCTGATACCGCGACTTGAAGGAGCGCGCGCCCTCGATGCGATGCCCTGCGGTCCCGCTGCCGTCGTGGCGCGCTGGCGACTGGGCGACGGCACCGTGCTCACCATTGCGACCAACCTCGGGCGCGAGACTTGTACGCTCGCACCGCCGCGTGGCCAGCTGATCTTCGCGACGAACGAGGGCGCGGCTGCTGGTGCTCAGCATGGCACATTGGACGCCGCGACGACGGTCGTCTTCGTCGATGGGGCGGTATGAGCGACGTCGCCCTCCTCGATCTCGCGCGCGCCGCAGGCGTCGTCGATGAGTGGGTTGACGTGGAGGGGCATCACCGACGGGTCGGTATCGATTCGCTGCGGCACATTCTCGAGGCCTTGGGTTTTCTCAACGCCACTCCCTCGGACCTCGCTGAGAGCCTGCATCGACTGTCCCAGGAAGCGGAGCGCCTGCCGCGCTTGATCACGCTGCGCGTGGATACGCGGCTTGCTCTGCCGGCGAAGTTTGTACAGGTGGACGAGGTTGCCGAGCTTGTTGACGAGACGGGGGGCGTGCAGTCGCTGCGGTTCGTGAACCGTCGCGAGCGCGCCTTTGGCCCCATTATGGATCGCAGCGGGTACTACCGGCTGCGTCTTGCCTCGGGTGAAGTGACGGTCGCCGTGGCACCACCTTGCGCTGTGACGCTGGCGGACCGGGCGGCGGGTCGTCCGATGTGGGGTGTTGCCGCGCAGATCTACAGCCTGCATCGACCAGGAGATGGCGGTGTGGGCGATGCGACGGCCGTTCGCCAGCTCGCGGAGTCTGCGGCACAGCACGGTGCCGACGCAGTGGCGCTCAGCCCCGTCCACAGTCTCTTCTCGGCCGATCCCGCGCGTTATGGTCCTTATTCGCCGTCGAGCCGACTGTTCCTCAATCCCTTGTTCGGTGATCCGGTGGATCTGTTCGGCGCAGAGCGCGTCGCGCGATTCCTTTCCCCAACGACGTCGGATACCCAAGCCGCATCGTTGGTCGATTGGTCGCAAGTGGCCGGCGCCAAGCTTGCCCTCCTGCGGAGTCTCTTCGAAGATTTTCGCGACCGCGACCTTGCCGCAGACACTTCTCTGGCGCGAGATTTCACTGCATTCGTGCAAAACGGGGGCGCCTCCTTGCGCGAGCATGCCCTTTTCGAAGCGTTGCATGCCCACTGGCAGACCCGATCATCGGGGGCGTGGAGTGAGTGGCCTGAGGGATGGCGGCACCCCTTCGATCGCGAGGTCGTTGCCTTCGCTGAGAAGGAGGCGGAGACGATACGTTTTCACCAGTTCCTGCAGTGGCTGGCGGCCCGATCCTTTTCGGTGACGCAGGAGGCCGCGCGCGCCGCTGGTATGCGCATTGGTCTGATCGCTGACCTGGCGATTGGCATGGATCGTAACGGCAGCCATGCCTGGGCTCGGCAGGACGACATTTTGCTCGGCCTCACCGTCGGTGCGCCGCCTGATGCCTTCAATCCGCGCGGACAGGATTGGGGACTTGCCGGTTTCTCGCCGCAGGCGTTGCGTGCAAATGGCTTCGAGCCGTTTCTCGCGACCCTGCGCGCCTGCCTGAGATACTCAGGTGGCGTCCGCATCGACCACGTGATGGGGCTGCTGCGGCTTTGGCTGGTGCCGCAGGGGGCCATGCCATCTGAAGGTGCCTACCTGAGTTATCCCTTCGAGGATCTGCTGCGGCTGGTTGCGCTCGAGTCCCATCGCCATGGTGCTGTCGTGATCGGCGAGGATCTGGGTACGGTGCCACAGGGTTTTCGCGCGCGCATGCGCCGCGCCGGCATTGCCGGGATGGATGTCTTGTGGTTCCAGCGCTCCCGTTCTGGCTTCCGTTCGCCCCAAAGCTGGCGGCCCGACGCAGTGGCCATGACGACAACCCATGACCTCCCGACAGCGGCCGGTTGGTGGAGCGGCGCAGACATTGCCGTCCGGCGTGACCTTGGCCTTGCCGCAGACGATGAAGAGGCACGGCGCGAAGTGGATCGGGGCCGTCTTTGGCAGAGCTTTGCCCGAGCGGGCGTCGCTGGCCGCACGCCACCACCACCTGGTGATACGGCACCTGCCGTGGATGCCGCGCTGGCCTTCGTCGCTCGCTCGCCGTCCCCGCTGATGATCGCTCCCCTCGAGGACCTGCTGGGGCTAGCCGATCAGCCCAATCTGCCAGGCACGATCGACGAACACCCCAACTGGCGTCGACGTCTCAATCTACCCGCTGCCACGCTCTTCGAGTCGCCAGACGTGCGTCGCCGTATCGATCTGATTGCGGCCGGACGCAGATGATTGGGCCCGCACAGGTCGTTCCGCGTGCGACCTACAGGTTGCAGTTCCATGCCGACTTCACTTTCGCCGATGCCGAACGGCTGGTGCCGTATTTCGCCGAGCTGGGTGTCAGCCATCTCTATGCCTCGCCCATAACCGTTGCGCGCCGAGGGTCGATGCACGGTTACGACGTCGTGGATCCGACACGCATCAATCCCGAGCTTGGCGGCGAGGAGCGGTTTGTTGCGTTGGCTGCCACGGCACGTGCGGCAGGGCTTGGCCTGGTGATCGACATCGTGCCCAATCATATGGCGGCCGATCTTTCCAATCCCTGGTGGCACGACGTTCTCGCACGGGGACCGAACAGCCCGTACGCAGGCTTCTTCGATATCGACTGGGATACCGCTGATCCCGAATTGCGCGGCAAGGTCCTGTTGCCGATGTTGGGCCGCCCACTGTCGGAAATCCTCACCGCAGGCGAGATAACGTGTACTGCCGCGGAGCTTCGCTACTTTGAGCATCGCTTTCCCTTGGCAGCAGGTACTGAGGCGGGCCCGCTGGCGGAGGTACTGCAGCGACAGCACTACCGGTTGGCCTATTGGCGTACCGCCAGCGACAGTATCAACTGGCGGCGATTCTTCGACATAAACGAGCTTGTATGTCTGCGCATGGAAGAGCCGGCCGCATTCGAGGCCGTGCATGCGTTGCCGCTGCAGCTCTACGCAGAAGGTTTGGTCGACGGGCTGCGCATCGATCACGTCGACGGCCTCAGAGATCCGGCTGCCTATTGCCGTGCTTTACGCGAGCGGCTGGACGATCTGGGCAGCGCCTATCAACGGCCGGGTGCCTGGTTGGTGGTCGAGAAGATTCTATTGGGCGATGAAACCCTGCCGAGGGATTGGGCTTGTGATGGCACAACCGGCTACGATTTCATGAACGATGTGAGCGCGCTCCAGCACGCGGGGGATGGCGAAGCGGTGCTCGCCGCCGCCTGGTCTCTTCTTAGTGGACGTCCCGCGCGTTTCGCGCTTGAGGAACTCAATGCTCGTCGCGCTATTGTGGCACGTAGTTTCTCCGCTCAACTCGACGCCTGCGCCCGCTTGTTTCAGGCACAACTGGGTGTCGACACACCGTTGCCCGCGCTACGTCGAGTGCTGACAGAACTCCTGACCCACTTTCCTGTCTATCGCACCTACGGTACGACCGAAGGGTTGGCGCCAAGCGATCTCGCCCTGCTGCGTCACACGGCCGAGGCGGCGGCGCGTACTTGTTATGCTACGGACCGATGGGTGCTCGAAGCACTGCTGGGTCTCTTTTCCCGCAAGCGGCCTGCACAGGCCCTGGCACGACTGCAGCAGCTCAGTGCGCCTATCGCGGCCAAGGCCGTCGAGGACACTGCCTTCTACCGCTACGGCCGGTTGCTCTCGCGCAACGATGTCGGCTTCGATGCGGCGACCTTCGCCCTGGCGCCTGAAGCCTTTCATGCTCGCGTCGAGGCGCGGCAGGTGTCGTTTCCGCAAGCGCTGCTTGCCACAGCCACCCACGACCATAAGCGCGGTGAGGATGTGCGCGCCCGGCTGGCAGTGTTAAGTGAAGTGCCGGAGCAGTGGACGCGCCTTCAACGGCGCTGGGTCGAGGCGATGGCGCCCTTCTGTGGATCATTCTCGCCGGGTGACAGGGCAATGCTGCTGCAGACCTTAGTTGGCGCCTGGCCATTCGATCTCGCAACGGATGACAGGCCGGGGTGCGCCGCCTTCGCCACTCGATTGCAAGCCTGGCAGCAGAAGGCGCTACGCGAAGCCAAGCTTCATAGCGACTGGGCTGCCATTGACGAAGCCTATGAAGCCGCTGCTCATGACACGATCGAACGCTTGATCGTCCATCGCGTTTCTCCCGGCCTCCTCGACGAGATCGTACGCTTCGCACATTGCATCGCACCCGCCGGCGCGGTGAACGGCCTCGCGCAGTGTTTGCTGAAGCTGACCCTCCCCGGCGTCCCCGACATCTACCAGGGGACCGAACTATGGGATCAGAGTCTTGTCGATCCCGACAATCGCCGCCCGGTCGACTTCGACCGCCGCCGCACGCCCGACCGCCGCAAGCTTGTCGATCTGGCTCGCGATTGGCGTGATGGCCGTCTCAAACAGAGGCTCATGACGCGTGCTCTGGAGCTGCGCCGACGGGCTCCGCGTCTCTTTGCCCGAGGCGCGTACCAACCGGTGCGCATCGAAGGTAATTGGGCCGGCTCGGTGCTGGCTTTCGTACGCATGCTGGAGAATGAGTGGCTGTTGGTCGTGGTCCCGCGCCTGCCGCTTGGCCTGCTGGGGGAAGGCGACACTATCGCCTTGTCTGCCGGTGCGTGGAAAGGCACGACCCTCCACCTCGACGACCTGCCGCCCTCATCTTTGCTGTACGACTGGCTGGGTGGCGGCCCCGTCGAGCTGTTGCATCGCGACGTCAAGCCGGACCTCCTTTGTGGCACCTTGCCCATAGCCCTGGTTTCGACGGTGGGGCCACCTACTACCTGTTGAAAACCTCCACTGGGATTTCGGCGATGCCGCGTGTAATTCCCTTGTAACTCGCGGCGGCGTGGAACGCAGACACGCAGCTCAACGCACGGGAGCCGGGGAGGGTCACCATGAGCGGGGGCACGCCCAGAGCGGATATCCGGATTGCAGCGGCCATGACCTCACGGTGCGTAGGTAGCCAAACATGGCCAGCCGGAGTGGCGACCGGCCCGCGAGCTACTTGTTATCGAGGTGGTACCCGCTGCCGGACTCGAACCGGCACGGCCTTGCGGCCTCAGGATTTTAAGTCCTGTATGTCTACCAATTCCATCAAGCGGGCATCGCGGGCGCGACCTTAGGCGGCGAACCTCGCCGGCGAAAGAGCCGCTTCGGTAACACCGAGTTCGGCGACGCTGGAGGGTAAGCCCTTGCCGAGTGCCAGGCTGCCAGCGAGTTGGCCGGCAGCGTAGCCAGTCTGGATACCGTAGCCGCCCTGGCCAGCCAACCAGAAGAAGCCCTCGATCTTGGGATCGTAGCCGGCGACGAGATTCTTGTCGGCGACGAAGCTCCTGAGCCCCGCCCATTTGTTCTTGATGCGGCGGATCTGCAGCGAGGTCGCCGTCTCGATGCGATCGACGGCAATGGCAATGTCGAGCTCTTCGGGCTGCGCATCGCAAGGCTCCGACGGCGTTTCGTCGGCCGGCGAGGCGAGGAACTGACCGACCTCGGGCTTGATGTACCAGGTCTCGTCGAAGTCGATGGCCATGGGCAGCTTCGTCAGATCGAGTCCCTGCGGCGCGTCGAAGGTGAAGGCCGTACGCCGCTTCGGGACCAGGCCGACTGGCTTGGCGCCGGCGAGACCGGCCACGACATCGGCCCAGGCACCCGAGGCGTTCACGATGTTGGCGGCATGGATCGTCTCGCCATCGCCGAGGCGGATCGCCCAGCGTGCGTCTTTGCGCTCGAGAGCTGCGACTTCGGCATTGAGCCGCAACACGCCACCAGCGGCGCGCGCACCCTTGAGGAAGCCGCCATGGATAGCGGCAACGTCCATGTCGTCGGCCTCGGGCTCGAAGATCGCGCCGCCGGCCACATGCTCGGGCTTGAACAGCGGCTGCACGTGCGAGGCTTCAGCGGGATCGAGCCAGCGTACGCTCGGCACCAGCCGTGCATAATCGGCGGCGGCTTTCTGCAATGCTTCCGTTTGTTCGACCCGGCCGGCGATCAGCGCGCCCCTCGGCGTGAGCAGCGGATGATCCGAGAAACCTTGTGGCGGCTGGCGATAGAAGTGGCCCGAGGCCACGGTGATGGCCCGGATTTCCGCGCTGCCATAGGTCTCCGAGTGAAGCGCCGCGGAACGGCCGGTCGTGTGATAAGCAGCAACATGCTCGCGCTCGAGAATGACCACTTTCGCATGGGGCGCGAGATGATAGGCGGCGGAAACCCCGGCGATGCCGGCGCCGATGATGGCGAAATCGAAATCCTGCATGCGGCGCACATTGCAAGGTTGCTGCCCTGCCTGCAATAGTCACGCGCCTGAGGATTGATCCCGCATGAATATCGCCCATTTGCTTCTGGGTTCCGCGCAGGAATTCCGCGACCTTCCCGCGTTGGCGCGGGGCACGACTCCCTACCTCACGTACCGTGACCTCTGGCGCAAGGTTTCGGTGATGAGCACGCATCTCACCGGCCGGTTCGGGCTGAAGCGCGGCGACCGCGTGGCGTTTGCCATGACCAATTGCGTGGAAGCGATCGAGGTCATGTACGCGGTCTGGCATGCCGGGCTTTGCGCGGTGCCGATGAACGCCAAGCTGCATGCTCGGGAGTTCGCTTTCATCCTGGAGAACTCGGGCGCCAGGATCTGCTTCGTGACGCCGGACCTGGCTGAGACGATTGCCGAGGCGGCCAAGGAGGCGCCGGACCTCAAGGAGATCGTGGACGTTACCACGCGCTCCTACACTTTCATGGAAGTTGGTGATCCCAGCCCCGTGGTGTCGACCGAACCGACCGATCCGGCCTGGCTGTTCTATACGTCGGGTACGACGGGGCGGCCCAAGGGGGCCACGCTCACGCATCGCAACCTTCTGGCGATGACGCTGAATTACTATGCCGATGCCGACCGCCCACCGCCCGGCGGCTCGATAGTGCATGCCGCGCCGATCAGCCACGGCTCGGGCCTTTGGAATTTCCCCATGGTTGGGCGTGGCTCGGTTCAGGTGTTTCCCGAGAGCGGCAAGTACGAAGTGCCCGAGACGGTCGAGCTGATGAACCGTTGGCCGGAGTGCAGCATCTTTCTCGCGCCCACGATGGTGAAGCGCCTGATCGAGCATGGCAGCGTCGCCGATCTCCAGCCGCAGGCGTTGAGGCTGATCACCTATGGCGGCGCGCCGATGTATGTCGCGGACCTCAAGCGCGCGCTCGACCTCCTGGGCAACAAGCTGATGCAGCTCTATGGCCAGGGCGAGAGCCCAATGACCATCACGCATCTCTCAAGGGAATATCACTGGGACCGCCAGCATCCGCGGTGGGAGCAACGGCTGGCGTCGGCCGGTCGCGCCGATTCCTGCATGGAGGTGAGGGTGGTCGACGAGGAGGGGCGTCAGCTTCCTGTCGGCGAGGTCGGTGAGATTATCTGCAAGGGCGATCCCGTGATGGCGGGGTATTGGAACAATCCCGAAGCGACGGCGCGATCGCTGCGCGACGGCTGGCTGTGGACCGGCGATGTCGGCGCCTTCGATGAAGAAGGTTTGCTGACGTTGAAGGACCGCTCCAAGGACATGATCATCTCCGGTGGTTCCAACATCTATCCGCGCGAGATCGAGGATGTCCTTAATCTCCATCCCGCCGTTGCCGAATGCTCTGTGGTTGGCCGGCCACATCCCGAATGGGGCGAGGAGGTCGTGGCCTTCGTCGTAAAGCGGGGAACGGCGTCGCTGGCACCGGGCGAACTCGACCAGCTCTGCCTCGACAATATTGCGCGCTTCAAGCGGCCGAAGGATTACAAGTTCGTGGAAGCTCTGCCGAAGAACAACTACGGCAAGATTCTCAAGACGGAACTGCGCAAGCTCCTTTAAGCTCTGCGCCTCTAGGAGGAGGAACGAGACATGGCGATGATCGACTTCAAGCGGCCCGACGGTTCGACCTGCAAGGGTTATCTGGCCGAGGCCGGCAAGGGTAAGCCCGGCATCGTCGTGATCCAGGAATGGTGGGGCCTCAACGACCAGATCTGCGGCGTCGCCGATCGTTTCGCGCGCGCCGGTTACAACGCGCTGGCGCCCGACCTCTACAAGGGCCGCGTGACGCAGAAGCCCGACGAGGCGAACCATATGATGAGCGGCCTCGACTTCGTCGGTGCCTCGGACCAGGACATCGCCGGAGCGGTCAAGCATCTGGCTGATCTCAGCGGCAAGGTCGGCGTGATGGGCTTCTGCATGGGTGGCGCGCTCACCATCGCGGCCTGTGCCCGCATCGGCGGCATCTCCTGCGGCGTGCCGTTCTATGGCATTCCGCCGGGACAGCTCGCCGATCCCGCCAAGATCAAGGTGCCGCTGCAGGGTCACTTCGCTAACAAGGACGATTGGTGCACGCCGGCCGCCGTCAATGACCTCGAGAAGGCGATGAAGGGCGCGGGCCAGAGCCCGGAGATCTTCCGCTACGACGCCGCGCACGCCTTCTCCAACGAGCGCAGCGAGGCCTACGACGTGAAATCGGCCAACGCCGCCTGGGAGCGCATGCTGGCCTTCCTGGGCAAGCATCTCTGATGAGGGGCGCGCGTCGCAAGTGACGCGCCCTCAACTCGGCCTCGTCATCGTCGGGCTCGGTGCGTCGCTGGCGCCGCTCGACATTGCCGTCAACGTCGCGCTGCCGGCGATCACCGGCCACTTCAAGCTCGCCCTGGGCGACGTGCAGTGGCTGGTGATCTGCTACGTGCTGGTCTACGGTTCGCTGATGCTGGTCGCCGGCAAATTGGGCGATCTGTTCGGCCATCGGCTGCTCTTTCGCATCGGCCTCCTCATCTCTGCCGTGGGTTGCGCGGCCTGCGCCGCGGCACCCGACTGGTCGCTGTTCCTGTGGGCGCGGGCCGGGCAGGGAGTGGGCACGGCACTGGCGCTCGCCTGCACACCGGCGCTCGCCACCTCGCTCTTTCCCGAAAGTCAGCGGACGAAGGCGCTGGCGGGGTTCGCCAGTGCCATGGCGCTGGCCGCAGCCGTCGGCCCTTTCCTGGGTGGCGTGTTGGTCGAGGTCTGGGGCTGGCCGGCCGTCTATTGGGTCCGCGTGCCCATTGCGCTCGCGACTTTGGCGCTCACCGGTCTCTTGCCGTCGCCGAAGCCGGATGCACGTCCATTCGACGCGTTGGGCGCCGTCTTGCTGGCCGCCTGCATGAGCACGCTGCTCCTGTCGTTGGTGCTGTCGCAGCGCCGCGAGGTGGCGGGTGCCTGGGCGCTCGGCCTTCTGGTGATCGCGCTGGTGCTGCTGGTTCTCTATGTGCGCCACGCGGACCGCGTCCCTGAGCCCATCATCCGGCCGGCGCTGTTCGCCGACGCGCGGTTTGCCGTTCCCAATGTGCTCAACGTGCTCGCCAATCTGGCGGGCTTCTCGATCCTGCTGCTGACGCCTTACTACCTGACGAATGTGCTGAAGCTGACGCCGTTGGGCAGCGGCATCGTGCTCGCTATGGCTTTTGGTGGCAGCCTGACCGGCGCGCCGCTGTCGGCCTTCCTTGTCCGCCGCATCGGTCAGCGCCCAACGGTCTTTGCTGGCGTGGCACTGGTCGGGTTGGGATTGCTGCCGTTGGGCTTCACCGGCATCGACACACCCGTGCTGTTGGTGGCGTCCCTGCTGGTGCTCGAAGGGATCGGGCAGGGTCTGCTTACGGTTGCCTATACGGACATCGTGACCGCGACCCTGCCGCCGCGCGACCGCGGTGTCGCTGGCAGTCTCTCACTGCTGACGCGAACGCTGGGCATCGTGGGAGGTGCTTCGGTCCTGACGGCGCTGCAGGCCCGCGGCGCCGAGGGATTTGCCGGCATGGCGGGCTTTCTGGCCGGCTACCGCTTCGCGTTCGTGACGGCGGGAGGAGGGTTGCTGGCAGCGTTGCTGCTGTCCTGCCTGTGGCCGCGAGTCTGGTCTAACCGGGCCGATGTGCCGCGAGCCCGGTGATCGGGCAATCACCCAGGAAGCTGCTCCAGTCTTCGCCCTCCGGCGAAACCGCTATGGGGTCGACGAAGCGAAAACCGGCCAGGCCGGCTTCGGCGAAGACCTCTTCGTAGGTTTGCGGTGCCAACCAGAAATTGTCGAAGCCGAAGCTCGTCCCATCCGGCTTGAAGAAGGAGTAGCGAACTTGGGCGCCTTCGCGCCGTGGTCGTTCGACGTCGCGCGCGAAGCCATAGGCTGCATAGGAACCGTAGCGGTCGAGCGATGTTCGCGGATTGTCGTTCATGCCGACGAGCCGTCCGCCGGGCTTCAGGTTGGCGTAGATCGCGCGGGCGAAGACCAGGAGCTGTGCGCGGGTCCGCGCATAGTTGAAGAGATAGCTCGCCAGGATGAGATCGAACGCGCCGACGGTGCCCAGATCGGCGGCATCGCCGACCCGATAGGAAATGCCGAGCGGTGCCTCTCGCTCGGTCTGCCGCGCCCGCTCGACCATGGCGCTCGACAGGTCGATGCCAAGGACCGAGGCCGCTCCGCGACGCGCCAGGGCGCGCGAATAGGTGCCGTCGCCGCAGGGAAGGTCGAGTACCGAGAGGCCCCGCACGTCGCCGGCCAGATGGAACAGGGTCGGCGCTTCGACGACAGTGCGAAAGGGGAGCTGTTTGGAGGCCGCATATTCGGCAGCGATATCGTCATACTCGGCATGTCGCAGCGGCTGGGATGGCATGGCGGGACCTTAGTTCAGGTGAGCTTGATGTTGCCCTTCTGGATGATGCTGCCGAACATCCGGCTCTCGCTGCCGATGCGAGCTCGGAAGTCGACGGGATTGAGATAGGTTACCCGCATCCCGCCATTGTGGGTCTTCTCGATGATGTCGGGTGCCCGCAGCGCCTCGGCAATCGCCTTGTCGAGCCGGGCCACGGCGTCGGGCGAGGTGCCGGCGGGAGCGAGGATGCCGAACCAGGAATCGCCACCCTCCTTGCCGTATCCCGTTTCCCGCAGGGTCGGTACGTCGGGAAAGTCGGGATGGCGCACCTCGGCCAGCATGGCCAGCGCTCTGAGCTTGCCGGCCTTGATATGCGGCAACGTCGTCTGGTCGAACTGCGCCTGGATTTCGCCGGCCAGCAGCGCGTTGGTCGCGGGTGCGCTGCCGCGATAGGGCACGTGGGTCATCTTGATGCCGGCCTCGAGGCAGAGCATCTCGCCAAACAGATGGGTGATGGTGGCGAGCCCGGCCGAACCGTAGTTGATCTTGCCGGGATTGGCCTGGGCGTAGGCCACGAACTCCGCGACGGTGTTGCCCGGCACCGAGGGATGAATGGCGAAGGCGCCCCACGAGGTCGTCATGCGCGACACCGGCACGATGTCCTTGTCCGGATCGAAGGGGATCGGCTGCAGGTAGCGCGTGATGCACACCATCGCCGTCGTGGTCGTCAGGAAGGTGTGATGGTCGACCGGTTGGTTCTTCACGAACTCCGCACCGATCATGCCCGAGGCACCGGCCTTGTTGTCAAACAGGATCGACTGGCCGAGGAGATGGGCCGCGCGTTCCATGACGATCCGGCTGGAGACATCCGACGGGCCACCGGGTGGATAAGGGATAACCAGGCGGAGTGGTTTGGTCGGCCATTGCTGGGCGATTGCCGGTGCGGCGAAGGCTGCCAGGGCAGAGGCCGTGAACGCTCGACGACGCATGAACGCTCCTTCTGATTTTTCTTTGGCCGATTTTTCGAGCCAAGCATTCCATGCGGGCTCGCGCACCGCCAGCGGCGTGTTAGGCTGCTCTCATGAGACGATTCGACGACGCCAAAGTGGCGGCCGTGTTCAAAGCCTATCCGTCACCGGTGCGGTCCGATTTGATGAAGCTGCGCGAGATGATGTTTGGCGTGGCGGCGGCCACACCGGGCGTCGGCAAGCTCACAGAGACGCTCAAGTGGGGGCAGCCCAGCTACCTGACAGAAGAAACCGGCAGCGGCTCCACCGTGCGAATCGACCGGCTGAAGGGCAAGGAAGGCGGTTACGCCATCTACTTCCATTGCCAGAGCGGTCTGGTTGGCCAGTTCCGTGAACTCTATCCCGACAAGTTCGACGTCGAAGGCGAGCGCGCCTTTCACTTTACGACAGGCAAGCGCCTGCCGGTGCGCGAACTGCGCCACTGCATTGGCCTCGCTCTTACCCATCACTCCCGAAAGAAGAAGTCCCGCTCGTGAGCACCATTGTCTATTCGGCCCGCCGCATCCTGACGATGAATCCCAGCCAGCCCTTCGCCACCCATGTCGCGGTGCGCGATGGCCGAATCCTGGGCGCCGGTTCCCTCGATCAGCTCAAAGGCTGGGGCAAGTTCGATCTCGACGAGCGGTTTCGGGACAAGGTGATCCTTCCCGGCTTCGTCGAAGGCCATAGCCATGCCTTCGAGGGCGGTGTGTGGAAGTTCCCCTATGTCGGCTACTTCGATCGCATCAGCCCCGAGGGCAAGCGCTTCAAGGGGCTGAAGAGCATCGAGGAAGTGGTGGCGGCCCTGGCGGCGCACGAAAAGACGCTGGCCAAGGACGTCTCGCTGCTCGCCTGGGGCTTCGATCCGATCTATTTCGGCGGCCGGCGCATGGACCGCAGCGACCTCGACAAGGTTTCGATGGATCGCCCCGTGGTGATCATCCATTCCAACTTCCATGTCGCCAATGCCAACTCGCTGGTCCTCGCCAAGGCCAAGATCACGCGGGACACCAATGTCCATGGCATCGTGAAGGATGCGGCAGGTGAACCGACCGGCGAGCTGCAGGAGATGGCCGCCAAGTATCTGGCCTATCGCGCCGCCGGCGTGGAGCTCTCCGCCATCCTGTCAGACAAGGAGGCTGTGTGGCGCTTCGCCAAGGTGGCGCAGCTCTCCGGCGTGACCACGGCCACCGATCTGCACAACGACCTGCCGGAGAGCACGGTCGAGGGTTACCTCCACGCCACCAACTCGGCGGAGTTCCCGATCCGTATCCTGCCGGCCTTCGCGGCGGGCAGTGTGGCGCCGGCCGATGGCGTGCCGCGGCTGCAGGCGCTGATGAAGAAGAACAATGAGCGGCTGCGGTTCCAGCTCGTGAAGATCGTCACCGACGGCTCGATCCAGGGCCTGTCGGCGCGCATGCGCTGGCCGGGTTACTACGACGGCACGCCCAACGGTGTCTGGAACATCGGTCCCGACGATATCGACCGCATCCTGCTCGCCTATCACAAGGCGGGTTTCCAGGTGCATATCCACACCAACGGCGACGAGGCCTCCGAAGTGGGGATCGAGGCCGTGGAACGGGCGTTGATCGCAGCACCGCGTTGGGACCATCGCCACACGCTGCAACATGCCCAGATGGCCGATGCCGGCCAGTTCCGCCGTATGAAGGCCTTGGGCATGTGCGCCAATCTCTTCGCCAACCACCTCTTCTATTGGGGAGATATTCACTACGCCAAGACATTGGGGCCGGAGCGGGCCGAGCGCATGGATGCCTGCGGGACGGCGCTGGCGACGGGCGTGCCGTTCGCCATCCACTGCGATGCCCCGGTGACGCCGATCGGACCGCTGTTCACCGCCTGGTGTGCGGTCAACCGGCTCACCGCCTCGGGCCGCACCCTGGGAGAGAGGGAGAAGATTTCGGTCGCCGATGCCTTGCGCGCGATCACGCTCGGCGCAGCCTACACGCTGAAGCTCGACGAGGAACTGGGCAGCATCGACGTCGGCAAGCGCGCCGACTTCGCCATCCTCGATGACGATCCGCTGCAGGTGGCGCCGGAGAAGCTCAAGGATGTCGGGGTTTGGGGCACAGTGCTGGGCGGCAAGGTGTTCGAGGCGCCGAAGGCGTGATCCCCTTCACCGTCATTGGTGGCTTCCTGGGGGCCGGCAAGACGACCTTGCTGAACCGCCTGCTGCGCGAGACAGTGGACCGGCGTTTTGCCGTACTGGTGAACGATTTCGGCGCTCTCGATATCGACGGTCGTCTCGTCGCTGAGCATGGCGGCGATACCGTCGCGCTGGCCAACGGTTGCCTCTGCTGCACCATCGGCGACTCGCTGGTGACGACACTTCTCGGTCTGCTGGAGCGCCCAGAGCGGTTCGACCACATCGTGGTCGAGGCGTCGGGCGTGGCCGACCCCGGCCGTATCGCCGATCTGGCGGGGCTGGAGCCCCGGCTCGAGCGTGACGGGGTGATCGTGATGGTCGATGCCGCCGAGGTACGCGAGCGTGCAGCCGACGGCCGTTTGACCGATACGGTGGAGCGGCAGATCCGCGCCGCCGACCTTCTCGTTCTGAACAAGGTCGATATCGCATCCGATCTCGAAGCGACACGCCACTGGCTTTGCCAGCAGGTCACGGCGCCGATCTTCGAGGCTTGCCACGCAAGTGTGCCGCTCGATCTTCTCTTCGGGTTGGATCGCCACGGTGTCACGGCGGACGTGGCGCCCTCCAGCAATTTTGCAAGCTGGTCCTACACGTGGCGTGAGCCGGTGCCGCGCAAGGCGCTGATGGACCTGCTGCGTGATGCCCGGCAGGGCGTGCTGCGCGCCAAAGGCATCGTGCGCTTCGACGATGCGCCGGATCGCCGCTTTACCGTCCATCTCGTCGGTCGTCGGCTCGACGTACGGGACGAAGGTCCGTGGGGCGATATGCCGGACTCGCGGCTCGTGCTGCTGGGGCTCAGGCCCATGCTAGGTTGCCTGCAAAGGGAGTGACGCAATGGCAGGCAGGCTGAAGGACAAGGTAGCGATCGTGGTCGGCGCGGGCTCGAGCGGACCGGGCTGGGGCAACGGCAAGTGCACGGCGGTGACCTTTGCGCGCGAAGGCGCCAAGGTTTTCTGCGTCGATCGCAAGCGTGCCGCCGCCGAGGAGACCGTTGGCCTGATTACCAAGGAAGGCGGCGAGGCCGCAGCCTTCGAGGCCGATGCGTCCAACAATGCCAGCGTGAAGGCGATGGTCGATGCCTGCCTCGCCAAATGGGGCCGCATCGATGTTCTCGACAACAATGTCGGCATCGGCTCGACTGGCGGGCCGGTCGAACTGTCCGAAGATGAGTGGCAGCTCGTCTTCGACGTCAACGTGAAGAGCTTCTTCCTGACCGCCAAGCACGTGCTGCCGGTGATGGAGAAGCAGGGCAAG
Source organism: Reyranella sp. (assembly GCF_004297405.1). GTDB lineage: Bacteria > Pseudomonadota > Alphaproteobacteria > Reyranellales > Reyranellaceae > Reyranella. Next base: position 97,920 of record NZ_SCVC01000042.1, read on the forward strand.
GGCTCGATCGTGAACGTGAGCTCGATCGCCTCGATCCGCAGCCCCAAGGGCGTATCCTACATCGCCTACAATGCCAGCAAGGGGGCGGTGAATTCACTGACGCTCGCCATTGCCTCGCAGTACGCCGACAAGGGTGTCCGCTGCAATGCGATCCTGCCCGGCCTGATGCATACGCCGATGATCGACTTCCTGGCCGAGCAGTACGCCAAGGGCGAGAAGGACCATAATCAGGCCTACGACAAGATGATCGCCATCCGCGACCGCGCGTCGCCCACCGGCAAGATGGGCACGGGCTGGGATACGGCCAACGCCGCGTTGTTCCTGGCCTCCGACGAGGCAGCTTACGTCAACGGCCACCTTCTGGTCGTCGATGGCGGGATCACCGTCAGGGCCTAATGATCGTGCTTCAGGAATGTCCTGAAGACCAGCGGACCGGTAAAGATGATCAGGAACAGCCGAAACAGGTGATGGGTCGCCACCATGGCGATCTCGATGCCTAGGGCCAGTCCGATCAGGCTCATTTCCGCGAAGCCGCCGGGCGCATAGCTCAGCACGGTGGCGTCGAGGTTGAGGCCGGTGAGCGCCACGGTGATCTTGGCGAAGATCACGGCGCAGCCGATCAGGATCAGGGCGGCGCCGATCGAGGCCGCCATCTCCTTGTGCAGCCGGTCGAGCGCCGCGCCGACGAAGCGGCAACCGATGGCGGTGCCGACCACGACCTGCGCCGCGGCGACCAGAAAGCCAGGGGGCTGGGAATTGGTGAGTCCACCGAGATGCGCCAGTGCACTCACGATCATGGGGCCCATCATGAAGCTCGCCGGCAGGCGCAGCAGGCGGCCCGCGACGGCACCCACGACGCCGCAGGCGATCAGGACGGCATAATCCTTCCAGTCGTTGCCGCTGGGCCCATGCACCATGGCGAGTACGCTGGTTTGTGCGCCGTTCACCAGCCGATACCAGACAGGAATGGTGAGGACGACGGTCAGGATGCGGAGCGCATGGGCGAGGGCAATGGCGCGCTCTTCGCCGCCCATCGCGCCTCCCATGATCGTCATGTCATTCAGCCCGCCCGGCATGGCGGCGAAGTAGCAGGTCGGTTTGTCCCAGTCGGTCGTGCGCCGCAGCCACGCGTAACAAAGCATTGCGCCGGTCATGGTCATGCCGGTGAGCACACAGAGACTGACTGCCCACTCTCCCAGTCGCTGCACGAGTTCGGGTGTGAAGCCTGATCCCAGCAGCACACCCAGGACGATGATCATGCCCTGGCGCAACCGGACCTTCATGCCGATGCGCAAGCCGAAGAACGCGGCAACCGTAGCGAAGACGCAGGCGCCCAGCATCCAGGCCAGCGGCATCTTGAGCCAGTCGAAGACGAAGCCGCCGGCCGTGCCGATGGCGATGGCCAACACCAAGGGCCCATAGCCATCGTGGCCGATCGTCGTCTTCTTCTCCGGCTTGAAAGAGACGTCCTTGCTGCTCAAGGAACGAACTGCTCCTTGAGGATACGCTCCTCGAGGTCGTGCTCGGGATCGAACAGCAAAGTAAGGCGGATGTCGGTCGCCTCGGTCACCGTCACCTTGACGACATTGGCGATCTCGACGGAATCCGCGGCCGCGGCGACGGGCCGCTTGCGCGGGTCGAGGATGGTGAATTCGACACGGCTGGTGCGCGACAGCAACGCGCCCCGCCAGCGCCGCGGACGGAAGGCGTTGATCGGCGTCAGCGCCAGCAGGCCCGCGCCCAGTGGCAGGATCGGCCCATGAGCAGAGAGATTGTAGGCGGTCGAACCGGCGGGCGTCGCCACCAAAACGCCGTCGCAATGGAGTTCGGGTAGGCGTTTCTTGCCGTCGACGGCGACCGCGATGCGAGCAGTCTGGCGGCTGGACCGCAGCAGCGACACCTCGTTGATCGCCGTGACTTCGGTGGCCCGGCCGCGGGTGTTGATCGCGATCATGCGCAGCGGGTTCAGCGTCACCTGGCGCGCTTTCTTCAGGCGATCCAGCAGGCCGATTTCCCTGTAGGTGTTCAGCAGGAAGCCGACCGTGCCGAGGTTCATGCCATAGATCGGCTTCAGCCGGCGCATGTTGTGATGCAGGGCCTGCAGCATCAGCCCGTCGCCGCCCAGTGCCACGACGATATCGGCGTCGGCCGTCGTCACTTTGCCATAGCGTTTTTCCAGCCGCGCCTTGGCTTCCCGGGCGGGTGGGGTGGCAGCGCTGACGAAGGCGAGACGGGGCGGGGGCGACGAAGAGGAGCGAACGGCCATCGGGTGTCAGCAATGCCTAGGGTGCAGGGTTCTTACTATAGCCGGCCCTTGGGACGTTGCGATAAAATCCCGGCCAGAAAGATAACCGCGAGGAGGAACGCGATGGAGCTGGTTCCACTGGGACCCGGATTCGGAGTCGAGGTGAAGGGCGTCAGCCTGCTGGATGTCGCCATCGACGCCGAGGCCTACAAGGCTGTGCGTACGGCGTTCGAGACTCATTCCCTCCTTGTGTTCCGCAATCAGACAATCGCCGATGACATTCAGGTGGCCTATAGCCGCGCCTTCGGGCCGCTCGAGCTCACTAAGGCCGCTTCGGTGGGCGCCAACAGCTTCTATTCCCGCCTGACCAATGTCGGACCGCAGGGCGAGATCGTGCCGCTCGATCATCGTCAGGTGCTGGTCGCGAAGGCGAATGCCCTTTGGCACACCGATTCGTCGTTCAAGAAGACGCCGGCGCTGGCGTCGGTCCTGACGGCGCGCGTTCTGCCGGGTGAGGATGGCGACACCGAATTCACCTCGACACGGCTTGCCTGGGAGCGACTGCCGCCGGATTTGCAGAACCGGCTGAAGAATGCCGTGGCTACGCACTCCTATGCCAACAGCCGCGACCAGATTCACCCTGACCTCGCCAATGCCGAGGAGCGCAAGGCGCTGCCGCCGGTGCGCTGGCGGATGAACTGGCGCAATCCGAGCAACGACCGGCGCGCCCTCTATGTCGCGAGCCACGCCTACGCGATTGACGGCATGGACGATCGTGACGCGCGCCAGCTCCTGGCGCAGCTTCTCGACGAGGCGACACGGCCGGAGTTCGTCTACACCCACAAGTGGCGGACCGGCGATGCCGTCATGTGGGACAACCGGGCCATGCTCCATCGGGGCCGTCCCTGGGACTACACCAAGGAACGCTCGATGGTGCGCACCACCATTTCCGCGACCGAGGCCGATGGCCTCAACGAAGTGAAGCCGCCGGTCCTGCACTAGCGAGGGCTCAGCCCGGCATGTCGCCCAGCCGATAGACCATCTGCGGCTGGTCGATATCCTTCAGGGTATGCCGCCCGAGCGGCTGAACGGCGTCGCGAGGCAGCAGTTCCGCGACCGCCTGTGACAGCACGATCGGGCAGCCCGCGACGGTCGTGATCTTTTCCAGTCGCGCGGCGTAGTTCACCGCCGGGCCGATCACCGTAAAGTCGAGCCGCCGGCTGGCGCCGATATTGCCGAACATCACCTCGCCGAGGTGGAGCGCCAGGCCGAATTTCAAGGTCTGTTCGCCGGTCGCGACTCGGCAACCGTTCAACACGGCAATCGACTGAGCAGCCACGGAAGCCGCGTGCACGGCACGGCTCACCGTCGCCGCCCGCCCGGCCGGATCGGGGATGGGCAGCATCGCCAGCATGGCATCGCCCATGAACTTCAGGATCTCGCCACCGGCCGACGTGACGGCGGCGCCCATGGCGCCAAAATAGTCGTTGAGCAGGCAGATGACGGAGTCGCGTGGCAGGACGTCCGAGGTGCGCGTGAAGCCGCGCAGGTCGCAGTACCAGATCACGGCCTCGATCGTCTGGCCTTCGCCGCGCTTCACTTCGCCGGCCAGAATGCGCTCACCGGCGGCGCGGCCGACATAGGCGTCGAGCAGGTTGGTTGCGGTATCGCGCAATGAGTGCGTCTCGACGATGCGCGTGAAGGCGAAGTGGAGCAGATACAGGCGATCGAGGTCGCTGCCGGTGAAGCCGCCCGGCCGGTCCGAAACGATGCTGAGCGCATCGATATGGCCGCCGGTGAAGAAGAGAGGCAACGCCACATAATCCGTCGCACCCTCGCTCTTGAGCTGGCGTAGCACGGGAGCCTGCGGCTCCTCGCCTTCGAGCCGGAAGCGGAAGATCTTGCGATGCTCGTAGACGGCCGGCAGCGGGTTGTCGCGATAGTCGGCGCCAGCCTGGAAGCCATGCGGGACCGAGTCCACTTCGACACCACGGCCCCGTCGCCAGAAATAGCCCTTGCCCGAGAATTCGGGGTGCAGGGTGCGCTGGAAGTAGGCGAGCCGGTAGAGCGGCAGCCCGGCCGCCACGATCTGCTCCCCGGTGGCGGCGATCAGTTCGGTCGTGTCGGTGATCCGGTAGGCTTCGGTGACGAACCAATGAGCCAGCGGATCGTCATAGACGCGGGACAGGGTCTCTTCGTCCATGCCTCATCATACAGCCAGCCGGCAGGCGGGCCTATCGGCACGGGGTGGAGAGCCGGTTATTCGGCTGCAGCGAGACGCTGATTCTGCTGGGCCGCAATCTTGGCGCGGGCCAGATCTTCGCCGCGACGCTTGTTGACGGCCGCACCGCCCCCCGCCGTGTCGGCGAACAGCGAGAGCTTGTCCATATCGTCGTCCATGACCGGCTGTAGCGCGAGATCGGTGTATTCGTGGCGCTTGGGGTCGTTCTTGACCTTCTGGCCGATGCGCCAGCCCTGCCAGGCCAGGCGGCCGTAGATCTTGAGCTTCCGCACGGTTTCGAGTGCCAGCTTCCAGTGGAACACGCCGACCGACTCGATCGGCATGCCATAGCGGCGATCGCGGCGGTACTTCATGCGCACCACGCCGCCTTCGAGCGGATGGACTCCCTCAGCCTCGAACATGATCTTGAACATGGTCATGAACTGGGCCGGCTCGGCCGGGTTGCGGCCAGGAATCGAGCCATGGCGCTTGGCCACTGTCTCGATATGCTCGGGCGTGTAGTAGGTGCGCCAAGCGTCGCGGTAGGTCTGCTCGTACTCCGCATCGCTCATCTTCGGATGATGCACGACGCGGTGATGGAGGTCGTACTTGTTGAGGTCCGGGTCCATCCACACGCCCTGCTTCCAGAGCGTCTGATGGTCCTCGGAACCGGGCAGCGGCGTGAGCATGAACAGCTCGAGGATGTCGAGCGGCAGCTCCTTCTTGATGATCTCCATGTCGCGCAGGATCGATTCGCGCGTATCGCCAGGGAAACCCAGGATGTAGCCCGCCCAGGTCGAGGCACCGCTGGTGTGCCAGGCCTGCAGCATCTTGCGATATTCAGTGATCTTGTTCTGGCGCTTCTTGGCAGCGAGCAGATTGTCCGGGTTGACGTTCTCGAGCCCGATGAACACGCGATAGACGCCGGCCCAGCGCGCCTTATGGATGAAGTTCGGGATGCGATGGCACTGGGTGTCGACCTGGATGATCAGCGACACGCAGATGCCTTCGTTCTCGCGCAGCTCGATCAGCCGGTCGAAGAAGGCTTCCCAATGCTTGTTGCGGGCCATGTTGTCGTCGGTGATGAAGAACGACGTGATGCCCTGCTTGTAGTTCTCGCGGACGATCGCCTCGAGGTCGTCGGGCGTGCGGAAGCGGCTCTTGCGGCCCTGCACGTTGATGATGGTGCAGAACGAGCACTGGAACGGGCAACCGCGGCCGAGGTCGAAGCTCGACTTGCGACCCTCGTTGCGCGCCAAGGCTGCCGGCGGCAGATGCGGCGTCGGGGCCGCTTCGATGCCCGGCAGATCGTTCATGTAGTTGTAGAGGGGCTTCAGCGTGCCGTTCCAGGCATCGAGCAACACTTCGTCGAGCCGGCCTTCCTCGGCTTCGCCCGCATAGATCGAGACGCCCATGTCCATCGCCGCCTGGATCTCCGGCGGGATGACGGGAAGCATTGAGAGGCAGCCGGCGGCATGGAAGCCGCCCATCGCGACCGAGAAGCCGCCTTTGATGAACTGGCGGGCGAGATCGGTTGCGCGCGGGAACTGATTGCTCTGTACGCCGACTAGGCAGATCAGCGCCTTGTCGCCGCTGCGCTTGAGGTCGCGCATGATGCGATCGGCGCGTACGCGCGTGTTGGTCTCGTCGAAAGGCTTGATGACGATGTCGACATCCGCGCCCAGGACCTGACGCTGGCGGCAATCAGCTCCAAGGCCGTAAAGAGCGGCCAGGGTGTTCGACGGAATATGCGATCGCAACCATGTGATCGGATAACCATCGTCGTCGTAGTGCGTCGGCTTGATCAGAATTAGCTGAAAAGTCGTCCGGGTCACAACACCGCCCATCGCGGATTTCTCCAAGCCAAAAACCCGCGTGCGGCCCACAGTGCGCTTCTACCGCTTGACGGCATCTCCTGCACAATGCTCTGAGCGGCCTCGCAACGCAACTGCGAGAATACAGTTTCGCACCGAGTCTCTCGGAATAGAGGCACAAGCTTTGGGGTTTTTGGGCCCTAAGCCTGCCCATTAGTGCCTAAGGGCCATGCCAAGGAGATTATTGCAGTCTGTGACCTGAAAGCGCAGCCTGACCTGCCCCGAGCGTCCTGGAGACAAAAACGCAGGGGGAGGGAACGAATAAGACGTGAGTTTCATCGCGCGTGTGCCGGCGCTGGCACCCTTCCGGATCCGTAGTTTTCGCTTCCAGTGGCCTTCCGATCTCCTTGCCTCCTGGGCCTTCGAGATGGAAAGCGTCATCTTGGGCTGGTTCGTCCTGGTGGTGACGGACTCGGTCCTGGCGTTGGCCGTCTTCGGCTCCCTCCAGTTCCTGGGCACGCTCATTTCGCCGCTGTTCGGCATGGCAGGAGACCGCATCGGCAATCGCACCGTCCTGCTGCTGATGCGGTTCACCTATCTGGTGCTGGCGTCGGCCCTGATGGTTCTCTTCCTGGCCGACCTCGCCAGTCCGGTGCCGGTCTTTGCGCTGGCCACGATCATGGGGTTGGTGCGGCCGTCGGACATCACCCTGCGTAACCTGATCGTCGGCGAGACCATGCCGGCCGATTATCTGATGCGCGCCATGGGCGTGTCCCGCACCACGGCCGATTCGGCGCGCGTCGTTGGAGCCCTGTCTGGAGCAGCGCTGGTGGCAGCGCTTGGGTCGGGCCAGGCCTATATCGCGGTCTGCGGCGTCTATGCGGTGTGCCTCGCGCTCACCTTCGGCGTCGGCATCCGGCGCGTGCGCGTCCTGGGTGAAAGTGAAGTGGTGCTTTCGCCACTACGCGCACTGCGCGAGGGCTTCGCCTATGTCTGGTCGACGCCAGTCGTGCGCGCTGTGATGCTGTTGGCCTTTCTGGTGAACTTCGCAGCCTATCCGCTGGTTGGCTCATTACTGGCTTATGTCGCCAAGGACATCTACGGCCTCGACCAGACGGGACTGGGGTGGTTGATCGCGAGCTTCGCCGGCGGCGCGCTGGCGGGCTCGATCACCATCTCGCTGTATGGCGCCCATGTCAGGCCTGCGCGCACCATGCTCGTCTGCACGGTGATCTGGCTGTCCCTCAATCTTATCTTCTCGTGGATCACGACGCCGCTTGCCGGAGAAGCGGTTCTGTTCGTTGCTGGCTTCGCGCAGAGCTTTTGCATGATCCCGATGGCGGTGATCCTGCTCAGGGTCACCAATCCTGCGCTGCGAGGGTGCGTCATGGGTGTGCGCATGCTTGCTGTCTACGGGCTGCCCATGGGCCTGCTGTTGTCAGGGCCGATCGTCGAGCGGGTGGGTTTTGCCACCACCGGCACGCTCTACAGCGTCCTCGGCATCGTGTTCACCTTGGCGATCGGTCTCTACTGGCGATCCGAACTCTGGGATCGCGCTGCCCCCGTGAACGAAAGGTAGCGGCAACCTGCTCGACTGCCCGGCGTTTTCCCGGGATGAAACGCCGCTTCGTCAACGCCGCGGTGCCGATGCTGGCTGCTTTCATCGCCACTACGGCTCCTGCGATCGCCCAGTTAATCCCTCCGTCGGCGACCGAAGATGAGCGGCGCAGCATTTACACGATCCAGATTGAAAACGATGTTTTCAATCGCATCCGGCCCTCCGATCGCGACTATACGAGCGGCGTGCGGGTCGGCTGGCTGTCGCCCGCGATCACTGAAATGTCGCCGGGCTTCGTGGCCCTCACCACCGTGCCGACCTTCCTCGGTGAAGCTACTCCCGACTCGGTGATCCGCCGCTTCGCGCTCTCGATCGGCCAGGCGATGTACACACCCGAGAACGTGTTCACCTCGCAGCCGATCTATAACGATCGCCCTTATGCGGCCTGGCTCTATGCGAGCTTCGCCTTGCAGTACACTTACAAGCGCCACGATCCGAAGACGGGTATCGACGAGCCGATCCGGCTCGACACGCTTCAACTCGATGTCGGCGTTATCGGTCCCGCGGCTGGCGGCGAGTTCGTGCAGAACAACTTCCATACGCTGATCGGCGTCGCGAAAAGCTACGGTTGGGCCAATCAGCTCCACAACGAGCCGACCCTCGGACTCTCCTTCGAGCGGCGCTGGCGCACCGGCCGCGCGGTGCTGATCGAGGATCCCAAGCTCGAAGTCGATTTCATTCCGCGCATCGGCGCGTCGCTCGGCAATGTCGCGACCTACGCCGGTGTCGGGGGCACGGCGCGCATCGGCAAGAATCTGCGAGACGATTTCGGCCCGACACGCGCCCGGCCGGCTTTGCCAGGCTCGGAGGCGTTCATCGGTGATGGTAGTTTCGGCTGGTATTTGTTTGCCGGCTTCGACGGCACGGCTGTTGCGCGGAATATCTTTCTCGACGGCAACACGGACGGGAACAGCCTGCGCGTCTCGCATCGGCCGTTTGTCGGCGAGCTGCAGTTCGGGCTCGCTATTCTCTATCGTGGAGTGCGCCTGTCCTACACGCAGGTGCTGCGGACGCCGGAATTCTTCGAACGCGAGCGCTTTCAGCAGTTCGGCTCGCTCAATCTGACATTTCGCTACTGAGTAGGGATCGGAATTGGGTCCGGCCGGACGAGACCTCGCTTGGTTCCTTCCGGCCGGACACTGGCTTAGCCGAGGTTCTTTTCGGCAAACGACCAGTTCGCGAGCTTGTCGAGCCAAGCTTGGATGTGGTCGGGGCGACGGTTTTGGAAGTCAAGGTAGTAGGCGTGCTCCCAGACGTCGGCGACCAGGAGCGGCGTGCCGCCATGGGCGATCGGCGTATCGGCGTTCGCAGTGGTCTCGATCTTGAGCTTGCCGTCCTTGCCCTTCACCAACCAGGCCCAGCCGCTACCGAACTGGCCGACGGCCGCCGCCTTGAAGGCCGCCTTGAAGGCATCGAGGCCGCCGAAGCTGTCGTCCAGCGCGGCTTTGATCTTGCCGGTGGGCGCACCGCCCTTGGGCGACATCGAATCCCAATAGAAGGTGTGGTTCCAGATCTGGGCAGCGTTGTTGAAGATCGCCTTGCCCTTCTCGTCCTTGGCCGACTTCTTGATGACGTCCTCGAGCGACAGCTCGGCATAGTCCGTGCCGGCCGCCAGCTCGTTCAGCTTGTCGACGTAAGCCTTGTGATGCTTGCCGTAGTGGAACGAGATGGTGTTGGCGGACACGACCGGCGCCAGCGCGTCGTCAGCGTAGGGCAGCGGCGGCAAGGTGAAATTGGGCTTGGCTTTGTCGAGAGGCATGACGCGTATCCTTACGGCTGGCCCGGAATCTCCCGGGCGGGCGGCGTTCAACATGAACGTTCTGAATCATATGACGTCGCGGATGGCTATGACGTTGCGGTTTTCACCGCAACCTGGGTGAAAAGGTCGCGTTTGCCATAGTGCTGGTCGGGTTTTACCGCCGAGAAATTTCGCGGCGGAGATGGTGCTTGTCACGGTGTGTTGGACGGTCGACGACCGCCAGAAACGGGCTCCGCACAGCAAGTGAGAACCAGTTGCTCGTTCATGAGGTGTTAAGCGCAGTTTTTTCAGCGAACGGTTATTACTTGCGCACTCTTCGGTTGCGTCGCCTGTTTCCATGAGTATCTGTAAGAACCTACTCAATCAGAGGAGGTTCGCCGTGAAAGGCAATCAACAGATCATCGCCGAACTGAACAAGCTCCTGAAGAACGAGCTGACGGCGATCAATCAGTACTTCCTCCACGCCCGTATGATGAAGCACTGGGGCTTCGACCGTCTCGGCAAGAAGATCTACGAAGAGTCGATCGGTGAGATGAAGCACGCCGACAAGCTCATCCAGCGCATCCTTCTGCTCGATGGCCTGCCCAACCTCCAGGATCTCGGCAAGCTGGCGGTCGGGGAGACGGTGTCCGAGTGTCTAGCGGCCGATCTCAAGCTTGAGACCGCGGCGCGTACGGCGCTGGTCGCGGCCGTGACTCTTTGCGAGACGTCTAAGGACTATGTCAGCCGCGAGATCGTGGTCGATATTCTCGAAGATGCCGAGGAGCACATCGACTTCCTCGAAACGGAGATCGGCCTGTTCGAGAAGGTGGGCGAGCAGAACTACCTGCAGACCCAGATCGGCGAGGGCAAGGAATCAAGCTGACGAGCGGGGCTCGTCAGTCTGCGGCGAGCAGGGTCTGAGTGGTCCGCTCGTGGGCGATGGTGTGAGCAATACGCTCGCGCATGTCGCAGGCGCAGGTCCCGCATTGGGGGCTCTTGCCGCAGGCCCGGAAGACGTCAGAGGGGCGACGGGCTCCTGCCCGGACGGCAGCGTCGACTTCGCGTTCCCGAATAGCCTTGCAGATGCAGATGTACATGCCTGGCGGCGTTCCCGTGCTCTTGCGACTTACTCGCAGACGCAAAGATAGGGGGCCGTTCCTGGCCGGTCAAGTATGGCCGGCAAACCGGCCTAAAAGCCCTTTAAACGGTACTTTTCCAGCTTTTCCCGCAAGGCGTCCCCAATCGGGTGGGGCGCCTTGCCCTTGAGTCGGACCATGGTCATTTCAGCGGCCACGATGCAGAGGTCGTCCTTGAAGGCAGCGGAAGCGACCGTGACCGAGCTGGTGCCGACCTTCAGGACACCTGTTCCGAGCTCGATCTGGCCAGGCCAATGCGACTCGGCCAGGAAGCTCACCGTCATGCCGGCCGAGATGCCGCGGACGCCATCGTCGCCACGCTGCATCATGCCCATGTCGCGGCTGAAGGTGAGCCTGGCCGTCTCGAGATAGGCACAGAGCGCCACGTTGTTGATGTGGCCGGCGGCATCCTGGTCGGAGAAGCGAACGGTGTCGCTGCACCAGTGCGGATAGATCGAGCGATCTTGCAAACGTTTGTCGCGTGACATGGCCGGAGTGTAGCATTCCGCCGCAATGGCACACCCGATCTTCACCGAAGAACATGACCTCATCCGCGCCCAGCTCCGGCGCTTCGTCGACGAGCGGGTGAAGCCGCACGGCCCGAAATGGGAGGAGGCGGGGTTCGTGCCGCGCGACGTGCTGGCGCAAATGGGTGAGCTTGGCTTTTTCGGCCTGCGCGTGCCCGAAGCGTTAGGGGGAGCAGGGCTGGATGCGCGGGCGTCGGTAGTACTGGCGGAGGAGGTCGGACGATCGACCCATGGTGGCTTCGCCATCACCGTGCTGGTCCATACCGATATGGCGAGCCCGCACCTCGTCCGCTTCGGCACCAAGCGGCAGCTTGAGAAGTATCTGCCCGGAATCATTGCGGGGAAGAGCATCACTGCCGTCGGCGTCACCGAGCCCGGCGCGGGATCGGACGTTGCCGGCATCCGCACGCGCGCCGTGCGCGATGGCAATCACTACGTCCTGAACGGCGCCAAGATGTTTATCACCAATGGCGTGCATGGCGATCTCTACTTCATCGCCGCCAAGACCGATCGCGAGGCCAAGGGCTCGCGCGCCATTACCATCTTCATCGTCGAGAAGGGCATGCCGGGCTTCAAGGTTGGCCGCGCGCTGGACAAGACCGGCTGGCGCAGCTCCGACACCGCCGAGCTGATCTTCGAGGATTGCCGTGTGCCGGCGGAAAACGTGCTAGGCGAGGAGAATCGCGGCTTCTATTCGATCATGGCCAACTTCCAGACCGAACGGCTGGTGATCGGCGCCATGGCAATGGCGGAGGCGCGCGAGGCCATCCGTCTGACCTTCGATCATGTCAGCCAGCGCACCGCCTTCGGCAAGCCGCTTTGGGACAAGCAGGCGATCCGCCAGCGTCTGTCACGGCGGCTGGCCGAGGTCGAGGCGGCGCGCCAGCTCGTTCATCACACGGCCTGGCTCGATGCGCAGGGCGCGGACTGTGTCGCGCAGGTATCTATGGTGAAGGCACTGGCGGGCGATCTCGTGAACGAGGTGCTCTACGACTGTGTGCAGTTCCACGGCGGCATGGGCTTCGTGCGTGAGACGGCGGTCGAACGCATGTCCCGCGACGCTCGTGTGCAGGCGATCGGCGGCGGTGCTTCCGAGGTCATGCTGGAGGAAATCGCCAAGCGCTTCGGCCAAGCCCTGGCCGATTGACGAGCCCTAATTCGGAGCGACCCGGAACGGCCCGATGGAGTTGATGGCGCAGTCCAAGCCACCGCTCTGAGTGCAGATACGCAAGGCCTCTGCAGTTGCCTCGCTCTCGCTGGTCTTGCCGCTCACGATCCCCACGCGGCCATTGCTAGAGAGCGCGAGAGCCCGCCAGTCATTGGCGATCAGATACTGGTCGAGAGCCTGACGCTGATCCGGCGTGATGCTCCCAATATCCTGCGGGATGAGGACATTGACGGGACGCATGGTCTGCGGTGTGCGCACGAGTGTTTCATTATTCAACGCGTAGACGACGCAGGGCCGCCCCGTCAGGTGGCCGCAGATCTGCAGGTTGCGCCGGATGGCATCCTGGTCGTTCTGGCTCGGCGTCCACCAATCGAAGCGATTGTGTCCCAGGACAAGCGCCCGGCTGCGATCCGATTTCAAATAGTGTTCTTCGAGGTTCTTGCGCGCCGGCGCGTTGATCAGCGGCGCCGTTGCCGGATCGAAGGGGATCGGCGGGTTGGGACGCGCCGCCGGGACGTAAGGGGGCGGCGGCATCGCGGGCGATCGGAACGACCAGACAACATCGTTGCCCACGGCGTAGATCATGCAGCGGTCATAGTCGCGCATGACCGGCACGTCGCGCTGGACGGCCTTGTTGCATTCTTCGAGGGCAACGCGTCGGGCCGTGGCGTCATCGATGCGGCGGGTGGCCATGGCGAAGATGCCTCGGACGTTCAGTGCGAACGCCTTCGAGTCGGCGGCGCTGGCATAGCTCTCGAGTGCCCGTGACCGGAAGTCGGGAACGAAAGGCACCTCTTTTGGCACGAACGAGCGAGGTTGGGGTGCCGCGGTAGCGGCAGGCGGCGGCGTTGCAGCGGGCGTGGTCGCCGAAGCAGCAGGCGGGACCGCCGCGACTGAGGCGGGCGGAGTGGGAACAAGTGTGGCGGAGGTCGGCTGGGCCGTCTGCGCCGCGCCCGAGGTGGGCCCCTGACGCAGATAGAAGGTGCCCCCGATCGCGACGATGGCCAAGGCGGTGACGATGCCGCCGACCAGCAGGACGCGCGATCGCGGGCTGGCCTTGGCCGCCTCATGCGCCGGGTGAGGCGGTGTAGGCTTGCCGCCATCGAGGGTCAGCCGATAGGCATGGATCGGCCGTGGGATATTCTTGACATGCTGGTCGCCGATATCCTCGGCGCCCAGCATCAGCTTGCCGGTGATCTGTTCGTAGACTGAGGACGACACACAGATGCCGCCCGTCGTAGCAATCGATTCCAGCCGCACCGCGACGTTGACGGCATCGCCCATCAGATCGTCGCCGCTCTCGACGATGTCACCGAGGTTGATGCCGATGCGTAAGTTGAGTTGGTCGTTCTCGCCGGACGTCGCGTTGGCCGAACGCATGGCCTCTTGAATTTCGAGAGCAGCGCGGACGGCCTCGACCGGACTCGCGAATTCGGCGAGCAACCCGTCGCCCGTCAACTTGAAGACGCGGCCGCGATGATGACGGATGAGTGTGCCGGCGATATCCATGCGCGCACCGAGCAGCGCCAGCGCATGCTCCTCATCACGCGCCGACATGGTGCTGAAGGCCACGACATCGATCGCGATGATCGTGGTCAGCCGCCGGACAAGGTTTGTATCGCTCATCGGTTCTGTGCTCCGCCAGCAGGCTACCACAGCAGGCGGCGGAGGACATGCTTGCGTGGCGGCCGCCGCTCTGCGAAGACCGGGGCCATGCAGTCCGAAAACCCCCGCTATTGGGAAGATTACGACGTCGGCACGAAGTACCCCTTGGGTTCGACCAGCTTCACAGCCGACGAAATCGTCGACTTCGCCCGCCAGTTCGATCCGCAGAGTTTCCATATCGATGCCGAGGCCGCCAAGGCGTCGCTGTTTGGTGGACTCATCGCCTCTGGCTGGCATGTCGCCGCCAAGCTGATGCGGCTGTTCGTCGATAACTACATCGACAAGCGCACGGCGCTGGGCTCGCCGGGCCTCGACGAATTGCGCTGGCTGAAGCCGGTACGGCCAGGCGACACGCTGACCGCATGGGTCGAGTGCGCATCCAAGGTGCCGTCGAAGAGCCGGCCCAACATGGGTGTCATCCATGAGCATTGGAGCGCCACCAACCAGAACGGTGAACTGGTGATGACGGCCAAGGGGATCAACATGGTGCGCCGGAGGCCGGCATGAAGCAGCCGGTAAAAGGTCTCGACCATGTCGTGGTCATGGTCGACGGTATCGATGCTGCCGAGGCGGCCTACACCAAGCTCGGCTTCCAGGTTCAGCCGCGTGGCTTTCACAAGAAGCTCGGCACGGCCAACCATCTCATGATCTTCGACACCGACTATTTCGAGATTCTGGGCATCGTCGAAGATACGGAATTCAACGCCGAGCGGCGGGAATGGCTGAAGGCAGGTGGCGGGCTTGCCAACGTGGCGCTGGCGACCGACGGCGCTGACCTCGCTTTCGAGGCCTTCAAGGCCGCCGGGCTCAATCCCGACGAGCCGCTGTCGTTCGATCGGGCCGTCGAGATCGACGGCAAGACGGAGCAGGCCAAGTTCCGCACAGTGCGCGTGCCCAAGACCAACATGCCGGTGGTCGGTTTCTTTGTCTGCGACCACCTCACGCCGCAGTTCGTCTACCGGCCGGAATGGGCGAAGCATCCCAACGGCGCTCGGGGCATCCTGGGCGTTACGGTGATCGCAGAGCAGCCGACGAAATGGGCGCCGGAACTCGAGAAGTACTTCGGCGAGGGCTCGACCAAGCGCGAAGGCGAGGGGCTGGTGGCCAACACGGGGACCCAGCCGATCCACTATCTTTCGCGCAAGGACTACCTGGCGCGTTATCCCGGCGTCACGCCGGTTCGGCCGGGCGACCATCCGGCGCTGCTGAGCGTGCGCGTCGAGAACCTCGCGGCCTGCGAGGCATTGCTGAAGAAGAACGGCGTAAAGCTGCTGAAGCCCGATTCCGGCCGCCTGATCGTGCCGCCGTCGGAGGCCGCCCATCTCACTCTCGAATTTGCGGAGCGTTAGTCTTTCAATGGCGTTCGATCTTGCCGACCGCGGCATCTATGGTTTCTCGACTTCGGAAAATCTCCGGTTCGCCGATGTGGACGCCAATGGCCACATCAATAATGGATCCTTTCTCGAACTGCTCGAGAATGCCCGCGTTTCCTACCTGCGCCAGATCGTTCGTTCGGGCCTGCCGCGCTTTCGGATGGTAGTCGGCCGCATCGAAGCCGATTTCAAGCGGCAGATGTTCTATCCCGGTGTCGCAACGGCCTGCGCCCGCATGATCGAGTCGCACGAGCGCAAGTGCGTGATCGGGCAGGGACTGTTCGACGGCGAGGGAAATTGCACGGCGGTTCAGCGCGTCCTCATGGTGTCGCTCGACGAGAAGACGCATCGCAGCACGCCCTTCGAGCCGGAGGTACGCTCTATGATCGACCGGCTCGCCGCCTCCAAAGACGGATTGACCGCATGACAGCCGAAGTTCCCGCCGGAATTCCAGAGGGTTTCCGTAAGCTCGCCGTGCCTGATCAGTTCGTGGCGTTGGCCGGGCCGCTCTGGGTCAAGGCCGAATCCGACGGCCTGCGCGTCGGCCTGCCGCTGGAGGACCGTCATGGCAATCCGATGGGCTGGGCCCATGGCGGATTGCTGGTCACGGTGGCCGACATGGTCATGGGCCTGGGATCGGGCTTCGCCACGGGCATCTTCTGGCCGCATCCGACGATCTCGCTCACCAGCGAGTTCGTGCGCGGCGCCAAACTCGGCCATTGGCTGGAGGGCAAGGCGCGGATCGCGCGACGCACCGTCAATTTCTGCTTCGCGACCTGCGACCTGATTTGCGATGGCGAGATCGTGCTGGTGTCGTCGGGGGTCTTCAAAGTGCCCGATGTCGACAAGATCCCCGAGCAGTTCCAGACCGCCGCCCTGTCGCCACCCTGGAAGAGGTAAGCCGAACCGTTACTTCTTCTTCCGCCGGTAAATCCGGTAGCGGTCGAAGTCCATAAGGTGTTCGTAATTCTCGAAGGCGTCGGCGAACACCCGGTTCTGCAGGAAGTATTCGAGGTAGTCGAACTCCTTGCCCTGGCAGCGCGGCACACCGGCGATACGGTCCACGATCAAGAGATCGGGATGCTCGCGGGCGAAGTCTTCGCTCACCGTATCGAACACGAACTTCTCGGAATCGCCCATCGTATCGGGCGGATTGTAGAGGGCAGGGAAGTCGTCGCAGGTCGCGTAGACGCCCTGCAGCACCCACATGGTGAGAAACCGCGTGGTCATGCGGCCGTTGACGTAGTTCACCATCGGCCAGAACGGGTAGATGCCCGGCGACAGGACCAGGAAGGAGCGGTGCGGCGCGTTCTGCTCGATGATGTGTTGCAGCCGGCCGCCGATCGAATCCTCGAACTGCCGCTGCTTGTAGAAGGGCGGCGTATAGAGCGCGGCCTGGAAGTAGAGCAGCACCATCAGGGTGGCGCAGATCACCGCCACCGGTAGGCGGTGTGCGCTGCGGCTGATTGGCAGGTAGCGGTCGACGGTCTGCGAGACGGTGAGGGCAGCCAGCAGGATCGCTGCCGAAAGCGCCGGCAGCACGTGATAGGGCCAACCCTTGGCCTGGCCGATGGCCGAAAGCGCGGCGCCGATGCCAAAAACGACCAGCACGCGGGCTGCGATGGTCTTGGTGAATAGGGTGGCCAGCAGGCCGAAGATCAGCAGCGCCAGCAGCGTAGGGCCCAGCACATTGCTGGTCAGCACCTCGCGCCAGCCCGAATCGCCGATCGGGGCGTAGGATTCGATGGCCAATGGCAGCACGAACCGGCCGAAGTCGGGGAACAGTGTGTACATCGACACGACATGCGCCACCGCCAGCAGACCGATGGCCCAGGGAATGGGATCGGTTAGCGTGGCGCGCCAGCCACGGCGTACCAGCAGGTAGAGCTCCACCGCCGCCGGAATGGCGAGATAGTGCGGCTTCATCGCGAGGGCGAGGCCAGCGACAATGCCGACCGCAATGCTGGCCGTTCGTGTCGGGCTCACCCCTTCGGCCCGCGCCATCGAGGCAATCAGGTAGGGCGCGCAGGCCACGAACATGATGTGTTCGCGCTGGCCGAAATGCTCGTTGGGCAGCACGGAGAACAAGAACAGCAGCACCGGCGGCAGCAGGGCCTCGGTGAGCGCATGGTCTGCCGAGGGCACAAGATGTACGAGGCGCCGACACGCCCAGAAAGAGGCGAAGATGCCGGCGACCACCCAGGCGGTGAACCAGAAGGTCACGGTTCCGGGCAGGATCTTTGCCGTCAGCACTGGCAGGCCGTGGATGATGAAGGTCAGCGGCAGGTTCTCGTCGAGGACCTCGACATAGAGCTTCTCGCCGCCGATCCAGCGGGTCGACACGTCGAGGATGGCGGCGACGTCGTGGTTGATGGGTGGGAAGAAATAGCCGGTCAGCCACAGCACCGGCAGGGCGAACAGGGGCGCCAGCAGCAGTCGTTCGATGCGCGGCGGAATTGTCGGGGGCTTGGTCGTGACGGTTGGCAAGGCCCGGGGAAGATATCATAAGCAGACGACAAGACGAGACTTACGGAGGCCTTCACGGCGTGGAGCGGGCTGAATACGAGCGCATGCACGCGGTCGAGGACCGCATGTGGTGGTATCGCGGCCTGCGCGCGCTGGCGGCGGGCGAGCTCGCACGGGCCCTGGCGCGTTCGGCAGCGGCTGGCCCCGTGCTCGACGCGGGATGCGGTACGGGCGGTATGCTGCGCATTTTGGGGCCAACCGCTGCGGGACGCCCGACCCTCGGCCTGGAATATGATGCGATAGCGGCCTCGCTGGCGGCGGCCAAAGCAGGTCGGCCCGTCGCCTCGGGTTCGGTCAACGAAATGCCTCTGGGCGATGCCACGCTCGCTGGTTACGTCTCGCTCGACGTCCTGTGTCATGGTGGTGTCGAACCAGCGAGTGCCCTGAAAGAGGCGCACCGCTGCCTCCGACCGGGCGCGATCGCGGTCTTCAATCTGCCCGCCTATGGCTGGATGTTGTCCGCGCACGACAAGCGCGTGCACAATGTCCGCCGCTTTACGCGGGGCCAGGTCGGAGCCTTGCTTGCCGGGCATGGTTTCCGTGTCCTTCGTTCGAGCTACTGGAACACCTTCTTGTTTCCTCTCATGCTTCTTCACCGACTGACCGAACGCGACGACGCCGAGAGCGATGTGCGCGACTATCCGCGCTGGCTCGACGCCTTCTTTTCGACGGCCCTTGCGGTTGAACGTGGCCTCATCGCAATGGGTCTCAGCCTGCCGTTTGGCGGTTCCCTGCTTGTCGTGGCGACGCGCGATGAGTGAGGCAACTCTGCCGGCTCCGGCCTTGTCGATTGTCGTGCCGGTCTACAATGGCGCCGCAACGGTCGGCGATCTGGTCAAGGCGCTACGTGCCCTCGACATCGACGGCGGTCTGGAAATCGTGCTGGCGGTCGATGGCAGCCCGGACAACAGTCTCGACGTCTGCAAGCAGCTCGCCCAGGAGCCCGGCGCGCCGATCATCGTTCTGTCGCTCAGCCGTAATTTCGGTGAGCACAATGCCGTCATGGCTGGCCTGTCGCGGGCCAGTGGTGCCTTCGCCATCACGATGGACGACGATCTGCAAAATCCACCAGAGGAGGTGAAGCGCCTCTTCGAGCATGCGCGGGACGGCGGCTACGACGCGGTCTACACCTATTACGAAGAGAAGAAGCATGCGGCGTGGCGCAACCTCGGCAGCCGGTTCACCAACTGGTGCGCCGACCGGCTGATCGACAAGCCGCCGGGCCTCTATCTGTCGAGCTTCCGTTGCATCTCCGCTTTCGTGCGTGAGCGGATCACGGCGAGCTATGAAGGCCCTTATCCCTATGTCGATGGCCTGGTCTTCCAGGTGACGCAGAATGTCGGTCGACTGCAGGTCAGCCACCTGCCGCGCGCCGAAGGCCGCTCCAACTACACGCTGCGCCGCCTGATCAGGCTGTGGCTCGCGATGTTCCTGAACTTCTCGGTGATGCCGCTACGGCTCGCCACCTTGCTGGGCTTGGCTTTCGGCGCGTTGGGCGCCCTTACCGCGGTGATTGTCATCGTCGAGGCGATCATCTCCGACAAGCCCCCGCAAGGCTGGGCGTCGTTGATGGTCGCCGTTCTCGTGCTGGCTGGCGTGCAGCTCGTCGTGCTCGGCATGATCGGCGAGTATGTCGGCCGCATGTTCCTGGCCGTCAATCGCAAGCCACAGTATCTCGTGCGCGAGGTCTTCCGTCGCGGTGCGGAAGGTCTCGAGGTCGAACGACCGAGGGTCGATACGCGGGCGGCGGGGCAGCCGCACCGCGAACCATCGCGGGGGGAGAGCGATCGATGACGATCTATTATGTAGCGCTGGGGATCGGCATCCTGGCCGGTATCGGCGGTCAGATTCTGCTGAAAGCCGGCGCCGATGCGCCCGATTTCGTGGCGCAGCTCATGCGGCCCTCCACCATTGCAGGGCTGGCGCTCTACGGCTCGGCGGCCTTCCTCTACATCGTTGCCCTGCGCAAGATTCCGGTTTCGGTCGCTTTTCCCAGCGTGTCGCTCTCCTATGCGATCGTTGCAGTGCTTGGACACTTCCTTTTCGGCGAGCCCTTCGGCATCAAGCAGATCGGCGGCATTGCCCTGATCGTGGGCGGCGTCGTGTTGATCAACCAGAGCTGAGGACCGCGCCGTGGATTACGAGCAGATCAAGTACGAGAAGAACAAGGACATCCTCACCATCACGCTGAACAGGCCGGACAAGCTCAACGCCTTCACGGGCAAGATGCTGTCGGAGCTGCTGGATGCGATGGATCGCTCTGATCGCGACGACGATGTCCGGGCGGTGGTCTTCACCGGTGCGGGCCGCGGCTTCTGCGCTGGCGCCGATCTCTCTGGTGGTGCCAACACCTTCAACGCCGAGAATCGCGGGCCGGTCGATCCGGGTCTCGACGGCCATCGCGATGGCGGCGGTCTCTTCACCCTGCGCCTCTACGAATCGCTCAAGCCCACGATCGCTGCCTGCAACGGGCCGGCGGTCGGCGTCGGCATCACCATGCAGCTCGCCATGGACGTGCGACTGGCGTCGGAAGAGGCGCGCTACGGCTTTGTCTTCACGCGTCGCGCCATTGTCATGGAGGCCTGCTCGAGCTGGTTCCTGCCGCGCTTGGTCGGGCCGCAGCAGGCTCTGGAGTGGGTGATGACCGGTCGCGTCTTTTCGGCCGAGGAGGCGCTGAATGGCCGGCTGGTCCGTTCGGTGCACAAGGCCGACGATCTCCTGCCGTCGGCCTATGCCCTGGCGCGCGAGATTGCCGACAACACGGCCCCCGTCTCGGTCGCGCTCAATCGCCATATGATCTGGAAGATGCTGGGCGCCGACCATCCGATGGAAGCGCACAAAGTCGACTCCAAGGGCATCTATTCGCGCGGCAAGTCAGCCGATGTGAAGGAAGGCGTGGTCGCCTTCCTGGAGAAGCGCCCCGCGAAGTTCCCGATGAAGGTGAGCGACGGCATGCCGTCCTTCTTCCCGTGGTGGCAGGAGCGGCCCTTCAAGTAGGGTCCGGGTCGGGTTGCCCCTCGCGGGGGCTTGCGGCAAGCTGCCGAAAAACAAGCCTTCGCGGAGGGAACGATGATCAAGCTGCAGATGCGGCGGCGCGTGCTTTTGGCCGCCGCTCCGATGGTCGTGGCCGCGCCCTATGTGGCGCGTGCGCAAGGCAAGCCCGAGAAGAGCAAGGTGGTGCTCGCCGTCGGTGGCAAGTCCGCGCTCTACTACCTGTCGCTCACGATTGCCGAGCGCAAAGGCTTCTTCAAAGAAGCGGGTCTCGATGTCGAGATCAACGACTTCCAGGGTGGCGCCAAGTCGCTTCAGGCCTTGATGGGCGGCAGTGCCGATGTGGTGGCCGGCGCCTACGAGCACACGATCCGCATGCAGCAGCGCGGCCAGCCGATCGTGGGCTTCGCCCTGATCGGCCGCGGCATGCAGCTCGCCATCGGCCTGCGCAATGACGTCGCCGCCAAGGTGAAGGGGCCGGCCGACATCAAGGGCATGAAATTCGGTGTTACGGCGCCAGGTTCGCAGACCAACATGCTGGTGAACTTCTGGGCGGCCAAGGGCGGACTGAAGGCGACGGACATCGTGCCAATCGGTGTCGGTGCCGGGGCCTCGGTTGTGGCGGCGATCGAGAAGGGCGAGGTCGACGGCGTGTCTCAGTCCGATCCGGCGCTCACGATCCTGCAGGAAAAGAACCTCATCAAGATCATGCTCGATACGCGGACCATGAAGGGGAACCAGGAACTGTTCGGTGGGGCTTTCCCGGCGGCCTGCCTCTACGCCCAGCCCGAGCTCCTGACGAAGACCCCGAACACCGCGCAGGCGCTGGCGACGGGGATCGTGCGTGCCAACGAATGGCTGCAGAAGGCGTCGCCTGCCGAGGTCGCGAGCTCCGTGCCCGAGGCCTATCTGCTGGGCGACCGTGCGGTCTACGAGAAGTCGTTTGCGGGCGTCCGCGAGACGATCTCGCCGGACGGGCTGATGCCACCCGGCGCCATGGAGAATGCGCTGAAGTTCCTGGCCGACGGTGACCCGAAGATCGCGGCGGATATCGGCAAGATCAAGCTCGCCGACACCTGGACCAACGAGTTGGCGCAGCGCGCTGGCAAGCGCAGCTAGCCGGCTGTGGCGCCGACTGATGTGCCAGCGTTGGCGCTGGCCGATATCACCTGCCGCTTCGCCGCCCGGGACGGTGCACGCGAACCTTACACGGCCGTCGCCAATGCGACGCTGAGTGTGGCAAAGGGCGAGTTCGTATCCGTGGTCGGTCCGACCGGCTGTGGCAAGTCGACCTTGCTCAACGTGGCGGCGGGCCTGCTCGAGCCATCGTTGGGGACCGTCGACGTATTCGGCGAGCGGTTGATCTCGGCCGAGGGCGTCAACCGGCGTGCCGGTTACATGTTCCAGGCCGATGCGCTGATGCCGTGGCGTACCGGGATCGACAATGTGGTCGCTGGCCTCGAATTCCGTGGCGTGCCGCGCAGTGACGCTGTTGCCCAGGCCGAGGCGTGGCTGCGCCGGGTCGGCCTGGCAGGTTTCGGCGATCGCTATCCGCACCAGATGTCGGGCGGCATGCGGAAGCGGCTGGCGCTGGCGCAGACCCTGATCCTCAGTCCCGACATCCTGCTCATGGACGAACCCTTCTCGGCGCTCGACGTGCAGACGCGCCAGCTCATGGAGAACGAGCTGCTGGCGCTCTGGGCGGAGGACCGTAAGTCCGTGCTCTTCATCACCCACGATCTCGAGGAGGCGATTGCACTTTCCGATCGTGTCGTCGTGCTGTCGGCGGGGCCGGCGACACGGCCCATCGGGGACTTCAAGGTCGACCTGCCGCGGCCGCGCGATGTGTCGGAGATCCGCATGACGCCGGCCTTTCTGACGCTCCATCGCGAGATCTGGGCGGCAATGAAGGAAGAAGTCCTGAAGGCCTATGCCGCGCAGAAGGTCGCCTGAGATGCGCCTGCGTATCCTGCAAATCATGGTCCTCGGTCTGCTGATCGTCTTCTGGTACCTGATGACGGCGCCGGGCCTGATCCCGCCCTTCTACTTCGACAAGCCCAACCGGGCGGCGTTCTTCTTCGGCGAGCCGCAGAAGGTCTTCTGGGTGATCGTCGACTGGTTCGCGACCGGCGAGATATTCCGCCATCTCGGCATCACGCTGCTCGAGACGGCGCTGGGCTTCGTGATCGGCGCGGCCTTCGGTCTCGGCATCGGCCTGTGGCTGGCGCTGTCGCCGACGGCCTCCGCCGTGATGGATCCCTATATCAAGGGCTTCAATTCCATGCCGCGCGTCGTGCTGGCGCCGATCTTCGCGGTCTGGTTCGGGCTCGGCATCTGGTCGAAGGTGGCGCTGGGCGTCACGCTGGTTTTCTTCGTGGTGTTCTTCAACGTCTATCAGGGCGTGCGCGAAGTGAGCCCCAACCTGATCGCCAGTGCTCGCATGTTGGGGGCTTCGCGCCGCCAGCTCCTGCGCTCGATCTACCTGCCGAGCGCGATGAGCTGGGTGTTTGCGAGCCTGCACAATGCCGTGGGCCTCGCCTTCGTCGGCGCGGTCGTCGGTGAATATCTCGGCTCGTCGATGGGCGTCGGCTACCTGATCCTGCAGGCCGAAGGGACGTTCGACATCAACACCGTCTTCGCCGGCATCCTGGTGCTGACGGCCTTCGCACTGGCGCTCGATGGCGCCGTCGGCGCCGTCGAGCGGCGCCTGATGACCTGGCAGCCTCGGGCCAGCGAGACCGAGAAGGTCTAGGGGCTACTTGCCCGTAAACCGCGCAGCGCGCTTCTCGAGGAAGTGCGCCACGCCCTCCTTGAAGTCGGAGGTCTGGAAGGAAAGCTCCATCTCGTGGTTCGCCTGGGTGGTGGCTTCGGCCAGGGTCTGGAACTCGGCCTCCCAGAGCTGCCGCTTCATCACGGCGACCGAACGCGGCGAGACGGTGTTGGCGAGCAGGGTCGCGTAGGCCCGCGTCTCGGCCATCAGCTTGTCGTCGGGGATGACCCGGTTCACCAGACCGAGCGCCAGCGCCTCGGGCGCGCGGAACTTGCGGGCGGAGCAGAGAAGGTCGAGCGCGGCGGGAAGGCCCACTAACCGGGGTAGTAGCCAGCTTATGCCATGCTCGGCGATCAGGCCGCGTTGGGCGAAGGCGGTGGTGAAGACGGCCGACTCGCCCGCGAAACGCAGGTCCGCGTAGAGCGGGATGACCATGCCGAGGCCAGCTGCCGGACCGTTGATTGCAGCGATGATGAATTTCGGAATGGCCGGGAAGTAGGAGTAGTTCATCTTGAACTCGGCCAGGGTGCTGCCGCCCGCCAGGCCTTCCTGGGCCTTGGACGAGCGGTCAGTCGACGCACCGGCGCCGATGGCCTGCAGGCCGCCCATATCGGCGCCGGCACAGAAACCGCGGCCCGCTCCGGTCAGGATAATGGCCCTTACGTCCGGATCTGCCCCCGCCGTTTGCATGGCGTCCTTCAGGTCGAGGTGCATCTGGCGCGTCCAGGCATTGAGCTTGTCCGGACGGTTCAGGCTAATCGTGCAGATGCGGTCCGCGACATCGTAGAGGACGGTTTCATATGCCATCCGGGGGTCTCCTCCTGTGCATTCTTGTGGATGGCATGATGAGCAAAAGCCCGCGACGATACAAATGGGACGCTATGGGGAAGGGGCAGACGTTACCGCTGACCTATGATCACCCGTCATTGGGGATGCCGGGCACCGGAATCGCCAGTGGCGAACTATTTGCAGTATATTGCAGCCAAGCGGCAATAATAAAGGCTGAGGTTGGAAATGGCTAAGAGGGAATTCGCTCACCCGAACGAGATGCATAAGCATGTGGGCCAGGAAATTGGGGTGAGTGACTGGGTCGAGATTACGCAAGAGAGGATCAGTCTTTTCGCCGATGCGACCGGCGACCATCAATGGATCCATGTCGATGTGGAGCGGGCCAAGAAGGACATGCCGGGTGGCAAGACTATTGCTCACGGATTCCTGACCCTCTCGCTGATCCCGATGCTCAGTCACCAGATCTCGCACATCAACAACGTCCGCAACGGCATCAACTACGGCTGCAACAAGGTTCGTTTCACGAGCCCGGTCCAGGCCGGGTCGAAGGTGCGGGCCCGTGCCAAGCTGATCGCGGCCGACCCGATGGACAAGGGCGGCGTGCGGCTGACCAATCAGGTGACGATCGAAATCGAAGGGCAGGAGCGTCCGGCCTGCGTGGCCGAGACCATGTCCATCGTGTACGGGACCTGAGGACCAGCCCTTGCTGAAACGCGAAGAGCTGACGTCGGAGCGGATCGATCAGATCGTCGCCGACGCTCATGCTGCCGGCTACCACTTCTTCCTGTCGTCCGAGGCGCGCGAGGCAAGCCTGAAGGAAGCGCTTGCTGGATACCAGCCGGGTGAGGATGTCTGGGTGTTCGCGTACGGCTCCCTGATGTGGAACCCGGCGATCGAATTCGCTGAAGCCACACCCTGCATGGTCGATGGCTGGCGCCGGTCTTTCTGCTTTTGGGTGCCGCTCGGCCGCGGCACACCGGAACTACCTGGCCTGATGCTGGCGCTTGAGGGCGGCGGTGCGTGCGAGGGTATCGCGTACCGGCTGGCGCCTCATCAGGTGCATAGCGAACTCGGTATCCTCTGGAATCGCGAGATGCTGTCGGGCGTCTATCAGCCCCGTTGGGTGCCGGCCAAGCTTCGTGATGGCCGCATGGTTACGGCGGTTACTTTTGTCGTCGATCCGCAGCACTGCCAGTATTGCGGTGACCTGCCGATCGAGCGGGCCGCCCATCACATCGCCTTCGCCGAGGGTCGTCGTGGCCCGTGCCGCGACTATCTCGCCAACACGGCCGAGCATGCCCGTTCCCTCGGCATTCACGATCCTTACCTCGAAGAGCTGGTGGTACGCGTCGCCAATCTGCGGGGCGAGCCATTGTCGACCGCAGGGCAGGTCAACGGTGTGGCTGCCGGTCAGGCCTGACCTCGCCTCTCGAAAGCGGCCGCAACGGCCAAGGTGATATGGTTCAGAGCCTGTGACATAGTCACGATGTGACTGCTTTCGTCGACCGCTGGCTCGCGCTGCCGCCCAACCTGCGTGGCATTCTCTGGGTCGGACTGTCGGGCATCCTGTTTGCCCTCCTCAACGTCTTCACGCTGATTCCCGCACAGCATCTCAATCCCTACGTGATGGCGTTTCTGCGCTATCTCTTCGGTGCGATGTTCCTGCTGCCGATCGTGTTCCGGCTGGGTCTTCACCGTGCGTTGCATACCAATCGCCTGGGCCTGCACATCTCGCGCGGCGCCATCCACACCATCGGCATGTTCCTGTGGTTCATTGCGCTGCCGCTCACCACCCTGGCGGAGATTACGGCGCTGGGCTTCACTGGGCCGATCTTCGTCACCATCGGTGCGGCGTTGTTCCTCCGTGAAGATGTGCGGATGCGGCGCTGGATGGCCGTCTTCGTCGGCTTCATCGGTGCCATGATCATTATCCGGCCGGGTTTCAGCGCACTGCATCTCGGCGTGCTCTGCATCCTGATTTCGACGCCGATCTTCTCGGCCTCGAACCTGATCTCCAAGGCGTTGGCGCGCACGGATTCGGCCAACACGATCGTCATCTGGCAGAATATCGTGATCGTGGTCTGTGCCCTGCCGGTGGCGCTCTGGTTCTGGCAGACGCCGGAGTGGAGCGACATCGCCTGGTTCCTGGCGGCGGGCCTTGCGGGTACCCTAGGCCATCTCTGCCAGCAGCGCGGCTATCAGCTCGCCGACATCACCCTGTTGCAGCCCATCGGCTTCCTGTCCCTGATCTGGAACACAATGCTGGGTTACTTCCTGTTCTTTCAGCAGCCCGACGTCTGGACCTTCGTCGGTGCGGCGGTGATCTTCGCCAGCGCCATGTACATCTCCCACCGTGAAGCGGTGCGGCGGGCGCAGATAAAGACAGCGAGTTCGCAGGCCAATCCGGAGGCCTGAAGGCGAAACCTCAGCCGCCGGTCACGCTCATGTGGCGGGGGACGGCGGGGCCGGTGTGGCGGCGATCGATGATGAAATCGTGGCCCTTGGGCTTGCGCGCGATCGCCTCGGTAATGGCGCGGTCGAGAAGTTCGTCGCTCTCGGAAGCACGCAACGGCCCGCGCAGGTCGGCGGCGTCCTCCTGGCCCAGGCACATATAGAGCGTGCCGGTGCAGGTGAGTCTCACGCGATTGCAGCTTTCGCAGAAATTGTGGGTGAGGGGCGTGATGAAACCCAGCCGGCCTCCGGTCTCCTCGACGCGGAAATAGCGCGCAGGTCCACCGGTCCGGTAATCGGTCTCGGTAAGGGTGAAGTGCTTGGCAATGCTGGCGCGCGCCAGCGACAGCGGTAGATACTGATCGAGCCGCGCCTCACTGCCGATCTCGCCCATGGGCATGACCTCGATCAGGACCAGGTCCATGCCACGGCCGTGGCTCCAGCGGATCAGCTCCTCGAATTCCATGTCGTTGACGCCGCGCAACGCCACGGCATTGATCTTGATGGCGAGACCGGCGCGCTGGGCCGCATCGAGGCCGCGCATCACCTGGTCGAGATCGCCCCAGCGGGTGAGCTGGCGGAACTTGTCCGGATCGAGCGTATCCATCGAGACGTTGACGCGGCGGACACCAATGTCGGCCAGCTCCTGAGCGTACTTGGAGAGCTGGCTGCCGTTGGTCGTGAGCGTCAGCTCCTCCAGCGCCCCGCTTTCGAGATGCCGGCCGAGTCCGCGGAACAGCGACATCACGTTCTTGCGGACCAGCGGCTCACCGCCGGTCATACGCAGCTTCTTCACGCCGCGGCGGACGAAGGCCGTGCAGAGCCGTTCCAGCTCCTCCAGCGACAGGACTTCCGCCTTGGGCAGGAAGGTCATGTCCTCGGCCATGCAATAGACGCAGCGGAAATCGCAGCGGTCTGTCACAGAGACGCGTAGGTAGGAAATATGCCGGCCGAACGGGTCGATCATGGGACTTCTATTACAGGACGCCCCGATAATGGGCACGCCACAGACCCCCTGCAAGGGCGAAAGACCCTAGGAATCTTGGGCTGCGGCCGGCAGGCGGCCGTCCCCTATGGCTTCGTCGAAAGCCATGCTTTTGCCCAGGTAAGCAGCATCGGCCGTGCGAGAATGGGCCAGCACCAGCATCTCGCCGCAACATCGTCATGGCACGAGCTTGAGGAGGGTGGCGACGGTATCGGCTTCGTCTGCCGGCTTGTCAGTGCGTATGCGATTTATGCGGGGAAAGCGCATCGACACGCCCGACTTGTGACGCGTCGAGCGGGCGATGCCATCGAAGGCGATCTCCAGCACCAGACCGTGTGAAACTTCGCGGACGGGCCCGAACCGATTTGTCGTGTGGTCGCGCACCCACTTGTCGAGCCAGCGCAGTTCTTCGTCGGTGAAACCGAAATAGGCTTTGCCGACCGGCGCGAGTTCGCGCTTGCCGTCGGCCCCGTCACGCCAGCATCCGAAGGTGAAATCCGAATAGAAGGAGCTGCGCTTGCCGTGGCCGCGCTGGGCGTACATCAGCACGCAATCTGCCAGCATCGGATCGCGCTTCCACTTGAACCACGGGCCCTTCGGCCGGCCGGCGAGATAGGCGCTGTCGGCGCGCTTCAGCATCAACCCCTCGATGCCGTCGGCGCGCATCGCCTCGCGCTGTTCGGCGAGATGGGCCCAGTCGCGGAAAGTTACCAGCGGCGAGAGGTCGAACCGCGGTCGTTCCTTCACGGCGATCCAGGCTTCGAGGCGAGCGCGGCGCTCGTCGAAGCTCAGCACCCGCAAATCCTGGCCTTCGAGCCACAGCACGTCATAGAGCCTGACGTGAGCGGGATGCTCCTTCAGCATCTTGGGCGTTACGGTCTTGCGGTTCAGCCGTTGCTGCAGGTCGTTGAACGGCGCAACGGCAGTCTCGCGTCGCACCAGCAGCTCGCCATCGAACACGCCCTCAAAGTCGATGGCGTCGACTATGTCCGGAAAAGCGCCGGACACATCCTCGCCAGCACGGCTGTAGAGCCGCTTCACGCCACCGGAAGAAGCGACCTGGACACGGATGCCATCCCATTTCCACTCGGCGCGGAAGTGTGCGGGATCGAGCGTGTCGAGTTCGGTTCGGTCGATCGGATTGGCAAGCATTGGCGGCAGAAACGCGCCACCGGCATTGCTGCTGGGCCGTGGTGCGTCGTGCAGCAACCAGTCGAAGAGAGGCCGATAGGGCGCACTCAGCCGGTGCCAGATCTCTTCGACGGCATCGACGGGTTGATGCCCGATATTGGCGACTGCCTGCTTGGCCAGGCGGGCTGAGACGCCAACTCGCAGCGCGCCGGTCAGCAGCTTCAGCAAGGCCCAGCGTCCGGTCGAGTCGAGGGCATCGAGCCAACGCTTCAGGATGGCAGGCGTTTCGCTACGGCTCGCGCGCTGCAAGGTTTCGACGACCTCCCCGAGCGTCGGCGGAGGGCCTGCGTCGGGATCGGTTTCCCAGATCAGCGCCAAGGTCTCGGCCAGGTCGCCGACATAGTCGTAGGACATGGTGAAAAGTTCTTCGCCGATCTTCTCCTGGCCGAAGCCGCGCAGCAGCGCCGGTTTGGCGGCGGGGAAGTCGAGCCCACCTGTCAGCGCGGCCAATGCCCAGCCACGATCCGGATCGGGCGTCTCGCCGAGATAGGTTTCGATCAGGCGCAGCTTGGCGTTGCGGGCAGGCTGGAAGGAGAGCGCATCGAGGAGGCGGGCGAAGGCCTGCACCGATCAGGACTCCTCTTCCTCGCGACCGGCGAGATGCAGCGCCTCGGCATCGATTCCGATCGAGCGGGCATAGTGGACCAGGGCCTCTTCGCGGCCATGTGTTACCCAGACTTTGGGAGCGCCGACATCCTTCAGAGTCTGGGTCAACTCGGCCCAATCGGCATGGTCGGAGATGATCAACGGCAGCTCTGCCCCGCGTTGGCGTGCTCGCGCCCGCACGCCCATCCAGCCGGAGCAGACGGCGGCGATGGGATCGGCGAAGCGGCGCGTCCAGCGATCGGCGAGGGCCGACGGTGGACAGAGCACGATCGCTCCCTTGAAGGTTTCGAGGATCGCCTCGGAAACCGGCGCCACGTCGCCCAGGTCGATGCCGTGATCCTGGTAGAGTTTGCAAAGCGCGAGCAGGCTGCCGTGCAGCCAGATGCGCTTGTCGTAGCCTGCCTGCCGCAGCAGCCGGATGACCCTCTGGCACTTGCCCAGCGCGTAGACGCCCACCAGATGAGTACGCTCGGGAAACGTCGCAACCGAGCGCAGGAGTTTGCCGATCTCGCCAGCGTCGGAGGGATGGTGGAATACGGGCAGGGCGAAGGTCGCCTCGGTGATGAAGACGTCGCAGGGCACCGGTTCGAAGGGCGGACAGGTGGGGTCGGGCCGGCGCTTGAAGTCGCCCGAGACGACGATGCGCTGGCCGCGATATGCAAGCACTGCTTGCGCCGAGCCGAGGATGTGGCCGGCTGGCGCAAAACCGACCTCGACCTCGCCCATCCGTACGCTCTCGCCGTATTTCAGCGGCTGTTGGTCGGTATCGGGCATATCCTGAAAGCGGGTCCGCATGATCGCCAGCGTCTCGGGCGTGGCGAGGGCGGCGCGATGGCCCGGCCGTGCATGGTCGCCATGACCGTGTGTGATCACGGCACGTGCGACAGCGAAGGCCGGGTCGACGTAGAAATCGCCAGGTTCGCAGTAGAGGCCGCGTGGCGTCGGGTAGAGCCAGGACCTCGGATTCAAGGGAGTGGGAGCGAGAGTGTCGGTTGTCATTGAGCTTGATGCATCCTACCCGGCAGATATGGGGCTTCCCGACCTGTTTTCACGCTGGTTCGAAAGCCGTGGCTGGGCGCCGCGGCCGCATCAGCTCGCATTGGTCGATCTGGCGCGCCAGGGCCGGAGCGCTTTGCTGATCGCGCCGACCGGTGGTGGCAAGACCCTGGCGGGCTTCCTGCCGTCATTGATCGAACTGACGGAGCGGCGGCAGTCCGGCCAGGACCTGGCATACAAGAAGGGGCAGGGCGAACTCCATACGCTCTACATCTCGCCTCTGAAGGCGCTGGCGACCGATATCCGGCGCAACCTCGAACTGCCGATTGCCGAGATGAAGCTGCCGGTGCGCGCCGAGAGCCGCACAGGTGACACGCCACAGAGTCGTCGCCTGCGCCAGCGCGAACGGCCGCCCGATCTGTTGATGACCACGCCGGAGTCGCTGGCACTGCTGCTGAGCTATCTCGATGCCGCACGCTTCTTCGCCTCGCTGAAGTGCGTGATCATCGACGAGCTGCACGCCTTCGCCACGACCAAGCGCGGCCACCACCTGGCCCTCTGCCTGTCGCGGTTGGCCACGCTTGCGCCACAAGCGAGGTTCGTCGGTCTTTCGGCTACCGTTGCCGATCCGCCAGCGCTCGCCGACTTTCTCAAGCTGCGCGAGGAACCGGTCGAGATCGTGCTCGGCGAACCCGGCGCCCCGCCGGTCGTGACCATCATCGATGCCCAGGAGCGCATTCCCTGGGGTGGCCATATGGGACGCCACGCTGTGCCGGAGATCTACAACATCATCCGCCAGCACAAGACGTCGATCATCTTCGTGAACACGCGCGCCCAGGCCGAGCTGGCCTTCGATGCACTGTGGCGCATCAACGAAGAGAATCTGGCGATTGGCCTGCATCACGGCTCGCTGGCGGTGGAGCAGCGCCGCAAGGTCGAGGCGGCGATGTCGGCAGGGAGATTGCGTGCCGTCGTGGCGACCTCGTCGCTCGATCTCGGTATCGACTGGGGCGACGTCGACCTTGTGATTCAGATGGGCGCGCCCAAGGGCGTGAGCCGCCTGATGCAACGGATCGGCCGCGCCAACCATCGGCTCGACGAGCCGAGCCGCGCCATGATCGCGCCAGCCAACCGCTTCGAGGTGCTGGAGTCGCTGGCCGCTCTCGAAGCCGTCGAAGCCCGCGAACTCGACGG
Organism: Reyranella sp.; assembly: GCF_004297405.1. GTDB lineage: Bacteria > Pseudomonadota > Alphaproteobacteria > Reyranellales > Reyranellaceae > Reyranella. The sequence continues at coordinate 129,927 of NZ_SCVC01000042.1, forward strand.
CGATCCGCCGCGGCCGCCCTGTCTCGACGTGCTGGCGCAACACATCGTCGGCACCGCCTGTGCCCAGCCGATCGACCGCGAGGCTTTCTTCGCCGAGGTCCGGCGCACCCAGCCCTATCGCGACCTGCCACGCCAGGATTTCGACGACACATTCGACTTCGTGGCGACCGGCGGCTACGCGCTCGCCGCCTACGACCGCTGGCACCGGCTGAAGAAGCTGCCGGATGGACGATGGATGCTGGCCTCTCCGTTGGTGGCGCGGCAGTTCCGCATGAATGTCGGCACCATCGTCGAGCTGCCGCTGATCAAGGTGAAGATGCGGCGCGGGCCGGTGCTGGGGGAGGTCGAGGAGAGCTTCATCCAGGGGCTGGTGCCGGGTGACACGTTCGTCTTCGCCGGCCGGCTGTTGCGCTTCGAGGGCGTGAAGGAACTCATAGCGCAATGCTCGGTGGCCACAGGTGGCGATCCCAAGGTGCCGGCCTATGGCGGTGGCCGTCTGCCGCTCTCGACCTTTTTGGCCGATCGTGTGCGCGGCATCCTGCAGGACCCGGCACGACATCCCAAGCTGCCGGCCGAAGTGCGCGAGTGGCTGCGTATCCAGCGCATCCGTTCGACCCTGCCCAGCGGCGACAAGCTTCTGATCGAAGGATTCCCGCGCGGCGGCAAGCAGTTCATCGTGGCCTACTGCTTCGAGGGCCGGAACGCGCACCAGACGCTCGGCATGCTGCTGACGCGCCGCATGGAGCGCATGGGGCTGCGGCCATTGGGCTTTGTCGCGACGGATTATGTGCTGGGCCTCTGGGGTCTCCGGCCACCGACCAAAGCGCAGCTCGACCAGCTCTTCGACGAAGACATGCTGGGCGACGATCTCGAGGCCTGGATGGACGAGTCGACGATGCTCCGGCGCTCGTTCCGTAACGTTGCGGTGATCGCCGGCCTGATCGAGCGGCGCTTTCCCGGCGAGGAGAAGTCGCGCCGTCAGGTGACGTTCAGCTCGGACCTGATTTACGACACGCTGCGTCAGCACGAGCCCGGCCACATCCTGCTGCGCGCCACCCGCCAGGACGCCGCCTGGCAGCTTGCCGACCTGAAGCGGCTGGGCGATCTCCTGAAGCGCGCCAAGGGCCGCATCGAATACCGCCGGCTCGATCGTATCTCTCCGCTCGCCGTGCCGGTCCTGCTGGAGATCGGTCGCGAAAGCGTGCTGGGCGGCACGGCCGAGGACGAGTTGCTAGACATCGCCGCCCAGGAGCTGATCGACGAGGCGACGCGGCTCTGAGCTTCCGGCCCTCAATGGAAATCGCGCGAGGCGATCTTGATCTTGGGCCGGTCGAGAATGATCCGGCTGGGATCATAGCCAGGTTTGGTGGGCGGGCTCTTGCTCGAGCGATGGCGTGTGGCATTAGCTTCCGCGATCTTCATCGCCCGGCGGTCGCCCGGATCGGTGCGGACTTCGTCGCCGCGGCCATTCGTAAGATGGAAAGTGTCGAGCTCGGAGATCGAGTCGAGCTCGGCCGAAAGATCCCAGAGCTCTTCGGCAACGAGATGGATCACGATGCCTTCGCGCTGGATGCGACCGCGCACGGCGAGAAGGCGTGCGCCCATGACGATGCGGCGGTGCGCTTCGAAGATCTTGGGCCAGACCACGAGGTTGGCGATGCCCTTTTCGTCCTCGAGAGTGACGAAGACCACGCCCGAAGCAGTACCCGGCCGCTGGCGTACCAGGACGAGGCCCGCCAGGGTGAAGATGTCATCGTTTCTGGAATTCTCCAGAACCTCCGTGCTGGAGATTCCCCTTTGCGCGAAGGTCGACCGCAGCAACGCCAACGGATGCGAGCGCAAGGACATGGAAAAACTGCTGTAGTCGTCTACAACGGCTTCGCCGAGGGTCAGTGCCGGCAAGATCACGGCAGGTTCGGGATCGTGCGCCCGGGATTCGTCGAACAACGGCAAGTGCACGTCGGAAAATCCACGCACGGCCCACAGCACGTCGCGGCGCGATAGCCCCAATGAAGCGAAAGCATCGGCACGGGCCAGCGCCACGATCTGGCGTTTGGTGAGCCCCGAGCGCCGCCACAGGTCGGCTGGATCGCGATAAGGCGTCGTGCGCTGCGCGACCATGCGTTTGACATCGCCTTCGGACAGCCTCGCGACCTGCCGCAAACCGAGGCGCAAGGCGCAGCGATTGTTCTGGCTCGGTTCCAGGATGCAATCCCAGTCACTGGCATTGATGTCGGGCGGCCGCACCTCGACGCCGTTCTTGCGTGCATCGCCGACGAGCTGCGCCGGCGCATAGAAACCCATGGGTTGGGAATTGAGCAGGGCAGCGGCGAAGACCTCGGGATAGTAGTGCTTCACATAGGAAGAGTCGTAGACCAGGAGCGCGAAGCTCGCGGCATGGCTTTCGGGGAAGCCGTAATCGCCGAACCCTTCGATCTGCTTGAAGCAGCGTTCGGCAAAGGCGCGTTCATAATCATTGTTCACCATGCCCTCGATGAAATCTTCCTTGAGGGTATGGATAGTGCCGTTCCGGCGGAACGTCGCCATGGCGCGACGCAACTCGTCGGCTTTGGCGGGGCTGAACTTTGCCGCGACCATGGCGATCTGCATCGCCTGTTCCTGGAACAACGGCACACCTAGAGTCCGGTTCAAGACTTCTTCGAGTTCCTGCTTGGGATACTCCACCTTTTCCAGCTTATCGCGTCGTCGCAGATAGGGATGCACCATGCCACCCTGGATCGGTCCCGGCCGCACGATCGCGACTTCGATAACGAGGTCGTAATAGCTTCTGGGCTTTAGTCTCGGCAGCATCGACATCTGCGCCCGGCTTTCGACCTGGAACACGCCGATCGACTCACCCCTGCACAGCATGTCGTAAACGGCCTGGTCCTCGTCATCCATACCGATCGCCAGTGTTTCGCCATAGTGCTTCTCGATCAGCGCGAAACTTTTGCGCAAGGCCGTCAACATGCCGAGGGCCAGCACATCGACTTTGTAGATGCCGAGGACGTCGAGATCGTCCTTGTCCCATTCGATGACGGTGCGATCCTCCATCGCTGCATTCTGGATCGGCACCAGCTCATCGAGCCGATCCTCGGTCAGGACAAAGCCGCCGACATGCTGTGACAGATGGCGTGGGAAGTTGCACAAGGCCGAAGACAGTTCGAGGGCCAGCGTGAGGCGCGGGTCCGTGGGATCGAGGCCAGCATCCCGCACGTGATCGACTTTGACGCCCCTCGATCCCATTCCCCACACCGTGTCGGCCATCACGCCCACCGTATCGGGTGAGAGGCCAAGTGCCTTGCCGACGTCGCGAATGGCGCTGCGGCTCCTGTAGGCGATCACCGTGGCAGCCAGAGCGGCGCGCGTGCGGCCTTTTTCTTCGTAGATCCATTGGATCACTTCTTCCCGTCGCTCGTGTTCGAAATCGACGTCGATATCGGGAGGTTCGTCCCGGGCGTTGGACAGGAAGCGCTCGAACAGGAGTTTGGTTTTCCGGGGGTTTACCGAAGTGATGCCGAGACTGTAGCAGACGGCGGAATTGGCGGCGGAGCCGCGACCCTGGCACAGGATCTCCTGGCTGCGGGCATATTCGACGATCTCGTGCACGGTCAGGAAGTAAGGCGCGATCTTCTTCTGTTCGATCAGGTCGAATTCGTGCCGGATCGTGTCGGCGATGTCCTGAGGAACCCCACTGGGATAGCGCTTCCGAGCGCCTTCCCAGGTCAAGCGCATGAGCTTGTTCATCGGCGTCTCACCGCCTTCGTACAGAACCGGATATTGATAGGTGAGCTGCTTGAGCGAGAAGTTGCAGCGTTTCACGATCTCCTGCGTATGCGCGATGGCATGAGGGTGGCGGTGGAACAGGCGCGCCATCTCCTGGCCGTCCTTGAGGTGCCGCTCGGCGCTGGCGAAGCGGCGGAACCCCAGCTCGTCGACGGTGCAGCCCAGCCGGATGGCGGTCACCACATCCTGCAACGCTCGTCGTTCGGGGATGTGATAGTGCACGTCATTGGTGACGACGAAGCGAACGCCGAATTCGGCGGCGAGATTGTCGAGCCGGGCGACGCGGCGGGCGTCGTCACCACGAAACAGCATGGAACCGGCGAGATAGCAGCGATCGCCAAACAGATGGGCGAGGGCGCGCAGCCGTTCATGGAAAGCCGGATCGTCGAGGTGACGCGGCGGCAGGACGATCGCCAGGATGCCTTCGGCATGTGCCGCCAGATCGTCAAAGGTGAGGTCGCACTTTCCCTTCGCCGCCCGTCGGTTGCCTTGGGTCAGCAGACGGGAAAGGCGCTTGTAGGCATCGAGATCGGTGGGATAGGCGAGCAGCGAATAGCCGTCGCGCGTTTCGATCCGGCTGCCGACCAGAAGCTTGATCTTGTCGGGATCGCTTTTGGTTTCGCCGCGTGACGCCGCGTAGGCCCGCACGACGCCGGCCAGCGTGTTGCGGTCGGTGATGCCAATGGCGGTATGGCCGAGCTCGATCGCGCGCTTTACCAGCTCAGCCGGATGCGAGCCGCTGCGCAGGAAGCTGTAGTTGGTCGTGACCTGAAGTTCGGCATAGTCCATGGCATCACGTATGGAGCTCTATGCGCCGGTGAGTTCGTGCACCCGCGCCAGTGGCACACTGCGCAGATCGATGCCTTCGAGCCTGAGCGCCTGCAGGAAGGTCTCGTCGGTGCTGACCAGTGGTGCTGCGGCGGCTTCAGCGCAGGCGGCGTAGAAGCAATCATGCACCGGCCGGCCGCATTGCAGGGCGATGGTGAAGGCGCGACTGCGCAGCCGGGGCGACTCGACGAAGGCCGAGATGAAGGCGGGCAGGGCGATGTTGCGCACGATGGGCTCGGCTTGTTCGGCCGAGATCTCGCCGCGCGTCACCTTCTTCCAGGCGAGTTCGGCCACGCCTGCGATCAGGATGTCGGGCGCGATCAGTTCGTGCCGGTCGGCCAGCAGGGAGCGCGCCTGTGGTCGCAAAGGTTCCTCGACGAACCATTTGATGGCGACGCTAGGGTCGACGACGATGATCATGGCTCGCTTCCCGCACAGGCGAGCAGGCCACTGTCGGTCTGCGGCACACCAGCCGGCGTCATGGCGGCGACGCGGTCAGCCTCGGCCAGCGGGTCGAGGATCAACGGTTGGCGCGCCGTGTGGGTGAGCAGGTCGCGCAACTCGGCTTCGAGCGAACGACCCTTCGCCTGTGCCCGCTCTTTCAGTCGATCGATGACGGCATCGTCGAGCCGGCGGATGGTGAGATTCCCCATGGCTTTCCCCTCTGTCAGGTCCTAGGCGCAGAAACCATGGAGGAACCAGCGGGCGGTCGGCTGGCCGTTGGCGGCGACCTTGTAGGCGCCATCGCGGAACAGCCAGAACCGGCCACCGTCATCGTCCTCGACACGGTAGTAATCACGCACCAGCGGCACTTCGCCGGCCGGTGGACGGCTGCCATCGGGCCGTGGCCGCCACCATTCGTCGGCAATCCGCTCCGGTCCTTCGGCGCGCACGATGCGATGCTTGTGCTGGCGCCAGGAGAAGTGACGCGGCGGATCGTCGGGCACGGGCGCCATGACATCGACCGGCTCGGGTCGCTGCAGCAGCCGCGTCGGTCGCGCGCCCTTCAAGCTGGCCACGCGCCGCCACGCACCTGCTGCGGCTGGCTTTGCCTCGATGGGCGCGGTGACCTGCACGCGCTCGGGCAGGTGACTGTCGCGCGGCAGCAGCCGCACGACATTCTCCGTTCCCAATCGCAGCGCCAGGCGGTCGGCGAGATCGATCGTGCCGTCGACGCCGACGGGAACGGCGGGTGCGTTCTGGTCGGGCAGCGCATCCTGCGTGCCGCTCCAGACTTCGACCTCGGGCGCACCCAGGATCATCAGCTCGACACCAAAGCCGGCATCGAGTTCGCCGAGCTTCTCCTCGAAGAGTTTCATCAGCTTCGGATTGTCGCGATTGGGACGGCTGGTGCCGATCGACGTGCGATCGACCGACCCATCGACGCGATAGAGCGCGATCTCGAGTTTGCGGGCGCCGACACCCGCCTGCTCGAACTGCCGGCAAAGCGCGGCCAGGAGCCGGCTGGTGGCGGCAGCGATATCTTCCGGCCGGCCAATCGGTTCGGCGAAGGCGAGACGCGTGCGGAAGGCGGGCGGTGGGCGGCGCGGCTCGATCGGTTCGGCGAGCGTGCCCAGCGCCTGATCGAGGCGGGTGAGCGGCTGGTCGCCGAAGCGTCGGGCGAGTGGCGCTCGTGGCATCGGGTAGAGATCGCCGATACGACGCAGGCCGAGCTTGAGGAAGGTCTCGAGGATCGGCGCGTCGAGCCGCAGCCCTTCGACCGGTAGCGTCGCGAGCGCGGCGCGCTGGCCGTGGCGAGGACAGAAGAGGTCAGCCTGACGTTCGGCGAAGCGGGCCAGGGCCCAGGCCGCCCCTGCGGTGTCGGCCATTGCAGCCCGGCAGGAAAAATCGTGACGCGAGAGCCGTTGGGTCAGATCGGCGAGCAGGGCGCGTTCGCCTGCTTCGCCCGTGCCGAAGAGATGGGTGCAGCCCGTGACGTCGAGCAGCAAGCCGGCATCGCCACCGAAACCGCCAGCACTGCAGGTTTCCGTGCCTTCCTCGGCGATGGCGCTGCCCAGAGGATCGATCGCCACCCAGGGCGTATAGCGATCGCACCAGTTTGCGATCGTCTCGATCAGGCGCCGGTCGGCTTGCGGCTCACCTGCCGTGGTAACGAGGTCGGGCAGCAGGGCACGCGCATCGGCCAGCCGCATGTGCGGACGCAGGCCGGCAGCACGGGCATGGCCGTTGACCGCGGCGAGCCGTGGGCAGCCCTCCTGCCATACGACAGTGGCGGCTGATTTAGCCGACCAATCGCGTGGCGTCGGATTCTGGCCAGTCGAGTTCTGACTGATACGGGCCAGACGATCTGCCGAGAGCTTGGGGAACCACAGAGAGACAATGCGTTTCATCGTTCCACTCCACGAGCCATGACGGGATTTCAGCAGCCGACGGTGTGCCAAAGCGGTTGCGTCGCAGTTCGAGGCGCCAGCGTGCGGCGCCGACATCGTTGAGGCCGGGTGTCGAATGTGAGGGGGCCGAGGCGATTCGCCAGCGTGTCGCGCACACGCTTTGCGGCGGCGCAGGCTGTGCCCGCAGGAGCAAAGCGGGAGTGCCGCTCTTCTCGGCGGCCAGCGACAGACGACGGCCGGCAGTGGGATCGGCGGCGCGCGTCTCGCCCAAGACCACGGCGATGCCGGGACAGCGCAGCCCTTCCTCCATCGCCCAGAAGAGATCCTCATCGCGCCGTGCCGTGACCATCAGCACGCGTGCCGGATCGAACCAGGCGGAGAGCGTCGGGGCGTAAGGCGGAGCATCGAAGGTGCCCGTAGGGCGCCGGCACCACAGGATCGTTCCACCAGCCTGTTGGGCGAAGCGTCCAACGATATGTCCGGCAAACCCCAGCGCCGCCCCGTCATGTGAGGCGACACGGCCGGAGGGCGCAGGGCCTGCCTCGATCTCGTGCAGCGCGCCGGTCAGCAGCCCGCCTTCGGGCAACAGGGCATCGATGGCCGGCATTCCCAGGGGCACGCTGGCGGCGCGGCCGCTTCTCTGGGCGCTGTGGGCGCGCTCCAGGCGACGCACCTTTTCCCGCAGACCGAGCGGGACCGCAGCCGCCAGATCGTTGGCCGCCACGGAAGCAACGGGAGGAGCAAAGGCATTTGGGGAAATGACAGGCATCGCCCCCTCGAAGGTCGATGAAACGCGTTGGGGATATTTAGAGATACTATGTTCTTGTTTTGTTCTAGTTCTCGTGACGCCAAGAGTCAACGGGAGTCCGAGGGGGATTTAAGGGGCTGGCATACCGCCTGCATTTTGCTGAAGCTGGGGGACTTTCTCGCGACGTTCGCGCCGGAGATCCGATGACTGCACGCCTCTCTGTCGCCGCCCTGCTGGCGGCCCTGTTTGCCCTGCTGGCAGGGCCAGCCTTGGCGCGATGTTCCAAGAACCTGGCTGAACTAAGTCCCAGCCTGCTGGGCCGCAGCGTTCAGGTCGCTTCGCTCGATGGCATGCAGATGGCCGCCGACAGCGCCAGCCGCGCCATCGTCACCTTCCTCGGCCACGCCAGTTTCGAAATCAACACGCCGCAGGGCGTGCGGGCCATCACCGACTACAACGGGCTGAACGGCTTTGGCCGCAAGCCCGACATCGTGACGATGAACAACGCGCACTCCACGCACTACACGGATCATCCCGAGGAGGGCATCACGTACGTGCTGCCGGGATGGCCGACCAAGCCTGGTGAGAGCGAGGCCAAGCACGACGTCACCTTGAAGGATCTCAAGGTGTCGAACGTGCCGACCAACGCGCGCGACTGGGGCGGCGGTTCGGCGCGCATCAACGGCAACTCGATCTTCACGTTCACCATCGTCGACCTCTGCATCGCCCATCTCGGCCACCTGCATCATCGGCTCACCAAGGAACATCTCGACGAGCTCGGTCGCATCGATGTGCTGATGGTGCCGATCGACGGCGCCTACACGGTGGGCTTGCCCGTGATGGTCGAGGTTATCCGTCAGATCCAGCCGCGCATCGTCTTGCCCATGCACTATTGGGGCCGAGGCCAGGTCGCGCGTTTTGAAGAGTTGATGCAGGATCAGGATGCCGTCTTTATCTGGCCTGACCGGCGCACCATCGAGGTCGCGCATGATACATTGCCGGATAAACTCACCGTCTATGTTGTCGGTGGCAATGGCGGCGATTGAGTACGAGATCCTGCGGGGGAGAGAACGATGCTGAGTTGGGTGGTCCGCTTGATCCTGATTGCTGCGAATTTCGTGGCCGGATTCTTCGTCGCCGAAGACGCCCTCAACTTCGAGATCATCCAGGGTGTGATTTCGCTGTTTCTCGTCGCGCTGCTGGTGTTCGTCCTGGCCTTCTGGCCCTCGAGCTGGACGCATTTCTTCAACAACCTCGGTAAGAAAGCCTAGGCAGGTTCCACAATCGCGACCGACCCCGATCACTATCTTGCGCGCTGGAATCTCGAGCCTGACGGCGACCTGCTGAAGACCCACAGCAGCATCCTGCTGCCAGTGCGCTTCGAAGGCGCGCCGGCGATGCTGAAGATCGCTCTCGAGAAGGAAGAACAGCGAGGCTGCCGCTTGATGACCTGGTGGCAGGGCGAGGGCGCGGCACGTGTGCTGGCCGAGGATGATGGCGTGCTCCTGCTGGAGCGCGCCACGGGGCCGCGGTCGCTGGCGGCGATGGCACGCTCCGGCCAGGACGACGAAGCGACGCGCATTCTTTGCGAGGCGACCAGCCGATTGCACCGACATCGCGCGCCTTTGCCTCCCGATCTCGTGCCGCTCACGGACTGGTTCGAGCCGCTGCTGCAGGCTCAGGACCAGGGTGGCGTCATCGCCGAGGGCCGAAGCGTTGCGCGAGAGCTTCTAGAGCACCAGCGGGAGATCGTCGTGCTGCACGGCGACATCCATCACGAGAACGTCCTCGATGCCGGCTCACGCGGCTGGATCGTCATCGATCCCAAGGGACTCCTGGGCGACCGCGCCTTCGATTTCGTGAACATCCTGCGCGACCCTGACGAGCCAACCGCCCTGGCGCCGGGCCGCTTTGCACGCCAAGTCGAGGTCATCACCGACGCGGCCACCCTCGACCGCTCGCATCTGCTGCGCTGGACGCTCGCCTTCGCCAGCCTTTCGGCCGTGTGGATCCTGGGCGATGGCGATCACCCAGGCCTCGATCTTGCCGTCGCCGAGCTGGCGGCATCGGCCCTCAGAGTCTGAGGTTCGTCCGTGCCAGGTCGATGATCTGCGTGGCCCGGCCGTCCATCACCGCCTTCATCAGGAACAGGCTGAAGCCGTAGGCCTGCTCCAATGTCGCCTTGGGCGGCATGGCGAGTTCCTGGCGGGCGCTCACGACGTCGACCAAGGCAGGGCCCTTATGCGCGAAGGCATCGCGCAACGCGCCTTCGAGATTGGCAGGGTCCTCGACCCTGACGCCTTTGATGCCCATGGCCACCGCCATTGCCGCGAAGTCAGGGTTTTTCAGCGTGACGGCGGTGTCGACGAAGCCCGCTGCTTTCATCTCCATCTCGACGAAACCAAGCGTGCCGTTGTTCAGCACCACCACCTTCACCGGCAGGCCGAGCTGGGCGAGGCTGATGAAGTCACCCATCATCATCGCGAAGCCGCCGTCGCCCGACATCGAGATCACCTGCCGGTCCTTGTGCGAGGCTTGCGCGCCGATCGCCTGCGGCATGGCATTGGCCATCGAGGCATGGTTGAACGAGCCGATCAGGCGCCGCTTGCCATTCATCTTCAGATAGCGCGCGGCCCACACCGACTGCGTGCCGACATCGCAGGTGAAGACCGCGTCGTCGTCGGCCAGCTCGCTGATCAAGCGCGCAACATATTGCGGATGGATCATCTTGCCGCCGGGCTTGCTCTCGGCGAGCTTGTCGAGATCGGCGCGCGCCTTGGCATAGTGCGCGAGGGCGGCGTCGAGGAACGTCCGGTCCGTCTTGGGTTTCAGCCGGGGCAGCAGGGCCGCCACCGTGTCGGCGACGGTGCCGACCACGCCGATATCGAGGCGGCAGCGATTGCCGAGGCTTTCGGCCCTGATGTCGATCTGCGCCACCTTGGCCTGCTCGGGATAGAACTGCCGGTAAGGGAAGTCGGTGCCGAGCAGCAACAGCGTGTCGCACTCCTTCATGGCGGCATAGCCCGAGGCGAAGCCGATCAGGCCGGTCATGCCCACATCGAAGGGATTGTCGTACTCGACATGCTCCTTGCCGCGCAGCGAATGCACGATCGGCGCATTCAGGGTGCGCGCCAGCTCAACCACTGCGCCGTGTGCGCCGGCGCAACCCGCACCGCACATCATGGTGACCTTCTTGCCGTTGTTCAGAAGCTCGGCCAGAGCATCGAGATCTGCATCGGACGGCCGCACGACCGGTGGCTTGGGCGCCAGCCAGGTCGCGACCTTGGCGTCGGTTTTCAGCAGCGCCACGTCGCCCGGGATCACGACCACCGACACGCCGCGCTCGGCGACGGCGACACGGATCGCCTTGTCGAGGACCCGCGGCATCTGGTCGGGATTGGAGACCAGCTCGACATAGTGCGAACACTCGGCGAAGAGCTGCTCGGGGTGCGTCTCCTGGAAATAGTGACCGCCGATCTCCGCGCTCGGGATGTGTGCGGCGATCGCCAGTACGGGCACGCGGCTGCGGTAGCAGTCGAACAGGCCGTTGATGAGGTGCATGTTGCCCGGACCGCAACTCCCGGCACAGACCGCAAGCTCGCCGGTGAGATGGGCCTCGGCACCGGCGGCGAAGGCACCGGCTTCCTCGTGGCGCATGTGGACCCAGTCGATCTCCTTCATGCGGCGCAGCGAATCGGTGAAGCCGTTCAGGGAGTCTCCAGCAACGCCGTAGATACGCTTCACGCCGGCGGCGCGCAGGGTTTCGGCCATCAGGTCGGCGATCGTCCGTGCCATGCTGAACTCCGTGATGTAGGGGGAAAGGTCTCCTAGGCGCGACCCTTCTCGAAGCCGGCCAGGAAGTGAACCAGGTTGCGGCCGAGGTCGTCGCCGAGATAGCCGCCTTCCTGGACGAGGACCGTGGGCAAGCCGAGACGCGCGATCTTCTCGGCCATGGCATGGAAGCCGGCGCCGGTCACTTTCAGCCCCTGCAGGGGGTCGCTTTCGCTGGCATCGAGTCCCAGCGCCACGACCAAGGCGGTCGGCTGGAATTCCTTGATGCGAGCTAGTGCCTTGTCTCCGGCGTCGAGCCACGGCGCGTCGGCGGAGCCCAAGGGCAGCGGCAGGTTGAAATTGAACCCCTGGCCTTTGCCGGCGCCGTGCTCGTGAGCGTAGCCCCAGAAGAAAGGATAGTAGTTCGCGGGATCGGCGTGGATCGAAACGGTAAGGACGTCGTCGCGCTCGTAGAAGATGCCCTGCGTGCCGTTGCCGTGATGCACGTCGACATCCAGCACCGCAACGCGGGCATGCTTGCTCCGCAGGCGTTGTGCGGCGACGGCGGTGTTGTTCAGGAAGCAGAAGCCACCTGCCATGTCGGCATAGGCGTGATGGCCGGGCGGACGGCAAAGCGCATAGGCCTGTCGCTCGCCGTCCAGCACCATGTCAGCCACAGTGGTCGCCACTTCGGTGGCGGCAAGGGCTGCCTCCCAAGTGTGCGGCCCGATCGGACAGGCCATGTCGACCTGATGCCAACCGGCGCGGCCGGACAGTGCCTGCGGATAGGACGCATGGGCGCGCGCCGGATGGACGTTGGGCACGACCTCCGGCCCGGCGCCGGGCAGCTTGGCCCATTCGCGCGCGGCGATCTGCAGGAAGTCGAGATACTCCGGCGTATGCACCGTGGCGGCAGGTTCGCTGCCGAATGTCCGGGGCGGCAGGATCTCGTGGCCGGCGTCGCGGGCGGCCGCCAGCAAACGCGTGGCTCGTTCCGGCTGTTCGGCGCTACGTTGCTTTACACCGCGGACGATGAAGGTCTGGGGATCGTGGCCGGCGTGCTTGTCCGAATAGACGATCTTCATGGCGTTGGCTTCATGATGTCGCGATGGCCTTTGCGTCTCGGAGGGAGGCGATGTCGTTATCGCTATAACCCACTTCGCGCATGATCTCGACCGTGTGCTCGCCCACTTTGGGCGATTTGCGCCGCGTCTCGACGGGTGCGTCGGAGAGTTTGATGGGATTGGCTGCCGACTTCACCGGGCCGATGCCGGGATAGTCGATTTCGAGCACGCTGCCGCGCGCCTCGGCGTGCGCACTCACCATCACGTCGCTCACCTTGTAGGCGGCGCCACAGGCCATGCCGGCCGGAATGAGCTTGTCGAGCAACTCGTCCGCCGTGTGCTCCATGAAATGGGCTTCGATCATCGGCTCCAGGATCGCGCGGTTGGCGACGCGGTCGGCATTGGTGGCGAAGCGCTTGTCGGCCAGCCAATCCTGCTTGCCGAGCGCCGTACAGAGTAACCGCCAGAAGGCATCGTTGGTTCCCGCGACGAAGATCGGCCGCGTCTTGGTCGGGAAGACGCGCAGCGGCGACAGGATCGAGTTGGAGGTGCCCATGCGGATCGGGTCCTCGCCGGTGCGGCCATGATTGGTGATCCAGTGGCTCATCATGTGCATACCGACGTCGAACAGCGACAGGTCGAGCCGCTGGCCCTTGCCGGTCTTGTGACGGCCGAGCAGCGCGAAGGCGATGCCCGCCGAGCAGAACGAGCCAGTGCAATAGTCGATCGCTGCCGTGCCGACGCGGCACATCTCGCCACCGTCCGGGCCGGTCGCGTCCATCAGGCCGATCTCGGCCTGGATGCAGGGATCGTAACCGGCGCGGCCGGCATAGGGGCCGGTCTGGCCGTAGCCCGAGACCGAGGCATAGATCAGCCGCGGGTTCTCCTTCGAGACGACATCCCAGCCGAAGCCCAGCTTGTCGATCACGCCCGGCGTGAAGGCTTCCATGAAGACGTCGGCCTTGCGCACCAACCGCATCAGCACGTCGCGGCCACCTTCGGTGCGCAGGTCGAGGGCGAGTCCGCGCTTGTTGCGATTCATCGAAGGCACCCAGGCGCCGTCGAAATGCGGGCGGAAATGCTCACCGTTCAGCGGCTCCACCTTGATCACATCGGCGCCCATGTCGCCCAGGATCTGGCCGGCGGTCGGCCCGGCAATGACTTGTGTGAGGTCGAGAACGAGCGTGTCGGAAAGCGGAAGCATGGGCGTGAAAATCCTCCTGGACCTCACCCTTGCAAGACCCTGACCTGCTGCTCAAGCACTTCGTTTCGCTGGCTGGCATTTGCTATGGTCGCGCGTTTCGTCTTGCCTGGAGTTGCCATGAAGCCCGCTACCCCCTCCGATATCAGGCCCAATCTCCGCGTCGATTTCGACCGCCTGTGGTCGAGCCTGATGGAACTGGGCCAGATCGGCGGCACCGAGAAGGGCGGTGTCTGCCGTATCGCGTTGACCGACCTCGACCGGCAAGGCCGCGATCTCTTCGTGCGCTGGGCCAAGGAGGCGGGCTGCACCATCAAGGTCGATCAACTCGGCAACATCTTCGCCCGTCGTGAAGGCCGCGATCCCACCAAGGCGCCCATCATGACCGGCAGTCATCTCGACACCCAGCCGACCGGCGGCAAGTTCGACGGCGCTTATGGTGTGATGGCGGGGCTGGAAGTGCTTCGCGTGCTGCACGACTCCAACTACGTCACCGAGGCACCGATCGAGGTCGCGGTCTGGACCAACGAGGAGGGCTGCCGCTTCGCGCCGGCCATGGTGGCCTCGGGCGTGTTCGGCGGTGCCTTCGAGCTCGACTATGCATTGGCCATCAAGGATCGCGAGGGCGTCACCTTCGGTGAGGCGCTGAAGAAGATCGGCTACGACGGCAAGGAGCCAGTCGGCGGCCGCAAGGTCGGCGCCTTCTTCGAGGCGCATATCGAGCAGGGCCCGATCCTCGAGCGCGAGAAGAAGACCATTGGCGTCGTCACCGGTGCGCAGGGGCAGCGCTGGTACGAGATCAATTGGACGGGCATGGAAAGCCATGCCGGCACGACCCCCATGGAAGGCCGTCGCGATGCGCTGGTCGGCGCCGCCGAACTGATCGTCGAGGCCCGTCGCATCGGCAATCGGCCGAACGGACGCTCGACGGTGGGCGTGATCGACAGCCTGCCACAGGCCCGCAACACCATTCCCGGTCGTCTGTTCATGACGCTCGATTTTCGCCATCCCGACAATGACGAACTCACCAGGATGGACGCCGAGATGCGGGTGGCAGCGGCAGATATTGCCAAGCGCCATCGCCTCGACGTGAAGATCGAACAGATCTGGCACTTCCCGGCATCGCCCTTCGCGAAGGAGCTGGTCGATTCCGTGCGTCGCGGTGCAGAGCAGGCAGGTTACGCCCACATGGATATCGTGAGCGGCGCCGGTCACGACGCCTGCTATGTCAGTCGCGTCGCACCGACCGCCATGGTCTTCGTGCCGTGCAAGGACGGCATCAGCCACAACGAGATCGAAGACGCGACCCGCGACGATGTCGGCGCCGGTGCTCAGATCCTCCTGCAGGCGATGGTCGATACCGCCAACAAGTAGAGGCCAGTCGTGAAATCGGGGGGATTTGTTTCGGTCGCGACCGCTGCCTTGGTCGCGACCATCGCCGGCGCGGGCGGCACGCTGCCCATCATCCTGGCTGCGGCCCAGGCGGTCGGCGCCGCGCCGGAGCAGGCGAGTTCGTGGGTCTCGGGCCTATCGCTTGCCACCGCATTCAGCGCCCTGGTGCTGAGCGTTCGCTATCGCATGCCCATCATTGCCGCATGGTCGACGCCTGGTGCGGCGCTGATCGCTTCGACCACGGGTGTGCCGAGCTTCGGGGCCGCTGTGGGGGCGTTCGTGCTGGCAGCCGTGCTGATCCTGCTCACTGCTGCGGTGCGGCCGCTCGGCCGCCTGATCGAGAGGATTCCGGCCAGCATCGCCGCCGCCATGCTGGCGGGCATTCTGCTGCGCCTCGTGATGGCAATGGTCGAGCATGTGCCGACCTCGCCGTTGCTGGTGCTGCCGCTGATCGCGCTGTTCCTCGTTGCCCGCGCCTTCATGCCAGCATTGGCGTCGCTGGTTGTCCTCGTGGCCGGCGGCCTGCTCGCCTGGTCGCTCGGCCTCGTGAAGCCGCTGCCGCCAATCGGGCTCACCTCTGTCGTCTTCACGGGGCCAGTCTGGGATCTCGCGACCTTGATCGGGCTCGGCGTGCCACTCTATCTCGTGACGATGGCATCGCAGAACCTGCCGGGCTTCGCCGTGCTGCGCGCCTCGGGCTATCAGCCGCCGACGCAGCCGATCTTGGCTGTCACCGGCGCCGCATCGCTTGGCACAGCGTTCATGGGCGCCCACACCTCCAACCTGGCGGCGATCTCGGCGGCACTCTGCACCGGTCCCGACGCCCATCCCGATCCGGCGAAGCGCTGGATGACCGGACCGTTCTACGCCCTCTTCTGGGGGCTGATTGCCGTATTCGGCGCCTCACTGGTCGGCCTGTTTGGCGCGCTGCCGCCGGCGCTGCTGGCGACGGTCGCAGGTACGGCGCTGCTGGGTTCGATGGCCGGTGCGATGGGCAGCGCCCTGGCCGGCGATCAGGACCGGTTGGCGGCGGCCGGCACGCTCGCGGTTACCGTATCAGGCGTCACCTTGATGGGAGTGGGTTCGGCCTTCTGGGGGTTGGTCTTCGGTCTCCTGATCCTGGGTATCGACAGGGCCGTGAAGCGCTGATTGCACCCTGATCTGCATCATGGGGCGGATTGCGGGGCGAGCGGGAAGCGCGCGGCATAGGCTTCGAGCGGCAGCTCCAGTCCGCGACACAGGAAGCTGATCGTGTGGTAGTAGCCGACCAGAGCGATCGCCTCGAGTATCTGCGTCTCATCGAAGTGCGCGGCAAGGCCGGTCCAGGTCGCAGCCGCAATTGTGCGATGATCGACCAGGTCGTCGACGGCGGCGAGCAGGGCCTGTTCGTCTCGTGCCCAGCAGGTCGCGTCGGCTGATCCGTGGACGAGGGCCGCGATCTGGTCGGTATCCAAGGCCACGCGGTCCGCGAACACGGCGACATGGACGCCCCATTCGTATTCACAGCCCAGCCGCGCCGTCGTGCGGTCGATGACGATCTCGCGCTGACGCAGCGAAAGGGGGCCTTTGTCGAGCAGACCGCCGGCGAACATCTTGTCGAACACGCGAGGACTCCTCGCCATCGTGCGGAACAGGACCAGCGGCTCCATGCCCTTGGGCATGATGCGTTCGAGCTCGGTGGCGATGGCGGGCGGATAGGGGGCTTCAGCCGGGACGATGCGGGGCATGGCGGGTCTCCGTTTGTGCTACAAATTAAGTAGCAACGGCTATTCGTCGTTGCTACAGAAATTGTAGTAATGGAGTGAAATAGATGGTGAAGCGCGTTCGTGGTTCGCGGACAGGTCGGCCGATCATGCGGCTGCTCGACCTGCTGGGCCGGCGCTGGACCCTGCGCATCGTCTGGGAGCTGCGCGAGGAACCGAAGCGCTTCCGCGATCTGCAGGACCTGATCGGCGCCAGCCCAACCATCGTGAACACACGACTGGCCGAACTGCGCGAGGCGAAGTTGGTCGAGCTCGACGACTCGGTGGGCTATCGCCTCACGGCGTTGGGCCGCGAGCTGCTACAGCTCTTCCTGCCCTTGCACACCTGGTCGGAGAAGTGGGCGAAAGCGGTTGGGTAAACTACTTCAGGAATGGATTGTCGCTTCCACGACCCTTGCGGCGCGGTGGGAACTGCTCGGCGAGATAGTCGAGGATCTCGGCGCGGTCCTCGGCCTTCACCGGCGGCATGCGATGCTTTTCGAGCATCAGGTCGAAGGTCGAATCCCAGAGGTCGCGAGTCAGCCCCTGCGCCTTGATCAATGCCACCCCATGGCAGGCGGTGCAGGTATAGAAGGCGATCTCGCGGCCCTTGCCGTCGGGAAAATCGTCGACCGTGTCGTTGTGCGGCGGCGGCTTGCCCTTGTCGGGATCAGCTGGCGGCGCTGCGACCTTCGGCGCCGGTGGCACGTAGACATTCTGGTTGTCGCGCAGCCCGCCCGCGCGATCGAGGGCAAGGAGCAGGAACGTCGTCGTCAACGTGATGACGACGACGTGTGTCATGGTGAGCCGGCTCAAGATTCGACGAGCACCCGGATGCGGTTGATCGGATTGGCCCCGTAGCCTTGCGGGTTCCAGTTGGCGGCGGCGAAGGGCTGCGTCACGCCCTTGCTGTCCGTCGCCTTGGCCCAGACTTCGTAATAGCCCGCGGTCGGCAGGTCGATTGACGCGGTGAAACGCTGCCAGGCGAACTTGTTGGCAGGCGGATTGACCTTGGCGCTCTTCCAGGTGACGCCATAGTCGGTCGAGATGTCGACCGTCTTGATGTCGTAGTCGCCGGCCCAGGCCTGGCCGCGCAGGTCGAGCTTGCGCGTGCCGGCGGCGAGCTTGGTACCGTCGGCCGGGAAGGTGATGACCGACCGCACCGGCATCGATTCGAGGATCGCCATGTCCTTCTCGTTGCCCTTGCTGCCGGGCACGATCGGCGTCTTCGGCACGCGGTAGGAGAAGCCGCCCATGCCGGGGCCGTCATGCTCCTTGTCGCGCACCCAGATGCGCTTCAGCCACTTGGTCGACGCCGAGGCCGGCCAGCCCGGCACGACGAGGCGCACGGGGGCGCCGTGGATCAGCGGGATGTCCTGGCCGTTCAGCTTGAAGGCGATGAGCGTGTGCTCCTCCATTGCCTTCGCCATCGGCACGCCGCGCGAGATGGTGGGCTTGTCGGTCTCGCCGGCGAGCGTCGGATCGGCACCATAGTGGCCGGTGTAAACGGCCGAAGATTTTACGCCCGCGGCTTTCAACACATCGGCGAGGCGCACGCCCGTCCACTGTGGACAACCCGCGCCACCATTGGTCCACTGATTGCCGCGCGCTTCGGGCGAGAAGAAGGAGCGGCCATTGCCACCGCACTCCAGCATCAGATTGTAGGTGACGTTGGGGAAGCGGCTCGCCAGTTCACCGACACTGATTTCGAGTGGCGTGTTCACTTCGCCATCGATCTTGATCTTCCAGGCCTTCGGATCGCCCGTCACATCGGGCACCTGGCCGTTGTTACGGATGAAGAGCTTGGCCGTCGGTGTGACGTCGTCGTCCATCAGCTCGGCCTGCGTTTCGGCGACGAGTGGCTTGTCGCCGAGGATCGCCAGCTTGGCCTTGCCATCCATTTCGAGGAGCTTGGGTCCTTTGGCGGCGGCAGGTGCGCCTTGCGCAAACGCAGCGCCGACGGGCGGCAATGAAGCACCGACTGTGGCCATCCCGACCCCCTTCAGCACGTTACGTCGCGACGCTTTGATTGTTCCGGTTCTCGGCATTTTTTCCTCCCAGGACGCCGATTCTTAGCTCAAACTTTCCGTCGCGTCAGCCAGCCCGACAGGATCAATGCACAGGCCGCCACGCAGACGATGATGGTGGCCAGCACATTGATCTGCGGGTCGACGCCGAGGCGCACGCTGGAATAGACGCGCATCGGCAGCGTTTGCGACTGCGCACCGGCGACGAACTGCGTCAGGATCAAGTCATCCAGCGACAAGGTGAAGGCGAGTAGCCAGCCGGAACCGACGGCCGGCGCGATCAGCGGCAGGGTGACGGTACGGAAGGTCACCCATGGCGTCGCGCCGAGATCCATCGCGGCCTCTTCGAGCGAACGATCGAAGTCGGCGAGCCGCGCCTGCACGACGATGGCCACGAAGGCGATGGAAAAGGTCGTGTGGGCGAGGGCGATGGTGAGGAAGCCGCGGTCGGGTCCGCCAAAAACCTGCTCGGAGCCCACGAAGAGCAACAGCATTGAAATGCCCATCACGACCTCGGGCATCACCATGGGTGCGATGACCAGACTGCCGAACAGGGTGCGGCCAAAGAAGAACGGCGCGCGTGCGAGAGCGTAGCCGGCGGCGAGGCCGATTGCGGCCGCCGCCGTAGCGCTGACCAGCGCGATGCGGAGCGACAGCCAGGCCGCGTCCAGCATCGCCTCGTTGGCGAACAGTGCCTGCCACCATTTGGTGGAGAAGCCTGCCCAGACCGTGACAAGACGCGATTCGTTGAACGAATAGACGATCACCAGGACGATTGGCAGGTAGAGAAAAGCGTAGCCGAAGGCGAGCGCCGTGAAGGCAAAGCGGGCGCGGCCGTTCATGTGCGGCGCTCCAGGCTGCGTGCCTGCTGGCGCTGGAACAGGGCGATGGGAGCGACCAGCAGCACCAACAGGCAGATCGCCACAGCCGAGGCCAGGGGCCAGTCGGCATTGGTGAAGAACTCGTCCCACAGGACCTTGCCGATCATCAGCGTCTCGGTGCCGCCCAGCAGGTCGGGAATGACGAATTCGCCAATCGAGGGGATGAAGACCAGCAGGCAGCCGGCGACGATGCCGGGCAGCGACAGCGGCAGGGTGATGGTGAGGAAGGCGGTCAACGGCCTGGCGCCGAGATCGGCTGCGGCTTCCAGCAGACTGGTGTCGAGCTTCTCCAGGGTCGCGTAGAGCGGCAACACCATGAAGGGCAGGTAGGCGTAGACGATGCCGAGATGCACTGCCCATTCCGTGCCGAGGATGCTGCCGGGATTCTCAGCGATGCCGCTCCAGCGCAGGAACTGGTCGATCAGACCGTTCTTCGCCAGCAGACCCATCCAGGCATAGATGCGGATCAGGAACGACGTCCAGAAAGGCAGCACGACCAGCATCAGCAGCAAGGGCCGCCGCTCGGGCCGCGCGCGCGCGATGGCGTAGGCCATGGGATAGCCGAGGAGCAGCGCGATCAGGGTCGACGTCGCCGCGATGCGCAGCGACGACAGCCAGGCCGCGACATAGAGATCGTCGGAGAACAACAGGGCGAAGTTCTTGAGGCTGAAGCCCAGCTCGACCGGCGGCGCGACGTCGGGTGCATTGGTGCCGAGCGCGATTGCCAGCACCAACGCGAACGGCAGCAGGAAGAAGACTGCGAGCCAGAGGAAGGGAAGCGCGATGGCGTAGCGCATGGTCTAGGCGCTCATTCGCTCACGCGATGCCCGGCGTCGGCCGACCAGCCGAGCCACACTCTCTGGCCGCGGGCGAAGGAGGCTGGCTGCGTGCGGTCGATATTGGTGGTGGAGACCACCATCGTGCCGTTGCCCTCGGTGACGATGCGATAGAGCGAGCGGTCGCCTTCATAGGCGATATCGAGGATCTTGCCGGCGACCGTGTTCGCGGCGTCGGGCCGGTTGGCAGACAGGGTGATCTTCTCTGGCCGCAACGCCAGCCATCCGCCGTCGGCTTCGAGGATGTTGGCGATGCCGATGAAATCGGCGACGAAGCGCGAGGCCGGCCGCTCGTAGATCTCGTGGGGCGTGCCGACCTGGGCGACGCGGCCGGTGTTCATGACGGCGAGCCGCGTCGCCATGGACATCGCTTCTTCCTGGTCGTGCGTCACCATCACGAAGGTGAGGCCAAGCTGTTCCTGCAGGCGCACCAGTTCGAAGCGCGTGCCCTCGCGCAGCTTGCGGTCGAGGGCGGCCAGCGGTTCGTCGAGCAGCAGCAGCTTGGGGCGCTTCACCAGCGCGCGGGCGAGCGCCACGCGCTGGCGCTGACCGCCGGAGAGCTGGGCCGGCCGCCGTCCGGCATGGTCGGCGAGTTTCACCTGCTCCAATGCCTCGGCGACGCGCGTGGCGATTTCCGGCGCACGCACACCCTCGCGGCGCAGCCCGTAGCCCACGTTCGTCGCCACATCCATGTGCGGGAAGAGGGCATAGGACTGGAACATCATGTTGACCGGCCGCAGGTGCGGCGGGACGCCGGTCATGTCCTGGCCATCGATGACGATGCGGCCGCCGTCCGGCACCTCGAAGCCCGCCAGCATGCGCAGCAGGGTGGTCTTGCCGCAGCCCGAGCCGCCCAGCAGGGCGAAGAGTTCGCCGCGCCGGATCTCGAGATCGACACCGTCGACGGCGGTGATGGCGCCGAAGCGCTTGGTCAGTCCTTCGATACGAACGATGGAGTCAGCAATAGGCCCAGCGTGCAATTCATCGACCTGTCTTGATGGCAGTCCACAAACGCGTGCGCTCACGCAACTGATCGGCAGTACCGGCCGTGATCGTATAGAATTTCGCCCGAACGTCAGCCGGCGGATAGATCAGCGGATTGCCCGAGACATCCTTGGGCAGCAGCGTGAAGGCCGCCTTGTTGGCATTGGCAAAGCCCGTGACCTCGCTCGACGCGGCCGCGACCTTGGGCTCCAGCATGAAATCGAGGAAGGCGTAGGCGTTGGCGAGGTTCGGCGCATCCTTCGGAATGCCAGCGACATCGATCCAGAGCAGCGAGCCTTCCTTGGGAATGGCATAGGCGATCTCGCGCTTGTCGGCCGCCTTGGCGGCGCGATCGCGCGCCTGGAAGATGTCGCCGGAAAAGCCGAAAGCCAGGCAGATATTCCCGCCCGCGAGCGCGTTGATGTACTCCGACGAATGGAACTTGGAGATGAAGGGGCGCACTGCCTTCACCACGTCGGCGGCCTTGGCGAGGTCCTCCGGCTTCTTGGAGTCTGGATCAAGGCCGAGATACTTCAGGGCGGCCGGCAACACATCGGTGGCGCTATCGAGCAGCATCACGCCGCAATCCTTGAATTTCGACACGACCGCTGGATCGAAGATCATTCGGAGCGAATCGACCGGCGCATCCGGCATGCGCTTCTTGATCTCGGCGACGTTGTAGCCGATGCCCGTCGTGCCCCACATCCAGGGGATGCCATGGGCATTGCCGGGATCGTATTTGGCGAGTGCCGCCATGATCTCGGGATCGAGATTGTTCCAGTTCTTGAGCTTGGAGCGATCTAGCGTGGTGAACAGGTTGGCCTGGAGCTGGCGCACGAAGAAGGGCGAGGCCGTCGGCACGACGACGTCGTAGCCCGACTTGCCGGTCTTGAGCTTGGCGTCGAGAATTTCATTGGAGTCGTAGGTCGTGTAATTGACCTTGATGCCCGTGTTCTTGGCGAAGTCCTTCAGCTGGTCTTCGGCGATATAGTCCGACCAGTTGTACACGTTGACCGAGCCCTGCGCGGACGCCGGCGCGGCGCTAAACGCGAGTAGCGAGGGAACGAACAACGAGGCGAGAGCGAGCAGACGCATCGGCAACTCCAGAAGAATCAGACGCCTAAATACCTATGCTGCAAGTCCCTGTCGCCGGCCAGCGCCTGCGACGTTCCGCTCCAAACGACGCGGCCTTTTTCCACGATGTGATGGCGGTCGGCGAGAGCGATCAGGGCGCCGACATTCTTGTCGATCACCAGGATCGCCTGACCTTCGCCCTTCAGCCGGCCGAGGCAGGACCAGATTTCCTGCCGGATCAGCGGTGCCAACCCTTCGGTCGCTTCGTCCAGGATCAACAGCTTGGGGTTGGTCATTAGTGCACGGCCGATTGCCAGCATCTGCTGTTCGCCGCCCGAGAGCTGGTTGCCCATGTTGCGCTGGCGCTCACCAAGCCGCGGGAAGAATTCGTAGACGCGCTCGATCGTCCACGGGCTCGGCCGGCCGGTGCGGTTGGCGCTGGCTGCGATCAGGTTCTCGCGGACCGAAAGGTTGGGGAAGATCTGCCGGCCCTCCGGCACCAGGCCGAAACCCAGGCGGGCAATACGGAACGACGGGAACTGGTCGACGCGCTGGCCTTCGAACTCGACGACACCGCGCCGCGCCGGCATCAGGCCCATGATGGCGTGCACGGTGGTGGTCTTGCCCATGCCGTTGCGGCCCATCAGGGTCACAACCTCACCTGCATCGATGCCGAGCTCCATTCCGAACAGGGCCTGGCTGGGGCCGTAGAAGGCTTCGAGGTCGCGGACCCGGAGCATCAGGCGACCATCCCATCGTCGCCGAGATAGGCCTGGCGCACATCCTTGTTGGCGCGGATCTCGGCCGGCGTGCCGCTGGCGATGGCGCGGCCATAGACCAGCACGGTGATGCGGTCGGCGAGCTGGAAGACGGCGTCCATGTCGTGCTCAATCAGCAGCATCGCACGCTTGCTCTTCAGCGCCCGCAGGAAGCCGATCATGCGCTGGCTTTCTTCGACGCCCATGCCGGCCATTGGCTCGTCGAGCAACAGCAGCGACGGATCGCCCGCCAAGGCCATGGCGATTTCGAGCTGGCGCTGCTCGCCGTGGCTCAGGGCCGCGGCCAGCGTGTTCGCACGGTCCCCGAGGCCTACTTCTTCAAGCCCGCGGCGGGCAGGACCGCGCAGGCTTTCGTCGTTCCGTGCATCCGCCAGGAAGCGGAAGGAGTGACCGACATGGGCCTGCACGGCCAGCGCCACGTTCTCCAGCGCGGTGAACTCCCGCAGCACCGAAGTGATCTGGAAGGAGCGCGCCAGACCGAGATGCACGCGCTTGTGCGTCGGCAGGCGCGTGATGTCCTGGCCCGCGAACCGGATCGTGCCCGAGTCGGGCGTGACGTTGCCGGTGAGTTGACCGACCAAGGTTGTCTTGCCGGCACCGTTGGGGCCGATCAGGGCATGGATTTCGCCGGGCACGACGTCGATCGAAACATTGTCGGTGGCGAGCAGGCCGCCGAAGCGCTTCACGAGGCGGTCGGTGCTGAGCAACGGTTGGGTCGCGAGGGTGGTCATGAGCGCTGCCCGAACAGCGAATCGATGCCGCCGCGTGCATAGAGCGCAATCAGGATCAGCATGGGGCCGAATACGATCTGCCAGTACTCGCCCCAGCCCTTGGCGAAGAGATTGAGCAGCGGCGGCAGCGACTCTTCGAGGACGAAGAAGGCAATGGTGCCGAACAGTGGGCCGAACAGCGTGCCCATGCCGCCGAGTACGACGATGACGATGAGGTCGCCCGACTTCACCCACGACATCATCGCGGGCGAGATGTAGGCGCCTTCGTTGGCCAGCAGGATGCCGGCCAGCCCGCCAAATGTGCCGGAGAGGGTGAAGGCTACGAGCCGATAACGGAACACTGGAAAGCCCAGCGCCGTCATGCGCAGGTCGTTCGACTTGGCGCCGCGGATCACGTGGCCAAACCGCGAGTTGGCGAAGCGGCTGCAGAACCACAAGGTGCCGCAGAGAGCCGCGAAGCAGAGCCAATAGAAGGTCGCCTTGTCGCGCAGATCGATCAGGCCGGGAAAGCGGCTGCGGCTGATGTTGAGCCCGTCGTCGGCGCCGTAGGCTTCGAGGCCGCCGCCGACATAGTAGACGAGCTGCGCAAAGGCCAAGGTGATCATGATGAAGTAGAGGCCGCGTGTCCTCAGCGACAGGGCGCCGATCAGGGCGGCCCATAGCGTGGCCGCGATCAGCGCCACGGGCCACTGGATCCAGCCGCTCGATACGCCATGCGCCGACAGGATGCCGACGGCATAGCCGCCGATGCCGAAGAAGACGGCATGGCCGAAGCTCACCAGGCCGCCGTATCCCAAGATCATGTTGAGGCTGACGGCGGCGATCGACCAGATGACGATGCGCGTGCCGATCGACAACAGGTAGCGCTGGTCGAAAGCCTGGGTCAGCAGCGGCAGCACCGCCAGCACCAGCAGGACGAGCGCGGTGATGAGCCCACGCGGTGTACGCAAGGCGGCGATCACGAGGCGGGGCTCACGTCCGCTGCCCGAACAGGCCAGTCGGCCGCCAGACCAGCACGCCCGCCATCACGACGTAGACCAGCACCTGCGAGATCGCCGGGGCGGCGCTCGAGGCGGCGCTGGCGCTCAGGAAGGTCTTCAGAAGATCGGGCAGGAAGGCGCGGCCGACGATGTCGATCTGTCCCACCACCATTGCGGCGATGAAGGCGCCCTTGATCGATCCGATGCCGCCAATGACGATGATGACGAAGGCGAGGATCAGGATGTCGTCGCCCATGCCGATCTTCACCGAGGTGATGGGGGCAGCCATCAGCCCCGCCAGACCAGCGAACACCGCACCCAGGCCGAACACCAGGCTGAACAGTAGTTCGATGTTCACGCCTAGGGCGCCGATCATGCGCCGGTTGGAGGCGCCGGCACGGATCAGCATGCCGAGTCGCGTGCGTGCGACTAGCCAGGCCAGCAGGACGGCGACCGCCGCCCCCACGACGATGATGGCGAAGCGATAAGCGGGGTAGGGCACGCCGGGAAGGATCTCGACCGTGCGGTTCAGGAAGGCGGGTACGGCGATGCTCTTGCCGGCCGGTCCCCAGATCACGCGCACCAGTTCGTTGAAGAAGAGGATCAGACCGAAGGTCGCCAGCACCTGGTCGAGGTGGCTGCGAACATAGAGCCGCCGTGCCACGACTGCTTCGACGACGAGTCCCAGGACGAAGATGACCGGCAGTGCCAGCAGCGCCCCCAGGACGAAGGAATCGGTCCAGCTGATCATCGTCCAGGCGATGTAGGCGCCCATCATGTAGAGCGAGCCGTGCGCCAGATTGACGAGATCCATGATGCCAAAGGTCAAGGTCAGCCCGGCGGCGAGCAGGAACATCAGCAAGCCGAGCTGCACGCCGTTCAGCATCTGGAGCAGCAGATAGTCCATGTCCCCTAATTCATCCCCTGAAAACGAAACGGGAGCGCGGCGTGCGCGCTCCCGTCCGCAACCGTCCCGCCGGCTCTACTTCATCGGGCACTTTTCGTAGAAGGGATCCTTGGCGTCCTTCATCGCGGTGGCGATGGTCTTCACCGTCATCATGCCTTCCGGATCCTTGACCGCTTCCTGGATGTAGAAATTCTGAATCGGGAACTGGTTGGTGTTGTACTTGAAGTCGCCGCGCAGCGACTTGAAGTTCGCCTTCTTCATCTCGGCGCGGACCTTGTCCTTGTTCGACAGGTCACCCTTCAGGGCCTCGGCAGCAGAAGCGATCAGCATGATCGCGTCGTAGCTCTGCGCACCGTAGTAGGACGGGTAGACGCCGTGCTTCTTCTTGAAGTCGGCGACGTACTTCTTGTTGGCGTCGTTCGGCAGGTCGTTCACCCACTCCTGCGCACCCAGGGTGCCGAGCGCCAGCTCCTTCTGCAGCGGCAGCGTGATCGCGTCGATCGAGAACACCTGATAGAGCGGGATCTGGCCTTTGAGGCCTGCCTGCGCATACTGCGTCAGGAACTGCACGCCATGCGCGCCGGGGTAGAAGATGAAGATGCCATCCGGCTTGGCGGCGCGGATCTTGGCGAGCTCGGCGGAGAAGTCGAGCTGGTCCGGCCACTTGGTGAGGTCCTCACCAATGATCTGCCCCTTGAAGGTGCGCTTCACGCCCGCGAGCATGTCCTTGCCCGCCGCGTAGTTGCCCGCCATCAGGTAGAGGCTCTTCACGCCCTTGCTCTGCAGGTATTCGCCCATCGCCATCGGCGTCTGGTCGTTCTGCCACGAGGTCGAGAAGAAGTTCTTGTTGCAGAGGTCGCCCGCGATCTGCGACGGCCCGGCATTGGCCGAGATCAGGATCGTGTCGCCCTCGTCGGTCACCGTCTTGAGCGAGGCCAGCAGCACGTTCGACCAGATGTAACCCGTGACGAAGTTCACCTTGTCCTGCTGGACGAGCTTCTCGGACTTCTGCTTGCCCACGTCGGGCTTGAACTGGTCGTCCTCGTAGACGATCTCGAAGGGCTTGCCGCCCATCTTGCCGCCGAGATGCTCCTTGGCGAGTTCGACCGAGCGGCGCATGTCTTCGCCGATCGCGGCCTGAGGGCCGGAGAAGGTGCTGACGAACCCGATCTTGATCGGGCTCTGGGCCATCGCCGGCAGGGTGCCGGCGGCAACGGTCGCCAGCGCCGCAATTGTTGCGGTGCCAAACAATTTGCTTTTCACGCTAGTTCTCCCTGTGGAACCCCAATTTCCTTGGGCGCTATAGAAGCGGAAAACCCTGCTAGCAACAACGGCTTATTGAACCGCTGCGGGACCTCGCAGCAGGGAAAGGGGCAGGGCGTCTTCGGTGGCGACGCCGACGGGGCCGCCATCGAGCGGCATCCAGTCAAATCCGGTCTGCGCGGCCTGTCGGCAGCTCGCGCTCACCACGATCCGCACCTCGTCCGGCTCCGGAACGTTCCGGCCGAACTGTTCCAGGCGGAAGGCGACATTCACGGCCTCCCCGATCGCGGTGTAGTCGACCCGACCGGCAAAGCCGATATTGCCGACCAGTACCGTGCCAGTGTGAAGGCCGATCCGCATGCGGCAGGCATGTAATCCGAGCTTCCGGCGCTCGGCATTGAACGCCTCGACTTCGCGCGCGACCATGAGGGCGCCATGGCAAGCGGCCCGACCATGGTCCAACCGCTGCTCCGGTGCTCCCCAGAACGCCATCAGCCCGTCGCCAATGTATTTGTCGATCGTGCCGCCATGGGCCTCGATGGCAGGGCCGACGCAGGCCAGCAGGTCGTTCAGGTAGGATGCCGCCTCCGTCGCCGGACGGCCATTGGAGTAGGCGGAGTAGCCTTCGAGATCGCAGAACATCACGGTGATGACGCGATCCTCGCTCACCGGCAAAGCACCGGTCTGTGCCGTGAGGTGGGCCACCAGGGCACGCGGCAGGTACGTGGCCGAGAGCCGGAGCCCTCGCGCCATGCGCTCGAAAGCGCGATTGGCGAGGCTGAGTTCGCGCACACGGCTGCTGCCAAGCTCCGGCATCTTGTCGAATTCCAGCCGTTCGACGGAGCGGGCCGCATCGGCCAGGGCGAGGATGGGACGGGCCAGCCGTCGACCCAGCAGCACTGCGACGATAGCGGTGAGCAGCATGAGCAACGCGCCGGCGATCAGGATGCCGCGTACGATCCAGCGTGCCCAGGCTGACTCCCGGCCAGGCGCGTAATAGCCGACGGTCAGATCAGCGGGCACGTAGTCGCCGACCTGGCGATAAAACCAGCCGAAGCTGTTGTCGTTGACCCAGTTCCAGTGCGCCTTGAAAGGTATCCGGTCGTTGGTCCAGTCGATTTCCCGTTGGTCGGGTGCCCATATCGACGCCAGCACCGGGTCCCCGACCTCCGCCAAGGTGGAGGCCCGTCCGCGGGCACGTTGCAGGGCAATGCCCTCGGGCTGCGCAAGGAAGGGGTGCGCCAGGACCTTGTCGTGGTCGAACAGGATGAACGGCGTGCGCTCGTCGGGAAGCTGGAGATTGACCAGGAAGCGAGAGAGATCGGTAGCCCTGATCGCTGCACCCACGAGGCCGCGAAATTCACCGTGCAGGCGGATCGGCACGATGATCGGCAGAATTGTTTCTCCCAGCACATCGGACCAGATGGGCTTGCCCCAACCCGGCCCCTCCATCGTCCGGGCGCGCTCCAGGAGCTGATCGGCCCCGGGGATGTTCTCGCGACGCTCCGGAAGCATGCGTCGATCGGCTCGCGCGAAGGTCGACGGTTGCCCGTCGACGGGCAGGACGACGAAGGTGACGGCCTGAGGTGCCGCTGCCAGTGTACCTACCGCGAAGGCTGACCATTGTTCGCGATTGTCGAAATCGATCTCGCCCCGGCTGATGGCGTCACCGATATAGGTGAGCTGGGATTTGATCGCGTCGAGATGGGCGTGGAGGCGGCGCGTGACGAGATTGACCATGACCTCGTTACGCTCCCGCGCTGACGCCTCGTAGTTGCTCTGCGCCGCATAGTAGGCAACGCCGATGATCGGCATCATCGCCAGAAAGACGAGGCCGACGAGCAGAACCGGCAGCAGCCGGGCAATCGGCCAACCCGCCGATCTGATCCCTTCAATGCTCATGCGCGGCCGACACTTACGTCAGAGCTCGTCAAAAAAGTGGCGCGCTACTGCCGATGACGTTTTGTTGATCTCGGAGCAGCTCAACTGTCACGACCCATCCAGAGCGTGCGGCCTTCTGGCACGTCGTCGAGAGTAAGTTCTTCGAAAGCGAGCGACCGCCAGAACGGAATCGCTCGCGTGTTCTCTTTGTTCACGCCGACATGGAATGCAGTCATGCGGCGCGCCGTGGCGGCAGCGCGCCAAGTCTCGAACAGTTTGGAGCCAATGCCGCGGCGATGCAGGCGCGGCAGAAGATTCATATGAAGATGCGCCGGATACCTTGCGACCACGGTCGAGGGGGTTCGCGTTGGATGGTGGATCATGTACGCCCGTCGTTGATCCGGCGTTCGAGAAGACGGTGGCACATCCGAGGTGTCGGCATAGGTCTTGCGTAGAGACGGCCACCAGTCTTGTTCCAGCCTGTCCTCCCAGGTGGCGGTGTCTTCGGTGCCGGCAACGAAGCCCGCGACTCCTTCGTGGTCTTCGACGACGAAAGTCAGGGCGGGCTCCAGCAGCGCATAGGGCGCAATGTAGATGTGCCCCATCAGGCGCGGATCGCGATAAAGGTGCGAGGCATCGCCCCCTGCAAAGCCCGTCGCCAGCGAGATCGCATAGCAAGCATCGAGGTCTTTCGCCTCGAACCTGCGGATCACCATCGAGGATGTCCTACGACCTGAGCTTGAAGCGCTGGATCTTGCCGGTCGCCGTCTTGGGCAGCTCCGGAACGTACTCGACCCAGCGCGGATATTTGTAGGGCGCCAATGTCTTCTTGCAATGGGCCATCAGCGCGTCGGTCAACGCCGCGTCACCAGATCCTAGCTGCTTCAGGACCACGATGGCCTTGGGCTTGATCAGCGCTTCGTCGTCGGCGTGGCCCACTACCGCGGCTTCGAGCACTGCCGGATGTCCGACCAGGCAGTTCTCGATCTCGACCGGCGAACACCAGATGCCGCCCACCTTCAGCATGTCGTCGCTGCGGCCTTCGTAGATGAAGAAACCGGCATCGTCCTGCCGGTAGGTGTCGCCGGTGTTCAGCCAGCCGTCGACCATGGTCTCGGCAGTCTTCTCCGGCTTGTTCCAGTAGTACTTCGCGGTCGATTCGGAGCGGATCCACAGCCGGCCGCTTTCACCCTGTGCGACGGCGGCGCCGTTCTCGTCGAGGATGCGCACCTCGTAGCCTGGCACCGGCTTGCCGCTGGTGCCCGGCCGATAATCGCCCAGCCGGTTGCCGACGAAGATATGCAGTGCCTCGGTCGAGCCGATCCCGTCGAGGATCACCGTGCCGGTCTTCTCCTGCCAGCGACGGAACATGTCGGCCGGCAGCGCCTCGCCCGCCGACACGCAGGCGCGCACCGAGGAAAGATCGCGCGACTTGTTTTCCAGCGCTGCGAGTTGGGCAGCATAGAGCGTAGGGACGCCATAGTAGATGGTCGGCTTGAAGGTCTCGATCATCTCGAAGGTCGTGTCCGGCGTCGGGCGCCGGTCGTCGAGCACGGCCGTGCCGCCAACCCAGAGCGGGAAGGTCATGGCATTGCCCTGACCGTAGGCAAAGAAGAGCTTGGCGGCGGAATAGCAGATGTCCTGGTCGGTCACACCCAGTACGCGCACACCATAGAGTTCGCTGGTCACGACCATGTCGCGCTGCGCATGCACGGCGCCCTTCGGCCGGCCGGTAGACCCGGAGGAGTAGAGCCAGAAGCAATCGTCGGTCGGCGCCGCAGGACGCGCGTCGAGCGCCGGCGATGCCTTGGCCATCTCCGCGATGAAGGCATCGACGGTCATCGCACGAGGCGCCTTCGCGCCGAGCTGCTTCAGCGCCGGCTCGATCTCGCCCGCGAACTCGCTCGAATAGACGACGAGCCGGCAGCCAGAATCCTCGACCATGTAGGCATAGTCGTCGGCGCGCAGCAGCGTGTTGGGAGGCACCGGCACGATGCCGGCCTTGATGGCTCCCCAGAACAGATAGAAGAACGCCGGACAGTCCTTCACCACCATCAGCAGCCGGTCGCTCGGCCCGAGTCCTGCCGCCAGCAGCGCATTGCCGGCGCGGTTCACCCGCTCGGCCAGCTCGGCATAGGTCACGGTTTCCTGGCGCGTCCGAATCGCGGCTTTGGCGCCACGGCCCTCGCCGAGATGCCGGTCGATGAACGGCACGGCGACGTTGAACCTCGAGGGCAGGGAGACCTTGTGGTCGGGCGAAAAGGCGATGCCAGGAGGGAGAGCCATGGCTTCCTGTAGCCCAACTGGCGGCCCGATGTCATACGGTACCGCCGGGGGGAGAAACCGACATGTCGATCATGCGCTGGATGCCCGGACTGGCAGCGCTCCGGGCCTATCAGCCGTCGTTCCTGCCGCATGATCTGGCGGCCGGCCTGACGTTGGGGGCCGTGCTGGTCCCGGTGGGCCTGGCCTATGGCGAAATGGCCGGCATGCCGCTCGCCGGGCTCTACGGCAGCATGCTGCCGTTGCTGGCCTATGCCCTGTTTGGCAGTTCCCGCCAGCTCGTTGTCGGGCCGGATACCGCAATGTCGGCCATCGTTGCCGTTACTCTGGTGCCATTGGCCCTGGGAGATGGCGGCCGGCTGGCACTGCTCGCCGCCTGGCTCGGCGTGTTGGTGGGGCTGCTCTGCATTCTGGGTGGCGTGTTGCGCCTGGGCTTCGTGGCCGACTTCCTTTCCAAGCCAGTGATCGTGGGCTTCATGCACGGATTGGCGCTGGTCATTGCAATCGCGCAGTTGCCCAAGGTGCTGGGCGTGAAGTCGGAAGGCGAGACGACGCTCGATCAGGCCGTCTCGCTGGTACAGCGCCTCGGCGACACAAATCCCGTCTCACTGGCGATCGGTGGCGGCTGTTTCGCCGTCATCCTGCTCTGCCGCCGCTATCTGCGGCGTGTACCGGGGGCTGTCGTGGCGCTCCTCGTTTCGGGCCTGATCGTTGGTCTCGTCGGCGCCGATCGGTTGGGCGTTGCCGTGGTCGGACACATTCCGACCGGATTGCCGGCTCTCTCGCTGCCGGTACTGACGCTCGCCGATTTCGAAGACCTGCTGCCGATCGCGCTTGTGACGGCAATGCTCTCCTTCTCCGACACGATGGTCACGGCCCGCGCCTTCGCAACGCGCAATGGCTACCGGATCGATGCCAACCAGGAACTGATCGGCATCGGCGTGGCCAATCTCGCCTCGGGCGTGACTCAGGGCTTGCCGATCAGCGCCAGCGACTCGCGTACGGCAGTCGCCGAAGCCTCCGGCGGTCGCACGCAGGTCACTTGCATCGTCGCCGGAGCCGTCGTGGTTGGCGTAATGCTGTGGCTGGCGGGCCTGCTTCGCTATCTGCCCTCGGCGGCATTGGGTGGTGTGCTAATGGCCTCGGCCTGGACACTCTGCGACTTCGGCGAATTCAGACGGCTCTGGCGTTTCCGCGGCATCAGCCTCGCCGCCGCGCTGGTGACACTCGTCGGTGTGATCGTGCTGGGGATCATGGAAGGCATTCTGATCGGTGTCGTGTTCGCGCTTGTCCTGCTGCTGCGCGCCCTGGCCTTTCCGCCCGACGCCGTACTCGGGCGTACGACAAGCGGAAGCTGGCACGATATCGCGCACCGCCCTGACGCCACGACTCAACCTGGATTGCTGGTCTATCGCTTCTCCGCGCCGCTTTTCTTCGCCAACTGCAACCTCTTTCGTGAACGCATCGAGTCGTTGGTCGAAGCAACACCTGGGGTGAAGGCTGTCGTCGTCGACTCCAGCGCCATTCACGATATCGAACTGACGGCCATCGACATGTTGATCGAGCTGGAACGCGACTTGCGCGAACGCAGCATCCGTTTGGCATTCGGAAACCTGCGGGATCGGGTGAGACGCGATATCGAACGTGGCTTGCCACCGCTCCCGGATGGCGATGAGCTGGTCTACGCCACCGTCGCGGACGCCGCCCACGCGATGACGGCGTCCGGTATTTTAGCTAGCAACTAGAAGCTGATGACGACCTTGCGGTCGGTCGGATCGCTCATGCCATCGCCCGCCTTCTGGAGTGGCTTGGCCACGACCGGGCGAACGCTGATTCGGTCAGGCGACACGCCCTGAAGCACCAGTTCGTTCTTCACGGCTTCGGCATAATCGGCGCGGCCCTGGATCTGAATGGCCCGCGACTTCGACGCCGTAATGGCCTTGCGAACCGTATCCTTCGCACTGGCGGTCAACGGCTTGTTGCCGCTGCGGTCGACGAACACCGCATACTCGGGATTGTTACTCTGGCTCATCGCTGCAGAAAACGGCGCCGCCACGAGGACGCTGCCGAGCACGATGGCAATGCTGAGCTTGCGCATTACCTGTCTCCTTTCCTGTGACCCAGATAACGCCGGGGCCACAGGGAAGTTTCCTGTGCAAAAACGGCGGATTCCGGCGGAAATGGGGCGCTTCCCACTCCGCTGGACTATTAGTCGGCCGACCGCATCATCTGCACGCGATAGGTGCCTTCGGCGGTTTCCATGCCGAGCGGTTCCAGTCGAACGGCAATCGCCCGCACGCTCACGCTGTTGCCACTGGCGACCGTGTAGGTCTTGCCCTTCGGAGCATCTTCACTCTCTTCGTCTTCGTCTTCTTCCTCATCCTCTTCTTCTTCTTCTTCTTCGGACTCGTCAGAAGCCTCGTCTGCGTCCTCTTCCTCTTCGGTTTCTTCTTCCTCGAGGTGTTCCAAGGACGTGAGGCAATGCAGGACGACGGCGCCGCTGCGGACCTCGACGGTGGTGAGGGTGGTGTACGTCTCGTCGTGCACGTCGACGATGACGCTGTCGGTCATGTGCGGGTCATCCTTCCGCAGTCGGAAGATACCGGCGGCCGTATCCGAGAGAGCCTTGTTTTCCATGCTGCTACCCCTTCGCTCGGGCGGCGACATGCCGCCGCCTCGAGCGAGTCGTAGCAACCGGAGTCTTGAGGAACGTTGACCGGAAGATGAACCTTGAGCGTCGTCTGGAAGACAGTCCCTAATTGAACCTTACATACTCGAAGTCTGCCGCCTGGTTGTTGATGCCGCGCGCGGGCGGGGCAATCCAGTGGGCGAACTTGCCAGGCTGCGTGACGGCCGGGCCCATCAGCGACGTGATATAGGCGCGGTCTTCGTCGGTCGGCAGCCACTTGCTTTCGTTGGCCTTCCACTCGGCCTCGGAGAGCAGCTTGCCGTCGGGCGAGACGCGCTGGCCCGCAAAGGCGCCGATACGGCGGTCGAAGCCGCGGTGCGGCAGCTTCATCTCGAAGTTGATGCCGGCCTTCTCGATGGCCTTGTTCCAGCGCACCACGCCCCGGGCGCAGTCTTCGATATAGTCCTGGCGCAGCCGTTCGTTCAGCGCCTGCAGCGCCGGCACGGCCTTCTTCACGATGCGGCCGTCTTCGATGGTCTCGATCTCGTAGGTGTCGTTGACCAGCAGATGGTCGTCGCCGATGCGCGTCTCGAGGTACCGGCCCTTCACACCCTGGGTGTAGTAGTTGGCGGCGTTGGTCGAGGCTTCCTGACCGAACAGATCGAGCGACACCGAGAAGTGGAAGTTGAGATACTTCTGCATGGTCGGCAGGTCGATGGCGCCGAGCGCGCGGACGTCGTCTGTCTTGTGCTCCTTCATCAACTCGCAGGTGCGCTGGATGATGCGGCCGACGCCGGTCTCGCCCACGAACATGTGGTGCGCTTCCTCGGTCAGCATGAAGCGGCAGGAGCGCGCCAGCGGATCGAAGCCCGATTCGGCCAGCGAGGCGAGCTGATACTTGCCGTCGCGGTCGGTGAAGAAGGTGAACATAAAGAAGGAGAGCCAGTCCGGCGTCTCCTCGTTGAAGGCGCCGAGGATGCGCGGCTTGTCGGGGTCACCCGAATGCCGCTCCAGCATCGCCTCGGCTTCTTCACGGCCGTCGCGACCGAAGTAGGCGTGCAGCAGGTAGACCATCGCCCAGAGGTGACGGCCTTCCTCGACGTTGATCTGGAAGAGGTTGCGCAGGTCGTAGAGCGAGGGCGCGGTCTTGCCGAGCAGCCGTTGCTGTTCGACCGATGCCGGCTCGGTGTCACCCTGGGTGACGATCAGGCGGCGCAGGGTCGAACGGTGTTCGCCGGGCACGTCCTGCCAGGCAGGCTTGCCCTTGTTGTCGCCGAAGGCGATCTGGCGGTTCTGGTCGCGCTCGGCCAGGAAGATGCCCCAGCGATACTCCGGCATCTTCACGTAGCCGAAGTTGGCCCAGCCATTGGCGTCGGTGGAGATCGCCGTACGCAGATAGACGTCGAAGGCGGAGGTGCCGTCCGGCCCCATGTCCTTCCACCAGTCGAGGAAGCGCGGCTGCCAATTCTCCAGCGCGCGCTGCAGGCGGCGGTCACTCGAGAGGTCGACGTTGTTGGGGATGAGCTGGCTGTAGTCGATGGCCATGGTGTCCTCCTTGCGCGCGTCGTTCAGGCGCGCTTGCGGTCGTACTTGCTCTGCTTGCCCGTGCCGTAAAGCTTCAGCGCGCCCTCGGGGCCGGTGGCGTTGGGCCGCTGGAATATCCAGTTCTGCCAGGCCGAGAGGCGGGCGAAGATCTTGGTCTCCATCGTCTCGGGGCCGGGGAAGCGCAGGTTCGCTTCCATGCCGATCAAGCCGTCGGGCGAGAAGCCGGCACGTTCCTCGACGGCCAGCCGCACCTCGTCCTCCCAGTCGATATCGTCGGGCGTGAAGGTGACGAGGCCAGCCTCGTCGGCAGCTTCGGCGTCCAACGCCTCGCCGATCGCCTCCTCGAGTTCGTCGACGTGGGCTGGCTCGGCCAGGAAGCGCGTCGCGAGCCGCGTCAGGCCGTTGCCCATCGGATAAGGACCGAAATTCATCGAGGTGAGCCGGATCGTGGCGGCAGGCAGGTTCGAGCCGTCGAACACGCCGTCCAGCATGTAGGAGCGGTCGGCCGCCAGCACGAGTTCGAACAGCGTACCGGTGAAGCAGGAGCCGGGCTCGACCAGCGCGATCAGGCTGCGCGAACTGACATCCAACCGCTTCAGGGTGCGCTTCCAGTAGAGCACGATCTCGCGCACAAGCCAGTTCGACGCCTCCTTGGCCAGCAGCGCGTCGTAGGCTTCGACCAGTGCGGCATCGCCCTGGCTCTGCAGCACCCAGGTGCCGATCTCGGTCTCGTTGAGGCGCAGATGCATCATCGCGTCGTCGAGGTCGCGGGCCAGCGCCAGCGGCCAGAAGGCAGCGCCCTGGGCGTGGATTGCGGCAGCATCGGCCGGTGGTGCAGTGGCGGGGCCGTTGACGCGCAGCTTGGCCGACCGGCCTTCGCGATCGATCTCGACCGTAAGATGGCCGTAGCGAATCGTATCGCCTTCGATGCTGCGTTCGACGGCGGGCAGGGCGATGCCCTTGGCGTCCTTCGGGCGAGACGATTTGGCCGCGACGTCTTCGGCCGTCTTCTTCGTCTCGTCGACCAGCTTGGAGGGCGGCACCAGTCGGTCGACCAGTCGCCATTCCTTGGCGCGCTTGCCGCGCAGGCCTTCCGCCGTGGTGCAGAAGAAGTCGGCGTGATCGCGGCGCACCAGACGCTTGTCGACCAGGCGGGTCAGGCCGCCGGTGCCCGGCAACACCGCGAGCAGCGGTAACTCGGGCAGCGACACCGCACTCGAACCATCGTCGGCCAGCAGAATCTGCTCGCAGGCCAGTGCCAGCTCGTAGCCACCGCCGGCGGCGATGCCGTTGATGGAGCAGATGTAGGTCTGGCCGGAGTGGATGCTGGCGTCCTCGATGGCGAGCCGTGTCTCGTTGGTGAACTTGCAGAAGTTCACTTTGTGGTCGTGGGTGGACAGGCCAAGCATGTTGATGTTGGCGCCGGAGCAGAAGATGCGGTCGCGCTGGGAGCGGATGACGACGGCGCCGATCTCGGGATGCTCGAAGCGCAGCCGCTGCACCGCGTCGGCCAACTCGATGTCAACGCCGAGGTCGTAGGAGTTGAGCTTCAGCTTGTAGCCGGGCTTCAGCCCACCATCCTCGTTCACGTCCATGGTGAGGTAGGCGACGCCGTTTTCGAGGGCGAGCTTCCAGTGGCGATAGCGGCTGGGCTCGGTCCGGAAATCGATGGGCGCTGTGTCGGCCATGGCGTTCCCTATTTCTGTAATTCGGTACTGAAATACCTATTTACTTTCCTCGCCGCAAGAGCATTCTTCTCCCCCAGATATGGTTGCGATCCGCCCCGCTCAAGCCTCTGATTTGTCGGCAATTTCCGCTCTGGACGAGCGGCTGACCGGCTTTTCCAAGCC
The DNA here is from genome assembly GCF_004297405.1 of Reyranella sp. GTDB lineage: Bacteria > Pseudomonadota > Alphaproteobacteria > Reyranellales > Reyranellaceae > Reyranella. Next base: position 167,460 of record NZ_SCVC01000042.1, read on the forward strand.
GGCCTACTGGCAGGATATGCTGGCCCCGGAGCGCCATTTCCTGGTGGCGGAGAGCGATCGCGGAGCCTTGGCTGGGTTTATCGCCGGCGAGGTCCGGGCCTGGGAGTTCGGCCAGCCGGCGGCGGGCTGGGTGTTCGCAATCCAGGTCGATCCCAAGACCCGGCTGAAGGGCGTGGGTACCGCGTTGTTCGAGGCGCTGGCGGCGCGCTTCCGGCAGGCCGGCGTAACGCGGCTGCGCACCCTGGTCGACCGCAAGGACCATCTGATCCTCTCCTTCTTCCGTGCACAGGGCATGGTCGCCGGACCGTCGCTGCAGCTCGATATGGAATTGCCGTGAAGCTGCAGACGGCGACGCGGCTTGGTCTCTACGCGACGCTCGAACTGGCTCGCGATCCCGAACGCACGCTTTCGGCCGCCGACCTTGCCGAACGGTTCGGTGTTTCGTCGCATCACCTGGCCAAAGTCCTGCGCACGCTTGCGACCGCGGGCCTGGTGCAGGGCGGGCGCGGTGCGGCCGGCGGCTACCGCTTCATCGGCAATCGCCGCCGCACGACCCTGATGGACATCGTGGCGCTGTTCGAGCCAGCCCCCGGCAGCCGCGCCAAGGAGCCAGGTGAAGACACCGAGATCGGCGGTGCCCTGCAGCGCGTGCTGACGGAGATCGACGAGATTGCCGAAGCGACGCTGCGTTCGGTGAGCCTCGAGACTATGCTGAAGCACCCGATGTAAGAGGGTGGGAATGTTGATCCGCTGGATTTGTCTTTTCGCCGTCGCGATGCTATCGCCCGCCCTCGCGCTGGCCGACGATACGGGCAAACTTCCGCCCACCTGCGTGCCCAAGAATTGGAATGAGGTCGAGACGTGGCGCGACTGGGCCAGCCATACACCGCCCGCTAACCAGAAGAACTGGGCCGAGGAGAAGACGCGCTGGGTGAACAACCGCGACGTCTGGCGGAATCTGGACAAGCTCTACATAGCCGTCACCGGCGGCAAGGTGGTGACGCTCACCGACTGTCCGTTCGGCGACGAGATGTATTTCTACGTCTATGAGCACTACGACGAGAATGGTGCGTTCCACCTCGTGCGCACCGTGTTCTATGAAGATCACCTCTTCACGCTGGTGATGCGCAAGACCGGCAAGCTGATCGATCTTCCCGGTCCGCCGGTCTGGTCACCGGACAAGGCGCGCTTCGCCTATGGCGTCTGCGATCTGCTGAACGGCAAGGACAATCTCGCCATCCTGCGACCCACAGGAGATGGCGTGAAGGCCGAGATCGAGACCACGATTCCCTGCGGCCTGGGCGAGTGCCAGCTGGCCTGGGAGAGCGCCTCGGCGCTCACGGCTACCTGTTTGAAGTCCGGCGATCAGGGCAACGAACGCAAGCGCGTGCGCTATGCCAAACAGGGTGACAAGTGGGTGGCCACGACGACGACGTTGAAATGACGCGCCGCCGGAAGGCTTACTCCTTGCCCCAGCCGTCCCGCGTCTGCGGCAGCTTCTTCTTGAGCAGCGCGCCCGCCACGACATTGCGCAGCACCTCGGCGGTGCCGCCGCCAATGGTGAACATGCGCACGTCGCGGGCCATGCGTTCTAGCGGCAACTCACGCGAATAGCCTCGGGCGCCGAAGAACTGCAGCGCCTCGTTCACGACCTGGATGGCGCTTTCCGAGGTGAAGACCTTGGCCTGGGCTGCCATCAGCATGTCGGGAAAGCCCCCTTCGCCCGAGCGGGCGGCGTTGTAGACCAGCGCCTGTGCTGCCGAGAGCTTGATCGACATGTCGGCGAGCTTCCACTGCAGGCCCTGGAACTCGTTGATCGGCCGGCCGAACTGCTGGCGCTTTTCCGACCAGTCGAGCGCGAGCTGATAGGCCCCTTGGGCGATGCCCAACGCCACGGTCGCCGCGCCAACGCGCTGGCTGTTGTAGGCGTTCATCAGGTCGGCGAAGCCCTTCTTGAGGCCGCGCGGCGGGATCACCAGCGAGGAGGGCGGGACATCCATGTCCTCGAAGTCGATGACCGCTTCGGGGATGCCACGCAGACCCATGGTCGGCTCGCGCTTGGTGATCTTGAGTCCCTTGGTCTCGTCGCGGATGGCGAGAAAGCCGCCGATGCCCTCGAACGTGCCTTTCTCGTCGTAGACCTTGGCGAAGATCAGATGAAGGCGCGAGACGCCGCCGCCGGTGATCCAGTGCTTGCGGCCGTTCAGGACGTAGCGATTGCCCTTCTTGTCGGCGCGCGTGGTCATGCCGTTGGCGTCGGAGCCGGCCTCCGGCTCGGTGATGCAGATCGCCGGCTTGTCGCCCGACAGCACCATGTCGGCTGCCATCTTCTTCTGCTCTTCCGAGCCATAGGCCATCACCGCGCTGATCGCGCCCATGTTGGTCTCGACAGCAATGCGGCCGGTGACGGCGCAGGAAGCGGACAGTGCCTCGATCGCCAGTACCGCGTCGAGCCAACCTTTGCCCTGGCCGCCATATTGCTGCGGAATGGTCATGCCGATCAGCTTGGCGTCTTTCAGCAGATCGACATTATCCCAGGGATACTGCTCGGTACGATCGACCTCCGCCGCTCGCTTCGAGACGGGACCTGATGCCAGCTCGCGGGCACGAGCCTGCAGTTTCACCTGATCGGGCGACAGTCCGGACGCGTTCATCGCAGCAGCCTTTGCAAGAAGTGACTAGCGGCCCAGCGTATAGAACTCGTCGTTCGGACGCATCCGGGTGACGTTCGCCATACGATTGGACAGCGCGAAGAACGAAGCAATCGCCGCAATGTCCCACACGTCATCGTCGTTGAAGCCGTGCTTGGCCAGGGTGGCGAAATCGTCGTCGCCCACGGCATAGGCCTCGAACGACACCTTCATGGCGAAGTCTAGCATGGCGGTCTGGCGCGGCGTGATGTCGGCCTTGCGATAGTTGATGGCGACCTGATCGGCGATCAATGGGTTCTTCGCCCGGATACGCAGGATGGCGCCGTGCGCGATGACGCAATACTGGCACTGGTTGGCGTTGCTCGTCGCCACGACGATCATCTCGCGCTCGGCCTTGGTCAGGTTGCCGGGCTTGTCCATCAGCGCGTCGTGATAGGCAAAGAAGGCCCGGAACTCGTCCGGCCGGTGCGCCAGGGCGAGGAACACGTTGGGAATGAAGCCGGACTTCTCCTGAACGGCGACGATCCGCTCTCGAATGTCGGCAGGCAGGTCGGCCAGAGCAGGAAGGGGGAAACGGCTGGCGGGCAGCGAAGCAGGGGAAGACATAAATCGATCTCCAGCGAGGTCAGGCATTTGCAAGGCGCGGTGAGGAATAGCCTCTCGTGCCGCTGGGATCGATGCTGAAGATCGCCACAGGTTCGCTGCGACCGCGAACGACCACACTGCCCAAGGGGCTGAAAGAAAATTCCCCGTTGCAGTTCGAGCGGGTGCTTTCGGAAACCAGGATCCGCGTGCCGTGTTGCTTGTTCAGTTCCTCGAGCCGTGCGGCAAGGTTCACCGTATCGCCCAGCAAAGTGAAGCTCATACGCTGGCCGGCGCCGACCGAACCGCCGATCACGCCGCCGGTGCTGATGCCGATGCGCGTTGCGAACGACATGCCGACGTCGCCGAAGGTGCGGCTGCCGACCGCGCGCTGGATATCGAGGGCAGCCCGCACGGCCGCCGAGGCGTGGCCATCGCAGGCCAACGGCATGTTGAAGGACGCGAACAAGCCGTCACCAATGAAGGTATTGACCACGCCGCCGTGAGCGCGGATGGGCGCCAGTACCGTCTGGAGATATTCGTTCAGGGCGATCACGAGCTGGTCTGGCGGCAGGTGCTCAGCAATCGTCGTGAAGCCTTCGATGTCGCTGAACAGGATCGTCGCATCGCGCGTCTCGCCAGCCAGGACACCAGCGCCTTCGCGCCGCAGGATGGTGGCGGCGACACTTTCATCAACGTAGCGGCCGAAGGTCTCGCGAATGCGCTCCCGCTCCCGCAAGCCTTCGATCATGTTGTTGAATTGACCGGTGAGCTCGCCCACCTCGTCGTTCGAGGTGACAGGGATGCGCTGGCTGAGGTCGCCCTTGCTTACCTTGGTCATGGCTTGAGAGAGGGTGCGCAGCGGCCGTAGCAGCGAGCGGCTGATGTAGAAGGCTGATATCGAGACACCGACGACGGCCGAAGCGACGTCGACAAGGATCTCCATTTGCTGGCGATCGCCCTGGTAGGAAAAGAGATCGACCAGAATAGCCGCCAAGGGGCCGATCGAGATGACGACCAGCGCGACTACCAACTTGTTCCTGTAGCGGCCAAAGAACAGGCCGAGATTGCGGCCCTGATGCCGGAAGATGAAGGTGCAGAGCTGCGAGAGATAATCGCTGACGACGAAGTAGGTGAAGGTGAAGTAGAGCACCATCAGCACGGCACAGGTCGCGATGAAGTCGGCAATCGCCGGCACCGGAATGTTCGAGGCCGTGGGGCCGGCCCACAACGGCGAGGAGAGGCGGACGGCCCAGGTGATGAAGGTGAGTGCGAACACCCGCTGCGCCGTCAGCAGAGGGAGCTGCGTCAGCCGTCGCTGCACTTCGTCGAAGGGAATCTCGCCGTTGAGATAACGCCGAACCGGCTGAAAGAGCCGGGAGATGGCGAGGAAGTTGATGCCGACCAGCATGAGGGCGCCGAATCCCACGACGATCGGATAGTTGCGCCAGGTGTTGGCGATGACGGCGTAGATCGTGACGATTGACAGGTCGAGGAAGAACACCGACGTCGCCATCCAGAAATAGCGGCGGCTGATCGCGGCTACCTGTGCAGGCGTGGCCGGAATGATGCCGGAAGAAGACGCCGAAGAAGATGCGGTCGAGGTGTCGCTCATGCCGGAGGCCCCACACGATAGACAACGACGTCGCCACGATGGCCGCGCACGTCCGTGACACCCAGCCGCTCGCAGCCTTCGACGGCGCCGGCCGCGAGCACCGTACTCTCGGCCGCCAGGATCGTCGTGCCGAACTTCTTGTTGAGCTGTTCGATGCGTGAGGCGACGTTCACCGCATCGCCCAGCAACGTGTAATTCAGTCGGTTTTCAGTGCCGATCGTGACGCCGATCACCGGTCCAGTATTGATGCCGATGCGGGTCCGCAGTCCGGCCTTGCCGGCGAAGGGGGCGGCCGCAAGGGCTTGCTGGATCTCGATAGCCGCGTTCACGGCGGCAGCGGCATGATTGGCGATCGGCAGGGGCAAGTTGAAGCTCGCGAACAACCCGTCGCCGATGAAATTGTTCACAACGCCGCCATGACGCTGGATCACCGGTACGACGGTGCCGAGATAGGTGTTGAGCAGCGCCGCGATCTCTGTCGGCGTGGCCCCCTCCGAGAGACCGGTAAAGCCTTCGATGTCGGTGAACATCAGCGTGGCTTCGGCGGTCGTATCCACGGTGCGGCCGCTGCGTCCGCTGTTGCCGAGGATCGCGGTCGCCACGCTCTCACTCACGTATTTGCCAAAGGTATCGCGCAGATACTCCCGCTCGGCGAGGCCTTCGACCATCTGATTGAAGCGGCTGGCGGCATGGCCGAGCTCGTCATTGGTCGTGACGGGCAGGCGCACGGTGTAGTCGTCCTCGGCGACCCGCCGCAGGCCGCCATCGAGGCGATCGATCGGCCGGGTCAGCGCCTGGGAAATCCAATAATAGACGAAGGCGGCACCGGTCAGGGTGAGGGCGATGTCGGACGTGGCCTCGCGTATCAACCGCGCGCCCGAATAGCTGGCAATGTCGGCGGCCAGCAGGATCAGGCCGGAAAACGACAAGAACACCATGGCCAGCGCGACCTTGTTGCGAAACCGGCCGTGAAATGTCGCCATGTTGACGCCGTGTATCCGAAACAGGTGTTCGCACAAACGGTCGAAGTAGGCACTGACGACGAAATAGGTCAGCACGACATTGAATAGGGCACCGACCACGATTGTGGCGATGGCGTCTGTCAGCTGTGCCGGCTCCAACGTGGCGCCGAAGGAGATGCCGAGCTGATGAGAGAGCACGCGCATTGCCAGCATGGGAGTGTAGAGCACCCCCACGACGATGGCTGAATTGTAGGGCAAGCGGGCGAGTTGCGATTCGATCTGTCCGAACCTGGTCTCGCCCGAGACGAACCGCATGACCGGACGGATCAGCCACCAGGCACCCAAGCCGACGCCCACCAGCAAAAAGCAGGAGGCGATCACCAGAGTCGGGAACAGGATTTCAGGAGCCTGGTGAATCAGCGCGTAGATCGCGTCTGAAATCACATCGACCGCAAACGGCACCGCCATCGCCGCATAGTATCGGCGCTCGATGCTGGCCGACGCCGCAAGCGGCGCCGCATCGGTCGTGGCGGTCATCCCGCCGATATAGTGTGGAAAGCGGTCGAGCGGAATGGCTCCACCGCTTTCCTCCCCATTTGAACCGGAAAAGACTTTACGCTGTCAGTTCGCGTGCAGTGATGCGGTAGCGGAACTTGTCGGGATCGAGCGAATCGAGGAATCCCGACCGGTTCTCGGCCTGCGGGTACATCAGGAAGGCGATGGGTGGCTCCTTGGAGCCCGGCAGCTTCAGATCGTGCGCGACATTGTAGGCAAGCCAGTTGCCTTCCCAGGAACCGAACAGGGCACGACGGGCAGCAACGACCTTCGGATCGGTCATGGCGAGGTTGGCCGGTGGTTCCTCGAGGACCACCTTGCGCACGTCGGCCGGATCGACAGGGGTCCAGCCGGAGCCTGCGAGCCAGACCTCGGCGCGGCAATGCTGGGCCTTGGAAACGACCTCGGAGCCGGCGCCCAGCGCCTTGAAGCCGAACTCCGACGGCATCACGCGGATGCCATAGACATCGCGCGCCGGCAGACCGGCTGACCGGGCGAGACCGACATAGAGCGCATTCAGGTCTGCACACTTGCCGTTCAGGTTGCCGGTCTTGATCATGGTCGTAATGTCGCCGACGCCGCAGCCCAAGGTCTTGGCATTGCGGAAGGTATTTTCGACCACCCAGTCGTAGATCGCGCGTGCCTTGGCGACGTCGCCCTGCTTGCCACGCACGATCTCGTCGGCCGTCTCCTTCACGATGCCATCGGTTGGCAGGAAGGTGGTCGGCATCAGGTTCAGCTTGCGCTCGGCATCGCTCAGCGCAGGCGCGTTGCCCTTGCCCGGCACGACCGAGCGATTCTGGGCCTGGACCTGTGCGGTAACTTCGATCACGGGCGACGACTGATCGGCGGCCCATTCGACCCGCAGCATCTCGGTGCCATACTTGGGATCGCGCACGCGTTCGGCAACGCGCGCATTGCCTGTCCAGGTGACATTGCCCGGCCGCTGCCAGTCGGAGGCTTCAAAGGTCGGCAGCGGTATCCATGCCTTGGTGGCGCCTGCCGTCGGCTCGACCTTGGTGGTGAGCACGTAGCTGCGCCAGCCTTTGGGAACAGGGGCATAGGTGACGGCCTGCGCCGAGGCCAGGCGTGGTGCCAAGCCCAGCGCGCCGGCGGCAACGCCAGCCTTCAAAAGGTCGCGACGATTCATCTTTCAATCCTCCCCAATGGCGATCATTGCCGGGGAGGATGGTCTTTCCCGTCGTCAGGAAGGATCAGGGCCGTCCCGGATCAAGCCCGCGTCGCACGCGACAGCGGCAAGTACCGGAAGGGCGAGGATTGCAGCGCCGCGGCGGCGCCGTCAATGTTTCCTAGAGGCCGAGATAGGCTTGGCGCACGCGATCGTTGGTCAACAGCTCGGCGCCCGGCCCGTCGAGCTCGATGCGGCCGTTCTCCAGCACATAGCCACGATGGGCGATCTTGAGCGACGCCATGACATTCTGCTCGACCAGCAGAATGGTGAGACCTTCCTCGTTGAGACGACGGACGATGCGGAACACTTCCTGCACGATCGTGGGGGCGAGGCCGAGCGAGGGTTCGTCGAACATGATGAGCCGTGGTTGACCCATCAGGCAGCGCCCGATCGCCAGCATCTGCTGCTCGCCGCCAGAGAGCGTGCCGGCGGCCTGCTTGCGTCGCTCGGCAAGCCGCGGGAACAGGGTGAACACCCGTTCCAGTGTCTGTTTCTCGGCGGCGCGCGCATGCCGGGGCGTCGCGCCCATCTCGAGATTTTCTAGTACCGAAAGATTGGGGAAGACCTGCCGCCCTTCGGCGACATGACCGATGCCGACTTCGCAGACACGATAGGAAGGCCAGCCGGTGATGTCCTGACCATCGAAACGGATCTTGCCCTGCGCCGGCTTTTCGATGCCGTGGATCGCGCGAATGAGGGAACTCTTGCCCGCACCGTTGGCGCCGACGATCGCCACGATCTCGCCGGTCGCGATGGTGAGCGAGACGCCGGCCAAAGCCTGGGCGTCACCATAGTAGAGGTCGATACCATCGACCTGCAGGAGGGGGCCGCTCACGCTTCTTCCTCGCCGAGATAGACGTCGAGGACGGCCTGATGGCGCGCGATCTCCGCCGGCGTGCCTTGCGCGATCTTCTCGCCGTAGCTCACGACAACGACTTCTGCCGCCAATGCCATCACGGCGCGCATCACATGCTCGATCAGCAGGACGGTGAGACCGGTGCGTGCGTTGAGGTCGCGCAGAAAGGCGACCATCACATCGACCTCGGTCGGGCGCAGGCCCGCCATGACCTCGTCGAGCAGCAGCAACTTGGGCTCGGTCGCCAGAGCCCGCGCCACTTCGAGGCGCTTGCGATCGGGCAGGGTGAGGCTTTCCGCGGCCTGGTTGCGCCGGTCATGGAGGCCAAGCCCCTGCAGAATATCGGCGGCGGCAGCACGGGCGTCGGTAAGGTTCGGCCGCCGATGCAGGGCGCCAACCGTCACGTTCTCCAGCACGCTCAGCCCCTTGAAGGGCTTCACGATCTGGAAGGTGCGGCCCACGCCGGCATCGCACACGAGGTCGGGGCGCAGGCCGGAGATCTTCTTGCCGTCAAGGTTCACCTGGCCGGCATCCGGCCGGTAAACCCCGGCAATCATGTTGAAGATCGTGGTCTTGCCTGCACCGTTCGGACCGATCAGCGCGTGGATCGCTCCGGCCGGCACGGCGAAGGAGACATCGTGCACCGCACGCAATCCACGGAAGTTCTTGCCGACGCCGGCAAGTTCGAGGTGCGCGCCGCTCACCGCCGCTTCTCCCCGAAGCCGAAACGGTCGGCGAGCCATGGCCAGACACCAGCGGGGCGGTACATGACGATGATCAGCAGGGCGAGGCCGTAAAAGATCTGCTTGATGCCCGAGATATGGAAGACTTCGCTGAGGTCGGTGAAGATCTCACCGAGGCCGGTCAGCACGACGGCGCCGACGATCGGGCCGAACAGCGTACCGAGTCCGCCGATGATGGGCGCCAGGGTGAATTCGATGGATCGGCCCATGGCGAAGGCCGTCTCGGGGAAGAGGTTGTTGTAGTAGAAGGCGTTCCAGACACCGGCCAGCGCCGTCATCGCGGCCGAGATCACCACGGCGATCATCTTGCAGCGAAGCACCGGCACGCCGACAGCCTGGGCCGCCTCCGCATCCTCGCGAATCGCGAGCCAGTAGCGGCCGAGCCGGCTTTCCAACAGGAGACGGCACAGGATGAATGCGCCGACCGCGAGCGCCAGGATCACGTAGTAGAAAAGGATCGGCCCGCCACGCAGGTTCAGCAGGTTGACGGTGGCGTCGACCTTGAGGAACAAGCCGCCCGAACCACCGACCCAGCCCCAGTGATCGAAGGCGATACGGGTGAATTCACTGAAGGCGATGGTGAGCAGCGCGAAGTAGACGCCGGCCAGGGAGAAACGGAAGCCGAGATAGCCGACAACTGCACCGGCTGCGGACGCCGCCGCAACGGCGACGAACAGCCCAGCCCACGGGCCGATGCCATAGTGGAAGAAGAGGCCGGCCGCGATATAGCCACCGAGCCCGGCATAGAGAGCATGGCCCAGCGAAAGCTGGCCGGCGAAGCCCATCATGATGTTCCAGGCCTGACCGACATAGGCGAAGTAGAGGATCAGGATCAGGACGGAGAGGCCGTATTTGCCGAGAACGGCCGGCGCGACCAGCAAGCCCACGAGCAGCAGGCCAAGACACCAGAGCGCACGCGAGGGCACGCCATCGGTCAGGCGGCGTAGCAGGTTCATTGGCTGTTCTTGCCGAGCAGGCCCTGCGGCCGGAGCAGCAGCACCAGGATCAGGATGCCGAAGCTCACCATGCTCTTGAGGGAGGGCTGCAGCAGGAGGCCGGCCACGGCCTCGCTGACGCCGATCAGCAGGCCGCCCAGCAGCGCGCCGGTCATGCTGCCGAGTCCGCCCACGATCACGATCACGAAGGCGAGCAACGTGTACTCAGCGGCGAGGAAGGGCGTCACCGGGATGATGGTGATCATCAGTGCGCCGGCGGCACCCACGCAGGCGGCGCCGACACCGAACGTGAAGGCGTAGAGACGCTTCACGTCCAGGCCGACGACGAGGGCGCCCATGTGATTGTCAGCGGCGGCGCGGATCGATTTACCGATGCGCGTGCGGGTGAAGAAGAGCCAGAGAAGGCCAGCAATCGCGACCGCAACCAGCGCCGCATGCAGGCGCACGGCGTCGAACACCAGGGGGCCGAGTTCGTAAGAATCGAACTGCGACTCCATCTGCACGCCCCGCGAATCGGGGCCAGCGATGGCAAGGCAGGCGTTGACCAGAAGGATGGCGATCGCCAGCAGCAGCAGGAACTGCTGATGCTCGGGCCGGCCGATGAAGGGCGAGATGACGCCGCGCTGCAGGGCATACCCTGCAACGAAGAAGACGGCGGCGATCAGCGGCAGGCTCAGCATCGGCGAGACCTGCAGATATTCGAAGCCCATCCAGGCGAGGTACATGCCGACGACCATCAGCTCGCCATGCGCGAAGTTGACCACGCGCATGACGCCGAAGATCACCGACAGGCCAAGCGCCATCAGCCCGTAGACCATACCGGTCAACAGGCCCTTGGTGATCGCCTGGGCGAGCGAGAGAAGAAAGTCGGACGTCAAAGTGCTAGGTGCGCCGCTTGTCGTTCCAGCTGGGCATCGGGAAGACCAGCGGGGCAGCCGCGGACTCGAGCGGCAGGACGACGGTGGGCTTGCGCTTCAGGTTCTCGACCGCCGAGGCCTTGATGTTGACGTTCTGGCCCTTGGCGTCGAACTGGATCGGCCCTCCGATCATGACGTGCTGGTCGATCTTGCTCTTGCGCAGGGCTTCCATCAGGTCACCCGGCTTGGTCGACTTGGCGGTGAGCCAGGCGTGGGCGGCGATCAGGATGCCTTCGAAGGTGAAGCCGCCGTTCAGGTCGAGCTGGTCGTTGGGATATTTGGCGGCGTGGCGCTTCTCCAGCGACTGGGTCATGGCCGACTTCGGGTCAAGCCACGGCACGTTCGAGATCATGAACTCGCCGTACTTGCCCATCGTCTTCAGGAAGTCCTGCTCGTAGAGGCCAGGCGCGCCCGGGTTCAGGACACCCATCGGCTCCCAGCGCTGCTTCACCATCTCCTGCACGAGGAGCTTGGCGTCGTTGAGGCGGCTCACCGGCAGCAGCAGCTCGGCCTTGGTCGCCTTGGCCTTGCCGACTTCGACGGCGAGGTCCTTGGCCGCTGGATCGTAGCTGATCGTGTCGACCAGCTCGTAGGGCATGTCGAGCTTGGGGAAGAGCGCCTTGATGCCGTTGATCATCGACGTGCCGAACGTGTCGTTCACGCTCATCAGCACCGCCGTCTTCGGCGTCTTGCCCGAGACCTTGAAGATCTCCTTGTGCAGCGCCAGCGCGCCGGTGATCAGCATCGGCGCCGTCGGGAAGTTACGCACAACGAACTTGTAGCCCTGCTCCGTGATCTGCGGCGCTGCCGCGATGTTCACGATCAGCGGCACGCCGCGCTGTTCGCAGACCTGGGCGATGGCGATGGTCTGGCCGGAGTCGAAGGCACCGACCAGCATGTGGCAGCCGGCATCGATCGCCTTCTCGGCCTGCGTGCGCGCCACGTCGGGCTTGGTCTCGGTGTCGTAATTCACGATGTCGATCTTCACCGGCATCTTCATGTCGGCGAACACCTCGTTGGCGACGTCGGCGCCACGGCGGCAAGCCTGGCCGATCTGCGCCTGAAGGCCCGACGTCGGCAGCAGCAATCCAACCTTGAGGTTGGCCGGTCCGCCCTGTGCCAACGCCTGACGGATCGGCAGCGGCGCCCCAAGGAGCGCGGTACCGGCCAAGGTCGCCTGTCCGAAGCGACGGCGGGTGAATGTGTTGCGGCCGGTCATTGCGGCTCCTCCCTTTGAATTTGCTGGCCGGACTATAGAGACGGACCGGCCGCCGTGCTAGGTCGGCCGGCATGATGCATACGCTCGCCGACCTCAACCATGCGGCTTCCGCAGATTTTTGCGCGGCCGTTGGCGAGACGTTCGAGTTGGCACCCTGGGTGGCGGAGACGGTGGCCTCGAAGCGACCCTTCGCCAGCGTGACGGCCTTGCATGAAGCCATGATGGGCGTCGTGCGTGCCGCGCCGCGTGAGCGTCAGCTCAAGTTCCTGCGCGGACATCCCGATCTGGCCGGCAAGGCGGCCCGCGCCGGTACGCTCACAGATGATTCGCGGCGCGAGCAGGCAAGCGTTGGCCTCGATTCCTTGTCGGAGATGGATTTTCAGCGGTTCCATCGCCTGAATGATGCCTATAAGGCGAAGTTCGGCTTTCCCTTCATCGTCTGCGTGCGTCGACACACACGCGATTCGACCCTCGACCAGTTCGAGCGCCGGCTGCGCCACGACGCAGCCGGCGAATTCGCCACGGCCCTGCAGGAGATCTTCTTCATCACGCGGTTGCGTATGGCGGCCAAGGTGACGGGCGAGGGTATGCCCAGGGTCAATGGACGCCTCAGCACGCATGTTCTCGACACACATGCAGGTCGGCCAGCGGTCGGCATCGCCGTCGAGCTCTACGAATTTGCCGGCAAGCAGGCACATCTGATCGCGACCGCAGTGACCAACGCGGATGGCCGCACCGATGCGCCGCTGATCGGCAATCGGCCGCTGCCGATCGGCCGATATGAACTGCAGTTTGCGGTTGGTGACCACTTCCGCAGCAGGGGCATTGAGCAAAGCGACCCGCCGTTTCTCGATATCGTGCCTTTGCGCTTTTCCATTGCCGAGCCGGAGGGGCATTATCACGTGCCGCTGCTCTGCACGCCCTGGAGCTATTCGACCTATCGCGGAAGTTAGAGAGACGGAGGAGAAACAATGACGAGCTATAGCGACGTATCCTTGATGATCGACGGCGCCTGGACCAAAGGCGCTAACGGCCGGACGATTCCGGTCATCAACCCGGCGACGGAAGAAGTGATCGGCCAGGTCGCGCATGCCGAGAAGAGCGATCTCGATCGCGCGCTCGCCGCCGCCGAGAAGGGCTTCCAGCAGTGGCGCAAGGTCTCGCCGTTCGACCGCTACAAGATCATGCGCAAGGCCGCCGAGCTGATGCGCCAGCGCGCCGACGAGATCGCGCCGATCATGACCTTGGAGCAGGGCAAGCCGGTGATCGAGGCCAAGGGTGAGACCATGCTCGCCGCCGACATCATCGAGTGGATGGCCGAGGAAGGTCGCCGCACCTATGGCCGCATCGTTCCGGCGCGCTTCGAGAATGTGTACCAGCTCGTGACGAAGGAGCCGGTCGGTCCGGTCGCCGCCTTCACGCCGTGGAACTTCCCGATCAACCAGGTGGTGCGCAAGGCCTCGGCCGCGCTGGCCACGGGCTGCTCGATCATCGTCAAGGGTCCGGAAGACACGCCCGGCTCGTGCGCCCAACTCATCAAGGCCTTCGTCGATGCCGGCGTGCCGGCGGGCGTCATCCAGCTCGTCTACGGCGTGCCGTCGGAGATCAGCGAGTATCTGATCCCGCATCCGATCATCAAGAAGGTGACCTTCACGGGCTCGACGCCGGTCGGAAAGCAGCTCGCGGCCCTGGCCGGCGCGCACATGAAGCGCGTCACCATGGAACTGGGCGGCCATTCGCCGGCCATCGTGTTCGAGGACGCCGATGTCGATCAAGCAGTGAACATCCTGGGCGCCAACAAGTTCCGTAATGCCGGGCAGGTCTGCGTCGCGCCGACCCGCTTCCTGGTGCACGAGAAGGTCTATCCGGAGTTCGTCGAGAAGTTTACGGCCTACGCCAAGAACCTGAAGGTCGGTAACGGCCTCGACGCCGACACCCGCATGGGTCCGCTCGTTGCCGAGCGCCGCCTCCATGCCATCGACGGCTTCGTGAGCGACGCCATCGCGAAGGGCGCCAAGGTCCAGACCGGCGGCCAGCGTAAGGGCAACAAGGGCTACTTCTACGAGCCGACCGTCCTGACCGACGTGCCGCTCGACGCCAAGATCATGAACGACGAGCCGTTCGGCCCGCTGGCGCCGATCTCGCCGTTCAAGGATTTCGACGGCGTGATGAAGGAAGCCAACCGTCTGCCATGGGGCCTCGCGGCCTACGCCTACACCACGAACAGCAAGACCATGACCAAGGTCGGCGCTGCTTTCGAAAGCGGCATGGTTTCGATCAACCACCATGGCCTGGCGCTGCCGGAAGTGCCGTTCGGCGGCATGAAGGACTCGGGCTATGGCTCCGAGGGCGGCATCGAGGCGCTCGAGGCCTACCTCAACACCAAGTTCATCAGCCAGCTCGGCATGTAGGCCCGACCGACTTCGACGAAACGAAGCCCTTCTCCGAGCGATCGGAGGAGGGCTTTCTTTTGCGAAACTCCTCGCCCTTCGGAACGACGGACAATCGGCCGCTCGCCTTTTGCTCGCCACGACCTATATCGGTGCCGTCTTTCCTTGGGGGTGCAGACTGATGAAGCGCAGAGATCTCCTCGCAGGCCTTGCCGGCGTTCCACTCGTGGCCGGTCTCGGCGCAACGGCGGCAGCGCAGGAAGCCTATCCCAACCGGCTGGTGAAGATTTTGGTGCCCTTCGGGCCGGGCGGTTCGACCGATATCATCTCACGCCTGATCGGCAAGCAGCTCGAGACCATGACGGGCAAGCCTTTCGTCGTCGAGAACAAGCCCGGCGCCACCGGCATGATCGGGACCACGCAGGTCAAGAATGCACCGGCCGACGGCTATACGATCCTGCTCGGCTCGACCAGCACGCTGGGCGCCAATCCCAGCCTCTACAAGACGATGACCTACGATCCGTCGGACTTCACGACGGTCGCCGTCAACGGGGCTACCGGCAACTTCATGCTGGTGAAGCCAGACGCGCCGTACAAGACGGTGAAGGAGTTCGTCGAATACGCCAAGAAGCAGCCCAAGCCGCTCTTCTCCGGCTATGGCAACGCCTCATCGCGCGTTCCCGCGGCGCTGTTCGAGGTCACGACCGGCGTGAAGTTCGAGGAAGTCGCCTATCGCGACGCCGTTGCTTCGATCCAGGATCTCAACGCGGGCCGTGTCGACTGCGTGTTCCCTGACCAGGTGGTGGGCGAGAGCTATGTCCGCTCGGGTTATGTGCGCGCGTTGGCCGTCACTTCGAAGGAGCGCTCGCCGCTCTTCCCCGATGTTCCCGCGATCGCCGAAACCTATCCGAGCTATGTGATCATTGCCTACTCGTGCTTTTCCGTGCGCAAGGAGACGCCCGATGACATCAAGAAGAAGCTGAACCGCCTGATCATGGATGCGATCTACGAGCCGGCGATTCTGGAGCGTGTGAAGCAACTCGGCTTCATCCCGCCGCCGAAGGATTGGACCATCGAGCAATGCGATGCCTTCGTGGCCAAAGAACGCGAGGATTGGACCAAATACATCAAGCTCGCGAAGATCGAACCGCAGTGAACTTTCTCGCGCTTACCGTGCGGATTGAACGAAAACCCGGGGCGGACTAGCCTCTACCCATGCCTGCAGCACTGACGACCCGAATACGGGCGGCTGCAGGCGGGGGAGGAGAGCATGCCGGGAGACGGGACGACCGCCTTGGCGGTAGCGCACCGCTATTGGTCGCGGCTCGAAGATGGGATGAACCTGATCGCGGCCGCGGCGATCTTCTTCCTGATGTTTGTCGGTGTCTTCCAGATCATCGGGCGCACCGCCTTCAACACCGCCATCTACGGCTATATCGACTACATGGAGCAGGCGAGCGCGTTGTTCGCCTTCCTGGGCATCTCCTATGCCCAGCGGGTCGGCGCCCATATCCGCATGGACCTGCTGCTGCGTGGCTTCTCGCTGCGCTTCCTCTGGTCGATGGAGCTGTTCGCGGTCCTGGTGGCCATGCTTGCCATCACCACCCTGATCGACTCGACCTGGCAGAACTTCCTGCGCGCCTACCAGCTCGGTGACTCGACGATCGACATCAAGTTGCCGGTCTGGCCGACCAAGCTGCTGGTGCCCTTCGTGCTGGCGGTCCTGTGGGTGCGGCTTGCCCTGCAGGCGGCCGACTATGCACGGCTGATCCGCTTTCCCAATGCTGCGCCGATCGCGGTCCCGGTGATCGAGACCATCGAGGTGCAGGCGCAGAACGAGATCCAGGAAGCGCTGGGTCGAGAAGAGAAAACGGCAGGGGAGAAGCGGCCATGAGCGTCGAACCGCTGACCCTGGGCATCCTGGGCTGTGCTCTGCTGATCGCTCTCTGCGTGATAGGCGTGCGCATTGCCTTCGCCGCCGCCGTCGTCGGCGCCTTCGGGCTCGCCGTCCTGACAGGCTTCGGTCCCGGCCTGCAGACCGCCGGCGTCGTGCCGCATGCCTCGGTCGTGAACTACACGCTGAGCGTCCTGCCGATGTTCATCCTGATCGGCTACCTCGCCTACTACGCCGGCATCACGCAGGCTGCTTTCGAGGCGGCGCGACGCTGGCTGGGTTGGCTGCCGGGCGGTCTGGCAATCGCTACGGTCTATGCCGTCGCGGGCTTCTCTGCCGTCTCGGGCGCCAACACCGCGGCCGCGGCCGTCTTCGCCAAGGTGGCGATCCCCGAGATGCTGAAAGCCGGTTACAACAAGCGGCTGGCGGCCGGTGTCGTCGCGGCCGGCGCCACGCTCGATTCACTGATCCCACCCAGCGCGCTCCTGGTGGTCTACGGCATCATTACCGAACAGTCGGTCGGTAAGCTGCTGGTCGCAGGCTTCGCGCCCGGGATCTTTTCGGCCTTCGTCTATACCGCGATCATCCTGGTGATGTGCTGGCGCAACCCGAGCTATGGCCAGCCGATCCGCGGTTATACCTGGCCGCAACGCTTCAAGTCGCTGCCCGGCACGCTGCCCATCGTGCTGGTGATCGCCATCATCTTCTATTCGATGCTGTTCGGCTGGGCGACGCCGACTGAAGCGGGAGCGTTGGGCGCACTCTGCGTCTTTGTCATCGCGCTGATGAATGGCATGAAATGGCCCGAGCTGCGCGGTGCGTTACTCGAGACGGCGCGGCTCACGGCCGTGATCTTCACGGTCATATGGGGCGTGTTGATCTTCGTGCGCTTCCTGGGCTTCGCAGGCCTGCCTGAGCAGCTTGCGACCTGGGTCACCAGCCTCAACGTGCCGCCACTGGCGATCCTGCTCGCGATTTATGCGATCTATTTAATCCTCGGCACGATCCTGGAGGGCGTCGGCATGTTCCTGCTGACGCTCCCGGTCGTTTTCCCCGTTGTCGAGGCGCTGGGCTACGATCCGATCTGGTTCGGCATCATCCTGGTGAAGCTGAACGGAATCGCCACTCTGTCACCGCCTGTCGGGCTGGTCGTCTTCGTGGTAAACGGCGTGCGGCCAGACATCTCGGTCGCTGATATCTTCCGAGGTATCTGGCCTTTCATCATTGCCGATATCATCACCATCGCCTGCCTGACGGCCTTTCCCGAGATCGTTACCTTCATTCTGGAAGCGGCAGGCTGATCGCCTACGACTTCGGTTCAACTCCGGCCTGCTTCAACAGGAAGTTGAGCAGCTCGCGCCCGGGGATGCCTTGGGCTTCGCGCTTCACGACCCACTCCTCCCAGACCGGATCAGCGCCGGCCTTTCGGAAGGCAGCCAACTCGTCTGGTGTGAACTTGAGGAAGGTGAGTTTCTTCTTGAACAGCGGGATGTTCTTGTCGTCGGCCTCGGCATAGGCCTTCTTGACTGCCGCATGGCCCAGTTCACGGGCCTCCTCGAGAAGTGCCTTGTATTGCGGTGGCAGCTCGGCGTAGCGGTCGACATGGATCAGGGTCGGGCAGCCAACCGAACCCAGCATCATGTTCTCGGTGAACCACTTGCCGACCTCATAGGTCCGGTACGACTGGTGCGCGTAGGTCGAGGGAAAGGCAGCGGCGTCAACCGTGCCGCGTTCGAGCGAGGTATAGACCTCCGTTGCGTCGACCGAGGTCGGCACGGCGCCGAGTTTGCGCATGGCTTCGCCGATGCCGGCGAGCGCACGCACGCGCATCCCCTTGAAGTCCTCGACCGTCTTCGGCGCCTTGCCGCGGCCGACGAACTCGTTGTTGGGCAGCAAGGCCGACATGTAGGGGATCGCATTCCAGCCAGCGAACTCCTTCAGCACCAGCGGGTGCTTGTGGAAGGCATTGTGAACCTTTTCCTGCACCGTCGTGTCCGGGATCGGCAGGAAAGGAAGATCGAGCGCCGAATAGACCGGCAGTTTTTCCGGATGGTAGGAGGCGCAGATGTTGGTGGCGTCCAGGCTGCCGATCTTCAGGAGGTCGAGCAGTTCCTTCGGATTGCCGAAACTCTCATAGCCGATCTGGATCTTGAACTTGCCGCCGGTGCGTTCGTCGAGGAACTTGCGCAGCGTCTCGACATTCTGGGTGGCAGCGCGCGGCTTGCCCCAGGCGCCCAGCTTCCATCTCACTTCCGGCCCATCGACGATCTTCGCCTGGGCGAACGCACTACCCGACCACGCAACTACGCTGGCTACCACGACGGCAGCGATGGCCATGCCCTTGAGACGGTGCATTGATGCCTCCCGATGTTTCCTCCAAAACTTCTTCTTTGGTCTGGCCGCCGTAGCGGCCAACCTGGAAAGCCTACCTCATCGGCAGACGGGACGGTAGCGACGGCTCGACCGTGCCGTTAAGCTCCCGGCCGCATGGGTGGGACGACATGAACCGGATCTCGCGGCGCACCGCGCTGATGGCGTTGGCGGCAGCCGGCATTGGAGCAGCGGCAGGGGGAGCGCGTGGCGCAGGCTGGCCGACGCGGCCTGTCTCGTGGATTGTGCCCTTTCCGGCTGGCGGCGGTTCAGACATGTTCGCCCGTCCCATCGCCGTGCGGGTGAGTGATCGCCTCGGCCAGTCGATGGTGATCGAGAACAGGCCTGGCGCCGGTGGCACGATCGGCACGGCCGTGGCAGCGCGAGCGGCGCCAGACGGATACACGTTGCTGGTCGGCGATACCGGCCTCATCTACGCGCCAGCCGTTTATCCGAAGGCCGGCTTCGACTTCACACGCGATTTCGCGCCGGTCGCTGCCTTCGGGCGGGTGCCCTATGTGCTGGTGGTCAATCCCGCGCACCTCGATGTCCGCGATCTCGCAAGCTTCATCTCGGCGGCCAAGGCGAAGCCGGGCTCGATCGATATTGGTTCGGCAGGCCTAGGCACCGTCACTCACCTGGCCATCGGTCTGTTCGAGGATCGAGCCGGGATCGAACTCAACCACGTGCCCTATCGCGGCGGCGCGCCGATGCTCCAGGATCTGCTGGCCGGCCAGATCGCAGCTGCCTTCGTGTTGCTCAGTCCGGTCGCAAGCTACGTAAACTCCGGCAAGCTGCGCGCGCTTGCGATCGCTAATCGTCGCCGCGATGCCTTGCTGCCAGGGGTGCCCACCATGCACGAGGCGGGCCTTGCCGAGTTCCGGATGACGACCTGGTTTGGTCTGTTCGCGCCACGGCGAACGCCTGACGAGATTCTCGATCGGCTGCACGGTGCCGTGCAAGCCGCACTCGTCAGTGACGACGTCCGGCGCCTGTGGCTCAGCCAGGGCGCGCGCGTCGAACTGGAAAGCCGGGCCGCGTTCACTGATTTCATTCAGCGCGAGAGCGTGCGGTGGAACCGCATCGCCAAGGCCGCCAACATCGAGATGGAGTAGCCGATGAACGTTTCACGTCGCGTCGCGCTCGGCGGCCTCCTGGCGATGAGTACCGGCACGCCGTTGCTTGCCGCCGACTGGCGGCCGACGCGGACCATGAACTGGATCGTGCCATTCCCGCCCGGCGGCTCGAACGACACCTTTGCCCGGCCGATTGCAGCCCATGTCGGCGAGCAGTTCGGCCAGCCGGTCGTGGTCGACAATCGTAGTGGGGCCGGCGGCACCCTGGGTGGCATGATCGTGGCCCGGTCGCGACCCGACGGCTGCACACTCCTCGTCGCCAATTCGGCACAGACTTTTGCGCCGGTGGTCTACGCCGAATCGGGCTTCGATTTGGCGCGCCTTTTTGCGCCGGTCAGCCTCCTGGCCAAAGTGCCCGTCAGCCTCGTCGTCAATCCAGCCAAGCTCGACGTAAAAGATTTCGCAGGTTTTCTCGCGGCGGCGAAGAAATCGCCCGGCGCCATCAACATCGGCTCATCGGGACTCGGCACCATGCCGCATCTCGCCATCGAACTCCTGCAGCAGCGCACGGGCATCAGCCTGACGCATGTTCCCTACCGGGGCGGCGGGCCGGCTCTGCAGGACCTGATCTCGGGGCAACTCGACGCAACGTTCCAGCCCCTCAGCACCATAGCGTCCTACGTGCAATCCGGCCGCCTGCGGGCGCTTGCCGTCGCGACGATGGCACGCGAGCCGGTGCTGCCCAACGTGCCGACCTTTGCCGAGGTAGGGGTTCCCGATTTCGATGTCAGCACTTGGTACGGCCTCTTTGCTCCCAAGGCGACGCCGATTGCCCCGCTCGATGCCCTGCACGCAGCCGTGCAGAAGGCACTGGCCGCGCCAGATGTGAAGCATATCTGGCAGGAACAAGGCGCCCGCATCGTTCTCGAAAGCCGCCAGGCATTCGGTGACTTTGTCACTCACGAGATCGAGCGTTGGAGTGCGATCGCGCGGAAAACCGGCCTGCCGATGGAGTAGGCGCTTACGTTTCGCCGCCGCCGTTCACCTGGATCATCTGGCCGTTGATGTAGGCGCCGCCGTCGGCCACCAGCAGCCCGACCACCGAGGCGATCTCCGCCGGCGTACCCATGCGGCCGAGCGGCACCTTGGCCATCGTCTCCTGGCGATGATGCATCGATGCCGCGTCACTCTCGACATCGGCGGCGATGGGTCCCGGCGAGATGGCGTTGGTGGTGATGCCCTTGGGGCCAAACTCCTTGGCCAGTGCCTTCGTAAGACCCCAGGCACCGTGCTTGGCCACGGAGACCGGTGCGCGGCCGGCATAGCCATGGATGGCGTTCATGCCGGTGAAATTGACGATGCGGCCCCAGTTCTTCGCCATCATGCCGGGCAGGCAGGCCTGTGCCAGCCATACCGCGGCATCGAGATCGACCGACAGGACGCGCCGCCAGTCGGCCTCCTGCATTTCGAGGAAGGGCTTGGCCGGTCGCAGGGCCGCATTGTTCACCAGCACGTCGACCGCGCCGAAGCGCTTGATAGCTTCGTCAGCGATGCGCCTGCATTCCTTTGGGTCGCCGATATCGGCCATCGCGACCACGGCATCGACGCCGGCGCGGGCCGCTTCCTTGGCGACGGCCTCGCAGGCTGCGCGGTCCTTCGAGCCGTTGATCACGACGTTGAAGCCCGCACCAGCCAGCTCCAGTACACAGGCACGGCCGATATTGCGGCCGGCGCCGGTTACCAAGGCAGTTCTCCGCACCGCAGTCATCTTCTATGCTCTCGCTTTGTTTATCTTCGAGGGCGTTACGTGGAGCAAAGAACGATCCCGCTCGGCGAACGCCCGGCGCGACTGTGGACTGGCGGAAAAGGTGACGCAATCGTGCTGCTGCATGGTGGCTGGGCCGGTGCCGAGGCCTATTGGTCGACCATCACCGATGATCTCGAAAAATCGCATCTCGTCGTCGCTCCGGAGCTCCCGGGTATCGGCACGGTCGACGAGCCTCCGTTGCCAACGTTCAGCGCCTACGCGGCCTGGCTGGCGGCGCTCCTCGATGCGCTCGGGATCGAGCGCGCCGTCATTGTCGGCAACTCCCTCGGCGCATCTGTCGCCTGGCGCTTCGCTGGTGACTATCCCGAGCGTTGCCGATCGCTGGTGATGGTGAACGGCTATCCGCCGCCGGCCTATCCGTCGGGGGTGCGCTGGCTGGCCGCCAAGACACCCCTGCGCGCCATGGCGCGAGGCAACGTGGCGCAGTTCTACGGCCATGAAGTGCTGGGCCTCGCCTTCCACGATCGCGCCAAGGTGCCGGCCGGCATTGCACAGTCGCTCGAGCGCTTCTCGCGGGCCGACATCGATCGTGTGCTCGACATCATGCTGTCGGGCGAACCGCCAAGCCCCCCACCCAAGTCGAAGACCTTGCTGATCTGGGGGGAGGCCGACCGTTCGCCCGTGTTCGACAAGCAGGGCGCCCGGAAAATGCGGCAGTCACTCGATGAGTCGAAGTTGGTGACAATTCCCGAGGCCGGACACCTGCCGCAGGTCGAGCGGCCGGCGGAGTTCCGCCGGGCTCTGCGCGATTTCCTGAAGGCCTAGATCACGCCGCCGGACTTGAGGGCGGCAATCTTTGCCGGGTCGTAGCCCAGGTCCGACAACACCTCGTCGGTGTGCTGGCCAAGGTCGGGTGTCGGCTTGAGAGCTGCAGGCTGCGGAAAATCCGAGAGGTTGATCGGCTGGCCGACGACCTTGATGTCGCCAAGCTTGGGATGGTTCACCGGCCGGGCAATGCCGAGATGCTGGACTTGCGGCTCGGCGAAAGTCTTGTCGATCGTGTTGATCGGCCCGCAGGGCACGCCCGCCTTGTTCAGTGCCTCGATCCAGTGAGCCGAGGTGTTGGTCCGGGTCACTTCGCCAATGCGTTCGTTCAGGGCCTTGCGGTTCTGTGAGCGCAGCGTCGGGGTGGCATGCTCGGGATGGTCGATCAGCGTAGCGGCGCCCAGCGCCTCGGCGGCACGCTTCCACATCTTGTCGCCGGCCGCGGCGATGTTGATGTAGCCGTCCTGGGTGGGGAACACGCCGGTCGGAATCGATGTCGGATGGTCGTTGCCTGCCTGCTTGGCCACCTCGCCCTTCATCAGCCAGCGCGATGCCTGGAAGTCGAGCATGAAGATCTGCGCTTCGATCAGCGAGGTATGGACCCACTGGCCCTTGCCGGTGCGCTCGCGATTGTAGAGCGCCAGCATGATGGCCTGCGCCAGTAGCAGGCCGGAGGTGAGATCGGCGATGGGAATGCCGACCCGCATCGGTCCACGGCCCGGTTCGCCGGTGATCGACATCAGGCCGCCCATCCCCTGGGCGATCTGATCGACGCCGGGACGCGCCGCATCGGGGCCGCTCTGGCCAAAGCCCGCGATGGAGCCATAGACGATGCGCGGGTTGACCTTCGCCACCGTGTCGTAGTCGACCTTCAGGCGATGCTTCACGTCGGAGCGGTAGTTCTCGACGATGACATCGGCCTTAGCCGCGAGCTTCATGAAGATCGCGTGGCCCTCGGCGCTCTTGAGGTTGAGCGTCATCGACTTCTTGTTGCGGTGCAGGTTCTGGAAATCGAAGCCGTGCCGCGCTCCGCCCATAGAGTCGTTCTTTTCATCGGAGGGCGGCTCGATCTTGATCACATGTGCGCCCCAGTCGGCGAGCTGGCGCACGGCCGTGGGGCCCGCGCGATGCGCGGTCAGGTCGAGGACCGAGAGATGGGAAAGCGGCAGGGCGGTCATGGCCTACTTCCCCTTGAAGACCGGCTTGCGCTTCTCCATGAACGCGCGACGGCCTTCCCTGAAGTCTTCGCTGTCGAAACAAGCCTCGACCATCTTGTCGAGCTTCTTGTGATCCTGCTTGGACTCGGGCTTGGCGATCTCACGTGCCGAGGCCTTGGCGAGCGCGATGGTGAGGGGTGCATTCTGGGCGATGGCGCCGGTGATGCCATCGACCATGGCGTCGAGTTCGGCATCGGAAGCGACGCCGTGAACCAGGCCCATATTGTAGGCTTCCTGTGAGGAATACTGCTTGGCCGTGAACAGGAACTCCATGGCGCGCGGCAGGCCGACGATGCGGGAGAGGCGTTCAATCCGGAGGAAGCCGTAGCCAAGACCGAGTTTGGCAGCCGGTACGCCGAAGCGGGCGCCCTCGTTGCAGTAGCGCAGGTCGCAGCAGGCGGCGAGGTTCATGCCGCCGCCGATGCAGTAGCCGGTGATCTTGGCAATGGTCGGCTTGGGAAAGTCGTAGAGCGCCTCGTAGCCTTCCTTGGAGATCGCGTCGTATCGCACCTGCGCTTCGGCGTTGGCGCGCTCGCTTTCGAACTTGGAGATGTCGGCGCCCGAGACGAAGGCCTTGCCGCCGGCGCCGCTCACCACGACGCAGCGGATCTCCGGATCCTGGGCGAAGCCCTTCAGGATGCTGACGAAGCCGTCCCACATGTCGAGCGACACGGCGTTGAGCTTGGCCGGATTGTTGAAAACCAGATGGCCGACCTGGCCCTCGCGTCGCCCGATGATCTTCTGTTCCTGCATGCCGGTATCCCTTCGGTGAGGGGCGGGAATATACAACACGATTGTCATGGAGCGCGAAGCCAAGCATCCTCGACCGGCAGGGAGGAAACGTGGCCTCAGTCGAACTGAAGGGCCTTTCCAAGCACTACGGTAGCGCTGCCGCGGTAGACAATGTGTCTCTGCGTGTCGAGCACGGGCAACTCGTCTGCCTGCTGGGGCCGTCGGGCTGCGGCAAGACCACGACCTTGCGGCTGATTGCGGGTTTCATCGAGCCCTCGGCAGGCGAAATCGAGGTCGGTGGCAAGGTCCTGTCGTCACTATCGCGCACCGTGCCGCCGGAAGGCCGCAACATGTCGATGATTTTTCAGAGCTATGCGCTCTGGCCGCATATGACCGTGGCGGAGAACGTGGCCTACGGTCTCAAGATCCGGAAGCTAGATCGCTCCACCATCGACACCAAGCTCAAGGCGATCCTCGGGATGGCGAGGCTCGAAGCGCTGGCGGACCGTTATCCCGGCGAGCTGTCGGGCGGACAGCAGCAGCGCGTGTCACTAGCCCGCGCGCTCGTGGTTGAGCCGGAAACGTTGCTGCTCGACGAGCCGCTCAGCAACCTCGACGCCAACCTGCGCGAGGAGATGCGTTTCGAGATCCGCCGCCTGCACGACCAGTACCGCTACACCACCGTCTACGTGACGCACGACCAGGCCGAAGCCATGACGACGGCCGATCTCATCGCTGTCATGAACAGGGGCAAGGTCGAGCAGCTCGGACCGCCGGAGGAGATCTATGCCCGGCCACGTTCGGAATTCGTGGCGCGCTTTATCGGCGGCTCCAACATTCTGCGCGGGCAGGCATTGGATGATGTGCGTGTGTCCGTGGCAGGCAAGGCACTGCGCACGACGGGCCGCAAGCTCCAGGCCAGTCGCCCCATCTCTCTTTCGGTTCGCCAGCACGAGATCGGCATTGGCCTCGAGGCACCTCCTGTGGGGAGCGACAATCACCTTCACGGCGTCGTGACGCGGCAGGTCTTTCTCGGTTCGACGCGGGACTATACCGTCGCGCTCGATGACAAAACGGAGTTGCGCGTGACGGCGCTGCCTAGCTGCATCATCGCGCCAGGCCAAGCCGTGTGGCTCCATCTGCCGGCAGAACAATGTCGGGCCTTGGCGGAGGACGTGCCATGACCAGGAAGCTAACGCGACGCCATGTGCTTGCTGCTTCGGTGGCGACGGGTGCGGGCGCCTTCGCTACACCGGTGCGCGGCGCGCCGCCCGAGGCGCAAAAGATCACGCCCGCCCTGATCGAGGCGGCCAAGAAGGAGGGAAAGTTCTCCTGGTACACCTCGGTCGACCTCGCCCTCAGCGAGAAGGTCGCTAATGCCTTCGAAGCGAAGTATCCGGGAGTGAAGGTCAAGGTCGAGCGCTCGGGTGCGGAGCGCAACTATCAGCGCATCGGCCAGGAATATCAGAACAAGATCTACAATTGCGACGTCGTGAACAGCTCTGACGCTGCTCATCTCATCGTCTGGAAGCGTGCCAGCATGCTGGCACCGTTCGTTCCGGAGGAAGTCGCGCAGTACTTCCCGGCGGCGCACAGAGATCCCGATGGAATGTTCGCCTCCTGGCGCATCACGCTCTGCCCGGTTGCCTACAACACAAAGCTGGTGAAGGTGGAAGAGGCGCCAAAGTCCTATGCCGATCTGGTAGATCCGAAGTGGATGGGCAAGATCGTCAAGGCGCATCCGGGTTACAGCGGCACGATTATGACGGCGACCCAGCAGCTCAGCCGCGATCTCGGTTGGGCCTGGTTCGAGAAGCTCGCCAAACTGAAGGTGATGCAGGTTCAATCGGCAACGGAGCCACCCAAGAAGCTGGCCCAGGGCGAACGCGCGGTGATGGCTGACGGCGGCGAGTACATTGTCGAGGAGCTGAAGACGCGTGGCGAGCCGGTCGAGATCGTCTATCCGACCGAGGGCACGCCGCTGATCACCGGCCCTTCGGGGATCATGGCGCGGGCTCCCAATCCCAATGCGTCGCGGCTGTTCCACGCATGGTCGATGACGCGGGAGGCCCAGCAGCTCAACATCGATGTCGGTGCACTCCGCTCCGCCCATGCGCTAGCCAAGGATCGTCCGGACATGAAGAAGTTCTCCGACATCAAGACCTTGCGCGAGGAGCCGGACGTGGTCGCTGACCAGGCCGATGCGCTCAAGGCGCAGTACCTCAAGATTTTCAAGGTATAGACAATGCGCCGTCGCTCGCTGGTTGCCGCTGGTCTTCTTCTTCCGTTCGGAGCACGCGTCCTTTCGGCTGCCCCACCGCCGCAAGCGATCACGCCGGAGCTGGTCGACGCGGCCAAGAAAGAGGGAAAGGTTACCTATTATACTGCGATGGATCTTTCCGTCGCCGAGCCCGTGGCCAAGGCGTTCGAGGCGAAATATCCCGGCATCAAAGTTGCGGTCGAGCGCACCGGCGCGGAGCGGCTGTTCAATCGCATCGGCCAGGAAGTCGGCAGCAACATCAAGCGCGTCGACGTGGCCAACAGCTCCGATGCGGCGCACTTCATCGTCTGGAAGCGACAAGGCTGGCTGGAGCCCTTCCTGACGCTCGACATGGCGGAGAACATTCCAGCCGACCAGCGCGATCCTGATGGCACCTTCGTCAACCAGCGCACCCATCTTTCGGCCATCGCCTACAACACCAGCCTGGTGAAGCCGGAGGATGTGCCCAAGGGTTTCAACGACCTGCTCGATCCCAAGTATGTGGGCAAACTGGTGAAGGGCCATCCCGGCTATTCCGGCACCATCATGACGGCCACGCACCAGCTGGCGAAGGCACTGGGCTGGGCCTATTTCGAGAAACTGTCCAAGCAGAAAGTGCTTCAGGTCCAGTCGGCGACGGAGCCGCCCAAGCGTATCGAGGCGGGCGAACGCGCCATTGCCGTCGACGGCAGCGACTATCTCTTCTGGATGGCCAAGGAGCGGGGCGCCCCGATCGAAGTCGTGCATGCCATCGAGGGCACGCCGCAGATCTCCAACCCCATGGCGATCTTCAAGGCGGCGCCCAACCCCAACGCGGCGCGCCTCCTGGTGGCGTGGATCATGTCCGCCGAAGGACAGCAGTTCATCGTGAACCTCAGTGGCCAGTATCCGGCGCACAAGCTGGTCAAGGCCAAGGCCGGCCGGCCGGCGCTCGCCTCGATCAAGACGCTGCCGGAGGATCCTGCCGAGGTCGAGAAGAGCGCGGACGAGATCAAGACGCGGTATCAACGCCTCTTCAAGGTATGACGCGCGACCTTTCGCGCCCGATCCTGCTCGCCGTCAGCGCATTGCTCGCGGCGATGATCGTGCTGCCGGTGGGCTGGCTGTTGGTGGTGAGCCTGACCGACAAGGAAGGCGGCGCCACGCTCGCCAACTTCGTCGCTCTCTTCACCGATCCCACTTTCGTCGATCCGCTCGTCACGACATTGATCATCGCCTGCTCGGTCAGTGTGATCTGCTGTCTGGTCGCGGCACCGCTTGGCTGGTTGGTGGCCCGAACCGACATGCCGCTGGCCCGCACCGTCCGTACACTCGTCATGGCTTCGCTGGTGACGCCGCCCTTTGTCGGCGCCATCGCCTGGGAGATGCTGGCTGCGCCCAATTCCGGCCTGTTGAACCAGCTTTGGCGTCTTGTCAGTGGCATGCCGGCCGACGAGGCGCTGTTCGACATCTACAGCCTGACCGGCCTGATCTTCGTCATCTCCTGCTACACGTTCCCCTATGTCTTCATCCTCGTCGCCAACGCGCTCGACCGCATGCCGGGCGAACTCGAGGATGCCTCCTCGATGCTGGGGGCGAAGACATGGCAGACGGCCCGCCGCATCACCGTGCCGTTGGCGCTGCCGACCTTGCTCGCCGGTGCCCTGGTCGCGTTCCTGCAGGCACTGAACCTGTTCGGCTCGCCTGCCATCCTGGCGATCCCGGCGGGTTTCCATACGCTCACGACCCGGATCTGGAGCCTGTTCCAGTTTCCGCCCAAGCCGGAGCTCGCAGCCGCCGCCTCGGTCCCGCTGCTGGTGCTCACCATCCTGCTGCTACGGGCCCAGGCGATGGCGCTCGGCCGCCGCGGCTATGCGGTGCTCGGCGGCAAATACGGAGCACCGCGACCGATTCGTCTCGGCTGGCTCAGAGGGCCGGCTGTGGCGCTGGCCCTGTTCATCCTCGCCATGCCGCTCTTCCTGCCCTATGCGGCGCTGTTCAATTCGGCCTTCTCGCGCGTGGCCTCGCGCATCGTGACGCCCGAAACCATCACCCTGCACAATGTGCGCTTCACCTTCCTCGAACTCAGTTCGACGATGCCGGCACTCAAGAACACCTTCCTGCTTGCGACCGCGTCCGCGACCTTGGGCGCGCTCCTGGCGCTGCTCATCGCCTACATCGTGGCGCGCAAGGCTGTGAGGGGACATCGCGTGCTCGCCTTCCTCGCCACGGCGCCGCTGGCCATTCCGGGCATCGTGCTGGGCGTCGGGCTTTTCCTCGCCTACACGCGACCGCCGCTCGCGCTCTACGGCACGCTGTGGATTTTGCTGATCGCCTTCGTCACCATCGAGCTGCCGGCCGCCTATCAGCAGCTCGGATCGGCCTTCCATGCAGTCCATCCCGAACTCGAGGAGGCCGGGCGCATGCTGGGAGCCACACAGTTGCGCACTTTGGCCGATATCACCGCACCGTTGCTCCGGTCGGCGGTGATCGCCACCTGGTGCTTCATCTTCGTCGCGACCATTCGCGAGCTGTCGGCGGCGGTGATCCTGTTCACCTCTGAGACCAAGGTGCTCTCGGTACTGATCTTCGATTTGAAGGAGAGCGGGGATGTCGGCGCCATCGCCGTGCTCAGCCTCTCCATGGTGGCGATCACCACGGTCGTGATCGCTGCCGCCAACCGGCTGCATGCCCGGCCGCAGGTGCGCCCGGCAACCTAGAACAGCAAGGGCTCAGCGCTCGATCAGTTTGAACGACGCGAAGAAACGCCGGCTGTTGTCGGTGTCTTCCTGGTCGGGCGGCGCGGCATAGATCGACTGGTAGAGTGTGTTGTTGCGATAGACCATGAGATTAACGATCACCAGCTTTGATTCGGTGTCGTACAAGGCCACTCGACGGGCCGGGATGTTGCTGATCGTCAGCCGATTTTCTTCGCGCAGCTTGCTCTTGCCGTCTTCCAGCATCCCGTCGCGCGCTGCATCGAGCGCCTCGTCGGCTTCCATGCCGGTGCTCTCCGGATAGACGGTGTACATGCTGACGTAGCCAGCCTGCCCGACTTCGACCGATGCGCTATGGGTTTCCACGGGGCCGGCTGCGGACTCCGATGTTTCGGATTCGATGGTCGGTTCGCCCGGCAGGTCGATACTGAAACCGGCGCCTACCGGCCGATATGTCGACCATTGCTGTCCGTGCGCGCCCCACGGCAGGGCGAGCGCGAGCAACAACGGCAGGACGAGGCGACGAAACACAGAACCCTCCCAATCGGATGCTGCGCTAGTTCAGGATCGCAACATCGTCAGGTGTGATCGGCTTGTCGAGCAGCCCGAGCTGGTCGAGCGTCTTGATGGTGGCTTCCCAGCCGGCGCGTGTCTGCTGCCCGGTCGGTGGTCCCGAAAGCTGTTGTGAAACCGTCGCCATGCTGCGGTCGATGTAGCGCGGTGCAAGCCGCGGGAAGATGCGGGAGAAGTGCATGGCAGCGTCGGCCGGCCGCTCCCTCACCATGTTGTAGCCTTCCTGTACCGCTTCCTCGATCTTCTGTGCGATCTCGCGCTTCTCCGGATCAGCCCAGGCTGCATCGTTCACGATCAGATTCAGGCTGTAGGCGCGGACACCAAAGTCGCTGAGACGGATCATCATGATACGGCGGCCCTCGGCGATCAGCTCGGCCGGTGCCATCTCGTCATAGTCGATCAACGCATCGACTTTCTTCTCGACCAGATCGTAGGCGTTCCAGTCGACGGTCGTCTCTTTGATCTTGCTGCGGTCCAGCTTGTTGGCCGCCAGCAGGGCCCGAAACTCCTCGTTGGTGATGCTGCCCGGCACCAGACCCAGAGTCTTGCCGTAGAGGTCGCGTGGGTGGGCGATGCGGTCCTCGGTGCGCGTGTAGATGACCGTCGGCGACTTCTGATAATAAACGGCCAGGCTCCTGATCGGCAGGCCCTTGGAGCGGCCGATCGCCGTGGCAATGCCACTCGAGGAGCCGATCCAGAATTCCTTGCCCTCGCCGATCATCTTAGCCGAAGAGACCGCCCCCTGTGTTTCGGAAAACCTGACGTCGAGCCCACGGCGCTCGAAGGCCCCCATCTCGCGGGCCAGGAAGAAGCCTGCGAAGGTCGGCAGGGCTTTCCAGTCGAGCAGCAGTTTGACCTGCTGCAGGGTCTCGACGGGCTGTGCGGCGGCTGGCGCCGTGAGGGCCGCCGTTGCGGCCGCCAGGAGGAGAAGGCGACGGGGCAGGGATCGAATAGACATGCTGTTATCCCGCAGGAAGCATCTAATCACCGCGGGGGCAAACAAATTGTCGTCAATCCCGCCCGATGTCAGGTCACGACAAGAAATCCCATGACCAGCGCCGCAGTGCCCCCCAGGCCAATCAGCAGCGCCAGCACCGGAATATTGGCCAGGAAGGCCAGCGCCATGCAGGCCAGAACCAGCCCGATATGTAGGATGGCGAACAGGATCAGCTTGCTGAAGCTGTGGAAAGCTTGTTCGTGTTCACGCAATTCCTGCGTGGTCAGGCCAGGAGTGTCGGCGGCACCGGCCGTTAAGTTCTCAGCCATAGTAGCCCCATTTGTACAATCGAACCTGACAGGCCAACGCCACTCATGTGGCACGGTTGCAGGTGATCAAGGGGCAGCTAATCAGGGAAGGTTGAGTTGCCAGCTTACGCCGAACCGGTCGGCGACCCAGGCGAACTTGCGGCTGAATGGGTAGGCGTCGAGCGGCATCATGATCTCGCCGCCGTCGGCCAGTTTCTCCGCGAGGATGGCGATCTCCGTTCCTGAAGAACAGGTGACAAAGAGGGAGATGGCCGGCGTGAAGGTGAAGGGATGCTTCACGGCGCTGTCGATGAACATGAATTGCTGGCCGGCAAGGGTTGCTGTCGCACGCATCACCGATCCTTCGGCGCCGGGGCCTTCGGTGCCGTAGCGCGTGATGTCAGTGATCTCCGAGTCGGGAAGCAGCGAGACGTAGAAGTTCATCGCCTCCTCGGCGCGGCCCTCGAACATCAAGAAGGTGGTGATCTTCGCCGTCATGCGTCTCTCCTACCGGTCTTGTCGAATCCCTGCCGCGCCGTCATATCATGACGTTCATGAAGATAATCCCAACCGCCCTGCTGGCGTTCCTTCTTGCGGTTCCCGTTCTTTCCGCGGTGGCGCAGTCTCTCGAAGCGCAGATGAAGCAGGCGGCGGGCGCCTACGAGCGCAAGGACATGGCGACAGCCGTGCGCATTTGGAAAGTGTGGGCCGAGAAGGGCAATGCCGAGGCGCAAACCCTGCTGGGGGCGATGTACTGGAGCGGCGAAGGCGTGCCGCGTAATCACAAGGAAGCCGCGAGGCTCTACCTGCTAGCGGCGCAGCAGGGCTATGCCAGGGCCCAGAACGATATCGGCTTCATGCTGGGGTTCGGTGAGGGCATCCCGCCGCACGACGATGTCGAGGCCTACAAATGGCTCAAGCTCGCCATCGATCGCTACACGGCGAAGAACCAGGATCGCCTGGATCAGGCACGCAAAGACCTTGCCACGCTCAAGGCTCGCATGACCCCTGCGCAAATAACCGACGCCGAAAGGCGGGCAAAGGCCTGGAAACCGGTGGTGTCCAAGCGCTGATTCAGCGGCTAGAATGGGCGGATGCATCGGCCGCCACGGCGATGTCACCGTCCCTAAATGAAACTGGCGCTAGACTGGAACGCATGAAACGGCCCTCGGTCGCTGCGGCTTTCACTGTTTTGCTGCTCGTCGGATCGATTCCCACCGGGGTCGCGGTTGCCGATTCGCGACTCGAGTCCGTACCCGTTGACCAGGTCGATCACGCCGCAGAGCAATGTCCGTCTGAAGCCGAGATAGCTCTGCGGGTCGATGAGCCGGTGGATCAGCCGTCGGTTACAGCCAGCCTGATCGATCATCTGCAGTTCATGCGTCTGGTTTCACTCGATGGTCAGTTGGCACGTGTCCTGGCCCTCGAAATCGAGCCCGAGGAAGTACAGCCGCAGATTGTCCTTGCGGATCCTCTTCCGCCGCCCGTCTCGACGGGCCCGGTTTCGGAAGAGGTGCTGGCGTACGGTCGCCGCGAGGAAGAGCGCTTGCTGGGCGACGGCAAAGACAAGGAACGCCTGCGGGCCTATTTGCCGTTCGAGCGCCAGCGCGGCCTGACAGGCGTCGTCGTAGGCGACTCGCTCGCGGCATCTGCGGCTGCGGCCGGCGTCCCGGCGCCTGCGATGCTTGAAGTGCTCGAAGCCCTTGCGACCTCGGTCGATCTCGATGGTACCTTGCGCAACGGCGACAAGTTCTATGTGCGCTTTGAGCAGAGCTTCACGATCGACGGCGCCCCGCTCGATGTTGGCCGTGTCCTCTGGATTGAGTTGCGCACGGCCAAGGGCGCGGTGGCGATCCACCGCTTCCGTTCGCGCGACAAGACCGAGCGCTTCTGGATGACCAGCGGCCAGGCCGCAACGCCGCCGTCGGTCCGGCTGCCGCTCGACACCGTTTCGATTTCGTCGGGCTTCGGTTTGCGCGCCGATCCGTTCGATCAACCCCCGCCGATGTATGCCGGTAAGCCGCAAGGCGCTGGTGGCCCGGTGCGCAACCGGCCAGCACTGCCGCCCGGCCTGCCGACCGGTGGTGCGCTCGATATGCCTCGGGTCAATGTCGCCACGCCGCTCGGCGCATCGCTCGGGCTTTCGGCCTACGGCGGGGCAAAGCCGCCGGCGCCGATTCTGTCGCCGTCAGCCCGCAGCGCCGGCCGTTCCTTGTTCATGCATGAGGGGGTCGATCTCGTGGCACCTAACGGCACGCCCGTCCATGCCGCCGCCGATGGGGTGGTGGTCGGCGCCGCGCCCAACGGCCGCTACGGCAATTGGGTGCGTATCGATCACGCTGGCAAGCTGACGACTGTCTATGGCCACCTCGCGGGGTTCGCGCCGGGGCTGCAGCCCGGCATGATGGTGTCGAAAGGCGATGTGGTCGGCTTCGTCGGCAGCACCGGTCGTTCGACTGGCGCACACCTTCACTTCGAGCTGCTGAGCGAAGGCAAGCCGGTGAACCCCATCACGCATCCCGAGCTGAAGCGGGCCCAGCTGCGTGGTCCCGACCTCGATAAGTTTCGCAAGCAAGTCGCCCAGAGCGTCGCCGAACGCGACCGTGAGGCGAAGGCTATCGTTTCAGACACCGACTGACGTCGCTTCGGCTGACTTCTCTCGAGTCTTCACAGCGAAGGCTTCCTCCGGCGACAGCACCAGCCGGTTTCGGCCTACCAGGGCGAACCACAGGATCCCCAGCGCGAACCAGGCGCAGACGCCCAGCACGCCCGACACGAAGACCGGGTCGAGGAGCTGGTAGACCAGTGTTACGGCGGCAATGGCGATAGTGACGATGGCGCCGCCGACACCCATTGGCGAGCGATAGGGACGCGTGAGGCTGGGCAGGCGGGCGCGCAATACGAGGAAGCTCACGGCCTGCAGCAGATAGGAAAGCATGGCGCCCGCCACGGCCATGTTGAGCAGCATACCCTGGATGACGGCAGCTCCCTTCTCCGCACCCATACCGAACCAGAGTCCGAGCATCAGGGTGAGAGCTACGACCGAGCCCGCGATCAAGGCGACATGCGGTGTCTTGTGGCGTGGATGGGTGATCGAGAGAAAACGCGGAAAGTAGCCGGCGCGCGACAGCGAATAGATCTGCCGCCCCTTGGCGAACAGGATGGTGTGAAAGCTCGAGATCAGGCCGACACAGGCGACCAACGCCAGCCCTTTGGCGAGGCCACTGCCGAAGGTGGCGCGAAATCCGTCGAGCAGCGGTTCGCCAGAGCTTGCGAGTTGGAAGGCGCCCGGAGCTACGGAGGCGTTGAGCCAGACGACCAGACTTGCCGAAACGAAGAGCGTCAGCAATCCGGCTACGATGCCGCGTGGGATATCGCGGCTCGGCTGCATCGCCTCCTCGGCAGCAAGTGGAAGCTGCTCGATGGCGAGGAACAGCCAGACCGCAAAGGGCAAGGCCGCCAAAGCGCCGTGCAGGCCGAACGGCAGCAGTGGTCCATTGCCCTGGGGCAGCTCGATGGGTTTGCCATCAGGACCGGCACCGATGTTGAGGGCATAGCGGCTGAAGTCGGCAACGGGCAGTGCCGAGGCCCAGAACACCGCAAGGCAGGCCAACGCCGCCAGGGTGACGATCACGGTGACGCGGAAGGAGAGTTCGACACCGAGGATGTTCAAGGTCACGAACAGCACGTAGCCCGCAATCCAGTAAAGCGGCAGCCAGGCGGGCGGAGTATCGAAGACGGCGGCCAAATAGGTGGCGAGGAAGGAGACCACGACGGCCGGGGTGAGAACATACTCGACGTTCTCGCAAAGGCCGGTGATGAAGCCGCCCCAGGGCCCCATAGAGGCCCGCGCGAAGGAGTAGGCGCCGCCTGTATGGGGCAGTGCGGCCGCCATCTCGGCGATGCAGAAGACAAGGCCGAGATACATAACGGCAATGGCCGCCGCCGCCAGTGCATAGCCGCCCCAACCGCCAGCCAGCAGGCCGAGATTCCACCCTGAATAGTGGCCGGAAATGACAGCCCCGACACCCAGGGCCCAGAGCGAGAAGACGCCCGCGTAGCGACGCAGGCCGCGGCGCGCGAAGTAGTCGACAGAAACAGTCTGGTAGGGCGTGCCGGTTGAACTCATGCGTGGTTATACTAGACGCTGATCGAGATAGGGAACGAGGTCGAAGACGTGAGTGCCGTTGCCGTTGTACTGCTCGCCTTTGCCTTGATTGTCCTCAGCACCGGATTGGGTCTGCTCCTCCGCCACCGCTTGCCCGAGCGGCATCTCAGTGGCGATTCGAAGGAGGTCATCAAGCTCGCAACGGCGCTCGTGGGTACGATGTCGGCCCTGGTCATTGCGCTTCTGTTCGCGTCGACCCGAGCATCCTACGAGGCCATGGGCAGCCAGATTTCCCATCTCACGGCAAACGTGATCGAGCTCGACCGCATCCTGAAGGGCCTCGGCGACGAAGGAACGGCGCTGCGGAAGGTCCTGCGCGAGGACGTGAAGATCCTCGCCGACTCGATCTGGCAGTCCGAATCGGGGAACTCCACCAAGGCCATTGCCGAGGAAGTCAGTGTCGTCGCCAAGCTGCGCCAGCTCGTGACACAGGATCCGCAGGGCGTTTGGCAGGCCCGTGCGCTGGCGGTGAGCAACGCGTTGGCCCAGATCCAGTTATCGATCCAATCTCACCCGTCGGATTCGATGTCCAAGCCGTTCGTCTTTCTGCTGGTTCTGTGGCTCTGCTTCATCTTCGCGACCTTCGCCATGTCGTCGGCTCCGAACACGACTCTTCTCTTCGTGCTCTTCTTTTGTGCCCTGTCGGCGGCGAGCGCGATCTATCTGATCCTCGAACTGGGGCAGCCGTTCGACGGACTCATGCAGGTGCCCAGCGCGCAACTTCGCAACGCGCTGCCACCGCTTTAGCGGACGAAGCCTCAGAGGCTGGTCGCGGCTGCGGTCAGTCCCAGGCCGCGTCGACGATCTGTCCGGCATCCGACAGGAGAAGGGTCAGCCGGTTGGGATCGTATTCATAGCTCGGGATGCCGTCGTTCGGACGGATGATGCGCAGCGGGTAGGGCAGGTCCTCCTCGCGCACGATATTGCCTGCCGCCTGACCAGCCGGCGCCGCGGCGCCCTTGGCTTGGAAGTATTTGCCAAGACACTTCGCGCAATCTTCCTTGGGAGCAGCAGCCTCGGCGAAACCAGGCAAGGTCTTGAGCGTGACCGAGTTGTAGCCCGACCGGACGCGAATGCCCTTATAGGGATGACCACCGCCCAGCGGCAGCAGCGCTTCGACGACCATGAACGGACCGAGCGGCGACATGCTCGGCGGCGCGCTCGACTGGAAGATCAGGTCGAGCATGCCGTCGATGCCCTTGCCGACGGTGATGGGCAGGAGGTGAGGAGAGGTCCAGGAGTTGGAGGTCACCAACCCGCGGGCGCGCACGATGTCGATGCCGCCGGTGCGTTCGGAACGCAGCAGTTCGACGCTGGTCACGAACATGA
Source organism: Reyranella sp. (assembly GCF_004297405.1). Classification (GTDB taxonomy): domain Bacteria; phylum Pseudomonadota; class Alphaproteobacteria; order Reyranellales; family Reyranellaceae; genus Reyranella. Next base: position 204,251 of record NZ_SCVC01000042.1, read on the forward strand.
CGGGGTAGGGACGACCTTCGGACGGCTGCCCGGGCGGTTGGCTCTGCGGCGGGCCGCTCTGCTGTGGTGTGGCAGGCCCGCCCTGGGGGCCACCCTGCGGCGGCCCTTGCTGTGCGCTGAGTTGGGCGGCGCCCAGCATCGAGCCGGCGGCCACCAGGGAAGCGAGGGCAAAGAGCTTGGTTCTGGTCATGGCATCCTCGGAGGCTGCGCGGCGGTCTGGCCGCTCGGGAGAGGCGGAAGCGGGTTGATGACAGGGGATTCGGCAGCGGCCCAACCCTTCTCGAGGCGGTCATAGGCCTCGAGGATCAGATCGGTCGGAACCATTTGGGTTAACGTGCAGTAGGAGGTCTCGGTACCGGTGAAACTGCCGTTCTCGAACAGCTTGTTGACCGGCGCACCGCCACCGCAGACGGAGAAGTAGTCGCACGAGGTGCTGCAGGCGCGCACGCCCTCGCTGATGTCGCGATAGAGCGGCGAGGCAAGGCAGGCGTCGCGAATCTCGGCCATCGACTGGAAACGAATGTTGCCCAGAAGATAGTCACCATAGGTCTCGTTCTTCAGTCCCAGCAGCTCCGGCGAGAAGCTCGAGACATTGCCGTGGCTGTCGACGTTCAACATGGCGAGCGGTTCGACCTGAATGTTGCGCGTCGGCGCGCCCTCCGGCCGGAAGACGCGAGGCAGAGTGAGATCGATCTCGCGTACGAAGCGGACGCGGCCGCTGTGGCGCGCTTCATGCCAGAAAGTCCGCAGGAAGGCCGCATAACGTTGGCGCAGTGCCGGGCCATGAAACAGGCTCGACACATGGTCGCCTTCGGACTCCTCGACATTGAAACAGACCTGGTCGATGCCCTCGGAGATATAGAAGTCGAGCAAGTCATGCGGCATGCCGAGGCTCGCCTTCGACAACACCGAGATGACGTGAAACGGCACGTCGTTTTCGCGCAAGGTGCGGACGCCAGCGATCGTCTTGTCGAACGTTCCCTTGCCGCTGCGTGTCTTGCGATGGAGGTCGTGCAGATCGCGCGGCCCATCGAGGCTGACGCCGACGCCGACGTTCCACTGCTTGAAGAGCCTGCACCAATCGGCATCGATCAACATGCCATTCGTCTGGAACGAGTGCTTTACGACGACATTGGCTGGACGCAGCCGGTCGATCGCGGCGAAAGCTTCCTCGTAGAAGGAAACCGGCACCACCAAGGGCTCGCCAGCGTGCCAGACTACGATGAGTTCAGGGCAGGACCAACCAGACGCAAAAATCTCCTCGAACAGCCGCGTCACCGTCGATTGGGCGATCACGTGCGTGTTCGAGCGGTCTGGCAGGTAGCAATAAGTGCAGGCGATGTTGCAGAACGCCGTCGGCTGCACGACCACCATGCCGATTTCAGGCGTGGCAGGCATCGGGGGCTATTACCAGTTATGCCAGCCGTTGTGCCAGCCATTGCCCCAGTTGTGCCAACCGCCGTTGCCCCAGCCGCCATTGTGCCAGCCGTTGCCCCAGTTGTGCCAACCGCCGTTACGCCAGCCGCCGTTGCCCCACCAGGCTACGAGCTGCTCGGGGTCGACAGCGACGAAGGGCTCGCCATCTTTGCGGTACTGTTCGATTGCGCCCGAGACGTCGTTGCGAATGGTCTGGAGACGCTCGGCAACGGAACCGCTCTTTGCCTCCGGTTCCGGAACCGCCGTGGCTGCAGCATCGGCCGCCGCCAAAGTCACTGACAGGCCAAGCGCTCCGGAAGGCAGAAGTTGCGCCAGCGCGCGCAGTGAACGTCGATCCTGGGCCATGTAATCTCCCCCTGAAGGCGCGCCACGTTAGACGCACCCGCAATCCATTCGCAAATGAAAACATCCGCTTAGAGATGCAGACCTAGCCTCGGCTGACGGATCGCCCGGAAGGCATGAATGGAGAGCGACCGAAAACGGGTGAAGAGGCGATCCTGGCCAAGCCTGCGTCGGCGTTTGCCAAGTCAGGCGAAGCGGTATGCAATTGCCGTCATGAAAACGGACCAGGTTCGAAAGTACGCTTCCGAGGCTTTTCACTTCGAGAGCGACGAGGAAACGCCCAACAATCCACGGCTGCCGCTGGTGGTCTATCGTGACGTGGTACCGGACCAGGCCATGGGCGACGCGGCGACATGGTTCGAGCAAACTTTCGCAGACAACGGTTGGTCCGATGGTTGGCGGAACGGCATCTACCCGTTCCTGCACTTCCACACGGGCACGCATGAGGTCCTGGGGATCGCGCGCGGCCGCGCAACGGTCGAGTTCGGCGGCGCCAAGGGGCGTGCTCTGACAGTCGAGGCAGGCGATGTCGTCGTCTTGCCGGCCGGCACCGGCCATAAGCGGCTCGACGCCAGCGCCGATCTGTTGGTGGTCGGCGCTTACCCGAGCAACGGACGGTTCGACCAGAAGCGGCCGGGGCAGGTCGATCGCGAAGCCGCGAGCCGTGCTGTCGCGGCCGTACCATTGCCAGAGAGGGACCCGGTATCCGGCTCGACGGGACCGGTGATCGAACTGTGGAGGGGGAGGTGAGTGACGGGTCGCGACCACTGCGTATCTAGTATCAGAGCTTCGTCCATCCTGTAGAGCAGGCTGCCTATATGAGTCGGCTGCAGGCGTTGCTGGATGCCGTGGCGTCGCCCGGCGTGCGCTTCGAGGTCCACGGCCTCGACCCGCCCGACCGCTACTTCCACCCGCTGACTGAACTGCGTTGTGCAACCCAGGTGATCCGTCTCGCTCTGGAGGCTGAGCGTGCGGGCTACGACGCCTTTGTGATCGGCCATTTCCAGGAACCGGGGCTGCTGGAAATTCGCGGCGCCGTCGATATCCCCGTGATCGGGCTCGGCGAAGCGACCTTGCTCGCCGGGCTCACGATGGGCCGCAAGATCGGCCTCGTCACCATCGATCCGTCGTTCATCGATTGGCACGAGCGACAAGTGCGTGCCCATGCTCTTGACGCGCGAATCGCAGGCATCCATGCGCTTCATATGAGCTTGCCGCGGTTCATGAAGGCCTTCTCCGAGGAGGCGACCTACGCGGAGGTGCGTGCCGAATTTGTCGAGCAGGTGCGGCCGCTCGTGGTGGCCGGTGCAGAAGTCATAGTCCCGGCAGGCGGGCTGCCGATGTTGCTCTTCTCCCGAGAGACACCATTCCTGATCGATGGCGCACCTGTGCTGAACGGTATCGTCGTGACCGCCAAGGCAACCGAGATGGCCCTGGAGCTGAAGCGCCTCACCGGCACGGTAGTGAGCCGGCGCGGTGCCTATGCCAAGGCATCGCCGGAGGCTCTTCAGGAGTTTATGAGCGCACGCTGGCGAGTTAGCTCGTTTTGTCGAGGACGGCCCTGATCATGCGAGCCAGGTCGCGCTTACGGAACGGCTTGGCAAGGAGGCGCACTCCTGGATCGAGCCTACTCTGAGAGGCGATCGCCTCCTCGGTATAACCTGACATGAAGACCACCGGCGTGCCCGGCCAGCGTCGGGCGACTTCGTCGGCGAGGCTCTTGCCGCTGATCGCGCCGGGCATGATCACATCGGTCAGCAAGAGGTCGTAGGCCGGTTGCGCGGCGGCAAAGGCTGCAAGCCCGGTAGCACCGTCCGCCGCCTCGTCGACCGCGTAGCCCAAGCTCGCGAGTTGCCGGACCACCCCATTGCGAACCTGCGGATCGTCTTCGACAACCAGGATGCGTTCCTTGCCACCGGCCAAGGCAAGGTCGCTTGCCGGCACCGGCACCTCGCCGTCGCCAACGATGCGTGGCAGGTAGAGCTTTATCGACGTGCCTCGACCTGTCTCGCTGTAGACCTTGATATGACCCTGCGATTGTTTGATGAAGCCGTAGACCATGCTCAAGCCGAGCCCGGTACCGCGGCCGATTTCCTTGGTCGTGAAGAACGGTTCGAAGACCTTGTCGAGATTTTCGGGGGCGATGCCGGCGCCAGTATCGGTGACAGCGATCATCACCTGCTCGCCGGTCGTGGCATCGGGGTTTTGGGCGACATAGTCCTCGTCGAGCACGACATTGCCCGTCTCGAGCAGCAGCCTGCCACCTTCCGGCATGGCGTCACGTGCGTTGATGCAGAGATTGACCAGGGCCGACTCAAGCTGGGTGCGGTCGACATTCGTGGTCCAGAGGTCGCGGATCAGGGCCGTTTCGACGGTTATGTCCTCGGCGAGCGTGCGGCGGATCAGGCGCACCGTCGATGCCACGATGTCGTTGAGGTTCGTGAGTTGCGGCTGCAATGCTTGCTTGCGTGAGAAAGCGAGAAGCTGGCGCGTGAGCTCCGCGGCCCGTTGCGCCGCCCGGTCGATTTGCCGGACGCGATCCTGGACGCCGCTCGCCGCGGTCTCGTCCTCGATGATCGTGTCGACGTTGGCCAGGATCACCATCAAAATATTGTTGAAGTCGTGCGCGATGCCGCCGGTGAGCTGGCCTAGCGCTTCCATCTTCTGCGCCTGGCGCAGTTCGCCCTCGGTGCGGTGATGCTCGGTCAGATCGTGGACGACGCCGACATAGATCGGTTCACCGCCTGAGGTGGTCTCGCCGACCGCAAGGTACATCGGAAAAGTTGAACCATCCTTCCGACACCCCGTCACTTCGCGAGGTTGCCCGATGATCTTGCGGATACCGGTCTCTAGATAGGTTTGGAGGTACTGGTTGTGCCCCGCCCGTACGGTCGACGGCATTAACATTATGATGTTGCTGCCGATTGCCTCGTCGGCGACATAGCCAAACAGCTTTTCGCAGGCGCGGTTGTAGACCTGGATGACGCCCTTGCTGTCGATGATGATCAACCCGTCGACAAGCGTGTCGAGTACGGTGTCGACTACTGAGCGCAGTCGGCTCTCGCTGGCGCTCAACTGTTCCTGCAAGGCAGTGCGTTCGCTGACATCCCGTGTGATCGCACCAAAACCCAGGAGCTGTCGCGCCGGATCGCGGACAGCCGTCAGAACGGTTTCCGCGGTGAAAAGGCTGCCATCTCGGCGCACGCGCAGCCCTCTGATCTCGTAACGTCCCTCGGCGGCAGCCTGGCGAAGCCCTTGGGCCGGCACATCGGCTACAACATCCTCCGGTCGATAGAAGATCGAACAGGGCCGGCCGATGACTTCGTCCGCCTCGTAGCCCGTCATTGCTCGGGCGCCTTCGTTCCAGTCGGCGACTCGCCCCTCGGTATCCAGGGTAAAGATCGCGTACTCTTCGACGTTGGCGATGAAGTGCTGAAGGATTGGCGAAGGCTCGAATGGTCCTTTTTGCAAGCGCGCTTCAGATAAGTGCGCATGCTCCTTCGTCCGTCCGGCAACGATATCGCCGGGCGGGGGCACGCAATCCACCGTCGTCCGACGCCTGCGCATCGTCGACGAACTCCTCTCCGGCGCCGCCACACCCCATCGGCCGCACGCCACAGCTATACGAAGATCCCCTGCACCTGGAACTTATTAGAACGGCAATGCAGATTTCCAGTCAATCACATCCGATTGAGGGCGCCGTTCAGGGTTCGCAGCGACATCGGCTTTTCGATGATGGTGCAGCGAGGCATCCCACCTCTGGCCTTCAGCCCGTCGATCCGCGCCGCATCGTGCGCACCCGACATCAGGACCCAATGGCAAGCGGGGAGCTTCGCTGCAGCCCCCGCATAGAAGTCGATGCCGTTGCCGTCTGGCAGATTCACATCGCAAACAATTGCCTCGGCAGACGAATTGCCGGCAGCGAGGCGTTGGACAGCCGTCCGCGCATCGTCGAGTGAGCCGCAGGCCGTGACCTCATGGCCGCGGCGTTGCAGATACTCGCGAATTTCCGTCCGGAGATCCTCGTCATCCTCGACAAGAAGTATCCGCACAGCCACTCCGGGAGGGCGCCGAACGACGCCACACTTCTGCTAACGAAGATGGAGTGAAGCTCTGCTCGCCGGAGCAAGTCAAGAATTGCCCACGTTCAAACGTGAATACCTAGGCGCTGCTTCGGGAGAGGCTGAAAGAGCCGAAGGGCAAGGGAAGCAGCCGTTTCTTCGGCAGCGGCGGCGGCAGGCCGGTTCGGGTCGTCGTGCGGATCAACGTCAGTACAGCGCTGCGCAGCGGGCCCAGCGCCACAGGCTTGTTCATGAATGTAAAAATGCCGGTGTTGGCCAATGTGTGGTCCGAGAGCCCATCGATGCGGCCCGACATCACGATCATCGCCGTACCTGGGCTCAGCCGCTTGATCCGTTCGGCGACTGTCACGCCGTCGAGATCGGGCAGATTGTAGTCGATCAGAGCTACCTTGGGCCGCAGCCGGGCAACCGTATGGATCGCAAGTGAGCCACTGACCGTGGCATCGACCCTGAGGCCGGCCCGTCGCAGGTAGCAAGCCAGTTCCTCGGCTTGTGTGGGATCGTCTTCGATGATGAGGACATCGGTTAGGAACGACGCTGTGCCCGGGTCATCTTGAGACATGCCCTAGGATAGGGCGGTTCGGTGTACTTTTCACGACGGATCGCCTCCGGATCGGAGGAATCGTCTTAGCCCGCTCTGCGGCTCACGTAGGTATCGAAGAACCGCTCGACGGCATCGAGCCCGTCCAGACTCAGCCGGACGATAGTGCGCCGCTTGTCGCCAATGTCGCCGGCGCGTTCGATAAGGCCGTGCGCCAGCAACTGCTCCATACGGCGAAGCGCCGTCGTCAGTGGCACGCCGGACGCAGCGCCCAGACTTGTCACGGTGACCTCCGCGCCGGCCAACCGGGCATCGTAGAGGTCGAGCAGCATTTCCCAACATGGATCGGAGAAGAGCTCAGTGGGGAAGTACTGACTGCGCATCTTGCGCATCGACTGCATGTCTTTGAGGGCGGCGCGTTTACGGTCGAACGGTCCGTTGGCGAACGCTTCAGCCGGCGTTGTCGCCGTCCGTTCACGGGACTGCCGTGCGAGCAGGGCAGACTTTACGGCCCGGACCAGTCGCGGACCGTCGACCGGCTTGGTGAGCAGGTCCCGAGCGCCGAGCCGAATCGCCTCGACGGCATCGTCGAAACCAGCATGGCCGCTCACGAAGATCACTTCGGGCCGACTACCATCCGCCAACCGGCGGAGATGTTCGGCGAACTCGAGGCCTGTCAGGGCTGGCATACGCAAATCCGAGACTACAACCTTCGCGCGATTCCCGTCGCTCAGAATCTTCAGGGCCTGCCAGCCATCGTTTGCGGATAGGCAAGAAAGGCCGGCCTTGGCGAGGCACTCGACCAGCTCCTCGACAGCGGCCGAATCGTCGTCGACCACCATCGCATCGACGTCGTGAAGTGGGCGAGCCGGACGATTGGAGCTTGTCATAAACGGCAAGGTTCTCCTTGAGTTCAGGCGTTCGCCTCCAGAGTGGAGGCGATCGAGGATACGCAATGCCTCCAAAATTGCCCGCTTCGAGGTATACTCCGCAAGGGTTGAGCGCGTCGCCGCTGGGGTTTTTGTGGGTGCCGGCGTCCGATAGTGGCATACGTTGGGGATGGCGGTGTCGTTGGGACGAACCAAAAAGGCTGGAGAGCGGCCGGCGGGTAGCAGCGCTTTGAGTCTGCTGAACGGCTGGACGAGCGTGCAGCGCACTGCATTCGCCTGCGTGGTGCACATCCTGATGATCTGGACCGTAGTATTCCTGATTACCGAGGACAACTACGAGCGTGCGGTCGAAAGCTGGAAGACATCGGCCGAGAACATCGCACTCACGGTTGCAGCACATGCAGCCCAGACACAGGGTGCGGCAGATCTGGTCGTAAAGAGCATGGTCGATTGGATCGCCGACGAACGTATCGAAACCGAGCAGCAGTTTCGACAGGTCATGGGCGAGCGGCGCTTTTTCGACGCAATGCGCGACCGCATCATCGGCCAGCCACAGATCGGTATCGCGCTGATCGTCGCAGCCAACGGCGATATCGTGAATTCGACGCGAGCTTGGCCGCCATCACCAATCAATGTCGCCAACCGTGAATCGTTCAGGATCGCCATCGAACCTGGGGCCATGGCGCTCAGTGCGACGGCGACCGGTCTGGTAACTGGCCGCCCTCGCTTCTATATCGCGCGCAAGATTGAGTCGCGGAGCGGAGAACTGCTTGGCGTCGTGGGCGTGGGCCTCGAGGCCGACTTCTTCGCAACCTTCTACAAACGGATCGCTCTTGGTCCCGACAGCGCGCTGGCGCTCTTTCGCAACGATGGCACCTTGCTGGCCACCAGTCTGCCCGACCAAAAGCTTGGTGAGCGCTTTGGCAAGACGTTACCCCAGCAATTGATCGAGGGAGGCGATTCGGGACAGGCCGTTCTTGCTCACGGATCGTTTCCTGCCTTCTCCGGCGGTAGCCTCTCAAGCATTGTCGTCGCCACCAGGCTCGAAGGCTTGCCGGCCTATGTAACCGTCGTAGTCGGTGAAAGCGCGTTCCTGACACCATGGCGTGATCGCAACTTGCTGATCGTCGCCATTGGTATTCTGTTGACCGGGCTTACGGCTTTTGCCGGGCTGCGTATGGCGCACCTGATAGAGCGCACAGGGGCGGCTGCGCGCGAGGCATCCGAGCGGCAGGTGCTGGCCGCCATCGTCGACACGCCGTCCGCGATGACCGCTGTCGTCGATCGACGCGGCAAGGTCGTTCATGCCAATTCACTTTTCCGACGGTTGCTCGGTAGCGGGGACGACGGCGCCGTAACGGAAGCCCTCTACAATCCTGCCCTCGAAGGCGTCGAGCCGCTCCTCATGTTCATCAACGGTGAGGCGCCCACAGCCGAGATCGATCTCAGGCTGATGCAGCCGGGCGATCAGACCCGGCGGCTACGCTTTTCCCTGTCACGGCAATCCCTGCCGGATAGCGGCGAAAGTGTCATTCTGGTTGGACATGACGAAACATTGCGCCATCAAGCCGAGCGCGCGATCGCCCTGTCGGGCAAGCTGGTGACCCTGGGTGAGATCACGACCGGCATTGCCCATGAACTCAGCCAGCCGCTGAACGTCATCCGCATGGCGGCGCAAAACGCCCTGGCTGAAATCCAATCCGAGCCGCAGCCTGTAGTCGCTGGTGACGAGGATCCCGCGCAACCGATACCGGCAATGTCGGATCATGAGTTCCGTGACTTTGCCGTCGCCAAGCTCAATCGGATCGTGGCCCAGGTCGATCGCGCCGCCGCCACGATCTCGCGCATGCGCATCTTCAGCCGCTCGACTCGTGAGGGCCCACAATCCTTCGACCTGCGCGATGCCTGCCGCGGTGCGATCGCCCTGGTGGCGCAGCCTTTTCAAGCCGCCGGCATTGTCTTCAACGAAACGCTCGGTGGCGAACCGCTCATGATGGTCGGCCACCAGCCGTTGATCGAGCAGGTGCTGGTCGCCGTTCTTGGCAATGCGCGCGACGCCCTCAGCGAAACATCGCGCAAGGACAAGGCGGTCGACGTCCTGGCTGAACGTGGTGCCGACGGGCGCCTGCGCGTGCGAATCTCGGATAATGGCCCCGGTGTTCCGGAAGCCATTCGCGAGCGCATCTTCGAGCCGTTCTTTACGACAAAGCCGGAAGGGCAGGGCACGGGGCTTGGCCTTGCTGTCGCTTACGGTATTCTTCGCGATTCCGGAGGTAGCCTGACTTTAGAAGCAGGCGGGGCTGGCGCCACTTTCCAGATCGACCTGCCCGGTAACTTCTCCAGCGGTTCTCAGGCATGACCATTGGCGTTCTGTTCGTGTCCACCGGCGGAATCTGTCGAGCGCCGATGGCGGCGGGCGTATTTCGTACCTTCGCGCGACGTGGCCGGATCGAGCATATGTTCGACATCGCCGCTGCCGGTACGTTCGATGGCCATGCAGATGACCCACCTTCGCTGCTGGCGCGCGAGGTTACCGAACGGCGCGGTTATGCATTTGGCTTGGCGGCGGTACGGCCGCTGCTGCCGGACGATCTGGCGCGCTACGATCACTCGATCGCCATGGATCGCACTAACCTTGCTGCCATGCGCTGGATGGCGCCAGCCGGGTGCGTCGACCGACCGCAACTTCTCATGCGGCATGTCCGCGAAGCGGGCGCCATCGACATTGTGGATCCCTATGGTGGCAGTGCAGCAGACTACGAGCGGGCGCTCGACCTGATCGAGAGAGGTTGTGCTGGTCTGATGATGACCATTGTCCACGCCCTTCAAGGATCGACTGGACAGGGCGCCGCGACTTAACGACGGGTGAAGAGAAGGTCTTGTTGGTGCGCCGGCATGGTCTCGACCCGGTGCAAGGCCGTGGGATGACGCCAACGCAGGTACCAGTCGAGTTCGTAATCGTTGTCGATCGCCCAGGCCGAGAAGCCGGCGGCGCGCAGCTGGTCGAAGACATCGCACCATGCGGGGAAGTCGTCCTGGGGGCTGGCCTCGACGACAATGTCCATGGTCGGTGGATACATCGAGAGCTGGTCGAGGATGTGCCTCAGGATCGGCGGTTCTGCGCCTTCGACATCCATCTTGATGAGACGAAGGCGCTGGATTTCATCGGCAGTCAGTATCTGATCCAGCGGTAATGCTTCGACGGAGGCCGTCAATGTGCCGCCGCGTGAGGCAAGCGTGGTGGCGGCTCCAATATTGCCCTCGTTGATCTCGTAGAGCGCGAGAATACCCGGCTTGTCGGAGACGGCGGCGTTGACCGCACGCACGTTCACCGAGGCGGCGTTGAGCGCGAGATTGCGCTGCAACAGTTCGAAGGTCCGGGGCGAGGCTTCGATCGCCACGACCTGGCCCGCGCGACCGACGCGCGCGGAGGCGAGCAGGGTGTCGTAGCCAATGTTAGCGCCGATATCGACGAAGACGTCGCCGCTCTTGAGGTTCTGTTCGATGACCCGCGAGACGTCCGGTTCCCAGACGCCGAAATGCAGGATCATGCGCTGGATCAAATCGTTGGGATTGCAGTGGAGCCGAGCGCCGAAGAAGGTCGTGGCGACATGCTCAGGCCCCAAGACGCGCAATACCTTGTTGTAGCCCCGGAAGGCAAACCGAGCCGCATCGAGCGGCAGGCGCTGGATGGTTCCCACAATAGCTCGGTGCAACAGGCGGATCATGCTCCCATCCTACAGCGCGATGCAGCGAGAGCCGAGTGCGGTTCCAAACCGGCCCGCTGGCGTCGCCTGAAAGGGGCGAACTGGGCCTACTTTTCCGTTCTCACGCCCCGGCGCGGCCTGTATAGGCAGGACGCGCGTCGGGCCTCAAACTGGCGGCGACTTTGTGGAGCCGCTTCGTGAACCCGACCGAGACGTCCTTCGCTGCGTTCGCCCTCATGCTCGTGGGTGCACTGAGCGGCGTCGTTTTGCGCCGTACCCTGCCTGACCATCATCTCGACCAGAATACGAAGGATGTCGTACGCCTAGGCGCAGGCTTGGTCGCGACGATATCCGCGCTGGTCTTGGGCCTGCTCATAAACTCGGCCAACAGCACATACGAAGCCCAGCGTACCGAGGTCCGCAAGATTGCCGCCGACATCATCCTGCTCGATCGCCTTCTCGCGCAGTATGGGCCGGAGACCAAGCCGATACGGCTCGAACTGCGGCAAGCCGTCGGCACGATGATCGACCAGATCTGGGGGGCGGCTCAGGAGAGTGCGGCCGGGGCTGGTACAATTGGCCCGACATCCGTTGGAGCGCATATCTACTCGTCGATCCACACGCTTCCTACCGACTCCAGCCTCCAGCGCGCCGTTCAAGGCCAGGCGTTGCAGACAGCTATCGAGATTTCGCATGCGCGTCTGATGCTCTACGAGCGATCGAAATCGACCATGCCGGCGCCGTTTCTCGCCGTCCTCGTTTTCTGGCTAACGGCCCTCTTCGTGAGCTTTTGCCTGTTCACGCCGGTCAATCCTACCTCTGCGGTCGCGTTGATCGTGATCGCACTGTCTGCATCGGCTGCTTTGTTTCTTATCCTCGAGATGGGGCAACCGTTCAGCGGCTTCATGCAGATATCGGATGGCGCCTTGCGCACGGCGTTGCAGCCGCTCGCCCAGTAGCGAGCGACTGCGCCCGAAGTCCTACAGTTTTGCGACGAGAGCGGTGAGCTGATCGGCGCAGATGCCCCAGCCTTGATGGAAGCCCATCTTCTCGTGCGCCTCACGGTCCTCGACCGTCCAGTGGCGCACACGAGCCGTGTATCGTGTCTTGCCGCCTTCATCCTCGAAGGTGAGGATCAACGTCATGAAAGGCTTCTCCGAAGGCTCCCAGGCCGTCGAGAAGGCGTCTGTGACGACGATGCGTTCGTTCGGCACAACTTCGAGGTAGACGCCGCGGTTGGGCATATCCTGCCCATCAGGGCCGCGCATCACGATGAAGTTGGCGCCGCCCGTCCGCACGTCGAGTTCGGCGACCGGTGTGGTGTAGGGCAGGGGCGCGAACCACTGCTTCAGCAAGGCCGGGTCGGTCCAGGCCCGGTAGAGCTTCTCGCGCGATGCATCGATCAGGCGGGTGAGGACCAGTTCGCGATCGGCGGGAAAAGAGGCAGTCATTGCGGGGCTCCTGTTGAGGTTCTGTCCCAAGGACGAACGACGGGGCAGGTATCCGACACGCGCCATAGCTTTTTTCTTTACGCGCAGGCAGCCTGCAACCTAGCCTCTGGACTGGGGGTGCATTGGGCACATGGTCGAAGCCAGGTCCGACAGGAACGACGCCCTGGACGTCGATTTCGTGGCCCTGCCGACGGGCACGAAGATCGGACGATACGAAGTGCTTGCCGTGCTGGGGCAAGGCGCCTTTGGCATTACCTACCGTGCACGTGATGCCCAGCTCGGCCGTGAAGTTGCCCTCAAGGAGTATCTGCCGACCTCGTTGGCCGTTCGCCAGCATGGATCGACTGTATCGCCCCGCTCGACCAGGGTCGTCGATGATTTCACCCGAGGGCGTGAACGCTTCGTTGCCGAAGGCCGCACCTTGGCGACACTCCATCGCGCGCCCGGGATCGTTCGGGTCTTCGACTTTCTCGAGCTGAACGATACCGCTTATATCGTCATGGAACTGATCCATGGCGATACCCTCGACCGACGCTTGAAGGCGGTCGGACGGCTGGAACCGTCGGCCGTGGGCCGGATCCTGTGGACGGTGCTCGATGGCCTCGAACAGGTTCACAATGCGGGCTTCCTGCATCGCGATATCAAGCCGTCCAACATCATGCTCGATGAACAGGGCAACCCGACGCTGATCGACTTCGGGGCCGCGCGCGCCGCGATGACCGGTCATGTGGCGACGATGACGGCGATCTTCACACCAGGTTATGCCGCTGCGGAGCAGATGAGCACGGCAGACCAAGGACCGTGGACGGACATCTACGGACTGGCTGCAACGCTCTATCATGCGATCACGGGAAAGGCGCCACCTAGCGCCATCGATCGCGTGCTGGACGATCGGTATGAGCCGATCGCGCGATTGGCCGGTTCCGGGTTTGCGCCAGGTCTTCTTGCCGGCCTCGATGCCGGGCTTGCCGTGCGCGCGCCCGATCGCCCACAGTCGATCGCTGCATGGCGGACGATCTTCTCCAGGCTCGATCCTGATGCGACCGTCATCTCGCGACCGCGGACTTCACCTTCGACGCCCGCGCCGACGCCGACGCCGGCGGTGGTATCGGCCCCCACAAGAGGTCGCTCCGGTTTCTATGCCGGAGCTGCCGTGGCAGTGCTGCTGCTCGGAGGCGGTGGCGCCTATGTTGCGCTGATGTCCGAGCCTTCACCGCAGCGCGTGTCGCTCCAGAACTTGAAGACCGAAGATCTCGAACGTCTTCTGATTGAACGCCGCGCCGCCGATGCTGCGGCGGCCGAGAAACGGCGGCTCGAGGAAGAGGCCCGGCGTAAGGCCGACGTCGATACCGCAGCCAAGCGACAGGCCGATGCCGATCTCGAAAGGGCACAGCAGCAACTTCAGAAAGCCGAGCAGGAGCTGGTCCGGCTGCGTGGTGAGATCGAGACGAACCGGCAGCAGGTGCGGAGCGACGCCGATGCCACGGCACGGCGCGTAGAAGCGGAGACGGCGCAGCGCCGGGCGGAAGCCGAGATTGCCGCCCTGAAGCAGGCGGAACTCGATGCGCGCGGGAAGGCAGCTGCGGAAGCTGAGACCAAGCGTCGGGCCGACGAGGCGCTGGCCAAAGCGCAGGCCGAACGTCAACGCGCTGACGCGGAGGCATTGCGCACGGCAGTGGCGCCGACCCGCGTCGCTGGTGTTGCTCCTGCTGCATACGATGGAACTTATGGCGGTACTTACGACCAGATGGGGGCACGCCCGGGAGACCAGGCCCTCCGGAGCGTGTCACTACGAATTGTGGGCGATTCCGGTAGTGGCAGCCTGAACAATCCCGTTTGCGGCACCAGCCCGATCTCGGTCCGCGTTTCGCTGGCTGGAGACATCTCCGGCGAGGCGACGACCTTTGATGCAGCTTGCCAGCGCCTGCCGCTGACGGTGAAGGGCAAGGTCGGTAGCGGCCGTCTGCAAATCCAACTGGCTGGTGTCGGTATCAGTGGTGGGGCGAGTCTCGCGCTCTTGGGAGAGCCCCCGGCAGTTCCGACTGCTGTGAAACCGACGTCTCCGGCGGTAGTCACGCCACCACCTGTCGACACCGCGCGGTGGATTGGTCGCATCAAATGCGGGACATGGCCGGGCCACGGCCTGCCTCTCGATCTTTCCTCGGCGGGTGGCCAGACGGCTGCCGGCCCGCGAGACAACATGGCTTTCTCCATGACGATCAGCGGCGGTCGTTACTCCGCCAGCGTCAAATGGACGGTCCCCGATCCGATCCGAAGCTTCAGCGGCACTTTCTTCGGCACGATTTCGGGCGAGCGGATTTCGGCGACGACAATCGCCCGCTCCGACTTCAAGACCTTGGCGGGACCGCCAGATGATCAGTGCATGCTCGAGCTTTCCAAGGTGCGCTAACGCACCGCTGAGACGCCCGGCGTGACGCCGCCGTATTCGTGACTGACGCGACCATTCCAGCCGTATCCGACATAGCCGCCGGCGGCATCGTAGAGATAGTCGAAGCCCTGCAGGAACATCCGGCCCGTGTTCACGAAGATGCCCGCATCCTTGACCACCTCGACCTTGGCGGGGTGGAGCGGGTTGCCGCGGCGGCCGACGGTCAGGTTGTAGTGTGCGGGCTGCGGCTGCCGCCGATCTGGCAGGTAGATCTCGATGCGTGTGCCCTCCGGTGCCACGTGTCCGCGCCGCAGGCCGGTGCCGTCCGGCGGCGAGAGGAACATGTAGTCGATGCCGGTATCCATCAGCATGGTGCCGCGGCCCGGCCGCCCATCGACCGCGATTGTCATCGGCGCGCCGTTCCAGTCCGGCACGCCGGGAGGATGGGTTTTGGGCGTGAGCTTCACGAAGGCCATGTGGCGGGTGAGGTCGGGCGTCATGCCGAGATGCACGGCGTTGCGGGTGATTACATAGCCCGGCCGTACGCGGCTCACCGGTTGGCCCGATGCCAGCGATGTCAGGCTGACGAACGGATTCTTGGGCGCCGAAACGGCGGTGCCTTGCGCGGAGTCGCGATCGAAGCCCACGCCCATGAAGCCGACATTGCGCGGATTTTCCTCGGGCCGACAATCGCGGGCGTGTTCCAGACACGTGATATGGGTGACGCGCAGCACTTGCACCCGTGCCGTCGCCAGCGGGGTGTGAGCGTCACGCTGGATCACTACGTCGGTGAGGTAGTGTTCGCCATTCAGAATACGACCGCTGCTGTTGTAAACCAGCCGCCCCGGCCCCTGCGCCACGTCACCCGGCCCTGGTCTGAAATGCTCAGCCGAAGTGACGATACCGGTCGAGCCGGTGTCCATACCGAACCATCGCGGAGCGGCACCGTTGAGCTTCAACCAGACTTGTGGCACGTGCTCCATCGAGATCGGCCCGTTGGCGAACGGAATCTCCAGAGCGGTAAGCCCTTCGTATTGTCGCCAGGGTTCTTGAGTTCTGTCTGCAACTTGAGCTCGACCGTCGGTCGTCAGCGCGGTCGCGACGGCGAAGGCAAGCAGGCTCACCGAAAGCGAGCGCGTCATTCTGGTCATTGAAGCTTCTCCCAATTTCATTATCGCCTAGTGATGTGACCATCCCATGCGCGCAATGCTGATGTCTTCTCACAGTAAGGTCTTGCATCCAAACGTCTGCTGGGGCGTTGTGCAGGGGTGGTAACGGTTTGCCCCCCACACCGTGCCGTGCTGGGCAAGAATGTGTTTGTCCGCTTGTTGGGCATGATGGCGGTCGTGATGATGCTTTGGGCATCGTTTTGCGGCATCGCGCAGGCTCGGACAGCGAAGATCGAGCTCACCATGTCCGGCGACGAGGGCATGCAGGCCGATATCAAGAGCCTCGTCGAAGGGATCGAGAAGAACCAGCCGCTGACGGGGGATAGCCTTTCGTTGCTGCAAGGTGCCCAGGCAGCCCTGTCGAGAGTAAATGCAGCGTTGCGTTCCCGCGGCTTCTACGATGCCGAGGCGACTGGCACCGTGGACGGCCATCCTATCGCTGACGCGGCAGCTCTCGACGCGATCGAAGCACGGCCTGATACCGATGCGATCTCATTTTCCTTCGATATCAAGACGGGCCCGCGTTACCGCATCGGCCAGTTAGTGATCCGCCCGCCCGGCGCCATGGTCTCCCTGCCCGATATCGATCGCAGCAAGCTCGACCTTGCGCCCGGCGATCCGGCCGATGCTGGAGCGATCATCGGTGCCCAGGACAAGCTGCTCACCGAACTGCGCCAGCACGGCTACGCGCTGGCGACGGTCAAGGACCGCGAGGTCGTCGTCGATCATGCGACACGCGAGGCCGACGTCACTTTCATCGTCGAAAGTGGGCCGACGGCGCGCATGGGGCCCGTACGTTTCTCCGGCACCGAGAAGATCGACACGGTCTGGCTGCAGCGCCGTGTGCCCTTCAAGGAGGGTGAACCCTACGAACCTGGCAAAGTCGATGCGCTGCGTGGCAAGCTCACGTCGCTCGGCGTCTTCAATGCGGTACGCATCCGGCCCGCGACCGGCCTCGATGCCAATGGCGAGCTGCCGATCGATGTCGAGCTGACCGACCGGCCACAGCGCTCTATCGGGTTCGGCATGAGCTACGAAACCCAGCTCGGCTTCGCCGTCGACGGCTTCTGGGTCCATCGCAATCTGTTCGGCCAGGCCGAAAGCCTGCGTCTTTCGGCAGAGATCAATCGCATCGGGCAAAACGCGCTCCTCGATACGGGCTTCGCCTTCCGGGCGGCCTTCCGCAAGCCTGACTGGTGGCTGCCCGGCCAGGATGCGCGGCTCGAAGCGGCAGCGTTGCGCGAGGTGCTGGACGCCTACACCCGCAACGCCATCACGTTTCAGGCTGGTTTCGATCGTACCGTCTCCCCGCATCTCCAGGTGCGTTTCGGGCTCGCCGCCGAGTTCGCGCAGATCACCCGCAACGGCATTACCCAGGATTACAACCTCCTCGGTGTCCCGATGACGGTGCTCTACAACAGGGCGAACAGCGACGTCGACCCGACCAAGGGCTATCGGCTGCAGTTCGATGTGACGCCCTGGCTCGACATCGGCCCGGCGGGCAATTTCTTCACGATCATGCGTCTGACAGGCCGCAGCTACTTCGATCTCGCCGAACCGGGACGTACCGTTCTGGCGACGCGCGCGTCCTTCGGCACCGAGCCTGCCACCAACATCAACAGCATCCCGCCGGACAAGCTTTTCTACGCCGGCGGCGGCGGCTCGGTCCGCGGCTTCGTCTACCAGAGTGCGGGGCCGCGCGATGCCTTCAACAATCCGCTCGGCGGCGCCAGCGTCATCGAGGCAAGCGTCGAGTTGCGCCAGCGGATTGGGCAGTCGTTCGGCGCGGTGGCTTTCGTCGACGCCGGCAGCGCCTATCCCGACTATCTGCCCAACTTCTCATTGTTCGCCCCACGAGTCGGCGCGGGCGCTGGCATCCGCTATTATACCGACTTCGGTCCGATCCGGTTCGATGTCGGCATTCCGCTCAATCGGCGCGAGGGCGATCCACCGTTCGGTGTCTATGTCAGCCTGGGACAGGCTTTCTGATGCGGGTCGTACGGCTCCTTACCTGGACACTGGGCGGCGTTTCCGCGGTGCTGGTCGTCGCGTTCGCGTCTTTGCAGACCTCGCCCGTGCAGCGTGCCCTGGCGTCCATCGTGTCCGACTTGGCCTCGACGCCGGAAAGTAAACTCAGCATCCAGGGATTGAGTGGTTTCATCCCGACGGATCTGAAGATCGAGCGCGTGGAACTCGCCGACCGTCAGGGCCCCTGGCTCACGATCGACGACGCACAGGTCCGCTGGTCATTCTGGTCATTGTTGAGCGGGCGTGTGCACATCGACATCGTTTCCGCGCGGCGCATCGATGTCGCCCGACCACCGGAACCGGCAAAGGCCGAGGCAGGTAGCACGAAAAGCGGTGGCTCTCTGCAATTGCCCGTCGGCGTCGATCTGCAGGCGCTCTCGATCGAGGAGCTGCATGTCGGTGCGGCGCTCGCACAAGTCGATTCACGCTGGAAGATCACCGGTAACGCGGTGCTGCCGGCAAGTCTTGCCGACGGTCGGCTCAAGCTCGAGGGAAACCGCCTCGATGGCCCGGTCGGGCGTCTCGGGGCGGATATCCGCTTTGACGCCAACACGCAGGCCGTCGACGGCGAGGTGACTTTCGATGAAGGGAAGGGTGGTGTCGTCGCGGCCCTGCTCGAGCGGCCTGACATCGAGGGCTTCGCGACCCGCCTGGCCATTCGCGGCGACGCCCATGCAGGCAGTGCCGATCTGACTTTGTCGGCAGCCGATGCCGCGACCGCGACGGGCAAGGCAAGCTGGCAACCTCGTGATGCCACGACAGAGATCGTCGTGCGCCTCGATGCCGCCGGACCCGGCTTGCCCAAGGGACCGGTGACGGATGCGATCCGCGGGCCCCTGGCGCTGACGGCGACGGCTGCGCTCGACGACAAGCTCGTCACGCTTCGCGAGGCGCGATTGACCTTGGGGCCGGTCGGCGTGACAGCGTCGGGCCAATACGAGCGTGCCGCCGATCGCCTGCAGGGCACCGTGACCGTGGAGTCCGCAGAACCGGGACCCTTCGGCCCGTTGCTGGCGGGTGCAACCTGGCGCGGCCTGAAGTTGGAAGCCAAGGCTGATGTCAGCGCGCTCGCGACGCGGCCGCAGGGAATGCTTCTGCTCACCGGTGGCGCGGAAGACATATCCGTGACCGCGATCGATGCCCGCTTTCCGGCGCTGGGAAAGGTGGCGCTCGATGCGCGCGTCGGGGTGCGCGACAAGACGTTGACGATCGAACTGTTGGACATCGCCTCGTCGCCTGCGTCACTGAAAGGCACGGGCACCTACGTCATCACTACGGAACGTGGAGAGGGCAAGGTTACGCTGACCCTGCCGAGCTTGACGCCGTTCTCGGCATTGGCGGGGCGCGATCTGGCGGGCCGGGCCGATCTCGACCTGACCGCGACGAGCGACAAAGGCGATCTCACCCTTACGTGGCAAGGCGCGCTGCGCGATTTGGGAGTGCCGGACCTTCCGCACGATCTTGTCGCTTCGCCGGTGTCGCTCGGCGGCACTGCCGGCCTGAAGCGCGACGAGACCTGGTCTTTGCGCGGGGTGCGGATCGCGACTGAAGGCGGTGCATTCACCATCGACGGCAACGGCCACGGATCGACAGGAACGCTCGACCTGTCGCTGGACCTGCCGAAGCTTGCGGCGCTTCGGGCCGATGTCGCGGGCGTTGCCTCGGCCAAGGCAACGATCACCCTGCGGGGCGATGGTACCGACCTCAAGCTGACCGCGGCTCTTCGCGATCTCGCTTATCAGCAGCTCAAGGCCCAGAAACTCGATCTCTCGACGACGGCATCACTCGACGCGACAGGGGCAGCTCGTGGAGCGGTCGAAGCCAATGGTGAAGTCGCTAGTCAGGCACTTACCCTAAACGGCCGCTTCGAGCGCGATTCAACGGGTGGCATCGTCGTGCCGTCGTTCCAGGGACGTTGGGCGAGCGCTATCCTCGATGTTGCCAATCTGGCCGTCACGCAGGCCCGTACGACGGGCCATGCGAAGCTCAGCATGGCGCGCCTGCAGGATCTGTCTCCCTTGATAGGCACTGAGCTTGCGGGATCGCTCAACGCCGAAGTGACGGCCGATCCCGCATCGCCAGCAGGCCGGCTCGACGTTCACGTGCGGGGCGCAGACATCAGGAGCAGTGGCCTTGCCGTCGGCGCGCTCGACTTGGCCGGCACGATCGATGATCCGATGGGCAACGCCCGTACCGATCTCAAGCTGACGGCGAGCCGGTTGGCTGGCGCATCGGGCGTCAACGGCCTGACGGCGACGGCCAAAGGCGATCGACAGGGTCTCGATATGACAGTGCAGGCAACAGGCAGCACTGCCGCCAATCTCGCTGCCCGACTGGAGATGGCCGAGAAGGAGATCCTGGTCGCGCTTCAGCGCTTCGATGGTCGATACGACCGTGTCCCACTGGCGCTGGCGGCACCGACCAAGATCCGTATCGCCGGAGAGCAGATCAGGATTGATCCGACCAACCTGCGGCTGGGGGGCGGCCGGTTGACCGCCGGCGGTACGCTCGATCCGGTGGCCAGCGATCTGCAGCTCGAACTGGCGGCGCTGCCACTCTCACTGATCGAGGCCTTCGCGCCCGGTACCAATCTCGAGGGCACGCTGAACAGCCGTGTGCGGGTGCAGGGTCCGATGGCAGCACCGCGCATCGAGGCCACCTACAATGCCGCAGGTGTGCGGCTGCGGATGCCGGATACGGCCTTGGTGCCACCATTGGCGCTGCAGGGCACGGCATCGCTGGTCGGTCAGCAGGCCGCTCTCGACGCCAGGATCACCGCGGGCGGCGCAACCAACCTGACACTGAAAGGCCAGGCGACTCTGCCGCAAGGACGTGCACCTCTCGCGGCAACGGCGACAGTGGGGGGATCGGTCGATATCGCTCCCTTTGCGCCATTGCTGGGCAACGATGTTCGCGGCGTCACCGGCACGGTGCGTCCGAACCTGTCGTTCGACATTGCGGGTTCGCGCGTTACGGGCAGCGGGACAGTCGATTTTTCGAATGGCGCACTGGCGCTGCCCGAGGCCGGTCTGCGCCTGAGCGGTGGCGAAGGCCGGCTGGGTCTGCAGGGCGACGTCCTGCAGATTCAACGGTTCACTTTCCAGACTGGGCGCAGCGGCAGCGTCTCGGCAAGCGGCACGGTGCGGCTCGATCCAGAGCAAGGGCCTACCCTCGATCTTACGGTCGGCAGCCAGCGCGCCTTGCTGGTGAGCCGGCCCGACCTCGTGGCGACGGTATCTAGCAATCTCAAGATCACCGGCTCGACGACGAGCGGCATTGATGTTGCCGGTCCGATCACCATCGATCGTGCGGAGATCGCCGTCGGCGCCGCGCAATCGATCGACTTCCCGACGTTACAGGTGCGCGAGATCAACCGCCCCGGCGCCGCACCGCCGCCACCTGTCGATCTCAATAAGCCGAAGAAAGCGGAGCCGAAGCAGGGTGCCGTGCCGATCCGTCTCGCACTGACCATCAACGCGCCGCAGGCAATCTTCGTGCGCGGCCGTGGCCTCGATGCAGAGATGTCGGGCCAGTTCCAGGTTAGCGGCACACCATCGGCACCGGAAGCCATCGGCGGGCTGACGATGCGACGTGGTGAATTCACGCTGGGCGGTCGCCGGCTCAATTTCACCCGGGGCGTCGTCACGCTGGACAATCTCAATACGATCGACCCGGCGCTCGACTTCGTCGCCTCGACCAGCGTGCAGCAGACGACGATTACCATTACGGTTTCCGGCACGTCGCGAGCCCCTGCCATTGCCATCAGTTCCTCGCCGTCGCTGCCTGCCGACGAGGCCATGGCGTTGCTGATCTTTGGCAAGTCGGCGTCGAGCCTCAGCGCTTTCGAGTTGGTGCAAGTGGCGGCGGCAGTGGCCGAACTCACCGGCCAGTCACCCGGCAGCAGTTTCATGGGTCGCTTGCGTCAGGGGCTCGGCCTCGATCGGCTGAGCGTCGGCTCGTCTGGAGGCGCGGGTGGTTCGGGGGGCTCACCGGTGTCGATCGAAGCCGGCCGCTACGTAGCGCCTGGAGTGTATGTCGGTGCCAAGCAAGGTGCTTCTGGCAATTCCAGTCGCGGCGTCGTGCAGATCGACGTACTGGATAACGTGAAGCTCGAAGGCGATATCGGTGCGGACTCCACGGGGCGCGTCGGCGCCAAGATGGAGTGGGACTACTAGGACAGAGGCCAAAGGTGAAAGACCCGCTTCGGCACGGCCGAGCGGGTCCTAACGATCTTCGCCGGTACATCCGCGACTGAAGAACGCCTTCACTGGGAGACCTAACGCCACTCGATCGAAAGAGTTGCAAAGAGTTACAGGATGAGGTGCGCCCAAATGCGCGCGGAACTTCCGTCGGCGCTCTGCCGTTGACCTGCCGATATGACTGACAGTGCCACCCTCGAAGCAATCAGCCCCTATCTCGTGCTTTGCCAAGCCGACGATGCTGGCCGCCCGATCGTCGAGATGGCACGCACCCTGCACGATCTTATCGTCACGTTCCCGCCCCATGGTCACTACTCGGTGCGTACCGTGGAGGACGAGTGCGGACCGGCCGTCCATTGCGCTTTCGAACGCAAGATCGACGCTGACCGGCTGGCGGCGGCTGTGGGCGCTATCGAGATCGCACGCTACGAAAGCTATCGCAGCGAACGCGCTTTCTTCCTCAACGACGAGACGATGACACGGCTAAAGCGGGCCGTGCAGAAGCAGCAGCGCTAGAACCAGTACCGCTTGCCGACGGCCGAGGGCGCCAGCACGTCGTCGCCGAAGGCCTGGGCCAGCGCCGACATGGCGCGCCAGCCGGTGCAATGGCCGGCCCCAATCTGCGCCAAACCAAATTGCTTCATTGCCGCGACCGTCTCCGGGATGATCTTCTCATTGGTTCCTGACAGGTGCAGGCCGCCCAGCACGGCATGTAACTTCCCGTCGGGAAAGCTCGCCTGCGCATGGGTGAGGACATTCACGATGCCGGCGTGGGAGCAGGCGCTCAGCACAACTAGCCCCTTGCCCTTCACGTTCACGGCGAGCCAACGTTCGTCCATCAGGAGTTCGTCCGGCTCCCAGCCTGTGCCGTCGTCCGTACGCCTTACCTGGCCGGGCAGGCCACGCTCGAACGATGTCACGCGCGGGATCTCGCCGCTGACATGGAACATGTCGTCGAGCAGGCGCTGCGGCCCGGTCGCCGAAACGATCTCCGCTCCCAGCCCTTCGAGCTCGGCGATGCTCGGCACATCGTCCATCAGCCGCACGCCGCCGTCGGGGAGCTTCATGCCACACTGCCGGAACATGCCGGGATGCACATGGAAGGGAACGGTGCGACCGCCATTGCGTCCACGAATACCCTGGAGCGCGAGTTTCATCGCGCCGGCATGATCCCAATGACCGTGCGAGAGCACGATGCCTTCGATGCGGCCGAGATCGACGCCAAGTCGCGTCGTATTGCGCTCGAAGGCATACTCCTCCGGTCCGCTGTCGAACAGCACCGTATGCCGTGTCGAACCACGCTCGACGGTGACGAGACAGGAGAGGCCGTGGACCGCGCAGCACAGGCAGCGGTCGGATGACGCGCGCAAACCGCGGCGGTTGGTGAAGGCGAACTCTCCCTCGACATTGAGTGGCGTCGAGGAGAGTCCATCGGTCGCGTTGTCGACCAGGATGTGGATCTCGACGCGATCGACTTCGACGAGATCCATCTTGGGTGCCGGCTAGAGCATGCCGAAGAGGCGGGCGACCCTCTGCACCCCTTGCCATGCCGGATCGAGAATCGTAAAGGTGCGCACCATCTCGTTGGCGTCGTGCAGCAGGGCGCGGAGCTTCTGCCCATTGGGCTCGTCCTTTTCGGCCTCGCGCTTGGCCTCCTCGAAGAGGGCGCGCAGCTCGCGCATCTCTTCGGTGAAGTCGTCGTCGATGGCTTTCAGTGAATCCGTCAGCGCATTCACCAAGTCTTTCTTCTGCTCGGCCATGGGCCTATGCCGCCTTCCTGGTTCGATTTGCCTCGATTGCCGCCCACAGTGATGCCGCCGTCACCGGCATGTCGACATGCTTGAGGCCGGTATGCGGGTGGATCGCATCGACGATGGCGTTGATCACGGCCGGAGGTGCGCCAATGGCGCCAGCTTCGCCGGCGCCCTTTACGCCCAGCGGATTGGTCGTGCACAGGCTGTTGTGCATGTCGAAGTGCACATGCGGCACCACGTCGGCACGCGGCAGGGCGTAGTCCATGAACGAACCGCTCATGAGCTGCCCGGAGTCGTTGTCATAGACGGTCTTTTCCGTCAGCGCCTGGCCGACGCCCTGGCCGACGCCGCCATGGACCTGGCCTTGCAGCAGCAGCGGATTCAATGCCGTGCCGAAATCGTCCATGATCGAGTAGTTCAGGATCTGTAGCGTGCCGGTATCGGGATCGACCTCGAGCTCGCAGACATGACAACCGTTGGGGAAGGTCGCTGCCGACGGCGTGCGGGTGAAGTCGCCATCGAGGCCGGGCTGTTCGCCGGCCGGGACATGCCTGGGATCCTTGGCGGCCTTGGCGACGTCGAACAGGCTCATCGTGCGGTCGGTGCCGACGATGCGGAAGGTCGCGTCCTTGTATTCGATATCGCCGACAGCGGCTTCCATCGCCGAGGCCGCGACCAGCTTGCCCTTTTCGATGATCTTGTCGCTGACCCCCAGGACCGCCGCGCCCGCCACCGGGATGGAGCGGCTGCCGCCAGTCATGCCTTCCGGCGTGAAGTCCGAATCGCCTTGCACGATGCGGATGCGATCGGCATCGACGCCTAGCCGGGCCGACATGATTTGCGTGAAGGCCGTCTCGTGACCCTGACCATTGGTCTGCACGCCCACGAAGACGGTGATCGTGTCGTCTTCGTTGAACTTGGCGATGGCGCTTTCTGGTGCGCCGCCCGAGCACTTCTCCACATAGGTTGCCATGCCGATGCCACGCCACTTGTCCTTGGCGAGGGAGGCAGCGCGGCGGGCGGAAAAGCCCTTCCAATCGGCCTTCTCCATGCCCTTCAGCATGACATTGTCGAAGTCGCCGGAGTCGTAGGTATCGCCCAACGCCGTGTCCCACGGGATCTGATTGGGCTTCACGAGGTTGCGCTTGCGCAGCTCGTCCGGCGTCAGGCCGGTCTCGCGCGCGATATGGTCGACGAACCGCTCCAGCAGATACGCCGCTTCGGGACGGCCGGCGCCACGATAGGCATCGGTCGGCACCGTGTTGGTCATCACGCCCTTCACGTTCACGTAGATCGTGGGCGTCTGGTAGAGGCCAGCCAGCATGCCGGTCCCGGCCATCGTCGGGATGAAGGCGCCGAAGTGGCTGAGATAGGCACCGAGTGCGGCGTAGGTCGTGACGCGGAAGCCCAGGAACTTGCAGTCCTTGTCGAGGGCCATCTCGGCGATCGAGACATGGTCGCGGCCCTGGACGTCGGACAGGAAGGCCTCCTGGCGATCGGGAATCCACTTCACTGTCCTCTTGAGCTCACGGCTGGCCCAGACGACGAGGGGATACTCGGGATGAACGAAGATCTTCATGCCGAAGCCGCCACCGACGTCGCCGGTGCGCACGCGCAGCTTGGGCTGGCCGATCTTCAGGATCATGTCGGCGACGACGGGCCGGATGACGCTGACGCCCTGCGAGGAGACCCAGAGGGTGGAGCGGTCGTCCTGGGCGTCGTATTCGCAGATGGCGCCGCGCGGCTCCATCGAGTTCACGACCAGCCGGTTATTGACGATCTGCAGCTTCACGACGCGGTCAGCCTTGGCAAAGGCCGTCTCCGTCTTGGCGCGATCGCCCATCTCCCAGTCGAACACCAGGTTGCCCTTGATATGGTCGTGGACCAGCGGTGCGCCGGGCTGGGCGGACTCATAGGTGCCGACCGTGTGAGGGCGGGCTTCGTAGTCGACCTCGATCAGCTCGGAGGCGTCCTTGGCCTGTTCCAGGTTTTCGGCGACGACCAGAGCCACCGGGTCGCCGACATGGCGAACGCGGCCCTGGGCCAGCATCGGGCGGGGGGTATCGGCGCGCGGGGTACCGTCGCGGTTGCTTACGGGCACGAGGCAGGGCAGGTCGCCGTAGCCCGCCTTCTTCACATCTTCACCGGTAAGGACCAGAAGCACGCCGGGGGCTTTGCGGGCGGCGGACGTGTCGATGCTCTTGATGTCGGCGTGGGCGTGCGGCGAGCGCAGCACGTAGGCGCGAGCGGCCGGGGCCGAAAGCTTGGTGTCGTCGGTGTACCGACCGCCGCCGGTCAGAAGCCGGGGATCCTCGACCCGGCGAACCGATTGTCCGATGCCGAACTTTGCCATGAATTCCTCCGTGTTGGCCGGAGGTTAGCAAGGTGCGACGAAGCGTGGCTAGGACTCTTCGCAGGAGAGGAGGGACGCACCCGCAGAGCGGTGCGCCCCTGGCAACATCCTACTTCTTTGGCGAGATCGCGACGATAAGCACCTGGGTGTTGACCGCCGTCACATTGTCACCCGGCTTGACGCGCGGAAGCTGGGCGCGACCCTCGCTGGTCGTGACATTGTAAGTGCGGACTTCGCCGCCATTGGGATTGACGAGCGATATTTTGCCGGCCGCAGGGTCGACCGCAGTCACCCACCAGTTGGCAACGGCCTGATCGGCGACGACTCCTGCCGCACGGTTGTTGCCGGTGACGGCTGCCGTGACATTGACATCGCGATCGCGCGGCGGACGCGCGTTCGGGCCGGACAGCACGAAGGTCAGCCTATCCTCGAAGCCGATCGACACCACATCGCCGGTCCTGGTCGTATCCATCTTCACACCCTCGACCACATTGTGGGTGAGGGAACGGCCGGTTGGACCCGTGAAGGTTATCGTGCGCTTGGCCGGATCGATGGCGGTGATGGTCGCGTCAACCGAATAGGTGGTCACGGTCGAGATGCCGACGATCGGCTGGGTCGGGCTCTGGGCAAAGGCCGTTCCGACAGTTGTCGCCGCTAGAGAGCCGGCGAAAGCTGCTGCAATCAGAAAGCGCTTGGTGATCATGGTACCTCCTCCAATAGTTGCCTGACGCTAACATGAGTGTTGGCGGATTCGCCACTGTGCCCCTGTTACATTGAGATTGATTTTGATCAATCTTCCCGGCGGTATGCACGCCATGACGATGCATGATGGCGAAGGCCACGCCCTGACGGGTGCCACGGCAGAGGCACGGGATCTCTTCGAGCACGCGCTCGAACTCCAGCGCTGCTATCTCGGCGATCCGCTCGAGGCAATCGACAGGACGATCACTGCCGCGCCGGGTTTCGCCATGGCGCACATCACACGCGGCTGGATGAACCTGATCGGCACCGAGCCTCGAGGGTTCGCCAATGCCCGGCAGAGCCATGCCAACGCCGCTCCCTTGGCGAAGACGCCACGCGAACGAGCGCATCTCGAAGCGATGGGCCAGCTCGCCAACTGCGATTTCCATACGGCTGCGGCAACGCTGCAGCGGCTTTCGATCGATCATCCGCGCGACCTGCTGGCTTTGCAGATTGGCCACCATATCGATTTCTTCGTGGGCGATGCCCGGATGATGCGCGATCGCATCGCACGTGCGTTGCCCGAATGGAGCGAAGATCGACCGGGCTACCACCTGTTGCCGGCGATGCACGCTTTCGGGCTGGAGGAATGCGGCGACTACGTCGAGGCGGAGCGCCAAGGTCGTCGCGCCGCTGCTCTGCATCCCGGCGATAGCTGGGCTCAGCATGCGGTGGCGCATGTCATGGAGATGCAGGGTCGCCTAAAGGAAGGGCTCGCCTGGATGCGCGATGATCCCGAGCTGTGGAGCAGGGACAGCCTGCTTGCCATCCACAACTGGTGGCACACTGCGCTCTACCATCTCGACCTCGGCGAAATCGACGAAGTGCTGACGCTCTATGATGGTCCCATCTTCGGCACCAAACCGCCTTTCTCCATGACCTTGGGAGACGCGGGGGCGTTGCTGTGGCGTCTCATGCTGCGTGGCGTCGATCTCGGTGACCGCTGGGATGTCCTGGCCGATCTCTGGACCCAGGTCGAAGGCCGCAGCCTTTATGCTTTCAACGATGCGCATGCCGTGATGGCCTATGTCGGCGCCGGTCGGCGGTCCAAGGCCGTGGAAGTGATCGCGGCTCTCGAGGAAGCGGCGGCTGGCGACAATTCCAACGCCATCTTCAGTAGCCAAGTCGCATTGCCGGTAGCGCGCGCCTTCCTGGCGTTCGGCGATGGCGACTATACGGGTTGCGCGGCACTGCTGCTGCCGGTGATTCCCATTGCTCATCGCTTCGGCGGCAGCCATGCCCAACGGGATGTGCTCGATCTTACTCTGATCGAGGCGGCCTTCCGCGCCGACGACGAGCCGCTCGCCCGTGCCGTGACGGCGGAGCGCAAAGCCGCCAAGCCGCACAGTGTGTTCACCGAAGCGGTGTTCCAACGAGCTCGAGCTGCGGCCGTGGTTCCAGCGTGACGACTGCTTATCTCGCTGCCGACGGTTTCGACACGCAGCTGCGCGAAGAACTCGCCCGGCGTGACGTCGCGATTGTCCGTGAGCACGGTCGGCTTCTGGTCACCGAAGGGCCGGCCGTTCCTGCGGCCTGGGCGGCCAACATTTGGCACGATTGTGTCGAGCTGCCCGTGGCGTCGATCGGCACTGCCGCCAAGTCGTTGCGCGATATCCAGCGCAATTGGGCTATGTATGCGCCACTGCACCATCGTCGTGCCGCCCTGATCCAGGAGCGTCTGCCGCATGTTTCGGCCAAGCCGGTGATCTTTCCGGCTGTCGCGCCGACTGCTCCGCTCGGCAGCTGGACGTTGCTGGCGCCCGACCGGATGCTCGCCGCCGCCCGTTGCAGCTCGCCGTTCGCCAATGGTGAGGTCGACTTAGTCGAGGACAAAGTCGGGCCGCCCAGCCGGGCCTACCTGAAACTATGGGAAGCGTTGGTGCGGTTGCGTCGCTGGCCACAAGCCGGCGAACGCTGTCTCGATCTCGGCGCTTCACCCGGTGGCTGGACCTGGGTGTTGGCCAAACTCGGTGCTGAGGTGGTGGCGATCGACAAGGCACCACTCGATCCACGTGTTGCCGCGATGCCCCGCGTCGAGTGGCGGGGCGAGAGCGCCTTCGCCCTGGAGCCGGCCAGCATCGGTCCGGTCGACTGGCTGTTCTCCGATGTCATCTGCTATCCGGCGCGGTTGCTGCGGCTGGTCGAACGCTGGCGGGCAACTGGGCAGGTGAAGAACTTCGTCTGCACCATCAAATTCCAGGGCGAGACCGATCACGAGACAGCAGAGACCTTTGCTGCGCTGCCGGGCGCCAAGGTCCTGCATCTGCACAACAACAAGCACGAGCTGACGTTTATCCTGACCTCAGCGTCATGACCGCGAGCGCCAGGTTTGGCGGCGCAGGAATTCGACGACGTGCGCGCGGAAGCTGTCGATGAACTCGCGCGCCGGCTGCGATGTACGCTCGGCTTCCGCGTAGAGGACGGTGAACTCGAAGTCGAGGCGTGGCTCGAAGGGACGGACCACGATTCCGCGCGTCGAGTATTCGTGCGCCGTAAACGGCTCACAGAGCGCGACACCGGCGCCCGATGCAACGAATGCGCAGGCAATTTCCGACAGTGGCGTCTCGATTCGCAGCACACGATTCACGTCATGCTCGGCGAAGAGGCGATCGATACGGAAACGCGATATGCCGGAATGGCCAAGGGACACGAAGCTCTCGCCCTCGAAGTCCTTGGGCCGAAGCCGCGCCTTGTTGGCAAGACGATGCCCCTGCGGCAACACCGCGACATAGGGCGCCTTCGGCATTCGTTCGACTCTCACGGCCGTGTGCTCGAACGACGTCTCGGCAAAGCCGAGGTCGCACTGGCCCTGGACGACAGCCGTCAAGACAGCGTGTGACACCAGACCGGACAGCACGAGATCGAGCTTGGGATGCTCGGCAGCGAACTTTCCGGCAAACCGCGGCAGGAAGCCGTTGGCGAGCGCCGGCATCGCCGCGATGCGCAGGAAGCCGGTGCGCCGCGTCCTGATCTCAGTCGCTGTCTTGGCGATGCGTTCCAGACCGACGAAGGAGCGCTCCACTTCGGCATAGAGCGACAGCGCCTCGCTCGTCGGTACCAGCCGGGTGCCGCGGCGCTCGAACAAAGCGAGGCCGACATGATGCTGAAAGTCGCGAATCATGCGGCTGACGGCCGGCTGGCTGACGTTGAGCAGGTTGGCGGCGGCGCCGACGCCGCCAGTCAGCATCAGGGCGCGAAAAGCTTCGATCTGGCGTGGGTTCAGGCCGCGCATTGGCTCAATATAACATTTTGTTATGTAAGCGCCGGAGAAATCGGATTTGACGCCGCAATACCCACGCGCCGAACATTGTCATAGGGGCATCACGAACAAGGAGGGGAAAATGCAACGTTTGACGTGCATTGGCGCGATCCTGGGAGCGACTGTACTTTTCAGCGCCGTACCGGCGCTGGCTCAGCAGAAGACCCTGACCGTCGCGGCTTATGGTGGCGTCTGGGATTCGCATCTCCGCAAGGAAGTGTTTCCGGAGTTCGAGAAGAAGCACGGCGTGAAGGTCGAGTACGTCGCCGGCAACTCGACGGATACGCTGGCCAAGCTTCAGGCCCAGAAGAGCAACCAGGTAATCGACGTCGCCATCATGGACGATGGCGTCATGTATCAGGCGATCCAGCTCGGCTTCTGTTCGCCCATTCAGGGCCTGGACAAGGCGGAGCTCTATCCCGCGGCGCTGTTCAAGGACGATAAGGCCGTCGCCGTCGGCCAGACCGGTACCGGCTTCATGATCAACACCAAGGTCTTCAAGGACAAGGGTTGGGCGATACCGACCTCCTGGAACGACCTCAAGGATCCGAAATTCAAGAAGCAGCTTGTGATCCCGCCGATCAACAACACCTATGGGCTCTACACGCTCATGATGTTCGCGCGCATGAACGGCGGCGGCGAGAAGAGCATCGAGCCGGGCTTCAAGGTGATGAAGGCCGACATCAATCCCAACGTCCTGGTCTACGAACCTTCACCGGGCAAGATGACGGAGCTTTTCCAGTCGGGGCAGGCCAACATCGCCGTCTGGGGCACCGGTCGTGTCCAGGCCTTCGCCAACACCGGCTTCCCGGTCGACTTCATCTATCCCAAGGAGGGCGCGCCGATCCTGCTCGCCTCGGCCTGCGTGGTGACCAAGCCGTCGGTCAACCCGCTGGCGCACGAGATGATCAAGACGCTGGTCTCTGCTCCGGTGCAGACCGGCATGGCCAAGGAAATGGGCAACGGCCCGGTGAACACCAAGGTCGACGTCAATATGTCGGAGCTCAAGATGGCGCCGGTCGGCGACCGCGCAAAGCTGATCATCGCGCCCGATTGGGACGCCATCAACGCGCAGCGCGACGACTGGACTAAGCGGTGGAACCGCGAGGTGGAGCGCTAGCGCTTGGCCTTTCTCGAACTCGAGAACCTCAGCAAGGCCTTCGGCACGCACAAGGCGGTCGACGGCCTGACGCTGGGAGTCGAGAAGGGGGAGTTCGTTTCCCTTCTCGGGCCTTCAGGCTGTGGCAAGACAACGACCTTGCAGATGATTGCGGGCTTCGTCGAGCCGACGTCCGGCGCAATCCGGCTGGGCGGCAAGGACCTGCTCGCGATGAAGCCGGCCAAGCGCGGCCTCGGCATCGTGTTTCAGAGCTACGCGCTCTTCCCGCACATGACGGTAACGGAGAACGTGGCCTTCGGGCTCGAGATGCAAGGCGTCGCCGCCGCGGAGCGCACGACGCGGGTCGCGGAGACGCTGGAACTGGTCGGCCTTGGCGCCTTCACCGCGCGCTTTCCGCGGCAACTTTCGGGCGGCCAGCAGCAGCGCGTGGCGCTTGCCCGGGCGCTGGTGATCCGGCCGCAGATCCTGCTGCTCGATGAGCCGCTGTCCAATCTCGACGCCAAGCTGCGCGAAGGCATGCAGATCGAGCTGCGCCAGATCCAGCGCACGGTCGGCACCACGACCATCCTGGTGACGCACGACCAGGCCGAGGCGATGGCGCTGTCGGATCGGATCGTGGTGATGAACCAGGGCAAGGCCGAGCAGATCGGACCGCCGCACGAGGCCTATGAGAAACCGGCTACCGCTTTCGTCGCCAATTTCCTCGGCAAGACCAATCTGGTGAACGGTGCTTCCGTGCGGCCGGAGCGTATCTCCTTTGCGCCCGCCGGGCTTGCCGGCACGGTGCGTATGCGGATCTTCCAGGGCAACCACTGGCTCTATCAGGTCGACACGGCCTCGGGACTGGTGACGGTCATCCGGCAGAACACGGGCGAGACTATGCCAGGCGAAGGTGCCGCCGTGCATCTGGCGTGGGGATCATGAGGGCGGCGCCCTACCTGATGAGCCTGCCGGCGCTGGTTCTGTTTGCCGGCGTCGTGGTCGTGCCGCTCGCTATGACCGTCCTGCTCTCGTTCCACGACTGGGGCCAGTACAAGGGAATCGAGCCGGTCTTCATCCTGAAGAACTGGCGGGAAGTGCTGGGCGATTCGTACTTCCATGAAATGTTCTGGCGGACCTTCCGCATCGCCTTCTGCGTCACCTTCCTGGCGGCGCTGTTCGGCGCCCCTGAGGCTTACATCCTGAACCGCATGAAGAGCCCGTGGCGCGGCCTTTTCCTGCTGGTGATCCTGGGGCCGCTGTTGATCTCCGTCGTCGCGCGCACCTTGGGTTGGGCCTTGTTGTTTGGCGGCAGCAGCGGGTTGGTGAACAAGGCGCTGATGAACCTGGGTCTCGTCGACGCGCCACTGCCGTTCATGTTCACCGAGACGGGCGTCATCGTGGCGCTGACGCATGTGCTGATGCCCTACATGGTGCTGGCAGTCTGGGCGTCTCTGCAACGGCTCGATCCGCAGGTCGAGAACGCGGCTATTGCTCTGGGTGCGGGTCCCATCACGGTACTGCGCCGCATCGTGCTGCCGCAGGTCATGCCCGGCATCCTCTCCGGCGCCGTGATTGTCTTTGCCCTGGCCGCCAGTGCCTTCGCCACGCCCGCCATCATCGGTGGCCGCCGGCTCAAGGTCGCGTCGACGCTGGCCTACGATGAGTTCCTGAACACACTCAACTGGCCGCTTGGCGCGGCGGTGGCTGTGCTGCTGTTGTTCGCACTGGTCGCCATCGTGTGGGGCGCCAACCGGCTGGTCGAGCGGCGCTATGCGCAGGTGTTCGCATGAGCCGGAACGGTCCTCTGGCGCTCGCCTACCACACGCTGTTCGTCGCCTTCATGCTGGCGCCCATTCTGGTCGTCTGCATCGTGGCGTTCACGCCGGAAGGCTATCTGTCGTTCCCGACCGATCGCTGGTCGCTGCGCTGGTTCTACGCCATCGGCCGTTATCCTGAGTTCATCTCCGCCTTTTGGCGTAGCATCTGGCTGGGGGCTCTCTCCTCGGCCATTGCCGTGACCGTGTCGGTGCCGGCCGCTCTCGCCATTGCCCGCTATCGTTTTCCCGGTCGCGAGGCAATGACGGCGCTCTTCATGTCGCCGCTGATGATCCCGCATGTCGTACTGGGCATCGCCTTTCTGCGCTTCTTTACTGAGATCGGACTGGGCGGCACCTTCACGGGCCTCGTCCTGTCGCACATTGTGATCGTCCTGCCCTTTGCCTTGCGCCTCACTCTCGCGTCGGCGATCGGACTGGACCGCGCCATCGAACACGCGGCAGTGTCGCTTGGCGCCACGGAGTGGGTGGTGCTGAAGCGCATTACCTTGCCCCTGGTCCTGCCGGGTCTCGCCAGTGGCTGGGCGCTCGCCTTCATCAATTCGTTTGACGAAGTGACGATGACGGTGTTCATCGCCGCTCCCGGAACCGAAACTTTGCCTGTACGCATGTTCCTCTACATTCAAGATAATATCGATCCGCTGGTTACGTCGGTGTCGGCCTGCGTGATCGCCATCACCGTCGTCGCGCTGATTCTGCTGGATCGTGCCTACGGGCTGGAACGCCTGCTGGTCGGGCGGGGAGCCACGCATGGCCGCTAACGTAGGAGCCGCTGACTACGATGTCGCCGTCGTCGGTGGCGGCCTGGTCGGCGTTGCCACTGCCTGGGGCCTCGCACGCGAGGGATGCCGGGTCGTCGTACTCGACGAAGGCGACCGCGCGGTGCGGGCAAGCCGCGGCAACTTCGCGTTGGTCTGGGTGCAGAGCAAAGGGCTGGGGCTCGCACCCTATGCCGGCTGGACCATCCGCTCGTCCAACGCCTGGGGCGGCTTCTCCGATCTCCTGAAGCAGGAGACCGGTCTCGACGTCTGCTTCCAGCGGCCGGGCGGCTTCCATTTGGCCTTGTCGGAGAAGGAACTGGAGGCACGCGCCAATATCCTGAAGCGGCTGCACAACCAGCCGGGCATCGTCGACTACAAGACCGAGATCATGGACCATTCGCAGGTGGCCAGGATGCTGCCGGACATCGGTCCCGAAGTGGTCGGCGGCAGCTACTGCCCGCTCGACGGTCATGTGAATTCGCTGCGCCTGTTCCGTACCTTGCATACGGCCATCAATGCGCGCGGCGTGACCTACCTGCCGAGTCATCGGGTGGAGAGCATCGCCAAGGAAGGCGGGGAGTTCCGTCTCACGACGGCGCATGGCGAGATCCGGGCGGGCAAGGTGGCGCTGGCCGCCGGCAATGCCAACATGCGGTTGGCGCCCATGGTCGGACTGGAAGCGCCGATGCGGCCGGAGCGCGGCCAGATCGTCGTCACCGAGCGGCTGCGGCCTTTTCTAAGCTATCCTGTCGTTACCCTGCGCCAGACCGACGAGGGCACGGTGATGATCGGCGACTCCAAGGAAGAGAGCGTCGATCCGGCCGGTCTCACGATCGGCGTCAGCGCGACCGAGGCCGAACGCGCCGTGCGCCAGTTCCCGCTGCTTGCCAATGTGAACGTGGTCCGCACCTGGAGCGCTATTCGCGTCATGACCCAGGACGGCTTCCCGATCTACGACGAGTCCGAGACGCACCCCGGCGCCTTCACCGTCTGCTGCCATTCCGGCGTGACGCTTGCTGCCAACCATGCGCTCAGCATCGCGCCGATGATTGCCCGTGGCGCGCTCGACAAGTCGCTCGTCGCTCCCTTCAGTGTCCGGAGGTTCCATGTTCAAGAGGCTGGCTGACACTGGCACTGCCGTCGCGATTGTGGTCGACGGCAAGCCTGTCGCGGCACGGGCAGGGGACACGGTTGCGGCCGCGCTGCTGGCCGCCGGCATCGACCATTGCCGCACGACGCCGGTCACCGGGGCGCCGCGTGCACCCTATTGCCTGATGGGTGTGTGCTTCGAGTGCCTGGTCACGGTCGATGGCGTCGGCAGCCGCCAGGGCTGCCTGATTCCCGTGCACGACGGCATGAAGGTCGAAACCCAGATCGGCAAGCGGGAGGCCGGCCGATGACCGCTGCTTCCGATCTTGCGCCGTCTTACGACCTCGTCGTGATCGGCGGCGGGCCCGCAGGCCTCGCCGCGGCCTCGCTCGCGGCCCGCGCGGGCGTCTCGACCGTGCTGTTCGACGAGAATCCTGGCGTCGGCGGCCAGATCTATCGCGCCATCACGACGACACCCGTCGCCGATCGTGCGGTCCTGGGCGAGGATTATTGGGCGGGCGCTGAGTTGGCGTCTGAAGCCAAGGCCAGCGGTGCTCTGATCGTGAACGGCGCCACGGTCTGGAGCCTCGATCCGCAGAAGATCGTGGGCGTTTCCATCGCCGGCAAAGCGCGGATGATCGAGGCGAAGCACGTGATCATCGCCACTGGTTCGCAGGAGCGCCCGTTTCCCATTCCCGGCTGGACCTTGCCGGGCGTGATGACCGCAGGCGGCGCGCAGACCGCTCTCAAGGCGCAGGGACTGGTGCCGAGCGGCCGCACGGTCATGGCAGGCACTGGCCCGTTGCTCTGGCTGCTCGCAGCGCAAACCTTGCGCGCGGGCGGACGGATCGATGCCATCCTCGACACCACCCCGTGGCGCAACTGGCTGCAGGCTCTGGTCCATTTGCCCGACTTCGCTTTGTCGCCCTACTTCGCCAAAGGCCTGGCTCTGCTGCGTGAAGTGAAAGCGAAGGTGCCGGTGCATCGCATCGACCGGGTCGGGGCGGTAGGCAAGGAGAAGCTCAGCGAAGTCGTCTTTGCGAGCGGCGGTCGCGAGCGGCGGTTGCCGGCCGATCTGTTGCTGCTGCACCAGGGTGTCGTCCCCAACGTCAACCTCGCCAATGCGGCTGGTGTTGAACATGTCTGGAATGACCGGCAGCTCTGCTTCGTGCCAGTGCTCGATGCCGATTTCGGCAGCTCCGTTCCAGGTATCGCTGTGACCGGCGACGGTGCGGGCATCGCAGGTGGTACGGCGGCAGCCGAGCGTGGCCGTATTGCTGCCATCGCTGCGGTCCGCGCGCTGCGCCCGGAAGCGACGCTACCCGACACCCAGGCAATCCGTCAGAAGCTGCAACGCGAGGAAATGGGACGCGCGTTCCTCGATTGGCTGAACCGCCCTGCCGAATCCTTCCGTCAGCCCGAGGGAGAGACACTCGCATGTCGTTGCGAGGAGGTAACAGCCAAGCAGGTGCGCGACATGGCGCGCATCGGCTGCGAAGGGCCGAACCAGATGAAGGCCTTCCTGCGCTGTGGCATGGGGCCCTGCCAGGGCCGGTTGTGTGGCCTCACCGTCACCGAGCTGATCGCCGCCGAGCGGAAGATGACGCCTGCCGAGGTCGGCTACTACCGGCTGCGCCCGCCGGTGAAGCCGATCACCCTGGCCGAACTCGCTTCGCTGCCGATCAGCGAAGCCGAGCGCAAGGCGGTGGAGCGCTGAGATGGCCCGCACGGCCGACGTCGTCATCATCGGCGGCGGCATCCATGGCTGTTCGACGGCGCTGCACTTAGCGTTACGCGGGCTCAAGCCCATCCTGATCGAGAAGGACTATGCCGGCCGTCATGCTTCGGGCGTGAATGCCGGCGGCGTGCGCCAGCTCGCGCGCGATCTGTTGGAGATTCCGCTATCGATCGCCTCGATGGAGTTGTGGGAGCGGATCGAGGAGCTGGTCGGTGACGATTGCGGCTTTTCAAGTCATGGCACAGTGCTGATCGCGGAAAGCGACGAGGAACTGGCGGGGTTCCGCGAACGCGTCGACGATCTTCACCTGCGAGGCCTTACGCACGAGGAGCTGATCGACCGGGCCGAGCTGAAACGGCTGGTGCCGGCCGTCTCCGACTATTGCCCGGGCGGCGTGGTTTCGCGCCGGGATGGCGCAGCTGATCCCTTCCGCACGACGCAGGCCTTTCGTCGCCGCGCGGTCGAAGAGGGGGCCGAGATCATTGAGGGCGTGACGGTCACAGGGCTCACTCGCGTGGGCAGCAACTGGCGGGTCGAGACCAGCGACGGTGCATTCGAGGCGCCCAAGGTCGTGAATGCAGCAGGCGCTTGGGCCGACCGGATCGCGGCCATGTTGGGCGAGCCGGTGCCGCTCACCGTGGTGGCGCCAATGCTGATGGTGACCAGCGCGCTCGCGCCCTTCATCGAGCCCGTGGTGATTCTGCGCGGGCGCAAGCTCTCCTTCAAGCAACGCGAGAACGGCACCGTGGTGATCGGTGGTGGCCATCTCGCGACACCCTATCGCGATCGCAACGAGACGGTGATCGACTGGAATAAGCTCGCCCTCAGCGCCCGCACGGTGTGGGAGCTGTTTCCGGCGATGCACGAAGCCACGATCGTGCGTGCCTGGGCCGGTATCGAGGCCTATATGCCGGACGGCGTGCCTGTCGTCGGCCGCAGCTCGACGTCGGAAGGTATCTTTCACCAATTTGGCTTTTCGACCCACGGCTTCCAGCTCGGACCGGCCACTGGCGCGGTCATGGCCGAACTGGTGGCGACGGGATCGACCAACACGCCGATCGACGGGCTAGGGATCGAACGCTTCAGGCCGTAGTTCGCAACTGATCGTCTGGCGGTTGTTCACGAGAGCTGAAGCCGAAGCCGGGTGACGGAAGGTCCATCGCAGTTCAGGATGATCGTCGCGGAAGATCGGCGTCGACATCCTGCAACCGAAGGAGGAGGCGATCATGAAGTACCAAGGTAGCTGCTTCTGTGGTGCGGTCGGACTCGAGGTCACGGGCGCACCGGAAGCAATGGGTTATTGCCATTGCCAGTCCTGCCGATCCTGGTCGGGCGGCCCGGTGAATGCCTTTAGCCTCTGGAAGCCTGACGCCGTGCGTGTCGTGTCAGGTGCCGAGCATATCGCGACCTTTACCAAGACCCCGCTCAGCGAACGCAAGTACTGCACGAAGTGCGGTGGCCACCTGATGGCCAACCATCCGCCGCTTGGGCTCGTCGATGTCTTCGCGGCGACAATTCCGACCCTCGCTTTTGCCCCGGCAGTGCACGTCAATTACGCTGAGACGGTGCTGCGAATGAAGGATGGCCTTCCCAAGCTCAAGGACTTCCCTGCCGAGTTTGGCGGCTCGGGCGAGATGGTCGCTGAGTAGGCGCGCTGCCTGGTCGGCGTCAGGAGGCACTGCGCCAGTCGTAGCCCAGCCGCGGGAAATGTACGGTCATCTCACCGACCTCGGGATCGTTCCGTAGCAGGGCGATCTCGTGCGCGTCGATGAACGTCACCTCGCCCTCGACCCAATCCTTGGCATTGTCGGCGGGGCGGACGCGCGCGCCTTGTCCCGGCTGTGGATCGCCTTCCTGTGGCTGCGAGGGGCGCGGTGTCGCCGGCGTAGCCGCGCGCGCTTCGGCCAGTGCCTCGTCAGCGTCGATGTTCGTGCGCTTGCCGTGGCCGATTGCGGCCATGCGGTCGCGCCAAGCCAGCAGGCGTGGGTAGGGCGCAAGCTCCTGGCGGCAATCGATGTGGCGGCCGCGATAGAACCAGACGACATGATAGGTCGCAAAGTCGGCGATGCACGGCGTGTTGCCCAGCAGATAGGGGCGTCCGTCGGCCAGCATGTCGGCGATCCAGCGGATCTGCGGCCGCACGAGATGGAGATTGCGGGTCGCAGCCTTGCGTACCGCCTCGATGGAGGGCACCGGCAGGCCATGCAGCTTGGCGCGATCCTCGTGCAGACCTTCGGGCATATGCTCGGCGTTGATGCCGGACACGTAGAGCGCCGTCGGCCGCATGAACTGCTGCTCGGCCCACCAGGCGATGGCATCGGCGGCGCCTGACGTCTTCGCCGGGAAGAAGCTGGGTTCGGGCACGCGACGCTCGAGTTCCCGGGCGATCAGGCGGGTGTCACACCACACGTCGGCGCCTTCCTGCAGTACGGGCGTGCGGCGGTAACCTCCGGTCAACGGTGTCAGCTTGGGTTTGGGGTTGATCGGCGGGATCTCGACACTGCGCCAGGCCAGGCCCTTGAAGCCCAGCATCAGGCGCGCCTTCTCGGCGAAGTTGGAGAAATCGTAATTGTGCAGGATGAGGCTGGTCATGGATCTGTCCGTTGGCTGGCGGCCGGTGCGATCGGCCTGTACTCGCTACGCTCGCCGTCGAGCCAATTCAGGTCGGTCTTTCCGGCTGTTCGAAGATAGTCTTGTGCTTCGAGAAGCAGCGGATTTTGTAGATCCCGTTCCGTCAGGAGATGCCGCCTGTCCGCAACGTGACGCGCCATGAACGATGCTTCATGGGGTTGGTCGGTGTAGGCGCGGACGAGGAAAGACACATCGCCGTCCGAAAAGGTGAAGATGTCGTACTCGTAGTGATAGTCATGGAAGCCTTGGGCATCAGGCTCCGACGCGTCGACGTGATGGGAGACCTCGACCTTCACCGGTTCAGACGTCCATCACGTAGTAGACCTTCTTCTCGCGCCGCATCCCGAGACGGTCGTAGAAACGCTGCGAACCGGCATTCTCTTCGCCGGTCGTCCACAGGACGCGGGTGTCGCCGCGCTGCTTGGCGAGGCCGCGGATCGCGTCGATGAGCTTCTCTCCGACCCCGGCTGAGCGCGCGTCGCTCGTGACATAGAGCTCTTTCAGGTACAGGCCGTGTGTCAGGTTGGGGCCTGGAAAGTAGGGGTTGAGGATGGCGAAACCGACCAGTCGGCCGCCGTCCTGTTCCGCCACCAGACACAGCGTACCGCCAAGCGGCGATTCGGCCAGGAATGAAGCTCCCTTGGCGCCGGCGCCGTCGGCAACCGGGTTGCCGTAGTGGCGCTCGTGATCCTCCAGAAGGAAGGCGAGCTGGGCCTCGTCGCCGTGCCTTGCGTGCCTGATTTGCATGGCGATTCGTCTAACATCGCTGGCCCGGTCGAGCAAAGACGGTCAAAATCCTGTCATTGAAATTCGAGGACAAGGCACACGATGGACGGCGTGGTGAACATCGAGGATCTGCGCAAGCTCGCCAAAAAGCGGCTGCCTAAGATTGCATACGACTTCATCGAAGGCGGCACCGACGACGAAGTCGGCCTTGTCACCAACGAGCAGGCCTTCCGCAAGGCGCGCATCGTGCCGCGCTATCTGGTCGACGTTTCGGTCCGTGATCAGTCGACGACGCTGTTCGGCCGTACTTACTCGAGCCCGATCGGCATCGCGCCGACAGGTCTTGCCGGCCTGTTTCGCCATGGCGCCGATCTGATGCTGGCGGAAGCCGCGCGCGACGCCAACGTGCCTTTCATCATGTCGGGCTCCAGCACCGGTTCGATCGAGGATCTCGGCAAGCTGGCACCCGACCACGGCTGGTATCAGCTCTATTCCGCCAAGGACCAGGCTGTTTCGGAGGACTTGATCAAGCGTTCCGCCGACGCCGGCCTACGCACCCTGGTCTTCACGGTCGACGTGCCGGAGGGCTCCAACCGCGAGCGCAACACGCGCAACGGCTGGGGCCGGCCGCTGAAGCTAACCTGGAAGACCAAGTTCGAGGCGCTGCTGCATCCTGCCTGGATGATGCAGTGGCTGAAGCACGGCACGCCCTATTTCAACAACTGGGCCAAGTATGCCGGCCCCAATGCCACTGCCGAGAAAGTGGCCGATCTCGTCGCCTACCAGAATCGCGCGCCGATGAGCTGGAAGCATGTCGAGCGCTTTCGTGAGGTGTGGAAGGGCAATTTCGTGCTGAAAGGGATCATGCATCCCGACGATGCGATCCGCGCCCATTCATTGGGGGTCGACGGCATCATGGTATCGAACCATGGCGCGCGTCAGCTCGACCTCGCGCCGTCGCCGCTGGAAGTGCTGCCGGCCATACGCGATGCGGTCGGCGACAAGATGACCGTCATGTTCGATGGCGGCGTGCGCCGCGGTCTCGATGCCATCATCGCCCTCTGCATGGGTGCCAAGTTCGTGTTCGTCGGCCGGCCGACACTGTACGGTGTCACGGCGGGTGGCGTCGCGGGAGCTGCCAAGGCGTTGCAGATATTCCGCCGCGAGGTCGACCTCAGCATGGCCCAGATCGGCGCGACGAGCATTGCCGACCTTGGCCCGCAGTTCTTGATGTGGAAGGATGACGAAGATCTGCGCCGCAATCGGCGCTGATCTTCATTTCAACTCAAGGTCGCGCTCTCTCGCCAGACCGGTAGACGGTTCTGGTGCAGGGAGATGTGATGACTGCGGCTTTTGCGTCTATGTCCCCGGTGTTGGCCGGGGTGCTGGCCAGCCTTCTGGCAGGGCTTGCAACCGCGATCGGCGCTTTGCCCATTCTGGTTGTTCGGAAGCTCTCGGACGGGGCGCAGGATGTCATGCTGGGCTTTGCCGCTGGCGTGATGCTGGCGGCGTCGTTCTTCTCCCTTATCATCCCGGGGCTCGACGTCGCGCAGGCGCAGGGCATGACCAAGCTGGGCGCGGTCAGCCTCGTCATTGGCGGCATCCTTCTTGGGGCGACGAGCCTCTGGCTGGTCCATCGCTATGTGCCGCATGAACATTTCGTCCTGGGTCGCGAAGGGCCGCTGGCGCTGCGGATTCGGCGGATCTGGCTCTTCGTCGTCGCGATCACGCTGCACAATTTTCCCGAGGGGCTAGCGGTCGGCGTCGGCTTCGGCGGTGACGATATCGGCAAGGCTGTCGCGCTCGGGATCGGCATCGGGCTGCAGAACATGCCCGAAGGCCTTGCGGTGGCCGTCGCCCTGCTCACGCTGAACTACAGCAAGGCGCAAGCGTTTCTGGTGGCGCTTCTGACGGGATTGGTCGAGCCGATCGGGGGGCTGCTGGGGGGCGGCGCCGTCACCGTGGCGCAATCGCTGTTGCCCTGGGGGCTGGCCTACGCAGCCGGTGCGATGATCTTCGTCATCAGCGACGAGATCATTCCCGAAACCCATCGCCGCGGTTTCGAAAACCACGGCACGGTAGGTCTGATGATCGGTCTGGTGGTGATGATGTTCCTGGACGTCATGCTGGGCTGATGACGCAGGAAAGGTCGCCTCCCCCAGTCGAAGCCGGGGGAGGCGAAACGTCTTTACCTTACTGCACGACCTCGAACAGGCCGGCCGCGCCCATGCCACCACCGATGCACATGGTGACGACGACGTTCTTGGCCTTGCGGCGACGGCCCTCGAGCAGGGCGTGGCCGACGCAGCGGGCGCCGGTCATGCCGAACGGATGGCCGATTGAGATCGAGCCGCCGTTGACGTTCAGCTTGTCGTTGGGAATGCCGAGCTTATCGCGGCAGTAGAGCACCTGCACGGCGAAGGCTTCGTTCAGCTCCCAGAGGTCGATATCGTCCATCTTGAGGCCGAACCGCTTCAGGAGCTTCGGCACGGCATAGACTGGACCGATGCCCATCTCGTCGGGCTCGCAGCCGGCCACGACCAGGCCCTTGTAGATGCCGAGCGGCGTCAGGCCGCGCTTGGCGGCTTCGGCGTCGCTCATGACGACCGCAGCCGAGGCGCCGTCGGAGAGCTGGCTGGCGTTACCGGCGGTGATCCACTTGTCGGGACCCATGACCGGCTGCAGCTTGGCCAAGCCCTCAATGGTCGTCTCGGGACGGTTACCTTCGTCCTTGGTGAGCTTGGTCTTCTTCTTCGACGTCTCGTTGGTGTTCTTGTCCGTGACGAGCATCTCGGTTTCCATCGCCACGATCTCGTCGTCGAACTTGCCGGCCTGCTGCGCCGCCGCGGTGCGGAGCTGGCTCTGCAGCGAATACTGATCCTGAGCTTCGCGGCTGATGTTGTAGCGGCCGGCCACCGTGTCGGCCGTCTGGATCATCGAGTGATAGATGCCCGGCACATGCTCCTTGACCCAGGGATTGACCAGACGGTTCTTGTTGCCGCCCGGTGGGCCTTGGACCAGCGAGATCGACTCGAGACCGCCGCCGATGACGACGGTGGCCTTGTCGACCAGCACGCGCTGCGCGGCCATCGAAATGGTCTGCAAGCCCGAGGAGCAGAAGCGGTTCACCGTGACGCCCGAGACGCTGACCGGGGCGCCGGCGCGGATCGCCGCGACGCGCGCCACGTTCGAGCCGGTCGTGCCTTCCGGCGCGCCGCAGCCCATGATCACGTCTTCGATTTCGGCCAGGTCGACCTTGGCGCGCTCGGCGGCGTGCTTGATCACATGCGCGCCCATGTCGGCGCCATGGGTGTCGTTGAAGATGCCCCGGAATGCCTTGCCGATCGGCGTGCGGGCAGTCGAGACGATAACGGCATCAGCCATTTTATTTTCCTCCGGTTCGAATTGATCAGACGGTAGAGAACTTCTTGCCTTCCTGCACCAGCTTCTTGAGAAGCGGGGCGGGCTCCCAGAACGGGTCGCCGGAGGCGTCACGATACCTAAGCAGAGCATCGTGAATGGTCTTGAGACCCACGACATTGTCGGCCCACCACATCGGGCCGCCGCGATAGACCGGCCAGCCGTAGCCGTTGACCCAGATCACGTCGATGTCGAGCGCGCGCTGCGCCATGCCTTCTTCCAGGATCTTGGCGCCCTCGTTCACCATCGGGAAGAGAGCACGCTCCATGATTTCCTGATCGGAGATGGC
This sequence comes from Reyranella sp., assembly GCF_004297405.1. Classification (GTDB taxonomy): domain Bacteria; phylum Pseudomonadota; class Alphaproteobacteria; order Reyranellales; family Reyranellaceae; genus Reyranella. The sequence goes on from NZ_SCVC01000042.1 coordinate 248,184, forward strand.
GCGACGGGTGATGCCGAGCTTCTTCGAGGTCTCCTCGATGATCTTCTCGACCTCGGGATCGGGGATCGGCGTGCGGTCCGGCAGGTTGTACTTATAGTAACCCGCGCCGGTCTTCTGGCCGAAGCGGCCGAGCTCGCAGATCGCGTCGGCAACGTAGCCGGTGTAGCGCACGTTGCGCTTTTCCTTCTCCTTCTTGCCCTGGCGGATGCGCCAGCCCACGTCGTTGCCGGCGAGGTCGCTCATCGCGAAGGGGCCCATCGGGAAGCCGAAATCGTAGACCACCTTGTCGATCTGCTGGGGAAGGGCACCTTCCTCCATCATGTAGGCCGACTGCACGCCACGCATGCGCAGCATGCGGTTGCCGACGAAGCCTTCGCAGACACCGACCAGCACGGGGATCTTGCCGATCTTCTTGGAGAAGGACATGACCGTGGCGATGACGTCCTTCTCGGTCGCCTTGCCGCGCACGTTCTCCAGGAGCTTCATGACGTTGGCCGGAGAGAAGAAATGCATGCCGATCACGTCGCCAGGACGTTGCGTGTAGTTGGCGATCTGGTTGACGTCGAGGCCCGAGGTGTTCGTGGCCAGGATGGCGCCGGGCTTGGTGACCTCGTCCAGCTTCTTGAAGACGGTTTCCTTGACCTCCATGGTCTCGAACACCGCTTCGATCACGAGGTCGACGTCCTTGAGGTCGTTGTAGTCGAGGGTCGGCGTGATCAGCGCCATGCGCTTCTCGACATCCTCGGCCTTCATGCCGCCGCGCTTGGCGGTGTTCTCGTAGTTGGTGCGGATCGTCTTGAGACCGCGGTCGAGCGCCTCCTGAGAGGTTTCGAGCAGGGTGACCGGTACGCCGGCATTGGCGAAGTTCATGGCGATGCCGCCACCCATCGTGCCGGCACCGATGATGCCGCCGGTCTTGATCGTGCGCTGCGGCGTGTCGGACGGCACGTCGAGCACCTTGGCCGCTTCGCGCTCGGCGAAGAAGTAATAACGCTGTGCCGCCGATTCCGACGAGGTCAGGAGTTCGACGAACAGTTCGCGCTCACGCTTCATGCCTTCGTCGAACGGCAGTTCGACGGCGGCCCGCACGCACTTGATGATGTTCCACGGCGCCTTGAAGCCTCGCGCCTTGCGGGCGATCGCCTTCTCGGTCTCGGCGAAGAGGTCCGGCGATTCAAGGGTGACGCTGAGGTCGCGGATCCGTCGCCGCGGCGCCTTCTGGGCCAGCAGCACCTCGGTGTGGGCGATCGCGCCCTTCAGCAGGTCGTCACCCTCGACGAGGGCGTCGACGATGCCCTTGTTCTTGGCTTCGGGAGCGGGGATGTGACGGCCCGAGAGGATGGCGTCGAGCGCGTACTTGGCGCCGGTGAGGCGGGGCAGGCGCTGGGTGCCGCCGGCGCCCGGCAGGAGGCCGAGATGGACTTCCGGCAGGCCGAGGCGCGTGCTGGGCAGCGCCACGCGATAGTGAGCGCCCAGCGCCGTCTCGAGGCCGCCGCCCAGTGGCGTGCCGTGCAGAGCGGCCACGACCAGCTTGGGCGAGTTCTCCATGGTGGCGATGACGTCGTTCAGGTTGGCGCCCTTGGGCGGCTTGCCGAACTCGCGGATATCGGCACCGGCAATGAAGGTGCGGCCGCCGCCTATCAGCACGATGGCGTCGACGTTGGGATCCTGGGCGAAGGCGTCGATGCCTTCCTTGATACCGTCACGCACGGCCGCCGCCAGCGCGTTCACCGGCGGATTGTTGATGGTAAGAATACCGATGCGCCCCTCTGTGGAGCGGATGACTGCGTCGGACATGGACGTTCTTCCCTGATAAGTGCCGGTTCGGGGGATGGTCTTAGCAATCCCTGCGTGCCCCGCCCAGCGACTACGTGTTTCGCTTTGCGGAGAAAGGTGCATTTACACAGCCTAGCGGCCAGGAAATGCGGTCGCTATGCATCGCCGCGAAAAAAATACTCTGGAGGACATGAGGCAATGCCGAACTCAACCACGACCCGCCGCGGCTTGCTGCGCACAGGTGCAGCCGTCGGCCTGACGCTTTCGGCCCCGTCCATTGTCCGTGCCCAGGGCACCTGGCCCAGCAAGCAGATTACCATGGTGGTGAACTTTCCGGCTGGCGGCCTGACGGACGGCATCGCACGCGCCTTCAGCCAGCATGTGAGCCAGGCAACGGGGCAGCAGGTCATCATCGACAACAAGCCCGGCGCCAGCGGCAACATCGGCGCGGCGATGGTCGCCCGCGCGCCGGCCGATGGCCACACGTTCCTGCACTCGGTGTCGAGCACGCTGATTCAGAACCGCGTCATGTTCAAGACGCTGGGCTTCGACCCGGACAAGGATTTCACCATCGTTTCGGGCACGCCGTCGGGCGTGTTGCCGGTGGTCGTGCACAAGTCGGTGCCGGTGACGAACCTCAAGGACTTCGTCGGCTATGCCCGGACGAACAAGGTGAACTTCGGCTCTTGGGCGCTCGGCTCCTCGGCGCACATCTTCGCGCAGGCGCTGAACGAGAAGTACGGCCTCAAGATGGAGATCGTGACCTACAAGGGTGAAGCGCCGATGTGGCAGGACATGGGGGCAGGCTCGTTGCAGGCGGCGATGGGCAGCCCGCAGGCAATGAACGCTCTCCTGGTGAAGGGCGACGTGCGCGCCATTGCAGCGCCCTCCAAGGTTCGTGCCGTGCAGCTTCCCGACGTGCCGACCTCGCGCGAGCAGGGCTTCGACGACGATTCCTTCACCGTGTCGGGCTGGCTGGCGCTGGCGGCACCGGCCGCTACGCCCAAGGACATCGTGAAGAAGATGTCCGATCTCTGGTTTGCGGCCGCCGATTCAGAACCCGGCCGCAAGATGATGCAGAGCTTCGGTCTAGTCGAAAAGCCGCTGCAGCATGAAGAGGTGATGGTCGACTACGAACGGCTGAAGTCGACCCTCATCCCGCGCATCGTAGCGCTGGGCCTCAAGCCCGAGTAGCCACGCGCTTCACGTTTTCAGAGAGCCAGCGCGCGAGGCCGGTCATACGGGCGTCCTCGTGCTGCTGGCCCATGAGCTGGACGCCGACAGGCATACCGTCGACGCTCATCAGCGGGACCGTTACGACCGGCGCGAAGAGCATTGAACTCGGCGCGTTGAACACGAAATCGCCGGTCGGCCGCGGCGCCAGCGGCTGGCCCGGTACATCGCCCGACCAGAGTGGCGCCGGTCCGGGGCATGCGAGCGTAATCGCAGCGTCGGCCAGCGACGCCATCAAGGCATGGGTCTGCTGCGCGGTCTGGCGGGCGAGTAGAGCGGCGCGATAATCGTCCGGCGTCATCGCCTCGGCCTTGGCGAGAGTGGCTTTGGCGCGCTCGCTGACACCGGCCGGATTGTTATCGACGATGCCGCGCTGGCCCCAGCGGTTTTCCCAGCTCGTGACGCCGTTGCACACGGAGCGGCCATTGGCGATCGACCGCTCCAACGCCTCGACCAGCGGATGGTCCTTGCGTCGGATCAGGGTCACGCCTGCATCGTGGAGCTGCTTCAACACCGCCTCGAAGCCAGCTTTCGTCGCCGCGTCGACGTCCGGCCATCCCTCGGTTTCGAGCACGATCAGCCGATTGGGCTTCGCTGAAGCCGGCAGAGTCGAGGGGCCCATCAGGCCAACCGCTCCGCGATCGCCGCCGGCGCGTTGCGCGATCTCGATGGCGACCTGCCACATGTCTTCCAGGCTGCCGGCATGAGGACCGTGCGTGCTCTGGCTGGTCGCCTGACGTTCGCCGCGGTTGATGCCGCCCTGCGTCGGCTTCAGCGCGAAGTTCCCGCAATAGGCCGCGGGTCGGATGATCGAGCCGCCGACCTGGGTGCCGATCGCGGCTGGGACCATGTTGGCGCCAACAGCGGCGGCGGAACCGGAAGAAGAGCCGCCGGGCGTGCGGGCTGGGTCGAACGGATTGGTGCTGGCGCCGGGATGCGAACCGCCAAGCTCCGCCGTCACCGCCTTGGCGAGAATCACCGCACCCGCCTGACGCAGCGCCCAGACGGCCGCATTGTCGCGCTTCGGGAAATTTCCTTTGAAAGCGGCGCAACCCATCTCGGTCGGCATGTCTTTGGTTTCAAGCAGGTCCTTGATGGCAAGTGGCATGCCGTCGATCGGCGACAGCGGCTTGCCCTGCTTCCAACGCGCGGTGCTGGCATCGGCCGCCGTGCGGGCGCCGGCTTCGTTGATGGCTGTCAATGCCTTCACCACGGGCTCGCGTGCCGCGATGGTTTCCAGGCATCGTTCGAGAAAGGCGCGCGGCGTGTCGCTGCCGTCGCTGAAGCGTTGCGTCGCGTCGTGAAAGGTAAGTGGCTTGTAATCCTGATACGCGGTCATTGTCTCTTCGTCCTCGGTCGGTAAGGTCAGGATAGACCTTAGCTCTACTTCGGGCGTTTGTTCGCGTTAAACTCCGATCGTTTGAAAGGCGGCTTCATGACGACCAAGCGACCCCGCATCGAAGGATTCGCGATCGTGTCCCGCGAAGGCATGATCGCCGGCTCGGATGCCTCCTTTCCGGAGGGGCTGAAGATCCCGGGCGATCAGAAGTTCTATCAAGACTCGCTCGACCGGGCCTCGGCTGTGGCCAATGGCCGACATTCAGCGGAAGGCGGCCCGAAGGAAGCGGCACGCAAGCGCATCGTGCTGACGCGGCGAGTCGAGCGCATTGTGCCTGATCCCCGCAATGCCAATGCCGTGTTGTGGAATCCGGCGACAGCACCATTCGAAGAAGCGTGGATGAAGCTCGGCGCGCCCGAGGGAACTCTTGCGGTGGTGGGCGGAACCGACGTGTTCGGCCTGTTCCTGAATATTGGCTACGACGTGTTCTATCTCACCCGCGCGCAGGCGAGCGTGCCCCGTGGTCGGCCGGTTTTTCCGGGTGTCGGCCATGGTGTCTTGCCGGACGAGGTGTTGCAGAAACATGGCATGGTGTTGCGCAGCAGCCGCGTGGTCGACGAAGCTACCGAGACCCGCGTCGAGGAGTGGGTCGCCAAAAGCTAGAAGTCGACGACCATGCCGTCGTGAGCCGCTTCGAGGGCGATCTCACCCTGGCGGCCGAGCAGTTCGGCACTCATGTGAGTGACGATGGTGCGCTTCGCGCCGATCTCCGGCAGGTGGCGGCTGAGCGTCGTGTAGTCGATGTGGTACTTCATCACTTTGTCGAAGAAGTAGGCTTCGCAGATGAAGAGATCGGCGTCGCGGCCAGCCGGGATGAGTTCCTCGACCCATTCGGTATCGCCCGAGTAGGTGAGCACCTTGCCCTCGGTCTCGATCCTGAGTGCGTAGGACGGCGCGCCGCTATAGTGCTTCATCAGGTAGGGCGTGACGGCGAGCCCATCGAGCTCGACTCTTTCGTGTAGTTCGAGTTCTCGGATCTCCAAGGCGAACTTGCGCTCGACCTTGGTGGAGCCTGCGAACATCGCCTCCATGACGATCATCAGCCGTTCCCGGAAGCCCGGCGGTCCGGCAAGGACGAGCGGCGCGGTGCGGCGGCTGACGAGCTGCGCGTCGAGCAGGAAGAAGGGTAGGCCGCCGAAATGGTCGCCATGCAGATGGCTCACCAGCACGGTCGAGATGCCGTTGGGATCGACACCCCATTTGCGGATCGCCACCATGGAAGAAGCGCCGCAATCGACTAATACATTGCCCTGTTGAGCGCGTTCGAGATGGAAGCAGGTGTTGAACCGTCCGCCGCTGCCGAAGGCATCGCCCGACCCGAGGAACTGAAGACGCATAAACTACCGACTATGTTCGTTCTTACGGCGCCTGCTCGAGGCTCGACACTTCGTTGGTGAGCGTCGTGCGGCGCATGTCGCGGACTTCCTTGGAATTGAAGCGCCGCGCGCGATGCATGGTGACGCGATTGTCCCATATCACCAGGTCGAACGGCCGCCAGACATGTGCATAGACGAACTGCCGTTGCGTCGCGTGCTCGTTGAGATCGCGCAGGAAGGCACGTGCCTCCGGTACCGGCCAGCCTTCGATCTCGCCGGCATGGCTTGCGAGATAGAGTGAGAGGCGTCCGGTGTTCGGATGGCGTCGCACGAGGCGCTGGCGCACGGGCGCCCATTTCAGCCGCTCGGCCTCGGTGAAGTCGTCGAAGCCCAGCATGCCGCGTGAATAGATCTGGCTGTGTCGGCAGATGAGATCGAGCACCTCGTGCTTCGTCTCTTCATCCAGTGCATCGTAGGCCGCCCGCATGTCGGCGAACTCGGTGTTGCCGCCGGCCGCCGGGATCGTGCGAGCTGAGAGGAGGGAATACTTGGCAGGCACATCCTTGAAGGAGCTGTCGGAATGCCAGAGCAGGTTGCCCAGGCTGAACAGCCGGCGGCGGTCGTCGCGCGCCAACACGTTGCCGTTCACATCAAGGTTGGAGATGTCGTTTAGGTCCATGCTCATGCGCCGCTGTTCCGGCGGCATGATGTCTCCGGTCGCCTGTTCAAGCGGCCCGAGCTGGCGGCTGAAGACGAGCTGTTGCTCGTCGTCGAGACGCTGGTCGTGGAACACCAGCACGCCGAACTGATCCATGCCGGCATGGATGGCCGTCACCTCTTCATCTGAGAGAGGACGGGTGAGGTCGATGCCCGACACCTCGCCGGCGAAGAAGGCGCGGTTCACGGGATCGATGGGGCGAATGTCGATCGTCATGATGGGCCGAGCCTAGCGCGAGTCCGGCGGGACGGCGAGGGAGCCTGGTCGGGTCTTGGGCAGGGCGGACCACTCTGCGAACAGGCGGCCATTGTTCTGGTCGAAATGTTCGTCCAGCACACGGGAGGCCGCGATCCGTTCGACGCGGAAATTGCGGTAGTCGCCGCGCAGCTCACACCAGGCGCCGACCAGCGTGACGTCGACATAGTAGGCCATGGCGATCGGCCAGATCGTGCGGTTGGTGCGCCGGCCCCCTTCATCGGCGTAGGCGATGTAGAGCTTCCGGCTGTCGCGAATGGCGGCGCGGATCTCGGCGAGATCGACGCCTTGTGCTTCGGCCGCCATGCCTGGCGAGATGTAGACCGGCGGGGCAACGACGTGGCTGCGCAGGCGCTCCGGCAGTACGACAGAGACCTTGGCCAGAACGGCTTCCGCCGCTTCCTGCAGCTTGGGATCGCGCAGGCGGTGGACCAGTCGGGCGCCGACCGCGATGGCCTCGACCTCCTCGACGGTGAACATCAGCGGCGGTAAGTCGAAACCCTTGCGCAGGACATAGCCGATGCCGGGCGCGCCTTCGATCGGCACGCGCCGAGCCTGCAAGGTGGCGATGTCGCGATAGACGGTGCGCGGCGTGACTTCGAGGTCGGCCGCCAGCGCCGCCGCTGTCACCGGCCGGCTGGCCGTGCGCAGACGCTGGATGATGTCGAACAGTCGGTCTGAGCGGCGCATTTTCTTCCATTTCTTCAAGAGCTTATCACTACTGACACAACGTTGTCAGGAGGGAGTCAGTAAGTGTCCCTGGCATCCACCAAGGAGAAAGCCGCCATGACCACTCCCACCGCCAGGGTCGAGATCTCGTCGCCCTCTGTGCCTGCGTTGGCGAAGTTTGCCGCGCGCAACAGCGTCCCGGTTTCGCCCGTCGTGCGGGCTGGAGACTGGGTCTATGTCTCGGGCCTGCCGCCGGTGAATCCTGAGACAGGCGCCTACGACATCCTGCCGATCGACCAGCAGACGCGCCGCGTTCTCGAGCACCTGAAAGCCTGTCTCGAAGCGGCAGGCTCCGCGCTCGACCGTGTCGTCAAATGCACGGTTTATTGCTCGAACCCGGCCTATTTCGCGACCGTCAACGCGATCTATGCGGAGTATTTCGTCGATCACAAACCGGCGCGCGTATTTCTCTGCACGGCGGGATGGTTCGGCCCCTTCGACATCGAGATCGATTGTGTCGCGCTCGCCAAGTAGGGATGCGTGGGTCGGCACGCCGCTGCTGTTGGCGTCGGCCATCGCCTACAGCAGCGCCGGCTTCTACACGCGGCTGATCGAGGTCGACGCCTGGACCATGCTGTTCTGGCGCGGGCTGTTCGCCGGTCTGTTCCTCGTCGGCATGGTGGCGGTACGCGAACGTGGTCGGATCGTATCGGCCGTCCGGGCGATCGGCTGCGACGGCCTGCTGATTGCCCTCTGCTCGGCGCTCGCGACCGTGTGCTTCCTCAATGCGCTGAAACTCTCGACCGTGGCCGACGTGATGGTGATCGACGCCACCATCCCCTTCGTGACGGCAGGCTTCGCCTGGCTGATCCTTGGCGAGCGCGAGGATCAGATCACGCTTCTGGCGACGCTCGCGGCGCTGGCCGGTGTAGCAGTGATGGCAGGTCCGGCAATTGCCGGCGGCCGGCTGCTGGGCGACCTGTTCACCTTCGCCATGGTCGTGCTGATGTCGATGGTGCTGGTGCTGATCCGACGCAATCCGAGCGTCAGCATGATCCCGGCTCTCGGCCTCTCGGCCTTTCTCTGCTCGTTGATCGTGCTGCCTTTTGCCCATCCGCTTTCGATCAGCGGTCAGAGCTTCGGTCTGCTGGCGCTGTTCGGCACCAGCCAGTTCGGCCTCGGCTTGCTGCTGCTGGCCTTGGGCACGCCGCTGGTTTCCGCGACGCGCGGCGCCCTGATTGGCACCTTGCAGACACCGCTTGCAGCCCTGTGGGTCTGGCTGGCCTTCAGCGAGGCGCCAGCCATTGCCACGCTGATCGGCGGGGCGATCGTCATGGCCGCCGTGGTGGCAGATGTGGCGCTGCCCCGTCGTCTGATCCCGCACCTGCCTTGACGGGCGGGAGGGGAGAGATTACGTTTGAACAGTTGTTCAAATGTCCAAGGCCAAGAAAACCATTCTGTCCGACGACCACGCGGTAGCGCTGGCCGACCTGTTCCGTTTGCTGGGTGACCCAACGCGGCTGCGGATCGTCGTATCCTGCTTGCGCACGCCACTGGCAGTCTCTGATATCGCTGACCGGCTGGGCCTTTCGGTATCGCTGGTGAGCCATCATCTGCGGTTGCTGAAGGGCGCGCGGCTGGTGCGGGCGGATCGGCAGGGCAAGCAGGTTTACTATGAAGCGGACGACGCCCATGTCCGCCGCATGGTCGAAGATATGGTCAGTCACGTCGCCGAGCATTGAGAGGGGGAGCGGAAGAATGAGCGCCCATTGCTGCGATCATGGTCACGAGCATGCTTCCGCTGCGGCGGCCTCGCCCATCTATCGGCGCATCCTCTGGGTGGCCCTGGCGGTTAACCTCACCATGTTTGTGGTCGAGATCGGTGCCGGCCTCGCTGCCCAATCGGCGTCGTTGCTGGCCGACTCGCTCGACTTCCTGGGTGACGCCGGCAACTACGGGATCAGCCTCTTCGTGCTGGGCATGGCGCTGCATTGGCGGGCCCGCGCTTCGCTGGTGAAGGCCGCCAGCATGGCCGCCTTCGGCGTCTGGGTCGCCGTCACTACGATCAACCATGCGATGGCCGGCACAGTACCCGAAGCGCCGGTGATGGGTGTGGTGGGCGCGCTGGCGCTCGCTGCCAACTTTGGTGTGGCGTTGCTTCTCTATCGCTGGCGTGAGGGCGACAGCAACATGCGGTCGGTCTGGATCTGCACGCGCAACGACGCGATCGGCAATCTCGCGGTGTTGGCCGCCGCGCTGGGTGTGTTCGGATCGGGCAGCGGCTGGCCGGACTATCTCGTTGCCGCGATCATGTCCGGCCTTGCCCTGGTCGGCGCCTTCCAGGTGACGCGCGCGGCCGTAGCCGAGCTGCGTCACGCCCGTGAAAGCGAGCCTCAGGCGGTCGGGAGCTTGTAGCTCTCGAACTGCTTGCGCAGGGCCGTCTTCAGGATCTTGCCGGTGGCGCCATGTGGGATGGCGTCGATGAACTGCACGTCGTCGGGCATCCACCACTTGGCGATCTTGCCGTCGAGGTACTTCAGGATATCGCCCTTGGTGACATCGGCATCGGGACGGCGCACGACGATCATCAGGGGGCGCTCGTCCCACTTGGGATGAGCCACGCCGATCACCGCCGCTTCGGCCACGCCGGGGCAGCCCATGGCGGCATTCTCGAGGTCGATCGAGCTGATCCACTCGCCGCCCGACTTGATCACATCCTTGGACCGGTCGGTGATGACGACCGAGCCGTCGGTCTCGATCTTGCAGACGTCGCCGGTGTGGAACCAATCGTCTTCGACGAACTGGTTCTGGCCATCGCCCTTCATGTAGCCCTTCACGATCCACGGGCCGCGCACGACCATGTTGCCGGAGACGCTTCCGTCCATGGGCAGGTCGTCGCCGGCATCGTCGACGATCTTCATCTCGCAACCGAACACGGGGCGACCCTGCTTGGCAGTGATGGCAAAGCGCTCGGCGTCCGGCAGGTCGCGTTCGCCCTTGTTGAAACGCGTGAGCGTGCCGAGCGGGCTCATCTCGGTCATGCCCCAGCCTTGCGCCACTTCGATTTCGTGCTCCTTCCAGAAGCGTTCGATCATCGCGTAAGGCACGGCCGAGCCGCCGATCAGGGAGCGTTTGACCGACGACATCTTGAGCTTGTTCTGTGCGCAGTAGTCGAGCAGGGCCAGCCACACCGTCGGCACGCCGGCGCTCAGTGTCACCTGCTCCTTGTCGAGCAACTCGTAGATGCTGGCGCCATCCAGCTTGAAGCCAGGGAAGACCAGCTTGGTGCCGCAGAACGGCCCGGCATAGACGAGGCCCCAGGCATTGGCGTGGAACATTGGCACCACCGGCAGGATGGTGGTGTCGGGATCGAGCGCCAGGACCGGGCCGGACGCCATCATCATCGAATGGATCATCGTCGAGCGGTGCGAGTAGAGCACGCCCTTGGGATTGCCCGTCGTGCCCGAGGTGTAGCAGAGCGACGAGGCGGTCTTCTCGTCGAACTCCGGCCACTTGAGCGTGCCCGGCTTGTCTGCGATCAGCTCCTCGTAGCAGAGCAGGTTCGGGATCTTGCTCGACGCCGGCATGTGGGCGCGGTCGGTCATGACCACGACATGCTTTACCGTCTTGAGCTGCTCGAACACGCCTTCCACGACCGGCACGAGGTTCAGGTCGACGAAGATCACTTTGTCTTCGGCATGGTTGGCAATGTAGGCCACATGCTCGGGCGCGAGGCGCGGGTTGATCGTGTGCAGTACCGCTCCGATGCCGGAAATGCCGAAATAGAGCTCGAAGTGGCGGTAAGTATTCCAGGCGATGGTGCCGACCCGGTCGCCGAGCTTGACGCCCAGTCCCTGCAGCGCCTCGGCTACCTGCTTGGCGCGTTTGTGAGCGTCCTTGTAGCCGTAGCGATGGATCGGCCCTTCGACCGTGCGGGTCACGATCTCGACGTCGGGATAGGCAGAAGCGGCGAAGTCAATGATCTGCGAAATCAGCAGCGGACGGTCTTGCATCAATCCCAGCATGGCGTTTCCTCTGTTACGCACGCCGCTCGATATGAAGGCTTCGAAGATTGATGAGCGGCTTTAGATCTGGTTCTAGACCGAGTCCCTGGCCGCCGGGAAGCGACACAGTGCCCTCGCGGGCGGCCATCAAATCGCCCAGCAAGCCCTCGCGCAACGGATTGGGGTTGGCGTCCACTTCCAGGAGGCCGGGGCCGCGAACGGCCGCCAATAGGTGCAAGGAATGCATCAATCCGATAGCGCCACCCAAAAAGTGGGGACAATAGGTCCGGCCGGCCGCCAAGGCCGCGCGAGCCACGGGCAGGCAGCCGGAATGGCCACCCCATTTGGCGGCGTCTGGCTGGATCACGCCGAGCAGGCCGCTATCGATCGCCTCCTGGAAGGGGCCCGCACTGCGCAAATTTTCACCACCGGCCAGTTGGGTTGGCGCGGCTGCGGCGACCTGTGCCCACTCGGTGAGGGGCCGGTCCGCCACCAGCGGTTCCTCGATCCACTGCAGCCCGAACTCGGCGAGCTTCGGCACCGTGGCGCAGGCGGTGCGGAGGTCCCAACCCTGGTTGACGTCGACCATAAGCCGTTCGCCAGCCTTCAGCTCACGCGCCACCGGCCGCAACGTGTCGAGATCGGTTTCGGTGCCGAAACCGACCTTGATCTTGAAGGCGCGATAGCCCGCCGCGCGCATGCGCCCGACAGTGTCGTAGGCGGATCGGCCAGGATTGAGACCCGAGGCGTAGATCGGGAGGGGTGAATCGTCCGTGCCGCCCAGTGCCCGCCATAGCGGCAGACCGCGTTTGCGGGCGCGCAGATCGTGGATTGCGAGATCGAGGCCCGCGGCCGCGGCAGACAGGGCGCCGGCATCGCCGCTCTGCACGCGCAGCACATGCAGGGCGCGATCAATCTCAGCCCACAGGGCAACAGGATCGTCGAGCGATTTGCCCAGCGCCCGCGGCGCCACGATATCGGCGAACAACTGGGCGCGATGCTCGGCGGCTGCGTTGGGGAAATTGCACCAGATCTCGCCCCAGCCGCGCGCGCCGTCGGAATCCTCGACGCGCACGAAGACGGCAACACGCTCCGTCATCGTGCCGAAGGAAGTGCGGACCGGCTCCTTGATGGGGGTGCGAAAGACGTGGGCTTCGACGTGGGCAAGCGTGGCGGTACTCATTCGAGCTTGATGTCCTTCCCGTGGGGACTTTTATTCGGCGGCTTGCTGGCTGGCGTTCAGCACGTCGTAGTTCCGCTTCAGATACCAGGTCATGTAGTCGGAGTACCAGGTGGTCGGGTATTTTGGCGGCTTGTCCGGTCCCACGGTGGTCGGTACCGCGGCAACGGGCCAGTCGATGCCGCTGTCACAGAAGAAGGGCAGGGCGTAGCGCTCGCCGCCACTCTTGTTGACCGCGCGATGCGGCGTCGCCAGGAACAGGTCGTTGGTGTAGCGCTGCAGCATCTGACCACCGTTCACGACATAAGCGTTGTCGATGGCCGGCGCTTCGATCCACTTGCCGCTCTGAGTGCGGATCGACAGACCCGGCACTTCGTTGGGCGCCAGGAGAGTAAGAAAGCTGGTGTCGGTGTGCGGCGCCAGGCCGAACTCGTCGTCCACCGGGCCATCCTGTGGCGGATAATGCGTCATGCGCATGGAGAACATCGGTTCGGCGAAGGCCGTGTCGAACCAGTTGGCCGGCAGGTCGAGGGCACGGGCGTAGAGCCGCACCATCTTCTGCACCAGCCGCTCCATCTCGTTGCAATAGTCGACCACGGTGTCACGGAACCCCGGCAGGTCGGGCCAGCGATTGAGGCCACGGAAGCGCCGTCCCGACAGGACGTCAGGATGATCGGGCGTCATCTCGCGCTTCACGAAGAAGGCTTCGTTGAGGTTGGCCTTGGTTCCGGTTTGCACGGTCGAGGTGCGCAGCGTGTTGCCGCGCATCGGCAGGTAGCCGGTATTGTGCTGGTCGAGCTTCAGCTCGAGCTTCTTCTCGACAGGTTGGGCGTGGAAGCGTTTCACCTCGGCGAACATTCCGGCGATCTTCTCGCGGGCAATGCCGTGGTTCACGATGAAGTAGAAGCCGATCTCGGTCAGGGCAAAGCGCAGCTCTGCCGCCGTGCGATCCATCGCGCCCGCCTCGCCGGCGAGATAGGGGCCGAGGTCGATGACAGGAATCGTCTCCGTCGCCATGGCTTGTTCCTCCTGACGTGACGATAATGCCCGCGAAGTGCCGCGGTCCAGCGGCGCGGACGGTGGAGGAGAAGAAGCTTTGATCCTGGGTATCCTGGCTCTGACCGTAGCGGCGCTTTTCGCTGGCGCCGCTTTCTACGTCAGTTTCGCAGAGCATCCTGCGCGGTCGGGTCTCGACGATCGGGCGCAACTCCAGCAGTGGAAGCCGGCTTATGAGCGCGGCGCACAGATGCAGGCATCGCTCGCGATCATCGGTTTTCTGTTGGGCGTCGGCGCCTGGTGGCAGACACGCGATGAGCTCTGGATCGCCGGCGCCGTCGTGCTGGTGGCCAACTGGCCCTACACGATGCTGATGATCATGCCGGTCAACAACGCGCTCAAGGCGATATCGCTCGACCAGGCGGGAGAAGAGAGCCACACCCTGCTGCAGCGGTGGGGCCGCCTGCACGCGCGGCGCTCCATGCTGGGCATCATCGCGACCTTGCTTTTCCTCTGGGCGACCGTGATGCCTCTCCGCCCCGCATAGCAGGGCGGAGGGCTGGAGAGGGCTAGGCCGTCGGCAGCTTGTAGTCCTTGAAGGTCTCGCGCAGCTTGGTCTTCAGGATCTTGCCCGTCGCGGTATGCGGAATGGCGTCGACGAACTGGATGTCGTCGGGCAGCCACCATTTCGCGACCCTGGAGCTCAGGAACTCGATCAACTCCTTCTTGTCGATCTCGATGCCAGGCTTGCGATGCACGATCAGGAGCGGCCGCTCGTCCCATTTGGGGTGGACGACACCGATCACTGCAGCCTCGGCAACGCCGGGATGCGCCATCGCGGCGTTCTCGAGGTCGATCGAGCTGATCCACTCGCCACCGGACTTGATCACGTCCTTGGAGCGATCGGTGATCTGCATGTAGCCGTCCTCGTCGAGGGTGGCGACGTCACCTGTGGCGAACCAGCCGTCCTTGTCGAGGATCTCGCCGCCTTCACCCTTGAAGTAGCCTGAGGTGATCCAGGGACCGCGGACCAGGAGGTCGCCGAACGCCTTCCCGTCGCGCGGCAGTTCCTTGCCGGCGTCGTCGACGATCTTCATGTCGACACCGAAGGGAGGGCGGCCCTGCTTCAGCCGAACCGTGAGCATGTCCTTGGCCGGCAGCTTGGCGTGCTTGGCTTTGGGATGGTTCACCGAGCCGAGCGGGCTCATCTCGCTCATGCCCCAGGCGTGCAGCACTTCGACGCCGAACTCCTTGTCGAAGGTCTCGATCATCGCCGGCGGCGCGGCCGAACCGCCGATCACCGCGTATTTCAAAGTCGAGAGCTTGAGCTTGTTGGCCTGCATATGGTTCAGCAGGGCCAACCAGACTGTGGGCACGCCGGCCGTGAAGGTGACGCCCTCCTTCTCGAACAGCTCGTAGAGACTCGCCCCGTCGAGGGCGACGCCGGGGAACACCAGCTTGGCGCCGACCAGCGGGCCGGAGTAGGGCAGGCCCCAGGCATTGACGTGGAACATCGGCACGACGGGCAGCACGACCGCGCGTGCCGAAATGCCCAGCGTGTCGGGTAGCGCGCTGCCATAGGCGTGCAGGACCGTCGAGCGATGGTGATAGAGCACGCCCTTGGGGTTGCCGGTCGTCCCCGAAGTGTAGCAAAGCGACGAGGCGGTGCGTTCGTCGAACTCCGGCCACTCGTAGGTGCCGGGTTTGTCGGCGATCAGCTCTTCGTAGACCAGCAGGTTGGGAATGTTGCAGTCCTTCGGGAGGTGGGCGCGGTCGGTCATGGCGACGACATGGCGCACACCCTTCATCTGCGGCAGCAGCTTTTCGACGGCCGGCAGCAGATTGAGGTCGACGAAGAGCAGCTGATCTTCGGCGTGGTTCACGATGTAGACGATCTGCTCGGGGAAGAGGCGCGGATTGATCGTGTGGCAGACGGCGCCCATGCCGGAGATGCCGTAATAGAGCTCGAAATGCCGATAACCGTTCCAGGCGAGCGTCCCGATACGGTCTCCTGGCTTGATGCCGAGCGAAATCAGTGCCTCTGCGACCTTCTTCGCGCGCAGCCGGGCATCGCGATAGGTGTAGCGATGGATCGGGCCTTCGACCGTCCGCGAGACGATTTCCGTGTCGCCGTGATTGAGGGCAGCGTGCTCGATGAGCTGCGAAATCAGCAACGGGCGATCCTGCATCAGGCCGAACATCTGGGCGTTTCTCCTAGTCTCTGAAAGCGTGTCGTCTGGCGGCTTGGCTGTAATTGGCCTAGGCTTCTGCCGTCATCCATTGGGGGAGAAATGATGATGCGGTCAAGATACGGCATGGCGATGGCGACCGGCGCTATTGCGGCCGCGTGGAGTGTTCCGACCGCGGCGCAAGCGGTGACGGGCGGGCAGGGAGCTGCTGCAAATTTCCTGACCCTGCTGACCGAGCGCTTCGAATTCACGTTCGCCCAGCTTCCCGCGCTCGGCGATCATCTGATGGTTTTGCTTCGCGACCTTGATGGTCATGCGGCCATCTGGATGGCTGGCATCGTCGTCGCGGGCCTCCTGGCGGAATTCGTAGCGCGGCTTGCCTTGAGCCGGGCTCGCAGCAAAGCATTCGACCGGCTCGTGGCAAACTCCCCGCTTAGGGCCTTCTTCCGTACCCTGCTGCTCGATGTCCTGGCACTGGTTGCTCTGGCCGTGGCCGGCCGGATCGTTCTGGGTCGCATGGGGGGTGACGCCAACAGCACGGGCCATCAGCTTGGCCAGATGGTCCTGCACGCGCTGGTCTATTGGCGCGGCTTCAATGTCATCTTCCGGGCGTTCCTGCGGCCCGGCGCTCCCGAGGGCCGCATTGCGCCAGTCGAGAGCGACACGGCGCGGCGATTGCTGATCGCCCTCAATCTGGTGGTCCTGTTGCCGCTGATCGCCGGTCTACTGGCGCGAGGCTTGCCGATCACGGGTGCGACCCGCGAGATGACGGGCGCCGCCATCATCCTCTACGTGCCATTCTTCGCGGCAGCCCTAGTCTATGTCGTCTGGCATTGGCGGTTCGACATGGCGGCCTGGCTGACGGCGATGGTTGCGCCGAAGGGTCTCATCCGCAAACTCAAGCTCGACGCCGCCCGCAACTGGTGGATGGCGGGCCTTGCCTTCTACACGTTGATGGGAGTCGCGGCCGTTTACGCCGCGCTGACGGAAAGCAGCACTGCGTCGCGCGGTATGGCGTTGATTGAATCGACGTTGATTGCGCTCCTGTTATTCGAGACTTTGATGCATCGAATCACGCGGCATATCGTTTCTGAACTGCCGATGGCGGGCGATGTGGTGGCGGATTGCGTCCGCCTCTTGGTCCGGCTCTATGTCCTGATCATTATCGCCGAGGCGGTGATGGTGCGGGTGCTGGCTGCGGCGACGCCTGAGGAATGGCTGGTGCACGATCGTGGCGCCAAGCTTGCCGCGGCGAGCGCCGTGGCGATCTACGCGTTCTGGCGGTTCCTGAAGTACCGCATGGACTCCTATATCGCGGCCAATCCCCTGCCATCGGCCGATGTCAGTGGCGACCACGAAGACGAAGTGCGCGTGGCGGCGTCGCGGCTGAGGACGCTGATGCCGCTGGTGCGTGCGATTGCGGGCGTCGCCATTGCAGTGGTCGGTGGCCTGCTGGTCCTGTCGGAGCTCGGCATCAACATCACCCCGTTGATTGCGGCCTTCTCCGTCTTTGGCCTGGCCGTCTCCTTCGGTAGCCAGGCGCTGGTGCGCGATGTCGTGTCCGGCATCTTCTTCCTCGCCGAGGACTCGTTCCGCATCGGCGAGTATGTCGATTGCAGCAAGGTCAAGGGTGTCGTCGAAGGTTTCAGCGTCCGTTCGCTGAAGCTGCGGCATCAGAACGGTCAGCTCCATATCGTGCCGTTCGGTCAGGTGGGGCATATCACCAACTTCAGCCGCGACTGGACGGTGGTGAAGTTCAACATCGCCTTTGCCAACGGCACCGACGTCGAGCTGCTGCGCAAGACGGTGAAGAAGATCGGCCTGGAGATGATGGAGGAGCCTCAGTTCAAGCCGATCCTGATGCAGCCCCTCAAGATGCAGGGCGTCGTCGACATCAAGGACAATTCGTTGATCATCCGCTTCAAGTTCATGGCGCGGCCGAAGAATCCGAGCATGATCCAGCGTATGGCTGTTCGGCGGATGTACGATACGTTCCCAGGCCTCGGTATCAAGTTCGCGACACCGATGTATCCATTCCCCATTCCGGCAACGCCGCCCGTACCGCCGGTCGCTGCAGCGGCACCTGCTTCAGCAGCACCTCCTGCCGCGGCACCTGCTGCCGCAGCGCCTCCCAAGGCAGCGGAATAACAATCGTCTTAGAGGAGTACGATATGCAGAAGCGTAGACTCGGTAAGTCGGACCTCGAATTCGCTCCCATCGCCTTCGGCGGCAATGTCTTCGGCTGGACGGCCGACGAGGCCATCTCGCACAAGCTGCTCGACGCCTTCGTCGATGCCGGCTTTTCCTTCGTCGACACCGCCGACGTCTATTCGCGCTGGGCGGAGGGTCACAAGGGCGGTGAGTCCGAGACTGTCATCGGAAGCTGGCTGCGGAAGGATCCAGCCAAGCGCGACAAGGTGTTGATCGCCACTAAATGCGGCATGGATATGCCGGACGGCAAAGGCCTGTCGCGCGCCCATATCGTGAAATCGGTCGACGCCTCGTTGAAGCGGCTCAACACCGACCGCATCGATCTCTTCCAGTCGCACCAGGACGATAAGGACACGCCGCAGGAAGAGACGCTTTCGACCTATGGCGAGCTGGTCAAGGCGGGCAAGCTCCGGGCCATCGGTGCTTCCAACTTCGAGGCGCCGCGGCTCGCTGAGGCCGCGAAGATCTCGAAGGAAAAGGGGCTTCCGACCTATGTCAGCCTGCAGCCGCACTACAATCTGGTGGAGCGCGGGCTGTTCGAGGGGCCGCTCGAAAACGAGTGCCTCAAGGAAGGGCTGGGCGTGATTCCCTACTGGTCGCTGGCCAGCGGCTTCCTGACCGGCAAGTACCGGTCCGAGGCCGATCTCAGCAAGAGCGTGCGCGGGCCGCGTGGCGTCAAGAAGTACCTGAACGACAAGGGCTTCGCGGTGCTGAAGGCGGTCGACGAGGCGGCCAAGAAGCACAACACCAGCAACACCACGGTGGCGCTGGCCTGGCTGCTGCAGCGTAAGCCGATTACGGCACCGATCGTGAGTGCGACCAACCTTGGCCAGCTCAAGGATCTGCTGGCTGCGCCGTCATTGAAACTCGACGCTGACTCGGTTGCTGCGATCGACAAGGCCAGCGCGCCAACCTGAGGACCAGAGGAACGATGCTCGTCTTCCGCCAGCTCTTCGATCCGACATCGTCGACCTACACTTATCTGCTGGGCTGCAGCAGCACGCGCGAGGCGCTGCTGATCGATCCCGTGTTCGAGCAGGTACGGCGAGATGGCGCTCTGGTCGCGGAGCTGGGGTTGACACTTTCCTGGACGTTGGACACCCACGTCCATGCCGATCACGTTACGGGTGCGTGGCTGCTGAAGCAGCGGCTGGGCAGCCAGATCGCATTGTCGGCCGCCTCGGGGGCGAGCGGGGCCGACCGTCTGCTACAGGATGGCGACCGGATCGAGTTCGGCCGTCGTGCTCTCGAAGTGCGCTCGACACCCGGACACACTTCGGGCTGCGTCACCTATGTGCTCGATGACGAGAGCATGGCGTTCACGGGCGACTGCCTGATGATCCGCGGCTCGGGCCGCACCGACTTCCAGCAGGGCGATCCGCGCGCACTCTATCGCTCGGTGCGCTCGCGCATCTTCGCCCTGCCGGAGAGCTGCCTGCTCTATCCGGCACACGACTATCGTGGCCTCACGGTCAGCAGCGTCGTCGAGGAGAAGAAATTCAATCCTCGGCTGGGCGGCGAGATCGCTGAAAACGACTATGTCGGCTACATGAAGAACCTCGACCTGCCGCACCCCAAGAAGATCGACGAGGCGGTGCCGGCCAACCTGCGTTGCGGCCAGCCCGGCAACGAAACCAAGGCTCCAAGCGAGCCGACTTGGGCGCCGTTGCGCTTCACGTTCGGTGGTTTCTGGGAGGTTGAACCGCCCTGGCTCGAAGAAAACCTCACCAAAGTGCACGTCGTCGATGTGCGCGAGCCTGCAGAGTACACGGGCCCGCTGGGGCATATCCGCGGCGCCACTCTGGTGCCGCTGGGCGAGCTGGCGGCCCGCACCAGGGAATTGCCCAAGGACAAGCCGATCGTCGCGGTCTGCCGAGCCGGAAGCCGCTCGGCCCAGGCGACGACGATCCTGCAGAAGGCGGGCTTTGCCGATATCGCCAATCTGCCCGGTGGCATGCTGCGCTGGCGCGCCGAAGGCCGGAGCGTGGAGGGCGGGGCAAGCTGACGACAGAGCGTCAGAAGCCGTAGAGCTTCGACGGCGTGTCTATGAGGATGGTGCGCCGCACGGCTTCGTCCGGCACCCATTCCTCGAACCATCTGAGCGTTAGCGGATAAGTCTTGACCCGGTCGAGGTCGGTATCGGTATGTGGCCAGTCACTGCCCCACATCAGCCGTGCCGGGCCGAAGGCGTCGAGCAGCATCGGCGTTGCCGCCCGTGCACGCTCCGGGCCGACGCGATAGGCGCCACACATCACGACCCAGACCCGGTCGGTCTTGGCGCTGTCCAGCAAGGTCTTGAAGCCGGGGTCACGCATCGGCCCCAGGGTGCGGTCGAACATGCCGTAGTGAGGGATCACCACCTTGTGGCCGCCATCGAGAAGCACGGGGAGGACTTCCGGTAACCGATGGCTCTCGACATAGAGGTGGATCGGCCAGTCGCGCTTCAGTGCCTCGGCCAGCATCTCGCGATAGGCCGACCATTGCGGCGTCGGCAGGCCGTAGATCGGGAAGCGCAGGCCGCGCACGCCGATCCGCGCCATGGTCTCCCAATCTTCGGCACTGGTCTCGATCGACGGTGACACCCACGGCACGCCACGGAAGCGGCCAGGATCGGCCTTCAACGTCTCGAACAGGTAGGAATTGTCGAAACCCAGGAAGGACGGCTGCAGGATCAGGGCGTGGCCAAAGCCGTTCTTCTCGGCGAGGGCGAGCAGGGTCTGCCACGACGCATCATAGTTCGGCACATAGCGGGCATCGATTGCGGTCTTCAGTCCGCGCACGAAGACATGCGTATGGGCATCCACGGCTACAGGCGCGGCGGCCGTCGCCGGCACAGCTGCTGCAACCAAACCACTAGTGGCAAAAGCACGACGCGTAATCTTCACCGTCCAGTGCTCCTGTCCAATTGCCCGATTAGTCCGCTGGCTTGCGCTCGATCACACGCTCCAGGCGGCGGGTGAGAAACCAGGTGAGGGCAAGGAAAGCCACCAGCATGACGATGCCGAAGATCTGAAGGGTATCGTTCATCGTCTTGTCCGAAACAAAACCGAAGCCGTAGCCGATCGAGACGGCAGCACTCGCCCACAGACCGGCGGCGATGAAGTTCAGGATAAGGAAGCGCGGCCATCCGAGGGTGGAGGCACCATAGGCGAAGCCGGCGACATTGCGGATGATGCGCGGGTAGCGGTGGATCAGGATCATCCAGATATGGTGCCGGTCGGCGAGGCGCGCCGCGCCATCGACGGCGCGTTGCAAGCGCGGGAAGCGGCCGAGCCAACGCGTGCCGAAGCGCCGGCCTACCCAGAAGCGTATGACATCGCCCGAGAAGGTGCCGACCCAGCAGGCCGCCACGGCGTACTCGTAGCTCAGCGCGCCGGCCTGGGCGGCATAACCCGAGAAGAGAGCGAGCAGCAGGCTGTTCGCCATCGAATAGACGGCGAGAAAGCTGTACGCCACATCGCCGTGCTGGCGGATGAGGTCGAGGAAGGAGGCGACGTCACTGGGAAACACCGCCCCTCCCTACAGAAGAGGCGGCGTTTAGACCAGCCAGCCGTGGCCGGCGGCGCTGGTGAAGTCGAGCTGGACGATCAGGTCATTGAAGTCGTAGTCGCCGCCGCCGCGTGTGTCTTCCCAGCCCCATGTGTTGGCGCCGTAGTTGAAGAGATGGGCGGCATTGTCAGTGTTGGCCTGGCCGAAAGCCCAGAAGGTGTCGCCGCTCGAGCTGTTGGTGAGCTGCATGGCGATCAGGTCGCCCGAGTTCACGTTGGTGATCTGGCTCTGGGTGTAGAGGCCGTAGCCCGGCCCGTCGAACGCCGTAGCGCCCTGCTGCGTGGTGTAGAGGCGGGCGACCGCCGCGGCGGCATATCCCATGTCGCCGGGATTGAGGCCGCCGATCTTCCCCGAATAGTCGTCGACTCGATAGAACGAGACGGAGAGGTTGTCTTCGCCGTTCTGGCGGATGCGGACGACGGCGTTCTGGTCGTTGGCGGCGCCGGCCGTCTCGGCCACCGCGACGGCGCGCGCCAGGTGGACATTGCCGCCCGTGGGATAGGTGGTCACCCCCGTCGCCTGGTCCGTTGTGCTGTAGGTCTTGGTCGAGAAATCGACGATGCCGTAGGGGCTGGTGAGCGTGGCCTGTGTGGCCGAGGCGTGGCCCTGTCCGATGGTCGCCGAGATCGACTGGCCGTCCGTGGCATCCACCCAACCGACCCGGCCTTGTGCCTGTTTGTCGAACATCCGCACCAGGTTGGCGTCGAAATCCGCCTGCAGCGACTGTTGCGCGAGCCGCTCGGTCCAGGCGAATTGGCCGGCCATGGGATTGCCGTAGTCGAAGTTCTGTGTGCCAACGGTGAGCCAGACATTGATGCCCGTTGCGATCGTGTTGGCCTGCACCAGCAAGGTCTGATCCACACTGCTCTTCCAGCCACCCGCGCCGTCAGCGACGACGACATTCGGTGACTCCGCATAGTAGGTCTGATGATGTGCGATCTCGGTTAGCGCGCGCGCCAGCAAGGTGCCGTTGGGCGTGCCGAGCCCGCTCGCCAGGTCATAGCCTGGACCAGCCGAATAGCCGTAGCCGGTCGGCGTGATCGCCTGTCCGTCGCTGGTATAGGCGCCACCCATCACGAACGACGAGGTGTTGTTGCCGATCGTCACGTCGTTGAACGAGGCGTGCTTGATCGCCGAGGCGATGTAGAGCAGGTCGGTCATGTAGCCGAGCTGCGGTAGACCCTGATCCTTGAAGATGGCATCGAACTGCGAGGTGAGAGCGGCCCAGAACGGCGCCGAGGCGCTGGTGCCGCCATTGCCGTGCGTGCCCTGCATGTCGCCTGTCGGCACGGTCCAGAAACTGTTGCCGCCAGCATTGGCCGAGACGTCGGGAATGCCGCGGCCCGGCAGATGGCTAGGGTCGCTGGTCGTCGGCAGGAGCCCGTAGGCCGTCTGGTACCAGGGCACTGGCCGGCTGGTATCGACGCCACCCGTGCTGGCATTGTTCGACAGATAGCCCGAACCGCCGGGGGTCGAGATGGTAGTGCCCGTGACGTAGTATTGGTTCCAGACGGTTTCGATGAAGGTCTTGGCACCGGCGAGGCCGCCGACCGGCGAGTGGGTGAGGCCACCCGAGATCAACTGCCAGATCGTCGCCTCGTCACCCGCGACCGCCTTGTCGACGAAGCTCTGCAAGGTCGGATCGAGTGACGCGTGCTCGCCGAGAGTGACCGAGGTACCACCTACCATCAGGCCGTAGGGGCTGGAGCGGCTGGTCGAGGTGTTGGTGAGGCCGTTGCCGAACTTGTAGCTCGAGCCGCCATCGCCGGTGGAATTGATCACCGAGATGTTGCGCAGCGCCGCATCGGTGAAAAGCTGGTCGACGGCGTTGTGGAAGGGCGACCTCGGAGCGACCGACTCGGCAAAGCCGAAGGAAGAGGTGACGACCTGCGGGTTGTTGGTGGTGTCCCACACGGCCGACTGCCAGGCAGTGTAGGCGTTGCTGCCCGCACCGGCTGCCGAGCCCGAGCCGGCGTAGAGCGTGAGCTTGCTGTTCGGCGTCACCGTTGCGGCAATGCCGACATCGAGCGAGCGCTCGCCGCTAGGGCCCGACGAGTAGGCCTGGCCGCCGCCGGCGACGGTATTGACGGTCGCGCCGGTCGGCACGCCCGCGGTCACGCGATACTGGTCGAGCGCAGCCTGGAAGCCCGTGCCATCATTGTCGCCCGGCAGCGCCGTGCCGATACCTGGCTCGACGAGGCCGATCGTGCCCGTCGCCACGTCGGCTTTGAGCGGCATCTTGTAGGCCACCTGGCCAATCTGCTGCGGGTAGCCCTGGCTCGACGAGGACGCACCGTTGCCCGGGCTCTGCCAGCCTTCGGTCAGGGTGACGCCGGTTCCCGTGCCGGCCCCTGCGACCTGGCTGCCGAAATTGTTGGTGTCGAACCACAGACCGGAGACGCCATTGCTCGCGATCGAGGTCGGGAGCGAAAGATTGTCCGTCCAGAACCAGCCGCCGCTGCCATCGGCATTCTGGGCCATCAGTTTGGCCTGCGGGCCGAACAGGGTGGAGAAGCTCTCCTGCGTCACCTGCACCCAGATGGTACGCGACTCGGCCGAGGAGACATAGCCGTTGGAGGCGTCGATCTGGTCGACGGTCTTGATGCCAAGCGCCGTGAGCGCATCGAGGACGTTGTTGTATTGCGTCTGGTCGGCGCCGTAGGTCGACCACAGTTCGCCGCTGTCGCCGAGCTCCTTCAGCTCCTTCTGGCGCTCACCCCAACTCTTTCCCAGAAGCGCCGTCGGATCGTTGGCGCGATTCAGCACCAGCGCGACGTTGAGCGTAACAGGAGCTTCGATGGCAACGCCCGTCGGTTCGTTGCTCGTGTTGCTGCGCCAGCTCGCATAGTCGAGGAAGTTCGAATTGGCGAGCTCGGTATAGGCAGGATGAAAAGAGTAATCGCCGGGATTGATCCACGCGCCATTGGCGATGGTGATGGTCTCGGTGAGCGAGCCATCGGCCGAGATGACCTGCCAGTGCGTGTCGTCGACCTTGGTGAAGGTGGCGCCGTCGGCCGCCGAGCCGTAGCCGAAGAACTGGAAGGTGTCGCCATCGCCGGTGCCGAGACCGGAGTAGTCGGTCACGATGTCGCCATTGGCCTGGCCGGCTGTAAACTGGAAGATGTCGGCGCCCGGGCCGCCCACCAGGATGTCGATGCCGGCGCCGCCATCCAGCACGTCGTTGCCGTCGCCGCCTGCCAGCATGTCGGCGCCAGCGCCGCCCTGCAGCGTGTCGTTACCCGCGACGCCATAGAGCTGGTCGTCGCCGTTGCCGCCCTGGAGGAGATCGTTGCCGTTGTCGCCCAGCAAGGTGTCGTTGCCGTTGCCGCCGATCAGCAGGTCGTTGCCATCGCCGCCGTTCAGGCTGGAGGCGACATTGGAGGCCTTGATCGTGTCGTTGCCGCTGCCGCCGATCGCGGTCTCGACCACGGTCTCGAAGGCGATGCCGATATTGTTCACCTTACCGCCGGCCGAGGAAAAGGTGCCGGGATTGAGGTCGACATAGGCGTCCTGCGTGAAGCCCGAGAGATTCAGCGCATTGTTGGTGCCGTGGCTCCAGATGGTGACGATGGCCGCCGGGTTATTGCCGGTGCCGAAGTCGTAGATGCTCTTGAAGTAGCCGCTGAAGCTCGAGTTGAAGCCGAAGGTCTGGTTGCCGGCGAAGGTGGCGCTGGTCGAGGTGCCGTAGAGCCGCTGGATGGCCAAGATGTCCATCATTTGCGGCGTCAATGGCTGGTAGGCGACGGCATCCGGCGGCACGCCCCAGTTCGTGTACACGGGATAGTCGCCGTAGTAGGTCGTCGCGACATCGTTTGCTGCGATGTAGGACATGATCGACCACAGCTTGGTGTCGTAGACGCCGAACTGTTGCTGATAGCCGTTGACGGCGCCGTTGTAGGGGCCGGAATGGCCCAGACCAAGTATGTGGCCGAGCTCGTGGATCACCGTCGAATACGGGTATCCACCTTCGGTGTTCGAATTGTTGTTCAACGGCCCGTAGCCGCCTTGCGTCGTGTCGATGGTGACGATCGCGCCGCTGGTCGGCGCCTGGACGACCTTGTCGCTGCCGACCGGCAGGTATTCGCTGCTCCCGAACTGAGCATAGGCCCACTTGTTCGGCAGGCGCTGCAGCGTGATGTTGGCCGATGCCGCATCGTCGGCCAACGAGAAGGAAATGTTGGCGATCCCCGCCCATTGGTTAAAGGCGCCGGCCCAGATGTCCTTTTCGGTATTGGACCAGTTGGCCACGGGATCGAACCAGTATTTTACGGTACCGCCTGTCGTGCCCGGCGTCGGGTCGCCCCATTTGATGGCCTGGGCGACCGTCTTGTAGCCCGGCGGAACATTGCCATCGTAGGTATAGAACGAAGTGGCAGCGATCTTGTTGGCGTCATCGACGCCCGAGAGGAAAGTGACCTGAGACTCGTACTGACCAAAATTCGCCATGAACGCAACGCCTCTGCAAACTCCAGGACGGCGCCCCGAAGTTATGCAGAGGGTATGAAGAGGTCAATCGATAGCGGATGACAAACTGCCCGAAATGAGCGGTTTGTCGGCGAGGCCATTCTTAAACCAGCCAGCCGTGACCGCTGGCACTGGTAAAGTCGAGCTGGACGATGAAATCATTGAAGTCGTAGTCGCCGCCCCCGCGCGTGTCTTCCCAGCCCCATGTGTTGGCGCCGTAGTTGAAGAGGTGGGCGGTATTGTCGGTATTGGCCTGGCCGAAGGCGAAGAAGGTGTCGCCACTCGACTGGTTGGTGAGCTGCATGGCGATCATGTCGCCTGAGTTCACGTTGGTGATCTGGGCCTGGGCGTAGAGGCCGTAACCGGGGCCCTGCAGGGCGGTGCCGCCGCCTTGCAGACTATAGGCGCGTCCCACGGCCGCCTCTGCGTAGCCCACATCGCCGGGATTGAGCGTGCCGATCGTGCCACTGAGGTTGTCGACCTTGTAGAAGGAGACGGCGAGACTGTCCTCGCCGTTCTGGCGAACGCGCACGACGGCGTTCTGGTCGCTAGCGGCGCCGACGGTTTCGGCCACCGCGACGGCGCGCGCCAGATGGACGGTGCCGCCGGTGACGTAGCTCGTGACACCTGTCTCTTCGTTCTTGGAGGAGAAGGGCTGGGTCGAGAAGTCGACGATGCCATAGGGGCTGGTGAGGGTAGCCTGTGGGGCCGAGGCCTGGCCCTGTCCGATGGTCGCGGAGACGGCCTGGCCGGTGGTGGCGTCCTGCCAGCCGACCCAGCCCTGGCTCTGCTTGTCGAACATGCGCACCAGGTTGGCATCGAAATCCGACTGCAGCGACTGCTGGGCAAACTGGGCGGTCCAGGCGAACTGACCGGCGACGGGATTACCGAGATCGATGGTCTGGGTGCCGATGGTGAGCTTGGTGTCGATCCCCGAGCCGACGGTATTGGCCTGCACCAGCAGGGTCTGGTTGGCGCCGATGTTCCAACCGCCGGTACCGTTGGTGACGACGAGACCGGGTGAGTCGGCATACGACGTCTGATGATGGGCGATCTCGGTGAGTGCACGCGCCAGAAGGGTGCCGTTGGGCGTACCGAGGCCGCTCACCAGGTCATAGCCGGGGCCAGCCGAATAGCCGTAGCCGGTCGGTGTGATCTGTTGACCGTCGCTGGTGTAGTCGCCACCCAGCACGAAGGAAGAGGTGTTGCTGCCGGTGGTGATGTCGTTGAACGAGGCCGGCTTGATCGCCGAGGCGATGTAGAGCAGGTCGTTCATGTAGCCGAGCTGCGGCAGCCCCTGGTCGGCGAAGATCGTGTTGACCTGCGAGGCGAAGGCGGCCCAAAGCGGCGTCGCCGCGCTGGTACCGTCGTCGTTCTGCAGGCCCGTCATGTCGGCGCCCGGCACCTTGTAGAGCATGTTGCCGCCGGCATTGGCCGAGACGTCGGGCGTGCCGCGGCCCGGCAGCAGGCTCGGGTCGCTCGTCACCGGCACGAGGCCATAGGCGGTCTGGTACCAGGGCGGCGGCTGGCTGGGGTCGACGCCGCCCGAGCCGGTATTGTTGTGGATGTAGCCCGTGCCGCCCGGATTGGCGATGGTGGTGCCATCCACATAATAGCGGTTCCAGACCGTCTCGATCAGGGTAGCGGCACTGCCGCTTGCATCGACAGGCGATGTCTTCAGGCCACCGGCGATCAGAGACCAGATCGTCGCCAGGTCGCCGCCCAAGGCGTTGTTGACGATGCTGCTCAGCGTGGCGTCGTTCTGCGCCGCGCCAACGGTGCTGAGCGAGGTGCCACCGACCATGACCGCGTAAGGGCTGGCCCGGCTGGTACTGACGTTGGTGACGCCGTTGCCGGTCTGGTTGCCCGAGCCGCCGTCGCCGTTGTCGTTGAACACCGAGATGTTGCGCAAGGCGGCATCGACGAAGAGTTCGCGCGAGGCGTTGTAGAAGGGCGAACCCGGTGCGGTCTGCGGCGAGTAGCCGAAGGACGAGGTGATGACCGCCGGATTGTTCGTGGTGTCCCAGAAAGCGGCCTGATAGGCCGTGTAGGCGTTGGTCTGCGGACCGGCGCCCGCGTAGATGACGAGTGGGCTTTGCGGATTGATCGCCGTGACGACACCGACGTCGAGCGAACGTTCGCCGGCCGGATTGAAGGCGGGCGGTGTCACGTTCGGATAGGCCTGGCCCCCTGGCGCCACGAGAGTGACGTTGGCGCTGGTCGTGATGCCCGCGGAAGCGCGATAGGCATCGATGGCAGCTTGGAAGCCTGTGCCGGCATTGTCGCCGGGCAGTGCGGTACCGACTCCCGGCTCGACTAGCCCAATGGCGCCGGTCGCCACGCCGGCCGGCAGCGGGAAGTTGTAGTAGGTGTTCGCGATCTCGCCAGGGAAGGGGCTCGCCTTCGTCGTGGAGGCATTACCCGGGCTCTGCCAACCCTGCTCGAGCGTCACGCTCTGGCTGGCAACGCCGGGATTGGCCAGCACGGGGTGGAATTTGTCGGTGTCGAACCAGAGATTGGAGACACCACTGCCCGTTAGCGAAGTCGGCAACGATAGGCTGCCGCTCCAATACCAGTTCTCGCTGCTGCCGCTGCCCTTGACCATCCACTGGGCCTGCGGGCCGAACAGGGTCGAGAAGTTATCGGCCGTTACCTCCACCCAGATGGTGCGTGATTCGGCCGAGGAGACATAGCCGCTGCCGGACGCGACGTTGATGCCGAGTTTTCCGAGCTCGGTCAGCGCATTGTTGTACTGGGTCTGGTCGGCCCCGTAGGTCGACCACAGCGTGCCGTTGTCGTTGAGCGTCTTCAGTTCCTTCTGGCGATCCGCCCAGCTCATATTCAGCAGCGCGGTGGGATCGTTGGCGCGATCGAGCACCAGCGCGACATTCATCTTGATGCCGGCTGCCAGCGTGCCGCCACTCGGCCCGTCGCTGTTGTTGGAGCGCCAGCTGCCGAAATCCATGTAGGACGAGTTGGCGAGCGGATTGTAGGCCGGGTGGAACGAGACGGTGGCGGGATCGATCGTGGCGCCGTTGGCGATGGTGATCGTGTCCTCGATCAAGCCGTCGGCCGAGGTCACTTTCCAGTGCGTGTCGTCTACCTTGGTGAAAGACGCGCCGTCGGCCGCCGAGCCGTAGCCGAAGAACTGGAAGGTGTCGCCCTGGCTGGCGGAGAAGTCGGCCACGATGTCGCCGTTGGCCTGGCCAGCGACGAACTGGAAAATGTCGGCGCCGGGGCCACCGACCAGCGTGTCGATGCCAGCGCCGCCATCCAGCACGTCGTCGCCGTCGCCGCCTGCCAGCATGTCGGCGCCGGCGCCACCCTGCAGCGTGTCGTTGCCCGCGACGCCATAGAGCTGGTCGTCACCATTGCCGCCCTGAAGGAGATCGTTGCCGTTGTCGCCCAGCAGCGTGTCGTTGCCGTTGCCGCCGATCAGCGTGTCGTTGCCATCGCCGCCGTTCAGGCTGGAGGCGACGTTGGACGCCTTGATCGTGTCGTTGCCGCCGCCGCCGATCGCGGTCTCGACCACGGTCTCGAAGGCGATGCCGATATTGTTCACCTTGCCGCCGGCCGAGGAGAAGGTGCCGGGATTGAGGTCGACGTAGGCGTCCTGCGTGAAGCCCGAGAGGTTCAGCGCGTTGTTTGTGCCGTGGCTCCAGATGGTGATGATGGCAGCCGGATTGTTGCCGGTGCCGAAATCGTAGATGCTCTTGAAGTAGCCGTTGAAGCTCGAATTGAAACCGAAGGTCTGGTTGCCGCCAAAGGTGCCGTTGGTCGACACACCGTACAGCCGCTGGATGGCCAGAATGTCCATCATCTGCGGCGTCAATGGCTGGTATTGAGAGCCGTCGGCGGTCTTGCCCCAGCTCGCATACACCGGATAGTCGCCATAGTACGTCGTCCCGGTGTCGCCCGGGTTGATGTACGACATGATCGACCACAGGGAGGTGTCGTAGACGCCAAACTGCTGCTGTCGTGCGTTGACTTCGCCGTTATAGGGGCCGGAATGGCCGAGGCCGATTATGTGGCCGAGTTCGTGGATGACCGTCGAATAGGGATAGCCGCCGACGGCATTGGAATTGCCATCGAGAGGGCCGTAGCCGTTCCAGGTCGTGTCGATGGTGACGATCGCGCCGCTGTCCGGCGCCTTGACGATCGTGTTGCTGCCAACGGGAACGTTCGCGTCAGTATTGAAGTTTGCGTACGCCTGCTTGTTGGCGAGCCGCTGGATGGTGACATTGGCGGCGGCTGCATCGTCGGCCAGCGCGAAGGAGATGTTGGCAATTCCCGACCATTGGGCAAACGCGCCCTCCCAAATGGTCTTCTCGGTATTGTTCCAGTTTGCCGCCGCGTCGAACCAGTATTTGACCGTACCGCCGCCGGTTCCCGGCGTCGTATCTCCCCACTTGATTGCGTTCGATGTCGGACCGTAGGTCGGCGGAACGTTGCCAGTGTAGGTATAATATGAGGTGCTGGCGGCTCTGTTGGCGTCGTTGACGCCCGAGAGGAAAGTGACCTCAGACTCGTACTGCCCGAAATTCGGCATGGATTCAGAACTCACAAGGTCTACGCAGGGCGCGGCAAGATATCAGCCGGCGTGCAATGGGCAAACCGATAAGGAACGCCGCGGCCTGCAGAAGCCTCTCTCGCGAGTCTTCAGCGGAATGCTGAATTGAGCTCCGCAAAGCGACGCTGTTGGTCGCTGAAGATCACCATGAAGAGTTCGCGGAACAGCTGCTCGATTCTCGGATCGGTTGGACCCGTCGCTGGCGTCCAAGCCGTGGTGAAGGACATCGCCTGGGCGTTCCGGCAATAGATCGCATAGACGTAGAACAGGCCCGGCCGGCCTTGGCGGAAACGAGGTGGCGTACCGGCGCAGACCGGATCGGCATTCAGGTCGTTGGCCGGGTCGAAGATCAGCACCAGCCTGTAGTCTGGGCTGGGCGGCGGCAGGGGGCGGTCGTAGGTGAAGGTGAGCGCCGGCCGCGGTTTGGCCGCCTGCATGGCCGGCAACAGGTCCTTTGCCACTACCGCTGGATTGACGCCGGGAAAGGCGTCGCCGGCCAGGATGACCGGGAAGTTCTTGCCATCGGTCGCGGCGAAGAAGTCGCGATAGTCGTACTGCGGGGCGTAGTAGTTGCCGCCGATCGAGGCGGCGAACACGACCGCCGGCAGGGCAATCGCGGCGGACAATGTCGCGACAATACGATGAATAAGACGCATCGAACCCTCCTGCAGGAGACCAAGCTAGCCTTCGGGAATCGACAAGGGCAATTCACGCTTCCTTGACGAGCGGGGCTGTTCCGCGAGCCGGCTTGGAGCCAAGGCAAAGGGCAGTTCCGGCGCACCTCGCGCCCGATAATTTGCTAGCTTCCTCCCTTCATTGGATTGGAGGAATTTTCATGGCATCGCCGCTTTTCGACCTAACCGGCAAGGTCGCCGTCATCACCGGCTCGAGCAAGGGCATCGGCAAGTCGATAGCCCTGCATCTTGCGCTGCAGGGCGCCAAAGTCGTGGTGTCGAGCCGCAAGGCGCCAGCCTGCGAGGAGGCGGCCGCCGAGATCAAGAAGGCGGGTGGCCACGCCACCGTCATTCCCTGCAACATCTCCGACAAGGATCAGTGCATCAACCTGATCGCCCAGACCAAGAAGCAGCTCGGACCGGTCGACATCCTGGTCTGCAATGCGGCATCGAATCCCTATTACGGGCCGACCGAGAAGATGCCGGACGATGCCTTCATGAAGATCATGCAGAACAACATCCTGTCCAACATCTGGCTGATTACCAACTGCATCCCGGATATGCGGGCCAAGAAGGACGGCTCGATCATCATCGTCTCGTCGATCGGCGGTGTGCGCGGCACGCCGGTGATCGGCGCCTACGGCATCTCCAAGGCCGCCGACATGCAGCTTGCGCGTAACTTGGCGACCGAACTTGGCCCTGACAACATTCGTATCAACACCATCGCTCCCGGCCTGGTGAGGACCGACTTCGCCAAAGCGCTGTGGGACAATCCCGAATATCTCGACAAGCGCCTGCAGAGCGCCCCGCTGCGCCGGATCGGCGAGCCGGACGATATCGGCGGTATTGCCGTCATGCTGGCCGGAAAGGCCGGCGCCTTCATTACCGGCCAGACCATCATTGCCGATGCGGGCGTGACGATCGGAAGCTAGCATCCACCCAGGACCTCCTCCTCCCGCGCCATTGCGGGAGGAGGAGGCTTCAGGGAGGAAGCAACAAATGAAACGCTGCACAGGCGTTCTGCTCGCCGTTTTGGGGATGCTCATAGGGGCTCCCGTCTGGGCCCAGACCTATCCAACCAAGCCGGTGCGCATCGTGGCGCCGTTCCCACCCGGTGGCGTCGCCGACGTGCTGGCACGCGCCCTCGCTCCGGAGCTGCAGGCAGCCCTTGGTCAGCAGGTGATCGTCGACAACAAGCCGGGGGCGGGCGGCAACATCGGTGCGGAGATCGTGGCCAAGGCGGAGCCCGACGGCCATACGCTGCTGCTGGCATCGGCCGGCATCCTGACCATCAACGAGTTCCTCTATGGCAAGATGCCATTCGATCCGGCCATGGCCTTCTCGCCCATCACGGTGGTGGGCGATATGCCCAACATCGTGGTCGTCCATCCGCGCGCCGGCGTCTCGACGCTCAAGGAGCTGATCGACAAGGCCAAGGCACAGCCGGGCAAGCTCGACTTCGGCTCCGCCGGGAATGGTACGACGACGCACCTCGCCATCGTGCTGCTGGAGCAGGCGGCCAAGATCAAGCTGGCGCATGTGCCCTATAAGGGAGCGGCGCCTGCCGTGCAGGATCTGGTCGCTGGCCAGATCGACGGATTGGTCGATAATCCGCCGCTGGTGCTGCCTCACATCAAGAGCGGCGCGCTCAAGGCGCTGGCTTGGGCCGCACCCCAGCGCATGGCGATCCTGCCTGACGTGCCGACGGCGACGGAAGCCGGCCTGCCGGGCTTCGAGGCTTCGTCGTGGTTCGCCCTGGTCGCGCCTGCCGGCACGCCCAAGGAAATCGTCGCCAAGCTGAATGCCGAGGCAGCGAAGATCCTGAAGGATCCCAAGATGGCCGAGCAGTTCGCCCAACGTGGCGTCCGGCTGGTCGGCAACTCCACCGCGGAGTTTACTGCTTTCATCCCCAAGGAGCGGGCGCGCTGGGGGGAGATCGTGAAAGCCTCGGGCGTAAAGCTGGAGTAGGTGCCGCTCGATGAGCCTCTATCAGGTCCAGAAATTGATCTATCAGCTCAACCGCGATCCGCGCACGCGTGAGCGCTATGCCGCGGAGCGTGACGCAGTCCTGGCCGAGTACGAACTCTCGGCCGAAGAGACGGGCGCGCTCACCAAGCCCGATATCGGCTTGCTCTATGTGCTGGGAGTCAATGGCCAGCTCCTCATGCACTTTGCGGCCCTCCACAAGATCGAGTGGACCGACTATCTCGACCGGATGCGGCATGGACTTCAGGAGCACGGCCAGGTTCGTGAGGGCGTCTATGCTGCGACCGGCTACGAAGGCGTCGAGGCGCATGACGCCCGGCTGAAACGCGACAGAGAGAACAGGTAACGGGAGAAACCGATGCCCTTGGTCTATTGCGGCGCCTGCAGCCACGCCCCGGGCATCACCGCCCGCGCCGAACGGGCCGACACCCAGACGCGGCAGGCGCTCGAAAGTGCCTTCCGGCGCATGGGCGACGATATCCGCGCGACGCGGCCCGATGCACTGGTGGTGATCGCGGCCGAGCATTTCGCCAACTTCTTCATGAACAACATGCCGGCCTTCGCAATGGGCATGGCCGATTCCTACGAAGGGCCCATCGAGGACGAGGCGTTCCTCCGCATCGAGCGCACGACGGTGCCGGGCAACAAGGCCCTGTCGCGCAAGCTGATCGAGAAGGTGATGCAGACGGTCGACGTCGCCTATGCCGAGGAATGGAAGTTCGACCACGGCATCTCCGTGCCGCTGCATTTCCTGACGCCGAACTACGATCTCCCGATCATTCCGGCCAATATCAACTGCCAGGGCCCACCGTTGACGCCGCTGGCCCGCGCCTGGGCCTTCGGCGAAGCGCTGCGCCAGGCGGCTGATTCCGTTCCGGAGCGCATTGCGTTGATCGGCACCGGCGGTATCTCGCATTGGCCCGCGACGCCCGATTCCGGGAAGATCAACGAGAAGTGGGACCGGGAATTCCTCGCCCGCTGGGCCGCCAACGACCGCGAGGCGATGCTTTCCTATAGTGACGCCGAAACCTATCGCGATGCCGGCCAGGGTGGCTTCGAGATCAGGACCTTCATCGCTGCCGCTGCAGCAGCCAAGGGCGCCAAGGGGAAGATCGAGTTTTGTGAGCCGGTGCCGATCTTCGCCGTGAGTTGCACGATCGCCCGGATGACGATCGCCGCCTGAGCCTGGGTCAGCCCTTCTTCTTGAAGGTCACGACCAGTACGTCGCGATAGGCGGGTAGAGCGGGGTTCTCCGGCTCGACCGGCGTTACGCCGTGATAGCAGCGGGCGTCGTCGACCAGCGCGGCATCGAGCGGATCCGTCAAGGTGAAGCTGCCGAGTGCGCGTTTGTCGAGATCGTGCACCGTTGTCGTGCCGCTCGCGATATTGCGGCGGGCGATCAGCAGCACCAGCACATAGTCCACGCCGTCGCGATGCATGCCTTCGGGCGTGGGCTTGCCCTGTTCGCCCTGTCTGGCCTCGATACGGAACTGATGGCCCTCGACGTGCCATTCCGCGGTTTCCGGCGCGAGCCGGCCGAACAGCGCCCGGCAGTATTCGAGGATGGTACGCATCGACGCGCCTTCGCCGATCTCGTCGGTGATCGGCTTGAACCAGCGCTCGATGCCGCCGTTCAGCGTGTTGTAGTTGACGCCCTGATAGTGGGGCTGATGGGGGCCGCGCACGATCGTCCCCTGGCGGCCAGCACGCCAGACGCCGAAGCGGCGCTTCCGGTAGCGACCACCGTCACCCATGTAGGTATCGACGTCGAGATCGTTCCAGCTCTCGGCGAAAGCCGGCCAGTCGGCCAGGGCGCCGAAGCGCGCGAAGGCATTGCGCATGTCTGAGGCTTCGACGAAGGCATAACCTGCCCGCGCGATGGCGGTGCGGATGCCCGTGGCGTTCTGTAGGCCGGTGCCGATTTCGCTCATGTCGCGAAGCCTATCATTCCGTCACGGGACTGCCATATGATCTAAACTCTGGGCCGACCCGGAGAAAAACGATGCCTTATGCGACGACCGACGACGGAGTGAAGCTCTATTTCGAGGAGGTCGGAGCTGGCACGCCCATCGTGTTCGTCCACGAGTTCGCGGCCGATCACCGGTCCTGGGAAGCGCAGATGCGCCACTTCGGCCAGCGCTATCGCTGCATCACCTACAGCGCTCGTGGATATCCTCCCTCCGACGTGCCGGAGAAGGCGACGAGCTACAGTCAGAACCGCGCCACGGACGACATCCTGGCGATCCTCGATCATCTCAGGATCGAGAAAGCGCACGTCGTCGGCCTCTCCATGGGAGGCTTCGCTACCCTGCACTTCGGCTTTCGCCATCCGACACGCGCGCTTTCCCTTGTCGTGGCTGGAGTGGGTTACGGCGCCGAGAAGGACCAGCAATCCCGCTTCAAGGCCGAAGTCCAGGTGGTGGCGAAGTCATTGCTGGAAGAGGGGGTGGCGGCCTTTGCCGAAAAATACGCTTACGGCCCGACCCGCGTGCAATTCGAGAACAAGGATCCGCGTGGCTTCGCCGAGTTCAAACAGGCGCTGGCGGCGCATTCGGCACTAGGCTCCGCGAACACCCAGATCGGCTGCCAGGGGGAAAGGCCTTCTCTCTATGATCTTGTGGCCGAGATGCGCGCCATGACGGTGCCGACCCTGGTGCTGACCGGGGACGAAGACTGGCCCTGCCTCGCCCCTGCACTGTTGATGAAGCGTGAGATCCCGTCGGCCGCGCTGGTAGTGATGCCGAACTGCGGCCACACGATTAATCTTGAGGACCCCGATCAGTTCAACCGGATCGTCGGCGACTTCATCGTGCAGGTCGACGCCGGCCGCTGGCCCAAGCGCGATCCGCGCGCGGTGAGCGCGTCGATCACGGGAATGAAAAGCTAGGCCGTCAGGCCGCCGTCGCAGACGAACTCCGAGCCCGTCGAGAAGGTCGATTCGTCCGACAGCAGGAACAGGATCATGCTGGCGACCTCGTCGGCGCGACCGAGCCGGCCGAGCGGATGCATGTCCTCCAGAGACTGCCGGCCGCTCATGTTGCCGTCGCTCTGCTCCAGCCGCGGCGCGATCATCGGCGTATCGATGTAGCCCGGATGCACCGAGTTGCAGCGGATGTTGTATTTCATCTGCGCGCAGTGCAGCGCCACGTTCTTGGTGAGGGTGCGGACTGCACCCTTGCTGGCGCAATAGGCCATGGCATAGGCCGCGCCTCGCAGGCCGAGCACTGACGAGACGTTCACGATCGAGCCGCCGCCCGCTTCCTTCATCGCGGGGATGGCGGTCTTGCAACCGAGGAACGTACCCAGCGAGTTGATGTCGTTGACGCGGCGATACTCTTCGAGCGTGCAATCCTCGATCGAGTTGCGTACGCCGACACCGGCTGCGTTCAGGAGACCGTGCAGGGCGCCAAACTTCTCGGCCGTTTCGGCGACGGCAGCTTGCCAGCTCGCTTCTTGGACGACATCGAGCGCCACGAAGTGCGCCGCAGCGCCCAGCTCGGCGGCGAGAGCACGGCCCTTGGCCTCGTCACGGTCCGCCAGCACCGCTTTGCCTCCCTCGCGCACGACCTGGCGCGCGGTTTCCGCACCGATGCCCGATGCGCCGCCGCTCAATAGAACGACCTTGTTCTCAAGACGGGGCAAAGAGAGACCTCCTGAGCAGACCGGCGGTCAGGCCGCCATCGGCCGTGAATTCCGCGCCGGTGACGAAGCGCGAGCGATCCGACGCCAGCCACAGGACCAGCTCGCCGAGGTCTTCAGGTTCGGCCATGTGGCCGATCGGGTGGCGTGAACCGATGAAAGCCTTGCCCTGTTCGTGGCCAACGGCCTGCCACAGCGGATTGAAGATCGCAGTATCGACGCCGCCCGGATGCACCGAGTTGCAGCGGATGTCGTACTTCTGCTCCGCGCAGTAGAGCGCGACGCTCTTGCTGAGCAGCCGCACCGCGCCCTTGCTCGCCGTGTAGGCGGTCGGGCCGGCACCGCCGACGAGGCCTGCCACCGAAGAGATATTGACGATCGAGCCCTTGGACTGAGGCTTGTCCGCACCGGTCTGCTTCATGCCCTGAATGGCGTACTTGCAGCCGAGGAATACGCCCTCTGAATTGATGGCCTGGACGTGCTGCCAGTTCTCGACGGTCGTGGTCTCGGGCGTACCCGAGCCACCTGAGATGCCGGCGTTGTTGACGACGATGTCGAGCCGGCCCTCGCCCTTCAGCACGTCTGCCAGCAGGGCCTGCCAGGAGGCTTCCGATGCGACATCATGAGTGACGAAACGGCCGGCTTCCCGGTCGCGGGAGCCTTCCTGGAGATCGGCGATGATCACGGTCGCGCCTGCGTCAGCGAGGAGGGCGGCCGACGCCGTGCCGATCCCCGAGGCGCCCCCGGTCACGATCGCGACTTGGCCTGAAAGTTCATTGCTCATCTAGGCGGAACCATAGCGAACCACAGGCAAGTGCAGTAGCGTATCGATGAGGGAGGATCGCATGGCGAAGCTCGTTGGCAGTGTAGGTTTGATGACGATGTCGCTGTTGGCCGTTGGGTGCACGCAGACCGCAGGGGGACCACCACCCGGCATGACCGTCGCGCAGGGGCAAGCCTACTGCACGAAGCTCACCACCGTTTACAGTGAATATGTTGCCGGCGTCAGCACGGCCATGGGCGGTGTCGGGGCCGGCGGTGGGCAGCCCGATATCGATGCTCGTGTGGCGATCGCCCAATGCCAGGACGGTAATACGGCGGCCGGTATCCCGGTGCTGCAACGCGAGCTGCGCAACAACAAGGTCGACGTTCCGCCCCCAAGTTGATCAGGGTAACGAGCAAAGAAAAAGCCCGGACGGTTTCCCGCCCGGGCTTCTTTGTTTCTATCGGACCTGCAGCGCCTAGAAGGACAGGCCGTCCTTCACCAGAACCCAGCGGCCGTTCTTGACCTCCTGCACCTGGGTAATCGTGGTGGCCAGGTGGTTGGTCTTGGAGAACTTGGTGATCGGCGAGTTGAAGATGTCCTTGAACTCCTTGCCGGACTCCAGCGCCTCGAGGAACTTCTGTCCCGTCAGATCCTTGCCGGCGAGCTGGACATAGAACGCGAAGGTCATGATCGCGTTGTAGCCGATGACCGCCTGTGTATTGGGCTCGGAATTGAACATCTTGAAGTAGGCCTCGGCCCACTCCTTGACCGGGCCCTTGGCCGTATCGCGATAGGGGATCTCGAAACCCGCGGCCGAGTAGAGGCCTTCGACCAGCTCCTTGCCGAGAGCGGGAATTTCGAGAACGTTGACGGGTGTGGCGCCAAGCCAGATCGGGTTGAAGCCGATTTTCTTGGCCTCGGCCATCAGGCCGATCGTCTCGCGGATCACCGTGCCCAGCACGACGAGGTCGCAGCCGTCGGACTTCATCTTGGCGGCCTGGGCGGCAAAGTCGGAAGCACCGCGCTTGTAGGTCGTGACCGACACGGGCTTCATCTTCATGGCTTCGAGCTGCTGGGTGAAGCCGTCATAGACGTTCTTACCGTACTCGTCGTCCTGGTACATGATGCAGGCCGACTTGGGCTTCTTCCAGTCGACCATGTACTTCAGAGCGGCCCGCGTGCTTTCGACATAGGGCAGCAGGTTGTTGAACTTCAGCCGCTCCTGCGCCTTCGACGGATCGAACTTGTAGGTGAACTCCGCGGCCGTCAGCGGGAAGAGCTGCGGCACGCCAGCCTCGAACAAGATGTCCTGCGCGGCCAGCACCGTCGGCGAACCCATCGGGCCGATCATGGCGAAGACCTTGTCCTTCTCCACCATCTTCTGGCTGGCGAGCACGGCCTTCTTCGGATCGTAGCCCGAATCCTCGGCGATCAGGCGAATCTTGCGGCCGTTGATTCCGCCCTTGGCATTGACCTCCTCGACGGCAAGTTTCATGCCGTTGAGTACCGGCACGCCCCACACCTTGATGGGACCGCTGAGGTCCTGGTGAGTGCCGATCACGATCTCGGACGCCGTCACACCTTGGTTGGTGACTTTGGTCTGGGCGAACGCCGGTAGCATCGCCAGCGTTGCCGCCGCACCGACCAAGGGCGCGACGAATGACTTGATGTGCATTGCGCATTTCCTCCACTGCGGCGCCAATCTTGTACCGGCGGGTGGCGCCTACCCGACGTCGTCGCTTCTGCGACTTGGCCGAATTAAAGCAGTTTCGCAGAGATTGTGCACGGCGAAACGCGAGATTCCGGGCAGCAAAAAGGGCCCGGACGGCAACCCGCCCGGACCCTCTTGATCGCCTGCGAGGGCGAAGATCAGTTCGTGAGGTCGCGCTTCAGCACAACCCAGCGGCCATCCTTGATCTGCTGGAGCAGGAACACCGTCGCCGACAGATGCTGCGTCGGCGAGAACTTCACCGGCGGCGAGCCGAACATGTCCTGGAAGACATCCCCGGACTCCATCGCCGCCAGGAATTTCTGGCCGGTCAGGTCCTTGCCCGCGAGCTTGGCGTAATGGGCGAAGGTCATGATGTCGTTGTAGCCCAGCGCCGACTGAGTGTTGGGCTCCATATTGTAGGTCTTGAAGTAGGTCTCGGCCCACTCCTTGGCCTTGCCCTTGGCGGTGTCGCGATAGGGGATCTCCATGCCGCCGACGGCGTAGAAACCCTCCGTCAGCTCCTTGCCGAGCGCCGGCACCTCGACGACGTTGGTCGCCGTGCTGCCGAAGTAGACGGGGCTGAAGCCGAGCTTCTTGCCCTCGGCCATGACGCCCACGGTCTCGCGCACCACGGTGCCGAGCACGACGAAGTCGCAACCGTCGGACTTGAGCTTGGCGACCTGCGAGCTGAAGTCGGAAGCGCCGCGCTTGTAGCTGGTGGTCGCCGCCGCGGTCAGCTTGGTGTCGGCCAATGCCTGCGTGAAGCCGTCGAGCACATTCTTGCCGAACTCGTCATCCTGATAGAGGACGCAGGGCTTCTTCAGGCCCTTCTCCTGGATCAGATGGCGGGCTCCGGCGCGCACGCTATCGGTGTACGGCGGCACGTTGTTGAACTTGAGCCGCTCTTGCGGGTTCTTCGGGTCCATCTTGTAGGTGAACTCGGCCGACGTGACCGGGAAGAGCTGCGGCACGCCAGCCTCCAGCAGGATGTCCTGCGCGGCCAGCACCGTTGGCGAGCCGAGCGGCCCGACCATGGCGAATATCTTGTCCTTCTCGACGAGCTTCTGGCTCGCCAGCACCGCACGCTTGGGATCATAGCCGACGTCCTCGACGATCAGCTTGAGCTTGCGGCCGTTGATGCCGCCGGCGGCATTGATCTCCTCGACGGCGAGCTTCATGCCGTTGGTGACCGGCACACCCCACGATTTGATCGGACCGGAGAGGTCCTGATGGGTGCCAAGCACGATCTCGGTCGGGGTGATGCCCTGGCTGGTGACCTTTGTCTGCTGGGCCGCCGCAGGCAGGGCGGCCAATCCGAACACGCCGCCTAACAGGGCGGCTTTTAAGCCAAACGAACACATGACTACGCTTCCTCCACTACTCCCACGGAACTCAAAACACTCCTACGCCGCCTGAGGGCGGTACATCGCATCGATCTCGTTCTTGTACTTCTTGTTCACGAAGCTGCGCTTCAGCTTCATGGTCGGCGTCAGCTCTTCGTCTTCGGGCGTGAGCTGCTGCTCGATCAGGAAGAAGCGCTTGATGGTTTCGACACGGGCGAGGTTCGAGTTGACCCGCTCGATCTCCGACCAGATCAGATCCTGCACTTCCTTAGAGCGACACAAACTCGCGTAGTTCGTGAACGGCACGTCCAGGTCCTGCGCATACTTTTCGACCGTCTCGCGCTCGATCATGACGAGGCAGGTGAGATACGCCCGCTTGTCGCCAATCACGACGGCGTCGCTGATATAGGGTGAGAACTTGAGCTGGTTCTCGATCTCGGAAGGCGTGACGTTCTTGCCGCCGGCCGTGATGATGATGTCCTTCATCCGGTCGGTGATCTTGATGTAGCCCTCATTGTCGATGGAGCCGACATCGCCGGTGTGCAGCCACCCGTCCTTGTCGACGGTCTCTTTCGTCTTTTCCAGCTGGTTGAGGTAACCCATGAAGACGAAATCGCCTTTGATCAGGATCTCTCCCTGCGGCGAGATTTTCACCTCGCCATAGGGCACCGACTTGCCGACCGTGCCGAGCTTGACCGCATTGGCCGGCATCGCCGTCGCCAGTCCGCAGTTCTCGGTCTGGCCGTAGACCTCGTACATGTCGAGGCCCATCGCCAGATACCAGCGGATCAGTTCGGGCGAGATCGGCGCCGCGCCGGTGAACAGCCAGCGGCAGCGATCCAGGCCGATCATCTTGCGCATGTTCTTCAGCACCAGCCAGTAGGCGGCCTCGAACTTGAGCTTTTGAATCGCCGACGGTTCGCGCCGTTCGAGACGGGCATCGGCGACGGCATACCCTGCGTTGATTGCCTTCTTGTAAGCCCACTGTTGCAGCGGCGTGGCGTCCTTCAGGGCGATCATCATGCCGGCGTAGAACTTCTCCCACACACGCGGCACGGCGCCGAACAAGGTCGGCTGCACTTCGCGGATATTGTCCGGCACCGTCTCGGGGCTTTCGGCGAAGTTGCTGCAGACGCCGGTGGCGATCGAGTAGTAGCTGCCGGCGACGCGCTCGGCGACGTGGCACATCGGCAGGAACGCCAGTCGTTCGTCACCTTCGTACCAGGACAGCGACAGCTCGGGATGCATGCAGTTCTGCATCGTAAAGACGATGTTGTGATGGCTGTGCATCGCGCCCTTGGGCGGGCCGGTCGTGCCTGAAGTGTACACCAGGACCGCCAGATCGTCGGGCTTACGCGAGGCGACCAGTTCGTCGAACAACCCTTCCTTGCCCTGAGCGTAGTTGCGGCCGATCGCCATGAACTCGTCGAGCGAGACCACCATGGGATCGTTGAAAGCGGTGAGGCCTTCCATGTCGAAGATGACGATCTTCTTCAGCGTCGGGCAGCGCTCTCGCACCTCCAGCGCTTTGTCGAGCTGTTCGTCGTCCTCGACGAAGAGCACCGAGGTCTTGGAATCGTTGATCAGATACTCGACCTGCTTGGCCGAATCGGTGGGGTAGATACCCGACGAGACGCCGCCGGCGCAGAGGATGCCGAAGTCGGCGTAGTTCCATTCCGGCACTGTGTTGGCCAGGACAGAAGCGACATCGCCTGGGCGGAAGCCGGACGAATGCAGGGCATAGGTGACGGCACGGGAGCGCTCCAGCCACTGGTTCCACGAGATCGCGTTCCAGATGCCGAGCAGTTTCTCGCGCATCGCGGGCTTGTCGCCACGCGTCTTGCATGACAGCACAAAGCTCTTGGGCAGAGTTTCTGCAACAGTCAGGGTCGCTCTCTGGGCCATGCCTTTGCCTCCCCGGTCAGCGCCAGTTCTTCTTGCGCTTCCAGCGGCGTTCGCCGCGGGCGCTTTCTTCCTTGGCGCCTAGATAGAATTCCTGAATGTCCTTGCTGCTCATCAGCCGCTCGCAGGTGTCGTCCATCACCACGCGGCCGACTTCGAGCACATAACCATAGTGCGCTGTTTCAAGTGCCATCTTGGCGTTCTGCTCGACCAGCAGGATCGACACGCCTTGCTCGGCGTTGACGCGCTTGATGATGCTGAAGATTTCCTTCACCAGCAGGGGCGACAGGCCGAGCGACGGTTCGTCGAGCAGCAGGAGCTTCGGCCGGTTCATCAGCGCACGGCTGATGGCGAGCATCTGCTGCTCGCCGCCTGACAGGGAACC
The DNA here is from genome assembly GCF_004297405.1 of Reyranella sp. Lineage (GTDB taxonomy): Bacteria > Pseudomonadota > Alphaproteobacteria > Reyranellales > Reyranellaceae > Reyranella. Next base: position 291,119 of record NZ_SCVC01000042.1, read on the forward strand.
GGCGGGCTGGTCGATACGCTCCTTGAGGCGCGGGAAGTAGCCGAAGACGCGTTCCAGATCCTGGGCGACGCCGTCCTTGTCGGTGCGCAGGAAGGCACCCATCGCGAGGTTCTCGCGGATCGACAGGAACGGGAAGACCTCGCGGCCTTCCGGCACGTGGCTGAGGCCAAGCCGCACGATCTTGTCGGCATCCATACGCTGGATTGGCTTGCCCTCGAACTCGATCGTGCCCTTCTGCGGGTCGAGCACACCGGAGATGGTCTTGAGGATCGTCGTCTTGCCGGCGCCGTTGGCACCGAGCACGGTGATGATCTTGCCGCGTGGCACGGCGATGCTCACGCCACGGATCGCCATGATCGGGCCGTAGTAGCTCTCGATGTTAGAGACCTTGAGGATGTCGTCGCTGGCGTCGGGGGGCATCGGGAACTCCGCTCAGGCGCCGAGATAGGCTGCGATCACGTCGGGGTGCGCCTGCACTTCGGCGGGTGTGCCGGTCGCCAGCACCTTGCCGTAGTTGAGCGCAAGTACCCGGTCGGAGACGCGGTTCACCAGGGACATGTCGTGCTCGACCATGAGCACGGTGATCCCGAGTTCGGTCCGGATATCGCGGATCCAGAACGACATGTCGTCGGTCTCCTCGACGTTGAGACCGGACGACGGCTCGTCGAGCAGGATCAGCTTGGGCTCCGAGCAAAGTGCGCGGGCGACCTCGATCACCTTCCGCACGCCGTAGGGGAGGCCGGCGATCAGCTTTTCGCGATAGGCTTGGAGATCTAGAAATTCGATGACTTCCTCGACCTTGTGGCGATGTTCCTTCTCGGCGCGCCGCACGGAGGGGAGGAAGAGCATATCCTGCCAGAGCTGCGTCGTGGCGTGGCAGTGCCGGCCGACCAACAGGTTGGCAAGCATCGTCGCGTTTTCGAACAGTTCGATGTTCTGGAACGTGCGCGCAATGCCGAGCTTGGCGATCTGATGCGGCGGCACCTCGGTGATGTCGCTGCCCTCGAAGAAGAGCTTGCCCGACGTCGGGTTATAGAGCCGCGAGATCAGGTTGAAGATCGAGGTCTTGCCGGCGCCGTTAGGGCCGATGATGGTGAAGATCTCGCCCTTGGCGACGCTGAAGCTCACGCTGTCGACCGCCTTGAGGCCACCGAACTGCAGCGAGATGCTGTCTACCGTGAAGAAGCTCATCGATTGCGCTCCGACTTCACGTAGGTCTTCTGTCGCTTGAAGGTCGCCTTCTTGTAGAGCGGGAAGAGCTGGAAGAAGAGCTTCACCTTGAGCCAGCGCCCGTAGAGCCCGTAGGGCTCGAACAGGATGAACATCATGATGATGAGGCCGTAGATCGCACCCTTGAGGCCGGCCGCCGAGCCGATCGACGACATGGTGTCGCGCAGCTTGGCGGCGGCGTCCGAGGCCATGCCGAACGAGGAAGCGACGCTCGCGGCCAGAACCGGCACGTCATCCTTCAGTGCCGTCAGGAAAGGATCGACCATGACGATGAAGATCGCGCCGAACACCGCGCCGTGCACACCGAAGGCGCCACCGATGATGATCACCATGATGAACTCGATCGAGAGCAGCAGGGTGAACATCTCGGGCGAGATGAAGGTCATCTTGTGGGCGAAGAGGACGCCCGCCAGGCCGGTGATCGCCGCGCTGATCGCGAACGACTTCACCTTGTAGGCCGCGAGATCGATGCCCATCGACTTGCCGGCGGTCTCGGAATCGCGGATGGCGACGAAGGCGCGACCGGTCGGCGAGCGCAAAAGATTCAGCGCCAGGACGATAGAGCCGACCAGGGTGAGCAGGCAGAGGAAGTAGAAGGCCTCTCCGTCACGAGGCAACGGCATGCCGACAATGTCGAGCGTCCTGACCCGCATGCCCTCGTTGCCATGGGTCACCGACTCCCAGCGCGCCAGAATTTCCTCGACGATGAAGGCGAAGGCGATGGTGGCGATGACAAGGTAGATGCCCGTCAATCGCAGCGCCGGGAACCCGACCATGGCGCCGACGATGCCGGTGAGGATAGCGGCGGCGGGAAAGTAGACGATGAACGGCACGCCGAGCTTCTGCAGATAGGCCGCCGTGTAGGCGCCGATCGCGAGGAAGGCCGCGTGGCCCAGCGATGCCTGGCCAGTGAATCCCGTCAGGATCATCAACGCGACGCCCACGATCGCATAGATGAACACGAAGACGACCTGGCTCTGCAGGTAGCTGCCGACCAGGAAGGGCAGGGCGATCAATGCGGCGAGCAGGATGCCGTAGGACCACCAATAGCCGCCGTGCTTCAGGATGCGGATGTCCTGGTCGTAGTCGGTCTTGAAGATGAAACGCATGGCTCAGACCTTCTTGCGCATGCTGGGCCCGAACAGACCCTGCGGCCGGACCAGCAGCACGACCAGGAGCACGATGTAGGGCGCAACGTCCTTCCAGCCCTGGGGCAGGTAGAAGCCGGCCAACGTCTCGATGACGCCGATGATCAACCCGCCGACCAGCGCGCCGGGGATCGAGCCGAACCCTCCGAGCACCGCCGCCGGGAAGGCCTTGAGGCCGAGTGCCAGGCCGACGTTGGAATGGATGAAGGTGATGGGTGCCAGCAGCACGCCGGCAGTCGCGGCGACCGCGGCACTGATCGCCCAGATCAGCGAGACCACACGCTTCACCGGAATGCCCATGTAGTAGGCAGCCAGCATGTTCTCGGAGGTGGCACGCATGGCGGTGCCCATGCGGGTGTAGTTGAAGAAGGCGTAGAGGACCGCGCAGAGGATCACGGTGGCGACGATCACCGAGAGCTTGTCATGGGCCAGGACGAGATCGCCGATCTTGAGAACGCCGGCCGAGAAGGGCGTTTCGATCTTGAGATCGTCGGTGCCCCAGATCATGCCGGCGATGGAGCGCAGGAAGTAACCGAGCCCGATTGTCGCCATGACGATGGAGAACTGCGGATAGCCCAGGATCGGCCGCACCAGGATGCGCTCGGTCGCCATGCCGAATACGGCCATGCCGCAGACGGCGAACAGGAAGCCTAGCCAATAGTCGAGGCCGAGCAGACCGATGAATGTGAAAACGAAGAACCCGCCCATCATCATCAGGTCGCCCTGGGCGAAGTTCACGACCTCGGTCGCCTTGTAGATGAGCACGAAGCCCAGGGCGATCAGGCCATAGACGCAGCCGAGCGCAATTCCGCTCACCAACTGCTGAATGAAATCGAGCATTCTCCTACCCTGTACTACGGCCCACCGACCTCGCTTTTGTTGGTTGCGGCTCTAGATTTCGCGAGGCGCGGCAATAAGACTTGCGGTGCATTCGGGAGTCAATGGATTTTCATCCCGGGTGCGCTACTGTCGATCGATCACACGTTGGATCGCGGAGATTTCCATGTCGCTCGCTGAGCAGGTGCGTCCGTCAGGCGGGCCGCCGTCGCCGTTCTATACCGAGGAACACGAGGCATTCCGGAACACTGTCCGACGCTTCGTCGAGCGCGAAATCATGCCTCACGTTGACCAGTGGGATGAGGCCGAGGAGTTTCCACGCGAACTCTATCGCAAGGCTTCTGCTGCAGGGTTGCTGCAGCTTGGTTTTCCCGAGGCCTATGGCGGCGTACCCACCGATCCGTTCTTCGGCATCATCAAGGCCGAGGAGATGGCGCGCCACGGCAGCGGCGGACTGAACGCCAGCCTCAACAGTCATACGATCGGCTCGCCGCCGATTGCCGCGCTGGGGCCGGAATGGATGAAGCGCAAGGTGCTGCCCGAGGTGCTGGCCGGCGAAAAGATCAGCGCGCTGGCCATCACTGAGCCGAGCGGCGGTTCCGATGTCGCCAATCTCAAGACTACGGCGCGGCGCGAGGGCGACCACTATGTCGTCAACGGCAGCAAGATGTTCATCACCTCCGGCATGCGGGCCGACTACTACACGGTCGCCGTGCGCACCGGCGGTCCTGGAGCTGGCGGCGTGTCGCTGCTGCTGATCGAGCGCGACCGCGAGGGCTTTCAGCGGACCAAGCTCAAGAAGATGGGCTGGTGGGCGTCGGACACCGCCCAGCTCTTCTTCGACCATGTGAAGGTTCCGGTCGAGAACCTGATCGGCGAGGAGAATCGCGGCTTCATCGGCATCATGCTGAACTTCAACTCGGAGCGTCTCGGCATGTCGGCCGGCGCCTGCGGCTTTGCCAAGGTCTGTCTCGACGAAGCCATCGCCTATGCCCGTGAGCGTCACACTTTCGGCAAGCCGCTGATTGCCAACCAGGTGGTGCGTCACCGGCTGGTCGACATGGCGATGCGGATCAATGCCGTGAAGTCGACCCTCGAACTCCTGGCGTGGCGCGTGGGGCAGGGCGAGAAGCCCGTTGCCGAGATCTGCATGCTAAAGAATCTCGCGACCTCGACCATGGAATTCTGCGCCAACGAAGCCATGCAGGTCTTCGGCGGCGCGGGCTACCTGCGCGGCTCCAAAGTCGAGCGCATCTATCGCGAGACCAAGGTGATGTCGATCGGCGGTGGTTCGGTCGAGATCATGAAGGATCTCGCCGCGCGCCAGATGGGCCTCTAAATGGAAAAGAACGATCGCATCGCGCTCTTCCAGCAATGGTTCTCCGACGCGATTCCGCACAACAAGGCGCTGGGGTTGAAGGTGATCGGCGTGCGCCAGGGCTTCGCATCGATGGAACTGAGTTGGCGTGAGGAGCTCGTCGGCAATCCCGAGACCGGCGTGCTGGCGGGTGGTCCGCTGACGGCGATGCTCGATGGCTGCTGCGGCATGGCCGTAGCCACCATGCTGAAGAAGCCCGAACCCTTTGCTACGCTCGATCTGCGTATCGACTATGTGCGGCCAGCCGAGCCGGGCAAGCCAGTGATCGCCGAAGCCGAATGCTATCGCATCACGCGCTCGGTTGCCTTCACGCGCGCCGTCGCCCACCATGGTGACGCCAAGGATCCGATCGCGGCGGCGGCCGGCACGTTCATGCTGGGCACCAAAGGCAAAGCGACGCGGCCGGCTATGGCGGGCAAGAAATGAGCAGTCTCCTCGAACGACTTGCAGAAGCCCGCAAGGCCGGTGACGTCAGCCGCCTGGCGGAGGCGATCCCCTACGCACGCTGGATGCGAATCGCGCCAGAGAACGGCACCGGCGAGCTGCTGACCCGCATGCGCTTTCACGACGAGCTGATCGGCAACACCTTCCTGCCGGCCATCCATGGCGGCACGCTGGGCGCCATGCTCGAGATGGCCGCGATCTTCCATCTCCTGTGGGAGACGGAGACCGAGACGGTGCCGAAGATCGTCAACATCACCGTGGACTATCTGCGCTCGGCACGGCCGGTCGATGTCATCGCCTGTGCGAAGGTGACCAAGCAGGGCCGCCGCATGGTGAACGTCTTCGCCGAAGCCTGGCAGGACGATCGCTCCAAGCCCGTCGCCACGGCCAATGCGCACTTCCTGGTGAAGTCCGACGCCGACGCGCCGCCCTCGCTCTAGGCGTCAGCCCAGAGGATTGGCGAGGTCGACGTTGTAACGCTTGGCGTTGGCTTTCATGTAGATGTCACGCCCCTCGACCGGCCCGCCGCGAACGGCGGCCGTTACCATGTCGAGGTAGGTGTGCCAGCCCACGGCGTTCAGACGCGCGAACTGCTCCAGCACCGGCAGATGCTCGAGTGTCAGCACGGTACCATCGCCGACGGCGGTGAGGGTGAACGTCACATAAGACTCGGGATAGGGAGAAACCGCGTCGCCGGGGTTGAAGACATTCCAGGTGTAGGCGAGCCGTTCCGCAGGTCGCCACTGGGTCACCACCCCCTTGATGTGACCGCCCATCAGCTCGACGGTGCCGCCGGCGCGAGGCTCGATATGACCGACGCCATACCAGCCGGGCAGGCTGCTGGTATCGGCGAGCACGGCCCAGGTCCGCTCCGGTGGTCCTGACTGCACGCGGTCGAAGCGTACCATCTGCGCATGGGTGAATTGCGCATCGTCACTCATGGACTTTCCCATCTCTTGCATTAAACAACCCAGCGTATGGACTACGATTCCCTCAAGACCACCCAGGACGACGTCGTTCGCGACGGCGCCGGCTTCGAGGCTTATCGCCAGCCGGGTGACCTGATCGATTCAGGACACCCCGAGATCGTAGCGTACGCAAGACGAGTTGCGGGTACAGGCGGTGACAAAGAAAGGGCACAGCGTCTCTACTACGCTGTCCGCGACGATCTGCGGTACGACCCCTACAACACGCCGATGAAGCGCGACGCCTATCGCGCCAGCACGACGCTTGTGTCCGGGCATGGTTACTGCGTGAACAAGGCCGGTGTGATGGCGGCAGTTTGCCGGGCAGCCGGGATTGCGGCACGGGTCGGTTATGCCGATGTGCGCAATCACATGACGACCAAGCGGCTGGCCGACCTGATGGGCAGCGACGTCTTCTACTATCACGGCTACACCGATGTCTGGCTCGACGGGCGTTGGGTCAAGGCGACGCCGGCCTTCAATCGCGAGCTGACCGAGAAGTTCGGCCTGAAGCCGCTCGATTGGGATGCCGTGGGTGATTCGATCTATCATCCGTTCGACCTCAGTGGTCGGCGGCACATGGAGTATCTCGCCTACCGCGGGGTGTTCGCCGACATTCCGTTCGATGAGATCCGCGGCGCCTTCCGCCACTACTATCCGCGCATGACGCGGGCGCAGGAGGAGATGCCGCTCGGGGGTGATTTCGGCGCCGAAGGTGCTGCGGAAGCCAAGCCCAAGTGACGCTGTCGTGACATTGAAGCCGCGGTCGGCCGCATATATCGCGCTGCTGGTGGCGCTGGGCAGCTTCGGCCCGCTCACCATGAGCATCTACACACCGGTCATGCCGTCGGTTGGCCACGACCTCGTGGCGACCCCCGACAGTGTGAAGCTCACGCTGACGACTTACATGATCGGCTTCGCGGTGGGACAGCTCTTCTATGGGCCGCTGAGCGATCGCTATGGCCGGCGGCCGGTTTTGCTGGGCGGTCTGTTCTTCTTCACGCTCACCACCTTTGCCTGTTCCTTCGCGCCGTCCATCGGCGGGCTGATAGGTCTGCGCATCCTGCAGGGCTTAGGTGCGGCTTCGGGATCGGTGCTCGGCCGAGCGCTGACGCGCGATGCCTACAGCTTCAAGGAAATGCCGCTGGTTATGAGCTGGATCTCGCTCGGACAGAACATCGCGCCATCGCTGGCGCCGACCATCGGTGGGTTCCTCGGCGAATGGGCAAGCTGGCGGGCGACGTTCTGGTTCGTCGGCGGCTTCGGCGTCATCCTCTTCATGGTCGTGCTGGCGGGTCTCGGTGAGACCAACAAGTACCGCAGTGAGCGTATCGACCTCAGCAGCCTGTTGCGCGGCTCGGGCGAGATGCTGCGCGACCGCCGCTTCCTCGGGCATATCCTGCCACTAGGCTTCGCCTTCGCCATGAACTTCGGCATGTTGGCCGGCGTTCCCTTCATCCTGCAGGAGAGTCTCGGGTTCAGTCCGCGTGAGTTCGGTCTGATCGTGCTGCTCTCGGTCGGCGGCTTCACTGCCGGCACCTTCGTGAACAACCGGCTGATGGGGCGCGTGGCCCCGACGACGATCATTCAGTTCTCCGGCTGGTTTCACGTGGCGGCACTCATCGGCATGGCCGCCCTTTCGCTATCCGAAGTCGTAACCTGGTGGGCGATCGTCGGGCCGCACATGGTATTGAGCTTCGGTACCGGCATGATCGTGGCCAATGCCAATGCAGGCGCCGTCGGCATGTTTCCCAAGCTCGCCGGCACGGCCTCGTCGCTGGCCGGCCTGGCGCAAATGGGTATGGGCGCCATGGGCACCATCACGGTGGCCATCCTGACGATCGTCGGCAGCCGCTACGTGGCCATGCCGCTGGTGATCGGCCTCGCGCCTTTCGCTATCGCGACGCTCTGGAGTGCGCAGCTGTTGCGCGGTGCGCCGCGTCCCCCGAAACTGGAATCATAGAAGAGGAGAAGAAGACAATGGCGAACATGCTGAAGGACAAGGTCGTGCTGGTCACCGGCGCGGGCGGTGGCATCGGCCGTGAGATGGCGCTACTGGCGGCCAAGGAAGGCGCCAAGGTGGTGGTCAACGATCTCGGCGGCTCGGTCGACGGCGAGGGCAGCGGCAACGTCAGCCCGGCGCAGAAGGTCTGCGACGAGATCAAAGCCTTCGGTGGTCAGGCCGTTCCGAATGGCGACAGCGTTGCCGATCCGGCCGGCGCGGAGCGCATGATCAAGGCCGGCGTCGAGAACTTCGGCCGCATCGACGGCGTCATCAACAATGCGGGCATCCTGCGCGACCGCATCTTCCATCGCATGAGCCACATGGACTGGAAGATGGTGATCGACGTGCATCTGAACGGCTCGTTCAACACCAGCCGCGCCGCCGCCAACTACTTCAAGGAGCAGAAGTCGGGCGCCTTCGTGCATTTCACCTCGACGTCGGGCCTCGTGGGCAACTTCGGTCAGGCCAATTACTCGGCGGCCAAGATGGGCATCATCGGCCTGTCGCGCTCGATCGCACTCGACATGGCGGCTTTCAATGTCCGCTCGAACTGCATCTCGCCGTTCGCCTGGACGCGCATGATCGGCACCATCCCCGCCGACACCGAGGCGCAGAAGGTGCGGCTCGAGCGGTCCAAGCGGATGACGCCGGCCAAGATCGCTCCGATGGCGGTGTTCCTGCTCTCCGATGCGGCCGAGGGCATTTCCTCGCAGATCTTCGGTGTGCGCATGAACGAGATCATGCTGTTCAATGCCAACCGTCCGGTCCGCTCCGTGCACAACTCCGAGGGCTGGACCCTCGAAGCGATTGCCGAGCACGCGGTGCCGTCGATGAAGCCCTTCTTCACCGACCTCAAGCGCTCGCCGGAATACTTCACCTGGGACCCGATCTGAGGGATCTGACGCCCTGGCCTCGAGAAAGCGATAGGTAGCTTTCTCGAGGCATTTGCTCCGTGTCCGGATGTGCCGACGAACGGCTCGAAACGGCACGGAGCTTCGGTGACAACGGCGCCTCGGCCGATCTGCTCTCGAAGCAGGCAAATCAAAGTTTTTCACGGCATTGCGAACGCAGTCTGGTCGACCGCTGCACCGGTCGACCGGCATCCGGCGCGCGAGTAGTGCCTGTTGTGGCTTTCACACCCATCAAAAGCTGCTATCGTTCCCAGGGAACTCCGTGTTGGCCTGATCGGTCGACCGAGGGGGTAACGATGACAGGACCCGACCTGGGAACGGTTCCTGCACGCCACCATATGGCTTGGGCCACGCGTGCGGTGCTTCTCGTCGATGTCGTGGAGTCTGTCCGGCTCATCGAACAGGATGAAGTCGGCGCCATTTCGCGTTGGCTCGCTCTCGTCGAGGATGTGAGGGCTGACATTTTGCCATCGCATAACGGACGGCTCGTGAAGAGCCTCGGCGATGGAATGCTCCTTGACTTCAGCGAAGTCAGATCCGCTGTTTCTGCGGCCCTTGCAATTCAGGACGCCAGTGAACGACGGAACGCCAGCCTGCCCGCCGAGCAAAAGATCATGCTTCGGATGGGTCTGGAAGTCAGCGATGTAATCGTCGAAGCCAACGATGTTCTCGGTCGCGGCGTGAACCTAGCGGCACGGCTTATGAGCCTTGCCGGGCCTGGTGAGATCGTGATCTCACAGCATGTGCGAGATGGCCTGACGCCCAGCCTGGACGCGGACGTCGAGGATCTTGGCGATTGCTTCGTCCGCCACCTCACACAACCGATAAGGGCTTATCGGATAGGTCCGCCGGGCCGACATCCGATGATCAGACAGGGGGCGTTACTCGACGAGTTGGCGCCATCGATTGCAGTCATACCCCTAGCATCCCGCAACATTGCACATGACCACGGAGTGCTCGGTGAAGTGCTTGCGGAAGAAATCATCCGAGGACTTTCCCATTCTTCGAGCCTGAATCTCGTCTCACGTCTGTCTACAACGGCGTTCCGCGGCCGCGATGTTCCCATGGGCGAGGTCGGCGTGCGCTTGAACGCTGACTACGTTCTGTCCGGTGCCTACGGTAACGGCGACAAACGCCTGAAGCTCGACGTGAATCTCTCAGAAACGAAATCGGGGCGGATCCTCTGGGCCGAGAGCCTTGAGGATGACGCCTTTGCCATACTCAGCGGAGAGCAAGAGTTGATCGGCCGTCTTATCACCGCGGTAAACGCCGCAGTGACGACCCGGGAACTTCAGAGAACGCGGTCGCAGCCGTTGCCGACACTCAAAGCCTACACACTTCTCATGAGCGCAGTCAGCCTGATGTATCGGTTGTCGCTGCCTGATTTCGAGGAGGCGCGTCGGCTGCTCCAGGAGCTGGTCGACCGCGGGATTCGCCATCCGATACCGCTAGCATGGCTTGCCAATTGGCACGTCTTGAGGGTCCAGCAGGGGTGGTCGCAGGATGCACGGCAAGACACCTACCTGGCATTGGAGGCTACCAAGCGTGCTCTGGACATCGATCCTGATTGTTCGCTTGCCCTTGCAATCAACGGGTTCGCGAACGTCAATCTGCTCAAGAAATTTGACGTTGCATACGAATCCTATGAGAGCGCCCTGGAGATCAACCCGAGCAATTCGCTCGCATGGCTACTGAAGGGTACCCTCCATGCTTTCAGAAGCGAGGGGCAGCAGGCGGTCGATCACACCGAGCGTGCACTCAAGCTCTCGCCGCTCGATCCGCATCGGTGGTTCTACGACTCGCTCGCGACGACAGCTTGCCTCGCCAATCAGCAATATGAACGAGGGTTCGAACTGGCGCAGCGCTCGCTGAGGGCGAATCGCAAGCATACGTCCAGCTGGCGCGTCATGACGATCGCGCAGTGGCAGCTCGGTAGGTTCGACGATGCGCGCAAGTCCGTACAGGAACTCATGAAGCTTCAGCCAACGCTGACGGTCAGCGGGTGGCTAAGGAGCTCTCCGGCCGCCGACTATCCGATTGGACGGGCGGCTGCAGAGGTGTTGCGTCAAGCGGGAGTGCCAGAGTGACAGATTGAACTCATTGACCTGAAGGGGGCAGCCATGTCTGTGGAATCATTCCTGGGCGGTTTGGGAGGACTTGGCGGTTTGGGCGGCCTTGGTGGGCTCGGAGGACTAGGAGGCCTCGGCGGGCTTGGGGGACTCGGAGGCCTAGGGGGACTCGGAGGTCTTGGAGGACTGGGCGGCCTTGGGCTCATGAACTCGGGGCCGGTGGCCGAGGCGCTGATCTACAGCCGCGACGGCATTGCGGGAACATGGGCGCCCTTGCCATCACCGGTGATCGCCCAGCACGCCCTCGACGATCCGAATAACCTTCAGCGTTGGGAACCTTGGGTCAGGGCGAGCATCGTCGACTTCGAGCTTCTTTCTAATCTTCACTTCTTCCCCGACACGACTGTGGCCGGAAAGATGAAGTTGAAGCATCTCGATGTAGCGACTCCCTCCTTCCAAGATCTGGTCACAATGACGCGGCCGACGGATGCGATATTCGAAAGCCAAATGAGCTTTGTGAACAGCTACGCTGATCTTCGAGCAGACCGCGCGGCAGAAATCATGACGCAGTTGGGCGGCGCCGTCGCCTTCATGACTTCAATTGCATTCCTTTCCCCATCGCGCACACCTTTCACCTACGAGCTGATTGCAGCTGCGGTACGTCTCGCGAACTTTACCGAGATGCGATTCAAGCATGCGCTGGCGGCTCGCCGTCCCCATGAATATTCGCCACAGATTCAGCCGATGATCCTGACGCCGGGCCACAGCAGCTTCCCGAGCGGCCATGCCACCGAAACCTTCATAACAGCGGTTGTATTGTTGAAGCTGTTGAGCGCAGCAGCCGCGGCCGCTGCAGCCGCGGCAACTCCGTTTATTCTTCCATACGCCGATCTGAAGTGGGGTGCGCAATTCATGCGCTTGGCTTCTCGCGTCGCGATAAACCGCACCATCGCCGGGGTGCACTTTCCGGTCGACACTGCCGCTGGTGCGCTGCTCGGTCTGACACTTGGCGAGTACTTTGTGCATCGCTGCAAAAACGACGCCGCATATGAAGCATACGCGTTCGATGGAACGAAGTTCCCCGATGGGACGACCGCGGTTACGTTGCCGCCCGGTGACGGCGATTTCTATTGGCTCGAATTCTATGACGTGGCGACCGCGAAGCAGGTAATTCCGACCGCGGCAGGCACCGCGGCGACCGCTTATGTGACCTTGCTCGGAGGAACTCAACCATTGGCGGTCAGCGCCACTCAAACGATTTTGGGTTGGCTCTGGGGTAAGGCGTTGGCTGAGTGGACTTGAATCGTTCGGCAATCATCAGTTGCGAGGTCTTCCATGACGGACAAACCAAGCGCCGATCGCCGCCAGCGTGAATTCAGCCAAAGCGATCTCGACGGGATAGATCCATACTTCTTCTGGGTTCTGCGGGCTGGCCGGCCTTACTTCTTCCTTCCGGGACGGCAGCGGCAGGGACAGGAGCTTCTCCCTGTTTTCCTCCGCCTGAAAGATGGGGTCACGCCCCGTGACTTTGCCGAGGGCGAGCACATCAAGGATAGAGAAAAGCGCGCCGATTGGCGGGCGGCGGTTCAGGTGCCGTCTCTGTTCACCGACTCCAGCGTTGGCGCCGAGGATGCAAAGTACATCACGGCGATGGTCCGCTCGGACTACATTCTCAAGAGCTTTATGCCGGGCCCAGCCTTCGATCCTGGTACCTCGAGCGCCACAGTGGCCGCGAGTCCCCGCTGGGACCCGCAATTATGGGCGGATGTCCGGGACGCTGTCGTAAGCATGAGTCCCGGGCGTCCATTGGATTCGACTTCGTTGCCTCCTTCGGAACACGTGGCCGATAAAAAGAAGAAGCGCGAGGAGAAGACGCAGGCGGCCGGAGCCGCACCGGCTGGGACCGTCGTGATGGGAATCATCGACGACGGAATTGCTTTCGCTAATGAGCGATTTTGCAGATTTGTCGGCGGTAACGTCGAATCGCGTGTCGCCTATTGGTGGCTGCAGGACGGTCCGTCCGTTCCGCCTTATCCGGTCTTTCTTCCCCCTCCAAACCCCGTTTTAGACCCGGTTCCTCATGGCTGCGAACTGGATAGGGGACAGATCAATGCGCTGCTGGCCAGATGTACCAAGGCTGGCCAGGTTGACGAGGACCTGCTCTATCGTCAGGCCAGGCTGATCAACTTCAAGACGGATGGCCACCAATCCGCGGCGTGGCGGATCTCGCACGGCACGCACGTCATGGACATTGCAAGCGGCTCGGATCCATCCCTTGCCCGTAGCGACCGGCCAATCATAGCTGTGCAGCTTCCGATAAGGGTGACAGCCGACACGTCCGGAGGGTCGCTCTTCCCGTACATCTGGAATGCCATTTGGTACATCGTGGAAAGGGCGGCGGCGATTCCGGGCGCTACGCGTTCACCGGTGGTGATAAACCTCAGCTACGGGCGTCTCGAGGGGCCGCATGACGGGACGGCGGATATCGAACTTGCGATCGATTTGGCGATCGCGGTCTGCAAGGCGCGCCGCATTTCCCTGCGCGTCGTTCTGCCCGCCGGCAACAGTCACCTGTCACGCACTCATGCCCAGATCAATTTTGCCAGCGCGACTTCCGTCCAAACGCTCCGTTGGCGCATCCTCCCGGATGACAAGACGCCGAGCTTTGCCGAGATCTGGTTGCCCAAACGGCGACCTGGGGTTGCCGGTAACCGGATCGAGGTGACCATGACGGCGCCGACAGGCGAATACCACACTATCACCGAGACGAGCGGACCTGTCGCGTGGACCGGGACAGGTGGCTCGACCTATGCCGAGGCTTGGTACTACTCGTCGCTCCTGACGAATCGCAGAATGTTTCGATTTTCGCTGTTGCCGACAACGGCCCTCGATACCGCCACGCCACTTGCGCCGGCGGGCGTATGGGTGATCGACCTCAAGAACGTAGCGCTGACGCCCAGTGAGACCGTTCACGCTTGGGTACAGCGGGACGATTCGCTCTATGGCTTCCCACTGCGCGGCCGCCAGTCCTTCTTCGAGGACTTCAACTACAAGCGATATGACGATGCGGGGCGAGATATCGAGATCGACGACGCGGCCAGCGTGGTCAAACGCGAAAGTACGATCAATGCGATCGCGACCAGCTCGACGTTGATCGATGATGCTCCGATCGTGGCAGGCGGTTACCTTCGAAAAGAGTTGGTAGCTGCGAAGTATTCGTCCGCTGGAGCTCAGGCGCTGCCACCGCCACCGCGTTCGCCCGATGCCATGGCGCCAAGCGAGGATTCGCGGGTGCATCACGGTATCCTGGCGGCCGGATCGCATAGCGGCTCGGTGGTCGCCATGGGGGGGACCAGCGTCGCAGCGCCACGAATCGCCCGGTTCGTGGCCGGCAAGCTTGCCTCGGGTGCAGCGGGCAATCGTCTGGCGGTCAGGAATCAAGCCACTGCGGACGAGGGCGTGCTCCTTCCACCTCCCGCCAATCCAGCTCCGCCGCCTGGCGGACGTGGAGGTGCGGGCAGAATGAACCTCGGCCCGGTCGTGGCCTTGAAGAGGTATGAGCTTCCCTGACTGCACGCATCTCGGTGGAAGTATGGCCCGGCGCTCCTGATTGTGCGATTTTCCGGGTGAGTGATGTCTGAATGAAAAGCGAGTACCGATGGCCGCCGAGAGGATGAAGAATGAACCCAAGATCGATGCCGACGAGGTGCTCGGCGGTATCGTGGAATGGGTGAGCATCGAAAGCCCGAGCCACGACGCCAAGTCGGTCAACAAGGTCGTCGATCATGTCGAAGGCCAGTTCCGTGACCTCGGGCTGAAGCTCGAGCGTATCCCGGGGCGTGACGGGTTCGGCGACATCCTCGAGGCGAAGACCCCGGCAGAATGGAGCCAGGGCGAGGGCAAGGGCATCCTGATCCTCGCCCATCTCGATACGGTGCATCCCATCGGCATGATCGAGAAGGAGCTGAAGGTGCGTCGCGAAGGCGACAGCATCTTTGGTCCCGGCATCTACGACATGAAGGCGGGCGGCTACATCGCCTACTACGCGCTGCGCCACCTGATCCGCCAGGGCAAGCGGACCAAACTGCCTGTCACCTTTCTGTTCATTCCCGAGGAAGAGGTTGGAAGCCCAACTTCGCGGGCGCGCATCGAAGAGGCCGCGAAGGGCCACAAATACGCGCTGGTCATGGAGCCGGGCCGCGACGGCGACAAGGTCGTGACGTCGCGCAAGGGCGTCGGCCGCTTCACTTTGTCGGTGAAGGGCCGGGCTGCCCATTCCGGTGTCCGCCATCAGGACGGTCGCAGCGCCATCCTCGAAATGGCGCGGCAGATCGAGCGCATCGAGGGCAAGACCGACTATGCCCGTGGCATCACCTGCAACGTCGGCCTGATCCGCGGCGGCTCCGGCGTGAACGTGACGCCAGCAGAATGCGTGGCCGACGTCGACCTGCGCGTCCCCAGCCAGCAGCTCGCCGAGGAGATGACCCACTGGTTCCTGAACCTGGAACCGATCGGCAAGGACGTCACACTCACGGTCGAAGGTGGCATGAACCGGCCGCCCTACCAGAAGGACGCCGGCATCTCGGCGCTGTTCGAGAAGGCCCAGGCGATCTATCGCGAGATTGGCAAGGAACTGCACGACGTGCCGCTGACCGGCGGCGGCAGCGACGGCAACTTCACGGCGGCACTCGGCATCCCGACCCTCGATGGGCTGGGCGCCGACGGCAAGGGCGCACACGCCATCGACGAGCAGATCTACTACTCGTCGCTGGTACCGCGGACCTATCTCTGCACGCGGCTTCTGGAAACGCTGGAGTAGGGGCCGCCGTTCAATAGGCTGCTGTGAAGCGCTGGCGAGAGTGCTTGGGCTTCTCGACTTCGTCGACGATCGCAATGGCGAAGTCTTCGAAGCTGATCTGGCTCTGGCCCTCGTCGTCTTCGAGCAGGTGATCCTCGCCGAGCCGGAATTCACCAGTGCGTTCGCCGGGGCGAATCGAGGCGGGGGGCGAGATCGCCGTCCAATCGAGGTCGGTCACCTTGCGGAGTTCTGCGAGCGCCAGGGACGCGGGCTTGGAGGTCGGCGGCTGCACTCCCCTGTCGGCCATATGGTCGAGATGTGTACGGCCGTCGGATCGGATCAAGCTGCCGGCGCCGACCACGAACAGCGCACGCTTCACGCCGGAACGACGCACGGCGTCGAGTACATCCCGGATGTTGGCTTCGTTCCACTTGACCGAAGCGACGACGACGGCGTGGCCGGCGAGAACGGCGGCGAGGTTTGTGACGTCTGTCGTGCTCGCCTGCCTTACGGTCATGCCGGCGCGCGGCTTCATCTTGGAGGCGTCGCGCGTGAGCGCGGTGACGGCATGGCCGCGTGACAGCGCTTCGGTAAGGATGCGGCTGCCGACATTCCCGGTGGCGCCAATCAGTGCAATGTCGGTCATATCTGGGTCGCCTTCATGAGATCTCGGAGTGCCGCCACCGTTTCGGCTGGCGCTTCTTGTGGAACATTGTGGCCGATCCCGGGGAGGATCCGCCGCTCGTAGGGGCCGGTAAAGTGACCGGCTTGGCGGTCGATCTCCGGTGCGGGGCCGACGCCATCGTGGCCGCCGTGCAGGTTGATGGTCGGCACCGAGATTTTCGGCTGCACAGCGAGCCTGGCCTCGATCGGCACCAGCGCAGGATCACCCTTCGCATAGGCGTAGCGGTGACGGTACGACTGAATCACGACGTCCACAAAGTCGGGATTGTCGAAGGAGAGGGCTGACCGCTCGAAGGTCGCATCGTCAAATTTCCATTCCGGTGACCAAAGCTTCCAGAGGAGCTTGCAGATATCGCGACGGTTCTGGGTGAGACCGGCGCGTCCACGCTCCGTGTGGAAGTAGTACTGATACCAGAAACGATGCTCCGCGGCTGCCGATGCCGGCTCGTTCGATGTGGCGATGTTTTGGATGTTGTAGCCCGTGCAGCTTATCAGGCCGCGTACGCGCTCGGGCCACAGGGCGGCGACGATGCAGGCGGCTCGTCCACCCCAATCGTAGCCGGCCAAAGCTGCACGCTGGATGTCGAGCGCATCCATCATCTGGTGTAGATCGTGGCCGAGTGCTGCCTGCTCGCCAGAGCGTGGCGTGGCGGGTGAGAGAAAGCGCGTGGGACCATAGCCGCGCAGATAAGGCACCAGGACACGATGGCCGTCGGCCGCCAGCGCCGGCGCCACCTGGTCGAAGCAACGAACGTCGTACGGGAATCCGTGCAGCAAGATGACAGCCGCGCCATTGGCGGGGCCGTGCTCCTCGTAGGCGAGTTCGAGAACGTCCGTTCGTACCGTCTTGCTCTGCATGCCTGGACGATAGCGGTTCGGAGGCAGCGTTGACAGGTGTTACGACCACGCGCAGCCTCGATGTGATGAGCGCGGCAAGTGATCTCCTGAGCCTGGAAGAGAAGCGGCGGCTCGGCGCCAAGTCGAACCTCACCGGTGCGCTGCTCGTGTTGCACGCCTGGGTTTTGATCCTGGGCAGCATGGCGATTTTCGCCTGGTGGCCCAATCCGTTCACTTTCCTGCTCGGCGCGATGGTGGTCGGCGGCCGGCAGCTCGGGCTTGCGATCCTGATGCATGATGCTGCGCACGGGTTGCTCTTTGCCGACCGGCGTCTCAACGATTGGGTGGGAAGCTGGTTCTGCGCCTATCCGGTGTTTACGAGCCTGACGCTCTATCGGCCCTATCATCTGCAGCACCATCGCTTCACGCAGCAGGCGGGTGACCCCGACCTCGGCCTTTCGGCGCCGTTTCCGATCAGTCGCACCAGCCTGCGCCGAAAGATCGTGCGCGACCTTACAGGGCAGACGGCCTATTTGCGTCGCGGTGACCAGATCCGCCGCGCCTTGGGGCCGGCCGATGCGCCAGTGGCCGTCCGGCTCGGACGGTTCTGGCAGCGGGAGAAAGGTTCTCTGCTCGTGAACGCCGCGATGCTGATCGCCTGCAGTGCAGCGGGCTATTGGTGGCTCTACCCTGTGCTGTGGCTGCTGCCACTCGCCACCTGGTACCAGTTCATCAGCCGCATCCGGAACATCGCCGAGCACGCAGTCGTTCCCGACAACGACGATCCGCTGCGCAACACCCGCACCACCTACGCCAATCCGCTGGTCCGGCTCCTGATGGCGCCCTACTGGGTGAACTACCACCTGGAGCATCACCTGTTCATGTTCGTGCCCTGCTGGCGTCTTCCGGAAGCGCACCGCCTCCTGCTGGCTGGCGGTCGTCGTCACGCCATGGAGATCAAGCCGGGCTATCTCGCCGTCTTGAAGGCCGCGACGTCTGCGCCCATCGACGCAACGCGCGGCGGTCGAAGCGGCACTGCCCAGCACATCTGAGGAAGATCATCCCGTCCAAAAGAAAAGGCGGTCTGTTGAGACCGCCTTTGTCTTGCTTGTCTGGTGCCGGTTACTGGGCCGGGCAGGGCCAGATGTTCATGTCGGGGCCGACATCGTACGGCGGCGGGACCTGGGCAAGGCTCGTTACCTTGGCGTCCAGCGCCCAGTCGAAGGCGCGCTTGCCACGAGAGCAGAATTCCTTGTCGACCTGGGCGCGCTGGGCAGTCCGGTTGGCGATTTCGGTCACCAGGGTATCGACGTTGAGGCGCTTGCGGGCGGCGATCTGGGAGAGCGCGCGGGCGTTGGTCGCAAATTCAGCGCGGAACTTACCGACGAAGTCGGCATAGGTGCGCTCGTAGGCACGTTTGCCGCCGCCGCTCTGGCACTGGAGGGTTATGACCTGCAACTCCTGCTGCACCATGCGGGACCGGACGTGGGTGATGTCGGCTTCGCTATAGCAGATTGCGCGGATCTGGCCGGCAGGCGGTGGCGGAGGCGAGGGGGCCTGGTAGTCCGGGGCCGCGGCCTTGGTCGGCGCTGCTGCCGTACTACCACCCTGTCCGAGCGTGCAGGCGCCCAGTGCAAGGGTACATGCCGAGAGAATCGCTACCTGCGTCAGCACCTTGATCATCCGCACACTCCCAACACATGGCCCGGAAACCGCCAGCGGGTACAACAGATAGACGCTCGTTTCAAACGCAAATACTGCGTATGGAGCGAGAAGGCCGGGAAATCTGCCAATTTCACTGTAAAGCTTTGGTGATCGCCCGATCGAAGATCTCCAGCCCGAGGTCGATTTCGGCTTCGGTGGCGGTAAGGGGTGGGGCGATGCGGAAGATGCCGAAGCCGCCGCGGACCACGCTGGTCATCATTCCCAGGTCCAGGCAGGCGCGCGCTACCTGCTGGGCGAGTTCGGGGTCGGGCGTCCGCGATCGCCGATCCTTCACCAGGTCGAGGCCGAGGAGCAGACCACGGCCGCGGACGTCACCGATGCAGTCGTAGCGCTGCTGCAAAGCTTGCAGACCGTCCTTCAGGCGGCGGCCGAGGGTTGCCGCGCGCTCCGTGAAGCGGTCACGCAGGATCACCTCGATGACCTTGAGCCCGACCGCCGCCGGCAGGGGATCAGAGGCGTGGGTTGTATAGAAGAGGTAACCACGCTCCGCGGCGATGTCCTCGATCTCCGGTGTCGTCAGCATGGCGGCGAGCGGCAGGCCGGCTCCCAGGGTCTTGGATAGGGTCAGATACTGGGGCACCACGCCGTCATGCTCGCAGGCGAAGAGATGGCCGGTACGGCCGAGGCCGGTCTGCGCCTCGTCGAAGATGAGCTGCATGTCGCGCTCCCGGCATTTCTCGGCCAGCGCCGCCATCCAGCCCTCAGGCGGTTCGAGCACGCCGCCCGAGCTCAGGATCGGTTCGACGATACAGGCAGCCAGTGAGCCGCTTGACTGGCGGTCGACCAGGTCGAAGCCGAAGTCCAGTTCGCCCTTCCAATCGTAGACGCCACGCTCGTCAATGAAGCGCGAGCGATAGGTGTCAGGTGACGGCAGGACCAGTGATCCTGGCTGGGGTGGACCGTAGCCCTTACGGCTGGAGGAGTAGGTGGCCGACGCGGCGCCTCCCGTGACGCCGTGCCAGGAGCGGCTCATGGCGACGATCTCGTGGCGGCCGGTCACGAGCTTCGCCATGCGTAGCGCTGCCTCGTTCGACTCGCCGCCGGTCGACACCAGCAGCACGCGGTCGAGTTTGCCCGGCGAGATCTTGGCGATCAGCGCCGCCAGGTCGACGACCGGGCGAGATAGGACGGTCGAGTAGAGATGGTCGAGCTCGCCGATGTAGTGCCGGGTCACGGCGACGATCTCGGCGTGGCTGTGGCCCAGGATCGCACTCATCTGGCCGGAGGTGAAATCGAGGATCTTTCGTCCGTCGGCGTCGGTGAAGTAGTTGCCTTCGGCACGTTCCGCGATCAGCGGTGAGAAGGCGCCGCCATAGCGTACGAGATGGGCGCGCGCCTTCGCCCAGAATTGCGGATCGTCGTTGGCACTCATTTTGCCTCCGTCAGGTTGCGTCCAACGCTGCCTTGATCAGCGGCATGCGGTCGTTGCCGAAGAACATCTGGTCGCCCACGAAGATGGTCGGGCTGCCGAAGCCGCCACGCGCGATCAGCTCGTCGGTATTGGCGCGCAGGCGGGCCTTGCAGGAGTCGGTCTCTATGCCCGCGAAGAAACGTTGACGCTCCAGTCCTGCCCGCGTCGCGATGTCGGCGAGCACGGCCTCCTGCGCGATGTCGAGGTCGTTGCCCCAATAGGCTTCGAAGGCTGCGGTCGCATAAGGGACCAGCTTGCCTTCATCGAGGGCAACGAAGGCACCGCGCATGCACTTCACGCTGTTGACCGGAAAGACCTTGGGCGGAAAGACGATGTCGAGGCCGTAGAGCTTCGCCCAGGCATCGAGATCCTGCAGCATGTAGGCCTGCTTGCGCGGATTGGGCTTGGCGCGGCTATCGTAGACCGTCTGGTTGACGGCGTTGAACACACCGCCGACCAGGATCGGCTTCCATACAATTTCTGCAGCTGCTTCCGCAGCGAGAGGTTGGATCGCGTGGAAGGCGAGATAGGTCCACGGGCTGGAGCAATCGAAGTAGAAGTCGAGCTGCCGCGCCATTTCGTCCCTCCGCTTCCGGTTCGCCTTGTCGTTGCCACAACCGACACGTATCTTGCAAATCCATGACGGTAATGGCTGAGAAGCCCAAAAAAATTTCTCCCAAGAAGATAGCTATCGTCGTGCATCAGGAGCATTCGCGGCCCGGTCGGGTCGGCGCCCTCCTCGAGAAGCGCGGCTACGAGCTTCACCGCCTCTGCCCAAATCTCGGCTGCGAGCTGCCTGAAGACCTGTCGGACTATGCCGGCGTGGTGATTTTTGGCGGCCCGATGTCGGCCAACGACTGCGGTACGCTCGCCGGCATCAAGTGCGAACTCGACTGGATCCCGCGCGTGATCGAGGCCGGCGTTCCCTATCTCGGCCTCTGCCTCGGCGCCCAGTTGCTGACGCGGGCTGCGGGCGGCCGCGTAGGACCGCATCCCAAGGGTCTCGTCGAGATCGGCTATGTCGATATCGAACCGACGGAAGCCGGCCGCACCTGGTTCAAGGCGCCGATGAAGGTCTACCAGTGGCACCGCGAAGGCATGACCATCCCGGATTGCTGTGAGCTGTTGGCCACCAACGATCGCTATCCCGTTCAGGGCTTCCGCTGCGGTCCCAACGCATTCGGCTTCCAATTCCATCCCGAGGTGACGCTCGAGATGAAGGACATCTGGACGCTCAAGGCGTCGGAGCGGCTCAAGATGCCGGGCGCGCAGCAGCGTGGCGTTCACCTCTCCATGCACCCGCTCTACGATCCGCCCCTTGATCGCTGGATCGACGGTTTCCTCGATCGCTGGCTGGCGACCGACACGCGCCACTAGTGAGCGCGCCTAAACCCACGAGCTGATTTCTTCCAGCTTCTTTCTCAGCCCGCCATGATGGGGCACCCGGCACTTCGCCTTGGGATAGCCGACCACCAGTAGGATCGTCGGCTTCTCCCAGGCCGGCCGTGCGCAGATCTCGTTCAGGAAACCCATCGGACTTGGCGTGTGCGTGAGCGTCGCCAGTCCAGCATCGTGCAGGGCGGCGATCAGGAAGCCTGTGGCGATGCCGACCGACTCCGGCACGTAGTAGTGCTTCACGGTGCGGCCGTCGGGTCGCGTGCCGGACTTCTGTGCGAAGATCGCGATCAGCAACGGCGCCTCTTCGAGGAATGGCTTGTCTGCATCCGTGCCGAGCGGAGCCAGCGCTTCGAGCCACTCCTTGGGGGCTCGTCCACTATAGAAGGCCTGCTCCTCTGCTTCGGCGGCAATGCGGATGCGTTTCTTGGCAGCCGGACTCTCGATGACAGCGAAGTGCCACGGCTGCAGGTTCGCCCCCGACGGTGCGGTGCCAGCGGCGAGGAGACATGTCTCGATGACATCGCGCGGCACAGGACGGCTGTCGAAGTCGCGCACCGTGCGCCGGCGGCGCAGTTCGGCGTGAAAAGACTGCGCCCGTTCCGTCATTTGCGCGGGCGGATAGCTGCGATAGCTGGTCAGCGGTTCCCAGATGGGCTCAAGCACGAAGAAACCTCCTGCGGCGATCGCCGGACTCTAGCCTCAGCGTTGGCCCTACGCATCCGCTTGGGCTAGGGTCTTGATGAAGTCGGGGAGGCTTGAATATGTCTGGTGCGCTGATTTTCGTTCTGGCGCTGGTCGTCGTGGCGCTCGTCCTTGTGTTTGCGGGCGTCAAGACCGTGTCACAGGGCACGAATTGGACGATCGAGCGGTTCGGCAAGTACACGCGCACGCTTTCGCCCGGCCTGCATCTCATCGTGCCTTTCATCGATACCGTCGGGCGCAAGATGAACATGCAGGAGAATGTCCTGGATATCCCGGCGCAGAAGGTCATCACCAAGGACAACGCCACCGTGCAGGTCGATGCGGTGGCCTTCTATCAGGTGATCGACGCGGCGCGGGCCGCCTACGAGGTGCAGAACCTCCATCTCGCCATCACCAACCTGGCGCTGACCAACATCCGCTCGGTCATGGGCAACATGGCGCTCGACGAGGTTCTGTCCAAGCGCAACGAGATCAACAACACCCTGCTGGCGGTGATCGACCAGGCGACCGGTCCATGGGGTGTCAAGGTCCTGCGCATCGAACTCAAGGACATCGCGCCGCCCGAGGATCTGGTCGCGTCGATGGGCCGGCAGATGAAGGCCGAGCGCGAGAAGCGCGCCACCATCCTCGAAGCCGAGGGCGTGCGCGAATCGAGCATCCAGCGCGCCGAAGGCGAGAAGCAGTCGGCGATCCTGACAGCCGAGGGCCGGCGCGAAGCCGCTTACCGCGACGCCGAGGCGCGTGAGCGTCTGGCCGAGGCCGAAGCCAAGGCGACGTCCGTGGTGGCACAGGCGATCGCCGGTAACGGCGTGCAGGCGACCAACTACTTCCTCGGCACCAAGTATGTCGAGGCACTGTCCCGCATGGGTTCGAGCAATAACTCGAAGGTCTTTTTCCTTCCCGTGGAGGCTGCCGGCGTCATGGCGTCGATCGCGGGCATCGGTGAGTTGGCCAAGGAGGCCCAGTCGCGCGCGGCCGACGCTGTGCCGCGCTCGCGTGGATCGGTTCCGAACGCAGGGTAAGCCATGAGCTTCAAGATCATCTTCTGGTATTGGTGGGCGCTCGCGGCCGTGCTGCTCGTCTTCGAGATGATGCTGCCCGGCGTGGTGTTCCTTTTCCTGGCGTTCGGTGCAGCAGCGGCGGGCTTCGTCCTCCTGATCGCCTCCGACCTTTCGCTCGAATTTCAGCTCCTCATCTTTGCCGTCGTCTCCGTACTTTCGGCCGTGGGCCTGCGGCGGACTTTGCGGCGCCTGCAGCACATCGATGGACCGCCCAACACCCTGAACGCGCGCGGCGACGCCATGATCGGCCGCACGTTCGTGCTCGATGCCCCGATCCTCAATGGCCGCGGCCGGGTCAACTTGGGAGACGGAAGCTGGAACGTCTCCGGACCTGACATGGTCAAGGGCGCCAAGGTGCGTGTGAAAGCCGTGAACGGCACCGAACTTTCGGTGGAGCCGGCGCCGTGAAGCGCAGAGGCCTCCTGGCATCGGCTGTTCTGCTGGCGCCACTGGCTGTCAAAGCGCAGACAACCTATCCGACCAAGCCCGTGCGATTGATGGTCGGCGCCAATGCCGGCGGCGGCACGGATATCGTGGCGCGCATGCTCGCGGACAAATTCGCCGAGCAGCTCAAGGGTACATTCCTGGTCGAGAACAAGCCCGGTGCTTCCAACACCATCGCCGCCGATCTCACGGCCAAGGCGCCGGCCGACGGCCATACGCTGCTCGTGGCCACCAACACCGGGCAGGCGATTGCGCCGCATCTTCTCAAGCTCTCCTTCGATCCGATCAAGGACCTGACGCCGATCGGCCTCGTGGTGAGCGTGCCCAATGTGCTGGTGGTCGGAGCATCGGTGCCGGTCAATTCTGTGCAGGAGCTCATTGCGCAGATGAAGGCGAAGCCGGGCGAGTTCAAGTATGGCTCTTCAGGCGTCGGCAGCACGCAGCATATCGCGGGCGAGGCCTTCGATATGGCAGCGGGCGTAAAGGGCGTACATGTGCCCTACAAAGGCAGTGCCCAGGCCCATCTCGATATCATCGCCGGCAACGTCCAGATGATGTTCGACACGACCTCTTCGGCGATGGGCCAGATCAAGGCCGGAAAGTTCAAGGCATTGGCGGTGACCTCCGACCGTCGCAGCAGCGAACTGCCCGATGTGCCGACCTTGATCGAAGCCGGCCTGCCAGGTTTCGACATGGCGACCTGGTACGCCGTCTACGTGACGGCAGGATCCCCGCCCGACGTGGTGGCGCGGCTTCAAGCAGAGCTTGCCCGTGCGGTGGCTTTGTCTGACGTTCAAGCGAAGCTTCGCGGTCTCGGCGGCGAGCCGGGGAACATGAGCGTCGAACAGTTCGCCCGCTTCAACGCCCAGGAATACGAGCGCTTCGGGCGCCTCATTCGCGACGCCAACATCAAGCCGGATTGACCACTCCGGATCGGGGCATTTTCATCTCTTGCCAACGATCACTAAAATACTTAACTTATTGGTTAAGTATTAGGGAATTCGAAAGGATCGGCCATGGAACGGTCTTACGGCTGGGTCATCGTCGGCGCCGGAGCGCTGATGGGATGCGTCGCCATCGGCGCCATGTTCTCGCTCGCGGTCTTCCTGCAACCCATGTCGGATGCCACCGGCTGGTCGCGCACCGGCATTTCAAGCGCCATGACGCTCGACTTCCTGACAATGGGTGTCGCTGCCTTCGGCTGGGGTATCCTCACCGACCGCTTCGGCCCGCGTATCGTCGTACTGGCAGGGGCCATTCTGCTGGGTCTGGGGCTCGCATTGGCCAGCCGCGCCACCAGCTTGCTCGAATTCCAGATCATCTACGGCGTGGTGGTTGGCATTGCGGCCGGCGCCGTCTTTGCGCCGATGATTGCGACCGTCACGGGGTGGTTCGAAGAGCGCCGCAGTCTTGCTGTCTCTCTCGTCTCGGCCGGCATGGGCGTGGCGCCCATGACGATCTCGCCGTTCGCGAGCTGGCTGATCGAATCCTACGACTGGCGTACGGCACTGCTCGTGATCGCCGTTATGGCCTGGGTGTTGCTGATACCGGCGGCACTTCTGGTCCGCCGGCCGCCGCCCGCGAGCAGTATCGTCGCCGGATTGCCGGCCGAGGGAGGGGAGGGGATGACGGTGGCGCAGGCGCTGCGCTCCCCGCAGTTCATCGTCCTCGCCGTGACGTTCTTCTTCTGCTGCGCCGCCCATTCAGGCCCGATCTTCCATACGGTGAGCTATGCGCTGACCTGCGGGCTGTCGGCGATGACGGCGGTTACGATCTACAGCGTCGAAGGTCTGGCAGGATTGGGCGGGCGCATTTTGTTTGGCCTGCTTGGCGACAAGTTCGGCGCCAGGCGCATCGTCGTGCTGGGCCTCATGGTCCAGGCCTTGGGCGCGGGAAGCTACTACTTCACCCGCGAGATCGGAGAGTTCTACGCCGTGGCGATCCTTTTCGGCATGGCGTACGGCGGTGTGATGCCGCTCTATGCGGTGATCGCCCGCGAATACTTCCCGATGCGCATCATGGGCACCGTGTTCGGCGCGGCTGCGATGATCTCGAGCCTGGGCATGGCCCTTGGCCCCGCCGTCGGCGGCTGGATCTTCGATACGTTCAACGGTTACGGCTTCCTCTACGTCGCTTCCTTCGGCATGGGGCTCGCGGCCGTCGCCATGGCGCTCGCTTTCCCGCCGCTGCCGGTGCGGCGTCAGCAGGCGGTGCAGACCGCATAATTCGGCGCGGCCAGCGATAGTCGGGAAGGACGGCTAGAGGAGCGACTCGCCGCTCTGGAGGAAGGCCTCCAGTGCCGTCTCGCTGGCGCCGAGATCGAAACCTTGGGCAGCGATCCAGTCGTCGTTGTAATAGGTATGTCCGTAACGCTCGCCACTGTCGCAGATCAGCGAGACCAGCGAACCTTTCAGTCCGTCGGCGCGCATGCGCGAGGCAAGCAGGCACAGCGCGAAGAAATTCGTTCCGGTCGAGCCGCCGACCTTGCGGCCGAGTTGCCGCGACAGCACGCGCATCGCTGCCAAGGACGTGACGTCAGGTATCTGCAACATGCGGTCGATGACGTTGGGCACGAACGATGGCTCGACCCGCGGCCGGCCGATGCCCTCGATGCGTGAAGCCCTCTCGCTGACTGCCTGCGGGTTGCCCTTGGCAAAGGCTTCGAAGAAGGCCGAATACTCGGGGTCGGCGACACAGAGGCGCGTCGCGAAGCGCTTGTAGCGGATGTAGCGGCCGAGCGTAGCCGAGGTGCCGCCAGTACCGGCGCTCATGACGATCCAGGTCGGCACTGGATAGCGTTCGCGATTCATCTGCTCGAAGATCGATTCGGCGATGTTGTTGTTGCCCCGCCAATCGGTGGCGCGCTCGGCGTAGGTGAATTGGTCCATGTAAACGCCGCCGAGCTGGCCGGCGAGCTCCTCGGCAGCGGCGTAGATGCCCTTGCCGTCGGCCACCAGGTGACATTTGCCGTGCTGGCGCTCGATCTCCTGGATCTTCTCCGCCGACGTGGCAGCCGACATCACGGCATGGAAGGGGAGGCTGAGCAGGCGCGCGAAGTATGCCTCCGAGATCGCCGTCGATCCGGACGAGGCCTCGACGATCGGTGTGTCGTGCCGGATGCGGCCATTGCAGATGCCGAACAGGAAGAGCGAGCGCGCCAGCCGGTGCTTGAGACTGCCAGTTGGGTGGGTCGACTCGTCCTTCAGATAGAGGTCGATCCCGTCGAGCGCCGGGATATCAAGCCGCAGCAGGTGGGTGTCGGCCGAGCGCCGCTGGTCGTTCTGGATGATCTCCAGGGCGTGGCGCGCCCACTCGGCATCGTCATGGCGCGCCACCGCCTCGTTGAGCAGATACGGGCCGGTCACGTCATCCGCCGATCAGCTTCTTCTCGATCATGCAGTGGATGCCCTTGTTGCCGTCCACAGTCTGGGTGACATGCAGGTCGGCCTGCAGGCTGCAGAGCATGTAGGCGTCCTCGGGCTTCAGGCCGGTCTTGGCCGTGATCAGCCGGATCATGTCGCGCAGCGCTTCCTTGGCCGCATCGTCGAGATCCTGGTCGAAGCCGTGCGTGATCCAGTGCGTGGCCGTCTCGGCGCGCGGATTGGTGAGCTTCATGTCCTTGCGCACGGTGAAGCGGAAGGTGCCCGACAGCGACGTCTCGAGCGCCGTGAGATTGACCTCGCCATCGCCCTGGACGCCGTGACCGTCACCGGTCGAGAACAAGCCGCCCTCGGCGAAGACGGGGAAGTAAACCGTCGTGCCGACCCGGAAGTGCTTGTTGTCGATGTTGCCGCCGAAGGCGCGTGGCTCGACCGAGCTGCACTGGCCCCATTCCGGCGGTGGGGCAACGCCCATGATGCCGAAGAAGGGCTTGAGCTCGATCTCGGTGCCCCACGGCATCGTGCAGACGCCACGGTTGGAATCGATCGGAATGTGCGTCAGGCGGTAGAAGGGGAAATCTTCCGGCAGGGTGCCCATCAGCGGCCGCTGGACGTTCCAGCCCCAGTTGGTGCGGAACTTGATGTCGAGCACTTCGACGGCCAGTACGTCGCCGCGCTCGGCGCCCTCGACGTGGACCGGGCCGGTCAGGATGTGGCGGCCGATATGGGGCTTCAGCTTGGCCAGGATCTCACGATGCTCGGGCAGCACATTGTAGGGCTCGCCAGGCAGGATCTCGGCAGCGCCGGAAACGCAGTGGATGGAGGCGATATCGCCCGATTTCACGCGCAGCTGCGGCTCAAGCTGGCTGTCGAAATAGCCCCAATGGCAGGTCTCGGGCGAAGAATGCAGTTCATGCGTGGCCATTTGGTCCCCCTCAATCGTGCAGCCGTTGAAGCACAATCCAGACCTCGGATGCTATAGGCAGGCGCATGAACTACCGCCACGGCTATCACGCCGGCAATTTCGCCGACCTCTTGAAGCATACCGCCCTCTGCGAATTGCTGCGGCTGCTGACGGCCAAGGACAAGAAGCTTTTCGTGCTCGACACGCATGCCGGCGCCGGCGGCTACGATCTTGCAGCCGACAAGGCGCGGCGTACCGGCGAGGCCGAGGCGGGCATCGGGCGGCTGATGGCCGAGAGCAGGGCTGGCGGCGTGCCGGCCGCAGTTGCGCGCTACCTCGCAGCCGTCCAAGCCTACGATCGCAAGTTTGGTGCTCCATCGGGAACGCTGCGCCGCTATCCCGGCTCACCGCGCCTGATCCGGGCCGCACTGCGTCCGGGCGATCGTTTCATTGCCTGCGAGCGTCATCCTGACGAGGCACTGGCGCTGAAGCGGGAATTTGCCGGCGACCGTGCGGTCGAGGTGCGACAGGCCGATGGCTATCACGCGCTGAAGGCCCTGCTGCCGCCGGTCGAACGTCGTGCCCTCGTGTTGATCGATCCGCCTTTCGAGGCGACCAACGAGTTCGAGACGTTGCTGCGTGCCGTTCGGCAGGGCCTGCGGCGGTTTGCGACCGGTTGTTACGCGGTCTGGTATCCGATCAAGGACGAGGAGGTCACGGCAGCCTTCGTCGACGCCTTGAAGGACTTGAAGCTGCTGGTGATGGAGCTGCGCTTGGGAGCCGGCGTGGAGCCCGGCAAGCTCGCCGCCTGCGGCCTCGCGGTCATCAATCCGCCATGGCGCTTCGAGGAGGCAATGCGCGAAGCCTTGCCGTGGATCGCGGGCCGGCTCGGCCCCGACGTCACGGCGACTTGCCACGCTCCGCTAGCCAGCGCGCAGGCTCCTGCATCAGGAGCGTGATGACGAAGGAGACGGCGCAGAGCGCGGCGCCTGCCAGGATGGCGCCGGCATAGCTGCCGAAGAAGTCGTAGGCATAGCCGGCAGCGGGTGAGCCCAGGAGCGCGCCGACCCCGACGCCGCTGTAGAGCGCACCGATCACCGAGCCGAGCGCCCGACCGCCGAAGTAATCGGCGGCGAGCGAGGGGGCGATGGCGACAAAGCCGCCATAGAACGCGCCGAACAGCAGGGCGAAGATGATCAGGGCGACAGAGCTGGTCGACTGCGACCAGACCACCATCATCAGTCCGGCGCCGACATACATGGCAGCGAAGGAGCGCCGGCGGCCGAGCAGGTTGGTAAGGCTCGAAAACATGAAGCGACCGACGGTGCTGCCAACCCCCAGCAGAACGATCAGCAAGACGCCGAAACCCTCACCCAATCCCATGTCGGTGGCATAGGGTGCCAGATGGACAAAGGGGACGAACAGGCCGAACGACATCAGCAGCGCACCGATGTAGATCGTCCAGAAGGGGCGGGTGCGTGCCGCTTCGCGCAGGGTAAGGCCGAGCGGGATTGCAGGCGGAGCGCCCTTGGGGACGGGTGGGTCGCCATCGGGCGCAAGGCCATAATGCTCGGGTGAGCGGCGGACCAGCATGCCAGACACGATCGCTCCGACCGCGGTGAGGGCGGCGAGAACGAGGTAGGTCTTGCGCCAGCCGACCGCTGCGATCAGCTCGTGAGCGAGAGGCGCGCCGATCAAGGTGCCGACACCGATGCCGGCCACGGCGAGCCCGATCGCCGTGCCACGCTTGCGCACGAACCAGCGCTGCACGGCCGCTACGCTCGGCACGTAGGACAAACCCACGCCCACGCCGACCCCGATGCCGTAGCCGAGATAGACCTGCCACAGGCTGGTGGCGCCCGCGGCGACGACCAGCCCAACCGCAATCAGCAGCAGACCGCCGAACACGACGGGGCGTGGACCGACGCGATCGGCAATCAGACCCGCCGGCAGGCCAAGGGTGAAGTAGAGAAAGGCGCAGATCGAGAAGACCAGCGAGGTCTCGCCGCGGCGGGCGGCGAACTCGGTTTCCAGGGCGCCGAAGAAGGCAGCAAAGGAGTAGGCGACGGCAAATCCCGTCAGCATGCAGAGGAAGGCGCCGGTGACCACCCACCAGCCGACGAAGACGCGGGTTTGGCCGACGGACATCAACGAACTCCACTCTTACTCAGGAGTAACATACTAGCCGGCAGGGGGCGGCTCATGCTTCGTCCGCGACCGAAGGGTAGCAGCCGCTACTTCTTCTTGTCTCCCTTGTCTTCGTCGGCTTTCCTGAGCTTCCAGCCCCAGGCCTTGTAAGCTGCGTCGGCGAGTTTGGGATCGAGCTGGTGTTCAGTGAGTTCGACGCCGCGGCCGAGCTCTTCGGCCATGATGCCGAGGCCCATCAGCCTTGCATGCTTCTTGTTGTCGGAGGCGATGACGTGCCAGGGCGCGTTCTTGGTATCCGTCTTCTCGAGCATGTCGTCGTAGGCTTCGAGATATTCTTTACGCTTGGCGATGTTCCGGAAATCCTCGAGGCCGACCTTGTGCCTTTTGTAGGGCCTGGTCAGGCGATCGATCATGCGGCGCTTCTGCTCTTCCTCGCTGACATGGACCAGGAGCTTCACGATCCGCACGCCATCGTCGGTAAGCTGCCGCTCGAACTCGTTGATTTCGTTGTAGGCGCGTTTCCAGGCGTCCTTGCTGCAAAACCCCTCGATGCGCTCCACGAGGACGCGGCCGTACCAGGTGCGATCGAAAATCGCCCAGTCGCCACGCACCGGCAGTCGATCCCAGAAGCGCCAGAGATAGTGGCGGCCCTGCTCCTCGGCAGTTGGCGCGCCGATCCGCCAGACATGAACCGACTTGGGCTCGAGCCCCGCGACCGCACGCTCGATCAAACCGCCCTTGCCGGCCGCGTCCCAGCCGTCGATGCCGATGAGGACACGGCCACCCGTCCGCAGATAATGAATCTGGAGGTCGAGAAGCTGATCTTGCAGTTTTTTGAGCTGATGTTCGTATTTTTCATCATCGATCGGACCGTCGATCATCTCGATCTTGTCCAGCCGCGGCCATTTGCCCATCAATTCCTCCACTGCCGGATGGTGCCAGTGCGTTGGGGGCAAGGCAACGTGCAGAAAGATTGACAGCAAGAACGGCTGCGACGACTAATCTCCGCGATGGCCGAAGCCGAACCGACAATCCGTTGCACAATGCAGTCAGGCAAGCCCGTCGTAGAAGTCGGCGGGACCTGGACGATTTTTAGTGTCCGCGGCATCCGTCAGAAGGCGGAGAAAGCACTGCAGGCAGCCGGCGCCGGCAAGGCCGAGCCGCGTAGCGTCGACGCCCGCTCCGTCGAGCAGCTCGACACTGCGGGCGCCCTCGAGATTCTGGCGCTTGTCGGCGGCGGGCCCAACGCCGAGGTCATGACGAAGGACCAGGCGCAGGCCGACCTCTTCGACGTCGTGCGCAAGAACATGTGTGTCGCTCCACCCGAGCACCGCGTGAACTGGTTTGCGCATTGGTTGGAGGAGATCGGTCGCAACGCCCTGGGCTTTTATGCACAGGCCGTAAATCTCTGCGCTTTCTTCGGCGAGATCCTGGTGGTTTTTGTCGAGGCCTGTCTGCAGCCCAAGCGGTTCCGCATCAATGCCGTGATCCGCCAGATGTACGAAGTCTGGATCCGCGCGCTGGTGATCGTTGGGATCCTCTGTTTCCTGATCGGCGTCGTCATCGCCTATCAGGGTGTCCAGCAGCTCAAGCAGTTCGGCGCGGAGACATTTACCGTCGAGGCCGTGGCGATCGGCATGTTCCGGGAGCTGGGCGTGCTCCTGACGGCCATCATCGTGGCCGGCCGGTCGGGGAGCGCCTTCACCGCCCAGATCGGCACCATGCAGGTGAATCAGGAAGTCGACGCCATGCGCACGATCGGCCTGAATCCGGTCGAATGGCTGGTCCTGCCGCGCATCATGGCGCTGGTCTTCGCGATGCCGTTGCTTGCTTTCTGGGGCAATATGACGGGCCTTTTGGGCGGTGCGGTGGCCTGTACCGTCTATCTCGACTTCACTTTCGTGCAGTTCTTCGATCGTCTGCGCGACACGGTCGGCATCTGGCATTTCTATACCGGCATGATCAAGGCGCCGGTATTCGGCATCGTGATCGCTACGATCGGTTGCTTCGAGGGCCTGCAGGTGAAGGGCAGTGCTGAGAGCGTCGGTCAGCTCACGACCAAGTCGGTCGTCGAGGCGATCTTCTGCGTCATCGTGCTCGACGCCATATTTTCAATCATCTTCCTGCTCGCGGGCGTATGATGGCTGACGGCGGACAGCTCGTTGATCATCAGAACGGGCGGGGGGTCGCGCTGAGGCTGCGCGGCATCCGCACGCAGTTCGGCGACAACATCATCCACGACAATCTCGATTTTGACGTATTCAAAGGCGAGATTGTCGGCCTGGTGGGTGGTTCGGGTACCGGCAAGTCGGTCTTGCTGCGGACCATCGTCGGCCTGAACGAGGCACGCAAGGGCACGATCGAAATGCTGGGCGTCGATGCCAGCACGTTGCACGGCAAGGCCAAGCGACATCTGCTGGCGCGCACCGGCGTGCAGTTCCAGGACGGTGCCCTGTTTTCCTCGCTGAACGTCACCGAGAACATCATCGTGCCCATCCGCGAGCATGCCGAGCTCGAGGAGCCGACCATGCGCGAGATCGCGGCGCTCAAGGTGGCGCTGGTCGGCCTGCCGGCCGATACCGGTGAAAAGAAGCCTTCCGAACTCTCCGGCGGCATGCGCAAGCGGGCGAGCCTCGCCCGCGCCCTGGCCCTCGATCCGGAACTCCTGTTCCTGGACGAACCGACGGCCGGTCTCGATCCAATTGGCGCCGCGCACTACGACGAACTCGTGAAGGGGCTTTGCCACAGCCTCGGTCTCACGGTTCTGATGGTGACCCACGACCTGGACAGCCTGAACGCCATCTGCGACCGCATCGCGGTCCTCCTCGACAAGCGCGTCGTGGTAGGTACCATGGAAGAAATGCTCGCGTACGATCATCCCTGGGTACGGGAATATTTCCACGGGCCGCGTGGCCGGGCCTCGAGGCAGGAGTAGAAGCAGCTTCCGATGGAAAGAAGATCGCCCTATGTGTTGATCGGCGCCGCCATGCTGCTGTTTATTGCGGCAGTGGCAGGCTTCGTGGTCTGGAAACTGCGTGCCGGTGACCGCACAGCCTACGCATACTACGTGATCCTGTTCTCTGGCGACGTGCAGGGGTTGACCAACGATTCGCCGGTCTTCTACCGCGGCCTCCGGGTCGGCCGTGTGAGCAATATCCAGCTTACGTCGCGCATGGATATCCAGCGCTCGACGGGCCGCGAGCGGGTATCGGAGAAGATCGAGGTGACTGTCGCGGTCGAGTGGTCGATCGATATCCGCGATCGTTCCTACGCGGTTTTCGAAAAGCCGTTCATCGCCGGCTCGCCCTACATCCAGATTGCCGGCCGCCTCGAATCGGACCAGATCAAGCCGAAGAAGAGGCAGGGCGATAAGCCCTATCCGGAAATTCGCGAGGGTGCGTCCTTCCTGCAAGCAACATCGACCTCGGCCCAGGAACTCCTGACCAAAGCGAGCGTCACGGTCGACCGGCTGAACGATCTGCTAAGCCCTGACAATGTCGGCGCCGTCACCGAGACCCTGCGCAATCTGCAGACCACGACCGCCGCCTTCGCCAAGTCCGACACGGCTATCCAGTCGACCTTGGCCGAGCTGCCGGGCACCGTCGCCGACTTCCGCAAGACCTTCGCCAAGATCAATCAGCTTTCCGACTCGCTCGGTCTCATCGCGATGGAAATCGGCCCGCAAGATGCGGAAACGCGCAAGGCGCTGGCGGGCAAGGACCCCGGCGAGCTGCGCAAGACCCTGAGCGAGGCGCGACACGCACTCGCCAATATCGATGCCGCCGCTGGTCAGCTCAACAAGCTGGTGGGTGACAGCAAGGGCCCGATCAAGAGCTTCACCGAAACCGGCCTGACCGAGGTCTCGCTGGCCATCCGCGAACTGCGTCAGCTCACCGCCAACCTGAACGTCATCGCCACCCGGCTGGAACGTGATCCGGCCGCCTTCGTGTTCAGCGGCAAGCAAGGATATACGCCGAAATGATGTTTCGTTGGGCCGTCTGCGCGGCGGCCGCCGCCGTCCTTTCGGGATGCCAATTCGTCAGCGCGGTGGATTCTGCGGCCGAGCCGACCGACCTCTACACGGTTTCGCCCAAGAGCACCTTCGACCCTGGCCTGCCGGACGTATTCTGGCAGCTCGCCGTCGAAGCTCCGGTGGCCGCCGCGAATCTCAATACCGGCCGCATCGCCATCGCGATGACGCCGACCTCGACGGATTACTACGCCAAGGTAGCGTGGACCGACCGGGCGCCGCTGATGGTGCAGACGCGGATCGTCGATTCCTTCGAGAACACCCGCAAGATCGTCGCCGTCGCTCGCGAATCGATCGCGCTGCGCGCCAACTACGTGCTGCAGCCCGACCTGCGCAATTTCGAGGCGATGTACTATTATGGCCAGCCACCGATCGTGAAGGTGCGCATCATCGCCAAACTGGTGCGGATGCCGGATCGGCAGATCATCGGCGTTGCGTCTTTCGAGCGCTGCGTGCGCGCCCGCGGCGACAAGGTGCCGTTGGTGGTCAATGCATTCGATCAAGCCCTGGGCAGCGTGATCAAGCGCCTCGTGTCATGGACGCTCAGCACGCCGCCGCCGCGGCCGCCGAGCGACTCCGCGCCCTACGACATTGGCCGCTATCGCAACCCGCAAAACGCAGTGGTTGATAGCGAGAACTGCCCTGTCGGTAACGACGCTTCGAAGGTGCCATACACCGACGAATAGGCGCGCCGCTCAGGCGCGCTTCTTCACCAGCGACCACGCAAGGTCGGCCATCGCGCGGGCGCGATTGCCGTACTTGGTGGCGTTCTCGGATGAGGCATTGCCGTCGAGACCGCGCTTGTAGACGCCCTGCACGATGGAGGCGAGGCGGAACAGCGAGAAAGCGAGATAGAAGTCCCAGGACGGTACTTCCTTGCGCCTGGTGCGGCGGGCGTAAGCCGCGAGATATTCCTGCTCCGTGGGAATGCCGAAGGTCTTGAGGTCCATGCCGGCATAGCCGCCCGAGGCACCGAAGCCCTCGCCAAAATGATACATCATGCAGTTGTAACCGAGATCGGCCAGCGGATGGCCGAGAGTCGAGAGTTCCCAGTCGAGCACGGCGATGACTCGCGGCTCAGTCGGATGCACGATGGTGTTACCCAGACGATAGTCGCCATGGTTGATGCGCGTCTCGTCGCCCGGCGGGATGTTTTCCGGCAGCCACTTCTTCAGGGCTTCCATCGTTTCGATGTCTTCGGTGCGCGCGAGATCGTACTGGCTCGACCAACGAGCGACCTGACGCTGGATATATTGGCCCTCGCGGCCGAATTCGCCGAGACCGACAGCGCGGTAGTCGACATTGTGCAGGCGCGCCAACACGTCGTTCATTGAATCGAAGATCTTGCCGCGATCGGCCGGCGAGATGCCCGGCATCTTCGGATCCGCCAGCACGCGGCCCGGCAGGAACTGCATGATGTAGAAGGCCGTGCCGATCACCGAATCGTCCTGGCCGAGCGCGTAGGGCTTGGGCACGGGGACGTCGGTGTGGTCGGCCAGGGCCTTGATGACGCGATACTCGCGGTCGACCTGATGGGCCGACGGCAGGAGCTTGCCCGGCGGCTTCTTGCGCAGCACGTACATGCGGCCGCCATCGTCGGTGACGTGAAAGGTGGGGTTGCTCTGGCCGCCTTCGAACTGCAGGACGCTGATCGGGCCGCGATAGCCCTCGACATTAGCCTTCATGTAATCGGCAAGGCGGCCCTGGTCGAAGACGTGGGCCGGGCGAACGGGGGTGAGGTTATCAGGCAGGTCGGACATGGGATCGTTCTAGGACCGTGTTGATCGGTTTTCGAGGAGCGTTTGTGCGACAAACCGCATGGCGGTCAGTTCACCTGGCGCTGCTTGTCGCCCCAGTAAGGCTTGCGCAACTCGCGCTTCAAAATCTTGCCAGTGGGGTTGCGAGGCAACGCATCGATGAAGTCGACTGACTTCGGCAGCTTGTAGCCTGCGATGCGCTCGCGCGCCCAGCCAATCAGTTCGCCGGCCGAGATGTCGGCGTCGTTCTTCTTCACGACGACGGCCTTGACGGCTTCGCCCCAGCGTTCATCGGGCACGCCGATCACGGCGACATCGGCGACGGCCGGATGGCCGAACAGTGCGCTTTCGACCTCGGCGGGATAGATATTCTCGCCACCCGAGACGATCATGTCCTTCACGCGATCGTAGATGTAGAGATAGCCCTTGTTGTCGAGATAGCCGGCATCGCCGGTGATGAACCAGTCACCCTGGATCGCCCGCTTGGTGGCGTCCGGCAGCCGCCAATAGCCGTGCATGACTTGCGGCGAACGCACGGCAATCTCTCCGACCTTGCCGGGCGGCAGTTCCTTGCCAGCATCGTCGACGATGCGCAACTCAACACCGAACTGGGCATAGCCGCAGGACAAGAGCTTCTTGGCGTCGGACGGATCATGATCCTCCGGCGGCAGCAGCGTGATCGCGCCGGTCGTTTCGGTGAGGCCGTAGACCTGCTGGAAGCCGCAGCCGAAGATCGCCATGGCCTGCTTCAGCAGGTCGGCGGGGATCGGTGCTGCCCCGTAGACGATCAGGCGCAAGCTCGAGAGGTCGGTCTCACGGATCTGCGGCGCCTGCACGAGGAACAGGATCATCGCCGGAACAAGCAGCATCACTTCGATGCGCTCGCGCTCGATGGTCGCCAGCACGTTGGTCGGCACGAACTCGCGCATGACATGGTTCGTGGCGCCAGCGAAGAGTCCGGCGATGCCCCAGCCGGAGCCACCGATATGGAACATCGGCAGGCAGACGATGGTTGCGACGCCAGGTGCCATCAGCCAGCTCTTGCTCCAGTGTTCGAACATGAAGGCGAAGTTGGCGTTGGTGAGTTCCGCCCCCTTCGGCAGGCCGGTCGTGCCGCTGGTGTAAAACTGGACGGCAGTATCGGCCGCTCGGGCGGGCAGGCGAGGGTCGGTCTCGGGGTGGTGATCACGCCATTCGACGAAGGATTGCCAGCCACCGTGGCGCGAATCGAGACTGACGATCTTGCGGACGGTCTTGAACTCGTCGCGGATCTTCTCGACGACCGGGAAATACTCTTCGCCGACGAACAGGATTTCGGCTTCGGCATCGTTGATGATGTGCAGCACTTCTGGAGCTGCCAGCCGCCAGTTAACCGAGACCATGACGGCGTTGGCCTTGGCGATGCCGAACAGAAGCTCGAAATAGAGGTCGCTGCTCTTGTCGAGATGGGCGACGCGGGTGCCGGGCTTGATGCCCTCTGCGATCAGGCCGCTGGCAATCCGACTCGAGGCCTTGTCGAGGGCGCCGTAGGTCGTGGTTCGACCTTCAAAGACCAGGGCCGCGACATCCGGGCGTTGGGCCGCGTGGACCCGCGCGATATCGGCCAGACCCACCATCTCAATACTCATAGGACGCTTCCTCTATCGTCTTGTCCGCAGCTTTTGGCCCGCCTCCAGGGGGAGGCCAAGCGAGAGCATCCTTCGGTGATTTGAGAGTGAATTCAAGAGCTTGATCGCCTACTGTCGGCCGCGACTTTCAGCCAGAACCAGGGGCAACATGGGCAAGCGGATATTGGTCACCGGCGGCGCGGGCTTCCTCGGCTCGCATCTCTGCGAGCGCCTGCTGGAGGCCGGCCACGACGTGCTCTGCGTCGACAACTATTTCACCGGCACCAAGGCTAACGTCGCGACCTGCCTCGACAATCCGCGCTTCGAGCTGATGCGCCACGACGTGACCTTCCCGCTCTATGTCGAGGTCGACGAGATTTACAACCTCGCCTGCCCGGCCTCACCGATCCACTACCAGCACGATCCGGTGCAGACGACCAAGACCAGCGTGCATGGCGCCATCAACATGCTCGGCCTGGCCAAGCGGGTGCGCGCCAAGATCTTCCAGGCCTCGACCAGCGAAGTTTACGGCGATCCGACGGTTCATCCCCAGGTCGAGAGCTATCGCGGTAACGTCAATCCGCTGGGACCGCGCGCCTGCTACGACGAGGGTAAGCGCTGCGCAGAGACGCTGTTCTTCGATTACCACCGCCAGCACAAGCTGCGCATCAAGGTGGCGCGCATTTTCAACACCTACGGTCCGCGCATGCATCCCAACGACGGACGCGTGGTGTCGAACTTCATCGTCCAGGCGCTGAAGGGCGAGGACATCACGATCTACGGCGATGGCATGCAGACCCGGGCCTTCTGCTACGTCGACGACCTGCTCGACGGTTGGCAACGCCTGATGGATCACACGCCCGACGATTTCACGGGGCCGGTCAACATCGGCAATCCGGTGGAGATGCCGATCCGCCATCTCGCCGAGAAGATCATCAAGTTGGTCAACGGCAAGTCAAAGCTCGTCCAGTCCCAGCCATTGCCGGTCGACGATCCCCTGCAGCGCTGCCCGGATATCTCGCTGGCGCGCGAGACGCTCAAATGGGAACCGAAGGTGCCCTTGGATGAGGGCCTAGCGAAGACGATCGCCTATTTCGACAATTTGCTGAAGAGCAACAAAAGCATCAGCCGCGTCGGCCGGTGAGACCGACGCGGCTGCTCTGCCATCTTACTGAGCGGCGACGGCGCGCGGCAGCGCGTTGACGACCGAGGCCTTGCCCGAGGTCATCTCGTCGTAGATCCACTTGTAGGTCTTCTCCATGCCGTCCTCGAGACGGATGGACGGCGCCCAGTTCATCGTCTGCTTGATCAGCGTGTTGTCGCTGTTGCGACCACGCACGCCCTTCGGCGCGTCGAGCTTGTAGCTGCGCTTCAGCTTGATGCCGGCGAACTTCTCGACGATGTCGACCAGGCGGTTGATGCTGACCAGCTCGTCGCTGCCGATGTTCAGCGGCTCGATGATGTCGCTTTCCGCGAGCTTGATCGTGCCCTCGGTGCAGTCGTCGATGTACATGAACGAACGGGTCTGCTCGCCGTCACCCCAGATCTCGATCTCGTGCTTGCCCGAGAGCTTCGCCTCGATGACCTTGCGGCACATCGCGGCCGGCGCCTTCTCACGGCCACCGTCATAAGTGCCTTCCGGGCCGTAGACATTGTGGTAGCGGGCGACGCGGGTCGCCATGCCGTAGTCTTCGCGATAGTGGCGGGCCATGCGCTCGCTGAAGAGCTTCTCCCAGCCGTAGCCGTCTTCCGGCAGGGCGGGGTAGGCGTCCTCTTCCTTGAGCGCCGTGACGTTGGCGTCGGTCTGCTTGTCGCCGTTGTAGACGCAAGCCGACGAGGAATAGAAGAAGCGCGGCACGCCAGCTTCCTTGGCGGCAACCAGCATGTGGGTGCTGACCAGCACTGACAGCATGCACTCGGCCTTGTGCGTCTCGATGAAGCCCATGCCACCCATGTCGGCGGCAAGGTTGTAGATCATCTTGGCGTCCTTGGCGGCCTTGCGGCAGGGCTCGAGCAGGGCGAGATCGCCCACCTGGTTCTCGACACCCGGCGTCTTCTGGTACCACTCGTTGAGAGGCTTCACGTCCACGGCGCGGATCTTGGTGTGGCCGCGCTGCTGCAGCACGCGCACCAGATGGCCACCGATGAAGCCACCGGCGCCGGTGACGACGACGAGATCATTCTTGGACATTAACAGCACCCTATGGATCGAAGCGGGAGTTTAACCGGACTCTCAAAGACTTGCGTGAATTTGGCCACGCCTCAGTCGAGGACGCGAGACGGCCATGGGGGATAGCCGTACGGAGGGTTCGTTTGCTCGCCTGCATCCCTGTCGTCAAGCGGTCGCCGCGCCGCACGCATTGTGCATCATTTGGTTCGGTGCCGTCCGGAGAGCCCGCGACCTGCCGGGCCGGACCATCTTGCAAGGGCGGTGAAAAAGATGGTTCAGGGTAAAAAATGATCTATACCAGCCACATAGCCGCTTTATCCGACTGATCGGGCGTCGTGCTGGTCGATATCACCCCTATCATCCTGACCTATAACGAGGCGGCGAACATCGGCCGCTCGCTGGAACGCCTGACCTGGGCTCACGAAGTGGTCATCGTCGACAGCGGGTCGACGGACGAGACGCTGGCGATTGCCGCCCGCTTTCCCAACGCCCGGGTCGTTCACCGGCCCTTCGACAGCCATGCCCAGCAATGGCGCTTCGCCGTCGAGGAAACCGGCGTCACGACCGACTGGGTTCTGCGGCTCGATGCAGACTACATGCTTGAACCCGCGTTGCGCGACGAACTGGCTCCTCTGAAGGCCGACGCCGACATCGCCGCCTACGAAATCGCCTTCACCTACTGCATCGAGGGTCGGCCGCTGCGGGGCTCGCTCTATCCCGCACTGCCGGTCCTGTTCCGCCGGGGCCGTGCTTCCTTCGTGCAGGATGGCCACACCGAGAAGCTCCGGATCGACGGGCAGGTGAGGCGGCTGCGCAATCGTCTCCTGCACGACGATCGCAAGAGCTTGGAACGCTGGCTGCAGTCGCAAGCCCGCTACCAGGCTTATGAGGCGGAGAAACTGTCGACGCGGCCCTGGGCCGAACTCGGGTGGGCCGACCGGCTGCGCTGCACGCGTGTACTGGGCCCGCCCGCTGTCGCCCTGCATTGCCTGTTCGGCAAGGGGCTGATCTTCGACGGCAAGGCGGGCCTCCTCTATACAGCCCAGCGCATTACCGCCGATTTGATCCTGTCCATGCACCTGCTGCGCCGCGACCTCGACCGCCTCGTCCCGGGAAAGACCTCGCGATGACCTTCATCCTGGGGCTGAATGCGTATCACGCCGATGCCGCTGCCTGCCTGGTAAAGGACGGCGAGCTGGTCGCTGCCGTCGAGGAGGAGCGGTTCCGGCGCATCAAGCACTGGGGCGGGTTCCCGAGCGAGTCGATCCGCTACTGCCTTGCCGAAGCGGGCATCTCGTTGGGCGATGTCGATCATGTGGCGATCAACAGCGACAACCGGGCGAACAGGTGGCGCAAGGTCGCCTTTGCACTGAGGTCGGGTATCAGCCCGTCTTATATGCTGGACCGTCTGCGTAATCGCCGCCAGCGTGCAAGCATTGCAGGCAATCTCAAGGAGCATCTGCCGGAGCAGGAGTTCCGGGGGACGACGCACGCGGTCGAGCACCATCTCTGCCATCTCGCCTCGGCCTTCCTGGTCTCGCCTTACGACAAGGCCGTAGCCGTGTCGGTCGACGGGTTCGGCGATTTCTCCTCGGCGGCCTGGGGCCTGGGCGAGGGTGGGAAGCTCGCGGTCGACGGGCGGGTCTACTTTCCCCATTCGCTGGGTGTCTTCTACGAGGCGATGACGCAGTTCATCGGCTTCCCGCACTATGGCGACGAGTACAAGGTGATGGGCCTCGCGCCCTATGGCCAGCCGACCTACGTCGAGCAGATGAAGGAGATCGTGCGTCTGCGGAACGACGGCACCTTCGCCCTCGACCTGCGCTTCTTCCGGCACGCCTCGGGCCGCGGCGCGAACTATCAGGTGAAGGACGGCATTCCCTCGGGCGGCCGTCTCTGGACCGACCGGCTGGCCGAGCTGCTGGGCCCGGCGCGCGACCCCAAGGCACCGCTGGAAGACCGCCACCGCGACATCGCGCGCTCCGCCCAGGTCACCTACGAAAACGCCTTCTTCAACCTGCTGAATGCCCTGCACGCGCGCTACGGTGCCGATGCGGTCGTGCTGGCGGGCGGCTGCGCCTACAACTCGGTCGCCAACGGCAAGGTGCTGGAACGCACGTCGTTCAAGAAGCTCTATGTCCAGTCGGCCGGCGGCGACGCCGGTGGTGCCATCGGCGCGGCCTTCGCGACCTGGCACAAGACCGGCGGGGCCGATGCCAAGCGTCATTTCGTGATGGATCACGCCTATTGGGGGCCCTCGGCGACGCCGGAGCAGATCGCGGCCGCCATCGCCCAGCGCCGCGCCGACTTCGACGCGGCCGGCTGCAGCATCGAGCGCATCGCCGACGAGGCGACGCTCTGCCGCCACACGGCGCAGGCGATCTCGGAAGGCAAGGTGATCGGCTGGTTTCAGGGGCGGCTGGAGTGGGGCCCGCGGGCGCTGGGCAAC
Organism: Reyranella sp.; assembly: GCF_004297405.1. Taxonomy (GTDB): domain Bacteria; phylum Pseudomonadota; class Alphaproteobacteria; order Reyranellales; family Reyranellaceae; genus Reyranella. Next base: position 333,611 of record NZ_SCVC01000042.1, read on the forward strand.
CGCTCGATCCTTGGCGATCCGCGGCGCGCCGACATGAAGGACATCCTCAACCTCAAGATCAAGCGGCGCGAATCCTTCCGTCCCTTCGCCCCGTCGATTCTGCGCGAGGCCGTGCCGGACTGGTTCGAGACCGACGACGACGTGCCCTTCATGATGCAGGTCTTCCGCATCCGGAAGGAGAAGCGCAAGGAGATCCCGGCCGTCACCCATGTCGACGGCACAGGCCGCCTGCAGACCGTCACCTGGTCGGGCAATCCGCGTTATGCCCGGCTGATCTCGGCCTTCCGCGAGATCACCGGCGTGCCCATCGTGCTCAACACCAGCTTCAACGAGAACGAGCCGGTCGTGTGCAAGCCCGAGGAGGCGATCGACTGTTTCCTGCGGACAAAGATGGACGTTCTCGTACTGGGTGATACGCTCATCCGGCGATGATCTCGCTCACCGTCAACGGTCAGGTTCACGAGATCGACGTCGAGCCTGACAAGCCGCTGCTCTGGGTCCTGCGCGAGGATCTGAACATCGTCGGCCCGAAATTCGGCTGCGGTGTCGCCGCGTGCGGTGCCTGCACGGTGCATGTCGAGCGCACTGCCGTCCGGTCCTGTTCCTTTCCCGTGAGCGACGCCGTGGGCAAGACGGTGGTGACCGTTGAGGGCCTGTCACAGGGCGGCCAGCTCCACGCCGTGCAGCGCGCCTGGATCGAGAACCAGGTCCCTCAGTGCGGCTACTGCCAGCCCGGCTTCATCATGGCGGCGGCAGCTTTGCTCCAGGAAAATCCCAAGCCAACCGACAGCGACATCGACGATGTTCTGAGCAACATCTGCCGCTGCGGCACCTACAGCGCCATCCGCCGCGCCGTGCATCGCGCGGCGGCAATCCTGGGTGGCGCGTCGTGAAGAAGCTCGGCCGGCGCCTGGCGATCGTCGGCGGGTTCGCAGGCGCCGGATTGCTGGGCGTCGGCTTCTGGTTCGCCCGCGAGCGTGACCGGCTGGGCAATCGCCGGCTGCTCAACCTGAAATCGGACGAAGTCGGCCTCAATGGCTGGGTGAAGATCGGGCGCGACGACAGCGTCACGGTCGCCGTGCCGCGCGCCGAGATGGGGCAGGGCGTGCAGACCGCGCTCGCCATGCTCGTCGCCGAGGAACTCGACGCACGCTGGGATCAGATCAAGGTCGAGGAGCCGCCGGAGAGCGCGGTCTACCGCAACGTCGACATCCTGATCGACGGTCTGCCGTTCTCGCCAGAGGAGGCCGGCACTGTCGTCGAGACCGCGCACTGGGTCGCCGGCAAGCTGGGGGGCGTGCTGGGCGTGAACGCGACCGGCGGCTCGACATCGGTGCGCGACGCCTGGCGGCCGATGCGAACCGCGGGTGCGGTGGCGCGCGACCTGCTGCTCCGCGCAGCCAGCCGCAAGGCCGGGCTGCCTGTGGCCGAACTCACCGTCGTCGACGGCGAGGTCCGCAAGCTCGACGGCACGAAGGTCGCCACCTTCGGTGAACTGGTCGATTCCGTGGGAGACCTTGCCGAGCGCCCGCCGCCACCGCTCAAGAAGCCCGCGGACTTCAAGCTGATCGGCAAGCCGCTACCGCGCGTCGACACACTGGCCAAGGTCACGGGCGCGGCCACGTTCGGCATCGATGTGCGTCTGCCAGGCCTGCTCTACGCCGCGGTCCGCAACGCCCCGACCTTCGGTGGCGAAGCGCTTTCGTTCACGCTCAAGCAGGAGAAGCTGCCCAAGGGGATCGAGAAGGTGGTGATCGTGCCGGGCGGGATCGCGGCCATCGGCACGAGCTGGTGGACGGCCAACCGCTTCCTGGACGACGGCGTCGAGGTGAAGTGGCAGGCGGGACCCGAGCCAACGCTGGAGTCGGCCGGCCTCTGGAAGCGCTACGGGGAGCTGCTGGAAAGCGGCAAGCCGGCCCTGACCCGTACGCTCGGCACCGAGACGAAGCCGGGTCAGGTACAGGTGCTGACGGCGACTTATCGGGCGCCCTACCTCGCCCATACGGCCATGGAGCCGATGAATTGCACGGCAAAGGCCGGTCCACAGGGCGTCGAAGTCTGGATGCCCAACCAGTCGCCGACTTTGATGCGGATGGTGGCGGCCAAGGTCGCTGGTGTGCCGCAGGACCAGGTGAGTGTGCACACGACCTTCCTGGGCGGTGGGTTCGGCCGGCGGGCCGAGGTTGACCTGGTGCGTCAGGCGGTGACCTGCGCGCTGGCGCTGTCGGAGCGGCCGGTCCAGCTCCTGTGGTCGCGCGAGGAGGACGTCCGGCACGATTTCTACCGGCCGATGGCGCTAGCCCGTTGGCGCGCCGATCTCGAAACGGCAGGCGGCGCGCAAAAACTGGTGGGCGTCGCCAAGCGGCAGGTAGCGCAGTCCCCGGCCGATCAGTTCCCGGCGCGCACGATTGGCCTGCCGGTGCAGGGGCAGCCCGAAGGCAACGCCGTCGAGAACCCACCCTACGCCTTTCCCTTCTACCGGCTCGACGCCATCGTGGCCGACGGTTCGGTGCCAGTCGGCTTCTGGCGTTCGGTCGGCCATTCGCACACGGCCTTCTTCGACGAGAGCTTCGTCGACGAGCTGGCCGCTGCCCTGAAGAAGGACCCGTACGATTTCCGCCGCGAGCTGCTGGCCGACAAGCCGCGGCATCTGAAGGTGCTGGAGACGGCGGCGCGGGAAGCGGGGTGGGGCATGCCTCTGCCTCAAGGCTCGGGCCGTGGCATTGCCCTTCGGGCTTCGTTCGGCTCGATCGTGGCGCAGGTCGCCGAGGTCTCCGTGCCGGACGGCAAGACCTTGGAGGTCAAGCGCGTCACCTGTGCAATCGATTGCGGACCGGTGGTCAATCCCGCGATCGTGAGGGCGCAAATGGAGAGCGGCATCATCTACGGCCTGTCCGCCGCGCTCTACGGCGAGATCACCCTGGCCAACGGCGCGGTCGAGCAGTCGAACTTCCCCGACTACGACGCCGTCCGGCTGGCCGAGGCGCCCGCGATGACGGTGCATCTGGTCGATAGCGGCTCCCAGATCATCGGCGGCGTGGGCGAACCTGGCACCCCGCCCATCGCTCCTGCCGTCGCCAACGCCATCTTTACGGCGACAGGGAGGCGTCTACGCGACCTACCGCTGAGGTTGGCTTAGGGTGGTTCAAGCACGATAATTAAAGGATTTAGTCATCGTCTAGATAATGTCAAACGACGATTGGGCCGCCCAGCTCAGCGTGAAAGCAGCCAGAAGCTGCCGCCACCAACGATGGCGATGAGTGCCAGAAGGCCAAACAGGCGAAGGGTGCCTGTCATCAGGTTTGTGCCCAGCACTTTGCTGATCCATTCGTCTTGGCGGTCCAGGTCCAACATCGCCTCCTCAGTGACCGGGAACAGGAGCCCGGCGCAGGGGCCAATATCGAAAGGTTGGCGCCGAGGCTCCACCAAAATTACTGAACGGGGCTGAGAATGGTGCCGGGTGAGGGGATCGAACCCCCGACCTTCGGTTTACAAAACCGCTGCACTACCGCTGTGCTAACCCGGCCCGCCTGGAGCGGCCGCACCATAATCGAACGCGGCCGAAGGTGCATCAGACTGACTGTCGCTGCCGTGCCCATTCGTAGGCGGCGACCGCCGCGGCGTTGGAGACGTTGAGCGCGGCCAGGGCAGCGCTGGTCGGAATGGTGATGAGGCGGTCGCACTTTTCGGTGGTCAGGCGGCGCAGCCCTTCGCCCTCGGCGCCGAGGACGATGCAGGCGCGGCCGCGCAGGTCGAGGGTGCCGATCGGAGCCTCGCCACGTTCGTCGAGGCCGTAACGCCAGAAGCCCGCCTCCTTGAGCTGGTCGAGCGTGCGGGCGAGGTTCACCGCCCGCACCAGCGGCACGACTTCGAGCGCACCGGAGGCTGCTTTTGCCAGCACGCCGGTATCGGCGGGGGCATGGCGGTCGGTCACGACCACGCCGGCGGCGCCAAAGGCGGCGGCCGAGCGCAGGATGGCGCCGACATTGTGCGGGTCGGTCACCTGGTCGAGCGCCAGGACGAGGGCATCATCGCTACAGCGCGCCAGCAGGTCTTCCAGCATCGGCTCTTCGAGCGGCGCCACAAGGGCAGCGATGCCCTGATGGACGGCGCCGGCCGGCAGGCGTTGCGCCAGGTCTTCGCGGGGGACGATGGCGACGTCGGTCTTGCCGATCTCGGCCTTCAACCGGTCGGCCATCTCGCGGGTAGCGAAGAGCCGTTCGATCCGGCGATCGGGGTTCGCAAGGGCTGCCACGACGGCGTGGCGGCCGTAGAGCCATACCGATTGATGGCCTCCGCGCGGTTGCCGGTTGGCGGGCTGTCGATGGGGGCGGTGCGGGCGTTGACGCATGCCGAAGCTTGTATGGTGCGGCGGGCATGCGGGCAAATACTGGTGATCCCTGGGAAATGGGCCTTGACGTAACCCATTGGATTTGCGAGCAACGCGCGCCCGTGAAAGCGGGTTGAACGGGCTAAACTCGCGCTGCGTACCGCAGGTTCGGAGGGGTGGCCGAGCGGTCAATGGCAGCAGACTGTAAATCTGCCGACTTCGCGTCTACGAAGGTTCGAATCCTTCCCCCTCCACCAACGGACACAGCGTGGGTTTTGGCTCGGTTCAAGAGATTGCGGGTGTAGCTCAATGGTAGAGCAGAAGCCTTCCAAGCTTACGACGAGGGTTCGATTCCCTTCACCCGCTCCAGAGTTTGCTAAGGCCGGTCGGTCGAGAGAATGACGAGGGTCGTGACACCATGACGAAGGCGAAGTTTGAGCGGAACAAGCCGCACTGCAACATTGGAACGATCGGTCACGTTGACCACGGGAAGACGTCGCTGACGGCGGCGATCACGAAGATCCTGGCGAAGACG
>NZ_SCVC01000043.1 GCF_004297405.1 Reyranella sp.
TGAAGAGCCATACATCTCCGCCTGCGGCACGACCTTCGTTAAATACAGCTACAGCGCGCGCGCGATCGCCAATCTTCCAAAAGGCTTCGGAAACATCTCGATACACCATAGCGGTAGCACTTGGCTTCTGCTTCGGATCCATCAAACCTAGGGCCTCCTTGGCACTCTTAAAGCTGCTTTCCCCACCTCTCTTGTCGCCGTCCAATATCTGGTATTCGGCCAAGCTACTGTAAGCTAACGCGAGCGTTCCGCAGTTTAGCTTCTTAGTTCGCGAGCATTCATCAGCAGTGGAAAAGCGGGCGACCTCTTTCTTTGCTAGGCTAATTGCCGTTTTCTGATCGCCGGCTTGCGAGGCTTGCATTGCCACTTGTTGATGAGAAGTGTTTGTAGAACATGCGGTCACAAGGGCGCCGATGACGAGCCAAGTTGCATGTGCCCTTCTGCAGTGAAGATCCCTCGACAGCCAGACCATCTAGGTCCCTCAAATGAACGCCGCCAGCCCGCCCGTTAACGGGGCTTGTGCGGAGAGCGTTGCTAAAGCGAACCAACGATTGGTCGCAAAAACGCGCGACTTGCCGCACAGAGCATCCGCGAGCTTACTGGGACTAATCCGCCTGGTCTTCTTCGATTTCAGGGACATCAAACTTGCATGTGAAAGCGCGCCACGGCCGCGCCCTCGTCATGAAGCGCATGGGTTGGTCAGCCAAGGCCATACGCTTCAAGACCATGAAGAATGATACCGCCGCCGATTCTGCCTGGTCGGCCAGGAGCCGGGGCCGCTAATGGCCGGACCGCTCGATGCCAATTGAAGCGACGCATCTAGAGGACCACCAGTGAAGATCATAAAAATAATCCCTCTTCCTCCGCTTCACTCCGCGGCGGCGAGCCTTGGCCGTTGAGCGCGCACGGCAACTCGCGCACGGCGCTTGCGGTACCAGATCAGGACGCCGGTGACCGAAAGCGAGGCTACGACCAGGCCCATGACGGAGATCAGAATGCGGCCCGGCAGGCCGAGGATGCGACCCGAATGCAGCGGGAACTGTGCCTGGATGAAGATGTCCGCGACCGTGCCCTTCCACGGCAGGCGGTCGCCGATCACCCCGCCGTCGTTGCCGTCGACGTAGATCGCCGGCGGGCCCACGCCCGCCGCACCATGGTCGTCACCTTCGAAGAATCGCACACCATAGAAGCCTTGCCGCCGTACGTAGAAGACATGGCCCACGGGGATGGTCCAGCCGCGTCGCTCCGCCTCGACGCGGCCGATCTCGATGGCTTCGGCGTAGCCAATGCGCGGCTCGATCGGCTTGTCGCGGTCGTTTCGCGGGCGCGTGACGAAAGGCGACGGCGTAACGTTCGACACCGTAGAGAGCAGCGGCAGGAAGACCTCGCGCGAAAGATTGAGCGAGAAGGCCGTGAAGGCCAGCACGAATAGCAGCGCCCATGTCCACAGACCGAAGGCGCGATGGATGTCGAAGTTGATCCGATAAGCGCTGCCCGTCGTCTTGATCATCCAGGCGGGCTTCCAGCGCGCACCCCAGCCGCGGCGCAGCACACGCTCGACGTCGGCGGGACGGCCAGGATTCGGCGCATGGCGCACCGGGGTCGTGAGGTAGAAGCCGATGAAGCAGTCGATGGTCCACAGGATCGCGATGCCGCCCAGCAGCCATTCGCCCCAGCGGTTGATGCCCCAGAACTCCGGGATGTGGAGGCTGAAGTGGAACTTATAGAGGAACGAGACGAACGTCTCGGTCGAGAGCGGAAAGGCCTGCCCCCACTGACGCCGTCCCAGCTCCTCACCCGTCGCGGGATCGAGGAAAATCTGGTTGTAGCCCGGCTCGTAAAGCCGGCCGGTCGCGGGATCGACACGCGGCAGCACGAAGATCGCAAGCGACTCGCCCGGCTCGGCGGACATCGGAATCGACACCGCCTGCACGCGCGGGTCGGCCGCCTCGACGCGCTTCACGAGGTCGAGCACCGGCAGTGCCGGGCCATTCGACCTTGCTTCCATCAAGTGTGGGTTGAGCAAGTCGTCGAGCTCGTGGTCCCACGAGATCACGGCACCCGTCACGCCCGAGACGAACAGGAAGCCCGCGATCACGAGGCCGACCCAGCGGTGCAGGAGCGTCGCGAGGCTTCTCATCGGGTCTAGAATTCGGTCGAGAGCGACAGCATGACCGTCCGCGGCGCGCCCTGCGTGAGGGTGCTGAGCGGCGCCATCCAGTAGTTCATCTCGAACAGGTTCGTGACGTTTGCGCGCAAGGTCACCGGCTTGTGGTCGCCCGGCCGCTCGAACGTATAGCGGGCGCCGACGTCGAAGCGCGTCCAGGGCGAGAGGGCCTGCGTGTTCGCGGCGTCGACGTAGGACTGGCCCGTATAGATCACGCGGCCCAGGAGCGAGAGGCCGTCGACCCACGGCACATCCCAGTCGGCGCCGAGGTTGAGCTGCACCGTCGAAGCGCCGGGTGCGAGCTTTCCGTCGTTGGTTCCGTTCGAGGTCAAGGTCTGGCGCGGATCGAGGAGCGTGATGCCACCGAGGGGCCTGAAGCCCTTGACCGGCTCGCCGAACAGGGTGAGCTCGATCCCCTTGTTGACCTGCTGGCCGTCGGCGGTCTGCGTATTGTTCGACGGATTGGTGATCACACTCTGTCGCGTGATCTGGAACAGGCTGAGGGTCGCGCCGAAGTTGCCGAGGTCGATCTTGGCGCCAACCTCGAATTGCGTCGACACGAAGGGCGGCAGCACCGTGCCGGCGTTGGTGAAGGGCGGCGCGACGACGCTGCCCGCGCTCAGGGCCTGGATGTAATTGCCGTAGAACGAGACTTCCTTCCACGGCCGTGCGACGAAGCCCACTGCCGGGGTCAGCGCACTCGTGTTGTAGCCCGTCGCGGGCGTCCCGGTGTTGGCGACGAAATTCGACTGCTCGACCTTCTGCGCACGGCCGCCGAGGATCAGCTGCAGGCGATCGTCGAACATGAAGAGGTTGTCGGCCAGCGAGATACCGGTCAGAAGCTGGTCCGACCGCGGCGTCGGCCCGGTCAGCGGTGTCGCGAAGAACGGCTGATTGACATAGCGAGGCGTCCAAATGTTCGACGTGAACACGGGGCCCGCGAGGCTCGTGAAATAGAACTGGCTGCGCAGCGAGGTGGCGCTGAGCACCGCCTCATGGCGGACGGGGCCGGTCGAGAACTTGCCGCGCACACCGATCTCGGCCGCCGTCGTCTCCTGCGTGCTGTGGCTGGCGACCGGCGTGGCGGTGAAATTCCCCAGGGCGCTGGTGAGCGTCGGCGAATTGTCGAGGATGCTCGTCTTGCTCCGGCGCGCTCCGACCTTCGCGAAAGCCGTGATCCCGGGCGTGATGTCGTGCTCGAAGCGCATCATGCCGTAAAGGCTGTCGTACTGCTGGTAGCCCCACGGCTGGTAGAAGCTCGAATAAGCCGACGGAGGCGGAGGCACGGGTACGTTCGCCGCGACGAACATGCCGCTCTGGCTGCCATACTGCCACCGGTTGGTATAGCCGAGATCGGCATCGATGCGCGTACGGTCGCCGCGATAGTCGAAGCCGAGGCTCAGCGCGAGCTGGTTGTCGTTCTGGTTCGCGATCGCCGTGTTGCCGCCGGTGAAGAACGCATTGGCCCGAAGGCCGAGCGCCTTGTCGGGCCCGAACCGGCGCCCGACGTCGAGATGGCCGCCGACCTGAGAGTTCGTGCCGTAGATGGCCGTCGCGCGGGTCAGATCCTCGTCGCCGGCGCGCTTCGGCACGAGATTGATCGTTCCGCCCACCATGCCGCGCGGTCCCATGCCGTTCAGCATGGCAGTGGGTCCGCGGAAGACCTCGACGCGCTCGATGCCCGCCATGTTCACGCTGTAATAGGGCGTGGGACCGAACAGCCCGTTGAAGGACATGTCTTCGGGCAGCAACAGAAAGCCGCGGATGTAGAACCAGTCGGCGAGACCATTGCTCGCGTACATGGCGCGGATCGACGGGTCGCCCGCGACTGCATCGGTCAGCGTCACAGCCTGCTGGTTGCGAAGATACTGTTCGGTGTAGGCGGTCGTGCTGAAGGGCGTGTCCATGTAGTCGCGCTCGCCCAGGATGCCGATGCGCTGTCCGGTGGCGACCTGGCCGCCGGCGAACGGCGGCGGCAGGTTGCCGATCTCGGCCTGCGGCGGCGCCACATTCGCTTGCACCTGCACGGGATCGAGCACTATGCCGGACACTCCAGCAGCCGTGACGGTGATCGAGGTCGGCGAGGAGAAGCGGAACGTCGCGCCGGTACCCGCGAGGAGCTGCTGCATCGCCTGCGCCGTCGTCATCGTGCCACTGACGCCGGCCGTCGACTTGCCGACGGTCGCCGCGGAATCGAACACGACCTGCAAGCCGGCTTGCCGCCCGAAGGTGGTGAGTGCCGACGCTAGAGGTTGGGGTGGGATGTCGAACGTTGTCGTGATGCCTGCCTGTGCCTGTTGCGTCTGGGCCTGTTTCGCCTGAGTTTGGGCCGCCTCCTGGGCCAGCGCCGCGCCCGCCGTCATCGACAATGCCGAGACCGTCCCCATCAGGCAGGCCGAGAAGCGGGTGGCCGCGATCAGGCCGGCTTTCATCTTCGTCGAACGCACAACTATCCCCCAAGCAGCCGTGCCGGCGGGATCACGGATTACATTTTCCTACACGACGGCGCGCGCAGGGCTCTCAACGAGGGAACGAACAAGCGGCGCAAAACTTAACGGCGGCCGTCCCACTAAAATCCGCGGCGCGGCAAGGGGCAGCGCCGAGGAGCCTGGCACCATCAACGCGACGAGATCACCGTCAGGTAGGGCGAGATGGCGGTCACCCGCCCGCGCTGCAGGTCGACCAGCGCGCGCAGAGCGTCGGCCGGGTTCTTGAGGTCGATGATGCCCGAGGCGAGACTGTCGGCGATCGTCGAGTCTGCGAATACGATCATGCCGGGCATGTGCCGAGCGATCTGCTCGACGATCTCGCGCACCGGCACGTCGTACACGACGATCCGCCGGTCGCGCCACGCCGTGACATCCTGCGGATCGACGTTGTCCTGCGCGACGCCGCTCTTCGCCGCGACCCTGACGCGTTGGCCAGCGCCGAGCGAGGCGAGCTTTTCCGCATTGTGCCGCAACACGTTCACGCTGCCGGATTGCACCGCCACGGAGACGCCGCTCTCCGACGTCGCCACGTTGAAGGCCGTGCCCGTCACGACGACGTCGATGCCGCCTGCCGCCACGACGAACGGACGCTGCCTTGACGACACGACCTCGAAAAAGGCCTGCCCCGTCAGCAGCCGAACGCCGCGCTGCGAGGCCGTGTAGTCGACCGCGACGGCACTGCCGGCATCGAGCGCGACGCGGCTGCCATCTTCCAGCATGAGGTCGCGAAGCTCCGCCGTCGTCGTGACGTGATCGGCTTGGAGCCGCAATTGCACCGCCGGCACCGCGAAAAAGGCAAGACAGGCTGCCAGCGCCGTGACCGCGAGCGCCGCGCCGCCATAGCACAGGCGTCGCCAGGGCGGCACAGCCCGCGCCGCCTCACGTCGCTCGGGCGTGAGCGAGGCAAGCCGACTCGACGTACCCCAGGCCACCTCGACGGCAGCATAAGCACGGCGGTGGTCATCGCTTAGGGCAAGCCAGCGCTCGAAGTCGGCGCGCAGTGCCGAACCTTCGGGTTCGCCTTCCAGCCGCATAAGCCATTCGATGGCCTGGCCCTGAAGGGACTCGCCCCTGCCTGGCACTGAGTTCAACGTCCTCGGGCTCCTCTCCCAGCGGGGACTGTACGCATTGCCCCTCCACCAGAACGAATGGCAACCGGAAAACTTAACGGCTGCCTCATCCTAGCGGAAGATGAGTCCCTCAGCGCCTGGCATGTTCAAGGTGCAGTGGAGCATCGCGTCCTTGATCATCTTGTGAACGCGCGGGACCGACACGCCGAGGTGGTTGGCGATCTCCTGCAGCGTACGCCGCTCGACGCGATACATCACAAAGGCAACCTGAGTCCGCTCCGGAAGAGCTCCGAGCGCCTGCTCAAGCGCCCGAAGCTTGTCGCGGTAATAGACCACGCGCTCCACCGACGGTGCCTCGCTCGGAATCGCCTCCAATCTTTCCGGCGCGACCGCCTCTGGCGCATGGATCGAGCCGCGTCGCAGGCAGTCCAACGCCAAATTGCGCACGATGGCGAACAGGTATTTCGCGGGCTGGGCAATATGAGCCGCTTCCGGCCCCTTCGAGGAGAAACGGAGCCACGCCTCCTGCACGAGATCCTCCGCCGTCGATCGGTCGCGCAGCAGGTTGTGCGCGTAGTTCAGCAGTTCGTCCCGATGCGCGAGGTAGATAGTCAACGAGGGATTCGCAGAAGCCAATGCAGGCCGTCCCAGTTGCGAATAGGTCTCATTCGTATAGGCCTGACCGGTCTCAGAATCAATGCGCCGCCTGATAGGGACGCGGCAACATGCGCGCATACACCGTGATTGCAGCGCCGCCGTGTAGAGAGCATGACGGGACCGGCTGGAATCAGCCAGTCCGGTCATGTCCTGTGAGCCTGCGATCACCCCGTGCGAGATGCCGTTACTTCGCGCGGCGCCAGGCCCCAAGGCACAATGATGAGGAAGTGCCCCTGGAGGGGCTAAGTACGGGCACGGCCGATCAGCTCTTTCTGGCGCTGCGGATCGCGGCCTTGGAGGAGTACCTGACCTCCTCGCCTCCGCTTCCGTTCATCGTCGACGATCTGTTCGTGAATTTCGATGACGAGCGCGCGGCGGCGGGATTTGAGGTCCTTGGCGACCTTGCCCGTCGCACCCAGGTGAGCTTCCTGACCCATCATGCGCATCTGATCGGCGTGACAGAGGCGTCCCTACCGGAAATCGCGGCTCCAATACGTCTCTAGAGCGCAGGAGCAATCCAGCCGGTCGATAAGGCTGTTATAACAGGATACCGTTATGCACCCTTTGGAGTGAGCCGGGAACGGACGCAATGCCGACGATACCTCTCGACTCGGTCGTTGAGGGCGTAGTAGGCAGCACGATGGTGGAAATGCGTCGGTGGGCGACTAGGCGCGCCTTGACCGAGAAAGCAGCAGTCTAGGGAAGCAGGTCTACTAGTCGCCCCGCAGAGTCGACTGCCCTCACGCGCTTATTGGGGGACGCTGTCTTCTGGCTCTTAAGCTCAATCAGCAGCTTCTGCGTGTCTTGCGCTGGCAGCACAGTAGCCGTCCGCCAGGTGCCATTGTTGTCGACCTGCACGTACCAGTACTCGTCCGTAGCCGCTACTGCCCGCAGTCGCTCAGTACAGAAGCCTCATGATGTGGCCGTTGCATTTACAATCCGCCTGGTCCTGGCATTACTGTAAACACAAATGGGCGGCCACCGATTGTACCCCGCCCATTGCCCCGCAGATCCTCACCCGCGAAATCGAATGTGCCAGTTTGCCCATCGCTGCAAGTGACCGTTCCTTGTGCTTGCGTGGCACCAGCCACCCGCCCCCGAAACAATGGGATCTTGCCTGTGCAGGTACGACCGCTAGTGGTACGGAACTGAAGGTCTCCCTCGTCATTGAAGCGCCGGATCATGGTGCCCGTGAACAACTCTTGGCCTCCGTCGACGGCACCATTCATGGTAAAGTAAGCGCCGCCACAACCCGCTACACCGAGGGTGAGAACAATTAAGATTGCGTTGCGTAACTTGCGTCCGACTTTGACGCTGCTGCTCAATTTTCGCATTTACAACTCGCGGTCAATAATAGTGGCATGCATTAAGGTAGACCCTAGCGCGGTCTCTTAATCTCTAGCATCCAAGTGTGGATACCGTTCATGACCCGGCTACATGCGGCTCCGATCCAGTGTGCGCATGCCCACTTAGGAGCCGGCTCCCAGATTCGGACGTCGAAGGTGGCAACAATAGTCCGCGGCCTTGTCCAACGGCGAAGTCGAAAGTTGCGGGATAGCCAGTCGTGGTCTTGGCATTGATCCGCCCGGATCCATCGGGATTAAGACCCTGAAGCCGCAGCGTCCACTTGGTGTTACGTTCGCTCGTCGCAACCAGGACGTTATCTTTCACGTCAATCTTCCATGAGTAATTCGGCACTCCCTGGAGGCATGAGCCGCCACCGCTCTTAAGCGTTGCTACCGCAGTCCATGATTGGGCCGAAGCAGCGGTCGTAACGCACATTATTGCCGCGGCCAGCCAAGCCACTCTTTTCATTGATCCCCATCCCAACACGACTGACGTGACCTCCGCTGCAATAGCGACAGCTAAGCGCATCACATAGCGTCGCCGCGCAGATCTACCACAGCGAGTGCCGCACGCAAGACGTTCGCGACCAACGCGTATAGGCCTCAGCTACTAGCGCGGCCTTCGCGCGCCCGAGTGCGGAACGAGCTGGGCGACCATGAAGCATGCCCCCTATACGCCCACGAGCCGACCGGACGCACAAGCGCGGAACGGCCGATCAGCTGTTCACGGCGCTGCGGATCGCAGCCCTGGAGGAGTATCTGACGGCCTCACCTCCGCTTCCCTTCATCGTTGACGATCTGTTCGCAAACTTCGACGATGAACGCGCGGCGGGGTTTGAAGTGCCGGACGATCTCGCCCGCCTAACCTAGTGATCTTCCTTACGCATCACACGTATCTGATCGGCGTGACAGAGCGGGCACTGCCGGAAATTGCCGCTTCAATACGTCTCTAGATCGTCGGGCCATAACCTAGCGTGCTGATGCGATAAGCCATTATCCCGCTGCGCCCGGTCGTAATTGATACAGCTCCGATTGAAGAGACTGTTCGACGCGCGATTGGTTCTGGACACGATGGAAATGCGGCGAAGACTTCGTGCCCAGCTTGATTCAACACTTGCATCATCTCGGGTCCGACCGGGCTGCGCTGGCACGACCGGTCGGGTGAGCGCCCTGAACCGAGCGCGCACGGCCCAGCAGCCCGCTCTATTGTCCGCTTGGCATCACGGCTATACTACCTGGCGTAGAGTAAAGTGCCTCAGCTTTTCTAGAAGACAATCCGCCCATGTTTCTAAAGTCTCTTTGCTCAGGCTTGGCCCGGCACTGGCCCACAATCCCCCAGTCAATGCTTGTTGTATGGGGCTTAACTTGGCTCTTGATCGAGCCGTCGGCGTTCTTCTTTCCATTTGCAAAAACGCTGGCCGAAACCTACGCACCGGAGGTAGTCGGCGGATCGTCGCTTGTGGCGATCATATATTCAATTCTTGCCACCAAAGATCCCATACAGATCCACTTTCCCATTAAGACGACAACGACCGAGGTCTGGATAAGGTTCGGAGATCTATTCGAAGCTGACGGACACGTCGTCATTGCCGTCAACGAGTTCTTCGACAGTGAAATCGGGCGACCAGTCGCCCCTAGTTCTGTTCACGGCCAGTTCATTACTCGTGTTCTTGGCGGCAATGCCAATCGATTTAACGCTGATGTCGACCGAAGCTTAGACGGCACTGCATCGGACATAGTTGACCGGCCCGAGGGACGACCCCGTCGCTATCCCCTAGGCACAACGGCTATTCTTCATGAGGGTCGGCGGAAGTACTTCCTGTTTGCGTTGACCAAGACGGATCCGGTGACTTGCGAAGCGAACGCGGATGTACCTCAAATGTGGTCTGCATTGCTCAAACTTTGGGATTGCGTTCGGGTCGAAGCGAACGGTGAACGCGTCTGCATGCCACTAATCGGCGCCGGACTGGCGAGAATCAATTTAGAGCCCACCCATCTCTTGCGGTTGGCTTTGCTTTCGCTCCTTGTTCAGACCAGGAGCCGGACAATTACCAGCCAGATTGAGATCGTCCTACATAAGAGCCTTATTGGCAGGATCGACCTTCGAGCAGTGCGGGACGATTGGAGATAGCATGGCATATCGCAGCGGCACATACGTCGCGTTCCATGCAGAAGGAACGTCGGATCCGACGGAATCTGACATGAAATACTATCGGCTTCTTCAAGCGTGGGACAAGAACAAGAAGTTCGACTTCCGTCTGGTCAACAGTCACGACAAGGTGGCTGCAGTACGCGACACTAGCAAACGTGCAACCTTGGAAGCGAGCCTCCGTCAGCGGCTCAGTAACTCCCGGAACGTGCTTTTAATAATTGGCAAGACGACCAAATTGGACGATGACTGGATACCGTTCGAGATTGCCTACGCAGTAGACAAATGTACGATCCCGATCATCGCAGCCTACACCGACTACGTAACTGTCACAGCACCGGCACAATTGCGCGGCCTCTGGCCAAAGGCGCTGGCGCTTCGAATCGCGAACCAGACCGCGCGTGTCATTCACATACCATTCAAACAGGCACCAGTTACCGATGCGGTCGGTCAGTTCGATCACAACAACTTACCCAAAGGCGCTGCTAGCCACTATGGCGCGGACACCTACCGCGCGTGGGGACTAGGGCATCAGTGAAGTGCAGGCACTAGTCCGACGCAAAATGCCACGAGGCCGAAGACCTGACACGTTTACTCGCTGACGCCGCTTTCTCAGTCAGTAGATCAATGCCCCAAGGACGTGACGCACTTATCGGGTCGACCCGCACGACACGCAGCGGCGCGCACTCGCCGAGCATCCACCCCTCGGCGATCGCCACGGAGACGACTTGGTCGACTGGAACCGTCAACTCAACCTGCGCCCCCATCTCCCCCGCCCGCGGACACCGCTCGAAGGCCTGAATCGAAATGGCCGCGAGTACCTCACGATTGCTCGCGAAGTCCTTTGATCTGTTAGGTGCCCTTTTAGTCGGCCGGACGATTGCTATTCTTTGTCCAGACTAGAGGCGCTAGCACTAAAATTGGCACCGCTCACAGATTTCACAGTGGGGCCGTCAAGGGTCACGGCCACGCTTGGCCAAAGGACCGTCGGAGTGGCCTCCGTTGAAGACGCGGCGCGCCTCATCGGCACAAAAACTCAGGTTGGTCAGCGACAATTGTGAATACAGCCCAAGCACTTCTACCTTCCGAGACGAGGAATGCGTAACGATTGGCCCACATAGATGCGATCTGGATGTTCTAGCTTGTCCAAGTTCGCCTTGAAGATGTCAGGTGCTTTAGTGTGGTCATTGTAATATTGCATCGCGATAGCGTTCAGGCCGTCTCCGGGCACAACACGGTGAATTGCCAGGATCTCCGTGGGAGGTTCGACGCCAACGCCCAAAGTCTGAGCGTCAAGGCCACTCAGGATGGCTGAGACGTTCGCCAGGGTCTTTGGTTTGTAGGCGGTTTTGTCCTTGAGGTTCTCGGGCTTGTCCAGCCAGCGCCTTCGGGCGCTAATGCTGACTTCGTGCAGAAGCTTGGGACCCGGAACACGGTCGACCTTGGGCAGCAGATCCATGATCCTTGAAATGATCCCAGGTCGTGCCACCGGGAGTGCGTTCTGAAGATGATCCTTGTAGTCGGGGGAAAGCTCGAAGATCCGCGATTGCGGCACGCCGTCGAACTCCAGGCCGCATTTTCGAGCGCCATCTAGAACCCAATCCAGCGCCTGATCTGAAAGCCCGCGCCGCTCACCACCACCACCAACAGCACCGTGCACGCCGGGGAACCAACGCTGCTGGTAGGGTGCGTCATCAGCTTTCTCGTCAGCGCCGACACCCACATTCAGCTCAGCAACGTTGTCCCACAGGGTCGGCAGAAAATCACGCCGGTGTTCATCGATCGCCACGGCATGTCGTGCGCTCTTGATAAAGGGGGAGAGGCGCGTGTCGTGAAACTGATGCTGCCTGTTGAGGAAGGCGAGTAACTTGTATCGGGCTGGGATGCCGAGTGCTCCGACCGAGTCCCAGACCCCGAGATAATCGATCTTCAGCCGGCCACTTTGGCCGGCCGTGTAGCCCTTCACGTTTGCGCACCGCCAAGCCTCATCTTCATCAGACACACATAGGGCAGGTGAGTAGTTGCTCCGGAATGCCATCATCTCCGCAGCAAAGGCGGTCGAGTCCCCTTTCCTATTCTGGTAACGCTCGATAGCTTCGGTGACCTTAGAAGCGTCGCTTCGTTGCAGGAGGCCGCAGGTACTCAGCATCCCCGCGAAGGAGCGTGCGGTGTAGGCCCCCCGTGAGAAGCCGAAGACATAGATCTGATCTCCCGGCGTGTGATTGAAAATGAGAAAGCGATAGGCGTCCCCCAGGTTCTCGACCATTCCGGCGCCGAAGATGCCTCCGGTGTACTTCTCCCATTTTCCCGTGCCGATGCCCTCATCATAGAAGATGGCTTGAGCAGTACCGTCACTCGCCTGCGGGAGAACACTCTCGGCGGTAATAACAACGTTCGTCGGGTATGGCGCATCGAGGCGATTCCACGTCCCATCAAAGCAGATGACTAACCTCTTCATGACACCTCCGTAGCGCGGGGCATTACTAGGGAGCGCACGGCAGCGCGCAACTGACCTGAAACCGGCATCACGACTCCCCAGGGATAAGAAGGGCTGCCAGCTCGCTCGTACTGATAGACGATCATACTGGGCAAGTTGCGCTTGTCGTAAAGCTGGCTAAAGCGAAAGACGACACTGCGGGAGTGATACCCTATCCGACCAAAGCGACTAACTTGCTCATCGAGGCGCGCCACGGCCGTGCTGGCCCTCGAGCTAAACGGCAAGCAGCGAATTCAGCCTGGTAAGGGCGGGCTTGGCGTAGGCAAATGGATCCACTGACAGGGTGCCGGAAATGGTATCGGCCATCCCTTAATTTGACGGACGTCGTCGGAGACGTGAACAGGATCATTGATGCCAAGCGCCCTGACGCGCCATTTATGCTGGTGACCGACGGCATCACCTGGACGCGGCGGGAGTCGGACCTTAGCAAGCTTGTACAGCTGCAAATCGGCGGCCAGATCGCCCGGATCTACACCACCAAGATGGCGTCACAGTTCAAGGCCGAACTTGAGACGCTAAGGGCAGAATTGAAGATCTGAGTGCGCTCCAAGTCGGCCAGACATACCGTCCCTTGCGCCCGGACATTTTGTCCATATACTATGGACAAGCTGGAAGGGCGTTAGAATATGGACCGTAACGAATTACTGCTGGTGCTTCGAAAGCTTCGCCTCTCCCCGAAGGAGGCGGCCGGGCTCCTGTCGGTCGATCCCAAGACTGTAGCAAGATGGATGGAGCGTGGAGCGAAAGTCCCTGGCCCCGCCGAACAGGCCTTGCGGGCATGGGCCAGATTGGCGGACGCAGGATTGCCTTGGCGGCCGCGGGAATGCCTTATCGGTTTGTCGGAAGCAGATGCGGCCGAGCAGATCAGATTGCTGCGCGAGCACAATCTGGCGCTCGACGACATGCTACGCCGTGTAAAGGCCCGCGGTGGACCCGCAGCTCCGTGGATGGTCGACCTGGACAACCACACCGCGGAACTCGGTGAATCGATGAGGCTGTACTTTTATGCGCTCCCCGATGGCGGATTTTCTCCTTCGTCATACAGCCGATTGGACCGCGACCCAAACTACGAACGCGACTGGCCGCTAATCGAGGATGCGATCGCCAGTATCGCCGAAGCGATCCGTGATGCAGGCCCTCGCTGGTATAAGCGTGCCAATGTCTGATCCATTGGACGAGACGCCGGTCGACATGGCGATTCGGTTCCAGAGCGGGCTGATCGCATCTGCGACGGGTAGTGCATTCGACGGCGGCGGCGACGCCTACAAGCAGCTCCGTCACTATTTCGCGTCGCACCTCGACACGAAGGCAAAGCTGGTCCGCCGGTGCAGCGACCTCGGTCAGTTCTGGGGCTTCATAAAGTACGAGCGCGCAAGGTATGCTGAACGTCGCGATTTGGTCTGGGACGCCTTTCGGCCCTTAATCGAGCATCTTGAAGCAAATGACCGGCCGCCGGGTTCCGAAGCCATCGGCCCCGCACTCCAAAGGTTCGACTCCGAACACGTGGCGGCCGCCTGGCAGAAGGCGCTCGATCGCCGCGTGGCGGATCCGGAAGGGGCGATCACCGCGGCGCACACCTTGCTCGAGACGGTCTGCAAGCATGTGCTGGATGTCGCCAGCATTCCATGCTCCGCCGACGCCGACCTGCCGAAACTATGGGCGCTTGTGGCCGAGCAGCTAAACCTGGCCCCTCACCAGCATCAGGAAACTGTCTTCAAAGCCATCCTCGGCAACTGCCAGGCCGTGGTGAACAATCTCGGTACAACACGGAATCGTGTTGGCGACGCCCACGGCCATGGCCGCAATCCGGTGAAACCAAAAGCGCGGCATGCAGAGCTTGCAGTCAATCTTGCTGGCACGATGGCTTCGTTCATCGTGTCGACCTGGCAGGAGCGTCAGGAGGCCAAATGACACTCAGACCAGAAAGGAACACGGACGCATGATCGACGTGCCAATGGCCTACGGCTCACACCATCGCATCACACAGAGCGTCAACGACGTGCGCGTCAGCCTCGTTCCTGGCCCAGAAGTCGAGTTGACGGCGTTCGTCGTTCCCGATTCCGGCATTTCGAACTTGTCGTCCCTGCCGTCAGCAAGCATCACGATCCACATGGACGTTCCGTCCGCGAGAGAGCTTCTCTCACAGTTAATAGGCATGTTCCAGGTCCAGGGCTGGCCGCTGCCTCGCGAGCACCGTTGATGGGCGCAGGGTCGGGCCGGCGCGAGGCGACACACGAAACGAAGAGAACCATCAGGTCCAAGAGCCGAGAGACGCCATGCCAGTGACAGTATTCATTTCGTACTCGCATGCAGATGCCGCGGTGCTTGAGCGTCTGCATAAGCATCTTGCGATGCTGCGTCGCGACTCGATCATCAAGGCTTGGACCGACCACGAAATCCTTCCAGGTGACCGCTTCGACGCCGTCATCAAGAGCAGCCTCGAAAACAGCGCATTGTTTCTGGCGCTTGTCAGCCCTGACTATCTTGCTTCCAACTATTGCTATGAGAAGGAGTTTCAGCACGCATTGACTCTCATGAAAGCCGGGCGTCTTCGCATCGTGCCGATCATCGTAGAACCGTGCGACTGGCAAAACTCGCCCTTCGGCCAGTTCATGGCACTGCCCAAAGATGGAAAGCCGGTTTCGGATTGGACCAACGCGAACACAGCCTATCTCGACGTCGTGGGAGGTCTCCGAAGGTTCCTGACGGCGCCTGCGCCTTCGTTGACAACTGAGATCAGAACGGCTCCCGGCAACGCCGCACCTCGGCGCGTACGGGTCAAGCAGGATTTCGACTCGATTCAGAAGGCCGAATTCACCGACCGGGCATACGAGATCATCCGCAACTATTTCGAATCATCGTGCAAGGAGCTTACCGAGGTTGGAGAGGGCACTCTGAAGGCGAAGTTCGAAGCGATGAACGCCACGACCTTCACCTGCACGGTCATCAATCGAGCGAAGAAGTCCGCCGAGGCACACATAACCATCCGCAATTCCAAAGGTGGTGGAGGTTTCTTCGGCGACATCAACTACGTCTATGAGCGCCATGCGCCCGGCAATATATCCAATGGCCACGTGGGCGTGGAAGCAGACGACTACAGTCTCTATCTGACCTTGGCCAATTTCTCTTCTGGCCGTTCACGGGAGGACAAGTATTCGGCCGAACAGGTCGCCGACCGACTGTGGTCCGATTTGGTCAGCCGGGCGGGCATTGAGTACGAATAGACACGAGTGTTTTGAAAGATGCTTTCCCTTTGACACGGCGGCCAAAACCGCTCGGTGATGAGAGACCTTACGGAAACAAGCGGAGCGCGCTAACCAGAGTGTATGGTGATTGGATTTGCGCAATCAGACGGCAAGTTGCGAGAAGTCCCTCAGAGGACACAGAGCGGACAAAAAGAGGGCTTGGGCGGCCGAATCTTAAGAGGGTTTTTTCCCGAGTGGAACGGTCCGCCTGCTTCATCTGGAACGTTACGAGGGCGGCGGCCCGCTCACTGCGTGATGGTCGGCCGGCGTCCCGCGGCTCGGCTGCACAACGGCTAAATCCATCGCATTAAGGTAAACCACATCCGCTGACAGTCGAGAATTACTCACCTCGACGTATACCAACGCGGCACTGTCCCGCAGATCATTTCGACGACTGCAAACTCCCGTGCCATGGCCACCACTCCTAGAGCCGATGTAATTCTATCTACTTAGGCGCGAGCTAATATTCTTGATTAATTCTGGGCGCGCACCAAGCTCGTTCAAATGAAGTTCCCTCGCCTCAGCCAGTATCGAACTGGCGGCACCAGCCAACACATGAAGGTCGGCATACCCCTACCCCGCACGCCGGATGGCCGGGTCTATCGGTTTTCGCCGAATGAGAATGCGTACCCACGCCACTTTGTTATCGGCAACGTCGTCGCGAGCGTCGGCCTTTCGAAGGAACTACGCGTTCGAATGAAGCATGAGCCCCACACTAAGCAAACTGTTTGCCCCTATAGCGGCATTGTCGCCGATGACGATGCATTCATACATCCAGACGATGTGAAAGCAGCGCTGGAAATAGTAAAGCACGCCGCAGCGCAGGACATGCAAGACGCCGTATCGGATATATTCAGAAACGCGTTCAAAGGGAGTTCTTCGGTAAAAGGACCCATCAGAGTTACGACAGACGTAAAGCGCAGCATACCAAAGCCGAAACCGCGCTTTTCCCGCCAGGACCTTATGCGTAAGCTGGTCTGCGACCATTGCGGCCGCGACTATGGACTCTTCGCCATCGGCCTCTTCTGTCCCGACTGTGGCGCCCCCAATCTTCGACTACATTTCTCGCGCGAAGCGGAATTGGTCGATGACCAGGTCTCGCTAGCTAAAGGAATCGAAACCGAGAAGGAAGAGTTAGCTTATCGCCTGTTGGGCAACGCTCACGAAGACGTCTTGACGGCTTTTGAAGCGACGCTAAAGGCCGTCTATTTTTATGGGAAAGCGCAGGCCAATGTCAGTCCGCCAAAGGTTGGAAACGATTTTCAGAATATAGATAAGGCTCTTAGGCGGTTCGCAGAACTCAATCTCAATCCCTTCGCGGAATTGACC
Organism: Reyranella sp.; assembly: GCF_004297405.1. Classification (GTDB taxonomy): domain Bacteria; phylum Pseudomonadota; class Alphaproteobacteria; order Reyranellales; family Reyranellaceae; genus Reyranella. Next base: position 16,950 of record NZ_SCVC01000043.1, read on the forward strand.
GATCCCGAGATGGCAGCGTTGCTGCTCAACATCCAAAAGCGCCACATCATCGGCCACAATCTCGGCGTCGTGGATGACAAGTTTGCTACCCATGCAAACGATGCCAAGGTCGGTGAGACCGTAGGTCTCGTCGGTGCAGACATCCAGCAGTTCGCCGCCATTGGTCAGAAGGTTGTCGACGGGCTCGATGCTTGGCTTTGCGGTTCACCATCACCTACCGTCAATCATTCGCCTTTGCTCATGACAATCAAGGAACCGACCGTAGATCCAGATGATCCTAAAAACCTTAGGGCGCTCGACCTTCAGCTATCGCTGTTGGCGCGCAAAGTGGCCGTTTGGGTGGCCGAGCATTGCACCGACGGTTCGCGCGGCTTTGTGGATGCCAGCAAGCTGCGCAAGGAATTCAAAGACAACTCCGAAGTGGAACTTGAGGAAGCAGTAGCCGAGTTGGCCACTGATGGTTTCGTAGAGATATCGCATTTTTCTGGTGGCGGATTGACGAACTTCCGGCCTTTGCTCGATCTCTATCTGACATTCGACGGACCGGCATTCGGTCGTGACCCGGTCGCCGACACAGTAACAGTCACTGAGCTTGCACTGGCGAGGCCGGATAGCGTCAGGGGTGAAGAGCTCTTAGCGCAAACAGGCTGGGATCTACGACGATTCAACCCAATATTCGAGCACATTGCGGCGCAAATCCCGGATCGTGGAGTGCGCCGCTATCTTGGCACCAAGCTTTCTGTCTCTTCCCTCCACCTACTCGCCGAAGACCGCGTACAATTAAAGCGGTTCGTCGCTCGTCTGAAGAGCTAAGACGGCAAAGTCGCCCCGAAGGATCTACGATACCTCTGGGATGACCCAACAACTCACGATGTTTCTAGGATCTCCTAAGCGTCGCGCCTCATGAGCTTGTTCAGGCGACAGGCGGACAGCCAAGTTGCAGCCGGGAGACGCTGTCTTAGTGGAGAATTCGTTCCAAATCTGCTTCCCAAAATAGGGCTTACTTCGAGACCAATCGATCCATCCAGTCTCAGTTTGACTAGTAACACCTCCGGCAGCGCGGCAGAGTCTCACACTTAGGCAGTACCCGACATCGGCCAAGGAGCGGTCAACCCTGTCCCTTAAGGACAGGCGCCAGCCAGTACGCTACGAGCAATGACCAACTTTTGGACCTCCGACGCACCTTCATAGATGCGCATGGGCCTCACTTCCCGATACAGCTGTCCGATGATTCCCCCTTCGACGATGCCTGCCCCTCCAAAAAGCTGAACAGCAGAATCCACGACACGCTGAGCGGCCTCGGTCGCCACTAGCTTTGCAATCGACGCTTCGAGGGAGCCGCGCAAGCCTCTCGTATCCTTGTGCCACGCCGCGCGATAGACAGATAGCGCAGCTGTTTCGACATCGACCGTCATGTCGGCGAGCTTCGCCTGTACTCCCTCGAGTTGCGCCATGCTGCGCCCGAACATGCGACGTTCGCGCACTCGACGAATGCTCTCATCGAGCGCTCGCCGGGCTGCTCCGACAGCGGCCGCTCCGACAGACGGCCGGAAGTAGTCGAATGTCGCCATCGCGAGCTTGAAACCCTGGCCGCGCTCTCCCAGCAACGCCGACTTCGGTACGCGGCAAGCGTCGAAGGTCAACGATCCGATCGGGTGCGGCACGATGAGATCGATCGGCGCCGTCGAGAGGCCAGGAGTCCCGGCGTCCACGATGAAGGCCGAGAGGCCGCGCGCGCCGGGCGCTTCTTCCGTACGCGCCAATACGATGTAATGATCGGCGATTCCCGCATTGGAAATCCAGGTCTTGTGCCCATCCAGGACAAACCCGTCGTCGTCCATCCGGGCGGATGTCGCGATGGCGGCAACGTCCGAGCCGGCGTCGGGTTCCGAGATGGCCAGCGCCGCGATGCTTTCGCCGGCACGAGCAGGCGGCAGATAGCGGCTCTTCTGTTCGGACGTGCCATGCAGACCGATCAGCGCGGTCCCCAGCCCCTGCATAGTGAACATCGCGTCGGCCAACACATTCTGATAGGCCAGCGCTTCGCGGGCGATGCAGATCGCACGGACATCGAAGACCGTTTCACCGCGCTCGGCGTGCGGCACGACGATGTCGAGGAGGCCGGTGCCGGCAAACGACCGGACGATCTGCCGTGCTTCCTCAAGAAGGCGGACGGGCCTCGTCAAGTGTCCAGGACCGATCCAGGCCTTTGCCGTTGCGGCCACGGTCTCGTGACGTGGCTCGAAGAACGGCAGATCTACGAGAGCCCAGCTTTTCATGTTCTCAGATCACTCCGGCTTTCTGCAGCGACTGGAGTTCGTCCAGAGTGAGGTTCAGCAACTCACCGTAGACTTCGGAATTGTGTTGACCTGGATCGAAGACCATTCGACCCGACTTCAGCGGCGTGCCGCTCATCTTGAGGGGCTGCCCCGGTACAGGCATGTCGCCCATCGTCGGATGACTCGCAGTGACCACCATCTGCCTGGCACCGACTTGCGGATCGTCCAGCACCTCCCGGACATCGTTGACGACGCCGCACGGCACCTCCGCCTCCACCAAGAGGGCGACGACTTCGTCTTTGTTTCTTGGCGTCACCCATTCTTGCACGACACGCTCGACATCCTCGACGCGCCGGATCCTGGCTTCATTGGTCAGATAGTCGGGATGATCGGCCAGGTCCGCTCGCCCGATGACACGGCACAGCCGCTTCCAGATAGCATCCACGCCGGGTGCGATGTAGACAAAGCCGTCGGTCGCCTTGAAGACGTTTGCCGGCGCACTGTAAAGACGCCGGTTCCCCACGCGCGGCAGCACGTCGCCGGTCAGCCCGAAATACGGCAGGTCCGCTTCGATCTGCGACACCGCGCTGTCGAGCAGGGCGACGTCGATCCATTGTCCTTCGCCCGTACGATCGCGGTGCTGAAGAGCCGCGAGCGCACCGATGGCGGCATTGAGCCCCGTCACCATGGCGGCGGTCGATGTTCCAGCCTTGAGCGGCGGATCATCGGCATCGCCATTCAGGCTCATCAGCCCGCCGACGGCCTGTGCGATCATGTCGAAGCCGCCACGATCCTTGTAGGGTCCCGTCTGACCAAATCCCGTTACCGAGATCATGATGAGTTTGGGATTGGCCTTGCGCAGGTCATCGTAGCCAAGACCCAGCTGCGCAAGGAAACCGGGGCGATAGTTCTCGATTAGGATGTCGGCTCTGCCGACCAGTTGCCGGAGGAGGTCGGCGCCTTTCGCCTGCTTGAGGTTCAGCGTCACCGTCTTCTTGTCACGGTTGTTGAGCGCGTAGTACACGCCGAAGCCCCGTACCAACGGTGTTGCGCGCCGGTCGTCATTGCCGTTCGGCCGCTCGATCTTGATGACCTCTGCGCCGAGGTCACCCAGGATCTGAGCGCAAAGCGGACCCGGGGTGAATTGCGACATGTCCAGCACGCGGACATGGCCCAGTGCCTTCTTGGGGATCGACATATTCTTCCTTCAAACCTTTGAACTGCCGCCAGTCGAGCCAGCGGACCCTTGGAGCACGGCACCGGACCGGAGCCATTGGTTGATCTGTTGTCTCGAGAACCCAGCCTCCTCGAGGATTGCCACCGAGTGCTCCCCCAGATAGGGCGCGGCTTCCTGTCGGCGTCGTAGCTTGCGAGCAGGAATACCTGGAAGTGAGATGGCACCGAGTCCGGGCTGCTGGAATCTCTCGAATGTCCCGAGATGCTGTGCCTGGGGATGCGCCATACATTGGGAATAGTTGCGGACGGGCGCATGCAGGATGTCAGCGTCCGACAGCCTGCTGGACCACTGGTCGACACTCAGTCCTGACAGGACATCGCCGATCAGGGCGTTGAGAAGGCCGACATTGGCCACGCGCGCCGTCATTCCGGCAAACTCCGGACGATCGACCCATTCGGCATGCCCCAGCGCTTCGGCCAGGCGGGCAAACTGCTGGTCGTTCATGGTCACGACATTGATCGAGCCATCCTTCGCCTGGAATGTCCCGTTAGGCGCCGTAAGGGCCACTGACGCCCTTGCTTCCCGTTCAGGTTCCAGAGCGTGCTCGGCATAGTTGCCCACCAGCACCGCCGCAGATGTATCAAAGAGATTGATCTCGATATGCTCTCCCGTGCCGGAACGCGTCCGCTGGAAAAGCGCCGCGCCGACCGCCTGGGCCGCATACAGTCCCGCGTTAAGATCGGCGAGAAAGATGCCCATTTTCCGCGGTGAACCCTCGCCGCGATTGGAAAACATCAGGCCGGCATCTGCTTGCATCACGGAGTCCGTTGCCGGCGCCGCCGAGTAAGGACCAGCGAGACCGTAACCGGAGATCGAAACGTAGATGAGCCCGGGATTTGCCTGGCGCAATGCCAATGGATCCAGGCCCAGTCGCGTGGCGACGCCTGGCCTGAAATTCTGGACCACGACGTCCGCCTGCTTCGCCAGGTCGATCAGGATCCCGCGACCGGCCGCCGTAGTGGCGTCGACGCAGAGCCCTCTCTTGCCGCCATTCATGGCAATGGTGAGCGAACTGATGCCGTCGCGCAGGGCGCCGACACCTCTGGACCAGTCCCCGGCCGGCGGCTCGACCTTCACGATGTCGGCGCCTTGCTGCCAGAGAACCTCGGCACAATACGGTCCCGCAGCACCCTGGCTCACATCGAGAACCTTGAGACCTTCGTAGGGCAGCGACATGTACTTCAAACTCCTGCCTGACTGGTGGCTACTCCGGCTGGACGCCGGCCGCCTGAGCAAGTTGGCGCCATTGCGCCAGGTCCGTCTTCAAACGAGCCGCGAGCGCCGCGGGGCCTTCGCCGCTTGGTTCGGCGCCGAAATCCCTGATCTTGGCGATGATGGCGGAGTCCCGTAGCGCCTTGGCGATGCCGTCGTGGAACTTGTCGGCCACCGTCGGCGGCAGGCCCTTGGGGCCAAAGACCGCAAACCAGACGCTGCAAACGACACCGGGGATGCCAAGCTCGCCGATCGTGGGCACGTCGGCCAGCACCGGCAGGCGCTTCTCGCTCGTTATGGCTAGGATCTTCGCCGTTCCCGATCTGTGATGGGACATTGCCGACACGGGTGTCGTGATGCCGGCAGGAATCACTCCGGAAACCACCTCCTGGAGCATTGGTGCTGCGCCTTTGTACAAGACACTTTCAAAGGACAACTTCCCCTTGTTCTTTATGAGGTCGCCTACCAGGCGGGCAGAGTTCTCACTGCTGCCGATCGCGTACTTGCCCGGCTGCGCGCGGATGTCGGCGAAGAGCGCTGCGGCATCGCTGAAATTGCTCTTGGCCGAGCCGACCAGTGCGTAGGCCGTCTCGGCAATCGTAGCGATGGGCGTGAAGGCGGTTTCGGTGTCGTAGGGAATCGACTTCAGCAGCACCGGGTTGACCGCGTGCGTGCTGGTTGTGAACAGGACTGTCAGCCCATCCGGAGGAGCATTCGCGACGATATTGCTGCCGAGGATGCCACTTCCGCCTGCCTTGTTGTCGACGATCACCGACTGCTTCCAGTCATCGGCCAACCGGGCGGTGACCAATCGGGACATGATATCCAACGCTCCCCCTGGTGCGGTCGGCACCACGACACGGACCGGGCCTGCGGGAAACATCTGTGCCCAGCCTGTTGATGGGAAGACGCTGAGACAAGGGAGCGACATCAACCCCTTGCCGATTGCGCGCCGCGTGATGTTGTTCATGTCTTTCCTCCCAGGTGCCTCAGGGAGGAAGCTAGAAGACGCGCCCTTTGGCCGGCAACGCCGCATCGCGGCAGAATTCTCGATAGAGAATTTGGGACCGTGTTTCGGAGTCCTAGCGGGCGCGGTGGTCTCGTTCGCCCGGCGCCTTCGGGTGAGGATAAGCGTGGGGACGTGCGAAACCTTCTTGCCCGACCAAGGCTTCGAGCTCCTTGTGCGCCCTTCTCTGAATCTCGACCAGCCGATCCTCGAGTTCGTAGTCGAACGGGTCCGCCAGCCGCTGTTCGATCTCGCCGCCTGCCTCCGGCGGATTCTCGAGATACCACCGCACCGTTTCGGGAAGCGCCTGTTCGACGGGCAGCGGATCGCGGTAACCGAGCTCGTCCTTGATTCTGGAAATGTCCATCACCCAATGATGCGGGTGATCATGGAGAGTATAGGGCAGGGATGGCTTGGCGGCCTCATTCGGCAAGCTCGCGAGCTCTATGCGCTCACCCATCGTGTCTGCCACCATCTCGATGGTCTGGCGCAGTGTCAGCGTCCGTTCATCGCCACAGTTGTAAGCTTTACCTGCACTTTCTCGCGGCTTGTCTACGGCCAGTAGTACGGCATGAGCAAGATTGCCGGCGTATCCGTGTGCGGCGAGAAGCAGTCCTCCGTCAGGAACAATGATGAATGGCCGTTTGTCCCGGATGCGCCTAATGAAACACCACTCGCGCGGAATCAGCTGGTGTGGGCCGTAGACATAAGGATACCGAAACATCGTAGCGGTTGGATGGGCAATAAAAACCGCTTGTTCAGTCTGCGTCATTAGTTGGGAGAAGCGAAGTTCATCATCTCCGGTCACGAGTGGCCAGGTTTCCGGCGTCGGCACGGGCAGGCCCGGCGGACGCAAGCGTTCGGGTTCCTTGAACCCGCGGTATATTGCTACGCCTCCTACACCGATGAATCTCGGGGTCCGCCCCTGCAGCGCTGCCGCGAGGTGTCGCAGGCGCCCGTATGTTGCGACCACCAGATCGTACGTCCGGCCGACAAGCGCATCGTCGATCGTTTCCCTGAAATGTGGATCGCCGTGAATATGAGAGACCCGGTGCTCGATCTCGGGGTTCTCATGTGTGCCCCTGTGAAAGATCGTTACCTGATATCCGCGTTCTAGAAGTCCATTGACGATGAATGGGCCGGTCGGGCCGGTTCCCCCTACGACAAGCGCGCGCATACATGGCCTCACGTCAAATAGCGTTACCGCCTACTTTGTCGGCACCGTATCCGACGAAACGGCTGTAGCAAGGGAATGCCGTCACCAAATTCTCTATTGCGAATGTGTGCTCGGAGTAATGCGGCAGGAGCCTATACAGTGCGCCGCGATGAGTAAGCCCGCGAGGATCCGGCGAGCCTGGCGAGTTCGACCAATTCCTGAGCGATGCCGTTTATGCTTCGGCTCGACAACTGTCCGGAAAAGGTGACTGCATTGAAGGCCAGTGCGATCCGGCCTGACGGCCCGAAAACCGGAGCGGCAATACTTAGAACTCCCCGCAGGAAGTTACCATCATCAACTGCAAAGCCTTCGCGCGCGGCGCTGGCCACCTCACGGCGGTAGGCGTCGAACGTAGGCGGCGATTGCCAACGGACGCTAGAGAACTTCCGGCGTAGCGCGAACGGCGTCAAATCCGATTGACCGGCCACGAGGCGACCCACGGCGCCCGCCCAGATCGGCAAGCGCTGACCAATGCGCATTTGAATCTGGATGTCTGCGTCACTGAGAGAAAATGCCGCCAGCCGAAGATGGTGTTCGTCGGCGACTTCCCAGAAGACAACGGTAACGCGAAACTTGGACGCCAGTTTCGTCATCGCCGGGCGCAGGACCTCGAGGTTGGCTTGCCGACCAAGCACGCCTTCAGCGAGGGCAACCATTCCAGTGCCGACATGATATGACTTAGACTTGGCCTCGAACCCGACAATTCGCATTGCAACCAAAGTACGCAGAATGGCCAAGCCAGTACTGGGATTGATCGCCAGTTCTCGCACGATCTCGGTTAGCGTCATAGAGTGACTGGAGCGACTTAGTAGCTCGAGCACTCGTATCGCACTCACGACGGGCTTAACCAGCTTGCTTTCGGCGAAACCTGTTCGCTCTCTAGAAGCCGTGCGCGCTCCATGCCGGATAGTAGTTTTCATGAAGGAGGTTAGATCGCTGCTCTGGATGCCGAATAATCATTCTAGAGGAGAATTGCAATTCAGTTACAGCAGTCCGTTCGCGGATCCGGAAGAGAACGGGTCAGCCGACACAACTCCCAAATTCCGAGTGCCCGCCCCCGGTAACTCAGTGCGCGAAACGTGTTTGAACACTGTGCTACGGCTGTAAACCATCAGCATCCCTTGTCCGCGACCTCACAGCGTCGCGATATCCTTGATCTCGATGTGCGCAAGGTTCGCGCCGCGAGGCGCGCGAGCTGCGGTTTGATCCAATTCGGCGGCCGGATGACATTCCCATACGTGCGCGCCTCTTGTCGAAGCAACGTCGAGAACCGCGTTCGGCCATGGATTGAACGTCGGAGTATGACGCTGTTAGGTCAGCTCGCGGGTTCTGACGTTCGACCGTCCAGGTGCCTCCCGCCTCGTTCAGCGCGGCCACGACGGTGGCCCAATCCTTCTGTGGTCTCAGACGCCACACGATGGGCAGCCAATCGTTGGCCGAGGCGGCGAGCTGCTGGACGTGACGAGACGCCCTCGCCTCTCGAATCTTGGCGATGGCTTTGGGATCCCGCGCACGCACCCCTGGATTGCTGGCGCCTCGCGCCACGGCCGCCTTGATGCCGGCACGGGTGCGGGCGGCGATAAGCTGGCGCTCAAGTTCGGCAACGGCACCCAGCACCTGCAGGGCAAAGATGCCCTGCGGGGTCGTGGTGTCGATCGGATCTGCCAGCGAGAGAAAGCCCGCTCCATTCTCTTTCAGCTGCTCGATGACCTCGAGGAGGTGACGCACCGATCGGGCAAGGCGGTCGAGCCGCACGACAAGCAGCACGTCCCCTGCCCTACAGGCAGCGATCGCCCGCGCAAGCTCCGGGCGATCGCGATCGGCGCCGGAGGCGTGCTCGGTAAACAGGGTGGTGCAACCGGCGGCCTTGAGTTCGTCGAGCTGGCCGCCCGTCGTTTGTTCGTCGGTAGAAACGCGGGCGTAGCCTATCAGGCTCAAAGGATCCCCCACGCCTGGAAACGCCGCCGTCCAGTCACTTTCTTGACCGAAGTGCCCAGCTGCAAGCGGAGCCGACGAAACCCTGTGCTGGTCAGTTTTAGGTCCCGCTGGGCGATATCAGCGCTGATCAGAGGCCGCGACAGCACCAGGTCGATGAGCGCCGGCAGACGCGAGTCAACATGCTTGGATTGCGCCACCTGACCGAGGACGTGGTGAGCCAGGCTGAGGCGCTTGAGCTCGGCCTGCCCGGCGACCGCGCCCAAGGTCATCCAGTCGAGAAAGCCGGCAATGCGCTGCTCTAGCGGCGCGCGATCGCCATAGCGATACCGGGATTTGCGCGCGCCGATGTCGAGCGCGAACTGATGGTAGGGCGTCAGCCCCCTGCCCTCATCACGGCGGCGGCCATGATGGCGGAGCGCCAGGCGCCGGCGTGTAAAGGCTCGATCTGTAGCCAGGCGTCCCACACAACGGCGGCCCTAAGCACGATTGGCAGAGCTGGGAGGCCCGCCAAGAGGTCACGCCAACGGTCAACACGCTCGTCCTCGTCCCACTCGGCATCACCGAGCGCGCGCAGCAGCTCGTCGCGGGGCAGTTTGATTCGGCCCTCGAACAGGGCGTCGTCGCTCCAGGCCCATGCCGGCGGATGCGCGGCCGCCGATCGGCGAGCCTGCAGAGCAATTCGGGCGCGGGTGAGCTCGATCGTTGATAGACGAATGGGCGAGCCCGCATCGATCAACACTAGGTCGTCTATCGGGACCAGCTCGCCGGCGATCGCGCGCAGCGCACAGGCCTCCTGGAAATCGCTTCGGGCGCGATACCCCTCCCCGACCCGGCCCAGGCGGGCTACCTGCTCGTCAAGCCGAACGACCTCGAAGGCGGCCCTCTCGAGAGCCTGGCCGAGCGACGTGGTCGCCCTTTGTAAAGCCGGCTTGGAGTATTCGAACATCGGAACGGATGGGAGGTGTCGGCCCTACTCAGCAGGCTTTCGACTCTGGCCAGCCTGACCACAGGCAATCTCGATCAGCCATTCGACCGCTGCCTGCTCGATATGTGCCATGACACTCTCCCTGGCCTCAATTAGGGTTCTTGGGGCTTTCCCATGGGTTAAGCAGGTTCACCCTAGTAGCGGCGAAGTTGCCGACATTGCGTGAGACGACAGTCATGCCGTGGATCAAGCCGGTCGCCGCGATCAGCGCGTCCCGATCATTTTTTGGATCTGGAACGTGCAGGCGAGCGCATTGCTGGGCCACAGGGAGATCGATGGGCAGCATCCGGCCGTCAAACTCCGCAAGCACCTTGGCGTGAAGCCACCTGCGCAGGCTGGCTCCTTGAACCGGATCACGCCGCTCGGCCTGCAGGACGCCGAGCTCCAGCTCCTTCGCGGTGATCACTGAGATGTAGAGCGTGGATGGCTCGACCGAGGATGCCCAGGCCGCGACATTGGCGTCTGCCCTCCCCGCACGAGCTTTACGGAGCTCAGATACGACGTTGGTGTCCAGGATGAACATCAGCTGAGATCGGCCGGCGTGATGGCGATGTTGCTCTGAGGCGGATCGAACTCTACCTCGTCGTCCGAGGCGAGCGCGTCGATGAGGCTCCGACGCTGGCCGGCCAACCGCCGGTATTCCTCGATCGAGAGCAACACGTGGGCCGGGCGGCCGCGATCAGTGATGAACACGGGCCCACTATCCGCGGCCTTCTTTGCCCGGCTCGTGTCCTGGTTAAATTCTCTACTAGTGAGGGTCGTGACGGTCATAGAAGCCTCCACGAGGACGATTGTGTCTACGTTTATACATATTTTGTGAAGACTTCAATACGGAAGTGACGATCAAACGGTCGGTTCGTCGGTCCCTGCTCCGTTGTTCACAGATCCTTTCAATGGCCTGCAGGGCCTGTCTTGGAGTTTGGGAGTCGCTGTCCTTATGGCCTTTCGGGTATGGGAAGGGCGACGGCCAATGGTGACGAGCCACTCTGGCGATGGAGCACGTGTGCACTGTCGCGCAGGACATCGCGGGCATTTGGCCGCCACGGCCATCTTCCATTCCTCGTTCCAACATGCAAGCCAATGCAAAAGAGCTGAGCGGGAGTGCATTCGAGTTGTGATCTGGGAGCACAACGTCGGCGTCAACATCGAGAAAGCAGCGCACGGAGTTGGCGCCTTCTTCAGTTTTCGACGACGACTCGGCCCGCAGCGGGTGACTGTTTTAGCGGCGCCGTTCCTGCCGGCGGCACCAAAGAAAGAGGTGATCCCGCCAGTTCGAATGACGTGTAACGGCCCCCTTATCGACGGCTGCGCTCACACGCCCCACAACGACTACCTCTCCCACTGGCTCACTGTAAGCTCCGCTTGGCCGGGGATCGTTGAAAGCGTTTGTGCAGCTTCGTCGTGGGGATTCCTAAAGCGCATGCAGCAGCTGATGCTGTCCGATCCGATCGCATGGCTCGCCGGGAGAATGGCTTATCTCGATTCTCATGCCCCACGCACCGCACCTCGGAAGCCGCCTAGTTCGACCGATCGTTGCCACCGTCCGCATGGCCGCGATGAGGGGTGTTTACCGTGACGACGCTCCCTGTGGCAGAGAACACCGAACGTGTGGAACTCCGTCAATGATCAGGCGATTGTTGGACAGCCGGAACGTCTGCGTTTGCCGTTCACTACGATCATTAAAGGCACCGCAGTTCAGGGTTACCCGGAGCTGAGCATCGGGAAGTGGCGTAATTCCGACAATGTCGCAGCCTTCTTCGAACCGAGTGATCTGTGTTTGCCCGATGCCAAGATAGGTTGGTGGAGGTGGGAACGATGACTTGGTCGAGCAGAATCTTGGATTGTGATCCTTCTGAGGAATCCACGTGCCTCGCATCTTGTCCCACTGAACCTGCGCCGAACTCGGTAACGCTCTGTTCGCAGGTGGGGGCGACTGAATGGCTGGCCGTTCCAGTAGATACTCGTAATCGACCATTTCGTTAATGTTGTGTCCGCCGAACAGTTGGGAGCGAGCCCCAGCAGGCACCCACCAGTACATGTTGGACGATGCGTTCCCGCACATCATCGAGAGTTGCACGACCTGCTGCTCCAACGCGAGGATGCCAAGGCTAGCCAACCTCCTATGCTGGCTGGTTTCAGGATGAACGAGAGCCGTCTTGGGAATCGTGGTCCGTTCAACATTCAACTTTGGACCACCCTGGCCGCAGCTTCCAGGGACCTGATAGAACTTGCCAATGCGTTGGAGGAGTTGGCGTCTCTGAGCGTTCGTTGGGACTTGATATCCCGTTGCACCATTTCCGAAGCGCACGTCCTTGATAATCCACGATCCGGCAAGAGACTGTGGAAGGGGTTGCCCATAGGCTTGACTGCCAATCAGTAGCCCCGACAGCACACCTGCTAGACCTCTCACCCAGTGACGCCAGTGGTGCGCGATCCCAATCATTGGGACCTCCAGACAATCCCAAGCGCGGGGGCGCTCATCTCTTCGCCTTACCCACAACTGCGAGGGGGCCTGGGGAAAGCTTGAATTCGGCTCGGCCGAAGCGAAAGACAGTGTCGATCCTCGCCGCCGTAAGTGACCCTTCCAAGCGATACCGACCAGGATCCTGGGGCTGAAAACCGCTGCAATGGCTCAGAAAGGTGCCATCTGGACGGAGATCGACAGAGTCGCAACGTGGTAGCCCCGACATGCTGCTCTGCGCACTGATCGCAGTAATCTCAAATCTGAGACGACTACCTGTCTTAAATATCACGAGAGTGTACTGGCCCCCCTGCTCGCTGATGCTGGCAGCACTGAAAACCTCGGTCTGAGCTCGGGCTGGATGAATGCCGCTAGCGAAGAGCAGCAGTGACATCGCAAACAATCTCATAGAGGGCCGTCGTTTCATTGTTTCTCCTAAGTTTGAAGCAGAACAGGTCGATGAGTCGCCGAATCTATTCTTTACTATAGCAAATGGTCAATTCTATGGCGACCACCACCCTGCTGGGTCATGGACATCAGGCTTACAGTGGGTCAAAACTTGCGGAGGATCCGGCTAGAGCGCGGCCTCAGCCAGGAAGCATTGGCTCACTACGCTCGCATAGCCCCAAGTTTTCTCAGTCAAATCGAGAACGGAACGCGTTCGGCAACGATCACAAAGCTGCACGACCTCGCAATGACACTTCGAATCCCTATTGCGGAGCTCTTTGTTGAAGGCAATGCACCCACTAAAGGGCTTCCTCGCGGTCGTCGCGTCGCCAAAGTTTAAGTCCAATAGAGATGTCGCTCACCGCAATCTCACCGGTGAGCTTGAGTTCATTCTGGTTCAGGGTGTTCAGTTCCTCTGACGGGTCAGGTTAAGAGGATTGCGAATCCGAGCCGAAATCGCCTCACTGATCTTGTTCTTCTGGGCAAGATCAGCTCTTAGGCGTTTGATCTCGGCTTCCATGGCCTCCTTACGTTCTTGGTTCGCACGCGCGTATGCAGCCACTTGCTCGTTCAGTTCGGCGTTCTGCTCCTTGAGGTCGGCGATCTCGTGCTCCATTCGATTCATCTGCTTGAGCCAAGGTGCGCCCTCAGCAACCGCGATCATCGCAGCTTCCTCCCGAGCGGGCTGCAGATGAGCTTGGCTCCGGAATTTAGCGATCTGGCGCTTTTGCCCCTCATTGGTCGCAAGAGCCTCGGCGAGCTTGATCCGTAGGACGGCCTCAGACGTTTCTTCCGGGATCGCCGCTACCTGTTGCTGGCCCTTCACCTTGTCGGCTGCCTTCTTCGAACGATAAGCCTGCTTGCGCTCCCGCTCCGCCTGCCTCCGGTTCTCGGCGAGACGTTCCACGTCGGGAAGGAAAACCTCTGGAGCCATGTAACCGATCAGGTCGAGGTCGATCCCGCGCTCTGCCGCAATCTTGACGACGGCCTCGTGTCGAAGCTGAGCCTGCATTGTCGTGCGGTGCATATGATGTACATCAGCGTACTGCACACGACCGGGCTTGCGGGCCTCGGTGTCCCACATCCACTGCGGCGGAGCACAGTCGAAGAACTTAACGAACTCGTCGTGGAGGTTCGCAACAGCGAAGAACCTGTCGGCCCAGATGTCGCGATGCCGGTCCTTGAACGAAATCCAAAGGGACTCCACCAGCTTCAGCAGGCCATTGCGATCCGTTCCATCGACTACTGTTCTCATTCGCGAGAGGACGCTGCCCTCTGCGGGGTCGGGCTTGAACGTCCTCACGGTTAGGTACCAGTTGATGAGGTCGTGATCCTCCTCGCGCTTCAGATGTATGAACTTGCCGACGATTTCCATATCGATCCTCCAAACGTAAAAGGGACTCCAGTCCACGCGTCGGCTAAACTTCCGGACTGGAGCCCCATTCGTGACGAGCTAGGCTCGCTTTGGAGAATCTCTGACTGATCGTGTTGCCGACGCGATCACCCTTATTTAGGGCTGGGAAGAGAAATCGATGCTCTATCGAAGCTGGGGCTATCGATGAGTCGGTTCAAGCCATCGACCAGATATTGTTTGGATCGTCGGTGTTGGCTGTTCTGGATGATCGCTCAGTCGCCTATTGGCTCCTTCGCTATATACACCAGAGATGGGACATCGGCGTCGCGTCCCATCATAGAAGACATACTAATAATTCTTCTTATCTCTATTACTTAACTAAGAATCATTACTAAGATTCTAATCAAGTTAATTAACTAAGAGAAGAATAGAAGATTATATCTTCTATGATGGGACAGGCCGAATTGTCCCATCGCTCATACAAATGGACGAGCCTGACAGGCGAGCGATCAGGCTTCGCCTCAGACGATCCCGTTCGGAACGAACAGACAGGCCCGCGAGGGTGAGCGGCCAATAGGACCACTGACCCAACGGCCAGACGCACCATTCTAACCGACCACGCTCTTCCTCTCGATCGATCAGAAGCCGAAGCTGCAAATACGCGAGCGGTCCTTCGACGGTATTGCATTGGTCTACACGCGGCGCTCATTGTGCCTGGAGCTGATCTTAGAATGTGCTTGCCGGGTGTACTTCTCAGTGTTTGGCAGGACCTTCGAGAAAACGAGGGAGCCAGCTGCTTTAAGCGCGAGTTCGCCGACCTGCTGGGCCGGCTCGAAAGTGGCCGCTGCTCTAGCGAGCTGCCAACGCATGGTCGCGATGGCTCGCTGGCAATCAAAGTCGAGCGTGCATTGCGTGCGCGATTGTCCAGACCTACTTTCGAGGCACGGCCGGCTGACCAAGGTCTGCCATGATCATTTCCAGACTGTAGAGGTCCTCTGCGTCTGGTCTAGGTGTACTAGCTTGTATCAGTTGAAGTCGGGCTTCGTGCAACCCGAGGTCCACGCAAAGTGTCACGACTTGACCGAGCGTACACCCGGCCTCATTAGCGAGCTGGCGTATCGAGTCTGCCGTCTCCTGTGGAATTCCTCTGAGTGTTAGTCGCATTCATGTGCCCTCCTCGTACTATTTAGGCTGACAGCACATTCGGGAGATTCACGAGCTCGACGGACTTTGGCGCCATCTGACTTCTCGAAGTGCCAGTTCAAATGTTGGCGCTTGTGACTTCGACTTGACGTCTTCGATGTGGCCGCCTCAGTGTAATCCGAACGCGATCCGCGCGCGACTAGTCACGCACAAACCGCACGAACCGCAGCTAATCTCAGGATGGGCCGGATCCGCTGGACACGTGACACCCGCCGCATGCCGACCCCATGGGGCCTTTTCCAACACGACTGCGGATCTCTCCCCTTCGCCTCCACTGAACCTAATCCGAAACCGATCCCATCGCAGCGACGCCTCTTCGATTGCCGCCCCAATCTCCGACTGGCGCGTATGGGCTGTGAAGCCAAACACATGGAGCGGCCTGATCGCTTGAACCGCGCTTAGCCAAAACTTGGCATAAGGCAGATCGGCGAAGTCACCAAGGGAATGCAGTCGCACCGCTACTCCCGAAGAGAATACCGAGGCGAGATTCTCTAGCTCAATTGTTAGTTTGGCACGAAGGGCCGCATCTACAATGAACCGTGTCGCCAGCTGCATTCTGTTCCGTAGCATGAAGCCCGCACTTGGCAGGCCATGGGGCACGTCGTGCGTTCGGGCAGCGAGAGGCTATAGATTGGCATGCCTCGCCACAGGCCCTTACTAAAATGTGAGCCCAACTTCTTGCTATGCCGGCCCGGCTTCAGCACTCGATCGACACTGGCGGCAGACCGAACCATGGCCGGAAAGAGTGGCCGATCCTCAGCCACGGCAGGGTGCAGCGAGCCAAGCACGAGCGGGCCGTTCCTTCCGCGATCCTTATATCGCCGAACCGGGTTGTTCATTGAAGCATCCTCGCAACAACGGGCTCCGCGAGATCGGCCGGCACAGTTCGGTGGGTACCATTGGGGAGGACTAGCAACAATGTCGGAATATCTGGCTTTGGCACGCACAGCCTTAGCGAAATGTCCTTCGTGTCTGTGCTGCTCTCTTTACTCGACAGCATTTCAGTAATCTCATTTCGTTCGGCCCACAGTCGTGCCAGAGTCCACACGCCACCGGTCTTAGTGATACGCAGAGCAAGCTGCGACGGTTCGCGGCACCCCTCCTCGAACCATTGATGCGCAAGCGCTATTGCAGCGCCATAGCGGCTAATCTGATCTCGGCTGATGGTTTTCCGACGCAGCGATCCATCCCCCTGGAGTTGCGTCTCGAAGTGCCGGAAGATCACGTGCGCCACTTCTCGGTACTCTTGGCTGCGCCCTTTCGTTTTGATCTCGAGAGGCGCCACGAACTTCTCCCAGGCGTCGAGATCGGCGCGCCTGATCGACGCCATGCGGACACCTGCGACGACTACGTGGGCAGCGGAATCGCGGATCGATCCTGCAGCTTGGACCATCGCTTCCAAATTCTTCGACACTTCTAGATCGATCTGACGCAGGCTCATGAGATTGTCGTGTCGTGCAACATTGCACCGTGAGCCAGTACCGATGGCCTGCAGCATGCAGTTCTCCTTCGTCGAGGCTGCGTACACCGACAACGGCGCACCGCATCTCTCCGGAAGTCTATTGGAATTTCTTTGAAGAGCACGTTCAGGACCGGCGGCGACCGACGCGGCACGGCCCAGAGGGCTTAAGCTGTCATTTCGACGAACTTCATATTCGTACGTCGCCCTTCCACGTGAATACTACAAATATACAGGCGAAGAGCAGAAAAGTCAAGATTGAATCAAAGATTGAATCACAACCACTCGTCTCGGCGAATGAATATGACTGCGATCTCGTTCGACCGAGTTGAGTCGCAGTGAGGATCAGTAGTGTTAAGCAGAAGAAGGCCAGAGAGACTTCACAACACTTCGGCTTACTGTGCTCGCGTTACCTTCTTTCTGCTTCACCAGCCAGAATGTTTGCGTCGATCAAATCGGATCGCATTCCCGTTGCTCTCCGTCAGCACAATTGGATTCGCACTCGGCAGGTACTTCGCATCACCTTGCCAATGCACATCAAGAAGAATGAGCTCCCCTTCATGAGAGATCTCGGCCCAACAGCCGAATACCCATTGCGGTTCCTCGCCGGCGCTCACATGCACTTTGTTGAATAAGATTTCTAAGCGATCTCCCCTTCCACAGTAAATCAGTTCACTTTGATGCTCGCCAAGCTCAAACAATTCATCGCCACTCACCGAGGCGATAAAGAACTCGCTGGATTGGTGTGCGCTAGGCTCAGTCTTGCGGATCATGCCTGCTTGGTGCCCCGCCGTAGATGATTCCATTACACTCATTGTCATCTCTCATCAGTTGATACCTGACTAGTAAATGAGTCACTGCCGCCTCCTGTTCAAGGCAGTGGCGCGGCCCATTTTGACCAATCAGCACGCGCTACTCGCTTTGAGCCTCTCCTCGAGAGATTGTCGTGTGGCGCATCATTGCACCGGCGACCTGAGCCAAATTCTGCGTGAATAGGGGAATCGCGGGCTATTCATGCGGCACCTAACTTCAACCTCAGCATGGTTGATCCCTTCGGGCTTAGCTTGCGCTGACGCGACTACCTTGCTTTCGCCCCCTGCTCGACCTTCGGCGAACCAAACTAAAGGCGCAGCATGGCCTGCGCCCACCAACACTCCATTCTTTCGTCATCCAGAGCGCCCAACGAGCCCCCCCAAACTGCAGGGACACCTCCATAAGTAGGAGGGCTTTCATGAACGAACCTGGATCTCTAGTTAGACTGGCGTCCCGTTTGATACTGCCGACCGTCGGCTACCGACACTTGTTTGCCTATGCCCGATTCCTGGACATCGCTGAGCTACGAGCGATCGGGCTTCAACCTCACTTTGTGACTCTCGCGCGGTACAAGGGCCGCCGTTGGATCATCAACGAAAGTGGGGAACCCACCATTGTGCCTAGGCGCGGCCATCAAGTGTTCGGGATAATCTGGAAGGTACGTGAGGTTGAGCTTGCCGCATTGGACATCCTCGAAGGAGTACCGCATCTCCACGAGCGCTACGGATCGTTCGCCACGACTGCTGAGGGGGTGCTATGCATCAGCGAGTTTTATTGCAGCAAGGACCAAAGACTTGGCGTAGGGAGCGCATCGTTGCTCGCTCCCATTCTTAGCAGCGCGCGGCATTGGGGGTTCACCCGGGAGTACATTGATGAGCTGGCACAGTGGGCCTCTGCACGCCAAGGGGAGCCGGTTGGGGCACTCAATGAGTCAGTTTACCCCCCTCACCGAGTACCTCCGACGGCGGCTAAGGCGGACAAGCTTCGATGAGGCCGAGACTTTCAAGCAAATCCTCTTACTCGAACGACTGGCGTTCACGCCGTTGCGGGATTGGCGGGGCGAAGTTGTCTTCCTTGGGCTTTGCGCGATGTTTCCGGCCGAAGCGCAAATACTTATGCGCGAGGCGAGATGCGGAGGCGCCGGAAGCATCTCACCGTCGACGATCTGCCTAGATTGGCGCGAGTTTGCCGGGCCAAGAAGTGATGACCAGCGGCAGCTCTTTTGGCGAGAACGCATTGCTTGGCTGCAAGCCGGCGGGAAGCTCTAGTCACCTGATCTATTTCGGCGATTGCAGCGGACAGACCACAGCGAAGCCGCTTGATCACGTCCTCGCGCCAAATCCACTCCTGATAGATCGACCAGCGTTCATATTTCCCATCCAGCAGCCTAGCGAGACGCGCGACGATCGCACGCTCGGCCGGATCCGCGCCGCGAGGTCCTTGTCGCCTAACAGCTCCTGAACCGCCAACTCAAGTAGCTACCACGCCTGAATCCGATGGAGCGCCGCAAGCAAGTGCCCGGTCACGATTAAGTATCAAATCGCCTCAATCGTGCTCGCTTTCTGCCTACAAGCAGCCTAGTGCCCGTCTCAAGTCTTTACTGTTCAGCCGCTCTAGTTCGGGTTTTGGAACGACGTGACTGTGGTCCGCCTGATTTCAGGCTGGCGGCTTCGAGCTTATCATCAACTTTCGGAGCTCTTCCAAGATCTCGGCTGACGGCGTCGCAACAATGCCGCTCGACGACCATCCATTGGTGAATTCCGATAATTCTCCATCTTGTGACACGAGCGCGTAGCAGCTGGCGCCTTTCTGTCCCTCGAGGGGATCGAGAACGAACTGATCGACGGCCACTTTCCGAGCAGCACGCGCGCCGCGCACTCTAGTCCGAACATCGGGATCTGCGACGTCTGCTGAAAGATCGACCTCTTCAACCGTCGGCTTGTAAACGGCCGATATCCAGTGAGGATCAATTGAGCGGACCGGCATAACTGAGATGCTGTCTTCGTCCCACCCACCACAAAGAACGGGCTTACTGGAATCAAAAGCGCTGTATGCGCCATTCAGAATGCTACGGCATTCTTCCTCATCGGCATTGGTCACGTAGTGGGACGTGAATTCCACAAAGCACACCAATCTGGGTAATAATCCCTTGCGGGCCGGTCGTTCCAGTCGCGCTACAGCCTCTCGGCCATCAAACAGTCGATCGGCGCCAACGAAGTCCCGAACTACGAATACCTCCTCATCGAAGCCATACCAGTAGAGACTGTTCGGGTCGTCGACTGACCAGCTCCTTCCCTCTCGAATGACCTTCCCAAGTTCCAATCGGCCCGACTGCCATTCCACCAACGTACTCTTTGCAACTCTCTTACGCGTTCTAGATCCACTAAGCATTTCATCACCTTGAAATCGAATCTCACGCGCTGTCTGGGCGCGCGCAACGTCCACATTGGATGTTGGTACGCCGAATGCCATCTAAGGCCACGATAACCCACGAATAGGATCGATCAGCGTGCGATTCGAGCTATAAGGTGTGCTCGATGCTTTGAGAGATAGGTCTACTTTCCCGCGCTTCAAGGCATTCCGAGAAAAGTCCACTTAGGACTGGTTCAGCCCCTCATGAACTGCAACTTCAGAATCACTTCCGTGCAGCCATTGCTGCTTTGGTCAATCTAGCGGCATTGGTCGCGATACCCGCATCGCCGACAGGCGACTGAGCGACAGGTTCTACTGTTCGCCGACACTCTCAGAGAGCGATAACGGCATCTCAATTGCGATCATCGCATCAGAGTAGCTGAGCAGCTCCGTGAGCGAATGCCGATCGCCTAGCCGGCACTGCGCGAGTTTATGAGCCGAACGTATCCGTGGAATTGAAGAAGCGCCCGGCATCATTCGGGCCATTGAATTGCTCAAGTGCCGTATCATAGAGGCGGCATACCATAGCTTGGCTGCCTCTACTCCCATTCGTCTTCTGGAATGAAGGATCTAAACGATCCAAGAGTGTTGCGAAACTCAGGTTCGGGAAGCCAATCCGGGGAGCCGGACAGTCGCGCCAGTACGGTCTTCATGAAAGGAATCGGCGCCGCACGCATACACTCGGATCTTTATTAAGTCATCCTGCAAAGGCATTAGGAGGTTTCAGTCGTATCGTACTCGAACGATCTTCTTTCCGAGCTCCGCAATGAAGCTTGCATGCGTGTATCGGTCATGGGCATCCGAACCCTCGTGTCCGGCAATGGCCATGCGGAGTTCCCTAGGGACGCCAGCTTCTGCAAGTTTAGTGATGAAGGTGTGTCTGAAACTGTGCGCGCGAACGCTAGGATCGGTCGTTATCTCGTCGATCACCCGGTTGATCCGTTTGGAAAGGGCATCGGTGGTCCCACCTTCGATCAGGCAATCATCGGGTTCCCGGTTAGCCAACAGCTTTTTGAGGACCCTGATGTACAGGGTCGGATGGATTGGAACCTTCCGGTATGCGGCCTTGGTCTTCCGCTTCCCCGCAGTGATCAGGTTGAACACCCGAATCTCTCCGACTTTCTCGACATTCCGCTTTCTCAACGAAGCGATTTCTGAGAGGCGCATTCCAGAGTAAGCCGCGATCATCATTGCCGGATGATCCAAGTGCTTGGGATCGAGAAGCTTCCGGACCTCGTCATCAGTGAAATTGCGGACCTTTAACTGGTCACCTTCGATGACCATGCGGTCGTTCACCCCACTAAACGGATTTGCTCCTCGGGAGAATTGACCAGCCTTGTAGATCAGCCTCAGTGCAGACAGTTCACGACCGATTGTGGCTTTTGCCGCATTCTTCATCATCAAGTGAGTGACGTATTCGTTTACGTGGCCGGGGGTGATCCGCGCCCCGTAGCACTGGCCATGGCTCAGCTCAAACCAGTGCGTAAAGTCCCGAACTGATTTCTTGTAGGCTTTGATCGTCTTCAGGCTCTGTGATGCTCGCTTCGCCCAGATCTCGGAAGCACCGACTAAGGTCGATCCTGGCCTATCTGGCTTAGTCTTTCTCGCGTAGCCTGTGCCTTCGGCCCACTCTAGCAACCGTTCGACAGATTCTACGATCTCATCGAAAATGAGGCCTTCGGTGGCCAGACCTCGAATCAAGGGAAAGTCGTCCTGATGGGCTTCGCTGATGATCGCGCTGATCGCTCCCTTCAGGTCGAAGTAGCGTTCGTCATGAACCTTGTTGAAGTAGTTCCCGAATAGCCAGCCGACGATCTGTTCGCGTCGGATCGGGTCAAGTCGATGGCCATTCAGTGCGGCTTGTCGATATTGAAGGATCGTCGATCTGAACTCTCGACCCGCCTCCACGGCGAGACGTTCCGCATGGATAGGATCATCGGTGTCGAAGATTTTCTGGAACTTCTTCTTATTGTCGAACTGCTCGCGAACATCCTTCGGAATACCTGCCTGAAACGCGAACTTCGCCCCCTTCCGTATCAACCCCTTCATGTTCGCACCTCCTGGAAGGAGTCTAGAATCGGGGTAATTTGGGGTAAAGATCAAATCAGCAGATGAAAAAAATCCCGTAAAATATGATGGATTGAAGTGTGGCGTCCCCGAGAGGATTCGAACCTCCGACCTCCGGTTTAGGAAACCGCTGCTCTATCCGGCTGAGCTACGGGGACGTAAGGGCTTCATAGCTCATCCCGCCTGGATTTGGGAATCCCGTTTGACCAGTGCCTAGGGCTCCCCGCGAGTGAAGCGCTCCACGAGCAGGAATTTCTGCACCTTGCCTGTCGGTGTACGCGGCAAAGCCTCGCTTTCGACGATGAATTCCTTGGGTGTCTTGAAGCCGGCGAGGTGCTGGCGGCAGAAAGCGTCGAGGTCCTGCGGTGTGACCGCCATATCCTGTTCAGTGACCACCAGCGCCGTAACTCTCTCGCCCCAGAGGTTGTCGGGAAGGCCGAAGACCGCGCAGTCGGCGACGCCCGGGCACTTCAGCAGGATCTCCTCGACTTCGGCGGCGTAGACGTTCTGGCCGCCGGTCACGATCATGTCCTTCTTGCGCCCGCGGATGGTGAGATAGCCCTCCGCATCCAGGCTGCCGAGATCACCGGTGTGGATCCAGCCATCGCGAAACGTCTCGGCCGACTTTGCGGGATTCTGGTAGTAGGCCGTCACCGCATTGGGAGAGCGCCCGACGATCTCACCGACCTGGTCCGGCTCCAGGGTCCGGCCGTTGTCGTCGACGATCCGGACTTCGGCGAAAGTAATCGCCCGCCCCACCGAATCGGACCGCCGCTTGCGATCCTCCGGCGTGCTGACGACCAGCGCGCCAGTCTCCTGCATGCCGTAATACTCGTAGATGTTCGGGCAGAGCTCCGCAGCCGTTTGCGCTCGAATACTTTCGGGCAACATCGCGCCGGCAAAAACGATGCCGCGCACTGAACCGAGATCATGCTTCGCCGCCGTCTGGGCCGGCAGCATCATCGCCGCCATGGTCGGCACGAGATTGAAGATCGTGACGCGTTCCGCTGCGATCAGGCGTAGCACCTCGTTGGGCTCGAAGTTCGCCAGCACATGCGGGATGCCGTAGAGCATCGACCCGGCGATCCAGGCGAAGCCGACGCGGCCAAAGGCTGGAAACACCGTCATCGTCACGTCGTGGCGTGACAGATCGAGCGCCTGAAACATCGAGCCCAAAGTACTGTTGTTGTACTGGGTCAGCAGATAGGACTTGGGCAATCCAGTCGTGCCCGAGGTGAGGTTGAAATAGAAGGGATCGGCCTCGTCGATCTCGATCTCGGGCGCCGTCGCGGGCGCCGCCGCCAGCAGGCCCTCGTAGTCGAGCGCGTGCCCCGTCTTTTCGCCACCGAACTGGATCAGGTGCTTCGTCGTCGCAGAAGCCTGCTCGGCCACCGACGCAAATCGGTCTTCGTAGATCAGGCCGGTCGCGCCCATCGCCCGCACCAGTTCGAGTATTTCGGCAGCGGCCAGCCGGTAGTTCAACGGCAGGCCAACAATGCCGGTGCGCGCCAGTGCGAAATAGATCTCGACGATCTCGGCACGGTTCGAGGTCAGGAAGGCAACCACATCTCCCTTCCTGAAGCTAAGGCCCAGAAGCGTCTGAGCCAGGCGATTGGTGCGCTCCTCGACCTGACGATAGTTGAACCGCCGATCAGTAGCGGCGCAGTAGATGGCAGGAGACTCAGGATGACGAATTGCGGCGGCCGTCAGAATGTTGCCGACCACCATCTTGCCGAGGGACCGTTCCATCGGTTGCTGCCTCCCACGTTGCCGTACCAGTTTGTACTGCTAGGCTGGCAGTCTGGAGGAATGAACACAATGTCGATGGTTCTGTCTGAACGGCGCGGATCGCTGGCGATCCTGACGCTCAACAATCCCGCTCAGTACAACGCCCTGGCGATGAGCCTGGTCGGCGATCTGAACGCCGCGCTCGATGCGGCGCTCGAAGCGCCGGCTGCGCGTGCCATCGTGCTGACCGGCGCCGGCAAGGGTTTCTGTTCGGGCGCGCAGTTCGGCGGCAACACGTTCAGCGCGGGCGCCGGCGTCACCGAACGCATGCGCGACGGCATCAATCCGGTGATCGACCGGATGCGCAGCCTGTCGATCCCCATCGTCGTCGCCGTCAACGGCGCGGCAGCCGGCGCCGGTGTCGGGATCGCACTCGCGGGCGATGTCGTGATCGCCGCGCGCTCTGCCAGGTTCATCCTGAGCTTCGCTCGCCTCGGCGCCGTGCTCGACGCCGGAACGTCACTCTTCCTCCAGAGGTCGATCGGTGCGGCGCGAACGCGCGCCCTCGCCCTCCTCGCCGAACCCTTGCCAGCCGAGACGGCCGAGAAATGGGGGCTGATCTGGAAGACCGTCGACGACGCGGCTTTGCTCGATGAAGCCATCGCTATTGCCGAGAAGCTGGCGAATGGTCCGCCGATCAGCCTCGGCCTGATCAAGGGTCAGCTCGAGGCCGCGTGGGCAGCGCCACTTGCCGCCACACTCGACAGCGAAGCCTCGACCCAAGGCCGCGCTTTCGTCACCGATGATCTACGCGAAGGCGCTGCTGCCTTCATGGAGAAGCGGCCGGCGCGATTCACCGGACGGTAAACGTCCTTCAGGGGCTGGGCAGTTCGATCCTAATCGAAGAGTCGAACTTGTAAATCATCTCGGCTTGTATACGCGCCCCCAGGACCTCGACGAGAGTCTGCCCGCCAACGGGCAAGCGGGTGGCTGGATCGAAATAGGCTGTGATCTGCGTCGTCTGCGGGCTCTTGGTTCTGACGTTCACCACGGCGGCATAGACGAAGGTCAGGTAGGATTTGCCGTCGACGTTTTGCACGCCTTGGCATTCGAGGTCGCGTTGGTCCTTGGTAACGAAGTAGCCGTTGAAAGGCGCTTCCTCCAACAAGTCCGCCAGCTTCTCCTTGGACATCTCGAGCCAGGGCCCTCCGGCGTTGACCCAACCTCTGTCGTCTTCAGTCACGATGATCTCGGCGGACCGCGTGCGGACGCGGAAAGAACGGGGCGGCAGGATTTGCGTAACGTGCATCGACTGCGCCACCTGCCCGCTCTGGTCCATAGTCCGCGGCGGCGTAATCGATATTGTCGTGGCGATCTCGTAGGAACCGGCCGTTAGAGTGACGCGGTTGATGTCGGCGAACTCGGCCGCACAATCGGCCCGTGCGACGCCTGTTCCCATGAGGAGCAGGCTGCCAGCTAAAGCCAATCCCGCGTTCGTGCGACGCATCGGTCCTCCGTTCGATCGCCAGGATCTCCCGTCGTGCCGTTTGTCTTCTCAATGAAAGCCCAGTGTGCGCCTTTTCAAGGGAAGTCGCAAAATATTGTCCGGAATCTGCATCGACGACGCAGCACATCGAGTGCGATTGGCATCTGGGTTAAGGCAGCACGTAGTTCAGGATCGCAATCTGGCGCAGCAGGACCTTGCGGATGATGTGAGCGGCCTTGACGTGCTCGGTGAAGATCGCCGCATCGCCGACGCTGCCGGCCGGAAGGCTTTCGGCCAACGCCGGATCGTCGAGCTTCACTCGTACCGCAAAGGGCAGGGCCTGAACCGGCGCCGGCGTTACCGCCAGCCCCGAAGCCTGGACCTGGCCGGTCGAGATCGCCTGCAGCACCGCGACGACCCGGCCCTTGTGAATCTGGCCCGGCAGGAATTTGAAGGTGAGTTCGACCTCCTGGCCCGGCGCGATGAAACGGCCATCGATCTGCGCCACCTCGACGCCAACCACGGTGTCGGACGTGTCGATGAAAGCCATCACAGGTGAAAGCGGCAGGTTGGCGACACGGGCGCCCTTGCGCAGGGCCAGATTGGTCACGTAGCCGTCCGTCGGCGCCCGCACCACGGTCTTGTCGAGGTTCCACTGTGCGCCCTCGATCTGAGCCTTGAGTTGTTCGACGCTGGCTTCGCGTTGCTGCACATCGAAGGCACGGCCGGCCTGGGTGCGTTCAAGCTGCGTCATCTGTTCGAGCCGCAACTCCTCGAAGCGGAGTTGGGCAGCCAGCGCATCGACCTGGGCGCGAAAGGGTACAGGATCGATCCGGAAGAGCACATCGCCCGCTTTGACCGGCCGGTTGGCCTCGACCGGCACTTCGATCACCTCACCCGCCACGTCGGCCACGATCGGCACGGATTGGCGGATCACGAGCACTTTGCCCTGCGGCGCGCCCCATCCCATCGGGATGAACAGGCCGAACAGCAACAGCACCAGAACCAGGGCCGGCGAGATCTTCCAGAAAAGCGTGAAGCGCACGATGCGGAGCTTCACCAGCGCGAACAGAAGAACCAGATAGACGTTGAAGATCGCGACGATCATTGGCGCGCCTCGCTCCGTCGAGGCGACGGCACGTCGACATAGGCCCAGATCAGCACGACCGGCCAGAGCACGAAGCCAAGGAACAACGTCACCCAGCCCGCCACTGTGACCGCCTCGACCCAGGGGTGGCCGCGCTTGCGGGCGATATGGCCGGGCAGAGAGCCCGCGATGGCGACAGTGGCAATCGCGCTCGCGACGAGAATGGCGAGTACGAGCCAGGCGAAGAGATCGAGCATGCCTTCCCCTTACTTCATTTCCTCGATATCGGGCAGCTTCCAGGTCCCATCGAGCAGGGCCTTCTCAGGCCCATAGAAGCGGAACAAGACCTCGAAACGTCCGCCAGGCCTGGTCGGTATCCAGTTGGACTCCTTGCCCTCCGGCGCGCTAGGGCCGAAGAACAGATCGACCGAGCCGTCGGCATTCCTTTTGAGGTCCGGACTCTGCGACGAACGGCCGGCGCGCGGCATATCGCGGATCAGCGTATGCGTCGCCCTGTCGTAGATCGTCGCCGACCAATATTGAGTGACAGGCGCTTTGGCCGGCACGGTCAGGCTGTAGGTCCGGGCACCGTCGAAATCCTGCCCCTCCTTGTCCTTGATCGTCATGAGGTAGAACTGGCCGGTACCGAGGTTCTTGGCGGTGAAGAAGGCAAGGGAGAAGACGAGGCCGCGGCTGTCGACGGGATAGCTGTCGGGCGTGTTGTAGTTTTTCGACGCCGACGCAAGGTACTCGGAAGTGACTGGCAGTGCCCAGCGACCGCCTTCGAAGAAGGGCGCAGCGAAGGCCTGCTCGTACTTCATCTCGAGCCAGGCATGAGCTTCTTCGGCAGCGTTGCTCAGGATCGTGCGCATCGCATCGTTGACGACGAAGGGCTTGCCACGCTCGATGCCGATCGACTTGAGCTGGTCGATCATCACCTTGTCGCGGACGAGCCACGGCTCCGCCTGCACCTGGCGATCGAGCGCCTCGAAGAAGCGGGCGCTATAGGGGATCGCCGCCTCGAACATCGTACCCAGGGCATCGGCGAACTTGGTGGACGATGGCTTGGCGGCCTGCGACAGCGGATAGACCTTGATGCGCTTGCCATAGTCGACAGCCTTGGCGATGTCGGCCTCGCTGCCGCTCTTGAGGATCGAGCGCAACAGGGCATAGCCGCGGTAGGTATCCGACGGCAGGACGATGTAACCTGGGGGCGGCTTCTGCTTATAGTCCGGCGGCAGGACGAGATATTTGCCGCCCTTGCCTTTGTCCGCACCGGCCGGCCCGACATCCTCCAGGGGCACCTGCCAGACGTTCATGATGGTGCCGTTGATCAAGCCCGTGTCGGCAGGCGGGATCTCGATCACCACAGGTCCGACTTCCTTCGTGTTGATGAAGGGCATGAAGTAGATCGCGTCGGGATTGGGCGTCAGCGTCTGGTTCTTCCAGTCGAGAAGTCCCGACCAGTAGACGATCTCGTTGAAGCCACCTTTGCCCAGGCGAATCATGGCCTGGAACATGAGGTCATAGTTGACCACCGGCATGCCCCAGATCACCGCCTCGACCGCGCGGCGCTCGGCAGCGCGACTGGCAAGGTCATCGGACTTCTGCGGCTGCGCAAAGGCAGCCCCCGCAGTGGCGAGCAGTGCGAGGATCGCGAGGGCTCGATGGAGCATGACGTTCCTCCCTGGTCAGAACCGGTACGAGATCGCCACCTGGCCCCAGTCGCCGTTCAGTCTATTGGTGTTGCTGATGTCGTGCAGCCACTTCAGGACGATGGCGGCACGCCCCTTCAGCGCTTCCGGTGTCCACAGGATCGCCGGCCCCAGGCCGAACGACTCTCCCATGAAGGGGCCCAGCACGGCACCGCTGCCGCCGTCGCCGTCGATCTGCTTGTACCAATAGCCCTGCAGACCGATGGCGAGGGTCGGCACGATGAACTGGTTGATCATGAAGTCGAGATGGAACTCGTTGCCCGACTTGTAGTCGGTCGCCGGATTGACGGTGTTGATCATGACGCCCGACAGCACGGTGATCTCGGTGAGCGTCGCCTTGTGGAACCAGGTAACGCCGAGCTGGGTATCGAAGGCCCAGTAATTGCGCCCGACATTGATCAGCGAGTCGCCGTTGTAGCGGCCAGTCGGCGCCACCACCCACTGCGCCAGCTTCACATGGAATTCGCCGAAGCTCCAATAGAAGGCAAACGGATTGAGCAGCATGTCGCCGAAGCCGGTATCGGACGCCGAGCTGGAGAAGCCGCCGAACAGGCGCGTGTCGAGCGAGGTGGTCATGGTGGCCGTACCGACCACCGGCGCAGCCGCGCCGACTTGCAGGCGGCCGCCGAGGATCGGCTGACTGAATGTGTAAGAGCCCGCGAGATACTCGTAGAGCGCGAAGGCCGTGAGGCCGAAGGTAGCACGGCCACGCAGCACTGCCCTCTGCGCCTGGCCGCCGAACATCAGGGTTTGACTGGCGGCAGTGAAGCCGGGCTCCGGCGGCACGGCGGTCAGGAAGGTGCCGAAACCGCCCGCGAAGTAGTAGCTCGCGGCCCCTTCGGTCGCCTGTGCGGCCGGCGCACCCAGACAAGTAGCAACAATTGCAATGGATGCCAGAGATCGAGAGAAAGCGCGGTGGATCGACATGCCGAACCTCCGGACAAATCAGCCAGAACCGGCAGCCATCCTACGCCCGGTGCAGATCACCCGATACTCCTCGCCCTGCACACCTGAGGAAGTGCCTCTTCAGCGATCCTTATCGCCCATCGCGGGTTCGGCGTTTTCCTCTCCGAACAATTTCAGCCGATAGTCGAGGAGTTTGTAGCCACGCCGCCTCGCTTCTTCCTCGATCAGCAGCGTGAGCCGCGCATCATCGACTTCGATGATCTCGCCGGTCGCCACGTCGATCAGATGCGGATGAGGCGCCCGCCCCATCCGCTCGTACCGCGCCTTGCCATCACGGAAGGTGTATCGCGTGACGATGCCCGCCGCTGCCAGCTTGTTCAGCACGCGATAGACCGTTGCCACGCCAATCTTGCGATCCTGGCCGACGACGCGGCGATGGATCTCGTGTGCGCAGGGATGATCGGCAGCGGCATCCAGCACATCGAGCACCAGGCGCCTTTGCCCGGTGAGCTTGATGCCGCGCTCGCGGCAGAGCTGCTCGAGGTCCGTTGCCACGGTCATCGGCCAACCTTCCGGTCGAGCCTCAGTTCGACTTCCCTGTTACCGGCGTCGGCAACGGCGGCATCTCTGCGCCACTTGCCTGCACCAGCGTCAGGGTCGTCACGTAGCTCGCCGTATCATAGGCCTCCTCGCCGCGCTTGCCCGGTGTCTTGTCGGTGTGACGAATCTCGAATGCATAGGCGCCGCGCCATGGCAGGGTGATTTCGAAGTTGCCGCTTTCATCGGTGTATTCGCTCTTCGACCAGCCGAAGGCCGCCACGATCTCGACTTTCGCCTTGGCGAGGGGCTGACCTTTGAAGAAGACCTGGAACTTGTTGCCGCCTGCCGGCACCACGTCGAGCGCGAGCAGCGGCTTTTGCGGTGCACGATCCGTAACGAAACGCGCGGCCGGCCACCACAAGGAGCGCGTCGTGACGCCGTCTCGCGTGCGCACCGAAATCGGATAGCGCGAATCTTCGGCAACAATGCTGTCACCGGCCTTGGGCTCGCCTGCACCGACGAAACCCTTGGCCGTCTTGTTGAGCGTCAACGTGCGCTCGCCGGCAGCCGAGACTGTCTTTGCCTGCAGTTGCAAGCGATCGAGCAGACCTGGCGAGGTTTCGCGCAGGTTCTCACCGAACTCGCCGAAGCATACTTGTATGCCCTTGCCTTCGGGCTCCAGCCAGATGTGATGCGCTGAGGCATTGCCTGCGAACAAGGCGAAAGCCGCCGTCAGGATTGTCGCAAGACCGGTCACGTATTTCATGAAGCACCTCTCGAGGAAATTGCCTTGGTGTCGTGTGTAATTACCGTGCGTGGCCCAAGCCGGCGCGCTGCCACGGCGGCCAGGCCGGCGCCCAGCAGCAGGAGAAGATCCATGCCAGCGACCGACCAGAGGTGGCGCTGGGCGAGACTGCGGCCGAGATGATCGCCGGTCGTGAGCCAGTTCAACAGCACGGCGGCGACCGCGAGACAGACGATCGCGCGGCTCTGGTCGAGCCAGGCGCGCGCTGGCAGCAACCAGGCATGGGCGAAGGTCGCCAGCCAGACGAAATAGAAGATCCAGATCTCGAGAGCGAAGCGTTCAACGCCGAGGAAAACGATGCCGGGTGGCAACAGGCGATTGGCGACGAAGAAGGAAAGCGTGGCGACGATGATACCCGTCACGCTGCCGATCGTGAGGCCTTCGACCAGGCGGACGCCTTGCAGCCCGAGTTGCTGATGTTTCTTGCGCCGCGATTCCAGCCAGAAGAGATAGCCGCTGGCGATCAGCACGCACCCCACGAGACCCAACCCGAAATAGAGCCAGCGCAGGGTCCAGTGACGGAACTGGATCCAGTGCAAACCAGCAATGAAGCGCTGCGTGGTCAGGACCGGCGCGCCCGCGGTCCGGTGATGCAACAGCGCGCCCGTGGCGCCATCGAAGGAGGCCGTGTCCGTCCGGGCGACCACCCTGTCCTCGCCAGGGCGGACGGCCTGCACCAGCGCCGCAGCATCGCCCGGATTGCGCACGACCAGCGAGCGCGGCGAGTCGCCATCCCACAGCTTTGTCGTTTCGGCGACCATCGCATCCAGTGAGGCCAGTTCTCCCGGCTTGTTGACCTTGGGCCGGTTGTAGAGGTCGAAGGCTTCCTTGGCGAAGACCTGATTGTTGCCGCCGTAAGCAACCTGCAAGCTGCTCGGAAAATAGGTCATGTAGAAGATGATCAGGCCCGACAGCGTGATGGCCATGTGGAAGGGAAAGCCCAGCACGCCGGTCACATTGTGCAGATCGAGGATCAGCCGCCGCGGCTTCTTCTCAGCGCGGAACGTAAAGAAGTCGGTGAAGATCTTGCGGTGGATCACCACGCCGGCGACGCAGAGCGCCATCATCGCCATGCCTGCGAAACCGACGATCCAGAGGCCAATGTTCCAGGCGCGGAGATGCAGGTTGAAGTGGAAGGGGAAGATGAATCGTGTGCCGGCCCAAGTACCCGGATCGGGCAATGCATGGCCGCTGACGGGATCGAGATAACGGACCACCGGTCCCGTCGCATCGCGCCAGGTGACCCGGATCATCGGCTGGCGCTCGGTCGGCAACAGGGCCGCCCAGAAGGCCGAACGCGCCGCCGCCGCTTCGTCGATCGTGGGCCGTAGCGCGTCGAAAGAGATCGGCTTCGCGGGCAGCGCGAGCCGGGTCATCGGCGCCATCCAGCGATCGATCTCGCGATCGAACACCGAGAGCGTGCCCATCCAGAAGATCGCGAACAACAGGCCGCCCAGCACCACCCCTGCCCAGGTGTGCAGCCAGTTCATCGAACCGCGGAAGGTCGGTTCCATCTCAGGCACCGCCACCCAGGCGAACGATCCCCCAGGCACCACCCCACGAGGAGGCGCCGGCCGCGACCAGCAGTCCCGCGAGATGGGACAGCCGGCGGACCGCGAAGGCCGAGATCAGGACGGCGAGATAGATGACGAAGGCCAGCATCGACGCCAGCACCACTGCCTCACTACGCGGCAACGGCGTGAGCACCGGCAACACCACGGCAAGTTGCGCGGCGACACCTGCCGCGACGGCATAGCCGCCGCCGATCGCCAGGATCAGGCGCAACACGACGGCAATGCCGCGCGGAGCCGTCATGATCAGAAGTCCGTCGTGAGGGAAAGACGGAACGTCCGCGGCGCACCCAGATTCATGGTGTTGACGTTGTCGCCGCCGGACCAGTAGTTGGCGTCGAGAACATTATCGACGTTGAAGCGCAATGCGATCGGCTTGCCGGTCGGGCTCTGCACATTGTCGAACGTGTAACGGACGCCGAGGTCGAAGCGTGTCCAGTCCGGCAGGCTGCGCCGCGGCAGGGTAGTGTCGATATACTGCGAACCGGTGTAGACGACGCGGCCGCTCAACGTCAGTCCACGCACCATCGGCAGATCCCATTCACCGCTGAGGTTGAGGGTAAAGTTGGGCGCAAACGGCGCTGTCCAGCCATCCGTCGCACCGCCCTGCGTCTTCATCAGCAGCGCATTCAGGAACATCACGCCGCCCAGCAGCCGGACACCCTCGATCGGCTCGCCGAACACGTTGATCTCGAGGCCTTGATTGCGCCGCTCGCCATTCAGCGTGAGCGTGTTGGTCGCCACGTCGGTGATGGTGCTAGGTTGGGTGATCTGGAAGAGGCTCGCCGTCGTGGTGAAGCGGCCCCAATCGACCTTCACGCCGGCCTCGAACTGCGTCGACTTGTAGGGCGGAAAGACATCGCCGGCATTGGCGAACGTCGAGCCGACGACGGTGCCCGGCTGCAGGCCCTGAATGAAGTTGCCGTAGACCGTGACGTTTTCCCAAGGCTTGAAGATCAGCGCCACCGAGGGGCTGAGAGCACTCTGGTCGTAGCTCGTGGTTTGTGCGCCGGTGGTGACATTGAAGTTGGCCGACTTCACCTGCTGCAGGCGGGCGCCGACTGTGAGCTGGATACGCTTGTTGGCCGCCGACAAGGTATCGGCGAAGGCCAGGCTCGACAGCGTCGTAACGCCCGTCTTGTTGGCGGCTGGCATCGGCACGTAGACCGGCGCCACGCTATTGGGATTGTAGATGTTCGTGGCGAACGGCGTACCTAGGACCGCACCGGTGCCGAACGTCTGGTCGAGCGTTGTCGCCGTGACCGCGATCTCGTGGCCAATCGGACCAGTATCGGCGAGCGCACGGACACCGGCCTCGGCGCTCAGGAAGGTATAATACTGGCTGAAGGCCGTCGGCGTGGTCGTCGCGCTGCCATTGAAGTTGTTGATGACCACGCTCGCCGGCGCAAGGTAGGTCGTGCGATTGTCATGCGCCCCGAAGGTGGCATAGGCGGTGATCTTCTCCGTGATGTCGAACTCACCGCGAACGACGCCAAAGAGGTCCTTGCGCAGGGTGTTGCTCCACGACTGGCCCTGGTTGGTGCGGACATTCGGTGCCCAGGGTAGCGGGACGTTGGGTGCCACGCCGAGGTAGGGGACAAGGCCGGTGATGTATTGGTTCTGGTAGCCGAGATCGGCCGAGAGCCGCACGCGCTCGCCGCGAAAGTCGAGACCGAGAACGGCGAGTGCGCGCTGGTCGGTATTGTTCTGGACGGCCGTCTCGCCACCACGGAAGACACCGTTGAAGCGGACGCCGAACTGCTTGTCGTCGCCGAAGCGGCGCGCAATGTCGGCATGGCCGCCGAACTGCGTGCCTGATGCGTAGTTGGCCGTGATCTGTGTCAGATCCTGGTCTGGCGCACGCTTGGGCACGACATTGACGGTGCCGCCGATGCTGTTGCCCGGCGGCATGCCGTTCAGCATGGCACTCGGCCCGTTCAGCACCTCGATACGCTCCGCCAACTCCGGCATCAGCGAATTGACCGGCAGCATGCCGTACAGGCCGCCATAAGACGTCGACATGGCGAGCACATTGAAGCCGCGGATGGTGATCTGATCCGGCCCGACGCCGCCATCGGGCGCCCAGGTGCGCACCGAGGGATTGTCGACCATCACTTCGCGGATGGTCTTGGCCTGCTGGTCCTGCACCTTCTTCGCCGTGAAGTTCGTCTGGTTAAACGGCGTATCCATCACGTCGCGATTGCCGAGCAGGCCGAGCTGGCCGCCCGTCGCCACCTGGCCGCCTGCATAAGGGGGCGGGATATTGTCGATCATCGCCTGCTGCGGGACGTGAGCACCCTGGACCTGTACGGGATCGAGCTGCAGCGCTCCTGGCGCGGTCGACAGGCGTTGCAACAGCGCCGTGTTACTGCCCGTCTTGCGAAAGGTGATGCCGGTGCCAGCCAGCAGACGCGCCAACGCCTGCTCTGCCGTCATCGTACCGCTGACACCGGGCGAAGAGACGCCGCGCGCCACGTCACCGTCGACGGAGACCTGCATGCCGGACTGCCGGCCGAACGAGGCCAGCGCATCGGTCAGCGCCTGCGCCGGAATGGTGAAGGCGATCTGACGTTGCTGCGCAATCTGTGGCGACGGCGCATCATCCTGCGCCGCCGCGCGATCCGGAAGAGCGAACGCCGTCATCGTCAGCACGCCACAAAGAACGCCGCGCGCACGTGCCGGCCCGCCAACTCCCCACATCGTCACACTCCACCCCTGCTCTCATCGGGACAGGACGTGACGTCATCGGAATGCGTCTCAACATCGTGCCTTCGCCCAAACAACGACCGGGCTTTTGGTTTTTTCGGGCCGCTCGAAGATTTTTCAGAAAGCCACGAGCAGCCAGGGCGAGACCTGCCTCACCGAGCCGCCATGCACACCGACGATGGCGCGCAGCGCCGCGACAGGATCGGACAGGTTGTAGACGCCGGTTACGCGGCGGCCGCGCAACGCGCTGTCGGCGATGACGATGGCGCCCGACGTGTAGCGGCGCAGTTCGTCGACCACGTCGGCCATCGGCCGATCGCGCGCCACGATCTGACCATGCAGCCATGGCGCCACTTCCTCGGGCGGGATGGCACCGCGCTCGACCTTGCCGCTCCATCCGACCTGCGCCCAGTCGCCCGGCTCCAGCCGCAGTGCGACCGACGGACGCGACGCGGCATTGTCGACGCGCACCAGGCCGGTCCTCACCGCGACTTC
Organism: Reyranella sp.; assembly: GCF_004297405.1. Lineage (GTDB taxonomy): Bacteria > Pseudomonadota > Alphaproteobacteria > Reyranellales > Reyranellaceae > Reyranella. Next base: position 52,078 of record NZ_SCVC01000043.1, read on the forward strand.
GGCACTCGCGCCGACGAAGCGCACATTGAACGACGTGCCGAGCACCGTCGTTTCGACATCGCGCGCCACGACACTGAATGGACGCCGCGGATCGGCCGTCACTTCGAAGAAGGCTTCGCCCTTGAGCAGGCGGACGCGACGACTGTCTCCGGCATAAGCGACCTCGATCGCGCTGCCGGGGCCAAGCCGCACCATGCTGCCATCGTCGAGGCCGAGCGAGCGCACCTCGGCGGTCGACGTCACCTGATCGGCTTGCAGGCGCACCAGAACGTCGGGACCAAAAGCGAAGGCAAGACAGGCCGCCAATGCCAGACCAACTGCACCGGCATAGGCTCGGCGTCGGCCAAAAGACGGGCGCACCACGGGTGCCTGTCGCACCGGCGCCGCGGTCGCCATCACGCCGTAGATGTCCGAGGTATTCACCCAGGCCGACTCGTTGGTCGGGCTGGCGGCGCGCCAGGCGTCGATACGCGCACGCAGGCCGGCGTCCTCGGGCTCCTCCTCCAACGCGACGAGCCAGCGGGCCGCCTCGAGCGTGGCGCGATCTTCTTCCTCAGGCGGCGGCTTCATATCCAGTAGACGCTCGGGCTGGGAGAAATTTCGCTCGCCAGCTCACGGGGTGGCGGCGGGCCGCACGCGACGGCGGCAATGGGCGATGCCCTGGGCCACGATCTCGTGGGCGACGGTGATGGAAATGCCCAGCTCGGCTGCGATCTCGCGCAGCTTGAAACCACCGAAGCGGTGCATCTCCACGGCGCGGCGCGTGCGTTCCGGCAGCTCGGCCAGCGCTTCGTTCAGGAGGCGCAGCTCCTGCCGCGACGCCGTTTCCGATTCCGGCGAAGGATAGTCGTCGGCCCGCGTGTCGAATTCGGGAGCCGTGGGCTCGCTGCCAACGACGACCGCGCGTTCGCGCGTCAGGCGGCGGCGGCCATCGACCGCGAGATTGCGCACGATGCGGTAGAGAAAGCCGACCGGCTCGTCGAGAGGATGCGCAGCGCTCGCCGCGCCGAGGCGCAGCCACGCCTCCTGCACGACATCCTCAGCCCGTGCCCGATCGCCGACGATGGCGCTGGCGTAATTCACCAGCTCGCCGCGATGGGCCAGGTAGAGAGCCAGAACGCTTCGGTCGTAGACCACCCTGCTCACGCTTCTGCACGTGCCTAGCTGGCACAAGATGCGAATGATTCGCAATTGAACTTATAGGCAAGTCGGGAGGAGCAGGCAAGACGATGGCTGGCCGGCGCTCAGCCTTGCCGATCGTAACGTTCTTCTCGGGTCTGGGCCTGGGTGATCTGGCTTTGCGGCGGCACGCTCTGGGTCAACCAGACACTGCCACCGATCGTCGAACCACGGCCGATGGTGATGCGGCCCAGGATGGTAGCGCCGGCATAGATCACGACATCGTCTTCGACGATCGGGTGGCGCAACCGGCCCTTGATCAGAGAACCCGTCTCGTCGGCGGGAAAGCTGCGCGCGCCCAAGGTCACGGCTTGATAAAGCCGCACACGCTCGCCGATCACGGCCGTCTCGCCGATCACGACGCCGGTGCCATGGTCGATGAAGAAGCTGCCGGCGATCTCCGCACCGGGATGGATATCGATCCCTGTCAGCGAATGGGCGATCTCGGAAATCTGCCGCGCCAGGAAACGCGCACCCAGCCTGTTCAGCGCATGGGCCAAGCGGTAGTGCATCACCGCGGTCATGCCTGGATAGACCAGCAGGATCTCCGGATAGCCGGTCGCTGCGGGATCACCGGCATAAGCCGCCCGCAGATCGCTGACCAACAGGCCACGGATGACGGGAAGGCCCTCGGCGAAGTGGCGAACGATCGAGCGCGCGCGGCGATCGATATCCGCCTGCGGTCGCGGCTCGGCATCCGTGAAAGGCAAGGTGCGGCGCAGGTGGTCGTGCAGCGCCGCCAGCGCTTGCTCCAGCACCGTGCCGACATAGTCATCGATCATCTCCGGCGTCGGCGGCATTGCCGGATCGCGGCGTTCGAGCTGGCCATAGTGGGCGGGAAACAGAGCGCGTGCGAACTGGCCCAGCATCTCCTCGATCGCCGCACGCGACGGCGGCGGCCGCACGGGTCCGCGATAACGCACATTGTGCAGGACGTCGCGCGACTCTCTCAGCCCCGCCACGACGGCGCCGATGTCGAGATCCGCATCGGCACTCAGAGCATCACCGGCCATTGTTCCCTCTCGCAATCGACCCGCCGCGTCGCACGCGGTACCCGATGAATCAACCCAGGCCGCGACATTGGTTGCGGGGGAATGAGCAGAAACTTCTCCGCACGATAAGGCGCGGGAAAATTCCACACCGCAACAACACACGAGAGAGATCAATCAGGTCGTTGTCGCCGAGGCAGCCCTAGAAAATGTCCTAGGTTTCTAAGGTGCCACCGGCGTCAGCAGCACGCTGTGCGCCGGCGCACCGCCCAGCGCTAGCCAGCCCTTCGCCGCGGCGAACGCAACCGCGGCGTCGATTGCCATCGTGCTTTCCCCGTCGAGATGGTCCTGCACGCGATCGAGTGCGATCCAGGCCTGATGCTCGCCGCGCACATCGCGCACGGCATGGCAGACGCGGACGGCGAGCTGGTCGACGGTCGGTCTCGCAATCATGGCACGGCCTCCACAGGTCAGTGAGGAATCACCAGTCGCCGCCCAGGCCCAGCAGGCCCAAGATCTCGCGACGCAAACGCAGCAACTCGGGATGATCGCGGTGGCGCGGATACGGCAGGTCCACCACGAGATCGGCGCGCAGCCGCGCCGGCCGGTCGCTGAACACGATGACTCGGTTGGAAAGAAGCAATGCCTCTTCCACGTCGTGCGTCACCATCAGCACCGTGAAGCCGCGCGTCTGCCACAGCCGTGTCAGCTCGCTCTGCATGGCAAGCCGCGTCAGGCTGTCGAGCTTGCCCAATGGTTCGTCGAGGATCAGCAGCTTGGGATCGTTGACCAGCGCCCGCGCCAGTGACGCGCGTTGCGCCATGCCGCCGGAGAGCTGGTGCGGATAGACATGAGCGAAGCGATCGAGCCCGACCAACGCCAGTGCCTCGTCGACCCTGCTGCGTTGTTGCTTCAGGAGGCCGCGCGCCTCCAGCCCCAGCGACGCGTTGCGCCACACCGTCCGCCAGGGATAGAGCGTCGGATCCTGGAAGACCACGACGCGCGACGGATCGGGCTCCGTCACCTCCTCGCCATCGACGACGAGGTGACCGTGACGCGGCTGATCAAGGCCTGCCACCAGCCGCAGCAGAGTGGACTTGCCGCATCCGCTGGGGCCGAGCAGCGCCACGAACTCGCCCGGCGCGACGCCGAAGGAAACATCCTCCAGCACAGGCAGATCCTCGCCGTTGAGGACGAAGCCGTGATCGACTTCGCGGACATCGAGCCGGGCACCGACGATCGGCGGTGCAGTCGCGACGATTGAGCGTTCAGCAAGCGTTACCATTGGACGAGTCCCTTTTGCCAAGCGAGCAGGCGATCGCGCACACGGAAGAGAAGCGTGATCAGCGCCGAGCACATCAGCGCCATCACCAACAGCGCGCCGTACATATTGGCGTAAGCTGCCCAGCCCTGCGCCCATTGCAGATACCAACCGAGCCCCGATTTCACGCCGAGCATCTCGGCCACCACCAGCACGGCGAAGGACGAGCCCAGCCCCATGAACAGGCCGACGAAGACGTGCGGCAATGCCGCCGGGATCGCGACCCTCAGCACCAGGAAGCGGCTGTTGGCGCCGAGCGTGCGCGCCACGTCGTAGTAGGCGCTCTGCACACCCGCCACCCCAGACCAGGTGAGAACGGTGAGCGGGAACGCTGTCGCCAGGGCGATCAGGAACGTGCTGGCGGCCGCACTCGTCGGGAAGATGAAGAAGGCGAGTGGAAGCCAGGCTGTGGCAGGCAACGGCCCGACCAGGCGCATCAGCGGGTGGATCCAGTAACCCGCGCGCTTCGACCACCCCAAGGCGACGCCCGCTACGAAACCTACCGCCGCACCGATGGCGAAGCCGCGGAACAGGAGCAGCAGCGATGCCAGCAGCGATTCGCCCAGCCGCCGCCAGTCGTCGGTGTAGACCTCGACGAAGGCCTGCGGTGACGGAAAGAACGGCAGCGGCAGAAGATCGAGCTTGGCCGTCACGATCTCCCAGGCTGTCAGCCATATCGCCAGCACGATCAGCCAGGGGGCGAAACGGCCGAGCCGCGCCAGCCATGCAAACAGCCAGCCGCCAGCATAGACCGCGAGCTGCAAGGTACCGAAGGCGAGTGCCAACGCACCCAGCAGACGAGTGCGCTCCAGCTCCTGCACGTCAGGCCAGGAAAGGACGAGCGCGCCCGCCCCCAGCCAGGCGAGGCCCGCGACTGCAAGCAGCAACGCGGGACGCGGCAAAGGTTCGTCGAGCGCGGACACCCGGAGTCGGCGCGGACTTGCTTCAGCGATAGACGTCATGGTGCGCCCTCAGGACAGGACGTCGGCGGTCACCCGCGCGGCGTACTTCTGGATGTCGGTGCTCTGCTTGAACACGGCGACCTGCTTCAACTCCTCACCATAGGCCGCGATCTGGCTGCGCAGATCCGCCGCAAGCGGAGTGTGGTGATGTGTGTGGCTCTTCAGCATGGCGGCGAGCTTGTCGACCGGCGCCTTGGCATGCGGCGCAAAGATTTCCGCGGCCGCGTCGGGATTGACCGCCACCCACTCCTGCGCCTCGAGCAGGGACTGCACCAACGCGGCCGCGACCGGCTTCTCCTGACGGATCAGGGTGCCGCGCACGCCCAGCACGCAGCAGGTGCGATGGGCGAACTCGCCGCTCAAATTGTTGGCGACCTCGGTGAGCCCATCGCGCTCGCGCGCCAGCCAACCCAATGGATCGCCCTGGCAGAAGGCCTGGACTTCGCCCTTCTTCAGCGCCACGGGAAGGATGTCGCCGGGGAACACCTTCCACTCGACCTCCTTGTTGGGATCGACGCCGGCCTGATGCAGCATGATCGAGAAGAAGTTGCGATCAGGCGCGGCGAGATCGGTGACGCCGATCGCCTTGCCTTTCAGATCTGCAATCTTGGTGATGCCGCTGGCAGGCGTTGCGAACAGGCGCATGCAGCCACCGTGAATGCCGGCAGCAATCTTGACGTCGAAGCCGCCCTCCAACGGCTTCAGCCAGCGCAGCGCCATGCCCACACCAGCATCGGCCTTGGCCGTCGCGATGGCTTCGAGGAGCTGGTCGGTCGAACCACCGAAGTTGATGAGCTCGACTTCGAGATTATGACGCTGGAAGTAACCCTTCTCCTGCGCAACTGCGACACCCACGGTGCAGATCGCCGTGGCATTCCAGGTGAGCTTCAATGCACGCTTCTCAGGCAGCACGACTGGCTCACCGAACGAGGCGCGGCAGATTGCAGGATCGAGCAGATCGGTTGGCAGACCGCCGCCGAGACCGCGTTGTGCGACGACACCTGCCGGCAGAAGGGTGCCGGTGACGGCAGCAGCGCGAAGGAACGTACGCCGGGTGGGCAGACGGAACATGGGTTACTCCAGGGACACGCAGGATCGGAAGGAAACGTGAAGATGTGCGTCAGGGACGACGCAGCGCGGCGGCTTTCAGCCGCAACAGCAACGACAACAGATCGTCGTGGGGAGCAGGTTGCTCATGGCCTCTAAGATCGGGCGAGAGGCTCGCGGCGTAAATAATCTGGAAAACCAAAGATGTGCGGAGCGAAGAAAGCCTGTGCTCCAATCGTCGCGATGAACGATGGCGGTTTCCTTCTGCGCAATGCCGTCGGTCTCACCCTTCGGCGAACAATCGCCACACGTGACGCGCCAGAGGGGACTGCGACCGCACGCGGGCGATCATGGACAGCACGCGACGGCCCGGATGTATGCCACACAGCAAGGTGGCACCGCGGTCGATGGCCCAGGCTACGGCAACTACGCTCCCAAGCCAACGAGCAGGTCGAAGGTGCGGGCGTCGGCCATCTCTGGAACTACGGCGCCAACACCTGGGGTTGGGAAGACCTACACGGCGGTGGCGACCGGGACTTCAACGATCTGATCGTGCAGCTCGACTTCACCAGTGCCAGTGGTCACGGCCGGCTGGTGTAGCGCGCGGCAACGACTGAAGAGCGCTGCATAGTCGGGAAAATCACACAGCCGTCTGGCGTGGGCCTGGCGGTACCATTCGGTCATGCGCACGGACCGGTTCAGCACCGTGTCGACCGCACGTGCCGGCACGTCAGGCAGAAATTCCTGTGCCAGCACGGCGACACAGGCGCGAGCATGGGTGAGCGTACCGTGACGGTGGCGGCCACGCAGGCACGCCAACGTCACACCGCAGGCCGCAGCGACTTGCATTGCCAGCGCGTAAAGCGCGGGTGGCGGAGCTGGCAGATGAGCCTGACGGTCTCGACGAGGCCGTCGGCACCGCCTGCGCTTTCGGCCGCCGATATAGCCCTCCCCCGCCAGGACGGGCCTGGGCAAGGGCGGCTCGAGAGCAGGATCCGGGAACGATGCTCCCAGGATCTTTGAAGCAAAGTGCGGGTTGGCGGCAACGATGCGCGCCTTGCGCTCCTGCAGCCACGCGAAGTGGCCGATATCGTCTTGTCTTGGGAAGTACATATCCCAATGTTAATTGACAATTGACCAATAGTCAATTAACAATAGGCTAATGATTAACCATCGGTTAAGTCAAAATGCCCACATGTCGATATTGGGCGATGCCATCAGAGCCAGCCGCCAGGCCAAGGGCATGACACAGGCCGAGCTGGGCGAACGCTTCGGCATTTCGAAGGCGGCAGTCGCCATGTGGGAGTCGGGCAAGAATATCCCCGACCAGCGCAAGATGGCCGAGCTGACGCGCGTGCTGGAACTCGATCCTGCGGTGGCGATCGGCCTCCATGACGAGGACCCCTTGCCGCCGGCGAATGCCCGCGAAGCGCCCGGCGTGCCACGGCCGCCGGCGCGCCAGGAGATGCCGAAGGACGTGCCGGTGCTGGGCACGGTTTCCGGAGGGGATGCCGAGAATCCGGCCGATTTCGAGCTGAACGGCCAGATCGTCGACTATGTGCGCCGCCCGCCGCGCCTGATCGGCCGCGCCGACGTCTTCGCGGCCTACGTCCAGGGCAATTCGGTGTCACCGTGGCGCGAGCCCGGCCAGCTCATCTACCTGGAAGGCGCCCGCCCGCCCAGGGCCATGGACTATGTGCTGGTCGAGCTCAAACCGAACAATGGCGATGATGTGCGGCCCGCCCTGGTGAAACGTCTGCTGGCCGTCACGCCGACGCGCGTCCGCCTGCGCCAGTACACTCCTGCCAAGGATTTCGAGGTCGACCGCCGCCGCATCCTCCGCATTTTCCGTGTGCTCGACTGGGACGAACTCATGGGCGTGTAGGTCCTTGGATTGACCAGTTATCAATCCGGGATTGACCAGCGGCCTGCGGATTACGCGGCCGCTGAAGGTTCGTTCCCGCGCTACCGCCGCTCCCATGCCACCGGCTGCATCACGCCGTCGACCTCGACATGGCGGAAGCCAACGCCGTAGGCGACGTCGATCACGCCGGCGTCCAGCGCCTCGGCCGGCGGCCCATCGGCGGCAATACCTGCGTTGGCCAACACCAGGATGCGATGGGCGAAGCGAGCGGCGAGGCCGAGATCGTGAAGCACCACAATCACCGTCACACCGCGCGCCGCCTCGGCACGCAGCACGTCCATGGCCTGCAGCGCGTAAGCGGGATCGAGGCTGGCCACTGGTTCGTCGGCCAGCAGGATCGCGGCTTCAGTGGCCAGCGTGCGCGCCAGCATCAATCGTGCGCGCTCGCCCTGGCTCAGCGTGTCGATGGCGCGATCGGCCAGGGCGACGCCATCGACCCGTTCGAGGGCGCGGGTCACCGCTTCCTGGTCGGTGGCCTTCAATGGCCGGCTCAAGTCAGCGCCATGCGGCAGGCGGCCCAGCGCCACGAGATCGTGTCCGGTGAGCGGCCAGTAGACGGACGCAGCCTGCGGCAGGTAGGCGATGCGCCCAGCACGCACCGCCGATGGCAGCGCCGCGAGTGACTGCCCGTTCAGCTCGATCGTGCCCGCCTCTGGCACCTCGAGACCGACGAGATGGCGAAGAAGCGTCGTCTTGCCTGCACCGTTGGGCCCGACGATCGCCGTGAGCTGGCCTTCGGCAAACGCGATATCGATCCGGTCGAGGATCGCCTTGCCCTCGCGGCGACAAACCAATTGCCGGACGGCGAGTGTCGTCATGCCGCCAACCATGCCGCTCGCGCCTTACGTACGGCGCGCACCAGGAAAGGCGCGCCGACCAGCGACGTGACGACACCGAGCTGCAGTTCGTAGGCCGTGGGCAGCAGACGCACCGCGATGTCGGCTGCCAGCACGAGGGCGGCGCCCATCAGCATCGACGGCACGAGCGTCGCTCCCGGTCGATAACCGACCTTGGCGCGCACGAGATGCGGCGCCACCAGGCCCACGAAGCCGATCACGCCCGCGACCGATGTGGCCGCCCCCACCATTAGGCCCACGCCCAAGGTCAGGCGCAGCCCCAGCGACTTCGTGTCGGCGCCCAGGCTGCGCGCCGTGTCCTCGCCCAACGACAGCGCATCGAGCCAACGGCCGGCGCCCAGAACGATCGCGCCGCCCGCCACAATGAATGGCGTGGCGATGGCGAGATAGGAAAGATCGCGATCGACGATCGAACCGGCGAGCCAGAGCGAAATCTCCTGATAGGCGAAGGGATTGGGCGACAGTGCAAGGACCAGCGCGATGGCGGCCGCAGCGATGGCGTTGATCGCCACACCCATCAGCAACAGCGAGACCGTACCGGTGCCCGAGCGCACCGCGCTCATCAACAGAGCCACGGCGACCGACGCACCGATGATGCCGGCCAGAGGCAGGGCCAGTGTGAAGGCCGCCGCGAGCCCCGAGTAGAAGGCACAGACGGCGGCGAAGCCCGCACAAGAAGAGACGCCGATCACGCCGGGTTCGGCCAGCGGATTGCGCAGCCAACCTTGGAGGATCGCGCCACTCAGGCCCAACGCGCCACCGATCAGCAGGCCCAGGGTCGCGCGCGGGACTCGCAATTCCCACACGATCGCCCAGCCAACCTCGTTGCCGAGCCGCCACGGCCACCAGGCCGGGCCGACGGCGAGCGACAGCGCATAGAGCGCGGCGACCAACGCAACGAGCGGCAGCAGCAACGACCTGTTCACGGTCTCGCCCCCGCCAGCCGCCGCAACACTTCGAAGTTCTCCGGTCCGGCACAGACGGCGTACTTGAACGGCACTGTCACCACCTTCGCCCGCCCTTCGAGCGCCTTGAGCGCATGATGATCGACGAACTCCGTGGCGCGTGTGGGATTGATGTTGGCGCCCGTGTCGAACACCAGGAGATCAGGCTGACCTGCCAGCACGGTCTCCAGCGACATGCGACCATAGGCGGGCAGGCCGATCTCGGCCGCGAGATTGCGCAGGCCCGCGAGACCCAGCAGTTCGTCCATCAGGCTGCCCTTCCCGGTGGTGCCGCTGTTGGGCTGTAGCACCGCCGCCGTCGCGATCGGCGGCTTTGTCCAGGTGAGAGCAAGCCGTTCCGCCCGCATCTTCTCGGCCAGCACCCGTCCTTCATTTTCGTGACCCAGCGCTACTGCGATTCGGGTGATCAACGCCTCGGCCTCTTCGAGCGAGGCAGCCCATGGCACTTCGAGGATAGGCACGCCGGCGCCGCGCAGCAGGCGCTTGATATTGGCGTGGCTGGCCGCATCCATGATCACGAGGTCGGGACGGAGTGCCAGGATCGACTCGACCGTGGCCCGAACCGGCATGACCTCTCTGGCTCGATCGACCAGCACCGAGATGCGCGGATCGTGAGCAAGATAACTCACCCCCACGAGCTGGCCGGGGGCCGCGAGACGCAGGGCGATCTGGTCGAGGCAGAGATTGACGGTGACCACGCGTTGCGGCGTCTGCGCCACGGCCGGAAGACCGGCGAACATGAGGGTGAGCACGAGCAGGAGACGCTGCATCGCCTATGCCCTGCCCGCCATGACGCGCCAGTTGTCGAGGCCGCGCGTCGCCGGTGTCCAGTCGACCAGCACGGTCGCCGGCTCGGCCGAGGCATGTGCGGCGGTTAACCTGCCATCGACTGCGGCGACCGACTGCGCGCGACTGAAGTCGAGACCATCCAGCCCCGTGCGATTGCAGACGAGAACCGGCCGCGCCGCCGCCAGTGACGCCCGCTCCCATTCGCCGTTGGGCCCATGCTCGCCCGGCGCCCAGGCCGCCGACGAGACAAGCAGATCGCAGCCCAAGGCGGCCGTCTCCGCCACCAACCGTTCGGAATACATATCGGCACAGACGAAGAGGCCGAGCCGTCCCAATCCCTCCAGCGGCAGCACCGTCGCGCGGTCGCCAGGCATCGACCAGGATTCGGCGCCGACCCTCAGCACATTGATCTTGCGGTGGCGGCCGATCTCCCGACCATCGGGCGCAAAAACGGCCATGCCGTTGAACAGCGATCCGCCCTCAGCGAGCGGCGTGCCCAGCACCAGGAAGATTCCGGCTTCGCGTGCCACCCCCGAGATGCGTCGCAACATCGCTGCCTGATCGCGTTCGATCCAGTCTGTGCCGATGCGATCGCGGAAGCCGTAGCCGCTCACCGCCAACTCCGGCGTTACGACCAGCGCCGCGCCCTGCCGTGCCGCCGCGCGCACGGCTGTGTCGAGCGCGTGCATGTTGCGCTCGATCTCGCCGGGTTCAGGCGCAAGGTGCAGCAGGGCAATCGTCTGTGGAGCCATCGCCGACAAACTACCCTATGCTTCCAGGCTTCAAAACTTGGCCTTCACACCGAAGAAGGCCTGGAAGTACGGCGCCTGGAAGCCTTCCGGCTCCTCGTAGACACGGTTCAGCACGTTCTCGGCGCGGGCGAACAGTTCGATATTGGGCCGCACATCGTAAGCGGCCGTGAGCCGCACCAGCGTATAGGGCGCGGGCTGCATCGGCGCGCCAGTGACGGCGTTGAAGTCGTTGCGCTCGCTCACCTGCAGGACACCAGCGCCCAGACGCACGTTGCTCCACGGGCGCGCCACGGCGCGCACGTTGAAGACGCTCACAGGTCGGCGCGCCAGCGGCTGGTCGGTGTCGACATTGCGCGCCAGCGTGTAGGTGTAGTCGAAATGGAAGTCGAGCCAGTTGGTGATCGCCGCGTCGAGCACGAACTCGAAGCCCTGGCTTTGGGCGTTGGCGACGTTCTGCAGCGCCAGGAACGGCGGCGGGCACTGGATGAGGTTGTTGAAGGTGTTGAAGAAGTACGTGACGCTGACATTCACCTTCTTGTTGAACAGGCTCTGCTCGACGCCGGCTTCCCAGCCGCGGCTGTATTCCGGCTGGATGTTGCGGTTGCCGCCGCAGAAGAAGCCCGTGCCGTACAGCTCGAACAGCGACGGGGCCTTGAAGGCCGTGCCGTAGGATGCCTTGAGCCGGGTATCGGTCTGCCGGAACAGGTATGTCGCGCCGGCGCGCCAGGTCGAGACGGTGCCGAACGTGTCATTGAGGTCGACGCGGCCGCCCAGCGACAGGGTGAGATCGTCGAACAGCGTCGCCTTCACCTGACCATAGAGGCCGGTCTGCGCCATGGTGCCCCAGCCCTGCGCGCCGTCGGCGTTGCTGTAGGCCCAGGTGCGATCGTAGTCGACGCCGGCCAGCACCATCACATTGTCGGTGACGTTGATCTGGTTCTTGAAGTCGGCTGCCAGACGGCGGCCGTTGTAGTAGGCGTCCTGCGTGAAGGGGAGCGGGTTCTGGAAGCTCGGAAAATCCTGATCGTGACGATAGATGGTCGAATAGTTGATACCGATGGTCGGCTTCCAGCGTCCCTCGAAATAGCTGCCGTCGAACTCCAGGCGATTGAAGAACTGCTGCGTGAAGCCACCGGCATTCGGATCTTCCAGACCGACCTGGTCGTACTTCACCTGCGTGTCGATGAAGCGGCCGAAATAGTTGACCCGCGTATTGTCGTCGATCTGGAAGCCCAGCCGGCCCGCCAAGGTGACGTTGCGGTAGGGATCGTTATCGACGAAGCCGTTTTGCGGCCAGAAGCGTGCCGGCACAATCGTGTCGTTGGGCGAATAGGTAAAGGCGGCCGTGAGATTGTAGTCGAACCGGCCGACACTGCCGCGCAGGTAGCCACCGCTGTTGCTGGTCAGCCGCGTGCCGAGCTCGGTATAGGCGCCGACATTGAGCGGGCCCTTGCCGGCCTTGGTCACCATGTTGATGACGCCGCCGATCGCCTGGCTGCCGTAGAGCGTGCTCATCGGTCCGCGCACCACCTCGATGCGGTCGAGGTTCTCGGTGAGGAAGTGCGCGAAGTCGACGGCGCCATTGGGCGTGGACGGATCGCTGACATTGACGCCATCGATCAGCACCAGCACGTGGTTGGAGTTGGAGCCGCGCACGAACACCGAGGTCTGCGTGCCCGGCCCGCCCGACTGCTGGACCGACACGCCCGGCACGGTACGCAGCACGTCGGTCGCGGTGCGGAGTTGCCGGTTCTGCATCTCCTCGTTGGTGATCACCGTGACAGTGCCGGTGGTCTTGCCAGCCTCGGTCGGCACGCGGTCGGGCGTCACGACCAGCGATGGCAGCACGACATCGGCTTCGGTCTGCGCTCGCGCAGCAAGCGGAACCAGCGACGAAAGAAACACTACAGACAAGATTCGACGAATCGGCGTCATTTGACGATCTCCCCGACAGCACACGCACAAGGCGCGTCACCGCTCGGTTGACCGTCCCAATGGATCATCCCGTCCATCGGAAGAGCGACGCTATCGCCGGCAGGTCTTCTGGCTTGCGGGTCGTTGCTTCTGCCTGTCTTCCCAGACCGCGAGGTCCAGTGACGTGCGGGCAGTCGCTCGCCGCTTACAGCTGCGGGTACAGCCGCCGATTGGTCCCATAAGGACTGCACGGCGTTCCCTTTTCACCTCCGGTTAAGGAGGACCGTCGATACTCAATCGTTACGCACATCGAGTCTTTGCGTCAAGACGATGGCAGCCAGCGGCGTTGTCGCTGACCGATGCGAAAGCCGATGCGCTCCGTCCGCGTCGCGAGATCGCGCTCAGTGGCTTGGCCTTCGCGGACCGCCTGTTTGCCTCTCGACAGAACGGGATCGCCGTAGCGCTCCAACAGCGCCTGAAACGCCTCGTAGCGCGACATGTCGAAACCGATCGGTTCGCCCTCATGATCGTCGCCGGCCCGCTGCAACGGGTGCGCCGGATAAAGCGTCATGCCGGCAAAGTAACCCTCGGGCACGGGAACGGTGGCGGCATGGTTGCGGCGCAACGCGAGCAGCTTGGCGCGCACATGGGTATGCGGACCTGGCGGTGACTTGCCGTCGGCTGGCGGCACCTTCTGATAGACCTCGACGCGTCCGAGCCGGCAGCGAAAGACACGATGCGGGCTAAGCTCGGGCAAGCGGTGCAGGAAAGCATGGCCGTGTGTGAACAGCGGGTGGCCGCAAATGCTGCGAAGCAGTGCCACTGTTTCCGGCTCGGCCGAACGCACGCAGATTTCCGTGTTTCGTCCGCCAAGGCCCAGGTCGAAAAGGATGGCGTCGCGATCCTGCTCGCGGACAGCATCACGATCAGGCCCAAGCTCCGTCACGATCGCGCGCCCACTCATGCGCGCCATAGCGTCGGGCAAACAGAGTGCCACGCCCTGGCCCCAAGTCATGCATTTGCTCACGGTCTCGTAGGCGACGGGGCGTAGGCCCGGCAGCCGTTCAATGTGGATCGCTCCACGATCCGTCGCCGCCGCAATGGCGGGCGATGTGACGATCGTAACAGGCTCTTCCTTGTCGCGATGGAATTCGGCGACAGCACCGAAACGGCCGGCCATCCAGCTCGAGTCTGGATTATTGATGTGTTCGGCGAGCAGGTCATACGGCATGGCAGGGCTCTTCGCGGCTTCGAATTGAGGCGACCAGTAGATCATCGAAGTCCAACGGAGAAGATCAACCTCGCTTGACCGCAGCCGTTGCCGGCCTTAACGAGGACGGCATCGACGGTCCCCCTTAACCGGGGGCGAACAGGGAATGCCGTGCCGCTCCCTTCTTTGGAGCCAATCGGCAGCTGTACCCGCAGCTGTAAGCGGCGAGCGAATGCCCAGATGTCACTGGACCTCACGGTCTGGGAAGACGGGCAGGAGCAACGACCCGTGAGCCAGAAGACCTGCCGGCGATAGCGTCGCTCTTCTGATGGACGGGATGATCCATTGGGACGGTCAACCGAGCGGTGACGCGCTTAGTGCGAACCGTTTGGGAGATCGTCCGATGACGTCGATCCGTGAAGTCTTGCCTGCGCGTTTTCCGGAAACCCTCGCTTCAGACAGCGAGGCCAGCCGGTTGCAACGTTATGCCTCGACACTACCTTCTGCCGCGGCGCCAGAAGCGTTGGTGCCGACACCGACGTTGAACACGTCCCTGCCCTTTCGTCGCGGTGGTTTCTCAAGTCTCTGCGAAGCGCTCGACTATGCCGCTCGCGGTGAAACCGGTCTCAACTTCTTCGATGCACGCGGCAAGCTCTTGAGCCGCCTGTCCTATGCCGATCTCAGTGTGCAGGCACGACGCTTCGCCTGCCGGCTGATCGGTGCCGGCATTGGCCGCGGCGAACGGCTGGTGATCGTGGCTGATACCTGGCCAGGCTTCTGCGTTGCCTTCTTCGGCGCGCAATACGCCGGTGTGCTGCCCGTGCCGGTCGCGGTGCCGGTCGGTTTCGGTGCCAAGGAAAGCTACATCGCCCAGCTGCGTCGCCAGATCGTGGCGGCCGGTGCCATCGGCGTCGTAGCGCCCGATGATCTCGTGGGCTTTGCCGAAGCAGCGGCCATGGGCACCTGGGCACGCTTCATCGGGCCGATGTCGTTCTTTGATGCCCTGCCCGAAGCACCTGTCGAGTTGCAACCGTTGTCGGCCGGTGAGCGCTGCTACATTCAGTTCTCCTCGGGCAGCACGCGCGCGCCGATGGGTGTCGATATCCGCCAGGACCAGCTCATGGCCAATATCGACGGCTCGATCGCGCGTCAGGAACTCGACGAACACGACGCCGGCGTGAGCTGGCTGCCGCTCTATCACGATATGGGCTTGATCGGTTTCGTGCTGGCGCCGATGTGCGCGCAGCGCAGCGTCGACCTGCTGGCGCCGCGTGAGTTCGCCCGTCGACCGATGCAGTGGCTGTCACTGATCTCGCGCCGCCGTGCCACCATCACCTACAGCCCGGGCTTCGGCTACGACCTGGTGGCGCGCCGCGCCCAGGCGCAGATGCCTGGCGACATCGACCTCTCCTGCTTGAAGCTGGCCGGCATCGGCGCCGACATGATCCAGCCCGCCGTGCTGCGCCGCTTCGCCGAGACTTTCGCCTCGCGGGGCTTCGACGCGCACGCCTTCATGCCGAGCTACGGCATGGCCGAAGTCTGCGTTGGCTTGACCTTTGGCGGACGTTTCACCGGTTTCCGCACCGACACATTCGGTGATCGCGAGTTCGTCTCCTGCGGTCGGCCAATGGATGGGCATCGCGTGCAGGTCCGCGGCGAAAGCGGCATGCCGCTGGCCGAGCGCCACGTCGGCCGCATCTTCGCCAACGGTCCCAGCGTCATGCCCGGTTATTACCTGAAGGCCGAGGAGAGCCGCGCAGTGCTCGACGACGGCTGGCTCGACACAGGCGATCTCGGTTACTGGTCCGAGGGCGAGCTGGTGATCACCGGCCGTGCCAAGGACCTGATGATCGTCAACGGCCGCAACATCTGGCCGCAGGACATCGAATGGGCGGTCGAAGCGCTGCCGCGCCTGCGCCGCGGCGACGCCTGCGCCTTCTCGCTCGAGGCCACTGATGGTGGAATTGAGGAAGTCGTTGTTCTGGTCCAGAGCTTCCCTGCAGAACCCGACGAGACCAACGCGCTGATCGGCAATATTCGCCAGGTCGTGAAGGAAACCGCCGGCGTCGACTGTCGTGTCGAGCTGGTTTCGCGCCAGATCGGCCTGCCGCTCACATCGTCCGGCAAGCTCAGTCGTACGCAAGCGAAGACGCGATTCCTGAGCGGCGCGTATTTGCGTCCTTCCACACCGTAAGACAAAGGCAAACCGCAGACAGGAATCGGGGGATAGAAAGGGTCGACCTCGCGGCTCGGCACGCTACTATGCAGCAGGGGACCACGTGCGATCGTCGCCAGGAGACCGCATGTCGTCCCGTCGTTTCAAGTTTGCCACCATTGCTGTCTTCGCAGTCGCTGCCGTCACCGCTCTTGCTCTCGGTGGCGCAACTGCGTGGGTATGGAACGAGCCGGGCACTCACCCCTTCTTCCGTTTTGGCCTGCCGGCTCTCCTCGCCTGGCTGCTCATTGCGACCGCGCGGCTCGCCCTCGGCTTGCGGCGCCTGCACGTCGAAAGCAGGCCTGCCGCTCTCGACCCGCTGACGGCCCTCGCCGCATCGCCCAAGATCAAGCCGGACACGGCGCTGCGCGCCACCTGTCCCGATGCCGAGTTCTACCAGCAAATCGTGCTGCCACCCGAGCCTGGTCGCCGTAAGCGCCGCATTGCCCAGCGTATCGGCCTCCCCGATGGCCGATATCGCTATGTCGTGGCACCACGTCGTCGTGGTGGTGTCACCACGCCGGCGTCTTCCGTGTTATCTTCCTCCACAGTGAGGCAAACGGGTAACCCAGGGCGGCAAGATGATCCGGTGCGTACGGATTTGGACGGGTGAGGACGAGAATTCCCATTTCGAGGAAGGTTCCATCGAGCTGACGCCGGGAACGCATGGCGACCTGCTCAGCGGCAAGGTCGGCACCTCTACGGCCTCCTTTCAGGAAACCAGCGCCGGCGGCACGCTCGCCTGGCATACAGCGCCGGTCCGCCAGCTCGTGATCACCTTGAGCGGAACGCTCAAATTCCAGACGCGCGGCGGCAACCACTTCGTCCTGACGCCGGGCGACATCCTGTTGGCCGAGGACACCGCCGGTGGCGGCCATACCTGGAAACTGGTCGACGACCAGCCATGGCGCCGGCTCTACGTCGTGCTGGCCAAGGACGCCGTCGTGCCCTTCAAGCGCGTGCAACAGAAATAGAATCCCGGGAGACTGCAATGGCAGACAATCAGCCAGACGACGCCGATGTCGTCCTAGTCGGCGCGGGGATCATGAGCATGACCCTGGCGACCTTCCTGAAAGAGCTCCAGCCGCATCTCCGGCTCGAGATCATCGAACGCCTGCCGGGTGAAGCACAGGAAAGCTCGGCCGCCTGGAACAATGCCGGTACCGGCCACGCCGCCAACTGCGAGCTGAACTACACGCCGCAGCGGCCTGACGGCAGCGTCGACATCGCCAAGGCGCTGGAGGTCAATGTCGAGTTCGACATGTCGCGCCAGTTCTGGTCGTACCTCATCCGCAAGGGTGCAATCTCGTCGGCCGACGCCTTCATCCATCCGGTGCCACACATGAGCTTCATCACCGGCGCCGACCGTGTCGCGTTCCTGAAGAAGCGCCACGCCACGATGAGTGCCCATCACTGCTATCGCGGCATGGAATATTCAGAGGACCACAAGCAGATCGCCGAGTGGGTACCGCTGATCATGGAAGGTCGCGATCCCAGCCAACCGGTTGCCGCGACGCGCATGATCACTGGCGCCGACGTGAACTATGGCGCCCTCACCTCCGCCCTGCTCGCCTATCTTCGCCGCCAGGACGGCTTCGACATCCATTTCAATCACGAGGTGACCGACCTGCACCGCCGGTCGGATGGCGGCTGGCAGGTCGATGTGACCGATGAGAAGTCCGGCGAGAAGCGCCGCATCGGCGCCAAGTATGTCTTCCTCGGTGCCGGCGGCGCAGCCATCTCGCTCTTGCAGAAGTCGGACATCCCCGAAGCTCACGGTTTCGCGGGTTTCCCGGTGAGCGGCATCTGGCTGCGTTGCGGCAAACCCGAGATCGCCGACCGCCACGACGCCAAGGTCTACGGCATGGCCGCGACCGGCACGCCGCCGATGTCCGTGCCACATCTCGATACCCGCATCATCGACGGCAAGCGCTGGCTGCTGTTCGGTCCCTATGCCGGCTTCTCGACCAAGTTCCTGAAACACGGCTCGCCGCTTGACCTGCTAAAGTCGGTGCGGCCGGACAATCTGCTGCCTCTCTTGGCCGTGGGACGTGACAACTTTCCGCTCGAGGAATATCTCGTCGGCCAGGTGCTGCAGAGCGACAGCCATCGCTTCGAGGCGTTGCGCGAGTTCTATCCCAGCCTGGACGAGAAGGACTGGGAGTTCGACGTCGCCGGCCAGCGCGTGCAGATCATCCGCAAGGACGCGCTGCATACCGGCAAGCTCGAGTTCGGCACCGATATCGTGCATTCCGCCGATTCGAGCATCGTGGCGCTGCTCGGCGCGTCACCCGGCGCCTCGACCGCGGTGTGGATCATGGTTCACATGCTGGAGAACTGCTTCCACAAGGAGCTCGTCGGCCACTGGGTGCCCAAGCTCAAGGAGATGATCCCCTCCTACGGCCACGACCTGAAGACGGATGCCGCTCTGGTCGAGCGCGTGCGCCAGGAAACTGCCGAGGTGTTGGGCCTGCGCACCGTCTGACGGGTTCCGTGACCGACGCCCTCCCCGTCCTGCTGCGCTTCGGCGCGATGATGCTGCGCGCGGGCGACACGGCCTTCCGCGTGCGCCAGGCCATGGACTTGCTGGCAACCCGACTCGGCGTCGAGCGGCTGGCGCTGCACATTACGCTGGGCGGCATCACCGCAACGGCCTGGCAACAAGGCCGCGCCACGACACTGGCGATCGAGATCGCACCGCCGGGTATCGATGCCGCGCGCATTTCAGCTCTCGAGACGCTCGCCCATCACACCCCCTCGAACCTCACGCCTGCCGTCCTCAACACCGAGCTCGATCGCATCGAAGCCAAGGGACCCCTGCATTCCATCACGACGGTGGCGATCGCCATCGGGCTCGCTTCAGCCGCCTTCTCCTACCTCAACGGCGGCGACGTGCTGGGCACGGCGGCGGCAATGGTTGCCGGCGCAACCGGGCAGGCGGTGCGCGCACTGCTCTTTCGCCGACGGCTCAACCAGTATGCCGTCAGTGCCTTCGTCGCCCTGCTGGCCTCCGGCCTCTACTGCCTTATCGTGTTCGCGGTTGCAGGGCGCAGCTTTTCGGCAGCCCATGCGGTGGGCTTCATCTCGTCCGCCCTCTTCCTGGTGCCGGGCTTCCCGCTGGTCGCTGCCCTGCTCGATCTGGTGCAACACCAGACCACCGCCGGCATGGCGCGTCTCTTCTATGCGTTGATGATCCTGTTGGCGGCAGCCTTCGGCCTGTCGGTCGTGGCCGGCATCGCGAGCCTGCCGTCGGTCCCAGCACCAGCGCCAGGCCAGGGCATCGAGCCGATGAGCCTGCTGTGGCGGGCGATTGCGAGCTTTGCCGGCGGCTGCGGCTTTGCCCTGCTCTACAATAGCGGGCTCCGCATCGTGCTGGCGGTAGGTCTCTTGTCGCTGGCCGGCAACGAACTTCGACTGGCGCTGCACGATCTCGGCATGAATCTGCCACCTGCCACTTTCCTGGGCGCATTGGTCGTCGGGCTGCTCGCATCGCTGGCGCGCGCTACCCTGCACGTTCCCCGGATCGTCCTCACGGTGCCCGGCATCATCATCATGACGCCCGGCATCTATGCCTTCCGAACCATCGTACTCCTGAACCAGGGCGAGGTGCTGGCCGCCGTCGAGGCCGGTGCCATCTGCTGCTTCGTGGTGGGCGCGATGGCACTGGGCCTGGCCGCCGCGCGATTTGCGACGGAACGGCACTGGATGGTCGAGAGGTAAACCCGTCCCCTTGCCACCCGCCTTCTACGCTAGGCCTTCGCCACGTAGGGATGCACCATCTTCGACGGATCGACGACGCGGTCGAACTCGGCCTCGGTCACGAAGCCCAGCTTCAGCGCGGCCTGCTTCAAGGTCAGGTCGTGGTCGGTGGCATAGTGGGCGATCTGCGAGGCCTTGTCGTAGCCGATCACCGGCGCCAGCGCCGTCACCAGCATCAACGAACGGTCGACATACTCCTTGATCTTCTTGAGGTTGGGCTTAGTGCCCTCGATCAGGTACTTGCGGAAGTTGTCGCAGCCGTCGGTCATCAGGGTGATCGAATGGGCGATGTTGTAGATCATCAGCGGCTTGTAGACGTTCATCTCGAGGTAGCCGCCGGCGCCGCCGAAGCCCACCGCCACGTCGTTGGCCATCACCTGGACGGCAATCATGGTGAGCGCCTCGGCCTGGGTCGGATTGACCTTGCCCGGCATGATCGACGAGCCGGGCTCGTTCTCGGGGATCTCGAGCTCGGCAAAACCGGCACGCGGGCCGCAGGACATCAGCCGGATATCGTTGGCGATCTTGTAGAGCGAGACCGCGAGCGTGCGAAACGAGCCCGAAAGTTGCACCAGCGCATCGTGCGCGCCCTGGACGGTGAACTTGTTGGGTGCGCTGACGAAGGGCAGCCCGGTAAGCTTGGCGATCTCTGCGGCACCCGCCTCGGCGAAGCCGGGGGCCGCATTGATGCCGGTGCCGACCGCCGTGCCGCCCAACGCCAGATGATAGACGTCCTTCAGCGCATCCTGGATGCGCCCGACATTGTCCGACAGCATGCCGGCATAGCCTGACCACTCCTGCCCCAAGGTGATGGGCGTCGCGTCCTGCATATGGGTGCGGCCGATCTTGACGATGCCGTCCCATTCCTTTGCCTTGGCGGCGATCGCGTCGTGCATCGCCTTGACCGCGGGCAGCAGCCGCTCCGCCGTGTTCACGGCGGCGGCGATGTACATGACCGAGGGGAACGTGTCGTTCGAGGATTGCGACATGTTCACGTGATCGTTGGGATGGACCGGCTTCTTGGAGCCGAGCGGCGTCCCGGCAAGCTCGCAGCAGCGATTCGAGATCACCTCGTTCACGTTCATGTTGAACTGCGTGCCGCTGCCGGTCATCCAGACATGCAGGGGGAACATGTCGTGATGTTGACCCGCCAGGATCTCGTCGCAGGCCTGCAGGATCAATTTGTGCGCCGTAGCGTCCAGCCGTCCGTCGGCATGGTTGGCGATGGCGCAGGCCTTCTTGAGCGTCGCGTAGGCCGTGATCATCTCACGCGGCATCAGATCTCGACCGATGCTGAAATGCTCCAGCGAGCGTTGGGTCTGCGCGCCCCAGAGCTTGTCGGCTGGAACACTCACCTCGCCCAGGCTGTCGGTTTCCTTGCGAACATCAGCCATCCGGGCACCTCCTGATTGGACGAGGCAACACTAGCATAGCCCACGCGGATGAAAGCTAATCGTGCGCCCCTTTGCGCCGTAGGGACTTGATCGTGCCATGCCGCTTCTTGTCATCGACACGCCGGCGCTTGCTGGCCTTGGTCGGCTTGGTCTTCTTGCGCGGGATTGGCGGACGAGCGGCCTCTTTGATCAGCTCGATCAGGCGGGCGAGCGCCTCCTCGCGATTGCGGAGCTGACTACGCTGGCCCTGCGCCACCAGGACCAGCACCCCCTCCCGCGTCAGCCGCCGCCCCGCCAATCGCTCGAGCCGCTGCCGCACGGCTTCGGGTAGCGAGGGTGAGTGCCGCACGTCGAAGCGTAGCTGCACGGCTGTCGAGGTCGTGTTCACGTGCTGGCCGCCCGGCCCGGCAGCGCGCACGAAGCTTTCCTGGATTTCGGACGGATCGATGCTGAGGCCGCCGGTGATCCGCAGCGGCGCGGTCCCGGCGGCGACGGTCATTCCTTGCCGCCGGCGCGGCGCAGCATGGCATCGACAGCGCCGCGATTGTTCTGTTTGGCGTAGCCCAGGGCGGAGCGGCCAGTGAAGTCACGCATGTTGGGATCGGCCTTCTTGTCGAGCAGCAGCTTGACTATATCGGCATAGCCACGCCCCGAGGCGATCATCAGCGCCGTCTGTCCCTGGCGATTCTGCGGGCGTGTGCTGGCGTTCCGCCGCAGCAGGATCTCGACGATGTCGACGTCGTTCTTCTCGGTCGCTCGCATCAAGGCCGTGTAGTTTTCGCGATCGATGCTATCGACGATCGCTCCACCCTTCAGCAGGGTTTCGACGACGGGGATGGAGCCAGACTGCACGGCCACGATCAGCAGCGGCGTGCCGTTATTGGCCGTTTGATTCGGATTCTCATTCTTGAGCAGCGCTTGGCGCACCTTTTCTTCGTCACCCTCGAGCACGGCCTTCACGATCGGTTTCGGGGCGAAGATGTCCGTTTGCGCGAAAACGGTGCCGGCGGGCAAAGCCGCGAGCGATGCAACGAAACCACAAACGAACGCACGGCGAATCATCACTTCCTCCCGACTATGGCTGGCGTGTTTCCTGGTAGCGGACTTCGATACGGTCCCAGATTTGTGCCTCCAGCGAGACGCCATCGAAACGATTGATCTGCTGAAGGCCAGTCGGCGACGTGACATTGATCTCGGTAAGGTAGTCGCCAATGACGTCTATGCCGACGAAGATCAGCCCACGCCTCGCGAGTTCCGGCCCAATCGTCTCGCAAAGCTCGATGTCGCGCTTGGTGAGCGATGCCTTCACCGCCTTGCCACCGACATGCATGTTGGAGCGTGCCTCGCCGGCCGCCGGCACGCGATCGATGGCGCCGACCGCCTTGCCGTCGATCAGGATGATCCGCTTGTCGCCCTTGCGCACCTCCGGCAGGTAGCGCTGGGCAATCACCGGCTCGCGGCTCTTCTGCGAGAACATCTCGAGCAGGGACGCAAAATTCTCGTCATCGGGCCGGACACGAAAAACGCCGGCGCCGCCGTTGCCGAACAGTGGCTTCAGGATGATGTCCTTGTGCTCGTCGCGGAACTCGCGAATGGCGCGCACGTCGGAGGTGATCAGCGTCGGCGGCATCACGCCGTCGAAATGCGTGACGTAGAGCTTTTCCGGTGCATTGCGAACGCTCGCCGGATCGTTCACCACCAGGGTCTTGGGATGCACATGCTCCAGGAGATGCGTTGTCGTGATGTAGGACATGTCAAACGGCGGGTCCTGGCGCAGCAGCACGACATCGACCTTGGAAAGGTCGAGCATCTCAGGCGCGCCCAGAGTGAAGTGATTGCCCTTCTCGCGCCGGAGCTTCATCGGCTGGGCGCGCGCCATCACCTTGCGATCGCGGAAGATCAGGTCTGGCGGCGTATAGTGCCAAACCTCGTAGCCGCGGCGTTCCGCCTCCAGCCCCAACACGAAGGTCGAGTCGCCGTCGATGTCGATCGTCGACACATGGTCCATCTGGATGGCGACCTTGAGCTTCATGAGATTTCCTTGCGCAATCGATAAGGAAGATGGGCAGCGATGACGCCGGGAGCGTCGCAGGCTTCAGTTAAGGCCGCGACGCAGTTCCTGCAACAGGATCGCGGCGCGGCGGCGCAATTCGGGATCGCCTGTCCCCTCCCCGAGGCCGAGCAGACGCTCATAGGCGGCAATGGCGGCTCGGCGTTTGTCGAGGCGGGCGTTGAGTTGGCCAGCCTCGAACAGCAGGTCGGCACGGTCCGGCGCGATCGCCAGCATGCGGTCGAGCGAACGCGCCGCCTGCGCCCAGTCTTCGCGCTTGGCCAACCGTAGCCGTACATTGTTCTCCAGACGCAGCAGCACGTCGCGATCAGACACAGGATCGAAATGGCTGGGTTGCAGCTCGGCATCGGGTCCCAGCACCTGCTGCAGCAAGGCGCGCAGCTCCGTTGCATCGCGCACACTGCCTTCATGGAAGGGATCGATGACGTGCCGCGCGCCGTCGATGCCGATGCGGATCAGGAAATGGCCTGGGAAAGCCAAGCCTTCGGCCTGCCACGCCTGAGCGCGCGCGACGTGCAAGTAAAGGATCGACAGCGCCACCGGCAGGCCCTTGCGCCGCTCGATGACCCGCACGAGGTCGGCATTCTGCAGATCGTCGTAGGTTTCGCTGTCGCCACGATAGGCATAGGCGCGTGCGATTACCTCAGCCAGCATCTCGGGCGCCGGGCCGCGCCGGCGTACCAGGTCGGCGACGGCGTCGGCCATCGACGCGACATGCTGGCGGAACGGCACGAGATCGAGGCTCTCCGCCGCATGCAGCGTGCTGAGCGCAAAGCCCGCCTCCAGCAAGTCCAGCCGATCCCCATCGCCGGCACAGAGATCGCGCAACCGCGACAGGCCTTGCTGGCTATGGTGCTCGGTGTCCGACACATCTCACTCCGGCGGTTGCCAGACATCGGGCAAGTGTCGCGGCCAGAAGCCCCCCACCAGCACCGCATCGAATCGCACCGCACAGACGGCATAGCGCGGATGCTCTGCGAGGAACAGGCTGGCGGAACGCGCCACCCGGCCGAACTGCCGCTGCCCCAACGCGTCGGCGGCCGCCGTCACCTGTCGCCGTGCCTTCACCTCGACGAAGGCCAGCACGTTGCCGCGCCGCGCCACGATGTCGATCTCACCCAGCCGCGTTTTGTAGCGTCGTGCCAGGATCGTGTAGCCCGCGATCCGAAGCCGCCACACCGCGCGCCATTCCGCGGCATGGCCCAGCCGATGGGCCCGCTGGCGCGCCTCCACAGTCATACGACAACACTCATGCGGCACCCCGCTTCAGTTCCAGCGCCCGGGCATAGACGTCTCGGCGTTTGAGTCCGTAACGCGCCGCCACTTCGGCCGCGGCATCCTTTACTGAAGCCCCTTCCATCGCCGTGCGCAATGCAGCGTCGATCGTTTCACCACTCTGTGTCGTCTCTTCGGAAGGCGGGCCGATCACGATCACGATCTCGCCTCTCACATCGGGATGGCGGGCATAGTAGGCTGCCAACTCGTGCAACGAGGCGCGACGCACTTCCTCGAACAGTTTCGTGAGTTCGCGTGCCACGGCAGCCGGACGGTCACCCAGCAGTTCGGCGAGATCCTGCAGCGACTCCGCGAGCCGATGCGGCGCCTCGAAGAAGACCAGGGTCGACGGCACCGAGCCTGCCTCGCCGATCGCCCGGCGGCGCTCGGTCGATTTGGCCGGCAGGAAACCCGCGAAAAAGAAGCGATCCGTCGGCAGACCGGAGAGCGCCAGCGCCATAGGCACGGCCGAAGCGCCCGGCGCCGAACTCACCTTGTGTCCGGCCGCCAGCGCGGCACGGACCAGCCGGTAGCCAGGATCGGAAATCAAAGGCATGCCGGCATCTGAGACCAGCGCCACCCGCTTGCCGGCGGCCAGCGCGCGCACGATGCGCGGTTCGGCGGCGTCCTGCGTCGCGTCGCTGTAGGCCACGGTCGGACCGGCGATGCCATAATGACTGGCGAGCTTGGCGAACACTCGTGTATCCTCGCAGGCGATCAGGTCGGCTGCGCGCAGAACGTCGAGTGCACGCAGCGTGATGTCGCCCATGTTGCCAATCGGTGTGGCAACAATGTGCAACCCCGCCTCCAGCGGCGGTTTACGTGGGGCCTGCCCCCCGGTAGCTTGGCCATCAGCTTGCACTTGTTCGCTCACGTCGTCCGTTCTCAATCTTTCTGCAGCCGTTAGCCGGAGTTTCGCACCGATGATGCGCAGGTCTCTCATCGCGCTCGCCACCTCTGCCCTTTTGTTGGGCGCCTGCGGTGGGTCGCCCAAGACTAGCACGCCTGCTTCGCTGACCACGACTGCGCCGCAGGCCGGTTCGACCACGACAGCGTCCGGCAAGGCACGCATCGCCCTCCTGTTGCCGCTCAGCGGCCGCGCCGCGCCCATCGGCCAGCAAATGCAGCAAGCTGCCGAGATGGCGCTGTTCGATACCGGCGCCAAGGATCTGGCGCTTTCCGCTTATGACAGCGGTGATAGCGCCGACACGGCCGTCGAGGCCTATCGCAAGGCGCGCACCGACGGTGCGGCCCTGGTGCTTGGACCGCTCTACGGCACTTCGGCGACCGCCTTGGTACCACTGGTCAGCCAGGGCGGCGCCAATGTCATTTCTTTCTCCAACGACGAGCAGGTGGCGCAGCGCGGCGTCTGGATCATGGGTATCGCCGCGCCGCCGCAGGTCCGCCGCGTCGTCGACAGGGCGATCGAGTCAGGCATCCGCCGCTTCGCCACCTTTGCACCGCAGACCTCCTACGGTGAACAGATGGCGCGCACCCTGGAGAGCCACGTCGCAGTGCGCGGTGGCTCGGTGGTGGGCGTCGAGTTCTTCGATGCCAACGCCACCGATCTTGCCACGCCGGCGCGCCGCCTCGCCGAGGAGACCAAGGGCGAAGGCAAGCTCGCCATCCTGGTGCCGGTGGCGCCGCCGCGGGTGTCCGCCGTGCTGGCAGCCCTTACCACGGCGGGGATCGACGGCCGCGCCGTGCAGTTCATCGGCACCGGCGTGTGGGATACGCCGAGCATCGGCAACGAAACCATGCTGCGGGGCGCCTGGTATGCCGCTCCCGATCCGGCGCGACGCGCCGATTTCGAGCGCAAGTTCGCCTCGACCTACGGCCGTCCGCCGCATCGCCTCGCCACGCTCGCCTATGATGGCGTGGCGCTGGCCGGACATCTGGCGCGCCTGAAGCCCGGTGGCGACTTCTCAGCCGACGCGATCACCAGCCCCAGCGGCTGGTCAGGCGTCGACGGCATCTTCCGTTTCTTCCCCGACGGCCGTTCCGAGCGCGCGCTGGCGGTGATCGAAATCCAGGGCGACCGCGGCGTGGTCGTGAGCCCCGCGCCCACGAGCTTCGCGGGTCGGCCGACCAACTGACGATTGCGAACCGACAATGCCCGTCCTTCCCCGTGCGATCCTGTTCGACCTCGACGACACGCTGATCCGCGCCTACGCCCAGCCCGAGGAAGCCTGGACGCGTTTGCTCAACGTTTTCGCCGCGCATCTCGACGCCCACGAGCCCGCCGCCATCGAGCGTGTGCGCGCCGCGGTAATGGAGGAAGCACGCGCCTTCTGGAGCGACCCTCTCGCGGCCGCAAAATGGCGGCTCGACATTCCCGGCGCCCGCCGCCTCTCGGTGCGTCGCGGTCTTGCCCGGCTGGGCCGGCCCGACGATGCGCTGGCCGACCGCATCGCCGATTCCTTCACCGAGCTGCGCCGCCAGGAATACCGGCTCTATCCCGACGCCCATGCCACGGTCGACGCGCTGCGAGATGCCGGCGTTCGGCTGGCGCTGGTGACCAACGGCGCCGGCGTGACGCAGCGTGCCAAGATCGAGCGCTTCGAGCTGGCGCATCGTTTCCACCACATCCAGATCGAGGGCGAGTTCGGCCAGGGCAAACCCGAGCTGGCCGTCTATCGCCACGCGCTGGAACGGCTGGGCGTCGACGCTGCCGATGCCTGGATGGTCGGCGACAACTTCGAATGGGAAGTCGTGGCGCCACAGGCGCTGGGCATGTGCGGTATCTGGTACGACCCGTTCGAGGCGGGCGTGCCCGTGCAAGCAACAGCCAAGCCGACACGCATCATCAAGCGCCTGGCCGAGCTGGTCGAATAGCGCCTATCCCTCAATGAAGAATATCCTGCTGCTTGCCCGCTCGGCCACGACGGGCGCCGCCTTGCGCGAGATGGAAGGGCTACGCGACCAGACCGTCTCCTTGCCAGGTGTCGCGCGCGTCCTCTTTGCCTTCGCCGAGGAAGGCACACCCTCCCTGCGATCCGCGATCGACGAGCTGATGCAGGTGCAGGAGCCTGTGATGATCCTGCCGATCCTCGTCCCGGTCGAGCCGAGCTTCATCACCGGCGTGAAGCGCTCGCTGCAGCGCTGGCAAGGCGCCGACACACGGCCCTGGCCCGAAATCCGCATCGCTCCCGGGTTCAGCCGGCAGACGATGATGCGTGAGCTGCTCGCGGCAACCGTCGACGCTGCGGAGAGAGAAGCAGTGACGATCGAGAAGGTGACGACACCACCGGCACTCGAAGGATCGGTCGTGCCGGCACAGCGCCGCCGTGTGCTCGTCTGCCAGGGCGGTCCCTGCATTCGCGCCGGGGCGGAGATGATCTGGGGCCACCTGCGCAATGAGCAGAAGCGCCTTTCGCTGCGGACGACCGGCGAGGGCACGATGAGCGCCAAGACGAGCTGCCTCGGCCCCTGCTCGCTCGCCCCAGTCCTGCAGGTCTGGCCGGAAGGCACCTTCTATGGCGGCGTCGACGAAGCAGGCGTCGACCGCATCGTCGAAAGTCATCTGCTGCGGGGCGAGGTAGTCGATGACCTCGCTTATCTGCCCACTGGCACCAAGCAGCGATTGCGCGGCTGACGGCGCAACAGTTACCCGACCGTTGTCGGCACCTTGCGATCCGACGGCAGCTTCTCGTTGGGCTGCAACATCAGCCGCTCGACCCGATCACCCTTCACGAGATGCGTTTCCAGCACCTCGTCGATATCCTCCTTGGTCGGCACCGTGTACCAGACGCCTTCGGGATAGATGACCAACGTCGGCCCCAGCTCGCAGCGATCGAGGCAACCGGCATTGTTGATGCGCACGTTCTTGAGGCCGAGCGCCTTGGCGCGGCTCTTCATATGGTCCCGCAGCGCCTCGCCACCCTTCTCCGCGCAGCAGCCACGCGGATGGCCGGCTGGGCGACGATTGGTGCAGCAGAAGACGTGGGCTTCGTAATAAGGCTTGGGATCGGCTGGCTTGTCACGCTGGCTCATGATCACGCTATTCCTTCTTGCCGCCCGTGCCCGTAGCGATATTGGCAAGCTGGCTCCAGAAGGCCTGCTGCATCTGCTGCATCTGGTCGATGCCCTGCATGGAGGCAGGCAGCCAGGTCTTGAACACCGTCTCCGGATTCATGGCGCCCAGGCTGGAGCGCAGGCGCTCCTCGATCTCGCCCATGATACGATCCTGCATCGGCTTGATATCCGGCAGGCCAAAAAAGGCGCGGGCCTCCTCGGGCGTGCAGGTCACTTCGACGTTCACTTTCATGGTCTGCTCTCCGTTTCCACGACCATAGCATGCTATGACCCCGACATGACGACCCCTCCCTGGCTGGCCCCCAACCCCCGTGCCAAGCGCAACCTCGAATTCGGCAGCGCCCAGCAGCGCGTGATCAATCCCAACGGCGTTCCCGAGCTCTGCGAGGACCTCAGGAAGTGCCCGGCGCACAAGCCGACGCCGCTGTACGAGCTGCCGGCGCTGGCCGAACGGCTGGGCGTAGGAGAGATCCGGGTCAAGGACGAGAGCCAGCGTTTCGGCTTCGGTGCCTTCAAGGCGCTCGGTGGCGTGATCGCCGTCTACAACGAACTTTCCGGCGCGATCGGCGAGGCCTATCACAGCTCCGCGAGCTTCGAGCAAGTGATGCAGGGCCAAGACCGCGACATCACCAGCCAGTACGTCTTCGCTACGGCGAGCTCGGGCAACCACGGCCGCTCAGTCGCGGCCGGCGCCAAACTGTTCGGCAACCGCTGCGTCGTCTTCCTGCCGAAATTCACCAGCGCGGCGAAAGAGGCCGCGATCCGTTCCCGCGGCGCCGAGGTGATCCGGGTCGATGGCGATTACGATACCGCCGTCGCCGAATGCCGCCGGCAATCCGAGACGAACGGCTGGACGATCATCTCCGACACTTCGTGGGAGGGCTACGAGCGGGTGCCGAAGAGCGTCATGCGCGGCTACACCGTGCTGGTCCACGAGGCGGGGGTCGATCAATGGGGCGTGGCGCCCACCCATGTCTTCATCCAGGCCGGCGTCGGCGGGCTGGCCGCCGCAGTGATCGGCTATCTCTGGGCTATCTGCGACAAGCGGCCAATCTTCGTCGTCGTCGAGCCGGTCAGTGCGGATTGCTGGTTCCAGAGCAACCTCGCCGGCAAACCCATGCCGGCAAGCGGCAAGGCCGACACGGTGATGGGCGGCCTCGCCTGTCGCGAAATCTCGCCGCTCACCTGGCCTGTCGTCGGCGAGGCTGCCGACTGGTTCATGACCATCGAGGAAGAAGACGTGACGCCGGCGCGGCACCTCTTCGCAAACCCGCTGGAGGACGACCCCGCCATCGAGTCCGGCCCGTCGGGGTGCGCCGGCCTCGCCGGGCTCACCCGCGTCTGCACCGACGAAGCGGCTTTCAAGGCGCTCGGCCTCAACAAGAAGTCGCGCGTGCTGTTGATCAACAGCGAGGGCAATCTCGGCGAAGAGCCGGCATAACTTCAGGTTGTTCTTGATTAGTTCTGTATCGTTAAAGTAGTGTTCCCCCAGGCCGGCTTAACGGCCAGGGAGGAAATAGCGTGTTAGTTGAGAAATTGGCAGCGGCAGGCCGTCTGGCCGCCGTTGTCGCGTTGGGCTTCGTCGCTTCCGCCTGTGCCACAGTGGTCGGTGGCACCACTCAGGACGTATCTATCGAATCGCAACCGCCAGGCGCCGAATGCAAAATCGACCGGCTGGGCACCACTATTGGTTTCGTCAAGGCGACGCCAGGACGAGTCAATGTTGCCCGTTCCAAGGACGACGTAATCGTGAGCTGTACGCGGGAGGGCTACGAGCAATCGAACGAAGTCCTCGTGTCGAGCTTCACCGGTGCCACTGTAGGCAATCTCCTGCTAGGTGGCCTGGTTGGCGTGATGGTCGACGCCGCTTCCGGCGCCAACAACAAGTACTCGGACCGGGTCTTGGTCGTGCTGACACCGGCAAGTTTTCCGACCGACGAGGCACGTGATGCCCACTTTGCCGGGATCAAGTCTCGGATCGAGGAAGGCGCCAACGCCGAGATCAAGACAATCGAAACCCGCTGCAATTCGGGCAATCGCGAGTTGTGCACGATCGAACTCAAGAAGCTCGCCGACGCGCGCGACAAGGCCCTTGCCGACCTCGACCGCCGGCGCCTCGGCGCGAAGGTCATACCGACAAGCTGAGCGCCTTGCTTGATCATCACGGGCGAAGCATCCTGTGGGCCAAATCCTACAGGAGTTTCGTTTCGTGCAGCTTCAGCTCAAGACTTGGCAGTTCGTCGACGACTACCTCAAGACCAAGACCGGCATCATCATCCCGATCGGCTCGACCGAGCAGCATGGGCCGACCGGCCTGATCGGTACCGATGCGTTGACCGCCGAAATGATCGGCCGCGGCGCGGGCGAGAAGGTAGGCGCACTGGTGGCGCCGACCATCTCGGTCGGCATGGCGCAGCATCACCTGGCTTTTGCCGGCTCGATTACGCTCAAGCCCACGACCCTGATCGCGGTCGTGCGCGATACGGTCGTGTCGTTGGCACGGCATGGCTTCACCCGCTTCTTCTTCGTGAACGGGCATGGCGGCAACATCGCCACGGTGACGGCGGCGTTCTCCGAAATCTACGCCGAGCGCTCGATGGAGAAGCTCAGCAACCAGCCCTCCATCAAGTGCGCCTTGCGCAACTGGTGGGATGGTCCCGGCATCAAGCGGCTCAGCCAGGAGCTCTACCCGGTCGGCGAGGGCAGCCACGCCACCGCCTCGGAAGTGGCGCTCACCTGGTACAAATACCCCGAGACGATGCAGCAGAAGCAGATGGAGCCGCGCATCGCGCCCAATGGCTCCTTCGCCGACGCCGAGGACTATCGCCGCGCCTTCCCCGATGGCCGCATCGGATCGGACCCCAACCAGGCGACACCCGAACACGGCAAGCGCTTCTACGACACCGCCGTCGAAGAAGTAGCGCGCGACTACGAAGCTTGGATCGCGCGCTAGAGGTTGGGCCTCAGCAAAACCAGACGTGAACCGGTCGCGCTGCGGACGCTATTGACCTGATCAATTCGTTCCGTTGCGCGTGCCGAGGCCGGCACGCCGCAAGGCGTCCGCCATCGCGCCTCCGGGAGAGCTCGCCTTGCCGGCCTGCGGGCTGCCCTGACCGCGCCCGGAGGCTCCAGGATTGGCACCTCGATTGGCTCCGCGGTCGGCGCCGGCGGATCGCGCCGGCTGGCTGCCGGCCTGGTCGTCGAGCCGCAATGTCAGGCTGATACGCTTGCGCGGCTTGTCGACCTCCAGCACCTTCACGCGCACGACGTCGCCCGACTTCACCACGGCGCGCGGGTCCTTCACGAAGGTCTTGGACATCGCCGACACGTGCACCAGGCCATCCTGGTGCACGCCGATATCGACGAACGCCCCGAACGCCGCGACGTTCGTGACGACGCCTTCCAGCACCATCCCCGGCTCGAGATCGTTTAGCGTCTCGACCCCGGCCTTGAACTCCGCCGTCTTGAAGGCCGGCCGCGGATCGCGTCCCGGCTTCTCCATCTCGCGCAGGATGTCGGTGACGGTGGGCAGGCCGAACTTGTCGTCGACGAATGATGCGGGCGAGAGCGCGCGCAGGACATGTGCATTTCCAAGCAGGCTGCCGATGTCGCTCTTGGTGGCGTCGATGATCCGGCGCACCACCGGATAGGATTCGGGATGCACCGCCGAGGCGTCGAGCGGATCGTCGCCGCCGGAGATGCGCAGGAAGCCGGCGCATTGCTCGAACGCCTTGGGACCGAGCCGTGGCACGTCCTTCAGCATCTTGCGCGACCGGAACCGGCCGTGCGTATCGCGATGGGACACGATGCTCTGGGCCAGCCCCTGGCCGATGCCCGACACCCGCGCCAGCAGCGGCGCGGACGCTGTGTTCAGATCCACACCGACGCCGTTCACGCAGTCCTCGACCACGGCGTCGAGCGAGCGCGACAGCTTGAACTCGCTGAGGTCGTGCTGGTACTGGCCGACGCCGATCGACTTCGGATCGATCTTCACCAGTTCCGCCAGCGGATCCTGCAGCCGGCGCGCGATCGACACCGCGCCCCGCAAGGTCACGTCGAGCTCAGGCAATTCCTCCGACGCATAAGCCGAGGCCGAATAGACCGATGCGCCGGCCTCCGACACCACGATCTTGTGCAGCTTGAGATCCGCCAGCCCCTTCACCAGCTCGATCGCGAGCTTGTCGGTTTCGCGTGAGGCGGTGCCGTTGCCGATCGCGATCAGCTCCACCTTATGCTCGCGCACAAGCCTCGCCAGGATGGCGAGCGCCTCGTCCCAGCGCCGCTGCGGTTCGTGCGGGAAGATCGTGCTGGTCGCCACCACCTTGCCGGTGGCGTCGACCACCGCGACCTTCACGCCGGTCCGGAAGCCGGGATCCAGCCCCAGCGTCGGCCGGGCGCCCGCCGGCGCGGCGAGCAGGAGGTCGCGCAGGTTGGCCGCGAATACGCGTACGGCTTCTTCCTCGGCCCCGTTCCACAGGCGCAGCCTGAGATCGATCGACAGTGTGACGAAGATCTTCGTGCGCCACGCCCAGCGCACGGTATCGGCGAGCCACTTGTCGCCCGGCCGTCCCTGATCGACGATGCCGTAGGCGCGCATGATGCGCAGCTCGTACAGGCTGACAGGAGGGCGCGTCGCGGGATCGTCCGGCTCGACCGTCAGGCCGAGGACTTCTTCCCGCTCGCCACGGAAAAGCGCCAGCACGCGATGCGACGGCATCTTGCCGAAGGCTTCCGAGAAATCAAAATAGTCGCTGAACTTGGCGCCCGCCTCCTTCTTGCCCTCGCGCACCTCGGACTTGAGGCGCGCATTGGCCCAGAATTCCTCGCGCAGGGCGCCGATCAGGTCGGCATTCTCGGCAAAGCGCTCGGTGAGAATGGCGCGCGCACCGTCCAGTGCCGCCGCGACGTCGGCAACGTTCTTCTCGGCCGAAACAAAAGGCTCCGCGCTGGTCTGGGGCACATTCTGCGGCTCCTGCAGCAGCAGGTTCGCCAGCGGTTCGAGGCCCGCCTCCTTGGCGATCTCGGCCTTGGTGCGGCGCTTGGGCTTGTAGGGAAGATAGATGTCCTCGAGCCGGCCCTTGCTGTCGGCCGCCAGGATCGCCGCTTCGAGCTTGGCATCGAGCTTGCCCTGCTCGCGGACGGAATCGAGGATGACCTTGCGCCGCGCCTCCAGCTCGCGCAGATACCGCAGCCGCTCCTCGAGCGTGCGTAGCTGAACATCGTCCAGCGATCCGGTGACTTCCTTACGGTAGCGCGCGATGAAGGGGACCGTTGCCCCGCCATCCAGCAGATCGGCCGCGGCCTGGACCTGCTGCTCTTTGACCCCGAGTTCTTCGGCAATACGCGCCTGGATGGAAGCCACCAAGAAACACCTCCTCGTCAAGCTGACGGGTATGGACGGTGCGCCTGTGACTCTTCAAGTCGTTCGAAGAAGCTGCGCGCTCAGCGCGGCTTCCAGACCGGAGGCCGCTTCGCCGCAAAGGCGTTGACACCTTCCTGGCTATCGGATGTCGAGGCGATGGTGCAGAACGCCTCGACGATCTCCGCAACGTTCCTGCGATAGTCCATGTCGCACGCCCGGCCAAAGGCAGCGCGGGCCAGCCGCATCACCTCCGGTGATTTGGCGGCGAAGGTGCGCGCGAGCTTGTGCGCCTCGGCGAGAACCTCGGCATCCGGCACGATCTTGCTCACCAATCCCAGCGATGCAGCCTCGGCAGCATCGAAGGAGCGGCCGCTGAACAGCAGCTCGAAGGCGCGATGCTTGCCGATGATGCGCGGCAGGTGGACGAAGTGGATGCCGGGGATGAGCCCAACATCGATCTCGGGATAGCCGAAGGTCGCCTTCTCGCTGGCTATGATCACGTCGCAGGAAATCGAGAGGGTCATCCCTGCGCCGCGAGCCGCGCCGGCCACCGCCGCAATCGAGGGCTTGCCGAGGCCGAGCTGGACGTCGTGCAGCTCGACGTAGAGCGCCGACAGGAGTGTGTGCATCTCGGTGACCGACTTGCCCTGCACCTGATCGAGATCGAGACCGGCACAGAAGCGGCGCGGCGTACCGCTTGAAATTACGACGGCACCCACATCCGTATCGGCCGCCGCCCGGCGCAGCGCCGCGATGATCTCCCGCACCGTCACAAGGTCGAGCGCATTTACCGGCGGACGGGTGAGGACGATATCGGCAATACCTTCGGATACGGAATAGGTGACGGCGTTCGTCATTGAAAAACCTCGACTAGAACTGTGGATGACGCCAAGGCGCCACGCGGTCACCACGTTGCCACATCGCGCGCCCCCATACTCCATCGGGCGACACGATGATGCCGTCTAGAGGGCTCGCGCGCGCGTGTTCTGCACCTCGGTCGGTTTCGCCTCACGTACCGCTACAACGTTCGCGTCGACCAACCGGTCGATTTCCGCACCCGTGAATCCCGCGTCTCGCAGGATTTCCGCCGTATGCTCTCCCAAGCACGGCGCTGCGCGGCCCGGCATCGCGCGCGCGCCATCGAAGCGGACGGGCGGAACGACCGCCTGCAAAGGCCCATAGGTTTCGCTTTCATAGGCCGCCACGAGGCCGCTGTGGCGCGTGTGCGGATGCGCCATCAGATCGGCGAAGCCGTTGATCAGCGAGCAGGGAATGCCTTCCGTCGTGAGCAGATCGACCCACTCGGCCGAGCTGCGTTGCCGAATCACGAAAGCGACAGCGGCGACGGTCTCCTCGCGATGGCGCACGCGATCGGCGTTGGTGCGAAAGCGCGGATCCGCCAGAAGCTGCTGCAGGCCGCTCACCTCGCAGAAGCGCCTCCAAAGGGATTCGCTGGCGATCCCGATCAGCACGGGCCGATCCGACGCCTCGAATGCCTGATACGGGCAGAGCGATTCGTGCGCACAGCCGTAGCGCGCCGGCTCGGTCCCGCGCTCCCAGTAAGCCTGCAGCATGTAGCCAAGGAAGCTCACACCGGTGTCGAACAGGGAAACGTCGATGCGACATCCCTCACCGGTACGATCTCTATTCAACAGCGCCGCGAGGATGCTCGAATAGGCATGCATGCCGGTGCCCTGATCGACCGGCGAAAACGGCGCCCGGACCGGACCGTTGTCGGGCTCGCCCATGATCGACACCATGCCGGTGAAGGCCTGCAGGATCATGTCGTAACCCTTGCCGTGCGCCAGGGGGCCGGTGCGGCCAAAACCCGAGATGCTGCAGTAGATGAGACGCGGGTTGTGTTGCTTCAACGTGGCGAAATCGATGCCCAGACGTTCGGTGACACCGGGACCGAAGCTCTCGACCACGACATCGGCGGTGGCCGCCAGCCGGTGAACGACCTCCCGGCCCTGCGGCGTCTTGAGGTCCAGCGCCAAGCTGCGTTTGTTGCGATTAGCCGAGAGAAAGACCGCACCGCTGCCTTCGCGGAACGGCGGCCAACCGCGCGTGTCGTCGCCGCCGTCCTTGCCTTCGACCTTGACGATGTCGGCGCCGAGGTCGCCCAGAGCCTGGGTGCACATGGGTCCCGCCAAGACCTTGCTGAAATCCAGGACGCGCAGCCCGCGCAGCGGTTGCATGCTCACCGTCACTCCTGTGGCTTGACGCCGATCTGCCGGGCAGCGTCCGCCCACCGCTTCGAGTCGCTCGTCAAGAAGGCGGCCAACTCGGCAGGAGGAGTTACCAGCGGTTCGGCGCCACGTGCCCGCAATGCGGCGGCATAGGCCGGGTCGGCCATCGCCTTGCCGACCGCGTCCTGCAATCGGGCGATCACCTCGGGAGGCGTGCGTACGGGCGCAAGCAACGCGAACCAGAATTTGAGATCGACGGCCGGCAGTCCCGCTTCGGCCATGGTGGGCACGTCCGGCAGCAGTGTGGATCGGGTCGGCGCGGTGATGGCGAGCCCGCGCAACTTGCCCGACTGAACGAAGCTCACGCAGGTGGTCATGTTGTCGAACAGGAAATCGACCTGGCCGCCGACCACGTCGTTCAGTGCCTGGGCGCTGCCGCGATAGGAGACTTCGGTCGCCTGGAAGCCGCCGACCTTCTGCAGCAGCGAGCCGTAGATGTGCGCCGAAGTACCGTTGCCGAAATTGGCGCAGCTCAGCTTGTGGGGCTCCTTGCGGCCGAGCTCGACCAGCTCCTTCAGGGATTTCACGTCGACCTTGGCCGGATTGACGACCAGCACATTGGGCATGGTCGCCGTGGTGGCGACGCCGACCAGGTCGCGCTGCGGATTGAAGCGCGAGTCGGGATACATCAGCGGATTGATCGCCTGCACGCCCACCGTGTTGTGCACCAGCGTGTAGCCATCGGCCGGCCCGTCGACGACCGCCTGGTTGCCAAGATAGCCGCTCGCGCCGGCACGATTCTCGACCAGCACCGTCTGCCCCAGAATTTCCGACAGCTTGGCCGTCAGCAGGCGGACGATGAAATCCGTCGGACCGCCTGCCGGAAAGGGAACGACGATGCGAACAGGCTTGGTGGGCCACGACGATGCAAGGGCTGGCCGGGCAAATGTGGAAGCAGCGACGCCTGCGAGGACGGTGCGACGGGTAACCATGATTTTTCCTCCCTCGCCCCGAGGCTGGAATCGTCGAGGCGGCGCGGAGAATCCGGAACTGGTCGCCATTGATCCAATACAGTCTTAGGATACGGGCCATAATTTTTTGATATGCCCTAGAGGTCTGCTGCCGTGTCCATCGACGTGCGAAGCCTGCGCTATTTCGTTGCCATGGTGACGACTGGCTCGATCTCCCGGGCCGCCGCCGAGCTGCACATCGCGCAACCGGCGCTCAGCCTCCATCTCAAGCGGATGGAAGCCGAGCTCGGTGTGAAACTTCTTGAGCGATCGTCCCGAGGCGTCGTCGCCACTGCGGCAGGACAGCGCTTCCTCGCTCACAGCCGCGACGTGCTCGAGAAACTTCGCTTTGCCTGCGAGGACGTGCGCGAAGGGGCCTCGGAACCGGTGGGGTCGATCGCGATCGGCATGCCGCAATCCATCGGCATGGCCCTGACGCCGCGTCTGGTGCGTGACGTCATACGGCGATGGCCTCGTCTGCACTTGCAGATCGTCGAGACGTCGACCGGCCATGTGCCGAGTCAGCTCGTCGGCCGCACCATCGACCTCGGCATGACCTTCCTGAGGGACAAGAGCAGCGGCCTGCGCTACCGCGGCCTCGTCGAAGAGGAATTGGTTCTGATTGGCCCGCCTCCTGCCGGCCGCCACAAGACGGGTACCTTCGAAAGCCGGAACATCAGGTTCGCCGACCTGGCCGATATCCCGCTGATGCTACCCTCGTCACAGAACAGCCTGCGCCAGGTGATCGAACGCTATGCCCAGCAGGCGCAGGTCAGACTGAATGTGCTGGCCGACGTCGATTCAATCCCGCAGCTCATCGCCATCGCGGGCGACGGACTCGGCCATACGATCCTCTCCTATCCCTCGGTCGTCGACGCCCTCGCCGAACGGCGCGTCTCAGCTGTTCGGCTGGTGCAGCCCAGGCCGGTGCGAACCGTCTATCTCTGCCGCCTGGAGAATATCCCCGCGACCAGTGCGATGACCGCTATGGAGGCGCTGATCCTCAGCACCACGCAGGAGCTGGTCGACGAAGGCGAGTGGCCGGGCCGGCTCGTCAGCCCAATCCGGCAAAGGCCGTCGATGAAGGCAGTCGCCACTCGATAATGCCGTTCAGTGCCGCACCCTCTCACGGTGCAGGATGTAGAGGCCGGAACCCACGATCACCACGATGCCCGCGATGGCAAGCGCGTTGGGCACCTCGCCCCAGACGACGTAGCCGATGCCCAGCGCCCACAGGATCGAGGAGTAGCGGAACGACGCCATGACCGAGATCTCGCCGCCCGAGCGCAGCGCAACCACGAGGAACTGGTAACCGGCAGCGAGCAACAGCGACGAAGCGACGATGTAGCCGAGACCGCGCCAGTCCATCGGCTGCCAGCCTTCGATGAGGGCCCAGACGCAGCCGACAAAAGCGACGCCGAGTGCCGTCGTGAACGAGACGACCAGGGTCGGCACCGCAGGCGGCAGGTAGCGGGCGATGATGTCACGGAAGGCGCCGATCAACGTCGCCAGCAGCACCAGCCAGGTCCAGGCATTGATGTCGCCGGGACGCGGCTGGATCACCAGCAGGACGCCCAGGAAACCGACGGTCACCGCGGTCCAGCGCCGCCAGCGCACATCCTCCTTGAGGATCAGCACGGCCAGCACTGTCAGCACCAACGGGGTCGAGAGATTGATGGCCGTGGCGATGGCGAAGGGGATCTGGAACAGCGCGATCAGGTAGAAGATCGCCGCCCCCGACTCCAGGCCGCCGCGCAGCATTACAAGGGGATGCACGGCCAGCCTGAGATGGCGCCAGGCGCCGCTCACCAGCAGGGCGAGGCCACACCAGAGAGTGGCGAACAGGCCGCGCACGCCGATTGCCTGGACGGACGGGATGGACTCGGCGGCGAGCTTGATCAGCGCATCGTTGAAGATGAAGACCACCACCGACGCCGCCATCGCAAGGATGCCGCGCGTGTTGTCGACCATGTTTGATCGCTAGGCGGCAGCCATCTTCATGATCATCTTCCACTGCTCGTCGCTCACCGGTACGACAGAGAGGCGCGATTGGCGGACAAGGCCGAAATCCTTGAGCCTGGGGTCGGCCTTGATGGCCGCGAGCGTCACCGGCGTCTTCACCGGCTCGACCGCCTTCACGTCGACGGTGACGGCTTTGCCTTCCTTGTCGGTGGGATCGGGATAGGCGGTCTTCACCACCTCGGCGATGCCGACGATCTCCTTGCCCTCGTTGGAGTGATAGAAGAAGCAGCGATCGCCGACCTTCATTGCCTTCAGATTGATCGCGGCCTGAGCGTTGCGCACGCCGGTCCAGGAGGTTTTCTTCTCCTTCACGAACTGCGCCCAGCCATACACAGACGGCTCCGACTTGATGAGCCAATGCGCCATTGTTTCCCCCTACTCGCCTTCGCGGCGCAATGGACGCGCCAGCAAGGCGCGGATCGCTTCGTCGAGACCCGCGCCGTGATGCAGGATAGCATCGACGGCCGCGCAAATGGGCATCTCGATGTCGAACTTGGCGGCACGTGCCAGCACTGCCGGCGCTGTCGCCGCGCCCTCGACGACCTGGCGGCGTCCTTCCATGTAGGCGGCGAGGCTCGTTCCCTTGCCGAGGGCAGCCCCCAGCGAGCGATTGCGCGATAGCGGACCGTGGCAGGTCAGCACGAGATCGCCGAGACCGCTGAGTCCTGTGAGCGTCTCGAGATTGGCGCCCATGGCGAGGCCAAGCCGCGCCATCTCCGCAAAGCCACGCGTGATCAGCGCGGCGGCGGCGTTGTGGCCAAGCCCACGGCCCTCGACGATGCCGGCCGCGATCGCGAGCACGTTCTTCACCGCACCGCCCAGCGACACGCCGGTCACATCGTCGGTCCAGTACGGCCGGAACATGCCGGCGGCCAGTGCGCCCGCGAGGTCGCGGCCCAGCGCGGCATCATGGGTGGCGATACTGACCGCGGTCGGCAGGCCCTGTACCGCCTCCTCCGCGAAGCTCGGCCCCGAGAGCATGGCGACCGCCCGCCCTGGCAAGACCTCCGCCAAGACTTCCGGCATCAGGAGGCCGGTCGACGCTTCGATGCCCTTGGCGCAGATCACCACGGGCGAGGCGCCCGGCAGGTCGCGTGCAACGGCGCGCAACGCCTGGGCGGGGCAGACGAGCAGGATCGCATCGCAGGCAGCGAGCGCGCGAAGGTTCGCGGCGGCCTCGATGCCGGCGTCGAGCGACTGCCCCGGCAGGTAGACCTCGTTGCTGCGCTCGCGCGCGACGGCCTGCGAAACAGAAGGATCGCGCGACCACAAGGTCACCTTGCAGCCTGCGCGGCGGGCAAGACAGGCGAGCGCCGTGCCCCAGGCACCGCCGCCCACGACGCCGATATGATCGAACGTACTCACAGGCTGAGATTGAAGGCGATGGAGATGCGTTGCTCAGCCCCGAGATAAGGCCGCACCTGATGCAACAGCCACGCCGGGAACATCACCAGCCGACCGGCCTTGGGCACAATCGTCTGGTTGGTACCGGCCGAGAGGCCGCCGGGCAGTGCAAAGGCTAGGTGCGGCGCATACATGGCCGGCGCCGGTCCGCGCGGATCCATGAATTCGAGTTCGCCCCCCAACGCCGGATGGGCTGAGACGCCACCGTCATCGACGTAATAGACGCCCGACCAGAAGCTGCCGGGATGGGAATGGAATTCGTTGCCGTGGCCGCTGCGGTTGATGTTCGCCCACATATTGGCCTGCCACAGGATGGCGACGGGCTTGCCCGTCCGATCCGTGGTGATGCGATTGGCGATGTTGCGCGCGATCGCCAGCAGCTTGACCGCCGGGGCTCCGGCCCACTTGTCGAGATCGAGGGACGACTGCCAGCCGCCGAGCGTACTGCGGGACTCGCTGGGCTGCTCAGCTTCGCGCTTCAGCAGCACCGGCAGCAACGCGGCGTTGAGCTGCGTGCCGTCCGGCAGATCGACAACGATGATCGGCGTGGCGAACGCCGCGACTGTTTCAAAGGCAAGCGATGAGCTGCTCATGCGCCCATCCTATACGCGATTGGCCGTCGTCGCGGTCGGATCGAGGGGCCAACGTGGACGCGGGCGGAAGTCGAGAGCATCCACGCGGCCGAGCCGCAGCCGCTCGACGCCGGCCCAGGCGATCATCGCGCCGTTATCGGTGCAGAGGCGGACCGGCGGCGCCACCAGCCTCGCGCCATGCGCTGCCGCCGCCTCTTCCAATCGACCGCGCAGATAGACGTTGGCCGCGACACCGCCCGCCACCACGAGTGTGGGCATCGGCGCCAGCTTCAAGGCGTTGGTGCAGCGATCGACGAAGACATCGCCCACGGTACGCTGGAAGGAGGCGCAAAGATCGGCCACGGCACGCGGATCGTTGGCATCGAGTTTCTCCACCGTCTGGCGCACCGCCGTCTTCAGGCCCGAGAAAGAGAAATCGCAGCCGGGCTTGCGCCACATCGGCCGCGGCAGATTGAAACGCTTGGGGTCTCCGCCCGCTGCCGCCTTCTCGACCGCCGGTCCGCCGGGAAAGCCGAGGCCCAGGAGCTTGGCGGTCTTGTCGAAGCACTCACCCGCCGCATCGTCGATGGTGGTGCCGAGCCGCGTGAAATCACCGGGGCCGCGCACCGTGAGAAGCTGGCAGTGCCCGCCCGACACCAGCAGCAGAAGATAAGGAAACTCGACCGGCTCGGTGAGCCGCACGGACAGCGCGTGACCTTCGAGGTGATTGATCGCCAGGAAGGGCTTGTCATGGGCGAAAGCCAGCGCCTTGCCGGTCATCACGCCCACCATGACGCCGCCGATCAGCCCCGGCCCGCCGGTTGCGGCAATGCCGTCGAGATCGGCAAGGCCGACGCCTGCTTCGGCGAGCGCCTGCTCGATCAAGCCATCGATCCGCTCCAGATGGGCGCGTGCAGCAATTTCCGGCACCACGCCGCCGAATCGGCGATGCTCGGTGAGCTGGCTGTAGATCGTGTTCGACAGGATCTTGCCGACCGGCCCCATCCCGCCAGGACCTGCCCCGGCCGGCCCGTCGACCACGGCGACGGCCGTTTCGTCG
Source organism: Reyranella sp. (assembly GCF_004297405.1). Taxonomy (GTDB): domain Bacteria; phylum Pseudomonadota; class Alphaproteobacteria; order Reyranellales; family Reyranellaceae; genus Reyranella. Next base: position 94,355 of record NZ_SCVC01000043.1, read on the forward strand.
CAGCTCGTTTCGATGCCCAGCACCAACATGCGGGTCTTCTGGCATGACGCGACTGCTTACGCTAGAGCAGCGCCATGACGGCTCCCCTTCTCCGGCTCGGCACGCGCGGCAGCCGGCTCGCGCTCACTCAGGCCGGCCTGGTCCGCGACGCCCTGGCCAAGGCCGTGCCGGCCCTTGCCGTGCCCGATGCCATCGAGATCGTGGCCATCAAGACCACCGGCGATGCGATCCAGGACCGCCCGCTTTCGGAGGCCGGCGGCAAGGGCCTGTTCGTCAAGGAGATCGAGGAAGCGATGTTCTCCGGCCGTATCGATGCGGCCGTGCACAGCATGAAGGACATGCCGACGGAACAGCCGGCCGGCCTTGTCATCTCTGCCTTCCTGCCACGCGAAGATACGCGCGACGTGCTGATCGCAGGCGATGTGACGCGTATCGCTGACCTCCCCAAAGGAGCGATCGTCGGCACCTCCGCCCTGCGCCGCCGCGCGCTGCTGCTGCACCGGCGGCCTGACCTCGAGATCGTGACCTTGCGGGGCAACGTCGAAACGCGGCTGGCCAAACGCGAAGCCGGCATCGTGCAGGCGACGATCCTGGCGCTGGCCGGGTTGAAGCGCCTCGGCATGGCGCATGTCGGCGCGCCGATCCCGGAAGACGAGATGCTGCCTGCCGTCGGCCAGGGCGCGGTCTGTATCGAAGCGCGCGCCGACGATGCCCGGACACGCGGCTGGCTGGCCGCCATCGATCACGCCACGACGTCGGTCTGCGTCAGTGCCGAGCACGCGATGCTGGCGGTGCTCGATGGTTCCTGCCGCACGCCGATTGCCGGACATGCGGTGCTGATCGGCGACAACCTGCATCTGCGCGGTCTGATCGCCCGGCCCGATGGTTCAGAGGTGATCTTCGCCGAGCGCCGCGGCAGTGCCACGGACGCCGAAGCCATGGGCCGCGATGCCGGCCAGGAGCTGAAGCGTAAAGGCGGGCCAGACTTCTTTTCGACCTGAGCCGACCTATTCCTTCTGGCAGACGAAGGCGTAACCCGGGAACAGGCCGGACTTCTCGCGCTCCAACTGTTCCCAGCTCGCGAGATCCGACAGGGTGGGTTCGTTGCGAAAGCGCGACGCGTAGAGCGCCAGGGGGCCGGCACCCGCATCGGCGCGCTGCGAGGCCCCGACATTGAACTCGAAACCGAGAAACTTGAGGCCACTGCCTTCGAGCAGGCTGCGCACGCGCGAGACGGTGAAGCGATGCTCCTGCACGTGGAAGCAGAGATCGCGCAGCAGACTCGCGCTCCAGAAATCTTCCCAGTCGGTGAGCGCGCGCAGCCGCCGCCATTCGCCCGTCATCACCTTGCGGCGAAACTCGCGCAGTCCATCGAGTGTAGAAGGCAGGCGTGCCGCCTCGATGTCGCGTCGAGCTTTCACGACGATGCTGCGGGCGCTCTCGCCATAGAGGCCCAAGCGCAGAAAGGCGCCAGGGCGCAGCACCGACACGATCGCCAACAGGCCGGCGCGAGGATCAGCCATGTGATGCAGGACGCCGACGCATTCCGCATGGTCGAAGGTGCGACCAAGCTTGCTCAGATCGAGAATGTCGCCGCGCAAGAACTCGATGTTGTCGATGCCGTAGCGTCCGGCCATGCGCTTGCCGTAGGCGAGGCTCGCGCGGGAGAGATCGACGCCAGTGACCTGGGCGTTGGCGTAGGACGAGGCCACGGTCAGCGGGTGCTGGCCGGTGCCGGCGCCGGGCATCAGCACTTGCAATGGGCCACTGCCGAAATCGACCGTCTGGGCGTGCGGGAAGTCGCGCATCAGGGCGGCCCGCACGTCAACCATTGGACGACGCGCCAGATGCGTCCAGCGTGGATAGGGATTGGCCTCGTACATCGCCGCAACCGATTGCGAGACGGCGTCGACGATCGGCGCGATCTCGGGAATCTCCGAGGCCAGCCGCCGTTCTTCGACGACCTCTGCCCGTGGCGCCGCCGACGGCCGGAACATTGCCGACGCCGGCCCGTCGGGCACCGTGGCGTCGTCGGGCCAGACATATTCGTTGAGCCACGCCTGCTCGGCGAGTGCCTCCGCCAGAGCCACGACTTCCGGCGGCGGTGCATCGGTCGCCAGCAATGCTTCGGCCGCCGCACGGCGCAATGCCAGCAGCTTGCGCTCCAGAGCCGCATCGCGGTTCAGCGACTTCTTCAGGAATTCGAGCAGGAGCGGGTCGGCCGCGAGCTTCAGGAGGTCGTTGTCATGAGGCCACCCGACGACAATTTGATTGGCCGCGCCCCAACCGACAGCATCCCAGTTGGCGCCTTCGTCGGCATAGGCTTGCAGCAGCAGTTCGCGCAGGCCCGCATTGGGTTGGGTCGTGCGGGCCCGTTCGAGGATCGCATCGAGCCCCATGCGCGCTTCTGCATTGCCAGGGTCCTGCGCCAGCACCCTGCGATAGGCAGCCATCGCTTCGTCGAAGCGGCCAGCCGCGAACAGCTCGTCGCCGCTCATACTCACGAAATAAGGCTCACAGGCTCAGGTTGAACGCGATCGAAATACGCTCGGCGTTGCCGCGATAAGCCCGTACCTGATGCGCAAGCCAAGACGGGAACATCACCAGCCGACCTGCTTTAGGTAGCACAGATTCGTTGGCGCCGCCCGACAGGCCGCCCTCCATGGCGAAACCGAGATGCGGCGCATACATCACCGGCCCGGCGCCACGCGGATCCATGAACTCGAGCGCACCGCCCAAGGCCGGATTTTCAGAGATCCCGCCGTCCTCAACGTAGTAAACGCCCGACCAGAAGGAACCCGGATGCGAATGCATCAGGTTGGCGTTGCCGCTTCGGTTGATATTGGCCCACATGTTGGCGCGCCAAGTCACCGCAAAGTAACCGGGGTGGGGACCAGTACCTGCCGTGCCCTTGCGGTCGGTCGTCATTTTATTTGCGGTGTTACGGCCGATCGCCAGCAACTTCAGCGCCGGCGCGCCGCCCCAACGATCCATATCCCAGCTCGACTGCCAGCCGCCTTCGTTGGAATGCTGGGTCGTCGGATGCGACTTCTCCCGCTCCTCGATCACGCGGCGCAGATCTGAATTGAGTGCAGGCGCATCCGGCACGTCGTAAACAACGAGCGGCGTGGCAAACAGGGGAATGATCTCGGCCACGGCGCTCATGCGGACATCCATTCCGCTGAAGGCGATACCCCGCGAACCCAATACACTGCGGTGAACATAGCTTGCGTATCTTGTGCGGAATCACAACGACGCGCATCCCTCGAAGCCATGCAGCGTTGCATGGCAGATTTCTCAGGATAGAGGCTGCAAATACGGGGTTTTGGCACGTGTTCACGCATTCGTTATTTTGGCGACCTTCGAGACCTCATCAAGAGGATGGCATTACCGCGATGCTTAAGACGTTCTTCTCTCTGCGCCTGGTGTTGACATTGTGCGGCCTCACCGCCGCTCTCACGGCGTGCGAAACGGCACCGGTGTCCGGTCGTTCGCAGATCATGCTGGTGAGCGAGAGCGAAGAACGCGACATGGGCCTCAAGGCCTATCGTGAGGTGCTGAGCAAGGAACCGCTGTCGGGCAACACCCAGGCCAATGCCCTGGTCGAGAAGGTCGGTCGCCGCATTGCCGCTGCCGCCGAACGACCGCCAGAGGATATGTGGCGCGCGCCGCACTTCCGATGGGAGTTCAAGACCATCGACAAGAACGAGCCCAATGCCTTCTGCCTGCCGGGCGGCAAGATCGCCGTCTACACCGGCCTGCTGCCGATCACCCGGACCGAGGCAGGCCTCGCCGTGGTGGTCGCGCATGAAGTGGCGCATGCGCTGGCACGCCATGGTGCGGAGCGCATGAGCGACCAGATGGTGGCTGCGGTCGGCACCACGGCGGCTGCCGTCGCCCTGTCGGCGACAGTGAGCGGACGCAGCCGCACCTATCTGCCGGCCATGATGGCGGCCGTGGGCGCCGGCGCGACGGTCGGTTTCATTCTGCCGATGTCGCGCGCCCAGGAATCCGAAGCCGACCGTATCGGCCTCGTGCTGATGGCCATGGCCGGTTACGATCCACGCGAAGCGGTGGGTCTGTGGGAACGCATGCGCGCGGCGAATTCCGGAAAGCAGCAGGCGGAATGGCTCAGCACCCATCCTGCCGACACGACACGCATCAACGACATTAAGCGCTGGCTTCCCGAAGCGATGAAGTATTATCGGCCGCGATGAACGACACCCCTGCCACACTGGAATACGACGCAACGGGGCTGCTGTGCCCGCTGCCCGTCCTGCGTGCCAACCGCAAGCTGCGCGAGTTGCCCGTGGGCGGATTGCTCACGGTGCGCGCGACCGATCCCGCCGCCGAAGCCGACTTCCCGGCCTATTGCCGCCAGACCGGCCATGAGCTCGTCTCGGCAGACTGCGAAGGCGAGGTACTGGTCTTCATCATCCGGAAACGCTAGGCAGGCAGCGTATTCGACGAAATCGCAGAGAGACTTCATGCCCAAGGCGACGTTCAAGACGATCGACTCCACCGACATGGCTGGCAAGCGCGTGCTGGTGCGCGTCGACCTCAACGTGCCGATGAAGAATGGCAAGGTCACCGATGCCACGCGCATCGAACGCGCCGCACCCACGATCGCCGAACTGGCCGCCAAGGGCGCCAAGGTGATCGTGCTTAGCCACTTCGGTCGGCCCGACGGCAAGCGGGTGCCGGAGATGTCCTTGCGCCCGCTGGTAGAGCCGCTGGAGAAGGTCCTCGGCAAGCCGGTCGGATTCGCCGAGGATTGCATCGGGCCGCTGGCCGAGGATGCCGTGCGCAACATGAAAGCCGGCGACGTGCTGCTGCTGGAGAATCTCCGCTTCCATAAGGAAGAGGAGAAGAACGACGCAGCCTTCATCGACAAGCTCTCGTTGCTCGGCGACGTCTATGTGAACGACGCTTTCTCGGCAGCCCATCGTGCGCATGCCTCGACCGAAGGCCTCGCCAACCGGCTGCCCGCCGTCGCCGGGCGCCTGATGCAAGGCGAACTCGAAGCGCTCGACAAGGCGCTGGGCAACCCCAAGCGACCGGTTTGCGCCATCGTCGGCGGCGCCAAGGTCTCGACCAAGCTCGACCTGCTGGGCAACCTCGTGGGCAAGGTCGACAAGCTGATCATTGGCGGCGGCATGGCCAACACTTTCCTGCATGCGCAGGGGATCAAGATCGGCAAGTCGCTGGCGGAGAAGGACCTCGCCCCCACCGCGCTCGAGATCCTGGAAAAGGCCAAGGCCGCCAAGTGCCAGGTGCTGCTGCCGGTCGATGTCGTGGTTGCCGCCGAATTCAAGGCAGGCGCCGCGAACGCGACCGTCGAGGCCGATGCCTGTCCCGACGACCAGATGATCCTCGACGTCGGACCGAAGTCGATCGAACTCTACCGGCAGGAACTCGCGGCCTGCGCGACCGTGGTGTGGAACGGCCCGCTCGGCGCCTTCGAGATGAAGCCCTTCGACACCGGCACCGTTGAATTGGCGCAGGAAGTGGCGCGGCTGACGACAGCGGGCAAGCTGCTCTCGGTGGCAGGCGGCGGCGACACGGTCGCGGCACTGGCGGCAGCGGGCGTGGAGGAGAAGTTCTCCTACGTCTCGACCGCAGGTGGCGCGTTCCTCGAATGGATGGAAGGCAAGACCCTGCCCGGCGTTGCAGCCCTGATACGGGCGGCGTAGGACTGGGCGCCATGAGCGCGCCCCCTTCCTCAGAACGCCCCCTGCCCGACCGTCCCCGGCTGCCGTGGGATCCCCCCGAGCATTTCGAGAAGCGCATTCCCGACGGCGATAATCGCGAGCGGCTGGTCTGCGGCCGCTGCGAGTTCATCCATTACCAGAACCCCAAGATCGTCGCGGGCGCCGTCTGTACCTGGGGCGAAGGCGCAAACGAGAAGATCCTCCTCGCCAAACGTGCCATCGAGCCACGCAAGGGCTTCTGGACTCTGCCTGCCGGCTACATGGAGCTGGGCGAGACGACGGAGCAGGCGGCGCAACGCGAAGCCAAGGAAGAGGCCTGCGCCACCATCGAGATCGACCGGCTGCTCGCCATGTACAGCGTGGCGCGCATCGGCCAGGTACAGATCATGTACCGCGCGAGACTCGTCAGCGCCGACGTGGCGCCGGGCATCGAGAGCGAGGAAGTGGCGCTGGTCGACTGGGCCGACATTCCCTGGGACCAGCTTGCCTTCCCGACCGTGGTCTGGGCGCTGGCCCATTTCCACGAGTCGCGCGACAAGGCCGACTTCGCGACCTATTCCAATCCCACCGGCGACCTCGCCCGCATGTGGCCGCCGCGCAAACCGAACGGCGTCTAAGTAGAAGCCTCAGCTTCCGCGTACGAAGGGATTGTCGTCGCCATCCCAGTAGCGCTTGAGCAGCGGGATCTGAAAGAAGGCGAAAGCGAGCGTGAGCGGGAAGCTCAGGAACATCTTGCTGGCAATCCAGGTATCGGTCGGGAAGTTGCGCCACATCACTTCGTTGACCGCGGCCAGCACGAAGAAGAACACCGTCCAGCGCAGGGTGAGCTGATACCAACCTTCGTTGGTGAGCTTGAAGGCGGCCCCGAACAGCGGCTTCAGCAGCGGCTTCTTGAACAACAGCAGGCCGCCGCCCAGGATGACGCCGAACAGGCAGTTCACGATGGTGGGCTTCAGCTTGATGAAGGTGTCGTCCTGCAGCCAGATGGTGAGGCCACCGAACACCAGCACGAAGAAGCCGCCGACCAGCGGCATGATCGGCCAGCGCTTTTCGAGCATGCGGTAGCAGGGCAGAGCGATCGCCGTCGCCACGATGAAGACGCCGGTGCCCCAGTAGATGCCCCAGCGGCTGTTGGCGACGAAGAACAGGATCAGCGGCCCCAGTTCCAGCGCCGTGGCGAAGAGCTTGCGCGCGCCGCCCTCTTCGCTTGTCCGCTCGTTGCTCATGCAAGCTGCCTCATGCCTGTTGCTTCATGCCGGCAGTCCCATCAACCCGCGGGCAAACGCCCGCGCCTCGAACGGCCGCAGATCGTCGATGCCCTCGCCGACGCCGATGGCGACGACCGGCAGCTTGAACTTCTCGGCCAGCGCTACCAGCACGCCGCCCTTGGCGCTGCCGTCGAGCTTGGTCAGCACCAGCGCATCGATCGGCGACATGGTCTTGAAGGTCTCAACCTGAGCGTGGGCATTCTGGCCGGTGGTGGCATCAAGCACCAGCAGGCAGGAATGCGGAGCATCGGGATCGAGCTTGCGGATCACGCGCACGATCTTGGCGAGCTCTTCCATCAGGTTGGTCTTGTTGTGCAGGCGGCCAGCCGTATCGATCAGCAGCACATCCGTCTTCTCGGCGCGCGCGCGCTCCAGCGCCTCGTAAGCGAGCCCGGCAGCATCTGCGCCGGTACCCTTGGACACCACAGGCACGCCGGCGCGATCGCCCCAGACCTTGAGCTGTTCGACTGCGGCGGCACGGAACGTGTCGCCTGCCGCCAGCATCACCGAGCGACCCTCGCCCCTATAGAGATTGGCGAGCTTGGCGATGGTCGTGGTCTTGCCACTGCCGTTCACGCCGACCACCAGCACGACGTGCGGCTTGCGTGCGGCGTCAATGGCCAGCGGCACCGCAACCGGCTGCAGGATCTCGGCGATATCGTCGGCAAAGGCGCCGCGCACTTCCTCGTCGGTGACTTCCTTGCCGAAGCGCTCCTTGCCGAGCTTCTCGACCAGCCGCGCGGCGACCGTGACGCCGAGATCGGCCTGGATCAGCGCATCCTCGAGTTCGTTCAGCGTCTCCTGATCGAGCTTCTTCTTGGTGAAGAGGCCGGTGATGCTCTCGGTGACGCGCTTGGTCGACTTGGCGAGGCCGTCGCGCAGACGCGACAGCCAGCCCTTCTTCTCGACCTCGGGCTTCTCGACCTCGGGTTCTTTCTCGGCCACCGCTTCGACAGGGGCCGTCTCGGGCTGCGGCGCCGTCCGCACCACCGGCTCGCTCGGCGACAGAGCGACCTGTGTCTCGGGCTCGGCCGCGACGGCCGGCTCTACCGGTTCGGTTTTCTCGACCTCAGGCTCGGCCGGCTTGGGCGTCTCGACGGCCGGGGTCCCCCGGGAGCGAAACCGCGCAAACCAACCCTTCTTCTCGGGTTCCGTCTCGCTCATCGCGGCACCTCAGGAAAGCAGCGAACGGTCGAGTTCGCCCCGGTAAGCGAGCGCGATGCCGCCGGTCATCGACACATGATCGTCGCGCATCCACTCGATGGTGAGCGTGCCGTGCTCGACGACGACATCGACCTTGCGGCCGGTGAGCCCGCGCCGCGCCGCGGCCACGCCGGCCGCACACGCGCCCGACCCGCAGGCGAGCGTCAGACCCGCGCCGCGTTCCCAGACGCTGAGCTTCACCTTGTTCTCACCGATGACCTGGGCCACGCCGACGTTCACGCGCTCGGGAAAGAACGGATCGTGCTCTAGCTTCGGCCCCAGCTCGGTGATCGGGATCGCGGCCAGGTCATCGACGAAGAAGGTCGCGTGCGGATTGCCCACGTTGGTGCCGACCGGCTCCTGCAGCGGACCGATGCCGACCGGCATGCGGTTGGTATCGCAGGCCTTGGCGACCGGGATCTCGCGCCAGTCCATGCGCACCAGTCCCATGTCGACGGAAATCACCGGCAAGCCGTTGGCGCCGCGGCCGACCTTCTGCGATTCGAGCAGGCCCGCGATCGTCTGGATGGTCGCTTCCTCGGCCTTGAGCTCGTCCATGACCACCGAGGCAACGCAGCGCGTGGCGTTGCCGCAGGCCTGAGCCTCCGTGCCGTCGGGATTGTAGATGCGCATGAACACGTCGGCCTCGCCCTCGGTCGGCGGCTCCAGCACGATCAGCTGGTCGCAGCCCACCCCCAGGCGGCGATCGGCGATGGCGCGCCGGCGCGGCGGCGAGAGATCGAGCTTGCTGATCCGCGCATCGAGCACGACAAAATCGTTGCCCAGCCCGTGCATCTTGAGAAAAGGCGTTCCGGCCATGCGGCGCTATATGGCGGTTCGGCCGGGCCAGCGCAACGAGCGCGGCCGGACTTGGCCGGCGTGCGGCCCGCCGATTTCGCGCACATCGAGCGTCGCCAGCCGCTTCGTATAGATCGTGAGATGCAGGATGCCCAATGCCTCGTAGGGCATGGCCGGCTCGACAAACAGGCTTCGGTCAGCGTCCCAAGCCGGCGTGGCGTGGTGGACGGGCCAGTTGCAGCGGCTGGGCAACGGCTCGTGGCGGAAGCCCTTGTCGTAGACCAGCACGTTGAGCGCGAGTTGGTCGGTGAGATCGGTCGAACGCTGCAGCGCCGCGCCATAGACCTCCGCCCACCCCGCCCAATGCGGTGCATCGGCGGCAAGCGCAAAGACGCCGGCATTGATCATGGGATAGCGGATCAGCCGCTCCGCCGTCTCCTTGTCGAAGCAAGCCTCATAGGCTGCACCGCAGACCGCGGAGAACTCGCCCCAGGCATGGTGATAGTGGCGCATCGAGCGATGGATCTCGGGCGCGACGGCCAGCGCACCAGTGCGGGCCGCGGCTAGAAACAGCGTGATCGCATCGCCCTGCTGCACCCAGCAATCGGCATCGATCCAGAAATAGAGATCGAAGCCCGGGAAGTAGCGCGGCAGGAAGGGCCGCGCCGTCAACGCTTTGTAACCGTCCTTCAACGCGGCGCGGCCGGGGAAATCGAAATCCCATTGCGGCACGACCAGTTCGGCACCTTGCTCTTGGCACCAGATGCGCTGCTCTTCGGTGAGACCACAATCGAGCACACCCAGCGCGAGCGCGCGACCCTCCGGCGTCATCCGCAGCGAGGCAATGCAGTCGCGCATAAAATCGAAATAGGCGGCGTCGCCGCCCGTCAGGGCAATCGCTCTTTCGCTCACCGGAGGGACCTTGGCCGAACAGGGCTTTGCTGTCGCCTGCCAATCCGCCACAGTCGCGACGCCGCTGAAACGATGGTGAGGAAACGATGGCCAAGCATGTCGATTATTATGTCTCGCTGAACTCACCCTGGACTTATCTCGGTGCCAAGCGCTTCGAAGACATGACCAAGAAGCACGGTGCGGAAATCACCATCTGGCCGGTCGATTTCGGTTCGGTGTTCGCCGTCTCCGGCGGCCTGCCGCTGCCCAAGCGCGCGCCGCAGCGTCAGGCCTATCGCATGATGGAGCTGAAGCGCTGGCGCGATCATCTCGGCGTGAAGACTACGCTGGAACCGAAATTCTTTCCGGCCAACGAAGTCCCGGCCGCCAAGTGCGTGATCGCGCTGCGCGAGCAGGGCCGCATGGCCGATGCCATCAAGCTGGCGCACGCCGTGCTGACGGGCTTGTGGGCTGAGGAGAAGAACACCGGCGATCCTGCGACGCTGAAGGAGATCATCTCCGGCTGCGGCCTCGATGCAGACGCCGTCGTCGCAGCGAGCGAAGCCCCGGCGCTCGCCGACAAGCGCGAAGCCTATACCAAGCACGCCATCGCCCAGGGCGTGTTTGGTGCGCCGTCTTTCGTGATCGATGGCGAAATCTTCTGGGGCCAGGACCGTCTCGACTTCGTCGACCGGAAGCTGGCGTCGTAGGCCCTCGTCGTCGGACCTAGCCGCCGGCGAGATACGCCGCCCCGATCACGGCGAGACCGTTGTTGATCACGTGCGCCACCAGGCTCGGCAACAGCGAGTTGGTGCGCCAGCGCAGCCAGCCGAACCAGAAACCCAGGGGAAGAACGAGGATGATGTGGGCGGGTTCGGCATGGGCGGCGGCAAAGGCCAGCGAACTCACGAGGAAAGCCGGCAGTGGCCCCCACCGTCCGGCGACCCAGCCGTAGAGCAGGCCGCGAAAAACCAGCTCCTCGACCACCGGCGCCAGCAACGCCAGGATCAGGAGTGTGGGGATCAGCACTGCCGGATCCCGCACGGCGTCGGTAACTTGCCGGACGCCTTCGGGCTGGACGCCCGTCTGGCTGACGGCGAAAGACAGGATCGTGGTGCCGACCACCCCCAGCACGACCGGCCGCCAGCCGAAGCGGCGCAGGCCCAGAGCCTGGGTACCGGCCGCGAGCCCCAGCGGCGACACCGAAATCAGGACCGCCACCAGCCCCGCCCCGAAGAAGGCCGTCAGCAACGGCATCATGGAACGATCAGGCAACAGCCAGATCGCCGACCCGCCAATCAGGCCTCCAGCCGCCAGGAAAGTCAGGATCGACCGCCCCGGGACCGGGCATAAATCCTTCTGAAACAACGAGTTAGAAGAGTCGGCCAAGTGTTTTGACTCCTTCCGCGGCAGGCCTTATACCCCGGCCGCTCAATCGGTCGTGCCGATTTACAAGGTTCCCCCCTCAGGGGGAGCTCCGCTGATCCGCGAAGGTTCGCGCATCGGCGCGATACGTCTTTGAGCGAACAGGAGCGCGATGTTCGAGGGTCTGAGTAAGCGTCTGGGCGATGTTTTCGACCGGCTGCGGGGGCGTGGAGCGCTCACCGAGGCCGACGTCGATGCGGCCCTGCGCGAGGTCCGCACCGCCCTGCTCGAAGCCGACGTGGCCCTGCCCGTCGTGCGCCAGTTCATCGACGAAGTCCGGCCCAAGGCGATCGGCGCCGACGTGATCCGCTCGGTCACGCCCGGCCAGATGGTGATCAAGATCGTCAACGATCACCTGGTCGAGATGCTGGGCGGTACCGTCTCCGACCTCGATCTCGGCGCCGTGCCACCGGTCGTGATCCTGATGGTCGGCCTGCAGGGTTCGGGCAAGACCACCTCCTCCGCCAAGATCGCCTACCGTCTGAGCCAGGGCCCGCAAGGCATGGCGGCCGAGATGTTCACCGGCACCTTCGCCACGCGGCGCAAGGTCATGATGGCCTCGCTCGACACGCGCCGCCCGGCCGCGCAGCAGCAGCTCAAGATCCTGGGCGAGCAGACCGGCGTGCCGACGCTGCCGATCGTGCCGCTCGAAATGCCGCTCGCCATCACGCGGCGCGCGCTCGAGACCGCCAAGCGCGAAGGCTTCGACGTCCTGATCCTCGACACCGCGGGCCGGCTCTCGATCGACGAAGAGCTGATGAAGGAGGTCGCCGACATCAGCGCCCTCTCCCAGCCCAAGGAGACGCTGCTCGTCGCCGACGCCATGACCGGCCAGGACGCCGTGAACGTCGCCAAGGCCTTCAACGAGCGACTCGCCGTGACCGGCATCGTGCTGACCCGCGTCGACGGCGACGCCCGCGGCGGTGCGGCGCTCTCGATGCGCGCCGTCACCGGCCGCCCGGTCAAGCTGATCGGCGTCGGCGAAAAGTTCGACGCGCTGGAGCCGTTCCATCCCGACCGTATCGCCAGCCGTATCCTCGGCATGGGCGACATCGTCTCGCTGGTCGAACGCGCCGCCGAGACGATCGACAAGGAAGACGCCGAGAAGCTCGCGGCCAAGGTCCGCAAGGGTCAGTTCGATATGGACGACCTGCTGAACCAGCTCCGCCAGTTGCGCAAGATGGGTGGCCTGTCGGGACTGATGGGGATGCTGCCGGGCGCCATGCAGGCCAAGGCCGCCATGTCCAAGGCCAAGATCGACGAAGGCCAGCTCAAGCGCCAGGAAGCGATCATCCTGTCGATGACGCCCAAGGAACGTCGCAACCCCGACGTCATCCACGCCTCGCGCAAGAAGCGCATCGCCAAAGGCTCGGGCGTGCAGGTGCAGGAAGTCAACAAGCTGCTCAAGCAGCACGCCGACATGCTGAAGATGATGAAGCGCGTCAACAAGCTCGGCGACAAGGGATTCATGCGCAGCCTCGGAGGCATGGGAGTGCCGCCGGGATTCCCGCGCTGAAGGTTCAGTGAACGCAACGTATCCGACGAATCGAAAGACAAAGAGAGGACTTGAAGAATGCTAGCAATCCGCATGACCCGGCACGGCACCAAGAAGCGGCCCTACTTCCACATCGTCGTGGCCGACTCGCGCAGCCCGCGCGATGGCCGCTTCATCGAGAAGGTCGGGACCTACAATCCGCTGCTGCCGCGCGAGCATGAGCAGCGCATCACGCTCGTCACCGAGCGGATCGCCCATTGGCTGAAGGTCGGCGCGCAGCCGTCCGACCGCGTCGCGAAGTTCCTGTCGCAGGCCGAGCTGATGGCGCCGCGCGAGCGTCGCGAGCAGACCAAGAAGAACCAGCCCCGCGCCAAGGCGCAGGAGCGCATGAAGGCTGAAGCCGCTGCTGCCGCAGCGCCGGCAGCCGAGGGTGAAGCCGCAGCGAGCTGATGAGCGCGTGCTCCGATGAGTGAGGGGCGCGTCCTGCTGGGCGTGGTCGCGGCGCCACACGGTGTACGCGGCCTGGTGCGCATCAGGAGCTTCACCGAGGACCCGATGGCCATCGCCTCCTACGGCGAGCTGTCGGACGAGACGGGGAAGAAGTGGTACCGGGTCGAGGCTCTCAGCGCCGTCAAAGGCGCGGTGCTCGCCCGGATCGAGGGCGTAGCCGATCGAACGGCGGCCGAGGCAGTGCGGGGTTTGCGGCTCTATGTGGAGCGCGAGCGGCTGCCGGCGACGGGCGAGCGGGAGTGGTACGAGGCGGACCTAATCGGTCTCGCCGCGATCGGCCGGGATGGCCGGGATTGGGGGAAGGTCATGGCCTTCCACGATTTCGGCGCCGGGCTGACGATGGAAGTGTCGGGAGGCAGCGCATCGAGGCAATCGGTGATGCTGCCCTTCACCGACGAGGCGGTGCCCGAGATCGACGTCCCGGGCGGCAAGATTGTGGTCGATCCACCGACAGGGGTCCTGCCGGGCGGGTCAGCGAAGGAGGCGTAAGGCAACGTGTGGCGCGCAACGGCGCTGACGCTCTTTCCGGAGATGTTCCCGGGGCCATTGGGCGAGAGCCTGGCCGGACGGGCGCTGAAGGAAGGCGTATGGTCGCTGCAGGCGGTCGACATCAGGCGGTTCGCCAAGGATCGCCACGGCACGGTCGACGATGCGCCCTTCGGGGGCGGCGCCGGCATGGTGATGAAACCGGACGTGCTGTCGGCGGCGATCGAGGCGGTCGCCGAGCCGGGAGTGCCGAAGATCCTGCTTTCGCCGCGAGGCGCGCCATTCAGTCAGGCGCGCGGGCGGAAGCTGGCCGCGGGGCCGGGCGTGTTGATGGTGTGCGGGCGGTTCGAGGGCGTGGACGAGCGCGTCATCGAGGCCCATGCGCTGGAGGAGATTTCGGTCGGTGATTTCGTGCTTTCGGGCGGCGAGATCGCGGCCATGACGGTGATGGATTGCTGCGTACGGCTGCTGCCCGGGGTGATGGGCGAACCGGCGTCGGCAAGCGAGGAGAGTTTCGAGGACGGATTGTTGGAGTACCCGCACTACACCCGGCCCGCGACCTGGGCGGGCCCCGATGGAACCGAACGGCGTGTGCCGGAGGTTCTGGTCTCGGGGCACCACGGCAAGGTCGCCGACTGGCGGATGAAGCAGCGGGAAGAGATTACGCGGCGGCGCCGGCCCGATCTTTGGGCAGCGCGCCGGACCGCGTCGGGAAACGAAGAGAAGTGACGAAAGGATGGATGCGATGAACATTCTCGATACGCTGGGCCAGGCCCAGATGGACAAGGTGGTCGCCGAGCGGCCGGTGCCGCGCTTCGAGCCGGGCGACACCCTCAAGGTGCACGTCAAGGTGCAGGAAGGTAACCGCGAGCGCATTCAGGTCTACGAAGGCCTGTGCATCGGCCGCAAGAACGACGGGATCAACTCCTCGTTCACCGTGCGCAAGATCAGCTTCGGCGAAGGCGTGGAGCGTGTGTTCCCGCTCTACAGCCCGGGCATCTGGGAAATCGAAGTCGTCCGCAAGGGCATCGTGCGCCGCGCCAAGCTCTACTACCTGCGCGACCTGCGTGGTAAGGCGAGCCGCATCGCCGAGGACGTCGAGGCCCAGCGCGAGCTGATCGCCGTTCAGGCCGAGGAGCAGGCGAAGCGTCCGCGTCGCGAGCGCCTCAAGAAGGAAAAGCCGAAGGCCGAGGGCAACGTTCGCGCCGCCAAGGGCGGCGGCAAGAAGTAGGTGCGCCATGGCGTTCCGCAAGAAGGCGGCTACGCCGCCCGCTGAACCTCCGAAGCCGCGTACGCTCTTCGAGAAGATCTGGGATGCCCACGTCGTCCATCGTCAGGACGACGGCACCTGCGTGATCTACATCGACCGTCACCTCGTGCACGAGGTGACCAGCCCGCAGGCCTTCGAGGGCCTGCGCATGGCCGGCCGTCCCGTCCGCCGGCCCGACGCCACCATCGCCGTGGCCGATCACAACACGCCGACCACCGACTTCAGCCAGGGTATTGAAGACGAGGAGTCGCGCATCCAGGTCGAGACGCTCGAAAAGAACACGACCGAGTTCCACGTCCCCTACTTCGGACTGAACGACCCGCGCCGCGGCATCGTGCACGTGATCGGCCCCGAGCAGGGCCTGACCCTGCCCGGCATGACGATCGTGTGCGGCGACAGCCACACCTCGACGCACGGCGCCTTCGGTGCGCTGGCCTTCGGCATCGGCACCTCCGAGGTCGAGCATGTGCTGGCGACGCAGACGCTGATCCAGAAGCCCGCCAAGAATATGCGCGTGGCGGTCGAGGGCAGCCTGCCGCTGGGCGTTACGCCAAAGGACGTGATCCTCGCCATCATCGGCAAGCTCGGCACCGCCGGCGGTACCGGCTACGTGATCGAATATGCCGGCCGCGCCATCCGCGAGATGACGATGGAAGGCCGCATGACGGTCTGCAACATGTCGATCGAGGCAGGCGCGCGCGCCGGCCTGATCGCACCGGACGAGACCACCTTCAAGTATCTCACCGGCCGGCCCTATACGCCCAAGGGCGGAGCGTGGGATCTGGCGCTCAGCCAGTGGCGTCGCCTGCCGAGCGACAAGGCTGCGCACTTCGATACGCAGCTCGACCTCAACGGCTCGGACATTCCGCCGATGGTGACCTGGGGCACCAGCCCGCAGGATGCGCTGCCGATCACCGACGTGGTGCCGGATCCGGCCAATGCGCCGGACGAGAACCGCCGCGAGGCCTGGGCGCGCTCGCTCGCCTACATGGGCCTGACGCCCGGCATGAAGCTGGTCGACGTGCCGATCGATCGCGTTTTCATCGGCTCGTGCACCAACGGTCGCATCGAAGATCTGCGCGCCGCGGCGGAAATCGCCAAGGGCCGCAAGGTCGCGTCGAGCGTTTCGGCGATGATCGTCCCGGGCTCGGGTCTGGTGAAGGCCGAAGCCGAGAAGGAAGGTCTCGACAAGATCTTCATCGAAGCCGGCTTCGAGTGGCGCCTGCAGGGCTGCTCGATGTGCCTCGCCATGAACGCCGATCGCCTCGAACCCGGCCAGCGTTGCGCCTCGACCTCGAACCGCAACTTCGAAGGCCGCCAGGGCCGCGGTGGCCGCACGCATCTGGTGAGCCCGGCGATGGCTGTCGCTGCCGCGATCCGCGGCACGCTCGCCGACGTGAGAGACTTCCAGTAAGTCGTTTCACGCAGCGAGGTAATTTCGCGGGCGGTGCAGTGATGCACCGCCCGTTTTCTTTGTACACGGGCAGTGCTTCACGCCTTGTGGTAGAATTGTGTCGCAAAAATCGAGGGAGACTGCCAATGGCCAGCGTTCCTGAGTCAGGTTCTGCCGCACCGCCGCCGCCCGTTTGGAATGCCCAACCCGCGGGGCAAAGCCAGGTCGCCTATGGCGGCTTCTGGATCCGTCTCGTGGCATACATCATCGATGCCATCGTGCTCAGCGTCGTCGTGGGCGTCATCGCCTCGATCATGGGCTTCAATATTTTCGACCCGGAAAGTGCCGCGAGCTTCGATCCGACCTTGAACCTGGTTTCGGTGGTCATCGGCTGGCTCTATTTCGCCCTCATGGAGAGTTCCGAACGCGGCGCAACGCTCGGCAAGATGGCGCTCGGCCTGCGGGTGGTCTCCAACAGCGGTCAGCGCCTCAGCTTCCTGAACGCCACCGGCCGCTACTTCGCCAAGATCCTTTCAGCCATCATCCTGTGCATCGGCTTCATCATGATCGCCTTCACCGATCGCAAGCGGGGCCTGCACGACATGATCGCCGGGACCCTGGTCGTCAAATACCCCTAAGCGTAAGCGCGATTTCTGGAAGGTCGATATGGCAAGCGTTCCAAGTACGGGCCCTGCGGCGCCACCACCGCCAGTCTGGGATGCCCGGCCGGTCGACCAGCACGTCCACTATGCGGGGTTCTGGATCAGAACCGTCGCCGCCCTCATCGACGGCATCATCCTGGGCGTCATCGCCCAGGTCGTCGGCTATTTCATCGTCGAGCCCAAAGCGTTACCGGCGCCGCCCAGCGCCCAGGACGCCCAGGCGCTCTACAACTACATCCAGGCAGCCGTGCAGGCGGCCGCCCCCGTTCAGCAGATCATCTTCTCGGCTGCTCTCTGCTGGGTCTATTTCGCCTTCCAGGAAGCCTCGGCAGCCCAGGCGACCCTCGGAAAGCGGGCGCTAGGCCTTCGTGTTTCGACAGTCGATGGCGGGCGCCTCGACCTCGCCAAGGCTACCTTGCGCACCTGGCCGATCTATCTTCCGAGCGCTGCCCTGCTTCTCGGCACCGGCGTGGCCTGGCTGGTCTATCTCGTTGCCCTCATTGCCTGCGTGGCAGTCGCCTTCTCGAGCCGCAAACAGGGCATCCATGACCGGATGGCCGGGGCGATCGTTACCCGCCTCTAGGCTGCCGGACCTCCGTCAGACGCGACCCGCGGGCGCTTGACCCAAGGGGTGAAAGGCCGTTAATTCCGGCCATTCGCGAGGGAAACCCATGGAAAAGTTCACGACGCTGCGCGGCGTGGCAGCGCCGCTGCCGATGGTCAATGTCGACACCGACATGATCATTCCCAAGCAGTTCCTGAAAACCATCAAGCGCACCGGCCTGAAGGACGGGCTGTTCTACGAAATGCGCTGGACGGCCGACGGCCAGAAGAAGGACTTCGTCCTCGATCAGCCGGCCTATCAGAACGCCAAGATCCTCGTGTCCGGTCCCAACTTCGGCTGCGGCTCGAGCCGCGAGCACGCGCCCTGGGCGCTGCTCGACTTCGGCATCCGCTGCATCATCTCCGAAGATTTCGCCGACATCTTCTATAACAACTGCTTCAAGAACGGCATTCTGCCGATCAAGGTCTCCAAGGAGATCATCGCCAAGCTGATGGACGATGCGAGCCGTGGCTCCAACGCCGTCATCGAGGTCGACCTCGAGAAGCAGGAAATCAAGGGTCCCGACGGCGGCACCGTCCACTTCGATATCGATCCCTTCCGCAAGAAGTGCCTGATGGAAGGGCTCGACGATATCGGGCTGACGATGGAGAAGAAGTCGGAGATCGACGAATTCGAGCGCCGTCAGAGCGAAACCCAGCCCTGGCTGCACGGCGCCGCCTGAGGCGGCGGCCCACCTTCCGACCACGACGAAAAGAGAAGCAAGACAATGGCGTCAAATCGCAATCTGCTCGTGCTGCCCGGTGACGGCATCGGCCCCGAAGTGATGAACGAAGTCCGCAAGATCATCGCGTGGATGGGCAAGAAGCGCGCGGTGGGTTTCGACATCACGGAAGACCTGGTCGGTGGCGCCGCCCTCGACAAGCACGGCGTGCCGCTTTCCGACGACGCCATGAAGACCGCCCTCGAAGCCGACGCCGTGCTGTTCGGTTCTGTCGGCGGGCCGAAGTGGGACAATGTCGAATTCGACAAGAAGCCCGAACGCGGCCTGCTGCGCCTGCGCAAGGAGATGGACCTCTTCGCCAACCTGCGCCCGGCCAAGGTGTTCGACGCGCTGGTCGACGCCAGCTCGCTGAAGCCCGAGATCGTCAAGGGTCTCGACATCATGATCATCCGCGAGCTGACGGGTGGCGTCTATTTCGGCGAACCGCGAGGGCGCACGAAGCTCGCCAACGGCGACTTCGAGGCCTTCGACACGCAGCGCTACAATTCGAGCGAGATCCGCCGTGTCTGCGCCGTCGCCTTCGAGCTGGCGCGCAAGCGTAGCAACAAGGTCTGCTCCTCGGAGAAGGCCAACGTCATGCACACCGGCGTGCTGTGGCGCGAAGAAGCGACCAAGCTGCACAAGGAGAAGTACGCCGACGTGCAGTTGAGCCACATGTATGCCGACGCGCTCGCCATGCAGCTCCTGCGTTCGCCCAGCCAGTTCGACGTGATTGTGACCGACAATCTGTTCGGCGACATCCTGTCGGACGAAGCCTCGATGCTGACCGGCTCGCTGGGCCTCCTGCCCTCCGCTTCGCTCGGCGCCGCCGATGCGACCGGCCGGCGCAAGGCGATGTACGAGCCGATCCACGGCAGCGCCCCCGACATCGCCGGCAAGGGCCTGGCCAATCCGATCGCGCAGGCGCTCTCCTACGCCATGATGCTGCGATACTCCTTCGACCTCGACAAGGATGCAGACCTCGTCGAGAAGGCGATCGAGAACGTGCTGGCCGCAGGCTACCGCACCGGCGATCTGCTCGTGGGCAAGACCGACGGCGTGAAGAAGGTCGGCACCCAGGAAATGGGCGACGCCATCATCAAGGAACTCGACCGGCTGGCTTAAGAGTCAGCGGCCGGCGTCGATCGCCTGATCGATCGACGCTGCAAACACACTCATACTCTTCGGTGCGATGTCGCCGATGGCACGCATCTCGAAGCCGCCATGTCGCCAGCGAGCGATGGCAAAGCCGTCGCCCTCACTGACCTCCGGTGCTGCATCGCCCGACATCGTGGTCGGCCACAGCGACAATGCGATGCGATGCTGGTTGCGGCGATAGACCAGCACGGCGATCCGGCGGCGATCCAGCATCTCTACGCGCCCGCCCAGCAACGGAAAGCCAGCTGACGTGAGGTCATAGACCGGTGGCGCGTAGTCGATGCGCCCGGCGAACCACGGCTTGACCGTATGACTGTCCGACGAGGCGACATCGACCGGGCGATCGCCCAGACCGATGCGAAGGTAGCCTGCGATCAGCTCGTCGGTCTCGCGGCTACCCTCCTGGCCCACGAAACGGCCGCCCAGCCATCCCGCCCCGACCGCCAGCAGAAGGCTCGCCGCCAGCGCCGTGCGGCGCGGCCACACTCGCGGCGCCGGTGTGTCAACGCGTAGCTCGCGCTCGATCCGCGCGCGCAGCAGATCCGGTGTTCGCGCCGTCGGCAATTCGCGGATCTGCACCCGCAGGCTCCGAAGATGCACGAGCTTTGCCTTGCACTCGGGACAGGCGTCGAGGGCCGCCTCGAAGTGAACGCTCTCGCCGGCCGGCAATTCGCCGTCGAGATAGGGCTCGACCATCGCCTCGCAGGTCGGGCAATCCATGGTCACTCCTTTCCCAGCCGGCCGCCGAGTTCGACGGCCAGCTTCTCGCGCGCCCGCGACAGGCGCGACATGATCGTGCCGATCGGCAGATCGAGGATCGCCGCGATGTGCTTGTAGGAAAGCTCCTCGATCTCGCGCAGCACCAACACCTCGCGTGACTCCTCGGGCAGAGCCGCCAGCGCCGCCGCGATCTGGCGCCGCCGATCTACGGCCAGCGCGGTTTGCTCGGGATCGGGACCGCCATCGACGATGCTCTCGACTTCATCGAGCGGCACCCTTTCGCCGCTACGGAGCATCCGCATGTCGCTCCAGGTGTTGCGCACGATGCGCAGCAGCCAGGGCCGCGCCTCCTCGCCACGGAAAGCATGGAAGTAGCGTAGCGCTCGCAGCATCGCTTCCTGTGCCACGTCCTGCGCCTCGACCGGATCGCGCGTCAGCCAGCGCGCAAAACCGTAAGCCGCATCGAGATGCGGCAGCATGACGATGCGGAACCGCTCCAGGGCTTTGCCGTCCGGTTTCGGCGCCTCCGACATGCGACCCATAGGACATCAATACCGGCGGACCGTCGATTTTATTCCCGCGGGAATAGCGGCCTTCTCCGCCCGGTAGGTCGGGTATGGCCCCTTCACTGATCCAGCCGGGCCAGGAGGTCCTCTCATGCTGCCGCAAGACCGTCGCGAATTCCTGAAACTTTCCGGCATGGCCGGCGTCGCCTTTGCCTCGGCGTTGTTCCCCGGACAGCCAACATCCGCGCAAGCCGCCGACTTTCACTTCATCCAGTTCTCCGACACCCATTGGGGCTACAAGGGCCCGGCCAATCCCGATGCCGAGCACACGCTCGAGAAGGCCGTCGCCACGGTGAACGCGCTGCCGAACCAGCCCGACTTCATCGTCTTCACTGGCGACCTCACCCACACGACCGACGATGCCGCTGAGCGGCGCGCCCGGATGAGGCGGTTCCGCGAAATCGTCTCCGCACTCCGGGTCAAGGACGTGCGCTTTATGCCGGGCGAGCACGATGCGGCGCTCGACAAGGGCGAGGCGTACAAGGAGTTCTTCGGCGCTCCCTACTACACGTTCGACCACAAGGGCGTGCACTTCATCGCCCTCGACAATGTCTCGGACCCGGCCGCGAAGCTGGGCGACGAACAACTCACCTGGCTGGCCGCCGATCTGAAACAGCGCAATGCCGAGGATCGCATCGTCGTGCTGACACATCGTCCGCTGTTCGACCTGATGCCGTCGTGGGACTGGACGACGGCCGATGGGGCCAAAGCGATCGAACTGCTGATGCCCTACAGGAATGTCGTCGTGTTCTACGGCCACATCCACCAGGAGCATCATCAGAACACCGGCCACATTGCCCATCATGCAGCGAAGTCGCTGATCTTCGCGCTGCCGGCGCCCGGCTCACAGCCCAAGCGTGCACCGTTGCAATACGATGCCGCGAGCCCCGGCCAGGGATTGGGCGTACGCGATGTCGCAATGGCGCCGACGGCAAAGCTCACCGAGATCGGCGTCGCCGGAGCTTAAGTCCGTGCAGCGTCGTGTGTTCCTGCTGGCCGCGGCGGTGACGGCGGCCAGCGCGGCAAAGCTCGTCCAGGCGGGAACGAACGAAACTCCTATCTCGGCCAAGAAGTTCGAGTTCCACCCTGCCGAGGTGCACTTGAAGCTCGGGCAGCCTGCGATCCTCGTGCTTACTTCAGAGGACCGCATTCATGGTTTCAAGGTGCCCGACCTTGGTCTGCGTGCCGAGATTGTGCCCGGTCAGGAGACGAGACTCGCTCTAACCCCGGACAAGGCCGGCCGAATCGTCTTCCTCTGTGATGTCTTCTGTGGTGACGGTCACGAGGAGATGGAAGGGATACTCATCGTCGAGGCGTAGCGCGGGTTCCAACCCTACTTCAGGAGCGATCCCAGCACGCCGCGCAGCACGGCGCCGCCGACGCTGGCACCGATGGTCGCCGCCTTGCCCTTGCCGAACACTGCTTTTGCCGCTTCGCGCGCCACCACCGTCGTGACACTGCGGCCGGCGGCCTTGGCGATCGTAACGCCGACCGAATCGCGCGGCCGGCCGACCGGCGCGCGCGGTTTCGGCGTCGGCGCTGGAGCTTCCGTCCGGGCTTTCTTCAAGCGCGGCTCGGGGCGTGAGGCAGGTCCCGACTCTGCCGGCGGAGCGGCGGGTGGCGGTGCTGGTGGCGGAGTCTGGGAACGCGGCCCCCAGGGACCCGAAGAGGCCGGCACAGTGGGCGGCACCGACCCATACTGACCACGCCGCTTCAGCGCCTCGCCACTCGCCGGGGCGGCCGGCGCCTCGGCTGGAGCCGCCTGTGTGCCGGCGGCGACCCGGCCGGTCAGCACCTCGTAGGCCGAGGCGCGATCGACGGGCTTGTCGTATTTGCCGGCGAGCGGACTAGCCGCGATCACCGCCGCGCGTTCGGCATCCGTGGCCGGTCCGATACGACCGCGCGGCGGAGCAACAAAGCAGCGCTCCACCGGCGTCGGCACACCCTTGGCATCGAGGAAGGAAACCAACGCCTCGCCGACACCCAGCTCGGTAATGGTCTGCGCCGCGTTGAACTTCTTGTTGGGCCGGAAGGTCTCCGCCGCCACCTTCACCGCTTTCTGGTCTTTGGGTGTGAAGGCGCGCAGCGCATGCTGCACCCGGTTGCCGAGCTGGCCCAGGACCGACTCCGGAATATCGAGCGGGTTCTGGGTGATGAAGTAGACACCCACGCCCTTGGAGCGGATCAGGCGCACCACCTGCTCGATGCGATTGAGCAGCGCCTTGGGCGCATCGTCGAACAGCAGGTGCGCTTCATCGAAGAAGAAGACGAACTTCGGCTTGTCGAGGTCGCCGACCTCGGGAAGCGTTTCGAACAATTCCGACAGGAGCCACAACAGGAAGGTGGCGTAGAGGCGCGGGCTCTGCATCAGCCGGTCCGCCGCCAGCACATTGATCGCGCCAAAACCTGACGGATCGCAGCGCATCATGTCAGACAACACCAGCGCCGGTTCGCCGAAGAAACCATTGCCGCCCTGCTGATCGAGGATCAGGAGCTGGCGTTGAATGGTGCCGACCGTCTGCTTGCTCACATTGCCGAATTCGGTGGTGAGGCTGCCGGCATTCTCGGCGACCCACTGCAGCATCGCCTGAAGGTCCTTGAAGTCGAGCAGCAGCAGGCCTTGCTCATCGGCCACCTTGAAGACGATGTTGAGGACGCCCTCCTGCGTGTCGTTGAGCTGCAGCAGGCGCGCCATCAGTACGGGGCCGACCTCGCTCACCGTCGTACGGATGGGATGACCCTTCTCCCCGAACAGGTCCCAGAAAATCGTCGGGAAGGCGTGGCCGGCATAGCCGTCGATCTTGAGCTGCTGGGCGCGCTCCACGGCTTTGGGATTGTTGCCGCCCGCCTGGGACACGCCAGACAGGTCGCCTTTTACGTCGGCCATGAAGACGGGCACGCCAAACGCGGAAAAGCCTTCGGCAATGGTCTGCAAAGTCACCGTCTTGCCGGTGCCCGTGGCGCCCGCAATCAGGCCGTGCCGGTTGGCGTACTTCAGCAGGAGATATTGATCGGCATCGCTTTCGCCCACGAAGATCGCCGCATTGTCGCTCATGCCGTCTCCCTCGCTTACTGGCTCGACTTTAGCTAAACAGCGCGCTCCATTGTAGGTTAGTCCGCATGTCCCTTCCCCGTCTCGCCCTGGCCGTCATCGGTGATGAAATCGGCCCCTCGCTCGATGAAATGATCTCTTTCTGCCGGGAGCACGAGGTTCGCCGCCTCGATATGCGCACGGTGGGTGGCCGCAACCTGCTGAGCATGTCTCTCGACGAGGCGAGCGGCATCGCGCGCACCATCGAGAAGGCGGGGTTGCAGGTGCCGACCTTCGTTTCGCCGCTGCTCAAATGGCCGGCCGAAGGCAAAGGCACAGAGGGTGGCGGCAAGGTTGACTTCGCCTTCGATCCATCGGATTGCCCGGCCGAAGATCCGCTGGTTCATGCCTTCGATCTCGCGATCATGCTGGGCGCTAGCCGCATCCGGGTGTTCAGCCATCTGCGCTATCCGGGCTACCGGCCGCAGGACCTGTTCGGCCGCTACGAACGGCTGATCGACCTGGCCATGACCTACTCCGTCACCGTCGAGATCGAGAACGAGCCGGTGTGCAACATCGCCACCGTGACGGATCTCGCCGAGCTGTTCGAGACCATGACCGAAGCCATGGCGCCCAATCCCCTGCCCTCGACCTTGCGTCCCCTGATAGATATCGGCAACGCTTGGGTGGCGGGCAAACCACCGAGCGATGCCGAGATCGCAGCGCTCGCGCCGCGGACTGACCTCATCCATCTCAAGGACCGGGACTCGACGGCCAAGCGCACCGTGCCGCTGGGCGACGGCGACATTCCCTGGGCTCGCGAACTCGAACGCCTCCTTGCCGCTGCAGCAACAGGCTCTGTCCGAGAGATCGTCGCCAGCATCGAGACGCATTGCCCGCAGGATGGTCGCAACGCCACCGCCCGCTCGGTCGCGGGCCTGCGCCGAATCGCGAGCGAGATCGGCGTCGAAGTCGTCTAAGCCGGCGTGACGATGAAGCCGGCGCGCGGAAAGTGGACGACGATGTCGCCCACCCGCTCGTCGTTGCGGCTGATCGAAATGTGATCAGGCGTCAGGCCCACCAGCGTTCCCGTCACCGGCACCTTGCCGGTATCGTCCGGCGTGATGCTGATCTTCTGACCGGCCTTCAATCCACTGGGATCGGCAGCGTCGACGCTACACGCTGCGGGCTTTGCGGCCTTGGCAACCGCTAACGCATCGGCCGCGCTCATCTCCGTCGGGTTGCCGCTGCCGATTGCTTTCATCCGCTCCGACCAGGCCGTGAGGCGCGGCAGACGGTCGAGCGGCGGCACGGCCTTGCCACCGCCCAGCCGTTCTTTGATGAACCATACCGGATTGTAGAGGGCGCAATCCGCCAGGCTCGGAGCTGCTCCCAACAGATAGGCGCGGCCGTCGCCCAGCATCTCCTCGGCCAGCACGAGCTGGGCATAGGTCTGCTGCGCGGCGATCGGTGCTGCAGCCTTGAGCTTCGCGGGCTCGAACGAGCGGCCGGAGAACTCGCTGCGATCCTTGTGGAACGCTTCCGGCAGTTTATCGCCGATCGCACCCATGACGATGCCGACCGCGGCCCAGAAGATGTTGCGGTCGATCCACATGGCGAGTGCCCGAGCCTCGCCTTCCTTGCCGGGCGGCAGCAACGGCGGCGTGGGTGCGTGCTTCTCGATCTCCAGCATGATGAGCTGGGTATCGCAGTAGATATCGGCGCCGATTTGCATGACCGGTGTCTTGCGATAGCCGCCCGTGAGCGGCATCAGGTCCGGCTTCGGCATGATGTTGGGGATGGTGACTGACTTCCAGCCCAGCTTCTTGAGGCCGAAGGCGATCCGCACCTTCTCCGAGAAGGGCGAGGTCGGATAGTGGTGCAGGATCAGGTCGGTCATGTCGTCTCCCTAGGAGCGCAGCGCCTTGATGCTGGCGGCGTACTTGTCAGGACCATCGCCGAAAACCGCGGTGCCGGCCACCAGCACGTCGGCGCCGGCCTTGATGCAGCGCTTCGCCGTCTCGACGTTGACCCCGCCATCGACTTCGAGGTCGATCGGCTTGCCCAACGCGTCGATTGCCTTGCGCAGGGCAGCGATCTTGGCGAGTTGGCTTTCGATGAAAGCCTGACCGCCGAAGCCCGGATTGACGCTCATCACCAGCACGAGGTCCAGATCGCCCAACACATGCTCGATGGCAGACAGCGGCGTCGCCGGATTGAGGACGGCGCCCGCCTTCTTGCCCAGGCTCTTGATGAGCTGGATCGTACGATGGATGTGCGGCCCTGCCTCGGGGTGGAAGGAGATCACGTCGGCGCCGGCGTCGGCGAAGGCCGGCACCAGCGGATCGACCGGCGAGATCATGAGATGCACGTCGAAGGGCTGCTTGCTGTGCTTGCGCAGCGCCTTCACCACCATCGGCCCGATCGTGAGGTTGGGCACGAAGTGGCCGTCCATCACGTCGACATGGATCCAGTCGGCGCCCGCGGCGGTGATCGCCTCGATCTCGCGACCCAGGGCGGCGAAGTCGGCGGAGAGGATCGACGGGGCGATGCGGACAGGCTGTTGCGGCATTGAGGCCTCGAAGTCGCGCTCAGGTGCCGGGACGCGTCGGTGCGTCCCAGCCCTTGCGGCGGAAGGGGTTCGTCGGGAAGGTGCCGAGCAGCTTCAGCTCCTCGGAGAAGAAGCCCAGCTCCTCGAGCGCAAGATGCACGCTGCGCTGCTCCGGATGGCCTTCGACCTCGGCATAGAACTGCGCCTGTTCGAAACGCGCGCCGGAGAGATAGCTCTCGAGCTTCACGATGTTGACGCCGTTGGTCGCAAAACCGCCCAGCGCTTTGTAGAGCGCCGCCGGCCGGCTCTTCACGCGGAAGAGGAACGCCGTCATGCACTGCACGGTACGCCAGTCGAGCGTGGCCTGATCGCGCGAGAAGACCAGCATGCGCGTGGTGTTGTGGTCGGCATCCTCGATGTTCTTCGCCAGCACCTTCAGGTCGTAGATCCTGGCGGCCAGCGACGAGGCGATCGCGCCGACCTTGGGATCGCCGATCTCGGCGATCTCACGCGCCGCGCCTGCCGTATCGGCATGGACCAGCGGCTGGAAGCGGTGCTTCTTCAGGAAGTTGCGGCACTGGGCCAGCGCCTGGACGTGGCTCTTCACGGTCTTGATCGACTTCAGTGAGGCGCCCGGCAGCGCCACCAGGCAGTGCTCGACCCGCTGGAAGTGCTCGGCCACGATCTTGAGCTTGGTGTGCGGCAGCAGGCTGTGCAGGTCGGCGACGCGGCCGGCGATCGAATTCTCGACCGGGATGATGGCCAACTCCGCCTTGCCGGCCTGGACCGCGCCCATGGCCGTATCGAAGGTCGGGCAGGGCAGCGTGGTCATGTAAGGAAAGGCCGCGCGGCAGGCCATGTCCGAGTTGGCGCCGGGTTCGCCCTGGAAGGCGATGATGTTGCTGGCGGCGGCTTTGCCGCCCCTGGTCTTGGCTGCCGTCTTGGCTGTCTGCCGGGCCATATGTCGGAATTCTCCCCGCGTTCTGAGGCTCCTCGATAGGCGAAAAACCTTGTGATTCCCGGCACTTGCGACGTTCCGCCGCGCGAGCCTGCTGGTGCGATGGGATACTACTGGCGGCGTCGCGGGCGTGCTACAGCAGCGTCCGAAGAATTTGCCGTTTCGGGATTTGACTATGGCCAGTTTCAATACGATTGCGGGCTGCGTTTTGGCCTCGGCCCTCTTCGCAATGGTGGTGGGCAAGGTTTCCAACGCCGTCGTGCATCCGCACAAGCTGGACAAGCCGGCCCTCGCCGTCTCCGATGACGCGCCGACCCAGACTGCCGCCGCTCCGGCGGCCATTGAGATCCCGCCGATCGGCCCCAAGCTCGCCAGCGCCAATGTCGATGCCGGCAAGGCGATCTTCATGAAGCAGTGCTTCACTTGCCACACGGTCGACAAGGGCGGCGCCAACAAGGTCGGTCCGAACCTGTGGGACATCGTCGCGCGCAAGAAGGCGAGCCATGCGGGCTTCAGCTACTCCTCGCCCATGACCGCCAAGGGCGGCGAGTGGACCTACGAGGACATCGACCACCTGATCTTCAAGCCGACTGCCTATGTGCGCGGAACGAAGATGGCCTTCGCCGGTCTGCCCAAAGAGCAGGAGCGCGCCGACGTGATCGCCTACCTGCGCACGATGGCCGACGCGCCGAAGCCACTGCCGTAGCCCGGGAAAGCACGTGGCCGGGTCGGTTCCCGCCGAGCTGGTCGCGCTCGCCAACAACCTCGCCGATGCCGCGCGTCCGATCGCGGCGCGCTACTTCCGCACTCCCGTCACGGTCGACGACAAGTCCGACCAGAGCCCCGTCACCATCGCCGACCGCGAGGCGGAGACCGCCATGCGCGAGCTTCTGGCGCGTCACGTGCCGGAACATGGTGTGTTCGGCGAAGAGCACGGCGCAGTGCGCACCGACGCCGAGTATGTCTGGGTGCTCGACCCGATCGACGGAACCAAGGCCTTCATCACGGGCCTGCCGATCTTTGGCACGCTGATCGCCCTCTTCCATCGCGGCAAGCCGGTGCTGGGCATCATCGACCAGCCGATCCTGCAGGAACGCTGGCTGGGCGTGGCGGGTGAACGCTCCACCTTCAACGGCAAGCCGATCGCCGTACGCCCCTGCGCGAAGCTCGCCGACGCCTACATGTATTCGACGGCGCCAGGCATGTTTCCGGCGGGCTATGCCGAACCGCACCGCACACTGACCGAGAAGGTGAAGTACTTCCGCTGGGGCGGCGACTGCTACGCCTATGGCCTGCTGGCGCTGGGCCATGTCGACCTGGTCGTCGAAGCGAGCCTCAAGCTCTACGATTTCGCCGCGCTCATCCCGGTCATCCAGGGCGCCGGCGGCCTGATCACCGACTGGAAAGGCGGTGAGCTCGGCATGCACTCGGACGGCGCCGTATTGGCAGCCGGCGATGCCGCCCTTCACCGCGCTGCAGCCGAGGTCCTCTCGGCGTAAGCCGCCCGGTCGATATCGAACCACACGATATCGGTAAAGCCCTTGTAGTCGACTCTCTTGCGATAGGTGAGGCCGATGCGCTTCATCACCGCCTGCGAGGACAGGTTGCTTTCGAACGTGATGGCGAAGATCGAACCGAGATCGAGCGCGCCGAAGCCATAGTTGAGCGCCGCCTCGGCGACTTCCGTTGCATAGCCCTGGCCCCAGGCCTCGGGATGAAGCGCCCACAGCACCTCGACGGCGTCGAATTCGGGAACGTAGTTCAGCCCGCCGTGGCCAATCAGCTTCGCGTCGAGGAAGATGCCCCAGGGCGCCAGCCGCCGCTCCTGCCAGGAGGCAGCAAACCGGTCGATGGTGGCGCGTGCAGTGGCGACGAGATCGCCTTCCTCCTGCTTGCCGGGAGCCGGCGGCAACCACTTCGCCACCTCGGGATGAAAGCGCATGGTGGCGTAATCTTCAGCATCATCGGGCAGCAGCGGACGCAGCGCGAGGCGTTCAGTTCTGAGAATCGTCATGATGGCTGACTTTACACAACTTTACCGCTGCGCCACGCCTGCGATACGGCGGCCCTCCATATCGGTGGCACGGGGAACACCCACCGGGACTTCCCGAAACCGAAGGAGACAGACATGACGACCCTTTCCCTCAAGACCGTGATGGCAGCCCTCCTCGCCGGCAGCCTTGCCGTCACCGCCGGAGCTCCCGCTTTCGCGCGTGGCGACGGCGCCTCGTTCGATCCCGCCAAGTTCCAGCAGCGCATCGAGAAGCGCGTGGACAAGGCATTGAACGGTACCGACGCCACGCAGGACCAGAAGAAGCAGATCACCGGCATCCTGCAGGCAGCCTTCAAGGACGTGAAGTCTCTGCACGACAAGCGCGTCGAGAACCGCAAAGCGATGCGCGCGGCGATGGAAGCCCCGACCATCGATCCGGCCAAGATCGAGCAGATTCGCCAGGAACAGATGAAGATAGCTGACGAAAGCTCCAAGCGCTTCACCAAGGCGCTGGTCGATGCCGGCAATGTGCTCAACGCTCAGCAGCGCCAGGCCTTCTTCAAGACCTGGGGCGAGCACCACTGGGGTGGCCCGCGCGATGGCTCCAAGAAGGGCTAACGCGCAGTGATGACATCAGCGTCGCGCCGGCCCGATACTGACGCGATGGCCGCGCGCATCCTGATGATCGACGACGACAACCGCCTCGCCGGGATGGTTCAGGACTATCTCGGTGGGGCGGGCTTTCGCGTGACGATCGCCGGTACGGCGGGGGACGGCGAGACGCTGTTGAAGCGCGAGAGCTTCGATGCGCTGATCCTCGACCTGATGCTGCCCGATGCCGATGGCCTCGATTTCTGCCGACGGCTGCGCCAGTCGAACGATGTGCCGATCCTGATGCTGACGGCGCGCGGCGAGCCGATGGATCGCGTGGTCGGTCTCGAACTCGGCGCCGACGACTATCTCGCCAAACCTTTCGAGCCACGCGAGCTGCAGGCGCGTTTGCGCGCCATCCTGCGCCGCAAGGGTACGACCACGACCACGGACGTGCTGCGCTTCGGTCGGCTCGAGATCGACAAGGGTTCGCGCGTGGTGCGGATCGACGGCGAAGAACGGCCGATCACCTCCTATCAGTTCGCCCTTCTGATGGCGCTGGCCGAGCGCGCCGGCCGCGTGCTGTCGCGCGACGCGTTGATGGATCTGCTGAAGGGCGAGAAGCTCGAAGCGTTCGACCGCTCGGTCGACGTCCATATCTCGCGCATCCGCGCCGCCATCGAAGACGATCCCAAGAAGCCGCGCCGTATCCTGACGTTGCGCGGCACCGGCTATGTCTTCGCCAAGGACCAGGACCGCTAGTCCGTGCAGCGCCTCTACCTCCAGTTCTACATCACCATCCTCGTCGTGCTGGCGGTGTTCGTGGGGGCGGCGGTGCTGCTGTGGCGGCTGGCCGACGACGACAATCGCACGCCGCAATATCTCGATGTCGCCGCCGAGCTGACCGGCGCACTGCTGCCGGATATCGACGCGCCCAAGCAAGACCAGCAACGCGCCATCGAAGTGCTGCAGCGCAAGCTGCGCTTTGACATCGCCCTCTACGAACCCGATGGCGATATGATCGCGATGGCCGGCAAGCCACCGCCGCGCTTCAATCCCATGCACGCGCGCACCGGCTGGCGGCGCGGCCCGGGCGGACCCAACTTCACCTTGCAGCTTCCCGACGGGCGCTGGCTGGTCGCCCGCCAAGTGCGTGAACGGCCCAACCCGGCGCTCTGGATCGCCGCGGCGCTCGGCCTGGTGGCCGTTGCCGTCGCAATCGCCGCCTATCCCGTCGTGCGCGGCCTGGGCCGCCGTCTCGAACGGCTCAAGGCGGGCGTCGAACAGTTGGGAGGTGGCGATCTTTCGGCGCGCGTGAGAGTCGAAGGCCGCGACGAAGTCGCCGCATTGGCGGCGAGCTTCAACCGATCAGCCCAGCGCATCGAAGAGCTGGTGACCGCTCATCGCCTGTTGCTCGCCAATGCCAGCCACGAATTGCGCACGCCATTGGCGCGCATCGCCGTCGCCGCCTCGCTCCTGGGCGAGAATGCCGACGCCAAGACGCGCGACTCCCTGAAACAGGACGTGGCCGAACTCGATCAACTCATCGAACAGATCTTGCTGGCGAGTCGTCTGGAGGCACTGCCCACTCTGGAGCGGCGTGAACCGGTGGACCTGCTGGCACTCGCGGCCGAAGAAGCCTCGCACTATGACCTCGAAGTCGAAGGCGAGCCGGTGATGGTGTCGGGCGATCGTCTGCTGCTGCGTCGGTTGATCCGTAATCTGGTCGAGAATGCCCAACGCTATGGTGGCAGCGGTCCAATCACCGTCACCGTCACGCGAGAGGGCAGCCGCGCGGTGCTGGACGTTTCAGATCATGGGCCAGGCGTTCCGGAAGCCGAACGCCAGCGTATCTTCGAGCCCTTCTATCGATTGGCTGGCGGGGCCGAGACCGGCCGCGGCAGCGGGCTGGGTCTTGCCCTGGTCCTCGACATTGCCCGCCGTCACGGCGGCGACGCCGCATGCCTGGCGGCAGAGGGTGGCGGCAGCCGTTTCAGGGTCGAGTTGCCGGCAACGGGCGGAGAGGGATAAAGTTTCCGTCCTGTTGCGCGGTGCGCCCGATCGCTGCTCCGAAGCGGGCCAAGTTTGGCAATCCCAACCATTGTCCACGAGCGCGAACGGAGGCATTTCAACAGGATTGAAAGTCCGTGGAGACAGAGATGTCCCAACCTCAAGTTCTGTCCTGTCGGTGCGGCATGTGCCGCATGATCCGGCGGCATCCCTGAGCCGCCTCTAGTTTCAAGAGCGTTTCGAGCAGTCACCACCGGCCTCGATTGCCGGAAAGGCGGAGCTTTGCCCGCCAGCTGCCTCTCACCCGATCGACAGAAAGCAGAAATCATCATGACCGTCCGCCAAAGCCTTCTCGCGGCGACCGCCATCACTGTCGCCTTCATGACGGCGATTGTGGCCGTACGTGCCCAGACGACGTCGCAAGAGGTCGTCCTCACCAACGTTTCCTACGATCCGACGCGCGAACTCTATCGCGCGCTGAACGAGGCCTTTGCCAAGGAATGGCAGGCCAGCACCGGCCAGAAGGTCACCATTCGCACCTCCCACGGTGGCTCGGGCAAGCAGGCCCGCTCGGTGATCGACGGGCTCGAAGCCGATGTCGTGACCCTCGCTTTGGCTGGCGACATCGATGCCATCGCGCGTGAGTCCAAGCGTCTGCCGCAGAACTGGCAGTCACGCCTGCCCAACAATGCCTCGCCCTACACCTCGACCATCGTGTTCGTGGTGCGCAAGGGTAATCCCAAGGGCATCAAGGATTGGCCGGATCTCGCCAAGAGCGGCGTCGCGGTCGTGACGCCCAATCCCAAGACCTCGGGCGGCGCGCGCTGGAACTATCTCGCCGCCTGGGCCTATGAACTGGACCGCACCAAAGGCGATCAGGCGGCTGCCCGGAAGTTCGTCGAGGCGATCTACAAGAACGTACCGGTCCTCGACTCCGGGGCGCGCGGCTCGACCACGACCTTTGCGCAGCGCGCCGTCGGCGACGTCTTCATCTCCTGGGAGAATGAGGCCTTCCTGATCCAGCAGGAGTTCGGTGCCGACAAATTCGACATCGTCGTGCCGCCCTTCTCCATCCTGGCGGAGCCACCGGTCTCGCTGGTCGATCACGTGGTCGACAAGCGTGGCAGCCGCAAGGTCGCTGAAGCCTACCTCGCTTTCCTCTATTCGCCGGCTGCGCAGAAGATCATCGCCCGCAACTTCTACCGGCCGAGCAAGCCCGAAGCCGCCGATCCGGCCGACCTGACGCGCTTTCCCAAGATCCAGCTCGTGACCATCGACCAGGTGTTCGGCGGCTGGGCCAAGGCGCAGACCGAGCACTTCGCCGACGGCGGCGTGTTCGATCAGATCTACAAGCCCACCGGCAAAGCGGCGACGCGATGAGCGACGCCGCCCATAACGGCTGGGCGCTGCGGACGACTCCGCGGAGAAGCCAATGGTTCCCGAAGCCGAGCGCATTGCCCGGCTTCGGAATTACCTTTGGCTTTGCCGTCACTTACCTGTCGTTGATCATACTGATTCCGCTCGCCGTGCTGGTCGCACGCGCCGGTGAGCTGGGCCTCGACGGTATCTGGCGGGTTGCCACGACACCGCGCGTGCTGGCGGCCTTGCAGGTGAGTTTCTTCATCTCGGCCGCGGCCGCTCTCATCAACGCCCTGTTCGGCACGATCGTGGCCTGGGTGCTGGTGCATTACGACTTCCCCGGCAAGCGCCTGCTCGACGCCGCTGTCGATCTGCCTTTCGCCCTGCCCACCGCCGTCGCCGGCATCGCGCTTGCCGCGCTCTACGCGACCAACGGCTGGATCGGCAGCCTGTTTGCGCCGTGGGACATCAAGATCGCCTTCACGCCGCTCGGCATTCTCGTTGCGCTGATCTTCATCGGCCTGCCCTTTGTCGTGCGCACGGTGCAGCCGGTACTGCAGGACCTCGATCGCGAGGTCGAGGAAGCGTCGGCCACTTTGGGCGCCACCCGGACGCAGACTGTCGTGCGCGTCGTCCTGCCGGCACTCACACCAGCCCTTCTCACCGGCGTTGCCTTGGCCTTTGCGCGCGCCGTCGGTGAATACGGTTCGGTGATCTTCATCGCCGGCAACATGCCCTTCGTGTCGGAGATCGCGCCGCTCCTCATCGTCACCAAACTCGAGGAGTTCGACTATGCCGGCGCTGCGGCCATCGCCACGGTGATGTTGGGCATTTCCTTCGTGACCCTGCTCGCCATCAATGCATTGCAGGCGTTCAGCCGCAGGCGGTTCGGCCATGCGTAACGGCGTACTCTCCGAAAGCCCGGCCGTGCGCCGCACGCTGATCGCGCTGGCCGTCGGCTTTCTGACGCTGTTCCTCGTCTTGCCGCTGCTGGCGGTCTTTTCCGAAGCGCTGCGCCGCGGGCTCGACCTGTTCATCGCCGCCTTCGCCGAACCCGACACGCAGGCCGCGATCGGGCTCACCCTTCTGGTCGCAGCCATTGCCGTGCCGCTCAACCTGCTGTTCGGCATCTCGGCCGCCTGGGCGGTGGCCAAGTTCGAATTCCCCGGCAAGAGCCTGCTAGTCACCCTGATCGATCTGCCCTTCTCGGTATCGCCCGTCGTATCGGGACTGGTCTTCGTCCTGCTGTTTGGCGCCAAGGGGCTGCTGGGGCCGCTGATCGACGACTGGGATTTCAAGATCATCTTCGCCGTGCCCGGCATCGTGCTGGCCACGATCTTCGTCACCTTCCCCTTCATCGCACGCGAAGTGATCCCGCTGATGCAGGAGCAGGGCACGGCGGAAGAAGAGGCGGCACTGACGCTCGGCGCCTCGGGGCTACGCACTTTCCTCACGGTCACTCTACCCAACGTGCGCTGGGCGCTGCTCTACGGCGTCCTGCTTTGCAATGCCCGCGCCATGGGCGAATTCGGCGCGGTGTCGGTCGTCTCCGGCCACATCCGCGGATTGACCAACACCATGCCGCTCCACGTGGAGATCCTCTACAATGAGTACAACTTCGTCGCTGCTTTCGCCGTCGCCTCGCTTCTGGCGGGACTCGCCCTCGTCACCCTCGTCGCAAAATCCTTCCTCGAGGGACGATACGGAGACCAGCTCGCCCGCGCCCACCGGCACTGAGCAGAACAGCAGATCAGGCGTGGCAATCGCGATACGGGCCGAAGGGCTCGCCAAGTCGTTCAACGGCACGGCGGCCGTCCGCGACCTCGACCTCGAGGTGCAGCCGGGCGAGCTGCTGGCGCTGCTCGGCCCGTCGGGCTCGGGCAAGACGACGTTCCTGCGGCTGGTGGCGGGGCTGGAGAGCCCGACGGCCGGCCGCATCCTGTTCGACAATGAAGATGCCACCGCGCTGTCCGTGCGCGACCGCCGCGTCGGCTTCGTGTTCCAGCACTACGCCCTGTTCCGCCATCTCAACGTGGCGGAGAACATCGCCTATGGGCTGCGGGTGAGGCCGCGCGCCACGCGGCCGGCCGATGCCGAGATCCGCCGCCGCGTCGCCGACCTGCTCGACCTGGTGCAGCTCGCGGGCCTCGGTAAGCGTTTCCCCACCCAGCTCTCCGGCGGTCAGCGCCAGCGTGTTGCGCTGGCCCGCGCCCTTGCCGTCGAGCCGCGCGTGCTGCTGCTCGATGAGCCGTTCGGCGCCCTCGACGCCAAGGTGCGGCGCGATCTGCGGCGCTGGCTGCGTGAGATCCACGACCGGACCGGCCACACGACCCTGTTCGTCACCCACGACCAGGAAGAGGCGCTGGAACTCGCCGATCGGGTTGCGATCTTCAATCTTGGTAACGTCGAGCAGGTCGGGACGCCCGACGAGATCCTCGACCATCCGGCCACGGCCTTCGTCGCGGGCTTCGTCGGCGAGGCCGTACGCCTGCCGGTCAATGTAGCTAGTTCCTCGCTTCGAATCGGGCCGCATCAGCTCCGCATATCCTGCGGCAAGGTGACGGGCCCGGCCGAACTTTTCGTGCGTCCGCATGATCTCGCTTTGGCCACCGATTCGCAGCCCGCCATTCTGGCACGCGTGCTCGCCGTGCGGCGCACGGGACCTGCCCGCCGCGCCGAGCTGGCGCTGGCCGATGGATTGCCGACTGTGGAGATGGAGCTGCCAGCCGGCCACACCGCCCGCAAGGGCGACATCCTGCCGGTCACCCTGGTCAACCTGCGCCTCTTCGCCTCGCGCTAAGGAGCACACCATGGCGCCGCCGCCCGATCTCGCCTCCGACCTGCAGCGCCGCCTGGGCTTTGCGCCGCCGCGGCAGGTGCTGGCCGCAACGTTGCGGGATGTCTTTCCGGGAAAGATCGCCGTGGTCTCCTCCTTCGGAGCGGACTCCGCCGTGCTGCTGCATCTCGTGGCCGAGATCGATCCGGCAACGCCGGTTCTGTTCATCGACACCGGCCGTCATTTTCTGGAGACCTTGGACTATCGCGACCGGCTGGTCGCTCATCTCGGCCTGACTGACGTGCAGAGCATCGGGCCGTCAGTGGAGGAAGTGGCGCGCCTCGATGCCGATCTCAGCCGCGCCACCTGGGATCCCGATGGCTGCTGCGCCTTCCGCAAGGTCGCACCATTGCAGCGCGCGCTCGAGGGTTTCGATGCCTGGATCACCGGGCGCAAGCGCTTCCAGAGCGCCGACCGGCATGACCTGCCGGTGTTCGAGCTCGATCTGCCGCATGTGAAGGTCAACCCGCTGGCGAGCTGGAGCGCGGCCGACATCGCCGATCATGTTTCCCGCCATCGCCTGCCGGCCCATCCGCTGGTCGCCCAGGGCTTCAGCTCGATCGGCTGTGCGCCCTGCACCTCGGCCGTCGCCTTCGGTGAGGACGCGCGCGCCGGCCGTTGGCGCGGCGCCGAGAAGACCGAATGCGGCATCCATCTTCCCCCGATCAATTCGACCCAGAAGCAGAGCAATCCATGAGTTCGCCCGCCCCCCTTGCGCACCCCAGCGTCCAGACCGACGCAAGACCTCGCGAGAACCAGCAGACGATTCCCGTGCCACGCGGCCGATCCGGCCTGTCACCTCACCTGCAGCGCCTGGAGGACGAGGCGATCCATATCCTGCGCGAGGTGGTGGCCGAGTTTCGCAAGCCCGTGATGCTCTACTCCGTGGGCAAGGATTCGAGCGTGATGCTGCATCTCGCCCGCAAGGCCTTCTACCCGGCGCCACCACCCTTCCCCTTGATGCATATCGCGACCGGCTGGGATTTCCGCGCCCTGCTCGATCACCGCGACCGTACCGCTCGCAAATACGATATGGAGCTGCTGGTCCATGGCAACGAAGCCGCGACGCGTGAAGGCGTCACTCCCTTCGAGACGGAAACAGGCGAATATTCCCGCCTCATGCTCACGGAGCCCTTGAAGGACGCGCTCGACAAGCACGGCTTCGATGCGGCCTTCGGCGGCGGCCGGCGTGACGAGGAGAAGTCGCGCGCCAAGGAACGCATCTTCTCTCACCGCAGCACCGGCCATGTCTGGGATCCACGCAACCAGCGGCCTGAACTGTGGCGTCTGTTCAACACGCGGCTGGCGCCGGGTGACACGATGCGTGTCTTCCCGCTGTCGAACTGGACCGAGCTCGACGTGTGGACCTACATCCAGACCGAAGCCATCCCGATCGTGCCGCTTTACCTCGCGGCCGAACGCTGGGTTGTCGAACGCGATGGTGCACTGATCGCCGTCGACGACGAGCGCATGCGCTTCCGCGATGGCGAAATGACGGTGAAGCGCCGCGTGCGCTTCCGCACCCTGGGCTGCTGGCCGCTGACCGGTGCCATCGCTTCAAAGGCAGACGATGTCGCCGGCGTCATCGCCGAACTCCTCGATGCGCGCTCGTCCGAGCGCCAGGGCCGGCTGGTCGACGGCGCCCTGCAGGCTTCCATGGAACGCAAGAAACGAGAGGGATATTTCTGATGCCCGACGCCCTTGCCCCTCCCGCCAACGACGCGTTGCCCCTGCAGAGCCGCAGCGAGTTGCGCTTCCTCACCTGCGGTTCGGTCGACGACGGCAAGTCGACCCTGATCGGACGGCTGATCGCCGATGCGAGCGGCCTGCTCGACGATCAGGTCGCGTCGTTGAAGGACGATTCGCGTCGTTTCGGCACGACCGACGATGAATTCGACTTCGCCTTGCTGCTCGACGGTCTCGAAGCCGAGCGCGAACAGGGCATCACCATCGATGTCGCCTATCGTTTCTTTGCGACGCCGCGCCGTGCCTTCGTCGTGGCCGACACGCCGGGTCACCGGCAGTACACGCGCAACATGGCGACCGGCGCCTCCAACGCCGAGCTGGCCGTCCTGCTGGTCGATGCACGCAAGGGCCTCGTCGAGCAGACACGCCGCCATGCCGCCATCGTCTCGCTGCTCGGTATTCGTCACGTCGTGCTGGCGGTGAACAAGATCGACCTGGTCGATTTCTCGGAGGCGCGGTTCCGTGAAATCGCAGCGGCCTTCGCGAGTTTTGCCGCGCCGCTTGCCTTCCATTCCGTGGTTGCGATCCCAGTTTCGGCGCGGCTCGGCGACAATGTCGCTGCCCGCAGTGCCCGCATGCCCTGGTATGTCGGCCCGGCCCTTCTCGCCCATCTCGAGACGGTCGAGACCGGCCTCGACGCCGAGGAAGCGCCGCTGCGTTTTCCCGTGCAATGGGTGAACCGGCCGGATGGCGATTTCCGCGGCTTCACCGGCACCGTCGCTTCGGGCCGCCTCGCCGTCGGCGATCGCATCGTCGTCGCAGCCTCAGGCAAGCCGAGTTCGGTGGCGCGCATCGTGAGCTTCGACGGCGATCTGCCGGTGGCCGTGGCCGGACGCTCCGTAACGTTGACCTTGGCCGACGAAATCGACGTCATCCGTGGCGATGTGCTGACCGATCCGCGCCGTCGACCGACGGTCACGCGGCGCTTCTCCGCCGACCTGGTCTGGATGGACGAGACGGCAGCCCTTCCCGGCAAGCGCTTCCTGCTGAAGATCGGCACGAGCACGGTACCTGTCACCCTCGGCCGTATCGCCGACACGCTCGACGTCGAATCGCTGCGACGGGCGCCGGCGGGTGAACTGGCGCTGAACGCCATCGGCCGTGTCGAACTCGAAACGGCACAGCTCGTCACCTTCGATCCCTATGCCGAGAACCGCCAGACCGGCGCTTTCATCCTGATTGACCGCGCGACGCTCCGCACCGCAGCGGCGGGCATGGTCGTCGAAAGCCTCGACGCAGCGAGCGACGTCCATCGCCATGCCGAGACCGTGACGCCAGCGCTGCGGGCCGAGATCAAGGCGCAGCTCCCGCTGGTCGTCTGGCTGACCGGCCTGCCGGGTTCCGGTAAGTCGACCATCGCCAACATCGTCGAGCGCAAGCTGGTGGCCCTCGGCCGCCAGACGATGCTGCTCGATGGCGACAATCTGCGACAGGGGCTCAACGCCGACCTGGGCTTCGACGAAGCCAGCCGCTCGGAGAATGTCCGGCGCGTCGGCGAGGTCGCGAAGCTGATGGCCGATGCCGGGCTGATCGCCATCGTGGCCCTGGTCTCCCCCTTCCAGGCCGACCGCACGCGCGCGGCCGCTCTGCTGCCTGAAGGCCGTTTCCTTGAGATCTTCGTCGACACGCCTCTGGACGTGTGCCGGCAGCGCGATCCCAAAGGTCTCTATGCCAAGGCCGAGAGCGGCAAGGTGGTGAACCTGACGGGCCGCGACCAGCCCTACGAGCCGCCCGAGGATCCGACGCTGGTATTGCAGACGGCCGAACTCTCCCCGGAGGAGGCCGCGGATCGCATCGTGGAGTTGGTGCTTGAACGCATAGGCGCTGTACGAAGCTGACCAATCGCTCCGACAGCCGCAGGTCGGAAGCGGCGTTCATGGCACTGCCGCCAAAGACGCCCTAAGATCGCCGGTGAACGATCGTTTACCGGAGGAGCGGCCCCTATGGATTTCAACATTCCCGCCGATATCGCGGCGTACCTGACCGAGCTCGACGAATTCATCGAGCGCGAGATCC
The DNA here is from genome assembly GCF_004297405.1 of Reyranella sp. Lineage (GTDB taxonomy): Bacteria > Pseudomonadota > Alphaproteobacteria > Reyranellales > Reyranellaceae > Reyranella. The sequence continues at coordinate 134,327 of NZ_SCVC01000043.1, forward strand.
GGCCGCTGGAGCGCGAGAACGACAATATCCGCTTCTTCGACCATCGCCGCGAGCATGCGCGCACCGACTGGGACAATGACGGCCAGCC
>NZ_SCVC01000044.1 GCF_004297405.1 Reyranella sp.
AAGGCGTGCCGGCGACGGCCATCGCGGTTGTCGGCCGTGGCGAGCAGGGCCTGCTGGTTCAGACCGGCCCGAACGTCCGCGAGCCGCAGAACCGCCGCGTCGAGATCGTCATCCAGTAAGCTGCTGGTTGACCGAGACAAAGGAAGAGGCGGCCCTCACCGGCCGCCTTTTTCTTTGCCTACATTCATTTTGTGCACGGTGAGGGTAAAATGAATGCGCCCCGCCTTTCGTCTTTACGCTGAGATAAGCTGAACCGCCCAAAGCCGCTCACCGGCCAAAAGCCTGCAGCGCAGGCCAGCCATAATCGTCGACCGACCAGGGGCGGTCCTGGGGGAAGATCACCGTCCAGGTCCGGCAATCGAACCGAATCCAGTCGTGAGCCGGAGCACCGTAGCCGGCGAGGGCGGGGCAGCGCGCCGAGCGAGCCATCGCTTCCGCCAGAGGGATGGGCTTGCGATCACGCGACACACGGCGGTTCGACCAGAGTTCCCAGCGCACCATGCCGAGCCCGCGGGCGAAGAAGAAACGCTCCAAATGATCGGCGGTGGCGATGTCGCTGCCGCCATAATGCTCCGAGACCACCACCTGGAGCCGATGACGCTCCTCCTTAGCTCCCATCGGCCCCATGACGCGGAACGGGAATTCGACCTCGTCGCGGCGAAAGCGGGTGTAGGCGTCATTGAAACGCGGCGGGCAGCTATTGATGTTCGGCACTATGTTCAACCTGGCGACACTGTCCTGCCAGACGCTGGCGACGGGCTCGCGGAAGATCAGCCAAGACAGGAAACGCCGGTCCGAGGATGCGGCCGAGCGGCAGCCTTCACCGATGAACCATTGTACGCCAGCACCGCCATCCTCGGTCAGGATGAAGCTAGACCAGTCGCCCAGGGTCAAGGCCACCTGGCCGCCGTCGCCCCGACCGCCGTCAAAGGTCCCGAAGGTCCGGCCGTTGGTCCCAAAGTCGAAGGTCTGGACGACCAGGGTGCGGCCGCCACGCTGCATCACCACCGAGTCGCTGGCCTGGTAGCTGCGCGGCGCCGAGGGGTCCCCCAGGACATCCGGCCAGTCGTGCTTGCGATAGGAGGCCGGATCGTCTGACCGCTGCAGCCGGCGCAGGGTGCAGGTTGGGTCGATGGGCAGGGTCGCGGTCGGCCTGCCGGCAGCGTCGAGGCAGAGGCTCTGGACCAGAAAGTCGAGGGGGCCGGCCTCCGCCGGTGCCTGGGCCTGCGCTGCCACATTACCGAGCAGAGAGGCCTGGGTGGTGAAAAGAGCAGCGAGAAGAGTGGTCGTCTTCATCGGCGGATCCTCTCCGAGGAAAAGGGCCGGAGCCTCGTAGAGTTAATCACAAATCTGTGGCCTCGCGGCTCCGCCTTCCTCACACTCGACCCGACCTGAGATGCCAAACACCCTTTTCATCGATTCGACGCCGGATATCGATCGCGTCTGGAAGCAGGTCCATGGGCCTGCCGACCCGCCGATCGCGATCAACATGGGCCCGGTAGCCGAGGCCGAGATTCCTGCCCTGGTCGCGGGCTGCGATGCGGTGATCAACGACGCGACCTACTTCACCGAGGCGACCCTGAAGCTCTGTCCAGGGCTTCGCCATATCGTCTTCCTCGGCACGGGCGCCGCGAGCTTCGTCGATCTGGCAGCGGCGGAACGGCTCGGCATCAAGGTCTCGACCATCGGCGGCTATGGCGACACGACTGTAGCCGAGCATGCGATGGGCTTGGTCTTTGCGGCGGCACGGCACATCGCGACCATGCATGCCCTCGTACGGGCCGGCGGTTGGCGGCCGATGCAGGGCATGGAGTTGCGTGGCAAAACCTTAGGCATCGTCGGCCTGGGTGGCATCGGCCGCGAGATGGCGCGGCTGAGCCGCGGCATTGGCTTCGAGACGCTCGCCTGGAATCGCTCGCCGCTTGCCGAACCACCGGTACCGCTGGTGACGCTCGAGGAGCTGCTCGACCGGGCGCATATCGTCAGCCTGCATCTGGCGCTGAACGACGCGACCCGCGGCTTCCTCGATCGGGAAAAACTCGTACGGCTGCGTTCAGGAGCGATCCTGGTGAATACGGCGCGGGCCGGGATCGTCGACGAGGCGGCGCTGGTCGAGCGGCTGCGCGCGGGCCAGATCGGCCACTACGCGACCGACGTCTTCTCGCACGAGCCGCCGTCGCCTGGCGACCCGCTACTGAAGCTCGACAACGTCACCCTGACCGCCCATGCCGGCTACAACACGCCGGAGGCCGCCATGACCATGTACCGCCGTGCCATCGATCTCGCGGCGAAGGGTCCCTAGACTATGGCACCCTGCCTTCGACAGGACTCAGTCGACGGCACGGTGCCGAAGGCGAAGATGCCCGCAACAACGCGTTTCCGTTTAAGCCTGACCAATGCTTGCCGACATGGTCGATGCCATGGGTGGCAAGTATTCTGATGGTGACAATGACCGCACGAGCCGAAGGCCAGATTCCAGCAACGAAGCCAACGGTTGCGTGGCCTTCCCGTTTGCCATCGATGGTATGGTGTGCCCTTGAAACATGCGATCCAGAACGTTCTAATAGGTCGGGCGCTGGCCGAGCATTTTCCAATCCAGTTGCTTGCTGCCTTACTTGAGCGCCCGCCGGTAGAGTAGAATTTTCTACCTCAATGACCCGCACCGAGGTTTTCTCGCGTTGCGCCTAATTGTGAGGGCGATGATATGCCTGTTACCGCGGTATTCTCTCCTGCCACTGGCGTGCTCACGGTTCTGGGTGACGACCTCGATAACCCGAGCACGGTCAGTCGCAACGCCGCTGGGCTCCTTCTTGTAAATGGTGGAGCTGTCGCGGTGGTGGGGGGCACACCAACAGTTGCCAATACAACCCTGATCCGCATGCTCGGCGCAAACGGTGCCGACGTCCTCACCCTCGACGAGGTCAACGGCGCGCTGCCGGCAGCCGAACTGTCTGGCGGGCTTGGCAACGACAGCCTCACCGGTGGCTCCGGCGGCGACCAGCTGTCCGGTGGGAGTGGCAACGACGTTCTCCTGGGTCGGGGCGGGGCTGATTTCTTGCTGGGGGGCGACGACAACGACACGCTGACCGGCGGCGATGGCGATGACCAGGTGTTCGGTGAAGGCGGTAACGACCGCATGATTTGGAACCCGGGCGACGACACCGACCTGTTCGAGGGGGGCGACGGAAGCGACACCGCGGAAGTCAACGGCGGAAACGGTGCGGAGGTCTTCACGGCCACCGCCAACGGCACGCGTGTGCGCTTCGATCGTATCGATCCAGCGCCGTTCAGCCTCGACATCGGCACGACCGAGGGGCTTGTCGTCAACATGAACGGCGGCGACGACAGTTTCAGCGCGACCGGTAACCTGGCAGCCCTCATCGGCGTCACGGTCGACGGTGGTACTGGCAACGACACTATGCTTGGAAGC
>NZ_SCVC01000045.1 GCF_004297405.1 Reyranella sp.
CATGCTCCCGCGTCACGAGGCGTCCGCCTTCAAGGCTTCGGCAAGCTCGACAGGATCGACACACACGACGTCTCGCCTGCAGCCGGGTGATGGGGTGGCAGGCAGGTGGAGCATCGTCGACATCCGGCGAAAGGCGACAAAGGAAAGTTCGGATATCAGCTCTTCGTCCGTAACGAGCCGGTAGGTGCCTGCGGGCTGCACGCCATCGACAGCCGCGAGGGTGAAAGAGTGGCGGAACGTCACTGTCGTTTCCGTGGTTCGTGTCGGCATGATCTGCCTCCAATCTAAAGACAATCTGGAAACTCGCGATGAACGCACTCCGCATTCGCCACAGGACGACCTATCGTTATCGCGAACCGGTACGGCTGGGGCCGCATCGGCTTATGCTGCGGCCGCGCGAAAGCCACGATCTGCGTCTGTTGTCGAGCACGCTCGAGTTGACCCCTGCAGCCTCGGTATCGTGGACCAACGATGTTTTCGGGAACGCCGTCGCCACCGCCAGTTTCTCGGGTCTCGCGGACGGGTTGACGATCGAGAGCCTTGCCGTGGTCGAACTCGGCGCGTCGCCGTGGCCTGTCTTTGGCAGGCGTGACCGAAGCGGGCTCGACCCATGCCTGGGCCGAAATCTTTCTGCCCGGAGCCGGCTGGATCACCTTCGATCCGACCAACCAAAGCGTAGGTGGCTTCAATCTCATTCCCGTCGCTGTCGGACGCATCATCACTCAAGTGATGCCGATGGCTGGCACTTTCATGGGCATGACAGACGCCTATCAGGGCATGTCCGTCGAGGTGCAGGTCACGCGGTGAAGTGGCTTGGTCCACCAATACGCCAACTTCACGCTGGGAGGAGAGCGTGGCGACGCCCTAGGAAGATGGTGACAATCCGGCAGATTATTAGGGGCCTCGGACTCTTTATCTTTTTTTGACATGCAGAGATTGTGCTGACCGGTGCCGAGAATGACGAGCGTGAGATTGGCGGCGCAGGCTCCAATACTGGAGGTGTCGTGCCCCCCCTGGACACATGACCGATACCAGCAAGCCCTACGCCTATCCGTGCGTTGCCGGGTCAAGCCAGTCTATCGTCTCCACAGCTCCCCAGACCGTCGCGGCCGTCACCGCCAGAGAGCAGAGCGCGGCAACCAGAGCGACTGACAGCGCACCCCCGTCTTCTTCGAGATAAGCGAGCGCTAGAAGCATGATGATAAATGCAGGCACGACTTGCGAGAATGGCACAGGTGAGATCAGCGTCAGTCCCAACAACAGCATCGCGCTCCCCGTCAGCCGCTTGGTGGCATGGAAAGGGATGGGCCACCGCGGACGGATCAGCCGCTCGACCCATTTGAGCCGGGGCGTAACGACACGAATGACGCGCGCCAGTCTCTCTACGCCAACTTTCCTTCGAGCAATAAAACGAGGCAACACAGCCGTGTTGTGCCCGAGCATCATCTGGACTGCAGGCCATGCAATCATTACCCCCACAACCGTAGACGCGCCCGGAACGAAGGCGAGCATTGCCATCAAGAAGAGGGTCAGACCGAACGAGCGCTCCCCGAGCTGCTCCATCAACCATCCTACGGAGACATGTGCGCTTTCCGCCCGATCCAAAATTCTTGAGAGGTGGACCGAGGTAGGGGCAGAAATGGATGATCCGACGCGATCTTGAGTCAATCGCGCAGCTCCGTAACGATCGAATGGCGGGCGAAACCGTCCGCAGGGTCGCAGTTTGAAAGCTCGCCACGGTCCAGGCAAGTCTCGACCG
>NZ_SCVC01000046.1 GCF_004297405.1 Reyranella sp.
CCCAACGACAACTACTGGGACTGGCAGGCCGGCGTCGTCGTCAACGTCTATGGCTTCGACCTCTCCGCCGTCTACACAGGCACCAACCTCAGCGTCCAGGACTGCCTCGGCACCCAGAACTGCGCCTCACGCGTCATCATCGGTATCTCAAAGACGTTCTAGGCAAGGCTGACCCAGCGACCATAGAGGGTTGCCGCTCCACCGGGCGGCTGCCATCTATGGCGGATGGACAAGGAACGGTTCGATCTCGCCATCGTCGGCGCCGGCCTCAACGGCAGCCTGCTGGCGCTGGCCGCCGGCGAAGCAGGGCTCTCCACCGCCCTGATCGATCGCGTGGCGCTCACCACCATGAGCCAGGCCGGTTTCGACGGCCGCACCACAGCCATCGCCTACACCAGCCAACGCCTGTTCGCCGCGTTGGGCCTGTGGGACGAGGTCGCCGCCGAAGCCGAACCGATCCGCGATATCCGCATCTCGGATGCAGGCCATGATGGCCGCGCCAGCCCGCTGTTCCTGCACTTCGACCATCGCGAGGCGGCCGACGAGGGAACCGAAGCGGCCCCGATGGGCTGGATCGTCGAAAACCGCTTCCTGCGTGCCGCACTACTGCGCCGACTCGCCACCTGCCCGCAGGTCGAGCTGATTGCCCCCGACGAAGTCACCGATAGCAAGCGTGACCTCGACAAGGCCGAGCTCACCTTGAAGAGCGGGCGTCGCATCGCCACACGGCTGATCGCCTCCGCCGAGGGCCGCTTCGGCTCGATGCGCGAGGACGCCGGCATCGGCGCGCGCGCCTGGTCCTACGATCAGATCGCCATCGTGCTCGTGGCCAAACACGAACGGCCGCATCGCGGCGTGGCGCAGGAGAAGTTTCTGCCGGGCGGACCCTTCGCCATCCTGCCGATGACCGACAGCTCCACAGGCGAGCATCGTTCGTCGATCGTCTGGACCGAACGCGCCGATCTCGCGCGCCGCCTGCTCGAACTCGATGGACCGCGCTTCCAGGCCGAATTCGCCCGCCGCTTCGGCGACCATCTCGGTGCCGTCGCGCCCATCGGTCCGCGTTGGTGGTATCCGTTGGGCCTTGTGCATGCCGAGCGCTACATCGACACGCGGCTGGTGTTGGTAGGCGATGCCGCCCATGGCATCCATCCCATCGCGGGCCAGGGCTACAATCTCGGCGTCCGCGATATCGCCGCTCTCGTCGAAGTGTTGATCGACACCAAGCGGCTGGGCCTCGATGTCGGTGGCGCCGACGCGTTGGAGCGCTATGCCCAGTGGCGTCGCGCCGACAACTTCACCATGGTTGCCGCCACCGATCTCCTGAACCGGTTGTTCTCCAACGACATCACGCCGCTCCGTCTCGCGCGCGACCTCGGCCTCGCCGCCGTGAACCGCGTGCCGCCGCTGCGCCGCTTTTTCGTCCGCCATGCGATGGGCCTGGTCGGCGATCTGCCCAAGCTGATCCGCGGCGAGCGGCCCTAGACTTAAGGGGTTTGCAGCCCTATCTCAGGGGCCAATTTCGAGGATTTCGCATGGCCAGTCCCCAATCATCGGCGCAGGTGCCCGTCACCGTGCTCACCGGCTATCTCGGCGCCGGCAAGACCACCCTTCTCAACCGCATCCTGAGCGAACAGCACGGCAAGAAATACGCCGTCATCGTGAATGAATTCGGCGAGCTCGGCGTCGACAACGACCTCGTGGTGAATGCCGACGAGGAAGTGTTCGAGATGAACAACGGTTGCATCTGCTGCACCGTGCGTGGCGATCTGATCCGCATCATCGAAGGCCTGATGAAGCGCAAGGACAAGTTCGACGGCATCCTGGTCGAGACGACCGGACTCGCCGACCCTGGACCGGTGGCGCAGACCTTCTTCACCGACGACGACGTGAAGGCCCGCACCCGCCTCGACGCCATCGTGACCGTGATCGATGCCAAGCACTTCTTCGGCCAGCTCGAACAGGGTTCCGAAGCCGAGCAGCAGGTGGCGTTCGCCGACGTGATCCTGCTCAACAAGACCGATCTGGTGAGCCCCGACGACCTCAAGAAGGTCGAAGACAAGATCCGCGGCATCAACCGCTATGCCCGCATCTTCCGCACGCAGAAGAGCCAGATCGAGCTCGACGCCATCCTCGACAAGGGCGCATTCGATCTCGCCCGCATCCTCGAGTTCGAACCGGACTTCCTGCACTCCGGCCACGACCACAATCATGGCGACGAAGTCGCAAGCCTCTCGATTAGCGCCGACCGGCCCGTCGATCCCGACAAGTTCCAGAAGTGGATGGGCGCGCTGCTGCAGATCAAGGGTCCCGATATCTTCCGCAGCAAGGGCATCCTGGCGATCGACGGCGCGCCGCGCCGCTACGTCTATCAGGGCGTCCACATGATGATGGACAGCGACTGGGGTTCGGCCTGGAAGGACGGGGAGGCTCGGTCGAGCAAGCTGGTCTTCATCGGCCGCAACCTCGACGGCGACAACCTGAAGCGCGGCTTCGAAGACTGTCTGAAGTAGTTTGACCCTGTGAAACTCGATCTCGCCAATCCGGCCTGGCAGCAGACCCTGCCGCCGGCCCGTTCGCTTGCGACCGACGCACCAGTCGCCGCCTGCGCCTTCAGCCGCGACGGCAACACCGTAGCCTTTGCCCTGGGTGATGGCCAAGTTCGGCAGATGCCGGCCGACATCAAAGCCGCCGCACCCGACGCTGCGCCGCCCCTGCACAGCGGCGTCGCGCTGGCGTTGATCGGCGATCCAGCCGGCGACGGCTTCGTGAGTGGCGGCGATGACGGCCGCGTGCTGCGCGTGGCGCTCGACGGTACCGCCACGGAGCTGCTGACGCAGAAGGGAAAATGGGTCGAGCATCTTGCCGCCCATCGCAATGGCGCGATCGCCGCCGGCGTGGGCCGCGCGATGTTCGTGGCCAAGGATGGCGAGGTGCGCGAATTCGGGCCGCATCAGAGCACGGTGGCCGGTCTCGATTTCAGCAAGGACGGCAGCCGCGTCGCCTGCGCCCACTATGACGGCATCACCGTGTGGAGCATCGGCCAGGTCGTCCTGCCGCCGCGTCGCTTCGCCTGGCGCGGCAGCCACGTCGCGCTGAAGTGGAGCACCGACGGCAAGTTCATCGCCACGGGCACGCAGGAAAACGACATCCATGTCTGGCGCGTGGCGCAGGCCACCGACATGCGCATGCAGGGCTACCCCGCCAAGGTGAAGTCGCTCTCCTGGACCGCCGACGCGCGCTTTCTCTACACCTCGTCGCAGCCTGTCTTCACGGCCTGGCCGTTCGCCGGCAAGGGGCCCGAGGGCAAGCCGCCGTTGCAGTTCGGCGACGAGGGCGCGGGCCTGATGACGGTGGTCGCGGCCCATCCCACGGCCGAGTTCGTGGCCGGCGGCTACGACTCCGGCGAGCTGCAGCTCGGCGACATCAAGACCAAGCGCTCTGTCGTGCTCAAGATGGCCGATGGTTCGGCAATCACCTGCCTCGCCTGGGCGCCGGGCGGTTTCCGGCTCGCCGTCGGCAACGACCGCGGCGATCTTCTGGTGATCGACCTTAGGCGTTAGCTAGCCCTGTCGCACCAGCACGCGGTGCGACAAGAGGCAAAGCAGACCCGCAACGCCCATTGCCGTCGTCATGGGCGCTATGGTGCCGTCGAAGGTCTGGCCGACGGCAGCGCCGAAGGCCGCACCGATGCCGAAGGTCAGTACGCCCATGAGAGACGAGGCCGTGCCGGCCATGTGCGGATAGCGCTGCAGCGCGAGCGCCGTGGCGTTGGGGCCGATGAGGCTTAGCGTCGCGATCTGGGCGACAAAGCACACCAGAAACGGGATCAGGCCAATCGTGCCGTAAGACGCCTCGATCCACCCCAGCACGGCGGCGGTCACGCCCGCGAGAGCGGGCACGAGCACGCCGTAACGCAGGATGCGGCTGGCCCCGATCTTGGGCACGAAGCGGGCATTGAGCAGGCTGCCGACCGTCATGAAGATCACCATGCCGCCGAACACCAGGCCGAAGTCCCGTGGCGCGATGCCATAGCGCTCGATGAAGACGAACGGCGAGCCTGAGATGAACGAGAACAGGGCCGCGAACATGAAGGCGCCGGTGAAGGCATAGCCCATGAAGGCGCGATGGCGGAGCAGCTCGCCGAAGCGTTTCACCACCAGCAGCGGTTCGAGCGGCTGGCGATATTCCGGCCGCAGGGTCTCGGGCAGGCGCCACCAGGCAACGAGAAACCCGATAATGCCGGCACCCGCGAGTGCCCAGAAGATCGCACGCCAACCGGCGAACCACAGGATCTGGCCACCGATCAACGGTGCCAGCATCGGCGCGATCGAGGTCGCCGCCAGCATCAGCGACATGGCGCGCGCCGCCTCGTCGCGCTCGGCCATGTCGCGCACCATGGTGCGCGCCAGAACCACGCCACCACAGGCCGCCAGCCCCTGCAGGAAACGCAGCGCGATCAATTGGCCGGCCGAGGCCGCGAAGGCACAACCCACGCTTGCCAGTACATAGACCACCAGCCCCGACAGGATGACCGGCCGCCGCCCGAAGCGATCGCCGGCGGGTCCGTAGAAGATCTGGCCGAAGCCGAACGCCACCATGAACATCGACAGCGTGAGCTGGATGTCGCCGACGCTGCCCTTGAGATCGACGGTGATTACCGGCAGCGCCGGCAGATACATGTCGATCGAAAGGGGTGTGAAGGCCGACAACAGGGCCAGCACCGCCAGCAACAAGGGAGTCAGGGTCGGGCGGGTGGTCGTGGTCATTTTAAGGAGGTCATGTGCGCGGTCGCTCTAAAGGCAATTCCCTCCCGGCGCCATGCTATAAGCGGACCATGTCATCGCTGCCTGACCTGTCAGAAATGCAGATCCGCCGATATGCGCGCCATATCGTGCTGGCGGAGGTGGGTGGCATCGGACAATCGCGGCTGATTGCCGCCAAGGTGCTGGTGATCGGCGCCGGCGGCCTTGGCGCACCCCTCCTGCAGTATCTCGCAGCGGCCGGTATCGGCACGCTGGGTGTGATCGACCACGACACGGTCGATCTTTCCAACCTGCAGCGGCAGGTCATCCATCGCACCAGCGACGTCGGCATCTCCAAGGTCGAGAGCGCGCGGCGCGCACTCGGCGACATCAATCCCGAGGTGCAGGTGCAGGTTCACGATGAACGCCTCACCGCCGAGAACGCCACGCGCATCCTCGCGGGCTACGACGTCGTGGCCGACGGCAGCGACAACTTCGCCACGCGCTACCTCCTGAACGACACCTGTTATCGCCTGAAGAAGACTTTGGTCTCGGCGGCGATCCTGCGGTTCGACGGGCAGGTCTCGACCTACAAGGCCTGGCAGGGCCCAGGCCATCCCTGCCTGCGCTGCCTCTTTCCGGTGGCGCCGTCGGAAGACGCCGTGCCGAGCTGCGCCCAGGCGGGCGTTCTGGGAGCACTCGCCGGCACGCTAGGCACCCTGCAGGCGACGGAGGTCGTGAAGGAAATCCTTGAGGTCGGCCGTTCGCTCTCGGGCCGGCTGCTGATGTACGACGCGCTCGCTGCATCCTTCGACGAAATGACGATCGCCAAGCGTCCGGATTGCCCAACCTGTGGGGCCTCATGAGCGACGGCGGCATTTCGGTCATCCTGCGCGCCGGCGACTATGAGAGTGCCCACTATGCGCTGGCGCTGGCTGCCGCCGCATTGGCCGTGAACAAGCCCGCCGTTCTCTTCTTCACCATGTCCGGCATTCGCGCCCTGCAGGGCCCACCCCCTTCCCTCGAGGACTGGGATCGCGACGCCCAGAACCGCGCGCGCGGCGTCGGCGATTTCGAAACCTTGCTTCAGGCCTGCGTCGAGCTTGGCGCGCGCTTTATCGTGTGCGAAATGGGTTTGCGGTCGCTCGACATCGACCGTGCGAGCCTCAGGGCCGATGTACCGTTCACGGTCGCCGGTATCGTGACCTTGCTGGAAGAGACCAAGCCGGGCATGCACCTCGTTTCATTGTGACGTATCGGGAGAGTTCATGACATCCGCCGCCTTCGACGTGCTGGGAATCGGTAACGCCATCGTCGACGTCCTGAGCAGAGCCGACGATTCCTTCCTCGGCCAGCATGGCCTGGTTAAGGGCAGCATGATGCTGATCGATGAGGCGCGGGCCGAGACGCTCTATGCAGCCATGGGCCCAGGTGTCGAGATCTCCGGCGGCTCCTGCGGCAATACCATGGCCGGTGTCGCCTCGTTCGGCGGCAAGGGCGCCTATATCGGCAAGGTCCGCAACGATCAGCTCGGCGACGTGTTCGGCCATGACCTCAAGGCGACCGGTGTCTCCTTCGAGACGGCCAGCGCTACTTCGGGTCCGTCGACCGCGCGTTGTCTGATCCTGGTGACGCCCGACGCGCAGCGCACCATGAACACTTATCTTGGCGCCTGCACCGGCCTCGGCCCCAACGACATCGATGTCGCGCGCGTGGGATCGGCGCAGGTGACTTATGTCGAGGGCTATCTCTGGGATGCCCCGGCCGCCAAGCAGGCCGTGCTCAAGGCGTTCGATGCAGCTCACGCCGCCGGCCGCAAGGTCTCGATCACGCTTTCGGATTCCTTCTGCGTCCATCGCTATCGCGAGGAGTTCCGCGACCTCATCCGCAACAAGGTCGATATCCTGTTCGGCAACGAAGCCGAGATCAAAGCGCTCTACGAGGTCGAGACCTTCGAGGAAGCCCTCGAAGCCGCGCGCAAGGAAGCCAAGATCGCCGCCCTGACGCGCAGCGAGAAGGGCTCGGTCGTGATCAAGGGCAGCGAGACCTACGAAGTGCCGGCCGCCCCCGTGGCCAAGGTCGTCGACACGACCGGCGCTGGCGATCTCTATGCTTCCGGTTTCCTGTTTGGTTTCACGCACGGCAAGCCGCTGGCTGAATGTGCCCGACTGGGCGGCGTGGCAGCAGCCGAAGTGATCTCCCATGTCGGCGCCCGGCCCGAGCAGGCGCTGAGCACCCTCATTTGAGCGGTCCCGCCGCCGACACCCACACGCGCGGCTGGCGTGAGTCACTCGCGACCTACACGCATCCGCGCGTCGTCACGTTCCTGTTCCTCGGCTTCTCGGCCGGGCTGCCGTTCCTGCTGGTCTTCGCCACGCTGTCGGCATGGCTGCGCGAGTACGGCATCAGCCGTACCGCGATCGGCTTCATCAGCTGGATAGGCATCACCTACTCCTTCAAGTTCGTGTGGTCGCCGGTGGTCGACCGCGTGCCGCTGCCACTGCTCACGCGCTGGCTGGGACGCCGCCGATCCTGGATGCTGCTCGCACAGGCAGGCATCGCCGGTGGCCTGCTGGGCATGTCCTTCTGCGACCCGCGCACCGATCTCTGGAGCCTGGTGGTGCTGGCGCTGGTCGTGGCCTTCTCCTCGGCCACGCAGGACATCGCCCTGGATGCCTTCCGCATCGAGGCGACCGATGCGAGCCTGCAGGGCGCGACCGCCGCCACCTACCAGCTCGGTTACCGTATCGCCGTGCTCGCAGCCGGCGCCGGCGCGCTCTACATCGCCGAGTTCGGCTCCTGGCCCATCGCCTACCAGTCCATGGCGGCGCTCGGTCTCGTGGGCATCCTCACGACCCTCATCGTCACCGAGCCCGAGCGGCAAGTCACCGCCGGCACCTCGGAACTCGAGGGCAAGGTCGCGATCTTCGCCGCCGGTCTCGGCACGATGCCCGGGTGGGTACGCAAGGCGCTGATCTTCGTCTACGGCGCCATCGTCTGCCCGTTCGTCGATTTCTTCGCACGCTACGGCTGGATGGCCGTCGTGCTCCTGCTGTTCATCGGCCTCTTCCGCCTCTCCGACATCGCCATGGGCGTGATGGCCAACCCGTTCTACATCGACATGGGTTTCTCGCTGTCGCAGATCGCCAACGTCTCCAAGATCTACGGCTTCGTGATGTCGATCCTGGGCGCGCTGCTGGGCGGCGTGCTGGTCTTCCGTATCGGCGCGGCGCGGCTGCTCGTGGTTGCGGTATTCCTGATCGCGGCGAGCAACCTCACCTTCTCGTGGCTCGCACTGGTCGGCCAGCCCGACACCCTGATCCTCACCATCGCCATCAGCATCGACAATCTGGTCGGCGGCATGTCGGGCTCGATCTTCATCGCTTTCCTGTCCGGTCTCACCAACACGGCCTACACCGCAACACAGTACGCGCTCTTCACCTCGATCATGACCCTGCCCGGCAAACTGATGGGCGGCTCATCGGGCTGGATCGTGGACAAGCTGCAGGCGGAGTTCTCCTCAGTGCACAAGTTCGGTGGCTACGCGATCTTCTTCCTCTACACCGCGCTGCTCGGCCTGCCCGCGCTCGTGCTGGCCGTGATCGTCCGTCGTCGCTTTGAAAAAGAAACCCCTCCTTCCTGAGGAAGGAGGGGTCAGTAATTCGGCGTCGGGTGTCGTCCGAGCCGGGGGAACCGACCCATTCCGGAGCGGGGCGTGGGGCGCCGGCTTGGAATGGGCAAACCCCGTGTAGAGGGTGGACGCTACAAAACCGTTACTGGCCGTGTGGAAAACCCCGCCTTGGGGGTTACCCGTATCAGCCTGGCGTGGCGTCGAGGGCGTAGCCGGCGGCGCGAACGGTGCGGATCACGTCAACATGGCTCTCGCCATTCAAGGCGATGCGCAGGCGGCGGATATGCACGTCGACCGTGCGAGCCTCGACATAGACATCCTTGCCCCACACGGCGTCGAGGAGCTGCTCGCGCGAGAAGACGCGGCCTGGATGTTCCATGAAGTGACGCAGCAGACGGAATTCCGTCGGCCCGAGGTGGATCGGCTTGCCACCGCGCGTCACACGATGCGCCACGAGGTCCATGACGATATCGGCATAGGACAGCGCCTCGTCGGCCAACGCCGGCCGGATGCGCCGCAGCACGGCACGGATGCGCGCCACCAGCTCGGTCGGCGAGAAGGGTTTGGGCACGTAATCGTCCGCGCCGGCGTCGAGCCCGCGCACGCGATCGCCCTCTTCACCGCGCGCCGTCAGCATGATGATCGGCACGTTGGCGGTGGAGGTCTGACGGCGCAGTTGACGGCAGACTTCGATGCCTGACATCAGCGGCAACATCCAGTCGAGCAGGATGAGGTCAGGTACATCTTCCTGGACGGCCCGAAGCGCCTCTTCGCCATCGAAAGCGACATCGACCTTGAAGCCCGACTGTTCGAGATTGTACCGCAGCAACTCGACCAGCGCGGTCTCGTCTTCGACGATCAGCACGCGCGGCTTCATCGTGGGAGCTTGAGCGTCGCGGCGGGCGGGAGTCACGGCGGTCATGCTCATGGTGCGTTACTCGTCGTGTAAAGGGAGGCGCTGCCCTTCGGCCTCACCTCGTCGAAACCGTGGCCGGTGGCTCGGAAGCTCACCAGCTCGGCGATATTGGTCACGTGATCGCCGGCGCGTTCGATGTTCTTGGCCATGAACAGGAGATGCGTGCAGGCGGTGATCGTGCGCGGATCTTCCATCATGTAGGTGAGCAGGTGGCGGAACAGGCCGGTGTAGACCTGATCGATCTCCTCGTCGCGCTGCCAGACGTCGTGTGCCTTGGCGACATCGCCGTGGGCGAACGCGTCGAGCACATCCTTCAGCGCCGTGCGAACCAGGCGGCCCAGCCGCTCGATGCCGGTCACCGCCGAAGCTGGCGCGTTACTCTGCGACAGCACGATGCTGCGCTTGGCGGTGTTCTTGGCATAGTCGGCGATACGCTCCAGTGCCGCCGCGATCTTGATCGAGGACAGGATGACGCGCAGGTCGACGGCCATGGGCTGACGCAGCGCGAGGAGCTGAACCGTCTGCTCCTGCACGGCTTCGTCGAGCGCGTCGACACGGGCGTCATCGGCGATCACCCTCTCGGCCACCTCAGTGTCACGATCACGCAAGGCGATGAGCGATTGCGCGAGCTGGCTCTCGGCAAGGCCACCCATCTCGCTGATGGTGGCACTCAGCCGCTCCAGCTCTTCGTCGAAACGCTTCAGAGTATGCTCGGGCATGTCTTGTCCCTTCTTCTGCTCTTGTCTGATCGGCTGGATCAACTCAGCCGAAACGCCCGGTGATGTAGGCTTGGGTGCGCTTGTCGCGCGGCGTGGTGAACAACGTCGCCGTGCCGCCGAACTCGACCAGCTCACCGAGATACATGAAGGCGGTGAAGTCGGAGACGCGCGCCGCCTGCTGCATGTTGTGGGTGACGATGACGATCGTGTAGTCCTGCTTCAGTTCGTCGATCAGCTCCTCGATCTTGGCGGTCGAGATCGGATCGAGCGCCGAGCAGGGCTCGTCGAACAGGATGACCTCGGGCTTCACCGCAACGGTACGCGCGATGCAAAGGCGCTGCTGCTGACCACCCGACAGGCTCTGCCCGTTGGCGTCGAGCTTGTCCTTGACCTCGTCCCACAGCGCGGCGCGACGCAAAGCCTGTTCGACGCGGCCGTCGAGTTCCGAGCGCGGCAGGCTTTCATAGAGCCGAACGCCGAAAGCAATGTTCTCGTAGATCGACATCGGAAAGGGCGTTGGCTTCTGGAACACCATGCCGATGCGGGCGCGCAGCAGGTTGATGTCCTGATCTGCGCGCAGCAGGTTGTCGCCGTCGAACTGCACCTCGCCGGTGGCGCGCTGGCCCGGATAGAGGTCGTACATGCGGTTGAGCACGCGCAGCAGGGTCGACTTGCCGCAACCCGACGGGCCGATGAAGGCGGTCGTCTTGTTGGCATAGAGCGACAGAGAGATGCCCTTCAGGGCACGGCTGTCGCCGTAGAAGAACTCGAGATTGTTGATCGAGATCTTGGGCGTGAGCTTCGACGTGTCGAGGCTTGCATGGCTGGCGACGGGAACGGCAAGGCTAGGCCCGCCAGAAGATGCGATGCTCATTACTGTTTCCTCGTTGCGGTGAGGGATCGGGCAAAGATGGAGAGGGCGAGAACGGTAACGGTGATCAGGAGCGCACCGGTCCAGGCGAGCTTCTGCCACTCCTCGTAGGGCGACAGGGCGAACTGGAAGATGACCACAGGCAGGCTAGGCATCGGCGCATTCATGTTCAGGCTCCAGAACTGATTGTTCAGAGCGGTGAACAGGAGTGGCGCCGTCTCACCGCTGATGCGGGCAATGGCCAGCAGGATGCCCGTGACGATGCCGGCCTGGGCAGCGCGATAGGCGATCCGCATGATCATGAGCGAGCGCGGCAGGCCAATCGACGCGGCCGCCTCGCGCAGCGTGTCAGGCACCAGGGTCAGCATGTCCTCGGTCGTGCGCACCACGACGGGGATCACGATGACAGCCAGGGCCACGGCGCCGGCGTAGCCGGAGAAGTGGCCCATCGGCGCGACCATCACCTCGTAGATGAAGAGGCCGATCACGATCGACGGCGCGCTGAGCAGGATGTCGTTGATGAAGCGCACGACGTTCGAGAGTTTGTCGTGGCGCCCATACTCGGCAAGGTAGGTGCCGGCCAGGATGCCGATCGGCGTGCCGATGATGACCGCCAGCACCGTCATGATCACGCTGCCGATGATGGCGTTTGCCAAGCCGCCAGCGGCGCCGGGCGGCGGTGTGTTCTCGGTGAAGACGGCAAGCGACAGGCCCGACAGGCCGTGGAACAGCAGTACGCCCAGGATCAGGACGAGCCAGCCGAGGCCGAAGATGGTCGCGGCCAGCGCCAGGGTTTTAGCAATGGCGTTGCGGCGACGGCGGCCGGCATAGAGGGAATTCGCGGCGGCAGCAGACATGGCGTTACCCCAACCGGTTCATACGCGCCAGCAAGTAGCGGGCAATGGCGAGCACGATGAAGGTGATGAAAAACAGGATCAGGCCGAGCGCGATCAGCGAGGAGGTGTAGAGATCGCCGACTGCCTCGGTGAATTCGTTGGCGATCGAGGCCGAGATCGTGGTGCCCGGCGCCAGGATCGAAGCGGAAACCTTGTGCGCGTTGCCGATCACGAAGGTCACGGCCATGGTTTCGCCGAGCGCGCGGCCCAGACCCAGCATGAAGCCGCCGATCACGCCGACCCTCGTGTAGGGCAAAACGACGTTGCGGAACACTTCCCAGGTCGTGCAGCCCACGCCATAGGCCGCTTCCTTGAGGACCGGCGGGACGGCCGAAAAGACGTCCCGTGAGATCGAGGTGACGAAGGGCAGCACCATGATCGCGAGAATAAGCCCCGCCGTCAGCATGCCGATGCCGTAGGGAGGTCCTTCGAAGAGCGTGCCGAGGATGGGAATGCTGCCGAAGGTGTCGATCAGGAAGGGCTGCACGTACTTCTGCAAGAAGGGCGCGAACACGAACAAGCCCCAGATGCCGTAGATGATGCTGGGGATGCCAGCCAGCAGCTCGATGGCGATGCCGATCGGTCGGCGCAACACCATCGGACAAAGCTCGGTCAGGAAGAAGGCCACCATCAGGCCGACCGGCACAGCGATCACCATGGCGATGAAGGAGGTGACCAGCGTGCCGTAGATCGGCGCCAGTGCTCCGAACTTCTCAGTGACCGGGTTCCAGGATTGGCTGGTTAAGAAGGAAAAGCCGAAAGTGCCGAGCGCGGGCGCGGCACCAATGATCAGGGCGATGATGACCCCGCTCAGCAGCGCCAGCACCGTGAGAGCGGCACCTCGGGTCAGCCCATGGAATATCCGGTCGTTCAGTCTCAGCCGTCGCAGGACGGCAGCGCGCGATGACGACTCTCTAGCCGTCACGTTTGCGTCTCTTAAAGCCACTTCGCTCACGTCACGCCCCCTCGAACCCATGCTCCTCCCCCTGCCTCTCCACCCAGGTACGCTCGGGTGGAAAGGACGAATGGAGGGCGGGTGGAAACCACCCGCCCTCCCGCGAGCCTTAGTTGGTCGGCGAGAAAAGCGGCTTGCCGCCGGCGTCCTTGATCTCCGCAGACCACATCTTCTGAATGTCGGCGACGACGTTGGCCGGCATCGGCACGTAGTCCAGCTCCTCGGCCGACTTGCCGCCCTTGGCGTAGGACCAGGCGAAGAACTTCAGGGCTTCGCCCGTGGTCGCCGCATCAACCGGCTTCTTGTAGATCAGGATCCACGTCGCCGCGGTCATCGGCCAGGACTGGTCGCCGGGCTGGTTGGCCAGAATCACGCCGTAGCCGGGCTGCGACTTCCAATCGGCATTGGCAGCAGCGGCCTGGAAGGTGGCCGAGGTCGGTGCGACCGTCTTGCCCGCCTTGTTGATCATGTTGGTGTGGATGAGCTTGTTCTGCTTGGCGTAGGCATACTCGACGTAGCCGATCGAGCCCTTCGTGTTGGCGACGTTGTTGGCAACGCCCTCGTTGCCCTTGGCGCCGATGCCGACCGGCCACTCGAGCGCGGTGGCGACACCGACCTTCGACTTCCACTCCGGGCTGATGTCAGCCAGGTAGTAGGCAAAATTGAAGGTCGTGCCCGAGCCGTCCGAGCGGCGCACCGGCACGATCGCCTGCTTGGGCAGCTTGGCGTTCGGGTTCAGCTTGGCGATGGCGGCATCGTCCCAGCTCTTGATCTGACCCATATAGATCTTGGCGAGCGTCGTACCGTCGAGCGTGAGCTCACCCGGCTTGATGCCTTCGAGATTCACGACCGGCACGATGGCGCCCATCACCATCGGGAACTGGGCGAGGCCCGAATCATCGAGCTCCTTGCCGGGCAGCGGCGCGTCGGTCGCGCCGAAGGTCACGGTCTTGGCCTTGATCTGCTTGATGCCGCCGCCCGAGCCGATGGACTGGTAGTTGAGACCGACGCCGGTCTCCTTCTTGTAGGTGTCGGCCCACTTGGCATAGATCGGGTACGGGAAGGTCGCGCCGGCGCCGGAAATGTCGGCGGCGTAAGCGGCGACCGACGAAAGCGCGAGCGCCGCTGTCGTCAGGGCAATTTTGGCGAAGTGCATAGGGTTCTCCTTCGATGAATTCCGAAGCGCCCTTCCCCTAGGAGCCGCACGTCACTGTCATATGACTCTTATATGACACTTCAATGACATCGATTTCCTGGCACTGAGGACGAAGTCCCATTCTTCCTCTAAGCCACTGACAAATCGGACTATTTTTCTTTTCACCGAGTATGCAGAGCATTTCGGAACAAAAGCTCGGAGCCCTGCCTCTCGGCTTACGCCACAGCCTTTTGTGACAGACCCGCTATTGGCCAAAGCACTATTGGGGACAAACCAGCACTCGTCACAGGATCTTAACTCTACCCCCTCGGAACGGTAACGCGCTCTGCCGATGGTGCGGCTCGTTTCAAGAGCACACCATGTCTTGCAAAGAATCCGACACCGAGGCCGTCGACCGCCGCCGCCGGTGGCTTTCCATTTTGGCGAAAGCACCCGAAGCCCGTCTCGACTTGCTATGGCAGGCACTGGGCCCTGTCCCCGCTTACACTATCCTGCGTCGGCCCGAGACCGGGCTCGTCATGCTGCACGGTCGTATCTCGGGCAACGGCGCTCCCTTCTGCGCCGGCGAGATGACGGTGACACGCGCCGCCGTCCGGTTAGAAACAGGTGAGGTCGGCTTCGGCTACGTCGGCGGTCGCCACGCCCATCAAGCCGAGATCGTGGCCGTCCTCGACGCGCTGGGCCAGCGCGAGGAGTGGCGCGACAGGCTCGAGGCCGAGATCGTGTCGCCGCTCGCCGACGAAGCCGAGGCCCGGCATCGCCTGATCGCTGCGCGTGCCGCCGCCACCAAGGTCGAGTTCTTTACCGTCGCGCGCGAGGCCGGCACATGAGCGGCACGCTGAGTTCCCTGTCGCCGGGCCTTGCCGATCCTTCGCACGACGCCCAACAGCTCTTTCGCGAGGTGCTCGACGCCTTCAGCCATCCGGGCCGCATCGTAACTCTCGCCGATGCACCGCAGGGACCCGGCATGATCTCACCGGCCGCCACGGCCTATCTGCTGACCCTGGCCGATCGCGACACGCCGCTCTGGTTGGCGCCCTCATTCAACACGCCCGAGGTTCGCGACTATCTGCGCTTCCACACCGGCACGCCGATTATCGAGGATCGCGCGGCCGCGACCTTCGCCGTGCTGTCGCATGACGATGCGGATCCTTTCGAAGGGTTCGCCAGCGGCACCGACACCTACCCTGATCGCTCGGCCACCTTACTGATCGAGGTGCCGGCTCTCGGTACTGGTCCGGTCCGCACCGGGCGCGGCCCGGGCATCAAGGGCGAGACCCAGCTCGCCATTGCCGGGCTGGACGACTGGTTCTGGCGCCAGTGCGCCACCAATCACGCGCTCTTCCCATGCGGTGTCGACTTGATCTTCACCACAGGGTCCCAGCTTCTCGCGCTGCCGCGCAGCATCTCCGTGGAGGTCTCGCCATGTACGTCGCGGTGAAAGGTGGCGAGACCGCCATCGCCCATTCGCTGCATCTGATTGCCGACCGGCGCCGTGGCGACCGCGACCTCGCCGAGCTCACGCTGGAGCAGATCGACCAGCAGCTTGGCCTCGCCGTCGACCGCGTGATGACCGAGGGCTCCTGCTATGACCGGCGCCTGGCGGCGCTGGCCATCAAGCAGGCGCGCGGCGATCTGATCGAAGCGATCTTCCTGCTCCGCGCCTACCGCACGACCCTGCCGCGCTTCGGCGATTCCGAGCCGCTCGACACGGCACGCATGGTGGCGGAGCGGCGAATCTCGGCCGCCTTCAAGGATGTGCCGGGTGGCCAGGTGCTGGGGCCGACCTACGACTACACACATCGCCTGCTCGACTTCTCGCTGGCCGTCGCCGCCGATCGTCCGGAGGCACCGACCGCGCCCGCCGATACGGCGCACGCGCTGCCGCATGTCGGCGATATCCTGGCCCGTGAAGGCTTGCTCGAACCGCCGCCCGAAGCCACCGGCGAGCGACCCGACGATCTCACGCGCCATCCGCTCAGCCTGCCGGCGGACCGGCCGTTGCGCCTGCAGAACCTGGCGCGCGGCGACGAAGGTTTCCTGCTGGCGCTCGGCTACTCGACCCAGCGCGGCTACGGCAACAATCATCCTTTCGTTGGCGAGATCCGCTACGGCCATGTGCCGGTCGCGTTCATTCCCGAGGAGCTGGGCTTCGCCATCGAGATCGCCGAGATCGACGTCACCGAGTGCGACATGGTCAATCAATTCGCCGGCTCGCACGACGTCCCGCCGCAGTTCACCCGCGGCTATGGTTTGGCCTTCGGTCATGCGGAACGCAAGGCGATCGCAATGGCCCTGGTCGATCGCGCGCTGCGCGCCCGTGAACTCGCGGAAAGCGCGGACTCGCCTGCGCAGGACGAAGAGTTCGTGCTGGCGCATTCCGACAATGTCGAGGCCTCGGGCTTCGTGCAGCACCTGAAGCTGCCCCACTATGTCGACTTCCAGTCGGAATTGGTGGTGGTGCGGGCGCTGCGCGCCGAGGTCGAGGAACGCAACCGGCGCGCGGCCGAGCAGGCTGTAACCCTCAGCCAGGCGGCGGAGTAGGCCATGCCGGACACCAGCATTACCGAGGGCGCCTATAACTACGCCTACCTCGACGAGCAGACCAAGCGGATGATCCGCCGCGCCATCCTGAAAGCGGTGGCCGTGCCGGGCTATCAGGTGCCATTCGGCGGACGCGAGATGCCCCTGCCCTATGGCTGGGGCACCGGCGGCATCCAAGTGACGGCCGCCATCATCGGCCGCGACGACACGCTGAAGGTGATCGACCAGGGCGCCGACGACACGACCAATGCCGTGTCGATCCGCCGCTTCTTCGCGCATGTAGCCGACGTCGCCACGACGACACGCACGGAAGAGGCCACCATCATCCAGACGCGCCATCGCGTGCCGGAGACACCACTCAAGGGCGGCCAGATCCTGGTCTTCCAGGTGCCGATTCCCGAGCCATTGCGCATGCTGGAGCCGCGCGAGACCGAGACGCGGACCCTGCACGCCCTGTCCGAATACGGCGTCATGCAGGTTAGCCTCTACGAGAGCATCGCCCGGCACGGCCGAATCTCGAAGTCCTACAATTATCCGGTGCAGGTGAACGGGCGCTACATCATGAGCCCCTCGCCCATTCCGAAGTTCGACAATCCCAAGCTCGACCGCAGCCCGGCCTTGCAACTCTACGGCGCCGGCCGCGAGAAGCGCATCTACGCCGTGCCGCCCTACACGCCGGTGAAGAGCCTCGACTTCGACGACCATCCCTTCGAGATCGAGCGCTGGAACGAGTGCTGCGCTTTCTGCGGCTCCACCGAGAGCTTTCTCGACGAGATGATCGTCGACGATGCCGGCAAGCGCCTGTTCGTCTGCTCCGACACCGACTATTGCGAGGGACGGCGATGAGCGCACCGACGCTTTCGTCCCCTCTCCTCTCGGCGCGCAACGTCACCAAGCGCTTCGGCGGCCGTGTGGCCTGCCAGGACGTCAGCTTCGATCTATGGCCGGGCGAGGTCTTGGGCATCGTGGGCGAATCGGGTTCGGGCAAGACGACCTTGCTGAACTGCCTCGCAGGTCGCCTCACACCCGACGAAGGCTCGGTTACCTACGAGACGGCATCGGCCGGCGCTGTCGACGTGCATCGCCTCTCCGAAGCGCGTCGCCGCCTGCTCACGCGCACCGAGTGGGGGTTTGTGAACCAGGATGCGCGCGAAGGCTTGCGCATGGGCGTGAGCGCCGGCGCCAATATCGGCGAGCGGCTGATGGCGGTGGGCGCGCGCCACTATGGCGAGATCCGCGGCAGCGCCGCCGATTGGCTGGCGCGTGTCGAAATTGATGCCGACCGGCTCGACGACAGGCCAACTACCTTCTCTGGTGGCATGCGCCAGCGCCTGCAGATCGCCCGCAACCTGGTGAGCGGGCCGCGGCTCGTGTTCATGGACGAGCCGACGGGCGGCCTCGATGTCTCCGTGCAGGCGCGCATCCTCGATCTTCTGCGCGGCCTCGTCGAACACCTGCATCTGTCGGCCGTGCTGGTGACCCACGATCTCGGCGTCGCCCGTTTGCTGACGCATCGGCTGATGGTGATGCAGGGCGGCGCTGTCATCGAGGACGGCCTGACCGACCAGGTCCTCGACGATCCGCAGCACGCCTACACGCAGATGCTCGTCGCTTCGATCCTGCCCGTATGAACCGCCCCACATGAGCTGCGGAGATCCGACCATGCCGCCCGCCTTGCGCGTTTCGGGCCTCAGCAAATCCTTCATCGTCCATGCCCACGGCGATCTAGCCCTTCCCGTGTTGCACGATGTGGCGCTTGCCGTGTCGCCGGGCGAATGCCTGGCCCTGGTCGGCCCCTCGGGTGCAGGCAAGAGCACCCTGCTGCGGTCGCTCTATGGCAACTATCGCGCCGACGCCGGGTCCATCCGCGTTCGACAGGACGATGCTTGGACCGAGCTGGTGGGAGCGGAACCGCGCACCGTGCTCGACGTGCGTCACCGCACCATGGGGTTCGTCAGCCAGTTCCTGCGAGTGATCCCGCGCGTTGCCGCCGTGGACGTCGTGGCTGAACCGCTGTTGCGCAGGGGCATCGAAGCGACAGAGGCGCGCCACCGCGCCGAGTTCCTTCTGGGCATGCTGGGCATTCCCGCCCGCCTGTGGGCGCTCCCACCTGCCACCTTCTCGGGCGGTGAGCAGCAGCGCATCAACATCGCGAGGTCGCTGATCGTCGACTATCCGATCCTGCTGCTCGACGAGCCCACGGCTTCGCTCGATGCCGCCAATCGTGACGGCGTCGTCGAGCTGATCTGTCAGCGCCGCGATGCCGGCGCGGCCGTCGTCGGCATTTTTCACGACACCGGTGTTCGCGACGCCGTCGCCACGCGCATCCATGAAGTTCTTCCCCCCGCATCCCCGGCTGGAGCCTGCCATGCGTAGCGAAACCATCCTGACCAACGCCCGTATCGTCACGGCCGATGCCGAGTTCGACGGCACTGTCGTGCTGCACGACGGGCGCATTACCGAAGTCGCGGCCGGTCGCAGCCATGTCGCGGACGTCATCGACCTCGAAGGCGACTACCTCCTGCCCGGCCTGGTCGAGCTGCATACCGACAACATGGAGAAGCACTTCGCGCCGCGACCTGGCGTGAAGTGGCCGAGCGTCTCCGCCGTCATGGCACACGACACGCAGATCAGCGCCGCCGGCATTACCACCGTCTACGATTCGCTGGCGCTGGGTGACGTGCACGGCAAATCGGATCGAGTGCAGAACCGGGAGCGCATGATCGAGGCGGTCTGCGCCGCTGCCGATCGGCAGATGACGCGCGCCGAACATCGCATCCATCTGCGTTGCGAGATCTCGGCCGACGATGCCGTCGAGGCCGTCGACAAGTGGATCGACCTGCCGCTGGTCGGTCTTGTCTCGATCAACGATCACACGCCCGGGCAGCGTCAATTCCTCGATCCCGAGAAGCTGAAGCAGTACTACAAGGGCAAGCATGCGATGACCGACGAGCAGTTCGAGGAATTCTCGATCCGCGTCACCGAGTTGCATCACCGAAATGCCACCCGGCATCGCAGTGAGATCGTGAGCCGCGCCCACGCGCGGGCCCTGCCGATCGCCAGCCACGACGACGCCACCGAGGCGCACGTTAAAGAGGCTGTAGCGAACGGCATGACCATCGCCGAATTCCCCACCACGCGAGAGGCGGCCCAGGCGTCGCGTGATGCGGGCCTCGCTGTGCTGGTCGGTGCGCCCAACCTCGTGCTGGGCGGCTCGCATTCCGGCAACATTGCCGCCATCGATCTGGTGCGTGCTGGCCATGCCGAGATCCTGTCTTCCGACTACGTGCCGGCGAGCCTGATGGAGAGCATCTTCAAGCTGCCCGCCGCCGGCATCGGGATCTCGCTGCCGCAGGCGGTGCGGCTGGCGTCGCTCAATCCTGCCAAGGCCGTCGGTCTCGGTGACCGCGGCGAGATCGCCGTCGACCGCCGCGCCGATTTGGTGCGCGTCCGCGCCGTCGATGGTGCTGCCGTCGTGCGCGCCGTCTGGCGCGAAGGCGACCGCGTCGTCTGAGGGTGCACGACATGGAGGGCACCCTCGTCTACGTCATGGGTCCTTCGGGCGCCGGCAAGGACTCGGTGCTGGGCCGCGCCCGTGCCCTGCTGCCGGCCGACGCGCCGGTCGTCTTTGCCCATCGCTACATCACACGGCCGGCCGACAGTGGCGGCGAGAACCATGTGGCGTTGAGCCGGGCGGAGTTCGCCACGCGTCTCGCCCATGGCCTCTTCGCCTATCACTGGCACGCGCATGGCAACGACTATGGCGTCGGCCGCGAGATCCACGACTGGCGGCGCGCCGGCATGGCCGTGGTGGTGAGCGGTTCGCGCGACCACTTCCAGAAGACCGGCGGCCTCGATTCGCTGGCGCGTCCCGTACTGATCACGGCGTCACCGCAACGCCTTGAGCAGCGCCTGGCCACCCGCGGCCGCGAAACGGCAGTTCAAGCGGTGGCCCGGCTCGACCGCGCCGATGCCTACAGGATCGACGATCCACGGTTGATGACGATCGTCAACGATGGTCCGCTGGACGAGGCGGCCACCCGCTTCGTTACGCTGCTTGCCACACTTGCGTACTCAGGCGACGCCCTCCGCCGAGCCTGAAGCGCGCCAGCACCGAGAAGGGCCGACCGAGGCCCGGCTGACGGAAAACACAAAGGTCACGCACCGCCAGAGGCCGGTCGATTTCGCCGCCAAAGCGGCGGCGCAGCTCCGCGAGGACCATCTGGCGTTCCCGCTCGTCGGGCAGGCGCCCGCTCAGGGTGAGGTGGAAGCGCCAATGCTCCAGCACATAGGGATAGCCCCAGCGCACCAGTAGATCGTCCTGGCGCTGCGACAAACCCGAGCCGCGGCGGCGCATCAGTTCGGCTTCGTCGGCCGGGCGGCGGAACTCGTCGAATTCGACGACACACTGGTCGGCAAGATCGTGAAGCTCCACGCAGCGCGCGCCGGGAACCAGGGCAAGGAAATCCGACAACTCGGTCAACACCATCGT
Source organism: Reyranella sp. (assembly GCF_004297405.1). GTDB lineage: Bacteria > Pseudomonadota > Alphaproteobacteria > Reyranellales > Reyranellaceae > Reyranella. The sequence goes on from NZ_SCVC01000046.1 coordinate 20,926, forward strand.
CGGCACGGTGATCGGCCGCTGGCCCATGGCGAAGCGGCCTACCGCGTCGAGCAGGTCGCGTTCCGTGATGCCATCGGCGAGTGCGATCGGCGCCTTCAAGGTGCCGTGGAAACCGTAGAGCCGGGGATCGGCGACGATGGCGGCCAGCCGCTCGTAGGCGATGCCGGCCACGGGTACGAGGGCGCGGCTCTGGCCCGTTTCGGCGTTACGACCCAGCCATTGTGTGGCGGTGCGGGCCAGCGGTTCGTCGGCCCGTGGCGCGTAATAGAGTGCGTATCGGGGCGTTTCGGCCAGATCGGGAGACAGATCGGTCAAACGGATACTCCTCCACGCCGGCCGATCATGGCGAAGCGCAGTTGGCTCGAAAGGAAGTCGATGGCAGCGACCGCCACCAGGATCATCAGAACGATAAAGGAGGTTTGTTGTAGCTCGAGGGTGCGAATCGCCTCGGCGAGATGCAAACCGATGCCCCCCGCGCCGACGATGCCGATGATCGAGGCCGACCGCGTGTTCGACTCGAAGTAGTAGAGCACTTGGCTCATCAGCACGGGAAAGACTTCGGGCAGGATACCGAACCGGATGCCGAAGATATGGCTGCCGCCAGCCGAGGTGATGCCTTCGACCGGCTTGCGATCCGCGGCCTCGATCGCCTCGGAAAAGAGCTTACCGAAGCTGCCGATGTCGGCGGTCATAATGGCGAGAGCGCCGGCGAACGGGCCCAATCCCACCACGTTGATCCAGATCAGTGCCCATACGAGAATGTCGACGCTGCGGATCGTGTCGAGCGAGCGGCGCGAGAGGAAGCGCACGACACGTTGGGCGGTAACGTTGCGCGCCGCCAGCAAGGCGACTGGCAATGCCAATACGGCAGCCGACAGAGTGCCAAGCAGCGCAATGGCCACCGTCTCGAGAAGCGAGATCGAGTAGGTTTTGACGTGCGCCCACGAACCGGGATCGGGCGGCAGCATGAGACCCACAATCTCGAACAGCCGACCCAGGCCCGAGAGCAGCGTGCCGTCGAAGAAGCCGAGCCGGCCCATCGCATAAATCAGCAGGGCGAACAGGCCGACGCCGATCGCCGCCATGACGAACCGGTCGCGGCCGAAGCGCTGGAAGTGTTCGGGGTAGCGCTGACGCATGGCCGACATCAGGGCTTCCCTTCCAGACCGATCAAGCGATGCCGCGCCTTGGACGTGAGCATGTCGATCACCGCCACTGTCAGCAGGATCAGCACCAGGATGGCGGACACATCCGAGTAGTAGAACTTGCGAATGGCCTCGACGAGATCCTGGCCGATGCCGCCGGCGCCGACGAAGCCCATGACGGCCGCCTCGCGCACGTTGATCTCAAACCGCAGCAGCGTGTAGCTGGTGAAGTTCGACATGACTTGCGGCAGCGCGCCGAAACGCATGGCGACATGCCAGGGCGAGCCGGTCGACGACACGCCCTCGACCGGCTTCATGTCGATATTCTCGATGACTTCGGCAAACAGTTTGGTGAGCACACCGAACGTATGGACGATGACCGCCAGCACGCCCGCCATCGGGCCAAGGCCAAAGGAAATGACGAAGATCAGCGCCAGCACCAGGGTCGGCACGGTGCGGCAAACCTCGCCGAAGCGGCGCACGATGATGCGCAGCCAGCGCGACGGCGCCACATTGGCGGCTGCCAGGAAAGCCAGGACAAAGGCCACGCCCGCACCCAGCACGGTGCCGACATAGGCCATGAGCAGGGTTTCACCGAGCAGCCTCAGCCAGCGCTGCAGGCCCCAGAACCACTCACCAAAATCGGTCCAGACCGGTTGGCCGTTCTCGAGAAAGAACAGCCGGACGATGTAGCTCGGGAAACGATGGATGTTTTCCGCGAGCTTGGAGAGCGAGACTTCAGCCGAGATCGAGGCCAGCAACATCGCCACCGCGACACACGCCAGGATCAGCAGCGTGTGCCGGCGACGGCTGCGGACCGAGGCGTTGTACACCGCCAGCAAAGGCTGGAGCTGCGCCTCGGGCAGTCTGACGACGTGCGTACTCACGGGAGCAATACGCCCCGGACGACGTGCGCTGGGCTCAGCTCTTCTGCTTGCGCAACTGGTCGACGAACTTGATCAGCTCGACCACCGGCTCGTAGGTCGTGGCATCGACCTTGGTGAAGCCGCGATCCTTGCCGTCGGACAGTTTATCAAACGCCGCTTTGGCCTTAGTCGGCGCCTCGTTGAACGCCTTGACGATGGCGGCCTTGAGGTCAGGCGGCAGGCTGGCGAGGTAAGCGAAGGGCGAATTGGGGATCAGGTCCGACTTCGAGATGATGCGGAAGTCGTCCTGCTTGGCGAGACCCTTGGAGACCATACGTGTCAGATTCGAGTCGTTCTCCGCATTCCACCAGTTGGCCGCGACGTCGACCGTCTTCTGCTGGAGCGCAATGATCGCGTTCTCGTGGCTGCCCGTGTACGTGACGCGAGCAAAGAACGTGTCCGGGTTGATCTTGAGCTTGTTCAAGGTGAAGCGCGGCACGTTGTTGCCGGAGGTCGAGTTGGGATCGACCAGGCCCAGGTTCTTGCCCTTGAGATCTTCGATCGTCCTGTAGGGGCTGTCGGCGCGCACATAGAAGACCGAGTGGTAGCCGATCGTGCCGTCGTTGTTCACGGTCGTGACGAAGGGCTCGACCTTCACGCCGGTGACGACGGCGCGAGCGTAGGAGGCCGGGCCGTAGCCGGCGAGATGGATGCTGCCGTTGCGCTGGCCTTCGATCACCGCTGCATAGTCGTTGGCAATGCGCAGGGTCACCTTGGTGCCGAGTTCCTTGGAGAGATACTCGATGAACGGGCCATAGCGCTCGGTGACGCCCGACGCGTTCTCCGCCGGGATGACGGCGAACACCAGTTCGGGATAGGCGCCGCGCCAGCTTTGGGCGTGAGCAGCACCGGCAAACGAAGCAGCGGCGAGGGCAGCGCCCAGCGCGAGACGACGGGTGAGCATGAGTGTTCTCCTTGGAAAAACGCGAAAACGCAGAGAGGTCAGGAACCCGCGAGGGCAAAGCCCGGCTGGACGCCAGCCGGCAACATCGGGGGCGGAGCGGCATGGCCGACCACGTCGCCTGCCTCGAGCCCGTAGAGATCGCGGGCCGTGGCATCGGTGAGGGCGGCCGGAGCACCGTCGAACACCACACGACCGCCGGACATGCCGACCAGCCGGTCGCAGTAGCTGCGCGCCAGATCGAGGCTGTGGAGGTTGCAGATCACGGTGATACCGAGATGGCGGTTGATGTGCTGCAGCGCATCCATCACCACCTTCGTGTTGCGCGGGTCGAGCGAGGCGATCGGCTCGTCGGCCAGAACGATATCGGGCTCCTGGACCAGGGCGCGGGCGATGGCGACCCGCTGCTGCTGACCACCCGACAGTGTCTCGGCGCGCTGACCAGCCAACCGTGCCATGTCGAGGCCCTCGAGCGCCGAGAGTGCTTGCGCCTTCTCATCGTCGGTCCACATCTTCAGGAGCGCGCGCGAGGGCGGCATATGGAAAGCGCGGCCCATCAGCACGTTGGTCAGGACATCGAGCCGGCCCGCGAGATTGAACTGCTGGAAGATCATGGCGCATCGCGCTCGCCAGGCGCGCAGCGGCCGGCCGCGCAGCGCCGTGACATCGGTGTCACCGAACAGGATGCGGCCGGACGTCGGCTCGCCCAGGCGATTGATCATGCGCAGCAAGGTCGACTTGCCGGCACCCGACCGGCCGATCACGCCGACGAGCTGACCGACGGGCACGGTGAGAGACACGCCGTCGACGGCATGCTTGCCGCCAAAGCTCTTGGTAATCCCTTCCAGTCGCAGCACCGTAACCCCCACCTATACAAGGCGTTGCCCAGTCGGTGGGTAGCGGCTGCAGGCTGCGACGGCGCTACAGTCTGGTTACAAAGAAAAGACGATCGGTGGAGAAGAGCTATCGCACGGCGGGCAGAGTGACTGTGAAAGTCGAGCCCTTGCCCGGGCTGCTCTGGATGTCGAGCCGGCCGCGATGGCGGTTGACCACGTGCTTCACGATGGCGAGGCCGAGGCCGGTGCCACCGAGCTGGCGCGAGCGCGCCGTATCGACCCGGTAGAAACGCTCGGTGAGGCGCGGCAGGTGAGTAGCGGGAATGCCGTCACCCTCGTCGCTCACTGCGACAGCCACCCGATCCGAGCCGACCGGCCGCGCCGCGATCCGCACCGTCGTGGCCGGTCGCGCATACTTGACGGCGTTGTCGATCAAGTTCTGGAACACGATGGTGAGCTCGTCAAAATCGCCAACCGCAGACGGCAGCATCGGATCGAGGCTGAGTTCGATCTTCACGTTGCGCGAGGAGGCCTTGAGCTGCAGCAAGTCCATCACTGAACGCAGCACCCGGCCGAGAGCAATGTCGGCATCCGGCCGCGCGTGCTCGTGCTGCTCGATGCGCGACAGCATCAGGAGATCGTCGACCAGGCGGCGCATGCGATCGGCCTGCTCGGCCATGATGCCGAGGAAGCGCTCGCGCGCCACCGCATCGTCGCGTGCCGGTCCGCGCAGGGTTTCGATGAAACCGGCAAGGCCTGCGATCGGCGTCTTGAGTTCGTGGCTCGCGTTGGCGACGAAATCGGCGCGCATGCGCTCGGCCCGGCGCAAGGCCGTCGTATCGTGCAGCACGATTAGCGCCAGCGATCCGTCGGCTGCCGCGCGCGGCAGGCGGCGCAGATGGGCGATGAGGTCGAGTTCAGGCGGCCCCGCCAGCGCCAGCTCGACCGCACTCTGATCTGCCTTGGCGAAGTTCCCATCAGCACTGGTCTCAAGCAGCGCGTCGATTGCCGAAAGAAGCTGTGGCTGGCGCAGCACCGTCGAGAGGTCGCGTTCGGCACCGACAGTGCCGAGCAGCGATGCAGCCGCGAGGTTGGTCCGCACGATACGGCGCTGGCGATCGACCGAAATCAGCGGGTCGGGCAGGCCATCGACGATCGCTTGGGCGGAGGCTGCCAAATTGTCGATCGAGGCGCGCTGACGACGCCAACCCACAGCCAGGGTCGCCGCCGCCGTCGCCAGCTCCTCGGTGGCCGGCGCGAAGGAAAGCCGCGGCATCACCGGCTCACGCTCGTCGGAAAGCTCTCCGACGAAGCGGGCGAAGCGCGCCAACGAGCCAAGATAACGCTGGACCAGCAGGCCGGTCAGGACGGCGATACCGGCCATCGCGATCAGCATGGCGCGGCCGCTGAGTTCACCCATGCCGTAGAGAATGACGAGCGCGCCCCAGGACGGTGCTAACGCCACAGCATTGGCGAGGAGCGTGCGACGCAGGGGGATCGCCTGTTCGGCCATACGCCGACTATAGCCCGGTTTGTTAACCGGCTAAGTCGGTCCGTTCGATAGGCGAGGCGCGAAAAAGCGGATGGCCAAGAGGCCGAAGACGAAACCGGCGATATGCGCCACCCAAGCGATCGACTCGCCGCCCGCTCCCGGCGCGCCACCGAACAGGCCGAAGAAGACATTGAGGCCGATCCAGATGCCGGCGACCGGCAGCAGCGAGGTCAGGCTGCCGACATAGCGCATCAGCATCAGCACGGCGCCGAAGACGCCGCTGATTGCACCGGAAGCGCCGACCACCGGATCGGGCGAGTCGGGGTAGACCAGGATGTGCACGAAGCCGGCCACGATGCCGCACACCAGATAGAACAACACGAACCGCTTCACGCCCAGCAGCCGCTCGACCGGCGCGCCAAAGGCCGCCAGGGTCAGCATGTTGACGCCGAGATGCATCCATCCGCCATGCAGGAACTGATAGGTGATGGGTGCCACGATGAGCGACAAGAGATCGTGGTTTGGGTCAGACGTATAGGCGACAGGAATCAGCCCGAACTGCAGGATGATATCCTGGTCGGCCTGTTCGCCCAGCAGTTGGCGCACGAGTTGGACGGCGACGTTGATGCCGATCAGCCAGAGCACGGCCGGCGGCAGGTTGATCGCCCGCTCGCTGGTGCCGCGCCCCCGTCCCGGACGGTCGCCGTCATCGAAAGGCATCAAAGACTCCGTAAGTACCCAACACCATACCGAGCTTGCTTAGCGGTTTAGACGGCGTGAGCCCAGCCAAAGAAAGAGGCCTCCAAGGATCAAGGTCGGTGAACCGCATAGAAGGGCTATGCCGCCCATTTCACTAAACGGATTACCCTCGGTGACTGCGAGGATGCAGCCCAGGGTAAGAAACAGCACGATCCCACCCGAAATAAGGAAAAACCAGGCGAGCCCGGTGCTTTTCGGGGGCGGAACCGGATTTACGGGCGGTGGTGGCGGTGGAATGACCGAGGGATCGCTCACCGTCCCTGCTCCTTCATCAGCCGCCCATTTCCCGCGGCGCCCGGCCGATAGAAGGTATTGTAGGTGTCGAACGGAATGATCCGGCCTTCCGGCGTCACAAAATGAACGCAGGAGCGCTTGACGTTGCCCAGGCAGAAATTGAACCGGTCGAGAAACTCGACAATCGTGATCCGGAAGACGTTCTCGTAACCCGAACCTTCGGGCATCGGCACGTCGGGCAGGCAACACAGCAACGAGCCAAGACGCTCCGCCGTGTTCGTGTCGGCCGTGGAAAGCGACAGAAGATCGACGAAACGCTGCCGCAGCTCAGGATACTTCTCGAATGAGATGGCGTTGGGTATAGCCGGCAACAACGCATCGCGCGGCACCAGCGATGTCAGCGGGATGACGCGTTCGCCGTCGCGCAATCCATAGCCGATAGAAATCGACGCGGGATTGCAGGGCAGCGGGATCATGTCACCGTCGCCGAACACACCGGACTCCTCGACGATCCGGCGGCGGATCTCCGACAGCACGATGCGATTCTTGCGCGGATCGAAGCCGTCGTTACGGCCGGCATCCTGCACCGGTTGGAAGTTGATGCCCCGCACGCAACGGAAGGTGAGCGCGTGGCGGATGATTTCACCAATCTCACCATCGTTCACGCCGCGCTTCACCGTGCAGACCAACGTCGTCGAAATGTTGCGCGCCTCGAGGGCCGCAAGAGCCTGACGGCGAATGCGGGTGAGCGCCGCGCCGCGGATGTTGCGTAGCGCATCGTCGTTCATTGAATCGAACTGCAGATAGACCTCGAAACCCGGCGTCAGGTCGGCCAATGCGTCGACGAAGGCAGGATCCTCGGCGATACGAATGCCGTTCGTGTTCAGCATGACATGGCGGATCGGACGCCGCCGCGCTGCGGCAAGGATCTCGAGAATCTCGGGATGGATGGTCGGCTCACCACCCGATATCTGAACCAGATCAGGCTCACCCTCGCTGGCCACCAATGCGTCGAACATGCGTTCGACTTCGGCAAGACTGCGATGGGAGTTACGCTTGGGCGAGGAGTCGGCAAAGCACACGGGACAGGCGAGATTGCAGGCCTCGTTGATCTCGACGATGGCCAGGCAGGAATGCTGCTCGTGATCGGGGCATAACCCACAATCCCAGGGGCAGCCATGATCGGTACGTGTCTGTGGCGCCAACGGCCGGTCGCCAGGCTTGAGATATTCGAGAGTACGGCGCCAGTAGATCGGATCGTCGGACACCAGGGTCTTCATCACCCCATGTTCGGAGCACCGCTTGGAATAATAGATGGCGCCGTCTTCCTCGATGATCTTGGTCGGCACGAGACCGAGGCAGGTCTCGCAAAGTGATGTCGTCTGGCCGAGGAAGAGATATGGCGCCGACTTGCGCGCTATGCCGTCGTACATGCACCGCTCCTGCTGCGGATCATGACGGCAGCGTACAGGAGCAATCCCAGGCAGACCACGTGGAACAGGTTGAAGGGCCCGATCACGGTTGCATAGGGCTTGAAAAACTCCCAGACGAAGCGCTGGAGCGCATACCAACCCACGGTGAGGTAGAAGCCGTTGGCCAGCCAGAAACGGTCGCGTGCAATAAAGCGCCAGATCAGAACGACGAACATCAGCGCCATCGCGAGAGCTTCGTAGAGCTGCACGGGATGGCGCAGGACGCCATCGCCGAAATCGACGGCCCAGGGCAGCGTCGTCGGCGTGCCGTAGGTGAAATCGGCAAGTCCGGAGAAGAAGCAGCCGAGCCGACCGACCGCGACCGTGGCGGCGAAAGGCGCGGCAAAAACAATGCCGGTCGAACCGCTGACACCGGTCATTCGCTTGAAGGCTTCGATAGCAGCGATGGCGCCCGCGAGCCCGCCCACCATCGAGAAGCCGATGGCCCGCTCGCCCGAAAGCAAGGCATTCGCCGTGCCGAAGAACATGGCGCCGCAAAGCGCACCGCAGCCGGCAGCGATCGCATAGGCGCCGGGATGGGAAACGCGATTGGCCGGCAGTGCAGTGGCTGGAAGAAGGTGGCGGGTGGTCAGCCAGAACACCGCCATCGATGTCACCCAGGCGGCGACATCGAAGAACGAATGGACGTACGGGAGCCCGAAGATCAGGTCTTCGGTCCGCCCTGGCCCAGGGCCCGCAGCCTGAGGCGCAGTGCGTTCAGCTTGATGAACCCTTCGGCGTCGCGCTGATCGTAGGCGCCCTGGTCTTCCTCGAAGGTCACGTGCTGCATCGAGTAGAGCGACTTGGGCGACTTGCGGCCGACGACCGTGGTGTTGCCCTTGTAGAGCTTGAGCCGCACCGTGCCGGTGACGTTCTCCTGGCTCTTGTCGATCAGGGCCTGCAGCATCTCGCGCTCCGGCGAATACCAGAAGCCGAAATAGACCAGCTCGGCATACTTGGGCATCAGCTCGTCCTTGAGGTGCCCCGCACCACGGTCGAGCGTGATCGATTCGATGCCGCGATGCGCCGCGTAGAGGATCGTGCCACCCGGTGTCTCGTAGATGCCGCGGCTCTTCATGCCGACGAAGCGGTTCTCGACCAGATCGAGGCGGCCGATGCCGTTGGCCTTGCCCAGCTCGTTCAGCTTGGTGAGCAGGGTCGCCGGCGACGTCTTCACGCCATCGATGGCGACGGCATCGCCCTTTTCGAAGTCGATGGTGATGTACGTCGCCTTGTCGGGCGCGGCCTCGGGCGAGATGGTGCGCTGATAGACGATCTCGTCGGCCTCTTCCCAGGGATCTTCCAGGATCTTGCCTTCGCTGGAGGAGTGCAGAAGGTTGGCATCGACCGAGAACGGCGCCTCGCCGCGCTTGTCCTTGGCAATGGGAATCTGATGCGTCTCGGCGAACTCGAGCAGCGTGGTGCGCGAGGTGAGTTCCCACTCGCGCCACGGCGCGATCACCTTGATGTCGGGCTTCAGCGCATAGTAGCTCAGCTCGAAGCGGACCTGATCGTTACCCTTGCCGGTGGCGCCGTGGCAGACGGCATCGGCGCCGACCTCACGTGCGATCTCGATCTGGCGCTTGGCGATCAGCGGTCGGGCGATCGAAGTGCCGAGCAGGTACTGGCCCTCGTAGAGGGCGTTGGCGCGGAACATCGGAAAGACGAAGTCCTTCACGAACTCTTCGCGCACATCGTCGATGAAGATGTTCTGCGGCTTGATGCCCAGCAGCTCCGCCTTCTGGCGTGCCGGCCCCAGCTCCTCACCCTGTCCCAGGTCGGCGGTGTAGGTCACCACCTCGCAGGCATAAGTGGTCTGCAGCCACTTCAGGATCACCGAAGTGTCGAGGCCGCCGGAATAGGCCAGGACGACCTTCTTGATGTCGCCCTTCCTGTGGGGGCCGGTATAAGAAACGCTCATGCTGGCGGCTTTCGTGTCCGTTCGGTGAAGGCGCGCGAATATAGCGGCCGACCCCGTCGGAGCAAGGGTAAGGGCAAGAGTGCCGCAAAGCCGCTATATTAGGCGGTATAGTTGCACCTCACATGGTTTCCGCCCTCGACCGCCTGAGCTATGCCGCCCGCCAGACCGCGCGGGTCGCCTGGTATGCTGGCCACTATGCGGCTGGCCGACGCCTGCTGAAGCCCCTCCCCAAACCCGATTTTCCCATCGGGCCAATGCCGACCCGGGCCGAGTTGACGGCCGACCTGCGCAGCCTGTTCGAGCGGGAATGGCAGGATATCGCGGCCGGGCTGTTTGCCGCCCCGGCCCTGCTCGGCCCCGATCCGGCCGAGCTGTTGCGCCGCAGCGCGCTCTATTTCCGCGATCTGCCCAAGGTCGATGCCCGCCGCCATGGCCGCATCAATGATGAGCCGGACCAGGACGAGGCCAATGCGCACCTGCCGCGCTACTACCGGCAGAATTTTCATTTCCAGAGCGGCGGTTGGCTCACCGAGGAATCGGCCGCGATCTACGACACGCAAGTCGAGGTGCTGTTCACCGGCGCCGCCGACGCCATGCGCCGACGCATGCTGCGGCCGATTGCTGACTGGATGAAGGGACGCCGCCAGCGCGAGGTTCTGGGCCTAGACGTCGGCTGTGGCACCGGCCGACTGCTCGCCTTTCTGCATAGCGCGTGGCCCGGCATGAGGCTCACCGGCATCGACCTCAGCGCACCTTATCTGGAAGAAGCCCGTCGCCTGATCGGCCGCACTGCGCGCGTGAAGCTTCTCGAGGCGACGGCGGAAGCGCTGCCCTTCGACGACGCCAGCCTCGACCTGGTCGTCTCCTCGTTCCTGCTGCACGAGCTGCCGAAAAAAATCCGCGCCGAGGTCCTGGCCGAGATGGCGCGTGTCTTAAAACCCGGTGGCCTGGTCGCGATCGTCGACTCGATCCAGAAGGGCGACCAGCCGACATGGGATGGGCTGCTAGACCTCTTCCCCTACTACTTCCACGAGCCGTACTACGCAGAGTATGCGAACGGCAGCATCGACGCCTGGGGTGATGCGGCAGGATTGCAGCCAGTCGCCAGCGAGCGGGCATTCCTCGCGCGCGTTAGCGCTTTCACGAAGACCTGAGCCGCGACTACAGGAGGACCTTCTCGCGTCGGCTGCGCTGGCTCGCGCTCTTCAGCTGGCCGCACGCCGCGAAGATGTCGCGACCGCGCGGCGTGCGCACAGGTGCGCTGAGGCCGCCATCGTTCACGATCTCGGCGAACCGATGGATGCGGTTGTTGGAGCTGCACTCGTAAGGCGCTCCCGGCCAGGGGTTGAACGGGATCAGGTTCACCTTGGCGTGGATCGGCTTCAGGATACGAACCAGCTCGCGCGCATCGGCGTCGCTGTCGTTGATGCCCTTCAGCATGGCGTATTCGAAGGTGATGCGCCGGCTGTTCCGGGCGCCGGGATAGGCGGCGCACGCCGCCAGCAGCTCGGCGATCGGCCACTTCTTATTGATCGGCACCAGCGTGTCGCGTACCTCGTCGCTCACGGCGTGCAGCGAGACCGCGAGGTTGACGTCGAGCACGTCGCCCACCTTGGCGATCATCGGTACGACACCGGAGGTCGAGAGCGTGATGCGGCGACGGCTGAGCGCGATGCCCTGCTCGTCCATGACGATCTTGAGTGCAGTCGCCACGTTGTCGAAATTGTACAGCGGCTCGCCCATACCCATCATGACGATGTTGGAGAGCATGCGCGTCGTCTCGGTCGGCGTCGGCCATTCGCCGTAGCTGTCGCGCGCCACCATGAACTGGCCGACGATCTCGTCCGGCGTCAGGTTGCGCACCAGCGGCTGGGTGCCGGTATGGCAGAAGGTGCAGGTGAGCGTGCAGCCGACCTGGCTGGAGACGCAGACCGATCCGCGATCCTGCTCCGGAATATTGACCGTCTCGGCCTCGTTGCCGTCAGGGAAACGCAGCAGCCATTTGCGCGTACCATCGACCGATCGTTGCTCGGTCACGATCTCCGGGCGCGCTACCACGAAGAGCTCGGCCAGCCGGTCGCGCGTCTTCTTGGCGATGTTGGTCATGCGCTCGAAGTCGGTGACGCCATGCCAGTAGATCCACTGCCAGACCTGGCGCGCACGGAACGGTTCGAGACCCGCCTCGACCAGAGTCGCCTTCAGATCGTCGCGCGACAGCCCGATCAGATTGCGGCGCAGGTCGTTGCGGCCGTGCGGGGTGCGCGGCTCGACGATTTGCAGCGGTTCGGTGGGCAGAATGGCCATGGAGGCCGTGAGATAGTCGCACCGCCCCTCCGGCGCAACCATGGCCCGCCAATCTATTGTTTTGCCTCGGCTTTTTGCCGCAGGCGCTGGCGGCGCTTGTACATCGGCTCGCCAAATACCGGCAATTCGACCGCCTCCGTGGGTGCTCCCTCGGCGACCGGGCGAGGTGCGTGGCGGCCGAGGCTCACCAGCCGGTCGTACATGACCAGGGCGCCGGCGACGCCGAGATTGACCGAGAAACGCATCGGAATCTTCACGATGTAGTCGCAGATGGACTGCACGCCCTTCGAGAGGCCTTCGCGCTCGGCGCCCAGGATATAGGCGGCCTGCCGCGGATGGCGGAAGGTCGGCAATTCGATTGCATCGTCGGTGATCTCAATACCCACCAGCCGGCAACCGAGCGGCAGGCGGAAGCTTTCGAGGTCGGCGAAATGATAAGTCGGTACCGAGCGCGGCGTGTCGGAGGTATCGCTCTGGATGCCTTCCCGATGGTTGTACTGGGCACGCAGCGTGAACACGAAGGCAGCGTCGAAGGCATGGGCGGTCCGGAACAAGGTGCCGACATTCACGGCCTTGCTGATGCCTTCCACGCCGATACCGAAATAGCCTTTCATGGCCCTCTGATTTGTTGCACTAATGATTCGCAGGCGATGCCGTCCTCCCGGTAGCGCCCCGCCCGTCGTCAAACAAGGCCCGAATGACCGTTCCCTCGCCGTTGGATGAAGTCCGCGCCCAATACGAAGCGTTGCCCTACCCGGCGCGCGATCCGCGCGACGAGGCAATCAGGCTGATCACGGGCACACCGAGCCATATCCTCGAGATCAATCATTATCTGTTCGCCGGCCGGCTGAACTTCATTCGGCCCTTTCGGGCCCTGGTGGCCGGCGGCGGCACCGGCGATGCCTGCATCATGCTGGCCCAGCAGCTCGTCGACCGGCGCTGTCCGGGCGAGGTCGTCTACCTCGACCTGTCCACGGCCTCTCGGCAGATCTGCGAGGCCCGCGCCAAGGCCCGCGGCCTGCGCAACATCCAGTTCCTGACCGGCTCGCTGCTCGACCTGCCGTCCATGAACATCGGACAGTTCGACTACATCGACTGCACCGGCGTGCTGCATCACCTGCCCGATCCGACGGCGGGCATGCGGGCGTTGGCGAGCGTGCTGCATCCCGACGGCGGCGTCGGCGTCATGCTCTATGGTGAGTATGGCCGCAGCGGCGTCTACCCGCTGCAGCAGATGCTGCAAACCCTCGCCCCGCTATCTATGGCATTGGAAGACCGGCTGGCGATGGCCAAACGGCTGATCCGCTTCCTGCCCACGACCAACCTGTTCCGCCGCAACCCCTATCTCAACGATCACGTCACCGGCGGGGATGCCGGCCTCTACGACCTGTTGCTGCACAGTTGCGATCGCGCTTTCACGGTACCGCAGATCGGCAGGATGGCGTCCGAGTCCGGCCTGCGCGTCGTCGCCTTCCTCGAGCCGGTGCGTTATGAGCCGGCGACCTACATGAGCGATCCGGTGATCGCCCGCCAGACCAGCTCCCTGCCCTTGATCGAGCGCGCCGCCTTCGCCGAGCGGCTGGCCGGCAACCTGCGCACCCACATTTTCTACGCCACGCGTGCCGGCTTCGACACGGTGGCCCGGCCCGAGGACACTTCGGCCATTCCGGTGCTCCGCGAGATGGATGCGCAGAAGCTCGCTGCCGGCCTGCAGCCCGGCGCGCCGCTGGTCGCCAACCTCGACGGCTTTCCCTGGCGCGCCCAGCTTCCGTCGTTGGCGCCGCGCATCATCTCGCAGATCGATGGCCGCCGGACCGTCGCTGAAATCTACACCTCGCTCGGCGCCCAGGGTGGACTGCCGCAGTGGGAGGATTTCTACACGCAGTTCGAAGACCTCTACGTCAAGCTGAACGGCGTCAACCACCTGCTGCTGCGCTTCCGCACCTAGGCTTCCATCATGACCGGCCCGATGAGCGGCAATGTTCTGGCCATCGCGCTGGGCAATTCGTTCCTCTGGTCCACCTATCTCCTGTTCACGCGCCATGTCGTGAGTGGGGCGCATCTCGACGCCTGGGCCTACACGCTCGTGCAGCTCCTGAGCGCGGGCCTCGCCATGCTTTGGGTGGGCCGGCGCACGCCGGGAAGCTGGCGCGACCTGCTGGCGCCCTGGACGATCAGCTACGCCTTCATGCGCGTCATCATCAACGGCGCGACGTCGGCGGCCATCGTGTGGCTCGCCGTCACACAGAGCACCCTGATCTCGACCGTGAGCGTGCTGATCGGCGCGGCGGCCGGCTGGGCCTTGACCCGTCAGGCGCCAGCGCGACGCGACTGGCCGGGCCTGCTCCTGCTCGCCGCCGGTATCGCGTCTTTCGTCCTGGCGCTGGCATCGGACACGGCCTGGCGCGGCGTACTCTGGCTGATCCTCTCCGAGACCGTCGCCGTCGCGGCTTCGTGGATGATTGCCTATCACCCGCGCAATCGCGAGACCGATCCGGCCGCGCGCAGCCGCTTCACCGGCGAGATCCTGGTCGCCGCATCTCTGGCGCTGATCTTCGTCTGGTCGCTGGCCGGACTCCTCGGCGTCATCGTCTCACCCTGGGCCGGCGGTGGCGATGCCTTCGGGCGCGTCGAGCTCTGGGTCTACGCCATCATCGCCGGCGTGGTGTTCCGCGCGCCCGGAACCTGGCTCGGTTTCTGGACCATCAACCGCTCAGGCGTGCAGACCTATCTGATTGCGCTGACGGCCATGCCCTTCTTCGCCATCGTGCTGGAAGCCGCCGCCGCCCAGCTCGGCTGGTTATCGCCGCCCAACCTGTCAAAGGGTGAATGGCTCTCCGCCGCCGTCATTCTGGGCGGCGCTGTGTGGCTGATCGCAGCTCGCCTCCGGACGCCTACTTCTTGAGGGCATCCGGATTGAGGACATTGATCGGCTTACCGTCCAGCCAAGCCTCGATGTCCTTGATCGTGCCGTCGTAGAAGAAGCGGTAACTCTCCTCGACCACATAGCCCAGGTGCGGCACCAGGGTGACGTTCTCCAGCTTGGTCAGCGGGTGGCCGGCCGGCAGCGGCTCCTTGTCGTAAACGTCGAGGCCGGCATGGGCGATCGTGCCGTTCTTGAGGGCCGCGATCAGCGCCGCCTCGTCGACGATCGGACCGCGCGACGTGTTCACTAAGATAGCCGTCTTTTTCATCTTCGCCAGCTCGGCCGCGCCAATCAGCCCGCGTGTGCGATCCGACAGAGCGAGGTGGATCGAGATGAAGTCCGAGGTCGATAGCAGCTCGTCCTTGCTGACGTACTTGACCCCAATGGCCCCGGCTTTCTCGGCTGTGAGATTCTGACTCCAGGCCACGACGTCCATGCCGAAGGCCTTGGCGTAACCCGCGACACGGCTGCCGAGCTTGCCGAGTCCCAGAATGCCGAGCCGCTTGCCCTCCAGCACGTTCATCTGCTGGATGCCGTCATGCCAACCACCGCTGCGCATCAGGCGCTCAGCCTTGGCAAGATCGCGCGCACAGGACATCAGGAGCGCCCAGCCCAGCTCTGCTGTCGGCGCGTTCGAGCCGCCGCCCGGCGTCGTGGAAATCGGAATGCCGCGCTCGGTCGCAGCCTTGTCGTCGAGACTCGCCGCTCGGGCGCCGGTCAGCACCATGAACTTGAGGTTCGGCAGCTTCTCGATCAGCGCCCGCGGAAAGGCAGTGCGCTCGCGCAGCAAACCGAGAATTTCGAAGGGCGCTAGCTTTTGCGCTGCATCATCGACCGATGCGAAGGGTTCGTTGAAGACAGTGATCTCGATGCAGCGTTTGCGCAGGCGGTCCCAGTCGGCCAATCGCAGAGCGACCTTCTGATAGTCATCGAGCAGGGCGAGCTTCATCGTTTGCGGCATGGCATTTCCTGGGAGAGAATGTCGGTTGTCGGCACTATAGCCGCAGGAGGCGGTTGTGAGCATCACGGTTACGCCAACGCATCCGGAGTTCGTTGCCGAGATTGGGGGTGTCGATCTCGGTGCCCCGCTGAAGCCTGCCGATCGCGACGCAATCGAAGCCGCGATCAACCGCTACGCCGTCGTCATCTTCCACGGCCAGAAGCTCGACGACGAACGGCAGGTCGCCTTCGCACGCCACTTCGGCCCCGTCGAGGCTTCTGCAGCGAAGCTCCGGCAACGCGACATCAAGCACCGCCTGTTAGCGGACGAAATCGCCGACATCTCCAACCTCGACAGCGACGGCAAGGTGCTCGAAGCCGATGCGCGCCGCCGACTCGACTGGCTGGGCAACAGGCTCTGGCACACCGACGCCTCGTTCCGTCGCGTGCCGGGCGCGCTTTCCATGCTCTATGCCCATGTCATTCCGGATGAAGGCGGCGACACAGAGTTCGCCGATATGCGCGCCGCCTATGATGCGCTGCCAGACCGGACGAAGCAGGAACTGGAAGGTCTCGTCGCGGAGCATTCGATCTGGCGTTCGCGCGAACAGCTCGGCGTCGTGAAGTACAGCGCGGAAGAACTCGCCTCCCTGCCGCCGGTGCCGCAGCGTGTCGTCCGCACCCACCCCGGTTCGCACCGCAGGACCCTCTATATCGCTTCGCACGCCTCGCACATTCTCGGCCGGCCGGTCGCCGATGGCCGCCTGCTCCTGATGGATCTGATTGAGCACGCAACTCAGCCCAGGTTCACCTACGCACACGCCTGGAAGCAGGGCGATCTGGTGATCTGGGACAATCGCTGCACCATGCATCGCGCCCGGCCGTTCGACACGACCAAGGTGCGCGACCTGCGCCGAGTCACGACACGCGATGTCGCCTCGACACTCGAACAAGCCGCTTAGGATCTGCCGATGAAGCGCCCAACCGACGTCTGGCTGGCGGCCGGCGTGCGCACGCCGTTCGCCAAGGTGGATGGTGCGCTGGCCAAGCTCGACGCCATCGAGCTTTCCGTGCCGGTGGCCCGCCACATGATGGCCGAACTCGACGGCGCCAAGCCCGACTTCGCCGTATGGGGCGTCGTCGTGCCCAGCCTCACCTGGAGCAACATCGCACGCGAAGTGCTGATGGACGCCGGCATCGATGCCACGGTGCCAGCCTTCTCGACGATCATGGCCTGCTCGACCAGCATGATGGGCACCATCGAGGCGGCGGGCATGATCGACGGCGAGAGCCGCAACCTCGCCCTGGTCGGCGGTGTCGACAGCCTCAGCCGTGTGCAGGTGGGCCTCGGCCAACAACTGTCGGATTGGCTGCGCAAGTTCCAGCAGGCGCGGTCGCTCGGCCAGAAGATCGACCACATCACCCATCTGCATCTGAAGGACATTCGTCTCTTCATTCCGGCGATCAGCAACCGCACCACCGGCCTCAGCATGGGCGAGCATACCGAGATCACCGCCAAGGAATGGCAGATCGGTCGGGCGGAGCAGGACGAGATTGCCCTGGCCAGCCATCGCAATGCCGTCGCTGCCTGGGACCGCGGCTTCTTTGATGACCTGGTGATCGAGGTCGACGGCACGAAGCGCGATACCATTCCGCGCAAGGACACCTCGCTCGAAAGGCTGGCCAAGCTGCAGCCTTCGTTCGATCGCACCAGCGGCAAGGGCACGCTGACGGCGGGCAATTCCTCGCCGCTCACCGACGGAGCCGCAGCCCTCTGGGTCGCTTCCTCGAAGGGTCTGGAAAAGCTGCCGGCGAAAACGCCGCGCGTAAAACTGGTCGATTGGGAGATCGCGTCCGTCGATTTCCGGGTCGAGGGGCTTCTGATGGCGCCGGCTTTCGCCATCCCGCGCCTGCTGGCGCGCAACAATCTCGGCTATGGCGACATCCATCTCTGGGAGATCCACGAAGCCTTCGCCGCCCAGGTCGCCTTCCATCTGAAGGCATTGGAAAGTGCCAAATTCCGGAAGAACAAGGCGGGCATCGATCGCGACTTCGGGGCCTTTCCGCGCGATCGCATCAATCCCAATGGTGGCAGCACCGCGATCGGCCATCCCTTCGGCGCGACCGGCGCGCGCATCCTGAGCCAGGCCATCAAGGAACTGGCCGCCATGCCCAAGGGCCAGCGCGCCATCGTCAGCATCTGTGCCGACGGCGGGCAGGGTTCGGTCTGTCTGCTGGAAGCGGCCTAAGCCGCGATATTGTCGATCAGGCGCGTGCGGCCGAGCCGCGCGGCAGCGATGACGCGGGCAGGCCCTGAGACCTTTTCCAAGGGCGCCAGGCTTTCGGCATCGACGACGGTCAGATACTCGATTTTGTCGAAACCACCCGCCAGCAAGGCCTTGGCTGCTTCTGCCGCGGCAGCCGTACAGGACGCACCGCCTCGTGCTGCCTTCGCGACCGCATTGAGTTCGCGATAGAGGCCCGCGGCAATCGCGCGTTCCGTCGGGTTCATGTAGCGATTGCGCGACGACATCGCGAGCC
Organism: Reyranella sp.; assembly: GCF_004297405.1. GTDB lineage: Bacteria > Pseudomonadota > Alphaproteobacteria > Reyranellales > Reyranellaceae > Reyranella. The sequence continues at coordinate 39,322 of NZ_SCVC01000046.1, forward strand.
CGTCCGCCTCGCGCACGGTCGGCATGCCCACGATCTCGAAGGGCATGGAAAGGTCGCGCACCATGCGCTTGATCACCTGGAGCTGCTGATAATCCTTTTCGCCGAAGAAGGCGCGATCGGGCATCGCCATCAGCAGGAGCTTGGAAACGACGGTCGCGACGCCTTCGAAATGGCCGGGGCGCAGCGGACCACAGAGCCCGTCGGTGATACCCGCCACCGTGACGGTCGTGAGCTGCTGGCCGGGATACATCTCGTCTTTGCTCGGAGCGAAGACGATGCGGCAGCCGGCAGCACGCAACTTGTCGAAGTCACCCTGTTCGTCACGCGGGTAGGCAGCGAAATCCTCGTTGGGTCCGAACTGTGTCGGGTTGACGAAGATGCTGGTCGCCGGAACGTCACCCCGGTCGAGCGCGCCCTTCACCAGGCTGACATGTCCCTCATGCAGGGCGCCCATGGTCGGAACCAGGCCGATCGTGCGGCCGGCCTTACGAAAGGCGGCAACGGTGCGACGCAAGTCCGCCACCGTGCGGACGACGGCGAGGTCTTGCTCTCGAGTGGGATCGGTCGAGCTGTTCACGCTCGTGGTTAAGCACACCGCGCCGAGACCGCGCAACCCGTGCTGTCAGTCGAGTTTCGCCTTCAGGGTAGCCTTGAGTTGTTCGGCGATACGATCGGCCGCCAGACCCTGGCCAGATTCCGTCCAATGCGCATCGGACTTGCGATAAGTATCGACCCGGCCTTCGAGGATCGGCCGCAGATCGACGAACGGCACATCTGTGCCGCGGAGTGCTTTGACGAGCCGTTCGTGCATCGCGTCGCAATGCAGATACCAACTGTAGTAGTGCGGCCAGGGCGACCAGAAATCGACAAAGGCAGGATCGACGCCACCCGTCGGGATGATGAAGAGCGAAAACGGGACGTTGCGCTCATGCGCCAGACGATACATGGCCACCAGCCACGATAGCGTCCCGTCGATATCCTTCTGGTGGATGGCGGCGTCGGCCTGCTGAGGTGTCGTGATACTATTGAATGATGTCGGCGTGAGTTCGGCGCGCAGGATGAGATTTGGCAACCAGCCTGCGAGATATTCCTGATCGTCCGGTCTGTCCGCAAAGAGGTCGAACAGCCGCCCGTCGCCACGCGACAGGATTTCCCTCAATTTCTGCTCCGGCACATTGGGGTAGTAGTGGCGCTTCATGTGCTGCGCGAGCTTCGTCAGGCCCTGTTCCTTGGGTTCCTTGGCGATCTGCTGCAAGGTCGCGAACTCGCCTTCGATCGGCTCGTTGCTGTTCAGCACTTCGGACAGGCGCAACCGGTTGACCAGCAGCCAGTTGGTATGCGGCATCACACGGCCAACGATCGAGCGACCCGGCGATTCGTCGAGCAGCGGCGGCAGCCATTCCCACTTGAAGTTGTCACCGAAGAGGAAATCGTTGCCGGAAAAAAAGAACACCGACACGGCGTCCGGCGACAGTGGGAGCGCCACATCGCGCATCCGGTAGTAGTAGCTGCGCGGGTTCGTCCCGCTGATCCCGAAGTTGACGGCTTCGACGGCCTTCTTGCTTTGCCTAAGAAGGCGCTCCTCCACGGCTTCCGGCAGGCTATGCCGCAGCGGCTGGAATTCCACGAAGCTGTCGCCGACAAAAGCAGTCCGCACCGTTCCGGCTGGCGCTGGGTCGAACCTACGTTCGCGATCCCGCATGCCCCAAGAGTTGAACGGCGCCACCATCCACGCTGGCAGTTCGGCGCCTGGCGGAAAGCTGTTGACCGGCGGTGTCGACCGCAGCGCGTAGGCTGGCCAAGACGGACTGTAGAACGACGCGATAATCTCGATCCCCACCAGCGTCACCGCGGCCAGGATCAGGAAGTAGATCGAACCGAAGGCCAGTGTCTTTGTTTTCATTCTGGAAGCCATCTCAACGGCCGTTGCCGAAGAACTTGCCCAGCCGCACCAGTACGCCGCCGCTGTCGTCGTGGCTTTCCTCGCGAGCTCGATCCTCGACCTGGTCACGATTCATATCGGCGATACCGGCGGTAAACAGAGCTAGGGAATGATTGAAGTGCCCTGCGCCGACAGCAGCACAGAGCTCGTCGCGCCGGGCCTGCATGTCCCTATGGACGAGCTGCAGAATATTACGGTTGATCGCCGCCCAATCGTTCCGCGACGTGGCGAAGGTGCCGCCGACGACCGCCGCCGTAGAATGATTGTTTTTGCCATGCATTCGATAGGCGTAAAGAGACTCGTGAATGGCGATGCTTCCGGCGACGAGCACACCGAAGGTCGAAAGATAGTGATCGAGGTAGAGCCGCAACTGCTCATCGGTCTCTGGGTAGATCAGGTCGACCAGACTGCGCCGGAACATCAGCGAGGCCATGCTGTTGCACGACCAGGTCGGCGACCATTCGGCATGGAGCGTCAGGCTGAGCTTCGGCGGAAAATCGGCCACACCCTTCGCGGCATCGATCGTCGGCGCAGCGGCCGGCTCGATTGGACGATGCGGTGGATCCCCGTTGGGCCGCTCGAACCACCAGGCCGTTCCGGCCAGCACCTCACCTTCGCCATTGATGACGTGGGAATCGCAATAGGTGAACCCGACGGGAAAGTCGGTGTTCAGGTGAGCGGAGAGATGTCGTTCGACGAAGGTCTCGTGCCAGACATCGTCACCGTCGAGGAAACAGATGAAGGGCGTGTTGAGTTCGCCGAGCCCTCGTCGCGCCGCGCCGGTCTGGCCGAGGTTCACGGCCAACGGTACGAAGCGAAACCGTCGATCCTTTAGCCTCGTCAACGTTTGCTCAATCACGTCGGCGGTCCGATCTTGTGACGCGTCGTCGACGATCACGACTTCGAGATTGCGGATGGTCTGGCGCGCCACAGATTCGATGGCCTGAGCGACATAGGCCTCGCAATTGTGGCTCGTGATGATGACGCCGACCGGCGGCAGTTTGACTTCGGACATGGTGGTGGGCGATCAGGCTGCCTTGGCGAGAATGTCTTGCGTCCGCTCAGAGGGGACAGCCACGATGTTCGGCGAGACCGCTGCCCCCTCTTTCATAATCTCGACGCCGCCTGTATGCGCCGAGAAAACGAGAATGTCGTAGCGGAAATCGGAGCGAAGGAGTGCCAGGAGTTCCTGCACACTAGTGCCTTGTGCCTGGAGTGCCGGCTCGTTGGCCTCGAGGAGGAGGAGCGGACGCGATGACATCAGCACCTGCCGGGCACCCTGCAGAACACCCACTTCGGCGCCTTCGACGTCGATCTTGATGAAGTCGATCCTCGGGAACCCGCAGCGTTGGACCACATCGTCCAGGGTCTCGACCGTGACCAGCTCGGAGTCGACGGCGAGCACGTCGTCATAGGCGAAGGTGCCGAGAGTATTGTGGCCGGCATGCAGGCCGTGAGCGATCTTCAGGCTCGCCTGCCCCGCCGCCGCGCCAAGCGCCGATGGCCACACAACGACGTTCGACAACCTGTTGCGTTCGATATTGCGTGTGAGGTTGGCGCGCTCGCGCGAACTCGGCTCGGCCGCCAGCACGCGCCCCGACGGACCGATGCGACGTGCGGCAAAGACGGTGTAGAGACCGTCGTTTGCGCCGACATCGATGACGGTCATGCCCGGCGTCAGCACGCGGTCGATGAAAGCAAACTCGTTGGGCTCGAATGATCCGCTGACATAGAGGCAAAGGCTCTGATCGTTGCCGAGGGTCACGTCGACCGTCGTGCCGGCGTACCATGGGATGCTGAGCGGCACGCGAAGCTTTTGCTCCAACGCGAAATCCCAAAGGGCGGCCCGGCGCAACGCCGTCCACCGCCGTTCGATGAAATACTCGGCCGCGAAGGTCCAGCCCGGATAGCGTTCCAGCCGCGGCCGGCCGCGCGACCACAAGCCGGCATAGAGCTTGCCCGCCGTGGGCGCGTTCACGAGCAGCCAGCAACCCAGCCTGTCGAGGTAGTTGCCGACTTTCCACCGATAGTCGGACCAGACCTTGGCAAGGCCCCGAGGGGGATCGGCGAGCATCATCACTTCAACAACCAACGGGCAGGGCAGCGTGAGTGCCTAATGATATTGGGTCGGGCGCGGCGGCAAAAGCGATCTTAACCCGACAATACGCGGCCATTGGGGCAAGCCCAGCGATTCTTTTACAGCGCACAGCGACTGCTGACGCCCCAGTGATGAACTTGAAGGAAGGGTGTTCGGGGTTTCTCAATGTTTTGCGCTGAGCGCCAAACGGGCCTCTGTCGAAACCCCTTGAAACCCTTCTAGATCAATGGAGCGGGCGAAGGGATTCGAACCCTCGACCCCGACCTTGGCAACACGCCCAGACCATTTACGCCACAGCATCTTTCTCTAGCCGCAAAGCCTATAAGTGACTGTACCACAAAGGTTTTCTCCAGTTTAACCCATCCCTGCCCTATCCTCTCAATACCTTACGATTTTCGCTCTCGTGCTTCCCCCCTGCTTCCCCGGCCTCCGCCGAAAACCCGGGGAAGCAGTACGAATCGTGTGGTCTTTGAGGAAACGTATTATGGGTAAGATTACCAAACGTGCAGTAGACGCGCTTCAAGCCGAACCTGATCGCGACGTGTTCGTGTGGGATGCGGAGTTGAGAGGCTTCGGAGTTCGCGCGAAGCCATCGGGAGTGAAGACCTTCCTCATCCAGTACCGAAACATGGAAGGCCGGACCCGCCGCTTGGTGCTAGGGCAATACGGCGTGCTGACGCCCGAGAGCGCACGCCACCTCGCCCGCAAGAAGCTCACCGCTGTAGCGGAGGGCGCCGACCCGGCGGCCGACCGCCAGGGCGTCCGGGTCGGCATGTCGGTCAAGGAAGTGTGCGATTGGTATTTGGAACAGGCTGAAGCCGGCCGTCTCCTCGGTAGAAACCGCCGGCCGATCAAGGCATCGACACTCAAGAGTGACCGAAGCCGGATCGAAACGCACATCAAGCCCTTGGTCGGTGTCCGGCTCGTAAGCCGCCTCACTTTGCACGACATCGAGGGAATGCAGGCGGATATCGCGGCAGGAAAGTCGGCTCGCGGACGTAAGAAGGGTCGCGGTGGCCGGTCAACTGGGGGACCCGGCGTCGCTAGCCGAGCGATCAGCACACTACGGGCATTGCTCGGCCACGCCACTCGTGTCGGCGTCATTAGCAAAAATCCTGCGGAAGGCGTCCGGCAGCTGGCAGTCGGCAGCCGCAAGCGACGGCTGAGCGAAGACGAAATCCGTCGTCTCGGACGCGTGATGCGCGAAGCTGCAGCCGAAGGTGAGCATCCGACCGGTCTCGCTGCTATCCGGCTCATGCTCCTGACCGGTTTCCGACGGATGGAGGTGCTGGGACTAAAGCGGCCGTGGTTCAGTCGGAGCGATCACTGCATTCGCTTTCCTGACACCAAGAGCGGCGAACAGGTCCGAGCGCTTGGAGAAGCTGCGATGGACTGTATTGAAGCCCAGCCCACCCGTGGGGGTTCTGTCTTCGTCTTTCCGGCCGACTGGGGCGACGGGCATTTCATTGGTGTCGTCCGCGTACTCGACCGTGTTTGCCGGAAGGCGAAACTTGGCGGCGTGACCCCGCACGTGCTCCGCCATACCTTCGCTAGCGTTGCAGGCGACCTTGGCTTCTCCGAACTTACGATAGCCGGTTTGCTTGGACACTCCGCGCACGGCGTCACGCAAAGGTACGTGCACCTGGATACGGCCTTAGTCGTTGCGGCTGACAGGGTTTCGATGGAGATCACAAAGATGCTCGGATCCGAAGAGCCGATAGGTAAACCATCCAACATCGAGTACGTTGCTTTGCAGCGGGAAGACGCGGCACCGCAGCCAGTCGAGGACTTCAATTTCTCCTCGCTGACGATCGATTTCACTCATAGACAAAGGTGAGTCGGTCTCGACTCTTTAGCGTCGCCTACACCGACGGCTAACCGGCCAACGACGGTAGCCAGAAGAAATAGGCATTCAGCATGTAGAGACCAGACAGGATCAGGATAAATCCGCCAACCGTCTCGAAGGCGCGTCGATACGGGTCCAGGCCGCGCAGATTCTCGAGCCAGCCGATGCTGATGGCGCCCACGGCAACGGGAAGCGCGCGCCCGACAGCGAACGCGAGAAGCAGCGCGGCGCCCATCCAGGGCGAACCAAGCCCTACAGTCGCCCCAAGAAGAACGACCAGTGCCGGCGTACAAACCGGGCAGATCGCAACGGAGAACACCGCTCCGAGAAGGAACGCGCTCCAGACCGCCGAGGGCCGTTTGGCCTTCAAGGCAAATGCCGGAAGCGGCAATCGGACCCAGCCTGCCCACATAAGTCCCAGCAGGATGAGGAACGGACCGACAACCACTCCCCATTCCCGTCCCAGCAGAGAGGCCACCCACTGGCCGCCGAGCCCGGCCGCAAAGCCCATCGCTGTGTGCACGACCAGCATGCCGACGATGAACACCGTACCGAACAGGATCGCCTGCTTCTTCTCGCGGGCCCTGGTCACATAGGCGAGCGACACCGGGATCGAGGCTATGGCGACGGGATTGAAGCTGAACAGAAGGCCGGCAAGGAAACCAAGCCCGATGGCCGCAATGCCGGCATTGGCAACAGCCTGTTGAAGGGCGTCGGGCGCCACTTCAACGCCTCCGATCGTTCCGCCTGATCAAGGCGGCGCGGAGTTGCTGCGGTGTCGGCAAGGACGAAAACACGAGTTCGCCGTCGATCACGACCGCCGGCAAGGACAGCACGCCGCGCTCGACGGCGTAGTCCATCTCGTCAAGCACATTGATTTCGCGCCACTCCAGGCCAGTGACTGCCGTTTCCGCGGCGGCCTTGAGGCTCTCTCTCGCGCCGGCACAACGGCTGCATCCTGGCGCATGGAACAGCTCGATCTTCATGGCTCAGTGCACCTGGCCAACGGCTTGCTCCAATGCGGCGATGATGGTGCAGTCCTCGACAGGCTGCGCCTCGTTGGCGCAATCGGCAATGAGGCGATCGAGCGCCTTGGACATGGATTTCATGGCCTTGATCTTGTGCTCGAGCTGAAGCTTCTTCTCGATGGCCCGTTTGCGCACGTCACCGCAACAGGCGGCATCGCGGTTGCGCAACACGAGGAGGTCGCGGATCTCCGTCAGCGTGAAGCCGCAATGCTGCGCTTGCCTGATGAAGCGGATGCGACGCTCGGAACCTTTGTCATAGAGGCGATAGCCGCTCTCCGTCCTGTCGGCCGGTTCGATCAGTCCTTCGCGCTCATAGTAACGCAGCGTATCGGTGCTGGTCTCCGTGAGCGCGGCGAGTTTTCCGATCGTCAACATGCTTGACCTCCAACGCCATCCTGGGCCCTGGAGTATAGTCCAAGGTCAAGGCCTGCAGCCGACCGTCTCGGGCTCACGCAGTCTGCGGCGATGCGCCTGCGAGTGGGCGGCCAACACTCTGAATCGCATCGAAAAACAGCCGCGGGCTGCCCCAGAGCGAGTTGATGAAGATCGCCGTCACGCTCACCGCCATCGCCACCATTGCCCAGACAGGATGGATCAGGCCCGTCGCCGCGAGCGGGATGCCCGCGCCATTGAACAGAAAGGCCAGCACGACGTTCTGGACCATCTTGCGGTAGCTGCGGCGGCTGATGTCCCGCGCTTCAGGAAGGGCACTGAGTTTGTTGGACAGGATGATGATGTCGGCCGCCTCGATGGCGATATCGGTGCCGCCGCCCATTGCGATGCCAATGTCAGCCTGCATCAGGGCGGGAGCATCGTTGATGCCGTCGCCAACCATCGCAACCCGGGCGTCCGCCTGAAGCTCCCGAACGATGGCCGCCTTGCGCTGGGGCAATATGCCGGCATGGACTTCATCGACGCCCACCTCGCGGCCCACCCGTTGCGCCGCGCGTTCGTTGTCTCCGGTCACGAGGACGGTCGAGAGGCCGGACTTGCGCAGGCTGGCGACGGCTTCGATCGCATCCGGCCGCAGCGTGTCCCCTACAGCGACAATGCCCAACGCTCGCCCTTTGTTCGCGACGGCAATCACGGTCCGCCCCGCCGCCTCGAGTAGTTCTATTCGCTTCTGAAGGAGCGAAAGGTCGATGTTCCGTTCGATGAGGAAGCGTGGGCTGCCGACGATAGCCTCGCTACTGCCGATTTGAGCGACAACGCCCTGTCCTGGGAACGCCTGGAACGAAGCCACCTCGGGCGGTGTAACACCGCGTTCAAACGCTGCTTTGACGACAGCCTGGCCGAGCGGATGCTCGGAAGAAGCTTCCACCGCGGCCGCAATGGCCAGGAGTTCGGCTTCGCTTCCTCCGGCCGTTTCGACCTCGCGAACCGTGGGGCGGCCTTCGGTCAGCGTACCCGTCTTGTCCAGGATGATCTTCCTTACGAGCCTGAACCCCTGAAATGCTTCGCCGGTTCGCATGAGGATGCCCCTTTCGGCGGCCTGCCCCGCACCGCGCACGATGGAAAGTGGCGCGGAAATGCCCACGGCGCAGGGGTAACCCATCACCAAGACACTGAGGCCGGCAAAGACTGCGCGCTCGATGTCGATTTGCCCGGTAGCGAGCCACGAACCGGCAAGCCATCCGACAAAGGCCAACGCCGCGATCACCAGGACCGCCGGCGTATAGACCCGCAGCACGCGGTCGATGAGATGGAGGATGCCGGGCTTCAACGCCCGCGCATCCTCGACATGGCGGATCACCTGATGAAGGAAGCTACCTTCCCCCACAGCCGTGATGGTCACCAACAGCGTGCCCGTGCCATTGATCGATCCACCGATCACTGCGTCCCCCTCACGCTTCTCGACGGGGACGGCCTCGCCGGTCACCAGAGACTGGTCGACGCCAGAATATCCGTTGACCACGGTGCCGTCGGCCGGGATGCGTTCCCCTGGACGAATTCGCACATGCTCGCCGAGCTCTACGTCCTCGATCGGAACTTCAAGCTCCTGGCCGGCGCGCACGACTCGCGCCGTTTCGGGCTGCAGATCAAGCAGACGCTTCACGGCCTGCGAACTGCGCGTCTTGACGATGAGTGAGAGCCACTCCGAGAAAATGTGGTAAGTGCCGACCATGACCGAGACGGCAAAGAAAGCTGCGGTCGGATAGTCAGGTCGATCCAATACCAATCCGATGACGCCGCCCGCCATGCCGGCGAAGGCGCCGATTTCCAGCAGGACGTGCTGGTTGAGGATGTCACGCCGCAGCGCCTGGACGGCCATATGCAGGATATGCCTGCCCACTCCGAAGATCAGCACGACGGCCAACGCGCCAGCCAGCCAGGGCGCGGCGCGCGTTAGGTGTCCTGTCAGGTTGAGATAGAGCAGCGACAGCGCCATGACCGTGAGGCCCGTCGCGGCGCCGATCGCGATCCACAAACCGGTCGATCTAAGGACGAGGAACACGAACCCGCCGAGGCTGAGGCAGACCAGCGCCGGCAGAAAGCCGATCCAGCCAACCGTTGGGTCAGCGATGATAGGGATGGCCGCAACGCTGAGGATCACCGCGAGCACGAACCGCCGCGCTTCGTGCACGAGATCGCGCTCTTCGTCTTCGAAGGCGCGAAGCTTGCGCGGATCGGAGATCGTGTAGCCGATGTCCCGCAAGGTTTGCAGCAGACGCTCGGGACGCGCGACCGCCGGATCGTATTCGACGAGCGCCTGTTCGTGCGTGAGGCTTACCGCCACCTTGTCGACGCCCGGCATGCGGCCGAGTGCCTTCTCGATGGTGCCGGTGCACAGCGAGCAGTGGAGGCCGCCAATGCGGGCTCGGATCTTCCGGCGATCGGGGCGGCTCGACGGCTCTTCACTCCAGGGTTGGAAAGAGGATTGAGCCAGAGTTGCGTTTGTCATTGCTTGCACCATGGGATGCGACGATCGCTACTCGTGGCCGACGATACGAAAGCCAGCATCGTGAACCAGTGCGACAAGACGATCTTCGGTTACGGCCTGCGGATCGAAGAGGATGCGGGCTTCCGCCTGTGAGAAGGAGACGGCAGCTGCCTGCACGCCAGGTAGTTTCTCGGCGAGCGCCTTGATCCTGCCGGCGCAAGCATCGCAGTTCATCCCTTCGATCTTGAATGTCGCGGTTTTCATTCATCGGCTCCCGGTGAAGTGCTGTCGACGAGCGTAAGCTAACCCTTGAAGTTAGCTCCAAGGTCAAGGGACTCTTTGCTATCTCGGGAGGCCATTTCTTCGCCAGAGCCACCTAACTCCGCACAAGCCCGTGGTTACCCTTTCCAGCTGCTGCTGTGCCCCCCTTCCCTGTGGCAAGCGGGGTTGAGCTCGGCGTTGGAACAGGATGGCGAGGCAGAACAAGATCACAATTGATAGTTGCCCCGGCGGATACGCACCCCGACAGGATCGGCCAGGCCAATGAAGTTTTCCTCCGCTTGGCCCGCCTGATCGGCCGCCAAATGGCTCGTGAGGCCTTCGAGCGTGGCCTACGTCGAACGCGGGCCGAAAAGAATGATGGATGCCCCGACAAGAACCACGGCGGCTCCAACTATGTCCCAGCGATCGGGCCGCGCTCCCTCTAGGAACCAGAGCCAGGCAATAGAGGCCGCTACGTAGATACCGCCGTAGGCAGCATAGGCACGACCAGCATAGTCAGAGTCGATCAGGGTCAGTAGCCAGGCAAACGCGACCAGACTGACGATACCCGGCAAAACCCAGACTGGCGACTTGCCGCTCCGCAGCCAAACCCAGAAAGCAAAGCAACCAGCAATTTCCGCGAGTGCCGCACCCGTATAGATCAAGAGAGCTTTGGCCATGCGATCTGCCCTGGAGTCACTTGATGCGGTGCCGTGACCGCGCGCCGCGTATGGAGGTCGGACTCTTAGCTGGACCAACGCCTGTCCTGCGAACTGTTGTGGGCAAAGCTGCCTTCGTCCTGGGTGCCGCCAGGGCTTGCAGCAGCTGGCATTCGGGCACCGTGGTGCCCGCGCAGGAACGGACGAGGTCCGACAATACACGTTCCATCCGACGCAGGTCGGCGAGCTTTGTGCGCACCTCCGCCAGATGCGCGATAGCCAGCTCTCGAACCTCGTCGCAGGTATTCGCCTTGCGATCGGCAAGGCCCAGTAGCCGTCGCACGGCATCGAGCTTGAATCCAAGGTCTCGCGCCTGGCGGATGAACGACAGCCGCTCGACATCGGAGGCGTCGTACAGCCGGTAGCCGCCCAAGGAGCGTTCCGGCTTACGCAAGAGCCCTTCCGTCTCGTAGTAGCGGATGGTTTCAGCCAGCACGCCCGAGCGTTTGGCGAGGACGCCAATTGGGATCATCCCTGGAGTGGTCATGGTTCCACCTTCACTCCGTACATACTTGACCTTGTAGTTCCTACAAGGTCTAGGCTTGCCAAACCATGACTGATTTTCACAACACACGCGCTTCGACGCCGCGGGCGGAGACTGGGCGCGACGCCGCCAAGACGACCTTGGCCACAGGCGCGCTTCTGGCGGCATTCGGCGTCGCATCCTGCTGCGCGCTGCCGGTCGCGCTCGCCGCGCTCGGGATCGGCTCGGCCGGCCTGTTTGCAATCGCGGCACTGGTCGGGCCTTATCAACTCCATGTCCTGGCCGCGGCGGTCATCTGCCTCCTCGGCGCAGCCGTGCTCATGTGGCGTCAGCGCCGTGCGCGGGCCTGCGGCGCTGCAGGTCCGCGCAGCCGGCCGGTCCTCGACCGCATTAGTCAGGTCGCCCTCGTGCTGGCACTCGGGTTGCTGGCCCTCACCTTCTGGATGGAGCCGCCGCTATGACACCGATCCTGGAGTCGACACTGACTTGCCCGGACTGTGGCACGCAGGCGGTCGAGACCATGCCGACGGATGCATGCCTCTACTTTTACATCTGCACCGGGTGTGGCAGCCGGCTCAAGCCCAAGCACGGGGATTGCTGTGTCTTCTGTTCCTATGGGTCGGTTCCCTGCCCGCCAATCCAGATGGGCGACGGGAACGCATGCTGCGCCGCTGAGCCGACAACCGTGGTCCCGGAGGTTTGCTCACTGCAACCGGCCGCATTCCATGAGCGAATGGCCGAAATCGGAGCGCTTGTGCAGGCCTACGGCGGCGTCGCGGAACGCACGCCGGGCGGCGTAGTGTTGCGTTTCAAGGTGGGAGAAGGTTTGCTTGGCGCGCTCGATGTGCTCGCCGAGAAGGAGCGCTCATGCTGCGCGACTCTCAAGTTCACGGTCACGGAAGAAGCTGGCTCGATCTCATTCAGAATTGGCGGTCAGGCTTCCGATAGCACGGCGATCGAGGACTTGGCGGCGCGTCTCGGCGTTGCGCCTCTTTCGGGCGAGCTGCGTGCCGGCGTGCGCCGACCGGACTGGTCGAGGATGACTCTTCCGAAGGCTCGCGAAGTCCTGCAGCGCAGGCTTGCCGCGCATCCCTCAGGCGTAGATGGCTGGGCAGGATTGGACGAGGCCGAGGACAAGGCTCTAACAGCCATCCTGCGCCACTTTGCGGATCATGGACGAGGCCCATCGATCGAGGATGTGGCTGGTACAAGCGGCCAGCCTCTCGATACCGCGCGGCGCGCGCTGGAGACGTTGCGCAAACGCGATCTTGTCGTCCTTAACGAGTCCGGCGCAGCGATCCTCGCGGCCTACCCTTTCGCCGCCTACCGCACCGGTCATCGCGTTACTCTTCACGGTCAAACTGTGGACTCCCTGTGTGCGATTGACGCGCTGGGCACTGGCGCGATGTGCCGGACGGAAACGACGATCAGCTCTGAATGCGCCCACTGCGGGAAGCCGATTTATATCGCGACGTCGAGTAGTGGCACGACGCTGGCAGCGGTCGAGCCCAGGACGGCTATTGTCTGGTATACCTTGGCATTCGAGGGCTGCGTCGCCCAAAGCCGTTGCCCCAGCACGGTGTTCTTCTGCGATGACGATCACTTGGCGGCATGGCGCTCTAGCAGCGCGCAATCGGCCGGCGACCGGCTCACGGTGGAGGAAGCACTGGAGATCGGCATCGCCTTGTTCGAGCCGTTGCTGAGATTGGCCTGACGGCGGATCACTCAAACCTGATCAGATCCACTTCAGGGCCAAGCTCGACCGCCCCATAGTAATGCTAGGGTCTCACTTTGAAATTGCGGGTCGGCGAACGACGAAGCTGGCGAAACCGCACGCGAGACACAGCGCGCAACTGCCGATCAAGGCGACGGCGTAGCTACCTGTCCACTCGATGCTCGCGGCAAAGGGCAGGGGTCCGAAAGCAGCTCCGGATACTCCAAACAGGGACGACACGCCGCGAATCGCACCGAGATGATCGCGGCCGAAATACTGCGCGTAGCCCGCCGCGCCGATCGCCTGCTGCGACCCGTACGCGCCACCCAGACAAAGTGCATAGAGCCAGCTCACGACGATGCCGGTCCCGAATGCCGGCAGCGCCGATGCCAGCGCCAGGAAGAGCATCGCTACCGGCACAAGGCGGCGCGGCTCGTAATAGTCGATCAGTGCCCCGGTCCCCAGCGTCACGGCGACCTGGACAGCCGCATAGACCGACAGGACGAGCAAGGCATCGGCCCGCCCGATACCCGCGCCCTGCATGATCGAGAAATGGTTCAGCAGCAGTGCGGTGCCGATGGCATTCGTCAGGAAGCCGATGGCGGTCAGCAGCCAGAAGACGCCGGTACGCAGCGCCTGCGGTCGCGTAAACGACGGCTCTTCCCGCACCTCCGTGGTGGCCGGCGGCAGTCCGGCATCCGTGGTCAGTCCGTATTTCTCCGGCCGATCGCGGAACACAAGCGCCGCGACGGGCAGCAGGGTGGCGCCGATCAGCAGGGCCAATGCCAGATAGGCGCCACGCCAGCCGTAGAACGAGATCAAGGCCTCGATGGCCGGCGGGAAGATCATCGAGCCGGCTGCGACACCGAGGCTCGCGGCGGCGGCGGCGATGCCGCGACGGTGCACGAACCACAGGTTCACGACCTGACCGCTGACCAGGCTCAGCCCGCCGATCGCCGTGCCGCGCAGCAGGGCGAAGCCGATCAGCAGCATCAGGCCTGACTCGACGATGGCCATGTAGGCGCAGGCGAGCGCAAGGGCCGCCGCGATGATCGTCGCCGACAGGCGCGGACCGCGCCTGTCGATCCAGCGGCCGATCAGGGGAGCGGGCAGGATGCCAGCCAGCGTGCCGGCGGCGTATGCCATCGACGCCCAGGACCGCGAGACTTGCAGCTCAGTAGTGAGCGGGTCGAAGAAGACTGACACGCCGGCCGTCTGGCCCGGCAGCGTCATGAAGGAGCCGAACGTCCCGGCGGCAAGGATGATCCAGCCGTAATGGACGGGCGAGTTCTTGATCAGGTCTGGCCGCCTCTCATTGTTGTCCGCGGCCATTCTAAGGCAACATAACCATAAAGCTAGTTTTATCGTTGATATTCGTGGCAGCCACCGCCTAAAATGGCGGCATGAATCGCGACCTTGCTGCAAAGTGCCTGAGCGAGCTGGGCAACCTGACCCGACTCGATATCTTTCGGGTGCTGGTCCGCGCTTCGCCCAAGGGCCTCAATATCGGAGAGATCCAGGCACGCCTCGACATACCGGCCTCGACCTTGGCTTTCCATCTGCGCGGTCTGGTCGAAGCCGGCCTGGTCGTGCAGGAAAAAGTCGGGCGGGAGGTGAGGTGTCGCGCCAACCATCGTCAGGTCACGATGGTTGTCGAGTTCCTGCGGGAGAAGTGCTGCATGGGCTTCGTCGAGGAGGAGCCCTCCCGCCCCGGGCGGCGCGCCGAGGCTGCTTGAGCAATTCTTCAAGGCTCCTGGTCAATCGATAGGAACAGCTTAACGCTGCAGCGCGGTCTTGCTTTGGCGCCACTCCGCCGGAGATCTCGGTTGAGAGTTGCCGGGTCCGAGCCGTGCGGATGAGCTCGTAGATCTCGCGGCCGACTTTCTCGTGCGAGACCAGACCGCGCTGAGCGCCCCTCACGGCCGTAATCGAGTTTTTCCGGCTCCTGGCTTTGTGGGCTCGATCTGACATGGGGCAACCATTTGCCGGGCTCCATCGTTAAAGGCATGTATGCACATAAATGCCTATATGGAGGCAAGATGGCGGTATCGCGACAGGAAGCTGCGCGTCGGTGCGTGGCGGTCTTCGACACGGGGTTCTTCAGGGCACTGTGCGAGCCGGCTCGCATCGCCGTGTTACGCGAGCTCATTCTCCTGGGCCGTGCCGATATCGCTGCGATCGCCGCCCGCCTGCCCCAGGATCGCTCGGTCGTCGCGCGCCATTTGCAGCAGCTTGCCGCTGCGCAAATCATCAGGGCGAGCAAGGAAGGCCGCCATGTCTTCTATCAGATCGACGCCGGCTCGGTCGCGGCACGCCTCGAAGGCATTCTCGCGATAACGCGTCTGCTCGAGTCGGCGATGGGCGCCAATGGCATGGCAACCAAGGCCAGTCGCTCTGATCCGCACAAACCGATGGCAAAGCGACAATCGCATGCCTGATGAGACAACCATCGTATTCGGCGTGCCGGTGCCTTCTATCGACCCTGGCTTCCTCGCCGTCGTGCGCTTCCACATCCTGGTAGGCGTGGCCTGTGTTATCGCGGGCTTGGTTGCCATGCTCAGTCGCAAGCGCCGAGGTCGTCATTCGACGTCCGGAACACTCTACTACTGGTGCCTGGCGGTACTTGTCGCTTCAGCGACTGGCCTCTCCGTGGTGCGTTGGGCCGAGAACTATCACCTGTTCATTCTCGGCATTCTTTCCTTGATCGTAGCGACTGTCGGGCGGACAGCCCTGCGTCAGCGTTGGCGCCATTGGGTCAGGGTGCACATCACCTGCATGGGTCTGTCATACATTCTTATGCTGACCGCGTTCTACGTGGACAACGGCAAGAACCTGCCGCTCTGGAGCGAACTTCCCCAAATTGCGTTCTGGCTGTTGCCTGCGGCGATCGGCATACCGCTCATTGCGCGCGCCCTGGTGAGACATCCGCTGGCGCGGCGCGAAAACACAAAGTGATCCGTTGAATTGCAAGCTGCCGGTGTATCAACGGCCACGGTTCCTTTGTTCGAAAAATGAGAAACCACCCGAAAGGAAACGCGCCCGCGCGAATCCCCGCGACAGTGGCGGCGCACCTCTATTCCTCAACGTTGTTTGACTAAAATTCAACCGAAAGCCTTCAATGCTTCATCAGATTCGGGTCGAGAGACCGACCTGCCGCTCCAATCTGGTCGATAGACTTGAATTGGTTGGCTGCGGCCCTTTAGAGAATGAGTCGCGAGTGATACCCAGGCTAAATCCCGCTCGAGATCTGGCGCCGAAGCGAGGACATCGGCAGAGATCAACATCGACTCGCCGAGTTCGGCGGTCAGCCGCTCGATCCGTGCGGCGGTATTGACGGTGTCGCCAATGGCCGTGTACTCGAGCCGGCGTTCGTCCCCTAACGGGCCGGCGATCACGTCGCCATAATGGATCCCGACACCGATCTGTAGCGGTGGCAGCCCCTCGGCGAGCCGCTCGGCGCTCCACTTCTCGATGGCGGAGACCACGGCAAGTCCGCCAAGTACCGCATTCCGCGCATCGTCTGTGCGCGGCTGCGGCACGCCGAAGATGGCCATCACGCCGTCGCCGATGAACTTGTCGATTGTACCGTGGTGACTCATGATGGGTTCGGAGATGCGCCGTCTGTAGTCGTTCAGGAAATCCGCAACCTTATCGGCGGGCATGTTCTCGGCCAGGCTCGTGAAGCCTCGCAGATCGGCAAACAGTATTGCCGCATTTTGCGGCCGGAACGATGGCGCCGCGCTGCCGGCGTTAGCGATCTCGTCCACGAGCTGCGGACTGAAATAGCGCGATAGATTACCCCGCAGGCGGGCCTCGACGAGCGATCGGGTCAACGTCCGACGCGCCCGCGTCACGGCGACGAATAGCGCGAAAGTCACGAGACCGACGAACGCTAAACGCCCGAGGGCGGCGGTGAACGCTGCCGAGGTCCACGATCCTATGCCGACAAGGGGCGCTATCAACAGAATCGCGATCCACACGGCCACGAACAGTCCGCCGGTGTACACGACTAAAAAAGGTCTGTGCCGCACGGCTGCAGCCGCGAGAAACACGAAGATCAGCAACGCCACCGGCGTATCAAGCACGAGATACAAGGGTTGCCCGGTTGCCAGGGCGAGATCCGCAAGGCAGTGGACCAACAACATCACATCAAGGCTGGCCAACAGCCAAGGTATCCAGGGGTGGAACAGGCTTCGACGAGCGGTCACGAGGCCCGCCACGGTGATCATGGCGAAGCCGCCCAACGGCACTGCAGCGGCGTGGCGCGATTCCAGAACCCCGAGAGACCAGAAAACCAGAACCAGGACGAGCAAGGAAAGAAGCCGCACGACGGCAACGATCCGTTCCGTGCGACGCTCGAGTTTCGCGAAGGTTCGATTGACGTCCGTCGTCATAGGCTTTCGTCCATCGCGTTGCCCGCGAGCGCGCTACATGATGTGCATGGCCTTCATAGCCGTAAGCTATCGCCCGCGGCCCTTGAGTATCGACGTTCCGGTCGTCCGGCGGCAAGCCCTAGGAGTTCTTTGGAAAGGGCCACGCCCGGAACCTGACTTGTCTATGGGCATGGCAGGTTCAGGCTGAATCCAGGCAGGCGAACATTGAGCTCGAGCGCGGTTAAGGTGCTCTGTGATCTCAGCCCTGCTGCCGCTCCGCGGCGAGCGGCATGATCTCGACATCGATCACGGCCTCGACCGGCGGATAGACAAAGCCGTCGCGCCGGTCAGCCACGGGCGCGATCGCGATCCGTTCGACCATTCCGGTGTCGGGCTTGGCTTGGCGCGGCGCCTGGTCGGGGCCGATGCCCGGCGCCTGGTTCACCTCGGTCCCGGCGTCGAACAGCGCGACCTGGCTCGTGACTTTGCCGTGCATGGCTCTCCCACCGGTATCGAAGAGCGCGATTCCGCCGTGCCGGGGAGCGAAGAACAGGTCGTTCGACTGGACGAACATGGTCGCGAACTGCAGCTTGTCGCCCGGCGACGCGGTGAACATGAAAGGCTGGCCGGGCAGGAACATGCCGCTGGAGGTCAGGCCTTTGATGGCGGTGACCTTGTCGAGCAGCGGCTGGAAGTTGCCGTCCTCGGCGAGGCGCTCCAGCGCCTCGGCGGCCGGGATACCCGGCGTGAACAGGACATGCGGCGTCGAGCTGACAACAAAGACGCCCGGCGCGATCGGTGCACCCGACGTTCCACCATCCGGCAGCTTCAGCGTCTTGTCGGTCGCAACGTTGCGGATCGTGACGGAGAAGGTCGTCGACCCCGTGGCCCGGCCGGTCGAGGCGAGGCCGGCCGTGAAAGCGGCGGCGCCTGCGCCCAGGAGTACATGCCTGCGATTGAAATGCGTCATATCGGGATCCTTCTCGCCATCTTCGCGCATCCTGGACGATCCCGGATGCGCGATGGGCAATCTGGCGCTTGCGCTGGTGCGGGGACACGACCGATTCGCTATCGTTTTGATGCATTTCGAACGAATGGCCGAAGGTGTCTATGATCATTGAGGTGATCGACCGACAAAAGGAGTCGATGAAGGCCCGGCGGCTGTCGTAAATGATCGATCACTATCAAGGTTCTTGCCCAGTCCCACGGCACACACCGCGAGGCGAAGGAATGCAGCCAATAACAGCGACCCCACGCCCACGACCACGAGCCAATGCCAATTCAAAGCCAGACCGCAGGTGAAGGCGACCGCCACCAAAATGACGAGCGTTCGACGGCGGCAGTGACGATGATGAGCAGAGTCGAGCCGCTTGAGGATCGAGGAAGTTTGAACGGGCAGACTGTGGGCCGATTCGATCATGGAGAACTCGCTCTTGAGCGCTCACTCCTTGGCGTAAATGGTCGGGTCACTCCCATCCTTGGGGAGAGCGTAGATGACGAACGGTCCCGTCTTCGTCCCGGACATGCCCGGCGAGCCTGTAGGCATGCCAGGCAAGGAGATGCCGGCGATCGGTGGACGTTCTGATAGCAGCCTGCGGACCACATCAACGGGCACATGGCCATCAACCACATAATCGTCGACGAACATCGTGTGGCAACCTTCCAGATCGGCCGGCACCCCGGCCTTACGGCTGATGCTGGCGAGATCGTGAGTCGGCTTGACAGTTACGTCGAAGCCATTGCGGCGCAAGTAGGCCGCATATTTTTCACAGCAGCCGCATTGCGGGCTCGTGTAGAGAAGCGCCTTAGGCCGCTCCTCGGCGTGAGCCACGGCGAAAATCATCATCAGTAAGGCGGCAAGGGAGAGAATACGGCCCATCTGTTGATCTCCTTCGCTAGGTTGTTCCATCGGTTTGACGAGACGGTCGTCCCTCGCTCATCACTTGCGGATAAGGCCGTCACCGATCCTGATAACTGCCATCATGCCGGCGGTCTGATGGTCGGTGACGTGGCAATGCACCATCCAGTCGCCGGGGTTGATCGACCCGCCACCTTCGCAAAAGCAAGGCCTGCCGTCGCCGAGAGCAAGGCTCGGCGCAAGATCAGTGGTGAAGAGGTGGTTCTCATGTCTCACTGCATCGGTGTTGATGCTGGTGCCGCCGGCTCGTTACTCGCGAATCCGCCGCCGCCAATGGAAAGCGCGGCCTGCAGGTCAGCAGCGGCAAGATAGAAATCGCGGCGCGCGTCCAGCGCAGAGGCAGTGGCTCCGATGCGCACGCGTGCGTCGACGAAGAACCTGAACAGATCGACCCGCATCCCCTCGCCGGCCAGCACACCGTTGTTGTATCGCAATGCCACCTCGCGAGAGACCGTCTGGCGCAGCGGCAAGACGCGGTCACGCCAGAACCGAGCGATGTCGTAGGTGCCACGATAGGTCTCGTAGGCGATGCGCGCCTCGGAGCGGGCATTGACGGCCTTTGCGGCGAGCCGATTGAGCGCCCGCATGTAGGTCTCCCGTGCTGTCCGCGTGCGGGCTTCGCCGGTATCGAAGATCGGCAGCTGGAAGTCGAGCTGGGCACCACCGCGGTTGATCTGGGTGTTGGTATTGGTCAGCGGGTTTGCCGACTCGCTGTTGAAGATGCCGGCCAACTGCAGCATCGAGACGTAGCGCGTCGCCTCGGTGAGCGACAACGATTTGGCCTGCGCGGCAACGTCGTGGCGCGCCATGACGAGGTCGACCCTGCGGTTGATGGCTTCAATTTCCACCGTCGCCATGGATTCGGGCTCCCCGGGCAGAGGCGGCAGCTCGGCGGGCAGATTGAAGGAGACGTCGCCTCCCCACAGGCCCATCAGGCGGATCAGCGTCTCGCGCTCGCGGCGCGCCGTGAGCCGGGCTTGGGCCATCCGTGCGCTCAGTTCGGCATAAAAGGCGGCGAGTTCGGCCTGATCGAGCTGGTCGCCGCCGCCGGCTTGACCAAGCTGTATGTTCAGTTTTACTGCCGCGTCGACCGTGCCGCGCGCCTGATCAAGGAAGCCGACCTGTTGCTGGGCAGCCACGGCACGGATGTACGCCTTTCGCGTGTCCACGGCGAGGCGGAGTGTGGTTAGGATCGCCTGGTGCCGAGCGTGCGCGAAGTGCTCGGCGGCGATCGCCGTCCGGCGCGGCAGCGTGATCAGGCTCAGGATGTCGCCGATCAGCCTCAGCTCGAAATTTGCAACGCCCGTGCCCCCCACATTCATCAACGAGATTCCCGGATTGGGTGGCAGGCTGGCCTGGACATAGGCCGCCTCGGAGATCCCCAGGTCATTGTAGGCGGCCTGCAGGTCGCGGTTGTTGAGCAGCGCCACCTGCACCGCCGCATCGGCTGAGAGCGGCATGGCCAGCAGGTTGGCGACCTGCTCTTTGGCCTGGTGCGCCTGCTCGACGCTGGCGATCTTGACGACATTCCTGCCGATGCCGGAACCGGTCTCCCGGCCGACGCCCTGCGCCACCTCGCTCATGCCGCCGTCAGGCGAGAACGAGGCGCAGCCGGCGAGCAGGCCGGTGAGCGAAAGCACTATGACGGCAGGCCGGATCATGGCGTCCTCCCCAGCCCGTGATAGACGGTGCCCGCCATGACCGGGCGATAGGGTGCGTCGGAGGACGGCGCCGTCGAATCGTCAGGTCCAGGCGATGGCGCCAGCGTCGGCGGTGTCGACTCCGAGCAGGCCTGAAGCAACGCAACTAATGCTGCGAGCATGAAGTATCTCATGTGCGGGCCTCCGCTAGGCGAGTCGATGCCGGCTGCAGGCTCCAGCCCTTCACCAAGGCGTAGAGCGCGGGAATGACCAGCAAGGTGAGCAGGGTCGAGCTCACCATGCCGCCGATCATCGGCACGGCGATGCGCTGCATCACCTCCGAGCCGGTGCCGGTGCTCCACAGGATCGGCAGCAGCCCCGCCATGATCGCTGTCACCGTCATCATCTTCGGTCGCACGCGCTCGACGGCACCCTCGACGATGGCGGCCCGGAGATCCGAACGGTCGAGGGGGCGGCCCTCGGCCTCACATTGGCGGTGCCGCTCCTTCAGCGCATGATCGAGATAGATCAGCATCACCACGCCGGTCTCGGCGGCGACGCCCGCCAGGGCGATGAAGCCGACGGCAACGGCCACGCTCATGTTGAAGCCTAGCCACCACACGAACCAGAAGCCGCCGACGAGCGAGAACGGCAGCGACAGCATGACGATCAACGTCTCCGTCATGCGCCGGAAGTTGAGGTAGAGAAGGACAAAGATCAGCAGCAAGGTCGCCGGCACGACGATCTGCAGCCGAGCCTCGGCGCGTTCGAGAAACTCGAACTGGCCGCTCCAGATGGCGTAGGAGCCGGGCGGAAACTTGACCTTTTCCTGCACGGCGCGCCGCGCATCAGCGACATATCCGCCGAGATCGCGGTCGCGGAAATCGACGAAGACATAGACCGCGAGTTGGGCGTTCTCGGTGCGGATGGTGGTCGGGCCCTGGCTCGGCTTCACCTCGGCGACCTGGCCCAGCGGGATCATGCCGCCGCGCATGGTCGAAATCAGCACGTCGGACGCGATGGCCCGCGGATCGGAGCGGAAATCCCGCGGATAGCGCACGTTGACCGAATAGCGCTCGCGGCCCTCGACCGTGGTGGTGACCGCCTCGCCGCCCAAGGCGCTCGACACCGCGAGCTGCAAATCCTCAATGGTGAGGCCGTACTGAGCGAGCCTCATTCGGTCGGGCACGATGTCGAGGAACGAGCCGCCGGTGACTCTCTCGGCAAAGGCGCTGGTGGTGCCGGGCACGCTGCGCACCGCCGCCTCGACCTGGCGGGCAAGGCCTTCCAGTTCGCCGAGGTCGCGCCCTAGCAGCTTGATGCCCACGGGCGTGCGGATGCCGGTGGCCAGCATGTCGGTGCGGGCCTTGATCGGCATGGTCCAGGCGTTGCTGACACCGGGGAACTGCAAAGCCCGGTCGAGCTCGGCGATCAGTAGGTCGATGTTCATGCCTGGCCGCCACTGATCCTTGGGCTTGAGGTTGATCACCGTCTCGAACATTTCGAGTGGCGCCGGATCGGTGGCGGTGCCGGCGCGGCCACCCTTGCCATAGACCGAGGCCACTTCGGGGAACGATTTGATGATCTTGTCCTGAGTCTGCAGGAGCTCGGCCGACTTGGTGACGGAAAGGCCAGGCAGCGTGGTCGGCATGTAGAACAGCGTGCCCTCGTCAAGGGCGGGCATGAATTCCGTGCCGACCCGCATCGCCGGCCACGCCGTGGCGCCCAGTATCGCCAGCGCCAGAACGATCGTCAGCACGCGTGCCCGCAACACCAGATCGATGGCTGGCCGGTAGATCCAGATCAGCACGCGATTCACCGGATTGCGGCGTTCCGGCAGGATGCGGCCGCGCACGAACAGAAGCATCAACGCCGGCACCAAGGTGACCGACAGCAGCGCCGCCGCCGCCATCGACAGGCTCTTGGTCCAGGCCAGCGGCTTGAACATCCGGCCCTCCTGCGCCTCCAAGGTGAAGATCGGCAGGAACGACACGGTGATGACCAGCAGGCTGAAGAACAGAGCCGGACCGACCTCGACCGCCGCCTCGATGATCGCCTCGCTGCGCGGCTGGCCTGGTTTCAGCCGTTCCAGATGCTTGTGGGCGTTCTCGATCATCACGATGGCGGCGTCGATCATGGCACCGATGGCAATGGCGATACCGCCGAGGCTCATGATGTTGGAGCCGATGCCCATGATGTGCATGGCGAGGAACGCCATCAGCACGCCGACCGGCAAGGTCACGATCGCGACCAGCGCCGAGCGCACATGCAGCAGGAACACGAAGCACACGACCGCCACCACGACGCTCTCCTCGACCAGCGTGCGGATCAGCGTGTCGATGGCGCGGTGGATCAGGTCGGAGCGGTCGTAGACCGCCTCGATGCGCACGCCCTCCGGCAGGCCGCCGGCGATCTCCTTGATCTTGGCCTTCACGTTGGCGATGACGTCGAGCGCGTTCTGACCGAAGCGCTGCAGGACGATGCCACTCACCACCTCGCCCTCGCCGTCGAGCTCGGCGACGCCGCGCCGTTCGTCAGGCCCGAACTCGACCCGCGCCACGTCGCGCAGCAACACCGGCACCGACCCGTCGGCACGCAGCACGATCTGCTCAAGGTCCGCGGTGTTCTTGATATAGCCGCGGCCACGCACCATGAACTCGGTCTCGGCCATCTCGACGACCCGGCCGCCGACCTCCCGGTTGGAGGCGCGGATCGCCGCGATCACGCTCGCCAGTGGCACGCCGAAGCTGCGCAGCTTGGCCGGGTCGACCACGACGTTGTATTGCCGCACGAAACCGCCGACACTTGCCACCTCGGCCACGCCTTCGGCCTTGGCCAGGCCGAAGCGGATGTACCAGTCCTGCAGCGAACGCAACTCGGCCAGCGAGCGGTTCGCGCCCACCACGACGTATTGATAGACCCAGCCGACTCCGGTCGCATCGGGTCCCAAGGTCGGCTTGACATCGGCTGGCAGCTTCTGGGCGCCAGAGTTGAGGTACTCCAGCACACGGCTGCGCGCCCAGTAGATGTCGGTGCCGTCCTCGAAGATGATGTAGACGAACGACACGCCGAAGAAGGAGAAGCCGCGCACCGCACGGCTGCGCGGCACCGCCAGCATCGCCGTGGTCAGCGGATAGGTGACCTGGTCCTCGACGACCTGCGGCGCCTGGCCCGGCATCTCGGTGTAGACGATCACCTGAGTGTCGGAGAGGTCCGGGATGGCGTCGAGCGAGACGCGACCGACGGCGTAGAGCCCGCCGCCAGTCAGGCCAAGGGTGGCAATGAACACCAACAGCAGGTTGCGCGATGACCAGCGGATGAGTCCGGCGATCATTTGGCGTCTCCTGCGGTGAACGCCGCAAGTGCCGCCCGCAGATTGCTCTCGGCGTCGATCAGGAAGGTGGCCGCCGTCACCACGCGCTCGCCCGGCTTCAGCCCGTCGAGCACCTGAACGTACCCAGCCACGCGTGCGCCGAGCTTCACCGGCCGCGGCTCGTATCGGCCCTCGCCGCGTTCGACCAGCACGACCTGGCGCTTGCCGCTGTCGATCACCGCAGAGTCGGGCACTGCCACCCATCGGCCGGGGATGGGCGCCACGATCTCAACGGTGGCCGCCATGTCGGCCCGCAGTAGCCCATCAGGATTGGCCACCTCTATTCTGAGCCGCGCCGTGCGGCTCTCCTTGCCGACGCTGGGATAGATGAAGGTCACGCGGCCGGGAAACGACCGGTCGGGCCAGGTATTGACGGTGACCTTGGCCACGTCGCCTACTTTCACGAAGGCGAGATCCTGCTCGTAGACCTCGGCCAGCACCCACATCGTTGAGGTATCGACGATGCGAAACAGCACCTCGCCGGGCTGGTATCGCATCCCCTTGACCGCCATCTTCTCAACGACCGTGCCGGCCTCCGGCGCGGGCACGCCGATGATGCGCGGCGCGCGATCGCCGCGACGCAACTTCTCAAGCTCGGCCTCGGGGTAGTCGAGATTGCGAAGGCGGCCTTCGGCACCGCTCTGCGTACCGCGCGACAGCATGAATTCCTGCTGAAGCACGTTGAGCTCGGGGCTATAAACGTCGAACAGCTTCTGGCCGGCCGTTACGACGTCGCCGGTCGCATTGACGTAAAGCTTTTCGATCCAGCCGCCGAACTTCGGGGCGACCACCGCCTGGCGGCGCTCGTCGTACTGCACCGAGGCGAAGGTGAGTATGGTGCGTGCCAGCGCCCGCTCCTCAACGATCTCGCTACGCACGCCTAGCCTCTGGACGCGGTCGAGGCTCACCTTGACGACATTGCCGTTCTCCGGCGCACCCTCGTCCTCGCAGACGGGGATGTAGTCCATGCCCATCGAGTCCTTTTTCGGCACGGGAGAGGTATCAGGCGCCCCCATCGGATTACGGTAGAGCTTCGCCGGCTTGCCATTGCAGGGCCCGCCACTGGGTGCTGCAGCCTGGGCGGCCTCCATCGGAGTGCCGGGCGTAGTCCCCTTCCACAGCCACAGCACAGCGCCCGCGCCGGCGGCAAGGCCCAAGACGAGGGCGAACAACGCCAGCGACAGGGCGGCACCCCGCTTCGAACTCGATGCGTTCGACATACGACTTCCCTTCCAAAGACCACGCGCACAAAGCGCTTGCCACGCCGCGCTACGCCACCAGGCGTGCGCTACGTTCCTGCAATGATCGGGAAATCAGATCCGCGGTGGGAAGGGATCGGGCGGCGGTGACCGGCCGTGCAGGGCGGCCGGCGGACGGAGACTAATAATCTCTTTGGTTGAAAACGCCTGCAGGGAAAAACTCGCCACGCCGAGAGCCGGCGCCGAGGCCACGCAGCTCTGCACGCAACCTGCCATCGCTGGCTGGCATGGCCCACCCTGGCAATCAGGGCAGTGATCGCAGGGCTCGGATGTCGCCGTCTGCGCCGGGGCGCTACTTAGCGAAGGTGCCGAGCCAAGCGCGACCGCCGGCAAACTCGCCGCGAGAACGGCAAAGCAGGCCAGCAAGCCGGCAAGGAGGCGCAGACGACGCATGGCTATCATAGTGTGCTAATCGACCGGACCTGCCAACAGCGCAGTTGTCACGGTAGCGTTATGCAGAGATGCTGAATCGATGGCGTAGCGCTGGGCCAAAAACCACCGGCGCGCCGATCGAACAAAGCGACTTCTCACCTCGATCGGAGGTATTTCACGAGAGCCGTAGCGCCCAACAAAAGAACGACGAGGGCTAGTAGTCCAATCAACCATCCGCCCCACATCATGGCGCCGCAGGACATGCCTTCGCACATCGGGGGTCCTCCTAACGGATCGGCGAACGCGCATTGCCGTAACGGCGCCATACTTCGACGGTTCCCGCCGGCCGACGGAGCCAAGTTCTCGAGGCGCGCGCTGTCGTGTCAAATTGAGTTCTCTATTCTGGTGATGACAAACCCTTCAGTGTCGCGTTCGACTCTGAATCGAATCTTGTCTCCCGGCGTCAGCCCTATGAGCATCGCCGGGTCCTTGACCCGAAAGATCATGGTCATGGATTCCATATAGAGCTGGGTAATCGGCTGATGCTCGATGGTGATCTTGCCGGCATCGGTATCGACGTTGACGACGCGGCCGGCGGACAGCACTCGTTCGCCGGACAGGCTGGCGTCCCACGCCAGCGCGGGCAGGGCAACGGCGCCGGTCGCCGCTGCGACGACCGCCGCGAAAGCTCTTCGACCGAACATTTTTTGACCTCCGACAGTATTTCCGGATCCAGCGAGTGCCCGGCTTGGGCACTCGCCGGCGGGCGGTGTTCGCAATCGCAGGCCCACCACGACGTCATTGGGCATCAAAGGTGACCGCACCGGTGACCACCTCGCTCGCGCCGCGGATCGTCCTCTCCTGCATGAACTTCACGGAGGAATTGAAGGAGCGTTCGACGCGAGTTGCACCCGGCACCTTGGCGGAGACCTGTAATGTCTGGGGACCAGCCGTTGCCGTCTCGACAAGGAATCGGCGGGATCCCGCTGGTTCGGCGACGGTGTTGATCGCCGTGGCCGCAGAGATCTCCGCGTTCCCAACCGGCCTGCCATCGGCCGTGCGCACGAGGCGGACAGTTACGTCCGACTTGCCGGCCCCGGCAGGTATCGCCTGCACCAGCTCGAACCGATAGTCCTTGCCGGCGGCGAAGGCGGGGCTGGACATCGTGATCGCCACCGCGGCGGCGAAGGTCGCTGCGCTCGAGGCCAGAACTACGCCTGTGCCGAGGAGCACCCTGCGAAGGGAATAGGTCATGTCGATCTCCTTGTCGAAGGTAGGACGGTCCCTCAGTTCGAGGGCGCCCGAGGCTCCATTCCGAAATGAATGACCTCTTCCCGTGAGTTCGACGCCGAGGGTGCAACGGATACAGGCGCATGCTCACGTTGACGTGAATGGCCGGGTCGGGTGCACTGTCCGCGGGAATTATTTTGGCAGTCCGTGTAACCGGGACTGCCTCTCGCCCGAATTAGAGACAGCAGCCGTATGTCGACGAACGAGGAAGAGCTGAAGGCACTCATGACGGCCGGCCTCGACGGCGACGCTGCTGCATATCGCGCGTTGCTCGAACGGCTCAGCCGGCATTTGCGCAGCTACTACCGGGGACGGCTTACGCGCGTCGGGCGGGGAAGCTTTGAAGCGGAGGATCTATTGCAGGAAGCGTTGCTGGCGATCCACACTCGGCGGCATACCTACGACCGGGCCGAGCTCTTCACGCCGTGGATACACGCGATCGCGCGCTACAAGCTCATAGACTATTTGCGCCGGATCAACTCGTCCCGCGGCGACGTGCCGATCGAGGACGTCGGCGAGCTCACGTCGCGCGCCGATCATGACGAGGTGGAGAGCTCGATCGACCTGAAGCGGCTCATGGCCCGGCTACCAGTGAAGATGCAGTGGGCCATTCAGTACGTGAAGCTGGACGGGTTGAGCGTCGCCGAGGCGGCGCGCCGGTCGGGTATGACGGAGTCGGCGGTCAAGGTCAGCATCCACCGCGGACTGAAGGCGTTGTCGGCGGCGATTCGGCCGGAGCAAAAGTCATGAAGACAGGCGATCTGATCAACATGCTGACCACTAATATCGAGGCCGTCGATCACCGGCAGGTGTCGCGCACCTTGGCCGCGGCCGTCGCTGGTGGCGCCGTGATCGCTCTTGGTGCCGCCCTGATCATGCTGGGCGGCCGGTCCAATATTCGCAGCGACGAGGCGCTCGCCTTCCTCATCGTCAAGCTCACCTTCGCAGTGGCGGTCACGCTCTTAGCCTCCGTCTATCTTACCAGACTAGTGCGACCGGGCGTGCATTGGCGTGGCTGGATGGCGCTCGTGGGGGTGCCGTTCGCCGGCATCGTCGGGCTGGCCGCGATCAGCTTGGCCAATGCGCCTGCGCTGCATTGGCAAGCGATGTTCATGGGCGATGAATGGCTCGAATGCCTGCTGTCCATCCCGATCATCGCCATCATTCCTTTCGCGCTGGTGATCTGGGCGGTGCGCCAAGCAGCGCCGACGAACCTCAGGCGAGCTGGTGCGCTCGCCGGCGTCGTCGCCGGGGGACTGAGCGCCGCCGGCTACGCCTTGCATTGCACTGCCGATTCGCTGCCGTTCGTCGCCGTCTGGTATGGCGGCACGATCATGCTGTGCACGCTCGGCGGCGCCGTACTAGGTCCTCGATTGCTAAGATGGTAGCAGCGTCGGGAGGCTAGCGTCGGGTTGAGTTCCGTGCGTACCGGCATCGAATCAGGGCAAATCCAACGGTCGGTACGATCACCCACTGCATCAACGGAGACAATCCCAACCCGAGTATTGGAATCGTCGGCATTAGCTCCGAGTACTCCCACGTCTTGCGGACTACGGTGTTCAGCCATTCGCTGTAGACCGTATAGCTGATCCCAATAACGATGGTCGTCGCCATGACGGGAATGAACCTTTCAGATGGCCATGCGAGGTTCCCGACGGCGACGAGCGCGACCAGAAGTGAGAGGCTCGCGATCATCAAGTCTCCGGCCGTGCAATGGAGGACCGCGAAGGCAATTTCACCCAAGCTTCCGGTGCTCCAAATCGCATAGAGCGGGAGTTGCAGCGTTTCCCACACAAGGTGAAGTATCGCTGAAGCGCTTAGGTAAATTCTGAGCGTCCGGAGCCAGTCGATCGGCGGGGATGGAGTCATCACGTAGCAGGCGCGCTGCCTTGGGTTAGGGTGTAGCGGCAAGGATCGGCAGCCAGGTCGCAAGCCCGGGCAGGACGAGGACAAGCGCGATGCCGACCAGTTGGATCACCACGATCGGCACGATGCCCCGATAGATGTCGCGCAGCGAGACGCTCGGTGGTGCAGCGCCCTTGAGGAAGAAGAGCGCGAAGCCGAAAGGCGGTGTCAGGAACGAGGTTTGCAGGTTGAGCGCGATCAGCACCGCGATCCACAAGGAGGCAAGCTCGGGCGAGCCGACATAGGCCGAGAAATCGAGCGCCTTCAGCACCGGCTCGAAGATCGGCAAAGTGATGAGGGCGATCTCGATCCAGTCGATGAAGAAACCGAGCACGAAGATGATCGCCAGCATGGTCAGCAGCATGCCCCAGTCGCCGAAGCCGAGACCCCGCAGCAGCTCGAGGACCAGCGTGTCGCCGCCGAAGTAGCGGAACACGTAGGAGAACACCGTTGCGGCGACGGCGATGAAAAAGACCATCGCGGTCATCAGCGCCGTGCTCTCGACGATCCCGTGCATGGCGCGCAGCGAGAAGCTGCGATTGAGCAGCATGAGCAGGATTGCGCCAGCCGCACCGACGCACGCCGACTGTGTCGGCGTGGCTAGGCCGGCGATGACCGAGCCAAGCACCATGGCGATAAGCAGCACCGGAAGCGCCAGGCTCCGGACGATATAGATCGTGAGCTGCAGTGCACTACGGGTCGGCAAGGCTGTAAGCGGGGGTGCGATTCGCGGATCGAGGATCGCCGCGCCGACATAGTAGCCGACGTACAGCGCGACCAGAACAAGGCCCGGCACGATCGTCGAAAGGAACATCTGTGAAATGAACACCCCGAGCTCGTCGGCGAGGAAATACAGCATGATTGCCGGCGGCAGGATCAGGCCGAGCGTGCCGGCGGCGGCAATCGAGCCGGTGGCGAAGGATTTCTTGTATCCGCGCTCCAGCATGGTGGGGAGCGCGAGATAGGCGAGCGTCGCCACCGAGGCGCCGACCAGGCCGGCAGACGGTGCCAGGATGACGCCGATCACCGTCACCGCGACCGCCTGGCTGGCGGGTACGCGGCGCAACAACACCTGCAGGCAGACCAACAGTTCGCGGCCGATCCCGCTTCTTTCCAGGGCAATGCCCATGAAAAGCAGCATCGGTACCGCGGGATAGATCAGGTTCTCGCCGAGCGTCGAGTAGATGCGCAGCGGAATGTTGAAAAAGGCGACGAGCGGGAACTGCTCCAGCGCGTAGCCGATCAAGCCGAAGCCCAGCCCGACCCCGATGAGAACAAGCGCCACGGGATAGCCGCTGAAAAGCAGCAAGGCCAATGCCAGGACCATGAACAGTGCGAGGTTATCGATCAGGAAATCCATCGCGCCCCCCCTGCGCCGAATGTGTTCTCGCTAGCCGCGTTGCAATTCGCCGCTGGCCGGCGCAGGGCTTGTCGCGCGCCCGGCGAGAAACATCACATTGCGGATGGCGACGGATAAGCCGGCTAGTAGCAGCAGGAGGCCGCCCACCGGTAGCGCGGACTTAATGATCCAGCGCATCGGCAGGCCAAGCGGCGCGCGTGCACGCTCCATCGTGTCGAAGGAGTTCAGCGCGAGCTCGCCGCCATGGACGATGAGCATCATGCAAAACGGAACCAGGACCAGCAGACAGCCGAACAGCTCGATCCAGGCGCGCGTGCGCAGCGTCAGCCGGTCTCGGAGGATGTCGATCCGTACATGTGCATCACGCAGATAGGCATAGCCGAGGCCGAGCATCACCACGGCGAGGAAGAAGTGCCACTCGAGTTCCTGCAGCCGGGTCGAGCCGACGTGGAAGAACTGCCGCCCAATCATGTCGTAGACCGAGACGGCGATCAGCGGGATGAGGGTGACCCAGGCGACCAGCGCACCGAACCAGATGATACCGCGCTCCAACACGCGGCAGGCCCTGATCACTGACATGAACGCCTTCCCAAGCCCACGGCCGCCGATACGTCGATGAGCGCCATCATCACTGCCGCGCGCGGCTCAACCGCTCCTGAACAGGGATCGTCGACCTCCCCATGAGTGAGAACTTGATTGGCTGCAAAGCCAGCGAAGAACTTGGCAATTTCCTTCCCCTTCATCGACACTCTCCCCGAGACCGATTTCACGTGCGGGCGTCCGAGAGCGGAATGACCTCCCGGAACTTTCCGCCGTGACCCTGTTCCGGCGGTTCGCCGCCGCGCTCCACAACGATGTGGTCAAGCCCATGCTCGGCAAGCACGTTCCGCAGACCTGCTTCGGCCTCGCGCCAGACGGTGTCTGCATTCGCCGTCGGCGTGATTTGCAGACGTAATTCGAGTCTTTCCTGCTCGGAGTGCGCGAGCTGGAAGAGCGTGACTCCCCGAACAGCCTCGATCGGTTGGGTGAGTGCTAACGGAGGCAGCCTGACATCGCCGCCTGAAGTGCGGAACGTGACAACGTCCGCGGAGCGACCCTGCACGCGGATTGCGGGCAAGGGGTTGCCGCACGGGCACGGGTCCGGCCGCTGAAAGACGCTGTCGCCAAGATCATAGCGCAGGATTGGCTGCACCCGATTGGCGAGATTGCTGATCAGGATCGTGTGCGACTGCTCGCCGGGAGCGACCGGCCGATAGTCGGCATCGACCGGCTCGAACGCTACCCAGTCGGAGTTGACGTGCAACCAGCCCTCGCGGCACATGCAGCTGAAGAACATACATTCCGACGCGGCGTAGCTGTTGCCGACCTTGGTATCGAACACGCGTGCAATGCGGCCGTACTCCGCTTGCGGCAGCCCTTCGGCCGACAGGACCAGCAGCACGGGATCGATAAGGAGGCGGCCGGCTTCCTGCTCGTCGGCGAGCAGGGCGGCCATGCTGGCATAGGGCGCAATCATCGCCGGCTGGAAGCGGTTGAGCCGCTCGACAAGCTCCGTCATCGGCGTGTGGGCCGAGAGCACCTCGACGCGCCTCCCGAGCCGCTTCTTCAGGCGCGCAGCGGCAACCGCCGACGCAAAGTGGCCGCCCGTCGCCATGATCATCGCTGACCGGCCGCGGCGGGCGATGATTTTGAGGAAGTCGCCCAGGCTGAGCCAGTCACCGATCCAGCGGAACATCATCGCAGTCACGACCGCCATGGTGCGATCGTCGATCACGAAGATTCCGCGGCGGCCGGTGGTGCCTGACGTCGTGACCAGCGTATATTTCTCGAGGAACCACTCTCCGATCCGACTGGGATCGTCGACGAGCGCTTCTGCAGCTTCGAGCGCGACGGCGCGGTCAGTGCACCATTCGTCGAAGCGCTCCATGAGCATCTTCTTGTCGGTAACTGGAAGCTGCTCGACGCTTTCAATCCGATCTGGGAGATGACGGTATAGCTCACCGTAGTAAGGCGAGCCGGCCCGGGCATGGGCGACCATGTCGGCGAGACGGGCGCGCTGGCGTTGCGCGATTGCGCCCATGCCCTTCCTTCGTGTGCGCCAGGCGTCCCAGATCAGGCTTACGACATGCTCGGTCATGATCGTTTCGAGGTTCCAGACACCTCCAGCTGTTGCCATAATACATCCTGTAGCCACTACAGAAGCAACCTGCGATGCTCACTATCGAAGCTTCATCCCAACGGATCGGCGTCGCTCCGAATCCTGCGTCGTGCGCAAGGAGCGGCAGGACCCTCTCGGCATACGGTTTGGCACTCTCGCGTCCGTCGAAAGCGCCGGCTCGCCGTACCGTCCGACGCGGATTCCTTCCAATCTCGAAGCCAGCAATGGAGAATTCTAGTGTGGAGGGTGCGAGACGGGAGGTACCAATTTGCCTGCGAGCAGCTGCCGCACCAATTGCGCTCCACCACGTGCGCGGTAGGTTTTGTACGCAGCAACGGCAAACGCTTCCGGACCCATGCCGTACGTGAATTCGTTGACAGCGATCAGTTCATCGAATGGCTGAACATCGGCCTGACTAGCCAGGACCCGCTCAAGGATATTCGGGTCCATCAGATCAAGCTGGATCGCGTATGCGATAAATTCGTGCCATTCGCGAGGAAGACGGTTGGGCTCCTTGCCGACTCGCCAAACCATTGCATGCACCAATTCGTGCCTCAGGAATGAGGCGGCCACTGCTAGATTCCAAGAGAGACTCCAAGGACGAACCGCGCCGGCGCGGTAGACGACGACTCGTGCTCCGGGGCGATCAAAATAGCCATGCGCTCCCGTATCGTCAGCGGGTCGGTCCGCGAACTCCACCGAAACGACAGGGGCAGCCTCAAATCCGATCGCCCGGAAGTAGGCTGTAACTTCATTCAAGGCATCGCATGCCGCGGCGAGTTCGGCGGTGCCGCGGTAGATGACGACAACTGCTTTGTAGCCGCAAGTCGATAGCTGTTCGTTGTGGCTAGATTGGGCAATCGAGGTTTGGGCGAATCCAAGTGCCAAACAGGACGCAATGATCAGCACACGCCGACAGGACGCAGGTAGCCCGCTCTTTCGGCGAACGTTTGATGATGATAGGCGGCATAGCTTTGGCGGCAGCCGCATTGAAGGGCGCTCCCAATGGATGACCGGGTCAACCACTACGCTGAATCTTCCGCTACTCGCATTACGTCGTTCACGATGCTCGAGGTTTCGACCGCTGCAGAAAGAGCAAACCCACACCGCTTACTATGGCAACATCGGCAAAATTGAATGCCGGCCAGTGGTATTGGCCAACATGGAAATCAAGAAAGTCTGTGACGGCACCCCATCGTATTCGATCTGCAATATTGCCCAGCGCACCGCCGATGATCAGACCAACTGCAGCGCCGCTGAGCTTCGTGCGGGTTCGCCACAACCAGATGGACAGTAGCGTCACCGCCGTTAACCCTAAGGCGGCGAGCGCCCACCACGGCAGTCCCGTCAAAAGGCCAAAGCTCACGCCTCGATTGCGCGCGAGCACTAAATCAAAAATCGGCAATACCTCGACGCTTTCTTGCGGCCGTGACAAAAATGCAATCGCGGCGGCCTTGCTCACCTGATCGACGATGTAGGCTGCTATAGCGCATTCCGACCCAATGCCTGGCGCCGACCATTTCATCCAACGCGTTTGGCCTGTCTCAGGTCGGCGCGCGCGTCCGTGATGATCGACCATGCCGATTGCAGGAAAAGTGCAGCTATGACGGCGGCGACTACGAGGTCAGGCCACGGCGTGCCTGTCCACCATACGAGGCCGGCTGCGACGACGACCGCGGCGTTACCGATCGCATCGTTACGAGAGAACAACCAGACTGCGCGCACGTTCGCATCGCCTTTGCGATGTGGGATCAGTACGAGTGCGGCCGCGATGTTCACGGCCAAGGCGATCGCACCGAAGATACCCATCAGCTCTGCGTGCGGCTGGTTGAGCACGAGCACGCGATATCCGGTGTACGCAATGACACCCACGCCAAGCGCGGCCAGAAATAGGCCTTGCAGCAGCGCGGCCTTCGCGCGTGCCTGCAGCCCCCAGCCGATGGCGATCAGTCCGAGAAACGATATGAACCCGTCACCCAGGAAATCGAGGGCGTCGGCCTTCAGCGACTGCGAACCGGCAAGGAAGCCGCCAACGATCTCGATTGCGCCGTAACCGGCGTTGAGAAGGATGACGATCCAAAGTGCGCGCTTGTACGCTGGCGTCACGTGCGAGAGGTCAGGAATTTTGTCGTCGTCATCGTCCTCGCCCAGTCGCGTCAGCTGGTATCCTAAATCTGTGATTGTGCGTTCCAGTTCTGGCAGCGGCGCGGTCTTGTCGTGAAGACGCAGCGTCATTTCCTGTGAGGCAATCGATACCCTGACATCGTCGACACCCGCTACTTTGCGCGCCGCGCCTTCGATCTTGGTGGCACATGAAGAGCAATCCATGCCGGTGACCCGGTACCGGACGGGAGCATCGAGGGTTGTTGCGTTCATAGAGGTTGTCCTTGATCTGTGTTCGCGCAATTATACATCCTGTAGTGGCTACAGAAACAAGAGGCCGTCGCCATGATGTCGATCGGTGCGCTTTCAAAGCAAAGCGGCGTTCACATTGAGACCATCCGCTATTACGAGCGCGCCGGCGTGCTGCCGAAGGCACGCCGCGCCCCCAACGGCCGCAGGGTTTATGGCCAGGAGGACACCGGGCGGCTGGCCTTCATCCGCCACGCGCGCGAGTTGGGATTTGAGCTTGTTGCGGTACGGGCGCTGCTTGCCTTGCAGGAGAAGCCTGAGCTGTCGTGCAAGGCTGCGTCGGAACTGGCTTCCGCTCAGCTTGCAGCCGTCGAAAGCCGCCTGAGCCGCCTGACCGTGCTGCGCGATGAACTGAAGCGCATGGTGCGTGCTTGCAAGAATGGCCGGGTCGTTGATTGCCGAGTGATCGACGCGCTCACTAACATGCGCTGATTCTCGGTCGGCTGGCTCAGTTCTCAGGTGCAGGCAGCTCGATGTTGATCGCTCCCGGGCTGGCCGCCGGTGCCGGCGCCCGCGTCACAATTTGCGGCGCGGCAATGAGAAGGCCAACCATCAAGACCTGCAGAACCAGAAACGGCACGGCACCCCAGTAGATCTGCGATGTAGGAACAGAAGACGGCGTTACGCTGCGGAGGTTGTAGAGCGCGATCCCAAATGGCGGATGCATGAACGAGGTCTGGAGGTTGACGGCAAGCAGCACCGTAAACCAGACCATGTCGATGCCGAGCTGGCGCGCGATGGGCGCGATCAGCGGCAGCACGATGAAAGCGATCTCGAAGAAATCCAAGAAGAACGCCAGGAAGAAGATCGCTACGTTGACGAAAACGATGAAGCCTACCTGGCCTGCGGGCAGGAACTTAAAGAGCGATTCGATCCAGACGTGACCTTCAAGACCACGGAACACCAGCATGAAAAAGGATGCTCCGAGCAATAGAAAGATGATGCCGGAACAAAGTATGCCGGTGACATCCATTGCTTGGCGAAGATTGCGCCCGGTCAGCTTTCGCCCTGCCAGTCCCAGCAGCAATATCGCGACGACGCCAATGGCGCCGCCCTCGGTCGGCGTTGCGATGCCGAAATAGATCGCTGCCAGCACGGCAGAGACAATACCCAAGGGCGGTCCGGCCGCTCGCACAACCTCAAGGACTATCTGTGACTGTGGCGCGACATCCCTTCCCAATGTGGAAGGCGCACGCTCGGGCGACAGGCGCGTAACGAGTAAGATGTATGACAAATACGACACGACGAGGAGCGCCGCCGGCAATAGCGCACCTCGATAAATCTCGAGAAGGGACACTTCGAGCTGTTCTGCCAGAATGATGAGAACGAGACTTGGCGGTATGACCTGGGCGAGCGTGCCGGCCGCAGCAACCACTCCGGTGGCGAGTTTCGGATCGTACTTTGCACGCAGCATCACGGGCAGCGAGATCAGCCCGATAGCCACCACCGACGCTGAAACGAATCCGGTGATCGCAGAGAGGGCCGCACCAACGATAATGGTTGTGTACGCCAACCCGCCGGAGAGACGCCCGAAAAGGCGATTAAGGGCGGTGAACATTTCCTCAGCGATGCCGGTGCGCTCGAGCAGCATTCCCATGAAAATCAGGAGCGGCAGCGCTAGCAGGTTGTCGTTGTTGAACGTCCCCTGAATCCGGAAGAGCATATTGTTCAAGAAAGTGACGTTGAAGTGGCCCGTCGTGACGCCGATGGCGCCGAAAGCGCCAGCGACCGCTGCGAGCGAGAAGGCAACCGGAAACCCGGCGAAGAGTGCCAAGACCAGGCAGAGGAACATCGCGGGCGCGAGGATTTCCGTCATATCAACGGTCCTCGATCAGCCGCTGCCGGTGCATCGGCCGCGGAAGAATGCCCCTGAGACAGGCAACGCAGCGTATGGCTTCGGCGATGCCCTGCAGTGCGAGAAGGAAAAAGCCAGCTGGAATGAAGCCCTTTATGATCCATGCCGGAATGTGGCTCGTGCTTTCCCTCGTCGCCCGGCTCTCGCCGGAAAGAAAGGCGATGATGAATTGCGGCAAGCTCACCCATACGAGCGCAGCGCACACCGGCAGGAGAACGAGGCAAATTCCAATGAGATCGAGCCAAGCAAGACCCCGCTCGCCTAGCCGGCCGGCCAGGACGTCGATACGCACGTGCTCATCTCGTTGAAAGGTGTAGGCAGCCATCAACAAGACAACGGCGGCGAAAAACTGCCATTGGAGATCGAACGCCGACGCATAAGCCAGCGAGAAGAATTTCCGGCTCAGAGCGTTTGCCGTGATGAGGATGGCGTTTGCGAGCAATCCCCAGCGCACGTACTGCGCAACGGTTCTATTCAGACCGTCGATTGCATGTGCGATACTTAGCAACGCACGCATATCAATCGCCCCGCTTCAGTCCCCGAATATTTGTGCCGGCAGGGAGACCACTGCTGCCGATACGGACGGGCGATGGTGCACCCTGTAGCCGCTAAAGGATCAAGAACGAATGTATCCTCAGCGCTCGGCTGTCGATTTCACTGTTAGTGCATTTCGGAAGAGTAGACCGTTATCCACGCAACGAGTGATCACACCGCAGATCTGATGCCGCGCGCACGAGGATCGAAACAGTGCGCCGCTTCAGCCCTGTGGGTCCCTGGGCTCCGCGGAAGCGAGACGCTGATTGTTCCAGAAGCCAATCAGGAGCAAGACGGCCATCGCGACCTGCGCTGAGATACCTTGGACTGTCGGATAGATGCCGAGGATTTCCACGCGGATGAAGCCTGCAAGGGGACTAACCGGCAACCAACCGGCTTCCTGCAAGGCGGATACGCCCTTGCCGATCAGCACAACGCACAGGACGGCAAGCAACGCCGAACTATAGGCGAAGAATTTTCCGACTGGCAGGGCACGTCCGTAGCGCATCAAAGCCCAGGCGATGGCCGTCAAGACGATGATGGCCGTGCCGGCACCGGCGATGACTGCCCAGCCATGCTCCTCGCTCCAGATGGCCGTGTAGAACAGGATGGTCTCGAAGACCTCGCGGTAGACAACGACGAAGGTGAGCCCGAACAAGCCCCAGGTGGATTCTCGCGAAATCGCCTGGCCGAGCTTGTCCCGGATGTAGCGCTGCCATGCATCCGCCTGGCTCTTGCGATGCATCCAGACACCTACCCACAGCAGAACGATTGCCGCGAGCAACGATCCGAAACCCTCGGTGAGTTCACGGTCCGCTCCGCTCACAGCGATGAGATAGGTTGCCGCCGCCCAGGTAAGGACGCCCGCGCCCAGCGCCGCGATCCAGCCGCCGTGCACATAGGATACGACGTCGTGTCGCTCCGCCTTGCGCAGGAGGGTGAGCATGACGACCACGATCAGTATTGCTTCAAGGCCTTCACGCAACAGGACGGTGAATGCGGCGAAGAAGCTGGACGAGGACGTGGCCTGATGGGGGTCAAGGGCGGCTTCGGCGTCGCTGAACAAATCCTCCAAGGCTTTGGCCTGCGCGCGTATGCCGTCCACGGCGGCACCGCGCGTAATGGCAGCACGCAGTTCGCCCATCCCGGCTTCGATCCCGACCATCAGGGCATGATTTCGAGTCGACAGTATCGGCTCGATCGGCTCGAACCCGTCGAGGTAGGCCGACAAGGCCAGATCGGTCGCAGCGCGGCGATCGCCCTTTTCATAGGCAAGGACCGCCTCGCCGAGCCGCGTTCGGGCCAGCGTGAGCGATGTACTCGATGGCTGGACGACCGCTGCGGGATTGCGGCGCAGGTACGCGGTGATCGCATCAGCCTTGTCGTCGCCAAGGCTGGTCACGAGCGTTGCCGGTCTCTCCCCGACCAAGCTCGCCAAAGTGGTACGCCGACGCAAGTCGGCGTCAGACTTCCAAACCTGTTCGCCTTTGGTGACGTCGTCAGGCGGATACGCCAGCGAGCCGACATAGAAAGCCAGGGCCCATCGGTCTTGCGGTGGCAGATGAGCGAAGCTTGCCATGCTGGTGCCGTCGAGACCCTGCTCGATCACTTGGTAGAGCGCGAAAATACTGCGCTCACTGGCGCGGTCCTTGTCCGTAAAGGCGATCGGGGCCGGGTCCAGGCCAGCCGAGGCAACGCCTTTGCCATTGCCGGTGGCGCCATGGCAGCTCGCACAATTCTCGGCATAGAGAGTTCGCCCGCGCGCATAGTCGGGAACGGCGGTTGGCGCCAAGGGAATTGGATAGGCTTTGATCAAGTCCGCAGCCAGCGATCGAGCCAAGGTAGCGACAACCTCAGGCGTCGCCTTCCGACCGATCGCGGTCTGAAGTTCACTCGCCTGCTTTTGAAGATCTGCTTTCGCACTGGACGGCGGCACATTGTCGAGCTTGTCCTTCACTGTGCCGGCGAATTCGACCATCTCCGCATATTCGTTCGCGTTGATGATCTCCCCATCGCGGACCGCGTCGCGATAGTCGAT
This sequence comes from Reyranella sp., assembly GCF_004297405.1. Lineage (GTDB taxonomy): Bacteria > Pseudomonadota > Alphaproteobacteria > Reyranellales > Reyranellaceae > Reyranella. The sequence continues at coordinate 78,782 of NZ_SCVC01000046.1, forward strand.
CGCCATGTAGTCGAGCAGACGCCAGACCGTCAGGACGTTGGCGTTATCGGCGCGGATTGCTGACGCTGGGATGAAACTGGCGATGAGCAGGACGCAAAGCGTGATCGCACGAGTGAACATGTAGCTTCGTATCGCAACTGCGACTTGTTCGCAATGACGCGCGAACAGGCCCGATGATGAGCAGCCACTCCAGCGTGCACCTCAGGGGAACAGACGACCGCGCTCTGCACTCGCTGTGCGGCGAAGTCCGATCAAAGGCGCCGTGAGGCGGATTGAGGCCGCTCGAGGATGAACGGCAATGCCCATGCGTTTTGTTAGCCGCAGTGCCGTGGATCGGCGCCCGTCGCAGTCCAACTGCCAACGTCGATGATGTGAGCCAGCGCTAGTTACTTAGCGTGTCCGTATTTTCCTGCCGCGGTCTTCAGGAGGATCTCCATCGCCGCGCCAGGCGGGACGGGGTTTGTTTGCCTCTCCCTTGAGGGCGTTATCGCCCGACCGAGGCAGCTGCGTTGTCTCGCGGTTCGCCACTGGAAACGATCAGCACTGAGTAGATCTCCCTCTCTTCGTGTCGTGCGGCCACCTCCAAACGCCACGGTATCCTTGTCGTGCTGCGACCCCGATTTGCGCTCTCAGCCGTTCTTTTGGTGCCAAGTTCCTTTGGGCTATCGAGCGGTTTCGCACGTGGTCATTGCTCCGCGGTCAGAGACTCTGGGTAACAGTCTCCGCGGTAGCCAATAGGTCGTTCATTACAACCATCTAATGTTCGCGCAACCCGCGCTTTAGGCTCACGCAGCTACATTCCTGCACTCGTGATGCCATCACTGCTGCGTCGACGCGGTCATGCCATCGCAATCGGGCCGGCCTTGGCCGGTGGCGTACCGGACCGTGAACGATTTTCGACAGCGAGAGGACGCACGCGATGGATTTGGTAGATCTGCGCTATCTGTCGATCGCGGTCGAGACCGGCAGCCTTTCAAGCGCTGCGCAATCGCTGGGCATTAAGCCCTCCACGATTAGCAGGCGCATCGTACGCCTCGAGGATGAGCTTGGTGTCACCATCTTCGAGCGTGGCTCCTTCGGCATTCGCCTCACAGCGGCAGGGCGCGACTTGATGGTCTTGGTCCGGCGTACTCTCGACTCCCTCGACGCTGTGACGCGCGCCGGGAAGAGCAGCGGCGCGGCCAGAACGGGGCGGCTGCGGCTAGGTGTACGGATGCCGCCGATTGGTCGGCCCTTGCAGCCACTGCTGGCCGACTGGCGCATCCGACATCCTGGTGTCGTGCTGACTCTTCATGAGTTGAACGACAACCAAATCGCCGAGGCGCTGGCGGAACGCAGTCTGGACGCCGCGTTCGTAACGACGTATGCGCCCCGGCGTGGCGCAAACACTGTCCCTATCTACCGAGAGCCCCTTGTAGCCGCACTCCCAGAAGGACATAGGCTCGCCTCCTACGATTCGTTGATGTGGGACCTTTTGCGTGGTCATACCTTCCTCACGCAGGGCTGGGAGGACAGTCATGCAGCCAGGGAGTTCTACGCGTCGCTCTTGGGAGACGTCACAAAGTTCTCTTCCCATCCTGCGAGCAAGCAATCGGTAATGGCTCTCGTTGGCGCCGGCTTTGGCATTACCCTGGCGGCGCAAAGCCAAGCGGAAGTCGCATTTCCCGGGGTGGTCTATAAGCCAATTCGCGAAGACAACGCTTGGGTGCAGGTCGAGTTGGCGTGGCGGCCAACGACCGAAGACCCTGCTGTAGGACGATTTATCGCCTTCATGCGCGATGAGGCACAATCACGCAGATTGCTTTGATCGTGCTCGACGAAGCTTCGCGAAGGCGCGGTCTGTCGCCATGAACCGAGCCAGCATCGGCGGGATGAGCTTCACTGGCTCGACCGTGGCTTTGCCTGTGCCCTGCCCGAGCGCCTCGGCATAGACAGCAAGATCACGGTGCACGGTGGCGGGCAGGTCGATCGTGAGCCGCACCGGCTTGTCATCTTCAATCGCAGTCAGCTTCAGCTTCGACATAGGGGCTCTCCTCAGCCGCGGTATGGCTCGAGCACGAGATCGCGCGTGACCAGGACCCGGACTGGGAAACCCGGCCGGATGGTGATGGTGGGTTGGACGTTGAGGGACCGGCCGACGATGCGCTGGCCGATCTGGTTAACGCTGTCCGACCCGCCGCGACGAATGGCTCGGATCAGGTCGTCCTCGGTGCCGCTACTGCCGACCTCCGATCCGATGCTGAGCAGGGTCGAAAGGATGGCTGCCTTGAACAGTGTTCCCCAATGGTTATCGACCTCGTCCTCAAGGCCGGCATAGCCTTCGGCATCGGCGCCCGGTTGGCGTTCCAACACGATCGATCGCCCGTTCGGCATGATGAGCCGGGTCCAGACCAGGAGCGCTCGCGTCTGGCCGAAGGCGATCTGCGCATCGTACTGACCAATCAAGCGGGCACCCTGAGGGATCAAACGTATCCTGCCGGTGGGACTGTCGTAGACATCTTCGGTCACCTGGGCCGTCACCTGGCCTGGCAGGTCCGAGCGCAAGCCGGTGAGCAGCGCCGCGGGAATGACAGCACCCGCTTGAAGAACGTATGGGCTCGCCGGCGCCTCGATGCGGTCGCCGCTGACCGTGCGGCGATCGACACTGCCATTGAGAAAGGCGAGCTTGCGATCCTGCAAGGCAAGGTCACTAGCCGGACCACCAGGCGCGCTGGGGGCATTTGCCGAAATCGGTGTGGCCGAAGAGTTCTGTCGAACGTTCGTCGTGGCGAAGAGACGGCTCAGGCGTGCTGCCTCCTGTTCCTGAGCGATTCGTTGCTTCTCAGGATCAGGCGGTGCGGCGGCGCCTGCTGTCCCCGCATTTAGGATCGGCCGGCCCAGATCGCCGGGAAGCGGAGGGCCAAGCGGGGGAGCGTTCCTCGGAAGGCCAGCATAGTCTCGGGGCAGATTGGAGAGGCCATCCGGGGTCGTGCGATTGTCGGTCCCATAGAGTTCCGTCCTGTCGATCTTCAATCCGGGCCGCAACGCGAGAAATAATGCAGCGGCGATCGCGACCGCCAGGATGAGCGCAAGGACAACGATCACCTTACGCGAAAGACGCGTGACGGGCGCCCGGCTGGGCCGAAGCCGCATCTGCAGCCGCGCCTCATCGCGCCCAGGTGCTGCAGTGGAATCGCTCGGGACGTCGGTCATGACTGCGGCCTTCCGTCGGTACGGACGATGCGGACCTTCTTCTGCGTCTCGCCGCCCAGCCGAAGTTCGGCTGCCGCAAACAGGCGGTCGACGACCATGTGATTGCCCTGAATGCGGTAGTTGACGAGCTCGGCGCCGCCGGCGGGGCCGATCACCCAAAGCGGCGGCATCTCGCCCTGGCCGATTCCGGTAGGGAACGCGATGAACACCTGACGGCCGTCATCGAAGGCGCGCAGCGGACGCCAGGGCGGCGAGTCGCCTTCGATCTTGTATCGGAAATTGAGCGCGTTAATGTCCACGCCGCTCGCCACAGCCGTGCCCGCCTCTGCCGCGGCGTTCTGCCGGCGGAGGGCGATGAGTTGATCCTGCGCGTAGGCCCACGATACCGACGCCATATAGGTCTTCTCGGTAGAGCGGAGCTCGAGATGGTAGGTCCGCCGGTCGGTGTTGATGACGAGATTGGTGACCAGGTCCGGTCGCGTCGGCTTGACCAGAATGTGCACGCGCTTGGTTGGCCCCGTGCCACTCTCGGTGTCCCCGATCACCCAGCGCACGGTATCGCCGGCAGCGACCGGACCGGTGCCGACGAGCTGCTCGCCTGCCGCCAGCGCGATGTCGGTGATCTGGCCAGGTGCTGCGTAGACCTGATAGAGCGCGCCATCGGAGTAGGGATAGACCTGCATGGCGTTGATGTAGCCGGCGCGCGTCGGCTGCACGCGCGCAGCGCCATTGGCTTCCTCTACCCGCACATGCGGATCGGCCGGATCGGCGGGTGCCTTCCCTCCCGGAAGCGGCTTCAACTGGCCAGGCAGCGGCAGCGGCTTGGGAAGCTCGACGATCTTGATGGGTTTGGGCGGATCGGCCTGGAGCACCGCCGGCCGAGGCGTGTCGTCGTATTTGATTTCCGGGGGCTTCCAGGCACTCGAGCAGGCGGCAAGCGAGACGGACGCGAGCAAGGGGGCAGTAAGGTAGGGAATGCGCATCAGCCGAGCTCCTTGGACCAGTTGAAGGCGTGGACGTAGATACCGAGGGGGTTCTTGCGCAGCCGCTCCGCGTCTGTGGGCGGCTGCACGACGATGGTGAGGATGGCGCTCCAACGCTCGGTCGTGGCGAGCGCGTTGTCGACATACTGGCGCTCCACCCAAGCGACACGAAAACTGTTGTCGGAGGCGCGGACGACGCTCGCCACCTCGACAGAGATCTGGGTCTTGCCAATCTTGCTGAAAGGATCGCTGGTGCGGGCGTAGTCGTTCAGCGCCAGCGCGCCGCGATCGGTGACGAATCGGTAGGCCTCCAGCCAGTCGTGGCGCAGCACCACAGGATCAGCGGGGATGCGGCGCACCTCCTCGATGAATCGCGCGAGGTGCCAGGCGATCTGCGGATCAGTCGGACGATAGTCCGCGAGCGCTGGTGCGACCGCCTGGGCCTGCCCGAGCTTGTCGATCTGAACGACCCATGGCGCGACCGTGCCGCGGGCCGACTGCCAGACCAGGCCAGCCGCCAGTCCGCCGCTCATGAGCAAGGCGCCAAAGAAGGCGAGACGCCAATTCCTGGCTTGCACGCGAGCGGAGCCGATGCGCTCGTCCCAGGCCTGTCCCGCACGTTGGTAAGGTGTCTCCGGCTCGGGCGTGGTGCCGTAGCGGACGGTCGGACGTCGAAACATCGCTATGATCCTTCGGAGAGGTCGACGGAGGAACCGCCGCTCGGATGATCTCCCGAGCGGACGGCATGATGGGCGGCCGAGGCGCCTCGACTCACGGTTTGATGCCGCCTCATGCGATTGGCCCACGCTGGAGCGCCAGCGCCGCCGGCCCCCGCTCCACCTGAACGGGCCGGCTGGCTGCTGCCCGTTGTGCCCGCCGCCCCGGCTGCAAAGTGTTCACGCAGGCCAGCCGTTGCCCGGCGCAACGGACTTGTAGCCGCCGTTCCTGCTGCGCTCGCGACGCCGCGGGCGCCACCCGAACGGAAGCCAGCGGTCATGCCACCGGCGGCGGCCGCGCCTGCACCCGCCACGCCGCCTATCGCGCGGCCGGCTGCGCCCATCGTTCCAGTCGCCAAGCCAGCACCGGCAACGCCGGCGCCTGCGGCGGCGAGTCCCGTGCCAATGGCCGCGCCGGTGCCAAGCTGGGGACCACCGGCCACCAGGCCGTTGCCGATGCCTGCACCAAAGATCGAGAGACCGAGCAGTGCCAAGGCGGCCAAGATCAGGGTAAGCGCGTCGTCGATGGTTGGCGGATTGTTGAAGCCGCTGGTGAACTGGCCAAAGATCGTGGAGCCGATGCCTACGATCACGGCGAGAACAAGCACCTTCACGCCGCTGGAGAACACGTTGCCTAAAACCTTTTCAGCAAGAAAGGCCGTGCGGCCGAAGAGGCCGAAGGGGACCAGGACAAACCCTGCGAGCGTGGTCAGCTTGAACTCGATCAGGCTGACGAAGAGCTGGATGGCCATGATGAAGAAGCTGATGACGACGATCAGCCAGGCGATGAGCAGGATGACGATCTGGATGAAGTTGTCGAAGAAGCTGACGAAGCCCATCAATCCGGAAATTGAATCCAGGATTGGCTTGCCCGCATCGATGCCGACCTGCGCCAGCCGCCCTGGCTGAAGGAGTTGGGCCGCAGTGATCGTGTTGCCGCCGGCCACGAGGCCGAGGCCCGCGAAGGAATTGAAAATGATCGAGGCGAGGTTGTTGTAGTTGCCGAGGATGAAGGCGAAGACGCCGACATAGAGCGTTTTCTTGATCAGGCGGGCGAGCACCTCCTCCTCCGGCGAGAAGGCCCAGAACAGTGCGGCCAGGGTGACATCGATCACGATCAGCACGCCGGCAAGCCAGTGGACGTCGCCCTGGATGAGTCCGAAGCCCGAGTCGATGTACTGGGTGAAGATGCCCAGGAACCGATCGATGACGCCCGTGCCGCCCATGCCGCCACCCGAATCGTCTCAGTGGAACATCCGCACGGCCTGGGCCTGATAGCCGGTGCCGTAGTTGAGGAAGCGTTCCATTTGCTGACGGGCTTGGGCCTGGCTCGCCACGTTGCGCGCGCTCTCCAGGCTCTGAGCGCGGGCAATCGATGCCATGACGGCCGTGAGGTCGGCGAGCTGATTGGTCTGAAGAGCGATGAGCTGATTGCCGGACTGAGCGGCCTGCAGCGCCCCCGTCGCCGACTGGCTCGACGAGACGAGGTTGCCGATCTCCGCGCGCGTGCGATCGAGGTTCTGAACGACGCCGGCCTGCACCCGCAGCGCGTCCTGGAAGCCGGCCAGCGAATTCTGCCAGCGCGTCTGTGCGTCCGTAAGCAATTTCTGCGAGGACGTCGCAGCGCTGTACTGCTGCGGATAGGTCCGGCTAAAGGTCTGATCGATGGCACTCACGTCGTAGGCAATACGCTGCGCCTGGACGAGAAGCTGCTGGGTCTGGCCAATCGATTCCTGAAGCTGCGCCAATGAAGAATACGGCAAGCTCGCGAGATTCCGGGCCTGGTTAAGAAGTGACATCGCCTCGTTCTGCAGGCTCTGAATCCCATTGTTGACCTGCTGCAGGACCCGCGACGCCGTCAGCACGTTCTGAACGTAGTTGGTGGGATCGAAAACAGTCATTTGGGCGCGCGCGGGAGTGCCAGTACCCAAGGCCACGGCCAGGACGGCCGCAAGCATTGCGCGACGACGATTAGCCGACATCGGAAGTCTCCTCATTGGTGGTTAGCAGGTTGATCGCCCATTCGACGCCCTTGCGACGAAGCCAAGCGGCCGCGAAACCCTCGGCGCCGTGAGCGGCCATGGTCTCCGAGATGGCGGTCTGATCGGTCTTGGAAGATGCCGCGGTGAAGGCGAGCGCCACTTCAGAAAGACCGAGCTCGAACAGCCGGTTGCCGCGCCGCGACTGGCAGTAGTAGTCGCGCTTGGGCGTGGCGCGGCTCAGAATCTCGATCTGCCGGTCATTCAGCCCGAAGCGACGGTAGATTGCTGCGATCTGTGGTTCCAGCGCACGTTCATTGGGCAGGAACAGTCGCGTCGGGCAGCTCTCGATGATGGCCGGCGCGATGGCACTGCCATCGATGTCGGCCAATGACTGGGTGGCGAAGATCACGGAAGCATTCTTCTTGCGGAGGGTCTTCAGCCATTCGCGAAGCTGGCCTGCAAAGCCATGATCGTCGAGGGCGAGCCACCCTTCGTCGACGATGACAAGCGTGGGACGACCGTCGAAGCGATCTTCGATGCGATGAAAGAGATAGGAGAGGACTGCCGGCGCAGCACCACTTCCAATCAGGCCCTCGGTTTCGAACGCCTGAACGTCGGCCCGCCCCAACTGCTCGGCCTCGGCATCGAGCAGGCGCCCCCACGGCCCACCAACGGTGTAGGGTTGCAAGGCCTGCTTCAGGGCATTGGATTGCAGGAGAACGGAAAGACCCGTGATCGTTCGTTCGGCAGTGGGAGCGGACGCCAGAGAGGTCAGCGCCGACCAAAGATGCTCCTTGAGATCCGGCGTGACAGTTACGGACTCACGGGCCAGCAAGCTGGCAATCCATTCGGCAGCCCAGGCGCGCTCCCCGGTATCATCCGTGCGGGCCAGCGGCTGCAGGGCCACGGGGTCACTGGCGTCTCCGGCGAGCGCACCGCCGAGATCGTGCCAGTCGCCACCCATGGCAAGTGCGGCCGCCCGGATCGACCCGCCGAAATCGAAGGCGAAGACCTGCGCGCCCGGGTAGCGCCGGAACTGCAACGCCATCAGCGCCAGCAGCACGCTCTTGCCCGCGCCCGTCGGTCCCACGATCAGTGAATGACCGACATCGCCGACATGAAGAGAGAATCGGAACGGCGTCGCCCCTTCTGTCCTCGCAAGGAAGAGCGGCGGACCTTCGAGATGCTCGTCCCGTTCCGGACCGGCCCACACTGCCGAGAAAGGCATCATGTGGGCGAGGTTGAGGGTCGAGATCGGCGGCTGACGGACGTTGGCATAGACATGCCCCGGGAGGCTTCCGAGCCAGGCTTCAACGGCATTGACGGTCTCGCGCATGCAGGTGAAGTCGCGGCCCTGGATGGTCTTCTCCACGAGGGCCAATCGCTCCTGCGCGATGGCGGGATCGTCGTCCCAGACTGTCACCGTTGCGGTGACATAGGCCTGGGCCACGACATCGGAACCCAACTCCTGCAACGCCAGATCAGCATCGAGCGCCTTGTTGGCGGCGTCCGAGTCCAGCAGGACGGACGCCTCGTTCGTCATCACCTCCTTGAGGATCGCCATGATCGACTTGCGCTTGGCGAACCACTGCCGGCGGATGCGGCCCAAAACCTTGGCGGCATCGGTCTTGTCCATGCAGATCGCGCGTGTGCACCAGCGGTACGGAAAGGCCAACCGGTTCAACTCATCGAGTAGGCCCGGCCAGGTCTGCGATGGAAAGCCCATGACGGTGAGGGTCCGCAGATGGGCGTCGCCGAGGCGCGGCTCCAGCCCGCCGATGACCTCCTCGTCGATCAAGATGGCATCGAGATGCATCGGCGTTTCCGGTACCCTGACCCGATGACGCCGTGTCGAAATACACGAATGCAAGTAGGTGAGCGTGTCACCGTCATCGAGCCAGTCGGCCTCGGGCATGAAGTCTTCGATCAGGGCAAGCACCCGATCGGTGCGGTCGACGAACGCGGCGAGGGCTTGGCGCCAGTCCGCTTCTGCGCGAGATCGTCCCTCATAGAGCCATGCCTCCGCGCGTGCGGCATCATCGGCCGGCGGGAGCCAGACGAGTGTCAGGAAATAGCCGCTTTCGAAGTGCGCGCCCTCCTCCTCGAATTGCGCACGTCGCTCGTCGTCGACAAGGCTGGATACCGCATCGGGAAAGCGGCTCTCGGGATAGCGGTTAGCCGGCACGCGCTGGGCTTCGACAAAGATCGCCCAGCCCGAGCCCAGGCGCCGCAACGCATTGTTAAGGCGGGACGTGATCGCCACCAGCTCTGCGGCAGTGGCCGAGTCCAGATCGGGTCCGCGAAAGCGGGCGGTGCGCTGGAATGAGCCATCCTTATTGAGAATGACGCCACGCTGCACCAGGGCCGCCCACGGCAGGAAGTCGGCAAGGGTCTGGGAGCGGCGGCGGTATTCGGCAAGGTTCAGCATGGCCAGTGCCTCACACCGACATACGCTGCGGATAGCGAAGATGCCGGCGCACCACGTCGATGAAGGCCGGATCGCGTCGCGTGGCCCACACGGCCGCCAGGTGGCCGACTAGCCAGATCGCCGCGCCGGCAAGCCACAAACGGAGGCCGAGGCCGACGGCGGCAGCGAGGGTGCCGTTGATAATCACGACGGCCCGGGGCGCGCCTGCAAGAAGAAGCGGCTCCGTCAGTGCGCGATGGACGGAGGCGTAGAAGCCGGGAATGGGTTCGCGCGGCTCCATCAAACCAGCGCCCCGCCGCCGAACGAGAAGAACGACAGGAAGAAGCTCGACGCGGCAAAGGCGATCGAGAGGCCGAAGACGATCTGGATCAGGCGGCGGAAGCCGCCGGAGGTTTCGCCGAAGGCGAGCGCCAGGCCAGTAAGGATGATGACGATGACCGAGATGACCTTGGCGACCGGTCCCTGGATGGATTCCAGGATCTGATTGAGGGGCTGCTCCCACGGCATGTTCGATCCGGCCGCGTGAGCCGGTGCCGTGAGGAGCGCGAAGATGACGAAGGTCGAAATTGCGGCGAGGGGGCGCCGGATATGCAGCATTATTGTTCTCCTGCAGGTAAGAGGACGTAGTCCCCGTTCGCGCCGAGGCCTTTCACAACGGCGAGGTCTGTGATGCGGCGCGCAGCACCACGACCGGCGAGGACGGCAATGAGCTCGACTGTTTCAGCAATCAGCGCGCGAGGGACGGTCACGACGGCTTCCTGGATGAGCTGCTCGAGGCGGCGCAGCGCACCCAAGGCGGAGCCGGCGTGCAAGGTGCCAACGCCGCCGGGATGGCCAGTGCCCCAAGCCTTCAACAGGTCCAGCGCCTCCGCGCCGCGCACCTCGCCGATCGGGATGCGGTCGGGACGCAAGCGCAGTGCCGACCGCACGAGGTCAGACAGCGTGGCGGCCCCATCCTTGGTGCGCAGCGCCACGAGGTTCGCCGCGGCGCATTGCAGTTCACGCGTGTCCTCGATCAGCACTACCCGGTCACCGGTCTTCGCGACCTCCGCCAGGAGGGCGTTAACCAGCGTGGTCTTCCCGGTCGAGGTGCCGCCGGCCACCAGGACGTTCTTGCGGTCGCGAACGGCGCGGCGCAGCACGTCGGCTTGCGCCCGCGACATGATCCCAGCCTGGACATAGTCGTCGAGGGAGAACACCGCGATCGCCGGGCGACGGATGGCGAAGCAAGGCGCTGCCACCACGGGCGGCACGAGGCCTTCGAACCGCTCTCCGCTTTCGGGTAGTTCGGCGGAAACGCGCGGCATGCCGGCATGGACTTCAGCGCCAACATGGTGAGCAACGAGCCGGACAATTCGTTCGGCATCGGCCGGCGAGACCCTGGAACCGGTATCTTCGAGGCCGCCGGAAAGCCGGTCGACCCAAAGGCGGCCATCGGGATTGAGCATTATTTCGACGACGGTCGCGTCTTCCATATGCGCGGCGATCAATGGCCCCAGCGCAGTACGCAGCATGCGTGTGCCTCGAGCGAACGCTTCCGGTCGTAAGGACGAGATCGTCATGTCAGCAGCCCCTCGACGCCGCCTCAAAAATCAAGGCGATGGGCGCTGCTTAAAGAGATGACCGGCTCGGGTGCAACAGCGTCGAGAGACCGATCGGGCTACAGGATAGAAAGACAGGTGAATGGGTCGATGCCTACGCGTCCGTCGTCGGAGCGCTATCTGGCTCGGCCGCGATGTCGCCCACGACTTCATCGGCAAGCGTACGACCGCGGGCAAGCCGTCGGCCCAACGCTTCCACGAACCCGTCATAGCGTTCGCGGCCTTTCGTCTGCGCCGCGGCCTGCGCCGTGTCGGGCAGTGGTGGCGTGCTGGTGAGCCAAAAGCGGACAAAGAGCGCAACGGCTTCATTGGAGATGGTGACGTGGCGTTCGAGACGTTCGATCTGCCGTGTCATACGATCGAGACGCCGCGCCAATGCGGCCTCCAGACGGTCGGCACCGTCAGGCGACAGAAGCGAAGCAAGCGCCGTCTCCACCACCAGCGCCTGGGGGACGCGCTTGCGATGGGCGTAGTCGGCGAGCCGGACGGCGAGGTCCGGCGGCAAGCGGAACGTGTGCTTCGTGCGCACGGCTCAAAGATCCATGCCATCGCCGGGATCGAGCGCCACCTGCCGTGCGAGCCTGCGGGTCCGACGCTGCAGGGCCTGAAGGTCCTGTGAAGCGTCACGTTCATCGTCGGCCAGTTCGAACTCCTCCACCGGCTTGCGACGCTCGGGCACGACTTCCTCCTGCTGTGGAAGCTCCGGTTCGCGGCGGATGCCTGCATTGTCCGGGTCTTCGGCTGGGGACGACGCCGCAACGATCATCGTCCTCCATGGATTGTCATCCTGATGCTGCGCCGGATTTGGCTCTCGTCCCGCGTCGGATCTCTCCGACGTGGCCGGAGGGGTCAAGATCCGTGCCTGCAGCTGCGGGTCCTCGAAATAGCGAGCCTTTTGCGCGCGAATCGGATGACAGCCGGAGACGAGAACGATCTCGTCAGCGGCGGGAAGCTGCATCACCTCGCCGGGAGTGAGCAAAGGCCGCGCGGTCTCCTGACGAGAGACCATCAGGTGGCCTAGCCAGGGGCTCAGACGATGGCCGGCATAGTTTTTTGCGTCGCGAATCTCAGTTGCTGTGCCGAGAGCATCGGAAACACGTTTGGCGGTGCGCTCGTCGTTTGTGGCGAAGCTCACCCGCACATGGCAGTTGTCGAGGATCGAATTGTTGAGCCCGTAGGCTTTCTCGATCTGGTTCAGCGACTGGGCGATCAAAAAGCTCTTCAAGCCGTAGCCCGCCATGAAGGCCAGCGCACTCTCGAAGAAGTCGAGCCGGCCAAGCGCCGGAAACTCGTCGAGCATCAGCAGCAGGCGGTGTCGTCGATGCTTTGAGTCCAGCTCCTCGGTCAGCCGGCGACCGATCTGGTTCAGGATAAGGCGGACCAGCGGCTTGGTGCGGCTGATGTCGGATGGGGGCACGACCAGGTACAGCGTGGACGGCACCGTTCCCTCCACGAGATCCCGGATCCGCCAGTCACAGCGGCACGTCACGGCCGCAACCACGGGATCGCGATAGAGACCCAGAAACGACATGGCAGTCGACAGCACGCCTGATCGCTCGTTCTCGCTCTTGTTCAGGAGCTCGCGCGCGGCGCTGGCGACTACCGGATGCGCGCCGGCCTCGCCGAGATGTGCCGTCGTCATCATGGCCCGCAAGGTGGCCTCGATCGGCCGCCGCGGATCGGAGAGCAAGTTGGCGACGCCTGCCAGTGTCTTGTCCGGCTCTGCGTAAAGTACATGCAGGATGGTGCCCACCAACAATGCGTGGCTGGTCTTCTCCCAGTGATTGCGCTTCTCCAGCGCCCCCTCAGGATCGACCAGTACATCGGCGATGTTCTGGACATCGCGCACCTCCCACTCGCCGCGCCGTACTTCGAGAAGAGGGTTGTAAGCAGAACTTTGGGCGTTGGTCGGATCGAACAGCAGCACGCGCCCGAACCGAGCGCGCCAGCCAGCGGTCAGCGTCCAGTTCTCCCCCTTGATGTCATGGACGATTGCCGAGCCGGGCCAGGTCAAGAGCGTCGGCACAACGAGTCCGACGCCCTTGCCACTGCGCGTAGGTGCGAAACAAAGCACGTGCTCGGGACCGTCATGGCGTAAGTACTCTCCTCGCCAGCGCCCGAGAAGGACGCCATCGTCACCACGAAGGCCGGCTTCGCGAATCTCTCGGGCGTCAGCCCATCGTGCCGAGCCGTAGGTCGTCACCCGCTTTGCTTCGCGAGCGCGCATGACCGACATGGTGGTGGCCACAGCGACGGCGGCGACTCCGCCAGCCGCCGCGATGTATCCTCCTTCGTCAAAGACGTGGGGCGCATAGGCCTCGAAAGAGAACCACCACCAAAAGAAGTCTTGCGGCTGATAGACAGGCCATCCGAGTAGCTCAAACCATGGTGAGCCAAGCTGAGGTTGGAAGCCAAGGCGCCACGCTGTCCATTCCGTCGCAGTCCAGACGAACGTCAACACCACGGCGCTCACGAGGAGAATCTGACCCCAGAGGATTTTGGTCGCGTTCACGGCGACGAGAGTTAGAAGCGCTCGGCGATATCGCAAGCATCAAGGCGCAGTGTGGGGACCGCGGATACAGGAGAAGTCAAATCGGTCGCATTCGAACATCGCATCGGCCGTAATTCGGCGTTGCGGCGACTTGGCGCCGTTAGGCCATCCGGCGAGCGCGCGACGGTGATTGCCTGCACTGCTGCGCGCTCGCGTGCCGCAGCCTGCTGTCATTGCTGACATGGGGACTTGAGCGGAACTCGACGTTATCGTTGAGCCGTGATCCCGATACCTCGAGATGCCCCTGCCTCTATCGCTTGCGGTCGAAGCGGCTTGCCCCTGCTGGCGATCTGCCCGACGGGCCACCGTCGCCTTGTGCCCTTCCGCCTGCTGAAGGCCTCAGACGGCGACCGGACGCCGCTCTACGGCCGCCTCTTTAAATGCCCGACCTGCGGCACTCGTGACGTCGCCTCGCTGTGTGCGATCGAAACCCTAGCGGAGCTCGACGAACTGCGGCCGGAGCTGTTGCCACTGACGCCGACCTTACCGCACTCGACTCACAAGCCGCACAACCCGGACGCTGATTTGCTATAGGCTCTAGACGCTACCCGCCTGGATGCGGTGTCGCCCGCACGACCTGTGTTGCCGGCTTGTCCTCCCGCTGCCCTTGGTATGAAACCTGCCTGAGCAGATTGTCGTCGGTCCAAGTCAGGTAGGTCACTTCAACGACGAGTTCCGGCTTTACCCAGTGCACGCGCGACAGCTTGAGCGGCGAGCCGAAGCGGCTATCCCGTGGCGGCGGCTCCGCTAGCGGCATCTTTGACACCTGCAGCGGTGCCAGCACGCCCGCCAGGCGCTTGAGCTCCTTGTCGGTGATGCCTGTGCCGGCGCGCCCGGCATAGCGCAGCCGCCCGTCCTCAGTGTAGTAGCCGAGCAGCAGCGCGCCGATGTGCGACCGGCTGCCCTCGGGATCGGTCCAGCCGACGACGACAAACTCCTCGCGGTTGAGGCACTTCGACTTGACCCAGATCCCGCGGTCACCGGGGGCGTATGGTCGATCGATCCGCTTGGAGATGACACCCTCGAGGCCAAGCCTGCAGGCATGTTCGCGGAAGCGTGGTCCATCGGTGACGACATGCTCGCTGTAGCGCAGGCCGTCGATCTGCTTCTTGAACAGACCTTCGAGCCGCTTCTTGCGCTCGATAAGCGGAAGTTGTGCCGTGCTCACCCCATTCAAAAACAGGAGATCGAAGGCGAAGAAGACGAGCTGGTCCGTGCGGCCTTCATCCATAGCAGCTTGGAGCCGGCTGAAGACAGGTACACCGTCTGAATTGAGAGCGCAGAGCTCACCGTCGACATAGGCCGACTTGACCCGCAGCTTGCCGATCGCCTCGATGGTCCGGCGGTATCGGTGGGACCAGTCTAGTCCTGTGCGCGTCAGCAGCTTGACCTTGCCGCCGTCGATCCGGGCGTGCATCCGGTAGCCGTCGTATTTGATCTCGTGCAGCCAATCGCTTCCCGCCGGCGCCTCGTCCACCAGGCGCGTGAGCTGCGGCTTGATCCATTTCGGCGGCCGAGATGTCGTTCCCACGTTAGCGAGTGCACCACATCTCATAGCGAAGGCCAAAGAGAAAGGGTCGCGCCGCAGCGCGCCCGGCTGAGAGGCTGCCATCGTCCAGTCACACGCTCAGGCCGCGTTTCGGTCCGAAGTTCCAATCGATCGTCCCACCCTGAGACATGACGCCCGTCACTTGTCGGCCGAGATGACGCTCCAGCGCCGGACGCCATGGCACCAGCTGGAAGCCGAGACCGTCGTCGATCATCGCGAAGCGGCCGGACGACAACGTGACCCGCCGCCGGTAAAGCCCGGAGACATGCTCGCCTTCGGCGGCTGGACGATGCATCAAGCCCGATTCTGACGCGAGCCTTCCGGATGCTTCATCAAGATCCCGTCCCCTGAGGGTATTGAGTAGATTGCGCGCGAAAATCACGCGCCGACCCTGACGCCGCGCCAATCCCTGGTCGGCAAGATAATCGATACGTCGGTCCATCGCTTCCCGGACCTCACCGCCGAAGGCAGTGCCGGCCGTCGCCGCCTCTCGCGCCAGAAGCTGACGATCAAGCCAGGTTGCGCCGGACGCGGTGATCTGGGCCGCGAGAGGAAGGTCCGACCGCGTGGCGAGCGACAAGCGTCGGCGCCCGTTGGCGTCCTCATAGGAACGCGCCTCGACGATCGCGCCCGAGGGCGCGTCACCTGTCATCTCCAGGTCGGAGAATACTAGATGGTGCGTCCGGCCGTCGACGCCCTCGACGATGGCATAGGCTGAGCCCTTGAGTTCGTCATGCAAGCCGCGCGCTACGAGGCGTCCGAGCACGCGGTCGGAAATCTCGTCGCCGTGCAGAGCAAACCCAGCAACGTCCGGCTCGCGGCCCGACGTGGTCAGCGCCTGATGCATGGTTTTGATGATGTCGCCGCGGATCGAGAGCTCGCGCAACGATTGCTCGAGCCCAGGCTTCAGAGTCCACGACGCTGGGCCGACCTGATCGGCGAGCCCCAACCTTTCGAGTTTCCTCGCGCGGCCAATCATAAGCCGCCGCAATTCCGGGTCATCGTCGGAGGTGCTGAGCCGGAGGTCGGCGACGCCGCCAGCTTCGTCAGCGATACTCCGCAAGGCCCGATCGAGACCAGTCCAACGCTCTGCGTCGACGTCCTTCTCAAGCGCGGAGCGGATCTCGCGCTCGGTTCTCGGCCCAAGCTCAAGAGTGACACGTTCAGCGGCACGATCGCGGAAGCCGCGGCTGACATACGCGCGACTGATCACGAGATCCTGGCCATCGTCGGCCCTGCCGCGGACCAGGACGTGGACGTGAGGGTTAGCGGTGTTCCAGTGGTCGCTCGCGACCCAGTCGAGCCGGGTGCCCAGGTCGCGCTCAACATCCGCCATCAACTCGCGCGTAAAGGCGCGGAGATCGTCCAACTGGGCCGCCTCTTCCGGGGAAATGATGAACCGGAAATGATGCCGGTCGTCCTCGCATCGTTCGGCGAAAGCATGCTCGTCTGCCTCGTCCGATGTGGCGTCAAACATCCGGGCATCAGTGCCATCCCGGGTTACCCCCTCGCGTTTCAGGTAGCTGATGTGTTTCGAAAGCGGCGCGGAGCGGAACCGAGCGCCTCGGTGTCGGACGACGCGGGCTTTCATGACGACCCGCCGCGAGGTCGACCGCAGTGACAGCGAGAGGGCCGCGCGTCGCCCCCGCCCGAATCGCGACCGGCTGGCGCCCGTTCCTCGCCGGCTGAAGCTCTTGCCGATGTGTCCAGCCTTCTTGGCGGCGCGCATCACCTCGCCAGCGAAGCTCTTTGACCGCCTGGGGAGCTGTTTGTCATGCCGGATGCGACCTGGGCGGAGTTGGAAGTCCTCGTCTCGGCCGCTCACGGTGCGGCGGCCTTCTGCAACAGGGTCCGATGGCGCTCGACGTCTTGAAATCGTTCACCTTTCGCCGTGAAGCGCCAGCTGGCCCGAGTATCGGCATGCCCAAAACCCCCAAGCCAACCAACCACTTGCGCCCGGCCGGAGGCGGCGCTTTTTTCTTGCCGTCCGTGAATGGGGTGCTGCTGCCCAATGCCCTTCACGTTCTGCCATCCGCCACAGCCCGCCAAGGCACGACCGAAACCTACGGAGATCATGGCCGTGTTCCCCAATCAGATGTCCGAGCAAACAGTCCGTCGGACAGCGGCGTCAAAGGAGCGGTCGTGGACGGTAGGACGTTCGTGGATCGATGTTGAGATGCTTGCTTCGATGACGGCTGGGAGGGAGCCAGGTCAGCTCCCGCTATCGCAACGAACAGCGAACTCGATGCCCACGATGCCGCAGAGGGCGAGCCCTTTACCAGGGTTCCGTCGAGCATCGATTTGACCGTCGCCATGTAGGACAGGGTCTCCGCCGGCAACGGGCGGCCCGTCGCGAGGTGCTCTTCGTAGCGACTAGGGCCGGCATTGTAGGCGGCCAGGAAGCCACGCTCGCCGAAGCGATCGTGCAGCTCCCGCAGGTAGGCCGTCCCCGCCGTGATGTTATCGCGAGGATCATAGGGATCCGCACCCAGGCCGTACCGCTGCCGCAACTCGGCCCACGTTGCCGGCATGATCTGCATCAGACCCATGGCGCCTTTCGGCGACAAGGCGCGGACGTCGCCACCGCTTTCCGCCTGCATGACGGCCCGTATCGACGAAACCGGAAGTGCGAAACGATGCGATGCCTCAGCCACGAAGCCAGCAAAGGGATCGGTCATTGCAACGGCAGCGGTATGGCCGTTGGCGTCCGGCTGAGCATGCGCGATCCCGAGGGACAGCAGCAACACCACGACACTTGCGCAGCACAGACGCAGTCGGGATTCGACGGCTAGACCGGCTGCCAACCCGTGCATGATGGCGTGACGCCGGACCGGAAAGAGGGAGGAGATATGCAGCATGGTTGGTCTCCAGGCAAAGAGTCGGCCGCCAAGTCCAGGCATGATCAGTTGTCCTTCTTGATCCAGAGAGGAGCGGCCCGCCCGACGATCGTCGATGCCGGCAGCGGGCCGAAATAGCGGCCATCGAATGAGAAGGTCGACCGCCAGTTCATGAGGAACACCTCGTCGTGCGCGACAATCTGGCAGCCCTGCCAAGCGGGCAGGCCTCGTCCCAGGCGATCGCGATCGAGGGCATCGCCAACCGCCGTGCCGTCGACGGTGATCGTGCGCTGGACACGGCAGACGGATTGACCGGGAAGGGCGAGGACATGCTTCAGGGCCGGAACGCCCAGCGGGAGATATCCCCGCTGGGCGAGATATCGAGCAACGGCTTCCGGCGGCAGCACGAGAACCAGATCACCCGAATGAACGACGTCGATCGGATGGATAGCGTAGAGGCCAACCGGCACACTGGCGCTGGCGTTCCAGATCAGCTTCGGGGCTGGCCGGGACAGAACTGATGCGCCTGCCGTGAGCGCCGCGAAGCCCGTGGCCACGATCCAACCGATGCGCTTCATGCGCCGATATTCCGGCGCAGAAGCCAGGCCCGATGGGCCTCACAGCTGTACAGGCGCGGTGACTGACCGACTGTGAGCCGGTTGTGAACATGCCGCCAGTGGTCAGGGCAGGCGTCGGCGGCATCGATCCCGATCTGCTCGACGGCGTCGATCGCCTGCAGCACGCGCTCGACCCTCGGCCAGCCGGAGGCTCGCAGGAGGATCTCTCCGCCAGGTCGCACGTAGGGAACTGTCGCGAAAGCTTCGCCGGGCCGGACGGTGCGCAGGATGTCGATCCGCGAGACGATGGTACCGAAGTCGCCCGCCGCCCATCGGATGTAAGCGACGACGCTGTTCGGCGCGAAGCTCAGGATGCGGCGGCGGCGGTCGAGGATCTGCTCGCCAACGTCTTGGCCAAAGCGGATCCAGTGCTCGATCCGCTGCTGATGCCAGATCAATTCGATGTGGGTGAGCGTGTCTCCAGGCGTGCGAGCGCCACTCATGACGCACCGCCTGAGGATTTTCCCCCGTCCTGGCCGCGGTCAACTTCAGTAGAGTTAGATTCAGAATCGTTAGACTCTGAGTTAGGAAGGCCGGAAGCCGTTGGCTTGGCTGAAGAATTTGACGAATCGGGTTCCTGATAGCACGTGCGGCCGGTTCCTGATGGCACGTGCCTGCCGGTTCCCGATAGCACGCGCGGATCCACATATTGCCCACAGCCGGTGGTGGACAGCTTCGTGGGCGAAAATCCCAGCAATTCTCGCCCGCCGGCGTCGCGTTCGATAAGCAGCCTGTAGCCCGGAAGAGGCTGGCGGCGGACGATGTCGCGCAATTCGAAGGCGAACCGCTTGAACGGCGACAGGCTCGCCGACTTGGCGTAGAGGTGCCGGAACTCAAACCGCCAGCCGGCCGACTGACGGCCGCCATGCTTGCGGACAATGCGATAGAGCCAGCGCTCCACGCCACCCGTCAGGGCGAAGTATCCGCGATCGATCGTCAGCACGAGCGCATCGTCGAGGACGGCCCGGTAGAACCAGTCTGGCATGATGAGATCGATTCCATCGGCGTTGCCGTGACCATCGGCGCGCTCGGTCCATTCGTTGATCCAGGAGAAGCGGTGCATTCGACGCTCGTTGACCTGGCGCAGCGACGTTGCGACCGTTGTCGATTGGAGACGGTCGAGAGCCGCCTTCAGGCGGTGATAGTCGCGCGCGCTGGTGCCGCGGCCGGTGAAGGTGAGGATCTCGCGTGGCCGCGCCGCCATGAGGCGGGAGGTGCGCAGTCCGGCGTCCCGGGCCTCGACGATCTGGCTCGCGGCCCAGATCAGCACGTCGGCATCCCATATGGTCGCCATGCCGTGCTCGGCCACCGCTTCGACGCGGATGGCGATGTCCTTCATCCTGAAGTCGATCGGCGCGGTGCGGTGGGTCTTGGCGAGACTGAAGAAGGGGTAGGCCATGAGGTCCTGCGCATCCCGCGGCGCAAGATCCCCGGGCAAAGCCCGAAAGAGTTCGAGCTGTTCCCGTTCGGACCGAGGACGGCGTCGTAGCGACATCGATCAGCGGCGCGCCAGGTTGGCGGGCGGCGGAACACTTGCTGGGTGACGCTTGGCCGGCAGCACCGTCGCTGTGCCAGGGTCGGAAGTAGACGCCTTGGCGCCCGACTCGACCCACGCCTGGAGATCCTCGACGCGGTAGACAACGCGCCCGCCGAGCTTCGAATAGCGCGGGCCTGTGCCGTAGATACGATGCTTTTCCAGTGTTCGAATGGACAAGCCGACGAAGCGGGCAGCCTCGGGCGTGCGCAGATAGCGCGGCGGCAGGTCGGCAAAATTGGCGGGCAAGGGAAGCCTCCGTGATCCTGTGGGAGGCCGCCGAGAAGCGGCGGCCATCGAGGATCACGATGGCGGTCCATGGCTGCCCCTAAATAGGGCGATCTCGTCGCCCAGCGAGATCGCCCCACCTGCAGGGCTCTAGGAGCGCCCGCGGTACGGATGCAGAAGCAACCGCCGATAGCCGCCGTTCATCATGGCCACGCCGAGACGCACAAGACGCGCCGTGCGATCGCGCAGTTCATGGGAGATCCAGTCCCGTTTCGGAACAGCGTTGGCGCCGAACAACGACGTAGCAATCTCACGGTGCGTGGCGCCGTCGAGACGACCATCAAGGGCGCGAAGGGCGAGCACCAATCTGTTTACCCGGGCCTCAGAGAGCGCCGCTGGATTCGGGCCAGGATTGCGGCCGTGGAGTGCCCGCCATAGCCGGAGGACAGCTGCCACTCTCACTTCAAAGAGCCTATCGAGCGGCAGAAGAACCGCCGGCGGATCAGCGCCACGGCTGTCCACGTGCACGCGCATCCTGGCGCCGCGACGCTCGATGACATAGTCGTCACCTTCGGCGGCCAATAGGGGATCAAGCGAGAGAGCTTTGGGCTTGAACTTGGAACTACCAAGCTCTGGCGGAAGTTCGGTGAGGGCAATGACGCTCGGCAGAGACCCTGGCGTCCAGAGCGGCTCAACTGGATGATTTGTCGTCGGGTAGAAGTAACCCCCAACGCCGGGCGAACGCATTCACCTCGGCAGGTTCAAGGGCGCCGCGACGATCCATTTGTTGCAGTCGTTCCCGATCTTTTACGAATTCGGGATTGCGGTTTAGGAACTGAAAAGCAAACCCAGGGGCATCGAATGTCTCCAGCTTCTTGTATGCCTCCGGTGACCGCCAGTACGCGCGGTTCATGAGCATGCATCTCCATGGAACTCACACCCCTTCCGTGGAGCGCGCAGGATGCACAACCCGCCGTTGCTTCGTTAGCGACTCCCCACGCAAAGACGATTGCCGTACGCGCAAGCAACCAACTGTCAGTTTGGTGCACCGCCAAGCAGAAGATGACGATAACCGCTCTCGGTCATCCATTTCGCGCGCGCCAGGTGACTCTCCCAGGCACGCCTGGCGCGTTCGGGCTCGCGATCAGGATCGATGTGCAGAACCACCTTTGCGACTTCGCGCCAATCTGCCCCATCGGCATCGGCGTCAAGGAGACGCAAATACGTCACAAGATGCTGTTCATCGTAGCCGGTCAGCACGGACTCCGCCGGAGCGGTATCGGATACAGGCGGATCGAGTGGCGTCTTGGCCATGGTGTCGCTCAGTCAGAGTTCAATCTGCATGATCGCATATCATCGAAGGCCCGATGAAGCGAGATGACGCCAGCGCCACTGATCCATGACAAGACAAGCAGTCGCGAATGTCCATCTCATCCAGAGTCCACCTTCCTCCACATGGAACTGATGCGTCTCGTTGGCCGCACAGGTCTTCTCAAGCTCAGGACGTGTTAACGCTTCCGTACGACATTTTGTTCAGTATATCGAGGTGCTATATATTGAACAGTTGGCTTGGCTTCCCGCATGGACCTGCGGGAGGTGTTCGCCGCCAATCTGCGACGACTGCGCAATGCAAAGGGCGTCTCGCAGGATGAGCTGGCCTATGAGGCGAACGTAAGCCGCAGCTATCTCAGCCAGCTCGAGAAAGGCACCTTCTACGCAAGCCTCAACGTCGTCGGCCGTCTTTCGGAGGCTCTTGGCGTCGAGCCCGCCGAACTCCTGAAGATTCCACAGAAGCGGATGCCACGCGGCCATTGACCGTTAGTCGGGAGGTCTGACTGATCCGGCACCTCATCGTGCTAGAGCAATCCCAGCGACCTGAACGATGCGTGCTTGCCGTGACCGATCACGACATGGTCGTGCAGCTCAACCTCAAGCGCATCGGCGGCGGCCTTCAATTCGCGCGTCGTCTCAATGTCATCTCGCGACGGCTTAGGATCGCCGGACGGATGATTGTGCACAACGATGAGCGCAGAGGCGTTGAGGACCAAGGCACGTTTCATAACCTCTCGCGGATAGACGGGTGTGTGATTGACCGTGCCACGCTGCTGCACCTCGTCGGCGATGAGATTGTTCTTGCGGTCAAGGAACAGTATTCGAAACTGTTCGATCTGCTCGTAGGCCATTGCAGTCTGCAAGTAGGCGATCAGTGCCTGCCAATTGCTGAGAACCGGCCGGCTGCGCACTTCGGCTCTGGCCATGCGACATGCGATTTCCCGGACAAGGCGAAAGACGGCGATGTCGTGTTCCGCCATTCCAAATGCACGAAGCTGTGACGGTTCAGCTGCGATGACGTGGCCAATGCTGGGAAAGTGTTGCAAGAGGGCGGAAGCAAACGCCAAAGCTTGCGGAGAAGTGAGCAACCCCGCGAGCAAGTCCTGCTCCGTCGTCTCTTCTGTCGGCAGGACAACGAAGCTGCCGTTCAGGGCCAGACCTTGGGTCGGCAACGCGGGTGCAAGAACCAATGATGATGCAGACATGGATGATGTTCCGGAGAGCAGGACGGGCAAACCGCAGGCCCGCTCTCTCGGAGGCCTACAGCTCACCCGCTCCCGGCCGTCCTCTTGCTCTTGCAGACTGACTATCCGCCGCCGGGCGCATTTGTCCGTTCATCTCAAACGGCCCACGCAAAACTTCTGCAGCACTCGTCATCGGCATCATGGCCATCTCGCACATGGCAACCAAACGCAGAAAGCCCCGCCCGGTCTCCCGGGCGGGGCTCTGGGGCGTCGGCTTACTCGCCGTTCTTCTTGCTGCTGCGAGACCAGATCAGGGTGAAGCTCTCGCCATCCGGATCATCGAACAGGTTGGCGAAGATGGGCGCCGTGAAGCTCGGGTCGTCGAGCTTGAGGGAGAGGTAGTCCCTGCCCTCGTTCGACTGCTTCGACCAGGCTGCCCCGATCTCGGCACGACCGACGAAAACCCGGTGGCTGGGGGCCTTGTCGTTGGACCGATTGGCCTCAGGGACGATGCGAACGCCCTTGGCCTGGACGCTCAGGGTCACGATCTCGCCCTGGTACTCGTTACCGGACTTCTTGAAGGAACCGATGTTAGCCATGTGACTTCTCCTTTGCTGTTCGAACCCGCGACCATCGCGGCCTCGATGGCGATCTGCAGGCCGGAGGCGATCGACGACGCACCCGCTCGCGGGCTGGAGCGCAGCGAAGGATGGCGGCTGTGAGACTTTCTTGCCTCGCGAGGAATGGGCGAAGCCCAGGGGAAGAAAGTCTCACCGACGCCGTTGCGGCTCAGGCGATCGAGGCGCAGCCGTCCTCTGGCCAGATCAGCCAAAGAGAGGCCGTGGTCGCGCGCAGAACAGCATCCTCGGAGAGGACGTGGCTGACGTGAAAGGTCCTGCACAAGAGAGCCGGGACACCAGGCGAAGAGAAGGACGCGGTAGCGTAGGAAAAGGACCGTCCATCCAGTGGTCAATCAGCCCAACGACAATGCCGCCAGCCATGGAGTCTTCGTCGGGGGTGCCGATATCGGGGCTGCCTGGTCGAAGCAGTCGAACGAGTGCGGACGGGCCCTACCTCTCCCTCAAGCTCGACGACACGGGCTACACGGCCCCCATCTTCGCCAATCTGTTCCGACGATGAGGATGGTAAGGTTCATTACCCTCGCAGGTGCGACCGCAAGTCGACGGCTGACTGAGCCGCGCCCTCTACGGAGTCCTGCCCGGCTGACGGCGGGATAGCGAGCGCCATGCGCGCAAAGGCAGTCACGCCAACAATAATGGCGCCAGCGACGGCGAAAGCCTGCTGCCAACCTCCAGCAGGCCCGCTGATGCCGGCAAGTGCGAAGCTCAGCTGATAGCCGGCGACAGTCGCTGGCAGGGCGTAGACCAGCCCGATGATGAGGCGGATCAACGGCGTCCGGACGGTGGTCAAGACAATCTGTCCGAGCACCAAGATCGCTACGGCGACGAGGAGGCCGAAGACCACTGCACCGATGAGGCCTGTGCCACTATGGAAGGCAGCGAGGCCTACTGATAGTCCAGCGAGGAAAGGAAGTGCATAAACAGCAAGCGTGAATAGCAGCCAGCAGATGAAGCCGAGGCCGAAAACGCCGAGAACGATACCGATGGCCATGGTGGATCTCCAGACACAGGTCAAGCACCTGCGCCTTCCACCACCACCACGGCGCGCTTGAAAGATAGTCGAAGGCGAAGTTGGCAGAAAGGCGGCGCTCACGCGCCGCCAGTGCCCAGGCGCCAGACCGGTATGCCGAGCTTCCGAGCCTTGTCGGCGAGGTTCTCCTGGATGCCCGAACCGGGGCAGACGACGACACCGATCGGCAGGACCTCCAGGATCTGGTCGTTGCGCTTGAAGGGTGCAGCCTTGGCGTGGCGCGTCCAGTCCGGCTTGAATGGGACATGCGTGACCTTGCGGGTGTCGGCCCAGCGGGCGGCAATGCGCTCGGCACCCGTGGGCGAGCCGCCATGCAGCAGGACCATGTCGGGATGCTTGGCGCGGACCTTGTCGAGCGTCCTCCAGATCAGCTGATGGTCGTTGAAGTCGGCGCCACCGGTGAAGGCGATCTTCGGCCCGGCCGGTACGAGCAATTCGGTCTCGGCGCGGCGCCGAGCGGCCAGGAACTCCCGGCTGTCGATCATGGCCGCTGTCAGCGCCCGGTGATTGACCATCGACCCGGTGCGCGGCCGCCAGGCCGAGCCGGTGCAGGCCTCAAAGCGATCAACGGCCTGGTCGCGGAAAAGCTCCATGGCATTGCGGCGTTCGATCAGCGTCAGACCCTGGGCGATCAGACGCTCGAGTTCGACCGAGCGGACCTCCGAGCCGTTCTGCTCCCGCTGGCTGCGATGCTGCGTGCGCTCATTGTCGTCGAGCTCGCGCTCGATGCGCTCGACGCTGCGATGGAACAGGTTGACCGTCGACCACAGCAGGTCCTCGAGATCGGGTTCGAGGCGCGTGTCTGTGAGCGTCGCGACGAGAGCGTCGAAGATGTCGACGACGGCGCCAGCGATGGTCTGGGCTTCGGGTAGCGGCCGGGGGTCGGGCTCGTCCTGGAAGGGACGATGGCCAAAGAGCTGGAGTTCGGTGAGGACGTGATCGGTCGGGGATGCGTCGTGCACGGGCTCGAAGTCGGGATCGTCGTTGGTCGCCATGGTGATGTCCTTTCTCGGATCGGCCGCGCCCACCGCGGCCTTCGTGGCGATCACCCAGACGGCAGGCAGGCCGGTCCTGCACCGCGCGCGGCCGGAGCGCAGCGGAGGACGGCGGGCCGAGGCTTTCTTGTCTCGCGAGGAATGCCGGCGTAGCCGGCAGGGGAAGAAAGCCGCAGGCCCGCCGTTGCGGGGCCGGGCTGACTGCCGTCCGATCGCCCTCTAGAAGGCCGGGGCGCGGCCCATTCCGATCCGAAGGGCATCAAGGCGACCGGCCACGAAGCGATTGGCCGTGCCCTCGTTATCCCGTCACGGTCATGTCCGAAGTCATGAAGCGCACAACGTCCTGCGGGACGAGTTGCTGGCGCACAGACGCCCGGAAGTCTTCGATACCCAGCCGGCGGAGATCCTCGTTGAAATCGTCGAAGCTGGGCAACAGGCCAAACGTCTCGATCCCGGCAGCCGTGGCCCGATGGTGCAGACTGGCCATAGCGGCATCGCCAGCCGGGTCGCGGTCGCGTGCGACGTACAGACGGCGCAATGTCGGTGGGGAGAGCAGAGCTGCCAGATGGTTGGCAGAGAGAGCAGCGACCATGGGCAGGCTTGGCAGGATCATACGCAGCGACAGTATGGTCTCGATGCCCTCCCCCGCGGCCATTACATTGTCGACCACGCCAAAGCGAACGCCGTGCCCCAGAAGATGGCCCATGGCCCGTCGTGGCGAATCGATAGGTGCCTTGTCCTGACCGGACCGGTCGAGCCAGGTGCGATGTGCCCCGGTGATCCTGCCGCCGAGATCGGTGACCACGGCGATCAGCGCCGGCCAGGTCTCGGTCGGGCTGTCGTCGTCCGCGCGGTAGTAGCAGCGCGGATGGAAGCGCAACGGGTCGCCTTCACCCATGGTGACGATGCCACGACCGCGCAGGTAGGTTTCCGCGAGTGTGCCCGCGATCGGTTTGGACATGGCATAGAGACGGCGCGCCGACTCGGGCGAACCACGCGGCGCTGGAAGGCGGTCCTGCCGTGGAACTGGGCCAGGAGGCATGGCAAGGAACGAGCGTGCCTCCTCGAGCGTGTCGCGCAGCCGGTCGAGACCGCGGCTCAGCGCGATGAGGTCTAAAAGGTCGCCATGCTCGCCGGTGGCGGCGTCAGTCCACTTGCCGGCGGCGCCCTTGCCGTGGTCCGGGCCGCTCAGGCGGACAAACAGGCTGCGGCCCCGGGCATTGGAGACATCACCGACCAGCCAGTAGCGACCTTCTCGATGGCCATTGGAGAGATAGTGACGGCAGACCGCCTCGGCGTTGCGCGCGAGGCGGCGGGCCAGGTCCGCGGCGTGCGACGGCATGACTACTTCCTCACGCCGGCCGGTCGGCAAGCTGGACGACCGGGTAGCGTTCCATCAATTCAGCGAGGATCGCGGGGCCGGTGGCGCCGGTCGGAACGAACAGACGGAGCTTCCAAGTGATGATTTCGGAGATGAGCCCCATCGCCTTGAGGCGACCGACCATGCCCTCGGTGAACCCGCAGAGCTCCACCCGGAACAGGCCCATCACCTTGGCGCGGCGCAGGCTCAGCCCATCCTGCAATTCGACGATGGTGCGACCGTCGAGAATGGCCGACCAAGCATCTGCGGGCGCTATGCCTACGCCTTCGACGCTGACCGCCTGGGCGACCCAGGCGGGCGAGACCAATCGGCCGATGACGCGCTCGCCCGTATCGGTCTGCAACCGGTACACCCGCATGGACTCGTCCGGCAGCCGCTTCCAGATCGGCAACAGCAGTCCGGTGACGATGTGAAGATCGCTGTCCGTGAAAGCGGTAATCTCGGCAAGTTCCCGGTCCCAGGCCTCGGCAAAGACGGCACGGTCAGCCCGTTCCCAGTGGGTGTGCGCCAGCGCGGCCAAGGATAGGGTTGTCCGCTCCATTGGTCGTAGCAGACGGACGCGGCGTTCGACCTCGCCATCGTCCAGCATGACGCTGGGCGCCGGGACCTGGACGGCAGCGCGGCCGGACTGCGCGTTCACCAGAAAAGCGGCCCGCGGGTCATCCGCACGGTCCAATGCCTCCGCGAGGCTGAACGGTCGATTGCGCTCGCGCCGGCGGATGGTGAAGACCTGAGTCTCCGCACCGGTCTGGGGATGGACATAGACTGCACGCCGATCAGTCACCGCCAGGCTCTCGGCGATCAGCGTCTCGACCCCGACATCGTAGGTGCCTGAGGCGCGCGCGCCCTCGATCTTGGCCCGCAGCAGTTCCTCGAAGGCACCGAACAGCGTGTTCTGCAAATCGATGGTGAGGGCCAGCAGCCGGTTGAGGAACGTCGTGATCGGCGGCAGCTCCTCGCGCAGGCTGCCATCCTGATCGGTCAGATGCAGGCCGGTGGCCGCCTGGAAAGCCTCCAGCGAACAGCCTTCGACCTTGCCGGCAAACAGCAACAGGTAGAGCTGGCGCAAGGCGGCCCGGCCATAGGGCGATTCGAGATTGTCGTCGGCACTGAACAGGCCCTGACCACCGGTCTGGCGCTGGCCCTTGGTGATGGCGCCCAGCGTGTCGAGCCGGCGGGCGATGGTCGACAGGAAGCGCTTCTCGGCCTTCACGTCGGTGGCAATCGGCCGGAACAAGGGCGGCTGCGCCTGATTTGTCCGGTTGCTGCGCCCCAGGCCCTGGATGGCCGTATCCGCCTTCCAACCCGCCTCCAGCAGATAGTGAACACGGAGACGCTGGTTCCGAGCGCCGAGGTCGGCATGATAGGAGCGGCCCGTGCCGCCGGCGTCGCTGAAGACCAGGATGCGCTTCTCGTCATCCATGAAGGCTTGGGCCTCGGCGAGATTGGCAGAGCCGGGGCGATTCTCGACGCAGAGCCGGTCACCCTTGCGCACGATCCGGCGTGACCGCCCCGTCACCTCAGCGACCATGTCCGTGCCGAAGCGCTGCACGATCTGGTCGAGTGCGCCCTGGACGGGGGCAAGCGAGGCGAGCTGCTCAATCAGACGGTCGCGGCGTTCCAGGGCGTTACGGCACTGCACGGGCTGCCCATCCCGGTAGACCGGCCGCGAGGACAGGTTGCCGTCCCCATCGGTGAACGGCTCAAAGAGCTGCGTCGGGAAGCTGTGTGCCAGATAGTCGAGCACATACTCGCGCGGCGTGATGTCGACCTGGACGTCGCCCCAGTCCTCGGTCGGGACGTCGGCAAGCCGGCGCTCCATCAGGGCCTCGCCCGTCGAGACGATCTGCACGACGGCGGCGTGGCCCGCGTCAAGATCGCGCTCGATCGCCGCGATCAGCGTCGGCGCCTTCGTCGAGGTGATCAGGTGCGAGAAGAAGCGCTGCTTGGCGGACTCGAAGGCCGACCGCGCTGCGGACTTCGCCTGTGCATTGAGCGTGCCGCGCTCGTCCGTGACGTTGGCGGCCTGCAGGGCGGCGTCGAGGTTGTTGTGGATGATCTGAAAGCCGCCGGCATAGGCGTCGTAGATGCGGATTTGCTCGGGCGTGAGCGCGTGCTCGACCAACTCGTACTCCACGCCCTCGTAGGACAGGGAGCGTGCGGCGTAGAGGCCCAGCGCCTTGAGATCGCGGGCCAGCACCTCCATGGCCGCGACACCGCCAGCCTCGATCGCCTGCACGAACTCGGCGCGGGTGGCGAAGGGAAAATCCTCGCCACCCCAGAGACCCAGCCGCTGGGCATAGGCGAGATTGTGCACGGTCGTGGCGCCCGTGGCAGAGACGTAGACGATGCGCGCATTTGGCAGCGCGTGCTGCAGGCGCAATCCCGCGCGACCCTGCTGAGAGGGCGCCTGCTCACCCCGCTCACCCTTGCCGCCGGCAGCATTCGCCATGGCATGGCTTTCGTCGAACACGATCACTCCGTCGAAGTCCGAACCCAGCCAATCGACGATCTGCTGGACCCGCGAAACCCTTTCCTCCCGCGCGTCGGTCCGTAGCGTGGCGTAGGTGGCAAAAAGGATGCCCTGCTCCAGACGGATGGGACTGCCCTGACGGAAGCGGGCGAGCGGCGTGATCAGCAGGCGCTCCATCCCCAGCGCCGACCAGTCGCGTTGGGCATCCTCGATCAGCTTGTCGGACTTCGAGACCCAGACGGCGCGCCTGCGGCCCTGCAGCCAGTTGTCGAGAAGAATACCCGCGACCTGGCGGCCCTTGCCGGCACCAGTGCCATCACCCAGCATCCAGCCGCGCCGGTAGCGCACGGCGTTCTCGGCGCCGTCGGGTGCGGCCGAGACGACATCGAAGGTCTCGTCCACCACCCACGATCCGGCGAGATGGCCACTGTGGGCCTCGCCGGCATGGATGACGCTCTCGAGCTGGGCATCGGACATAAGTCCATCGGTGACGACGTTGGCCGGTAGGCGTGGCCGATAGGTCGGCTTGGGCGGCGCCACAGAAGCCATCGCCGCGGACTGCACAAGCCGCGTCGGATGCGGGCGCGCACCTTCGATGCCAACCGACTGCAGGGCGTACGGCTCATACAGCGCCTCGGTGAGGCGGCCATCCTGGGCTGGCTTCCAGTCGACGGTCTCATAGACCAGCTCCGTGCCGGCAGGCTCGAACGCTGATGCCGCGCTCGACGTGGGCCGCGGCGCAGATGCGGGCTTGGTGCGGACAGGGATGACGCGCGCAGCCTCCGGAACGAGACTGGCTCCATCGACAGGCAAGCGCGCCGGGACGTGCTGCAGGACCCAGGCGAGCAGCGTGGCCGCATCAGGCGCCATGCCGGGGGACACTGGAAATGACTCTGGATCCGCTGCTGGCAGCCGATCGATGACCGTCAGGCGGGTCTCGACCGTCGTGCCGTGCCGGGCATAGACGCGCCCCTCGATCGCCGCTGAGAAGACGACGCGCCCGCGTTGCTGGAGGCGCACAAAGCCGTCGCGCCAGGACGGATGATCGGGAGAGACGCTGGCGCCCGTGATCGCGACCAGCCGCCCACCATCAACAAGGCGAGCGAGCGCCGACGACACATGGCGGAGGGCCGCGTCCGCAACGGCGCCGTCGACATGTGCCGCGACGGAGAACGGTGGGTTCATCGAGACCACGCTCGGCCGCAGCGCCCCGTCGAGATGGTCGTGGATGTGAGCAGCGTCGTGACGGGTGGTTGGGGCACCGGGAAAGAGCTGGTTCAGCAGTTCAGCGCGAGCCTCGGCAAGTTCGTTCAATACGAGCCGGCTGCCTGCGAGCTCCGCGAAGATGGCGAGCAACCCAGTCCCTGCCGAGGGCTCGAGAACGATATCCGCCGGTCCAGGTGCGCCTGCCACAGCGGCAACGAAGGCAAGCTCGATCGGCGTCGAGAACTGCTGCAGAGCCTGGCTCTCCTGGGAGCGACGTGTATGGGTGGGCAGAAGAGCGGCGACCTTGCCCAGCATCTGCAGCACGCCCGCGGGCGACCCGGCTTGGGCGCGGATGGCGGGACCGAACTTGCGGAGGAACAGGATAGTCGCGGCCTCGCAGGAGTCGTAGGCCGTCTTCCAGTCCCAGGCACCGGCCGCATCGGAGCCGCCGAAGGCGCGCTCCATGGCGGCGCGCAGCGCGATCGCGTCGATGCGCTGGCCGCGCTCGAGATGAGTCAGAAGGAGGCGCGCGGCGTCAGCGAGGCCATGCGGCACGTCGGATTTGGGGCAAGCGAGGGCGAGGAGCGGCGCATCTGCAGCCGCTGGAGCGAAAAGGATCGTCATGGAGAGGACCTCGGAGAGCGGTAACGGGTCGAACCGCGGGGCGCTCTCTAGGGCCCCGTCGGCTCAAACCCGTCCCGGCCGTCCTCTTCCTCTCACTTCGACGCCATCATCCGGCACCAGATGCTTGGCGCTCTTAAGGACGAAGGCCCGACACGCTGGTCGGGCCTTCGGGTTACGCGCGAGGAAAGCAGATCCGCGAGAGCGGCTCGCCGGATCGTCCTATTCGGCGGCTTGACGAGATTGAGCTTCCTCGCCTTCGGTGAGAAATGCCGGCAGGGTCTCGACCGCGCTCGCCGGCGGATCGGAGGAAGGCGCACTATCCGCGAGACGCAGCGGCTCCGGCAGCCAGCCGGTACCGTCGAGCAGCCGCTCTGCTTCCTGCGCCATCTCCCCTTTCTTGAGGTGGTCCAGGAGCTGGGCGGCCTGGTCGCCCTTGGCCTCGCGGACGGCTTCGAGAATGCGAGGCTTGGTGACACGCCCGAGGTAGTTGTCGACCGTCGGCCGCCAGCCCGCCGCTACCATGTCGAGGCCGACCACGCGGGCGAGCCGATCCGATTGGGCGAGGCGCTGCTGGACACCATGCACCGAAATGCCGGGGCCGCCATAGCGGTCGCCCTTCTCGTAGAGAGCGTTCACGCCGAACGAGACGCAATGCGCCAGGAGCGCAGCGCGCCTTGTATCATCGAGCGCGGTGAGCCACTCCCAAAGTGCTCCGTCGTCCTCGGGCAGCTCGGCCTTCCAGGCGTCGTGCCGCTCGGCGACCGCCTTGGCCGAAGCACTGTCCTTCAGATCCGTCGCCTGAACGGGGAAGAACACATGCCGCACCGATGCGTCCAGGCATGCGCCTGGCGCGCTGTGCAGGAAGGTGTCGAGGCAGAGCTTGTGCAGCAGCGCCGTCAGGGCGACTCGCGGATTGTTCGCGACGGCATCTCGCAGTGCCAGGGTACGGTGAGCGGTGAGCTCGCTGACTAGCCTTTCCGGCAGCGGTCTCATCGAATCATCCTCCCCCTCCTCCTCGGCTACGACCCCGCCGACAGTGATGACGGTGGCTTGACTGGGGGAAGTGGAAGGTTCCGCGCCATCAGAGGACAAAACGGCACCGTCGGTGCGGGGAGACGGTTCGTCCTGCGGCCGGACGTAGCCTCGATCGACAGCGAGCGTTCCATCTGCATCGATGCTGACGAAGACTCCGGCGCGCACGATCTCGGCAGGATCGTAACGAAGCGGATGATAGTCGAAAGCCGCGAGCGCGGTCTCGATCTCACCAAGCCGGGCATCGACATCATCCGGAAGCTCATCGGCTCCCTCATAGTCACTCTCGAGCTTGGCGCATTCGGTGGTCAGGGCATCGAAAGTCGCCTGTTCCTCCGCGGACAGCTCGACGGGCTCGCCATGAAGGCGTCGAAGATGGTTCGCGTGGCCGTAACGAAAATCGACAGCGACCTCGATCCACTTCCAGCCTTCGGTGGCGACCTTCTGGGCTTCTGCCGCCAGCTTCTCGGCGGCCAGGCGATCGAGCAAGGCGACGTCCTGGAGCCAACCGCCACCGTCGTTTTCGAACAGGTCGCGCAGGACAGCACCACCGGCGGCCTCATAGCTCTCCAGCCCCACGAAACGCGCTCGACGGTCCGTGGCGCGCACGGCGCTTTCGGTAAGCTGGCGCCGGATCAGATACGGCTCCTTGTCGTAGGACTGCCGCAGCGCCTCCCAGACCTGCTGTTGCCGAGCTTGGTCTGTGGTGACCGTGAAGGCCATGAGCTGCTCCAGCGTCATGCCGTCCTCGGCATAGATGTCGAGCAGCTTCTCGGAGACGGAGGCCAGGCGCAGGCGCTGCTTCACCACTGCGGGCGTCACGAAGAAGCGGGCGGCGATTTCCTCCTCCCCCGCACCCTGCTCACGCAACGTTTTGAACGCGCGAAACTGGTCCAGCGGATGCAGAGCAACCCGATGGGTATTTTCTGCGAGCGAGTCCTCTTCGACTGTGGTCAACGCGCCTGGATCTCGAACAACGCAGGGGATCAACGCCGTCTTTGAAAGGCGCTTCTGCTGGACCAGACGCTCAAGCGCCCGGTAACGGCGGCCGCCCGCCGGAATCTCGAACATGCCGGTCTCGGCACCATCGGCGTCGAGGACAGGCCGGACGTTGAGGGCCTGCAGGAGGGAACGTCGGGCGATGTCCTCGGCCAGCTCCTCGATCGAGACGCCGGCCTGGAGGCGGCGTACGTTGGACTGGCTTAGCACAAGCTTATTGAAGGGAATGTCGCGCGAGGCGCTGAGGGTGATTTTCGGAACAGCCTTTGCCATGTTGATGGACTCCGCGACGGACGGCCAAAAGACTCTCTCGACCTCCAATCCGTCACAGAATTTGGCGCAGCCCTCTCACTCGCCTTCACTTCCCGACGCGCTATCTCAGGCGCGGACCCTCATTGCCACACGCGATCCACCGGAATCGCGTCTGCAGTAGCGACCCGTTAGCGCAAACGCCTCAAGTAGTCGCCGAGCTCGGAGAGGTCCTCGACCCAACCATAAAGCGCCGAGTCATGGTTCCTTGGCAGCTTCGGCAAGGTACTGCCGATTGGTACGGCGACAACCGACGCACAGGAGTCAGGTCCCCAATCTGGTCCGTCCGCGTAGCTCTCAACGTACACGCGGCGACCGTCGAGGAGCTCCATGACAAACCCGCCAGCCCATGTGTCTCCCTCAAAGTCACCCCAGGCGCGCAATACGCGAGCGATCGCGCGGACATTCAGATCGTGACTTCCAGGCTCCTGGGCATTCTCTCGGTCGATCAATGCGAGCGTCTCAGCAAGCCCCGAAAGATAGAGCATATTCAGCCCAGGAGGTGCATCTCGGCGCATCTCCAGGAGGACGCTGCGATACTCCATGGGTGATCGTTCGGAAACGTGCTGATCCATCTTAGATCTCCTATCGTCTTCCGACTTTCAGTTGCGGGTGATTTGACGGCGCTGGCACGGGACGGCTCTCGATGCCCGAAGCATCGATCCACGCTTGCATGGCGCGGGCCTTCTCCGCCGTGTCAAAGCAGAACACTCGGCAGTAAAGCTCATCGCCGCGACTACCGGCATAGGCGAGGTACTCAGCACCGGTAGAAACACTCATCATCATAGCAATGACCTCGTCATCGTCAGACCGCCGCAGCGGCTCGTCGCGCCGCATGAGCGCCTTATGTGGAAGTCGCTTCAACATGTTCGCAAAGGGGTTTCCTCTACGGCGAACCATGCTCAGATGTTCCTCAAGAAAGCGTGTGCGGCAGAGCGCGTCGTGAAGCGAGTTGTCGTGAAGCGGCGAGAGCCGCACTTGCTACAGTGGACGCCAGCTTCCTCAAGGGTACGACTATCACCACGCCGTGCCGTCAGCGTCTCGGCCGTGAGTAGACCGCGCCGTATACAGTGCTGGCACTCGACTCCGATCAATCGCGCCCCGAGGCCACTAGCTATGTCGTGAATCGTAAGAGCGGGCATCGCTAGGCGTCGCCAACAGTGGGTTCTGCAGCCGTGGCAGCCGCATATACCGCGATCTTGCCGTAACCAGAGCGTGCCCACGGCGCTGCAAACCGGATGCGGCGTAGCGCCAACCGAAGCGGCCGATACACGAGAAGAAACTCGCTGAATGTTGGCGCTTCGACGAAAGGCCGCAACGTGGTTTCGATGGCACGCTTTGCCTCGTCCATCTCGAGCGAAAGCTCGTCGGTGTCGTCGAGTGCCGTCACACCGGCATGCACCACGGCTTCCCACTGGCGAACCAGCGCACCACTAACCTTCGTTTCGGGGGAGAGCCCAACATTGGTCATGCGGCAGGCGGTAGCTACGACTATCCGATGGTAGGCGCGGACCGGTTCGCGAAGGTGATGGGCTAGCTCGGTGCCGAAATGAACCTCTGCGTTGACGGCGGCGCGGTCCAATTCCTCGAATGCATTGCGGTGAACCTTTAGACGCTCAACGGGAATGTACAGACGGTCCAACATGCCGCCGTAAGCCGGCAGCTCGTAGTCGCCGCGCTTTCGTGTTGTCCCTTCGCCGGCATTTACAATGGGCTCGCGAGCGCGCGCTATTGCGGTCTCGGCCCGACAGAACGCGGACAACGCAGCGTCCGCAATCTCGAAGTGTCGCTTCCGCACGAGCTGCCGATGCCAGACATAGAAGCCCACAAGAGCAACCAGGATGGTCGTAAGGGGGAGAAGAAGGATCATGGCCATCCTCCAAAAGAGCCCAGAATGGGTCGCCACATGGCGAGAACAAAATGAGAACATCTGGGTCAAGTGTCAATCCGCTAGAGGTTGGGGCAATGAATCTCAAACTCTAGATGCCGCCACTAGGCGTTGAGAACGGCGGTGCTGCTGGCCCAGCCAGGGTGGTGGCCGGTAGTCGTCGGTAGATGCCCTTCGAGGTCGCGCAGCGCACAGTGCTGGCGTTGCTAGCAGTGTATGCTCGCCCTTTGCTTTCTTTGTGCGTCGCCAGCGAGTTTCGTCCAGCCGTTGGACTTCACTCTTGTCGCGAACAGCAAACCGTTCTGGGGCGACCCACAAGAACTTGAAGACTCCATTGGCCAGCAGCCCATAAGAGCATCGTGGACGCGCCAGCCACGCTATGTCTCCGACGCGTCGCTCCGTCCATCGTCGTGCACCCACCGCACCTCGCCTGACGTCATGTAGACAACAGCGCCCTTTGCGACTCCGGTTAGTTCCAGGTATTCCAGCAGTTGGCTTACGTACGCTACGTGGTCGTCCGGTGTCGGCGACACGTCACTCTTCCAGTCAAATACAGCAGTCGGCACCCCACCTTCGAACGCGACGGCGTCCGCTCGTGCAGCGGTTAGGACCATCTCCGATCGCGCTCCGTAAAGCGGGATCTCCGGCACCAACTTCGCGATATAAGGCTTGAGCTCGTCGTGCGTAAAAGTGCGCAAGGCCGTGTCTGCCATTTCTGACGGCTCAGGTCCTGGCGCTCCCTCAACGACCACCTGGCTCATCAGAGCGGCCGCGCGGTTTCTCAGATCCGCCTGATCCGGCTTCACAATTCCCGTCAGCAGTTCTTCCATGAGCTTGTGGAGGACGATGCCGCGAAGAGCACCACCACCAACCACATTCGATTTGACTCCACTGTCCAGCTCTTCCGCGACAACGTCGAAGTCTGCACGATCAAGAAGCTCTCGATCGATGTCCATCCGACTCGGCCGGCGCCACTCGATCCTCACGTTAAGCCGCTCAATGCGTTCTCGCTCCTCCGCAAAAACGGAGGCCGACTGATCGCTCTGTGGTACGGCCCGGGCCTGTTGGGCGCCCGGGCGTGAGGGCTGCTTCATGTCTTTGAGGTAAGATTGACCAAAGTCGAAGAACTTCATCCAGCCGCCTTTGGGGGCCCAACTCGGGGCTGGAAGAACGAGCAAATCGAGGGCGCGCGTGCAAGCAACGTAGAGGAGTCGCTCGTTCTCTTCCGCCTCCTCGGCCTCGTGGGCTGCAATCGCCTCGTCAAGGGTGCTTGAGAAGACGTCACCCAACGTCCAGTGCACGCTATTGTCGATCGAGCGAAAAAAGAAGTCTTCGTCACGCCCTGGCATGGTCACGAAGTTGATCGGGATCACAATGGGCCACTCCAACCCCTTCGCCTTGTGAACGGTCACAATTTCGATGCTGCTGCGCTGATGATCAGGTTCAGCTTCATCAGTTGGCAGACCACTGTCCCATTCGGCGCTGAGGTCTATGGCCAACTCCTTAAGACCCCGCACATGGTAATCGCGTGACCGCTCAAGAAGACTGTTGATGTTGCCAAGGGCACGAGCCCGCTGGTCAGGGGCCCGGCCCACAACGCTCGGGGTCACCCGAAGCCGCTCAATCGCCTCAGAGAGGAGCGCGTAAGGGGTCGTTGCCCGGCGTTTGTGCCAAAGTTCTTGGAGGCTCTCCATCACGTGACGAGCCAGAGGGTGATTTACGCGGGACAGGTCCGTCCTCAAGTCGAGGACAGCTTCTTCATCTTGCTCACGCAAGGCATGAGTGATGTCGAGGAGTTCTCCTTCGGTAAGACCGACGAGAGGCCCACGGAGGACGGCGCCGAGAGCCAGCGTGTCGCGACTGTCCGCCAGCGCACGGACAAGGGCGACGAAGTCTTGCGTTTCCTGTCGCAGGTAGAGGTTCTTGCCCGCCTGCGACGCAACAGGGAGCCCCCTCTCCTCAAGGGCCCTTTCGTATCTCCAAAGTTCCGTTCGTCGGGGCGCCAGGAGCGCTATATCGCCGGGCTCAGCAAGAGCGATCGTTCCATCGGAGCGTCGGACCCGCACCGTTCCGACGAGGCTTGCGCAAAGATCAGCGATGGCCTTCGCTTCAAGATCTCGAATTGGGCTGACGTAACTGTCCTCCGAAACATGAAAGCTGAGGCGTGCGATACTTTGAAGCCGCCCTGGGTCTTCGAGGACTGTGGAAGTGAGCGCAACGTAGTCGCCTAGCTGTATCGTCAGCCGCTCGGCGAAGATGCGATCGACGTGAGCGAGAATGCTCTTTCCCGATCGGAAGTTCGCGGCAACCTGGATGACGTTGGAGGGAGCCTGCGACCTGATAGCTGAGCGCGCACGCAAGTACGATTTCAGGTCAGCGCCCCGGAAGCGATAGATCGCTTGTTTCGGATCGCCGACCATGAAGAGGGCGCCGGGGCGAATCCTCCGGCTATCCCATGACTCTGAGGGGCCAGGATCTCCTGAAATCAAGAACAGAACTTCGGATTGGAGTGGGTCGGTGTCCTGATATTCATCGATCAGAATGTGTTTGTAGCGTTGCGCTACTTCCGCTCTGACTCGGGCATCCGTACGTAAGAGGTGCCGGGTTCGGATCAGAATATCGTCAAAGTCCAATACCGCCGCGTTGCGTTTGAACTGTTCAAAAGCGGCCACGAGCTCATCCGTCTCGCCGAAGAAGCTAGCAAGAAGCGCGTCGGCGATTGCACCAAGCGCATACGAGAACAATTTGGCGCAACGGTCGTAATGGTCCTGGCCCGCCGCGGAAAGCAATCGCCCTTCGATCTTCCCAGCGGCGCTCGACCAGAGCTTCAGTCGTCCGTTGTAGCGTTTTAGCTCGCGCTTGCGAGGCCGCAACGCTGCGCCCTCGGGATGCACAAGCGGCCACAGCTGACCGAAATCGAGGTCGACCGAAGTCGCTGGAGCAAGCGCGTTTGCGAGTTCTTCAATAGCCTCGACATCCGATACAGCTTGGTTGGGGGCCGGAACACGATTGATCCAGCGCCGATACTCTCCGACCGCTTCAATGAAGTCATGAATCGCGTCCGCGTAACGCGGCGGCGGCAATGGCCTTGCCTCTGGGCGAGACCGGCGAAACTTCGCCAGGGCCTTGAGCGTCTTCACTGACTGTACGGGGTCGTGTGCAGCCATGACGACAATGGGATCGTTCGGCCGAGCAGTTGGGCCGAGCCGTTGGCTTAGCCAAGAATCGAAGATTGACGCGAAGGCGAGGTCTGCCTGGTCTCCGTCCATCACCACGGCACCCGGATCGATGCGAGCCTCGACAGCATAGCTTTGCAGGATGCTGAGACAGAAGCTATGGATCGTGGAAGCCGTGAGCTCACCCAAGTGGGTTCGGGCGTCGCCAAGCGTCCGCACCTGTTCGTCGCTTAGCGGCAGCCTCCGAAACGCCAGCTCAAGATCCTTCGGAACCTTACGGTCAACAAGAAGCCGGGCAAACTTGTCAACGCGCTCACGAAGCTCGGCTGCCGCTCGTTCGGTAAACGTGATGGCCGCGATGGTTGATGGCCTGCGTCCGGCCGCAAGGAGCATCGCCACACGTCCAGCGAGAAGCGAAGTCTTTCCAGTGCCGGCGGACGCCTCAACTAGAAGCGTCGAATCAAGATCGGTTAGGGCGCGCTCTCGAGCTTCGTCGTCGGGCGTCGACTTCACTTCGCCCTCCAATACGCAATGAGGTCTTTGCCTGCGGCTTGGCGAATCGCATTGCTCTTTCGTTCGACGTACCGAGCTGTCGCATTGTCCCTTCGTTCGACATACCGAGCTGCGGCGGGTAGAGCGAGTTGACCAAAGCGATCCAACATCGTGGCGATGCCTGGATAGACGGTGCCAGCTTCAAGGACACTGCGTGCAATCTTCACCCATGAGGCGACGAGATCGATCGAGTTGTCGGGATTGTTTAGCGGGTAAACCTGAACGGGCGGCCGAAGATAGATAAGCCGCGCACGGAGGGGCTTCGTGTCAGGCAGCAGCACTCGACATGCAAGCGAGTAGAGTACGCGCTGCAGTTCACGGCCGCCGGCAACAATCACTTCCGGCGATTTTGGCCTTTCACCTGTCTTGTAGTCGGTCACCCGCACGGCGACGGCTGAGGCACGCAGGTCAAGCCGATCAATAGTTCCCTGGATCTTGATGTCTGTCCCCGGAAGAAGCACGGGCTGAGCTGGATCCCATGGTGGCGGCCGCCTGGGCCGGGCGCTTGCGCCCTTTTCCCCGCCAAATGCTACCTCCGTCCACGAACGCGTTCCCGCTTCCGTGAAGGATTCGAAGGTAAGACCTTCTAAACTCATCTCAGCGGCGCGTCGGACCGTGTTGGTCCAAAGCACCGGCGGCGGCACGTTCACCACCAACGGCCACGTCTCGATCACATGGTCAGATGCCAGGCCAAGCGCGTCCTCAATCTCGTGGCGGGCAGCCGCGGTGAACCCAGATCTCAGCTCGAGGTGATCGACGGTCCGGCGGAGCAACTCGTGAACGAGACGCCCCATATCGTCCGGTGGAAGCACGAGCCCACGCTCTTTGTGCACCAAGTCTCGCCAACCAAGGGCGTAGTACCATACGTAGGCCAGCGGGTCCCTTAGGAGCCGAGAAAGCGACGTTGGCGACTGCGGGCGCAAAAAGAGTGTGGCGAGCAAAGGATGCCGTGTCCCGACAAGGCCATCGTGGAGCGTAAGATCGGGCACAGCCCAGTTACGCCATGCTGTTAGAGCCGACGACACGAGCGGATCGAGACTTCTATCCTGCGGCCGTGCGAGGAGGCGATCCGACTCAGATACAGCGTGATGAGGCGGAGCATCGCGTCGCAGAGCGCACTCTGGGTCGACCGGTGGCATGAGGGCGCTCGCGCCCACAGCCTTCCCCTCGCGGCTCAATCGTCCGCAGGAAAGTATTACTTCCTCAGTGGAAGCCAGGATGTTGTCGAGACAACGGCGATCGGCCGCTTCGATTGGATCCGGAACGATGCGAGATGCTGGAACGATGTATTCCGGAAGAATGGGGTCCAGCCCATCGGTCCGAGGCCATCTCGTTACCGTAAGTCCCAGAAGCCATGCAAAGCGCCGAGGTGCGCCAGCTAGCTCATCCGCCGAGCACCAGGCAATCGAGTCTGCCGGATCATTCTCCTCGACCACGCGCAGCGATCCGAGCGAGAACATGAGCGCTGAGGCGGGCGCCGAGCGTAGGGCTTCCTCCCAAAGACTCCGAGAACGTCCGCGCAGCAGCAGCTTCCCA
This sequence comes from Reyranella sp., assembly GCF_004297405.1. Taxonomy (GTDB): domain Bacteria; phylum Pseudomonadota; class Alphaproteobacteria; order Reyranellales; family Reyranellaceae; genus Reyranella. The sequence goes on from NZ_SCVC01000046.1 coordinate 119,358, forward strand.
GCTTCCTCAGCGGCGTCCGCGCCCCGTTCGAGAAGCTTAAGCACCGGCACTAGGATAGACGCTACTTCAGGATAAGGGCTGAGTACGCGTCGCCAGTCCTCCGACGTAGAAAGCGAGGCCTCGCTAGGCACAGGCAAATGACCGTCCACTATACCGTCGAGCCTTGTCCCTTGATTGCGAATGAGCGAAAGCAAACGGCGCACTCGCGCCTGGCTCAAGCCGGCTTGCAACGCATCCGCGAGAGCGGCGCATCGCTGACCGTCCCTTGTTGAAAGCGCCGGCCGGCCATGTACGAAACTCACAGGCAGGCCCGATGCCGAGGAGAGCGCTAGCACGTAATCGTCGTATGCGGCCGGCGCCGTCGTAGCGATCGCGATATCGGACGCACGGACCCTACCGGACGCAAGAAGTTCACGCGCCCATCTCATTGCTTCAAGGGTCTCATGATAGGGGTCGGTGCAGCTTACGGCCCGTTTGCTTCCACTCTTGGCACTCTCGCGTTTGTGCGTACCCTTGAACCAGCTAGCTTCTGAGAAGACTGGCGCTGCCCATTCGACCGGTATGACCTCGCACAAGTCGTTGATGAGCGTCCGCCAGAGCGGATCGACTGCATGTGACCCGCGCATGAGCAATGGTCCAACTACCCGAGGCGCGAGCCGTACTGCAGCACGAGCTAGCTCGCACAAGTCGGGGAGAAGGCATTCCCCTGGCTGCAAGTGAAGGCGAATGGTCTCTTCGACCTCGATCAGATCGCGAACACGTGGCTTCTCCACAAATGGCTTGGCCTTCAGATCAAAGCCGGCGCGCCACACGTTTCGGAGTGTCTCATGCAACGCGCGGGTTACTCCAGGCAGATCACGCACTGGCGCAATGTCCCTGAGTAGATTCGGCTCCTTAAGGGCCGCACGAATGCCGATTTCGATGCTCTCGCGGGAGGCCGCATGGAGGAGGCCACCAGCAAGTCGTGCAGCCAGCAGTGAAGGCGTCATGATCTGGAGCCCGAGCTCCTGACTGCGCGCCGCTGCAGCGCGCCGCATCGCCAAGGCAAGACGTCCTTGAACGAGCTCACTATGCAGAGTGTGGCCACCCGTCATGCTTGTGTTTCCAACTGTACCAGTCTCCTCCGAATCAGCTTTGGCGACTAGGACGTGTACTCATATACCGGCCGTACCAATACCGGACAGTCCATGTCCGCTTTGCTCAACAGTCGGACATTCGGAGAAAGCGGTTGCGTCATTGCCGTCGTCCCGTGAGATCGCCGGGCAGATTGGCGCAACCGAGCTGGGCAGCAAACCGTGATGAGCACCAGGATTTAATAATCGCGACATGCTGTGCCACGACATTAAGCTTATCGATATTGGCCGCCTGATTATAAGCGAGGCCAGCCTGAGACTTGGCCACCTCAAACTGCTCAAGAGCGAGTTTCGTTGCCTCAAGTTTGCTCGCGAGTGTTGTCATGCCAGCGCTTTGCATCAGCTTCTCGGCTACGACGCGGGCTGCTTTGGCTTGCAACTGCCTTGTCTGCACCTCCGTTTGCACCCGCTGAATTTCAATGGTCGTGCCTTCAACCTTGCCGTTAAGAGCGTCGCTCTCGATTTGCGCCTTTGCCGCCTGCTGCCGCTTGAGGTCGAGCTCGGCTCGAATCGTGCAACGCGCAATTTCATCCCATCTACGTCCGACGTGTTTGCGCGCGCTTCGGCATTCTTGATGGTCGCCTGGGCCTCTTTGATGCGCGTTTCAGCGGCGGTCTTGAGCGACGCGTTGTAGTATTCCCACACGTGGAAGAGCACGAAGACGAGGACGCCGGCGACCATGATCGTTGGCGGCACGAAGTAGCTCAGATAGTGCCAAATCTGTTCGACAATGTTCCCGCCCGGTTTCGGCTTCCTGGCGGCTCCGGCCTCTAGCTCTGCAACCCTTGCCGCAAGCGCTGCCTCGCGCTGTGTCATCGGCTCCGACATGACGCCCCACCGCTTCGTCGAGGCCAAATGGTTGCGGCGGCCACGTCCCCTTACAACCGAGTAAGCTCCGAATCCGTTGATGGCTGAGGTCGAAACAGCTTTGCAGTCTGCCGGTAGCGCTCTTACGCGGCGTGCTGACGCTCACGGGCGGCAATGCTCGTCGGATGGGTGTAGAAGAGTTTCGCCATCTTCTCGAGATCGATTCCCGCACGGATTTTTCGCTCGCAGTAGCCTTGGCGCATTACATCCGCAGCCTGCAAACGGTTCGGATGAAACGTCCGCCCGACGTAATCCCACTTCGCGGGGGCGGTGTACTTCTCAAGCTCTCCCGGCCGCACATAGACGAGATAGCGCTGGAGGTCCGGCGGCATGAATTCGGGCTTTACCCGATAGAGATCGAGGACGGTAGGGAACACAGGACATCCTTATATCATAGTTTGTCGATCTTTAGCCATGTGGATCAGCATGTTACCTCATCATGTAGTCGAACGCTGACATTTCTTATTGTCAGCGCTCGACGACATTTCATATTGTCAACGATCGACGACATATGGTAATGTAAGCGAACGACGACATTTGGAAAACTCTATGCTCATACGTACATCAGCCGATCTTGGCGCCGTTATTCGGGACAGACGAAGGCAACTCAAGCTCGACCAGGCCGCTTTCGCCAAGCGTATCGGCGTCAGCCGTCAATGGGTCATTGAGATTGAGCGCGGTCACCCACGCGCCGAACTTGGCCTCGTGCTTCGCGCTCTCGATACCTTGAATATCCGCGTCGACGTCGACGCCGACCGTAGCGCTCGTCGCCGCACGCATAGTGCCGTCGACATCGACGCCATCGTCGACAAGGCCAAGAAGGCTATGCCATGACCAGTGAGCTGATCGCTCTCCTTGCCGGAAAGGAAGTCGGCCGTGTCCAACGAGACGCCCACGGGAGGCTCTCGTTTTCGTACAGCGATCAATGGCGAGACGATCCCGACGCCTATCCTTTGTCGCTCTCGATGCCGCTCGCCGCGAAGGAGCATCGCCGATCTGCCATTGAATCGTTCCTCTGGGGGCTCTTGCCGGACAATGAGCGGGTTCTCGATCGCTGGGCCGCGAAATTCCAGGTCTCCGCCCGCAATGTCTTTGCGCTGCTTTCGCATGTTGGCGAAGACTGCGCCGGTGCCGTCCAGTTCGTGACATCCGACCGCCTAGACGCCATACGCACCGGCGCGGAAGACAAGATCGAATGGCTTGAAGAAGCCGACATTGCCAATCGCCTCAAGACGCTGCGCACCGACCATGCCGCGTGGCGGCTGCCGAGCGATACCGGACAGTTCAGCCTCGCTGGAGCCCAACCAAAGACCGCGCTGCTTCTCGAAGGAAAGCGCTGGGGAGTCCCATCGGGGCGTCTCCCGACCACACATATCCTCAAACCGCCGACCGGCCACTTCGATGGCCATGCGGAGAATGAGCATATCTGCCTCATGTTGGCGCGGAGCCTCGGCCTCCCGGCTGCGCAGTCGCAAGTTATGCGCTTCGGTGACGAAATCGCGATCGTCATTGAGCGCTATGACCGCCTGCGTCAGGGCAACGACATCGTCCGCATCCATCAGGAGGATATTTGTCAGGCGCTCGGCATCATGCCGACGAAGAAATACCAAAACGAGGGCGGGCCTAGTCCGGATACCATCGTCGAGTTGCTTCGCACCTATTCCACCGATCGCGACGCCGACGTTGCGACCTTCGTCGCTGCTCTCGGCTTCAACTGGCTCATCGGCGGCACCGACGCTCACGCCAAGAACTATTCGCTGCTGCTGAGCGGTCCGCAGCGGCGCCTCGCGCCGCTTTACGATATCGCCAGCATTCTGCCTTACGACAAATTCGACAGGCGCAAGGTCAAGCTGGCCATGAAGATCGGCGGCGACTACAAGCTCGATCAGATCGGCCTCAGGCAATGGCAGAAGTTCACGCGCGAAATGCGCGTCGACATCGACGCGTTCCTTGGCCGCCTCCAATCGATGGCTAGGCAGCTGCCCGATGAAGTCAGCACGGCGCGGGAACTTGCCAAAGGGCAGGGCCTCGATGCGCCGCTCATAGACCGCCTTGCGGCGCAGCTCATCGAACGCGGCCGGGAATGCCAATCGATGCTTGGCGGCTCCTAGCCACCAGTATTTGTGAACGGCTCGGTCTCGGCCGCCTCGGCCCGTAAGCCACCTTGATTCCTTGAGCCGTGGATCACATTTTCCACCAGACATTGCCGAAGTTTCTCTAATTGTTCTAATCTTTTTGCTGCCGCCACTTCCACTTTTCCTGAGCTCGCGCCGCTTTCAGTGAGGAGACGCGGACCAACTGAAGGTGTGCGAACGATGAAACGAGTATTTGCGGGCGGACCACCGCCGGCATCCACGGATTCCGAGGGCTGGCGCAAGGCCATTGAGGACGGGGCGCTCACCCGTCTTCCCCTGGAATCCATGGTTGCCGCGCTTCAGGACCTTGATCCTCGCACCGCCAGCGACGTGAGGCGGGCGCTCCTGAAGTATCTGAGCGACGCGGCATCGCGGATTCTCCGCGGAGCTGTGGGCTTTCACCATCCTAATCGCGGCGAAGACATCATCTATCGCGTGCATACCAAGATTTGCGAGGCCCTCTTTCGTCCGGAGTCGAGTGACGGCCAAGCTCTCCGAGCCGGTTTCGCCGACATCGTCAATTTCCGGGTCAAGGATGCGATCGCGACCGAGAACAAGCATTCGCGCATTCCGGTCGAAGCTCATCTCAACGAGTTTGCCGAGCAGGACGATTCCGGTTCGACGCTTCCCACGCCGGCGAATGATCCCCTCTGTGCCGCCGAAGAAAAGCTCGATGTCGAACGTATCTTGGCGCTGGTCGCGGAGGACCGAAAGCGCCTGGCTTTTCGTCTTTACATGAACAAGCCAGAAACCGGTTCGACAGACCGTGACATTGCGAAGGCGGTCGGCGTGAGCACGAAGACATTAGTGCAGTGGGTCGAGGAGGTCCGGACCGAGCTGCAATCCAAAAAGGAGGTGCAGGACCTTCGGAAACTTAGTGTCGGAGAGAAGCCATGAGCCCTTACAACAAGAATAGCCGGGATGAAGTGCTGCTGGCATTTCACAGGGCCTACGATCGCCCAACCGCCGAACAAATCATTGAGTGGGTCTCGAAGCATCCGGAGTTCGCGGAGGATATCCGCGCGCATGCCGCCGTTGCCCATGACTGGGCTGCGGTCTGCGAAGCCCCGGCTACTGAGCCGGATGAGACCATGCTTCAGCGCGCGTTCAGCAATGCTCTGAACGCAATGTATGACGCCGACCGTGAAGCTGAGGCCACCTCCGACGTGGCCTCAGAAGGATTCCATGACATCCTCGCCAGGAGCGGCAAGGAGATCTTCGAGCTTGCCAGCGAGTTCGACATCGCCCGTGGCGTTCTGGCCGCTCTCTTCAATGGCTGGATGCTGCCGCCGATTCGTGCGCGACTTGTTTCTGCTGTTATGTCTGCATTGGCGATTACGCGCGTCAAATTCGATTGTGCGTTGGCGTTCGCCTTGCTGAATCCGCGTCTTGGTCATGCGAAGGCAAATCAGGCGCCGGGCATACAGCCGCGAGCATGCGACGACATCATTCGGGATAGTCCCATGTCACCCGAGCGAAAACGATATTGGCTTGAACAGGATCAATGATGGACGCTTGGGCGGACATTCGCCGCAAGGCACGCGATTGTCATGCTCGCGCGCTGGCGAAGACAAATGGAGACCGGCGCGCAGAAAGCATTGTTGCTGCTGCTCTCAAGAACGACAGCCTTGAGACTCAATGCGTCGACTTTGGACCAGGCACGCTCGGGTCTCTCGATCGTTCATCGAGGCTTGTCAATCTCGCCAAGAACCTCGATCCGATCGACAGGCTGGTCGTCATCGCCCACGAAATTGGTCATTTCCACCTTCATCTCGATCCCCGCAATGAGGTCACGCTCCGCCCGCCGGGCCTGGGCGGTGATCCCGTCGACAGCGGAGCGGGCCGGGTCGAAGGCTATTCGCCGCGCGAGCGCAAAGAAGTCCAAGCCGAAATCTTTGCCGGAGAGCTTCTCTGCCCGTCGGACTGGCTGCGGGAAGAATTCATAGTTCGCAGGAAGCGCCCGGCTGAAATCGCCACTGACCTCGGCGTGCCACCGCATCTGGTCGTCAACCAGATTGTCCGGGCGTTGCTCCTCCCGGCCCTCAAAGAAGTGACACCGCTGCCGCCGGGTGCTCATCACGACCTCGACGAAAGCCAGATCATCGCAGCGACATGGGACAAAGGCCCATTGCTGGTTGACGCGGGACCGGGCACGGGAAAGACGCGCACACTCATCCATCGCATCAAGCATCTTCTCGGCAAAGGTTCCCGTTCCGCCGACTTCCTCGCGCTCACCTTTTCCAACAAGGCAGCCGAAGAGATGCGGGAACGTCTCTCGGCGATGGACGCCGACGCATCCATCGAAATGTGGGTCGGAACATTCCATGAGTTCGGTTGGGAGCTCATCTGCAAATGGCCGTCCGCCGTCGGCCGGACATCCAAGGTCCGCGTCCTCGATCAGACTGGGTCACTCGCGCTGCTTGAATCCAAGCTTCACAAGCTGCCTCTTTATCACTACCAGAACCTTTATGAACCGGCTTATGAGCTCGTTCCGGTTCTGCGTGTTATCTCGCGCTGCAAGGATGAGCTGATTTCGCCCGCGCAATACCGGCAGGCTGCGGACGCTGCCGCAGCGGCCGCCACGACCGATGACGAGCGTGAGGCGGCGGAGAAGGTCAAGGAGATTGCCGAAATCTACAAAGTCTATGACGCGGCGCTCCAAGAGGCCGATGCCGTCGATTTTGGCGATCTGGTCGCGCGCTCCATCCGGCTGGTTCAGCAGAACGAGGATGTGAAGAAATACCTGGCGGGCTTCAAGCACATCCTTGTCGACGAGTTTCAGGACGTGAACGCTGCGAGCGGCGCTTTTCTCCACTCGATATGCAACGCCGGAACCGATGTCTGGGTCGTCGCCGACCAGCGCCAATCGATCTATCGCTTTCGCGGAGCCGAACCGTCCAATACGTCGCGCTTCGTCGAGAAGCTCAAAGCGGCGCGTCACTCGCTTGCCAACAACTACCGATCGTTTGCTCCCGTCGTTCGAGCGTTCGAGCGCTTTTCCTCGGCGATGCGCGGCGGCAGTCTTGCCGGCAAGTGGACCGCCACCCGAGGCAGCGGCGGCAACGTCACGTTGACCGTCACCCCGACCTTGGCGTCTGAAGGCGAGGCAATCCGGAATCAAATCGAGTCTCTGCGCAATCAAGGCATCACCTATGGCGAGCAAGCCATTCTTGCGCGCTCCCACCTTACGCTCGCTCGCATCACCGGCGTGCTGGAGCAACTCGGCGTCCCGCTTCTCTATTTGGGAGACTTGTTCGAACGGAACGAGATTCGCGATCTTCTCTCGCTGGTCTCGATCGGCGCCGAAGCTGGCGGCATCGGCCTTGTCCGCGTCGCCGCGTTGCCGGAGTACCGAGTTGACCGCGACGATACGCTAAAGCTTATTCGCTGGTCACAGGAGAAGTCGCTCCATTATTTTGAGGCGCTCAAACGAGCCTCGGAAGTTGATGGGATCACTGCCGCCGGCCGCGAAGGCCTCGCCAAACTTGGGCATGAGCTCGAGGGGCTGAAGGACGCCTCGCCCTGGACCTTGCTCACAACGTGGCTCTTCGAGCGCAGCGACTATCTCCGACCTATGCTCGCCGGCAACTCAGCTGCGGCCCGCCAGCAGCTTGTTGCGATCTATCAGCTTCTGAAGGTCTGCGGCGAATACGCCGCCCTTGGCGAGACGAACCGCAAGAGGTTTCTTGACCGCATTCGCCGTATCGAAGCGCTCAACGAGGACACCGCTTATAGGGCAATATCATCCGAGGCCAGCGACCTCGACGCCGTCCGCGTCATGACTATCCACGGCAGCAAAGGACTGGAATTCCAAGCGGTTCATTTGCCCGCGATCGCGACCGGCTACATGCCGAACAGCTGGCGCGGGGTGCGCGTCGCGCCGCCACCGACGCTGTCCCACCTTGCGATGCAGCCCGTCGGTCACGATGCCGAAGAAGAGGGGTTGTTCTTCGTTGCACTGTCACGCGCGCGCGACCATCTCTCGCTGACCCGCGCCGAGAAATACACGACGCGAGGCGCCGGCGCCTCGAAATTCCTGACATCCCTCTCGGGAACGATATCGCCTGCCCGCCACCAGGGATCGGGCAAATCCTACAAGGACCCATCGCCTCTCCGGCCGCCGGCGCCTCGGGACACTTATCTGGAGCGCGACCTCGATCTCTACACTCAGTGCCCGGCGCGCTATCGATATGAGGTGATTGAAGGTCTTCGCGGCGGCCGAGATCAGTCGGCCTATATCCGTTTCCATCGCTGCGTTTACGGGACCATTGGCTGGCTGGAGACCGAGCGGGCAGCAGGCAAGGCGACAAACGTTGCGGCAGCGTTGGCGCGACTCGATGAACTATGGTCGGCAGACGGTCCGGTCGGCCATGGCTTTGAACAATATTACCGCAATGCGGCCGAGGGAATGGTTCGGCGCATCGCCGACGCGGTGGCCACGGAATCCGGCCAATACGCGCGGGAGGAATGGGCGATAGCCTTGGCGGGCCGCAAGGTGCTGGTAACGCCCGATCGCGTGTTGCTGACCGCCGACGGCACGGTGCGGGTGCAGCGCATCCGTACGGGCCGAAAGACCAAGTCGGAACTCGAACGGCCCATTTATGCGCTGTTGCGCCGGGGCGCGGCGCTCATGCACACCGGCAAGCGCGCCAAAATCGAAATCTTCTATCTGGCAACGGGCGAGTGCGTTCCGCCGGTTGCAGGCAACGACCAGAAAAGCCTCAGCATCTACGCCGACGCTATTGCCGGCATCGAGCGCGGCGACTTTCACCCCGAAACCGACGCGCGCCGCTGCCCGAATTGCCCCTCCTACTTCATTTGCGGCAGCTGAACGCGGCCACTTCCACTTTTTCCTGAGCTGCATCGCTTTCCTTTTGAGAGGCCATTTCGGCCGCAACAAGAGGAACTACGATGTCCAACCCGATCATCTTCATCCAGGTCCACGGCCGCCCCGGCATCCTCGAGGCGGCGCTGGCCGAGACCGCGACCATCGCCGAGCTGCATCAGGCGCTCTACGCCTGCGGCGTCCAGATCGACGCCGAGACCTTCATCTTCATCGACGAGGCCGAGGAGCACGTCCACGGCCTCCCCCACGAGCGCGTGCACGGCCTGAAGCACGGCACGCGCGTCCACGTCGGCAAGTGCCGCCGCATCAAGACCACGGTGCACTTCCTCGACAAGACCGAGGAGCGCGAGTTCTCGCCCGGCGCGCGCGTCCGCGCCGTCAAGGCCTGGGCGGCGCACGTCTTCAAGATGGACCCGAAGGACGCAGCCGAGCACGTCCTCCAGCTCTGCAACTCGACCGAACGCCCGGCGAGCGACACACCGCTGCACCAGCTCGTCCACGGCCACCCCTGCGTCCTCTGCTTCGACTTCGTGCCCGAGAAGCGCGTCGAGGGCTAGGGCGTGACCACGCCACTTGCCCCCGACCGCATGCTGTTCGAGCAGGATCTCGCCGCGCCGGAATTCCGGTGCGGCGAGATCGAAGGACGCTGGCGGCACGTTTCCACCAGCTGGCCGCACTCGATCATCGCGATTTCGGTGCCGGAGCGCCTGACCGGGCCGCGCGAGTTCGGCTTTCGTTTCGAGTGCTCGGGCTACCGTCAGACCCCGGTCACCGCCCAGCCCTGGGACATCGCCGCCAACACGCCGCTGCCGCCGAACCGCTGGCCGACCGGTCGGTCCATTGTGCCCTCGGTTTTCCGCCCGGACTGGATGCAGGGCCAGTGCCTCTACCTTCCGTGCGATCGCCTGTCGATCGCGGGCCACGACGTTTGGCGCAGCCAGCACCCGAGCCGACTTTGGCAGCCGTCGCGGGGAATCGTCTGCTACCTGGAGCAAGTCTATGAACTTCTCAATCAAGGCGACTATACGGGCGTTACTGGCACCTAGGCACCGGCTGCACTGCAACCGGCATCGCTGGCGCGCCGTCGTCCATGAGCTTGAGCGCCGGGGCGAGCGCCGGCACGAAGCCGGGGCGTTTCTTCTCGGACGCGAGCTTGACGGCCGGCGCGAAGTCCTCGACGTCGTCTACTACGACGATCTCGACCCCAACGCCTACAGCACCGGCATCTGCATTCTCCATGCCGACGCCTTTGCCAAGCTCTGGGCGGAATGCCGTCGGCGCAGCCTGACGGTCGTCGCCGATGTTCATGTCCACGGCGGGTCCGCGCACCAGAGCGAATCGGACAGGACTAACCCGATGGTCGCACGGTCCGGCCACATCGCGATCATCATCCCGAGCTTCGCGGCCTGGCCGGTCCCGGCCGGCCATCTCGGCATCTACGAGTATCAGGGCCGGCACGAGTGGCAGGACCGAACCAAGGCCGACACCGCCTACTTTTATCGAGGCTGCTGGAGTTGAGCATGCGCGGCGCGATCGATCACACCAACCTCCACCGCACGGCCAAATACTTTATGGATAACGGCCGCGCCGAAACCCCTGAGGACGCCGTCGAGCTTCTCCGGCGCTTCGGCCTCACGGTGTTGGTTGGGTCGGAAATCTTGCACTCCGCCGGCCATCAGACGGCGCTTCTGTCTCTCGTCAACGCGGCGCGTCGCACCTTCCTCGGCGGGGTCGAGGTCGTCGGCCTGCAAGACGCGCCGAGCATCAGCCTGCTCATGTCCGGCTGCCAGTTGGCCGAGGCGGTTCGCGCCCTCGGCGGCACGACCGCTTCGGCGGTGCGGTCCGAATGGCCTTGCGCCGTCATTGGCGACGCTCGCCTCCCCGAGTCGGTCGGCATTGCCTGGCGCCTGACATGGGAAGGGTGGAGGGGAGGCGTGGTTCCCCTTGGGCGTGTCGCGCCTCTCAGCGAGCGCGACTCCATTGCCATCGCCCCGATCCTCGCGGCGGCGGTCTGCGCGGCTGAAGTATTCGCCTATCACGCTGGCGACCATCCGATGGCGGGTCGCCGATCGGCAGGAATGTCGCTCTGGAACCCTGGAGCGGACTGGCTTGGCGCCGACCCTTCGGAGCCCGCGTTGGCCTTTCTTCCTGCGCGTCTCTGGCTCATCGGCCTCGGCAATCTCGGGCAGGCATTCGCCTGGGTCCTGGCGTGCCTGCCGTTCTCTGACCGGAAGCAGATCCAGCTTATGCTTCAGGATTTTGACGACATCGCTCCGTCGAACGACAGCACCTCTTTGCTCTCGTTCCTGCGTGACATCGACCGCCGCAAGGCGCGGGTCGTCGCCGATTGGCTGGAGGCTCGCGGCTTCGTCGCTTTCCTCAACGAGCGGCGGTTCGGTGATTGGACGCGTCGTGGCCCTGAAGAACCGGCGGTCGCCTTGTGCGGCGTCGATAACGCTCTTGCTCGCGCGGCATTGGAGAAGCCGGGCTTTGACCTAGTTGTCGAGGCTGGGCTCGGCGGCGGCCCGCAAGCTTTCCGCAACTTCTCGATTCATACCTTTCCAGCGAGCCGCACAGCCGAGCGGCTCTGGCTGCCGCAGGTAGCAGAAGCGGATGAAAGCTTTGAGGCGATGCCCGCCTACCAAGCCCTGCGCCGCGAAGGTATGGACGACTGTGGACTCGCCCAGCTCGCCTCCCGCACTGTCGGCGTCCCCTTTGTCGGGCTCATCGCGGCCTGCGTGGCGATCTCGGAACTGCTTCGTCGTCTGCACGGCGGCGCAGCGCTTGAACTCGCGTCGGGGTCGGCGCTTGCCCTTGAAAACGTGGAATCCGTGAGCATGACCGCCCAACCCTATGCGGGCGGTCACGTTGCTGTCGCTTAGTTCAGGACTAGCAGTAACGCGTCTCGCCCTCCGCACGACGACTACGCCAGTCGCGCGTGCAACAGGTACATGTCGAACATGAGATGCATTTCGTAGTCGTCGAGTTTTTGTCCAGCACGGAGCTTTTCCGGAATACCGGTTCGCGGATCAACAACGCTGATCGCGAATTCCAACAACTCGCCTTCCAGTCTCTTGCCTTCGCGAAGCTTCCGTTTGACGTGACCGCAACGCGCGCTGTTCCGCTTTCTTTCGGCGACACGCTCCGGGCTTTCGGGTGCCTCGAATTCAGCCTTCCGACGGAGGATACGTTCGAGATCAGGGTCAACGGGTTTGTTGGATTCGGTCATTGCGTCCTCCGGGTTTGTTTGGAGGGCATAGTTTCCGTGAGTCGGGGTAGAACCGCCAAGCCTCCGAGGCTCAGTTGGCCGTAATTGTGCTGAGTGACACCAAACGCAAAAAATCTGTGGATAAGGCGCGTCCGGCTGCGCCGGACCGGGCTCTATTCGGCCGCCTGGGCGAGCGGCCTCACGAAGCCGCCCCTCCGTTGAAGATGGGGGAGGGGCGTCTTCGCCTCCGGTGACGATCCCTCGCGTGAAGAGGGAAGGACAGCCTCCGGCTGACGTTCGTTGGCTTAAGACTTAGGGCTCCGCCCTCGGCGCACTTCGAAGCGCCTTCCGCCCAGCTTCGGTCACTTCGTTCCCTGCCAGCCGGTTCCCCGCGAAGGCGCTTGCTCCGTTTGCACACCCGCTGCTCGCCGCGAGGCAGGGGTTCAGCAGCAGCACGCTGCGCGAACCCCGAGGAACACCATGAACCTTCTTACTCAATGCCAGACCTTCGACCTGTTGCAGAATGGCGACGCCAACAAGGCCAGCCATGGTGCAAAGGACTTTCAGCCCGTGGTGAAGCTCTTCACCCCGTGGGCGGGCGCAACTTGGCTCCTCAGCGAGTTGAACCCCGAAGATCAGGACATCGCTTTTGGTCTCTGCGATCTGGGTCTGGGGACGCCGGAGCTTGGCTATGTGAGTCTCGCGGAGCTTCGGAACCTGCGCGGTCGGGGTGGTCTTACCGTCGAGCGTGACCTGTGGTTCAAGGCCGGCAAGACGCTGCAAGCCTATGCCGACGAGGCGCGGGCCTACGGCTGCATCAAGGCGTGAGGCGGCCATGCGCTCTTCAGAGGTTTCCTCACAACTCGCTTTTGATGACCTCTTGGCCCATGGGGCCGAGACCAATCTTCAGCGGAAGCAAGACCGGCAATACGGCGACCTACCGGCAACCATGGAAGCGGCGCTGCCCTTCTATCGGCACCTGCTCAAACGTCATCACGACGCCATGATGGCGGGCGATGGGAACACCGTCCGTGCCCTGCGGCAGGAGGGCACATGACCTTGCCTACAAGCTGAACGGCTACAATCCCGGCATCATTGCCGACGAGGAAGCGCCGGGTTGCGTCCTCGAAAAGCGCACCGCAGCCAAGAAGGGTGAGGTTCCGCTTTGGGGGCAGACGGCCAACTTCGAAATCAGACACGGCAAGATGCGTGTCCGCATCGAAATGGATGGCTTGTTCGGCATCGGTGCGACCGCGATGACGTGGCTCGGTTTCTCGGCGCATGCTGTCGAGAAGAACAAGCCCTTCCTCAGTGATACCGGCTATCGCAGCTTTCTCGGCGTCAACAGTTTGTCGCTTGAGCCGGGCATCACGCCCGATGCCTTTGCCGAGGGCGTGATCGCCGCCTTTGTCGATCGCCAGCTGAAGGGCAAGCTCAAGAAGATCGTGCCCTTACGTCCCCGTCACTGAAGGGGCTCGACAGTCCAGCTTCCAAAGTCTGGCGCGATGCGGACGCGCCAGACCGGCGAGTGCGTCCGTTCGAGGCGCGTCACGCCGTAGGTGTACCCGCCATCGACGACGCCTTCGAGGCACACCACCCACACCGCATCGAAATCCAGCGGCTCGGGCAAAGCCCGACCGACACGGTTCGGATACCACTCACCACCGCGCGCGTTCGAAAACACGACGAGCGTCTTGCCCGACGCGTAGGCGCGCCCGCCCTTGTTCTGCTTGTCCTGAATGGCCTTTAGCATCAGCGCCGTCTCGTCCTGCGCCGAGCCGGCGCGCGAGGCAGGCACGATGACATGCTCCATGTCCCAGGTCGTGCCGCCCTCTGTGTATCGAATGATTCCGTCGCCGCCGCGCGGGTCGCTGCTGAACATCAGCCGGTCCCGGCCGAACTGATGATTGACGGCGGCGCAGAGCAGCCAGTTTCCCAAGGCTTCGCGCGAGCGAAGGTCATGCATCTGCCGGAACGGCTTGCCGGTCTGAAGATGCTGGCCGTCGCGGATGAAGCGCTCGAGCTCCTTCAGCGCGACCTCCATGGATTTGAAGCGGGTGACTTCGAGCTTCATGGCAAGCAAGCTAGTTTCGCGGCGCGTGATTTACCACGCGCTGCGAGATTGAGCGCGCTCGAACGTCAGAATGTGGGGAGATATTCGACCGCTTCCCTGTAGGAGGATTGGTGTCGCTGACCGGCGGCACAATCGATGCCAGGTCCTCCTCCAAGTCCACGTCATACAGGTGCGCCAAGGGGGAGGACATTTATGACCTCCGGCTCCGAGACGCTACGGTCTCCCGGCCCAGGACGTAGCCGTCTCCCTAATAAGGACGCAGCGGACTAGGAGCCGTGGCGACTAAGAGGCCTAGTAGCTACTAACCCCCGGACACTAGCGTCTCCCGGGTACAGCTGTCCTTCCATTGTGCTCGCCAACCAGACGCATCATGTTGGCCGGGCGAGGACATCCCATGACCGACAACGTCGTACCTATTAAGCCGCCCGCCATCTCCAAGGAGGACGGCAGGCAAGCAGACCGCAAGTGGTCGCCGCTGGTAATGAAGCAGGGCTACACCATCGTCCCGGTCCTGCTGCTGCACGCCCAGAAGCGGCTTGGGCTAAGCCCGCCGCAGCTCAACGTGCTGCTGCAGATCGCCTCCCACTGGTGGAAAGCCGCCCAGCTGCCTTACCCCAGCAAGCAGCTCATCGCAAACCGCATGAGCTGCACTCCCCGGCAGGTGCAGCGCCATCTCACCGCCTTGGAGAATGCCGGCCTGATCAAGCGCATCGTCCGCAAGAACACCCGTCAGGGGCAGTTAAGCAACGAATACAGCCTCGCCGGGCTGGTGAAGAAGCTCAAGGAGATCGCGCCGGAGTTCGAGGCGGAGGCCGAGGCCAGGAGACAGAACCGGGCCGCTCTCGAGAAGCGAGGCGGCGTGAAATTGCGTAAAGCCTGACGGGGTTTTCCCCCCAGCCAGGCCCGTTCGTGTACGGTAGATCACAGCCCTTCAATGTGGTGGCCGCCACAGGCGAAGGGAGAGGTTTCCACGAATAGCGCAGTAGGCGCGGGCGGTCCAATCGGACCGCCCGCGTTTCGATCAGGTCTCCGAAAGTGTCGGCCTTGTTTTGGCCACAACCTGAAGGAGATTTTGTGCTTTCCTTGCCCGCGGGACGGGGACAGGGTGAGATGAGAGACGAAATCGCTGCCAAGCCGAGCGGCGCGAGGTTCTACCGCGCCGACCTCCATATCCATAGCCATCCGGCCAGCCACGACGTCACGGATACCACGTGTACGCCGGAAGCCATCGTCGCGACCGCGAAGCGCGAGGGGCTCGAATTCATCGCCGTCGCCGACCACAACGAGATCGGCGGCTCCTTGCGGGCCGTCGCCGCCGGCGCCAAGGCGGGCCTTTTCGTGATCCCGGCCGTCGAGCTCTCGACCCTGCAGGGCCACCTGCTCTGCTATCTGCCGACCGGCGAGGCACTCCAGAACTTCTACTCGCGTCTCAACATCAAGGAGAAGGGCAAGGAGACCTGCCACTGCACCCAGAGCATGTCGGACTGCCTTGACCTGCTCGACGAGTTCCAAGGGTTCGGCGCGCTGGCACACGTCGACCTTCCGAAGGGGTTCGAAGCGGTTACCCCGACCTCGACCCCATTCAAGATCACGGTGCTCGCTCACCCGGCGCTTCTCGGCATTGAGCTGTCCAGCGCCATCGCGGCCATCAGCTACGCCGATAGCGACCCCGACGCGAAGCGCCGCGCGGCGGGCAGCCTGCGTCTGGAGCGATTGGGCCGCGGCCGGCACGTGCTCGCCCGCATTCTCAATTCTGATTCGCATACCCTGGACAAGGTCGGTCGTAACGCGGCGGCGCAGACTAAGGTAACGCGCTTCAAGATGAACGACCTCACCTTCGAGGGCCTGCGGCTGGCGATGATGGAGAACGACGCCCGCGTCCGCATCGAAGACGAGATCCCCAGTACCGTCCCTCGGATCGTCGGCCTGAAGATCGGCGGCGGCTTCCTCAACGGGCAGACGGTCCAATTCTCCAGCAACCTCAACTGCATCATCGGCGGCCGCGGCACGGGCAAGTCGACGATGTTCGAGCTTGTCCGCACCTTGACCGCCTACGGCGACGAGCCGGCCGATGTGGTCGATTCCGAGGTCGGCCCGGACCAGGTCGACATGCTGGTGCAGGATGAGGCGGGCCAAACGCACGGCATTAGCCGGCTGAAGAACGACCAGCTCCAGAACGCTGACAATGTCACGGCCGAGCCCGTCCTGTTTCCCATCGAGTGCTACTACCAGGGCGAAACGCACGAGATTGCCCGGCGCGCGAAGGAGGACCCGGCTGCGCTGCTGGAGTATCTCGACGGGTTCGTGGACATCGTAGAGGACCTGGAGCTTGAGCGGCAGGCCTGCGAAACCGCCGCAGAGCAGCATGCCCGCATCATTGACCTGCAGAACCGGATGTCTCGGATCGATCTGCTCGACCGCGAGCTGAAGGTCGTGCGGGGCCAGGTCGCGGCCGTGAAGAAGGAGAACGGCCAGGAGGTGCTTGCGACGCTCCGCACGATCGCGCGCGAGCGCACCGTGCGGACCAACATCCTTGAGCATGCCACCAGCATCACCGAAGGAACGAGCCGGGAGGATCTCAAGGAGACGGCAGAAGCGATTAAGGCGGCGGTCGACCCGAAGACCCTTTCTGTGGGCGGCGTGGAGTTCGGCGCCATCACTACGCTCGCTGCCGACTTCGAGAAGGTGCTGTCCTCCAACGACGTGTCGCTGAAGAAGGGCGCCGAGACGCTGAAAGCCGGCGTGGAGAAGCGCCTCAAAGAGTGGAGCGATAAGGCGACCGCGCTCAACGGCACGGTCCAGAAGCAGGTGAAGGCGTTGGAGGACAAGGGCGTCAAGGTACAAACGGCGTTCTTCAATCAGCTCACCACGAAAGAAGAGACCCTCACCAAGCAGCTCACCACCTTGCGCAGCCTCAAGCCCCAGCTTGAGAAGGTCCAGCGGGAGCATAAGGAGACGCTGAAGCTGCGCTGGCAGTACCGCCTGCGCATCGCCAACAAGCGCAACGGCTTCGCGATACTGGCCAACGACGCAATGAAGAACGCCCTCAACGACTTCACCGTGACCCTGAAGTATGCGGTGGGCGGCTACTCTCCGGAGGCCGAGCGCATCATCATCGAGACGATGGGGTGGAACACCAACCAGCAGGTCCGCGCCAAGTCGCTGACCGAAAACATGACCGTCGAGAAGCTCCTGGCCGTCGTTGCCAAGAAGGACGTAGCGGCATTGCGCGCGCTTCAGAATGCCGAGGGCAAGGCGGTATTCGGCAAGTCCGACGCCGACACCCTGATTGAGCGCCTGTCGGTGCCGGCGACGCGGTCTCAGCTTGAGACGTGCGCCATTATCGACCTGCCGCGCCTGACGGTCACCCGCATGGTCCAGGACGGCGCCGCCAAGCGCCCGGTGATCCGGGAGTTCAAGAACCTATCGTTCGGCCAGCAGCAGTCCGTGCTCCTGGCGCTCATGCTTTCATCCAAGAGCAACCGCCCGCTGGTCATCGATCAACCGGAGGACGACCTCGATGGCGAGTTCATCTACCACGGCATCGTCCCGGTGCTGCGCAAGGCCAAGGAGCGCCGACAGATCATCGTCGTGACCCACAACGCCAATATCGCCGTCTTGGGGGATGCCGAGCAGATCATTGTGCTGAAGAGCACGGCGGACAAGGCGCGGGTCATGGCGAGCGGATCAATCGACGACGAGGACACCCGCAACGAGGCCTGCGCCATCCTCGAAGGCGCACGCGACGCCTTCAAGCGCCGCGCCATCACCTACGGCTTCGACATCAAGGAACGCGACCCGTAGCTAATATGCTAGCTGCAGCCGCTCCTCCCCTCCCTCCGTCGCTCATCACGATCATGCACGTCAGGGATTATTAGCCATGCAGCACAACGCCATCGGCCGTTACCGCTCAGGCGGCATCAAGTGGTACCGCGCTCGGCGAAGAGGCCGCGACGAAGAGGCGCATACGGCAAGAGATCGTGCGGCTGTGCTTGGCGGTGCAGCGCGCTCTTGATTGATGGGTGGCGGACGGGGATCTACCGCTTACCCAGTCATCACAGCGTCCCGCTCGTACAAGAGTATCCCGTCCTGCTTCACCCCTGGTCCCACTCGCTCGCTGTCTGTGGCCACCGGATCGTACCATTCCAGGTCAACCTCATGAGGGAGGTGAAGATCAGGCTTTGTCTTGTGCTGCGCGTACCAGTCGAACCACGCATTGAAGTCCATCACCACAGCCAAGTCGATGTCGCTGTCCGCACGGCTCGTGCCTCGTGCTCGGCTCCCGTATAACCACACTTGCTCGATGAGCGGGTGCCGTTTCGCCCACGAGGCGATCAGCGCGGACTCTTCCTCAGAGATGTCCATATTACCTCATGGTGTATCATCTTTTTCGACCCCAGATCGCACCTAAACTGCACCTAAAGCTCTAAAATGCCCATTTTATTGAGCTTGGCCACTGACTCAAAATCAGCCGGGTTACTGCCTACAGCACACGACTTTCCAAATCGTTGCTTGTGCGGTCCATCAGCTGCATTCCGGCAGACAACGGTCGGTACAAAAACCACGAGCGAATGGCGAACTACCTCAACCCTCCTGCTTCACTACTAGCATCCCCGCCGGGAGCGGCTTCAATAACGACCGAGCGGATACCGACGGGTCGAGCCAGTCTGCCCAATGAGTACGATCGAGAATCGCGATTTGTCGATCATGGTAGGACGCGATGTCAGGGCCCGGCGGCATGGTCAACATGGTGAAAGCCTCGCCGACATCGGCCGTGCTCCGCCATATACCGGCGATGCAGAACCAGGGCTCGCCACGCATCGTGAACAGCCACTTGTCCTTGCGCTTCTTCTTCGGGTCCTTCGGATCGGTAAACTCGTAGAAGCCGTCGGCGATGATTAGGCAGCGACCAGACGAGAACTCGCGGTTCTCCGAGCGAAAGTTGTAAACCGGCCGCCGGTTCTGACCAGGCCAACTCCATCGGCGCTGAACTAGCTCGCCCGCTTCACGATCGCCATCGACGGTTCGGACGATCGGCGCGATGTCAGTAATCTTGATGTCGTCACGCGGCTCGATGTTTGGCGTGCCCTCAGGAAAGCGAATCTTGATTTTGATGTTGGAGAAGTCGTCGGCGATCGTCCCAGCACCAACGTGAAGGCGATAGTCGTTGCACATCTTCGTCTCCAACTCTGTTGCGCCAAACCTTCGTTCCTATTATGTTCTCATACATGAAGGCGACCAAGTTCGACACGGACGCCGCACTCGACGAACGCCGCATCATCGTAAGGTACGGCGAGGAAGGCGTGGAGATGGTTGAGCTGCCCTGGGGTCTCCGTCCAAAAGAGCCCGGCAATCAGCCGTTCATGCTCGCGCGTGCCGAGGGCCGAAGGTTTGCCAGCCATCGCTGTCTCGTCCCTGCGTCGGAATTCCTCATCGGCCATCATGACCAGCGCCACCGAATTTCACTCGCGGACGGCGACTGGTTCTATTTCGCTGGGATCTGGCGACCCGCTTCAGAGGGCTGGCCCGAGGCCTATGCGATCTTGACCATTGAGGCGAACGCCGATGTGGCGCGTTACCGCGACCGGCAGATGGCCGTGTTAAGACGTCGGCAGCGGATGGACTGGTTGGATTTCTCGTGCCCAGAACACGAGCTGCTTCAGCCATTGCCGATTGGGGCGTTCCGAATCGAGCGCGCGATCCCAAGGCAGGCGCAGACAGTATTGGTTCTCTAGTCCCGACACATTGGCGAGTTGAGCAATGAGTGGCCACGATGGCAGAGTCTGGCGAAGGCTTCGAACGCAGAGGTTCGGTTTGCGCACCGATACGCCAATCAGGGACTTGATCGAAAGGGAAGCCCAGCGCCCGGGCCGTACCGACGTGCCCAAGGCCGTCGTTTGCCGAGAAGCCCGTCCATCGCGGCGCGTTCTGCTGGCCGCTGGTGGTCGGACGAGGCGGCACATGCCGAAGCCGACCGAGAGGCCGCTGCGTTTCGCCTCAGTCTGCTTCCCCCCTGCTTCCCCGGCCGTCGCGTTAGAGGCGGGGAAGCAGAAAACGACCCCGAAGGACCGTTCTGACTCGCTGATTTGTTTGAAGAAAATTGGAGCGGGCGAAGGGATTCGAACCCTCGACCCCGACCTTGGCAAGGTCGTGCTCTACCCCTGAGCTACGCCCGCGCTCCGATCCGGCTGGGTAGGTCGCCGGAAGGCGGCGTTGATAGGGCTTTTCCGTCGCCTTGGCAAGGGCCTGGCCAAACCTCTCCGTAGGCCTCAGCCGCGCGCCAGTAGCCGCTGCAAATACTTGCCGTACTCGCTTTCGCGAATCGGCTGGATCAACCTTTCGAATGCATTGTCGTCGATATAGCCCTTGCGCCAAGCGATCTCCTCAGGACTGCCGATCTGCAGGCCCTGGCGATCTTCGACGGTTTCGACGAACTGCGCGGCGCGCAGCAGGCTCGACGGCGTGCCGGTGTCGAGCCAGGCGTAGCCGCGACCCAGCTTCTCGACGGTGAGCCGCCCTTCCTTCAGGTAGTGTGCGTTGATGTCGCTGATCTCCAGTTCACCGCGCGCCGAGCGTGGGATCTGGCCGGCGACATCGCATACATCCGAATCGTAAAAGTAGAGTCCGGTGACCGCCCAGTTCGACTTCGGCTGCTTCGGCTTCTCGACAATGCTGAGTGCACGCCCCTCGGCATCGAACTCTACAACACCATAGGCTGATGGATCGGCCACCCAATAGGCGTAGACCACGGCGCCATTTCCCTGGGCACCACGCTCCGCGACCGCCGGCAGCGAATCGCCATAGAAGAGATTGTCGCCCAGGATCAAGCCGACACGGCTATCGCCGATGAAACGGCGGCCAATCAGGAACGCCTCGGCGATGCCGCCGGGTTTGGGCTGCGGCTCATAGCCGATCTCGATGCCCCACTGGCGACCGTCGCCGAACAGCCGGCGATAAGCCTCGGCATCGCCGGGATTGACGATCAGCAGAATGTCGCGGCACCCCGCCAGCATCAGCGTGGTTAGCGGGTAATAGACCATCGGCTTGTTGTAGACCGGCAGGAGCTGCTTGTTGGCTGCCCGCGTCATGGGGTAGAGCCGCGTGCCGCTGCCGCCTGAGAGAATGATTCCCTTCATTCCCGCCATGTAAGACGAGCCCATGCACAGTCCGCAACAGTTATTCGACCGTCTCGCAACCCTGGGCATCCCCCACCGGACCGTCGAGCATCCTCCGGTGTTCACTGTCGAGGAGGCAAAAACGCTGCGCGGCGACCTGCCTGGCCATCACATCAAGAACCTCTTCCTGCGCAATAAAAAGGAGGAGATGTGGCTGGTGGTCGCCCTCGAGGATCGTGCGGTCGACCTGAAGCGGCTTGGCGAGGTGCTGGGCGCCGGCAGGCTCTCTTTCGGCAGCTCCGACCGGCTGCGCCGCCAGCTCGGCGTCGAGCCGGGTTCAGTGACCCCGCTCGCCCTGATCAACGACGACGCGCGCGTGGTACGCTTGGCCCTGGACCGCGGTTTGACCGAGGGTGGGCCGGTGAACGCCCATCCGCTGGTCAACACCATGACCACGGCGATCGCGGCAGCGGATCTGCAGCGGTTCTTCACGGCTACCGGCCATGCGCCGCGATGGCTCGACTTTCCGCTGTAGTGTTATATCATAACAATATGTTGCTTCGTACCCTTTCCCTGGCGCTTTGCCTGGGCACTCTCCTGTCCGGCGGGCTGCCGGCCTCGGCACAAACCAAGATCAAAGCCGTCGCGACCTTTTCGATCCTAGGCGACCTCGTGGCCGAAGTGGCGGGCGACCTGGCCGAGATCTCCGCCCTGGTCGGCGCCGATATCGACGCCCACACCTATCAGCCACGCCCGGCCGATGCGCGCGCCCTGGTCGAGGCCCGCGTCCTGGTGAGCAACGGTCTCGGCTTCGAAGGTTGGATCGACCGGCTGGCCAAGGCCGCGCCCTTCAAGGGCCGCGCCATCGTGGCAACGGTCGGCGTGCCGACGCTCGAGGCGGCGCCGACGCCAGGTCACAACCATGCGCATGGTCCCGATCCGCACTGCTGGCAGGATGTCGGTCGCGTCCGGCTCTATGTCGCGAACATCGCCAAGGGCCTTTCCGAGGCCGATCCGGCAAATGCCGCTCGCTATCGCGAGCGCGCTGAACTCTATGACAAGCGGCTGGTCGAACTCGATACCTGGGTGAAACAGGAGATCGCCAAGGTTCCCGCCGAGAAACGCAAGGCGATCACCGGCCACGATTCATTCCGCTACTTCGCGGCGGCCTATGGCGTGCAGTTCAAGTCGCCGCGCGGCTACAACACCGGCAGCGAACCCTCTGCCAAGGATGTCGCCGTGCTCATCCGCCAGGTGCGTGACCAGCGCATCAAGGCATTGTTCGTCGAGAACATGACCAATCCTGGCCTGATCGACCAGATCGCGCGCGAATCAGGCGGCGTCGTGGGTCCGCGTCTCTACAGCGATGCCCTCTCGGGGCCCGATGGACCGGCGCCGACTTACGAAAAGATGATCCGGCACAATGTAACGGCGCTGGTCGCCGGCATGATGAAGAACTGAGAACAGCGGATCAGACGGCCACATACGGCAAGCCGGCGACACGACGCGCCGCCTGCAGCGTATTGTACATCAGGCAGGCCACGGTCATCGGGCCGACACCGCCTGGCACTGGTGTCAGGTGCCCCGCCACCTTCTGTGCTTCGGCAAAGGCAACGTCGCCGACCAGGCGACTCTTGCCTTCCGTGGTGGGGATGCGGTTGATGCCGACATCAATCACAGCGGCACCGGGCTTGATCCAGTCACCGCGTACGAACTCCGTCTTGCCGATCGCCACCACGAGGATGTCGGCCTGTCGGCAGAGCGCCGGAAGGTCGCGCGTGCGCGAATGGGTGATCGTCACCGTGCAATCGAGGCGCAGCAGAAGCTGCGCGACCGGCCGGCCGACCAGATTCGAGCGGCCGACGACGACAGCGTTGCAGCCAGCCAGGCTTCCCAGCGCATCCTGCAGCAGCATCGTGACGCCGAGCGGCGTGCAGGGCACGGGAAAGTCGAGCACCGCGCCCGGCGCGATCGAGCCCAATCGCCCGACGTTTATGGGATGGAAGCCGTCGACGTCCTTGGCGGGATCGATGGCCAGCAACACCTTGGCCGTGTCGATATGCTTGGGCAGCGGAAGCTGAACCAGAATGCCATTGATTGCAGGATCTGCATTGAGCTCTGCGATGACCGCCAGGAGTTCCTGCTCCGTGGTCTCGGCCGGGAGCTTGCGATCAAAGCTCGCCATGCCGAGCTCGACAGCCAGCTTGCCCTTGCTGCGCACATAGACCTGGCTGGCCGGATCGGCGCCGACCAGCACTGTCGCCAGACCGGGCTTGGGTCCACCCTTGCCGACAAGATCCGCCACGCCGGCCGCCACCCGCTCGCGCAGGCCCATGGCGAACGCTTTGCCATCGATCAACTTTGCATCAGCCATGCTTGCGCACCCGTTGTTCCCATTCGGCTATCCGGTCGGCGAGCAAAGCGATATCGCCCGCCACGCTCACGGTCTTGTCTCGGGCCGTCGCCCCGCGCATCACGTCGAAGCTGGACTTCGGCAGACGCCACGCCTCGGCGAGCAGCGCGATCACGGCGGCGTTGGCTTTGCCATCCTCGGGAGGGGCCGTCACTGCGGCCTTGAGCCCGCCCTCGGCGGTCAATTCGAGCACGGAGCGGCGGGCGCCCGGCTGGGCACGAAGCTGAATCGTGACGCCGTCTTTGGCGCGGCGCAGGAAGGGCGGATCGCTCAGCGGATGAAGGCTGGCCAGACGTACTCCCACAGCAGGCTGCGCAGGAAGAACAGGCCCAGCAGCAAGATCACTGGCGAAATGTCGACGCCACCGAGGTTAGGGAGGATGCGGCGGATCGGGCGCAGCACTGGCTCGGTCAACCGGAAGAGGAGGTCGACGATCACCCGGATAAATTGATTGCGGACGTTCACCACGCCGAATGCCACCAGCCAACTCATGATGGCGCTCGCGATCACGACCCAGGTGTAGATGTCGATAACGCTATCGATCAGCTTCGCCAGCGAGATCATCGGCTCCCCGTCCATTAAAACCGGCGAGCCGCCGGCCGCGCGCACCCTACTCGGGCAAGATTGTCGATCACAAGCCCATTTCAGGCTCTTGTCAGGCTGAGTTCGACGCTACCGAGCCGAATGATGCGGGCCGCACTGATATCGCGTGGACCGTGCTCGGGCAGCAGCCGGGCGCCGTCGATGAAGGTACCGCCGGGGCTGCCGAGATCTTCCAGGCCGAGTCGCTGGCCCGCAGTCATGAGGCGGGCATGCGGTTGCCCGACCGAGGGATCTGGCACGCTAAGATCGGTCGGCGCCGTGGCAAGCGCACCCGTCAGGGCATAGGTCGCGGGACCGCCATAGACGGTCAGCGCGACAGTACCGCCATTGCCGAGCACGCCCGTGAGCTTCCAGCCACGGCCATCCGCCAGGGCAGCCGGCGGCGGCGGCAAGATGGCCGGCCCAGTCGGCGGGGGTGGTCCGCGTGGCGGCGGCGGCGCATAGCCCGGCGAGGCCGGTGCAGGTTCATCGCGCGGCCAGCGCATATAGGCGAACACCCAGAGGAGGATGAGGGGCACGACGGCGCCCACCGCGGTCAGGCTGAGCAGGATGGAGCCAAGCCCCGCCCAGCCCGGCAGGCCGGCCTTCTCGACGATGCGCCAGGCCATCCAGCCGGCCAACACGGTGCCGATCAGGGCGAAGGCGCCGGTAATCCCGAAAAAGCCCATCAGGGCAGCAATCTCGGCACCCATCGCTATCGCCCTGCCACCGGACGCTGCTGCCCGGCTTCACCGTTCGGCCAATCGCTGAAGGCCAGAACGCCCATGACGATGAACGAGCCGATCAACGGCACCAGATGGAACAGCGCCAGCGCGCCGGAGAAACCCGCGCGCTGGCAGATGCGCCAGGTCGGGATGATCAGCAGCAACGCCACCAGAATGTGGCCGATCACGACCGAGAACAGCAGTACCGCGCTCAATCCCAGCAGCCAGCTCACGGGATCACCCATGTTCGTTCATCAAACTTCTTATTTCCGAAACGGCTGCCGATCAGGCCAGCGCCACGACTTCGATCTCGACCATGACGTCGCGCGGCAAACGTGCCACTTCGACCGTCGAGCGCGCCGGTGCGGCGTCGCCGAAATACTCCGGCCGGCCGTAGACGTCGTTCATGGCGACGAAGCTGTCCATGCTCTTCAGGAACACGGTGGTCTTCACGGCGCGGTCAAGCCCGCTGCCCGCCTCCTTCAGCACCGCCTGCAGGTTCTTCAGTACCTGATGTGTCTGCTCGGCGATGCCGCCCTCGACGATGTTGCCGGTCTTGGGATCGAGCGGGATCTGGCCGGCGCAGAACACCAGGCCATTGGCCACGATGGCCTGCGAATAGGGGCCGAGCGCCTTGGGGGCGGCTGCCGTCTGAACCACTTTCTTGCCGTTGGCCACGGGCTTACCTCTCGATTGGAAACGCGGGAAGATGTCCGGGCGGGACGCTAACACAGCCCGGTTTGCTTGACAGGTGGCTCGGCAAGCCTTATCCGCGCGGTTCTCCGGGTCGGAGGGGGCTGTAGCTCAGCTGGGAGAGCGCCTCGTTCGCAATGAGGAGGTCAGGGGTTCGATCCCCCTCAGCTCCACCAACCGCCTCGACCCGCATCTTGCCGCATCGCCGGCCACATGCTCTGGCCTGCTGCCTCTCATCGCGGCACTATTGCAGTAGATGCGCAAACGCAAACGTCCAACACCCGCCGACCTCGGCCTCACCGCAGGAGAGGGGCGAATTCTCGGAGCCTTGAGGACGCCGCAGCGCATCCAGGAGTTCGTCGTGGGCTTGCGCGCGAATTTCGAACAGGACGGCGACACGTTGCGCTCCGTGCGCGGCGTGTTGCGCCATCGCGAAGCCCATTGCCTCGAGGCGGCGTTTGTCGCGGCCTGCGCGCTCTGGCTGCAGGGTGAGCCGCCGCTGGTCATGGATCTGACGGCGGCCAAAGACGATGCCGATCACGTCGTCGCGCTGTTCCGGCGCAACGGCTGCTGGGGCGCAATCTCCAAGAGCAACCACGCCTGGCTGCGCTGGCGCGATCCGGTCTATCGCAGCTTGCGCGAACTCGCGATGTCGTACTTCCACGAATATTTCAACAACGGCCGCAAGACGCTGCGCACCTATTCGACCTCGTTCGACCTGCGCCGCTTTGCGCCGGAAACCTGGATCACCGGCGAGGAGAATTGCTGGGATGTCGGCGCCGCGCTCGACGATGCGCGCCACTATCGCCTGATCAAGCCGGCCCAGATGCGCTGGCTGATGCCGCCCGATGCCACCGTGCTGCGGGCCGACGACCTCGTTCAATACGAAAGCCGCGATCGCAAGACGGCACGCAAGTACTAAGGGAGCGCCATCATGAGACGAGTCATTTCGATCCTGCTTCTGGTCATGCTCGGCTCTGCGCCGGCCGCCGCGCAGATCCCTGCCGAATGGCAGGCCGCCGCCCAGGCGGTGATCGGCGAACTGGAGCGCGATCAACCGCAGGCCGCGGCTAAACCATGGGGATCCGAACTGACACAGGGTTGGCACCTGGCGCGCGCCTGGCGCAAACACAACAACGGCAACGTCGAGATCATCCTGGCCGAGTATCTGACATTCGTTGCGCTCTGCCGCCGCGGTTGCGCCAACAGCACGATCGAAGGTCAGGGCTATGTCAGCGTGGCCGAACAGGTGAAGGGCTTGCGCAGCCAGAATGGCGGGCCCTATGCGCTGGCAGGCAATGCCCATGCTTGGCTCGCCGCCCTGCCCGACCCCACGGGCGCCGCGAAGAAGAACGCCACAATGTGGGAGAAGGACCCCGACGTGGCGGCGGCCGACTTCGCCACCGGCAACATCTATGCGCTGGCCTGGCTGCTAGCGCGCAACCGGCCAACGCCCACGGAGCAAGCGGAGGCCTTCGCGCGCTTTGCCCTCTTCGTGCAGGGCAAGGCCTGGATCGGCGGACGCTGCATCGACATCTCCAAAGTGGCGACAGTGCTCGACGCACCGCCACGCATCGATACGTGCAAGTGAGTGAGGACAAAGAAAAAGGGGCGCCATAGGCGCCCCTTCTAATTTCTCCGGATCGCGTCGTTACTCGGCGGCGATCGCGTCCTTCACGAATTTCTTGGCGTCGAAGTCTTCGGCGACCTTCAGGTCGTTGCCGATCAGCTTCTCGACGTCGATGTTGGCGTACTCCATCACGCCCATATCGCCGAGCGCCTTCTGCACCTTCGGCCCGAACAGGCCGATCTCCTTCAAGATCGGCACGATACGGGTGAAGAGGCGCGTGCGGAACGCCTGCATGGCGCCGGAGTTGAAGGCGTATTCCATCAGCTTGTCGACCGGCAGGCCCGACCGCATCCAGACCTCGGCCTGGTTGAAGCGATCGCGCATGAAGTAGAGCGCCTCGACGGTGAACTCCTCACGCTCCGCCCGCTCATGATCGGAAAGGTGCGGGTAGTATTCACGCAGCGCCATGCGGCCGAAGGTGACGTGCCGCGCCTCGTCCTGCATGACATAGGCGTTCACCGAAGCGGCCAGGTTGTTCTTGGCGCTGTCGCGGATGCGCTGGAAGGCGGCGAGAGCCAGGCCCTCGATCAGCACCTGCATGCCGAGATAGGTCATGTCCCAGCGGCGGTCGGTCAGAGTCTGCTCGAGCAGGCTCTTCAGCGACTCGGTGATCGGGTAGGCCGACTTGAACTTTTCATGGATCAGCCGCTTGTAGCTCTCGACGTGGCGGGCTTCGTCCATCACCTGCGTGGCGGCATAGAACTTGGCGTTCATGTCGGGCACGGTGTTCACGATCTTGGCGGTGGCGATCAAAGCGCCCTGCTCGCCGTGCATGAACTGGCAGATCGAGTGGCACTGCAGGTTGAAGCGCAGCCAGTTCTTTTCCTTCTCGGTCATCTTTTCCCAGAAGGGGGAGCCGTAGATCGGAATGGACTCATCGGCCATGCCCATCGGGTTGTCTTCGAACAGCTCCTGGCTCCAGTCGATACGCGTGCTGGTATCCCACTGCTGCTGCTTGCCCTTTTCGTAGAGGTTCAGGAGGTCCGCCGAACCGTCTTCGTATTCCCAGTTGAAGGCGATCTCAGTGGCGCCATCGAACTTCCAATTCGTGACTTCGACTGGCAGCTGGTAAATTTTTTGCGTCGTCATGGGCTCTTGACCTCCTGGCGCTGAACCTAGTCCCATCCCCTTACGGAGCGGTAAACATGACGCTCCGTTCATTTTTCTGAGCGGAACCTATCACAGTCTGCTAGGAGAGTCCCGCACGGAAATCGGGGTTTTTAAGAACGGATTTATCGATGTCCTACAACAGCCTGCGCATCGCCAAGATCATCCAGGAAACGCCCGATGCGCGCTCCTTCGTCTTCGAGATTCCAGCCGATCTGGCCGAAAAGTACCGCTACAAGGCCGGCCAGTTCCTGACCTTCCGGGTGCCCCATGCCGACGGCGCCTTCAACCGCTGCTACTCGCTGTCCAGCGCCCCGGAGACCGATGGCCTGCCCAAGGTGACGGTGAAACGCGTCGATGGGGGCAAGGGCTCCAACTGGTTCCATGATGCGCTGAAGGAAGGCGGCACCCTCGACGTGCTGCCGCCGGCCGGTCGCTTCGTGCTGGGCCAGGGCGAAGCTCCACTTCTGTTGTTCGGCGGCGGCAGCGGCATCACGCCGATGATGTCGCTGATCAAGAGCGCCCTGAAGTCCGGCAAGCGCCGCATTCGCCTCTTCTATGCCAACCGCGACAAGCCGTCGGTGATCTTCGATGCCGAGTTCGCGGCGCTGGCCCAGGCTCACCCCGGCCGGCTCGAGGTCATCCATCATCTCGATGCGGTACAGGGCCTCACCAAGCCGGAGGAAGTCGCTGCCGCCCTCAAGGGCTTCGAGAATGCCGAGGCCTATCTTTGCGGCCCCGGCCCCTTCATGAATCTGGTCGAGGCCGCGCTCCTTGCTGCCGGCATGCCGCGCGAGCGCGTGCTGATCGAGCGCTTCGAAGCGTCGGGCAACGATGCCGTGCCGGTCGAGCCGCCCGCGGAGGGCGACGTTATCCCGAGCGAGATCGTCATTCACTTCGAGGGCAAGGCGCACAAGGTGCCTTACCGCAAGGGCCTCACCATTCTCGAAGCGGCGCGCGGCGCGGGCCTCAACCCGCTCTCTTCCTGCGAAGAAGGGTTCTGCGCCTCGTGCGCGGCCAAGCGCATCAAGGGTAAAGTCGTGTTGGCCAAGAACGACATCTACACGCCGGACGATCTCGCCAATAACTGGATCCTGACCTGCCAGGGCCACTGCTTCGGGCCCGAAGTCGAGATCACCTACGACGTGGTGTAGCGATTCGCATCGAACCCTTCACCCAGGCGACACTGCTGACGATCGTCGCCGGCATGGCCGACGCGGTGGGCTATATCACCATGGGCGGCGTCTTCGCGGCCAACATGACCGGCAACACGGTGCTGGCGGGCATCGACCTAGCCGCAGCCGACTATGTCAGCGCCTGGCATCACCTGACGCCGCTGGTCTCCTTCCTTGCCGGCGCGATGATAGCGCGCGTCTTGCTGCGCCTGCTGCGATCACCGGTGGTCGGGCTCCTGGTCGAAGCGACACTGATCGCGGGCGTTGGCTTCCTCAATATCGGCGAGGAGTCCGCTGTCATGATCGTGGCACTCGCCATGGGCATTCAGGCCTCGTCGATCACTGCCTTTGCCGGCAGCGCGATCAGCACCGTCGTGGTGACCAGCACGCTCGCCCGCACAGCCGACGCCGCGGTCGACTGGCTGTGGCCGGGCGCGGGAGCCAAACCACCGACGGCCGCCAGCGCGCTGCTCATGACACTCACCTGGACCGGCTATCTCGCGGGGGCGGTAATCGGCGCAATGCTGGTCGCGCGAATGACCTACCCGCTGTTGGTGCCTGCGGGATTGCTGCTGGTTGTGCTGCTGCTCGAACTGACGAAGCCGCGGCCTACATCGGCGGCATGAGGCCGTTCTTGCCGTAGGTGATGCGCGAGGCCGCCAGGGTCCCGTCAGCGCGTTTCTCGGCCGCTCCGATGAAGATGCCGGTGCCGGGCTTCAGGTCCGCCTTGTCGCCTGGTGCATAGGCGACCACGACAGTCTCGGGCGTCACCACCAGCTTCTTCTCGCCGTCCTTGTACTTCACGGTGAGCGTGTGGTCGTCGCTGCCGGTCACCATCTGCTCGACATTGGCGTTGGTCATGGTGGCTTGCGGCTGCAGATCCCACGGCCGATGGCCTTCACCTGCACCGCGCATCGATTCCGGAAAGATGCGAACCTCGATCGCGCGCAGACCGCCGTCAGCCTGAGGAATAGCGGTCGAGCCCACATAGATACCCGGCTTGATGTCGGTGACGCTCGCCTTGACCATCGCGACAACCGTGAGCGCGTCGCCGGTCACGATCTTCAGGTCGCTTCCGTCGCGCGCTTTCACGAGAAGAAGCGGCCCTTCGACCTTCTCGATCGTGCCGCGTACGCGCATGGTTTCCTGGGCCTGGAGCGGCAGGGTGAAAGTGCAGGCGCAGAGAAGCGAGATCAGGAAAGGACGGCGCGATACGCTGGGCATGGGCGGCCTCCTGAAAGGAAGCCGCACGCTAGCGCATCGCCCACATCGCGCGAGATCAACAGGCAGTGAGCCGACGGTTACTCCGCCGCGATCGCCCGCTCGACAAACATCTTCTTGTCGAACTCCTCGGCGACCTTGCCGTCGTTGGCGAGCTGTTCGACGACGTCGACCTTGGCGTATTCCATCACGCCCATCTCGGCGAAGGCCTTCTGCACCCGCGGCCCCCACAGGCCGATATCCTTGACCGTGGGTACGACACGGCTGAACAGCCGGCCGCGGAAGGAATTCATCTGCTTGGAATTGTAGTGGATTTCGTCCAGCACCTTGGCCGGCAGGCCAAGCCGTTCCCACACTTCAGACTGATTGAAGCGATCGCGCATGAAATAGAGCGCTTCGACCACGAACTCCTCGCGCTCGTCGCGTTCGGCCTCGGTGAGTTGCGGATAGTATTCGCGCAGCGCCAGGCGGCCGAACGAGACGTGACGCGCTTCGTCCTGCATGACATAGGCGTTCACCGCGCCGGCTAGTGTGTTGCCCGACTTGTCGCGGATCGACTGGAAGGCCGCGAGAGCGAGACCCTCGATCAGCACCTGCATGCCGAGATAGGTCATGTCCCAGCGGCGATCGGTCAGCGTCTGCTCCAGGAGCTTTTGCAGTGCCTTGTTGATCGGATAGGCGAGCTGGAACTTCTCGTGCAGCAGGCGCTTGTAGGCCTCGACGTGGCGGGCCTCGTCCATCACCTGCGTGGCCGCATAGAACTTGGCGTTCATGTCCGGCACGGTGCCGACGATCTTGGCGGTCGCGATCAGCGCACCCTGCTCTCCATGCATGAACTGCGAGATCGAATTGGCCTGGAGATGGTGGCGCAGCCAGCCCTTCTCCTTGTCGTTCATCTTGTTCCAGTAGTCTGAACCGTAGATCGAGATCGCCTCGTCCTTGAGCTCCATCGGATTGTCCGGGTTGAGCTCCAGCGACCAGTCCAGCCGCGTGCTGGCATCCCACTGCTGCTGCTTGCCCTTCTCGTAGAGCTCGAGCAGGGGCGCAGAGCCGTCGTCATACTCCCAATTGAACTGGAGATCCGTCGCGCCATCGAACGTCCACTGGGTCACGTCGACCGGCAGGGCATAGATCCGTTGTGTGCTCATGGCGCTGCCCTCCCGGGGCTCACTTGGGTTCTGGTTCCGAGAAAGATGACGCTCCGTTCATCTTCTGGCAAGTCCCTTCTTGCTGTAGGCAGATAGAGGTCGATTCAGGGCTGAAGACGGTAACCGCCGCGGTCGGTGATCAGGATGGCAGCACTTGCCGGGTCCTTCTCGATCTTCTGGCGCAGGCGATAGATGTGGGTTTCCAGCGTGTGGGTGGTGACGCCGGCGTTGTAGCCCCAGACCTCGTTCAGCAGGATGTCGCGCGCCACCGGCCGATCGCCGGCGCGGAAGAGGTATTTCAGGATCGAGGCTTCCTTGTCGGTCAGCCGGACCTTCTTCTTGCCGCCCTTCTCCATCAGCATCTTGGCCGCTGGGTGGAATTCGTAAGGGCCGATGGTCATCACGGCATCCTCGCTGCGCTCGTGCTGACGCAGGTGCGCGCGCAGCCGGGCCAGCAAAACGTTGATGCGAAACGGCTTGGTCACATAGTCGTTGGCGCCCGATTCCAGGCCCAGAATCGTATCGGCATCGCTGTCAGCGGCAGTCAGCATGATCACCGGCGCCCGAACGCCTTGCCGGCGCATCAACTTGCAGAGTTCGCGCCCGTCCATATCGGGCAGGCCGATATCGAGCAGGATCGCATCGAAGTGTGCGAGCTTGGCCTTTTCCAGTCCCTCCGCGGCCGTGCTGACCTGGATGGTCGTAAAACCATCATAGAGGTCGAGTTGTTCCGCCAGCACTGTGCGCAGCGACTGGTCGTCGTCGACCAGGAGGATCTTCTTGCCGCGATTGTTTACGGACATGCTCGTGCCACCTGCCAGCCATCCCAAAGTCACTGTATCCGGTACGATTTGGACACAAAAGCGGCCCGCTTCAGTAAAATCCCGCCGGCATGGTAGATAGAAGCATGAGTCCCGGTTCCGTTCACTCTCGCACCGCATCTGCAGTCGCCGTCGTCGAGCGCGCCATGGCCGAGCTGCGCCGCGGCGGCATCGTCGTGCTGCGCGGCGAAGATGGCAACGGCGGCCTGGTCATTGCCGCCGAATCCTGCGGCCCGCGCGCCTTGCAGCGCCTGCAGGGTCTGGCCCAGAACGCGCCCGTGCTGGTCACCACGCGCCGTCGCGCCGAAGCGATCGGCATGGATATCCCGCCGCATATCGCGGGCGGCATGGGCGAAACCAACAAGCCGATCACCCTCGACCTGCCCGAAGGCGTGCCGGTCGACATCATCCTGCGGCCGCACGAGGCCGAGAATGCCGGCCGCCACGTCGCGCTGCGTCACCTGTCGCGGCCGGTCGCCAGCCACGCGCCTCAGATTGCCCAGGCCGCGATCGAACTCGCCAAGCTTTCACGCCTGCTGCCCGCTGTCGTGCTGGGGCCGCTCAGCCGCGATCCCGGCAACAAGCGGCGCGAGTGGGCGCGCGAGCAGGACATCATCTACGTCGATGCCGCCGATGTCGCCTCCTACGAAGAGACGGCGTCGCGCAACCTGCAGCAGGTGGCGCAGGCGCATGTGCCGCTCGAAGGCGCGGAGAATGCCCGCATCCTGGCGTGGCGGCCGAGCGACGGCGGCAAGGAACATCTCGCCATCGTCGTGGGCGAGATCGATCCCACCGAGCCGGTGCTGATCCGCCTGCACTCCGAATGCTTCACCGGCGACCTGCTGGGATCGCTGCGCTGCGACTGCGGCGTACAACTGCGCGGCGCCATCGCCCAGATCGCGCAGCACGGCTCGGGCGTTCTGCTCTATCTCGCGCAGGAGGGACGCGGCATCGGCCTCGTCAACAAGCTGCGCGCCTACGAGTTGCAGGACGACGGCTTCGACACGATCGACGCCAACGAACAGCTCGGCTTCGATGCCGACGAGCGCATCTACGCACCGGCCGCCACCATGCTCGGCCGCATGGGCATCAAGCGCGTGCGACTGATGACCAACAATCCGGAAAAGATTGCGCAACTCGAGCGCTACGGCATCGAGGTCGCGGCGCGCGTGCAGCACTCCTTCCCCTCGAACGGGCACAACGAGAACTATCTTCGCACCAAGGCGGAGCGAGCAGGCCACCTGCTCTAAGACAAGAAGAACGACTGGAGGAAACGATAATGGTCAAGTTGCGTCGCCGCGATTTCGCGGCCGGTAGTGCTGCGCTCGTTTTCGCGCCATCGATCGTGCGTGCCCAGAAGAAATACGATCCAGGTGCCAGTGACACCGAGATCAAGCTCGGCCACACCAACCCCTATAGCGGCCCACTCTCGGCCTACGGCGTCATCGGCAAGGCCGAAGCGGCCTACTGGCAGATGGTCAACGACAAGGGCGGCATCAATGGGCGCAAGGTGAACTTCATCACCTATGACGACGGCTACTCACCGCCCAAGACCGTCGAGATGGTGCGCAAGCTCGTCGAGGACGACAAGGTCCTGGCGATCTTTCAGCTCCTCGGCACACCGACCAACACCGTCGTGCACAAATACCTGAACCAGAAGAAGGTGCCGCAGCTTTTCGTCGCCACCGGTGCCTCGAAGTGGGGCGATCCCAAGAACTATCCGTGGACCATGGGCTGGCAGCCCGACTACGCGACTGAGGGCGGCATCTACGCCAAGCATATTCTCAGCCAGCACAAGGGCGAGAAGATCGCCGTGCTTTGGCAGAACGACGATTCCGGCAAGGATTATGTCGCCGGCTTCATGCAAGGCCTGGGCAAAGAGAACGAGAAGATGGTCGTCGCCTCGGTAAGCTACGAGGTCACCGACCCCACGGTCGACAGTCAGATCATCCAGCTCAAGAACTCGGGCGCCACCGTGTTCTTTAACGATGCTGCGCCCAAGGCCGCTGCGCAGGCGATCCGCAAGGTCGCCGACCTCGGCTGGAAGCCGGCACACTATCTCACCAACGTCTCGGCCTCGGTGTCTTCGGTGCTGAAGCCGGCCGGCTTCGAGGCCAGCCAGGGCATCATCACCGCGGCTTACCTCAAGGATCCGACCGATCCGCAATGGGCAACATCACCCGATTTCATCGAGTGGAAGGCCTGGATGGCCAAGTACCATCCGACCGGCAATCCGTCGGACTCCTTCAACGCCTATGGCTATGCCGTCAGCACCACCATGCACGAGTGCCTGAAGCGCTGCGGCGATGAGCTGACACGCGCCAACCTGATGAAGCAGGCCGCCAGTATGAAGAGCCTTGTCGTTCCCATGCTGTTGCCGGGCATCTCGATCAATACCAGCCCGACCGATTACTATCCCATCCAGTCGGTGCGCCTGCAGCGCTTCAAGGGAGAAACCTGGGAACTGTTCGGCAACGTGCTGAGCAACGAAAGCGTCTGAAGGCCGACGCGCAACAGGACTGAAACACGGGTTGTGCGTCGGACTGACGCGCAACGCGATAATTTTGCGGCGGAGATGGCATGGGGGATGCTTAGTTCGGTCCATGACTGAACGAGACATCCGGGCCCGATGCCGTCCCGCCTGACCCGTCGAGCCTGGATGACCGGCGCCGGCGCGGCGGCGCTGGCGGCAGCAGCATACGGATCTGCGCACACCACCGTCCGGACATCGCCGCCGGCACGCCGGTCTGCCTGGGGATTCCCGGATGGCTTCCGCTGGGGGACCGCGACATCGTCCTACCAGGTCGAAGGCGCTGCGCAGGAAGATGGCCGCGGCCCCTCGATCTGGGACACCTTCGCCCAGCAACCGGGGCGCATCCGCGATGGCTCGACCGGCCAGGTCAGCGTCGACCACTATCATCGCTACAAGGAAGACGTCGCGCTGATGAAATGGATCGGCGCGCAGACCTATCGTTTCTCGATCGCCTGGCCGCGCGTGTTCCCCGAAGGCCGAGGCAAGGCTAACCCCAAGGGGCTCGACTTTTACGACCGCTTGGTCGACGAGCTGCTGGCCGCGGGCATCGAGCCCTTCGCGACGCTCTATCATTGGGACTTGCCACAGCCGCTTCAGGATCGTGGCGGCTGGGAGTCGCGCGACACCGCCGAGGCATTCGGCGACTACGCGTCCTATGTCGCGAGCAAGCTGACCGATCGCGTCCGCCAGATTTTCACGATCAACGAGATGCAGACCTTCGTCGAACACGGCCACAACAGTGGCGTGTTCGCACCGGGGCTCAAGCTCGACCCTGCCCGACTCAATCAGGTTCGCCATCACGCCGTGCTGGCGCATGGTCTCGCCGTACAAGCCGTGCGGGCAAGCGGTCGGCGCGGAACCAAGGTCGGCCCCGCCGAAAACATCGCTACGGCCTTGCCGGCCGTCGAGACGGTCGAGAACATACGCGCGGCCGAGCTTGCGACACGCGAGCTCAATGCCCCCTACCTCACCGTGATGCTGGAAGGTCGCTACACCGACGCCTATCTCGCCAATGCAGGCGCCGACGCGCCTCGCTTCACGCCACAAGACCTGAAGACGATCTCTAGCAAGGTCGATTTCGTCGGCCTCAATGTCTACGCCCCCAGCCAGTATGTCCTGGCCAGTGAGGCGGCCCCCGGCTTCACCGAAGTGCCGCTCCAGGCGTCGCATCCCCACATGGCGTCGCCCTGGCTGACCCTGGGGCCGGAGGCGCTCTACTGGGCGCCGCGCCACGCCGCCAACCTCTGGAAGGTGAAGGACATCTTCATCACCGAGAACGGTGCGTCGGCCGCCGACGAGCCCGCCGACGACGGCACGGTCTACGACGTCGATCGCGTGATGTATCTGCGCAACTGCCTGACACATCTGCAGCGCGCGACGGCCGAAGGCGTGCCGGTACGCGGCTATTTTTTGTGGAGCCTGCTCGACAATTTCGAATGGGCAGACGGCTATGCGACGCGCTTTGGCCTCGTCCATGTCGACTATGCGACGCTGAAGCGGACACCGAAACTCAGCGCCTCGTTCTATCGCGAAGTGATCGCCCGCAACGCACCGGCTTAGGCTTCGCCGACAATACAAATACCTCCGAGGTAGTTGCCGGTGGGCTTGCGAGGCGGCGATGCTCTCGTCCATGAACGAGAAGACCGGCGTTCTGCTGGCGCTGCTGTCGAGCATGCTGGGTGGCGGCGCTGCAGTGGCCACACGCTTCCTGATCGGCGGGGTCGACCCATTGACCCTGGCCGCCGTGCGGTTCGGCGGTGGCGCACTCTGCCTCGCGCCGCTCGCGCTGCTGTTGCGGCCCAAATGGCCGTCGCGGGCCGATCTGCCGGCTGTCGCTGGGCTCGGCTTCCTCTTCTACGGCGTCTTCATCGCCTTCTATAACCTCGCCCTCTCTTACACGACGGTCGCCCGTGGAACCCTGGCGCTATCGACCTTGCCGCTGCTGACGATGGTGGCCGGCGCACTCCTGGGCGTCGAGGCGTTGACTGCCCGCAAGACGGCCGGCGTGCTGCTGGCGACAGGCGGTGTGGCCTTGGCGCTCACAGCCAGTCTGGGCAATGCCCCGGAAGGTGCCTGGCGTGGCGACCTGATCATGGCTGGCGCGACCCTCTGCATGGCGCTCTACAACGTCTACGCCCGGCCCTTCATCGCCCGTTCGAGCGCACTGGGTTTCCTGACGGTCGGCATGATGGCCGGCGGCGGCGCGCTGATCCTCTTCACCCTTGTGTCGGGCCGCGTGCAGACGCTGCTTGCCTTCGACGCGGTTCAGGTGTGGACCGGGCTCTATCTCGCGATCGGCGGCGGCGCCCTCGGCTTCTTTCTCTGGGTAGTCGCCCTTCGCTATGCGAGCCCGACGCGCGTCGCCAATACCATCACCGTCAATCCGATGATCGCCATGGCCGCCGGCACGCTATGGCTCGGCGAGCCGCTGACCGCATCGTTGATCGCCGGCCTCGTCGCCGTCTGTCTCGGCGTGTGGCTGGCAACGACCGAGTGGCGAAACACCGCGCGAAACTGAATTTCCATTCTCCAATCGTCGTTGGAGTTGGAAACAGTTTCCGCACATGAAAGGATCGTGGCCCAATATAAGAATTCCTGACGTGCCCAGCGTGCCAAGATGGGTGACTCTGGATGACGAGAGGAATGACAGATGACATTGCCAGTGGCGACGCTCGATCACGTAGTCATCAACGCGCGCGACGACATGGATCGCGCGGCCGACGTTTATACACGGCTGGGCTTCTCGCTGACCGAGCGGGGCTACCACTCGCTGGGCTCGATGAACCATCTCGCCATGTTCGGTACCGATTACCTCGAGCTGATCGCCGTGCCGAAGGACGCCAAGAGCGGCCGCCTCGATCTGCTGACCTATTCGCCCGGCCTCAACGGGCTGGTCTTTGGCTCGGAGGATTCGGCGATCACCTACGCCGCACTCGCCAAGGCCGGCGTGCCAGTCGACCCGCCCTCTGAGTTCACCCGGCCGGTGAAGGTCGACGGCGCCGACCGCGATGCGCGCTTCCGGACGATTCGCATGAAAGCAGGCGTCGTGCCCTACGGCCGCGTCTACTACTGCCACCACTTCACCCGCGACCTCGTCTGGCGTGACGAGTGGCGCCATCACGCCAATGGCACCGTCGCCGTCGTACGCGCGGTGATCGTCGAGCCCGATCCTGCGGCAGCGTCCAAGCTCTATGCTGACATGTTCGGGCCGGAAGCGGTGCGTGACATCAAGGGCGGCAAGACCGTCGTAGTCGGCAATTCTCGCTTCGATATCGTGACCGAGGCCGAACTCAAGGCCCAGTTCGGCGATGCGGTGCCGGATGCCGACAGCCGCAAGGCCTACATGGCCGCGCTCACCTTCCGCACCACATCGGTCGAAAAAGCGGCACGTGCCGTGCAGGCAGGAAACATCGGTGGCGTGACCCGAAGTGCAGGGCGGCTCGTCGTACCGGCCAAGCAGGCGGTGAACGCCACCTTGGAGTTCATCGAATAGCCGGGCTCCCGCTCACCAACCAAGCACTTTCGGAACTCGCCGCATGGTGACCATCAAGTACGACAACCAGGGCGACGCGATCTCGCGCGATGTGCCGCCCGATAGCCTGGCGCTGATCGACGCCGGCGGCAACGGATCGGACCGCAGCTACAGCTACGCCGATCTCATGCGACTGAGCGGCGCCGTGGCGCGTGGCCTCCTCAAACGCGGCCTGCAGCGCGGCGATCGAGTGGCGATCCTGTCGGCCAATCGCGCGGAGTTCCTGTTCACCTTCCTCGGCACCATGCAGGCCGGCCTTGTCTCGGTGCCGGTGAACTACAAGCTGCCGGCCGAGACGGTGGCCTATGTCGTGGAGAATTGCGACGCCAAGCTGGTGATCGGCGACGATGCGCGCCTCGCCCTGGCGCCGGACAACGTGCCGAAGATCTCCTTCGATCGAGACTTTGCGTCGCTGCTCGATGAAGGCCCTTTCACGCCGCTGGCCATGAAGCCCGAAGAGCCAGCGCTCTTTCTCTATACGTCCGGCTCGACCGGGCGACCGAAGGGCGTCGTGCTGTCCCACTATTCGCACCTCTGGGCGATCAGCCAACGGAAGCGCCGGCCGGCGGCACCGCCCAGCCAGCGAGTTCTCGTGGCCGCGCCGCTCTACCACATGAACGGTCTGGCCATGTGCCAGACGACCTTCTCCCACGGCGACACGATCGTCCTGCTGCCGCAGTTCACGACCAAGGGTTACGTCGAGGCCGCCGCGAAGCATCGCGTCGCCTTCCTGACCTCCGTGCCGACCATGATCGCCATGATGCTGCGCGAGCGCGAACTTCTGGCCAAGAACGACCTCTCGGCCGTCGAGGCGGTACGCATGGGCTCCGCACCCATCACCCAGGCGCTGATCGATCAGGTGCGACAGGTCTTTCCCAAGGCCGTCATCTCCAATGGCTACGGCACCACCGAAGCGGGCCCCGTCGTGTTCGGTCCGCATCCCGACGGGATCGCGCAGCCCGAGCTTTCGACGGGCTATCCGCATCCCGATGTTCAGCTCCGCTTGGTCCGTGACGGCAAAGAAGTCGACGACGAAGGCGCCCTCGAAATGAAGTGCGGCGCGCTGATGACGCACTATCACAAGCTGCCCGAAGTGACGGCCAGGGCGATGACGTCGGACGGCTACTATCGCACTAGCGACGTGTTCCGCCGCGACGACAACGGCTTCTTCTATTTCGTCGGCCGCGTCGACGACATGTTCGTCTGCGGCGGCGAGAACATCTATCCCGGCGAAGTCGAGAAGATGCTGGAACGCCATCCCGACATCCATCAGGCCGCCGTGATTCCTGTGCCCGACGAGCTCAAGGGCCACAAGCCGATCGCCTTCGTCGTCAAGGCAAAGGACGCCGAACTCGACGAGCAGGCCGTGAAGACCTATGCGCTGGCAAATGCGCCGGCCTATCAGCATCCGCGGCAGGTGTTCTTCGTTGACGAGATGCCGCTTGCCGGCACCAACAAGATCGACAAGCGCGTGCTCGCCCAGCAAATCCCAACCGGAGACGTGTAAACAATGAAAGCAGCAGTTGTCCGCGAACATGGCGGGCCGGACCGCCTGGTCTTCGAGACCAACTTTCCCGATCCCAAGCCCGGCGAGGGTGATGTGATCGTCGCGGTCAAGGCGTCGTCGCTCAACTACCACGACGTCTTCACCCGCCGCGGCATGCCGGGCATCAAGGTGCCGATGCCCGCGATCATGGGTCTCGACGTGGCTGGCGAGATCGCGGAAGTGGATCCCGGTGTCACTGGCTGGAAGAAGGGTGACCGCGTGCTGGTCGATCCGATCAACCGCGTCGAAGGCGGCCTGATGGGTGAGACGGTGCATGGCGGCCTGGCGGAACTCTGCAAGGCGCGCGCGCACCAGCTCGTGCGTATTCCCGACGGCGTGTCGTTTGCCGATGCCGCGGCGCTGCCCGTGGCCTACGGCACGGCGCTGCGCATGATGGTGACCAACGGTAACGTCGCCAAGGGCGAGAAAGTGCTGATCCTGGGCGCGTCCGGCGGCGTCGGTGTCTGCTGCCTGCAGCTCGCCAAGCTGGCCGGTGCCGAGGTCATCGCCTGCGCCGGCACCGACGCCAAGGCCCAGCGCCTGCGCGAACTCGGCGCCGACAAGACCATCAACTACATCGAGAAGGATTTCATGAAGGAAGTCTTCGCGATGTACGGCAAGCCGGCACGGCGCGGCGCCGGTGCCGACAATGGCATCGATGTGGTGGTGAACTACACCGGCGGCGACACTTGGGTGAATTCGATGAAGTGCCTGAAGGTCGGCGGCCGGTTGCTGACCTGCGGCGCCACCGCAGGCTATGCGCCGACCGAGGACATCCGCTTCATCTGGACCTTCGAACTCAAGGTCCTGGGCTCGAACGGCTGGATGCGCACCGATATCGAGAAGCTCCTGGAGCTGGTGCAGAGCGGCAAGCTCAAGGTGCTGGTCGACAAGGTGTTCAAGCTCGAGGAAGCCCGCGAGGCACTGCGGGTGATCGAGGATCGCGAAGTGTTCGGAAAGGTCGTGGTGGCACCATGAGTGGCGACAAGAACAACGACAAGCTCCCGCCGCTGACCCCGACGGAGATACAGGCCCTGCTCGACCGTTCGCCCTTCATCGCCTTCCTGGGCCTCAAGGTGACGGCGGCCGATCCGGCCAAGGAAGAGGTCACCATGAGCTGCGCCATGCGGCCGGAATTCGAGCGTGGCGCCGGCACTGGGCAATGGCATGGCGGCCCGATCGCCGCGATCATCGACACGGTGGGCGACTATGCGCTGGTGATGGCACTGCGCCGCGGCCTGCCGACGATCAACTTCCGCGTCGATTATCTGCGGCCGGCGATCAAGACCTCCCTCATCACGACGGCGCGCGTGCGGCGGGCCGGCAAGAGCGTCGGGGTGGTCGATGTCGACGTCTACAACGAGCAGAAGGCGCTCCTGGCCGTCGGCCGGGCGACCTACTCGACACTGCCGGCATAGCCCCTACTGCAGTAGCTTGTTCGGCCGGGGCGCGAAGGCAATGTACCGGGCGATCGACCATTTGCCGTCCGGCTGCCGCTGGAAGAAGTCCATGCCTTCTTCCGTCGTCGTGTCCTTGGCGCCGTTCGCCTCGGTCGTCAGGGTCCAGGTCAGCCGGACGATGGCGACATCGCCGGCCACGATGATTTCGTGAATGTCGGGCTTTCCATAGCGGGCCTGGAGGTCGGTCCGGGCGAAAAGCTTTTCGAAGTTGGTACAGATCGTCTCCCGCGTGCCCCGAAGCATGCCGGGAAACGAGTAGACAAGGTCCGGCGCAAAAAGATCGCAAGAGCCGGCCGCATCCTTGGCATTGAAGGCGGCCGTCCAGCGCTCGAAGCGCTGGATGATGGCCGCCCGGTCGGCGGCAGGGTCGGCAAAGGCCGCCGTCGCACCGACGACGGCCGCCAGGGCGACGATTACGGCGAGCCATCTCTGAGACATTGGACCCTCCGGTTGAAAAGGCGGAGATGATCTTCGCATATTGAAAGGCGGCCGCTATCGCCGTCTGACGATTTGGCTATGATCGGCGCATGAGACGATCCGCCCTGTTCGCTGGCTTTGCCGCCCTTTTCCTGCCCCTCGCCGCCACAGCCCAGACCATGGAGTTCGCCTGCCCCGAGCCGGGAACGACGTTCACTTACGACAGCGGCGTCAAGGTCGTGGCGCGGGGCCGCGACGGCATGACTTGCTCCATGGAACGGGTCGGCGGCGCGCCGTTCAAGCTCAGCGCCCTGCTGTTCGACAATCCCTCGCCGGACGGCGCGAACATGTCCGCCTATATCGCGGCGCTCCGCCCGGAGCGGCTCTGGCCGCTCGAGGTCGGCAAGAAGATCGAGGCGCAGTATTCAGGAGGCGGCGCCACCTGGAATTACCTGTTCACGGTCGTGCGCTACGAGCGCCGCACTGGTCCGGCCGACAAGATGATCGATACCTTCCTGATCGAGATGACCGAACAGGGCAGCAAAGGCCAGCGCTCGGTCTCGCGCTGGTGGATCTCGCCTGCCGACAAGTTCGCGATCCGCTACGACTTCAGCGACGGCACCGGCAAAGCCAACCGCGCCGTGGTGACCACAGTCACGCGGTAGCGGCGTCCAGCATCTCCGCGAGATTCTCCGGCCAGACCGTTGCCTCGGTCTGCCGGAGTTCCTGCCGCGACCACCAGCGATGTTCGACCATCACCTCACGCTCGAAGTCGGTCCAATTCTCCCACGACAGGATGTCATCAGCGACGCGAACGACGAAGTATCGTTCGTCCGATATTGCATGCTCGCCATCGGGCAACTGCAAGACGACTTCGCGGCGAACGATTTCTGTTCCCAGATCGTCCCGCCG
Source organism: Reyranella sp. (assembly GCF_004297405.1). Lineage (GTDB taxonomy): Bacteria > Pseudomonadota > Alphaproteobacteria > Reyranellales > Reyranellaceae > Reyranella. The sequence continues at coordinate 162,651 of NZ_SCVC01000046.1, forward strand.
CAGGCCGGTTTCCTCCGCCAGTTCACGGACGGCGGCCTGCTCCAGGGTTTCACCCTCCTCGACCCCACCACCAGGTGTCGCCCAGAAATCCTGACCGGCCAGTGGGCCTCGCTTGTGCACGAAGCGGAACAGCAGAACCAGCCCGGCATCGTTCAAGATCAGGAATCGGGCCGACAGGCGCCTGCGCATCGTGGCCTCCCGACTGCAGGCTAGCCGACCGACCCCGGATCGGTGTTGGCGCCGCAGATTAGGGTCGCCACGCGCTCGCCCGCTGCCGGGCGATAGGCGCCGGACATCAGCGCGGCCAGCCCCGTGGCGCCCGCGGGCTCCGCCACAAGGCGCAGCGCTTCCCACAAGGCTCGCTGTGTCGTGCGCACGGCGTCGTCGCTCACCAGGACCGACTCGCGCACGAGCTTCTGGGCGATCTCGAAGTTGGGCGTGCCGATGCGGCTCGCGCCCAGCGCATCGGCGGCAATGCCGGAGATGGTGACATCGACCGGCTTGCCGGCCTTCAGCGCCTCGTGCAGCGTTGGCGTGCCTTCGGTTTCGACGGCCACGATCTTAACCTGATCACCGATTGCGGCGGCGCAGCCTGCGATCAAACCGCCGCCGCCAACCGCTACCAGCAACGTGTCGAACGTCGCCTGTTCGGCAAACTCCAGTGCCACGCTGCCCGCACCTGCAAAGACCACGGGATCTTCATAGGCCGGCGCGATCAGCGCGCCCGTTTCCGCCGCATGCTTCTCCGACGCCGCCCGTGCCTCGGCATAGACGGCACCGATCTGGTGCACGATCGCGCTGTAGCTTTGCAGGCGCGCCACCTTGGCTGGAGCGGCGATGGTGGGCACGAAGATCTCGGCCTTGTGGCCAAGTGACCGTGCTGCATAGGCAGCGGCAGCTCCGTGATTGCCGCCCGAGGCCGCGACGATGCCCGCCGCCGGTACCTTCGAGGCGAGCAGCTTGTGGAATGCGCCCCGCCCCTTGAAGGAGCCACTGACCTGCAGGGCCTCCAGCTTCAGCGCCAGTGGAGCGGCGATGCCGAATGAACCAGGCCCCAGCTCCAGAACGGGCGTGCGACGGACATGCGGCCGGATGAGGCCCCAGGCGGCCTCGACCTCTTTACGGGAAATCATGGGAACCTCAGGTGCGCCGCCTCAGATGCGCCGAAGGGCTGGCACGTGGCGCAGATAGTGGTCGAAGTCCGGCGTGCGGGCGTGCGGATCCTTCGCCTCTTCGTCGTAGCGGCGCAGCCGCACCGCCTCGGCGTGATGAGGGTTGGCGCGGAAAGCCTCGACCTCGTCCGGCGACATCAGGCCGCCCTGCAGCTTGAGGCTGCGCACCGAATCGGGCGCGAGCTTGCTGAAATAGTCGGACTCGACCGTGCAGAGATAGCGCTTGGCCGTGACGTGGAGACGGACCGGTTCGCTGACCTCGGGGCCAAACCGCCTGGCCAGCCATTGGGCGCCCAGCTCTTCGTGCACATCGTCGACGCCGCGCGACGCCGGGTCTTCCCCCAGCTCGTGGATCATGTGGCCGACATCGTGCAGCAGCGCGGCCAGCACGGTGGTGGGCGGCGCGTCGTCGGCTTCGGCAAGGGCCGCCGACTGAAGCGCATGCTGGAGCTGGTTGATCTCGCTGAGCCCATAACGGCGGGTCGCGCGACCAACGAAAATATCCAGAAGTTCCTGGCGCAGAGGATCGCTCATGCGCCTTTCTTATCACGAACCGGGCCGTAGCCGGGAATCAGGGAGAGCGCCTGTTTCAACGGGTCGGCTTGCCAGGCGCGTGTAACAAATTCGCCATGCATGTCGAGGCCGCCGGCGGCCACGAACGCTGCGGTTCCCGCCGACAGGGTCCGGGGCACGCCGCGCGAGACAGGGATGCGCCGCTTGGCCAGCAATCCCTCAAGGGCGGCATTCTCGGCCCGGGTTGAATCCGTATAGGCGCTGAGCAGGAAGGCCTGGCGGCGGCGAGCCGCGAACCAGGCGGCGAACTTGTCCTCGTCGCCGTAGAGCGCGTCCATCAGCAGCACGCCATGCACGCGATGATTGGCGCCGCCGCGTTCGAGCGCATAGGCGGCCGGCAGGTAGCCGCCGCTATAGGCGACGATCGTCACCGGTGCGGTGTTGAAGGCGCGGCCGGCCAGGCGATTGCCATAGAGCCGCATCAGCCGCTCCGCCGCTTCATCGAGATAGGCCGCGAAATGTCCGCCACGCCAGAAGTTGCCGGCGCTCGAATCGGCGGCATCGACGGCAAGCTGCGGCGCCACCAACGCGATGTTCTGGCCCGACTCGGCAACCTGTCGCGGCACCCCCTGCCTGCCAATGACATCGCGCTCCAAGGTAGCGCCGTTACCGTGGAGATAGAGAACGATCATCGCCGGTCGTGCCGGGTCGAAACCGGGTGGCAAATAAAGCAGCGAACGACGGTCGCTGTAGACCGTCTCCTCCCAATAGACATCGCCGCGGCCGGTCGTATGGCCGCGCCGCTTGCCATCGCGCGCATCGAGGAACGGCTTGGTCGAGCCTGGAAGGAATCCGCGATAGGGGAACGCCGATGCGTTGAAGGCGACGAGCTCGGTCTTCGCTTCCTTCGTCGGAGACGGCGGTGGTGCCTTGGCCGCAGCCTTCGGGGCCGCCACCTTGGCGGCGGCCGGCTTCGCCGCCTGCTTCTTGGCGGGCTTCTTCTTCTGGGCGTGCGCGGCGGTTGGCATCAGCAGAGCCCCCAGCACCAGCAGCGCCCGCCGCTTCACGCCGCGGCGGGCCGCCCGCCTTGGAGCGGCATCAGCACGGAGAAGAACGCCGGCAGCGCTATCAGATAGGCGACCGCGCCAACCAGCACGACGGCAGGCAGGCCGAAGCTGGTGGCCACGATCGGCACCAGGGCGGCACCGATCACCGAGAAGCAGCCGTTGATGCCCCAGGCCCACAGGAACATGTGGTCCTTGCCCAGCCGGCCGAGCATCGTCATCGCCGTCGGCATGGGGAAGCCCATGAGGAACGCCGGTGGGAAGATGATCGCGAGGCAAAGCAGGATGCGCAGCGCGTAGGGCAGCGTGCCGATCCAATCCAGCGCATGGTCGATCGTGAAGGCATAGACCGCCAGGATCACGAAGATCGCGAGAAAGACCTTCGGCATGAAGGTGCGTGTCCGGTCGAGGAAACGCTCGGCGTAGAAGCTGCCGATGCCGGAGAAGACCAGCATGCCGGTGATCAGCACCGACGCCGACACGGTCGCGTTGGAGAGCGCCAGGATGAAGTGGGAGATCATGCCCACCTCGACGATGATGTACCCCAACCCCAGGCAGAGGAAATAGATCATCGTGCCGAACTTGCCCGGATAGCGGCTGAAGATGGTGCGCCAGCCGAAGATCACCGGGAACAGGACCAGGGTGAGCGCAAAGACGGTCGCGATGCCGAGCGTGGCCCAGAGCAGCAGGTAGCCCCATTCATCCTGCACCAGCTCGAGCCGGTCGGTGAACTTCAGCAGGTCCGGCACCTTGATGTAGGCCGCGAAGTAGGGCTGGTGGTTGGTGAGGATGCGGGTGTCGAAGACGTATTCGTCCGCAACCTTCTGCCAGCCGCCGTCGATCAGATAATGCCAGGCCAGACGGCCTAGCACTGTGGCAGGAATCTTCGGGACTGGCGGCGCGCCGTCGGCCTGTGTCTCCGAGGCACCCGGGGTGGCCCCTGCGATGCCGGGCGGCGGCTTGTCGTTCGGCTCGTTCTCGGGCGGCGCGGTCGGATCCGCCGGCTGGCCGGTGAAGAAGAACTGGTTGCGATAGTCGGCGAGAATCTGCGGCAGTTCGGCCGTATCGACCTTGATGCCGGGATAGTAGATCTCGTCGAAGGACATCGCCTTGGAGTGGGCGCTGAGCTTGGCGATCTCCTCGGGCGTGAAACCGTTGCGCTTGTAGAGCACGGTCGTGGTCGAGAGATAGGCCGAGACGACGTAGAACTCGTTGGCGATATCCTTGCCGCCGTCGACATCGCGTGCCGCCGCCACCATCGTGGCGTAGAGCTTCAGCACCGACTTCGGCGGCTCTTCCTTGTTCCACAAAGTGACCGACAGGATGCCATCGGGCTTTAGCGCCCGCATATACGCGCTCATCGCCTCGCGCGTGTAGGAGTACTTCTCGACGATCGAGAAGCCACCGGGGCTCGACAGGCCGGCCGAGTCGGCCAGCGACAGGTCGACCACGTCGTAACGGTTCTTGGTATGCGCGACGTAGAGCCGGCCGTCATAGTCGATGACGTCGATCTTGGGATTGTTCAGGATGTCGCCGGTGAAATCGCGCAGATGCTTGTCTTCGCGGAACGCCGTCAGCACCGCGGGATTGCCCTCGGCGACCGTCACCTTCTGCGACCCCGACTTCAGCGCCACAGCCGTCGAGATACCGCCGCCGAACTGGACCACGAACGTCGAGGGGTCCTTCTTCAGCAGGTACGGGTAGTACATCGGCAGATACTTAAAGTAGGCCGTCTCGTCCGCCGGCAGGTCCTTGATGATACCGGAGGGGCCTTCCGAATCGATGTAGAGGCCGAGATAGGCGTTCGACGGCATCTTCGGCAGGTTGAAGGCGGCGTTGTCCGACAGGCCCGGCGCGAAATGCAGGTAGGAGCTCGAATAAACCTCGAGGTAGCCGAACGGCGAGGTACGCTCGTAGGTGCGCTTGTTGTCGGGGAACTTGCGGACGTAGGAGACGCCCTTGTAGTCCGACACGGCGAGCTTCGGGATGCCGAGCACCTGCGGCGCGACGTGGTGCACGGCAGCTGAGAGGATCGCCACGCCGACGATGGCGGCGATGCCGCGACGATCGCCCATGGCCACGAACCAGAGGATGCCGCCAGCCAGCCAGAGCAGCAGCGGCGCCATGATGAGATCGCTGGGCCGCCAGGCATACATGGCGAGCAACACCGCGAGGCCGCACAGGCCCGAGCCCACAAGGTCGGCGAAATAGACACGATTGAAGGTCTTCTGTGCCTTCAGGAAGACCACGCCGAGATAGAGCGCGCCTGCCAGGAACGGCAGGAAGTAGAGCACGAAATTGGCGAACAGCCGCCACTTCTGCATCGGGTCGGAGATCAGGAAGATGGCGTTGAACGGCACCTGCTGGGCGGCAAGGTTGCACACCACCATCAACGGGCCGAAGGCCAGCAGCGCACCCTTGATCGCACCGATCCAGTGGCGTTCGAACCAGCTCTTGCCAACGCACATGACCGCGCTGGTAAGGCCGAAGCCGAACATGGCGAGGCTCACCACCAGCGAGCCGAAATGCGCCCAGCTCCCTACCGAAAAGACGCGCATGATGCCGATCTGCAGCGCGATGATGCTACCGGCGACCAGGCCTACAGACAGATAGAAGGCAAGCGAGGGGCGATGGTCGAGATCGACCGCGACGGTCAAGGGGGCTCTCCGTTGTTGTTGGATCGCTTTGTGCGATCTTCAGAGGGGGCTTTTGGGGAGCCCGAAGTCCGTGTCATCCGGCATGGACCGAAGCGAGGAACCTTTGTTTATCGAGAAGGTCCCTCGCTCCGCCCGGATGACAATGTTGTTGCCTGCTAGCGGTTGTGCGTGCCGACGATCTTGTCGCCTTCGAGCTTGGTGAAGGGCACGAAGGGCACGATCTTGCCGCCGTAGATGTCCTCGCGGCTCGTGGTGATGGAGCCGTCGGCACCCTGGGTCTTGGTCACCTTGAGCACGCGCTGCGCGCCCGGCGGACCGACCGGGATGACCATCAGGCCGCCCGACTTGAGCTGCTTCAGCAGCGGCGGCGGGACGTGGTCGATGCCGGTGGTCACGATGATCTTGTCGAACGGAGCGACCTCTTCCCAGCCGTAGTAGCCGTCCGCGTGCTTGGTCTTGATGTGCTGGAACTCGGTGTAGCCCTTGTCGATCAGCTTGTCGTAGAGGCCACGTGTGCGCTGGGCGAGCGGCGCGATGATCTCGATCGTGTAGGTATTCTCGGTCAGGTTGGCGAGATAGGCCGACTGCACGCCCGAACCGGTGCCGATCTCGAGCACCTTCTCGCCGCGCTTCACGTCAATGACGTTGGTCATGCGGCCCTGGATGTGTGGGCCCGACATGGTGACGCCGTAGCCGATGTCGAGGAAGTTGTGCTCGTAGGCCCGCTTGTGGATCGCCGGATTGATCGAGGCGAACTCTTCGCGCGGCGTGAGCAGAAAGGCGCGGCTGGTCTTGGCGTCCCAGATGTCCTTGTTGCGCAGGAGGGCCTGGAAGCGGTCCCAGCGCTGGCCAAGAAATACCGGATCTTCACCGCGGGCCTTGCCCCAGGCGATGAAGTTATCGCGAGTGTCGGTCGGCGGGTTGAGATCCCAGCTGTAGGGTTTGATGGTCGCGGCAATGGCCGGGGCGGCCAGCACACTGGCGGCGACGGCCACCGAACCGGAGACGAAAGTGCGCCTCTTCAAGATATCCTCCTTGGCACGGACCCCAGGCGAGAGGGGGACGAACCGCCGGAAAAGCCCGGCGAATCGGGGGCAGCCGCACAGCCGACTAGATACGGGAATTGTGGCAGATTTGCCAGCGCGGCCACACTGGCGGCCGGCCAACTCCCTGAAATCACAAGGAAGAATTCGGAGTGGCCAGACTACATGATCTGGTTCACGACGCCGCCGTCCACACGCACTGCCGCGCCGGACGTCGCGGATGCCATCTCGCTGCAAAGATAGACGCCCATCGCGGCGACCTCGTCGGCCGATGTGAAGCGCCGCACGAGCGAGGTCGGCCGGAAGTCCCGGATGAACTCGGCTTCGAGTTCGGCCACCGTCTTGCCGGCCGTCTTCGCGCGTTCAGCACGCATTCTGTCGGTCGTTTCGGTATGGGTCGGCCCCGGCAACAGGGCATTCACGGTGACGCCGGTACCGGCGAGTTCCATGGCAAAGCCGCGGCTGATCGAGAGCTGCGCGGTCTTGCTCATGCCGTAGTGGATCATCTCCCGCGGGATATTGAGAGCCGATTCGCTCGATACGAACAGGATGCGGCCCCAGCCGCGTTGGGCCATGCCCGGCGCGTAGTGCCGCGTGAAGCGCACGCCACTCATGACGTTCACCTCGAAGAAGCGCTGCCATTCGGCATCGTCGATCTCGAAGGCCGGCTTTCGATCGTAGATACCGAGGTTGTTTACCAGGATATCGACCGCCGGCAGCTTGGCGAACACGGCCTGGGCGCCGGCGGCCGTAGCGCAATCCTCGGCGATGCCCGTCGCCTTGGCCTCCGGCACCGCTTCTTTCAGCCGCCGCAGCGCGTCGTCGACGCCAGCTTGACTACGGCCGGTGATCACCACGCTCGCCCCTTCGGCCGCCAGACCACGCGCGATCGCGTAGCCGATGCCGGCCGTCGAGCCGGTGATCAGCGCATGCTTGCCGGCAAGCCCCAGGTCCATTGCGCCCTCATGTGTACTTTCTGATGTCGTCGATCACCTTGCCGTCGTTCGGCAGGCTGCCCGGCTTGGCGAACTCGACCTTGCCACCAACTTTGCAAACGGTGCGGATGGTGCCTTCCAACGCCTTCTCGAGATCCGCCGACGACTGAGCGGTTTCGACCTGGAGCGTCATGGTATCGGCCTGATTGACCCAGTCGATCACCAGCCGCAGGCGGCCGAGGCCGGGATGCTTCTTGGCGATTTCGGCGATCTGCTCGGGATCAACGAACATGCCGCGCACCTTGGTGCGCTGGTCGGCACGGCCCATCCAGCCTTTGATGCGCATGTTGGTGCGCCCGCAGGGGCTTGTCCCCGCCAACACGGCCGACATGTCGCCGGTGCCGAAGCGGATCAGCGGATAGGCGCGGTTGAACGAGGTCACCACGACTTCGCCGACATCGCCCTCAGGCACCGGATCGCCGGTGCCGGGACGCACGATCTCCACGATCACGCCTTCGTCGACGACCATGCCTTCGACCGCGCCGTCGGGGCCTTCGGACTCATAGGCGATGGTGCCGAGATCGGCCGTGCCGTAGCTCTGCAGGCAGGTCATGCCCTTGTCACGGAACATCTGCCGCAGGGATGGCGGCAGCGCCTCGGCACCGACGAAGGCATGCTTCAGGGAGGAGATGTCCTTGCCCAGCTCCGTCGCCTTCTCGATCAGGATCTTGAGGAACGACGGCGTGCCGACATAGCCGGTCGGTCGGATCGCGGCGATGGCGTCGAGCTGCAACTCGGTATTGCCGACGCCGCCCGGCACGACGGCGCAACCCAGCGCCCGCGCCGCCGACTCCATCATCATTCCGGCCGGCGTCAGGTGATAGGCGAAGGTGTTGTAGACGACGTCGCCCGGTCGGAAGCCGCAGGCATACATAGCGCGCGCGCCGCGGAAATAGTCGGGTTCGTCGGTGTCGATCTCGAAGATCGGGCCGGGCGACATGAAGACATGGCGCACCTTGCTCATCGGCACGGTGATCAGCCCACCCATCGGCGGGTTCTTCTTCTGCACCTCGCTCAGCATAGACTTGCGCAGAACGGGCAGCCCGGCGAGCGCGGCGCGGGAGGTTACCGATTCCGGATCGATATCCTTCAGCCACTCCGCGAAGAACGGGGCATTCGCCTTGGCATGGGCAATTTGCTGCGGCAGGGCCTGCATCAAGGCCTTCTCGCGCGCTTCGGGGGTCCTGGTCTCCAACGTGTCGTAGTGCGGCGACATGCGTCTCTCCCGTTGCCATGCTGTCTTTGAACGGACGGTAGAGCCCCCCTTCCGGCCTTGCAACGCCGCGGCTCCTGCATAATATCAGAGCTCGAATATTATGGAGTCACTGCCATGTCGTCCGTCCGCATCGCCTACGAAACCTTCCAGAAGACCGCACCGTCGGCCCAGGCCGCCCTGCTCGCCATGGGCAAGACCGCCGACGAAGCCGGCCTCGACAAGACGATCATCGAACTCGTGAAACTGCGCGTCTCGCAGATCAACAACTGCGCCTTCTGCCTGCAGATCCATCTCAACGTCTCACGTCGGCTGGGCCTGCCGCAGGAAAAGCTCGACCTGGTCGCGACCTGGCACGAGGCCGGCATCTTCTCGGAGCGCGAGTGCGCGGCACTCGCCTGGGCGGAGACCCTGACGCGACTGTCCGACAAGACCGTCTCCGATGAAGCCTACGACGCCGTGCGCCGGCACTTCAGCGAAAGCGAGACCATTTTCCTCAGCACCGCAGTCGCCACCATCAATGCCTGGAACCGGCTGGGCGCCGCTTTCCGTTTCGCCCCGCCGATCCAGAAGAAAGCCACCGACAAGGCAGCTTGAGCCCTTACCGCCGAGGTAATTGCCGGCGGCGACCGGAAGCGGCGATGGTCGGTTCATGTGGACCACCACCGCCGTTCCTCTGGCCTTTGCCGTCGTCGGCATCATTCACCTGCTGCCGGTCGGGCCGGTCTTCGCGCCCGAGATGTTGTCGCGCCTCTACGGCATCGCGCCGACCGACACCACGCTGCTGGTACTGATGCGCCATCGCGCGGTGCTGCCGGCGCTGGTGGGCATCCTCTGCCTCTGGGCAAGCTGGTCGCCACAAGCGCGGCCGGCCGCGCTCCTGGCGGCCGCCATCAACGTCGTGGGCTTCCTGGGCTTCTATGCCCTCTACGGCACTCCGGCCGGCGCGTTGCGCACCATCGCCATTGCCGATCTCGTGGCGCTCCCGCCGCTGGTCTATGCCGCGTGGAGGACTCTCGCCCGCTCCTAGAGCCAGCGTTTGCGGCGGCGGTAATGTTTGACGTCGCGGAAGGAGCGGCGGCCTTCGCCACCGACACCCAGGTAGAACTCCTTGACGTCCTCGTTCTCGCGCAAGGAGGCGGCGTTGCCGTCGAGCACCACCCTGCCATTCTCCAGAATGTAACCGTAATGGGCGTAGCGCAGCGCCACGTTGGTGTTCTGCTCGGCCAGCAAGATCGAGACTTTTTCCTTCTCGTTGAGGTTCTTCACGATCTCGAAGATCTCCTCAACGAGCTGCGGCGCCAGCCCCATCGACGGCTCGTCGAGCAGAATGGTGTTGGGTCGGCTCATCAGGGCACGGCCGATCGCCGTCATTTGCTGCTCGCCACCGGACGTGTAGCCGGCCTGGCTGGTGCGCCGCTCCTTCAACCGCGGGAAGTAGTGATAGACCTTCTCGAGATCGTCGGCGATCTGACGCCGCTTGTTGCCGTGGATGAACGCGCCGGTCAGCAGGTTCTCCTCGACAGTGAGGTGGCCGAAACAGTGGCGGCCTTCCATCACCTGGATAACGCCGCGACGCACCAGGTCGTTGGGCGAGAGCCCATCAACCCGCTCACCTCGGCAATGGATCTGACCCTTGGTGACTTCACCGCGCTCGGCCAGCAGCAAGTTCGAGATCGCCTTGAGCGTCGTCGACTTGCCGGCCCCGTTGGCGCCGAGCAGCGCCACGATGCCGCCGTCCGGCACCGATAGCGACACGCCCTTCAGCACCAGGATGACGTGATTATAGATGACCTCGATGTTGGCCACGTCCAGCACATTGCTGGGCGCGGCCGCGGTGCCGACCTCCCCCGCGCCGCGGGGGAGGTGACCTGATGGGTCGTAGGAAGCCGTCGTCGACAGCTCAGCTCTCCTTCGAGCAGTCGCGGATCGCCAGCTTCTTCTCGTCCGCGTACTTCTTGGCCGCCGCGGCGACCATCGGCTTCAGGACCTTGTCATCGGACTCGTACCACTCGCTGATGACGTTCCACTTCTTGCCGTCCCATTGCTGGATGCGACCGGCTCGCGTGCCTTCGTGATCCGAGCAGCTCACCTTCAGCGGCTGCAGCACACCCTCGAAGCCCAGCTCCTTGATGCGGGCGGCCGAGATCTCGAGGTTCTCGATGCCCCAGCGGACCTGCTCGCCAGTGAGCGGCTTGTTGCCGAACTTGGTCTGCGCCTTGCGGATCGACTCGACCCCCAGCATGCCGTTGACGAGGCCGCGGATGTAGAGCACCTCGCCGGTCTCGTCCCACTTCGCCGACCCGAGACCTTTGTCGTAGAGGTACTTCTTGAGGTCGTTGTGGACGGCGAACTGGCCGGCGCCGTGCTGCAGCATGGCGGCGTTGTAACCCTTGGCGCCGTCCTCGGCCGGACGCACGTCAGGCTCGGCGCCTGACCACCACACGCCGTACATCTTGTCGCGCGGGAAGCCGACCGCGGCCGCTTCCTTGATCGAGGTCGAGTTCATGACGCCCCAGCCCCACAGCAGGACATAGTCCGGCCGGTTCTGGCGGATCTGCAGCCACGTCGCTTTCTGCTCGACACCGGGATGGGTGACGGGCATCGGCGTGAAGGAGAAGCCGTGCATCTTGGCGCGCTCTTCGAGGAGAGCGATCGGCTCCTTGCCGTAGGGCGAGTCGTGATAGACCAGCACGATCTTCTTGCCCTTGAGCTTGTCGAAGCCGCCTTCCTTCTTGGCGATGTGCTGCATGATGATGTCGGCAGCCGACCAGTAGGTGCCGAGCAACGGGAAGTTCCACTGGAACACACTGCCGTCGCGGCTCTCCGAACGACCATAGCCCATCGAGATGATGGGGATCTTGTCGATCGGCGCCTTTTCAGTGAGTGCGAAGGTGATGCCGGTGCTGAGCGGCGCGACGTACGCCGTTCCGGTCGGACCCTTGTTCTTCAGGCGCTCGTAGCACTCCACGCCGCGGTCGGTGGCGTAGCCGGTGTCGCATTCTTCGTAGTTCAACTTGACGCCGTTGATGCCGCCGTCACGCGCATTGATCAGCGCATAGTAATCGGCGATGCCGTTGGCGAACGGGATACCGTTCGGAGCATAAGCGCCGGTACGATAGATCAGACCAGCAAGATACTGCTCGTTCTGCGCCCATGCCGTGGTGGCAATGGACGTGGTTGCGACGAAACCTGCCGCAACCGCGACCGCTCCCAGGAGCGCTGCCTTTCCTAGCCTCATCGTTTCCTCCTTTGATTGTGGGTTGATCCTTCTCCGGGCAACCCTTGGTTTAAAGCCTAGTGGATCAGTGCGGGAACGGCCAGAGCCGCAGCTTCTCCTTGGCCACGGCCCAGAGGCGGGCGAGGCCGTGCGGTTCGACGATCAGGAAAAAAACGATCATCGCGCCGAACACCATGAATTCGAGATGGCTGAGGAGCGCCGTCGACATCTTGATGCCGAGCCAGCTCGGAAGCTGGTTGAGCAGGATCGGCACCAGGACGATGAAGGCCGCCCCCAGGAAGCTGCCGAGCAGCGACCCCAGGCCGCCGATGATGACCATGAACAGGAGCTGGAAGGAGCGGTTGATGTCGAATGCCAATGGCTCCCAGGCACCCAGCCGCAGGAAGGCCCACATGGCGCCGGCGATACCGATGAAGAACGAGCTGACCGCGAAGGCCGAGAGCTTAGTGCGCAGCGGCCTGAAGCCGATGATTTCGGCTGCGATATCCATGTCGCGGATCGCCATCCACGACCGGCCGATATGGCCACGCACCAGGTTCTTGGCGACAAGGGTCGCCACGACGACAAAGGCCAGGATGAAGAGATAGCGCTCGACAGGCGTGTCGATAATCCAGCCGAAAACACTGGTCTCGCCGACCGCGACCGAGCCCGACGGCGTGTAGTTGGTCAGCCACTTCACGCGCGCAAACAGCCAATCGAGGAAGAACTGCGAGGCGAGCGTCGCCACCGCCAGATAGAAGCCCTTGATCCGAAGCGAGGGGATGCCGAACAGGATGCCGACGGCCGCCGACATCACGCCGCCGAATAGGAAGACGACGATGAGATTGTTGACCTCCGGCACGCGGAGCCAGAGGTTGTAGGCGGCGTAGGCACCCACCGCCATGAAGCCGCCCGTTCCCAGCGACACCTGCCCGCAATAACCGACCAGGATGTTCAGGCCGACGGCCGCCAGCGACAGGATCAGGAACGGGATCAGGATTTCGGTATAGAGATACTGGCTCGCGAACAGTGGTACGACCAGGAAGGCCGCCACCACCACCGCGGCAACGAAGAGACGGTCCTGCACGATCGGGAAGATCTGCTGGTCGGCGGCATAGTCGGTCTTGAACTGGCCAGCCTCGCGGTAAAGCATTTCAGACCCGCCCTCTCAAACGCGCTCGATGATGCGCTCGCCGAACAGGCCCTGCGGCCGGAACAGCAGGAAGACCAGCGCAAGCACATAAGCGAACCAATTCTCGATGCCGCCGCCGGCGAGGTCGAAGGTCCTGACCAGGATGGGCGCCAGGAAGACTTCCGAGAGCTTCTCGCCGGCCCCGATGATCAAACCGCCGACGATGGCGCCCGGCACCGAGGTGAAGCCGCCCAGGATCAGCACCGGCAGCGCCTTGAGCGCGATCAGCGAGATCGAGAACTGCACGCCGAGCTTGGCGCCCCAGATCAGGCCGGCGGCAAGCGCCACCAGGCCCGAGACCGTCCAGACAATCAGCCAGATCGTGTTGAGCGGAATGCCGACCGACTGGGCGGCGGCATGGTCATCCGCAACGGCCCGCAGAGCACGGCCGACGCGGGTCTTCTGGAAGAAGATCGCCAGCACCACGACCAGCGCCGCGGCGATGCCCGCGGCCACGAGGTCGCCAGGATCGACCAGCAGGCCGCCCTCGAAGATGCCCTCGAACAGGAAGATCGGGTCCTTCGGCAGACCGAGATGGATCGGGTAAACGTCGCTGCCCCACAGCGTCTGGCCGAGGCCGTCGAGGAAGTAGGCAATGCCAAGCGTCGCCATGAACAGGATGATGCCCTCCTGGTTCACGAGATGGCGCAGCACCAACCGCTCGATGGCATAGGCCAGCAAACCCATGATCGCCGCCGTCGCCGCAATGGCCAGCCACATCGGCCAGGCACCCTTGCCGTAGGCATAGGCTGCCACGCTGCCGACCACCGCGCCGATCAGCGCCAGAAGCTGCAGCTTGCGCCGCTCGCCCGGACCGCCGCCACGCACGACATATTCGCGCCAGGCCCACCAGCCGATCAGGGCCAGCGCCACACCGAGCACCGCGGCGGCAGCCACGAACTGGCCGAGGAAGACCTCCTTGTTGTCGATCGCACCGGCCAGCCGCGCGATCGTGAGCGCCGCGAACAGCACCATGGCGCCTTGCGCGAAGTTGAAGACGCCGGAGGCCTTGAAGATCAGAACGAAGCCCAACGCCACCAGCGAATAGAGCACACCGGTCAGGAGGCCGCCGATCAGGGTTTCGAGGAAGGGGCCCAGCATGCTCGCTCCACTCAGTGGCTGACGCCGAGATAGGCGTCGATGACGGCCTGGTTGCTCTTGACCTCGTCGGGCACGCCATCACCGATCTTCTTGCCGTAATCGAGCACCACGACGCGGTCGGAGATGTCCATGACCACGCCCATGTCGTGTTCGATCAGGCAGATCGTCGTGCCGAACTCATCGTTCACGTCGAGGATGAAGCGACACATGTCCTGCTTCTCCTCGATGTTCATGCCGGCCATCGGTTCATCGAGCAGCAGAAGCTCAGGCTGGGCGGCAAGCGCGCGGCCAAGCTCGACCCGCTTCTGCAAGCCATAAGGAAGCCGGCCGACGGGCACTTTGCGGATGTGCTGGATCTCGAGGAAGTCGATGATTTCCTCGACCGCCTTGCGATGTTCGATCTCCTCGCGTCGCGCCGGACCAAAATGGAGTGCTTGCCAGAAAAGGCCGGTCTTCATGCGCAGGTTGCGTCCGGTCATGATGTTGTCGAGAGTCGACATGCCGCGGAACAGCGCGATGTTCTGGAAGGTGCGGGCGATGCCCTGCTCTGCCGCCTCGTGCGGCCGCATCTGACTGCGCCGCACACCCTTGTAGGTAATGGCGCCTTGTTGCGGGTGATAGAAGCCGTTGATGCAGTTCAGCATCGACGACTTGCCAGCACCGTTGGGGCCGATGATGGCGCGGATCTCGCCCTTCCGGATGTCGAAGCTGATGTCGGTCAGCGCCTTCACGCCACCGAACGACAGGCTGATATTTTCGACCGACAGCAGCACCTCGGTGAAGGAACGCGTACGCTCGGCCATCGCCGTCAACCCGCCTTCCTGAGCGCCGGATGCGGGGCAAGGTCGCGGATAGCAACATCGCCCTCGATCCGACCCTTGCGGCCGTCCTCGAACGTGACATCGACCCCGATATGCGCCGATTTGGCGGCGCTGTAGAGCGCATCGACCAGCGCCTTGTAACGCTCGCCAATGAAGCCGCGTCGCACCTTGTTGGTGCGCGTCAGCTCCCCGTCGTCGGCTTCGAGGGCCTTGTGCAGGATCAGGAAGCGGCGGATCTGCGCGCCAGCCATCCTCGGGTCGGCGGCGAGGTCACGATTCACCTGCTCGACCTCACTTTGGATCAGGTCGTAGACCTCCGGTCGTGCCGCCAGTTCTTGGTAGCTCGCATAGGCGATATTGCGCCGCTCTGCCCAATCGCCCACCGCAATCATGTCGATATTGACGAAGGCGGCGACGAAATCGCGGCCGTCGCCGAACGCCACCGCTTCGTTGATATGCGGAAAGAACTTCAGCTTGTTCTCGATGAACTTCGGCGCGAACAGCGTGCCGTCGTTCAGCTTCCCGACGTCCTTGGCGCGATCGATGATGCGCAGATGGCCGCGCTCGTCGAGATAGCCCGCGTCGCCGGTATGGACCCAGCCGTCGGCGGTCTTGGCGTCGTTGGTCGCCTCGGGATTCTTGAAATACTCCTTGAACACGCCGGGGCTGCGGTAGAGCACTTCGCCCGACTCGGCGATCCTGAGTTCGACCTTGGAAACCGGCTTGCCGACCGTGTCGGGAAAAACCTCGCCATTGGGATGGATGGTGACGAACACCGAGGCCTCGGTCTGGCCGTAGAGCTGCTTCATGTTCACGCCCAGGGCGCGATAGAAGTTGAAGATCTCCGGCCCGACGGCTTCGCCCGCGGTGTAGGCCACGCGCACGCGACTCATGCCCAGCGTGTTCTTGAGCGGGCCATAGATCATCAGATTGCCGAGCCAATAGAGCAGCCGGTCACCGATCGAGACGGGCCGGCCATCGAGCAACGCCGGACCGACCCGGCGGGCCACGCCCATAAAGAAGTGGAACAGGCGGCGTTTTAGCAGCCCTGCGTCCTCCATGCGGATCGTCACCTGGGTGATCAGATTTTCGAGCACCCGTGGTGGCGCAAAATAGTAGGTCGGTCCGATCTCGCGCAGGTCGGTCATCACGGTCGAAGCCGATTCAGGACAGTTCACGACCAGCCCGACCACATAGCCCTGCGCGTAGGAGAAAATGTGATCGCCGACCCAGGCCATCGGCAGGTAGGAGAGCAGCTCGTCACCGGCCTTCAGCCCGTCGAAGGCTGCACCGGCTTCGGCGGCCCAGACGAGATTGTCGTAGCTCAGCACCGCGCCCTTCGGCCGGCCGGTCGTGCCCGAGGTGTAGAGCATGATGGCATCATCGCTGCCCTTGCCCTTGGCAACCTCGGCCGAAACCATATCGGGCGCAGCGGCGAGGCGCTTCTCGCCACGTGCCTGCACCTCGGCGTAGGAGAGCAGGCCCTCGTAGTGCCGCATGCCACGCGGATCGACGTAGAAGATCGTCTCCAGCGACGGCACTTTCTTCTGGATCTCGAGGAGCTTGTCGACCTGCTCCTGGTTCTCGGCCAGCGCGTAACGCGCGCCGGCATGCTCGACGACGTAGGCGAGTTCGTCGGCAACTGAATCCTGGTAGACCGGCACCGGCACGCCGCCCAGCGACTGCGCCGCGCACATCGACCAATAGAGCCTCGGCCGGTTGTCGCCGACCACGATCAACCGGTCGTCGCGTCGAAAACCGAGATCGGCGAGGCCGGCGGCGAGCAGGCGCATCTCGGCCGCGACATGCGCCCAGTCATGGGTCTGCCAGATGCCGTATTCCTTCTCCCGGTAAGCCGGCCGGTCACCCCGCGTCCGGGCAAGCTCCGCCAACAGCTTGGGAAACGTGTCCCGAGCCTGGGTTCCGGCAATGGCGCCGTCGTCGGTCATTCCCACAGCACTCCCGCGGCCTGCCGTTCGTCTCGTTGTGCGGCAGTTCCGTCAGGCAGATAGCCACAGGCAATTCGCACCGGTCAAGCCAAGCAGAGCCTCAAGGTGAACCTGGCGCCGCCACCGGGGCGGTCATCGACCGAAATGCTGCCGTCGTGGGCGGCGGCCACCCGCGCCACGATGGCGAGGCCCAGCCCACGGCTGTCAGCCTTGGTCCGATCCCTGCGCCAGAAACGCGAAAAGATCGACTGTCGCTCTGCCACCGGCACGCCAGGGCCGTCGTCCAGCACGCGCACCGTGCCGTCGGCCGCGACATCGACCTCGATCGAACCGCCCCGGGGCGTATGTCGAATGGCGTTTTCGACGAGATTGCGCACCGCCCGGAACAGCGCCTCGGCATGACCGCGCACCCACACTGGCTCCCCGACGCCGGTCAGCGCGATCGTCTTGTCACTGCTCACGGCGAGCGGCGCCATGAAGCCCACGGCGTCAGCGCAAACGGCGTGAACGTCGGCCTTGGAGTCGGCGCGAACGACAAAGGCCTCGAGCTCGGCGATGTCGAGCACCTGGTTCACAGTACGCGTCATGTTGACGATGTCGGTCTGCAGCGAGTGCCTGAGCGGTCCAGCATCCATCGTGTCAACGCGCGCCCGCATGATGGCAAGGGGGGTGCGCAGCTCGTGCGCCATGTCGGCAGTGAACTCGCGCTGCACCCGGAAGCCGGCCTCGAGCCGCTCCAGAGCCTGATTGACGGCATGGACCAGCGGCACGACCTCGGCTGGCATGGAAGCTTCGGGCAGGCGGATGTCGGTGCTGGTCGGCCCGATCGCGGCCGCCGTGGTCGAGGCCCGGCGCACCGGATCGAGGGCGCGACGGAAGATCACGATGTCGATCAAGAGCAGCAGCAGCAGGATCGGGAAGGTGATCCAGGCGACGCGCGGAATAAACGAAGTGACGATATCGTCGATGATGACGTCGCGATGCGTGAGGTCCTGGCCAACCTGGATCCAGTACAGGCGATCGCCGACGGCGCGCGGAACGCTGACACCGAACAATACTGCGCCACCGTGCCGCCGTCGGTTGAACCATTCGCTCGACGACGGATCGATCGAAGCAAAAAGTGGCTGGCCGTCGTCCCGCGAGGAGAACAGCACCTTGCCCTTGGAATCGAGGACCGCATAGGAATAGAGCGCATACTCGCCGGAGTAGAGGGGCAGCGCCTCGGTCGGAATATCGAACTCGACGCTGCCTGTTGGCGTCGGCCGGAGGAAACTGCCAATGGTAAGCGCCTGGCTGCGCAACGCATCGCGATGGAGATTGTTGGCGGCCTGATTCAGAAGCCAGTAGAGCGCCAGCGGCATCAGGATCGAGGTGATGGCGACCGCGACGACATGGAGTGCGACGACGCGGGAGATGATCGAGCGGAAGCGACTCACCCGGCCTTTTCCTCGGCAAGCAGATAGCCGACGCCGCGCACCGTGTGGACCTTCACCGTGGCGCCGCAATCCGCCAACATCTTGCGCAGCCGATGGACGTAGACCTCGACCGCATTGGACCCGACATCGCCCGACAGGCCGAAGAGCTGATCCTCGAACAGGCGCTTGGGCGCCACGTTGCCACCGCGCCGCAAGAGGATCTCCAACACCGCCGTCTCGCGCGCCGGGAAGGACCGCACGGTGCCATCGACCAGGACTTGCCGCCCTTCGGTATCGAGTGACACGTTGCCGAAGGTGAGACGGCGGCCAAGCATGTTGCCGGGGCGGCGCAGCAGCGCCTGCAGCCGCGCCACCAACTCCTCCATGGCAAAGGGCTTTGCGAGATAATCGTCGGCGCCGGCCCTAAGTCCGTTGACCCGGTCGGAAACGCCGTCGCGTGCCGTCAGCACAAGGACTGGTGTCGAATCGCCGCGGCCACGCAGGCCACGCAACAGGGAAAGCCCGTCTTCGTCGGGCAAGCCGAGATCGAGCACGACCGCGGCATAGCGCATCGCGGCGAGCGCATGGACGGCATCTCCGGCGTTGTCGACAGAATCAGCAGAGAACCCGCTGCGCCCCAGCCCTTTGACCAGCAGCGTAACGAGTTCGGCATTGTCCTCGACGAGAAGGACCCTCATCGCACGTCCTCCCGGAACGCAATTGCATCGAGCCGACCTTAGCACGCCGGTTTGCCGGTGGCGCTCTGCCCTCGTTGGCAACCGTCAGGTGCACGTAATGTGCACTGGTTACGGTCGCCTCATGACCTCTCCGGCCGACCTTTCCCTGACTGCCCGCCTGCGCCACCACCGACTGTGGTTCGCGGGCGCCAGCGTCGTTGCCCTGTCGCTGGCCGCGGTCTGGACGGTCGACACGCAGCCCAGCAACGCCCTGATGCGGCCCGTCATCATCGTCGAGGCCGATGGCACGTTCCGGCCGAGCGACACGCAATGGTCCGGTCTCCGCTTCGAGACGGTGAAGCCGGTGGCTTTCCGGGAGGAGCGTGCGACCGACGGCAAGATCGGCATCAACGAGGACACCACGACGCCGGTCTTCTCGCCCTACTCCGGCCGCGTCACGCGCTTGATCGCCAAGCCCGGCGATCATGTCGAACGCGGCGCACCACTCTTCGCCATCGAGGCGAGCGAATTCGTGCAAGGACAGAACGATCTCGTGACTGCCGTCGCCGGCGTCGAGAAGGCGCGTTCGAAGCTTGTCCTCGCGCAGACTGCCGAGAAGCGGCAGAAGGAACTGCTGTCGATCCGCGGCGGCGCGCTGAAGGACCTCGAACAGGCTCAGTCCGACCTCGTCGCCGCGCAAGGCGATCTCAGGTCAGCCGATATCGCGCTGGCCGCCGTGCGCAACCGGCTGCGCATCCTCGGCCGCTCCGACACCGAGATCGAGCAGCTCGAAAAGGTCGACCGCATTGGTGCCGAGACCATCGTGTCCGCCCCGATCGACGGCACCGTGATCCAGCGCAAGATCGGCCTCGGCCAATACATCAATGCCGGTGCGACCGATCCGGTGTTCAACATCGGCGACCTCTCGAAAGTCTGGCTGATCGCCAATGTCCGCGAATCCGATGCCCCTCGGATGAAAGTCGGCGCACCGGTCGAGGTTTCCGTACTCGCCTATCCGGGCCGGACCTTCGACGCGAAGCTGAGCTACGTCGCGCCGGCACTCGATCCCAACACACGCCGCCTTCCGGTGCGCGCCGAGATCACCAATGCAGGTCGCGAGCTGATGCCCGAGATGTTCGCGAGCTTCCGCATCGTCACCGGCGCGCCGCAGACCATGCCGGCCGTGCCACAGGAGGCCATCGTCTACGAAGGCGCCAATGCCCGCGTCTGGGTCGCTCGCTCCGGCGACAAATCCATCGTCTCCCGCCCCATCGAGGTCGGCACAACCTCCAACGGCCTCGTCGAAGTGCGCAAGGGCCTGCAGCCCGGCGAGACCGTGGTGACGAGCGGCACGCTATTCATCGATCGCGCAGCCAAGCGCGACTGACGGCCTGCCGGGCCCCGCCGGCCCCGGCGCTCTCCAGCACGGCGATCGTTCCATGCAGTCCCTCATCGCCGCCGCTCTCAGGCAACGCATTCTGGTTGTCATCCTGAGCGGAGTCCTCGCGGTCGCCGGCCTGTTTGCCTATGCGCGGCTGAACATCGAAGCCTATCCCGACCCCGTGCCGCCGCTGGTCGACATCATCACGCAGAATCCTGGCCAGTCATCGGAGGAGATCGAGCGCTACATCACGATCCCGATCGAGATCCAGATGGCGGGCCTGCCCTATGTCCAGGCGATCCGCACCGTCTCCCTGTTCGGCCTCAGCGACGTCAAGGTGCAGTTCACCTACGACGTGACCTACCAGCAGGCCTCGCAGATGGTGATCAACCGCCTGTCGCAGCTCGGCCCGCTGCCCAACGGCGCGCAGCCCATATTGTCGCCGACCAGTCCGATCGGCGAAGTCTTCCGTTATCGCTTGGTTGGCCCGCCCGGCTATTCGTCGGCCGATCTCAAAACGGTGCAGGACTGGATCCTGCAGCGCCGCTTCAAGGCGATACCGGGCGTAACCGATGTCACCGGCTGGGGCGGCAAGACCAAGACCTACGACATCACCGTCGATCTCGACCGGTTGATGGCCTACGGGCTCACCCTGAAACAGGTGCTCGACGGACTGAACAACGCCAACATCAATGTCGGCGCCAACACCGTGAATATCGGCTCGCAGTCGGCGATCGTGCGCAGCGTCGGCCAGATCCGGTCGATGGACGATATCCGCAACACCATGCTGACGGTGCGCGACGGTGCACCGGTGTTGGTTTCCGATGTGGCCACCGTCACGGTGGGCAACCAGCCACGGCTCGGCATCGCCGGCCAAAACGACGACAACGACATCGTCCAGGGCATCGTGTTGATGCGGCGTGGCGCGGAGACCATGCCGACGCTGACTGGCGTGCTGGAAGAGGTCGGCAAGATCAACAACGGCAATATCCTGCCGCCGGGCGTCCGCATCGAGCGGATCTACGACCGCAGCGCCCTGGTCGAGGTCACCACCCATACCGTGCTGCACAACATGGTGATGGGCGTGGTGCTGATCTTCCTGATCCAGTGGCTGTTCCTCGGCGACCTGCGCAGCGCTCTGATCGTCTCGGCCACCATTCCCTTCGCCCTGCTCTTCGCCGTGGTCATCCTGGTGCTCAGCGGCGAGTCAGCCAATCTTCTTTCCATGGGTGCGATCGACTTCGGCATCATCGTCGATGCCACGGTCATCATGGTCGAGAACATCTTCCGTCACCTCGCCCAAGCGAGCCACGGACCGGCGGTAAACTACCGACGCCCCACGCCGGCCGGCCTCACCGGCAAGCTCGCGACGATCTTTCACGCTTCGACCGAAGTCACGCAGGCGATCTTCTTCTCCGCCACCATCATCATCGCGGGCTTCCTGCCCCTCTTCACCCTGTCGGGGGTCGAAGGCCACATCTTCGGGCCGATGGCACGGACCTATGCCTATGCGCTGCTGGGCGGCCTGATCGCCACCTTCACGGTCTCGCCTGCCCTCGCCGCACTCCTGCTGCCAGACAAGGTCGCCCACGCCGAGACGCGCGCCATGCGTCTGCTGAGCCGCGGATACGCGAGACTGCGCGATGTCGTCCTGGCCAGCCGCCGCGTTACGCTGGCAGCCGGCCTCGGCGCCGGTGCGCTCGCTGTAATGGCGGGCAGCACGATCGGACTCGAGTTCCTGCCCAAGCTCGAAGAGGGCAACATGTGGATCCGCGCCGTCATGCCGGCATCGATCTCGCTCGAAGCCGGCAATGACTACGCCAACCGCATGCGTAAGCTCATCAAGAGCTTCCCCGAGGCGGAAACCGTCATCTCGCAGCATGGCCGCCCCGACGACGGCACCGATTCGACCGGCTTCTTCAATGCCGAGTTCTTCGTGCCGCTGAAGCGTCTCGACCGCTGGCGCAAGGGTGTCGACAAGGAAGCCCTGATTGCTGAGATCAGTGACGTCCTACAGAAGGCTTTCCCCGGCGTCGAGTTCACCTTCTCCCAGTACATCCAGGACAACGTCCAGGAAGCCGCTTCCGGCGTGAAGGGCGAGAATTCGGTCAAGGTCTCGGGCAACGACCTCGAGACGCTGGCCAGGCTCGGAACTGAGATCAAGAAAGTGCTGGCGACGGTGCCGGGCATCACCGACCTCGCCGTGTCGGCCTCGCTCGGCCAGCCAACGATCCGCATCGATATCGACCGCACCCGCGCCGCGCGCTACGGCCTCGCCCCCGGCGACATCAATGCCACCGTGCAGGCCGCCATCGGCGGCCAGGCCGCGGGCGATGTCTATGAAGGCGGCAGCGACCGGCACTTTCCCATGGTCGTTCGCCTGGCGCCGAAATACCGGGAAAATCTCGAAGCAATCAAACGTATCCAGATCGGCGCTCAGATCGGCAATGGTGTGACCCAGGTGCCGCTCAGCGAGGTCGCCACCGTCGATCTCGTCTCGGGCGCCTACTACATCTACCGCGAACAGCAGGAACGCTACGTCCCGGTGAAGTTCAGCGTTCGTGGCCGCGACCTTGGCAGCGCCATCCTCGAAGCACAGCAGAAAGTGGCCGAGCAGGTGAAGATCCCCGGCGGCTATCGCATCGAATGGGTCGGCGAGTTCGGCAACCTCAAGAACGCCTTGCAGCGGCTGGCCGTCGCTGTGCCGATCGCCATCGGCCTGATCGGCTTGCTGCTCTACATGAGCTTCGGCTCGTTCCGCGACACGCTGCTCGCGGCCAGCGCGATCCCCATGGCGCTGATCGGCGGCGTCCTCGGCCTGTTCGTGGTCGGCATGCCGTTCAGCATCTCCGCCGCCATCGGCTTCGTGGCACTGTTCGGCATCGCCGCGATGAACGGCATCATGGTGCTGTCGTGTTTCAACCGGTTGATCGATGCCGGGCGCGAGCGCGAAGCAGCGCTGCGCGAGACCTGCAGCGTGCAGTTGCGGCCCGTGCTGATGACGTGCGCCGCGGCGGCCGTCGGCCTGCTGCCTGCCGCCTTCTCGACGGCGATCGGCAGCCAGGTTCAGCGCCCGCTGGCGACCGTCGTGGTTGGCGGCACGCTGCTGGCGCCCTTGCTCTTCCTCACGGTGTTGCCGGCGGCCATCGGCTTGTTCTCGCGCCGCCGATTGTTGGCAACCGACACGCCACCCACTCCTCGCGCATCCGTCGCGGAGGCATCATGATGCGACACTCTCTCTTCAAGGCATTGCCGGCGCTGGCCGCAACGGCTGCATTGACGGCCTGCTCGGTTGGCCCGGATTTCCTCGCGCCCGAAGGGCCGAAGACCCAGACTTACCTGCCCGACCAGAAGATGGATCTCATCGCCGCCGGCATTCCAGGCGGCGAGGCGCAACGCATCGTGCAGAGCATGGACATTCCCGGCCAGTGGTGGGGTGTCTTCCAGTCGCCGCAGCTCAACAGTCTGATCGAACGGTCGTTGACGGCTAACCCTGACATCCGCGCCGCCGCCGCTTCTCTCAAGGTCGCGCAACTGAATGCCCGCGCCCAGCGTGCGACGCTGTTCCCGACGATCTCCGCGGGTTTTGCCGGATCCCAGAACCAGACGGCGACCATTCTTCAAACGCCGCTCGCGGACCAGTCCATGACGATCTTCGGCCTTTTCACCGCCGGATTGCAGATCACCTACGCGCTCGACATCTGGGGCGGTAATCGCCGTCAGATCGAATCGCTCGATGCGCTGGCTGAAGCGCAATGCTTCCAGCTTGAAGGCGCCTATCTGTCGCTCGCGTCCAACGTCGTTGCTGCCGCCATCGTCGAGGCGGCGCTACGCGCCCAAGTCGAGTCGACCAAGCGAATCATCGCGGCCCAACGCGAGACACTCGGCATCCTGACGCAGCAATCCGGGCTCGGCGCCATTCCCGGCGCGGACGTTGCCACCCAGCAGGCCGCTATGGCGCAATCCGAAGCGACGCTGCCACCTTTGCAGAAGGCGTTGGCGCAGCAGCGCAACCTGCTGGCCAATCTCACCGGCCGGCTGCCGAGCAATCCTGTCGCCGAACGTTTCGAGCTCAGCGATCTCAAGCTGCCTGGCGAGTTGCCGCTCAGCCTGCCGTCCAAACTGGTCGAGCAACGCCCTGACGTGCGTGCCGCCGAAGCCAATCTGCACTCCGCCAGTGCCTTGGTCGGTGTGGCGATCGCCAACCAGCTCCCGCAGATCACCTTGAGTGCAGGCGTCACTGCCAACTCTATCAGTCTCGACTCGTTGTTCGGCTCGGGCCTCGCCGGAACGGTGGCCGGTTTCAACGTCGCGCAGACTGTGCTCGATGGCGGCGCGCTCTACGCCAAGAAGAAGGGCGCCCAGGCCGCACTGGAGCAGGCCGATGCGCAATACCAGTCGACCGTGCTTGCCGCCTTTCGCAACGTCGCCGACACGCTGAACGCTCTCGAATACGACGCCATAACTCTCAAGGCTGCCGTCGAGGCCGAACGCGCAGCCGCCACCAGCCTCAACATCGCCCGCAAGCGTCTGGAGCTCGGCGACACGACTTATGTCTTCGTGCTGATCGCCGAACTCACCTATCAGCAGGCGATCCTGACGCGCATCCAGGCGCAGGCGGCGCGTCTCACCAACACGGCGGCGCTGTTCCAGTCGCTGGGTGGCGGCTGGTGGAACCGCGATGCCGCTCTTGCGGCCAGTGGACGCTCGACGTGTCGGCCACCGTCAGCAACGCCGCTGCAAGCGGCAGCTTCATCTGCACGCCGATAGCGGAGACCCTGCATAGCGTCTTCTCTCGACGGCGTGTCCCGGCTACATCTTAGGTGTGAGCCTCGACGACCAACTGATCGATCTCGGTGACCGCCGCCTGCGTGTGCGTCGCCTGTCGCCCACCCAGGATGATGGGCTGGAACGCACTACGCTCGTCTTTCTGCACGAAGGGCTGGGCTGCATCGAGATGTGGCGCGACTTCCCGCAGAAACTCTGCGACGCCACGCGCTGCCACGGCATCGTCTACGACCGCACCAGCTATGGTCAGTCGAGCCCCTGGCCGTCCGATCCGGGCCTTCGCTATATGGAGATCGAGGCTGACGACGTAATGCCGCGTCTGCTGGCAGCGCTGGCCATCGATGACTGCGTCCTGGTGGGCCACAGCGATGGCGGCACGATCGCCTTGAACTATGCCGCCCGCGATCCCGAGCCCTTGCGTGCCGTCGTGACCCTGGCTGCCCACGCGATCAACGAACCGGTCTGTGTCGCGGCAATCCAGAAAGCCCGCGAGGCCTTCGCGTCGGGTGACCTGCGCCAACGGCTGACCAAATATCACGGCGACAATGTCGACCGTGCCTTCCATCTCTGGTCCGACGCCTGGGTGGCGCCGGGCTTCGCGCCGATGGATGCCAACGGCCGGCTGCCCGGCGTGCTGGTGCCGCTGCAGGCGATCCAGGGCGAAGACGACGAGTACGGCAGCGAGTTGCAGCTCGGCATCATCGCCGGCAAGGTCGGCGGTTATTGCGAAACGAGGCTGGTCGCCGACTGCGGACACAGCCCGCACCTGCAGCAACCCGCCTACGTTCTCTCCGAAATCGCCCGCTTCATCGCGCCCTTGGCGCTGGCGGGCTAACGCCTAGAGCCGCTTCAACTCGCTGGAGGCGGCCCAGTTCATCTCCGACACCGTCGGGCAACGCGCCTGGGCGAGCTGGAACTGCTCGCGGGCCTTCTGCTTGTCGCCGCGGCGTACCGCATCCATGCCGATGAAGAAGGCAGCCGGGCATTTGCCGTTGCTCCGCTTGGCGGCTTCGTCGGACTCGGCAGCGACTTCGAGTTCGCCCGACGTGCCCTTGCCCAGAAGGAAGCGCACGATCGGGCCGGGCCATTCGTTCAGGCTCTCGGCGCCGATTTCCTTCGCCAGCGCCGTGCGGGCATCGCGCCGCGCGCGGACCTGGGCAGCGTAGCGCCAGAGAAGCGGCGTTATCTTCGACTTGAAGGTCGGGCGACCCTCCAGCGACGCGTTGAAGTCGTCGGCGGCCTGCGTGTAGTTGCCGAGATTGAAGTTGGCGTGGCCGCGGAAGAACGCCGCCGAACGGCGCTCACCCTC
The DNA here is from genome assembly GCF_004297405.1 of Reyranella sp. Lineage (GTDB taxonomy): Bacteria > Pseudomonadota > Alphaproteobacteria > Reyranellales > Reyranellaceae > Reyranella. Next base: position 189,161 of record NZ_SCVC01000046.1, read on the forward strand.
GGTCTTCGCGCTGGCCAGGGCGAGGTCGAGCAGGCCAAGTGCGCGCGGGAAGTCGGCGATCTGCATGTAGACCTGAGCCTGGGCGATCATCAGCGAGGGATCGCCGGGCTTGCGCGCCAGCGCGCTGTCGAGAATGCGTAACGCGGCGGCGCGGTCTCCGCCGCCAGCCAGGCTCGGCATGGCCAGCGACATCACGACCTGCCAATCGGAAGGCAGGACCCTTCCCATCTCGGCAATGTCCTTCTGGCTGTCGGCTTCCCGGCCCAGTCGGCTGAGCTGGAATGCACGGATGCTGAGATACATCGAACGGTCCAGCGCCGAGAGCTGCGAGGCCGACAGGATCTTGTTCAGCGAGTCGAGCGTGGCGTTGCGGCTGGTGTCCGCCCCCGAAGAACCACCAGAGGGACCGCCCAGCGAGAAGTCCCGCGAAGAGGGGTCCCACGACTCGACAGCATTGCGCTGCGCCACGGCCTCGCCGGACAAGGCAAGGGTGGCGGCAAAAAGCCCAAACAACTGCACCAATCGACGTTGCATGGCACCAATCTGACACAAGGGCCGACGAGCCGCATCCGCCGATTGCCTGGGCCTCGTCATGCCCCTATTTTGCCATCCGTCCGCACAAAACCGATCTTCCAGGAGTACGACATGGCCGCCGCCCATCCCAACAGCTTCAAGGCCCGAAAGACGCTGAAGGTCGGTAGCCGGAGCTACACCTATTTCAGCCTCAAGGCGGTCGAGAAGGAAGTCGGCGATCTCTCCCGCCTGCCCTTCTCCTTGCGCGTCCTGATGGAAAACCTGCTGCGCCACGAAGATGGCACGACGGTTAAGAAGAATGACATCGCTGCATTCGCAGGCTGGCTGAAGAATGGTGGCAAGTCGACGAAGGAAATCAATTTCCGCCCCGCCCGCGTCCTGATGCAGGACTTCACCGGCGTGCCGGCCGTGGTCGATCTCGCCGCCATGCGCGATGCCATGGGCAAGCTGGGTGGCGACGCCAAGAAGATCAATCCGCTGGTGCCGGTCGATCTCGTGATCGACCACTCGGTGATCGTCGACAATTTCGGCAACAGCTCGGCCTTCGGCGCCAATGTGAAGCTCGAATATGAGCGCAACCTGGAGCGCTACCAGTTCCTGCGCTGGGGTGCGATGGCGTTCGACAACTTCCGCGTCGTGCCGCCGGGCACCGGCATCTGCCACCAGGTGAACCTCGAATACCTGGCGCAGGTCGTGTGGACCAAGAAGGAAGGCAAGGAAACGATCGCCTATCCCGACACGCTGGTCGGCACCGACAGCCACACCACCATGGTGAACGGCCTCGCCGTGCTGGGCTGGGGCGTCGGCGGCATCGAGGCCGAAGCCGCCATGCTCGGCCAGGCGCAGCCGATGGTCATTCCCGATGTCGTGGGCTTCAAGCTCACCGGCAAGCTGAAGGAAGGCGCGACGGCGACCGACCTCGTGCTCACCGTCACGCAGATGCTGCGCAAGAAGGGCGTGGTCAACAAGTTCGTCGAATTCTACGGTGAGGGCCTCGAAGACCTGCCGCTCGCCAACCGCGCCACCATCGCCAACATGGCGCCTGAGTATGGCGCGACCTGCGGCTTCTTCCCGGTCGACGAGATCACCCTCGGCTACCTCAAGACGACCAACCGCGGCCAGGCTGCCAAGCTCGTCGAGGCCTATGCCAAGAAGCAGGGCCTGTGGCGCTCCAAGAAGTCGCCGGAGCCGATCTTCACCGACACGCTGTCGCTCGACCTCGGCGACGTCGTGCCGAGCCTCGCCGGTCCGAAGCGTCCGCAGGACCGCGTGGCGCTCACGGATGCCGCGTCGCAGTTCGTCGCCAACATGGAGAAGGAATTCGACCGCAAGGACGACGGCAAGCGCATTAAGTGCGAGGGCACCGACTACGACCTCGGCCACGGCGACGTGGTGATCGCGGCCATCACCTCCTGCACCAACACGTCGAACCCCTACGTCATGCTGGGCGCCGGCCTGATCGCCCGCAACGCGGTCAAGCATGGCCTCAAGGTCAAGCCGTGGGTCAAGACTTCGCTGGCCCCGGGCTCGCAGGTCGTCACCGAATACCTCGACGCGTCGGGCCTGACGAAGGACCTGAACAAGATCGGCTACAACCTCGTGGGCTACGGCTGCACGAGCTGCATCGGCAACTCCGGCCCGCTGCCCGATCCGGTCACCAAGGCGATCGGTGACGGCGACCTGGTGGTCAGCTCGGTGCTGTCGGGTAACCGCAACTTCGAGGGCCGCGTCAATCCGTTGACCCGCGCCAATTACCTCGCCTCGCCGATGCTGGTGGTGATCTACGCGCTGGCCGGTTCGATGAAGATCGACATCACCAAGGACCCGATCGGCATCGGCAAGGGCGGCAAGCCGGTCTACCTCAAGGACCTCTGGCCCTCGAACATGGAAGTGTCCAAGGCCGTCGACAAGTTCGTCACGGCCAAGGCCTTCAAGAAGCGCTATGCCGACGTCTTCAAGGGCGACAAGTTCTGGCGCAGCATCAAGACCAAGCCGAGCCTGACCTATTCGTGGGACGATAAGTCGACCTACGTGCGCAACCCGCCCTATTTCGAGGGCATGGGCAAGACGCCGTCCGCGCTCGCCAACATCACGGGTGCCCGCCCGCTCGGCCAGTTCGGCGATTCGATCACGACCGACCACATCTCGCCGGCCGGCTCGATCAAGAAGGACAGCCCCGCTGGCAAGTACCTGATGGAACACAAGGTCGATCCGAAGGACTTCAACCAGTACGGCACGCGTCGCGGCAACCACGAGGTGATGATGCGCGGCACCTTCGCCAACATCCGTCTCAAAAACGAGATGGTGCCGGGCATCGAAGGTGGCTTCACGCATCACTTCACGACCGACCAGCCCGAGCCGATCTACGACGTGGCGATGCGCTACAAGAAGGAGCACACGCCTCAGGTCCTGATCGCCGGCAAGGAATACGGCACCGGCAGCTCGCGCGACTGGGCGGCCAAGGGCGTCAACCTGCTGGGCGTGAAGGCTGTGGTCTGCGAGACCTTCGAGCGTATCCATCGCTCGAACCTGGTCGGCATGGGCGTGCTGCCGCTGCAGTTCAAGGACGGCATGACACGCAAGACGCTGAACCTGACGGGCCGCGAGACCTTCGACGTTAATGGCATCGACGGCGAGCTCAGGCCCGGCATGGACGTGCCGCTCACTATCCACCGCCCGGACGGCGCTTCGGAGACGGTGACGCTCACCTGCCGCATCGATACCGCTGAAGAGGTCGGCTACTTCAAGAACGGCGGCGTGCTGCACTACGTGCTGCGTAACCTCGCCCAAGCGGCCTGACGCCGGAGGGAACGGAAGCCATGGCACCAGCTTCTCAGCGAGGGGGGCTGGGCGACCACACCGTCGCCATGGCTCGCAACAACATCTGGGCGAACCACCGTCTGCTCAGCGCTTGCAAGGCGCTGTCGCAGGCGGAGTTCGCCGCCCCGCGCACGAGCTTCTTTCCCACGCTGCGCGCCACGCTGAACCACATTCTCTGGGTCGACACCTATTACATCGACGCCCTCGAGCGCGATCCGACGGTGCTGAAGCGCTACAACGATCCGCCGCCCGACTTTCCCGACGCTGCCTCGCTCCATACGGCCCAGATCGCAAGCGACCGCCGTCTGCTCGCCTTCTGCGAACGCCAGAGCGAGACGAGCCTCCTCGAAGGTCTGGTGCTGCCACGGCCCAACCGCACGCCACCACCGTCGAGCGTGCTGTCGATCCTCGAACATCTCTTCCAGCATCAGACACATCATCGCGGGCAGGCCCATGCGATGCTGGCCGGCACCACAGTAAAGCCCCCGCAGCTCGACGAGTTCTTTCTCGCCGGCGAGCAGCATCTTCGCCGCGACGAGCTGCTGGCCCTCGGACTCGAACCGAGCTGATGCGACCACGTCCCTCATTCGCCGGTGCCGCGATCGAGGTGAGCGACCTCGGACGCTCCGTTGCATTCCATCGCCTGTGGTTGCCGATGCTGGGCTTCCGTCGCGTCTGGGCGCATCCCGATCGCGTGATGTGGTCGCGTGGTTACGACCATTTCGTGATGCGCCAGGCCAAGGACGGCGTGTCTTATGGGCCAGGCGCGCTGTGGCTTGCCGTCTCGGCCGAGAGCCGCGCCCAGGTCGATCAGGTGTTCGCCGAGCTACGCGACGCCGGCGCCGAGATTCTTCAGCCGCCCAAGGAACTCGAGTATTTCGCCCCCGGCTACTACTCCGTGGGCTTTCGCGATCCCGACGGCGTCCCGATCGAGGTCGTGCATCGTTGGGATGAGCTGCCCGACGTCGCCGACGCCGAACAGGTGCGCGTGCCCGGCCATGGCGTCACCTTGGGAGGTTACTTCTTCAAGCCGCAGGCAGGACAGCCGCCCTATCCCGCACTGATCCTGCTGCACGGCTTCGCAGGCCATGCCCACAATCTGGTCGGTCTGGCGCGGCGCGCTTCGGCCAATGGCTATGCCACGCTTGCGCTCTCGCTCCGCGGCTGGCTGGGTTCGGAGGGCGAAAGCGATCAAGGGTTGCGTCAACCGCTCGACGTCCTGGCCGCCATCGACTGGCTCGCCAAGCGACCCTCAGTCGACCGAGACCGCATCGGCCTGGTCGGCGCCTCGATGGGCGGTCAGGTGGCGCTGCTGACGGCGGCGCACAAGCCGCCGATCAAGGCGGTCGCCTCCTACTTCGCACCGACCGATCTCGCGCGCTGGCGCGCGGCAAATCCCTTCATCAAGGATTACCTCGACGATCTGTGCGGGCCCGAAGGGCTGCCGGTTCGCTCACCGATATTCCGCGTTGCGCAGATCGATATTCCCGTCCTCTTGATCCACGGCGACAGCGACGAGAACGTACCTGTCGACCAAACGACGACCATGGCGGAGGCGTTGCGAAATCACGGCAAGGATGTCGAAGCCTTCGTCATTCCCGGCGCGACGCACTATTTTAACGACAAGGAGTATGGCATTGCCCTTCGCACCTTGTTCGACTTCATGCGTCGTCACCTGACTCGGAGCTAACTGTCCATGCGCGTGTCCGAAGCCATCAATTCCCGCCGCTCGATGCGGGTCTTCAAGTCCGAGCCTGTCGTCAAGGCGGACGTCGAATGGATCGTCACCAACGCCAACCGCGCGGCGTCGAACGGCAACCTGCAGCCGTGGAAGCTCTACGTCACCATGGGTAAGGCGCGGCAGCGCCTGTCGACCGCGATCCTGAAAGCGATGGACGAGGGCGACCATGGGCCCGGCGGCGAGTACGACGTCTACCCCAAGGAATTCACGCCGGTCTACGACACGCGCCGCAAGCTTGTCGGCAAGCAGCTCTACACACTCCTCGGCGTGCCGCGCGGTGACGCTGCCGGCATGATGAAGCAGTTTCGCAAGAACTATGAATTTTTCGATGCACCGGTCGGAATGATTCTCTGCGTCGAAAAGCGCATGGGCGGCGGCCAGTGGATCGACTGTGGTATCTTCCTCGACCAGCTCATGTTGCTGGCGCGCGAGAAGGGGCTGCACACCTGCCCGCAGGCGGCGTTCAGCCGCTATCAGCATGTCGTGCGGCGCGAGCTCGAGATTCCCGAGGACCAGATCGTCATCTGCGGCCTGGCGCTGGGCCATGCCGATCCTGATGTGGTCCCCAACAGCCTGATCACCGAACGGGCGCCGATCCAGGACTTCACGACCTGGTTCACCGAGTAACACCTTCGTCGCAGGCGCGGCCAAAGTCGAATTGCCGAGCGTGATCACGGCGCGCTAGAACGCAGGTAATTCACGGCTTAAGCCTAGCGATACGGGAGGAATACCATGGCCGATGAGGTGATCGCCGTCAGCTCCGATTGGGCCAAGCGCGCCTATGTCGACGAAGCGAAGTACAAGGCGATGTACGAAGCGTCGGTCAAGGATCCCGCTGGATTCTGGGGCGAGCAGGGCAAGCGTATCGACTGGATCAAGCCGTACAGCCCCGGCGCCGTGCGCGACGTCGACTATACCGGCGATGTCCGTATCCGCTGGTATCATGATGGCGTGCTGAATGTGTCGGCCAACTGTGTCGATCGCCATCTGCCCGCGCGCGCCGACCAGACGGCGATCATCTGGGAAGGCGACGACCCGTCGAAGTCGAAGAAGATCACCTATCGCGAGCTGCACGCCGAAGTGTGCCGCATGGCCAACGCGCTGAAGGAACTCGGCGTCAAGAAGGGCGATCGGGTCACGATCTACCTGCCGATGATCCCCGAAGCGGCCTACGCCATGCTCGCCTGCACGCGCATCGGCGCCGTCCATTCGGTCGTGTTCGGCGGCTTCTCACCCGACAGCCTCGCCAACCGCATCATCGATTGCGAGAGCAACATCGTCATCACCGCCGACGAAGGCCTGCGTGGCGGCAAACCTGTGCCGCTCAAGGCCAACACCGACGAAGCGCTGACGAAATGCCCGGGCGTGAAGAAGGTGCTGGTGGTGAAGCACACCGGCGGCAAGATCGGCTGGGATGCCGGCCGTGACGTCTGGTGGCACGAGATCGCCACCAAAGTGCCGGCCGAGTGCGCGCCCGAGCCGATGAACGCGGAGGATCCGCTCTTCATCCTCTACACCTCGGGTTCGACGGGCAAACCCAAGGGCGTGCTGCACACGACCGGCGGCTACATCGTCTTCACCGCGATGACGCACCAGTACGTGTTCGATTATCACGACGGTGACATCTACTGGTGCACCGCCGACGTGGGCTGGGTCACCGGCCACAGCTACATCGTCTATGGACCGCTCGCCAACGGCGCCACGACCCTGATGTTCGAGGGTGTGCCCAACTATCCCGACTCCAGCCGCTTCTGGCAGGTGATCGACAAGCATCAGGTCAACATCTTCTACACGGCCCCCACCGCGATCCGCGCCCTGATGCGCGAAGGCGAGGCGCCGGTGAAGAAGGCGACACGCAAGAGCCTGCGCCTGCTTGGTTCGGTTGGCGAGCCGATCAATCCCGAAGCCTGGCTGTGGTACCACCGTGTGGTCGGCGATGGGCGTTGCCCGATCGTCGATACCTGGTGGCAGACCGAGACCGGCGGCATTCTGATCACGCCGCTGCCTGGCGCCATCGCGCTCAAGCCCGGCTCGGCCACCAAACCGTTCTTCGGCGTACAGCCAGTAATGGTCGATGCCGATGGCAAGGAGCTGCAAGGCGCGGCGACCGGCAATCTCTGCCTGATCAATTCCTGGCCCGGCCAGATGCGCACGGTCTACGGCGACCATCAGCGTTTCATCGACACCTACTTCAAGACCTACCCCGGCAAGTACTTCACAGGTGACGGCGCCCGCCGCGACGCGGACGGCTACTACTGGATCACCGGCCGCGTCGACGACGTGATCAATGTCTCGGGCCATCGCATCGGCACAGCCGAGGTCGAGAGCGCGCTGGTCGGCAACACCAAGGTGGCCGAGGCCGCCGTGGTTGGCTTCCCGCACGACATCAAGGGTCAGGGCATCTACGCCTACGTCACCCTGAAGGCCGGCGAGCAGTCCTCCGAGGAACTGCGCAAGGAGCTGGTCGCTTGGGTGCGCAAGGAGATCGGCCCGATCGCCACACCCGACGTGATCCAGTGGGCCCCCGGCTTGCCCAAGACGCGCTCAGGCAAGATCATGCGCCGCATCCTGCGCAAGATCGCCGAGAACGATTTCAGTAATCTCGGCGATACGTCGACTTTGGCCGATCCGATGGTCGTCGACGATCTGGTGAAGAACCGAGGGAAGTAAGGAGTCCGATGGCCAACCCGACGCAGAATCCCACCATAGGGCAGCTCGCCGCGGATTTGGCCGCCGGCCGCACCACTTCCCGCCAGCTCACCGAAGAGGCGCTGGCGCGCATCGAGGATCCCAAGGGCGAAGGCAAGCGCGCCTTCGTCAAGGTCTGGAAGGCGCAGGCCCTTGCCGCCGCCGAGGCCAGCGACGTCCAGCGCAAGGCGGGCCTCGTTCTCTCGCCACTCGCCGGCATTCCCGTCTCGATCAAGAACCTGTGCGACGTCGCAGGCGAAACGACACTCGCGGGCTCGACGGCGCTCGACGATGCCAAGCCGGCTAAAGCAGACGCGCCCGTCGTGGCCCGACTGCGGGCTGCCGGCGCCGTGATTGTCGGCAGCACCAACATGAGCGAGTTCGCCTTCTCGGGCGTCGGCTTCAACCCGCACTATGGCACCCCCGGCAATCCTGCCGACCGCAAGCGCGTGCCGGGCGGCTCCTCTTCGGGCGCCGCGGTGTCGGTCGCTGACCGCATGGCTGTGGCCGCCCTGGGCACCGATACCGGCGGCTCCGTCCGCATCCCCGCCGCGGTCTGCGGCCTCACGGGATTCAAGCCGACGGCGCGGCGCGTGCCGATCGACGGCGTCGTGCCGCTTTCGACGTCACTCGATTCGATCGGACCGCTCGCCAACTCGGTCGAGGATTGCGCCATCGTCGATGCCGTGTTCGCCGGTGAGCCGATCTCGGTCCCGGCTGCAGCACCGCTTTCGGGCCTGCGGTTTGCCATTCCCAAGCACTTCGTGATGGACGAACTCGATCCCGTCGTCGTCGTGGCATTCGAGCGTGCCTGCAAGGCGCTCTCGGCCAAGGGCGTGAAGATCGAGCAGATCGATCTCGTCGAGCTGAACGAGCTGCCAGACACCAATGCCAAAGGCGGGTTCGCCGCTTCCGAAGCCTATGCCTGGCACAAAGACCTGATCGCCCGCCGGCACAACGACTACGACCAGCTCGTGGCGCCGCGCATCCTGCGCGGCAAGGACATGAGCGCGGCCGACTATATCGAGCTCCTGGGCAAGCGCGCCGACCTGCAGCGCCGCGTCTCGGCGATCACCGCGAACTACGACGCCGTGATCATGCCGACCTGCGCCATCGTGGCGCCGACCCTCGACGAGGTCTCGACGTCCGACGGCTTCACCAAGAAGAACATGCTGCTGCTGCGCAACACCACGGTCGGCAATTTCCTCGACCGTTGCGGCATCAGCTTGCCCTGCCATGCCGCCGGCGAACTGCCGGTCGGCTTCATGCTGATGGGCGAGGCGATGGCCGACAAACGCGTGCTGGCGATGGCGCGCAGCGTGGCGCCGGTCGTTTCAGCTCACTGATATCGCGGATCGTCGGGGCGCGGCATGCGCCAGACATTCTCGGTGGTGGTGTATTCGCTATAGCCAAGCCGGGCGACCGGCTTGAAGGCGAGCGTGTCGATGCGGCCATTCTTGATGATGCGGTCGTCGATATGGATGCCGACGACGCGCCCGAACACCACGACTGCCTGCTGTTTCTCGCGGCCCTCTTCGATGGGCATCTCGATCGTCTTCCAGTACTTGCACTCCAGCGCAATCGGCGATCCTTCCACCCGTGGCGGTTTGACGTAGCGCGACAGCGCGGGCGTCAGGCCGGCGAGCTTCATCTCGTCGACACCGTAATCGACCATCGAGGTCGTGATGTTCATCTGCTTGACGAGATCGGCGCTCACCATGTTGACGACGAACTCGCCGGTTTCCTCGGCATTGCGCCGGCTGTGCTTGGTCGGGTTGTCGCCGTAGGTGCCGGTGGTCGCGAAATAGACCATCGGCGGCGACGCCGACACCGCGTTGTAGAAGCTGTAGGGCGCCAGGTTGACGCGACCATGCCCGTCGACAGTCGAGATCCAGCCGATCGGACGCGGCACAATCAGCGCCGTTAGCGGATCTTGTTGCATGCCGTGGTCGCGGCGGGTCGCGTCGTAGAACATGTCACTGATACCGGGGATCGTCGGGACGGCGCATGCGCCAGACGTTCTCGGTCGTGGTGTATTCGCTGTAACCCAGGCGTGCGACCGGCTTGAAGGCCATGATGTCGACCCGACCATCCTTCAGGATGGAGTCGTCGATGTGCACGCCGACCACATGGCCCAGCACGATCGAGCCACGCTTTTCTTCGTGGCCCTTCTCGACCGGCAGTTCGATCGTCTTCCAGTACTTGCACTCCAGCGCCACCGGCGATTCTTTGACCCGCGGCGGCTTCACGAAGCGGCAGGGCTCGGGCGTCAGCCCGGCGAGCTTCATCTCGTCGACGCCGTAGGCCACCATCGCGGTGGTGATGTTCATCTTCTCGCTCAATGTGCCCGCCACCATGTTGACGACGAACTCGCCGGTCTCCTCGGCGTTCATGCGGCTGTGTTTGGTCGGGGTATCGCCGTAAGTGCCGGTGATGGCGAAATAGACCATCGGTGGGAACTCACCGACGCCGTTGTAGAAGCTGTAGGGGGCCAGGTTCACGCGGCCCTGCTTGTCGACCGTCGAGATCCAGCCGATCGGCCGCGGCACGATCACGGCCTTCAACGGGTCCTGCGGCAATCCATGATCGCGCTTGGCAGTATCGTAAAACATCGTTCCCCCTCACTCGTAACGCGCTGGTGGTGTCTGCACTGTCGGCGCCGCGGCATCAAGGAGCGCCTGCCGGCCGCCAGTCCGCGGCGGGTAGATGCGCTCGCGGTTGATCGTCTCCTTGGTGCGCTTGGCTGTCTGTCCACGCGACACGACCTTGCGGTTCCACCCTTCGGTATAGAGCGCACCCCAAGGACCGAGGTCGAGGATGGTCGTGTACCAATCGATCCGAAGCGGCAGCATCGGCTGGCCCAGCAGATCGCAGACCGCATTGTGGCCGGCAAAGCGGCCCATCGGCCGGCCGTGCTGGCAGGACATCACGCAGGAATGCGAGCCGTCGATCAGGAACGAAGCCACATCGCCTGCCGCGAACTCCGCCTCCAGGCCCTCGATCTTCAGGAACGAATCGACCGGCAGCCGACCCAGGCGATCGCGCGTGACGGGAAGAAGTGACGTCAGCGGATGAGCCCGCATGCCGGCGCACCAGACGACGGTCTCTGCTTCGATACGTTCACCCGTCGCCAAGGTCGCACCAGCGGCATCAACCGACGCCACCGAAACACCGCCGCGCCTTTCCACGCCGAGCGCAGCCAGCGCCTCTTCGATCACCGGCACGGCAGCCTCGCCCATGTCGGAACCAATGCGCGGCGCATGATCGGCGAGGATGACGCGCGGCGCCGCCACACCGGCCGCCCGCAGCTTGCCCGGCATCTCCGCGGCAGCCTCGATGCCGGTCAGGCCGCCGCCCACCACCAGCGCGGTCGACGAGGAGCGAGGCCCCAGGCCGGCAATATGCTCGTTGAGCCGCGTCGCGGCAGCGTAGGTATCGACGTCGAAACCATGCGCTGCCAATCCGGGCAGGTTCGGCCGCGCAAGCTGGCTGCCCAAGGCGAATACCAGCCGGTCGTAGCCGATGCTCCGCAACCCCTCGGCATCGTAGGTCACGGTCTTCGCGGCGACGTCGATGCCCGTCACTTTGCCTTCGAGGCGGCGCACGCCGACGGGCACCAGCACCTCGTCGAGGGCCACGCGCGTCTCTGAAAGGTCGGCCTCGTAGTTGCGCACGCGGATCGAATGCCAGGGCGTGTCGTTCAGCAGCACGATCTCGATCTGCCCGGCGCCGAAGACTTCGCGCGCTCGCGCGGCGGCAAGTGCGCTCCAGAGGCCGGCGAAACCGCCGCCGAGGACAAGGATGCGTCGGGCTGAGGTCACATCCCGTTGTGCGACGAGGCGTCCGGCTTGTCGAGCGACCCAGCGCAGCCCATCTTCGAGCCCATGTCAGTTACCATGAAGGCGCTGCTCGGCGTCTGGATCGCCGCCCTTGCCGCCGTCGCCGGCTGGATCGCCTGGGACGTTGTCAAAGGTAACGACCGGCAGACGATCGGCGGGCCCTTCACGCTCACCGACCAGGATGGCCGCACCGTCACCAGCGACAGCCTCAAGGGCAAGCCGACGCTGATCTACTTCGGCTTCACCTTCTGCCCCGATGTCTGCCCGACCTCGCTGCTGCTGATGGAAACCGCCGTCGAACAGTTGGGTCCGGACGCTGCGAAGAAGGTGAACCTGGTCTTCATCACCGTCGATCCGGAGCGCGACACGCCGGAGCTGCTCAAGGGCTATGTGCCCAACTTCGGGCCGACCTACATCGGCCTCACCGGCACCCCCCAGCAGGTCGCCGATGTGGCGCGTGCCTATCGCGTCTACTACCAGAAAGTCCCGGGCAAGGATGGCGGGCCCTACCTGATGGACCACTCCTCCATCGTCTACCTGCTCGACCGCAACGGCCGGTTCGTCACACATTTCACACACGACGCCAAAGCCGAGCAAATCGCCAATGCTGTGGGCCGTTTGATGTAAATTCGACTTAAGTCGTTGAATTTGCCCTAATTGTGCACTGCACTATTAAAGTGACAAGCCTTCGGCCAAGCGTACAATCCCGGCCGAATGCTCTATCAAGCGTATGAATTCCAGCGGCAGCTCGCGACGCCAGTCCGCCTTTGGGCGAACATGCTCGAGCAGGCCTATTCAAGCCCCTACAACCCGTGGGCTGATACCTGGTTCGGCAAGTCTGTCGCGGCCGGCGCCGAGATCGTGGCGCGCCTTACCCAGACCTATGCCAAGCCAGCCTTTGGGTTGAGCACGACGCAGGTCGGCGACGAAGTCGTCGCGGTCAATGAAGAGATCCTGCTGCGCAAGCCGTTCGGCCAGCTCCTGCATTTCCGTCGGGACACGACGCGGCGCGACCCCAAGGTTCTGGTCGTAGCGCCCATGAGCGGTCACTTCGCCACTCTGCTGCGCGGCACGGTCGAGGCGTTGCTGCCCGACCACGATGTGCACATCACCGACTGGATCGATGCACGCGAAGTGCCCCTGTCCCAGGGCAATTTCGACCTCAACGACTATATCGACTACGTCATCGAGTTCTGCCGCTACCTCGGGCCGGACGTGCACGTGATCGCTGTCTGCCAGCCTTCGGTGCCGGTGATGGCCGCAGCCTCGCTGATGGCCGAGGCGAAGGACCCGCGCCAGCCCAAGTCGATCACCCTGATGGGCGGCCCCATCGACACGCGCGAGAGCCCGACGGTCCCCAACGACCTCGCCATGCGCAACTCGATGATGTGGTTCCGCCAGAACGTCATCTCGACGGTGCCGCTCAACTATCCGGGTGCGCTGCGCCGGGTCTATCCGGGCTTTCTGCAGCTCACGAGCTTCATCAGCATGAACCTCGACCGGCATGTGAACGCCCACATGCGGCAGTTCGAGCATCTGATCAAAGGCGACGACGATTCATCGTCCAGTCACCGCGCCTTCTACGATGAATATCTCGCGGTGATGGATCTCACTGCCGAGTTCTACCTGCAGACCATCCAGGTCGTGTTCAAGGAGCATCAGCTCCCGCGCGGCACCTGGGTCAGCCGCGGCCGCAAGATCGATCCGTCGTTCATCGAGACGGCGTTGATGACGGTCGAAGGTGAACTCGACGACATCTCCGGTGTCGGTCAGACAAAGGCCGCACACACACTTACCCCCAACATTCCCGGCGCCCGCCACGTGCACTGGGAACAGCCGCGGGTCGGTCACTACGGCATCTTCAACGGTCGCAAATGGCGCGAGCAGATCATGCCGCGCGTGCGGGCGTTCATCCGCGAGAACGACGTCCGCTAGACGGGTTCGCCTCCAAAGGGGTCGTTACGCTTTCGCGAGCCCCGCCTTCACCAGCGTCGGCTTGACGTCGACATAGTACTTCTCGGCGAAAGCACGATAGCCGGCCGGATCACGATACCAGGGCTCCTGGATGAACTTGTCCAGAAGCGGCTGATGACCGGGGTCGGCCATCGCTTCTTTCATTGCATCGTGCAGGGCCTGGATGATCTGCGGCGGTAGATCCTTCGGGCCGACTAGGCCGTAGGGACTGACGGCCACGGCGTTGATGCCGCTTTCGATCAGGGTCGGCTTGTCGGGATAGAGGCCGAAGCGCTTCTCCGTCGCCATCGCCAGCACACGCACCTTTCCGCTTTCGACGAATGGCGCCCATGCCGCGCCGTCGGGCACGAACTGGATGTGGCCGCCCAGCAGCGCCGGCATCCATTCGGCGCCACCCTTGTAGGGAATATGGGTGAAGCGCGCGCCGGTTGCCTGCTCGGTTTCGAGCATCAGCAAGTGGCCCGTGCCGCCGATGCCGCTGGTGCCATAGTTAAGTTTCTCGGGTTCACGCTTGCCGGCCTCGATCAGCTCACCGATCGTCTTCCAGGGTGCGTCAGCGAGGACGACGACACCGAAGGTGAATTCGGACAGGCCGATGATGTAGGAAAAGTCACGCAGCGGATGCCAGTTCGCAGCCTGGTAGTGCGGATAGCGCAGGCTGTTGATGGTCATGCAGGCGATCGTGTAGCCGTCTGGCTTGGTGTTCACCATCTGCGCCGCCGCGAGCGTCGCGCCGGCACCCGCCTTCACATCGACGATGACCTGCTGGCCCCATTTGCGGCCGACCCTCTCGCCGAGAAAGCGAAGGTGCACGTCGCACACACCGCCGGCCGCCAGCGGATTGTAGATCGTGATCGGTTTGTCGGGCTTCCAGGATCCTTGGGCACGGACCAACGCCGGTGCAGCAAGCGCACCTCCCACCACGGACACCAGAACGCGACGGCGGTTCAAGCCTGTCATCGTCATCCTCCCTGTGCTTCCGATCTGCGTCGGATGAGCCCAGCATAACACGAGATTTGGTCTGGGAATGGGGCTAGCATCCCGGACGTGGCCGCCCCTGTTTCCATCTCCGACTGGAAAGCCGCCCCGTTCGACGTCAAGGGCGAGGCGGTGTTTGCCATTGGCGACGTCCATGGCTGCGCCGACGAGCTGGCGGGGTTGCTGGACGCGATTGCCGGGCTGGCGCGCGATGCGACAGGGAAACGGCGCCTGATCTATCTCGGCGACATGATCAATCGCGGGCCGGACAGCGTCCGCGTCCTCGATCTCTGGGCCCAGAACGAGGAGGCGCACGGCGTCGACCATATCGACCGGCTGATGGGCAATCACGAGATCATGATGATGCTCACGGTCATCGGTGGACCTCACGCCCACAAGGCCGAGACCATGTGGCTGTCCAAACGCATGGGCGGCCATATCCTGCTCGATCAAATGATCGCCAAGGCGGGCCATCCCGCGGCGCACGCCGACCAAGCGCTGCTCGCCGAGGTGCTGGGCGACTCGATCGTGCATCGCCTGCAGGGCATGCGATCCCACGTGCGACTGGGCAACACGCTGTTCGTCCATGGCGGCCTCGATCCGCACGCCGACCCGGACGAGTTCCTGACGCGGCCCTGGACCCTCTTCACCGAAGCGCGCTGGGCCTGGATCAACCACGGCTTCCTCGACTGGAAGAAGGGTTTCGGAGGCACCCTGGTGGTGCATGGCCACACCCCACCCGACAAGCACCGGGCGATCAGCGGCCTCGAGGATCCGCATCTGTTCGAGGGCGACCGGCTCGGTTTGGATGGCGGCAGCGCCCGCACCGGCATCGTGACGGCGGCGGAAATTCAGGATGGCCGTTATCGGCTTCTCAAGGCTGGCACGCCTTTCGAGAATCCCCTCCCCTCCCAGGGGTAAATTATTTGTGCCGAACTGTCGGCTGAGCCCTTATCTCTCCGTCCTAGGTAATAAGAGGGCCTTTTTCATGCTCTACGCCATCCTTTGCTACAATTCCGAGGACGCCGTCGGCTCCTGGTCCAAGGAGTATCACGCCCAGACCATGGAGCGGCTGCTCACGGTGCATGACAAGCTGGCCAAGCAGGGCCGGCTCGGCCCCGTCGCCCGACTGCTGCCCACCACGGCCGCCACCACCCTGCGCAAAGGCCGCGAAGAGATGGTGATCGACGGTCCCTTCGCCGAAACCAAGGAACAGCTCCTCGGCTTCTACATCGTCGACTGCGCCTCACTGGACTCTGCCATCGACGTCGCCAAGGATCTCGCCAAGGCCAATCCGGGTACCGGAAGCTATGAGATCCGGCCGGTGGCTGAGATCCATGAAAGCCATCTGCCCGCAGAAAAGAAGCCCGCGGCATGAGCGATCTCGGCTGGATCGATGCGGTTGTCTGCGCGGCGCGTCCCCAGGTCATGGGGGCCTTGCTGCGCTACTTCCGCGACCTCGATACGGCCGAGGAAGCTTTCCAGGAGGCCTGCCTGCGGGCGCTGAAGAACTGGCCGCAGAACGGCCCGCCGCGCGATGCCGCTGCCTGGCTGATCCTGGTCGGGCGCAATGCGGCGATGGACGATGTCCGCAAGCGCGCGAAGCAGACCGAGCTGCCCGACGAGGCCGAGCTTTCCGACCTCGATGACGCCGAAGCCTCGATGGCCGACCGGCTCGACGGCGATCACTACCGCGACGATATCCTGCGGCTGCTCTTCATCTGCTGCCATCCCGAGCTGCCGTCGACGCAGCAGATTGCGCTCGCCCTGCGTGTCGTCTGCGGCCTCTCTGTGACACAGATCGCGCGCGCCTTCCTCGTCAGCGAAGCGGCGATGGAGCAGCGCATCACACGCGCCAAGGCCCGTGTCGGGAACGCCAAGATGGCTTTCGAGACCCCCGGGGCGCCCGAACGCGCCGAACGGCTCGCGACCGTCGCGGCCATGGTCTACCTCACCTTCAACGAAGGCTATTCGGCGAACCAGGCCGAAGCCGAGGCGCGCGCCCCGCTGGCCGAAGAGGCGATCCGGCTGGTTCGGCTCCTGCTGCGGCTCTTTCCCACCGAGCCCGAGATCATGGGCCTGACGGCGCTGATGCAGTTGCAGCAGTCACGGGCGCAGGCACGCTTCGACAAGGACGGTAATATCGTCCTGCTCGAGGATCAGGATCGCACCCTGTGGAGCCAGGGCCGCATCGCCGAAGGCCTAGCACTGATCGACAAGGCGATGCGCCATCGCCAGCCCGGCCCCTACCAGATCCAGGCCGCGATTGCGGCACTCCACGCCCAGGCCAAGCGCCCGGAAGAGACCGATTGGAAACAGATCGACCTGCTCTACGCCAACCTGGAACGGCTCCAGCCCTCGCCCGTGGTGACGCTCAATCGCGCCGTCGCCGTCTCCAAGGTCAATGGCCCGCAAGCCGCGCTGGAGATGATCGAACCCCTGGGCTCCCGGCTGCAGGGCTACTTCTATTTCCATGGCGTCAAAGGGGCGTTGTTGCAGCAACTCGAACGCACCGGCGAAGCTCGCGAAGCCTTCGGCCGCGCCATCGCCCTGGCCAACACCCCGGCCGAGGCCGCCCATATCCGGCAACATCTCGACCGCCTGTCGTCATAGCGAACTTTTTCTGCTGGCGATGTCGGATCGCGCCGAAGTCATTCGTCCTCGGGATATGACAACAGCCAAGGAGACTGTCATGACCAACGCCCAACCGCCGGTTCTCGGCGGCCCCTGCCCTTATCTGTCAGTCGACGGTGCAGCGAAGGCTGCGGACTTCTACGTCAAGGCTCTCGGCGCCAAGGAAGTCATGCGCATGCCGCCCGACGACAAAGGGCGGTATCTGCACATTCATCTCGTAATCAACGGCGGCTCGCTGATGCTGGCCGATGCCTTCCCCGAACATGGCCATCCGCTGGAGAAGCCGGCGGGCTTCACCTTGCATCTCGCCGTCGACGACGTCGACGCCGCGTTCAATCACGCGGTCAAGGCCGGCGCCGAAGTCGTGCTGCCGGTGCAGGACATGTTCTGGGGTGATCGCTACGGCCAGTTCCGCGATCCGTTTGGCGTTCTGTGGTCGATGGGTGCGCCGATCAAGACGGCCTGAGATGATCTCCAAACGTGCACTCTGGTCGGGCCGCATCCTGAGCGGCCTTGCCATCGCGTTCCTGACAATGGACGGCATCATCAAGCTGGTGCCGATCCAACCGGTCACCGACAGCCTGAAGGACTTGGGTTATCCGACGAGCGACGGTTTCGCGCGTCTGCTGGGCGTGATCACGCTCGGTTGCACCGCGCTCTACGCCTGGCCGCGCACCGCTCTGCTGGGCGCCGTGGTCATGACCGGTCTGTTGGGCGGCGCCATGGCGAGCCATATCAGGCTCGACCATCCGCTGTTCACCCACACGCTGTTTGGGCTCTGGCTCGGACTGATCGTGTGGGGGGGATTGTGGTTGCGCGACGAGCGCGTGCGACGAGTGATGCCGTTTATGCAGTAACACCGCCGCGAATCGCATCGAGGAAGGCGGCGCCATAGCGTTCGAGCTTGGCGTCACCGACCCCGTGGATTTCGCGCATCGCACCGGGTGTCGTCGGGCGATGCGTCGCGAGTTCGACCAGAGTGCGGTCAGAGAAGACGACGTAGGACGGCACGTTTTGCGCACGCGCCAGCCGGGTCCGCAGCGCCTTCAGCGAATCGAGCAAGACCGTATCGCCATCTCCGACGACCGTCGCGGCGGCGGCGCGCCGATCACGGCGCGAGTTCTTGCCGGCAGCGCCCGATGTCAGGTCTTTGCGTAGCTCGATCTTCTGCTCGCCTTTCAGCACGCGCCAGCCTTCGTCGGTGACCCACCAGCGGCCATGCTCCATCAAATCTTGCGCGATCAGGCCGACTGCCGAGAGCTGGCGGAAGATCGAGCGCCATTCGGCGGGCTTGCGATCCTTGCCGACGCCGAAGGTCGGCAATTTCTCGTGATTGAACTTCTGGACATTGTCGGTGAGGTCGCCGGTCAGGATGGCGACCAGATGCTCCATGCCGAAACGCTCACCCGTCCGCACAACGGCCGACATTGCCTTCTGCGCATCGATGGTGCCGTCGAACAGCTCGACGCCTTCCATACAGAGATCGCAGTTGCCGCAAGTCTCCGACGGTTCGCCGAAATAGGCCAGCAAGGTCTGGCGGCGACAGCGCGGCGCCTCGGCCAGGGACAGCAGAGCGCCCAGCCGCTGGCGCTCGATGCGCTTGCGCTCGTCCGAGGACTCGCCCTGCTCGATCTGCAGCCGGCGCAGCTGCATGTCGCCCAGACCATAAAGCGTAAGTGTGTCTGCCGGCAGACCGTCGCGACCGGCGCGGCCGATCTCCTGGTAGTAGGCCTCGACATTGGCCGGCAGGTCGGCGTGGCAGACGAAACGCACGTCGGGTTTGTCGATGCCCATGCCGAAGGCCACGGTCGCGGTCATCACCACGCCATCGTCCTGCTGGAAGGCATCCTGGTTGGCATCCCGCACCGTCTTGTCGAGACCGGCATGGTAGGGCAACGCGCGCACGCCGGCCGCGGCCAGCGCAGTCGCCAGCTCCTCGACCTTGCGACGCGACGCGCAATAGACGATGCCGCTCTCGCCTTGATGGGTCTGCACGAAGGACAGGACCTGGCGCGTCGAACGCTCCTTGGGCTTGAAGGCGAGCTTGAGATTGGGTCGGTCGAAGCTTCGCACGAAGATGCGCGGCGACGGCGCAAACAGCTTCTCGACGATATCGCCGCGGGTCGGCGCGTCGGCCGTGGCGGTGAACGCCAGAGTCTGTAGCCGGCCACCGATCTGTCGCGCGAGATTGCCCAGGCTCAGATACTCAGGCCGGAAGTCGTGACCCCATTGCGAGACGCAATGTGCTTCGTCGATCGCCATCATCGAGACATGGGCCTCGGCCAGCATCTCGACCGTGTCGGGCCGCGCCAGCCGTTCGGGGGCAACGTAGAGCAGCCTGAGCTCGCGGTTGCGCAGCAGGCTCATCACGCGGGCGTTCTCGGCAGGCTCGTTGCTGGAGTTGAGACTGCCCGCCGCCACGCCTGCCGCCGTCAGCGCGCGGACCTGGTCGCGCATCAAGGCAATCAACGGTGAGATCACCAAGGTAAGACCCGGCCGTGCGATCGCCGGAAGCTGATAGCAGAGCGACTTGCCACTGCCTGTCGGCATGACGGCCAATACATTCTCACCCGCGAGCACGGCACGCACGATTTCCTCCTGGCCCGGACGAAACTCGTTGAAGCCAAAGACGGAATGCAGCAGCGCGCGTGCGTGTGAGAGGGGATCGTTCATTGTTGTTGGCGGCACTATTACGCCAACGCCCCGCTCCGTCATGTGGAAGAACGACGCGGCGGGGATGAGCAGCACTCACAGGGCGGTTTCTCTCACTCGCCGGTCTTGCCAAGGATCGACGGCGACTATTGAGTCTCGTCCTGATATTGCTCGCGCAAGTTTCGTTATGGGAGACCCGTCATGCTTCGTCTTACCGCCGGCCGCCTTCGTTCCAGCCTGGCCGCTGCCACACTCGTCGTGTCGGCAGCGATGGTCGCACCGACCGGGCCGGCCCTGGCGCTCGACTGTCCAGCCGCACAGCCGCTGGCGAAGCCCGGCATCCTCAAGGAGACGCCGGCCCAGATGGCCGCTGTCGGCAAGCAGCTCGCGAGCGGCGACATGTACAATGCGATCGCCTCGGCGACTGCCGACCTGCGCGTCCGCTATCCCGGTGTCGAAAGCGCCGAAGTGGTCAACTACCTGGTGACCGCCTACTGCCCCGCCGTGAACGCCAACACCAAACTCAGCGAGGCGCAGAAGCGCACGGCGGTCGATAGCTTCGCCAGCCAGGTCATGCGGCAGGTCTACTGATCCGACCGGATCGACCTTAAGGCAGGGCTAGTGCCGGGCGGCCTGGCCGCCGTCGAGGG
Organism: Reyranella sp.; assembly: GCF_004297405.1. Lineage (GTDB taxonomy): Bacteria > Pseudomonadota > Alphaproteobacteria > Reyranellales > Reyranellaceae > Reyranella. The sequence goes on from NZ_SCVC01000046.1 coordinate 209,671, forward strand.
TCATCACCACGCCGCTGATGTAGCTCGCGCGCTCGGACGCCAGGAACACCGCGAGATCGGCCACTTCATCAGGTTCGGCGGCGCGGCCGAACGGCATGTGTTTGGTGAGTTCGGGCCAGCGCTCGGGATCGCCCCACTTCTGCTCGGCCTGGCCGCGCAGCAGGGTCAGCATGCGGTCGGTGCGCGTGGCCGGCGGATTGATCGCCACGACCCGGACGCCATGGTCGACGCTGCGCGAACCCACGGCGCGCGTGAAGGCCATGAGGCCTGCGTTACCCATCGTGCCGGCGACGTAATCATAGTTGTAGCTCTCACCGGCGAGGCCGATGACGTTCACCACCACGCCTTTCTTGCGGGCATACATCTTCTCCAGCATGGCGCGGGTGGCGTTCACATAGCCAAACACCTTGAGCTCCCAGGCTTCGCGCCACTTGGGCTCGGTCATGCCGAAGATGTCGCCGCGCGGGATGGCGCCGGCATTGTTCACCAGAATGTCGGCGTGTCCTACGGCTTCGACGATGCTGCGCGCCGTATCGCCCTTGGAGAAATCGGCAGGATGAATCTCGACCGGCACATTGTGCCGGGCCCGGATCTTGTCGCGTGCTGCTTCCAGCGATTCTTTCGATCGCGAGGCGATGTGCACGGTGCAGCCTTCGGCAGCGAAGCCCATGGCGCAAGCAAAGCCGATGCCGCGGCTGCCGCCGGTGATCAGGACGGTTTTGCCGCCGAGCTTCATGTCCATGGGACTGCCTCTTAAAGCCGATAGGTCGAATCGATGTCGGCGCGGCCATCCCCGGTCTTCACGCGGCCGTCCTTCGCCATCTGCACGAGATGCGCCAGCATCGACCGACCGGCGGCCTTGTGCAGATGCACCGGCGTATCGGCATAGTTCTTGGCCACCATCTGGGGAATGGTCTGCGGCCCTTCCTTGAGTCGCGCCAGGATCTGCGCTTCGCGGCCCAGTCGATGCTCGATATAGGCCTGCACGAACGGATTGGGATCGCGGATTTCCGCCCCGTGCGTTGGAATGTAGAGCGTCTCGTTGCGTGGCAGGAGCTTGCGCAGGCTGGCGAAGTAGTCGGCCATGTTGCCGTCCGGCGGCGAGATCACGGCGGTCGACCAACCCATGACATGGTCGCCGGAAAGCAGCGCCTTGTCTTCCTTCACCGCGAAGCAGAGATGATTCGAGATGTGACCCGGGGTGTAGACGGCTTCGACGTTCCAGCCGTCGCCCTGGATCACATCACCGTCGTTCAGTTTGACGTCGGGCGCGAATGAAAGATCGCCGGCTTCCTCGGCGTGCTCGCCGGCCAGCGGCTTGGGATGCGGCCCGTAGCTGTAGACCTTGGCGCCCGTCGCCTTGGCGAGCGCCGGTGTCGCCGGCACATGGTCGATATGCGTGTGGGTGACCAGGATATGCGTCACCGTCTCGCCGCGGAGCGCGCGCAGCACGGCATCGATATGATCCTGCTGGTCGGGACCGGGATCGACGACGGCGACCTTGCCGTGACCGATGATGTAGGTGCCCGTGCCCTTGAAGGTGAATGGATTCGGATTGTTGGCGACGACGCGGCGGATCAGCGGCGTCACCTCCATGGCTGTGCCGTAGTCGAACTTAAAATCCTTGATGAAGGGAATGCCGGGCATCGCGTACTCGCTAAGGGCTGGGCGGTGTCAGTTTGTAGAGGGCATTGCGGATATCGGCGCTGACATAGACGGCGCCGGAGCGGCTCACCGCCACGCCCGTCGGCATCAGTGCCGGCGGTCCGCCGGGGAACGGCGCCAGGCCGATATCGAGATTGGAGGCGATCACGACCTTGTGGCCGTTGGCCGGATCGATGGCGACGACCCGCTTTTGGCCAACTTCGGCAACGTAGAGCTTGCCGTCCGGTCCGACATCGATGCCTTCCGGGCCGGCAAGATTGTCGGCCACCACCTTGCGGGCACCCGATGCCACATCGATCTGAGTCACGGCGCCGGCCGCGATTTCGGTGACGTAGATCAGCGTGCCGGCGCCCTGCGCCAGGGCCACCGGCCCACGCAGTTCCTTCACGACATTCGTGCGCGTCTTGCCGTCGGGACTCACCTTCACGAGATTGCCCGTGGCGAGTTCGGCCACGTAAATCGTGCCGTCGGCGGCCTCCAGCGCATCGACGGGTGCGGCAAACTCGGTGAACGTCGCCACCAGCTTGCCGGTCTTGCGATCGATCTTCTGCACGGTGTTGGAGAACCAGCTCGAAAGCAGCGTGTGCTTAGGCCCGACCGAGATGCCTGTCGGATAGGAATGCGTCTCGCCATGCACGCGCAGCACATCGGTCACCGCACCGGTCGTGCCGTCGACATTGCGATAGCTGAACACGTCGGCGACGTGCACCGTCTCCTTACCGCCTTCCGTCGTCACGGCGAGATCGGCCGGAATGGCGAGCTTGCCCTCGACGATGGTGCGCCACGACCCGGTCTGCTTGTCGACCATGTAGATGCCGTTGTCGGTCATCGAGGTGACGAACAACCGGCCACGCGAATCGAAGGCGAGATTGTCGAGACCGGGCTTCATCGATGCCACCAGCCTCTTCGCCTTGCTGGTCAGGCTGACACTCCAGATGCCGCCGGTACCCGTGTCGACGACATAGACGTTGTCGCGGTTCTGCGGATCGATGTTGGCCGCTGCCGGAATCTTAAAGCCGGAGGCGATGACCTCCGAGGCGCCGGTTTCCAGGTTCACCTTGACGATCTCGCCCTTGAACCAGATCGGCCCGTAGAGGAAGCCATCGTCCCTGTGAATCTCGAAACCGTTCAGGCCACCCATCTTCTCGGCGATGCGGCGCAGCTCGTTGCGGGCAAACGGCTTGAAGTCGGGCTTGTCGACGTTCTTGAGATCAACCTCGTAGAGCGCGTCACCCAGAAACACTTCGGTGACGAACAGGCGGCCGTCCTTGCCGAAGGCGAGCGAGTTCGGACCGCTCAAGCCCTGCGCAACTTCGATGGTCTTGCCGTTGGGCTTGCGGATATAGACCTTGCCCAGAAGGAAGGCCGTCCATGCCATCGTGCCGTCGTCGGCGAAAGCAATGTCGTCGGCCATGCCGGTCGGCGGATCGATGACGCGATCGACCTCACCGGAATCGACCTGCACGCGGTAGAGAGTCTGACCGACTACGGAGCCAGCGAAAAGCTGGTCATCCTTGTTGAAGGCGAGCCCATGCACGCCATGGAACCACGAGCCCGGCACCAGGAACTGCTGATTGTATTCCTTGGCTGCTGGGGCTGGCTGCGCCGACGGTGCAGCCTGCTGGGCCAGCGCCGATCCCGCCAGGCCAAACACCAGCGCCGCCGTCGTGACAATGCGGCCCAACTCCATCCCATTTCCTCCGACCGTCTTTATCGCGGCGCGAACTTTAGACCGGAGGACAGGTTTTGTAACGCCGAACCCTTCGGCTACCATTGGCACATCAAGGATGGCGCATTCTGCAGGAGGGAATCATGGCGGGGCCACTTTCAGGACTGACGATCGTCGAGCTGGCTGGCATCGGGCCGGGCCCGATGTGCTCGATGATGCTGGGTGACATGGGCGCCGACGTGATCCGTGTCGATCGCACCAAGGCGCACGTGATGGACCGCCTCGCCGATCCGAAGTTCGCGGTGCACAACAGGAGCCGTCGTTCGGTCTCGGTCGACCTGCAGAAGAAGGAAGGCATCGAGGTCGTGCTGCGCCTGATCGAGAAGGCTGACGGCCTCACGGAACCGTTCCGTCCCGGTGTCGCCGAGCGGCTCGGCCTCGGGCCGGATGTCTGCCTGAAGCGCAATCCGAAACTGGTCTATGGCCGCATGACGGGTTGGGGTCAGGAAGGCCCGCTCGCCAAGGCGGCCGGCCACGACATCAACTACATCGCCCTGACGGGTGCGCTGCATGCGATCGGTGGCAAGGACCGGCCGACGCCGCCGCTCAACTTGGTCGGCGATTTCGGCGGCGGCGGCATGCTGCTGGCCTTCGGCATGGTGTGCGGCCTGCTCGAAGCGCAACGTTCGGGTAAGGGTCAAGTCGTCGATGCCGCCATGGTCGATGGCGCCGCCCTTCTGCTGGGCGGCATTTATGGCATGGCCGGCGCCGGTCTCTGGAACGATGCTGAGCGCGAGACCAACATGCTCGATGGCGGCGCGCACTTCTACGGCACCTACGCGACCAAGGACGGCAAGCATGTCTGTATTGGCTCGATCGAGCCGCAGTTCTACGAACTGCTCCTCGAGAAGACCGGGCTGAAGGGCGAATCACTGCCCGCGCAGATGGATCGCAAGGCGTGGGGCCAGTTCAAGACCCGCCTCGAAGGCATCTTCAAGACCAAGACGCGCGATGAATGGTGCGCGATCATGGAAGGTACCGACATCTGCTTTGCACCGGTGCTGACCATGAAGGAAGCCCCGAGCCATGCGCACGCCAAGGCGCGCAACGCCTATGTCGACGTTCAGGGCTTCCAGCAGCCCGCGGCGGCGCCGCGCTTCTCGCGCACCAAGGAAGGTGTCCGTGGGCCGGCCGCCAAGCGCGGTCAGCACACCGACGAGATCCTGGGCGAGCGTGGCTTCTCGGCAAAGGAGATCGGCGAGCTGAAGGCCGCAGGCGTCGTCGGCGCGCAGGCATAACAAAGGCGCATGATCCGCGCCTTCGAACTCGCGGTCCGGCAGCTCAGCGATCCCAGGCTGCGCGGCATCATCTGGCAGTCACTGGCCTTGTCGCTGGTGCTGCAGGTGGGCATCGGTGTCCTGGCCTGGTGGGCGTTGCAGTCCTTCGCCACCTTCCAGTGGAGTTGGCTCAACGACGCCATCCGCTGGTTGGGCGGCGGCGCCGTGGTCGTGCTGGCGCTGATGCTCTTTCCCGCGAGCTTCGGCATCGTGATCTCGATCTTCATGGAGAAGATCGCCGACATCGTGGAGAGCGAGCACTATCCGAAGCTCGGGCCGGCGCGGGGCATTCCGGTCTGGACCGGCATCTGGTCGGGCATCCTGTTCCTGGTGACCCTGATCGTCCTGAACCTGCTGATGCTGCCCTTCTACCTGGTGGCACTGTTCGTGGCCGGGCTGGGCGCCGTCCTGTTCTATGGAGTCAACGGCTGGCTGGCTGGTCGTGAATACTATGAGCAGGTGGCGCTGCGCCGCCGCGACCCGGCCGAGGTTCGCGCCTGGCGCAAGGCCAACGGCGGCACGCTCTGGCTGACCGGCGCGGCCATCGTTTTCCTGGGCACCATCCCGATCCTGAACCTGATCGTACCGGTCCTCGGCGTCGCGGCGATGGTTCATATCGCGCAAATGCTGAAGCCACCCTTTAATCCACCGGCAGGCCCGCGCTAAAGTGCGAGCATGAAATGGACGACGGGGGCACTGGCATCAATCCTCTTGTTAGGGGGATGCCAGACAGGCAATCAGCAATATTCGCTTTCCGGCGGCGAGAAGGGTGTTTTCAACTCGCGCAATGCCGGTTCGCCAATTTCTCAGGACCGCCTCAAGGGCCTCGATGAAGCGCAGCTGACGGCGCTTCTCGGCGCCCCGCAGCTCGACCGCAAGGACGGGCCGGCGCGCGTGCTGCGTTACCAATCGGATGGCTGCACCTTGTTCGTGTCGATGTACCAGCGCGACGGCCAGCCCTGGCGCGCCGAGTTCGCCGATGCCTACGACACGCAGCTACGCCCGTTGGCGCCGCCCGACCAGTGTGCAGGCTCCATCGCCGCACAGAGGCGGCGCACGGCCTGATCAAGGTTGGGCTGGGAACACCGCGTCGAAAAAGTCAGGTAGTTCCACCTGCAAGCGGGCGAGCAGCGCCCGGCGGTCGAATCCAGGCGGATCGGCGCGCGCATCGCCGTCCGGCGTGGGGATCGGGACACTGGGTGGGTCCAGGAAAGCGAAGTGCCCGGCATTGCGGACCTGATGAGATTTTGCTCGCGGCGTGTTGAGGGCAATCCAGTCTGCGTGAAAGCGCGGAACCAGCCAGCGATCCAGCTCAGCTGCGTAGATCAAGGCTGGGATCTTGATCTCCGCCAGCGATGACGCCGTGAAGGCTGCGCCAAACGGTGCCAGGGCGACGACGGCGCGAACCCTCTTGTCGGTGGTCGGTGCAATCGATTGCACGGCTTGCGGCGGTTGGGCCGGCTGTCGCCTCATGCCGCAGAAGATCGGGTCGGCGGCGGCATTGTCCCGGCAATGCTCGGCGATGCGCAGCAGATCGGCCTGACCGCCCGCCAGGGCGATCACCGTGTAACCGCCGGCCGAATGCCCGATTGCACCGATGCGCGGCCCCTGCGCATCCGCCGCGATTCGGTCCTTCCATGCGGGATCGCCCAGCAGGGCATCGATCACTCGCGAGACTTGCGCGGGCCTTTCGATGAAATAGCGTTCTGGGGGTTTCGACCACAACGAACGATCCTGCCAGTTGTCACCCGGATGCCGGAGCGCCGCGACCAGATAACCTCGCTTTGCGAGCGCTTCCGCCAGGCTGCTGTGCCCGAGTTCGGACCCGCCCGTTCCGTGGCTCACGACGATGAGGCCTCTGAATTTCTCGTTCGGCGACGCCTGGATCGCGACATTGAGAGTGAATGGACCCATCGCGATCGCACGCGGCGTTGCCTGCGTCGGGTAATACAGCGCAACCGGAATGACTTCGGCATTCGATGGCGAAACTGGAACCGTGAATTGCCGCCAGCCGGCCTCATCGGCCATCGCCGCGCCTGAAGGCAATGACAGGCCAATGATCGCCATCAAGCCCAACAGGAAAGACGAGAGCGAAAGGCTGAATGGCATACGCACAGAGAATCCCATGAAAGCCCCCTGATCTGGATCTCAGTTCGCACAACGCGCTTGAAACACTTGATCGGCTGCCAAAGCCTCGCGGCGCGCGCGCACCAGGACGGCCGCCAGCCAGCCCAGACCCACGCCCGCGATGGCGCCGCCCACGCCTGCAGACAGGGCGACCCAGAGCGGGTCGCCGCGCAGGACTGGCCAGATGCCAGCCGACGCACCGAGTGCATAGCGCACGAAGAATACCGACAGGCCGAAGACGAGGCTGAACCAGCCGCCGGCGAGTTCGATGCGACCGTCGGGCAACCGGCGAGCCGGTCGGCGGCGGCCAAGGCCGTAACCTGGCAGCAGGGCAAGCAGCAGCACCGCCATCCAGCAGCCGAAGGCCACCATCGGCTTCTGCGAGGCGACAAGACCGGTCAAGGAGACGATCAGACCAATCAGCGGCAGGAGTGCAACACGCCACACGGGCACAGTCCGCGGCCTCAGCCCCTGCCAGCCTAGCCAGAGAAGGGCCAACAGCAGCGGCCACACCCAGGGCGGCGTATGGACGATCATCTGCCAGACGAACAACATAGAGGCTCCTCAAGGCTGCAATGACATCGGCGGCCATCAAGATCGGCGGGAGACCGCCGGCTCTCCATAATCCTTGCGTAAGTGGGCTGGTTTTTTCGTGAACCGGCAGCGATCATCATTTGGCGATGCGTGAAATCACCGGCTGGAGACTGCTGCTCTTACACGTGCCGTGGGTGCTCGGGTTCGCCATCGTCATGGCCGTCATCGGCCCCTTCGGCAGCTACCTGTCGATGGGGTTTCCCGTCCGGCTGTTCTTCTTCACGTCGACGGCGCTTGTCTTCTGGCTGCAGGTCCTGCTGTACGCACGCCTGCTGCGCACTTTCGAGCCGACCAGCCAGTGGCCGGTCGCGGCCCGCATGGCGGTCGCCGGCCTCGTAGCCTCGGTGCCCGGCACTGCCGCGATCATGATCCTGGTCGGCTGGCTGGTCCGGCCGATTCCACTCTCCTTCGTGCCCGAGATCCTCGCCGAGAACGCGTTCCTGGCCATGGTCGTCTCGGTTCTGGTCGGGCTTTTCATCGAGCGGCGCCGGCACGCCGACGCCGACAGCGAGCGGGCCCGTCTCGCGGCGACTCCTACGGCGCCCACGGAGGCTGCTCCGGCGACCGTTGCGCCCGCTGCGCCAGACTTCTTCCGCCGTGTGCCGCCAGCCCTCGGCCGCGACCTGCTGGCGCTGGAGATGGAGGATCATTACCTCCGCATCCACACGGCACTCGGCAGCGACCTCATTCTGTTGAGGCTGCGGGACGCCTTGGCCGAGCTGGGGCCGGCGCATGGCCGCCAGGTCCATCGTTCCTGGTGGGTGGCCGAAGGCGCCGTCACCTCGGTCGAGCGTGATGCGGGGCGACCCGTTCTTGTCCTGCGCAACGGCCTGCGCGTGCCCGTGAGCAAGACCTATCGCGAACAGGTGAAGGAAGCGGGCTGGCTGGCGGCCGCTTCCTAAGCGGCGGCAGCTCCTTACTTGCCGCCGCGATCCTCGCGCCACAGGTCGAGCTTCTCCTGCACCGGACGATCGGAGAAGGAGAAGAGCACCGCGTCGCTGTCGACACTATGCTCGACCTTCGCCCAGCTCGGCACCACGAAGTGATCGCGCTTCTTCCAGCGCATCACCATGTCGCCGATCCGGCTTTCGCCTTCACCCTCGACCACAGAGAAGACCGTGCCGTCGGTGCTGCGATAGGGCGCGCTGGCGAAGCCCTTGGGCAGGAGCTGCATGAAGGTGCCCATAGTGGCGATCGGAGCGCCGCCGCTCGCCGGATTGACGTAGCGCAGCTTGTAACCGTGGCAGGCGTCGGGCGGACCGGCCTTGGCGAGCCCGTCCAGCGCCTCGCGCGTGCGGGCATAGGGATAGTTGAAGATCGGCGATGTCTGACGGGCGGGCTTCCAGTCAACCGGCAGCAGACCGCTGGCGAACTTCGCATCCGACGTACCGGCAGGCGCGGTGACAGCCTGCTCGTCTTCCGCGCCATTCTCGGCAAAGCCTGCGTTGAACATCGCGACCATCGGGATGTCGAGGCCGTCGAGCCAGACCATCGGCTTCGACGAATCGTTGCCGTGATCGTGCCAGGTCCAGGTCGGCGTGATGACGAAGTCGCCTTCGTGCATGATCGTGCGCTCGCCATCGACGGCGGTGTAGGCACCCTCGCCTTCGACGATGAAGCGCAGCGCCGACTGGGTATGGCGGTGCGACGGCGCCACTTCACCCGGCAGGATGAGCTGCAGGCCGGCATAGAGCGTCGGAGTGATGCAGGCGCTGCCCGGCATCGCCGGATTTTCCAGGATCAGCACGCGCCGCACCGCCTCCTTGGCGGTGATCAGCGCGCCCGACTCCATCAGGAAGGGGCGGACCTTGTCGTAGTCCCAATGCGCGGCCTGATATTTCGGCGCGGGCTGCGGCGGCACGAGCTGGTGCAGCGACTCCCAGAGCGGCGCCATCGAAAGTCCGCCAATGCGCTCGTAGAAGTCGCGACGCGCGTTGTTACGGGTGGCCGGTGCAGACACGGGGTTATTCCGCCGCCCGCAGCAGCGATCCGGCACGCTCTACCATGCGCGTACGACAAGCCGCGGCAAAAGCGTCGAACAGTTTCATGGAGATCGGATTCTCCAGCGCCTTGTATTCGGGGTGCCACTGCAGCGCGAGGGCGAAGGCCTGCGCATCGGGGATGCTCAGCGCCTCGACCTGTCCGTCCTCGCAACAGATCGCCTCGATCTTCGCACGTGGCGACAGCATATCGACGCCCTGGCCATGCAGCGAGTTCACCTTCACCCGGCGCTCGCCCAGCAGTCGGTGCAACATGCCGCCTTCGACGATGTCGATATCGTGCGCCGGCGCATAGTTCACATCCATGTCGGGTGACTTTGGCGAACGATGGTCCCGGCGGCCGTCGACCTCGTGCACATGCTGGTGCAACGAACCGCCCAAGGCCACATTCACTTCCTGGAGGCCGCGGCAGATCGCAAACAGCGGTACACCGCGGGCGATCGTGTGGCGGATCAGCGGGAGAGTGGTGGCGTCGCGCGCCGCGTCGTGCAGCGTGCCGTCACGGCTTTCCTTGCCATAGTGGTGCGGCTCGACATTCGACGGACTGCCGGTCAACAGCACGCCGTCGAGAGCATCGAGCAGCCGGTCCAAGGCCGGTAGCAAGCCGGTCGTGTCATCGAACTCCGGGCCGATGGCCGGGATCAACACCGGCAGGGCGCCGACGGCGCGAATCGCTGCCTGGACGTATTTTTCGCCGACCGTATGGTGCCAGCCGCCGCGGCCATTTTCCTTGAGGCAGGCGGAAATTCCGACCAAGGGTCGCAAAGTCGGGGGACGCGAAGACGAGCGGTTCATAGTTAGCCGGGACGTGCAAATATCGGGAAAAATATCATCGCTTCTACTAGGGTTCTTGGCAATTGCTCGCCCTCTGATCCTGCCCGCATCTTGTGCAGTGCAGCCCTGCATGGTACCGCCGCGCCGCAGCAAATATTGGAAAGAGCGCCCATGACGACCACCCCTCCTCCGTCGAACCCGACTGCCGGCCAGCCGCAGCAGGGTCCTGCCGCGCCGCTCACCATGCACGGCCAGTACATCAAGGATTTCAGCTTCGAGAATCCGCGCGCGCCGCAGAGCCTGATCGAGCAGACACAGCCGCAGCTCACGCTGAACGTGCAGGTCGCCAACCGGCAGTTCGACACCAAGACCTTCGAGGTGTCGCTGACCATCGAGGCCTCGGCGCATACGCCGGAGAAAGAGCCGCTGTTCATGCTCGAGCTGGTCTATGCCGGCACGGTGACCCTCGGTGACCTGCCGCAGGATGCCTATGGTCCGATGCTCTACATCGAAACGCCGCGGCTGCTCTTCCCCTTCGCTCGCGCCATCGTGGCCAACACCACGCGCGAGGCTGGCTTCCCGCCGCTCAACATCGCTCCGGTCGATTTCGTGGCACTCTACCGCCAGCAGCTCGAAGCCAATGGCGGCCAGATCCCGGGCCTCGCGGCCGGGCCGGTCGGCCACGCCTGATCCTCTGCCAGTGGAGGGCGCTGGGGACGTACTTCCAGCGCTACTCCTTCAGCCAGATCGGATCGCTGACTTTCTTCAGGAACTCGGCATGGGCGGCGAGTTCCGCGGCGCTCGCTACATGCGGACGTGCCGGACGCACCGGTCGCTTCACCGCCAGCATGCCGCTCAGGCCCGTCGCCGCCATCTCGGGCGCGAGACCCAGATCGCGCTGCCGGCCGCCGCTCAGCTCGAGATAGACCTCAGCCAATAGTTCGGAATCGAGCAACGCCCCGTGCTTGGTGCGCTTGGCATTGTCGATGCTGAAGCGATCGCAGAGGGCGTCGAGGCTGGCGCGCTGGCCGGGAAACTTGCGCCGCGCCAACGAAACCGTGTCGACATAATCGTTCGTCAGCTTCGCGCGGCCGGTGCGCGCCAGCTCGGCATTGAGGAAGCCCAGGTCGAACTGCGCGTTATGGATCACGAGCTGCGCGTCGCCCAGGAACTCGATGAATTCCTCGACCTTGTCGGCAAACAGCGGCTTGTCCGCCAGGAACTCGTCGGTGAGGCCGTGCACTTCCTGCGCGCCCGCCGGCATCGGCATCTCGGGATTAAGATAGAGCTGCAACGAGCGGCCCGTGGCCACCATGTTCACGAGCTCGATGCAGCCGATCTCGACCACGCGATGGCCGGCGAGAGGGTCGAGGCCCGTGGTTTCCGTATCGAGAACGACTTCGCGCATTGACCCGTTCTAGCTTACTTGCGGTGCTATTTACGACGGGCGCGCGCGAGCTGGCCTGTGAATTTCTCCCGCCACGGATTGGGGGGCCAGAATCGCCCTGGCAATGTGCGTAGTTCGGCCACAGCACGAACCAGCGCCGACCGAGTCGGCGCCAGCCCCATACCCGTCGGGATCACGATGCTGGCCTTGCGACGCTTCAGGGTATCCGGCACCTGCTGACGCAGGATGCCGGCAAATTTCTCCGCCGTCATGCCGGGCCGGGCCATGACGCGCCGGCGCTGCAGAAAGGCCGGCGCGCTCACGACCAGCGTCGCATCCACGCGACGCTCCCCCAGCCCCTCGAAGAGCAGCGGGATATCGAGCACCACCAGCTTCTCGCCGGCCAGCGCGGCCCGCCGCAGGAAGGCGCGCTGCTTCTTGAAGACCAGCGGATGCACGATCGCCTCGAGCCGGCGCAGCGCCTCCTTGTTGCCGAAGACGCGCGCACCCAGCGCCTGGCGGTCGAGCACGCCCGCCTTCACGACGCCGGGGAACGCCGCTTCGATTCCGGGAAGAGCCGCGCCACCAGGCGCCTGCAGTTCATGAACGGCGGCATCGGCGTCGTACACGGGCACGCCCATCTCCCGCAGCATCTTCGCTGCGGTCGACTTGCCCATGCCGATCGAGCCGGTCAATCCGACAATGACCATCTACGGCAACGCTATACCAAACCTCAGGACGCAGCTCAGGGAACCAGGATCGTCTGACCGGTGGTCTTGCGGCTCTCGAGATCGATATGCGCCTGCGCAGCGTCGCCCAGCGGATAGCGCTGATCGATGGCGATCTTCACCTTGCCGCTCTTCACCATCTTGAACAGCGACTTGGCGCTCGCTTCGAGTTCGGCGCGCGTGGCGGTGTAGGCGCCGAGGCTCGGACGTGTGACATAGAGCGAGCCCTTGGTGTTCAGGATGCCGAGCGCTACCGGCGGCACTGCGCCGGAAGCATTGCCGAACGACACCATCAGGCCGCGCGGCTGCAAGCAGTCGAGCGAAGCATTCCAGGTATCCTTGCCGACACCATCGAACACGACGGGCACGCCCTTGCCCTTGGTGATCTTCTTCACCTCGGCAACGATGTCGTCCTTGGTGTAGTCGATCACCCACTTGTAGCCATTCTTCTTGGCGAGAGCGGCCTTCTCGGCCGACGAGGTCGTGCCGATCACCTTGTAGCCGCGTGCCTTGGCCCACTGGCCGAACAGCAGACCGACGCCGCCGGCGGCGGCATGGAACAGGATGGTGTCGCCCTTCTTCAGCCAGCCCTTGGGCGTGTGGTCGACGAGATATTCCGTCGTCATGCCCTTCAGCATGATCGCCGCGGCCTGCTCGTCGCTCACGCCCTTCGGCACATGCACGAGCTGGTCGGTACCCATCAGGCGCTCTTCGCAATAGGCACCGAGCACGCCGCAATAGGCGACACGATCGCCCTTCTTGAAGCCCCTCACCTTGGGGCCGACTTCGACGATCACGCCCGCGCCTTCGCGGCCGACGGCGTTGGGCAACGGCGTCTGGTAGAGGCCGGAGCGGGTATAGACATCGATGAAGTTGAGGCCGATTGCGGTGTGACGGATCTTTACCTGGCCGGGGCCAGGCGAACCGACCTCGACGTCCTCGAGCTTCATCTTCTCGGGACCGCCATTTTCATGAATCAGGATGGACTTGGACATAAGAAGCTCCCCAGTGAGGCGGTGGTCACTGAAGGTCCCCCCGCTCGGCGGCGTCGAGTATAGTGACCGGCCTTTTTCGCGCCAGCCCAGCGCAGCCCTGTTGTCAGGAGGGTTTATTGCCACGGCGCCGTGACCTTCTTTTTACGACAGCCGCCGCCCTGCTGGCGGCGCCAGCGATCGCCCGCGCGCAGATGGTCCTGCGCAGTGCAAAGGCGTCGTATCGCGTGGTAACGCTCGCCCAGGACCTCGAACAGCCGTGGGGCATGGCCTTCCTGCCGGACGGCCGCCTGTTGATCACAGAGCGGCCCGGCCGGTTGCGCGTGTTCGCCAACGGCCGGCTGGAGCGCGCACCGATCGGCGGCGTGCCGCGGGTCGTGGCCAGCGGCCAGGGTGGCCTCCTCGACATCTGCCTGCATCCGCGCTTTGTCGAGAACCGTACGCTCTGTCTGACCTACTCCGGGCCAGGGGAAGGCGGTGCAGCTACGGTGTTGGCGCGCGCTGAATTCCGCGACGGCGGTGGGTTGCGAAACGTCCAGCCGATCTTCGAAGCCTTGCCACGCACTTCAGGCGGGCTGCACTTCGGCTCGCGCATCGTCTTCGACCGTGCGGGGCTGATCTACGTGACCGCTGGTGAACGCTATCAGATGCAGCGCGCCCAGAGGCTCGACGATCTCGGCGGCAAGGTCGTGCGGCTTCGCGACGACGGTTCCGTACCCTCCGACAATCCCTTCGTCGGCCGCGCCGGCGTGCGGCCGGAAATTTTCTCGTATGGCCATCGTAACCCGCAGGGCATGGCGATGCACCCTACGACCGGCCGTATCTGGCTGACCGAGCACGGCCCGCGGGGTGGCGATGAACTCAACCTGCTGAAGGCCGGCGCCAACTATGGCTGGCCGCTCGCGACCCATGGCGTCGACTATAGCGGCGCCGTCATCAGCCCCAACAAGAGCTTGCCCGGGATGGAAGATCCGGTTCGCTTCTGGGTGCCGTCGATCTCGCCCAGCGGTCTTGCCTTCTACACCGGCGATCGCTTTCCCGGCTGGAAGGGCTCGCTGTTTACGGGCGCCCTCTCCAACAACGCGCTGTTTCGCATCGAGCTCGATGGCGAACGGTACGTGAGCGAGGAACGGTTGCTCGTCGACCTGCTTCCGTATATCCGCGACGTCCGGCAGGGCCCCGATGGCCTGATCTACGTCGTGACCCATACCGATTCCGGCGGTCTCTACCGACTGGAACCCGCCTGATCCATGCTCATTCTCGCCTCTGCCAGTCCCTCGCGCCGCCAGCTCCTCGCCAATGCCGGCCTCGATTTCACGATCGAGCCGTCGGGGGTCGACGAGGACGAGGTGAAACTGAGCCTCGTCGCTGAACGCGCCGCACCGCAGGACGTTGCCGAGACTCTGGCCGAGCTCAAGGCGCAGCGTGTTTCAAAACGACATCCTGCAGCGATGGTGATTGGCTCTGATTCGACGCTCGCCTGCAATGGCCGCCTGTTCGACAAACCACCGACACTCGCGGCGGCCCGCCAGCAGCTCCTCGATCTCCGCGGCCAGATGCACGAGCTTTGTTCGTCGGTCGTCGTCGCGCGCGGCGGTGCACGGCTATGGCACCATAACGAGCGTGCCCGCCTCACGATGCGGCCTTTCACCGAGTCTTTCCTCGACGCCTACCTGGCGCGTGCCGGTGAAGGCATCACGTCTTCGGTCGGCGCCTATCACTTGGAAGGCGTTGGCGCCCATTTGTTCAGCCGCATCGATGGCGACTACTTCACCATTCTCGGCTTGCCGCTGCTGCCGTTACTCTCCTTCCTGGCCGAGCACGGGATAGGCCTGGAAAAGGCCCAAGGGAAATCCCGGGAGAAATCCGCGTGAACGCCTACGAACAACTCGTTGCCGAAGCGCAGGGTCGGCCCTTCGCCGCCATCGTCGGCTGGCCAGTCGAACATTCGCGCTCGCCGGCTCTCCATGGCTTTTGGCTGCGGCAGAACCGCATCGACGGTCACTACGGCCGCCTGCCGGTCGAGCCGCGCCGCGCCGCGCTCGAAGAGCTGGTCACCTTTCTCAAGCGCACGCCCAATGCGCGCGGCTGCAACCTCACCCTGCCGCATAAGATCGAGATCATGCCGCTGCTCGATCACATCGATCCCGTGGCCAAGCGCATCGGCGCGGTGAACACCGTGGTGAAACAGCCCGACGGTACGCTGGAAGGTCGCAACACTGATGCGTTCGGCTTTCTCGAGGCCCTGAAATACAATGCACCGCATTGGACGGCCACCTCGGGGCCGGTCTTGGTGCTAGGCGCCGGTGGTGCTGCGCGCGCCGTGGTAGCGAGCCTGATCGATGAGGGCGTGCCCGAACTCCGAATGGTCAACCGCACCCGCCAATCCGCCGTCGATCTTGGCGTCGCCTTCACACCGTCGGATGGTCGTCGCGTCGTCATCGGCTCCTGGAACGAACGAAGCGAACTGCTTGCTGGAGCCACCTTGTTGGTCAACACCACGTCGCTCGGCATGAAGGGCCAGCCTGCGCTCGATATCGATCTCGCACCGTTGCCCCGCCAGGCCGCGGTCTACGACATTGTCTACGTGCCGCTCGAAACCGGACTGCTCGCCGCGGCCCGCGCGCGTGGCAATCGCTGCGTCGACGGGCTAGGCATGTTGCTGCATCAGGGTCGGCCGGGCTTCGAAGCGTGGTTCGGCAAGAAGGTCGATGTCAGTGCCGAACAACGACGCGCGGTCGCGGCCGATCTCGGCGTTTGAGCGTAGAGGGTCTCAGTATGGACAGTAATCCGCCCGACGGTTTCAAACCGCTGTTTCGCACCAGCCCGTTCCTCGATCACAACGGGCCATTCTTCTATCGCGAGAACAGTGACGGCACCTTCGTGGTCGGCCTGCGCATCCAGCCCAAGCATGCCAATGCACGCGGCATCGCCCATGGCGGGCTGCTGATGACGCTTTGCGACATTGCCTTGGGCTATCGCACGACACGCAGCCAAACGCCGTCGCCCATGCTCACCACGGCGAGCGTGAAGACGGATTTCGCCGGATCGGCCAAGCTCGGCGACTGGGTCGAGGCGCATGTCGACGTGCACAAAGTCGGCGGCCGCCTGGCTTTCGCCAATTGCTACCTGATGGTCGGCGAGGAGCGCATCGTGCATGCCAGCGCCGTGTTCGCCCGCACCGGCGATCGCCCGGCGGGGACGCCCTCTTGAAACTGGTCCTGACGGCCTTCCTGCCGTTCGCGCTGGGCTATTTCCTGAGTTTCCTCTTCCGCTCGTTGAACGCCGTGGTGGCGCCGGCGCTGCAGAGCGAACTCGGCCTCGGCGAAGCGGCGATCGGCGTCGTGACCTCAATGTATCTCGCGGCCTTCGTGGTTGCCCAGCTGCCGGCCGGCGTGGCGTTGGACCGATTCGGCCCGCGCCGCGTAGCGCCGGTGATGCTGCTGGCGACGGCAGTTGGCGCCGTCGTTTTCGCCTTCGGTCAGGACGTGGTGACGCTCAGCATCGGCCGCGCCCTGATCGGTCTCGGCCTGTCCGTCGCGTTGATGTGCGGCTTCAAGGCCAATGTCCTTTACTGGCCGATCGGCCGCCTGCCACTTGCCAATGCCATCATGATGACCTTCGGCGGGCTGGGCGCGGCCATGGCGACGCGGCCGGTGCAGTGGCTGCTGGTCGACTACGATTGGCGCCACATCTTCCTGGCCCTGGCCGTCATCACCGTGGCCGTGGCGCTCTATCAGTTGCTCGCCGCACCTGCTTACGAACGCGGCGGCAAGGGCCGGCTGAAAGACGAAGTGCACGGTCTGCTGGGTGTGCTCAAGACGCCCCTCTTCTGGCGCGCGGGCCTGGCCCCCACTTTCTCGCTGGGTGTCTGGATCTGTTATGCGAGCTTCTGGGCAGCGGGATGGCTACGCGACGTTGCCCATCTCGACGAACCGTCGGTGGGTGTCGCGCTGTTCGCGCTCTCGATCGCCATCATCCCAGGCTACTTCTTCAGCGGCATGATCGTCGACCTGCTGCACCGCCGTGGCATCCGCGGCGGGCGCGTGCTGTTGGTCTACGGGCTGCTGTTCCTCGCCATCCATGTGCCGATCGCGATGAACGTCACCACGATGCCCAAGCTCCTGTGGTTCACCTACGTCATGCTGGGTGGCATGCCGGTCGTCTGCTACGCGCTGGTCACGCGCGCCTTCGCGCCCGAACTCGCCGGCCGGGTGAACACCACGCTCAATCTGGTCTGTATGGGGATCGCGTTCCTGGTACAGGCCGCGATCGGTCCGGCACTGGCCTGGATGGAAACCGCGCATGGCCTGCCACGCCCCCAGGCCCATCAGCTCGTGACCTTCGCCCTGCTGGCGATGCAGGCCATGGCCTGGGCCTGGTTCGCCGCGAGCCGTGAGGCCCGCGGCTTACCGTAAGGCTTACTGGTTCATCGAACCGAAGAAGTCCTGGTTGGTCTTCGCCGTGCGCAGCTTGTCGAGCAGGAACTCGATGGCATCGACGGCGCCCATCGGCATGAGGATGCGGCGCAGCACCCACATCTTCGAGAGCGTCGCACGGTCGACCAGCAGCTCTTCCTTGCGGGTGCCCGACTTGGTGATGTCGATCGCCGGGAAGGTGCGCTTGTCGGAAACCTTGCGGTCCAGGATGATTTCGGAGTTACCGGTGCCCTTGAACTCTTCGAAGATCACCTCGTCCATGCGGCTGCCGGTATCGATCAGCGCCGTGGCGATGATAGTGAGCGAGCCACCTTCCTCGATGTTACGCGCTGCACCGAAGAAGCGCTTGGGCCGCTGCAGAGCGTTGGCATCGACGCCACCGGTCAGCACTTTGCCGGAGCTGGGCACGACGGTGTTGTAGGCGCGACCGAGGCGGGTGATCGAGTCGAGCAGGATCACCACGTCCTTCTTGTGCTCGACCAGGCGCTTGGCCTTCTCGATCACCATCTCGGCAACGGCGACGTGGCGGCTGGCCGGTTCGTCGAAGGTCGAACTCACGACCTCGCCCTTCACCGTACGCTGCATGTCGGTCACTTCCTCGGGTCGCTCGTCGACGAGCAGCACCATGAGGAAGACCTCCGGGTTGTTGGCGGTGATGGCGTGCGCAATATTCTGCAGCAGCACGGTCTTGCCGGTACGCGGCGGCGACACGATCAGGGCGCGCTGGCCCTTGCCGATCGGCGCAATCAGGTCGATCACGCGGGTCGAGATGTCGAGCTGCTGTTGCGGCGTGGTGCCGGCCTTCTTGGTCAGCGTGCCGGTGCGGCGCGCGCCGACGCGGCCCGACGAGGTGGCGCGTGCACCACCCACCGATTCTTCGGCGACGGCCGGCGCCATGGCGGCAGCACCGCCTTCGAGTTCAAGCTTCAGCTTCTCGTCGGGATAGAGCGGCGTCAGCGAGTCGAAGTTGATGCGATGGCGCAGCGCGTCCGGATCGTCAAAGTTGATCTTGTTGATCTGCACCATGGCGAAGTAGCGCTCGCCGTCCTTGGGCGCGCGGATCTCGCCTTCGACCGTGTCGCCGGTGCGCAGGCCGAACTTACGGACCTGCGTGGGGCTGACATAGATGTCGTCGGCGCCGGGTAGGTAGTTGGCTTCCATCGAGCGCAGGTAGCCGAAGCCGTCGGGCAGCACCTCGATGGTGCCGACGCCGAAAATCGCCTGATCGGCGGCGGCGAGCTTCTGCAGGATGGCGAACATCAGCTCCTGGCGGCGCATCATCGCCGCACCCTCCACGCCCTGCTCTTCGGCAAAGGCCAGGAGTTCGGGAGGCTTCTTCTTCTTGAGGTCTTGGAGATTCATTTGTCTTCAGTCTGGTGGGAAATGACGCACGCGCTTGCGTTGGCCGGGACGGCCAAACCTTGAAAACAGCGCTGTGTCGTACTGGTGGGCCCCGTCGAGTTACCGCCGGGGAGGCAGTGCCAGGGGCCCAAAGGTAACGTTTATATAGGGACGCACCCCGGCCCTGTCAAAGCCCCGCCGTCGCCACCGGCCGGTGTTCGGTGCCGGCCCCGGGGGTCACGAACAGGAGCTGGCCGGGCTTTTTCACGATGCCGCGATGCCAGGCACCCTGTGGCACGACGAAGGTCTGCCCGGGGATGAGCGCCGTCCGCTGTTCCCCGGACGCCGTCTCGATCACCATCTCCATCTCGCCCGACAGCAGGGTCAGGATCTCCTCGCCGGCCGGGTGGCGTTCCCAATGCGGCCAATCGCCGGACTGGTCGAAAATGCCCATCAGCCGGCCTTTTTGGAGTTCGCGGCGCTGATCGACCGTCGCCCAGAAGGCTTCGCCGCCTTCGACGACGGATGCTCGCTCGTCCGGCCGAAGATGGATGTAGGTCCCGTCGAGTGTAAAGGCCTGGCTCATGACTCCTCCTCTGCCAGCATCTCGGCATAGCGGAAGATCTCGGTATGGTCGGCACCCTTGCCAAGCTTGCCGTCGGCCGCCGTCCAGTAGGAAACGGCCTGCTGGAGGTTCGGCATCTTGAGCTTGAGGTGCTGGGCAACGTCGCCGGCGGTGCGCAGGTCCTTGGCCATCAGCGCCGTCGTGAAACCTGCCGAGAAAGTACGTGACACCACGAACTGACGACCCTTCACTTCGGTGGCGTTGCTCTTGCCTGTCGAGCTATTGAAGACATCGACCATCGTGCCGGGATCGAGCCCGAAAGCCTCGCCTACCACCAGCGCCTCGCACATGGCGACCAGCCCCGCCGCCGACAGATAGTTGTTCAGCGCCTTCAGCGCATGCCCTGCGCCGGCTGGGCCGCACAGGGTGATGGTTTTGCCCATGGCACCGAACACCGGCCGCACACGTTCGAGATCGGCAGCCGCGCCGCCCACCATGATGCTGAGCGAACCATCGACCGCACGTTTCACACCGCCCGACACCGGCGCATCGAGCAGCGCGACACCGCGGCCGGCGAGATCGCGCGCCAGCTTTTGAGTATCGACAGGATTGGACGAGCTCATGTCCATGACGAGCGCGCCGGCCTCGAGACCTTCGACCGCAGCATCACGGCCTTCGAGCACGGCCCGCCGCACGATCTTGCCATCCGGCAGCATGGTGATCAGGGCCGCCGCACCCTGGGCAGCCGCCTTCGCCGAAGCCGTCGCCAGAGCCGAAGGATGTGCGCCGACGAAATCCGAAACCGCCTTCTGCGAGACGTCGAACACGCGCAGCTTGAACCCTGCCTCGACGAGACGCGTCGCCATCGGACGCCCCATCATGCCGAGACCGATGAAGGCAATGGTGGCGGGAGGTGCAAGCGTCGTCATGGTTCAACCCCTGAAATGAGGTCGTATTCATAGAGCGGCAGCAGCCGGCCGGGAATGGCGTCGGACGGCGCGTTTCGCACGAAGCGCGCGCCCATGCGCTCATAGAACGACACGGCGTTGGGATCGGCAAGGATGGTCATGCGCCGTGCGCCCAGGCCGCGCGCCATGCTGGCAGCGGCCTGAAACAGCAGACGGCCAGCGCCCGATCCGATCGCTGGCGGATCGACGAACAGCGAGTCGAGATCGACCGTCTCGCCGTCGCCCAGAACCGCTGCCATCCCAAGTGCTGGACCTTTAGCGGCGGCCGCGACCAGCACACGGCCAGCAGCGATATCCGCCGCGTCGACAGCAAGGGCCGCCGCACTCAGCTTCATGAAAGCATCGTCGTAGGCCCAATGCGCCTTCGATCTGATGCAGAGCGCAGTGAGCGTCGCCGCCTCGCCCGGCCGAGCCGGTCTGACGACGACGGTCATCGCTCAGACGCCGCGTTCCTTGAAGACGTCGCGCGCCGTCTTGAAGGCGTCGAGGCTCGCGGGGATGCCGCAGTAGATGGCGACCTGGAGGAAGATCTCCTTGATCTCGTCCTTGGTGAGGCCGTTGTTCAGCGCGCCGTTGATGTGGAGCTTGAGTTCGGGTCCGCGGTTCAGTGCCGCCAGCATCGCGAGATTCAGCATCGAACGTGCCTTCTTCGGCAGGCCCGGACGCGTCCAGACATAGCCCCAGCAATACTCTGTCGTGACATCCTGGAACGACATCATGAAATCGTCGGCACCGGCCATCGAATTGTCGACATAGCCCGCACCCAGCACGGCCTTACGGACCTTCATGCCCTCGTCGTAGAGCTTCTTGTTGCGCGGGTTGGGCTTCGCCTTCGTCGCCTTGCTCTTCGTCTTGGTTCCAGCCTTAGCCTTGGTCGCCTTTGCCATGTCTGCTCCTCCGGATGACACCAGAGGGCTGTATATCAGACCGGAACGTGATCGGCGTGCGCGCTTGGCGAAACGTCGAGGCCCTTGGCGCGGGCACGCTGGCAAAGATCTTCGATGGTGATGTTGTCGAGCTGGGACATCATCTCCTCGCGCAACTTCTCCCACAACGGCCAGACGACCTCATGGGCAAGCGGCGAGCCGATGGCCGGATCACTGGGTTCTGTCTCGACCTCGAGGTTGCGCACCACGCGCACCACCTCGCCGAGCGTGATGTCGACCTTGTCGCGGCCCAGCCGATAGCCGCCGCGCGGACCTCTCTTGCCGTTCAGGATGCCGGCCCGCACCAGATGCTGCAGCACCTGCTCGAGATAGCGCTTGGGAATGCGCTGGCGTTCGGTGATGTCGCCGCTGCGCACGGGATGCTCGCCGACATGGAACGCCACATCGAGGACCGCCTCGATCGCGAACATCGTCTTCTTGCTGAGGCGAGGCATTGCCGTTCCCGTCCCCCTCTCAAGCGCGCTTGGCCGACCCGGCCGCCACTCCTGCACCTACGCCCGTAGAACCAAAACCACCTGCGCCACGCGCCGTCTCGTCGAGGCTCGCGACCTCTCGCCAGGCGGCACGCGCGTGGCGCGCGATGACCATCTGAGCAATTCGCATGCCGCGTTCAATCCTGAACGGCTCCTTGCCGAGATTGACCAGGATGACGCCGACCTCACCACGATAATCCGCGTCGATCGTGCCGGGGGCGTTGGCGACCGTGACACCATGCTTGGCGGCCAGACCGGAGCGCGGCCGGACCTGGGCCTCAAAGCCTACCGGCAGAGCGATGGAAATACCTGTCGGCACAATCCGGCGCTCCAGCGATGCCAGCTCGATCGGCTGGTCGATGGCAGCGAGCAGATCGGCGCCGGCAGCGGCGGTGCTCGCATAGTCGGGAAGCGGCAGGTCACGCGCGTGGCCAAGACGAACAATCTCGATCTCGATGCTTTCCACGCCCTTCATGCGTTCCTCTCCCCTATCCCCTTCATGGTCCCGTCATGGGCGGCATCATTCCGCCGCCTGCGCCTTGGGCGGTTGCCCGAAATGCAAGGCGATGCGTCCAGCCAGCCGGATCGCCACATCCCCCTTGGCGAGCGTCGGCCAATCCTCGACGCCCTTGGCGCTGATCAGATGCACCGTATTGCGCTCCCCGCCAAAGGTGCCTTTGGCCGGTGATACGTCGTTAGCCAAGATCCAGTCGCAGCCCTTGCGCGTGCGCTTCTCGACAGCATTGGCAACCACGTCTTCGGTTTCGGCGGCAAAGCCCACGACCAGCGCCGGCCGCTTAGGCCCAGGCTTGGACAGGGTCGCCAGGATATCGGGATTGGGTGCGAGTTCCAGCGCCGGTGGCTGGGCGCCCGCCTTCTTCTTGATCTTCGCAGTGGCGGGCTTGGCTGCCTTCCAGTCGGCCACGGCGGCGGCGCAGACGGCGATGTCGACCGCACCGGCCCCCAGACAGGCCGCCAGCATCTGGTCGGCCGAGTCCACGCGCACGACGCGCACGCCTACCGGATCGGGCACCACGACCGGACCACTCACCAGGGTCACGTCGGCACCGAGCTGGGCCAGCGCCTGGGCTATGGCATGGCCCTGCTTGCCCGAGGAATGGTTGGAGATGTAGCGCACCGGATCGAGTGCCTCGCGCGTCGGTCCCGAGGTCACGAGCGCGCGCTTGCCGGCAAGCGGCTTTTCACTCGTCAGCAGTGCCTCGATCGCCGCCACGATCTCGAGCGGTTCGGACATGCGACCCGGCCCGAATTCGTTGCACGCCATGGCGCCATCGTTGGGCCCCACGAAGGTGACGCCGCGCTTCTTCAGCGTCTCGACATTGGCGACGGTGGCGGCATGCGTCCACATGCGCACATTCATCGCCGGCGCAGCGAGGACGGGCTTGTCGGTGGCGAGCAGGACAGTGGCAGCGAGATCGTCGGCCATGCCGGCGGCCATGCGCGCCAGGATGTTCGCTGTCGCCGGCGCGACGACCAGCAGATCGGCATCGCGCGAGAGCTGGATATGGCCCATCTCGCTTTCATCGGTCAGCGAGAACATGTCGCTATAGACCTTGTCCTCAGTGAGGGCCTGCAGCGAGAGAGGCGTCACGAATTTCGCGCCGGCCTCGGTCAGGACGCAACGCACCGACGCGCCGCGCTCACGCAGCCGCCTGATCAGGTCCAACGACTTGAACGCCGCGATGCCTCCCGCGACGACTAGTAGGATGCGCTTGCCGTGCAACATAGCCGGAAGATTATCACAAGAGCCGGGTCGCGAAAGTGTACAGCCCCGTCAGCAGGAGCGCCCAAAAGACAGCCAGGCGGAACTGCTCGACCGACAGACGGGAGCGGATCTGCTGGCCGAGCCACATCCCGACCACTGCCGGCACGACCGCCGCCGCAGAAACAAGGGCGCGCGGGCCATCGAGCAGGCCGAAGAACAGCAACGACGCAGTCAGTGCGAAGGAAGTCGCGCAGAGGACCACGCCCAGGGTCTGCACCAGTTCCGACGGCTTGATATCGAGACCCTGCAGGTAAGGCATCAGCGGCACGACGGGCACGCCGACCAGTCCGGCCACGAAACCCGAGACAACACCGATCACCGGCGCCAACGGCCTCTCGAGATCGGCATGGATGTGAAGCCGGATACGGAACAGACCGAGCGCGCTGTAGGCGATGAGCACAGTCCCCAGTACCAGGAAGGCCCAGTTGGGGCCCTTCTGCCCGATCAGCCAAACCGTGAGGTAGAGGACCACCGCGAGCGGCACGATGAGCGGCCATTGGCGCCGCACGATCACCTTGAACTTTCCGCCGACCGAAGCCTGCCAGATGTTGGTGAAGATGGTCGGCAGCGAGATCAGCGCAATCGCCTCCGGCAGTGGCAGGTAGAGCGACATCAGCGCGATCGAGATCGCCGGCAGCCCCAGCCCGACCAACCCCTTGACTGTCCCGGCCAGCAGGAAAACGGCAAGGCCGACGATGATATCGATGGGAGACATTCAGTCAGCTCTTTGCCGGGCGCGTGCCCAGCCTCAATCCCACCAGGCCGCGATGGCAGCGATCAAGGCCAGGATGGCGACGACTTCCGAGAAAGCCGGACGCCAGCGGCTGGCCGACGGCGGCTCAGCGGCGGCGCGCTCGGCTTTGCGACGTTCGTGTTCGGCCACGAGAAGCAGGCTGTCGATCAGGCGCGGCAGGCGGCGCAGGCCGTGCGTCAGGTCTCCGACGGCGCGGCCGACAGTGGCGCGCGGGCCGAAGTGTGTGACCATCCAATCCTCGATCAGCGGTCGCGCCAGCTCCCAGATATTGACGTGCGGATTGAGCTTGGTGCCCATGCCCTCCGCCATCAGCATCGTCTTCTGCAGCAGCAAAAGCTGTGGCTGCGCACTCATCTCGAACTGTTCGGTGACGCGCAACATCTGGGCCAGCAGGCGGGCGATCGAGATCTCGTGGCTGGGTTTGCCGAAGATCGGCTCACCGATCGAACGGCAGGCCTGGGCAAAAGTCTCGACCGACTGATCGGGCGGCACGTAGCCTGCGCGGAACTGGACCTCGGCGACGGCGCGATAGTCACGCCGCAGGAAGGCGACCAGCAATTCGGCGAGATAGCCGCGTGTGTCCTCGTCGACACGGCCCATGATGCCGAAATCGACCGGCACGATACGGCCCTCACGATCGACGAAGGCATTGCCGCCGTGCATGTCGGCATGGAAGAAGCCGTCGCGGAACACCTGATAGAAAAAGGCCTCGGCGCACTTCTTCATGATGAGGTCGGGATCGTGCCCGGCGGCAATGATGGCGTCGCGGTCGCCGATGGGCGTGCCGTCGACCCGCTCCTGGGTCATAACGCGCTCGGCGGTACGGTCCCAATCGATCGTTGGGGCGCGGTAGTCGGGATTGTCGGCGAAATTCTCGCCGAGTTCTTCCGCCGCCGCCGCTTCCATGCGCAGGTCCATCTCGACCCGCACCACGTCCGCGAAGGCCCGCACCGAGTCGACGGGCTTCAGCCGGCGAAACCGCGGCTGGGTGCGCTCGACCAGCTCCGCCATCCAGTAGAAAAGGTCGAGGTCGCGCTCGAAGGCCTTCTCGATGCCAGGCCGCAGGACCTTGACCGCGACGTCGCGGCCATCGGTCGTGACGGCAAAATGCACCTGGGCAATCGAGGCGGCAGCGACCGGCTCGTCCTCGAAGCTCGAGAAGATCGCGTCGATGGGTTGGCCGAGCTCAGCCTCGATGATGCGACGAGCCTCGGCACCGGAGAAAGCCGGAAGATGGTCCTGCAATCGCGCGAGATCGGCGGCGACGCCCTCGCTCAGCAGATCGGCGCGCGTCGACAGCGCCTGACCGAGCTTGATGAACGACGGCCCCATCTCCTGCAGCGCCTCCGCCAGGCGCTCGCCCGGCCGCCGCGAATCACGCCGCAGCGCGAAGAGCCGCGCCCAGGCGATCAGCGCCGGGGCAATGCCGAGCGTTTCCAGCGGAAAGAGCGCATCGTGACGGGCGAAGCGCAGCGCCATGCGCAGCAGGCGCCAGCCGTTACGGAGAGCACGGAACATCTAGATGCGCCAACCCTGATGCAGCGCCACAACGCCCAGCGACATGTCGCGCCAGGAGACATTGGCAAAGCCCACCGCGCGCATGCGGGCCGCAAGCTCGCGCTGTGGCGGAAAGCGGCGGATGCTCTCATGCAGATAGCGGTAGGAGTCGGCGTCCCTGGCGATGACCTTGCCAAAGAACGGCAGGGCGCGCTCGGAATAGGCATCGTAGAGGCGGCCGACCGGCGCCGACGTCACCTTGCTGAATTCCAGACAGAAGAAGCGACCGCCCGGTTTGAGCACGCGATAGGCATCGGCCAGCGCCGCGTCGATGTCGGTCACGTTGCGCAGGCCGAAGGCGATCGTGTAGCCGTCGAAGGAGCGATCCGGGAACGGCAGCTTCTCCGCATCGCCGGTTGTCCAGGTAAGGCCCTTCAGCAGGCCGCGGTCGATCGCACGATCACGTCCGACCTCGAGCATGGCCGGATTGATGTCGCAAACGGTGACGTCGGGGCGGTCGCCCTGCCGGCGCAGCATACGGAAAGCGATGTCGCCGGTACCGCCAGCCACATCCAGGAACTTTTCACCCGGACGCGCATGGACCACGTCGACCATGGCGTTCTTCCAGAGCCGGTGCACGCCGCCCGACATCAGGTCGTTCATCAGGTCGTAACGCGGCGCCACGCTCTCGAAAACGCGCGCCACCATGCCCGCCTTTTCGGCGGCCGGAACATCGCGGAAGCCGAAAGAGGCGCGGTCAGCCGGGGCCTGTCCCTCGGGGCGGGCTGCGCTAGGATCGGGGGCGTCTGTCATGGGCCGCAACCTAGAGGAATAGCCATGCTGCTGAAAGACCGGGTGGTCCTGATCACGAATGTCGAGAAATTCGCAGGCCACGGCACGACACGTGTGGCCTTGGCCCAGGGAGCGACCATCCTAGCCCACGATCCCTCGTTCGAAGCGCCGAGCGCCCGGCGCAAATACGAAGCGGAATTCCCGGGCGCCCATGCCCTCTCGGCAATCGAGCCCGCCACCCTGGTCGAGCTGGCTCTGAAGCGGCACGGCCATATCGACGCGCTGGTGAACAACGACGCCTATCCGGCGTTGCGCGCGCCGCTCGGCGAAGCCCGCCTCGAAGATTATCGCGCGGCGCTCGAGGCCATGGCCGTGGCGCCGTTTCGACTGACACAGCTCGTGGTGCCGTCGATGCGCAAGCGCAAGTCAGGGCGCGTCATCTTCGTGTCATCGGCGGCGCCACTGCGCGGCATCGCCAACTACGCGCCTTATGTCTCGGCGCGCGCCGCCGCCAACGGACTTGTTTCTTCGCTTGCGAAGGAACTTGGCCGCGACGGCATCACAGTGAACGCCGTCGGCTCGAACTATGTCGAGAACCCGGATTATTTTCCGCCGGCCCTGCTCGCCAACAGCGACGCCATGGCCAAGATGACGGCGCAGATTCCGCTCGGACGCCTTGGCAAATCAGACGAACTCGGCGCGACGGTATGCTTTCTCTGCTCCGATGCCGCCGGCTTCATCACCGGCCACGTTCTTCCGCATGCCGGAGGGTGGGCGTGACATCGCGAAAGATCGCATGCACACTCCCTTCACAAACAATGTCGCGCACGGCTGACCGAAGCGCGACGGCCAGGGAAGGAACGTCTGAGCGACGCCGGTAAGTCCGGCGCGTTCCCCCATGGCTGAGTTCGGTCCGAGGACGGCGCATGGGAAGACAAATCGTCCACCGCCTGCTGGTCTCGTTCCCCGCACTGCTCGGGGTTCTTTTCCTGTGCTTCTGCCTCCTGCAGGTGGTGCCGGCGGATCCAGCGATGATCATCGCCGGCCCTGAAGCCAAGGCCGAGACAATCGCCGCCATCCGGCTGGAACTCGGCCTCGACCGACCGATCCCCATTCAATTCGCCGAATATATCGGCCGCGTGCTGCGCGGCGATCTCGGCCGTTCCATCATCTCAAACAAGATGGTGAGCGAGGAACTTGCTCTCACCATCGGCCCGACCATCGAGCTGATGCTGGGCGGCATGCTGCTCGCCGTCCCGATTGGGCTGACGCTCGGCACTCTGGCCGCGGTGCGCCGCGGCACGATCGTCGACCGCTTCATCATGGCCTTCTCGGTCGCCGGCGTTTCCATGCCGGTGTTCTTCATCGGCCTGATCCTGATCCAGTACATGGGCTTCCAGTGGGGCCTGTTCCCCTTCACGGGTCGCACCGGACCGATCTGGGACGGCGGCCTGCCGAGCCTCGTCCTGCCGGCACTGACCTTGGGCAGCGTCTTGATCGGGCCGATCGCGCGGCTGACGCGCACAGCAGTGCTCGAAGTGCTGGGCGCCGACTTCGTGCGCACCGCGCGCGCCAAGGGTCTGCGTGAGACCGTGGTGATCGTGCATCATGCGCTGCGCAATGCGCTGATCCCGGTGGTAACCCTGATCGGCCTGCAGGCAGCCTTCCTGCTGGGCGGCGCGGTGGTGACCGAAACCATGTTCTCGTGGCCCGGCGTCGGCCGCCTCGCCGTCGGCGCCATCGTTTCCAGCGATTTCCCGACGGCACAGGGCGCGATCATGATCCTCGCGATCGCCTTCCTGTCGATCAACCTGCTGGTCGACATCCTCTACGTTTATCTCGATCCCCGGGTGCAGCGGACATGAGCACCGAAACTCTCGACACCGTCTCGCCCGCCGAAGAGACCGGCCTGCTCTCCCGGTCCGGGGTACTGCGCCGGCTGATGCGCGACAAGGTCGCCGCGGTGGCCGGACTCTCCCTGACCTTGATCGTCCTGGCGGCCGTCTTCGCGCCTGTCGTGGCGCCCTACGATCCCTATCTCACCGACCTCACCAAAGTGATGCAGCCACCCAGTGCCGAGCACTGGTTCGGCACCGACAATACCGGCCGCGACATCCTGAGCCGCGTCCTCTTCGGCACACGCAACACGCTGATGCTGGGGCTGATCGGCGTCATCATCGGCGGCTTCCTGGGTGGCGTCCTCGGCATTCTCGCCGCCTATTATCCGCGGGCCGACGGCTGGATCATGCGGCTGGTCGACGTCATGCTGGCCTTCCCGGCGATCCTGATCGGTCTCGCCGTCGCGGCGATCTTCGGCGCCGGCCTCACCGCCGTCGTGATCGCGCTGGTGGTGGCGACCGTACCCGATGTGGCGCGCGTGGCGCGCGGCTCGGCCGTTGGCGTCATGGGCCAGGAATTCATGGAGGCCGGCCGCGCCGTCGGCGTCTCGGACCGCACGCTGATCTGGCGTTACCTGACGCTCAATTGCATCTCGACGATCTTCGTCTTCCTCACCTTGCGCTTCGGCCAGATCATCCTGATCGGCTCGGCGCTGGGCTTCCTCGGCATGGGCGCCCAACCGCCGACCGCCGAGCTCGGCATGATGGCCGCCCAAGGCCGCGACTTTCTCTTCATGGCGCCACACATCGCGACGATCCCGAGCTTCGCGATCTTCGTCATCGTGCTGGCCGCCAATCTTCTGGGCGACGCATTCCGCGACGTCCTCGATCCGAGGCTGCAACAATGATCAGACCCGTTCTGAGTGCAGCGTTCGCGTTGAGTACCGCTTGGGCCATCGAGTCGCCAGCGACCGCCCAGACCCTGAATATGATGAAGTCGATCGATGCGCCGCACTACGACGCGCAACGCACGACCTGGGGCCCTACCTCCGACATCGTCAACATGTTCCAGGATACGCTGGTCGCGCTGGACTGGGACGGCAGGACGCCGATCCCCTATCTCGCCAAG
This sequence comes from Reyranella sp., assembly GCF_004297405.1. Lineage (GTDB taxonomy): Bacteria > Pseudomonadota > Alphaproteobacteria > Reyranellales > Reyranellaceae > Reyranella. The sequence goes on from NZ_SCVC01000046.1 coordinate 239,473, forward strand.
TCCTGGACCGTCAGCCCCGACGGCAAGCTCTACACCTTCAAGCTGCGCGATGACGTGACCTTCTGCAGCGGCAAGAAGTTCACCGCCGAGGATGTCGTCTATTCCTTCAAGAGGCTGAAGGATCCGGCCATCAAGGGCCCGTTCGCCTGGCGCGCCGGAACCATCAAGGAATTGCGCGCGCCCGATCCCTATACAGTGGAGTACGAACTCGAAGATCCGTTCTCCGAGCTGCTGCTGCAGCTCACCATGTTCACCAACGTCATTCACAACAAGGAGAGCGTCGAGGCACTGGGCAAGGATTACGGCGTCAAGGGCGCCGACGGCACCGGTCCCTGGTGCTTCGAGTCGTGGACGCCGCGCACGCAGATCGTGCTGAAGCGCCACGATGCCTACAAATGGGGCCCCTCGATGTACAAGAACAAGGGGCCCGTGAAGTTCGAGAAGCTGGTCATCAAGATCGTGCCGGAGGATTCGAGCCGCGTCGCCGCCATGATGGCGGGGCAGTTCGACTTCACCAATCAGTTCCCGTCGCAGTTCATCTCGCAGGCCAAGGTGGCGCCGATGCTTCAGGTGCAGGATGCCCGGCCCAATTTCCAGCTCCTCTACTTCGGCTTCAAGGTCTCGCGGCCCATGGTCGAGGATCGTCGAGTGCGCGAGGCGATGAGCATCGCGATCAACCGCGCCGAGATCGCCAAGGGCGTGCTGCTGGGCAACGCCGACCCCGCCTTCACGATCGTCGACCAAGAGGCGCAGGATTTCGATCCGAAGACGAAGGAGATCGTGAAGGAGGATCTCGAACGGGCCAAGAAGCTGCTCGACGAAGCTGGTTGGAAAGTCGGCAGCGACGGCGTCCGCGAGAAGGATGGCGTCAAGTTGCAGCCCAAGGTCTACTACACCCAGGCTGGCAACACGCCGCGCGTCGCCGAAGCAATCCAGGGCTACCTGCGCCGCATTGGCGTGCAATGGCAGCTCCAGCCTTGGGACTCGACAATCGCAGCAGCGAAGATGGCCGAGCAGGACTACGAGATCTGGTCGGTCACCGTGCCCTATCTGTCGGCCGGCGACCTGATGAACATCTACTTCGACTCCCGGAACATCCCGACTCCCAACCGGATGAACTGGAAGAACGCCGACACCGACAAATTGCTGAGCTTGGGGCGTGCCGCCCTCAACGATGCCGACCGCGCCAAGGCCTACGAGCTGGTGCAGCAACAGGTGATGCGCGAGCACCTCTGGATACCGGTGCTGAACATCAACATGCACATGGTGACCAGCAAGAAGCTGAAGGGCGCACGGCCGCACATGATCTACCAGAACACTTTCTACAAAGGGCTCGACCTGACGTTCTAGAGAACAAAATCCAACGAGACGAGGAAACGACGATGCGTACGATCTTCAAAGGTGTGGCAGCGTTGCTTGGCGTGGTCGGCATCTCCGCGGTGGCGGAAGCACAGACTCTCAAGATGATGAAATCGCTCGATGCGCCGCATTATGACGGGCAGCGCACGACCTGGTCGCCGACATCCGACATCGTCAACATGTTCCAGGACACGCTGGTGGCCATGGACTGGGATGGCAAGACGCCGATCCCCTATCTCGCCAAGTCCTGGACCGTCAGCCCCGACGGCAAGCTCTACACCTTCAAATTGCGCGATGACGTGACCTTCTGCAGCGGCAAGAAGTTCACCGCCGAGGACGTGATCTACTCCTTCAAGCGCCTGATCAGCCCCGAGCTCAAGGCGCCACTCGCCTGGCGTGCTGGCAGCATCAAGGACCTGCGCGCACCCGACCCCTACACGGTCGAATACGAGTTGAGCGAGCCGTTCGCCGACTTGCTGCTGCAGCTCACCATGTTCACGACCGCCATCCACAACAAGGAGAGCGTGGAGTCGCTGGGCAAGGACTACGGCGTCAAGGGCGCCGACGGCACCGGCCCCTGGTGCTTCGAATCGTGGACACCGCGTACGGAAATCGTGCTGAAGCGCCACGATGCCTACAAGTGGGGCCCCTCGATGTACCAGAACAAGGGGCCCGTGAAGTTCGAGAAGCTTTCGATCAAGATCGTGCCCGAGGATTCGAGCCGAGTTGCCGCCATGATGGGCAACCAGTTCGATGTCACGCACCAGATCCCGCTGCAGTTCATCCAGCAGGTCAAGGCATCGCCCAATCTCAACGTCCAGGAGGCGACGCCCAACTTCCAGCTCATGTACTACGGCTACAAGACGACGCGCCCAATGGTGGCGGACAAGCGCGTGCGTGAGGCGATGAACATCGCCATCAACCGCGCCGAGATCACCAAGGGGATCATGTTGGGCAATGCCACACCGGCCTACACCTTCATCGATCCCAAGACGCTCGACTTCGCCGAGTCGACCAAAGGCATCATCAAGGAGGATGTCGAGCGGGCGAAGAAGCTGCTCGACGAAGCCGGCTGGAAAGTCGGCAGCGACGGCATTCGCGAAAAGGATGGCGTCAAGCTGGCGCCACGGGTGTTGTTCACACAGGTCTCCTACTTCCCGCGCGTCTCGGAGGCGATCCAGGGTTACATGCGCAGGATCGGCATCGACTGGAAGATCGTCGGCTACGACTCGACCATCGCACCGGCGGAAATGGCCAAGCAGGACTTCGATCTTTGGACGGTGACGTTCCCCTACATCTCCTCCGGTGACCTGCTGAACTTCTACTTCGACTCCAAGAACATGCCGGCGCCCAACCGCATGAACTGGAACGATCCCAAGACCGACGAATATCTGAAGATGGGCCGCGCCTCGATCACCGATGCCGACCGCGCCAAATACTACGCGCTGGCCCAGCAGCGGGTGACCGAGGAGCACCTCTGGATGCCGGTGATGAACATCGCGATGTACACCACCAGCTCGAAGAAGCTGAAGGGTGTGCGGCCGCACATGCTCTACCAGAACACCTTCTACAAGGGCCTGGACTACTCCTTCTGATGGACAAGCTCCTCGACGTCCGCGGTCTCCGGACACATTTCCATACCGACCGCGGCCTGTTTCGCGCGGTCGACGGCATCGACTTTTCAGTCGAGCGCGGCCGGACCGTTGGGTTGGTCGGCGAATCCGGTTGCGGCAAGAGCGTGACTTCGCTCTCCGTGATGGGTCTGGTCGCCAGCCCGCCGGGCCGGGTCGAAGCCGACTCCATCCGCTTCGAAGGCCGCGACGTGCTGGGCCTGTCGGCCGACGAGCGCCGCAAGCTGCGCGGCGGCAAGATGTCGATGATCTTCCAGGAGCCGATGACGTCACTCAATCCGGTGCACACCATCGGACAGCAGATCGTCGAAGCGATCCTGGCCCATTCGACGATGTCGCCCACAGCCGCCAAGGCGCGTGCCGTTGAAATGCTCGACCTGGTGCGCATCCCCTCGGCCGCCGAGCGGGTGGACGACTATCCGCACCGACTGTCGGGCGGCATGCGCCAGCGCGTGATGATTGCCATGGCGCTGGCCTGTGAACCGGCCTTGCTGATCGCCGACGAACCGACGACGGCGCTCGACGTCACCATCCAGGCCCAGATCCTCGACCTGCTGCAGGACCTGCAGCGCCGCCTCGGCATGGCGATCCTGATCATCACTCACGATCTCGGCGTAATCGCCGAGGTCGCCGACGAAGTGCTGGTGATGTACGCCGGCAAGATCGTGGAAAGCGCGCCGGTCACCGCCCTCTTTGCCGACCCGCAGCACCCCTACACGATCGGCCTGCTGGGCTCGATCCCACGCATCGAGATCGATCGCGAACGGCTTTCGACCATCGAAGGCACCGTGCCCAGCCCCAACAACCAACCCAAAGGCTGCCGCTTCGCGCCGCGCTGTCCCTTCGCCGATCCGCGCTGCCATGCCGAGCCACCGCCGCTGCGCAACATCGGGACCGACCATCAGGTCGCCTGCTGGAAGGCGCCGGTCGAGCTGGCGATGGGCGAGCGTGCGAGGGCCATGGCATGAGCGCCGCAGCAACACCCGTGCTCCAGGTGGACGGCCTGGTGAAACATTTCCCCGTCGCCCGCGGCCTGATCCGCCGCAAGGTAATCGGCATGGTTCGCGCGGTCGAGGGCGTGAGCTTCGAGATCGCGCGCGGCGAGACCTTGGCGCTGGTGGGTGAATCAGGCTGTGGCAAGTCGACGACCGGCCGCCTTGTGTTGCGCTTGATGGACCCGACCGCCGGTTCAGTACGCTTCAAGGGCGAGGAAATCGCCAACCTCGACAAGCAATCGCTGCGGCGACTTCGTCGTCACATGCAGATTATCTTCCAAGACCCCTATGCGTCGTTGAACCCACGTATGACGGTGGGCGAGATCCTGGCGGAGCCGATGGCGGTGCACAACCTTCACACGGAGGCCGAGCGCGAGAAGCGCGTGAAGGATCTGCTCGACGTGGTCGGCCTGCTGCCCGAACACGCGCGGCGCTATCCGCATCAATTCTCCGGTGGCCAGCGCCAGAGGATCGGCATTGCCCGCGCCCTGGCGGTCAATCCCGATCTGATCATCTGCGACGAACCCGTCTCGGCGCTCGACGTCTCGATCCAGGCGCAGATCGTCAATCTGCTGCAGAACCTGCAGCAGCGCTTTGGCCTCTCCTATCTCTTCATCGCCCACGACCTCGCCGTGGTGAAGCACATCAGTGATCGCGTTGCGGTGATGTACCTCGGACAGTTGGTCGAGATTGCGACCAAGCGCGATCTCTACGACCGGCCCCTGCATCCCTATACGCAGGCATTGCTGTCGGCGATCCCGCGTCCCGATCCCAGCGTGCGCAAGGAACGCGTCCTGTTGGCCGGCGACGTACCCAGCCCCTTCGCGCCGCCCTCGGGCTGTCGCTTCCACACCCGCTGCCAGCACGCACAACCGCGCTGCAAACAGGAGCAACCCGAGCTGCGGGATGCGGGCGACGGCCATCGCGTCGCCTGCCATTTCTACGAGACGATTCCCAAGCCGATGGTTGCCGCCACGGCTGACATCGCCAACAGCAAGTTCGTCGAACGACTGGCGGCCTTCGAGGCGGCGAAGGCCGGCCGCGCAACCAAGGTTTAGAGATAGCCCGTGTATTTTGGCTGCTGCATCCAGTTGTCGTGGCGACCGTCCATGTAGCGGATCTGAAGCCGATCGAGTTCTTCAGCGCTCAGATCGTCGAGGGCGGCGACACTGATCGAGACGAAAGCGCCACCCAGCTCTTTGACGTCTCCGTCCCCGAAGGCGGTGACGCCACAGTTCCGACAGAAGCGATGATGACCTTGCTTCGTGGCGAACTGGTAGTCAGCGAGATCATCCTTACCGGACAGCAGTCGGAAGTCGTCAGGCTTGACCGACACGTTCCACGCCCGTTTCTTGGAACAGATCGAGCAGTTGCAGCGACCCGTGCCCTTGTCGAAGTCAATGTCCGCCTCGAAACGAACGCGGCCACAATGACAGCTGCCGTGATAGGTTTTCAGCATCACGAAAACTCCTTCACCACCTGCACATCAATGGCAGCGCAAGGGAGAGGTTGCCTCTGCCCTTGTCCGTCTATGTTGCTAGCATGGCCGTCACAAGACAGACACTTTACCAGCCCTTTGCCTGAGGCTGGTGGTGCCGTCGTACTCCCGCGCGATCAAGTTTGGCCGCGAGGAGCGAATGGTGGCGAAGCTTAGCTGAACGCCTCGTCCCAGGTGCCGCGCGTCGAGGCCTTCGAGTACTCCGTCGCGCGGTTCTCGAAGAAGTTGGTGTGCTCGATGGCGTTCAGCATCTGGTCCATCCAGGGCAGCGGGTTCTTGGCATCCTTGCGGTAGATGGGCTGCAGGCTGAGCTGAGTCAGGCGGCGATCGGCGATGTAGCGGATGTAGCGCTTCACATCGACGGCGGTCATACCTTCGATCCCGCCCATTTCGAAGGCGAGGTCGATGAAGGCGTCCTCGTGGTCGACGATGGTCGAGCAGGCGACGTAGATCTCGCGCTGCAGCTCCTCGGTCCAGACTTCCGGGTTCTCCTGGATGAAGGTGCGGAACAGCTTGATAATCGAATTGCAGTGCAGCGTCTCGTCGCGCACCGACCATGTCACGATCTGCCCCATACCCTTCATCTTGTTGAAGCGCGGGAAGTTCATCAGCATGGCGAAGCTGGCGAAGAGCTGCAGGCCCTCGGTGAAGGCGCCGAACACCGCCAGCGTCTTGGCGATATCGGCCTTCGAGTCGACGTTGAAGCCCTGCATATAGTCGTACTTGTCCTTCATCTCCTTGACGGTGAGGAAGACGGAGTACTCGGTCTCGGGCATGCCGATCGTGTCGAGCAGGTGGCTGTAGGCAGCGACGTGCACGGTTTCCATCGCGGAGAAGGCGGCCAGCATCATCTGCACTTCCGTGGGTTTGAAGACCCGCGAATAGTGCCGCATGTAGCAGTTGTTCACTTCGACGTCGGCCTGCGTGAAGAAGCGGAAGATCTGCGTCAGCAGGTGGCGCTCGCTCTCGGTGAGCTTGTTGCGCCAGTCCTTCACGTCATCGGCCAGCGGCACTTCTTCGGGCAACCAATGAATGCGCTGCTGCGTCAGCCAGGCGTCGTAGGCCCAGGGATAGTGGAACGGCTTGTAGATCGGCTTGGCGTCGAGAAGTGACATGGCGTGGGCCCGCTTGGTCGTAGCGTGAAGACGAAAACGCAGAGACGAAAAATCCCCTGTAGCGACCCCGGAACAAGCCCGGAGACGCTACAGGGGACGACTCAAGTTTACTGACAGCTAAGGCACTCTTCGTAGTCGTTGCTCTGCGTCGGTGTTCCGATTGGCAGAGGAGAGGGGACGTCAGTTCTGGGGGCTGAAAGAGCATGGTCGCCGAGCGGCGCGGCGAGAGCTTCGCCCGCGACGGTTTCGGCACGCTGGATGCTGAGCGAGCGGCAGTAGTAGAGGCTCTTCACGCCGCGCTTCCAGGCCATCATGTGGATCTGGTGCAGGTCGCGCTTGTGCACGTCGGCCGGCAGGAAGAGGTTCAGCGACTGGCTCTGGCAGATGTAGGGCGTGCGGTCGGCCGCGTGTTCGACCAGCCAGCGCTGATCGATCTCGAAAGCCGTCTTGAACACCGCCTTCTCGTGATCGTCGAGGCAGTCCAGATGCTGCACCGAGCCCTGGCTGGTGGTGACCGAGGTCCAGGTATCCTCGTCGTTCTTGCCCTTCTGCTCGAGCAGCTTCTCGAGGTAGGGATTGCGCACCACGAAGGAGCCCGAGAGGGTCTTGTGGTTGTAGACGTTGGCCGCCGACGGCTCGATGCCGGGCGAGGCGCCGCCACAGATGATCGAGATCGAAGCGGTCGGCGCGATGGCGAGCTTGTTGGAGAAGCGCTCCGAGACGCCGAAGTCGGCCGCGTCCGGGCAGGCTCCGCGCTCGCCGGCGAGGGTCTTCGACGCCTCGTCGCACTGGCCGCGGATGTGCTTGAACATCTTCTTGTTCCACACCTTGGCCATCACGGATTCGAGCGGAATGCCGTTGGCCTGCAGGAAGGAGTGGAAGCCCATGACGCCGAGCCCGACCGAGCGCTCGCGCATCGCGGCATAGGTCGCGCGTGCAAAATCGGTGCCGGCGGTGTCGATGAAGCCCTGCAGCACGTTATCGAGGAAGCGCATGACGTCCTCGATGAAGTGCGGATGCTCGTGCCACTCGAGATAGGTCTCGAGATTGAGCGAGGAGAGGCAGCACACGGCGGTGCGCTGCTTGCCGTGATGATCGACACCGGTTGGCAGCGTGATCTCGCTGCACAGGTTCGAGGTTTTGACCTCGAGCCCTGCCAGCTTGTGATGCTCGGGCCGCGCGTTGTTCACGTGGTCGACGAAGACCAGGTACGGCTCGCCAGTCTCGATGCGCGCCGTCAGAATGCGGATCCACAGGTGACGGGCCGAGACCTTGCGCTGCACGGCGCCGTCCTTCGGGCTGACCAGCGCCCACTCCTCGTCGTTCTCGACGGCGCGCATGAAGGCGTCGGAGATCAGGAGGCCGTGATGCAGGTTCAGCGCCTTGCGGTTGGGATCGCCGCCGGTCGGGCGACGGATCTCGATGAACTCCTCGATTTCGGGATGATTCACCGGCAGGTAGCAGGCGGCCGATCCGCGGCGCAGCGAGCCCTGGCTGATGGCCAGCGTGAGCGAGTCCATCACCCGGATGAAGGGCACGACACCGGAGGTCTTGCCGTTCATGCCGACCTTTTCGCCGATCGAGCGCAGATTGCCCCAGTAGGAACCGATGCCGCCGCCGCGTGCTGCCAGCCAGACGTTCTCGTTCCACAGACCGACGATCCCCTCGAGGCTGTCGTTCGCCTCGTTCAGGAAGCAGGAGATCGGCAGGCCGCGCTTGGTCCCCCCATTGCTGAGAACGGGTGTGGCCGGCATGAACCACAGATTGCTGATGTAGTCGTAGAGGCGCTGTGCATGGGCGTCGTCGTCGGCATAGGCCGAAGCGACGCGTGCAAACATCTCCTGGTAATTTTCGCCAGGCAGAAGATATCGGTCGGTCAAAGTAGCTTTGCCGAAGGCCGTCAGGCGGGAATCCCGAGAGGAATCGGTAACAACCCGCGCACCGCTTCGAACTTGAACAACATCAAACACTTGCGGTCCCCTTTTTCTTTTTGTCCACAGCTGTGGAAAGAACACCCTGTGGAAGACACCTAGATATTGCGAGGAGTTCGCCGCTCCCCACTATCCATTGATAGTACGTCACCCACCGGCCCTGTCATTTCCAAATTTTTCCCTCGAATGTGAATCTCAGGAATGGCTTGTTAAGCCCCTGATATTTCTTGAGGAAAGGGTGTTTGAAATTCTCTTTCCCGAGTCGTTTCCACGCCTTCGCAGGTGCAGCAAAAAGAGAGAACAAAACGCGCTTTCCCGCGGAATCCGTGGGCCAGAAACAGAAACAGCAGCGAATCGGCTCGCCCTCGGAGGACCACCCCGCAAAACGCGAGATGCGGTGGGCATTCTCGGGCTCGCCAAGAGTTCGTCGTCAGAATGTCATGGGGCGGCGTAACATCCGCCACAGTCCGAGGAGGAGACTCAAGACATGGCCACCGCCCTCGCACCGCGTGTTTACGGGCTCGACGCGATCTGTGCGGCCGCTCTCCAGGCTGCCGGCGGCGAGGATGCCGCCCAATTTGCACGCCGGTTGTTCGGTCGCGTCGCCGACAAGGACCTTGCCGCGGCACCGGCAGACCAGCGCGCTGCCGCCTCCAACGCGCTGCTGGCCTTCGCCCGCCGTCGACTGCCTGGCGTCGCCAAGGTTCGTGTCTTCAATCCGACCGCCGCTACCCACGGCTTCGAGAGCCGCCACACGATCGTTCAGATCGTCAACGACGACATGCCGTTCCTGGTCGATTCGATTGCCAACGAGTTCAATCGCCGGGAAATCACCGTCCACATGTTAGCGCACCCCGTCTTGGCGGTGCGTCGCGATCTCGACGGCGACATGATCGGCATTGCCCTGGAGGCCGGTGAGCGCGCCAAAGCCGAATCGATGATGCACATCGAAATCGACCGCCAGGCCGACCATGCGCAGCTGGACGAACTCGCCGCCGCGCTGACACGCGTGCTAGCTGAAGTGAGACTCGCGGTCGAAGACTGGCGCGCCATGCGCCGCGCCTGCCTCGACGCCATCACCGATCTCGTCCCCGGCCGGGCAGCGAACCTCGCGGAGTACGAGGACTTCCTGCGCTGGCTCGAGGCCAACCACTTCACCTTCCTGGGTCATCGCCGCTACCGCTATGTCGACGATCCCAGCCAGCCCGGCGGCATCCGCTACGAGCTGATGCCGGGCTCGGCGCTCGGCATCCTGCGCCGTGACGAGGTCCGGCTGTTCGAGGCGGGCCTCGGCGGCGGCGAGGCGATGTCGCGCTTCGCGCGTGGGCAACAGAATATCCTGATCGTGAAGACCGACCGTCAGGCGCTGGTTCATCGCAGCGGCGCGATGGACTGCGTCATCGTGAAGACCTTCGATGCCGACGGCCGGGTCACCGGCGAACGGCGGCTCGTCGGGCTTTTCACCTCGGCCGCCTACCACGCAATGGTGCGCGACGTGCCATTGCTGCGCGGCCGGGTCGACGGCCTGTTGCGCCGTTCGGGCCTCGATCCGAACAGTCATGACGGCAAGGCGTTGATGGCGATCCTCGAAGCCTATCCGCGCGACGAGCTTTTCCAGATCGAGGAGGACACGCTCTACGACCACGCCATGGGCATCCTGCAGCTGCAGGAACGACGACGTGTGGCCCTGTTCGCCCGCCGCGACGCCGTCGGCCGCTTCGCCACCAATCTCGTTTACGCACCACGCGAACGTTTCGATGCCGCGCTGAGTGACCGCTTCGCTGCGATCCTCGAGCAGAGCTGGCACGGCAAGGTGACCTCGACCGCGTCGTCGGCCGACTCCGACTCCGCCCTCGCCCAGTCGCTCTACACTCTACGACTCGAGTCGCCGACCTCAGCCACACCCGACCTCGCCGAAGTCGAGCGCACGCTGGCAGAAGCCGCAACCTCGTGGAACGACCGCCTGCGCGCCGCTCTCCAGGCGACCTTGGGCGAAGCCGAAGGCCGAACGGCTGCGCGCCGCTGGCGCCAGTGGTTCCCCTCCACCTATCGCGACAGTTTCGATGCTACCCAAGCCGTGGCCGATATCGTGCCCTTGCAGGCAACGGTCGAGGGTCGACAGAACGCCGTGCGCCTCGACCGCGAGCCGGGCGCACCACTCCATCGCTTCACCTTGCGCCTGTTCCATGCGCGTGAACCGATCGCGCTCTCCGATATTCTGCCGCCGGCAGAGAACCTTGGGCTGCGCGTGCTGAGCGAAGCGCCCTTCATGCTCCGCGTCGAGGGTAGTGAGCCGGTGGCACTGCAAGTGCTCAGCGTCGAAACGGCCGATAAATCATCGGTCGATCTCGCGGCCGTCGGTCCTCGGTTCGTCGAGACACTCGATCGGTTATGGGTCCGCGCGTTCGAAAGCGACGGGCTGAACCGACTGGTACTGGGTGCCGGGCTCGCCTGGCGCGAAGTCGCGATCGTGCGCGCCTACACCAAATATCTGCGCCAGGCCGGCATCTCGTTCAGCCAGGACTATATGGAGCGGGCGCTGGCGGCCTATCCCAAGGTCGCGCGGCTGCTGGTCGATCTCTTCATGGCGCGTTTCGATCCGTCCCTGGGCGACGCAGCGGCCGCCCCGCGTATGGAGAAAGTCGAGGCCATCGAATCCGCCCTCGCGACCGCGCTCGAAGCCGTCGCGACCCTTGACGAGGATCGCATCCTGCGGCGTTTCCACAACGCCATGCTCTGCACGCTCCGCACGAACTACTGGCAAACAGGCAGCGACGGCGCTGCGAAGGATTGGATCTCCTTCAAGATCGACAGCCGCGCCATCGACGATCTGCCCGCACCGCGGCCCCTGGTCGAGATCTTCGTCTATAGCCCACGCATGGAAGGCATCCATCTGCGCGGTGGCCGCGTGGCGCGCGGCGGCATCCGCTGGTCCGACCGACGCGAGGACTTCCGTACCGAGATCCTCGGCCTGATGAAGACGCAGATGGTGAAGAACGCCGTCATCGTGCCCGTGGGCTCGAAGGGTGGCTTCTACGTCAAGCAGCCGCCAGCCGGCGGCACGCGCGAGCAGGTTCAGGCGGAGGGAATCGCCTGCTACCAGACGCTGATTCGCGGCATGCTCGACATCACTGACAACTATGTCGGTGGAAACGTCGTCCCACCTTCCACAGTCGTGCGTCACGACAGCGACGATCCTTATCTTGTGGTCGCTGCCGACAAGGGCACCGCCACCTTCTCCGACATCGCCAATGCGCTGGCCCGCGACTATGGCTTCTGGCTGGACGATGCTTTCGCCTCGGGTGGTTCGGCAGGGTACGACCACAAGAAGATGGGCATCACCGCGCGCGGCGCCTGGGAATCGGTAAAGCGCCATTTCCGGGAACTCGGCCGTGACATCCAGACGACGTCCTTCACGGTCGCAGGCGTCGGCGACATGTCGGGCGATGTATTCGGCAACGGCATGCTGCTGTCGCCGCACATCAAGTTGGTGGCCGCCTTCGACCATCGTCACATCTTCATCGACCCCTCACCTGATGCGGCGAAGAGCTTTGCCGAGCGCAAACGGCTGTTCGATCTGCCGCGCTCTTCCTGGATGGACTACGACAGGGGTCTGCTGTCGGCCGGCGGCGCTGTCTTCGACCGTGCCGCCAAGTCGATCGCTCTGTCGCCCGAAGCGCGGCAAGTGCTGGGCATCGAGACGCCAGCCCTGGCGCCTCTCGACCTGATGCGCGCCATCCTGACCGCGCCGGTCGACCTGCTCTATTTCGGCGGCATCGGCACCTATGTGAAGGCGTCGAGCGAAAGCCAGGCCGATGCCGGCGACCGCACCAACGATGCTCTACGCGTCGATGCTGCGCAGATCCGCGCGCAGGTGATCGGCGAAGGTGCCAACCTTGGCTTTACCCAACGCGGCAGGGTCGAAGCAGCCCTCACCGGTCGCCGGATCAACACCGACGCGCTCGACAATTCAGCCGGCGTCGATACCTCCGACCACGAGGTCAACATCAAGATCGCCACGGGCGGCGCGATTGCCGCCGGCGCTCTCGTTGCTTCGGAACGCGACGCGCTTCTGTTCTCGATGACCGACGAAGTGGCAGGGCTTGTTCTTCGTCACAATTATCAGCAGAGCCAGGCGATCAGCATGGCCGAGGGGCAGGCGGCGGAAGAGCATGATCGTCTCGAACGATTCATGCGCGCGCTGGAGCGCAAGGGCAGGCTCGACCGTGCCGTCGAGTTCCTGCCGGATTCGGTGGCCATGCGGACCCGCGGCGCCAATCGCCAGCCACTGACGCGGCCCGAACTCTGTGTGCTGCTGGCCTACGCCAAGATCGACCTCAACGAGGAGATCCTCGCCTCCGACCTGCCCGACGATCCACGGCTGGAGGAAGAACTGCTGCGCTACTTCCCGGCCGCACTTCAGGAGAAGTATGAGCCGGCAATCCGCAGCCATCGCCTGCGCCGCGAGATCACGGCCTTGCAGATCGTGAATTCACTGGTCAACCGCTGCGGACCGACCTTCGTGCACAATGTCGGCCAGCGCACCGGCGCGTCGGCCGCGACCATCGCGCGAGCTTTCACGGTGGTGCGCGATGCCTGGAAGCTGCGCACGCTATGGGCGGATATCGAAGCCTTGGATTCCGCCCTCAAGGCGGAGGCCCAGGTACGCATGCTGGTCGCCTCGCAACGTTTCCTGGTGCGCACCGTACAATGGACCCTGCGCCGCCTGCCGCAGCCGCTCGATACGACCGCCGCAACCGCCAAGCTCGGCGCCGCCGTCAGCGCACTGGGCGAACTGCCGTCGGATCTGATCGGCCAGGCCGAGGCGACAGCACTCGGGGAGCGCGCGGCAGCTCTCGAGGCGGTGGGCGCTCCAGCCGCCACCGCCCACCAAGCCGCTGCACTCGAAACACTGGCCGCAGCCGGCGACCTGGCGCTGGCGGCCGAGGGCAACGGCTGCAACATCGAATCGGCCGCGCGGCTTTACTTCCGGATCGGCGAGCGGCTGTCGCTGGCGCTGCTGGCCAATGCTGCACAGAAGTTGCCACGCGAGGGGCAATGGCCGTCGCAGGCAGCGCTGGCCATTCAGGACGAGCTGGCGGGATTGCATGCCGACCTGCTGGGCTCGGCGTTGCGCGCCGCCGGTGGCGGCAATTGCGACCCCGAGGCCGCACTCTCCAAATGGAGCGAGCCGCGCCAGCTTGCCCTGGATCGCGTCGATCGGCTGGTGAAGGAGGATTTCGCCGCCGCCGGCGCACTCGACCTCGCCATGCTGTCGGTCGCCACCGCCGAGTTGCGGACTCTTGTCTAATTCACCACATCAGGACCTGAGGAGAGCACCATGACCGACAAGACCGTCGAGAAGAGCGAAACGGAGTGGCAGAAGGAGCTCGATCCGCTGCAGTATCATGTGCTGCGCAAGCACGGCACGGAGCGCGCTTTCACCAGTCCGTTGAACGATGAGAAGCGCCCCGGCACCTTCCGCTGTGCCGGCTGTGGCGAGCCGCTGTTCGATTCCAAGACCAAATACGAAAGCGGCTCGGGCTGGCCATCCTTCTGGGCGCCGATGGAGGGCGCGGTCGACACGTCGACGGACCGCAGCCATTTCATGACTCGTGTTGAAGTTCATTGCGCCAAGTGCGGCGGCCACCTCGGCCATGTCTTCCCCGACGGGCCGCAACCGACCGGGGAGCGCTATTGCATGAACGGCGCGGCGCTCAAGTTCGACGAGAAGAAGTGATCATGGGCTGATCCAGCGGTCGGTCGGGAAGCGCGTAGAGTCCTTCCACCAGCTGGCGCAGGTTGGCACGAATCGCCCGCTCGTTGGCGATCTTGAGTCGCGCCACCCCATAAAGAGTGTCGTCTGTCGTCGCCGAGCCAGAAGCAGTGATCGTGTTCTCGTAGACGACCGCACCCGTCGCCACTTCGGTCAGCTTGTAGCCGATGGTGGACGTGACGGTCATGGTAAAGCCTGCGAAAGGCTGTTCGAGCTTTTGCAGCACGGCATCGAGCCGGAATCGGCCATTCTCTGCTCGTCCGAGACCTGCCGCCAACAAGGTACGGACCAAGGCTTCTCGGAATTCAGGATTGTCGACCTGAGAGGTCCAGAGCGGTGAAGTCTTGCTACCGCCACCGACTTCGCCTGCGGTGATCGCGAGGCGGTAGGCGGGCGGCGGCCCGGCACCGATACCCGAGACATCGGGCACCATGGCTGTTGGTGAGGCCGGGTCGGCGCAAGCGCCGAGTAGTGCCAACGCAGTACCCGCGATGGAAAGTCGGACGACCTTGAAAAGAAGGCGATAAGACATTGTTACCTTTTTATTAATCCCCATCCATTAAGGAGAAAGACCCTTCAGAAAGTCAACCAGAAGTTTATTAACATCATCCGCACGCTCCTGCTGCACCCAGTGGCCGGCGCCCTCCAGGATGTGGCTACCGCGCAGGCCGGGCAACGTCGTGGAATAGGCTTCGATCTGGCCCTTGGCCGCCGGGAAGCGCAGCACGCCGTCGCGACTGCCGGCGATGAAAAGCGACGGCTGCCGGATCGGCTGACCACGCCAGGGGCCGCCGAGCTCCCAGTTGCGTCGCAGGTTGCGATACCAGTTGAAGCCGCCCCGAAACCCGGTGCGCGAGAATTCGCCGGCGTAGTAGTCGAGATCGGTTTCGCTCAGCCATGGCGGCAGCTTTTCGGGATCGACGGTGTTGGACAGCAAGGTCCCGCCCGTGAGACGCGCGAAGCCCTTGTCCTTCTCCGTCATCTCGCCCCCGGCCGTGTAGTAGATACGCCGCAGCGCGCCGCGAATGTCCTGCTGCAGTTCTGCCTCGGGCACGCCGGGCTTCTGGAAATACTGCATGTAGAAGTCGTTGATGCCGTGCTTCTCCAGCGCCGACAGGACGTCGATGTAGCCCGGCGGTGCGTAAGGCACGCTCATGGCGCAAACAGCGGTGAAGAGATCGGGCCGCCAGAGGGCGGCATGCCAGGCAACCGGCGCCCCCCAATCGTGACCGACAATCAC
Source organism: Reyranella sp. (assembly GCF_004297405.1). Classification (GTDB taxonomy): domain Bacteria; phylum Pseudomonadota; class Alphaproteobacteria; order Reyranellales; family Reyranellaceae; genus Reyranella. The sequence continues at coordinate 255,018 of NZ_SCVC01000046.1, forward strand.
CGCCTTGGTCTCGCCCAGCGCCTTCACCAGCTCAGCCATGTCGCCCACGAGATGATAGAGCGTGTACTGGTCGATCGGCTCCGGCGCCTGTGTGCCGCCATAGCCGCGCATGTCCGGCGCAACGGCCCGGAAGCCCGCCGCGCTCACCGCCTTCAACTGGTGCCGCCACGAATACCAGCTCTCGGGCCAGCCATGGCAGAACAACACCAGTGGACCGTTGCCGGCCTCGGCGTAGCGCATGTGGATGTTGTTGGCGTTGGTCGTCTTGAGCGTGACGCCCGAGACCGGCGATTGAGTCATGCGTGGTTTCCTCCGTTGGAAAGAAACCTAGCTGGAGTCGTCAGCCGCGCAAGTGAACAGGGCGCGACAGGCGCGCCCGCACCGAGGCTCGCGTGCCGAACAGTAGCGAGCCCAGGAAGAACAGGCTTGCGAACAGCACGATCACCGGACCGGACGGCAGGCCGGCGTGGAAGGAAACCAGGAGACCGATCGCGGCCGACGCAAAGGCCATCGGCGCAGCGATCGCTGTCATCGACCAGACCTCGCGTGCCCAGAAGGAGGCCGCCACCGCCGGCAACAGAATGAGGCCGAGCGCCATCAGCGTGCCGAGCGCCTGGAAGCCCGCGACCATGTTCAGCACGGCCAGCGACAGGAAGAGATAGTGATAGAGCGAACCACGCACGCCCATGGCGGCGAGGAAGCCGGGATTGAAGCACTCCACGACCAGAGGCCGGTAGATGGCTGCAAGTCCGACCAGGGTCAGCGTCGCGGTCGACACGACCAGGATCAGCGCCTGGTCATCGACGGCCAGGATGGCGCCGAACAGGATGTTCATCAGATCGACAGCCGAACCGCGCAACGACACGATGAGCACGCCGAGCGCCATCGCCGTGAGATAGGCGGCCGCGAAGCTCGCATCCTCCCGCATGTTGGAGAAGCGCGCGATGATGCCGGAGAGGAGCGCCGTCGCGACCCCAGCAAGGAAGCCACCGAGGCTCATCGCCGGCAGCGACAGGCCCCCGATCAGGAAGCCCATCGCCGCGCCGGGCAGCAGCGAATGCGCCAGCGCATCGCCCATCAGGCTCATGCGGCGCAGGATCAGGAACACGCCGATCGACGACCCACCCGCCGCAAGCGCCAAGCTCGCGACCAGGGCGCGGCGCATGAAGCCGAAATCGGCGAAAGGCGCGATCAGCGTGTCGTAAAGCATGGCGCAGAGAATGGGATCAGGCGCTGAGCCGCATCGGCACGTCGCAGGCGTCGGCCTGCTCGTCCCAGGCTTCGGCCATGGCGCGGGCCCGTAGCAGGTTCTCGGCTGAAAGCACGCGCGACGTCGGACCGGCATCGACCAGCTCGCGTGCCAGCAGCAGGGAATTGGGGAAGTCGCGGCGCACCTGATCGAGATCGTGCAGCACGGCGACGACGGTGCGTTTCTCCGCCTGCCAGCGGCGGATTACCACCATGAGGTCGGCGACGGTCTTGCTGTCGATCGCAGCAAAGGGCTCATCGAGCAAAACGAGATCGGCATCCTGCAGAAGCAACCGCGCGAACAGCACGCGCTGGAACTGACCGACCGAGAGAGTGTCGATCGGCCGACGCTCGAAGCCGCCAAGGCCAACCGCTTCGATCGCGTGCTGGGCATCGTGGATGTCGCCCGAATTGGCTGCGCCAAAGCCGCCGAAGCGCGACCAGCGTCCGAGCAGGACGGTGTCGAGCACCGAGATCGGGAAGGATCGATCGATCTCGGCCTGTTGCGGCAGATAGGCGATGCGACGGGCCGCGCATTCGATGCGGCCTTCGACCCGCGGCGCCAGGCCGAGCATCGCCTTCAGGAGCGTGCTCTTGCCAGCGCCGTTGGGGCCGACGATGGCCGTCATCTCGGCCGCCGGAATCTCCACAGACACGTGATGCACCGCCGGATGGCGATCGTAGCTCACGGTCAGGTCGACCAGGCGGAGAGCAGCGTTCATCTCTCGAACCTCAGGACAGCGCCCACCAGGCGCACAGCCACAGCAGGCCAGACACACCAAGCGCCGCCGCCACACGGGCGGGTGCGCTCATGGCGAGCAGAAAGGTGCCGGGCGAAATGGGTCCGTGCATGGGAGGCATATTGTTATAATGTTACCCTCGTGGAGTCCAGCGGACCTCATATCCAGCAGATGAGAGCGACGCGTTACCGCGGGCTAACCGTTTGTTGATTGGCAGCGGGGACGAGGCGCGCGCATCTTCTGGTCATGATGAAATTTCCAGTTTCCAGTCGGAGATCCCTGCTGATCGGCGGCGCCGCCGCGGCAGGCGCCCTGCTGATTGCTGGACGGTCGAGGCCAGGTATCGCCAAGCCTGGATACAAGGCCGCTGCCGAGGGCCCGTGGGCCGTCGAGCTCTTCACCTCGCAAGGCTGCAATTCCTGCCCGCCGGCCGATGCCTATCTCGGCCGCCTGTCGATGCGGCCGGACATCGTCGCGCTCTCCTTCCATGTCGACTACTGGGACTATATCGGCTGGAAGGACCCCTTCGCGTCGCGCGAGACGACCGAACGCCAGCGTGCCTATGCCCGCGTGCTGAAGCAGCGCTACGTCTACACGCCGGAAATGGTGGTCGACGGCATCGGTCACGATACCGGCCGCGACCCCGGCCCGATCGAAAAGTTGCTGGCCGAGGCACAGCGCCGGTCACCCAAGCGCGCAACGCCCGAACTGTCCCGCGCCACCAGCGGGCCGCTCAGCATCAAGCTCGCGGCCTTCGACCTTGAGGGCAAATCAGCCGACGTCACACTTGCCGTCTACGATCGTCGTCACTCCACGCCGATCAACAGCGGCGAGAACCAGGGCCGTTCTCTGCAGAACTTCAACATCGTGCGCCACTTCGAACTGGTGAGCCGATGGAACGGCGCAGCAGCCGACTGGACGATTCCGGCCGAACGCATCGGCCCCCTGCAGGGCATGGCGGTGCTGGTGCAGCATGCCGACCACGGACCGCTGATCGGCTGCAACAAGCTGGAACCCGCTTACTCCGGCTGACCTCACTCCATCTTGGCGCCAGTTGCCTTGATGATCGGTTCCCAACGTTCGATCTCACGCGTGAAATAGGCCGCCGATTTCACGGAATCGGCGTCGCCCACCGGATCTATCGACATGCTGCGCAGATCAGCCTGCAGCTTCTCGTCGGCCATGATCCGGCGCGTGGCCTCGGCAATCGCCGTCACGATCTCAGGCGGCGTACCGGCCGGCAGCGCTACAGGATTGACCGTCAGCACCTGGACCTCGGGCAGACCACTCTCCCCGGTCGTCGGCACTTCCGGCGCCAGCGCCGACCGTTTCTCGTCGCAGACCGCGAGGTAGCGCAGCTTGCCTGACTTGTAGTGGCTGAACGAGGTCCCGAAAGTGTCGAGCATGAAGTCAACCTCGCCTGACAGGCAGGCCTGCAATGCCGGACTGTTGCCTTTGTAGGGCACATGCAGGGCGCTGAGGTTGCCGGCCTTCATCTTGAACAGCTCACCGCCCAGATGGTTGATGCTGCCCATGCCCGAGGAGCTGTAGCGGTATTTGTCGGGGTGGGCCTTCAGCAGTGCCACCAGCTCGGGCAACGTCTTGGCCGGCAGTGTCGGATTGGCGGCGATCACCATCGGCACATTGCCCACGATGAACAGGATGAAGTCCTTCACCGGATGATAGGGCATCACCGGCATCAGGAGCGGGCTGGTAACCTGGGTCGACGAGGAGCCGAACAGCATCGTGTAGCCATCGGGCTTCGACTTGGCGACCAGATCGGCACCGATCGTACCGCCGGCCCCTGCCTTGTTCTCGATCACCACCGGCTGGCCCAGCAGCGCCGACAGTCGCTCACCATAACGGCGACCGAATACGTCGGTCGGACCGCCCGGCGGGAAGGGCACCACGAGCCGGATCGGCTTGGACGGGTACTTGTCTTGCGCGGCAGCCGTTGCCGTGCCGAGGAATGTGCTGCCGGCGAGAGCACTGCCGGCGACGAGAAGCCTGCGTCGGTTCATGATCGTCTCCAGAATCGTTCGTCTCACCATTTCGGAACACGCTTGTCGAAGAAGGCGGCGATGCCCTCGCGCGCCTGCGGGCTGGCGAGGCCAAGGCTGATCGAATCGACGGCGCTCGCCATCGCAGCACGGTGGCCGGATTCGTCGCTATGCCAGACGAACTGCTTGGTGCGTGCGATGGCATCGGGGCCGCCGCGCAGCAAGCCGGCAAGCATCCCCTCGAGTTCCGTTTCGAGTCCCGCGGCCGCGACAGAGCGTGTGATCAGGCCGATTCGATCGGCCTCCCGTGCGTCGATACGCCGGCCCGTCAGGACGAGTTCCATCGCCTTCTTGCGGCCGACTGCGAGGAACAGCGCCATGAGTGCCGGCGACGGCGGAAAACCGTGATGCACTTCGGGATAGGCAAACAGCGCGGCATCCTCCGAAAGCGCGATATCGCACCAGCTCGAGAGGGTCGCACCGGCCCCGAAGGCGTACTTCTCGATCACCGCCACGGTCGGCTTGGGGCAGAACCAGACCGCCTCGTTCAGCGCTCGGAGCTTTTCGTATGTCGCCACGATCGTGTCGTTCGAGGCGTCCTGCAACGCCCTGAGATCGCGCAGTTCGCGACCGGCGCAGAAGATGCCGCCGCGGCCACGCACCACGATGGCTCGGCACGACGGATCGGCAGCGAGACTGCGGTAATGGCCGGCCAGCGTCTCGATCAGCGAATTGTTCAGCGCATTACGATGCGCCGGATTGTCGATCCAGAGCATGACAACACCATCGTTGCGCCGCTCGAGGTCTATTTTGCCGCTCATATCACTCCTTCTTTCCGTAATGCCGCGATCCGCGACGCATCGAGGTCAAGGTCGTCCTTCAGGATCGCGTCGGTGTGTTCGCCGAGCAGGGGTGGCGCGCCACCTGGGACCGCCGGTGTGGTCGAGAGGTTGAGTGGCACGCCGACCAACGACAGGGAGTCGCCGCCGCGTGTGGCCACTTCCAGCACCATCTTCATCGCAGCGACCTGCGGATGAGCCAGCGTCTGCGCAAGGTCATTAACCGGTGCACAGGGCACGTTTGCTGTTTCCAGGGCGTCGACCCAGGCGGCGGTCGACCTGGTGGCAAAGATCGCCGACAAGGCCGAAATCACCTTGTCGCGATTCTCGATGCGCAGTGTCGTCGTCGCCAGCGCCGGATCGGCGGCGAGCTCGGTGGCGCCGATCGCTGCACAGAGCCGCTGCCACGCAGCATCGTTGGTGGCGCCGGCCAGCACATGGCCGTTTTCTGTGCCGAATGCCTGATAGGGCACGATGTGCCACACACCCGATCCGTCGCGCGGCGGAACCTTGCCGCCCAAGGTGTAGGCCGGCACGTGGTAGCCCAGCAACGCGATGGCCGTTTCCATCAACGACACGCGGATATGCTGGCCGCCCGCCTTACCGGCCTGTCGCGCGTAGAGCGCCGAGGCAATACCGGAGAAAGCCAGCAGGCCGGTCGCCATGTCGATGAAAGAAGCGCCAGCGCGCACTGGCCCGCCGTCTCGTTCACCGGTCATCGCCATCATGCCGCTGAAGGCCTGCAGCATGAGATCGTAGCCGGGCTTGCCGGCGAGCGGGCCTTCGTGGCCATAGCCGCTGATCGTTGCGTGCACGAGATCCGGCCGCAGGGCGCGCAACCGGGCATCATCGACCCCCAACCGTTCGGCGACGGCCGGCAGGAAACTGTCGATCACGACATCGGCCTTGCGCACCAGCCCCGCCAGGATCTCCTGTCCTGCGCCGCTCTTGAGATTCAGCGTCATGCCGCGCTTACCACGATTGACGCTGAGGAAGTTGGCGCTCTGACCGTCGATGACCGGCGCCCATTTCCGGTTCTCGTCGCCGCCGACATCCTCGACCTTGATCACGTCGGCGCCGAAGTCGGCCAACATCTGCCCGCAGAACGGCCCTGCAAGAACGCGGCTGAGATCGAGAACGCGGATGCCGGAGAAGGCAGTCATGTCAGAGGCCGCGCACCACGGCCTGGCGTTTCGCCCGCCATGCCTCGTGCGCTTCCTTCGAATCTTCGGTCTGGCTCAGCGCGGCGAAGCGATAGACGTCGACCTCGGACGCGTCGCGTATATTGGGAATATCGAGACCCTTGGTGAGCGACTCCTTGGCAAGCCGCGCGGCGAGCGGCGGTAGGGCAGCAATGTCGTCGGCTACCTTCAGGGCCTGCGGTATCAGTTCTCCATGCGGCACCAGCCATTGCGCGAGCCCGATGCGATAGGCTTCGGCGGCATCGATCGGACAGCCAAGGGCGGCCTTCATCGCATTACCCTTGCCGACCCAACGCGCCAGCCGCACGGCGCCGCCATAGGCCGGCATGATGCCGAGGCGCACTTGCGGCAGACGCCATTCGGCACGCTCCGACGCCACGATCAGGTCGCAGCAATAAGTCGCGATGCAGCCGATGCCGATCGCATAGCCGTTCACCGCGCCGATCACCGGCTTGGGGAAATCGGTCAGCAGGTTGGCGACGAATTTCCGCCAGTGCGGAATGCCGGTGATGAACGCCGCCGGTGACGCCACGGTATGGGTCTCGGTGTCGGCGAGATTGGCGCCCGCCGAGAAAGCTGCGCCCTTCTCGTCGCCGGTCAGGATCACGCAGCGGATCTCGTGATCGTGCTCCAGCTCGGTAAGCCGCGCTTCGAGTCCCTCGTTGAAGTCCTCGTCCCAGGCGTTGCGCGCCTCGGGACGGCTCAAGGTCAGAATGGCCACATGGCCGCGTCTCTCGCAAAGCAGAGGCATCGCTCTCTCCTGTCGTCACTCGTCCAGCTTGATGTTGCCGGCGCGAACCACCTCACCCCATTTCTTCGACTCGGCGTCGAGAAAGGTGCGGAACTGCGCGGCATCGTTGCCCACGATGTTGTTGCCACCGGCGACCAGCTTGCGGCGCACTTCCGGATCAGCCAGCGATGCCTTGGTCGCTTCGTAGAGCTTGCGGACGATCGGCTCGGGCGTGCGCGCCGGCGCGAACAAGCCGACCCAGGTGTCGGCGTTGAAGCCCTTCAGCACTGTTTCATTGAGCGTCGGCACGTCCGGCAGACTTTGCGAGCGCTCCAAGCCGGTCATCGCGATGGCTCGGAGCTTGCCGGCCTGGATCAGCGACAGCGTCGCTGAGACGGTCGAGAAGCTGAGATCGACGTTGCCGGCGACGACGTCCATGACGGCGGCGCTGTCACCCTTGTAGGGCACGTGCACCATGTCGAAGCCGATGCGCGTCCTGAAGAGTTCGGCCGCGAGATGGGTCGGCGCACCGATGCCCGAAGAGCCGTACTGCATCTTGCCGGAATGGGCTTTGGCATAGGCCACAAGCTCGGCCGGCGTCCTGACAGGCAGCCGAGGATTGACCACGATGACCACGTCGTTGGTCGCAACCAGGCTGATCGGCACGAAGTCGTTCACCGGGTCGTAGGGCACCTTGAGCATGTGCGGATGGATGGTGAGTGCGCCGATGCCGCCCAGCAGCAGCGTGTAACCGTCGGGTGGCGCCTTGGCGACGGCATCGGTGCCGATGCGGCCGTTCGCGCCGGATCGATTGTCGATGATCAGCCCCTGACCCAGTTCGCGACCCATCCGCTCAGACAGCACGCGGCCGATATTGTCGGTCACGCCGCCAGGGGTAAACGGAACGACCAGCCGGATCGGCTTGTCGGGATAGGTCTCGGCCCGGACCAGGCCTGGGACCCAGCTGGCGCTCGCAAGCGCCGCCAGGGCGCCGAGCGCAAACCGCCTTGTCTTCATTGTGTTTCCTCCGATGCGGAGGATTCGCTGAAAAGCGGTTATTCTTGAATTATATTTTTACTATCAGAATATTCTTATTATTGTATCAAAGATGAACCTGCGCTCGCTCCGTTGCTTCCTTGCCGTGGCCGAGGAACTGCATTTCGGCCGCGCCGCCAAGCGCCTGGCCCTCTCCCAGCCGCCACTCACCCAGCACATCAAGAATCTCGAAGCCGAGGTGGGGGCGATGCTGTTCCTTCGCACCAAGCGATCGGTGCGCCTGACCGATGCCGGCGCGGCGCTGCTGGACGAAGCGCGGCGCTTGGTCGTGCAGGCCGATGGGCTACGTCACATCGTGCAGCGTGCGCACGAAGGCCGCAGCGGCTATCTGCGCGCCGGCTTCATCACCTCCTCGGTCTTCACCGAGATCCGCAAGTTCTACAGCAAGATCTCGCGCGGCGTGCCCGGCGTCACGGTGATGTGGCAGGAGATGAGCTCGTCCGAACAGATTGAAGCGCTGCACGAAGACAAGCTCGACATTGCGGTGCTTCACATGCCGGCGCCGCACCCCGACCTCGTCGCACGCACGATCGTGCGCGAGCCCATGGTAATGGCGATCTGCGATGTGCATCGCCTGGCGGGCCGTCGCGAGGTTCGGCTGCAGGATTTCGTCGGCGACGATTTCGTGCTGCCACTAAGACACATGTCGCCGATTTTCTACGACAGCATCATCGCCGCCTGCCGCAACGCCGGCATCAGCCCGACGATCCCGCCCCATCAGGCCCGCAACCTACTTACGATTCTGAGCCTGGTGTCGGTCGGCGCCGGCGTGTCGGTTGTTCCGCGCACGCTGGCCTCAGCCGGCTTTCCCGGTGTCGTTTTCAAGCGTCTGCGCGGGCAGGTGCCGATCAACGAGGTTTCCGTGGTCTGGCGTGCGGACAACCGCTCTCCGGTATTGGCCAGGGCGCTGCAGGCGCTGGGGCTGACACGCCCCTGACCAGGCCGGCGACCGGCCTTGCTTCCGCCATCCCTGCGCGCGATGGTGCCCCAATGTCGCTCTCCGGCGCCTCCGGCCGCCTGACCGCCGTCCTCGGCCCCACCAACACCGGCAAGACCTACCTCGCGATCGAGCGCATGCTCGGCCACGCCTCTGGCATGATCGGCTTCCCGTTACGTCTGCTGGCGCGCGAAAATTACGACCGCATCGTGCAGCTGAAGGGGGTAAATCAGGTCGCGCTGATTACCGGTGAAGAGAAAATCACCCCACCCGGCGCGCGGTATTTCGTCTGCACGGTCGAGTCGATGCCGCTCGAGCGGCCGGTCTCCTTCCTTGCGGTCGACGAAGTGCAAATGGCGGCCGATCCCGAGCGCGGCCATTTCTTCACCGACCGCGTACTGCACGCGCGCGGCATCACCGAAACAATGTTGCTGGGCGCCGACACGATCCGTCCAGTGCTGAACCGGTTGCTGCCCGACATTGATGTCGTGGCGCGGCCGCGTTTCTCCAAGCTCAGTTATGTCGGGCCGAAGAAGGCGACACGCCTGCCACGTCGCTCAGCGGTCGTCGGCTTCTCGGCCAACGAAGTTTACGCCATCGCCGAGTTGATTCGCCGCCAGCGCGGCGGCACGGCGATCGTGATGGGCGCCCTCAGCCCGCGCACGCGTAACGCCCAGGTCGAGATGTTCCAGTCGGGCGAGGTCGACTACCTCGTCGCCACCGATGCGATCGGTATGGGCCTCAACATGGACGTGAACCATGTCTGGTTCGCCTCGCTGCGCAAATACGACGGCCGCACGCTCCGCCCCCTGCGCAATGTCGAGATCGCACAGATCGCCGGCCGCGCCGGCCGCCATATGAACGACGGCACCTTCGGCACCACGGCCGAAGTCGGCGGCCTGGAGCCCGAGACGGTCGAGGCCATCGAGAACCACCGTTTCGATCCGCTACGCGACGTGCAGTGGCGCAATTCCGAGCTCGATTTCCGCTCGGTGCAGGCATTGACCGCATCGCTCAATGCCCTGCCGCCGCATCCGGCGCTCCAGCGTGTGCGCGAGCAGGACGACCAGCTCGCTCTGCAGGCTTTGGCGGCGCATTCGGAGTTCCTGCCGCGCCTGCACTCGCCGCGCCGGGTCAAGCTGCTCTGGGACGTCTGCCAGGTACCGGATTTTCGCAAGACGATGACAGAGGAGCATACGCGCCTGCTCAGTCAGCTCTTCGAGCACCTGACGCAGGGCGGCGAGCGTCTGCCCGAGGACTGGATCGACGGACATGTGAAACGGCTCGAGCGCTACGACGGCGATATCGACACCTTGATGGCACGCATCGCGCACGTTCGGACGTGGACCTATATTTCACATCGTCCCGACTGGATTCAGCGCGCGACCCACTGGCAAGAGCGCGCACGGGCTATCGAGGATCGACTTTCTGACGTATTGCATCAGCGTTTGACGCAACGGTTTGTCGATAGACGCGCGGCGTTGCTTGTACGAAGATTGCGCGATGAGGGTGAAATGAATTCGTCAGTCGCCGCAGCGGGCGAAGTGACGGTCGAAGGTGAGCACCTCGGCCGCATCGAGGGCTTCCGCTTCGTGCCGGACGCGACAGAAGGACAGACGGACCAGAAGGCCGTGCTGAGTGCTGCACTGCGCGCGCTGCGTCAGGATCTGCCAGCGCGCTTGCAGGCGTTCACGAACAGTCCTGACGGCGAGATCGTGTTCGATGCGCAACTTCGCGTGTGCTGGGGCGGTGGCCCCGTTGCGCGCCTGCTGCCGTCGGGTGATGTGCTGGCGCCCAAGGTCGAGGCCATTGCGTCGGATCTGCTCGACGGACCGGCACGTGAGGAAGTGCGCAAGCGTGCCGCGGTCTGGGTGGAGACTCGCATCAGGCTCGGCCTCAGCGAACTGATGGATGCGCGCGCTACGACCGAATTGCCGGCCGGCGCGCGAGGCATTGTCTTCCAGCTCTGCGAGAGCCTCGGTGTGCTGCCGCGCCGTCCGATCGAAGATCAGCTCGCCCAGCTTGCGGAAGAGGATCGCAAGGCGTTGGCGCGGCTTGGCGTGCGCGTCGGCGTCTACTCGATCTACTTCCCGAGCATGTTGAAGCCGGTGCCGATTCGCTTGCGCGCCGGCCTCTGGATGATCGCCAAGAATCGCGAGGCAATCCCACAGCTACCGGCCGAGGGCCGCACGTCGATGGATCTGCCGCGCGATGCCGAGCGCGATTTCTACGCCGCCATCGGCTATCTGCCTCTCGGCGACCACGCGATCCGCGCCGACATGGTGGAGCGACTCGCGGCCATGGCGCGCCATGCGGTGCGCGACAGCCGAGAAACTGCCCGTCGCGCGCAGCAGCAGGAGAAGCAGGAGAGGAAGCCCAGAGGCGAGGCCGCTGCGACTGCAGCGCCTGCCGCCGCAGCGCCGTCGACCGACGAGATCAGCGAATGGGCGATTGTCGCCGCTGCTTTCGGCGAAATGGAGCCGGTGGCGGATGTCATCGAAGCACCGCCTGAGGCACCGGCAGAAATAGCGGAGACGCCGGCCGAGGCAGCACCTGCTGCGGAAGCTGCCGAAGCGCCCGTCGAATCGGCGCCGGAGCCCCAAGCGGAAACCACGGCAGAGGCAGTTGCGGAAGCGGCACCTGAACCTGTGGCCGAGGAAGCCAAGGCCGAAGAGGCATCAGAAGAGCCCAAGCCGCAGCCGGAGGCGAAGAAAGGCCCGCGGCCTCTGCCTCCCGGCTGGTTCCGCGCAACGCCGCAGATGATGTCACTGGTCGGCTGCTCGGAGCCAGAGATGGCCGATGTGCTGAGTGGCCTCGGCTATCGCGTGCATCCGCCGTCGGAAGAGAACGGCCCGTTGCATGCCTTCTCGATCAAGCCGCGCTTCGTGCGCGAGCGCGAGGAGCAGCGCGAACGGCAGCGTCAGCACCAACGCGACCAGCGCGACCAACGCCGTCGCGAACGGCCGGAGCGGCCGAACGAGCGGCAGTTCTTCGCCGATTCGCCGCGCCCACCGCGCGGCAAGGATGATCGGCCGCGCAAGGATGGACCCCGGCCGGATCGCCCACCGAACCAGGGCAAGGACGGTCGCCCACCGCAGGAGAACAGAGGACGCGACGACAGGCGTGGCCCGCGGCCGCCGCGTCGCGACAGTGGCGGACCGGCCCTGCGCCTTTTCGCCACCACCGAGACGAAGGGCGATGCGGCAGCCGATTCGCCGTTCGCCAAGCTGCTCGAGCTGAAGCTCGGCGGAAAGAAGTAATTCCGCCGTGGGGCGCTGACGCGCGATGCGTCTCGACAAGTGGCTCTGGCACGCCCGCTTCTTCAAGACGCGTTCGCTGGCCACCCGCTACATCGAGAAATCGCGCTGCCGCATCGATGGCCGGGTGGTCGACAAGGCGCATGCCACGGTAGCGCCCGGCATGGTCCTGACCTTTGCGCTGGGGCCGAAGGTGCGCGTTGTCCGGGTTGTTGCTTTAGGGGAGCGGCGTGGACCAGCTCCCGAGGCTCGGTCGTTGTATGAAGAGATCGAGCCGCGCTGATTCGGCAGTCTTGCGCCGCCGTGTCCATCGCGTTAAGCACGCGACGCTCGTTTAGGAACTCGTATGACCTATGTCGTGACTGAAGCTTGCATCAAGTGCAAGTACATGGACTGCGTCGAAGTCTGCCCCGTGGATTGCTTCTACGAGGGCGAGAACATGCTGGTCATCAATCCGGACGAGTGTATCGACTGCGGCGTCTGCGAGCCGGAGTGCCCGCCCAACGCCATCCTACCCGATACGGAATCGGGCCTGGAGAAGTGGCTGGAGCTGAACCGCGGCCTCTCGGCCACTTGGCCGAATATCACCCGCAAGGGCGAGGCCCCTGCTGACGCCGAGGCCTTTAAGGACGAGAAAGACAAGTTCGAAAAGTATTTCAGCGACAAGCCCGCTGCGCGATAGAAACGACCGTTCGCAAGTCCTTTCTTGCACTTTCTGCAACAGCCATGCGGCAGTTGCATAGGCCCACCGTTGCCGAAATGCAACATAAGCCCTGACTCCGTCCGGATTCTCTGATATAACACTCCTGCTGGAAGCGATCCGAAGTTCGGTCCGCTGCCGGCTCGGTGTCCGTGTCGGTATCCGATAACAACTTACCGATACATAGGCATCGGGCGAGCACACAGGGGAGTGTGCGCGGCGGGTCGCGGTATCGCTGAAAGCGGGGCTAGTCGTGGAGGGAATCGAGGATATGACCAAGCCGAAGAAGGTGGCGGCGAAAGCGAAGGAGTATGCCTTCGAGAAGGGCGATTTCGTGGTCTATCCGACCCACGGCGTCGGCCGCGTCATCGATATTGAGGCCAAGGAAATCGCCGGGCACAAGCTCGACCTGTTCGTGATCTCCTTCGAGCAGGAGCGCATGATGCTGCGCGTACCTGTCGCGAAGGCCAAGATTTCCGGTCTGCGCAAGCTCAGCTCGCGCAAGATCATGGAGAGCGCTCTGGTGACCCTGAAGGGCCGCAGCCGTGTGAGCCGCGCCATGTGGAACCGCCGCGCGCAGGAATACGAAGCCAAGATCAACTCTGGCGACCCGGTGTCGATCGCCGAAGTCGTGCGCGACCTGCACCGCAATGCCGGCCAGCCGGACCAGTCGTACAGCGAGCGCCAGATCTACGAGGCGGCCCTGGATCGCCTGGCCCGCGAGCTGGCGGCTGTCGAGCGTATCGACAAGGATCTCGCCACCCAGAAGCTGAACAGCGTCCTGCAGAAGGTCGCCTAGGCCCTGGGGCCGGCAGGCTTGAGCCGAAAGGCGGCCGACAGTCCACTGTCGCGCCGCCTTTTTTATGTGCACTGTCCTTGAATGAACAATCCGCCCGCCTCGATTGCTCGCCTGCGACACGGTGGCTGCACCTGGGCATTAGGCGGGGTGTCTGGCGATGACACCGCGTTGGAGAGGCTGTCTGCCGTCCTGCTGTCGCGCTGGCAGTCGGGCGACCGGCTTGTCGTGCTGGGCAACATGCTGGGCGCGGCGGGCGATCCGGTGCGCGCCCTGGACCTCATGCTTCTGTTGCGACGTCGCCTGCTGGCCAGGCCAAGCGCCGAGGTCGAGGATTTCGTCTTCCTGCGCGGTGCCCAGGAGGAGATGTGGCACAAGGTGCTGCAGCTTCAGTTCGCCATGTCGCCACTCGACGTCCTCGACTGGATGCTGGCGCGCGGCCTCATGGCCACTATCGAAGCCTATGGTCATTCCGTCGCCGAAGGGCGGATCGCCAGCCGCAATGGTCCGTCGGCTATTGCACGCTGGACCGCGAGCCTGCGCCAGCGCCACACTCAACAGCCAGGCCATCCCGATCTGCTGAACTCGCTCGCACGGGCGGCCATCAGCGCCGATGGCCGCATCGTGTTCGCCGCCGCGGGAGCCGATCCGGCCCGGCCGCTCGATGAGCAGGCCGACGCCTTCTGGTGGAATGCCGCATCGGACAACGCGCTCGACGACGCGCTCGGCAGGGCTGGCGACGGTGGTTGGCCGGCCATCGACCGGCTGGTCCGGGGTACGGCCCCCGCCAGCAACGTAGCCAACGAGAACGGTCGGGTGCTGACGGTCGCACGCGATCGGCCGACCCTGGTCGCCCTCGATGCCGATGGCGCGGTGCTGGAGAGGATCGAGCCCTGACTACGGCTCGATGATCTTGATCTCGGAGCGGCGCGTAAGATCGGCCGGCGCATCGGCAGCATTAAGCACCAGCAGGCGCTCCATTCGAAGCGTCTGATAAGGCATGCGGGCGGCAAGCTGAGCGGCCGTCGAACCAGTCGGCGAGATGATGCGCAGCCGATAGGGTTTCAACGCGACAACCTCCGCGTCGGAGAGTGAGCGGAAGCTGCGGGCTGCGTTCAGCAGCACCTCGATCTGGCGGTCCTGCCCGGGACCTTCGCTCATCAGGTTGAAGTAACAGATGCGCTCGCCGTGGCGGACGATGACGTAACGCGCCTGCGCAAGCCCGGTGTCGGAACCACGCGGTCGCGCGCCGATCGCCGCCTCCGCGCCACCGATCTCGGTTGCCCGAATATCGGTCGGCGTCGGCTTCAGCTTGTTGCGCATCCAGTCATCGAGCCGACCCTCCACCTGGTCGGTCGTGCAGGAAAAGAACATCAGCGAGCGATCGCGGCCAACAGCCAGCACCCCGTCGTTTTCGTTGAAGACGAAGAAGCCTGCAGGTGCGGTGAAGGCCAGCCGCAAGGTTGGATGCAGGAAAGAGGTGCCCCGCACGAAGCCCTCGTTCGGCGGATCGTCGACGGACATGCCGTCGATCGAGGCGAAGTATTCCTTTTGGTTGGCCTCGCCCGGCGCCGAGGTGCCCGGCAACGCCGCAAGCGCCTCGAGCCGTTCGACCGGCGCCGGATGCGTGGAAGAGGCACTCGGCCGATCGCCGACATCGGACGTCTCGCCCATGATCTGCGATTCGAGCTGCGACTGGCGACGCAGGCGATGGATCAACCCCTCC
This sequence comes from Reyranella sp., assembly GCF_004297405.1. Classification (GTDB taxonomy): domain Bacteria; phylum Pseudomonadota; class Alphaproteobacteria; order Reyranellales; family Reyranellaceae; genus Reyranella. Next base: position 270,249 of record NZ_SCVC01000046.1, read on the forward strand.
ATGGCACTGCCGCGATAGCCTGCCTTGGTCATGTAGGTGAGGGCGAGCCGGTCGGCTTCGAGTTCCTGCTCGCGCGAATAGCGTCGCAACGCCAGCAGGCCTTCGTTGGCGACCGATCGGCCGACCGTGACGGAACCACTGGTCGACGCCGCAGCAACGGCAGCGTCGACCATGTCCTTGCGTACGCGGGCACGTTGCGCGGCGTGACGCTGAACGAGGTGGCCGAGTTCATGGCTGAACGCGGCGGCGAGCTCGGCCTCGTCTTCGAGGATCGCCAGCAAGCCGCGCGTCACGAACACATAGCCCGGCACGGCATGCGCATTCGCCAGCGACTGGTCGAGCACGGCGAAGCGATAGCTTCCGGGAAGCCCGGCCGCCGTCACGATGCGTTGACCGACGCGATCGACATAGGCTTGCAGCTTGGGATCGTCGTAGGCCGGCCCAACCAGCCTCTCGACCTCGCGTGGCAGGGATAGCGCGCCGCGGCCTGCCGACGCCGCGTTCGTCTGCGGCGGAGTGACCTGCGGCGTGCAGGCAGCAACGACCGCCAGCATCGCGACCGACGCTAGAATCCCGCGAAAATTCACGATTCCTCATCACGGCGCAGCAGGCGCCGTGTCGACCTTAGACGTTTGGCCGAGGCTGCTGCAATCGTCGCAAGGCTGGAATGACGGCTGCCACTATGGCAGTGATGTCAGCAGGTATTCGCATGCCGCGTTCTGAGACTCCGCTCCGATCCGATCTGTTTCCCGAAATCTCGCCCTACGCCAGCGGTATGCTGGCGGTCGATGGGCGGCATACGATCTATTGGGAGCAAAGCGGCAACCCCGAAGGTGTACCCGTCGTGTTCCTGCACGGCGGTCCGGGCGCTGGTTCCGCGCCGGTCCATCGCCGCTTCTTCGATCCGCAATTCTATCGTGTCGTCGTCTTCGACCAGCGCGGCTGCGGCCGCTCCATGCCGCTCGGCGAGCTGCAGGACAATACGACCGCCGATCTCGTCTCCGACATGGAGAAGCTCAGGACGCATCTCGGCATTCAGCGCTGGCTCCTGTTCGGCGGTTCGTGGGGCAGCACGCTGGCGCTCGCCTACGGGCTCGCCCATCCCGACCGCACCGCGGGCTTCATCCTGCGCGGCATCTTTCTCGGCGCCCGTCCGGAGATCGATTGGTTCCTGCACGGCATGCGGACAATCTTCCCGGAAGCCTGGCGCGACTTCGCCGAGCATCTGCCGGAAAGCGAGCGTTCCGACCTCCTCGGCAATTACTATCGCCGCCTGATCGATCGCAATCCCGACCGGCACCGCCCGGCGGCGCGCGCCTGGAGCCGTTACGAAGCCGCCTGCTCGACACTCTATCCGACAGTGCGTGCGCCGTTCGAAACCGACCATGGCGGCTTTGCGCTCGCCCTGTCGCGTATCGAGGCGCACTACTTCGCCAACGGCACCTTCGTGCCCGAAGGCTGGCCCTGGGCACAGCTCGAACGGGTGCGCCATCTGCCCTGCACCATCGTGCAGGGCCGCTACGACATCGTCTGTCCGCCGGTCACCGCCGATGCGCTGGCACGGGCCTGGCCCGAGGCGCGCTATGTCGTGGTGCCCGACGCCGGCCACAGCGCCCTCGAACCCGGCATTCGTGCAGCGCTGGTCAATGCCACCGAAAGCTATCGCCTGTCGCTCAGCGACGACGAACTCTTTGCCCCACGTTTTCCCTGGGAAGCCTAAATGTCATTCGTCCTTCCGCCGGAACAGACCGGCGCTGCCGCTTGGTATGGCCCTGAAATCTCCAAGCGTGACGATTGGCTGATGCCCCTCGGCGCTGCCGAAGTAGCCGAGGTCGAGGCGGCGACCAAAGCGCTGGTCGCCCGCAATGCCGATATTGCCGCCATCGCGGCGCGCGACTTTCCCCTGCCGACCCTCGGCGCCAAGCTGCGGGCACGCGTCGACGACGAAGTTTTGAACGGCCGCGGCTTTCTGCTGCTGCGCGGCCTGCCGGTCGAACGTTGGTCGATGGCGGAATCGGCGACGGCCTTTTTCGGCTTGGGCGCCCATCTCGGCTCCGCCCGCTCGCAGAACGGCAAGGGCCATGTATTGGGTCATGTCCAGGATCTCGGCCTCGATGTGAAGGATCCCAACGTCCGCATCTATCAGACGCACGAGCGCCAGACCTACCACACCGATTCCTGCGACATCGTCGGCCTGCTCTGCCTCAAAACCGCCAAGTCGGGCGGCCTGTCGGCGCTGGTCAGTTCGACCACCATCTTCAACGAGATGCGCCGCCAGCGGCCCGATCTGCTGCAGCTCCTGTTTCAGCCGCTCGCCACCGATCGGCGCGGCGAGGTCCCGGCAGGCCAGAAGCCTTACTTCGAAATCCCGGTGTTCAACTGGCACCAGGACTATCTGACGGCGATCTATCAGCGCCAGTACATCGACTCCGCGCAGCGCTTTGCCGATGCGCCGCGACTCTCGGCCGCTCAGGTCGAAGCGCTCGATATGTTCGACCGGCTGGCCAACGATCCGAAGCTCAACCTGTTCATGGAGTTCAAGCCGGGCGACGTGCAGCTCGTGCACAACCACACCATGCTGCATGACCGCACGGGCTTCGAGGACTGGCCCGAGCCCGAGCGCCGCCGTCATCTCCTGCGCCTGTGGCTGGCGGCTGCCGGTGGACGCCCCCTGCCCGAGATCTTCGCCCAGCGCTACGGCCAGGTGACCATAGGCGATCGCGGCGGCATCATCGTGCATGGCACCAAGCTGCATGCTCCGTTGCAGGCCGTTTGACCGCAGTTGACCTGACGCGAGGTCATCCCTAAGTGAAGGCCGCTCAAAGAAACCACGGATACTAGGGACAACATATGGCCAGCGATCCTACCGCGGGCGGCGCCCCGGCGGATATGCCGGTCGAGACGCCCGAAACCGATCTCGATATTCCCTCCAAGCCGGAGAGCGCCGCCGATTGGCAGCGCCTCGTCGAGCAGCTTCAGGCCGAGAAGACCGACCTGCAGGACAAGCAGCTTCGTGCCTTGGCCGAGGCGCAGAACGTCCGCCGTCGTGCGCAGCAGGATATCGAGAAGGAGCGCAAGTTCGGTATCGAGCGTTTCGCCCGCGATGTTCTGTCAGTCGCCGACAATATCGGCCGAGCGCTGTCGGCTCTGCCGGCCGACCTCGAGACGCTGGACCCTGCCTTGCGCAATGTCGTGGTGGGCGTCCAGGCGACCGAGCGCGAGCTGCAGTCGGTTCTGGAGCGCCACGGTGTCACCCGCGTCGAGGCGCTGGGTAAGCCCTTCAATGCCGAATTCCACCAGGCGATGATGGAGATCGAGGACCCGAGCGTCCCCTCCGGTACCGTCGTCCAGGAAATGGCCCCGGGCTACCTGATCGCCGGCCGGCTGCTGCGGGCGGCCATGGTCGGGGTTTCGAAGGGCGGTCCGAAGGTCAGCCCCCAGGCAAGCAACGAAAACTAGCCAGCTTTCCTCCCGGTGCTTTCCCGCCCCGGGGGCGCCAGCACACAAAGAATACACCCTAGGCGGCAAAACAGCGCTTTCAAGCTGCGAATTTGGACCTTAAGTCCATTGCAGGCAGCCGCTTAGGACCTATATAGCCCCTGTCCTGACCCGGTTTTTCCGGCAGGTAACATTTTGAGGGGGTCGATCAGGCGCCTTTGGGGCCGGGCCGATCTGCCTAGGGAAGAGAGCAGTATCATGGCGAAAGTCATTGGCATTGATTTGGGTACGACCAACTCGTGCGTCGCGGTTATGGAAGGCGGCGACACCAAGGTCATCGAGAATTCGGAAGGCGCGCGGACGACCCCGTCCATGGTGGCCTTCACCGACGGCGGCGAGCGACTGGTCGGCCAGTCCGCCAAGCGCCAGGCCGTCACCAACCCGCTGAAGACCCTCTACTCCGTGAAGCGCCTGATCGGGCGCCGCTTCGACGACCCAATGGTCGCGAAGGAGATGTCGCTGGTGCCCTTCAAGATCGTGAAGGCAGCGAGCGGCGACGCATGGGTCGAGGCCAGCGACCAGCAATACAGCCCGAGCCAGATCTCGGCCTTCATCCTCGGCAAGATGAAGGAAACCGCCGAAGCCTATCTTGGCGAGAAGGTCGAGCAGGCGGTCATCACCGTTCCCGCTTACTTCAACGACGCCCAGCGTCAGGCGACCAAGGACGCCGGCCGCATCGCGGGCCTCGAAGTGCTGCGCATCATCAACGAGCCGACCGCGGCTGCGCTCGCCTACGGCATGGACAAGCGCAAGAACGGCACCATCGTGGTCTATGACCTGGGTGGCGGCACGTTCGACGTGTCGATCCTCGAGATCGGCGATGGCGTGTTCGAGGTGAAGGCGACCAACGGCGACACCTTCCTGGGTGGCGAGGACTTCGACCAGCGCGTCATCAGCTACCTGGCGGACGAGTTCAAGAAGGAGCAGGGCATCGACCTGCGCAACGACAAGCTCGCTCTGCAGCGCCTCAAGGAAGCGGCCGAGAAGGCCAAGATCGAGCTCTCCACCGCCAAGGAGACCGAGATCAACCTGCCGTTCATCACGGCCGACGCCAGCGGACCCAAGCATCTCGTGATCAAGCTCTCGCGCGCCAAGCTCGAGTCGCTGGTCGACGATCTGGTGCAGCGCACGCTCGAGCCCTGCAAGGCAGCCCTCAAGGATGCCGGCCTGCAGGCCGGTCAGATCGACGAGGTGATTCTGGTCGGCGGCATGACGCGCATGCCGAAGGTCATCGAGACGGTGAAGCAGTTCTTCGGCAAGGAGCCGGCCCGTAACGTCAACCCCGACGAAGTCGTCGCGGTCGGCGCCGCGGTCCAGGCCGCCGTGCTGAAGGGCGAGGTCAAGGACGTCCTGCTGCTCGACGTGACGCCGCTGTCGCTCGGCATCGAGACGCTGGGTGGCGTGTTCACGCGCCTGATCGAGCGCAACACGACGATCCCGACCAAGAAGAGCCAGACCTTCTCGACGGCCGATGACAACCAGACCGCGGTCACCATCCGCGTGTTCCAGGGCGAGCGTGAGATCGCGGCCCAGAACAAGATGCTGGGCCAGTTCGATCTGGTGGGCATCCCGCCGGCGCCGCGCGGCGTGCCGCAGGTCGAGGTCACCTTCGACATCGACGCCAACGGCATCGTGCAGGTCTCGGCCAAGGACAAGGCCACCGGCAAGGAGCAGCAGATCCGCATCCAGGCTTCGGGCGGCCTCAGCGAGGCCGACATCCAGAAGATG
>NZ_SCVC01000047.1 GCF_004297405.1 Reyranella sp.
GCTGGTGCTGATCGCGGTGTTCCTGCCGACCGCCTTCATCACCGGCCTGCAGGGCACCTTCTACAAGCAGTTCGCCATCACCATCGCCGCCTCGACCGCGATCTCGGCCTTCGTGTCGCTGACGCTCTCGCCCGCCATGGCGGCGATGCTGCTCAAGACCCATGCGCTGTCGCATGTCGAGAAGTCGAACCCCGGCCTGATGGACCGCATCGCCTGGCCAATGCACTGGTTCTTCAGGCACTTCAATCGCGGCTTCGACTGGCTGTCGAACGCCTATGGCCGCACGACGGCGCGGCTGATCCGTATGGGCTTCATCATGCTGGTGATCTATGCCGGTCTGGTCGGGCTCACCTGGAACCGCCTGGCCGTCACGCCGACCGGCCTCGTGCCTCAGCTCGACCGCTCGTACCTGATCGCCGCCATGCAGCTTCCGGCCGGATCGACCCTGGAGCGGTCCGACGCGCTGGTGCGGCAGGCGAGCGAAATCATCATGTCGCGGCCGGGTGTGGAGCATGCCGTGGCCTTCGTCGGCTTCGACGGTGCCACCTTCACCAATGCGCCCAACACGGGCGTGATCTTCGTCACCCTGAAGCCGTTCAACGAACGGCGCGACCTCAGCAAGGACGCGATCCTGGCCGACCTGCGCGGCCGCATGTTTGCCCTGCGCGAGGCCTTCGTGTTCGTGCTCGAACCGCCGGCCGTGCCGGGCATCGGCACCGGCGGCGGCCTCAAGGGCTATGTGCAGGATCGCGCCTCGCGCGGCCTGACGGCGCTGGAAGGCGCCACCTGGGCACTGGCCGGCGCTGCCGGCCAGGCGCCGGGCCTCACCCAGGCCTTCACGCTCTACAACACGCGCACGCCGCAGATCTTCGCCGACATCGACCGCACCAAGGCCGAGCAGCTCGGCGTGCCGATCGCTCGCGTGTTCGAAACACTGTCGGCCTATATGGGCTCGGCTTACATCAACGACTTCAACATCCTCGGCCGCACCTATCGCGTGACCGTGCAGGCCGACAATCCCTACCGCCTGACCCTGCGCGACGTGGAGAACCTCAAGACCCGCAGCGTCAGCGGCGAGATGGTGCCGATCGGCGCCGTCGCGACCTTCCGCGACATCACCGGCCCCTATCGCGTGGCGCGCTACAACCTCTACCCGGCGGCCGAGGTGCAGGTCGCGCTGCAGCGCGGCTATTCGTCGGGCCAGGGCATCGCCACCATGGAAGGGCTGGCGCAGAAGGTCCTGCCGTCGGGCTTCGATCTCGAATGGACCGAGATCGCGCTGCAGGAGAAGCTCGCGGGCAATACCGCGGTCCTGGCCTTCGGCCTCGCCGTGTTGTTCGTGTTCCTGCTGCTGGCGGCGCTCTACGAGAGCTGGCTGTTGCCGCTCGCGGTCATCCTGATCGTGCCGATGTGTATTCTCGCGGCCATGATCGGCGTCAACATCCGCGGGCTCGACCGCAACGTGCTGGTCGAAGTCGGCCTGATCGTGCTGGTGGGCCTCGCCGCCAAGAACGCCATCCTGATCGTGGAGTTCGCCAAGCAGGCACATGAGCAGGGCATGAACCGCTACGATGCCGCGGTCACGGCGGCGCGCACGCGGTTGCGGCCCATCCTGATGACCTCGCTCGCCTTCATCCTGGGCGTGGTGCCGCTGGTGTTCAGCACTGGCGCAGGTGCAGAGATGCGGCAGTCGCTGGGCACGGCGGTGTTCTCGGGCATGCTGGGCGTCACGATCTTCGGCCTGATCTTCACGCCGGTGTTCTACGTGTTGTGCGTCGGCCTCGCCGAGCTGCGCTTCAAGTGGCGCAAGCAGGAGATCAAGCACGAGTTCAAGCCGGAGAGCTGAAACCTCCGGCCCTGAACGTCAGCCCTCAGGCTGTCGCCGGTTTCGGCGGCGGCCCGAGCAGCGCAAAGCTCACCTGCACGATGCCGGCCACGAGCCCCATGCCGACGCCCAGGCGCCAGGCGAGGTCGTAGGAACCCATCGCGTCGAAGATCAGTCCGCCGCCGAAAGCGCCGAGGAAGCTGCCGACCTGGTGGCTCATGAAGGCGACGCCCTGGATCATCGCCTGCCAGCGCACGCCGAACATCTCGGCGACGGAGCCCGCGACCAGCGGGCCGACGCCCAGCCACAGGAAGCCCATGATCGAGGCGAAGACCAGGGTGGAGAGCGGCGTCGGCGGGAAGAAGAAATACGCCGCCAGCACGATCGAACGCGCGATATAGATGCCGCCCAGCAGAGCGAGCTTGGACCAGCGGCCGCCGGCCCAACCAAAGAAGAGACTGCCGAACACGTTGAACAGCGCGATCGCGCCCAACGCCTCGGCGCTGAGCGTGGGATCCATGCCGCAGATCGCGAGATAGGACGGCAGGTGGGTAGTGATGAACAGGAGCTGCATGCCGCAGACGAAGTAGGCCGTGGTCATCACCAGGAACGGCAGGCTGCGCGACGCGCTGACGAGCGCAGTCCGCGCCGACACATTGCCGATCTGGGTGGCGGTCGTGGGCGGCAAGGAGAGCTTGTCGACCCGGCCGGCGATCCACGCCGCCGGCAGCATGCCGACCACCAGCACCAGAAAACCCACGATGCCGGCCCGCCAGCCCAGGTCCGCCGTCAGCATCTGGCCGAGCGGTGCGGCCAGCAGTGCGCCCAGCGAGCCGGTGGCGGTGATGGCGCCCAGCACGAAGCTGCGCAGTGGACCGGACACGGTGCGCGAGCCGACCGCGAGCGAGATGGCCGAGGCCGTGCAGGCGAGCGCCAGGCCGATCAGGACACCACCACCCAGCATCACGCCCGTCATGCCGCCCGCCATCGCAAACAGCGCGAGACCGGCGATGTAGAGCGCCGAGCCCGCCATCATCACCGGCCGGAAGCCGACGCGCACCGCGAGGGCGCCAGCTACCGGCTGCAGGAAGCCCCAGGCGAGGTTCTGTACCGACATGGCCAGCGCGAAATCGGAAACGGTGAGCGCGATATCGCGGGTCAGCGACGGCATGACCAGGCCGAAACTCTGGCGCACGCCCATGCCGAGGCTCAACATGACCGAGGCGCCGATCAGGATCGGCATGACCGGCCGCAGTTCCTTGAGGACGGTCATGGTAACGCTCCACCTTGATTACACAGGTCTGTGCACCTTAGTTTCGAGGTGGAGTTGGTCAAGGAATAAGTAAACAGGTCTGTGTAGCATGACGCGATCCGAAGACAGAGCTGCCATGCAGGAGCGCATTCTCGAGACGGCGGACCGGCTGTTCTACGGCCAGGGTATCCGCGCGGTCGGCGTCGACACGATCGCGGCCGAGATCGGCATCAGCAAGCGCACGCTCTACAATCACTTCGCGTCGAAGGACGACCTGATCGTCGCCTACCTGTCGCGGCGGCTGAAGCCGGCGCCACCGTCGGAGCGACCGCCGGTAGAGCAGATCCTGGGCAATTTCGAGCGGCTGGAGCGCACGATAGGAACCGGGGGCGGCACCGGCGTCTTTCGCGGCTGCCCCTTCGTCAATGCCGTGGCCGAGCTCAAGGAGCCTGCGCACGCCGCCAACAAGATCGCGCTGGCCTTCAAGGAACAGCGGCGCAAATGGTTTCAGACCCTGCTGGTGCAATTGGACGTCGCCGATCCGGAGACGCTGTCGATGCAGCTTTTACTGCTGATCGACGGCGCCATCGCCGCAGCGATCGTGCGCGGTGATCCGAAGGTCGCGACAGCGGCACGCCAAGCGGCCGCCGTGCTGTTGCAGGCGGCCGGGGTGAAAGTACCGAAAAAGCTCAGATCAACCTGAGCCGGCGCTCAGCGCGCGGCGGCGGAAACCCAGCGGGCGACGGTGCGAGCGAGGCTGGCCACGACCGCCCCACGCAGCCGCAGCGCGCGGACCTCATAGGCCTGACGTTCGGCAATGGTGGGATAGGAAACCGTGAACATGAAAACCTCCAAGGGATGGAAATGAACCTAATTCCATTCCATTGGATGGTTAATACGGAGTAATTGACTATTACTTGTGAAGGATTTTCACTAATAGCGACATGATCGATCACGCCAGCGAGATGGCCGCCTTCGTGCGGGTCGTTGAGTCCAATGGCTTTTCCGCCGCGGCGCCAGCGCTCGGCCTGAGCCCGTCGGCCGTCAGCAAACTGGTGACGCGGCTGGAAACGCGGCTAGGCGTGCGGCTGCTGCAGCGTACGACGCGCGCCCTGCACCTCACCGAGGAAGGCGAGGCCTTCTACGCCACGGCACGGCGCATCGTGGGCGAGATCGAGGCGCTCGAGGACCAGATCAGCCGGCACAGCAGCACGCCCTATGGGCTGCTCAAGGTTACGACCTCGCTTGCCTTCTCGACCCATCAGCTCGCGCCGGTGATCGGCGAGTTCCTGCAGCGTTACCCGCAGCTCCAGCTCGAACTGATGCCGACCGACCGGGTCGTCGACATGATCGAAGAAGGTGTCGATGTCGCGATCCGCATCGGCCGCCTCGCCGACACCAGCTTCATTGCGCGCAAGATCGGCGAAGACGTGCGCCTGGTCTGCGCCTCCCCCTCCTATCTCAAGCATCGCCGCGCGCCACAGCGGCCGGAAGATCTGACGCGCCACGCCTGTATCGTCTCGCGCGAGCACAGCTATCTCAATCGCTGGCTCTTCCGCATCGACGGCGAGGTACGCGAGATCGAAGTCGGCGGCCGCCTTGCCGTCACCGAAGGCGAGGCGCAGATGCGGCTGGCCCTACAGGGACTGGGCATCGTCCGACTGACCCGCCTCACGGTAGCCGCGGCGGTCAAAAGCGGAGAACTGGTCTCGCTGCTCGAAGAGTTTCGCGCCGAGCAGCCGGTGCCGATCCATGCCGTCTATCCGCACCGCCGCCACCTCGCGCCCAAGGTCACGGCCTTCATCGACTTCATCCTCGAAAAGTTCTCGCCCCCGCCCTGGGAGATTTAGATGCTAGGGTCGCGATAACCAACGACAGGAGGGGAGATGGATACTGAGACCGATCTTTTCGTGCAGGCCTTTTGGGTGAAATGCCGCGATATCATCCGTCCGGAGTTCGACGAGGCCGTCGATGCGCTGCGCGGCGCCGGTCACGAGGCCAATGTCGCGACGCTCGAATTCTCGCCGGATGAGGCTGACAACGCCGACGCAGCGCCTGCCATGGTGCTGACAGTTCGTCCCAAAGGTTCCGACGCCGCTCCGGCGCTGCATGTGCGCGGCGATGTCGTCGCCAAGGATGTGGTCATCGTATCGGCTCTCGAAACACCGCGTCGATACGATCTGGCCCAGGTCGACCTTGCCGTCGTAAAGCGCGAACTCGCGACGACCTTCGCCACACTGCTTCCCGCCAAGTAACGCCCGAGTAAACCGAGGAGGACACCATGGCCGACGCCATCGACGACCTGTTCCGCCGTTTCGGCAAGGCCTTCAACAAGGCCGACGTCGACGAGATTGCCGCCTGCGTCACCGACGATTTCGAATGGCGCCTCAGCGCCGGTGGCGCGCCGTCCGGCCGTGTGCTCAAGGGCAAGGAGGACCTGCGCGCCTACTTCGCCGACAAGAGCAAGGCGCCGCGTGAAGCGCGCTACTCCGAGGCACGCATTCACCGCGCCGGCGACAAGCTGTTCGGCACATTCCGCGTCACCGGCATCGACCATGCCGGCAAGCCGTTCGACCGTTACGGCATCGACCTCTACGAAGTGAAAGACGGCAAGATTTCCCTCAAGGACAGCTACGCGAAGGTCGACTGAGAAAATGGCAAACGACACTGTTTTGTGGGCGATCGACCGGCGCGGCGTGGCCACCGTCACGCTGAACCGGCCGAAGGTGAACAACGCCTACAACGGCGACCTGATCCAGGGTCTGCACGATGCCATGGATGCGTTGGGCCGCGAGGCGCATCTGCGCATCGTGGTGCTGCGCGGCAACGGCAAGCACTTCCAGGCCGGCGCCGATCTTTCCTGGATCACCGGTGTCGCCAGCCAGTCGCCCGCTGAGAACGACAGAGTGAGCCGACTCACAGCCGAAGCGATCCGGCGGCTCGACACCTGCCCGGTGCCCACCCTCGCCTTGATCCACGGCGGCTGCTTCGGCGGCGGCACCGGCATTGCCGCTGCCTGCGATGTCGTCGTTGCATCCGAAGACGCGATCTTCTCCATCAGCGAGACGCGCTGGGGCCTGATGGCCGGCATCATCCTGCCGCAGCTTTGCCAGTCGATGGGCTTCCGCCAGGTCCGCCGCTACGCGCTGACCGGCGAGCGCTTTGGCGCCGCTGAAGCTTGCCGCCTCGGCCTGGTGCACGAAGTCTGCCCGACAGGTGGCCTCGACGCGGCTGGCGAGACGATCATCGACGCGGTGTTGATGAACGCCCCGCGCGCCACCACGGCCACCAAGCTGCGCTCACTGGCGTCGGCCCGTGCCTTCGTCGACGATGGCGAGCTGCGCGACCTGATCGACGAGCATGCGCGTACCCGCCAGCAGGACGAAGCCCGTGAAGGCCTCGCGAGCTTCCGCGAGAAGCGCAAGCCGTCCTGGTATCCGGGCTGATCGCTACTCGGCCGCCTGCTTCTGGGCGATGCGGTCGGGTGTCAGCGAATAGGTCGTGAACTGACGATTGAGGGCGGGCATCGGGCAGGCTTCGAGATGACCTTCCGCCGGCCGCATCAGGATCATCGCCGTGGTCGCGACCATGACGCCGCGATTGCTGAGCCGCGGCGGCCGACACACCGAATGCGGCGTGCCCCAATCGTCGAAGAAGGCCTGGCGAAAATCTTCGAGCGTGAGCTTGCCGCGTTTCGGTGAAAGCTGATCGCGCACGCGCTTGTCGCGGTAGATCGAGTCCGGCGTCTCGGCGAGGCCGGTGTCCTTCACCTTGGCGCGCGCAGACTCGGAAATCCAGTGATTGGCATGGACGTAAAGCCCGCGGTCAGGCGCGATCCAGAACGTATCGTCCGGCGCGCACTCGAAGCCGAAGGCCTCGCCGCCACAGTGGCTGATGGCCATGTGGTTGGAGCCGGGCTTCGGCGTCGAGACGACCGTGTGGACGGCAAGCGCCAGATGCGCAGCCTCCAGCACCTTGCGGCGGATGAAGGGCAGCGGCACGCCGGGGCCACGCTGATAATCGCGATCGCATTCCAGCGCGTTGGCCGTGAGACCGATGCCGGCCGAGTTCATGCCCGAGCGCGCAAGGCCGCCTGCTTCGGTGAAGGTCAGGATGTCCGGTCCATCGTCGCGACGGATGCGCAGCACCACACCGGTGTCCGCGCACTCCGCTCGCCAGTCCCAGTTCTGGCCATGCAGCAGCACGCCGTCCGCGCTCGCCTCGGGCAGCGCCAGCGCCGCCGTGCAGCCATCGGGGAAATGCTTGGCTGCCTGCTGCTTGCGGGCCGCCACAACCATTTCCGTGCGGGCGTTCATCAGCACGACCGCGGCGAAGGGCTCGTTGGCGCCCTCGGCGATGCCGCGCATTTCCTCGACATAGGCCGGATCGAACTTCTCGATCAGCGGCACCATCGCCTCGGCGCGCCGCTCCAGCTCTTTCCAGTCGACGCCGCTCTTCAGCAGCGACTCGGCGTACATCTTGGCGCCGCGCCGCAGCCGATCGGCAGCAGCCTTGCCATGTATCCGACCACGCTCTCGCGGGCTGCCCGAAAGATCGATCAGCGGGAAGGGAGCGTAGTCGGTCATGAAGCCTCCGGGGTCTGTCCCCTATGGATGTCCGAGCAGGGCCTGACGGAAGCGATCCTTGAGATGCGCGCCGTCCTGCGGTGGCATGACGAACTCTAGCTTCTCGACCATCACCTTTACGAGCCGAAACACCGGCCCCTTCTTGGTGCGGACGTCCTTCACAAGCGCCGCAACTTCGGAGGCATCACGGACCGTGCCGGTATCGGCGATGCCACAGCCCTTGGCGATCATGGCGAGATCGGTGCCGGCGCCCGAATCGGTCGGGCCGTTGTTGAGCGGGCTGGTGTGTGTCGCCTGATTGCCGGTCTCGCCGAATTTCTCGTTGTCGAGCACGACGATCGCGAGATTGTCCGGCTGCTGGGCCGCAACGGTCGCCAGAGAGCCCAGGCTCATCAGCATGTCACCGTCGCCGGTGATCACCAGGATGCGCTTCTTGGGCTGCGCCAGGGCCAGCCCGAGGCCCATGCCGACCGGTGCGCCCATCGAGCCCCAGAGCGGCATGTTGAGCGGGCGGTCCCCTGCTTCGGTGATGTCCCAGTTGGACGAGCCGAGGCCCGCGATCACCAGCAGGTTGTCGTCCGCACCTTCAAGGATCTTCTTCACCAGCGGGCGGCGCTGGAGCGTTGCCTTTTGAGTGTTGGGGCTCATGCTACTTCTTCCCGAAATTCTTGATGCCGATCAGCTTCTGTCGCAGCAGCACGGCGACGGCCTGGCCGCCGTTGAAAGCCGAGCGGGCGGCGGCGTCGACGGTCGCCTTCACCTCGGCTGCGGTCTCAACCGAGTAGAGCAGCACACCCATCGCTTCGAGCACCTTGGGCGTGCCCTGCCCCATGGGATACTGCCAGGAATTGAACTCGCCCCAGTCGCCGCGCATCGTGATCAGGGTCAGAAACGGAAAGCGCAGGGTCTTGGGCATGCCCATCAGGTTGATGGTGTTGCCCACGCCCGAGCTCTGCATCAGCAGCACCGAACGCTGGCCACCCAGCCACGCCCCGGCGGCGAGCGGAATGCCCTCCTCCTCGGTCGTGAGCGCCAGGGTGCGCATGGAGTTGGAGCGCTGGCAGGCTTCGATCAGGCGTCCATGCCCGGCGTCGGGCACGTGGTAGACCTGCTTCACATCGTGATCCTGCAGGACCTCGAAAATCTGGTCGCGCCAATCAGGCGTCGTACTGGCGTTCATGTCTCTCCCGTCTCGGACTGCTTCAAGGAAGGCGATTAGCGGGAGATACTAGCTATCACCAAGTTCGCCATCGAAGACCATTCTCTGTGATCAGCTATAGCGATATTGTATAGCTCCATGGAGCTTTCCCAACTTCGCACGCTGATCCACGTCGCCGAACTCGGCAGCCTGAGCAAAGCGGCCGAACGTCTGGGCGTTGCCCAGCCGGCCCTCAGCCGCCAGATCCGGATGCTGGAAGAAGAGCTCGCCGTGCGCCTGTTCGCCCGCCACGGCCGCGGCATGATCTTGACGGACAAAGGCCGCGAGATCCTCGAACACGCCACGAGGGTCATGGTCGAGCTGGAAGAGATCCGCGCCGCAGCCGCCGACCTCGACACACCCTTGCGCGGCCGGATCGGCATCGGCTTTCCGCCGACGGTCGCCGACATCATCTCGGTTCCCCTGGTCGCGGCCTTCGGGAAAGCGCATCCGCAAGTCGAGTTGCGCCTGGTCGGCGCCTACACCGGCTACCTGCTCGACTGGCTGCATCGCGGCGAGATCGACCTGGCTGTCCTCTACGACCCGCACTCGGCCCGGTCGCTGCGCTCGCAACCCCTGCTGCTCGAAAACCTGTTCCTGATCGGGCCGCCCGACTCGGGCCTTTCGGGCACGCACGCGATTCCGTTCAAGGACCTCGAAGGCCGGCGCATCTTGCTGCCCAGCACGCGCCACGGCTTGCGGACGATCGTCGAACAGTGCGCCACGGAAGCCGGCATCACCCTCAATGTCGCGGTCGAGGCCGACTCCTATGCGACGCTGAAGGACCTGGTGCGCCACGGCCATGGTTGGACGATCCTGCCTCTGCCGCCCATTCACGACGACATCGCTGCCAACCGTCTGGCAGCCGCACCGTTGATCGATCCCGTGCCAGTCAGACGCCTGGTCCTGTCCTATCCCGCGGACCGGCCCGTCCTGCGCCTCGCCCGATTCGCCGGCGATACGATCGCCGACATCGTGACCGACCATGTCGAAAGAGGAATCTGGCCCGGCCAACTCCTCCATCAGACGTCTTCGGCTTAGAGCGGCTTCAGCACTACCAGGAACACGATGGCGATCATCAGCAGGGTCGGCACTTCGTTCCACCAGCGGTAATAGGTGGTGGGCCGTGTATTGCGGTCTGCTTCGAATTCCTTGCGCCAGCGGCCGTAGAGGTGATGCACGAAGGTGAGCCCGACGACGAGGGCGAACTTCATCTGCCACCATCCGGCATGCCACCAGTCACCACGCCAGGCGAGCAGCAGGCCAAATATCCAAACGAGGATCATCGCCGGGTTCATGATGCCGCGCAGCAGGCGGCGCTCCATCACTTTGAAGGTCTCGCTTTGCGGAGAGCCCGGCGGCGCATCGGCGTGATAGACGAACAGGCGCGGCAGGTAGAGCAGCCCGGCCATCCAGGCGATCACCGCCACGATGTGCAGCGCCTTCAGGACCTCGTAGAGCATCACACCCCTCCGGCGATCAGCGGACAGCCGGTGTGGACGTAGCGGCAGGGCATCGACTTCGCGCCGTGGCAAACAGAAACCTGCGGCTCGGCCAGGATGGCACGCACGCGATCAGCAAGGCCTGTGATGAAAGCAGGATGCGTCCCCACCGTCGGCACACGCACGTAAGTCGGTACGGCACTCTTCTCGGCGAGATGGCGATATTCCATGTCGAGCTCGACCAGGGTTTCCGAGTGCTCCGACACGAAACTCAGCGGGTAGAGCACGACGGCCTTGCTGTCCGCACCGGCGCGCGCGATCTCGGCATCGGTCGACGGGCCGATCCATTTCAGCGGCCCGACACGGCTCTGGTAGCAGACCGACCAATCGAGGCCGCCGATCCGGTCGGCGATCGCTTGTGCCGTGCGTTCGACCTGCGCCTGATAGGGATCGCCCGCCTTGATCACACGCTCGGGCAAACCGTGCGCGGAGAAGAGCACGCGGGACGGCCGGTTGCCGGCTTCGCGCAGTCCCTGCCTCAGGAGTTCAACCGACGCCGAGATAAAACCTTCCTCGTCGGGGTAGCAGCAGACGGTTTGCGTCGGCACCGACAGCTTGGCCTTGGCGGCAGCCTCCTTCCACGCCTTGACCGATGAGTCCGTCGTCGTGGTCGAGAACTGCGGATAGAGCGGCAGCAACACGACGCGATCCGGTGCAAAGCGTTTCACCGAACGCACCACGGCCTCCGTCATCGGATGCCAGTAGCGCATGCAGACATAGCCGCGCCATTCGTGCTCGGTGCCCAGCGCTTCTTCGAGCGCGCGCGCCTGCGCTTCGGTCTGGCCGAGGATCGGCGAGCTGCCACCGATCTTTGCGTAGATGTCCCGTGCTTTCGGCGCGCGACGGCGGGCGATGAAATTCGCCAACGGACCACGCAACAGCGAGGGCAGACGCAGGATGGCGGGATCGCTGAACAGATTGCGCAGGAACGGCTGCACGGCCTCGGGCGAATCCGGGCCGCCGAGATTGAACAGGACGATTGCAATTTTCATAGGGCAATCTTCATGACGCGATCTTCACTCGGTCCTGGGCTTCCAGTTGCGCACGATCTCGACCAGCTGCGCGACATGCTCGGGTGGTGTCTGCGGCACCACGCCATGGCCGAGATTGAACACGAAGGAACCGTGGCCGAGCTTGTCGAGGATGCGCTTGGCCTCTTGCTCCAGCGCCGCGCCGCCCGCCACCAGCATGATGGGGTCGAGATTGCCCTGCACGCAGATATGCGGCTGCAGTTCCTTGGCCGCCCAATGCGCACCGATGCCGGTATCGATCGAGAGCGCGGTGAAACTATCGGGACGTCGATACATCAGCGCTGCCGGTCCTACCGCGCGCGGAAAAGCGATGATAGGGATCGACGGATGACGCTCGCGCAATCCTTTGGCGATCCGCACCAAGGGATCGAGAGACCAGCGGAAGAGCTGTTCTTCCGGCAGCACGCCGGCCCAGGAATCGAAAAGCTGCACTGCATCGGCGCCGGCCTCGACCTGATTGGAAAGATGATCGACCACAGCATCGACCAGCAGGTCGATCAGCAGGCCGAAGGATTCGGGATGGGCGTAGGCCCATTTCTTGACCTTGGCGAAATCCTTGCTGCCGCTTCCTTCGATCATGTAGCAGGCGAGCGTGAAGGGCGCGCCGGCGAAGCCCAATAGGGCCGTTTCCTTGGGGAGCGCTGCGCGTGTCTGCTTGATAGCCTCATAGACTGGCGCGAGATAGTCGCCGAGCCGGGCACGTGACAGCCGGCCGAACTGCGCCGGATCGGTCAGCGCCTCGAGCTTTGGCCCCTCACCCTCCTCGAACCAGACCTTCTGGCCGAGCGCGTCGGGAACCACGAGGATGTCGGAGAAGATGATGGCCGCGTCGAACCCGAAGCGCCGGATGGGCTGCAGGGTAACCTCGACGGCTTTGTCCGGCGTGTAGCAGAATTCGAGGAACGAATTGGTCGTCGCGCGCACGGCCCGGTACTCCGGCAGGTACCGTCCGGCCTGACGCATCAACCAGACGGGTGGCGTCGCAAAGCGCCGCCCCGCCAATGTTTCCAAGAACTTATTGCTGCTCACGCGTCATCCTCATGCCTTCCCTCTTACTCTATTCATAATAGGTAGTAGCAGTAGTAGGGCCTGTGGCATGTGGGGATGCGCCTTATTGGCCAACACTCCCCAGGCGCCTGTGGATCGGCAAACCCCAATTCCACGCGATTCCACCGCGAGATTCACGATTCGCAGGACATTCCTGCAAGCTTGTCCGCAAGGGACGATCCTTGGGATCGGCATGGCGAGTCGGGTCTCGAATCCGGGGCTCGTGGACAACGGCCCGACCTGTCCCCGTGTTCCAACAAGCATTCCCGCGTTCCTCCCGAGGGTCCTGTGGGGTAAAACAAGCCGTGGCGAACCGGAACTTCCATGTGCATCTCGTCTCCGACTCGACCGGCGAGACCGTGTCGAGCGTGGCGCGTGCCTGCCTCGTGCAATATGAGGGCATCTTCGTCCAAGAGCATGTCTGGTCGCTGGTGCGCACGCCCGGCCAGATGGAGAAGGTGATGCAGGCGGTCGAGCGCGACCGCGGCCCCGTCCTCTATACGCTGGTCGATCCCGAACTGCGCGATGTCGTGCGCGATCATTGCCGACGCCTGCAATTGCCCTGCGTCGGCGTGCTCGACCAGGCGATGAGCGTGCTGGCCGTTCACTTCCACTCCAAGAGCGAGCAGTGGCCGGGCCGTCAGCATCAGCTCGACGAAGGTTATTTCGATCGCATCGACGCCATGCACTACACCCTGGCGCACGATGACGGTCAGTCGACGCACGATCTCGAGGATGCCGACGTGATCCTGGTGGGTCCGTCGCGCACCTCCAAGACACCGACCTGCGTCTATCTCGCCAATCGCGGCGTGCGCGCGGCCAATGTGCCACTGGTGCCGGCCGTGCCGCCACCTGCCGAACTCGAAGAAGCCAAGCGCCCGTTGATCGTGGGGTTGATTACCGATCCGGAGCGTCTGGTACAGATCCGGGTCAATCGTCTGCGTCTCATGCAGCAGGAGACCGAGACGGACTATACCGACATGGAGAGGGTGCAGCGCGAGATCCAGGAAGCGCGCCGCCTCTACGCCCGCCGCAAGTGGGTGACCATCGATGTCACGCGCCGTTCCATCGAAGAGACGGCGGCGTCGATCCTGCAAATGTTGGCGATTCGTCGCGAGCAGAGGTTGCAGGCCGGATAACGAAGCAGGAGGCGACCATGAGGGCAGCCTTTGTAGCGTTGGGTCTGGTGTTTGGGAGTGTGGCGGCATTTGCCGCGAATGGGATAGACGTGAAGCGCGGCGGCGATGCCAATGTCTATGGCAACTGCGTGCCGAGCCTCGTCGTCGAAAACAAATCGGGTGAGACGATCGGCTATCTGCAGGTCGATGTCGTGCTGGCGCTGAACGACGGGCGCGAGCGCACGATCGAACTGGCATCGGCCTATCGCGACGGTGCCCCCTTTCCGATCGCGCCGGGGGCAACGGCGACCTTGAAGCAGCATCTCGACCTGTCGCGGGCGCTCGGCGTGCCCTGCGGCGAGGTCAAGGAACGCAAAGTGTCTCGGACGATCTGCGAGACAGCGCGTGGCACAGCCTGTGCATCGTCAGTCTCCGTGAAACCCTGAGGCACTTCCCATGACTCTCCGTCGCAGGACTTTGATCGGCGCCGCCGGCGTCTCCCTTCTGGCTGCTCCAGCGATCGGGCCGGCGCGGGCCCAGAGCGATTTTCCCAACAGACCGTTGAAGATGATCGTCCCCTACCCGCCCGGCGGCGGCACGGACGGGTTGGGGCGCATCACCGCCCAGTTCCTGGGCGAGAAGCTCGGCCAGCAGATCGTGATCCAGAACATTGGTGGCGCTTCCAGCACCATCGGCTCCGACACGGTGCGGCGTGCCGAGCCTGACGGTTACACGCTGCTGTTCAATGCCAGCCTCTTCGTCCTGGGCAAGACCGTCGTACCGTCCTGCCCCTACGATCCGCAGACGGACTTCCGCACCATCGCCCAGGCCGGCGAGGCTCCGCTGGTTTTGCTGGCCAACAACAATGTGCCGGGCAACGACTATGCCGCGGTCATGGCAGCCGTGAAGAAGGAGCCAAAGAAGTACTTCTTCGCGCTCTCCTCCGGCGGCTCGGCAGGCCACATCGCAACCCTGGCCTTCCTGAAGCAGACCGGCCTGCCGCTCGACACCATCATGTACAAGGGCACCGCGCCGGCGAACACCGACCTGATGTCGGGCGCAGTGCAGTTCTTCATGGACCCCTGGACGGCACTGCTGCCGCTCGCCACGTCGGGACGGGCCAAGGGCCTGTTCGTCACCTCGAAGCAGCGCACGTCGCTGGCGCCCAACATTCCGACAACCGACGAGGTCGGCCTGAAGGATTTCCACCTGAGCTCCTGGTACGGCGTCTGGGCGCCCAAGGACACGCCCGACGCTGTCGTGAACAAGCTCGCTGGCGCAATGGCCGAAGTCTCCAAGGACAAGGCTTTCATCGAAAAGACCACGTCGCTCGGCATCGTGCCGACGGCGCGCGGCCCCAAGGAGTTTGCCGCCTTCATCAAGCAGGAAGTAGAAACCAATACCGCCCTCCTGAAGGACGCCGGTTTCAAGCCGGAGTAATTCTCCCGCCCATCGGCGGGCAGGAACGCTCCTCAATCATCACGCGTCGTGGTCATGTGACGCGTATGCCGAGGCTTGCGACGACGATCTTCGGCGCGTACAGCGCTCGCTCTGCAACCTTACCTTAGAGTTGTTGCAAGGAGCGAGACGAGTGGCGGATCCCGATGATGACTATGTTTACGACGAAGCCACTGGCGAATGGATTCCTGCAGCAGAAGCGGCGGCAAAGCGGGCGGCGGACGTCGTCGAAGTGCGCGATGCCGTCGGCAATGTCCTTGCTGATGGCGATAGCGTCGTTCTGATCAAGGATCTGAAAGTCAAAGGCGCAAACCAGACGCTGCGACGTGGCACGACCATTCGATCGATCCGTCTGACCGCGGATCCCCAGGAAATCGATTGCCGCTACGAAGGCATCAAGGGCCTTGTGTTGCGTGCTGAGTTCGTCCGAAAGCGCTGAAAGCGGCCTGACAGATTACTCCGCCGCCTTCGGCAAAGGATCGAAGCGGGCGTCGAAGTCGCGGATGGAGGCTTCAACGGTCGTGGCGACCTGCTTGAGCTTCTCCTGGTTCACGACTTTCAGGCCGAACAGGTCTTTCACGTAGAAGACGTCGACGGCGCGTTCGCCGTATGTCGTGACATGCGCCGAAGCGATCTGCAGGTTGAGGCGTGTGAGTGCGCGCGTCACGACATGCAGGAAGCCCGGCCGGTCACGGCCATTGACCTCGATCACCGTGAACGTGTCCGAGGCGTTGTTGTCGATCAGCACACGCGGCTCGACGGTGAAGACACGATCGCGCTTTGGCCAGGAAGCGCGCTGGCCGTCGAGTTCGCGCTGGATATCGAGACGATTCGACAGTGCCAGCTCTACGCGGGCTGCCAGCCGCGCCAATCGCTGCGGACCATCGAACGGTCTGCCCTCGAGATCCTGGATCCAGAAGGTGTCGAGCGCCATGCCGTTGGCCAGGGTGAAGATCTTGGCGTCGACGATGTTGGCGCCGCTGATCGCCATGGCCCCGGCGAGACGCGCAAAGAGCCCGTGCGTGTCGAGCGTATAGATCGTGATCTCGGTGACGGATCGTTCGACATCGACGCGATGCTCGAAGGCGAGCGGTTGCTTGTCGCGCTCGGCGCGGCGCACCAGCTCGGCCTGGCGTGCCAGGGTCTCTGGCGGGAAGGACAGCCAATACGGCGCATAGCCGCGCGCAAAATGCGCCTCCTTGTCGGTATCGGACCAGCCGACGAGCCGGCCCGCGACATCGGCCTGGATGTGCTTGATGCGCTCCGCACGACCGCCCGCCAGGGTGCCGCCCGACAGGACCTGCTCCGTGGCGCCATAGAGCTGGCGCAGCAAGGCAGCCTTCCAGTTGTTCCAGACGGTGGGCCCGACGGCGCGAATATCGCACACGGTCAGGACCAGCAGCAGACGCAGGCGTTCGGGCGATTGTATCAGGGCGGCGAAAGTGTCGATGGTCTTTGGGTCCATCAGGTCGCGCTGGAAGGCCGTGGCCGACATGGCGAGGTGATAGCGCACCAGCCACGCGACGGTTTCCGTCTCGGCAGCGCTCAACCCCAGCCGCGGTCCGAGCTGCATCGCCACATCGGCGCCCAGCACGGAATGATCGCCGCCGCGGCCCTTGGCGATATCGTGCAGCAGCACGGCGAGATAGAGCACCGGTCGCGACAGGATCTTGTGCACGATGTCGGCCGACAGCGGATGGTCTTCCTTGAGCGCCCCCGACTCGATGCGCGAGAGGATGCCGATGGCGCGGATCGTGTGCTCGTCGACCGTATAGGTGTGATACATGTCGTGCTGCGTCTGCGCGACAACACGACCGAAATCGGGAATGAAACGGCCGAACACGCCGGCTTCGTTGAGACGCCGCAGCGTCGTCTCCGGATCGTGCCGCGACGTCATCATCTCCATGAAGAGACGATTGGCCTCGGGATCGGTCCTGAGGCGATCGACCAACCGGATGTTCTGGGTGATGAGCCTCAGCGTCGCCGGATGGATGTCGAGGCCGTTCTCCTGCGCCACATGGAAGAGCCGCAGGATCGCCACCGGATCCTTGGCGAAGGCATCGGAGCTTGCGACTGCCAGCCGTTCGCCATCAAGTCGGAAGCCCTCGAGCTGGCGTGGCCGTAGCGTCTGCCACAGTGCCGCGAGCTTGGGCTTGCGCCGGCGGCTGTCCTCCAGCGCGGCGACGAAGATGCGCGTTAGATCGCCGACAGTCTTGGCGTGAAGATAATAGTGCTTGGTGAAACGCTCGAC
Organism: Reyranella sp.; assembly: GCF_004297405.1. Classification (GTDB taxonomy): domain Bacteria; phylum Pseudomonadota; class Alphaproteobacteria; order Reyranellales; family Reyranellaceae; genus Reyranella. The sequence continues at coordinate 17,269 of NZ_SCVC01000047.1, forward strand.
GCCGCGGCTGCCCGATCGGTCCTGATAGCCGAGGCGCACGGCGATCTCGCGCTGCAGGTCGAAGGACAGGCGATCGTCGGCGCGGCCGGTCAGATAATGGATATGGCAGCGCACCGTGGCGAAGAAACGCTCGGCGCGCTCGAAGTGACGCGCCTCGTCCCTGGTCAGCACACCCTTGGCCACCAATTCGCCAGGCTCGCTGACGCGATAGAGATACTTGGCGATCCAGAAGAGCAGGTGCAGATCGCGCAACCCGCCCTTGCCTTCCTTGACGTTGGGTTCGACGACATAGCGCGAGTCGCCCATCCGGTGATGCCGCTGGTCACGTTCCGCGAGCTTGGCCTCGACGAAGTCATGGCCGTCGCCGATGTAGAATTTCTGCGCGAAGCCGCGGGTCAGCTCGTCGAACAGTTCGCGGTCGCCCCAGAGATAGCGCGCTTCCAGCAGCGCCGTGCGGATCGTCTGGTCGCGCTCGGCATAGCGCAGGCTCTCATCGACGGTGCGGGTGGCATGCCCGACCTTCAGGCCGAGATCCCACAAGAGATAGAGCATGAACTCGACGATCTGCTCGCCGCGCGGCGTCTGCTTGTAGGGCCGCAGGAACAGGAGATCGATATCGGACAGCGGCGCCAGCTCGCCCCGTCCGTAGCCGCCCGTGGCGACCACCCCCAGCCGCTCGGCCGCGCTCGGATTGGCCGCGGGGTAGGCGTACTGGTCGGCAAAGTCGAACAGGACCCGGATGATCTGGTCCATCAGATAGGAGGTTGCCACCAGAACCGCCGGCCCGTCGTTGCGTAGCGGACCGGGCTCCTCGAACCGCCGGCGGATTTCGGCCCGACCGTTGGCCAGGGCTTCGCGCAACAGGGCCAGTACAGCCGGGCGCGGCGGGTCGCCGCCGGCCGGCAGGTCCTCGACCAGGGCGGCCAAGGCCTCGTCCAAGGCGCGCCGGCGGACGATGGCACGTCGGTCGGGGATCTGATCGTAGGGTTTGCCCATGTGGGCGCGATACTACAGGTCCGACCCCGCCCCCTGCCAGCCCGGCCGGGTTTCATGCCATAAAGGCGCACCATGAAGTTCAAAGCCTTCTTCGTCGCCGCGGCGCTGGCTTTTAGCGTGACGGGTGCATTTGCCCAAGGCGCCGGCCGGCCGGCGCCCGCGCCGACGGCACCAGCGTCCAGCCTGATCGACCTGAACAGCGCCAGCCGCGACGATCTCATGACCCTGGACGGGATTGGCGAAGTGCGGGCCGACGCCATCATCCGGGCGCGGCCGTTCAAGGCCAAGACCGAGCTAGTCGAGCGCCGGCTGATCCCGGAATCCCTCTACGAGAAGATCTCCGACAAGGTGATGGCGCGTCCCATCCCCGGCCAGCCGGCACAGCCGCCGGCCCGGCAGCCCGCCCCGCCCAAGCGCTCGTGACCGAGGCCACGATCTACGCGCTGGGCACGCCGACGCCCTCGCGTGCGCATCCCGGCGCGATTTCGGTCATCCGGTTGAGCGGCCCGCGCGCCGGCGAGGCGTTGGTCGCCCTCACCGGAAAAGATGTTCTGCCCGCGTCGCGCCGGATGGTGTTGCGCACGGTACGCGATCCCGTGAGCGGCGAGGCGATCGACCGCGGTCTGGTCGTGTGGTTCGAGGCGCCCAACACCGAGACTGGCGAGCCGATGGCGGAGCTGCACCTGCACGGCGGCCGTGCCGTCGTGAGTGCTGCGCTCGATGCCATTGCCCATCTGGGATTCTGCCGTCTGGCCGAGCCGGGAGAATTCACGCGTCGCGCCTTCGAGCACGGCAAGCTCGATCTCACTGAAGCCGAAGGCATCGCCGACCTGGTCGCGGCCGAAACCGGCGCCCAGCGACGGCAGGCTCTGCAGCAGATGGATGGCGCGCTGCACCGGCTCTACGAGGCATGGCGCGGCGCCGGTCTGCGTGCGCTGGCCCATCTCGAAGCAGCCATCGATTTTCCCGACGAGGATCTGCCCGGCGGCCTTGCCGATGAGGTGCGTGTCGCGATAGCCGAGCTGCAATCGGAGGTAGAGACCCATCTCGCGGACCGTCGCGGTGAGCGGCTGCGCGAGGGTCTGTCGATTGCCATCATCGGACCGCCCAATGCCGGCAAATCTTCGCTGCTGAATCTGCTGGCGCGGCGCGATGCGGCGATCGTTTCCGAGACGGCAGGGACGACGCGCGACGTGATCGAAGTGCATCTCGATCTCGGCGGTTGGCCGGTCGTGCTGGCTGACACGGCAGGCCTGCGTGCCTCGCCCGACGCCATCGAACAGGAAGGCGTGCGCCGGGCGAAGGCACGTGCGGCAGCCGCCGACCTGCGGCTATTGGTGCTCGACGCTTCTGGCGACTGGCGCGCAGAGATGAGGACACTCATCGCGGCGACGGAGAACTGGAATCCGGCATACGACATCGTCGTCGTGAACAAGATAGATCTGGCGCCGGTTGAGTCGCCAGAGGTTGTACAACTGTCCGCAAACAACGGCGCTGGCTTGCCCGACTTGCTGGTGCGCCTGGAGCGATCTGCTGGCGAGCTGATGCAGGAGGGCGCCGGCGTTGTTCCTCTCACCCGAGCGCGCCATCGTGAGGCGTTGGTCGAGTGTCAGGCCGCACTTGGTCGCTCGCTGGTTGCACCCGAAGTAGCGCTCGCTGCCGAGGACTTGCGACTTGCCTTGCGTGCCATCGGCCGCATCACCGGCACGGTCCGCATCGACGAACTGCTGGACGTGATCTTCCGCGACTTCTGCATCGGGAAGTGAACAGACTGGCCGCTTGCAACCGGAACGAGTCGTGCGCAGGCTCGTTCATCGTAAACCCATGCGCAAAGACAGCCTCGCCTCTTATCGCGCGATGCGCGATTTCAGTCGGACGGAGGAACCGTCGGGCAAAGGAGCCGTGGCGGCAAACAAGCAGCTTCGCTTTGTCATCCAGCGTCACGATGCGACGCGGCTGCACTACGATTTCCGGCTGGAGCTCGACGGCACTTTCAAATCGTGGGCAGTGACCAAAGGGCCGTCGCTCGATCCCACGGTCAAACGCCTCGCCGTGGAGGTCGAAGACCATCCTCTAGATTATGGGGATTTCGAAGGCACGATCCCCAAGGGACAGTATGGCGGTGGCACGGTGCAGGTTTGGGACCGCGGTTATTGGCTTCCCGAAGGTGATCCTCACGATGGTCTGAAGCGCGGCGATCTCAAATTCACGCTCGTCGGTAACCGGCTCGAAGGAAGTTGGGTGCTGGTGCGCATGCGCTGGGACCGCAAGGGAAGCCGCAAGCGGGTCAACTGGTTACTGATCAAGCATCGCGACGCGGCGGCTCTCGAAGGCGACGACGACACGATCCTGGAGGATCCGAGGTCGATAGCGTCGGGCCGGACGCTGAAGCAGATCGCACTCGGTACCGGGAAGGCACCGACGCCGTTTATGACGGCCAAGGGTAAGAAGACGAAGGCAGCGAAAAGGCGGGAGACAAAAGTCCGCAAGACCTCCTCGATGCCGCGCTTCGTCGAGCCGCAGCTCGCCAAGCTCGTAGAACGTGCGCCGTCGGCTGCTGGCTGGGCGCATGAGGTAAAGTTCGACGGTTATCGCCTGCAACTCAGGGTCGAGGATGGCGATGCCGTACTGCGCACGCGCAAGGGGCTGGATTGGACGGAAAAGTTTGCCGCCATCGCCCGGCAGGCGGAGAAACTTCCAGACTGCATCATGGACGGTGAAGTCGTGGCGCTCGACCGTCACGGCGCGCCCGATTTTGCGGCATTGCAGGCCGCTCTCTCCGAGGGCGATTCCAAGAACCTGATCTACTACGCCTTCGATCTGCTGTTCGTCGAAGGCGAGGACCTGCGGGACTTGCCGTTGATGGAGCGCAAGGCCCGGTTGCAGGACGTGCTGGCGGGATTGAAGACCAAGCATCCGGGGTTGCGCTATGTCGATCACTTCGAGACCGGCGGCGATGCCGTTCTCCAGTCGGCTTGTCGCATGCATTTCGAGGGAATCATCTCCAAGGAGTTGTCGGCGCCCTATCGCTCCGGCCGTGGTGGTAGCTGGACCAAGGCCAAGTGCCGCGCCGGCCACGAGGTCGTGATTGGCGGTTGGACCAGCGAAGGCAGACGGCTGCGGTCGCTGCTGGCGGGTGTGCATAGGGGAAAGAAGCTCGTCTATGTCGGCCGCGTCGGCACGGGATTCGGCGCGGCGGTGATGCGCTCGTTGCTGCCCAAGCTGCGCGATCTCGAAAGTGACACGAGTCCGTTCGCGGCCGGCGCCAGTCCGCCCAAGGAAGCCAACATGCATTGGGCGAGGCCTAAGCTGGTGGCCGAGATCGAGTTCGCCGGCTGGACCGGCGCCGGCAATGTGCGTCAGGCTGCGTTCAAGGGGCTGCGCACCGACAAGCCGGCCGAAGAGGTCGAGGCGGAGAAGCCCGCCAAGCCGGAGAAGACCCGCATGGCCAAGCCCGCTCCGACCAAGCGTCGAACCCGTGCGACAGCGAAGTCTTCGAAAGCGTCGGGCCCGGCCATTGTGATGGGTGTATCGATCTCGCATCCCGACAAGCCGCTGTGGCCGGACGAGACGCCACCCGTCACAAAGCTCGAGCTGGCCCGGTATTACGAGGCCGTCGGCGACTGGATGATCGATCATCTGAAGGGTCGTCCCTGCTCCCTTGTGCGCACGCCGGACGGCATCGACGGTCAAACGTTCTTCCAGCGCCATGCCATGGCCGGCTCCTCGCACCTGCTCGAAGAGGTGAAGGTCAAAGGCGACGGGAAGCCTTACCTGCAGATCGACCGGGTCGAAGGCCTGGCGGCGGTGGCGCAGATGGGCGGCACGGAGCTGCATCCCTGGAACTGCCAACCGGGCAATCCAGAGCTGCCGGGCCGGCTGGTGTTCGATCTTGATCCCGGGCCCGATGTGAAGTTTTCGGCCGTGATCGCCGGTGCGCGCGAGGTGGCGGATCGGCTGAAGCCGCTCGGCCTCGTGCCTTTCTGCAAGACGACAGGCGGCAAAGGCCTGCATGTTGTGGTGCCGCTGACCTCCGATCCGAAGAGCCCCGACTGGGACACGGCCAAGACCTTCGCCAAGGAGATCTGCCGGCGCATCGCCGAAGACGAGCCGGCGCGCTACCTGATCAACATGGCGAAGAAGGAACGAAAGGGCCGCATCTTCCTGGACTATCTGCGCAACGACCGGACCTCGACGGCGGTGGCGCCGTTGTCGTCGCGCGCGCGTCCCGGCGCCACGGTCTCCATGCCGATCGAGTGGAGCCAGGTGAAGGCGGGCCTCGATCCCACGAAGTACACGGTGCGCACGGCGCCGGCGTTGTTGAAACGCAGCAAGCCGTGGCGAACCTACGCAAGATCGGCGAAGCCGCTGCGCGCGGCGATCGAACGTCTCCTGAAGATGAAAGGATAACCGCCATGGCCAAGCAGAAGGGATTGAGGCCGACCTGGGAAGGCCACCTGCGTCTGTCGCTCGTCACCTGTCCTGTCGCGCTTTATACGGCGACGGAGCGTAGCGCTGACATTCATTTCAACCTGATCAATCCCAAGACCAACAACCGCATCCGCATGCAGACGGTCGATGCGGGCACGGGCAAGACCGTCGATCGTGCCGATCTGGTGCGCGGCTTTGAGGTGTCGAAGAACAAGTACGTATTGCTCGACAAAGAGGAACTCGACGCGGTGCGACTGGAATCGACGCGCATCCTCGACATCGAGGAGTTCGTCGATGCTGGCGGCATCGATCGCATCTATTGGGACCAGCCCTACTATCTGGCGCCGTCCGGCAAGACGGGCATCGAGGCGTTCTCCGTGATCCTGGCGGCGATGGTCCGGCAGAAGAAGGTCGCACTGGGCCGCGTCGTGATGCATCAACGCGAGCGTATCTGTGCACTGGAGCCGCGAGGCAAAGGCATCCTGCTCACCACGTTGCGCACGCACGACGAGATTCGCGATGCTTCGGAAGTGTTCGACCGCAGCCTGCCGAAGCCCGAGCCGCGCATGCTGCAGATCGCCGAGAAGATCATCGAACAGCAGGAGGCCGAATTCGAGCCCAAGCATTTCAAGGATCGCTACGAAGATGCTCTGCGTGACTTGATCGCCCGCAAGAAGAAGGGCGAGACCGTGACCACGGCGGCGCCGGAAGAAGAGGACGAGAAGGTCGTCGATCTCATGGAGGCGTTGAGGAAGAGTCTGAAGGGTGGCGGCGGTCCTTCGCGCGAGAAGACCGAGCGCTTCCTCGAAGCCCATGGCCGTCGCACGAAAGCGAAGCCGAAAGCAAAGAGCCGCCGCAAGACGGCGGCTCGGAAACGCGCGGCCTAGTTCTTCGCTACGTCTCGGCTACACTGGCAGGATGGCCAAGATCCTGCTGACCCGCCACGGGCATGTCGACGGCATCGAACCTGCCCGCTTCCGTGGTCGGGCCGAGCTGCCTCTTACACAGGTCGGTGTAAAGCAGGCCGCCGCCCTCGCGACCCGGATCGCGCGACATTGGAAGCCGGCCGCCGTCTATACGAGCCCGCTGCAGCGCTGCATCGTTACCGGCCGCCATATCGCCGAGGCCAGCGGCGTGACTGCAGCCGTCCACGAAGGGCTGGGCGACATCCACTACGGCGCCTGGCAGATGCGCACCCATGCGGAGATCGAGCAGGAATCGTCGGAGGCCTATCACCTGTGGCGGCACGCCCCTCATCTCGTGCGCTTTCCCGATGGCGAGTCTCTGCAGGACGTGGTGGCGCGTACCGCCAACGCGTTGCGGTTGGTGCTGGAGAAGCACCCCAACGACACGGTCGTGCTGGTCGGCCACGACAGCGTCAATCGCGCGCTGCTGCTCCAACTCGTCGACCAGCCCCTCTCGGCCTATTGGAGTTTTGCGCAGGATCCATGCGCGTTGAACGAAATCGACGTGCTCGCCGGCGGTGCGGTCCGGGTCGAACGCATCAATGATACAAGTCATCTCGAGGGCGATCTGGACCGGGCCTGACCGAGGGGCGTAAAAGGCACCGCCATGCGGGCCTTTTCTTCATATGACGTGATCGTAGTGGGCGGCGGCCATGCCGGCTGTGAAGCCGCGGCGGCATCCGCGCGCCTGGGCGCCCGCACCCTGCTCCTGACCCATCGGGTCGAGACGATCGGCGAGATGTCCTGCAATCCGGCCATCGGCGGCTTGGGCAAGGGCCACCTAGTCCGCGAGATCGACGCCCTGGACGGCATCATGGGCCGGGCCATCGACCGGGCCGGTATCCAGTTCCGTACCCTCAACCTGTCCAAGGGACCGGCTGTGCGCGGGCCCCGCGCACAGGCCGACCGCAAACTCTATCGGGCGGCGGTACAGGATTTGCTCGCCGAGCAATCCAATCTCGAAATCCGTGGCGATGCAGTTGCGGATATTGTTCTGGATGCAACCGGTGCGTGTGCCGGTGTGGTCACCGAATCGGGCGATCAAATCGGCGCGGGGCGCGTGATCCTGACGACAGGGACGTTCCTCCGAGGCCTGATTCATATGGGCGAGACCAAGATCCCCGCCGGCCGCGTGCGCGGCAATGGGCGGGACGATGTGGTCGAGCAGCCGTCGACAGCGCTTGCGCAGACGCTGAATCGTCTCGGCTTTGCCTTGGGACGCTTGAAGACCGGCACGCCGGCGCGGCTCGATGGACGTACGATCGACTACGCGTCGCTGGAGCGGCAGGACGGCGATGACCCGCCACAGCCCTTCTGCTACTTGACGGCTCGCATCACCACGCCGCAGATCGCCTGCCACATCACCACGACCACGGCGGCAACCCACGAGATCATCCGCGCCAACCTGCATCGCGCGCCGATGTATTCCGGTCAGATCGAGAGTGTCGGCCCGCGCTACTGTCCGTCCATTGAGGATAAGGTCGTGCGGTTCGGCCATCGCGAGCGCCATCAAATCTTCCTCGAACCCGAGGGGCTGGACGACGACACGGTCTATCCCAACGGTATCTCGACGTCGCTTCCCCAGGAGGTGCAGCTCGCCATGCTGCAGACGATTCCGGGGCTGGAACGCACAACCATGCTGCGGCCGGGATACGCCATTGAATACGATCACATCGATCCGAGAGAGCTTCACCCGACCCTGGAAACCCGGAAGGTTCCGGGCCTCTACATGGCGGGTCAGATCAACGGGACGACGGGCTACGAGGAAGCGGCGGCCCAGGGGCTGATTGCCGGATTGAATGCGGCGCTCGACAAACCGTTCACAGTCGACCGCGCCGATGGGTACCTCGGCGTCCTGATCGACGATCTGGTGTCTTTGGGCGTGACCGAGCCGTACCGCATGTTCACGTCGCGAGCCGAGTATCGGCTGTGGCTGCGGGCGGACAATGCCGACCAGCGTCTGACGCCACGCGGGCTGGAGATCGGCTGCGTCAGCAGCCACCGGGCCGGAATGTTTCACGTGAAACAACAGGCCCTCGAAGTGGCTCGTACCCTGGCCGGGTCGCTGCGTCTCAGCCCGTCGGTCCTGGCCAAGCGAGGGATTTCCATCAACCAGGATGGTGTACCGAAGTCCGGCCTCGACCTGCTGGCCTATCCGGAGATCGACTGGACCCGGCTCTGCGGTCTGTGGCCGGAGCTGGCCGGCGTGGCGCCGGAGATCGCTGGACAGCTGACGATCGACTCTCGCTATGAGGGCTACCTCGCCCGGCAGCGCCAGGACATCGCGGCCTACCGCAGGGATGAGGCGTTGGAACTTCCGGCTGATCTGGACTACGCCGCCATTGGCAGTCTTTCCAATGAAGTCCGCCAGAAGCTCCAGACCCATAAGCCGGGAACCCTCGGCCAGGCTGCCCGGATTTCGGGGGTGACCCCGGCCGCTCTCATTGCTCTCCTGAAGCACGTCCGCCGCCGGGCCGCGTAGGCCATGGATCGGGATCCTCTGGCAGATGTTTCACGTGAAACACGCCACCGTCTGGAAGTCTTCGTCGAAACCCTGGAGCGCTGGCAAAAAGCTATCAACCTGGTCAGCCGGAACACCATGGATGGGGTCTGGAAGCGCCATATCCTGGATTCGGCCCAGGTGGTTCCCCTTATACCCGATACCGCCGAAACGCTGGCCGATTTAGGCAGTGGCGGCGGATTTCCGGGGCTGGTCATCGCAGTGATGCGGCCCGACTTGCGGGTCACGCTGATCGAATCGGATGCGCGAAAAGCCGCGTTTTTAGGTGAAGTTGGCAGGCGTATGGGCTTGGAAAACCAACCGAAAATCGCCATCTCTCGTATAGAGGCCGCGCCGCCCGCAGCAGCAGATGTTGTGACGGCGCGCGCCCTGGCACCTTTGGGGCAATTGCTCCGATGGGCCGAGCGTCACCGAAAAGATACCGCTATTTGCCTTTTCCACAAGGGGAAGGGCTGGCCGGCGGAGGTCGAGGAGGCCAAGAAGGAATGGGATATCTCGCCCGAGCCTATCGCCAGCGTAACAGATCGTGACGCCGTCATCCTTCGAATCGGCCCCTATCGAGCCGCCACCCCCGGCGCCCCCTCCGGCTCCTGAGACGCCTCCAAAGGCGTCGGCGGCTCCCCAGATCTTTGCGATCGCCAATCAAAAAGGTGGCGTTGGTAAAACCACGACCGCGATCAACCTCGCCACCGCCTTGGCTGCCGTCGGTGAGAAGGTTCTTTTGATAGACTTAGACCCTCAGGGCAATGCCTCGACCGGTCTAGGGATAGGTAGAAATGATCGCTCACCCGGATCCTATGAATTTCTCCTGGGACTGAACCCGCTCGCCGAATGTGTACGGAGTTCGCAGATCCCGAGCCTTGAGGTGATGCCCGCTTCGGTCCAGCTCGCTGGCGCGGAAATCGAACTGATCGACATGGATGACCGTGAGCATCGTCTCGATCAGGCGCTGAACGGCCCCGGCGGCGAAGCGCGCCAGCGCTGGACGATCATCCTGATCGACTGCCCCCCGTCCCTCGGCCTTGTCACTCTGAACGCCCTGGTTTCTGTCGACGCTGTCCTCGTGCCGCTGCAGGCGGAATTCCTGGCGCTCGAAGGCATCGGCGCACTCGGCAACACGATCGAACGGGTGAAGAAGAGACTCAACCCAAAGTTGCACATCGCCGGGGTCGTCCTGACCATGGTCGACCGCCGCATGACCCTCAGCCAGCAGGTCGAGGCAGATGTGCGCGGGCACTATGGCGAGCTGGTCTTCGGGACGACAATCCCACGCAACGTTCGGATCGCCGAAGCGCCCTCGCACGGCATGCCGGTGCTGATCTACGACAATGCCTGCGCCGGATCGCAGGCCTATATCCTGCTGGCGAGCGAATTCATCCGCCGCCGGCGCACCATTGCAGAACAGGCAGAACAAAAGGCCTCGCATGAGCCAGCCTCCTAAGCCGCGCGGTCTCGGCCGCGGCCTCAGTGCGCTTCTTGGTGACGACGAAGTCGCCGCCGCCGTCGCCCCACCACCGCCTGCACCGCCGCCCGCCGCGCCGCCCGAACCGGTGGTGCGAGAGGCCGCGAGCGCTGCTCCCAGTCGCACGCCCTTCACTCTGCCGATCGGCCAGCTCAAGCCCGGCAAGATGCAGCCGCGCACCAGCTTCGAGGGCATCCAGCAGCTCGTCGAATCGATCAAGGAATACGGTCTTCTACAACCTATCCTTGTGAGGCCGCTGGACGATTCGGCCAACACTTACGAGATCGTTGCCGGCGAACGGCGCTGGCGGGCGGCCCAGCTCGCTCAGTTGCACGATGTGCCGGTGGTGTTGCGCACCATCACCGACCAGGATGCGCTGCAGATCGGCCTGATCGAGAACCTGCAGCGTTCCGACCTGACGGCCATCGATGAAGCCAACGGCTATCAGCGCCTGATCGCCGACTTCAAGCAGACCCAGGAAGAAATCGCCCGCACGATGGGCAAGAGCCGGCCGCACGTCGCCAACACATTGCGCCTGCTCGACCTGCCCGCGACGATCCAGGAGATGATCAAGGAAGGCGACCTTACTGCCGGCCATGGTCGCGCCCTGATCGGCCTGCCCGATCCGCTGACGCTTGCCCGCCGCGCCATCGACGAAAAGCTCTCGGTGCGTGACCTCGAGAAGCTCGGCGGCGAAGAGAAGCAGACGCCACCGCGAAAGGGCGGCAAGGCAAATGGCAAGGCAGCGACGACGGACTCCGCCAAGAGCGCCGACACACGCGCGCTCGAGAAGCGGATCGAGGAAGCGCTTGGTCTCAAGGCCGACTTGAAGCTGCGTGGCCTCGGCGAACAGAGCCTGCTCACGCTGGAAATCCGCGACTTCGATCAGCTCGACACGGTCGTGGACAAGCTGACCCGGCGCTGACCCTGTAAGAACTCCGAAAGAAGTACGCCGGAAAGCAGCCCCTTTCCGGCGATGAAGTGTCCTTGCTCGAGGAGAGCAATGGAGGACACGATGATGAAGACACTTTCGACGTGGGCCGTGGTTGTGATGGGATTGCTGGCGCCGGCCGCCGCTTTTGCGCAGTCGAGCGATGCCGCCTACTGCAGCGCGCTCGCCGCAAAGTACGAAAGGTATCTCAACCAGGACGTGCATCGGGCCTCTCAGTCGCAGAGCCTCGAATCTCGCGCTGCATTGGAGCAGTGCAAGGCGGGAAACACCGGCGGCATCGCTGGCCTCGAGAAGGCGCTCAAGAATGCAGGCTACGAGCTGCCGCCACGGGGGTGATCGTCTCGCTGGCATCCGACAACAGGAAGCCAAGGCCATGAATGTTGTCGATCCTCACGGTGGCTTTCGCGTCACTGAAAAGCTTGCGCAGCCGGCATAGATAGACGTCGAGGGCACCTGCACTCTGCTGCCCGTGTTTGCCGAAGATCTGGTTGACCAGGGCCTCGCGCTTGATGACGTGGCCCTGGTTGCGCAGCAACAGCTCCAGCAACTCCAGCTCGCGTGCCGGCAGGGACTGTATTTCATCTCCGATCTTGAGGAGACGATTGCCGAGATCGAGCACGACGTTGCCGACCTGCAGCATTTGCTCCGCAGGTTGGTCGACTCGACGCAGCACCGCGTGCAACCGTGCGGCGAGTTCATCCATGGCGAAGGGCTTTACGAGATAATCGTCGGCTCCGCTTTGCAGACCGACAACTCTGTCGTCGAGGCTGTCCCGCGCTGTCGTAACAATGATCGGCAAGGTGTGGGTCGACGACCGCAGTGTCCGCAGCAGATCGATGCCCTCGTCGTCAGGCAGGCCGAGATCCAGCACCACGGCCGAATAGTCGACCGATGCGACCGCCTTTTGCGCGTCGGCGGCTGTGCTCACCTGGTCGGCGTCGAAGCCGGCGCGCGCCAAGTTCGCCGCAACCAGGCTGCTGAAGTCGGAATTGTCTTCGACGATGAGAATCCGCATCGATGCTCCGACATCATGCTGCTCGCTGGACCTGACAGGGCCCTTACAGGCAGGCGCGGCATTACCGGACAGGTAATCGACCTGATGACGATCAGAGCGCACCTCTCCGGGGCAAGCCCGGGAGAGTTCCATGTCTGCGTCGTCCACCTCAGGCCTGTCCGCGCGCACCCAGCGCATCCTCGAAGCGCCGGTCCTGCCCCTGCTGTTGACCCTGGCCCTGCCCAACATCGGCGAAGCGGCGGCGCGCATCACCTTCCTCACGGCCGATGCGCTCTTCGTCTCCTGGTTGGGCAGCGATGCCCTCGCCGGTGCCGCCGTCGTCTTTCCCCTGTTTCTGATCCTGCAGACCGCGACCGCCTCGGGCATCGGCTCCGGCGTTTCGTCCTCGATCGGCCGTGCGCTGGGCGCGGGCGATTCCGAGCGTGCTCGCTCGCTGGCCGGCGTCGCCGTGACCATCGCCCTGATTGGTGCTGCCCTCACCACGGCGTTGATGGTGCTCGCCGGTCCACACCTCTACAGGACCATGGGCCTGGCCTCGGGCGCCCTGGAGATGGCCGTGCTCTACAGCGCGGTGATGTTCGGCGGGGCGGGCTTCGTCTGGTCGATGAACTTGCTGGCCAATGTCTCGCGCGGTGCCGGCAACATGGTGGTCCCGGCCTTTGCCATCGCCATCGGCGAAGTCTTCCATCTGGCTTTGTCACCTCTCCTGATCCTTGGCTGGGGGCCTGTGCCGGCGATGGGCATCGTTGGCGCTGGCATCGCGGCCATTGCGGCCTACGCCGTCGGGACGATCATTCTCGTGCTCCATCTCGTGTCTCGCCATGCGCTGGTGCGACTGGAGCGTCGCCACCTTCGCTGGCGAACCGGTGAAGCGAAGGAGATCCTGAGCGTCGGTGCATTGTCGGCGGCGAGTGCCCTCGCCTTCCAGATCACGACCTTCCTGGTAGCCGGCCTGATCGCGGGTCTCGGGAGCACGGCGATTGCCGCCTATGGCGCGGCCAATCGGCTGGAGCTGCTGCAATATCCCATCACCTTCGCCTTCGGTTCGGCCGTCATCACCATGGTGGCTACGGCAGCCGGCGCGCGTGACTTCGCACGGGCCCGGCGGGCTGCCTATACGGGGGCTGCCGTGGCGGGCGCCATCGGTCTGATCTTCTCAGGCGTCGCGTTGTTCGGCGGAAACTGGATGGCCCTCTTCACGGCCGATCCCGCGATCCGCGCGGCGGGATCGATCTATCTCCTGGGCCTTGCCGCCGTCTTTCCGCTGACCGGCGTCGGGCTCGCCTGCTATTTCGCCTGCCTCGCCATCGGCTATGTCACCGGTCCATTTCTGCTGGCCGTGGCGCGTGTCGTCGTGGTCGTCGTTGGAGGCTGGGCAGCGTTGCAGCTTGGCGGCGGATTGATCGGCATCGCGCTGGCGAGTGCGACGGCCTTCGCCCTGTTTGGAGTGGGTGTGTTTCTGATTGCGCGCTGGCGCTTCAATGCTCTGGCGAAACGCTGATTCAGTGGGGGTGACGGCATCCGGCCGGAACCGGCGGTGCGATCACGCGTTGGTCCGGACATGGCAAGCGAAACACTTCACGAGGATCCGGTCGCCCTCGGCCCGGAGGTCATCGATCGTCACCGCGCGATCGTCTCGCTCATGGAAGAGCTCGAAGCCGTCGACTGGTACGACCAGCGGGCCAAAGCCACCGCGAACCCCGAGTTGCGCGCCGTCCTCGAACACAATCGCGACGAGGAAAAGGAGCACGCGGCCATGGCGCTGGAATGGCTGCGTCGCACCGATCCCGTGCTCGACAAGCATTTGCGGACGTTCCTGTTCAAGGAAGGTCCGATCACCGAGATCGAGGCGAACATGGAGAGCGCTGGCGAAGAGACCGCACCGTCGGGCAGCCTCGGCATCGGCAGCCTGCGTCGGCAGCCGGAGAAGTGACGCCATGAAGAACCATCTTTTCCGCGATCGTGCGCCGATCACCGAAGCCGGTTGGGAGGAGATCGAGAAGGAAGCGAAGCGCACCCTGCACGCTCTGTTGGCCGCTCGACGCGTCGTCGATTTTCGAGGGCCGCTGGGCTGGGGCGCGTCCGACGTCGAGTTGGGCCGCGCCGATCCAATCGCCTCGCCGCCCTCAGCCGATCAAGTGCAGGCGCGGTTGCGTCGCATCCAACCGCTGGTCGAGCTGCGCATTCCTTTCGAAATGAGCCGCAGCGAACTCGACGCGATCGATCGCGGTGCCCGCGATCCCGATCTGGATTCCGTCACGGCCGCGGCGCGCGAAATCGCCATCGCCGAGGATCGCGCAATCTTTCACGGCTATGAGGCGGCGCAAATCGCTGGTATCTGCGAAGTGCAGGCAGGCAAGGCCGTGCCGTTGGGCGGCAGCCATGCCGACTATCCCGACGCGGTCGCCGCGGCGCTGAAGGCGTTGCGCGACGAAGGCGTCGAAGGTCCCTTCGCCGTCGTGTTGAGCGAGCAGCTCTACAAGGATCTCACTGCGCGCACCGATGGCGGTTATCCGATCCTGAGCCATGTGCAGCGGCTGATCGACGGCGACGTCCATGCCGCGCCCGGCCTGGATGGTGGCTTGGTGATCTCGCTGCGCGGCGGCGACTTCGAACTGACCGTCGGCCAGGACTTCTCGATCGGTTACCTCGATCACGATTCAGAGCGCGTGCGGCTCTACATCGAGGAGAGCTTCACCTTCCTGGTGCTCTCCGCGCAGGCCGCGATCCCCCTCAACACCGGGGGTGCGACGAAGGGCAAGCGATAGTTCCCCTGCCCGGCGGCGACTTCGCGGACGTTGCTGGATATGATCGTCCGGCATGATCGAGAAGCAGGACGTCCAGGAACTCTTCCCCACCCCTTTGTGGATCGTGGATCTCCAGCCCGCCGCCGCGGCGACGCTGAACGCCAAGCTGAAAGCCGAGATCGAGCGGCTGATCGCGCCGCGTCCGGCCGTTCCTGCAGGCAGCAACTGGCAGACACCGCAGGATCTGCACACGCGTCCGGCCTTTGCCGAGTTCACCAAGCTGGTCGAGACGGCCGCGCGGGGCGTCGCGCGCTTCCTGCAGGTCGATCAGTATCCGATGGCCATCACGGGCTGCTGGGCCAACGTCAATCCGCCGGGCGCCTATCACCCGATGCACCATCATCCGAACAACTATCTGAGCGGCGTCTACTACGTGTCGGTGCCGACAGCGGGCTCGCTGATCCTGTTCCAGGATCCGCGCGGCCAGGCGTCGATGATCATGCCCAAGCCACGTCAGTACACACGGCTGACCGCCAATGGCGCCAATGCCGAGAGCAAGGAAGGCCGCCTGCTGATCTTCCCGGCGTGGCTGAAGCACACCGTGCCTGCCAACAACGGGCAGAGCGAGCGCATTAGCATTTCCTTCAACCTGATGTTCAAGAATTTCAGCGAGACCATGGCCTCGCCGCTGTGGGATCCCACAACCGGCAAGGACAGTTAGCGCCGCGCCCGTCCTGCGCGTGCGGCCTGCGAGAGCCTGAGGCAGAGCCGACGGGCGATCGCCTCGTCGGGCAAGCCGGTGCGCTTGCACTCGATCTCGGCCTCCAGAATGGTCGTCAGCGCCGAGGAAAGTCGCGGCAGTGGCCAGTTGCGCAGATGACGCTCGAAGCGTTGGCGCACCGGGCCGCCGCGTGGCAGGCCACGAGCCTTGAACATCGCGGCTTCGAGATTGCCGCCCTTCGCGGCATGTCCCGACACGAGATGAAGCTGGTCGGCGTGGCGCTGCAGGGAACGCACGAGCTGCACCGGATTGCCGCCTTCGGCGAAGACGCGATCGAGCGCGCGGTCCAGCGCCACCGGTTCGCCATCGAAGGTCGCGGCAATCACGTCGTCGATGCCGATCGAGGCCGTGTCGCCCAGTACGGCCATCGCATCGTCGAGCGTGACGGTTTTGCCGGCGTCGGTGCCCTTGTAGAGCATGAGCTTGTCGATCTCGCTGCGCGTCTGGCCGCGATCGCCGCCTAGCCGCTCGACGATCCATTCGAGCGCCTCGGGTTCGATTGTGAGGCCGAGCGCGCGGGCCGAGCTCTCGACCAGCCCTTCGAGCGCCGCCTCGTTGTCCATATAGCAAGGCAGCGCCGCCAGGGTCGGTTCGGTTTCGGCCAGCGTGCGCAAGGTCGAACGCGGCGTGAGATTGCCGCCTTCGACTATGATCAACGCATCGCCGGCCGTTGCCTCCGCCAGATTCTGAAGCGCCGTTGCCGACTCCTCGCCGGCCGGCCGTACACGGACCACGCGCCGCCCGCCCATCAGCGACATGGCGCCGAACTCGTCGGCCAGCCGCGCGGGATCGCCCTTCAGCACGTCTCCCGCAATGTCGACGACACGGAACGGGTCCTTGAGGTCTTCGCAGATGGTCTTTGCGAGCTGGGCGGCACGTTCGCCGATCAGCCCGTCATCATTGCCGTAGATCACCACGCCCCGGATCTTGGGATCCGGCTTCCTGAGAAAAGCTTCAGCGTTGCGCGGCTCGATCTTCAATGAACAACCTCGTCCTGAGGAGCGCCGCATCGCGGCGCGTCTCGAAGGACAGGCCGCCACCCGGTTGCCCACCCTTCGAGACGGCGCTTCGCGCCTCCTCAGGGTGAGGCACTGATACTACACCACGACGTTGACGATGCGGTTGGGCACGACGATCACGCGCTTGGGCGTCTTGCCGTCGAGGCCACGCGCCAGCTCGGGCAGAGCAAGGGCGGTCTTCTCGGCAATGTCCTTGGGCGCATCTTTCGCAAGCGCGATGGTGCCGCGCAGCTTGCCGTTCAACTGAACTGCTACGGTGACGGTGTCGTCGACCAGCAGGGCGTCGTCGGGCAGCGGCCAGGGCGAGTCGGCCAGCAGGCTCTTATGGCCGAGCGCATCCCACAGTTCTTCGGCGAGATGCGGCGTCATCGGGCCGATCAGGCGCACGAAGATTTCCAGCGCCTCGCGCAGCGCCCACTTGGTCGACTCGTCCTCAGCCTTGACCGAGTCGATGGTGTTGGCGAACTCGTAGAGCCGCGCCACCGCCTTATTGAAATGGAAGGCTTCAATGTCGGTCGAAATGCCGGCGATCGACTTGTGCGCCGCGCGGCGCAGCGCCGTGGCGGCATCGGAGAAAGCGGCGGGCTTGGGCGTGCCAGCGGGCGGCAGGCCTTCGAGTGCGGCCGTGGCAATGCGGAACAAGCGCTGCTGGAAGCGCCAGGCGCCGGTGACGCCGGCCTCGGTCCATTCGAGGTCGCGCTCCGGCGGAGAGTCCGAGAGCATGAACCAGCGCGCAGTGTCGGCGCCGTAGTCGCGGATGATCTGGTCCGGGTCGACGACGTTCTTCTTCGACTTGGACATCTTCTCCGAGCGGCCGACCTCGACGGGGCTCCTGTCGGAAAGACGCACGACCTTGCCGCCCTCCACCCGCTCGATCTCCTCGGGTGTCAGCCATGAGCCGTCGCTCGCGCGATAGGTCTCGTGGCAGACCATGCCCTGCGTGAACAAGCCGTCGAACGGCTCGTCACGACTGGTCATCTGGACCTCGCGCATGGCACGCGTCCAGAAGCGTGAATAGAGCAGATGCAGGATCGCGTGCTCGACGCCGCCGATATACTGATCGACCGGCATCCAATAGTGGTTCTCTTCGCGATCGAACGGCGCCGTCGTGAGTTGCGGCGAGGTGAATCGGTCGAAGTACCAGCTCGAATCGATGAAGGTGTCGAACGTGTCGGTCTCGCGACGCGCCGGCTTGCCACAGGTCGGGCACGCGACATGCTTCCACGTTGGATGACGGTCGAGCGGATTGCCCGGCCGGTCGAAAGTCACATCGTCCGGCAGCTCGACCGGCAGATCCTTGTCCGGCACCGGCACGACGCCACAGCTCTCGCAATGGATCGCCGGGATTGGGCAGCCCCAGTAGCGCTGACGTGAAACCAGCCAGTCGCGCAGGCGATACTGGATGGTGCCCTTGCCGACACCCATCTCTTCCAGCCGCGCGATGACCCGGCTCTTGGCTTCCTCGACGTCGAGCCCGTTCAGGAAGTCGGAATTGACGACAACGCCATCTTCAATGAACGGCGCGGCAGCGATGTCGATCTTCGTGCCATCAGCCGGCGCCACGACCTGCAGGATCGGCAGGCCGTACTTGGTGGCGAACTCGTGGTCGCGCTCGTCATGGCCGGGGCAGCCGAAGATCGCGCCGGTGCCATATTCCATCAGCACGAAGTTGGCGGCGTAGACCGGTACCGTCTTGCCTGGCATCAGCGGATGCTGCGCGAGCAAAGGAAGCTTGTAGCCTTGCTTTTCCGCAGTCTCGACCTCGGCCGCCGCCGTTCCGGTCTTGCGGCATTCGGCGACGAAGCGCTGCAGGCCGGGATCGTTGGCCGCGAGCCCCGCGACCAGCGGATGCTCGGCCGACAGCGCCATGAACGAGGCGCCATAAAGCGTGTCGGGCCGGGTGGTGAAGATCTCGAGCTTGCCGTGGTCCTTTCCGGATGCATCGGTGAGCTGCCAGAAGACGCGCGCGCCGCGGCTCTTGCCGATCCAGTTCGCCTGCATCAGGCGCACCTTCTCCGGCCAGCGCTCGAGCGTGTCGAGGCGGCTCAGCAGCTCATCGGCGAAATGGGTGATCTTGAGATTCCACTGCGTGAGCTTGCGGCGCTCTACCGGTGCGCCGGTGCGCCAGCCCTTGCCTTCGATCACCTGCTCGTTGGCCAGCACGGTGTTGTCGACGGGATCCCAGTTCACCCACGCTTCCTTGCGGTAGGCGAGCCCCGCCTTCCAGAAGTCGAGGAACATCTTCTGCTGGTGGCGGTAGTAGGTCGGGTCACAGGTCGCGAGTTCGCGGCTCCAGTCGAGCGACAGGCCCATCGATTTGAGCTGCGTCTTCATGGTGGCGATGTTCTCGTAGGTCCATTTCTTGGGATGGACCTTCTTCTCCATGGCGGCATTCTCGGCCGGCAGGCCGAAAGCGTCCCAGCCCATGGGATGCAGCACGTTGAAGCCCTTGGCGCGCTTGTAGCGGGCGATCACGTCACCCTGCGTGTAGTTGCGCACGTGGCCCATATGGATGCGCCCCGACGGATAGGGGAACATTTCGAGCACATAGTACTTGGGCCGCGCCTTATCCATGGCGGCCTTGAAGGTCTGACGATCCTCCCAGACCTTCTGCCACTTGGCCTCGGTTTCATGGAAATTGTAGCGCGCAGGTGCGGCGGGTGCTGTGGGCGTCGACGACACGGACTTGATCCCGAAAAAGACTGAGGCCGCAGCGGATGCCCGCTGCGGCCTCTCACGTCAAGCTTTTGGCGACAGGCCTGGAGTGCGTCAGGAGCCGCCTGCGATACGAAGCTGGCGCGCGCGCGTCAGGATCGCGTTCTCGATATCGATATTGGTGCGCGGATCGACCTGGGCGTCGACCCAGTTGCCGCCGCGGGGCGAGGTCTGCTGCTTGAACACCGCGACGCGGACGCCGTCGGCCCGCAGGTCGCGGTCGAGGATGGTGACCTGGACCTTCATGCGCTCGTTGGGCGTTTCGGAAGGCGTATACCAGTCGGTGATGATGACCCCGCCGAACGGATCGGCCGAGACCAGCGGAATGAAATTGATGGTGTCGAGGGAGGCGCGCCACAGATAGGCGTTCACCGCCACGCCCGTTCCGGTGTCGTCCTTCTTCTGCTGCTTGGAACCGAAGAGGCCGCCGGGGCCGAACATCCCGCCCGTTTCCCGATTGCGGCCGCCCAGGCCTTGGCGCATGTCCTCGTTGCTCCGGGCGCCGGACGGTCCTGTCGACTGCTCAAGAGCGCTGCTGCCGTCGTTGCAGGCGCCCAGGGCCAGAGGGGCGGCCAGAGCGAGCGCGATGCTGCACGCGATGGTGATCGGTGATTTAGACGAGCCCGGCATGATTTGGCGCCCTTAATCCTCTTTGGCCGTGACGGCACGGCGGCGGCCGGACCATAGGCCCAAGCGGTGGTGGACTGCAAGCGCGCGAGACAGCGCACCACAATAAGTAGCTTATAAAAACTATAACAACACTCGATCTAAGTTTTGCACAAAGACTTATTGGATTCGATGGGTTAGAAGATGCCCCGAAGCCGCTGGAAAATGTGACAAAGACGCCACAGGTGCGGACAGAATGGAGCGGCGGCGCGTCCATTTCTTGACCCCCTTTTGGGTGAAGTGTTTTATTGGCTCGCCGCATTGGCGGGAGCCGTGAGTCGCTGCGTTCAGGCTTCCACTTTCCGCCGGTCGGACAGGCCTTTTGGTACGTACCAGTCTCTGATCAATGAGAGAGGGAGAATGATGAAAAAGCTTCTACTCGGCTCGACCGCCTTGGTCGTCGGCGGGCTGATGGCCGCCCCGGCCATGGCAGCCGACCCGATTAAGATCGGCGTAGGCGGCTACTATCAGTTCTACGCGATCGCCGGCGGCATCAATTCCACGGTCGCCATGGACGGCACCTGGACCCAGTACAAGGGCCTCAACTTCCAGCAGGAAGGTGAAATCCACTTCATCGGCCAGACGAAGCTCGATAACGGCACGTCGGTCGGTCTGCACGTGGAACTCGAAGGCTGGAACGCCTCCGCCGGCACCACTGGCGCGACCCGCTGGATCGACGAAGCCTTCCTCTTCGCCTTCGGCGACTGGGGTCGTGTCGAGTTCGGTGGCCGCGATCCGGCTTCGTACCGTATGTACTACGGCACGCCGTCGGCCCTGCTCGGCTTCGGCGCCATTCAGCACAACAGCAACTTCGCCTGGGCCAACGCCTCGGTGATGGCGAACAACAAGGCGTGGTTCCACGCCACGACGACGACCAACGCCGGTCAGTTCCAGGACGGTCAGGGCATTAACTACTTCACGCCCCGCTTCCAGGGTCTGCAGATCGGTGTCGGCTATCGTCCGAAGGCCAACCTCGGCCAGCAGGCAGGCGCCCTCTCCGGCCTCGGCAGCCCGGGTCCGGCTGGTCTCGCCAGCGTGTGCGGCTACAACGATCCGACATCCGCTCCGAACTGCCCGTCTGCTGACTACTCGTGGCAGGACGTGTTCGACGTCGGTGTCAACTATCTGAACAAGTTCGGTGATGTGACCGTCGCCCTCTACGGCGCGTTCATGTACGCCTCGTTCATCCCCGGCAACCAGCCCTTCGGCACCCAGAACTACGCCAACGGTGCGAACCTGACGTCGTGGAAGCAGTGGGTCGTCGGTGCGCAGGTCGGCTTCGCCGGCTTCACCCTCGGTGGCGCCATCGGCTACGACAACAACGGCCTCGGCTCGAACTACTTCACCAACGTCGACAACGACACCCGCTTCTACACCGCGGGCGTGATGTACGAGACCGGTCCGTGGCAGATGTCGTTCAACTGGGTTGGCTCGTTCAACACCAACGGTAACGGCTCGGTGTCGGTCAACAGCATCGCTCCGGGCACGGGCGCCCAGTCGGTCGCTGCTGCTGCTACGGGTGTTCCGGGCATCAGCTCCAACGCCTTCAACCCCAACTCGCTCGCCGGGTTGCGTTTCGGGCAAGAGTCGGTCCAGAAGTTCGAAGTTGGTATCAACTACGCGCTCGGGCCGGGCGTGAAGCTGACCGGTGGTGGTCTGTACTACGCCGCTTCGGGTCCCTCGAATGCCGTCTCCGGCAACTCCTGGGGCATCCTGGTCGGTATGGACCTGCGCTTCTAGTCGCAAGTCCTACGGATAAAATTGGGAAGAGCGGGCGAAAGCCCGCTCTTTTCTTTTGTGCACCCCTTCGACCCGCTCCATTTGAACGGCGAGGCCGATCAGGATTTGCGCGCCACCATGTTCACGAACAGGGTCGGCAGGTAGGTGCGCGAGACGGGCAGGCGTTCGGTGGCCTGACGGGCCAGAACGGCGCGATTGTCTTCGTGGTCGAGCACAATCTGGAAGAGACCCTGCTCGACGGCACCAGCCCGTGGATCGAGTTCGGGTTTGCCGTCACGTTCGACGCGATAGGCGACGTCGAGACCGACATCACCGCCGCAGTAGAAGGCACTGGCGACTTCCAGTCGGCCGAACAGTAGCCTCAGACCACTCAGCGAGAAGCGCCAATAGTCATCAGGCGTCACGTGGAAGGCCTGCGACCACGCCGTCGAGATATAGGCGAAACCGCCAGACCGCAGCAGCCGCTCGATGTTGCGTGCGGCGCGCGCCGGATGGCGCGTCCGCTCCAGCACATGGCGGCTGATCACCAGATCAAAGTCCGCCTCGTCCAGCCTTGCAGCAAGTGTGCGCGGATCGCTGCAGATATCGGCGACGCAATCGACATTGCTACCTTCGAAAAGATCGAGGCCCACAAAGTGTGCCTTGGGGCCGAAGCGCTTGGCGATCAGACTGCGCCAATTGCGTTCGTTGCGATCCGAAACGAGGGTGCGCGATCCAACCTGCAGGACACGCGGTGCGCGCCGGCCCGCCGACCGGGCGACCCGCTCGAACAGCAGCTCGATCTCTCGGCTGACGCTCGTGCCGACGACGCGAAGCTCATTCCTTGGGCCGGAGCCTGCTGGCTCCGAAGGAGACGCGCCGCCGGCAGATTTCATCGCTGCGGCCTCATTCGCGCACGACCAGGATGTGCATGCGACGCGGCCCGTGCGCGCCAAGCTCGATCGTCTGCTCGATATCGCCGGTGCGCGAGGGGCCGGTGATGGTGTTCACGGTGCGCGGCATGCGGTCCTTGCCGTAGCGTTCACGCAGCCGCCCCCAGACATCCTCGTAGCCGCCGACGATATCGGCCTCGCGCAACACCACGACATGTGTGTCGGGCAACAAATTGAGCGACACCGGGTGGTCGGGACCGGAGGCCATCACCAAGGTGCCAGTCTCGGCGATGCCGGCGAAGGCGCCGGTGATCGAGACCTGGTCGTCGCCTTCGCCGCGGCCGCGCCGGATCGACAGCATCTTCTGGCTGGCCCAGTCGTAGCCTTCGAGCAGGGGCGAGGGCGCCATCGCGACATTGGCCGGCAGATTATTGCGGGCGAGAAAGCCGGTGACCTCGCCCGGCACGTCGGCCGCGCTCACCCGCGCCACACTGGCATTGTTGAACTCCGCCCACTGGCAGAACAGCGCCACCTTGTCGGCTGGCGCGAGCTGAGCGCGCGCCACGGTAGGGCCGCGCGGTGGCTGGGCCAGCCGGCTCTGCACGTCCTTCAGCCCATCGCCCGCGAGTTCGCCCCGCTGCAACGAGCGGCGGATCCCGTTCAGGATCTGCGACCGGTCGGCGCTCATGGCCGCTTCCTCCCGGCCTTCCATTGCGCGTGGAAGGTGCCGCCGGGTGGCGGGGCAGGGAAGTCGCGGAAACGCGTCCAGCCGCCGGCCAACGGCAGGCTGTGATAACGACCCTCGACCCGACCGAACAGAGAGAGCACGCGGTTGGCGATCGTCGTCAGGCCGCGGTAGAGGCCGGGCCGGCGCGCGACGAAGCTCCAGAGAGCGAGGCCCTGGCGCACGGCCTTGGGCGTGAGATGCCGTTCGAATTCGCGCTCGCGCCAATGCCGCATCAGCTTGGGCAGGGGGATGCGCACCGGGCAGACGCTCTCGCAGCGCCCGCAGAAGGTCGAAGCGTTGGGCAGATTGCTCGCTTCCTCGACGCCCACGAGCTGCGGCGTCAGCACCGCGCCCATCGGGCCGGGGTAGACCCAGCCATAGGCATGGCCGCCGACAGCGCCATAGACCGGGCAGTGATTCATGCAGGCGCCGCAGCGAATGCAGCGCAGGATATCCTGCATCTCCGTGCCCAGCACACCGGAGCGGCCATTGTCGAGCAGCACCACGTGATACTGCTCCGGCCCGTCGAGATCGCCGGGCCGCTTCGGTCCGGTGTTGAGCGTCGTATAGGCCGACGATTCCTGGCCCGTCGCCGAACGCGCCAGCACGCGCAGCAGCACGGCAGCGTCCTCGAGCGTCGGGATCACCTTCTCGATACTCGCCAGCACGATGTGCATCTTGGGCAGCGTGTTGGAGAGATCAGCGTTGCCCTCGTTGGTCACCAGCATCGACGAGCCGGTTTCGGCCACCAGGAAGTTGGCGCCGGTCAGGCCGACATCGGCATCGAGGAACTTCTGGCGCAGCACATAGCGCGCCTCGGCGACGAGATCGTTGCGTTCGGTCAGTCGCTTGTCGAAGCCCAGCTTGCGGTGATGTTCAAGGAATGTATCGGCGACCTGGTCCTTGGTGAGATGGACCGCCGGCGCGATGATGTGGCTGGGTGGCTCGTGGCGGAGCTGGATAATGTATTCGCCGAGGTCCGTCTCGATCGGCGCGATGCCCAGCGCTTCGAGATGCTCGTTGAGTGCGATTTCCTCCGCGACCATCGACTTCGATTTGGCGACCGTCTTGGCACCGACGCTGCGGCATAGATCGGCGATGATGCGCCGCGCATCGGCGGCGGTCGGCGCCCAATGAACATGACCGCCGAGGGCCAAGACTTTGCGCTCGAACTCCTCGAGGTAGAAATCGAGGTTGGCGAGCGTGTGGTTTTTGATGTCGCGCGCACGATCGCGCAGCGCCTCGAATTCGGGCAGCCGCTCGGCTGCCTGACGCCGCCGCTCGGAGAAGCCGACCTTCAGCTTGGCCAGCGAATCCTGCAAATTGGGATCGGCCAGGGCCGTGCCGACATTGTCCTTGAAGGCATGGGCAGTGGATTGCATCAGCGTGCTCCCGTCTCGGGCTCGCCAATCGCGGGCAGGTCGCCCATGCCGGCCAACACTTCGGCAACGTGGCGTACGCGTACTGCGCTACCTTCGCGCTGCAGCTTGCCCGCCATGTTCATCAGGCAGCCGAGGTCGCCCGCCAGCAAGGTCCCGGCGCCGCTCGCGGTGATGTCAGCAGATTTCTCGCCGACCATGGCGTTGGAGATCTCGGGATACTTCACGCAGAACGTACCGCCGAAGCCGCAACAAACCTCGGGCGTCTTCATCTCGCGAAGTTCGAGGCCCTGCACCGAACCGAGCAATTGCCGCGGCTGCTCCTTTACGCCGAGCTCGCGCAGGCCTGAGCAGGAATCGTGATACGTAACGGCGCCGTCATAGTGGGCGGCGACTTTCTTGACGCCGAGCACGTCGACCAGGAAGGAGATCAGCTCGTAGCTGCGCCCGGCCAGATTCTCCGCGCGCGCTTTGAGGGCGGGATCGTCGTCGAACAAGCCTGGATAGTGGTGAGACAGCATTCCGCCGCAGGAGCCCGAGGGCGCGACTACGGCGTCGTACCCTTCGAATGCGTCCATGACCTGCATCGCGATGGCCCGGGTCGTGGCGCGGTCGCCCGTGTTGTAGGCCGGCTGACCGCAGCAGACCTGCAGTGGTGGCACCTCGACCGTGCAGCCCGCCTCTTCGAGGAGCTTGATGGCGGCAAAGCCCACTGCCGGCCGGAAGAGGTCGACCAGACACGTGACGAAAAGCGCAACGCGGCGCGGCGGGGGGTGGAGATTTTCGGATGAATTGGACACGCTGGGCACCATGGCAGCGCTAAAAATAGCGTGCAACGGCCCCTTGTTTAGAATGATTCTAATCAGATATGTTTGAAGGAAGACCTAGGAGGGATGGATGTCTGATCGGCCCGTACTGACTGAAGAGAGCGGCGCACCCACTGCCGACAATCAACGTTCCCAGAGCGCCGGCCCGAACGGTCCGCTGCTACTGCAGGATCATCACCTGATCGAAAAGCTAGCGCGGTTCGACCGGGAGCGCATCCCCGAGCGGGTGGTGCATGCCCGCGGTTCGGCGGCCTACGGCACGTTCGAACTCACCAAGGATTGCAGCGCCTGGACCCATGCTCACTTCCTGAACGGCGTTGGCAAGAAGACCGACACCTTCCTGCGCTTCTCCACCGTCGCACTGGAGCGCGGTTCGGCCGATACGGTGCGTGATCCGCGCGGCTTCGCGCTGAAGTTCTACACCGAAGAAGGCAACTACGATCTGGTCGGCAACGGTACGCCGATCTTCTTCATCCGCGATCCGCAGAAGTTCCCGGACTTCATCCATTCGCAGAAGCGCGACCCCTTCACCAACATGCAGGAGCCGGAGAACGCGTGGGACTTCTTCTCGCATTCACCCGAGGCGACGCATCAGTTCACCTGGCTGTTCGGTGATCGCGGCATTCCCGCGAGCTATCGCAATATCGATGGTTTCGGCTCGCACACCTACCAGTGGGTGAATGCCAAGAACGATGTCTTCTGGGTGAAGTACCACTTCAAGACGGATCAGGGGATCAAGAACCTGACCAGCGAAGAAGCGGCGCGCATCGGTGGCGAGAACCCTGATCATCATCACCAGGATCTGCTGCAGTCGATCGAGAAGGGCCAGTTCCCGTCGTGGACGGTGAAGGTTCAGATCATGCCGGCGGCCGAGGCGGAGAACTACCGCTTCAACCCGTTCGATCTGACGAAGGTCTGGTACTACAAGGACTATCCGCTGATCACGATCGGCAAGCTGACGCTCAACCGCAATCCCGACAACTATTTCGCGGAAGTCGAGCAGGCCGCCTTCAATCCGGCGAACTTCGTCCCCGGCATCGGTCCGTCACCGGACAAGATGCTGCAGGGCCGCCTGTTCTCCTATGGCGACACGCAGCGCTACCGGTTGGGTATCAATCACACGCAGATCCCTGTGAATCGTACGCGTGTACAGGGCGGCGCGCACAACTATGGTCGCGATGGCGCCATGCGCTTCGATGCCAATGGCGGCCGTGCCAAGAACTACGAGCCCAACAGCTTCAACGGACCGGCGGAAACCAGCGAGCCGACCTACGCCCGCATCGAAGTCAGCGGCCTTACCGGCACCCACAAGCCGGTGCTGCACAAGGAGGACAGCGACTTCGTGCAGGCGGGCGCGCTCTATCGGCTGATGAAGCCGGAAGAGAAGGATCGGCTGATCGCCAACATCGCGGGCAATCTCGGCAAGGTGACGCGCGATGACATTGTCACGCGCGCCATCGGCCACTTCCGCGCGGCCGATGCCGACTACGGCAACCGGCTCGAAGCCGCGATCAAGGCGTTTCGCGCCAAGCGCTGACGATTGAGCTGCTGGGACATGGCACTTTGGGTGCCGTGTCCCAGCATTAGGTCTTGTTGGGAACGAGAACGATCGCGCGGCCGTCGCCGACCATACGGCCGGCCCAGTCGGCAGCCTGCGCGCCGGCGCCGAAGAAGACGTCGCCGCGCGCCGGACCCTTGATGGCTGCGCCCGTATCCTGCGAGATCATCAGGCGGCGATAGGGCTCTGTAGCGCCGGGCTTGCGCGCCACAGGGCGCTTGGTGTCGATCCAGATCGGCGTGCCATAGGGCGTGAGGGTGGGATCGATCGCCATGCTGCGCTGGGCCGTCAGCACCACGCCTTCAGCGCCGATTGGCGCGGAGGTTTTGGTATCCTTGAAGAAGATGTAACGCTCGTTGCGACGCATCACGTCGCGCGCCTGCTGCGGGTTGCGCTTCAGCCAGTCGCGGATCGCAGGCCAGGTGGCCTCGTCCTTCTTCATCACACCCATTTCGACCAGCACAGCACCGATCGCCGTATAGGGGCGATTGTTGGAGCCGTCGAAGCCCAAGGTCATGGTCCCGCCTTCGGCGAGCTGGATGCGGCCGCTGCCCTGGACCTGTACCTCGAACAGCCCGACTGGATCCTGCACCCAGGCGATTTCGAGGCCTTTGCCCTTCAGCACGCCACTCTCGATCTCGGCGCGCGTGTAGTAGGGCTTGTCGGCTAGCAGATCGGGCGGCTTCCGATAGACCGGCACCGTGAAGAGACGGGACGGCGCCTTGCTGCCGCGCAGCTCGGGCTCGAAGTAACCGGTGAACTTGCCCGGAGACTGGACGACCAGCGGGCGGAAATTATCTTCGAAGAAGAGGCGCGCAGCGCGGCCGTCGCCGGCTTTCACGGCGGCGGCCGAATCGCAGATGTTCCTCCACTCCGCCGGGGTGATCGTCTTCTCGCCGCCGTCGGTCGCGATCTTGGTGTCGGGCCC
Organism: Reyranella sp.; assembly: GCF_004297405.1. GTDB lineage: Bacteria > Pseudomonadota > Alphaproteobacteria > Reyranellales > Reyranellaceae > Reyranella. Next base: position 45,570 of record NZ_SCVC01000047.1, read on the forward strand.
TGTCGTCAGCTTGGGGCAGGAGCGGCGAAAAGCGACGAGTGCCTCGCCATGCCGGTCATCGGCCCAGCCGGGAATTTCGTTGTAGGAGATCGGCGCCATCGCGAGACGCTTCTCGGGCGCCGCACCCGGCGTGCTGGCGCAAGCAGACAGAAGACCCGCAACGGCCAGCCATGCCGCGCCGCCGGCGAGGACGCTCCAGCGCATTATCGGCAACGCCTCCCTCAGCCTTCGCTTTCGGTCTTGATGAGCTGCCAATTCGGATCGCTGGACTTGGTGTCGCGTCGGAATGTCCAGAGATCCACGACCTTTTGTACTTCGTTCGGATTGCCGTCGACGATCTGGCCTTCGGCATTGCGCACGACGTTGATCTGTTCGCTGACGAAGCGAACGGTCACCGCGGCCTGCGTGCCCTGCATCTCGGCGCCCGCGATGTCGGAAGCCTCGAAGCCGATCAACGTCCCTTCAGCCTTCTCATTGCGCTCCGCGCGGCCGCGGATGGCGCCCTCGAAGCTCGTGAAAGTCGGGCCATCGAGCAGCGGCTTCAGTGTCGCGGTATCGCCGCGCGCGAAGGCTTCGACAATGGCGGTGAAGGCGGCACGGGCGCCGGCGGCAAAGCCCAGCGGATCGAAAGACGGATCAGCCGCACGGATGGCATTAACGCCCGGCGTTGCCGTCGGCATCACCGTGGCGCGAATGCCGCCGGGACCACTTGTGGCGTTCGACGGCCGCGGCGCCGGCTGATTGGCAGTCGGCAGCGGCACGACGTTGTCGTTGCCCTGCGCGGCGTCGCCATTGCGCGGCGTCGCCGGCGGCGGTGCAGGAGGCGTGAAAGGATCACGCGCCGGTGGCCGCTCGTTGCCGGTGCGCTTGCCGAGCACGGATCGCAGTCGCAGAATCAAGAAGACCGCGACGAGTCCAATTAGAATGATGTCGTAGTTGTTACCCACGATGGCGCTCCGCCAGCTCGCTGCCCACGTTTTCCTTGCCCTGTCGCCAAATTACATAGGCTCCGAATGGGGAAAGGGCAAGGCAAGGGCAAGGCAACGAGATGCCGCCCCTCTGGGCCCGACAGCCTTCAAGGAGCGAGAATCACAATATCCACGGGTTCTGCGACGCCCGTAACGCTGCGGTTTGTCCGCCTTTCGTGGGGGCCGGCCGACACATAGCCCTGCTGGGCGGCCAGGCGATAGGTCGCGGCATCCGTCACGGCGCGCGTATGTTCCTCTTTGTTGTGCTTCTCGAGTTTCGCCGCGAAATTCACGGCGTCGCCAATCACGGTGAATTCGAGCCGCTCGCCATCTCCCACGGCACCGAAAACGACACGGCCCGACGATACGGCCAAGCCGATCTCGAGCGGTGGCATGCCGGCTGCCTGCCGCTCGCGTGACCATTGCGTGGCGGCGGCGATCACGGCATCCGCAGCGCGCAACGCATCGGCCGCGGCAGTCGGCGACGGAACGACCGCGCCGAACGAGGCCAGGATGCCGTCGCCCAGGAACTTGTCGATACTGCCGCCGTGAGCTGCGATCAGCGGACAGACACGGCCCTGATACTCCTGCAGAATCTTCATCACAGCGTCAGGTGCGAGTTCGGTCGACAGCCGCGTGAAGCCGCGCAGGTCGACCGTCAGGATGGCGACGTCGCGCAGCTCGCCTTCGCCAGCCTTGATCGACATCGAGGCGCCACGGATACGCGCGGCGACGCCGGGATCGAAGAAGCGCGAAAGATCGCTGGCCGCAACGCCTTCGCTTACCGCGCGCACCAGCAGATAACGTGCCCGCGCGATGGCCAATGCCAGCACGATCGTGGTCAGCACGATGGCGACCATCTTGTCGATTTCGGCGTAGAGCAGCAGCGCGTTGCCGGTCATGTATTCGACGAAGTCATCGGTCGGGTTGGGCGGCCCGCCGCGGCCGCCTAGGGCGTAGAGGATCAGGCCGGTCCACCCCAGGATCGCGACGAAGCCGGTGAACAGCACGAAGCGCGCCTCGAAGCGCAGCGCACGCAAGGCAATGAACAGGAATACATAGAGGAGCGTCGGCACCTTCAGATAGAAGACAGCCGGCTGCGCGTACTTGTAGTGGAACGAGTAGATCAGGCCCATCAGCAAGGCCATGTCGGCGATCACCGACAGGTAGAGCATCCAGGGCCTGAGCAGGCGGGCATAGGCGAGGCCGAGTCGCAGCAGGCAGAAGAGGCCATAGATCGCCAGAACCTCGACCTCGAAGGAATAGTCCTCCTGCACCACGCCCGTGGGCATGGCGGTCGACTCGTAGACCGTGGTGACCAGCACGACGATCGCGAGCTGGACCCAGCCGATCAGGATCTCGCTCTGCTCCTGCTGGCGGCGGATCGCCGCCTGCACGCGCTCGGGCAGCTCGCCGGTTCCTGCGCCGTCGAACAACCATGCGCGCAGCCGGCTAAGCATCCGTAGTCCCTAACGCTTCTCGAGCCAGAGGCTCGCCGGCAGGGCGTCGGGCAGCCTTGGCAGCCGCGCCACGACTGAAGAGGCCAGCCGGTCGGCCAGTCGTCGCTCGGCCCAGGCGCTGGCGAACAGCGGCGTGTAGGCGCCGGTCGCCAACAGAGGCATCACCCCCTGCTGTTCGTTGTAGGCGCGCCAACCCCAGATCGCGGGATAGTCGTAGGGCAAGAAGACGTCGTGGATATGGATCAGCGCGCCCGCGGGAAGCTTTGGCAGGACGCGATTCAGGAGGATGTCGACGTCGCTGCCGGGCATCAGGATATGGCTGGAGTCGATGAACAGCACATCGCCCGGCTGCAATCCGTCGAGCACCTCGGGCGGCGCGGCCTGCAGGGTCGATGGTACGACGCGGACACCCGGCAGGTCGGCGATGTCCGCGCGTGGCGCGGGATCGATCGCCAGGATTTCGCCGAGGCCGCCCAGGGCCTTGGACAGCAGGCGCGTCGAATGGCCGGATCCGACCTCGACGATGCGGCGCGGCTTGCGATCGCGCACCAGCGCATAGGCGACCGCCGCATCGAGCGAGGGGAACCAGGACTGGTCGAGCAGGGTCTTCAGCCCTTCGAGGGCAGTCGCCTGGGCGTCGACGGCATCGAGCACGGCGGTGAAGTCGGCCAGCCTGCTTTCGAAGAGCTGCTCGATCGCGGGATAGGGCGGCTGCGCGCCGGGCGGCGGCAGGAGTGGCGCATAGCGGTGCGGGATGAACCAGCCGCGCGGCTTCATGCCGAGGACGGTCGGCAATCCGAGCGCGAACCGCCGCCAGCGGCCGCGCAGGCTGAGCTTGGCAGTCATTACAGTATGCTCACGGGCTAAGAGTAAGACCTTCGTGGGCGACGATCACACGCGGCAAGCCGTTCGCGGCCGTGCCCGGACGCAGCGCCGCTGCCTCGCGTGCCACGCCGTCCATGAAGGCATCATCGTGGTTGGGGTCGTGATGGAAGATCGCGAGCGTGCCGACGCCGGCTGCATCCGCGACCCGCACGCCTTCCTGCCAGGTCGAATGACCCCAGCCGCGGTAGCGTGCATATTCATCGTCGGTGTAGCTCGAATCGTAGATCATCACGTCGGCGCCGCGGCACAGGTCGACGATGGTCTGGTCGCGCTGGCCTTCGCGATGCTCGGTGTCGGTGATGTAGCAGATCGACTTGTCGCGGAAATCGATGCGATAGCCGGTAGCGCCGTTGGGATGGTTGAGTGGTGCGGTGCGAAGGCCGACTGTTCCACAGGACAGCGTTTCGCCGGCGCGGAACTCGCGGAACTCGACGCTGGCCTGGAACACATCGAGCGACACCGGATAGAGCGGCGCCTGCATCAAGTGTCCAACGACCTTCTTCAGCGTGTAGGGCGCTTCGAGATGGCCGGCCCACATGCGCACCGAGTTACGCCGTTCGAACAGCGGTGCAAAGAAGGTGAGGCCGGAGATGTGATCGAGGTGCGTGTGCGTGAAGTAGATGTCGAGGTCGAGCGATGCTTGGCGCGCGAGTTCTACGCCCAGCGTGCGAATACCCGTGCCGGCATCGAAAATGAGACGGCGGCCGCCGGCAGTGACCTCGAGGCACGAGGTATTGCCGCCGTAGCGCGCATATTCAGCACCAGGGCACGAGATCGAACCTCGCACGCCCCAGAACCGTACTTTCAAGCCGTCGGCCAACTATACCTTCCCGTGCAGCCTCTCGGCGCAGAGTCCACGGGCAGGCGGCAGCCGTCAACCGAGCCGCCTCCTCACGGACCTGCACCAATCGGCAAGTTTATGGTCGGCGCGTATTGGCCGGAATCTTGCGGGGCGGACCATGCGGCCATTTTTCACGTATTGTTGCAGTCCGAAGTCGAATCTACGGCCGTACTGCGTTGCCTCGGGGCGGCTTCGGAGCAATACTTTGCTTATGGAACCCAACAACCAAGCTTCCGACCCCACCTCCGGGGCGGCGCTTGGCGCGGCCCCCCTCCGTCGTGCCAAGTTCGCCATCGGCCAGGTGGTGAAGCACAGGATCTATCCGTTCCGCGGCGTCATCTTCGACGTCGACCCGGTGTTCGCCAACACCGAGGAGTGGCTGTCCTCGATCCCCGAAGAGGTCCGGCCGCGTCGTGACCAGCCGTTCTACCATCTGCTGGCTGAGAATGCGCAGACGACCTATGTCGCCTACGTGTCCGAACAGAACCTGCTGCCCGATGATACCGGCAAGCCGGTGTCGCACCCGCAGGTGCCGCAGTTCTTCAAGGAATTGAAGCGCGGCCACTACGTCTCGCGTGAACGCTCGTTGCACTGATCGTCTGCTGGGACGGCTGTTCCGGCGTCAATTCAGTGGGAACGGGAAGTACTTCTCGTTGATCTTCTTGTAGGTGCCGTCGCTGATCATGTCGGCGAAGGCCTTGTTGAGGGCGTCGCGCAGCTTGGCATCCTCCTTGCGCAGGCCGGCGGCGACGCCGATGCCCAAGGTCTGCGTGTCCTTGATGTCCTGTCCGACCAGCTCGCAGCATTTGCCTTCCGGCTTCTGGCTCCACAGCCAGAGCTGAGCCTTGTCGCCGAACACCGCATCGATCTCGTCGGCGGCGAGCGCCTTCAACGCTTCCTCGACGGTGCCGTAGCGTTTGAGCTGGGCAGAGCGGCGAAAGCTCTTGTCGGCCCAGTCGGCATGCATCGAATCCTTCTGAACGCCGATGCGCTTGTTGCGCAGAAGCGATGGCGGCCCGTCGAACGGCGCACCCTTGGCGGCGATGAAGGCGCCGGGCGAGAGATAGTAGCGCCGCGAGAGGCCTAGCCGTTGGCGCCGCTCGCGCGTCACTTCCAGCGACGACATGATGACGTCGAACTTCTTTTCGAGCAGGCCGGGGATCAGCTCGTCCCACTTGAGCACGATGAACTCGCACTCCGCCTTGATGCGCTGGCAGGCTTCCTGCGCCAGCTCCATCTCGAAGCCGGCCGGCATGCCCTTGCGGTCGAGATAGTTGAAAGGCGGAAAGGCCGCCTCGGTCGCAATGGTGATCTTGAAGGCGGGCGGGGTGAAGGGCGACTTCGGTCCGGGCTTGGCCGCGGGCTGCGCCGCCGGCTTGGCCGACTGAGCAGGCTTCGCCGGCGGGCGTTGTGGCTGTTGCTGGGGTTGCTGTTGTGCCGAGGCGCTGGCGATCATTGCCAGCAGGGCAAGGAAGATCGCCAGTAGCTTCATGCGATCAGCCGCTCCAGAAGCGCATTCAACCGCTGCTGTCCGGCCGGCGTCGCGCGCAGATGCGCGGCGTCGACGTCGAGAAACCCCGCTTCGATCAGCGGCGCCAGCTTTGCCTCACCCACGGCCTCGACCGGATCGGCACCAGTGACGGCGGCAAAGGTGGCGCGGTCGATACCGTCGGCCAGCCGCAGTCCCATCATCAACGCCTCCTCCACCAGATCCCGGCCCTCGACCGACGACGTTTCCGCCGTGCCATGGCCGTCACGCTCCACGGCCTCCAGCCAGGCTTCCGGGCCGCTCGCGCGTCGGGTCGCCTTCTTGGTGGCGCCCTCGGCGAAGCGGCCATGGGCGCCTGGCCCGATGCCGACGTAATCCTGATACCGCCAATAGATCAAATTATGGCGGCAGGCAGCCCCTGGTCGGGCATGGTTGGAAATCTCGTAGGCCGGCAGCCCGGCGGCGGCGAGCCGTGCCTGGGTATGTTCGTACATCGCGGCCGCTTCGTCCTCGACGGGCAGGGTGAAGGCGCCGCGGGCATGCTGGGTGAAGAACTTCGTGCCGCGTTCGATGGTGAGCTGATAGAGCGAGAGATGCTCGCCGGCGAGGCCTAGCGCCTGATCCAGCTCGGCGGCCCATGCCTCCGGCGTCTGGCCGGGGCGGGCATAGATCAGGTCGAAGGAATGGCGTGCGAAGTGCCGGCGCGCAGTCTCGAAGGCGGCAAGCGCCTCGTCGACCGAATGCTCACGGCCGAGGAACTTCAGCGCCGCGGGATCGAGCGCCTGGATGCCGAGCGACACGCGGTTGACGCCGGCCTGGGCCAGGGCGGCGAAGCGGCTGGCCTCGACCGAGGTCGGATTGGCTTCGAGCGTGATCTCGATGTCGTCGGCAGTGTCCCAGAGCGATCGCGTGCGCGCGATCAGCGCCGCGACAGTCTCCGGCTCCATCAGCGAAGGCGTGCCGCCCCCGAAGAACATGGTCTCGACACGGCGGCCCGGCGCTTCGCGTGCCGCATGCTCCAGTTCGGTGAGCAGGGCTTGGCGCCAGCGCGCCTGCTCGACACCCTCGCGAACGTGACTGTTGAAATCGCAGTAGGGGCACTTCGATTTGCAGAAGGGCCAGTGAACATAAACGCCTAAAGGCGTCGCGCTCATCTGAAGCAGGCCTCGACCATCATCCGGAAAGCCCGTCCGCGGTGGCTGATGGCGTTCTTCTCGGCGTCGGACATCTCGGCCGTCGTGCGCGTGTCGCCCTTCGGCTGGAAACAGGGGTCGTAGCCGTGGCCGCCGGTACCGCGCGGCGGCCACACGATCGAGCCATCGAGCGTGCCGTGGAAGAGTTCGAGGTGCTCGTCGGGCCACGCCAGCACCAGCACGCAATGGAACGTCGCTGTGCGGGCGTCGTCGGTATTGGGTACACCACGCGCGGCGAACTCGTCCTGGATGCGGCGCATGCCCACCATCGCATCGCGTGTCGGGCCTTCCCAATCGGCGGTGTAGAGGCCGGGCTGATTGTCGAGCGCGTGCACGCTGAGCCCGGAATCGTCAGCCAGGACCGGTTGGCCGCTGGCGCGCGTCGCGGCCAGTGCCTTGATCGTGGCATTCTCCTCGAAGGTGCTGCCGGTCTCGTCGGGTGCCGCCAGGCCGAGATCGCCCGCCGAGACGATCTCGACGCCGAAGGGCGATAGCATGGTGCGGATCTCGCCCGCCTTGCCGCGGTTGTGAGTCGCCACGACCAGTTTCGGCAGGACGAAGCGGCGCGCCATCAGGCTTTGCCGACCGCCGTGCGCTGCAGCAGCGTGAGCTCGCCGATGCCCTTCTTGGCGAGGTTCAGCAGCTCCATGAACTGCGCTTCGGTGAACGGGTCCTGCTCGGCCGTGCCCTGCACTTCGACGATGCCGCCATTGCCGGTCAGCACGAAATTGGCGTCGGCCTCGGCCTTGGAATCCTCAGGGTAATCGAGGTCGAGCACGGCCTTGCCTTCCCAGAGGCCGCAGGAAACGGCGGCGACCTGGCCGGTGATCGGATTGACCGCCAGCTTGCCTTCCTTGATCAGGCGCTCGAAGGCGAAGTGCAGCGCCACCCAGGAACCGGTGATGCTGGCGGTACGGGTGCCGCCATCGGCCTGCAGCACGTCGCAGTCGATGTTGATCTGGCGTTCGCCCATCGCCTGCATGTTGACCACGGCGCGCAGCGAGCGGCCGATCAAACGCTGGATTTCCTGGGTGCGGCCCGATTGCTTGCCGCGCGCGGCTTCACGGTCCGTGCGCGTGTGGGTGGAGCGCGGCAGCATGCCGTATTCGGCGGTCACCCAACCCTTGCCGGTATTGCGCATCCACGGCGGCACTTTTTCGTCGATCGAAGCCGTGCAGAGCACATGGGTATCGCCGAACTTCACCAGGCACGAGCCTTCGGCATGGCGCGAGAACCCTGGTTCCAGCGAAACCGGGCGAAGCTGGTCGGGGGCGCGGCCGGAAGGGCGCATAAAAGGTCTCCTGACGGGGTGAAGCCGGTGGGTGTAACGCCGGCCTTCATTGACCGCAATGCCTGCACTACCTACATTTTTTGCCATGGCGATCCACCGTATCGGTATTCAAGGAGGCGGCCTCGCCGAGACACCGGCGGGGCCACGGCAGGCGGCTTCGGTCGCGGAGCTGAATGATCGGGCGCGCGAGGTCTTGCGCCACGTCGTGGAGAGCTATGTCGAGACCGGCGAGCCGGTTGGCTCCCGGGCGCTGACGCGCAAGCTTAGCGAGACGCTCTCGCCTGCCACCATCCGCAACATCATGGCTGACCTGCAGGATGCCGGCTTGCTCTATGCGCCGCATACCTCGGCCGGCCGCCTGCCGACCGACGCGGGCCTCAAGCTGTTCGTCAACGGCCTGCTCGAAATCGGCAATATCTCCGAGGAAGAGCGCGAATCGATCGAGGCGCGCTGCGCCACGGTCGGCCGCAGCGTCACCGAGGCGCTGGAACAGGCGACCACGATGCTGTCGGGCCTGTCGCGCTGCGCCGGGCTGGTGATGGCGCCCAAGACCGAGCATCCGCTGAAGCATATCGAATTCGTCAATCTCGGCCCCGGCCGGGCGCTGGTCGTCACGGTCACGCAGTCGGGCCATGTCGAGAACCGCGTGATCGACACGCCGATCGGCATGCCGCCGTCCGCGCTCACCGAGGCCAGCAACTATCTGAACGCGCGACTGAGTGGCCGGACCTTCGACGAAGCACGCCGGCTGATCCTCGAAGACCTGAAGCTGAAGCGCGCCGAGCTGAACGATCTGACGGCGCGTGTGATCGAGTCGGGGCTGGCCACCTGGGCCGGCGAGCCCGGCGGTGGCGGCGCGCTGATCGTGCGCGGCCAGGCGCGGCTTCTCGAAGACATCACCGCGATCGAGGATCTTGAACGCGTACGGCTCCTGTTCGATGCGCTGGAGCGCGGCGAGAGCTTCGTTCGCCTGCTCGAACTCGCCAACGTGGCGTCGGGTGTTCAGATCTTCATCGGTGCCGACAATCCGCTGTTCGCCAACACCGGCTGCTCGATGGTTGTGGCGCCGTTCCGCGATTCGCAGGAGCGCATCCTCGGCGCCATTGGCGTCATCGGTCCGACGCGACTCAACTACGCGCGCATCATCCCGCTGGTCGACTACACCGCCCGTGCCATCGGCCGCGTGGTGGGCTGACTACCAGTCCCTTTCGTCGAAGTCCTTGAGGAGCTTCATTTCGTCCTCGGCAGCCGAGGCGGGCCGAGCCTCTTCGTCTGCCGGGTGTGCCAGCATACGTAGACGCGTGTCGCGGGTGAGCAGCGGCAGCAGTTCCAGAAGATCGTCGCGGGCGAAGGCGACGCAGCCCTGGGTCGGGCTGTAATCCTCGCGCGCGATATGGAGGAAGATGGCGCTGCCCCATTCGCCCTCGGGCGGATCGTCGTTGTAGCCCACGACGACAACGAGGTCGTAGAGCCCGTCCTCGCGCCACATCTTCTCGTGGCTCCACTCGTTGGGGATGTGGACCAGCCGATTGTAGGTGGGCGCACGCGGGTCGTCGCACCAGCCGTCATGTTCGTTGATCGGTCGCGCCGGCAACTGGGTCTTCGGTAGAACCAGCCGATCGTTGCGGAAATAGACTCGGCGCAGCGGAAATTCGCCGACGGGCGTGGCGGCGTCGCCCTCGACCTTGTCCTCGCGTATGCCACCTGCACCCAGCGTGCAGCGCCAGCGACGTTCCCCCAGGCGGGCACTTGCAAGCGAGGTTTCGGCCGAATCGGCCTGCACGATCAGGACATTTTCGTCGGTCATTGTCTGCTACTCCGATGCCCTTCATAAAGGCACGCTCTTGAGGGAGAAAGCGATGGCTTATGTCGTGACGCCGCCGGCCACGGTCGGTGTGCCGGTCAACGGAACCAGCGATCTGTTTCCAGTGCGCCGTATCTTCTGCGTCGGCCGCAACTATGCCGCCCATGCCCGCGAAATGGGCCATGATCCCGACCGCGAGCCGCCCTTCTTCTTCACCAAGCCGGCCGATGCCATCGTCATCTGCGCCGACCCGAAGAACCCGACCAAGGTCGCCTATCCGCCGGCCACCAAGAACCTGCACCACGAGATGGAGCTGGTAGTGGCGATGAAGTCCGGCGGCTCGGACATCCCCGTCGACAAGGCGCTCGAGCATGTGTTCGGCTACGGCGTCGGCCTCGACATGACGCGTCGCGACTTGCAGAACCAAGCCAAGGACATGGGCCGCCCGTGGGACATGGGCAAGGGCTTCGACCAGTCCGCACCGATCGGCGAGATCTTCCCCGCCGCCAAGATCGGCCATCCGTCGAAAGGCACCATCCAGCTCGACGTCAACGGCAAGACACGCCAGAAGTCGGACCTCAACGCGCTGATCTGGAGCGTGCCGGAGACGATTTCCTATCTTTCGGGCCTGGTGACGCTGGCCGCCGGCGACCTGATCTACACCGGCACGCCCGATGGCGTGGCTGCCGTCGTCAAAGGCGACACGCTCTCGGGCTTCGTCGACGGCTGCGGGACCGTGACCTGCACGCTCGTGTAGCGACTATAGTTGTTGGGCCCTGAAGGTATCGCACTTCTTGGGATCGCCGCTTTCGAGACCGATGCGGAACCAGCGGGCGCGTTGCGCGCTGGTGCCGTGGGTAAAGCTGTCGGGCACGACGCGACCCTGCGCCTGACGCTGCAGCGCGTCGTCGCCGATCGCCGCCGCGGCAGCCAGTGCCTGGTCCACGTCCTTGTCGTCGATCATCCTGCCGCCGCGCTGCTTGTCGGCGCGGTTGGCCCAGACGCCGGCGAAACAATCCGCCTGTAACTCAGTACGCACGGAAAGCGCGTTGCCGTCGCGCCGGCTCATGCTCTGGCGCATCTGCTGCACCTTGTCAGAGATGCCGAGCAGCTTCTGCACATGATGGCCGATCTCGTGGGCGATCACATAGGCCTGCGGGAACTGACCGGGCGCACGGAAGCGGCGGGCCAGCTCGTCGAAGAAGCCGAGGTCGAGATAGACGCGCTGATCGGCCGGACAATAGAACGGACCCATCGCTGCCTGGCCGACACCGCACTCGGTGCGCGTGGCGTCGCGGAACAGCACCAGCTTGGGCTCGCGATACTGCCCACCCAGTTCGCGGAACACTTCGCCCCACACGTCCTCGGTGCTTTTGAGCACGCGCGAAACGAACTGCGAGTCGGCATCGCTCAGCGTGGTCGAACCAGAAGTCCCGCTTTGCGACGGAGCCGACCGTGGCGGCGGAGAAGGCGCGGGGCTGTAGCTCGCGCCGCCGCCACCGCCTGCAATGTCGCTCAGAATCGCGCCCGGGTCGGCGCCCATGATCATGGCGATGACGACGAAAGCCACCAGCCCGAAGCCGCCCTTGAACAGGCCGCCGCCTCCGCCGCCCATCGGGATGGGGAAACCACCGCCCATGCCACCGCCGCCGCTCGTGCTGTCGTCGCTGCGACGATCCTCGATGTTGCTGCTCTGGTCGCCATCCATCTGCATGGCCGGTCTCCCTCACCGAGATCGTAGCGTCGAGATCATCTCCGGATCGTCTATAGTGCCGGGCAATGAGCCTCACCATTGCCACCTGGAACATAAATTCGGTCCGGCTGCGGATCGCCAACGTCGAACGTTACCTGAAAATGCGCAAGCCCGATGTGCTGTGCCTGCAGGAAACCAAGTGTCCGGACGAGTTCTTCCCGCACGCGGCGTTCGAGCGGATGGGCTACGTCCACCGTCTCGTGCAGGGCATGAAAGCCTACAACGGCGTGGCGATTGTCTCCAAAGTGCCTTTCACCGGCACCAATATTCACCATCGATGTGGCAAGGAAGACTGCCGGCATGTCGAGGCCGCCCTCGATATCGGCGGTGATCCGATCCTGCTCGACAACCTCTACATCCCGGCCGGCGGCGACATTCCCGACCCCGATCTCAACGTTAAGTTCGCGCACAAGCTCGATTTCTATCGCGAGATGGCCGGCTGGTACGCCGATCGCAAGCCGAAGCCACGGGCGCGCAAAGGGCTGCGCCGCATCACCGTGGGCGACCTCAATGTTGCGCCACTGGAGCACGATGTGTGGAGCCACAAGCAGCTCCTGAAGATCGTCTCGCACACGCCAGTCGAGGTCGAACTGTTCGGCCGCCTGCAGGCCTCGCTCGATTGGATCGACGTGCCGCGCCAGTTCGTGACGCCCGACAAGAAGCTCTATTCTTGGTGGAGCTACCGCAACAACGACTGGCGTGCCTCCAATCGCGGCCGCCGGCTCGACCATATCCTGGCCAGCCCGGCGCTCGCGGGCGCGATTAACAGTCACCATATCGACGTGAATCTGCGAGACTGGGACCTCGCATCGGATCATGTGCCGGTGTCGGCGACCTTCGAGGTTTGAAGCGAGATCTGAGGGGAGATCATATGTCGATCATCATTACGCTGATCATTGGTCTGGTCGTAGGCCTGCTTGCGCGCTTCCTCACGCCGGGTCCCAACCCGCACGGCATCATCGTCACGATCGTGATCGGCATCGTGGGTGCGGTGATCGCGACCTACGGCGGCCAGGCGCTGGGCCTCTATCAACCTGGACAAGCGGCCGGCTTCGTCGGCTCGGTGATCGGCGCCGTCGTGTTGTTGGTGATCCTGCGCCTCGTCCAGCGTTAACTGACGGACAGCGCTAACCGACTCGATAGAGAAAATACCGGCCCTCCGGCACGCCCGGTGGATCGGGCTGCCGCTGCCAGCGCGCGACGTCGAGCGTCTGGTTGGCGAGGATGTAACTTCCCTTGGCCGCCAGCGCGTCGAGCGCAGGACCCAGCCACTTGCCCATCGCGACGTTGGCCTGATGATCGCCGGTGCCGAGATCGGTGTGGATCAGCGCCGCTGTGGCGCCGAGGGCCGCGGCCGCGTGCGGGATCGACTCGCGCGCCTCGCCGAGAAACAGCCGGTCATCGGGTGGGATGCAGTCGGGATGAGCCGCCACCTTGCGCTCGAACACAAAAATGTCACGGCCGGGAAAGAGATCGCGCAGATGGTCGTAGGTGCGGCCATTGCCCAGCCCGATCTCGAGGATTGGCCCAGGCAACGCATCGACGGCGGATTTCAGGAAATTGAGGCAATCGCGCTGCGCCTTCATGCGCGCGATGAAACTGTCGAGACGGCTCATTCGTGATGCTCAGGCCGCCTTTGTCGCCGCGCGCAATTTTTCGTTGGTGTCTTCGAGGCGGTGCGCCAGTTCGCGCATGATCTCGACCGCCATCTGCGGGAACTCCGCGACCAGGCGGTAGAACATGTCCTTGGTGATCTTGAGCGTGCTGAGTGGCTCGCGTGCCTTGATGGTGGCGGTGCGCGGCACGTCGCACAGGATGGCGATCTCACCGAAGAAGCTGTTGCGCTGCATCTCGGCGACGGCGATCTGGCCGGTCGCCGTGTCGATCAGCACATCGGCGACGCCGCCCAGGATGACGTACATCGTGTCGCCCGGATCGCCCTGATGGCAGACTTCCTGGCCCGCGGCGAAGTTCACGCGCTCGCTGGTGAAGGCCAGCAGCTTCAGTTTCGCCTGCTCGACCTTGGAAAAGATAGGAACACCCTTCAGCAGCTCGACTTCTTCGTTGAGGTTCATCGTGTCCTCCTCGATCCGCTACGCCGACGCCAGCAGCTCGGCATAGAGCCCACCCTTTGCCGCCAGGTCCGACGGCGCCCCCTGAGCGGTAACCCGTCCGCCCTGCATGACAACGACCTGCTCGAACGGCTCGGCCTGGTTCGCCCGGTTGGCGATCCACACCACGCCACGTCCACACTCCGATGCCGTTGCCAGGATATTGTCGCGAATGCGATCCTGCGTCCGGCCATCGAACATGGCGACTGCCTCGTTCACCACCAGGAGCTGCGGCCGCTTGATCAGCGCGCGGGCAATGCCGAGCTTCTGGCGCTGCGTCGCCGGCAGGCGCTTGCCGCCGACGCCGACATTGTACTCCAGGCCGACTTCGATCACCGAATCGCGCAGGCCCAGCTCGTCCAGCACCTCGGAGATCAGCGTGCCGATACGCTCGCCAGCCTGCGCCTGGCCGTAGACCAGGCGGCCGAACAGGATGTTGTCCTGTAGGGTGGCGGCGCTGTTGTATCGGCCGAAATCATAGAACTCGACGGCATTCTTCAGGCTCTCCGGCAGGCCCTCGGCGAAGCTACGCCGCGCCTGCAGGATGCGTTCCTCCATGTCCGCGTCGATCAGGCCGAGGCGGTGACGCGCCTCGATGTAGCGGAACGGCAGGGTCATCAGGCGCGTCCGGTCGGCTTCGGGCACCGCCTCGATGCCCTTGCCACCCAATCGCTGCAGCAACAGGCGGACGTTGGGCAGCTCGTCGGCCGAAATGAAGCTATACTGCTCGAACAACGGATTGTCGGGCGACAAGCCGGAGAAGAGCTCGACCATGGTCTCGGCGATCGACAGGCCCATGCGCTGCAGGTCGAGATCGAGGCCGGTGGCCTGCAACACCGAGCGGACGTAGGGATCTGCCGCGATATTGTCGCCATCGAACTGCTTGCCGACTGCCGTGCCGAACAGCAGGTTCTCCGCGACCGACAGGTTGCGGATGTAGTCGTCCTTGTCGAAGGGCTCGACCAGGCCGGCATATGTGCCGCCCTTCAGCTGCTCACGTAGCGCGTGGCGCGCCTTCAGGATCTTTTCCGCGAGATCGGGCCGAGCGGCGGCCTCGACCGTGCCGCGCAGGCCCAGCGAATAGATATCTTCATCGAGTTCGACCTGCTTCAGCACCGTGACCACGCACGGTAGCAGGTCGGCCGGGCCGGTGGCGCCGGCCAGCTCGTAGTCGACCCAGTCGGCATTGGGATCGAGGGCGGGGTTGCCGGAACGCTCCGATTCCTTCCAGAAGGACTCGCGCTCGGCACGCGCCACGTCGTCGTAGGTGGCGGGCGCAATCGGCCGGAGCTTCAGGCCGAACAGCAAATTTTCGCGTACCGACAGCGGAAACAGGTAGGTGTCCTGGCCGATGTAGGAAACACGAGCGCCCAGCACATATTCAGGCAACTGGAAGAAATCCTTGCCGTCGATCCTGATCGAGCCGCTGGTCGGCAGGATCTGGCGCGCCAGCACCTGGCCCAGCACGTCCTTGCCTGAATTTGAGCCACCGATCACGGCGCAACGCGCCGCCGTCAGCAGGGTGAGCGACACGTTGTCGAGCTGCTTCACACGTCCGTCTTCGGTGACGACGACGCCAGCCAGCGCCAGTTCCTTGCCCAGTTCCGGGGGCGGGCCATCGGGCACCGCCTGCAGTTCCGGCGGCATCATGCCCTCGGGCTGGAACTGGTCGATCACCTGCTCGTACTTGATCTGCACGTCCTGGCGTTGCTGGTCCCAGTCGATCAGCTCCTTGATCGGCGAGGGCAGATCCTTGTAGGCGAGCAGGACGCCGACCACGGCGCCGACATCCATGTGTCCGGTGATGGCGAAATAGCCGCCCACCAGGTAGATCGCGAACGGCGTGGCCTGCGAAAGGATGTTGTTCCAGAACTTGGCGGCGAACTTCTTCTGATAGAGATCGAAGCGGATCTTGAAGATCCGGCCCAGCCGTTCGGCAATATCGGCACGCTCGTAGTTGGCGGCGCCGTGGATATGGATCTCGTTGACGCCGTCGGCTGTTTCGGCGATGCGGCCGGCGAGCTGGCGCGCCGTGATCTGCCGTTGGCGGCCCAGCACCAGGACGGGCTTCCGGAGCCGCGGGATGATCACCATCTGCGCCCCCAGCAGCACGATCACGATGATCCCGAGCGTCCAGCTCTGCAGCATGATGAAGATGATGGCCGTCAGCGCCTGGCCGCCAAGGAACATCGGCTGCACGAAGGCATCGCCGATGAAGCCGCCCAATGGCTCGACCTCGTCCTTGATCATGGTCGCGAGTTCGGCCTGCTTTACCTTGCGGAAATGGGCCGGCGGAAAGCGCAGGATTCGGTCGTAAAGCTCATAACGCAGGCGGCGCAGCATGCGCTCGCCCATGCGGCCCTTCTGGGTGTTGATCGTCTTCTTGAAGAGGCCGTTCACGATGACCGCGCCCAGGAAGACGAAGCTCATCACCACCAGGTACTGCATCTGGTCGACCTGGAAGCCGTCGAAGAAGCGGATCACCTTGCCCGGCAGGATGGCCGACAGATCGAGTTCCCAGACCAGGAACGGAATGGTCTGGCTGTTTTTGAACGCGTTGCCCTGGATACCGTTGTTGATGACGTCCTTCGGCACGGTCAGCGACAGGAAGTAGAAGACCTGGGCCAGCACCACGAGCGCCAGGATGACAACCTGCTCGGGCCGGCTGTGCCGCCAGATGTAGGAAAAAAGACTGCGTTCCATTGATTCCCGCGCCAGCGCGATCTTGCCTCCCGTATAGGCGATCAGGCCCTTGATTACATTCGGTTTTTTCGGGCAGAAAGCAGCCGGAAAGCCGGTGGGGTTCGCGGCGACCGTACCCTGTGGCATAATCTGCCCAGACTTCACCGGTCGGGGCAGGAGGCGCTTCGGCAACGGGAGACGCACTTCATGTCCGTAAGCGGCCGGTCAAAGCGTGTGCTGCTGTATAGCCACGACTCCTTCGGTCTCGGCCATGTGAGCCGCTGCCGAACCATCGCCAATGCGATCGTAGAGGCCGACCATACGGTGTCGGTCCTGATCGTCTCGGGCTCGCCGATCATCGGCTCCTACGAATTCCGCTCGGGCATCGATTTCGTGCGTATTCCCGGCGTGGTGAAGCAGATCGATACCGGCGAGTACGATTCGGCCAATTTGCGGGTGAACGTCGAGCACACGCTCGAGATGCGCACCCGCATCATCCGCGACACGGCCGATATCTACCGGCCAGATCTTTTCATCGTCGACAAGGAGCCGCTCGGCCTGCGCGGCGAGGTCGGCCCGGCGCTCCACCTGCTGAAGCAGCGTGGCACGCCGCTGGTCCTGGGCCTGCGCGACGTCATGGACGATCCCGCGCAGCTCGCCAAGGAGTGGGAGCGCAAGAACGTCGTGCCGGCGTTGCGCGACCTCTACGACGAGATCTGGGTCTACGGTCTGCCGCAGATCAACAAGCCGCTGACCGGTATCGAGGTGCCGCCGTCGGTGCGCCACAAGATGATCTACACCGGCTATCTGCGCCGCGAGCTGCCGTTGCACACCGACGTGCCGCACGAGGGCGAGGAGATCGACGGGCCGTTCATCCTGGTGACGCCGGGTGGCGGCGGCGACGGCGTCGAGCTGGTCGACTGGGTTCTGTCGGCCTACGAGACCGATTCGAACATCCCCTACGGTGCGGTGATCGTGTTCGGTCCGTTCATGTCGGGCGCGGCGCGCGAGGCCTTCAAGGAACGCGCGGCCAAGTTCCGCAACATCCGCACGCTCACCTTCACCAACAATCTCGGTGCGCTGATGCACCGCGCGGCAGGCGTCGTCGCCATGGGCGGCTACAACACCTTCTGCGAGATCCTGTCCTTCGATAAGAGGGCCATTATCGTGCCGCGTACACGGCCACGGCTGGAACAGTTCATTCGCGCCCGCGCCGCCCGCAACGTCGGTCTGCTCGAAATGCTCGATGCCGATCGCGGCCGCGATCCGCAGCACATGGCGACTGCGCTGCGTCAATTGCCGCAGCAGGGCCTGCCGAGCGAAGTCGTGGTGCCGGGCCTGCTCGACGGCCTCGGCAACGTCTGGCGCCTCGTCTCCAAGCAGCTCGCGAATCCTCATCGCGGCCCGGCCTCGCTCGACTCGCCGGAGATGCCGGCCGAGTCAGCTGCGCCGGACACGGCCTCGCTGCCGTCGCGCGCCAGGACCTGATATCCGGGCGTACATGTCTAGAAGTTCCGGTTTGAAAACAGAGGCCGCGCGTGTTGCGGTCATCCTCAAGGGCTGGCCGCGCCTGTCGGAGACCTTCATCGCCCAGGAGCTGGCGGGGCTGGAGGCGCGCGGTGTGGCGCTCGAACTCTGGTCGATGCGCCATCCGACCGACAAGGAACGCCATCCGGTGCACGACAGGGTCAAGGGCCGCGTCGTCTACCTGCCGGAGTATCTCAAGGACGATCCGCGCCGTGTCTTTGCTGGCTGGCTGAAGGCACGCCGTCTTCCGGGTTACGGCGCCGCCCGCCGGAAATTCCTCGCTGATCTGCGGCGTGACTTTACGCCCAACCGGGTTCGCCGCTGGGGTCAGGCACTGGTGCTGGCGGCCGAGCTGCCGCCCTCGATCGAGCGGCTCTACGCGCATTTCCTGCACACGCCGGCCTCGGTAACGCGTTATGCCGCCACGATGCGCGGCCTGCCGTGGAGCGTGTCGGCACATGCCAAGGACATCTGGACCAGCGAACCCTGGGAAATGAGCGAGAAGCTCGCAGACTGCGCCTGGCTGGTGACCTGCACCAACCTCGGCCTGCAGCGCCTGAAGGAACTGGCGCCGCGTCCGGAACGGCTGCGCCTCGTCTATCACGGGCTCGACTTCGCGCATTTGCCGCCGCCACCGCCGGCAAGACCGCGCCGCGACGGCACTAATCCGGGCGATCCCGTCGTCCTGCTTTCGGTTGGCCGCAAGGTCGAGAAGAAAGGCTACGGCGATCTCCTCGATGCGCTCGCCCGCCTGCCGCGCAGCTTGCAGTGGCGCTTCGAGCATATCGGCGCGGGCGGCCTCTCCGACCCTCTGAAAGCGCAGGCGTTGTCGTTGGGCATTGCCGATCGCTGCACCTGGCGCGGCGCCCAACCGCAGAAAGAAGTGTTTGCCGCCTTGGCGCGCGCCGATCTCTTCGTGCTGGCGGCCAAGAAGGCGGCCGACGGCGACCAGGACGGCCTTCCCAATGTGCTGATGGAAGCGGCCTATCAGGGCCTGCCGCTGGTCTCGACTTCGGCCGCGGCCATTGGCGAGTTCATCGAAGACGGCGAGAACGGATTGCTCGTTCCGCCGGGAGCGCCGGATGCGCTGAGTGCTGCGCTGGCGCGCATGATCGGCGATCCCGATCTGCGCCAGCATCTGGCCGAGCGCGCGGGCGAGGTGGTGCGCACACGTTTTTCCTTCGAGGCCGGGGTCGACTGGATCGCCTCGTCGCTCGGTGAGCTGCGTCCGTCTTCGCAAACCACCACTGCCGCCGCGCGCGTCGCGGCGTAACGCCATGCGCGTGCTGCTGCATACGCCGTTGAAGGCGCCCGACAGTCCCGTACCGTCCGGCGATCGTGAAATGGCGCGCGGCCTCTTGCGTTTGTTGCGACGCCTCGGCCATCAGGTGCTCATGCCGGCTATGAGCCGCGTCGCGCCGGGCGTGCCGGCGGCCGATGCTCACATTGCCCTGGAACGCCGCGCGCGGGCACAGGCCGCCCGGCTGATCGCGCAATGGAAGGCGCTGCCGGCGCATCATCCGGAGCGCTTCGATCTCTGGTTCACCTATCATTGCTACTACCGCAAGCCCGACTGGCTGGGGCCTGTAGTCACCAAAGCGCTGGGCCTTCCCTATGTGATCGCCGAGGCCAGCCACGCGCCGCGCCGCGCCCAGGGACCGACCCGGCTGGGCCATCGCGCCGTCGAACGGGCGCTGGCCGCCGCCGACCTCGTGCTGACCCTGATTCCGCGCGACGTCGCCGGCGTGAAGGCACGGCTGCGGCCCGGCGCGCGTCAGGCCTGGTTGCCGCCGTTCATCGATACGGCACCGTTTCGTATTCCCTCACGGCGCGACCCTGGCCAGCCGCCGCTGCTCCTGAGTGTCGGCATGATGCGCTCGCGCGACAAGGCGGAGTCCTATCGTGTGCTGGCGCGGGCGCTCGCTCAGTTGAAGGATCGCCCCTGGCGGGCGCTGCTGGTTGGCGACGGACCGGCGCGGCCCGAGATCGAGACGCTGATGGCGCCGCTGGGCGATCGCGTCGAGTTCGCGGGCGCGCGGCCGCATGCCGACCTGCCGGCGCTCTACGCGTCGGCGGACCTTTACCTTTGGCCGGCGATCAACGAAGCCTATGGCATGGCCTTTCTCGAAGCTCAGGCGGCCGGACTACCTGTCGTCGCCGGCCGCACCGGTGGCGTGCCGGCCGTCGTGGCCGATGGTGTCACCGGCCTGCTGACGCCGATCGGCGACGCCGATGCCTTTGCCGCGGCTGTGGCGCATCTGCTCGACGCGCCGCAGGAACGCGCGCGCCTCGGTGTGGCTGCGGCGGCGAGGGTTGCGTCCCATCATGACGAGCGGGCCGCGGCGCGCGCCCTGGCCATGGCGTTCAGGACGTTGCGATGACGGACATTCCCTTCGCCATCCTGCGCCACGCGCCGACCGACTGGAACGCGTTGGGCCGTCTGCAGGGCCTGACCGATACCAACCTCAGCCGTGACGGCGAGGAGATGGCGCGTTCCTGGCGTTTGGCGTCTCCGGCGGATGGCTGGAAGCGGATTTGCAGTCCGCTGCAGCGTGCGCGCCGAACCGCCGAGCTGTTGCAGCCGGCGATGCCAGTCGGCATCGACTCGGCCTTGCGCGAAATGAGTTTCGGCGTCTGGGAAGGTCGCACCTTACCCGAACTTCGCGCCGAGGGCGGTGAGAGCTTTGCTGCAGCCGAAGCAGCCGGCCTCGATTTTCAGCCGCCGGGCGGGGAGTCACCGCGCACCACCATGGTGCGTCTCGCCGGCTGGGCTTCGACCTTGCGCGAACCTGTCGTCGCCGTGTCACACAAGGCCGCGATCCGTGCGTTGCTGGCACTGGCGACCGGCTGGGACATGTTGGGCCGGCCGCCGCACAAGCTCGACTGGCGCTCGCTGCATTTCTTCGTCGTGTCGGGGGACGGCAAGGTCGCGATCGATCGCCTCAACGTGCCGTTCGAGAAAGCAGCATGACGGCGCGTGTCTTCTTCTATGTGCAGCATCTGCTGGGCATCGGCCATCTGCGCCGGGCCGCCACCCTGGCGCGCGCGATGGTGGCGGGCGGTTTCGACGTGTTGCTGGTCTCGGGCGGTGCGCCGGTCGAGGGGCTTGACCTTGGTGGTGCGCGTTTTCATCAACTTCCACCACTGCGGGCAGCTAATGCGCGGCTGAAGGAGCTGGCGCAGCTAGATGGCACACCGATCGACGAGGCGTTTCGAGCTGTGCGTACCCGCCAGCTACTCGACGTCTTCGATACCGAGCAACCCGATGTGCTTCTGACCGAGCAGTTTCCCTTTGGTCGCACGCAGCTCCGCTTCGAGCTGCTGCCGCTTCTCGACGCGGCCCAGGATCGTGCCTCGGCGCCGTGGATCGTCTCTTCCGTGCGCGATGTGCTGCGGCGCTCGGCCTCTCCGGCGCGGGTCGACGAGATGGTCGCGACCTTCGAGGCTTTCGATGCGGTGCTGATCCACGCCGATCCTGCTTTGGTGCGTCTCGACGAGAGCTTCCCGGCGTGGCCCGATATCCAGGATCGCGCGCTCTACACCGGCTACGTCGCAGAGTTCGATCCGGCGCGCGCGCCACAAGGTTCGGTTGGCAAGGGTGAAGTGATCGTCTCGGCCGGCGGCGGCGCCGTCGGTATGCCGCTGCTTCAGGCCGCCATCGCCGCGCGCCCGATGACCGGCCTGGCTGACCGCAGGTGGCGTTTGCTGGTGGGGCCGAACGTGCCCGCAGCGGACGAGGCTGCCCTTCGCGCGGCGGCCAACGACGGCATCGTCGTCGAACCGGCGCGCGCCGACTTCCCGAGTTTGTTGCACAACGCCGCGCTCTCGATCTCGCAGGCCGGCTACAACACCGTGGTTGAGACGCTCTGCCATGCCGACCGCGCCGTGCTGGTGCCCTTCGGCACGGCGCGCGAGACCGAGCAGGCCGACCGTGCGCGCGTGCTGGTCGAGCGTGGCATGGTGGCGTCCGTGCCGCCGGATACGCTCACGCCCGAGAGCCTGGCCGCCGCCATCACCCGCGCCTGGTCCGGCCCCTCGATCCGCAGCTTTCCGGCCGTCGATGCAAACGGCGGCCCGGCGACCGTCGCGGCCTTGAAGCAGATGTTGTCACCATGACTTCCTGGCAGGTTCTTCTCGATGAGGCGGCGCGGTGGCGGGACGCGGGGCGTACGGCCGATCTTTGGTGGCGCGACGACGACGCGGTCGATGTCGGTCCCGCTCTCGATCGCCTGCTCGACCTTCATCGCGAGACGGCCGCCCCGCTGGCGCTGGCGGTCGTGCCGGCGCAGGCCACGACGGCGCTGGCGCAACGGCTTGGTGCCGAACCGGGCGTCGATGTGTTGCAGCATGGCTATGCTCACACCAATCACGCCACGCCGCCGGACAAGAAGATCGAGCTTGGTTTGCAGCGCCCCGCGATGATCGTGCTGGGCGATCTCGGCACCGGCTGGCTGGCACTGGAGCGGCTGTTCGCGGCACAGGCGTTGCCCGTCATGGTGCCGCCGTGGAATCGCATCGCCGAAATTCTGGTGCCGACCCTGCCAGAGATCGGCTATCGCGGTCTCTCGACGTTCGGGCCGCGCAAGCGGGCCGAGCCGGTACGTGGATTTCGTCAGGTCAACACCCATGTCGATCTGATCGACTGGAAGGCCGGCGGCGGCTTCGTCGGCGAGGAAGCTGCCCTCACCGCCCTGGTGGAAGCGCTCGCCCGCTCGCGTAGCCGCGATGGCGAGCCGATAGGACTGCTCAGTCATCATCTTGCGATGGACGGCGGGGCTTGGGATTTCCTAAGGTCGGTTTTGGAAGCAACAAAAACGACGCAGGGGCTCAGCGTTCGCACGGCGCGCGAGCTTTTCATGTCGTGAGCGTTCAATCAGGGGAGGAGCGCGGGTGAGTTCTGCCGATCTGCGCTATCCGCGTCCGACAATCCTGGCGGACTATGCGCGCGCCGGCATCGGCGTGTTGCTGTGCGGTGCACCGCTTCTGCTGCTCGAGGTCAATCAGTGGCTGGCTGCGATCCTGGTGGCAGGTTTTGCGCTGTTCGCTCTGTTCCTGGTGCGCACCGCGCTGCGGCACCGCACACGCTACGTGTTGGGACCCGACACGCTTTGCGCCGACGGGCCAGCCGGCACGTTGGTCGAATGGGGCCGCCTCGACCGGATGAAGCTCAGCTATTTCTCGACCAAGCGCGACCGGTCGGACGGCTGGATGCAGCTCGCCATCGGCTCGACAGGCGGACGCCTGGTGAAGGTCGATTCCTCCCTCGACGGCTTTCACGATATTGTGGAGCGGGCGGCCCGTGCGGCCGAGGGGACGGGCGTGACGTTGAGTGACGCGACGCGCGCGAATTTGCGCGCGATGGGGATCGTGGTGGCAGGTCAGGAAGAATCGGTATGAAGGATCTGCTGCGCGTCGAGGACCTGACCGTCGAGTTCGGTGTCCATGAAGGCACGCTGAGGGCGGTCGACAAGGTCTCCTTCGCCATCCCGCCAGGCGGCACCGTCGCGCTAGTGGGCGAATCCGGTTCCGGTAAATCGGTCTGCAGCCAGGCGATCATGGGCCTGCTGCCGCGCACCGCCAAAATCCCGTCCGGTTCGATCCTCTTCCAGGACCCCCGCGTCAAGGAAGGCGTGATCGATATTGCCAAGCTCGACCGCAGCGGCCCGGCCTTGCGGCGCATCCGCGGCGGCCAGATCTCGATCATCTTCCAGGAGCCGATGACCTCGCTGTCGGCGCTGCACACGGTGGGTGACCAGATCGGCGAAGCGGTCGAGCTGCACGGTGTACCGATTGGCAGTCAAAATGGCGTCCGCGCGAACGGCCGCAAGCTCAGCCGCGCCGAGATCGACGAACTGACGCTCGCCATGTTGCGCATGGTCGGTTTTCCCGATCCCAAGCGCGCGCTGCGGACCTATCCCTTCGAACTGTCGGGCGGCCTGCGCCAGCGCGCCATGATCGCCATGGCGCTGGTCTGCCGGCCGGCGTTGCTGATCGCAGACGAACCCACGACGGCGCTCGATGTCACCATCCAGGCCCAGATCCTGCGGCTGATCAAGGATCTGCAGAAAGAACTGGGCATGGCGTTGCTGATGATCACCCACGATCTCGGGGTGGTCGCCAACGTCGCCGACGATGTCGTGGTCATGTATCGCGGCAAGGTGGTCGAATCAGGCGACCTGCACGATATCTTCCGCAATCCGCAGCATCCCTATCTCAAGGCGCTGCTGCATGCCGTGCCGCGTTTCGACATGGCGCCCGGCGAGCGTCTGGTGCCGATCCGCGAGATCAAGGGTACGACGGGCCACCTCCTGAAGGAGAAGCCCAGCCAGGCGCCGACCTCGACCTTCAATCCCAAGGCGCCGGTGCTCAAGGTACGGCACGTCTCCAAGACCTTCCGCATCCGCAAGGCCGATACCTTCCTCGAATCGATGATGGGCGGCGGCACCACGCGCACCGTCTATGCCGTCAACGATGTCAGCTTCGACGTCGAGCGCGGCGAGTGCCTGGGCCTGGTGGGTGAATCGGGCTGCGGCAAGACCACGCTCAGCAAGATGCTGATGCGCGGCATCTCGGCCGATTCGGACCCGGATGGAAAGGGCAAGGTCGGCCGCGTCGTGTTCGACGATTGGGGCCGCAAGACCGACGTTCTGAAGCTCGAAGGCGAGGAGCTGAACCGTTTCCGCACCAAGCTGCAGTTCATTTTCCAGGACCCGTTCGGCTCGCTGAACCCGCGCATGACCGTCTACGACATCCTGGTCGAGCCGTTGATCATCCATGGCATCGGCGACGATGCCTATCGCCGTGAGATGGTGTCCGAGTTGATGGAGATGGTGGGCCTCGACCGCCGCCATCTCAGCCGCTACCCGCATTCCTTCTCGGGCGGCCAGCGTCAGCGTATCGGCATTGCTCGCGCCCTGGCGCTCAGGCCCGACATGGTGATCTGCGACGAGCCGGTGTCGGCGCTCGACGTCTCGATCCAGGCCCAGATCCTCAATCTCCTGAAGGACCTGCAGAAGCAGCTCGGCCTCACCTATCTCTTCATCAGCCACAACCTCGCCGTCGTCGACTATATCGCCGACCGGATCGCGGTGATGTGCGCCGGCCGCCTGGTCGAACTGGCGCCGGCCGGTGAGCTGTTCCGCAATCCCATGCATCCCTACACCAAGGCGCTCCTCACGGCGGTGCCGATGCCCGACCCCGACGCCCGCCTCGATCTCGGCGCCTTGATGGAAGGCAAAGCTTCCGATCCCACCGTCTGGCCGGCGCCGTTCCGTGACGACGGCAAGGCGTCGCTCTTCTGGACCGAGGCCGAGCCCGGCCACTATGTCCGCATGGCGCGCGGAGGAGCCTGAGCATGTTGCGCTTCATCGTCCGCCGCGTGCTGCTGATGATCCCGACCCTGTTCGTGATCAGTGCGCTCGTCTATTTCATCATCGATCTGCCGCCGGGCGACTGTGTCAGCTCGCAGATCGAGGAGCTGGTGGCGCGGGGCGATGCCGATGCGCACCAACGCGCCGAGGAGCTGCGTGAGCTCTACGGCCTCAATCTGCCGCTGTGGCAGCGCTACCTCGAGTGGGTCGGCGGCATCTTCCGCTGGGATTTTGGTCTTTCCTGTCAGGATACGGTGCCGGTGGCTGACCTGATCGGTGAGCGGTTGACGCTCACCATCATCATGGAAACCAGCACCATCGCCTTCATCTGGATCGTGTCGTTCCTGATCGGCACCTATGCCGCCACGCACCAGTACAAGCTTGGCGACTACGTCGCCTCCTTCATCGGCTTCATCGGGCTCGCCATCCCGAACTTCCTGCTGGCGCTGGTCCTGCTCTACGTCGGCAAGGTCTATTTCGGCCTGTCGATCGGCGGCCTGATGGATCCCGAGTACATCGACAAGCCCTTGAGCTGGGGCAAGGCGCTGTCGGTCATGCAGCATCTCATCATTCCGGTGATCGTGATCGGCATGTCGGGCACCGCGGGCATGATCCGTCGCCTGCGCGCCAACCTGCTCGACGAACTGCAGAAGCAATATGTCGTCACCGGCCGCGCCAAAGGCCTGCCGCCGATGAAGCTGCTGGTGAAATACCCGCTGCGCCATTCGCTGAACCCGTTCGTCGCCGATATCGGTGGCCTGCTGCCCGACGTCATCTCGGGCTCGGTCATCGTCTCGGTCGTGCTGTCGCTGCCCACGACCGGCCCGATGCTGCTGGGCGCGCTCAAGACCCAGGACGTCAACCTCGCCGCCACCTTCCTGCTGTTCGTGGCGGCCCTGACCGTGATCGGCATGCTGATTTCGGATCTGGCGCTGGCCGCGCTCGATCCACGCATCCGCTTCGGCGCGACTTCGGAAAAGTGAGCCGGACATGACCGACACCACGCCGAACACGCCCCCTTCCGCCTCGCCGAGGCGCGCGCCGCACTTCGTCAGCCAGGAGCCGTGGGATCCCTACGTCGCCGAGCGCCTGACCAAGGAGCAGGAACGCTACTACATGGCCGGCCAGTGGAAGCTGATGTGGTGGCGCTTCCGCCGCCATCGGCCGGCCGTCGTCTCCGCGATCTTCCTGCTGCTGATGTACTTCTCGACGGTGATCAGCGAGTGGATTGCGCCCTACGACCTGCACACGCGTAACTCGCGTTACATCTTCGCCGCCCCCCAGTCGGTGCACCTCTTCCACGAGGGCACGTTCATGGGTCCGTTCGTCTACGGCCTGAAGATGGAGCGCGATCCGGCGACCCTGCAGCGCATCTATTCGCCCGATACGACCAAGCCGCAGCAACTCCGCTTCTTCTGTCTGGGCGAGCGCTACGAGTTCTGGGGCCTGATCGAAGGCCGCTTCCACTTCGTCTGTCCGCCGGAGGACGGCACCTTCTTCTGGTTAGGCACCGACCGACTGGGACGCGACATGTTCAGTCGCATCGTCTACGCGGCGCGCATATCGCTCACCATCGGCATCATCGGCATCGCGCTCTCCTTCGCGCTCGCGCTCATACTGGGTGGGCTCGCGGGCTACTACGGCGGCTGGGTCGACAGTGTCGTCCAGCGCATTACCGAGATCATCAAGAGCTTCCCGCATCTGCCACTGTGGCTGGCACTGTCGGCGGCGCTGCCGGTCACCTGGTCGCCGCTGCTGATCTATTTCGGTATCACGCTGATCCTGGCGCTGCTCGACTGGCCGGGCCTGGGCCGCGCCGTGCGGTCCAAGCTCCTGTCGCTGCGCGAGGAGGACTATGCGGCGGCGGCCCAGATGATGGGCGCCAAGCCTGCCCGCATCATCGGCCGCCACCTGCTACCGGGCTTCATGAGCCATCTGATCGCCTCGGCGACGCTCTCGATCCCCTCGATGATCCTGGCCGAGACGGCGCTCTCCTTCCTGGGCCTCGGCCTGCGTCCGCCGATCACCTCCTGGGGCGTGCTGCTGAACGAGGCGACCGACATCAACGTGGTCGCCGTGAACTGGTGGCTGATGCTGCCCGTGGTGCCGGTGATCCTGGTGATCCTGGCCTACCAGTTCATGGGCGACGGGATGCGAGACGCTGCAGACCCGTACGCCTGAGGCGTACGGGTCTGCAGCGTCTGGCGGGCGGCAGCGCCTGCAGGAGCGAAGCGACGAAGGCGCGGGAGCCCGCTCGTTTCAGAATAGATACGGCTTCAAAGAAGCCGTTCTTCCAATCTTTTGAAATTTCCTAACCCTCTTCCAATTTCCCACCTCGGAAGGTGTGATTGAAAAATCACAGTCTTGCCCCATTTGGGACTAGCGACCGCCATGGGAGGTTTCCATCTTCCTTTTGTATCTCCCCCGAACGTGGTCCCCCCAAAGCCACGTTCTAGCCTCTTCGGAGGCGCTTAGGCCGTCATCTCACTCTCCCCCGAGATGACGGCCTTTTTCTTTTTCCCGTGCTACCACGGCGCTTCATGGCGCCTTCCCCCTCCGAGATCGCCCTCCAGATCGATGGCCTGGCCTGCCGCCGCGGTGGACGGCGGGTGTTCGATCGCCTGTCCTTCGGGCTGGGCGAGGGCGAACTGCTGGCCCTGACCGGCCGGAACGGCAGCGGCAAGACCACCTTGCTGCGCGCCGTGGCGGGCCTGGTCCGGCCCGATGCCGGAACGGTGCGCTGGCAGGGCGCCGATACCGCCGACGATCCCGAGGCCTGGCGCGACCGGCTCGCCTGGCTCGGCCATCTCGACGGACTGAAAGGCGATCTGTCGGTGGCCGAGAACCTGTCCGTCGCCCAGCGCCTGCGCGGCGGCGCGGCGGACCGTCTCGACGGTGCCCTCGTGGCCTTCGATCTCCGCTCGCTCGCGGCCCGGGTGGTACGTACGCTGTCGGCCGGCCAGCGCCGCCGCACGGCACTGGCGCGGATCGTCCTCTCCGCGGCCCCGCTCTGGTTGCTCGACGAGCCTCTGAACGCACTGGATGTCCCGGCGCAGCAGGCTTTTCGCGCCGTTCTGCAAAAGCATCTCGCTGCCGGCGGTCTCGCGATTGCCGCTACCCATGCCGAGCTCGGCGTGGAGGGCGCCCGAACACTGGAGCTGGGGCGCGCATGAGCGGCTTCACCGCCCTCCTCGTGCGCGACCTGCGCCTGGTCTGGCGGCGACCCGGCGATGTCGGCGTCGTGCTGGCCTTCTTCGTCGTGGCGGTCGTGCTCTTTCCTCTCGGCATCGGCCCCGAGACCAACACCTTGCAGCGTATCGCGGCCGGCGTGCTCTGGTGCGCGGCCCTGTTCGCGGCGCTGCTGTCACTCGAACGTCTGTTCGCGGCCGACTATGAGGACGGCACGCTCGATCTCCTGTTGCTGGCGCCATGGCCGCTGGAATTGGCAGCGCTCGCCAAATGCACCTCTCACTGGATTGTGACCGGCCTGCCTCTCAGCCTGCTGGCGCCGGTGCTGGGTGTGGCCTTCGGGCTCGACGGCGGCAGCCTCCTGGCTTTGTTCGCGACCCTGCTGATCGGCACGCCGACCCTGTCGCTGATCGGCGGGCTGGCGGCTGCCCTGACGCTCGGGGCGCGCAAATCCGGGGCATTGCTCGCTTTGTTGGCGTTGCCGCTCTGCGTGCCAACCCTCATTTTCGGCGCCGGCGCCGTCGAAACCCTGGCCGCCGGCGAGGGACTATGGACCCATCTTGCGATCCTGGGAGCGCTGGCGCTGGTAGCGCTGGCCACGACCCCGTGGGCGATTGCCGCGGCCTTGCGGCAAGCCGGGGAATAGACAAAAGACCAGCCAAGCCAGAAACAAGGGCGGGACAAAGCCATGGCCGACCTGCATTTCCTCGCCAACCCCGCGCGCTTCCGCCGCTTCAGCCAGCGCGTGCTGCCGAGCCTCGGCTTCGCCACGGTGCTGATGCTGGCCTTTGGCCTCTACATGGCTTTCTTCGTAGCCCCGGCGGATTACCAGCAGGGCCAGACCGTGCGCATCATGTTCCTGCACGTGCCGTCCGCCTGGCTGTCGATGGGAGGCTATGCGCTGCTGGCCGGCCTCGGCGCCTCGCTGCTGGTGTGGCGTCACCCGCTGGCCGCTTTGATGGCGCGCGCCGCCGCGCCGGTGGGCGCGAGCTTCGCAGCCGTGTGCCTGCTCACCGGCTCCCTGTGGGGACGGCCGATGTGGGGCACCTACTGGGTGTGGGATGCGCGGCTGACGTCGATGCTGCTGCTCTTCTTCCTCTATCTCGGCCATATCGCCTTGAGCCGCGCCTATGACGAGCCGGAGCGCGGGGATCGTTCTGCCGCCATCCTGGCGCTGGTCGGCGTCATCAACCTGCCGATCATCAAGTTCTCGGTGGATTGGTGGAACACCCTGCACCAGCCGGCGTCGGTGACACGTCTCGATGCGCCCGCGATCCACAATTCGATCCTGATTCCGCTCCTCTGGATGGCGGTGTCGCTGCTGTTCCTCTTCATCTTCCTGGTGCTGGTGAGGACGGAGACGGAAATCGACCGGCGGCGCCTTGAGAATGCCGCCGTGCAGGAAGAGGAAGCAGCGGCATGAGCAACCACGCGGCCTTCATCCTCGCCTCCTATCTGGTGGCCTTCGCCATTCTGGGCGGGCTGGTCATCGCCTCGTTGAGCGCGCGAAGCAAAGTGCGCCGCGAGTTGACGGCCCGTGGACTGGACAGAAAGAGATGACACCCAAGCGCCGCCGCCTCTGGTTGTTGATCGGGTCGCTCGGGACATTGGGCGTCGCGGCAGCGCTCGTGCTGTCGGCGCTGAACGACAATCTCGTCTTCTTCTATTCGCCGACTCAGGTTGCCGAGAAAAGCCTCGGGCCCGACCGTCGCTTCCGTCTGGGCGGCCTGGTCGAAGCGGGCAGCGTCCAGAAGGACGGGCAGATCGTGCGTTTCACGGTCACCGATACAAACAAGACGATCGCTGTCGTCTATCGCGGCATCCTTCCCGACCTGTTCCGCGAGGGGCAGGGCGTGATTGCCGAAGGCGCACTCGGCAGCGACGGCGTCTTCGCCGCGCGCGAGGTCCTCGCCAAGCACGACGAAAACTACATGCCGCCTGAAGTCGCGAAGGCGATCAAGGAAGCGGGGCAGTGGAAGGAACGTAAATGATGCGCAGCGTCATTTACGTTGGCGTCTCGTGGTAGCGGAGCTCGGCCACTTCGCGCTGATCCTGGCGCTGGCAGTGGCGTTGATTCAGGGAACCGTGCCGCTGATCGGTGCGTCACGCGGTGACGACCGGCTGATGGCGTTGGGGCGCACCGCGGCGCTGACCCAGGCGCTTCTGATCATCGTCGCGTTCGGTGCGCTGACCCAAGCCTACGTGACGTCCGACTTCTCGGTGGCCAACGTCGTCGCCAACTCGCATTCGGCCAAGCCGCTGCTCTACAAGATCTCGGGTGTGTGGGGGAATCACGAGGGCTCGATGCTGCTGTGGGCGTTGATCCTCGCGCTGTTCGGCGCGGCGGTCGCGGTCTTCGGCGCCGGCCTGCCCGACACCTTGCGCAGCCGCGTGCTCGCCATCCAGTCGCTGATCGGCGTCGGTTTCCTCGCCTTCCTGTTGTTCACCTCGAATCCCTTCGAGCGCGTCTTCCCCGCGCCGGCCGATGGCAACGGCCTCAATCCGCTGCTGCAGGACCCCGGCCTCGCCTTCCATCCGCCGCTGCTCTACCTGGGCTATGTCGGCTTCTCCGTCACCTATGCCTTCGCCATCGCCGCACTCCTCGAAGGTCGCGTCGATGCCGCCTGGGCGCGCTGGGTGCGGCCGTGGACGCTTGCCGCCTGGTGTTTCCTCACCCTCGGCATCGCTCTCGGAAGCTGGTGGGCCTACTACATCCTCGGCTGGGGCGGTTTCTGGTTCTGGGATCCGGTCGAAAACGCCTCGCTGATGCCCTGGCTCGCCGGCACGGCGCTGCTGCATTCGGCCATCGTCGTGGAGAAGCGCGATGCGCTGAAGAGCTGGACGGTGCTGCTGGCCATCCTCGCTTTCTCGCTGTCGCTGCTGGGCACCTTCCTGGTGCGCTCCGGCGTACTGACCTCAGTGCATGCCTTCGCGCAGGACCCGGCGCGCGGCCTCTACATTCTTGGCTTCCTGCTGGCGGTGACCGGCGGTGGCCTCGCGCTCTACGCCTGGCGCGCGCCGCAGCTTCAGGGCGGCGGCCTGTTCCAGCCGGTTAGCCGCGAAGGGGCGCTGATCCTGAACAACCTGCTGCTCTGTACGTTGGCCGCCACGGTGCTGCTGGGCACGCTCTACCCGCTGTTCCTGGATTTGCTGACCGGCGACAAAGTCTCGGTCGGCCCACCCTTCTTCAACGCCACCTTCGTGCCGATCTGCGCACCGCTCTTTGCTGCGCTCTGTGTCGGCCCGCTCCTGGGCTGGAAGCGCGCCGAACTGTGGCCGGCGCTGATGCGTCTGCGCGTGGCCTTCGTGATCTCCCTGGCGGCCGCGCTGGTGGCGATGACGATGATCGACAGCCGCAGCACGCTCGCCGCGCTGGCGTTCGGCTTCGGCGTCTGGCTGATCGTCGGCAGCCTGTGGTCGCTGGCTGATCGCCTCAAGCAGGGCACCTTGCGCACCACGCCGCGGGCGACCCTCGGGATGGTCATCGCTCATGCGTCGCTGGGCATTGTCGTGCTGGGCTCGGTCGCGACCTCCGCCTGGCATACCGAGGTGATGCAGACCATGAAGCCTGGCGATCGCATTTCCTTCGCAGGCTATGCCGTCCAGCTCGACAAGATCGAGCAGGTGCAGGGTCCCAACTTCGTTGCCGAGCGCGCTACCCTCAACGTCACCGTCGGCGGCAAGCCCTACACCGTGCTGCAACCGGAGCGTCGGCTGTTCACGGTGCAGCGCCGTCAGGTCGCCGAGACGGCCATCCAGACCAATTTCCTGCGCGACTTCTACGCGACCCTGGGCGAGGGCGATCCCAGCCAGGGCTGGGTGATCCGCCTCTATCTCAACCCCCTCGCGCCGTGGATCTGGCTGGGGGCGGCCTTCATGGCGTTCGGTGGCTTCGTCTCGCTGTCGGATCGCCGACTGAGGATCGGTGCGCCGCGCAGCAGCAAGACACGCCGCCCGGTCACGCAGCCCGCCGAGTAACGATGCGCCGCGCAATCTTCATCCTGCCATTGTTGACCCTGGCCTTGATGGCCGGGTTCTTCGCCTGGTCGCTGACCTCGGGCCGCGATCCTGCATCGATCGGTTCGGTGATGGTCGGCCGGCCGGCGCCCAAGCTCGACCTCGCCGCTCTGCGCGAAAGCGAGCCGGCGTTGACGGACGCGCTGCTCAAGTCCGGCAAGCCCGTGCTGGTCAATTTCTTCGCGAGCTGGTGCACGCCCTGCCTTGCCGAGCATCCGCTGTTTACACGGCTCGCCGAGCGTGACGGCGCGACCATCATCGGCATTGCCTGGAAGAACAAACGTGACGATGCCCTGAAGTGGCTGAAGCGCTTGGGCGATCCGTTCAAGTATGCCGGCCTCGACCTCGAAGGCCGCACGGGCCTCGACTGGGGGCTTTCCGGCGTGCCCGAGACCTATCTCGTCGATGGCCAGGGGATCGTGCGACAGCATTTCCGTGGACCGATCAACGAACGCGATCTCAATGATCGGATCCTGCCGGCATTGAAGGGCACGAAATGAAGGTCGCACTCGCCCTTCTGTTGTTGCTCTTCGCTTCGCCTGCCTTCGCTGTCGATCCTTCTGAAGTGCTGCCCAATCCTGCGTTGGAGTCCCGGGCTCGGGAGATCGGCCGCGCCTTGCGTTGCGTCGTCTGCCAGAACCAGTCGATCGACGATTCCAACGCCGAGGTGGCGCGCGACATGCGCCGTGCGGTGCGTGAGCGGCTGACGGCGGGTGACAACGATGCCGCTGTGTTCGACTTCATGGTGGCGCGCTATGGCGACTACGTGCTGCTCAAGCCGCCTTTCAAGTCCGGCACTCTGATCCTTTGGCTGGGGGCGCCGCTGGTGCTGCTGATTGCCGGAGGCGCCCTTCTGATCGCCGCGCGCCGGCGCAAGACGATCGTGCCGCCGCCGCCGCTGAGCGACGAGGAGCAGCGCCGTCTCGACTCGCTGCTGAAGGGGTAGCGGCCTTGCTCGAGTTCCTGCTCGCTCTCCTCACCACAGCAACTGTCGGCGCTCTGCTCTGGCCGTTGCTGAAGACGCGCGTCGATCATCGCGACCGCTTGAGCGGCGAACTCGCGATCTATCGCGATCAACTTGCCGAGCTGGAGCGTGAGCGCGCGGCAGGCACGGTGAGCGAATCCGATGCGACGGCTGCACGGGTCGAGATCGAACGGCGCGTCCTGGCCGCCGGCGCCGCGGCCGAGAAGATTGGCGCGACATCCGCCGGTCCGACGCTGCACAAGTTTCTGCCGCCGGCTCTCTCGCTGCTGGTGCCGCTGCTGGCGCTGGGCGTCTATCTGCAGATAGGCCGGCCGGGTCTGCCGTCCGCCCCCTTTGACCACAGCCAGATCGCAGGCCAGGACTCCGGCCGGCCCCTCGACATTTTACGCCTGCTGGCAGACGCGCGGGCAAAGCTCGCGCAGGATCCCGACGATGCCGAGGCGCTGGCTGCGCTGGGCGAGGGACTTACCCTCGAAGCCGAAGGCACCGTCACCCAGTCCGCCGTGCAGGCCTTCACCAAGGCGCTGCAGAAGCTGCCCGACGATCCGCGAGCTCAGTACTATCTCGGCCTACACGAGGCGCAGAGCGGCGACAGCCGCGCCGCCATCGCCCGCTGGCGAGCCCTCGAAGCCAAGAGCCCGCCCGACGCGCCATGGCTCGGTCTGCTGCGTGCCGAGATTGCCCGCGTTGCCAAAGCGGCCGGCATCGAGCTTCCAACACCGCCGGCCACGCCTCCATCGGCCATGCCGCAGCCCAGCCGCGAACAGCAGGAAGCGATGGCCGCCCTTGCGCCGGCTGACCGCGAGCAGGCGATCCGCTCCATGGTCGAGGGCCTGGCGGCACGTCTCGAACAGAATCCGCAGGACCGGGCCGGCTGGTTGCGGCTTGCCAACGCCTGGAAGGTGCTGGGCGATAATCCACGCGCCGCCGCCGCCTATCATCAGGCTGACACGCTGGGGCCGGTCGATGCGCGCATCCTCGCTGACTGGGCCGAGGCGCATGTGCGGCAGGTAACGCCAGGCTCGCCGCCCTCGGCCGACGCAGTGCAGGTGCTGGAGCGGCTGGAGAAGGTCGAGCCGCGCAACGCGTTGGCGCTCTTCTATCTCGGTGCAGCCTCCTTGGCGGCGGGCGACAAGCCGGCCGCGGCGCGCCGCTGGAAGACCCTGCTGGCCCTGCTGCCGGCCGACGCGCCGATCCGCCCGATGCTCGAAGAGCGGATCAAGGAAACCGAGAAGTAGGCGCGACCCAGCCTGTCGGGCTCACTTCAGGTGCAGGTTCTTGATGGAATTGAGGAGCTTGCGCAGATGCTCGCGCTGCTCCGTGTCGAGCGGCTTGTCGTCAGGCTGGGCCTGTAGTGCGAGTTCGGCCTCTTCCAAGCGGCGGATGAAATCCATGACCTCGGTGGACTTCTGGTCGGTCGTGCCGCTGACGAGTTGCAGCATCGTGAGATAGAGCGAACCCAGGCTCTTGTTCTGAAGATCGGGCGAGAGCGGGAACTTGCTCTTGAACATCCCGTCCATTGCCGCCTTGGCGTCGCCGACGGTTTTGGCCCGCCGCAGACTGTATTCCATCTGATCCAGGCGATGCGTGACTTCGTACTTGTGGGCCGCGAACTGCTCGCGGTTCTTCTGCTCGATCTCGTGGCTGTGCTGGATGTTCTGGATCAGCGCCGCACCACCCGTCAGAACGACCGACGACAGCAACCACATGCCGAGCGTACTGTTGAAGAACTCCATCAGCTTCTTGCCGAAGCCATCTGCAGGTGGCGCCGGCGCTGGCGCTTCGACGCCGTGCTGAGTGTCGAGGCGTCGACGCACCTGATAGCGCAGCTCTTCTTCGGCTTCGATCTGACGGCGACGCGCTTCGTCCATGCCCTGAACTGTATCCATCTTTGCCCTGCGAGACCCGGCGCCTAGGCGCGAAGTTTGAATGAATCCATAAAATGCAGAACGACAGGGCTTTGTCGATACTGCATCAGGCCCAGGGAGGCCAACTGATAGAGGCGCTGGCCGGAATAGTAGACGCGCATCGCCAGGAACCCCTTGTTCTGATCGACGGCCAGCGTGAACGAACGGCCCTGTGCACGCCCGAGCTGGCTATCGCTCTGGTCGAGAACCGTCGAGCCAGGCCAGCGTTGCTGCACGGCAGCCTGTGCCCTCTTGAGCATGGCGGTTTCGTCCGTAAGAGGATGGCCTGCTTCGGCCTGCACGTAGTCGGTGATGGAGAAGTCCATCGCGAGGCCGGGAAAGGTGGATCGGTATTGCCGCATCGTACTGCCATCGGCGCCTGTCACGGTGACGAGCTGATAGCCCTTGGGGAGCTGCAACCGCCAGCGCCCCTCGTCACCGGCGACGTCCTGCCAGTCGACGAGCGGCACAGGAGACTGTGCCTGCGCTACGAGTGGAACGGTCGCAAAAACGGCAAGAGCCGAACCTGCAATGAACGATCTGCGGTGCATGACAATCGGGTCCTACCAGATCAAGCGGACGCCGGCCGTGAGTGCATGGCTAGAATCGGCACCGGACAGAGTGCTTTCGTAGCGGACGTAGGCCGAGGCCGACTCGGCGATCGCGGTGCTGGCGTTGAAGCCGATCACTGCCCCGTCCCGCAATGGTGCGGCGCCGTAGGTCGTGAAGGCAGCCGCCGGTGCGCCGACGAAGGAGGCCGTCACCGGGCGTGCGGTGTCGGCGAACTCGTGGCTCCAGCCCAACCGTAACTGCAGCGCGAGCCGGTCCCGCCAGCCCAGATCGAAGGCGCCGCCAAGCTGCGCGCCGAACACCGTGCGCAGCGAGTTGGTGGTCTGCGCGGCCACGCTGAGTCCCAGCGAGCCCGCGCCACTTTCGGTG
Source organism: Reyranella sp. (assembly GCF_004297405.1). Taxonomy (GTDB): domain Bacteria; phylum Pseudomonadota; class Alphaproteobacteria; order Reyranellales; family Reyranellaceae; genus Reyranella. Next base: position 81,981 of record NZ_SCVC01000047.1, read on the forward strand.
AAGGCATTCTGTGTCGACGTCGCGCCCTGCAAGCGGGCGAAGGGCGTGATGTAGGCGGCGGCGATACCGCCGAGGTCGAAGCGGTAGCCCGTCTCGATCTGGCCGAAGAACTGGTTGGCGCCGGTGCGGCCCTGCGCCGTGAACGCGTTGAGGCCAGGAACGGCGACCGGTCGCGTCATCCAGTTGTCGGAATAGGCATAGGCAGCGAGCGCGTCGACATAGACCGGGCCCTGGATGAAGCTGCCATAGAGGCCGGCCTGAAGGGTGCTGGTGGTGCCAACGCCCTGAAAGCCCGACACCCACTGCGAGCCGGTGCTGTAGCCCACCGTGACGCCCATCAGGAAATTGGGTGTGATCTGGTGGTCGAGACCGGCTGCAAAGCCTCCGAGATTGTAGGTGAGGCCGCCGGCATTGGTGTTCCCGGAGATCGTGCCCAGGCCGCCAACCGCGCCGCCCCACGCACCCCATCGCGCAGGCGAGGCCGTATCGCAGGCGACGTCGCAGGCTTCGGCCAGCGCGACGCGGTTGGCGCCGCGGCTGCTGCCGCCGGCCTGGCCCGCGAAATTGTTCATGAAGAGCTGCGCACCGAGCACGCTGACAGAGGAGAAGCTGGAATAGTTCTGACCGCTCAGCGCGTTCAGCGTGGCCGCACCCGTGGTCGGATCCATCATCGTGAGTGTTGAGAGCGCGTTGGCGAAGTCGCCAGTGGCGCCCGACGCTCCGGCATCGAGGGCCGCGCCCACGGCGGCCTGGTTCGCTGTTTGCCCACCGCGCGAGAAGTTGCGCGCCACGTTGAGGTAGACGTTGTTGGCGTCGTAGGACAGCGACGGGAACAGGAAGGCGTAGTTGCTGCTTTGCACGCCTGAATAGGCGCCGTTGACGCCACCGGTCGCACTCAGGATCGTGTAGGTCTGCTGCGCGGCAAAGGAGTTGGAGAGCGGCACGAAGTTCACCGTACCGCCCTGCAACGTGGCCGTGCCCGCGACGTTGACCCGATCGCTCTGGCCCAGGTTGTTGACCTCGAGCTGGTAGATGCTGCCGGCCGTCTGGGTGAAGTTGCCGGTGATGTTCAAGGTGCCGATCGAGTTGCCGGGCGACAGGGTGCCGCTATGGATCACGTTGCCGGTGACGGGGCCGTTGCCGGTCAGGCTGCCCTGAGGCCCGATATTGATCGTGGCTGCGGCCAGCGAGGCATTGATCGTGGCCGTGCCCTGCTGAACGGCGAAGGTGCCGGCGCCGAGGTCGACGATGCCGTTGAAGGCGATGATGCCGTTACCCTGGACCGTGAGGTTGTGGCCGAAGCCGTTTACCGCGGCGTTGAATGTCGCGCCGCCGGTCGAAGGCACCAGGGTCGTGGATTGAAGCAAGGCAACCGGCAGCGTGGTCTGGAAGCCGCCGGGCAGGGGAACAGGGCCCTGCAGCGCGAGGACTGGCGTGACGACGCCGCTGTTGGCGAAGCCGTTGTCGGCTAACCGGTAGCCGAGATAGCCGTTGATGGGATCGTACAGGTAGTCGAAGGCCGAAAAGAACGCCCGGCTGGTGTTCACGAACGGCGCGCCGTCATGCGTGATCGTCACGTTGCAGGGGTTGAGCGAGTTGGCAGCGTCGGGCGTGCAGGTGGCTGCTTGCCGTGCCTTGAAGGAATAGGAGGCCGCGCTGCCGTTCTGGCCGGGCAGCCAGATCTCGACCAGGGTCCCGTCGGGTGCCAACGCGCGGTTGGGCAGGGCGTCGAGGCTGCTGCCGCTGGGCGGCGACAGGAACATGTAGCCGATGCCGGCATCCAGCAGGACGCTGCCCGAGCCTGTGGCGCCGCCGGCCGCCACTGTCATGACGGTCTGGTTCCATTGCGGCACGCCGGGGATCGACGTCGCCACGTCCTGCGTGAGCTTCACGAATGAGAAGCCCGCCGTCGTCGTCTGGGACAGGCCGATAGTGACGGCATTGTTGCCCACGATGTAGCCCGGCTTGAGCTGCTGACCCGACATCAACTTGACGTTCACCAGCGGGTTCAGGCCGGCGACCGAGGTGCCCGTCATGTTGTTGCGATTGAAGCCGACGCCGGCATAGAGCGTGCTTTGGTCTTTCTCACCGGCTGGAGTCGGCACGCAGCCCGCACCGAGGAAATTGCAGGTGACGTAGTCCACCAGCAGAACCTTCACCGGTGTCGTGCCGACCGCCTTGCCCTTGTCGTAGAGCGTGACGTTGGTCTGATAGTAGGTGCCGTGCAGCACGGCGCCGCTGCTCGTGTAGGTGTAGGTGCCGCTGGTCAGCTTCGTGTCGTCTTTTCCGGGCGTGAAATAATTTCCCGACACCGCGATGCCGGTCGAGCCGGTATCCATGGTGAAGGCCTTGATCTTTCCATCCACGCCGCCGCTGCCGATCTGCAGATCGAGGAGCGCGCCGGGAGACTCCTTTCCCGCCTGGTTCAGCGGTCCTCCCACGTAGCCGATGCTGAGACTCGGTCCGCTACCGTACACGCCGGTCACCTGGGCATAGCCCGGAGTCGAAAGAGCGACGGCTGCTAGGCCCAGAGTGGCGACTCCGCTGGCGTGGCGTGCCGCGCATCGCAACGGTCTTTTCTGGGTTTTCATCGATCGGGCCTGTCCGAGTGCAAATAGAACGTTCGCGCACACTAGGTGCGAACGATCAGACTGCAAGAATGTGAGTGCCCAAAATGGGCTATGAGTCTGTTTGCACGAGTAATAGAGAGGGCAGAATGGCCAGGCGTTCCCACCGACCAGCACCACAAACCGGTGGCAAGGAGATCCAGGTGCCCCGGCGACGTGCGACGACGATCACCCCCGAGGGGCGACTGGTTCTGGCAGAGAGTGCGGCGAACTCCCGCCTCTTCATCTTCATGATCGGGAACTTCCTCCACCGGATCGAGCGCGAACGCCGCGGACTCTACGGCGGCGACCTCGACCTGGCGTTGGTGGCCGAGATGATTGGCACGGCGGCTATCGAACCCGGCATGCGCGACGCGGCCTTCCGCGAACAGCACGGGACGTTCGAGAGCGTCGTCGGCGTGGAAGGCCAACGGGCGGTGAACGCCACATCGATTGCCAGCGCGTCGGGAATTCCGCGGGAGACGGTTCGCCGCAAGTTGAAGCGCTTGCTGGAGCTGGGTGTCATCGTCGAGAAGGGACGCGCTCGGTACGTCATAAAACCGGGCGTGGTACAGCGGCCGGAGCAGCAGGCCGCCTTTGCGCGCGGCATCCAGCAGACCGTGCTTTTCATGAACGAGTGTCTCGAACATGGGGTGATACGCTGGGTGCCTGCCAAGGACGGCAAGGCACGGAGTGCGGCGGCGAGAAAGAAGTAGATGCCGCTCCACTGGATCATCGACTCGCGGACGCGGCTGGTCAGCGTCACCGCCGAGGGCGACTTCACGCGCGCTGATATCGAAGCCTATCTAAAGGCCGTGGATGGCGGTGGTGCCGTCACCTGGCTCAAGCTGTTCGATGCCAGCAGCGGCCGTCCCGCCATGGGCCGCGAGGATATGCTGGCGATCGGTGTCCTCTTCCGCGGCTACCATCAGCGCGGTCCGGTCGGGGCCCTGGCGATCGTCGTGGCCGACGCGCAGGTCGAGCGCGTCTCGCGTGCCCTGGGCATCCTCGCCACCGCCGACCGCGCGATGCGTATCTTCAACGATCTGGAGAAGGCCCGACGCTGGATCGAGGGTTTGCCGGCGTAGGGACGTGTGCATCCCGCCTTGTCGCGCGCCCACAGCAACATTCCTGTGCAGCGCTGCCAGTCGGTCCACCTGCGACGGCGCGCTCATGGACCGGCTCGCGACGTTACCCGATACACCGCCCCATACTGATTGCGGTATTGATTGCGGCAGTCGCTGCCCACCGTCTGCTGTAAAAGAGCCTCCTGATTATGCCTGATGAGCATTCCTCTCCAGAGACGGCGTCGCGACCGCTGTCGCTGATGGGTGTGTTGCGTTCCCTGCCAGGGCTGGCGCGTCCTGCGCTGGGCACGGCTGGCATTGCCTGGGCAACGGGCGCGGCGCTGCTCTTCCTCGTCTGCTGTCTCGCCTCTTTCCTCTATCTCTGGCTGGCGCTGCACCAGAACGAGACGGTGGTGGGGCGGCGCAAGTCCGCGGAAATCCTGGCCCTCGCCCATGCCGGCGGCGAGCTGGTCTATGCCGTGCAGGCCTATACCGACGGCGGCCGCCATTCAGTGCATGCCCTGCCGGCGTTGCAGGTGGCGTGGAAGAGCTTCGACGACCAGCTCAACCGGCGCTGCGTACTGGGCGGGGGGGTGGTCTGCGCCGATGCCTGGCGTCTGCACGAGGTGTTGTCGCCGGTCATGGCCGAGCGGCTGCCGTTGTTCGGCCATGACGAGATGCGTCAGGTCCTCTCGGCCCATGCCGAACTGAATCGTGCCGGCGTGGTCCTCGCGGCCGACCTCGAAGCCGTCATCGACCGCGTGATCGAGCAGTATCAGGCGGCCCTTGCCGCGCTGGCGCTGAGCACGCTGGGCTTCATCGCTTCAGGCTGCGTGCTGCTGCTGCTGGTCGGCCGCGCCGCGCTGGAGCGCCACGCGCTCTACAACCAAGCCCGCGAGGCGCAGGCGCTCCTGTCGGAGACGATCGAGGCGCTGCCCGCCGGCCTCACCGTCTACGACGCCGAAGAGCGACTGATGCTCTTCAACGCCGCCGCCCGCCAGGCCAGCTCGGTATTGGCGCGGTCCGATGCGATCGGCTTGACCTATGCCGAGCTCGCGGCCCATTCCGCAGCCACTGTTGCCGACACGCCGGAGGCGCAGCAGGAGCAGGTCCGCGCCTGGCTGCAGCGCTTTCGTTCCAAGGAGGCTCATCAGACCCAGCAGGCGTCCAACGGCCGCTGGTACGAATGGTCGGAGAAGAAGACGGCGTCCGGGCGCACCATCGGCCTGCGCATCGACGTCACGCATCTCAAGACGCTGCAGCTCCAGAGCGAGCAGTCCCGTCGGGAATACCAGCGCCTGGTCGAATCGCTGGCCGACGTGGTCTTCGAGGTCGATGTCGGCACCGGTGTCTTGACCTTCGCGAGCGCCGCTTCCGCCGATCTGTTCGGCGTGCCGGCCGCCGAGATGGTGGGCTCGGTCTTGCTCGATCATGTCCACGTGGAGGATCGCGAGCCGCTGCGCCATGCCGTGCGCCGGGAGTTGCATGTCGGCGATAGCAAGGTGCACCAGATACGCTTCCGCATCCTGCAGGCAAACGCCGGAAGCGAAGACGCCGTGCGCTATGTCGAAGCGCGTTACCGCAGGTTCGTACGCGACGACGGTAAGGCGGTCGTCAGTGGCGTCGTGCGCGACATTGACGGCGAGGTGCGGCTGGCGCGCCGGCTGGAGCAGGAACGCGCCCGCCTGCGTTCGATCATCGACTCGAGCGCGGCGCTGGTGGTGCTGACCGACCGCAACCTCGACATGCTGATGGTCAACCACGAGTTCGCTGCCTTCAGTGGGCTCGCGCCGGACCAGGCGATCGGCCGTTCGCTGCGCTCGATCTTCGCCCAGCCGGTCGATCCCTTCATCCTGACGGGCTGGCTTGAGCGGCCGTGGGCCGAAGAGGCTCTTACGGCGGCGCGCGGCACCCTGACGGCGACCGATGCCGAGGGCCGCGAGCGTGTGGTTGAGGTCACGGCCAAGCCGGTGCTCAACATCGAGGGCCATGTCCGCCAGATCGTGTTCGTCGGCGTCGACGACACGGTGCGACGCGAGACCGAGCGCGCCCTGTTCGACGCCGAGCGCCTGAAGAGCGTGGGCGCCATCGCCGCCACGGTGATCCACGAAGTCAATCAGCCGCTGCAGGTCATCACCTTGGCTGCCGAATCTGCCCTCGAGGATCTGGAGATGGCGACGCTCGCCCGGCTGCTCGTCGAGCCCGCCCCGCTGGCCGCCAAATTCGAGCGCGTGCTGAAGCAGGTGGACCGTATGGCGCGCATCACTGGCGAGCTGCGCGCCTTCTCCCGCTCCACTGCTGCTGAGAAGCCCGCCCCCTTTGACGCGCGGGCGGCCCTGGCCAGCGCCGTCGATCTCACGGTCGCGGCCGCGCGCAACGCCAGGATCGTGCTCACGTTGGACCAAGCCACCGACCTGCCACCTGTCCTGGGCCATGCCGGCCGGCTGGAGCAGGTGATGATCAACCTCATCAACAACGCCCGCGACGCCCTGAGCGACAGCGACCCCGAGGAGTTGCGCACCGACATGGCGATCGTCGTCAGTGCGCACGCCGTGTCCACGCCGCGGGGGCGGGCCGTACGCATCATCGTCGACGACAACGGCCCCGGCATCGCGGCCCACATCCTGTCGCGCCTGTTCGAGATGTTCGTGACCACCAAGTCGCGCGCCAAAGGCACCGGCCTCGGCCTCGCCGTCTGCCAGCGCATCGTCGAGGAAATGGGCGGCTCGATCACAGCGGCCAACAAGCCGGAGGGCGGGGCGCGGTTTACGGTGATGTTGCCGGAGGCGGTGCTCGGTTCGACCGAACCCTTTACTCGGGTCATCTAGTCTCCGCGTTGCTCATTACCTCCCAGACAATCGCCGCTCATCCCGTCCCGCGCTTATCTCCCGCCTGGATAAACCGTCCAGAGGAGTAAGCCATGTCCACCATCACTTCATCGCCCGACGCCGTCGTCGAAACCTACGTCGCTGCCTGGAACGAGACCGATGCCGGCCGTCGCGCTGCTGCCATTGCCCAGTCCTTTGCTGAAAAGAGCACCTACCGCGATCCGGTGATGACGAGCGATGGCCCTGCCGGGATCGACGCCATGCTGGCCGGCGTGCAGGCCAAGTTTCCGGGCTTCGTGCTGAAGCGGACCTCGAAGGTCGATGCCCACAACGGGGCGCTGCGCTTCACCTGGTCGCTCGGCCCCGCGTCGGGCCCGTCGGTGGTCGAAGGTGTCGACTTCTGCACCCTGGCGCCCGATGGGCGGCTGGCATCGGTGGTTGGTTTCATCGACAAGATGCCGGGCTGAACGCCGTAGCGACAAAGGCGCGGTCTCTTTTCGAGGCCGCGCCGCCCTCAATCGTCATTGTAACCATGGCCGGAAGCACCCATGTTCAGGGGAGCAACACGGCCCGTCCGCTCGGCGGGCACTCCACACCGCTCTAGCCAAACGGCGTGTCGGTGGCCCTGCGTACAGCCCAGATGGTGCCCATTTCTCCAATTGGAGAGGGCCTTTTATGACAATCGACTCAGCCAAGGGTCTTCGTGACCAGGCGCTCCAGCTCGCCTTTGAAAAGGAAGTCGCCCGCCAACGCCTCCGCTCGGCCCTCTCGCTCGCCAAGGACATCGGCATCGCCGTGCTGATCCTCGCGGGTATCGGCACTTTTCTCAGTGTCGGCTCGTCCGGGTTGAACCTGTTTGCCTTGCACTAGTGACCATCTTGCGACGTGCCGGCGGACGCGAGGTTTCCGCCACCAACAATAGTGCAGCCAAGTCGCGGCAGGAGCCGCGCCAACAAGCGAAGTGCCTCAGTGAATAGTTGGAACTGGTACGATCCGCCCATCCTGTTTCCGATCTTCCTCATCCTGCTCATCGCGGGATACGCGCTGCTGCGAACGCCGCTTGGATAGAGGGCCTAGCGAACGACCGGAGGCGCAGCGTCATGACCGACAAGACGATCGATCTGGATCAGCGTCGCGGATTGGCATCACAGCACGCGACCGAACTGCGCCGCTTGGTATCGGATGTCGAAGCCAATGAGGAGGCGCTGCGCAAACGCCAGGAGGAGGTGGAGCGCCAACTGCTGGCGCGTCCGGCCGAGAGTTGGCTGGAGGCCGCGGACAAGGCACGCTACCTGCTTGGCCGCTACGCCGCCACCGCGACCGGCGGCGACGCCCGAACGAGGACGTTGATCGCCGCCGTGCTTCAGGATTTCGATCGGCTGACGGCGGCCTCGTCCGGAACGTAGGCCGCCGTCGCGCGGCTAGGGTCTGTACCCGGTCGAGACGACAGGGAGGACGGCTAGTTCCAGAACGCCTTCACCTTTGCCACGTCCGCCAACCCGCGTTCGTGGCCATATTTGAGAAGTGGTGCGATCCATTTCGGATCCATGAGGCTGTCCACTTTCTCCACGCCGGGCAGCAGGCCCACGACCACGAGCATGGTCTTCGTGCCGCCGGCCTCGAGGTCGCGGGTTTCCTGCTGCAATGTGTTCGGCATGCCCGAGGTGCGCAGGCCCTGCTCCACGGCCTGCGGTCCGCCGTCGGTGAGCGAGATGAACAGCGCGCGCCTGACGCCCGCCACGACGTCGCCGTGTGTGCTCGTCTGGCAGATGCCGCCATCCATGCAGAGCCGGTCCTTCAGCCATGTCGGCCCCATCGAGCCGGGGAGCGAGGAACTCGCCGCGCACGCCGCCGTGATCGGCACGCCCGCACTCTGGCTCACCACGAGGCGCTCGCCGGTGTAGCAATCGTTGGCAGTGGTATGCAGCTTGGGCGAGGGCCATGGGTCGTTGCCGATCAGGCGGCCTACTACTGTCTCGTAGCCCTTGGCGTCGTCGGGATTGCGGGCCGCCATCGCCGCGCGGCCGATCGCGCGGATGGTCGCGGGGTTGGCATCCCGTGCCTCGATCGCCATTCGGCGCGCCCTAATCTGGCTCTCGTTGGCCTGCAGGGCGGGCACGAGGGCAGCAAACAGCTTCGGGAAATCGGCGAACACGTCGAGCTCGGCGGTGAGCCGCCACAGCCGGCCGCCGGTCAGCACGGCACCGGCGATCGAACCGGCGGAGGTGCCGACCACGATGTCGGCCGTCGCCAGGTCGACGCCGTTCTGCTTCAGCGCATGGAAATAGCCCATCATCCACGAGACGAGATAGGCGCCGCCGCCGCCCAGCACGAGACCGCGTTCCTTTCCCGCGCCCGGCGGTGGCGTATAGGGGATGGGATGCGCCAGGCCGTCGTTCCAGCCGGCCGGGGTTGGTCCGGACGCGTTGCCGGTTTGTGCGTGGGCGCCGGAAGCACTGAGCGCAAGCGCCGCCGTGGCGGGAGCAGCGGCAAGCAGGTGGCGGCGGGTCGGCTGGATTTTCATCGGGCTCCTGTTCGAGAGGTTTGCCGGATGAGTATGCCATCACTTCGCCTCTCCCCTCATGGGAAGAGGCGAAGTGGACGTCACGCAGCCTTGGCGATGTCCACCGGCTCGTTGCGGATCAGGTAGTCGAACGCCGAGAGTGCGGCCTTGGCGCCTTCACCCATGGCGATGACGATTTGCTTGTAGGGCACGGTCGTCGCATCGCCGGCGGCGAACACGCCGGTGGCGGAGGTGGCGCCGCGGGCGTCGACCTCGATCTCACCGCGCGGGCTGAGCGCGATCACTCCCTTCAGCCACTCGGTGTTGGGCACCAGGCCGATCTGCACGAAGATGCCGTCCAGCTCGACCTGCTTCGTCTCGCCGCTCGGCCGGTCTTTGTAGGAGAGGCCCGTCACCTTGGCGCCGTCGCCATGAACTTCCGTCGTCTGGGCGGAAACGAGTGTGGTGACGTTCGGCAGCGATGCGAGCTTGGCCTGCAGCACGGCGTCGGCCCGGAGCTGGCTGTCGAACTCGATCAAGGTGACATGCGCCACGATGCCCGCGAGGTCGATCGCCGCCTCGACGCCGGAGTTGCCGCCGCCGATCACCGCCACCCGCTTGCCCTTGAACAACGGGCCGTCGCAATGCGGGCAGTAGGCCACGCCCTTGTTGCGATACTCGGCTTCGCCCGGAACGTTCATCTGCCGCCAGCGCGCGCCGGGGGATAGTACGACCGTGCGCGCCTTGAGGCTGGCACCGTTCTGGAGCTGTACTTCCACCAGGCCGCCCGGCTGCGTCGCCGGGATCAGCTTCGTGGCGGTCTGCAGGTCCATCACATCGACCTCGTAGTCCTTCACGTGGCTCTCCAGCGCCGCGGCCATCTTCGGGCCCTCGGTGTGGGAAACGGAGATGAAGTTCTCGATGCCCATCGTGTCCAGCACCTGGCCGCCGAAGCGCTCCGAGGCGATGCCGGTGCGGATGCCCTTGCGGGCGGCATAGATCGCCGCTGCAGCGCCGGCCGGGCCACCGCCGATGACCAGCACGTCGAACGCCGCCTTGGCTGCGATCTCCTCGGCCGCGCGCTCGCCGGCGCCGGTGTCGAGCTTGGCCAGGATCTGCTCCAGGCTCATGCGGCCCTGCGCGAAGGGCTGGCCGTTCAGGAACACCGAGGGCACGGCCATCACGCCACGCTTCTCAACTTCCTCCTGGAACAGCGCGCCGTCGATAGCGGTGTGGCGGATCTTCGGATTGAGCACGCTCATCAGGTTCAGCGCCTGCACCACGTCGGGGCAGTTCTGGCAGGACAGCGAGAAATAGGTCTCGAACGCCTGGTCGCCCGGCAGGCCCTGGATGCGCTCGATCGTCTCCTGCGTCTCCTTGCTGGGATGGCCGCCGACCTGCAGCAGCGCCAGCACCAGAGACGTGAATTCATGGCCCATCGGCAGGCCGGCGAAGCGCACGGAGATGTCGGTACCGGCGCGCACGATGGCGAAAGATGGCCGGCGCGCATCGTCGTCGCGGCGCACATAGGTCACCTTGTCGGAGAGCGTGGCGATCTCTTCCAGGAGCTCCTGCAGTTCGCGCGACTTCGCGTCGTCGCCGAGAGACGCCACCAGTTCCACCGGCTGCGTCAGGCGCTCGAGGTATCCCTGCAACTGTGTCTTGAGGTTGGCGTCCAACATTGAAGTTACTCCGGAAAAACTCTGATCACGTTCCTCTCCCCCGCCATCGGGGGAGAGGTTTGGTGAGCGGCCGTCGTTAGATCTTGCCGACCAGATCCAGGCTCGGGGCCAGGGTCTTCTCGCCTTCTTTCCAGGCGGCGGGGCAGACTTCGCCCGGATGGGCGGCGACGTACTGGGCGGCCTTGACCTTGCGCAGCAGCTCCTTGGCGTCGCGGCCGATGCCGCCGGCGGTGATCTCGACGATCTGGATCTTGCCTTCGGGGTCGATGACGAAGGTGCCGCGGTCCGCGAGGCCCGCTTCCTCGATCATCACGCCGAAGTTGCGGGTGATCGTGCCGGTCGGGTCACCGACCATCACGTAGTCGATCTTCTTGATGGCAGCCGAGGTGTCGTGCCACGCCTTGTGGCTGAAGTGGGTGTCGGTCGAGACGCTGTAGATCTCCACGCCCAGCTTCTTGAACTCGGCATAGTTGTCGGCCAGATCCTCGAGCTCGGTCGGGCAGACGAAGGTGAAGTCGGCCGGGTAGAAGAACACGACAGACCACTTGCCCTTCCCCTTGAGGTTGGCGTCGGTCACGTCGACGAACTTGCCCTTCTGGAAGGCGGTCGCCTTGAACGGCTTAATTTCGGTGTTGATCAAAGACATTTCGGTACTCCTTGAGTGTTCGGTCACGCCGGGAAGGCGACGGCTGAACCCGGCGTCGGACTAAGACTTAGGAGCGTTCTAAGATTTATTAAATCGCAAAATACCGAATTGATTAATCGGAAAAAGCGATTACATACTATCCATGAGGACCGTCCCCACCCTGCGGCAACTGCGGTATCTGGTTGCCGTGGTCGACCGTTGCCACTTCGGCCAGGCGGCTGCGGCCTGCAACGTCAGCCAGTCGACCCTGAGCGCCGGTATCCAGGAGCTGGAAGATCTGCTGGGCGCCCCCCTGCTGGAGCGGACCAAACGCACGGTCGTGCCGACGGCATTGGGCCGCGATCTGGCGGACCGGTCGCGCGGCCTGTTGAAGGGCGCCGAGGAACTGATGGATGTGGCGCAGGCGGCACGCGAACCCATGGCCGGGCCGCTGCACCTCGGTGTCATCCCGACCATCGGCCCGTTCCTGCTGCCGCGCGCGCTGCCGCAGTTACGTGAAACCTTTCCCAAGCTGCAGCTCTATCTGCGCGAGGACCAGACCGCGCGGCTCCTCGAACGGCTGGACGCCGGCGAGCTCGATGCCGTGCTGCTGGCGCTGCCTTATGCGCTGGGCGATCTCGAGGTGATGGATCTCGGCGAGGATCGGTTCTCTGTCGTCTATCCCGCCGACCATCGGCTGCCGGCCACCGATGCGGCGACTCCGGCCGATATCGCGAGCGAAAATCTGTTGCTGCTGGAGGATGGCCACTGCCTGCGCGACCAGGCGTTGGCAGCGTGTGAACTCGAAGGCGCGCGCCGCAACACCGCCTTCAACGGCACCAGCCTGCATACGCTCGCCCAGATGGTGGCCAACGGATTGGGCGTCACCCTGATGCCGCAGATGGCGCTGGATGCCGGCATCGTGCGCGGCCTCGACGTTGCCGTGCGGCCAATGACAGGCAGCGCGCCGCATCGTCGTATCGGACTCGTCTGGCGGCGCACCTCCGCGCGCAAGGAAACCTTTCGCCAGTTGGGTGAGGCGCTTCGCCCTTTCCTTTAGAGGAGCGCGTTACGCGCCCGGATGCGAGAGACGCCGCAGCAATTCTGCGCCCGTCGTATCGACCAGCGTATTAAACGACGCCGATGCCGGGCCGCCAATCAGCCATTCGCTGTAGGCCAGCCAGACCTTGGCCCCACGCCGGCGTGCAACGGCAGCGGCTTCCTCGGCCGTGTCGCGTGCGCGATCGGCGAGGCCGGCGCGGAGTTGGGCATGGGCGAGGTCCGCCAACAGACGCGCTTCGTTTTCCAACCCGGCATTGCGGCGGCGAGCGTAAGCCAAGGCCTCACTCAGTGTCGTCGTTGCGTCGGAGTGAGCGCCGCGCATGGCCTGCGCTAGCCCGGCATAACCTTTGCCGTAGACCAGGAGGTAGGGGTTGCCGCTGCGCTCGGCGAGCTGCAGCGTCTGCTTGCTGTGGTTTTCCAGCAGGCCGACGTCACCCAGCGCCCAGGCGATGTCGCATTGCGTGGCATGCGCCAGCAATCTGTGCAGCACGTCCACTGTCGCTTCGTCCGAGGCAATCAGCGCGTCGAGCAATAAACGCGCTTCGTCGAACCGCCCCATCATGGCGAGGATCTGGGCGCGCATGCCGTTGATCCAGATGGCGATGCTGAAGCCGAGTGTCTGCTGGTCGACCTCGTCGATATCCTGCACGCGCGCCAGAGCACGGTCGTTTGCTTCGAGCGCGTGGGACAGGTCACCCGATAGCCGGAGCGCATGGCACTGGATCGCCGTCAGCACGACTCGCAGGCTGGCGTTGCGCACGCTGTCGTCGACGGTCGCCAAGGCTTCGGTGACGGTGGCGACGTAGTCCTCGGCAGAGCCGCTGGCGGCCAATGCGCGGCCGTAAGCGGCGGTCAACAAGGTGACGGCGCGCATATCGTGCAGCTCGCGGGCAATCGCCAGTGCCTCGGCGTAGTAAGGTTCGACATCGACGGCCGTCAGCCCCTCGCGCCAGGCGAGGTTCACGATCTGGCCGCTGGCCATCAGCAGCGGATATCGCTGCGGTCCCTGCAGCGGCAATCCGATCAGCAACCGGCGCGCCCGCTTCCAGGCCTCCAGGGCCTGTGCAGGGTCGCGCGTGCCGTGCCATGTGCCGGCCTTCATGCTGTACGAAGCCGCCTGCAGGGGATTGCCTGCTTCTTCCCAGTGGTAGGCGAGGAAGTTCGCCTGCGCGCCGTTGGGATCGGGCAAGGTTTTCTCGAGTTCCGCGGCCACCGAGGCATGCAGGGTCCGCCGCTTCTCGGAAAGCAGCGAGTGATAGGCGACGTCCTGCACCATGGGATGACGGAAGGCGAACAGGCCTTCGCCGCCACCGGCGCCAGTTTCGTAGACAAGGCCGGCGCCGGCCAGGCGATGCATCGTGCCGCCGAGTTGCGAGGCTAATCCGCCGACCAGCCGCGCCAGTACCGGCAGGGCGAACTCGCGGCCGATCACGGCGGCTGTCTGCAGGATCGATTTCTCTGCCTCGGGCCGGCCATCGATGCGCGCGCCGATGATCGCCTGCACCGTGTCGGGCACCAGGTGCATGTCGGGCGTTCGCAGCAGACGGTAGGCGCCGCGCTCTCCGGCAAGATGGCCGCTTTCCTCGAACTTGCGTACCAGCTCCTCGATGAACAGCGGGTTGCCGCGCGCCCGGTCAGCGATCAGCGCCAGGAGTGTCACGACCGATTCGTCATCGCCGAGCAGCCGCGCGGCCATCACATCAGCCGCTCCCTGCCGCAGTGGCGCCAGCGAGACCTGATCGTAGTGATCGCCATGCATCCAGGCCGCGGCGTAGCCGGGCCGGAAGTTGACCACGAACAGAATGCGCGTGCCGGGCAGCGCCTCTGCCAGCACTTCGAGCAACGACTCGCTCCCTGAATCGAGGAAATGCAGATCCTCGAGCAGGATAACGGCAGGGGCGGTCGTTCCCGCCGTGCGGATAAGGCGACGGAACAGGCCGTTCAGACGTTCGCGTCGCGCGACCGGGTCGGCTCTGGGAAGTGTCACGGCGGGATCGGCGACGGCGAGAAAATCGAACAGCAGTGCGAGGTCGCTGCCGAGATCGGCGTTCACGGACTGCAATGTCGCGATGATCTTCTCGCGGGCGCGCTCCGGAGTGTCGTCCGGCGCGATCTCGAAGAGCGCCTTCACCACGTCGATCACCGGCTCGAAGGGTGTCGCGCGGCTGTGCGCGAGCGCCAGACCTTCGAGCACTCGTATGCCGCGTGCGCGGCAGCGTTCGGCGAACTCGAAGCAGAGCCTACTCTTGCCGACGCCGGCGTCGGCTACCAGGCCGACCGCGCATCCGTCGCCTTCGCTCGCCCGCTCCAGGCCGCGTTCGAGCAACGCCAGCTCGGCATCGCGGCCGACGAAGTCGGAGCGACCGACCTCGCCACTGAACCGCTGGCTGTTGGGGCCGCGTCGCAGGCCAGTGAGCAGGAAGATTTCGAGAGGTGCCGAGAGACCGCGGATCGGCTGGGCCCCGAGTGACTCGACGGAGACGAACTGTCGGGCACCACGCAGGGTCGCCGACGAAAGAGCGATACCGCCGGGAGGCGCCAGGTTTTGCAAACGATTAGCGATGTGGACCGCGAGGCCGGTGGCATCGAACTCGTTGGCGAAATCGTTGGCAATCACCCGTGCCAGCACTTCACCAGAATGCATGCCGACCCGCACCGGCGGCGCCGACGGCAGGGCCTTGAACGCTGCCTGCATGGCAAGGGCAGCACAGCAGGCGCGTACGGCATGGTCCTCCTGCGGGTTGGGCGCGCCGAACAGAGCCATGATGCCGTCGCCCTGGATCTTGACGACGGTGCCCTCGAAACGGTGCACCGCCTCCTTCATGGCCTCGATGCAGGGAGACAGGCGGCGGTCAGCTTCTTCGGGATCGAGGGCTTCGATCAGCTCCGTCGAGCCGAAGACGTCTGAGAACAAAACTGTGATCTGTTTGAGTTCACCCTCGATGACGGGGATGTTGGCGGCCGCTGTCATCGGCGTCCGTTGCACGGCCTTGCCGCACTGGGTGCAGAAGCGGGCCATCGCCGCGTTCAAGTGGTTGCACGAGGGACAAAGCCGACCCAATGCCGATCCGCAGGAAATGCAGAAGCGGCTGTCACCAGCATTTTCGGTTTCACAACTCGTGCAACGCATCGTCACCCCGACGGTGGTGCAGAGCGAAGTCTAGCGGCCCTTCCGCAAATAGGGGAGTCTCGTCGAGACTCGCTCGGGTTGTAGACTCCCCGTGGTCCTCGCCCTAAGTTCGGCGTTCGATCGGTGGAGACCTCGGCATGATCCTGGGCTCAGTAACGCCGAAGCGTCATTTGCGGTCTTTACAGGATTTACGGCATCGCACCCGCATCGAACGGATTGTCGGGCGGTTTGCTGCGCGTTTCCCAGCCATTTGGTTCGACATTCTGTGGACGTCGCCGACCTGCAACGCGCAGGCCTTCGTGCTGGATGGGCGACAGCGTGTCCGCCTCTATGGTGGCCTCGCCCGGCATCGCCGGCTCTCGATCGCGGGTATTGCCTGGGTGATGGCCCACGAGGCCGGGCATCACCTCGGTGGTCCCCCTTTGCACCCCCACTATTTCTGGCTGAGCTCGGAGGAACGTGCCGATGAATGGGCTGCGACCCGCGGCCTGCAAGCCGTCTTTGGCAGATCGCTAGGCCGTCGCTACGCGACCGTCGGCCGTCGCGAGGCGATGAAAGTCGCGGACTTATAGAGTCGACAGGGGAAGGAACAATGGGACTGTGGCTGAACGATAGGCAAATCCAACGAATCGTCGCCAGGCTGGACTTCAAGTTCAGCGACAGCGGCCCCAACAGCGGCATTCAGAAGATCCGCAGAACGCCCAACCGGATGAAGCGATTTGATCCCGGTTCCGCAGGTCTCAAACTGCACAAGATCGCGCGACGCATGCGCATCTGGGGCGATGCAAGGGGGCCTGGCACGCCTCATTCCAAACGATGGTGGGGTTTCCTCAAGGTCCTTCACTCCAAGGCGAACAACATGCCTGGCGGCGGCAGCGATGCCGCTGAAGACATCAAGAAGTACATCAAGGAAGCTTTGGAGGCGGCCAACTGCGAGGCGATCAAGTTCGCCGCTGTGACCGGGACGGACCTGCGCGTGACGACCAACGACATCTGGCTGCCGGAGGACGATTCGAAACGCATCGTCCTGATCATGTTGCAGACACCGGAGACCGACGGCACCGAGGAGGACGATCCAGGTACGGGCGGTGAGGATCCACCCGACGAGGATCCATTCGCGCGAGCGGCGGCGCGCGCGCGGGTCGTTGCGAAGAAATCGGCGAAGAAGGCGGCGAAAAAGAAGAAACCCTGATCGCTGAGATGTGCGTGGCCGGGCACTAGACGCCCGGCCAACACTCTCCGCACACTCGACCCTTAATCCTCTGGGGAGAGGGATATGATCGATCGTCGGCTCGCCATCCTGGCCATGGCGTTGATGTTGGTCGGCTGCGGTTCACCGCGGCCGGAGACATTGCAGGGCGAAGTCTGCAAGTCGATCGCCACAGCGGGACGCTCACCCTACCCCTGGCCCGACATCTATCAGAGCGTGATCGACGCGCAGGTCCAGCTTGCGCCGGTGCCGCCAGGCGGAGTGCCGCCTGCCGCCGCGCCCGCGCCGCCACCGGCTGCCACACCACGCAACGAAGCCTTCCGTAACAAGGTCGCGGCCCAGGCCGATGCGCGCCAACAGGCTCCGGCTCCGCCGCCGACTGTTGCGCCGCGCCCGGCCGCGCCACCCGCACCTCCGCCGACGCGCATCCTCTCCGTCTCCGCTGGCGGCGCCTGGGGCGCCTTCTCGGTGGGCTTCCTCGAAGGCTGGGGCGAGAACAGCGCCGAGCCACGGCCCAAGTTCGACGTGGTGACGGGCGTCAGCACCGGTTCGATGGTCGCACCGGTGATCTTCCTGGGCGATGCCAAGCGCATGGCCAAGCTGCGAGAGATGTATTCCAACCTCGGCAACAAGGATGTCTTCACA
The DNA here is from genome assembly GCF_004297405.1 of Reyranella sp. GTDB lineage: Bacteria > Pseudomonadota > Alphaproteobacteria > Reyranellales > Reyranellaceae > Reyranella. The sequence goes on from NZ_SCVC01000047.1 coordinate 99,339, forward strand.
TCCCGCGGCACGCTCGCACTGCTTACCGCCACATCGCTTTACGACAACGCGCCGCTGAGGCGAAAGGTCGAGGAGATCCTGGACGAGGAAATGGTCGAGGCGATCGCCGCCGAGAATGCGACGCGCACGCTGGCCGTGATGGCGACCAATCTCGACAGCGGCGTGCCCGAGGTCTTCGACCTCACCGCCATCGCTGCACGCAAGGACATGACCATGGCGCAAAAACGCCAGCGCATGGTTGCCGCCATCATGGCTTCGGCAGCGCTGCCCATGGGCTTCCCGCCGGAGTTCATCGACAACAACCTCTATGTCGATGTGGCGTTCGCCTGCATGTCTTCTTCACGCGCGAGCTGCAGGCGGCCCTGCAAGGGCGACGGCTCGACCTCACCATCGTGGTCAGCGGCGACATGAAGGTGGGGCGTGATTGCACCGGCAAAGACGGTCTCGATCTCTTGAGCATCGCCGGCCGCACCGCCTCTATTGCGGTCGACCAGCTGCTGCGTTCTAGTGTGGAGTCGCTGCTGACGGTCGGCCGCCAACGCGGCAACGTCGCGCGCTACATCGATGCCGCTTCGCTGATCGACTACGGCGCCAAGGTTCCACAGCCCGGCATGCCACCGCCCGGTCCCTGCCGCATCGGCAGTGGTGGAGACAATGACGACATGTTCGATCCTGTCTTTCAGCGTTGCCTGGCCGTCCAGGGTGCAGCCATGGGCCGGTCGGACCCGATCCCCTGGCGCCTGACCATCCGGGGTGGCCGGGTCACTCGCCCTGCGGTTGCTCCGCCCGTTCCGGTCGTTCCCCCAACCGGGTGAAGCTTCCTTCGGACAAGCCTAATGCAGGCAAGCTATGCACGAAAAAATCGGCGGACACTCTGGTCCGCCGCCTGACAAACTGCTAACTCGAATTTGCAGAGATTAAGGCCTGTGCGCCCGATCGCGGAACTCGCGATCGGGCTTTTTTTGTCCTTGTTTCCCAACCCAGCATCACTGCTGTGCAGGCGGGTTAGGCGCTGGTGCGGTGTCGGTCGGCGCCGGTGTCGGGCGCATCGGGATCGCCGGTGTTCGCGTCTCATCCGGTGGTACGGTGGTCGCCGCCGGGTCGGGCGGCGCGCGGGCGGTGTCGTTGTGGATGTCGACAGTGCCCGACATGAACAACAAGCCGACCGCGATCATGAGCACTGCCACCACCCCTACCACCAGGTAGAGACCCCGACTGGGCGTACGAAGGTCGTTACTCGCCATGACCTACTCCTGCGGCGCGGGGCGCGGCTGGGCGGGCGTGACCGGGGCCATCGGCGCGGCCGAAGCCGGCGGCTTGGGCTGGTCGATGCCAGGCACCGTATTCGGATTGGCACTCGGCGTTTCGGTCAGCGACCGTTCGGTAGCTGGCGGAGACTGAGCCTGCTGCTCATTGTTCTGCGGGTTGGCGAAGTAAAGATATCCGCCCACCAAGGCGACGCCGGCCAAAATGGCCAGAAGCGCGAAGCCTGAGTTGCCCGTGTTGGTCTCGTATCCCGGTTGCTGACCGTAACGGTCGCGGTTGGGACCCAGATCGTTAGGGTTATAGTCGCTCATCTGGTCCTCCTCTCTTGGTGTGGTTCTGTGAGCAAACGACTCGTCGCGGCCAATGGTTTCCAGGGAAAGACATGGCTGGTAGCCTTCCCGGTAATGATGGAGGTCTAACAAATGCCTGATTCGATGCCTTTTTCTGCACCGTCCAGGGAACCCGCGCTGCTCGACGCCGCCGGCGCGGCGGCGCTGGTCGGTTCCTACGCACCGGTCTCCAAGACCGCGGCGATAAAGGATATCGGCCGCATCGACGCCCATATGGGCCGCTTCATCGGGCTGTCGCCGATCTGCCTGGTCGCCACGGCCGATGCCTCGGGCAAGCAGGACGTGACCCCGCGCGGCGATCCGCCCGGATCGTTCAAGGTGCTCGACGAGAAGACGATCGCGATCGCCGACCGCCCCGGCAACAACCGGCTCGATACGTTGAAGAACCTGCTGGAGAATCCTGAGGTCGCGCTGATCTTTCTGCTGCCCGGCGTCAGCGAGACGGTACGAGTCGCGGGCACGGCGCGCCTCTCGGTCGACCCGGCGTTGCTGGAGTCGATGGCCGTGCAAGGCAAGGTGCCGAAATGCGCCATCGTCGTCTCGGTGCGGCAGGCCTACCTGCATTGTGCCAAGGCGCTGCTGCGGTCGCGGCTCTGGACCGGCGACTATGTCCAGCCGAAGGGCACCTTCCCATCGATCAGCCGCATGGTCGGCGATCAGGTTGGTCTTTCCGAGGAAGAGAAGAAGCAGCGCGAGGCCGCGACCGAGCGTGCTTACAAAGAAGGACTGTGGGCACCGGTGACCTGATCGGTCGGCGCATGAGGACCAGCCAGGGCGTCTTCGAATGTGGTGACCTGCCGCTGCAGCGCGGCGGCACCCTGCGCGAGGCGCGTATCGTCTACAAGACATTCGGCACGCTCTCGCCGCGGCTCGACAACGTCATCCTCTATCCGACGAGTTACGGTGCCCACCACACCGACATCGAATGGCTGGTGAATCCGGAGCGCTGCCTCGATCCCAGCCGCTACTTCATCGTCATCCCCAACATGTTCACCAACGGCCTCTCGTCCTCGCCGTCGAACACGCCGGGTGAGTTCCCGCAGATCACGACCTACGACAACGTCGTGCAGCAACGCCGCTTGCTGAACGAGCTGTTCGGCATCGATCGGCTGAAGATGGTCTATGGCTGGTCGATGGGTGCGCAGCAGGCCTATCACTGGGCGGCCCTGTTCGGTGACGCGGTCGAGCGTATCGTGGTGAACTGCGGTTCGGCGCGCACGGCGCCGCACAACTTCGTCTTCCTCGAAGGCATCCGCACCACCTTGCTGGCGGCGCGTTCACCCGAGGAAGGGCTGCGTGCCATGGGTCGCATCTACGCTGGCTGGGCGCTCAGCCAGACCTTCTATCGCCGTGAGATGTGGCGCGGTCTCGGCTTCGCGAGCCTCGAGGATTTTCTGGTTCGCTCCTGGGAGGCGAACTTCGTGCGTCGTGACATGCGAGATCTGTTGGCCCAGCTCTGGACCTGGCAAAACGGCGATATCTCCGCCAACGACCTTTACCGCGGAGACCTCGAGATGGCCCTGGCCGGCATCAAGGCCAAGGTGCTGCTGATGCCATCGGCCACCGATCTCTATTTCCAGACCGACGATAACCGCGCCGAGCTGCCCCATCTCAAGTACGGCAAGCTGGCCGAAATCCCCTCGGTATGGGGCCATCGCGCCGGCAATCCGCGCGACAATCCTGAGGATGTCGCGTTCATCGACGCGCAGGTGGAAGCGCTGCTCGCCTCTTAATCCTTCTCCGGCATCACCGACGGCTGCACCGCGTGGTCGGCACCGGCGGGCTCAGGCTCGGGCGGCGGCGTGGGCTCGGCGGGTTGTGGCGGCAAGGGCGCACCCGCAATGAACGCGGCGGCGGTGGCAGCAGTCGCCTTGGGGTCTTCTTCCATCGGATTGTGGCCGAGGTTGCCGAAGATCTCGAGCTTGGCGCCCTTGATGTCGTTCTGGAAGCGGAAGGCGTCGGCGGCCGGCACCCAGCGATCCTTGCCACCCCACAGAATCAGGGTCGGCACGTCCATTCGGCGCAGCGGCGTAGGGTCGAGCGGCTCCTGCGTGCGGGCGCGTTGCAGGGTGGCTTCGCGGTTGCCGGGAAAGCGCTGCAGCTCGGCCATGCGCCTGATCCGGTCCGGTGTCGCCTGGGCGGGATCGGCATAGGCGTCGCGCAGCGAGCGCCGCACCATGCTCTCAGGCTTGAAGTAGATGCCGATGTCGCCCAGTACCGGTGTGCGTGCCAGCCGCGTCATCAGCGGCACCTCGTCGTCCTGTCGCGGATAGCCGGCGGCATCGACCAGTACGAGCTGGATCACGCGGTCGGGACGCGTTGCGGCAAAGCTCCAGGCCACGGCGCCGCCCAGCGAGTGGCCGACCAGTACGACCTTGTCGAGGTGGAGGTTGTCGATCAGCACCTCGATGAAATCGGCATAGGCCTCGACTGTATATTCGTCGCGCGGCCAGGTGCCGGTCAGGCCGTGGCCGGGCAGATCGACGGAGATCACGCGCGAGCTTTGCGCCAGTTCGCGCGCCCAGCCTTCCCACACTTGCAGCGAGCCGTTCGAGCCATGGATCAGCAGTACCGGTACGCCATCGGGGTTTCCCTGGTCGCGGACATGGGCACGCACGCCGCCGACATCGATGAAGCGCGAGCGATCATTGGTGTACCGCGCGATCAGAGTTTCGGCAGGCAACGACGGCGCATAAGCCCAGAGCACCACGCCCGCGAGCGCGCCTGTGGCGAACAACGCGTAGAGCGGCCAGCGGCGGCGCGGCGCCTCAGACCTTCGGCGGCGCGTCGGCATCGCCCGACTTCTCCGGGGGAGCGTCCTTGTGGCCGCTCTTTGGTTCCGATTCAGGATCGCCGTGCAGCAGCGTGACACCGACACGATCGAGACCGCGCAGCTTGAGTTCCGACATGGGTGCCGGATCGAGGATCTTGAGTTCGATCAGTTTGGCGAGCAGCGAGCGGTTCAGGTCGTTGGTCACGATCTGTCGGTCCTCGAGCCGGGACACGAAGACGAAGAGTTCGAAGTCGAGCCCGGACGATGAAATCCGCATGAAGCGCACAATCGGCGCCGGCACGCGCAGCACGCGGGCATGCCCCAGCGCTGCCTCGCGCAGGAGGCCTTCCATGGCGGCGACCTCGGTCCCGAGCGGCACGGTGATCTTGAGCTCGACGCGGCTCGATGTGTCCGAATAGGTGCGGTTGACGACCGGGTTCTGCAGGAAGACGCTGTTGGGCACGATCACATGCGTGCGCTGGAAGGTTTCGATCTCGGTGGCGCGGATGTTGATGCGCCGCACGAAACCCTCGTGGCCGCTCACGATGATCCAGTCACCAGCCTTGATCGGCCGCTCGACCAGCAGGATGACGCCGGAGATCACGTTGTTGGCGATGTTCTGCAGGCCAAGGCCAATACCGACCGACAGTGCGCCCAGCACGATGGCGAGGTTGGTGAAGTCGACACCGAGCGCGCCGATCCCAATCAGGATGGCGACGATGACGCCGACATAGTTGAGGCCGGCATCGATCGACTGGCGCAGCGGCAGGGGCGCGTCGACGCTCGGCAGGACGCGGTCGCGCACGATGCTGCGCACCAGACGGGCAAGCAGCATGCAGACGGCAAAGGCGATGATCGCCATGCCGACATTGCCGAGCGAGATGGTGACGCCGCCCACCTTCACGCCGCGCAAGAGCTGGCCGAAGCCGTCGAGGATGGCGTCGATGTCGACGTTCCACGCTGCCGGAATAGCGATCGCCAGTAACAGCACCAGCGCCACATCGAACAGCAGCAGCACCAGATGCTGACCGCGTATGGTGGTGTCGGGCGGCAGGCCGAACCGGCGGCGGACCCAGGCACCTGGCGGCGTATCCGGCGCGGCGGCGGCTTCGAGCAGGTCGGAGACAAGCTGATGCAGCAGCAAAGCGATCGCAATCAACGCACAGGTCGCCGAGATTGCCGCATGGAGGTGCGAGGCGAGCGTGGCATAGCCTGCCAGGGCGAAGGCGATGGATGAGAGGACCATCACGGTCAGCACCAGGCGGATGATCGACCACCAGGTGCCGCCGATCATCGGTGGCAGATCAGAGCCTTCAGGGCGCGCGGCCTGCCAGGAACGATTGGAGAGCGCCGGCAGCGCCAGCAGCGCCACTGTGGTGGTGAGGATCAGCGCGCCAACGGGAGCAATTGCGCTGTGATCTGCGCCCCGGGTCAGGGCGACATAAACGAGATCCAGCGCCACGCCGACCACCATCAGGCGGCGCAAAGCCTGCGACAGGTACTGCGCGCTGTCGTCGGTCAGCGGCATGAACCGCCATTCCGGCCGGCCCGGTGACAGGCCAGCTGCCGTCATGCCGAAGACCAGGAGAAGCCAGATCAGGCGGATCGCTACTTCCGGCACCAGCCTGTCGAGGGGCGCTGGCGGTGCTGTCGCGAGAAGGAGCTTGCTGACCAGCCAGACCGCAAGAATCGGCACCAGCACGAGGCCGAGCCCGTCGATGGCCGTGGCGATGGTGCGATAGCGCTGCAGGTTGACGTGTGTGCCGCTGCGGCCAAAGCGCTGGCGCAGCGCACGGCCGAACCACCAGAGGCCGATGGTGATCGCTGCCCAAAAGGCCAGCGGTACAAGGTCCTGTTTGCGGAGAGGTGTAAGGCCGTTGCGGGCCCACGTGGCGATGGCCGTGCCCAGCGTCTCGAGTGCGGTGCCGAGCTGCGGCCCGATCTTTGTCCAGACCTCGGCCGACAGCGGCGAGAGATCACGTCGCGTCAGGGTCTGGAACACCAGCTCGCTGCGCACCTTGGTCAGGCGTTCGAGCAGCTGGTCGGCGCGCGCGATCACCACCTCGCACTGTTTGAGCCGGCTTTCGTTGAGCGTTGCCTGGTCGGTCAGCCGCTGGCGTTCCTCCTTCAGCGCGTCTGTTTCGGGCGGTGCATCGGTGCCCGGTTTGATCTCGAGCGGCGCCAGGAGTTTCTTGGTGTCGGCGAGATCGTTGCGCGCCAGCGCCGCTGCCGCGATCGCCGCGGTCCGCACGTCGGTCGCCTGTTCGCGCAGCCCATCGATTTCGACCGGCAACAGGCCCACCTGCTCCGTGCGGGTGGCAATGCGGTCGAGCTGACGCGTCCACAGGTCGGTGAGCTGACCGAAGGGGCGCTGCGGTTGCTGCGACGCTGTTTGAGCCGAAGCTGTGTCCGCAACACCGATCAGCAGCAGCAGGAACAAGGCGAGGCGGGCTAGAGATCGCATCCGATGCGAGATTCCCGGAGAACGAGAGAGGGCTTTGTTGCTCACTACCACGGGCAAAGACCCCAGGCGATGATCCGGCCGTGTTTGGGCGGCCAGATGGGCGAAATCAGGGCGTCTTTTTTCCAGTGTATTCAAGGCGTGCCGCTTCGTCGTTGACAGGGCCGGGACGACGCGGAACCTTGCGCGCCGAAAGCGTGAATCGGGGGAGAGAAAGATATGGCCGAAGGGCAGAGCTCTGTGGGTGAGGTCCGGATCGAACCCGACCGCCTGCATGGCTTCACGATGGCAATCTGCCGGGCGGACGGCAGCTCGGCCGAAGAAGCGAAGCTGGTGGCCGATCACCTCGTGCTGGCCAACCTGTTCGGCCATGACAGCCACGGCGTCGGCATGATGCCGCATTACATCCAGAACACCATGGCGGGCGCCTGCAAGCGCAACCACCACGCCAAAATCGATCGCGACAACGGCGCGGTGATCGTGGTCGAAGGCGGCGCCGGCTACGGTCAGGTCATCGCCAAGGAGGCGATGGACATCGGCATCGAGCGTGCAAAGAAGCACGGTGTCTGCGTCGTCGGCCTGAAGAATTCGCATCACATCGGCCGCATCGGCCACTGGGGCGAGCAGTGCGCGCGCGCCGGCATGGTGAGCACGCACTGGGTCAACGTGCATGGCCACAAGTCGCTGGTGGCCCCGTTCGGCGGCGCCGAGGCGCGCTTCACCACCAACCCTTACTGCACGGCCATCCCGCGCAAGGGCCAGGAGCCGATCGTGCTCGACTTCGCCACCAGCCAGGTGGCGATGGGCAAGGTACGGGTCGCCAACAACAAGAAGATCCAGATGGAACCCGGCCTGCTGATCGATGCGGCAGGCAACGCCACGACCGAGCCGGGCGTGATGTACAACGCGCCCTATGGCGCCATCCTGCCGTTCGGCCTGCACAAGGGCGGCGGCCTCGCCGTGATCTGTGACCTGCTTGCCGGTGCGCTCACCGGTGGCCGCACGCACAGCCCGCGCACGATCAAGAAGGACGGCACCGACATCATCAACAACATGCTGTCGATCATCATCGATCCCGAGGCGATGGGCGGCACCGCTTTCTACGAGGACGAGGTCGACAATTTCATCGGCTGGGTGAAGTCGGCCAAGCCGCAGCCCGGCGTCGATGAAGTGCTGGTTCCCGGCGAGCCGGAGCGCGCCCGCAAGCTCGATCGCGAGAAGAACGGCGTTCCGATCGACACCACTACCTGGCAGCAGCTCGTCGAGACGGCGCGCAAGGTACGGCTGAACGATACCGAGATCCCCCGGATGGCCGGCGCCTGACGCGACCGGAAGACAGGAGACCGACCATGGCCAAGATGAGGCTCTACTATTCGCCGTCATCGCCTTATGCCCGCAAGGTCCGGGTGCTGGCGCTCGAGACCGGGCTCGACAAGAAGATCGACATGGTGAACGTGGCGCTGACGCCCGTGGCGCCCAATGCCGATGTCGACAAGCACAATCCGATCGGCAAGATCCCGGCGCTGTCGATCAAGAACATGGACCTCTTCGACTCGCCGGTGATCTGCGAGTATCTCGACCATCAGCACAAGGGCCGCAAGCTGTTCCCACGCAAGGGCCGTGACCGCTGGGTCTCGTTGCGCCAGCAGGCAATGGGCGACGGCCTGCTCGATGCGGCACTGCTGGCGCGCTACGAAGGTTTCCTGCGACCGGAAGAGCGGCGCTGGCCCGACTGGACCAAGGGCCAGATGAAGAAGGTCGACGGCGTGCTCGACCAGCTCGAAGCCGAGGCCAAGGCGCTGAAAGGCAAGCCGACCATCGGCACCATTACCATCGCCTGCGCGCTGGGCTATCTCGACTTCCGTTTCGGCAGCCATGATTGGCGCAACAAGCGGCCGAAGCTCGCCAAGTGGTTCACCGCTTTCGGCAAGCTGCCGTCGATGAAGGCAACCGTTCCGCCGCCCGCCTGATTGGCCTGATCGCGTGACCGCTGACGAGATCATTGCCCGCCTCGGGCTGCAGCCGCACCCTGAGGGCGGACATTTTCGCGAGACCTTCCGGTCAGCCGATACCACGGCATCCAGTGATCGCGGCGCCAGCACGGCGATCTTCTTCCTCCTCAAGGCCGGCGAACGTTCGCATTGGCATCGCGTCGATGCCGATGAGGTCTGGCACCACTATGCCGGTGCCCCACTCGAACTCTCCATGAGTGACGACGGCAGAACGACGCGTCACCTGCGACTCGGCAGCGACTTCGGCCTCGAAGAGACACCCCAGATCGTCGTGCCGCGCGGCGTCTGGCAGGCCGCGCGCTCACTCGGCCACTGGACCCTGGTCGGCTGCACCGTGGCGCCCGCGTTTGATTTCGCCGGTTTCGAACTCGCCCCGCCGGGCTGGGCTCCCGGTTAGCGCTTCCACAACTCGCGTGAAGCGAGGACGGCGCCGATGGTGACCAGCAGGGCGGCGATCAGGAGCGTGCCCGTCGGCTCCGCGAGGCCGCAGGCGATCAGGATGGCGGTCGAAAGGATCGGCGTCGCATAGGAGAGCGCCCCCAGTGCGCGGATATCGCCGCGCTTTACTGCGTGATCCCAGAAATAGAAGGCAGTGCCGGCCGGGCCGCAGCCGAGGGCGAGTACCGCGAGCCAGGCTGTCGGTGTGGCAGGCCAGACGGTGCTCTCGAAGACGAAATGGCAGGCGAGAGAGAGCAAGGCTGAAGCTGCACAGAAAGCTGCGATCGCATCGGTCGGCGTCTCGCCGAAGCGGCGCGACAGAACGGAATAGAGCGACCAGGTGAGCGCGCAGCCCAAGGCCAGCGCATAGCCCAGCATGTGATCACCGGCGAAGTGGATGCCGCGCCCGAACGCGAGCAGCGCCACGCCGGCAAATCCCAGGAGAGCGCCCAGGAGATGGGACCAGCCCAGCTTCTCGCCGGCCAGCGGCGCGGCGAGCAGCACGATCAGCAGCGGCCAGAGATAGTTGACGAGATTGGCCTCGGCCGGCGGCGCGAGCTGAAGGGCGGCGAAGTAGAGTGCGTGGTAGCCGAAGAGGCCGCCGATCCCCAGCAGCCAGACCCTTCCCGGCCAGCCGACCAATCCGGCCCAACCGACTCCGCGCATCAGGGCACGCACGATCCCGATCGTCGCGCCGACGGCGAAGGTCATGGCCACCATCTGGAAAGGCGGGATGGGACCTGCCAGCACCGAGAGCGCCGCGAGCATTCCCCATAGGCCGATGGCGATGAGTCCTGCCGCCATGGCGCGGCGCCGGATGGTGTCGGCAGCAGTCATCGTCGCCGGATAGAGAATGAAGTGCTCATTGTCGAGCAGATGCGTCGGTTTCGTTTCGCGGTTACGATACCACCCCAGCGGAGCGTGGATGTTTATTCGGCCGACCAACCCGATAAGCCACCGGCTGGCGCGTATGGCCTTCATTCTGGCCAGCGTGGCCGCCGTGATCGTGGCCGCTTCCGGCCCGCTGCACCGCTTCCTCGGCCTCGACATCGAGGCCGCCATTGCCGTCTTTCGCTACGGCTTCTATGCCGCCGTTGCTGGTGTGGCTCTGGGGCTTGCCACCGTCATTCCATCGCGCCCAGGGGACAGGCGCCGTGGTTTCGTTGCGGCGTTGCTTGCCATTGTGATCGGGGTGGCCGCCGCCTGGGTGCCGGTGCGTTGGTTCCTGCAGGCCCAGCGCTTGCCGGCGATCAACGACATCACCACCGACACGACCAATCCACCGCCGTTGGTCGCAACGCTTCAACTGCGCCGCGGCGCTGCAAATTCACCGGCCTATCCTGCCGCCAGCGCGCCGCTGCAGAAAGCGGCCTTCCCCGATATCGAGCCCTTGGTGCTGCCTGTGCCGCCAGCCGAGGCGTTTAGCCGGGTCGATCGAGCCGCCATGTCGCTCGGTTGGGATATAGTCGCGCGGGCTCCCGCCGAGGGACGGCTGGAGGCGATCGTGACCAGCGAATGGTTCGGCTTTCGCGACGACATCGTCGTGCGCATTCGCGCCCAAGGCACGGGCAGCCGCATCGATATTCGCGCCAAGAGCCGCATTGGCGAATCTGATCTCGGGGGCAATGCCGAGCGCATCCGTGCCTTCCTCGCGCGCGTGAAGGCCGAGAGCTAGCTGAGCGGCAGGGTGAAGCGGAACGTCGTGCCCTGATCGCTCGATTCCGCCAGGGTGATCTCGCCGCCATGGAGGCGCACGAGATCGCGTGCAATCGCCAGCCCGAGGCCCGCGCCGCCGGCGCGGCCGCCCGTGGTGAACGGCCGGAAGAGCTGGCTGGCGACCGCCGGTGGCACGCCTGGCCCGTTGTCGACGACGTCGATCAGCAGGAAGCCGGCATTGGCACGGCAACGCACGGTGACCGAGGTGGCGCCGCATTCGAAGGCGTTGCGGCCGAGGTTGAGGAACACGCGATAGAGCAGGTCACGGTCGGCCATCACGCGATCGTTACCGATTTCGTTCAGCCAGACGCGCAGCAGGTTCGGGTCTCGATCCTCACCCTGCTCCTGCAGGATGACGCCAACTTCGTCGACGAGGTCTGCGAGATCGACCTCGGCGAGCTTGGGCGTCGGCCGCTCGCGCACATACTCGATGGCATCGCTGGCGAGCCGCGCCGCGCGGTCGATTGTGTTGAGGATGGTGGGGGCCAGCGAACGCGTGCGCTCGTCATCGCTGCGCGCCAGCCGGTCCGACAGCAGCCGTGCCGTCGACAGCATGTTGCGCAGGTCGTGGTTGATCTTGTTGGTCGCAGCGCCGACTTCGGCGAGGCGCGACTTCTGACGCAAGGAGGCGCGCAGCTCGCGCTGCAAGTTCTGGAACTCGCGGTCGACCACGCCGATCTCGTCGTTGCGCTGCGTCGGCGGCCGCTCGGTGCCAGCATCCTCCGGTGCGCGGCGAAAGGCCGTCATGTCGGCGGAGAGACTCTGCAACGGCCTGACCACCATCCAGCGCAGTGCCAGATAAAGCAGTGCCGCCGTCGAGAGGGCGACGATGATCGAGAGGACAAGAATGCGACCGGCATAGTCGTACATCGCGGCGCGCATCGGCATTTCGTCGACAACGATCCATACCTTGGCCTTCGGCAGGCGCATCGAGCCGCCAACGACCCTTATGTAGCGCGAGCCGTCGTGCGACATGGCGGACAGTGCGTCCCAGATCAGGCCGAGTGCGCTGCGGTCCTTGAGCTTGAACCCTGGCATCTCGGGCCGCGGTTCGATGTTCATCAGCGCACGTTTGGGCCGGTTGGGCTCGACCAGCGCTACCGCATCGACGCGCGCATGGTCGAGCAGGGTGCGCTTCAGCTTCTCGTCGATCATGTTGTCGGGCGTGGCGTCGAGCGAGAGCGCAGCCAGAGCGCCGCTCTCGATGAGCTGCTCGAGATAGACCAGTCGGAAGCGGGCGATCGACGGCAGGAAGATCGCCACCTCGGCCGCCATGACCGCAGCCACGACCAGCCCGAGAATCCGCCACGACAGGCCAAAGGCGAAGTTGCGGCGGCGGGTGGGACGGACGGACTGGGCCGGTACGGTGACGTCGGCGGTCATTACGATGAGAGACTACCGCGCGAATACTTCTAGTGCGACCCCGGGCCGGTGATCAGGCGGGCGCCCGACTGGAAGGTCACATAGGACCAGATCCAGTCGAGCATCACGACAAACCGGTTCCTGAAGCCGATCAGGAACGAGACGTGGATCAGTCCCCAGAGCAGCCAGGCGATCGTGCCGTGCAGGCGCAGCCAGCCGAAGTCGGCCACGGCAGCCCGCCGGCCGATGGTGGCCAAGGTTCCCCAGTCTCGGTAGCGAAAGGGCGACGGTGGATTTTTGCCGGCGAGTCGCGCACGCAGCACCTTGGCAATGTAGGCACCCTGTTGCTTGGCGACGGGTGCCAGGCCCGGCAAGGGTTTGCCGTCCTTGCCTAGTGCATGCGCGGTGTCGCCGATCACGAAGATTTCAGGATGATCCGGCACAGTGAGGTCGGGGCCGACGACCACGCGGCCAACGCGATCCTTTTCAGTGCCCAGCCACCGCGCCGCCGACGAGGCGGCGACGCCTGCCGCCCACACGATGGTCGAGGCGGCAAGATGCTCGCTGCCAATCGTCACGCCGCTTTCGTCGCAATTGGAAACCGGTGTGCCGAGGCGAACTTCGACGTGAAGTCGCTCGAGCGCCTTCTGTGCGGCCGCACTCAGTGTAGGTGGGAAGGCCGGCAGGACGCGCGGTCCCGCTTCGACCAGCACGATGCGTGCCTCGCGCGGATTGATGGTGCGGAAATCCTGTCGCAACGCCACGTGGGCGAGTTCGGCAATGGCACCGGCCATCTCGACGCCTGTCGGCCCGCCGCCGACCACGACGAAGGTGAGGAAGCGCGCTCTCTCTTCGGCCGGAGCCATCGATTCGGCGTGTTCGAAGGCCGTCAGGATGCGACGACGGATTCCGGTGGCGTCATCGATCTTCTTGAGGCCGGGGGCCACGCGCTCCCATTCGTCGTGGCCGAAGTAGGCGTGCCGCGATCCTGTCGCCAGTACGAGATAGTCGTACCCGATCTCGAGACTGTCGACCTTGACCATGCGTCGTTGCTTGTCGATGCCGGAGACCCGACCGAGCACCACGCGCACATTGGCGGCGCGGCGCAGGATGGCGCGGATCGGCGAGGCGATCTGTGCTGGCGAGAGACCCGCGGTGGCCACCTGATAGAGCAGCGGCTGAAAGAGATGATAGTTGCGCCGGTCGATGACAGTGACGTCGGCGTTTGCACCACCAAGAGCATGTGCGGCGCTCAGTCCACCAAAGCCCGCGCCGATGATGACAATGCGCGGTCGGGTCATGACGCCTCTCCTTCATGGTGTCCGTTCGGCGGACACATTACGCATTTACCAGACCGGCAGTCGCGCCAGGAAGCGCACAAGCCCTCGCGTGCGTGGGCCGAACAGTGTCTCGGTGAAGTAGCTGCCGGCGGCGCGTTTGCCGGCTTCGCCGAGTGTCGGATAGGGCGGCACGAAGCTGGCCAGCGCTGAGATCTTGAGCCGGCGCGAGATGGCCAGGCACCAGGGCTGGATCAGCTCGCCGGCCTGCGGCCCTACGATGGCGGCGCCCAGGACGCGGCCGCGTTTGTCGGTGATCACCTTCACCAGGCCATCGGTTGCGCGCTCGGTCTGCGCGCGATCGTTCTCCACGAACGTCCAGCGCAGCACCTTGATGCCGTCGCCATGCTTCTGCCGTGCCTCTCGTTCGCCAAGACCGACCTGCGCAAGCTCCGGATCGCTGTAAGTCGCCCAGGGTACGATTGCTGGATCGAGCTTCGCCGGCGCCCGGAACAACGCACCGCGGATGAACAGCGAGGCTTCGTAGCCGGCCATGTGGGTGAAGGCATAGAGACCGTTGCAGTCGCCGATCGCCCAGACATTGCGATTGGAAGTGCGCAGCGAAGCATCGACGGTGATGCCGTGCTTGGTGTGGGCGACGCCGGCTTTGTCGAGGTCGAGCCCGTCGGTTACGGGGGCGCGTCCGGCGGCGACAAGGAGATGCGATCCCGCGAGTCGTGTTCCGTCGGCGAGAGCAGCGATGACGCCGTCGGATGCGCGTTCGACGCGGTCGATCTTCACGCCGTCGCGCAGATCGACGCCTTCGTTGCGCAGCCGCGCCACGACGATGGCGGCGAGTTCCGGATCGTCCTTGGGCAGGAATGTCGCCGCTTCCAGCACCGTGACCCGGGAGCCGAGTCGCCGGAATGCCTGCGCCATTTCGATGCCGATCGGACCGCCGCCGATGATCAGGAGATGTGCGGGCAAGGTGCGGTTGGCGAAGATCGTCTCGTTGGTAAAGTGCGGCGTGTCGGCAAGACCGGCAATGGGCGGCAGAGCCGGACGTGAGCCAGTCGCGAGCACGATGCGTTTGCTCGTGACGTGATACGCGCCGGCCTGGATTTCAGTGCGACCGACGAAGCGCGCTTCTTCCTTGAGAACCCGCACGCCCAGTTTCTCGAAGCGCTCCACCGAATCGTTGGGTGCAATGGCGGCGATCGTTTCCGCCACATGATCCATCACGCGCCCGAAATCGATCCGTGGTTCGACCGGAACGATGCCGAAGGCGGCGCCACTGCGCTGCGCCTGGGCAGCCTTTGCCGCCGCGATCAATGCCTTGGAGGGCACGCAACCGAAGTTGAGACAGTCGCCGCCCATCGCCGCGCGTTCGATCAGTACGACGTCGAGGCCGAGTTGTGCGGCGCCAGCGGCAACGACGAGGCCGGCCGAGCCGCCGCCGACGACGCAAACATCGGGCGTGAGGCGCTCGCTCATGTCAGGACGTAACTTTGGGCTTGCGCAGGTGGGCGTAGACGACGGGCACCAGAGACAGTGCCGCCAGTCCCAGCAGCGGCAACAGGATACGCCATTCGAAGATGATCCCGAGATCGGGCCGCTCGCCGCGCGCGATCACCATGCCGAGGCCGGCGCCGACACTCGCATAGACGATCGCGGCCGGCACAATGCCGATCATGGTCGCGAGCACATAGCGGTCGAGCCGCATACCCAGCAGCGCTGGCACAATGTTGATCAACCAGAAGGGAAACACCGGCACCAGCCGCAGGAACAGGAGATAGCTGAAGTCGTTGCGTTGGAAGCCCGCCTCGAAGCGGGCCAACGCGGCACCGGCGCGCGCGTGGAAGAGATCGCGGAAGGCCGTGCGTGCTGCGAGGAAGACGGCGATCGAGCCCAGCGTTGCACCGATCACCGAAAGACCGGCTCCCATCCAGGTGCCGAACAGGAAGCCCGCCACCGGCGTGACGACCATGGCGACCGGCAGCGAGAAAGCGACGACGAGCGCATAGGCCAACACGAACGCTGCCGCCGAGATAACGGCGTGCTTCGCAACCCACTTGGTCAGGGTCGCTTGATGGCGACACAGCAGGTCGTAAGAAAAATAGCGCTCGAGACCGAGCAGCAGGAAGACCGCCAGGCCGCCGAGGAGAATCGCCACGGGCAGCAGCCGGCGGAGCATCAACGAGTTCATCTGGCCTTTCGCATCGCCTGGCCCTGATCATCGCTCGCGCGCCCTGGACCTCAAAGCACATGCTGTCACGGCTGGGTTACCGGCAGACCGGGGTCGGTCGCGGCGAGGCTGGCGCGAGCGCTGAAACGTCTCCACCACGCGGCGAGCCGCCGATACTCGGCAAGCAAGGCAGCGCCACGCGGCGACAGGACGAAGTAGGCGACCATGGCACCGAGGTGAAAGTCGGCCAACGAGATGTCGGGGCCGCAGAGATGGGCATCATCGGACGCCAGGGCTTCGAGCGCCCAGAGGACACGTGTGGCTTCCTTCAGGCCCTTGTCGCGCTCGGCGGGGTCGACCTCGCCGCCCGTGCGGGGACGAAAGACGTCGTGCACGAAGACCTGCCGGACCAGTGGCCAGTAGGCATAGGAATCGACCACGCCGATGATCTGGTCCATTCGAGCCAGGGCTTGGGGTGAGGCCGGTTGGAGGATCGGGCCGGCAAAGGCGCGGTCGACGTAGCGCGTGATGGCCCCGGTCTCGTAAAGGACGAAACTGCCGTGGACGAGGGTCGGAACCCGTCGGAAGGGATGGAGAGGCAGATAATTGGCTGGGTAGTCAGCCGCGAAGGGGTTCACCTCGACCCTTTCGTAAGTCACGCCCTTCTCGGCCAGGGCCAGGCGGGCGATCCTGGTGTAGACGCTGTAGCGGTAGCCGTGCAGGAAGATGGTCATTGGCTATCCTAGGCCTCATTGGGCTTCGTTGGGCCTCGTTGACTCGCCGCCGTCTCGCGCTTATTACGCTCGCCCACGGAATTTGCCCCTGCGCACCGCGCGGGGGCGTTGTATTTGAAGGAGTTGCGTCATGAAACGCACCTATCAGCCGAGCAAGCTGGTGCGCAAGCGTCGGCATGGCTTCCGGTCCCGCATGGCGACGGTCGGTGGCCGCAAGGTCATTGCCAATCGCCGCCGCTCGGGCCGCAAGCGCCTGTCGGCCTAGCTTCTTTTGACTGCGGCGCGCCTCGGGCGTCTGCCGAATCGTCGCGATTTCCTGCGCGTCCAAGCCGGACGCCGCTGTGCCATGCCTGGATTCGTGCTCCAGGTGGCGCCCATTCCCGCCGATATTGCACTGCCCGCCATCCGGGTGGGTTTCACCGTGAGCCGCAAGGTCGGCAATGCCGTGGTTCGTAACCGCGTACGCCGGCGTCTGCGGGAGATCGCCCGCATGGTGATCCCTGCCGAAGCCCGGCCGGACCTCGATTACGTCCTAGTCGGCCGGCAGGGCGCCCTCGCCCGCGACTTCACCGCGATGCGTCGGGAGCTGCAGGAGGCGCTGAAGCGTCTCAAAGCGCAGGCCGTCGCGACGCCATGACCTGCACGGACTGCTTGCGCCCGCGCTGTTAAATCGCCAGTTTCCGGGCCGCATGATTTCCTTCGTCCTGCGTGGCGCGATCCGCTGCTATCAGCTCACGCTCGCGTACTTCTTCGTCGGCGCCTGCCGCTATGAGCCGTCCTGCTCGGCCTATGCGGCCGAGGCGGTGACGACGCATGGCGCGCTGCGGGGAAGCTGGCTCGCCGCGCATCGTCTCTGCCGCTGTGGCCCCTGGGGCGCCGGCGGTTGGGATCCCGTCCCGCCGGTCGCTGCTGCACAGCGTTCGCGCCAAGCCTTGTCCTGCCACCCCGCCGAGCGCTTCTAAGCGCCACGAAAGATCGTCTGAAATGGATCAGAAGAATTTCATCGTCGCCATCGTCCTCTCGGTGCTGATCATCGTGGGCTGGCAGGTGGCCTTTCCGCCGGCCAAGCCGCCGGTCAATGGCACGCAGCAAACGACGCAGTCCGGCGCCCCGCAGGCGCCGGCCGGCCAGCCGGGCGCGCCCGCCACACCCGGCACGCAGCCTGGACCGGGAGCAGCCCCCGCGCAGCAGCCGGTGGTCGGCCGCAGCGAGGCGTTGACCCAGACCCCGCGCGTCACGTTCCAAACGGCCGAACTGGAAGGCTCGATCTCGCTCAAGGGCGCGCGCATCGACGACGTGCGGCTCGTGAAGTACCGCGAGACCATCGACCCCAAGAGCCCGCCTGTTCCGGTGCTCTCGCCGGTCGGCAGCGCCCACCCCTACTACGCCGAGTTCGGTTGGTCCTCGTCCGATCCTGCGATCAAGGTGCCGAGTCCCGACTCGATCTGGACTGCGGACAATCAGACGGTGGCGCCCGGCAAGCCGGTGAAGCTCACCTGGGACAACGGCCAGGGTCTGATCTTCGGCCTCACCGTGTCGATCGACGAATTCTTCATGTTCGACGTGAAGCAGAGCTTCGAGAACAACACCGACAAGCCGGTGACCCTGTTCCCCTGGAGCCTTGTCGTACGCTACGGCGAGCCGGCGGCCGAGGGCATGTACATCCTGCATGAGGGCCCCTACGGCGTGTTCAACGGCGCGCTGAAGGAATTCAGCTACTCCGACTTCAAGGGCAACAAGCAGCAGAAGATCGCCACGACGGGCGGCTGGCTCGGCATCACCGACAAATACTGGATGGCCACGCTGGTGCCCGATCAGACGGCCAAGCTCGACGCGTCGATCAAGCAGACGGGCGCCGGCGCGGACCTCAAGTACCAGATCGACTATGTCGGCGGCGGTCTTGTTGCAGCGCCTGGGGCAACCGTTGCGACGAACTCCCGCCTCTATGCCGGCGCCAAGATCGTGCGGGTGATCGACGACTACGAAACAAAGTACGGCATCGAGAAGTTCGATCTCACGATCGACTGGGGCTGGTTCTGGTTCTTCACCAAGCCGCTGTTCTGGCTGCTCGAGTGGCTCTACGTGCAGCTCGGCAACTTCGGCCTGTCGATCCTGGTGCTGACCGTCATCGTCAAGCTCGTGTTCTTCCCGCTGGCCAACAAGTCCTATGCGGCGATGAGCAAGATGAAGGCGCTGCAGCCGGAGATGGAGAAGCTCAAGGAGCGCTATGGCGAGGATCGCCAGCGCATGAACCAGGAGATGATGCAGCTCTATCGCCGCGAGAAAGTGAATCCCGCGGCGGGCTGCTTGCCGATCCTGGTGCAGATCCCGGTGTTCTTCGCGCTCTACAAGGTGCTCTACACCACCATCGAGATGCGCCATCAGCCGTTCTACGGCTGGATCAAGGATTTGGCCGCGCCCGATCCGCTCACCATCCTCACGGGCTTCGGGCTCTTCTCGTGGCACGTGCCGGACTTCCTGCACTTCTTCAACATCGGCCTGTGGCCCATCATCATGGGCATCACGATGTACCTGCAGCAGAAGCTGAACCCGCAGCCGACCGATCCGGTGCAGGCCCGCGTGTTCCAGTTCCTGCCGATCCTGTTCACCTTCATGCTGGCGCCGTTCTCGGCCGGCCTGGTGATCTACTGGGCGTGGAGCAACATCCTGTCGATCGCCCAGCAGTACATGATCATGCGTCGCCACGGCACGCCGATCGGCGGCGGCAAGGCCCCGGTCGCAGCAACGGCGGCGCCGGCGGCAGCCGCCAACGGTAGCAACAAGAAGGGCGGCAAGGGCTCCGGCAAGAAGGGCTGATGCCTACGGACAAACGAGAGGGGGACGCGCCAGAGGGGCGTACCCCGGAGGAAATCGAGGCGGCGCGCAAGCTTTTCGCGGGCCCCTGCGATTTCATCTCTGGCGCAGCGTCCCTCGAATCGCTGACGCCCACGACATGGCCCGAAGTAGCTTTTGCCGGCCGCTCCAATGTCGGCAAGTCGAGCCTCGTGAACGCGCTCACCGGCCGGCGCACCCTGGCGCGCGTTTCGGCCAAGCCTGGCCATACGCGGCAGATCAATTTCTTCGATCTCGCGAACCAGATGGTGCTGGTCGATTTGCCGGGTTACGGCTTCGCCCAGGTATCCAAATCGATGAAGGAGACGTGGCAGGATCTCGCCTCGGCCTATCTGCGGGGCCGGCCCACCTTGGTGCGCGTCTGCCTGCTGATCGATTCGCGCCATGGCGTGAAGGAGAGTGACCGCGAAACGATGCGGAATCTCGACAAGGCCGCCGTCTCCTACCAGATCGTGTTGACCAAGACCGATCAGCTCAAGGCTGCCGACGTGCCGCGCGCCGTGGCTGCCGCCGAGGCCATCGCCCGCAAGCATGGTGCGGCCCATCCCGTGGTGCTGCCGACCAGCAGCGAAACGGGCTTCGGGATTCCTGAACTGCGGGCCGAGATCAAGGCTGTCGCCGGCGTCTGACGGCTTCTACGCCGCGTCGTGAAAAATGATGCCCAAGGTGAAGCGCTGACCTTCGCGTACGCTCGACACGCCGTGGCGCATGGCGGTGCGATGCCAGCCACGCGATCCTTTCACGGGCCGCTCGTTCACGGCGAAGATCACGGCGTCGCCCTGGCCGAGCGGCACGACCTCGCCGCGCGACTGCATGCGCGGCCGCTGCTCGACCAGCATGAACTCACCGCCCGAGAAATCGCGCTCCGGGGTGCTCAACAGGATCGTCGCCTGGAGAGGGAAGACCAGCTCGCCGTAGAGGTCGCGGTGCAGGCAGTTGTAGTCGCCCGGCCCGTAGCGCAGCAGCAACGGCGTCGGCCGCTTCTGGCCGCCCTCGTGGCACTGCTGCAGCCAACCCTTCAGGGTCGTCGGAAAGCGTTGCGGGCGTCCGAGCTGCTCGTTCCAGGCATTGGCCACGCGAGCGAGCTCCGGATAGAGCGCCTGGCGCAGGCGTTCGACCGGCGCGGGCAGCGGATAGGCGAAATACTGGTATTCGCCCTGCCCATAGCCATGGCGCTGCATGACGATGTGCTTGCGAAACTGGGCCTGATCCGGCCAGAGGGCCGCGAGTGCGCGGCAATCCGCAGGGTCGATCAGGTTCCGTGCGACGGCAAAGCCGCGGGCAGCCAAAGCTTCATAATCCATCATGCGGACATCCTGCCGCGGGACGGGCACTTCTTCTATCCGCTGCCCGCCTGATATATGATGCCGCCTTAGCCCTCTCCCGCGCCGGGAGAGGGCTTTTGCCAACTTGAGCCGACATTACGGGAAGCGAAGAAATGGCCGAGCCGGTCCAGACCGACAAGGAGCAGAAGCGGCTCATCCGCATGGCGGAGACCATCTCCAAGGCGCTGCCCTTCATGCGCCGGCACAACGACGCCACCTTCGTGGTGAAGTATGGCGGCCATGCCATGACCGACCCCAAGCTCGGCGACCTGGTCGCCCGCGACGTCGTGCTGATGAAGCAGGTCGGCATGAACCCGATCGTGGTCCATGGCGGCGGCCCGCAGATCAACAAGATGCTGGAGCGCGTGGGCCTCAAGAGCACCTTCGTGAACGGCTTGCGCGTCACCGATGCACCGACGATGGAGATCGTCGAAATGGTGCTCGCCGGCTCGATCAATAAGGCGATCGTGGCCGACATCAACGAGTGCGGCGGCATCGCCGTCGGCATCTGCGGCAAGGACGGCAACCTGATCCTGGCGCGCAAGGTGACCGAGATGCGCGACCCCAAGACCGGCGAACTCCTGAAGGTCGACCTCAAGCAGGTTGGCGAGCCCGCCAAGATCAACGTCATGGTGCTGGAGCAACTGCGCCGCGCCGACGTCATTCCCGTGGTGGCGCCGATCGGCTTCGGTGTCGACGACGAACTCACCTACAACATCAATGCCGACACCTCTGCGGGCGCCATTGCCGGCGCCATGAAGGCCAAACGCCTTCTCTTCCTGACCGACGTGCCGGGCGTCCTCGACAAGGACGGCAAGCTCATCCAGGACATCACGGTTGAGCAGGCGCGCGCCCTGATCGCCGATGGCACCATCTCGGGCGGCATGATCCCCAAGGTCGAGAACTGCATCGATGCCGTGAACAGCGGCGTCGAGGCGGCTGTCATCATGGACGGCCGCGTGCCGCACGCCCTGCTGCTGGAGGTCTTCACCGAGGCCGGCGTGGGCACCATGGTGACCCGTAACTGACCTTGAAACCGCCAAATCTGCCTTATATCTAAGCCAAATGGCTCTCCTGCCCATCCTTACGGCGCCTGATCCGCGTCTCAAGAAGAAGTCCCTGCCGGTCGAGGCTGTCGACGACGGCGTGCGCCAGCTCATGGACGATATGCTGGAGACCATGTACGACGCGCCGGGCATCGGCCTGGCGGCGCCGCAGATTGGCGTGCTGAAGCGCGTGATCGTGCTCGACATCGAGCGCGAGGACACCAAGACCGGCCCGCTGTTCATGGCGAACCCGGAGATCATCGACGCGTCGGACGAGGATGTCTCCTACGAGGAAGGCTGTCTGTCGGTGCCGGAGCACTATTCCGACGTCGTCCGCCCGGCCAAGGTCACCGTTCGCTATCTCGATCGCGAGGGCAAGGTGCAGGAGCTTGCGGCAGAGGGCTTACTCGCCACCTGTTTGCAGCACGAGATTGACCATCTCGACGGCATCCTGTTCATCGACCATATCTCGGCGCTCAAGCGGAACATGATCCTGCGCAAGCTTCTCAAGGCGCGGAAGGAGCAAGAGCGCGACGCAGCCCACGGCAAGCCTGCCGTGGCGAAGGACCCCGAGCACGCGCTCTAAAGCGCTGGGCTTATCCGTTCAGTCGATCAAGTTGCCGGCGGCATCGAAGAACGGATAGGGCCCCTCATAATCGCCGATGACGGCGGTATGAGTGATCAGCCTTCCATCGTTCCACCAGTGCAGCATGAAACCCGGCGGCTCCATGCGGAAGCAGCTTGGCGCATCGGGATCGATGTCGAGCGCCACCTGGTGTGCGGGGCTGGGGCAGGTCAGAGCTGGCCGGCCGCCGACCTGGGCGCGGATCGTGCGGTGCAAGTGCCCGCACAGGATGAGTTCGACCTGCCCGTGCCGTTCCATGATGGCCGCAAATCCGTCGCGGCCCTCGAGGCCGATCTTGTCCATGTGGCCGATGCCTGTGACGAAGGGCGGATGGTGCATCAGCACGAGGGTGGGCGCGTTTGGCTTTTCCGCCAGCGTGCGCTCGAGCCAGGCCAGTCGTTCGGCGCAGAGTTCGCCGCCGCCTTGACCCGGGATCAGGGTGTCCAGTCCGACGATGCGCAGCGGATACTCGTCGATGGCGAACTGCAGGAACTTACCGTCGACCGGTAGATAGCCGCCGCTCTGGAAGGCGTCGCGCATGGCAGCGCGTTCGTCATGGTTGCCGGGTATGGCGACGATGCGCTGCTTGATTGGCGCCAGGATCGATTTCAGATGCTCGTACTCTTCTGGTCGGCCCAGATCGACCAGATCGCCGGTCAGCAGCACGAGGTCGGGCTGCGGCTTGAGAGCCAGCAACTCTTGTACGCAGCGCTCCAACATCGCCGCCGTATCGACCTTCTTGTAGGCGAGCTTTCCCGGCAGCTTGATATGGGTATCCGTGATTTGTGCGATCAGCATGGCAGTGCCTTCACAATACGAGCAGTCCGCGTGGATCTATGCTGAGCCGCACCGCATCGCCATGATTGAATTCGCGCCGCGCCGTGCTCTCGACCACAAGCGGCCGCGCCTCGCCCACCTCGACGAACAGCCGCGTGCGGTCACCCAGGAAGAAGGCGGCGGCCACCTTGCCGTGCAGGCCGGACGCTTCATCGCTTTCGGCGATGCGGATGTCTTCGGGCCGAAACAGAATCTCTGTCGCGTGTCCGGGCGCCTCGTTCCAGGCGAGATCTCCGGCGCGACAGCTGAATACGCCGTTCTGCGTTGTACCGGTCAGGCGGTTCATCGTGCCGATGAACTCGGCGACGAAACGCGTCGCCGGGCGCTGGTAGATCTCGCGCGGCTTCCCGATCTGGGCCACGCGCCCGTGCTCCATGACCACGATGCGGTCGCCGAGCGCCATCGCCTCGGCCTGGTCGTGGGTGACGTAGATCGCGGTGATGCCGAGCGAACGCAGCAGCGAGTCGATCTCCAGCCGCAAGGTATCGCGTAGCTTGGCGTCCAGTGCCGTCAAGGGTTCGTCCAGCAGCAGCGCGCGCGGCCTCACGGCGATGGCGCGTGCAAGCGCCACGCGCTGGCGCTGGCCACCCGAAAGCTGGTCGATGCGGCGATCGGCGAGCTTCGTGATCTGCATCATGGCCAGCATCTCGGCGACGCGCGCCCTAATCTGCCCATCGGGTGTCTTGCGGATCTTGAGGCCGTATCCGATGTTCCCGGCGACCGTCATATTGGGGAACAACGCGTAGGACTGGAACACCATGCCGACGTTGCGTTGCTCGATGGGCAGATGCGTCACGTCAACGCCGTCGAACAGAACCTTGCCGCCCGCGTCGGGCTCTTCCAGTCCGGCGATGATGCGCAGGGTCGTAGTCTTGCCGCAGCCAGAGGGTCCGAGAAACACGATGGTTTCGCCGGCATGGATGGCGAGGTCCAGTGGCTCAAGCGCCCTGGTGCCGTCGGCAAAGGTCTTCGCGCAACCCTGGAGCGCGATCGCGAGCGGTTTGCCGATATCGGTCATTCGGTCTCCTCCGCCACGAACTTCACCGGGCGCGGCTTGGCAAAAGCCTGCAGGCCCAGCAACAGCGGCATGATCATCAAGAAAAACACCAGGGTGTAGGCGCTGCCGATCTCGAGCCGCAGCGAGGCGTAGGCGTCGGCAAGACCGACGGGCAGCGTCTTGGTGAACGGTGTGTGCAGCAGCCAGGTCATGTTGAACTCGCCCATTGAGAGCGTCACCACCATCAGCGAGCCGGCAAGGATGCCAGCACGGCAGTTGGGCAGCACAATGTCGCGGAAGCGAGACCAGAAGCCGGCGCCGAGCGAAGCGGCACCTTCCTCCAGCGTCTGCAGGTCTATGGCACTCAGCACGGCGAGCACGCTGCGCACCATGAAGGGCAGAGTGAACAGCACGTGGCCGACCAGGATGAAGGCCCACGACGTGCGAAACCCCGACACGCTGCCATAGGTCACGATCAACGCCAGTGCGGTCGCCAGCCCCGGCACCGCGACCGGCATCACCAATAGTTCCTCGATGGCCCGCGTCAGGGCGGTCTGGCGCTTGGCGAGGACGTAGGCCGTCGGCACACCCAGCACCAAGGTGACGGCGAGGCACGCTAGCGACAGGCCGATAGAGAGGAAGATCGTCTCGCGATAGCCGGTCCAGACCTCGATCACCCAGCGCAGGGTGAGGCCGCTCTCCAGGCCGACGAAGTAGTTCACCGTCAGGCCGGCCAGGATCGACAGGATAACCGGCACGATCAGGAAGGCGCTGACCAGCAAGGTGAACCCGAGCTGTAGCAGGAACAGGCCGCGATGCTTCATGGTGCGGTCCTTCCCTCAGCCCGCCGCGGCGACAGTGGAGCCGGCGGCCGTGCGCGCCAGCGCCAGCACGATCCAGGTGACCGCACCCAACACGAAGCTCAGCGCGGCGGCCATGGCGATGTTCGCCGACAGGGTGAACTCGGTATAGATCACCATCGGCAACACGTTGATCTTGGCGGCGAGCGTGAAGGCCGTGCCGAAGGCACCGACGGCTGTCGCGAAGCAGATCGCGCCAGCGGAGATGAAGGCGGGCTTCAGGCCGGGAATGATGACATCCAGTACGACCCGCCAGGGCGAGGCGCCGAGCGAACGGGCCGCTTCCTCCAGTTTTGGATCGAGCTTCTCGGCGGCGGCCATCACGGTGAGGATGGTGCGCGGGATGGAGAAGTAGACATAGCCCATGAACAGGCCGGACAAGGTATAGGCGAAGACCAGCTTGTCGCCGGTCAGGGCCTGCGTCACCTGGCCGATCAACCCCTGGCGGCCGGCCAGCATGATCACCATGAAGCCGATCACCACGCCGGGGAAAGCGAGCGGGAAAGTCAGCATCGCCACGAGGGCCGCATTGCCCGGAAACTTGTGGCGCTGCAGGAACACGCCGGAGATACCGCTGATGATCAGCGTGGCCACCGTCGTCGCCGCGGCCACACCGAGCGTCGAGATGAGGCTGCTGAGATAGTGGGAGTCGATGAGGATCGCGGCATACGCGGCCCAGCCGGTCTTGCCGCTGCCGCCGATGAAGAACAGCCGCGCCATGGGCAGCAGGAAGAATGCCGCGAAGAAGATGCCAGCCGGCAGCAGCAAGAAGATCAGTCGTTGGACGTCGCGCCGCATCGTCGGCATTTCCTCAAACGAGCGTCGGCGGAACGGCTGTATTGCCGCCCCGCCGCGCTTTCGGTGTCAGAGCGTCGGTCAGTTCACTTCCTTGCGGTAGCGCTCGACGATCTGAGGCTGCGCCTTTGCCAGGTTCTTGAGGTCCACGGGCTTGGCGCGGGCGTACTCGGCGTCGGGCAGGAACTTCGCCTTGGCTTCGGCTGACAGCCTGTCGGCGAAGACAGGACGCAGGTAGGCGTTACCCCACATCGCCTGGCTCTCGTCCGACAGCACGAAGTCGAGCACCTTCTTGCCATTGTCCGGGTTGGGACCTTTGTTCACCAGACCCATCACGTAGGGAAACACCAGCGTGCCTTCCTTGGGGATGACGAACTGCACCGGCGCCTTGTCGGTGTACTGACCGCGATAGGCGTTGAAGTCGTAGTCGAGCAGGATCGGGATCTCGCCCGAGATGACGCGGGCATAGGATGTCTGCTTCGGCACGATCGGCTGGTTCTTGGCCAGCTCCTTGAAGAATTTGATCGCCGGATCGAGGTTGTCGTAGGTGCCGCCCAGCGCGAGGTTGATCGCCATGACGCCGAGCTGGCCCACGGCCGCCGATGTCGGATCGAGATAACCGACGAGCCCCTTGTATTCGGGCTTCAACAGATCGGCCCAGCTCTGCGGCACCGGCTTGTTGCCGAGCGCGGCCTTGTTCACGAACAGGCCGAGCGTGCCGGAGTGGATCGTGAACCAGTTGCCGTCGGGATCCTTCAGGTCGGCCGGGATCTTCTCCCAGTTCTTCGGCTTGTACGGCGTCAGCACGCCGGCATCCTTGGCCGGGTCGGCTGCAATGCCACCGAGATAGGTTACGTCGGCCACGGGATTGGCCTTCTCGGCGATCAGCGCGGCGATGGCCTGGCCCGAGTTCTTGTTGTCGGGCGGCACCTGGATGCCGAGCTTGGCCTGGATGGCCTTGAGCTGCGACCCCCAGTCAGCCCATTCCGGCGGACAGTTGTAGCAGATGGCACGCTGCTGGGCGGCAGCGCCCGTGACGTTGGCCAATGCGGCAATGCCGAGAGCGGCAGCGAAAGCGAGATGTTTCAACATGGGATCAGCCCCTCCTCCTTGTTTGACTTGTTGTGTCCGTGGACGCGATGTCGTTGGACCAGGAAACGAGACGCACGCCGGCATCGCGCAACTGGTCGGCGATGGCGGTCGGAACCGGGCGATCGGTGAATACGACGTTCGCTTCGGTGACATGGCCACCGCGCACCGTGGCGCCGCGGCCGAACTTGGAGTGATCAAGCACGAGGAAGCGCTGCCGACAATGCTGCGCCAGCTCGCTGCGCATCGTCACCTCGTCGGTGTTGAAGTCGAGCAGCGTACCGTCCTCGGCGACACCGCCCACGCCGTAGATGCCGATGTCGACGGCGAACCGGCTGAAGAAACCGTGGGCGTCGCCGGCCACCACGTCGCGGTCGAGATTGCGCACGCGCCCGCCTGCCACGGTGATCTCGCACGACGTGTTGCGGCTGAAGGCCAAGGCGACGTTGAGGTTGTTGGTCATGACCCGCAGGCCCGAATGGTCGGCGAGCGCGAGCGCGCATTGCTCGGGCGTGGTGCCGATTCCAAAGAAAAGCGAGGCTCCCTCGGGCACCTCGCGCGCCACGAGCTGCGCGACGCGGCGCTTGGCGTCGATGTTCAGGACCTGGCGCGCGGGATAGGCGAGGTTCTCGCCCTCGGGCGGCAGTTCGACGCCGCCGTGGCGTCGTCGCAGCAGGCCGCGATCGCAGAGCAGATTGACGTCGCGCCGGATCGTCTGCGGCGTTACGCCGAACTGGAGTGCCAGGGCGTCGATGGCCTGGAACCCGTCTCTCCGGACGAGCTCCACGATGGCGCGCGCGCGATCTTCCGCCAGCATTGCCGGATCCTGAGCCCGTTTTCCGTCCTGTTTGGTCTGCATTGTTCGAATGAACATTGCAGCGCTTCCATTTTGTTCATGTGACTTTCACATGAACATTTGGTGACGTCAAATGAACTCAGGCCGGCCTTGCGCCGGGGGCTCTACTGCGCGGCGATCTTCGACGCGGCTGGGGCGAAGGCCTGCTCCATCTCGCGGCGCAGCTTCACGGCGGTCAGCGTCTCGTCCATCGCGACGTCGGCGTAGGTCAGCGACTGGCCGGCCTTGATCGGCTTCAGGAGCTTGACGTTGTGCGCGAGGCCGAGCGGCAGGCTGCCGAGCGTGGTCGACTTCTCCGACGGGAACAGCTTGCCGTAGACGGTGTAGCCGCCCTCGCCATCCAGCATCTCGCCGGGTTTGAGATCGCGCTTGGCCGTGGCGATCACGTCGGCATGGAAGCCGATCGGGCAGCCGGTCGGCTCCTTGCGCAGGCCGATCGACGCCACCGACATGCCGACCTCGAGGCCGATCAGGTGCCAGCGCTTGTACATGACGGAATACCGGCCCGACGGATCGGTGCAGAGCATGTATTCCTCGAAGCAGTTCTTCTGATAGTCGGTGGCGGCCTCGAACACGACCCACACGCCCTTGCGGATTTCGTAGGGGATCGCGCGGCCGTCCTTCTCCAGCGATGACGCCACTTCGACCTGGCCCTTGTGGTGGAGCTGGCCACCTTCGGAGATCGGCCGCATCACGAAGGGCAGATCCTCGACTGAGCACGGCGGAAAGGCGAGGCCATCCGGGGCCGGCGTGAGGCCGGTCGCATTGGCCACGGCCGTGCTCTCGATGGCGGGTTTTGAGCCGTCGAGGAAGGAGTTGAACATCTTGGGGTTCAGGCCGCCGCGTTTGGCCTGCTCCTCGTTGAGGCCCCAGTATTTCCACACCGTCTCGGGTGTCGACTGCGCGAAATGTGGCAGCCACTTGTGACCACGGCCGGCCGCGGTGACCTCGAAGCCCGAAGTGCGCGCCCAGTCGACCAGCTCGCAGATCAGCGCCGGCTGGTCGCCATAGGCGAGGCTGTAGATCACGCCGGCCTGTGCCGCGCGCTGGGCGAGCAGCGGGCCGCAGAACGCGTCGGCCTCGACCGTCACCATGACCACGTGCTTGCCGTTGCGGAAAGCTTCGAGCGCGTGTTCGACGGCAGCGATCGGATCGCCGGTCGATTCGACCACGATGTCGATCTCGGGGTGACTGACCAGGGCGCGCCAATCGTCGGTGAGATAGGTGCTGCCGTGCTTGCGGGCATCGGCGAACGAGGTGGCGGAGGTAACGTCGGGCTTCCAGCCCAGCCGCGCCAGGTTTTCGCGGGCGCGGTCGGGCGAGAGATCGGCAATGCCCAGCAAATGAATGCCTGGCGTCGTCGGGATCTGCGACAGATACATCGAGCCGAACTTGCCGGCCCCGATCACGCCGATGCGCAGCGGCTTGGCTTCGGCCGCGCGCGCCATGAGCATGCGATGGAGACTCATCGTTTCCTCCGAATTTTTCTGATTATTCCGCAGCGGCCTTGCGCTGGGCGGCGCGCATGACGGCGTCGTCTTCCCAGGCATCGATCGGCGTGAAGTCGCGGTGAGCGATATAGTCCGGCCGCTTGAAGCGGCGGATGGCGTTGGAGACCGCGTTGTAGGTCACGTAGATGATCTGGCGGTCCCACGGCGACATGTTGGGCGGGCTGCCGTGCACTAGCGTGCCGTGGAAGAAGATCGCCGACCCCGGGCCGCCCTTGGGCGCCACGATGCCGCCCTGCTTCACCAGCTTGGCGATGGTGTCGTTGTCGATGACCCAAAGCGGATAGGACGTCGTGGTGAGGTCGTGGCTGGCCTCGATCGCGCCCTTCTTGTGGCTCTTCGGGATGAACCAGAGCGGGCCGTTGAACTCGTTCACGTCGTCCATGAACACTGCGAGGTTCATGGCGCGCGCCTCGGGCATATCATCATCGGCTTTCCAGGTGCCGTAGTCCTGGTGCCATTGCCAGACGTCGCCGTCGAAGGCGGCCTTTCCGTTGATCTTGAACTGATGGATGTAGGTCTTGTCCTTCAGGAGCTGTTCGGCGGGCCCCACGAAGCGCGGATGATGGATCAGCGCCTCGAACACCGGATGATAGGTGTGAACGGCGAAAGCCGTGCGCACCACATCCCCGGTCTTCTCGCGCACATTCTCCTCGCGACGCTGCGCGAAGACTTCGGGCACCGAAGTCTTCAGAATCTGCGTCTCCTCGGGCGAGAAATAGTTCGGAAAAAAGAGATAGCCCTCTTCGTCGAATTGCCGGAGCTGCTCAGAGGTGAGCTTCATGGCGGTTCCTCCTTGCCTTGTTGTTTGCGCCGTTATCAGGCGGCGCGTGAGATGACGACCTTCAGTCGTCCCGTGAGAATGTCGGCCATCTGCTCGGCATGACCGCGGCAGAGCGCTTCGGCCTCCGCGGTCTGGCCGGCTTCGAGGGCGCGCAGGATGCCTTCGTGTTCGTCCCAGACGCTGACGCGCAGATCCTCTTCGCTCAGCACGGCGGCCATCACGCGGCGCAGATGCTGCCAGTGCGGCTGGGCGGTCTCGCCGAACAGCGGATTGCCCGAGGCTTCGTAGATGAAGAGATGGAAATCGATATCGGCTTCGATCACCGACGGCACATAGGCGCTGGCCACGGCACGGCGGCCGACATCGAGAAGCTGGCGGCCACGCTGAACGAGATGCGGTGTGTAGTTGGCGGCCGCATGACGGGCAGCGGCACCGTCGAGCGCGGCGCGCACGGCGTAAAGGTTGCGCGCCTGCTGAACGTCGAGCGGCGCCACACAGACTCCCTTGCGGCCAGCATCGATCAGGAAGCCTTCGCGCCGCAACAGCATCATCGCCTGCAGGACCGGCTGGCGCGACACGCCGAACTGCTGTGCCAGTTCTTCCTGGGTGATGCGCGCGCCGGATTTCAGTTCGCCAGAGCAGATCGCCTCAAGGACGGAGTCGTGGATACGTTCGGACAGGTCTGGTTCGGGGAGGATCGGGCGCATACATCTGTATACAGAACACACAACCGCCCGAGTCAACCGCCTAGCGAGATTTAAGCCCTTTGGCTGCGAGAATAGGCAGAGCGCGGTCGGGATAGTCCGTGATCAGCCCGTCGACTCCGAGATCAATCAATCGCGCCATCTCGGCCGGAACGTTCACCGTCCACGGCACGACCTTGAGACCCAGTGCCTGGGCCTCTTTCACATTGTCCGCCGTGACGTTGCGCCAGAAGGGTGACCAGGTTGCGCAGCCGGCGGCCTTGGCCAGTCGCGGTAATGAGCCACCGTGCGCAGCCAGATCGAGGCCAGCCAGCCACGGCGAAGGTCTGCTGCCGTTCCGGCCGACCGTGTCGAAGTTGTTGCTCTCGATGGTGAGGCAGCCTGTGGCGATTTCAGGCGCCAGCTTCTTCACTTCGAGAAGGCCGCGCCAGTCGAACGACTGCACCGTACTGCGCGCCGCGGTTCCGGCCTTGCGGATCGCTTCGACGGTGAGGCCGGCAAATCGCACGGGATCGATCGTGAGGTCGGGTTTGTTGGGATCGGTCTTGATCTCGATGTTGAAGCGCACGTCAGGACCCGCCATGGCAAAAAACTCGGCCGGTGTCGGGAAGCGCTGGCCATCGACCGGCTTCTGTTCGGGAAACTGTTGGGCGTATTTGCTGGCGGGGTTGAGGCGGCCGATGTCGTAGCGCTTCAGCTCTTCATAGGTGAGGGTGCGGATCGCAGGCCCCGGCCGCGCCAGCCATTGACCATCCGGCTCTCTCGTCAGATCGGGATTGAGCAGCGGATCGTGGCTGATGATCACCTCGTCGGCCTTGGTGACCGCGAGGTCGGTTTCGAGCGTGCTGACGCCGAGGTCGAGCGCCACCTTGAAGCCGGCCAGCGTGTTCTCGGGCGCGAGGCCACGGGCACCTCGATGACCTTGCAGATCGAAGGCGGCGGCAAAGCCGGTACTAGCCGCCCAGATTGCGCAGACGAGCGATGCGATCCTCGATATCGGGGTGCGTCGCGAGCAGTGCCGGCGTGTCCTTGGTGAAGTCCTGGACGGGGTTGACGATAAAGAGATGCTGCGTGGCATGGCTCACTCCGGGGAAGGGCGCCGCCTTCTCGGCGAGCTTGGCCAGTGCCGAGATCAGCCCGTTGGGGTTGCGCGTAAACTGCACCGACGTGGCGTCGGCAAGATACTCTCTCTGGCGCGAGACCGCGAATTGCACGGCCTTGGCGGCCAGCGGCGCCAGGATGCCAATCACCAACAGGATGATGATCAGGATCGCCGCGCCGCCGGAATTCTTCTTGTCGCCGCTGGAAGACCTGTTGTGCGCCGACCCACCCCAGTTGAGCGTGCGCAGGGCCATGTCGCAGACCAGGGCAATCAGGCCAACGGTGACTCCCACCATCACCATGTAGCGCGTATCGAGATTGGCGATATGGGCCATTTCGTGCGCAACGACGCCCTGCAGTTCGTCGCGGCTGAGCGTGTCAAGCAAGCCGCGCGTCACCACGATAGTGCCGCGCTGAACCGATGCACCCGTGGCGAAGGCGTTGAGCGCATCGGTCTCGAGAACCATGACCCTGGGCATTGGTATGCCCGCGGCGATCGACATTTCCTCGACGACATTGAAGAGCTGTGGCGCGTCGGCCTTGTCGATGTCCTTGGCGCTCGCCATGCCGAGGACCATCTTGTCGCTGATGGCCAGGGATACCAGGCTCCAGCCGATGCTCGCGGCTGCCATCAGACCGGCCCCGATCACGCCGCCATTGCTCCATCCGCGTGGAGCCGCGTCATCGAACGAGAGGAGCCAACCGATCAGGTAGCCAAGTGATGCCGCCAGCAAAGTGAGAATGGCGAGCAGCAGGAACGTGTTGCGCCGATTGACTCGCTGGGCGGCAACGAAATCGGTCGTGGCGGTGCTGAGCGTCAAGGCCGCGCGTCCTGTCCGGACGGAACGTTCAGCGCAGCGCGACCTTGGGCACTTCGCGCTCGGTCTCGGGCATGGTGAAGAGATCCATCGGCCCGAAGCCCAGCGATGCAGCGGCCAGCACAGCCGGGAAGCTCTGGCGGCGGGTGTTATAGGTGTTGACCGAGTCGTTGTAGAACTGGCGCGCGAAGGCGATCTTGTTCTCCGTCGTGGTCAGCTCTTCCTGGAGCTGCATCACGTTCTCGTTGGCCTTGAGCTGCGGATAGTTCTCGACCAGGCCGAGCAGGCCGCGTGTCGCCACCGACAGTGCCGCTTCGGCAGGTCCAGCCTGGGCGGGGTTGCCGCTCGCCGCGACGGCGGCATTGCGGGCCTGGATCACCTTGGTGAGCGTCTCCTGCTCGTAGCCCATGGCGTCCTTCACCACCTGCACGAGATTGGGAATGAGATCGTGCCGGCGCTTGAGCTGGACGTCGATCTGGCTCCAGGCGGTCTGCCCCTGGTTCCGGGCACCGACCAGGCCGTTGTAAACGGCGACTAGCCAGAAGCCGATGGCGGCGATGACGCCAATGACGATCCAGAAGCTCATACGGAAGTCTCCCCGGCGGCGGTCTTGGCCGCTGGCAGTACTTTAGTCATGATTGCGACCATACGGGAGGGTCATCAATGGAAACGTCAGCGTTGCTGAAGGCGTTCTGCTCGGCTGTGGAACGTCGCGACGGCAAGAGCTTCGCGAACTTGTTCACCGAGGACGGCGTCTATCACGACGTGTTCTACGGCGCCTTCAGCGGTCGCGAGAGGATCGCCGAGCTGATCGACGACTGGTTCTATCGCACCGCCCACGAGTTCCGTTGGGACATGCACCGGCCGGTCAGCGACGGTCGTATGCTCTATACCTATTACACGTTCAGCTACGTCTCGAAGCTGCCCGAAGCCCAGGGCCGGCGGGTCGGTTTCGAGGGCGTGTCGATGATGAGCCTGCGCGACGGCAAGATCGCGGAGTATCGCGAGGTCGCCAATGTCGGCCCCGCCTTCGTCGAATTGGGCTTCCCGCCGGAGCGCACGGCGAAGATCCTGGCCAAGGAAGGTGCGCACCTGAAGAAACAGCCGGAGTGGAAACGCCACGCCGGCTGAGTCTGGCCTAGTCCCGCAGGAGTTCGTTGATCGAGGTCTTCGAGCGCGTGCGCTCGTCGACGGTCTTCACGATCACCGCGCAATAGGTCGAAGGCCGGTCGGGGCCGCCGCCGATGTTGCCCGGCACCACGACCGAATAGGGCGGCACCTTGCCGATGTGGATCTGGCCGGTGGCCCGATCCACCACCTTGGTGGTGGCACTGATGAACACGCCCATCGACAGCACCGCACCAGTGCCGACGATCACGCCTTCGACCACTTCCGAGCGGGCGCCGATGAAGCAGTTATCCTCGATGATGACCGGGTTGGCCTGCAGCGGTTCGAGCACGCCGCCGATGCCGACACCGCCCGAGAGATGGCAGTTCTTGCCGATCTGGGCGCACGAGCCGACGGTGGCCCAGGTGTCGACCATGGTGTTGGTGTCGACATAGGCGCCGAGGTTCACGAAGGACGGCATCAGCACGACCGACGGCGCCACATAGGAGCCGCGACGCACGATCGAGCCCGGCACGGCGCGGAAGCCTGCCTTCGCGAAACGCGCAGCGTCCCAGCCGGTGGTCTTGAGCGGCACCTTGTCGAACCACGGGGCGGCGCCCAGGCCCGGGAAGGAAGCGCCGCCGTCCATCGGCACCGAATCATACAGGCGGAAGGAAAGCAGCACGGCCTTTTTCAGCCACTGGTGCACGACCCATTCCTCGCCGAACTTTTCGGCGGTGCGGAAGGTGCCGTCGTCGAGGCCGGCGATTGCTGTCTCGACCGCATCGCGGACCTCACCCTTGGTAGCGCTGTTGATGCCATCGCGCTTTTCCCACGCCGCGTCGATTGCGCTTTGAAGCTGCTTGCTCATCGAAATCCCTCGAAAAATGCCGCCGGACCATAGCGGCGGGGGGCAGGGAGTCAATGTTCCGGCTATGCTGGCCCAATGGCTCCCGAGATGGCCTTCAAGATCCCCGAATCCGTGCTGGTGGTGATCCACACGCCTCGCCTCGACGTGCTGCTGCTGGAGCGGGCCGGGCAAGGTCTGTGGCAATCGGTGACCGGTTCGCGCGAACCCGATGATCCCGACCTTGAAGCGACGGCCCGCCGCGAGCTTCTGGAGGAGACGGGCCTCTCCCAGGGCACACTCGCCGATTGGCGCCTCATCAACCGCTACGAGATCTGGGCGCAGTGGCAGAGCCGCTATGCGCCCGGCGTTACGCACAATGTCGAACACGTCTACGGCTTCACCGTGTCGGAACCTGTCCTGGCCACCCTCGATCCCAATGAGCATACGAGCCAACTCTGGCTGCCCTGGCAGGAGGCGATGGAAAAGACCTTCTCGCCCACGAACCGTGATGCGATCTGGCAACTGCAACGACGGGTTCTGAGGCATACTGGCGGCACATGACCGCCGCTCCCAAAGAAGCGTCGAAGCTCGGCCAATTCAGTTGGGCCCTATTCGACTGGGCCAACCAGCCCTTTTTCACCATCATCACCACCTTCATCTTTGCCCCCTACTTCGCCAACGTGCTGGTCGGTGATCCGGTGAAGGGCCAATCGGCCTGGGCCTTCACACAGTCGACCTCGGGCATCCTGATCGCGCTGATGAGCCCCTTCCTCGGCGCGATGGCCGACGCCGGGGGGCGGCGGAAGCCCTACATCTTCGCCTTCCAGCTCCTGCTGGCGGCGGGGTGCGCCGGCCTGTGGTGGGCCTATCCCGACCGGCCCGATCTCATCATGCCGATCAGTTGGGCGGTGATCGCGGCCACGGTCGGCGCCGAGATGTCGATCGTGTTCAACAACGCGCAGCTTCCCAACATCGTGCGGCCCCAGCGCATGGGTTGGCTGAGCGGGTTCGGCTGGGGCCTCGGCTACTGCGGCGGCCTCATCTCACTGTTCATCGTGCTGGCGGTTTCGATGCCGTCGATGTTCGGTCTCGGCACCGGCGATCAGCCGCTGTTCGGGCTCGATCCCAAGACGCACGAGCTCGAACGACTGGTGGGGCCGGCCTCGGCGTTGTGGCTCGCGGTCTTCGTGTTGCCGATGTTCCTGTTCACGCCGGATTCGGCCGGAGCGAGACGGCAGTCGCTGTGGGTCGCGGCCAAGCAAGGCGGCGCATCCCTAGTGTCGACGGTGCGCAAGCTCAGCCACTTCCGCAACGCGCTCACCTACCTGATCGCCTTCATGCTCTACAACGATGGTCTCGCAGCCATCATCGCCTTCGGCGGTGTCTATGCCGCCGCGACCTTCGGCTGGAGCACGGTGACGCTCGGCATTTTCGGCATCATCCTGACGGTGTTCGCCATCCCGGGTGCCTTTCTCGGCGGTCGCCTCGACGACATGATCGGCAGCAAGCGCACGGTCCAGATCGCGATTGCGGGCGTGATCATCGCCACCCTGGGCATCGTGGGTGTCACCGCCGATCGTGTCTTCTACTTCATTCCAGCGGATCCGCTCAGTCCCACGCGTGGCCTGTTCGGCTCGCTGCAGGAAAAGACCCTGATGGGCTTCGCATTGATCCTGGGTTTCTGCATGGGGCCGATGCAGGCGGCCAGCCGGACCATGATCGGCCGGATCGCGCCCGAGGGGATGACCGGCGAATTCTACGGCCTCTTCGCTCTCTCCGGTCGCGCGACGGCGTGGATGGCGCCGCTCGCCATTGGCATCGTCACGGCGGCGAGCGGTTCGACGCGGATCGGCATGGCCTGCGTGCTGGCTTTTCTGATGCTAGGCTTCATCCTGCTCTGGAGCGTGCGCGAGGAACGCGCGAAACACTGAAGGAGGTCCGCCATGATCACCGCCATCGTGAACTTCAAGCTGCCGGCCGGAATCGACGCCAAGCAGGCCGCCGAACTCTTCAAGGGTTCAGCGCCGAAGTATCGCGGCATGAAAGGCCTGGTCCGCAAATATTATCTGTTCGACGAGGAGAGCCGGATCGGCGGTGGCGTCTATCTCTGGAAGAGCCGCATCGACGCCGAGGCGGTCTACACACCGCAATGGCAGGCCTACATTGCTGAGCGCTACGGCGCACCGCCGGACATCCGCTATTTCGAGACGGCGGTCATCGTCGACAACGAGAGCGACCGGATCGACGAAGCAGCCTAACGGTTGAAGGACAACATGATCGCCCGTTGCACTTGCGGAAACGTCGAAGTCGAAGCCGTCGGCGCACCGATCACAAGCGTCGCCTGCTACTGCGACGACTGCCAGGAAGGCTCCCGCCAGATCGAAGCGCTGCCGGGCGCCGGCGCCGTTCGAGATCCCGATTCCGGCACCAGCTACACCCTCTACCGCAAGGACCGCGTCCGATATTCCAAGGGCGCCGAACTCCTGAAGAGCCTCAAAATCCGCGAGAAGACCGACACGAACCGGGTCGTTGCCACCTGCTGCAATTCGGCGATGTTGATGAAATTCGACGACTCGAAGCACTGGATTCCGGTGTACCGGTCGCGCTTCGGCGGCAATGCCCCACCACTCGAGATGCGCATCTGCACGAAGTTCAAAACCGGCAGCGGCGCCCTGCCGACCGACGTGCCCAGCTATCCGGGCTTCTCTCTCAAGTTCGTCGGCAAGCTTCTCGGTGCGCGGATCGCGATGATGTTCGGTCGCTGAGGTCTGGCCGACAGCTCAGGCTGCGACCGTCTTCCCTTTGAAGGTGCAGAGGTCGTTCACGACGCAGGTCGGGCACATCGGCGTGCGTGCCTTGCAGGTGTAGCGGCCATGCAGGATCAGCCAGTGATGCGCGTGCAGCCGGAATTCCTCGGGCACGCGCTTCAGGAGCTTCAGCTCGACCTGCAGCGGGTTCTTGCCCGGCGCCAGGCCGGTGCGGTTGCCGACGCGGAAGATGTGGGTGTCGACGGCGATGGTCGCCTCGCCAAAGGCCACGTTCATGACGACGTTCGCGGTCTTGCGGCCGACGCCCGGCAGGTCCTGCAGCTCGGCATGGGTGTGCGGCACCTCGCCGCCATGCCGCTCGATCAGCAGATGGCTGAGCGCGATCACGTTCTTGGCCTTGGTGCGGAACAGCCCGATGGTCTTGATGTAGTCGATCAGTTTCTTCTCGCCCAATGCCACCATCTGGGGGGGTGTTTTGATCTTTTCAAACAAAGGCTTGGTGGCGCGGTTGACGCCGACATCCGTCGCCTGGGCGGAAAGCACCACGGCGACCAGGAGCTGGTAGACGTTGTCGTACTCCAGCTCGGTCTCCGGCTCCGGGATTGCTTGCCGCAAGCGGGCAAAAAACTCGGGGATGACGGCGGGCTTCATCAGGGCCATATAGCCTCATACCATGGTTGAAACGCCCCTTCCGGCGGTTCATTTCGCCACTTCACTCACGCCGCATCGAAGCCTCTCGCCCGAGGCCTTCCGCTGGCTGATCGGTGGCGCCGTCGCGGCAAATCTCCTGGTCGGCCTGCCCATGATGATCATCGGCGCCTGGCCGGTCTTCGGCTTCATGGGCCTCGACGTCCTGCTGCTGTGGTGGCTGTTCAAGCGCAGCTATCTCGATGCGCGGCGCAGCGAGACCTTGCTGCTGACCGACCTCGAGCTGATCGTCTCCCGCGTCGCGCCCGACGGCGAGCGCGAGGAGCAGCGCCTCGATGCCTACTGGCTGAAGATCGAGCTGACCGAGGAACGGCTGGTCGTAGCCTCGCGCGGCAACCGGACCGTGATCGGCCGCTTCCTGGCGCCGGTCGAGCGCCTGCACGTGGGCGAACAGCTCAAGGCGGCGCTGGCCGAGATGCGTGCGCCGCGCTATCGCCACGCCTGGGACGAAGAGCCCGGCTAAAGGCCCAGCACGTCCTTCATACCGTAGAGGCCGGGCTTCTTGCCCTCCAGCCACTTGGCAGCCATCACGGCGCCTGAAGCATATCCTTCGCGGCTGAAGGAACGGTGGTTGAGCTCCAGCCGCTCGCCACCTGTTGCGAAATAGACCGTGTGCACGCCTACTTCTTCACCGCCGCGCAGGGTGGCGAAGCCGATCTCGCCTACGGGGCGCGCGCCGGTATGGCCGTCGCGGGTCTTGCGCCAGACATCCTCGAGCTTGACTTTGCGGCCGGCCGCCGCGGCGCGACCCAGCGCCAGCGCCGTGCCGGACGGCGCGTCGATCTTGTGGCGATGGTGCATTTCCAGCACCTCGATGTCGTAGCTGGGGTCGAGCAGCGCGGCGGTCTTCTCGACCAGTGCCAGCAGCACGTTGACGCCCAGCGCCATGTTGGCCGCCCACATGATCGGCACCTTCTTCGCCGCCTCGTGGATCAGCGCCGTCTGTTGCGGGTCGAGGCCGGTGGTGCCGATCACCATCGCCACGCCTTTGTCCTGGGCGACCTTCGCATGGGCTATGGTGGCGGCCGGCACGGTGAAGTCGATCATGACCTGCGCTGCGGCGATGGCAGCGGCACTGTCGCCGCCGATCTTGATGCCGTTGGCCTCGAGGCCCGCGACCTCGCCAGCATCCTTGCCGATCGCCTTGCTGCCCGGCGCTTCGCTGGCGGCGGCCAGCGATACGCCCTCGGTGCGTGCAATCTGTCGGATCAGCATCTGACCCATGCGCCCGGCGGCGCCGACGACGGCGATCTTCATCTCGTTCCTCTTTTCTTTGGTTGGCATAGATTAGCCAACTCAAGGTGTGGAGGACACATGCTCTTCATGGTGGTCGAGAAGCTGAAGAATCAGGACGGCAAGGCCGTTTACCGCAAGCTGCGCGACAAGGGCCGCGCATTGCCGGATGGGCTCACGTTCGTCGCGAGCTACGTGACAGCCGATCTCGGTCGTTGCTTCCAGCTCATGGAAACCGACGACATCACGACCTTCCAGCGCTGGATTGCCGATTGGCAGGAGGTCGTCGAATTCGAGGTCGTGCCCGTCGTCGAAGGCAAGACCACGCGCGAGGCCCTCGAACCGCTGCTGTAGACAGAGATTCCAACGAAGGAGAGCAGACGATGATTACAGGTGGCTGCCATTGCGGCGCAATTCGCTATCAGGCCGGGGGCGACGCCCTCCACCACGCGCTATGCCATTGCACGGACTGTCGGCGGCACGCCGGGGCGCCGATGGTGGGCTGGACGATGTACCCGCAC
This sequence comes from Reyranella sp., assembly GCF_004297405.1. Classification (GTDB taxonomy): domain Bacteria; phylum Pseudomonadota; class Alphaproteobacteria; order Reyranellales; family Reyranellaceae; genus Reyranella. The sequence continues at coordinate 139,298 of NZ_SCVC01000047.1, forward strand.
GACGCGGTCAAGGTGACCAAGGGTACTCCCAAGGTCTACGCCTCATCGGAGCATGGAAGACGGCATTTCTGTCCCGACTGCGGCACCGGGCTCTTCTACGACAATGCGAAGATGTTGCCGGGACTCATCGATATCCGGAGCGCGACCTACGACGATCCGGATGCGGTGCCGGCGCAGGTCCACATCCAGGTCGCCGACCGGATCGGATGGATGAAGAACGTCCATGAACTGCCGGCGTTCGACCGCTATCCGCCGCAGCCGTAAGGCGGGCGGCTATTTCCAGGGATCCGCCACCTTCGGCCAGAACGGCGTCTTGCGCTTGGTGTAGGGCCAGCGAGTGACGTCGGGATCGGCGGCGCCGGGTGAGGCGACGTAGAGGATCTCCTTCGCGAGACCGACGAAGCCATTATAGAAGTGCTGCGCCGACTTCACGATCACCACGCGATAGTCTGATGGATCGGCGCTGACGGCCTTGAAGGCGTCGGCGTGGAAGGTCTGGGTGCGGCGCGTGCAGATAGCGATATCAACATGCTCCGACGACAGCAGCGCCATGTCGCCGAGCGGCGACATCACCGGCCCGTAGGGCTGGAAGACGTTGCGCGCGATCTTCTTCACCGTGACGTCGAGATCGACCGGATCGCCACTCACCGCGCCCGACTTGCCGCCGAGCCGCATGCGGATGCGCGCGCCCTCGCCCGCCTCCTCGGCGATCTGGAAGGCCATCGGGTCCCACATCACGCCAAACAGCGCTGGGCCAATCTCGCGGGCGACCAACTCCTTCAGCACGAAGGTTGAATCGCCAGGCGCACCTGAGCCGGGATTGTCGGCGCGATCGGCCAGCACCAGCGGACCCTGATTGTGCGAGGCGGCGCGGTCCATCGCCTCGTCGATGGTGAGGTATTTGGTGGCATAGCGCTCGCGATTGGCCCACAGCTCCTCGCCGAGCTGCTTGGCAAGCTTTTCGGCCTTGGCTTTGTCGCCATCGGCCACGACCAAAGTGCGGGTGCCGACATCTTCGACATCGGCGAACGAGAAGCCGTGGCTGAGCGACACCGAGAGAATGCCGTCCTTGCCTTCGAGCGACTTCATGCGGACGACGAATTCGCTGATCGGCGGCACCGAGGTGCGGTACTGCGCGATCATGCGGCAGTCGTGGCGCGCCATGACCGGCTTCACCTTGCCTTCGACGGTGTCGGCGATGATGGCGAACAGCTCCGCCGCACGCTCCATCGTGTCGGTGTGCGGGTATTCCTTGTAGCCGACCAGCACATCGGCGCTGTCGAGCATCAGAGCACTCAAATGGCAGTGCAGGTCGAACTCCGCCCCGATGGCGACCTTGGGGCCGACGATGGCGCGAACTTTCGAGAGCAGGTCGCCTTCGCAGTCGTCGTAACCGTCGGCCACCATGGCGCCGTGCACGTTGATCAGTACGGCATCGAGCGGCAGGGCGGCCTTGATGTTGGCCAGCATCTCGTCGCGGAAGTCCTCGTAGACCTTGCGGACGGTGGTGCCTGACGGGGCAGCGAAGGTCGCCAGCCCTTCGATCACCGTCCAGCCGCGCTTCTCGGTCTCCTTGCGCCAGACATGCATCGGCGCGGTGAAGTTGGTTGGCTCGTGCTTGGTGGCATCGCCGTGCCAGATGCCGTGCTCTTCATAGCCGCGGCGGCCCGTTGGAAAGGGGACGAACTGATTGGTCTCGGTGCCAAGGGCACCGATGAACACACGCTTGCTCAAAACTCACTCCTTGCAGCGATGGCAGCCCGCGACATGGTCGTCGACCATGCCCGAAGCTTGCATGAAGGCGTAACAGATGGTGGAGCCGACGAACTTGAAGCCGGCCTTCGACAGCTTCTTGGAAAGCGCATCGCTCTCGGCCGTCTTGGCCGGTACGCCCTTCAGCGTCTTCGGCCGGTTCTTGCGCGGCTTGCCGTCGACCACGCTCCACAGGAACTTCGAGAACGAACCCTCGCGCTCCACGATCTCGAGATAGGCGCGGGCATTGCTGACGCTGGCGTCGATCTTGCCGCGGTGGCGGATGATGCCGGGATCGGCCAGCAGCTTGGCGAGCTTGGCCGGCGTGTAGCGGGCGATCTTCTGCGGATCGAAGCCGTCATAGACTTTGCGATAGTGCTCGCGCTTGCGCAGCACGGTGATCCAGGAGAGCCCAGCCTGGCAGCCTTCGAGTGTCAGCAGCTCGAACAGCTCGCGATCGTCGCGCAGCGGCCGGCCCCATTCGGTGTCATGATACTTCTCGTAGAGCGGATCGGCCGAGGCCCAGCCGCATCGCGGCTTGCCATCGGTGCCAATCACCGTGTCGTGCTTCCAGACCATGCGCGGACCCTACCCAAGCGCGCCGGTCGACGCCACACTCCGGCAAACGGAGGAGTGTTCATGGCTAAGGATCTGGCGGACCTCAAGGTCTGCATCTTTGATGTGTTCGGCACGGTGGTGGATTGGCGCGGCAGCCTGATCGAGGACCTGCCCAAGCTCGGCAAGAAGTATGGACTCGAGACCGACTGGACGAGCTTCGCCGATGACTGGCGCGGCCTCTACCAGCCGCAGATGGGCCGTGTCCGCAAAGGCGAACTGCCCTGGACCCGCATCGACGAGCTGCACAAGGAAGCCTTCGAGATGCTGCTCCAAAAGCGCGGCTTGAAGCATCCCGGCGAAGAGGGGTCGTGGGAATTCACGCACCTCTGGCACAAGCTCCGGCCCTGGCCCGATTCGGTCGAAGGCATCGGCCTGCTGAAGAAGAAATTCGTCGTCGCCACGCTCAGCAACGGCAACGTCGCGCTCTTGATCAACATGGCCAAGAACAGCGGCATTCCCTGGGATCACTGCTTCTCGGGCGAGACCTTCAGGCACTACAAGCCCGACCCGGAAGCCTATCTCGGCGTGGTCGATACCATGTACCTGAAGCCGCATCAGGTGATGCTGGTCGCCGCCCACAACAACGATCTCGCGGCGGCGCAGAAGTGCGGCCTGGCGACGGGCTTCGTGCACCGCCCGACCGAGCATGGTCCCAAGCAGACGCGCGACCTCAAGGTCGAAGGCGACTGGGACGCCGTCGGCAACTCGATCGTCGAGGTCGCGAGAAAGCTCGGCTGCTAAGAAGCCAGGGCCGAGCCCCGGTCAGTGCGCCGGCAGCCTAGAGGCTGCCTAAAGTAAAGGTCAGGCTGGCCGCGGGCTCGTTTCTCAGGATGACGTCGAAGGGCGCATCGAAGATCGTGACGACCACCAGGCAGAAGCTGAAGGCGACAGTGAACAGGCTGATGGCCGCCCTCATGGCGCGCTGATTGTCGACATGGACCAGGAGCAGGGCGATCTGAGTCAGCGCGCCCAACACCACGATGGCGATCCATTTGATGGGCGCCGTCACGTCATTGGCGAGGCTCAACCGATTGTCATGGGCGCGCAGCAGCTCCCGCGCTGTCGTCAGCATGGCCGCACGGGTGGGGCCGTCGAGACCATAGGCCTGCGAGACCGTCGTGAGGATGTCGAGGGCAGCCTTGTCGGTCTCGTTGCGGGCGGGACCGATCGCTGAGGAATAGGGATCCTCCTCACTCGCCGCTGCCGCATAGGCTTTGAGGCGCGGAAAGATCAGTTCTTCCAGGTCGTTGGCGCGCGCGAAATAGCCCAGCGTTTCGACGGCATGGGCCTCCGCCAGCACAGCTCGCTTGGCTTCGTTGGTCTTCTGCCACACGTCGCTCGCCAGCAAGGCTGCGAACAAGCCGAATAGGACGGCGACTGAAGCAAAGTAAGGAGCAACGACGCCGCGCGTGGCCCGTATCGTTTTGGAGAGTGGCCCCCGCGCTTCAGCGAGAAAGATCAGGGCCGCCGAAGCGACGGGCAACAAGGCCGAAAGAGCGATATCCGCGGCGATGGAGAACCAGTGCCCCATCAGCCGCCAAACATTTCCTTAACTTTGCTGAAAAAGCCCTCGGATTCGGGGCTGGTCTTGCCGGCCTTCTCGAACTCCTTGAGCAGTTCTTTCTGCTTGGATGTCAGGTTGGTCGGCGTCTCGACATTGATCTCGATATACATGTCGCCGCGCTGGCTGGAGCGTACGATCGGCATGCCCTTGCCGCGCATGCGGAACTGATGTCCGCCCTGGGCGCCGGCCGGAATGTTGATGCGGGCCATCTTGCCGTCGAGCGTCGGCACTTCAATGCTGCCGCCGAGCGTGGCCTGCACCATCGAGATGGGTACGCGGCAATGCACGTCGGCGCCCTCGCGTTCGAAAAGCTGATGGCGACGCACCGACAGGAACACATAGAGGTCGCCCGCGGGGCCGCCGCGCGCGCCGGCCTCGCCCTCGCCCGTCAGGCGGATGCGGGTGCCATCCTCGACGCCGGCCGGGATGTTGACCTTGAGAGTCTTCTCGCGCCGCACGCGGCCTTGGCCCGCGCAGGTGCGGCAAGGCTTGTCGATCACCTGACCTGCGCCATGGCAGGTGTGGCAGGCGCGCTCGACGGTGAAGAAACCCTGCTGGGCCCGGAGACGGCCGCGGCCGTGGCACGTAGGGCATTGCTGCGGCTTGGAGCCCGGCTCGGCGCCGCTGCCGTGGCAGGCCTCGCAGGAGACGGAACTCGGCACGCGCACCGTGGCTTCGGTACCGCCGTATGCCTGCTCCAGGGTGATCTCGAGATTGAAGCGCAGGTCCTGGCCGCGCATGTCGGCGCGTCCACCGGGGCGTCCACGGGCACCGCCGGCGCCAAACATCTCCTCGAAGATATCGCCGAACACCGAGCCGAAATCGAAGCCCTGGCCGCCCTGGAAGGGACCGCCTGGGCCACCGGCGCCGCCTTCGAAGGCAGCCGGCCCATAACGGTCATAGGCAGCGCGCTTCTCGGGGTCCTTCAGGATGTCGTAGGCGTGATTGATGTCTTTGAATTTCTTCTCAGCTTCCTTGTCACCCGAATTGCGGTCCGGGTGATGCTGCATGGCGAGTTTGCGGAACGCCTTCTTTATGTCGTCGGCACTTGCCGTCCGGCCGACTCCCAGTAGCTCGTAATAGTCCTGCGACATAGCGCTCTACGCGGCCCCCAACATGCCCTTCAACGGATGCCCCTTGCAGGTCGGCCTCCCGCTTGCGCGGGAGGCCGTTTTGTCCTGTCCGTTGCTCCGGATCAGGAGCCGGTCTTCTTGTTCTTGTCGGTGACGTCCTCGAACTCGGCGTCGACGACTTTCTCGCCCTTCGCTTCGTTCGTGGCCCCACCGGCTCCGCCGGCAGCGCCTGCCGCGGCCCCTGCCTGCGCTTCCGCCTGCTGGGCCTTGTACATGGCCTCGCCGAGCTTCATCGCGGCCTGGGTGAGATCGTTGGTCTTGCTCTTGATCACCTCGACGTCTTCGCCCGTGAGAGCCGTCTTCAGCCCTTCGAGCGCACCCTCGATCTCGGCCTTCTCGGTGGGACTCACCTTGTCGCCGTATTCCTTCAGGTGCTTGTCGGTCGAGTGGACCAGCGCCTCGCCTTGGTTGCGGGCGTCGATCAGTTCGCGCTTCTTCTTGTCTTCATCGGCATGCAGCTCGGCATCCTTCACCATCTTCTGGATGTCGGCCTCGCTGAGGCCGCCCGAAGCCTGGATGCGGATCTGCTGCTCCTTGCCGGTGGCCTTGTCCTTGGCCGAGACCTGCACGATGCCGTTGGCGTCG
>NZ_SCVC01000048.1 GCF_004297405.1 Reyranella sp.
CTTGACTTATTCTAAAGGGTCAACAATGACGCACATAGGCGTTCTGGGCACGTCTCTAGCGTGTTTGGCAGCGATGTCGTTCTCTGCAATGGCAGCTGATCCTGACGGCATCTGGTTCCGTAATGACGGCAACGCAAAAGTGAAGATAGCTCCCTGTGGTGAGCAGCTTTGCGCCACAAACCTTTGGATAGGAGATACCAGCAAGGGTGAAGAAGTAGGCGACAAGCTCATTATGACATTGCGGCGCCAGTCGGCCACCGAGCTAGTTGGCAAGGCGTACGATCCCAAAAGAGATAGAACGTACTCGATGACGCTCATAGTGGGGCAGGCCCGACTGGTGACGAGGGGGTGCATTCTTGGTGGTTTGTTGTGCAAGGATGTGAGCTGGACGCCTACTCAATGAATATTTTCGGTCATCAGCTCTTCAGAAGCGTTCTTCATGTAGTTTTCAGGAGTTGAGCTTCAATGGCAGGGCGCAGATCGCTGCGAACGCATGGTTGGTCAAGAGCAGAGCCGCGGTCTGTACGTACAGGCGGTGCATCATCTTCGACAGCTCTCATCCGATGCACTGCGCTAGCTTTATCTGAGTCCTACGTTTCACGAGCGAAGATACGTGATGCGATCGTCATGCACCTGCGACCTGCTCCCTGCTCCCTGCGCGAGCGGGATTCTCTTCCACGATCGACACGTAGCGCTGCCAACGCCGGTAGATGAGACACCTACTACACAAAGATGACGGGAAACGCCCCGCAAACGCGTGGCCTTGCCGCCTTTCGGCATGCAGGCCTGTTCTCTCTCGTTAGCGAATCGACTTGGATTTTCGCAGGAGGCGCGACATGGCAGAGATGACATACAGCCGGCTCCAGACCACGATATCGTTGATCGGCTTTTTGGTGTTGGTCGTTGGAGGTGGCCTGGCGATCGGCATGGTGACCGGTCCCGACGAATGGTTCGCCAGGCTCGCGAAGCCATCGTTCAATCCACCGAACTGGGTGTTCGCACCAGTGTGGAGTTCTCTTTATGTGATGATCGCTATTGTAGGTTGGCGCATATGGCAAAATGGGTCTTCTGGCGCAAGAACCAAGCTGGTGTGGGGGCTGCAGTTAGCCCTTAACTTTGTTTGGAGCCCGATCTTCTTTATCGCGCACCGCATTGATTTGGCGCTGGCTGTGATCGTGCTCCTGCTGCTCAGCATCATCGTCTTCATCGCTCACAATCTGAACGGAGATCGCGTTGCTGCATCTTTGTTCGTGCCGTACGCGCTTTGGGTTGCCTTCGCAACATCGCTAAACTATGCCTTGCTGCGCCTTAATCCCGCAGCTTGAGTTTTGCGAGATTCACCACTCAAATCGCCACGAGAGCGCGGAACCGACGACGAACTGGTTACGCGATCCCGCTGGGCCTTGGACGAGTGGAGAGGTAGCAGCCGTGTCGGCGAGGTAGTTGTAGCTGCCAAAGGCGACCAAGCTGAGTTTATCGTTGATCCGCCAAAGTGCGCTCACGCCTACACCAACACCGCGTAGACCAGCTCCCGGATAATACTGCGCAAATCCGGAGTTGAAGGATTGCGCAGCATTGATCCCAAAATAGACCTGATTGAAGGTTGCGTCGGTCACCGAGAGGCGCGGACCGCCGGAGAGAAACAGACTTTCACTAAGTCGCAATTTACCGTCGAGCAGTGCGTCGAATACTAGACCGTTGCTGCCACCCAACCCGCGGCGGAGTTCGATCTTGGCCGCGAACCAGGGATGGTCGTAACGCAGAAAGCCGCCACCCTCTACGGTGAAAGGGACCGTGCCGGTACCGTAAAGGCCAGGCCCATCCCATTCGTTGCGCGGGAAGCGATAGCGCAGAATGGGCCCGATCTTGAAGCCCGACGATTCGAACAGCGTTGCGCCCACCCCGTCGCGCGCCGAGATGAAGAACTTGTCGCGCTGGTAACGTAAATCAAGGTTGGGAACTGGGAGGACGCGATAGTACTTTCCGCCCTCGAACCAGGGCGCCATGACCACGCCGGGGCCGATGTCGAAAGTCCAGTCGCGCGGCGGCGGGCCGGAGGGCTCGCTTCCAATCGAAGTTGGCTGAGCCCAAGCGGCGCCTGGATACAAGAAGCCGAGCCCGGCCAGAATCAAACTTATACGACGACCCATTCCCTTGATTTTCCCGTATTGCCGAGCTCAATACGGTGAGGCGACGCATACGGATCAGTCTGAATGCATATCTCCTGACCTCGCTTTCGGGGGCACTTCTCTGGGTGATTGCGCAGGGACGAGAACGGCATCGGTTCCGTCACCTATCGCAAATAGTAGGGGTGTTACACGATCAGGACGGGACCTCGCCCCCTTCTAGGCCACCTGCCCATCGCTATGTTTCCCACCGCCATCATCAACGCCAAGGCGGTTGAGAGGGCGACCGAATGGAGCTGGTTCTTGCGGAACGGTATCCGATCACGCTCGACAAGCTGCTTGAGCGATTGCCGGCAGGCTGAACTCGGCGAGGCGGCGGCCGTGGGTTTCCATCCTTGCGAATCGTCTAAGGAGAAAACTGTAACAACGGGTGCTGAAACCTACCGGAACGGCTGATCAGCTATTCCGGTCGGTGAGCTACGTCAAACGCTGCGTGCACAAAGTGTCTTGCACGTTTCGTCGTCGTCACCGGCGTAAGCAGCGGATTAGACGAGGTGACAGCCCGATACCGCGCAACACCGCTAACCTTTGTAGGCGACCCTTGCATTGAAGCCGCCCTTGCTCTGGTGGTTAACGACGAATGGCTGATCGCCTCGACGCTCGAAATGATGATTCGCGAAATCGGCCATGACGCGGCCGGGCCAGCGGCTGACGTGAGCCAGGCACTGGACCTGTTCGCCGAGCGACCACTTGATGGGGGCGCTCCTCGACGTCACCTTGGGGAAGGAGAAGAGCTTCCCGATCGCCGAGGCACAGGGCCCATAGGGAAGTGAAACCCTCGGCGACCGGATGCAAGCTCGCAAGCACCAGTCTATCGTGGCCGTTGAGCAAGGCGTCGGCGGCGGCCAGCCTAAGGGCCTCTGGTTTGGGTCAAGGAAACCGGGCAGACTACGTGCCCTAAGGTCAGGGGGGGTGGCAATGCCTAATGCCGTGGCTAGCATACCGTCTTGGACATTTGATGACACGTTCGTATCGGCGGAACTCGACAGGCGTCCTTCGCCCGAGCGCGACCATCGTAAGATCAAGCAGGCCATTCAAGAGCTTGCTGTTCATATGGTTGATGGGCCTGAAAAGGTCCTCCCGCGATTCGTTGAACTCGCCATGCAAGTGACAGATGGCGTTTCATCAGGCATCAGTGTTGCCGATCTGAACGCCAGTCCGCCAATTTTCCGATGGGCCTTCCTGAAAGGAACGCTCGCGGCCTTTGAAGGGGCGACCACACCTCGGGACCATAGCCCATGTGGCGTCACTTTGGATAACGACAAGGCTGTCCTGACCCGTCACTCCGAGCGCTACTATTCCTGGATCGCGGACGTGAACGTCATTCTTCCCGAGGTTCTGCTGGTGCCGCTGCATCGGGGCACCGAACAGCTCGGCACTCTCTGGATCGTTTCGGACGAGCTAAGCCATTTCAATCGTGGTCACGTTGAGGCGGTCACCGAGATCGCGGCGTTCGTCAGCATAGCGCTGAGGATGCATCAGACAGAGACCCGACTCTCGCAGGCCCTTTCCGAGCAGGAATCGCTCGCCAAGGAAATGAGCCATCGCGTGAAGAATGTGTTCAACATCGTCGATGGGATGATCCATCTTGGCGGGAGGCGGGCCGAGACCACGCACGAACTGACGCAAGCATTGTCGGGCCGCGTGCGAGCACTGGCCGTCGCTCATGGAATGATCAGACGCTCGTTTGCAGATGGGTCTCTGCCGATTCGGACTGCCGATATGGACACCTTGATCGGCGCGATCATGAGACCTTACGAAGATCCTAAGCGCTCAACGCGAGTGATTACGAGGGGGCCTGACGTTTCGTTCGGCGAGCACACCACAAACGCAATCGCCCTTGTCCTCCATGAACTTGCAACGAACGCCGCAAAGTACGGGGCGCTGAGTCGCGAAACCGGTACGGTCCAAATTGACTGGTCTACCAACGCGACCACTCTTACGCTTAAGTGGAAAGAGCGGGGCGGCCCCATTGTCACGGGTGCTCCCCTTGCGGTGGGATTCGGCAGCCGATTGGTAACAGACACCGTGACAGGCAACCTATCCGGCACCCAGCGCTACGACTGGCAGCCCGAAGGCGTCGAGGTCACGCTTAATATGCCGTTAGAACGCCTGAAGGCGTAACTGCCTGTCGATGATAAGCGCTACTTCTAAAGAAATGAGCGCCAAACCGGAAATGCTCGCCTAAACAAAGCTAGCTTAGTCTGAAGTGCGCCGCTTCGGTGAGGGGCAAGCTGGTCGCGCATGGGAACGGCGGCTCAAGGCGGCCAAGGCGCATCGCCCGCCGGATCGCGATCGCCAGCGATGTAAAGACGGCGCAACGTCGATGGGAAAAGCAGCGCGGCCAGATGTCCGCGGAAAGGGCGGCAATCCGGCCGGCATGACGTCGTGGCGCATAAAGGGGAGACGGCTGTCGCTCAAAGCTGGTTACCGGGTCTGCTGCCTACCATGTTGGCCGAGGTCGGCTTTGAGAACATTGCCAGCGCTACTCGGGTACTGATCCTTCCGCAGGATCTAGCTGCAGATTACTTCATTGGAGCGGCGACGAAGGCTGCCAAGGCAGGCGCAATCGCCGACAGCGAGTTAGAAGCCTGAAAGCTGGGCATTACAAATCTGCGCCAGTCAGAACAACTGTTTGGTTTCGAAGGCTACTTTTTGTTCACGTGCCGGTGATGCAGAAAGAACGTGCCGTTGTCTTGCGTTGACGTCGGCAGCTTAAGGCAACCACCCAACGTGATCTGCGTTGCCATCATCTATGTCGGCAACCCACCACCGCAACCTGCGTGATGGACGCTCCGTCTGGCAGACGCGGCCCATGCGGGCGCTTCCCGAGACGGTGCTGCACCGTGACATTACTGTAGATGCGCTCGTCGTAGGCGCCGGCATCAGCGGAGCAATCACCGCCGATTTGTTAAGCGAGATAGGCTTGGCCGTAGCCATCGTCGATCGACGTGGGCCTCTCAAGGGTTCGACACCCGCCTCAACAGCGCTGCTGCAATACGAGCTCGATACGCCGCTGACGTTGTTATCAAAGCGTATCGGTCAAACGCGTGCCGAGCGTGTCTGGCGCCGGTCGAAACTGGCGCTCGACGCCCTACGTGAACGAGTTCAGCACCTGAACATCGACGCCGACTGTACCGGGCACGGTTCCCTGTATCTCGAAGGCGATGTCCTCAATGAAGGGGGCCTTCGAGCTGAGGCTGAGGCTCGACGCAATGCAGGATTTGAGACAAGCTTCTTAACGCCGAGTGCCGTTAAGGAAACATATGGCATCGGACGGCGAGCGGGCCTGTTTGGCTACGGCAACTTGTCTGCCGACCCCCGCCGGCTCGCTGCGGGATTTCTGGGGGCTGCGCTGGCGCGAGGCGCACGGATTTATGCTCCCGTCGACGTCCTGGCGGTAGAAGCAAGCCGCAGCTTCGTGTTGGCATCTACAGATGCAGGCCCAACAATCCGCGCATCGAGCGTGGTATTCGCCACAGGATACGAGCTGCCCAAGGGTGTGCCGCGCAGTGATCACAAAGTCGCCTCTACCTGGGTCATTGTGACAAAGCCGCAACCGCGCCGATTATGGCCGGGACACAGCTTTATTTGGGAGGCGTCGTCGCCCTATCTCTATCTGCGGACCGGGCCAAAGGGGTCGATCATTTGCGGCGGCGAAGATGAAGAGTTCTCCGACGCGGAAACACGAATCGCCGCCACTCCGGCTAAGGTGTCGGCTCTCGAGCGGAAGCTTGGACATCTGCTCCCCCAAGTAAAAGCCAGCGCGATAGGTCATTGGTCTGGAGCATTCGGCATCTCCCGCACCGGCACTCCGTCAATAGGTCCCGTACCTTCCCTGCCGAATTGCTACGCGGTGCTGGGTTATGGCGGAAACGGCATCACCTTTTCCATGATGGCGGCGCAACTTCTGCGGACCGCCATCGGAGGTAAACACGACCCGGACGCTGCTCTTTTTTCTTTTCGACGGAGCTGGTGAGTTATTCTCCGGGACGTCAAGTCGGTAGGCAAGTCCGACGACGAGCCCGATGTCCGATGCCCGATGGCAGACTGACTCTGAACAATCTCGACGCCTATTCATGAGCCACCTACCTCCCATTCAGGCGCGGTCCTCGCTAGGCCCTCTGGCCATTTCGGCTCGCCGAAATGGCTTACGCGATCAATCTGCAAGCGGGCGAGGCATGCCGCCAGCTCGTCATATCGGAACGGCTTGTTCAGGCGCGGCAGGCCCGGCGAGATACCGTCGTTCTCGGCGTAGCCCGAGATGATCAGCACCTGGATGCTCGGCCGTTCCGAAAGAATCGCCTGCGCGAGATCGGCGCCGTTCATCCCGGGCATCAGATGGTCTGATACGACAAGGTCCGGACTTAGTCCTTCCTGCACAAGAGTAAGCGCCTGTTCGGCCGACGCAGCTTCGACCACCGTATAGCCTAGACCGTTCAGCATGCTGGCATGCAACAGGCCGAAACCGTCGAGCCGTGGCATCATCACGTCGGTGACGAGGACATCCGGCCTGGACGCCCGGATCGACTCAAGCGCGGCCTGGCCATCGGCAACGGCTTCGATCGCATAGCCCCTCTCACCGAGCAGGCGTGCCATGTACTGCCGCAGATCTGCGTTGTCGTCGGCGATGAGAATACGCTCGCGTGCCCTTGTCCCTACTGAAAACTACATCCGGCAATACTGATGATGAAGTCCGCTGAGGATGGGCCGCACAATAACCTGACCCGCTCGCTGGACCTGTCGATGGTGTGGCGAATCCTTGTCCAGGGCCAGATGCGTTCGCAGTTCGTTGTAATAGCCGGTATAGGCCGCAAGGATCCGGCGCAGGTGGGCCTCGCCGATGATAATGGTATGATCGAGGCATTCCCGGCGGATCGAACCGATCAGTCTCTCCGCATGCCCGTTCTGCCAGGGTGACCTCGGGGCGATCGGGTGATCCCGTATGCCCATGGCTGCAAGACGCTTCGTGACGGCACGACCGTAGCATCCGTCACGATCCCGGATCATGTAGTCCGGCGCTTCATCCCAAGGGAACGCATCCGTGAGCTGGCGGGCGATCCAGTCTGCTGTTGGATGGTCGGTGACGCTCAGCGAGATCAGGCGCCGCCGCTCGTGCCGCAGAATAACCGAGACAAACAGCAACCGAAAGCCGACGGTGGGCACGATCAGGAAGTCCATCGTGCCCATGCCTGCCGCATGGTTGTGCAGAAAGGTCTTCCAAGTCTGCGATCGCCCTCGCCCACTCTTCGCCATGTACTTGTCGACTGGGCGACCTCGATGCCGAGCTTGAGCAGCTCGCCGTGGATGCGCGGTGCACCCCACAGCCGATTGGCCAGGCTCATCTCTCGGATCAGCCGGCGGATCTCCACCGGAACTTTTGGCCGCCCACCCCGAGCGCGCGACTTCCCGCGCCAGTACAGTCGGAAGCCCGTCCGATGCCATCGGATGATCGTCTCCGGATGAATAATCGTGACGGCGTTCAAGACCGACGGAAACAGGCGATACAGCCAGACGAAGAGCAGTCGATCGGCAACCGCCAACTTCGGGTTCGAGGGGACGCGCCGTCGCAGCACGTTCAACTGATGTCGCAGCAAGATGATCTCGGCTTCCAGCCGCGCCTTCGTCGTGAACAGCGAGACCACGACGTGGAGAAGCAGACTCAGGAACGCGATCATCGAGGATCAGCCTACCTGATCTCCCCCGTCACGTCAGCGCGGATAGAGTATTCGGTAAGGACACCCCGATGATCGCTCTTCGCTCGATCTTTTTCAGGACCAAAGACAACGATCATCGGCCACCAGAAGACAGAGAGATCCAGCCGCGTTAGTTGGACTTCGTGCCTTCAGCGAAATTCAAAAGGCAACACCTCTCAACGCCAAGTCCCCGAAGCAATCGCGTGGACGCAACTCGAAGATCAATCGTCTTCAAATTTGAATGAGACCCTGACCTTGGCACGATAGACTTCGACTTTGCCTTCGCTAACGGTCATATCAAGTTGGCGGACCTCAGCAACTCGCAAGTCGCGCAGGGATTTACCAGCCCGCTCGACGGCGGCGGCCGCTGCTTTTTCCCACGATTCCGTGCTGGTTCCGATCAGTTCAATGATCTTGTAGACGCTCTCGGTCATTGGATTCCCTCCTGCATTATCACGAGTTGATCGCGGTGCTTCTCCTCTCGGCGTCGCGGCGCTTGCCGCATTCTTTCAGCATCAAGTCGTAGTGCTTCGATTGGGTCGGAAGCGCTGAGGCTTGGATCGCCCCGGGGCGCTACCGCTTGACTTAGGAGTATACGCTATCGAGCGCGCCAGAACCGAGAAAGGTGCGATTGGCCCCCTTGGCAGGTTAGTTTAGAACAATGTGAGGCATTGGCGAGTCGCTCTTGCCTCGAATTCTTAGTCGTCGCGGAAGTCCGATGGGCTCTTTCCGGTCCAGCGGACGAATGCGTGCCGGAAATTCGCGGCGTCGCTATAGTCGAGACGCGCTGCGATCTCCTCGTTGGTCATTGGCGTGTTACGCAGATATGCGACGGCCAGCCTCTTCCGGACTTCGGCTACACCTGCCGGTACGTCAGCTGCTCTGCCTCGAGCTTACGACGCAATGTGCGCGAATTCATCGACAGCGTCGCACTTATTGCTTCGATGCTCGGAAAATGTCCTGGGTGTTCGACAAGGTTACGGCAAACATCAGCGATGACGCCTCCATCCCGATTCACCTCGTCGAGAAATCGCCCGCTCTCGCTGAAGCCGTCCGTCGTCAGGTTGGCATAGGCCAGAGAAGGATTCGAGACGGAAACCAGCCGGATCTATAACCTTCGTCGAGGTGCACTGGATCGTTGTCGCTTTTTCGAAGACCTTTCAGCTGCCCCCTGGTGACTGCAGTTCTTTCAAGAAAAAAGCTGGCGTGCCCCTAACGCACCACCAAGCCGATCTTGGTGTACTCGGTGCAAATCAGCCTTTTCGTACTGAGTAGCGCTGAAGAGTGTGCGGCCTGCAACTTTTGTTTACCCTTTATCGGTTGGGTCGTAGCCGTAGTCGAAGGTTAGCTCCTCGCCGCTAGACAGGCGGCAAATAGACCATGCCTCAATCATCCAGCGGTCATGGACTTGGACCATGCGCCATTCACAGTTCGGCTCCGGATCGTGATTGATCAGGGAGATATGACCGATAGCGACAAGACCGCGTTGGGAGCAGAGAGGATGGTCAAAGTAGTTGCCGTTCAGGACAGTCTCGGTGACGTGCTTGATGTCCCGCTTGGGTAACTCCCAAGTGAAGCAGTCATCGATCTTGGTGCGCCGATCGATGATAGAGCAAGCAGTGAGCCCGAGGCCACGACCAGGGATCGCGGCGACCTGATACGGTCGGACGGTCAGAGGGATGGCAACACGCTTCACTTGGTGGCGCGTCCTCCCAACGTGCGAGTTCGCTCCGCCAGACGTTGCTCTTTGACGTACACCATGTTGGAGGCTGCGTACGCGCTCGATCTCGGAAACGAGTTCGTTCCCGTCGTACTCGAACGCAGGCCTGGGCTTCAATTGTGGAGATGCGGCTTCTGGAGCTCTATGTAATCGCAATGGGCCTACTTCTTCCCGGACAGCCGCGTGTAGATGAGGAGTTGGCAATACCCGATCGCCCTGTGGTCTATCAAGTGTTCGAAGCATTCTAGACACTGCCCCCGCCTGGATTTCATCGAGGCACTTCTAATCGGCGCGGAGCCGGCAAATTCGGAACTGGTCGGCGATCGAGGCTTCGCATTGATTGTCGGAGGAATAGCGAGCGTAGAGGGCGACTTTCATCGGACGGCACTCCTCAAGAGCGTCAGGAGCGATCCGCGCGGCGCTCCTCCATCATCTTGTCGTACCATTGCCGCTCGGAGCGCCGCGCGAGCAATTTTACCAACCCACCAGCCGCGAATCGGGAACCGCGCCAGTGGATCTAGTCTTAGGCGCCGACTCAATGGCCGATGAGACTTCTCGGTCTCCAGTGGGTGGTCTTTGGAGCATGACGCGGCGCCTTTTGCCATGAATTGCGCTGGCGACCGTCGGTCTGCCTGTCTCGCAAGAACCGGTAGCTTGCGCTTGGCGAGCGACGCACGAGTCGGAGCAAACCTCAACACACAAGTCGACAAACTGTGTGGGAAATGGAGCCGGAGCCCCCGGAGGCTCCGGCTAGTCTAGGGAGGAAACGCCTGAGGCGTTTCGCTCGGCAAACTGCTCCTGGGTCAACCCCTGCCGTTGGCGCAGGCGCTTGACGTTCTCGCCAACTGGGGTGCGCATTTCCATACGCCCAGATCAGCCCAATCAAGACCGCGGTTTTACTTACAAAAATCCGTGCTTGGCTCTGGACTTCACGGCCAGACGAAGCGAATGGGACGGCGTCGCTAGTCGTTAATTCGGAGGCGTTGATGGCATGAGGTGAGCCGCTGTTGGTGGATAGCCTGGAGAACCCGTCTCGGATCACTCCCCTGCTCCGCCAAAGCTCAAGCCGGCTCGCCGGCCAACCAGGCTACCGCGAGGCGCTGCTCCAAGAACAGGTCCATGCCGTACCGCAGTGCCTGCCGGGCCGCACCATCGACCCAGCGTTCCTAGGACTAAGGGCCGTCTGCACCGAACTGCCGCTGCGCGAGGATGTGGGAAGATATGCCGACAACCTGCTGATCAACCCGGAGGGGCGGATCTGCCTGGTGGAATGCAAGCTCGGTAGAGTACGTTGGGCATCTGCTGGCGCGACGTTTCTCACTTAGGCTGGTGCCGCTCTTACAGCGTAAGCGCCTGCTCTTTGTCCCTAATGCTGCCCTGCTCGTTCTGTACGCTACCCGGATGTTCGGTCAGATCCTCAGTGTGGCGCCGGGTTGAGGGATAGCTTGCCGGCTTTCCGGCACACCTAGCAAGTCCTCGAGAACCAACCCGCCTGGATGGCTGAGATCGCCCAGCCACTTTACGCGTACCTTCCGTGCCGTGACCGGCATCAACCCGTCGCGTTATCGCGCGCTCGTCGCGAGATGACTGGCTCCCGAACTGGAGCCCGACTATCGAAGTACGCCAAAGTTTCCAGGTGCCGAGAGCGCGTTCGCGTCAACGCGGCCAAGGTGAAGGTGCTTCCTCTTGAGTGGCTAATTGTGCGGCGGAACTCGTGAAGAGCCATACATCTCCGCCTGCGGCACGACCTTCGTTAAATACAGCTACAGCGCGCGCGCGATCGCCAATCTTCCAAAAGGCTTCGGAAACATCTCGATACACCATA
>NZ_SCVC01000049.1 GCF_004297405.1 Reyranella sp.
CGCTCAAGCTCGACGATCCGAGCTTCAACGCCCCGATCTTCGCCAACCTGTTCGACGACGAGGACGGCGAGGGCTTCAGCCTGATCTGGTCGCGCAGCCGCAAGAAGAACGGCGAGTAAGCCGAGGCTCCCAAGGCCCCGCCCGGCGGACCGGGCGGGGCTTTTCTTTGCTCGGGCGGCCGTATTCTCAATGCCGGCGATGAGCTTGGCCCTTGCCAGCTATCGATTGTACATTCGCTCGGGTTTCGAGGACTGAAGGGATTGGCCGCATCCGACTTCGCCGGACCGGGCTCTATGCGGCCGGTCAGGAGGAGTGGCGGCCGCACGAAGCCGCCCTTCGGTCGAAGCGAGGGAAGGGCGTCTTCGCCTGATGGTTACGATCCCTTGCGGTCACGACCGCGATTCTGAACCGGCTCCCCCAGCAGGTCGGCCGGATGCACATCCAAGGACTCCGCCAGTTGCCAGATCGTCAGGAGAGTGACGTTCTGCAGCCCTCGCTCGATCGCACTGACGTAGGCCCGGTCCACACCCATGCGAACGGCAACCGCCTCCTGGCTGAGGCCCGCTGTCAGTCGATAGACACGGACGTTGGCACCGAACACCTTGCGAATGTCCATCCGCAGGATAGGAGGCAATCGCGTATTTTGGCGCTACGTACTATAATACTCGGCGCAATCTGCTGGCGCGGCTGCATCTCTATGCTTTTATGCAGATCAGGCTTCGGTTGCCTTCACAAGTCCGCCTGGTGAGCATGGAAACTGACGGATGTGATGCTTGCCTTGCATCACCACAGGCCAGTGAACTGTGGCTATGCGGTGGCTGGAGTTCCGACGAATGTTCTTCCCTCGCTGCGATCCTTGAGATGACGACACCTGCATTTGACGACTGCCCTCCTGAAAGCCATGTCGTCACCAGCTATGACGAGCGGCACTTCGTGACCTACCTGCGCTTGCTGGACGCAGCAGCCGAGGCCGCCGACTGGCAAGACGTCGTGCGCATTGTCTTCGGGCTCGATCCGGAGATGGATCCCGACCGCGCACGTTTGGTCCACGACACTCATTTGGCTCGAGCTCGGTGGATGACCGAGAAGGGTTACCGTGATCTCTTGCGCGCATCGCGCAACTGACGGGCCAGCACCTACGAAAGGACTTTTAGATATCCCCTTGGGGGCGTCGTCGCATGACATCGCGCGTTCGGCGTTCGGGCTCTTCAACAACCGCTGGTCGCATGAAAGGCTGAGGCCCGTTAGCCCTGAGTTCGTGTAACGGAGTCCTTGATGACGAAGAGACCCGATTGGAGGTTGCCCGAGTACGTTGATGCGCTGAAGGATCTCGATCGTGCCGGATTTGCGTGGGAGTTCCTGCGACGCAACCCGGCATACCGTGATGACTACGACCGGCTTGACGAAGATCCGGAGGAACCGGCATTGAGCCCGAAGATGGTAGGAGGGAACTGGGGGCTTTCCTTTCGCCTGCGATCCCTCGCTCGATGCGACTGCCGCGCAGGTTTCATGGCGCCCTGAGCTGCTTCCCCATGCCGTGATGCTTGTTCCCGCCCCCGAGGGCTTCGCAGGCGCCTATCGCTTTGAAGCGCTTGATCGTCTGCGTCCGTCTATGGATCCACAGCACGGCGGCGAGTGGCAATGCATCGTGAATGATACCGATGGCCCGATGTCCCTGTGGCTCAAGGGTGAGCGTACGGCGCGGCCGATGGCGGCGCTCGTACCCCTCGATGAGACCGTTCTCCTTCGCCTTGCCGGTCTGGTGCGCCTCAAGCGCCGCCTCGATCGCCACCCGGCAGGCCCGCTTCCGTCTGCCTGGCAGATCACGGCGCGTCTCCGCAAACGGCTTCTCAACATGATCCGGGCGTTGGACGGTCGCCTTGAGGGGGCAAGTTATCGCGAAGTGGCGATGGCGCTCTACGGTCCGGATGCGGTTGCGCGATTTCCCTGGAAGACCTCATCCGTCCGGGGCCAGACGATCCGATTGGTCGCCGATGCCGTGGCCATCATGGATGGGGGCTATCGAAAGCTGCTGCGCGCCATCCGCTAGCCTCCCCTGACGATTGCCGCGGAAGGGGGTATCACCAATCTGAGGGTCCAGTTCGTCATCCGCCCGGGCCGCAAATCTCCGCCACCGTGACCGTCGTTACGCCGTCGCCTCTCGACGGCTCTCGTCACAACCACGGAGCCATCCGCATGCCCGATCCTGCCGCCGGCCTGCCGCCGCGCTTTTTGCGAACACCGGAAGCCGCGCGTTTTCTCAGCCTCTCCGGACGTACCCTCGAGAAACACCGAACCTACGGTACGGGCCCAACCTATCGGAAGATCGGCGGCCGAGTCGTGTACGCGGTCGACGATCTCAAGGCCTGGGCCGACCGCGGGACCAAGACGTCGACGACCGATCCCGGGACCGGGACTGTGCTGCCTGCAAAGCCGCACATGAACCCGCTCGCCAACGCGCCTCGTGTACGGCGCTGAGCGGAGGCCAACTTGACCTTCAACCACAAGCGCATCAGCGAGCGGGACCAGCTCGACCTGTTCAGGGCGTTGCCCGGCGATCTCGCACCGCGTGACGCCCAGGACCTCATGGCTTACCCGTTCTTCTCTCTGGCCAAATCTAGGCGTGTCCGGCCCATCGACTACCGCAGCCGCACGGTCGCCATACGGGTCGAGGCTGTGCCGGACCACGGTATGGCGACCATCTGGGACGCCGATGTGCTGATCTGGGCTGCGTCGCAGATCGTCGAGGCGCGGGACGCCGGCTTGAAGACCTCGCGTCTGATGGCCGCCACGCCTTACGAGATCCTGACGTTCGTCGGCCGCGGCACCGGTGCACGGGACTACGATCGTCTGAAGGCGGCTTTCGATCGTCTCCAGTCCACCACCGTGCTGACCTCCATCCGTCAACCAGCAGAACGGCGGCGCCATCGCTTCTCCTGGATCAACGAATGGAAGGAGACTGCGGACGCACACGGTCGCCCGCTCGGCCTCGAGCTCATTCTCCCGGACTGGTTCTATGCCGGCGTTCTGGACGATGCGCTCGTGCTCACGATCGACCGTGCATACTTCGATTTGACGGGTGGTCTGGAGCGCTGGCTTTACCGAATCGTCCGCAAGCACGGGGGCCGCCAGGCCGACGGCTGGAGCTTCGATTTTTCGCATCTCCACGCCAAGTCCGGCAGCCTCTCGCCGCTCAAGCACTTCGCCTACGATGTGCGCGAGATCGTCCGCCGACAGGCACTTCCAGGCTACCGGCTTTGCATCCAACGCGGCTTCCGCGGTGCCGAGCGGCTTGAGTTCGTGGCGAGCCCGCGCGAGCCGTTCATCCCTCGGCCGGTCGGTCCGTCTGGGGACAAGCTGTGACTCGCCTCGTGCTAACGGGGACGCCGACCCTCGTGCCATCGGGGACCGGAACCTCGTGCTATCGGGGACCCGAATCGCCAGATTTCCCTTCGTCCTCAACGGCTTCGCGCTTCCTTAACTTCCCTAACCCAGATTCCTTCGGAATCTGTCTAACGCACCAGACTTGTCCACCGCTGTCGGGGGGCGAGGTTTCGCGAACCGGGGCCAAGTATCGTGAACCGGTTCCAGGATTCCCGAACCGGATTCACGGACCGGGAGCAGGATGATGAGTAGATCCAGCTCTTGGGCGAGGTCCGTGCTTGGGCCCCCACAGTCGGCGCCGACGACCCGGCGGGGCCCGGCCGTGCTTGGCAAGGAGCTTCGACGCGGCGTCGAGATTGAGCTCGATGCCAAACGCCTCCTTGGCCCGCGCGGCAATCGCTGGGCGGTCCTGGTGGACACGATCGCAAGCGATCCACTGAGCCAACGCTTCGGCTTGAGTGCCGGTCAGAGCGGGCTTGCCAGTAGGGCGCTCCAACGCAGCCTCCAGGCCGCCGGCGACGCCTCGATGGAGCCAGCGATAGACGCTGTGCGGCGTTACGCCGACGAGCGTCGCCACAGCCTCGACCGAAGCCCCGTCCTTGAGTTCAGCCAGAGCTCTGAGCCGCTGGCGCCGATGCTTGTAGCGCTCGTGCATGGCGCGTTCGCGCAAGTCGTCAGCGCTTTCAGGAAGGATGCGCAGCCACGGCTTCCACGCGCGACGGCCCTTCGGCGGCTTGACGGTTGCTGCGGCGAGGATGGTCCGCAGCCGCTCCTTTGTGATGTCGTTAAGGTCTGTGAACGGATTGAGCAAACCCTCAAGGCGTGGCGTGCAGAGAGTAGACATGGCTCTCGGCAGGCGCACCTCGAGGTCTCTCAGCAGCCAGGCCAGCAGCAGCAATCCGCCGTAGTTCCTCGTCCACGGGACGCGTTCCCATTCGCCCTGCGTCATCCCGAGGTCTCGGCCAATGCTGGCAAACAAGCGATCGCGCCGTCTCGGCGCGAGGTAGTCGCGCTGTTTCTTCGTGCGCCTTGCCCAGACCATGGCGAGGAGCACGTCGGCGAGCGCCATTGTCGTGGGCCAATCGAGCGCGCCCGCGCCCGGGACGATTGCCGTCCCGCTTCGCTTGCCGGCGATCAAGGCTGCTTGCAGATCAAGCACTGCCGGATGTGCGACGAAGCCACCGGTGCCGTTGAGGCGCGCAGCGCAGCGACCGCAGGCAAGCAGATCGACAGGCCCGGCGTCTTTCAATCCGCGCAACCGCAACACATGCCTGCAGGATGGGCATGTCCCGCTGAGCACCACGCCGTGACGCGGGCATGCACCTGTCCAACCCAAGATCCAAATCAACTCGAGATGCGGGCGCGGCGCTTCGGCGACACAGAGCGGGCAGATATCGAGACGGCGAGGACGAGCAAGACTGGCCTTCGGCCTGCGCCAACGGCTCGCGGAGAACCGATCCGCCTCTTCATCATCCATCGTCGCGGCCCAGTCGCTCAGCGTCATGTCGATAAGGCGGAGCCGGCTGACACCGGTCCAACTTTCCATTCGCTCCAAGACCTCTGCTTCAGGGCGGCTCCACCATTCGGGATTGCGCCTGGCATCAACGCCGAATGCATCGCGGCAGAGCAAGCGTGGCCCCATGTCCAGGTCCGCGCTCAGCTTTGCAATCCAGGAGACGAGCGCCTCACCTTCGATTGGCGCCACGTGTCTCGGCAGGTGTGCGCGACCGCCCGATGGCGCCGGCGCTGGAGCCACCTCGAACACGTCAGACCGCAACACGGCGCCGCTCGGAGGGCCGGATGAAGCCTGAACCCTCGATCATGCGCGGGGAGATCATCTCCGCACCAGTGTCCACCGCCCGAACCGCCGCACGGACGACGACCGCGATGATCTCGCCCAGGACGCCTTCGGATGCCGAGAGGATCCGTGCCACCATTGCGGAATCGCCAAGATGCGACGGCTTGCGCAGCGGCAGCACGGCCTCCAGCGTGCTCAGCAGCCGGCGATACTCGTCATCATCGGTCCACAGCGGCAGAGCCAGCGGCTCGAACCGGTTGACGAGTTGGTCGTCGCTGCGGATTGCGCGCAGCGCCTCGGCGGTGCCGACACCCACCAGCGGAATCTGCAGTTCGTTGCCGAGCCAGCGGAGGAGATTGAGCAGCCGCCGTTGCTGCATCGACGTGCCCGATAGCAGATTGTGCAGTTCGTCGATCACCAGCAGCCGCGCTCCCATGGCGCGCATGACGCGGACCGCTGTGTCCTGCTTGGTCGCAATGCGGTCGCGCGGGCTGAACGGCATTCCCAGTGCGTCGAGGATTGCCCCGAAGAACCGGCCTTCGTCAGGACCAGGCGGCATTTGCATCCTCACCACGGGGAGGAGTGCTACCCCGTCATCGGTCTCGGCCGCGGCGATCCCAGGATGTGCCCGCCGGAACTTCTCGACGATCATCGTCTTGCCGTTATTCGTCGAACCGACCAGCAGCAGGTTCGGCATCCGCATCCGCTTCGGGAAGCTCAGCAGATCCTCCAGCGCCGCCAGGACGGCCTCCGCCCGTGCGTAGGCGATCCATCGATCCGTGCGGATGCGCCGTATCCGCGACTGAGCGTCTTCGTCGGCGACGCGCCGCGCCGATGGATGCAGGTGGGGATAGTCTCCGCTCATTCCCATTCCTCGACAGGGAACATCCGCTCGTGGGGCGGCAGCTCCTCCCTGATCTGCCGCAACGTATCGGCCTCATCTGGCTCAATCGGCAGCAGATCGGAGCGCCCTCCGGGCACGACGCGCAGACGGCGTTCGCGCTGCCGCCGCGCCATCTTGCTGGCACGAACAGCATCATTCGCGATCGCCCGCATCGCCTCGATCGTTCGGAAGATTGCGGCCTCGTCGACCAGCGCTCGGCCGTCCTCGCGCAGCCGCTTCAGCGCCAAGCGGTGCTCCCACAAGCTGATCGGCGGACGCCGCAGATCGCGGTAGCTCAAGTCGTAGTAGGTGCCGTCGAGGCCGAGCAGGTAGACGCGGCTAAGATCGCGCGGATCGTAGCGGATGATCATCGGCTCGGCATGACCGATCCAGGTGCTGAGCACGTCTGCCCAATAGCCGATCGCATGCAGTGCCACCCCATCGCGCCGGACTTTGCGGCGGGCGATCGGCAGGAAGTCGATCAGGAAGCGGCGCGGATCGGCCACCGCCGTCGGCTCGCCTCGCCCCGGCGTCACGCCATCACCGGCGGTGCCCCGCTGCCAGGCCGCCAGGGGCGTGATCCCCAGGCCGCGGTGGAGGTCGCGGTGATAGATGCCCGCGATCGCATGGCCGAGCCAGCGTTCAACCTCGTCGAGCGTCATCGCTGCCGTCTTGTCGGGGTTCAGGTCGCTCTTCGCGCGTACGTCGGAGAAGGTGGTCCCCGGCAACAGATGGACCTTGCCCATCATCGTGCCGATCAGCCGCTCGATATGGCCGCCATAATGCGGTGTCCGCACCGGCCTGTAGTCGATGGCTACCCCATATTGCTCGCAGCCCCGCTTCAGCGCCTCGGATCGGAACTCCTTGGCGTTGTCCAGGTGCAGCCGCTCCGGGATGCCGCGCACCGGCCAGACCGCGTCGATGCCGCGCTCGGCCAGCCAGCTCTCTTTGGCGAGCGCCACGTGGCTCAAGCAGAGCGCGACCGACGTCGCGGACGGCGGCTCCAGCGACAGATGGAAGCCGGCGACACAGCGCGTACAGACGTCGATCGCCAGTGTCAGCCATGGCCGTTGGATCGGCGCTCGCGTCTCGCTATCCACCACGATCACGTCGACCAGCGTATGGTCGATCTGGATCAGCGACAGCGGCCAGTGTGCTTCCAGCGACCCGACCGCCGGCAGATAGCGGTCGCGGGCGGCCTTGGGGCCCTCTCGTTTGGCGACGATCTCGCGGGCGGAACGTGCCCGCAGTCGTGCCACGATCGCCTTACGGCCTGGAATGGGCAAACCCTCGCCAATGCAGCGGCGCCGCACCTCCTCGACCAAGTGAACGATCCGTGGTCGCTGGCGTGTCAGATAGACGGCGTCGATCACCTCGCGGATCAACGCATCCACCTCCTGGTCAAGCAGGGAGGTGCCGCGCTCGGGACCGCGGCGGTGCGGCAGCAGGCTCGTGAGCCGCGCATCGGCGAGGTAACGCCGCAGCAGCGCATAAGCGTGGGTCGGCCCGCAGCCGAGATCAGCCGCTGCCGCCAGCACGTCGCTTCGCTTACGCGCCGGATTCTCCGCCAACTGGCGAATCACCGGCAGACAGCGACGCGCTTCGTCCCAGGCTGCAGCGTCAACCGTCGACAGCTCGGGTGCGCTCATGGCGTCGTCACCCGTGTCTCGGTCGTGACCGGCATCGTGAGATCGACGACAAGCGTGCCACGCGCAATCAGCCGCCAGACCACGGCGAGACCCGCTTCACGCGAGACCGGCAACGCAGCGACCACATCGCCGAAGCTGGCCGCATGGGCGCGGGCATGGGCAACCGCCCGTTCGGCCAATGCCGCGTCAACCGGTGCGCGCCGGAGCGGCAGCAACCGCTTCGCTGCCTCGAGCCGCGGACCACGGATGCCGCGTTCGGTGGCGATCCTGAATCGCGCACCGTTGCTGCGCGCCCAGTACCGTGCAGCCGCAAAGGCCGGTCGGAAGCGGCTCCATCCAGCCCGCAGGTCAGCACGGTACTTGATCTCGACGATCTCGCAGCGGCCGTCGTTCCAGTCGACGCGAAAGTCCGGCGTATATCGCCGCTGTCGGCCTTCGTCCTCGAAGCGGATGGTCACCGGCTGCGCCGTCACGACCGCCCCTGCATCCAGGAAGCTCGCGAGCGTCACGAAGTCCCGCTCGAGGGCGCTCTCATGCTCCGCCACCCCCGTCGCGAGGGCCTGGAACCCGGTCACATGCGACCGCCGGCTGAGCGGAATGCGCCGCAGATCGCCCTCCATTTGGAAAACGACTCAGTACGCAATCATCGCACATTTTGGGGTCAGTTCACAAACATGGAACTATATCTATGCACGCAAATCCTTGTGCGGACTCGCGTTCGCTCGCCTGCCGATCCACGAAACCTCGAACACCGACAACCGCTGGGGATAGCAGCCTCGCCGGGAAAGGACCGGCCAGAAGGCGCGGGTCCGATTAGGCCACGAGGCCGCGCATGACCGATCTCACGCATGTCGAACTGCTGTGGCTCGAGAAGCAGATCGAACGATGGATCCGCTTCGGCCGGCCGGCGGACGAACAGATCCTCGACCGGCGACGGCGGATCCTCTCGTTTACACCCGGCAGTGTCTTCGGCTTCGTCCGGTGGGCTGCCAACGATTACGGCACGATCGCTTCACGTATCGACATCCTTCGTGCGGTGCGCACGAGCGAAGCCTGCTCAACCATCCCTTATGTGCGGCCCGGTGCGGACATCCTCTTGCGGACTTCCGGCTGGCCGAAGGTCAGGCATGTGTTGCAGATGATCGACATCGTCGAAGGGCTGGGCGTCGATCCCGCCGATGCGGCACCGGACTATTGGCGTCATATCCACAGTCGCTTGGCGGTCGGGGAAGCGTTGAGGCCCTACACGATGGCACGCCACAAGGCCTGGCTGCTGCGGCAGAAATTCGAGCCGTGATGCGCCACGTGTGTGTTTTGCTGATTGCGTATGGTGTCGTCAGCCTGGTGGCGCCGGCCTTCTTGAAGCCGCATCACATGATTGTGTGGAATGCGTCAGCCAGTGTTCCCGTCGGGCTTTACCTACTCGAAATGACTGACGAGAGATATTTCACTGAGCTGGTAGCTGTAGTGCCGCCAGAACCGCTTGCGACCTTCCTTGCGGCTGGCAACTACCTGCCGCGCGGCGTTCCAATGCTGAAACATGTGCTGGCGCTTCCTGGCCAGACCGTTTGTCGAGATGGGCTCGTCGTCACCGTCGATAAGGTTGCTGTCGGAATGGCGCTCGAGCGTGATCGCCAAGGACGAGCTTTGCCGGTCTGGCAGGGCTGCCGCGTTGTCCCTGAGGACGCACTCTTCCTGATGAATTCGCGATCGGCGGACTCGCTGGACGGGCGGTATTTCGGGCCACTGCCGCGATCCGCCGTCACCGGTCGCGCTCACCCAGTTTGGACAAAGGAAGATTGATCATGAAGTTGCGCCAGGATGAAGTGCCCGCCCGATCGTACGTGGGACGTCGTGACCCTTTCTCCGTCCCGGCCAAGACCTTTCGCAAGACCATCCGGTTGATCATATCGATCGCCGCGATTCCTATTGTCGTACTCGCGGTATCATCCGGAGGTACCGCGCTCGCCCAATCTGCCACTACGGTGTTGCGAAAGACTTCACCGGACACTGGTCCCTATGCAAGCTTCGTGCGCGAAGCGGCCCAGCGATTTGGCCTACCGGCATCCTGGATCGGAGCGGTGATGGCGATCGAAAGCGGTGGTGACGTGCTGGCTCTGTCGCCCCAAGGCGCGATGGGGTTGATGCAGGTCATGCCCGAAACCTGGGCTGGTTTGCGTGTCCGGCATGGTCTCGGTGACAATCCCTATGATCCACGCGACAACATCCTTGCCGGCGCAGCGTACTTGCGCGAGATGCATGCCCGCTATGGCTCGCCAGGTTTCCTGGCCGCCTACAATGCAGGTCCTGCGCGCTATGACGAGTACCTTGCGACGGGCCGCGAGCTGCCGGCCGAGACCCAGCTCTACGTCGCGACGCTCGCACCGCTGATCGGAGAAGGGCATCCCGGTGGCATGGTTGCCGTCAGGCGCCGCACCCTATCGTGGCAGGTGTCGCCGCTGTTTGCGGTGCGTGGTCCGCGCAGTCCTTCAGCCAGGCCGTTACGATCAGAAGTGCCACCAGACCGAACATCGGATAGCCGTTCCGTTACCGGCGTATCTGCGCTGGCACCACAAACTGGCGGACTGTTTGTCCGTCGTGAGGACGCAAAGCGGCTGCCGTAATGCGAAGCGCCCTACAATCGTATGCGTTCAGTCGTTCGTGCAAGCGTGCCTGTGCGGATTGTCGCTCGGAGGCCCCAGGATCATGGACGGCAAGATAAAGCGGGTTGGCCCGCTGCCGGCGCCATGCGCCTGAAAGCCTGTCTGCACGTTGTTTCTTGAAGGGCTCGCGTCAGCTTGTTGCGATGCGCGAGCGGCGCTTGGATCGATTTATTGTTTGAGTTCAACGCTTCGAGCGCCGTCGCTCGAAGGCCTAGCCTCCCGCCGCTACGCTGGAACGACCTTTTCTACGCCCCGCGACGATCCGTGAAGTCTGCCCCTTGTGGGCCCTCGCGCGGCTTCCAATCGTCATGGCATGGCACGCGATGACGACGATTTCCGGCTCCGGCCCGGCAAGATCCGGGATAGGGGCAGTGCGCGGATTGGCGGACGCCGTGCCGGCGGCGTGCAGGCCCGCCCGACCAGCTTCGCAGGCCAGGTTCAACAGGCCGTCCGGCGGGCCGGCGGTGATCCTTCCCGGCTGAATGGGACCGGGAGGGGAAGCGGCCGGTTCAATGCGCGGGGACGGGGAGCGGCGGTGGCGGCGGCGCTGAAGAGCCGGAGCGCCTGGAGCCGGCACGGTGGTGTCCGCACACGGTCGCGGCGCGTCGCGGTCAAGGCACGAGTCGTGAAGCTTAATCCGCAGCGCGGCGCCGCCCGGGGACGGCAGTTCGTCAGCGCCAAGGCGGTCGACGCTCACCTACGCTATCTCCAGCGCGATGGTGTGACGAAGGACGGGGAGAGGGGCCAAGTCTATTCGGCGAGCCGGGATGTCGAGGACGCTCGTTCGTTCGTCGAACGCGGCCGCGAAGATCGTCATCAGTTCCGGTTCATCGTGTCGGCCGAGGATGGTGTCGAGCTCTCCGATCCTCGCGGCACCACCCGCCATCTGATGAAGCAGATGGAGGCCGACCTCGGCACCAGGCTCGACTGGATCGCGGTCGATCACCACAACACCGGCCATCCCCATACCCACATCATCGTCCGGGGCATGACCGACGACGGCAAGACCCTCAACATCGCCGGCGACTACATCGCCCATGGAATCCGGGAGCGGGCGGGCGAGGTGGTGACCCTGGAACTCGGCCGGCAGACCGAGCAGGAGGTTTCCCGTGGCCTGGAGCGGGAGATCGATGCCGACCGCTTCACCCGGCTCGACCGCATGCTGATCGCGGAGCAGCGGAGCCGCAGCGAGTTCGCCGACCTACGGCCGGACCGGGATATGCTTGACAGCCTGCGCCAGAACCGGGCCCTGCTGATCCAGCGGGTGCGCAAGCTGGAGCGCCTGGGCTTGGCCACCGAGATAGAACCCGGACGCTGGACCGTGTCGCCCAGGGCCGAACCCGTCTTGCGGGAATTGGGCGAGCGCGGCGATATCATCAAGACCATGCACCGGGCATTGGACCGGGAAGGGTTGGCCGACGCGCGGCCTATCGCGGGCTATGTCCTGCACCACGGGAAGATGACGGAGCCGATCGTCGGGCGTGTGCTCGACAAGGGGCTGGGCGGCGACGAGCTGGCGGAGCGGGTGCGGCTGGTGATCGACGGGGTGGACGGGCGTGTCCATCACCTTGAGATCGACCCGGCTCGAGCCGAGGATATCCAACGAGGCATGATCGTGGCGGCGGATTCCGGCCAAGTCGGGCCGCGCAGCTCGGACCGCAACATCCTGGCGATTGCCGGTAAGGAGGGCATCTATCGGCCGGCCAGGCATCTGGAGCAGGCCGTTGGCACCGTCGAGCGCCTGGGTGGCGATCCCGCGGCTTACGTCCGATCCCATGTCCGGCGCCTAGAGGCGCTGCGCCGGGCGGGCCATGTCGAGCGCATTGACGCCGACCAGTGGCGCGTTCCGGCCGACTTGCCCGAGCGCGGGCAGGCCTACGATCTCGCGCGGGACCGGACGGCCGGCCGCATCAGCGTTCTCTCGCCCACGGGCCTCGGGCAGCAAATCGCCTATGACGGCGCGACCTGGCTCGATCGCGAGCTGGCGTCACGTCAGCGCACCGTCCTGGCGGATGACGGTTTCGGCCGGGAGGTGACGGCGGCGTTGGCCAGGCGTCGGCGATGGCTGGCTGACGAGGGCTATGCCACCGACCTTGGCGACGGCCGGGTCCGTGCGCCAAGAGATTTGATGCAGCGGCTTGAGGCCCGCGACATCGAGCGCGCCGGCAGGGCGCTCGCCGCCCAGCGGGGCCGGGAATGGCGGCCCGCCATCCCTGGTAACCACGTCGCCGGTCAGCTGGTCGGTTCCACGCAGCTTTCAAGCGGCCGGTTCGCCATGATCGACGACGGGCTCGGCTTCAGCCTGGTACCTTGGCGGCCGGCACTCGAGCAGCGTATCGGTCGCCAAGTCTCCGGTATCGCCATGTCCGGCGGCGACGTGGATTGGTCGTTCGGGCGAAGACGGGGAATGGAACGGTGAGCGAATGCGCCTTAACGGCAACTTGCTCATGTGGTCTATCGTTTGGAACGTCGCTGATTCAGACAGTAAAACAGATCGAACGAACACGGGTTCAGTGAGGACGTGGCCGCAGCAAACGCGTCACAGCTTCCCGCTCGCCGAGCCGTCCGGGCTCTCCCTTGCGCCGCCGTCGTGATTGACTGCATGACGGCCCTCTCCGGACCCACAGGACAGTCCATTAGAGCGTTTCTCCGCCTTGTGCGGTTCTTCTTGCCAAATCGTGACCGATCGGTTACGACAAAAACCGTACGGTTCTGTCAGTAAGTCCAGGCAACGGACTCATCGATGAACAAGAAGAATCGACGACCGTAGGGAGGAAGACATGAAGACACTTGGCAGCACCATTGCGCTCATTGGGCTCATAGGAAGCTTGGCGTTCCCAGCTCATGCCGACGACATCAAGATCGGCGTGATCCAGGGACTGAGCGGCGCCCCCGTCGTCGTCGATTTCGGCGAGTCCTACCTTCAGGGCATCGAGGAGGCCGTGAAGGAGTACAAGGCGGCCGGCGGCAAGCACAACATCCAGCTCATCGTCTACAACGACGAATCGAACCCGCAGCGCGCCGTTCAGCTCGCGCAGCGGCTGATCGTGAACGACAAGGTGCCGATCGCGATCGGCACGGTCCAGAGCGGCAACGCGGCAGCGTTTGCGCCGCTGTTCCAGGAGGCGAAGGTTCCCCTGATGGTCGGTCCGGCCATCGCGACGGACATCACCGCGAAGTTCGCCAACGAGAAGCCGAGCTACATCTTCCGCTGTTCGATGGTCGAGAAGTACCAGGTCGAGGCGCTGCTCGATTGGGCGGTGAAGAACTTCAAGAAGATCGGCCTCGTGCACTCAACCGCCGGCTACGGAATCTTTGCCGCCGGCGAGATCAAGAAGGGCCTGGCCGAGCGCGGGCGGGAGCTGGTGGCGATCGAGGGCGTGGCGCCCGGTGTGTCGGAGATCAGCCCGCAGATGCTGAAGCTCAAGAACGCCGGCGTCGACCTCGTCCTCAACTTCACCGAGCAGTTCGAGCTGCCCTACAAGGCCATGTCGAAGATCGGTTACAAGCCGGTGGTCGCCGGAAACTGGGGCCTTTCCTCCGACATGATGAGGAACATCATCGGCAAGGAGGGAATGGAGGGCACGGTGATGGGGCAGGCCATCGACCTCTCCAACCCGAGGGCGATCGACTTCGACAAGAAGATGAAGGTGGCGTACGGTGCCAAGTATCGCTGGCCCGCCGTGGCGGCGCTCGGATACGACGGCGCCCGGCTGGTTTTGATCGCGATCGACAAGGCAGGCAGCAATCCCGCCGGAATCCGCGATGCGCTCGAGGCGACGGACAACTTCCAGGCCATCTCGGGAACGCCGCCGAAGCCCTACTCGGCGACCGACCACGAATGCCTCGACCGGCGCGACGTCTTCCTCGGCGTGTGGCGCGACGGACGCGTGATCAAGCTGGCGCAATGACCCGGTGCCGCCAGCCGACTGGCCCATCCGACGATCGGAGGTAACCCATCATGCAGTCCATTGATCTCGTCCAGGTCGTGGTGAGCGGCCTGGCCATGGGCAGCGTCTACACCCTGATGGGCATGGGGCTGTTCATCACCTTCCTTACCAGCCGGGCGCTGAATTTCGGCCAGGGCGACTTCCTGATGGTCGCCACCTTCGTCTCGATGGCGCTCGCTCTGGCGGGGATGCCGGCGATCCTGGGGATTGCGCTCACGCTCGTCGGGCTGGCCGGACTTGGTGCGGTTCTCGAGCGCGTCGCCGTGCGCCCGCTCGGCCAGGGCGGCGCCGGCGGTGCCGACAGCCTGGGCTGGGTTCTCACGACGATGGGCGTCGGCATGATCCTGCAGAACATCGTCACTCTCGTCTGGGGCAAGTCGAAGTTCTACTCGCCGCCCTTGTTCGGGAAGGGCGACAAGCAGATCGTCGAGATCCTGGGCGCCGGCGTCTTCCTCGAGGAGATACTGGTCGCCGGTTCCTGTCTCGTGGTCGTCGCCGTCCTGCTCTGGATCCTGTTCAGGACGCGCTGGGGCAATGCCATATCCGCCGTGGCCTTCGACAAGGACACCGCCTCGCTGCTGGCGATCGACGTCAAAAAGACCATCATGCTGTCCTACGTCATCATGGCCGTGCTGGCAGCCATATGCGGCATCCTGGTCGGGCCGATCGTCAGCGCCCAGGCGCACATGGGCCTGCTGTACGTGCTGAAGGGGTTTGCCGTCGTGTGCATCGGCGGCTTCGTCAATCCCGTCGGGATCCTCATAGCCGGCCTCGCGTTCGGGCTCGTGGAGGCGTTCAGCAACTACTTCGATTCGAGCCTGGGCGATCTCTACCCGTTCCTCATGGTCCTCGGCTTCCTCGTCGCGCGGCCTTCCGGCCTGTTCGGCGAAGGCCGCATGGACCTGAGATAGGCGAGGGGCCCATGCGCATCCGATATCTGTTTGCGGCGGCGCTGGTCGCCATCCTGCCGATGGTGGCACCGAACCAGTTCTATCTCCTGCTCGCGTCCGACATCGCCTATCTCGCCATTGCTGCTATCGGCCTCAACATCCTGATCGGCCTGTCCGGCCAGCTCTCGATCGGACAGGCCGGTTTCTACGCGGTCGGCGGCTACACCTCGGCGATCCTTGCCATGAAATACGGCATTCCACTGGCGTTGAGCGCGGCCTGCGGCCTGGTGGCGGGGCTGCTGGTCGGCGGCATCATGAGCCTGGTGGCGCTGCGCACGCGAACGCACTACCTGGCGATGGCGACGCTGGCCTTTGGATTCATCGTCGAGATCCTGGTCCAGCGCTGGGTCGACCTGACCGGCGGCTCCATGGGGCTCATCGGTGTCCCGCGGTTGAACTACGGCAGCGTCGCGGACGGGCCGACCTACTTCTTCTGGACCGTCGGCGCGGCCCTGGTGCTGTGCCAGATGTTCAGCGACTACATCATCCAGTCCGAATGGGGGCGCCGGCTGCTGGCCGTCAAGGAGAGCGAGAAGTTCGCTGCGACGATCGGCATTCACGCTCCGCTGTGGCGCGCCGCGACCTTCACGTTCGCTGCCGTTCTCGCCTCCCTGTCCGGCATCTTCTTCGTCCACCAGTCTGGTTACATCAGCAGCGACGCCTTCGGTCTGGACCGTAGCATCCAGTTCCTGATCGTCGTGGTGGTCGGAGGTCTCGGGCGCCCCTATGCCGCAGTGCTCGGGGCCGCGTTCATCGTCGTCCTTAATCAGGCGACGGCCAGCCTCTACGAGGTGTCGTACTTGATCTTCGGCGTGATCTTCCTCGGCGTCATGCTGTTCTTCCCGACCGGCATTTCCGGATTGCTGGAAGCGACGGGGCGCCGGTTTGTCCGTCAGCCGCGCGAGGAACAGGGAAGCGCCGCCACAATCGAGCCGTTCAACCGGCGGGGCATCGATGCTGAGTTCGCGCTCGGGCTGGAGGGCGTGGTCAAGTCGTATGCCGGCGTCAAGGCGGTCGACGATGCCAGCCTGCTGGTCCGGACGGGAACCATCCACGCGCTGATCGGGCCGAATGGCGCCGGCAAGAGCACGCTGATCAACGTGATCAGCGGACTCTATTTGGCAGAACGCGGGACGATCCGGCTGTTCGGCCAGGACGTCAGCCGAAGCCCCGCACACATGCGGGCACGCATGGGCATGGCGCGCACGTTCCAGAATCTCCAGTTGATCAGCGGGATTCCTGTCCTCGAGAACGTGATGCTCGGTCTGCACAGGCACAAGGGCATGATGGCCGGTTTCCTGGACTGGCTGATGAGCGGCAGGCTGGAGGCGCAGCAGCGGGCGATTGCGCTTGGCATCCTGGCCTTCTTCGGGGTCGAAAAGTTCGCGAAGGCCAGGGTCGGCGATCTGTCCTACGGCCACAGGAAGCTCGTCGAGATGGCGCGAGCCGTTGCGCAGCAGCCCGTGCTCATGCTGCTCGACGAGCCCATCGCCGGCCTCAACGAGGAGGAGGCCAAGGAGGTCGCCAAGGCGATCCGCCAGCTCCGGCAGCGTGGGATGACGGTGGTGCTGGTCGAGCACAACATGCCGTTCGTGATGGGCATCAGCGATCGGGTCACGGTGCTCAACTACGGGCGGATCATCGGAGAGGGGACGCCGGCCGAAATCCAGAACGACGCCGCCGTGATCAGCGCCTATCTCGGCGCGGCAGCGATCGATGGCGAGCCGGTTGCGGCGGAGGCGCGCGCATGATCGAGATCAGCGGCGTCGCGACACGGATCGGCAAGCTGCAGATCCTCTCGAATATAACTCTCGGCGTGCCCGCCGGGAAACTGGTCAGCATCGTCGGGGCAAACGGCGCGGGAAAGACGACCCTGCTGCGAACCATCTCGAGGTTGCTGCCCGTCGCGGCCGGCAGCGTCCGGTTCGAGGGGCACGATCTTGCAGCCCTGCAGCCCCAGCGGGTCGCCGAGCTTGGACTTGTCCACGTGCCGCAAGGGCGCCAGATCGTGCCCAACCTCACGGTCGAGGACAATCTTCTCATCGGCGCCCGGCATGTGCGATCGCTGTCGGCCGCGGTGATCGCACAGAGGCTCGCGCTCGAGTACCAGCGCTTCCCGGTCCTCTCCGAGCGGCGCCACGTGGCGGGCAGCTCTCTGTCCGGCGGAGAGCAGCAGATGCTGGCCATCTCGCGGGCCCTGATGATGAAGCCGAAGGCCCTGATGCTGGACGAGCCGTCGCTCGGCCTCGCGCCGCGCATCGTCGCTCTGATCATGGAGACCCTGCAGGCCCTGCGCGATGGCGGGACGACAGTCCTGCTGGTCGAGCAGGCCGCCATGCTCGCGCTGGGCATCGCCGATTTCGGATACGTGATGAAGAACGGCCGCGTTGCAATGTCGGGCGCCGCCCGCGACCTGCTGGCCGATCGCATGCTCGTTCAATCCTATCTCAGCTGAGGAAGAGGTTTGGCAATGGCTATGGATGTCTACGTCGTCGGCGTCGGAATGACGAAGTTCGGAAGGTATCTCGACAAGTCGGTGAAGGACCTGACGGGGGAAGCGACGCTCGAGGCGCTGCGCGACGCGGGGATCACCCAGAAGGACGTCGGAGCGGCATTCTTCGCCAACACGTCGCAGGGCTACATCGAAGGCCAGCACATGGTCAGAGGCCAGATCGCGCTGCGCGAGATCGGCTTCGAGGAGACTCCGGTCAGCAACGTCGAGAATGCCTGTGCGAGCGCCACCACGGCGTTCCACCTGGCATTCACCAATCTTCGCGCCGGGATGTCCGACATCACCCTTGCAGTCGGCGTCGACAAGATGTCGACCAGCGACAAGCAGAAGGGCTTTTCGGTGTTCGACGGCGCATGGGACGTGACCACGGCCAACGAAACGGCCGCCATACTGGCCAAGCTCGGAGTGGGCGTCGAACCGCCGCTCGGCCGCGGGCACGGGCCCAATACCCGAAGCCTGTTCATGGATGTCTATGCCTCGCTCAGCAAGTACCACATGAAGCGCTTCGGTACGACGGAGCGCCACCTGGCGGCCGTCTCCGCAAAAAACCACTGGCATTCGACAATGAACCCGCTGGCGCAATACCAGCAGGACATGTCCATCGAGGAGGTCCTGGCGGCGCGGATGATCTCGTGGCCGCTGACCATCCCGATGTGTGCGCCCATCAGCGACGGTGCCGCCGCGGCGGTCCTGGCAACGGATGAGGGTATCGACCGGCTCGGTCTGGATCGAAGACGCGCCATCAGGATCCGGGCCTCGGTCCTTGCGGGAGGCACGAACCGGGATCCGGAGGCGCTGGAGCGGCAGATCGGCCACCTCGCTGCGTTGCGTGCCTACGAAATGGCGGGCCTGGGGCCGGAGGAGATGTCGGTCGCCGAGGTGCACGACGCCAGCGCCTTCGCCGAGATCCAACAGTCCGAGAATCTGGGCTTCTGCGAGTACGGTCAGGGCGGATGGATCGCGGAACGCGGCGAGACCCGGCTGGGCGGGCGCATTCCGATCAACACGTCGGGCGGGCTGGAGTCGAAGGGACATCCGATCGGCGCCACGGGCATCGGCCAGGTCCACGAACTCGTCACCCAGCTGCGCCGGGAGGCAGGCCCGCGCCAGGTCGAGGGCGCACGGTTCGCCATCGCCGAGAACGGCGGCGGATTCTACCGCTGCGAAGAGGCGCTGGTCTGCATGACCATACTCGGGAACTGACATGCTCGCCGCGAACATTGCCGGCTTCCTGCCGCAACTCGCCCGGATCCACGGGCACCGTCCGGCGGTGTCCGTGGGCACCGAGCCGTTCTGCAACTATGCGGCGCTCGCCGAACGGGTCGCCTGCCTCGCGGGAGCCTTGCGCAAAAGGTTGGGCCTGCAGGCGGGCGATCGCGTGGGCCTCGCGATGAAGAACGCCCCGCAGTACCTGGAGATCCTGCTGGCGTGCTGGCACGGCGGACTGTGCGCGGTGCCCATCAACGCAAAGCTCCATCAGCGTGAATTCGCCTACATCCTGCAGAACAGCGGCGCCCGGGTCTGCTTCGTCACGGACGATCTGGCGGAAACCGTTTCAGCGCTGCAAGACGAGGTCGAAGGACTGCGGCAGGTCATCTGCGTCGAGGAGGGCGAATACGAATCGCTGCTCCGCGGCGAGAGCCTGCCGCTGCAGGCGACGCTGATCGACGAACCGGCGTGGATTTTCTACACGAGCGGCACGACGGGACGCCCGAAGGGAGCGACGCTGTCGCATCGCAACCTTCTAGGCATGGCATTGCGCTACTATGCCGACATCGATCCGGTGTCCGAGGCCGATTGCTATCTTCACGCAGCGCCTCTGTCGCATGGCGGCGGCCTCTACGGCCTGCCGCACCTTTTCAAGGCCTCGCATCAGGTCATTCCGGATAGCCGCGGCTTCGATGCGGCGGAGATCTTCGATCTGCTGGAGATCTACAAGAACGTCACTTTCTTCGCGGCGCCGACGATGTTGACTCGTCTGACCGGCCATCGCCGGGCGGGGACGGCACCGGTCGATGCCATCAAGACCATCTACTCTGGCGGCGCTCCGATGTACCTGGAGGATATGAAGCGTGCGCTGGCGACCTTCGGGCCGCGCTTCTACCAGATATTCGGTCAGGGGGAGTCGCCCATGACCGGCACTGGCCTCAGCAAGGCATTCCACGCTGATTCCGCGCACCCGCGCTTCGAGCAGCGCCTCGCCAGCACCGGCGTGCCGAGAACCGGCGTCGACGTTCGCGTCGTCGATGATGGTGATCGCGACGTGTCTGTCGGCGAGCTGGGCGAGGTGCTCTTCCGTAGCGACGTTTCGATGCGCGGATACTGGAACGATCCGGAAGCGACGGCGAGCACGCTGCGGGGCGGCTGGCTGCATACGGGCGACATCGGCTGCTTCGACGAGGATGGATTCCTCACGCTCAAGGATCGATCGAAGGACATGATCATCAGCGGCGGGACCAACATCTATCCGCGCGAGATCGAGGAGGTCCTGCTGACCGACCGCCGCGTACTGGAAGTGTCGGTCGTCGGGCGGCGGCACGAAGACTGGGGCGAGGAGGTCGTCGCCTTCGTGGTCGCGCATGGTGGACAGGCGATCCGCGGCGAGGAGCTCGACGCGCTCTGTCTGCAGAACATCGCGCGCTTCAAGAGACCCAAGGCCTACTTCTTCGTCGAGGAGCTGCCGAAGAACAACTACGGCAAGGTTCTGAAGACGGAGCTTCGCCTCAAGCTGGCCGGACAGCAGGCCTATTAGATCGCAGCCAGGCGGCTGGCGATAGCCCGAGCAGGAGGACGTAATGCACAAGCGCGTACTTGGAAGCAGCGGGATCGAGGTTTCGGCCGTCGGGCTCGGATGCATGGGGATGTCGGAATTCTACGGTCCCAGCGAAGACTCGGTCTCCCTGGCTACGCTCGAATTCGCGTTGGCGTCGGGCGTGACGCTGTACGACTCGGCCGATACATATGGCGTGGGCCACAACGAGGAATTGCTGGGCCGATTCATCCGGGGCAAGCGGGATCGCGTGGTCGTGGCGACGAAATGCGGCATCGTGAGGGAAAAGGGGAAGTACGAACGTCGTATCGACACGTCCCCCGCCTACATCAGGTCGGCCTGCGAGGCATCGCTGAAGAGGCTCGGCACCGATACGATCGATCTCTACTACCTTCATCGACTGAGCGCCGATGTCGCCATCGAGGAGTCGGTCGGCGCGCTGGCCGACCTCGTGAAGGCGGGCAAGATCCGGAGCATCGGTCTCTGCGAGGTCTCGGCGAAGACGCTGGCGCGCGCCCACGCGGTTCATCCGGTCCCGGCGGTGCAGAGCGAGTACTCGCTGTGGACGCGCGATCCGGAGGCGGAGATCCTGCCTGCCTGCCGGGTAAGGAATGTCGCCTTCGTCGCCTACAGCCCTCTCGGCAGGGGCTTCCTGACCGGCCGGATCACCAGTACGGAAGGGTTGGCCGACAACGATTTCCGGCGGTCCAACCCGCGTTTCCAGGCCGAGAACATCGTCTGCAACGCACGCCTCTTGGAGGCGGTGAGCGGCGTCGCCGACCGGCATGGCTGCAAGACCGGCCAAGTCGCCCTGGCGTGGCTGCTTGCACAGGGCAAGGATATCATTCCCATTCCCGGTACACGGCGGCAGAGTTATCTGGCGGAGAATGTCGGTAGCGCCGAGATCTTGCTGGATACCGACGACCTCGGGCTTCTCGACGGTGCTTTCCGTCCCGAAGCGATCAGCGGCGAGCGCTACACGCCGGAAGGGATGAAGGGCGTCAATGCGTAAGGCGGTGGCCGGGCGGCACGGGCACCTTGTACGGTGGTGAAGTCGACGCGGGAGCGGAAGGAGAACGCAAGGAAAATGGCGAACTGGGGGAATGCCGTCCTGACGCCGTTCGAGTTGCGCGGGCAGAAGCGCGAGGCGCTCTTGAGGCAGGCGGCCCTGGAGTTCCGCAAGCGCGGCTATCATGCCACTTCGATGGATGATATCGCAGCAGCGCTCGGAGTGACCAAGGGCGCGCTGTACCGCTACGTGAAGGGCAAGGATGAGGTGCTGCATCACTGCTTCAAGCAGTCCGAGAAGATCGCCAGGGCGGCGATCGAGCGCGCCCTTGCCGGCGGCGGAACCGGGGCCGAGCAGCTCCGCGTCTTCGTCACGGAGTTCGTGCGCGAGTACCTGGACAGCAACTTCGCGGGCGGGGCGATGATTGAAATCGACGCGCTGCTGCCTCATCAACGGGAGGATGTGGTTGCCGGGCGCGATGGCATAGACAAGGCGCTGAAGGAGATGGTCCGGAAGGGCGTCGCGGATGGCAGCATTAGCGACGGCAACAGAAAGTTCATGATCCTTGCGCTGATGGGCTCCATCAACTGGATGCCGAACTGGTATTCGCCGAGAGGTGAACTCAGCAGCCGGGAGATCGCGGAGGAAACGGCAAACATCTTCCTTAACGGCATGCGCCCTCGCGCCGACGGCGAAACACCTACGGTCAACGTGGCGCGCTCGCGCAACCATAAGATGAAAGCACGAAGCAACATATGAATCACCACTACTGCGTACCATCTCTTCAACTGAAGCTAGCTTGCCACTGATACACTCACCACAAAAAGTGGCGAATACCTCTGACAAACCAACTCAGTACAACAAGGCGATCCTGTCCTTGCTCAAAAAGCCCATCCGGCCAAAGAACCGGGTTGCCAACACAGACTTCCGCTGACGATCCTCGACTAGGACAATAGAGCATTGTCCGCTGCTGTGATCTGAGCACCATGCAAGGGCTATGGGCGCTCTGGCATCCGAGCGACGCAATTGCGGACCGCGACGATCCTCAACGCCGAAGCGGGTGTGCCGGGCCGATCACCGCAACTAAGCGGCCCCAACGGCACGATGGGGCCGTAAAAAAGATTGCGCGTGCGGGGGATTACCTCTCACCCCTCCGAATTGCACGCCAGGCCCGCCGCGTGGGCGCTCCGCATGATCCTGCTCTTGTACTGACGAAGAATGACGGCCTGATCTTTCGTTGCCATGTCCGCGACCAAGATCCTCTGGGGACAGATCACCCTCGTATTCGCCATCGTGCTCGTCACCCTGTGGGGGGCGACGCAATGGACGGGTTGGCGACTAGGCTATCAGCCGCAGCTCGGGCCGCCCTGGTTCGAGTTCGCCGGCGTTCCGGTCTACCTCCCACCGGCCTTCTTCTGGTGGTGGTACGCCTATGACGCCTATGCGCCCTCCATCTTCGTCGAAGGCGCCTGCATCGCGGCCTCGGGAGGATTGATCTCGATCGCGGTGGCGATCGGCATGTCGGTCTGGCGGGCCCGCGAAGCCAAGAACGTGGCCACCTATGGCTCGGCGCGCTGGGCGACGATGCGCGAGGCACGCAATGCGGGGCTATTGGGTCTCGATGGGGTCGTCCTCGGAAAGCTGGGGGCCGACTACCTGCGCCATGACGGGCCTGAGCACGTCCTGTGCTTTGCCCCGACGCGAAGCGGAAAGGGCGTCGGCCTGGTCGTGCCGACCTTGCTGACCTGGCCGGGCAGCTCGATCGTACACGACATCAAGGGCGAGAACTGGGAGCTGACCTCGGGCTTTCGGTCACGGCATGGGCGCGTGCTGCTGTTCGACCCGACCAATGCGGAATCGGCGGCTTACAATCCGCTGCTGGAAGTTCGCCGCGGAGAATGGGAAGTGCGCGACGTCCAGAATATCGCCGACGTCCTGGTCGATCCCGAAGGCGCATTGGAGCGACGGAACCATTGGGAGAAGACCAGTCATGCCCTGCTGGTCGGCGCGATCCTGCATGTCCTGTATGCCGAGCCGAACAAGACGCTGGCCGGCGTCGCGGCCTTCCTGTCCGATCCGAAGCGGCCGATGGAGACGACCCTCCGGGCGATGATGACGATGCCGCACCTCGGCGAGGCGGGTGTTCATCCGGTGATCGCGTCGGCCGCCCGGGAACTGCTGAACAAGAGCGAGAACGAACGCTCGGGCGTGCTCTCGACCGCCATGTCGTTCCTCGGCCTGTACCGGGATCCAGTGGTGGCCCAGGTGACCCGCCGCTGCGATTGGCGCATCCGCGATCTCGTCGAGGACGAACGGCCGACAACCCTTTACCTCGTCGTGCCGCCCTCCGACATCAGTCGGACCAAACCACTGGTGCGGCTCGTGCTGAACCAGATCGGCCGCCGGCTGACCGAGGAACTCCATGCCAAGGGCCGGCGCCACAGGCTGCTGCTCATGCTCGACGAGTTCCCCGCATTGGGTCGCCTCGACTTCTTCGAATCCGCGCTCGCCTTCATGGCCGGATACGGGCTGAAGAGCTTCCTCATCGCCCAGTCACTCAACCAGATCGAGAAGGCCTATGGGCCGAACAATGCCATTCTCGACAACTGCCATGTGCGCGTCTCCTTCGCCACGAACGACGAGCGCACCGCCAAGCGCGTCTCGGATGCGCTCGGCACCGCGACCGAGATTCGCGATGCGAGGAACTATGCCGGCCATAGGCTGAGCCCCTGGCTCGGCCATCTCATGGTCTCGCGGCAGGAGACGGCGCGACCGCTGCTGACGCCTGGCGAAGTCATGCAACTGCCGGCCACCGACGAATTGGTGATGGTCTCCGGCTGCCCGCCGATCCGGGCCAGGAAGGCACGGTATTACGAGGACCGGCGGCTGACGGAGCGTCTGTTTCCGGTACCGAAGCCGGAAAGGCCGAAGGTAACCAGCACGGCGGGAGATGACTGGAGCGGCACGCCCGCTCCGACGAGCCGGGGCGGGAGCGAGGGAGTGGCAGGCTTCCATGCGGTGCATCCCGTCGATGATCCCGCTAACGGCGGAATCCGCCGAGAGCCGGAGCTCGCCGAGCATGAAGACATCGCACCCGAGCCAGCGAAGCCCTCACCGGAGTTTGAGTTTGGCGAGGATGAGCCCGACGAGGACGCCGTGCGCGCTCGCGCGTTGCGTGCCGCTGGCCGAGGTCTCGCCCGCCAGGCCGCATTGGATCCCGGCGACGGCATCGACCTCTGAGCCGATGGATGCGGACAAAGCATACTTTCCGATTGCCGCCCGACCTGGCGATCAAGCTCGCCGACTATGCGCTGCGCAAGCGCGTGCCCCAGGCGCTCATCGTGGAAACTGCGCTCGCATCCTTCCTGTCACCGGACGGCTCCGAAAGGCTGGAAGGAGCGCTCGGCCGCCGGTTGGACCGGCTCATCCGACAGGTCGAACGGCTGGAGCGCCACGTCACCATCTCCAGCGAAGCGTTGGCGCTCTTTGTACGCTTCTGGCTGACGGCGACTCCGCCTTTGCCGGATACCGCGCAGCCGGCCGCACAGGCCAAGGGCCGGGAACGCTATGAGGGGTATGTTGAGGCGCTCGGCCGCCGCCTGGCAAAAGGCCAGACCCTGGCCGACGAGATCTCCCAGGACCTCGCGCCGGTAGATGAAGCCGCGGATGAGGGAAGCCATCGGTCCTGAGGCCGGACCGCCGTCCGCCTGCCTTTGTACGCCAGGGCACTACGACCTCCTCGGCCTTGTTGCGTCACCCCGTGTCCTGCTCTTTCTAATCGATCCCATTCCACGACCGCTGCTCGGACGGTCCTGCAATCGGGGTGACGATGACGGTCCATTCCTTCCAGGCTGAGGTGATCTCCCGCGGCGCGCGCATGCTGCGCACCGCCTTGGGTCCCGCCATCGCCGCGTGGCTCGAGGATCCGTCTGTCGTCGAGGTGATGCTGAACCCGGACGGACGGCTCTGGATCGACCGGCTGTCGAGTGGGCTGGTCGAGACGGAGGAGCGCCTCGCCGCCGCCGAGGGCGAGCGCATCGTGCGGCTCGTGGCCCATCATGTCGGTGCCGAGGTCCATCCGGGCAGCCCGCGCGTGTCAGCGGAGCTGCCCGAGACGGGAGAGCGCTTCGAGGGATTGCTGCCGCCCGTCGTCGTCGCACCCACCTTCGCGATCCGCAAGCCGGCGGTCGCCGTCTTCACCCTCGAGGACTACGCCGCGACGGGCATCATGACGGTTGGCCAGGCCGAGGTGCTCCGGCAGGCCGTTGCCGAACGCCGCAACATCCTCGTGGCCGGCGGAACCTCGACCGGCAAGACGACGCTTGCCAACGCGCTCCTGGCCGAGGTCGCCAAGACCTCGGATCGGGTGGTGCTGATCGAGGATACGCGCGAGCTGCAGTGCCGTGCCGCCAACCTGGTCGCGTTGCGCACGAAGGACGGCGTGGCGTCGTTGTCCGATCTGGTGCGCTCGTCGCTCCGGCTGCGGCCCGATCGCATCCCGATCGGCGAGGTACGAGGCGCCGAAGCCCTCGATCTCCTAAAAGCCTGGGGCACCGGTCATCCGGGTGGCATCGGCACCGTCCATGCCGGCACGGCCATCGGTGCGCTGCGGCGCTTAGAACAGCTCATCCAGGAAGCCGTCGTCACCGTGCCGCGCGCCCTGATAGCCGAGACGATCGACCTGATCGCCGTGTTGTCGGGCCGCGGTGTCGCGCGCCGGCTGACCGAGCTCGCCGACGTAAAAGGTCTCGGCGCCGACTCGGACTACGCACTCTCACCCGCAGGAGAACGTCAATGATCCGCTTCGCGATACGGCGCGCCGTCACGGCGACCGCCATTCTGACACCGATACCGCTGGCCTTCTCGTCGGCGGCCTACGCGGCGGGTTCCAGTATGCCGTGGGAGCAGCCACTGCAGCAGGTCCTGCAATCGGTTGAAGGCCCGGTGGCCAAGATCGTTGCCGTGATCATCATCATTGTCACGGGCCTCACCCTGGCCTTCGGCGACACCTCCGGCGGTTTTAGGCGCCTGATCCAGATCGTGTTCGGCATCTCGATCGCCTTTGCCGCCTCGAGCTTCTTCCTGTCGTTCTTCTCCTTCGGTGGCGGGGTCCTCGTCTGATGATCGAATCCGTCCCCGGCTTCGTCGTGCCGCTGCACCGCGCCTTGACCGAGCCGATCCTGCTGGGCGGCGCGCCGCGAGCGGTCGCGATCCTCAACGGCACGCTGGCGGCTGCCGTCAGCCTTGGCCTGCGCCTTTGGATCGCGGGTCTGCTGCTCTGGCTCATCGGCCACGGTTTGGCCGTCTGGGCGGCTAAGCGCGACCCGCTCTTCGTTGACGTGGTGCGCCGCCATCTGCGCATCCCCGGTCGGCTCGGCGTGTGAGGGCCATCGCATGATGAACCTCGCGGAATACCGCAACTCGGCCACGCGTCTCGCCGACTTCCTGCCGTGGGCGGCGCTCGTTGCCTCGGGGCTCGTCCTCAACAAGGACGGATCCTTCCAGCGGACGGCGCATTTCCGGGGACCCGATCTCGACTCAGCTGTTCCCTCCGAACTCGTCGGTGTCGCCGGGCGTCTCAACAATGCGCTGCGCCGGCTTGGCTCCGGCTGGGCGATTTTTGTCGAAGCGCAGCGGCTGCCGTCCAGCACCTATCCGGCGAACAGTTTTCCGGAGGCGGCCTCCGCGCTGGTCGATGCCGAGCGCAAGGCGGCGTTCGAGGAGGAGGGGGCTCACTATGAGTCGGCCTACTTCCTCACCTTCCTCTATCTGCCGCCGGCCTGGGAGTCCGCCGGCGCCGAGCGCTTCCTGTACGAAGGCCGGTCGCGCACCGAAGGTGCCGACGCGCACGAGATCCTGGCGAGCTTCATCGATCGGACGGATCGTGTCCTGAAACCCCTCGAAGGTTTTA
This sequence comes from Reyranella sp., assembly GCF_004297405.1. Classification (GTDB taxonomy): domain Bacteria; phylum Pseudomonadota; class Alphaproteobacteria; order Reyranellales; family Reyranellaceae; genus Reyranella. The sequence goes on from NZ_SCVC01000049.1 coordinate 27,480, forward strand.
TGCCCGAGAGCCGCTGGCTCGACGATGCCGAGACCCTGACCTATCTCCATTCCTGCATCTCGACCCGCCGCCAGCGCGTGCGCGTGCCGGAGGTCCCCATGTATCTCGATGCCCTGCTGGCGGATCAGCCGCTGGCAGGCGGCCTCGAGCCGAAGCTTGGGGACACGCATCTGCGGGTGCTCACGATCGTGGGCTTTCCGGCGGCGACCACACCGGGGATTCTGGACGAACTGAACCGGCTGGCCTTTGCCTATCGCTGGTCCACCCGGGCCATCATGCTCGACAAGACCGACGCGACCAGGCTCCTGACCCGGATCCGCCGGCAGTGGTTCGCCAAGAGGAAGTCGATCGCCGCCATCCTCAAGGAGGTGATGACCAACGAGGCGTCGACGCTCCTCGATACGGACGCTCACAACAAAGCGATCGACGCCGATGCCGCCCTCCAGGAGCTGGGCTCCGACGCGGTCGGCGCGGCCTATTGCACGGTGACGGTCACGGTATGGGATGAAGACCCACGCACCGCCGACGAGAGGCTGCGCCTCGTCGAGAAGGTGATCCAGGGTCGCGACTTCACCTGCATGGTGGAGACGGTCAATGCCGTCGACGCCTGGTTCGGCTCCCTGCCGGGACACGTCTACGCCAATGTGCGCCAGCCACCGGTCTCGACGCTCAATCTCGCACACATGATCCCGCTCTCCGCGGTCTGGGCGGGGCCGGCGCGGGACGAGCATCTGGAAGGGCCGCCGCTTTTCTTCGGCCGGACCGAGGGTGCGACGCCATTCCGCTTTTCCCTTCATGTGGGGGATGTCGGCCACACACTCGTGGTCGGCCCGACCGGCGCCGGCAAGTCCGTGCTGCTGGCGCTGATGGCGTTGCAGTTTCGACGCTATGCCAAGGCACAGGTCTTCGCCTTCGACTTCGGCGGCTCGATCCGCGCGGCTGCGCTCGCCATGGGCGGTGATTGGCACGATCTGGGTGGCGCGCTCACCGAAGATGCCGACGCGCCCGTCGCCCTCCAGCCGCTCGCGCTCATCGACGACATCGCCGAACGCGGCTGGGCAGCGGAGTGGATCTCGGCTCTCCTGGCGCGCGAGAAGATCGCCATCACCCCTGAGGTGAAGGATCATCTCTGGTCGGCGCTGGGTTCGCTGGCCTCGGCTCCGCTCGGTGAGCGCACGCTGACAGGCTTCTCGGTGCTGCTGCAGTCGACGGCGCTCAAGCGGGCGATGCAGCCGTATTGCCTGGGCGGCTCCTTTGGGCGCCTGCTCGACGCCGAGGCCGAACGGCTGGGCGACGGCGCCGTCCAGGTATTCGAGACGGAAGGCCTGATCGGCACTGGGGCGGCCTCCGCAGTCCTCGCTTATCTCTTTCATCGCATCGAAGCCCGGCTCGACGGGCGGCCGACTCTCCTCATCGTCGACGAAGGCTGGCTTGCCCTCGACGACGAGGGCTTCGCCGGCCAGCTCCGCGAATGGCTGAAAACCTTGCGCAAGAAGAACGCGTCGGTCGTCTTCGCCACGCAGTCGCTGTCGGACATCGATGGCTCCGCCGTCGCGCCGGCCATCATCGAGAGCTGCCCGACCCGTCTCTTCCTGCCGAACGAGCGGGCGATCGAGCCGCAGATCACCGCCATCTATCGCCGCTTCGGTCTCAACGACCGGCAGATCGAGATCCTCGCACGAGCGACGCCCAAGCGTGACTACTACTGCCAGTCCCGCCGCGGCAACCGCCTGTTCGAGCTCGGCCTCGGCGAGGTAGCGCTCGCCTTGACGGCGGCCTCGTCGAAGTCCGATCAGGCCCTGATCGAACGCATTCTCGCCGAGCACGGTCGCGAGGGCTTCCTCGCCGGCTGGCTTCCAGCCCGCGGCGCTGCCTGGGCCGCAGGCCTCATCCCCGACCTCAACACAGGAGAATCGTCATGATTTCTGTCCGTCGTTTCGGTGTGCTGATTGCGACCACCGTCGTCATCGCGAGCAGTGCGCTGCCGGCTGCCGCTCAGATGACGGTCTTCGATCCCAGCAACTATTCGCAAAACCTGCTCACGGCCGCACGTACCCTGCAGCAGGTCAACAACCAGATCCTGTCGCTGCAGAACGAAGCCCAGATGCTGATCAACCAGGCGCGTCATCTCACGAGCCTGCCGTACTCCTCGCTGCAGCAGCTGCAGCAGTCCATCGGACGGACCCGGCAACTGCTCGGCCAGGCGCAGAACATCGCCTATGACGTCCAGCAGATCGATCAGGCGTTCTCGACGACCTATGCGCCGGCGTCAGCGAACCAGTCGGATTACGCGCTGATCGCCAATGCGCAGGCGCGCTGGCACAACTCGGTGGCGGGCCTGCAGGACGCCCTGCGCATCCAGGCGACGGTGGTCGGCAATCTCGACACCAATCGCGCCGAGATGTCCGCGCTCGTGGGCGCGAGCCAGGGCGCAGCCGGGGCGTTGGAGGCGGCCCAGGCCGGCAATCAGCTTCTTGCGCTCCAAACGCAGCAGCTCGCCGACCTGACGGCGGCCGTCGCCGCGCAAGGTCGGGCCCAGAGCCTCGAAGCGGCCGCGCGGGTCGCCGCGCAGGATCAGGCGCGGGAGCAACTCCGGCGCTTCCTCACGCCCAACCAAGGCTATCAGCCTTCGACCGTCCGCATGTTCCATGAGTGAGCCCGCCCTCCCGTGGGCAAAGAGCACGGAGTAAAAGCCGATGGGCGGCACAGGCGTCATCGACCGATTCCTCGAAGTCTTTACCAGCTATATCGACAGCGGCTTCGGGTTTTTAGGCAGCGAGGTCGGCTTCCTGGCGGCCACGCTGGCCGCGATCGACCTGACCTTGGCCGCCCTGTTCTGGGCCTGGGGCAGGGACGAGGACGTCGTCGCGCGACTCGTCAAGAAGACCCTGTTCATTGGCGTCTTCGCCTACCTGATCGGCAACTGGAACAGCCTCGCCCGCATCGTCTTCGACAGCTTTGCGGGCCTGGGCCTAAAAGCCTCCGGCAGTGGCCTGTCGGCGGCGGATTTCCTGCGTCCGGGGCGCGTTGCCCAGGTCGGTCTCGATGCCGGGCGGCCGATCCTCGACTCCATCTCCGGGCTGATGGGGTTTGTCAGCTTCTTCGAGAACTTCATCCAGATCGCCGTATTGCTATTTGCCTGGGTGGTGGTGCTGCTCGCCTTCTTCATCCTCGCCGTCCAGCTCTTCATCACCCTGATCGAGTTCAAGCTGACCACCTTGGCCGGCTTCGTGCTGATCCCGTTCGGGCTCTTCAGCAAGACTGCGTTCCTTGCCGAGCGCGTTCTGGGCAATGTCGTCTCCTCTGGCGTAAAAGTCCTGGTGCTGGCCGTCATTGTCGGCATCGGCTCGACCCTGTTCTCGCAGTTCACCTCGGGATCGGGCGGCGCTCAGCCCTCCATCGAAGACGCCATGGCGTTGGTGCTGGCCTCGTTGGCGCTGCTGGGCCTCGGCATCTTCGGGCCCGGCATTGCCAACGGCATCGTCTCGGGCGGACCGCAGCTCGGTGCCGGCGCTGCCGTGGGAACGGGCCTGGCTGCCGGTGGCCTCGGCGTCGCGGCAGGCGCCATTGCCGCAGGCGGCGCGAGCGCCGTAGCCGGGGCGGCGCGTGGCTCCGCGGCGCTCGCCGGAGGGGCCGCGGCCGCCTACCGCGGCGGCGGTCTGTCCGGCGTGACCATGACGGGAATGTCCGGTGCGGTCAGTCCGCTCCGCCGGGCGGGTTCGAGTCTCGCAAGCAACTTCGAAGCGGGCGGTCGCGCCGCTGTCGGCGGTGCCGAGGCCGGAGCCGCGCCCGAACCGCGCGACACGCCGCCTGCCTGGGCGCGGCGCATGCGGCGGAGTCAGGCCGCAAGTCATGGCGCCTCAGCCGCCTCACATGCCATCCGCTCCGGCGACCACGGTGGTGGTGGAACCTCCATTGATCTCTCCGAAGGGAGCCGTTGATGTTCAAGCGTTCTTCCGTGCGCTACGGCCACACACCCGCCCCCGAAACGCCCTACCAGAAGGCCGCGCAGGTCTGGGATGACCGGATCGGCTCGGCGCGGGTGCAGGCGAGGAATTGGCGGCTGATGGCCTTCGGTTGCCTGGTCCTGGCGGGCGGTCTGGCCGGCGGTATGGTCTGGCAGGCGGCCCGCGGCACGATCACGCCCTGGGTCGTTCAGGTCGACAGGTTCGGCCAGGCCCAGGCGGTTGCCCCGGCGGATGCCTCTTACCGGCCGACAGATCCGCAGATCGCCTTCCACTTGGCCCGCTTTATCGAGGATGTCCGCGGCCTGCCAGCCGACGCCGTGGTGCTGCGCCAAGGCTGGCTGCGCGCCTACGACTTCACCACCGATCGCGGCGCGGCGGCTCTAAACGATCATGCCCGTCGCAACGATCCCTTTGCCAACCTCGGCAAGATGCAGATCTCCGTCGAGGTTTCGAGCGTCATCAGGGCGTCGCCGGACAGTTTCCGCGTGGCGTGGACCGAGCGCCGCTACGAGAACGGCCAGCTCGCCGGTACCGAACGCTGGACCGCCATCCTCACCATCGTCATCGAGCCGCCGCGCGACGCCGATCGCCTGCGCAAGAACCCGCTGGGAGTGTTCGTCAACGCCATCAACTGGTCGAAGGAGCTCGCACAATGATTCAGGCAGGAGACAAGCGGCCCCTGCGGCCGGCGATCCTCATCTCGCTGCTGGCGCTTACGGGATGCGCATCGGGCAAACCACCGCAGATCAGCTACGACACGACCGTGCCTCCGCTTCCTGTATCGTCGGTACCCGCCGAGGATCGGCCGCGGCCGTTGCACGTGCCGCCGCCTTGGATGCCGGCGCGTGGCGGCGGCATGGTCGAAGCGAAGGAGCCGATCGCCCGGGTCGACGCCGCCAACGACGCCGCGCGGATCGAGCCGCGCCGCGAGGGATATTTTAACGCCGTGCAGGTGTTCCCCTACAGCCCGGGCGCTCTCTATCAGGTCTATGTCGCGCCGGGACAGGTCACCGACATCGCCCTCGAGCCGGGCGAGCAGCTGACCGGCTCGGGGCCGGTTGCGGCCGGCGACACCGTGCGCTGGATCATCGGCGACACCGAGAGTGGCGACGGTGATAGCCGACGCGTCCACCTCCTGGTCAAGCCGACCCGGCCTGCGATCGAGACCAACCTCGTGGTCAACACCGACCGGCGCACCTATCTGATCGAGCTCCGCGCGCACGAGCGGCCCTACATGCCCTCGGTCGCCTGGTTCTATCCCGAGATCCGCAGCAGGAGCATGCGCGCCGTACCGCCGACGCCGGCCCTGCCTGAGGTGGCGCAACGGCGCTACCGGTATGCGATCGACGGCGACACGCCGCCCTGGCGGCCGGTCAACGCCTATGATGACGGCCGCAAGGTCTACATCGAGTTCTCGGCCGGCATCGTGCAGGGCGAGATGCCGCCGCTCTTCATCGTCGGGCCGGACGGCAAGCCGGAGATCGTGAACTACCGCACTTACGGAAACGTGCTGATCGTCGACCGGCTGTTCGCCGCAGCCGAGCTGCGGCTGGGCGGCGAGAGCCAGCAGAAGGTCCGGATCATCCGCACGGACGGCAGGCCGCAGCGATGACGGATCAATCGCAGTCCGACTCCCCAACCTCGATGACGACGGGTCCCTTCAGGCTGCGGCCGGAGGGACCGCGCGTCATGCGCCTGTCGCGCAGTGTCCTGGTCGGCGGCACCGCACTGGCCTTGATCCTGATCTGTGGCGCCGTGCTGTGGGCCTTGCAGGGCGATCGGCTGCGCAGATCCACACCCCAGGAGCTCTACACCACCGACCGGCCGCGCATGGCCGATGGCCTCGCCGGGTTGCCCCGCGATTACACCGGAGTCCCGCGCGATGTCCCGCCGCTCGGGCCGCCGCTGCCCGGCGATCTCGGCCGACCGATCGTGGCGGCTCAAAGCCAATCCGGCCCGTCGGCGCCCGATGTCGAGCAGCAGCGCCGGGCGCAGGAGACCGAAGCAGCCCGCGTCAGCCGCCTCTTTGCGCCAGGTAATCGCCAGCAACAGCCCATCGGCGCGGGGTCGAGTCCGTCTCAGGGATCGACATCCGGGACTGTGCTGCCGGCCGATGAGGCGTCCATCCAGAACGCGCAGGATCGCAAGCTCGCCTTCATGAACGCGCCTGTCGATCGTCGCACGACGAGCCCCGATCGCCTGGCGCGGCCCGCATCGCCCTATGTCCTGCAGGCAGGCACGGTCATTCCTGCGGCGCTTATCACCGGCCTGCGGTCAGACTTGCCCGGCCAGATCGCGGCGCAGGTGACCGAGAACGTCTACGATTCGCCGACCGGTGGATCGTTGCTGATTCCCCAAGGTGCCAGGTTGATAGGAGTTTATGATAGTCAGGTTTCGTTTGGGCAGTCGCGTCTCCTTTTGGTCTGGACGCGGCTGATCCTGCCCAATGGCTATTCGATTGTGCTCGAGCGCCAACCCGGCGCGGATGCCACTGGCCAGGCCGGTCTGGAAGACGGCGTCGATCATCACTGGGGATCGTTGTTCAAGGCGGCGCTGCTCTCGACCATCCTAGCCGTCGGCACCGAGCTGGGTTCCGACCACAACGACAGCGACATCGTTCGCGCGTTGCGCCGGGGCACCGGCGACACGCTGAACCAGGCCGGCCAGCAGGTCGTGCGGCGCAATCTCAACATCCAGCCGACGCTGACCATTCGTCCCGGCTATCCCGTGCGAGTGATCGTGACCCGCGATCTCGTATTCCGTTAGCGGAATACGAGATCCTATGCCGACTGAAAAACTATGCCGAGTTCTGCGCGCATCTGGGTTGTTCCTTTCAAAGAATTGCCGACGCTGATCGGCATAGTTTTTGGATTGCCATCGACAGAAAGTGGTGCCCTCTCACAGACAGCAGGGCGAAAATCCGAATTGGCACAGAGTCTCGCGCGCTATTTCCGAGTTGCAAAGAGCAGGACTATGCCGATGACCAACCAATCGAATTCGACTGAATTCCATGGCTTTACCTTCTCAAGATTCTCATATGTCGGCATAGTTTTTCAGTCGGCATATGATCTCGTGCTTCAGCCTTATCGCGAATAGGGGGCGGGCGATGTCCAAGCTGCGACTGGGCGTCATCCTGGACGAGAAGCCGGTGAAGCTGACGGTCGATCTGCCGGCGGCAATCCATCGCGATCTCCTAGCCTACGCCGAGCTGCTCGCCCGCGAAACCGGACAGGCGATCGATCCGGCGAAGCTTGTGGCGCCCATGCTGGGACGATTTATGGCGACGGATCGGGCTTTTGCTAGGGAGCGCCGCATTGCACGTCGCGTCGAATCGACTGGCAATGATTCTAAGTGACCAAGGTTGGGTGATGGTGGCGACGGAGATAGTCGAGGAACCGCACCAGGGCCGGGTTCTTGTTGTGCTGAACCCAGCAGGCGGTGAAGGTGATGTGACTAGGACCGGACGTATCGCGAACCTCGCGATAGCGGACGCCTGGGTAGGCGAGACTGGTCCAGGATTCGCTGTGAATGCTGACGTGGATTCCGGCTTCCAGCATCGCGAGGATGCTCTCATTGCTCATGTCCCACATCTCGATGTTGGGCGCGTCACCTGGCGCAGCAAGTTTGCGGACGATGATGTTCTTCAAATCGGGTCCCGGATCGCGCCGGCTCAGCAGGAACGATTCATCCCTGAGATCGCTCCAGTGAATTACTTCGGTGGTGGACAGCGCATGCTTAGACGGCAGGGCAACGACGATCCGTTCGGACCATAGTGCAATCGAGGGTCCGCTATGCTGCCTTGGCTCTCCCACAACGATTGCAATGTCCATATCCCCCGCATCAAGGCCATCGATCAGCTGCGCGCGCGACCGTTCGACCATCTGGACGTCGACCTTCGGCAACGCCTTGATGTACTCTGCCAGAACCGAGCGCAGTTTGCTGACCGACAGTGACGTGCTCAAACCGATGGTAATATTGCCGGCGTCGCCACTGCCGGCGGAGCGGGCGGTTGAAACCATGCGGTCCATCTGCTCGAATATGCTCTGGGCTGTTCGAACGACCCCGACCCCGGCAGGCGCGACACGCACTCCTCCGCTGGAGCGCTCGAATAGGGGGACGCCAAGCTGCTCCTCGAGCAGGCGTATTCGGCGGCTGAACGTCGACTGCCTCACGTTTAGCGAAGATGCCGCCCGTCGGAAACTGCCGTGCTCAGCGGCAGCAAGAACGGTACGCAGTGAGCCCAATTCGATGTCCACAACTAGCCTCGGCACGTATCTTCGGAACTGAAGTGCCAAAATCTTGTGATGAGATGTTGGCCGGATTCGGCTGGCGCTTCATGAAGTTAGGTGCATGGCCATAGCATGTGAAGTCTGTGCCAAGGATGAATTGAAGCATACAATTTTGCAATCAACGCGCACTTAGCGGCGTAGAACAACGCAGAGATGATGCCGGGAATGACCCTGCCATCGATAATCCGCCGTCGAGGTTTCGGTGATGATGCCGTAGACTACCAGGATGGCGGCCGGAGGAACCAGCGGCGCGAGCGTGCCGCCGGCTGCGACGCCGGCCAGCGGCGATGCCCAGTTTGTACTTGATCCACCACATGTCCCGGCGTCAAGGCTTCAGCTCTCCGCTACTACCTACTTTTGCAAAAGGCTGATTCGTGATTCAACCAGTTAATGGTTCCGAAAGCAGCAGAAGTTCGTCTGAAGCGCGGGGATCGATCGGTGCTCGAGGCTCGGGTTCGCGCGCCGACGAGCGAGCAACGCGATGTGATGCGGGCACGGATCGTATTGTTGGCGGCTTCGGGCCAGTCGACACGGTCGATCGCGCGTGAGGTGGATACGATGCCGCGCACAGTCAGCCTGTGGCGCGGTCGGTATGCCCGGGAAGGCCTGGCCGGATTGAGCGACAAGCCTCGGCCTGGGCCGCCTCCCAAGTATGGCGTCGAGACGGATAAGCGTGTCCTGGCCGTTTTGGATCGCCCGCCACCGGCGGGTTTTGCGCGCTGGACCGGAGGCATGATCGCCGCCGAGCTGGGCGACGTGCATGAGCAGCAGGTGTGGCGCACCCTGCGCGAGCGCCAGATCGACCTGGATGGCCGCAAGTCGTGGTGCGAGAGCGATGATCCGGAGTTTGCCGCCAAAGCGGCCGACGTGGTCGGGCTGTACATCGCGCCGCCGGAGAAGGCGATTGTCATCTGCGTCGACGAGAAGCCCTCGATCCAGGCGCTGGAGCGGGCGCAGGGCTACCTGAAGCTGCCCAGCGGGCGGACGCTGACCGGCCATAGCCACGACTACAGGCGCAACGGCACGTCGACGCTGTTTGCCGCCTTCGAGGTGGCGACCGGCAAGGTGACGACCGCGCACAAGACGCGCCGCAGGCGGGTCGAGTTCCTCGACTTCATGAACGACATCGTCGCCGCCTATCCCGGCACCGCTCTCCATGTCGTGCTCGACAACCTCAACACCCACAAGCCCAAGAACGACCGCTGGCTCAAGCGCCATCCCAACGTTCGTTTCCACTTCACCCCGACCCGCGCCTCCTGGCTCAACCAGGTCGAGATCTGGTTCTCGATTCTGGAGAAAAAGTCCCTGCACGGCGCGTCCTTCACCTCGGTCAAGCAGCTCAGGGACCACATCGATGCTTTCATCGACGTCTACAACAAGCATCCCAAGCCCTTCGTCTGGACAAAGCGAAAAGTCTACCAGAGAAGCGTCAAAGGCCGACGTATCAGTCAATTGTGATTCCGGGTACTAGGCGCTGACGCGCCCGTCTCTCGCGACAACTCGTCATGCTCGGTCAGCTTTGTCAGTGTCGTCTGAACTTTCGCCATTTATGTCGAAGTAAGAGCAGGCGCCGGCCGTTTTCATCGGTGTTAGCTGCTGCGGCTGGGGCTCCCTTTCTTGGACGGCCGCGCCGACGGCACGGCTGTTCGTTGGCGAGCGGGCTGGCATACCTGGCCTTGAGGTTTTCGGGCACAAGGGCTGCGCGCTCGCGCAGGCGATAACTGGAGCCCTTGATCTGCACGACTTAGAGCCTATCCGGAAAGAACTTGAGTCGGAAGAATCTGTTGTGATTCATTGTTTGGCACCCTCTATTTCGACGACAGGTGCCAGATGTGGACGACTGAACATCGTCGGGTTCATAAACGCAAAGCGCTGCGCTACCCGAGCGATTTGACGGACGCGGAATGGACTCTGGTGGCGCCGCTAATCCCGCCGGCCCGGCGCGGTGGCCGGCCGCGCGACGTCAATATGCGGGAAGTGCTGAATGCAGTGTTCTACCTGCTGTCGACCGGCTGCCAGTGGGACGCCTTGCCCAAGGACCTGCCGCCCAAGAGCACGGTGTACGACTATTTCTCGCTGTGGCGCTCGGACCGAACGCTGCTTCGGCTGCATCAGGCCCTGTATGTCCAGGTGCGCGAGGCGGCGAGACGCACGGCTGAACCGACAGTGGCGATCCTCGACAGCCAGAGCGCCAAAGCGGCGCAAAAAGGGGGGCCTCAATCGACCCGCAAGGCTATGACGCGGGCAAGAAGGTCACCGGCCGCAAGCGGCACATCGTCGTCGACACCTTCGGCCTGTTGCTGAACGTTGTTGTCCATCGCGCCAACCGGCAGGATCGCGATGGCATCCGCCGCCTGCTGCGCGACGCCAAGCGCCGCTTCCCGTCGATCATCAAGCTCTTCGCCGATGCCGGCTACCAAGGGCCACGCGTCGCCGACATCGGCGCCTGGCAGATCGAAATCGTCAAGCGCACCGAGGCACACAACTTCATCGTCCTGCCCAAGCGATGGATCGTCGAGCGAACCTTCGCATGGATCACTCGCAACCGCAGGCTCGCTCGCGACTTCGAACGCTACGCCTGCACCGTCGTTGCCTTCATCCGTCTCGCCATGATCCGCATCATGCTCAGGCACTTGACCAAGCCAATCCCTTGTTCCTGAATCTCAACTTCTCGGATCGGCTCTTAGGCATGGTTGAGCAGGCAGGCGATCGAGCAAGGCTGTAGCGACGACTTGGTCACCGAAGATGTCGCCCCATTCAATTGCGATGCCTCGTGCGACTGACCAGGCGACTGATGAAGCGTGTGCCGTTAGCCAGCCCCTGGTGAGCGCCTGGTCTCCCCTGGAGGTGCGCTGAAATCATGCAGGACGGCTCCAAGCGCTTGCCGCTTAGCGACCGTGCCCTGGGAGCTACAAGGTCGACGCCAGCGCCAGCACGGTGACGCATTCATCGAGGGCCCCTGGTTCCCGAATCTCGTTAACAAGGCACGTGCGGACTTTTTGCCTGGAGGACGCCTCATACTCGAGGGGACAAGTTCCTGGGGCGTTATCCGCAATACCGCAGCCCGTCGCGCGATGACCAGTGCGATTATTTGCCTGCTCATCGTCTCACTCGACCAAGCTACGGTTGACCACCTTGCTGGGGCGGCAATGAGTTGAGTTCCGAGCGGCGCGGTCGATGAAGAACGAGGCACCATGAACAGTCCCCAGCCCGTCCTCGCCGTCGCGGGCAAGCATGAGCGTCGCGGCAAGCCGGGGCGTAACACGTCGATTCATCTGCTTCATTCCATTGCCGAGACCTGTCCGGAGGCTCAGGGATGCCAGCATGCCGTGCCCTGTTTGGCGGGCCGGAAGCCGTTCCTGACGAACGGGCTCTCGCTATTCGGCCAGGGTGTTGGAAAGACGCTCCACAGCTTTGGCATAGTCCCTCATGAACTCGTAGACAACCGAGCGAGTGGACTGCTGCTCATTCATCAGGCCCACGCATTGGCCGACGAAATAGGAGGCGATCTCCTTCGCCCCCTCGTGCCCGCTTTCGGCGAGCTTGTCCACTTTCGCCATGGCGGGGCGGGAGAGGATGCCTTGCAGCGGCATGGGCAATGGCTCGGGCGCATCCTTCGAGGACCAGGCATCGGTCCAGGCCGATTGCAACTGCCGGGTCGGCTTGCCGGTCCGGCTGCGGGAGCGCACCGTATTGGCGGACGTCGCCTTCAGCATCTTCTCCTTGACGGTGGGCGTGGTCTCGGCCTCCGCCGTGGTCAGCCAGACCGAGCCGCACCAGACCCCCGAAGCGCCCATCGCCATGCAGGCGGCCATCTGCCGGCCGGTGGCGATGCCGCCCGCGGCAAGCACATGCATGTTGTCGTAGTCCTTGATCGCCTCGAGCACCTCGGGCACCAGCACGATCGTCGAAATCTCGCCGCAATGCCCGCCAGCCTCGCCGCCCGCTGCCACCAGCACGTCGACGCCGGCTTCCGCATGCTTGATGGCGTGGCGCTTCGAGCCAGTCAACGCGCCGACCAGAATGCCTCGGTTGTGGGCTTCCTCGATGATATCCGCCGGCGGCACGCCGAGCGCGTTCACGAACATCTTGATCGGATGGCGGAAGGCGACCTCCAACATCTTCTTGGCACCTTCCGGGCGCATGATTGAGGAATCGCGGTCGTCGTAGGTGCGGTCCCAGAGGTCGGAGGGATCTATCTGGTTTCGCCTGAGTAGATCTTCGATGAACTTCTTGTGCTCCGGCGGGATATGCGCCTTCAACTCTTCGTCCGTCGTCTGCGCTTCTCTGTCGAGCATGTTTTCTGGGATCAGCAGGTCGACGCCGTAGGGCTTGCCCTTCACCTTCTCGTCGATCCAATTCAGCTGGATCTCCAGCGTCTCCGGTGTCAGGCCGACGGCACCCAGCACACCGAAACCGCCGGCGTTCGTGACTTCGGCCACCACGTCGCGGCAATGGCTGAAGGCGAAAAGCGGGAACTCAATGCCGAGTTTCTTGCAAAGTTCGTTGTTCATTTCCTCAACCTCAATTCGTTGTCGTCCGATCGATGCGGACCGTGCTGCCGTCAATCCAGCACCAGCTTTTTGTAGCCCCCCGCAGCGACGGTGTTTGCTTTTTCGCGGAAGACAGGGGCGCTGCCGCTGTAGCGGGCGATGATTCGCTTTTGCTTGCTTTCTACGTTTTGATTGATGCCGGTCATCCAGCTGTCCACCTCGTTCGAGAGCAGGCCTTTGCCGGTCTCGATGACGAAGTTGGTCCAGTCGTCGACCGCCTCCCGCGTCGGCTCCACATAAGTGTAGTCGTGGTCGCACAGATACTTGATCAACTCGGTGACCCAGTCGACTGCGTATTCGATCGAGCGCGGGATGTTGCCCAGCGCGCTGTGCGGGCCGATAATCATAAACATGTTCGGGAAGTTCTCGACCAGCATGCCCAGGAAGGTCTCGAGCGCGCGGCGCCACTTCTCCTTCAGACGCTCGCCGCCAATGCCGCGGATGTCGATCCGGTCGAAGGCGCCGGTGATCGCGTCGAAGCCGGTAGCATAGACGATCATGTCGAATTTGAAGCTGCGGTCGGCAAGCTCGATGCCGGTCGGCGTGATCCGCTGGATCGGATTGTCCAGGATCGAGACCAGATCCACATTCGGCTGGTTGAACACCTCGTAGTAGCCCGACTCCTGCGGCACGCGCCGCGTGCCGAACCCGTGGTCTTTCGGGATCAGCAATTCGGCCACCTTGGGGTCTTTCACCCGCTCGCGGATCTTGCGCGCGACGAACTTGGAGACCTCGTCGTTCGCCGCCCGGTTGGTCATCATGTCTTTGAAGCCGCCGACCCACATGGAGAAGCCGGGCGTCTGGTACTGCTTCTCCCAGAATGCCTCCCGCGTCTCCGGTAAGAGGTCGAAGGTGTTGCGCGGATCGGCGGTGTGCAGGAAGCACGAAAAGCTCTCCCGGCAAAGCCGGAACATCTCCGGGTACCAGGCGCGCAGCTCCTCCATCTCCTCCTTGGAGATATGCTTGTTGTGCAGCGGTTTGCACCAGTTGGGCCGGCGCTGGAAGATCGTCAGGGTGTTCGCGGTCTTGGCGATCTCAGTGATCGCCTGCACGCCGGTCGCGCCGGTGCCGATCACGGCGACGTCCTTGCCCGCGAAGGTGACCTCGTGCTTCGGCCAAAGGCCGGTGTGATAGGCTTCGCCCTGGAAGCTCTCTCGCCCCTCGATCTTGGGGAAGGTCGGGGTGGAGAGCGGGCCGATGCAAGTGACCAGGAAGCGGCAGGCATGCTCCGAGCCGTCTCCCAGCCACACCTTCCAGGACCGTGTCTTCTCCTGGTAGTGGCAGGCGGTGACCTTGCTGTTGAACTGGATGTTGCGGCGCAGTTCGAACTTGTCCGCGACGTAGTTGAGGTACTTTTCCGTCTCCGGCTGGGCCGCAAAATGCTCGCTCCAGTCCCACTCGTTCAGCAGCTCTTGGCTGAAGGAATAGGCGTAGGAATAGCTCTCGGAATCGAAGCGCGCGCCCGGATAGCGGTTCCAGTACCAGGTGCCGCCGACGCCCGTGCCCATCTCGAAGCAGCGGACCTTCATGCCGAGATCGTCACGCAGCCGGTAGAGCTGGTAGAGGCCGGAAATGCCGGCGCCGATGACGATGGCGTCGAAGTCCAGGTCCGGCGCGGTTTCGCGGTGGGTCAGGGTCTGTTGCGCTTTCATGGGATTGCCTCGTTCAGTCTGTGGTGGACGTGTGTAGAAGGGGATCGTCGTCTGGCTCATCCGGGGCGGGCGGTTTGCGCCGTCCAATGATCCAAGCGGGATCAAGGCGACTACGGGCCATTTCGGCCAGGAACCAGAAACCGTCGCTGAATCCACTGATGATCGCCTGCGCAAGCACCGCTTCCCCCAGATGATGCAGGGCCAGCCCGGCCACGGTGTTCGAGTCCGGCTCCACCACCTCCAAGGCGGCTTCCAGCTCGGCCGGATAGGTGGTGGTCACTCGATTTGCCGGCGTCTGCGATTCCACGAATGCTTGGCTGAACCGCGCGTCGCCACCATCGGGCGCGATGACGGTCGCCACGACGGCGCCCGAGCCCCCCAACTGGCGGAAAAGGTTCAACATGCCCGCCCCGGCGCTCACAGTTTCGGGCGACACTGCCCTGAGGCCGGTCGCGTTCAGGGTCGGATGGATCAGCCGAATGCCGAACCCCTGGATCAATGTGTAGCCTACGAGCGCCCAGAAGGTGGTGTTGCTGCCGGCGCCGGCTATCAAAACGAAGCCGCTCACCAGCAGAACGCGCGGCGGCACGGTGTCCGCCAACCAGCCGGACATTGGAAAGGTAAAGGCCAGCAGGCCGCCCCTGGCAATGAACAGCAGCCCGGCCACGTCGCCAGAAAGTGCTGCACGATCGGCACGAAGATCGGCACCAGGGAGGTCAAGCCGTAGATCGCCGCGTCGAGGACGAAAGCCACTGCCACCGCCGAAGCGAACTGGGGCGTGACAAGGAGATCGATGCGCGGCAGCGGTAGCTTTGCTACCCGCCATTGCCAGAGCACCAACGCGACAGTCGCCAGCGCCGCCACACTGCCGAGGGCGACAATGTAGTCGGACCACCACGCGCAGGCACCCTGGATCACCCGGCCCAGAATCAGGAACTCGGTCGATTGCGCCGTGCCGCCGGGGACTGCGCCGAGGACAAACAGTCCCAGCGCGAGCAGGTAGGACCGGCGCTGCCCGAAGACGGACTGGCCCCAGGGATTGACGAGCATGAAGATCATCATCGCCGCCAGGAAGCCGGTCGATGCCCACTGCGCCTTGTCCTGACCGATGCCGAACGCGGCCATAATGTTCGGGAACGCGACGCTGACGGTTGTCGAGGACAACACCATCGAGATGGCGTCGCCCATGGCGGCCGCCGTCGCCAACCAACGGTGGGCTTCGCCGTCGCCGGCGGACATGGCTTCCGCCGTTTCCGCGTTCAATGCTCATCCCGGTACCCTCGTCTGCCGTTCGCTAAGCCGGCACAGCCGGAGTCTAGGGGTTAAAGCGGACGACGGCGCGGCCCGGGGCGGTAACCTCGCCACCTTCGATCCGAACGAACAGGGAGAACTCGGCCTCGCGGGTCTCCGGGTTGACCCATTCTACCTTGCCGCCAGAGACCAGCGTGTCGCCGATGTAGCTGGTTCGACGGTTCGAATATTCGAATTCGACAAGGGTTCCGTCATCCCCCATCCAGTTCAGGACGGTCTGGGTCAGCCAATCCCCCTGGAGCGGCCCGTCCACCACGATGGCCGGGTGCTTCTCCACCTCCTTGGTGTAGGTTTCTTCATAGTGGATTCGGTGGGCGTTCCAGATCGCCGCATTGTAGAGAAACAACGAGACATTGGTCGGCGTGAAGCGGCGTTCCGGCAGCGCGTCGACGGGCTTGATGTCTGCGAATTTCGGCATTCTTCGGCTCCTTAGCGGACGATGCGGGTCTGGGTTTCTTCAACCACCGGCTCGCCGGCCCCGGTCTTCACGTCCAGCTTGTAGACCAGGAAGATCAGCGGCCCTTGCGACCCGGACTTTTCGTACATATCGGCCAGAGAGCGGGTGGCGACCAGAACGTCGCCGGGCTTGACCGGCCGGAAGTAGCGGACCTTGGTGCCGCCCGCCATCACGCGCTTCAATGGGAGTTCCGGCATCAGCGAGGCGTTGGCGATCCCGTCGGGCCCCAGTTGGTCGATCGGCACGATGGGACGGAGCGCGCCGAACAGGAACATCGGCGGCGCCTCATCACCATTCAGGTATTTCTCCAGCACCTGCTCGGTCGAGACCGCGTATTTCATAATGTCGCGACGGCTGATTTCGACCTGAATAGGCGGTTCGGAAGCGCCAATCATCTTGCGTGCTTCTTCCGATATCAAACCCATTGGCGTTTTCTCCTTTGATTGTTCGGTTGTAATATTAGAATGATCGCTTCGCGGCGTGACTTTCTCGGTTCACAGGTCCAGCGATTTCAGGATCTGGCCGCAGCTGTTGACACCTTGCAGCAACCGCAAAAAGCATTCTTGATCGGAACCCGCTCAGCGGCTTTCTCGACTTCCTGGCCGATCGCATCGTGCGACCCCACCAGCAGTGGGTCGACCAGTTGTCCCAGAACCAGCGCACTTCGTTTATTGGATCCTGGCCTTCGCATCCGTCTCGGCGCAGACCCGTGACGACGATATCGACAAATTCTTGAAGTGCTCCTGGTTTACGATGTCGTCGTTCGAGTTCGTGTTCCAGGGGCTGGAGGCCTCGAACCCCTCGATCTGCAGATGGTGCTCTCGATCGCCAGAGCCGGCATAGCCCAACTCGTCGACAAACCACGCGAACGCCGCAATGTCGCCCGAGGCGATCGCGCAGGCAATGCAACTGGTAGACACCAGAAAAGCCGGCGCCGATGGCACGCGGTAGAGCGCTGCCGTTCATGTAGCGAACGATCAGGCCGGGTAGAACACCGGCACGGTCAGGTCGTCGTCGAGCCGCTCAAAAGCGACCCGTACCGGCATGCCGATGGAGGGGATAACGCCGTCACCGCGCAACCGGGCACACACCCGCACCCCTTCGTCCATATCCGCTGTGACGAAGGTCATGGGCAAATCTCTCTTGAAGAAGGGATGAAAGGCATGATGCGACACCGCCCAAGTATGCACCTTGCCTTTTCCGGACGCCTCGATCCACTCCACGTTCATGGAGAAGCATTCGCTGCACACCTGCCGCGGATAGTGGCGGATCGTGCCACAGTGGCCGCATTTCTGGAACAGCAGGCGTCCGTCCTTCAAACCGTCCCAGTAGGGTTTGGTATCCTCATTGAGGCTCGGGCGAATCCGTTCGATCTCCATAGTCCTGATCCTCCTAGGCGCGCATGATGGCGACGCCGCCGTCACCCATATCGCCATAACCGGTGACGAGACCGATTTTCGCGTCCCTAACCTGAGCCTTCCCGGCCTCGCCGCGAAGCTGTTTGGCCAGTTCGACAATGTGGTTCATGCCGATGATGTGCGCCTGAGAGAGCAGGCCGCCGTGGGTGTTGATCGGCATAGGCCCGTCCAGTCCCAGGGAGGTGCTGGCGACGAAATCCCCGCCCTCGCCCTTCTTGCAGAAGCCCAGGTCTTCCAGCTGGCAGAGCACGATATAAGTGAAGCAGTCATAGATCTCGGCGACGTCGATGTCCTTGTGATCGACGCCGGCCATGCCGAAGGCGCGGGGTGCGGCCTTGGCGGTGCCGAGGGTGGTCATGTCCGGCCGCTGGGTGATGGCGCTCGGCGAGTCCGGATGGCCTTCGGCAATGCCCATGATGTAGACCGGCTTCGACTTTAGGTCGCGTGCGCGCTCGCCGCTGCTGATCACGATGGCCGCGCCGCCGTCGCTTTCCAGGCAGCAGTCGAAGAGCCGTAGCGGATCGGAAATCATGCGCGAGTTCTGGTGCTGCTCCAAGGTAAGCGGCTCGGTCATTAGCGTGTTCTCGTTCATCGTTGCGTGCTCGCGGATGGTCACCGCGATCTTGCCGAAATGCTCGCTCTTGGTTCCGAAGGTCTCCATGTGCCGCCGTGCCATTTGGGCATAGAGCTGCACGGGCGCGATCTGGCCGAGCGGCATTTCGAATTCGCCCACCGTGCGGAACTGCGGCAGCTGCTGGACACGGCTGCCGATGCGCGCGCCGGAATAGCCATTGCGGCCGATCGGGATCAGCACGTGGTTGGCGATGCCGGCGACGATGGCGCCGACGGCGTTCTGGACCGCCGCAATGCAGCCGGCTCCGCCGAGGGGCGTGGTGGCCGAAAGGCGCAGGTCGGCGATCCCGAAATTGGTGATGAAATCCTCGGCAACCGCCGAGCCGGTGGCGTAGGGAATGACCCCGTCGATGTCCTTGGGGCTAAGCCCAGCGTCCGCGATCGCTCTCAGCGAGGCCTCCATCTGCAGCGCGGTCTCGCTCTTGCCCGAGCCGCGGACATAGGCGGTTTCGCCGATCCCGCTGATCGCGCATTTCTCGAATAGGATGTTCGGCAACGTTTCCTCCATTTGGCCGCACGAGAGGCGCCGGACGACACAGGTCACGCGGCCGCCCAGCCTTGCAGCACCCCGGCCTCGCTCCGACAACGCTCCGGACCGCCCAGCACCTGGCGGTCGAAGGTGATGCGCTTGTACCAGAAATGCAGGCCTAGCAGGTCGGTGAAGCCCATGCCGCCGTGCACCTCGGTCGCCATGCGCGAGACCTCGCGCGTGACTTCGCCCAGATGAGCCTTGGCGTGCCGAATCACCAGCGGCGCGTCCTCTGTTCCATGCTGCTGTGCATAGGCGGCGTACCAGATCAGAGAACGGCAGGGCTCCAGCATCGCGACCATCTCGGCGCACATATGCTTGACCGCCTGGAAGCTGCCGATCTTGCGCCCGAATTGCTCGCGCTCCAGGGCATACGAAACCGCCTGGTCGATCATCCGCTGGCCCGCGCCTAGTGAGTCGGCGGCGATCATCAGGCGGCCGATGCCGACGATGTCGCTCGCAACCGCCAACGGCTCGTTCGCCGCATCCAGCACCCGGGCTTGCGCTCCCTCGAACGAGGCCTCGCCGAACGGCCGGGTACGGTCGATGGTCTTACGCAAGCCAGGCGCCACGCCGGCGCTGTCTGCTGCAACCAAAGCCATGCGGCCGTCGGCCAGCGCCACCAGAAGGTCGGTGGCACCGCCGGGGTCGAGCAGGTGCGTGGCCCTGCCGGAGAGTGTCTTGCCCGCAAGCTGCAGATCGGCGGCGCCGGTCGTGCCGGCCAGTGCCGAGAAGTCCACCGCAACGCGCCGTTCGCCTGCGGCGATCGCGCCCAGCATCTCGTCCTGCAGCCCGCCGTCGCCCGCCCGAGCGATGGCAAGCGGCGCCATCACACAGGCGCCGGCGAAGCCGTAGGGCGCCGCCGCATAGCCAAGCGCTTCGGCTACCACCGCAGCCTCCACCATGCCGAGGCCGGCGCCGCCGTGCGCTTCCGGCACGCAAAGGCCGCTAAGCCCCTGCTCGCTCAAGCCGCGCGCAAGGCTCACGTCGAAGCCGCCGCCCTCGACGGTGATGCGCCGAACCTCGTCCAGCGGCAGAGCGCGGGTAAGATAGCCGCGGACGGATTCGTCCAGCATCTTCTGTTCGTCGGAAAGCCCAAATCGCATGATCTTACCTCGCCGCCGCTTGCTCTTTCGGCTTCGGTTCGCGCGGCAGACCGAGGCCGCGCTCGGCGATGATGTTTTTCTGGATCTGGGACGTGCCGCCACCGATGATCAGGCCGACATCGTACATGTAGTCAATGTGCCAGGTCGTGGCCTCATCGTCGTCCTTGTCCTCGCCCTGCGGGTCGTACGACAAGCCGGCGGCGCTGAGCACGTCCACCGCCAACGACGATAGGCGGTGGCCCAGCATGGTGCCCACGTATTTCACGATCAGCCGGCGGACGCCGGAGTCCTCGTCGTTCGCCAGGTCCGTGAGCAGGCGCATGCCGTGATACTTCCAGGCCAGCACCTCGCCCTGCAGCTTCAGCAGCCGGTCGCGGTATTCCGACAGCTCAATGATGCGGGCACCGTCGATCTCGGTTCGCTCCATCAGGTTCTGGATACTGTTCAGGCGGTGCATCAGCTTGTTCGGGTCGCCGAGCAGCATCCGCTCGTATTTCAGCGTGATGTTGGCGACCCGCCAGCCATCGCCGCGGCCCATGACGATCTGGGCAGCCGGGACTCGCACGTCGGTGAAGAAGGTTTCGTTGAACTCGGCGCGGCCAGTCATGGTGGTAAGGGGCCGCACCTCGATCCCCGGCGTCTTCATCGACAGCAACAGATAAGAGAGACCGTCATGCTTGCCTTTGTCCGGCTCCGTCCGGCAGAGCAGGAACATCATGTCGGCGTAATGGGCAGATGACGTCCAGATCTTCTGCCCGTTCACGACGAAATGGTCGCCGTCCAGCTCGGCCCGGGTGCGGGCCGCGGCAAGATCGCTGCCGGAGCCCGGTTCCGAATAACCCTGGCACCAGATGGTTTTGCCGCGGATCGTGGTTTCCACCCACTGTTCCTTCTGGTCTTCCCGGCCCACTTCCAGCAGCGTCGGCACCAGCATGCTGATGCCCTGGTTCATGATGCCCGGATAGAGCCCCGCCTTGCTGAATTCGTCGGCGATGATCGCCGCCTCCACCACGTCCGGTGCGGCGCCGTAGCCGCCGTATTTCTTCGGTATGGTGCGCGCGAAATAGCCGCGCTCCAGCAAGAGCGCCTGCCAGTCCAGCGTTTTCAGGTCGGGGCGCTTGCGGCCGCCGCCAGTCTTCGGCGAGCGGTGGCCTTCCTTGGCCGCGAATTCGCGGATTTCCTGCTGAAGCGCCCTGTGGCGTTCGGAATATTCGAGGTCCATCTGCCATCTTCTCCTATTGGGCCTTGGCGGGCCTTTTGCTGTCCGGCAGCCAGGCTTCGAGGCCTTCGTCAAGCGGAATGCGGCCATCGGATCTGGATTAGCGCAATGTGAACCCTTCATACCCGTGCGCCACGACCTCCTCGCACTTCTGGCGATACTTGGGTGCGCCGCCAGCATAGGCCATGAAGGTGCGCTTCTGGCGACCGACGTTCTTGTTGACGCCGGTGATCCAGGAATCGACCTGCATGGCGAGAAGCTTGTTGCCGGTGTCGTAGACGTGGGCCGTCCACTCGTCCTCGGCCTCGTGCGTCGCCTCGAGTCGCTTCAGGCCCTTCTCGCGCATGTGCACCAGCATCTCGCTGACGAACTCGACGTTCTGCTCGATGCAGCGTGGGATGTTGCAGAAGGTCGCCGCATTGTGCGGACCGACCAGCGTCAGCAAATTGGGGAAGCCGGCGATGTTGAGGCCAAGATAGGTGTGCGGCCCGTCGGCCCACTTGTCCTTGAGCTTCTGGTCACCCTTTCCCCTGATGTCGATGCGATCGAAGGCGCCAGTGATGGCGTCGAAGCCCGTCGCATAGACGATCATGTCGAATTCGTAGTCGGCGTCCGAGGTCTTGAGGCCCTTCTCCGTGACGCGCTCGATCGGCGTCTCGCGCAGATCGACCAGCTTCACGTTGGGCTGATTGTAGACCTCGTAGTAGCCGCTTTCGAGCGGCACGCGGCGCGTGCCATAGCCGTGGTTGGTCGGGATCAGCTTGTCGGCGATCCTCTGGTCCTTCACGCGGGCGCGGATCTTCTTGATGACGAACTTGGTCATCTCGTCGTTGGCCGCCTTGTCGATCAGCGCGTCGCGGAAATTACCCTGCCAGAAGGAGAAGCCTGGCTCGTTGTAGAGCTTCTCGAACGCCGCCTCGCGCTCCTCGGGCGAGAGATCCATGGCGTTGCGATGGTCGGCGGTGTGGATGAAGCAGCCCCAGGTCTCGCGGCAGCGCCGGAAGATGTCGTCGTAGCGATTGCGGATGCTTTCCATCTCCTGCGGGGAGATCCGGCTGTTGCGCAGCGGCGTGCACCAGTTGGGCGTGCGCTGGAACACCGTCATGTGCCCCACCGTCTTGGCGACCTCGGTGATGAGCTGCACGCCCGACGCGCCGGTGCCGATCACGGCGACCCGCTTGCCCTCGAAGCTGACGGGGTGATGCGGCCACAGGCCGGTGTGGTAGGCCTCGCCCTTGAAGTCGCCGATGCCGGCGATGTTGGGCATGGTCGGCGCCGACAAAGGGCCGATGGCCGTCACCAGGAAGCGCGAGCGCGCGCGCCTGCCATCCTCGAAGATGAGCTCCCATTCGCCGGCGCCGTCGTCCCACGACGCCGACCTGGCGCGCGCGCCGAAGGTGATGTCGCGGCGCAGATCGAACTTGTCGGCGAGGAACTCGCAGTAGCGCAAATTCTCGGGCTGGCCGGAGAAATGCTCGGCCCAGCTCCACTCCCTCAGCACCTCGGGCGAAAAGGAGAAGACGTAGCTCCAGCTCTCCGAGTCGAAGCGGCAGCCGGGATAGCGGTTCCAGTACCAGGTGCCGCCGACGTCACCGCCAGCCTCGTAGACGCGCACCTTGAAGCCGAGCTGCCGCAGTTTCAGCAGCTGGTACATGCCCGACAGGCCGGCGCCGATGACGGCGACCTCCCAGCGTTCAATCGCGGTGCTCTTCACCATGGTATTCCTCCCTCAGGAACCGCTCCGGCATAACCAAGCAGCCACATGAGCGTTGAAACAGCCGTTCAACGCGCTCCTGGCTGACGCAATCGCTTGAATCCATCCGCATCACAATTGTCCTTGACGGCGTCTGGTCATAGCAATAGCGTCGTAAAAAAACAAATGGATATTAGAAAATGTTTTCGGGATGGAAACGTGTGGCTCAAATTGGTTTGGTGCAAAGTTCTCCACGTGCGTCCGACAACAGGGACGGACAACGAGATGGATGACGCTCCGATCCTTGACGTTGTCGCTTTGTCCAAGAAGTTCGGTGGCGTCACCGCCGTTCAGGACGTATCGCTAGACGTACCGCGTGGCGGTATCCTCTCGATCATCGGTCCGAACGGAGCGGGGAAGGCCACGTCTGGGCGTTGACCGTGTCCGGCGGCCCGGTGATGTCCACCGCGCCAACGATATGTCGGTCGAGCGGATCGCGGATCACGGCGGCGGTGCAGCTCCACGGCTTGGCGACCTCGCAGAAGTGTTCCTCGGAATGAATGTGCAGCGGACGACCGAGCGCCAGGGCCGTGCCCACGGCATTGGTGCCGCTGCTGTACTCATGCCAAGCGGCGCCGGGAACGATGTGATGAGGCGGCCGTCCACCACGAGCACATCGCCGATCAGAAACGACGATGTGGCGTAGGCTGGTGTCGTCGAACGGGCATTGCCGGTCCACAGGATTATTGCGATGTGCTGGATAGCAAGAGCCAGTCCGAACGTGAGCAAGATTTGCTTGATGTGCGGTGCTTTGGGCACCTTCGCGAACAGCGCCCACCCGAGCGCGAACCCTGCCACGACGAGGACGGGGAGTGAGATCAGGGGGCAACACCAACCAATGTAAACAGCCAGAACGCTCCATAGACCCCCAGCATGATCATCTCGCCTTGGGCGAAATTGATGATCCGCACGACGCCAAACCCCAGCGACAGGCCGACTGCCATCAGGGTGTAAAGGCCGGCGAGCATGACGGCGTCGCTGAAGGCCTGAAGGATGAGGTCCACCAGTGGCTCCGGCAGCGCGGGGCGCCGGGGACCGTGGCGCATGTCCTTTTTGCAGAGCTGATTCGCTGTCTCCAGCGAGTGATAGCACGCAAACACCTTGTCGGCCGCGGAAAATCGAATGACAATTCAAAAATCAGCACCATTCCGGTTTTTCGACAGGGGGAGTCCACTATGAGTGCGACGAGACGCGGGTTTCTAAGCGGCGCGTCGGCGACGGCAGCTCTATTGTCCAGCGTTACCGTGTATGCGCAGAAGGGCAAACAAATATGACGACGGTGCCAGCAACACCGAGATCAAGATCGGCCACTGCAACCCGTACAGCGGTCCGGCATCGGCCTATGGCGTAATCGGCAAAGCCATTGATGGCTATTGGAAAATGGCGAACGACAAAGGCGGCATCAATGGCCGCAAAATCAAGTTTATCACATTGGACGACGGCTACAGTCCACCCAAGGCTGTTGAGGTGGTGCGCCAACTGGTGGAACAAGAGAAGGTGCTCTGCTTGTTTAATACACTCGGCACGCCGAGCAACACCGCGATCCACAAATACATGAACGCCAAGAGGGTGCCGCAGCTCTTCGTAGCGACCGGCGCATCGAAATGGGGCAAGCCAAAGGAGTTTCCATGGACCATGGGTTGGCAGCCCGATTACCACACGGAGGGGGTGATCTACGCCAAGCACATTTTGGCGACCGTCAAGGATCCTCGAATTGCTGTACTCATGCAGAACGATGACTATGGCAAGGATTACTATGGAGGCCTTCGCGACGGCCTCGGAAAGAACGTTGATAAGATTGCCAAGCACGTGACGTACGAGGTCACGGATCCGATTGTCGACTCGCAGATCATCCAGCTCAAGGATTCGGGTGCCAATGTCTTTCTCAACGTTACAACGCCAAAGTTTGCTGCGCAGGCGATCCGCAAGGCGGCTGATATTGGTTGGAAGCCAGCGCATTACCTGAACAACGTCTCGTCATCCGTCGCAGCCGTTCTTAAGCCGGCCGGTTATGAAAATGGCCAAGGGATCATCACGGCGGCATACCTGAAGGATCCCACCGACAAACAGTGGGATCATGCCGACGATATGATCCTCTGGCGTGAGTGGATGGCAAAGTACAACCCTGGCGCCAACGTGAACGATGGTTTCAACGTTTACGGTTATGCCGCCGCCTACACGATGCACAAGACGCTGGAGCAATGTGGCAACGACCTGACTCGTGCCAACGTGATGAAACGGGCGGCCAATCTCAGGAAGCTCGCCGTCCCTCTGTTGCTGCCCGGCATCACCGTCAACACCAGCCCAACAGATTACTATCCCATTCAATCGGAGCGCCTGCAGCGCTTCAAGGGGGAAACTTGGGAGCTATTCGGCGAAGTGATGTCAAACGAAAGCACCTAGTCTTGGCCAAGCGGGCACCATGTGTCGGCTGCAGCTGCGCGCGTCACTCGAAATCCGCGGCTGCGTTTCGATGGTGGGAAGATGAAAGGCGCAACGGAGCTTGACACTCTTCGGCTGTTTGCCACGACGATCGTCCTGTTCGATGTGCCGGACGCGGCATCGCTCAGCGTTGAGTTGTGTCAGGTAATCAAGCAGCGCGAGAAAACCGATCCCGCCGGCCGCGTGCGTTCCAACCTGGGCGGCTGGCAGTCGAGCGACGACATGGAAAAATGGGGCGGCACGCCAGCGATTAAGCTACTGGCCTTTGGCCGCAGCGTCACTAATCGCATGACAACGGATCGCGAGGGAAGGCCGGGTAGAGGACCTCACCCCGAGCATTTTGCCGTAACGTGGCGAGCGAACATGTGGGCCAATATAAACCGCAGCGGTCAGGGCAATGCATTCCACTCACACCCCCGGCGCCTTCTGGTCAAGTGTCTACTACGTCGACGATGGCGGCATTGATGCCGATCCGTCGCTTGGAGGTGAGCTGGAGTTCATGGACCCACGCGGCCCCCTTCCGCTGATGTATGCGCCGCATCTCGGCTATGTTGGCATGAGTGACCTTTCGGATACGCACGTTCAGTGGCTGCGGCCGCGGTGCGGCCGGCTTGTGATGTTCCCCGCCTGGCTGATGCACCAAGTGCGCATCTATCACGGTACCGCCGAGCGCATTTCCGTCGCCTTCAATCTTACGCTGTGAAGGGGGCCCGTTGTCGTAGGCCGCTGCCTGGAGATCGCGCAGCAGATGCAAGCGGTCACGAAGGCGCTTGAGAACGCGAAGACGGTGCTCATCCACAACCACATAGATCACTGCATGAGCAGGTGACCGGCCCCATCTCCCGGCAGTCGCGCGGCCCGCTGGAACTTCACGGAACTCCGTCCCGTGGGCGTTCTCAAGCCTGGTTGTACAATGAGGAGCGTCCGCATGGGGCGATCGGGCAGAAGGCCCCGATAACATTGCTTGCTCGTGATGGCATACCCAGCCCGCCATCATGACAAAGCCCGGAAACTCTAACCGCGGGCGATCCAAAGATGGGTCTCAGAGCACCGTCAAGAGTCGACCGAACGACACAGCAAGAATGTGCTATAGTTGCATATGAAACGATCAAGACTGCCGAGGGCCCGCGGTAGAATACATGACGTCATACCTTGGTGCCGCCTGCGTGGCATGTTCCGCGCCGATGGCGCCAAGCTTAGGGGGAAGGAAACGGGGCCAATGAACGATCAGTTGGTTGTTGACGTAAAATCTGAGCCGGGATCGTACGACGCGGTCGTCGTGGGAGCAGGGTGCGGCGGGCTGTACGCCATGCACAAGCTGCGCAATTCTCTATCCTTGCGTCTGACGAATCGTCGTTCATCATCGATGGCGCAGAGCTACTCGTGGACGGGGGGCTATCTCGCAAACTGACCTTTCCGCTTAGAACGCAGGCATGACATTTAGGACGACCGCCATGCAGCTCACCCTGAAGACCTTCCTGGAGCGCACGGAGTCTTACTTCCCGCAGAACGCGATCGTATCGAGGCAAGCCGACGGCAAGCTCTTTCGCTACCATTATGCCGATTACTGCCGGCGCACCCGGCAGCTCGCCAGCGCCCTGGCTGGACTCGGCGTCAAGCCGGGCGACAAGGTCGCGACACTGGGCTGGAACACATACCGGCACATGGAGCTCTACTTCGCCGTTCCGTGCCTTGGCGCCATCCTGCACACGGTGAACATCCGCCTCACCGATGAGCACATCGCCTATATCATGAACCACGCCGAAGACATGGTCCTCTTCGTGGATCCGGATCTCCTGCCGACCGTGGAACGAGTCGCTCCTTCGGTGCGCAGTCTCCGCCACATCATCGTCATGGACGATCGGCCGGCGCCTCCCGGCGATTTTGACTATGAGAGCTTCCTCGCGACAGGCGATACGGACTTCGCATTTCCCGAGCTCGACGAGAACAGCCCCTGCGGCATGTGCTTCACCTCCGCCACGACGGGGGATCCCAAGGGCGTCGTCTACACCCAACGCGGCCTCTACCTGCACACGCTCGCGCTTTGCCTTAGCGATGTCCTCGCCATCCGCGAGCATGACATCGTGTTACCGGTCGTGCCCATGTTCCACGCCAACTCGTGGGGACTGCCCTACGCTGCGGTCGCCGTCGGCGCGACGATAGTGCTGCCAGGCCCGCACCCGACTGCCGCGGACATTCTCGGTCTCATCGAGGCCGAGCGCTGCACGTTCTGCGCCGCCGCAGTGACGATCGGCGTCGAGCTCTATGGACAGCTGCAGAAGAAGCCTCGCGACATCAGCAGCCTACGCGGCCTCATGCTCGGAGGCTCGGCCACGCCCGAGGCGCTCATGAAGCGCTTTCACAACGAGTACGACGTCCCCATCCTCACCGCCTGGGGCGCGACAGAAGCCGCGCCGCTAGCAACGATCACTCATGTTCGGCGCAGCGTGTTTGAGGCCGGACCGGAAGAGCGGATCAAGGTTCGGATCCGGCAGGGCATTCCCGTACCCGGAGTCGAACTCAAGGTGCTGGACGATTGCGGAAAACCCGTGCCCCGCGACGACGGCCACCCTGGCGAGGTGCATGTGCGAGGTCCCTGGATCGCCACCGAATACTACCGCGATACGCGCAGCCGCGACAGCTTCGCCGATGGGTGGTGGCGAAGCGGCGACATTGCGACGCAAGGTTCCGATGGCTCGGTCCGCCTCATCGACCGCGCGAAGGATCTCGTAAAGTCCGGCGGCGAATGGATCTCCTCGGTGGATCTCGAAAACGAACTCGCTGCCTGTCCCGGCGTTTTGGAGGCGGCGGTCGTGGCGATGCCAGACGCGCGCTGGCAGGAGCGTCCGGTGGCATTCGTCGTGCCCGTGCGGGACAGCGAAGAACTCGACCCGGCTCACCTCAGCGCCTGGCTCGCGCGCCGCTTCGTGAAGTGGTGGATACCGGATCGATTTGTGTTCGTCCCGGCGCTGCCGAAAACCGGCGTCGGGAAGGTTGACAAGCGCTCCCTTCGCGAGCGCGCCGCGACGCTCGCCTCGTGACCGCCAGCCTCATCCGCTTGTTGCTCGCATCCCCGCCAGGAGAACTTTATAAATGACCGCAACCGGCCGCGTCACCTTGTTCCGGCGAAAGCCCTTCGATATGGCCGAAATGCCGGTGCCGGCACCTCGGCCCGGCGCGGCCCTCGTGCGTGTGCGGATTACCAACAATCTGCGGGTCGGACCTGCATGCATGGCGCGGCGACTTCCGGCTCGCTGGCCTCGGCGGCAAGCTGCCACGGTGCTAGGCCACGAGATGACGGGCATGATCGCCGCGCTCGGCCGGGACGTGGATCGCGATAGCCACGGCGAGCCGCTTCACGAAGATGACCACGTTATCGTCGCCTATTTCACCGGCTGCGGCCACTGCCCTTCCTGCCAGCGCGGACGCCGCGCCGCCTGCGACCACATCGACAAGGCGATGACCGGCGACGCTACCGAATGGCCGCATTTCGTCGGGGAGTTTGAGCGCAACCGAGACAAGCTGACGCTCGGTCAACTCCTCAGCGCGAAACTTCCGCTGGACCAGATCAACGAGGCTTTTGCTCAGGCGGACAGGCGCGCGGTGCTGCGCGCAAGCCTCGTTCCGTGAAGGGAACCGCCGCGTGTCCATACGTGGAGGGGACCGACTATTTACTCACCAAGGGAAGGAAGTACCGATATGCCAAGCAAGGAATCCGCAGAACTCGCTGATCTCTACCGGTCATGGGTCACCGAAATGACGGCCAAGCCCGACATGGGCCTCGAAGAGATCCGACGTCTGTTCAGCCATTGGGGCGACGTGACCGCCGATCCGAGGGGCGTCGACTACCTGGAGATCGAGGTCGAAGGGATTCCGGCGATGTGGGCGATCCCCCACGGTGCCGTGCGTGATCGCGTTCTGCTTTGCTCGCATGGCGGCGGTTATGTCGTCGGCTCGATGTACACCCACCGCAAGCTCTTTGGACATATCGCCAAGGCGGTCGGCTGCCGGGCGCTGATCGTCGATTACCGGCGCGCCCCCGAGAATCCGCATCCCGGTCCTGTCAACGACATGGTCACCGCCTATCGCTGGTTACTGGAGCGGGAGGGGTTGAAGCCGCAACATGTCGCGTTGACGGGCGACTCCGCCGGCGGCGCGCTTGCGCTCACGACAATCGCCGCCGCGCGGGATAAGGGGTTGCCGCTTCCGGTGGCAACCATGCCGATGTCCCCTTGGGCCGGAATGGACACCTCGGGCCAAACGTACGACACGAACAAGGACAGGGATGCGCTGGTTTCGCGAGACACCACCACGGCCTTGGGTAGTCTTTTCATCGGTGAGAAGGGCAATCCAAAGGATCCTTTGGCAAATCCACTTTACACCGAATATTCGAAATTTCCGCCGATATACATCACGGTCGGAGACGCCGAGACTCTTCTCGACGACAGCCGGCGCATAGCGGAGCGAGCGAAGAAAGCGGGCGTGGACGTTAGGATCGATGTTTTCCCCGACATGCAGCATGTCTTCCAGTTTCTCGCGGGAACTGCGCCTGAAGCCGACGATGCGGTTAAGCGCATGGCCGAGTGGGTTCGCTCGAAGCTTGGTCTGAGCTGATTCCCACAGGGAGAAATGTACCAATCGCGCGAGCCGGATGAATGCAAGTCTGTGCTCCGCGATGGTGCTCTATTGGGATCCAAATACCTGCGCCTGGCGCTCTGTCAGGGGAGAAAGGGCGCACGACATATTCATCGTATAAGGAGGAAACAAACATGGACGCTAAAGTCAACAAAGACACCGATCTGGATGTGATAGTCGTCGGCGCTGGATTTTCTGGCCTTCATATCCTGCATGAGCTGGTGAAGCGCAACTACAGGGTGCATCTGTTCGACGACGGCGACGGGCCGGGCGGGACGTGGGATAAGAACCACTATCCGGGCGCCCGCGTTGACTCCGAGATATGGGTCTACCAGTACACCGACCCGGCGCTTTGGAAGGATTATTATTTCACGGAGAAGTTCCCCGGCTGGCGGGAGCTGAAATCCTACTTCAACTATGTCGCGGACAAATGGGGTATCCGGCCCTACATGACCTTCAAGACAAGCGTCGGCGGGGCGACGTTCGACGAGGCAGCCGGCGTTTGGCAGGTAAGGACGAGCGACGGCCAGAACCGGACCGCCCGATATCTTTTGCTCGCGCTGGGATCGACGACGAAACCGATCACGCCGTCCTTTCCCGGCGCGGAAACCTTCAAGGGTCAGTCCTATCATTCCGCACGTTGGCCGCGCGACGGCGTCGCGATGAAAGGCAAGCGGGTTGCCGTCATCGGCACGGGTGCGTCGGGCGTACAGATCATCCAGGAAACATCGCGCGAGGCGGACCATCTCACCGTCTTCCAACGGACTCCCAACCTCGCTCTACCGATGGGACAGGAGAAATATACCCGCGAGGAATACGACAAGATTAGGCAGCTCTTCCAGCCAGTGATGGAGAGGACCAAACAAACCTTTGCCGGCTTTGCCTATGACCTGATTAACAAGCCGTGGAAGGAGATGAGCGAGGATGAGCGCCAGCAAGTCATGCGCTTTAACTGGGAGCAGAAAGGCTTCACCTTCTGGCTGGCGGCGCCGATGGATTTATTCTTCGATGATGAATGCAATCGCGCGCACTACAATTTCTGGCGCGATGAGACGCGCAAGCTAATCAAGAAGAAACATTTGGTCGAGGTTCTTGCCCCGACCGAGCCGCCCCACCCCTTTGGAACGAAACGTCCCTGTCTACAGCAGTGGTATTTTGACCTTTATAATCAGGATAATGTCGATCTCGTCGACCTTAAGGCCACACCGATTGAGAGGATCACCGAGAAAGGCATCGTAGCCGGAGGCAAGGAGCACGAGGTCGATATAATCGTCTATGCAATCGGCTTCGACACTTGCACCGGCGCTATCTCGGCGGCCGACATCAAGGATGCGGATGGCCGCACGATCGGCGATCTGTGGAAGGAGCAATCTCTGACCTATCTAGGCAAGGCAGTTCCCGGCTATCCAAACCTGCTCTACACCTATGCGCTTCAGTCCCCCTCGGCCTTTATCAATGGGCCGACCGGCGGTGAACTCGAAGGCGACTGGGTTGTGAAGTTCATTGAGAATATGGACAAAATGGGCGTCCGCCGATTCGAAGCTAGACGCGATGCGGCCGAGGCGTGGGGCAAGCGTTGCTACGGCGTGGCCGAAAAGAGCCTCTTCGTGAAAGCGAAGTCGTGGTACATGGCAGCAAATGTTCCGGGCAAACGGCCTGAGATCCAGCCATTTATCGGCGGACAGCCGGCCTATCGCGCCGCGTTGTACGAGGAGTCGGACAAGGGCTTTCCCAACTTCGTGCTTCTCAAGAAGCATGCCGAAGAAATCGCCGCACAGTGATTTCTTCTCGATGCGGGCGTCGGCAAGCTCATGCTGTCGCCCGTGGTTCCAACCGGACGAATTCGCGAGGCAACACAGGGAGAATGTGGTTCACCATGGTAAACATCAGGATGTTGGCCATGGCGGCCCCCCCCTGCGGGATGAGTGAGCAATATGGCGTGGGATCAGGTCCACTGACGGCGCTCGCGTTCCGGGCGCCGATCGACCAGCCCGAGCGGTTCAGGAAATCGAGGGACGTCGGCGCTCATCTGGGGCTCACCCCACGACGCTACCAGTCCCACGAGACGGATCTTCAAGGGCGGATCAACTGATGTGGCGACGAACTGGCGCGAACGGCGCTCTACGAAGCGGCGCATTCGGCTCCTCATTCGCAGCAAGAAATGGTGCCTTGCGGGCATGGGCATGAAGATCGCCAAACATCGTGGAATGGCGCGCCCGCGTGTCGCGGTCGCTCGCAAACTCGCAACAATTTTGCACCATATGTGGATCGACGATGCGGAATTCCGCTTCGGTCACGAACCGGCGGCGACCCCAGACGTCAAGACGATCACCGTCGTCGCGGCCTAAGGAGACAAACCGAGATACTGACCTGCCCCCGGGTTTTCGGACCAACGATTAGTTGAGAGACTGGCCTCCGAGAGGAGGCAGGGGATGAAGAAGTCGAAGTTCACGGAAGAGCAGATCGTGGGGATCCTGCAGGAGACGGATCGTGATCCTGTGGCGACAGTGGCCAAGCGCCACGGCGTGAGCGATCAGGCGATCTATACCTGGAAGAAACGGTTCGGGTCGTTCCAGCCGGACGATGTGCGGCGCCTGAAGCAGCTCGAGCAGGAGAATGCGCGGCTGAAGAAGCTGGTGGCGGAGCGCGATCTGGAGATCGAGGTGATGAAGGAGATCGCCGCAAAAAAATGGTAGGCGTGCCGGCCCGTCGCGAGCAGGTGGCGTATGCAGGGCGCCGCGGCCTGTCGCAACGACGGTCTTGCACGCTTCTGAGCGTGGCCCGTTCGGCTCTGGATTACCGGTCGACGAAGGCCGAGAAGGATGCGCCTGTGCTGGCGCGCATGGCGGCGCTGGTTGCGCAGTACCCGCGCTTCGGGTATCGGCGCATCCGCATCTTTCTCGATCGCGAGGGCCATGCCATGAGCTGGGGCCGCTGCTGGCGACTGTGGCGACGGGCCCGGCTGCAGGTACCCCGCAAGCGCCCGCGCAAGCGGATCGCGACCGGGCGGCCCCGTCCGCAGGCGCCGACCGGCGCGAACCAGGTGTGGTCGTACGATTTCGTGTTCGACTGGTGCGCCAACGGCCAGCAACTGAAGTGCATGACCGTGACCGACGAATGGACCCGGGAGGGGCTGGCGATCGAGGTCGACGGTCGCATCCGCTCGGGCCGCGTGATCGAGGTGCTGTCGCGGCTGGTCAGCGAACGCGGGGCGCCGCTTTACCTGCGATCCGACAACGGCCCGGAGTTCGTCTCGCGGGCGCTGCTGAAGTGGATCGTCGACCAGGGCATCGAGACCGCACTGATCGATCCCGGCAAGCCTTGGCAAAACGGTGCGCTGGAGAGCTTCAACGGCAAGTTCCGTGACGAATGCCTGAACATGGAGTGGTTCCGGTCTCGCGCCGAGGCCAAGGTGGTCATCGAAGCCTGGCGCAAACACTTCAACGAAGTTCGCCCGCATTCGAGCCTCGGCTATTTGACGCCGGCCGAGTTCACCGCGAAGCTTCAACAGACCAACGCAGCTCCCGCTTCCGCAACGGGCCGGGACGCTGCGCGACATGGGGGCTTCGCGCCCCGGCCCGTTGCCGCACCGTCCGAGTTGGGACAATCGAAAGACCAGGAGACGCCGGTTCTTCCAACTTAACCGTGGTCCGAAGAATCAGGGCAGGTCAATACATCAAGAAATCCGCGCCAGCGGAAGGTATCGTCCCCGTGGGGACGATGGGCAAGGCGATATCGTTGAGAGTCCGGAACCGAAGGTCGTAAGACAAATTGGGACGCCTTGCTCTTCTGACCCATCATGCGGCGGCCAATGCGCCGACCGCGAAGAGAAGCGAGTAGCCCACGGAACCGAGATAAGATGCCAACCGACGGCGTGGAGTGAGGAGAAGCAGGAGCAGCTTGACTTTAAGGGCCCCAATCAGAGAAGTCTCTAAGCCAGTCACGTCATGTCCAAGCGCGCGCCCGCCATCAGTCGAAAGTCCGCCGGTATTCAGCGGGCGTCATTCTGTAAAGCCGGCGGAAGAGCCTCGTCATGTGGCTCTGATCGGCGAAGCCCGCCTCGTACGCGACTTCCTTTAATGGCAGACATTGCCGCTTGATCAACTCGCTCGCGCGCTTAATCCGTTCGCGTACCAGCCACTGATGCGGCGGACAGCCGAACTCGGCACGGAACTTGCGCGAAAAATGGAATACGCTGAGCCCTACCGCGCCAGCCATATCGGCGAGCGAGACATCACCTTTCAGGTTCTCGGCCAAGTACTCGGTCAGGACCCTGCGCTGGGCCGGGGTGAAGGTACCCGAACTCCTTGGCTCGCGGAATTCGGTGTGGGCAAAGCTACGCAGGACATGCACGCAAGCCTGCGTAAGCAAAGTCTCTACCATCACGCGTCCGCCAACCTCGCCGCCGCTCAGTTCTTGCCGAAGCCTGCGGCTGACCCAAGGGAGGAAGTCGTCGACCGCGCGGACCTTATCGCCGATTTCGACATCCGCTATGTTGCGGTCGTAAATGTCGCCGGCAACCTTGGTGATCGCGTCATGGGAGAGATAGACGTGGGACACCGAGATCGGCCGTGACCACGCCCATTCCGACTGTTCCGCGCGCGTCAAAAGAGAAACTACGCCAGGCTCGACCCAATGATACTCCCAAGGTCCCCCGCATCGTCGTCCCATACGGGCTGCTTCGCCTTCGTAGACAACGATCATGTAGTCACGCATCGACGGAATGGCGACATGAAGGTCGGCGTACTCATAGCCTTTCAGTGTCACGCCACGCCATCGGGATCCGCTGCTGTCCAGCGTCAGTTTCCCTGGAATCCAGCGCGGAATATCGTCCGGCGGAACCAGCCTCTCCATGGTTTTATCCCTCCCGTCAGGTTTTTTTCTTATCATCGAGTCATTCGGCAAAGCTGTCAAACGCTATCCGGAGCGGGTGTCGCCATCCGGAGCGGGCCGGGTTGCGAAGACGGGGCGAGCGCGGGCCTCGAGGTGGAACACATCGCCAAGAGCCATATCCGCAAGGAAGCCGTCGTTGCCAAGGTGCTGGAAAGGCGCGGCGATCACCCTGGCCTGATGCACATCCGCCCACGCCGCACTCACCGCGACAGCCTGACACAAACCAGATAGCGCATAGTCGACAACGCCGGTCAGACCGATGGCCCCTCAGACCGCTGCATCACTGGACGAGCTCAAGGACATCACGAAGTACCTGTAAGAGGAGCCTACCTCATGGTGCTGCGGGCTGCATCCGCCTTGCTCGTTGGCCTGTCGTGGGCCGCGTCCGCTCACGCAGATTGGCCTGTTGTCCACACTGTTGGATAGTTCGAAATAAGCCGCGCGCCGCCCCCCTGCTGCTCGCGGCAGTGCCAGATAGGCAAAACACGCCAAGTCGACCGCCGCTGCAGCCGCTTCCATCGTGAGGCGGAGCGCTCGTTCATCGGAACTCGCCGCAAGACTATCGATGAAGGTCTGGAAAATTCGGTCCATGTCAGATGGGAACGGGAACCTTAGGCTTGCGGGCGGCTATCACGGTCGCCCTCTGAGTTGCGGCGAGTGAACGGCAGCGAGCCCCTCGTCGCCGCTTGCGCCGCGCATCACGACGATCGAGCCAGGCTTCAGTCCGGCCCGATCGACGAGCCCTTGCTAGGTTGTGCGGTAGTCCATGCCGAGGCCGGCGGCGTCGTGCTCCTTGTGTCGGTCGGCACTCTGTGCCTGCCCCTGCGGGACCTCCGCTTGCTCGGCGTAGCCGCCGTAGCGCAGCAGCGCGATGACCTTCTCGCCAGATCTGAGATCCGTGTCGCCTTGGCCAACCTCGGCAATAATACCGCAGATTTCGTTGTCGGGCAGATTGGAAACGGTGGTTTCGTCTGGGACTGCCCCCGATCGGCCGCGTGTCCTGAAAGGCGATGCCCGCGGCGCGGACGGCGATCCGTACGCGCGCCAACGGCAAAGGCGGCTCGACTAGATCCTTGACCTCCAAGACCTCCGGACCACTCCAGCGATGACCGACCATACTTCGTATCCCATTCCTGCCTATCGTCAGTCCTGCGGATAACGCCACGGCATGGGGGGATGGAGTACGCCCTCGTCGATGGTCCATTGCGGCAGGGCCAGGCCCGGCGCCACGCCGGAGAAGACCATGCGGACGCGCGTGCCGATGCCTACGCGACGCACCATCTCCGGCGGCGCTAGCGTGCCGTCCGGCAAGGCGAGGTTGCCGACGACGCGCAGGGCCTCGTGTTCGGTCGGCTTGCCCTTCTGAGTGTCGAGATCGACGATCAGGATGAGATAGGGCGTGTGGCTCTTGAAGGCCGGCTGAATGGCGTGATGGACCTCGGTGTAGGAATGGACGGCGCCGCGCGCGTCGACGGGCACCCATTGCGACTTGGGGCTCATGCACCACGGGCAGGCCGTGGTCGGCGGATAGCGCAGCAATCCGCACTTGGCGCACTTCTGGAGATGAAAGTTGTGCGCCGCGCAGTGCTTGAAGAAGGCGAGGTTCTCGACGTCGAGATCGTCGAGCTGAAGCGGCATGCCGAGGTAGGTGGCCTGGATTCCCATGGTTCTCTCCCTTCCCTCAGTCGCGCCGCATGACCATGGCCGAGCCCGTGCCGGGATTGGCCCAGCCCAGGTTGGCCGTCAGCTCGCACTTCTTGACCTGCCGGCAGCCGCCCTCGCGATAGTCATAAGTGTGCTGGCGCTTGCCGTCGGGCCCGATGGGACAGGAATCGTCGGCGTCGTGTCTGAGCTGCCGCACGTTTTCGATCACCATGTTCATCCCGTGCGTATAGCCCTCGCAGAGATGGCCGCCGCTGGTGTTGTTGGGCCGCTTTCCGCCCAACCGGATGGTGCCGTTGGAGACGTGATCCCCGCCCTCGCCCTTCTTGCAGAAGCCGTAATCCTCGAGCTGCAGCACGGTGGTGAAGGTGAAGGCGTCGTAGGAGCCGGTGACGTCGATGTCCTCCGGACCGACGCCGGAATTGGGCCACAGGATGTCCTTGGCATAGTGGCCAGCGACGGTCGAGATCGGGCCGGTCTGGTAGTGCATGTCGGTGCGCGGCTTGCTGCAGCGCCCGACGACGCCCCTGATCAAGGCGCGCGGATGGCGGCAGTCCTTGGCCCGGTCGGCGCTGGTCACGACCACGGCCGTGGCGTTGTCGGTCTCCACGCAGCAGTCGAGCAGGTGCAGCGGCTTGCAGATCATGCGGCTCGCCAGCACCTCGTCGACGGTGAAGCGCTTCTTGTAAAAGGCCTTCGGATTGTTCGAGGCATGCTCGCTGTGCGTCGCCTTCACGGCTGCGACCTGCTCGGGCCGCGTGCCGTAGTCGTGCATGTGGCGCATGAAGCTCGGAGCGAACATCTGGCCAGCACTCTGCCAGCCGTAGGCGCGCATGTGCAGCGCGTCGCCCGAGACCGGCGCCACGGCGCGCGCCCCGGTACCCCCGATGCGTACCTGGGAAAAGCCGTTCATGGCGCGGAAGATCACCACGGCCTTGCACATGCCGGCTTCCATCAGGCCCATCGCCATGCCGACCAGCGCCTCGGTCGAGGAGCCGCCGCCGAACACGTCCATGTAGAAGTTGAGCCTGAGGCCGAGATCGCCGGCGATGAAGGTCGAGAAGGTCGAATCGCCCGACTGGTAGGACAGCATGCCGTCGACGTCGGAAGCCTTCAGACCTGAGTCCTCGATGGCGTTGCGCACCGCCCAGGTGCCGAGCGCGCGCGTCGTTATTCCTGAGCCGCGCGTATAGGTCGTCTCGCCCACGCCGACGATGGCGTACTTGTCGCGAAGGTACTTGGGACTCGTGGTGTCGGTCTCGGCCGGCATCGGCATGGAGTCCTCCTCCTATTTCAGCCTGGGTTGCCGCCTATTGCCTCGCTCAGCGCGGTCGTAGGCCGCGCGCCGTTCGGCCACTGTCGCGCTAGACATTGACGGCTGCTTGCGAAGGAACGACATCAATGCTGTCAGATCATCCATCGCTTGGCCTTTCTTGACTGGTTTGGATGGGCCCGCACTTCTGCGACTGGGCTATGTCGAGCTGATGGTTGAAGCGAGATCGAAGTCCGCGAGGTCGGGCGAGTTCATCTCCTTGCGGAAGCGGTCGAAGCTCCAGGGCCACAGCGCGGGATTGCCGTTGCGGTCGAGGTACCAGCTCCGGCAGCCGGTCACCCAGACAGTGCCCTTCATGGCCTCGCGCAGCGCGATGTTGAAGAGGCGAGTCGCCTCCTCCTTCGGCACTACAGAGCGGCATTTCCCGCCGAGCACCAAATCGACGAGCTGCAATATGTAGGCGAGCTGAATCTCGGAGATCAGGATTACCGAGAAATTGCCGATCGGGCTGTTGGGACCGACCAGCATGAAAAAGTTGGGGAAGCCGGGCACCGCCACCGAGCGGTAGGCCTCATTGGCCTGGGCCCAGGCGTCAGCGAGGCGTCGGCCGCTCTCGCCCACCACTTCCATTGGCCGCAGGAAGGCATGTCCGTCGAAGCCGGTCGCCAGCACGAGCACGTCCAGCTCATGCAGGACACCGTCCTTGGTCCGCACGCCACCCGGCTCGATGCGGTCGATGCCGTCGGTCACCAGCGCGACATTGCGCTTCTGCATCGCCGGATAGAACGCATCCGACATGATGAGCCTCTTGCAGGCGGCGCGGTAGTTGGGTGTCAGCCGCCGTCGCAGATCGGGGTCGACGACGTTCTGTTCGAGGTTGGTTCGACAGGCCGCCTCGATCTTCCGCAGCCCGTCCTGGTCGCCGATGACGGCGCGCGCGAAGGTATCAACGAAGCGCGCCGACCAGAAATCGTAGGATTGCTGCAGCTGCTCGGGCGAAGCGCGATACATCGCCTTCTCATCCTCGCTGTACGCAGGGTTGGCGAGCGGTAAAACCCACTGAGCCGTACGCTGGAAGAGCGTTAGCTTCGACACGATATCGGCCAGAGCTGGCACGATCTGGATCGCTGTCGAGCCTGTACCGATGATCCCGATCCGCCTGCCCTCGAGCGGCACGGAATGATCCCAGCGCGCTGAATGGAAGCAGGCACCCTCGAAGTCGCCGAGTCCCGGGATGTCGGGATAGGCCGGGTGATGCAGCACCCCAGTGGCACAGATGACGAAATCCACGACATCGGTGGCACCGTCCTTGATCGATAGATGCCAGCGTCCGTCGTGATGCTCGGCGCGTACGATCTCGCTGTTGAAACGAAAGTGGCTGTCGAGCCCATATTTCTTCGCTACACCCTCGAAATAGCCTTGGATCTCTGCGCCCGGCGAGAAGCGATGAGACCAGTCGGGCTTCAGTTCGAAGGAATAGGCATAGACATGGCTCGGTACGTCACACGACAAGCCGGGATAGGTGTTGTCCCGCCAGGTGCCGCCCAAGCCACCGGCCTTCTCGTAGATCGCGAAGTCCCGGACGCCGCGCTGCTTGAGCTTGATGGCCGTCAGGATGCCCGACATGCCCGCACCGATGATCGCGAAACGCCTACTCACACTGCCACCTTTAATTCAGCCTGGGGTTGCATAGCCGCCGCTCACGCTCAGCACTTGCCCGGAGATATGTCCAGCCATGCCGGGTGAGGCGAAGAACAGCACTGCATTCGCAATATCGTCGGCTCGCCCAACCTTGCCGAGGGGAATCACTTTTCTAGCTTTCTCCACTTGATCATCGGAAAAGAAGGCGTCACGGCCGACCCATAGGCTGTTCGTGCCGATCTCTTCAGCGGCTGTCGGCAAGATCAGGCCGGGAGCTACAACATTGCACCGGATGCCGTGGCGGCCGTACTCCTTCGCAATTGCCTTCATGAAGGTATTTACGCCGGCCTTCGCTGCCCCATAGACCGTTTCGCGAGGCTCGCCAAAGCTGGCATCCGAGCTGACAGAGACAATCGCGCCCCCACCGGCGTCGATAAGCCGAGGCAATGCAGCTTGGGTACACAAGATCGTCGATACTAGATTGATCTCGATCAGTCGCCGCCAGTGCATCGTCGACTGTCTAGCGAACGCTGACGGGCGGTCCCATCCGACGTTGTTGACCAGGACATCGAGGCGTCCGTGTTCGGCCATCGTGCGCTCGACGAGCGCGGTTACGTCTTCGTCCTTTGTCACGTCCGCTGCTTGGAAGCTGATCCGCCCCTTGCCTTGCTTGGTGGCATCCTTCAGTGTTCGCTGTGCCTGCTCTTCGTCGATGTCGGCAAAGACGATATTTGCGTCTTCCCGGGCCAAGGCAAACACGATGGCGCGCCCAATGTTGGACGCGCCGCCCGTGACCAGTACTGATTTGCGACCGAGACCTGTCTCGACCATTGGCTACTCAGCTGCGATCGCCAGGGGCGTTCCAACCGATGCACCAACGTCCAATGCCTGGAGTCGGGGAAGAACATCTTTCGCGAAGAGGCGCATGTTCGCTTCAGCCGCGTCATGGGGCATCCCGCCGAAGCTGAAAATACCTATGAAGCCGGCGCAATCGGTGAGATGCTGATACTGAAGCATCTGGTCGTAGACCTGCTGTGGCGTCCCGCGTACCTGCAGGTCCGCAAGGAAATTCACAAAGACATCGACGCCGTGCTTTCGTATGTTCTTCGCTAGAGCGCCGTAGTACTCGTATCCTTTGATGTCGGCGAGACCTTCATTGTGAAACTCATAATGATCAAGCGCTGAGCGGCTGTAGCCACGAGTGTACTTTCCATGCATTGCCTCCGCGGTTGCTGCATCCTCGTTGCAACAAATGAAGCAAGCGACTATCGGCTTCGGCGGTTCCGCGTCGTTGTGAATTTCCCGATATATTTCACGATACGCGTTGAGCTCGGCGATCGTCTTGTCCCAAGGTTTCTGCGCGATGATCAAAAGACCGACGCCCAACCGGGCCATGATACGGGCAGACTCCGGAGATACCGCTGAAGCGTACACGCGTCCCTTGAAGCTGGCGTGAGGAGAGGGTCGGATCGCTGTTCTTGGCTGGCGGTAGAGTTGGCCTGCGCTCTCGATCCAGCCTGTTTCCAAGGCGTTTAGAATCGCCTCAGAGTACTCCACAAAACGCTGACGGGACTCGCCCATAGGCGCACGAAAGCCATCGAATTCGATGCGCCCAAGTCCCCGCCCGATGCCCAGAATTGCTCTGCCGTCGGAAACGTGATCGAGGACGGAGACTTCTTCGGCCAGACGAACCGGATCGTGCCAGGGAAGCACCATGACCATAGATCCAAGTTTAACGCGCTTGGTGCGGCCGGCCATATAGGTCAGGAACTGCGCAACGTTTGGGCACATTGTGTAGTGGTCAAAGTGATGCTCGGCAGCCCAGATCGAATCGAAGCCAAGGGGCTCAGCGAGATCTGCCATCGAGACTTCATGACGGTAAACCTCACGGTCTGTCAGACCCGACAGGTTCTGAAAGAATGTGCTCATTCCGACATGCATCGCGGCGTTTCCTCAGATGTGGAGCAATCGGTCAACGAAGAAAAGTTTCATCCTCTGCAGCGCCATCGGAAGTTCACTCTGGAAGAGGCGAGAAAACGTTCATTTGATGCTTGACTATTTCTAGCATTAATTAGAATTTATGCCGTGTGCAATACCAATCTGGAAGCAGATCGCGATTGCCTTATGTGTGAAGCGCAACCGCCGAGATCTCTCTTCGGCGGGAACAGGGTGAAGCTTTCGGCAGCGGTTCGAGTGCCGACCGCCTTGCGCTTGTCGATCGGGCGTTTCAGCTACGGCCAGTGCGGCGAGGGGTGCGTGGTATGACCTACGATCTGAAGATTGTCGGCGGCAGTATTGTAGATGGCACGGGGCGGGAGCGCTTCCGCGGCGATATCGGCGTAAAGGATGGCCGAATTGTCGCTATCGGCGAGATATCTGGCAAAGGTGAACAAACGGTCGACGCCAGCGGGTTGATCGTGGCGCCTGGCTTCGTGGACATTCACACCCACTATGATGCTCAGATCATGTGGGACCGGATGCTCAGCATATCGCCTTGGCATGGCGTTACCACCGTCGTGATGGGGAACTGTGGCTTTGGCGTTGCGCCGACGCGGCCGGATCACCGCAATCTGATTCTTCGAACCTTGGAAAAAGTCGAGGGCATGAGCGTCGACGCGTTGGAGGCTGGGCTTGGGCCGACTTGGCCCTTTGAATCGTTTCCTCAGTACCTCGACGCGATTGAGCGCCGAGGCAGTGCGATCAATGTCGGCGTTCTCATCGGTCATACGCCCGTGCGCTTTTACGTCATGGGGGAGGAAGCTGTCGAACGGCCGGCGCGGCCCGACGAACTAGCGCGTATGCGTGAACTGGTTCGGGAAGCGCTTGTTGCCGGGGCAGTCGGGTTCGCCACTTCGAAGGCTTCAACCCACGTAGGCTACGGCGGCAAGCCGGTTCCGAGCCGGGCGGCGGAAGTGTCGGAGATAATTTCACTAGCGAAGGTGTTAGGTGAGGTAGGCAGCGGAATTTTCCAAGCGACCGTCGGTAGAGAGCTGTTCTTGGAGGAATTCGCAGAAATTGCACGGGCGACCGGTCGTCCTGTCACCTGGACGGCATTGCTCACAGGGCTGTCACTCGGAGCGGGCGATCACCGAGAACAGCTTCGTCGATCTGAGGAGTTGGCGGCGGAGGGATTGCCAATCTTCCCGCAAGTAACGCCTCGCGCGCTTATGTTTGAGTACCAGTTGAGGCAGCCCTTCCTTTTCGAGCCGATGTCCTTATTCAAGCCGGTTGCCGCGGCAGATCAGGATGGCAAGCGTCGCATCTATGCCAGTTCTGGCTTTCGGGCTGGCTTCGCTGAACTGATGGAACGGGGTGCAAGAGAGTCCTTCCGGTCAGCGTTCGCAAAGACGGTCATTTCGCAGTTCAGCCCCGACCCGAAGTTGGAAGAACGGCTGTTGGTAGAGGTTTCACGAGAACGAAAAGTCAAACCGACTGATTTGCTTCTCGATCTCGCGCTGGCAACAAATCTAGATGCGCGCTTCCGTATGCCTGTAGCAAATCATGACGAAGCCGAAGTTGAAGGATTGTTGAAGAGTGCTTGTACCGTGATCGGCTTGTCGGACGCTGGCGCCCATGCAAGTCAGCTCTGCGATGCCTGCCTGCCGACCTATCTGCTTGGCCACTGGGTTCGCGAAAAAGCGGCATTTTCGCTGGAAGAGGCCGTGCGAATGCTAACCAGTCGTCCGGCCGAAGTATTTGGGCTTTCAGATCGAGGCTTGATTGCTTTGGGCATGCCCGCGGACCTTGTGGTGTTTGATCCGGGAACAGTCGGTAGTGGCAAGGTTCGCCGGGTCTTTGACCTTCCGAGCGGCGCCGACCGTCTTGTTTCCGACGCAGCGGGTGTTGAGGCCGTAGTTGTGAACGGTACGATGGTGAGGCAATCCAATCGGGACCTCTTGAACCACTCGACATCGGCAATGCCGGGACGTCTATTGCGGCGTGGTCGAGCAGACGCGTAAAGGTTGAAGCAATCGCTCTCTACGCTTGTCGCTTGCGTAGTTCGAGCAGCGGAACCTCTTAAGATCTCGAATGCCGTTCATTCCTCTTGACGGTTCCGCCCCATCACCAATAGGGTGACTCAAAACCAAATAGTCATTAGAAAAAATGGTCGACGGGTAGGACGCTGGATGTGAGCAATCATTTCTTTGGAACGTGTTTGTGCCAGGCTTGCTCTGCCCCGTTGCCCGGCCTGCAGGTGCTTGGACATGACCATGATCGCACGAATCAGGAGATGTTCAGATGTGCAGCTAAGGCGTTGAAAGGCAATTGAAGTTGGATGACGTTTCGATCCTCGGCGTCGCTACCTTGTCCAAGAAGTTTGGCGGCGTCACCGCCGTCCAGGACGTATCGCTCGAGGTACCGCGCGGAGGTATCCTGTCGATCATCGGCCCCAACGGTGCCGGCAAGACCTCGCTTCTGAACATGATTTCGGGTTTCTACAAGCCTGATACCGGCCGCGTCGTGCTCGACGGCCAGAACATCACCCAGAAGAAGCCGAGCGACATCGCGGCGCTGGGCATTGGCCGTACCTTCCAGAACATTGCCCTGTTCAGCGGACTGACCGTTCTCGA
This sequence comes from Reyranella sp., assembly GCF_004297405.1. Taxonomy (GTDB): domain Bacteria; phylum Pseudomonadota; class Alphaproteobacteria; order Reyranellales; family Reyranellaceae; genus Reyranella. Next base: position 71,485 of record NZ_SCVC01000049.1, read on the forward strand.
CAATCTGATGCTCGGTCGGCACGTGCGGATGAAGGCCGGCGTCCTGTCGAGCGTCATTTATTGGGGCATGGCGCAGAAGGAAGACATTGCCCATCGCGAGGCGATCGAGGAGATCATCGAGTTCCTGAAGCTCCAGGACCTGCGCAAGCAGCCCACAGCGGCGCTGGCCTACGGCCTGCGCAAGCGAGTCGAACTGGGAAGGGCGCTGGCAAATGATCCCAAGGTGCTGCTGCTCGACGAGCCGATGGGCGGCATGAACCAGGACGAAAAGGAAGACATGGCGCGCTATATCCTGGATGTGAACCAGGAACGCGGCGTGACGGTCGTCCTGATCGAGCATGATATGGGCGTGGTCATGGATATTTCCGACAAGGTTGTAGTGCTCGACCGCGGCCGGTGTATCGCTACGGGCACGCCCGATGAGGTGCAACGCCACCGCAAAGTGGTCGAGGCCTATCTCGGCACGTCCAAAAGCGGAGGCCGTGTATGAGTCTCGTCGACTCCCCTAAGACCGACACATTGCCCAAGCTTGTGGCGCGTAACGCCGCCACCGATCCGGGCGGTGCGGGCATGCGTGAAAAGACGCGCGGCGTCTGGCACACCTATACGTGGGCCGACTACCAGGGCCACGTGCGGGATTTCGCTCTCGGGCTGGCGTCGCTAGGCTTCGGGCGCGGCGACAAGCTATCGGTGATCGGCGACAACCGTCCGCAACTCTACTTCGCCCAACTCTCGGCACAGGTGCTGGGTGGCATTTCAGTGCCGGTCTACCAGGATTCGATCGCCTCGGAGCTGGTCTATGTGCTGAACCACGCCGAGACCTCGGTGATCGTCGCCGAAGACCAGGAGCAGGTCGACAAGGCGCTGTCGCTCAAAGACCAATTGCCCAGATTGCGTTCGATTGTGTTCGATGATCCGCGCGGCATGTGGGCCTACGACGATCCGATCCTGTGCTCATTCGAAAGCGTGATGGAAGCGGGCAGAGCGTTCGGAAAAGCGAACCCGGATTTTTACGCCAAGGAAGTCGCCAAGGGTGCGGCTGGCGATACGGCGATGATCGCCTACACATCGGGCACAACCGGCGCACCTAAGGGCGCGATGCTGAGCCACCGCAACATGATCGCGACGGCCGAGGCTTTCGTCGAGGTGAACGAGATCAAGGCGGGTGACGATTGGCTGTCCTACCTGCCAATGGCCTGGGTCGGCGACGCAGCCTTCTCGCTCGGTATGGCGTTGGTCGCGAAGGCCACGGCGAACTGTCCGGAGAATCCAGAGACCGTGCAGCGCGACCTGCGCGAGCTTGGCCCCGACGCTGTGCTGGCGCCGCCGCGCATCTGGGAAAACATGCTGACCACGATGCAGGTTAAGTCAGACGACGCTTCGCCGCTTAAGCGCCGCACCTTCGAGCATTTTCGTGCATTGGCCGAGCGCTGCGAACTCAAGCGGACCGATGGTAAGCCTTTGACCCTTATCGAGCACGCGGGCCTCGCCTTGGGTGAGATCCTAGTTTACGGACCAGTGCGCGATCAGCTCGGCGTGCGCAATGCCCGCTGGTGCTACACCGGCGGGGCGCCTCTGGGCCCGGATACCTATCGCTTCTTCCGTTCCTTTGGCATCAACCTGAAACAGATCTACGGAGCCACCGAGGCCACGGCGATGATCGCCTGCCAGGCCGACGCGGAGGCCAACCCCAATACGGTCGGCCGGCCGATGCCGCGCGTCGAGGTCAAAATTGACGACCGAGGCGAGGTCCTGCTGAAAGGGCCCAACGTTTTCAAGGGCTACTTCAAGCAGGAGGAGGTGACACGCGACACCGTGACCCCCGACGGCTGGCTGAAGACGGGCGACGCCGGCTTCTTCGACAAGCAGGGCCACCTCGTCATCATCGATCGCGCCAAGGATGTCGGGAAGCTCGCCGATGGCTCGGCCTTCGCGCCGCAGTTCATCGAGAACAAGCTGAAGTTCAGCCCGTTCATCCGCGAGGCCGTGGCTTTCGGCGATCATCGGCCGTTCGTGGCGGCGATGATCGCCATCGACATGCAGACCGTCGGCACGTGGGCCGAGAAGCGCGGTCTTGCCTACACAAGTTTCATGGACTTAAGCCGCAAGGACGAGGTGGCGAAGCTGATCGGCGAGGAGATCGCCAAGGCCAATGCCACGCTTCCGGACATGCAGCAGGCCAAGCGCTACCTGCTTCTCAACAAGGAACTCGAGGCCGACGATGCCGAGATGACACGGACCCGCAAGGTGCGCCGCAAGTTCGTGGCCGAAAAGTACGCCAACGTAATCGACGCCTTCTATGGCGGCAAGAACAGCGCCGAGGTCACCGTGGAGATCACCTTCGAGGATGGTCGCAAGTCGACCATGACATCCATCATCATCATCCACGACCTCGTATCGGCCCCGCCGATTCGGCGGGCGGCTTGAGGAAAGGCGATGTCGGAAGATCTGGGCTTTCTCTTCGCGTTGCTGCTAAACGGCGTGTCCATCGGGCTGATGTATTCGTTGATCGCGCTCGGTTTCGTGCTGGTCTACAAGGCGACCGACGCCATCAACTTCGCGCAGGGCGAGTTCGTCATGGTCGCCGGCCTGATCGTGGCGATGCTGCTGTCCTTCGAAAGCGTGCCGCTTGCCGTCGCGGTGGCCGTGACGCTCGCCGTGATGATCGGTTTCGGCTTTGGGCTGGAGCGCGTGGTGCTGCGACCGCTACTCGGCCGCCCGGTCGTCGCTGTGATCATGGCGACCATCGGCCTGGCAGCCATCCTGCGCGGGCTGGGCCCGGTGGTGTTCGGCAGTGAGACCCGGGCCGTGTCGCTTCCCATTGGCGACGAACCGATCGTCTTCGGGCCGGCCAGCCTGCCGCCCATCCAGGTCGCGGGCGCTGTCGTTGCGATCGTCTTCTTCTTGGCGTTCAGCTGGTTCTTCAAGAGGAGCCGGATGGGCGTTGCCATGCGCGCGGTGGCCGACAATCAACAGGTCGCGCAGGCCATGGGCATCAACGTCGAGCGCTACTTCGCGCTCGCTTGGGCGATGGCCGGCGTCGTGTCGGCGCTCGGCGGCATCGTCTGGGGCAGCATGCTGGGGGTCGACGTCCATCTGGCGCTGGTCGGCCTGAAAGTGTTTCCGGTAGTGATCCTGGGCGGCCTCGATTCGATCGGCGGCGCGCTCGTCGGCGGCCTGATCATCGGCATCGTCGAAAGTCTCGCCGCCGGTTACCTCGACCCCTATGTCGGGGGCGGGACCAAGGACTTCGCGCCCTATGTGCTGATGATCCTCGTTCTCATGATCCGACCCTACGGCATCTTCGGCAAGCGCAAGATCGAGCGCGTGTAGGCCCATGTTTCATCGCGAATCCGGAGTCTTCAAGACGACCTACAGCGCCGACATGGCGCTCTATCCGCTGCCGATCGCCAAGTGGACGGTGGCGGTGCTGGCCCTGATCTTCGTCGTGATCGTGCCGCTCACGGTCCATGAATACTATCTCTCGATCCTCAATCTCATCTTCATCGCCATCGTGGGCGCGCTCGGGCTCAACATTCTCGTGGGCTATACCGGGCAGATCTCGATCGGCCACGCCGCCTTCATGTCGGTCGGCGCCTATACCGCGGCCAATCTCGCCGTCAGGCTCGACCTGCCGTTCTGGATCACATTACCGGCGGGCGGGCTCATGGCCGCGGCGATCGGCGTCATCGTCGGCATGCCGAGCCTGCGCATCAAAGGCCTCTATCTCGCGATCGCCACCCTGGCTGGCCAACTCATCATCGAATGGACCATCAATCACGTCCCCGCCATTTCGGGTGGCGCACAGGCCTCGATCCAGGTCGACCGGCCGAGCCTGTTCGGCTTCAGCTTCAACACGCAGGGCAGCCTCTATTTCTTCCTGCTGTTCTTTGCGGTGGTCGCCATCGTGGCGACGCTCAATCTGGTGCGCAGCCGCATCGGCCGGGCATTCGTGGCGGTGCGCGACCAGGATATCGCCGCCGAGATCATCGGCATCGACATCTATCGCTACAAGCTGCTGGCGTTCGCGATCTCGTCCTTCTACGCCGGGGTCTGCGGCGTGCTCTACACCTACTATTTCGGCATCGCGAATTACGAGCAATTCCAGCTCATCGTCTCGATCGACTATCTCGCCATGATCATCATCGGCGGTCTGGGGTCGGTGCTAGGATCCATCCTCGGCGCGATCTTCGTCACCCTGCTGCCGATCGTGATCCGTATCCTGATGGAGAACGTCGGATCGCTGTTCTTCACGACCGCCGAGATGGCGAACGTCATCTCCGGTCTGCGGCTCGGCGCCTTCGGCGGGCTGATCATCTTTTTCCTGATCGTCGAGCCCGAAGGGCTCAATCGATTGTGGCGGAATATCCGGAGCTACTTCCGGGTCTGGCCCTTCTCCTACTAGAGCGGGGCGTTACGGCGAGCGAAGGGAGGAATCCATGACGAGGTTCGTTAGGAGTTGGCTGGGGATCGCGGCGGCCACCGCGACCTTGGCCGTTGACGGAGGCCAAGCCTTCGCGCAAAAGGAACTCGTGTTCGGCTTACAATGTGACCGTACCGGCGTGACGGCCACAGTCGGCGTGAACCTGTGCCCCGGATATCACGACTATATCGCCTTGGTGAACAGCAAGGGTGGCGTCGAGGGTTTCAAGATCAAGGTTCTCGAGGTCGACAACGAGTACAAGGTCCCGCCGGCCATGGAGGCGCATGAGCGTTTCAAGAAAGAGGGGGCGGTCCTCGAGGGTCTCTTCGGCACCGCCTCGACCATGGCGCTGACCAAGAAGCTTGAGGAGGACAAGATTCTCGGCACTTCGCCAGGCTTCGGCACGGCCGCGGCGGCCGACGGCAAGCGCTTCCCCTACACTTTCCCGATCGCGGCCAGCTACTGGTCGCAAGCGGGCGCAGCGGTAGCGTTCGCGAAGGAGAAGCTGGGCGGTACCCTCAAGAGCAAGAAGATCGCTTATCTGTTCTTTGACAACCCGGCGGGCAAGGAGCCGATGCCGATCTTCGAGGAACTCGCCAAGTCCGAGGGTTTCGAACTGCGTACCTTCGCGGTGCCCGCGCCGGGTTTGGAGATGGGCGCGCAAATCCTCGATATCACCAGCCGCTTCAAGCCGGATTTTATCATCACCCATCTGTTCGGACGCTCTCCGTCGGTCTCCATCAAGGAGCTGAAGGGCAAGGGCTATTCGCTGAGTAAAGTCGTCGCCTTCGTCTGGGGCAGCGCCGAGGCTGATATCATCGCGGCCGGCGGCATGGGCGTAGCTGAAGGCTACAATGGCATCCAGTTTGCCGGCGTCGGCAAGGACTTCCAGGTCATCAAGGACATCGAGGCCATGTATAAGGCGCAAGGCAAGCCTGTGCCGAAGGAAATGGACTCGACCGTCTACTACAACCGCGGCGTCTTCATGGCGGCGCTGCATGTCGAGGCGGCTCGCAATGCCATCAAGGCCAAAAATGGCGCAGCGCCGACCTCGGAAGAGGTCAAGAAGGGCATGGAGCAGGTCAAGGGCTTCACCCTGGGTGGCTTGGTGCCGCCAATGGAGATTACTCCGACCGACCACGAGGGCGGTGGCTGGGTCCAGATCTGGACAGTTAAGGGTGGCAAGCTCGTGAAGTCCAAAGACTGGTTCCAAGGCTTCCGGCCCGTAATCCTGAAGCATCTCGAGGCAGAAGCCAAGAAATCCTAAACGAACGGGCGGGCGGCGAGCAATCGCCGCCCGACATCCCATGCTGGCAATCAACAACATCGAAGTCGTCTACGACCGCGTCATCCTCGTCCTCAAGGGCGTGTCGATCGACGTGCGCGAAGGCGCAATCACGACCCTGCTGGGTGCCAACGGCGCCGGCAAGACGACGACGCTCAAGGCGATCTCTGGCGTCCTGCACAGCGAGCGCGGCGAGGTCACCAAGGGCACGATCCAGATCGGCGACCGCCGCATCGACGGCATGCGCGCCCACGATGTCACGCGGCTCGGCCTCGCCCAGGTGTTCGAGGGCCGGCGCGTGTTCGAGCACCTGACCACGGAGGAAAACCTGATCGCCGGCGGCCATGTCCAGAAGGATGGCGGTGCGGTGAAGCAGAGCATCGAGCTGGTCTATACGTATTTCCCGCGGCTGAAGGAGCGACGCCATCAGCAGTCCGGCTATCTGTCGGGCGGCGAGCAGCAGATGCTGGCCATTGGCCGGGCATTGATGAGCCGGCCCAAGGTCGTGCTGCTGGACGAGCCGTCGCTGGGGCTGGCGCCCATGCTGGTCGAGGAAATTTTCGGCATCGTCGACCGGCTGGTGAAGCAGGAAAAGCTCTCGGTCCTGTTGGTCGAGCAGAACGCCACCATGGCGCTGGCGGTGGCCGACCATGGCTATGTCATGGAGAACGGCCGTATCGTGCTTGAGGGGCCGGCCGACAAGCTGCGCGACAATTCCGACATCAAGGAATTCTATCTCGGCCTCAACGAGGGTGGCGCGCGCAAGTCATACCGCGATACCAAGCATTACAAGAGGCGCAAGCGCTGGCTATCGTGACTTTCTATTGCGCGTCGTGAAAAAAGTGTTGGACGACGGGACCCCTGAACGCGAAGTGCCAGGTCAATGCAAGATACCGTGGGCCCAATCGCTCAGGAACGAGCGCGCCGCCCTCTCGAGGAGCTTTCGAGCTGATCATCGCTCAATCCAACACCCTTTAAGACGACTTCGCAGAATTTCCGAGCTAGCTCGGGAATAGGCATACGGTCTGATCGATACCATGTAACCGCCCAGTTCATTGAACCGAGAAGCATCAAACGCAGAATGGTCAGGTCCACATTCTTGCGAATCTCCCCTGAGCGCTGGCCTTCGGAAAGAAGCTGCCCCCAGTATTCGCCATAGGCGGTACGAAGCTTCCGATTCTGGCGTTTCACCGCTGGGGGCGCCTGCTCGAACACGCGTATGTTCGCCGATGTATAGTCGCCTTGCTGCAAAAGCATCGTAAGGTGAGCCGTCACCGCGGCCTCGAGCTTTTCGCTGAATGCAGAGGAAGCGGGCAGGGACCCGATGGCGAGACGGGCAGCGGAAAACACTCGAGTTATACCTACATCGAGCACTTCCTGCAGGATGTCGTCCTTTGACTCGAAGTAATAGTAAATGCTACCGCCTTGCATTCCTGCAGTCATCGCAATGTCGTTAATGGTCGTCCCAGCATATCCGTTGAGACTGAATGCACGTGCTGCCGCATCAAGGATGCGCTGCTTGGTGATCGCCGATTTCGGATGGGACACACGACGAGACCGGGCCGATACTCCTTGACTCACTAAAAACCCCCATTGGAGCCAGCATGGATTGGCTCAAACGCAACAAGACCGCGGCATTTGCCGCCGGATTAGGCTGCAGATGCACCATTTTGCTAACGTCATTATACCTATGTGCGGCTTGAATGATAAGACCGCCATTGTCGCGATGGTACAAAACGTTGACAGCACAATTAGGACGCCCTGCTCTTGACTCACTGATATGGCGTGCCTAGCATTTCCTAATGATCATTCGAAATCAGCGCACTTTTGGGATTTCGACTGCCGCGTGTCTCAAGCTGTGTAGATCCTAGAACCTACTATTCCATCATGTGACGGTGGCCAAGTAAAGATCTGCGAGTTGACCCCTCCCGAGAACACGTCCCGATTCGAATCCTGGAGGTACAAGCGTCTTTCAAGTGAGGAATCGACCTACATGATCAAACGTTTCCATGTTCTTTATGTCGGACAGATCGATCTCGACAATGTCGGTCTCCACGGGACACCTGCGAACGACCGTCGCTATTCCAGCCAGCGACTGAGCGAAGTTTTTGCGACCGCACGCGACGTGTCGCGGACCATGGATGAGCTCGGGTACCATGCGCTGTGGATGGCGGAACACCACTTTCAGCGTGAGGGCTACGAATGTCTGCCCAACCTGGTACAGCTCGGCCTGTGGCTCGCCACGCAGACCAAGCGCCTGAAGTTTGGCTGCGCCTTCAACGTTCTGCCGATGTGGCATCCCATTCGATTGGCTGAAGACTACGCCATGGCCGACATCGTGACGGACGGTCGCGTGATCATGGGCGTCGGCCGTGGCTACCACAGTCGCGAGGTGGAAACCTTCGGCGCGCCGCTGATCGATGCCGAGGCAAACCGCGAATACTTCGAGGAACAGCTTCAGCTTCTGCTGAAGTGCTTCAACGAGGAGGCCTTCCATTTCAAGGGAAAGTACTTCGAGTGTCCGCCGCCCGTCGACTACAGAGGCTATCGCCTGAAGGACATCACGGTGGTGCCACGACCCAAGCACTTGCCCGTCGATATTTGGATGCCGATCGCCAGCGGCAGGACTATCGACATGATGGCCCGCTATGGCCTCAAGGCCATGGTGACGCTCAACGGCGAGAAGATACTCGACGACGTCGTGCGCGAGTATCACGCCGCCTGCGCCCGCCACGGTCGGCCCAAACAACTCGGCGAAGATATGATCTGGGGCGCCGGCCTGTATCTTGCCGCCAGCCAGGAGGAGGCGATCCGCCGTGTCGAGCCGGCGCATGACGAGCGCTACAAGTGGTTCGCGCCGTTCGGCTTCGTGCGCTATGCCGATGATCAGGGCCGCACCTGGGGCACGCCCGGCGCGCCGGCGTCGATCCCGTCGATCCGCGACGGCGTGAAGCAGAAGGCGTGGTTCTGCGGCACGCCGGCCGAAGTCATCGAGGGGATCAAGTCGATCGAGGCCAAGTACCCCGGGCTCGATGACTTCATGATCCACTGGGCTGAAGGATTGTCGCCGGCCGAGTTCAAGGACCAGCTGCGTTGGTTCGCGCGCGATGTCATGCCGGCGTTCGGGGAAGCGAGACTTGCTGCGGAGTAGCGCGACACAGGGAAGGGCACCATGCAGCGCCGCGTTCCCGACGTCCCTGGATAGCATCTCGCCTTCGTGGCGCCCTCGCGAACGTGAGTTCATTGCGGAGCGTCGGGGGACGATCTTGCGGCCGGGATGCCTGCTCGGTCGACAATTGTGACGTCGGTTGTATGGGCTATTGCCTAACAGACGAACAGCGCCAAGTGCAGGAACTCGTGCGACGCGTGGCGCGCGAGCGGGTCGCGGAGCGCGCCCAAGAGATCGACGCCAAAGGCGAGTACCCGCAGGACATGTTTGATCTGCTACGTGAACTCGGCTTGTTCACGTTGCCGTTTCCGGTGGACTACGGTGGCATGAATAGCGTGCTGGCTGCTTGCTTGGCCATCGAGGAACTCGGCCGCGTCTGCTACAACACTGCCTATTTATTGTTGGTTCAATGGGTGCCGTTTGGTGCAATCCTCGCGGGTGGCGACGACGCGCAGAAGCAGCGATATCTACCGGGCCTGGCGACGGGAGAACTTCGCGGTGCGATCTCGGTCACCGAATCTCAGAGTGGCTCCGATGTCGCTGGTATCAGGACGCGCGCGAAGCGCGACGGGGCAGGGTATCGGCTGACCGGCTCCAAGATCTGGTGCACAAACGCCGGTGTTGCGGACTTCGTGGTTGTCGCTGCGAAGACAGGTGAGTTGGATGCACCCGGCAGCATCAACCTGTTCATCGTGCCGAAAGGCACACCCGGCTTTACGGTCGGCCGCCAGGAGGACAAGCTCGGCGCGCGCGGTGTCCCTTCCTATGCGTTGTACTTTGAGGACGCCTACGTTCCGGAAGAAAACCGGCTCGGCGTGGAAGGCAAAGGCTTCAAGATTGTAATGGAGACCTTTAACCACTCCCGGCCGATCATCGGTGCCCGCGGCGTCGGCTTGGCTCAAGGTGCCATGGATCATGCCATCATTTTTATCCGAGATCGCCGCGCGTTCGGCCAGCAAGTTGGCGAGTTTCAGGGCGTGCGCTGGATGATCGCCGACATGGCGATACAGATCGAGGCGTCGCGCCAGTTGGTATACCGAGCAGCATCGGCCGTCGACTCTGGCCTGGGTGGTAGTGCTCTAGCGACCATGGCAGCAATCGCGAAGTGCCACGCCAGTGACACCGCGATGCGTGTTGCCACCGATGCCGTACAACTCTTCGGCGCGGCCGGCATTTCCAACGAATTTCCAATCAACCGTTACTTTAGAGACGCCAAGGTGCTGCAGATCGTCGAAGGCACCAACCAGATCCAGCGCAATATCATTGCGCGCAACGTCATGAGCCAAGCGCCAGAGTAACGAAGCTTCGATGCACGGGCGGTGATCGTCGACGACGCGTACGGAACAAAGACAAGCGTTATGGAGGAGCAAAATGAAAGCCCAAGCTGCCATCATGTACGCCGTCAATGAACCGTTAAGGATCGAAGAAATACTCCTCGACAAGCCAGCGCGTGGCGAGGTGCTCATTCGCACCGCCTTTGCAGGCGTCTGCCATAGTGACCTGCACTACATCGAGGGGCTCTATACACGCCCGTGCCCGTGCGTTCTGGGCCACGAATCGGCCGGTGTCGTGGAGGCGGTCGGCGAGGACGTGAGCTACGTGAGGCCAGGCGATCACGTAATCACCTGCATCTCGACGTTCTGTGGAGAGTGCGAGTACTGCATGACCGGCCGGTTGTCACTCTGCCTCAGTCCTAGCACGCGCCGCGATCCGAAGGGGCCACAGCGAATGATGCTGAAGGGGACGCCGCTGCAGCACACCAGCAATCTTTCGTCGTTCGCCGAGTATATGCTGGTACATGAGCGCTCGCTCGTGAAAATCCGCCCTGACATGCCGCTGGACCGGGCAGCGGTAATTGGATGTGCAGTGATGACCGGCGCGGGCGCGGTGTTTCGAACCGCAAAGGTCGAACCCGGATCAACAGTCGCGGTGATCGGTTTGGGAGGCATCGGCCTGTCGGCGGTCAACGGTGCAGCGATAGCCGGCGCCGGCCGCATAATCGCGATCGACAAGGTCGCTTCCAAGCTCGACTTGGCGAAGGAATTCGGCGCCACAGATGTCCTGGATGCAGGCGCTACTGATCCCATCAAGGCCATTCGCGAGATGACCGGTGGCGGCGTGGAATACTCGTTCGAGTGTGTTGGCTCGAAGACGACTGTTGAGCAGGCATTCCGCATGTTGCGGCGCGGGGGCACCGCGACCGTCATTGGAATGATGCCGCTCGGCACCCGGTTTGAGGTCTCCGGCGCGGAGCTGCTTGGCGAGAAGCGTATCCAGGGCTCCGCCATGGGATCCAACAAGTTTCGTATCGATATGCCGCGGCTGGTCGACTTCTATTTGCGTGGCGATCTGAAGCTCGACAAGCTCATCTCGGGACGTATCCGGCTCGCCGGCATCAACAATGCATTCATGCAGCTCAAGACAGGCGAAGTGGCGCGGACAGTCATTGAATTTTGAGGCAGCGCGCGCCGAACCAGTCTATCACGGCCGTGGTGTGTATGATTGGGGGGGTGTTACTTTGGGCGGGTAGTGGATTTCCAAGAACCCAAGAACTGCTTCTGAGAAGTGATCGTTCTGATCGCCGACCACCATATGCCCCGCATTTACAACATTCGAATAGCTCGCTTCTGGAACAAGCGTCAGAAATGCTTTGGTAACCTCTTCGCTTACGAGGTCGCTCATACCCCCTCGGATCAGATGGACCGGGCAGCCAATGCGCCGAGCGGCGTTTTCCAGTCGGTCAAATCGCCGCTCTTGCTCTGGAGGCTGCACATTCGTGATGAAACGTGGATCCCAATGCCAGCGGTAGCGACCGTCAGGTCCGAGCCGTAGATTCTTGGCGAGCCCGTTCAGGTTTCGGCGTCGCTGGCGATTGGGCAGATAGGCGGCAATGACGTCGGCCGCTTCATCGATTGATCCGAAACCCTTCTGGGCGTGAGCAGTCATGAAGCCCACCACGCGATTTATCCCTGCCAGCTCCATTCTTGGCGTGACATCAACCAACGTCATACTGGAAAAGGTCCCCGGCGCTTTCTCGCCTTCAGCAACAAGAGCGGCGAGCCCGCCGAGAGAGGCGCCGACTACCGCCGGCGGTTGACCGAGATGTCGAGCAACTGCGATTAAATCGGCGGCAAATGCGTCCAATTCGTAGCGTCCATGTTCGGACCAATCACTGTCACCATGCCCACGCAGGTCCAGAGCAATTGCGCGATAGCCTCGGTCGCCCAACACTTTCATAGTGTTACCCCAAGCATGTCGCGTCTGGCCGCCACCGTGGGCAAGCAGGATCGTCGGCTGGTCAATATTTCCAGCAACACTGGCGGCAAGCCGAATTCCATCAGCGCCCACCAAACTCAATTCATTCATTGACGTCTCCTGCACACACAAAACCAGTTCAACGCCAGAGCGACATGCTGAGGCAGAGGCATACGTACGCAGTGGCTAGGCCATAGCGCATGCGTGCCATCAAGCATCGCCTCCTTGGGGGATCCTGCCGTCGGGCGGCCAGTCCTTGACGCCGTCCTCCAAAGGGATTTCGACGCTTCGAAGAAGCTGCGAGAACATGTTCCAGTTTCCAATCGCGATGACCATCTCGAGCAGCTGCTCCGGGCTGCCGACATGACGCACGCACTCAGCCCACACGGAATCCGAGATCTTGCCGCGCTCCAGCGTATCGTCGACCGCGGCCAGCACCGCCCGGTCCGCTGCACCGAGACGCGTCGACGAACGCCAGTCGCGGACAGCGATGACGTCCTCAGGCGGCAGCCCGACGCGTTCCGCGAAATGCCAGTGCTGCGTCCATTCGTACTTGGCGCCCGTCGTCCATCCGATGCGCATGATCAGGAGCTCGCGTAGGCGGACATCGAGCTTATTTCCAGTGAAGAGCAGCGTTGTCAGCAAGTGATTGACTGCAGACGCGAGCTGCGGATGACGTAACAGCGCCCGATAAACACTGAGGCCGGCCATCGACTCTCGAATGCCACACTCCTTGGCGGCAGCCTTGGCTTGCTCGACTGACAGCATCTCAATGCGCGTGACCATTTGGCCTTCCTTTCAGTTTCAAATTGCCGCGTCGCCAGACAAAGCGCCTCAGGAAATCTGGCCGCTTGTTCCCATCAGAATCTTGGACGTATGGCATCCAATCCTGCGTAGCCACCCAACTGCGATGGCCCCACTCCCGCTGCGCGCCCATTGCCATCTGTGATGGCGCACGCCACCGGTGCCTCGGGCCGTTATCGTGAGGGGTGCGCATGCTGAGAGGCGAACGCAACCCCGCACCAGAAACCTTCGGGCAGATCCAATCCGGTGAGGAGCGCGCGGTGTCGCACAAAGCGCAGACGTCAGGGGACGTGCGAGACCAACAACACTGTCATCGGAAGACCACAGGAAGTTTCCGAGGACCGCGTACCGGGCCGTGCGACCAGGTCACGGAGGCGGGGTCGGCGAGGTCGAAGTTAGGAATACGCGTCAGCCATTCCTCCAGCGCTACCGTGATCTCCATGCGGGCGAGATTTGAGCCGATACAACGATGGATTCCCAATCCGAAGGCAGCATGTCGGTTTTCGGCCCGATCGATCTGAACACGATCAGCTTGTGGAAAGACCTCCGGATCACGGTTGGCCGCCGGAAAGGACAGCAACACCATTTCGCGTTCCTTGAACGGGCAGCCGCCGACTGTTGTCTCCTTGGCGACTTGGCGAGCCATCGTCACCGGGGCATAGGCCCGCAGAAACTCTTCTACCGCAAGCGGCATGAGTGCAGGCTCGGTGACCAGCCGACGACGGTCATCACGGTGCTGGGCCAGATGCCATAGGCAGGAGCCGATGGCACTCCAGGTCGTATCGATGCCGGCAATCAGTAAAAGACGAAGCGTACCGATAATGTGCTCGTCGGAAAGGGGCTGATCCTCCATTCGTGCGCCAAGCAAGAAAGTGATCAGGTCCTCTCCGGGGACGGAACGACGGTTAGCGATCTGCACTCTGAAATAATCGTCCATCTCCGCGAGTGCTTGAGTGAAGGAGGCGTTTTCCGCGATTCCTTCGTGCAGCAGCAGGTGAATCCAGCGCCGAAACTTTTCGCCGTCTCCCTCCGGCAATCCGAGCATATGTGCAATGACAGCAACGGGAACATGCTGTGCATAGTCGGTTGCCGCGTCGCAACGGCCATTCGATGCGAAGCGATCAATCAAGTCGCCACATATCGCTCGCGTCTTTGCCTCCAGGCGGCCAATTGCATCCGGGGTGAACGCGGGTAGCAGGAGCATTCGCGCCGGCCGATGATACGGTGGATCCGAGGTGATCGGTGGCGAAGCCAATGTCGACGCCCCAGGCGGGGATTTCGGCTTCCCGGAATCCGTTGGCACACGAGGTGGCATTTCACGAACGACCACACGGCGTGAAGAAAAGTGCTCCGTATCATATGCGATCGCCCGGATATCGGCGTAGCGGCTAGGAAAGTAGACGCCGTTGTATCGTTCGGTATGCGCGACAGGGCATTGCCGACGCAACTCATCCCAGATCTGATAGGGTTCGGTGACCCAGCGTGGGTCCAGGTGATCGAAGTCTTTGGCCCAATCTGAGACAGGCGGGCGATCGGTCATGGTGAACTCCTTTAGTTAAGCCTGCGCCACCTTGATCGCGAATTCGGGGCAGTTGGCTTCCGCAAGCCGCGCCTTATCCTCGAGGCCGGGAGGGACCGTGCCATCGCCGACTGCGCGCGCGTGGCCGAGTTCATCGAGCTCGAACAATCTCGGTGCTATCGCCTTGCATCGGTTGTGTCCCTGACATCGCTCCGGGTCGACGATGACTTGAAGGAATTTGTGCTGGGGCATACCTGAAACCCTCCCTGCGCAGTTTCCGAACGCGTCCGCTGCGGATAGTTCGTCGCCTGCGCCATAATCGACCAACTGGCCAATTCGTCGGTAATCAGCAAGCGCAATCCTCTAATGAACGTTAGAAGTTTAGGCAAGGGTAGTCAATCGGTGCGACGGGCCGTCCCAAGTGACTCGACCATTGTGGGAAGCCCGGCATTGCTCTCTTGGGTTTGGGCATGGCGTCGCGCTCGCAGGAATATCGCCGCTCTGCCGTGCGAAGGAACTTGTGGTGCATTGGCGGAGATCCTTGCGGCGCAGTCCAGCCAAGAATGTCGCTGCCAGTGGCCTGTGGAGGTCGCGGACCCTTTTGGGAACGGGAGCAGGTGTTTCGGCCTCGCCGTTCGTGAGGGGGCAGACCGCTTGACTCATCGGTACCAGCTGCCTACGTTTCTAACAGGTATTTGAAAGTCCTCGGGCACAATCGCCTCGCTTGGCGCGTGGAGTGGTCCGGGAAGGGCGCGCGGATCGCCTAGCGATTCCATCGCCCGACTTGGCGAATTTATCTTTCGGGAGGCTCATGGGCGGGATGCGCGGATTAAGAGACAAGCCTGTCATTGTCACGGGCGGCGCCAGCGGCATCGGCCGCGCGATCGCCGGGCGTCTCGTGGCCGAAGGTGCCGTCGTCGGCATCTTCGACATTAACGGGCAAGCGGCCGAAGCCGCAGCGCGTACGCTTCGTGAGAATGGTGGTCGAGCATCGGTTTACGAGGTTGACATCGTCGACTATGCCGCAGTGGCACGCGCCGTCGATGCGTTTGAGGCGGCCGCTGGACCGATCGGCGGCTTGGTCAACAACGCGGGCTGGGACAAGGCGGTGCGGTTCGTGGAGAGCGACCGTGACCTGTGGCGAAAGGTGATCGACATCAATCTCTGGGGCCCGCTCAACGTCACGCACGTTGTGCTGAAAAAGATGGTCAAGCACGGCAAAGGCCACGTTGTCAGTATTGCCTCCGACGCGGGTCGGGTCGGCTCCTCAGGCGAAGCTGTCTATTCCGCCTGCAAGGGCGGGATTGCAGCGTTCGGCAAGACGTTGGCCCGGGAAGTGGCACGTCAGGGGATCGTGTTCAACACGGTCTGCCCAGGACCGACCCACACGCCCCTGTTCGCGACTGTCAGCGAATCCGCGGCGGGGCTTGCCGAGGCCCTGAAGAAGGCGATCCCACTCCGTCGCCTGGGGCAGCCGGACGACTATCCCGGCATCGTCTGCTTCCTGCTGAGCGACGATGCCAATTTCATCACCGGTCAGACCATCAGCGTCTCTGGTGGCCTCACGATGCACGGGTAACTCGATGGACTATCAGGACATTCTCTACGCCCAGGCCGACCACGTCGCCACGATCACGATCAACCGGCCAAAGGTCTACAACGCGTTCCGCCCGCGCACGGTAGTCGAACTTCTCGACGCCTTTCTCAAGGCGGGCTGGGATGACGACGTCGGCGCCATCGTCCTAACTGGTGCCGGCGACAAGGCGTTCTGCACCGGCGGCGACCAGTCCGACCATAGCGGCCAGTACGGCGACGGATCGACGCGCGGCTCGGTCGGAATGCCGGTCGAAGAACTGCACAGCGTCATCCGCGACGTACCGAAGCCGGTGATCGCCAAGGTGCGCGGTTACGCGATCGGTGGCGGCAACGTTCTGGCCACGCTTTGCGATCTCACTATCGCCGGCGAGAACGCCATCTTCGGTCAGGTCGGGCCGAAGATGGGCTCCGTCGATCCCGGCTTCGGTACTGCCTATCTGGCGCGCGTGGTCGGCGAGAAGAAAGCGCGAGAAATCTGGTACATGTGCCGGCGCTACACGGCGCGACAGGCGATGGACATGGGGCTGGTCAACGCCGTCGTGCCCGACGACAAGCTCGATGCCGAAGTCGAGGCGTGGTGCGCCGAACTGGTGCTGCGCAGCCCCACGGCCATCGCCATCGCCAAGAAGTCCTTCAACGCCGACAGCGAAAACATTCGCGGCATCGGCGGTCTGGGGATGCAGGCCCTGCGCCTCTACTACGCGAGCGCCGAATCCCAGGAAGGGGTCAAGGCGCTCAACGAGAAGCGCCCGCCACGCTTCAGGGACTTCCTCAAGTAGGGGCCGACAGTTGGACTTTTCCCTCACCCCGGAACAGCAGCAGATTGGCGAAACTGCCCGGCGCTTTGGCGTCGAAAAGCTTGCGCCGGGGTATGCGGCGCGTGAACAGGAGGGCCACATCGCGCCGTCGCTGATAAGGGAAATGGGGGCCGTCGGGCTGATCGGGGTCGATTTGCCTGAAATGTTCGGCGGGCTCGGTGCGGACGGCGTCACGGCTGGACTGGTAATCGAAGGCGTTGCTGCGGCCGATCTGGGCGTAGCCTATGTGCAGCTTCTCGGGTCTTTGATGGGCTCGATCCTGGTGCGCCACGGGCCGCCGGAGATCGCCGGGGACGTCGTGCCGAAGATTTGCCGGGGCGAGACTGTGGTTGCGCTGGGCCTGACCGAGCCGCGCGGCGGCTCCGATGCCGCGAACCTCCAGCTCAAGGCGCGCCGCGACAACGAAGGCTATGTGCTCGATGGCGAGAAAACCTCGATTTCGATGATCGAACAGGCGGAATCCATCGTCGTTTTCGCTCGCACTGGCGAGGCCGGCTCCGGGGCTCGCGGCGTGACGGCCTTCCACGTGCCGCTCGACCTTCCGGGCATCAGCCGCTCTAGCTTCAACGACGTGGGCTCGAAGGTCGTCGGCCGCGGCTCGATCTTCTTCCAGGACGTCAAGGTGCCGGACGCATGGCGTATCGGCGGTGAAGGCGAGGGCTTTCGCACGGTCATGCAAGGCTTCGACTACAGCCGCGCGCTGATCGGGTTGCAGGTGCTGGCGCCCGCCAGCGCGTCGCTCGAGGAAACCTGGCGCTACGTCACCGAGCGCCAAGCCTTCGGCCAGCCGCTGGCACGTTATCAAGGCGTGACGGAACCGCTGGCCGAGGCGGAAACGCTGCTCACAGCCGCACGACTTCTGTGCTACCGGACGCTGTGGCTGCGCGATCAGGGCATGCCCCACACGTCGGAGGCGGCCATGTGCAAATGGTGGGCCCCGAAGACAGCCTTTCAGGCCATTCACCGGTGCCTGCTGACGCACGGTCATTCAGGCTACACGATGGACCTGCCGCACCAACAGCGCCTGCGCGACGTGATGGGCCTGCAAATCGGCGACGGCACCGAGCAGATCCAGAAAATGATCATCGCGCGCGAGAAGATCGGGCGCGTGGCGGTGCCTTACTAGGCGGAGGATGCCGATGACCACTGCGCCGCCCGTCCTCGTAGACCTGCAAGCCCAAGTCGGTGTGATCACATTGAACCGGCCCGAGAAGTTCAATTGCATTTCGCGAGGCCTGGCGGACGGCCTGTGTGCCGGCGTTCGGTCTTTGGAAGCGAATCCAGCCTGCCGAGTCGTGCTGCTGAAAGCCAATGGCAAGCATTTCTGCACCGGCGCCGATCTCGACGAGGTTCTCGAGGCGCGCGCTTCGCGGGCGTCACTCGAGAGCTTTCTGTCGGCGGGGCACGAAGCCCTCACTGCCCTTGAGCGCTCGCGCCTGCCGGTCATCGCCGCGGTACACGGCTTGTGCCTGGCCGGTGGGCTCGAGCTCTCGATGGCATGCGATGTCGTGCTCGCCGCCAGTTCGGCACGTTTCGGTGACCAGCATTCGCGGTATGGACTCATTCCCGGATGGGGCGGTACGCAGCGCCTGCCGCGCCTGGTCGGCCTGCGTCGAGCGCTTCACCTGATGTACAGCGCGGAGTGGCTGGATGCGGCAGCGGCGCGCGAATGGGGGCTTGTGAATCTCGTCGTTGACGATGATGCCCTCACCGACCGGGCCGTGGCGTATGCGCAAGCGCTGGCGAAACGCAATCCCGAGTCCATGGCGGCAATGAAGTCGCTCGCCCGCACTGGTCTCGACGAAACACTGGCGGCGGGGGTGGCATGCGAGTCCGCGTGCGTCGTGGACGCGCTCCGCTCGGAGAACGTCTCGGAAGGGCTGGCCGCGTTTGGCGCGCGGCGGGAGCCGAAATTCAAATAGCGGCGGCACGCCGCCTGTCGAAGGTTTAGGAGAAACGGTCATGGAACATGCAACACAGGTTGAGCTCGGCCACACTCTGTTCACGTACATCGACAAGGGCGAGCAGGCACGAAACGCGGCGCCTTTTGCCAATCCGGTACGAGACTATATCTGTCGCGATCAGGCGGCGCGTGAACGCGATGTTCTGTTCCACGACCATCCTCTCCTCCTCGGCATGACCGCCGACTTGCCGAATCCCGGCGACTTCTTCACCAACGATTTCACGGGTCGTCCGATTCTCGTGGTCCGCGGAAAGGACAGCAAGGTCAATGCGTTCCTCAACGTGTGCCGCCATCGCGGTGCCAAGCTGGCGACCGCCGATCTTGCTCAAGGCTGCGCGCGAACGAACGAATCCTTCATATGCCCCTATCATGGATGGGCCTATGGCCTCGATGGAAGTCTACTCGGCGTTCGGGAAGCCGAAGCGTTCGGCGAGGTCGACCGCTCCACGCACGGTCTTCGACGCCTGGCAGCCGTTGAGCGCAACGGCTTCATCTGGGTGCGGCCGGGTGGCGAAGAGCCCTTCGACCCCGACGCGTTGCTGGGTACTCTCGCGCCCGAGATGGCGGCGTATGGGTTCGAGCGCTACAGCCACTACGAGACGCGCACGCTGCGGCGAGCGATGAACTGGAAGCTCGTCATCGGCACGTTCCTGGAAGGCTACCATATCAAGGTTCTGCACCGGAACACGATCTCGTCGCTACTTCTGGGGGCACAAACCTCCTTCGATCCTTATGGCCGGCACGTTCGAATGGCGGTGCCGCGCTCCGGTTTCGAGACGCTACGCAAAACGCCGGAACGCGAGTGGGACGTGCTGAAGCATGTTGCCGTCGTCTACGAATTGTTCCCGAACACCGTGCTGGTCTGGCAGGGAGACCATATGGAGACGTGGCGCGTCTTCCCCGGCAACACTCCGGACGAAAGCGTGATGCATGCGTCCCTTTACATCCCGGAGCCGGCGCTTACTGATAAGGCTAAGCGCCATTGGGATCGCAATATGAAGATCCTGCTCGACACCGTGGAGAAAGAGGACTTTCCGCTGGGCGAGGACATGCAGCGTGGCTTCCATTCCGGCGCGCAGGACCATCTGCTGTTCGGCCGCAACGAGCCCGCGCTGGCGCATTTCCATCGCTCGGTTCACGAGGCGCTTAGGCTCCAGGAAGCATCGGGCCTGGTTGGGCCATATGGACAGCCGACTCGATAGCACGCGCCCGTTTCGATGCTTGAAATTGATCGTCGATTGAACAGCTGAATTACGTGAGGAGATGGCTATGAAGCAGCTTCCGATTTCCGCAGATTCGCATATCACCGAACCGCCAGATTGCTATCGCGAGCATATCGAAGTCGCCTACCGCGAACGCGCGCCCCATGTCGTGCGCGACCCCAAATACGGCGACATCTACGTCGTTGAAGGTATGAAGCAGACCATCCCGATGGGTCTTGTCGCGGCGGCGGGCGTCGAGCCCAGTAGCATCCGCATCGGCGGCGCGCACTTCGAAGACCTGCATCGCGGGGGATGGGATCCGGCCGCCCGGCTTGCCGACCAGAACAAGGACGGCGTGGGCGCCGAAATCATCTATCCAACTGTCGGCATGGTCCTCTGCAACCATCCCGACCAGGATTATAAGAAGGCCTGCTTCGACGCCTACAATCGCTGGCTCCAGCAGTACACGTCACATGCCCCCGACCGGCTGATCGGCATCGGTCAAACGGGCATCCGCACCATCAAGGAAGGTGTCGCCGACCTCGAACGCATCAAAGCCATGGGATTCAAGGGCGTCATGATGCCGGGCAATCCCGGCGAGCTCGACTATGACAACCCATCTTACGATGCCCTTTGGGAAGCTGCCGTCGCTCTAGACATTCCGTTGTCGTGGCACATCCTGACGTCGAGCAGCGACAGCATAAATCAGCACCGTGGTCCGAAGATCAACGGGTTTCTGTCGATCATCCGCGGCTGTCAGGACATCATGGGCATGCTGATATTCAGCGGCGTTTTTGCCCGTCATCCCAAGCTCAAGGTGGTGTGCGTCGAAGCAGACGCCGGCTGGGCGCCGCATTTCATGTACCGTATGGATCATGCCTACAAGCGCCACCGCTACTGGATGAAGGGGCAGGAGCTGCCGCGCCTGCCATCGGAATATTTCCGCGACAACATCAGCCTGACGTTTCAGGACGATTACGTCGCGTTCAAGCTAGCCGACATGATGTCGCCGCATCAGCTGATGTGGGCCAACGACTTCCCGCATAGCGACTCGACGTGGCCGTGGAGTAAGGACGTAATCGCCGAACAGACAGCCCATCTTGACGCAGGACAGCGTCAGCGGATTCTGCACGATAACGTGGCGGAACTCTACAAGCTTGCGGTCTAGCTGCCGGCGGTTTTACGTCCTGAGATGCCGAATGAACTACCGGCAAATCGCTTTCTAGCCGTGAGGGATCAACATGAAGTTCAGCCTGTTCATCTATTGCACCGTCGGCCGGCGGGCTGAACTCGAAGGCGGGATGGCCGGCCGCAAACCGGAGCTGTACCAGCGCATGCTGGACGAGATCGCAGAGTACGCGCGGTTCGCCGACGATGCCGGCTATTTCGGGTTCGGCCATCCCGAACACCATCTGCAGATCGAGGGCTTCGAGATCTCGAACGACCCTCGGCTGATGGGAATGTGGATTGGCCAGCATACCAAGAAATTGCGGGTGATCACTTGCGGCTTCGTGTCGACCACGCACAATCCGCTGCGCGTGGCCGAGGACATCGCCACCATGGACCACATGCTCGGCGGTCGCTTCGGCGTCGGCCTGGTGCGTGGCTATCAGGCTCGATGGGTCGAAAATTTCAAGGTGCGGGGCGATCTCCACGCTGTCGGTCCATGGAACAAGGACTCGCCGGCAGACGAAGCCAACCGCGAATATTTCAGCGAGTTCGTCGACGTCGTGGTCAAGGCGCTGACGCACGATACCTTCAGCCATCGTGGCAAGTACTGGAACTTTCCACCCGTCGGCATGGTCAATCCGCATCCGCACGGCGTCTACACGACTTATGGGCAGGGCGTCGCCCCGGACATGCGCATCAACGAGGTCGGCATCGCGCCGCGTCCGCTGCAGACGCCGCACCCGCCGCTCTATGGCGGCTTCGCCGCCTCAATGCGCACGGCGCTGTTCTGGGCGAAGTACGGCGGCAAGCCGATCGTCTTGACGGACGAACTTGACTTCTACACTCAGCTCAATCGCGCCTATCACGCCGAGGCCGCGAAACACGGCCGAGCTGTCGAGCCTGGCCACGCGACCGCCTGGGGCGGCATCTTCATTTGCGCGCCGACCGACGCCGAAGCGCACGCACAGCTTGAGGACATGCGGTGGTTTTGGGACCAATGGTCTGCTCCGTTCGGCCAGGGTCTGCCGGAACTACTGGTCGGGTCGCCCGACACCATCTCGCGGCGTCTGGAGGAAGTTCAGAAGGCCGTACCCGGCCAGGACGAAATCGTGCTGCTGATCCCGCAGGGCCTGCATGATCGCGGCCAGATACTGCGGTCGCTGGAGCTGATGGCGACGAAGGTCATGCCGCGCTTCGCGGATCCGGCTTGATCATGCCGGCGAAACATTGCCACTCATGACCGATTCAGCATCCCCTGGCGATCGCCGATTCGGCTTCACCGATACCGAACTCGTCGCGCATCCCACCGTGTTCGGGCCCGACCTGTTTAAGGACAAAGTGATCGTGGTTTCGGGCGGTGGCAGCGGCATCGGCAAGGCTATCGCCATACTCTTCGCCAGGCTCGGTGCACGGCTCGTTCTCTGTGGCCGCAAGCCGGAGAAACTCGAAGCGGCAGTCGCGTTGCTGCGCGGCGTGGGTACCGACGTCGATGCCATGGCGATGAGCATCCGTGAACCGGAGGAAGTCGAATCGTTCATGGAGCGCGTATGGTCGCGCCATGGCCGGCTCGATGTGCTCGTCAACAACGCCGGCGGACAGTTCGCGCAACCGGCCATCGATTTCAGCGTCAAAGGCTGGAAGGCGGTCATCGACACGAATCTCAACGGCACATGGTACATGATGCAGGCCGCCGCTCGGCGCTGGCGCGATCATGCCCAGACGGGCAACATTGTGAACGTCACGGCCACGGTCGGGCGCGGCCTGCCTCACATGGCGCATTCGACCGCTGCCCGGGCGGGGGTCATTTATCTGTCGAAGACGGTGGCTGTCGAATGGGCGCCACTGGGCATCCGGGTCAACTGCCTCGGGGTTGGCGCCGTAGAAAGCAGTGGCTTCGCGCAATACTCGGACGAAGGCCGGAAGACTTTTTACGAGAGCAATCCCATGCGTCGTCCCGGCGATGTATGGGATGTCGTCGAAGGCTGCGTCTATCTGGCCGGCCCGTCCGGCAAGTTTATCACGGGGGAAGTCCTCACGATCGACGGCGGGCAGCAGATGTGGGGTGATTTCTGGTCCGCTGGCCGGCCGGACTACTTCAAGATCGGCTAGTCGTCTACGTCTCAGGAGAGTTGACGCGATGCTGCCCAGGAAAACGATGGCCATGGTTCAGACCGGTCCACGCCAATTGGAGCGTCGCGATCTGCCCATCCCCCCGATCAGCTCCGACAGCGCCATTCTCAGAATAGAGGCCTGCGGCATTTGCGGCAGCGATCATGAGCAGTACGAAGGAGTGCTCAACACACCTTATCCGGTGGTCCCAGGTCACGAGCCGCTGGGGATCATCGAGGCGATCGGCGACGTTGCGGCAAAGCGTTGGCGCGTCGACGTCGGCGACCGTGTCTGCGTCGAGACGATGCTGTCCTGCCATTGCTGCAGTACATGCCTTGGCGGGCACTATCATTTGTGCGACCGGCGGCAGATCTATTCTTATATCCCGCTCACGGTGGCACCTGGTATCTGGGGCGCATACTCCCAGTACATGTATCTTGCGCCCAACGCGATCGTTCATCGGATCGACAAATCCTTGCCGCCGGAAATCGCGGTCATGTTCAATCCCCTTGGTGCCGGGTTTCGTTGGGCGGTCGAACTACCGGGCACAAGCGTCGGTGATACGGTGATGGTCTTGGGGCCTGGTCAGCGTGGATTAGCCAGCGTCGTGGCCGCCCGCCATGCCGGAGCGGGTACGATTATTGTCACGGGGCTCGCCGCAGATGCCAAGAAGCTGGCCGTCGCACGTGCGCTCGGTGCCGACTACACCATCGACGTGGACAATGAGGACCCCAAGCAGCGCGTCCGCGAGATCACGGCCGGCAGAGGCGTGGATATTGTCGTCGATGTCACTTCATACGCGACCCAGCCAGTACGCGGGGCGCTTGACTATGTACGTCGAGGTGGGACGATCGTGTTGGCTGGGGTGAAGGGATTCACCATGCAGGACGGCAAAAGGCGTCAGAAGACGGTACCCGACTTCGTTTCCGACATGGTCGTCTGGAAGGAGATTACCATCAAGGGCGCCATCGGTGTCCTCAGTTCAGGCTATCGCAAGGCGATCGATCTCATCGAGAGTCGCAAGGTTCCGCTTGAGCTGATGCATACACATGATTTTGCGTTGGAAGATGCGGATTTGGCGATCCGTACGCTGGCGCGTCAGGTAGATGGCGAAGGCTCAATCCACTCTTGCCTGATCCCGCCGTCTTGACGTTAGCACTGAACCACAGCCGGAAAAGAAGCATCATGGATCTACCACCGCGGCTCCCGCCCTTCGATCAAGATGTCGCTCGCCGCTTCCTCGACTCGACCGTACCTTCATCCGGCCTTCCCGAGTTCCTCGGTCTGCGCACTACGTTGGTCGAGCCGGGCAGACTGCGCGTGGAACTGTTGGTTGCTCCGAAGTTGTTGACGCGCTTCGGCAACATGCACGGCGGCGTTCTTTCGGCGTTGTGCGATCATGCGCTCGGGTTAGTGTGCTACCCCCACATGCAGTCTGGCCAGTGGGCGGCCACCACGGAATTCAAGCTGAACCTCCTCACGCCGGTCTCCTCCGGTACCGTGGTCGCAGAGGCGCGTATCATCGCCATGACCCGCTCTACCGCGGTGGTGCGGATCGATATCGAGAATGGCGGACGAGCCTGTGGCGCTGCTCAGGGCACAGTTCTGATCATGCAACCGAGGCTACCGAAGTCCCAGGATTGACATGGGTTTCGTTTGAAAGGCGAGCAGCGGCGGTGTTGGCCAACGAAGCACAAGGCGCGATGGCTTCAGCTGCGGCCCGCCATCATGCGGATTGCACTGTAGGTTATCACTACCTCGCTTCGTTGGTTAACGATGTTGTTGGTCGTCGTGACGATTCCCCGGTTCCCCTTACTCGTTGGCCGGATGGCTGTCACTTCCACTTCACCGTGAATGGTATCGCCGACATTGGTCGGAGCATGCACCTTTATGGTCGATTCCAGCATTGCGAGGCCGGTATGCTGCATCGTGGCCTGAACCAAGAGGCCTTCGATGAAACAGTAGCAGAGGGCGCCCGGCACGGGGCGGCCTGCGATGGCACCGTGTTGTTCGCTAAAAGTCACGTCGGTGAAGATCATCTCGACCATACCGGTCGCATTGATGAAATTCACCAGATCAGCCTCGGTGATGGTACGATTGATGGTGCGGAATTTCTGGCCGACCTTGAGGTCAGTCCAGAACAGTCCCAGGCCGACGTAGTCCATGCGATCTCCCAAATGCCGCAGCAAGGATAGCGGCGACGGTTTCCTTTACTCTCCCTAGAACCAGAATGAGCGAGTTTGGCATACTTCGCGGCATGTTCTAATGTTAATTCGAATTCGGTAGCAATTGATTCTCATATGAGCGCATGTCGCTCGTCGCGGCCAGCCCTTGATGTGCGGCCTCGCCGGGTGCCGCCTCGAGATAGACAAAGCGGTCGGCGAGGCGCTGCTCGCTAAGATGCTGCCGGACACGACGTCCATACAGCAGATGCGAGGGATGGTGGACCTCAACCTCTGGCCCGATATGGGTACAATGACCGGATGATTGCGCTGACGCGAAAGAATGCCCGGTTTGCCGGGCTCCGATGGCGGTTCATCGTCCCTCGCAAGTGCGTTCGCCATCAGCCCTCTCCTTCCTCCTTCCTCACTCCAGAGCGCTTGCTTATAATGCGGCTGGTTCAGTTCCAGATGACTAGGCTGTGGTGACAAATCCTATTTGAGCCAAAGCATGATGCTTGCGAGTTTTACGAAGCCGAGGAAGTTGGCGGCGAGCTTGTCGTAGCGGGTTGCGATGCGTCGCCATTGCTTGAGCTTGGCGAAGAAGCCTTCGATGCCCCAGCGTTGCTTATAGGCGATACGGTCGTATCGATGTTGGTACTTGCGATGGCTGCGGGGCGGGACGACCGGCTCGCCCCCTTGTTCGAGGACAAGTTCGTAAAGGCTGTCGGCGTAATAGGCTTTGTCGGCGATGACCTGATGGGCTGGAAGGCCGCGGATCAAGTCGCATGCCGGTGCCATATCGTTTTGTTGCCCCGGCCCGAGCGCGAAGCGGACCGGCAGACCGAGCGCATCGACTACCGCGTGGAGCTTGCTGCCGAAGCCCCCGCGCGAGCGGCCGAGAGCCTGGGCTTGCGGTCCCCCCTTTTACGCCGCCCGTTCGCGGCTTGCGCATTGGCGCGTATCACGGTGGCGTCGATCGAGAGCCATTCCAGATCACGATCGGCCGCGACGGCTTCGAAGATCCGATCAAAGACACCGGCCTCGATCCATCGATAGTAACGCCGCTTGGCCGTCTGGTAGGGACCAAACCGGTCTTCCGGGAGATCTCGCCAGCGGGCCCCAGAGCGTGCCAGCCACAACACCGCATCCAGAAAACGACGACCATCACTGCGGGGACCGCGCTTCCCCTTGCGACCGCCAGGCACGAACCGCTCCAGCCGTGCCCACTGATCGTCTCTCAACACTTCGCCTTCCACGCCAGCCTCCTAAAGCCAGCGTTGAATCAGAACTGCCTTCCCAAGGGAATCCTCAAATTGTCACCACAGCCTAGTGTCAATTCGAATTTGTAGCGAAGACCGCTACCGGCCGCGACTTCAACCTGCTGTCGTTCTCAGGCAGGCTCAAATTGAGAATGGGCTTCAGCTGAACTGTTGATCGAATTCTATGCCCGGCGGATCGATGTTGGCGTACGCAGCAAGGCGATCAGCGGCAGGCCAATGAAGCCGATCACCGCCATGAGCTGGAAGTTGTTGAGAAAGGCGATCATCAACCCCTGTCGAGCCAGTTCGAGATCGAGCATCGCAATCCCGGCCACGCCGGAAGGTAACCACGGCATGCTCGCTCCGGGGTCGTGGAACCAGGTCGAAAAAGCGGTGAGGCGCTCGCCGAGCTCGCCGCGGTTGACCGCCGCGAAATGCTCGAGCATGCCAACCGAAATCGCGATACCGATACTGCCTCCGAAGTTGCGGAAGAGGCTGTAAAGCCCGGTCGCCTGGAGGCGTAGTTGACCAGGAAGGGTGATAAAGGCCAGCGCGCTGCTGCTCGCGAAAACGAAACCAAGTCCACCTCCTTGCAGCAGGCCTGTCCACGTCACCGACCAGTCGTCAACGTTCATGTCGAATCCCGACGTCTCCCACATTGAGACCATGGCCATGATCATGCCAAGCGACATCAGTATTCTGGCATCGATGCGCCCAGACATGCGGCCTGCGATGATCATGGTGACCATCATGCCGACCCCCCGTGGCGCGAGCAGAATTCCCGTATCCAGGACCGTCATGCCACGCAACTGCTGGAGGAACAGGGGGAGCAATACCATGCTACCGAGAAACACCATTCCGACCACCAGCATGAGCGTAGTGCAAAGTGTAAAATTGAGGTCCTTGAAAACCTTGAGAGAAACCAGCGAATTCTCGGACGTAGCCAGGTGGACGATGAAAACGTAGAACGCCGCAGCGGCAATCGAGGCTTCGACGACGGTCTCTTCCGATTCGAACCAGCCATTTCTCTCGCCGCGATCGAGGAACAGCTGGAGCGCCCCCACTGCGATCGCGAATGCCACGAATCCGAACCAGTCGAAGCGAGCCGGCTTCTTCGGCGATTCGCCGAGAAAAACCATGATACCGAGAAACGCCAGGGCTCCCAGCGGCAGGTTGATGTAGAACACCCAGCGCCAGCTGTATGAATCGGTCAACCAGCCGCCGATGATGGGACCCAGCACGGGCCCCA
Organism: Reyranella sp.; assembly: GCF_004297405.1. Classification (GTDB taxonomy): domain Bacteria; phylum Pseudomonadota; class Alphaproteobacteria; order Reyranellales; family Reyranellaceae; genus Reyranella. Next base: position 99,468 of record NZ_SCVC01000049.1, read on the forward strand.
CCATCACGCCTACCCCCCAGATTGACATCGCTGAAGCATGCCGTTCGGGCGGGTACGTATCGAGCAATATTGCCTGCGAGAGCGGCACCATCGCGGCACCACACGCGCCCTGCAAGACGCGGAAGACGACCATTTCCGGTAGCGACCCCGCGGCGCCGCAGGCCATAGAGCTTATCGTAAACCCGCAGATGCAGCCGAGGAAGACGCGGCGCCGGCCGAACCTTTGTGCCAGAAAGCCGATCGGCAGCGTCATGATCGCCATTGCCGCCACGAACGAAGTCACTGTCCACGACACCTGATCGCGAGTCGCGTTCAGACTTCCCTGCATGTGTGGCAGCGCGACGTTGGCCATCGTGCTATCAAGGGCATAGATGGTTGTCGCGAGCATGACCGATGCCGTGATGCCGGCCCGGCTGACGTGCGGTCGAGGGGCCGCGTCTTTCACTCACCGCCATCCGCACGCCCTATTGCTCGGGCAACCAGATTAGGCAAAGGACGATTATACCCGGTGTCGATCGTTACTTGCGCGCTCATGCCTGCCCGCAACGACGGAAGCGAGCGTGCTTCCAGAAGTCGGATACGAACGGGAATCCGCTGAACGATCTTGACCCAGTTGCCGCTGGCATTCTGTGGTGGAATGAGGGCGAATTCCGCTCCCGTCGCAGCCCCAATGCTATGAACCTCGGCTGACAGCTTGATGCCGGGGAAGGTGTCGACGGTCGCTTCTACGCGCTGCCCGGCCACGACGCGGGTGAGATCTGTTTCCTTAAAGTTCGCTTCAATCCACTTCTCGCTCATCGAGATGACCGAGAACAGCGAAATTCCGGGGCGGATATGGTCCCCAGGCCGAATTGAATCGACTCGCGACACGATGCCGTCGACCGGCGAGAATATCTTCGTGCGCTCCAGCGCAACCCGTGCCTCGTCTATCATCGCCTGAGCTTGCTTGACGGCTGGATGCTCATCGGCGGGAGCTTGCTCGTCGCCGCCAAGTTCTACAACCAGGCGCCCGATCTCCTGTCGAACGATCGCCGTCTGTTGACGGGCGCCGTCCATCCGGTTCTTGGCTTCGTCGAGCTTGGCTGCGCTAACGACGCTTCTTGCGGCAAGCGTCGCGCCACGATCGTGTTCGCGCTCAGCGTAGCTCGCCATGATAGTCGCCAGTTCCAGTTCCTCGCGTTTTTGCCGGATTTGGGCGCGCAGGGAATCGAGTCGAGCGATCACGGACGCGCGCTCGGCCTCAGCTCGCGACAATGCAATCCGGTATAGTTCATCGTCTATTGCCAGAAGCGGCTGCCCCGCGCGGACGGCTTCATTCTCGCCCACGAGCACAGAGGCGATTCGTCCCGAAACCTCGGCCGAGATGGTCGTCTTCGCCGCTCTTACATAGGCATTGTCGGTCGAAACGTTGCGCGCGCCGTAGATGTACCAGTATCCGCCGCCTCCTAAGCCGACCAAAGGTACCAGCGCGAGGAGAAGGACCCGGGTCCGGCTTCGCGAAAATCTGCGAGGACGGATCGCTATCGTCGGGGGCGGGTCGTCGCTCATTCTGACTGCGGCCGTCCCGCCGGTCGATGGCCGTCCCTGCTGGCCTTTGACATGTTGACGCGAGCGACCGCAAGCGCTCTCAGCAGCGTCGATCGTTCCTCCGGGCGAAGGCCGGTCATCGCCAGCTCACGGGTCTCTCTCGCCAAATGTTCCATGCGGGCGATCAGCGGCCGGGCCTTGCGTGTGGCAAACAGACGCCACGCGCGCCGGTCCTGGGCGTCCGCACGACGCTCGATCAATTCCGAACGCATGAGGCCGTCCAGTACGCGGCTGACCGAGATCGGCCGCATTTCCATGATCTCGGCGAGATCGGCAGCGCGTAACCCTGGCTTGCGGGCTACGTGCACGAGAAGGCGCCAGCTCGATTGCCCCAACCCGCTCCATGCCATCTGGGCGGCGAAGTGGCGACGCATCAGTCGCGCCACGTCGTAGACCAGCATGCCCATGGTTTGGGTGGGATCATCCGGCTCGACAGCAGGCATCGGTGACGATATCATTAGTAAGTAAGCTAAGCTTATTTGTTTGCGAACGCAAATCGATAGGACAGAAAGAGTCTCGACGCGTTGATCGAGAGCGGCGCTGTCAGATGCGCAGGAGCGCGCCACCCTACGAATCGCGCGCGTTCGCAGAGCGTCAACCAGCGGGCTGCCGCCGCGGCGTTCTACCAGCAAGCAAAGGTATTTCGTCTGAAAGGGGAGTTCGTGGCGGCCGAGGAGGCGTATCGAGGCCCGAGCCAGTTGCGCTTGGAACCCCAACCGGGCTTGGCGCTGTTGCGCCTCGTACAAGGACGCTCCGACGTGGCCGCCACCGCCATTCGTCGCGTCGCAAGCACAACGGTTGGCCGGTTGAAACGCATGACCCTGCTGCCCGCCCATATCGAGATTATGTTGGCCGCCGGCCACGTCCAGGACGTGCGCCTGCCGAGAGCTGGAGGACATTGCCCGGAGCTTTGATACGAGGATGCCAGGCGCGATTGCCGCGCAGGCGTGCGGAGCGGTAGACCTCGCCGAAGCCGAGTAAACGCGTAGGCGCGCGACCCGCGACCCAGGCGGCCATGAGGACGGAAGGTCTCAGTTCATAACTCCTCTCCCAACTTGTTACGTCGATTGACCCGTCATTTGAGGGAGTCGGCTTCCTCTCAATGAACGGATCAACCAGACTCTGATCGCGCTTCAGCTTCGGTGATGGTGCGATTGATGGTGCGAAACGTCTGGCCGACCTTGAGGTCAGTCCAGAACAGTCCGAGGCCGACGTGGTCCATGCGATCTCCCACATGCCGCAGCAAGGCTACCGGCGACGGTTACCTTCACTCTCCCAGAATGAGGGCATTTCGGCATACTTGGCAGAATATTCTAATGTAAAGTCGGATTCGGCAGCAATGATTTCGTATGCGCCAAAAAAACCAGATTGAATGTCGCGCACGCTGAAATTCTAATGGATGTTCAATAATAAGCAGAGCAGACTAGTGCGGGAAGGAGCGACGGCCAAGTTGCGCGAGAAATCCGGCTTCGAGGAAATTCGAGCTCGGATTGAACGCGGCCCATTCATGCTGGTCCCAGCCCATCGTCAAGCATTGCCAATACGGCAAACCTTGGCGGTCTTAGAGGATGTTCAGAGACGCGCATAGAGGGCGCTAGATATGGAATGCACCGAATACTTCGACACACTTGAAACACGTTCGTCCGAGGAACGGGAGATCGCATTGGCCTCCGCCCTCAAGGCGCAAATCACGCATGCCAAGGCCAGTGCGCCGTTTTTCGCCGAATGGCTGAAAGACGTCGACCCAGCCACAGTTACCAGCCGCGCTGCGCTCGCCAGACTTCCGGTGCTGCGTAAAGGGACTCTTGGTGCCTTGCAGAAGAAAAAGCCGCCGATGGGTGGGTTGCTCGGTGTATCGCTCGCGGAGGTCCAGCACATCTTCATGTCGCCCGGTCCTATCTTCGAGATCGACACCGCAGAAAGGGATTATTTCCGCGGTGCACGGGCTATGTACGCTGCAGGTTTCCGCGCCGGCGATACCGTCCACAACACCTTCTCGTATCACCTCACACCGGCCGGGATCATGATGGAGACGGCAGCGCGGGCGTTGGGCTGCATCGTGGTACCAGGCGGCGTCGGCCAGACCGAGTTGCAGCTCGACGCCATAGAAGCCATTCGGCCGGTCGGCTATGTTGGCACGCCATCGTTCCTCAAGATCCTCCTCGAGAAAGCCGCTGAGCTTGGCAAGGACATATCGTCGATTCGCAAGGCGTTCGTCGGTGCTGAGGCGCTGCCACCTTCGCTGCGCCAGATGTTCCGCGACCGCGGAATCTCAACCTTACAGAGCTACGGCACGGCCGATCTCGGTACCATAGCCTACGAGTCCCAGGCGCTCGAGGGCATGATCGTCGACGAAGGCGTGGTGGTCGAGATCGTGCGGCCCGGCACCGGGGATCCCGTTGCCGACGGTGAGGTTGGCGAAGTGGTCGTTACGACTTTCAGCAAGGCCTATCCACTGGTGCGCTTCGGCACCGGCGACCTGTCCGCGGTGCTGCCCGGCATCAGTCCTTGCGGCCGCACAAACATGCGCATCAGGGGGTGGATGGGGCGTGCCGACCAACGCACCAAGGTCAAGGGCATGTTTGTTGACCCAGAACAGATTGCGCTGATTGCACGCCGGCATCGCGACCTGGGTCGTCTGCGGCTGGTCGTCGACTGGGTCGATCAGCAAGACGTGATGACCCTGAAGGTCGAGCTTGTGGGCGGATCCACCGACTTGGCCAAGTCGGTAGAAGGCGACGTACAGAACATCTGCAAAGTGCGGGGTCGGGTTGAGTTTGTGGCGCCCGGCAGCCTGCCCAACGACGGCAAAGTGATCGATGATGTACGCAAATACAACTGAGCCGGCGAGGTCCTGAGGACGAGATAGTCTCTCCGCCAGGACGCCGGTTCGGTTCGCCCAATGAATAGGGCAGGGCGGTATGTGGAACAGCGTCTCGTGGAAATGTGGAGAATAAAGATGGCGCAGAGTGATCTTAGCGGCAGGGTGGCGGTGGTGACGGGCGCCGCGAGAGGGCTTGGCCGCGCCTACGCGCAAGGGCTTGCCAAGGCTGGAGCCTCTGTGGTTGCGCTCGACCTTTCGGATTGTGGCGATACCGTCCGCGACATTGAGGCGAGCGGTGGCCGGGCGTTCGGCCGGCAATGCGATGTTGGGGACATGGCTAGTTGCCGCGCAGCGGCAGAGGATACCCTGGCCCGGTTTGGGCGGTTGGATGTGCTTGTCAATAATGCGGCGCTCTTCGCAACGCTCAAGTCGGGTCGCTTTGACACAATCGCCGAGGAAGACTGGGCGGCATGCCTGCGCGTCAACGTTACCGGTGTCTGGAACTGCTGCCGTGCGTTCGTGCCACCCATGCGCGAACGAGGTGGCTCCGTGATCAACATTTCCTCGCTAGCGGCGACGTACGGTCTGCCCAACGCCCTGCATTACACGACCTCCAAGGCAGCCGTGATCGGGTTGACGCGCGGTCTCGCGCGCGAACTTGGCCGCTTCAACATACGCATCAACGCAGTGGCGCCCGCGACCGTTGAGACAGAGGGTATGAATCAGTTTTTCAGCGAAAAAAAGGAAGACGCCGTGAAAGCTATCGTCTCCGGTCAGTCCATCCGCCGTGTGCTCACGACGGACGATCTGGTTGGCACAATCCTCTATCTCGCTTCCGATGCGAGTTCGATGGTGACAGGCCAAACGATCGCCGTCGATGGCGGGACGGTCTTGCTTTAGGTCTCGCCATGTTTGTCCTCGCTGCGCTTGGGGACGGAGGCGTGCTCTCTAAATCAGAGGTCCAGGCGCGGCGAAGCAAGTGGTGAACTCTAAGAGGACGGTCTTGACCGCTGTAGCCTTTCCGATCCCTGACGAAGTCATCGCAGTAGCGGACGGCGTCGAAGGCTTCCTGCGCAGGGAAGTGTTCCCGCGCCACCAGCGCGATCATGCGCTGCTGTCCGATCCGCGCCGCACTTACGGCGAGGATGGCCGCTATGTCCCTGCTGTGGTCGACCATGTCCGAGGCGTGCGTATGGCGGCAGCGGAGACTGGTTACTACTCGATGTCAGTCCCTGCGGAACTGGGCGGGGCTGGAATGGGCATGCTTGCCTACTTCGTCGTCTGGGAGCGTATCTATCGTCTCTGTGGCAGTCATAACTGGCTGGGAGCCTATACGGTCAGTCACTGGGCGTTCGGTCCCAGCCCGGTCTTGCTGATGGTAACGGACCGTGCACGCGCCGAAATTCTAACGGGCATGATGGAGGGTAGGACGTCGATGTGTTTCGGCATGTCTGAGCCCGGTGCCGGTTCGGATGCAACTACTATCCAGACGAAGGCGGTCCAAAGTGGGTCTGGCTGGCGACTCAACGGCCGCAAGATTTGGACTACCAACGCGCCGCAGGCAGACTATTGCATCGTCTTTGCCGTCACCGATCCTGAACGCGCATCACGCAGGGCGGGCGGTATTAGCGCGTTTCTGGTGCCGACGACGTCACCTGGCTTCACGCTGGAGAGTGTCATCCGTATGCATGGCTCGGTGGGCGGCAACGAGGGTTCGATCGTGTTGGAGGATGTGCAGCTCGAGCCGTGGCAGCTGGTCGGTGAACTGCACGACGGCTTCCGGATCGGATTGCTGGGCGTCTCAATCGGCCGCATCTACAATTCAGCGCGTGCCGTGGGACTTGGGCGCTGGGCGATGGAGATGGCGTTGCGCTACGCACAACAACGCGAGGCCTTTGGCAAGCCGATTGCGGAATACCAGGGCGTGACGTTTCCGTTGGCCGAGACGGCGATGGAGCTGCATGCGGCGCATCTGATGGCGCTGAACGCGGCGGCATTGATCGACCGGGGCGAGCGGGCGGTCAAGGAACTGTCGATGGCTAAGGCCTACGCGGTAGAAATCGGTGCCCGGGCGCTGGATCGCGCAATCCAGACTCATGGCGCCATGGGTTTCACTAATGAGCTCGGGCTTGTTCACGCCTGGCAGGACGTCCGTTCGGTCAACGTGGCTGACGGCACAAATGAAATTTTGCGTCGCACCATAGCGCAGCGCCTCCTTGCCGGGGATACGGAATTGTAGGTGTCGCAGCTGCCTCGTCGGATTCGCAGGCTTCGCTCATCATACAAACGTGTGCTGCGCCAAGCCATTGTTGAACCAATGTTTGCAAGAGAGGAAAGTAATCATGCGAATGAAGGGCAAGGTCGGCATCGTCACCGCAGCCGCCTCAGGAATGGGGAGGGCAGGAGCAGTTCGCTTCGCGCGCGAGGGTGCTGCTGTGGCCGTCATCGATCGGGACGAAGTGGGCGTCGCCGCCACAGTCAACGAGATCGTGACCTTTGGCGGTACTGCGAAAGGGATCATCGCCGACCTCGGCGACGACGATGCAGCGCGCCAAATCGTCAAGGATGTCGCTAGCACCTTTGGCGGCCTCGACTTCGTCTGGAATCATCTCGGCCATCCCGGCCCCGCTTCGGTTGAGGGTCTGGACTTGGCGGATTTCGACCTCGCGGTTCGCCTCAACTTGCGCTCTGTGCTGATCACCACTGAAGCAGCGATTCCAGAATTGCGCGCGCGTGGCGGTGGCGCGTTGCTTTTCACGGCCTCGACGTCCGGCTTGCATGGTTCGCCGTTCAGTCCCGTTTATTCTGCCATGAAGTTCGGAGTCGTCGGTCTGACGCGCTCACTCGCCAAGCGCCTTGCCCGTGATGGGATCCGCGTCAATGCCGTGTGTCCCGGCCCCGTAGATACACCGATGTTACGTGTTTTCGTCGCCAGGCCGGACCAACAGAGCACGCGCGGCCTAGATCCAGATGAACTGATTCGCAAGCACGCCGGCATGACGCCTTTGGGTCGACCAGGCAGGCCTGAGGAGATTGCCAATGCAGCGCTGTTCCTGTTGTCCGACGAGGCTTCTTTCGTGACCGGCGCGGCTCTGCCAGTCGATGGTGGATCAACGGCATGAACTGGCTTGAGCTCGCGACGCAATTCGCGATTGGCACCTGCCAACCCGAACCGGGGATTTCTGTTGCTGAACCCGCCCTCGCGCGCCCATGGCACCTACACGCGCTTTTCCCCTTGGCTAAACGAAATCCGTTCGTTCCATCGCATTGTTGCGAGGAGGGTGCATGGTTGCGCTGACGCTGGCAACCCTGGTTTATCCGGAGAACCCCGATGGAGCCCATAAGTAAGTAGGAGGAAACTTGGTGATGGCCAATGTTGTGTCCGAGCAGGTCAAGCCCGCAGCCGCTCATGAACCGGTAAAGCGATATGACGCCATCATTATCGGCTCGGGCATTTCCGGAATGTACCAACTATACCGGCTCAGGCAGCTCGGGCTCACGGCTCGTGTCTTCGAAACCGGCGATGGCGTAGGTGGCACGTGGTACTGGGATCGATACCCCGGGGCACGGTTCGATTCCGAGAGCTATTCGTATGGTTACTCGTTCTCCCAGGAGCTTTTGCAGGAGTGGGACTGGAGCGAGCATTTTGCCCCTTCTCCGCCGGCAAGAACCCCTCACCCCCAGCCAGAAACGCTATGATATCTCAATTTCGTCGCGGACAAATTCGACCTGAGACGCGACATCGAGTTCAACAGCTGTGTGACGGCGGCGGCTTAGGGCCTGTGACGAAATAAACGCTTCGATTTATCATTTGGGTGAAGGGTTGAGTTTTGGAACGATGGTGTAGTTCCAATCCGGATGGAAGCGGCCGTAGCGAATATTGAGTTGCTTTATCAGTTGATCGGAGACTTTGACTCCCTTCGGATAGTTCGTGGCGTCAATGTCACAGGCGATGGCCAGTCCGGAGGTTGTCGTTGTGGCGGCGATGAGCTGCACGATGACCTTGTGGGAGAGCAAAGGCTTGGCGCGCCAGTTCTGGGTGATGAAGGCGAACATGCGATGTTCGATGCGGTTCCACTTGCTGGTGCCAGGCGGGTGATGGGCGACGGTGATGGCGAGGCCGGTTTGGTTGGCGAAGTTCTGCAACTCGACCTTCCAGAGGCGGACCCGGGCGCCATTGCTACCGCCGCAATCAGCGGTGATCAGCAGGCGCTTGGCCTTGGGATAGCGCTTGCGCCCCATGCGCCGCCACCAGCGACGAATGCTCTCGACGGCGAAGGTCGCGGTGTCGTGGTCGATGCCGACACTGACCCAGCCTTCGTTGGCGGCAATGTCGTAGACGCCGTAGGGGACCGCTCGGCCGTTTCCCGGAATGACGAAGTCGTGCACGCGCACGGGCTGTGGTCGACCTTTGCGCCGCAGCTCTCGGCCGGCAGTCTTGAAATTGCCCACCAGCTCCTTCTTCTTGGTGTCGACGGAGATGTGCTCTTCTGTCGCCACGATGACATCGGTCGATACCCTGCCAGACGATGCCGAGAGCCTGAAGCGGCTGCTGCTGGCACGCGAGGAGGAGTTGGTATCGGTAACAGCGGAAGCGGCCACCCTGCGGGCCAAGGCCGCCGACGACCAGGCGTTGATCGTCCACCTCAAGCTGCAGATCGAGAAGCTCACCCGGGATCGCTTCGGCCAGCGCTCCGAGCGCAGTGCCCGCCTGCTCGATCAGCTCGAGTTGCAGTTGGAGGAGTTGGAAGCCACGGCCACCGAGGATGAGCTCGCCGCCGAGAGTGTAGTGGCCCGGACCACCAACGTTGCGGCCTTCACCCGCAAGCGCCCCGCGCGCAAGCCGTTCCCCGAACACCTGCCGCGCGAGCGTGTCGTCGTTGCCGGGCCGACGTCCTGCGCCTGCTGTGGCGGCACGCGCCTGTCGAAGCTCGGGGAGGACGTCACCGAGACCCTGGAGGTCATTCCCCGCGGGTGGAAGGTGATCCAGACGGTGCGCGAGAAGTTCACCTGCCGGGACTGCGAGAGCATCGGCCAGACGCCGGCACCGTTCCACGTCGTGCCCCGCGGTTGGGCGGGCCCAAGCCTGCTGGCGATGATCCTGTTCGAGAAGTACGGCCAGCATCAGCCGCTCAACCGCCAGGCCGAGCGCTACACCCGCGAAGGCGTGCCCTTGAGCCTGTCGACGCTGGCCGATCAGGTTGGCGCATGCTGCGCGGCGCTGCAGCCGATCCATCAGCGCCTCATCGCCCACGTCCTGGCCGCCGAGCGGCTGCATGGCGACGACACGACGGTGCCGGTGCTGGCCAAGGGCAAGACCGTCACGGGACGATGTTGGACTTACGTCCGAGACGACCGCCCGTTCGGCGGCCGGGCGCCGCCAGCGGCAGTGTTCTTCTACTCGCGCGACCGCTCGGGGGAGCATCCCAGGCAGCATCTGGCGACGTGGAGCGGTATCCTGCAGGCCGACGCCTACGGCGGCTACGGCAAGCTGTACGCCGAGGGGCGAGACGCTGGGCCCATCGTCGAAGCGGCGTGCTGGAGCCATGCCCGACGCAAGTTCTTCATCCTCGCCGATATCGAGACCAGGGCCCACCGAAGGGCCCAGCGCCACGCACCAGCGGCCGTCTCGCCGATTGCGCTGGAAGCGGTGCAGCGCATCGATGCCCTGTTCGACATCGAGCGTGGCATCAATGGGCTGCCGATCGACCGGCGGCTGGCCGTTCGCCGGGAACAAGCCGCGCCGCTGGCCGCCGCTCTGCAAGCATGGATGCGCGAGGAACGCCGCAAACTGTCGCGCCACAGCGACGTCGCCGGCGCCATCGACTATATGCTCAAGCGCTGGCCCGCCTTCACCCGATTCCTCGACGACGGTCGGATCTGCCTCACCAACAACGCCGCGGAGCGTGCGTTGCGCGGTCTGGCTCTCGGCCGCAAGGCCTGGCTGTTCGCCGGCTCAGACCGCGGCGGTCAGCGCGCGGCGTTCCTGTACAGTCTGATCGTCACCGCGAAGATGAACGACGTCGATCCCCAGGCATGGCTTGCCGACGTGTTGGCGCGCATCGCCGAGCACCCGGCCAACCGCCTCGACGAGCTGCTGCCCTGGAACTGGGCCTCCCGGCAGGCCGCTTCCGAAGCAGCCTGAACACGGCAACCCCTCCCGCAAATAGCTACGCCGCGGTCCTCACCGCATGCGTACGGTACAGCTCGCCGGCAAGGTCGACTGGGCGTGGATCGACGACGAGATGGCGCCGCTCTACAGCGACAAGGGCCGCCCCGGGATCGAAAGCCGCTTCGTGATCGGCCTGCTACTGCTCAAGCACATGTTCGGGCTATCCGACGAAGGCGTCTGTGAGCGCTGGGTCTACGATCCGTACTTCCAGCACTTCACCGGTGAAGAGTTCTTCCAACACACCTTCCCGCACGAGCGCTCCGACCTCAGCCACTGGCGCCGGCGCTTGGGTGACAAGCTCGACCTGCTGCTGGCCGAGAGCCTGCGGGTGGCGCACGACAGCGGTGCGCTGCGCACCAGAGACCTGGCGCGGGTCACGGTCGACACCACCGTGCAGCCCAAGAACATCGCCTTCCCGACCGACGCCAGGCTCCTGCATGCGGCGATCAAGGGCCTCAATCGCCTGGCCCGTCGTCACACGGTGAGACTCCGGCAATCCTATCTGCGCGTCGCCAAACGGGCGGCCCTCATGGCGGGACGCTATGCCCACGCCAAGCAGTTCAACCGCCACCATCGAGAAGTGCGCTTCCTGCGCACTCGCCTGGGCCGGCTGATCCGTGACATCCGCCGCAAGATCGCGGGCCACGAGCCCGCCGAGGCAGCCTTCGAGAGCCCGCTCTCGCGGGCCTCTCAGATCCGCTCGCAGCGGCCACGCCAACGCGGCTGGAAGCTCTATTCCTTCCACCCCCGGAGGTCGAGTGCATCGGCAAGGGCAAGGCCCGCGCGCCCTACGAGTTCGGCGTAAAGGTCTCGATCGTCACCACCAATGCCTGCTCACCGGGCGGCCAGTTCGTGCTGCACGCCGCCGCGCTGCCGGGCAATCCCTACGACGGCCACACCTTGCGCGCCGCCATCGAGGACACCCAGCGCCTCACCGGTCGCGAGATCGAACGGGTCTACGTCGACAAGGGATATCGCGGGCACGACGCGCCGCAGCCGCGCCGCGTCTTCGTCTCCGGCCAGAAGCGTGGCGTCTTCGGCGCCATCAAACGAGAGCTACGGCGGCGATCCGCCGTCGAGCCCCTCATCGGCCACATGAAAGAGCAAGGCCACCTCGGACGCTGCTACCTCAAGGGCCATGCCGGCGATGCCGCCAATGCCACACTCACTGCCGCCGGATACAACTTCAGGCGCATCCTGGCCTGGCTCAGGATATTTTTGCGCCTAATCTTGGCCGCTCTGACGACCGTCCCTAAAGCCCAACCAGCTCTCAATCCGGCTTCTTAACGGCCGACGCGATAAGAGCTTAAAACGTGTCATGCCTACGCAGGAAGCCGAACGCGTTTGGACAGAGCATGTCTACGAGCTGGCATCCCGCATGCTCTTCACCAAGGTCGACTCCTGGTTCACGGGAATCAACACGAACGTGCCGGGCAAGCAGAAGCGCACCTTCCTGCCGTACTCAGGAGGCGCCCCAGCCTACCGCGAGAAATGCGACGAGGTGGCCGCCAACGGCTACGAAGGGTTAATCCTCGCATAGGATGAGTACGGCACGCCGCGCCGCCGCATCAGCGCATAGGCAAGGAAGCAGACCAGGATACGGGCCAGCATGCGGTCGGTCTGCTGATGCCAGAGCGGACGGATCGAGAGATCGGACTTGTGGATGCGGAACGCGCTTCGCCTCGGTGAGCTGGATATGGGGTTTCCACGGATCCTCAGTTCAGTTGGTGACGTGGCGGCACATAGGCTCCTTCGTTCATGCATGACCACTCGTCCCACTCCTACATACCGACCACTGCAAGCGAAGCCGTGCCGCGCACCGCCGATCCTGACCAGCCGGATCGGGCCGCGCAACCTTGCAATCGCAAACCCGCTGGCTTCATTGAAAACCGACTTGCGTTCGACCGCTTAATCGTTGTCACGGGCGACTGGGTAGTCGTGCTCCTGCTACCTCTTGTGTTTGAACGCGCGACTCCCGTTGCCGCAGGCGTACCCTCTATTCGGGCATCTATTGGGGCGGCCTGAATATCTCAACATACGAGAACGTCCACTTCACGATAGGCACGGGCTATATCGCTATCGGCGACGGCGCGGCATGATTGTGCGCCTGGCTGACTTAGAGACCATTTCTGCGTCGTTTTTGCGTAGCAATCGCAGGCAGCGGATGAAGGCGGTGACGGCCGGGGGCAGTGCGCGTCCGTGCAGGGTGACGATGCCGATATGGCGCCGAATACCGCCGTTGATGCGTACAGTCGTTAGGGTGTCCAGATTCAGGCGCGAGATGATGATCTGCGGCAATACGGAAAGCCCAAGCCCTGCTTCCACGAGGCCGACCAGCGTGAAGAGATTGAAGGCTTGGAATGCCGGCTGGAACGTCAATCCGCGACGCTCGAACTCGTCGCGCATCGTGAACCATACAGCCGATTCCTTTGGCAGCGACAGCAGTGGGTAGCGGCTAATCTCCTCGAAATCGGCCCTGCCCTTGCGACCGATGGGGTGATCCCGCGGAGCCACCACCAGGAATTCGTCGTAGAACAGCGGCTCGAAATCGTACTCTGCACTCTTGCCGGCAAAGGGGATTACAGCGAGATCGGCCATGGCGCTGCTGATTTGCTGCAATACCGGGCCGACGAACTGGTCGGTAAGGGTCAGTGTCACCCCGGGATTGGCATGGACGAACTGCCGGATGACGGGCGGCAGGAAGGAGGCGGCGACGGTCGGAGAAGCGGCGATGGCGACCCGGCCGCGCCGCAGTGTCGCCTCGTCCCGGAACTCCTGAACGACCGAACGAAGCTCCATCACCGTATGCTCTGCCCGCAGACGCAACCGTTCGCCGGCCTCGGTCGTGGTAACGCGACGCGTGGTGCGATTGAGGAGCTTCACGCCCAGTACGCTTTCCAGCCGCTGCAGCCGTCCCGTCACGGATGGCTGCGACACGCCCAGTTTTTTGGCGGCGCGGCGGAAACTGCCCAGTTCTGACACCGCGATGAACGTCTCAAGTTCATCCGGTCCAATATTGATACGTTTCATAGAATAATCGATAGCGTATTTTCGATTGATCAATCAAACGCTATGGTTTTCAATTCAGTCAAGGGCGCGATCGAAACTAGCGTCCAATCCGAGGAACCGTCCGAGGCGATCCGCTGGCCTCTCAAATCCACGGTTGGTCTGCCCTGCCCCATGTCCAATGCGCTTCGGCAAGCGCGCCAGGAGGTCGTTTTCGTGTTTCCCCGCGCCAGAGAGCTTCGCAAGGTCCGTCTGCAGCGCTCCGAGCTCGCCGTTCCCGCCAGTTCCGAGAAATTCTTCGAGAAGGCTGCCAAAGGGCCGGCTGACGGTATTTTCCTCGATCTGGAGGACGCAGTCGTGCCTGAGCTCAAGGAAAAGGCGCGCGAGCTTGCTGTTGCCGCACTCAACGAAATCGACTGGGGCGACAAGATCATGGCGGTCCGGATCAACAGCCTGGACACCAAATGGGCCTATCGCGACATCATCGCGGTGGCCGAGCGCTGTCCGCGGCTGGATCTGATCCTGCTGCCGAAAACCAACATGGCTGCGGATGTCTATGTCGTCGAGCAACTGCTCGACGGCATCGAGTCCACGATTGGCCGCAAGAAGCCGATCGGCATCGAAGTTCTGATCGAAACGGCTGCCGGACTCGCCAACGTCGAGGAAATCGCCCAGGCCTCCGACCGGCTCGAGGCGATGATTTTCGGTGTCGGCGATTTCACCATCAGCATGCGGGCGCGCGATCCGTTCACCGGTGAATCCAACCCACGGTACCGCATGTATGGCAGAAACGAGAAGGGCGAGCGCGAGTTGCACTGGAACGATCCCTGGCATTTCGCCCTCGCCAGAATAGCCACCGCCTGCCGCGCCTTCGGGCTGCGTCCGCTGGATGGGCCCTATGCGGATTTCAAGAATCCGGAGGGCTTCCGCTCCTCGGCCGAGCGCGCCTCGGCGCTTGGCTTCGAAGGCAAGTGGGCAATCCATCCCTCGCAGGTTGAGATCGCCAACGAGGTCTTCGCGCCCGATCCCAAGGAATTGGTGTGGGCAAAGATCATCAAGGAGGCGATGACGGCTTCAGGCGGCAACGGCGCCATCCAGCTCGACGGCAAGCTCGTAGATCTAGCGCATATCAAGCTGGCCGACGCGCTGCTGGAACGGCAGGCGCTGGTCGACGCCCGCAAGCGCTAGCTGCAGGAGATCGACAGCATGGGTGAAACCGCCAAAGCCAAGCTGCCGCTGGAGGGCATTCGCGTTCTCGACGCGGCGACGTTTCTGGCCGGTCCGTTTTGCGCCACGATCTTTTCTGAATTCGGCGCCGACGTAATCAAAATCGAGCATCCGGAATTTTCCGATCCGATGCGTAACATCGGATTGAAGGTCGAAACGGGCGACTCCCTCACCTGGCTCAGCGAGGGACGGAACAAGCGTACGGCGACGCTCAACCTCGGAAAACCCGAGGGCGCCGAGCTCTTCAAGCAGCTGGTGAAGCAGTCCGATGTCGTGGTGGAGAATTTCCGCCCTGGAACCATGGAGCGCTGGGGGCTCGGCTACAAGGATCTGGCGGCAATCAAGTCCGACATCGTGATGGTGCGCATCACGGCCTATGGTCAGGAAGGTCCCTACAAGGACCGGCCGGGATTTGCCCGTATCGGCCACGCCTTCAGTGGCCTGACCTACCTTGCCGGCGAGCCGGACGGGCCGCCAGTGATTCCGGGATCGACGTCGCTGGGCGACTACATTTCCGGTCTGTACGGCGCGATAGGCGCGCTGATGGCGCTACGCCATCGCGATCGCACAGGCGAGGGGCAGTACATCGACGTGGCGCTCTACGAATCGACGTTCCGATTGCTCGACGAACTGGCTCCGGCCTTCGCAAGGTTCGGCGTGGTGCGTCAGCGCATGGGCGCAGATACGGCGACGATCGTGCCGCACAGCCATTACCAGTGCTCCGACGGTCAGTGGGTGGCAATCGCCTGTTCCAGCGACAAGATCTTCGAAAATCTCGCTCAGGCCATGGGCCGGGCCGACCTGGTGGCGTCGGGAACCTATGAAACGATGCAGGCGCGGGTTGACAACCGCGACTTCATCAATGGCATCGTCGGCGAGTGGATCGGCAGGCATACGCGCGACGAACTGATGGCGGTCTGTCTGGCGAACGAGATTCCCTGCGGGCCGGTCAACAGTATCGCCGACATTTTCGCCGACCCGCATTTCAAGGCGCGCGGCAGCCTGCTTTCGGTCCAGCACCCTGAGGTAGGAGAGATCGTCGTGCCGGCGGTCCTGCCGCGTCTATCGAAGACGCCGGGGAGAGTCACCCATCTTGGACGCCGACATGGTGCCGATACTGGGGACGTCTATGGCGAACTCCTCGGACTGACTGCCCAGAAGCTTGCCGAGCTCAAATCGCGCGGGATCGTCTGAAATGGCGTCTCCCGATCATGACAGTGCCGGCAGTGACCCGCGCGCGGCAGGCCCACGCTGGCTGCGGGCGCTGGACGCATTCGAGCATCGCTGGCTCTGGAACGTCAGCACCGCACTGATGCTTGCTGCCGCCAGCATCATGCTTCTGGAAGCGACGGCGCGCACGCTGTTCAGCACCAGCTACCACTGGGCGGAAGAGGTGGTACGCTATTTCGTGCTGTGGTCGATTTTCCTCGTCTTTGGACTTGCCCCGCGCCGAGGCCATTTCATTCGCACCGAGCTTGTCTTCGAGCGTTGCCCGCTTTGGCTCAGGCAGACGTTCAATTCATCAAGCTGCCTAGGCGGCCTGCTGTTTTCAGGCGCGCTGGTGTGGGCTGGGTGGGTTCAGACTCTGAATCTGCAGCGCCTGGGCATGATGAGCGAGACGATGGATCTGCCGCTCTGGATCGTGAAGATCAGCCTGCTAGTCGGCGCCGTTCTGCTTTTCGTCTACTTCCTCTACTGCTCCGTTCTGGTGTTCCGAGGCCGGGATCCTTATCGGTCGGCTCACTCGGAAAACACCTGATGCTAACTGGTATCGCAATCGTCCTATTGTTCACCCTGATCGCGTCGGGCCAGCAGGTCGCCATCGCCCTAGGGCTTGTCGCCACCATCCTGCTGTTGTTTTCGCTGAACGTGCCGTCCGTGACGCTAGCCCATGTCGCCTTCAGCTCGCTCGACAGCTACGCGCTCGTGGCGATTCCCTTCTTCATTCTGGCCGGCAATCTGGCGACCAAAGGCAACATCGCCGAGATGATCTTCGCTACCCTGGGCTCGATCCTGCGCTGCGTCCGCGGCGGTATGGCGATTAGCCTACTCGTGGCCGCAGTGTTCTTCGCCGCGATCAACGGCTCCAGCGTTGCTTGCGCGGCGGCGTTGGGGCCGGCGGCCACACGCGTGCTACCACAGGAGGGTTACCCGAAAGGATTCGCCGCCGCTCTGGTGGCGGTGGGCGGCACGCTGGGCATCATGATCCCGCCCTCGCTGTCCTTCATCCTGATCGGTGCGATGATGCAGCTGCCGATTACCGATCTGTTCATCGCGGGCATCATACCGGGCCTTCTTGAGGCCTCGTTGCTGGCGGTGGCTACTGTCTGGATGTCCTGGCGGAACAAGTACGGCATCAAGACCGAGCGGCCGGACTGGCGCGACTTCGGCAAGCAGTCGCGCAAATCTGGCCCGGCGCTGCTGCTGCCTGTCTTCATCATCGGTGGCATCTACTTCGGCGTAATGACGCCCACCGAAGATTCCGGCTTCGCAGTCGTCTATGCCGCCATCCTGGCTCTGATCGTCTACCGCACGATCGACCTGAAGGGTTTCTGGGAGACGTCCGGCGAGGCAGTCCTGCAATCGACCATGATCTTCATGGTCGTGATGGCGGGAAGCCTTCTAGCTTTCCTTCTGACGCGACTCGGATTGACCACGGAGCTGATCAATCTCGTCCAGTCGCTGGGGATCGATGAGTTCACGTTCCTGATCGTGACGAATGTCGTACTGCTCATCCTGGGCTGCGTGTTCGATGGTGTGTCGCTGATCATTCTCACGGCGCCAGTTCTGTTTCCCATCGCCACCGCTCTGGGCATTAATCCGATCCATTTCGCGGTCATCATGACGGCGCTGGTCGAAATCGCCACCATCACGCCGCCGGTCGGGTTGAACCTGTTCGTCATGAGCCAGATAACGGGAATCAAGCTTGAAGGCATCGTCAAGGCGGTTATTCGATTCTACGGTGTTCGCCTGTTCGCGTTGGTGCTGATCAACACCTTCCCATGGCTCTCGCTGGCATTGCTTTGAACAAGAAAACAGGGCTTTAGGAGGAGGGACGCGATGAAATTCACAAGAATAGCTACCGCGATCACAATCGGCGCCGTCGCAATGCTGACGCCGGTCGTTGCGACGGCAGCCGACATGGTGATCACGTCGGAAATCGCCGGCACGCATTGGAAAGCCAGGCAGATGGATACGCTGGCCGCCGACATCACCAAGCGCACCAACGGGCGCATAAACGCCAAAGTGTTCCACGCCAGCACGCTCTATAAGGACAAGGATGCCCTTGCCGCGCTCAGCACCGGCGCCGTGCACATGGTCTGGCCGGTGAGCAACTACCTCGAGAACGTCAATCCGGCCTACGGCATCATCAGCCTGCCGTTCAGCGTCAAGGACTCGATGATGCAGAACGACGAGTTTCGTGCTGGGCTGACGTCGCTGATGTCGTCGCTGGTCGAGGACAAAGGACTTAAGGTGCTCGGGATCGCTCGCACCTCGGAAGGCATCTTCCTGTCGAAGACGCCGATCGCGGTGGTGGCGGACATGAAAGGAAAGAAGATACGCATCCCCAGCGGTCGCGTGCTGCAGAACCTGATGACGCGCTACGGCGCCAATCCGGTCGCAATGGCGACGACGGAAATCGCCACGGCCTTCGCCCAAGGTGCCATTGATGTTGTTTATACCTCGCCGGGCGGCTGGGAAATGGTCGGCACCATGGCCAAGCACGCCACCACCGTACCTGGCATGCAGATCTTCACCTATGCCGTCGTAGTCCACAAGAACTGGCTCGCCGGCCTCTCGGCGGCGGATCGCGACGCCGTGCTGGCGGCGACGGCCGACGCCATGAAGAAGCAGTGGCCGGAGGCGATGGCCGAAGACATCAAGGCGCTGGAAAACATGGTGGGTAAGGGCGGCATCTCCACGCGCTTGAACGGCAAGTCGGTCGAGGAGTTTGAGAAGCTGGCCGCAGAGGTGAGCGATGATTTTCGCAAGAAGTATCCTAACGTCTCCGCCAAATACGACGCTCTGAAGGCGAAGCTGCCAAAGTAGTAAACCTGAGCGATAGATAGTCAGGATGTGAGAACCGGGGAATGGCGAAAAGACCTGCGCGTCGAAACGCCATTCCCTCTTGCTCCTTATTGCCGCAGGGCATTGATCGCCTGGTGAAATGCAGCCAAATCGCGCTCGGGCGGTGCAAAGAGAAGAGGGAAGTCAGGTCATGGGTGAGCAGAAGAAAAGACAAATGACGCTCGTGGCGTTCCTGCAGGCGCAAAACTGCTCAAACTATCCGGCGTCGTGGCGGCATCCGCAGACCATGCCCGATTTCATGTCACCGCAGTACTACCAGCGCATCGCCCGCACGCTCGAAGAGGGCAAGTTCGACCTGGCGTTCTTCGACGACCGGCTGGCCATGCCCGACCGCTACGGCGACGACTACGAGGAATCGGTGCGGCATGGCATTCGAGTCGTGAAGATGGACCTGGTTTCCATCATGACGGCGATGGGTTTGGCGACACAGCATCTGGGCATCGGCGGCACGTACTCGACGACCTACTACGAGCCGTTCCATGTCGCGCGCGTCTTTGCCACGCTCGACCTGATGATCGGCGGTCGCGCCGCCTGGAACGTGGTCACCTCGCTGAACGATTCGGAGGCGGTGAATTTCAGCCAGACCGAGCATCTCGAACACGATCTGCGCTACGACCGCGCCGACGAGTTCATGGAAGTCGTGCTGGGCCATTGGAATACCTGGGACAAGGACGCGATCCTGCTTGATCGCGAGAAAGGCATTTTCGCCGATCCCAAGAAGGTCCATCGTCTCGACCACAAGGGTAAATTCTTCCGTTCGCGCGGTCCGTTCACTGTGCCGCGCTCGCCGCAGGGCCATCCGGTCATCATCCAGGCCGGGCAGAGCGGTCGCGGCAAGACGTTTGCCTCGCGCTGGGGCGAGCTGATCTTCGTGATCTTCGCTAACCTGGCGCTGGGCAAGAAAATGTACGCCGATTTCAAGCAGCAGGTCGCGGCTGGCGGTCGCGATCCCGGCAAGGTCAAGCTGACGCCGGCGGTTTACGTTATTCCCGGCGAGACCAAGACCATGGCCGAGGAAAAGGCGGCGCTGATCGACAATCTGGCGCATCCGATGGATTCGCTGGCGCTGCTGTCAGAGGTGCTCAACTTCGATTTCGCGAGCAAGCCGATGGACGAGCCGTTCACCGACGCCGAGCTGAAATCCATCGGCGGCCTGCAGGCCATGCGCGATCGGGTGATCCAGATCAGCGGCAAGGACAACCCGACGACGCGTGACTTCGTGCAGTACAGCGGTCGCGGCACGATCCGCGAGGTTCCGACTTTTATCGGCACGCCGCAGGCAATCGCCGATCAGATGGAAGAGTGGTTCAACGGTGGGGCGTGCGACGGGTTCGTCATTGCCGCGACCCATATGCCCGGTGCTTACGAGGATTTTGTTCGCCTAGTGGTGCCGGAGCTGCAGCGTCGCTGCTTGTTCCGCAAGGAATATCCCGGCAAGACGCTGCGCGATACGCTGGGGCTTTCGGTGCCGGAGAAATCGGCCGTCGGCTGAAGTGCAGCGAGCGGGTCTGCCTGTTCGGCGGCCAAGATCATGTTGCGGACCAGCGGGCAGATCTTCTCCGGCCAGCGCTTGCCAGAATCGGCTTTTTAGTAAGACTTCGGCAGTCCTAGTACCTTTTCGGCAATGAAGCAGAGGATCAATTGCTCGCTGACCGGGGCAATACGGCAAATCATCACTTCCCGCAGATAGCGCTCGACATGAAATTCCTTGGCGTAGCCGTAGCCGCCGTGGGTCATCACCGCCTGAAGACATGCATTGTAACCAGCCTGCGCCCCAAGATACTTCGCGGCATTGGCTTCAGCGCCACAATCCTTTCCGTTGTCGTAAAGCCAAGCGGCTTTGAACGCCATCAAGTTGGCGGCCTCAAGCTCCATCCAGTTCTGCGCCAGCGGGTGCTGAATTGCCTGGTTCTGACCGATGGGACGGCCGAAGACGACTCGTTCCTTAGCATATTGAGTCGCTCGCTTGAGTGCCAGCTTCCCGATGCCGATGGCCTCGGCACCAATCAACACTCGCTCTGGATTGAGACCATGCAGGAGATACCGAAACCCCTTGCCTTCCTCGCCAATGCGATCCTCAAGCGGCACTTTGAGTCCGTCGATGAAAACCTGATTGGAATCGACGGCCTTCCGGCCCATTTTCTCGATTTCGTGCACCTCAATGAATTTGCGGTCGAAGTCGGTGTAGAATAATGAGAGACCATCCGTCGCCCGCTTGCATTGGTCCTGCGGTGTGGTCCGGGCAATCAGCAGCATCTTGTCTGCCACCTGCGCGGTCGAGGTCCAGACCTTGTGGCCATGCACGATATAGCCGTTGCCGTTGCGGTCGGCGCGGGTCGTCAGCGATGTCGTATTGAGCCCAGAATTGGGCTCGGTGACGGCAAAACAGCCCTTGACCCTGCCCTGGATAATGGGAGGCAGCATGCGACGTTTTTGTTCTTCAGTTCCGAACACCACGATCGGATTGGGTCCAAAGACATTGAGATGGATCGCCGATGCTCCCTGCAAGGCGGCACCAGACTCGGCCACTGTCTGCATGACCAAGGCCGCCTCGGTGATGCCGAGACCTGCGCCACCGAATTCCTCCGGCATGGCAATTCCCAGCCAGCCGGCATCCGCGATTGCCTTGTAAAATTCCTCCGGAAAGCCGCCATATTTGTCCTTCTTCAGCCAGTAGCCGTCGTCGAACTGGGCGCAGAGCCGACTTACGTTCTCGCGGATTTGCTCATGCGCATTGGTAAAAGCATAGTCCATCGATGGTTCCCCAGAATTGTAGACTATTGAATGATTGCATCGAGCGTTCTAGCTCTTTCGCTAGGATGAACACTGAGCGACCATTACGTCCCCGCACCGACGATTTCGCGAAGTTTGAATTTCTGCACCTTGCCACTTGGCGTCTTCGGTAAGGAGTCGAGGACTTCGAGGCGTTCAGGCCAATAGTTTTTTGCTACCGCATTCTCCGCCATGAAGCGTGACAGATCAACCAAGGTCAGTGACGTGCCCTCGCGTAGCACCACGCAGGCACAGGCTCTCTCACCCAGCCGTTCATCAGGCAATCCGACGATCGCTACTTCCTGGATCGCGGGATGGTGATACATGAGCTGCTCTATTTCGATCACCGGCACGTTCTCGCCGCCTCGGATGATAATGTCCTCGGAGCGACCGGTGATGCGGATGTAGCCGTCCTTGTCTTTGCGGGCGAGATCGCCGGTCTCAAACCAGCCATCCTCATCGACGGCGTAGAGATGCGGCCGCTTTAGATAACCGACAAAGGTACCGGGCCCGCGCGCTTGTAGCCGGCCTTCTTCATCGTCGGGCGCCGGTTTACCCTTGTGATCGACGATCCGGACTTCCATACCTTGGCTCGGGCAGCCGTCGGTTTCGAAAACCTTTTCCGGTGGGTCGTCGAGCTTGGTGGTCGTTACCAGCCCATTCTCCGTCATGCCCCACCCCGAAATAACATGTGCGCAAAGAGTTTCAGTAGCCCGCCGTACCAAGATGCGCGGAATAGGTGCGCCCGCCGATACGAACGTTCGCAAGGACCGCAGGGCCGCGGGCCGACGTTCCGCCTCGGCAGTCAGATCCGCCAGAAATGGTGTCGAAGCCATGGTCATGGTCACTTGTTCTGCTTCGACAATGTCTGCCGCCTTCGTTGGATTCCAGATGTCTTGAAGGACAACGCGGCCTCCAAGATAGAGTGGCAGGACCAACCCGACCAGAAAACCAGTCTGATGCGCCATCGGTGATGCCATCAGCACTACGTCTTTAGCCGTAAGGCGAACGCGCTCTTCAAAGTATCGCACGCTATTTAGCAAAGTGTTTCCAGTATGCGTGACTCCCTTGGGTTCGCCCGTCGTACCCGATGTATAAAGCAACTGGACTACCGTATCGGCCGAGCAGGGAACGATTGAGTCAGTCAATCTACTCGGTACGTTCAGCACCGCTTCAAAGTCGCGACTATCGCCCGAGCCGATAACCACAATATGCTCCAACGATGGCACTTTAGTCTTCAGCCGGTCTGCCATGGCCGCGTGATCAAAATCGCGGAAACTTCGTGGAACAATCAGTACGCGCGTCTCGGCCAATGAAAGCATGAACTCCATCTCCCGGTCACGGAAGATAGGCATGACGGGATTTGTAACGGCGCCGATGCGCAACAGCGCAATATGGAGGACCACGAATTGCCACCAGTTCGGCAACTGAAGCGATACAACCTCTCCGGGTTTGATCCCCAATCGCAAGAGATTGGCGGCGATGCGATCGGCGCTTTGTTGCAACTGCTCATAGGTCAAAATCGTACGTCGGCCGATAGTGGTCTATCAGGCTAGACTAGAGGTCTACTCACATTTTATTCTAATGTATGATAGAATGTGAGCAATGACAACAATTGAGACCTAGATTTGTGTCGCCAATGACGAGCCCGAAAATGCAATCTTGTCCGCATCTGCTGTCGCCGCTGAAAGTCGCGCAAACGACGTTGCGTAGTCGTAATCATAGGATCAATGCACACCCGCCTCGATGCTTCGGGCGATGCTGCTGCAGGTATTTTACAGCATCCGGTCGGAGCGCCAGTTGATGGAGCGGATGGAGTTCGATCTGTTGTTCCGATGGTTCGTGGGGTTGGGGGTGGATGATCCGGCCTGGGATCATTCGAGCTTCTCCAAGAACCGCAACCGACTTCTGGAAGGCGAGATCGCGGCCAAGTTCCTGGCCGCGGTGGTGGCTCAACCGAAGGTCAAGCGGCTGCTGTCGAGCGACCACTTCTCGGTGGACGGCACGCTGCTGGAGGCTTGGGCGTCGCTCAAGAGCTTCCGTCGCAAGGCTGGTGGCGACAACGACAAAGACGGTCCGGGGCGCAATGCGGAGCGCAGCTTCCACAAGGAGAAGCGGTCCAACGAGACGCACCGCAGCACCACCGATCCCGAGGCACGACTGTACAAGAAGGGCGATGGCCAGCCGGCCAAGCTCTGCTACCTGGGTCACGCTCTGATGGAGAATCGCCACGGTCTGGTGGTCGGCGGGGGTGCGACACTGGCTACCGGCACGGCTGAACGGGAGGCAGCCCTTGCCCTGGTCGACGGCACGCGTCGATCCGAGCGGCGGATCACCTTGGGCGCCGACAAGGCTTACGACGTGATGGAGTTCATTGGCGACCTCAGGGGCCGGTCGGTCACGCCGCACATCGCCATAAACGGACACCGGACGAAGACCGGCAAGCGACGCAGGACGGCCATCGACCGCCGAACCCTGCGTCACGCCGGCTACGAGGTCAGCCAACGCTGCCGCAGGCGCATCGAGGAGGTCTTCGGCTGGATCAAGAGTTCCGCCGGCCTGGCCAAGGTCAAGCTGCGAGGACGCTCCAGGGTCGATGCTGCCTTCACCATGGCGCTTGCAGCCTACAATCTGATCCGCCTGCCCAAGCTGCTGTCGGTTCCGACATGAGCGTGCAGGGCAAGTGGCGCGTTGTTGAGACCCCCGAGCACGATATGGCTGGGCTGGGCTCCTACATCCTGTTCAGTGAGGATCATGGCGAGTTCGCCTTGGACTGCCTCACCGGTTCCATCCATGGCCGCTGCGAAGGCGCCGCCGTCGAGTTCACCTGGGAAGGTAACGACGAGATGGAGGCAACAGGTGGCCACGGCTGGGCAGAGCTCCAGGACGATGGCTCCCTCGAAGGAGAGATCTGCCTCCACCATGGCGACGACATTCCCTTCATCGCCCGCCGAGACACTACTTCTTCAACAGCCTGCCAGGTCAAAATCGAGGCAGTTCACGTGCAGCCTCGCGATCTCCGCTCGATGGCTGATCAGAGCGCCCTTGGGTAGTCCCGTCGTTCCGCTGGTGTAGATGATGACCAGACCGTCCTCCGGCTGTGCTGCAATGTCGGGCTCGTCGGCGGGCTGCGCCGCCAGCCGCTTCTCGTAGTCGGCCCCGAGTTCGATGATGGTGCTGCAACCGTGCTCACGGGCCGACAGCACGTGTGCGAACCGTTCCGATACCAGCGCTGCCCTCGGTGTTGTCAGCCGAATGCAATGGAGCAGCTCCGCTTGGGTCAGACGCCAATTCAGAGCGCAGAAAATTAGCCCGAGCTTGGCGGCGGCGAACGCCAGCTCGAGGTACTCGCAACGGTTTTCGGAAAGGATCGCGATACGCTCACCGCGCTGCAGCCCCAACGCTGCCAAGGCGTGCGCGAGCCGATTCACGCGAGCGTTGAATTCCCCGTAACGCCACGTCCGGCCTCGATCGACTACGGCGGGTGCTTCCGGGCGCATCCGCGCCTGCACCCGTAAGAGCTCGCCGACGGTAATGCCGCTGGCTTGGGTCGCGAGGGTCGCATCTATACCGAGTGGCGTCTGTGACATTTTCATGCTGCTATGTCGTAGGAGATGACGAGCCGTTCCATGCTGCGGGTTACGAGTTCGTCGTGCCATACTGGTTGGTGCGTCTCCAGCCTAATCCCCGACAGCCTCGAAAGTAGCCGGTCGAAGGCGATCTGCGCTTCGAGGCGTGCGAGGGGTGCACCAAGGCAGAAATGGATGCCCAGGCCGAAAGCGATGTGGCGGTTGTTGCTACGGTCGATCTTGAACAGGTCGGGGTCCGGAAAGACCGCAGAATCGCGGGCGGCCGAATTGAGCGCGAGGAAGACCCGCTCGCCCCGTCGGATATCGGCGCCGCCGAGTTGCAGGTCTTCGGCCGCTATCCAGGTCATCGTCTGGGCAGGCCCTTCGTACCGCAGCATTTCCTCCACAGCGCCAGGGATAAGGGAACGATTGCGCCGCAGCGCTTCGACCGATGCCGGGTTTCGCAGGAGCCAATAGAGGCCGTTGGCCAACAGGCTGGCCGTTGTTTCATGGCCGGCGAAGAGCAGCAGGATGAGCGTCGAGACCATTTCATCCTCACTAAGCCCCTCGGGCCCGGCTTCCGCTTCAAGAAGCCGGCTGGTCAAGTCGTCACGAGGATTGCGGCGGTGGTCGTGGAGCGTCTCGCGAAAAAACGCGACCATCTCGTCCGCTGCCGCCTTCGCGCGGTCGTACTTGTTCGGCGTGGCGCGGGCCAAGGCGACGAAGTCTTTGAGGTTTTCAGACCACGTCCGGAGATCCCCGATCCGCTCCTTTGGGATGCCGAACAGGTCCGAAATTACCCGCGCCGGCAGCGGGGAGGCGAAAGATTTGATGAAATCCACAGGGGGCGCGATTCGATCGCGACCCCTAAAGCCTTCGATCAGCTCTTCGACGCGTTGCAGTATGAGCGGACGGAGCCGCGCGACCTCCTGAGGCATGAAGTACTTGGCCAGTGCCTTGCGCAGCCTTTCATGTCGCGGCGGATCGTTGAAGACCATCCAGTTCGCCAGCACCGCGCTTACCCTCTCGACCTTCCGATGCGTCTCGGGAGCAGCATGGTCCAGAAAGGGTTGCAGCTTCGCGACCGAAAGGCGCGGATCCTTCAGCGCCTTCGATACGTCTGCGTAGCGCGTAATCACCCATCCTCGAAGGGAAGGGTTCCAGTGAACCGGCTCCTCCGTCCGCAGCCGGCAATAGACGGCGTGGGGATCGGCGATGAAGTCGGGATGATTCAGATCAGGGGCGGTCTCCATACATCCCTCGTCGCCCGTAACAATTGATTCTAATGTGCATTCGAATGGATGGTCGAGTCAAATCAACCGGCGCCGGAGGACCTCTCGGGGTGTGACGCCAGTATTCAGCCTATACTTTCGAATGACAATTCGAATACCATACCTATAGTGCAGCTTGTGTAAGAGTCGGGCCAAAGGTTTAGATTCCGCACGGAACAGCGGTGCGGACATGAGGTCCAGATGGATCGCGGTTCCACCGAACAACGCAAGTGACAGCATCACTCGCTTTGCGGTGGCGACACGGGAGGGAGCGATCGTGATGACCGCGACACCCGATTTCGCCTTAGGGAGGCACCTTTATGACGCCGACGATGGAAATGCTGGCCACGCGGCCCGGGCCCGCCACTTGACACCGCTATGCAAGCGGCTCGGCCTGGAGCACCCGGTCTTCCAGGCGGGCATGGGCTGGGTCGCCCGCGCTGAACTCGCCGCTGCGGTGTCGGCCGCCGGTGGCCTCGGCGTGATCGGTGCCGGATCGACCATGACGCCGGATGAGTTGCGCACCGAGATCCGCGCCGTCCGGGCGCGCACGGACAGGCCATTCGGGGTCGACATCCTGTTCGCAACCGTGCGGGTTGCCGGTGCCGAAGTCGAACGCTACACGGCCGCCGTCGCGGCGATGGTCGAAGTGGTGCTTGAGGAGCGGGTTCCTGTGCTGATTTCGGGGCTCGGCAGTCCGGCCGCCGTGGTTCCGGAAGCGCACGCACACGGCATTTTCGTGATGTCGGTGGTTGGAGCGGTGCACCATGCGCGGCGGGCTGTCGCCGATGGCGTAGATGCAGTTATTGCCTCTGGGTGCGACGGCGGCGGCCATGTTGGGCAGACCGGAACTGCGGTGCTGGTGCCAGCGGTAGTGGACGCCGTGGCGGTGCCGGTCCTGGCTGGCGGCGGCTTCGCCGATGGCCGCGGACTCGCTGCGGCTTTGGCGCTCGGCGCACAAGGGATCTGGATGGGGACTCGCTTCATCGCCACGTATGAGGCGCGGGCCCACGAAAACTACAAGAAAATGATCGTGGGAACCGACACTACTGGGACGGTCGTGACCCGGGCGCACAGTGGCAAGCCCTGCCGCCTGATTCGCAACCGCTTCACCGACTCCTGGGCTGGGCGTGAGGACGAGATCGAACCCTATCCCTTGCAGGTCATGCATGTCGGCCACCCGGCTTCGGAGCGCGGCCGGCTCGAGGGTGATGTGGAGAACGGCGTCTTGCCTGCAGGCCAAAGCTGCGGTCTGGTCGGGTCGGTTGCGCCGGCCGGCGAGGTCGTTCGGCAAATCGTCCGGGAGGCGGAAGCCGTGCTCGACCGACTTTGCCGGCGGGTCGCAACCTAAATGCCGACAAGCGGAGCACTTCACGGGTGGGCGCAATGCAGGTGTTTACGACGCTGCCGATGAACGATTGGAGCGAGGCCGGACCGGCGGCTCAAGCGGCGGAGGCGGCCGGCTTCGATGCGCTCATGACGCTGGAGGCGAAGCATGACGCGTTCATGCCGCTGGCCGTCGCGACGCTTGCGACCAGGCGCATCGCGCTCACTACGTCGATCGCGGTTGCCTTTCCGCGCAGTCCGACGGTGACGGCGATGCAGGCCTGGGACCTGCACGCCAATTCGAAAGGCCGCTTTGTGCTTGGGCTGGGTAGCCAAGTGAAAGGCCACAACGAGCGCCGCTTCGGCATTCCCTGGAGTCCGCCGGCGCCACGCCTGCGGGAGTATGTCCATGCGCTGCGCGCGATCTGGCGCTGCTGGCAGACCGGCGAAACGTTGCGCTACGAGGGTGAGTACTACCGGCTCACGCTGATGACGCCGGACTTCTCGCCCGAGCCGACCGGCCTGCCGATGGTGCCGGTGACCATCGCGGCGGTCGGACCGGCCATGCTGCGGGTCGCCGGCGAGGTCGCCGACGGCGTGCGGCTGCACCCGATCTGCTCGCGGCGCTATCTCGAGGAAGTGTGCCTGCCGCGCATCGAGGAGGGCATGCGCCGCAGCGGTCGCAAGCGCGCTCATTTCGACGTGCATGGCGGCGGCTTCGTCGCGACCGGGCCAGACGCCGCGTCGGTGGCGAAGGCGATGGACTGGGTGCGCTTCCGCGTCGCCTTCTACGGCTCCACGCGCACGTACATGCCGATCCTGGAGCTGCACGGGCTCCAGGATCTCGGGCTCAAACTGCACGACCTTTCCGTCCAGGGCCGCTGGAAGGAGATGGCAGCGCTGGTGTCGGACGACGTCGTGCGCATCTTCGCGGCCTGCGGCACCTATGACGAGATCGTGCCGGCCATCGAAACACGCTTCGGCGGTGTGGCCGACGCGATCGAGCTGAACTTCCCGGCGGGCACGCAGCCCGGACTGATGCGCGAACTGGTCGCCGGCATCCGCCGTATTCCGCACATCTTCCAGGGCTTCGCCACCGCCTGAGTTCCTGTCTTCGGAGAAAACTACCATGCCACTACCGCTCGACGCTCGCCTGCAGATCGGCGTCCAGACCATCCACCGCCGCACCGAGCCCGCGACCAGCCCGTGGCTGCCACGGATCGACGAACTGGTCTCGCTGGTGCAACTGGTGGACCGAAGCGGCTACGACTCGTTGTGGGTCGGCGATCACATCACCTTCGCGATCCCCATCCTTGATCCGCTGCTGCAGCTCGCGCAGGCTGCAGTGGCGAGTCGTCGGCTGCTGTTGGGCACGTCAGTCTATCTGCTGCCGCTGCGGCACCCCGGGCCAGTGGCGAAGCAGGTCGCAACCCTCGATCTTCTCACCGAGGGGCGGCTGATCTTCGGCGTCGGTGTGGGGGGCGAGTTCCCCAAGGAATACGCGTTGGCAGGCGTGCCGATCAACGAGCGCGGCGCGCGGCTGGGCGAGGGAATAGCGGTGCTGCGCAAGCTCTGGACTGGCGAGCCGGTCACGCACGAGGGAAAGTTCTGCACTTTCCGCGAGATCCGCATGCAGCCGCCGACGCGGCAACCGGGAGGCCCGCCGATCTGGTGCGGCGGCCGTTCGGAGGGGGCGCTGAAGCGCACCGGGCGCCTGGCCGATGGCTGGATGTCCTATGTGGTGACGCCGGAGATGTACCGGAACAGCCTCGAGGCGATCGCCGTGGCGGCGGAGGTCGCCGGCCGCAAGCTCGCCCGCTTCGGCACCGGCCATCTGCTGTTCACGCGGCTGGACGAGACGTATGAAAAGGCACTCGACGCGGCGACCGAGACGCTGAGCGTCCGCTACGCGATGGACTTCCGCAAGGCGGCGCAACGCTACTGCGCGCTCGGCCCGCCGGCTCAGATCGCAGAGTGCATCCGCGCGTTCCACGCCGCCGGCGTGCGGCATGTCGTGCTTGACCTGCTCGGCCCTTATGAGCAGCGCGACACGCAGATCGAGCGCGTCGCCGCCGAGGTGCTGCCGCTGCTGAAGGACCTCACAGCGACAGACGGGCGGGCTGGCGCTCAGGACAAATACGCCACCGCATGAGCTATAGCAGGTATGTTGAGGCATTCTCGCAACTCAAGCACCGGTCTTCCGGACGGTACCGCAGGGGCCGAATCTTGGGTCGCGCGACCCTACATTTTCGACGCCATGGGTGGTCGTTCAGACCGACAAGCTTGGACAGGCGCACGCGGTGGCCCCCGCCGTTGTGGATCTTCTGCGAGCCAGCTCCCCGGATCTCCTCCTCCCATACGCGCATCGGGGCAATTGTCTTAGCCGTAGCTGGCGAAGATCATCATCATGCCGACATCCACGGGGGCTTCTTTGTTCTGTGTGCTTGCTCTGAGCCATGTCGCGTATTGGCAGAGCCTACATTCATCCCAAGCGCAACAATGGGACACTTTCGGAAAGCCGTCGCGCGGCCGATTGCATCGCGCGGCTCAGCGGCCCGACGGCATCGCCGTTGAGGTCATGCGAGTGCCCGGCGGCAGTCAGAATCAGCAGCAGCTCCCACGCAGGCGACAGCACTGGCACCGACACCAGCGTGATGCCTTGAAACATGCAGCCGTGGTCCACCGCGAAGCCGGATTGCTTCGCCTCTCTGACCCGAGCAGAGAACTCGTCGAAGGAGGGCTTCTCGTACCAGCTCACTCGCGAGAACATGGCTTCGAGCTCCACGTCGCCGACGCTGCCGAACGCGGCCATGATCACGCCGGACGCGCCTGCCGGACCGACGTACTGCCGACCGATCGTGGCATAGAGATCGGTGCGGAATGAGGAGCCGACCCAGTCCAACAGCAGCAGAGAGGAGGGTCCCAGCACCTTGGCGAGATAGACCGACACGCCATGCGTGTCGGAAACCGCATGCATCAGCGGCCGCGCCAGATCCATCAGCCCGCTGCGTCGCAACACGCCATACGCCAGCTCAAGAATGTGCAGGCTCACCGAGTAGCTGCGCGTCCTCTCGTCATAGCTGACAAAGCCCTCGGCTTGCAGCGTGCGCAGAATGTTGTACGCGGTCCCGCGGTGCAGCCCCGTGGCCCGCGCCACTTCACTGGCGTTCAACGGCCGCTCGCAGGCGTTCAGCGCGCGCAGGACGCTCGCCGCGGCCGCCACTGCTCCGACTGGCTTGCCGGGACCCCTCCGATTCCCATCGGCAGATCGCCCTCGGCTTGGGGCGCTCGATTCGCCTTCTACGCCTGTCGCTTGGAGTTCTTCGCTTGAACTGGCTGGTTCCCGATTCATGGCTGCTTTCCCCCGGAAAGCGCGTTGCCCCCTACCGAAGGTCATGATAGAGGTCCAATCGGCACAATACAAATCATGTGTCTTCAATAGAAGACATCAGGAGTAAGATGGCGGTAGATCCGCAGATCCAGGCATTGCTCGACAAAGGCACCGGCGTGCCGGCGACGCACACTCTGCCGGTCGATGCGGCGCGCGCGCAGTACGAGGCGCGTATCGCGCTGATGGCGCGCCCGGCCGAGATCGCCGGTGCACACGAGCAGGCGATCGATGGACCGGGCGGGCCGTTGCGCATCCGGATCTACACACCGCTCGGCACCGGTCCTTTCCCGCTACTGGTGTTTTTTCATGGCAGCGGCTTCGTGTTGTGCAGCCTCGATACGCACGATGGCATGTGTCGCAATCTGTGTGCCGGCGCGAATTGCGTCGTCGCATCGGTCGATTATCGGCTGGCGCCGGAGCACAAATTCCCGGCCGGGATCGAGGACTGCCTGCATGCGACGCGATGGGCTGCGGCGCATGCGGCCACGCTGCGCGCCAACCCGACGCGCATTGCCGTTGGGGGCGACAGTGCCGGCGGCAACATGGCGGCGGTCACGGCTCTGCGGCTGCGCGACGAAGGCGGCCCGGCATTGTGCGGCCAGCTGCTGATGTATCCCGTAACCGACTACCATACCCCCGGCACTCCTTCGTACGAGGACAATGCGGAGGGCTACGGGCTGACCCGCGATACGATGAAGTGGTTCTGGGCCCACTACCTCAACAACCCGTCCGAGGCCGCACACCCTCATGCGTCGCCGCTCCGTGCGACGAACCTGGCCGGCTTGCCGCCTGCCCTTGTCATCACGGCCGAATACGATCCGCTGCGCGACGAGGGCGAACTATACGCGCACAAGCTGCGTGCGGCCGGCGTCCGGACGGCGCTGAGCCGGTACGACGGTGTCAACCACGGATTCATGTTCTGGGTCGGCGTCGTCGACAAGGCCGGCGTTGCGATGAAGGAGGCCTGCGCATGGCTGCGTGGCGCTTTTGCCGGACCGAGATAGCCTTCTTTCAATCCACTCCACAGCAATACGGCCCCCCGGAGGTTCCATGCGGCTCGACAAGTCTCATCCGATGGCTGCCCGACCGGCAGAGGCCCGCAGTTTCGACGCGCTGATTGTCGGCGCCGGTTTCTCCGGCCTGTACCAGCTGCTCTGCCTGCGCGACCGGCTCGGCCTTTCTGTCCGGTTGCTGGAGGCCGCCGACGGGGTCGGCGGCACCTGGTACTGGAACCGCTATCCCGGTGCGCGGTGCGATTCCGAGAGTCATTCCTACGCCTATTACTTCTCTGAGGAACTGCTTCAGGAATGGACTTGGTCGGAGCGCTATCCGGAGCAGCCGGAGATTCTGCGCTATCTCAATCACGTGACGGACCGGTTCGACCTGCGGCGCGACATCCGCTTCGGCACGCGGGTGACCGCCGCTCACTACGACGCGGTCACGAACCGCTGGCATGTGACGACCGAGGCCGGCGAGCGCTATGTCGCAAAGTTCCTGATCACCGCCGTCGGCTGCCTGTCCGCGGCGAACATCCCGGACATTGCGGGGCTCGATAGCTTTGCCGGCACCTGGTACCACACCGGGCAGTGGCCGCATGAGGGCGTCGATTTCACCGGCAAGCGGGTTGGGATGATCGGCACCGGCTCGACCGGCATCCAGGCGGCTCCGGTGATCGCGCAATCTGCGGCGCAACTGACCGTTTTCCAGCGCACCGCCAACTACAGCATTCCCGCCCGTAACGGGCCGCTCAGCGACGACTTCAAGCGCTGGGCAAGGGCGAACGCAGCCGAGATCCGCAGCGTGATGCATTCCACCCCGAACGGCCACCCGTTCGTGATCTGCGACCGCTCGGCGCACGATGTCACGGACGAGGAGCGGCAGGCGATCTACGAGGCGGCCTGGGAGAAGGGCGGGCTGCAATTCCGCGCCGCGTTCCGCGATCTGCTGACCGACAAGGCCGCCAACGACACCGCGGCCGAGTTCCTTCGGCAGAAGATCCGGGAAGTCGTCAAGGATCCGGCGACCGCGGCAACGCTGGCGAATATCGACCACCCATTCGCCACCAAGCGGCCGCCGATCGACACTGGCTATTTCGAGACGTTCAACCGCGACAACGTCAGCCTGATGGACGTGCTCGCAAACCCGATCGAGTGCATCACTCCCGACGGCATCCGAACGCGCGACGGCACCGAGCACAAGCTTGACATCGTGGTCTTTGCGACAGGCTTCGACGCGATGACCGGCCCGCTCTTGCGGATGAACATTCACGGCCGTGACGGGCTCTCGCTGCGCGAGGCGTGGCGGGCCGGCCCGCGCACATATCTGGGACTGCAGATCGCCGGCTTCCCGAACCTGTTCACGATCACCGGCCCCGGCAGCCCCTCGGTGCTGTGCAACATGCCGGTGGCCATCGAGCAGCATGTCGAATGGATCACAGCCTGCATTGCGCATATGCGCCGGCATGGTTTCGACCGGATCGAGCCTACCGAGCAGGCAGTTGACGGCTGGGTGGAGCACGTCAACGAGATGGCAAACGCGACCCTGCTGCCGCAGGCGAAGCACTCCTGGTATCTTGGTGCCAACGTACCCGGCAAGCCGCGCGTCTTCATGCCCTATGCCGGCGGCATGGCGAGGTACCGCACGGCCTGCGCACGCATTGCAGAGAACGGGTATGAAGGGTTTGCCTTGAGCGCTGAGACGGGCGCCCTGCAGCGTTCGGCCGTGAGTTGAAAAAGAGAAACGCTGGCATGCCGGACGCCCTGGTCATGGCAGAGCCGCTTGTTGAAGCGGACAGCCTTGAACAGTCCAAGCACATGGCAACCATGTACCATGCGTCAAATGGTGATGACCAGCTGGAGCAGCCAATGTCGGTCTCGGTGACCGCCGGCGCCGACCTTGACCCTAAGCTGCGGCTTGGAGCAGCAAGTTAAGCTGGTTGCGCTCCCCCGATTTGAACCTACTGGGCTGGGTGCGCGTCTGCTGCCGCCTGCACTGCATAAGAGCTAAGCAGCCATCCTGCGTTCCTTGCTCACCAGCAACGCTGTGACAAAGGCGTTCCACTTCTTCATGCCCTCGCGCTTCTCGGGCATGTACTGCCACCGATCGTAGTGCTTCGAGGATACGTCTTGTAACGTGTGGTTCTGCAAGCGGTCGCGGATTTCCTTCGGTACGCCTGCCTTGCCCGCGAGCGTTTTCCACGTCCGCCGTAAGTCTCGGTTGGTGACGACCGGGATCACGCCGCGGCCGCGCTGCCGCCACATGAATGCATAGAGAGTGCCGGCCGAGACGGGCCTCGTCGGGTCCATCGCCGACGGGAAAAACCACCCGTGCTCGTTTGGTTTGATAGAGTCCAGTAGGTCGGCCGCGAGGTCGGGAACGGGAAGTGAGTGGGGCTTGCCATTCTTTGTCTTCGACCAGTCGAGGATGCGCTCTTCGGCATCCCACTGATCGACATGGAGTCGAGCCATCTCCTCGACGCGTTGGCCGGTGAGCATCAGGATCCGAACGGCGCGGAGGTAGGGAGGGTGTACCGGCACGTCTGGGCACTCGAGCCACTTGTAGAGTTGCGAGAACTCGTCCTCGTCAAGCCAGCGCGTGCCGCGCACCTTTGGCTCGGTCGGGATGCTTGCGGCGGGGTTGTACGCGAGGCGAAAGCGACGGGGCGAGGCAGTGCGGTAGTCGTGCTCGGACTTCATGCCCCAGCTGAATGCGGAGCGGATGTATGAGCGGACGTGATCGGCCATGGAGCGCTTGCCGCGTTCGTAGATCGGACGGAGCAATTCGATAACCTCATCGGGCTCGATCTCGCGCGCCTGCCGATGACGGCCAAGCGTGTCAGCGATCTTGTTGAGGCCCTTCTCCGCGTCTTCCCACGAGGGTTTCCCCGCATCCTTGAGTGCCTTCACATAGGCATCGAAGAGGTCACCCACGCTGCCTGGCCGGGTGTCTCCGGCGATCTTGATGCTGCGCCCCTTCTGAATGACGTTGGCGTAGTCACGCTGGAAAATTTCGCGTGCCTGGGCGAGCGAAATGGACGGGTACGAACCAAGCTTCTTCTTGGTCCGTTTGCCATCGCGCCACTGCTGCGCCATCCAGTCGGCCGTCACGCGCGTCGGCATGGGTTTCAACACCAGCACAAGCCGGCCGGTGCCGCGGCCCTCGCCATCA
>NZ_SCVC01000007.1 GCF_004297405.1 Reyranella sp.
CCGAGATCGCGGTCGAGGCGGCGATGGTGATGGCGAACTGCTTGTAGAAGGTGCCCTGCAGGCCGGTGATGAAGGCGGTCGGCAGGAACACCGCGATCAGCACCAGCGAGATCGCGATCAACGCGCCGCCGACCTCGTCCATGGTCTTGTGCGCAGCCTCCTTGGGCGACATGCCCTGGGTGAGGTAGCGCTCGACGTTCTCGACCACGACGATGGCGTCGTCGACCACGATGCCGATGGCCAGCACCAGGCCGAACAGCGAGAGCGTGTTGAACGAGACGCCGACGGCGGCCATCACCGCGAAGGCGCCGATCAGCGACACCGGGATGGCGAGGATGGGGATGATCGCCGCCCGCCATGTCTGCAGGAACACGATCACGACGATGACGACCAGGATCACCGCTTCGAACAGCGTCGTCATGACGGCGTCGATCGAGGCCTGGATGAAGGTGGTCGGGTTATAGACGATCGAATAGTCGATGCCGGCCGGGAAGCTCTTCTTGAGCCGATCCATTTCGGCGATGATCGCGTCCGAGGTCTTGAGCGCGTTCGAGCCGGGGCGCTGGAAGATGCCGAGCGCCACCGCCGGCTTGTTGTCGAGATAGGAATTCTGCGTGTAGTCCTGCGCGCCCAGTTCAACGCGGGCGATGTCGCGCAGGCGCGTCACCGAACCGTCGGGCTCGGCGCGGATCACGATGTTCTCGAATTCGTCCGGTGAACTCAGCCGGCCGAGCGTGCGCACGGACAGGGTGAAGGCGCCCGGTGATACGGCTGGCGCCTGGTTCACGGCGCCGGCGGCAACCTGAAGGTTGGCCGCCCGCAGCGCCAGAACCACTTCGCCGGCCGTCAGGTTGCGTGCGGCGACGCGGGCCGGATCCAGCCAGACGCGCATCGAGTAGTCGCGGCCACCGAACACCAGCACGTTGCCGACACCGTCGACGCGGGTCAGCACGTCCTTCACGTAGAGCGTGGCGTAGTTGGAGATGTATTGCTGGTCGCGGCTGCCGTCGGGCGACGACATGTGCACGACCATCATCAGGTCGGGCGACGCCTTGCGCACGACGATGCCGAGCCGCTGCACATCCTCGGGCAGTCGCGGCTGAGCGACGGCGACGCGGTTCTGCACCAGCACCTGCGCCTGGTCGATGTTGACGCCGGGCTTGAACACGACATTGATCGAAAGGCGCCCGTCACCGGTCGACTGCGACTCGATGTAGAGCATGTCGTCGACGCCGTTGACCTCGAGTTCGATCGGCGTGGCGACGGTTTCCGCGATCACCTCGGCCGAGGCGCCGGGATAAGTCGCGGTGATGTTGACCGTCGGCGGCGCGATGTCGGGATATTCCGCTACCGGCAGGCCGCGCTGGGCGATGAAGCCCACGATCACGATGATGACAGACAGCACCGAAGCGAAGATCGGCCGGTCGATGAAGAAGTGCGAGAAACGCATGGGCTGACTCTGAAGTGAGGTGGCCTTAACCGGCTTTGGCGACGATCTCGGACTTCTGCGGGACGACCTTAGCGCCGGGCCTCACCATGGGGTTGGCGAGGCCGTCGAGCACGACCCTGTCGGTCGACTGCAAGCCGCTGCGGATCACGCGCAGCCCGTCGACGATCGGGCCCAGGGTCACGGGCTTTGCCTGGACGACGTCGTCCTTACCGACAGTGAACACGATCTTGCGCGACTGATCGGAGATGATCGCGGAGTCGGGGATCAGAAGCGCGTCGTACTCGCCGCCGAAGAGCTGCAGGCGACCGAAGATGCCGGGCGTGAGGAGCTGATCCTTGTTGTCGACCAGGGCGCGGCCGCGGATCGTGCCCGAACGCGCGGTCATCGCATTGTCGACGAAGTCCATCTTGCCCTTGCGGGTCCACTCGGTTTCGTCGGCCAGGCGAATGCGGACCGGGTTGTCGCCGTCACGTGACGAGGCAAGCCCGCCCGACAGGACGAGACGCGTGTAGCGCAGGTGATCGGCCTCGGAGATATCGAACACGAAGCGGATCGGATCGAGGGTCACGATGGTGGCGAGCAGGGTCGCGCCCGTCTGGCCGCCGGAGATCAGGTTACCGGCATCGACCTTGCGATCGGAGATGCGGCCACTGATCGGCGCCCGCACCTCGGTCCATTCGAGGTTGAGTTCGGCGGTCTTGAGGCCTGCTTCGGCCGACTTCAGCTGGGCGCTCGCAATGCTCAGGTTGGCTTTGCGGGTGTCGAAATCCTGGTCGGTGATGGTCTTCGATTTGATCAGTGAGGCACCACGATCGACCTGCAGCTCAGCCAGGTCGACTTGCGCCTTGGTGCGCGCGACTTCGGCCTGTGCGCTTTCGACGGCGATCTGGAACGGCCGCTGGTCGATGGTGAAGAGCGGGTCGCCGGCTTTGACGATCTGACCGTCACGGAAATGCAGTTTGTCGATGAAGCCCGAGACACGGGCCCGTACCTCGACCGAAGCCAGCGCCTCGAAGCGGCCAGAGAATTCGTCCCACTGGGTGACGCGCTTGGCCACCGGCTCGGCGACGCCGACCGGCATGGCAGGAGGTCCGCCCTGGGCAAAAGCCACCGACGAAGCAACGAAGAATAGGCCGGCGGCTGCCAGCAAGCGGCGATGAAGGGACAAGGGAACTCCCGCGAGAAATTTTGCGGCGCGAGGGCGAGATGTGGTTGCCCGCCGGCCGTCTGTCAATTGCGTGCCGGCATTGATTACGCGCTATGTCATAGCGCCCACACCAGCGAGCAACGTGCTCTCAATGCAGGCATTTTCGCCCTAGTTATTCTAAGGGAAAATGATCCAAACGGATCACTATCTGGCATAGAGATTCAAATGTTGCGAGAGGGGGTGCCGCGCGGTACCCCTAATGACCGTTACTTTCCGTGGGGGAATTGATGCTCGACCTTAAACGAGTCCTCGCTGTCGGCGCCGCCGCCAGCCTCTCGCTTCTTGTTGCTTCCGCCGCCTTCGCCCAATCGACCCTGGAGACCGTGAAGAAGCGCGGCCACATCATCTGCGGGGTCAATGTCGGCCTCGGCGGCTTCTCTCTGCCGGACAGCCAGGGCAAGTGGGCCGGCCTCGACATCGACATGTGCAACGCCGTCGCCGCCGCCGTGCTGGGCGATGCGACCAAGGCCAAGTATGTGCCGCTCTCCGCCCAGCAGCGCTTCCTGGCCCTGCAGTCCGGCGAGATCGACGTCCTGTTGCGCAACTCGACGATCACGCTCCAGCGTGATGCTGGACTCGGTATTCAGTATTCAGGAATCAATTTCTACGACGGCCAGGCCTTCATGGTGTCGAAGAAGCTGGGCGTGAAGGGCCTCGCCGAGCTGGCCGGCGCCACGATCTGCGTGGCCCAGGGCACGACGCACGAGTTCAACATGGCGAGCTGGTTCCGGGCGCGGAACCTCCAGATCAAGACGGTCGTCTTCGAAAGCCAGGACGTCATGTACGAGGCGTTCTTCAGCGGCCGTTGCGATGCCATGACCCAGGACTCCTCGGCGCTCGCCTCGGCGCTGGCCACGCGCGGCAAGCAGGCCGACTACATGACCTTGCCGGAACTCATCTCCAAGGAGCCGCTGGGGCCGTTCGTCCGCCGTGGCGACGACGTCTGGAACGCCGTCGTGCGCTGGTCGCTGTTCGCCATGCTCGAAGCCGAGGAGCGCGGCATCACCAAGGCCAATGTCGACGAGCAGCTCAAGTCGACTGACGCGACGGTGCAGCGCCTGCTGGGTGTCACGCCGGGCAACGGCAAGGCCCTGCAACTCGAGGAGAACTGGGCCTACAACATCATCAAGCAGATTGGGAACTACGGCGAAAGCTTCGAGCGCAATGTCGGCCAGGGCAGCCCGCTCAAGCTCGACCGCGGCGCCAATGCGCTATGGACCAAGGGCGGATTGATGTACCCGATCCCGCTGCGTTGATCTGACGAGCAGGCAATGACAGCGGGGCCGCTCAACGCGACCATCGTCGAGGTCTTCGAGGCGATGCCGCCGCAACTTCAGGCGGCAGCGCGCTATGTCCTCGA
Source organism: Reyranella sp. (assembly GCF_004297405.1). Lineage (GTDB taxonomy): Bacteria > Pseudomonadota > Alphaproteobacteria > Reyranellales > Reyranellaceae > Reyranella. The sequence goes on from NZ_SCVC01000007.1 coordinate 4,018, forward strand.
TCGGCCCGACGATGTGGCTCTGCTGTCGATGCGTGAACAGGCCCGCCGGGCGGGCGTGCCGGCCGCGACCATGACGCGGCTGGCTAAGCGTCTCGGCCTCGACGGCTATGACGCGGTGCGCGCGCTCTACGCTGGCGCCGTGCGCGCCGGCGCAATGGGCGCGCTGGGCTTTGCCGGCAAGGCCGGCGCCCAGGTCCAGCAGCAGAATCTGCGCGGCGAACGGGCGCTGGCGGCCGACATGGCGTTGGCCTTGTCGCGCCAGATCGCGCGGCTGGCCGAGCCCGAGGCACTGGACCATTTGGCCGACGCCGCGGGCCGGCTGCACCGCGCGCGTCGCGTCTATTGTCTCGGCCTGCGCGCCTGTCACGCGGCGGCCTGGCACTTCCACTACATGCTGTCGCTGCTCGGCGACAAAACGGTGATGCTGGACGATGCCGGCGGCACCGGCCTCGATGCGATCCGCGACGCCGGCCGCGACGATGTCGTGCTGGCCGCCAGCGTCGAGCCCTATGCGCGCGCCACCATCGAGGCGGCGCGTTATGCGGCGACCGAGGGCGTGCCGCTGGTGGCGTTGACGGACAGCGAGGTTTCGCCGCTCGCGCGTTTGGCCAGCACGGTCATCCTCGTGCCGACTGAAAGCCCATCCTTCTTTCACACGGTGACGCCGCTGCTCGCCGTGGCCGAAATCCTCGCGGCTCTGGTGGCGGGCCGAAGTGGCCACAAGGCGCTGGAGGCGCTGCAGCGGACCGAGACACAGCTCTCCGCGTTCGGTGTCCACCTGCCGCGTCGCGGCGCCAAAGGAGCCCCATAGGAGCCCAAGTCATGACTCATATTCTCCACCGCCAGATCGGCGGCACCCTCCCCGTTGCCGCCGGCGGTGCCGGTATCGAAATCGTCGATGCAACGGGCAAGCGCTACCTCGATGCCTCGGGCGGCGCGGCCGTCTCCTGTCTCGGCCATGGCCATCCCGCCGTCACGGCAGCGCTGCACGAACAGCTCGACAAGCTGGCCTATGCCCATACGGGCTTCTTCACTACCGACGTGGCCGAGAAGCTCGGCGATCGGCTGATTGCAGACGCCCCCAAAGGCATGAGCCACGTCTATCTGGTGAGCGGCGGCTCCGAGGCAGTCGAAGCCGCGCTCAAGATGGCGCGGCAATACTTTACCGAGCGCGGCGAGAAACAACGCCGCCACGTCATCGCGCGCCGCCAGAGCTATCACGGCAACACGCTGGGGGCGCTGGCGGCGGGCGGCAACGAATGGCGTCGCGCGCCTTTCTCGCCGCTCCTGATCGAGACGCACCATATCGATCCCTGTTTCGCCTATCGTTTCCAGCGGCCGGGTGAATCGGAAGAGGACTATGGCCGGCGCGCCGCCAATGCGCTGGAGGCCAAGATCCTCGACCTCGGCGCCGGGACGGTGATGGCCTTCGTCGCTGAGACGGTGGTTGGCGCCACGGCTGGCGCGGTGCCGCCAGTGGCCGGCTACTTCAAGCGCATCCGCGAAATCTGCGACCGCCATGGCGTGCTGCTGATCCTCGACGAGGTGATGTGCGGCATGGGCCGCACCGGCACCCTGCATGCCTGCGAGCAGGAGGGCATCTCGCCCGACCTGATGACGATCGCCAAGGGCCTGGGCGGCGGTTACGAGCCGATCGGCGCCGTGCTGCTCGGCCGGCACATCTACGATGCCTTCGCCGGTGGCAGCGGCTTCTTCCAGCACGGCCACACCTACATGGCTCATCCATTGGCCTGCGCCGCAGGTCTTGCCGTGCAGGAGACCATCCGGCGCGACAATCTTCTGGCCAATGTTCGCACCATGGGCGCGTTACTGCAGCGGCGGCTCGGCGAGCGCTTCGGCAATCATCCGCATGTCGGCGACATTCGCGGCCGCGGCCTGTTCCAAGCCGTCGAGCTAGTCGAGGATCGCTCGACCAAGGAGCCGTTCGATCCAGCACGCAAGCTCCACGCGAAGGTCAAGAAAGCGGCGATGGCGCGCGGGCTCATGGTCTACCCCATGGGCGGCACGATCGACGGCCAGCGCGGTGATCATGTGCTGCTGGCGCCGCCGTTCATCGTCACGGCCGACCAGATCGGCGAGATCGTGGACCGTCTGGGGAGTGCGATAGACGACGCGTTGGCCTAGTCTTCCGGAATGAAGACAGCGGTTATCGTCAACCGCATGGCCAACAAAGGCAGCGCTGCCAGGCGCTGGCCCGCGATCAAGGTCGAGCTCGAGAAGCGTCTGGGTCCGCTCGAGCCGTCCTTCACCGAAGCCCCAGGCCACGCGACATCGCTTGCCCGCGCCGCACTGGCCGAGGGTGTGCGCCGCTTCGTGGCCGTTGGCGGTGACGGCACCGTGAACGAGACCCTGAACGGCCTGCTCGATTCCTCCGGCAAGCTCAACGCGCCCGACACCGTGCTCTGCCCGGTGCCGGCCGGCACAGCCAACGAGCTTTGCCGTGCACTGGGCCACCTCGCCCGGCCAGAGCTTGCCTATGACTCCGCGGTCGCCACCGGCCGCCAGGCGATCGACTTGCTGCGCGTCCGTTGCACGGGCCTCGATGGCCGGCCGATGGAGCGTTTCGGCTATCTGATCGTCTCGCTCGGCGCCGCCGCGTCGATTAGCCATCGCACATCGCAGTCGCGCTGGGCCAAGAAGTTCGGCGAGGTCGCCTACCTGCTGATGACGCCCGTGGTCACTCTGGGTTATCGCAACAGGGAGGTCGCGATTGCCGTGGATGGCGTCGATATGGGCAAAAGGCGTCTGTTCACGGCGATGGTGGCCAATACCGAGAACGGCGGTGGTGGCATGAAGCTGGCGCCGGGGGCGGCGTTCGACGATGGTGTGCTCGATCTCGTGGAACTGGGTGACGTGTCGAAATCTGCAGTCCTTTTTAGCATCCTGCCGAAGACCTACAGCGGCGGGCACATTCGCCATCCTCTGGTGAAGATGAGCCGTGGCCGCTCGTTCCACTTCGAAGCCGACGGCGACACCCTGGTCGATCTCGATGGCGAAACCATCGGACGCCTGCCGCTCGACGTCAGCGTATTGCCGCAGGCCTTTTCCGTCGGATCGCTACAATGAAAAGCAGCGGTTTTGCTGGCCGCATGGTAGCGGCCATCCTCGTGCTCGCGATCGCGGCTGGCGCGGTCTACTGGTTCGCCTTTCGCGAGGCCAAGGCGCCACCGGTCGCCGCTGCACCGCCCCCACCCGAAGTCGGCGTCGTGCAGGTGAAGGTGGCCGACGTGCCCCTGCCGCTGCACTATTCCGGCCGGGTCGCAGGCTTTCGCGTCGTCGAGATCCGCGCACAGGTCGGCGGCTTGCTGCAGAAGCGTGAATTCGTCGATGGCGAGCCGGTGAAGGCGGGCGACGTGCTGTTCCGCATCGATCCGCGCAGCTTCGAGGCGGCCCTTGCGCGCGCCAAGGCGCAGGTCGCGCAGGCGCAGGCCACACTCACCCAGGCGACCGAGAATTATCAGCGCATCCAGGGTTTGGCGGCACAGAAAGTCTCGACGCAGAAGGCCCTGGAAGATGCGACGGCGGCCCGTGAGCAGGCGACGGCGGCGCTGGCCTCGGCCAAGGCCGATGTGCAGACCGCCGAACTCAACCTCGAATACACGGTGATCCGCGCCCCGATCTCGGGCCTCACCAGCATTGAAGCCTCGCCGCCGGAAGGCACGCTGATCCAGCCGCAGCAGACGCTGCTGACCCGAATCACGCAGCTCGACCCGGCCTATGTCTATTTCACGACCACCGACAGCGAGCAGCGCGAGCTGCGCGAAGTGAACGAGAAGCGTGCCCAGCCGCTGAAGCCGGAAGACGTCACGGTGCAGCTCCAGTTCGGCAACGGCGACCGCCACCCGATCGACGGCAAGATCGACAGCAGTTCGGGCATCGTCGATCCGCGCACCGGCACGGTGCAGGTCCGCGCTGTGTTCCCCAACGAGAAGAGCGGCCTGCTGCCGGGTCAGTTCGTGCGGGTCAACATCGTGGGCGTCACCATGCCCAACGCCATCGTGGTGCCGCAGACCGCTATCGTGCAGGGCCCGCAGGGTGCCATCGTCTATGTCGTTGGTGCCGACGACGTGGCGACGGCCCGTCCGGTCACGCTCGATCGTGAAGTTGGGCGCGGCTGGATTGTGAAGAGTGGTCTTCAGCCCGGTGAAACCGTGGTCGCCGATGGCGTCATCCGAGTCCGCACGGGAATCAAGGTCCGGCCGGTTCCCGCAGCCGCGCCGCCGGCGGGTGGAGCACCGGCAGGGGCTCGGAAGTGATCTCAAAGTTCTTCATCGACCGGCCGGTTTTTGCCAGCGTCCTGTCGATTGTCATTGTGCTAGCGGGTCTGGTGGCCATGCGGGCGCTGCCGATCTCGCAGTATCCGCAGATCGTGCCGCCGGATGTCGTAGTCACGGCCAACTATCCCGGCGCCACCGCCGAGACCATTGCCTCGACCGTGGCGGCGCCGCTCGAGCAGCAGATCAACGGCGTGGAGCGCATGCTCTACATGCGCTCGACCTCGACCGGCTCGGGCACGATGAGCATCACCATCAGCTTCGAGATCGGCACCAATCCCGATCAGAACGCGATCAACGTCAACAACCGGGTGCAACGCGCCCTGCCGTTGCTGCCGGCCGAGGTGGCGCGCCAGGGCGTCGTGGTGCAGAAGCGTTCGACCTCGATCCTGATGGTGATGACCATGTCGTCGCCCGAGCGGCGCTACGACACGGTGTTCATCAGCAACTACGCGCTGGTCAACGTGATCGACGAGCTGCGCCGCCTGCCGGGCGTCGGCGATGCGGCGCTGTTCGGCGCCTCTGACTATTCCATGCGCATCTGGCTGCGGCCGGACAAGCTCGCGCAGTTCAATCTCACGCCGGGCGATGTCGCCGCGGTGATCCGCGAGCAGAATTCGCAGTTCGCGGCCGGCCGCTTCGGCGACGAGCCGATGAAGAACCCGCAGACCTTCACCTATTCGGCGACGACGCCTGCGCGGCTGGTCGATCCCTCGCAGTTCGAGGACATCATCATCCGTTCCGACGAGATCGGTGGCGCGCTGCGGCTGAAGGACGTGGCGCGGGTCGAGCTAGGAGCACTTACCTACGGGTTTTCGGCGATCTTCAACGGTGCGCCGGCCGTGCCAATCGGCGTCTACCTGCAGCCCGGCGCCAACGCGCTGGAAGTGGCGCAGTCGGTCAAGGATGCCATGCAGCGCATCTCCAAGCGGTTTCCCGAGGGGCTGCGCTACGACATCCCTTTCAACACCACGCGCTTCGTGGAGGTGTCGATCGAGGAGGTGGTGATCACCTTCATCGAGGCGATCGCGCTCGTGGTCCTGGTGGTGTTCCTCTTCCTGCAGAGCGTGCGGGCGATGATCATCCCGGTCATCGCCATTCCGGTGTCGATCATCGGCACCTTCGCCGGCATGTACATGCTGGGCTTCTCGATCAACATGCTCACCTTGTTCGGCCTCGTGCTGGCGATTGGCATCGTGGTCGACGATGCGATCGTCGTGCTGGAGAACGTCGAGCGCATCATGGCGACCGAGGGATTGTCGCCGCGCGCCGCCGCCATCAAGGCCATGCAGCAGGTGACGGGCCCGGTCATCGCCATCGTGCTGGTGCTTTGCGCGGTGTTCGTGCCGGTCTCCTTCCTGGGAGGCCTGGCGGGCGAACTCTATCGCCAGTTCGCCGTCACCATTGCGGTCTCGGTGGTGATTTCGGGCATCGTCGCCCTGACGCTGACGCCCGCGCTCGCGGCGCTGATCCTGAAGCCGGGACATAGCAAGCCCTGGTGGCCCTTCGCCAAGTTCAACACGGGCTTCGAGTGGCTGAGCGATCGCTATGCCGGTGGCGTCTCCTTCCTGCTGAAACGCGCGGTGGTCGGCATCGCCGGGTCGTTGATCATCGTCGGGCTGGCGGTGGCGCTCTATCAGCGCGTGCCAGGTGGCCTCGTGCCCAACGAGGATCAGGGTTACGTCTTTCTGGTGACGGCGCTGCCGCCCGCGGCTTCGCTGGCGCGCACCCGCGAGGTGACCGCGAAGGCGAGCGAGGCGCTCAGTCAAAATCCGGCGGTCGCCAATGTCGTCACCTTCTCGGGCTTCGACCTCCTGTCGCTGGCGCAGAAGACCAACTCGGGCATCTCCTTCGTCACCCTGAAGGACTGGTCGGAGCGCAAGGACCCGAAGCAGGATGCGCGCAATCTGGCACCGTCCCTCTCGGCGCTGAATGCCAATTTCAAGGATGGCGTGGTGATCGGTTTCAATCCGCCGCCGATCCTGGGCATGAGCACGACAGGCGGGTTCGAGTTCTACCTGCAGGACCGGTCGGGCGGGTCGCTGGCGAGCCTGTCCGAGGCTGCCAACAAGGTCGTGCAGGCGGCGGCTCAGCGGCCCGAGCTGAGAGGTGTCTCGACGACCTTCACCACGGCGGTGCCGCAGTACCGGATCGACGTCGATCGCGAAAAGGCCAAGGCGATCGGAATCCCGATCAACACGATCTTCGACACGATGCAGGCCTCGTTCGGCAGCTTCTATGTCAACGACTTCACCCTGTTCGGCCGCACCTATCGCGTCAGCCTGTCCTCGGAGCCCGACTTCCGGGAGAAGCCGGATGATCTGCGACAGGTCTTCGTGCGCTCCGACCGCAACGTCATGGTGCCGCTGAACGAACTGGTCTCCGTGACGCGTGTCGTCGGTCCCGACACGGTCGATCGCTTCAATATCTTTCCATCAGCCAAGATCCTGGGCGGGCCGGCGCCGGGCTACTCCTCGGGGCAGGCGATCGCGGCCATGCAGCAGGTTGTGGCAGCGACTCTGCCCAATGATTACACGATCGGCTGGACCGGCTCGGCCTATCAGGAGCTTGCGACCCAGGGCTCGGGCCGGCTGGGGTTCGTATTCGGCCTCGTCATGGTGTTCCTGATCCTGGCCGCCCAGTACGAGCGCTGGTCGCTGCCGCTTGCCGTCATCACGGCGGTGCCTTTTGCGGTGTTCGGCGCTTTGCTCGCCGTCTGGCTGCGCGGCCTGGAGAACGATGTCTATTTCCAGATCGGGCTGGTGACCCTGATCGGCCTCGCCGCCAAGAACGCCATCCTGATCGTCGAGTTCGCCTCGCAGCGCTATCAGGACGGGCTCTCCGCCTACGACGCAGCGATGGAAGCGGCGCGGCTCCGCTTCCGGCCCATCGTGATGACCTCGCTCGCCTTCATCCTGGGCGTGCTGCCGCTGGCCACCAGCACCGGCGCTGGATCGGCCAGCCGGCATTCGATCGGCACGGGCGTGATCGGCGGCATGCTGGCTGCGACTTTCATCGCCATCCTGTTCGTGCCGCTGTTCTTCAAGTTGCTGACCCGTCGCCGCAAGGCGGAGCCGCCTACTAATCCTGCTAATATGGAGTCATGAAAAAGACATTCGGCACGCCGCTCAAACCCTCTTCGATCAAGATCATGCTGCTGGGCTCGGGCGAGCTCGGAAAGGAAGTCGCCATCGAGGCGATGCGGTTCGGCGTCGAGGTCATCGCCTGCGACCGCTACGCCGCCGCACCCGCGATGCTGGTGGCCAACAGCGCCCATGTCTTCAACATGCGCGACGGCAAGCAGGTCCGGCGCATCGTCGAGAAGGTCCGGCCCGACTTCATCGTGCCCGAGATCGAAGCCATCGCCACCGACACGCTCGTTGAGCTGGAGAAGGAGGGATGGACGGTCATCCCGACCGCCCGTGCGGCGCAGCTCACCATGGATCGCCGCGGCATCCGCAAGCTCGCCGCCGAAAAGCTCAAGCTGCCGACTTCTCCCTATCGCTTTGCCGGTAGCCTCGAAGAGCTGCGTGCCGGCGCCGAGGCCGTGGGCTTCCCCTGCTTCATCAAGCCCACGATGTCGTCGTCGGGTCATGGCCAGAGCGTGGCGCGCAAGCCGGCCGATATCGCCAAGAGCTGGAAATACGCGATCGAAGGCACGCGCGCGGCCACCGGCCTGGTGATCGTCGAGGGCGCCATCGACTTCGACTACGAGATCACGCAGCTCACGGTGCGCCATGAGGGCGGGCTCGCCTTCTGTGACCCGATTGGCCATATCCAGGTCGATGGCGACTATCGCGAAAGCTGGCAGCCGCACGCCATGTCGACGGTGGCGCTGAAGAAGTCCCGCGACATCGCCAAGAAGGTCGTGAACGAGCTTTGCGGCGCCAAGGGCCGCGGCCTGTTCGGCGTCGAGCTGTTCGTGAAGGGCGACAAGGTCTGGTTCTCGGAGCTTTCACCCCGGCCACATGACACCGGCATGGTGACGATGGTGTCGCAGAACATGAGCGAGATGGAGCTGCATGTGCGCGCCATCCTCGGCCTGCCGATTCCCAAGGTCACCTGCGTTCCTGGCGCGTCGGTGCCCGTGCTGGCCGATGGTAATATTTCAGATCCGACCTACACCGGCCTTGCCCGGGCACTGACTCAGCCCGGCACGTCGGTGCGCATCTTCGGCAAGCCGGAGGTCAAAGGCCATCGCCGCATGGCCGTGGCACTGGCGACCGGCCGCAGTGTTGCCGAAGCCCGCCGTAAGGCGATGGCGTCGGCCAAGCAGTTGAAGGTGCGTTAAATCGGAAGCGTCAGTGCCGGAAGTGCCGCATGCCAGTGAAGACCATGGCGAGGCCTTTCTCGTCGGCAGCGTCGATGACTTCCTGGTCGCGCATTGAGCCGCCCGGCTGAATGATTGCCGTGGCGCCGGCTTCGGCAGCAGCCAGCAGGCCGTCGGCGAAGGGGAAGAAGGCATCGGAGGCAACTACGCTGCCAATCGCCGGGCTCTCTGCCAGCTTGGCCATCTCGCCCGATTCGGCGGCGCGGATGGCGGCGATGCGCGAGGAGTCGCGACGGTTCATCTGGCCCGCGCCGACACCCACGGTGGCGCCGCCCTTGGCATAGACGATGGCGTTCGACTTCACGTGCTTGCAGACAGTGAAGGCAAACAGGAGATCGTCGAGCTCCTGCGCCGTCGGCGACCGCTTGGTCACGACCTTGAGGTCGCTCTTCTTCACGTGGCCGTTGTCGCGGGTCTGAAAGAGATAGCCGCCGGCCACGCTCTTCAGGGTCATGCCGGCGGTGGTCGGGTCAGGCAGAGTGCCGGCCAGCAGCACGCGCACGTTCTTCTTCTTGGCGAAGATCGCCAGCGCCTCGGGCGTTGCGTCGGGCGCGATCACGACCTCGAGGAAGAGCTTCGACAGATCCTCGGCCGTCTTCGCCTCGAGCGTCGTGTTGACCGCGACGATGCCGCCGAAGATCGAGACCGGATCGCAAGCATAGGCCTTGAGGTAGGCGTCGTACTGGTTCTTGGCGACAGCGACACCGCACGGGTTGGCATGCTTCACCACGACGACCGCCGGCTCCTTGAATTCGGCCACGCATTCGTAGGCCGCTTCGGTATCGCCGATGTTGTTGTAGGAAAGCTCCTTGCCCTGGACGATGCGTGCCGTGGCGACGCCCGGCCGATTGCTGCCGTCGCTGTAGAAGGCGGCCTTCTGGTGCGGGTTCTCGCCGTATCGGAGGGTCTGCACGCGCGCCGCCGACAAGGTCAACCGCTCGGGGAAGGTTTCGCCTTCCTGCTGTGCGAACCAGTTGGCGATAGCCGAATCGTAGGAAGCGGTACGGGCATAGGCCTTGGCCGCGAGCTTGCGGCGCAGGCCGAGCGTCGTGGCGCCCTTGTGGGCCTGCAGCTCGTCGAGAACGGATTTGTAGTCGGCCGGATCGACCACCACCGTGACGAAGTCGTGGTTCTTGGCCGAGGCGCGGATCAGGGCGGGGCCGCCGATGTCGATATTCTCGACGCAGGTCGGGAAGTCCGCACCGCGCGCCACTGTGGCTTCGAACGGGTAGAGGTTCACCACCACGAGGTCGATGCCGGCGATCTTGTGATCGCTCATCGCCTTCCTGTGGCCGGCGTCGGTGCGGCGGGCGAGGATGCCGCCGTGGATCGAGGGCTGCAGCGTCTTCACGCGGCCATCCATGATCTCGGGGAAGCCTGTGTGGTCGCTGACCTCGGTCACCTTGAGTCCGGCGTCGCGCAGCGCCTTGGCCGAGCCTCCGGTCGAGAGGATTTCGACCCCATGGGCGGCCAGCGCCTTGCCCAGTTCGACCAGGCCCTCCTTGTCGGAGACGGAGATCAGCGCCCGCTCGATCTTGGCGAGGTCGGGCGTGGGCGAGGGGACGTATTGGGTCGAGGCGGACATGGCCGGTCTTTTAGCCCGCGCCCCAGTGGGGGCAAAGCGGCGGATTTACGCGTCCACGCCCTCGAGCACCCGCACCTTAAAGCCTTCGGCCTCCAGCGCCGAAACCAACTCCCGGGCATGGCTGCGGTCGCGGGTTTCGACGGTGACATCGAGCTCCGTGGCCTTGGCGACGACACTGCCGAAAAGGCGCTGGTGCTGCACTTCCACGATGTTGCCGCCGGCGCCGCCGATCAGGCCGGCGACGCGGGCGAGTTGGCCCGGTAGGTCGCCGATCATCAGCCGCAGCCGCACGATCCGGCCATCGCGCACCAGGCCGCGCAACAGCACGGACGCGAGCAGGCGCGTGTCGATATTGCCGCCGCAGAGGACGAGGCCAACCTTGCGGCCGGTGAAATGCTCCGGATGCGCCAGCAGGGCGGCTAGGCCGGCCGCGCCGGCGCCTTCGGCCACCGTCTTTTCGACTTCGAGGAACAGAGCGATGGCGCGTTCGATGGCCACCTCGTCCACCGCCAACACGCGATCGACCAGGGCGCGGGCGATGGCGAGCGGCGCCTTGCCGATGTCGCGGACGGCGATGCCTTCGGCGATGGTGTCGCCGCCCACCGTGACCTCGTCGCCGGCCAGGAGCTGGCGCATCGCCGAATAGCCCGCCGATTCGACACCGATCACCTTCACGTCGGGCCTGAGCCCGCGCGCTGCGACGGCGCAGCCGGCGATCATGCCGCCGCCACCCACCGGCACCACCAAGGTGTCGAGCTCGGGCACGTCTTCGAGCATTTCCAGCGCGATCGTGCCCTGGCCTGCGATGATGCGCGGGTCATCGTAAGGATGGACGAAGACCAGCTTCTCGGCGTCGGCCAGACGATGGGCCTCGGCCGCCGACTCCGACAGCGTGTCGCCTTTCAACACGACGCGCGCACCGTGGTCGCGCGTGTGCTTCACCTTGTTGTTGGGGGTGAAGGACGGCATCACGATGGTGGCGGGAATGCCCAGCCGCCCGGCGTGGTAGGCGACGCCCTGCGCATGGTTGCCGGCCGACATGGCGATGACGCCGCGTTTGCGTTCTTCTGCGGTGAGCTGCAGCAGCGTGTTGAGCGCGCCGCGCTCCTTGAACGAGGCCGTAAACTGCAGGTTCTCGAACTTCACCCAGACGTCGGCCTTGGCGATGCGCGACAGCGTCTCGCTGCGCAGGCAGGGCGTGTGGACGACCGCGCCGGCGATGCGGGAAGCCGCGGCACGGATATCGGCGAGAGAGACGGGAAGAGCTTGGGTCACGCGACTAGTCTTGCCCCGGCCCCGGCCGCCTCGCAAGCAAACGCTCTAGGCGGCCATCCGGCGATCGAGCCAGTCGCGCGTGCGATACCAGGCGCCGACGATCGGCAGGAACCACGAAGGATCGCCGTTGTAGAGCGCGTGTTCGGGGAAATCGCGGCCATCCAGCGGATTGACTGGCACGTTGCGACCACCGGCGATCTTCCGCGCAGTTTCGGTGCCGAGATAGGTCATCATGGCGACGCCGTTGCCGTTGCAGGCCAGCAGATAGTGCACGCCCTCGTCGGTACCCATGTGCGGCATGTAATCGAGGGCGAAGGCGACATTGCCCGTCCAGACATGGGTGATGCGGATGCCGTCGAGCTGCGGGAAGCGGTCGATCATGTACTGGTAGAGCGCCGGCGCACTGACTTCCGGGGGCGCCGCGGTGAAGCGTGCGCGGCCACCGAAGATCAGCCGCGTGCCGTCGGGCGAGGGCCTGTAGTAGGTCAGCACGCGCTTGGTGTCCCCGATCGCCCGCATCTCGGGGATCAGCTTGCTTGCGGGCTCGGGCAGCTCTTCCGTCGCGATGATGTGGCTCGCCACCGGCACGACGCGGCGCTTCAGCCGCGGCGTCAGATCGCCGGTATACCCGTTGGTCGCGACCACGACCTCGCGGCACTCGATCGGTCCCTTCGGGGTCAGTACGCGCCAGCCGTTCGTGACCTTCTCCAGCCGCTCCGCCTCGACCTTGGCGCAGAGGATCGCGCCGGCGCGATGCGCGGCTTCCAGCAAGCCCTTGTAGTAGAGCGCGGGGTGCAGATGGCCGGCGCGCGTGGCATGCATGCCGCCGAAGTAGTAGTCCGACGCGATCATCTCGCGCTGGCGCTCGCGCGGGATCATCTCGGCGCCGGCATTGGCGTATTTGTTGTAGGTTTCGACTTTGGTCGCGAGGTCGTCGTAGTGGCGTGGCGTCCAGGCGCCGACGAAGCGGCCGTTGCGATGCAGGCCGCACTCGATCTTCTCGCGCGCGATGATGTCTTCCAGCACGCTGAGCGAGTCGGCACCGGCACCCATCAGCTCGGCTTTCAGGCGCTCGAATTCCTCGGCGATGGGGCTCTTGCCGCCCAGCCCTTTGCCGAGATTGGTGCCGCCTGAGATCATGCCGCCGTTGCGCGTCGACGCCCCGATACCGAAGTCGCCGCGCTCCAGCACGACGGCGCCGACCCCGTTGCGCCGCAGTTCCAGCGCCGTCGAGAGGCCGCCATAACCCGCACCTACGATCACCACGTCGGTGCGGGCCGGCGGATCCTGCGACAGGGCGTTGTTCGGCGTCCACGCCTCCCACCACCAGGGTTGTGCCTTGAACTCGGGGTGGAAGATGTCGGTGCGCATTTTAGAAGTCCGTCACCTTGCCGTTGAACTGCCAGTCGCCGTAGCGCGTCGGTTCGGGACCGGGCGGGCCGCCGATCTCCTCGACCTTCTTCGGCTTCTCGGGCGGGACGGGGGCGGCCGGTTCTGCCTTGGCTGGCTCCGGCGGCGCAGGTGTCTTGGGCTCGGTCATACTGTCATGATGCCTGCGCACGCCTTGTTTCGCCACAGTTTGAAACCATCTTTCCCGCCATGAACTACTTCAAGACTGCCCTTCTCCTGGCCGGACTGACAGGCTTCTTCCTGGTCGTGGGCTATCTGTTGGGTGGCCAATCCGGCCTTGTGCTTGCGCTCGTCGTGGCGCTGGGCATGAACGTGTTTGCCTACTGGAACAGCGACAAGATGGTGCTGCGCATGAGCAACGCGCAGGAGGTCGGGCCGGAGACCGCGCCCGAGCTCTTCGGCATTGTCCAGCAGCTCGCCCAGCGCGCCAACCTGCCGATGCCGAAGGTCTACCTGATCGACGAGGACCAGCCGAACGCCTTCGCGACCGGCCGCGACCCCGAACATGCCGCCGTTGCGGCCACGACCGGCCTGCTGCGCAACCTTTCGCGCGAGGAGATCGCGGGCGTGATGGCGCACGAGCTGAGCCATGTCCGCCATCGCGACACCCTGATCATGACGGTCGCGGCGACGCTCTCGGGTGCCATTGGCATGCTGGCGAGTTTCGGCGGCTTGATGGGCGGCGGCCGCGATTCGGAAGGCCGGCCGATGGTGAACCCGATCGTGGCTATTGCCGCGATGATCCTAGCGCCGATGGCCGCCATGCTGGTCCAGATGGCGATCAGCCGTGGCCGCGAATACGAAGCCGATCGCATGGGCGCGGAGATTTGCGGCCAGCCGATGTGGCTTGCCTCGGCGCTGGCCAAGCTGCATGCCGGCACGCAGCAGATCCATAACCAGGCGGCGGAGCGCAATCCGGCGACGGCGCATATGTACATCGCCAACCCGCTGGCCGCTGCCGGTGGCATGTCGAGCCTGTTCTCGACCCATCCGCCGATGGAAGAGCGCATTGCGCGCCTGCAGGCGATGGCGTCGACGGGCGGTTACAGTCCGCAGCCGGCCGGCACGTCGCGTCCGGCGCGGTCGAGCATCCCGCAGACGGGCAACAGCCCCTGGGGCTCCGCACCGCGGGACTCGGGCCGCGGTCCCTGGGGCTAAGCTCGGGGGCTGAGCCTAAAGCTTCGGTAAGGACGGCGGATCGTCGCCAAGATCGACGTCGAGGATGCGCTGACCGCGCTTGGTGATGCGGTCAGCCGAGATGTCGACGTCGCGCAGGTCCTTCTCAGCCATCGCAAAGTGTGACTTGAGCTTCTCGACCCGCTCGTCGAGACGTTTCACGTCGTCAAGCAGCAGGCCGACCGTCTTCTGGATCTCGCCTGCCTGCTCGCGCATGCGCACGTCCTTGAGGACGGCGCGCACGGTGTTGAGCGTGGCCATCATGGTCGTGGGCGAGACGATCCAGACACGCGCCTTGTAGGATTCCTCGACGATTGCCGTGAAGTTGGCGTGCAGTTCGGCATAGACCGCTTCCGACGGCAGGAACATCAGCGCCGACTCGGCGGTCTCGCCCGGCACGCCGACATACTTCTCGCGAATGTCGCCGATATGCTTGCGCATCGCCTGCTGGAAGGCGCGTTGCGCGGCCTGCAGAGCCGCGGTGTCGCCCGGCGCCACCGCGCGCAGCGCGCGATAACTCTCCAGCGGGAACTTGGCGTCGATGGCAATCGGTCCCGGCGGATGCGGCAGCTTCAGGAGACAGTCGGCGCGCACGCCCGAAGAGAGCGTCACCTGGAAGGCGTAGGCCGAGGGAGGCAGGGCGCTCGATACCAGGTCGTTCAGCTGCACTTCGCCGAAGGCGCCGCGCGCCTGCTTGTTGGAGAGCACTTCCTGCAGGCTCACGACCTGGGTCGACAGCTCGCCAATCTTCTTCTGCGCCTCGTCGATGCGGACCAGCCGCTCGCGCAGGTCGGTGACGATCTGGCCGGTGGCCTTCTCGGTGCGGTCCAGCCGTTCGTGGACGACCTTGCTCAGCGCCTGTTCCTGCTCGCGTAGCGAACGTTCGACCCGCTGCACGGTGTCGGCCTGCTGGCTGAGCGCCAGGCCGAGCTGATGACGCATCTGCTCTGCATCGCGGCTGCTGCTGCCCTGGCGCAGCAGGATCACGAGGAGAAGCAGCACCAGCAGCGCGACGGCGGCGAGGAGGACGATCGTCAGCGTATCCATTGCCTTCCTTATAATCCACCGCCTCGACAAGCGCACGGCTGGCGGCTAAGCCAGCCCTGCCATGCCTCCCAAACATGATCCCGACGTCTGGCTTTTCGATCTCGACAACACGCTGTATCCGGCGCGCTGCAACCTGTTCGCCCAGATCGACGTGCGCATCGGCCGCTATATCTCGGACTGGCTGAAGGTCGACGCCGAGGAAGCGCGGCGGGTTCAGAAGGAATACTGGCGCGATCACGGCACGTCGATGCGCGGCATGATGAGCCTGCATGGCGTCGACCCGAAGCATTATCTCGATTACGTCCACGACATCGACTATTCGCCGGTCGAGGCCAATCCCGCGCTCGAAGCGTCGTTGCGCGCGCTGCCGGGCCGCAAGCTCATCTTCACGGCCGGCGACGTGCCGCACGCCGAGAGGGTCATGGAGCGGTTGGGCGTGGCGCATCACTTCGAGGCGATCTTCGACATCGCAGCCGGCGACTATTGGCCGAAGCCACACAAGCAGATCTACGAGAAGCTCGTGAAGCAGCACAACGTCGACCCGACGCGCGCCGCCTTTGCCGATGACATCTCGGTCAATCTCAAACCTGCCGCCGACATGGGCATGCGCACGGTGTGGATCCGCACCGACGAAAGCGTGAAGCGCGCGGCCGATACCGATCTCAGCCACATCCACCACCAGACCGACGATCTCGCGACATGGCTCGCGGACTGGCTGGCCGAAAGGAGTTCGAAGTCGTGAAGATCCTTATCCTCGGTGCCGGCGCGGTCGGCGGTTATTTCGGCGCGCGTCTCCATCAGGCCGGCGCGGACGTGACGTTCCTGCTGCGCGAGAAGCGCGCTGCCAAGGTCAAGGCCGAGGGCCTGGTCATCAAGAGCCCCAAGGGCGACGCGGTGCTGCCGGTCAAGGTCGTCACCAAGGGCAGCGACGGAGGCCCGTACGACCTCATCATCCTCGCCTGCAAGGCCTACGACCTCGACTCGGCGATCGAGTCGATCGCGCCGGCGGTAGGCGCCAACACCACTATCGTGCCGATGCTGAACGGCCACGCGCATTTCGGCGTGCTCGATGCCAAGTTCGGCGCCGACAAGATTGCCGGCGGTCTGGCGCGCATCGGCGGCATGCTGGGTCCCAACGGCGAGGTGCTGCACACCAGCCCGTTCGCCGGTGTTTCCTTCGGTGAACGCTCCGGCCAGCCGGCGCGTCAGTCGCTGAAGGATCTCGACGCCGCCTGCAAGAAGGCCGGCATCGACGGTGGCCTGAACGAGAAGATCAACCAGGATCTCTGGGACAAGTGGATCATGCTGACCTCGCTCGCCGCGATGTGCTGCACGTTGCGTGGCACGACCGGCGACATCATGGCGGCCGATGACGGCGAGGCGCTGATGGTCGAGACTGTCGAGGAATGCCGCAAGGTTGCCGCGGCCGAAGGGTTCGATCCGGGCGACAAGGGCATCGCCAACCTCAAGACCTATCTCACGCAGCGCGGCTCGGGCTTTGCCGCCTCGATGCTGGGCGACCTCGAAAAAGGCGGCCAGATCGAAGGCCGCCACGTGATCGGCGACATGCTGGGTCGGGCGCGCAAATACGGCATCGCAGCACCACATCTGCGCACGGCCTATGCGGTTGTCCAGGCCTACGAGGCGCGGCGCGAGCGCGGTGGGCTCGGCAAGCCGACCAAGTAACGTCGGCTGCGGCTGCCGTGTAAACGGGCTTGAAAGCCTGTGCGCGCGGGCTTACCTCTTAGGTATGAACTTCTCGGCAGTCCTTTCCCTGGTGCCGCGGCGGAACCATCCGATCGCGGAAGCGTAGTCCCCGAGCCGGCCCATCGTGTCCCGGCGTCGGGGCACCCGATCGCCATGCGCGATTGCCGACAGTTCTTTCATTTTTGTGTTTTCAATAGCAGGAGCATCCGCGATGCCCGCAGTCGTGCGGAACCGGTCGGTTCCCAACATCATCGTAAGCACCGCCGACTATGAGCGGCTGACCGATCTCGCCACTGCTTCTCTCGAGCGTTTGCCTGAGGTCGCGGAAGAGCTGCTGTCCGAAATGGAACGCGCCAAGGTCGTGAAAGACGGCAGCGTGCCGGACGATGTCGTGCGCATGGGCTCGACGGTGACGTTCCGGTCCGACGATGGTCGCGAGCTGACGGAGACGCTGGTCTATCCGGTCGACGAAGACAGCGACGCGCACAAGATCTCGGTGATGACGCCGGTCGGCGCCGCGCTGATCGGGCTTGCCGTGGGCCAGTCGATTTCCTGGACAGCGCGCGACGGCCGCAAGCATCAGCTCACCGTCGTGAAGGTGAAGCAGTAGCCTCCGCTATCAGGGCTTGTAGCGGAGCAGGGCGGCGCCAAACCCGATGAAGACCAGGCCGCTGGCCCGGTTCAATCGGCGCCGCCAGATCCCGTGCATCAGCCGGTCCGCCAGCTTGCGGCCGGAGAGCGCGTAGATCGAATAGAAGAACAGCTCGACACCCACGAAGGTCGCGACCATCAGCGCAAACTGCGGCATCCACGCCGTCGTGGGGTCGATGAACTGCGGGAAGAAGGCCGCCGCGAAGATCAGCAGCTTGGGATTGCTGATGCCCACCAGGAAACCGTCGCGAAACAGCGCTGTCTTCGACGTGCCTGTCGGCAGTGGCGCGGCGTCGGGTTCAACCGGCTCACGCCAGAGCTGAATGCCGAGATAGGCCAGGTAGGCGGCGCCCGCGATCTTCAGGACATCGAAGGCGGTCGGCAGCGCCAGCAGGAGCGCGCTCAGTCCGGCGACCGAACCCGTGAGCATCAGCACGAGCGCCAGGAGACAGCCCGTCATGCCGACGAAGGCCGGTCCCAGCCCGAAGCGGATGCTTCGGGTGGTAACGTAGAGCACGTTCGGTCCCGGCGTGCTGGCGATCAGCACGACGGCGCCGAGATAGAGCCACCAGGTCTCCAGCGCCATTGCTGCTGATCGCGCCTAGCGGCCGTTGCTGAGCGCGCCGTAGGCGGCGAGAGCGGCGTGGTTCACCAGGTCGCTCACCGTGGCGCCCATCTGCACGATCTGCACCGGCTTCTGCAGCCCGTCGATCACCGGGCCGATCACCGTCACGCCGCCCAGCGACTGCATCAGCCGCGAGGAGATGTGGGCGGAGTGCAGGCCCGGCATCACCAGCACGTTGGCCGGCCCGGTGAGGCGGCAGAACGGGTAGGTCGAGCGCAGCAGCTCGTAGTCGAGCGCCATGTCGGCCTGCATCTCGCCGTCGTACTCGAAGTCGACCTCCTCGGCGTCGAGCAGGCGGATCGCCTTGCGGATGCGGTCGATGCGCTCGATCTCGCGGCTGCCGAAGTTGGAGAACGACAGGAACGCGACGCGCGGATCGTGGCCCATGATCCGCACATTCTTCGCCATCTGCTTGGCGATGGTCGCGAGCTGTTCGGGGGTGGGCGTCTCGTTGATCGACGTATCGGCCAGGAACACCGTGCCCTGGCGCGAGACGATGATCGAGTAGCCGATCGGCACCTTGTTGGGCTCGATGTCGATCACACGCTTGACGTCGCCGTAGCACTCCGGGAAGCGCCGCGTGATGCCGGTCACCATGCCGTCAGCGTCGCCCATCGCCACCATGCAGGCACCGAACACGTTGCGGCCCTGGTTGACCATGCGCTGCACGTCGCGATGCAGGAAGCCATCGCGTTGCAGCCGCTTGTAGACCATGTCGGTGTAGGGCGCGTTCCGGGTCGAGAGCCGCGCGTTGTGAATTTCCATGCCCGCTGCATTGTTTATGCCGAGCGTCTTCATGGTCTCGCGCACCTGCTCCTCGCGGCCGATCAGGATCGGCGTGCCGTAGCCGTTGTCGCGGAACATGACGGCGGCGCGGATGGTGCGCTCCTCCTCACCCTCGGCGAAGACGATGCGTCGCGGATTGGCCTTCACCTGCTCGAACAGGCTTTGCAGCCAGTGACTGGTCGGATCGAGTCGGCCCGACAGGGAGCGACGGTATTCCGCCATGTCGGGGATCGGCTTGCGGGCCACGCCGGAATCCATAGCAGCCTGCGCCACCGCACAGGAGACGAAGGAAATCAGGCGCGGATCGAACGGCACTGGCACGACATAATCCGACCCGTAGCGCAGGCGACGACCGGAATAGGCGCGGTCGACCTCGTCGGGCACGTCCTCACGGGCGAGCTTGGCCAGCGCCTCGGCGGCGGCGATCTTCATCTCTTCGTTGATGGTGCGCGCCCGCACGTCGAGCGCGCCACGGAAGATGTAGGGGAAGCCCAGCACGTTATTGATCTGGTTGGCGTAGTCGCTGCGGCCGGTGGCGATGATGGCGTCGGCGCGCACCGACTTCACGTCCTCGGGCGTGATCTCGGGATCGGGATTGGCCATGGCGAAGATGATCGGCTTGGCCGCCATCGACTGGACCATCTCCTTGGTCACCGCGCCCTTGACCGAAAGGCCGAAGAAGACGTCGGCACCCTTCATGGCCTCTTCCAGGGTGCGCGCCTTGGTCTTCACCGCGTGCGCGCTCTTCCACTGGTTCATGCCCTCGGTGCGGCCCTGGTAGATGACGCCCTTGGTGTCGCATAGGATGGCGTTGTCGTGTGGCAGGCCCATGGCCTTGACCAGCTCGATGCAGGCGATGGAGGCGGCGCCCGCGCCGTTCACCACCATCTTGATGTCCTTGATGTTGCGACCGGTGAGGTGCAGCGCGTTGATCAGGCCGGCGGCCGAGACGATCGCCGTCCCGTGCTGGTCGTCGTGGAAGATCGGGATGTCCATCAACTCGCGCAGGCGCTGCTCGATGATGAAGCACTCCGGCGCCTTGATGTCCTCGAGGTTGATGCCGCCGAAGGTCGGCCCGAGATAGCGCACGCAGTTCACGAACTCGTCGACGTCTCTGGTGTCGACTTCGAGGTCGATGCAGTCGACGTCGGCGAAGCGTTTGAAGAGGACGGCCTTGCCCTCCATCACCGGCTTGCCGCCGAGCGCACCCAGGTCGCCCAGGCCCAGCACGGCGGTGCCGTTGGAGATCACCGCGACCAGATTGCCCTTGGCCGTATAGTCATATGCCGTGTCCGGGTTCTTCGCGATCTCCAGGCACGGGGCGGCAACGCCAGGCGAATAGGCCAGCGCCAGGTCGCGCTGCGTGACCAGGGGCTTGGTCGCAATGATCTCGATCTTCCCGGGCCGCCCCTCGCGGTGCATGCGCAGCGAATCGCCGTCGAGATCGCCCATTTCATTGACCATTGCTTCCGAGCCGCTGCTCGCCATTCGTTTCTCTCCCGGTTGAGGCGTCATATTGGCGGCAATCCAAGACCTGTGCCAGCAGGCCATGCCGCGCTGCAACGCCGCCTTTCATGTCGGTATCCGGTCCCCAGATATCGTCCACCTCTCGTCCACATGGCCCGCCCGGTCGCCTGTGCTAGACCGGGCTCGGAGGAGTTTCGTGCCGGACAGTTCCGCCATTCCCGCCGACGCCACGCCGATGATGCGCCAGTATCTGGCGATCAAGGCTGCGCATCCGGACCATCTGGTTTTCTACCGGATGGGCGATTTCTACGAGCTGTTCTTCGACGACGCGGTGAAGGCCTCGGCGGCGCTCGATATTGCGCTCACCAAGCGTGGTCAGCATCTCGGCGAAGACATCAAGATGTGCGGCGTGCCGGTGCACAGCCACGAAGCCTACCTGTCGCGACTGATCCGCCAGGGCTTCAAAGTTGCAGTATGCGAGCAGGTCGAGGATCCGGCCGAAGCCAAGAAGCGCGGCGCCAAGTCGGTGGTCGAGCGCGCCGTGGTGCGCGTCATCACGCCGGGCACACTGACCGAGGACGCGCTGCTCGATGCCCGCAGCCACAACTACCTCGCCGCCCTCGCCGAGGCGCAGGGCGAACTGGCGCTGGGCTGGCTCGACCTGTCGACGGCCGATTTCGCAGCCCAGCCGCTACAGCCGGGCCAGGTCGCGGCCGCGCTGGCGCGGTTGGCGCCGGGCGAATTGCTGGTGCCCGACCGGCTGCTGGCGCGCGAACCCCTGAAGACGGTGCTGGAGGAATGGAATTCCGTCCTGACGCCGCTGCCCTCGGCGCGGTTCGACAGCGACAATGCCCGCAAGCGCCTGCAGGCGGCGTTCAATGTCGCTGCCCTCGACAGTTTCGGCAGCTTCTCGCGCGCCGAGATCGCGGCCTGCGGCGCCCTGCTCGACTATGTCGAGCTGACCCAGGCCGGCAAGCGACCCGCACTCTCGCCGCCGCGCCGCGAGCGCGCCGACGGCACGATGGAGATCGATCCGGCGACGCGGCGTAACCTTGAACTGGTGCGCAGCCTCGATGGCCGGCGTGACGGCAGCCTGCTCGCCACCATCGACCGCACGCTCACAGGTCCAGGCGCGCGTCTGCTGGCCGAGCGTATCGCCGCGCCACTGACCGAACGTCCCGAGATCGAACGTCGCCTCGACCTGGTGCAGCTCTTCGTCGAGCGGCCGGCCGTGCGCGAGCGTGTCCGCGAGGCGCTGCGGCGCACGCCCGATGTCGAGCGTGCGTTGCAGCGGCTCAGTGTCGGTCGCGGCGGTCCGCGCGATCTCGCAGCGTTGCGCGATGGGCTGGAATCAGGCGAGACGCTGGCGGAGTCGTTGAAGGCGGAACCTGAAGCCTTGGCGCCGCCGCCCGCGCCGCTCGCCGGCATCGTGGCGGACTGCTCGGGCCATCGGGCTACGGTCGCGGCTCTCACTGAAGCGCTGGCGGACGAACCGCCGCTTCTGACGCGCGACGGCGGCTTCGTACGCCAGGGCTATCGCACCGAGCTCGACGAACAACGCACCCTGCGCGACGACAGCCGCAAGACCGTCGCGGCACTGGAAGCCAAGTATCGGACTTCGACCGGCGTCCCCTCGCTGAAGATCCGCCACAACAACATGATCGGCTACCACATCGAGGTGACGGCGACGCATGCCGACAAGCTCGATATCGCGGCCCTCGGTTTCTCGCGCCGGCAGTCGATGTCGAATGCCACGCGCTACAGCACCGCCGAGCTTGCCGATCTGGAGACCCGCATCGGCCGTGCTGCCGATCAGGCACTGGCGCTGGAACTCGCGATCTTCGAGGAGCTGGTCGCCAAGGTGTTGGTGGTGTCGACGGCCATCGCGGCGGCCGGTCGCGCGCTCGCCACCCTCGATGTCGCCGCGGCGATGGCGGAGCTTGCTGCCTCCAGCAACTATGTGCGGCCGCTGCTCACCGACGAACCATCCTTCGCCATCGAAGGCGGGCGGCATCCCGTGGTCGAGGCGGCGCTCTCCAAGCAGGGCGGCTCAGGGTTCGTGCCCAACGATTGTGACCTCGGCACCGAGCGGCGGCTGTGGCTGCTGACCGGTCCCAACATGGCCGGCAAGTCGACCTTCCTCCGCCAGAACGCATTGATCACGGTGATGGCGCAGGCCGGTTCGTTCGTGCCGGCCAAGACGGCGACCATCGGCATCGTCGATCGCTTGTTCAGCCGTGTTGGCGCTGCCGACGATCTGGCGCGCGGTCGTTCCACCTTCATGGTCGAGATGGTCGAGACCGCGGCCATCCTGAACCAGGCGACGGCGAGGAGCCTCGTCATCCTCGACGAGATCGGCCGTGGCACGGCGACCTTCGATGGTCTGTCGATCGCCTGGGCGACGCTCGAACATCTGCACGACATCAATCGAAGCCGCGCCCTGTTCGCCACGCACTATCACGAGCTGGGCGCGCTCAAGGAACGGCTCGCCGCTCTAGCGCCCTACACGATGCGCGTGAAGGAGTGGCAGAACGAGGTCGTGTTCCTGCACGAAGTGGCGCCGGGCGCCGCCGATCGGTCCTATGGCATCCACGTCGCCCAGCTCGCCGGTCTGCCGGCCGCCGTCGTAACGCGCGCGGAGGAAGTGCTGGCGGTGCTGGAGAAGGGCGAGCAGTCGGGTGCGGTGACCAAGCTCGCCGACGATCTGCCGCTCTTTGCCGCCGCACCCGCGCGACCGGCTGGCGGTTCGGGCAAGCAGAAAGAATCGGAAGTCGAGAAGGCGCTGGCCGAGGTCAATCCCGACGAACTCTCGCCGCGCGAGGCGTTGGAGATGCTCTATGCGCTCCGCCAGCGGCTTCCGCGTACGCCTTAGCTAGAAAGCCTTTCGCGCCAGCGCGGCACCCTCGGCGAGAGCGCGCAGCTTGCCGTAGGCGACGCCCAGCGTCATCGGCGCCATGCCGCAGTTGGTGCAGGCCTGGATGCGCTCGGGATCGACGAACTTCGTGGCGAGCTTCAGCGTTTCGGCGACCTGCTCGGGTGTCTCGACTTTATCCGAGGCGACGTCGATGGCGCCGACCAGCACGGTCTTGGTCTTGAGCAGCTTCATCAGCTCCGGCGGCACGTGGCTCTCGCGGCATTCGAGCGACACTTGCTGGATCGAGCTGCGATCGAGCGCCGGGAAGGTCTCTTCGTACTGGCGCCAGCTTTCGCCCAGCGTTTCCTTCCACTTGATGTTGGCTTCGATGCCGTAGCCGTAGCAGATGTGGACGGCCGTGGTGCATTTCAGGCCCTCGGCCGCCTTCTCCAGCGCCGGCACGCCCCAGTCCACCGTCTCCTTCAGGTAGACGTTGAAGGCAGGCTCATCGAACTGGATGACGTCGACGCCGATTTTCTCCAGCTCCTTCGCTTCCTGGTTCAGGAGTTCGGCGAAGGCGAAGGCCATCTTCACGCGATCGCCGTAGTAGCCGTCGGCCAGCGTGTCGATCAGCGTCATTGGGCCGGGCAAGGTGAACTTGAGCTTGCGCGACGTGGCGGCACGCGCGACCCGCGCCTCGCGCTCGTGCACGAACCGGCGACGCTTGAGCGGCGCGGTCACGGTCGGGCAATCGGCATCGTAGCGGTTGTTGCGGATGCCCATGCGCACCTTCTTGTCGAAGTCGACACCGTCGACCTCAGCCAGGAAGCCGTGCACGAAATGTTGCCGCGCCTGCTCGCCGTCGCTGACGATGTCGAGCCCGGCCTCTTCCTGGCGGCGGATCGCCAGGAACGTCGCGTCGTCCTTGGCTTCGAAGAGGGGCGCGCCGGAGAGCGTCCAGGGCGCCCACAGAACGTTCGGTGTGGCGAGCCAGGCTGGCTTGGGCAGGCTGCCGGCGAGAGTGGTCTCGAACATCTATGACCCCGTAGTAGGAGAGGGCATCGGCGACGTTGGCGTCGGAGGGGAAAGAGCGGGCGCGGGCTGCGCTTCCGGCGGCAGGATATGGCCATAGGTGCCCGGCGCGCGCCACTGCAGCGTGCCGAAGGCGCCGCAGCTCTCGCAGACCGGCCGCCAGGCTTCGTGATGCGCACCGCACGAGCCGCACCGCCAGCTGCGGTCGGCCGGCGCGTCGGCGACCCTCGCCAGCCAGTCGTGGACCTTCGCCGGATCGGACTGCGCGCGCTCCTCGACCTCGGCCATGAGACGGCAGACGCGCACCGGCGGGTTGGTGCCGGCGGCGGTTTCGAGGTGACGCCGCGCCTCGCCCCACAGGCCCGCGTCGAGCGAGGCCTGCGCCAGCGCAATGTGACTTTCGATGTCGGCCGGATTCTGGCCGGCCAGCTTCCGCACCACACCAATGCGCTTCAGCGCCTCGCTTTCGTCTGACGCTTCGAGGTAGAGCGGCACGAGATCGGGATGCGGCGCCACGGCCCACCCGCGCTCGATCGTGCGCATCGCCTTCTTCTTGTCGCCGGTCTTGATCTGCAGTTCGGCCAGCCGCTGCGTGGCCGCGATGCGCTCGGGCGCCAGACCAAATGCCTCACGCGCCAAAGCAAGCGCGTCGCTCGTGCGACCCTCGCGTTCGGCTTCGCGGCTGCGCTCGACTTCGAGTAGCGCCTTCAGCGCCCGGCCCTTGTCCTGGGTCACCACCTTGCGGCGGATGCCCGACTCCAGCGTCTCTTGCGCCGCCCTCCACTGGCCGGTCTGGGCCTGCATGTCGAACAGCGAATGCACGACCCACGGCGTCTGCGGCCGGAGCTTGAAGGCGCGCTCGGCCAGCGCCAGCGCCTTGGACTGGTCGCCATCGCGCAGTGCTTGCCCGATCAGGCCACGCAGGCCGAGGAAGGCCATCTGCTCGTCTTCGAGCATGGCGTTGAAGGCACGCTGGGCGCCGTCGCGATCGCCGGTGAGCTGTGCGGCTTGCGCCGACAGCAGTAGGGTCAAGGCCGGTTCCGACAGAAGTTGCTCGGCCTTGCGCGCGTGCTTCTGTGCCTCTGCGCCATCGCCTGCGGCTACGGCGGCGAGGCCCTGGGTCAGTTCGCGATAGCCGCGACGGCGTCGGCTTTCGCCCCAGCCCTCCAGCAGGGCGCCGGGTGCGCCGACGATCCAGCGATAGAGCAACCACGCGCCGATGCTGACCAGGATCAGCACGACGACGGTGACCAGCAAGGCGCCGACGCTGGTATCGAGGCGCCAGCCTTGCCATTCGGCCGTCAGGCTGCCCGGCCGTTCGGCGAGCCACACCGCGCCCAACATGGCGACCGCGGCAACGACGAACCAGATGAGCGTGCGGAGGGTGGTCATTGGCCGCTTACCGCGTCGCGCCGAGGAGCGCCACGGCCTGTGCCGCGAGCTGATCGATCGCGCGCTTAGCCGCTAGATGATCCTCGGCGCGCGATAGCCATCCCGTCGTTGCCCGTGCGGTCTGGGGCGGCATCGACTTCACCAGCTCTGCCGCCTTGCCGAGATCGCCGGCTTCGACGGCCGCTTCGGCGCGGGCCAGCTTGGCCTCGACGCTGTCACCCTGGACGTCGGCGCCGACACGGCGCAGCGAGACGAGGTTGCGCACCTTGCCCATGAGCCGTTCGCCGAACGAATCGTCGGCGACATCGTCGGCCAGGGCCGCCTTGGCCATCGCCGGAAAGGCGGCCGCGAGAGCGGCACGCGAACTGACGCCGGACTGGGCATAGGGCTGCAGGGCCGTGACGACTTCGCCGAGCTTGGCGTCGCTTTGTGCCAGCGGCGCCAGTAGTTTGAGGTCGGCGGCGAAGGGCAGGCCGGAGTCGAGGGCGGCATTCAGCCGGGCCGCAATGCCGATCACGGCCGAGGCGTTGGCGGCGGCCAGGGCTTTCTGCTCGCCGGCGCCGCGTGCGCTCGCTTCGCTGCGCGCCTTGTCGACGGCATCGGCCAGCACCTTGGCCTGATCGCGTTGACCGGACACCGCCTGGTCGAGCGACTGCAGGGCATTGCGCAACGTGGCGATCTCGAGCTTCAGCGTCGAGATCTCCCTCTCTTGGTCCGGGTTCGGCGCGGCCACACTGGCCGCTGGCGGAGCGGGGTCGGGGGCCGGTGCAGACGCAGGGCGGCTTTCAAGCGCCTCGACCTTGCGACGCAACTCGGCGATGGCGGGATCCGGCGCCGATGGCGGAGATGGAGCCGCGGCAGGTCGCTCGGCTACCGTCGTCGACAGCGCACGCAGACGCTTCTCGAGGTCGTCGAGCTTGACCATCATTTCAGCGCGTGCGGCCGTGACTGTCGCCGTGGCGGCCGCGGCAGCATCCTGACGGACGGCCTGAAGGTCTAGCGCGGGCGTCGGCGCCGGCACGGCGGCCTCGCCGCGCCACAGGTTACGGATCTCGGCGGGCCAGTAGGGCAATGAAACCAATGCCCCTGCCAGCACGAGGCAGGACGACACGATGCCGGTGAAGAAGGCGCCCACCACGCCGATGCCGCGGCGCGTCTGGACAGGTGGAGGAGCAGTGGAGGCAATGGGCGGCTCGGGATCGGCAGAAGCGCGATCGGGAGAAGAAGGTGTGTCGCTCATGGTGCTCGGTCCTTCTACGCCGGTGGCGGCAAGTCGGTCGATTTCGTCGAGAACGGCCTGACGGGTCGGTCGTGTCGCCGCCACGACCGTCTTGAACGGCAATGTTTTCAAGGGAGCGGCCGCGGTCGGGCTGATGGCGATGGCCGTGACACCGGTGAGCGCGCTCGACACGCCCGCCTCCTGCACCAGCCGCACGAACAGGTCGGCGGCGCGCGGCGAGAAGAAGGTCGCGGCATCGAGGGCGCGGCCTTCGATCGCGGCACGCGCCGAATCGGGCAGGGCGGTTTCCTTGCGCGCATCGTAGAGCGCGAAACGGCGGACCTCGAAGCCGTCGGGCTTCAGTGCCTCCGCAAAGTCGAGGGCGATGTCGGCGCCCGACACGTGCACCAGCGGTCCCGATTTGGGATCAAGCTTCTCCCGGACCAAATCGGCGAGCGCCAGACCATCGCCTGATGCCGAGGCAACGGCGCTGAAGCCCAACCCTTCGGCTGTCGAAGCAGTGGTGTCGCCGACGGCAAGGATCGGCCGGCCGCGTTGATCGCTTGCCTCGGCGAGCGCCCGCGCGCCATTGGCGCTGGTCAGCAGAACCGCCTGGGCGGCCGAGAGCGCTGCGGAGAACCCTGCAGGTGGCCGCAGAATCTGCAGATGAAACAACGGTGCGATCACGGGCGCATGGCCGCGCTCGCCTAGCGCTGCCGCCAGCGTTGTCGCCTCGCGTTCCGGCCGGGTGATCAGCACGCGCATGACGTCTCCGTAGCCGGGGCTTCCCGCCGACGCAACGACAGAGAAGCTACAGGAGGACGACGCCTTCCAGCGCCAGCAATTTGCGTTTGGTCGGCAAGCCCTGTCCGCCGGAGAAGCCGCCTTCCTTGCCGCCGCTGCCCAGGACACGATGGCAGGGCACGATGATCGGGATGGGATTGCGCCCGCACGCCATGCCGATCGCCCGTGGCCCGGAGCTCAGCGCCATCGCCATGCCGCCATAGGTCGCAGTCTCGCCGTAGGGAATCTCGCTCATCATCCTCCACACGCTCTTCTGGAAATCAGTGCCGCGTGCAGCGAGTGGCAGCTCAAAGCGTTTGAGCTGGCGGGCGAAGTAGCGTTCGAGCTGGCGCATAGCCTCTTTCAGTACGGGATTCATGCCCTGGTCCCGCGCCCGCTCGCCGTCACTCGCCCAGCGTAAGCCGGTCAAGGCATCGTGATCGGCCTCGATCGCCAGTCGGCCGACCGGGCTCGTGACGTAACAAATTGACATGTTGCGAGCGTAGCGTCGGGCGCCGGCATTTGCCAACATAGGGTGAATGTCAGGGGGAGTGATGAGCAAGGGCCTGCGATCCTCGTTTGGGGGCCCCAACCGACGCGCGTTCCTGGGCGGCGCGAGCTTGCTGCTGCCTTCGGTGGCGCTCGCCCAAACGCAGGGCGCACCACGCCGCCAGGCGCCGGCCGAAGCCGGACCGCCGCCGGTCGTGTTCGTGCACGGCAATGGCGATTCGAGTGCGCTCTGGATCAACAATATCTGGCGGTTCGAGGCCAACGGCTACAAGCGCAACCAGCTCTTCGCCATCGACTTCGCCTACCCCAACGCCCGCAGCGACGATTCCAAGCCGCAGCCATTCCGGTCTTCATCCGAAGACCAGATGAAGGAGCTGGCGACATTTGTGGCGCAAGTCCTGAAGGCCACGCGCCGGCGCAAGGTGGCGCTTGTCGGTTCGTCGCGCGGCGGCAATGCAATCCGCAGCTTCCTGAAGAACGGCGGCGGCGCGGAGCAGGTGAGCCACGCCGTGCTCTGCGGCACGCCCAACAGGGGCATAGTGATATCCGAGACCATACTGCCCGGCAGCGAGTTCAACGGCGCCTTTCCGTTCCTGAAAGGGCTGAATGCCGGCGCCGACGATCTCATCCCCGGTGTCGAGCTGATGGCGATCCGCTCCGACAGGAACGACAAATATTCCCAGCCCGACGGCCGCTTCGTCGGCGCCCCCGGCAAGCCGACCGGCGTCGGCTACGACGCGTCCGAGCTGCGCGGCGCCAAGAACGTGATTCTCGAGGGACTCGACCATCGCGAGGTCGCGTTCCACAAACTCGCTTTTGCGGCGATGTACGAACACATCACGGGCAAGGCGCCCGGCAGCATGTTCATCGCGCAGGAGCCGCGGCCGGTGCTGAACGGCAAGGTCACCGGCATCGCTGAAGGCGCCTATACCAACGTCGCCGCGAGCGGCGCCGAGGTCGAGATCTTCGAAATCGACAGCCGCACCGGTGACCGGCTGAGCGCGGTGGCGCTGCATCGCAAGACCACCGATGAAGACGGCGTGTGGGGGCCCTTCATTGGCCGCTCGGACGCCTACTACGAGTTCGTGCTCTACATGCCGGGCCAGCCGACGACGCACACCTATCGTTCGCCGTTCCTGCGGTCGAGCGATGTCGTGCATCTCCGGCCGCAACCCTTCACCAAGGTGGACGAAGGCGCCGGCGCCGTGACGATCATGAGCCGGCCGCGCGGCTATTTCGGCGTCGGTCGCGACAAGTTCACGCTCGACGGCAAGGTGCCGCCCGGCATCAACGATGGCGTGCCGGGTACATCGACAGGCAGGCTTGCCTTCGAAGCTTCGCCAGCGCGCACGGTCGTGGCGGTGTTCAACAACGAGACCGTGCCGACCCGCACCTGGCCCGCCAAGGACGGCCACATCGTGGTGGCCGAGTTCCTGAACTGAGCCCCCGGTGCTCTACTTCTCGTACGTGTAGTGGAAGTTGCAGTGGCTGGCGCCCTGCATGATGGTCTGCGTGCGTTCGAGCTTGAGCTTGGGATCGTAGCCTTCGCAAAAGGCGCCGTCGCGATTGCAGGAGAGGAGATGGCCGATCTCGCCCAGGCCCATCGCCTTGTAGGTCTCGGCGTAGCGGCAGCGCACGACATTGAAGGTGAAACTGCTTTCGCTCTGTTCCTTGACCTCGATCTCGAGCGCCCCGCCCTTGGTCCAGAGCGGCATCACGTCCTGGAAAGCTTTGAGCGAGGTGCCGCCTGGTGCGGCCGCGGCGAACTGGCGGGCCTGCTCGATCGCCGAACGGCGCACCGACTCCTCGATGGTCTTCTTGGCGACAACCTCGCCATGGCTCGCCTTCAGGGTCTCGTAGACCTCTTTCAGGATCTCGGCCTCGATCTTTCGCTTCTCGAGCATCGACAGGCCGTCAGGATGGGGGGACTGGCTCATGGCTGCCTCCAACAGGGAAGAATAGAACCTAGCCGGTCCCCGCCATCTTGACATCGGGGCTCCCCGATGAAATATCCGGCCCACCATGATCCAGCCGTCCGCTCTCTTCCGGTCGCGACGTCGCCGCTTTTCCAAGCGGCGTGAAGACGCGCGCGCGTAACAGGCGCGCCGTATCGTGAAGCCGCTGGAGAGGATCAGGCGGCTTCCCATCACCTTCTTCTCCAGTTGGCCGAGTTTCCAAAGGCCCTGAATCCGAGAGAAAGAAGCCCAGCATGAGCACGAACAAGACCAAGATTTTCATCGACGGCCAGCACGGCACGACCGGGCTCAAGATCCACGAGCGCCTGAAGGACCGGCCGGACGTCGAACTGCTCGAACTGCCGATGGCCGATCGCAAGGATCTGGCCAAGCGGGTCGAGATCACCAAGGCCGCTGACATCGCCGTCCTCTGCCTTCCCGACGCGGCGGTGAAGGAGCTGATGGCTGCCGTCGGCGACGCCGACACCTGCGTGATCGACGCTAGCACGGCGCATCGTGTCGCCGACAACTGGACCTTCGGCTTTCCGGAGATGACCAAGACGCAGCGCCAGAAGCTGCTGGACTCGAACCGGATCAGCAACCCCGGTTGCTATTCGACGGGCGGCATCGCGCTGATGCATCCGCTGGTCGAGGCCGGCGTCATCCGCAAGGACGCGACTCCGGCCGTGTTCGGTGTCTCGGGCTACACCGGCGGCGGCAAGGAGCTGATCGCGGTTCATGAAGGCACGCCGGACGTCGAGCCGTTCGGCGTCTACGGTGTCGAGCTGACGCACAAGCATGTGCCGGAGATGCAGAAGTATTCCGGCCTGGCGCATGCGCCGCTCTTCGTGCCGTCGGTCGGTCACTATGCCCAGGGCATGCTGGTCATGGTGCCGATCACGCGCGACATCGTAGGCAAGAAGGTGACGGCGAAGGACGTACACAAGGTGCTGGCCGACCACTATGCCGGCGAGACCTTCGTCACCGTTCGGCCGCTCGCCGACCGCAAGTGGCTGGAGCGCGACCGGTTCCTGCGGGCCGACCGGCTGACCGACACGAACTCGATGGAGCTCGCGGTCTACGGCAACGACGCCGAGGAGAACATCCTGGTCGTGGCGTCGCTCGACAATCTCGGCAAGGGCGCGTCGGGCGCCGCAGTGCAGGTGATCAACCTCAAGACCGGCGTCGACGAAACGACGGGCCTCGCCGTCGCGGCCTAACACTACAAGCTATCTGCCAGAACAAATGCCCGGTCCGCGAGGACCGGGCATTTCTATTGGGGAGAAGAATTTTTCCCAGCGGCTGGTCGAAACGCCCGGTTCGTTCTGTTTGGCTCTGAAATACGGTAACTGCCGCCATTGTCTGTGCCTCTAATCGAGGGCATTTCAGCAGGGTCGCAAGACTGCTACCTAGAGACGACAATGACTCGCCCAACTCTCCTTCTTCGCTCGACCTGTCGATGCGGCATGTGCCGCAGGACCTAAGACGACAGTTTTCAGAGTCGAGTCCGGCCCCCTGAGCAAGGGGCCACGAAGGAGTTAGTCATGTCAGAGCCATTCATCGTCGAGATCTGGGGCGAGCCTGCGGGCATCGTCCTGCGCGACGGCAACGCCTTTCGCTTTCACGCCACCGCCCGTCCGTTCTTCGAGCTGGACGGCACGCAGTTCACCACACCCGGCCATGCGCGCCTGGCGGCGGCGCGACTGAGCCCGGCGCGCGTGAACGCTCGCTGAAGCCGTCCTTTATATCTGGAAAGAGCATCATGATTCCGACCTTCGTCCAGCGCCGTGCCTTCCTGGCCGGCGGCGCGTCACTCCTCGCTGCGCCTGCGATCCTGTCGCGGACCGCGGCGGCCCAGGGAGCTCGCGTGCCCGTCCGCGTCGGCAACATCCCGGTGATCGGCGTCGCGCCGATCCTGGTCGCCGACAAGGAGGGCTGGGCGAAGGAAGCGGGGCTCGATCTCGCCTTCACGACCTTCCAATCCGGGCCTCACGCCATCCAGGCGCTGGCCTCGGGCACCGTCGATGTCTACGTCGCGGGCATCGCCCCGCTGGGTGTCGCGCGTTCGCGTGGCATCGACGTAAAGGTGGTAGCCGCCACTGCGACCGGCGAGAACGTGTTCGTCGGCAGTCCGCGGCTCGCCCAACACTTCGCCGAAGGCGTTACGCCGGCCGAGGCGTTCAAGCGTTATCGTGCAGCGACCGGCAAGGCGGCGCGGCTGGCCACGCAGCCTGCCGGCTCGGTGCCGAACACGACCCTGCAGTATTGGCTGTGGGAAGTGATCAAGGCCAATCGCGAGGACGTCGAGGTCGTCGCCATGGGCATCGATGCCACGCAGCAGGCGGTGCTGGCTGATGTCGTCGAAGGCGCCACGGTGCGGGAGCCGGCGCTGTCGATCATCCAGAAGAACAATCCCGGCATCAAACTGATCGAAGTCGGCGACAAGCTGTTTCCGGGGCAACCCGGCACGGTGGTCGGCGTGTCGGGTGCGTTCCTCGCCAAGCATCCCGTGGCGGTCCAGAGCTTGGTCGACTCGCTGGTCCGCGCCGGGGATCTTTTGACGCGCGATCCTGATCGTGCGGCGCCCGCCGTTGCGGCGACGCTCGCCAAGGGCATCGTCGATCTCGAGATCATCAAGGCGGCGCTCAAGTCGCCTGCCACCAAGTTCGTCATCGATCCGCGTCAGGTCATCGCGCCGGCCAAGGCGATGGAGGCCTATCAGGTCAAGCTCGGCTCCCTCAAGGAAGCGGCCAACCTCGATGACCTGTTCGACGTGCGCTTCTTCGAGAAGGCGCGGCGGCCGGGCTGATGGCGCTCACTGAAACTGCGGCCCTGCCGGTCGCTCCCGCGGCGCGGCGTGCCCGGCTGAACGCGTTCAGCTCCGTTGGGCTGGGCGCGGCGGGTCTGCTCGCCTTCCTGCTGATCTGGCAGGCGGTGCCGTCGCTCAGCCTCGTCAATCCGATGATGCTGCCGGGGCCGCTCGCCATTCCTGCGGCCTTTCAGAGCGAACTCGCTTCGGGCATGTGGCTCACGGCGGTCACCGGAAGCCTCAGTCACTACACGCTGGGCCTCGTTGTGGGTTCGGCGCTGGGCATCGCGCTCGGCGTACTCACCGGCATGTCGCGGGTTGCCGAGGACCTGACCTCGTGGGTCGTGCGTGTATTGCGGCCGATCCCCGGTCTCGCCTGGGCGCCGTTTGCCATCATCTGGTTCGGCGT
This sequence comes from Reyranella sp., assembly GCF_004297405.1. Lineage (GTDB taxonomy): Bacteria > Pseudomonadota > Alphaproteobacteria > Reyranellales > Reyranellaceae > Reyranella. The sequence continues at coordinate 37,335 of NZ_SCVC01000007.1, forward strand.
CACGCCCTCGGCCGCGGTGTTCATCATCACCATCTCGGTCTTCTGGATCGTGTTCTTCGCGGCCCATGGCGCGGTGCGGGCCGTCGACCGCGACCTGCTCGAAGTGGCCGATGCGTTTGGCTTTCGCGCCGCGCATGAGAAGCTCTTCAAGATCTATTTGCCGGCGGCGATGCCCGGCATCCTGGTCGGCCTGCGCACCGCGCTTGGTCAGGCGTGGATGGCGGTCGTGGCTGCCGAAATCTTCGGCGTGCCCGGTCTTGGTCACCGCATGATCGAAGCCTCGGCGTTGCTCGCGACGGATATCGTCATCGTCTACATGCTGACCATGGCCGCGCTCTACGGCCTGCTCGATTCCCTGTTCCTGCTCCTCCAGAACTGGCTGCTGCGATGGAAAGCGTAATCGACATCCAGGGGCTCGGCCTCACCTTTGAACGCGATGGTCGGCGCACCGAAGTGTTGCGCGGGCTCGATCTCGCCATTCCCCGCGGCGCGTTCGTCGCCATCGTCGGAGCTTCCGGCGTCGGCAAGTCGACTTTGTTGCGCGTGCTGATCGGTCTGGCCCAGGCGAGCGCCGGCAAGGTGACGCTCGACACGCATTCTGCGCAGCGCCAGCCGGTCGCGCTGGTGTTCCAGGATTCACGCCTGCTGCCGTGGCGGCGCGTGATCGACAATGTCGCCTTCGGCCTCGAAGGACGTGGCCTCTCGCGGCGTGACCGCCATGCCAAGGCGCTCGACGCGCTCGGCATCGTGGGTCTCGCTCATCTCGCCCGCCGCTGGCCGCACCAGCTTTCGGGTGGTCAGCGTCAGCGCGTGGCGTTGGCCCGCGCGCTCGCCGTCGAGCCCGAGGTGCTGCTGATGGACGAACCCTTCTCCGCCCTCGACGCCATCTCGCGCGAGAGCCTGCAGGATGAACTCACCCGCATCTGGCAGGTGACGGGCAAGACCATCCTGTTCGTCACGCACGACATCGAGGAGGCGACCTATCTCGCCGACCGCGTCGTCGTACTGGCCGGAGCTCCTGGCCGCGCCGTCGCCGACCATGCGATCGACACGCCACGGCCGCGTCGCCGCGATGACGACGCGGATGCCGCCATCGTGGCTGACGTCCGCCGCCATCTCGGCAGCAGCAAAGGCGCCGTGCTCGCCGAGGCTGCCTGAGCGTTACCCGATCGCGCGGGCAGTGCGCAGTTTGTCGATCTCGTCGCTGGCGTAACCCAGTTCGGACAGCACTTCGTCGGTATGCACGCCATAGTCGGGGCCCGGCCCCGGTGTCGCCGGCTCGGGCGCAAAGGAGAGACGAATGGGGGCGGAGATGGTGCGCGGCATATCAGCCTGTGCGCTCGCCACGACTGCGCCATTCGCCACGGCCTGCTCATCGTCAGGCACATCTCGCAGGATACCGAGTAACCCGAAGGTGATCTCGTGACGGCGCAGCCGTTCGCGCCAGTCGAGCCACGGCCGGCTGGCGAACACCGGATCGAGGAGCGCGGCCAGTTCGTGCGCGTGTGCGCGTCGGCTCTCCAGAGTCTTGAAGCGCGGATCGTCCAGGAGGTCGGTGCGCTCCATCGCCTTGCAGAGCTCGGGCCAGAGCTTGTCTTCACGCACGATGGTGAGCTGAATCCAGCGGCCATCTGACGTGCGGTACTGATTGGCCAGAGCGCTTCTTGGCTTGTTGCGTGGTGGACGCGGCGCCACGAAGGAACCGAGGAGCGCGCCCTGTGCCAGGATGGCGTTGGACCAAAGGCCGCTCGCATGCAGCGAGGTGCCGACCTCGCTGCCCTCGCCGGTGCGTTCACGGTGCAGCAAAGCCATGGTGACGGCGGCGAAGAGGTTCATGCCCGTCATCTGGTCGCCCTGCGCAGGCAGGGAGAAAGCCGGCGGCCCACCTTCGTAGGTCAGGCCATCGAGTAGTCCGGACCGTGCGAAAAACGCCGTCGAGTCGAAGCCCGGCTGCTCGGCGTCGGGGCCGCTCTCGCCGTAGCCTGTCATCGACGCATAGATCAGTCGCGGATTGACGTGCTTCACGTCGGCATAGCGCATGCGCAATCGTTCGCGGACCTTCAAAGGAAAGTTCACGACCATGATATCGGCGGTCGCGAGCAGCCGGTCGAAGGCTGCGCGGCCATCGGGATGCTTGAGGTCGAGCACGACCGAGCGCTTGTTGCGATTCACGAGGTGCCAGCAGAAATTGACCGGATGCTGTGGAACCGAGTGGGCCTGACCGAGCTTGCGCTGGGGGTCGCCCTCGCCGGGCGGCTCGATCTTGATGACCTCCGCGCCGTAATCCCCCATCACTGTTGTGGCCACTGGACCAGCGATGAAACTCGCCAGATCCAGTACCCGAAGACCTTGCAGCGGCAACTGCCCGCTCATTGATGTTTTCCTTTCGAACGCCTACACCCCAGCCTACCCCCGCGGAGCGCCTTCACGTCAATGGCCAGCACGTATCGTAATATTTGGCTGACCGGCGCCTTTCTCCTGGCGGTTGGTCTCGTCGCCGTAGCGCTGCAATCGGCGGTGTGGGCGTGCGTTGCTGCGGCTCTCCTCGCCATTACGGGCGTCGTCCTGTTCCGGGGCAATCGCTGGCGCACTGGCGCGTTGCTGGTGGCCGCCGTTTCGATCAGCCTCGCGCTCCTCGATGCGTTCGCGGGTATCATTTCTCCGACGCCCATGGGCCGCGGCCTGGTGCGGATGACTGATCCGAAGTGGTGGCCGCCCTCCGATCCGATCCTTGGCTTCCGGCCCAAGCCCGATTCGACCGTCATCGCGACCGCGACCTTCGGCGACGAGCCGGTCTATCGGGTCAGTTACCACTTCGACGCGACAGCGGCGCGCGTGACGCCGACTGCCGAGTCCGACGCCGACACTTATCTCTTCCTCGGCGATTCGTTCATTTTCGGTCAGGGGCTGGCCGACGATCAGGCGCTCGCAGCGCAGTTCACGAAGCTGAGCAATCTCAAAGTGCAGGGCGTCAATCTCGGCGTGCCGGGATATGCGCCGAACCATCTGATCCGCCTCTTCGAAGCGGGCTTGCTCGATCGCTACAAGGACAAGAAGGTCAAGGCGGTTGTGACCTGGATCATCCCGGCCCAGCTTGCGCGCACCACCGGCGACGGCGGGTGGCTCGGCACTTCACCGCGCTACGTGCTGGAAAATGGCGTGCTGCGCTGGACGGGCTCGTTCAACGAGTATCGCTGGCGCAATCCCATTGCCGGCGCGAAGTATCTGCTCGGCCAGCAGTTCACCTTCATCGACGCTATCGGCATGCGCCAGCGTCAGGAAGAGCAAAGCGAACTGTTCGTGGCCATGATGGCGCGACTGCAATCGTTTGCACGCGAGAAGTTCAATGCTCCTTTGGTGATCGTCTATTCCTGGCCAGACGAGAAATCACAGGTGGAGGTTGGCGATACGGGCGTTGCGCATTCCATCCTGCTCTCGACGCTTAGCCGTGTACGCGCGCTCAACGCACCGATGATCCGTGTCGATACGCTGACCGACAGGATGGACTCGGCGAAGATCATGATCCCGCACGACGGTCATCCGAACGCTTTTACGAACGAGCTCGTTGCACGAGCCGTGAGCCGGAAACTCAAGTTACCCTGAGTCCGTCTGTTCTAATTGACAGTCGAACTGCAATCCCTGAGCTTGTCGCTAACAAGAATACTCGCCCAAGCGGGTAATTGAGGAAACGACTCGGAGGGATGTAGGCAGGTGAGCCACCTGGCGCCTATGCGCGTGCCCAATCGGCCGAAACCAGCAGTGTGCGTCGAGCGTCGAGCCGATGGCACGCTCGTGCTTTCTGCCGGCCAGGCACTTACAGAGAATCTGCCGTTGATGATCGATTGGCTGGAACGCGCCGCGCTTCTCCGGCCCGATGTCACTTTCCTTGCGGAGCGCCGCGGCCCGGCCCGTACCTGGAAGCATCTTTCCTATGCCGAGGCTTGGGCCAAGACGGGGGCAATCGCGTCCTGGCTGATCGCTCAGGGTTACGGTCCCGACTCAGCACCCGTCGCGATCCTGTCGGACAACAGCCTGGAGAATGCGCTCTTTCTCTTCGGCGCCTTGCGAGGAGGTGCCACCGTAGCGTCGATCTCACCCGGCTATTCGCAGACAGCCGACCTCGCGCGCCTCGATCATGCGCTCGGCATTGTCGAACCGGCGCTGGTCTTCGCCCAAGATTCAGAGGCTTATGCTGCTGCCCTCGATCGCGCCGAGCTAAGGGGCGCGCGGCTGGTCACGGTCGACGGCAGGCGAGGGGTTGCTTTTGCGGCACTCGCCACCTGCTCGATCGATGCTGCCGTTGCCGAGCGCCGCCAGCACATCACCGCCGCCACTCCCGCCAAGATCCTGCTGACGTCGGGCTCGACGGGATCACCCAAGGGCGTGCTGAACACCCACGGCAATCTCGCTGCTTCGGCCGAGATGATCTATGCGGTGGGTGAACCGCTCGACGATCAATACGTCGCCGTCGCGCTGGACTGGCTGCCCTGGCATCACACCTGGGGCGGCAACGCCGTTCTCGGCAGCATCGTGCGCATCGCGGGATCGCTCTTCATCGATAGTGGCCGGCCAGTCGACGGTCGCTTTCAGGAAACGCTCGAGAACCTGCGCGAGCTTTCGCCGTCGAGCTTCGCCACCGTGCCGGCGGCCTTTCCCTTGCTGCTCGATGCGCTGGAAAAGGACGCCGACCTGCGCGCCAAGTTCTTCAAGAACATGCAAAGCGTCGGTTATGGCGGCGCGCTGCTGCCACAGGAGAGCTTCGATCGGCTGCAGAGCATCGCCACGCGGCAGCTCGGCGAGCGGCTGCCGTTCGACTGCGGCTGGGGCATGACGGAAACGACCAGCACCGGCCTGATGGTCTACTGGAATGTCGATCGCACCGGTGTGCTCGGACTGCCGCAGCCCGGCATGCTGGCAAAGCTGGTGCCGGCCGGCGACCGTTACGAATTGCGCGTAAAGGGTCCGAACGTCGCGCCCGGCTACTATCGCGATGCTGCGGCAACAGCCGCGGCTTTCGACGAAGAAGGCTTCTTTCGCACCGGCGATGCGGCGCGCTGGGTCGATGAAAGCCGGCCCGAGGCCGGTATCGCCTTTGCCGGCCGCCTGTCGGAGGAATTCAAACTGGCGTCGGGGACCTGGGTGCAGGCCACCACCTTGCGCAGCCAGCTCATCGATGCGCTGCAGCCTTACGTGCGCGATCTGGTGATTGCCGCGCCCGACAGGCCGTGGCTCGGCGCCCTGGTCTGGCTCGACGAGAAGGCCTGCCGCGAAGCGGGCGGTCCTGAACAGTGGCGGCCAGCGCTGGCGCGGCTGCTGGCGGTGTTCAATGGCCGGGCGGCCGGTTCCAGCACGCGTGTCCTGCGTCTGCTGCCGCTCCTGGCGCCGCCGTCCTCGGCCGACGGCGAAGTGACGGACAAGCGCTCGATCAACGGCCGTCGCGTTCTCGAAACCCGCGCAGCGGAGGTGGCGCGGCTCTACGCCGAGCCGGCCGATCCCGCGGCGATCACGTCGGCAATCCAAGCAGGAGGAAGCGCCTGATGCAGGCCTACATCATCCGCCGCGTGCTGGCGCTGATTCCGACCCTGATCTTCGCCAGCCTGATCGTGTTCATCACCGTGCGCCTGATCCCGGGCGACATCATCGACCTGATGCTGTCGAGCAACGATATCGGCGCCGACAAGAAGAGCCGCGAGCAGCTCGAGGCCGCGCTCGGTCTCAACCAGCCTGTCGTGACGCAATACTTCCGGTGGGTGGGCGCCATCCTGTTCGAAGGCAGCCTCGGCAAGTCGCTGTGGCAGAACACGCCGGTGATGGAGGAAATCCTGCATCGCCTGCCGATCACTTTCGAGCTGGGCATCATGGCGCTGATCGTGGCGCTGGTGGTCGGCATTCCGATCGGCGTCTACTCGGCCGTCGCGCAGGACACGATCGGCGATTACGTCACACGCTCCTTCGCCATCCTGGCGCTGGCTCTGCCGGGCTTCTGGGTCGGCACCCTGGTGATGGTCTTTCCTTCGATCTGGTGGGGCTGGTCGCCCGAGGTGAAATTTACGCCGTTCAGCCAGGATCCGCTGAAGAACCTCGCCCAGATGGCGATCCCGGCGCTGATCCTCGGCAAGGCCTTCTCGGCCGTCACCATGCGCCTCACCCGCACGATGATGCTGGAGGTGATGCGTCAGGATTACATCCGCACCGCACTCGCCAAGGGACTGGCGCCACGCACCACCATCATCCGCCACGCGCTGCGCAATGCGTTGATCCCGGTGGTCACGCTGGTCGGGCTGCAGGCGCCGGTGCTGTTCGGTGGCGCCGTCATCATGGAGCAGATCTTCGTCATTCCCGGCATGGGCCTGCTGCTGCTCGAAGCGGTCGGCCAGCGCGACTATCCGATCATCACCGGCGTCTTCTTGATCGTCGGCGTCGCCGTCGTCTTCATCAACCTGCTGGTCGACCTCAGCTACGGGCTGCTCGATCCCAAGGTGAGGTACCGCTGATGGTTACCGTCGCCGAAACCACCGTCCAGGCGCCGCGCCGCAGGCCATCCAGCGGCACGCTCCACTTCATCGGCCGCCTGTTCCGGGACAAGCCGCTCGGCGCCTTCGGCTTCGTCATCTGCGCCATCTTCCTGTTCTGCGGGATTTTCGCCGATGTGCTGGCGCCTTACGGCTACAACCAGATCAGCCCGATCAACCGCCTGAAGCCGCCCAGCGAGAGGTTCTGGCTGGGCACCGACAATCTCGGCCGCGACATGCTCTCGCGCTGCCTTTATGGCGCGCAGCTCTCGGTGATCATCGGCCTGTCGGCGGCGGCGCTCGCCACCGTAGTTTCGGTCTTCATCGGCATCGTCTCGGGCTACCTCGGCGGCAAGTTCGACATGGTGATGCAGCGCTTTGTCGACGCCTGGATGAGCTTTCCCGACCTCATCATCCTGATCGTGGTGGTGTCGGTCGTGGGGCCGGGCATGGGGCCGGTGATCGTGCTGCTGGGGCTGCTCTACGGCATCGCCGGCAGCCGCATCATACGCGGCGCGGTGCTGTCGGTGCGCGAGAACGCCTACGTCCATGCTGCACAATCGACCGGCGCCTCGCTGCCGCGCATCCTGTGGCGGCACATCCTGCCCAACGTCATGGCGCCAGTGATCGTGCTTTTCACGACGCGCGTCGGCGCGGTGATCCTGGCCGAGTCGGGCCTGGCCTTCCTGGGTCTCGGCGTGCCGCCACCGGCGCCGACCTGGGGCGGCATGCTGTCGGGCTCGGGTCGCTCGTTCATGTATCTCGCGCCGTGGCTCGCTTTGGCACCCGGCCTCTGCATCACCATCGTGGTCTACGCCATCAACGTGTTCGGCGACGCGCTGCGCGATCTCCTGGATCCGCGCATGCGAGGCAGCCGCTGAGGGAAAAAGAACGGAAACGGGGACTGGGAGGAAGAGGAAGAAGATGAGAACACTGAAGAGCGCGCTCCTGGCGGGCGCGATGACGCTGGCGGGAATGACCGCCACCGGCAGTGCGGCGCGGGCCGAGAATGGCCAGAAGCCGCAATATGGTGGCTCGCTGGAGATCGGCACGGTCTATGTCACCCTGACCGCGCTTTCGTGGGATCCGGCCGACTTCAACTGGAAGCTCAACCACGACACCGGCATGTTCTACGAACAGCTCTTCGCCGGTGATCTCTCCAAGAGCAAGAAAGCGGGCGGGCCCTACAACTTCGTGCCCGATGCCTGGCTGCCGACCGACGCCATCCGCGGCGAGCTGATCGAAAAGTGGGAGTGGAAGCAGGACCCGCTGCGCGTCGAGATGAAAGTACGCAAGGGCGTGACCTTCCCGGAGAAGCCGGGCGTCATGAAGAAGCGCGAGTTCACCTCCGATGACATCGTCTTCACCTTCAACCGGCTGAACAAGAGTCCCAAGCGCCTGCTGGGCTACTTCGATCATGTCGAGAAGGTCGAAGCACCGGACAGCCACACCGTCGTCTTCTACATGAAGCACTACTTCGCTGAATGGGATTACCAGTTCGGCTGGGGCTACTACTCGGCGATCCATCCCAAGGAAGTGGTCGACGCTGGCGCCACCAACTGGAAGAACGTCAACGGCACCGGGCCGTTCATGCTGACGGACTTCATCTCCGGTAACTCCAACACCTACACGAAGAACCCCGACTACTGGGGCCGGGAGATGATCGGCGGCCAGGAGTACAAGCTGCCGTTCGTCGACAAGGTGACCTATCGCACGATCAAGGATGAGGCGACTTATGTCACCGCGCTGCGCACCGGCAAGCTCGACATGCTGGAGAACATCCGCTGGCAGAACGTCGAGTCATTGAAGAAGAGCGCACCTCAGCTCAAATGGAACCGCTGGCTGAACCAGTCCGGCACCTTCATGGCGATGCGGGTCGACGTCGACGGACCGTTCAAGGACATCCGTGTGCGCCGCGCGTTGAACTACGCCGTCAACAAGCAAGAGATCGTCACGGCCTACTATAACGGCAATGCCGAACTCTTCGCCTATCCGCAGCATCCCGACTATGCCGGCTATTTCGAGCCGCTCGACAAGCAACCGGCCTCGGTTCAGGAGCTGTTCAAGTACGACCCCGCCAAGGCCAAGAAGCTGCTGGCCGAAGCAGGCTATCCCAAGGGCTTCACCACCAAGGTGCAGGTCTGCTCGTGCAATGCCGACCATATGGACCTGCTGCCATTGGTGGCGGGCTATCTCGAGCAGGTCGGCGTGAAGCTTGAGCTCCAGCCCATGGAGTATGGCGCCTTCCTGTCGGCGATGAGTTCGCGGACCATGACGCCGGCCTACTTCATGAACAACGGCCACACCAACCCGATCACGACCATCCGCAAGAGCTTCGGCACGGGCCAGATGTGGAACCCGTCGGGCTGGTCCGATCCGGCCTTCGACAAAAAGATCGACGAAGTCTATCGCGAGCCCGACGAGGCCAAGCGCCAGAAGATGCTGCGCGAGATGACGACCGAGATCATCGACAAGGCGCCCTATATCTGGCTGCCGATTCCCTACAACTACGCGGCATGGTGGCCGTGGGTGAAGAACTACGACGGCGAGCTGCGCGCCGGCGCGGTGCGCCCGGCGCCGATCTACGCCCGCATCTGGGTCGATCAGGAGATGAAGAAGAAGATGGGCTTCTAACGATCCCCCCAAAACGGGGCGGACCATGAGAGGAGGACGCGTATGACGACCTTCAGACGGGCGCTGCTGAGCGGCGCGGCAGCAGCGTTGCTTTGCGTGGGCGGAGTGCAGGCTCAAGACGTGGCCAAGCCGCAATATGGCGGCACGCTCGAAGTCGGCACGATGTTCGTGACCCTGTCGGCCCTCTCATGGGATCCACACGACTGGAACTGGAAACTGAACCACGATACCGGCCAGTTCTACGAGCAGCTCATCGCCGGCGATCTCGACAAGAGCGTCCGCAAGGGCGGCAAGCATCCCTTCGTCGCCGACGCCTATCTCGCGACGGAGGCTCAGCGCGGTGAGCTGGCCGAGAAGTGGGAGCTGGTCGAGAACCCGCTTTCCGTCGTCTTCACCCTGCGCAAGGGCATCATGTTCCCCGAGAAGCCGGGCGTGATGCCGTCGCGCGAACTCACTGCCGAAGACGTGGCCTACGCCTTCAACCGGCTACGCTCGAGCCCCAAGCATATCGGCGGCTACTACGACTTCGTCGGCTCCGTCGTGGCGCGCGACAAGTACACCGTCGTGTTCAACTTCAAGGAATACAACGCCGAATGGGATTACCGGCTGGCCTGGGGCTTCTACACCACGATCACGCCCAAGGAGGTGGTCGATGCCGGGCCGAACAACTGGAAGAACGTCAACGGCACCGGGCCGTTCATGCTGACCGATTTCGTGGCGGGCAACTCCAACACCTACACCAAGAACCCGATCTACTGGGACAAGGAGAAGCTGGGCGGCCAGGAATACAAGCTGCCGTTCGTCGACAAGCTGGTCTATCGGACCATCAAGGACGAGGCGACGCAGCTCGCCGCCATCCGCACGGCCAAACTCGATCTGCTGGAGACGATCAACGCGCGCTACATCCCCGAGCTGAAGAAGAGTGCGCCGCAGCTCCAGTTCGCCAAGCGTCTGTCGATCCTGGGTTCCTTCATGGCGCTGCGGACCGATACCAAGCCGTTCGACGACATTCGCGTGCGGCGTGCCATCAACATGGCAGTCAACAAGAAGGAGATCATCGAGGCCCACTACACCGGCGAGGCCGAGATGCATGCCTATCCGATGTATCCCGACTGGGACGGCTACTACGATTCGCTCGACAAGATGCCGGACTCGGTGAAGGAGCTCTATGCCTACAATCCCAAGAAGGCGAAGGAGCTGCTGAAGGAAGCCGGTTATCCCAACGGCTTCACCTTCAAGATGCAGTTCTGCTCCTGCTCACCCGACCATTCCGAGCTGGCGCCTCTCATCGCGGCCTATCTCGAGCAGGTCGGCATCAAGGCCGAGCTTAAGCCCACCGAGTACGGTGCGTTCCTGTCGGCGATGACGACGCGCAAGCACGAGGCGGGCTATCTGATGAACAGCAGCCACACCAATCCCACGACCTCGATCCGCAAGAGCTTCGTCAGCGGTCAGACCTGGAATCCGTCGATGCATACGAATGCCAAGTTCGATGCCAAGATGGACGAGGTCTACAAGACCCGCGACGAGACCAAGCGCAAGCAGCTCCTGCGCGAGATGACCGTCGAGATCATGGACGCAGCGCCCTACCTCTGGCTGCCCACGCCTTACGTTTATGCAGCGTGGTGGCCGTGGGTGAAGAACTACGGCGGCGAGATGAGCGTGGGCTCGCTGCGCCCAGGCCCGATCTATGCCCGCATCTGGGTCGACCAGGAACTCAAGAAGAAGTTAGGCCACTGAGTATGCTGTATCGCGTAAGGAGGCGTGCCTGATGGGGGCGCCTTTGTTGAGCGTCAAGAACCTGTCGACCGAGTTCCGCACCGAGCGCGGAACGGTCAAGGCGGTCGACGACGTGTCCTTCGACCTGGCGGCCGGCGAGACCCTGGCCATCGTGGGTGAATCGGGGTCCGGCAAGAGCATCACGGCGATGTCGATCCTGCGGCTGATCCCTCAGCCGCCGGGTCGCATCACGTCGGGTGAGGTCGTGTTCGACGGCCAGGACCTGCTGAAGGTCGACGAGAGCGAGATCCGGGCGATCCGCGGCAATCGCATCGCCATGATCTTCCAGGAGCCGATGAGCTCCTTGAATCCTTCGCTCACGGTCGGCCTGCAGATCGCCGAGCCGATCAACCTGCATCGCAAGACGCCGTGGGCAGCGGCGATGGACAAGGCGGCCGAGCTGCTGGCCCGCGTCCGCCTGCCCGATGCCAAGAGCCGTGTGAAGTCATATCCGCACCAGTTCTCCGGCGGCATGCGTCAGCGCGCCATGATCGCCATGGCGTTGGCCTGCCAACCGCAGCTCATCATCGCCGACGAGCCGACGACGGCGCTCGACGTCACGGTCCAGGCGCAGATCCTGGCGCTGCTCAAGGAGGTGACGCGGGCGGCCAACTCGGCGCTGATCCTGATCACCCACGATCTCGGTGTCGTGGCGCGCTATGCCGATCGCGTCTGTGTCATGTACGGCGGGCGTATCGTCGAGGCAGGGCCGGCACGCGAGATCTACGCCCGACCACGCCACCCCTACACGATCGGCCTGATGGCTTCGATCCCACGCCTCGACCAGGAGGCGGGCCAGCGACTGGTGCCGATCGAGGGCCAGCCGCCCAATTTGGCCAAGCTGCCGCCCGGCTGCGCCTTCGCGCCGCGCTGCCAGCGGGCCGCCGACATTTGCCGCAGCGAGCGGCCGCCACTGGTGCAGACAACCCCCGAACATCTTTCCGCCTGTCATTTCCATGCCCAGCTCAGCGCCTGACGCCTCCTCCGAGACCGTGCTCGAGGTCCGTGATCTCAAGGTCCATTTCCCGGTCATGGCCGGCGCGGTGATGCGCAAGCAGGTCGGCAGCGTGAAGGCCGTCGATGGCGTCTCGTTCACGGTGCGCCGCGGCGAAACGCTCGGGCTGGTGGGTGAATCAGGTTGCGGCAAGAGCACGACCGGCCTCGCCGTACTCAAGATGCTCGACATCACCTCGGGCCATGTCGTCTTCGAGGGTGAGGACATTACCAATCACGACCGTGCCCGCATGCGGCCGATCCGGCGACGCATGCAGATGGTCTACCAGGATCCGTTCGGTTCGCTGAACCCGCGCATGAAGGTGTCGGAGATCGTCGGTGAACCGTTCGAGGTCCATGGGCTCCCCGGCGGACGCGCTGCCTACCGCGAGAAGGTCGCCAAACTGCTCGACATGGTGGGCCTGTTGCCCGATATGGCCGACCGCTATCCGCATGAATTCTCGGGCGGCCAGCGCCAGCGCATCGGCATCGCCCGCGCACTGGCCTTGGAGCCGTCGTTGATCCTCTGCGACGAGCCGGTGTCGGCGCTCGACGTCTCGATCCAGGCGCAGGTCGTGAACCTGTTCCAGGAGCTGCAGGAGCGGCTCGGCCTCACCTATGTCTTCATCGCCCACGATCTCGCCGTGGTGCGCCATATCAGCCATCGCATCGCGGTGATGTATCTCGGCCGCATCGTCGAGATCGCGTCGCGTGCCGAGCTCTATGCCCGGCCGCTGCATCCCTATACGCAGGCGCTGCTGGCGGCGATCCCGATCCCCGACCCGGAGATCGAGGCGGGCCGTCCGCAGCAGATCATCACCGGCGAGGTTCCGTCGGCGATGCGTCCGCCGCCGGGTTGCCGCTTCCATACGCGCTGCCCGCAGGCGATGGATGTCTGCAAGACCGTCGATCCGCCAATGCGCGAGATGGAGGGCGGCCGCGCGGTCGCCTGCCATCTGCACCAGTGATCGCAGGGATCAGAGCGCTCCCTTGACGATCCGCTCGCCCAGCACGGCGCGGTGCACTTCCGACGGGCCGTCGTAGATGCGGAAGGCACGGGTGTCGCGGAAGATGCGCTCCACTACCGTGTCGCGCGTGATGCCCATGCCGCCCAGGATCTGCAGGCAGCGGTCGGCTACGCGGGCGATAGCTTCCGAGCAGACGACCTTCGAGAGCGAGCTTTCGTTGGAAGCGCGCTCGCCCTGATCGAGCAGCCAGGCGGTGTGCCAGATGGCGAGCCGTGCCATGTGGATGTCCATCATGTTGTCGGCCAGCATGAAGGACACGCCCTGGTGTTCGCCGATCCGCTTGCCGAAGGCGACGCGCTCGCGCGCATACTCGGTCGCGATCTCCTGCGCGCGTCCCGCCGAGCCCAGCCAGCGCATGCAGTGGCTGAGGCGCGCCGGCGCCAATCGTACCTGGGCGTAACGGAAGCCCTTGCCGATCTCGCCGAGGACGGCTTCGGCCGGCAGGCGGAGATTGTCGAAGTTCAGCACGGCATGGCCGCCCGTGAAGCTCGAATCGATCGTGTCGAGCGTGCGCTCGTGCTTGATGGCCGGATTGGGCATGTCGACCAGGAACATGGTCGCCTTGCCGTCATGCTCGCCACCGTCGATCTTCGCCATGACGATGGCGAAGCCCGCACCGCCCGCGCCGGTGATCAGCCACTTGCGGCCGTTGATCACCCATTCGTTGCCGTCGAGCCGCGCCGTGGTTTTCATCAGGCTGGGATCGGAGCCGGCGCCGCCGCCTGGTTCGGTCATGCAGAAGCAGGAGCGGTACTTGCCGGTCGCCAGCGGCTGCAGGAAATGCTCGCGCTGGTCGGGGCGGGCGACGACATCGAGCAAGTGGATGTTGCCCTCGTCGGGTGAGGCGCAGTGGATCGCCGTCGGTCCCAGGATCGAATAGCCCGCCGCCTCGAAGACATAGGCGCGACCGACTTGGCTCAGGCCAACGCCGCCATATTCCTTCGGCACTTGCGGGGCGAAGACGCCGACGGCGCGCGCCAGATCGTTCAGCTCGATGCGAAGTTCCTCGCTCGGCCCGTGCGCGCCCCAGCGCGGGTCGGTCTCATAGGGCACGACTTTCTCCTTCACGAAGGCTTTCACCTTGGCGGCAAGATCGGTCACGGCGGCCGGCGGCGTGAAGTTGAGGTCGTTGATCTTGGTTGCTGTCACAAACGTCTCCCACAATGCGGCGCGGACTTTATCACGCGCCGTCGTCGAGGCTCGGCGTGCACAAACGCAGAGCTGATCTCCCGTCTGTCAAACGGAATACAACTTTCGCGTGCTTTACTTATATTATGTTCGTTCTTTAATTGTTCCCGGCAAGGCGTTGGGAGCAAGACATGCAGGCGAAGGTGCGGACGGTGGCTTTCCAGGGCGTCGATGTCCTGCCGGTCGATGTTCAGGTGCTGATTGCGCCCGGAAATGTCGCCTTCGCCATGGTGGGGCTGGCTGACAAGGCGGTGGGTGAGAGCCGCGAGCGCGTGCGCGCCACGTTGCGGGCGATGGGTCTGGTGCTCCCGCCGCAGAGAGTCACCGTCAATCTCTCGCCGGCCGATCTCGCCAAGGAAGGCAGCCACTACGACCTGCCCATTGCACTTGGCCTGCTGGCCGCCATGGGCGTGATCGAAGCGGGCAGCCTCGCCGACTATGTCGTACTAGGCGAGCTGGCGCTCGACGGGACCTTGAGCCGAGTGCCCGGCGTACTGCCGGCGGCGATTGCCGCTCGGGCGGCGGGGCGCGGCGTGATCTGCCCCGCCGTGTGTGGGGGCGAAGCGGCGTGGAGCGGCGGGGGAGGCGGATTCAGGGAGGGCCTCGACACCGATAGTACCGACCAGCCGCCGATCATCGCCGCGCCTTCGCTGCTCGCCCTGATCAACCATCTGCGCGGCAAGCAGGCTTTGTCGCCGCCCGAGGCGCTGATGGCCGACGATCGAGCCCTTTATCCCGACCTTGCCGAGATCAAAGGACAGGAGAGCGCCAAGCGTGTGCTCGAAGTGGCGGCCGCCGGTGGCCACAATCTGCTGATGATCGGCCCGCCCGGTTCGGGCAAGTCAATGTTGGCGGCGCGCCTGCCCGGGCTGTTGCCGCCGCTGGAACCAGAGGAAGCGCTGGAAGCCTCGATGGTGCGCTCTCTGGCCGGCGATCTCGGCGAGGGCCGGCTCAGCCGTCGCCGCACCTTTCGCGATCCGCACCATTCGGCGACCCTGCAGGCACTGGTCGGCGGCGGGCGCTACGCCAAGCCCGGCGAAGTCTCGCTCGCGCATCATGGCGTCCTGTTTCTCGATGAGCTGCCGGAATTCAGCCGCGCCACTCTGGAGGCGCTGCGCCAGCCGCTGGAGACGGGCCGCGTGACGGTGGCGCGCGCCGCTGCGCATGTGACCTATCCGGCGCGCTTCCAGCTCGTGGCGGCGATGAACCCTTGTCGCTGTGGCCATCTGATGGAGCCGTCGCGCGCCTGCGGCCGGTCTCCGCGCTGTGGCGCCGACTATCAGGGCAAGCTTTCGGGTCCGCTGCTCGATCGCATCGATCTCGCGATCGACGTCCCGGCCGTCGCCGCTGCGGACCTTGCCTTGCCGCCGCCGGCCGAAAGCTCGGCCGATATCGCCGCCCGCGTGGCCACCGCGCGCGCCGTGCAGCGCGACCGCCTTGCCGAACTCGATCGCAAGGGCAAGCTGGTTGCCGTCGAAGCCGACCTCGCCGCGGGCCTGTTCAGCGAGCGGGCGCGCAACTGGTCCAAACCCCGCTGCAACGCCGACACGGATGGGGCGCTTTTGGCAACCATTGCCGAACCCGATGCCGAGGGTCGCGCGCTGCTCAGCCGCGCCGCCGAACGCCTCGGCCTTTCCGCCCGCGCCTGGCATCGCACTCTCAAGGTCGCGCGCACCCTGGCCGACCTCGACGGATCCGATGCCGTGCGCCGCCTGCACATCGCCGAGGCGCTGAGTTACCGCCGCCCGCAACCACGCGCGGCGCTGGCGGCGTAACCATGCCTATAAGTTGTATGAAAAAGGTCAGTCACCCTTTCGGTATTTCTACTTCATGTTGTTGCACTGCTGAACGCCGCGCATGCACACTTTCGCCGCGAGGATACTTTTAAGGACAGTGAGCGAAAACAGTTGTCAATTGCTGACCAACTGGCCGCGCAGGACGCGTGGCGGATCGTTCGAGATCCGATTGCAATTGCTCGATAGTATGCATCTGCACATCACATCGAATTGATCGCTAGATTCGCGCAATACGTGCTTCATTCCTAAACTTAAATTCTTGCCACACACCCAATGGTTGTGATACGTGGACGCGTCGTGCCGGATCTGCGCGACTTACCAAACTCGTTTTGGGAAGGAGGTTTCAGCCACCTCATGAGATCTACGTCCCTCTAAACCCCAGTCAATGAACGGAGTTCTGGTGCCTGCGTGACACTCGTCACGCGGGAAGGAGTTTTTCGCGTCGCTTTTGTTCTTCTGCCTTGTTCATACACAGGAGGGATACAATGGCTAAGCCGAGTAAACCCACGCCACGTTCAGGCTCTTCTCGTTCTTCTTCCGACGATGAGTTCGGAAACCCTGGAAGCGACGCTGGCCCCGAAGAGCAGGGCGGCGAAGGTGATGAAACGTTTGAAGCGCCATCCGGAGATGAACTGGGTGCTGCTGTCGTAGACCACGAAGCCGCTGCGATCGAAGCGGAGGTGGACGACGACATCGTCTCCTTGAAGGGCGAGATCGAGAAAAAGCTCGCCGGTGACGCAAGGGCGATGGCCGCCGCTGCCGCCGTCCAGGAGGTCGAAGGCAGCAACATCGTTGGCGTGGGCTTCGGCTATGGCGATCCGGACGCGCCTGGTGGTGAAGAGATGCCGCCTCCCGGCGAGATGAGCCTTGTCGTCTTCACCATCGAGCGACAGGAAAACAGTCAGGTGATGAGCGAGATAAGCTCGGTTGCCGGAACCCGCGCGCTCTCCGAGGTGCCGATTGTGCAAGTGCCTGTCGGGGTCGTCGATGCCCTCAGTCATCGCTTCAGGGCCCGCCCTGCACCAGGCGGCATTTCCGTCGGCCACCGACTGATCACGGCGGGCACATTGGGCTGTCTATCCGTCGGCCTTCATGCTCCCCGCACGAGCCGACTGATGGTGTTGAGCAACAACCACGTCCTTGCCAACAGCAACGTTGCAAGTCTTGGCGACTGCATCTGCCAGCCGGGACCCTTCGATGGCGGCAAGTGCCCGCAGGATCAGATCGCGATCCTCGAGAGATTTGTGCCCATCAATTTCAGCGGAGGCATAAACTACGTGGACGCCGCGACAGGCTGGGCTTGGCCTGACCGCGTTCGGCGCGAACTCGTCTACCTCTCGGGTGGAACTCTCCATTACTTCAGGGCGGGAGCTACACCTGTCGCGCCGACTGTCGGCATGCTGGTCGGAAAGACAGGTCGCACGACGCAACTGAAATCGGGTCGCGTAACGGCGATCAATGTTTCGGTGAACGTGAACTACGGCGGCGGTCGCGTCGGCCATTTCAGGGACCAGATCGCGATACGTGGAACCTCCGGCGATTTCAGCGCCGGCGGCGATTCAGGGTCTCTCGTGTGGCATTGGGCGACCGGGCTGGGTGCAGTGGGCTTGCTTTACGCAGGCGGCGGGGGCACTACTTTTGCGAATCGTATTACGAGGGTTCTGAGTGCCCTTGATATTCGCCTCTATACTTAGTGCTCTGTGCTGGGTGGGGACGATAGTCCCCACCCACCTCATGGGAGGCTGGAACATGGCCCAATCGCCAAAGCAGGAATTCGCACTGCCGGATCCGGAGGCCCTCCAACGTGACGACGCCCGGCGTAAGGAGCCTGCGGAGCAATCCGCGGAGGGTTCCGTCGCGGAGGTTCTCGCGCGCAATCACGACCAGCTGATGCAAGGTGACGGCGTCGTGATGGTCGGCGAGGGCGAAGATGAAATCGGTCGCCCTGCGATCGTGGTCGGCGTGAAAAGCCGGCAGCAGCTTGCCGGGGTACCCCGGCAGATCGAGGGCGTTCGCGTCATGGGCTGGGTCGTCGGCGAAGTGGACGCGTTGGGCAATCCGCCACGCCGCTGAAGACCTTACGCTATCCGTGACCTTATCAAGAGTCGATCGGCACGCCGGTTCCCTCTTAGTCGAGTTCGCGCCTGGTGCCGCGCAATGTCTCGCGGCGTCTCATGCGTTTGATCGTGTTTTCGCGACCGTATGTCCTCTGCTTCTGCTGGCTCAAGCCGCAAAAGCGATCGGCCTGGACGTCCCCTTGATCTGGGTGCGATGCATGACCCGCCTTGCCTCGCCGTTGAATGGATCGCGGCGATGCATGGTGGAGCGATTGTCCCACATCACGAGATCGCCCAGCTTCCAGTGATGCTCGTAGACGAACTGTGGCTGCGTGACGTGCGCCCACAGCGCTTCGAGAACGGCATCTGACTCCTCGCGGGCATAGCCCTCGACATAAGAGTTGCGCCGACGCCCGAGGTAGAGCGTGGCGCGCCCGTTGGCGGGATGGCGCAGGATCGCCGGATGCCAGGCGCCCGGTGCGGCCATCGGATCATCGGTCGGGGTCACGCCTTTGCGCAGGTAGCCGCCGGAATTGTAGGTGCCGTCGTGCTTGATACGGCGGCCCTCGATCTTCTTCTTGAGATCGGCCGGCAAGGCGTCGCACGCGGCCTGCATGCCGCAGAACCACGTGTTGCCGCCGCTCGGCGGGATCTCGAGCGAGAAGAGCATCGAGGCGTCGGGCGGCGTGTC
Organism: Reyranella sp.; assembly: GCF_004297405.1. Classification (GTDB taxonomy): domain Bacteria; phylum Pseudomonadota; class Alphaproteobacteria; order Reyranellales; family Reyranellaceae; genus Reyranella. The sequence continues at coordinate 56,013 of NZ_SCVC01000007.1, forward strand.
GAGATAGCTCATGTCGGTGTGCCAGACCGCTTCGCCGGCGCCCAGCGCGCCGATCGGCTCGCCCTTCTTGTCGAGCACATTCGAGACGACATAGATGTCGGGATAGCCGGGCGGGCTGATGCGGCCGCGCTCCTGGTTGGGCGGCGGATCGAGCTCGCCGAAACGGCGGCTGAACGCCAGCAGGTCGTCGTCGCTGAGCTGCTGGCCGCGCAGCAGGATCATCGAATGGGCGTACCAGGCCTGTTCGATGGTGTTGAAATCCTGGTCGCTGAGCTTCCTGAGATCGACTCCGAGAATCTCGGCACCGACCGCCGAGGTCACCGGACGTACCGTCACGCTCATATTTCTTCCTCCGTCTTCTCTCCAATGATCGGCCTGCCGCTCCGTGCGATCAAGCACCCAGCGCCTGCGCCAGCCACTTCACGAGCGCCTCCGCGACCGTGGGCGCCAGCGGACCAACAAAGCCGGGATCGCTGGACTCCGCGACAAGCTTGAGATTGTGGCTGACCTGCGGGAAGACGATGGCCTCGCCCGGCGCGCCGCGCGTACGCAACGCGTCGATCAGCGGCTGCACATCGCCCATCGGCACGACTTGTCGGTCGGCGCCGCCTTGCAGGACCAGGCAGGCCGTCGGGATCTCCGCCAGCACCGCGGCAGGGTCGAAGGAAAGAAGCTTCTGCAGGAACGGCCCGGCATAGGGTGGGAACAGAAGGTCGAGCTCGCGCGGCAGGCTGGCCGGCACACGGCCATTCGCCAGGATGGTCGCGATGGTATGGTCGACGGGACCGCGCAGGGCGGGCGCGTTGCGCTCGACCTGTGCACGCACGATCTCGTCGAGCTTGCGGCCGGGCGTGGCCGCCAGCACCAGCGCATGCACCTTCTTGCCCAGAGCCTTTCCTGCCGCCAGCGATAAGAGCCCGCCTTCGCTGTGGCCCAGCAGGGCAGTGGCGTAGGGCTTGATCTCGTTGTGGCGCAGCAGCTCGGCATGCGCGGCCTCGACATCGGCGACGAAATTGTCCCAGGCGAAGAAGGCTTCCTCGGCCGCCAGCGAGTCGCGGGGCCTCAGTGTCGATTGACCGATGCCGCGCTTGTCGTAGCGCAGCGAGGCGATGCCGTGGCGCCCCAGCAGTTCGGCGATCTCCTTCAGGAGATCGATGCGTTCCACCACCAATGCATTGTTGCCGTCTCGGTCCGTCGGCCCGCTGCCGGCGACCAGCACGACACCCGGCACATACTGAAGCTCGCTGATCAGTGGTAGCAGCAAGGTTCCGGCAAGCGTCACGCTGCGGCTTGCAAAGCGTACGGTCCGTTCCTTGGTTCGACCGCTTTCGTAGAATCCCTGGGACTTCCGGCGACCCTGGGCGCGTGCGGCGACAGGCGCGAGCGCACCTGCTGCCAGCAACGCGCGACGGTGAATCATTCTTCGCGGCCCGGCTTCGGCATGCTGCGCATGCCGTGGCTCATCTGCCGGCCGCCGAAGATATGGATATGGAAATGGAACACGAGCTGCCCGCCGTTCGGCCCGTGGTTGGCCACGATGCGATAGCCCTCGGATTCGAGCCCCAGGTCGCGCGCGACTTTCGAAACGGCACGCCAGAAGCCGGTCATCATTTCCGGCGGAGCGGTGGCGCCGAAATCCGCCTGGCTGACATACTCGCCTTTGGGGATCACCAGGACATGGACCGGCGCGAGCGGGTTGATGTCGTGAAAGGCCAGCGCGAACTCGTCCTCGTAGACTTTCTTACACGGCAGTTCGCCGCGCAGGATCCTGGCGAAGACGTTGTTGCGATCGTAGGCGGACATGATGAACTCCAGAGCAAGTCACTTGCGGCGAGGTCGATTGCCTTGCTCGTGCCTCATGAAGCTCCCTACACTCCGGCACGGGGACAAACGCCTTAAACGAGGTAGTTACCATGGCTGAATTCGAGAAGCGTCTAGCGTGCGTCATTGCGGCCGATGGGTCGATCGCGCGCGGCTACATGATCGACAAGTGCGAGCTGGTCGGCGCCAACGAGTATGTGATCACATGGAAGGTGCCGCTACAGAAGGAAGCGAAGACCAACTTCTCGTGCGTGATCGGCAGTGCTGAGCAGGAGCCGGTGGAACCGGGCTTTTGCACGGTCGGACTGATGGCCGATCCAATGAAGATGCACGTCCATACTTATGACGTTACCGGCAAGCCGGCGAAGCGCCCCTTCCATTTGGCTTGCTTCCGAGACTGATGGCCAATTCTGGCTGTTGTTATTTTTTCGGCAGCCGCTTCGGGGCTGCCGAGCCGATGGCGGCAGGCTTTGTGCGCCGCCGCAAGACATCGATCAATACGTCTCGCGCCTGGTCGATCTTCGCGGCGAGATAGGGTGAGCCGCCTTCATCGGGGTCGGCCATCCGCATGAGACGTCGATGGGCGGTGTGGACGTCGGCAATCACGGCGCCGTCCGGCAGCCCGAGAACCTCCAGCGCCTCCTTCACCGTCATGTTGCTGACATTGCCTTCGTCTTCGTCGTCATCATGCGCGACGTGGCTGAGGCGACGGACCTCGGCAGGCAAAGCATTCGGCGCTGTCTGCCTGACATAGGCTTCGAGGATCGCGGCGGCGCGTGCCACAGCCTGCGGATCGGTAGCCGGTTCTTCTTCCCAGACGGGTGGCATTTCGAAGGGTCGAGGCTTTGGCCGAAAATGACTGAACAGTGTGTTCAGTGGGCCGAGGATCGCGCGCCATTTGAGAAACGTGCCGACGATCAGCATGCCCGCGCCCAACAGCATCGCGCCGACCCATTGCTCGCGAAGAAGCATCATGACGAGCAGCGGGACGCCGATAATGATCAATAACAGCAGCATCCAACGGACGGTGCGTACCATCGTCTTTGGATCGGAATGGAGAAACCAATCGAGGAATTTGGCCGCCGTGGCCAGCACGGAGAGTCCGAGCACGATGGCGCTGATGACGACCGCGTAGTCCATTCGTCGAGTTGAGCATGCTGTAGGGCGGCGGGTCCACTGCTGTGTCGAGATCTGCGGCGCAGCATTCAACTTCCGGTATGAATCTGCACGAGGCCTCTCTAGTATCTCGCGCCGTATCACGCGCGTAGTTGATCAGGGGGAGTCGACAGATGGCCAAGAAGTCCAAGACGTCGAAGACCAAGCAGGCGTCGCGTGGCGGCTCCGGCGTCAAGATCGCCAGTGAGGAAGCGGGTAGGGTTCCCGCCCGCCAAGGTGCAGTCGATGCGTTCGTGAAGCGGCGCGAAGAAGTCGCCGTCAAGGATCGCGAAGAGTTCCAGACCTATCTCACCGCTAAAGAAGAAGCCGACGCGAAGAAGAAAGCGTCGATGCCTGCGGTGGCGGAGAAGAAGCGTGGCTTCAGCCGGCGCACGATCATCGGTGCCGCGGCCGGCACGGCCGTCGTCGCTGAAGCCGGCGTGCTCGGCTACAACATGCTGGGTGGCGGATCGGTGTCGGATCAGGGCGCCCGCCATGGCGGAGCCAACTACACCGAAGCTCAACGGCACAGCATCGTTCGCGAAGTCGTCGATACCCGTGCAGACGTTCGCGGCCAGAGCCTCGGCAACTGGGTTGCCCTGCTGCCGACCAAGATGGGTGGCGGCACCTACGCGATCGACCTCAATTCGAACCGGGTGATGGCGTCGATCTGGTACTGGAACTACGGTGACTACAGCCCGATCAGCCACCATCTCTGCGCCTTTCCGAGTGCCGACCCCTATCACGGGTTCGAATTCGTCAACAGCACGCAGGGCGGCAAGAACTCACTGATCTACGGCATTCCCACCGCGATCAACGAGCCGGCGCCGGGCACCAACATCTATCGTGTGCGCTACGACGGCACGCAGATGCAGTTGATCGAGAACGTCTCCGAGACCACCGGACTCGGCCTTGGTGTTCACGTCACGGTCAATCCCAAGGATGCGCAGTCGTATTTCGTGACCGATGGCCAGAAGGACATCGCCGCCTGCTTCGACCGCACTACCTCCAAGGTGAAGGCCGCGCTCAAGTTCGACTGGACGCCCAATGTTCCTGAGCTCCGCAACGCCTGGATCAAGGGCGGCACGCTCACGATCAAGAAGATCTATCCCGATCAGCGCACCGGGCTCTACGACTACAAGGGCACCAAGGGCAACAAGATCGATTGGGAAATGGTGCCGATGGGCGAGCTCTTCGTCGAAGAAGGTTCGCTGCCCGGCGATGCGCCACTGACGCTGACCGGCGCCGACGGCACCATCTGGCATCCCGAAGGCCGATGGGCCGCCACCGTCGTCCGCCTCTGCGGCGGCATCTGCATCCTCGATCCGGAGAAGAACTTCGAGCCGGTGGCCTTCCTGCAGTTCAACAAGGATTCGCAGGACCAGTATCCCGTCGAGCAGATCGACAAGGACACCTGGCAGGTCGTCTTCGACAAAATCCACTCGCCGGGCCACGAGATCGGCTTCTCTCCCGACGGCAAGTTTCTCGTGATGATGAACAATCTCCGGGAGAACAACTGTTCGATCTTCAGTTGCCGGGATCCGGACCCCAAGAACTGGCGCAAGGTTGCGCATGTCGAGGACCCGCTGTGGCGCGGCAAGTATCCCAATCCGTTCCACATGGTCTTCTCGATGGACAGCTCGAAGCTCTATTTGTCCATCCTGCATCCTTCGCCAGCGTTCAGCGGTATCATGGTGGTCGATACCAAGACCTGGACGATCATCAAGGAGATCCAGGGCATCGGGCCCGACCTGCAGACGCCCGCCATCACCTACGATGGCAAGTACGTGCTGACGCCGTTCAGCGGCTTCCAGCGCCAGTCGAGCGGCATCGCCGTCATCGATACCTCGACCGACACGTTGATCGGCATCCTGCCGAGCAACGGCGGCCACCACGACTGTGTGATCATCCCGACCAAGCTCGAGCACATGAAGCACACCCGCTCGTGCACGCTCTAAGCGGGCACGGCCTGGTCGTGCCCAGCATGATCGTACCTCGTGGCAATGACTGCTGAACGTCGGGGCCTGCGCTGGCTGCTTGCCAGCCTGGCCTTGCAGAATCTCGGTCGGCGCAAGGCCCGCAGCTTCCTGCTGATCGCCGCGGTCGCGGTGGCGAGCGGTGTCGTCTTCACCGGCGCGACCCTGATGCGCAGCATCGACCGCAGCATGGCGGTGGGCTTCACCCGCATGGGCGCCGACATGATGGTGGTGCCGGAAGGGGCGCTGACCAACATCACCGCCGCGCTCCTGACGGTCGAGCCCACCGACTTGGTTCTCGACGCCGATCTCTTCGCCAAGGCGCAGTTGACGAGCGTGAGCCGCGCCGCGCCGCAGAAGATCGCGCGGGTCGAGCATTCCGGCATCGGCAGTCATCATGAATCGGCCGACCTGATCGGCTTCGATCCCGCTCTCGACTTCACCATCCAACCCTGGCTGGTCGAGAAGTTGAATCGAGACCTGCAGCCAGGTGACGTGATCCTGGGCGCCGGCCGCGAGGCGCCGCTGGGCTCGCAGCTCCTGATTTTCGGCAAGCCGCACACCGTCTATGGCCGGCTCGGGAAGACGGGCGTTGGCACCCACGAGCGCGGCGTCTTCATGGCCTTCGGCACCCTCGATGCGCTGGCAATGTCCATGGGCGGTCATGGCGGCGGCTCGCCGCCGGCTGTCCTGCAGCCAGGCAAGGTGAGCGGCTTCCTCGTCGAACTCGCGCCGGGTGCGGCGCCCTTGCAGGCGCGTTTTGCGATCCTCTCGACCTTGAAGGGCGTCAAGGTCGTCACGGGCGACTCGACCATGAGCGGCATCCGACAGGGCTTGGCGGCGCTGCTCGACGGCATCCTCGCCCTGATGGTTCTGATGTTCGCCAGCACGGCGCTCATGATCTGCGTGCTGTTCTCCGCTATCGTGACCGAGCGGCGTGGCGAGTTGGGGCTTCTCAAGGCGATCGGTGCGCGGCGCTCCCAGATCGTCGGCATGATGGTCATCGAAGCCGTGATCGCCACCGGCATCGGCGGTGCGCTGGGCGTCGTGCTGGGCACTCTGGTGATGCGCTTCTACGAACGCTCGCTGGTCTACTATCTCGAAAACGTCGGTGTTCCCTTTCTCTGGCTCGATACGCCACGCATGGTCGCCGTGGCTGTCGGCGCCATCGTCCTCGCGACTATCATCGGTGCGCTGGGGGCGCTCTATCCAGCGTGGCGTGCCAGCCGGAGCGATCCCTACGATCTCGTGCGCGGCGAGGGCTGAGACATGCTGTCCTGCCTCGGTCTGCGAAAGGATTACGTTACCGAGCGCGGCGCGGTCGCGGCCGTGGCCGGCATCGACCTCCAAGTAGCAGCCGGCCGCTTTGCCGCGATCATCGGCCGTTCGGGGTCGGGCAAGTCGTCGCTGATGGCGATGATCGGCGGCCTCAGCCGGCCATCCGCGGGTAGCGTCGTGGTCAACGGCACAGACATCTGGGACCTGACGGAGAACGAACTCGCGGCCTTCCGCAATCGCCGGATCGGCTACGTCTTCCAGTTCGCGAGCCTCCTGCCGACTTTGCGCCTGATCGACAATGTCGCCCTACCGGCGATGCTGAGCCGGGGCCCGGGCAGGAACGGCGACGCCGGCGACACCTATGCACGCGCCTCGGCCCTCCTGGCGCAGATGGGGCTCGGCGATCACCTCGACGCCTATCCGTCGGAAGTCTCGGCCGGCGAGCAGCGCCGCGCCGTGATCGCACGCGCCCTGATCAACGATCCTGCAATGATCCTGGCCGACGAGCCGACCTCCGATCTCGACGAGCAGACCGAGATCGAGATCATGGACGAGCTGCTCGCAGTCAACCGCGAACGCGGGACGACCCTGATCCTGGTCACGCACAATCTCGCTCTGGCCGAGCAGGCGGAGCAGATCATTCACATCGCCCGCGGCGAGATCGTCGAATGAGCAAGCGGCCGACGACTCCTGCGAAGCCCGCAGAGGCCAACAAGGATGCGTTGATCGCCGACCTGCGCCGCCAGCTTGCCGCTGCCCAGTCCGAGGCTCGGCTGCTGAAGCGCCGGCTGGAGACCGCACGTCCGGCTGATCAGCCTTCGAGCAGGGAGCAGCCGCGCGAATTGCTCGACGAGTTACGCGCTGCCGCGCCGCGCAAGACGGCGGCACCCACGGCAAACGTCGCCGTGAAGCTCGGTCGCCGGCTGGGCTTCTGGCGTTCGCCCATGGTGGTGGGCGTCGCCGCGGTGATGCTGGCGGCCTTCGCGGTCGATGCCGGGGTCGGCTGGTACCAGGCACGCGCCCTGAAGGAAGCCCGTCAGGCGCGACTGCTGCTCGAGAACACCGCGATGCGGTCGCTCTATGTCGAGTTGAAGCGCATCGCCTACGAGCCGGACGGCAAGTCGTTCCGCATGACCCTCTTCCTGCAGAACACCAGTCCGGCCGGCCCTCTCTACGTCATGCTGAACGCCGTCGGTGTCTATGTTCAGTCGGGCATGAACTGGCTGCAGGTGCCCTCACGGCCGGCCGAGGGCGTGACCTGGGGCGTCGTGAAGCTGGTCGACGGCTACTCCTACGACGTCGTCTTCACGCCGGAGGTCGCCAACTGGGCCGAACTGATTCCAGGCTACATGCACGTCCGCATCCAGTCGGACCTTCTGGTCAGCGAAAGGGCGCAGCCGGGCAACGACGTGGTCGAACGTCGCACACCTTTCTATGTTTACCTGAAACCGCATGGCGCCAACGACGAGGACATCAAGGCCAGGTCGCGCATGTCGGGCGTCCCGCCGATTTTCATTCCGATGCCGCCGCACTGACGGCTGCCGATTACTTCTTGCGGCTTGCCTTCTCGGCGATGCCCGACAGGCCCTCGCGGCGCGCCAGCTCGGTCCATACGGCGGCCGGCTTCACGCCGGTCGCTGCCCAAAGGGTCAGCAGGTGATAGAGCATGTCGGCGCTTTCGCCGATCAGCTTGGGCTTGTCGCCGCGGATGCCCTCGATCAACGCTTCGACCGCTTCCTCGCCGAGCTTCTTGGCGATCTGCTGACGGCCGCGGCTGAACAGGCGGGCGGTGTAGGACGTCTCGGGGTCGGCGCCCTTGCGGCTGTCGATCACGACATAGAGGCGGTCGAGCACATGCTCGTCGACGCTCGCGACACCGTCATTGCGCTTGGACTTGGGTGCCTTCTTCGCTTTTTTCTTCTTGGCCATCCGGGGGAGAACTCCGCCGCCCGTTGGAATATGGGCGATCGATTTTTTGCAAACGCCTCGTCGACGAGCGTTCTTGAATCACTAAGACGACAACTTTACGCCAAAATCAGGCCGCGCGCGAGATTTGTCGTACCGGAACGCCCGCTTGCGCGAGATGTTCCTTCGCTTGAGCGATGGTGAACTCGCCGAAGTGAAAGATCGAAGCCGCAAGCACCGCCGAAGCGCCACCGCGAGTCACGCCATCGACCAGATGATCGAGCGTGCCGACACCTCCCGACGCCACGACCGGTACGGGCACGGCATCGGAGACGGCGCGCGTCAGCTCGAGATCGAAGCCGGACTTGGTGCCATCGCGATCCATCGACGTGAGCAGGATTTCGCCGGCGCCGTGCTCGGCCATGCGCCGCGCCCAGTCGACGGCGTCGAGGCCGGTGCCCTTGCGGCCGCCGTGCGTGAAGACTTCCCATTTGCCCGGGCCGACGCTGCGCGCATCGATCGCCACGACGATGCACTGATCGCCGTATTTCTTGGCCGCTTCGCGCACGAACTCCGGCCGCGTCACGGCGGCGGAGTTGATCGAGACCTTGTCGGCGCCAGCTAGTAACAGGCGGCGGATATCCTCGACCTGGCGCACGCCACCGCCCACCGTCAGGGGCATGAAGCACTGTTCTGCGGTGCGGCCGACGACATCGAGGATGGTGTCGCGGTTCTCGTGGCTGGCCGTGATGTCGAGGAAGGTGAGTTCATCGGCGCCAGCGGCATCGTAGACGCGGGCCTGTTCGACCGGATCGCCGGCATCGCGTAAGCCGACGAACTGCACACCCTTCACGACGCGGCCGTCCTTGACGTCGAGGCAGGGGATGATGCGGACCTTCAGCATGCCGCTACTCGCCCTTCAGCACGCGGATGGCGTCGGGCACCGTCACGCGGCCGTCATAGAGCGCGCGGCCGACGATGGCGCCGACGATGCCGAATTCCTCGTTGGGCCTGAGTTCGCGCAGATCGTCGAGCGAGCTGACGCCGCCCGAGGCGATCACCGGCGTGGTGAGATGCTGGGCGAGAGTCACCGTGGCGTCGACATTGACGCCTCCCATGGCGCCGTCACGGTCGATATCGGTGTAGATGATGGTGGCGACGCCGGCGTCTTCGAAGCGCAAGGCGAGGTCGAGGGCGCGCACGGTGCTCTGCCGGGTCCAGCCATCGACAGCCACGACGCCGTCGCGGGCATCGATGCCCACCGCGATCTTGCCGGGCCACTGCTTGCACGCCGCCTTGACGAGCCCAGGCTCCTTCACGGCGACTGTGCCCAGGATCACCCGATGCACGCCGGCCTCGATCCACTGCGCGATGCTCTCGATGGTGCGGATGCCGCCGCCGAGCTGGGTCGGCACCGTCACTTCTTTCAGGATCTCCTGGACCGCGGCGCGGTTCACCGGATGGCCCTCGACGGCACCGTTCAGGTCGACCAGATGCAACCATTCGCAGCCGGCATTGGCGAAGACCTTGGCCTGTGCAGCCGGGCTGTCATTGAACACCGTGGCTCGTGCCATGTCGCCGCGCAGCAGGCGCACACACTTGCCGTCTTTGAGATCGATAGCGGGAAACAGAATCATGGCGGCCGGGGTTTAGCGCGGCGGGCAGGACGGCGCCACCCCTGCGCCCATCCGGCGCGTCGCCGGGCAATGGGTGTTCACGGGGCCCCGACTCCGGCTAGTCTCATCACGCGAAAGGATCCAACACATGACCCGCTTCACCGCCGATCTCCTGGCCGCCGACCAGGCCGACCTCACTGCCATCCGACGCGACATCCATCGCCATCCCGAGACGGCGTTCGAGGAGGAGCGGACTTCGCAGATCGTCGCCGACAAGCTCACCTCCTGGGGCCTCAAGGTGCATCGCGGGCTGGCGACGACGGGAGTCGTCGGCACGCTGAAGGGCAACCGGCCGGGCCAAAAGACGATCGGGCTGCGCGCCGACATGGACGCGCTGCATCTGCAGGAAAAGAACGAGTTCGACTACGCTTCTTCGATTCCCAACAAGATGCATGCCTGCGGCCATGACGGCCACACGACCATGCTGCTGGGCGCCGCCAAGCAGCTCGCGGCCGCGCCGGACTTTGCGGGCACGGTGCACTTCATCTTCCAGCCCGCTGAAGAAGGCCTAGGGGGCGCGCGGGTGATGATCGAGGAAGGCCTGTTCGACAAGTTCCCCTGCGATGTCGTCTACGGCATGCACAACATGCCGGGCTTTCCGGTCGGCCACTTCGCCATCCGTCCCGGTGCGATGCTGGCCTCGTCCGACAGCTGGGAAGTCACGTTCAAGGGCACCGGCGGGCATGGCGCGATGCCCGATCGCGGCACCGATCCAACTTATGTCGCGGCACAGTTCATGGTGGCGATCCAGGGCATCATCGGTCGCAACGTGCCGCCAAGCCAGGCGGCCGTGCTGAGCGTCGGCCATATCGCGGCGGGAACGGCCGGGTCGCCCAACGTCATTCCGTCGGAGGTTCTGGTCAAAGGCACCGCGCGCAGCTTCTCACCAGCCGTTCGCGAGTTGCTGGAGCGTCGCCTTGCGGAAGTCGCTGGGGGCATAGCTCAGGCCGGAGGCTGCGAGGCTATCACCAAGTATTTCCGCCGCTATCCGGCCCTGGTCAACGCGGCCGAGCAGACCTCGATCGCGGTCGAGGCGGCGGCCTTGACCGTCGGTCGCGAGAATGTCGAGCCGAACACGTCACCGATTGCCGGCGCCGAAGACTTCGCCTTCATGCTGGAGAAGAAGCCCGGCGCCTACATCATGATCGGCAACGGTGGCACAGGCGAAGGCGGCTGCCAGAACGTGCATTCGCCGCTCTACGACTTCAACGACAAGATTCTGACGACCGGGGCGGCCTACTGGATGAATCTCGTCCAGCTCGAACTGGGTGATGCCGCTTAGACTTCAGCCGTGGTGGTCGTACGACCACTCCGCTGCGCTTTGCTCCCAGCTCAAGCCGTCGTGCAGATGAACGACGGCATGGCTGTCGGCGCCGAAATCGTAGATCGCCGCGATGTCGTGAGCCGCACCCGTCGCTTCGTCGGTGGCAGGCAGCAACAGCGCGTCGGAAAGATCGCTCAGCGTGACCAGTACGTCCGCGCCGATCGGCGGCAGGGGATCGCCGGCAGTCGAGCCCACCACGCCATCGATGAAGACGGGATCGGGCTCGCCGAACAGCCGGTCGAGCGGCGCGCCATAGGCGGCATCGTCGATGCAAGCTTCCGCCCAGCGCGAGTCAGGCGTCTGGTAGATCGGCAGGTCGCGGCGATCGAATTCGACGAGGTCGGCGCCGACGATGAACGGTGCGTCGATGGCCGAGCTCTCGGAGGGGACCGATTGGCTCATGGGCAAAAAAATCTTTTGTTCTTACGAGTTCAAATGAATGCTCAGATAATCATTCAAGTTTACTGAATAAATCGTTGAGAATAAAGAAAGAACATCTGAGGCATAAATTTCGCAAGCAATTGCAAGCACTTGGGTTCGGCCCGGCTCTGGCCTAGGGTGCCGCCCACTTTTGTGATTTTCAGTCGATTGAGCGTTTCGGGGGACATGATGAACGGAGCAGAGAGTCTGGTTCGGACCTTGGTGAAGGGCGGCGTCGAGGTCTGCTTCGCCAATCCCGGTACCTCGGAAATGCACTTTGTCGGCGCGCTCGATCGCGTCGAAGGCATGCGCTGCGTGCTGGGCCTGTTCGAAGGCGTCTGCAGCGGGGCGGCCGATGGCTACTACCGCATGACCGACAAGCCGGCATCGACCCTGCTGCATCTCGGTCCCGGCCTCGCCAATGCGGCGGCCAACCTGCACAACGCCAAGAAGGCGGGCTCCGGCATCGTCAACATCGTGGGTGAGCATGCGCTCTATCACATCAAGTACGACACGCCGCTCACCGCCGACATTGAAGGCATCGCGCGGCCCTTCTCCCATTGGGTGAAGACTTCGCCGACCTCCAAGACCGTGGCGGCGGATGGCGCCGCGGCGATCCAGGCGGCGCGCGTTGCGCCGGGTCAGATCGCGACCCTGATCCTGCCGGCCGACACGGCCTGGACCGAGGCCGACGGTGTCGCCGAGACGCCCGCGACCCCGGCGCCGCCGGCACCGTCCAGCGAGACGGTCGTGGCGGCCGCCAAGGCGCTGAAGCAGCCCAATGCGATGCTGTTCATCGGTGGCCGGGCGCTACGTGCCCGCGGCCTCGAGCTTGCCGGCAAGATCGCGGCGAAGACGGGCTGCAAAGTGCAGGGTGCAGGTGGCACGGCCCGCATCGAGCGCGGCGCCGGTCGTATTCCGGTCCTGCGTCTGCACTTCGTCGTCGAGAACGCACTGGCCCAGCTCAAGGGCACGAAGCAGATGGTGCTGTGCGGCGCCAAGGCGCCGTTCGCCTTCTTCGCCTATCCCGGCAAGCCCTCGGTTCTGTCGCCCGACGATTGCGAGATCAGCACGCTCTGCCCGGTCGAAGGCGACCCCATCGTCGCGCTCGAAGCGCTGGCGGCGGAGCTCGGCGCGCTGAATGAAAAGCCCGCCGGCATTGCCCAGCCCAGCCGTCCGGAGCGTCCGACCGGCAAGTTCACGCTCGATGGTCTCGGCCAGGCACTTGGCGCCACGATGCCGGAGGGCGCCATCGTCGTCGACGAATCAGTTACGACGGGCCGCGGCTTCTTCCCGTTCAGCGCCGGTGCGCCGCCGCACGACTGGCTGAACAACATGGGTGGCTCGATCGGCTTCGGGGCGCCCGTGGCTGTCGGCGCCGCCGTCGCCTGCCCGGATCGCAAGGTCATCTGCATGATCGGCGACGGCAGCTCGATGTATACAATCCAGTCGCTGTGGACGATGGCGCGCGAGAATCTCGACGTCTGCGTGATGATCTTCTCGAACCGCTCCTACAACATCCTCTATAGCCAGCTTGCCGATGTCGGTGCCGCTAATCCCGGCCCTCGTGCCATCGACATGCTGACTCTCGACCGGCCGACGCTCGACTTCGCGATGATGTCGAAGAGCATGGGCGTGCCGAGTGGCCAGGCGACGAACCTCGAGGAGCTCACCAAGCAGCTCACCTACGCCATGTCGCAGAAGGGCCCGTATCTGATCGACGTGATCATGTAAGGGACGCTGCGGAAGATATCATGGAAGAAGCCCGCCGACGCACGCTGCATGGTCGTCGTCGGGGCAAGAAGCTGCGTGCCGGGCAACAGTCGTTGCTCGATACGCTGCTGCCGCGCCTCGCCCTCGACTTGCCCGCCGAACCGATCGTCACGCCCGAGGCCGATGTCACCGAGAGCGCGGCGAAGATCGACCTTGCGCGCCTCTTTGGCGGCACGCTGCCGGCCGACGGCGTGTGGCTCGAAGTTGGGTTCGGGGCTGGCGAACATCTGGTTTGGCAGGCCGAGCATCATCCGACGGTTGGGCTGATCGGCTGCGAGCCCTTTATCAACGGCGTCGCCAAATGCCTGGCTCATATCGAACGCACGGGCGTCACCAACGTGAGGCTGTTCACCGACGATGCGCGTTTTGTCATGGCAGCGCTGCCGCCGGCATCGCTGTCGCGCGCCTTCGTGCTTTTTCCCGATCCGTGGCCCAAGACGCGCCATCACAAGCGCCGCTTCGTGCAGCGCGACAACCTCGACGTGCTGGCCCGTTTGCTGCGGCCGGGGGCGGAGCTGCGCCTGGCCACTGACGATCCGAGCTATCTGCCCTGGATGGTCGAGCACGCCTGTCTGCACCCGTCGTTCGAGTGGCTGGCCGAGGGGCCGGCGGACTGGCGCGGTCGACCGGAGGATTGGCCCGGCACACGCTACGAGAAAAAAATGTTGGCCGGTCACAAACCGGTGTTCCTGCGACTTCGACGGTGCTGAGGGCAGGCCCACTACATATAGCGGGAACATCCAATTCCCCCATAGGAAGTGCCGGATTTTCTTGCCAGTTGGCGGGGGGAAGACTATATCCGCGCCATCCTCATCGGGTTCGCGGGACGAACCAAACAAAAAGAGTGGGCCAAAAACCCGCTCTTTTCATTTGGCACAACTCCAGCGACCCAAATCGTCGAGAAGCCCAACCGCGTGACCGATCTGCTGCGTCGCATCGAAGACATCGTCGCCCCGACCGTTGTCGGCATGGGCTTCGAGGTGGTTCGTGTCGCCATGAGCCGCGGCGGCACCCTGCAGATCATGATCGAGCCCGCCGACGGCCGGCCGATGGATGTCGAGGACTGTGCCACGCTTTCGCGCGCTCTTTCGGCGGTGCTCGATGTCGAGGATCCGATTTCTGAGGCCTATACGCTCGAGGTGAGCTCACCCGGCATCGACCGGCCGCTCACGCGCCCCAAGGACTACGTCCGCTGGGCCGGCCATCTCGCCCGGATCGAGACGACACTGGCGGTCGAGGGCCGCCGTCGCTTCAAGGGCACGCTGCTCGGACTGGAGGATAGCGTGGTCCGGCTGCGCCTCGATGATGGCAAGGAAGCCGCAGTGCCATTCGACGCGATATCGAAGGCCAAGCTCGAACTGACCGACCGGCTGATCGAAGAACACCGCCTGGCCCACGAAGGGGCCGGGCAGACTCACTGAACGGACTGGGTAGAAGAGGGACATAGACATGGCGACGACTGCCGATATCCCGCGCCTTGAAATGCTGCAGGTGGCCGACATGGTCGCTCGTGAAAAAGGCATCGAGCGCGAGGAAGTGCTCGAGGCGATGGAGCAGGCCATCCAGAAGGCCGGCCGCGCCAAGTACGGGCTCGAGCACGACATCCGCGCCGAGATCGATCGCAAGACCGGTGAGATCAAGCTGCTGCGCTACATGCAGGTCGCCGACCCGATCGAAAACGAGAGCGTGCAGGTGCCGCTCGTGGAGGCCCAGCGCCGCAATCCCGAGGCGCAGGTCGGCGACTTCCTGACCGACGAGCTGCCGCCGATCGACTTCGGCCGCGTCGCCGCGCAGACCGCCAAGCAGGTCATCACCCAGCGCATGCGTGAAAGCGAGCGCAAGCGTCAGTACGAGGAATTCAAGGATCGCGTCGGCGAGATCGTGTCGGGCGTGGTCAAGCGCGTGGACTACGGCAACATCACCGTCGACCTGCAGCGCGCCGAAGGCGTGATCCGCCGCGACGAGACGATCCCGCGCGAGAGCCTGCGCGTGAACGACCGCGTGCGCGCCTATATCTTCGACGTGCGCGAAGAGCCGCGCGGCCCGCAGATCTTTCTGTCGCGCAGCCATCCGCAGTTCATGGCCAAGCTGTTCACCCAGGAAGTGCCGGAAATCTACGACGGCATCATCGAGATCAAGGCCGTCGCCCGCGATCCCGGCAGCCGCGCCAAGATTGCCGTGCTCAGCCACGACAGCTCGATCGATCCGATCGGCGCCTGCGTCGGCATGCGCGGCAGCCGCGTCCAGGCGGTGGTGCAGGAGCTGCAGGGCGAGAAGGTCGACATCATCCCGTGGTCGGGCGACACCGCCAACTTCATCGTCAACGCGCTCGCGCCGGCCGAGGTCAGCAAGGTGCTGATGGACGAAGAGAAGAACAAGACCGAGGTCGTGGTTCCCGACGACCAGCTCAGCCTCGCGATCGGCCGCCGCGGCCAGAACGTGAAGCTCGCCTCGCAGCTCACCGGCTGGGAAATCGACATCATGACCGAGGCCGAAGAGAGCGAGCGCCGCCAGAAGGAAACGCGCGAGCGCACCGAGCTCTTCAAGGCGACGCTCGACGTCGATGACGTCATCGCCCATCTGCTGGTGGCCGAGGGCTATGCCTCGGTCGAGGAAGTGTCCGACGCCGCGGTCGAGGATCTGGCCGGAGTCGAGGGCTTCGACGAGGAGATCGCCACGGAGCTGCAGCGGCGTGGCCGTGAATACATCGAGAAGCGCGACGCCGAGCTGGCGCAGCGCCTCGAGGAGCTGGGCGTTTCCGAGGATGTGCGGTCGGCCGAGGGTCTCACCCTGGCGATGCTGGTCGCGCTGGGCGACGCCGGCGTGAAGACGCTCGACGACCTGGGTGACCTTGCGTCCGACGAACTGCGCGAGATCGTCGGCGAGAGCACCATGGATTCCGAAACGGCGAACGCCATCATCATGAAGGCGCGCGAACACTGGTTCCCGGCTGACGAAGCAGCAGCCCAGGGATCAGCGGGCGACGTCGCAAAGGCCTGAACGAAGGAGACCGACACTCTTGGCACTTGCCCTCACGATGTCTGAACCCCATCTCTCGGTCCGCACCTGCATCGCGACCGGCGAGGAGGCTGCGCCGGAGCGGATGATCCGCTTCGTCGTCGGTCCTGAGGGAGATGCCGTGCCCGATCTGGCGCGGCGTCTGCCGGGGCGTGGTATGTGGGTGCGAGCGGAGCGGGCGGCGCTCGAACGGGTCCTCGCGAAGAACTTGTTCTCGAAGGCCGCACGCGCATCGGTGAAGGCAGCGGCTGATCTGCCCGATCGGGTCGAGCGGTTGCTGCTGGAGCGGGCGCTCGACGATCTCGGCCGTGCGCGTCGTGCCGGCCGTGCGGTCGCAGGCTTCGTGAAGGTCGAACAGATGGTTGGTCAGCGTCGGGCTGGCCTTCTCATTGTGGCCAACGAGGCCGACGGCGACGGACTTGCCAAGCTGCAGGCGACGGGCCTGCCGATCGAGAAGCTGGGCGACGCCGCGTCGCTTGGTGGGATTTTTGGCCGCGAACAAGCGGTCTACGTGGCGGTCGCTCGCGATGATGCGGGTGGCGCCTTCATTCAACGGATTGCGGTCGGGGCGGCGCGGTGGCGCGGGTTCCGATTGAACGGCGCCGGTTGACGGGCCGAGACGGACCAAGGACAACAGCCGACATGACGGAACAGAAAGAAGAGACCAAGTCGACCAAGCCGCTCAGCCTCTCGACGACGGCGCGTACCGGCGCTGCGGCGAAGGCGGACGCGACCCAGGTGCGCCAGAAATTTTCGCACGGTCGCACGCGCGCAGTGACGGTCGAGGTCAAGAAGCCGGTGAAGCGCCCGGTTGGCGCTGCAGCGCCAGTGCCAGCGGCAACGCCGGCACCCGCTGCTGCTGCCCCCACGCCGGCACCCGCAGCGGCAGCCCCTGCTGCGGCAGCTCCCGCACCGGCGCCGCAGGCACCGAAGCCGGCGGCAGTTGCTGCGCCTGCGCCTGCGCCTGCCCCCGCGCCCACTCGCACCCTCAAGATTGGTGGCGCCCCGGCTCCCGCGCCGACGAGTGCTCCGCCGTCGCGCCCGCCCAGCCGCTCCACGATGCCATCACGTCCGACCGGTCGTGATGGTGGCCGTGGCATCGTGCTGCGCACGCTGACCGAGGAAGAGAAGGAAGCGCGCGCTCGCGCCCTGGTCGACGCCAACCGCGACGCGGAAATCGCTCGCCAGCGCGCCGCCGAGGAGGCGGTGCGCCGTGCCGCCGAAGAAGAGGTGCGCAAGAAGGCCGACGAGGAGCACAAAAAGCGCCTCGCCGAGGAAGAGGCGCGCAAGAAGACCGAGGAAGAGGTCAAGCGCAAGGCCGATGCCCAGGTCCAGAAGCGTCTCGACCAGGCCGCTACCGCTCCGCCGCAGGCGCCGATCGCGCGCCAGGCTCAGGAGATCAGGCCGCCGGCTCCGGCTGCCACTCCTGCGGCTCCCTCCGCGCCGATCCGTCGTCCCGTCGGTGCCGCGCCGACCGGTGACGCGCTGCGTCGTCCGCCGCCGCGCCTGCCGATCGTCAACAAGCGTCTGCCGCCGCCGTCGGGCGCTCGTCGAGAGGCGCCGAAGCGCCGCAACGACAAGGTCGACGTTGGCCGCGCCGTCGCGGGCGAGAACGATTTCCGCAGCCGGTCGGTGGCGCAGCAGCGCCGCCGCCTGGAACGCGAGCGCCGCCAGCAGTTCGGCAGCGAGCCGCAGCAGAAGGTCTATCGTGAGGTCACGATTCCCGAGACGATCACCGTCCAGGAACTCGCGGCCCGCATGACCGAGCGGGGCGCTGACGTCATCAAGACGCTGATGCGCATGGGCGTGATGGCGACGATCAATCAGGCGATCGATGCCGACACCGCCGAGCTGGTCGTCACCGAAATGGGTCACCGCTCCAAGCGTGTGGCCGAGGGTGACGTCGAAACCGGCCTGACCGATCTGGTCGACGCCGAAGAGAACATGCTGCCGCGGCCCCCGGTCGTCACGATCATGGGCCATGTCGATCACGGCAAGACCTCGCTGCTCGACGCGCTGCGGGCCACTGACGTGGCGGCGCACGAAGCCGGCGGCATCACGCAGCATATCGGCGCCTACCAGGTGACTCTGCCGTCGCAGCAGAAGATCACCTTCCTCGATACGCCGGGCCACGAGGCCTTCACGGCCATGCGCGCCCGCGGCGCCAAGGTGACGGACATCGTCGTGCTGGTGGTGGCCGGCGACGATGGCGTCATGCCGCAGACCAAGGAAGCGATCGCCCACGCCAAGGCGGCGGGCGTGCCGATCATTGTCGCCATCAACAAGATGGACAAGCCGGGCGCGGATCCGAACCGCGTTCGTACCGAACTGCTGCAGGACGAGATCCAGGTCGAGCAACTGGGCGGCGACGTCCAGTCGATCGAGGTCTCGGCGACCAAGAGGATTAACCTCGACAAGCTCGAGGAAGCGATCCTCCTGCAGTCGGAAGTGCTGGAACTCAAGGCCAACCCCGACCGACCTGCCGACGGTGTCGTGGTCGAAGCCAAGCTCGATCCGGGCCGTGGCTCGGTGGCGACCGTTCTGGTGCAGCGTGGCACGCTGAAGGTCGGCGACATTCTCGTTGCCGGCTCGGTGTGGGGCCGCGTCCGCCGTCTCGTCGACGACCGTGGCAACGCGATCGAGAACGCAGGTCCGGCCTTCCCGGTCGAGATCCTGGGTCTCGACGGCACGCCGCAGGCCGGTGACGAGTTCCATGTCATGGACAGCGAGGCGCGGGCGAGAGAGATCGCCGACTTCCGCGCTCGCCGTGACCGCCAAGCCCAGCTTGCCCGCGCCGCGGGCGGCCGCGGCACCCTCGAGGAGATGATCAAGGGTATCCGCGAGGGCACGGCCAAGGAGCTGCCGGTGCTGATCAAGGCCGACGTGCAGGGCTCGGCGGAGGCGCTGGCCGGTGCGCTGGCGCGGCTGTCGACCGACAAGGTCGCGACCCGCGTGGTCTACAGCGGCGTCGGTGGCATCAGCGAAGCCGACATCACGCTGGCGAAGGCGTCGGGTGCGTTGCTCATCGGTTTCAACGTGCGTGCGAACCCGCAGGCCCGTGAGATCGCCAAGCGCGACAAGATCGACATCCGCTACTACAGCATCATCTACAAGGTCACCGAGGACATTCAGGCTCTGATGGTCGGTCTGCTCGACCCGACCTACAAGGAGACCTTCCTCGGCAACGCCCAGATCCGCGAAGTCTTCCGCATCACCAAGGTCGGCAACGTTGCCGGCTGTATGGTCACGGAAGGCCAGGTCAAGCGCGGCGCCAAGGTTCGCCTGCTGCGCGACAACGTCGTGATCCACGAAGGCACGCTGAAGACGCTGCGCCGCTTCAAGGAGGAAGTCCGCGAAGTTCAGCATGGCTTCGAATGCGGTATGGCGTTCGAGAACTACGACGACATCAAGGTCGGCGATGTGATCGAATGCTTCGACGTCGTGGAAGTTACGCCGACGCTGTAGTCATCCAACCTCCCCCGTCATCGGGGGAGGTGTCGTCGTCTTGCGACGACGGAGGGGTCAAAAGTCGCAAAGGCATTGCGGCCGGTGACCCCTCCGCCCGCTTCGCGGGCACCTCCCCGTTTGAATGGGGAGGAAAAGAAGGAGGAACGCCATGTCCCGGCGTAGCTCATCCGACAAAGACAATCGTGCTCCCGGCCAGCGTCAGCTTCGCGTCGGCGAGGAACTGCGCCATCTGCTGGCGGAGCTGTTTGAGCGCGGCGACATGCGCGACCCCGATCTGCGCGGCGCCTCGATCACGGTGACTGCGGTCGACATTAGCCCCGATCTGCGCAACGCCACCGCCTTCGTCATGCCGCTCGGCGGCCAGGACGAGAAGCGGCTGCTGGCGGCCATGCGCCGGGCAGCGCCCTGGTTCCGTGCCCGGGTCGGCGAGCGCGCCGGCCTGCGCCACGCCCCCGAAATCCGCTTCGAGATCGATCGGACCTTCGACGAAGCCGACAAGATCGGCGCTCTGCTGCGCCGGCCCGACGTCGCGCGCGATATCAAGGACGATTGAGGTAATACTCGTCGCGCGGAAAGAAATCGGTATTGGGTGAGGCCGCAGCCACCACCTGGCCGTTGTTCAGCGGCTCGACCTTCTTGTCCGCGAACCATTTCTGCAGCTCATCGCGATTGATCCGCGCCGCTTTGAGATGGGCGGCGATCTCCGGCTGTGTCAGCAGCGCCAGCACCTTCTCACGCGCGTAGGGAATGGGCCGGTCGCTGCCCATCAGGGCCGGATGCACCATGGTCACGTAGGGAAAGACCGAGCGAAAGGTTTCGATCGAGCGTTCGGTCGGTGCCCATTGGACGTAGATGCCGCCCGGCGCCAGCTTGGAGCGCACCTGACGGAAGAATTCCTGCGAGTTCAGAAGTCCCGAGAGCGCCGTCTTGGGCAGGATCGCGTCGGCTTCGATCACATCGTAGAGGGTCGGGTCGAGAGCCAGCGCATGCCGCCCGTCCGCTACGAGGACCTCGAAGCGTTTGCCGGCCAGCAGTTCGTCGACGCCCGAGCGGCCGCCTTGCGTAAGATAGCTGCGCAGCGTCTCGATGACCGGCGCCACGATTTCGATGACGCGGACCTTCTCGGTCGCGGGATGCAAGCCGGCCGCATAGGGCGTACCGCCAGTGCCCGAACCGATCACCAACACGCGCTTGGGTGCTTCGTGGACCAGCGGGCCGATGGCACCCAGGAAAGCGTGCACCGTGTCGAAGGCCAGGCGGCTTTGCGAATGGCCCTGGATGTAAAGCCGGCCATTTTCACGGTCCGACATCTTCAGCAAGCTGAGACCGGTCTTGTCCTCTGCAACGATGGCCGTTTCGGTCGTGAGCCCGTGCAAGCGCCGCCAGAAGGCATCGCCCCCCGGAAAGAACAGCAGGCCGGCCACCAGCACGGCGGCCGGCAGATAGGCCCAGCGCGTCGCCCGCGGCCCGGCGAGTTGCAGAACGGCGAAGGCGAGCCCGATTGCCACCAGGAGTTTCAAGGTGCCGGCGGTGCCCGCCAGGTCGAGCAACAGAAGCCCCGCCACCAGGCTGCCCATGCTGTTGCCCACGATGTTGGCGAGCTGCACCAGGCCGACGCGGCTGCCCAACCGGTCGAGGTCACGCTGCACGGCCTTCTGCACGACCGGGAAGGAGAAGCCCATGATGAAGGACGCCGGCAACACGACGACGGCGACCAGCAGGACGATCAGCGCAATGTCATCGGCGCGGCCACTCATGATGTCGTGATCGACGAAAGTCGAGGGCAGCAGGCCCACGCCAATGGCGAGGTAGACGAACCAGGCGCCCGCCAAGGCCAGCGCCGTCGCCACGCCCTGCATCAGGAAGAAGAAACGCCGTGGATCGGAAATGCGATCGATCGTGCGTGCGCCGACCAGCAGGCCCGCGGCGTCGCCCAGCAGGAACACGGCGAGCACGAGCGAGAAGCTGTAGCCGTTCGACTGCAGCAACACGCCGATCAGGCGATACCAGACGATCTGCAAGGCCACGATCAGGAAGCCGCTGATGAAGACCAGCAGCGACCAGCGCCAGACGATGCCGTCGCGGCCGATTTCGGCGGTGCTTGTCGTGGCCCTTGAAGGCGCGCCACCCTGCATGTCGAGGCCGCGCGCCAGCAGAAGGCCGCCGGCGGCGACCACGAGATTGAGCGCAGCGGCCAGATAAATGGCCTTGTCGAAGCCCAGGGAGCCGATCAGGAACCAGCCGCCTAGAAAGGCACCGATGCCGGCCCCCAGCGTGTTGAGTCCGTAGAGCCAGCCGATCAGCTTGGCCGACCCGGCGATCTGGCTGACCACGGCCTTGGAGAGAAAGGGCAGGGAGCAACCCATCAGGAAGGTCGGCCACAGCAGGCCGGCGAACACGATGCCGAAGATCACGCCGCGCGAGGCCGATAGCGGCAGGAGTTCGCGATAGATGACGTCGTAGTAGAGCCATGGGCTCAGCACGGCGAAGACGGCGATGCCCACCTCACAGAGCGCGAAGGCGAGCAGCGCGCCATGCCGCGACAGCCGGTCGGCGTAGAGACCGGCCGCGAGGCTGCCGATGCCGAGGCCTAGCAGAAAGGCACCGACCACCAAGGCGGCGGCGATCGTGTCGGCGCCGGCGAACAGGCCCAGCAATCGATGCCAGGCTGTCTGGTAGATCAGGGCTGCAGCGCCTGAGAGAAAGAACAGTCCGAAAAGCGTGGATTGCCGGACGCGATCCGACCGTAGCCCTGATGTCATGCTTGCAGCCTGCCTGAAGCGACGGCTGGCGCGCAACGATTAGTCGGCTTAAACGAGCGCTCCTCGAACGAGGTCATGGGATGGCGCGCAGGCGAAAAGGCGACAAGGTTGATGGATGGGTGGTGCTCGACAAGCCGGTGGGGCTGGGGTCGACACCGGCGGTCAGTCGTGTGCGCCGTCTGTTCGGCGCGCAGAAGGCGGGCCATGGCGGTACCCTCGATCCGCTGGCCAGCGGTGTGCTGCCGATCGCGCTCGGCGAGGCGACCAAGACCGTGCCGTTCGTGATGGATGGCCGAAAGGAATACCGATTCACGCTCCGCTTCGGAGAAGCCCGTTCGACCGAAGACAGCGAAGGCGAAGTCACGGCCACGAGCGAGGTTCGGCCCGAAGACGCG
Source organism: Reyranella sp. (assembly GCF_004297405.1). Lineage (GTDB taxonomy): Bacteria > Pseudomonadota > Alphaproteobacteria > Reyranellales > Reyranellaceae > Reyranella. The sequence goes on from NZ_SCVC01000007.1 coordinate 78,984, forward strand.
GCGATTGCCGCAGCGCTTCCGGCCTTCCTGGGCGAGATCGAGCAGATGCCGCCGGTCTTCTCGGCCCTCAAAGTCGACGGCCGTCGGGCCTATGATTTGGCCCGGGCGGGTGAGACGGTCGAGCTCAAGCCACGCCGCGTCCTGATCGAGCGCCTGGAATTCCTCGCCCGGCCGGACAGGGACCATGCAGATTTCGTGGTCGGTTGCGGCAAGGGCACCTACATCCGGTCCCTCGGGCGCGACTTGGCACAGGCTCTGGGCACCGTCGGACACCTGTCGATGCTGCGTCGGACCGCCGCCGGACCCTTCCGGGAGGCGGCGGCCATTTCGCTTCCCAAACTGGAGGCCCTCGGGCATATTCCCGCGCTCTTCGGGGCCCTGGCTCCCGTTGCAACCGCGCTGGACGACATCCCGGCGCTGGCCGTGACGGAAGCCCAAGCGGACCGGTTGCGCCAAGGCCAACCTGTACTCTTGACCCGGGACGCACCGCCGTCCGGCGCACTGGTTCGCGCCGAGCTCGGCGACAGGCTCGTGGCACTTGTCCGTTCGGACGGTGTCGCTCTCCAGCCGGTGCGCGTGTTCAACCTTTAAGATTATGGAGATGACCGATGTCGATTACAGCCGCGCGCAAGGCGGAGCTGATCAAGACCTATGCCCAAGCAGAGGGTGATACCGGTTCGCCGGAAGTCCAGGTCGCGATCCTTAGCGAGCGCATTTCCAACCTCACCGAGCACTTCAAGGGCCACGCGAAGGATCACCATTCGCGCCGTGGTCTGCTGAAGCTCGTCGGCCAGCGCCGGCGTCTGCTCGACTACCTCAAGGACAGGGACAACAAGCGCTACGACTCGTTGATCGAGCGCCTGGGTCTCCGCCGTTGAACCTCAGGCCCCGCTCCCCTCTTCCAAAGATGGGGCGGGGCCTTTTCGCGTCGTGTCGTCCGGTCCCCGTGAGTTCGGCCGGCTGACGCGACATCGCAGTAACCGGGAAGGCAGGGGCGAGAGCAAACGTCTATCCCGGTCCTGTCGGCGCAAGGGCGTCGGCGGGCGGTCGTTGCCAAACGGGGGCGAACGGCCGTGATGGAAAGGATGAATGAGATGTTCGAAGTTTTTCGCAAAGAGATCGATTGGGCCGGGCGCAAGCTCGTGCTCGAGACCGGCAAGATCGCGCGTCAGGCCGATGGAGCCGTGATGGCGACCTACGGCGGCACCACGGTGCTGGCCGCTGTCGTGTTCGAGAAGAAGCCGAAGCCTGGCCTCGACTTCTTCCCGCTGACCGTGAACTACCAGGAGAAGGCTTTCGCGGCGGGCAAGATCCCCGGCGGCTTCTTCAAGCGTGAGGGCCGTCCCAGCGAGAAGGAAATCCTGACCTCGCGCCTGATCGATCGCCCGATCCGTCCGCTGTTCCACGAGAGCTATCGCAACGAGACGCTGGTCGTCGTCACGACCTTGGCGCACGACATGGAGAACGATCCCGACATTCTGGCGATGGTCGCCACGTCGGCGGCGCTCACCATCTCGGGCGTGCCCTTCATGGGCCCGATCGGCGCGGCGCGCGTCGGCTATCTCGACGGCAAGTTCGTCGTGAACCCGACCCTGGAGCAGACCGAGGCGAGCTCGCTCGACCTCGTGGTCGCGGGCACCAAGGAAGGCGTGCTGATGGTCGAGTCGGAAGCCAAGGAGCTTTCCGAGGAAGTCATGCTGGGCGCCGTCATGGAAGCCCATCGCTCGTTCCAGCCGGTGATTGATGCGATCATCCAGCTCGCCGAGCATTGCGCCAAGGAGCCGCTGCCGCTCACCGATCCGTCGGAAGCGTCCAAGACCGTGGCCGAGAAGCTGAAGGCCGACATGCGCGGTAAGTTGGTCGAGGCCTTCGCCGAGACCCAGAAGCAGGCTCGTCAGGCCAAGATCAGCGCCGTGAAGACCGAGGCCAAGAAGCTGTTCGAAGGTAACGACGAGGCGCTCGCCGCCTTCGGCGAGCAGTTCGGCAACCTCGAGGCCGACGTGGTGCGTACCGCCATCCTCGACACCGGCAAGCGCATCGACGGTCGTGACACCAAGACCGTCCGTCCGATCGTGGCGGAAGTCGGCGTGCTTCCGCGCGCTCACGGTTCGTCGCTGTTCACCCGCGGCGAGACGCAGGCGCTGGTCGTGGCCACGCTGGGCACCGGCCAGGACGAGCAGATCATCGACGCGCTCGAAGGCGAGTACCGCGAAAACTTCATGCTGCACTACAACTTCCCGCCCTATTCGGTCGGTGAAGTGCGCCGCATGGGGTCGCCCGGCCGCCGCGAGATCGGCCACGGCAAGCTCGCTTGGCGCGCGATCCGCCCGATGCTGCCCGGCAAGGACAAGTTCCCGTACACGATCCGCATCGTGTCGGAGATCACCGAGAGCAACGGCTCTTCGTCGATGGCCTCGGTGTGCGGCGGCTCACTGTCGCTGATGGACGCCGGCGTTCCGATGGAGCGTCCGGTGGCCGGCATCGCCATGGGTCTGATCAAGGAAGGCGAGCGCTTCGCCGTCCTGACGGACATCCTGGGCGACGAGGATCACCTCGGCGACATGGACTTCAAGGTGGCTGGCACCGAGAAGGGTATCACGTCGCTGCAGATGGACATCAAGATCACCTCGATCACCGAGGAGATCATGAAGGTGGCACTCGGCCAGGCGAAGGACGGCCGCATCCACATCCTCGGCGAAATGGCCAAGGGTCTGGGCGGCGCCCGTGACTCGGTCAGCCAGAACGCGCCGCGCATCACACAGTTCACCATTCCGAAGGACAAGATCCGCGAAGTGATCGGCACCGGCGGCAAGGTGATCCGCGAGATCACCGAGACGACCGGCACCAAGATCGACATCGAGGACGATGGCACGATCAAGGTCGCCGCCGTCGACGCCAAGCAGGGCCAGGCCGCGATCGACTGGATCAAGGGCATCGTGGCCGAGCCGGAAGTGGGCGTGATCTACAACGGCAAGGTCGTGAAGACCGTCGAGTTCGGCGCCTTCGTGAACTTCCTGGGCGCCCGTGACGGCCTCGTCCATATCTCGGAGCTGGCGCCACGCCGCGTCGCCAAGGTCACCGACGTCGTCAAGGAAGGTGACCAGGTCAAGGTCAAGGTCCTGGGCGTCGACGACCGCGGCAAGGTCCGCCTCAGCATGAAGGTCGTCGACCAGGAGACGGGCGAGGACATCACGAACAAGCCGCGCGAAGAGGCTCCGGCCGCTCCTGCGGCAGGCGAGTAAGCCCTTTCAACGAAAACGGAAACGGCGGCCCGTATGGGCCGCCGTTTTTGTTTGTGCGTCGATCGATCAATAGGCCGTGAAATCTTTGAAGGGTCGGCGCATGACGAGCGGCATGCTGAAGCTGCCTTCGAATCTGTAGTAGCTCTTCTCGACGTCGCGCGCCCTGCACTCCGTCTCCAACGCCGGGTCGTCGGTACCTGGCGTGGGAAAGCGCACGTTGGCCAGCACGGCCTGGACCAGTTCGGCGTTCTGTTGTGCACTGCTGCCGGCGCCGCGCAGTTTGACGAGCGCGTCCTGAAGCTCGGCATGGACGATGAAATAGGTGAAGGGCGCCATCTCGGTGTTGTGGCGCAGGCAATAGAAGACCAGCGTGCGGTCGGCGGCGTAGGTCTTGGCCGACTCGAGCGCGGCCTGAAAGCTGATGGGCGTCAGCAGCTCGGCCGCAGCGGCACCCGGGAGAGAGCAACAAGCCAGGGCGCCGGCGAGATATCTCGGGAGGATCGGGCGCATGGCCCGATCATAGCACGGTGCGAGAGGCTATTCGGTGCCCGTTACTCGCTGCCGGGCGTCACGCTGCCATCGTGCGGCAGGCCGATGACATGGTAGCCGGCATCGACGAAGTGCACCGTGCCGGTGACGCCCGCGCTCAGGTCCGAGAGCAGGTAGAGCGCCGCGCCGCCCACATCGGTGAGCTCGACATTGCGGCGCAGCGGCGAGGCTTCGCGCGAGACGCGATAAACGTAGCGGGCACCGCCGATCACTGCGCCCGCGAGCGTGCGCATGGGGCCGGCAGAGAGGGCGTTCACCCGCACGCCCTGCGGGCCGAGATCGGCCGCGAGATAGCGGACGCTGGCTTCGAGTGCGGCCTTGGCTACGCCCATCACGTTGTAGGAGGGCATCACGCGCGTGGCGCCCTCATAGGTCAGCGTGATCATGCTGCCGCCTTCATTCATCAGCGGCAGGGCGCGCCGCGCGATATCGGTGAAGGAATAGCAGGAGATGGTGAGGCTGCGCTGGAAGTTGGACTTGGTCGTGTCGACGTAGCGACCCTTCAGCTCCTCCTTGTCGGAGAAGGCGATGGCATGGACCACGAAGTCGAGCCGGCCCCAGTCCTTCTCCAGCGTCTCGAACAGTCGGTCGAGGCTCGCCTCGTCCTCGACATCGGCCTCGACGATGACAGTCGAGCCGAGCTTCTGCACCATGGGCAGCACGCGCTTACCGAAAGCCGCGCCCTGATAGGTGAAGGCGAGTTCGGCGCCGGCGGCATGCAGCGACTGCGCGATGCCCCAGGCGATCGAGCGGTCGTTGGCAACGCCCATGATCAGGCCGCGCTTGCCGGCCATCAGCTTGGGAACGTCAGGCAGCGTCGCGGGCTTGGCGCCTGATGCCGGAGTCGCTGCCGCACCGCTGCCCGAGGCATCGGGCGCGGCGGAGAGGGTCCTTTCGGTGGACATCGGATCCTTCTCAGTGATCGTAGCGGGAGAAGAGCAGGCAGGCGTTGGTGCCGCCGAAGCCGAAGCTGTTCGACAAAACGGTTTGCAGGCCGGCGTTGTCGATGCGCTCGCGGGCGATCGGATAGCCCTCCGCACCAGGGTCGAGGTTTTCGATGTTGGCCGATGCGGCGATGAAGTCTTCCTTCATCATCAGGAGCGAATAGATCGCCTCGTGCGCGCCGGTGGCGCCCTGGCTGTGCCCGGTCAGCGATTTGGTCGAACTGACCGTCGGAAGCTTGTCGCCGAACACCTTGCGGATCGCATCGAGCTCGGTGATGTCGCCGACCGGCGTCGAGGTGCCGTGCGTGTTGATGTAGTCGACCGGCAGGTTGCGCCGGGCACCGCCGTCGAAGCCTTCGAGGGCCAAACGCATGCAGCGCAGTGCGCCTTCACCCGAGGGGGCCACCATATCGGCGCCGTCCGAGGTCGCGCCGTAGCCGATCACTTCGGCGTAGATCTTGGCGCCGCGCGCCTTGGCGACCTCCAGTTCTTCCAGCACGAGGATGCCGCCGCCACCGGCGATGACGAAGCCGTCGCGGTCCTTGTCGTAGGCGCGGCTCGCACGCTGCGGCGTGTCGTTGTACTTCGCCGACATGGCGCCCATGGCGTCGAACAGTACAGACAGGGTCCAGTCGAGCTCTTCGCCGCCACCCGCGAACATGCGGTCGGCCTTGCCGAGCTGGATGCACTCCACGGCATTGCCGATGCAGTGCGCTGACGTCGAGCAGGCGGAGCTGATCGAATAGCTCAGCCCCTTGATCTTGTAGGCAGTCGAGAGGTTCGCCGAGACCGTGCTCGACATGGCGCGCGGCACCTGGAAGGGGCCGACCCGCTTGGGGCCCTTCTCCTTGGCGATGATCGCGGACTGCACGATGGCGCCGGTCGTCGGGCCACCCGAGCCCGCTACCAGGCCGGTCCGTTCGTTGGAAATTTCCGCCTCGCCGAGGCCTGCATCTGCGATCGCCTCCTTCATGGCGAGGTAGGCGTAGGCGCCGCCGTTACCCATGAAGCGCATGAGGCGCCGGTCGACCAGCTCCTCGACATTGAGTTTGAGTGTGCCGGCGATCTGGCTGCGGAAGCCCAGTTCCTTGTACTGCGGGACGAACTCGATACCCGACTTGCCGTCCTTCAACGATTTCGTCACCTCGGCGGCATTGTTGCCGATCGGGGAGACGACGCCGAGGCCGGTGACGACGACGCGCTTCATCAGCCCGCCGCTGCGGCCGGCGCCGCGTCCTGGAACAGGCCGACTTTCAGGCCGCTCACCTCGAAGACCTGCTCGCCGTCGGCATGAACGACACCGTCGCCAATGCCCAGGACCAGCTTTCGCAGGATCACGCGCTTGAGATGCACGTGATAGGTCAGCTTGCGCACCGTGGGGACGATCATGCCCGTGAACTTGACTTCGCCGACGCCCAGCGCCCGGCCACGACCCGGCGCCTTCATCCAGCCGAGGAAGAAGCCCAGCATCTGCCACAGCGCGTCGAGGCCGAGGCACCCCGGCATCACCGGGTCGCCCTTGAAATGGCAGGCGAAGAACCAGAGGTCGGGCTTCACGTCGAGCTCCGCCACGATCTCGCCCTTGCCGTACAGGCCGCCCTTGTCATCGATCTTGACGATACGATCGAACATCAGCATCGGCGGCAGCGGCAGCTGGGCGTTGCCCGGGCCGAAAAGGTGCCCCTTGGCGCACTCGATCAGGTCTTCGAAGGTATAACTATGCTTCTGCTCGCTCACTTTCACCGTCCTGCGGCCACCCCACGCGGGCGTCGGGCGGCAGAATAGGGATGCCGGACGCCCGGCGCAAACCACCCCAAAACGCCCCTTCCGCCTTGTCTTAGGGGGCAAACAGGGTGAACAACAGCCCTTTTCTTGTCCTTTTCTCCTGCTTACATATGATTGCAACGATGTCTGGCAATAGCCTCGACTTCCCCGCCCGCCTCCGTGCGGCCGGCCTGCGCCCGACGCGGCAGCGGGTGGCGTTGGCGCGCGTGCTTTTTGAGGCCGGCCATCGCCATGTCACGGCCGAAAGCCTGCATGCCGAGGTCAAGGCGAGCCGCATGTCGGTATCCCTGGCCACCGTCTACAACGCGCTGAACCAGTTTCGCGATGCCGGCTTGCTGCGCGAAGTGGTGGTGGCGCCCGGCCGGTCCTATTTCGATACCAACACCGGCCACCATCATCACTTCTACATCGAGCCGGATGGCGAACTGCACGACTTCCCCTCGGAGAAGGTGACCATCGCCGGCCTGCCGACACCCCCCAAGGGCACGCGCCTGTCGCGCGTCGACGTGATCGTCCGCGTCCGCCGCTGAACGACGCGTGTCTGTAATCTAAGGCTTGCGAATCGTTTGCAAGTTTTAGAATAGTTCTAATCTTCTTGACGGTATCGCCGCCGGAATCCTAAATCCTCGGTGAGATTGGCGGATGGGCCGATCGCATAGGAGGAAGACCATGGCGAACCTCAAGGGATCCAAGACCGAAGACAATCTGAAGGCCGCCTTCGCGGGCGAGAGCCAGGCGAACCGCCGCTACCTGTACTTCGCTCAAAAGGCCGACGTCGAAGGCTACAACGATGTCGCGGCCGTTTTCCGTTCGACCGCTGAAGGCGAGACCGGCCACGCGCACGGTCATCTCGAGTTCCTCGAGGTGAGCGGCGACCCGGCGACCGGCCTGCCGATCGGCGAGACCACGTCGAACCTCAAGGCCGCGATTGCGGGTGAGACGCACGAGTACACCGACATGTACCCGGGCATGGCGCGCACGGCGCGCGAAGAAGGCTTCGCCGAAATCGCCGACTGGTTCGAAACGCTGGCGAAGGCCGAGAAGAGCCACGCCGGTCGTTTCCAGAAGGCGCTCGACACGATGGCCTGAGCCTTCCGGGCTCTCGAAAGGGGACCCCGCACGGGTCCCCTTTTTCGTCTAGCTTACCGATCAAACCCCGCTACCCGCCGGCAGCAGAGCACCACACCATGCGCGAAGGCAGCCTCGAAGCCCCGATCCGACACGCTCTCGATTGGCAGAACCCCTGGTTCTGGGACGAGAAGGCGCTCGAAAAGGAGATGGAGCGGGTCTTCGATATCTGTCACGGCTGCCGACGCTGCTTCAACCTCTGCGATTCCTTCCCGCGTCTGTTCGACCTGATCGACAACGGTCCGACCGGCGAACTCGACGGCGTGAAGAAGGAGGACTACGCGCAGGTCGAGGAAGCCTGCACGCTCTGCGACATGTGCTTCATGACCAAATGCCCCTACGTGCCGCCGCACGAATGGGCGCTCGACTTTCCGCACCTGATGCTGCGCCATCGCGCGGTCCAGGCGCGCAAGAACGGCGTCGACTTCGTGGCGCGGCAGCTCGCCGACACCGATCGCATGGGCCGGCTCGGCACCTTCACTGCCACGGCGGCGAATTGGGTGACCGACGAGCACAACACGACCATGCGCAAGAGCATGGAAAAGTTCGCGGATATCCATCACGGCGCGCGCCTGCCGCGCTATGCCGGGGAAACCTTCGAAATCCGCGCGCGTCGCGAAGGCGCTGAACTGAACGAAGCCGCACCCGCCTTCGGCAAGCGCAAGGCCGTGCTCTACGCAACCTGCTTCGTGAACTTCAACAATACCGACATCGGTGCCGCCGCGCGTGCGGTGCTGGCGAAGAACGGTGTCGAGACCGAGGTCGTGCATCCCGCCTGCTGCGGCATGCCCAAGCTCGAACTGGGCGACATCGAATCGGTCGCTGCGGCGGCCCACAATGTTTCGGCGGCGCTGCTGCCGTGGGTCGACAAGGGCTACGATATCGTCGCGCTGACGCCGTCCTGTGCGCTGATGCTGAAGTTCGAATGGCCGCTGATCTGTCCCAAGGATCCCGCCATCGAACGCCTGAGCAATGCGACCTTCGACCTCTCCGAATATATCGTCGACATCGCCAAGAAGAACGGGTTGGCGCCGGGCCTCGAACCCCTGGAGGGAGGCGTCAGCGTCCATCTCGCCTGCCATGCGCGGGCACAGAACATGGGCGCCAAGGCGGCCGAAATGCTGCGCCTCATTCCCAAGACACGCGTGGCGGTAATCGAACGCTGCAGCGGCCATGGCGGCATCTGGGGCGCGCGCACCGAGAATTTCGAGACGGCGGTGAAGGTCGGCAAGCCCGCGGCGCAGACCGCCCTCAAGAACGACACCAGCTTCGTTGCTTCGGAATGCCCGCTGGCCGCCGATCATCTCATGCAGGTGATGGAAATCACGGCCGGCGAACAGAAGCCCAAGCCCTCGCGTGCCGATCATCCGATCGAGCTGCTGGCGCGCGCTTACGGTATCGGAAGGCAGGAAGCATGACCCCGCGCAAGATCGATGCCTCGATGATCATCCCGCTGGCGGAGTATGTCGGCCAGCGTGCCGAGCGCCGCAAGCGGATCGCCGAGATCAAGAAGAGCCGCCGGCTCGAGGTCGGGCCGTTCGCGACCTTCTACTTCGAGTCCTACGATACGATGCTGCACCAGGTGCACGAGATGCTCTTCATCGAGAAGGGCGGCGCCGAACAGCTCGTCGACGAACTCGCGGCCTACAATCCATTGATCCCACAGGGCAGCGAGCTAGTCGCTACGGTGATGTTCGAGATCGACGATCCGCTGCGCCGCGCGCGCGTCCTCGCCACGCTCGGTGGCGTCGAGCAGCGTGCGTTCATCCGCATCAACGGCGCGACAGTGCGTGGCGTGGCGGAAGACGATCAGGAGCGCTCGCGTGAAGACGGCAAGGCCTCGGCCGTGCAGTTCATCCGCTTCCCCTTCACTGCTGCCGAGAGCGCCGCCTTCAAGAGCGGTGCGGGCGACGTCGTGGTCGGCTTCGACCATCCCAACTACGGCCACATGGCCGTGATGCCTGAGGCCGTTCGTCAGGCCCTCTCGGCCGACTTCGCCTGACCTTCAAGGTCTATCGCATCCCGTAGTTCATCGGCAGGATCAGCACGATCGGGTCGCCGAGCATGCCGCTCGGCACCGGTGGCAGCGGCATGGCACGGCGGATGGCGGCAAGTTCGGCAGCATCGATGATGGGCCAGCCGCTCGACCGCTCGACTTTGGCGTCGACGAGCTGGCCGTTGCGATTGATCGTGACGCGCGTCACCACGCGGCCCGACTGGCGGTTCTCGCGCGCGCTCGGCGGATAAACGCGGTACGGCTCGATGTGGCGGAACACGCGCGACAGGTAATCGTTGCGCATCCCGCCCTGTCCGGCTGCCAGGTCCGAATTCGAGGCCCCAGCGGCTGACGATGACAACAGGCTGGCGGTCGATTGCTGCTCGCCCACCGATGACGATGAAGACGATGCAGCGGGCGGCGGCGGTGCTGGTCGCGGCGGGGCAGCCGTCTGCGCGCGCTGCACGGGTCGCGGTGGCGGCGCGGCGCGTTGCGGCTTTGGAATGTCGCGCGAGGTCGGCGGCGGTGGCGCTTCTGGCGGTGGCAATGCCTCCTCGAAGGTTACCTGCGGCTTCCACGCCGACGCGTCGGTCTGCCAGGTCGCCTGCGGATCGGCTTCAGCGGGAGGTGACGGTTCCACCGCTTGTGCTGCTTGCTGCTGGGGCTGTTGCGGCTCCCGCTGCGGTTCGGCTTGAGGCGGCTGAGGCTGCGTCGGCGCTGTCTGCGGCGGCGTTGGTGCCGTCGCGGTTTCCATCGTGGGCGTGGAGGTGGAGGCACTGGAGGCCGGCGCGCCCCCGGCGGAGGCCGCGCTGTTCTGGGCTCCCGTGCTCGACCCGCCGAGCGGTTCGGGCTCGACCGAGACCATGATCGGCGTTTCGGCGTGATCGTCGGAGTGCAACGGCGAGATCCACCACAGCGCCGCTGCGATCCCGACATGCAAACCAATCGCCAGGGTGAGCGCCGCCGGCGACATGCGTCCGGATTGCGACACACCGGCGGGCAACGCCCCGCTGGGCAACGCCCCGCCGGGCGAAGGAAGGATGCTGTCGTGGGTCACGGCACCACTTGTTCTACGACCCGTGCGGATCAGGGGCCAGCCGGAACGGCAGCCCTTGTGCGGTCGGCTTAGCGCTGCTCGTTGTAGCGGAAGCTGACCGGCAGCATGAATGTATGGCTGGCGCCGGGAATTTCACCGGGCAACGGCGGATAGGGCGACGCTTTTCGGATCGTCTCCATCACACCGGCATCGAGCGAGGCCAGTCCGCTCGACTTTTCCATGACGACATTCATCAAACGGCCGTCCCGCGCGATGGTTACGCGCGTCAGCACCGTTCCTTCTTCACGGATCGTGTTGGTATTTTTGGGCACGTACGGGAACTGCGCGATGCGGCGCATGACCGACCAGAGATACTGCTCCTGTGCACGCTTGTTGCCGAAGTTATCGGCTGGATTGCGGAAGGTCGGCGCCGGTTCGGCGGCGGCCTGGCGGTCAGCCGGCGCACGCTGTTGCGGCGCCTGGCCGAGCGGCGAGGGCCGCAGGGCCTGCTGCTGTTGCGGCGGCGGGTGCTGGGGAGGCGGATGCTGCACCGGTGGCGGAGGAGGAGGGCGCGTCGCCTGCGGTGCTGGGGGCTTCGGTGCGGGCGGAGGCGCGGGCGCCGGCCGTGGCACCTCGCGCTCGGTGACGGGAGGCGGTGGCGCTTCGAGCGGTGGTAGCGCCGCCTCGAGCGATGGTGGTGGAGGCTGCGGCGCCGGTGTGGGCTCAGGTTGCGGCTGCGGTTGAGCGGCTGCCTGCTGCACCTCCGGCGGCTTGGCCGGCTCTGGCGGTGGCTCCGGCGTCTCCGCCTTGGCGGTCTCTTGTTGAGGGAGGGGCGGCTCTTCCTTCGCCGGCGGCGGCGTTTCAGCCGGTTTCTCGGCTGTCGTCTCGGTTCCCGGCTTGGCCTGGGGATCGGTCGTCGTGCCCACAGGCGGCAGGCCGAGCCGCTGTACCGGTGTGCGCGATTGCTGGGGGGGCTGCTGGGGTGCTTGCTGGGGCGGCTGTTGAGGCGGCGGCTGGACGGCCGCCGTCGGCACCGTCGTGGTAGGGGGCGTGGCTGGTGGCGGTGTCGGCGCAGGCGTGGGGGCCGGTTCTGGTTCAGCGGCGGCCTGCGGCGGTGGCGCAGGCTCCGGCGGCGCATCCATCGTGATGTTGATGGCGTCCTCGAAATGGTCGACCGGCCGCAGCGGCGAGATCCAGAAGAGCGCCATGGCGACCAGCACATGCAGCGTCGTCGTCAGCAGGATCGCCGACGGGGGCATGCGGTCGAAGTGGTGGGCGCGGGTGAAACTTACGTCGTGGGCCACGGCGATGCTCGTTCTACGGTCCGATACGCCTGGCCGCCAGCGCCGTTGCAGTCGCGCGGCAAGCTAGTTGATGGGTTCCGACTTGTAGACGCCCCACATGCCGGTCCGTTCGATCCAGCCACTGACGCCAGACACTTTGACGCGGCACCAATCGCCGGCGCAGGAGCGGATCTCGCCCATCACCTCGGGCTCGAGCCTGGCGATCACCTCCGCCGACGAGGCCGGTGTCTTGTGTACGCTGGCGGCCTTGGTGGCGATGATGAAGCTCCGCTTGCCGGTCAGCAGGCTCTGGTGGACCCAGCCGCTGGCGCCCTGCCAGTCGCGGATTTTCCGCCAGTTCTCGAATTCCGCGACGATTTCGACCGGCATGGCCTTGCGCTTGAAGACCCAGTCGACCGGATAGCGCGAGCCGGGGCCGGTTCGGACGTTGACCTCGTCGGATCGCAGCGACGCGAAGCGCGGAATTGGCAGGCCCGACCCCTTGCGCTGCAGGGCCAGAGGCTTGCTGCCTGCCTGGGCTGAGGCCGTCGAAGCGGAAAGGAAGGAGGCCCCAGCCCCTGCCAGGGCAACGGACAGCAGGCAAACCAGGAGCGGCAATCGACTTCCCATCGACGCCTATATACCTGAAATCTTCATATCGATCGACAAGTACCTGAAAAAGCGCGCTTTTCCGCCGCGCACGCCCAGAAAGCCGCCTGCTGGACAAAACGCGCGAGGAATTGCTAATCGGGCTATCGTCTTCTCCCGCGCGAGCCTCCGGTCCCCATCTGCCTATGCCGTCCAGTTCCAACAAGAAACCGCTGGTGATCGTCACCCGGAAGCTGCCCGACGCCATCGAGACGCGGCTGATGGAGCTTTTCGAGACGCGCCTCAATGCCGACGACAAGCCGCTCACAGCTGCCCAGCTCATTGAGGCGGTAAAGGCCGCGGATGTGCTGGTGCCGACGGTGACCGATCGCATCGACAGCCGCATACTCTCGCAAGCCGGCCCGAAGCTGAAGCTGATCGCCTCGTTCGGCACCGGCGTCGACCATATCGATCTCGACACGGCACGGCAGCGCGGCATCACCGTCACCAACACGCCGGGTGTGCTGACCGAAGACACTGCCGACATGTCGATGGCGTTGGTGCTGGCCACCGCGCGACGCATGGGCGAGGGCGAGCGTCTGGTGCGCGAGGGCAAGTGGGCGGGCTGGAGCCCGACCTCGATGCTGGGCGCACGGCTGCAGGGCAAGCGCATGGGCATCGTCGGCATGGGCCGTATCGGCCAGGCGCTGGCGCGTCGCGCGCGCGGCTTCGGGCTCGCGATCCACTATCACAACCGCAAGCGTGTCCACGGCGAGATCGAGCGCGAGCTCGAGGCGACCTACTGGGAAAGCCTCGATCAGATGCTGGCGCGCATGGACATCGTCTCGGTGAACTGCCCGCACACGCCGGCGACCTTCCACCTCCTGTCGGCGCGCCGCCTCAAGCTGATGAAGCCCACGGCTATCATCGTGAACACTGCGCGCGGCGAAGTGATCGACGAGAACACCATGGTGCGCATGCTGAGGGCAGGCGAGCTGGCGGGCGCCGGCCTCGACGTCTACGAGCACGAGCCGCAGGTCAATCCCAAGCTGCTCGAACTCGACCGTGTCGTGCTGCTGCCGCACATGGGCTCGGCTACGCTCGAAGGCCGCATCGAGATGGGCGAGAAGGTGCTGATCAACATCAAGACCTTCGCCGACGGCCACAAGCCGCCGGACCGCGTGCTGGCGACGATGTTCTGATCTCCTGCTGCTGTCCTGACCAGCAGCCACGTGCCGACTTTTTCTGGGTGGATTCCCACGCGAGGCCATCACCTGCCGCTGCCGCAGGGGATGCTAACTCTCTGAAATACGATCCCTTTGGCGGCATTCAACGATGCCGTGCGGCGGCTGGCCCGGGATCGTCGGCTTTCCCGATTCCCTTGACAGGCATCGTCCCGGACTCGCAACTATCGGTTCTTCGTCCGCCGCCGGTTCGCGACAAGTGCGCGAGCCTGGTCCGTTCGAACACCTACCATTCCGAGCCCGCGAGGACCGATGACCACCGCCGCTTCCCCGACTGCCGCTGCCGCCGGCCTGCCGCTCTTCTACCGCACGCCCGTCGTGCTGCGCTTCGAGGATCACCGTCGCGCCGGCCTCGGCAGGGCTCAGGAATTCAGCTTCACGCGCGAAGCCACCGCCGTGCCGCTCATGATCGGCGAGTTCATGCCGGCGCTGCGTCACTATCCGATCGTCTTCGCCGATGCCGAACGGCCGGTGCCGCTGGCGGTGCTGGGCCTGAAGCAGGGGCGCAACCTGTTCCTGGAGGACGATGGCTCCTGGCGCGCGGGCTACTATGTGCCGGCCTACGTGCGCCGCTATCCCTTCATCATCACCGAGACGCCCGATCCCAACACGCGGCTGCTCAGCATCGACTCAGCCTCCGAGCGGTTCATCGAGACGCTGGGCGAGGACGCCGCCGGCGATCTGCTGTTCGAGAGCGGCGGCGGGCCGACCCAGGCGACGCGCGCGGCCATGGAGTTCTGCCAGGCCATGCACGAAGACCATCTCCGCACCGTCGCCTTCGCCGACGCGCTGCGTGGGGCGAATCTCCTGACCTCCAACCGGGCCGAAATCACCTTCCCGGATGGCGAGCGCTATACGCTCGACGGCTTCCTCACGATCGACGAGAAGGCCTATCGCGCCCTGGCAGCCGACAAGCTTGCCGAGTTGCACAAGGCGGGCTGGCTCGATCTCGTCTCGCTGCATCTCGCCTCGCAGCGTAACTGGGAGGTTCTGCTCGACCTCAACGCCAAGGCCACGCCGCAGGGCGCCAAGAACTGACCGCAACGGAGCGAGGGCTAGAGATCGCCCTCGACCATTTCGCGCGCGCGATTTTCGATCAACACATCGCGCGTCGCGCGGCCGACCTGGGCGCCGATCAGGATCGTGAGCGAGGTCCAGTACATCCAGACCATGATGGCGGCAAAACCCGCCGTGGCGCCGAAGGCCGAGGTGAGCTGCGTCACCTCGAAATAGTAAACCAGGGCGCGGTTGCCGGCGGCGAACAACAGCGCGTTCACGGCGCCGCCGATCAGCGCGTATCGCCACGGAACGCTGCCGGTCGGCAGCCACTTGTAGATCAGCGTGAAGAAGCCGGCGAGCAGCCCATAGTGCACCGTGGTCGAGAAGGCCGGGCCGATCCATTCGCCCAGGATCGGAAACCGTTGCAATGCGCCGGCATAGGCCGAGACCAGAACGCTGGCCAGGATGACCGCGATCAGCACCACGCCCAGCACCACCATCAGCGCCAATGCCAGCAACCGCGACTGCAGGCTGGCCAGCACGGGATGCAGAGCCCTGGCTTTGGTATCTCGCCAGATGGCGTCGATACCGTCGTCCAGCTCCACGAAGACACGCGTGCCCGTGTAGAGCAGCACCACGGCGCCGACGATTGCGGCGAGGCCGCCGCCCTTGAACAGATCTTCCGAGGCGAAGCGGCGGATGCTCTGAAGCTGCTCGGGCGCTACGACGGTGCTGAGTGCACTGAAGATCGCTTCCTGCGCCATCAACCGGCCGACGATCGGCTCGGCAATAGCGATGACGAAGATCATGATCGGGCCCAGCGCGAACATCGTGTAGAACGCCATGGCCGCGGCTGAAGTCGAGAGCCGGTTGGTGAAGTAGCCCTCACCGGCCTCGTAGGCGATACGCCAGATCGTGTTGAGCATGATCGCCGTTCGACTCCGCCCGTCGTTCGCCGCCCAGCGCCTCAGTATTGCTTCAGGCCGAGACCTGCCAACGCCAGCAACACCGAAGCGACGCCCAAGGTCGCAGTGGTGACCATCGCACCGACCGCCCGGCCGTATGGAATGAAGCCCAGCATGCCGCCGGCATGCAGGGCACGCGCCGCCAGCAGCACGACCGACAGGATCGCCACGATGCGAAAACCGTAGAAGTCGCTGGCCATGTAGATCACGAGCAAGGTGAACGGCACGATCTCCAACAGGTTGCCCTGCGCGCGGATCGCGGCCTGCATCTCGGCATCGCCGCCATCGCCCAGCGAGATCTTCTTGCGCCCGCGCATCAGGCCGACATTGATGGTGAGGACCACCGCCAGGAGGCCGAGCAGGCCGGCGCAGACGAAAAACACGGGCATCGGAAGCCTCTCCCCCTCGATTCGGCGGCATTGTATGGCCATATTGATGACAGGCAAATTGAGTGGGTGACAGCAAGAGGAGCCGCGCCATGTGGCAGATTTTGCGCAAGAAGACCGAGATGCCGACGGCTGACCGGGCCCTGCCGGGTCGCGCGTCACGTCCGTTCGAGGTGCCGGCCGAGCACTACGTCAACGGCAACAGGATCCAGCCGCCGTTTCCCGCCGGCCTCGAACAGGCGATGTTCGGCCTGGGCTGCTTCTGGGGAGCGGAGCGGAAATTCTGGGAAGCGCCAGGCGTCTACGCCACGGCCGTCGGCTATGCCGCGGGTCCGACGCCCAACCCGACCTACGAGGAAGTCTGCTCAGGCTATACCGGCCACAACGAAGTGGTGATGGTCTGGTTCGATCCGACCAAGACCTCCTATGACGCGCTGCTGCGCGTCTTCTGGGAAAGCCACGATCCGACCCAGGGCATGCGCCAGGGCAACGATGTCGGCACGCAATATCGCTCGGGCATCTACACCTGTTCGCCCGAGCAGAAAGCCCAAGCCGAAGCCTCGCGGACGCTGTTCCAGAAGGAGCTCGCCAAGAAAGGCTACGGCGCCATCACGACCGAGATCCTCGAGGCGCCGGTCTTCTACTACGCCGAGGACTATCACCAGCAGTATCTCGCCAAGAATCCGGGCGGCTACTGCGGTCTCGGCGGCACCGGCGTTTCCTGCCCCATCGGGCTTGGTGTCGCGGCGGAGTAGCCGCCAGATTCACACCAGGCTCGCGCCGGCTACACGGGCGGTGCGGCCGTCTCGTAGCCGAACTCCTTGTCGAGGGCGGCGATCTCCTTGCGGAAAGCCATCCTGAGAGCGGCCTTGTCGCTCTCATGCAGCCACGAGCCTTCGACCGAGTTCAGACTGAATTTGCGGGCCATGTCCGGTCCCCAGCCGACCGACTCGAACAGGGTCGTGAAGCCGTGGCCGAGATTGGTCCCGAACATTGCCGGGTCGTCGGTGTTGATCGTAACGTTGAGGCCGGCCTCTGCCATGCGCCGGATACGCTGCGGCCGGTGGGGCCGGTTGTGCAGCAGGCTCGTCCAGGCGCAGGGCGTGAAGTAGAGCCCGTCGCGCCGTGCTTCGGCCATCACGAAGTCCGACGCCAGCATGTTGTAGCCGTGATCAATGCGGTCGCACCTCAGCACGTCGCGGCAGATCAGGTAGTTCGTGGGCGGCGCCTGCAGCGGCGTCAGATAGTCTTCGCAACAATGCGCCGTGCATTTCAGGCCGCCCTTCTTCGCGAGCGCATAAGCCTCGGCATAGAGTGCGGGAGGCCCGACACTTTCGTTGCCATCGAGCCCGATACCCACCACGAGTTCGTGGCGGTGCGCGAGTGCCGTCTCGACGATCTCGACTGCCTGGGCGCCGTTGTTGAGCGAGCGGTCGATGCAGCAGATGAGCAGGCCGGTCACGCCGAAGCGCTCCTTGGCCTGACGGAGGCCCTCCACCATCCCGGCGACTTGAGAGGGGTAGTCGATGCCGTTGGGGTAGAAGTAGTCCGGGTTGAAGAAGAACTCGACGTGCTTGAGGTTGCCGTCCCGCACGGCGTCCTCGATGTATTCGTAGACTGCCCGCGTGAAATCGGCAGGGGTGCGCAACACCGCGGCAGCGATGCGCAGGATCTCCAGGAACCCGTCGAAGTCGGGCCATTGGTAGAGTGTTTCTGCCGGCCGGGGCAGGGTCATTCCATACCGCTTCGCCAGCTCGGCGACCGTGGTGGCCCGGATCGTGCCGGCCAGGTGGCAATGCAGTTCGGCCTTGGGAATGCGCCGCAGATAATCGTCGGCAACGGCTTTCGCCATGACGGGAATCCTTACTTCTTCTCGATGTTGTAGAGCAGCATCACCGGCGACTTCAGCACGCCGTCGAGGCTGTTGCGCCAGGCCGACGGTGTCGTGAACTGCGACAGCGGCAGGTAGAGCACCTGCTCGTAGGCGCGGACCTGGATCTCGGTGGCGATGGCCTTGCGCGCAGCTTCGTCGGGTGCGGTCGCAAACTTCAGGCGCAGCTCGTCGGTCTTGGGATCGGTCGGCCAGCCCCAGGCGGCGGCCGGCGGACCGGACGCCACCAGGAACGGATTGCTGAGCGGATTGCCCTGGTCGGGCACGGAGTTGGTGGTGTGGGCGAGGTTCCAGCCACCCTGCGCGACGGGGCCGGTGTTGAGCCGGCGTGTGGCGAAGGTCTGGAAATCCATGGACACCATGTCGACCTTGAAGCCGAGATCGACCAGCACCTGACGCGTCACGTTGCCCAGCGCGGCGATGCCCGGCGCGTTGGCGACGTGCAGCATCACCAGCGGCTTGGACATATCGACATTGGCCTCCTTGAGGAGCGCCTTGGCGCCGGCGACGTCGCGCGCCGGAATGCCGTCCTTGCTTTCGTACGGCATGCCACAGCCGAAGATCGCCGCGCAGTCGGTGGCGAACTGCGGATCGCCCGCCACAACAGCCGCGTACATCGACCGGTCGATCGCCTTGGCGATGGCCTGCCGCACCTTCACGTTGTCGAACGGCGGCTGCAGGTGGTTCATGCGCATGATGGCCTGGAAGCCATACTTGCTCACCACTTCGGCCTTGGCGCCCGACTTGGCGTCGAACAACGGCAGCAGGTCGGCCGGCACGCGCTCGAGATAATCGACTTCGCCGCGGATCAGGGCGCTCACCTGGGTCTGTGCGTCGGGCATGCCCAGCATCTCGACCTTGTCCAACTTGGCGATCTTGGCGCCGGAGGCCCAGTTGGGTGGCTCGCTGCGCGGCTTGTAGTCGGCAAACTTCTCCAGGACGATCTTCACGCCGGGCTCATGCAGGTCGGCGCGGAACTTGTAGGGTCCGGAGCCGATGATCTCCTTCACCTGCTCGCTGCCCGGCGTCTTGGCGATGCGCTCCGGCATCATGAAAGGCACCGGTGCGCCGATCTTGCCGAGACTGTCCAGCACCAGACCATAGGGCTCCCGCAGCACCAGCTTGATCGTGTTGGCGTCCGTGGCTTCCAGCGATGTCATGAACTTCGCCAGGGTCTGGCCTATGCTGTCGCGCGATGCCCAGCGCTGGATCGAGGCGACGCAATCGCCCGCCGTCACCGGCTGGCCGTCATGCCATTTGAGGCCGGGCCGCAGCACGAACGTGTAGGTGAGCTTGTCGGGGCTGACCGTATAGCTGCCGACCATTTGGGGCTGCGGTTCGAACTTGTCGTTCATCGCGAACAACGTGTCGTAGATCAGGTAGCCAAGGTCGCGAGTCGTGAACGACGTCGTGAAATGCGGATCGAGCACGCGGCTCAGCGTTTCGGGCGCCACGCGCAAGGTCGATTGCGTCTGACCGGCCGCGCCGAACGGCACGGCAGCCGACAACGCCATGGCGGCTACCGCCGCCAGCGTCCATGTGTGACGAACGGTCATCGAGTTTCCCTTCCCCAAAATCAACGCCGCTGCAGCAAACCCCATGCCACGCTAGCGTCGGATCAAAGAGTCGAGCGCGGCGGCAAACCGGTCAAGCTCGTCTTCCGTATTATAGACATGCACCGAGGCGCGCATGACATCGCGTAAGCCACGGCCCTTGAGATCAAGACGCGAGGAAAACTGCGTCGATACCGACACGTTGATGCCCTGGCCGCGCAGCGCCGCCTTGAGCGTCGTGTGATCGGCGTCCTTGACCGCGAAGGTCACGATGGCGCCCTTCACCACGCCGAGGTCCGTGAGCGTCACGCCGTCGAGCTTCGCCAGGCGGGCGCGCAGGCCATCGGCCAACGCGCGCAGACGCGCCCATACGGCCTCCATGCCGAGTTCGTTGGCCTGGTCGGCCGCGACCTTGAGGCCGATGACACCGGCGAAGTAGCGCTCCCAATTCTCGAAGCGCTTGGCGTCGCCGAGCACGGTGTACTCTTGGTCGCCAGTCCAGCGGGCAGCGTGGTTGTCGAGGAAGATCGGTTCGATCTGCGAAGTGCTGCGGGTGCGGGCGTAGAGGAAGCCCGTGCCGCGCGGGCCGCGCATGTATTTGCGGCCGGTGGCGGAGAGGAAGTCGCAGCCGATCTTCTTGACGTCGATGGGCATCATCCCGACCGACTGGCACGCATCCAGCAGGTAGAGGACGCCGGCATCGTTCACGATCTTGCCGACCGCTTCGGCCGGCTGCACGAGCCCGCCCTGGGTCGGGATATGTGAGATGGAGACGAGCTTCGTGCGCTTGTCGATGGCGCGCTCCAGGGCGGCGAGGTCGATCTGGCCGTGCTTGTCGTCGGGTACCACGACGATCTCGGCGCCGGTCTTCTTCGCCACCTGCAGGTAGGAGATGTAGTTCGAAGAATACTCGCTGACGCAGGTCAGGATGCGATCGCCCGGCTTGAAGTCGAGTGAATAGAAGGCGAGATCCCAGGCGCGCGTCGCATTCTCGATGAAGCCGATCTCGCCGGCTTCGGCGCCGATCAGGCGCGCGATGGACGGGTAAAAGCCATCCAGCGTGTCCCGGGCCTGGTCCGCGGCCTCGTAACCGCCGATCTCGGCTTCGAGCTTCAGGTGATCGAGCGTCGCGTCGAGCGTGCGCTTGCTCGGCAGGGACGAGCCGGCGGCATTGAGGTGCAGGACGCGGGCACAGCCCGGCGTCTCGGCGCGAATGCGGGCAAGATCGAGGCTCATGTCAAAACTTCCCCTGTTCCTTCAGCACTTCCTCGGCGACCCGCAGGGCGTCGATGGCGGCCGGGAAACCGCAATAGGCGATCGCGTGGGTGAAGATCTCGCGGAGCTCGGTCTTACTGCAGCCGTTGTTCAGGGCACCCACGAGGTGGATCTTGAGTTCATGCGGGCGGTTGAGGGCGCAGAGCATGGCCACGGTGATCATGCTGCGCTGCTTCTTGTCGAGACCGTCGCGGGTCCAGAGGGAGGCGTAGGCGAACTCCTCGGAGAAGGCGCGGACGGGAGCCCAGAAATCGTTGTTGGTCGCATCGCGCCGCGCGAGATAGGATTCGCCCAGCACCTCGGCCAGTACCTTGCGTCCGGCGTCGCTCAGCGTCTTGTGCGCCTGTTGTTCGCTCATCCTCTTTCCCTCCTCGATGTCATCCTGGTTCAGTCGTCTCCTGCCTAAAACGCTGCCCGAGCCCGAGCAACTGACCATTGCTCATGCCGGAGATACGCTGCCCGTCACCTTCGTGCGCAACGCCCGGGCGCGGCGCGCGTCGCTGCGTGTCGATCCGGCCAATCGGCGTATCGTGCTGACGGCGCCGCTGCGCATGGCCCGCGGCACGGCGGTGGACTTCGCCGAGGCACAGGCCGGCTGGATTGCTGCCCGACTCGATCGCCTGCCGGAGCGGCGGCCGTTCTGCGATGGCGCCGAAGTGCCGCTGTTCGGCGTGCCGCATGTGATCCGCCACCGCGCCGGCCAGCGCGGCACCGTCTGGCGGGAAGGTGCGGAAATCCATGTAGCCGGCAGGCCGGAACATCTGCCGCGCCGCGTGCGCGACTGGCTGATGGCGGAGCTCAAGGCGCGGCTGGTGCCGCTGGTCCATGCCAAGGCGCAGCGGGTCGAGCGGCCGGTGAAGCGCATCACCTTGCGCGACAGCCGTTCGCGCTGGGGGAGCTGCGGGCCGAATGCCGCGATGTCCTTCTCCTGGCGGCTGGTCTTCGCGCCGCCGGAGGTGCTCGATTATCTGGTGGCGCACGAGGTCGCCCATCTCGTGCACCTGAACCATGGGCCACGCTTCTGGGAACTGGCTCGAGCCCTCTGCGACAGTCCCATCGAGGGGCCGCAGACCTGGCTCAAGAAGAACGGCGAGACCTTGCTCCAGTATGGGGCTTAGGGGAGCGTCCGGCGTGTTTGGTCCAGTCGAGTCCGGAGGGGCTCTGGGCTAGGATGCGAGGACGATGAATTCGCTCCTGGCGATCGCCCATTCGATCGGTGCCCATCCGCTCACCCGCGACGCCCAGCTCGGTGCCTGGGCAAGGTTCGCCACATGGCAAGTCAGGAGCCGTCTCAACCGGGAAGTGGTCATGCCCTGGATCGGCGGCCAGAGGCTGATCGTTCGCCGGGGAATGACCGGCGCGACAGGCAATCTGTACTTTGGCCTGCACGAGTTCATGAGCATGGGGTTCGTCCTGCATTTTCTGCGGGAAGGCGACCTCTTCCTCGATGCCGGCGCCAATATCGGCTCCTACACCTTGCTGGCCTCCGGCATCTGCCGCGCCACGACGCTGGCGATCGAGGCCGATGCCGAAACCAGCCATGATCTCGCACGGAATATCGAGATCAACGGACTGGCGAGCTTGGCGAAAGTTCTGACCGTGGCGTTGGGACCGAGCGATGGAGAAGCCTTCTTCACGACCGGGCATGGCGCCATGAACCAGGTCGTTTCGACATCGGGCGAGAATGTCCGCGTCGTTCCGCAAAGATCGCTCGACAGTATTGTCGGAGACGATGAACCCGCGATGCTCAAGCTGGATGTCGAGGGCTTCGAAGAGCAGGTGTTGAGCGGTGCGCCGCGCCTGCTGAAGAAGCCGGGTTTCAAGGCGATCCTGTTGGAAGGGACGTCGCCCCAAACCCTGAAGCTCTTCCAGACGCACGGCTTCGAGCGGGCGTTCTACGATCCGTTCACGCGCCTGCTGCAGCGTGCGCCCAATGAGCTGGCCTTCTCCAACGGCCAATGGACGCTTTCCAACGAGTTTTTCGTCAAGGATTGGGATTTCGTCGAGAATCGCGTGGCGACCGCCAAACCTGTAACGATCTTCGGCCGGAAGATTTAGCACCCGCAACCCGGTGAGCGGCGTCAGCCGGAACCAGCAGGCGTCGGCATGTGTTCGTCGTACTGCGGCAGGTCATCGGTGATGGTGAACCACGGCGCCTTGGAGCCGACGAAGATATGCGCGGTCGGCCGGATGGCAGGGGCATCGACCAGCGTGCCCATGGTTACATGAACATACATGCCGTCGCGAACGACTGAATAGAGAAGCGAGCCGCAGACCTTGCAATGCGCGTCGTGGGTCTTCTCCTTGCCGAAGATCAGGAGCTTGTCGCAGCCTTCGGTGACCGCGAACTTGTCGCGCGTGATGCCGGCGAAAGGCTTGAACGCGGAGCCTGTCGTGCGCCGGCAGTTGGAGCAGTGGCAGTTCAGCGCGTAGGTGAAGGCATCGGCCACGGCATACTGCACAGCACCGCAAAAGCATTTCCCAGCAAGCATGCGCGTCGTCACCCAAAACGACCCGGATCACAGGCTTTCAGCGCGTCGGGCAGTTCCTCGCCCTCCATCTGACGGGCGATCAGCCGACCGGTTGCGGTCGCCAGTGTCAGGCCGAGATGTTGATGGCCATAGCCGCAATAGACATTGGCGAGACGCGGCGCGCGGCCGATGGCCGGGCGATAGTCGGGCAGGGTTGGGCGCTCGCCGATCCAGCGGCTGCGTTCCTCACCGCCGACACCGGGGAAGATCGCCTTGAGATGCTTGATCAGCAGATCAGCGCGATGCCAGGAGGGCGGCTGGTGCGGGGCGGCAAGCTCGACCGTGCCCGCGAGACGCAAGCCCTCGTCCATGGGCGTGAAGAAGAGGCCGCGATCGGGCGGGCTGACCGGCAGATCGAAGCGCACATTGTCGGGCGCCAGCATCACGTGATAGCCGCGTTCAGCGACCAGCGGCGCATTGAAGCCGAGCAGCCGCGTCAACTCGCCCGAGGCACGGCCGGCGGTGATCATGACGGCCTTTGCGGGCAGTTCGGCGTCGGTGAGCTGGACGGCCGTCACGCGATCGCCGTCGCGGCGAAATCCGCGTACCCGACCACGCATCACGGTGCCGCCTTCGGCCGCGAAGCGTTCCGCCAGGGTTGCCACGACCTGGTAGGGGTTCACCGTATGACTGCCACGTGGATAGTAGATGCCGCGCACGATGTGCGGGCTAAGGCCCGGCGCCAGTTCGCGCGCACGGTTGCCGTCAACGATCTCGAACTCCGTACCCTTGCCGGCCTGCAGGCCGCGCATCTCGTCGGTGCCCTGGAACGAGGCCTCGCTTTCGTAGACATAGAGCGCGCCCTTGGTCCGGAAGAGTTCACCGAGACCCGAGGCCTGGATCTCCGCCTTCCAGGCAATATCGGCCTCCAGCATCAGCGGCTTGAAGGCAGCCTTGCCCTTGTCGACCTCTGCGGTGCTGAGCGCCGCCAGGGCGAAACGCGCCATCCAGGGCAGCAAGGTCGGGATGCTCGGCCGGTGCAAAGTGAGGGGGCCGTCACGGTCCATCAGCATCTGCGGCACCTTCTTCAGGGTCGCAGGTCTGGCCAGCGGAATGAGGCTGTCGAGTGACAGGAAGCCGGCATTGCCGAAGGACGTCGCCTTGCCGGGCTCGGCGCTGTCCAGGAGGGTGACGCTATGGCCGGCGCGTTGCAGGGCGCGGGCGGTGGCGGTGCCGACGATGCCGGCGCCAATGACGATGACGGGGTCGCTCATGGGCTGACGTTAGCACGGCCTCTGCGGGCATAGATGCGCGATTGATTTGTGCCCCCAAATGCCTATTTAGGGCGCATGTCTTCCGCACAATCAGACAGTTCCGCCGGTCCGGGCTGGCATGCCACGACCATCCTTTCGGTGCGCAAGGGCGATCAGGTCGTCATGGCCGGCGACGGCCAGGTGTCGATGGGCCAGACCATCGTCAAGGGCAACGCCCGCAAGGTCCGCCGCATCGGCAATGGCCAGATCGTCGCTGGCTTCGCCGGTGCTACGGCTGATGCCTTCACCCTGTTCGAGCGGCTGGAAACCAAGCTGGAGCGCCATCCCGGCCAGCTCCTGCGCGCCTGCATCGAACTCGCCAAGGACTGGCGCACCGACCGCTATCTGCGTCGTCTCGAGGCGATGATGGCGGTGGCCGACAAGGATGTGTCGCTGCTGCTGTCGGGGACCGGCGATGTACTGGAGCCGGAAGGTGGCATCATCGCCATCGGCTCGGGTGGCAATTATGCGCTTTCCGCGGCGCGCGCCCTGATCGATGTCGACGGCATGGATGCCGAAGCGATCGCGCGCAAGTCGATGAAGATCGCCGCCGACATCTGCGTCTACACCAACCACAATCTGGTCATCGAGAAGCTCTAAAAAATCATGAGCAACGACTTTTCCCCCCGCGAGATCGTTTCCGAACTCGACAAGCACATCGTCGGCCAGCAGGACGCCAAGCGCGCCGTCGCCATCGCGCTGCGCAACCGCTGGCGCCGCCTGCAATTGCCCGAAGGGCTGCGCGAGGAAGTGCTGCCCAAGAACATCCTGATGATCGGCCCGACCGGCTGCGGCAAAACGGAGATCGCACGGCGCCTCGCCAAGTTGGCCAACGCACCATTCCTCAAGGTCGAGGCCACCAAGTTCACCGAGGTGGGCTATGTCGGCCGTGACGTCGAGCAGATCGCGCGTGATCTGATGGAAGCCGCTCTCGAGATGGCGAAGGAGCGTCTGCGCAAGGACGTGCGCGCCAAGGCCGAGATGGCTGCCGAGGATCGTGTCATCGATGCGCTGTGCGGCCCCAATGCCAGCGAGGAGACGCGGCTGCGCTTCCGCCACAAGCTGCGCAACGGCGAACTCAACGACCGCGAGATCGAGGTCGAAGTGGCCGATTCCGGCTCGCCCATGCAGTTCGAAGTGCCGGGCCAGCCCGGCGCGTCGGTCGGCATGATCAATATCGGCGACATGCTGGGTAAGGCGTTCGGCGGCCGGACCAAGAAGCGCAAGATGACCGTGTCCGAAAGCCACGAGACGCTGATGCGCGAGGAGAGCGACAAGCTCCTCGATCAGGAGCGCGTGGTGCGCGAAGCGCGTGACATGGTCGAGCAGAACGGCATCGTCTTCATCGACGAGATCGACAAGATCACGGCGCGCAGCGAGTTCCGCGGCGGCGGTGACGTGAGCCGCGAAGGCGTGCAGCGCGACCTGCTGCCCTTGATCGAAGGAACGACGGTGAACACCAAGCACGGGCCGGTGAAGACCGACCATGTGCTGTTCATCTGCTCCGGCGCCTTCCACCTCGCCAAGCCCTCGGACATGCTGCCCGAACTGCAGGGCCGCCTGCCGATCCGCGTCAGCCTGGCCTCGCTCAACCAGGAGGATTTCCGCCGTATCCTGACCGAGCCGGAGGCCAGCCTGGTGAAGCAGTACAAGGCGCTGCTCGGCACCGAGAAGGTCGAGCTCGAATTCAAGCCCGACGCCATCGACGAGCTGGCACGTCTGTCGGCCGAGATTAACGAGACGGTCGAGAATATCGGCGCCCGCCGTTTGCACACCGTGATGGAGAAGCTCCTCGAGGAGATCAGCTTCACCGCCTCGGACAAGCCCGGCCACAAGGTCGAGATCGACGCCGCCTATGTTCGCGAGCGCGTGAGCTCGCTCGCCAAGAACGCCGACCTCTCGAAGTTCGTGCTGTGATGTCTCGGACCGGCGTGGTGTCTACGCCGGCTTGAGCGTCGCGGTTACGACCCAGCGAGAAGCCTTGTTGTCGGTCACCGTCTTCTTGAGTTCGGGAAGATTGATGGCCATGGAATAGCCGCCGGCCACGCTGTCCAGCGTCGGCGGAGCCATGTCGCCGTCATCCGTCATGCCGAGTGCTTCTATCGGTTCGTCGCCCCAGCTCCAGAAGGCGAGCTTGGTGCCGTCGTTTCTGACGACGGGGACGATATGTCGGCCGGGTCTGTTGAACTTCGGAACGAAGTTGAGGCCGGCGATGAAATAGGACATGGGCGCCACGAGCAGTATGTCCTGCTCCGAGGACGGCGCGATCAGCGCCTGCACGGCGGCATCCGTGTCCGAAGGATTGATCTTGGTCACGGTCACTGATGCGTAGATGCCACTGGCCAGCATCAGGTTCTTGGTGGGCGTGAGATCGTCGATCGGAGGGGCGGCGTTGTAGTCATCGATCGGGCCATCGAACTCGATGATTCCGTCCATCTCGTGACTGCAAAGCCCCGCCATCAACATGAAATCGACGGCCTGCGCATAGTGGGTCTTGCCGTTGGGCGGCTTCTTGTCCAGTTCCCGGCGCAGATATCGCGCGACATCGAAGGCGCGCAGGTCGGAGGATACTTCGCCGGTGATCCTTCCGAGGCTGATCCTGCCGGTATTGTAGAGTTTGAGAGCATAGTTCACGACCCCCGATGGGTCGCGCCGCAACAGGCACATCAGCACCGACGCGTAGGTGCACCAGGGGTAGCCGCTTTGGGCCAGTTTGTACGGCGCTTCGACCAGCACTTTGAGGCGTGCCGCGAAAGCGTCAGGCTCCATGTGCCATTCTTTTTTCGCAGATGACGAACGGAGCCACGCCTCGATTGCGTCCAGGGCGATGGATCTGCTTCCGCTTTCCTGCAGTCGTCGGGCCCGTGCTTCCGGTGTTTCCGCAGGCACCTGGCCGGGCAGATTCAGCAAGGCGATGATCAATCCCATCGTCATGGGGCTATGCTCCCGGCTTGGGTGTGGGTTGCCGCACGCCGGCGGGCGGGTGCTTCAGCTTCACTCCTGCGGGAAGAGCAGCCATGAGCGTGGTTCGCTTTGTCACGCCGCGATCGATGATCGCCTTCTTCTGCGCGGCGACTGTTTTCAGTCGATCCTTCTTCGGAGGGAGCGCGAACTTGCCGGCGATCTTCTGTGGCGTGAGATCGCGGATGTTGCGCGGTTTCTTCCGTGGCAGGCGGCTCTCACCCGGTTTCGGCTTGGTCGGTCGGACAGGCGCGGCTTCGACGAAGAACACGCACGATGCTTCGACGCGCTGCCCTCCCGGCGGCGTGATCGACACGATCAGCGTGTTCATGCCTTCCTCGAGTCGGACGGCGGGGACCGTGCACGACAGCACGATGCCGGCCGGTGACAGTGCCGTGAGGCGGTCGACCTGAGTCACCGTGAGGGGCGCCCCAAAACGCCGTTCACCGCGCCGCGGCGGCGGCGCTGTCGGCTCAGGCTGCTTGGGTGCAATCGACCGTCCTCGCGCTCCTCCCGGTACGGCCACAGTGGCGAGAGCCGCTATCCGATTGCCTCGGGTGTTGGCCAGAGCATTGGCGCCCGACATGGTGAACGAGAACTTGTCGGTTTTGCGCGATTGGCCCTTCACCAAGCTCGCGTCCAGTGCCCGCAGCCCGCCGCGCGGCGTACCTTTCACACCGACCTTGTCCAGCTTTGAAGCGGCCCAATGCGGGCGCAAGGTCAGGTCTGCACGCGGATCGAACCGGCCTGCCTTTCGGACAACCTCGGAAGTGGCTTCCGATGTTGATCCGAGATCGGCGACGGAGAAGGACTTCAGCGGCAGTTCCTGGCCGTTGAGAAAGACATGGACCGAGTCGGGTCGATCGTCCTCATCGAGCACGGCCTCGCGCGACAGGCCCTGGATTTCGATCCGCACGCGCACTTCGCCGTGCGCCACGGTCCCTGGCGTTGGCGAGAGGATCCTCACGCCGCGCGGAGCGGCTTCGAGGGCTGTCCGTTGCCGGCTGAGACGCTCGCGCTTTGCGCCGACATCCGCCCGTTCGGCCTCCGCTTCCTGAAGTATGGCCTCCTTGGTGAAGGCCGAGGACAGCGACCGGGCTGCGTCGCGGACAGCATCTTCGAAGGCATCGAGTTCGCGTACGGCGCGACGCAGCCCATCGACGATCGCCTCCACCGGGACGTCCACGCGGCCCAGGGAAATCCGGTGACGGACCCCCAGGACATTGACGTCGAAGGCGACTCGGATATGCGGATCACGACCGAGATTGTCGTAGATCGCGTCGGTGAGCCGGTTGATCAGCAGATTGCCGATCTGCTGCGCGAGATCGCGATCGGGGTCGAGTTCGCGGACGTCGTCCATGATCGAGTCGAGCTCTTCCGCCAGTTCGCCCACGATATCGAGCACACCGTCGATCACGTCGTTGTCGAGCGCATCCTCGACGGCGTCACGCGCCATGCCCCGCATCGCCCGCTTCAAATCCGGCGGTGCGAGCGTGCGATAGACGTGATTGTCGGTCAGCACGGCCAGCGCCTGGTCGACGATTTCGGCCGCCAGCTTCGACTTGAACTTGCGCCGCCCCGAGCTTGTCGCCAACGGCGTGAGCGCGCCCAACAGGCTTTCAGCGGCCTGGTCGAACTGGTCGGCAACCTCTCGGGCGAGCCGCTCGATATCGGCCAGGAGCTGGCCTAGCTGTCGCTGCATGTCTTCGAGCGCCTGCTGCGCGTCGTCGACCCATTGCTGCACCTGGCGTTGCGCGGCCTCGAGCACTTCGGCCAGCTCTTCCAGGATCTTGGTGCCGATCAGTTCGATCAGCTTCGTGACGAACTGCAGGAAACGTTCGCCCCCGACGGCCGCCAGTTCGGTCGCCAGCGCCATCATGGCGTCGCTGTTGGGGATGAAGGCGCCGTCGCCGAGTTCCTGCAGGAAACCGGCGCCGGCCGTGCTCGGCAGAGGATCGATGACCTCGTACATCAGCGAGCGGATCTTTGCCCGTTGGGCCTCGTCGAGCGGTCCCAGTACCTCGGCGCCGATGCGCAGTGCATCGGCCGTCAGCTCGGCGATCTCGTTCACCGGGACCGGCAGGTTGGCGGCCTTCGAGAGCTGCTTCACGATCCCGTTTGGCGCGTCGACGTTGTCGGCGAGGCCGTTGAGGATGCCGTGCATCTGCGCCTGCGCAGTGGCCAGCATGATATCGGTCGTGACGACGAGGCTGCGCCCGACCAGCTTCATCAGCACGCCAGAGAGAGCCTCTTTCAGCGCCTCACGGTCGGCGCCGCGTCGTGGCCAGTCGAGGACGATGCCGAACACCGTTTCCATCGTGAAGTCGGTCGTCGGCAGGAAGACTTCGTCGAAATAGCTCTTGAGGTCAGGACGCGATGCCAGCCGATCCCGCAGGACCGGCGCGAGCTCGTCGTGGATCTGGTCGGACATGAATGTCCGTAACCCGCCGGCGATCGCCGCGAGGGTGGCCTGCGCATCGGGCTGGCCGGAGCCACTGGCGATCACGCTGCCGATGTTGCGCAGGATCGTCCGTCCGACGTCGTTGGCCGCGGCGCCGAGCGGGCCGGTCATGGCCGACAGAAAGCGGTCCACGCCGGGTTGGTGCTGCCGCAGGAAATCGAGGGCGGCGTCGGCGGCGAGGAATTCGACGACGTGATCGAGCTTGAGGGAGCCGGCAGCAGGCGGTGACGGCAGGGAGCTGCGGATGTGATCGCGCACCAGCGCCGGTGGCTGTGTCGTCAGGTTGCCGGAGAAGGCGGCCTTGGCTTGGCGCGGCGGCTGACCGATGACACTGAGGCGGGCATCGGCGCGGATCACCCGGCGATTGGCGATCAACGCGAGCTGCGAGGCCGACCACAACACGGAGACGAAGCGTTGGGTCTGGACATCGACCGTGCCGCCCAGCGCGGCGGTGGTCAGATCGACCAGGCGAGCGACCAGCGTGTTCCAGTAGGTTTCGTTTGCCGGCGTGCCCTCGAACGGCTCTGCAGGAAATGCCTGCAAGTGGCTCGCGAGGGCGCGCCGGGCCGATAGGGTCCGATCCCATTGGGCCTGCGAGAGGGTCGCCACCCAGGTTCGGAGCGTGGCTTCGAGCGCGGTAAACCCCGCGTCGGTCAGGCCTTTCAGCAGGAAGCGCTGACCTTCCTCCAGGGCCACCTGGGCACAGCGCAGCGCGACATCCTGGGCGCCTGCAGCCGTTGCCGCGGGCGCATTCAAGGCGAGGTACTCGCCCAGCTCGTAGGAGGTACGGAGCACCGTCTTGAAGAGCGGCCGCGCCGCGTCGAGCAGCATCCTCGGCGCTACGCTGTCCGACGGCAGGTTATCCTTGAGCTCATCGCATGCCTTTTCGACCAGCACGTCGACCGAGCGCGCGACGAACCGACTGAAATCGTCGATCTCCATCGCGGCGAACACGCGGAATCCGGCGCCGGCCTTCAGCCCCACACCGGCACCGGCGACGATGTTGAAGCCGGGCTTGATGTTCTTCCCGGGCTGCGCGATGGCGGTGCCAGTGACGACGAGTTGAGCGTAGGCCTGCGCGGTCAGGGCGGCCTTGGCGTAGACGCCGGCCTTGATATTGACCTCCGACAGGAACACCCGCAGCAAGTCTATCGGCAGACCACGCATCTGCTGATCCCGCTCCGCCAGCTCGAGGAAGTCGCCGATCTTCAGGCCAAGGCCGACCTGGACCGCTGCCGCCAGCTCGGCGATCGCCTGCAGGCGGACGGCGAAGCCGATCTCCTGGAACAGGTTCATCGGCGCCTGGATCTGCGCCGTCACGGACGCGGACGCGCTGGCCTGCCCCGAGACTTCGGCGCTCAGGAACTTGCCGACGCTGGCGTCGACACTGGCCAGCGCCTGGATGCCGAGGTCGAGATTGAGGCCGCGTCGGACCTGAGCTCCCGCGGCTATCGAGACCTGGGCGTTGCCACCGGCCTGTGCCCAATCGGTGGCGACCGTCCCGCCCGCGGCGAAGACATCCTGATCCAGTCGTGCTGTCGGCATCGTCGCCCCCCGGCTCCCCGCGCCAATGTCGAGCATTGTGCGCGGGTCGAGCCTAGCGACTCTGGATCACAGACAATAGGCCGCGATCAGGTCCACGAGATATGCAGGCCCGTTCATGCCCCACAGGACGAACGAGACGGCGGTCGCGGCCACGACGAGGCTGGCGGAAGCCCAGAGCAGCAGGGCTTGCCAGCTCACGCTCATGCCGGCTGCGGCACGGCCATCGCGGGCCGCGTCAGCCGCTCCTCGACGATCGGGTAGTGTAGCGCCGCCGAAACCAGGCCGAGCGCGATCGAGATCCACCACATCAGGTCGTAGTTGCCCTGCAGGTCGAAGATGCGGCCACCGCCCCAGCCGCCGAAGAAGCTGCCGACCTGATGGCCGAAGAAGACGATGCCGTTCAGCATGGTGAGATGCACCGGGCCGAAGATATAGCCGACCAGAGATGTGGTGAGCGGCACCGTGCCCAGCCACAGGAAGCCTAGTGCCGCGGCGAAGGTCAGCACCGAAGCCGCCGACAGCGGCGCCAGCACGAAGCCTAGGAAGACCAGCGAGCGCAGCAGGTAGAGCAGCGACAGTAGGTTCTTGCGCTTGTACCTGGCGCCCATCGAGCTCCACAGGATGGCGCCGGCGATGTTGAACAGGCCAACCATGCCGATCGCCCAACCGCCCAGCTCTGCGGGCGAGAGCTTCATGCCGAACAGCGAGAGGCCGATCCCCTTGTCGGAGATGTAGGCCGGCAGATGGCCGCCCACGAAGGCGACGTGGAAGCCGCACACGAAGTAGCCGATCACCAGCAGGATGTAGCTCTTCTGCGCGAAAGCCTCGGAGAGCGCCGCACCAGTGGTCTGGTTGCCGCCGCCGGCCTTCTTGCTGGCCGCGATCTCCTTGCTGTCGTTCAGGCCGACGGCCAGGAGCATCATCAGCACGGCAATGCCGGTCAGCGCCCACATGGTGGGGCGCCAGTCGCCGAAATAATTCTGCAGCACGGCGGCCAGCGGCACGATGAAGAACTGGCCGAACGAGCCGCCGGCAGAGCAGATGCCCACGGCGAGCGCGGCCTTGGCCGGCGGCGCCACGCGCAGGATCACGCCCAGCACTGGTCCGAAGCTCGCGGCCGAGAGGCCGACGCCGACCAGGATGTTGCCGAGGATCAGCATGAACCCGTCATGCATGACCGCCGTCACGACCATGCCCGCCACGTAGAGAGCGGCACCGCCGGCGATCGTCGGTGCCGACCCGAAGCGGTCGCAGAGCCGGCCGGCGAAGGGCGCCACGGCGCCCATCAGCAGCATGGAAAGCGCGGTGCCGAAGGAGAAGAGTTCGCGACCGACATTCAATTCGGCCGAGACGGGCTTGAGGAAGATGCCGAAGCTCTGGCGGACGCCGAGCCCGATGGTGAGGACGAGGAAGCCGCACCAGACGGCGGTCCAATATGAGCGGGAGGTCATGACCGGCAAAGTGAGGCGGGGCGGTCGGGCTGGCAAGATGTTCGCCGGCATCCCTTCCATAGAATTACTTCATGCCGTCACAAGCCACGATGTGGCAGAACATAGCCATGGCGCGATTGCGGTTCCTGTGCGGTCTGGCAGCATTTCTGCTCATTTTGGCAGAGAGCGCTGTCGCGGCGCCGCGCCTTGAACGCGAGCGCTGCACCTTCAAGCCGCCGCGCGGCGACAGGGTCGAATGCTTCGTGCTGATCGTCCCGGAGAATCGCGAGCAGCCGCAGGGCCGCGAGGTCAAGCTGAAGGTCGCCGTCCTCAAGGCCAAGCGCACGGCCGGTGTCGAGCCATTGGTCTATCTCTCGGGCGGGCCGGGCGACGCGCCGCTGGTCGCTTCGAGTCCCGGCGCCGATGCGCTGGCCGAAGGCGATTGGTGGAACGAGACGGCCGTGATTCGCCGCAAGCGCGACGTGATCATCCTGAGCCAGCGCGGCGCCGGTGGTTCGACGCCCAATCTCGACTGTTTCGATACCCGGATGACAGAGCCCGCCAAGGCGCGCCGCCGCGCCGTCACCGAACAGCAAGAGAAGGAGATCCTGGCGCGCTGCCGGGCCAACCTCGATCGCCGCAAGATCGACCTCACGATGTACAACACACCCGTGCTGGCCGACGACGTGGCCGATCTGGCGACAGCGATGGGATTGAGCCGCATCAACATCTACGGCGTGTCCTACGGTACGCGCTGGGGTCTCGAGGTGATGCGCCGGCATCCCAGTTTGGTGCGTGCGGCCGTCTTCGACGGCGTCTACCCGCCGCAGATCAACGGCGAGCAGAACGAGCCTGCGATCGTGCGCCGTGCCTTCGAGCAGCTCTATGCAGACTGCGCCGCCGATGCGCTTTGCCGTGAGCGGCAACCCGACCTGCGCGCCACGGTCGAAGGCGTGATCGAGGCCGCCGATCGCAAACCTCTCGACCTTACGCTTGCCCTGGAAGACGGACCGCAATCCGTGCAGCTCGACGGCACCAAGCTCCTGATGGTGCTGCTGAACATGATGCGTGAGGGCGAGGCCGCATCCATTCCCGAAACGGCGGCCGCCGTGAAGCGCGGCGATCTTCGCCTGGTGCGCCTCTTTGCCGAAGATCTCGAAAGCAACGATGGCGGCCTGCTCGAGCAGAACGCGCAGCAGTTCGACGGGCTCTACAACAGCATCGAATGCCGCGAGACCTGGCCGACGGTCGATCGTGCGGCGCGCCGCAACGCGATCGAGGAGAACGGCGTCTATGGCCTGAACGCCAGGGCCAGCAAGTCACCGACCTTCTGCCCGGCGTGGCGGGTGGCGGCCGCGCCGGCCGCCGATCGCCAGCCGGTGAAGTCATCTGTGCCAACCTTGCTGTTGAGCGGCACCTTTGATTGGCTGACGCCGCCCATTTGGGCGCGCGAGGCCGCGAAGACGCTACCTGCGTCGCGCAATGTCGCGTTCCGTGCCCAGGGCCATGGTGTCGTCGTGCAGGACCCGTGCGCGGCCCGCCTGCGCGATACCTTCATCGAGGATCCCGACCCGAAGAAGGCATTGCCCTGCCGCGCCGACACGCCGCCCAATTTCACCGCCGCCTGGGAACGCGCGCGCAATATGCCTTGAAATCACAGGAAGGAAACAGATGAACCGAGTGCTCGCCCATACCGGCGTCAAGTATCCCATCGTGCAGGCGCCGATGGGCTGGATCGCGCGCAGCCAGCTCGCGTCGGCGGTCTCCAATGCCGGCGGACTCGGCATCATCGAGACCTCGAGCGGTGAGGTCGATGCCTGCCTCGCCGAGATCGAGAAGATGAAAGAGCTGACTGACAAGCCGTTCGGCGTGAACTTGCCACTGCTCTTCATCCGCGAGCCACGCATCGTCGATCTCGTGGCAAAAAGTGGCGTGAAGTTCGTCAGCACCTCGGCCGGCTCGCCCGCCAAGCTGTTGCCGACGCTGAAGGCCGCAGGCCTTACCGTCTATCACGTCGTGCCCAACCTCTCCTCGGCACTGAAGGCGGTCGAGGCTGGCGTCGACGGGCTGATCGTCGAAGGCGGCGAGGGTGGCGGCTTCAAGAACCCTGACGACGTCTCGACCCTGGTTCTGCTGCAGGCGGTGCGGGAGAAGACCGACGTGCCGATGATCGCTGCCGGTGGCATCTGCGACGGTCGCGGCATGGCCGCCGCCTTTGCGCTCGGCGCGGAAGGCATCCAGATGGGCACGCGCTTCGTAAGTGCCGCCGAGAGCCCGGTGCATCACAATTACAAGCAAGCCATCGTCGACGCCGACGATACCGGCACCGTGATGCTGAACCGCAAGTCGACGCCTTGCGTGCGTGCGTTGAAGACCGAGCGTGCCAAGGAGATCGACCGCGCCGGTTCGTTCGATCGCGCGATCTTCGGCAAAGTGAAGGACGTGTATTTCGGCGGCGACATGGAAGCCTCGCTGGCGCTCGCCGGCCAGACGGTCGGCCTGATCCACGAGGTGCTGCCGGTGGCCGAGATCATCGGGCGTACGGTCGATGGCTTCCATGCCATTCGCCGCCAGCAGGGCGAACGTTCGCAGTCAGGCGGGTTCTAGGGCGAAGTCGGTGTCGACCGATGATCGCGCACGATGAGACTCGCGCGTCTTAGCGCATCGGCAGGGGGTACATCAGACCGCCGTCACGCCACAGTGCGTTCTGACCGCGCGCCAGCTTGAGCATCGAGCGGGCGCCGAGATGGCGCTCGAAGCTCTCACCGTAGTTGCCAACCTGCAGGATGACGTTGAACGCCCAATCCTCGTCCAGGCCGAGCGCCTTGCCATTGCCGGGAGTCACACCGAGGAGATGCCGCACGTCGGGATCGTTCGACCGGCGCTCGCTTTGCACATTGTCGCGGCGGAGGTCGAGATCCTCGGCCGCGAGCATCGCCTGGAAGGTCCAGCGCACGATGTTGGCCCACTGGTCATCGCCACGACGCACGTAAGGTCCGAGCGGTTCTCGCGAAATCATCTGCGGCAGGATCGAGTAGTCGGCTGTCTTGTTGCGCACGATCAGTGCCGATGCGAGCGCCGATGCGTCGAGTGTTGCGGCCATGCATCGACTGGCGAAGAAGGCGTCCAGCATGGCGTCGTTGGTGTCGAAGCTCACGAGATCGATCCGGTTGCGCCGCGCCCGAAACCAGGCCGTGGCGTTGTCCTCGTGCGTCGTGCCGCGCACCGTGCAGACCTTGCCGCCGCTCACCTGCGAGAGGTTCTGGATTGCGAGCTTGTTCGGTACGACGAAGGCCTGACCGTCGTAGAAGTTGACCGATACCGCCTCCACTCCATCGGCCAGTCGCCGCAGCGTGACCGTCGAGTTTCGGACCAGCAGGTCGATCCTGCCATCGGCCAGTTCCTTGAAGCGTTGCTGCGCCGTGAGCGGGGTGTAGGTTACCTTGGTGGCGTCGCCCAGCGTCGCGGCGGCGACCGCTTTGCAAAGGTCGACGTCGAAGCCGGCCCAGCCGACGGGTTCACTCTGCCAGGAGAAGCCGCGCAACTGACCGTTGATGCCGCAGTTGAGCGTGCCCCGCTGTTTCACCATTTCGAGCGTCGATTGTGCCGCCGCGGACGACGCCATGGAAATGGCCATCGGTGCCGCCAGAACCGCAAGGCCGTGCAAGATTTTGCGGAACATCGTCGTTCCCATCTGCAACAAATGGTAGTGGAACCTATCTCTTGTGCAAATCCGTAACAAGTTGTTCGCTCTAGCGTATCGGCGATCTACTTCAGCAGCTCCGGTGCGATCAGGCGCGGAAGGAACAGGGCGATGTCGGGCCAGACGATCATCGCCGCCAGGACCACGATCATCGGCACCAGCATGATCATCGTGTCCTTGAGCGCATAGCGCAGTGGCACACCGGCGACCGCACAAGAGATCATGAGGCAGAGGCCGTAGGGTGGCGTCACCAGGCCGAAGGCCAGCGACACGATCGAGACGATCGCGAAGTGGACGGGGTCCATGGCGACAGATTTGGCGAGCGGCTGCAGGACCGTGCCGACAATGATGATCGCCGGGATGGCGTCGAGGAAGCAGCCCACGACGAGGAATACGAAGGCGATGAAGAAGCCGACGCCGATCGGGCCCAGGCCCCAGCTCGTGACGTTGGCCAGCAGCTCCTGCGGGATGCGGTAATAGGCCAGCAGCCAGCCGAAGGCCGACGCTGTTCCGATGCAGAATAGCGCCACCGAGGCGAGTTTGCCGGTATCGACCAGTGCTCGATAGAGCTCCTTCGCTCCCATCTCGCGATAGACCACGATCGACAACACCGCCGAGTAGAGCACGGCGACGCAGGCCGATTCGGTCGCTGTGAACCAGCCCAGCAGGATGCCGCCCACGATGATGACCGGAGTCATCAGCGCCGGGATCGACACCCAGATCGAGCAGAGGAGCTGACGGAACGACGAGCGCGGGTAGGTCGGATAGCCGCGCTTCACCGCGTAGACATGAACCGTGGCCATCTGGGCGCCGGCGATCAGCAGGCCGGGTACGACGCCCGCAAGATAGAGCGCGCCGATCGAGGTCGAGATGATACCACCCCAGACGATCATCAGGATCGATGGCGGGATGATGACGGCTAGCACGGCCGAGACGGCGGTGATGGCGATCGAGAAGGAAAGGTCGTAGCCCTCCTTGGTCTGGGCATCGATGAAGATCTTGCTTTGGCTCGCCGCATCGGCGGTCGAGGAGCCGGAGATGCCGGCGAAGAACACCGAGAGCACGACGTTGATCTGCGCCAGCGACCCCGGCCAGCTTCCGACGATGGCGCGCGACAACGCCACCAGCCGGTCGGTGATGCCGCCGACGCTCATCAGGTTGGCCGTCAGCAGGAAGAACGGCACGGCGAGCAGGATGAAGGAGTTGTAAGCGTTGAAGGTTTCCTGCGCGAGCATCATCGTCCCGAGCCGTGGCTCCAGGTAGAAGAGCGGCAGGCAGGCGAGCCCCAGCGCGAAGGCCACGGGCACGCGCAGCACCAGCAACACGAAGAAGACGCCGAACAGGATCGAGGCGGCTTCGCCGGCCGAGAACAGAGCGCCGCTCATGGGACGCTCCAGCCGAACAGGATGCGGACCTCGTCGTAGAACTGCTCGCCTAAGAAGATGAGCCAGGTGACGCCGGCTACCGGCCAGGCGATGTGGATCATCCAGAGCGGCAGGTCGGCGAGCTCGGAGGTGCGATACCAGGCGAAGCGCGTGAACTCGATGCCGCCCACCACGAAGACCAGTGCCGATGCCAGGATGCCGAGCCGCGCGGCAATGCGCACGGCTGCCTCTCGGCGTCGCGAGAGGGTTGGCCAGACGTCGACCTCGAAGTGCGAGGCTTCGCGCACGCCGATCATGGCGCCGATCATGATCATCCAGATGAACAGGAAGCGCGCCATCTCCTCCGTCCAGATGTAGGGCGGGATCAGATCGGTGTAGCGCGACACCATCTGCAGGGTGACAGGGACGACGATGACGGCGACGGAGAAGGCGAGAAGGCCGGTCAGGAATTGGGCGTAAGCCGCCGTGAACCGGCGCCAGAGACTGCGCGGTTGAGCTTCAGAGGAGGGCATCGGGGAATCCGTTCAGGAGAAAACGCCCGGTGAGGAGCCGGGAGAAAGCGCAGCGGAGGGGCTGCTCCGCTGCGCTTACGCATCAGTTGGTAGCAACGATCTGGCTGAAGATGCCGTCTACGCCGATCTCCTTGGCGTAGGCCGCCATCACCGGATCGACCAGCTTCTTCATCTCGGCGCGATCCTTGAAGGGAATGCGCTTCAGCTTGCCGGCCTTCTCGAGCGCGACGAGCTTCTGCTCGTCCTCCGAGCTCTCGACCTGACGGCCATAGGCGCCGGCTTCCTTGCCGGCCTTCAGGATCGCTTCCTGCAGGTCCTTCGGCAGGGTCTTGAAGGTCTTGCCGGAGAAGCAGATCGGCCGGATCGTGATGGCGTGCTCGGTCATCGCGAGGTTGGGCGCCACTTCGTAGAACTTCATGGTCTCGACGCCGGCCGCTTCGTTCTCACCGGCCGAGATCACGTTGTTCTGGATGGCGTTGTAGACCTCGTTGTAGGCGATGACCGTCGGCGACATGCCGGCTGCGGCAAAGGTCTTGGACCAGATCGGCGCGCCCTGGACGCGGACCTTCAAGCCCCTGATCTCCGCCAGGTTCGACACCGGCTTGTTGACGAAGATGTTGCGCACGCCGCCGCCAGCATAGCCGATCAGCATGACATCGGCCTTCTGCGCGATCTCGTCGGCGACCGGCTTCAGCAAGTCGGCCTCGAGCACCTTGTTCCATTGCGCGAGGTCGCGGAACAGGAAGGGCGCGTCGATGAACGGCGCGGCCTTGGAGAAGGTCGACATGTGGGCCGGCGAGACGATGCCGTAATCCACGGCTTTGCCCTGCGCCATGTACTCGAAATACTGCTTCTCGAGGCCGAGCGAAGAATTGCGGTGCAGGGTGAAGTTGATCGGCTTGCCGTAATACTTCTTCACCAGCTCCTCGAACTTGAGCAGCGTCTTGTTGAAGGCGTGGTCGTCGTTGAACTGCACCGCGCCGTTCAGGGTCAGCGGCGCCTGCGCGCTCGCCGAGCGGATAAAGGGAGTAGCGATCGTCGCGGC
This sequence comes from Reyranella sp., assembly GCF_004297405.1. Taxonomy (GTDB): domain Bacteria; phylum Pseudomonadota; class Alphaproteobacteria; order Reyranellales; family Reyranellaceae; genus Reyranella. The sequence goes on from NZ_SCVC01000007.1 coordinate 118,674, forward strand.
GGCCAGGCCGCCGACCAGGTGTCTGCGCTTCATGGTCTTTCCTCCGGGGCCCTGTTTTGTGGTTCTGCGACCGGGACCTGCACGGACTATGCATGGGAATGGCGGCGGATGCGACAAAGTTGTCAGACAACATGCGAGAACCGTAGGCGAGCCCACGAAACTGGTCCTTGCTCGCGACCGCACGGAGGCGTTAGGCTTGGGTAAGTAGTACACAAATTTTTAGTTAAATGTCCGTCGACGTTCCTTCCCCGGCGCTGTTTGCGCCCAAGCTGGTCACCGTGCTGCGGGAAGGCTACGGGCTCGCGGCCTTTCGGGCCGACGCCATCGCGGGGCTGACCGTCGCTATCGTGGCGCTGCCGCTCTCCATGGCGATCGCCATTGCCTCGGGCACGGGACCGGAGCGTGGGCTTTTCACGGCCATCATCGGCGGCTTTCTGATCTCGGCATTGGGCGGCAGCCGCTTCCAGGTCGGCGGCCCGGCCGGCGCCTTCATCGTGCTGGTGGCAGCCTGCGTCGAACGGCATGGCGTCGACGGCATGTTGCTGGCGACCCTGCTGGCCGGCGTCTTCCTCACGGCTGCCGGCGCCCTGCGGCTCGGCACCTTCATCAAGTTCATCCCCTATCCGGTGACGGTCGGTTTCACGGCGGGTATCGCGGTCATCATCTTCGCGAGCCAGCTCAAGGACCTCCTGGGCCTGACCCTCGACGGCAAGGAGCCCGGCCCGTTCGTCGCCAAGCTCGAAGCGCTGGCGCCGGTCCTCGACACGATCAATCCGGCCGCCGTTGCGCTGGCGGTGCTGGTCATCGGCCTGATCCTGGGGCTGAAGCGGCTGCGACCACATTGGCCCGGCATGCTGATCGCCGTCGTGGCAGCCTCGGTCGCGGCCGGGCTGCTCGGGCTTCCGGTCGAGACGATCGGCAGCCGCTTCGGCGGCATTCCCTCGATGCTGCCGGCGCCGCGCCTGCCCGACATGTCCTGGGCGAAGATCGAAGCCATCCTGCCCGACGCGGTGGCCTTTGCGCTGCTGGGCGCCATCGAATCGCTGCTGTCGGCCGTCGTCGCCGATGGCATGACCGGCCGCCGTCACCGCTCGAACTGCGAACTGGTGGCCCAGGGCATCGCCAATATCGGCGCGGCCTTGTTCGGCGGCATCTGCGCCACCGGCACCATTGCGCGCACCGCCACCAATGTCCGTGCCGGCGCGCGCAGCCCGGTCGCCGGCATGCTGCACTCGGCGTTCCTGCTGGGCTTCATGCTGCTGGCCGCCCCGTTGGCGGCTTACATCCCGCTCGCCGCCCTGGCCGGCGTGTTGGCGATCGTCGCGTGGAACATGGCCGAGAAGCACGAGTTCGCCACCCTGCTGCGCTCGTCGCGTGGCGACGCGACGGTCCTGTTGGCGACCTTCCTTCTCACCGTGTTCCGCGATCTGACCGAAGGCATTGTCGTAGGCTTTGCCCTGGGTGCGGCGCTGTTCATCTATCGGATGTCGACTGCCTCCGGCGTGGAGGAGCGCGTGCCGCTGGTGCCGGCGGACCGCGCCGACACCGCGGTTCCGCGCGCCCCCTACGATCCGGCACTGGCGATGGACCGTGATGTCGTCGTCTATCGTCTCTCGGGTGCTTTCTTCTTCGGCACGGCATCGACCGTCGGCGCCGTGCTCGACCGTATCGCCGACGAGCGCAAAGCCTTCGTGATCGACGTCTCGGCGGTGCCGTTCATCGATTCGACCGCCGCCAACGTCATCGCCGGCATCGGCCGCAAGGCAGGCCGTCACGGTATTCGCGTCTTCGTGACGGGAGCTGTTCCCGTCGTGCGTCACGCGCTGCTGCGGGCGGGGGCCGGCCGGCCGGACGTCCGCTACCTGCCACGCATCGAAGACGCGGTACGCGTCGCGCACGCTCTTGCCGGGCACGCAGATCTCGACAGTATCGGCTGATATTGCGTCTCCCCTTCACGGCGCGCACGGGGCCGCGCAGAATGCGGCATGGTTGACCTCGTTTCGATATCGGACTCCGCGCTCAGCGCCCAGATTTCCGCCGCAGGGGCAGAGCTTCAAAGGCTACAGGACCGTGACGGTTCGGACCTGTTGTGGAGCGGCGATCCCGCTGTGTGGGCCGGTCGTGCGCCCCTGTTGTTCCCGCTGGTCGGCGAGACCAAGGACAAGAAGATCAGGGTCGAAGGCAAGATCTACGAGATCCCGCGCCACGGCTTCACGCGCACCTCGCGCTTCGCGCTGGTGACGGCGGAGAAGACACGCTGCGTCTGGCGGCTCGAAGCCAGCGAGGCAACGCGCCGGCAGTATCCGTTCGAGTTTCGCCTCGATGTCATCTACCGGATCGAAGGCGGCGCGCTGCAGATGACCGCCGAAGTGACGAACAAGGGCGATAGAGCCATGCCAGCGTCGTTCGGCTTCCATCCGGCCTTGCGCTGGCCGCTGCCATCCGGTGCGCCGCGCGAGGCACACGAAATCGTCTTCGAGCGCGATGAGCCCGCGCCGGTGCGCCGGCTCGCCAACAACCTGCTGAGCCCGGTCCTGCATCCGACACCCGTCCGGGGCCGGCGGCTCGCCTTGCGTGATGAGTTGTTTCGCGACGATGCGCTGATTTTCGACAGGCTGGAAAGCCGTAGCCTGGTCTATGGCGCACCGGGCCATAGCTCTCTCCGGGTGAGCTTCCCGCGCATGCCGCATCTTGGCATCTGGACCAAGCCCGGCGCGGGTTATGTCTGCATCGAGCCTTGGCAAGGCTATGCCAGTCCCGAAGCGTTCGACGGCGAACTGGCGGACAAACCCGGCATGGTCTCGATCGAGCCGGGAGCGACGGAGCGCTTCGAGATGTCGATCGCGCCGGAGGGTTGACAGTCATCTGGTAATGGTTGAACAGATATTCAAATGTATGAATATCTGCGCTCAACAATCCTGCATGCGACAATTCATGTCTCCTGTCGTGTTGACGGGGCGTCGGTCCTCGCGTTCACTCCGCGCCGTGAGCAGTAGCGTCTCCTCGCTTGGTGTCATGGTGCAGCCCGCAGCCTTGCTGCGGCTTCTCTGCGCTTTGATGGTGGCGCTGGTCACTGTGTTTCATGTTTGTGGCACCGCCTCGGCCCGCGAGATCGGGCCCGTCGCCGTCGTTCTCGACGTCACGGGCGATGATGGTTCGGCCGACGATGTCGGCATGACCGTGGAGCAGTGCCACTTCTGCTCCGTTGTTCCACTGCTGGCGACGGCCTCTGCGATCATGCTGCCGCATACGCCTCATGTCGTGCCGGCGGCCGTCGTGGCAGGCCTCCTGCCGTTCTCCCCGCACGCAGACTCTCCACCTCCTCGAGCCCTGACCTAGTCGTTCCTCTCCTTGCCGCCTGCTGAGAAGGCGGCACGTCGAACACTGGTCCTTTGGGTTTCGTCGATGACAATTCGTGCCATCTGGGCGCTTCTTGCGGCGTGCGCCGTCGCATGGTCGTGGCCTGCGCTGGGTCAAAATCAGGGGCAGGGCCAAAAGGCCACTGGTCCGCTGACCCTGCAGCAAGCCCTGCAACGCGCTGCCAACGCCAATCCGCGCATCGCCGTGGCCGACCGGAACATCGGCATGGCCGATGGTCGGCGCGAGCAGGCGAACGCCCTGCCGAATCCCACGGTCGGCGTCGAAGTCGACAATTTCGGCCAAGGCCAGAGCAGTTTCACCGGCACGCCCGAGATGACGCTGATGCTGAGCCAGCTCATCGAATTGGGAGGCAAGCGTGGCGCGCGCGTCCAGGCCGCGTTGGGCGATTACGACGCCGCCCGCTGGGAGCGCGAAGCGGCGCGCCTCGAACTCCTCTCAGAGACGACGATTGCCTTCGTCGAGGCCTTGTCGGTGCAGCGCCGCATCCAGCTCCTCGAACGGCAGGCCGGCGCCCTGGAAAAACTGGTGCCGCTTATGCAGCGACGGGTCGAAGCCGGCGCTTCCTCACCCTCCGAAGTCTCGCGCACTCAGGCCGCCGTCGGCCTCGTGCGTTTCGAACGCGAGCGCGCGCGAACCTCGCTGGCCGTGGCGCGGCGGGACCTTGCTGCCCTCATGAGCCTGGACCAGCCGACTTTTGCCACTGTCGCTGGCGATTTCGGCCGTCTCGTCAGGCCGGCGCCGCTCGATACGCTCATTCGCGCCATCGAGGACAATCCGCAGCTCATGCGCTGGTCGGCGATACGTGCCCAGCGCGACGGCGATTTGCTGTCGGCGCGCCTGAAGCCTCTGCCGGACATCACGGCCAGCGTGGCGTGGCGGCACTATACCGAGACCAACGACAACGGCGTCCGCTTCGGTGTCTCGATCCCGATCAACGTGATCGATCGTAACAAAGGCGCCATCCGCGAAGCCCAGGAATCGGTGCAGAAGACCGGCGCCGAACGCGCCATCAACCGCCTCACGCTGATCGCGATCATCGGCAAGGCGCACGACACGGCCAACGGCACGCTGCAGCAGCTCGATCTGCTGCGCAAGACGATCCTTCCAGCGGCGCGCGCCTCGTTGAAGACGATCGAAGAGGGCTACGGCCAGGGCCGCTTCACCCTGCTCGAAATCCTCGATGCCTACCGCACCGTCGCCGATGCCGAGCTTCTGGAGCACGAAGCGCTGGCGAGCTTTCACACGTCCATCGCGACCATCGAAGGGTTGATCGGCAGCCCCGCAAACCAAGGGAGGGCGCGATGATAAAGGCGCTGAGAATTCTCCTCGTTGCCGTGGTTTGCGTCGCGGCCCTGGGAGCGTCGGCCTACTACGTTTTCGGCGCGAAGTTCGGTCAGGCGGCAAAGCCTGTCGCGTCCAAGGGCCACGAAGAGAAAGGCCACGGGCACGACGAAGAGGGCGTGAAGCTCAGCGATGCGCAAGTCGCGGCCGCGGGCATCGAGCTTCTCCAGGCGGGTCCGCGCGAGCTGCGTGAAGTCCTGAGGCTGAACGGCATCATCCAGCCCAACCAGGAGACCCTGGTGAAGGTGACGCCGCGTTTCCCCGGTGTCGTGCGCAGCATGCGCAAGCGACTGGGCGACAAGGTGAAGAAGGACGAAGTGCTGGCCACCGTCGAAAGCAACCAGAGCCTCACGACCTACGAACTGAAAGCCCCGATCGACGGCACAATCATCGATCGCGACGGCACCCTGGGTGAGTTCGCTTCGGAAGCCCGACCGCTCTTCACCATTGCCGACCTCTCGACCATGTGGATCGACTTCGCCGTCTATCGCCGCGACTTCGCGCGGGTGCGGGTGGGCGACCCCGTCGCCATCGACGTCGAGGATGGCGGTTCGACCATCGAGTCCAGGATCGACTACGTCTCGCCGCTGGGCACCAGCGACACGCAGTCCTCGGTTGCCCGCGCCGTCGTGCCCAACGACGGCCGGCTGCGGCCGGGCCTGTTCGTCGATGGCCGTGTCGTGCTCTCCGCGACGCCGGTCGATGTCGCCATCAAGTCGAGTGCGATCCAGACGCTCGAGGGCAAGACCGTGGTCTTCGTCCGCGAGGGCGAGACGTTCACAGCCCGCGAGGTCGAGCTGGGAGGGCGCGATGCCGACTGGATCGAGGTCAAGTTCGGCCTGATGGCAGGCGACACCTACGCTGCGAAGAACAGCTTCGTGATCAAGGCCGAGATCGGCAAGGGCAGCGCGGCCCATGAGCACTGAGGGCGTGAGCTTGGGAGCAGGGCAATGATCGACCGTATCCTTGCCTTCTCGATCCAGAACCGCTGGCTGGTCATCATCGCGGCCATCGCGGTGGGTGCGCTGGGTGCCTGGAACTTCACGCGCCTGCCGATCGACGCCGTGCCGGACATCACCAACGTCCAGGTGCAGGTCAACTCGCTGGCGCCGGGCTACTCGCCGCTAGAGGTCGAGCAGCGCATCACCTTCCCGCTGGAAACGGCGATGGGCGGCCTGCCGAAGCTCGAGTACACGCGTTCCCTGTCGCGTTATGGCCTCAGCCAGGTGACGGTCGTCTTCAAGGATGGCACCGATATCTACTTCGCCCGGCAGCTCGTGAATGAGCGCATCCAGCAGGCCAAGGACAAGCTGCCGCCCGGCACGGAGACCTCGATGGGTCCGGTCTCCACTGGCCTGGGCGAGATCTACATGTACGCCGTCGAGGCCAAGCCGGATGCGAAGAAGCCCGACGGCGAGCCCTATACGGCGACCGACCTGCGCACGATCCAGGACTGGATCATCAAGCCTCAGCTTCGCACCGTGCCGGGCATCGTCGAGGTCAACACCATCGGTGGTTACGAGAAGCAGTTTCACGTGCTGCCCGATCCCGCGAAGCTGATGGCCTACAAGCTCACCTTCCGCGACATGATGGCGGCGCTGGTGACGCACAACGCCAATGTCGGTGCGGGCTATATCGAGCGTAACGGCGAGCAGTATCTGGTGCGCACGCCGGGCCAGGTGAGCAACCTCGAGGAAATCCGCAACATCGTCGTGGGGTCGCGCGGTGGCGTGCCGATCCGCGTCGGCGATATCGCCGAGGTCAAGGAAGGCACGGACCTCCGGACCGGTGCGGCGACGCTCGACGGCAGGGAAGCCGTGATCGGCACCACGATGCTGCTGATCGGCGACAACAGCCGCACGGCCGCGCAGCGCGTGGCCGCCAAACTGGAAGAGATTGGCCGGTCGTTGCCCGATGGCGTGGTGGCACGTGCGCTCTACGACCGCACCAAGCTCGTCGACGCGACCATCTGGACGGTCGAGAAGAACCTGCTCGAAGGCGCCCTGCTGGTCGTCGTCGTGCTGTTCCTGATCCTGGGCAACTTCCGCGCCGCCTTCGTGACGGCCTGCGTCATTCCCCTGTCGATGCTCTTCACCATCACCGGCATGGTCGAGAACAGGATCAGCGCCAACCTGATGAGCCTCGGCGCCATCGACTTCGGCATCATCGTCGACGGGGCGGTGATCGTGGTCGAGAACTGCCTGCGGCTTCTGGCCGAGGAGCAACATCGGCGAGGTCGCATCCTCACGCGAACAGAACGTTTCGCGACGATTCTGGCCGGCGCCAGGGAAGTCATTCGGCCGAGCCTGTTCGGAACGCTGATCATCGGCGTCGTCTATCTGCCCATCCTCACCCTGACCGGTGTGGAAGGGAAGATGTTCACGCCCATGGCGATCACGGTGCTGATGGCGTTGCTGGGCGCGGCGATCCTCTCCATGACCCTGGTTCCGGCCGCCGTCGCGCTGCTGGTGACTGGTCGCGTCTCGGAGAAGGAGAACTTCTTCATGCGCGGTGCGCTCCGGCTCTACGCGCCGGTGCTCGAACAGGCGATCCGCCTGCGCTACGTGATCGTGGGCCTTGCTGCCTTGCTGGTCGTGGTGAGCGGCGTCGCGGCCTCGCGCATGGGCGGCGAGTTCATTCCCTCGCTCGACGAGGGCGACATCGCCATGCACGCGATGCGCATTCCCGGCACCAGCCTCAGCCAGTCGGTGCAGATGCAGGAAGCGCTGGAGAAGGCGATCCTGGAGTTTCGGGAGGTCAAGGAAGTGGCGGCCAAGATCGGCACGGCCGAGGTCGCCACCGACCCGATGCCGCCCAACGTGGCGGACAACTTCATCCTGTTGAAGCCGCGCGACCAGTGGCCGGACCCCAAGCGGTCCAAGGCCGACCTGGTTGCAGCCATCGAGAAGCGGGTCGAGCAGATCCCCGGCAACAACTACGAGTTCACGCAGCCCATCCAGATGCGCTTCAACGAGCTGATCTCCGGTGTGCGCAGCGATCTCGGCGTGAAGATCTTCGGCGACGATCTCGACACGCTCCTGTCCATTGCCAACAAGGTGCAGGCTGTCGTTCAGAGTGTGCCGGGCGCGGCCGACACGAAGACCGAGCAGGTCACCGGCCTGCCGGTGCTGACCGTGAAACCCAATCGCGCGGCCCTGGCGCGCTATGGCATCAGCCTCGCCGAGCTGCAGGAGGTGGTCGAGATCGCGGTCGGCGGCAAGGATGCCGGCCTGATCTTCGAGGGCGACCGGCGCTTCGACATCGTGATGCGCCTGCCCGAACACATGCGCGTCGATATGGACGCGCTGGCGTCGCTGCCCATTCCCGTGCCGCCGCAGCCGACCGGCACGACGGGGGATCCTGGCCGCCGGCCGATTACCCAGACCGGGCTGGTCGCGGCAGCGCCCTACGTGCCGCTGTCGGCCGTGGCCGAGATCGAGACCGCGCCCGGCCCCAACCAGATCAGCCGCGAGAACGGCAAGCGCCGCGTCGTCGTCTCGGCCAATGTGCGCGACCGCGACCTCGGTTCCTTCGTGGCCGAAGTCCAGCGGCAGGTCGCCGAGAAGGTGAAGATGCCGGCCGGCTACTGGATCGGCTGGGGCGGCCAGTTCGAGCAGCTCGTCGCGGCCTCGCAGCGGCTGGCAATCGTGGTGCCGGTCGCCCTGCTGCTGATCTTCGTGCTGCTCTGCATGAGCCTGAACTCGATCAGCGACGCGGCCCTGGTGTTCAGCGGCGTGCCGTTGGCGCTGACCGGCGGTGTCGCGGCCCTCGTTCTGCGCGACATCCCGCTCTCAATCAGCGCCGGTGTCGGCTTCATCGCCTTGAGCGGCGTGGCCGTGCTGAACGGGCTGGTGATCATTTCCTTCATCCAACGGCTGCGCGCCGACGGCCTGCTAGTCGGCGACGCAATACGCCAGGGCGCCATGCGACGCCTGCGTCCCGTGCTGATGACGGCGCTGGTCGCCTCGCTCGGCTTCGTACCCATGGCGATCGCCACGGGACCGGGAGCGGAAGTACAGCGGCCGCTAGCGACCGTCGTCATCGGCGGCATCATCTCGTCCACGATCCTGACGCTCGTGGTCCTGCCCGCGCTTTATGCGCTCTTCAACCGTGACAAGAAAACCCAAAGAGGAGAGAAGAATGAGGAGACTTTTGCTGACGGTGCCGTTGCTGCTGTGGACGGGCCTGGCGTTCGCCCAACATCAGCATAACCATGCCAACATGAAGGGCCCCAACGGCGGCAAGATGCAGGACGTGGCCGGCATTCACGCCGAGCTGATCGTCAACGATCGAACGATCACCATCTATGCCTTCGGCGAGGATAGCAAAGCGCTCAGCACCAAAGGCTACAGCGGTTCGGTGCTGATCGTCTCCGGCGGCAATCGCGAGACGGTGCAGCTCACGCCAACTGGTGAGACGGCCTTGAAGGGAGAGGCCAAGAACCGCCTGGCGCCCGACGCCGCCATCACGCTCGTCATCAAGACGGATGCCGGAAAGTCGGGTCAGGTGAAGTTCTAACGACCTCCAGCCAAGCCTCAGCGCTTCGCGGCGAGGCTCCTGAACAGCGCGTCGCTGCGGTCATCGGCCGGGAAGAAGCATTCTATGCGCACTTCCTGGAGGGTGACGTCCTGCGGCGTGCCGAGAGTGGCGATGGTCGTGAAGACCGACAGCGACTTGCCGCCGACGATGAAGTCGAGCGTGAGGACCGGCGGTGGCCGGTCCTCGAAGCGCAGCTTGCGGAACGACGCCGGCACGTCGGGATAGGCCATGACCTCCTCGATGAAGGCGAGCGCCTTTGGCTCGCCGCCATCGGCCAGGATCTCCGCGTAGGTCGTCGAGACGAGATAGCGCGCGACCTCTTCCCAATTGGCTAGCTTGGGACGCAGCCCCTTGGGATCGAGCAGGTTGCGTAGCAGGTTGGGCTGCTTGCCGGGCGGAGGTGGCGGCGGCGGGCCTTCGCTCAGGAAGACGGTGAAGGCGTTGGCCGCCTCGTTGGCGTCCAGCAGGTTCCACAGCCGGTCGATGACGACGGCAGGGTAGGGCTCCTGTTGCTTCAGCATGCGGTCGATCGCCTGACGCACCGGCGCAAGCTCGGGGGCAGTGAGATTGCTCTCGCGATAGGCTGGCGCGAAGCCCGCGGCCAGGAGCATGGCGTTGCGCTGGCGCAACGGCACGTCGAGGGCTGTCGAGAGCTGGACCACCATCTCGCGGCTGGGCCGGGCGCGGCCGGACTCCAGGAAGCTGACATGGCGTTGCGAGACGCCGGACTGCAGCGCGAGCGAGAGCTGGCTGGCGCCCCGGCGTCGACGCCACGCCCGCAGCATCGGGCCGAAGATGTCGGGTTGGGAGGCCGTCCGGGCGGTGCCGTCGGCGGCGGAGCTAGAGGCGGAGAGGGTGCGCATCATGGGCAGGACCCTACCACCCGGCCGCCGCCTCGCCGATTACCTCCTGGATAATTGAGAGAGGGTCGGTCCGATGCGATCTCCAGGGTGTCCGCAACACAATAGGAGGACAACATGAACGCTTCATCTGACCGCCTGCTGCGCCGCACCCTGTGGGGCAACGCCGCCTTCTCCGTGATTTCGGGAGCGGTGTTGGCCGCCTTCGCTGGTCCGTTTGCCAGTGCCGCAACGCATGGGCCGGTCGCAGTGCTGGGTCTCGACCTCGCGGTCGTGCTGGAGCTGCTGGGGCTGGGCATCGTGGCCTTCGGTGCGGTCTGCGGCTGGGCTGCCGCGCGGCCGAACCTACCGCTGGGGCTGATCCGATTCATCTTCGCAGCCGACATCGCCTGGGTGGTCGTGAGCGCCCTGGTGCTGGCTCTGCCGGCGACGTGGACCACGGCCGGTATCGCGGGCATCGTCGTCGTGGCGTTGATCGTGGCCGATCTCGCCATCCTGGAATATCTCGGCCTGCGCCGCCTCGGTTCGGCTGCCCACTAACGGAGTAGACAATGGACAAGCTTCAGCTCCTGAACGATCACCAACTGCCCTTCGCCAAGGTGCTGGGGCTGAAGTTCACCGCCGCGAGCGAGACGGGCGTAAAGGCCGAGATGGTCGTCAGGCACGATCTCTGCACGCGGCCTGACATCCTGCACGGCGGCGCGGTCATGGCCTTCGCCGACACGCTGGGCGCCGCAGCCACTGTGCTGAATCTGCCCGAGGGCAAGGGCACGACGACAATCGAGAGCAAGACCAACTTCGTGGGACCGGCGCCGGTCGGCACCACGGTGATCGGCGAGACGACGCCGATTCATCGCGGCCGCCGCACCATGGTCTGGCAGACCCGTATCACGACCGCCGAAGGCAAATTGGTCGCCGTCGTGACGCAAACGCAGATGGTGCTGTAAACTCCGCGGATGGCGCGAATTCACATCGTCGGCGCCTCGGGCACAGGCACGACGACTCTCGGGGTGGCCCTCGCGGCACACCTCGACCATCCCCGCATCGACGCCGACACGATCTTCTGGAGACCGACCGATCCCCCTTTCACGACGAAGCGGTCGGTAGCGAGCCGTGCGGCCCTGGTGGCCGAACTGCTTCCGGTCTCGGGGCAATGGGTGTTCTCGGGCTCGGCCGTGGGATGGGCTGGCCCGATCGAGCCGTTCTACGATCTCATCGTCTTTCTACAGCTCGATCCGTCTGTCCGCATGGAGCGGATAAGACAGCGCGAAGTTGCACGGTATGGCGCGCGCGTCCTGCCCGGCGGCGACATGGTGGAGACCAGCGCTGCCTTCCTAGACTGGGCCGCCGCCTACGATACCGCGGGGCTGGAGCAGCGCAGTCTTTTGAAGCACGAGAAGTGGCTTGCAACCCAGACGGCGCCCGTGCTGCGGCTCGATTCGGCGGTCACTGTCGAAGCGTTAGTGGCCGCAGTTCTGGAAAGGCGATGAAGTCGGATCGCGACTGACGGTCAGCGCATCAATGCCGGCACGAACGCCTGCAGGGCTGCGTCGGCGTCGGCAGAAGTCTGCTGATGGGCTTGGGACCAATCGACCCTGATCTTGATGAAATTCTCGCGGAAGCCGGTCAGCAACAGCTTGCTGAAGATCCGCTGATTGCCCTGGGTGACGCCGCTATAGGTCACGCAGCGGAAGGTGATTGAACCGTACGTGCAGGTCGACGGCACCGACGGCTTCTGGAACTGCGTATAGCCGGCAAACTTGAATTGCTGCTCGGCGGAGGCGAGCTCGGTGTCGAACTGGCCGGTCACCGTTGGATTTTCGCTGCCGGCCGGAATGCGCCGGCCGAGGTCGAACACCTGTACGCTGACGACCAGCCGCTTGGGTGTCGAATAGTAGTAGGCAATGCCTTGCCCGGGATTGTTGGCGGGCGGCGCGGCGTAGTTGACCGAGCGGTCGAACGTGGCGCCGCCCAGGGTCGCCGGGAACGAGAGCTTGGTCCCGCCATGGGTGGAGGGCGCGGTCGATTGCGTTTGCGCCGATGCGAGTCCCGTTGTCGCGACGAGGAGCGCCGCAGCAGCGACGGACATCGCCAAGAGCCTAGACATCGAGATTCGCCACCTTGAGTGCATTGTCCTGGATGAAGTCGCGGCGCGGCTCGACGACATCGCCCATCAGCGTCGAGAAGATCTCGTCCGCTTCGTCAGCATGATTGATCCTGACCTGCAACAACGTACGCGCCTCCGGGTCGAGCGTGGTCTCCCAGAGTTGGTCGGGATTCATCTCGCCAAGGCCCTTGTAGCGCTGGATCGTGACGCCTTTGCGGCCGGCTTCCAGCACGGCGGCGAACAGCTCGGTGGGTGAAGAGACGGTGGTCTCCTTGTCCTTGATGGCGAAGATGCCAGGCCGCACATAGACGGCCTGCAGCTCGTCGGCCAGAGCATCGAGTTTGCGCGCCTCGGCGCTCTTGATCAGAGGACCGTCGATCACGTGACGCTCGGTGACGCCGCGCAGGCGGCGCGTGAAGGCCAGCCCACCATCAGGCGTCGGCTCACCGGTCCAGCCGCGCTCCAGCGGCGGGCTCACCACGTCGAGGCGGCGGGCGATATAGTCGGCCGTCTGCTTGGCGAGCGTCTCATCGAGCAGCACGTCGGGCTTCATCGCGCCGGCGATGGCCGCCTGCTCGATCACGGCCTGGCTGGTGACGCGGCGCGACAAGGAGAGCGGCTTCACCAGATTGGCGACCGATCGGGCGATGTCGACGGTGCGGCGCAGATCGTCGCTGGCCTGGACGCTGCCGCCGCCCAGCTTCAGCGTCGCGCCTTCGAGTCCGGTCCGGATCAGATGATCGTCGAGCGCGCGTTCGTCCTTGAGGTAGATCGCCGACTTGCCCTTGGCCGCTTTGAACAGCGGCGGCTGTGCAATGTAGAGATGGCCCGCGTCGATCAGGGAGCGCATCTGGCGATAGAAGAACGTCATCAGCAGTGTGCGGATGTGGGAACCGTCCACGTCGGCGTCGGTCATGATGATGATCTTGTGGTAGCGCAGCTTCGTCAGGTCGAAATCGTCGTGGCCGATGCCAGTGCCCAGTGCCGTGATCAGCGTGCCGATTTCGGCCGAAGACAGCATCTTGTCGAAGCGCGCGCGCTCGACGTTCAGGATCTTGCCGCGCAACGGCAGGATCGCCTGGTTGGCGCGGTTGCGGCCCTGCTTGGCCGAACCGCCGGCCGAATCGCCCTCGACGATGAAGAGTTCGGAAAGCGCCGGATCGCGCTCCTGACAGTCGGCCAGCTTGCCGGGCAGCGAGCTGACGTCGAGCGCGCCCTTGCGGCGGGTGAGTTCGCGGGCCTTGCGCGCGGCCTCTCGGGCCGCGGCTGCCTCGACCACCTTAGTCAGGATCTTCTTCGCCTCGGACGGATGCTCCTCGAACCATTGGCCGAGCTTGTCGCCGACCACCGATTCGACCACCGGCCGCACCTCGGAGGAGACCAGCTTGTCCTTGGTCTGCGAGGAGAACTTCGGATCCGGCACCTTGACCGACAGCACGCAGGTCAGGCCTTCGCGCATATCGTCGCCGGTCAGGCTTACCTTCTCCTTCTTGGAGATGCCGCCCTCGTCGGCGTACTTGTTCAGCGTGCGCGTCAGCGCGCCGCGGAAGCCTGCGAGATGCGTGCCGCCGTCGCGCTGCGGGATGTTGTTGGTGAAGCACAGCATCGTCTCGTGATAGCTGTCGTTCCACTGCATCGCGACTTCGACGGTGATGCCGTCCTTCTCGCCGCGGATCGATACCGGCGGATCGTGCAGCACCGACTTGTTGCGGTCGAGATACTTGGCGAAGGCCTCGACGCCGCCTTCGTAGAACAGTTCGGAGACCTTGGGTTCGGCGCCACGCTCGTCGGTCAGCACGACACGCACGCCGGAGTTCAGGAAGGCGAGTTCGCGCAGCCGGTGCTCGAGCGTGGCGAAGTCGAAGTCGGTCTTGCTGAAGATCTCGGTCGAGGGCAGGAAGGTCACTTCGGTGCCGCGCTTGCCATCGGGCGCGTCGCCCATGAGCTGCAGGTCCTTCTCGGCGTCGCCGCCGCGGAATCGCATGTAGTATGCCTTGCCGGCGCGCCAGATGCGCAGGTCGAGATACTCCGACAGGGCGTTGACGACGGCGGCGCCGACGCCGTGCAGGCCGCCCGAGACCTTGTAGCTGTTGCTGTTGAACTTTCCGCCGGCGTGAAGCTGGGTGAAGATGACGCTGGCGGCCGAGATGCCCTCTTCCTTGTGGATGTCGACAGGCACGCCACGGCCATTGTCGCTGACCGTCACCGAGCCGTCGCCGTGCAGGGTGACGCCGACCCGGTCGCAGTAACCTGCCAGCGCCTCGTCGATCGCATTGTCGACGATCTCGTAGACCATGTGGTGCAGGCCGCTGCCGTCGTCGGTGTCACCGATGTACATGCCCGGCCGCTTGCGCACCGCTTCGAGGCCGCGCAGCACCGTGATGGAATCCGCATCGTAGGTTTCCGCGTTCAGCATCTCTTCGTTCTTGTCGCTCATGGTCCTGCTTTCGCGAAAGAGAGTCAGATCGCCGCGATCGATCCGTCGGCGACGCGCAGGATCTGCGCGCGGCCGGCGAGCGGCGCAAAGAGTTCGGCGTCGGTGCCCGTCATCCAGCTCTGGACGCCGAGCGCCACCACCTCGTCGAACAGCGCCACGCGGCGCTCGGCATCGAGATGGGCCGCGATTTCATCGAGCAACAGCAGCGGCGGCCGGCTGCGCGACAGCGTCACCAGCCGTGCATGCGCCAGTGCGATCGAGACGAGGACGGCCTTCTGCTGGCCCGTCGAGCCTTCGGCAGCCGGCAGATCGAGATCGAGATGGCGCACCGCGAGGTCGCTGCGATGTGGCCCGCAAGATGTGGTACCGGCTTCGGCATCGCGCAAGCGAGAGGCCGCCAATTCGCCGCGCAGCCGGTCCTCGGCGTCAATGGCCGCCATCGTGGCCAGCCAGCCGTCGACTTCGCCTGCCATGGCGAGTGAGGCGCGCGGGAAGGGGCCGACGCCCAGCCGGGCAGCCGCATCGAGGCGTTGCACCGTGTCGGCCCGGGCAGCGGCCAGAGCCACGCCATGGCGTGCCATGGTGTCTTCCAGCGCCGTGAACCAGTGCGGGTCACGATTGCCTTCGCCCAGCAGGCGCGCGCGCTGGCGCAGGGCGTTCTCGTAGGCCGCGACGTCGCCGGCATGCTCGGGATGCAGCGCCGTCACCAGCCGGTCGAGGAAACGCCGGCGCTCGCTGGCGCCGTCGAGGAACAGCCGGTCGAGCTGCGGCGTCAACCAGACGGCGGCGACATGCCGGCCGAGTGCGGTCTGGCTCGGTGCCGGCCGGCCGTCGATGCGCACCACGCGGCGCGGCAGGCTGCCTTCGTTGCGTCCCGGCTCCAGGCCGGTGCCGATGGCGATCCGGCCGTCCGGCGTGTCGAGCGTGGCGGCAACGGCCCAGGACGAGGCGGGTGGATCGTCGTTGCCTACGCTGGTGCGCGGACGGTGGCAGACCTCGTCGAGCCGGGCGCGGCGCAGCCCGCGGCCGGGGGCCAGGAAGGACAGGGCTTCGAGCAGGTTGGTCTTGCCGGCACCGTTGGCGCCGACCAGAACCACGGGCTCCAGCCCGCAGTCGAGGCGGAGCTGGCGGTAATTGCGGAAATCGCTGAGGCGAAGCTGGCGCACGGCGAGGAGTGCCGGCGCAGCGCCAGATACGGCGTCGGAGGAGTAGGCGAGTGCGTTGATGGCCCTTGCCGTCATTCCCTTGCCGTCATACCCGCATCGGCATGAGCACGTAGAGCGCGCTCTCGTCGGCGCCATCCCGCACCAGGGTGGGGGAGCCGGCGTCAGCCATGAGGAAGCGAGCCTCGGTGCCTGCAATCTGTTCGGTGATGTCGAGCAGGTAGCGCGAGTTGAAGCCGATCTCGAGTGCGGTGTCCTGGTACTCGACCTCGATCTCCTCGGTCGCGCTGCCGGCGTCCGGGCTGGTGGCCGAGAGCGTGACCACGCCCTTGGCGACTGCCAGCTTGATGGCACGCGACTTCTCCGTGGAGATGGTCGAGACGCGGTCGACGGCGTGCGCGAACTCCTTGCACGGCACGTTCAGGACCTTGTCGTTGCCGGACGGGATGACCCGTTCGTAGTCCGGGAAGGTACCGTCGATCAGCTTGCTGACCAGGGTGACGTTGCCGCTGGCGAAGCGGATGCGCGTGTCGGAAAGCTCGATGTCGACGGAGCCGTCGCTCTCGTCGAGGAGCTTGCGCACCTCGCCCACGGTCTTGCGCGGCACGATCACGCCGGGAATCTCGCCTGCGCCCTTGGGCAGCGGCACCTCGACCCGGGCCAGCCGGTGGCCGTCGGTCGCCACGCCGCGCAGCACTTCGGTGCCGCCGGCGGTCGCGGCATGGAAGTAGATGCCGTTGAGGTAGTAGCGGGTCTCTTCGTTGGAGATCGCGAACCGCGTGCGGTCGATGATGCCCTTGAGGTCGGTTGCCGGAAGCTGGAAGCGGTGCGGCAGGTCGCCTTCGGTCATGGCCGGGAAATCGGCTGGCGGCAGGCACTGCAGGGTGAAGCGCGACCGGCCCGCCCGGATCGTCAGGCTGCCGCCGTCGGAGGCGGTCTCGAGCTCGACCTGCGCGCCGTCGGGCAGCTTGCGGACGATTTCGTAGAGCGTATGGGCCGGCGCCGTGGTCGAGCCGGTCTTGCTGGCACTGGCCTCGACCGTCTCGGTGATGGCGAGGTCCATGTCGGTCGCGGCGAGGCTCAGACGGCCCTTCTGCGCCGTGATCAGCACATTGGAGAGAATGGGGATCGTGTTCCGACGCTCGACGACACTCTGCACATGGGCCAGGGCCTTCAAGAGGGCCGCCCGTTCAATCGTCAGTTTCATGTTTTGGTCGCCGTTGTCAGGGCCGGATTGGTTCGCTTTTTGGGCCCGTTTCACCGGCCGCGAAACGCAACGGTGGAACGGGGGCGAAGTATACCACGCGGCCTAGCCGCGGGAAGCGATTTCGCCCGTTATTTGAGGCGTTTAGGGGCCGTAGCCGGACGCAAAAAGGGGCCCCGCAAGGCCCCTTTTCACATCTCGTGCGAGGGATTTGTCAGCCTTGCAACTGACGCTTGAGCAACTCCACGTCCTCTGCAATCGAAAGGTCGGAAATCTTGAGTTCCTCGATCTTGCGCACGGCGTGCATCACGGTCGTATGGTCGCGATTGCCGAAGCGCTTGCCGATCTGCGGCAGGCTGAGGGTGGTCAGCTGCTTGGCGAGATACATCGCCACCTGGCGCGGCCGGGCGACCGAGCGTGCACGACGCGGCGAACTCATCTCGGCGAGCTTGATGTTGTAGTGAGCGGCCACCCGCTGCTGGATCTCGTCGACGGTGACCTTGCGGTCGGCCTGGCGCAGCAGGTCGTGCAGGACGTCCTGTGCCATCTCGACGGTGATCTCGCGGCCAATGAGCTGGCCGTGCGCCACGACGCGGTTCAGTGCGCCTTCGAGTTCACGGATGTTGGTGCTGATCTTGTGCGCGAGGAATTCGAGCACGGCAGTCGGCACCGGCACGCGGGCATTCTCGGCCTTGGTCTGCAGGATCGACAGGCGCAGCTCGTAGGTCGAGGAATGGATGTCCGCGACGAGGCCGCTGCCCAGCCGCGAGCGCATGCGCTCCTCGATATCCTGCAGCTCGCTCGGCGGCTTCTCCGAGGACAGGATGATCTGCTTGTTCTGCTCGACCAGCGAGTTGAACGTGAAGAAGAACTCGTCCTGGCTCGCTTCCTTGCCGCAGATGAACTGC
>NZ_SCVC01000008.1 GCF_004297405.1 Reyranella sp.
ATGGATGATCCGACGCGATCTTGAGTCAATCGCGCAGCTCCGTAACGATCGAATGGCGGGCGAAACCGTCCGCAGGGTCGCAGTTTGAAAGCTCGCCACGGTCCAGGCAAGTCTCGACCGGGCGCGCGTGCCGACTGCCCGCTGGCTCGGCTCAACCACCTGAAGGTACTCCCTGCCGAGTGCGTGTAATCCGGTCACGCCGTGAGGTTGCGGCCATCCATCAGCATGTCGACCTGGCGTTGGGCTGCTTCCTTTTTGACACCATATTTGGTGCCGATTTGGCTTACGAGCTGGTCAATGGTCGTAAGGTTGGAGAGCTCCTTCCTGGAGAACTTGCTCCATTTCGCGCCGATCTCGTTGAGAATGTCCTGTCGATCTGTGTCGTTCGCAGAGGAATCGGTCGTCGCCGTTTGGCGGTCGGTCATGCTCTCTCCTGGGATCAAGTTGCCGTTCGTGAACGACTGTCGTTCAGGTGACGCCAACAACAAGTGGTGACGGATCCCTCCAATATGAGGGGGAATTCCGTCTCTATTTCTTGTCACGCTGCGCCGATCGCACTGGACATCGCGGCTGATTGCGCTGCGCGAACAAGAGGGTATCGCGTCACATCCCAAAAGCCCGTCGATCTCGATGAACAAGGGGGCGAACACCCCCCCCAATGAAGTGCGTATAGCTTTTGGTCCGAAGGGTTGAGATCCATCTGATTCGGCTGCGCCCTGCATTTGCTGTAGAAGGGATCGTCCCCAGCGATCCGCTGCAGGAACACTTCACGCGCGCACGGCAACGTTGCCGTTGGTCACGCGTTACCGCCGGAAAGGCAGCACTCCTTGAAATCGTTCGCGTGGCGCGTCTTCGGACGCGCTCGACATGCTATTATTCAGCAAGACGAAGACGCCATCCGCAGTGAACTATTCAGCATCGAGCGGCTGGAGCAGCATGCGCGAAGTCTTGCGGCTAACCAACCCGTTCACAAGGCGGCGATCGCCGGTAGATCGCTCGTTGCGCGCCTCCAAGATAACGAGCGCGTCCTGCTGCATGCTTACCGCTCGATTGCCAAGGCAGCCAGCGAAGGCCGGTCAGTAACGCCTGCCGCGGAATGGCTCCTCGACAATTTTCATCTCGTCGAGCAGCAGGTGCGCGAAGTCCGTACGGATCTGCCAGCGGGATACTATCGCGAGCTGCCCAAGCTAAGTGACGGACCACTCGCCGGCTATCCCCGCGTGTTCGGGCTAGTATGGGCATTTGTCGCCCATACCGATAGCCTGTTCGAACCCGAGACGCTGACCCGCTTCGTACGCGCCTATCAGGAAGTCCAGCCGCTCAACATTGGCGAATTGTGGGCCGTTGCCATCACCTTGCGCATCGTGCTGGTCGAAAACCTGCGGCGATCGGCCAGTCGCATCGTGAGCCAGCGGTCGGCGCGCGCACAGGCCGATCTCATTGCCGACCGCCTGCTCGGCGTGAAGGATCATGTGGCGGATCCCACGGCGCTGGCCCCTTACGAGGGAGCACCGTTCTCCGAGGGGTTCGCTGTCCAGCTTGTGCAGCGGCTGCGCGATCAGGACCCTGACACGACACCCGCCGTAAGGTGGCTCGAAAGGCGCTTGGTGGGAGAGGGAACGAGCGCCGACGAGCTCGTCCGCCGCGAGCATCAACTCCAAGGCGCCACCAACGTCACCGTCCGCAACATCATCACCAGCATGCGCCTGGTTTCTGACGTCGATTGGGCGAGGATTTTCGAGGCGGTGAGTCCGGTAGATGATGTACTGCGTACCGCGGGCGTCTTTGTCGAGATGGACTTCGCCACTCGCAATCTCTATCGAACTGCTATCGAGGAAATCGCGCGCGGAACTACTTTGCGCGAGCCGGAGGTCGCAAAGCGCGCCCTTGCAGCTGCCTCGTCTTCCGCGCGAAGCGGCGACCGGGATGGCCGCGAGCGCGAGCCAGGTTATCATTTGATCGGTGGTGGCCGTCGCATCTTCGAACGATCGGTCGGTTTTCGCACGCGCGGACTGACGCTGCGTCGCCGGTTTACGCGAACCGGCATCTGGGGATACGTCTCCAGCATCGTCGCAACCACCGGCATTGTTCTGCTAGCTCCCCTACTCGGCCTCTCGTTGCTGGGTATTCATGGTTGGTTGCTCGTGGCGATGGCATTCGCGGGCTTTCTGCCCGCCCTCGACACCGCGTTGTTGCTGGTGAACCGCCTGATCACCGGTGGATTTGGCGCGACCCTCCTGCCGGGACTCGCTCTGCGTGACGGCGTGCCATCCGATCTACGCACAATGGTTGCCATTCCAACGCTGCTGTCCTCGCAAGCTGCAATCGACGAGCAGATCGAGCGCCTTGAGGTTCACCATCTTTCCAATCCAGCCGGTGCGCTTCACTTCGCTCTGCTGTCGGATTGGACTGATGCGCACTCGGAATCCATGCCGGAAGACATCGCTCTCTTGTCCACCGCCCGCGACGGCATCGCCCGCCTCAACAGTCGATATCCGGGTACCGACGGCGTCGACCGCTTCTTCCTTCTGCATAGGCGCCGCGGCTGGAACGAGGTGCAGCGACGATGGATCGGCTGGGAGCGTAAACGCGGCAAACTTCATGAATTCAATCAACTACTGCGAGGGGCGACCGGAACGACGTTCCTGGAGGCCGAATCACGAGTCCTGCCAATGGACGTGCGCTACGTCATCACCCTCGATTCGGACACACGCCTGCCACGAGACGCAGTCGCGCGATTGGTCGGTAAGATGGCCCACCCCCTCAATCGGCCGCGTCTCGACGTCGCGAAGGGCCGAGTGGTCGAGGGCTATGGTGTACTGCAGCCGCGCGTCACCCCTTCTCTGCCGGTCGGCACCGAAGGCTCGCTGTTCCAGCGTGTCTTCTCGAGCAATAGCGGTATCGATCCCTACGCGTCAGCCGTATCGGACGTCTACCAGGACCTGTTCGGCGAGGGTTCCTACTCGGGCAAGGGCATTTACGACATCGACGCTTTCGAGGCGGCATTGCAGGGGCGCGTTCCCGACAGCACCATGCTCAGCCACGATCTGTTCGAGGGGATTTTTGCCCGCTCCGGCTTGGTGTCCGACATCGAGGTCGTGGAGGAGTTTCCGGCGCACTATGACGTGGCTGCAGCGCGCCAGCACCGCTGGGCGCGGGGCGACTGGCAGCTTCTGCCCTGGATGATGGGCCTCGTGAAGGGCACGGCGACACGCGCCCGCGTGGGCTACGTCCCTGCCATCGGATTCTGGAAGATGTTCGATAATCTACGTCGCACGCTTTCGGCGCCAGCCGCCCTCCTAGCTCTGCTCGTCGGGTGGACCCTGCCACTTCCGGGCGCAATCGTTTGGACGGCGTTCGTGCTCCTGGCTATCGCCATGCCTACGCTCCTGCCGGTCGTGGGGGCGTTGTTTCCAAGGCATTCGGCAACGACGACGCGCAGCCATCTCGGAGCACTCTGGACGGATATCCTGGCATCCTTCTCCCAGACGGCACTCCTGGTGGTATTCCTCGCCCACCATGCCTGGCTGATGGTCGATGCGATCGGGCGGACACTATTTCGCCTCGTCATCAGCCAACGCCGCCTACTCGAATGGATCACGGCAGCTCAGTCCAAGCAGGGCCGGCGCAGCGGCTGGCTCGGTCTCTACGCCAAGATGGCCGGAAGCGTGGTCATCGCGCTCCTGACAGCTCTCTTTGTCGGATACACAGGCAGTCCAGCGTTACCGGTGGCAGCCCCGTTCGTGCTGGCATGGCTTTTCGCGCCGGCAATCGCCCACTGGGTGAGTCGTCCACCGCGCGACGCAGGCAGCCTGCGCGTCGCCGTTGAAGATGCCCTCTCGCTCCGCCTGGTCGCTCGCCGCACATGGCGCTTCTTCGAGACCTTCGTCACCGAGGCAGATCACATGCTGCCACCGGACAATTTCCAGGAGGATCCGACGCCCGTCCTCGCCCGGCGGACGTCACCGACCAACCTAGGGCTCCTGTTGCTGTCGACTGCCGCCGCTCGTGAGTTCGGTTGGATCAGCACAATCGAGGCAGTCGAGCGCATCGAGGCGACCCTGGCAACCATGGAGCGGCTGAAGCGCTACCGCGGACACTTCTTCAATTGGTACGACACGTCCGACCTGCGTCCACTGGAGCCGCCCTACATCTCGACGGTGGACAGCGGCAATCTGGCAGGACACTTGATTGCGCTCGCGAACACCTGTGCGGCATGGCGCGGCGGGATGGCGATCGAACCCGATATGGGCCGGGGTGCAGCCGACAGCCTGGATCTCGCCCGTGAGGCCCTCCTTGCCCTGCCCGACGACAGGCGCACGCACCTTGTCACGTCACATGAACTTGTCAGTGCGCTGGAGAGCCTTGCGGCGGCGTTGCTGCATCCGTCGTCTCGACCGGAAGCGCTCCTGGCGCACGCCACCACGGCCGTCGACCTCGCCCGCACGCTCGCCAGCGAGCGCGGCGACACTGAAAGCGGCGACATGCTGTATTGGGTCGAAGCGGCACATCGTTCGATCGTAAGCCACCAACGCGGCAATGCGCTTACCGTCGTCGTGGATGATCTGGAACGTCGGCTGCTGACGATCGAAACAACCGCGCGTGCCACGGCGAATGCCATGGAGTTCGACTTCTTGTTCGACAACCGCCGTCGGCTGCTGTCGATTGGCTACCTGGCCGTCGAAGATCGGCTCGATTCCAACTGCTACGACCTCCTCGCCTCGGAAGCGAGGTTGGCAAGTTTCGTGGCGATCGCAGCAGGTGAGATCCCCGCCCGACACTGGTTCCGATTGGGGCGGGAAGTGACGCCGGTCGGCCGCGGCGCGGCTCTGGTCTCATGGTCGGGCTCGATGTTCGAGTACCTCATGCCGTCGTTGGTCATGCGCGCGCCATTCGGCAGCCTACTTGAGAAAACCAACCAGCTTATCGTCCGGCGGCAGATGCAGTATGCGACCGCTCTCGGTCTACCTTGGGGAATCTCCGAATCGGCCTATAACGCGCGCGACAAGGAGTTCACCTATCAATACTCCAACTTCGGCGTGCCGGGGCTCGGCTTCAAGCGAGGCTTGAGCGAGAACATCGTCATTGCTCCCTATGCGACGGCGCTCGCCGCCATGGTCGATCCTGCAGCCGCTACCGCCAATTTCAAGCGACTGACCGCCCGGGGTGCGCGCGCCCGTTACGGCTTCTACGAGGCGATCGACTTTACGCCGTCCCGTCTGCCGGACGGGGAGTCCCAGGCGATTGTGCGTGCTTATATGGCCCACCATCAGGGCATGGTCGTCGTCGCCATTGCCAATGCCCTGCTCGATGGCGTGATGCGTTCGCGCTTCCATGCTGAACCCAAGGTCCAGGCGACTGAACTTCTGCTTCAGGAGCGAGCGCCGCGTGACGTCGCGGTCGCCCATCCGCGTGCCGAGGAAGTCGGCGCTGGTGCCCTGACAGGTGAACTCGAACCGGCGGTCGTGCGTCGTCTACACAACCCGCATGCTGCCAGTCCCTCCGTTCACTTACTGTCGAACGGACGCTATTCGGTCATGCTGACGGCCGCAGGTTCAGGTTACAGCCAATGGGGTGGTCACGCCGTAACGCGATGGCGCGAGGACACGACACGCGACGATTACGGCAGCTACATCTTCTTGCGCGACATCGAAACCGGCGCAGTCTGGTCCGCCACCCATCAACCGTGTGGTAGCCGGCCCGATCGTTATGACGTCATGTTCGCGGAGGATCGCGCTGAATTCGTACGACACGACGGTACACTCGTCACGAGCCTCGACGTCGTCGTATCTCCGGAGGACGATGCGGAGGTGCGGCGTGTGTCGCTGGTAAACACCGGCGCCGAGCCGCGCACAATCGAGCTCACCTCCTACGCCGAGATCGTTCTGGCATCGCCCGTGGCCGACGCGGCACATCAGGCCTTCTCCAAGCTTTTTGTGCACACCGAATATCTGCCCACCGCGGGCGCTATTCTGGCGACGCGACGCCGACGAGGCCCGGATGAGCCCGAGCTGTGGGCCGCCCATTTGACAGCCGTCGAAGGTGAAGTGGTCGGCGTAATCGAAGTAGAGACCGACCGCGCCCGCTTCCTCGGCCGTGGCAACGAGGTTGGCAACGCCGTCGCCGCGACGGACGGCCGACGTCTTTCCGGCACGGTCGGCGCAGTCCTCGATCCGGTGTTTGCCCTGCGCAGGCGCTTGGCGATACCCGCGGGTGGCACGGCCCGGATCGCCTTCTGGACGGTGGTGGCCTCGTCGCGCGAGGCGCTGCTCGATGCGATCGACAAACATCAGGACGCCAATGCTTTCACGCGAGCGACGACGCTTGCGTGGACACAGGCGCAGGTCCAACTTCGCCATCTCGATGTAACCTCCGCCGAGGCGAGCCATTATCAGCGCCTGGCGGGCCATGTGCTGTACGCCAACCCGGCGCTGCGTTCGTCCCCGGGTGCGATCAGTCGCGGTCTGGCTGGTCCTCCGACATTGTGGGCGCAGGGTATCTCAGGCGACCTGCCGATCGTGCTCGTGCGGATCGACGAGGTCGAGGACGCCGGCATCGTCCGTGAACTTTTGCGTGCCTGGGAATATTGGCAGCTGAAAGGGCTGGCCGTCGATCTCGTGATCCTAAATGAGCGCAGTACCTCTTATGTTCAGGATCTTCAGGCGGCGTTGGAGACACTGGTTCGCGCCAGCAGATCCAGAACCCACCTCGGCACCGGCACCGAGGGGGCGCGCGTCTTCGTCCTGCGCACCGATCTAATCTCTGGTGAAAGCCGCGCCCTCCTCCTGGCACTTGCGCGCGTGGTCATACGCGGTGGGCGCGGCACCCTCGCCGATCAAATCGACCGCCTGCGGGCGCCGCGCGGCTTGCCGCCACCCCAGCGACGGTCCACGGCCGAAATAGACGCGAAGGTCGTGCCAGCACCGACGGTCGCGCTCGACGGCCTTCAGTTCTTCAATGGCCTCGGCGGCTTCTCACCCGATGGCCGGGAGTACGTCATTACCTTGGGTCCAGGCCAATCAACGCCGACACCCTGGATAAATGTCGTGTCGAATCCGTCGTTCGGCTTCCAAGTGGCCGCCGAGGGAGGTGGTTACACCTGGTCGCAGAACAGCCGGGATAACCAGCTCACCCCATGGTCGAACGATCCGGTGATCAACCGACCTGGTGAGTCACTTTACGTGCACGATCTCGAGAGCGGCGATCTATGGGGGCCGACTGCACAGCCGATCCATCACAACCAAGCGACCTATATCGCTCGTCATGGCCGAGGTTATAGCCGGTTCGAGGTCACAGCCAACGGCATCGCGCTCGAGCTGCTGCAATACGTACCGCTCGACGACCCGATCAAGGTCTCGAGGCTCACGCTCCACAACATCTCCGACCGGCCGCGCCGTCTGTCCGTGACGTCCTACGTCGAATGGGTGCTTGGTCTGTCGCGCGGCGCCTCCGCCCCAACGGTCGTCACAGAGCGCGACGAAGAAACAGGTGCGATCTTCGCACGCAACAAGTGGAATATGCATCACGGGTCGCGCGTGGCATTCGCCGACCTCGCTGGCCGCCAAAATACGTGGACCGGCGATCGTGGGGAGTTCATCGGCCGCAACGGCACCGCCGACAATCCGGCCGCGCTCACCGCCGCCCTTCCGCTGTCGCAGCGGCTCGGTGCGGGGCTCGATCCCTGCGCCGCGCTGCAGACCACCATCGAGCTTGCCAGCGGAAGTTCGCAGGAGGTCGTCTTCTTCCTGGGACAAGCGGCCGATACCACCGAAGCACGCGCACTGATCGCACGCTATCGCGCGGCCGACCTCGGCGCGGTCTATCGCGAGGTCGTCGCCTTCTGGGACGAAGTTCTCGGCACTGTGCAGGTAAAGACTCCAGACCGCGCCATGGATATTCTTCTCAACGGCTGGCTGCTCTATCAGTCTCTCGCCTGCCGCTACTGGGCTCGTTCTGGTTTCTACCAGGCGAGCGGCGCCTACGGCTTCCGCGATCAGCTCCAGGACGTCATGTCGCTCGCCGTGGCAAAGCCTGAGCTGACGCGCGACCACGTCCTGCGCGCCGCGGCACGGCAATTTGTCGAGGGCGACGTCCAGCATTGGTGGTTCCCGATTGGCGGGCACGGTGTCCGCACGCGCATCTCAGACGACCGGGCTTGGCTCGCCGCGGTCGTCGCGCATTACCTCCGAACCACGGGCGATGCCACGATCCTCGACGCGCAGGTGCCATTCATCGATGGCCCCTTGCTACGGCCTGGCGAGCACGATCTCTACTTTCAGCCGGACCGGACTGACGAGACCGCCTCGCTATTCGAGCATTGCGCTCGCGGCCTCGATGGCAGCCTCCAGACAGGTGTACATGGCCTGCCGTTGATGGGCACCGGCGATTGGAACGACGGTATGAACCGCGTCGGCGAGGCAGGACAAGGGGAAAGCGTCTGGCTGGGCTGGTTCCTCTATGCCGCCCTGACAGCATTTGTGCCGCTTGCCGAGTCCCGTGGCGAGGATCGGCGTGCCGAAACCTGGAAAGCACATGCCACGGCACTGCAGAGCGCGCTGGAACGCGAGGCCTGGGATGGGGGCTGGTACCGCCGGGGCTACTATGATGATGGTACCCCGCTCGGCTCGGCGGCTAGTGAGGAATGCCGGATCGATGCCATCGCCCAATCCTGGGCGGCGATCTCGGCGGCCGCGGATCCAGCGCGGGCGACGGAGGCGATGGAGGCCATGGACCGTCTCCTTATCCATCGCGGCGACCGGCTGGCCTTGCTGTTTGCGCCACCGTTCGACAAGACCTCCCTCGATCCTGGCTACATCAAAGGATATCCGCCCGGTATCCGCGAGAACGGAGGCCAGTACACCCACGCCGCTGCCTGGTCGATGATGGCCTTCGCCACGCTCGGCGAAGGCAACAAGGCAATCGAACTCTTCTCTCTGCTCAACCCGATCAATCACACGTCAAGCCGTGCTGGCGTGCTTCGTTACAAGGTCGAGCCCTACGTTGTGGCGGCCGATGTCTACTCGATGCCACCGCATGTCGGGCGTGGCGGCTGGACCTGGTACACGGGCTCGGCCGGCTGGGTCTACCGTGCCGGCGTTGAGTCGATCCTCGGCCTGCGCCTGGAAGGCGACTGGCTTGTGATCGACCCCTGCGTGGCGACGTCATGGCCGAGTTTCGAAATGAAACTGCGCTATCGCGGCGCAGTTTACGAGATCGTGGTCCGCAATCCGCAGGGCGTTAGCCGTGGCGTCATCGATGTCGAGTGCGACGGTGCTCCCCAGATACCGGTGCATGGTCAAGCGCGGATTCGGCTGTGCGAGGACGGCGCGACACACACGGTCGTCGTGACGCTGGGGTTAGAGTGACGCCGCATTCCGCGACGTCAAACCAGTACCTACTTGCGCTTGGCGGCAGCAGCTTTGGCTGGACTTGACGATACGGCTGCATAGGGAGAGGCCGACACGGCCACTTTAGGCTTGTTTTGCTTAGGCTTCTTCGCTTCGCGATTGCCGCGACGATTCTTCATGGACATTGGGATGGCTCTTCGGCGTCGGAGCGCGGGACATCCGCGGACCGTCGGACCGATGGATGGACCATACACGCTTTCTCGAGGCCGCGCCGCCCATTGTAACCCTTGTGACTGCCAGAAACTAAATCCGGCAGTATTGATGGTGCAGTCCACCGAGAATCGGCCGCGCGGCAATCTGGCCGAGGTGCTGGACCGGCCGACGGCTCGGCGAGTCCTTGCCCAGGGACAAATGCGTTTGCGGTTCGTTGTAATAGCCGGGCGTAGGCCGCAAGGATGAAGCGCAGATGGGCCTCGCCGAAGACGATGACGTGATCGATGCATTCTCGGCGGATCGAACCGATCAGCCTCTCCGCATGTCCGTTCTGCCAGGGTGGCTGTGGGGCGGTGGGGTGATCACGTATTCCCATCGCCGCAAGACGCCGGGTGACAGCGTGACCGTACGACGCGTCACGATCCCGGATCATGTGGGTTGGCGCTTCATCCCACGGAAAGGCATCCGTGATCTGATGGGTGATCCATTCCGCCGTGGGATGGGGCGTTACACTCAGCGATATCAGTCGCCGTCGTTGGTGACTGAGCACGACGAGGGCGAACAGCAGCTTGAAACCGACCGTCGGCACGATCAGGAAATCCACCGCGCCGATGCCTGCCGCGTGGTTGCGCAGAAAGGTCCTCCAAGTTTGTGACCGCCCCCGCCCACTCTTCGCCATATACTTGGCGACTGTCGATTGTGCGATTTCGATCCCGAGTTTCAGCAGTTCACCATGAATGCGCGGCGCTCCCCATAGCCGGTTGGCCAGGCTCATCTCGCGGATCAGGCGCCGGGCCTCTAGCGGAATCCTTGGCCGACCACCACGCGAGCGCGACTTCCAACGCCAGTACAGGCGGAAGCCGGCCCGATGCCACCGGACGATCGTCTCAGGCTGCACAATGGCCACCGCATTCAGCGCCGATGGAAACAGGTGATAGAGCCAGACGAAGAAAAGTCGATCGGTTGGCGCCAGTTTAGGCTTCGATGGAACGCTCCGGCGCAGCACGTTCAACTGATGCCGCAGCAGCACGATCTCGGCCTCCAGCCGCGCTTGCGTCTTGAACGTTGAGACCAGGGC
This sequence comes from Reyranella sp., assembly GCF_004297405.1. Taxonomy (GTDB): domain Bacteria; phylum Pseudomonadota; class Alphaproteobacteria; order Reyranellales; family Reyranellaceae; genus Reyranella. Next base: position 10,639 of record NZ_SCVC01000008.1, read on the forward strand.
GTGGAGCACCAAGTTCACGAAAGCGATCATTGCCGATCAGCCCACTCAATCCCGCACCTCACGCCAGCGCTGACGAAGTTTTCGCTAAGGACAGGGGCGAAGATCACGCCATCGGCCGTTCTCGTGGAGGACTGAGCACCAAGATCAATGCCGTCGTCGATGAGAACGGCCTACCGGGTCGGCTCCTGCGAACCGCCGGACAGGCGCACGACCTGCGCGCCGGCCTCAAATCCCGTCGTGTCGTTGCCGATCACGGTTACGATGCCGACGCCCTGCTCGAGCTGATCCAGGCGGCCCATGCCAAACCGCACATTCCGTCAACCAGCCAGCGTATCGTCCACAGATCCGTCAACCGATCCATCTACCAGAGACCCAACCTCGCCGAGTGCCTCTTCTGCAAGCCCAAGCATTTCCGAACCGTCGCCACTTGTTTCGATAAACTCGCTCGGAACTTCCTCGCCACCGTAGCCCTCGCATCTGACCGCGTCTGGATGCGAGTTTATGAGCCCACTACCTAGTCTGGCTCTGACCCGGTGATGAGGCGCACACCCCGGCTAGAAGGTCGCGTAGGAGCAGATCCATTCCAACATGACGACGACGCGACTCCTGACGCCGATCAGGGACAATATGTGGAGCACCACATCAACCCGACCACTGAGCAGGCCCCCTTGGGCCGGTCCGCGGTGTCGCAGGCGATCTCGCAAGCTTCCGCCGAGCCACACGCGTTCCGTCACTGCCAATCGCTGATCAGCCACTCGCACGTCCCTGTTATGGCGCTGCCCAATCGCTGTTCCCGAGTTTGGATTTCCCTGTTCCTATGGACAGGAATTTTCAGCTCTGAGCGAAGTAGCCCTCAAAAGCCCCAGAAATCACGGCATTCAGCGTAGTTCCAGCCGATTGGCGCCTAGCTTTTCAACTCTATTTGCCTGTTATTTTCCCTGTTAGCAGGGAATTCCCGTGGAGAACGGTTCGTACGGGACTGGCCCCACTACCACCCCGCCGCCGCTACACCGGCAGCGGGCGGTCCGACCAATAAGCCCCACTATTCGGCACTTTTCCCGCCCAGAGTGACACTAGAGACCGGCGTATTTTGCGGTCTTTGGGACGAACATGCCGTTTCGGGCCGAAAGTCTCTGGAGCCGCTTTTCCGAGACACTACTCTGCGATTATGAACTGTGGCGCGAACTGCAAGTGCCGGTCGTGGGCTCGATTGCTAGGGATCGCTTTCGCCTAGAGAGTGGATGCGCGACGCTCGACCGCCGTCAGAAACGGTCGACTTGCTGAGCCCAGTCGACCGGAATACCTCGACGCATTTCGACGACCAGCCGACCACGCAACTGGCGACGACCATCAAGCAGCTCACGGGTAAGTTTGGGGGCCAGGAACGCCAGTGGCAGGATGGTCTGGACGTAGCTCGACGTGATCCCAGCCTTTTTGGCGATGCTCCGATACGACGTTGCCTCGCCGCGCTCCATCCAGCCACGCCATTCGTGCGCCCGACCAAGTGCCTTCATCAATACTGGATGGGGGCCTATCGAGCCGTCGTCGAGGATTCTGACCCTGTTACGATGCGCCAATCTGGCCTTCACGACGATGGTTCGGGATGTCGGAGCCTCCTCCGGGTCAGTGGCGTCATCAGTCCTGACGATCTCGACACGGTCGGCGCGAACAACCACCCGCTCGACGCGATTCCGGAGCGCCTGTTCGGAAGAACAAGCGTCGTCGTATATGGATGCCAGTGCCTTGCGCACATGAGGAATGCCAAAACCGAGAGAATCTCTTTCTCGGACAGGTTGCCACCCATGTCGGGACGAGAGCGTTGCCAAACAATGCGTTCAGGTAACGGGCCGCCCGCTCGACGCGAGCGGATCGAGCGCCACGGCCGCGAAGTCGAGGAAGGCCCTCACTCCGGGCAACAGGCCACGGCGCGAGGTGAAGACGAGATGCAGCACCGCTTCGCGGCTGGTCCAATCGGGCAGCAGCCATTGAAGACGCCCTTCGGCGATCGCCTCGCGGCAGATCAGCTCGGGAAGAAGAGCAATGCCAACGCCCTCGATCGCCGCCTGCCACAAGATGGCATGATCGTTCATCGCCATTCTGGGTTCGTGCAGGATGGTTTCTTCGCGGCCATCCACATCGACCAACGTCCAGGTCGTGGGTCCGGGTCGCTCGGAGTGGCTGAGGGTGTGGAAACGTGAGAGATCGGAAGGCACTGTCGGAGCACCTTCCAGCTCCAGATAGGCCGGGCTCGCGATGAGGCGTGAGTGCATACGCCCGATGACCTTCATTTGCAGATCCACATCCGTGTCGAAGGTCTCACGGACGCGTATGGCAACATCGATGCCGTCCTCGATCAGGTCGACGCGGCGATTGGTGACGATCAGCTGCAAACGCACTCGGGGATACTGGCGGAGAAAACCCGGTAGCTTGCTCGAAAGAATACGCTCGGCGCCGACCGGGCAGCTGACGCGCACAAGGCCCTGAGGTTCGGCTTTCTGCCGATAGGCAATTTCCTCGATCGCTTCGGCCTCGGCGATCGCTGCCCGGGCATGACGATATATGTCCCGCCCCACCTCGGTGACGCTCAACCGGCGCGTCGATCGCTCGATGAGCCGGATGCCGAGCTTTTCCTCGAGCGCCGATACCCGGCGGCTGATTCGGGATTTGGGAACGCCCAGTACCCGGGCTGCAGCGGAAAAGCCGCCAAAAGTCACGACAGCGGCGAAAAAATTGAGGTCGTTCAGATCGCGCATGGCGAACGATTGTTCACCCAGTGCAACGAAACGTTCCATTTTCACTCTCTAATCTCTCTATTGTTCCACCTTTATATACGCCTGGCGCGAGCAACAACCTCGAAACCCAGGACGTCCCATGAAACTCCTCCATATCGATTCCAGCATTTCCGGTGAGGCGTCGGTGTCCCGCCAGCTCTCCGCCGCGGTCGTTTCCGAGTGGAAGCGCCGTCTTCCCGACCTCCAGGTCATCCGCCGCGACCTCGCCGGTGATCCGCTGCCTCACCTCGATGGTGCGATCCTCGCCGCCCAGCCGGGCGCTGAGCCCACCACGGCGACCAGAGCCCAAGTGGAAAAAGGCACCGCCGTCCTCGAAGAGTTCCTGGCCGCCGACGTCATCGTGCTTGGCGCCCCGATGTACAACTTTGCGATCTCGAGCCAGCTCAAAGCGTGGCTCGACCGCATCGTCGTCGCGGGCAGGACATTCAAGTACGACGCCTCCGGCGTGAAGGGGCTGGCCGGCGACAAGAAGGTCATCGTGGCGTCATCGCGCGGTGGGCTGTATGCCCCCGGCACGCCGCATGCCGCCAACGACTTCCAGGAACCTTATCTGCGGGCGATCCTGGGGTTCATCGGTATCACCGACATCGAGGTCGTGCGCGCCGAAGGCGTGGCCTTTGGCGCCGAACAGCGCGAGCAGTCGATCAAGGCCGCGATCGCAGGGCTTCCCACGACCATCGGCGCGGTCGCGAACGCCGCCTGATCCATGGAACCCCGCTGCCGGCCGGCACCGGCGGGCAGCGGGCCACGACCACGGCCTGCAGAGGCTTGATCCAGGAGAATGCCCCATGACATCGCCCACGAAACTCGCTCATGTCGTCCTCTTCACGAGCCGTCTTGCCGAAATGCGCGACTGGTACCTGAATGTCCTCGATGCGCGCGTCGTTCACCAGAATCCGGCGGCGGTCTTCATGACCTATGACGAAGAGCATCACCGAATCGCGCTGGCGGACCGCGATGCTGTGGCGCGCGCGTCGGGAGGCCTCGACCAGCTGATCGCCCCAAGCGGGGATGGCGTGTCTCGCAGCGACGCCGCTCCGCAGAATCGCGGCCTATCCCATATCGCCTTCACCTACGACTCGCTCGCCGCCCTGCTCGAGAATTTCGAGCGACTGGAGAAGCAGCGGGTCACGCCCGTGTTTTCCGTCAATCACGGCACGACGACATCGCTCTATTACGCCGACCCGGACGGCAACAACATCGAGCTTCAGGTCGACAACTTCGCGACCATCGAGGAAGGCACCGCCTACATGGAGTCGGATGCCTTCGAGAAGAATCCGGTAGGCGTTCCGGTCGATCCCCAGAGCCTGCTCGCGCGACTGCGGACAGGAGAGCCCGCGGCCACGCTCATCAGGCCCTGGTGGTAGAGCCCACTGCCGAGATTGATACAATCTGGCCGGTCTGAATGAACATTTCGAAATCCAGACTAACGCAAAATGTTATCACTTGTGGCTGAAGCTGCCAGCGCACTGGCGCTCGCAGAGTTTTTGTCGCTACCGCGGCCAAGCGCGACAATTGCGTTGACGCCCTCGACGACATTCGCCGTCAAACCCGGCCATGCGCCGAACGCCTTTAGGCTAGCGCTTGCGGCGCCGACAATGGATAGGTCGATATCGGACTACGCTCGCTGGCAGTGATGCTGCATACCGGCGAGGACGATTTCGATTCAACGGAATGAGCAAGCTCGAGTCACTCTGCCGTACCCCATTCTCACCTCAGCAACGCAATTAAGATCGCCGCAACATGTTGCAAGGCGGCATCCTTTGCACGCCGGCGATGCCAAGCAAGGTGTAGAGAGAAACCCGACACTTTAATCGGCGGCTGAAAGGAAACGAGCCCATCGAAATCGGATAGCACGCGCGAGGGAAGCAGCGCGATCATGTCAGAGCCTTGCAGCAAGGCCGGTACCATCTGGTGAAGGCCATGGTCTGGGCATATTGCAGCGTGCCGGAGCCTTCCATGAAGCTGCCCGGCAGGCAGGCGTCGAGGACGGCGAGCGTGCCCACCGCCATGACGGCACCGACCAAGACGATGCCGATCCACATGCGGAGTGTGATGACGCCTTCGTCGTGCGGGTGGAGCGGCCGGTTCATGGTTTCGGCATCCGCCGGATCGACGCCGAGAGCGAGCGCAGGCGCGCCGTCGGTGACCAAGTTGATCCAGAGGATCTGCGTTCCGCCGCAAGTTCGGCATCAAGGTCGAGCATAGGCCCCACGGCGGTCGTGGCTTTATCGCGCCGATCAGCTACTGGTTAGCCGTCGTCCTGCTGATCGCCTACGGCATGCGCCCCTCCCTTCACACGCAGCTGATCCTTTGCCCTGGGAGGCTTTCATGGCCGTGCCCACTATCCGCGCTGAGAGCTGTCCATTGCTTTGTTGATCTTGCTTGCCATTGGCCCACTCCCCAACCCTTCACGCCACGAAGGATCTCGCAGATAGGGTCGGCAAGCGTCATCCAACACAGCTCGTGCGCTCTCGATCCCTCGTGTCAACGGGTCCGAGTCGCTATCACCGATGTTACTAGGGCGTTCGCAAAGTATGTCCCGCATCGCTTTGGCGTGTTCAGCCAATGCCGTTCTCAATTGATGGGCCGGCCCCCTCGTGAGGCGTGCCATAGAAGCCATAGAGGGCCTGCACAGCTGTTGAACTTTCAGCCGGGCCGAGGACGCGTCTAAAGGCCTCAAGAGCCACGTCGCCAGGCTTCCTCGCAAGAAGTGCTGTGAACTAGGACGCTCTGCATCCCGGACTGCCCGCAGGCTCATTTGGCGAAGGTCCTCCGGCTTCTTGCCGCCCTTCACCGCAGCTCGACGATATCGTCAGCGCCCTTGGCACTGAGCGCGTGAGACGCGTGCGGTCCGGAAGACTATGAGCTTTCCGGCCGCTGGGCGGCGGCAGATCCCGGGTGTGCGCCGTAGAGGGGCGGTAATGAGCCTGGCTTCGTTTCCAGCTCTGTTCGTCTGCCCCACACGCGCAGCGCCTTGAGGGCAACGTCCGTCAGTTGCGGCAGGAAGCTGGGACGCAGCAATTCCGGATCGAAGACACTCATGCGTCGGCTGTTCTCGGCGTAGCAGTCTTCGAGGAAGCGCCGGAAATTGAAGCCATCGAGAAACATGCTGACCTGGAGGGCCGCCAGGCTCTTGCCGTCATCGACCTGCTGGCCACGACGCGCAAAGCGAATCTTATTGTGCACCGCCCGCACGTAGTAGCGCAGGGTCACCAGCGGGGAAACCGTCCTTGCAAGCCAGCCCTTGCGGGCTTCCGTGTAGGCCATCCAGTTGATGAAGAAGACGATGTGGCGCGTCTCCTCGTACATCAACATCGAGAAGATCTGCATGATCTCCCGGGGAAGGAATTCCGATTGCCAGGCGATCTTGAACAGGCCGAATCCCACGAACGAGTCGAAACATTCGCCGAAACCGAAATCCTTGAAGCTGGTTTCGATGTCCGCGCCGAGATCCCCGATCGGCCGCTCCGGGGCGTCGAGGCCATATCTGTCCACCATCACGCGGATCAGCTTCGCATGCCGGGTCTCCTCCCGGCCCTGCAGGGCCAGCGCCTCCTTCATGACCGGATCGGTTACAGTTTCGGTGAAGGCCGCGACGATCGCGCCGGCGCGCCGCTCGAAGTAGAGAACATCCTCCCAGAAGGGCACCTGCCGAAGGCGGTGCAATGCCGCCTCGTCCAGGGCAGGCCAGGGCAGCGCCTCAGGATCATAGTCGAGATAGGTTCGCGCAAAGTGCGAGCAGAAAGCATCGCGATGCTCTAGGGATCCGATTTTCATGACAGGCAAGCCCCCATCGCTATGGCTATTGATGGCCACGAATGCCGTTTTGTCCATCACGCCGGGACCACCAAAAGGCATAGGTTGCAAAGTCGGCGCGAATGCCTAGTGGTGTCCTGCCAGTCATTGCATCAATCCTCGAGGCGCTTCTTGTCCATGGGCACTTCGCTGGTCGGTCGTACTGTCGCGGTCAGCATCCGGCATTCCCTGATCGTGCTGCTTGGCGCGCTCGCGGCGACGGCGGCGGCCCTCGTCTACCTGTCCCAGAACTTCGCCATGACGGCCGAGACCAGCCAGTTGATCTCGCCCAAGCTGGATTGGCGCAAGCGCGGGATCGAGTTCGACAAGGCATTCCCGCAATTGCAAAACCTGACCATGATCGTAGTCGACGGCGCGACGCCGGAGCTCGCCGATGACGGGGCCAAGCGACTCGCCTCGGCACTGCAGCAGCGACCCGATCTTTTCCATAATGTACGCCAGCCGGACGGCGGCCGGTTCTTCGAGCGCAACGGCCTGCTGCTGTTGCCCATGGACGATGTCAGGTCGGTCACAGACGCCCTGATCAAGGTACAGCCGCTCCTGTCGGCGCTGGCCGCCGATCCCAGCCTGGCCGGGGCAATGAAGATGCTTAACGTCACCCTGCTGGGCATCGAGGGCGGCGACGTGAAGCTCAAGGACATCGAGCCCCAGCTCAACGCGCTGGCGGGGACATTCGAGAAGGCGGTGGCCGGACAACCGGCCTACTTTTCCTGGCGCACGCTGGTCACCGGCGACGCACCCGATCTCGGAGACAAGCGACGGCTCATCCTTGTTCAGCCCGAGATGGATTACGGTCAGTTGCAGCCCGGCCAGGGCGCGAGCGACGCCATTCGCGCAATGGCGGGATTGCTAAATCTGGATCCCGCTCATGGTGTCACTGTGCGCCTCACCGGCCAAGTGCCGTTGGCGGACGAGGAGTTCGCCTCGCTCGCCGACGATGCGGGCCTGATCACGGCCGCCATGGCCGCGGCGCTAATCGGCATCCTCTGGCTGGCGGTCCGCTCGACACGCATCACGTTTGCGATCATTTGCACCACGCTGATCGGTCTGGTCATCACGGCAGCGATCGGCCTGTTGGCCGTCGGCCGCTTCAACCTGATCTCCGTCGCTTTCATCCCGCTGTTCGTCGGGCTCGGCGTCGACTTCAGCATCCAGTTCAGCGTGCGCACTCTTGCCGAACGGCTCGTCCGGCCGAACCTCGAGGCCGCGCTCGTGGCGACCGGCAAAACCATCGGCAGGGCGCTGGCCTTGTCGGCCGCGGCCATCGGCGTAGGCTTCTTCGCCTTTCTGCCAACCAGCTACCTCGGCGTGGCCGAGCTGGGAACCATTGCTGGCCTCGGCATGATCGTCGCCTTCACGCTGACCATTAGCCTGTTGCCGACAGTCTTGCTCCTGCTGCGCGCGCCGCAAGCCGGCTTGAAGGAGGTCGGATTCACCTTGCTGGCGCCGGTCGACGATCTCGTGCATCGCCATCGCCGCGCCGTACTCATTGTGGCGCTGCTTGCCGCAACCGCGGCCGCTGCCCTGCTGCCGTTGCTGCGCTTCGACTACAATCCGCTCAACCTCAAGAGTCCCAGGGTCGAGTCGATGGCGACGCTGCGCGACATGCAACACGATCGCAACTGGAGCCTCGACGCCATCAACATCCTGGCGCCGTCGCTTGCCGACGCGGCGCCGCTGGCGCGCCGGCTGGCCGATCTGCCGGAAGTGTCCCGCGTCGTCAGCCTCAACAGCTTCATGCCCGAGAACCAGAAGGAAAAGCTGGTGCTGATCGGCGATGCTGTGGACGTGGTCGAGCCCGTCCTTGACGTCGAGCCTGCGCAGCCGGCAACGGACGCAGAGCTGCAACAGCGGCTCGGGGCGACGGCAATCTCGCTACGGGTAGCGGCGGAACACAGCCTTGACGCGGCAGCCGCTGCATCGGCGCGTCGCCTGGCTGACGTGCTCGACCGTCTAAAAACCGCCACGCCGGCGGTTCGCGCCAGCGCGGCAGCGGCCGTGGTGACGCCGCTCAAGATCATGCTCGACCAAGTGCGCACCCAGTTGAAGGCGCGCCCGATCTCCATCGAGACCTTGCCAAAGGAACTCATTGCCGACTGGATGACCCTGGATGCGCGCGTCCGGCTGCTGGTCCTGCCGAAGGACGATCACAGCGACGCATCCCTTCGGCGGTTCGCGCAGGCGGTTCAGTCGGTTGCGCCGGATGCGACCGGTTGGCCGATATCCACCGTCGCATCGGGCGAGAGCATCGTCCACGCGTTCCTGCAGGCTGGCACCTACTCCTTCCTGGCCATTACGTTGCTGCTCGTCGCCGTGCTGCGCCGGGTGCGCGATGTTGTGCTCACCATGCTGCCCGTCATCTTGAGCGGCCTTCTGACGTTCGGCACTTGCGCGGCCCTCGACCTGCCGCTGAATTTCACCAACATTATTGCCTTGCCGCTGCTGCTTGGCGTCGGTGTCGCCTTCAACATCTACTTTGTGCTCGCCTGGCGCGCCGGCGAGACGGCCATGCTGCAGTCGAGCCTGATGCGGGCTGTGGTCTTCAGCGCAATGACGACGGCCACGGCCTTCGGTGCGCTTTGGCTGTCGAGCCATCCCGGTACCGCCAGCATGGGCCGGCTGCTGATGATCTCGCTGGCATGGGAACTACTTGTCACCGTGCTGTTTCGTCCGGCTCTGCTGGCGCAACCGGCGACCCGGACGATCAGCGCGACAGCTTAGTCTCTGGAGTGGTGATCGAGGCTATTGCTGCGTGGTTCGCTGCTTGGCACGAGCTTCCAGCTCTTCGATCAGCGATTCGACCTGGCCGCCGTGCTTCCGAATATAGGAAACATAATCCGCCCGCCTGGTCATGATCATGCTGACGCCCTCAGTCTTGACGTCGACAATGCGCAAGCCTTGGCCTTCATTGCGCACCTCCCACTGGACGGCAACCGGATCGCTATTGCTCTGGTTGAGCTTGCTCTCGACGGTGAACACACCGTTTCCCCGGGTATTGATGCGACCCACAGACAGCGTCTGGCCGCGGTATTGGCCGAACCGCTCCGCATAGGCACGCGCCTCTGCGCTTGCAGAGGCCTTGAGGAAGCGTTCGCGTTGTTCGGGAGTGGCCTGGTTCCAATAGTTGCCGAGCGTCGAGCGGCCCATGTAAGCGAGGTCGAAATGGGCCTCGAGCACCCGTCTGATGCCGGCCTCGCGCGCCGCCCCAGCGTTGGCCTTGGCGACCTCGATCACCTGGTCCGCCGCTCTCTGGACGAGCTGACCCGCGGGATCCTGCTCGGCCACCGCCTGCTTCGCCGTCATGACGGCAAAGCCAGGGCCGATGAGGGCGATGGCGCCTCCGCCAATGGCAAAACGCAGCACGCTTCGACGGCGGACAAACGACGACACTGATCTCTCCTTGCAAGCAATTGCTGACAGCGGCGTGATGAGGATGATTTAGATCACTGCCGCGTCGGAACAAGTACATACGGCGGGTACACCGCATAATGCCGCGCCGCAATTGGGGCTTAAAAGCGGCTCGGGCGAGACATCTGCCGCCGGCCTTTCTTGCGAAGGCCCGTCATCGAACGCTACGTGTGGCGCCACCGTCAGTTTGACCACGCGACCGAAAGTGCCCGCCGATGACGGAAACCGCGTCGACTGTCTCGGTACGCAAGTCCGCGGCGAGATCGTTCAGCTGCTCTGTCGACAGATTGCGCAAATCGGCCGCCGTTTTGCGGCCGAGAATGGCTTCTTGGAAGGCACGGTCCTGACCGATCGTTCAGTGCGCCTTCGTGTGTGCTTGATCACTCCAGCTTGAGCTAACCCGCTACTTCCTGCCGCACCACACGCCGCGGACATGGCAGCAATGCAAGCCGGCGCATTGCCAGTTCCGATGGCGAAAGGGTCGCCCTCCAAAGCGCACGGGTCCTTCATGCGCTGGAGTGCTTGCGGCCGCGGCGACCGTAGCGGACAATCGTATCGTCTGGAAATGTAGCCTCCGGCGTGGGCAGCTGAACCCACGCGTCGTTTGCCGGACGTAGGTTGTATTGCCTACCGGGTGAGACAGCCCACGAAAGCCATTCGCATCTGGCTTGCGCCCAGTAAGGAGATCTGGAATGCGAGTTGTGTTGGCGCAGCCTCGAGGCTTCTGTGCCGGCGTGGTGCGCGCGATCGAGATCGTGGAGCGCTCACTCGAGAAATTCGGCGCACCGGTCTACGTGCGGCACGAGATCGTGCACAACCGACACGTCGTCGAACGGCTCAAGCGCATGGGCGCTGTGTTCGTCGAGGAGCTGGACGAGATTCCCGACGGCGCCGTCACGATTTTCAGCGCGCACGGCGTGTCCCAGTCGATCATCGATGAGGCGAAGACGCGTGGCCTGCCCGTGCTAGAAGCGACATGCCCGCTGGTCTCGAAGGTCCATCTCCAGGGCAAGCGCTACGTGGCACGCGGCCGGGTGCTGATTCTGATCGGCCACGCCGGCCATCCCGAGGTCGAGGGGACCATGGGACAGGTCGGCGCGCCCGTGCATCTCGTCTCGACGGTCGAGGACGTCGTCCGGCTCGACCTGCCCGACGACGCACCCGTCGCCTACGTCACGCAGACGACGCTCAGCGTCGACGATACGCGCGGAGTGATCGCCGCGCTGCATGCGCGGTTCAGCGACCTCGAAGGGCCCAACGTTTCCGACATTTGCTACGCCACGCAGCATCGTCAGTCGGCAGTCCGCGACCTCTGCACGGTGGCGGATCTGCTGTTGGTTGTCGGCAGCCGCAACAGCTCAAATTCCAACCGGCTGTGCGAGATTGGGATCGAACAGGGGTTACCCAGCTACCTGATCTCGGACGGCAGCGAGCTCGATCCGGCGTGGCTCCGCGGCGTGCAGACCGTAGGACTCACCGCCGGCGCCTCGGCGCCCGAGGACCTGGTCCTCAACGTCATCGCAGCGCTGCGGCGGCACGGCGAGATCGATGTCGAGCAGTTGGACGGGGTGCGCGAGAACATCGAGTTCCGCATGCCTCCCGAGCTCAGAGCGGCGAAGCCGAGGTCGAAAAGGTCGCGCAAGGCCTCTGCCACGATGGTGAGGTAGGGCAGTGAGCCTGAGGCTGCCTCTCCGATAGGCAGCCAGCATTGGCGCCTACCTGCTGCGTCAGCATTAGCGGCCGCGAGCGCTATCCACTGGCGCTGATGCCCGAGCCGTTGTTCCGTTTCTTGCCCGGCCAGAGTTTGCCGACTGCGACCACACAGCGCGCCAACGCCGGAATGCGAGTCGGCCGGCACAGACGCGAATCATAGCCTGCCAGTCGTCGGTCGTTTTCCTGCAGGCAAATTTTTATCAGATCGAAGAATCCGACTTCGACCGACGTCACCGCCTGGGCGCCGTTAACCGTGAAGTTGCTTTCCTCCCGCGTGGTTTTCCTGTTGGTGCCCACACTCCGCGCAAGGCCGACGCGCAGCCCGGCGATGTAAACCCAGGCCACCGCCACACGCAGCTCGAACCGGATGCGACGCCACCAATTGAGATTGGCGCGGTGCCATGCCAGCCAGTTGGCGAAGAACAGGATGTGCCGGCATTCCTCCTGGATCACAGGCTCAAACGTCTCGACGAGTTCCGCGGGAAAGAAACTAGCTTGCTTAGCCAGGTCGAAAAGCCCGAAGGCGAAGAAGCTGTCGATCGATTCGGAATAACCTGTGACGAGAAAGGCAAACTCCCGATCTCGCGGCGGCAAGTACGGCGGCTCCTCCGCCAGCTCGATGCCGTAGGTGCGCACCAGATGACCGAGGACCTCCTTGTGGCGATGCTCTTCCCAGGCATTCAGCATGATGGCCCGGCGAAACGCCTGATCCTCCAGGCCATCGGCATAGGCGGCAAAGCTCAGACGCGCCCGACCTTCCGTCTGTACCGCAATGTCCCAGATGGGCAGCGATTGCAAACGCCGTAACTCGTCGGGACTGAGCGTCGGCCAGGCGATCACCGAGGGGCGATAGGGGTTAAATGTTTCCTGGAACATCGCGCAGATTGCGCGCTTGTGAGCGGCGGAGCCCGGAGCAAGGGGCCCGGCCTCGACACTTGTCCAATGCCGCGCGGTCCGGTTGGCAGCCTCGACGATCGACAGCGTGGCGGGCTGCTTGGCGCCTTCCGGCGGAACGAAGCGGAACACCGCTTCCTCGAGGAGTCGCGCAACTCCACCCTCAAGCACATCGCCCGTTTTTGGCCTGATTACAGACATCGAAGCACTGTCTCAGTTTGAAATAGTGGGCTTCTTCGGGCGGGCGAATGCCGCAATGTTCAACATAGAACACTCGAACTGCGGCGCACGCAATCGGTCCGTGGCGCGCGCGCTTCCTGTCACGCTCCGCGCGTGCAGTCGTCATGCAATGCAGGACGTCTGCGCGAGGTCGCTGGCTCGTACGGTTACCTGGTTACCTGACCCACCCTACGACAGGGCCGCCCATGGCGGCGGGGACGACGGTAATGGACTTTCCCTCGGATTACCTGCGCAGTAGCCTTTCCTTGCCCTCCACCACGAGCGGCTTTCGTCATTGACCTGCCCAGCCGACTGCAGGGGGACTAATCCTGTGCGGAAGCGACTGTTGCGCATCCTTGGCCAGGTCTGTGCGATCCTCGCCATCACGCTCACGGCGGACTACATCCTGCTAGCCACAGTCTTTTCCGACTGGAAGCGCAACTGGGCCGATGCCGCGACCGCCTATACCCAAGCCTATGTCCATGCCCCCTGGCATCACGACCTCGCTCCAAACCAGAACTCCATGCGACCCTGGGGCAAGATCCTCTATCCCTTTCGCACCGACGGTTATGGTTTCCGGACCGGCACCTGTGCGCCGGGCGAAGGCGACAAGAGCAAGCCCGCCATTTTCGCCGTCGGCGATTCGTTCACTGAGGGTCTCGGGGTGCCGTACGAGGAAACCTTCGTCGGGCTGATGGCGTGCCAAGCGGCCGGCCAGAGGAAGGCGGTGTGGGATCTCGGCGTATTGTCCTTCAGCCCTATCATATACCATCGCAAGATCAGGGCGGCTGCCGAGAAGCTGGCCATCAAGCCTGCCGAAATATATGTCTTCCTCGATCTCTCGGACATCACAGACGATGCCATCGTCTATCGCGCCAGCGACGACGGCACGATTATGATGGCGCCGTCGCACCGCTGGTTCGACGCAGGCCAGTTCCTGCTCGGCAGCTTCGCGACTTTCCGCCTGCTCTACAATCTCTGGCTCGCCATGCCGTTCGGCTCGGCGGCGCCCGATGAGAGCTGGCGTGCGCGCTGGAGCCTCGATCCCAGGATCATGGACGAATGGGGCCGCCGCGGGTTGGAGTTGGCAGCTGAGAACCTGGACAAGATCGTCGAGATTTGCGGCGAGTGGAAATGCCAGCTCACCCTGGTCGTCTATCCCTGGCCCGACAATGTCAAAGCGGGCGACCGCAACAGCATCCAGGTCACTCACTGGCGGCAATGGGCGACCGAGCGTGGCGTACGCTTCGTCGATGGCTTTGCCCCGTTCTTCCAGAAACCACCTGACATCGCGGTGGGCAGGTACTTCATTCCTGGCGATGTGCACTTCTCGGCTCAGGGACACCGCCTGCTCTTTGAGGAACTGAAGCGTTCTGTTGGACTGTTCTGAGCTTCACCGGAAGCATACGAAGATAGATCACACGTCACGGCCTGAGGATCGAGGTTGTCCTGGGCGACGCCGTTCTCCGATGTCGCCACGTTGAAGGCCGTGCCTGCGATCTCGACGTCGATGCCACTCGCCGCCACGACGAACGGCCGCTGCCTCGACGGAACGTCCTCAAAGAAGGCCTGCCCCGCCAGCAGCCAGACGCTACACTGCGAGGCCGTATAGTCGACCGCGATGGCACTGCCGGCATCGAGCGCGACGCGGCTGCCGTCCTCCAGCACGAGGTCGCGAAACTCCGCGTCGACGTGACGCCGTCGGCCTGAAGCCACAATCGAGACGAGCAAGCTTGCCTTTGCGAAGGCCGAAAACGACCAAGCCAAGCAGTTTGCCGACAAGATGATCAAGGACCGTACTGAGACGTCGACCGAACTGATAGCGCTAGTCGACGGCGGCAAGGTTCAGGCGACCCTGCCCACCAGCCTCGACAAGGCACACCAAGAAGAGCTCGACAAAAGCCCAGAACTCTTGCCTGCTGATGTCTTCGCCACGATGGTACTATCGCGGCTTGATTAGGATCCAACGGAATTTAGCCTGAAGACATTGTAGCGCCATGCCTCCAGATCGATGAAGAGGCCGGGATCGATCAAACCGGTGCCATCTCGATGATAGACTTCGCTTCCCATCACGTCGATGAGCTGAAATTGACGGCCCGCCAGGTTGGCGAACGGTAGCCGCAGATGGCATTGCGCCCGATGATCCGAATAGTTGACGACGACGGCGTAGTCGCGGCCGTCGCGCGCGTGCCAAGCATAGGAGATTAAATCCTGCCAGGTCGGATTGCCGGCCCAAGCCGATCGAGGCGGGATCAGCGACCAGGCACCATCGCGAAACGTGTCGGTCTTCGTCAGTTCCCCAAGGAGCCTGTCGTAGAAGTCGGCGATCTCCGCGTTCCGGGATTCGAGCGGACCACGGCATAAATGCACCGGCACACGGACACGTGCGCCGTCCAACTGGCCCTCATGAAAGAACCTTAGGCCCGGCGCGAAAGACGCAGCGATGGCAGCCGCCTGATGGCGCGGCCAGGGAAAGACCGCCGCCGCGCGCGGTTCGTCGTGGTTCTCGAGGAAGCGCGCCAGCCGATCTTGATAGTCGAGCCCGGCTCCCAGATGGGCGCGAACGGCGCCGGCATCGGAATGACGGAGGCGATCATAAAGACGCTTGTCGTAGCAGTAGTCGAAGCCCTGCTGCTGCAACTCCCACTCTAAATCCCAATAGGCCTCAGCCAGAAACGTGAAACCTCGATGAGCTTCGCGCACTGCCGCGATCGCCTTCGGCCAGAACGCCGGCGGTGTCAGGCCCCAACTGCGCCGGAAGACGTCCGGCAGGACGAGCATTGCCATATCGCAGCGCAGCCCGTCGCAGTGCTCGGCAATCATGGCCAGTTCCGCCATCAGCGCGGCCTGCAGCGTTGGATTGGCATAGTTCAGCTGCAGCGTGTCCGGCCAGCCAGGAAAATTGGGATCGCGCCCATGGGCCAGGATGCGAGCGCCCTGATCCGTCGCGACCCGGCAATAATCAGCCGGCGCGGCAGCCAGAGCCTGCTCGTCACCTTGGACATAGAAATCGGGATGCCTACTGACCCAGGGATGATCCAGCGCCGTATGATTGGGCACGAAATCAAGCATGAGCCGCAGACCGCGGGCAGCGAGCCGGGCACGGAACTCGGCCAACGCGGCCCTCCCGCCCAGCGCTTCGTCGACCTCATAGGCGCTGATGGCGAAACCCGACCCGCAGATATCTTCTTCCGTGAGGTCCGGCAACGCCGCCCGGAACTCGGGCTCCCAGGCAGGGTTGCTGCGCGACACGGCCCGGCCGGCCGCGCCCGTCCGCCACACGCTCAGGAGCCAGATCCAGTCGAACCCACGACGCGCAAGGTCGTCCAGGGTGGCGTCATCGACATCCGCGAGGGTGACCGGCTTTCCCGCCGCGCGGGACAACCGGCGAAGCCAGACCCTCGTGTTGATCTCGTACAGCGAGGAATAGCGCGCGCGGCTTTCCCTAGTCATGCAGCTCCGCGATCATGTTGGCGACCAAGCCGCTCCAGCCCGTCTGATGCGAGGCGCCCAGGCCGTGGCCGCGATCACCGTCGAAATATTCGTGAAAGAGGATGTAGTCCTTGAAGTGCGGGTCGGTCTGCATCTTCTCATAGGCACCAAAGACGGGACGTCGCCCGTTCTCGTCGCGCCGAAAGATACTGATCAGACGGTTGCGCAACTCGTCAGCGGTCTCTTTCAACGACGCCGTCCGGCCGGACCCGACCGGACATTCGACGCGGAAGTCGTCACCGTAGAAGGCATGGAACCGGTTCAAGCTCTCGATGATCAGATAGTTGATCGGCATCCAGATCGGCCCGCGCCAATTGGAGTTTCCGCCGAAGAGATCGCTCGCCGATTCGCCCGGAACATATTTGACTTCGGAGCGAAAGCCGCCGGCTTCGAAGACATACGGGCGTTCGAGATGGAAGCGCGACAAGGACCGGACGCCGTAGTCCGATAGGAATTCGTCCTTGTCCAGAACTCGTGCCAACAGTTTGGTGCAGCGGAAGGCACGGAGTATCGCGAGCAGGCGCGTATCGTCGGCGCCGGGCGTGTTCCAGCGGGACACCAGACACGCAAGCTTTGGACGATAGCGCAGGTACCAATCCAGCCGCTTGGCGAACAGCGGCATCTTCTTCAGCAGGGTCGCGTCGATGGCCTCGACGGCGAACATCGGAATGAGACCGACCAGCGAGCGAACGCGCAGAGGCGTTGCCTCCCCATTGCCCATGACGAGCCAGTCGTAGAAGAAATTGTCTTCGTCATCCCACAACCCCAACCCCTCGCCGCCGAGGTTGGTCATCGCACCGCCGATCATCAGAAAGTGCTCGAAGAACTTGGTCGCGATGTCCTGATAGACATCGTCTTCCTGCGCCAGCTCGATGGCGATCCGCAGCATGTTCAAGCTGTACATCGCCATCCAGGACGTCCCGTCGGATTGCACCAGCGTGCCATTCACCGGCAGCGGAGCCGACCGGTCGAAGACGCCGATATTGTCCATGCCGAGGAAGCCACCCTGAAAGACGTTCAGGCCGCGCGGATCCTTACGGTTCACCCACCAGGTGAAATTGAGCAGTAGCTTGGTGAAGACGGTCTCGAGAAACTTCCGGTCACCTCTGCCGCTTTTCCGCCGCTCGGCATCGTAGAGGCGTAAGGCCGCCCAGGCCTGCACAGGTGGATTGACGTCGCTGAAGTTCCACTCGTAGGCGGGTAACTGCCCATTAGGGTGCATGTACCAGGACTGGCACAGCAGGATCAGTTGACGCTTGGCATCCTCGAGATCGAGGTGGCCCAGCGTGGTCAGATGGAAGGCCCAGTCCCAAGCAGCGAACCAGGGAAACTCCCATTTGTCCGGCATCGAGACGACGTCTTCCATGTTGGCATGAAGCCATTCGCTGTTGCGTCCGGTGAGGCGACTCTTGGGTGGCTTGGGTTCTACCGGGTCGCCGTCCAGCCACTCCGTGACGTCGTAGTGGAAGTACTGCTTCGACCAGAGAACGCCCGCGAACGCCTGACGTTGAATGCGACGGAGGTCCTCGTCCGGCACGTTGCTTTGTAGCTCCGCATAGAAGGCATCCGCCTCGGATTTGCGCAGCTCGAAGACCTGCTCGAAGTCCGCAAAGGGGTCAGGCTTGACGTGCCCCGAGCTGAGCCTGACCCGGCTAGTCGTGCTGGCGCCAGCCGGAACGACTCGCCGATAGATCCCGGCCGCCTTTGTGCCCTTGGTGGCATCGACCGCATCCTTCCGGCCCTTCACCAGATAGTCGTGGAAGCCGTCCTTGTACAATGAGCCTGCGCCAGCACACCCATATAGTTTTGCGACATTGGTCTCGTTCTCGCAGAACTTGATTTCGTCGGGCCTGTCGAAGTGGATCGCATAGGTTCCGAGTTTCTCATGCTCGACCACGACATTGTCCCCGGCGCGCTCGAAAGACGGTTTGCGGCCATCTGCAAACCAGCTCCAGGTGTTGCGAAACCAGACCTGGGGCAGCACGTGGATCGCCGCAGCTTCGGGCCCGCGGTTGTTGATGGTCAACCGCAGGAGGATGTCGCCGGCACCGGCCTTTGCATATTCGATATCGACGTCGAAATAGCGGTCGGCATCGAAGATGCCGGTGTCGATGATCTCGAACTCGGATTGCTGCCTGTCGCGCCGCGCATTCTCCCGCACCAGACGATCGTAGGGAAATTCATCCTGCGGATACTTGTAGAGCATCCGCGCGTAGCTGTAGGTCGGCACCGCGTCGAGATAATAGTAGAGTTCCTTGACGTCCTCGCCGTGATTGCCCTGCCGGTTGCTCAGGCCGAACATGCGCTCCTTGAGGATGGGATCCTTGCCGTTCCACAGCGCGACGGCGATGCACAGACGCTGTTTGCTGTCACAAAACCCGCCGATGCCATCCTCACCCCAGCGATAGGCGCGGCTGCGCGCATGCTCATGGGGAAGGTAGTTCCAGGCATCTCCATCGGCACTGTAGTCTTCGCGCACCGTGCCCCACTGACGCTCACTGATATAAGGGCCCCATTTCCGCCAGAGATGCTGGCGTGCGTTCGCCTCTTCCAGGCGTCGCTCCTCAGGATTCGTCTTCGCCGGCATGCACCGATCCTTCAATGCGTCTACGCGCGTATCACGCCTTGGCCGCCCGCCGTGGAAACACCGAGACGATGGACTCCGGTCGCATCGGCAACGAAGACCGGATCAGCGCGGCCGATAAACAGGCCGCTTTCAACCACACCGACGATGCGTCCGATACGCTCCTCCAAGCGTGCCGGATCGAGGATAGGCCCAAAACTGCAATCGAGAATGCGGTTGCCGCCATCGGTGACGAAAGGTTCGCGCGCCGACGAGTGGCGCAACTGGACGCTGGCGCCAAGCGCTTCGAGGGCGGCGCGGGTCGATTCCAGCCCGAAAGTGACGACTTCCACGGGAACCGGTGCGTGCGTTCCCAGCCGATCCACCAGCTTGGCGCCGTCGACAACAATGGCTAGGCGCCGGCTTGCGGCGGCAACGATCTTCTCGCGCAACAATGCCCCGCCCAATCCCTTGATTAGGTTGAGGGTGCCGCGCTCGACCTCGTCCGCGCCATCGATCGTGAGGTCGAGCTGTCGATGCTCCGCGAACGTGGTGAGGGGAATGCCCGCCTCCCGTGCCTGCGTCGCCGTTCGCTCCGACGTGGGAATACCGACAAAGCGCAGCCCCTGTCGGTGACGCCGGGCAAGAGCGTCGACTGCGAAGGCCGCTGTCGAGCCCGTGCCGAGCCCGACGACCATGCCATCCTGGACCAGTTCGACTGCCGCCTCCGCCGCCGCGCGCTTGAACGCGGCCCGCTCGGCATCGGCAGGGATCGCGGCGGTACTCATGGCGTGGCCGCCCCTGCGGCCGCACTTGCCCGGATCGCGGCAATGGCGGCCTTGTAATCCTTTGTGCCGAAGATCGCCGAGCCGGCCACGATCGCGGTGGCCCCTGCCCCAGCTGCCTGTCGCGCGGTCGTCTCGTTCTCCCCGCCATCGACCTCGATCACCGGATCGAGGCCGCGCTGCCCGCACATCTGCCGGAGGCGCCGAATCTTGGGCAGCATCTCGGGCAAGAACGATTGCCCGCCAAATCCGGGATTGACCGTCATGACGAGAATGATGTCGCAGAGGTGCAGGACATACTCGACAAGTTCCGGCGGACTCGCCGGGTCGAGCACCACGCCCGCCTTCTTGCCGAGCGCCCGGATCTGGCTCAGCACCCGATGCAGATGGATGGTCGAACCAGGTTCAGCCTGGACCAGCAGGTGGTCGGCGCCGGCTTCGGCGAACGTGGCGAGATAGCGCTCCGGCTCGACAATCATCAGATGGACATTGAGCGGCTTGGCCGTCGAGCGACGAATGGCCTGGAGCACGACCGGGCCGATGGTGATGTTAGGCACGAAGCGGCCATCCATCACGTCGACATGAATCCAATCGGCGCCAGCAGCATCGACAGCACGGACCTCCTCCCCCAGGCGCGCGAAATCGGCCGACAGCACCGAAGGCGCCACGAGGATGGAGGCAGCCATCGTCCTAATCCTCCCCCGCCGCTGCCCGATCGACGAACCAGATGAGCTCACCGACAGGCCTCACGCGCGCCGCCGGCACGTCGCCACCACCAGCGCGGATCTTCCTGAAGATCGCGGCTTTCTCCTTGCCTGCCACCAGGAAGGCGACCCGCCGGCTGCTCTCGATCACCGGATAGGTCATGGTGATGCGAACCTCCGGCCGGCCGTGCGAGACAGCAGCGACCCATCGCTTGCGCTCCTCCAGCACCGGCTCGTCCGGCAGCAGCGAAGCGGTATGCCCGTCGGGCCCGAGCCCGAGCAAGGTGATGTCGAAGAGCGGCTTCTCCGGGTCCAGCACCGCGGCACCATAGGTTGCCTGCAGAGTCCGTTCGTAGCGTGCGGCGGCCTCCTCCGGCGTGCCGTCGGCTGGGACAGGATGGACATGTCCGGGCGGTACGGGCGCTTTATCCAGCATCGCCTCCCGGGTCATCCGGTAATTACTCTCCGGATGATCGTAAGGAACGAACCGTTCGTCGCCCCAGTACCAGGAGACCTGTGGCCACGGGAAACGCCCGACAAACTCGTCAGAAGCGAGTAACGCGAAGAGAGCTTTCGGTGTCGAGCCGCCCGAAAGCGACACCCGAAACGGGCCCTTCGCTGCTAGCGCCGCCAAGGTCATCCATTCGGCCACATGGCGCGCAAGAGCCGGTGGATCCGCAAGGGTCTCGACGCGCCCTCTCATCTCGCCCATGCCGCACCTCGATCCGACGCGCCCAGGATGAATCGCTCCATCGCCTTGGCGAAGCCTTCGTCATTGTAGGAATCGGTGGCGACACTCGCCTGCGCCTTGACTTGATCGGACGCATTGCCCATCGCGATGCTGAAGCCCGACCGCTTGAACATGGGTACGTCCGTGGGTTGGTCGCCTATGGTCGCGATCTCCGCGAGGGGCACGCCGAGATGCCGCGAGAGAAAGTCCACCACCGCGCCCTTGTTCGCGTCCTTGTTCGTCACGTCGAGATAATAGGGCTGCGAGCGATTTGCCGTCGCCCGCTCACCAAAAACCGCTCGGGCATCTGCCTCGCAGCGCGCCACCTTGTCCAGATCGTCACTGACACCGACGACCTTGGCGACCTGGTCGAGCTTCTCGCCGACGTCCGCCACGATCTTGGGCGAGAACTTGACGGTCCAGGCCTCGTGGGCCACGTGCGGTCCATCGGCCTTGCCAACCAGCCAGTCATTACCGCAATAAACCCAGACATCGAGGCCGTGGGTTCGCAGCAGCTCGATCGACTTGGCGGCGACGTCGGCCGGCACGATCCTTTCTTCTATGATCGTGAGGTCCGGCTTCACGACAAGCCCGCCGTTGAAACCGGCAATCGGCGTATCGAGACGAAGCGCATCCGTCAGCATGGCCATGCCTTTGGGCGGTCGGCCGCTGGTGATGGCGAAACGGATGCCGGCGCCTCGCAGGTTGCGCACGGCGGCTTGGGCGCGCTCGGTCAGCACCTTCTCCTCGGTGACGAGCGTGCCGTCCACGTCCGCCAGCACCAGGGAGATTTTCCTCTTCTCAGCCATTGGACACTCCGCCGTGCAATGCTCAAAGTGGCCGCCAGGCACGCCCACTGCGCGTCAACAACGCGTCTGCAGCGGCCGGCCCGTCGCTTCCGGCGGCATAGTTGGCGAAGTCATTCGGCGCATGCTCGGGCCAGTAATCGAGGATGGGCTGCACCGCCTGCCAGCCCGCTTCGATGTTGTCCGCGCGCTGAAACAGAGTCGCATCGCCGACCATGCAGTCATAGATCAGTGTCTCGTAGCCGGTAGAAGGCTTGGCGTCGAAGTAGGACTTGTAGGAAAAATCCATGCTGACATTCCCGAGCGTCATGGCGAGGCCAGGGCGCTTGGCGGCAAACTGAAGGGCGATTCCTTCATCGGGCTGGATGCGCAGGATCAGCCAGTTGGGATTCATCTTCTCGACATGCGTTCCGCGGAACATCGCGTGCGGCGCCTGGTGGAATCGGATGGCAATCTGGGTCTTGCGTGCCTTGAGGTGCTTGCCAGTGCGCAGATAGAACGGCACGCCCGCCCAGCGCCAGTTGTCGATCTGAAGCTTCCAAGCGATATAGGTCTCGATGTTCGATTTGGGTGAGACGTTGGGCTCCTGGCGATAGCCCAGCACGGGCTTGCCCAAGACAGTGCCCGGCCCGTACTGGCCGCGGACGACATCGCGTT
Source organism: Reyranella sp. (assembly GCF_004297405.1). Lineage (GTDB taxonomy): Bacteria > Pseudomonadota > Alphaproteobacteria > Reyranellales > Reyranellaceae > Reyranella. The sequence continues at coordinate 33,221 of NZ_SCVC01000008.1, forward strand.
CGACCCGGCCCGGTTTCAGAGAACGGATGGCCTGGATAGCTTCGGCCTTCTTGCCACGCACGGCCTCGGCATCGAATGACGTCGGTGGCTCCATGACGGTGAGCGACAGGAGCTGGAAGACATGATTGGGCACCATGTCGCGTAGCGCACCGGTCTGTTCGTAGAACCTGCCGCGGCTCTCGACGCCGACGGTCTCGGCCGCGGTGATCTGGACGTGGTCGATGTGCTCGCGGCGCCACAGCGGTTCGAACAGGCCATTGGCAAAGCGCAGCGCCATGATGTTCTGGACCGTTTCCTTGCCGAGGAAATGGTCCATTCGATAGATCTGCCGCTCCTCCAGGACCTTGAGGATCGACGCATTGAGCGCTTTGGCCGACGGCAGATCGTGTCCGAAGGGCTTTTCGATGACGACCCGCCGCCAGCGACCGTTCTGTTCGCCGACCAGGCCGGCGGCGCCCAGGCGCTCGACGACGGTCTCGAAGAAGCGATCGGCGACGGCAAGGTAGAAGAGATAGTTGCCAGCAGTGCCAGCAGTCTTGTCGAGTTCGGCAAGGTGCTGGCCGATGCGCTTGTAGGCGTCGGCATCTTCGAACTCACCCTGCACGTAGCTCATGCGTTCGCCGAGCCACTGCCACGCTTTTTGATCGAGGCGGTCGGCCTGGAACTCCCCTTCATGGCTGGCGACGAACTGTTTCATCATATCGGTGAGGCCTTGTCGCCATTCTTCCACCGTCCGGCGGCCGTGATCGACGCCAACGATACGGAAGCCGTCGGGCAGACGCCCTGCCGTCACCAGGTTGTAGAGCGCCGGCATGATCAGTCGCTTGGTAAGATCGCCACCAGCGCCGAAGATGACCATGGCGCAGGGTGGCGCCACGGGCACCGTGTCGCCGGTGGCGGGCTTCTTGCTCGCGCTGGCGCGTTCCTGTCTTTCCGACATGGCTTCCTCCTGCTCTATTTGCGCCCGAGCATTTCCAGAGCGGTCGCCACGACATGACCGGGCTCGAAACCGAACTTGCGCTGTAACTCCTTGAGCGGTGCAGAGGCGCCAAAGGCTTTCATGCCGATGACTCGCCCTTCGTCACCCACGTAACGCTCCCAACCCAGCGCCGATGCCTGCTCGACGGCGAGCCGTACCTTCACAGCACGCGGCAGGACTTCTTCTCGGTACGCAGCCGGTTGGTGCTCAAAGATGTCCCACGAAGGCATAGAGACGACACGCGACCGGATGCCTTTGGCGGTCAGTGCTTCTTGAGCCTCGACGATCAGCGCGACCTCGCTGCCGGAGGCGATGAGGATGATCTCCGGCGGTCCGCCAGTTGCGTCCGCCATGACATAGGCGCCGCGGGCAACGCCGGCCGCCGACGCGTACTTGGCCCGGTCGAACGTCGGCAAGGGTTGGCGCGACAACGCCAGCACCGCCGGCTGGTGACGAAGCTGGGTGACGTAACGATAGGCCTCGACGACTTCGTTGGCGTCGGCCGGCCGCAACACCACCAGGCCGGGGATGGCACGCAGCGATACGAGCTGTTCGACCGGTTGATGCGTCGGACCATCCTCTCCGTCACCCATGGCGTCATGGGTGAAGACAAAAATGGTCGGCAGCTCCATGAGGGCGGAAAGCCGAATCGCCGGACGAGCATAGTCGCTGAAGATGAAGAAGGTCGCGCCGAAGGCCCTGAGCTTGGACAGTGACATCCCGTTGACGATCGCCGCCATGGCGTGCTCGCGGATGCCAAAATGGAAATTGCGCCCGCCGGGGCTGCCCACCTCGAAGTCGCCCGCGCCGGCAAACTTCAGGCTCGTCTTGTTCGACGAGCCGAGATCCGCCGATCCACCGAGGAACCAGGGAATGTTCTGGGCGAGCACATTCAGCACCTCGCCGGAGGCATCGCGGCCGGCGATGCCCTTGGGATCAGCCTTGAAGCTCGGCAGATTGCGATCCCATTCCGACGGCAACTCACGGCGCTGCATTTGGTCGATCTCGGCGGCGAGTTCCGGGTATTTCGTGCGGTAGTCGACAAGCAGCACCTCCCAGCGCTGCCGCGCCTCCGCGCCGCGCGCGCCAATGCCGGCATCGAACGCCTCCATGACCCCATCGGGCACGAGGAACTTGGCATCCTCCGGCCAACCATATGCCCGCTTGGTGAGCCGGACCTCGTCCTCCCCCAAAGGCTCACCGTGGGCGGCCGCGGTATCGATCTTGTGAGGAGACCCGTAGCCGATGTGACTGTCCAGGACGATCAACGTCGGCCGGCCTTCGGTCTTGCGGAATATCTCGAGCGCATCCTCGATGCGATCGAGATCGTTGGCGTCGCCGACCCGCAGCACATTCCAGCGATAGGCGAGGAAGCGCGCAGCGACATCTTCCGTGAAGGCAAGCTTCGTGCTGCCCTCGATCGTGATGTGGTTGTTGTCGTAGATCCAGCACAGCTCGTCGAGCCCGAGATGTCCGGCGAGCGAAGCTGCCTCGGAACCGACACCCTCCATCAGGCAGCCGTCGCCACACACCGCGTAGATGTCGTAGTCGAACAACTCGAAGCCCGGCTTGTTGTAGCGACTGGCCAGCCACTTGCGTGCGATCGCCATGCCGACGCTGGTGGCGATCCCCTGCCCCAGCGGCCCCGTGGTCGTCTCGACGCCTGACACCCAGTGATACTCCGGATGGCCAGGCGCCTTGCTCTCGAGCTGGCGGAAACGGCGGATGTCGTCGAGTGTCACCGACGGCTTACCCAGGCTCTCGTAGTCGGCATTCACCGCTTGGGTTTGTGTCAGATAGAGCACGGACCACAGCAGCATCGAGGCATGGCCATTCGACAGCACGAAGCGATCCCTGTTAGGCCAGATCGGATCCTTCGGATCGAAACGCATGATCCGGTTCCAGATTGTGTAGACCAGCGGTGCCAGCGCCATCGGCGTACCGGGATGGCCCGACTTCGCCTGCTGGACGGCGTCGATGGACAGCGTGCGAATGGTGTTGACCGCCAGTTGATCAAGCTCTTCCTGGGTCATGGCCGATCCTTGCCTTTGCTGTGATCAGGCTTTCTTCTCGATATGCCCACCGAACTCGTAACGCATGGCCGATAGCAGCTTGTCTGCGAAGTCCGCCTCGCCGCGCGAGCTGAACCTCTCGTAGAGCGCAGCGGAAAGCACATGGGCCGGCACCCCCTCGTCGATGGCTGCCTTGATGGTCCAGCGGCCTTCCCCGGAATCGGACACCCGTCCACTGAACTTCGACAAGGCAGGGTCCTTGATCAGGGCGGCAGCCTGGAGATCGAGCAGCCAGGACGCTATCACGCTGCCGCGGCGCCAGACTTCGGCAATGTCCGGAAGGTTGAGATCGTACTGATAGTGTTCGGGATCCCGCAGGGGTGTGGTCTCGGCGTCGACCGCGCCCGATCTCTTGCCGATATTGGCGGCCTTGAGAACAGCCATTCCTTCGGCGTACGCCGCCATCACGCCGTATTCGATCCCGTTGTGCACCATCTTCACGAAGTGGCCGGCGCCGTTAGGTCCGCAATGCAGCCAGCCATGCTCGGAAGTGCCGCCGGCTTTCTCGCGTCCCGGCGTGCGCGGGATATCCCCGATGCCTGGTGAAAGAGTCGCGAAGATCGGATCGAGGTTCTTCACAACCTCGGCCTCGCCGCCAACCATCATGCAATAACCACGCTCCAGTCCCCAGACGCCGCCACTGGTGCCCACATCGACATAGTGGATGCGTTTGGATGCGAGCTCGTGAGCGCGGCGGATGTCGTCGACATAGTAGGAATTACCGCCGTCGATCACGATGTCGTCGGCCTCGAGATGTGGAAGCAGGTCGGCGATCGTCTTGTCGACCACACCGGCGGGCACCATCAGCCAGACTGCGCGCGGTTTCGTCAGGGTCCCGACGAACTCGGCCAGCGAAGCGGTGCCAACGGCTTTTTCCGTCGTCAGCTCGGCCACTGCCTTTGCCGACATGTCGAAGACCACGCATTCATGGCCGCCCTTGAGTAGGCGGCGCACCATGTTCGCGCCCATCCGGCCAAGGCCGATCATTCCCAATTGCATGGTCACTTCCCTTCGAAGAGATCGACGAACTCGCGATAGCGGGTGGCGATCCGCGCGACCGCCTGCTCGCGCGAGGCTTTCCCGCCTTTCCAGTCGACAAGCGGATCCCAGAAGACGGTGCGGCCGACGGCAAAGCCGATGAAGCCCGGTACCTTCCGGGCGGTTCCGAGCCACTCGCGGACCTTCTGATCGTTCTCGCCGCGGCCCAGCACGATGCAGCCGACATGGTCGCGTCCGCCCGCCCGCGCCGCCGCCACGACCGCCTCGCAATCCTCACGGCGATCGAGGCCTTCGATCTTCCAGAGATCAGGCTCGACACCGGCTTTCTGAAGTTCGTGAATGGCCTCCACCATAAGGTGCGGCCGGACTTGTAGATCGTAGGCCCGCTTGTCCCCCTTGAGCGCGTCGAGCTGAGGCTTTTCGGGTGGCACCAGGAGCTCGCACATGAAACGGCTGCGGCTGCGCGCCGAGAGGTAGTCGGAGAGGCGCTTCAATCGCCCTGCCTGCCGCTGGTTCAGCGAGCGATCGCCCTCCGGGTTATATCGCACCAACACCTTGCAAAAAGTCGGGTCGAAGGCCTCGATATGGCGCGCGAATTCCTCGCCGTACTCGAAGTCAAACTCTTCCTGGCCGCTCTTCTCGGCCGGACAAGCGGTCGCGATACCCTTGGCCTTCGCATCGCGAAGGATCGCGGCGCCGAACTGCTCGTCCACCAAAATGCCGGCCTTTTCGGCGGGCGCGCCGCCGGCCAGCGCCGAGCGGAAGCCGTCATAGATGATCTGCTTGGAGCCGGCGATTTCGGCGGTCTGGCGGTCGTTGAGCGGCGGCTTCCAGCCGAACAGCCCGCTCTGGAAGGAACCGCGATGATCGAACGGCTGGATGTAAAGCGGCCGATCGTATCCCCGCGGCATCAGGTGCCGCCCTTCATCTTGCGATAGCGGCGGATCAGTGCGTTGGTCGAGCTGTCGTGCTCGAGCTTGGGCTCCGCTACATCCTCGAGCTCGGGGATGATCCGCTGAGCGAGCGCCTTGCCGAGTTCCACGCCCCACTGGTCGAAGGAATCGATCTGCCAGATTGCGCCTTGAGTGAACACGCTGTGCTCGTAGAGCGCCACCAGCTTTCCAAGCGCGGCCGGTGTCAATTCATCGAGCAGGATAGTGTTCGATGGGCGGTTGCCCTCGAACAGACGATGGGGCACGAGCCATTCGGGAGTACCCTCGGCCTCGACCTGCTTGGCGGTCTTGCCGAAGGCCAGCGCTTCGGTCTGGGCAAAGACGTTTGCCAGCAGCATATCGTGGTGCCGGCCGAGCGGATTAAGGGTGCGGGCGAAGGCGATGAAGTCGCAAGGGATCAGGCGGGTTCCCTGATGGATCAGCTGATAGAAGGAATGCTGACCGTTCGTGCCGGGTTCGCCCCAATAGACCGGCCCTGTGTCGTAGTTCACCGGCCGGCCATCGAGTGTGACGTGCTTGCCGTTGCTCTCCATGGTGAGTTGCTGGAGATAGGCGGGAAAGCGCTTCAGGTACTGCTCGTAGGGCAGCACGGCAATCGTCTGGGCACCGAAGAAATTGTTGTACCAGATGGCGAGCAAGCCCATCAGCACTGGCAAGTTGCGCTCGAACGGTGCCGTGCGGAAATGCTCGTCGACTTCATGGAAGCCCTCCAGCATGGCCCGGAAATTGTCCGGCCCGATGGCGAGCATGGTCGACAGACCAATGGCTGAATCCATCGAGTAGCGTCCACCGACCCAGTCCCAGAAGCCGAACATGTTGGCCGTGTCGATACCGAACTCCGCCACCTTCTCGGCGTTGGTGGAAACAGCGACAAAATGCTTGGCCGTGGCCGAAGGCTCGTTATTCAACCCACTCAGCAGCCAGTCTCGCGCGGTGTGCGCATTGGTCATCGTTTCCAGTGTCGTGAAGGTCTTGGAGGAAACGATGAAAAGCGTCTCCGCGGGATCGAGAGCCTGCACCGCCTCGGCAAAGTCCGTGCCATCGACATTGGAGACGAAGCGGAACGTCATCGCCCGCTCGCTGTAGTGCTTCAGCGCTTCGTAGGCCATTACGGGGCCAAGGTCGGAGCCGCCGATGCCGATGTTGATTACATTGCGGATGCGCTTGCCGGTATGGCCCTGCCAGGCGCCACTGCGCACACGCTCGGCGAACGTCGCCATTCTGTCCAGAACGGCATGGACCTCGGGTACCACATTCTGTCCGTCGTGGATGATGGACGCACCTCGCGGCGCGCGCAGGGCGACATGAAGCACTGCGCGCTGCTCCGAGGTGTTGATCTTGTCACCACGGAACATTGCGTCGATGCGATCCCGCAACCCCGACTCCTGGGCAAGTTGAACAAGCAATCCCAGGGTTTCGTCGGTGATCCGATTTTTTGAATAGTCCAGATAGATTCCGGCGGCCTCGATCGCCAAGCGCGTCCCGCGCTCACGATCCTTGGCGAAGAGCTGCCTCAGTTGGACACGCCTGACCTTCTGATGGTGCTTCTTCAGCGCCGCCCAGGCGGGACGCAAATGCAAAGCCTGTACGCTCATTGATTGTTCCCTTGCAGATGGTAGTCAGCTTGCCTTGCGGATCGTGACACGCTTGGACTCTATGCGGGTCATCAGATCGTTCCAGGACTTGACGAACGATGCCGCACCTTCGTCCTGAAGGCGAACCGCGAGCGCATCAATGTCGATGCCAGCCTTGGCGAAGTTGGCCAGGACCTTCTCGCAGTCGCCTCCATCGGGCGCGAGTATTTGGTCGACCTCGCCATGATCGGCGAATGCATTGAGGGTGCCCTCGGGCATGGTGTTGACCGTGAAGGGAGCGGCGAGCGCTTTGACGTACAGGCCGTCGGACGCTTTCGGATCCTTGGTGCCGGTGCTGGCCCAAAGCAGACGTTGGGCACGGCCGCCCGCGTTGGCCACACGCTGGAAGCGTGGCGACGCCAACAACTCAAGATAGGCCTTGTAGGCGCGCTGCGCGACGGCGATGCCGAGCCGGTTGATGAGCTCGGCCGGAACCTTCCCGCTGATCGCGACATCCCAGCGGCTGACGAAGAGCGAGGCCACCGAGGCGACGGCCGGGCTCAGGCCCGCCGCGATGCGCCGCTCGACACCGCGCAGATACGCTCCGGCTGCCGCAACGTATTGTTCGCGAGAGAAGAGCAGTGTGACATTAACCGGAACACCCGCGAAGATGGCCGCTTCGATGGCAGGCAGACCTTCCGGAGTGCCAGGAATCTTAATGAAGAGATTGGGTTTGCCGGCGCGCTTATGAAGATCGAGCGCGGCCGCCAGGGTACTGTCGGTGTCGTGAGCCAGAAGAGGCGACACTTCGAGCGATACCCAGCCGTCCACCCCATCCGTCCGGGCGAATACAGGCTGGAATAAGTCGGCCGCACGGGTCAAATCCGCCAGCGCCAAGGGGAAAAACAGGTCTTCGCCCGATTTGGCCGACGACGCCGTGCGGGAGATGTCCTCGTCATACATGGCGCTGCTTTTGATCGCATTGTCGAAGATCGTCGGGTTCGACGTGAGCCCCGTCACCGAAAGATCGTCGATGTAGCGTTGCAGCGTCCCGTTGTTCAGCAGCTCGCGCGTGATGTTGTCGAGCCACAGGCTCTGGCCAAGGTCATGGAGCCTCTTGGTTGGTTTCATCGTGTCACCTCCGGGCTGGATGCGAAGCGCCGCGCCGCCGTGCGCAGCCGCACCAAGTCATAGTCGAGCAAATCGCCGATGCGCTCGATTGTTACGTCTGCGGCCGGCAAGGCGCTCACAACTTTGTCGTCATGCGCATACTGGCCTTGGCGCGGGAACACGGTCGTCACGCGCTCACCCCAAAATTGCTTGACCGCATCCAGGATGCGCAACTTGTCATCCACGAGAACGTAATGCTCGGCCGGGTAGCGCTGCTCGACGTCATCGAGAGCCTCTTCCTTGTGAATATAGATCAGCACATCTCCATCCACGACGCGGGCCAGGCCCGCATGCTCGACCTTGCGTGGTTGAAAGACTACGTCGCCGTCCGACAGGATTACGGTCGGACCTAGACTGCGCAATCGTCTCAGTACCTCCAGCGCGTCTGGATAGAGGCGCGCAGCGAAAGGGTAATCCATAAGGAAGGAAGACATCGCCAAGAGCTCAACCTCGCGCGGGTGTTCGACGCGGAAGCGCTGAAGGGCTCCGATATAGTCGCGATAGCCCAGCTCCGTGAACAGATCCTCCAGGATCCTCCAATAGCGCTCACGGGCAGCGAGGCCATAGGTCTGTTCGAGATGGTCCTTCAGATCCTGCTGGATGCCGTCATTGTCGACCAGCGTATTGTCTACGTCGACGAGGAAGACAATCGGATGAGGCCGTGCCATGCAGCATATCCTGTGCAGCTAGCGCCCCCAAGCCATCATGCCCCTACGGGATGGCAAAGACAAATCCTTGCCCTCGCAGGGTCGGCATGCCCACGTCATGCGCAAGCGCAGTCGATTGCACATGCGGCTGGCTTATGATTTCCAGCCTGGCGGCCCCAGTATGGGTTCGCCGCCTTCTCCGCCACCACACTTGATCCGCCCCGCAGTGCGGCGCCTCCTGTGGTCCCCACGCTTGTTGGGTCCAGGTCCTCGCGGGCAAGGGGTTCGGCGCAACGCCTCCAGCCGGCGCACATGCGAGCGGCCTCAGAATCACCTCCGAGGGCGGTCGATGGCGTCCCTGCTCCATCGCTCTCATATCCCTGCTATGGCGTTTGCGATCCCTGATCCTGTGTTTGGAATTCCCTGTTCCCTAGCAGGAGCTTCCAAATCCAGCGAAGGGGATTCCCCGCCAATGCCGGGAAATAGCGGCTTTGGGCGCCATTCCAACCAGTCCGTACCTGGAGCACTAGTCCGATGTTCCCTGCTATTTTCCCTGTTAACAGGGAATTACCGTGGAGAACGGTTCGTACTGGACTGGCCCCACTACCACCCAGCTGCTGCCACTAACACCGGCAGCGGGCGGTCCGACCAATAAGCCCCTTTATTCGGCACTTTTCCCGCTTGGAGTGACACGAGAGACCGACGACTCTTTCGGCGCAGGGAGTGAACATGCCGATTCCGGGCAAAGTCTCTCGGGCTTGGCAATCACAGCCTCCAAGAGTGGCATCCGCTGATGCTTGCCGGCGTAGCCAGCTCCTCAAGGAACTCGCCCCATTCGGTTTCGGGTTCCTACCTAGAGGCGCTACGGACCGCTGCCCTGCGCATCCGGCTCATTAAAATGCCGAGGCGGGTTCGGGAGCTTTATCCGAGATAGGCCTTCACCAACCGCTCGTCCTGCAGGAACGACTGCCACTCACCAGCACCGATTTCGTGCACGATGCGGCCGACTGCCATGACGTAGGCGCGATCTGTGATCTCCGAGGCGATGCCGACATTCTGCTCGATCAGCAGCAGGCCCATCCCGCGCTCGCGCAGCGCCTTGATCACCAGCAGAATGTCCTTCACCACCTTGGGTGCCAGCCCCGTCGAGGGCTCGTCCATGATCAGCAGGTCGGGCTGCAGCAGCAGCGCCCGCGCGATTGCCACCATCTGCTGCTGGCCTCCGCTCAGGAGCTCGACGGGCGAATCGAGCCGCTCCTTCACGACCGGGAAGAGCGCCGTCACCTCGTCCCACGCAAAGCGCAGCTTACCGCCCCGCGCCTTGCGGCCTACCTTCTCGGCCAGCACAAGGTTCTCCCGCACTGACAGTTCACCGAACAGGCGCCGGTTCTCCAGCACCACAGCAAGGCCGTGCCGCGCGAGCTCGTGCGGTGGTGCCAGGGTGATGTCCGCGCCGTTCTTCACGATCCGGCCGCCGCGGGCGCGCAGGAGGCCGCACACGGTCCGTACCAGCGTGGTCTTGCCGGCGCCATTGGCTCCGACCAACGCCACGGCCTCGCCGTCGTCCACCTTGAGTGAGATGTCGGTCAGCACGGCGAGAGCGCCATAGCCTGCCGAGACGGAGGATAGTTCGAGCACCGTCAGACTCCTAGATAGACTTCGCGGACCTTGGGGTCGCGCTGGATTGCAGCCATGTCACCGCTGGCGATGATCTCCCCGAAGTAGAGCGTGTGGACGGTGCGGGCGACGGTCATGAGACCCATGTCGTGCGAGACCAGCAGCACGGTGATGCCCTGCTCGTTCAGCCGAACGATCCACTCGCGCAGATTATCGATCTCCTGCGCGTTGAGGCCGGAGGAAGGCTCGTCGAGCAGCAGCAGCTTCGGCTCGCCCACCACCGCGCGCGCGATCTCCAGAATGCGACGCTGGCCCGCCGTCAGGCTGGCCGCCGGCAGGTCGCGCAGGCCGCCGAGCTGGAACCGCTCGCAGGCCGCCTCGGCTCGTCGGTAGATCTCGCGCATCTGACCGCGTGCGGCCGGCGTGCGCAGCAGGTCCTGAAGCATCGTTGTGCGGGTGAGTTTGGCGCAGCCCACCATGATGTTCTCCAGCACGGTCATCTTCTCGAAAACCTGCGGTGTCTGGAACGTGCGGACCAGGCCTGTCAGTCCGCGTTTCTGGATCGACTCACGCGCAAGCGACCTGCCACGGTAGGCAATCGTGCCGGCCAGCGGATGGATGTAGCCGCTGATTATGTTGAACAACGTCGTCTTGCCCGAACCGTTGGGCCCTATCAACCCGACGATGCCGCCCTCGGGCACGTCGAACGTGACCGAACGCAGCACTGAGAGGCCGCCGAAGGAGTGGCCGATTTCGCGCAGGGCAAGCAGGGGCGCCGAGTCAGGCATCGGAGCCTCCCCGCGCCACGAGGCGCGCCCTGAACCGGTCCCAGGCGCCCATCAGCCCGTCGGGCATCAGCACCACAACGGCGACCAGGGCCAGGCCGAACAGGATCTGGTGAACGTCGCCCAGCTTACTCAGCAGCTCGGGCAGGAAGGTGATGAACAGTGCGCCGACCACGATGCCGGGAATGGACGTGGCGCCGCCGATCACCGGGATCAGCAGGAAGGTGATCGAGCGGTCGACCGTGAAGCTCTGGGTGCTGACGAACGAAACGTGGTGCGCGAACAGGCTGCCCGCCAGGCTGCCGAACAACGCGCAGACCACGAACACGCGCGTCCGCAGTGACTGCAGGTCGACCGACAGGGCCGCCGCTGCGGTGCTCGAATCGCGCATTGCTCGCAGCATCAGACCGCTGCGGCTGTCGACTAGATTGTGGGCGGCCCACATGCAGGCAAAGGCCACGATCCAGACGAAGAAGTAGTAGCGCGACGGCCGGTCAAGCACGAAGCCTAAGAGGTCGAGCTTGGGGATGCCGCCGATGCCCAGCGTTCCGCCGGTCAGCCAGTCCCACTCGAAGAACAGCGCGCTCGCGATCGCACTCAGCGCCAGGGTGCCCAATGCGAGGAAATAGCCGGTGAGGCGCAGGATCGGCCGGCCGATCACGTAGGCCAGCGCCATGCTGATGACGGCACCCACCAGGAAGCCGGTGATGCTGGGCCAGCCCATCATCACCGTGCAGTAGGCGCTGGCATAGGCGCCGAGCCCATAGAAGGTCGCCTGCGCCAGGTTGACGATGCCGCAATGGCCGAGCAGAAGGCCGATGCCCAGGCCTGCGATCGTGTATATGCCGGTGAACACCAGCAGGTCGGCGATGTTGCGCGGCACCAGAAACGGCAGCGCTGCCCAGACAGCGAGCGCGACGGCGATCCAGAGGAGGTTCCTCTGCAGGTTCAGGCTCGCCATCTTCAACCTCCTCGCCGCCCGGCGCGGCCGAGGATGCCGTTCGGCATCAGAATCATGATGACGATCAGCACGGAGAAAGCCACGACGTCCTTGTAGCTCGACGAAATGCCAATGATGGCGAGCGACTCGACCAGCCCTAGAGTGACACCGCCCACCGCGGCACCCAGGGGGTTGGTGAGGCCGCCCAGCACCGCGGCGGCAAAGCCCTTCAGCGTGAGATTGAGGCCGAGCGTGTAATCGACCGAGATCAGCGGTGTCACCAGGATACCACCCAGCGCGCCCAGCAAGCCGCCAAGGACGAAGGTGTAGGTGCGCATGCGGCCGACATTGATGCCGGTGGTCGCGGCGCCATCCGCATCGATCGATGCGGCCATCATTGAGAGGCCCACCGTCGTGCGATGGAAGAAGGCGCGAAGGGCAAGCGTCGCGCCGATGCCGATCGCGACCAGCCACAACGCGTGCAACTGGATCACCGCGTCGAGTACCAGCACGACCCCCTCGCCGCCGATCGGCGGCAGAAGGTGCCCGTCGCGGCCGATGAAGAACAGGACCGAGGCGGAGAGCGTGAGCGCCAGCCCGATGGTCAGCAGCAGGAAGCTGTCCTCGCTGGCGTTCTTCAGCGCCATGTAACGCACGAAAGCGACCTCGATGAAGGCACCGACCAGGGCGCCCGCCAACGCGCCGCCAGCGATCGCCGCTGGATAGGGCCAGCCGGACTTCGTGAGCAGCAAGACCGTAGTCATGGCGCCGATCACGGCGAACTCGCCCTGCATGGCGTTGATGACGCGGCTGCCCTTGAAGATGGCCGACAGGCCCATGCCGACCAGGGCATAGACGATGCCATTCGTCACGCCCGCGAAGATCGCCTGCAGGATGAGGCTCAAGGTCATGGTCTGGTGGTCATGGAAGGCGATCCGCGCGAAGGCAGGACGGCGCTGGCATGGGCCAGCACCGTCCGATGACTTGGTTGGCTTACTGCGACACGCGGAACGGCGTGCGGGTGTACTTGCCGCCGACCAGCTTCGAGAACACGAAGCTGCCGATGGGGATGCCCGTCATGTCGTCGGCCGAGAAGTCGTAGTTGGCGAGCACGCCCGAGTAGGGTGCCTTCATCGCCTCGCAGAGCTTCTCGTTCGTCGCATCGGCCCCGGCTTTGTTGAGGGCCGACGCGATGATGTGCGCGGCGTCCCACGCCGCCGCCTCGTAGTTCTTCGGCGTCGAATTGTAGGCCTGCTTGTAGAGGTCGACGAACGCCTTCTGGTGCGGCAGCGGATCCTCGCCAACGACGAACTCGGGGATCGCGATGTTGTCCGCGGCCGTGCCCATGGCGTTGACGTACTCGTAGGACGACGAGCCGATCGCGGCGATCACCGGCTGGGTGATCTGGATCTGCTTGACGTTGCGGAACGGCGTGGCCGACGTCGCGATGACAAACACCGCCTCGGGCTGCGCCGCCTTTACCTTGGCTGCTTGCGTGGTCGTGTCCGTGGCGCCGATCTCGAACTTCTCGACCGCCACCAGCTTGACGCCGTATTTGTCGGCGAGCGGCCTCAGCTCGGCCATCACGACGTTGCCGTAGCCCGCGTCGTGCAGCACGCCGACCTTGGTAGCCCTGATGCTCTTGGCATATTCGAGCAGCGCTTGGGCGTTCAGCCGCTGCGGCGGCAGCACGTGAGCCACGCACTTGCGTTCGCGCTCGACCGCCGGGCCGATGCCGGTGAAGGCGATCTGCGGCACCTTGTTGGCGTGCGTCACGCCGCCCACCGCCACGGTGCTGGCAGTCAGCGATGGCCCGAGCAGGGCCACGACCTTCTGGCCGAAGATCAGCTCGTTCGCCTTGCTTAGAGCAGTGTCGGGGTTCGAGGCGTCGTCCTCGATGATCATCTTGATCGGTCGGCCCTTGATACCACCCTTGGCGTTAATGTCCTTCTCGGCCAGCAGCAGTCCGTTGCGCTCAGGGATGCCGAGGCCGGCGCCAGCGCCGGTTGCCGAAACAATGGCACCAATTTTGATCGGCTCGCCTGCTGCTGGAGTCTGCGCCTGCGCGCCGACGGCTAAGGCCGTCAATCCGGCCAGCGCCGTGGCAAACCTTGCAATCTTTGACAGTGACATTGTTGCTTCCTCCCACTCCTTAAACTTGGTTGTCGCCCCCTGCCCTAGAGCAGCGGAGGCGGCCCGGCCATGCCGAGTGCATGCTGACCGAACAATGCGCCCTGCGTGTCGGGCGAGAACATGACGTGTGCGTTGGCAGCATGCGCATCACGGAACAGGCGCTGCATATTGCCGGTGAGGTAAAGCCCGCTCGAGCCGGCGACACCCATCAGGATGTCGACGGCCTCCAGACACATGCGCACCGAGAAGAAGGCGTCGCGGCGGTAGCGCAGCTTGTCCTCGTGCAGCGGCTCGCGGCCGGCACGCGCGCAGTCCATCGCGTGGGTACAGACCGCACGCATCATCATCTCGGCTGTGTCGATGCGCGCGCCGGCCTCCGCGACCTTGAGCTGCACGGCCTGGCTGGCGCCGACCGGTTGGCCGGACGTTGTGGCGTTACGCGTGCGCGCCGCACCGACTGTCGTCTCGTAGGCGCCCTGCGCGCAACCCAGCATGACGCCCGAGAGCACATACGGTCCGAGCGCCAGCATCGGCAGCCTAAAGAGAGCCGAGCCGTTCACCTTGGATCCCGGATGCGGTTTGCCGTTCATGGCCCAGGCCGTGACAGTGCGCTGCTCGGGAACGAACAGGCCTTTGATGGCCACGTCTTTCGAACCGGTGCCCGAGAGGCCGACCGCGTGCCAGGTGTCGATGATCTCGTACTGTGAGCGATGGACGAGGGCGAAGCGCTGGTCGACCGGCGGGCCGTCGTCGCGCTCGCGCACCATGAAGGCCAGCATGTTCCAGTCGGAATTGTCGACGCCGGAGGAGAGCGGCCAGCGGCCCGAGACTTCGTAGCCACCCTCGACCTTGCGACCCCGACCAGCCGGGAAGGCAAGTGAGGTGGCGATCAGCGTGTCGGGCGACAGGCTCCAGATCTCGTCCTGCACCTCGGACGGGAAGTAGCCCAGCATCCAGTGGTGGCTGGCGAGGTTGCCGAGGTTCCACGCAGTCGAGGGACACACGCGCGCGACGGCGGCGCAGGTGTCGACCAGGATGCCGACATCGAGGTCGGCGCCGCCCACGCGCGCCGGCTGCACCATGCGGAACAGGCCGGTGCGGTGCAGGTCGCGCTCGGTCTCGTCGGGCAGGCGGCGCAGCTTCTCGCACTCCGCCGCGCGGGCGGCGATCGCCGGCACGAGCTCGTGGGCGCGGGCCAGCATCTCGGCATACGTCACACCGGCAAACGATTGCGGCGTCGCGGGCAGCGTGGCCGATTTCGACCAGCCCGCGCTCCCTTCTCTCGGCATCCCGTTCCTCCCGGCGATACGGCAGCGTTGTTCGTTGCCCGGACGATGCGCGTCGTGCACGATCAGGTCAAGTGACCTAAATTATTTGAAACGACCACGGGAGGAAGAAGATGGCGATAAAGGTGCTGGAGATTCATCACCACGGCGTCCGCGTCGAGGCCGACGACAAGACCTTGGGCGAGGTCGAGAAGTTCTACACCGACGTGCTCGGGTTGGAGCGTGACAAGGGTCGACCGGAAATCCCGGGCATTCCCGGCATGTGGATCAACATCGGCGACGTCGGCCAGATCCATCTGATCGGCGGCGATTTCCCATCGCGCTTCTCACAAGGACCGGGCAAGGACCCGACCGCGCCGCACGTCGCGCTCGCAGTCGAGAACATCGTGGAGACCAAGGCCGAACTCGATCGCATCGGCGCCACCTACTGGTCGCTGAAGGGCGCAACCGGTCCTGATGCCGAGCAGCTCTTCCTCAACGATCCGTGCGGCAACATGGTCGAGCTCCACCAGTTCGACAAATGCCGGTGCCGGCTGAAGAGCCGCGTGAAAGCCTAGCCTAAGCGGGCGCGGAAAGCCCCGCGCACAGAAACGGCACGATCTCGCGCACCGCGGACTCCATGTCCGCAGGATTGCAGCGGCCCCTGGAGATCGCCTCGAGGCGTCCGGGCTGAAGCAGCGTCCACACGTAGGCGCCCATCATGAAGTAGTAGCGCCAGTAAAGCGTTTTCGCCGGCACCTCGGGCAGGGCACGGCGGATCGCGTCGACGTAGAGCGCGTTGGTCTCGTCGTAGATGTTGGCCCGCACTTCGCTCGCCGTCTCGTCGGGATCGGTGAACAGACGGGCCTGCATCTGGAGGGAGGTGCGTCTTCCGTTGCGCCGGACCTCGGCCAGCAGCAGGGAGCGCACCAGCGCGTCGACCAGCACCGCCAGCGGCACGCCCTTCCTGCCGTACTTCGCCATCGCCTCGTCAAGGAGCTGTCGACGGCGCTCGGTCACCTCCTTGCCCTGTCGTCCGACGACCGCTTCAAAGATCGCGCGCTTGGAATCGAAGTAGTAGTGAAGCTGCCCGACATTAAGGTGAGCGCGTGCCGCTATCGCCCGCGTCGTGGTGCCGCCGAAGCCCGACCGGCCGAACAGGTCCTCGGCCACGTCCAATATGCGCTGCGTGATGCCTGCACGCTTGACGTGCCGGCGGACAGGTTTCGTCTCACGCCTGGCCGTCGCCCCTGCCCTTCTTCTCTTTGCCGCCATGCTTCCGGGAAGTGTCCTGAGTCAGAAGGCAGACCTTATGCCCGTTTCCGGGCTGCCGTGCGAGAGCGCGCTGGGATCTCCCACGATGGGGCCTCCGGCAAGCCTCCTACGGCACGGTACATCGTCTTTCGTCGGACGTTAATGGGACCCGCCTCTTTCCTCCAGCATTCAGCAACGACATTGATCGAAACCACGTGTCCGGCAGAGAGGTCCATCCCAAATGAACTCACGCCAGGACCGAATTCCCCTTCGAGGACAGGAAAATGGGCGAGCTGAGGATCATGGTAGAGACGCCCCACAGCACCTGCAACAAGTACAAGCATGACACGAAGTGGCAGCCACTGCGGATGGAGGCCGTACTACCCGAGAGCTCGCGTGCCCTGGTGCAGCTCGACGCGCCGGTGGCGCCGAGTTGCATCGTAACGGTTGGCTGATCGAAACGATCGAGGTCGAGCAACGGAAGGCCACGGAGCTTACGGCCCTTCACGTCTTCGCCACGATGGATAAGAAGACGGTCCAGATCCGCGGGCTTCTAAGATCAGCGGAGAGCCGGGCGATAGCCGGCCAGGTGGATACGCCCGAATTGGGCAAGAAAATGTCAGAACCCTGCAACCTCGACTTCGGGATGCCGTTGCCGGCCGTAAGGCAGCTTCAGGAGCATCCCATGAACTCGATCATTTACCTCGTCGGGCTCGTCGTGATTGTCATGGCGATCCTCTCCTTCGTCGGCTTTCGCTAGCGGAGGGCACCATGGTGACAGTGGCGGAAGTTTCCCGGCCCCTACGATACCTCGAATGGGGACCTATACTTTTGGGCGCGGTGGGGGCCGCGGCGATTTCTTTCGTACTGTACACGTTCGGCTCCGCTCTGGGTCTATTAGCGGTTTCACCGCATCCCTATCGTGGACTTAGCGGCACCACCTTCTTCGTGCTCACAGCTCTCTTCGCCGCGACGGTTCAGGTCGTGAGTTACGCGGCAGGTGGCTACCTAGCTGGTCGCTTGCGAACTCCATGGCTCGACGGCACCGAAGACGAGCAGAACTTTCGCGACGGTGCTTATGGATTCGGTGTGTGGGCTGTCGGTCTGGTCTTCACCACGGCAGTTCTTGCTTCAGGCGTCGGAGGCATTCTGAAGACCGCCTCTGAAACTGGTGCCGTAGTCGCTGGTGCTGCGGCTGGAGGAACAGCTTCCAATCCAAATATTCGGCTGTCTCTCGACCCCGGGGATGTCGCGGCCGATCGCCTTCTTCGGCCTGGGTCTGGGCAGCCGACCGGAGCTGCAGCCCCAGACCGCGACGCCATAGTACGGACTCTTGCTGCGGCGTTGAGAGACAACACTCTACCAACTGATGATCGCGCCTATCTCGCGCAGATCGTCTCTCAGCAAAGTGGCTTACCTCAAAACGAAGCCGAGCAGCGCGTCGATCGGGCGTTTGCGGAGGCTCAAGCCGCTGTAAAGAAGGCAAGAGATCTTGCCGATGAGGCTCGAAAGAAGACGGCGTTGGCAGCCTTTCTGACCGCAGCTACCATGGCGCTCGCACTCGCCGCCGCGGCCACGGCTGCGAGCTTGGGCGGTGATGACCGGGACAAGCGCACGAAACCTTACTGGATGGGCGCCAAGCGTTTTTGGTAGCTAACGCGAGGACGATGGTGAACTTCACTATCGTCCTTTAGCCCCTCTTCGCCGACATCGAAGCAAGGTCGACCTGCTTGGCGATCGAGCTTTGCATCACAAAGGCCACTTAGCATTGAATGGCCCCCGGACCCGAAATCGCGAGGCAAACACCACCCTCACCCGTAAGCCGCAACTCATCCGGCCATCGCCCCACAAGAGGGCATTGACGACAAGTACGAGCACGACGGCGGTGAGTGAGTACACAAAGACTGGGCTTCCGGCAGCCCATTCGCGCGGCAGGTGCCGAACGCTCTTTGTGTCAACGCACAACGAACTTGGTGTCGTTACATTGCACCAGGCAACTCGTGAGAGAGCCGCATGCTTGGAAAATGGCCGCCCGTTAGGATGGCGTCAGATTGGAGACCCGTCGTCGATATGGCGCTCCTTGCGATCGACCGTCTCGAGGATTTCTAACCCCGCCTCTGCTTCCGTGACTCGGCCGCTAAGCCAAGTCATGCTCCCGCGTCACGAGGCGTCCGCCTTCAAGGCTTCGGCAAGCTCGACAGGATCGACACACACGACGTCTCGCCTGCAGCCGGGTGATGGGGTGGCAGGCAGGTGGAGCATCGTCGA
>NZ_SCVC01000009.1 GCF_004297405.1 Reyranella sp.
GCCCTGGCGCAGGCGCTCGTGATCGAGACTGAACATCCGCGCATAGAAGCGGCGATCCGCGCCCGCGAGAAATGGCGCAAGCGCGCCCTCGCCCGACGGCATGGGCAGGTCATCATCGCCCAGCAACGTATCCTTGTTACCTTTGCGCCGGCGTACCTTGATAGTATCGCTTCCCCTTTCCAGAAGCGCGCCCACGCGCATGGCATTGTACTCGTGAAGGAAATTGCGGGATGAGTTCGATGGAATGCCGAAGAACAAGTCTTCGACACCGCCCATCGCCGTCGACTTTCCGGCTTCATTCTCACCAAGCAGCATATGGAAGTCCGGCTTGCTGTCCGGCAAGGCGATGATGGCGTCCGTGAAGTGGCCGTATCGCAAGAGATCAAGCTGTCGGATGCGCATGTGATTACGCCTTCTCTGCTGCGATACGTGCGCTGAGATACGCACCGGCATGAGTGATCGAGCCTGCAACGTTGCCGTCGATGGCCGCCTTCAGCACGGCATCGTCCGATTCCGCGCGGACATCGTGAGGCAGTTTGCGGACGAGATCCCCGAGATCCAACGCAAGCCGTGCCTGCAACTCGGCGTCGCCTCCAGCGCTTTCCATTATCCGCTGCAGATCGCCCAACGCATCCTTGCGCGAGGCGGCGCCTTCAGGGCTAGCAGTCGCAATGACGAGCCGCTCGATCCATGCAATCTCCTCGCCCAAGCCCAATGCGGCGGCCCTTACCTCGGCGAGGACATGTTCTGTCGATGCGAGCAATTCGCCGTGCAGCCCGGTTCGCCCCGTCAGCTCGATTCTGCAGGCGAGAAGACGGCCTTCGGCTTCGCGCTCGGCGGTAGCCGCGATCGCTTGACGAACGAGGTCGATGGCGTCAGCCGACGTCCTGCATAGATCCACCGGGACCGGCAAATGGATCCAGCGGACGCAATCGACGTGAAGCGGTGAGATCCCCTCGACTTGGCCATCCTCGACTGAAACCAGCGACGCGCCTTTCGGACCGCATTCGCGAATGTGCCGGCCCTGCAAGTTGCCGCAGAACACAACATGCGGCCGCTCGTGGAGAATGGCGGCCCGGTGCACGTGGCCGAGCGCCCAATAGTCGTATCCCTTGTTGACCAAATCCTCGATGGCGCATGGTGCATAGTTCGCGTGCCCGTGCATCCCGCCCAGCCCGGTGTGCAAGACGCCGATGTTGAAGCAACCGGCAATCGGCGGCGGATAGGCGGGAACCAAATTGTCCGTGACGTCCCGCTGGCGGAAGCTGTGGCCGTGAACGGCAACGTTGAGATGCTGCAGTTGGAAGGTCTCTGCCTTGCGCGCCGAAAACACGCTAACATTGGCGGGCAGGGTAAGCCGGCGCGTGATCTGGCTTTCTGCATCGTGATTGCCGTGAAGCACGAAGACCGGGATGTTGGCTTGCGCAAGTCGACCCATCTGCTTTGCGAAGAAGAGTCCGGTCTGATAGTCGCGCCAATCGCCGTCATAGAGGTCGCCGGCGATGACGACGAAGTCGACCTCGTCCTCGACTGCCTGACTGACAAGATTGTCGAACGCAATGCGCGTTGCGGTCCGAATCCGTTCGGCTGCTGCGCCTTGTTGTCCGGAAAGCCCCTTGAGCGGGCTGTCGAGATGGATATCGCCAGTATGGATAAAGCGAAAAGGTCTCAAGGCAGAGCTCCCTCATTCAACGGCGGCAGGTTGCGATCAGCAGAGCCGTGCGCTCTCTTGCTGGTCTCCCAAGGGGTGATCGAAATCCGAAGGGGGACCCGGCAAGCCAGAGTCAGAAAATTTTTAAATGCTCTCGACGCGCGAACGTATTAAGAACGCACTAGTGGCGTCCAGCCTGCAGACGTCAACATCTTGTGTGTGTCGATCCCTGGCAGCAAGTGCTACATCACAAGTGACATGATTTGACATGAGAACTAAAAGAGAACAAGCTTTGCTTGCTGGTCGTTGGCAGGCAGTCCCATCCTCGCTGCAGCTATGTGACCCAAGGGACGTTTTTCTTGCCATGATCGATGCGATGGCTTCACATCTCTATCGCCCACGCGGGCAATGCGGCGGAAAGGAGGCGCCAATGGCCCAACAATCAGCAAAAGGTGGCATCGCGTGAGCATGCGGTTGGCGCTGAACGACGCCGGGCCTGCGCTGTCGCCTATTTCGCCGCGCCGGGAGCTTGGAGCCTATGAGGCGCTCTGGCTCGAGCAGGGCGCCACCTTCAAGACGCTTGCGAACAAGTTCGCTGCCGATCCTGCAGCGTTGCCATCCGACTTCACGCCGCCCCAGCTCGCCGACCAGTGCGCAACTGAAGTCATGAAGCGGCTAAAGCAGGGGGGCGTCCATCAGTTTGGCGTGCGCATCAATCATGCCGGCGACTACCCGATGAAGCTGCGCGATGCCCGCCATCCCGTCGAACTGCTCTACTATCGGGGTGCCTGGGAGATCACCGAAACGCGATGCGTTGCAGTGGTGGGCAGCCGCGAGGCTTCCGAGGACGGCGTTCGCCGAGCTGAGCGGCTTGCTCGCGAACTGGTCGATCGCGATTTCACGGTCGTGTCTGGACTTGCCAAAGGTGTCGACACCGCAGCCCTTAACGCCGCAATCGAGCGTAAAGGCCGAACGATCGCCGTCGTTGGGACGCCACTCGGCGCTTGCTATCCCAAGGAGAACTATGAGCTGCAGGAGGAGATCGCGCGCCAGCATCTCGTCATCTCACAGGTGCCGGTATTACGCTATGGCAAGCAAGCGCCGCCTCAGAACAGACTGTTCTTTCCCGAGCGGAACGTCACGATGAGCGCGCTAACCGAAGGTACGATCATTGTCGAAGCGGGGGACACGTCAGGTACGCTGACGCAGGCGCGGGCCGCCCTGCACCAAGGACGCAAGCTGTTCATCCTCGATTCGTGCTTTAATCGGTCGGACATCACTTGGCCTGCCCGCTTCGAGGCGGAAGGGGCGGTTCGGGTAAGGACGCCCGACGACATCTGGAGCGCGCTTGGTTGACGGTCCGCCTATCCCTGATCGACGACAGCAATCGCGGTGACCATTTTCATCTGACGCCTGCGGACACTTGCTTCTATCTGTTCGAATATACCTCGCATCGCGACTATTCGTTCAGCCAGACCAACAGTCTGATCAGCAACCTCAAGAAGAAGCCCAGCCAGTCCAGCAATGCCGGCTATTACCACAAGGGCCGTGCGATCATGAGCTGCGCCCAAACGCTCGCTGCGACACTCAATCCGAACTGGCTGAACAGCGCCACGCTAGTGCCGACGCCTGGCTCCAAGGCACGTGATCATCCCGACTACGACGATAGGATCGAGCGGATCTGCCGGCTGATGCGCAATCCCGAGCCTGATGTTCGGAATCTGGTCTACCAGACTCAGTCTACCGCCGCCTCGCATGAGGTAGCACAGGGCAATCGGGTGACGGTGCAACAACTGATCGAGGCCTATGCGATCGACGAAGCTGCTGCCCAGAGGACGCCCACAAGCATCGGAATCGTCGACGATGTGCTGACCGCGGGCACCCACTTTCGAGCGATGCACAGCGTGTTGAGCGCCAGATTTCCCGGCGTGCCGATCATCGGGCTGTTCGTCGCACGGCGGGTATTCCCGGCTGATGATTTCGATATGCTGTAGCCATGGACGAAGCGAAAACGCCACAGCCAAGGGCAGGTCCCGAAGCGCGCGACGGCAACAACCGGTCCGGCTCGTCGGCATCACGAGCACCAAGAACCGAGACAGACGCATTCCTCACGCTCTCGGCGATGCGCGGCATCGGCCCAAAGACGCTTTTCGAGTGGGCCGAAGAGGGTTCCAGCTACCGCGCAATTCTGTCGGAAGGACCGTCCGATCAACCATCAGGTTGGCGCGAGCGCCGAGCAGAAGCGGCTGATCGTGCGGTGAAAATGCGCGAGCTGCTAGAGCACCTTCAAGTGAGGCTAATTCTACGCTCGGATCGCGAGTTTCCAGCACGCCTGCTGGAGCTGACTCGGCCGCCACATTGGCTCTTCGTCCAGGGCTCCGTAGACCGTCTCAACGAGCCGTCGGTCGCAATCGTGGGCACGCGCAAACCGAGCGACGACGGCATCTTCCTCGCCCGCTACGTCGGCGCGTGTCTCAGCGACTGGAGCGTACCTACCGTAAGTGGGCTCGCCGCCGGCATCGACCAGCTTGCTCACGAGGAATCGCTCCGCTCGGGAGTTCCGACTATCGCCGTCCTCGGTACCGGGATCCTCGAAGACTATCCGAAGGGCTCGAGCGGCGTGCGCGAGCGCATCCTCGCCGGCGGCGGTGCCATCATCACGGAATATCTTCCTCGGGCGAGCTACAGCGGCGACAATTTCGTGCAACGTAACCGACTCCAGGCGGCCCTAGCGTGCATCCTGATCCCGGTCGAATGGAAGCGCCGCAGTGGCACAGCGCATACGGTGCGCTTTGCAAGCTCCCTGAAGCGGCCCATTGCATGCCTTCGTCTTCCTTACTGGCCGCACGACCGTGTCCAGTTCGAGCCGGGGCTCGGCCTCGAGACCGGCGCACTGTTTACGGTTCCGCGCGAGCAGGACGCATTTGATCGCTTCGTTCGCGATAGCATTGGCGAGACGGCGTCTGAGGCGACGAAGCAGCTTTCGCTCTTTGGCGAGGATGATTGAATGCTCAAGGGAGCGATCTTCTCCTTGCACGATGTGCTCGCCAAGGCTGGCCCGATCGACGCCGATCTCTTCACCGAGACGATTAAGCTCCTGCGCTACCTGAAGAGTCGCAACGTCGAACCGGTCTTCATCAGCAATAGAGTTTGGACGGTAACCTACAAGGACGGTTCCCCGCCCAAGTCATTCAAGGAGGTGCTCGAGGCTCAGCTGGGACCAGTTTCCTACTATATCGGCGGCCAGAACGGCATGCCCTTCAAGCCGCTCACCGCTGCAACGACCCATATTCTCGCGGACAAGGGCTGGACCAGTCGCGAGGTCATTTATGTTGGCAACACCGATTCTGACATGCGTACCGCGCAGAACGGAAATATTCTATTCGTCAACGTTGTTTGGCATGGAGAAGGGAGTTCCTATGGCTTCCAATTCGAGAGCCCACTCGACGTTGCACGCTTTGTCGACTGCTTATGTGTGGGCCTCAATAGCTGGTTCTGGACGATCGAAGATGACCCTTTGCGGGTCTATGCGCTGGCGCCTTTTTCGACACTGTCATCGCAATATCTGCAGGCTCACGCCTATTCGGCGAGCGCACGGGCGACCGCCAAGGACGGGGCTGGTGACGCGGCATTCTGGGGCCGCTTGCTAGCCGCCCGAGTCTATTTTTCTGGGCTTGTCGACGAGATCGAC
>NZ_SCVC01000010.1 GCF_004297405.1 Reyranella sp.
GCCGTCCTCGTCGTCGAACAGGTTGGCGAAGATCGGGGCGTTGAAGCTCGGATCGTCGAGCTTGAGCGAGAGGTAGTCGCGGCCCTCGTTGGAGCGCTTCGACCAGGCGGCCCCGATCTCGGCCCGGCCGACGAACACCCGGTGGCTCGGTGCGTTGTCGTTGGACCGGTTGGCCTCGGGGACGATGCGCACGCCCCTTGCCTGGACGCTCAAGGTGACGATCTCGCCCTGGTACTCGTTGCTGACCTTCTTGAAGGAACCGATGTTGGCCATGTGACTTCTCCTGTGCTGTTTCGAGCCCCGCGACCATCGCGGCCTCGATGGCGATCTGCAGGCCGGAGGCGATCGACGCCGCACCCTTCACGGGCCGGAGCAGAGCGGAGGATGGCGGCGGGGCGACTTTCTTGCCGCGCGAGGAATGGGCGAAGCCCAGGGGAAGAAAGTCGAACCGCCGCCGTTGCGGCTCGGGCGATCGAGGCGCAGCCGTCCTCTGGCCAGATCAAGCCAAAGAGAGGCCGTGGTCGCGCGCCAAACAGCTCCTCGGGAGACGTCGTGGCCAACCTGAAGGGTCCTGCGCAAGAGCACCGGCACATCCAGCGAAGAGACGGCGGCCATGTCAGAGAAAAAGGACGGAATCGTCTCACCCCAACCGGTCGTCGACAGCGCATCTCGCCTGCCCCTGTCGGCTCGCTAGTGGGCGCCTCCTCGAACTGGTCACGGAAGGCTGCGTTGCCTGTCGCGTCAAGGCAGACGTTCACCGCGCCGATCTTCGCCAACCTATTCGATGATGGAAACGGAAGGCGTCAGCCCTGGTCGTGCAGCCGCCCACCAGCAGGCGAGTAAGTGCTCCCCGTGCCCCGCCCGTCCGGCGCCGGAGCCAACAGTGCAAGTCGCGAGAAGGCCGTACAGCCGGAGACAACGGCGCCGATCACGGCGAATGCCGCCTGCCATACGCCGCCAGGCAGGCCGAGGCCCGCCAAGGCAAACGACATCTGATAGCCGGCGATGGCAGCCGGGACCGCATAGACCAGACCGACAATGGCGCGGAGCGGCGTGCGCGTACTCGCGAAAACGAACTGTCCAAGCGCCCAGATCGCCCCGCCTACCAGCAATCCGACGGTGATGGCGCCCACGACTCCGGCTCCACTGTGGAACGCCGCCAATCCCCCGGCGAGTCCGGCGAAGGTGGGAAGCGCATAGATGGCCAGCGTAAACAGCAGCCAGCAGAAGAATCCGAGGCCGACGATGCTGAGAACGATACCGGTAGCAAGCATGGTGGGTCTCCGTGACCAGGGTCGAACGGTCGCGCCTTCCACCACCACCATGGCGCCGGCGGATCTTATCAAACATGAACGTGGCAGAAGAGAGACTTTGGGTTGCAAATGAGAGACGCTGGACCTTGATCAATTCGAGGAACCTCGTTCCAGCCAAGGAAGAACAGATGGCGAGCCCCCGTCGCAAGATCGACCTGCCGGTCTCCGGAATCCGGCGCTTCCTGGAACCTGGACCGATCGTACTGGTCACCTCAGCGCATGGCGACCAGCGTAACATCATGACCATGGGCTGGCATACGGTGATGGAGTTCACGCCGTCTCTGGTCGGCTGCGTGATCGCTGGCGGCAACCATAGCTTCGGCCTGATCCGGCGCAGCAAGGAATGCGTCATCAACCTTCCGACGACGGCGCTCACCGATCAGGTGGTCGGGGTTGGCAACACATCCGGAGCGGAGATCGACAAGTTCGAGAAGTTCAAGCTGACCCCGCACGGCGCAGGAAGTCAACGCACCGCTGATAGCAGAATGCCATGCCAGCTTCGAATGCCGGCTGGCGGATGGCAGCCTCATCTCCAAGTACAACTTCTTCATCTTCGAGGTCGTGAAGGCGCACGTCGCGGGCTCGCCCAAGCATCCCGCGACGCTGCACTACACCGGTGACGGCGTGTTCATGATCGCCGGTAAGGTCATCAGCCGGCGATCGCAGTTCAGACCGAGCATGCTGTAGGAGACAGCAATTCTACAGTAGTCCAAGCGACCGAAACGAAGCATGAGTGCCATGACCGATCACGACGTGGTCATGCAGCTCGATCTCAAGAGACTTGGCAGCTGCTTTCAGTTCCCGCGTCATCTCAATGTCGTCCCGCGATGGCTTTGGATCGCCGGATGGATGATTATGGACAACGATCAAAGCGGAGGCGTTGAGAATTAACGCTCGTTTGATGACCTCTCGCGGGTAGACAGGCGTGTGATTGACGGTGCCCCGCTGCTGCACCTCGTCAGCGATGAGATTGTTCTTGGTATCAAGAAACAGGATTCGGAACTGCTCGACCTGCTCGCAGGCCATTGCCATCTGCAGGTAGGCGATCAGCGCCTGCCAGTTGGTGAGCACGGGACGTCTGCGCACCTCGGCTCTGGCCATGCGGCAAGCGATCTCGCGAACAAGCCGAAACGCGGCGATGTCACGGCCCCTCAATCGGAAGGCGCGAAGCTGCGCCGCTTCGGCTGCGATAACATGGCCAATGCTCGGAAAGTGCTGCAAGAGAGCAGAAGCTTGTTCGCTACCTCGCGCTGAAGCGAGCAATCCGGCGAGCAAGTCCTGCTCCGTCGTCTCTGCCGACGGCAGAACGGCAAGATCGCCTTTCACCACGAGACCTTGGCGCAGCGGCGCGGATGCAGAAGGAAGA
This sequence comes from Reyranella sp., assembly GCF_004297405.1. Lineage (GTDB taxonomy): Bacteria > Pseudomonadota > Alphaproteobacteria > Reyranellales > Reyranellaceae > Reyranella. The sequence continues at coordinate 2,680 of NZ_SCVC01000010.1, forward strand.
GCTGAAGCAGACATGGATCGTGTCCCGGAGAGCAGAAAGAGGCGAGCCGCCGCCCGCTCTCTCTGAAGGCCCGGCGGCTCACCCGCTCCCGGCCTTCCTCTCGCTCTCGCGGATCCGGCTGCCGGGGGACGCAAGAAGGAGGTGGCGCTCACGCGCCACCCGAACCAAAGCGCCAGACCGGTATGCCAAGCTTCCGCGCCTTGTCGGCGAGGTTCTCCTGGATGCCGGAGCCGGGGAACACGATGACGCCGATCGGCAGGATTTCCAGGATCTGGTCGTTGCGCTTGAAGGGTGCTGCCTTGGCATGACGGGTCCAGTCGGGCTTGAACGGAACGTGCGTCACCTTGCGGCTGTCGGCCCAGCGGGCGGCGATGCGCTCCGCACCGGTCGGCGAACCACCGTGCAGCAGCACCATGTCGGGGTGCTTGACGCGGACCTTGTCGAGCGTGCTCCAGATGAGCGGGTGGTTGTTGAAGTCGGCACCACCCGTAAAGGCGATCTTCGGTCCGGCCGGCACCAGCAGTTCGGTTTCGGCGCGGCGACGAGCGCTCAGGAACTCGCGGCTGTCGATCATGGCGGCGGTGAGCGCCCGGTGGTTGACCATCGAGCCGGTGCGCGGCCGCCAGGTCGAGCCAGTGTGGACTTCGAAGCGCTCGGCGGCCTGGTCGCGGAAGAGCTCCATGGCATTGCGGCGCTCGATGAGGGTCAAGCCTTCGGCGACGAGACGCTCCAGCTCGACCGAGCGGATCTCCGAGCCATTCTGCTCCTTCTGACTGCGCCGCTGCGCCTGCTCGTTGCCGTCGAGCTCGCGCTCGATCCGGTCGACGGCGCGATGGAACAGGTTGACGGTCGACCACAGCAGGTCTTCGAGGTCCGGCTCGAGGCGGGTGTCTGTGAGGGTCGAGACCAGCGCATCGAAGATGTCGACGACGGCGCCGTTGATGATGTTGCCTTCGGGCAACGGCCGCGGGTCGGGCTCGTCCTGGAAGGGACGGTGGCCAAAGAGCTGCAGCTCGGTGAGGACGTGGTCGGTCGGGGATGAGCCGTGCACGGGCTCGAAGTCAGGATCGTTGTGGGTCGGCATGATGGTGTCCTTTGTCGGATCGACCGCGCCCATCGCGGCCTTCGTGGGCGTCGACAGACGGCGGGCGGAACAGGCCCGCACCGCGCTTGCGGCCGAAGCGCAGCGGAGGACGGCGGCCCGAGGCTTTCTTGCCTCGCGAGGAATGCCGGCGCAGCCGGCAGGGGAAGAAAGCTGAAGGACCGCCGTTGCGGGACCGGGCTGCCTGCCGTCCGATCGCCCCTCTGGAAGGCCGGGGCGCGCTCCCGTCCGATCCGAAGGGCAGCGGAGCGTCCAATGACGAAGTGATTCACGTCCCCGGGCTCATCCCCTCATGGGCCAAAGCCAGGAAACGCACCATGTCCGGCGGGGCGAGCTGCCGGCGCACCGATGACCGGAGCCCTTCAATACCCAGGCGGCGGAGATCATCATTGAAGTCGTCGAAACAGGGCGACAGGACGAACGGCTCGATCCCGGCGGCCTCCGCGCGGGTGCACAGGCTGGCCGTCGCGGCTTCACCGGCCGGGTCGGCATCGCGAGCGACATAGAGACGGCGCAGTGTCGGTGGAAGCAGCAAGGCGGCGAGGTGATTGGCCGAGAGTGCGGCCACCATCGGCAGAGTCGGCAGGATCATGCGCAGGGACAGCATGGTCTCGATCCCTTCCCCGGCGGCCATGACGTCGCGGGCCACGGCGAAACGGACACCGTGCCCGAGAAGCTGGCCCATGGCCCGACGCGGTGAAGCGATCGGCGCCTTGTCGTGGCCTGACGGATCGAGCCAGGTGCGGTGTGCTCCGGTGATCGTGCCGCCAGGATCGGTGACGGCGGCGATCAGTGCCGGCCAAGGTTCGGTCGGGCTGTGCTCGTCGGGCCGGTAGTAGCAGCGTGGATTGAAGCGTAGCGGGTCATAATGCGCCACGGCTGTGATTCCGCGACGATGCAGGTAGGTTTGCGCCAAGGTGCCTGCAATCGGGCGAGACATGGCGTAGAGACGCCGAGCAGACTCAGGCGAACCGCGCGGCGCGGGAAGACGCTCCTGCCGAGGAGCGATCTGGTCCGAAGGCAAGGCCAGGAACGCCCGTGCCTCGTCCAAGGTATCGCGCAGGCGGTCGAATCCGCGATTGAGGGCGATCAGGTCCAGAAGATCGCCATGCTGCCCGGTGGCCGAGTCGGTCCAGTTACCAGCTGCGCCCTTGCCCTGGTCCGGGCCGCTCAAGCGCACGAACAGGCTGCGGCCCTTCGTGTTGGCGACATCGCCAACCAGCCAGTAGCGGCCCTCGCGACGGCCGTTCGAGAGGTAATGACGGCACACCGCCTCGGCATTGCGCGCGAGGCGACGGGCCAGGTCCGCGGCGGGCAACGGCATGACTGCCTCCTCACGCCGCGGCCCGATCGGCGATGCGGATGATCGGGTAGCGTTCCATCAACGCCGCCAGGATCTCCGGTCCATTGGCACCGGTCGGCACGAACAGCCGCAGCTTCCAGGCAATGATCTCGGACATCAGCCCCGTCGCCTTCAGGCGATCCACCATGCCGTCGGTGAAGCCGAAGAGTTCCACCCGGAACAGGCCCATCACCTTGGCGCGGCGAAGTGACAACCCGTCCCGAAGCTCGAGGATGGTCCGACCGTCGAGCACGGCGGTCAAGGCATCCGCCGGCGCGATGCTCACGCCATCGGCGCAGGCGGCTTGCACCACCCAGGCCGGCGACACCAGCCGGCCAATGACGCGCTCGCCGGCGTCCGTCTGAAGCCGATAGACCCGCATGGACTCGTCCGGCAGGCGCTTCCAGATCGGCAGCAGCAGGCCAGTGACGATAAGGAGCTCGCTCTCCGTGAAAGGAGGTATCTCGGCGAGCTCCCGTGTCCAAGCCTCGGCAAACGCAGCTTGGTCCGACCTTTGCCAGTGCGATTGCTCGAGGGCCGCGACCGAAAGCGCCGTCCGCTCCATCGGACGCACGAGCCGGACGCGGCGTTCGACCTCGCCATCGTCCAGCACGACGCTGGGCGCCGACACCTGCACCGCCGCCCGGCCCGACTGCGCATTGACAAGCAGGACCGCGCGAGGATCGGCGGCCCGGTCCAATGCATCGGCCAGGGCGAGAGGCTGGTTGCGCTCCTTGCGGCGGATGGTGAATACCTGCGTCTCGGCGCCGGTCGTCGGATGGACATACACCACTTGGCGCTTCGTCACCGTCAGGCTCTCGGCCGTCAGGGTCTCGACGCCGACGTCGTAGGTGCCGGAGGCGCGCGCGCCCTCGATCTTCGCGCGCAGCAGATCCTCGAACACCCCGAACAGCGTGTTCTGAAGACCGATGGTGAGTGCCAGCAGGCGATTGAGGAAGGTCGTGATCGGCGGCAGCTCCTCACGCAGGCTGCCGTCCTGGTCGGTCAGATTCATGCCCGTCGCCGTCTCGAAAGCCTCCAGCGAACAGCCTTCGACCTTGCCGGCGAACAGCAGTACGTAGAGCTGACGTAGCGCCGCCCGGCCGTAGGGCGATTCGAGATTGTCGTCGGCCCGGAACAGGCCTTGACCGCCGGTCTGGCGCTGGCCCTTGGTGATGGCACCCAGCGTGTCGAGCCGGCGGGCGATGGTGGACAGGAAGCGCTTCTCGGCTTTCACGTCGGTAGCGATCGGCCGGAACAGCGGCGGCTGAGCCTGGTTGGTGCGATTGCTGCGTCCCAGCCCCTGGATGGCCGTATCGGCCTTCCAGCCGGCCTCCAGCAGGTAGTGGGCACGCAGCCGCTGGTTCCGGGCGGAAAGGTCGGCATGGTAGGAGCGGCCGGTGCCGCCGGCGTCGCTGAATACCAGGATGCGCTTGTCGTCATCCATGAAGGCCTGCGCCTCGGCGAGGTTGGCCGAGCCCGGACGGTTCTCAACGCAGAGCCTGTCGCCCTTGCGAACGATCCGCCGCGACCGACCGGTCACCTCGGCGACCAGGTCAGTGCCGAAGCGCTGAACGATCTGGTCAAGCGCGCCCTGGACTGGTGCGAGTGAGGCTAGCCGCTCGATCAGGCGATCACGACGCTCGACGGCGTCGCGGCAATGCACCGGCTGACCGTCGCGATAAACCGGCCGCGAGGAGAGATTGCCGTCGCCATCGGTGAAGGGCTCGAACAGCTGGGTCGGGAAGCTGTGCGCCAAGTAGTCCAACACATACTCGCGCGGCGTGATGTCGACTTGCACGTCGCCCCACTCCTCGGTCGGAATGTCGGAAAGTCGACGCTCCATAAGCGCTTCGCCAGTGGAGACGATCTGGATGACGGCGGCATATCCCGCCTCTAGATCACGCTCGATCGCGCGGATCAGTGTCGGCGTCTTCATCGAGGTGATCAGATGCGAGAAGAAGCGCTGCTTGGCGGATTCGAAAGCCGAGCGTGCCGCGGACTTCGCCTGGGCATTGAGCGTGCCGCGCTCGCCGGTGACGTTGGCGGCCTGCAGGGCGGCGTCGAGATTGTTATGGATGACCTGGAAGCCGCCGGCATAGGCGTCGTAGATGCGGACCTGCTCCGGCGTGAGGGCGTGCTCGACCAGCTCGTACGCGACGCCCTCGTACGACAGCGACCGGGCCGCATAGAGGCCGAGCGCCTTGAGATCACGGGCGAGCACCTCCATGGCGGCAACGCCGCCGCCCTCGATCGCCTGGACGAACTCGGCGCGCGTGGCGAAGGGGAAGTCCTCGCCACCCCAGAGGCCGAGTCGCTGGGCGTAGGCGAGATTGTGCACCGTGGTCGCGCCCGTGGCAGAGACATAGACGACACGGGCGTCGGGCAGAGCATGCTGCAGGCGCAGGCCTGCACGGCCCTGCTGAGAGGGCGCCTGATCGCCGCGCTCGCCTTTGCCGCCGGCGGCATTTGCCATGGCATGGCTTTCGTCGAACACGATCACTCCGTCGAAGTCCGAACCCAGCCAATCGACGATCTGCCGGACCCGCGAAACCCTTTCCTCGCGCGCGTCGGTCCGTAGCGTGGCGTAGGTGGCAAAAAGGATGCCCTGCTCAAGGCGGATCGGCATTCCCTGGCGGAAGCGGGCGAGTGGCGTCACCAACAGCCGCTCCATGCCGAGCGCCGACCAGTCGCGCTGGGCATCCTCGATCAGCTTGTCGGACTTCGAGATCCAGACAGCCCGTCGGCGGCCCTTCAGCCAATTGTCCAAAAGTATGCCGGCGACCTGGCGGCCCTTCCCGGCGCCAGTACCGTCGCCCAGCATCCAGCCGCGGCGGAAGCGCAGGGCGTTGTTGGCATCGTCGGGCGCGGCCGAGACGATGTCGAAGGTCTCGTCGACGATCCACGATCCGGCGAGATGGCCACTATGGGCCTCGCCCGCATAGATGACGCTCTCGAGCTGGGCATCGGACAGCAGGCCGACGCTGACGGCATCGGCCGGCAGGTGCGGTCGGTAAGAGGGCTTGGGTGGCGCGACCGACGCCATCGCCGCCGACTGCACCAGCCGTGTCGGATGGGACTGCGAACCGGGAATCCGGATCGACTGCAGGTCGTACCCTTCATACAGCGCTTCGGTGAGGCTACCGTCCTCGGTCGGCTTCCAGTCGACGGTCTCATACGCGAGCTCGATGCCCGCTCGTTCGAACGAACTGCCTGCAACAGCGAGCCGCTGTTGTGCGGGCCTGCGGCTCGGTCTGACCGCGACGGGATGGATGGTTGTCGGAAGCACGGCAGCGCTGTGGAGAGGCAGGCGCGATGGAACATGCGATATCACCCACCGGAGTAGCGTGCCGACGTCGGGGGCCATGCTGAATGATGCTGGAAACGATGTTGGATCGTCGGCAGGAATGCGGTCGATAACGGTGAGTCGGGTCTCGACCGCGGTACCGTGGCGTGCGTAGACACGCCCATCGATGGCGGCGGAGAACACGACACGGCCGCGTTCCTGGAGGCGGACGAAGGCCTCGCGCCATGACGGATGGTCCGGCGAGAGGCTGGCGCCGGTGATCGCGACCAGACGCCCGCCGTCGGCGAGCCGGGCGAGCGCAGACGATATGTGGCGAAGGGCGGCATCGGCGACGGTGCCGTCGACATGCGCCGCAGCCGAGAATGGCGGATTCATCAGCACGACGCTCGGGCGCACGGCATCGTCGAGATGGTCGTGGATGTGAGCCGCGTCGTAGCGTGTCGTCGCGACAGCGGGAAACAGGCGTCCGAGCAAGGCCGCGCGCGTGGCCGCAAGCTCGTTCAAGTGCAGGCCACTGCCGGCACGCTCCGCGAAGATGGCGAGCAGGCCCGTGCCGGCCGAAGGCTCGAGCACGAGATCAGCCGGGGTGGTCGCAGCAGCGCTGGCGGCGACAAACCCGAGAGCGAGCGGCGTCGAGAATTGCTGCAGCGCCTGGCTCTCCTCGGAGCGGCGGGTATGGGTGGGAAGAAGGGCCGCAATCCTGCCGAGCATGGACAGCTCGGCAGCCGGCGTAGCAGCCCGTGCCCGAATGGTCGGGCCGAACTTGCGCATGAACAGCACGGTCGCCGCCTCGCAGGC
>NZ_SCVC01000011.1 GCF_004297405.1 Reyranella sp.
GACGGGCCACACCGATACGTCGGGCTCGGAGCAGTACAACATGGCGCTGTCGCTGCGTCGTGCGAACGCTGTGAAGGACGCTCTGGTGCGTGAAGGCGTGCCGGCGACGGCCATCGCGGTGATCGGCCGTGGCGAGCAGGGCCTGCTGGTTCAGACCGGCCCGAACGTCCGCGAGCCGCAGAACCGCCGCGTCGAGATCGTTGTCCAGTAACCTGGATCGTATTGGAACATGAACGAGGCGGCCCTCACGGGCCGCCTTTTTCTTTGCCGGCGTCCAGGATTACTCGCATCGCCGCTCATTGCTCCCAGTTGAGCACCATCTCGACCACCACCGGGTTCACTTGGCGCATGGCGGCGTCGGTCGACAAAAATTCGACGTCGCCATTCACCTTTTCGAGTGCACCGGGCGGCGCGTCCGGCCCGTGATCAAAGCCGAGGGACAGCATGCAACCACCGATCGGGTGAGCCAGCTTGCCGTCATGCCAGCCGACGGCACGGCCGCCGAGGTCCCAGCCGAATCCGGTGATGCTGAACGGCTTGCCGTTCATGGCCTCGATCTCTTCCAGAGTGGCGCCGAGAGCGACCGGTTTGTCGGGTAGTCCGACAATGGCGATACGCCAGGTCGAGCCAGCACGGAAGAACACCGTGGCCGGCTGGGCGCGTGCCACAGCGTCGCGCCAGAGAATGTCGATGCGCTTGGCATCGTCACCGGCAAAAACCACGGTCCCCGGTTCGGTGTAGCCTTCGCCAATCGGGATGTCCGCACGAGTGACATTGGCAGCGCCGAAGGCGGCGGCGACGGTGTTCTCATCGGCATCACGGGCAAATGGCCCAGTGCAATCAAGTGCTGGCAGTGCTTGCGCCGCAACTGGCGTCACGGCAACGACACAGAGGAGGCTGGCAAGAAACGACAATCGGGACATATCTCTTTCCAAGCGCCATATTTGCGGCGGCCGCAGGGAGGTACAGCATGACCGACGAAATCGTCTTCTATCACAATCCGCGCTCGCGGGCGCAGATGGTGCACTGGATGCTCGAGGAAGCCGGCGCGCCCTATCGCATCGTGCCCATCGACTTCGAAAAAGGTGAGCACAAGACGCCGTCCTTCCTGGCGCTGAACCCGATGGGCAAGCTGCCGACCATCGTGCATCGCGACACGGTCGTGACCGAGACAGCGGCGATCATCGCCTATCTCGCGGATACGTTCCCTAAAGCTGGTCTGGCGCCGGCGTTGAGCGATCCGTCTCGCGGCACTTACTATCGCTGGCTGTTCTTCGGAGCCGGCTGCTTCGAACCGGCTCTGCTCGACGAGATGATGAAGCGGCCAGCGCCGCCGCAGAAGACGGCCGTCGGCTGGGGCAGCTATGGCGAGGTCGTGGCCGCTTTCAAGACGGCCCTGGCTAAAGGACCTTATCTGCTCGGCGACAAGTTCAGCGCTGCCGACGTATATGTCGGATCGCAGATTCGCTGGGCCATGATGTTCGGCGCGCCGGGGCTGAAGGGCGAGAAGGTCTTCGACGACTACGTCGCGCGGCTCAACGCCCGGCCCGCCTTGCAACGTGTGAGCGGCCAGTAGAGTTAAGCTGACGTCTTTTCGACGACGTCTCCGCGAGGCCGTTCGAGCATGCGGTGGGCGATCTCGGTCTCGCCCAGCACGACGAGATTGGCGCCCAGTCGATCGAGGTGCTCCACGGCGGCGTCGGTATGCGCCCGCGCCAGGATATCGATCGTCGGGTTGGCGAGGCGCGCCTGCTGGATTACCTGGCCGGCCTCGAAGGGTTCGGGAATCGTGACATAGAGACGTCGGGCGCCGGCAAGATTTGCTGCGGCGAGGACGGCCGGGTCAGCCGCGTTGCCGCGACTGATTTCGGCGCCGTCGTTGCGGGCCCTGGTCGACGCAGTTTCACCTGCCTCGATGACCAGCACCTTTGCGCCATCGCGGACGAGGCCGGCGCCGACCAGAGACCCGACCCGCCCATAACCGATGACGACGTCATGTCCGGAGAGGGTGGTCATGACCGGCGTGCTCTCGGCCTCGGCCTCGTCGGTGGCAGTCGGCGGTTCGGGCGAGGCCGAGGTGCCAGAGGCCCCCTTCTTGTCGCGCTCCCACTTCTCCAGCACGGCAAAGACGAGAGGGTTCAACATGATCGAGATGATGGCGCCCGCCAGCACGAGGTCGCGCGCTTCTTTAGGTACCATCTTCAGATCGATGCCGAGTCCGATCAGGATGAAGGAGAACTCGCCGATCTGCGCCAGGCTGGCAGACACGGTGAGTGCCGTCGACGTCGGATAGCGAAAGGCGCGCACGATCAGATAGGCGGCGGCCGATTTGCCGACGATGATGATCGCCACGGTCGCCAGCATGGCGAACGGCGCGTCGATGAACACGGCCGGATTGAGCAGCATGCCGACCGAGACAAAGAACAGGACGGCGAAGGCGTCGCGCAGCGGGATCGCCTCCTCGGCAGCCTGCTGGCTGAGGTCGCTTTCGCCCAGCACCATGCCGGCAAAGAAGGCACCCAGCGCGAAGGACACGCCGAACAGCTTGGCCGCGCCATAGGCGACGCCGAGCGCGATGGCATAGACGGCGAGCCGGAACAGCTCGCGCGATCCAGTGTGCGCCGTGTGGTGCATCAGCCAAGGAATGACCCTCCGCCCGACGATTAGCATCACGGCCACGAAGATCGAGACCTTTGCCAGAGTGACCAGCAGGGAGAAGAGGATGCGGGTCGCGGGCACGTCCTCGCCTGCGGTGACGACCGCGACCGCCGGCAGCAACACCAGCGCCAGCACCATGGCGAGGTCTTCGACAACGAGCCAGCCGACGGCGATGCGACCGCGGGTACTGTCGAGGATGTGACGGTCCTGCAACGCCCGGATCAGGACCACGGTGCTGGCCACCGACAAGGTCAACCCGAAGACGAAGCCCGCCTGCAGGCCCCAGCCGAGCGCCCAGGAGAGGCAGGCGCCCATCAGGGTGGCGACGGCAATCTGCCCGACGGCGCCAGGCACCGCGATACGCGCCACCGACAGCAGGTCCTTCAGCGAGAAATGCAGCCCGACACCGAACATCAGGAGGATGACGCCGATCTCGGCCAGCTCGGCTGCGAGTGCTGGATCGGCCGTGAAACCTGGCGTGTAGGGGCCGACCATGACGCCGGCCAGCAGGTAGCCGACCAGGGGCTGGATGCGCAGCCGTTGAGCGATGAGACCAAAGATGAAGGCGAGCATCAGACCCGCAGCGATCGTGGCGATAAGCGGCGTCTGGTGCTCTGGCATCCCGGTTTCTCTCCTCGATGGGTGGGCCTTATTCCGATGTGGCGCGATAAGACGAAAATTGCAATCAGTCTGAAGGGGCGAGCGAAACGCGCGCGGAACTGTGGGAGGAAAATCGAGATGACGACCCTGTTACGTCGTGCGCTGCTGGGCGGGGCAATGGCATTGCCGTGCCTGCCCGCGTGGTCCCAGAATTTTCCCAGCAAACCGATCCGGTGGATCGCGCCGTTCGCCGCCGGCGGCAATTACGACCTGACTTCACGACTGGTGGGCGAGGCGATGGGGCGTCGGCTTGGCCAGACCGTGATCGTCGACAATCGTCCTGGCGCGGGTGGCATCGTCGGCGCCGAGGCCGCGGCCAATGCCCCGGCGGACGGCTACACGGTGGTGATGGGCAGCTTCAGCGTGCTCTTCGTCGCGCCCTATCTCGCGGGCAAGCCGTCGATGGTGCCTCTGTTCACGCCGATTTCTCTGCTGAGCACGGTGCCCATGATCATCGTAGGCAAGCCCGGTGGCCGCTTCGCGAACATCCGTGCCGCACTCGCCGAGGCCAAAGCTAAGCCGGGCACGGTCAGCATCGGCCACGCCGGCAACGGCACGACCAATCACATCGCCATCCTGCGCCTCCAGGTGAATGAAGGCGTGCAGTTCAACATCATTCCCTACAAGGGGTCGGGACCGGGCCTCAACGACCTGATGGCCGGCCAGATCGACCTCTACATGGATCAGCTCACGACATCGCTGCCGCACATCAAGTCGGGCAAGCTGATCGGCATGCTGGCGATGAGCCCCGATCGCGTGCCGCAGCTCCCTGACATGCCGTCGCTGAAGGACATCGGCAGCAAGCCGTTCGACGGCGGCACGACGGCAGGCCTTCTGACCCGGGCCGAAACGCCGAAGCCGATCCTGGAGACGCTGAATGGCGCCGTCGTCGGTGCGCTCAAGGAAAAGGCCGTGGCCGACAAGCTTGCCGAACTCGGCGGTGTCCCCCGGCCGACGACGATGGCCGAGTTTGCCGCCTACATGAAGGACCAGGAAGCAAGCGTTAGCGAACTTGTGAAGTCGGGCCTGTTGAAGCCCGAATGAGCGGGTGCCATCGTCGATGGCATGAATCGCGTTCGTTCCTTCTTGTCCTTTGCGGTCGCGTTGCTGGTGCTGGCCGTGGGTGGTTGCACGCTCGACACGAAGCAGCCGAGTGGTTGGCAGGGCGGCGGCGGCTGGGACAACTTCCGCGCCTGACCGCAGCCTGATCGTTCAGCTGGCGGGCAACAGTTCTTTCATCACCGACCACAGCTCGGCCTTGCGCTCGAAGCCGATGCCTGGCGCGTCGGGCATCGTCACGCGGCCATCGACAACCGGACAATCGTCGGCAAAGCCGCCGAACGGCGCGAAAACCTGCGGATAGGATTCGTTGCCGCCACACTGCAGGCCGACCGCGATGTTGAGGGCGAACTGGTGGCCGCCATGCGGCACGCAGCGGCGCGGCGACCAGCCGTTGGCCTTCAGCATCTCGATCGTGCGCAGATACTCGACCAGGCCGTAGGAGAGGGCGGGATCGAACTGCAGGATATCGCGGTCGGGCCGCAGGCCGCCGTGGCGGATCAGGTTCCGCGCATCCTGCATCGAGAAGAGGTTTTCACCAGTGGCCAGCGGCGGCGCGTACTGCGTCGCGAGTGCGGCGTGTGCCAGGTAGTCGAGCGGATCGAGGGGCTCTTCGTACCAGCGCAGGCCCATGTCCTGGATGGCACGGCCGAATGCGATGGCGGTCGGCAGGTCAAACTTGCCGTTGACGTCGACCGCCAGCCTGTCGCCGCTGCCGACGAGCTTCAGCACCGCCTCGATACGCTTCAGGTCCTCGGCGAGCGGCACACCGCCCACCTTCATCTTCACGCAGGAATAGCCGAGGCCGAGATAGTGTTTCATCTCGTCCCTCAGCCCGTCGAGGTCCTTGCCAGGATAGTAGTAGCCACCGGCGGCATAGACCCAGGCCTTCTCATCGGCCTGACCGCCATTGTAGCGATCGGCCAGCAGCTTCCAGAGCGGCACGCGCTTGGCCTTGGCGACGGCATCCCACAGCGCCATGTCGAGCACGCCGACCGCGACCGAGCGTTCGCCGTGCCCGCCGGGCTTTTCGTTGGCCATCATCGCGGCCCAGCACTTGGTGGGATCGAGCAGGCCTTCGGCATCGACCAGTGAGTCGGGCTTGGCCTGGTTCAGCCGCGGGATGAAGCGTTCACCCAACAGCCCATGCTGGGCATAGCGGCCGTTGGAGTTGAAGCCGAAACCCACCACCGGCTTGCCGTCGACTTTCACGTCGGTGACCACCGCCACGACCGAGGCCGTCATCTGGCTGAAGTCGATATAGGCGTTGGCGATGTTGGAGCGGATGGGCGAGACGATGTCGTGGATGGCGACGATACGCATGATGGCTCCTCAGGCGTAGACGTTGCGGCGATTTTGCCGGAACAGCAGCCACCAGGCGACGACACCGTTCAGCAGGTTCCAGGCGATACCGTTGAGGAAGGCGGCGCGGTAGGAGCCGGTCATGTCGAACAGCACGCCGCCCATCCAGCCACCCAGGGCCATGCCGACCAGCGTTGACGATACCGCGAGACCTACCCGGAAGCCTGCTTCCTTGGGCGGAAAGTACTCGCGCACGATGATGGCGTAGGACGGCACGATGCCACCCTGGAACAGGCCGAACAGGGCGGAGGCGACGTAGAGCGAGTTGAGCGAATCGTCGATCAGGTAGAAGACCAGCGCCACGCATTGCAGGGTCGAGCCCAGCAACAGGGTCTTGATGCCGCCGACCCGGTCGGCGATCCAGCCCGAGGCGATGCGGCTGATGATGCCGAAGCCTAGCATCAGCGACAGCATCTCCGCGCCGCGCGCCACGCCGTAGCCCAGGTCGGCGCAGTAGGCGACGATATGGACCTGTGGCATCGACATGGCGACGCAACAGCCGATGCCGGCGACGATCAGCACCGCCTGCAAAGCGTTGGGCGAGAGGCCGAGCGAACGAGGCGAATGGGCGGCGACGCCGGCGCTGCCGTCGGCGGCATGCTGCAGAGGTGGCGGGCGACGCAGCACGAAGGCCAGCGGGACCATCACCAGCAGGCAGATCGCAGCAGCCATCCAATAGGCGGCGCGCCAGCCATGGTCTCGGATCAGGAATTCGATGATCGGCGGCCAGATCGTGCCGGCCAGATAGTTACCCGAGGCGGCGATGGCAACGGCCATGCCGCGGCGTTTCTCGAACCAGTGCGAGACGTCGGCGACCAGTGGCGCAAAGGTCGCTGCACCGCTGAAGCCGATGAGTATCTGCGCGGTGGCGAAGAGGGGGAGCGACGTGGCTGCAGGCGCCACGGCAAAGCCCACCGACAGGCCGATTGCGCTCAGCACGGCAGTGATGACGATGCCACGCTTGTCGACCAGCTTGCCCATGACGACACCGCCGACGAAGAAGCCGAGCGTGTTCAGCGTGTAGGCAAAGGAGATGTCGGCGCGCGATACGCCGAGATCCTGCTGCACCGAGGGCAGGGCGACGACCAGGCACCACATGCCGATGCCGCCGACCGTACTCAGCGTGACGCTGGCGACAAGACGCCACCAGGCGTAACTCGAATCTACTCCGGACATGGATCTACTGACGCTCCCGAAACCGATTAACCACCCAGCGCGCCCTGGGTGTTGACGTAGAGCGCGTAGAGCGAGTGGCTCGCGGCCATGAACAGACGGTTGCGATAGCGTCCGCCGAAGCAGAGGTTGGCGCAGCGTTCCGGCAGATCGATATGGCCGATCGGCTTGCCATTGGCATTGAAGACACGTACGCCGTCGAGTTCGGGCGAGCCCATGCCCCAGCCACACCACAGGTTGCCGTCGACATCGACGCGGAACCCGTCGGGCGAGCCGCCCGGGCCGGCATCGATCAGCACCGAGCCCTTGCCGAGCTTGGTCTCGTTGCCGTCGCCCAGCACGTCATAGGTCAGGATGGTGCGATGCGGTTCGGCGCGTGACGCCACGACATGGAGCTTCTTCTCGTCGGGCGAGAAGGCGAGGCCATTGGGGCCGGCAATGTCATCGGCCATCACGGTGAGCTTGCCGGTTGTGGGATCGAGACGATAGACGGCCGGCTTGTTCTCGCTCTCGGCCTTGTGGCCCTCGTAGTAACCCAGGATGCCGAACGTCGGATCGGTGAACCAGATGGAGCCGTCGGACTTCACGACGACGTCGTTCGGCGAGTTCAACGGCTTGCCGTTGTAGGAGTCGGCCAGCACCGTGATGGCGCCGTCATACTCGAAGCGTACGACGCGCCGGGCATCGTGCTCACAGGCGATCAGCCGGCCGCGGCGGTCGCGCGTGTGGCCGTTGGCGTTGTTCGACGGCTTGCGGAAGATCGAGACGGCACCCGTTTCCTCGTCCCAGCGCAGCACGCGGTTGTTGGGAATGTCGCTCCACAGGAGGTAGCGGCCGTCACCGAAATAGACCGGTCCCTCGGCCCAGCGGCAGCCGGTGTAGAGACGCTCGACCGACGCCAGCACCAGCCGATACTGGTTGAACGACGGATCGAGCACGCGCACCGCCGGATCGGGGTAGCGCTCGCTGGGCTGCCACATCTGGGTTTCCTCTTTTCCCTTTGAGGGGAAAGACTACAACCTCAGCGTCACAGCGAGGGACAAATTTTTCTGGCAGCGGCCCCTACGTCAGTCGTTCTCGATGCCGTAGGCCGTCTTTGCTTGCTCCGTGCTGACGAGACCCAGCTTCACGTCGCGCTTCACGGCCTCACGGTCGCGTTTCTTCGGATCGCCGAAGCCACCACCGCCCGGCATCTCGACGACCAGGCGTTCGCCCGCCGGAATGGTCTGGAAGCCCTTGGCCTTGAGTTCCTGGCCTGAAGCCAGGGAGAGACGGCCGTTGCCGCCCGATTGGCCGCCATCGCGGCCACGCGCCGGATGCTTCACGCGCTCGAACGTGGCGAAGATGCCGAAGGGTGCGCCCTCGCGATGCTCGACTTCCATCACCTGGCCGAGGCCGCCGCGCTGCTGACCCGCGCCGCCGGAATCCTGGCGGTACTCCTTCTTCCAGACGACCACCGGCGCGATGGTTTCGGTGATCTCGACCGGCACGTTGCGCACGCCGGACGGAAAGGGCGTTGCCGACAGTCCGTCGAGTGTGGGGCGCGCACCGGCGCCGCCGGAATGGAAGGTCGTCACCATGAAGGGGCGGCTGTTGCCGATCGTGCCGGTCATGCCGTGGCCGGCGCCGAGCTTCAGGTTCCAGAGATTGCTGGTGCCCTCGGCTGGCACCTGGCCTGGAATCACCTGATGCAGCGCATCGAAGCAGACGTCGGGCAGCATATGGCCAATCGTGCTGCGCGCGTTCACGGCGGCTGGGAACAGCGCGTTGACGATGGTGTTCTCCGGCGCCGTGACGAGGATCGAGTCGAGCGTGCCGGCATTGTTGGGAATGGTCGGCGCCACAACGCATTTGATGCCGAAGGCCGTGTACGCCTCCGTGTAGCACATGGGCGAGTTGATGCCGTAGATCGACGAGCCCGAGGTGCCGGCATAGTCGACCGAGATATGGTCGGCATGGATGGTGACGGCAGCGTGCAGGTCGATCGGCGCATCGTAGCCGTCGATCCGCATATGGCCCTTCCAGGTGCCGCGCGGCAGCCTGGCGATGGCCGCCACCATGCCGGCCCGACTCTTGTCGATGATGTGCGCGCCGAGTTCGTCGAGATCGGCGATGCCGTGCTCAGCCATCATGTGCGAAAGCCGTTGCTCGCCGATGACGTTGCAGCCGATCAGCGCGTGGATGTCGCCCTCGACCTGCACCGGCTCGCGCACGTTGGCGCGCACAATGCGCATCACGCTCTCGTCGATCCGGCCTTCGCGCATCAGCGGCAGCAGCGGCAGGAACAGGCCCTCGTGGAACACCTGCCGGCCGTCGGGCGACTGGCCGAGGCCGCCGATATCGACGACGTGCGTCGTGCAGGAGAAGAGGGCGACCAGCTTGCCGTTGTGGAAGGCCGGCGAGGTGACGACGATGTCGTAGAGATGGCCGGTGCCCTTCCACGGATCGTTGGTTACGTAGGCGTCCCCCGGCTTCATGGTCTCGACCGGGAATTCGCGGATGAAATGGATGACGCTGCGCGCCATCGAATTCACATGGCCTGGCGTGCCAGTGACGGCCTGGGCCAGCATGCGGCCTTCCAGGTCGAACACGCCGGCCGAGATGTCGCCGGCCTCGCGGGCGCTGGTCGAGAATGCGGTGCGTACTAGAGCACGCGCTTGCTCCTCGACGACGGAGAGGAGGCGGTTCCACATCACCTGCAGGCGGATATCCGTTGGAGTGCTCATGCGCGATCCTCCAGTACGATCTGGCTCACGGCGTTGAGGCGGGCCGTGAAGCCCTTGGGCACAACGGTCGTCGTGCCATCCTCGACAATCAGTGCCGGCCCGTCGAGCGTCATGCCGGGCTTCAGCGCGTGCCGCTCATGGATCGCGGCCTGCTCGCGCACACCACTGGCCGGATCCAGCACCTCGCGATGGCCCGATGGCGTCGGCGCGGCAAGGACGGCGATTGCCTTCGCCGGCGCCGGCAACGGCCGGTCGGTGGCGAGCGACAAGGTCCAGGTCAGCGCTTCGACCTCGAGCTTTGGAATGGCACGGCCGAACACGGTTTCGTAGGTCGCCTCGAAGCGTCGACGCAGGTCGCGCACTGCGTCGGCGCCGAAGGCTTCGTTGGGAAGCGGTACGGCGATCTCGTGTCCCTGTCCGCGATAGCGCATGAACGCCTGCCGATGCTCGACCAGCTTTTCACCCGGCGCCGCAGGCTGCACCACGGCTTCGGCCTCCAGGCGCATGGCGGCGAAGAGCTCGTTCAGCATCTTGGCGTCGAACATGTCCAGGCGCACATGGCGCGTGCGCACCACCTCATAGGCGATCGGCGCGCGCAGGAAGCCGAAAGCCGAGCCGACACCGGCACCGACTGGCACGATCACTCGCTTCATGCCGAGCTTGCGGGCCAGCCGCGCGGCGTGCAGCGGCGCGGCGCCACCGAAGGCGATCAGGTCGCGATCAGCAGTGTCCTTGCCGTTTTCGACGGCGTGCACGCGAGCAGCGCTCGCCATCGTCTCGTCGACGATTTCCGCGACGCCGGCCGCCGCGCCCTGCGCATCGGTCTTGAGCGGGCCGGCCAGCGACTGCAACGCCGCCTCGGCCTTGTCGCGATGCAGGGGAATGGCGCCGCCCGCGAAGCGCTTGGGATCGAGACGACCGAGCGCAGTATCGGCATCGGTAACGGTGGGCTCGGTCCCGCCGCGGCCGTAGCTCGCCGGGCCGGGCACACTGCCGGCGGAGTCGGGGCCGACCTGGAGGCGTCCAAGTGCATCCAAGCGCGCGATCGAGCCGCCACCGGCGCCAATCTCGACCAACTCGATGACGGGGATACGCACCGGCAGGCCGGAGCCTTGAATGAAGCGGTAGGCGCGCGCGACCTCGAACTGGCGCGAGCGCTGCAGTTCGAGGTCGTCGAGCAGGGTGAGCTTGGCGGTCGTGCCGCCCATGTCGAAGGCAACCGCTTTGCGGGCATCATTCTCGGCCGCGACGGTACGCGCCAGGATGGCGCCGCCGGCAGGGCCGGACTCGACGAGCCGCACCGGATAGCGCCGCGCCGTCTCGACGGTGGTGATGCCGCCCGAGGACATCATGAGCAGCAGCGGTCCGGCGATGCCCTCGCGCTTCAGGTCGGTTTCGAGCTGGCCGAGATAGCCTGCCATGCGCGGCAGCACATAGGCATTGGCGATCGTGGTCGATGTGCGTTCGTATTCGCGGATCTCGGGACAGACTTCGCAGGACAGTGAGATCGCGACGCCCGGCAACTCTTCGGCCAGGATTGCGCCGGTGCGGCGCTCGTGCGCTTCGTTAGTGAAGCTGTGCAGGAAGCAGACGGCGACAGCTTCGACCTTCTCCTTCCGGAGTTCGGCGGCAACGGCGCGTACGGCCTTCTCGTCGAGGGCGAGCAAGACGGCGCCATCGGCAGCGACGCGTTCGGGCACACCGAAGCGCAGGTCGCGCGAGACCAGCGGCTCGGGCCGCTCCATGTAGATGTCGTACTGCTCAAAACGATGTTCCCAGGCCATCTCGAGCGAATCGCGAAAGCCCGCCGTCGTCACGAGTGCCGTACGTGCACCTTTGCGCTCGATCAGCGCATTGGTGGCGAGCGTCGTGCCATGCACGACCAGGGTGACATCGCCCGGCCGGCATTTCGCTTCCGCGAGGATGGCGCGCACGCCCTCCAGCACGGCACGTTCCGGCGCGTCGGGCGTGGTCAGGATCTTGGTGGCATGGGCTGCTGTGCCGGTTTCCAGCACGACATCGGTGAAAGTGCCGCCGATATCGACGGCCAAACGCGCGGACATTATTCGTCGAGCTTGATGTTGCCCTTGCGCACCACGTCGCCCCATGTGACGGAGTCGCGCTTCAGGAAGGCCACGTAATCGGCCGGGGAGAGTACGGCTGGGGTAAGGCCGTTCTCGTCGTACTTCTTCTTCACGTCGGGCTCGGCCAGCACCTTGGCGATGGCGGCATTGAGCCGGTCGACGATCGGCTTGGGCGTGCCGGGAGGCGCTGCGAGGCCGTACCAGTTTTCAGCCTGATAGCCCTTCACCGCTTCGGCCATGGCCGGCGTGTCGGGCAACACGGGCCAGCGCTCGGGCGAGGTGACGGCCATGGCGCGTGCCTTGCCGCTGCGGATCAGGCCCAGGGTTGCAGGATCGCCGAAATAAGCATCGACGATGCCGGCCGCGAGATCGTTCAGTGCGGGCCCCGTGCCGCGATAAGGCACATGCACCATCTTGAGCCCGGACATCTGCGTGAAGAGTTCACCCGCGAGGTGCTGGCTGGTGCCGATGCCGCCGGAGGCCCAGCGCAGCTCCTGGCGTTTCGCCAGCTCCATGAACTCCGGAAGCGTCTTCGCCGGCAGCTCGTTGCGCACCGCCACGATGAAGGGCATGCGCACCAGCCGCGTGATTTGCGTCAGCGCCTGCGGATCGTAAGGCATCTTCGCCCGCAGATGCGGGCCTGCGGTGAGCGTGCCGGCACCTGTGAGCGAGAGCGTGTAGCCGTCGGGCGGGCTGTGCGACATCGCCTCGACGCCGATGATGCCGCCGGCGCCACCCTTGTTCTCGATCACGATGGTCTGGCCGAGTTCCTTGGACAGCGGCTCCATCATGAGCCGTGCCGTCAGATCGACGCCGCCACCGGGCGGGAAGGGGACGATGATCTTGATCGGGCGTTCGGGATACTTGCCCTGTGCAACAGCGCTGCGCGCAACGAACGGTGCCGCGAATGCCGCGGCCAGCACCTGTCGACGAGAACTACGCATAGCGATCCCTTCCTGCGCCCCGTCACGAGCTTGACAGGCAGGCATTGTTACTTCAACACTTTACCAGATGGTTAACTATATATCGGAAGGCCAAACCCCATGGCGAAAGCATATGCAGGTGGCTGCCATTGCGGCGCCGTACGCTTCGAGTGTGACCTCGATCCTGCTGCCGAGACCAGCCGCTGCAGCTGTTCAATCTGCGCCAAGGGTCGATTCTGGAAAACAATTGCAAAGAAGGATGCTTTTCGCCTCGTGAAGGGCGCTGACATGGTGACGGAGTACGGCTTCGGTAGCGGCATCATCCGTCACTGTTTCTGCCGGCGATGCGGCATTAAGCCCTTCGGCCGCGGCAACATGGAAGTGCTGGGAGGCGTCTTCTATGCCGTCAACGTAGCTTGCCTAGACGGTGACGCACCGCTGCAGTTCGCGGCGCGCGAGATCGTCTTCCAGGACGGCGCGAACAACGACTGGTCGCAGTCACCCGCGGAGACGCGCCACCTCTGAGCTAGAGCGCCACCTTCTTGAACACTTCGACGAAGCGGTCGACATCCTGCTCGTCGTTGTAGACGTGCGGGCTGATCCTGAGACGGCCGAGCCGTGGCGCGGCGTAGACATTCTCGGCCGCGAGCTTTTGCGGCAGATCCGGCGCCATGCCTTTGGGGAACTGCAGGCTGAGCACATGCGGTGCCCGCAGCTTCTTGTCGATCACATGCACGCCCGTGTTGGCGAGCCCGTCGGCCAGCCGGTCGGTGAGCATGGAAAGCCGCGCCGTGATCGGCTCGTTACCCCAGCCCGCCATCATTTCCATACCGAGGGCCGCCATCTCCATGGAAATGAAATGGTCGCGCTCGCCCATGTCGTAGCGCCGTGCACCGTCGGCATAGGCAAGGTCGCGGAAGTAGATCGTGTCTTCGGCGGCGACCGCCTTGCGCGCCGGCGCGGTCTGTTCCAGCGGCACGCCGTTCTGATGTCGTTTGGCGACGTACATGAAGGCGCGGCCATAAGGCCCCAACACCCACTTGTAGGTCGGGAAGATCAGGAAGTCGGGATCGAGCGCCTTTACGTCGATGCGGCGGATGCCGACATCGTGCGTTGCGTCGACCAGCAACGCAGAACCCTTGGCCTTCGCGGCCTTGGCAACGCGCGGCATGTCGAGGGCGCCACCATCCGACCAATGCACCGAGGAGATCGAGACTAAGCCGAGCGGCGCGGCGTCCTTGCGCTCGATCGCTTCGAGTACAGCCGAGGTCCAGTCGCCGTCGGCTGGTTGCTGCACGGTCTCCACGGTGAAACCGGCGGCTTCCGCCCGGCTCATCCATTCCAAGACAGGTGACGTGTGGTCGTCCTGCAGCACCAGCACGCGGCTGCCGCGCGGGACCGACATCACCTTGCCCGCGGTCGAGACGCCGTACCCGACGGAAGGGATGAGTGCGACATCGACGGGATCGGCGCCGATCAGAGCTGCGGCCGCTTTGCGCGCCCGCTCGTACTGCTGGCTCTGGAAGGTGCCCGCGAGTTTCCAGGGCTGTCCCTTGCGTCCAACGGCGGCGCGTCCCGCATCCTGCACGGCGATGGGCAGCGGACTCCACGAGGCGGCATTGAAGAAACAAACGTCGCGCGGGATGTCGAACAGGGTGCGTTGGCAGGGAAGCATGGACCAAGTCTCCGATGGTTCGCAGAAGGTGAGACTAGCGCGGCTTTCTCATTACCTTCCATGTAATTGAGAGCACGGCTTGCGGCGCGCATCTTTGCCTCATGAGACCCAAGGAGGGTTCAGATGAGCGTCCAGTCCCGCAACAGCTTCGTCCATCAGCCACACAGTCTCGCCACGCCGGCCACACCGCGGTCGACCCTGACCATGCGCATGGTAACGATGTTCGCACTATGGCGCGGACGGATCGAGGCACGGCGCTACTTGGCCGAACTCGATGCACGTAGCTTGCGCGATGCCGGCATCTCGCCCGCAGCGGCAGCCTATGAATGCGGCAAGCCGTTCTGGCAGAAGATGGGAACACTTCGCTAACCATTCTCGCCGTTCGCCACAATCTCGCCACACGACCGCTGCTTTTTCGGGAACTACCCCCGTCCTGAGACGTTGATCACCTGCGCTTAAGGCGCGGCTGCTCACTCGGGACGGCCCCCGAACCCGGCGTGCAGTGGTCAAAGGCCCTTCGCGCCCCAAAAGACAATCCGGCGCAGAGGGGTTTTGATGGCACCTGATTTCGACCGTATGACTGCATTGTTCCTCGATCTCGACGGCACGCTCCTTGAGATTGCGGCGACGCCTGAGACGGTCGTGGTGCCTCCCGCGCTTCCGGTCCTGCTGGACCATCTTCGTGCCTTGCTGGGCGGCGCGCTGGCGATCGTCAGCGGCCGGTCGATCGTCACCATCGATCAACTCCTGAAGCCATTCAAAAGTGCGGCCGCCGGCGAGCACGGCGTTGGATTACGTTTCGATGACGGAACCACCGAGGAGATGCCGGCTGGTCTTGCTGTGCCGGAAGCCTGGCGCGATTCGCTTCGAACGTTGGCGGAGCGGTGGCCGGGTATCCTCATTGAACCCAAGCAGCATGGATGTGCAGTCCATTACCGCCTCGCGCCAGAACGCCACGACGATGTGTGGAAGGCCGTGCGCGCCCTCGTGCCGGACGATCATCCTTTGTTCAGGCTCATCCCGGCGCGCGAGGCTGTCGAAATCGGTCCGCGTGCGACCTCGAAAGGTTTTGCGGTCGAGCGCCTCATGGCAGGCAGTCCGTTCCGTGGCCGTCGTCCGATCTTCGTCGGCGACGACTTCACCGATGAAGCCGGCATGAGCGCGGCCCGCCGCTTCGGTGGCGAAGGCTTGCGAGTCGCGGAGATGTTCAAGGGCGATCCGGCTTTGGTGCGTGGCTGGCTCGCCAATAATGCTGAGCGCCTGGGCGGTCGTCCTCTGCCTCAGCGGATGTCAGCTGGAGCTTCGGCATGAGCAGTCTCGATCTTGGTGTCATCGGCAACTGCTCCATTGCGAGCCTGATCGACCGCAACGGCCGCCATGTCTGGCACGGGCTGGGTCGGCTCGACGGCGATCCGGTGTTCAACGCCTTGTTGGGCGGCAACGATCCGCAGACCGGTTTCATGGACGCCGTTGTCGAAGGTGCCAAGGAAAGCCGTCAGCGTTATGTGCCCAACACAGCGATCCTGGAGACCACCATCGACGGGGCTGGTGGTTCGATGCGCATTCTGGACTTCGCGCCGCGCTTCCGTCGCTTTGGCCGCATGTTCCGGCCGCCGATGCTGATCCGGCGTCTCGAGCCGGTGGCCGGGCGGCCGCGCGTGACGTTGCGTCTGCGGCCGAGCTTCGACTATGGCGCACAGAAAGCGCAAGTCACGGTCGGCAGCAATCATATCCGCTTCTATGGCGATACGGCGGTGCAACGCCTCACGACCGATGCATCACTGAGCTACATCCTGCACGAGACGGAATTCTCCCTCGATCGGCCGATGACCCTGATTGTCGGCGCCGACGAGAGTATCACCGACAATGTCGACGCGCTGTCGCGCTCGTTCCTCAGCGAGACCGAGGTCTACTGGCAGACCTGGGTACGTGACCTCAACATCCCGTTCGACTGGCAGGTCGCGGTGATCCGCGCGGCAATCACCTTGAAGCTCTGCAGCTACGAGGATACCGGCGCGGTGCTGGCGGCGCTCACCACCTCCGTGCCCGAGGCGGCCGGCACGGTGCGTAACTGGGATTATCGCTTCACCTGGTTGCGCGACGCTTTCTTCACCGTGACGGCCCTCAACCGGCTTTCGGCTACGCGCACCATGGAAAGCTACGTGCGCTTCATCGTCGACGTCGTCGAGGCCGGCAGCACGCGCGGCGAGGTGCACAACGTTGCGCCGCTGTTCCCGATCGCACCCGGCACGGACACCACGGAGCGGCTGGTCAAGACGTTGCCGGGCTACCGAAACTACGGGCCGGTGCGCATCGGCAATGCCGCGGTGGGTCAGAAGCAGAACGATGTCTACGGCTCGATGGTGTTGACGGCGGCGCAGATGTTCTGGGACGAGCGCCTACCGCGTCAGGGCGATGTCGAGCTCTATCGTCAGCTCTGCGCCGTCGGCAACGAAGCCCATCGTGCCGCGCTGACGCCTGACGCGGGCCTCTGGGAATATCGCGAACGCGAGGAGGTGCACACCTTCTCGGCGGCCATGTGCTGGGCCGCCCAGCACCGTCTCGGCCTGATCGCCCGCCGCGTCGGGCTCGACGGGGAGTCGCGCGAATGGCTCGCCAAGGCGGGTGTGCTGCGCCAGGAGATCCTGCAGCGCGCCACGACACAGGAAGGCTGGTTGTCGGGCGTGCTCGACCGCGACATGGCCGATGCTTCGAGCCTGGTGTTTCCCGAGATCGGTCTGGTGCGTTCCGACGATCCCCGCTTCCACGCCACGCTCGACATGGTGAGCCGCAAGCTGATGCGAAACGGCTTTTTGATGCGCTACGTCGAGGCCGACGACTTCGGTCAACCGTCCAACGCCTTCCTGCTCTGTACCTTCTGGTACATCGACGCGCTGGCGAGCGTTGGCCGACGCGAGGAGGCACTCGAACTGTTCAACAACCTTTTGGCCCGGCGTAACCACGTCGGGCTTCTGTCGGAGGATGTCGATCCGCGGACCGGCGAGCTGTGGGGCAACTTCCCGCAGACTTACTCGCAGGTCGGGCTGATCCTGTCGGCAATGCGGCTCTCGAGGAGCTGGGAGGAGGGGCTATGGCACGCCTCGTAATCGTCTCCAATCGCGTTCCCATTCCCAAGGCACGGGGCGCTACGGCGGGCGGCCTCGCGGTCGCCCTGCGCGATCTGCTGACGCCCGGCACCATGTGGTTCGGCTGGAGCGGGCGGCTTTCGGCCGATCCATCGCTGCAGCCGGCGATCGTCGAGGCGCGCGGTGTGACCTATGCCACCGTCGACCTCACGGCCGAGGCGCATCGCGGCTTCTACGTTGGCTTCGCCAATGGTGCGCTGTGGCCCTTGCTGCATTTCAGGCTGGGCCTGATGCATTTCCGTCGCGAGGATTATGAGGGCTATCTCGCTGTCAATCGCGCCTTCGCGACTTCATTGGCGTCGGTCCTGCAGCCCGACGACACGGTGTGGGCGCACGACTATCACCTGATCCCCTTTGCCCGCCTGTTGCGCGAGCAGGGCTTCAACGGCCGGCTGGGCTTCTTCCTGCATGTGCCGTTCGCACCACCGTCGATGCTGGAGGCGATGCCGGTGGCGCGCGAGCTGGTGGCGGATCTCTGCGCCTACGATCTCGTGGGCTTCCAGACCGAGGAACATGCGCGCGACTTCCGAGACTGCGCGCAACGCATGCTGGGGGCAGCGGTCGAGGGTGAATGGATCCGGCTGAACGGCCGGCGGCTGCGCGTCTTCGCCGATCCTATTGGCATCGACGCCCAGTCGTTCGCCCAGGAGGCAGAACGATCTGCTGGCGACAAGCTCGTGCAGCGCGTGTTCGGCAGCTTGTCCGGGCGCGCGCTCGCCATCGGCGTCGATCGCATGGACTATTCCAAGGGGTTGCCGCATCGCTTCGAGGCGTTCGGACGGCTGCTTGAAAAGCACCCCGAGCACAAACGCAAGATCCACTTTCTGCAAATTTGCCCGCGCTCGCGCGAAGAGGTTGACGAATATCGCAAGCTGCGCGTCGAACTCGACCGGCTGGCCGGGCGGATCAACGGCCGGCATTCGGACTTCGACTGGACGCCGTTGCGTTATTCCACGCGCACCGCGCCGCGTGCGACCCTGGCGGGCCTATATCGCATCGGTCGCATTGGCGTCGTGACGCCGTTGCGCGACGGCATGAACCTGGTGGCCAAGGAGTTTGTGGCGGCCCAATCTGATGAAGATCCGGGCGTGCTGGTGCTGTCGCAGTTCGCCGGCGCCGCGCAGGAGCTCACGGAGGCGTTGATCGTGAACCCGTTCGATCCCGATGCCATCGCTGACGCCATGAACATGGCGCTCATCATGCCACTGTCCGAGCGCAAGGAGCGCCATGTCGCGTTGAAGGAAAAGGTGATGCGCACGACGGCGGAGGCTTATTGCCGGCGCTTCATCGATGCTCTCGAGGCACGGCCGGTCGCACGAACGGCAGCGGTTGCTGCAGCCTAGGCGTCGATGTCGAAAGCTCGCGGATAGACGACCCGTCCGTCTGCGCCGGACAGGGCGCCGGGCACCAACTCCAGCGCCATGAAGGCGTCACCCGAATAAGGCGCGGCAAGCGGCTTGGTGACCGCCGCGGAAAAGCCGAAGCGTGGATAGTAGTCGGGATGGCCGAGCACGATCACCGCCCACCATTCGCGCTGACGAGCGAGGGCAAGCCCATGATGGATCAGCTCGCTGCCGATGCCGCGCCGTTGCCGACCGGGAAGAACGGCCATCGGTGCGAGAGCGAGGGAAGGGATCATCTCCGCGCCGATCGTGACCTTGAGCGCGCTGAACAGGATGTGTCCGACAATCTCGTCCGCTTCGACGGCGACGAGTTCGATGGTCGCCAGCCTTGCCTTGCGCAGGTCCTCGACGATCTTCGCTTCGATGGGGCCGCCGAAGGCCGTGTCGTTCAGGCGGCGGATTGCTTCGTCGTCGGCTGGTTTGCGTTCGCGGATCACCACATCGTGGCCGCAGCCCGGCCCGGCCATTCGCGGTCGTACTTCTCGCCGCCGACCCTGTCCTGGCTGAGTGCCGCCAGAATCTGGCCGGCGCTGGGCAGCGACTTGGGATCGACATGACGCTCGGGGTTCCAGAGTTCAGAGCGCACCAATGCGCGGGCGCACTGGAAGTAGACGGCTTCGACCTCGATCACGGTGACCGAGCGCGGCGCTTTCTCATCGACGGCGAAGGATTCGAGCAGCCCGGGCTCGACACTGAGATGGGCGCGGCCGTTCACGCGCAGTGTGTTGCCGATCCCCGGGATCATGAACAGCAGCGCCACCCTGGGATCGCGCACGATGTTGCGCAGCGAGTCGATCCGGTTGTTGCCGCGCCGGTCGGGCAGCATCAGCGTCTTCTCGTCGTGCACGCGGACGAAGCCGGGCTTGTCGCCGCGCGGCGAGCAGTCGAGCCCCTCGGCGCCGGAGGTCGCCAGTGCAGCATACGGCGAGGCTTCGATATAGGCGCGGTAATGCGGTGTGATCCAATTCACTTCCTTGACGGTCGCGGCTTCGGCTGGCTTGCCGTAGATCGCTTCGAGTTGGGCTTCTGTCTTCAGAATGTCGGACATGGGGTCATGAACTCCACTGTGCAGATGATGAGCCGAGTGGCTCGGCGGGCCTCGCGAAGTAAGCGGGCGTGGTGCCGAGCTGGACGACGGGCTTCAGGTGGCGCAGTCGGCCCAACGGTCCAACGCTTTCTGTGAGGAGAGGCAGCAGGTCGCCGTCGGGCAGTTCGGCGACACCTTTTGTGGCGTCGACCGTGCCGAGGTTCGCGAGCCAGTGCGCGACCTGGACCAGCGACACGCGCACCAGCCAGGAGCCGCCCTGTTCGACGCGGCGGGCCAGCGCAACCATTGCGCCCAGAGCACCGAGGTAACCGGCGATATAGTCCAGCGCCTGCACGGGCATGTTGCGCGGCTTGTCGAGCGAGCCCTGCGTGGCGGCGAGGCCGGTGACGTTCTGCACGATCGAGTCGAAACCGCGCCGCGACGCCCACGGGCCTTCGTGACCATAGGCGCAGAGACTGACGCAGACGATACCGGGCTTGAGAGCCGCGACCTGTTCCGGCGAAAAGCCGCGGCCGGCCAGCGTGCCGGGGCGATAGCCTTGCGTGAAGATGTCGGCCTCGCGGAGCAGCACTTTCATGGTCTCGACGCCGGCCGGCGTCAGAAGGTCGATCCAGGCACAACGCTTGCCGTGGCCGGTGTCCATCAGCAACTCGGACTGATAGGGCAGGTGGGGCGCTGCGACATGCAGCACGTCGGCGCCATTCTCTGCCAGCACGCGGCCGCTGGTCGGGCCGGCCAGCACGCGCGTCAGATCGAAGGCGCGCACGCCGGAAAGCGGACGATCGCCCTGCGGCAAGGGACGCGCCGGCGCTTCGCCGATCTTCACGATGTCGATCAGCGGTAGCTTGGAAATCGCGATGCCGTGCGGATGGGCGTTCCATTCCTCGCGGCTGCGCGTCAGGCCGCCGACGCAGCCGCCCTCTGCAATCGCTTCCTCGATCGCCAGTCCTTCCCACTGGGCGACGGCCTCGGCCAGCGCCTCGCGTGTATCATCCTTCGCGCCGGCGATTCGCAAGGCGCCTGCGCGGTGATGCGGATGGTTCGTGTGGATGAACATGTGCCGGCCGTCGCGTGTCGGGTAATGGCCGGTGAGCGGATCCCACGACACGGGCTTCTCGCCATTACGCAACACATAGGTGTTGGAGCGCAGTGACGCGGCGGCGGCGTGCGTATCGACGCTCACCGACTGCGGCATGCCGGTCTTCAGCCTCCAGAGATCGGAGATGGCAAGACCGACCGCGCCGAGCGCGGCCGATCCTGCCTGGCCGATCCGCCAGGGCGTGACGAATATCGGATCGCCACTGCCGGTGATCGAGAGCCGATCGTCGCTACGCTTCTCACGGCCGAGTTGGCGCAGGATCGAGTAGGCGAGATCGGCGCTCATGTGACAGTCCCCTTACGCAGACGCCATGATCTTAGTCAGCAGCGTCATCAGCTCCTGCGGGCAGGTGATGTGTGGATTGTGGCTGGCGTCCATCTCGTCGCAGGTCCAGCCGGCCTCGCTGCGGGCGCGATCGGCGAACTGGCGGAACGCATCGCCCGGCATGTTGCGCTTGGCATAGATGAAGTGACGCGGTGGTGAAGCCTCCGTCGATTCGAGCTTGATCTTCTGTTCGAAGGTCTTGATCGGCTGCGGCCGACGACGCGGGCTGGCCCAGGCGACATCCTCGGGCGCGGTGTCGGGCGGCATCGGATTGACGGTAAGCTTCCAGCCGTCGCCGTCTTTCTCGGCACCTTTGCGCATGTTGCCCTCGGCCTTGGGACCGACGAGGTCGAACAGGCTCTGGCCGTCCTTCGGCACGAACGCATCCAGATACACGACGCGTGCAATACGGCTGCGTGCCTTGTCGACGACGCCCGTCGCGACCATGCCGCCATAGGAATGGCCAAGCAGGACCACGTCTTTCAGGTCCTCGAATTCAAGAACACCGACAACGTCCTGGATGTGTGTCGAGAGGTCGACGGTCGGCGCTGCGAGGTGGGCACGGGCGCCGAGGCCAGTATAGGTCGGCGAAAAGAACTCATGCCCGGCGGCGCGCAACAGGGGGCGCATCTTCTTCCACGCCCATGCCGCCGACCAGGCGCCATGCGCCAGAACGATGTTTGCCATGCTTCTACTACCTCCTGCTGGCGAGCCAACTTCTTCAATGCTATTACGACTTACTCGCAATGAATACTCATCCAACCATAGCACTTGGCGCTGCCCGCGTGGGCTTCCGTGGCCGCATACATGCGATCGACGCAGAGCGTGGCGGCGCTGGCCTGCCGGCTGCCGAACTCGAACGTCGTCTGATCGAATTGGGCTTCGTCGAAGGCGCCGCCGTCGAGCTGCTGCATCAGGGCTTGTTCGGCGGTGATCCCATCGCCGTACGTATTGCCCACACGACCATCGGGCTGCGCCGTCGCGAGGCGATGGCGATTCTCGTGAGTGCGGAGATTTAAGTCTTGTCCGATGTTTCGCCTGCGCTTCCGTCGCCCGTCATCGCTCTGGTCGGCAATCCCAACTGTGGCAAGACGGCGCTGTTCAATGCCCTGACGGGCAGTCGCCAGAAGGTCGCCAATTATCCCGGCGTGACGGTCGAGAAGAAGGTCGGGCCGCTCGTCACGCCGGCCGGCCGTACCGTGCGCATTGTCGACTTGCCTGGCACCTATTCGTTGCGCGCCCGTTCGCCTGACGAGGAGATCACGCGCGACGTCGTGTTGGGCCACGCGCAGAAGGACGTGACGCCCGACCTGATCGTCTGCGTGGGCGATGCTTCGAACCTTCGATTGGCGTTACGGCTGGCGCTCGAACTGAAGCAGGTCGGCCGTCCCGTCATGTTGTCGCTCAACATGATGGATATTGCACGCCGCCGCGGCATCGAGATCGACGCCGACCGCCTGTCGCGCGAGCTGGGCGTGCCCGTCGTGAGCTCGGTCGCGGTGCGCCGCAGCGGCACGGACGCGCTCCTGGCCGAGATCGACCGTCAGATTTCAAAGCAGCAAGCAGCCGGGACATCCGAGTGGCGTGCTCCGGATGCCGGCGCTCTGCGTGGCGCCCAGCGCGAGGCCGATCGCATCCTGGCCGCAGTGGTGCGCGGTCCCGGTAATCCCGACAGCCTCACCAGCCGCGTCGACAAGATTCTTCTGCATCCCGTCGCCGGGCTGATCATCCTGCTCGCGATCCTCTTCGTGATGTTCCAGGCCGTGTTCGCCTGGGCCGAACCCGGCATGGATGCGATCGAGGCTGGCTTCCAGTGGCTCGGTGGCCTCGTCGAGCACTTGCCACTGCCTGACTTGGTGAAGAGCTTCCTCAAGGACGGGCTGATCGGCGGCGTCGGCAGCGTGATCGTCTTCCTGCCGCAGATCGTCATCCTGTTCTTCTTCATCCTCGTGCTCGAAGATCTGGGCTACATGGCGCGCGCGGCGTTCCTGATGGACCGCATCATGGGCGGCGCCGGCCTGCATGGCCGCGCCTTCATCCCGTTGCTTTCGTCCTTCGCCTGCGCCATTCCCGGCATCATGTCGACGCGCGTCATCGACGATCGTCGCGATCGCCTGACGACCATCCTGGTGGCGCCGTTGATGACCTGCTCGGCGCGCATCCCGGTCTATACGCTGATCATTGGCGCCTTCATTCCCGCCCGCGAGGTCTGGGGCTTCGTCGGCCTGCAGGGATTGGTGATGTTCGGGCTCTATACGCTCGGCATCGTCGGCGCACTCACCGTGTCGTTCGTGATCAAGCGCTTGATCTGGCAGGGCAAGCCGGGCGAGCCGTTCATGCTCGAACTTCCCGACTACAAGATGCCGCAGGCGAGAAGCCTCGCCATTGGCCTGTGGACGCGGGCGATGATCTTCCTGAAGCGCGCCGGCACGATTATCCTGTCCATGATGGTGCTGATCTGGGTGCTCGCTTCCTTTCCGCAGCCACCGGAAGGCGCGACCGACCCGGCCATCGACTACAGCTTTGCGGCAATGATCGGCTCGGCGATCCAGCCGCTCACGGCGCCACTCGGCTTCAACTGGCAGATCAACGTTGCGCTGATCCCCGGCATGGCGGCACGTGAGGTCGCTGTCGGCTCGCTAGGTACTATCTATGCCATCAGCGGCGGTGAGGAGGCTGCGGACCAGATCGGCCAGGCGCTGAGCAGCCAATGGAGCCTTGCCACCGCCCTCGCATTCCTCGCCTGGTACGTATTCGCGCCACAATGCGCTTCGACCCTGGCCGTCATCCGTCGAGAAACCGGCGGCTGGAAATGGATGTGGGTCACCTTCTTCTACATGCTGGCGCTGGCCTACGTCGCCGCGCTGGTGACCTATCAGGTTTCCCGAGCTCTGGGGGCGGGATAGGGCAATGGCCGCCGCTCCGAAACCGCAACGCCGCACGTTTCGGTATTGGCTGCAACAGATTCATCTCTGGGTCGGGCTCATCCTGCTGCTGCCGCTCGTCATGATGGGCGTGACGGGCGCTGTGCTGGTCTATGCGCACGATATCGAGCATCTGTTGGGGCAGGGCGAGCCCGATGCTAAGACCGTAGGCGAATGGCGCTCGCCGGCCGAGCTGATCGAAGCGGCTAAGGCCGCGACCACCGATCCCGGCCGCATCCCGATCGCCGTGCGCTGGCCGACGGAGTTCGGTGAACCTGCGGCCGTTCGGCTGTCGCGTCCCGGCATGGCGAACGAGCGGCCACAGTTCCGTGGCCAGCAAGGCGGTGGCCAGCAGCAGGGAGCGCAGGCGCAAGGCCGTGTGCCGACGCAGAGCCCGTTCGCCGGCAGCCTCCAGATCCTGATCGATCCGGTATCGCTACAGATCATTGAGACGCAGCAGGCGATGACCGGCTGGGTTCGCTTCTTCCACGACCTGCATGGCCATCTCCTTATTCCGGGCGGGCTGGGCCGTGAACTGGTCGGCTGGCTGGGCGTGGCGCTTCTCCTGCTGGGCTGCTCCGGTCTCTATCTCTGGTGGCCGCGGCCGGGCCAGTGGAAGGCGGCCTTCATGGTGCGTCGCAAGGCCAAGGGGCTGCGCCTCAACCGCGAGCTTCACGGTGCCGTGGGCATCTGGACTCTCGTGATCTTCATGCTGGTGAACTTCACCGGCGTCTATCTCGCCTTCCCGCAGCAGATCTCGGCCGTCGTGAACAGCGTCTGGCCGGGCCGCGACATGCGTGCGGCGATGTTCCAGGCGCGGGTCGAGCCGATGCGCGGCACGCCGGCAATGGGCGTCAACGAGGCGGTCGAACTGGCCAAGTCCCGCGTGCCCGATGCACGCTTCCTGAATGCGTTCCTGTCGATCCGCCCCGATCAGGCGATGCGTATCGGTTTCGTCCGGCCGGGCCATGAGACAGGTGCGCCGGTCATCACGGTGATCATCGATCCCTATCGCAAGGCAGTGATCGACGTCTTCGATCCCAAGACCATGTCGACCGGCGAGACCATCGTGGCCTGGCAGCGGGGGCTGCACTACGGCCTCGGCCTCGGTGGGATCTACAAGTTCCTGGTGTTCGTGTCGGGTGTGATCATCCCGATCTTCGGCGTCACAGGGTTCCTGATGTGGTGGATCAAGCGTCGCAACCGCCGCGCCGGCGAGAAGGCGAAGCAAGCAATCCTGGCGGCGGCTGCGGCCAAGGCAGCCGACTAGCGTGGGCGCGGCTGCGGCGCCAGATCGTAGAGCGTCAACAGGCGGCGCGGATCCGGTGGCAGGGAACGCCATAGTGTGGAGTCGACCAACGTGCCGTGGCGAATCACCCAGGCTTCGAAATCGGCAGGCCGTCGCGCCGTTCCCAGCAGAACGTACCGCACCTCGCCACGCTGTACGCGCGCAGCAAACGCCTCGACGGTCATGATCGGATCGTTGCCGAGATAACCGCCGAATGGCAGCACCGGCTCGCCGGTGCGGATGATGAGCGGCGCGGCCAACAGAGCTGTCGGCGTGGCGGCGAGAAAGCGCGCCGTGCCGCGACGCTCCTTCAGGAAGGCGATCAGCTTGGGGTCGTCGGTCAGGGTTCGATAAGTGCGTGACAGGATCGGGCCGCGGCCGTCGTCCAGGCCAAGCCAGCGCGGCAGGCTGGCCGAGGGCAGGATGAGATTGCCCGGCGCGAAGATCGGGCTGAGCGCCCAGAAGACTGGGAGGATCGACAGGGCGATGGCACCGATGACGGCCGGCGGCCGTTTGCCCCGGAAGAGAGTCCCAGCGGCAGCGAGCAGCGCCACAGCGGGAAAGCCCATCCAGGGGCTGAGCCAGCTCAACGTTCCGCCGGTGATATAGGCCTGCCAGAGCGCGGTCGCCGCCAGGCCCAGGGCAAGAAAGCGCGGCCCTCGGCGCCACAGCTCGTAGCAGCCGACGCCGGCAAGGGCGGCAAGCGGCGGCGCCAGGGTGACGAGATAGTAGATGTGAAAGATACCGCCGGCAGCGCTGTAGACGATGCCGTAGGTCAACGCCCAGACCGACCATAGCGCGACGGCCGCACGCCGACGGCGCCATGTCAGGATCGCACCCAGGACGGCGAGTGGCAGAGCCCAGGCGAACTGGCCTGCGAGCATGGGCTCGGCCAGTCGCAGAGGGCCGACGGGAACGGCGTCGTAGGCCACGAAGCGTCGAGGCTGTGCTGCCTCAGGTCTTTCGGGAGCTGTACGCACAAAGCGCTCGAGTCCGTTGTGCCGAACGATCAGCTCGAGCATCGAATTGCTCTTGCTGCTGCCGGCGACCGGCCGGTGCTCCGCTGGCGTCAGGTCGAAGGCAATGGCCCACGACAGGGCGACGACGGCGAAAGTGGCGGCACCGGCCGCCAGCCAACCCAATCGCTGTCGCCAGTCGAGCGTGCCGTCGAGCCACCAGCCGGCCAGGAGAGCGGGGCCACAGATCAAGGCAGCCAGCATCTTGACGTTGAAGGCCAGGCCAAGTGTCGCCATGGCGAAGACGAAGGAGAGGCCGCGGCCACGTAAGGCGAGCCACGCCGCCAGCAGCAGGAAGAGCACCAGCCAGGAGTCGGTGTTGTTTGATCGGTCCGTTGCAACGGCGATAGGCGTTAGGGCGAGCAGGAAGGCGGCGAGGAAAGCCGCGGCTCGGCCGAAGCGGCGCACCAGCGCGTAGAGCAGAGCCATCGAGGCGATACCGGCCAGTGCCTGCGGTAGATGGAGTGCCCAGCCGTCGTAGCCCAGCAGGCGCGCCGACACGGTCTGGATCCAAAAGGCGAGCGGTGGCTTGTCGAGGGAAACGAGACCGGCCGGGTCGAAGGCGTTGTAGAAGAAGAGGTGCAGCCCCTGCAGCATGCTGCGCACGCCGGCGGCGTAGTACTCGTTGCCGAAGCCGTTGGTTTCGAGCCGCCACAGCCGCAGGATCGCCGCGAGCACGAGGATGGCGGCCAGCGTCGCCATCTCTGTTCGTCGCCCGATCCTCATCATCTCCGCATCATCACCATCGTTGTTGTCCGAAACGGTTTACGCAGAAGGAGGTGCGATCATCCTCTTACGTCGGCAGCGGGCCTTTGAAGACGAAGAAGGCGCCGGCACAGATCAGCGCGAAGCCCACCATGTGATTGAGCGTGAATCGTTCGCCGAGATAGAGCACCGAGAAGACGGCGAACACGCTGAGCGTGATCACCTCCTGCATGGTCTTTAGCTCGGCGGCCGAATAGGCCGCGTGTCCCCAGCGATTGGCCGGCACGGCGAAACAATACTCGACGAAGGCAATGCCCCAACTCGCCACTACCACCAGCCACAACGGCCTGTCGGTGAACTTCAGATGTCCGTACCAGGCAAACGTCATGAAGACGTTGGAGATCAGCAACAGGACGATCGGGGCGATGGCAGGGGGGAGCCAGGTCATTGCTTTGCGTTACTCCGCTTTGATGCCGAGTTTCTTGATCAGAGGGACGACAGTCTTGTCCTCGGCATCGAACATGGTCGCTGTTTCCTGCGGCGTGGTGGGATAGGCTTCGGCCGTGAGCTCGGCGAAACGCTGCACGACGGCCGGATCCTTCAGCACCTTGACCATCGCATCGTTGAGCTTAGCCACGACGTCGGGCGGCATCTTGGCCGGACCGAACAGGCCGGTGAAGGTCGAGAAGGTGAAGTTCTCGAGACCCTTTACGCCGCTTTCCTTCATGGTCGGCACGTCGGGAAGCTGCGGCACGCGCTTGTCGGATGAAACAGCGATGGCGCGCAACTTGCCGGCCTTGATATGGCCGATGGCGGCGTTGAGCTGGTCGACCTGGGCCGTGACCTGGCCCGCGATCACGTCCAGCGAGGCTGCTCCGCTGCCCTTGTAGTGCACGATCGTGTACTTGCCGCCGGTCGCCTCGCCGATAAGTTCGATCGCGAGATGGTTGGTCGTGCCGACACCAGAATCAGCGACGGCAAACTTGCCGTCGCGACCCAAGGCGATGAAATCCGCCATGGTCTTGATCGGCGAATTCGGCGTCACGACTAGGACGGCCGGCACGCGCTGAATATGGCTGATCGGCGTGAAGGCAGTGCGCCAATCGTAAGGCGCGTTGCCATAGATCGCCGGAACGGCGACCAGGGAATTGGCCGAGACCAGCAGGGTCGTGCCGTCGGGGGCGGAGCGGGCAACGACATCGCTGCCGATCATGCCGCTGGCGCCAGCCTTGTTTTCAACGAGGACGGTGACACCCAACACTTCGCGCAGCTTATCGGCGATGATGCGCGCCGTGACGTCGATGTTTCCGCCCGGCGCATAGGGCGCCATGATCTTGATGGGCTTGTCGGAGACTTGGGCGTGGGCCGGCATGGAGCCGACGGCCAGGCCGAACAAAGCTAAGGCGATTGCGACCAGACGCATGAGTTTCCTCCCGGTTTCTTTGCGCCGAGCCTAGAAGAAGGCTCACTGTGGCGCAAAGACCGATGGAGGTCGTGGCTATTCCGACCAGTGGCTGGAGATCACATCGACGGCCGGTGCTGTGCCCAGGGCTGCGCGTCTTCGAAGAGTGCGCCGAGCCGCAGGACGTCGGTCTCCGCGCCCCACTTGCCGACGATCTGGACCGAGGTCGGCAGCCCGTCGGCGCCGAAGCCCGAGGGCAGCGCCAGCGCGGGATGGCCGGTGAGGTTGAACGGGTACTGGTAGGAGGTCCAACCCTGCCGGGTGATGCCGCACTTCACGCCGTCGATGATGACTTCGTCGTTGGCGGCGTCGTGCGTCACGTCGAGGGCGGTGCGTGCGTTGGTCGGCGTTACCAGGAAGTCGTAGCGCGCCAACAGCGACTGGATCTTGCGGAACAGTGCTGTGCGCGCGAACTGGGCATTGCGGAAGTCGGCCAGCGTAAACTGGCGACCGCGATCCATGAACGCCAAAGTCACAGGGTCCATCTGGTTCTGCCACTTGGGCAGATACTGCGCGCAGAACACGGCGAAGTTCGCCTGGTAGAGGACGCGGCCCTCGTACTCGATCCAGTCGATCTTTTCGGTCACTTCCTCGACCACCGCGCCCATCGCCTCCCAGGCCGCGAGCGAGGCACGCGTGTTGGTCCGCACGTCGGCAGCGATCCGCGGGTTGGCCGTGAGCTCGATGTAGCCGATACGCACACCCGAGAGATCGCGGCCGGCGAGCTTGGGCGACAGCGGCTGTTGCGACGGGCCGGAGAGCGACCAGGGGTCCTTGTCGCTGGGGCCAACCAGCACGGAATGCATGATCGCGGCATCGGTGATCGTGCGCGAGAGCGGCCCGGCAAAGACATTGTTGCCGAAAGCATCGCGTGTGGTGTCGGCTGGCACGGCGCCGAGTGTCGGCTTCAATCCCACGAGGCCGCTGCACGAGGCGGGGCCGCGGATCGAGCCTGCACCGTCGGTGCCGAGCGAGATCGGGCCGAGGCCCGCGGCAACGGCCGCCGCGCCACCACCACTGGAACCACCCGACGTGCGGTCGAGGTTCCAGGGGTTGCGCGTGATGCCGAAAGAGGGGCCGTCGGTCAGGCCCTTCACGCCGAACTCCGGCGTCGTGGCCTTGCCGACCACGATGGCGCCGGCGGCGCGCAGGCGCTGCACCAGCACGTCGTCGGCCTGGGCGACGTTATCTTCGAAGATCGCGGAGCCGTGGCGGGTGGGCACGCCTTTGACGTCGACCAAGTCCTTGATGCTCACCGGAATGCCGTGCAGCGGTCCGAGCTTTTCGCCACGCGTGACGGCTTCCTCGGCCTTCTTGGCGTCGCGTCGCGCCTCCTCGGCCATCACCACGCGAAAGCAGTTGAGCTTTGGTTGGGCGCGGTCAATCGCTTTCAAGAGGACGTCGACATATTCGACGGGCGAAAGTTTGCGATCGCGGATGAGGGCGGTGGCCTTTGCGGCCGGCGTGAACAGGAGATCGGTGTCGGACATGGCGCGCACCTTATCCGGTCCTCGACACCTTCTGCCACGTGCGCTACGCCGCACGGCGATGTTTACGCTTCCCGTGCTGGCCGCTCTGGCGGTCGTGGCCGTCGTGACCTCGTTCATTTCCGGGATCTTCGGCATGGCGGGCGGGATGCTGTTGATCGGCTTCCTGCTGCTGTTCCTGCCGGTGCCGGTCGCCATGGTGTTCCACGGTGTCATCCAGATCGCGGCCAACAGCTGGCGCGCGTGGTTGTGGCGCCATCATGTGAAGTGGAGTGTCGTCCTGCAGTTCGGCGCCGGTGCCGGAGCGTCACTGATCGTCTTTTCTTTCTTCGATTTCGTGCCCGACAAGGCGCTGGTGCTGATGGCGGTCGGCCTGATGCCGTTCATTGCCTTGGCCGTGCCGCAGCGCATCGCCCCCAATATCGAGCGGGGCGGCCAGGCCTTCCTGGCGGGCGTGATCGGCGGGGCCATCCAGCTCGTGTCGGGCGTGACCGGTCCGCTGCTCGATATCTTCTACGTCCGCACGGGCATGTCGCGGCAGGTCAATGTCGCCACCAAGGCCGCGGCGCAGGTGCTGGGCCATCTCACCAAAGTCACCTATTTTGCCATGGTGATCGAAGGGCCCGCCGGTCGCGACCCCGAGCAATGGATGGTAATGGGCTATGCCGCCTGCTTCGCCATTCTGGGCACGACCCTGTCGCGCAGTTTTCTCGATCGCATGTCGGACCGGCAGTTCTATCATTGGACCCGCCGCGTCATCCTGGGGCTCGGTGCGGTTTACGTGGCGCAGGGAGTCTGGCTGATGGCGACGCGATGAGCGAAGAGAAGAAAGTCGATGTGAAGGCAGAGGTGCGGGCGTTGCTCGACCGGCTGCCCGACGATTGCAGCTATGCCGACGTGCAGCGCGGCATCGCCGTGTTGATGTGGCCCAAGCAAGGGGACGGCAGTCTCGCGCCGCCCAAGCGACTTGAACCTGAAGAAGTGAAGCGCCGTCTGCGCGAATGGCTCAAATCGGAGAACGAAAAATGAAAGACCGCGTCTCGATCGACCTGAAGGATGGCGTCGCCGACGTCCGCCTGATCCGCGCCGACAAGATGAACGCGCTGGATAACGCGATGTTCGAAGGCATCATCGAGGCCGGTACCAAGCTGGCGACCATGGAAGGCCTTCGCTGTGTCGTGCTGTCGGGCGAGGGCAAGGCCTTCTGCGCTGGTCTCGACATGGGGAGCTTCGCCGCGATGAAGCAAGACGGCGTGCCGGGCGTGCGCGACCTCGCCAAGCGCACCCATGGCATCGCCAATCGGCCGCAACAGTGTGCCTGGCTGTGGCGCGATCTGCCGGTACCGGTGATCGCGGCCGTGCATGGCGTGGCGTTCGGTGGCGGCTTCCAGATCGCGCTGGGCCCGGACATTCGCTACGCCACGCCGGATGCGCGGTTCTCCGTGATGGAAATCAAGTGGGGCCTGGTGCCCGATCTCGCCGGCACGCAGCTCATGCGCCATCTCGCGCGCGAGGACGTGGTGCGTGAGCTCACCTACACGGGCCGCATCTTCAACGGTGTCGAGGCGCAGCAGATGGGCTTCGTGACGCGCGTCGTGGACGATCCGCGGGCGGCAGCGCTGGAGACGGCAAAGGAGATCGCCTCCAAGAGTCCCGACGCGATCCGGGCCAACAAGCGCCTGTTGAATGCAGCGGTTGCCATCGATGCCGCGGCGGGCCTGATGATGGAGTCGGTCGAGCAGCAGAAGCTGATCGGCTCGCCCAACCAGGTCGAGGCCATCATGTCCAACCTTCAGAAGCGTGCTGCGAACTACAAGGACTGACGCCCGGGAGGAATAATCCATGAATCGCCAGTGGCTCTACGCCAAGCAACCGGCCGGCAAGATCGGCAAGGACACGTTTCAGTGGACCGAGACGGCCATCCCCAGCCCGCGCTCGGGCGAGGTGTTGGTGCGTACGCGCATGCTGTCGCTCGATCCCGCCAACCGCGCCTGGATGATGGGCAAGACCTATCGCGACGCGCTGGAGCCGGGGCAGGTGATGAACGGCTTCACCATCGGTGAGGTCGTCGAGTCCAACGCGCGTGAGTTCAGCAAGGGCGATATCGTCGAAGGCGACTGGGGCTGGCAGGATTACGCCGTGCGGCCGGCGCGTCGACTGACCAAGCGCACGGTCAAGGCGCCGCTGGAGATGCTGATCGGGCCGCTCAGCGTCACCGGCCTCACGGCCTATTTCGGCCTGCTCGAGGTCGGCCGGCCCAAGCCCGGTGACACGGTGCTGGTCTCAGCCGCGGCGGGTGCCGTCGGCACGATGGTGGGCCAG
Organism: Reyranella sp.; assembly: GCF_004297405.1. Classification (GTDB taxonomy): domain Bacteria; phylum Pseudomonadota; class Alphaproteobacteria; order Reyranellales; family Reyranellaceae; genus Reyranella. The sequence goes on from NZ_SCVC01000011.1 coordinate 32,545, forward strand.
ATCGCCAAGCTCGTGGGCTGCCGAGTCGTCGGGACGGCGGGCGGCCAGGACAAGTGCGACTGGATCGTGCGTGACCTCGGCTTCGATGCCGCGCTCGACTACAAGGCGGGCGGCGTGCGTCGCGCGCTGGCGGCGTCCTGTCCCGACGGCATCGATGTCTATTTCGACAATACCGGTGGACCGGTGCTCGACGCGGCGCTGTCGCTGATGAACCTGCGCGGTCGCATCGCCTGCTGTGGGAACGTCTCGCAATACGATGTCGAGAAGCCGGGACCGGGGCCCATGGCCGTGCCGGGGCTGGTCGTGACCAAGCGGCTGCGGATGGAAGGCTTCATCGTGATGGACTTCTACGATCAGCGCGCCGAAGCCGAGACGCGACTTGCCCGCTGGGTTGCCGACGGCAAGATCAAGGCCGTCGTCGATGTCGTCGACGGCCTCGAGAAAGCGCCCGAGGCGCTGATCGGCCTGTTCGAAGGCCGCAACAAGGGCAAGATGGCGGTGCGCGTCTAGCGACGCGTCACTTGCCTTTGAACACCGGCTTGCGCTTTTCGACGAACGCCTGCACCGCTTCCTTGTGATCGGCGGTGCGGGAAGCCGAAACGAGGCGCTCGGCCTCGCGATGGAGCGCGGTCGGGTAGTCGATGTGCAGCGCGTCGTCGAGATTGTCCTTCATGCTGCGCATGGCAACACCCGGCCCTTCGGCCAGAGACTTGGCGAAGGCGAAGGCTTCGTCCTGCAGCTTGGCATCGTCGACGATGCGGTTCACCAGCCCGATGCGCTCGCAACGCTCGGCGTCGACGCGCTCGGCGGTGAACATCAGTTCGCGCGCCCGCGAGGAGCCGATGGTCCGGGTGAGCAGCCAGGAAATGCCGTAGTCACCGGACAGACCGATCTTGGCGTAGCCAGTGCTGACGAACGCCGACTTGGCGGCGATGCGGATATCGCAGGCGAGGGCGATGGCGAGACCCGCACCGGCGGCCGCACCTGGAAGGGCGGCAATCGTCGGCTTGCGCACGGCAACCAGCGCACCAGTGAGGTGGGCCTGACGCCAGCGCAGGTCGGCGAGGCGTTCCTCGTAGCTCATCTGTCCGCGCGGGCCGCGGCCACCCATGCCCTTTACGTCGCCGCCGCTGCAGAACGCCGTGCCGGCGCCGGTGATCAACAGAGCCCCGACATTGGGGTCGTCGCCACGTTCCTTGATCTGCGTGCGCAGCGCTGGCGTCAGCTTGTCAGACATCGCATTGCGCGCTTCGGGGCGATTGAGGGTGATCAATGCCACGCCGTCGCGCACGCTGCACAGGAGTTCGGTCGTGCCGGTATCGATTTCCATGGGATCCTCTCTTTCCGCGACATTCCCGATCATCGAATACACCGTCAAGACGGCTTGGCCATTGGCAGCCGTAGCGAGGTGATTGGCAGGCGGAACTGGTTGCCGGCTCCGCGGCTTCGCAGCAGAGTTGCGCCATGACATTTCCGGTAACCGAACACACTCTCAAGACCGCCCGTCACACGACGGGCTATCTCGCCTGCGGCCGCAAGGATGCGCCGCTGCTGATCTTCGTCCATGGTTGGCCGGAGCTATCGCTGTCGTGGCGGCATCAGCTTCCGGCCTTCGCGGCCTTGGGTTTCCGCTGCATCGCGCCGGATATGCGCGGCTATGGCCGCTCCGACACCTACTCGCGGCACGAGGACTTCGCGCAGGAAGAGATCGTGGCCGACATGCTGGAGCTGCTGGCGTCGCTCGGCTGTGAGAAGGCGGTGTGGATCGGTCACGACTGGGGCAGCCCGGTCGTATGGAACCTGGCGGCGCATCACCCCGACAAGACTGTCGGCGTCGCGAGCCTTTGTGTGCCCTATCTCGCCGAGGGCTTCACCCTGGACGCGATGGTGCCGCTGATCGATCGCACACTTTATCCGGCGGAGAAGTTCCCGGCCGGGCAGTGGGACTATCAGTTCTTCTACGAAGAGAGCTTCGGCAAGGCCTGCAAGGGCTTCGAGGCCAACGTAGGCAATGTCGTGAAGGCGCTGTTCCGCAAGGGCGATCCCACCCGCGTCGGCAAGCCGGCGCCGACCTCGATGGTGCGTGTGGCTGGCGGCTGGTTCGGCGGTGGCGCGTGCCCCGATGTGCCGCGTGATGCGGATGTGCTGACCGAACAGGACATGGATGCCTATACCGCGGCGCTCACGCGCAACGGCTTCTTCGGGCCGGACTCCTGGTACATGAACCACAAGGCCAACGGCGCTTATGCGAAAAGAGCGAAGAACGGCGGCAAGCTGTCGATGCCGGTTCTCTTCCTGCACGGCGCTTACGACACGACCTGCGAGACCATGCAGTCCAAGCTCGCCGATCCGATGCGGCGCGATTGCGCCGATCTCACCGAGGTCGTGGTGCAGTCCGGCCACTGGATGGCGCAGGAGAAGCCGGTCGAGGTGAACGCGGCTCTCGCCAAATGGCTGGCAGCGAAGCTGCCGGATTACTGGAAGAGTTGACCGCCTATTCGGCGGTGATCTTCCCGGTGTCGATCACGTTCTTCCAGCGGGCGATCTCGTCCGTCAGGAACTTCTTGAACTGCTCGCCGTTCGTGGCGACGACCTCGAAGCCGATCGCCTCGAACTGCGGCTTGATGTCCGGCGCTTGGGCCGACGCGGCCAGCTCGGCTTCGAGCTTGGCGCGCACCGCCGGGGGCAGTCCCTTCGGCGCGGCGGCGGCCTGCCACGAATAGACCTCGAGGTCCTTCACGCCGCCTTCGGCCATCGTGGGGACGTCCGGCAGCGTCGGATTGCGCTGGCCGCTGGTCACGCCCAGCGCCTTCAGCTTGCCCGACTTCACGTGCGGGGCGATGGCTCCCAGGTTCTGGAACGACACATTGGCATGACCTGCGATCAGGTCGTTGATGGCCGGTCCGCCGCCCTTGTACGGCACGTGGGTGCCGGTGGTGCCGGTCTTCTGCAGGAACAGCGCCGCGGTCAGATGATCCGACGAGCCGGTGCCCGATGAGGCGAACGTTACCTTGTTGGGATTCTTCTTCAGATAATCGACCAGCTCGGCGACGGTGTTGGCGGGGAAGTTCGGGTTCGCGACCAGCACGTTGGGCGTGCGGACCGCGACGCTCAGCAGGTCGAAGTCCTGCATCGGATCGTAGCGGAGATCCTTGAAGAGGGCGGGGTTGATGGCGAACACGCCGATCGAGCCGATCAGGATCGTGTAACCGTCGGGCTTGGCCTGCTTCATTGCAGTCGCGCCGATCGAGCCGTTGGCGCCGCCCTTGTTTTCGATGACGACGGACTGGCCCACACGCTCCGCCATCTTCTTGGAGACGAGCCGCGCCGTCACATCGGAGGAACCGCCGGGAGGGAAGGGGACGATGACGGTGATGGGTTTGTCGGGATAGTCGGCGGCCTGCGCCGGCAGGCCCACAAGGGCTGCCAGGATGAAGGCCACAATGCTCAATGTTCTCATGTTCATTTGCTCCCTATGTAGATCGTTACTGTTCTTCTCTTGTGCGCCGGCCGTCCGTTCAGCGGCCGTTTGCTTTACGCCACGCCGCGAAGTCGTCGAGGGACTTTTCGTCGGTCGCCGGATAGAGGCCGAAGATGCCCTGGCCGGCATTGACCCGCTCGGTGACGAAATCCTCGTAGGCCATCATCTCGAAGGCCTCGTCTGTGATCTCGTCCGCAAGATGCGCGGGGATCACGATCACGCCGTCGCCGTCACCGAGGATGACGTCACCCGGAAAGACCGGAGCGTCGCCACAGCCGATCGGCACGTTGATGTCGATTGCCTGATGCAGGGTGAGATTGGTCGGCGCGCTGGGCCGTTGATGATAGGCTGGAAAGCCCAGCTTGCCGATCTCCGCGGAATCACGAAAGCCGCCATCGGTCACGACGCCGGCAACACCGCGCTTCATCAGACGCGTCACCAGGATCGACCCGGCCGACGCGGCGCGCGCATCCTTGCGGCTGTCCATGACGAGTACGGCGCCGGGTGGGCAATCCTCGACCGCCTTGCGCTGCGGATGGCTGCGGTCTCGGAAGACCGAGAGCTGGTTCAGATCCTCACGCGCCGGCATGTAGCGCAGGGTGAAGGCTTCACCGACCAGCACCGGCTGGTCAGGCGAGAGCGGATGCACGTTCTGAATGAACTGATTGCGGAAGCCGCGCTTGAACAAAGCGGTGGCCACCGTCGCCGTGCTGATCGTGCGGAGCTTGTCGCGGGTCGCCGCGGTCAACGCCATGATGTGCTCCTCAGTAGATCGACGGTTCGCCGACGGGCGCGCCGAAGCCGGTTTCGAGGAAGTCGAAGTCGCAGCCCTCGTTGGCCTGCTTGATGTGCTTGGTGAACATCCAGCCATAGCCGCGCTCGTAACGCGGTTCGGGCTTCTTCCAGGTGGCGCGGCGCCGGGCCAGCTCGTCGTCGGAGACGTTCATGTTGATGGTGCGCTTGTCGACGTCGAGCGAGATCATGTCGCCGGTCTGCACCAGCGCCAGAGGCCCGCCGATGTAGGATTCCGGCGAGACGTGCAAGATGCAGGCGCCGTAGCTGGTGCCGCTCATGCGGCTGTCGGAGAGCCGCACCATGTCGCGCACGCCCTGCTGCACGAGCTTCTTGGGGATCGGCAGCATGCCCCATTCCGGCATGCCCGGGCCGCCTTGAGGACCGGCGTTGCGCAGGATCAGCACGGTGTCTTCCGTGACATCGAGATCGTCGCGATCGATCGCGGCTTTCATCGAGGGATAGTCGTCGAACACCAGGGCGGGACCTGTGTGCTTCAGGAACTTCGGTGCGCAGGCCGAGGGTTTGATAACGCAGCCGTCGGGGGCCAGATTACCCTTCAGCACAGCGAGCGCGCCCTCGGCATAGATCGGGTTCTGGACCGTGCGGATCACGTCGTCGTTGTAGATCTCCGCACCCTTGATGTTTTCGCCGAGCGTCTCGCCGGTCACGGTCAGGGTATCGACATGCAGGTGATCGCGGATCTGCTCCAGCAGGCCCGGCAGGCCGCCGGCATAGAAGAAGTCTTCCATCAGATATTTGTCGCCGGAGGGCCGGATATTGGCGATCACCGGCACCGTGCGGCTGGCGCGCTCGAAATCGTCGAGGCCGATATCCTGGCCGGCACGACGCGCCAGCGCGATCAGATGGATGATGGCATTGGTCGAGCAGCCCACCGCCATCGCTACGGTGATGGCGTTCAGGAAGGCCTCACGGGTCAGGATCTTCCTGGGTGTTAGGTCCTCCCACACCATGTCGACGATGCGCCGGCCGCTCTCCGATGCCATGCGGATATGGTTGGCGTCGGCGGCGGGGATCGACGAGGCACCGGGCAGGGACATGCCGAGCGTCTCGGCCATCGCCATCATGGTGGCGGCCGTGCCCATGGTCATGCAGGTGCCGTAGCTGCGCGCGATGCCGGCTTCGACATCGACCCAGTCGGAGTCGGAAATCTTGCCGGCGCGGCGCTCGTCCCAATATTTCCAGGCATCAGAGCCCGAGCCCAGCACCTTGCCCTTCCAGTTGCCGCGCAGCATCGGCCCGGCCGGCATGTAGATCGCGGGCAGGTTCATGCTTATCGCGCCCAACAGAAGAGCGGGCGTGGTCTTGTCGCAGCCGCCCATCAGCACGACGCCATCCACGGGATGCCCGCGGAGAAGCTCCTCGGCGTCCATCGCGAGCAGGTTGCGGTAGAGCATGGTCGTGGGCTTGAGGAAGCTCTCCGACAGCGAGAGCGCGGGCAGCTCCATCGGGAAGCCGCCGGCCTGCAGGATGCCGCGCTTCACGTCGTCGACGCGGCTCTTGAAGTGCATGTGGCAAGGCTGGGCTTCCGACCAGGTGTTGAGGATGGCGATGACCGGCTTGCCCGCCCACTCCTCGGGCGCGTAGCCCATCTGCATGGCGCGCGAGCGGTGGCCGAAGGCGCGCAGATCGTCCGGCGCGAACCAGCGCGCACTGCGCAGGGAGGCTGCATCCCGGACTTGCTTGTTTGTCTTGTGCTCGGCCATCGTATTTCCTCCCATAGTGAGCTAATACATTAGTGCATCAATGGTCAAGAAATGCCGAATATGACCAGTTCCCAGCGTCTCGATCGCGACCGCCAGGCCGCCCCGCAGGTCTTCGAACGGCTGCGCGAAATGATTGTTTCGCTGGTCCTGCCGCCGGGGGAGACGCTGTCGCGCACCAAGCTCGCCAAGGAGTTCGGGCTGAGTTCGACGCCGATCCGCGACGCGCTGATGCGGCTGAACGAGGAAGACCTTGTCGATGTTTTTCCCCAGCACGCCACCGTGGTCAGCAAGATCGACGTCGAGGCCGCGCAGCAGGCGCATTTCCTCCGTCAGTCGCTCGAACTCGAGATCGTGCGCGCGCTGGCGCTGGCCCATGAGCCGGCATTGATCGAAGAGCTCAACCGCACCATCGCCCTGCAGCAGCATTTCGCTGCAACCGGCGACTTCGCAGCCTTCATGGCCTCCGACAACGATTTCCACTGGCAGCTCTACGCCGCGGCCGCCAAGCGTGAGCTCTGGAACCTGGTGCGCAGTCGCAGTGGCCATATCGACCGCCTGCGTCGCCTGCACCTGCCGACTCCCGGCAAGGCGCAGGACATTGTGCTGCATCACCAGATGATCGTGCAGGCGATCGAGACGAAGCAGCCGGAAGAGGCGCAACGGTCACTTCGCAAGCATCTCTCCGGCACCCTGGGTTATCTCGCGGAAATCCGCGCCAACCATCCGGCGTATCTACGCGACTAGCTCTTATTGGCGGCGCGCACGGCGGCGTGGCGCTCCAGGCTTTCCTTCGGCCACATCTTCTTCGCATCGTAGTATTCCGGCATCGCCGGCGTGCCGGCTGGCAGCACGACCCAGGGCTGCTTGCTCGTGGTGAAGATGTGGATGTCGGGCGGCAGGCGATCGGGGTCGTCGAGCGTGCCCACGCGCACGAAGCGGATGGCGGGCCCCGCGCCTGAATAGTGGCTCCAGACCGCGACATGGCAACTGGGACAGCGTGAAATCTTCTGGCCCCTGCCGCTGTTGGACGGCGTATCGATGACATCGACCGCGCCCGAGAGGATTTCAACGCGCGCGGTTTCGATCATGGCATTCAGCACGAAGGCGCTGCCGGTTTCGCGTTGGCACCAGCGGCAGTGACAGCAATGCACAAACATCGGCCGCGACGTCAGGCGATAGCGGACGTGGCGGCAGGTGCAGCCGCCGTCGAAGGTCTCGGTGTCACCGGCCATGATTGCCTCGCGATCAAGCCACAGGATCGAAGAAGCCGACAACAGACTGGAATTTGCCGTCCGCCGCGAGCGTGCAGAAATCGATGCCGGCGCGCAGGACCTTGCCGTCGGCCAGACGATTGCTCCACGGAAAGCGCAGCACCTCGTGATGGGCGTCGATCGGGCCGGTTCGCGAGATTCGTGCGCCGGGATTGCGGGCAACGACGCCGTCGATATGGAGGGCGAACGCTTCGATGCCGACGGCGCGTACCGATGGATCGACATAGAGCCCGCCGTCGATCAGCACCGATGAGAGGATCGAACGTCGTTCGGCACCATCCGCTGTATTCCACGCTGCGCAATAGCGGTCGACCAGCGTCTCCAGGGTTTCCTTGATCATTCGATGCTACTCTTCTCGCGGCAAGATTATCTATCGGGAGAGAATGATGGCCGGACGGCTGAAGGACAAGGTAGCGGTGGTAACGGGCGCGGCGCCGCGGGGCGAAGGCGTCGGCAACGGCATGGCGACGGCCATCCTGTTCGCCCGCGAAGGCGCAAAGGTCGTGCTGGTGAATCGCAGCGCCGAACGCGCCGAGGCGCTGGCCAAGCAGATCAAGGACGAGGGCGGCGAAGCCTCGGTATTCGCGGGCGATGTCGCCCAACTCGAGGCCGCGGAAGCGATGGCCGACTTCGCCATGAAGAAGTACGGCCGCCTCGACATCCTGCACAACAATGTCGGCATCGGTGGACCGGGTACGCCGGAGACGGTGACTCTCGAAACCTGGAACAAGGTGATCGAGGCCAATCTCACGACGACCATGCTTTGCACCAAGGCCTGCCTGCCGCGCATGAAGGAAGGCGGCAGCGGCTCCATCATCATGGTGTCGTCGATTGCGGGTGCACTCGGCCTGATGGGCAGTACAGGTGCGGTCGCCTATGCGACGGCAAAGGCCGGTCTGCATGGCTTCACAATGTCTGTCGCTGCCGACTATGCGACCCAGAACATTCGCGCGAACTGCATCATCGTCGGCTCCGTGCACACGCCGATGGTGGCGCATCTCGGCACCGAAGCGCGCGATCGACGCAAGAAGATGGTGCCGATGCAGGTCGAAGGTACCGCATGGGATATCGCCCATGGCGCGGTGTACCTTGCCTCCGACGAATCGCGCTGGGTGACGGGCGTAATGCTGCCGATCGATGGCGGACTGGTCGCGCTTCGCGCGTGGCCCAGATGAGCCACAAAGATAGGCCACAAAGATGAGCCACCAGTAAGTTGAGTACCAAGTAAAGGAGAGTCTCCCGTTGAAGCCTTCCATTCTTTCGTTCGCTTTTGGCGCGGCTCTGCTCCTGACGAGCATGGCTGCTGCCCAGACCGCCGCTCCGGCCAGCACCGTGGCCCCGGCGGCGCAATCGGCTCCTGCTGCTGCAGCGACGGCGATCCCCGACCTCAAGGGAACCTGGGTCGGCAAGGGCGAGGCGATCGTCGATGGGCCGGCGGGTCATCATCCGCCGGGCGTGACCGCCAAGCCGGCAAGCACGTACCGTTTGCGTGAGGAGACTTTCACGGTCCGCATCGAGGGGCAGGAAGGCAAGCGCGTGTGGGGAACCGTTGCGTCGTCGCAGCGCGTCGCCGAGCGCCTGATCGGTTCGGTCGCGGCCGATGGCAAGACGGTCTACTTCGTGACCGGTGAAGGCTACATCGACGGTGTCGTGATCAACGCCAACACCATGGACGTTTGCTACCGCCACGTTCTGCCGGGCTCGGCGGTCGTCGCCTGCAACCAGTGGGTTCGCCAGAAGTAGTGAACCACCCGGCTATCGCACCTGGCGCCTCTCGTGGTGCCAGGTGTAGAGGCCGCTGGCCACGATCACCGCAGCGCCGGCCATCGTCCAGCCGTCGGGAATGTCGCCGAACACCACGGCACCCAACACTGCTACGAACACCAGCAACGTGTAGCTGAACGGCTGAACGGCGCTTGCCTCAGCGTGGTCCAGCGCTTTGATCAGCGCGTAGTGAGCGAGCGCGCCCAGCAAGGCGATGGCCGTCAGCAACGCCCAGCCCTGCGCATCAGGCCACCTCCATTGCCATGGCCCGACGAGTGTCGTGACACCGAAGGCCACGAACGCCGACCAGACGAGCGTCGTGTCCGGCGAATCGGTGCGCGAGCACAGGCGGATGAGGATTTGATAGCCACCCCAGAGGGCGGCGCCCAGCAGGGGTAGCAGCAAAGCCCAGTCGAGTTCACGGAAGCCTGGCCGCACGATCAACAGGACGCCGACGAAACCCGCGGCGACCGCGACCCAGCGTGCCGGTCCTGCGCGTTCGCCAAGGAAGAGTGCGCCGAGAGCGATGACGATCAGAGGCGAGGTCGCGGCGACGGCATGCGTATCGGCCAGCGGCAGGTAGCGGAAGGCCAGCACGAAGACCGCGCTTTCGACCACGGCCAGCACGGCACGGCCACCCTGCAGCCAGGGCCGCGTCGTGCGCCACGCCGATTTGAGGCCGCGCCTGCGCACGACCAGCCATGCGAAGAGGCAGAAGACGGCGTACCGCGTCCACATCATCTGGCCGATCGGATAGTCGGCCACCATCCACTTGGTGATGGTGTCCATGCTGGCGAAGCCCAGCATGGCGAGCATGGTGTAGATCGCGCCGAGCGAGCTGTTGTTGCGCGCCGCCGCCGGCGCGTTGGCTGTCATTCGGCGGCAGCGACGCGGCGCGCCGGGGGACGGAAAGCGGGGATCACGCGTTCGGCAAACAGTTTCAAACTCTTCATAGCCTTCTCGCGCCCATAGTAGGGCGGGTAGTGCAGCAGCAGCGAGGTCATGCCGGTGCGTGCCTGCATCTCGCGCAGGCGTGCGGTTACCGTCTCGGCCGAGCCGTGCAGCAGCGTGGTGTTCAGGAGATCGTCGTAGGTGAGCTGTGCGCCCTTCTCCGAGACCGAGCCGAGATAGCCACCCGTGCCGCTGCCGCCGAAATGCGCGATATGGCGGACGATCGCTTCCTCGGTATCGGCGCGCGCTTCGGCATCCGTGTCGGCGATATAGACCCAACGCGCGATATCGATCTGACCGGCAGCGGGGTTCTTGCGCCGCTCTTCGCTGGCCTTGGCGAGCTCGCGCTTGTAGAGCGCCGTTTGTGCCGCCAGCGTCTCGATACCGGGCAGGGTCGAAAGCATCAGCCCGAAGCCGTTGCGGCCGCAATAGCCGATCGAGCGGTCGGTGCCACCTGCCATGTAGAGCGGCGGATGCGGCATCTGGACGGGCTGCGGCAGCATCTCGTAGGGCTCTGCGACGGTGCCGCTGAAGTACTTGCCCTTGTGGATGTAGCGGTGGCGATGGAAGGCATCGAACATCAGCCCGACGGCTTCCTCGACCATGTCGCGGCGGCCCTCGAAATCTTTGCCCAGCCCCTCGAACTCATACGGCCGGTAGCCCGAGCCGATGCCCAGCATCACGCGGCCGTTGGAGAGAATGTCGACGAAGTTCGCGTTTTCCACGACCCGGATCGGGTCATAGAGCGGCAAGGTGATCACGCCCGAGGCGAGCTTGATGCGGCTGGTCTTGGCTGCGAGATAGGCCATGTAGGCGAAGCAGTCCGGCATGATGCCGTAGCTCGTCGAGAAGTGATGCTCGGCTATCCAGGCCGTGTCGTAACCCAGCCGCTCCGCCTCGACGACCTCGTCGGTCGTACGCGCATGCACGTCGCGGTGCGGGTAGGGCTCTTCCTTCGGGTTGGGATGCGAGGTGAAGAGGACGCCGAATTCCATTCCGGGCTCCCTGCGGCTCTATTCGAGCTTGATGCCCGTATCCTTCACCACCTTCGCCCAGTTTTCGACCTCCTGTGCCCGCCATGTATCGCTCTGCGCGGGCTTGTAGAGGATCGGCTCGGCGCCGAGCTCCTTCAGGCGCGTCGCCACTTCGGGGATCTTCGTCGCCTTGTCGATCTCGACGTAGAGCCGCTCCAGAACTTCGGGTGGCGTGCCTTTGGCGGCGAGGAAACCCTGCCACGACCCGGTGACGAAATCCTTCAGGCCGGATGCTTCGCTCACGGTCGGCAGCTCGGGCGCCAGCTCGCTGCGCTTGGCGCTCGACACGGCAAGGCCGCGCAGCTTGCCGTTCTTCACATGGGGGAGCGTGGCGATCATGCCGTTGAACAGTGCATCGGCGTGGCCGCCCACAACCTGCTGGATCGCTTCGGCGCCGCCTTTCATCGGGATGAAGGTGAACTTGAGGCCGAGCCCGTGGGCGAAGCGCGCACCGGCCAGATGCGGCGCGCTACCCAGCCCCGCCGTCGCATAGTTGAGCTTGTCGGGATTGGCCTTGGCATAGGCAATCAGCTCGGGAACGGTCTTGTAGGGACGGTCGGGCGTCACGGCCAGCAGATGAGGCGAGTAGGCCAGCACCGTGACGGCGTTGAAGTCCTTGGCGACGTCGAACGGCAGCTTCATCACCGACGGTGAGATGGTGAGGTTGCCGAGATCAGTGAGGACCAGCGTGTAACCGTCGGGCGGCGACTTGGCGACCATGTCGACGGCGATGTTGCCGTTGGCACCGGTACGGTTCTCGACCACCACCGACTGGCCCAACGCGGCCTGCAGATGCGGCTGCAGCAGGCGGGCCAGGATGTCCGACGTGCCGCCCGGTGCGAAGGGAATGAGGATGCGGATCTGCTTGGCTGGCCATGCCTGGGCGCGCAGGGCAGGGGCGGCAATGCTTGCTGTCAGGGCAGCCGTAGCGGCGCCTATGAGATGGCGACGACGCATGATCTTCCTCCCGGTTTCGTCGACTTGATGTCGTTGCCTGCGATCCTATGACAGCAGCTATGCAATGGCCAGCAATTGACCGTCTGAGGTGAGGGCGTAGGCTCGCTGCAACCATCGGAGGAACGCCATGACATTCGACCTCGTCGTGAAGAACGGCATGATCGTCGACGGGTCCGGACTGCCGCGTTATCGCGGCGATGTCGGCGTCAAGGATGGCAAGATCGTCGAGATCGGACGGCTGAGCGGTACGGCGCGCGAGACCGTCGATGCCGAAGGCCACGTCGTGGCGCCCGGCTTCATCGATGGCCACACCCATATGGACGCCCAGATCTTCTGGGACCCGATCGGCACCAGCTCCTGCTTTCAGGGCGTGACCAGCGTCGTCATGGGCAATTGCGGCTTCACCCTGGCTCCTTGCCGCGAAGCCGAAGCCGATCTCGTGTTCCGCAATCTCGAACGCGCCGAGGATATCAGCCGTGCGGCGATGCTGGCCGGCATCAAATGGCGCTGGGAAACCTTCCCGCAATTCCTCGATGTGCTGGAGGCGCTGCCCAAGGGCATCAACTATGCAGGCTATCTCGGACACTGCGCGCTGCGCACCTACGTCATGGGCATGCGCGCCTTCACCGATGCCGCGAGCGAGGACGATCTTGCCCGGATGTCCCAGCAGGTGAGGGAAGCGATGGCGGCCGGCGCCATCGGCTTCTCGACGACCCGCAGCGTCAATCACCAGACCTCCGACGACAAGCCGGTGGCCAGTCGCCTCGCGACCTGGCACGAGTTCGAAACCCTCGTGAAGGCCATGGGCTCGGGCCTGGTCGAGGTTGCCGCCGAAGCAACGGGCGCCGCGACCCCGAAGGCACGCAAGTTCTACGAGGATCTGGCAACGCTCGCGGTCGAGAGCGGACGGCCGATGACCTTCGGCCTATTCAATACGCGCGCCATGCCGGGCGGCTGGCGCGCCACTTTCGACATCATGGACCGCGCGACCCAGCAGGGCGGGCGCATGTTCGCCCAGGTGCACAGCCGTGCGCTGAGCGTGCTGCTCTCCTTCGAGACACAGCTTCCCTTCGACAAGTGGGACGTGTGGCGCGAGATGCGCGCCCTGCCGCTCGCCCAACAGAAGAAGGCGCTGCTCGATCCGGAGATGCGCCGCCGCCTCGTCGAAGTCGCCTCGCGGCCCTACGAAGGGCCTGTCGTGCGCGGCACCGAGGCGCGGCCACCGGAATGGGAGTGGATCTTCGTCCTGGACAAGATGCAGGGCCCACACGTCTCGATGGCGGAGCTGGCGCGGCAGCGCAACACGCATCCGGTCGAACTCATGATCGACCTCGCACTCGAGCGCGACATGAAGTTCTTCATGATTCAGCCCATCGCCAACGAGAACCAGGCCGAAGCGCTGGAACTGATGAAGCATCCGCGTTCGGTCGTGACCTTCTCCGACTCCGGCGCCCACGTCACGCAGATCATGGACTCCTCGCTGCAGACGCATCTGCTCAGCCATTGGGTGCGCGAGAAGCAGGCCTTCACCCTGGAAGAGGCGGTGAAGATGATCACCTGCGATATCGCGACCCAGTTCGGCTTCCATGATCGTGGCCTGATCCGCGAGGGCATGGCGGCGGATCTCGTGGTGTTCGACGCCGACACGGTCGGCCCGCGCATGCCCGAGGTCGTGAACGACCTGCCGGCCGGCGCCAAGCGCCTGCGCCAGAAGTGCGATGGCATGCACGCCACCATCGTCAACGGCCAGGTGATGCTGCGCGACAACGAGCCGACCGGCGCGCTGCCGGGCAAGCTCCTGCGCAAGAAGCGCTCGTAGCGGAAGGTGCGTGCGGCCAGCGTATAGAGGCGCCACATTTTGGCCGCTTGACTTCGCTGCGCTGCACCATCATACACGCGCCAGCTCGCTTCCTTGCGGGCTTTACAGATTTCTCGCGATCGCGCGACGCGCCCCATGTCTTTGTGACGGCGCCTCATCCCGAGACAATCCCCAGGACAAGAGCCGTCCCAGCCGCGCGCGGGAACGGGCCAAAAGCCGCCACAGATGCGCGTGCCCGAGAAAGCATGCCGGCGGCAAGTTAGGATTTTTTGTGAGTGAAGTAACCTTTGCGGACCTCAAATTGGCCGAGCCGCTGCTGCGTGCGTTGAATGCAGCCAACTACACCGTACCCACGCCGATCCAGGCTCGCACGATCCCTGCATTGCTGCAGGGCCGCGACGTGCTGGGTATCGCCCAGACGGGTACCGGCAAGACGGCAGCTTTCGCGCTGCCCGTGCTGCAGCACCTCTCCGCGTCGAACGAGCGCGCCCAGCCCCGGAGCCCGCGCGCCCTCGTGCTGGCGCCGACCCGTGAACTGGCGGTCCAGATCGCGCGCAGCTTCGACACCTACGGTCGCGGCCTCGGCCTCAAGCTCGCCACCGTCGTCGGTGGCCTGGGCTATGGCCGTCAGATCGAGACTCTGGCGCGCGGCGTCGACATCCTCGTCGCCACGCCGGGTCGTCTGCTCGACCTGGTCGACCGCGGTAATGTGAAGCTCGGCCACGTGACGTTCTTCGTTCTCGACGAAGCCGACCGCATGTTCGACATGGGCTTCATCCGTGACGTGCGCCGCATCGCCAGCTCGGTCTCCAAGAACCGCCAGACGCTGCTGTTCTCGGCCACCATGCCGGGCGACATCGCCAAGCTGTCGTCAGAGATCCTGAAGAACCCCGAGAAGGTCGAGATCGCGCCGCAGGGCCGCACCGTCGATCGGATCGACCAGCGCGTCTACTTCGTGAACGCCGCCAACAAGCGGGCGCTGCTCAGCCATCTCCTGTCGGACAGCGCGCTCGAGCGCGTCATCGTCTTCACCCGCACCAAGCGCGGCGCCAACCGCGTCGCCGAGGCGTTGGAGGATCGTGGCGTGCGCTCCGAGGCCATCCACGGCAACAAGTCGCAGAACGCCCGTCAGAAGGCGCTCGAGAACTTCAGCCGCGGCAAGGCGCGCGTGCTGGTCGCCACCGATCTCGCCTCGCGCGGCATCGATGTGAACGGCGTGACCCATGTCATCAACTTCGAGCTGCCAGCGGATGCCGAGAGCTATGTCCATCGTATCGGCCGCACCGCGCGTGCCGGCGCCTCGGGCATCGCGATCTCGTTCTGCGACGGCAGCGAGCGCGGCCAGCTCAAGGGCATCGAGCGGCTGACCAATCAGCGCATCGCCGTCGTGCCGACGCCGGCCAACGAGGACATGCCGGCGGCACCGCCGCCGCGTGCCCGCACCGAGAGCGACGACCGTGACGAGCGCCGCGACGAGCGTCCGCGTGAGCATCGCGGCCCGCGTAGCGGCGGCCGTCCTGGTGGCGGTCCCGGCCGTCACCGTTCGTTCGGCGACCGTGCACACCACGATCGTACGCGCGGCGACCGTCCGCCGGCACATGCCGAGCATCAGTTCCGCGGTGGCGACTATCGCGACGCCCCCCAGGGCGAGCGTTCACACGGCGAACGCCCCCACGGTGATCGTCCCCAGGGTGATCGCCCCTACGGTGACCGTCCTTATGGCGATCGCCCGCGCGGCGACCGCCCGCACCATGGCCGCCCGCAGGGTGAGCGCTCCTATGGCGACCGTCCGCGTGGCGACCGTCCTCAGGGTGATCGCCCCAATGGGGATCGTCCTTACGGCGATCGCCCGCACGGGGATCGTCCCCAGGGCGACCGGCCGCGTTCGTTCGACGATCGTCCTCGCCACAATGGCGGCGGCCACCATGCCCATCGTCCTCACGGCGATCGTCCCCATGGGGATCGCCCGCAAGGTGATCGCCCCTACGGCGACCGCCCCCGTGGCGATCACGCGCACGGTGACCGGCCCCACGGTGATCGCCCGCAAGGCGATCGTCCCTACGGTGACCGTCCGCAGGGCCCGCGTCCCCAGTGGAAGGGTCGTCGCTTCGGCGGTGGAGGCGGTGGTGGTCGCGGCCGAGGCCGCGCCGCCTAGATAATTCCTTCCTCGCGGAAGATCTCCAGGCACTTGGAAAGAGCGCGCTCGTATCGGGCGCGCTCTTTTGCCATGGAGGCCTCGTCCCACGGGAAGAAACCGTGCTTGGTCTTGAAGCCGATACGACCCTCGTCGACGTTGCGCTGCAGGACGGGTGGCGGGCCGTCTGCGTTCGTAAGGTCGGGCCAGATGATCTTGGCGACGGCGCAGGTCGTGTCCCAGCCCGAATGCTCCTTCTGCGTGATCGGGCCGGCCGCGGCATAGCGGAAGCCGAAGGAGAGCCGCACGGTCGCGTCGATGTCCTCCGGCGAGGCCACGCCCTGCTCGATCAGCCATAGCGCCTCGCGCATCAGCGCACCCTGGATGCGGTTACCCAGGAAGCCGATCACGTCCTTCTTCACCTGTACCGGCCGCTTGCCGAGCGCGCGCATGATCTCGCCGACCTGTTCGGCCAGCGCCACGTCGGTGTGAACGGAGCGCACCACCTCGACGAGCGGGATGAGGTGCGCCGGCATGAAGAAGTGCAGGCCCATCATTCGGCTCTGCGTTTTCAGACCCTTGCCGATCTCGCTGATCGGAAAGCTCGATGAGTTCGAGGTCAGCGGCACGCCCGGCTTGGAGAACTTCTCCATGTCGGCGAAGAGCTTTTGCTTCAGCGCAAGATCTTCCGTGACCGTCTCGACGACGAGGTCGATTTTGGCCCAGGGTGCTTCCTCGAGCGTGGCCCAAGCGGCAAGGCCCGAAACGTCCTCCGGCTTGCCCATGGCTTTCAGAGCGCGGGCCGTTGCGGCAGGCAGGCCATCGCGTGTCGAGGCCGACCGCGACACGACGTCCACCTTCCAGCCGCCGGCCAGGAACATGGCGATGATTCCAACGCCCATTGTGCCTCCGCCCAGCACCAGAGCATGACGTTCGCTTTGCGGCATTTTGCGTCCTCCCGTATCGACGAAGGCCCCGGCGGCGGGGCAATATCCCGGCTCACTTATAGCCCCTGGGGGAATGATTATGAGCGGCACCTATAACGATATCGGCGTCAGCAGCGAAGGTCATGTCGGTGTCGTCGAGATTCAGCGGCCGCCGCACAACTTCTTCGACAATTCGCTGATCAACCAGATCGCCGACGCTTTCGAGGCGTTCGACCGTGACGTCAACATCCGCTCCTACGTGCTGTGCGCCCAGGGCAAGTCGTTCTGCGCCGGCGCCGATTTCCAGAACCGTCCGAGCACTGGCAGCGCGGCCGAGAGTGGCAAGCACCTCTACAAGGAGGCGACCCGTCTGTTCCGCTCCAAGAAGCCGAGCATTGCCGCTGTGCAGGGTCCGGCGATCGGTGGCGGTCTTGGCCTCGCGGTCATGCCGGACTTCCGCGTCACCTGCGCCGAGGCACGCTTCGCCGCCAACTTCACGCGGCTCGGTTTCCATCCCGGCTTCTCGCTCACCTTCACCCTGCCGCGCCTGATCGGCCAGCAGAAGGCCAACCTGATGTTCTATACGGGTCGTCGTATCGGCGGTGAGCAGGCCGTTGAATGGGGCCTGGCCGACGTGCTGGTGCCGCTCGCCGATGTGCGCAAGGCGGCAATGGACCTCGCCAAGGAGATCGCCGAGGGCGCGCCGCTCGCCGTGCAGTCGACGCGCGAGACCATGCGCCGCGGCTATGCCGATGCGGCCGAAGTCGCCACCGAGCGCGAGCTGGTCGAGCAGGACTGGAACCGCAAGACCGAAGACTTCAAGGAAGGCGTGAAGTCCTACGCGGAGAAGCGGGTCGGCAACTTCAAGGGCCGCTGAGACCATCATGGGACAGGTCTCGGGCAAGGTCGCCGTCGTCACCGGCGGCGCGTCAGGCATTGGCGAGGCCTGCGCCGAAACGCTGGCGCGCGAAGGCGCGTCGGTCCTCATCACCGATATCGACGACACTCTGGGGAAGGGTGTCGTCGAGCGCATCACCAAGGCGGGCGGCAAGGCGCACTATCAGCGTCACGATGTGCGCGATGAAGCAGCATGGCCCGGCATCATTGCCGACGCCGAGAAGCGCTTCGGCCGCCTCGACATCATGGTGGCCAATGCCGGTATCGGCGTCATGGCGCCGATCGAGACCATGACGCTCGGCGATTGGCAGCGTCAGCAGGCGATCAATCTCGACGGCGTGTTCCTGTCGATCAAGCACTCGATCCCTGCGATGCGTCGTGCCGGCGGCGGTTCGATCGTGCTGATGTCGTCGATTGCTGGTCTGCGTGGCGCGCCAGGGCTCGCAGCCTATTCCGCGACCAAAGGCGGCGTGCGGCTGCTCGCCAAGTCGGTGGCACTCGAACATGCCGCCGACAACATCCGTTGCAATTCGGTGCATCCCGGCATCATCGCGACGCCGATCTGGGGCAAGATCCCGACCGGCGCCGAAGGCAACCGCCGCAACGCCCCGATCGATCCCAAGGAGCGCGCCGCGATCGCTGTGCCGCTCACCCGCGTCGGCGAGGCGCAGGACATCGCCAACGGTGTCCTCTTCCTCTGCACCGAAGCCGCGAACTATATGACCGGTCAGGAAATGGTGATCGACGGCGGCATGACCGCCGGCGGCCGTGCCCCGCCGCGTCAGCAATAGCGAAAGAGCAACTGACCTTGGGCAACGCGGGTGCCAAAGGCTGGATCGTCGTGGCGGCGTTGAGCGCCGCTACTGCAATCGCCGTCGGTGCCTTCGCAGCCCACGGCCTCGATCTCGGAACCGAGGCCGGCCGCAAGGCACGGGACTGGCTGCAGACCGGCAGTCAGTACGAGATGATCCACGCGCTGGCCATCCTTGCGGTCGCCTCCCTGTCGGGGAAGCTGAACGGCAGGCTCGCGGTCACCGCTCAGGTGCTGTTCCTTCTCGGCAGCATCCTGTTTCCTGGCGCGCTCTACAGCCTGGCTTTCAATGGCCCGCGATGGTTCGGCGCTGTCGCGCCGATCGGCGGCCTGGCCTTCATCGCGGGTTGGATCAGCCTCGCTCTGGCCGCCCTGATGAAATCAGAGCGCTGATCTCAGGAAAGCTGTTCGTCCATAAGCTTGAGCGCTTCGGCTGCGAACGCCCGCATGTTGGCGACGCGATCGCCTGAGCCGGTGCGCAAGGTGCGCGCAACGTTGCCATTGGGGCCGACGACGGCAACGCAGGTATGGCCCGAGGGATCGCCGTAGGAATTGCCGGTCGGGCCGGCCGCGCCCGTTTCGGCCAGGCCCCAGGTTGTCTTCAACCGTTCGCGCACATGCTCGGCCGCCAGCAACGCCCAGGGCTCGGAAGAGGAGCGCACACCCGCACGCTTCTCGCGCGGCACGGCCAGGAAGGCATCGCCCGCCGGTCGCGTGTAGACCACGGCGCCACCCATGAAGTAGGCCGAAGCACCCGGCACGGCGAGCAGGGCGGCGGAGACGAGGCCACCGGCCGACGATTCGGAAATGCCGATCGTCTCTTTGCGTGCCTTCAGTTTCTCGCCCACCTTCTGGGCCAGCGGCAGAAGCGAATCCATGGGCTCAATTCCCTTTCGTGAAGATGTCGAGGACGAGCGGCTCCTGCCGGCCCATCCAGATCGCGCGATCGCGATGGTCCTCGAGATCGTGCCCGGTGTTGGGATGGATGAACACCGTCAGATCGCCGCGGTTCAGCGTCAACCATGAGAGCAACGGTTCGAACTGCTCGTTCTTGAAAGCGACCTGATAGCTGAAGCGCGGATGTGGTCCGACCGGCTTCTCGTGGAAGCGGCCCATCTCGATGGTGAAGTTTTTTTCGATCTTTTCGCGTAGCGCTTGGGCGGCCTCAGTCGACGCCGTGTCGAAATAGACGTGGGCGTGCCAGTCCTTGATTTGTAAGGTTTCCATGGTTGTCCCTATCTTAGCGCTCAACCCGCATGCCGGAACCCTAAGCCGTTCCCCGATGGGAGCAAGCTTGCTAGGCTTGGGCATCATGAACTTCGATTTTTCCGACGACCAGAAGCTGCTCAAGGAGCAGGTTCGCAAGTTCCTCGCCGACAAGTGCCCCACCAAAGTGGTGCGGCGCGTGCTCGACGGCAATGAAACTCATGCCGAAGATGTGTGGAAGGGCCTCGTCGATCTCGGCGTGCCGGCCACTGGCATCCCGGAAGCGTATGGCGGGCTCGGCCTGTCGCCGCTGGAGGTCTGCGTCATCGCCGAAGAGATCGGCCGTGCCGCGGCCCCCGTGCCGTTCGATTCGTCGGTCGTGCTCGCCACCGAGGCGTTGAAGCTCGCGGGCTCGGAAGCGCAGAAGAAGAAATGGCTAACGGCATTGGCCGAAGGCAAGGCGATCGGCACGCTGGCCATCGCCGAGGGCGCGCAGCCGCCCAAGCCGCGCAGCATCCGCACGACGTTCGGCAACGGCCGTCTCAACGGCAAGAAGGTGCCGGTGGCCGACGGTGAGGCCGCGACTTTTGCTATCGCCTTGGCCAACACCGGCGGCAGCGGCGATCGCGCCGTCTCGCTGGTGATCGTCGATCTCAGCCAAGCGGCGGTTGCGAAGAAGCGCGTCGAGACGATCGACCCGGCGCGTAAGCATGCCGAGCTCACCTTCACGGATGCCAATGCCGAGCTGCTGGGCGCCGAAGGCGAGGGCTGGCGTCTGCTCGAACAGCTCTACGACGCGGCGGCGGTCTATTTTGCCTTTGCACAGGTGGGTGGCGCCGAGGCTGCGATGTGGATGGCGCGAGACTACGCGTTGCAGCGTCAGGCCTTCGGCCGCGCCATCGCGTCCTATCAGGCGATCAAGCACAAGCTGGCTGATTGCTACGTCAAGCTCGAGCTGGCGCGCTCCAATGCCTACTATGGCGCGATGATGCTGACCGAGGGCGGCGCCGACCTGCCGCTCGCGGCTGCTGCGGCGCGCATCGCCGCGACCGATGCTTACGACTTTGCCGCCAAGGAGAATATCCAGACCCATGGTGGCATCGGCTTCACCTGGGAGGCCGACACGCAGTTCCACTACCGCCGCTCGCGCGTCCTGGCGCTGTCGCTCGGCGGTCCAATGGCCTGGAAAGACAAGCTGGTGAGCCGTCTCGAACAGAAGAACGCGGCCTAGGAGCGAACGATGGACTTCAACGATACCCCCGAAGAAGCCGCCTTCCGCAAGGAAGTGCGCACCTGGCTCGAAGCCAACGCGACGCGCAAGAGCGACGACACACAGAGCTTCCGCGCCCGCAACGACGATCCCAACCTGCTGACCAAAGCCAAGGAGTGGCAGGACAAGAAGGCCAAGGCAGGCTATGCGCGCATCACCTGGCCGAAGGAATTCGGCGGTCGTGGCGCCTCGCCGATCCTGCAGGTGATCTACCAGCAGGAAGAAGCCAACTATCTGGTGCCACTGGGCTTCTTCGACATCGGGCTCGGCATGTGCATCCCGACCATGATGGCCTATGCCAGCCCCGAGCATCTCAAGCGCTACGTGAAGCCCGCGCTGCACGGCCAGGAAGTGTGGTGCCAGCTCTTCTCCGAGCCGGCCGCCGGCTCCGACGTGGCTGGCATCCGCACCAAGGCCGAGCGCGACGGCGACGACTGGGTGATCAACGGCCAGAAGGTCTGGACCTCGGGCGCGCACTACTCGGACTTCGGCATCGTCATCACCCGCACCGATCCGAATGTGCCTAAGCACTCGGGCCTCACGATGTTCTTCCTCGACATGAAGAGCCCCGGCGTGGAAGTGCGGCCGATCAAGCAGATGTCGGGCGGTGCGAACTTCAACGAGGTGTTCTTCACCAACGTGCGTATTCCCGACAGCCAGCGGCTGGGCAAGGTGGGCGAGGGCTGGAAGGCCGCACTCACGACCTTGATGAACGAGCGTCTGGCCGTCGGCCTGCCCTCGGGCGGTCTCGATATCGACGAGCTGATGGAACTGGCACGCGACACCGACCTCGAAGACGGGCCGGCGATCCGCAACCAGTCGGTCCGCAGCAAGATTGCCGAATGGTACGTCCAGCAGCAGGGGCTGAAGCTGACGCGCTACCGCACCCTGACCGCGCTCTCCAAGGGCCAGACACCGGGGCCGGAATCCTCGATCATCAAGATCGTGGCCGCCCCCAAGATGCAGGATATGGGCGCCTTCGCCATGGAGCTGATGGGCCCGGCCGGCATCATGAAGGAGGAGATCCCGCACGCCGGCGGTTTCCAGGCGCAGTGGATCGGCGGTGCCGGCTTCCGCATTGCTGGCGGCACCGACGAGATCCTGCGCAACATCGTAGCCGAGCGCGTGCTGGGCATGCCTGCCGACATTCGCGTCGACAAGGACATCCCGTTCAATCAACTCGGTAAAAAGTAGTTAGCGACCTCCTCCCCTTCGCGGAGCCCGCGAAGGGGAGGTGCCTCGTCCTGCGAGGGCGGAGGGGTCATGGGGCCGCTAGCCTCGACAGTCTCGTCTATTCTGAACCGTGCGGGCTCCCGCGCTTGATTACAAGCGCTGCCGCCCGCCAGCGCCTATGAAGGCGCTATCTCTGCTTCAGCGCCCAGTCGGTGTACTTCTTCGCCTGGGCCTGGGTGTCGGCGTAGTACTTCGCATACGTCGCACCGACCATCGGCTTCAGCGCCAAGCCGACAGCATCCATCTTCTGCTTCATCTCGGGGCTTTCGATCGCCTTCAGGAAGGCGGTCTCCACGACCTTGATCACATCGGCCGGCGTGCCCTTGGGCGCGCCGACGCCACGGGTCGATGAGGAGATGACCGTCGCCATGCCTAGTTCCTTGGTGCAGGGCACGTCGGGCAGGAACTTCGAGCGCTCGACATCGGTGACGGCAAGGCCGCGGACTTCTCCCGACAGCACGCGCTTGAAGACGCCGCCGACATTGTCGAAGGCGCAATCAACATGGCCCCCCATCACGCCGGTGAGCTGCTGTGCGCCGCCATCGAAATGGACGATGCGGAATTCGCACTTGGCCGCCTCCTGCACCATCAGGATGGCGAGGTGGTCATCGCTCAGGATACCGGTGGTGCAGGCGCTGATCTTGCCGGGTGCCTTCTTCGCCGCGTCGACCAGATCGGCCAGCGTCTTGTAGGGGCTGTCGCCCTTGACCCAGATCAGGCCGGGATCGAGCACCTGGTTCACGATGGGAATGAAACTGTCGATGTTGAACGCTGCCTTGCGCTCGGGATCGAGAGTGATGGTGTTGAGGCCGGGTAGGTTGAGGAAGCCCAGCGTATAGCCGTCGGGCTTGGCACGAGCGATTTCGGTGAAGCCGAGCTGGCCACCGGCGCCGCCTTTGTTGACCACCGTGATCGGCTGGCCGAGATCCTTCTCGGCGGCGGCCGCCAGGATGCGCGCACCGACGTCGGTGCTGCCGCCCGCGGGAAAGGCCACGATCAACTGCACCGCCCTGCGCGGATAGTTTTGGGCCCGAGCAGGGCTCGCGATGGCGGCGGCGGCTGAAGCAGTAAGCAGAGTACGACGGCGAATGAACATGGTTTCCTCCCTTTGCTTTATTCGGCTGCTTTACTCGACGTCGCTCTCCCTGAGAGGAGAGAGCGAACGGGGCTTGAAGATGAGAAAGCCGATCACGATCACCGGCACCACCAGCATCGCCAACGCCAGCGGCCGGTCGAGGAAGATGGCGAAGCTGCCGCCGGAAATCTCCAGGGTCGTGCGCAGCGACTTCTCCATCATCGGCCCCAGGATCAACGCCAAGATGGCTGGCGCGATCGGGAAGTCGAGCTTGCGCAGCAGGTAGCCTAGGATGCCGAAGCCTAGCATCACCCAGACATCGAACAGGCTCTGCTTCAGCCCGTAGGCACCGATCACGCAGAAGATCAGGATGCCGGTGCACATGTAGCTGAAGGGTACCTTCAGCAGCTTGGCCCACAGTCCGACCAACGGCAGGTTGAGTACCAGCAGCAGGGCATTGCCGATGAAGAAGCTCGCAATCACCGTCCAGACGAGGGCTGGCTGCTCGGTGAACAAGAACGGACCTGGTGTGATGCCATTGATGATGAAGGCACCCATCAACACCGCGATGGTGGGCGAGCTTGGAATGCCCAACGCCAGTAGCGGGACCATGGCGGCATTGGCATAGGCATTGTTGGCGGTCTCGGCGGTCGCGACGCCTTCGATGGCGCCCTTGCCGAACCGTTCGGGCGTCTTGGAGATCCGCTTCTCCAGCACGTAGGCCATGAAGGTCGGCACGATGGCGCCAACGCCGGGGATCAGGCCCAGCACGAAACCCACGACGGTGCCGCGGCCGATCGCTCCAGCGGATTGGCGGCATTCCTTGGCCGTCGGCAGCCAGGTCTTGAGTTCGGCATTGATCATATGCGTCTGGCGCTTCTCCGCGGCGAGCAGCAGTTCGGCTATGCCGAACAGGCCCATGACGACGGGCACGAAGCCGATGCCGTCGTAGAATTCCTCGACGCCGAAGGTGAATCGCGGCGCGCCGCGCACCGGATCGACGCCGATCATCGCCAGCAAAAGGCCGATTACCGTCATTAGCAACGCGGCCAGCATGTTGTTGCCGGCGAGACCGACGACCAGGCAGAGCCCCGCCACCATGAGCGCAAAGAACTCGGCTGGCCCGAACTTCAGGGCCAGCGACGCGAGCGGCATGGCGACCGCGACCAGCGCGACAGTAGCGAGCGTGCCGCCGACGAAGGAGCCGATGGCCGCGATCCCTAGTGCAGAACCGGCACGGCCCTGTCGCGCCATCTGATGGCCGTCAATACAGGTCACGACTGAGGCGGCTTCGCCCGGCACGTTGATCAGCACCGAGGTGATGGTGCCGCCATACATGGCGCCGTAGTAGATGGCGCAGAGCATAATGATGGCGCCGGTGGCATCGAGGCTGAAGGTGAGCGGGATCAGGATGGCTGTTCCCGCGGCCGGTCCCAGCCCTGGCAGCACGCCGATCAGGGTGCCCAGCATGCAGCCGGCGAAGGCAAAGAGCAGATTGTTAAGCGAGAGGGCTGCGGCGAAGCCGTGGAGCAGATGTGTCAGTGCCTCCATGGTCTAGAACTCCAGCCAGCCGGTGGGCAGCAGCACATCGAGCCAGGTGGTGAAGACATAGTAGACGCCGAAGCTCCCCAGCACCGCGAACAGGGCGATCGCCCACCAGCGGCGCTCGCCGAGGGCGATCACCAGCGCGGCGTTGAAGACCAGCATCGTGATCCTGAAGCCCACGACGGCCATGGCGACGGTCGCGGCCGCCAGCAGCGCGACGATGGCGAGCCAACGCAGCGCGCCCGGACCATGCGGCAGGATACGGGTTTCGTCGTCCGAGGGATCGCGGGGCTCGCGTGCCGTCGCGATCAACAGCGCCACGGCGAGAACGATGCCGATCAGCGCCAGCCAGAACGGAAAGAAGCCGGGGCCGGGGCCGAGGCGATCCGTCAACGACAGAAGCAGAGATTGCCAGAGCGCGAACAGGCAGAATGCCAGCATCGCACCCGTCGCGATAAGCCGACCCTGGCGCATGCCGGTTGGCCCTCCCTGTTTTCTTTCCTTGTTCTGAAGGGCAGCATAGCCGCAAACAGGTCGGCGGCAAGTCGCTGTCCGATGGGAGGAAAGGTTCGATGAACAGGCTTGATGGTAAAGTAGCGTTTCTGTCAGGGGCCGCACGCGGCATCGGTGGGGCGGCGGCGACACTGATGGCAAGCGTCGGCGCCAAGGTGGTGATCGGCGATGTGCTGGAGGAACGCGGCCGCCAGACGGTGCGCGAGATCGAAGCGGCCGGCGGGCAGGCGACCTTCGTGCCGCTCGACGTCACGCAGGAGGCGAGCTGGGCGGCCGCTCTGGATACAACGGTGAAGCAATATGGCGGGCTCGACATCCTGGTGAACAATGCCGGCATCTTTGTCGGCAAGGGCGTCGAGGATGCCTCGATGGATGATTGGCACCGGCTGGTCGCTGTCAATCTGACGGGCGTGGTACTGGGCACGCGCGCGGCGCTGCCACACCTCAAGGCGCGCGCCAAAGACAGTCCGCACGG
Source organism: Reyranella sp. (assembly GCF_004297405.1). Lineage (GTDB taxonomy): Bacteria > Pseudomonadota > Alphaproteobacteria > Reyranellales > Reyranellaceae > Reyranella. The sequence continues at coordinate 58,426 of NZ_SCVC01000011.1, forward strand.
TTCGGCGATCGTCAATCTCGCCTCGGTCGCCGGCCTGGTCGGTTCGCAGATCGACCCGCTCTATTCGCTGACCAAAGGTGGCGTCACCTTGTTCACCAAGTCGACGGCGCTGGAGTTCGGCCGCAAGGGCTATCGCGTCCGCGTGAACTCGATCCATCCCGGTGTTATCGACACCGACATGGGCCAGCAGACCTTCGCCATGCGTGCCCAGGCGCTCGGGACCAACGACACCGAGGCCACACGCAAGCTCTCGACCACCATGCACCCGATCGGCCGACTGGGCGTGGCCGATGACATCGCCAAGGGCATCGTCTTCCTGGCCTCGGACGATGCCGGCTTCATGACCGGCGCGGGTCTCGTCGTCGATGGCGGGTATACCGCTCAGTAGCTGTCAGAAGATCCCGGCGGCCAGTCCGGCCGCCATCGCCGCGCCGAGCTCCTCGCATTGCTCGACGAAGGCGGGTTGCCAGGGGCCCTTGCAGATCAGGGGCTCCTGGACGGCGCGCCAGCGCAAGCCGGTAACGATGGTCTCGACGCCGCGCCGCGTGCCAGTGCCATCGCTGCCGGCGCGGATATAGAGCGCGTAGGGCAGGCCCTGCGTCCGCTCCAGACAAGGGTTGTAGCTGCGGTCGAAGAAGTCCTTTAGCGCGCCGCTCATGTAGCCGAGGTTTTCCGTGGTGCCGAGGATGACGGCCTGCGCTACCAGCACATCGTCGGGCCCGGCCTCTAGCGGCGCCACGACCCGGACGTTGAGGCCCGTTTCGCTCAGCGCGCCGCGTTCCACGGCCTGCCGCAGGGAAAGGGTGTTCTCCGACGGCGCGTGCGCCACAATGAGCAGCCTTTTCGACATGGAGGGGGTTTTACCCCGAGACGCGCCGACATGCTCAAGAAACTCCTGATTGCCAATCGCGGCGAGATCGCCATCCGCATCGCCCAAGCCGCCGCCGAGCTCGGTATCGCCACCGTCGGCATCCATTCGGAGGACGATGCAACGTCGCTCCATGTGCGGCGCGTTGATGACGTCCAAGCCCTGAAGGGGCGAGGAGCGGCGGCCTACCTCGACATCGCCGGCGTCATCGCAGCCGCGAAGGCGGCGGGCTGCGACTCGGTGCATCCCGGTTACGGCTTCCTGTCGGAGAATGCTGCATTCGCGAAGGCTTGCGCCCAAGCCGGCTTGGTCTTCGTCGGTCCGACGCCCGAGCAGCTCGACCTCTTCGGCGACAAGGCGCAAGCCCGCGCCCATGCGATCAAGACATTGGTTCCCTTGTTGCCCGGCACGGACGGCGCCGCCGATCTCGCGGGCGTTCGTGCGTTCTTCGAGAAGCACGCGAAATCGGGGGTGATGATCAAGGCCATCGCCGGCGGTGGCGGGCGTGGCATGCGGCCGGTGCGTCAGGCGGGCGAGATTTCCGAAGCCTTCGAGCGCTGCGCCGCCGAAGCGAAATCCGCCTTTGGCAATCCGGCACTCTATGCCGAGCGGTTGATCGACCGTGCGCGCCACATCGAGGTGCAGATCGTGGGCGATGGCGAGGGCGGCATCGTGGCCCTCGGCGAACGCGACTGCACGGTGCAGCGCCGCAACCAGAAGATCGTCGAGCTGGCGCCCAGCCCGCATCTCAGTGCCACGCTGCGCTTACGGATCGTCGATGCGGCGATCGCCATGGCGAAGGCCGTGAAGTATCGCAGCCTCGGCACCTTCGAGTTTTTGGTCGACGATGCAGCGCAGGAATTCTTCTTCATCGAAGCCAACCCACGACTGCAGGTCGAGCACACCGTCACCGAGGAGGTCTATGGTGTCGATCTGGTGAAGGCGCAGCTTCGTCTTGCTGCCGGAACAAAGCTGGCGGAAACCGGCCTCGCGGCGGCGACGCCCCGGGGGCATGCGATCCAGCTTCGCATCAACATGGAGACCATGACCGCCGACGGTTCGGCAAAGCCAGGCGGCGGCACACTCACTGCTTTCGAGCCGCCGTCAGGGCCAGGCGTTCGCGTCGACACCTACGGCTATGCCGGCTACCGCACCAATCCCAACTTCGATTCGCTGCTGGCCAAGGTCATCGTGCATGCACCGTCGCCTGACTTCGGCGATGCGCTGACGCGGGCAGAGCGGGCGCTGGCGGCCTTCCGGCTGGAAGGCGCGCCGTCGAACATCGCCTTCCTGCGGGCTCTGATCGCCCATCCCGATTTCCGCGCCGACAAGGTCTACACGCGCTTCGTCGACGACCATGCCGGCGCGCTGATCGAAGCGGCCGCGAAGCAGAAGGGTGGCCTCTACTTCGAGCCCGCAGCGACCAGCGCCGCTCCGTCGGGACGTCAGGCAGGGGCACGGGTCGACAGTGTCGATCCACTGGCCGTGCTGGCGTTCGGCAAGGCCCGCGCCGACACGGCGGCGTCGGGCGATGCCGGCAGCGATGCGCCCGAGGGAACGGTTGCCGTGCCGGCGCCGATGCAGGGCACGATTGTCAGCATCGCGGTGAGGGAAGGCGATGCCGTGGCGGCCGGTCAGGCGCTGCTGATCATGGACGCCATGAAGATGCAGCACGAGATCAGGAGCCCCGCGCGCGGCTATGTTTGGCGTATTGCCGTCGAGGCGGGCGAGACGATCTACGAAGGCCATTCGCTGCTCTTCGTCGAGGAAGCCGATGTCGAGGTGAAGGGCGCGGCCGCCGAGGAGAAGATCGACCTCGACCATATCCGGCCGGACCTTGGCGAATATCTCGAACGCCGGGCCATGACGCTCGACGAGAAGCGGCCCGATGCCGTGGAGCGCCGACGCAAGACCAACCAGCGTACGGCTCGCCAGAACCTCGACGATCTGGTCGATCCCAACAGCTTCGTCGAATACGGCGCCTTTGCCATCGCGAGCCAGCGCTCGCGGCGCACGATCGAGGACCTGATCGAAAAGACGCCGGCCGACGGTCTGATCACCGGCATCGGCCGGGTCAACGGCTCGCTGTTCGGGCCGGAGCGCAGCCGGGTCGCGGTGGCGCACTACGATTACACGGTGCTGGCGGGAACGCAGGGCAAGAACAACCACCATAAGAAGGACCGGCTGTTCGAGATCGTGGAGAAGCAGCGCATCCCGCTGGTGTTCTTCACCGAGGGCGGTGGTGGCCGGCCGGGCGACATCGACGTGCAATCGGTTGCAGGCCTCAACACGATGGCCTTCCACATCTTTGGACGGTTGAGCGGCGTGGCGCCGCTGGTCGGCATCAACTCCGGCCGCTGTTTCGCTGGCAATGCGGCAATCCTGGGCTGCTGCGACGTAGTGATTGCTACGAAGAACTCCTCGATTGGCATGGGTGGCCCGGCGATGATCGAAGGCGGCAATCTCGGAGTCTTCTCACCCGAGGAAGTGGGGCCGATGTCGGTCCAGGTACCCAATGGCGTGGTCGATATCGCTGTCGAGGACGAGGCGGAGGCCGTCGCCGTCGCCAAGCAATATCTCTCCTACTTCCAGGGATCGTTGCCAGAGTGGCGGGCGGCCGACCAGCGTCTGCTGCGTCGCGCCATCCCCGAGAACCGGTTGCGCGTCTACGATGTGCGCGACGTCATCGCCACGCTCTGCGACGAAGGCTCTGTACTGGAGCTGCGCCGCGCCTTCGGGCCGGGCATGGTGACGGCCTTTGCCCGCATCGAAGGCAAGCCGCTGGGTATCGTCGCCAACAATCCGGTGCATCTCGCGGGTGCGATCGACAGCGACGGCTCGGATAAGGCCGCCCGCTTCCTGCAGCTTTGCGACGCCTACGACATCCCGATCCTATTCCTCTGCGACACGCCCGGCATGATGGTAGGCCCCGAGATCGAGAAGACCGCGCTGGTGCGTCATTGCTCGCGCCTGTTCGTGACCGGCGCCAACCTCACCGTGCCGTTCGGCACCATCGTCCTGCGCAAGGCCTATGGGCTGGGTGCCCAGGCGATGGCAGGCGGTTCGTTCCATGCGCCGGCCTTTGCACTCTCCTGGCCGACCGGCGAGTTCGGCGGCATGGGCCTCGAAGGCGCGGTGAAGCTCGGCTATCGCAAGGAACTCGAAGCGGTGACCGATCCGGCTGAACGCCGCGCCCTGTTCGACGAGATGGTCGCGGCGGCCTATGCCCGCGGCAAGGCGCTGAGCACGGCGACCTATTTCGAGATCGACGAGGTGATCGACCCTGCCGATTCCCGCCGCTGGATCACCACTGCACTCCTATCGGCCGAGCGGCCACCAGCTACCGGCCACAAGAAGCGACCGAACATCGATACCTGGTGAGACCGGCCGCGCGTCAGCCGGTCTCGATCTCGCCACTGTCGGGCGGCGGCGGCGTCGGCTTTGTCGGCACCCGCCGCGGGCGGCTGAGCTTCACCGCAAGGCCACGCATCGTCACATAGAAGACCGGCGTGAAGATCAGGCCGAAGCCGGTCACTCCGAGCATGCCGAAGAACACCGTCGTTCCCAGCGACTGGCGCATCTCGGCGCCCGCGCCTGCGGCGATGGCGAGAGGCACCACGCCCAGGATGAAGGCGAAGGAGGTCATCAGGATCGGCCGCAGCCTCGTGCGGGCCGCCTGGACGGCGGCGTCGAAGCGGGTCGCCCCTTCGGCTTCGGCCTGGCGGGCGAACTCGACGATCAGGATCGCGTTCTTGGCGGCGAGCCCAATCAGCACCACGAAGCCGACCTGCGCCAGGATATTGACCTCCAGGCCGCGCATCAGAAGGCCGCTGACGCCTGCCAGCAGGCACATGGGCACGATCAGGATGACGGCGAGCGGCAGCGACCAGCTTTCGTACTGCGCCGCCAGCAGCAGGAAGACGAAGACCACCGACGCCGCAAAGACCAGCAGGCCGGTATTGCCCACCAGCTTCTCCTGGTAGGCGAGCTCGGTCCATTCGAAGCCGAAACCGTCGGGCAGGCGGTCGGCCGCGAGCTTCTCCATGGTGACCAGCGCATAGCCGGTCGAGTAGCCGGGCAGGGTGGTGCCCTGCAACTCGGCTGCCGGGAAGAGGTTGTAGCGCGGCACGCGATAGGCGCCGGTGATGTCCTGGAAGGTGGTCACTGCGCCGATCGGCACCATCCGTCCGGCACCATTGCGGGTCTTGTAGTTGGCGATATCGCTGATCGACTGCCGGAACGCGCCGTCGGCCTGCGCCGTGACGCGATAGGTGCGTCCGAGATAGTTGAACTCGTTGACGAAGACCGAGCCGAGATAGACTTCGAGCGCTTCGAAGACATTGTCGGCCGAGACGCCCAGGATCTCCGTCTTCACGCGGTCGATGTCGGCATAGAGCTTGGGCGTGCGCGTGTTGAACAGGGAGAAGACCCCGGTGAGGCCGGGCGTCTGGTTGGCGGCGGTGACCAGATCCGTCGTCGCGGCCTCGAGCTCGGGTAACCCGCGGCCGCGCTTGTCCTGCACCATCATCTTGAAGCCGCCAGCATTGCCGATGCCGCGTACCGGCGGCGGCGGGATGACGATGATGAAGGCTTCTTCGACGGTGCTGAGCTTCGTGCGCAGATTGGCCAGAACCTTGTCGGCTGACAGCCCCTTGGGAATGCGGTCGGAGAAGGGCGCCAGGGTCGCGAAGATAGCACCGGCGTTCGGCGCCGAAGTGAAGGTCGCACCGTCGAGGCCGGTGAAGGGTACGGCGTGTATCACTCCTTCGGTCTCGAGCAACGTCTTCGTCACCTTGCGCACCACGGCGTCGGTGCGGTCCAGCGACGCGCCGGGCGGCAACTGGATCACGGTGATCAGGTAACCCTGGTCCTGGGCCGGGATGAAGCCGGTGGGAGCCCGGACGAACTGCCAGCCGGTCAGCGCGATCAGCACGGCATAGAGGCCGAGGAAGATCAGGCTGCGGCGCACGAATAGGCCGGTCCAGCGGCCGTAGCCGTTCGAGAGGCGTTCGAAGCCGGTGTTGAATGCCCGGAAGAAGGCGGCAATCCAGCGTGCGATGAAGAAGCGGCTGGCACTGGCATGCTCGTCGTGCGGCTTGAACAGTAGGGCGCAAAGGGCCGGGCTGAGCGTCAGTGAGACGATGCAGGAGATGATCGTGGCCGAAGCGATGGTGACGGCAAACTGGCGGAAGAACTGACCGGTGATGCCGGTGATGAAAGCCGCCGGAATGAAAACCGCCGAGAGCACCAGGGCGATGGCGACCAGTGCTCCGCCGACCTCGTCCATGGTCTCGTGGGCGGCTGCGCGCGGCGACAGGCCTTCGCGCATGTTGCGCTCGACATTCTCGACCACGACGATGGCGTCATCGACCACGATGCCGATCGCCAGCACCAGGCCGAACAGCGAGAGATTGTTCAGCGAGAAGCCGGCGGCGGCCATGACCGCCAGGGTGCCGATCAGCGACACCGGAATGGCGATGATCGGGATCAGCGAAGCCCGCCAGCTCTGCAGGAACAGGATGACCACGAGAACGACCAGGACCACCGCCTCGAACATCGTCTTGTAGACCTCGTCCACCGACTGGGCGATGAACTCGGTCGGGTCGTAGACGATGTCGTACTGCAGCCCGGCGGGGAACGACGCCGACAGCTCGTGCATCGCCGTCTTCAGGCGCGCCGCCGTAGCGAGTGCATTGGAGCCTGGCCGCTGGAAGATCAACATCGGTACGGCTGTGCGCTCGTCGAGATAGGCGTTGGAAGTGTAGTCCTGGGCGCCGAGTTCGACCCGGCCGATGTCGCGGATGCGAGTGACCCGGCCGTCGGGGTCGGTGCGCACGATGATGTTGGCGAACTGCCGGGGATCGGTCAGCCGGCCGAGCGTTTCGACATTGATCGAGAAGGCGCGCGGCTTCGGAACGGGCGGCTGGTTGAGGACGCCGGACGCCACCTGCACGTTCTGCGCCCTGAGTGCCGCCAAGACTTCCCCGGCTGTGAGATTGCGGGCCGCGACCTTCTCCGGATCGAGCCAGATGCGCATCGAATAGTCACGGGCACCGCGGGTCTGCACGTCGCCGACGCCGTCGAGGCGCGCCAGCACGTCCTTCACCTGCAGAGTCACGTAGTTGGAGATATAGAGCTGGTCGCGCGAGCCGTCCGGCGAACTGAGATGGATCACCATCATCAGGTCCGGTGAGTTCTTGCGCACCGTGATGCCAAGCCGACGCACCTCTTCCGGCAGGCGCGGCTCGGCCACGGCGGCGCGGTTTTGGACCAGCACCTGCGCGATGTCGAGATCGGTGCCGAGTGCGAAGGTGATGGTGAGCGTCAGCTTGCCGTCGGCAGTCGCCTGCGACGTCATGTAGAGCATGTTCTCGACGCCGTTGATCTCCTGCTCGAGCGGCGTTGCGACCGTTTCGCTGACAACCTGGGCCGAGGCGCCGGGATAGGTCGCGCTGATCACGATCGTCGGCGGCGCGATCTCGGGATACTGCGCCACGGGAAGGGAAAAGTAGGAGATTCCACCGACCAGGGTGATGAGGATCGACACGACCATCGCGAGGACCGGTCGGTCGATGAACAGGTGTGACAGCTTCATGACCGGCGGGGCCTAGTCGGTCTGGGGCTCGGTCTCGATCGTGCCCGGCTTCGGCGCCACCTTGGCACCGGGCCGCGCCCGCATCAGGCCGTTGATGACAATCTTGTCGGTCGGCTGCAGGCCCGAGCGCACGATGCGCAGGCCCTCATAGCTCGGTCCCGGACGGATGATCTTCGGGACGATCACGTTCTCGTCGTTGACGGTGAGCACGATCTTGCGTGACTGGTCGGTGACGACGGCGGCATCCGGGATCAGAATCGCCTGGTAGGGCTCGGAACCTGGAATGCGGATGCGGCCGAACTGGCCTGGCGTGAACAGGAGATTCGGATTGGCGAAGACCGCGCGCACACGGATCGTTCCCGACAGGCGATCCACTTGGTTTTCGACGAAGTTCATGCGGCCCTCGTGCGGCCAGCCTTTCTCGTCGGTGAGGTGGAGCGAGACGGCCACGGTATTGTCGCGCGTCGAGCGCATCAGCCCCTTGGCACTGGCGCGCTGGTAGGCGAGGTAGTCGGCCTCGCTCATGTCGAAGTTGAAGTAGATCGGGTCGAGCGAGACGATCGTCGTCAGCAGGGTCGCCGCCCCGCCGTCACCGCCGCTGATCAGGTTGCCGATGCTCACCTGATGGCGGCTGATGCGGCCTGTGATCGGCGCGGTGATACGGGTGAACTCGACATTGAGCTCGGCGGTGCGGATGGCGGCCTTGGCGGCTTCGACGGACGCCGTGGCGACCTTGAGGTCCGAGACGCGCTGGTCATACGCGCTGGCAGGCTCGAAGTCGCGCTTGCGCAACTCGGCGGAGCGATTGAGCTGGGCCTGCGCCAGGCCGACCTGGGCCTCGGCCTGGCCGAGCTGCGCCCGCATCGAGGCCAGCGCCGCCTCGTAGGGGCGCGGATCGATCACGAACAGCAGGTCGCCTTTCTTGACGGTCTGACCGTCTTGAAAGTGGATTTCCGTCAGGTAACCGGCAACGCGCGCACGGATCTCGACGAAGTCGACGGCCTGAAACTGGCCGGTGAACTGATCCCACTCGACGATTTCTTTCTGCAGCGGCGGGCTGATCGTGACCGTCGGCACAGCGGGTGGTGTCGTTTGCGCTGCCGCAGGGCCGCTCGCGGCAATTGCTGCGGCCGCCAGGGCCGTCCAGAACCGCAGTCGCCATGCGCTGCGGGCCTCGCCAAAGTCAGGCATGGTCGCAAACTCCAACCATTGACGATGGGCCGACGATACACCCCGAGGTGCCGTCGTCACCGTCTAAAGTTTTCGTGAGCGACTATCTTCACAAGCTCCGCGAAGTTGGCTTTCCAATTCGCGGACGTTTTTTCCGAGTTCGTGCGTGCCCTTCCTCCCCGGATGACGGGGGAGGAAAGGGGCAATTAACGCTACTGCGCGATCCAGAATGTGTCGGGCTGGTAGAGGCCGATATATCCGCCCGGATCCCAGGCGTAGTAGCCTTCCTTGGGCACGTTGCGAACCTTCGGGCCGACCACGATGGGCTGGCGGATGCCGTTCACCGTGCCGATCGAGAAGACCTCGTCGGCATTGGTCTGGAGGATCTTCTCCCACGCCTTGCGCCGGTCTTCGGGCGTCGCACCGGTCTCCCATTCCTTCACGTAGTCGAGCAGCTTGCAGGCCGATTCCATGTCGCACTTCTCGCCCTGCCGGCCCTTCGACTCGACGAACATGCCCCAGCGCGACCATTGCAGGCCGCCCAGCATGGTTGGCGCGAACTCCTTGGGGCTGGTGTTGACCGTCGGCACCGCGGTCACGGCGCCGGCGAAGGCGGTCATCACCGCTTCACCCGAGAAGGTCCGAAGCCGGAAGTTCTCGCGTGTCTGCGGCTTGGTCAGCATCTTGATGCCGATTTTCTTCCAGTTGTCGGCGATCAGGGCCAGCGCGTCGGCATCCTCCGTCTCCTCGCTGGCATGTTCGACGACGATGGTCGCAGGCCTTCCGTCGGGCAGCAGGCGAATGCCCTGGCTGTCCTTCTTGGTGAGGCCGATCTCGTCCAGGAGCTTGTTGGCGAGCTTCGGATCGTAGTTCGCCCACTTGGTCGCGTACTCCGGCTTGAACAGCTCGGAGCGCGGCATGATCGTGTTGTTGGAGGGCTTGGCGAGGCCGATATAGACGACCTGGTTCAGCTCGTCGCGATCGATGGCGAGAGACAGGGCTCGGCGGAAGCGCACATCGCGCATCAGCTTGCGCCACTCCTCGTCGTTGGCCGTCAGGTTGGGGTAGAGCGCGATCTGCGAGCCCGACCCGGATTCCCAGAGGCGGACGTTCACGCCGGAGGTCTGAGCGCTCTTCTGGAGGAAGGTGTAGTCACGCATGTTGAGGTAGCGTGGCTGCAGGTCGGCTTCACCGAGTCCGGCCTTGGCGGGCACGAGGTTGGCGGCGGCAACCGTGAAGATCACGCGGTCGACATAGGGGAGCTGCTGCCCCTTGGCGTCGATGCGGTGATAGAAGGGGTTGCGCAGATAGACGAAGCGCTGCGCCGGCGATGCCGTAGTGTTGACCCACGGGTTGAGCGTCGGCAGGTCGGGATTGTCGTTGGCATACATCACGTCGAGGCGCTTGTAGACTTGGACCCAGCTCTGCTGGCCGCCCTTGGCCGCCTTCAGGATCTCCGCCTCGGGCGTGTACTTGGTGTGGAATTTCTTGAGGTAGTGCGCTGGCCGGAACAGGAAGAGCGGCGCGGCGCGTGCCTGGCTTTCGATGAAGTAGGGGTTGGGTTTTTCCCAGGTGTACTTGATCGTCAGCGGATCAATGATCTCGACCTTGGGGGGCTTGCCGTCGACCAGCAGCTCGACCGACGGACCAGAGCCCGAGAGTTCCTTGTTGTTGGCGACGTCCTCCCAGAAGAAGCGGAAGTCTTCGGTGGTGAAGGGCTCGCCATCCGACCATCTGTGGCCGGCGCGCAGCTTGAAGGTGAATTCCCGCCCATCCTTGTCCTCGTAGCTCTCGAGGATGTCGGGCTTCAGCTTGAACTTGTCGTCGTGAATGATGAGGCGCGTGTAGCTGTAGATCGTCATCAGGCGCGTGTCGCGCGCACTGGCGACCAGCATGTTGAGCTGGCCACCCTGCTGGCCCGGCCCGTCACCGCCGGCAAATTGCGTGACCACCCAGGGCTGCTGGGGAATGCGCTTGCCGATCGGGGGGAGAGCGCCCGATTTCACCTGGTCGGCAAGCATCGGGGTTTCCCTGAGCTCCGGCAGCGGATCGGCAGCCAAAGCAGGGCCTGCCATCCAGCCGAACAGGAGTGCCGTCGTCAGTGCGCGTCTTTTCATCATCAGCCTCACCTTTGCCCTTGTTTGTACGCGGGCTCTTCTTGTGGGTTCCGCCGAGCGGATGCCCTATGACGATCAAATCGCTGAAAGCCGCTATCGTCAATGCCAGCGGCCTTTATTGGCCGCTGTCCGTGACGTCTCGTTGACGCACCGCACCGGACGCGCAAGAAAACGCCAATCGGCTTTGGATCGGGGGAAAGATGGCGAGCGGCCTTGAGAGTGAATTCGTAACGCTGCACGAGATCGTCAAAGCAGCCAAAATCCGCCTCAATCCCAACATCTGGGACTATCTGATCGGCGGGACGGAGACCGAAACGACGCTGCGGCGCAACCGGATGGCGTTGGACTCCATTGCTTTCAAGCCGCGCGTACTGCGCGATGTTTCGACAATCGATCCGTCGTCGGAAATCTTCGGTCGTAAGATCCGGCTGCCGGTGATGCTGGCCCCGGTGGGCTCGCTGGAATCCTTCGAGCCCGGCGGTGGCATCACCGTGGCCAAGGGCGGCGGTGCAGCAAATGTGCCAATGCTGATCAGCTCGGTGACAACGCTCAAGCTCGAGGACATCGTGAAGGGCGGCGCTGCGCCCAAGATCTACCAACTCTACGTCCGTGGTGACGATGCCTGGGTCGCAGACCGAGTGAAGCAGGCGATGGATGCGGGATACGATGCCTTCTGCATCACCGTCGACACGCAGGTCTACAGCCGGCGCGAGCGCGACATCGCCAAGCGCTTTGTGAAGTCGTGGCGCACGTCGGCCACAGGCCAGGATTATCAGGCGTCCTTCTCGTGGAAGAACTTCACGGCGGTGCGGGAGAAGTTTCCCGACGTGAAATTCATGCTGAAGGGCATCGGCACCGGAGAGGATGCCGAGATCGCCTGCCAGCATGGTGTCTGGTCCGTCTATTGCTCGAACCATGGCGGTCGCCAACTCGACCATGGTCGCGGCTCGGCCGAGGTGCTGCCGGAGATCGTCGAGGCCGTGGCCGGCCGCGCCAAGATCGCGGTCGACGGTTCCTTCAGCCGAGGCAGCGATATCGTGAAGGCGATCTGCATGGGCGCCGATTGGGTCGGGCTCGGTCGGCTCTATTGCTATGGCCTCGCGGCTGCAGGCGCGGCCGGCATCGAGCGCGTGATCGAACTTCTCGAGGAAGAGATGAAGGAGGTGATGGGCCTGCTGGGCGTCACCTCCCTGTCACAGCTCGACAAGAGCTACATCAGCCGCGGTATGCCGACCAACATGCCTGGCGTGCACAGTGCCTTCCCGCTGCTGAACCTTCGCGACGAAGGTTACTGATCGAAGTCAGTTGTAAGACGGTCACCAAAAAATTCACAGATGCTGCGGACGTCGCAATGAATCCGTAGCCGAGCGTGACTATGGAGTCCGCCTGCGAGTGACGTAGGCGGCCGGCAATCGAAATCACCCGCTGATCTTTTTCACTGCCCAGTTGCAGCGCGATGACGCGCGCCTTCATCAGCGGAGGTTTCGTCCAGATGTCCACCACGTACCATTCGTTGGCTTCGGGTCCGCTTACGCAAAACTGGTCCAGTCTCGGCCAGATCACCAGCAACGACAGTTGGGCGGGCGTTCCGAGTATCACGGGGTATCTTGGTGACACCGACGCGGCCTCGCCCACGGGCGTTGATCCACGCACGTTGACCGGCGCCGCGCTGGGCGCGATCGACGTCATCGCCAATCAGAGCAATCCCAATACCTTGACCAGCGGCGGCGTCGCCGAGTTCGAGATCACCGATCCAACGGTAGCGTTGAATGGCTCCGGCACGGCCGACGCGCCATCGTTGGTGCTCTACCTCGATGCCAGCGGCCGCCAGGACGTTCGCGTGCAGTTCAACGCCCGCGATGTCGACGGCAGCACGGACGATGCGCAGCAGCAGGTCAATGTGCAGTACCGCATCGGCTCGTCCGGTGCTTGGACCAACGTGCCGGGCGGCTATCTCGCGGATGCGACGACCGTGAATGCTGCGAATCAGGTGACGGCAATCGACGTCACCTTGCCGGCCGCGGCCAACAACCAGCCGCAGGTCGAAGTCCGCATCCTGTCGACCAATGCGCTCGGCAACGACGAATGGGTCGGCATCGACGATATCAACGTCTCGAGCGCCACCTTCACCGGCGGCGCGGACGTGACGGCGCCGACGCTCACCTCGTCCAATCCGGTTGACAACGCCACCGGCATCGCCGCCTCTGCCGATATCGTACTCACCTTCAACGAGGCGGTGAAAGCCGGCACCGGTGACATCACGGTCACCGACGGGGCGGGCGACGTGCGTGTCATCACCCTGGGGGCGATCGATCCCGACGGTACGGTCACGATCAACGGCACGCAGGTCGCGATCGACCTCGCGACGAACCTAGCGAGCAACAAGGCCTACGACGTGGTCGTTGCTGCTGGCGCGATCAAGGACGCTGCCGGCAATAACTTCGCGGGCATCGCCCTCGACGCGCTCGATTTCACGACCGCGGCCGCGGTGCCGCTGACCGCTATTGGCGCCATCCAGGGCGCCGGCCACACCTCGGCTCTGGTCGGCAATACGGTCGCCACGCAAGGTGTCGTGACGGCGATCGACAGCAACGGCTTCTACATTCAGGACGCCACGGGCGACGGCAATGCGGCCACGTCCGACGCCATCTTCGTCTTCACCAGTGGTGCGCCCACCGTGACGCTCGGCCATCTGGTGAAGGTCACGGGCAAGGTGAGCGAGTTCACCGACCCTGCCGCTGCGCCCGGCAGCCTGTCGATCACGCAGCTCACCGCCCCGGTGATCGAGGGTAAGGGCGTGGGTCCTGCGATCGTCGCCACGCAGATCGGCGGCTCGGCCGGCCTCAAGCCGCCAACCTCGAACCTCGATGATGATGGCCTCACGACCTTCGATCCGGTCAACGATGGCATCGACTTCTTCGAAAGCCTCGAAGGCATGCTGGTCACGGTGAAGACGCCGGTCGCGGTCAGCCCGACCAACAGCTTCGGCGAGATCTACACCATCGTCGACAACGACGATAATCCAGCCAACGGGCTGAACACCAACAGCCCGACGGAGCGCGGCGGTGTTGGTATCTCGGGCGGCGCCACGTCGTTCGGCAACACCAACACGGTGGGTGGCGATTTCAACCCCGAGCGCATCCAGATCGACGACGACAGCGGCATCTTCGCCGCCGCGAGTCCGTTGGTCAGCGTCGGCGCCAAGCTGAGCGACGTCACGGGTGTGGTGAGCTACGGCTTCGGCAACTACGAGATTTCGCCGACCCAGGCCTACACTGTGACCGCGCCGAGTGCGCTCACCGCCGAGGTGACGACCTTGGTGGGCAGCGCGCAGCGTCTCACCATCGGCAACTACAACGTCGAGAATCTCGACCCCGGCGACGGCGCCGCCAAGTTCAACGCCTTGGCGCAGCAGATCGTCACCAATCTCAAGGCGCCGGACATTCTTTCGTTGCAGGAGGTGCAGGACAACAACGGCGCCACGAACGACACTGTGATCTCGGCGGCAACCACCCTGCAGATGTTGGTCGATGCGATCAAGACGGCATCGGGCGGTGCTGTCCAGTATGCCTTCCAGGACAATCCGTTCATCGGCGACGACCTGAACGGCGGTGAGCCGGGCGGCAATATCCGCAACGCCTTCCTCTATCGTGTGGATCGCGGCGTCGATCTGATCGAGTCCTCACTGCGCACCATCGACGCCAACGGTGCGCCCACCACGGCCGTCGGCGGCAACGGCGCGGCCGGCCATCCATTCAATGCCTCGCGCCCACCCCTGGTCGCTGACTTCACCTTCAACGGTCAGATCGTCACCGTCATCGACAACCATTTCTCGTCGAAGGGCGGCAGCGGCGCGCTCATGGGCACGCAGCCCCCGATCAACGGCGCCGAACCGGCACGTGCCGCCCAGGCGCAAGCGGTCAACACGTTCGTCGACTCGCTCCTCGCCACCAATTTGGCTGCCAAGGTCGTGGTGGCGGGCGATCTCAACGAGTTCGAATTCGAAGAGCCGATGCAGGTGCTCGCCGGCAAGGCGACCTATCTCGACGGCCCGGATGCCGACTCGGTGCCGGAGTTCACGGCGGGTGGCACGGCCGTGCTCAGCTCTCTGTCCGACATGCTGCCGGTCAACCAGCGCTACGACTACGTGTTCGACGGCAGTTCGCAGTCGCTCGACCAGATGTACGTCACCAACGCCGCGCGTGCTGGCGCGCAATACGACATCGTCCACATCAATGCCGAGTTCGCCAACCAAGCCAGCGACCATGACGCGCTGGTCGGGAGTTTTGATATGTCGACACCGATTTCAACCACACCGACCGGCGCGATCGATATCGCGGTCAAGGGTTCCTTGACCCTGGCCGGCGCGGAAATCTCGGCCTTCGATGCGGCGAGCGGCCGGCTGTTTACGACCTCGAACGCGGGCCTGCAGGTCGTCAACCTGGCCAATCCCGCGGCCCCCAGCCTGATCGCCACGGTGGACTTCAAGACCCTGGGCTTTGCCACCACCGACGTCACGAGCGTGACCGTCAAGGACGGCATCGTCGCCGTCGCCCTGCCTGCCGCCGACAAGACGCAGCCGGGCAAGGTCGTCTTCCTCAAGGCCTCGGACCATACGCTGCTGGGTTCGGTCGCGGTCGGCGCGTTGCCCGACATGGTGACCTTCACGCCCGATGGCAAGAAGGTCCTGGTCGCCAACGAGGGCGAGATCGATGCGTCGGGTGCCGACGCGCCGGGCTCGGTCAGCATCATCGACATCTCGGGCGGTGTTGCTGCTGCCACGGTGCAGACGGCGACCTTCGACAGCTTCAATGGCCAGGAAGCGGCCCTGCGAGCGGCCGGCGTGCGTATTTTCGACGGCAAGTCGGTTTCGATGGATGTCGAACCGGAGTACATCGCGATCTCGCCGGATGGCACTACGGCCATGGTGACCCTGCAGGAAGCCAATGCCGTAGCCATCCTCGATATCGCGACGGCAACGTTCACCAAGATCGTGCCGCTTGGTCTCAAGGACTGGAACGGCCTGCAGCTCGACATCAGCGATCGGGACGGCGCGGGCGGCACGGCCTCGACGAAGCTCGTGTCCGACTCGCATCTCTTCGGCATGTACATGCCTGACGCCATCGCCAGCTATCGGGCGGGCGGCCAGACCTACTATGTCATGGCCAACGAGGGCGACGATCGCGACGACTTCCTGAACCCCGACGAGACCATCCGCGTCAGCTCCAGCTCGTACGATCTCGACAACGCCCTGTTCCCCAACGAAGCCGCGCTGAAGGATCAGGCGGCGCTTGGCCGCCATACCGTCTCCAACTCGCCGGGCCTGCGCGGTGATACGGACGGTGATGGCGACATCGACCAGATCCTGACCTATGGCGGACGTTCCTTCTCGATCGTCGACCAGCAGGGCAATCGCGTGTTCGACAGCGGCGATGCGATCGAGCGCATCATCGTGGAGAAATTCCCGGCGCTGTTCGACGATACGCGCAGCGACAACAAGGGCGCCGAGCCGGAAGGCCTCACGATCGGTTCGGTGGGCGGTACGACCTACGCCTTCGTGGCCCTCGAGCGGTCCAATGTGACGCTTGCCTTCGACATCACCAATCCGGCGAACGTCACCTATGCAGGTGCAGCACGGAACGCCAGCGACGTGAGCCCGGAGGGTCTGCTGTTCATCCCGGCGGCCCAGTCACCCAGCGGCAAGGATCTGCTGGTCTCCAGCAACGAGGTCAGCAACAACATCACCGTGTTCGAGCTCGCGGCCAAGGCGCCGGCGCCGGCTTTCACCCTGCAGCTCCTGCATCTTTCCGACGGTGAGGCGGGCCTCCTGGCCGGTGACACCGCGCCTAACCTGGCGGCTCTGGTCGATGCTTTCGACGGCACCTACACCAACACGCTGATCCTGTCCGGTGGCGACAATTTCCTGCCGGGTCCCTTCATCAATGCCGGCACCGACCCCTCGCTCAATGCGGTGGCCGGCATCGGCGCGACGGCGGCCGGCCGTCCCGACATCGCGATCCTGAACGCCCTCGGCGTCGAGACCTCGACCATCGGCAATCACGAGTTCGACATGGGGTCGACGGCGTTCCGCGACGCTTTCACGCCGTCGGGCGCCTGGGGCGGTGCGTTGTTCCCGTACCTCTCCTCGAACCTCGACTTCTCCGGCGACAGCGCGCTCAACCCGCGCTTTACCAACACCTTGGACGGCGGCACGGGAACCCTGGTCGCGGAAGCCAGCACCCTGAAAGGTCGCATCGCGCCGGCGGCGATCGTGACCGAAGGAGGCCAGAAAATCGGCATCGTCGGCGCCACGACTCAAATCATCGAGTCGATTTCCTCACCCAATGGCACCGAGGTGAAGGGCTTCCCGACCGGGCCCGGCGCCAATGGCGAAGTCGACAACATGGATCTGCTGGCGGCGCAGCTTCAGCCGATCATCAACGAACTGATCGCCGAGGGCGTCAACAAGATCGTCCTGACGTCGCATCTGCAGCAGATCCAGAACGAGCAGCTTCTCGCGACCAAGCTGCAGGGCGTCGACATCATCCTCTCAGCGGGATCGAACACCCGGTTAGGTGACGCCGACGACCAAGCGGCGACCTTCCCCGGCCACGAGCCGACCTTCGCCAACACCTATCCCATCGTTACCCAGGGCACCGACGGTAAGACGACGGTGATCGTCAACACCGACGGCGAATACACCTATCTTGGTCGCCTCGTCGTCGACTTCGACGCCAATGGCGACATCATCCTGGGCAGCCTGGCTGCCAACACCGCGGTCAACGGTGCCTATGCTTCGACGGCGGCTAATGTCGCCAAGGCCTGGGGCGTCACCGAGGCCCAGTTGGCGACGACGGCCTTTGCCGACGGCACCAAGGGCGATCAGGTGCGCGACATCACCCAGGCGGTCGATGCGGTGATCTCGTCCAAGGACGGCAACGTCTTTGGCTTCACCGGTGTCTACCTCGAGGGCGAGCGGGCTTTCATTCGGTCCCAGGAGACCAACCTCGGCAGCCTGTCGGCCGATACCGGCATCTACGCCCTGCAGAAGATCCTGGGCGACGCCGCTGACGGCCAGTTCATCGTTGGCCTGCGCAACGGTGGTGGTGTCCGCGCCCAGATCGGTTCCGTCGATGATGACGGCAACAAGGTGGCGCCGATCGCCAACACTGACGCCAACAAGCCTACCGGTGGCGTGTCGCAGCTCGATGTCGAGAACGCGCTGCGCTTCGACAACAAGCTGATGGCCTTCGACACCACTGCTGCCGGCCTCAAGTCCATCCTGGAGCACGGCGTCGCGGCCGGCGCCAACCAGGGCCGCTTTGGTCAGGTCGGCGGCCTCCGCTTCTCCTACGATCCCGACAATGCCGCGGGCTCCAAGGTGACCAGCGTCTCCTTGGTCGACAAAAACGGCGTCGTGATCGCGAAGCTCGTCGAGAACGGTACTGTGTTGGCCGATGCGCCCGCAACGATCACGGTGTCGACCACGGCCTTCACCGCCAATGGCGGCGACGGCTATCCCATCAAGGCCAACGGCAGCAACTTCCGCTTCCTGTTGACCGACGGCACCTTGGGGCTGCCGGTCGACGAAGCGCTCGACTTCACGGTTGCAGCGAACGTGCCGGCCAACGCGATGGGTGAGCAGGCCGGCTTCCAGGCCTATATGGCGGCCAAACACGGTTCGGCTGCGACGGCCTTCGATATGGCTGACACGAGCGAGGCGCTGGATATCCGCATCGAGAACCTCAATGTCCGGTCCGACGGCGTCTTCGGAGCGTCGGGCACGGCCACGGACGGCAACGATACGGTTGCGGGAACCCTGGCCGCTGACACGCTGAGCGGTGGTGCCGGCAACGACCGGATCAGCGGCGGTGCCGGTGCCGATTTGATCGACCTCGGGCTCGGGGCCGACATTCTTCGCGACAAGCTCGCCGACCTGCACGGCGACAAGATCGCGGGCTACGGTCTTGCCGATACACTCGACATCGACGGTTCCCTCGTGGGCCGCTCAAGCCTCGGCGTTACGAAGACGGCAGGTGGGGCGACCCTCAATGCCGGCAGCTCGACGTTCGAGATGAGTGGTGACTTCACCGGTGGCGACTTTATGGCGGTGGCCCGCGGCACCGGCGTCGATGCCCACACGGTGGTGACCTTCGAAAACTTCCTGCCGACCTTGCGGGAAGGCGCCCGGGTCAATCCGGCCGCGATCAACGGTGTCGCCAACGAGTCGTTCCTCGTCGGCGACGGCGCGGTCCGCTTCTCGGTGGAGATGAAGTCCGCGGTTTCGGCGCACAGCAATACGCTCGGCACCTACAAGGTGGCGGCGGACGGCACGATCTCCGATGTCCGTATCGTGTTCTCCAACACGTTGGCGACATCGGCCGGCACGACGGTCGACCTGGGTACGGCGGCAAGCAACCAGAAGGTCGGCTTCTTCCTGATCCAGGATGGGTTCGACGTCTATGGCAGCTTGCCGAACAACCTGTCGTTCGTGGTCCCAGGCACCAGCACGGCGGCGGATATCGACACTGGCCTGCCGCCGGCACTGCTGAGCGCGACGCGCGGCGAGTTGACCAGCGCACCGATCTTCCATTCCTTCTCGACGCTGAACCCGGGCGATGCCAACCAGGTCCTGTCGGGCACCTCGGCGGGTGGCCGCGAACTGCTGATGGGTTTCGAGGATCTGCCCAGCGCCACCGGCGACAACGACTTCCAGGACGTCGTGTTCAGCATCAAGGTGAACAACGACGGCTTGTTCGTCATCTAGTCCGACGGCACCGAGAAATCAGGGAGAGGCTCAGCCTCTCCCGATGAACGGCATCTTGGTCGCCATCACGGTCATGAACTGCACGTTGGCGTCGAGCGGCAGGCTGTCCATATAGACGATGGCCTGGGCAACCGCGTCGACGTCCATACGCGGCTCTGCGATGGTCGTGCCGTTGGGCTGCAGCACGCCCTTGGTCATGCGCTCGGTCATCGGCGTCACGGCATTGCCGATATCGATCTGGCCGCAGGCGATGTCGTAGGCGCGGCCGTCGAGCGAGGTCGACTTGGTGAGGCCGGTGATGGCGTGTTTGGTCGAGGTATAGGCCACCGAGAACGGCCGCGGCGCATGGGCGGAAATCGAGCCGTTGTTGATGATGCGGCCGCCCCGTGGCGTCTGGTCCTTCATGATCTTCATCGCTTCCTGCGTGCACAGGAACGGGCCCGTCAGGTTGGCGGCGACGACGCTCAGCCAGGTTTCGTAGGGCAGCTCCTCGAGCGGAACGGGCGGCGCGCCGCCACCGGCATTGTTGAACACCAGGTCGAGGCGGCCCCAGGTCTCCTTGACCTTGGCGAACAGCGCCACGATGTCGTCGCGCTTGGCAACGTCGGTCGGGACCGCGAGTGCATTGGATGTGTTGTTGCCGGCCATCTTCGCCGTCTCGTCCAGCGCATCCTTGCGCCGGCCGGCAAGCGCCACCTTGTAGCCGTTCTTCAACAGGGCGAGCGCCGAGGCGCGGCCAATGCCGCTGCCTGCGCCGGTGACGACTGCAATCTTTCCGCTCATGGATTCGTTCCTCCTCGAAGGAGCGGACCGTAGCAGACCTGCGCACTACGGTTGAAGCGCAGCTTTGGCCGTCGCAGAGTTGCACCATGCATCGCCGTTCCTTCGTCGCTGGAATGGGGGCCGCCGGGATCGGCGGTCTCTGGCTGCCAGCCGCCGCGCGTGCCGAGCTGCCATTGGCGGACGATCCCTTCGCATTGGGCGTCGCCTCCGGTCGCCCGATGCCGGGCTCCGTCGTCTTGTGGACGCGGCTGATCGCGGCGGGCGAGCCCGGCGAGCAGCTCAGCGCGCCGATCCCCGTCGATTGGGCGATCGCCGAAGACGAGGCGATGCAGCGCATCGTCGGGCGTGGTCAGGCCATCGCCGAAGCGCGCTGGGCTCACTCGGTTCATGTCGAGGCAGGCGATCTGAAGCCGAGCCGTCCCTACTGGTATCGCTTCACCGTGCGCGGCAAGGCCAGTCCTGTTGCCCGTACGCGCACTGCGCCGGATGCCAGCGAGCGCCTGGCAGCACTCCGTTTCGTTTTTGCCTCCTGCCAGCAATACGAGCAGGGTTACTACACGGCGTTCCGCCATATGGCCGCGGAGGACGCCGCGTTCGTCCTCCATCTCGGCGACTACATCTACGAGAAATCCTGGGGCCGCGAGCTGGTACGCCATCACGAGGGCGGGCGTACGACGACGCTCGACGAATATCGCAACCGCTACGCCCAGTACAAATCCGACCGCGACCTGCAGGCCGCGCATGCGGCCTTTCCGTGGATCGTCACCTGGGACGATCACGAGGTCGACGACGACTACACCGACGATATCTCTCCTCAGGAACCCAGCCGCGAGCGTTTCCTGGCGCAGCGTGCGGCGGCCTATCAGGCGTTCTGGGAGCATATGCCGTTGCCGCTGTCGTTCCGGCCGCAGGGACCGTCGCTGCGTCTCTACGATCGCTACCGCTTCGGCGATCTCGCGGAGCTCTATGTGCTCGACGAGCGGCAGTATCGCTCGCACCATGCCTGTCGCGCTGCGCTGCCGCGCAACAAGGTGATGCGCGAGTGTGCCGAACGCCTCGAGCCGGCGCGCACCATGCTGGGGGCAGCGCAGGAGACGTGGCTCGCCGACGGCCTGGCCCGAGGCTCGACAAGATGGAACGTGATTGCGCAGCAGACCCTGATGGCCCAGGTCGATCGCGGTGAGGGAGAGCATCGCGCCTTCTGGCATGATGGCTGGGACGGTTATGCGCCGGCCCGGCAACGCCTGCTCGATGCCGTGGCGGCATCGTCGGTGCGCGACACGCTGGTGGCGAGCGGCGACGTTCATTCCTTCTGGGCCGCCGATCTCAAGCGCAACTTCGATGCCGCGGACGCGCCGACAATCGCGACGAAGTTCGTCGGCGGCTCGATCACGTCCCAGGGGCCGTCACCGGCGCGCGTGAAGGCGCTGCTGGCCAGGAATCCCGACCTTCGCTACGGCCTCGGTGGACGTCACGGCTACACCCAGGTGGCGCTGGCGCCCAAGGCGGCCACAGTCTCGTTCCGTGTGGTCGATACGGTGAAGGAGCCGACGTCCGGCATCGCCACGATCCAGAGCTTCACCGTCGAAGCCGGCCGCCCGGGTGTGAGTGCGCCTTAGCCAGAGGTCGAGAGCGCCAACCTTGTTGCGGGGCTCCACACTTGCGCGTCAGGGGGCTGGCGCGGCAGGGTGCCTGTCACTTCGCTTGAGGAGGGGACGTGGCCAAGGACAAGCCTGATGTTGCGCGCCTGGTCGATGAGGCCGCCAAGGCGATCGGCTTGCCGATTGCGCCCGAGTATCGAGCGAACGTGATCCTGAACGTCGAGCGTTCGATTACGATCGCTCAGCCGTTGCTCGACGTGGAACTCGACGACGAGCTGACGCCCGCGCCGGTGTATCGGCCATGAGCGATCTGCTGTCGAAAGCGGCAACCGCGGGCGAGATCGCGCGTGCGGTCGCGACCCGCAAGGTAAAGGCCTCCGCCGTCATCGCGGCCGCGTTGGAACGCATCGAGGCGGCCGAGCCGACGGTCAATGCCTTCACCGACATCGTGGCCGAGCGGGCGAAGAAGCGTGCGGCCGAGATCGACGCCAGCAAACATCATGGGCCACTCGCCGGCGTGCCCTTCGCAGTGAAGAACCTGTTCGACATCGAAGGCCTGCCGACCCGTGCCGGCTCCAAGATCAATGTCGATGGCCCGAAGGCCGTCCGCGACGGCGCGCTGATCCGCAAGCTCGAAGCGGCTGGAGCGATCCTGGTGGGCGGCCTCAACATGGGCGAATACGCCTACGACTTCACCGGCGAGAACGCCCACTACGGACCCTCGCGCAATCCGCGGGACCCCTCGCGCATGACCGGCGGCTCGTCGGGCGGGTCGGGCGCTGCCGTGGCGGCCGGCGAGGTGCCGTTGTCGCTGGGCTCCGACACCAATGGCTCGATCCGCGTGCCGTCTTCGTTGTGCGGACTGTTCGGCCTGAAGCCGACCTATGGGCGGCTGAGCCGCGCCGGGTCGTTTCCCTTCGTCGATTCCTTGGATCACCTGGGGCCGATCGCACGCTCGACCGAGGATCTGGCGCTGTCATTCGACGCCATGCAGGGGCCCGATCCCGACGACCCGGTCTGTACCCATATGCCCGCCGATCCGACGCTGCCGCATCTCGGCGAGGGCCTGGAAGGGCTGCGCATCGCCATTGCCGGCGACTACTTTGCGAAGGGCGGCGAGCCTGAGGCCTTCGAGGCCGTGGCGACAGTGGCTAAGGCGTTGGATGCCGATAAGACCGTCGTGCTGCCGCAAGCGGCGGCGGCGCGGGCGGCAGCCTATGTGATCACCGCCATGGAAGGCGCGCAGCTCCACCTGCCGCGATTGAAAGCGCGTCCGCAGGATTTCGATCCCGATACGCGCGAGCGCTTCATGGCGGGCGCCCTGCTGCCGGGCTCGTGGTACGTAAAGGCGCAGCGCTTCCGCCGGCATTACCGCGCCAATGTGCTGAAGCTCTTCAGCGAGGTCGACATCGTGCTGGCGCCGGCGACGCCCTGCACCGCGCCCAAGCTCGGTCAGATCATGATGACGCTGGGCGGCGTCGAGCTGCCGGTGCGGGCCAGTCTCGGCCTGTTCACACAGCCGATCTCCTTCATCGGCTTGCCCGTCGTGATGGTGCCCCTGCAGCGCCGCCGCGGCCTGCCGATCGGCGTCCAGCTCATCGCCCGACCCTATAACGAGAAGGCTGCCCTGCGCGTCGCGGCCTTCCTGGAAAAGCAAGGTGTCGCCAGCGCGCCGCCCGCCTGAGGAGGCACTTCTGCGACGTCGGTTTGCAGGCGAGCCACACTTGGATGCGCACGCCTGACGGCTGGCGTATCGTGGCAATGCACGTCTCGCTTCTCGGTGAGACGACGCCCGATGAAGAGCTGGGGATGCCTTGAAACTTCTTCTCACTCATGTGCCTCAGGCGCGGCGGCAGTATTATGGTCCACGGGCGCTCAAGCGGCTGCAGGAGCTGGTCGACGTCGTGTTGCACGAAGGCGATGCGCCGCTCGATTCCGCTGGCGTGATCGCCATGGCGCGCGGTACGGCCTTCATCATTGCCGATCGCTCCACACCGGTGCCTGCCGAGGTCTTTGCCGGCCTGCCGGGACTCAAGGTCGTGATGCGCAGCGCCATCGACATCCGCAACATCGACGTAGCGGCAGCATCAGCGGCCGGCGTGCTGGTCACCCATGCCGAAGCAGGCTTCGTGAAGTCAGTGGTCGAGCTGACCCTGGGGTTCCTGGTCGATCTTTCACGCGGCATCTCGCGTGCTGCGGCGGACTATCACGCGGACCGGATGCCCGAGATCAAGGTCGGCCGGCAGTTGAGCGGTGCCACCGCAGGCATCATCGGCTATGGCCGCATCGCACGCGATCTCGCGCCGTTGTTGGCCCAGATGGGCATGACGGTGCTGATCGCCGATCCCTATGCCCAGGTCGACGACCGACGTTTCCAGAAGCTGCCTCAGGATGAGCTGTTGGCGGGTGCCGATTACGTGATCTGCCTCGCCATCGCCAATGAGGAGACCGAGAACCTCCTGGGCGCGGCGGCGTTCGCACGCATGAAGCCGGACGCCTTCTTCATCAACATGTCGCGCGGCAACCTGGTGGACGAGGCGGCGCTCGCGCGGGTGTTGGAAGAGGGCCGGATCGCCGGCGCCGCCATGGATGTCGGTCGCGCACCGGACCAGATGCCCTCGCCGGAGCTGGCGCGTCTGCCCAATGTCATCGCCACGCCGCATATCGGTGGCCTGACGCCACCCGCCAGCGAAAGCCAGGCGATGGATACCGTCCGGCAGGTCGAGGCGCTGGTGAAGGGCGAGGTGCCGCCGGGCGCGGTCAATCTCGCGAACTGGTCACGGCGGGGTTGAAAAGCCCTGCCAGAGGGCCATGTGCGCTACATGCGCACGCCCAAGGACCTGATCGCCGTTCATGTGCCTGCCGAGGATCTGGGTGACTATAACCTCACCCAGTGCGGCTGGTATGCCATGGACGATGGCGACCACGTCATCCTCGGGCCCTTCGAAAGCCTCGCCCAGTGCGACCGCGCGATCCGCGATCGGCTTCAGGCCACGAAGGACGTCTAGCCGCCCCTTAGTTCGCTGGTCTTAGTTCCCCGGCCCGCGTTCCATCGAGAAGGGCTGCCAGCGCAGCAGGCTGGACTTCTCCAGCACCATGGGATTGACGCAGGCGCGCGGCCACTTGCCGCCGAGCACCAGCGACAGCTCCGCGCCAACGCGGCGCTTGCGGGCGAGGTCGAAGCGGTTCGAGGCCGAGGCGACGTGCGCCGTCAGGATCACATTGTCCATCCCGAGCAGCGGATTGTTGTGGCCGACCGGCTCGGTCTCCAGCACGTCGAGGCCGGCGCCGGCGATCCAGCCTTCCTGCAGCGCCTTGATCATGGCGGCCTCGTCGACGGTCGAGCCACGGCCGGTGTTCACGAACAGCGACGTCTTCTTCATCAGGCGGAAGTTGCGCTCCTTCATCATGTGGTGCGCGTCCTTGGTGCCGGGCGCGTGCATGCTGACGATGTCGGAGCGCTGCAGCAGCTCGTCATAGCCGACCGGCTGCACGCCGTACTCGGACATGACCAGCTCCTCGATATAGGGATCGTAGGCCAGCATCTGGAAGCCGAAGGGCGCCGCGCGCTTGGCGACGGCGCGGGCGACATGGCCGAAGGAGATGAAGCCTAAGGTCATGCCCATGAGGCGCGGGAACTCGTAGAGCATCGGCCGCGCCTTGGCCCAATCACCCTTGCGCACCATCTGGTCCTGCACGACCAGCCGCCGCCAGCTCGCCAGGATCAGGGTCATGGCGTGGTCGGCCACTTCCTCGATGAAGGTGTCGGGCACGTTGGTGACCGGAATGCCGAGCTTGGTCGCGACATCGACATCGACCGAATCGACGCCGACGCTGCCCAGCGACACAACTTTCAGCTTCTTGCCAGCCTCGATCACCTTGGCGGTGATGCGTGGGCGGCCCTTGCCGTAGATCGCGTCGGCGTCGACCACTGCCTTGGCAAGATCGTCCTCGCTGCCCGAAACCTCGACGATTTCCGCGCCGATCCCCGCCAGAGTCTCCATTTCCAGGGAATGGTCCGAACTTCCTGGGCCGGTCGTCACGATCTTGAAACGCGCCACGTGTTGTCTCCTCGGTCGATTTGACGGCACTCTAGCGCAATCACGCGCCCTTCCAACCTCGGTGATCTTGAAATGCCTGCGCCCAAGAACGTTTTGCTCATCGTCGTCGACCAGTGGCGTGGTCTGATGCTGCCCAAGCTGGGCGCAGACTATCTGAAGCTGCCCAACATCGACCGGCTGTGCGCCGAGGGCGTGACGTTCCGCAATCATTTCACCCAGGCAGTCCCCTGTGGACCGGCACGCGCGAGCCTCCTGACCGGTCAGTACGTGATGAATCATCGCGCGGTGCAGAACACCATTCCGCTATCGCTGCGCTTCACTAACCTCGCCCACGAACTGCGGCGTGGCGGCTACGACCCGGCACTGGTGGGCTACACCACCACCACGCCCGATCCGCGCCACACCGCACCCAGCGATCCGCGCTTCTTCGTGCTGGGCGACATCATGGACGGCTTCCATTCTGTCGGTGCTTTCGAGAATCGCGACGCTTACTTTGGCTGGGTGGCAGGGCAGGGCTTCGAGCTGCCGAAGAACCGCGACGATGTCTGGCTGCCGCAAGGCGCGCCGGGCGCCGGTGCCACTGATCGGCCGGCAGTGATCCCCAAGGAACTGTCGGACACGGCCTGGTTCACCGAGCGTGGCCTCACCTATCTGCGCGGTCGCGCCGGCAAGCCGTGGTTCCTGCATCTCGGATACTACCGGCCGCACCCACCGTTCATCGCGCCGGCACCCTACAATGCGATGTACCGGCCGGAAGACATGCCGAAAGTGGTGCGCGCGGCGTCGCCTGCCGAAGAAGCGAAGCAGAACGCGCTGCTCGCCTACTATGTGAACAACATCAACCAGGCGAGCTTCTTCCAGGACGGCAAGGCGAAAGGCTCGGCGATGAGCGAGGCCGAAGTTGCGCAGATGCGCGCGACTTACTGCGGGCTCATGACCGAGATCGACGATCACCTCGGGCGCGTCTTCGACTACTTGAAAGAAACCGGTCAATGGGACGACACGCTGATCATCTTCACCTGCGACCACGGCGAACAGCTCGGTGATCATCACCTCCTGGGCAAGATCGGCTACTTCGACGAGTCCTACCGTATCCCCATGATCGTGCGCGATCCGCGGGCCGAAGCGAACGGCGCGCGCGGCAGCATCGTCGAGCGCTTCACCGAGACCATCGACACCATGCCGACCATCCTCGAATGGCTGGACCTGCCGGTGCCGCGCCAGTGCGACGGCCACTCGCTGTTGCCTTTCTGCGAAGGCGTGACGCCGGCCGATTGGCGCACCGAGGTGCACTACGAGTTCGACTTCCGCGACCTGCATTACTCCAAGCCGGAAACGGCGCTCGGCCTGTCGATGGACAAGTGTGCACTGGCGGTCGTGCAGGACGAGGCCTTCAAGTATGTGCATTTCGCGGCTTTGCCGCCGCTCCTGTTCGACCTGAAGAAGGATCCCGGCCAGTTCGTGAACTGCGCCACCGATCCTGCCTATGCCGCCATTGTCGCCGAGTATGCGCGCAAGATGCTCGACTGGCGGCTGGGTTACGCCGAACGCACGCTGACCGGCTATCGCGCCACGCCCAAAGGGCTGGAGGTCCGCGCGGCCTAGGCGGCCTGCAGAGCGGGCTGTAAGCTGGGCGGATGAAAGAGGAAACGTATCGCAGGCCCGCGCCGGGCCAAGATCATCCGCCCAACGATTCCCCTGGCTACAAGTCGACCGCGCGGCGCGCCCCGAGCCGTCCCGCGGTCGTGCTGCCGCACAGCCTGTCGGAGATCACCGGTCCGTCGCAGCGTGCGGCGCGGTTGGATTCGGGGGAGAACGACCTGACGCGCCAGCGCATGGGCGAACCGCTCGGTGAGCGCATCATCGTGCAGGGCCGCGTCCTCGATCAGGATGGCAAGCCGGTGCCCGAGGCGCTGGTCGAGATCTGGCAGTGCAATGCTGCCGGTCGCTATCACCATCCCGGCGACCAGCACGATGCGCCGCTCGATCCGAATTTCTACGGCGGTGGTCGCGTCCGCGCCGATGCCGACGGCGCGTACAAATTCGTGACCATCAAACCCGGCGCCTACCCCTGGAAGAATCACCACAATGCCTGGCGTCCGGCGCATATCCACTTCTCGCTGTTCGGGCCGGCCTTCGCCACGCGCCTGATCACGCAGATGTATTTCCCCAGCGATCCGCTGCTGTCTTTCGATCCGATCTACAATTCGGTGCCTGAGGGCGCACGGGCGCGCCTGCAGGCGGCCTTCGACATGGAGGCGACGCAGCCGGAATGGGCGCTGGCCTATCGCTTCGACATCGTGCTGCGCGGGCGCAATGCCACGCCGATGGAGAATGTATGAGCCGCGCGCTGACACCGTCGCAGACGATCGGTCCTTTCTATTTCGGCACGATCATCAATGCCTATCGTCAGGACCTCGCGTCTCAGGGCGTTGCCGGCGAGCGGCTGCAGATCGAACTCAGCCTCCATGACGCCGATGGCGCGATCGTGCCCGACGGCCTGTTCGAGATCTGGCAGGCCAACAGCCACGGCCGCTACGACCATCCCGATGACCGCCGCAACCTGCCGCTCGATCCGGGCTTCGACGGTTTCGGCCGCGCCTCGACCGACACCACGGGCCGCGCGACGTTCAGCACCATCAAGCCCGGTCGGGTGCCGTGGCCAGCGGGTGGCCTGCAGGCGCCGCACATCAATGTCTCGGTGTTCGCGCGCGGTGTGCTCAACCGGCTGGCGACGCGGCTCTACTTCGAGGGCGATCCCGAGCTTGCCGAGGATCCCGTGCTGAAGTTGGTCGAATCTACGCGTCGCGCCACGTTGATTGCCAAACGCGACGCCTCGGGAATCTGGCGATTGCCCATCCATCTGGGCGGAGCGCACGAAACCGTCTTCTTCGACTGCTGAGCGCATGGCCGGGCATCTCGTCACGGCGCTGGGCGCTTCGGCGGCAACGGCGGAAGCCTTCTCCGACCTCGCAACCTTGCGTCACATGCTGCGCTTCGAGGCGGCACTCGCAGACGCTGCGGCGAAGGCGGGGCTCATTCCCAAACGCGCCGCCGTCGTTATCGCCAAGGCCTGCGATCCGTCACTCTACGATCCGGTTTCGCTGGCGGCAGCCGCACGCCGCAGCGCCACACTCACGGTGCCGTTGGTCAAGGCGCTGACGGAGGAGGTCGCCAAGCGCGACGCCGCCGCAGCGGGCTATGTCCATTGGGGCGCCACCAGCCAGGACGTCATCGACACGGCGATGGTGCTGCAGCTCGGCGAGGCGCTGCCACCGCTGCTCAAGGCAGCCGACGGCATCGTTGGATCGTTTGCGAAGCTCGCAAAAGAGCATCGCGCGACGCCGATGCTCGGCCGCACGCTGTTGCAGCCCGCGACGCCACTGGCGTTGGGCCAGAAGATCGCCGGCTGGGCCTCTGATATCGATCGTGCCAAGCGTCGTCTTGCATTGAGCTTCGCCGAAACCCAGGTCCTGCAGTTCGGCGGCGCCTCGGGCAGCCTCACGGCCCTGGGTCGCGACGCCGAGCCCGTCATGAAGGCGCTGGCCAAGGCGCTGAAGCTTGCACTGCCGCCGGGTCCCTGGTTCACGCAACGTGTGCGCGTCGCGGCCCTGGCACAGGATTGCGCGCTCCTGGTCGGCACACTGGCCAAGGCGTCACGCGACATCTCGTTGATGATGCAGATCGAGGTGGGTGAGGCGGCGGAGCCTGCGGGGCCGGGCCGTGGTGGCTCTTCGACCATGCCGCACAAGCGCAATCCCGTGGGCGCGGCGCTCGTTTTGTCGGCTGCCACACGAGCACCGATGCTGGCGGCGGCAATCGTTGCGGGGCTCCCTCAGGAGCATGAACGCGCGTTGGGTGGCTGGCAGGCTGAATGGCCCACCATCGCTACCCTCGTCGAGACTCTGGGTTCGGCGGTCGAGGCGATGGCCGAGGTTGCCGAAGGCCTCACAATCGATCCTGATGCCCTGCAGGCCAACATGGATGCCGCCGAAGCCGCCGTGCTAGCCGAACGCGCAACCTTTCTGCTCGCCCGGAAGATCGGCAAGCAGAAGGCCGGTGCGCTGGTCGAGAAGGCTTTGGCTCAAGGCGGTTCGTTCGTCGAGGCGCTTGGCCAGCTCGACAAGGAGCTGGCCGATGAAGCTGCTCTGTTGGGGTACTCCCCGAAGTTCGTCGATCGCCAGCTGGCGGATCTGAAGCGGAAGCGTTAGTTTATTGGCGGCCGACAAGGCGGCCACCAGTCCGCGGAAAGGGCCCAGCCCGCCTGATCATCATGCCACTGGTCATTCGACCTTTCCTGCCCGCGAGCGGACGCCGGGCATTCGGGAAAGGGAGAATCATGTCCGTCACCGACAGCACCCATCGCGCGCTTCCGGAGCGCCCCTCCAAAGAACATCTGCGTAAGCAGGCCAAGCGATTGGCCAAGGACGAATCACTCGGCCTTGCCGCTGCGCAGCGACGTCTGGCGCACGAGTACGGTTCCGCCAATTGGGCCGACCTGCTGCGGCGTGTCGATGAGGCCGCGCCGCTGTCGCCTCTCGGTGCGGCTGCGCGCGCCGGCGATGTGGCCGCTGTTCGACGGCTGCTCGAAGAAGGGCACGCTGCCGACGGTGACGGTAGCGATCGCGGGACGCCGCTCTGGCAGGCTTGTGCCAGCAGAGCTTCCGACGAGGCGCGGCTCGCCATTGTCGACGCGTTGCTGACGGCGGGTGCCAATCCGCGTGACGATTCGGCCGGCGAGGCGGCGTTGCATGCCGCAGCGGCACGCGGGCCGCTGGCGCTGGTCGAGCGGCTGATCGTGGGCAATGCGCTGGAGTGGCAGGCGGATGCCAAGGGCCGGCAGCCGCTTGCGGTGGCGAAGCACGGCAAGGCTGTCGACAAGGCCGCGATCGTCCAATTGCTTGACCGTTCCCTGATTGCCGATCCGTCGTTCCGGGCGGCGGTGAAGGCGCTGCAGAAGGGTGATGCGGTGGAACTCGCGCGACGGCTCGATGCCGAGCCGCGCCTGCTGCGCGAGCGTATCCTCGGCCCGGAGGTCTATCGCCGGGCCAGCCGTCACCAGTATTTCCGCGATCCCAAGCTCTTCTGGTTCATCGCCAACAACCCGACTCTGATGAAGCGCATGCCGGCCAACATGGTCGAGGTGGCCGAAATCATGATCGTGCGCGGTGTCGACAAGGCTGATCTCGACTATGCGCTGGAGCTGGTCATGACCAGCGCTCCGGCGCGTGAGCAGGGCCTGCAGATGGCGTTGATCGACTGCCTGATGCGGGCGGGCGCTACGCCGACGTCGCGGTCGATCGACATGACGCTCGCGCATTGGGAACTCGAACCGGTGCAGGCGTTGCTCGATGCGGGCTTGCCGATGACAGCGGCCATTGCCGCCGCACTCGGCCGGACGGAGTCGCTGCCGGCGTTGCTGCGTGAGGCATCACCCGCGGAAGTGCAACGCGCGCTGGGCCTTGCAGTGATCAACCGCCAGCTTGAAGCGGCACGGATGGCACTCGACGCTGGTGCCGATCCCAATGTCTTCCTGCCGGTGCATTCGCACAGCCTGCCGATGCACCAGGCCGCCGGTGACGACAATGTCGAGATGATGGAGCTGCTGATCGCCCGCGGCGCGCGTCACGACCTCCCCGACAAACTGTGGGGTGGCATTCCGCTCGGCTGGGCGATCCACGGCGGCCATGCGCGGGCGCGTGCCTACCTGGAGAAGCTAGCGGCCCGGGAGGCTTAGCCCGGCGCCGATCCCTGCGTGCCGACGTAGACGGCGTAGAGCGACTGGCTGGCGGCCATGAACAGCCGGTTGCGCTTCGGGCCACCGAAGCAAACGTTGCCGCACACTTCGGGCAGTCGAATGCGACCGAGCAGCTTGCCCTCCGGTGACCAGACGGTCACGCCGCTGTAGCCAAGGGCGCGACCGGCGTTGCTGGAGCACCAGAGGTTGCCGTCGACGTCGGTGCGCAGCCCGTCGGGTCCGCACTTGATGCCGTCGATCATGCAGTCGGTGAAGACCTTGCCGTTGCTGACCTTGTTGTCGGCGCCGACGTCGAACACGAAGACCTCGCCCTTGCCGCCGGGGCCGGTGTCGCCCGGCCCCTTGCCAGTGCTGGCGACGTAGAGCTTCTTGTGATCCGGCGAGAAGCAGAGGCCGTTGGGATCGGGCACCTGTTGCTCGGTGATGACGAGGTCGATCCGGCCGCTCGGATCGATGCGATAGCAGTTGGTCGGCAGCTCACGCTTCATCGAGCCCATGCCCGGCGGTTGACCCAGGGTTGGCTTCAGCCGGCCGGCCGTATTGCTAGGACCGCCTGCCATGTCGGGCGTGCCTTCGTAAAGCTGGCCGCCATAAGGCGGGTCGGTGAACCAGTAGCTGCCGTCGGGATGCGGTACGACATCGTTGGGTGAGTTGAGGCGCTTGCCTTCATAACTGTCCGCCAACACCGTCGCCGAACCATCGAGCTCGTAGCGTACGACGCGCCGCGTCAGGTGCTCGCAGGAAAGTTGGCGGCCCTGGAAGTCGAAGGTGTTGCCGTTGCTGTTGTTGGACGGCAGGCGGAACACGCTCACCCGGTCGTCGTCCTCGAGCCAGCGCAGCTGCCGGTTGTTGGGAATGTCGCTCCAGACGAGATAGCGCCCTTGGGCATTCCACGCCGGGCCTTCCGACCAGAGCGCGCCGGTCCACAGCCGCTTGATGGCCGTGTTCGGTTGGGTAATGGCATTGAAAGCCGGGTCGACCGTGATGACGTCGGGATCGCGGAAGTAGGTCGTCGGCGCACCGTTGGGACCGAAGTCGCGCGGCGGTGTGGTGATGGTGGTGGCGGGCGCTGCGGGTGTTGCGGCCGGCGCTTGCGCCAGAGCGAGGCCTGGGGCCAAGGCCATTGTGCCAATGCCCGTCGCGCCGGCTGCTTTGATCAGGCCGCGACGTGACAGGTCGCAAGCGCGTGCGTGCTGCGTCATGAGCGTTCTCCTCCGAGACTTTGTTCTTTGCTCTCTAGGCAACGCGACTCTACGCAAGGCGAAGGCTAGGCCCGGCTACATCGGCTCACAACATGCGCGGATGCAACTCTCGGGACCTCAAACGTACGTGACCTTCACGATCTCGATCTCTTCCTCGCCGCCGGGCGTCCGCATCCGCACGACGTCGCCTTCGTGGGCGCGCAGGAGGGCGCGGGCGATGGGGGAGATCCAGCTCACGTGGCCGCGGCCGGGATCGACCTCGTCGACACCCACGATCTTCACCGTGCGCTCCTCGTCGCGGGCGTTGGCATAGATCACCGTGGCGCCGAAGAACACCTGGTCGGTCTTGGGCCGCTTGGCCGGATCGACCACCTCGGAGCGTTCCAGACGCTTGCTGAGGAAACGGATGCGGCGGTCGATCTCGCGCAGGCGCTTCTTGCCGTAGAGATAGTCGCCGTTCTCCGAGCGATCGCCGTTGGCCGCCGCCCACGACACGACCTGCACGACCTCCGGCCGCTCCTTGCGCATGAGGGTCATCAGCTCCTCGCGCATGCGGCTGAAGCCGTCGGGAGTCATGTAGTTCTTGGCGCCGGCTGGCAGACCGCCGACATCGTCGGGCAGGTCGTCCTCGTCGTCGCCGTCGCTTTCCTTGGTGAAGGCCTTGCTCATTTCGGTCCTTAATCTATCAAGTCGGGGCGGATGAAAACCAGCTCCTCCCGCTCTCCTTTGCAGCGTGCGTCCGGCGAAAGCCGCGTCGTCTTCGAACGGCGCGACGGCCAGACGCGGCTCGCTGACCTCTATCAACGCGATCCCTGCCGGGTTTTGTTCCCGGTGCCGGAGCCGGGCGAACCGCCGCAGGCCGTGATGATCACGACTTCGGGCGGCGTCACCGACGGCGATTCTCTCGCGATGGCGGTCGAGATCGGCCCCGACGCCGAGGCGGTCGCCACGACCCAGGCGGCGGAGAAGATTTACCGCGCCGCCAAGGGCGGTGGCCATTGCGGCATCGACGTCCGGCTGGCTGTTGCTGCAGGGGCCACGCTGGAGTGGCTGCCGCAGGAGACCATCGTCTTTGAGCGCGCGCGCTTGAAGCGCAGGACCGTCGCGGAGGTGGCCGAGGGCGGTGTGCTGCTCGCCTGCGAAATGGTGGTGCTGGGCCGCGGTGCGTCCGGCGAGCGCTTTACCTCGGGCTTGCTGCTCGACTCCTGGTCGGTGCGGCGGGCTGGCCGGCTGGTTTGGACAGATACTTTGCGCGTCGAGGGCGAGACACCGGATGGCGCAGGCTTCGGTGCGGCCAATGCGCTGGCGACCGTCATCGGCGTTTGGGAGGAACCGCAACAGCGTTTCGAGGAAGCCCGCGCCTTGCTGGACGCTGCAGATGAAGTGCGTGCCGGCGTCACCCTGGTGAACGGTATCCTCGTCGCGCGTCTGCTGGGTGAGGCGACGGCCGTGCGCGCCGCGACTATCCGCTTTCTCACCGCGTTTCGCGGACGACGTCTGCCGCGCGTTTGGCATGTTTGATGCAACTCTTTGACGAAATGGATGCCGCGCTATAGTCCGGCCCAGCCGCCAGGGGGAAACGGTCGATGAATCTGACGCCACGTGAGAAAGACAAGCTTCTGGTGGCCATGGCGGCCGTTGTGGCGCGCCGCCGTCTCGAGCGCGGCGTGAAGCTCAACTACCCCGAGGCCGTGGCCCTCATCACCGATTTCGTCGTCGAAGGCGCGCGCGATGGCCGATCGGTCGCCGACCTGATGCGTGACGGTGCTCATGTGATCGGCCGCGCCCAGGTGATGGAGGGTGTCGCCGACATGCTGGCGGAAATCCAGGTCGAGGCGACCTTTCCCGACGGCACCAAGCTCGTCACCGTCCACGCCCCGATCCGCTGAGGAGAGACGCCATGATCCCCGGTGAAATCCTCGCGAGCAAAGGCGAGCTGGAACTCAACAAGGGCCGCAACCCGATCACCATCGAAGTGGCCAATACCGGCGACCGGCCGATCCAGGTCGGCAGCCACTACCATTTCTTCGAGACCAACGACGCGCTGAAGTTCGATCGCAAGCGTGCCAAGGGCATGCGGCTCGACATTGCTGCCGGGACCGCCGTTCGCTTCGAGCCCGGCCAGTCGCGCACGGTGCGGCTCACGCCCTATCTCGGCGGCCGCGAAAGCCACGGTTTCCAGGGCAGGGTCGGTGGCAAGCTGGGCCCTATCGCCAAGGTCGGCCCGTCGAACGAGGGCCCGACGCGCATCTCGCGCTCGGCCTATGTCCATATGTTCGGCCCGACTGTCGGCGACAAGGTACGGCTCGCCGATACCGACCTCTTCATCGAGGTGGAGAAGGACCACACGACCTACGGCGAGGAAGTGAAGTTCGGTGGCGGCAAGGTGATCCGCGACGGCATGGGCCAGAGCCAGCGCACGCGCGCCCAGGGTGCCGTCGACACGGTGATCACCAATGCGCTGATCCTCGATCATTGGGGCGTCGTGAAAGCCGACATCGGCCTCAAGGGCGGGTTGATCGTGGCCATCGGCAAGGCCGGCAATCCCGATATCCAGCCGGGCGTGGACATCGTCATCGGTCCCGGCACCGAGGCGATCGCGGGCGAAGGCAAGATCGTCACAGCGGGTGGCATCGACTGCCATATCCACTTCATCTGTCCGCAGCAGGTCGACGACGCGCTCTACAGCGGCGTCACCACCATGATGGGCGGCGGCACCGGCCCCGCGCATGGCACGCTCGCTACCACGGTGACGCCGGGCCCGTGGCACATGGGCCGTATGCTGCAGGCCGCCGAAGGCCTGCCGATGAATCTCGGCTTTTTCGGCAAGGGCAACACCTCAAAGCCCGCCGGGATCAAGGAGCAGGTCGAGGCGGGGGCCTGCGGGCTGAAGCTGCACGAGGATTGGGGCACCACGCCCGCCGCCATCGACAATTGCCTGTCCGTGGCCGACCGCATGGACGTGCAGGTCGCGATCCACACCGACACGCTGAACGAGTCGGGCTTCGTCGAGACGACACGCGCTGCTTTCAAGGGCCGCACCATCGCGACCTTCCACACCGAAGGTGCAGGTGGCGGCCACGCGCCGGACATCATTCGCCTTGCCGGCGAGAAGAACGTGCTGCCGTCCTCGACCAACCCGACGATGCCCTACACGGTGAACACCGTGGACGAGCATCTCGACATGCTGATGGTCTGCCACCATCTCGACGCCGCCATTCCCGAGGATGTGGCCTTCGCCGAGAGCCGTATCCGCAAGGAGACGATCGCGGCCGAAGACATCCTCCACGACATGGGCGCCTTCTCGATGATGTCGTCCGACAGCCAGGCCATGGGCCGGGTTGGCGAGGTCGTGATCCGCACCTGGCAGACCGCCGACAAGATGAAGAAGCAGCGTGGGCGCCTCAAGGAAGAGAACGGTGACAACGACAATGTCCGCGCCAAGCGCTACATCGCCAAGTACACCATCAACCCCGCGATCACGCATGGCATTTCCAAGCATGTGGGTTCGGTCGAAGTCGGCAAGCGCGCCGATCTGGTGATCTGGTCGCCGGCCTTCTTCGGCGCCAAGCCCGACATGGTGCTGCTCGGCGGCTCGATCGTGGCGGCACCGATGGGCGATCCCAATGCGTCGATCCCGACGCCGCAGCCTGTGCATTACCGGCCGATGTTCGGCGCCCTCGGCCGCAGCCTGATCGTCAGCCCGGCATTGTTCGTCTCGCAGGCGGCCATCGCCAAGGGCGTGGCGAAGAAGTGGGGCCTGAGCCGGCCGATGCTGCCGGTGAAGGGCACGCGCAAGATCGGCAAAAAGCACATGATTCACAATTCGCTCTGTCCGAAGATCGAGGTCGATCCCGAGACCTACGAGGTGAGGGCCGACGGCGAACTCCTGACGTGTGAACCCGCCACGTCGCTTCCCTTGGCGCAACGCTACTTTCTCTTCTGACCATGAAACGAGCCATCGACGTCGTACGTGCCGGTCATTGGCCGGCGCCGGAGCGCATCGACACCGTGACCCTGCTGTTCGACGACCGGTATCGTCGGCGCCTGCGCATGCTGGGCGACGGCGGGCTCGACTTCCTGCTCGATCTGGTCGAGCCGGTCGTTCTGCATACCGGCGACGGGCTGCAATTGGAGGAAGGGGGCTTCGTCGAGGTGAAGGCGGCGGAAGAGGATCTCGTCGAGGTGCGCGGCCGCGATGCTGCAGCCTTCGCGCGGATCGCCTGGCATCTCGGCAATCGCCATCTGCCGACGCAGATCGATCACGACCGCCTTCTGATTCGCGACGATCACGTCATCGTCGACATGCTGAGGGGGCTGGGCGCTGAGGTACGCAAGGTGCGCGTGCCCTTCGATCCCGAGGGCGGTGCCTACGGCCAGCACAATCATGATACCGGTCATCGCCATGGCGAACTGCATCCGGAGCGCCATGGCTAGGGATCCGCTTTATCGGTTGCTGGCCTGGCTGTCGCCGGCCTATCCGATCGGTGCCTTCAGCTATAGCCACGGTGTCGAGACTGCCATCGAAGAAGGCTTCATCAGGGATCGGGCGTCGCTGATCGCCTGGCTGCGCAGCGTCGTGGCCGAGGGAACGGGGCGGGTCGATGGTGCATTGTTCGCTGCGGCCTGGCGTGCCGCGAGCGAGAAAGATTGGGTGGCGTTCGACACCATTGCCGAACGCGCAGCGGCTTGGCGCGGCACGTCGGAAATGGCGCTGGAATCGCGCCAGCAGGGCGGCTCGTTCTTGTCGATCACGCGCACCGCCTGGCCGCACGCTGAACTCGATGCGGCGGATCTACGATTGCACGGGGAGATCGCGCTGCCTGTCGCAGTGGCGCTGGCCGCCGCGGTGCATGCAATTCCGCTGGAGGCGGCTCTTGGCGGCTATCTGCATGCCTTCGCGGCCAACCTGATTTCGGCTGCCGTACGTGCAGTTCCGCTCGGGCAGAGCGATGGACAAAGGGCGCTTGCGGCTTTGGAGAATACGGTGAATGAAACGGTCGCGGCGGCGCTGGCGGTCGAGTCGCTGGACGAGGTCGGCACGGCGACGCCCTTGCTCGATTGGTGCTCGCTGCGGCACGAAACACAGTACACGAGGCTTTTTCGCTCATGACAATGTTCTTGGCTTTGCTGTTGACCATGGGCGTCGGCGCCATTGCTGTGGTGCACGCCATGTGGGGCACGGGCAGCCATTGGCCTGAGGAGAGCGAGGAAGCGCTCGTCCGCAGCGTCGTGGGCGATGGCCGGCGCCGCATGCCGCCGGCCTGGCAGTGTTTCGCCATAGCGCTGGTGCTGACTGTGATGGCCCTTTGGCCCTGGTATGCGTTGGGCCGGATGACCGATCCGCGCGTTTTGGCCGGCACCTACGTGATCGCCGGCATCTTCATCGCCCGCTGCGTGGCAGGCTACAGCATGCGCTGGAAGAGCCATTTCACGGTCGAGCCCTTCGCCACCCGAAACAGGAAGTATTATTCGCCCTACTGCTTGCTGATGGGCGTAGGATACATCGCCCTCGCGGCCGGAGAACTCGACCTATGAGCGTGCGCGGTCCCTTGAGAGTTGGTGTCGGCGGTCCCGTGGGATCGGGCAAGACCGCGCTGGTCGAGCGGCTGTGCAAGCGGATGCGCGAGGCCTACGACATCGCCGTCGTCACCAACGATATCTACACCAAGGAAGATGCCGAGTTCCTGACCCGCGCCGGGGCCTTGGCGCCGGATCGCATCGTTGGCGTCGAGACGGGAGGCTGCCCGCATACGGCAATCCGCGAGGATGCTTCGATCAATCTCGCCGCGGTCTCCGACATCGTGCGCAAGTGGCCGAAGCTCGAGATCGTCTTCGTCGAGTCCGGCGGCGACAATCTCGCCGCGACTTTCTCGCCTGAGCTGGCCGATATCACCATCTACGTCATCGACGTTGCGGCCGGCGAGAAGATCCCGCGCAAGGGTGGGCCGGGCATCACGCGGTCGGATCTGCTGGTCATCAACAAGATCGACCTGGCGCCGCTCGTCGGTGCCAATCTCGATGTGATGGACCGCGACGCCCGCAAGATGCGCGGCCAGCGGCCATTCCTCTTCTCCAATCTCAAGGAAAACAAGGGGGTCGACGATATCGCGGCCTTCGTCGTACGACAGGGCGGCCTGCCGGCGCGTCCCCTCACCTGAAGCGTTCAAATCGAAGCGGTGTACCCATGACCAGGATCGTCTCTCTCATCGTCCTCCTTTGCGCAGCCGCCAGCCCGGCTTTGGCTCATCCGGGCCACGACACGTCGGGCTTTGCCCACCCCTTCACAGGCTGGGACCATCTGCTGGCCATGGTGGGCGTGGGCCTGTGGGCCTCGCTGCTGTCGGCCAAGCGCCCCGCTGCCGCCTACCTGGTTCCTTCGGCCTTCGTCATCATGATGCTTCTCGGGGCAGCTGCCGGATTCGCAGGCATAAAACTGCCTCTCGTTGAGGCGGCGATCGCCGTTTCGGTGTTGGTCCTGGGCGCTCTGGTCGTCGGTGCAGTTCGTATGCCATTGGCGGCCGCCATGGCGGTGGTCGGTCTGTTCGCCATCTTCCATGGCTACGCCCATGCCTTCGAGGCGCCGTCGGTCGGCACCGGCGGGTTCATCCTGGGCTTCACGGCGGCGACCATCCTGCTCCACGCCATCGGCTTGGGACTCGGCTGGGTTGCACGGAGGGCAGTCGGCGACCTGGGATTGCGGGCACTCGGCGGCGCGGTCATGGCTGGTGGTGCGCTGGCCCTGATCGCCAACTGAGCCTTTCAACAGGCCGCTTTCCGAGTTTGGCACGACTTTCGCTTTCCTGATCTTCGGCGGGGAGATTCCGTCGGGAAGATCAAGGAGAGCGGGATGAACTTGGGAACGATCATGCGGACGGGCCTCGTGGCCGCCGGCCTGTTGGCCAGCGCCGCGACTGGCGCGCTCGCGCAAGGGGCACCGCCGATCAAGGTCGGCATTCTGCATTCACTGTCCGGCACGATGGCGATCAGCGAGACGACCCTGAAGGACGTCATGCTGATGCTGATCGAAGAGCAGAATAAGAAGGGCGGCGTTCTCGGCCGCAAGCTCGAAGCGGTCGTCGTCGACCCGGCCTCGAATTGGCCGTTGTTCGCCGAAAAGGCCCGCGAGCTCCTGCAGAAAGACAAGGTCGCGGCGGTGTTCGGCTGCTGGACCTCGGTCAGCCGCAAGTCGGTGCTGCCGGTGTTCGAGGAGCTGAACGGCATCCTCTTCTACCCGGTCCAGTACGAGGGTGAGGAAAGCTCGCGCAACGTGTTCTACACCGGCGCGGCTCCCAACCAGCAGGCGATCCCGGCCGTCGACTATCTGATGGCCAACGAGAAGGTGCAGCGCTGGGTTCTCGCCGGCACCGACTACGTCTATCCGCGCACGACCAACAAGATTCTCGAAGCCTATCTCAAGTCCAAGGGCGTCGCGCAGGAAGACATCCTGATCAACTACACGCCGTTCGGTCACTCCGACTGGCAGTCGATCGTCGCCGACATCAAGAAGTTCGGCTCGGCCGGCAAGAAGACCGCCGTGGTCTCGACCATCAACGGTGACGCCAACGTCCCGTTCTACAAGGAACTCGGCAACCAGGGCATCAAGGCCAAGGACATCCCGGTCGTCGCCTTCTCGGTCGGCGAGGAAGAGCTGGCCGGCATCGACACCAAGCCGCTGATCGGCCATCTCGCCGCCTGGAACTACTTCCAGTCGGTGAAGGACCCGACCAACGAGGCCTTCATCAAGACCTGGCAGACCTTCACCAAGAACCCCAAGCGGGTGACCAACGATCCGATGGAAGCCCATGTAATCGGCTTCAATATGTGGATCGAGGCGGTGAAGAAGGCGGGCACCACCGACTCCGACGCCGTCATCGATGCGATGATCGGCGTGTCGGTGCCCAACCTGACGGGTGGCTATTCGGCCATGTTGCCGAACCATCACATCACCAAGCCGGTTCTGATCGGCGAGATCCAGGGCAACGGTCAGTTCGACGTCGTCTCGCAGACCAACGGCCTGGTGCTGGGTGACGAGTGGTCCGACTACCTGCCGGACTCGAAGGACCTGATCTCCGATTGGCGCAAGCCGATGAACTGCGGCAACTTCAATGTCGCCACAGGAAAGTGCGGCGGTAAGGGCAAGTAGGTCCCCGCGCCGCAGTCGTTAAGTTGCAACCCACAGGGGCGGGGCGACTTTCGAGTCGCCCCGTTCTCACCTCCGGGCAAGTTTTCAAACCTATGTTTCTTTTGCGCTCGCTCGCGGTGCTGTGTTCTGCGCTGGCTTCGCTGACGATTGCCGTCACCGCTCTGGCCGCAGACCTTCAGTCCCTCGTGACCAACCTCACGGCCGGCAGCTTCGGCGATCGCGAGACCGCGATCGGCGCGCTCGCCACCTCGGGCGACGCCCGCGCCGCGCCCATTCTGGAAGCGCTGGGTGCTGGCCAGCTTTATATTCGCACCTCCGACAAGCTGGTCGTTATCGGCAAGCCCAGCGGCAACCAGGTCGCGCTTACCGAGGCCGTGTCGGGCAAGGCCGCAGGCACGGTGGCCGAATCCGAGTTGGAGAGGGTCAGGGTCAACAATCGCCTGCGCGGCATCATCGAGGCGGCCGTCGGCTCGCTCACCCTCATGAGCCCCGATGCGCGCGTCCGCCGTGGCGCGGCCGACTCCCTTTTCAAGCGGCCCGAACCCGCCGCTCTCGCTCCACTCGACGCAGCCATTGCCGGCGAGAAGGACGCGCGCGTGAAGCAGGCCTTCGCTGAAGCGCGAGCCGCCGTCGTGCTCGCCTCCGATGCGACGGTGCAGCAGAAGATCGAGGCGATCGGCATCGTGCGCGACCGCGGCGATCGCGAGGCGCTGAGCGTCCTGCAGGGCGCGGCCAACAACGCCAAGGAACCCGAGGTCAAGGCGGCTGCGGTTGCTGCTGCCGAAACGGTGCGCCAGACGCTGGCCGCCTGGGAGGCGGCGCAGAATGTCTGGTACGGCATCTCGCTCGGGTCGGTACTGCTGCTGGCGGCCATCGGGCTTGCCATCACCTTTGGCACCATGGGCGTCATCAACATGGCGCATGGTGAGATGGTGATGCTGGGTGCCTACACGACCTTCGTGGTGCAGGAGATCATTCGCACCTCGGCGCCACACCTGTTCGACACGTCGCTCCTGATCGCCTTGCCGCTGGCCTTCCTGGTGGCGGGCGGCGTCGGCATCCTGATCGAACGCGGCATCATCCGCTTTCTCTACGGCCGGCCGCTCGACACGCTGCTCGCGACCTGGGGCCTGTCGCTGGTGCTGCAGCAGGCCGTGCGTTCGATCTTCGGGTCGAGCAACCGCGAGGTCGGCGCGCCGTCCTGGATGTCGGGCGCCTTCCAGGTCGGCCAGATCAACGTGACCTATGGCCGGTTGTGGATCGTGATCTTCTCGCTGGTGGTCTTCGCCGCCCTGATCCTGCTGCTGCGCAAGACGTCGCTCGGCCTTTACATGCGCGCGGTCACGCAGAACCGACCGATGGCCTCGGCCGTCGGCATCCGCACACCGCGAGTCGATGCGCTCACTTTCGGCCTGGGCTCAGGCATTGCGGGCTTGGCCGGCGTGGCGCTGAGCCAGATCGACAATGTCAGTCCCAACCTCGGCCAGGGTTACATCATCGACTCCTTCATGGTCGTGGTGTTCGGCGGCGTCGGCAATCTCTTCGGCACCCTGATCGGTGCGTTGACCCTGGGTGTCGTCAACAAGTTCCTCGAACCCTATGCCGGCGCGGTCCTGGGCAAGATCCTGGTGCTGGTCTTCATCATCCTGTTCATCCAGCGCCGTCCGCGCGGCCTGTTCGCGTTGAAGGGCCGCTCAGTCGAATGATCACGCGCTTCCTCTGGCAGGGCATGGGACCGGGCCTGCGCCTCTTCACCTTGCTGGTGCTGGCGGTCGGTATCCTGCTGCCGCTCGCCAACCAGTTCCTGCCGGCCAGCAGCCAGTTCCACGTCCCGGCCTGGGTACTGCAGCTCATCGGCAAGTATCTCTGCTACGCGCTGCTGGCGCTGGCGGTCGATCTGGTCTGGGGCTTCTGCGGCATCCTTTCGCTGGGCCACGGCGCCTTCTTCGCGCTGGGCGGCTACTGCATGGGCATGTACCTGATGCGCCAGATCGGCAGCCGCGGCGTCTACGGCAATCCGCTGCTGCCCGACTTCATGGTGTTCCTGAACTACAAGCAGCTCCCCTGGTTCTGGCACGGCTTCGATCAGTTCTGGTTCGCCGCCATCATGATCCTGCTGGTGCCGAGCGTGCTCGCCTTCGCGCTGGGCTGGTTCGCCTTCCGCAGCCGCGTCACCGGCGTCTATCTCTCGATCATCACCCAGGCGATGACCTTCGCGCTGATGCTGGCCTTCTTCCGCAACGACATGGGGCTGGGCGGCAACAACGGCATGACCGACTTCAAGGAGATCCTGGGCTTCCCGGTGCAGGCCGACGGCACGCGCGCTGCCCTGTGCTTCGCCTCCGCGCTGGCGCTGGCGATAGGTCTGGTGATTTCCGCCGCCATCGTCGGCTCGCGCTTCGGCAAGGCACTGACGGCGGTGCGCGATGCCGAGAGCCGCATGCGCTTCCTGGGCTATCGGGTCGAAGGCTTCAAGCTCTTCGTCTTCGTGCTGTCGGCCGCCATGTCAGGTGTCGCCGGCGCGCTCTACGTGCCGCAGGTGGGCATCATCAACCCCAGCGAGTTCGCGCCGGGCAATTCGATTGAGGCCGTGCTCTGGGTGGCGGTCGGCGGGCGTGGCACGCTCATCGGGCCGGTGATCGGCGCCTTCCTGGTCAATTTCGGTAAGACCTGGCTCACTGGCGCGCTGCCCGAATTCTGGCTGTTCGCGCTGGGTGCGCTGTTCATTGTCGTTACCCTGCTGCTGCCCAAGGGCATCATGGGTCTGTGGGGCCAGATCCGGGACCGCTCGCAGGCACGCAAGGCCAAGGCAGGGGCGCCGGCATGAGAAGCACTTCCGCGCTGCTCTATCTCAGCGGCGTCACCGTCTCCTTCGACGGCTTCAAGGCGCTGAACAATCTCTCGTTGCTGGTCGAGCCCGGCGAGATGCGCGCCATCATCGGCCCCAACGGTGCGGGCAAGACCACGATG
This sequence comes from Reyranella sp., assembly GCF_004297405.1. Lineage (GTDB taxonomy): Bacteria > Pseudomonadota > Alphaproteobacteria > Reyranellales > Reyranellaceae > Reyranella. The sequence continues at coordinate 102,464 of NZ_SCVC01000011.1, forward strand.
ATGGATGTCATCACCGGCAAGACGCGACCCGACGAGGGCGAAGTGGTATTCGACGGCAAGTCCGACCTCACCAAACTCGACGAGGCCGACATCGCCACCTTGGGCATTGGCCGCAAGTTCCAGAAGCCTACCGTGTTCGAGACCCACACCGTGCGCGACAATCTCCTGCTGGCGCTGTCGGGCATCAGGAGCTGGTACAAGCTCCTGCTTGCGGCACCTACGAAAGCCGAGAAGGACCGGCTCGACGAGATCCTGACCATCATCCGTATGACCGACCAGCAGCACATGCCGGCGGCGCGGTTGAGCCACGGCCAGAAGCAATGGCTGGAGATCGGCATGCTGCTGGCGCAGGACCCGAAGCTCCTGCTGGTCGACGAGCCGGTGGCCGGCATGACCGACGTCGAAACCGAAACCACCGCGCAGGTGTTGCGCGAGATCAACCGCAGCCATTCCGTTGTCGTGGTCGAGCATGACATGAGCTTCGTGCGCGCGCTGGGCGTCAAGGTGACGGTGCTGCACGAAGGCTCGATGCTGGCCGAAGGCACGCTCGACCAGGTGAGCGCCGATCCGCGCGTCGTCGAAGTCTATTTGGGGCGCTAACCGATGCTCGCGGTCGAGAACGTCAACCTCTACTACGGCGCTGCGCAGGCGCTGCGCGGCGTGTCGCTCAAGGCCGCCATCGGCCGTGTGACCTGCCTACTGGGGCGCAACGGTGTCGGCAAGACCAGTCTCCTGCGCGCCATCAGCGGTCTTCAGCCGATCGCGTCGGGCTCGATCTCGCTCGACGGGCAAGAAGTCTCGAAGCTGCCGCCCTACGACCGCGCCCGGCGCGGCGTGGCGCTGGTGCCGCAGGGGCGCGAGATCTTTCCGCTCCTGACGGTGAAGGAAAATCTCGAAACCGGCTTTGCGCCGGTCAGCCGCGAGCACAAGAAGATACCGGACGAGGTGTTCGAGCTCTTTCCCGTGCTGCAATCCATGTTGAAGCGCCGCGGCGGCGACCTCTCGGGCGGACAGCAGCAGCAGCTCGCCATCGGCCGGGCACTTACCATGCGGCCGAAGCTGCTGGTGCTCGACGAACCGACCGAAGGCATCCAGCCGTCCGTCATCAAGGATATTGGCCGCGCCATCACCTTCCTGCGTCAGCGCGGCGACATGGCGATCCTGCTGGTCGAACAGTATCTCGACTTCGCGCAGGAACTTGCCGACGATTTCGCCGTCATGGACCGCGGCGAAGTCGTGATGTCCGGCACCCGCGAGACCTTCGACGCGGAAGCCGTGCGCCGTCACATGACGGTCTAGGCTGGTGTTTGAGCGCCTCGCACGAGCCGGCCCGGCCGCTCGCCGGTCAGCTCGTCGTTCTGCATCGTCTCGACACCCGCGTTGAACGTGTGCCGGTAACCCGAGGCGCGCTGGATCAGGCGACGCCCGCCGGCTGGCAAGTCGTAGACGACTTCGGGCCGCTTCAGCGTCAGGGCATCGAAGTCGATCACGTTGATGTCGGCCTTGTGGCCGGGTGCCAGCAGGCCGCGATCCATCAGGCCATAGGCTTCGGCCGTGCCGCGCGTCTGCTTGGCAATCAGGAATTCGAGGCCGAGCTTTGGCCCGCGCGTGCGGTCACGGCCCCACAGGGTCAACAGCGACGTCGGCGAGGAGGCATCGCAGATCACGCCGACATGGGCGCCGCCATCTGCCACGCCCAGCACCGTTGCGGGATCGGTGATCATCTCGTGCACGACGTCGAGGCTGCCATAGGCGTAGTTCTCGAACGGCAGCATCAGCAGGCCCTTGCCGTCGTGCGCCATCATCTCGTCCAGCGCCACGGCCTGCGGGGTGCGCCCGCTGCGCTCGGCGATCGCGGCGATCGAATTCTTGGCATCGGGTTCGTAGTCCGGCCGCTCGCCGATCGGGAACATCTTGTGGAACGACTCGGCCATGAAAGCGCGTGGGCCGCCGCCGGGTGGCGTTTCGACCAGTCGCCGCCGCAGGTCGGCATCCGCCACGAGGCGCTGGTAGCGCGCCTGGGGTGAAAGCTGGCGCATTTCCAGCCACGCCGGATGCGCAGCAAAAGGATGTGCCGTCGTCTCGAGGCCCATGATCACGCCGATCGGCCGCGAGCCTACCTGGGCATTGGCCATACGGCCCGCCTGACGCACGCCATGGATCTGGTCGAGTGTCTCACGCCATAGCTTCGGCTGCGCATCGACCTGGACCAGCAGGCAGGAGAGGGGCCGGCCGGCCAGCTTGGCGGCGGCTTCCAGCGCCTCGAACTCGCCGGGTCCGAAATCGGAATTGACCTGCAGCACGCCGCGACCTGCACGCTTCATGCCTTGGGCGATGCCCAGCAGCTCCGCTTCGCGGGCGCTGAGCGAGGGCGTGAAGCGGCCGTCGCGCGCCTTGTGCTTGGTGGTGCGCGATGTGGTGAAGCCCATGGCGCCGGCATGCAGCGCTTCCTCGGTGAGCTTCGCCATCTCCTCGATCTCGTGCTCGGTCGGCACCTCGGCATGATCGGCGCCGCGATCGCCCATCACATAGAAGCGCAGGGCGCCGTGCGGGAGCTGGGCAGCAACATCGACAGCGCGGTCCATCGAGGCCAGCGCATCGAGATAGTCGGAGAAGGACTCCCAGTTGAACTTCACGCCTTCGCTGAGAACGGTGCCGGGGATGTCCTCGACGCCTTCCATCAGGTTGATGAGGTAGCCCGACGCGCCGGGCCGCACCGGTGCGAAGCCGACGCCGCAATTGCCGAACACGGTCGTCGTGACGCCGTGCCACGAGGAAGGTGTGACGAACGGGTCCCACGTCGCCTGTCCATCGTAGTGCGTGTGGATGTCGACGAAGCCCGGCGCCACGACCAGTCCGGCGGCATCGATCTCGCGTTTGCCGGCGCCGAGCTTCGGCCCGACCGCAGCGATGCGGCCCTCTTGCACTGCAACATCGGCGATCCGGCGCGGTGCGCCCGATCCATCGATCACGATTCCGTTTCGGATGACGAGGTCAAACATGGACGAAGGATAGGCCGGGGCACATACGGCAGTCTATGTTTGGCGCCCTGAAAGCCATCCCGTTCGGGAGATCGACCTTTGCAGAAACCGCTCCTCTTCTCGCCACTGAAGCTGCGTGGAGTCACCGCGCCGAACCGCTGTGTGGTTTCTCCCATGGTCCAGTTCCGCGCGACGGACGGATTGGTGAACGATTTCCATCTCGTTCATCTCGGCAAGTTTGCATTGGGCAAGTTCGGCATCGTCTTCACCGAGAATTGCGCGGTCGAGCCGCGCGGGCGGGTCACGCAGGGTGATCTCGGCCTGTGGGACGACAACCAGATCGCAAGTCACAAGCGGCTCACCGCCTTCATCAAGGGTGAGGGAGCATTGGCGGCGACGCAGATCACGCATTCCGGCCGCAAGGGCTCGACGCCGCGCACGTTCGACAAGCCGGGCGAACTCGGCCCGCCGGGCGCGGGTTGGAAGAAGTGGGAAGTGGTCGGCCCGACCGATCTTCCTGCTGCCGATGGCTGGCTGAAGCCACGCGCTTTGTCGGCGGCGGAGATCGAGGAGCTGGTCGCGAAGTTTGCCGCTGCGGCGAAGCGTGCTGATGCGGCGGGTTATGACGTGCTCGAAATCCATGGGGCGCACGGCTATCTGCTGGCGCAGTTCCTGTCGTCGATCAGCAACACGCGCAACGACAAGTACGGCGGCGATCGCGCCGGCCGTATGCGCTTTCCACTCGATGTTGTGCGCGCCGTGCGCCAGGTGTGGCCCGAGAACAAACCACTGTTCGTCCGCGTCTCCGCGGTCGATGGCGGCGGTGGTTGGGATGTCGATGATACCGTTGCCTTCGCGCAGGAGCTGAAGGCACTCGGCGTCGATGTCGTCGATTGCTCCTCCGGCGGCATCGCGGGCGCGGCGACGGCCGCAGGCGTGAAGCGCGGCCTGGGCTTTCAGGTGCCGTTCGCGTCGGCGGTCAAGAAGCAGGCTGGCATCTCGACCATGGCCGTAGGCCTGATCCTCGACGGCCCGCAGGCCGAGGCGATCCTGCAGGAAGGCGATGCCGACCTGATCGCGATCGGACGGCAGGCACTCTACGAGCCCTTCTGGGCTTTGCACGCGGCGCAGGCACTGGGCTGCGATCCCGACTTCGATATGTGGACACCGGAATACGGCTGGTGGCTGGAGAAGCGTGAACACACGCTCGGACGCAAATAAACAAACAAGACACGGAAACGCAAAATGACAGGCATTCTTGCCGGCCTTCGCATCGTCGAAGGGTCGGCCTTCATCGCCGCGCCTCTGGGCGGCATGACACTGGCGCAACTCGGCGCCGACGTGATCCGCTTCGACGATATCAACGGCGGCCTCGACAATGATCGCTGGCCGATCACGAAAGACGGCCGCTCGATCTATTGGGCGGGCCTCAACAAGGGCAAGCGCTCCATCGCCGTCGATCTGCGTAACCCGAAGGGCCGCGAGCTTCTCACCGCACTGATCACCGCTCCGGGCGAAGGGGCGGGCATCTTCACCACCAACATGCCGGCGCGCGGTTGGCTCGCCTACGAGGAGCTGGCGAAGAAGCGTGCCGATCTGATCGCGCTCAACATCGTGGGTGCACGCGATGGCAGCGCACATGTCGACTATACGGTGAACGCCATCACCGGCTTTCCCATGGTGACGGGGCCCGTCGATCATGCGGAACCGGTGAACGCCGTGGCGCCGCCATGGGATCTGGCCACAGCTTACGCAGGCGCCATGGCGATCCTCGCGGCCGAACGGCACCGCCGCCTGACCGGGCAGGGCCAGCGCATCGTCCTGCCGCTGCAGGACATGGCGCTCGCGGCAACTTCGGCACTGGGCTACATCGGCGAAGCGGTGGTCAACGAAGTCGACCGCCCGCGCTTCGGTAACGAAATTTTCGGCACCTTCGGCCGCGACTTCCGCACCAAGGACGACCGGTTCGTCATGATCTGCATCTTCTCCGACCGCCATGTCGATGCACTGGCCAGTGCCGGAGGCTTCAAGCAGGCTTTTGCGACAATCGAGAAGGACACCGGCTTCGATCTCAAGAGCGACGCCGGCCGCTGGCATGCGCGCGATCGGCTGTGTGCCGTGATCGAGCCCTGGGTCGCTCGTCACACGGCGGAAGAGGTGGGTGCGGCCCTCAAGAAAGCCGGCGCGCTCTGGGCACCCTACAAGACCTTCCGCGAACTGGCGGCGGATCGCGAGGCCGTGCTCGACAATCCGATGTTCACGATCCTCGACCAGCCGGGCATCGGCCGCTATCCCGTCGCGGCCTCGCCTCTGCAGTTCGGCGCCGTGCCACGCCAGCCGCCGAAGACGGCGCCGGTGCTGGGCCAGCATACGGACGAGATTCTTTCGGGTATCCTCAGTCTGCCGGGCCACGAGATCGCCCGCCTGCATGACGAGAAGGTAGTGGGTGGACCAAGATAGGATTCTCATTGCCGGTGGCGGCATCGGCGGCCTGGCTGCTGCACTGGCACTGGCCCAGAAGGGTATTCCCTCTCTGGTCTTGGAGCGGTCATCCCGCTTCGGCGAGATCGGCGCCGGTATTCAGCTTGGCCCCAACGCCTTTCATTGCTTCGATAGATTGGGCGTTGGCCCCGCGGCGCGCGGCATGGCGGTCTATATCGACTCGCTGCGTCTCATGGATGCGATGGCCGACGGCGAAATCTGTCATATCGACCTCGGAGAGAAGTTCCGTACCCGCTTCGGCAATCCCTACGCCGTCGTCCATCGCGGCGACCTGCATGGTGTGTTGCTGCAGGGCTGTCGCGACCACGCGCTGATCGATCTCAAATCGGGCGCAGAGGTCACAGGCTACGATCAGGATGACAAAGGTGTCGTCGCGAAGCTCGCCCATGGTGAAGCCGTGAGCGGCCGTGCGTTGATAGGCGCCGACGGGCTCTGGTCGAACGTCCGCCGACAGGTCGTGGGCGACATCCCGCCGCGTGTCTCGGGGCATACCACCTACCGTTCGGTGATCCCGACGGAACAGATGGCGGAGGATCTGCGCTGGAACGCCGCCACCCTATGGGCCGGTCCGAAGTGCCACATCGTCCACTATCCGCTTTCCGGGTGGAAGGTGTTCAACCTCGTCGTCACCTACCACAACCATGCGCCCGAGCCGGTCGCCGGCAAGCCCGTGCCGGTCGAAGAGGTGCGCAAGGGTTTCACCCATGTCTGCGAACGGGCGCAGGAGATCATCCGCCATGGCAAGGACTGGCACATGTGGGTGCTGTGCGATCGCGATCCCGTCGAGCGGTGGATCGATGGCCGGGTGGCGCTGCTGGGCGATGCTGCGCACCCCATGATGCAATACATGGCGCAGGGCGCCTGCATGGCGATGGAAGATGCGGTGTGCCTGGCCGATTCGCTGTCGAAGACGCAGGCCCTCGAGGCCGGGCTTACGACCTATCGCGACCGCCGCATTCTGCGCACCGCGCGCGTTCAGCTCATGTCGCGTGCGATGGGCGATCACGTCTATCACCCCGATGGACCGCATGCGGCACTGCGCAATGCGATGATGAGTGCCAAGAGCCAGGACCAGTGGCTCGATACGCTCGACTGGCTCTATGGCGGCAACGGGCTCGACTGAGGCGACTTTTTCCGTAGGATGCGCCGCCGGAGGGAGCCCCGCGCATGCGACACCTATTCTTCGTCCTGGCCTTGCTGTGCACCGCGCTGAGCGCGGGCATCTTCTACGCCTTCTCGACCATCGTCATGCCGGGTCTCGACCTCGGCGGTGCGCTCTCGGCGATCCATACGATGCAGGGCATCAACACCGTCGTGCGCAACGCCCTGTTCGCTGCAGTGTTCTTCGGTGCGCTGGTCCTGCCTCTGCTGGCCGCTCTCGGCGCGCGCTCGGCCGGGCATCGCGGCGCGGCCCGGCTCGCCTTCTTGGCAGCTCTCATTCAGGCGATCGCAGTGATCGGCGTCACCTTGCAGGTGAACGTTCCCCTCAACGAGACGCTCGCGACCGTGGCGGCAAGCGAGGCGACGGCGGGCGGCACGTGGCGTGAGTTCTCTGGTCCGTGGACCGCGTGGAACCATGCACGCACCATCGGGGCGATCCTGGCGTTCCTCAGCCTGCAGGCGGCGTGGGCGCTCGATCTGACATCCACGGGCAGCGGCCGGCGTCACAGCGGGCTGCGCTAGCCGTCGCGTTCGAGGGGACGCCTTCGTCTATTCGACGAAGGCTTTCTCCACGACGAACTCTCCCGGCGTCGTCTGGCTGCCTTCCTCTAGGCCGCGCTCTTCCAGCAGGGTTCGAATATCGAGCAGCATTTGCACGCTGCCGCAGAGCATGAAGCGGTCCGTATCCTTGTGGATGGGCGGCAGGCCGACATCCTGCGCCAAGCCGCCCTCGGCGATGAGATGGGAGATGCGGCCGCGATGATCGAACGGCTCGCGGGTCACCGTCGGGTAGTAGACCAGTTGCTGGCGGATGGTTTCGCCCAGGATCTCGTCGGCCGGCAGCGTGTCGGCAATCCACGACCGGTAGGCGAGGTCGCGCACGAAGCGGCAGCCATGGACCAGGATCACCTTCTCGAAGCGTTCGTAGACTTCGGGGTCCTGGACGACGCTGAGGAAGGGCGCGAGGCCGGTGCCGGTGCCCAGCAGATAGAGGTTCCTGCCAGGCAGCAGGCTGTCCAGCAGCAAGGTTCCGGTCGCCTTGTTGCCGACCAGGATGGGATCGCCCGGCGTGACATGCTTCAGGCGGGAGGTCAGCCGGCCGTCGGCGACCTTGATGGAGAAGAATTCGAGTTCGTCGTGATAGTTGGGGCTGGCGATCGAGTAGGCACGCACCAGCGGCTTGCCCTCCACCTGCAGCCCGATCATGGCGAACTGACCGCAGGCGAAGCGGAAGCCCTTGTCGCGGGTGGTTCGGAAGCTGAACAATTCGTCGGTCCAATGATGGACCGACAGGACAGTCTCGTTTCTAAACGCACTCACTGCAGCCAGCTCCCGACGCGATGGCGGGCGGCCCTATGTCCCGCTGGCTACAGACCTACGGAATTGCGAGTAATTCGCAATAGCAATTGTGTCGCAGGCACTACGCCGGCGCCGGGATGTTTGCCGCCTTGATGACCTTGCGCCACCGCACCGTCTCGTCCGCCAGCCGCTTCGTGTAGGCCTCCGGCGTGCCGCCGGTCGGGATGTAGCCCATTGACGCCAGCCGCTCCTGTACGGCCGGGACCTTCAGCGCCGCGTTGATGGCGGCGTTGTAGTAGGCGATGACGTCGGGCGCGGTGCCGGCGGTCGTCGCGACGCCGAAGTACACGGCCGCCTCGAGGTCGGGCATGCCGAGTTCGCTGGCAGTCGGAACGCTCGACACGTTGGCCACCCGCTTCTGCGCGCCGCAGATCAGGCCGCGCATCGTGCCGGCATTGATCTGGGCGTCGACCGGCATGGTGACGTCGACGAACACCTGGGTATGGCCGGCGACGGTATCGCGCAGGGCCTCGGCCGCGGCTTTGTAGGGAATGTGCTGGAGCTTGCCGCCGGCCTTCGTGCTGATCAGCTCGCCCCAGAGATGCGGCAGGCCGCCGGAGCTCGACGTCGCATAATGCACGGGACCTGGCTGCGCCTTCACCCACTCGAGGAACTCGGGGAAGGTCTTGGCCGGATGCTTGGCATTGACGGCCAGCACGCAGGGGATGTCGGCGAGCTGCGAGACCATCGCGAGCTCCTTCTGCGGATCGATCTGCAGCGGGATGTCGAAGGCAGGCAGCAGGGCTGCCGTCGTCGTCAGGAGCAGCAGGCTCGTGCCGTCGGGCTTGCTCTTGGCGACATTCGCCATGCCGATCATGGTGCCGCCGCCCGGCCGGTTCTCGACGATGATCGACTTGCCGAGGTCGGTCGCCATGCGCTCCGCCAGGACGCGCGCCGACGTATCGGTCGAGCCGCCGGGGCCGTAGGGAACGACGAGGCGGATCTGGTTGGCCGAGACCTGTGCGGACGCAAGGGTCGGCAGGGCGGTGGCGGCGAGGGCGCCGGTCACGAGGGTACGACGGGTAAACATGAAGCTTCCTCCCTTTCTTTGAGACTGATTTACGAGCCCCTTAGTCAGCCACAGGAATGGCGGCAAGATGGCTTTATGTACCTCGTATCGCCAGCCGAACGCCGGGACAGGAATTAATGACCCCGTGGGCAATGTTGCCTTCGGCCCATGACCGCCCTATCTCCTCTCCATGAGGGATCCTGTCTCCTCTTCGCAGCTCGCTGACATCATCGATCAGGCGCGGGGACGCGTGCCGGCAGATCTGGTCGTCAAATCGGTCGGCATTCTCGACCTGACCTCGGGCGAGGTCGCCGTGGGCGACATAGCGATCGCAGGCGATCGCATCGTGGGCATCCACGAGACCTACCAGGGCGCCACAGAGATCGACGGGCGTGGGTTGGTCGCCGTGCCGGGCTTCATCGACAGCCATGTTCATTGCGAGTCGACGCTGGTGCCGCCGCTGGAGTTCGACCGCTGCGTAACGCCGCGCGGTACGACGACGGCGATCTGCGATCCCCATGAAATCTGTAACGTGCTGGGCCTTACCGGTCTGAAATACTTTCTGGAATGTGCCGCCGTCACGGTGATGGACTTGCGAGTCCAACTTTCGTCGTGCGTGCCAGCGACCCACCTGGAGACATCGGGTGCACGGCTGGAGGCGGAAGACCTGCTGCCCTTCAAACATCATCCCAAGGTGCTGGGGCTGGCCGAGTTCATGAACGTGCCGGGCGTGCTGAACAAGGATCCGGCTGTTCTGGCGAAGCTCGCGGCTTTCTCCGATGTGCAGATAGACGGCCATTCGCCATTGCTCTCCTCCTACGATCTCAACGCTTACATCGCAGCAGGCGTGCGCAACTGTCACGAGACGACCTCGGCCGCGGAGGCGCGCGAGAAGCTTGCCAAGGGCATGCAGGTGCTGGTGCGCGAGGGCACGGTCTCCAAGGATCTCGCGGCCCTTTCCGAGCTGATCACGACGGAGCGTGCGCCGTTCCTCGCCCTCTGCACCGACGATCGCAACCCGCTCGATATCGCCGAGGAAGGCCATATCGACTACTTGATCCGCGCCGCCATCGGCCGCGGTGTACGGCCGCTCGATGCCTATCGCGCCGCGACCTGGTCGGCGGCACGGCACTTCGGCCTGTTCGATCGCGGGTTGGTCGCGCCGGGACAGCGCGCCGATATCGTGCTGCTGGAGGACCTCGCGACCTGCAAGGTCCATTCGGTGATCTGCCGTGGGGCGCCGGTGACGCCGGATCGCTTCAGGACACGACCGGATGTGACGCCGGTCGGGCTCGATTCGGTAAAGCTCAGACCTGTGACGGCGGCGACCTTCCACGTTCTGGCTGGCGCGGGCGCCTCGCCCCCAGTGATCGGCATCAGGCCAGGCCAGATCCTGACGGACCGGCTAGATGTCGAGGTGGTTCGACGCGGCGACGCCTTCGTGGCGGACGTTGACCGCGATGTGCTCAAGGTCGCCGTGCTCGGCCGCCACAACGATCATGGCAATGTCGGCCGCGGCTTCGTCAAAGGCTTCGGGTTGAAGCGTGGCGCCATCGCTTCATCGGTCGGACATGACAGTCACAATATCTGCGTCATCGGCTGCGACGACCGCGACATGGAAACGGCGGTGAATCGGCTGATCGAACTGCGCGGTGGCTTCGCGGCTGCGGCCAACGGCAAGGTCGTGGCCGAGCTGGCATTGCCCATTGCCGGCCTGATGAGCGAACTGCCGTTCGAAGAGGTCGAGCAGGGGCTGCGCCGGCTGCGTGCCGCGGTCCGCGCGCTGGGTACCGAACTGCATGAACCGTTCCTGCAAATGGCCTTCCTGCCGCTGCCGGTGATCCCGCATCTCAGGATCACCGACAAAGGCCTGGTCGACGTAGACCGCTTCGAACTGGTCGGCTGATTGTTCGGGAGGCAGTGATGAAGCCTCGATTGATCCTTCTCATCGGCCTGGTGGCGATACTGCCTGGTTGCCAGAGCATCACCTATCAGAAAGCCGGGGCGACGCCCGAACAGATCGAGGCGGACACCAAGGTGTGCCGGGAGTACCAGCAACGCCGCCTGATCTCGATGGGCGGCGACTATGTCGAGAACATGGATCGCGACGAATTCGAGAAGCCGTGCATGGAAGCGCGCGGCTACCGGCAGGTCATGGTGCCGAGCGGCACCATGACGACGCGTTAGCCAACTTACTTGTCGAGCCAGATCTCTTCGAAGCGCGAACCGTTGTAGAGGCTGTTCACCATCGGCGCGTAGCCCTTCACATAGGGGTGCCAGCAGGTGCCTGCCGCGTTCCACATGATGACCGGTCGTGCGCCGTCTTCGAGCAGTTTGCGGTCGATGTCCCAGACGATCTTCTTGCGCTTCTCGACATCGCGCTCGGCCGATTGCGCGGTGAACAGCTTCTCGATCTCGGGGCTGCAGTAGCCGGTGTAGTTGCGCTCTGACTTGCAGGCATAGTTCTCGAAGTAGTTCTGGTCGGGATCGTCCACGCCGTTGCCGGTGGTGTTGAGGCCGATCGCATAATCCTTGCGGGCGACCTTGGCGTACCAGATGGCAGTATCGACGAGGTCGAGTTCACCCTCGAAATACACTTCCTTGAGCTGGTCGATCAGGATGACTGCCGGATCACGATAGAGCAGGTGATTGCGGGTCGAGACCTTGAGCTTCAGCTTGTTGTCGGGCCCATAGCCCAGCTTCTTCATGATCTCGCGGCCTTCGGCACGGTTCTTTTCAACATCCGGCCCGTAGCCCGCGATCTGGTCGTACATCTCCTTGGGCAGGCCCCAGACGCCGTTAGGCGCGGGCTCCATGACGCCGCCGACGTCGGATTGACCTTGGGTGATGATGTCGATGAAGGCCTTGCGGTCGAGGCTGAGCAACATGGCGCGGCGAACATCGGGATTGTCGAACGGCGGCGCGTCGCGGTTCAGGATCAGGTTGGTGTTGTTGTTCATCGCCGCGACCTTGCAGACTGCGTTTGCCGACTGCGCCTTCACGTCCTTGATCAGAGGAATGGTGACGCCGTAAGGCGAGGACATGTCATATCGGCCCGACACGAATCCCAGGATTGCCGTGCCGCGGGCCGGCACGATCGAGATCTCGATGCCGTCGAGATAGGGTTTACCCTTCTTGAAATAGTCCGTGTTGCGGGTGAGCTTGATGCCCTCCTTCTGCTTGAATTCGACGAGCTTGAAGGGGCCCGTGCCCACGGGCTTGGTGCGCATCTGCGCCGTCGGCACATGGCAGGAATAGACCGGGCTGTAACCCGAGGCGAGCAGCACCAGGAATGAGGGTTGCGGTTGGCCGAGATGAAAGGTGACTTCACGGTCACCGTTGGTCGTGACCTTGTCGAGATTCCAGTACCATGAGGCGCGCGGGTTCTTGCGCAGCTTCTGGGTCTCGCTCTTGCCGGTCAGCATGTCCCAGGTGCACTTGACGTCGGCGGCGGTGAAGGGCTTACCGTCGTGCCACTTGGCGTTGCCGACCAGTTTGAAGGTGAGGTCCTTGCCGTCGGCACTCCAGCTCCAGCTTTCGGCAAGATCGGGGCGAATGGACTCCAGACTGTTCTGCGGAACTTGCTGATCGAACAGCACCAGGTTGTTGTAGAGACCCATGAACGGCACGACGGTCGAGGTCGTCGCCTCTTCGTGGATCGACGCGCTGGGCGGATTGTCCTGGAAGTACATCTTCATCACGCCGCCGCTCTTCTGCGCGAGCGCCGGCGTCGCCATCAAGCCGAGTGCTGCGACAGCACCGAGCACACCACAAATACGCATGTTGTTCCTCCCTGCTTGCGTCGGCGGCGAAGGTGACGCGGCAGGGAGGAGGCGTCGAGAGGCAGCTTCCGGCTAGCGGATCATTGCGCGCAGTTTTGAGGATAGCAGGTCCGCAGCGAGAACAAGGATCAGGATCACGATCACACACGCGGCGGTGTCTTCGTAGGCAAAGAGCTTCATCGAACTGATCAACTCGAAGCCGATGCCCCCCGCACCCACCATGCCCAGCACCGTGGAGACGCGGATGTTGGTTTCGAAACGATAGAGCACGACACCGATCCAGGCGGGCAGCACCTGCGGCAGCACGCCGAACACGATGCGCTGCAAGGTGCCGGCACCAGCGGCGCGCAACGCGTCGAGCGGGCCTTCGTCGATCTCCTCGATCGCTTCGGCGAAGAACTTGCCCAGCATGCCTGCGCCGTGAATGGCGATGGCCAGCACGCCGGCGAAGGGGCCGAGACCGACTGCAGCCACGAAGATCAACGCGAGGATGATCTCGTTGATGCCACGCATCACGTTCAGCACCTGACGTAACCCATGGAACACCCAGGCATAGGGCGATAGGTTTCGCGCGGCGAAGAAGCAGACCGGCAGGGCGAGCACGATGCCGAGCAGGGTGCCCCACAGGGCGATCTGAACGGTTTCGACGGCCGGTCGCACCAGCTTCTGCATGAAAGCGAAGTTGGGCGGCAGCATGCGGCTGATGAAATCACCAATCCATGGCAGGCCACCGATCAGGCCGGACACGCTGAGGTGTGTGCCGACGGCTGCCCACCACAACACGGCGAGCGAAAGACCGAGGATAGGAACAAGGATCCACCAGCCGAGCGGTCCACGCGGCTTGTTGACGACGAACTGCAGAGTGCCGATCGACATGGTCAGGCCCTCCCTTCACTGGCGGCCTGGGTGATGACGGCTTCGGCGGCGGCGCGCCGGCGCTCGGTGAGACGCTGTGCGGCATCGAGGACGTTGGGGTCGTCGAGGCCGGGATAGATGCTGCGGATCACCTCGCCGCTCACGCCGGCCGGCGCGCCGTCGTACACGACCTCGCCACCAGAAAGCCCGACGACACGCTCGGCGAACTCCAGCGCATAGTCGATCTGGTGCAGGTTGCAGAGCACGGCGATGTTGGAATCCTTGCAGCTCTTCTTGAGATAGGTGAGCACCGTGCGCGAGGTCTTGGGATCGAGACTCGCGACCGGCTCGTCGGCCAGCATGAACTTGGGCTGCTGGGCCAGGGCGCGGGCGATGCCGACTCGCTGCTGTTCGCCGCCCGACAGGGCATCCGCCCGGCTTCGCGCTTTGTGCGACATCGCCACCTGCTCGAGGCAGTGCAGGGCGATCTTCACGTCGGCTTCAGGGAAGAGCTGCAGACTGCTCAGTACAGGTGAGAGATCGGCCATGCGGCCCACCAGCACATTCTTCAGCACGGAGAGCCGCTTCACGAGGTTGTGCTGCTGGAAGATCATGGCAACGTTGCGCCGGAGCAGGCGCAGGTCGCGGCGGTTGGAGGAAAGCGAGGTGCCGTCGACCAGGATGTCGCCGGCGGTCGGTTCGATCAGGCGGTTGATGCAGCGGAGCAAGGTCGACTTGCCCGCTCCCGACGGACCCAGCACGACGACGAACTCGCCGGGCCGGATCGACAGGCTGACATCGCGCAGCGCCTGATGTTCGCCGTAGGACTTGGCCAGTCCGCGGATTTCGATCATGTGCCGATCTCCCGCGCTTATTTCTGCTTCTTGAGATCGATGTTGGCGAGCTTGGCGGTCTCGCGCACGACGTCGTAGGCTTGATCGTTGGTTTCCTTGAAGCCGTTCAGCTTGCCCTGGTCGGACCAGTTGAGGTCCTTGATGCCAAGGAAGGCGGCTTTCACCTTGGCCTTCATCTCGGGAGAGAGGTCCTTGCGCCACACCATGGGCGACTCGGGGATCGGCGGGGAACGCCACACAACTTCGATCTGGTCGGCCTTGATATGGCCTTTGGCGATGGCGGCATCGAGGATGCGATCGGCGATCGTCGCGGCATCGACCTTTCCGTTGGCGACGGCCAGGGCATTGGCGTCATGGGCGCCGGTGAAGATCACTGTCTTGAAGTCGCGCTTTGGGTCGATGCCTGCCTTAATCAGGCCGGCCAGTGGAAAGGCGTAGCCCGACGTCGAAGCGGGATCGACGAAGGCGAAGTTCTTGCCCTTGAGGTCATCGAGCTTTTTGATGCCGCTCGATTTCAGCGCGATGATCTGGCTGTGATAGTAGGTGCGGCCCGCCTTGGCCGTCTCGGCGATGGCGAAGGCCTCGACCGGCGTCACTGTGGTGGCGAGCACATAGGAGAACGGGCCGAGATAGGCAATGTCGAGGTGCTTGGCGCGCAATGCTTCGATGACGCCGTTGTAATCCGTGGCGACGAAGCCCTGTACCTTGAGGCCGGAATTCTTCTCGACCGCGTCGAGGATGTCCTTGCTCTGCGCCAGCATGGCGCGCGAATCCTCGGAAGGGATCAGTCCTACCTTGAGGACTTGCTGGGCGTGGGCGCCACCACTGCCGGCCAAGGAGCCGGCGAGGAGTGAACTGGCGGAAAGGAACCCGAACTTGCGACGCGTGATCCTGATCATTGCTTGTTTCCTCCTTAAGTCTTTTCTTTGCTTTGTTTACGCGGCCATTGCGGCCAACAGCGCCTCCCGGCGTCCGATGAAGTTGCGTCCACGCTCGCCGGCGAGCGCGTGATCGACGAGGGCTGTCCAGTCCCTGGCGGCGATGCCGTGATCGGTGGCGTGTGTCGACACGCCGAGCTTTTCCAATGTTGCTTCGAGGCGCGCGGCGCCGGCCTGCAGGTTGGGACCAAAGATGTTCTTCAGCGCCGCGTCGCAGGCCGGATCGCAGCCGGCAACGGCGCGCATCACCATGGGCAGGCTGAAGGAGCAGGCGATGCCGTGCGGCACGCCGTGATGCAGCGTCAGATGATAGGAGAGCGAATGGGCGAGCGAGGTCTTGGTGTTGGAGAAAGCGAGCCCGGCGAACAGGCTGGCGCGTGACAGCCTCGATCGCAGTTCGGTGTCGCGCAGATTGTCGGCCAGGGCGGGCAGGGCCTCCAGCACCTCGCGGGCGGCCCGCTCGGCGAGTGCGGTCGAGACCGGGTTGGCGTTGACGTTCCAGATGCTTTCCAGCGCATGGCTGAGTGCATCGAGTCCGGTGCTGATGGTGATGCCGCGGGGCAGGCCGACCGTCAGCAAGGGATCGACCAATGCGACCTCAGGGTAGAGGCTGGGGCGCGCGAGCGAATACTTCTTTTTTGCCTCGGTATCCCAGACCGTTGCCCAGCTCGTGACCTCGCTGCCGGTTCCCGATGTCGTCGGAATGGCAATGATCGGCGTGGTGCCGAGCGCTTCGCCGCCCTTGCCCGTTTCGAGGAAGGTACGGACGCGGGAGAAGTCTCCCAACGCAGCGGCGAGTACCTTGGCGGCGTCGATGACCGAGCCTCCACCCAGAGCGACGATCGTCTCGATGGGCTTCTTCGCGGCCGCATAAAGCCGGCAGGACTCGGTGAGGCCGATGAAGTCGGGGTTGGGGCCGATGTTGCGGACCAGCGCCACCGGCTCGCCGGCAAGTGCGGTGAGGCGGCGGGTCAGGTCGGCGAAGGTGCTGCCGCCATTGGCGTCGTCATAGGTGACGAGGCAATAGGACCGTCCGGCCAGGACCTGACCGATGCTGTCGAACGCACCTGCGCCGAACTTCACGTCGACCGGATTACGGTAGCGCCACATCCGCGCCTCTCCCGAGATTTCTTGTTCCTTGGTGGACAATCCTCGGGCTCGACCTCACATTTATCCAATTCAAACGAATTCGATCCGGCATTGAGAAAATCAATATGAGGCACACTCAACTCCGATCCTTCCACGCCGTGGCCCAGCGTATGAGCTTCACCGTCGCGGCCCGCGAACTCGGTGTCAGCCAGCCCACCATCACCACGCAGGTGAAGTCGCTGGAGCAGGAGTTCGGCGTCGAGTTGTTCGTCCGCCGCGGTCGCCGCATCGAACTCACGGAAACAGGCGACGGTTTGCTCGATATCACGCGGCGGCTGTTCGCCGACGAGAAGGAGGCGGCCGACTATCTCAATGAGACACGCGGCCTCAAGACGGGGCATCTGCGTGTCGGCGCGGTGGGGCCCTATCACGTCACCGATATGCTGGCCGCCTTCAATGCCCGCTATCCGGGGATCTACGTCTCCGTGACCGTCGGCAACTCACGCGACACGTTGCGCGACCTGCTGGACTATCGCACCGATGTCGCGGTGCTGGCACATGTCGATCCCGACGCCCGCCTCGTCGCGATTCCGTACCGTCAGCATCGCGTCGTGGTGATGTGCCCAATCGACCACGAGTTTGCCAGCCGACGCTCGATCCGCGCGCGTGACATGGAGGGGCAGAAATTGATCGTCCGTGAGGCCGGCTCGACCACGCGCCGGGCCTTCGACCAGGCAATGCGCGAAAAGGATGTGCGGCCAAAGGTGGTGATGGAGATCGGCAGCCGCGAATCAATCCGTGAAGCGGTGGCCAAGGGCATCGGCCTCGGTGTCGTTTCCGAGATGGAATTCATCCCCGATCCGCGCATCCGGGCGCTGCAGGTATCAGATGCGGAGATCTACACCTATGCCCATGTCGTGCATCTGCGCGAACGGCAGAATGCACGTCTGGTTCGGGCCTTCCTCGCGGAGCTGAGTGGCCTTCTGGCGGTCAGCCCCGGCGCACGCTCGCGCCGCCGTCCACCGGCAACGTCACGCCGGTGATGAAGTTGGCCTCGTCGGAGGCCAGGAACAGCGCAGCGTTGGCGACATCCCAACCGGTGCCCATTTTCTTGCGCAGCGGCACCTTGGAATCGCGCTCTGCCTCGACCTCGGCGCGGGGCTTCTTGAATTCGCGGGCCCGCGTGTCGACGGCCATCGGCGTGTTCATCAGGCCGGGCAGGATGACGTTGGCCCGGATGCCGTACTGGGCGTTCTGATAGGCAAGCTGCTCGGTGAAAGCGACCATCGCGGCCTTGGTCGCCTTGTAGGCGACATAGGGATAGGTCGTGATCACGGCCATCGAAGAGATGTTGATGATGGCGCCGCTCTCCTGCTTGCGCATGATCGGCAACACATGCTTGGCGGCAAAGATGCAGCTCTTGAGATTGATCGCCGTGCAGCGGTCGAACGCCTCTTCGGAGATGTCGCCCAGCTCGGCATCGCCGCCCGACAGCGAGACACCGACATTGTTGTGCAGGATGTCGATGCGGCCCCAGCGCTGATGGGCATCGGCGATCATGTTCTTGATGTCGCCTTCCTTGGTGACATCGGCCCTGAACGCTTCCGCAATACCCTGGCCCTGGCGAATCAGGTCGACGGTTTCCTGCGCCGACGCGAGATTGTGATCGACGCACAGCACCTTGGCGCCTTCACGCGCGAAGGTGAGGGCAGTGGCGCGGCCATTGCCCATGCCTTCGCCCGGGCTCTGTCCGGCGCCGACGACGATGGCGACGCGATCCTTGAGGCGCATGTCACTTCACTCCGGGAATTGGGTACTGCTTCAGCACTTCCTTGTACTGAGGCTCGTTGTCGATCTGCAAGGTGGCGAGCACCCGCACGACCGCGCAGTAGAAGGCGATGGTGAGCACGAGGTCGGTCATATGCTCGTTGGAGAGATCCTTCTTGATCTCGGCAAAGGTGGCGTCGGACATGGCGAGGTCCTTCACCATCTCGCGGGCGCCCTTCAGGATCGCCTTTGCCAGCGGCTCGAGCTTGCTGGGCTTGCCTTCGGTCTCGGACATCAGGCCCTGAATGTCCTCGTCGGTGACGCCGAATTCCTTGCCGATCTTCACGTGATGGGTGAATTCGTACTCCGACTTCTCCATCCAGCCGACCTGCAGGATGGCGAGCTCACGCAGCCGCGGGTCGAGCTTGCTCTTGAAGCGGATGAAACCGCCCATGCCATTGAAGGCGCGCGCCATGTCGGGTGAGTTCACCAGCAACTTATGCAGGTTGGTGTTGCGCTTCAGCATGTCGCGATATTCGGGCGCGACTTGATCGGCCTCCAGATAGGGCAGGCGGGCCATCGATGTTTCCCTCGGTTGTCAGTGGTCTTGTGAATCGCGCTCCGGACCCTGCAGGGTCACGCCGCCGTCGACGGTCAGCACCTGGCCGGTGATGTAGCGGGCATGCGCCGACAGCAGGAAGCGCACGGCATGGCCGACGTCCCAGCCCGTGCCCTCGGTCTTCAGCACTGACGCCCTGGCACGCTGGCTCCGCGCTGCATCGCTCATGCCGCGGGCATAGACCATGGGCGTATACATCGGGCCGGGGCAGATGCAGTTGACGCGGATATTGTCCTTGCCGTGATCGACCGCCATCGCCTTGGTCAACCCGATCACGGCGGCCTTCGACGTGGTGTAGGTCGTGAGACCGCGCGGCCGCAGCGCGGAGATCGAGGAGATATTGACGATCGAGCCACCCTTGGCGGTCTTGATCATCGCGGGAATCGCGTGCTTGGAGACCAGGAACATCGTTTCGACGTTGATCTGCATGACGCGGCGATACTCTTCGGGCTTCTCGTCCACGACCGAACCACGGCTGCCGATGCCGATATTGTTGTCGAGAAAGTCGAGGCGGCCCCAGTGATCGACCGCGGCGTCGACCAGCCGCTTGCACTCCACCTCCTGGGTCATGTCGCCAGCGAACGCGGCAGCGTGGCCGCCCTCGGCCTTGATCATCTCGACCGTGCGTTCCGCGAGCTTCAGCTCCCGGTCGGCCACCAGCACATGCGCGCCTGAGCGTGCCAGCAGAATGGCGGCGGCACGGCCATTGCCGATGCCGTCGCCTGCGGCACCACCGCCGGAGATGATTGCGACCTTGCCGGACAGGCCGGCATCGTCCTCGGGACCCTTCATCGCATTCTCCTCACGGCAATCCGGCGCCGGGCACATCGACCCGCATGGTTTCGATCCGGCCGTCGCGCTTGTCGGCGATGGCGGGTCCGCTGCCGCTGTTGGTGACGACGAACAGGGTGCGCCGATCCTGGCCGCCCAGCATGCAAGCATAGGCCGCGCGCGCCCCGAGATCGAGGTCGTGGGTGACCTTGCCGCCTTCCAGGACGCGGATCATGTGATGAGTGAAGGCACCGGTGACCCAGATACCGCCCTCGGCATCGAGGCAGATGCCATCGGGATTGCAGTTGGGTGTTTCCGCCCAGACGCGGCGGTTCGAGAGCGAGCCGTCGGGGGCGATGTCGAAGGCCGTCAGGCGCTTGGCGAAGGTTTCGCCGATGATCATCGTCTTGCCGTCGGGCGTGATGACGGTGCCGTTGGGGAACATCAGACCGTCGGCCGCCTGGTGCACCG
Source organism: Reyranella sp. (assembly GCF_004297405.1). Taxonomy (GTDB): domain Bacteria; phylum Pseudomonadota; class Alphaproteobacteria; order Reyranellales; family Reyranellaceae; genus Reyranella. The sequence goes on from NZ_SCVC01000011.1 coordinate 122,622, forward strand.
AGCGATCGGGATCGACGCGCACGAGCACGGCGGCGCGCGGCTCCTCGCCGGCATGGCGGTCGAAGCCGAAATTGCCGACATAGGCACGGCCCTTGGCATCGACGATCATGTCGTTGCAATGACCCGTGGCGAGCGGCTTGAGCTCGGCTTCGACCGAGAGATTGCCATCGGCGAAGCGCATCAGCCGACGATCGGTCATGCTGACGATCAGCATCGTGCCGTCCGGCCGCCAGCCGAGGCCGGATGGCCGGCCCGGCACTTCGACGATGGTTTCGGCATTGCCGGCTTCGTCGACGGTCCGGACCTGATGGACATAGAAATCGGAGAACCACAGCTTGCCGTCACGCCAGCGCGGTCCTTCGCCGAAGCTGAGCCCGACGAGAAGAGGCTCGAGCTTCATCGTTGTTCATCCCATTCGAGCCGGAAGGCATTGCCCTCGGGTTTGACGTAACCCGCATTGGCGCCCGGGAAATGGGCGGGGCAGAGGAGGGCGTTGCTCTCGACGCAATCCTCCAGGAGCGTGCGGCGCGAGCGTGCGGACATGTCCTGGTCCCAGCAGAACTGGCTCGACCAGTCTGGGTGATAAACTTGGATCGGATGATGCATGATATCGCCCGAGAAGGTCGCCGTACGTCCATCGTCCTTCAGGTTGATCGCGATCGAGCCCGGTGTGTGGCCGGGATAGTCCTTGATGGTGAGCAGCGGGTCGGGCTGGTGATCGCTCTCGATCATCACCGCCTTGCCGGCCTCGACGATCGGCAGCACCGAATCGTCGAACGAGCCATCGTTCACCTTGCCTTCGCCCTGCGTGCCACGCTCGGTTTCCCAGTGCGCGTACTCGCGCTTGGCAAACAGATACTTTGCATTGGGAAAGGTGGGCACCCAGCGGCCGTTCTCGAGCTTGGTGTTCCAGCCGACATGGTCGACATGCAGGTGCGTACACATCACGAAGTCGACCGACTCCGGTGCGCAACCACAGGCGCGTAAGCGGTTGAGGAACGGCGTATCGAGCTTGTTCCAGCCGGGATTGTGCCGCTGCTTGTCGTTGCCGAGGCAGGTATCGATCAGGATAGTGTGGCGGCCGGTCTTCACGATCCAGGTGTGGACCGATCCGACAAGGCGATCGGAGCCTGCCTCGACATGCGTTGGCACCATCCAGTGCTTCTGCACGTCGAAGGCCTGCTGGTCGAACTTGGGAAACATGCGGTTGGGACGAAAGCCCGCCGCACACAACTCCTCGACTTTCTCGATGGTGGCTCCGCCGATCCTGCGAACGGTCATTGCGTGGCTTCCTCCCCTAGAACGTGACGACGCTGCGGATCGACTCTCCCTTGTGCATCAGGTCGAAAGCGTCGTTGATCTTCTCGACCGGCATGGTGTGGGTGATGAGCGAATCGATGTCTATTTTTCCGTCCATGTACCAGTCGACGATCTTCGGAACGTCGCGGCGGCCTTTGGCGCCGCCGAATGCCGTGCCCATCCAGTGACGGCCTGTCACGAGCTGGAACGGCCGCGTCGAAATCTCCTGGCCGGCGCCCGCGACGCCGATGATCACCGATTTGCCCCAGCCACGATGGCAGCACTCCAGTGCCTGGCGCATCAGTTTAGTGCTGCCGACGCATTCGAAGCTGTAGTCGGCACCGCCGTCGGTCAGCTCGACGAGATGCGCCACCAGATCCTTGCCACCGAGGTCGTTGGGATTGACGAAGTGCGTCATGCCGAACTTGCGGCCGAGCGCTTCGCGTGCCGGGTTGAGATCGACGCCCACGATCATGTTGGCGCCGACCATGCGCGCGCCCTGCAGCACGTTGAGGCCGATGCCACCCAGGCCGAACACCACGACATTCGCGCCGGGTTCGACCTTGGCCGTGTTGATCACAGCGCCGATGCCGGTCGTGACACCGCAGCCGATGTAGCAAACCTTGTCGAACGGCGCGTCGGGCCGGATCTTGGCGAGCGCGATCTCGGGCAGCACCGTGTAGTTCGAGAAGGTCGAGCAGCCCATATAGTGGTGGATCTTCTTGCCCTTGATCGAAAAGCGGCTCGAGCCGTCGGGCATCACACCCTGGCCCTGTGTCGACCGGATCGCGGTGCAGAGGTTGGTCTTGCCGGAGAGGCAGGATTTACAGGCGCGGCATTCCGGCGTGTAGAGCGGGATCACGTGGTCGCCCTTCTTGAGCGACACGATGCCAGGACCGACATCGACGACGACGCCTGCGCCCTCGTGGCCGAAGATCACCGGGAACAGGCCTTCGGGATCGCCGCCGGATCTCGTGAACTCGTCGGTGTGGCAGACGCCGGACGCCTTGATCTCGACCAGTACCTCGCCGAACTTCGGGCCTTCGAGGTCGACGGTTTCGATCTCAAGAGTCTTGCCGGCCTCGTAACAGACCGCTGCTTTTGTCTTCACGCTGAACTCCCCGTGCTGTGGCGCGAAGCCTAGAGCAGGGGGGCGGTCCTAGTCTATGCCGTGGCACGATCGGCGAGCACGCGCGCCATTTCAGACTTCGCCTCGCGATACTGCGTGATTAGGCGCCGGCAGAGCTCCGCAGTCGTCGGCACGTCCTCGATATTCCCGACGCCGTGGCCGGCCGTGTAGATATCTTTCCAGCGCTTCTTGTTCTCCCGCGAGTCGACGATCTTGCCGGGAAGCGTCGTGCGCAGCACGTCGAGGTCGATGCCGGCGGCGAGTAGGCTCGGCGTCAGCCAATTGGCCGGCGCGCCGTCGATCGACGCGGTGAGAAAAACATCGGTGGCGCACGTGTTCAGGATCATGTCCTTGTGCGCCTGTGCCGCCATCGCTTCGCTGGTCGCGATGAAGCGCGTTCCGATATAGGCGAGGTCGGCGCCCATCGCTTCGGCGGCCAGCACGTCGCGGCCCGTGGTCTGGCCACCTGCCAGCACCACGGCAAAGCTGTCACCCAGCTGCCGCACTTCGTTCATCAGTGCGAAGGGATTGATCGTGCCGGTATGGCCGCCGGCGCCGCCAGCGACAGCGATGACGCCATCGACTCCTGCCTCCAACGCCTTCTCGGCATGACGCCGGTTGGCGATATCGTGCAGCGCAACGGCGCCCCAACCATGAATGCGTTTGATCGCGTCGCCCGGAGCGCCCTTGGACGTCAGCACGACGGGCACTTTGTATTTCTCGACCAATTCGAGATCGCCCGGATAGCGCGGGTTGGAGGCGTGCACGACGAGGTTCACCGCCCAGGGCGCGGGCTGTCGGCCGGCATCCTCGAGACGTTTCATGCCCTCGACCATCTCGTCGAGCCAATGCTGGAATTCCTCGCGGCTGCGGGTGCCGTGCGCGGGAAAGCTTCCCATGATGCCTTCGCCGCAACAGGCGAGCGCCAGGGCAGGGTTGGATACGAGGAACATCGGGGCGGCAATGGCGGGGATCGCCATGCGCTCCATCAATCTCTGTACGTCAGCGCGTGGCATGGTCGATCTGGTGCGGTTTGTGCTTCCGCCTTGCGGCAGTTGTGGTGGCAGTCATTTCACTCGTCTCGGCACATGGTGGCCTGTGCTAGGGTCGCGGTCCACGGAGGACTTCATGGTACAGACCGGCAATCATAAGGGGCTCACATTCGGCATCTTCCTGGCGCCGTTCCATCGCGTGGGCGAGAATCCGACGCTCGCGATGGCGCGCGACATGGAGTTGATCGAGTGGATCGACGAGCTGGGCTTCGACGAAGCCTGGATCGGTGAGCACCACTCCGCCGGTTGGGAAACCATCGCGTCGCCAGAAGTGTTCATCGGCGCCGCCATCGAGCGCACGCGGTACATCCGGCTGGGCTCGGGCGTGACCAGCCTGCCGTATCACCACCCGCTGATGGTGGCGAACCGCTTCGTGCAGCTCGATCACATGTCGCGCGGCCGCACCATGCTGGGCTGCGGCCCAGGCGCGCTGCCATCCGATGCCTACATGATGGGCATCGAACCCTCGACGCAGCGGCCGCGCATGGAAGAGGCGCTGGCAGCCATCATGGCGCTGCTGAAGTGCGAGGAGCCGGTCACCATGAAGACCGACTGGTTCGAGCTGAAGGAAGCGCGACTGCATCTCGCGCCCTACAGTTATCCGCATTTCCCGATCGCCTGTGCCAGCACCATCACGCCCTCGGGCATGATCGCTGCCGGCAAGCACGGGCTCGGCGTGCTGTCGATCGGCGCTGGTATTCCCGGCGGACCTGAGATGCTCGGCAAGCAGTGGGGCATCTACGAGGAGACGGCGGCCAAGCACGGCCAGACGGCCGATCGCGGCAAGTGGCGCGTCGTGGTGAATGCCCATATTGCCGAGGACGACGAGCAGGCGCTGCGCGAAGTCCACACCGGTGAGCGTCGCGAGACCGTGACCTACTTCGAGGACACGCTTGGCCGCCCGCCGGGCCGCGCCGACGATCCGTTACGTGACGGCGTGAAGATGGGCACGACCCTGGTCGGTAGCCCCGACACGGTCGCCAAGGGCATCGAGCGACTGCTCGGCTTCTCCAATGGCGGGTTCGGTGGCGTGCTGTTCCGTGCCCACGAATGGGCGACGCGCGAGCAGACGATGCGCTCCTATGAACTCTTCGCGCGCTATGTGATGCCGCGCTTCCAGGGTTCGCTCGACACGATCGTCAATTCGAACCAGTGGGCCAAGGACAACCGCAAGGGTATCTTTGGTCCCAACGTGGCCGCCGTGAAGAAAGCCTTCACCGATGCCGGCCGCGAGGCACCGGAAGAGTTCCGCGCCCGCACACCCGGCGCGCGCGACGTGGCCAACGACTGATCGTTGTTCCTAACGAAGGCTAGAACGTCTTCTTGTCGCCGGGGTTCATCTCCAGAACCTCGGTGGAAGTCTGGCCCAAGGCCGCCTTGTATTCGGCTGGCGTTCCGCGGAGGAACGGGTTGGTTCCGTAGTGGACCGGCAGCGCCATCTTGGGCTTCAGCATTTCCTTGGTGGCGTAGGCGGCATCCTTGGGGCTCATGACGAAATGGCCGCCGATCGGGATCAGGATCAGGTCCGGCTTGTAGTAGTCGCCGATCAGCTTCATGTCGCCGAACAGGCCGGTGTCGCCCATTTGGTAGATCTTGAAGCCATTCTCGAGTTCGATGATGAAGCCCACGGGTTCGCCGGCCGCATAGACCGTGTCTTTGCCAGTGGCCGGATCTTTCAGCACCATCTCCGATGAATGCTCGGCATGGACCTGGGTGATCTTCACGCCGGGGAAGGGCTCGATCGTGCCCGACTTGTTCATGCGCGGCCCCAGGTTGGCCGGCAGGACGCCCAGGGTCGTGAGGGTCTGGTTGAGGCCCGCAGGTGCCCACATCGGCACATTGTGCTTCTTGGCGAGTTCCACTGCGTCGCCGAGATGATCGCCGTGGCCGTGCGTCACCAGGATCAGGTCGACCTTACCCAACGCATCGAGGTTCTTGAGCTCTTGCGGCGTCTTCGGATTCGCCATGATCCAGGGATCGATCATGATCACCTTGCCGCCCGCCGTGGTGAGCTTGAAGGCGGACTGGCCGAACCATTGCAGCTCGGGCTTGCCTTGGGCGTGTGCGGCGCTGAACCACAGGCTTGCACCGAGGATGAAGGCGATGAGACGGACCATCGTGGTTCTCCCTGACTTTATTTTGCAAAGCCTAACATGGTTCTTCAGGGCGGAAGTTGTCGCTTTTCCGTGAGCCGCTCCTCGGCCACGATGCAGCGCAGCATAAAAGAGGAGAAAGCCCGCCGATGAGCATCAAGGGCAAAGCGTATATTGCCGGCATCTACGAACATCCGACGCGCCTTGCGAAGGATCTCTCGCTGGCCCAGATCCACGCGGAAGTGGCCAAGGGCGCGCTGGAGGATGCAGGTCTCACCAAGGACGATGTCGACGGTTATTTCTGTGCCGGTGACGCGCCGGGTCTCGGCCCGATGTCGATGGTCGAGTACATGGGCCTCAAGGTCCGCCACGTCGATTCGACCGACACTGGCGGGTCGTCCTATGTGCTCCATGTCGGCCACGCCGCCGAGGCGATCGCCGCGGGCAAATGCAAGGTGGCGCTGATCACGCTCGCCGGCCGGCCGCGCGCCGAAGGCATGGCAACTGGCACCGTGCCGCGCAGCCGCGGCGGCACGCCGACGCCCGATGAGCCCTTCGAGTTCCCCTACGGGCCGACCGTCGTGAACATGTACGCGATGTGCGCCATGCGCCACATGCACGAATTCGGTACGACCTCCGAGCAGCTTGCCTGGATCAAAGTCGCCGCTTCGCACCATGCGCAGTACAACCCGCATGCCCTCCTGAAGGACGTGGTCACGGTCGAAGACGTCGTGAACTCGCCGATGATCTCCGACCCGCTGCACCGGCTCGACTGCTGCGTCATCACCGACGGTGGTGGCGCGATCGTGGTCGTGGCGCCGGAGATCGCGGCCAAGCTCAAGCAGCCGAAGATCAAGCTGCTGGGCGCGTCTGAGTTCATCAAAACCCAGATGGGCGGCAAGGTCGATCTCACCTATTCGGGTGCGCGCTTCACCGGCGCGGCGGCCTTCGCCGAGGCAGGCGTGAAGCCCGCCGACATCAAGTACGCCTCGATCTACGACAGCTTCACCATCACGGTGCTGATGCAGCTCGAGGATCTCGGCTTCTGCGAGAAGGGCCAGGGCGGCCGTTTCGTGGCCGACGGCAACCTGATCTCGGGCACCGGCAAGCTGCCGTTCAACACCGACGGCGGCGGGCTCTGCTCCAACCATCCCGCCAACCGCGGCGGTCTCACCAAGGTCCTGGAGGCAGTGCGCCAGCTCCGCGGCGAAGCGCACCCCAAGGTGCAGGTGAAGAACTGCGACCTCGCCATCGCGCACGGCACCGGCGGTTCGCTCGGCCTGCGCCACGGCAGCGCCACCGTCATTCTGGAAAGGGAGTAAGTCATGGCCGACACCAAAGAGCGCAAGTTGCCGGCCCCGGCGATTAGCCCCGAGACGCAGGCCTATTGGGATGCGGCAGGTAAGGGCAAGCTGCTGGTGAAGAAGTGCACGGCCTGCGGCGAGGCGCATCACTATCCGCGGCCTATCTGCCCATTCTGCTTCAGCGACAAGACCGAATGGACCGAAGCTTCGGGCAAGGGCACGATCTACTCCTTCAGCGTCATGCGCCGCGCGCCGGTGCCTTACGCCATGGCCTATGTGACCCTGGCCGAGGGCCCCCGCATGGTGACGAACATCGTCGATTGCGACTTCGACAAGCTGAAGTGCGATCAGCCGGTGAAGCTGGTCTTCAAGCCGACCGATGGCGGCCCGCCGCTGCCGATGTTCACGCCGGCCTGACCGGCAGAGCCGCGACCGCGTCGACGAGTTCGGCGCGGTCCGAGGCAACCGCAAAGACGTAGCGATCGGGCCGCAGTATTGCGGCCCTTTTGCTGTGGAGAGACAACCAGTCCAGGCCGACGTCCGGCAGCAGCACGGCATCGGTCTGCAGGCCGTCGAGCAACGTCGCTTCGCCGACGACGGCGAAGCATTGGCCGATCGCTTCGTCCATCAATTGGCCGTCACTGAGACGAGGTTGCGGGAAGATGGTGCCGACGGGCGGCGGTGCATCGAGGCGACAGCCAGGCCCCAGTTGCGGCTGCGGATAGTCGAACATTTCCACGCCTGCCTCGAAGCGACGATCGCGCGCGCGGGCTGCCTCGTGATCGGTCTCCTGTAGTACCGCGCCCAGGCGCACGGCGAGTTCGATGAAAGTGCGGACATGCGGCAGCCGCTCGCTTTCGTAAGAATCGAGCAGCGCATCGGAGACGCCGTCTTTCACCACGGCCGTAAGCTTCCAGGCAAGGTTGGCGGCATCGCGCAGACCGGCGCACATACCCTGGCCAAGGAAGGGCGGCGTTTGATGGCACGCATCGCCCGCCAGCAGCAGACGGCCTCTGCGCCAGCCTTCCTGAACGACCGAATGGAACGTGTAGACGGCGGCGCGTTCCGGTCGGGCGTCCGCTGGCCCCAGCCAGCGCGTGATCATCGGCCAGAAGAGGTCGGGCTCGATCACACGGGCAGGATCGTCGCCCGGCATCAGCATGATCTCCCAGCGCCGGCGAAGACCACCGGGCGCGGCGCCGACATTGACGATCGTCATCGGCCGCGCCGGATCGCAGAGTTGTACTGAATAGTCGGGCAGGCTGCGCACGCGGGGTGAATTTGGATCGCAGATGAGATCGACGACCAGCCAGGGCTGATGCAGGCCGAGATCGACCCGGCGGCTGCCGATGGCGCGACGCACCAGCGAGCGCGCGCCGTCGCAGCCGACGATATAGCGCGCCTCTAGTTCATCGACAGATCCGACGTCGTGCCCCAGGTGAACCCGCACATTGGAAAAACGGGTCAGCCCGTCGCGCAGAATTCGTTCGAGTTCGGGTTGATGGAAGTACCAGTTGCCGGCCCAGCCATGCGGACCGGGTCCGTCGATGCCGCGCCGGACCATGAGCGTCCGACCTTCGGCGTTGACGAAATGCATGCCTTTCGACGAGGGGCGAGCCGCGGCGGCGATCCGATCGGCAAGTCCTGCCGCCTGAAAGGTGCGCATGATCTCGCCGTCGAAATGCACGGCGCGCGGCAAGGGATAGATCTCGCGCTCGCGGTCGAAGATATCGACCGCGAGTCCTTCTTGGCCCAGCAGGTTGGCCAGCAGGGCGCCGACCGGCCCGCAGCCGACGATGGCGACGTCGGTCAGGAGTTGAGCACTTCCCACACCCGCTCGGGCGTGGCCGGCATGTTGATGTGACGACCACCCAGCGCATCGACGATGGCGTTCATCACCGAAGGCAGGGAGCCCGCGCAGCCCGCTTCGCCGCATCCCTTGGCGCCGAGCACGTTGGTCTTGGCCGGCACCGAGTGATAGTCGACCTGGAAGAAGGGCGTATCGGAGGCACGCGGCAGGGCGTAGTCGGTGAAGCTGCCGGTAAGTGGCTGGCCTTCTTCGCTGTAGACCACGTGCTCGAACATGGCCTGACCGATGCCTTGCACCACGCCACCATGGCTCTGGCCTTCGACCAGCAGCGGATTGATGACGGTGCCGAAGTCGCCGACCATCGTGTACTTCACGACCTCGATGACGCCGGTATCGGGGTCGATCTCGACTTCCGCGACATGTGTGCCGTTGGGAAAAGCCGAGGGCGCTGACTCGTGAACATGGCTGACGTTGAGCGTGTCGGGCACACCCTCGGGCAGCACCATGCCGCCGCGCAGCTTTTCGGCCAGCTCCATGATGCCGATGCCGCGGTCGGTGCCGACGATGGTGAAGCGGCCCGTCTTGAACTCGATGTCGACCGCCGAGGCTTCGAGCGCGACGCCCGCGATCTGCTTGCCCTTGTCGATCACCTTGTCCGACGCTTCGACGATCGCCGCGCCCGACGCCATGATCGACTTGGAGCCGCCGGTGCCACCGCCTGCGATCAGCAGGTCGCTGTCACCCTGGATCAGCTTGATCCGATGGAACGGCACGCCGAGCTTCTCGGTCAACACCTGGGCGAAGGCCGACCAATGGCCCTGGCCGTAGTCGAGCGTGCCGGTGATGATCGAGACATCGCCGTTCGGCTCGAAGCGGATGCCGCCCATTTCGTTGGTGGGTGGCGCCGTCACTTCGAGATAGTCGCCGATGCCCAGTCCACGCAGCTTGCCGCGCGCCGTGCTCTCGGCCTTGCGGGCCGAGAAACCTGCGACGTCAGCCAGCTCCAGCGCCTTGTCGAGCAGGATGGTGAATTCGCCGCTGTCGTAGGTCGTGCCCGATGCTGTCTTGTAGGGCATCTCCTCCGGGCGGATATGGTTGCGGCGGCGCATCTCGACCTGGTCAATACCCATCTCGCGGGCGGCCGTGTCGATCAGCCGTTCCATGAAATAGTTGGCCTCCGGTCGCCCGGCGCCACGATAGGCGCCGACTGACGAGGTATGTGTAAAGACGACCTTGGTGGAGACCTCGATCAACGGCGTGCGGTAGATCGCGGCGAGATTGCGGGTGACGCCCATCGACCCCATCGCGGCACCGACATTGGCGAGATAGGCGCCGAGATTGGCGTAGCCCGAGAGCCGGACCGCGAGGAAGTGGCCATCCTTGTCGAGCGCCAGCTCGGCATCGAAGTCATGATCGCGGCCATGCTGGTCACTGAGGAAGGCGCCGCTGCGATCGTCGGTCCACTTGACCGGCCGGCCGAGCAGCTTGGAGGCGTGGAACAAGCCGGCATACTCCGGATAGGGCGAGCCCTTCATGCCGAACGAGCCGCCGACATTGCCGGTGAGGATGCGCATCTGCGCCGGCTTGATGTTCAGCAGCGCAGCCATCTGGTTCTTGAGGCCGAACGCGCCCTGATTGCCGGCGTAGAGCGTGTAGCGATCGGTCTTGGCATCGTAGTGGCCAGTCGCCGAACGTGGCTCCATGGCGCAGACGACGATGCGGTTGCTGATCAAGCGCAGGCGCGTGATGTGGGCGGCCCTGGCAAAGGCCTCGTCGACTTTGCCTGTGTCGCCATAGTGGAAGTCGACGCCGATGTTGCCCGGCACGTCGTCGAACACCAATGGCGCGCCAGGTTGTGCGGCGGTGCGCGCGTCGGTGACAGCCGGCAGCGATTCGATGTCGACCACCACCGCCTCAGCAGCATCGCGCGCTTGCGCCGGTGTTTCGGCGACAACAAAGGCCACTGGATCACCGACGAAGCGCACCTTGTCGGTGGCGAGCGACGGGCGCACCGGAGTCTTCATGGGGGAGCCGTCGCGATTGGGCACGGGCAGCACCGTCTTCAGCGTGCCGTAGCCTGCAGCCTCGAGATCCGCGCCCGTCCAGACACCGAGTACACCCGGCATCGTCTTGGCCTCGGAGATATCGATACCCTTGATCAGCCCGTGTGCCACCTGGCTGCGCACCATCGCGCAATAGGCCAGACCTTCGAGCTTGATATCGTCGCTGTAACGACCCTGGCCCTGCAGCAGGATCGGGTCTTCCTGGCGCGGCACGGGCTGGCCGACGCCGAATTTCATCAAATTGAGAGAGTCGGCGGCAAGAGGCGCGTTCATGGGTATCCGCTGGAAAGGAGGGAAATTTCCCGCCGATCATAGCGCAGGACCCCGGGGCGTGTGCTAGTCATTGCTGCCATGTCGAACCTTGCGTCGAACCTCGATCCCGTCACCCTGACCGTCATTCAGAACGGCCTGATCCAGGTCTGCAATGAAATGGACCTTGCTTTCGTGCGCGCGGCCTTTTCGCCGGTGATCTCGGAAGGCATGGATCGCTCCGATGGCATCTACGATGCCGCCGATGGCGCGCTTATTGCACAAGGCGAACTGGGCCTGCCGGTCTTCGTCGGCACGATGCAGTTCTCCACGCGCGCCGTGATCGAACGCGTGAAGAGTCACTATGCCGGCAAGGTCGAGCTGGGTGACATTTTCATCGTCAATGATCCCTATCTCGGCGGCACGCACCTGATGGATGTGCGGTTCGTGAAGCCGTTTTTCTACAAGGGCGAACTCTTCGCCTGGTTGGCCAATACAGGTCACTGGCCTGATGTCGGCGGCATGGTGCCCGGTGGCTTTTCGGCGAGCGCGACTGAAGTCGAGCAGGAGGGGCTGCGCCTCCCGCCGGTGAAGTTCTTCAAGAAGGGTGAGATGGATCAGGAGATCCTGTCGATCATCCTGTCCAACATTCGCATCGCCGATCAGCGCATCGGTGACATCAAGGCTCAGGCTGCCGCACTCAGCACGGGCGAGCAACGATTGACCGATCTCGTCGACCGCTACGGCGCCGCTGTCGTGAAAGCTGCGATTGCCGAGATGCGCCATCGCGCGGAGCGGCAGATGCGCGCCAAGATCGCCGGCATTCCTGACGGCATCTATGAAGGCACTTCCCAGGTCGACAGCGATGGCGTGGTCGATGAGCCGCTGACGATCTGCATGAAGATCACCAAGAGGGGCGAGGATCTAACCTTCGACATGACGGGATCGAGCCCGCCCTGCCGCGGTCCGATGAACAGCGTCATCGCCACGACCAAGTCGGCGATCTATCTCGCGGTGAAACACATCTTCCCCGACGTGCCGATCAATGCCGGCACCTTCGAGCCGCTGCACATCATCGAGCCGGAAGGCACATTCCTTTACGCAAAGTATCCGCGACCGGTGTCGGGGTGTGCCGCCGAGGTGAGCCAACGCATAGCCGAGGCGGTCTTTGCGGCACTCACCAAGGCCATTCCTGATCTATTGTTCGCCGCACCTGCCGGTACCTCGGGCAATCTCGGCATTGGCGGCTACGATCCCGAGCGCCAGCGCAACTACATCATGTATCTCTTCACGGGCGGCGGTTACGGCGGTTTCCAGGGCGGCGATGGACTCAGCAATGGCTGCTCGACCATCGGTATCTCCAAGATGCCGCCTGTCGAAGTACTGGAGCAGTTCTATCCTGTGCTGTTCGAGGAATTCTCCCTGCGCGAAGGCTCGGGCGGCGCCGGGGAGTTTCGCGGCGGCTTCGGCATCAATTACGCGATCAAGCTGCGCCGCGGCGAGGCGCGTGTCTCGATGGTGATGGATCACGGCCGCACCGGCCCGCAGGGCGTACTGGGCGGCAAGGATGGCGGTACGAACACCGTGTTGATCGAACAGAGCGGAGTGAGCTACCGGCCGCCGCACCTCTCTAAGGATCAGGATATCGAAATTGGCATCGGCGACGTGGTGCGTGTCTCTACGCCGGGCGGCGGCGGCTACGGCGATCCGGCGCGCCGTGCGCCGGCTGCCATCGTTCGTGACGTCGCCCGCGGCTACTACACGGAAGCCGAAGCGCGCGGAAAATTCGGCCAGGCGCACGCCGCAGAATGACCCAGTTCAGGCGTTCGTTCCTCGCGCTGCCGGCGCTGCTGGCGGCTGGTGACGCTGCCGCGCAGCTCGCGACCTGGTATCCACTCGAAGGCGCCGACAAGTCGTTCTTCGTCGAGATGCCTGGCGCACCGATATACAAGATCCTCGACACGGCATCGCCCGGTGGCACGCCGTTCGCCTATCACTCCTACAGTCTCGAATATCGGCGCCTTTCCTTCGTGGCGCAGACCGCGCTCTATCCTGCCGATGTCGATGTGCGTCAGCCCAGGCTCAATCTCCAATCCGTACTCGACGATCGCGCGCAGCGCCTGGCAGGCGGCAAGTGGACCCAGGTCGACTGGAAATCCCTGCAGGGCGCACCGGCCGTCGAATCGACCGGGCCGCTGGCCGGTGGCAATGCGCTGCGGCAGCTCGTTGTGTTGAAAGGCCGTCGCTACGTGTCGCTGGGCTACATGGCGCCGGCCGACGCCATGCGGGCGCCGGAGGCCGAACGTTTCTTCCGCTCATTGAGACTGCTGTCATGACATTGCCGCGTATTCACATCCTGGCACTGGGTGGAACCATTGCCACACGCCCAGATGCTTCCGGCGCCATGCAGATGGGGTTAGGTGCCGACGATCTGGTGGCCGCTGTTCCGCTGCTCGCCCAGCTCGCGGATATCCGCGCCGAGACGGTATCGCGCGTCGGCAGCCATTCGCTGTCGTTCGATCAGCTTCATGCGCTCGCGGCGAAGATCAAGGCGCTCGATGTCGATGGCGTGATTGTCACGCAAGGCACCGACACGCTCGAGGAAACGGGCTTCCTGCTCGACCTGCTGGTCGAACGCGACATCCCCGTGATCGTGACGGCGGCGATGCGCAATCCCGCGCTGACCTCGCCCGACGGTCCCGGCAATCTGCTGGCGGCCGTGCGCGTGGCCTGTGATCCCTGGGTGCGTGCCCATGCCAAGGCGCTGGGCGTGATCGCCGTGATGCTGGACGAAGTCTATGCCGCGAGCGACGTGCTGAAGATCCATCCGACGCGGCTGAATGCTTTTGCTTCACCACAGACAGGGCCGCTGGCGGCGCTGGTCGAGGATCGCGTGGTGCCGCTGTCGCTGCCCGTGCGTGCACCGGTCGAAGCCGCCCGCAGGCGGCTCGGCGCGTTGACCGATATCGGTCGAGAACAGCCCGTGGCCTTGCTGTGGATGGCGCTCGACGAGCCGGGCTATCTTCTGGAGGTATTGGTCGATCACCGCGACCAGCTCGGCTATCGCGGCATCGTGCTGGCGGCAATGGGCGGGGGGCATGTGCCAGAACGGATTGCGCCGCTGCTTACGCAACTCGCCGAGATCGTGCCGGTGGTCGTGTCGCCGCGCGCGGGTGGCGGGCCGCTGTTGCAGCAGACCTATGGCGGGCCGAGTTCGGAGATCGCTTTACGCAAGGCCGGGCTCATCTGGGGCGGGCGTCTCAATCCCCTGAAGGCGCGCGTGCTGCTTGAGACCTGCCTGCGCGCCGGCCTGGACCGGCCGGCGATCGTCGACGTCTTCGACGCCTGGGCTTAGGGCCGCGGGACTAGACGCGCGCCTGCTTCGCTTCGGCGAAGCCGTGCATGCCCATATGCCACTGCAGCGCGACGATCGTGCCTTTGATCGGCTGCAGGAGGCCGACGGACAGGCCGATTACCAGCGGCGTCCATACGATGGCGTGTAGCCAGTAGGACGGCATGTAAGCGATCTCTATGAACATCGCGAGCGGCACGATCAGGTGGCCGACCAGGAAGATCGTCAGATAGGCGGGGAAGTCGTCGGCGCGATGATGGTGCAGGTCCTCGCCGCAGACATTGCAGCGGTCGGCAACCTTCACGAAGGCGCGAAACAGGCGGCCCTCGCCGCAGGCCGGGCAGCGTCCGCGAAAGCCGCGCCACAGATAGAGACCGCCTTTGCCGGGCATTTTGTCCTCCTCCAGTTCGGTGTCTTGTATGTCCATACGGATGGGCATACATTCAAGCCTGTGTAGGAGAATTGTATGGATTGGAACCCTACAATCGACATTGCGGACGGGCCAGTTTATGAGGGCATCGTCGAAGCCCTGGATCGGGATATCACGTCGGGTCGCCTTCATCGGGGGCAGCGCCTGCCGACCCATCGCGCGCTGGCGCGGACCTTGGGGGTCGATCTCACCACGGTTACGCGCGCCTATAACGAAGCGCGACGGCGCGGCCTGACCGACGCTAGGGTTGGGCAGGGCACATTCGTGGCGGAGAGCCGGTCGCGGCCGGCGCGGGCCGCCGCTGGCATCGCCATCGATCTTTCGATGAACCTGCCGCCGCAGCCGATCGAGGCCGATCTCGAAGGCCGCATCGCGCGCGGGCTTGCGGCACTCCAGCACGACCATGGCTTCTCCGAATTCCTGAACTACCAGTATGCCGGCGGCAGCGACGCGGACCGGAGCACGGCGGCGCAATGGTTGCGTCGCCGCGTGCGCACGTCCGAGGCCGACAGGCTGCTGGTGGCGCCGGGAACGCAGACAGCGCTCACGGCTCTACTGCTTGCAACGACGAGCCCTGGCGATGTCGTGCTCGTCGATCGGCTCACGTATCCGGGATTCAAAACGGCGGCGGCAGCACTCGGTGTGCGCCTGGTCGGTGTCGAAGCAGACGAGGAGGGGATGATCCCGGAGGCGTTGGCGGAAGCCGCCCAACGTCATCGCGCGAAGGCCGTCTATCTCATCCCGACCATGCACAATCCGACGGCGGTCACCATCGGATCGTCCCGCCGTGAAGCGCTCGCCGCGACAATCCGCCGATACGACCTTCTGCTCTTCGAAGATGATGCCTATGGCAGCTTCGATCCGAAGGTGCAGCCGATCGCCGTGCTGATCCCGGAACGCAGTTATCTCGCCGTGAGCCTGTCCAAGTGCATCGCGCCGGGCCTGCGTGTGTCGTTTCTGCTGACGCCGGATCGTGCGGCGGCAGCCGCACTTGCCAATGCGATGCGCACAGTGGTGCAGATGCCGGTGCCCATGATGGTCGCGTTGGTCATGCGTTGGCTTGTGGACGGAAGCGCCGACGCGATCGTGTCGGCTGTCGCGACCGAAGCTGCGGCGAGGCAGCGGCTGGCAGCAAAGGCGCTTTCAGGGTACAATTATCGCGCGCATCCCAAAGGGCTTCACGTCTGGTTGGCGCTGCCCCCGGCATGGACCCGAGCGGAGTTCGCCGCGCATATACAGCGACAGGGGCTTGCCGTGGTCACCAGCGACAGCTTCAGCGTCGACGACCATCCCGAACACGCCATTCGCATCGCGCTCGGTGCGGCACGCAGCCGCTCTGACCTCGTCGTCGCTCTTGATCTGTTGACGACAGCATTGCGCTCACCGACTTATGCGTCGCGCATCGTCTGAGGCGATCTACCGCCAAGGAGAACATCATGTTCGAATCCTTCGATGCAGTCTTTCTCGCAAGACTGCAGTTCGCCTTCACGGTGTCGTTCCATTTCATCTTTCCGTCATTCTCGATCGGACTTGCGAGCTATCTGGCGGTACTTGAAGCGCTGTGGCTGTGGACGGGCCGCTCGGTCTATCTCGACCTCTTCAAATACTGGCTGAAGATTTTCGCGCTCACCTTCGGCATGGGCGTCGTGTCGGGCATCGTCATGTCCTACCAGTTCGGCACCAACTGGTCGGTCTTCTCCGACAAGGCGGGGCCGGTGATCGGGCCGCTGATGGCTTACGAGGTGCTGACAGCCTTCTTCCTCGAGGCAGGATTCCTGGGCGTCATGCTGTTCGGCATGAACAGGGTCGGCAAGTCACTGCATTTCACGGCCACGCTCGCGGTCGCGGTGGGCACGTTCATCTCCGCTTTTTGGATTCTGTCGGCCAATAGCTGGATGCAGACGCCGACTGGCCATGCGATCAGCGCTTCCGGCCAGTTCGTGCCGGAGGACTGGTGGGCCATCATCTTCAATCCGTCCTTCCCCTATCGTCTCGTCCATACGGTGTTCGCGGCCTATCTGACGACGGCATTGGTGGTTGGTGGCGTTGGAGCGTGGCACCTCCTGCGTGAGCGTACCAATGAAGGCGCACGCGTCATGTTCTCCATGGCGATGGGCATGATTACCGTCGTCGCGCCGTTGCAGATCTTCGCGGGCGATCAGCACGGGCTGAACACGCTGGAGCATCAGCCAGTCAAAGTCATGGCCATGGAGGGCCACTTCAAGAACTACCCTGATGGCGCGCCGCTGGTACTGTTCGGCTGGCCCGATCAGGCAGCGGGCGAGATGAAGTACTCGGTGGAGATTCCGAAAGCGTCGTCGCTGATCCTGAAGCACGCCTGGGATGCGCCGCTCAAGGGGTTCGAATCGGTCGATCGCAAGGATTGGCCACCAATAGCCGTCGTGTTCTGGTCCTTCCGCATCATGGTCGGCCTCGGCATGCTGATGCTGGCGCTGGCTGCCTACAGCCTGCTCGCGCGTGTCCGTAAGCGGCTTTACGACTGGACCTGGCTGCATCGCTTCGCTCTCGCCATGGGACCGGCTGGGTTCGTGGCCGTGATCGCAGGTTGGGTGACGACCGAGGTCGGACGCCAGCCCTTCACGGTCTATGGGCTGCTGCGTACGGTCGATTCCGCTTCGCCACTCGCTGCGCCAGCCGTCGGTGCGTCGCTGCTGGCCTTCGTCGTCGTTTACTTCATCGTCTTCGGTGCAGGCGTCTATTACATCCTGAAGCTGATGAGCCATTCGCCCCATCGCGGCGAGGAGGGGCCGGAGCGTGGCCAGCCGGTGCGCGCTGCTGGTATCACGCCGGCACCCGCGGTTGCTGAATCGATTGCCGGCGGCAAGGAGGCCTGATCATGATCCTCGGTCTCGATCTACCCACCATCTGGGCCTTCATCATCGCCTTCGCGATCTTCGCCTATGTCGTGATGGACGGCTTCGATCTCGGCATCGGCATCCTGTTCCCGGTGCTGCCTGTGGGCCGCGAACGCGACAGCGCCATGAACTCGATCGCGCCTGTCTGGGACGGCAATGAAACCTGGCTGGTTCTCGGCGGCGGCGGCTTGATGGCGGCCTTTCCGCTGGCTTACGGCATGATCCTGTCGGCGCTCTATGCGCCGATCATCGCCATGCTGCTGGCGCTGATCTTCCGCGGGGTCGCCTTCGAGTTCCGCTGGCGCGATCCCGGCCATCGTGCAGCCTGGGATTTTGCTTTCAGCCTCGGCTCGATCGTCGCGACCTTCGCGCAGGGCGTCACCCTGGGCGCGCTGCTCCAGGGCATTGCCGTCGAAGGCCGCGGTTATGTCGGCGGCTGGTTCGACTGGCTGACACCGTTCAGTATCCTGGTCGGCGTGAGTCTGGTGATCGGCTATGCCCTGCTGGGCGCGACCTGGCTGATCATGAAAAGTGAGGATTCTCTACAGGCACGTTGCTATCGGCTGGCCTTCGGACTCGGTGTAGGCGTGATCCTCGCCATGGCGGCCGTGAGTGCGGCGACACCGTTCCTGCGCGAAGCCTATTGGCAGCGCTGGTTCGCCTGGCCGCAGGTGCTGTTCACCGCGCAGGTACCTTTGCTGGTCGCCATCGCCACGGTCGTCTTTTTCTGGAGCCTGAAGCGGCTGCACCACTACACGCCGTTTCTGGTATCGCTGGGATTGTTTGCGCTGGGCCTCATCGGCCTCGGCATCAGCCTCTTCCCTTATGTGGTGCCGCCAGTCGTTACCATTTGGGATGCGGCGGCTCCGGCCTCCAGCTTGAAGTTCATGCTGGTCGGCGCGGTGATCATGGTGCCGATCATCCTTGCCTACACCGGTTATTCCTATTGGGTGTTCCGCGGCAAGACCGGCCATGAGGGCTATCACTGATGCCGGCGCCACGGCAGTGGCTGTGGTTCGTCGGTCTCTGGGTAGCCGGGGTCGGCGCCACGGCGCTCGTCGGCTACGCGATCAAGCTCTGGCTGAAGTAGCGTGCTCTAGGTCGTGCGGCGGGTCGGCCGGCAATTGAAAGCGACCGGAGCGCCGGCGATGGGCTTCAGCACGGCGGCTTCATCGCGGCCGCTCCACTCGAAGCTCGAGTCGGCATAGCGAAAGCCTTGCCCAGTGGCCTGATATTCGAGCCGCCAGGTCTTGTCGCCCTGGGTTACGGAGGCGCGGTTACGGGCATAGACCACGGTCACTTCCTTGCGACCGTCGCAAAGATAGGCAATGCCGGTGGGTGTCGCTTCATCGGGCGCGGGACGCGGGATCGTGGTCGTCACCGGCTGTTGCTGGCTTGTGCATCCAGCCACCAGAATCATCACGGCAATCGACAGACGCTTCATCGTGCGCTTTCCTCCTGCGGCGGGACCATACGCAAATCGCCGAGGAGACGGAATGCCCCTGTTCAAACTGCGCGACGGCGCCGACCTCTACTACGAGCAACAAGGTAGCGGCCCGCCGCTGTTTCTGGTTCCAGGCCTCGGCGGCGATAGCCGTTGGTGGGGCGAAAACGTCGCAGAACTTGCCCGCCGGTTCACAGTGGTCGTGCACGATCATCGGGGCACCGGCCGCAGCACCTTGTCGAAAATTTCCTACAGCGTCAGTCAGATGGCCGACGACGCGCTGCAGCTCATCGAGGGGCTGGGTTACGACAAGGTCCATTGGTGTGGTCATTCGACCGGCGGCGCGATGGGGCAGGTGCTGGCGATCGAGCATCCGGGGCGTATCGACCGCCTGGTGTTGAGCGCCACCTGGGCCAAGACCGATGCATTTTTCCGCCGGCTGTTCGACGTGCGTTCCCTGATGCTGAGGGAACTGGGACCGCTGGCCTATCTCAAGTCGAGTGCCTTGGCGCTCAACATGCCGTCCTGGGTGCGCGACCACGATGCCGACCTGGCCGCAGCCGAGGCCAAAGCTCAGGACACCATCCCTATCCCCGAGATCGTGCTGTCCCGAATTGCCGCTATCGTCGCGCACGACAAGCGTGAGCAGTTGCAAAAATTGCAGGCGCCGACGCTTGCGATCTGCGCCCGCGACGACACGGTGACGCCGCTCTACTTCACCGAGGAGCTGGTGCGGCTGATCCCTGGCGCGCGGGCCTATGTGCTGCCGGACGGCGGCCATGCATATCCGAACGTGCATGGCGGCGAATTTCGTCGTGTAATGACCTCCTTCCTGCTGGAGTCCTGACGCCTATGAAGATCGAACCGCAGATTGCCGCCGCCACTGCCGAGCTGACCGCCATCCGGCGTGATATCCACGCCCACCCTGAGCTCGGTTTCGAGGAGGAGCGGACCAGCACCATCGTGGCGCAGAAGCTGAAGGAATGGGGCTGCGAGGTCACGACCGGCATCGGCAAGACCGGCGTCGTCGGCACGATCCGCGTCGGCAACAATCCGCGCGCCATTGGTCTCAGGGCCGATATGGACGCACTGCCGATGGACGAGCACAACACCTTCGATCATCGCAGCCGTCACGCCGGTCGGATGCATGCCTGCGGTCACGATGGCCATACGGCGATGCTGCTGGGGGCCGCCAAGTATCTCTCCGCTACCCGCAACTTCGACGGCACCGTGCACTTCATCTTTCAGCCCGCCGAGGAAGGTCGCGGTGGGGCCGAAGCGATGGTGAAGGACGGGCTTTTCCAGAAGTTTCCCTGCGAGATCATCTTCGGCATGCACAACAGGCCGAAGCTCGATGTCGGCAAGTTCGCGATCCGCTCCGGCCCGCAGATGGCGGGTGGTGGCCTGTTCGACATCCACATCACCGGCAAGGGCGCGCACGGGGCGCGGCCCGAGAGTGGCATCGATCCGGTGATCATTGCGACCCAGATCATCTCGGCCTTGCAGAGCGTGGTCTCGCGCAACGTATCGCCGCTCGATTCGGCGGTGATCTCGGTGACCCAGATGCACGCTGGTGACGCTTATAACGTGATCCCGCAGGAGGCGGTCCTGCGTGGCACCATCCGCGCCTTCCGTAAGGAGACGATGGCGCTGGTCAAGGAGCGCATCGAGACGATCTCGACCGGTATCGCCAAGACCCTGGGCGGCACGGCCAAGGCCGATGTACGGGTTGTCTTCCCGCCGCTGGTGAACGATCCGAACGCCGTGAAGTTCATCGCCGACGTTGCAGCCGAGATCGTGGGCCCGGAGAACATGAACCGCGAAGGCCCCTATGTGATGGCCTCCGAGGATTTCTCCTACATGCTCGAGCAGGTGCCGGGCGCCTTCATCAACATCGGCAACGGTGGCGGTGAAGGAGGTTGCGAAGTGCACAATCCAGGCTACGACTTCAACGACGAGGCACTCACCCTGGGCTCGACCCTGTGGGCGCGCGTGGTCGAGAAGCGACTGGCCAAGGACGCGCGTTGAGCGAGCAGAATAATCACTGGCTGCTGCGGGATCTGCCGTATGCAGCCATGTTGGCCCTGGCAGTCGGTGGCATCGTGCTCTCGGGATTCCGCGGGCTCACGACCTATTACTACTGGATGGCGTTGGCGCCGGTGTATGGCTTCGCCTGCATCCTGTCGGGTTGGCGAAAGATCGACCAGACCTCGGAGCACGTTCGCCTTGTCGTGACCCAGGCGCTGCATTGGCTCGCCTTTCTCGGGGCCATGTCGCTGATGTTCATGCCGGAGGTTCGCGGCGTCGTGAACGACAATGCGATGAGTCTCGCGCTTCTGATCCTGCTGGCGCTGGGCACTTTCGTGGCAGGCGTGCATGCCCGGGTCTGGCGCATCTGCCTTGTCGGCGCGTTCCTGGCGCTTGCCGTGCCGGTAGTGGCCTGGGTCCAGGATTCGGCGATGTTCCTGTTGGTCGCCAGCATTCTGGTCATCGTGGTCGCCGCGGCGTTCCTGTGGCTGTGGCGTCGTGAGAAGGGCGGGGCATGAGCAGCCGTCCGACGGTCATCGTCTGGAGCGACTACATCAGCCCCTACGCCTTCGTCGCCAAAGCCTGGGCGTATGCGCTCGAGGCGGACTACGACCTCACGCTCGACTGGCGACCCTATACGCTCGACATCGCCTCGTTCCAGGGATCGGTCGAGCAGCGCGATCCGCATCACTGGCGACGGGTGCGCTATGCCTACATGGACGCACGGCGCTTCGCCAACAAACAGGGGCTGACCCTGATGGGGCCGAAGAAGATCTTTTATGCTCGGCCCGTCAACGCCGGCATGCTCTATGCCCAGAAGCACGGCGTATTCCGGGCCTACAATGATCAAGCCTTCGAGCGCTTCTGGCGTCGCGATCTCGATCCTGAAAGCGTTGAGGCCGTCGGTGTTCTGCTCCAGCAGTGTGGTGCGCCGAGTGGCTTCGCGGCGTTTTACGCAGGCGAAGGTGGGACCGAGCACGACAAGTTGCGTACCGAGGCCGAAGCCTCGGGCATCTTCGGCGTGCCGTCCTTCGTCTTCGACGGTGAGCTGTTCTGGGGCGGCGACCGCGTTTTCCTGCTGCGCGAGCGGCTGGACGAAAAAGGTGTCGCCCGCCGCCGCAGCAGATAGCGCGAGTTCAGCTCGGTGGGCGGTCGAGTGTGCGTTCGACCCGCTCATGCAGGTTCTTGACCTCGCCACGCTGCTTGCGCGTCTTCTCCTTGATCAGGCGCTTGGCCCGCCGGAAGGCATCGTTGACGGCGAACACGGGATCGGCAAACCGCGAGTCGGCCTGTGGCGTGTGATCGACATTTATGTCGATGTTGCCCGGCAGCACGAGATGGATGTTGATGCTGTAGAGGTTGCTGGTGCGATGGTGGCGGTCGGGCACCTGCACGACGACCTGACATGACGTCAGCCGGCCATGCAGCCGTTCCAGCGCGTCGAGGTGCTCGGAGATCAGGTTGGTCAGCGCCTCGCTGGGCGTGCTGCCCTGAAAGCTGATCCGTACGGGTGTTTCCATTGGAGCCCTCCGCTGCTTGATCACTCCCCCGTGGGGATGAACGTAGCATGACAGTGGGAGGTTGCGGACTCCAGTATCGGCTTAGACGACGCGTCTGTTAGTCGCCCACCGCGACGGCCGTGGCGCGGTCGGGACTGGCCGGCTGCACGGTACGGTGGCTCACCATGCGGTGATGGAGGGTGCGAATAGTGTCGCTGCCCCGCGTAAGACAGAGCCAGGGAAAAAGACCGTGAACGAAGCAGGCCAGCGCGCCGACCAGCATGCGGCCGCCGAAGCCGAAGGCCATGCCCATATGCTGCAGGTAGGTCTCGTTGACCGAGGCGGGATGGTCGGTGAAGCGCTGTAACATGGGAGGAATTCTACCGTTCGCAGCGGGAAACGGCTTGCTACCTTTCCGCCAAAACCGGCAAACTAGAGAATGTCATTCTCATAGAAAGCCAATGGCCGCGAAATTTTCACTCGATTCCTTCGACAAGAAGATTCTGGATTGCCTACAGGAAAGTGCCGACATGCCGCTGGCCGAGGTTGCTCGTCACGTCGGCCTGTCGACCACACCATGCTGGCGGCGGATCAATCGGTTACAGGAAGCAGGTATCGTGCGGGCGCGGGTCGCGCTGCTCGATCGCAAGGCCGTGAATGCCGGGGTAACGGTCTTCGTTGCGGTCCGGACGTCACAACACAGTGCTCAGTGGCTCGCCCGCTTCGCCAAGGCTATCGCCTCGTTTCCCGAGGTGATGGACTGCTATCGCATGAGTGGTGAGATCGACTATCTCATCCGCCTCGCTCTGCCCGACATCGAGGCCTACGACGCCTTCTACAAACGTCTGATTGCCAAGGTCGAGCTGTCAGACGTTACCTCGATGTTTGCCATGGAGGAGATCAAGTCCACCACGCGGCTCCCGCTCAACTACCTCCCCTAGCGTCCCGGGGCGACGGCCTTTAGGATCGCGCCCGTTCGCACGGCAAGATTGCAGGGGAAACGATGACTACGGGCAAAAACCGCAAGAAAGTACTGATTGTCGGCCGCATGCCGCAGGCCGGGATCGACGTGCTGAAGAAGCGTGACGATGTCGACTACGAAGTCCTGACCGACGACACGGTGCCGAGCCTGCATCCCAAGCTGAAGGATGCCAACGCGGTGACCCTGGGCGCGACGCCCTTCCGCCAGGCCGAGCTCGATGTCTCGCCGGGCATGATGGTGGTGGCCCGTCTCGGCGTCGGTTTCGACGCCGTCGAGATTCCGGCGCTGAACAAGCGCAAGATCCCGCTGATGACCACCGGCATCGCCAACTCCGTCTCGGTGGCCGAGCATGCGATGTACATGCTTCTGGCCTCGGCGCGCCTGGTGAAGAAGTACGACCGCTTCGTGCGCGAAAAGGGCTGGGGCCAGCGCCTCTCCGACCTGCCGGCCGATCTTTCGGGCAAATCGATCCTGGTGGTCGGCATGGGCCGTATCGGCTCGCGCACGGTGAAGCGCTGTGTGGCGTTCGAAATGGACGTTTCCGTGCTCGATCCGAACATCTCCGAAGCGGAGATCAAGAAGGCCGGGGCCACGAAGGTCACCGATCTCAAGGCCATCTTGCCCAAGGTCGATTTCGTGTCGGTCCATTGCCCCAAGGCGCCGGAGACTGTGAACATGTTCAACGCCGAGACACTCGGCCTCATGAAGCCCGAGGCGTTCCTGGTAAACACCGCGCGCGGCGGCATCGTGAACGAGGATGCCCTCTACACGGCGCTCTCGACCGGCAAGCTGCGCGGCGCGGGTCTCGACGTGCTCGACAAGGAGCCGCCGGATCCCAGCAACAAGCTGTTCGGTCTGGAAAATGTGATCTTCAGCCCGCACATGGCCGGCGTCACCAAGGAAGCGAGCGATCGCATGGCCGTCACCGCCGTCGAGAATATCCTCAGTGTCTTCGATGGCCGGCCAAACGCTGCCAACATCGTGAACAAAGAGATATTGGGCTGACGCCGGACCTAGTCCGGAAGCAGATCCTCGATCTCGGCATCGGTCGGAAAGCGACCGGTGTCGCGGCGGGTGTATTTCAGCTCACCATCGACGGTGACGTCGAACTGGCCGGATTTGCCGGGGCGTAGCTCGATGTCGGCCATGCCCAGCTTCTCGAGGCGTTCCCTCACACGGAGGGCTTGCGGCTTGTAGCCTCAAGCGCCGCAATATTCGATCAGCACTTTCATCCGTCGAAGGTGGGAGCTTAAGCTGCTGCCGGCAAGGGGGAGATTTCGATGAAGTACGGACCGCTCGGCCGCTCGGGCCTGATCGTCAGCAGGATCTGCCTCGGTGGCAATTCCTGGGGGGCTAAGGGCCGTCGCGGCTGGGGTAAGTTCGACGAGACCGAGGCGCCGGCCTACTTCAAGCGTGCTCTCGATGTCGGCATCACCTTCTTCGACACGGCGGACACCTACAATTTCGGCCGATCCGAGGAGATCATGGGCGCCACGCTCATGAAGATGACGAAGCGCGAGGAGATCGTGCTCTCGACCAAGGTCGGCATCCGGATGAGCGGCGTCGCCAACGACGTAGGCACTGGCCGCAAGCATCTGATGGCGTCGGTCGATGCCCAGCTCAAGCGTCTGCAGACCGACTATATCGACGTTTATCAAGTCCACCGCCTCGATCCGCACACGCCGATCGAGGAAACCATGTACTCGCTCGACCAGATCGTGCGCTCCGGCAAGGTGCGCTACATCGGCGGTTCGACCATGCCGGCCTACAAGTTTGCGCAGATGGTGATGGTGGCTGACTGGAAGGGCTATGCAAGGCCGATTGCCATGCAGAATCTCTACAACCTCATCCAGCGTGAGGAGGAGCGGGAGATGAACCGGCTTTGCCACGAGCAGGGTGTCGGCCTCATCCCCTATTCACCACTGGCGCGCGGGTTCCTGGCTGGCAATCGCAGCAAGGAAGGCGGGGGCAGCACCGAGCGCTCGAAGAACGATACGGTGGTGCAGGCCGGCACTTATCGCGACAGCGACTGGGAAGTCGTGAAGCGCCTGAAGAAGATCGCCAAAGCCAAGGATGCGACGCCTGCCCAGGTGGCGCTCGCGTGGCTGTTGCACAAGCCCTACATGGGCGCGCCGATCATCGGCGCGACCGGGCTGGACCAGCTCACTTCGGCCGCGAAGTCGACCGACATCGTGCTGACCGCCGAGGAGTGCAAGGCGCTCGAAGAGCCCTATCAGTTCCGGGTGTCGCCGGAGAGCTGACTGCGCCGGGCGATCGCCGCCGAGAACCAGAAGGCCAGCAGCGGCAGGAACACGGCGGCCGCCCAGAAGACGGGCGGTGCACCCCAGCGATCGACGATCGGCGCGGCGATGGGCACGCCGATCGCCTGACCGACGAACAGACAGAGCGCGAAGAGAGCCATGCCGGCGCCACGGGCCTCCGGTGCCATCTGCGTACCGTTGGTCTGCAGCGTGTTGTGCAGCATGTAGAACGACACGCCCGAAACGACGATGGCGGCGAACTCGACCTCGGCGGTCGGTGCGAGCGCCATCGCGGCAAAGGCGATGCCGAGGCCAGCTCCACCCCAAGTACAAAGCCCGCGTTCGCCCAGTATGCGCACGAGATGGTGGGCCACCATGACGTAGAGGAAGCCACCGGCGCCGAAGGCCGCGACGGCGAGGCCGATCGCTGCGAAGCCCATGTCGAAACGCTGATGCAGGTCGGCGCCGACGAAGGTGAAGGCTCCCCAGAAGACGCCGCCTTCCAGGGCAACGACGATGATGACGGTGAGAGCCCAGGGCCGTCGCAGGACACGGAACATCTGTCCTATCATCGACCCCTGGGTGCGTTCGGTCCGCCGGGCGATCTCTGGCCGCGCGCGCATGACGGCGAACAGGGCGACGCCTGCCATGACATAGATGGCGGCCAGCACCCAGAAGACCGAGCGCCAGCCCAGCCAGTCGCCGATCGCACCGCCCAGCGCCGCGCCTGTCATCAGGCCGAGGGTCTGGCCGGTGAGGAAGCGGGCCAGCGTGGCCTGGCGCTTCTCGTAGCTCACATTGTCGCCCACCCAGGCGATGGCGAGCGGGATGATGGCGGAGCCAGTTACGCCGGTCAGGAAGCGCGCCAGGGTGAGCATGTCCAGCGAGCCTGCAACGGCGCTGAGGAGGCAGCAGGCAGCCGCGCCGATGCAGGCGATGGCAACTACCGGCATCTTGCCGTAGCGGTCGCCGAAGGGGCCATGCACCAGCACGAATACGCCGTTGGCGAACAGGAAGGCCGTAGCGGCGATCGAGGCTTCGCCCACCGTGACGCCAAAACTGGCAGACAACTGCACCAGCAGGGGGTCGATGACGCGCATGTTGGCCGCTGAAGCGAAGGCCGCCACCGACAATAGGACGATCGCGAGCGGCGGGGCGGCCGTTGGGGCGGCGGGGGCAGACATCGGCTGCGGGCTTAGCGGTTCGGCTTCGTAAAGGAAAGGTCTCTTGGCCGTTGGCAGCAATGTCTTATGGTTAGGAGATGATGGAAGAACTCCTCGTCCTCGCCCGCGATCCACATGCCTGGGCCGCTTTGGCCACCCTGGTGATCATGGAAGTCGTGCTGGGCATCGACAACCTGATCTTCATCTCGATCCTGACCAACAAGCTGCCGGAGGAAAAGAGATCGAGCACCCGGCGGATTGGCATCGGTCTTGCCGTATTCCTGCGGCTCGGCCTGTTGAGCGGCGTCGCTTTCATCGTGCAGCTTACGACGCCGATATTCTCCCTGTTCGGTCATGGTTTTTCCTGGCGTGACCTGATCCTGATCGCAGGTGGCCTGTTCCTGATCTACAAGGCGACCAGCGAGATTCACGACCATGTCACGGCCGAGGAAGAGCGCGAAGCCGACGCCGATACTGGCGGTACGGTTGTCCGCGCGACGGTCGCCGGTGTCATCGGCCAGATCCTGATCCTCGACCTGGTCTTCTCGCTCGACAGCATCATCACTGCGGTCGGCATGACCGACGACATTCCGATCATGGTGATCGCGGTCGTCATTGCGGTCGGGATGATGCTGCTCGCGGCCGATCCGCTGGCGCGCTTCATTGGCCACAATCCCACGATCGTGATGCTGGCACTGGGGTTCCTGCTGATGATCGGTGCCACGCTGATTGCCGACGGCATGGGCGTCCATGTACCCAAGGGCTACATCTACGCCGCCATGGCTTTCTCGGGGTTGATCGAGGCCCTGAACATGCTGGCGCGACGTGCGCAGCGCAGGCGTCCGCTGCGCAAACGCCCCCGCTGACGGCACGCTGACAGACCGAGCGGCGACGCGCTAAGCTCGCCGCATGAAGCTCGAGAATCGTATTGCCATCGTGACGGGAGCCGCGTCGGGCATCGGCGCCGCTTCCGCCCGTCTGTTCGCCGCCGAGGGTGCCCGTGTGGCGCTGGTCGATCTCGACGAGGCCGGCATCCTCGATGTCGCGGCGGAAATCGAAAGCGAGGGTGGCCATGCGCTTGCCATCGCCGCCGATGTCAGCCGTGCGGAGCAGGTGCGAGGTGGCGTTGCCCATGTCATGGAGCAGTGGGGCCGGATCGATGTGTTGATGACAGCGGCCGGTGTTTCATTGGGCGGCACGGTCGACACCGTCGACGAGGCCACCTGGGACCGCACCTTCGACATCAACGTCAAGGGCACCTATCTCTGGATCCATCATGCCATCCAGCCGATGATTGCTGCCGGTTCGGGCGCGATCGTCACGGTGGGATCGCAGCTCGCGCAGTCGAGCCCGGGCCGCAACGCCGCCTATGTCGCTTCCAAAGGCGCCATCGCTTCTTTCACCAAGACCATGGCGGTCGACCATGCGGCGCAGGGTATCCGCGTCAACGCGTTGATGCCGGGTGTCATCGATACGCCTATGCCGGTCCGTTCGCTGAAGCGCTACGCCGACCCCGAGGCGATGCGTGCCTTCTGGAAGCAGCGTCACCCGATGGGCCGCATCGGCAAGCCGGAGGAAGTGGCTCGCGCCGCGCTCTTCCTGGCAAGCGACGACTCGTCCTTTGTCACCGGCACGCTGCTGTTCATCGACGGCGGCTGGACGGCGCACTGATGCCCCGGAAGCTCTCTGCCCAACAGATCGCCCAGTACGAACGCGACGGCTATGTCTGTCCCGTCGATGCTTTTTCGACGGAGCGGACGTGCGCCTGGCGTGACAGGCTCGAGGCCTTCGAGCGGGCACAGGGCCAGAAAATGACGCGCGGCCACAACTTCAAGCCGCATCTCCTCTTCCCCTGGGTCGACGAGATCGTGCACGCGCCCGAGGTGCTGGATGCCGTGGAGGATCTGATCGGACCCGATATCCGGCTGTTCCATCTCACGGTGTGGCCCAAAGACGCCGGCTCCGGTGCCTATGTGAGCTGGCACCAGGACGCGACATATTTTGCGCTGGAGCCGGCCTGTCATGTCACCGCGTGGGTGGCGCTCACCGACGCGCCTGTCGAGGCGGGTTGCATGGAGGTCGTGCCGGGCTCGCACAAGCTCGGCCAGCTCCCGCACGCGGAGATGCAGGATCCCGAAAACCTGTTGTCGCGCGGTCAGGAACTGGCGGTCGACGTCGATCGTATGAAGACAGCCTTCATGCCGGTGAAGGCGGGCCAGTTCTCGCTGCACCATACGCATCTCGTCCACAATTCACGGCCCAACCGATCCAACGATCGGCGCATCGGGCTCGGCATCAGCTATATCCCGACCTGGGCGCGCTGCACTTCGGCCACCCGGGTGACAGCGATGCTGGTGCGTGGCGAGGACAAGTACCGGCACTTCGACGACGAGCGTCGTCCGACGCAGGAAGCTGGCGCGGAAGAACGCGCTTTCCATGCCGACGCCGTCGCGCGCTTCCGGGCCATGAACGCCAATGAAACCGAGAACAAAGTAGCGGTCGTCAAGAGGTAGCCATGCACACGATTCGTCTGCCGTATCACGACCGCTACGCCTATTCGCCCATCACTGAACGCAAAGACTATTCTTGGCCCGAGGGTAAACGGCTGGCCGTCTATCTCGGCCTCAACATCGAGCATTTTGCGTTTGGAGCGGGCGAGGGACATCTGCTCACGGTCGCCAATCCGCCGCCTGATCCGCGAACCTTTGCCTGGCGCGACTACGGTAACCGCGTCGGTGTGTGGCGCTGCCTCGACCTGTTCGACGAACTCAATCTGCCGGCCGCGCATTTGATCAACACCACTGTGTTCGACTATGCGCCGCAGATCGTCGATGCCCTGAAGGCGCGCGGCGATGAATTCATTGGGCATGGCCGCACCAATGCCGAACGGCATGGCCATATGTGGGAGGCCGACGAGAAGCGCTTCCTCGAAGAAGTACGCGACGCCATCGAGAAGGCGAGCGGCAAGCGGCCCCGTGGCTGGATGGCGCCCTGGATGGCTTCGACGCGCTGGACGCCGGATCTCCTCAAGGAGGTGGGCTTCGACTTCCTGATGGACTGGCCCGCCGACGACCAACCGCTCTGGATGAAGACACGCTCGGGCCCGCTGATGAGCGTGCCCTATCCGATCGAAATCAACGACAGCCCGCAGGTACTGGTGCGCCACCACACGCCCGAACAGTTCCGCGACTTCATCATCGGCCAGTTCGAGGAGCTGCTGCACCAGTCGGCCAAGCAGCCGCTGGTCTGCGGCATTGCCCTGCACACGATGATCGTGGGGCAGCCCTATCGGCTGCGCATGCTGCGCGAGGCGCTGCAGCACATCGCCAACCACCCGCAGAAGGACAAGGTCTGGTTCACCCGGCCCTCGGACATCTACGATCATTGCGCGGCGTTGCCCAAAGGCACGATGGTGCCGCCGCCGGCCTAGACCCTACTCGGGGCTGACGATGACGCCCAGCTGTTCGAGAAGTTCCGTTTGCTGGCTCTCGCCGATCATCAGCCCGGCATAGCCGGAGAGCACGACGAGGTTCAGTCCGGAAATCGTCGTGCCCCGAAGATCGGCGCGGGTCAGGTTGGCTCGTTCCCATTCGACCTTTTCGAGTGAGCAATCGCGCAGGATCGCGTCGGTGAGATTGACGTCGAACAGGGCTGTGTCGAGAAACTTGCAGGTCTGGAACTTGCAGGTTTCGAGCGACACGCCGGAGAAGTCGGTGAAGGTGAAGTTGCAAGCCTCGAAACGTGCCCGCGTGATGATCACCCGCTTCGAGACGGCCTTGGTGAACGTGGAAGCGTGAAAGCGCACCCCGCGGAAGCTGCACTCCCTGGCCCGGAAGTCGTGCATGTCGCAGCGTTCGAACGCGCCGACCGCGAAGTTGCACTTCTCCGCTTCGACGTCCCGCAGATCGCAGAAGGCGAAGGTGCATCCCTTCTTCTGGTCGGTGTCGAAAAAGCTGGTGGCCTGAAACCGGGCGCCGGGGAACTTGCAACTGGCAAACCGGCCGGGTGAAAAGCGGCAATCCTTGAACTGCGCCCCGGAAAAATCGGCGCCGCGGATGGCCGGCAGGTCGAAGGTGCAGCCCTCGAAGCGGCACTCCGAGAGGTCGAGGTCGTCGAATGTTACCTCGGAGGTAAAGGCCACTCCCTGGAAGGCGCGGTCCGTCGCCGCCACGTCCGTCAGCTCGTCCTGGCGAAGCGGCTTGCGTGCAGGATCGGCATTTGTCATCGGAAAGTCCTCATCGAGGGGCTGTCTTTGTAGCGGCTTCGGCTATGTTCGTCCTGCTTCTGCGTGGAGTGTCCTGTCGATGAATTCCCTGCCGCTCGCCGGGTGGCTGGCCCAGGCGGGCCTGCGCAACATGCCGCTGGAGGACATGATCGATGGCTTCGGTCGCCGCCTGAACGAGGCTGGCCTGGAGGTCGAACGCCTTTTCGTTGGCATGAACACGCTGCATCCCATGATGCGGGCGCGCAGTCTGATCTGGGATCGCGGCCATCAGGTCACCAGGCATTTCGAGTTTGCGCATGAGGAGATCGATTCGCTTCTGGTCCGGCAGAGCCCGTTCGCGGCTATGCTGCGCGACGGTCTGACCGAACAGCACTACCGGTTCGATACGGGGGCCGACGTGCCCAACTTGCCGGTTTTCGAGGAACTGCGCGCTGCGGGAACAACCGAATGGATGGGCTGGGTCCTGCCGTTCGGTGAGCTTTCGCCACGGATCGGCGGCGCGACCGACGTCGAGCATGCCGAGTCGGCATGGCTGGTGGTTTCTGCAGCGACGAGACGGCCGGGCGGCTATCGCATGGAGGATGCCGCTGAGCTCAGGCAGGCGGTTCCCGTCTTCGCCGTCGCCGCGAAGGCTGCGACAGCGCGGGCCATCAGCCATGGCCTGCTGGCGGCCTATCTCGGCAACGATCCGGCGAGCCGCGTGCTGGCCGGCACCGTGCTACGCGGCGAGGTCCAGAGTGTCGAGGCGGTGCTGCTTCTCGCCGATCTGCAGGGCTTCACCGCGCTCGCCGATACGATGCCCGGTCGAGACCTGATCCTGCTGCTCGACGATTATTTCGGCTGCATGGTCCAGCCGGTCGTCAGGCATGGCGGCGAGGTGCTGAAATTCATGGGCGACGGGTTGCTGGCGGCCTTCGGCGTCGTGCTCGACCAGCGTGCCGCCGTCTGCGCCGATGCGCTGGAAGCGGCGACCGAAGCGCTGGCGCTCATCGAGCGGATAAATAGGGGCCGGCGCACAGACGGCCAGTCGGCTGCTGGGCTCGATGTCTCGCTGCATATCGGCAAGGTGCTCTACGGCAATGTCGGCAGCGATACGCGGCTCGACTTCACGGTGATCGGCCCCGCCGTCAACGAAGCGTCGCGCATCGAGGCGCTATGCCAACCGCTCGGCCGCCCGCTCCTGATGTCGCGGGCCTTCGCCGAGGCCGCGACCTCGAGCCGTGACCGGCTGGTCTCGCTCGGCCATCATCGCCTGCGTGGCGTTCGCGAGGAGACCGAGCTGTTCGGTCTTGCCTGATCTTTACTTGCCGTACACAGCGCTTTCGAAGGCGTAGAACAGCGGCAGTGACTTCACGTCGGCGAAGGGCAGGATCTGCGTGATGTAGACGCCGCCGACGCCCTTCTTCTGGTCGATCCAGTAGTAGGTGTTGGCAAGGCCGGCCCAGGCGAGCCCACCGGCGGAGCGGCCGGTTGGTGCTTCCTCATTGTTGATCATGAAGGAGAGGCCCCACTGCTTGTCGAGGCCGGGGAAGAATTCGGCATCGTTCGAGAAGGGGGGCGCCGCTGTCTTCAGCAAGGTCACGCGCGACTCGCCCATGGCATTCTTCGACATGGTCGCCACGGTCTCGGGCTTCATCACGGCCTTGCCGTTGTCCGCCTTGCCCTCGTTCAGCATCATGCGCACGAACTTGAGATAGTCGCCGGCCGTCGAATAGAGACCACCGCCACCCATCTCGAACTCCGGCTCCTGCGGGATTTCCAGCGCCGGATCGGCCGTCAGCGCGCCGTCGGGGCCACGGTGATGGATCTTGGCCATCCGCTTGCGCATGCCGTCGGAGATATGGAAGGCCGTGTCGTTCATGCCGAGCGGGCCCAGCAGATCGTCGCGCAGCACCTGGCCGAGCTTCTTGCCGGCCGCTGCCTCAACCATCTTGCCCGCCCAGTCGATGTTGATGCCGTAGTACCAGCGCTCACCCGGATCGAAGAGCAGCGGCGTGGTCAGTGCCTTGTCCTGGCAGGAGATGATTCCCGGCACGCCCTCGCTCTCCTGATATTTAGCGAGATCGGCATTCCAAATGTCGTAACCGAAACCCGCCGTGTGGGTGAGCAGGTGGCGCAAGGTGATGTCGCGCTTGGCCTTGCGCATCTTGGGCTTGCCGCCGGAATCGAAGCCTTCGAGCACACTCACGTCGCCAAGGGCAGGCAGGACAGCCTTGGCTGGTGTGTCGAGGCCTAGTTTGCCGCGTTCGACCTGCTGCATGGCAGCGGCGCCGGTCACCGCCTTGGTCATGGAAGCGATCCAGCCGACGGTATCGGGCGTCATCTCGGCGGCGTCGCCCAGCACGCGCTTGCCGAAGCCGCCTTCGTAGGTCTGTCCCTTGCGGTCGGTCGCGACGGCCACCACGCCGGGTACGTCGCCCCTGGCGACCGCCTCTTTCAGAACTTTGTCAGCCTGTGCCTTCATGGCGTTTCCTCCTCTTGAACTCAGCCCCCGTAGAGATAGTTCGGCAGCCAGAGCGTCATGCCCGGCCACACGTACATGATCACCATGCAAACGATGACGATCAGCATGTAGGGCATCATGCCGCCAAATATTTGGTTGATCGTCACATGCGGCGGCGACACGCCCTTGAGATAGAAAGCCGACATCGCGACTGGCGGCGACAGGAACGCGGCCTGGAGGTTCACGAACACCAGGGTGCCCCACAGGATCGGGTCGATGTTGTAGTGCTTCAGGAGCGGCAGGAAGATCGGCACGAAGATGATGATGATCTCCGTCCATTCCAGCGGCCAACCCAATATGAAGATGATGGCCTGCGACAGGATCATGAACTGAAGCGGCGTCAGGTTGAGCGACAGCGCCCAGCGTTCGACGAGTCCCTGGCCGCCGAGAATAGCGAAGACAGCCGAGAAGAGCGCGGAGCCGACGAACAGCCAGCAGACCATTGCCGTCGTCTTGGCGGTCAGGAACACGGCCTCCTTGGTGCGCTTCCAGTCGAGCGTGCGAGCCTGGAAGGCAAGCAGGAAGGCGCCGGCGGCGCCGACGGCGGCCGACTCGGTGGCTGTCGTGATACCGAACAGGATCACTGCCAGCACGACCGCGGTCAGGATGCCGAGCGGCATGACCGAAGCGGTAAGGAGCTTCAGCACGGTGAAACGTGCTGCATCCATACGCCAGTAGTAGCGCAACACCGCGAGCAAGGTCAGCGCGGCGATGATGGCGAACCAGATGTAGAAAGCGTTCGATGGGCCGGCCTCGCCAGGCGCTGCTTCCGCAACGGCGGCCGCGCCACCGAGGGGCTGCAGCCCGGCCGCTTCCGGCGCATCGATGGTCTTCTTGTGGATGACAACGTACCACCAGGCGCCGCCCAGCGTGACTGCTGCCACCAGCAGGGGCACCAGCGCCACGACGAAGTTATAGGCGATGCCGAGATAGCCCAGCGGCTTGCCGTCTGCCTCGATGCCCCGTCCGCGAGCCGGTGCGATCAGCGCCCGGGCGAGACCGACCAGCATGTTGCGCGAATAGGCCGCCTGCAGGCGCTCGACCCAGCTCGGCACCGGTACCCTTGTCTGTTCTTCGGGCAGCTTGGGGGCAACGCGGGGATTGATCGTGGCCCAGCCCAGGACATAGACGAGATAGAGAAGCGCCAGGAAGAAGCCGGGGAACATCGCCGCCGCGTAGAGCTTGACGACCGACTGGCCGGCCACCGCGGCGTAGACGATGATCATCACCGAGGGCGGGATCAGAATGCCCAGGGTGCCACCGGCCGTGATGACGCCCGCGGCGAGCTTCACGTCATAGCCAGCTCGCAGCATGGGATTCATGGCGATGACGCCCATCAGGACCACGACGGCGCCGACGAGGCCGCTGGCGATGCCCCAGAAGGTGCAAACGATCAGCGTTGCCACGGCAAGCGCCGCCGGTACGCGGCGGAAGGCGAGCTGGATCGAATAGAACATCTTGTCGACGAGCGCGCCGCGTTCCATCACGTAGCCCATCAGCACGAAGAGCGGGATGGAGATCAGCACGTCGTTGGTCATGGCGCCGTAGGTGCGCTGGACCATCAGGGCGAACACCTTGTTGTCGGCCCAGGACTGCGTGGGATCGTAGAAGGCGATGAAGCCGAAGAAGATGCCCAGTCCCATCAGGGTGAAGGCCGTCGCGAAGCCCATCATGATCACGACCACGATGAGACCCAGCATCAGCAGGCCGAGGGCGGGATCGCTCATATCTTGTTGTCTCCGCCCATGCCGCGCTGGCGTGCCGCTTCGTCGATCTGTGCCGCCCGTGCGATGGCGAGCTGGCGGGCGTCGTCGTCGACATACTCCGAGTGGGCGAGCTGCTCCTCGACGACGTCGATCTCGCTCACGTCCTTCAGCCGTGCCGGCCAGACACCGGTCTTCAGGCAGACGATGCAACGCACCACTTCGGCGACGCCCTGCAGCAGCACGAACGCGCCGGCAATCGGGATGATGGTCTTGAAGTGATAGACCGGCGGTCCATCGGCAGTGACGTTGGAGTGCTCGCGAATGCGCCAGGAATCACCGGCATATTCCCAGCCGGCGTAGAGGAGGGCGGCGATGCCGGGAAAGAAGAAGACGAAGTAGAGGATCAGGTCGAGCGTCGCCTGGGTGCGTGGCCGCATCGAGCTGTAGAGGAAGTCGCCGCGTACGTGGGCGTTCTGCGCCAACGCATAGGCGCCGCACAGCATGAACAACGAGCCGTAGAGCATGTTGTTGAGGTCGAAGATCCAGGCAGTCGGCGCATTGAGGATGTAACGCTTGAAAACTTCGAGGCAGACCACGGCCATCAGCGCAATGATCAGCCAGGCGGCCGCCTTGCCGACCCAGGTGCTGATGCCGTCGATGGTGTGCAGGAAGCGTTCGACCGTCATGCAAGACACTATAGTTCAAATGGGCGAGGCACCGTCCGGTTCTCCGGGCGGTGCCCCGCAATTTCAGTCGGTCTGGCCTAGAGCCGGATCGGCTTGGCCTGCGGGCCGAAATAGTGGTCGAATGCCATCCTGCGGTTGACCACCGTATCCTGCTCCCACTGCGTCGCGCGCTTAGCGAACGCGACCTGAGACTGCGCGATTTCCTTGAACAGCGCGTTCTCCGCCGACTTCTTGGCGACCACGTCGTCATAGACCTCGAGCTGGCGCTTCAGCACGGCATCGGGCGTCTTGTAGAAGCGGACCTTGTCCTTGGTCTGCAGTTCCACATAGTCCTTTGAATAGCGGTCGATCGCCTTCCATTGCATGTCCTGCGAGGCAGCTTCCACGCCGTTGGCGATGATCGCCCGCAGCTTCTCCGGCAGGGCGTTGTACTTGTCCTTGTTGAACATGATCTCGAACTGCTCGGCGTTCTGATGGTAGCTCTGCAGCATGCAGATCTTCGACACGTCGGCGAAGCCCAGGAGGCGGTCCGACGAGGCGTTGTTGAATTCCGCCGCGTCGAGCAGGCCGCGATCCATCGCCGAGACGATTTCACCGCCGGGCAGCGCGTTGACCGCTGCGCCCATCCCCTGGAACACGTCGATCGAAATGCCGACAGTACGGAACTTCAGGCCCTGCAGGTCCTCGACCTTGGCAACCGGCTTCTTGAACCAGCCCAGCGGCTGTGTCGGCATCGGGCCATAGGGAAACGACACGACGTTGGCGCCGATCGAGGCGTAGAGCTTCTCGAGCAGTTCCTTGCCGCCGCCATACTTGTGCCAGGCCATCAGCATGTTGGCGTCCATGGCGTAGCCCGGACCCGAGCCCCACAGCGCCAGCGCCGTCTGCTTGCCGTAGTGATAG
The DNA here is from genome assembly GCF_004297405.1 of Reyranella sp. Taxonomy (GTDB): domain Bacteria; phylum Pseudomonadota; class Alphaproteobacteria; order Reyranellales; family Reyranellaceae; genus Reyranella. Next base: position 159,679 of record NZ_SCVC01000011.1, read on the forward strand.
ACCAGCACGCCGTGGCCACCATCGAGCGTGCCCTTCGACACGGCTTCGAGCAGGCCGAAGGCCGGCACGACGGCACCCGCGGGCAGGACCTCGATCTTGAGGTCACCGCCGGTCATGTCGTTAATCTTCTTGGCGAAGTCGAGGGCGAACTCGTGAAAGATGTCCTTGGATGGCCACGTACTCTGCCAACGCATGCTGATCGGCCCCTGCGCCTTGACGATTGCAGGGGCTGCAACGGTCGCTGCCGTTGCAACGGCGGCTCCCTTCAAAAACTTGCGGCGTGATTCCTCACCTTTAGACATTGGTTTCCTCCTGTGCTCGGCTTCTGCGTGCCGATGCATTGATGCAGTTAGGATGAACCTTTAGTTGAAGTTCTGTCTAGCTGAATCGCGGCGCGTCACATCATGGTGACGCGGTGAGGCCGACCGTTCGCAGCGCAAAGGCATAGACGATCGCCATCTCGTCGAGCCGGTTGAACCGCCCTGACGATCCGCCATGACCGGCGCCCATGTTGGTGCGCAGCAGGACCGGTCCACCGCCGATCATGGTGGCGCGTAGCCGGGCGACCCATTTGGCCGGTTCCCAGTAGGTGACGCGCGGATCGGTGAGCCCGGCCATGGCCAGAATTGCCGGATAGTCCCGGGCTGCAACATTGTCGTAGGGCGAATAGGAGAGGATGTAACGGAACGCCGCTTCGTCGGTGATGGGGTTGCCCCACTCGGGCCACTCCGGTGGCGTCAGCGGCAGCTTGTCGTCCAGCATCGTGTTCAGCACATCGACGAAGGGCACTTCGGCCACGATGCCGGCGAACAGTTCCCCAGCCCGGTTGGCGACCGCGCCCATCAGCATGCCGCCAGCGCTGCCACCGTGTCCGACGATGCGCTTGGCCGAGGTGTAGCCACCCACGATGAGTGCACGCCCGGCGGCGGCGAAATCGTCGAATGTGTTGGTCTTCTTCTCCCGCTTGCCGTCGAGATACCACGACCAACCCTTGTCAGAGCCGCCGCGGATATGGGCGATGGCATAGACGAAGCCGCGATCGACCAGCGACAGCCGGTTGGCCGAGAACGACGCCGGCATGGCCATGCCGTAGGAGCCGTAGCCATAGAGCAGCAGCGGCGCGCTGCCGTCCTTCTTGAAATCGCGGCGATGCAGGATCGACACCGGTACTTCTGCGCCATCGTGTGATCGCGCGAGGATGCGCGTCGTCGCGTAGTCGGCGGGATCATGACCAGAGGGGATCTGCTGGCGTTTGCGCAAGGTGCGCTCGCGGCTCGCCATATCGTAATCATAGACCTCGGCCGGCGTAGTCATCGACGAATAGACGAAGCGCAGCGTCGTCGTGTCGAACTCGAAGCCACCTGCCATGTCGAGAGAGTAGGCGGCTTCGTCGAAGGCGATGACATGCTCGCCGCCCCTGTCGAGTTCGCGGATCACGATCGAAGGCAGGGCGTTCGACCGCTCCAGCCGCACGAGATGGCCGGCGAACAGCTCCATGCCGAGGATGTAGACGCCAGGCCGGTGCGGGATCAGCTCCTGCCAGTTCGCGCGGCCGGGCATTGCGAGCGGCGCGGTGGCGATGCGGAAGTCGATGGCGTCGCCTTCGTTGGTGAGGATGAAGAGCTCCTCGCCACGATCGGCGACGCTGTAGCGAACACCTTTCTGTCGCGGCGCGATCAGGCGCGGCGTCGCGTCCGGTGTGGAGAGATCGAGCAGGTGCTGCTCGGTCGTGTCGTGGTCACCACCCGCGATCACGCAAAAGCGGCCGCTCGGGCTTTCCTCGATATGAGTGAACCAGCCGACGTCTTTCTCTTCGTAGACGAGGACATCGTCGTCCTGCGGCGTGCCGAGGCGATGGCGAAAGACCTTCAGCGGCCGGTGACTGTCGTCGACCTGGACGTAATAGAAGAACGAGGAGTCACGTCCCCAGACGATCCGGCCGCCGGTTTGTTCCAGCGTATCGGGCAGGTCTTCGCCGGTGTCCCAGCGGCGCACGCGCAGGGTGAAGAATTCGGAGCCGCGCAGGTCGGCGCTCCACGCGACGAGCCGATGGTCCGGTGAGTGGCGCGTGCCGCCGAACTTGAAATAGTCGGACGCCTTGGCCAGCGCGTCGCCATCGAGGATGGTCTGCATGTCGCCGCCGTTGCGCGCCGTGCGGCCGATCTGCTCGTGCTGGCCGCCCTCGCGGAACTTCCAGAGATAGGCGAAGGGACCGTCCGGTGTCGGCACGCCGGAATCGTCTTCCTTGATGCGGCCGCGCATCTCCGCGACCAGGACCTTCTGCAGGTCCTGAGTCGGGGCCAGCAGCGCTTCGGTGTACTGGTTCTCGGCCTCGAGATAGGCGCGGATGTCGGGATCGAGGAGCGACGGATCGCGCAGAACCTCCTGCCACTTCTCGTCCTTCAGCCAGGCATAGTCGTCTTCGACGGTGATCCCATGGAGGGCGCGCGGCGAGGGGCGCCGCGGCGCGATCGGCGGTTTGTTCATTCGTCTCTCAGGCGTAGTTGCCGGCTTTGGCAGGCGCTTTCACCGGCGCGGCGGCCTTGCCGTCGAGCAGGCCGCGCATTTCCGCACCCTTGCTGTCCCACCAGTCGGCCAGAATGCGGACATCCCAGCCGATGCAGAAATGCTTCACACCCATGTCGAGATACTTGCCGGCCTGGCTCGGGTCGCGCAGCTCGACTCGCGGATGGAGACCCTTCTTCAGTGCCGTTTCGATCGTCTTCTTCTCCGCGGCCAGAACTTCGGCGTCGGCATACTGACCGGTCTTGCCGATGCTCATGGAGAAGTCGGAGGCGCCGAACTGGACCATGTCGATCCCCGGCACCGAGAGGACGGCATCGAGATCGTCCACGCACGACTTCTTCTCGACCATGATGGCGATCACGACCTCGTCCAGCGCGTCGACATAGGCGGGCGTGCCGCCTTCCCGGACGGTGCCGACGTCGCGGCGCATGCCCACGCCCAGCCGTCCGCGGCCCCGCACGCCTTTGGCCATCGTCGTCTCGGCGCGCACGGCATCGACGGCGACCTTGGCATCCTCGACCGAGCGGATGTCGGCGAAGAGCACGCTCTGGAAGCCCGAGCCAATCGCCCTCATCGCCTGATGGGTATATTGCGTCTGCTCGATCTTGATCATGCCGGCCATGTTCATGAGCTCGAAGGCGCGGCCGAGATTGTCGAGATCGTGCATCGTGAACGGCGCATATTCGGCGGTGAACTCGACGTAATCGTATTGCTTGGAGTGACCGATCAGCTCCACCAGGGTCGGCCAGGCCGAGAGAATGTGCGTGCCGACGGTCGGCTCGCCGGCGTTGAGACGTTCACGAAGAATATTGCGACGCATGGCGTTTCCCCCGGGGCGGTTGTTCGCGCTAGTGTGGCACCTCGTGTAGGGGGAGTTCCATGTTTCCGTCGAAAGAAAATCTGACCATCTGTTTTGCACACGCAGCATACCGGATGATGGATCGGTTCGAGCTGCGCAAGACCGGCATCAAGTGCTTCGAGGTCCGTGCCTATGACGATCTGGTGAAGCGCATCGGCGAGGCCGACGTGGTGCTGGCCTCGGGCATGTGGAAGAACGACCTGATCCCGCATGCCGGCAAGCTGAAGTTCATCCAGTCCATCAGCTCGGGCATGGACCAGTATTCCAAGGAACTGCTTGGCGCCAAGGGCATCCGGCTGGCCAGCGCCGCCGGCGTCAATGCACGCGCCGTGGCCGAGCACGCCCTCGCGCTGATCCTGGCGATCGCGCGGCGCCTGCCTGAAGCGCGCGACAATCAGCGCAAGAAGGTCTGGCGCGGCATGCTGGGCGACCTGACGCAGCGCGAAGACGAACTCGGCGGCAAGACCCTGCTGGTGGTCGGCATGGGCCGCATCGGCAGCCACCTCGCCAAGCTCGCCAAGGCCTTCGACATGAAGGTGGTCGGCATCCGGCGCGATCCCAAGGCCGGCACCAACGGCGCCGATGAAATCCACGGCATGGGCGATCTCGTGAAGCTCGTCCCGCAGGCCGATTTCGTAGCGCTGACCTGCGCACTCACGCCGGAGACCACCGGCCTGATGAGCGCGGCGGCCTTTGCCGCCATGAAGCCGTCATCGGTGTTCGTCAACGTAGCGCGCGGCAAGGTCGCGGACGAAGAGGCTCTCATCAAGACGATGCAGGGCAACAAAATCTGGGCGGCGGCGCTCGATGTCACGGCCGACGAACCCCTGCCTACTGCGTCGCCGCTCTGGACCATGCCCAATGTCTTCATCACGCCGCACACGGCCGGTGAGACGCGGGCCTACGAAGACAATGTGCTCGATATTCTGATGGAAAACCTCGACCGCCTGTGGCGCGGCGAGAAGACCTTACGCAACCAGGTACTCTAGGGAGACAGGAAATGCCCGTAGCCGATCCGCATCGCGTCATCCTCACCGGCGAGAATCCGTTCCTGCGACTGAGTGAGAAGGATGGCGATCCCAACTCCACGGATGCGAGCTACTGGCGCATCCTGTTCTGTCCGGCCGGGCCGGGCCATGTGCTCTATCTCAAGAGCGAGATGACCGAGAACAAGTGGCGCATCTACTCCGACAACATCGCCATGGCGCGCTGGCTGCAGCAGACGGTGCAGGGCATGCTCAATGCCGAACTGAAGGATACCTCGATCCCGGTGATCGACGCCGACTTCAGCAAGGCCGGCGACCCGCGCTACTACTGGACCGAGTATGTCTCGGCCGCCGACGCCGAGATCTCGCTCACCTGGCACGATATCGGCGATCCGCTGCTGATCCACACCGAGCCCAACCAGGCGCCGAACCCCAGGCCCTACGGCGTCTGCACCGTGCTGGTGCCGGCGCTGTCCGGGCGGTTGACGCTGAACGGCCAACAGGCCCGCGGCAAACCCTGGCCGCGCGATCGTGAAGGCCGTCCTTTCAGCACCTCAGCGCTGGCCTTCTCGGAGAGCTGGACCGAGACGCGCTAACGCGCGGGAGCGAAGCCGTAGGCTTGGGCGAGCAGGGCATAGCTCTGCCGCCGCACCTCCTCGTCGTGCGTCCATGTCACGACGGCCATCTCGTCGACGCCGACCCGTTCCTTCAACTCTGTGATGCGGGCGGCGACTTCGGGGCCGGTACCGACGAAGGAATCCTTGCGGAACTGTTCGAGCTTGGCTTGCTCATAAGGCGCGAGCGTTTTCACGACGTTCGCCGCCTCGTTGGGCGACAGCAGCGGCCCCATCACGCCCTTGTCGCGCTGGATGCGCGAGAGGGCACGCGACGTGAAATGGTATTGCGCCTCGTCCATCGTCTCGGCCGCCAGCGCCCAGACGCAGAGGCCCGAGCGCGGCTCGGGGTGGCGGGCGCCGGGACGATAGCTGCGCTTGTAGAGATCGATCGCGCGTTCACCACCGGCGCCATCGCTGAAGAACCAGGCGTAGCAGTAGGGCAGGCCGAACAGCGCGGCGACCTGCGCGCCGTAATCGGAGCTGCCCAGGATCCAGACTTCCGGTGCCGTGTCGCCTTGCGGGAACGCCTTCACCGCGGCGAAGGGGTGACGATCAACCAGCGGCTCGTTGTGCACCCAGGCGATCAGGTCGCGCACATCGGCGGGAAAATGCTCGGGCCGTTCGTTGGCGGCGGGGTTCAGGGCGAAGGCCGTGCGGCCATCGGAGCCCGGCGCACGGCCGAGCCCGAGATCGATGCGGCCGGGCGCAAGAGCATCGAGCACGCGGAACACCTCGGCCACTTTGAACGGCGAGTAGTGCGGCAGCATGATGCCGGCGCTGCCGATGCGGATGCGTTCGGTCGTGGCGGCGATGGCCGCCATCACGATCTCCGGCGCCGTGCCGACGATGGTCGGATGATTGTGGTGCTCGGAGACCCAGAAGCGCTCGTAGCCCAGCGTCTCGCAATGCTGGGCCAGGGCAACGGTGTTGCGGATTGACTGGTCGTGCGGCCGTCCGGCGACGGCAATGGACTGGTCGAGGACGGAAAGACGGAACGGGCGGGACATCGACGGCAAAGTGGGGCGTCGATCCTATTCCGGCAAGGCCGAGATCATGTAGAGCGACTGGAGTTGTGGTGTCGGCTGCGCATTGACGCCGAAATTCTTGCTGAAGATCGTCGCGATCTCGCCGGAGCGGTAGATGCGGCTCAACGCACGATCCACCGCGAGGCGGAAATCACCATCGCCCAGCCGCATCGCCAGCGCGAAAGGCTCGATGCTGAGATAGGTGCTGGCGAGCAGGATGTGCGACGCATCCTTGTGATCCTTGATCATGGCCGTGAGCATCGCCTTGCCGGCGAAGTAGGCCGAAATCTCACCCTTTTCGAGGGCCGTCATCGCCTGCTGGAAATCCGTGAAGGGGACGATCTGGGCCTGGACGTGCACAGCGGCGAGGCTGCGCCGCAGCGCTTCCTCGGTCAGGGTGCCGGCGACCGCACCGACCTTCTTGCCACCGAGTTGCTGGATGTCGCGCGGGCCGTCGTTACGAATGGCGAAGCTGGTTCCGTCGACGAAAGTCGCGATCGAGAAATCAACCTGGGCACGCCGGTCCAACGTTTCGGTGAGCGAGTCGCAGAGCAGGTCGGCCTTGCTCTGGCGGATCGCATCGAGGCGGTTCTCCGTGGTGACGGGCACGAACTCGACCTTGATGCCGGGCTTCTTGAGCTGTTGGGCGAGGCTCTTGGCGACAGCCTCGCAGAGATCGACCATGAAGCCCTTGGGCTGCCCGTTAGCGGCTTTGTACGCGAAGGGTGCGGCATCCTCACGATAGGCGGCGCGCAGGACGCCGTTCTTGGCGATATCGTCGAGGGTACCAGCCCATGCGGTGCCTGTGGCCACGACAAGGCCCGACGCCAGCACAAGTCCGTTCAGCAACGCCTTCATGGATGATCCCCTCTCGATGAGGGGCAACAATCCGATATTCGATCCGTTGTGACCACTGGAAAACCGGAGAATCGCCATGCCTCGTCCCACGTCTCGTGTCGTCGGCATCGATCACATCTCAGTCCGGGTCAGCGATTACGAAAAATCGAAGAAATTCTACGCAGGCCTCTTTGCCTTCCTTGGCTTCGAGCTGTCGGAGGACTATGGCAGCACCATCGGTTGGACCAACGGCAAGACGCGCTTCTGGATCGCGACCGCCGAGGGGCGCAAGACACATCGCATCGGCGATGTCGGCTTTCACCATTACGCCTTCGAGCTGCGCAACCGGAAGGATGTCGATGCGCTGCAGGCCTATCTCGAAGGCCAGGGCGTGCGCATCGTCGATCCCGCCGGCGAATATTACGAGGATTACTATGCCGTCTTCTTCCTCGATCCCGATGGGCTGAAGCTCGAAGGCATGAAATACGGCGAGCTGACGGCCAAGCGTCGCCGGAAGCCCGCTTCCTCCAGGAAAAAGAAGGCGTAAATGCCGCTTATGGCGGCCTTGTCGCCTCCTGGGCTGCGCGCCAAACTCCCGGCCGTTTTCGTAACCGGAGGACCAACATGTCGACGACAGCGACCCAGACTAAGCCCCTTGCCCAGCCCTCCGGCACCTATCAACCCAAGGGCATGCTGATCGGCGGCAAGTGGGTCGGCAGCGCGTCGGGCCAGCGCATCGCCATCGAGAATCCTGGCAATCGCTCGCTCGTGGCCGAGGTGCCGCGCGCGGCGGCGGCCGATGTCGAGGCCGCGGTCGCGGCGGCCGACAAGGCCTTTCCGGCCTGGAAGAACGTCGTACCGCGCGAACGCGGCAAGCTGCTGCTCAAGATCGCAGAGGCCATGGAAGTGCGCTCCGAGGAGATGGCACGCACCATCGCGCTCGAGACCGGCAACGCGCTGCGCACCCAGGCGCGCGGCGAGGCCAAGCTCGCGGCCGACATTTTCCGCTACTTCGGTGGTCTCGCGTCAGAGCTCAAGGGCGAGACAGTGCCGCTCGGCGAACACGTGCTTTCCTACACGCGCCGCGAACCGATCGGCATCGTCGGCGCCATCATCCCGTGGAATGCGCCGGTCATGCTGGGCGCGCTCAAGATCGCTCCCGCGCTCTGCGCCGGCAACGTGCTGGTGATGAAGGCGGCCGAAGATGCACCGATGGGCGTGCTGCTGATGGCCGACATCTGCCAGGAATTCCTGCCGCCCGGCGTGCTGAACGTGGTGACCGGCTATGGCGAGGAATGCGGTGGTCCGCTCGCGAACCATCCCAAGGTACGCAAGCTCTCCTTCACTGGCTCGACCGACGTCGGCAAGGTGATCATGCGCGCCGCAGCCGAGCGCATCGTGCCGGTGTCGCTGGAACTCGGCGGCAAGAGCCCGTCGCTGGTCTATCCCGACGCCGACGAGGATTGGGCGGTCGACGGCATCATCAACGCCATGCGCTTCACGCGGCAGAGCCAGAGCTGCACGGCGGGCTCGCGCCTGTTTTTGCACGAGGACATTTTCGATTCCTTCCTCAAGAAGCTCGAGAAGAAGACTTCGGCCCTCAAGATCGGCGATCCGCTCGACGAGGCGAGCGACATCGGCACCATCATCAACAACAAGCAGTTCACCAAGGTCTGCAAGTATGTCGACGAGGGGCTGAAGCGGTCGGACGCCAAGCTGGTGTTCGGTGGCCTGCCGCCCAAGACCGGTCCGTTGAGCGAAGGCTACTTCGCCGTGCCGACCGTGTTCGCCGACCGCTCCAACGACTGGCGGTTGGCACGTGAAGAGATCTTCGGACCGGTGCTGGTGGCGATCCGCTGGAGCGACGAGGCCGAGGCGATCCGCATGGCCAACGACAGCCACTACGGCCTCGCAGCCTATGTGTGGACGCACGATATCGGCCGCGGCCTGCGCGCTGCGCACGCGATCGAATCGGGGTGGGTGCAGGTCAACCAGGGCGGCGGTCAGTCTCCCGGCATGTCCTACGGCGGCTTCAAGCAGAGCGGCCTCGGTCGCGAGTTCTCGCTCGAGGGCATGCTCGACAGCTTCACCCAGCGCAAGAGCGTGACGGTTAACCTGGCCGTCTGACGCGGTGAAGACTACGCCGGCACTTTGAGATGATGGTCGGTCGCGCCTTGATAGGCGTGACTGATCCGATAGAGCATAGCCTCGTCGAAGGGCCGCCCGATGAGCTGCAGGCCGATCGGCGCGCCGTTGCTGTCGAAACCGCAAGGCAACGACAGAGCCGGGATGCCGAGCGTGTTGAAGGGGCGGGTCAGTCCGGTGAAGCGCGCGACCATGGCGAGCGTCGCCGGCCCACCCGAGGCTTCGACATCTGTCTCTGCGATCGTCGGAATCGGGAAGGGGATGGCCGGCAACAACACTGCATCGACGTCGGTCATCGCAGTGCCAAGAAACTCGCGCACGAAGTGAGCGCGCAGGCGAAGGGCATCGATGTACTGCGTCGCCGGAATGAAGAAGCCCGCCTCCATGCGCGTGCGCACCTGGTTGGCGTACGGCTCGTTTGCTTCCATCCATGGCCGGTGCATGGCGGCAGCCTCCGACTTCACGATCACCTCCGCAGCGCGATAGAGCGCAGTGAAGTCGGGAATCTTCGCTGTCGATATTTTGGCACCCTGGTTTCCCAATGCGTCGGCGGCGGCTTGCACTGCGGCGCCGACCTGGGCGTCGATCGGCACGAGCGCTTCGGGCAGCGCCAATCCGATTTTGAGCCCGGAGACGCCACCCTGAAGCAGCCTCTCATAGTCCGGCACGGGCTTCTCGCTGGTCGTCGAATCGTCCGGATCATGACCGGCGATGACGGCCAGCACGCGTGCATTGTCGCGCGCCGTGCGGGTCAGCGGGCCGACATGGTCCAGGCTCCAGGAGCGGGCCAGCGCGCCGGCGCGACTCACCCGCCCGTAGGTCGCCTTCATCCCGACCACGCCGCAGGCGGCGGCCGGCAGCCGGATGGAGCCGCCGGTATCTGAACCCAACGCGCCATAGACCATGCGTGCGGCCACCGAGGCGCCGGAGCCGCTCGAACTGCCGCCTGTGATGCGCGTCGCGTCCCACGGATTGCGGCAATGGCCGTGATGAACATTGTGGCCGGTCGGACCCGCCGCGAACTCCGCCATGTTGAGGAAGCCCAGTTCGACGACGCCGGCTGCATCGAGCCGCTGCAACACGGTGGCTGTCGTGGGCGCCTGCCAATCGCGGCGGATGGCGCTGCCGCCGGTCGAGAGTTCGCCCTTGCGGTAGTACATGTCCTTGTGCGCCATGGGCACACCATGCAGCGCACTCCTCCGCTGGCCGGCCGCGATCTCCTTGTCCAGCGCCCGCGCCCGCTCCAGCGCCTTCTCTCCATTCAATCGAAGAAAGGCGTTGGTTTTCGGCTGCCAGGTCTCGATGCGGTCGAGGCACGCTTCGGTCGCCGCGACCGATGTCGTCTTTCCAGAGGCAATCGCATCGGCAACGGTGCTGAGATCCTGCAGGGCGAGATCACGGGCGCTCATTTCGCTTCCCGCGCCATCAGGCTCGCAAAGGCGGCGGGCTCATCGTCGAAAGCCAGGTATCTGGTCGCTGCTTCCCGCACGGCATCGTTCAGCACTTGCAGCTCGGCAGCGAGCTCGGCCAGGCGCTTGTCGTCGTACTTCAGTCCCTGAAGGCCGGACGCAATGCCGGCAACAGTGCGGGTTCTGTCGTCCATCCGCCTTCTCCTCAAAGCTTCAGCTTACGTTCGCCGAGCCGCGCGCGATCCTCTTCCGAGAAGGTCATGATCTTCCTGATCTTCTGGTCGAACTTCATGCCGACCGCTTCGGCGCAAGCAGCAAGCGTGCCGCTCTCGGTCTCGAACAGGAAATGCGTGAAGGTCAGGATCTTGTCGGTGAAGTCGGCGAGGCCGCTCATCGTCACCATCAGGTCGCCAGCACGCAAGGGGCGGCGATAGTGATTCAGCATCTCGACCACCACGGAACCCTCCTGGCGATCCTGCATCGCTGCGCGATCGAAGCCGAGATGGTTCCAGAGGACCGGCGCACCGTCCGAATAACGGCCGAACTGGTGGCGCGGCAGGAACTCGCCGTTCTCGTCGCATTCGTCGGGCGTGATCTGGGTACGACCGACCTCGATCAACCCGGTCTGCGAGGCGGTCGAGAGCGAAAGATCGGGCAAGTCGAGCTTGCCCACGCTGCGCGGCTTTGCGGCGGCGGGCAGTTCCACCCTAGCGGCTTCGGCGCGAGCGCGCACCTCGGCGGGCCAGGGCTCGGCCGCTGTGATGCGACGGCGGATCGTTGCCGCGATGTGGCCACCGGCGGGATTACGCACCTCGTGATAGGCGACGAGATGGCGTTCGCCGACTTCGACAGGCGCCGAATGAACCTCGACTGGTTCCACGACCCGGAACTCGCGTAGGTAGCGAACGTGATCGTCGACGACGCTGGTGGCGATGCCTGCCGCGCGCTGTGCCCGCGGTCCGAAGCCAAGGCTTGCCAGCAGATGGGACGACGCCTCGTGGCCGAACTCTGTGTAAAACTGGACATTCAGATGGTTGTTTTCATCGCACTGCCAGGTGTTCACGGCAGTGCTGAAAGTCGGGATCAGGCCAGGGCTCGACACGCTACGCTCTCTCTGCAGTCTGTGGATGACTGCTCAAATGGCCGAAAAAGCCCCAAGAATCGACATTTTTCGTGCATTCCGCCCTTGCGGGGGATCGATTCGTGGATAACCTTGGCCCGTCAACGCCGCCCTGGGGCGTCAGGAGGCCGTTGGCGAAACGAAAAATGCAAGGGACCCCTCAACATGGCTACCAAACCCTCAGTTCCTACCGTGCCGCTTTCGAAGGTCGCGGCTGAGCTCGCCGAGAAGACCGGCATGACCAAGAAGGACGCTACTGGCACCCTCGACGAGTTCGTCAGCCTGGTCGTGCGTCACCTGAAGAAGGGCAACAAGGTCCGCATCACGGGCCTCGGCATCCTCCAGGTCCGCCATCGTCCGGCGCGTATGGGCCGTAACCCGGCCACCGGCGAAGCGATCAAGATCAAGGCGTCGAAGAAGGTTGCCTTCCGCGTCGCGAAGGATCTCAAAGAAGCGATCTAACTCGTTCCTGACGGGGAAAGATCGGGCGGGTTTCGGCAATGCCGGACCCGCCCTTCTTTTTGTCTTCTGCCGCTTTCGCCCTCGTGAGGTCATCGCAGAGCGGCACCAGTCTCATGCTTTGGCAGGCGCGTCGCGGACTGGTCTAGTATAGCCGGAGCGCAGCGCAGTCCGGCATGAGCACCTTCATCTTCCTCAAGACAATTGTTCTTCTCAGCCTGCCGCCGGCATCGCTTGCGGTCGGGGTGGTGCTCTGGCTGTTGCTGACCCTCATCGGGTGGCGTCGGCTTGCTCACATCATTCTGGGTCTCGCCATTGCGCAGAACATCGTGATGTCGTTTCCGCCAGTGACCGACGCGCTGGTCGAATCGCTCGAAGCCAGGACACGCCGCATCGTGACGGCCTCGCCGGCCTGCTGCTACGACGCGATCGTCGTGTTGGGCGGTGCCGTCGCACCGGCAGCACCGCCGCAGTTGATGGAGCCGGATCTGACGGAGGCGGCCGACCGGGTCTGGCAGGCGGCGCGCTTCTACCATGCCGGCGTCGCTCCGACGGTCATCGTGAGCGGCGGTTCCTTGAACAACCAGCAGGGCGGGCCGGCGACCAGCGAAGCCGAAGCGATGCGCCGCTTCCTGATCGACCTCGGTGTGCCCGACAAGGCGATCGTCTCGGAAGGCCAGTCGCTCAACACCATCGAGAACATCCACAACGTGCGCGCCATCGTCAAAGATGGTCGTGTCCTCATCATCACCTCGGCATTCCATGTGCCGCGCGTGGCCGAGCTGTCGCAGCGGGCCAAGCTCGATGCGGCCTTCTACGGAACCGATTGGGGGCGGCCGGAAGAGCTGCGCGCCACCTGGGAGAACTGGATTCCAGATGTCGGATCGATGGCCTGGTCGGGTCGTGCGCTGCGCGAGCTCGTCGCACTTGCTTTCGATCGCCGCGGAGCGAGGCTCGAACCATGACTGTGTTCCGCCTCAACCGTCGCGCTGCACTGGGCTTCGCGGCTGCCGGGCCGCTGTTGTTGCCGCTTGCCTGGCGTTCCCGGGCGCAGACACGCGACAAGCTCGTCTTCCAGACGGACTGGCGGGCCCAGGCCGAGCATGGCGGCTACTATCAGGCGCTCGCGGCCGGCCTCTACGCCAAAGCCGGCATCGACTGCGATCTGCGGCAGGGCGGCCCGAGCCTCAACATCAGCCAGCTCCTGCTCAATGGCCGCGTCGACATGACCATGTCGAACAGCTTCGAAGCCTTCACCTACGTGCGCGAGGATGCGCCGTTCTTCACCATCGCCTCGATCTTCCAGAAGGATCCGCAGGTCCTGATCGGCCATCCCGATACCGGCTTCCACGATTTCGCGGATCTCAAGGGGCGCACTCTGCTGATCGGCAGCGGCGGCCGAGTGACCTACTGGCCTTACCTGCGCAAGAAGTACGACCTGCAGAACGAGCAGCTCCGGCCCTACACCTTCAACATGGCGCCCTACCTTGCCGACAAGAACGCCGTGCAGCAGGGATTCCTGTCGTCGGAACCCTATTCGATCGCCCAGGCGCTCGGTCGTGCGCCGCCGGTGCTGCTGATCGCCGACGCGGGATTCAGCGCTTACCAGACCACCATCGCCATTTCGCGCAAGCTGGCAGGCGAGAAGCGTGACCTGATCCAGCGCTTCGTCGATGCCACGCTCGTGGGCTGGGCGCAGTATCTCAAGGGCGGTCCGGCCATCGAGGCAGCCAATGCGCTGATCAAGAAGGCCAATCCCGAACAGACCGACGATCGAATCCAGTACGCCATCAAGGTGCTGAACGAACGCGGCATCGTCCTGTCGGGGGACGCGTTGACCGGCGGCATCGGCGCCATGAGCGACGCGCGCTGGAAGAGCTTTTATGAGTCGATGGTCGAGGTCGACGTCCTGCCTAGGGGGCTGGATATTGCCAAGGCTTACACGCTCGATTTCGTGAACAAGGGTATTGGAAAGCCGTAGGGCGAGGAGAGAGGCATGTTTCAAGTCAGTGAAGAGCACCAGATGCTGCGCGAGCTGGTGAAGAAGTTCGTGCGCAACGAACTGATGCCGCTCGAGAAGAATGTCCTGGATCGCTTCGCCACCGGCCAGCCGGCGTCGCTGTCCGACGGAGAGAACGACAAGCTCTTCAAGCAGTGCAAGGAACTCGGCCTGTGGGCACTCGATGTGCCCGAGGAAGCGGGTGGCGCCAACCTGCCGGCCGTGGCGCTGGTCGGGGTCAACGAGGAGCTGGGCTACACCTGCGTGCCCTTCACCTTCCCACCGGATTCGCCCAACCTGCACATGCTGCTGGCGACAGCCAATCCGGAACAGCGCAAGAAATATCTCGAACCCTATGCCGCGGGCCTCACCAGCTCCGCCATCGCCATCTCCGAGCCCGGCGCGGGTGGTGATCCGGCCGGGATGAAGACGAAGGCGGTGAAGGACGGCAACGACTGGGTGATCAACGGCCGCAAGATCTGGATCAGCCGTATCGCTAAGGCCGACTTCACCATCGTCATGGCCGTGACCGACTCCAATCTCGGGTCGCGCGGCGGCATCACCGCCTTCCTGGTCGACAAGGGCACGAAGGGCCTGGTCGTGGCACGGGCTATCCCGATGCTCGCTGGCCAGCGCACCTACGAGGTCGTGTTCGAGGATTGTCGTGTGCCCGAGACGCAGGTGCTTGGCCGCATCGGCGCGGGCTTCGCGCCCATGCAGCTTCGCCTCACGGTGCGGCGCCTGCAGATGGGCTCCTGGTGCATCGGCATGGCCCAGCGTGCGCTCGACATGTTGGTCGAGCATGCTAACCAGCGCGTGACCTTCGGGCAGAAGCTCGCCGACCGGCAGGCGATCCAGTGGTGGGTCGCCGACGCCGCCATGAAGCTGCACGCCTGCCGTCTCATGGTGATGGATGCGGCGGTCAAGCAGGATGAGGGCCGCGACGTGCGCATGGAGGCCTCGATGATCAAGGTCTATGCGACCGAGATGGCAACAGAAGTGATCGATCACGCCCAGCAGGCGTTCGGTGCCATGGGCGTTACACAGGAACTGCCGCTTTCGATGATGGCGCAGAAGGTGCGCACCATGCGCGTCTACGAGGGGCCGTCGGAAGTGCATCGCATGGTCATCGCCCGTCGCATCTTCGGCGGCCGCTGACAGGCAGCGGGCAGCGTTGACAGCAAAGGGGCCGCGGGCGGATCATTTCCGCCCGCATTCTGATCTGTACTCCCGGGAGCCGCCGCATGACCTATTCGCTCGATAGTTTCATCAAGGACGCGCAGGCCGCGCTCAAGGCCAACAACAATGCCGCCGGCCGCGAGCAGGTGCGCGTGCTGCTGGAGAAGCTGCTGACCAACAAGGCCTTCGTCGAGGAGGCTGTCGGGCCGGCCGCGCCGATCGGCGCGCGCAAGCTCTATGAGGACAAGGAACTCGGCTTCGTGGTGCTGGCGCACTGCAATCCCAAGGCGCACAAGAGCCCGCCGCACGATCACGGTGCCTCGTGGGCGGTCTATGGTCAGGCGGTCAATTACACCGACATGAGCGAATTCAAGCGGCTCGACGGTGGCGATGGCGCGGGCGATGCCAAGCTCGAGAAGGTGAAGAGCTATCGGCTGGAACCGGGCCATGCTGGCGTCTACGACGTCGGCGCCATCCATGCGATCGACTATCCTGAAGGCAGCCGCTTCGTGCGTGTCACCGGCCGCGATCTCGACTATGTGCGCCGGCTGAAGTTCGACACCGCTGCCGGCAAGGCCATCCCCATCGAGAGTGCGACGGCGGGCGCGGGCTGATTCTCACACATCGGCCACCGTTCGCTTGATTTTTCTGGCGTCGACCGGCGCGTCGCGAGGTTTCCTAGGCGGATGCTTTGCTGCGCCGGCGCGGGCCGTTCTTCTCACCCCAGACTTCCATCGCGTCGAGAAGCGGGCCAAGCGTCCAGCCCTTACGCGTGAACGAATATTCGACGTGTGGCGGGATCGTGTTGTGCACCGTGCGGGCCACGATGCCATCCTGCTCCAGCGCCCTTAACTGCAACGTCAGCATGCGCTGCGTTATGCCAGGAACGAGGCGGCGCAGTTCGTTGAATCGGCGCGGCTGATCCTTCAGGTGAAAAAGGATGGTCGGCTTCCAGCGCCCGCCGATCACCTCGACCGTCGCGGTCACTGCGCACCACGGGGCCTTGGAAGTAGCCATTGTCGATGCCTTTCGTGCCCGTCCGCATAACCATGCGTGACACTTAGTATAAAAAATGTGCGTACTTATGAAAAGTGTACCAGCGTGATAGCAGCGACCTCGTCACTCGTGGAGGTCTGCGATGTTGGTCATGATGGGAACGACGGGGCAGGTGGGCGGTGCTGCGCTCGAGGCCTTGAAGCAGCGTGGCATAGCGGTGCGGGCGATCGCGCGGGACGCTGAGCGGGCCAGGCATCTGGCCGGGCCGGGAATCGAGATCATGCGGGGTGAGGCGACCGATACCGCGAGTCTGGTCGCGGCGTTTCAGGGCGCCGAGGCCGCTTTCGTCATGCTGGTGCCATCGCTGCAGGCGGCCGACGTCCTGGCCGAGAGCCGGGCGGCCGTGCAATCGATTGCATCGGCCATCCGAACCGCAGGCGTGCCGCATGTCGTGGCGCTCTCCTCCGCCGGCGCCCATCTCGCCGAGGGCAATGGGATCGTACAGACGCTTCATGATTTCGAGCAGGGGCTGGCCGGTGCCGCTCCATCGCTCACCTTCCTGCGGCCCGGCGATTTCATGGAGAACTGGGCGGCGATGCTGCCAGCGGCGCGCGAGGCAGGCGTGTTGCCCTCCGCCAAGCTGCCGCTCAACGCGGCGGGCGAGACGGTATCGGCCATCGACGTCGGCCGCACGGTGGTCGAGCTGCTGCTCGATCCGCGCCCCGGCACGCGCATCGTCAATCTCGCGGGGCCGAAGGAATATTCACCGGCCGACGCCGCGGCGGCGCTGTCGGACCTTCTCGGCAAGCCGGTGGTGCCCGTGCCCTCATCCCGCGATGAGACGATCGCGGCGCTGCAGGCGTCCGGCGCCAGCGCGGATTATGCCGCCAAGCTCGCGGACCTTACCGATGCCGTCAACGCTGGCCGCATGGATGTGGGCGACGGCGAGACGCGACGCGGCACGATAACCCTCCAGGAGGCACTACGGCGCCTCACCTCGGCAGGCCAGTCATGATCAGCCAGGCGATCTATGTCGCTGCCTTCGTCGCCGTGATCGGCTGCGGGCTCGTCGCCGGCATCTTCTTCGCCTGCTCTTCGTTCGTGATGCCGGCGCTTGGTCGCATCCCGCCGGAGCAGGGCATCAACGCCATGCAGTCGATCAACATCGTGGTGCTCAACACGAGCTTCCTGTCGCTGTTCGTCGGCACGGGCGTGATCTGCCTGGCGCTGCTCGCGGGATCCTATGTCTGGTGGGAAGGCCCGAGCGGCAAGCTACTTCTGCTGGCGAGCTTGCTCTATCTCGTTGGCTGCTTCGGGGTGACGCGAGCTTTCAACATTCCGTTGAACGATGCCCTGGCCGCAGTGCGGCCAGCCACGCCGGAGGCGGCCGCCCTGTGGACCCACTATCTCGACCGGTGGACGACGTGGAACACGGTTCGCACCGTGGCGACCACCGCATCGATGGCTCTGTTCGTCGCCGCCCTTCTACTGAAGGCGTGACGCCGCCGCCTGGTTCGCTTCCAAACGCTTCTGCAGCATGGCTTGGATGCGCTCCTTCAGCCGCTTCACGCGCTCGGGGCCAGCCTTCTCGGGGCTGCCCGAATCGAAGGGCGGCTGCGGATCATATTCGAGCGTGAGCTGGATCGACTTGGCAATCTCTTCACCGGCCAGTTCGGCCGCCAACGTGAGGCCGAAATCGATACCGGCTGTGACGCCGCCGCCCGAGACGCGGTTGCGGTCTCGCACCACGCGCTCGGCGACGGGAGTCGCGCCGAAGGCCGTGAGGAACTCGCGCGACGACCAGTGACAGGCCGACTTGTAGCCCTTCAGCAGGCCGGCGGCACCGAGGACCAGCGAGCCGGTGCAAACCGACGTGACGTAGCGCGCCCCAGCGGCCTGCTTGCGCAGGAAGGACAGCGTCTCCTCGTCGGTCATCAGCGGTACCTGACCGCCGCCGCCTGGCACGCAGATCACGTCGAGCTGCGGGCAGTCGGCGAAAGTCGTCGTCGGCACGATCGAGAAGCCCGAATCCGTTGGCACGGGGGCCAGCGTCTTCCAGATCATGTGAAGCTTGGCATTGGGCACGCGGCAGAGGACCTGCGCGGGGCCGGTGGCGTCGAGCTGCGTGACGTCGGGAAAGAGAAGAATGCCGATATGGACCGTGTCTGTCATGTGCGTCTCCTGGTTCGGTTCGCACCATAGGCTTTGAAGAGACTGGCAGAAATGTCAAATATTGGTTATTTTCTGCCAATGACTCGACCACATCAAATCTCGCTGCTCGCCTACGAAGGCTGCCAGCTTCTCGACGTCACAGGACCTGCCGCGGTGTTCGGTGCGGCCAACGAGGGGCGCGACCGGCCTTTCTACGACGTACGGATCGTTTCGCCCGACGGTGGTGCCGTCACCACCAACTGCGGCGTTGCCGTGATGAGTCACCCAATCGGCGGCCGGCCGGATACGCTGCTGGTCGCCGGTGGCTCGCGTGGCCTGAAGGCGGCACTGGCGCGCGAGGACGTGCTGGCCTGGCTGCGCAAGGCGGCGCCCAAGGCCAAGCGCTTCGGCTCGGTCTGCACCGGCGCTTTCATGCTGGCGGCAGCGGGCCTGCTCGACGGCAAGCGGGTCGCGACGCACTGGGCGAGCTGCGAACGACTTGCCGACCGCTTTCCTGCACTGACGGTCGACGCCGATGCTCTCTATGTCGTCGACGGCAAGGTCTGGACATCGGCGGGCGTGACCACCGGCATCGACATGGCGCTGGCACTGGTCGAAGCCGATCTCGGCGCCGCGGCCGCCAACCTGATCGCCCGGCACTTCGTGCTCTACGCGCGGCGGCCGGGCTATCAATCGCAATTCAGTCCGCTGCTGCAGGCCCAGACGAATGCCGATGCGCCGTTCGCCGCACTGATCGACTGGATGCAGGACAATCTCGACAAGCCGCTCGATGTGCCGGCGCTCGCCCAGTGGGCTGGCCTGTCGGAACGCAGCTTCTATCGCAAGTTTACCGACGCTACGGGCAAGACCCCGGCACACTTCGTCGAGGGTCTGCGCCTTGATGCGGCGCGCACGCTCCTGGCCAAGGGGCTGCCGCTCAAGGCCATCGCCGGCCGCGTGGGCCTGCGGTCATCGGCGCGGCTTGGGCAGGCATTCGAGCGGCGCTTCGGCATGGCGCCGTCGCTCTTCCGCGAGATCCACGCTTCTCCTTAGTGACGTAGCCGGAGGCTGCCGATCACCAGGGCCGCCGCTGCAAAGCCGGCACTCAGCCAGATTGCGGCACGGGCGGCATCGGCGGCGGCTATGGCACCGCTGGAGAAATCGAACAGGCCGAAGATCAGCGCGACCAGCGCCGCACCCATCGTCTGACCCAAGGTGCGGGCCGAGGCGATGATGCCGCCGGCGCTGCCGCTTCGGTCGCGCGGCACGGCGTTCATCATCAGCCGATTGTTTGGCGCGGCGAAGATACCGAAACCCGCACCGCACAGGACCAGTCGCCACATGATGTTGGCGGCCGACGGATCGGGCGGCAGCAGGGCGGTGAGGATGAGGCCCGCCGTCATGCTGGTGAGCCCGATGGCGCCCAGGAAACCGGCATGGTGGCGGTCGGCGAGGCGACCGGCGATCGGTGCGATGCCGGCGAGGGCGAGCGGCCAGGCGGTCAAGAGGATGCCGGTGTCGGTAGCGTCGCGGCCCAGCACCGTGTGGAAGAAGAACGGCAGGCTAACGAAGGCCAAACCCTGCGCCGTGAAGGTGCAGGTCGAGGCGCTGATCGACAGCGAGAAGATCGGCCGGCGGAAAACATCAATCGGCATCATCGGATCGGGAAGCCGCGTCTGACGCCAGACGAAGAGCGTGCCGAGGATCGCGGCAGCCGCCAGTTCCGAGATGACCAGCAGATGCGAATGGCCATGCGCCATGCCGTCGATACCGAAGATCAGCAGCCCGAAGGTCGCGCCCGACATGATCGCCGACAACACGTCGAACGGCCGGTGCGTATGCGAGGTGTGCGGCAGGTACCGTTCCGACAGTATGAAGGCAATGACGCCCAGCGGCACATAGACGGCGAACAGGATCGGCCACGACGTGATCGAGAGCAGCGCGGCACCCAGGCTGGGCCCGGCCGCGAGAGAGGTCGCAACGACGGTGGTATTGAAGCCGAGGCCGCGGCCCAGCATGGCGCGCGGGTAGATCGAGCGCACGAGGGCAGGCTGGATCGCCATGATGGCGGCACCACCCAGCCCCTGGAAGGCGCGGGCGGCGATCAGCCAGGGCAGCGACGGCGCCAGTGCGCAGCCGATCGAGGCGATCGAGAACAGCACCAGCCCGACGCGATAGACATGACGATAGCCCACGATGTCGGCCAGCGCCGCCACAGGCAGCAGGGTCACCATCAAGGCGATCTGGCTGGCATTGACGATCCAGATCGAGCTTTCCGCCGAGATGCCGAGATCCTGCGCCATGTAGGGCAGCGCCAGGTTGGTCATCGAGTTGCTGAGCACCGACATCATCAGCCCAATGGTGATCGTCGCCACCGCGAGGATGCGCGGCAGCCCAGGGGGCATTCCGTCGGGAGCAGCCGGAGCTTGCGCCGGTTCGGCCATTCTTATTGCGGAACCGTCGGGGCGTCGCCGCCGATGGTCGTCCGCTGCATCAGTCGCTTGTGCTTGGTGGCGTCGTAATAAGTCGCGCGATGCAGGACGGCGCGGTTGTCCCACACGATCACGTCGCCTTCGCGCCAGGCGTGCGAGAGCATGAACTCCGGCTGCTCGGCACGCTGCGCCAGTTCCCAGAGGATCGCCTTGCCGATCGGCTCGGGCCAATCGACGATGTGGCCGGCATGGGCGCCGATATAGAGCGCCCGGCGGCCGTTGATCGGATTGTCGCGAAACAGGCGCTGCTTGACCGGCGGCAGTTCGGACAACGACTTGGCACTCAGGATTCCCTTCTGCACACGATCGCGCGAATGGGCGAGCGCATGTTCGGCGATTAGCGGATGGATCGTCGCCTGCAGGGCGGGCGGCAGCGCGTCCCACGCCGCGCGCATGCTGAGGAATTCGGTATTGCCACCTTCGGGCGGACAGATGCGCGCCGTCAGCACCGAGCAGAGCGAGGGGATGCGCTTGAAGGACGAGTCGGAGTGCCAGAAGTAGTTGGCCTTCTGGTAGATCATGCGCATGTCGTCGGGTGGGATCGGCTCGCCCGTCATGATGTCGAGGTTCGACTGGCGCGCGAACTTGGTGCCGGCGGCCGGGTTGGCGCTGCCCGTCGTCTCCAGCGGCCCGAAATTCTCGCTGAAGGCGATCTGCTTGTCGTCGTCCATTGGCTGGTCGCGGAAGAGGAGCACGGAATGCTCCTCGAAGGCGGCCCGGATCGGCCCGAACTCACGCGCCGAAAGCGGACGTGTGATGTCGATCCCTGAAACTTCCGCGCCGAACAGGGGGTGGAGCTTGCGGACTTCGATGCTGCTGGTGTTGCGCATGGCGCCTGCTTCCTTCGCCTAGTCGACAATCGCCTGATAGGTGAGCACGCGCAGTTCGCGGCGGATCGGATAGGTCGAGGAGGGCATGAGCTGCGTCAGCAGCACCACCGCCATATCCTCCGCCGGGTCGATCCAGAAGGCGGTCGACGCGGCGCCACCCCAGGCGAACTCGCCGGGCGTGCCGGCGATATAGGCCTTGGCCGGGTCGATCATCACCGAAAAGCCCAGCCCGAAGCCGATGCCGGTATAGGTCGATTCCGAGAAGCGTGGCGTGCCCATGTCGGCCATGTCGCCGTTCAAGTGATTCATGGTCATCAGCTCGACCGTCTTGCGGCCGAGCAGACGCACACCGTCGAGTTCACCCTTGTTCAGCATGAACTGGCAGAAGCGCAGATAATCGGCGGCCGTCGAAACCAGACCGCCACCGCCGGAGTTCACCTTGCGCGGCGCGAGGTAGCGGCTCTTGGTCGGATCGTCGATCAGGTCGAGCTTGCCGCCGGCACCGGCCGAGTAGTTGGCCGCGAAGCGGTCGTGCTTTTCCTTCGGCACATGGAAGTCGGTATCGATCATGCGAAGCGGATCGATGACCTTCTCCTTGAGGTATTTCTCGAAGGGCTGGCCGGAGATCACCTCGACCAGGTAGCCCAACACATCGGTCGCCACCGAATAGTTCCACGCCTTGCCAGGCTGCGCGATCAGGGGAATCGTCGCCAGCTTCTCGACGACCTGCTTGAGGCTGGTATCGGCGGTCTGGAAATCGACGCCGTCCTTGGCGCGGTAGGCAGCGTCGACCGGCGTGCTTTCCATGAAGCCATAGGTCAGGCCCGACGTATGGGTCAGCAGATCGCGGAAGTTGATCTCGCGCTCGGCCGGCACCGTTTCCATCTTGCCGCGGCTGCCGCCGACATAGACGCGCGGATTGGCGAAGGCGGGAATGAACTTCGAGATCGGATCGTCGAGCTGAAAGCGGCCTTCCTCGTAGAGCATCATGATTGCAGTCGAGGTGAGCGGCTTGGTCATCGAATAGATGCGGAAGATCGTGTCGGGCCGCATCGGCTTGTCGCGTGCAACATCCGCCTTGCCGTAGACCTCGGCGAAGGCGAGCTGGCCCTTGCGCATGACGCAGGTGACCATGCCGGCGAGTTTTCCGCTGTCGACCCACTGATGCATCCATGTCCGCACGCGATCGAGCCGCGCTGCGGAAAGTCCGACCTGTTCGGGGGTAACGAGCGGCAGCGTGTCCATGGCGATCCTCCTATGAGCCCCGCTAGACTAGCGCAGGACGCCAGGATTCAGACACGCAAAAGACAGGAGGGAGCAATGGCGAGATTGTGCGAAGGACGGGTGGCGATCGTGACCGGCGGTGCACGCGGTGTGGGCCGGGAACATTGCCTGATGCTGGCCGAGCATGGCGCCAAGGTGGTCGTGAACGACCTGGGCGGTGATCGCGCGGGCAAGGGCAACGATGTCGGCCCGGCGCAGCAGGTCGTGAACGAGATCAAGGCCAAGGGCGGCGAGGCCGTGGCCAATGGCGACGACGTCTCCGACTGGAACGGCGCCAAGAACATGATCGACCAGGCTGTCTCGGCTTTCGGCAAGCTTGATGCCATCGTGCTGAACGCCGGCATCCTGCGCGACCGCATGCTGGTCAACATGAGCGAGGACGAGTGGGATGCCGTCATCAAGGTGCATCTCAAGGGCACCTTCGCGCCAGCCCGCCACGCTGCTGCTTATTGGCGTGACCAGGCCAAGCTGAAGGGTGGCCCGGTCGATGCACGCATTGTCACCACCACGTCGGTCTCGGGCATCTACGGCAATATCGGTCAGACCAACTACGGTGCGGCCAAGGCGGGCATCGCTTCCTTCACCGTCATCGCTGCGCGCGAGCTCGGCCGCTACGGCATCACGGTCAATTCGATCTCGCCGTCGGCGTTCACGCGCATGACCGAGGATTTGCGCGAGTACACCGAGGAGGACAAGAAACGCCGCGATCCGAAGTGGATTGCGCCGGTCGCCACGTGGCTCGTCAGCGAAGACAGCCGCGAAGTCACGGGCCGCGTCTTCCAGGCGGGCAACGGCATCTTTGCGGTGGCCGAAGGCTGGCACAAAGGCCCCGAGGTCGAGCAGATCATGGACCCGCATCAGGCAGGCAAGGTGCTGGGCGAGATCGCCAAGAAGGCGCGCAAGAACGCCGGCATGAACGGTCTCGATCTCGACTAGAGCTTCGTGCCTCTCAGGCGGCGTGCTCCCGTAGGAGCGCGCTTGCCCAGTCGACGAACACCTGAAGTCGACGCGACAGATGGCGCCGGTGCGGATAGAGAATATGCACCGGCATCGGCGCCGCCCGGAGATGAGGCAGGACCTCGACGAGTTCGCCGGCCGCGAGGTGGCTGCGGACGTCGTAGAGGGGAATCTGGATCAGCCCCAGTCCGGCCAGGCAGCAGGCGATGTAGGCTTCGGCATTGTTCACGGTGATGCGTGTCGGTATCGGCCGCCTCCTGACCATGCCGTCTTCGAGCCATTCCCACTCTTCGATCCTACCGCTGGTCGGCGAGGCATAGCCAACGGCGACGTGGCGCTCGAGATCGTCGATCGTCTCCGGCGTGCCGTGCTTGTGCAGGTAAGACGGGCTTGCGCAGTTGCATAAGGTGATGTCGCCGACCTTGCGGGCGACGAGGCTCGAATCGCCCAACGGTCCAACGCGCACCGCGCAGTCGACACCTTCATGCACCAGGTCGATGGCGCGATCGGTGACACCCAGCTCCAGTTCGATCTCGGGATAGCGGCGGAAGAAATCGGGAAGCGCCGGCGCAAAGATCAGGCGGCCCATACGGCCCGGCACATTGACCGACAATCTGCCGGCGGGAAGGCTGGACGACTGCCGGAACAGGCCTTCGACCTCTTCATAATCGCCGAGGAGACGCTCGCAGCGTTCATAGAAGGCGATACCTTCCTGTGTCGGCGCCACGCGGCGCGTCGTGCGGGCGAGAAGCCGTGCGCCGATACGGGCCTCGAGTTCCTGGATGGCCATCGAGACCGACGAGCGCGGCATTTGCAGGGTTGCCGCCGCCTTGGTGAAGCTGCCGCACTGAACGATGCGGGCGAAGATTCGCAGGCTTTCGATGCGATCCATAACGCGGCCAATTGTTTGGTCTATCCGACAAGTGATGTCGGTTTTGGCCACTTTATTCCAATCAGATGAACGATCAAGTTGAGGTCATTCGTCCAGACAACGAAGGAGCCTCATCGATGGTCGACCACAGCCTCAAGGGCAAAACCGCACTGATCGCCGGCGGAGCCAAGAATCTGGGCGGCCTCATCGCCCGCGATCTGGCGGAACACGGCGCGAAGGCCGTCGCGGTTCACTACAACAGCGCCGCTAGCAAGGCAGAGGCGGACGCAACGGTCGCTGCCGTGCAGGCGGCCGGCGCCAAGGCGGTGGCGCTGCAGGCCAACCTCACCAGCGCGGGCGCGATGGAGAAGCTCTTTGCGGATGCCATTGCCGCTATCGGGCGTCCGGACATCGCCATCAACACCGTCGGCAAGGTGCTGAAGAAGCCGATCGTCGAGGTTTCCGAGGCAGAGTACGACGAGATGAGCGCGGTGAACGCAAAGTCGGCCTTCTTCTTCCTCAAGGAGGCCGGCAAGCACGTCAACGACAACGGCAAGATCTGCACGCTCGTCACGTCACTGCTCGGCGCCTTCACGCCGTTCTATGCGGCCTATGCAGGGACCAAGGCGCCGGTGGAGCATTTCACCCGGGCAGCCTCGAAGGAGTTCGGCGAGCGTGGCATCTCCGTGACGGCAATCGGCCCCGGCCCGATGGACACGCCCTTCTTCTATCCGGCCGAAGGGGCGGACGCGGTCGCCTATCACAAGACGGCGGCAGCTCTCTCGAAGTTTACCAAGACCGGCCTCACCCACATCGAGGACATCGTCCCCTATATCCGCTTCATGGTGTCCGATGGCTGGTGGATGACCGGCCAGACCATCCTGGTCAACGGCGGCTATACTACGAAGTAGAATGGTTCAGCTTCCCGTCGATCCCGCGCCGAGATCCTATCCGCCATTCGTCTCCCTGCTGCGTCGCTCGGCGCGACGATGGGGAGGCGTCGGCTCGGTCGTGGGCTTCGAGGCGATCGAAGCCTGGCTGCTGGGCAATGCCGCGGCAGAGGACGACACCCTGCCGTGCTTCGAAGAGCTCGTTTGGCGGCTGGTGACGGCCGGCCTGCCGCTCGACCGCGCCAGCCTGCATGTCGGGACCCTGCATCCGCAGGTCTACGGCTTCGCCTGGAACTGGAACGCCGCCGACGGCTTCTGCGACGAGGTCAAGGTCAGCGAAGACGCCCTGCAATCCGACGCCTATCGACGCAATCCGCTGGCCGGTGTCATCGAACGGGGGCAGGCCTATCGCGGCAAGACCACCGATCCCGAGGCGGTGGCGCGCCACCCGCTGATGGCCGAGCTGGCAGGACAAGGGATCGTCGAATACCTCGCACTGCCGCTCCGGGCCGGCGGCCGGTATCACAACGCTGCGACAGTCGCGACCTCGTGCGAGGGCGGTTTCTCCGATGCGCAACTGTCCGCGTTGCAGCGGGTCCTGAAGCTCTTCGCCCTGCATGTCGAGCGGCAGATCCAGCGGCGCATCGCGGGCAACGTGCTCGATACCTATCTCGGCGTGGCGGCCGGTGGTCGCGTGCTCGACGGCCTCATCAAGCGCGGCGCCGGCGAGCCGATTCAGTCTGTGATCTGGGTGTCGGACCTGCGCGGCTTCACCGACCTGTCGGAACGGCTGTCCGGGCCGGACATGATCACGCTGCTCAATGCCTACTTCGGATGCCTGGCCGGCGCCGTGCTCGACCATGGCGGGGAGGTGCTGAAGTTCATCGGTGATGGGCTCCTGGCCGTCTTCCCCTTCACGACCTTCGCGACGGAGCAGGCGGCGGCGCAGGCGGCTCTCGCTGCTGCCGAGCAGGCCTGCGCGGACCTGGAGCGGCTGAACGCGGCACCGCCGGCGGAGATCGCCGCCATCAAGGGCTGGCATCCGCTGCGTACCGGGATCGCCTTGCACGATGGCGAAGTGTTCTTCGGCAATGTCGGCGCCCCCGGACGCCTCGACTTCACCGTGATCGGCCGCGCCGTCAACGCGGCAAGCCGGGTCGAAGCCCTCAGCAAGTCGCTCGGGCGCACCATCCTCATCACCGAGACGGTCGCAGCCCGTCTCGACCGGCCGCTCGACGATCTCGGGCGACACCCGTTGCGCGGCGTGGCGCAGCCGGTCGCGATCTTCAGCCCTAAAGCATGATGTGTGGTTCTGCCGCCGTCCGTTCGCGCGTATGAGTTGAGATGGGACCGCGAACGGTCCCATCTCAACTCATACCGCCCTAGGCCCGCTTAGCGGAAAAGAACAGACTGCCTCCTTTCGCCGCTTGAGCAGGGCGGCCGGGCCGGGCATGTGTCTGATCGACTAGTGTGGGAGGTTCAAGATGAAGACCAAATTCAATCGTCGCTCCATTTTGGCGGCAAGCGCCGCTGCAGCTCTCGCGCCCGGCGCCGCGCTCTTTCCGGGCCAGGCCGGAGCGCAGGCATGGCCCAACAAGCCGATCCGCTGGGTCGTGCCTTACACGGCGGGCGGCCTCACCGATTCGGTGACGCGCCTCACCCTGGAGAAGACCAACGTCGGTCAGACCTTCGTGGTCGACAACAAGCCCGGTGCCAACTCGCTGATCGGTGCCGAAATCGTCGCGAATGCCCCACCCGATGGCTACACCTTCCTGACCGTCATTGCTGCCCATGCGGCGAACAAGACGCTCTACGAAGGCAAGCTGAAGTTCGATCCGGTGGCGAGCTTCGCGCCGGTGTCGCTGGTCGGCATCGCGCCGATCATGATCCTCGTCAGCAACGACATGCCGGTAAAGAGCGTCGGCGAGCTGATCGACTACGCCAAGAAGAACCCGGGCAAGATCTCGTTCGGCTCCTCGGGCGTGGGCGCGGCCGCCCATCTCTCGACGGAACTGATCATGCAGGTCACCGGCACCAAGATGGTGCATGTGCCGTACAAGGGCACGGCGCCGGCGCTGGCCGATCTGATGTCGGGCAACCTACAGCTCCTGCTCGACGTGCCGATCGGCACGATGAGTCAGGTGCGTGCCGGCAAGGTCCGGGCGCTCGCCATGATGTCGAAGGATCGCGTGCCGGGCGCCGAAGACATCCCAACCATCGTCGAGTCGGGCGGCCCGCTGATCGAATCCTCGAGCTGGGTGATGTTCATGGCGCCGGCCAACACGCCGAAGGACATCGTCGACAAGCTGGGTGCCGAAGTCGCCAAGGCCGTGAAGGACGAGGCGTTGCGCAAGCGGCTGGCCGAGCAGGCCGTGATCCCGGTCGGCGCGACGCCGGCGGAGACGGCGAAGTTCCTGAACGACGAAGTCGAGAAGTGGCGGAAGGTGATCACCACCGCCGGCGTGAAGATCGAAGCCTAAAGCCGTTCCCTTTCACAGGGAAACGGCGAACGTTCACGAAGCAGGCGGCGCCTTCTCGAGGAAGAAGGCGCCGGGGCGCGACAGCCGCTAGAAATCTGCGGTCAACGACAGCCTGAAAGTTTGCGGCGCTCCGACGCTGAGCGTGGTCGCCCCGAAGCCGCCTGCCCAGTAGTTGGTGTCGAAGAGATTTTCGACGTTGAAGCGAGCGACAAGGAGCTTTCCTTTGGCGCCGGGGTTCTCGAACGTATAACGAGCCCCGACATCGAAGCGCGTCCAGGCCGCCAGGCTGCGCCGAGGCCAGGTCGCATCGATGTACTGCGAGCCCGTGTAGACCATACGACCGTTGAGCGTGAGACCGGGCACGAACGGCAAGTCCCACTCGCCCGCCAGGCGTAGCTCGACGCTCGGGGCCATCGGCGCCGTCCAGCCATTCGTGACGCCGCCCTGGGTCTTGGTCAGGACAGCATCGAGAAACATCGCACCGCCCAGCAGGCGCACGCCTTCGATCGGTTCACCAAAGAAGTTGAGCTCGAGCCCCTGGTTGCGCTGCTCGCCGCCGAGATACTGCGTGTTGTTCGTGACGTTGGTCAGGATGCTCGGCTGGGTGATCTGGAAGAGGCTGGCCGTCGTGGTGAGCTTTCCCCAGTCGACCTTCACGCCGACCTCGAACTGCGTCGACACATAGGGAGCAAAGATCTCGCCGGCATTCGTGAAGGCCGGCCCGACGACGATGCCCTGCTGCAGGCCCTGAATGAA
Source organism: Reyranella sp. (assembly GCF_004297405.1). Classification (GTDB taxonomy): domain Bacteria; phylum Pseudomonadota; class Alphaproteobacteria; order Reyranellales; family Reyranellaceae; genus Reyranella. The sequence goes on from NZ_SCVC01000011.1 coordinate 188,547, forward strand.
GTTGCCGTAGAGAGAGACATTGCTCCACGGCTTGACGACGAGCGCGACCGATGGCGTGAGCGCGCTCTGATCGTAGGTCGATGTCTGGGCGCCGGTGAGCACGTTGTAGTTGGTGGATCTGACCTGCTGCAGGCGGCCGCCGAGCGTGAGCTGGATGCGCTTGTCCGCCATCAACAGCGTGTCGGCGATTGCGAGGCTGGAGAGGGTGCTGGTCGCGGTCTTGTTGGCCGCGGGGTTCGCGAGATTTGGCCGCGCGACGATCAGCGGATCATAGATGGTCGTGGCATAGGCCGTGCCGTTGACCGCATTCGCTCCCTGGTCCTGCTGGAGCGTCGTGGCACTGAAGGCAAACTCGTGCCCGATCGGACCGGTATCGACCGTGCCGCGGATGCCTGCCTCGCCGGTCAGCCACGTCGAATAGATGTTCTGGGTCCGTGGCGTGGTCGTGGCGGCGCCGGACGCATTGTTGACGGCTACGTTGAACACGCCGAACTGTCCGTTGCGATAATCGTGTGCGCCGAACGTCGCGTAGGCGGTGATGCGCTCCGTCAGATCGAACTCACCCCTGACGATGCCGAAGATGTCCTTGCGTTCGTTGGTGCTCCACGGCTGTCCGCCGGGATTGCTGCGGGCGTCTGGCGCCCAGGGAACCGGAACATTGGCCCCCAAGGCGATGAACGGGATCAGTCCGTTGATGAACTGGTACTGGTAACCGAGATCGGCCGACAAGCGCACGCGCTCGCCGCGGAAATCCAGACCGAGAGTGGTCAAAGCCCTCTTGTCGCTGTTCCACTCCACGGCCGTTTGACCGGCGCGATAGACGCCGTTGAGCCGAACACCCACTTCCTTGTCTGGACCGACGCGGCGGCCGATATCGACATGGCCGCCGAACTGCGCCGTCGAATTATAGGATGCGGTGAACTGGGTCAGAGGATCGGGACCGGCGCGCTTGGCCACGAGATTGATCGTGCCGCCGACGGAACCGCCCGGCGGCATGCCGAACAGCATCGCGCTCGGCCCCTTGAGCACTTCGACTCGCTCGGCGAACTCGGGCATCACCGAGAGGTAGGGTGCCATGCCCTGCAATCCGCCGAGCATGGGCGAATCCAGAACGCTGAAGCCGCGGATGTACATGGCGTCGATGCCCGTGCTTCCGTCGGGATAGAACGATCTCACCGACGGATCGTCGATCAGGACATCTCGTATCGTCTTCGCCTGCTGGTCCTGCGCCTTCTTCGCCGTGTAGCTCGTCTGGTTGAAGGGGGTGTCCATCACGTCGCGATTGCCGAGCAGGCCGAGCTGGCTTCCCGTCGCGACCTGGCCGCCGGCATAGGGTGCCGGGATATTGTCGATCATCGCCTGCGACGGGACCGGATAACCCTGTACCTGCACGGGATCGAGCTGCAGCGTGGAGTCGCTGCTCTGACCTATGCGGTGCAGCGCGATCGTAGCGCCGCGCGATCCCGACCAGGAGAGGCCTGTCCCTGCGAGGAGCTGCTGCAGGGCAGCGTCGATCGTCATCGTGCCCTGTACGCCTTGCGTGGAGAGACCGCGTACCAGGGCGGCATCGGCGGTGATCTGCCGGCCGGATTGCTGACCGAACAACGGCAGGGCGCTGGCGAGTGATTGAGGAGGGATGTTGAACGTGCGTGTGTTCGCCGCTTGCGCCATCATCTGCGCCGAAGGCGGTGGCTCCTGCGCATGAGTTGTTGCTGTGTTTGCCGCTAAGGCAGCCAGAAGCGTCGACGCTCCCGCAACTACGCGGAAGCGCATCGCTCGAATGCGCATCTTCGTCACGCCAGACTCCATTCCCCAAGACTCAGAGCTGGCGCGATACGGCGGCGGCTCGCCCGGGAAAGGCGTCGCGTTGCTGCTCCCTTATCGATGCAACGACGTGGCTGCGCGAAATTCTAAAAATTCTTCGCGAGCCCTACGAACCGGAGACAACAAGGACCCACAGCGTGACACGGCGCACTTTCGCACCGTGAGCGCGCGCCATGCCGCGCAGTGCCTCTTCGGGGTCATCGAGATTGTAGGCTCCCGTGATGCGCAGATCACCGAGCGCGTCGTCAGTCAGGATGATGGCGCCTCCCCAATAACGGCGAAGCTCTTCGACGGCGTCCCGCAGGCTTCGATCCTGTGCGAGGAGCTGGCCCTGTCGCCAGCCGGCGATCAAATGCGGAGGCTCGTCCGCACGACGGATTTCGCCTTTACGCAGAACCTTCACCGATTGGCCGGCTTCGAGTCGCTCGGTTGCGGTGAATGCGCCCTCCGAGGCGCCAACCTGTACGACGCCCTCCTGCACGGCGACGCTGACGCCGCCTGACTCCCAACGGACGTCGAAACTGGTGCCGACCACCAAAGCCTGGACGTCACCTGCGACGACGCGGAACGGGCGCGCCTTGTCCGGTTTGACCTGGAAGAAGGCTTCGCCCTGCAGCAGCCGCACGCGCCGCTCGCCAGCCTCATAGGAAACCGCGATGGCGCTGGCGGGGGCCAGCGTCACTTCGCTGCCATCCTGCAATTCGAGATGACGCAATGCGGCCGTGCCCGTCGTGTAGTCGGACCGGAGTTGCACGAGCGCCGCGGGCGCGACCACAAGAGCGAGCGCTGCGGCGACAGCCGTCCCCATCGTGGCAAGCAGCCAACGCCGTTTCAGCGCATCGATTATCCCGGCAGCCCATACCGCTTGCGTCCGTGCTGCCCCGCGCTGTCCGGCCACGAAGGGACGCCACTTGTCGGCGTGGGCCGGGGTCGTCGCGGCCACCATGCCGGAGACATGACGGGTCGTCGCCCATGCCGCCTCGTTCAGCGGGCTCGCGGCGCGCCAGACCTCGAAGCGACGGCGTAGATTGTCGTCGCCAGGGTCCTCCTGCAGCAGGATGAGCCACTCGGTGGCCTCTCGGGAGGCGAGCTGCCGTGCCTGATCCGCCGTGTCCGCCGTTTCCTCCATCCCTTCCTCTTCGAGCCTCTTCTGGCGGAGTCCTATCTTGGTAACGATCCAGTCGCCTAGGATTCTTGAAATAGTTCAGGGCCATCCCAGGCGGTGTTTGCAGTGCTGCAACGCATCCGTCACCAGCACCTGGGCCAGTGGCAGGGAGATGCCGAGGAAGGCCGCGATCTCCCGCAGCTTGCAGCCACCGAACCGATGCATTTCGAAGGCGATCCGCGTGCGCTCCGGCAACTCGGCCAGGGCCTCGTCGAGCAGACGCAGTTCATCGCGATAGAGCGCGACGGCTTCCGGCGTCGATGGACTGTCAAGCGACACCGCCACATCGAGATCGAGCTTGGCGAAGATCTTGTCCTCGCGCGCGCCGCGGCGGCGTCCGTCGACCGCCAGATTGCGCACGATCCTGTAGAGGTAGGCGAGTGGTTCGCCGAGAAGCCGCTGGCGGGCAACCTCGTCGAAACGCAGCCAGGCTTCCTGGACCAGATCCTCCGCCTGCGCACGCGAGCCGACGATGCTGGTGGCGTAGTCGACCAGGGATCGGCGGTGCGCGATGAACAGGGATGTAGTGTCGAACGGCAAGGCAGGTGGACGTTAACGTAATTGCGAACCGTTCGCAATTGGATCTGCGGCGATCTTCAAGAGGAGCGAAACTGCGGCGTGAAGATCGATGCCTCTGGCGTGGGTCGATCCCCCGGGGCTGCAGTGTAGAGTCGTTCGGCAGTTCTTTGACGTGGCGTAGAATTTGCCTGAACCTCCGTGATGGCGCGATGCCGCCGAGGAGGATGGACTGTGCAAGGTTTGGTACGCCGAAGTCTGACCGCCGCTATCGCAACGCTGGCTGTAACGTGGCCGCTCGCAGCCATCGCACAAAGCACGCCGACGACGTTGCGCGCGGTGATGCATTCCGATCTCAAGGTCATCGATCCGATCTGGGTGTCGGCGCAGATCGCGCGAACGCACGGCTATCTGGTCTACGATACGCTGTTTGCGCTCGACGCCGACATGAAGGCGCAGCCCCAGATGGTCGACAGCTACAAGGTCAGCGACGACAAGCTCACCTACACCTTCGTCCTGCGTGATGGCCTGCAGTGGCACGATGGAAGGCCTGTTCTTGCGGCAGACTGCGTCCAATCGATCAAGCGCTGGGCCGAGCGCGACGGCGTCGGGCAGCGCCTGATGCAGGCCACCAAGGATCTCGAGGCCGTCGACGACAAGACGTTCCGCCTGACCCTCAAGGAGCCGTACGGCTTCGTCATCGAGTCGTTCGCCAAGCCCGGCAGCACGGCGCCCTTTATGATGCCCAAGCGCATCGCCGACACGCCGGGCACGCAACAGATACGCGACGCGACGGGATCGGGGCCCTTCATCTTCAAGGCCGACGAGTGGAAGCCGGGCGAGAAGGTCGTCTACGTCAAGAATCCCAACTACAAGCCGCGCGCCGAACCGCCGTCCGGGCTGGCGGGCGGCAAGGTCCCGAAAATCGACCGCATCGAATGGCTCGTGATGCCCGACGTGCAGACGGCGGTAAATGCGCTGCAGAACAACGAGATCGACGTCATCGAAGCGCTGCCACCCGACCTGCTGCCGATGCTGCAGGCCAACAAGTCGATCGTCTATCAGCGCGGCAAGTATCCCGGACAGTACACGTTCCGCCTCAACTGGCTGCATCCGCCCTTCGACAATCCGAAGATCCGCGAGGCTGCGGGCTATGCCATCGACCAGAAGCCCTTCCTCGATGCGCAGGTCGGCGACGAGAAATTCTATCAGGTGTGCAAGGCCTACTTCATCTGCGGCACGCCGCTCGCCACCACGGAAGGCATGGACGGCCGTCTGGAGGGCAACGTCGCCAAGGCGCGCGAACTCCTCAAGGCGGCAGGCTACGATGGAACGCCGGTCGTACTGATGCGGACGACCGATCTGGCGGCGCTCGTCAATCTCGCGCCTGTCGCCAAGGCGCAGCTCGAGAAGGCCGGTTTCAAGGTCGACATGCAATCGGCGGACTGGCAGACCACGGTCAGTCGGACGAACAAGCGGGATGCGCCGGCCAATGGCGGCTGGAACCTCTTCCTCACGAGCTGGGGTGCACTCGACTCCTCGAACCCGATCGTGTCGCAAAATCTCAACGCGTCATGTGAGAAGGCGACGCCGGGCTGGCCTTGCGACAAGAAGCTGGAGGAGCTGCGCGACCAGTTCGCGCGTGCGCCGGATCTTGAGCAGCAGAAGAAGATCGCGACGGAGATCCAGGTCCGTGCCGCGACCTTGGGCACGCATTATCCGCTCGGTGAGTGGTACGGCATGATGGTCCATCGCACCAACAGCAAGGGCTGGCTGCCGCCCATGAGCGCGATGCTGTTCTGGAATGCCGAGAAAACCGGGCCTTGATGCTTTGAGAAGATGCCATTGCGGCGCCGGTTCCCCGGCGCCGCAATGCTTTGCTCAGTTCGCGGCGAAGCAATAGAGCAGGCCGGCGCCGCCGGTGGCCACCAGCGAAGCGGCGTCGCACGCCCGCGACGGGTGCGAGGTGTTCCACGACTTCGACGCCTCGTCGTCGCGCAGCCCCATGCGGTCGGAATGGCCGACCATGGCATTGCCTTCGCCACTCTTGGTCCAGTTACCGCACGTCATGTCTTTGTCGGGCGGGAAGGCGGTACCGTTGGCCTGCGTGCCGGTCAGGATGTCGTGCTGGTTCACCGTGTAGAGCCGGCTCGGGATCAGGCGGCCGGTCTCGGCGACGACGGTCTCGGCCGCGATCTTGTTGTTGGGCGAGTGCAGGTCATCGACGCTGGTCGCGATCTGGACTCCTTTGGCATTGACCCATGGGCCTTTGCCGATGCGATCGCGTGCGTTGACCGCCGTCGCACCGCCCACCGCCTGCGTGCTGAGATAGGCACGCCATGTCTTGGCACCGGCGCCGGCTTTGGCTGCCAGGGTCTGGCAGTGGCGGTCGGCACCTTCGAGGCCACCATAGTTGGCGCCCTGCGGTCCGCCGACGCTGGTGACGAAGAAGGTCATCTCAGGAAACTGCGGCGGAGGCTGTTGGGCATAGGCTGAGGCGGCCAGCATCATCGTTGCCCCGGCCATCCCTGCCAGCGCGTGTCTGGTAAGTGTCATCGTTCTCTCCCTAGGCTTCTTGCTTGATTGACGCGGCTATCCTCGCGTCGCCTGGAGGAGAATCCCAAGTCACTTTCCCGTGGGTGGAGACAGGCCGGTCAAAGGAGAGGCGGCGGCCCGGCCATGGCGAGGGCGTTCTGGCCGAACAGGGCGCCCAGGATGTCGGGCGAGAACATGACATGCGCTTTCGCGGCATGGGCGTCACGGAACAGGCGCTGCATGGTGCCGCTGAGATAGAGACCGCTGGAGCCCTAGACCGTCATCAGAATATTCACGGCTTCGAGGCAAAGGCGCACCGAGAAGAACGCGTCGCGGCGGTAACGCAGCTCGTCCTCGTGCCGAGGCTCGCGGCCGGCGCGCGCTATCTCCATCGCGTGCGAGCAGACCGCTCGCATCATCATCTCCGCCGTGTCGATGTGTGCACCAGCCTTGGCCACCTTGATCTGGACGGTCACGCTGGCGCCGACCGGCTGCCCGGTGGTCGTGGCATTGCGTTTGCGCGCCGAGCCCGGGTGAGGTTTGCCATTCAGCGCCCACGCCGTGAGCGTGCGGTACTCCGGCACGAACAGGTTTCTGGTTGCGACATCCTTGGAGCCTGTGCCGGAGAGACCGACGGCATGCCAAGTGTCGATGATCTCGTATTGCGAGCGATGGACGAGCGCGAAGCGCTGATCGACCGGTGGGCCGTCGTCGCGCTCGCGCACAATGAAGGCCAGCATGTTCCAGTCGGAATTGTCGACGCCGGAGGAAAGCGGCCAGCGGCCAGAGACCTCGTAGCCGCCATCGACCTTGCGGCCGCGGCCGGCGGGGAAGGCGAGCGACGTGGCGATCAGCGTGTCGCGCGAGATGTCCCAGATCTCTTCCTGCGCCGCGGGCTGGTAGTAACCCAGCATCCAATGATGGCTGGCGAGATTGCCGAGGTTCCAGGCGGTCGAGGGACAGACGCGGGCGATCGCAGCGCATGTGTCGACGATAATGCCGACATCGAGATCGGCGCCGCCGACACGGGGAGGTTGGAGCATGCGGCAGAGGCCGGTGCGGTGGAGGTCGCGCTCGGTCTCGTCGGCAGAGTCGCCGACTTCGACCAGCCAACGGCCTGTTGCATGCGCATCCTTGTCCTCCCCGGGCGCTGCCTTGTTCTTGCCTCTAACGATGCGTGGCACCTGCCGGTCGGTCAAATAGCGGCATCCCCGCGTCGTTGTGCCGCCGTGGTCCATTCGTTCAAACACTTCCTCTGCAATCGACGGCGTCCTTGCGATGTCGATTGCAAAATCCTCGTTCTGTGCCGCTCTCCACCCAGACTTGTCCGGTACTTCACCAAGTCCGCAATCGAAGTCTACAAACAGGCCGACAGTCCTTGTGCAACCTCAAGGCTTTACTCGTTCGATGCGGTGGCGTTTGCTGCGCCCATGATCTCGCCTCTAAGTCTGGCGAACGGCCTCACGCTTCTGTTCGCTCTGCTCTGCCTCTGGACGTCTGCATCGCAGTCGCGCGGTGGCATAACGACTTTGGGTCGGTTGGCATTGCCGGGGGGCTTCTCCGTCATCGTCGCCCTCATGCTTCTGGCGAGTGTCTTCGAGACGAGCATCTTCCACGACGTGCTGTGGCTCGCGTCTTTCGTCGTCGGCTCGTTCCTCGGTCGTCGACGGGGCTGGGCGTTGCCGGTGCGCACCGACAAGACGACGGGACTCCTCTGGTTGCCGCGCACGATCGACGGCGTTGTCGCCTCGCTGATACTTGTCGCGGCGATGTCCATCGACTTCATCTCGGCGTTAGCCGGTGAGTTGATCGTCGAGCCGGCGTACATCGCGGCAATCAGCGCCCTGTGCGGCGGCTTCCTCGGCTACCGCGTCCTGGTGATCGCCCTGCGCAGCATCCGCCCCGGTGGCGGCCCGTCTGAGCTTTCCCGCCTGGCGTGACTTCTCCGACGTGCTTCAGCACTATGATCGGACACCCATCAAACAGGTGAACGATGTCGTTGAAGATCGAACGCGTGGATCATCTCGTTCTGAGCTGCCGGGATGTCGAGGCCACGGCCGACTGGTATCAGCGTGTCCTGGGCATGACCAAGCAGGTCTATGGACGAGAGCAGCGTATCGCGCTCTTCTTCGGCAACCAGAAGATCAATGTTCGCCCCACGGGCGACGAGAGCTGGGTGACATCCAAGGTCGACATACCCGGCGCGCTCGACCTGTGCTTCGTGACCACATCATCGCCGGTTGAAACGATTGCCCACTTCGAGGCGTGCGGCGTGAAGGTTGTCGAAGGTCCGACAACCCGCTCAGGTGCATTGGGTTCGTTCGTCTCGGTCTACTGCCACGATCCGGAAGGCAATCTGATTGAAGTCTCGTCCTACCCCGAGGCTTCGAACTAGAGTCCCTTCAGCGTCTCCACGACCTTCGCCTGCGGCCAGGTCCAGCCGCTCGCGCTTTCGTAGGCACGCATCGCCTGCAGGACGACATGATCGGCACGCGGGGCACCGATGATCTGCAGACCGACGGGGAGACCGGCCTTGGTGAGGCCTGCCGGCATCGACGCGGCGGGCTGGCCCGTGAGGTTGCACGGCAAGGTGTAGGGCGCGCCCTTGGTCCAGCGCGGAAACGCTTCTGAATTATAGAGCGTGTCGACCGGTGGCCCGGCGGTCGGCGCCACCGGCGCCAGCAGCAGATCGTACTGGCGGTGCCATAGAGCGAGATCGCGCGCCAGCTTGCTCTTGGCTTCGTAGCTCTTGGCATAGTCGGCCAGCGTGATGGCGAGGCCCTTCTCGGCGGCGGCGCGGAAGCCGGGGTCGAGCTTGCCATGGAGCTGCGTCGGGATCTGGCGGAAGCGGGTCGCGAAGCTGCCGATCCACAGCGGCTCGAAAGACAACTGCAACGGATCGATCAACGGACCGACATCCTCGACATGGGCGCCGAGGTCCTCGAAGCGTTTCGCGGCGGCGGCAACGAGATCGCGCACTTCGGGGTCGGCCTTCACATGGCCGAAGTCGAGGCTGAGGCCGATCTTCCAGCCGCGCACGCCGGCCTCGAGGCCGACCGTATAGTCGCGCGGCTCGGCGGGCAGCGATCGCCAGTCCCGCGCATCGGGTCCCGCCGTGATGTTCAGCGCCATGGCGGTGTCGAGCACGGTACGCGACAGCACGCCCTGGCTAATCACGTCGGCGAAGGGAGCATCGGCGGGATACTGCGGGATGCGTCCGAACGACGGCTTGAGACCGACCAGACCGGTATGGCCGGCGGGAATGCGGATCGAGCCGCCGCCATCGTTACCGTGGTTGAAAGGATTGATACCGGCGGCGGTGAGTGACGAGGCACCGCCCGACGAACCACCCGGCGAGTGCTCGAGATTCCATGGGCTACGGGTCGTGCCCTGCAGCGGCGAGTCGGTCAGCGCCTTCCAGCCGAACTCCGGCGTGGTGCTTTTCCCCAGCAAGATCATGCCGGCCGACTGCAACCTTTCGGCGACCGGGGCGCTCTCCTTGACCGGGGTTTCGTCGGTGGCGTGCGAGCCGTAGCGCGTCGGCCAGCCCTTCACGTTGGTGGTGTCCTTGATCGTCGTTGGGACGCCATCGAAGGGAGAAAGAGGCTGATTCTTCTGCCAGCGCGCTTCCGAAGCTGCTGCCGCAGCCTTGGCGCCAGCCTCGTCGATCATGACGAAGGCATTGAGATGAGGTTGCAGCTTCGCTGCACGAACCAGCATTGCGTCGATGACTTCGACAGGTGAAGCCTCCCGGCGCTGATAAAGTTTTGAGAGTTCCGCTGCGGAAAGCCAGTCAAATGATCGTTCAGACATGCGTATTTGGTCGGTTCTCGACGGTGTGTGGATGTTTCAAATTAGGGGGGCTTACGCAGTGTCGACTCTGATTTCTCGCAAGTCGAGAGCGTATTGGAGAGTGCGTGATGGAAACGATTACTGCTCTGGTCGCGGCCGGAGCTGCCCTCGGGCTTAGTTATATGATCGGCCGGTCGCTTACGGCCTCGACGCTTCTCGTCGCCCTCGGTGGCTTCGCGAGCGGCTTGGGTTTCGCCGTTCTCTTCTTCGTTCTTGCGGTGACCGTCGGCCATCTGGTGCCGGGTGTCTTCGAGCCATGGTTCGTCGGCGTCCACTTCATCGGGCTGGCTGTTATCGGGCCGATCCTTGGCGCGACTGTCGCGACCCTCGCACACCGTCACGTCGAGCGCGTCGACGCGGCCCGCCTGCCGTTCTAAGGCGGCGTCCCGGGCCTGCCATTCCTGGCAGGCATTCTTACACTCGAAATCTGCACCTTTCCCGCGCCTATCCGGCAACGCTAAGCTCGCGTCGAAGGGGGAGGGACCATGACCGAGGTGAAACTCGGCGCCGGCACGGCCGTGCGCATCGAGGAAAGCTACGAGCCCAACTTCGAAGCCAAGACGTTCTTTCCCGACTGGGATCCGGCCGTCGTGCAGCGCCATCGCGACTGGCTGTTGCCGGCGCATTACGACGAAGCGTCGGGCTGGCTGAAGCTCAGCGTCCATAGCTGGCTGCTGAAGGTCGACGGCAAGACCATCCTGATCGATACCTGTGTCGGCAATCACAAGCCGCGACCGCATCGGCCCAAGTGGCATCTCATGGAGACCAAATATCTCGAGCGGCTGAAGGCGTCCGGCGTCGAGCCCGATCAGGTCGACATGGTGATGTGCACTCACCTTCACGTCGATCATGTGGGCTGGAACACACGCCTCGACAACGGCCGTTGGGTGCCGACCTTCAAGAATGCCAAGTACGTCTTCAGCCGCGCCGACTACGATCACTATCTCAAGCTCGACAGCGATCCCAAGACCGGACCAGTCAACGCCGGCTCGTTCCGCGACTCGGTGCTGCCGGTGGTCGAAGCGGGTCTCACGCAGATGGTGGAGGGCGCGGCGCGCCTCGACGAGAACCTCGCGGTCGAACCGGCCCCCGGTCACACGCCCGGCACCATCGCCATCAAGTTCGAGTCGCGCGGTGAGAAGGCGCTATTCTGCGGTGACATCCTGCATCACGCCGTGCAGGTCTATCATCCCGAATGGAACAGCTTCGCCTGCGCCGACGCTGTCGGTGCACGCAAGAGCCGGCGCGAGGCACTGGAACATTGTGCCGGCAGCGGCGCACGCCTGATGCCTTGCCATTTCGGCGCGCCGTTCAGTTGCCATATCGACCACAAGGGCGACGGTTTCGTGCCGCGCTTCGACGCTGCCTTCTAAAAGGGGAAAAGAATGATCTACGAACTGCGTGTCTACAAATGCGTGCCGGGCCGTCTGCCGGCGTTGCTCAATCGCTTCGCCACCATCACGCTGAAGCTGTGGGACAAGCATGGCATCAAGCAGGCCGGCTTCTGGACAACCCTGGTCGGCGAGTCGAACCAGGAACTCTACTATCTGCTAGCCTGGGATTCGCTGGCCGACCGCGAGAAGAAGTGGAACGCCTTCGCGGCCGATCCTGATTGGCTGGCCAAGCGCGCCGAGACCGAGAAGGACGGCGCCATCGTCGCCAATGTCTCCAACCAGTTCCTGTCACCGACGGCGTTCTCGTCAGTGAAGTAGCTATCTGCCTTGAGGCCCGCGTCCTTCGCGAGGCGGGCCCAAAGTCCTCCTTGCGGCGGCCAGCGCCCCATGACGATGGTGCGACGGATCGGCTTGACCGTGTGGCAAGTATGCTAGGCTTTGCGGATCAAGGGAGGAAATGAAATGCAAAGAAGAACATTCGTGGGCGCGGGCAGCGCCGCGCTCGCAGCTCTCGCCGCCGGCCCGGCATTCGCTCAGAAGATCACCGGCGATGTGCGTTTCCTGTGCGGCTTCGCACCGGGCGGCACGGCCGATCTCCTGTCGCGCATCCTCGCGGAGGCGGTCGGGCCGGAAGTTGGCCAGAAGGTGATCGTCGACACCAAGACGGGCGCCAGCGGCTTCATTGCCAACGAGACGATCGCCAATGCGCCGCCGGATGGCCGCACGATCGGACTGGCTGCCATGGCAGCGCTCTGCGTGGCGCCGGTGATGCCGGGGCAGAAGCTGCCGATCAACGTCGATACCGACCTCACGCCGATCGCCAACGTCGCCGGCGTCTACAACATGCTGGTCGTCGGCAAGCACATGCAATATCGCACCGTGCCGGAGATCATCGACTTCGCGAAGAAGAATCCAGGCAAGCTCACCTATGCGTCGGCGGGCAACGGCACGTCGCAGCATCTGGCGGGCGAACTCTTCAAGAAGATGGCCGGCGTCAACATCCTGCACGTGCCCTATCGCGGTGGTGCGCCCGCCATCCAGGACATGATCGCGGGCAATTGCGACATGATGTTCGGCAACATGCCGGAGTTCCTGGGCCAGATCGGCGGTGGCGGCCTGATCCCGGTGGCCTTCGGGTCGCCGCGGCCCTCGCCACTCTTTCCCAACCTGCCGCTGATCTCGAAGTTCCTGCCGGGCTTCGAGGTGGTGAACTGGTTCGGCGTCTTCGGCTCCAAGGGCCTGCCGGCCGACCTGACCGACCTCTGGAACAAGGCGCTGCGTGCGGCCGTTGCCAAGCCGGAGGTGCAGAAGCGCTTTGTCGACAGCGGCATGGATACCGTGATCGGCTCGCCGGCCGAGTTCAAAACCACGATCATGGCCGATCGCAAGAAGTGGGCGGAGGTCATCAAGGAAGCGGGAATGCGCGCCGACTGAAGCGGCGATCTGAACTGGCAGGGAGGGCGGCTCTTTCCTCGACTCCGGTCCGGCGGGCTGGTAGCACTAAGTTGTCAGACAACTAGGCAACTCATGAGGAAACGATGAGACGCGTTCTGGCGGGCGTTGTCGCTGCGGCGATTGCCCTCTCTGCCGTTCCGGGCTTCGCCCAGGAAAAACTCACCGTGTGGTGGGTCAAGGGTTTCTACAAGTCCGAGGACGAAGCGCTCTACGCCGCGATCAAGAAGTTCGAGCAGAAGACCGGCGTGAAGGTCGACCTGTCGCAATATGCCGTGCAGGACATGAACGCCAAGTCGGTGGCCGCGCTCGAATCCGGCACGCCGCCGGACGTCGCTTATTCCGACACCTACGACGTGCAGACCGCCGGCAAGTGGGCGTTCGACGGCAAGCTCGAGGACATCACCGACATCATCGAGCCGATGAAGGACCGCTTCGCTCCGGTCACCATCGAGACGGCCTACCTCTACAACGACAAGACCAAGAAGAAGGCCTATTACGGCTTCGCCCTGAAGCAGCAGACGCTGCACATCCAGTATTGGAAGGACATGCTGGGTCAGGCCGGCTTCAAGGAAAACGACATCCCCGGCACGTGGAAGGAGTACTGGTCCTTCTGGTGTGAAAAGGTTCAGCCGGCCGTGCGCAAGGCCACGGGGCAGCGGGTCTATGGCATCGGCAGCCCGATGGGCGTCGAGTCGACCGACTCCTTCCAGTCGTTCCTGAGCTGGGTCGATGCCTACAACGTCAAGCTGGTCGACGATTCGGGCAAGGTCCTGGTCGATGATCCCAAGGTGCGCCAGGGCCTGATCGCGGCACTCAAGGATTATACCGACGTCTATGTGAAGGGCTGCACACCACCGTCGTCGACGACCTGGAAGGATCCCGACAACAATGTCGCCTTCCACAACCGCACGACGGTGATGACGCACAACTACACGATCTCGATCGCCGCCAAGTGGCTGGACGATGCCAACAACGAGGCGCTCACGCCCGAGCAGCGTGCGGCTGGCCGCAAGGCCTACGACGAGCTGATTGCCACCTCGGGCTTCCCCAAGAAGCCGGATGGTTCGCCGATGGTCTATCGTACGGCCGTCAAGGTCGGCGTGATCTTCCAGGACTCCAAGAACAAGGCGCGGGCGCGCGAGTTCCTGAAGTTCCTGTTCGAGGAGGATAACCTCCGCCCCTACGTCGAAGGCGCGCTGGGTCGCTGGTTCCCGGTTACCAAAGCCGGCCAGGAGAGCCCGTTCTGGCAGGCCGACCGCCATCGGAAGGCCGTCTACGACCAGTTCAAGGCAGGCACGCTGCCCTTTGAGTTCACCAAGAACTACAAGTTCACCATTCTCAATAACGAGAATGTGTGGGCCAAGGCGATGAACCGCGTGGTCAGCGAGAAGGTGCCGGTCGAGAAGGCAGTCGACGAGATGATCGCCCGCATCAAGGAAGTGACCAAGTAGGCCCTGCCGCCCAGAGTAGGCGTATGACAGCGTCCGTGATCGACACGCCGGCCCGCCGGGAGAAATCCCGATGGGCCGGCTTTGCGCTGTCCGAGCGGCAGACCTGGGGCCTGCTCTTCGTGGCGCCCTATATCGCAATCTTCGTGGGCTTCGTGCTGTTTCCGGTCGGCTACAGTTTCTGGCTGGCGCGCAGCCCGCGCCTCTATGTCGAGCTCGCCAACGATCCGATCTTCCTGCGCACGGTCATCAACACCTTTGTCTTCCTGGTGGTGGCGATCAACGTGAAGATGGCGGTCGCGTTGTTCCTGTCGGGTTTCTTCACGCATCCGCGCTGGTGGGTGAAGGTGCTGGCGGTGCTCTTCGTGCTGCCATGGGCGGTGCCGTCGATCCCGACCATTCTCTCGATACGCTTCATGCTCAATCCCGAATGGGGCGTCATCAACCAGCTCATCTTCAAGCTGACTGCCGAGGACGGCCCCAACTGGCTGAACGATCCGACGCTCGCGCTGACACTGTCCATGCTGGTGCACATCTGGAAGTCGCTGCCGTTCTGGACCCTGATCCTGCTGGCAGGCCGACTCGCGATCCCGCACGAACTCTACGAGGCTGCTGCGGTCGACGGCGCCGGCGCCTGGCATCGCTTCCGCTTCATCACCTGGCCGTCGATGAGCACGCTCTACGTCACCTGTACGCTGCTTTCGATGATCTTCACGGTGGGCGACTTCAACAGCGTCTACCTGCTGACGGGCGGAGGCCCGGCTGATCTCACGCATGTGCTGGCCACACTTGGCATCCGCTATCTGCGGCTCGATCAGGTCGGCCTCGCCATGGCGTCGATCGTCTGCGCCCTGCCGTTGATCCTGCCGCTGGTCTATTTCATGATGAAGCGGCTGTCTCGATGAGCCCGCGCAAACTCCTGCGCAACATCGGCCTCGAAGCGGGATTGCTGCTGATCGGCATTCCGGTCCTGCTATGGACCTTGATCCCGATCTACCACATGTTCCTGTTCGCGATTTCGCCCAAGGACGCGGCCTTTTCGGGCCAGCTCTGGCCGACCAATCCGACCCTGCGCAACTTCGAGATGGTCTTCGCCCAGAAGCACCACTTCCTCTATCACTTCTGGCTGCAGATGTTTAACTCGCTGATCATCTCGATCGGCACCGCAGCCATCACGCTGTTCGTCGCGACGGCAGCGGCGTTTGCGATCAGCCGCCTGCGCATGAAGGGTGGTCGTCTGGTGATGAACCTGGCGCTCCTGACCTACTTCATCCCGGCCGCCTTCCTGGCGGTGCCGATGTACAAGACCATGGGCATGTACGGGCTGCTCAACAACGACTGGGCGCTGGTGCTGGCGATGGCGACCATCGCCTCGCCCTATGCCATCTGGATCCTGCGCCAGGCGTCGGACAAGCTGCCGGTCGAGCTCGACGAGGCCGCGATGATCGACGGCGCCTCGCCGTTCCAGCTCTTTCGCATGATCTATCTGCCGCTGATGGTGCCGTCGTTGATTGCCGTCGGCACCTATGCGTTGCTGCTGGCATGGAACGAGTATCTCTACGCGTTCCTATTGCTGTCGAAGGACACTGCGATCACCCTGCCGGTGGCGCTGGGCAACTTCCTCTCGGCCGACGATTCGCCTTGGGAACTGCTGATGACGGCGGGTTTCCTCTACGCCCTGCCGCCGGCCGCGATCTACTACGCCTTCCGCAAGTACATGTCCTCCGGCCTCACGGCCGGAGCGGTGAAGGGGTAGCGGTCGGGACTGCGCCCAGACGGGCCGCCAGCCGCTGCTTGTCGGCTTCGGGCCGGATGAACAGCAGGCCGATCAGCCCGCCCACGATCAGCAACCCGCCCAGGATGACGAAGCCGTGCTCGTAGCCGGCCTGGCGGCTGGTTGCTTCCTGGATGATGCGGCCCATCGCCCAGGGTGCGATCACGCCGGCCGACGTGTAGATCGAGGTCACGATGGCCAGCATGGCGGCGCGCTGCCCGTGCGGCGTCAGCTCGCTCACGATCATCGGCGTGACGACATAGATCGTGCTGCCGATTGCGCTGCCGATGACCAGCAGCGCGACCTTGATGCCCGGGTCCGTCGTGACGGCGATGAAGGGCAGTATGCAGCCCCCCAGGATGACCGTGGCGGCGGGGAAGATGCCACGGCTGATACGGCTCGACACGCCGCTCTTCTTGAGGCGCTGGGAGTACCAGCCGCCGGTCAGGACGACTGTCATGCCGAAGAGCCACGGCAGGATGAACAGGTTGCCGCCCATCGTCTGGCTGTAACCCAGACCGTCGACCAGATAGGCCGTGAACCAGGTGAGGCCGAGCGCCAGGCCCCAGTAGCTCGCGAAGGCCGCACAGCAGGCCGCGACGATGCTGGGGCAGGAGAGGAGGTGGCGGTAGGATACATGCTCGCCGCCGTCTGCCGCGCCATGCACCGGCGGGTCCACCAGCGTGCCTTCGCGGCCGAAGATCAGCCACAGCCCTGCCCAGAGCAGGCCGACGATGCCCAGCGCGCCGAACGCCCAATGCCAGGAGTAGTTCACGATGATGAAGTTGAGCGCCGGCACGGCCACGATGACGCCGAGCGCCGAGCCTTGGGCCACGATGGCGGTCGGCACGCCGCGCAGCGAGTCGGGAAACCACTTGTAGAGCGCATGCACGGCGACCGGACCGGCCGGGCCTTCACCGGCGCCGAGCAGGATGCGGCAGACGAGTAGCGTCTGGAATGTCGCGCTCATCATGATCGGGAACTGCACCAGCGACCAGATGATCGCCATGCCGAATAGCATGTGACGCGTCTGTACGCGGTTGGCGAGGAAGCCGCCGACCACGCCGGCAACGGCGAACAGGAAGAAGAACGAGGAGCCCAGCAGGCCGAACTGATCCGGCGTGAGCTTCAGCTCTTCCATGATCGGCTTGGCGGCCAGGCCGACGACGACCTTGTCGGCGAAATTAATCAGCATGAAGAGGAAGACGAGGGCAGTGATGCCCCAGGCGCCCTTGAGGGGCCGATCCTGAACTGTCACGTGGCGTTACTCCCGACACCGCCCGCTTGCATCGGGCTTATGCTCATCAGACGTGACGGCAGAAGGTCCGTCAAGGAAATGACAGTTGCGTCATGCTTCACGCAAGGAAAAGGGGCGCCCCGTTGGAGGCGCCCCTTCCGTCTCGTCTTTCAGAGGATCAGCCCTTCACGAACGGGCACTTGCCATCCTTCATCGGGCGATAGGCTTCGTTGCCCGGCACGGTAGCGATCAGCTTGTAGATGTCGTCCTTGCTCTTGGACTCGGCCGGTGTCTTGACCTGGAACAGGTACATGTCGCGCTCCAGGCGGCCATCCTCGCGCAGCTTGCCGTTCTTGGTCATGACGTCGTTGACGGGGATTTCCCGCATCTTCGCCATGACGGCCTTCGCCTCGTCGGTGCCGGCAGCCTGCACGGCCTTGAGATAATGCAAGGTCGAGCTGTAGACGCCGACCGTCAGCATGCTGGGGATCTTGTCCTTCTTGGCGCGAAAGCGCTTGGTCCAGGCGCGGGTCTCGTCGTTGAGATCCCAGTAGAACGACTCGGTGAGCACCAGGCCCTGCGCCACCGGCAGGGTGAGCGCCGCGACGTCTGTCGAGAAGACGAGGAGACCGGCCAGGCGCTGGCCGCCCTTGGTGATGCCGAACTCACCCGCCTGCTTGATCGAGTTGATCGTGTCCTGGCCCGCATTGGCGAGGCCGATGACCTTGGCCTTCGAAGCCTGGGCCTGCAGCAGGAACGAGGAGAAGTCCTGCGTGCTGAGCGGATGCCTGACGCCACCCAGTACCTTGCCGCCGGCCGCCTGCACGACTGCGGTGACGTCGCGCTCGAGTGCGTGACCGAAAGCGTAGTCGGCGGTGAGGAAGTACCACGAGTCGCCGCCGTCCTTCACGACCGCGCCGCCCGTCACCTTGGCCAGCGAGTAGGTGTCGTACACCCAGTGTGCGCCGGTCTCCGAGCACGACGGGCCGGTGAGGTCGGCCGAGGCGGCGCCGGTGTTGATGTCGATCATGCCCTTTTCCTGGGCAATCTTGCGCACGGCCAGCGCGACCGACGAAGTGCCGATGCCGGTGATCATCTTGACGCCATCGACGTCGTACCATTTGCGGGCGATCGCGGCGCCGACGTCGGGCTTGGTCTGATGATCGGCCTGCAGGATCTCGATCGGCCGGCCGAGAACCTTGCCGCCGAAATCGTCGATCGCCATCTGCATCGCTTCGACTTCGCCCTGTGTGAGGTCGCCATAGACGCCGGAGAAGCCTTCCATCACGCCGATCTTGAGGGGTGCAGGCGCCTGCGCCTGCGCGACGGCGACGAGGCCGGCAACGGTTGCGGCAATGGCTGCCGTCACCACGCCGGCATACCGGATGGTTGTACCAAAACGCATAGTCTTCATTCCTCCCTGATGCGGTTCTCCCCGCAGAAGGCCGAAACCTTAGCGTCGGTCCGATGAGCGCGCCAGAAGGATCAACCTTGCGCGAACGGGACAGGCTAGCATCAAGGTGACGGTATGATTGCACCGCGACGACTGACGACGGTCCAGCTCTGCGTCTCATTGCGCACCGGAAAGTAGTCGGCGAGATAAGCGCCGTATCGGGCGCGTGCGGCGGCGGTTCCCGGGCTGTAACTGGAGAATTTCGGGATCAGCACATGGTCGACATCGGCGAACAACGCTTTGGCCGGTTGCATCGGCATGCCGGCGCCCGACCACAAGGTCTCGCCCTTTGGCGGCGGCCAGCCGAGCATGAACGGGAGTGGGTTGACCTGATCGAGTACGACAACGCCGCCCGGCCGATAACGAGGGCCGGCCAGCAAGGCGGCAGCTTCCATGATCGTCTCGACATACTCGTACTGCGAGAGTTCGTAGCGAGGATGGATCGCCCGCGCTCGATTGAGCAGTGGCGCCTTTGCTTCGCCTTTGGCAAAGGCCGCCAGCAACCCTTCGCGCTCCGCAGGCACGGCGAATCCGCGCAGGTTGGTGCTGTCGACCACTGACAGGCATTGCTCGCAGTCGGTCTTGAGGTGATAGCCCGCCAGACTGAGAGCCGACGAGCCCATCGACAGCAACGGAAAGGCCAGGAGTGCCGCGAGCAGTAGCGGTGTCGTGCGTTGCTGGCGCAACTGATGGACGAAGAGAAAGGCGATTACGACAGCGAGCGGCATGCCGTGCGGTTGGGCGTTCTGCGTCAGCAGGAAGGCGCCGGCCGCCAGCAGGAAGGCCGTAGCCAAGGGAAGCCGCAGCGGAGCGCGGCCGTTCCACCACATCCATGCCGCGATGACCAGGGCCACGACATAAGGCGCATAGCTGTCGCCATAGGCGAAGAAGTTCATCAGGTGGTTGTCGAGACTGTCGCGCACGCCGCCGGCCTGCACCGCGCCCAGGACATCGGCCAAATAGGCGTGATTGTAGGGCGCGACTGCATTCAAGGCCGCAGCGCCACCGACCGCCAGCCATATCCACCACCGGTCGCGAATGTGCGGGGAGACCAAAAGGGCGACCCCAACGGCCCCGAGTCCGACGGCGAAGTAGGTCACCTTGAGGTAGTACATTGTGACCAACAGAAGTCCACCAGCCACCGCTTCAATCCAGTCACCACGGCGTCCGATGCGCGGCGGTACGAAGAGAAGTAGAGAGAGGATCGCGATCGCACCCCACCCGTACCGGTTGTACGACATAGCAAAGGAATAAGCAGTCGGCAGATCGCCGACATTCGCCGGCCTCAAGGCGAGCAGGCACACGAAGACCACGAAGATTACGGCAGGCAGCAGGGGCAGACGCCGCCACGCAACGATCACAGCCGTGATGAAGAGGAACGATGTGATGATGGCCACGCCGACCAGAAAGGCGTGCGGTGTCGGCCCGACGATCGAGAAGCCCAGGGCCGTCAGAACGAAGTTCAGTTCGCCAACCGGATCGTGGAAATCGACGTGCGCCACATGGCCGTAATGCAGGTGCCACGCCCCCGAGAGATTGAACAGGAGATCCCAGCTCATCTCGCGCGACAGCAGCCGATCGGGTGACAGCAGCGCCCAGGCAGCGGCAATGACCGGAACCGCCGCCACGACCGTGAGTCTGGCGAGCGACGTGTCGCCCGTCATCAGAGTCGCTGCAACCTCGTCTGCTGGCGTGTGCAGGGAGGTCGCCTCGCGCTTGCTCGCGACGAGGTTGTCCATCGTCCTGGTTGATCCCTCACCCGTATATCTGCCTATCACGCAGGCAGTGAGAGAGACCGTGATCATTCTGAGGCGAGGGGCACCAGCCGGCCGCTGGACAGGCCGTGGCAATTCCGTGTTATAGGCAGCTTACCGGGAGGACTGGTGAAAGAAGAAACAATTCTAGAGGCCGAAGGTCTCACTAAAGAGTTTAAGGGCTTTGTTGCCGTCAAGAATGTCCGCTTGCGCGTGCGTCGTCACACGATTCACGCGCTGATCGGACCGAATGGCGCGGGCAAGACCACGTGCTTCAATCTGCTGACGCACTTCCTGTCTCCGACGGCAGGGCAGATCCACTTCAACGGACGGAACATTACCGGCAGCTCGCCGGCCGCGATCGCGCGGATGGGGCTGGCGCGGTCGTTCCAGATCTCCGCGGTGTTTCCGCATCTGTCGGTGCGCGAGAACGTGCGCGTCGCTTTGCAGCGCAAGCTCGGCAACTCCTTCTATTTCTGGCGCTCCGAGCGGGTCCTGAACAACCTCGATGCGCGCGCTCTCGAGCTGGTCGAAGCGGTGGGTCTCAGCGCTTTCGCTGAATTGCCCGCCGTGGAATTGCCCTATGGCCGCAAGCGCGCGCTCGAGATCGCCACGACCCTGGCGCTCGAACCCGAGATGATGCTGCTCGACGAGCCGATGGCCGGCCTCGGCCAGGAGGACATCAAGCGCATCGCGGCCCTGATCAGAACTGTCGCGAAGGACCGCACGGTCCTGATGGTCGAGCACAACATGTCCGTGGTCGCCGATCTCTCCGACACCATCACTGTGCTGGCGCGCGGCGAAGTGCTGGCCGAGGGACCTTACGCCTCGGTCTCGAAGGACCCGGCCGTGGTCGAGGCTTACGTTGGTACCGGTCATGGCTGAGACACTTCTGAAGGTCGCCGGCCTGCAATCCTGGTACGGCGAGTCGCACATCCTGCACGGCGTCGATTTCGAGATCCGCCGCGGCGAGCTCGTGACCCTGCTTGGGCGCAACGGCGCCGGCAAGACCACGACGCTGAAGTCCATCATGGGCATCGTGGAGAAGCGCACCGGCTCGATCACCTTCGAGGGCCAGGAGACGGTGGGCCAACCCTCCGACAAGATCGCGCGCCGTGGCATCGCCTATTGCCCCGAGGAGCGCGGCATCTTCTCGAGTCTGAACGTTGATGAGAATCTCAGCTTGCCACCGGTCGTGAAGCCGGGCGGCCTGAGCATCGAGGAAATCTACACGCTCTTCCCAAACCTCCTCGAGCGGCGGCGCAGCCAGGGCACCAAACTGTCGGGCGGTGAGCAGCAGATGCTGGCCATCGGCCGTATCCTGCGGACCGGCGCCGATCTCCTGCTGCTCGACGAACCGACGGAAGGTCTGGCACCCGTCATCGTTCAGCGCATCGGCGAGATCATCCGCCAACTCAAAACGCGGGGCTTCACGATCCTGCTGGTCGAGCAGAACTTCCACTTCGCCGCCACCATCGCCGATCGCCACTATGTGATGGAAGATGGCCGCGTCGTCGACACGGTCGTCGCCAGCGACGTCCAGCAGAGCATCGGCAAGCTGCAAGCCTATCTGGGAGTGTAGGGACTTCATGTTCGAACTTCTCGGCATTCCGCCCCAGGCACTGTTCGGTCAGCTCCTGCTCGGCCTTATCAACGGCGCCTTCTACGCCATGCTCAGTCTCGGCCTTGCCGTGATCTTCGGCATGTTGAACGTCATCAACTTCACGCACGGCGCCCAGTACATGATGGGCGCCTTCGCCGCGTGGCTGTTGCTCGGTTACCTCGATGTGCCGTTCTGGGCCTCGCTGGTGCTGGCGCCGGTGATCGTCGGTCTGATCGGCATCGTGCTCGAGAAGCTGCTGCTGAAACGCATCTACCATCTCGACCATCTCTACGGCTTCCTGCTGACCTTCGGCATGGCACTGGTCATCGAGGGCCTGTTCCAGCTCCAGTGGGGATCGTCGGGTGCGCCTTATCCCAACCCGATCCCGGGCGGCTACAATCTCGGCTTCATGTTCCTGCCGACCTATCGCGGCTTTGTCGTCCTGGCAGCACTCGTGATCTGCCTCGTCACCTGGTACGGCATCGAACGCACCAAGCTCGGCGCCTACCTTCGGGCGGCTACCGAGAATCCAACCCTGGTGCGCGCCTTCGGCATCAACGTGCCGCGCCTGATCACCCTGACCTATGGTCTGGGCGTTGCGCTTGCCGCTCTCGCGGGTGTGCTCGCTGCACCCATCCAGCAGGTCTCGGCGCTGATGGGCACCAACCTCGTGCTGGTGGTCTTTGCGGTCGTGGTGATCGGCGGCATGGGCTCGATCATGGGCTCGATCGTCACGGGCTTCGGGCTCGGCATGATCGAAGGCCTGACCAAGGTCTTCTATCCGCCGGCCTCCAATACGGTGATCTTCGTCGTCATGGCGATCGTGCTGCTGGTCAAGCCGGCTGGCCTTTTTGGACAGACCAAATGACCTCGCAGCGTATCGGTTACGCCATCCTGATCATCCTGGCGCTGGTCGCTCCGGCGTTCGCCTATCCCGTCTTCCTGATGAAGGCGCTGTGCTTCGCGCTTTTCGCCTGTGCCTTCAACCTGCTGCTGGGCTATGCCGGCCTCATGAGCTTCGGCCATGCCATGTTCTTCGGCATGGCGGGCTACTTCTACGGCCATGTCGTCAAGGCCTGGGACATGCCACCCGAAGTCGGCCTGCTGGCCGGCGTGCTCGGTGCGGCAGCGCTCGGCCTCGTGACCGGCGCGCTCGCCATCCGGCGCCAGGGCATCTACTTCGCGATGATCACGCTCGCCTTCGCGCAGATGGTCTACTTCTTCTGCGTGCAGGCGCCGTTTACCGGCGGCGAGGACGGGCTGCAGGGCATTCCGCGCAAGGCGTTGCTGGGCGGGCTGATCCCGACCAAGAACGACTTGGTCCTCTACTATGTCGTGCTGACGATCTTCCTGTTCGGATACGGCGCGATCTACCGCTTCATCCATTCGCCGTTCGGTCAGGTGCTGAAGGCGATCCGCGACAACGAACAGCGTGCCGTATCGCTGGGCTACGAGGCGGATCGCTACAAGCTGCTGGCCTTCGTCCTCTCGGCGGCGCTGGCCGGTCTGGCCGGCGCCACCAAGGCGCTGGTGCAGCAGTTCGCCACTCTGACCGACGTTGCCGCCTCGACCTCCGGTGAGGTCGTGCTGATGGCTCTGGTCGGTGGCCTCGGCACCATCATCGGGCCGGTGGTCGGCGCCTTCATCATCATCACGATGCAGAACTATCTGGCGGGCTTCGGCCAGTTCGTGCTGGTGATCCAGGGCGCCATCTTCGTCGTGATCGTGCTGGCCTTCCGCAAGGGCGTGGTGGGCGAGTTCGCGGAATGGTGGAGACGGCGACGCACGGCCAGCTCGCGCTGAGGTGATTGCCCTGCGGGTCGTGAACAGGGAGACGCGATGACGGGCACGCGACTGCCGGGTTTCGTGCGCTTGGTCCTGTTCGCGCCCTTCGTGTTTGTGATTTTCGTGCCGTGATCGCGTAGGGCCCACGACCCTTGCCCACGGGCGGCATTCGGGCCAAGAACGAGGCGGTTACCAAGGGGAAACATCCGATATGACCGAGCTTTCCGACGACCAGCTTTTCGCCGAACTGCGCAAGATCGACACGCCGACCATCACCAACGTCGTCGCGACCTATCCGAAGAATCCCCTCTGCCTCGGCCTCTACAATCCGTGGACCGAGAACTGGTACACCGACACGTCGATCCGCTGCATGTATCCCGAGATGGGCGCCATCATCGGCTACGCCGTGACCTGCGTTTACGGCCTGCCCGATCCGAACTATTCCGGCCGGCTCTCCTTCATGGACGTGGTTGATGCGCTCGACGCCATGAAGAAGCCGACGATCCTGGTCATCCAGCAGAAGTGGCCGCCCGAGCTGATGAACAAGGCGGGCCTCGCCGGCGAGATGATGACGACCTCGATGCAGGCCGTGGGTTGCGTCGGTCTGCTGTCCAACGGCCCGTCGCGCGATGTCGATGCCATCCGCCGCATGAAGTTCCAGATGCTGCTGAGCGGCGTTACGGCGGGCCACGGCGAGATGGCGGTGCAGTCGGTCAACGCGCCGGTCTCGGTCGGCGGCATGGACGTGGCACCGGGCGAGCTGATCCATATGGACGAGAACGGCGCCGTGAAGTTCCCGGCCCAGCATGCCCGTGCCGTGCTGAAGAACGCGCAGGCGATGCTGGCCGACGAAGCCGACAAGCTCGAGAAGATGCGCAAGGCCAAGTCGGCTGCGGAGATCCGCGCCATCAACTCCGGTGGCACTTACGGCGCGAAGAAGGGATAAGGTTCCGCTGGTGAGCACGACCGTCGCCGAGCCGCGTCCAACACGCTGGGGGCTGGCGGCCAAGCTGTTCGCCGTCCTGCTGCTGCTGGGCGTCGTGGCGGTCCTGATCACCAGCGTTCTGGGCTACATGCGTGCCCGCGAGGCACTGGAGAAGGTGATCTTCGATCAGCTCACCTCGGCGCGCGAGACCAAGGCGCACCAGGTCGAGGCTTACTTCCGCACGATCCGCAGCGAGATGCGCCTGCTCGCGGCCTCCAAGATGGTCGTGGATGCCATGAAGGGCTTCCGCGAGGCCGTCGACGAGCTGGACCGGCAGGACGTGCCTGCGGACACCCGGGAGAAGGTGCTGGGCTGGTACAACAATGACTACATGCCGATGGTGCGCCGCGTCCTGAACAAGGACGTGCCGGTCGACGATTTCCTGCCGGTGGGCGCCGCGCCGTACTTCCTGCAGAAACTCTACATTGTCGATAACCCGCATCCCGCAGCACGGCGCAAGCTGATGGACGATGCCGGCGACGGCAGCACCTACAGCAAAATCCATGCGACCTATCACCCGCTGATGCGAACGGCGGCGGCGACGCTCGGCTTCTTCGATTACCTGATGGTCGATCCGCGCAGTGGCCGGGTCATCTACAGCGTCGACAAGGAGGCCGACTTCGCGACGTCTTTGCGGGCCGGCCCCTATCGCAATTCCAACATCGCGTCGGCGGCATCCCGTTGTGCCGGTGCGCCTGATCCGTCGGCGACTTGTCTGGACGATTTCGCGCCCTACCTGCCGGCGGACGGCATACCCGCGGCCTTCATGGCGGCGCCCGTGATCGATCAGGGCGCAGTCATTGGCGTGCTGGTGGCGCAACTGTCGATCGACGAGCTCGACGATATCGTAACCGGCGGGCGGCGCTGGCGGCACGAGGGATTAGGCGCGACTGGCGAAGCCTATCTGGTCGGGCCCGACTTTCTGGTGCGATCGAGTGGCCGCAACTTCTTCGAGAACCGCGACCTCTACTTCTCGGAGCTGAAGGCCGGAGGTGCTTCCGACGAGGACATTGCCAACATCCGTCGCTACGGCACGCCGATCCTGCATCAGCATGCCGACACCACGGCGACGCGCGCCGCGATCGGCGGCGTCGAAGGGGTGGGGGAGGTCATCGGCTATCGCGGCATTCCCACCTTGGCCTCTTGGGGACCAGTCAAGATCAGCGGCGTGAACTGGGCTCTGGTCGTCAAGATCGACAGCGCCGAGGCCTTCGCGCCGATCTACCGGCTGGAGCGTGCCCTCCTGGTGGTCGGCGCCGTCGCGCTCCTGGTGGTGCTGATCACGGCCGCCTGGCTGTCGCGCTCGCTGCTGGGGCCGCTGCGTGACCTGACCGCCGGCGTGCGGCGCTTCGCAGCCGGTGACTATGGCGCCCACGTGCCGGTGCGTTCGCGCGACGAGATCGGCCAGCTCTGCCTTGCCTTCAACGGCATGATCGACGAGCTGCACGAGAAGAACCAGCTCATCGAAGCCAAGAACCGCGAGAACGAGGAGCTGCTGCTCAACGTGCTGCCGGCGCCCATCGCCAACCGCCTGCGCGGTGGCGAGCAGGGCATTGCCGACGGCTTTGCCGAAGTCTCGGTCGCCTTCGCCGATCTGGTGGGTTTCACCGCTCTCTCGTCTGACATGCCTCCAGCGGAAGTGGTGACGCTGTTGAACGGCCTGTTCACGCGCTTCGACATGGCGGCCAGTGAAATCGGCATCGAGAAGATCAAGACGGTGGGCGATGCCTATATGGCGGTGTGTGGTCTGCCCGTGCCGGCGGCCGATCACGCCGAGCGCATGGTGCGCATGGCCATCCGCATGGTCCACATCACGCGCGAGCACGCCATGGAGCATGGCGTCTCCATGCGGCTGCGCGTCGGCATCAACAGCGGGCCTGTCGTTGCCGGCGTCATCGGCAAGAGCAAGTACATCTACGATCTCTGGGGCGACACGGTAAACCTGGCGAGCCGCATGGAGTCCGGCGGCATTCCGGACTCGATCCAGGTGACGCGCCCCGTCTACGAGGCGCTGAAGGACAAGTTCGCCTTCGAGTCGCGTGGCACCATCGAGGTCAAGGGCAAGGGCGGCGTCGAGGCCTGGGTGCTGCGGCTCTAGGCTCTGCGATGCAGGGCCGGTTGCGGTGTCACGAGCAGCTTGTCGATACGCGTGCCGTCAATGTCGACGACCTCGAAGCGCCACAAGCCGTGACTGAACGACTCGCCGATCCGGGGCAGGCGCTTCATCCGGTCGAGAACAAAGCCCGCAACTGTGTGATAGCGATGATCCGGCGGCAGGAGAATGCCGAGCCGCTCGCCGAGCTCGTCGACCGGACAGCTGCCGTCGATCAGCAACGAGCCGTCGTCGCGCACGGTGAAATTCGGTTCTTCACGTTCTTCAATGTCCGCGACGACCGTCTTCAGAATGTCGCCCTCGGAGACGATGCCCTCGACGCTGCCGTGTTCGTCGACGACGATCACGAGGTTGAGCGGTGACTGGCGCAACTGCTCGACGACGTCGATTGCCCCCAGTCGGTCGCTGACCACAGGAACGGGTTGCACGAGCAGGCGTACCGCGTCTACGCCGCCGTCCATCAGTGCGACGAGCGCGGCGCGTACGGGGATCGCGCCGACGACCTCATCGATATCGCCATTTGCCGCCAGGATCCGGGCGTGGCGAGACGCGCGGATTGCCTGGCGAATCGTTTCATCGTCATCCTGCAGGTCGAGCCATTCGATGTCCGGCCGTGGAGTCATCACGCCGCGCACCGAACGGTCGGCGAGCCGCATGACGCGCGAGATCATCGACCGCTCTTCCGGCTCGACGACGCCCGACCGCTCGGCCTCGTCGATCATCGTCTTGATCTCCTCGTCGGTGACGCCCGCCTCGCGCGGACGACTCTGGCCGAGCAAGCGCAACCCAAGTCGTGCCGAGACATCGAGCAGAATTACGACCGGCGCGGCACCCCTCGCCAGGATCTGCATTGGTCGTGCGACGATTGCCGCGACTTGTTCGGCGTTGCGCATGCCGATCTGCTTCGGCACCAGCTCGCCCAGCACGACCGAAAGATACGTAATCATCACGACCACTGCGACATAGGCCACCGGTTCGGCGATGCGGGTCGGCACGTCCTGGCTTTCGAGCCACGCGTCGCCGCGTTCGGCGATCGTGGCACCGCTGAAGGCTCCGGCGACGATGCCGACGAGCGTAATGCCGATCTGGACTGCCGACAGCATACGGCCCGGCTCGCGCATGAGGTCGAGTGCGACGCCGGCTCCACGCGATCCCGAACGCACCATTTGCTCCAGCAACGGCCTCTTGGCTGAAACCAGCGCCAGTTCAGACATCGCCAGAAGGCCATTGACGACAATCAATCCAGCGACAATAGCCAGTTCGACGGCAAGCATGTTCACCCCGTGTGAATTTGCTACTATAGACGAAGCCAAGCGTCGAACGGAGAATGCCGTTCGACGGTCGCACCTGTTGGAGGTGCCGTCGGCAACGCGTCGCAACGATACTTGCGCTCGTGGACGCCGATTCGTTTACGGGCCGGTCAGGATCTGGTCGCGATGGTCGCGGCTGTCATGCCGCCGCGACGTACTCGAAATCCAGCCAGCGATAATTATCGGAACTGAAACCGAAATCGAGGATCGTGCGGAGCTGGGCAGGAGCCAGGCGCGCGCGGATCTTGTCGGCATCGTACCACTCGGCCCAGGGCGTGCGATCGCCGTCAGTCATCTTCCCCCATTTGTCGAAGGCCGGCGATCCCTCCTTGGCCCAGCGCTCCTTGGGATAGACCAGCTCGAGCCAGCGGCCACCGACTTTCAGTTTCTTCAGGACGTTGAGGCATTCCTCGCGCGCGATATCGAACGGCACATGGTGGATGGAACCGCAGGCGAGGACGGCGTCGAATTGGCCGTCGAGCTTGTCGAAGGAAAGATCCGACCCGATGAGATGCGTCGTGACCTTGAGCCCTTTCAACACCGCGATCCGCTCGATCATCGCGAGATTGTCGGCGGCAATATCGGCGAAGGTCCAGTGCGCGCCCTGGCTGGCGAAGCGCAGACCGTCCAGGCCGAGGCCCGAACCCAGTTCGAGTACGCGCCGGCCGTTGGTGAAGTCGCGGTAGAGCGGTCCGATCCAGCCGATCACGCCGGACGCCCTGGTGGCGGCCATGCCATCCCAGAACGACAGCAGCTCGGCATCGGGAAGCTTCAGGAGATCGCTGCTGTAACGCCGGCCGTCGATGTCGTCACCACCGGGCACTTCGCGCCACTTCTCGCGGTGAGCTGCTAGAACATCCACGTGTCACCTCAATCTATTCGTCATTTGGACCGAGCGGCGCCTGTCGTCAGGAGCGGCGGAACGGCGTCAACAATTCGGCCAGCCAATGCTTCGGCGGTGGCGGTGGGGCAGGTTCTTCAGGCGGTGCAGGTGGTTGATCGAACCGCACCGTTCTCATGTAGGGGCTGTCGCCATCCTTGGTGTCCGACCACATGACCCACCACTGGCATTTGGCGCAGACCTTGCCGAGCTCGCTGTCGGGGTCTTCGTACATGTCGCACAGCCGGTCATAGGCTTCCTGTAGCGACGTATCGGCGATGTTGGGCAGCCATGACGTATCGGCTTCGTGCGACTGCACCATCATGGCGCAGCAGGGCGTAATCTGGCCGGACGGCAGCACATAGAGCTGGATGTGGCAGTCGTTGCGCTTCTCCGGCACGAAGAAGAGGTTCCGGAACTTCAGCACGTCGTAATACTCGGCGTGGAAGTGAACTGCATCGACGCGGTCCGACCAGAACTCGGCGAACTCCTCCAGCCGGGCGCGCGTGTCGCCGATCAGGATGCAGTTCACCTCGACGTTGATCTCTGGGATCTGCTCCTTGCGGCGGCGCAGATAGGCGATGGTGTCCAATACGCGGTCGAGATCGCCGCCGCGGCGGATCTTGGCGTAGGCGCGCGGCTCGATATGGTCGACGCTGAAGCGGAACTCGCGAACGCCCATCGCCAGCATTTCCTCGAGCCGCTCCGGCGGCATCGACTGGCCATGGCTCAGCACATTGACGGGATGGCCGAGATCGACGGCCTTGTGGACGTGGTCGAGAGCGTGCGGATCCTGGAAGAAGTCGCCGGTGGCGGCGAAGTGGACTTTCTGACCGGCCGGAATATCGCGCAGACCCTTCTCGATCAGTTCAGGCGCCAGGGTCTTCGCCTTCTTGGTCGCGTTCGGTCCGTTGAAATGACAGAAGACGCAGCTCAGCTCGCAGGTCTCGGTCGTTGCGAAGCCGGCGAAGTCGAGTTCGGCACGGCGGTCAGCCTTGGGGACGAACGGCGCCGTGGTGATCTGGTCGAGCTTTTCAGCCTCGGCAACCCGAGGAGACTTGGGCGCAGTCGCTATGGAAGCGTCGGACATCGTCCTCCGGTGATTCGTTGACGAATTCGGGGAGCAGGCTCACGCAAGAAATTTGAACACGCGTTCTACCTTTTTGTCCGCCACTTCAGCCGGTCGTGTCAATGACCGGCCCTTGCGTCACGATTACGGTCTGCTTGGTCAGATTTGTGACGTTGCCGAAGGAAATGGCAGCTCACGCCGCTTCGCATTGGCCGGAGCCATTGAAGAGATCGCGACCGATCGTGCGGGCGGTCTCCAGAAGGGAAACCGGATCCCGCGTTTCCGAATCGAACAGGAACTCCGATGTCGCAACGGAGGCGCCGCAATAGTCGAAGATCCCATGATCGATCTGGGTTTTCATGGCGCCGGAATAACCATGCCGCTCGAAGGTTCCTGCGTCGGTGCCGGCGACACCGAGCAGATGAACGCGGAGGTGGCGAAGCTTCTTCACCACCTTGCCCTCTGGCGCGTATTCGTAGGCCCAGCCGTTGCTGAAGACGCGATCGATCCACCCCTTGAGGATCGCCGGCATCGACCACCAGTAGACCGGATAGACCAGCACCAGGTCGGTGGCGCGGTCGATCCGTTCCTGCTCCGCAATGACATCGGCGGGAGGCGCCGTATCCTTGTGATAGGCGGCGAAGTCGGCCGCGCTGAACCTGGGGTCGAAAGCTTCCGCCGTAAGGTCAGCGATCTCGAAGGAATGCCCGGTCTCGGAAATACCCTCGGCGATTTTGGTGGCGACGCTGCGGCTGAGCGATTTGGGGGCAGGGTGCGCGACAACGACGAGAGCGTGCATGGCAGGGCTCCTTCCAACTCATTGCAGATGAGGGGCGATTGCTATATACTTTTAGTAAGTTACCTTTGGTATATTAAACTGTCAAGCGCCGTGCCAAAAATTCCGTCTCCGCAGCCGCGCCGCCGCCTGTCACGGGAGGAAAGGCAGCGCCAACTTCTGGACGTTGCGTGGCGGCTGGTTCGGGAAGAGGGCACGGACGCCCTGACGCTGGGACGACTCGCCGAGCAGGCGGGAGTCACGAAGCCCGTCGTTTACGATCATTTCGTCACTCGTCCGGGGCTGCTGGCAGCGCTTTATCGGGAGTACGACGCACGTCAGACGGCGTTGATGGATGCCGCGATCCAGGCGAGCGAACCGACCCTGCCGGGCCGGGCTTCGGTCATCGCATCGTCCTGTGTCGATTGCGTACTCCTGCAGGGCCGTGAAATCCCCGGCGTGATCGCCGCCCTCACCAGCTCGCCGGAGCTCGAGAAGATCAAGCGCGAGTGTGAAGTGGCCATCATGGAGAAGTGCCGGATCGCTCTGACGCCCTTCGCCAAAACCGGCGCTATCGCGCCCGCCGGTCTTTGGGCGATGTTCGGTGCGACCGAAGCCCTGTGCTACGCCGCCGCGACCGGGGAAATTACGGCTGACGAGGCGAAGAACGAACTCTTCGAAATCATCGTCGCGATGGTCGACAGGGGCGCACGCGACACCTGACGCTTGGGCGAAGGCTGCCTTAACTGTCGAAAAAATTCTGAAGCACGATGTCGATTTCCGTGAAGCTCGTTCGTCGTTCCAATATCGGGCCGATAAGGCCGGCCTAGACGAGGAGACAGACGATGCGTGTGATGGTGCTCGTGAAGGCGACCGAAGACAGCGAAAAGGGCTTTTCCCCCACGCCCGAATCTCTCGCGATGCTCGAGGCGATGGGCAAATTTAACGAGGAGCTGGTCAAGGCCGGCATCATGCAGGCCGGCGAAGGCCTCAAACCCTCCTCGCAGGGCAAGCGTATTGCGTTCGATGGTCCCGGCCGCACGGTTATCGACGGGCCTTTCGCCCAGACCCGCGAACTGGTCGCCGGCTTTTGGCTCTGGGAAGTCAAGGACATGGATGAGGCGGTCGCCTGGGTGAAGCGCTGCCCCAATCCCATGTTGGGACCGAGCGAGATCGAAATCCGGCCGCTGTATGAGATGGCCGACTTTCAATGAGAATCTGGCACGGGATGTCACCGAGACTCAGCCACGGCCAGTTCCGGGCTTTGTACCAATCTCATTCATGAGCCTGCTACATAGGTGCATGCGAGATTATCCCACTAATCGCCGCCATACGGCCCGTTAGCTTCAAGAGACCCGCTCGGAGGTCTCATGAAGTCCCTTCTGTCCGCGTTCGCTGTCCTTGCTCTTTTCTTCACGCCCGCCGTTTACGCCCAGCAGCCGACGCCGCCGTCGCCCGACGATGTCCGCAAGGTCGCTCCCGCGCTTGAAGCGTACCGTCAGGCGCGCCTATTCGACGATCTCTGGAAACGGCCAGAGCTCTCGGCCCGCGACCGCAGCCTCGTCACGATCGCGGCGCTGATCGCGCGCAACCAGACGATTGAGCTGCCTTTCTATGTTGAACGCGCGCTCGACAGCGGCGTGAAGCCTGCGGAAATCTCCGAAGCCATCGTGCATCTCAATTTCTATGCTGGCTCCTCGAACGCGATGGCGGCCGTCGCGGCCGCAAAGGATGTGTTCGCACGACGCGGCATTACACCGGCGCAGCTACCGGCCGCTGCGCCGCCCAAGCTGCCGCTCGACGAGAAGGGAGAAGCGGATCGCGCCCAGCGGGTCGGCCAGCAGTTTGGCGCCGTCTCGCCAGGCTTGGTGCACTACACGACCGATATCCTGTTTCGCGATCTCTGGCTTCGTCCGGACTTTGCGCCGCGCGACCGCAGCCTGGTGACTGTGAGCGCCCTCGTCGCCAACGGGCAAGTGGGACAGATCCCCTATCACTTGGGTCGCGCCATGGATAACGGGTTAACGCAATCACAGGCGGGCGAGGTGCTGACCCAGCTCGCCTTCTATGCCGGCTGGCCCGCCAGCTTTTCAGCGATCCCTGTCTTCAAGGACGTGTTTGAGAAGCGGCCGAAGTAGATGAAGCGGATCATCGTTGTCGCACTCCTTGGAGCCGTCTGGTTCGTCGTGGCTGCAGCGGTTGCCTGGCAGGTGCAAGCCTCGGCTGATTCTGTGAGGTTCCCCGATAACTTTGCCGACGGAGTCCTCTACACCACAGTGACGCGCGGAAACTTGAAAGAGGAGATCTGGACCAGCCGCGCCACCATCGACGCCGTGAAGGCGGGTCACCCTATTCCGAGCGGTACGGTGATCACTCTGGTCGATTTTCGCGACGGCAAACTCTTCCGCTACGTCGTGATGGAGAAGCGCGCCGGGTGGGGAGGGCAGTACCCGCCGGACAGGCGCAATGGCGAGTGGGAGTATCAGGCATTCAACGCAGACCGCACGGTGAACACTGCCAAGAACCTCGATCGATGCTTTGCCTGCCACAAACCGCGCGCGGCGCAGGACTTCGTGCATACCTTCGAGCAGATGAAGACTGCGAATTGAGCCCATTCACCCGCGATGCCGCAGTGCCTCGACAAACAGGGAGAAGGCGCGCGAGGGTTGGCGACGACTGGGATAGTAGAGGTGATAACCTGCAAACGGCGGGCACCAATCGGTCAGCACGCGCTTGAGCCTGCCCTTGGCGATGTGCAGCATAGCCACCGTCTCCGGCACGTAGGCTAGGCCGAACCCTGCCAGCGCCCCGTTCAGCATATGTGGCGTGCCGGTGAAGGTGAGCTGCCCCTCGACGCGCACGCGCACCTCGCGGCCAGCCTTCTCGAATTCCCAGGCATAGAGCCCGCCATGGGTGCGCAGACGCAGGTTGATGCAGTCGTGGTCGACCAACTCCTGCGGCGTACGCGGTGCGCTGCGTCCCTTAAAGTAGGCCGGCGCGCCGACTACCGCCATCCGCGTGTCTGCGCTGATGCGGACCGCGATCATGTCTTTCGCCACCTGTTCGCCGCCGCGCACGCCCGCGTCGAACCGCTCCGCCACGATGTCGGTCAGCCCATAGTCGCTCACGATCTCGACCCTGATGTCCGGATACTTCTTCAGGAAGGGCACCAGCTTCGGCCAGATCACCGTGTCGGCCACGACGTCGACCGCCGTGATGCGGATCGTGCCGGCCGGTTTGTCGCGGAAGGCGCTCAGCGCCTCCAGCTCGGCCTCGATCTCCTGCAGCCGCGGTTCGACCGTGCGCAGCAGGGTCTCGCCCGCCTCTGTCGGCGCCACGCTGCGTGTCGTGCGGGTCAGCAGGCGCACCGCCAGCCGCTCCTCCAGTGCGCGGATCGTATGGCTGAGCGCCGATTGCGAGAGGCCGAGCCGTGCCGCGGCGCGGGTGAAGCTGCGCTCGCGCGCGACGACCGAGAAGGCGTGCAGATCGTCGAGGATCTTGCGGTCCATGTCGGCACTCTATTCATGAGCCGGGCTCATAAGTCCATATGGCTCTTATCGACTAATCACCGAAGCACTCAGTCGATAGATGTCGTGTGCGCTACCAAATCAAGGATCCGTCATGAAACTCCTCGTCGCGACCCTCGCCACCACCATTGCCTCGCTGCTACCACTCGCCGCTGGCGCGCAGACGGCCGCCATCCTCGAGATCAAGCGCAACGGCAGCCAGCCTTCGGGCAAAGGGCCGGCGGACTTCTTCACCGGCACCGTCCGCGTCGATCCGCTGTTCCAACAGGAAGCGCCTTGGCAATCGCGCGGCGGTACCGTCACCTTCGAGCCCGGCGCACGCACGGCCTGGCACACCCATCCGCTAGGCCAGGTTCTGGTCGTGACTGCGGGCGCCGGCCGCGTGCAGCGCGAAGGCGGCCCCGTGCAGGCGATCGGCCCGGGCGACGTAGTCTGGATACCGGCCGGCGTGAAACACTGGCACGGCGCGGCGCCGACCACCGCCATGACCCACATCGCGATCACCGAGGCCAAAGACGGCAAGGTGGTCGAATGGATGGAGAAAGTGACGGACGAGCAGTACGCACCAGCGCGTTAAGTCCCCGAAAGGAGTCCGCAACAGGGACCTTGAAAGCCCGAGACCCCAATTGTCCCGTAACTCAGTTGGATAGAGCGGCGGTTTGCTAAACCGCTACTCATATCCGCCCTTTGGTCGATGCCAATGAACTCGCAAGCCGCGATGGCGACGACTCCGCTCGATAAGTCGCCGATCAACGTGACCTCGACGAGGGCGGAGAATGACGCCTGTCGGCTGAAACATCTCGGAAACGCGCGTGTCAGAAACGTGCCCAACGGGCCCGCATGTTGCTGCGCCGTTCTGCGTGAACATGCGCACTCGGTGGATAACACCCGAGTCGTGTTCTTCGATATTTCAATGAGTTAGTGGCGGACCCGGCGAGATTCGAACTCACGACCTCTGCCTTCGGAGGGCAGCGCTCTATCCAGCTGAGCTACGGGTCCAATGCGGCCGGAACATAGCGGAGGGGTCTCGACCACGCAACGCGGGCCTTTTGGCAGGTTGGACGTGATACCGGCCTTGGCGACGGACGGCGATTGAGCGACAGTCCGGCCATAACGAGCAACACTTCTGGGGGAAATGCCATGTCGGGATACAATCGACGCGATTTTGTCCGTGCATCAGGTATGGCCACTGCGCTTGCCACGTTGGGTCTCGCCGCTCGGGCCGGGGCGCAGGGCGCCGCGCCACTCGAGACCGTGCGTATCATCACCGGTTTCCCGCCGGGCGGCACGTCCGACACGCTGTGCCGGCGCGTCGCCGAAGGGCTGCGTGGCACGAGCTACACCAAGGTTGCGCTGGTCGAGAATAAACCCGGAGCGGGCGGGCAGATCGCCGTGCAGTCCATGAAGGGCGCCGCGACCGACGGCAGCGTGATCCTTCAGACGCCGGCCTCGATGCTGATGATCTACCCGCACATCTACAGGAACCTGGCCTACAACGCCTTCACCGATGTCACGCCGGTATCGCTCGCCTGCACCTTCGATTTCGGCTTCTGCGTCGGGCCGGCCGTGCCGGACAGCGTGAAGACCATCCCGGAGTTCCTGGCCTGGTGCAAGGCGAACCCCGACAAGGCGAACTATGGCTCGCCGGCGGCCGGTTCGGTGCCGCATTTCATCGGCGTGCTGCTGGGGCAGGCGGCCGGCGTCGAGCTGAAGCACGTCGCCTATCGCGGCACGCAACCCGCCGTCCAGGACCTGGTCGGCGGTCAGATCCAGGCGGTCTCAGGCCCGGTCGGTGAGTTCACCCAGCAGGCCAATGCCGGCAAGATCCGCTTCCTCGGCGTGTCGGGCGGCGCGCGCAGCCGCTTCGCGCCGAACGTGCCGACCTTTGCCGAGCAGGGTTACAAAGACCTCGTCTTCTCCGAGTGGTTCGGCTTCTTCGCGCCGGGCGGCACGGGTGCGCCCGTGGTGGAGCGCGCCAATGCTGTCCTGCGCACGGCGCTGGCGCAGAAGGATGTCGTCGATGGGCTCAGCGTGATGGGCCTCGAAGCCAAGTCCTCGACGCCGGCGGAATTGGCGACACTCCTGAAGGAGAGCTACGACCGCTGGGGACCGATCGTGAAGAAGATCGGCTTCACCGCCGACTCCTGATCTCGTTCACCCGCGCTTATGGAACTGTGAGCCGCCATAGGATTGGTCGGTCGGCACGATCTCCATGTAGCTCACATCCATGCGCTGCGGGGCGCCCAGCACGAACATGATGGCTTCGGCGATGTCGGCGGGCAGCAGGGTTTCGAAGCCGTCGTAGAACATGCGACGGCTTTCCTCCTGGCTCTGCGCCAGCACGAGATGCGCGCCGGTCTCGACACGGCCGGGAGAGATTTCGCTCACACGTACGCCCGAGCCATGGAGGTCGAGACGCAGCGTGTTGCTGAGATTATGAATGGCGGCTTTTGTCATCGCGTAGACCGGCATGCCGGAGAGGGGCCAGGTGCCGGAGGTCGAGCCGAGATTGACGATATGGCCGAGCCCGCGTGCCTTCATGCCGGGCACCACGGCGGCCAGGCAATTCAGCGTGCCGCGCAGGTTCACGTCCAGCAGCGCATCGATGTCATCGGGCGCGGTCTCCCACGATGCCGTCGCGCGGACCAGGGCCGAGGCGTTGTTGATCAGCACGTCGGCATCCAGCGAGCCGAGCGCGCTCATCACCGCGTCGCGATGCGTGATGTCGAGCGCCATCGGCCGGCACCCCGTCTCGTTGGCCAGCGCCACGAGATCGTCGGCGGAACGGGCTACGGCGTAGACTTCGAGGCCGCCGACCCGCAGCTCTCTCACCGTCGCCGCGCCGATGCCGCGACTTGCGCCCGTGACGATGGCAGTGCGATAGCGATCCAGAGACAGAGGCTCCTCCTTGGTGCGGCGCCAACGGCCGCCTAAACTTCCACCATAGCGTATCGACAGCGGGGAACGATCATGGCCAAGAAACTCTTTCCGGACGGCACCGAGGTCGCGGGCTTCTATGTCCGCACGATCCGGAGCGGTCCTTTCGTCTTCGTGTCCGGGACGACCTCGCTCGACTCCAAAGGGCGCGTGCAGGGCAAGGATGCCGCGCAGCAGACGACAATCACCATGCGCAAGATCGAAGCCGGTCTGAAATCAGCCGGCGCACGCCTGTCAGACCTCACGCGCACGACGATCTACGTCACTGACATTCGCGACATGACGGCCGTCAGCAAAGCGTTGGGCAAGGCGCTCAAGGGCTCTGTCGTCGTCTCGACCCTGGTGGCGGTCAGCGCGCTCGCCGTGCCGGGCCTGCTGGTCGAGATTGAGGCGACAGCCGTCGTCGATCGCTGAAGCCCATCAAGCCGGCGGGTAGGGAATTCTGTTGCGCTGGAGGAGGTTCTCCAGCGTCTTGATGCCTTGCTGATAGCGGCCCTTCTGGCAGTCGATGCCGGCGCCGAGTCGCAGCATGTCCGGCCCGCCGGAGCCTTCGCTGCGCCGCGTGTTGTACTTGTCGAAGAGCGCCCCCAGCTCGGCGCAACGTGCTGCAAGCTGTTCGTTGGTCTGCTGTGCATTTGCCGGAGCCGGCAACCAGACAAGAACGGCAAGGATCGATAGGAAACAGGCACGGCGGTGTCGCGTCATGGTTGAAGTATAGGCCACAACCTCCGCCGCCTTGAACCTGCGGATAGCCACGATGTACTGTCATTTTATCGTCCGACAACCGGACAAACGGGGGGTAAGCATGGTTTCTCGATCGACGGTTCGGTTGGCGCTGGCTGTTGGCCTTGCGGCATTGGCGACGGCCTGCGCGGTGGCCAAGAGCACGCCCGGCGAAGATCCACGGAGCGGGACTAACGCCTCGATGATCACCTGGGCCGACGGCAAGGAAGCCATCGCCATCACTTGCAACGAGCCGGGCGGCTGCCAGACGCGCGCGGTCGCGATGTGCAATCGCACCAACGGCGACTACACCGTGCTCAAGATGGAGAACATGCCGACGCGCGGCGATCTTGGTACCGTCCGCGGTGCGGCATCGGCTGTCGTGCGCTGCGGCAGGTAACGACGATCGGCGTCGATCAACGGCTGCGGCGCGATCCCCAGGCCGTCGCCATCTTTGGCTGAGACGAGGTTGCCTCGGCGCCCGAAGGCAGGGCGGCCTCGTGATCGGCGATCCAGGCCGCGACGTCGGCGGCCACGGTCGGCCCGGCCTTGTCGCGCATCAGCAGGTGATAGCCGTCCTTATAGAAGGCGAGCTTGGAATCGGTGCGCGGTGGCATGGTCTCGATGGCGGCCCGTACCGGCTCCTGCGGCACGATGCGATCGCCGAGACCGTGCATCATGAGATAGGGAAGCCGGACGTGGCCGGCGGCGACGCTCGCATCGTCCATCAGGTTGATCAGCCCGTAGGCCATGTCGAGTCGCGTCTGACGCAGAATCATCGGGTCGTTGCGCAGCTTCTCCAGGGTCTTGGGATTGTCGGTCGGCTTGTAGTCGATCGAAGTAGGACCCGAAGGCATCCAGGGGATCGTGTGGCCGAAGAACCAGAGGCCCGCGCTCGCCATCGGCCCGAAGGTCTCGCGCGAGCGCAGGGCCGTCGCCGACAGGATCAACCCGTCGGCTTCGACACCGCGATCTGCGGCGACCAGCACGACGGCGCCGCCCATGCTTTCGCCTGCAAGGTAGAACGGCACGCCGGGGTACTTGGCGCGCAGCAGCGCCGTCACGGCCTTGGCATCGTCGACCAATGTGTCGGTGCCGGGCCAGCGACCGCGCGTCGGGCTGCCGCCGAAGCCGCGTTGGTCATAGGCATAGGTCGTGATGCCGTCCTTGGCCCAGATCTTCGCGGGCTCTTCCCACGCATTCCGATAGTCGCCGAAGCCGTGCAAACCCAGGATCACCGCAGTGGGCGCGCCGTTTGCCGCAGGCCAGGTCGAGAGCGGTAGCGCCGTGCCGTCGGCCGCGACATAACGGTTTCCGGTCAGCTTTGGCGCCTGCACCGTGCCGCCCGCCGGAACGACGGTCGGGGCACAGGCGGAAAGCATGACCGAAACGGCGACGGCGGCTATCATGCGCCGGCGCAAAAGGAGTGGGATTGTGACTGAGCCGTTTGAAGTCATCACTGTCGATACTGACCGCGTCGCCTGCGATGGCGGTGGCGGCGCGTTGGGCCATCCTAAAGTGTATCTCAACCTCGGCTCGGAGGGGCATGTCGAGTGCCCTTATTGTAGCCGGCTGTACAAGTTGCGCGAAGGCGCGCATCCCGCGCACGCTCACTAGGACCGACCCATGAAACAGCTCGGCGAAGGCTGGAACTGGCGCGATCTCAAGATCGGCGACAAATTCACCACCTATGGCCGGACCCTCTTCGAGGCCGACCTTCTGAATTTCGTGACGCTTTGCGGCTTTTCCGAGGAGCTGTTCACCAACAAGGAATACATCAAGGAGCACGCCCCCATGCGCGGCGGGCATCCCGTCCCGGGTGCGCTGGTCTATTCCATGGCCGAGGGTCTGGTGATTCCGACCACCCTGCAGGGATCGGGGCTGGCCTTCCTGTCGATGGGTTTCGACATCAAGGGGCCGACGTACGTGAACGACACGATCCACGTCGAGATCGAGGTCACCGAGATCAAGCCGACGTCCAAGGATCCCTCGCGGGCGCTGGTCCGGACGACCAATCTGGTGAAGAACCAGAAGGGTGAGACCGTGCTGATCTACACGCCGCTGCGCATGATGCAGGGCCGCTGATGGCCAAGGTTGCCGTCGAGAAGGAAGGCACGACCACGATCGTCTCGATCGATCGCTTCGCGGAGGCGCGCAACGCGGTCGATCCCGAGACGGCGATCCTGCTGCGCGAGGCCTTTCTCGCCTTCGACGCCGACGAGTCGCAGTCCGTTGCCATCCTGACCGGCCGCGGCGGCACCTTCTGCGCCGGCTACGATCTCAAGGTCGCGGCCAGCCGCGAAAGTCCCTCGGCCTTTGATCCGGCCGGTCCCGGCCCCATGGGGCCGACGCGGCATCTTCTGTCCAAGCCGGTGATCGCCGCCGTCGAAGGTTACGCCGTAGCAGGCGGCCTCGAACTCGCGCTGTGGTGCGATATGCGTGTCGCTTCCGAGAGCGCCAAGTTCGGTGTGTTCTGCCGGCGCTGGGGCGTGCCGCTGATCGATGGCGGCACGGTGCGCCTGCCGCGCCTCGTTGGCCATAGCCGCGCCCTCGACATGATCCTGACCGGCCGAGAGGTCGGCGCCCGCGAGGCCTTCGACTGGGGGCTGGCCAACCGATTGGCACCTGAGGGGCAGGCACTCACCGAAGCCAAGGCGCTGGCTAATGTGCTGGCGAAGTTTCCGCAGACCTGCCTGCGCTCGGATCGCCAATCGTCCTACGAACAATGGGCGCTCGATCTGCCGGCGGCGCTCATCAACGAGGCGCGGCGCGGGATGCCGGCGTTGCAGGCGGAGACACGCAAGGGCGCTGCCCGATTTGCTGCCGGCAAAGGACGCGGCGGCGATTTCGGAGAAATCTGATGAGCCTGCCGACCGACGCGGAGATCGCGCAGTACCGTAGCGACGGCGCTATTTGCCTGCGCGGCGCTTTCTCGCTCGACTGGATCGAACGGCTGCGTGCGGCGGTCGATGCCGACATGGCGGCGCCGGGGCCGATGGTCCGCATCAATACACCCAAGGATGCACCAGGGCTGTTCTTCGTCGATTTCCAGCTCTGGCAACGCCATCCCGACGCACGTTCTTTCGTCTACGAATCGCCGGCACGCGAGATCGCGGCGCGTCTGATGGGCTCGGACGAGGTCGTCTACTATCACGACCATCTTCTGGTGAAGGAGCCGGGCACGCAGGAGCGCACGCCGTGGCACCATGATCAGCCCTACTATCCGATCGATGGTGAGCAGATCGTCTCGCTGTGGCTGCCGCTCGATCCCGTCGACCGGGCAACCTGTGTCGAATATGTGAAGGGCTCGCATCGCTGGGGCCGCTGGTTCCAGCCCAAGTTTTTCAAGCAGGGCGGCGTCGATCTCGCCGTGCAGGACAGCCGCTTCGAGCCGCTGCCCGACCTCGATGCTGAACGTGACCGGCACGAGTTCCTCGCCTGGGACATGAAGCCGGGCGACGTCATCGCCTTCCATGCGCTGACGCTTCATGGCGCCTCGGGCAACCGTTCGACCTCGCGCCGTCGTCGTGCCTGGGCGACGCGCTGGTGCGGCGACGACGCGCGCTACGCCACGCGTGTCGGCCAGATCTCGCCACCGCTCGAAGGCCACGGCCTGAAGCCGGGCGATAAGCTTGAGTGTGAGACTTTTCCAAAGGTCTGGCCGCAGTGAACGAACTGTTCGTGTTTGCCGGCGTAATCGCGCTGGCGTCGGTGTCGCCTGGCCCGAATGTCGTCCTAGTCGTCGATCACAGCTTGAGCTTCGGTGTGCGGCGCGTTGCCCCCACCATCCTCGGCAACATCTCGCTGCTGTTCCTGGTGGCACTTGCTGCGGCACTGGGCGTCGCTGCGCTGCTACTCGCGATGCCGGGCCTGTATGACGGCTTGCGGCTCGCGGGCGCAGCCTATCTCGTCTTCCTCGGCATGCGCGCGCTGCGCAACGCCTGGCGATTGCGGGGCGATGCCATCATCGGCGCACCGGCCACCGAGGTGAGCGCGCTACGTCGATACCTCCAAGCCTTCTTCGTGAGCGCGACCAATCTGCAGTCCGTGTTTTTCCTGGCGGCGCTGTTTCCCAACTTCGTGCACCACGATCAGCCGCTCGCGCCGCAATTCTTTGTGTTGTTCTCCGTGCTCATTCTGGTGGTGGGTTCAGTGCACTTCGCCTACGCGCTGTCTGCGGCCGCGATTCAGTCCCGCGTTGGCGACCGCCGCTTTCGGCGGTCGATTCAAGCGGTATCGGGCCTGGCGATGCTAGGCTTCGGAACGGCGATCGCCGCCAGCGTCCTGCGCCGTTAGCGGCTCTACGGAACGAGCACGGCCTTGCCGACGACGGTGCGTTCCTCGATCAGCTTGAAGCCTTTGATCCAGTCCGCGAGATCGTAGGTCGCGGCGACCGTGGCCTTGAGCTTGCCTTCGACGAACCAACGGGTCAGGTCCTTCTGGGCATCGGCCACCATCGCGCGGCGCGCGGCGAGGGCTGCTTCTTCCTTGGGCGAGGGCTTTCCCTTACCGCCCCAGCCGTTCCAGTAACCGTAGTAGAAGCCGATCACCGTCACGTTCTTGACCAGAAGGATGTTGGCCGGAATCTGCGGGATGGTGCCGCTGGCGAAGCCCATCGGGATGATGCGACCTTCGGGCGCCACGCAGCGCAGCGAAGCGTCGAACGCCGAACCGCCGACCGGATCGTAGATCACATCGGCGCCGCGTCCGCCTGTCAGCTCCAGCACCTTGGTGCGCAGGTCTT
Organism: Reyranella sp.; assembly: GCF_004297405.1. Classification (GTDB taxonomy): domain Bacteria; phylum Pseudomonadota; class Alphaproteobacteria; order Reyranellales; family Reyranellaceae; genus Reyranella. The sequence continues at coordinate 231,405 of NZ_SCVC01000011.1, forward strand.
CTGAGCGGTAGTCGATCAGGTGGTCAGCGCCGGCCTCTTGCGCAGCCTTGAGCTTGTCAGGGCCGCCCGCGCTCGCGATCACGACGGCGCCCATCGCCTTGCCGACTTCGATGCCGGTGAGGCCCGAGCCGCCGCCCGCGCCGTGTACCAGCAGCACTTCGCCGGGCTGAAGGGCTGCCTTCCACTTCAGCGCGCCATAGGCGGTGGGATAGAGCGTCGGGAAGTTGGTCGCCTCGGCGTAGGGCAACTGCTCAGGAATCGGGATCAGGTTGGCCGCGGTCGCGATGGCATACTCGGCAAAGCCGCCCTGGCTGACGCCGGTGGCGATGCGGTCACCGACCGCGACGTTGCTGACGCCTTCGCCCAGAGCCACGACATGACCCGCGAGTTCGTTGCCCGGTACGTACGGCAGCGCCGGCTTGTTCTGATGCTTGCCCTGCACACCCAGCATCGCGGCGAAGCTCACGCCGGCAGCGCGCACGCGCACCAGCACCTCGCCGGCCTTCGGCACAGGCTGCGGGATGTCCTCGATCTTGAGATCGTCGATCGGACCATAGGCATGACAGACCAGCGCCCGCATCTTCACTTCCTTTATTCCTGCGCTACTTCTTGAACTGGCCGTGCCGGCCTTCGCCCTTGGCGAAGCGCGCTGCACCGCTTTGCGATTCCTGCCGCCGCGCTTCCAGCGACAGCTCCATCTCGCGCTGGATCGCGGCCGCCTCGTCGCGGTCGAAGCTCTCGTAGGCTGACTGGCGGTCCGACGTCATGGCGATGGGCGGGAAGCCCGCGATCTGAAGGGCGAGCTTCTCCGCCTCGGCGCGTGTCGTGCCACGGGCCACCTTGCGTGTGGCCAACCCGATGGTGATGGCTTCGTCGGCACCGACGGCACGGCCGGTCAGCAGCATGTCCATGGCGCGGCCCTGGCCCACGATGCGCGGCAGGCGCACGGTGGTGCCATCGCTCATCGGCACGCCCCAGCGGCGCGAGAACACACCGAAGGACGCGGTCTCATCGACGATGCGGATATCGCAGAACAGCGCGACACCCAGCCCTCCGGCGCAGGCATGGCCTTCGATGGCGGCAATCACCGGCTTGGCAAGTGGCGCGCGCAACGGCCCATCGGCGCTGCCGGCCCACGGGAAATAGTCCGTGCCGCCGCCCAGCTCCTTGAGGTCGGCACCGGCACAGAAGGCACCGCCGGCGCCCGTCAGGACGGCCACCTTTGCCTGCGGGTCGGCCTCGAAAGCGCGCAGCGCATCGGCAAGCCCGTGCGCGGCCTCATTGTCGAGGGCGTTCTTGGCTTGCGGCCGATTGATGGTGATCGTCGTGACCGGACCCTGGGCCTCGACCACGATTTTGGAGGTGCTCATGACACCGTCTTATCTAACGGTCGCGAGTTCGTCTTCAAGCTGGGCGTTGGACCGCCTCGGTGTGCGGAAGTACCACCAGTTTTTCTGTGCGGTCCATTTCTCCTTGCGCGCCGTGCCGTGGCCCCAGACGCAGCGCTTGAAGTCGCGCGTCGCCGATATGAAGACCCTGTCGGCTTCGTCGAGCTTCAGCGCGTGATCACCCATCTCCTCGCGGCTGAACATGGGCAGCGCCTCGAGGATCAGTTCGCGCACGTCGACGTCGTTCAGCCAGTTGTCGAGGTCGAAATTGTAACCCTGCCGCTCGAGATCGGCCGTGAAGGTCGTCCACTGGTCGATCAATTCGCAGAGGTCGGCCACGTCGGGCGGACCGGGAGGCGGGGGAGGGTTCACTCGCGACCTCGCTCGGCCTGCCGGCGATAGTATCGCTCGCCGTCGTTCGGCTTGAAGAAGGTACGGATCACGCCATTGGGATTGAAGGCGATGAACGCACCTGTCTGTTTGTCGAAACGGGTCGTCACACCGTCGGTGCGCACCGTCTCCAGGATCGGCCCGCCGACGCGCGCATCGCGCAGGAGCTGCGCCTGCCGCAGGTAGTCCTGCTTGGTGATGCGGCCGAACTCCGCGCCATGCTTCTCGAAATGGTCCTCGAGCCGTCGCGAGTCGGCGAAACCGACGCTGGCGCCCCAGCCGCCCGTGCTGGACGCGGGTTCGCGCGCTTCTGTGACGGTGGTGTTGCGCGCAGCCTCTCCAGCGCTGCGGTCACTGACCTGGAACCAGTAGAGAAAGATCGCGACCGCCGCCAAGGCCGCCGTCAGGAGACGACGCCACGGCAGGCCGCCGGTGCGGACATTCATTTTGCTATTGTGCGCCACCCTTGAACCACCGCGCAATCATCCGCCGTTCGGCGTCGGTGATGTGCGTCAGGTTGCCGGGGGGCATGACCCGCGAGGCCGCAGCCTGCTGGTTGATGGCAGCGGCCATGGCGTGGATCTGCGACGGCGTCTCCAGGAGGATGCCCTTGGGTGGCGCCACGAAGCCTTCCTGCGTGGGCTTGGCGGAATGGCAGGAGACGCAACGCGCCTGGATGATGGGCTGGACCTGGTCGAAGGCGACCGGGCCGCCACCATCGGCGCTCGGTCGTGGCAGGGCGAGCAGGGCGGTGAAGGCAATGAACACGAACCCCGACGCCAGCACCAACGGATTGGCGTTGCCCTTGTGGCGCTGCACGAACCAGACGCGGATCAGCGCGCCAGCTACCGAGATCAGGATCAGCAGCACCCAGTTCCACTCGTGGCCGTAGAGGCCGGCATAGTGGTTGCTGATCATCGTGAACAGCACAGGCAGGGTGAAATAGGTGTTGTGGACCGAGCGCTGGCGGCCCATCAGGCCGTACTTCGGATCGAGCGGCCGGCCTTCTTCCTTGGCCTTCACCATTTCGCGCTGGCCTGGAATGATCACGAAATAGACGTTGAGCACCATGATCGTGCCCAGCATCGCGCCGAAATGGATGTAGGCGCCGCGGCCGGAAAAGATGTGACAGAGCGCCCAGGCCGAGGCGATGCAATAGAGGAACAGCAGCCCGCCCAGGACGGCATCGTCCTGGCCCAGGGCCGACCGGCAGAGCCAGTCGTAGACCAGCCAGCCCAGCACCAGGAACCCCAACCCGATGGCGATCGCGGCAGGCTTGCTGAGTTCCATCACCGAGGGGTCGATCAGGGCAACTTCCGCACCGTAGTAATAGACGAGGCACAGCAGGAAGAAGCCGGTGATCAGGGTCGTGTAGGCTTCCCACTTGAACCAGTGCAGTTCCGGCGGCAGGCGCTCGGGGGCCAGGGCAAATTTCTTGGCCGTGTAGAAACCGCCGCCATGGACGGCCCAGACTTCGCCGCCGATGCCCTTGGCGACATCGGCCGGGTCGAGCGGCTTGTGCAGGTGGTTGTCCAGCCAGATGAAGTAGAAAGACGCCCCGATCCAGGCAATGCCCACGATCATGTGAGCCCAGCGCAGCAGTAGATTCAGCCAATCGACGATAAACGCAGCGTCCATGCTTCCTCGTAGCGCCTTGCCGGGCGGGGCCTCAAGGCGGTAAATCGCCCCTTCGCAGTGATTCGAACGATTTCAAGGGGAAATGCAATGACGGCTCTGGACCTTCCGGCGGGTGTTTCGATCGACGGCGCGATCAAGCCCGGCTTCGAAAAGGTGCTCACCAAGGAGGCTGTCGAATTCCTTGCCGACCTGCAGCGCAAGTTCAACGACCGCCGCGAGGAGTTGCTGGCGGCCCGCGTCGAGCGCCAGAAGCGGCTCGATGCTGGCGAAAAGCCGGACTTCCTGCCGGAGACGGCGAAGATCCGCGAGAGCGACTGGACGGTGGCGCCGCTGCCCCAGGACATTCTGGATCGCCGCGTCGAGATCACCGGACCAGTCGATCGCAAGATGATCATCAATGCGCTGAACTGCGGCGCCAACGTCTTCATGGCCGACTTCGAGGATGCCTCGACGCCGACCTGGGCCAACATGGTCGAGGGCCAGTACAATCTCGCCGACGCGGTGCGCCGCCAGATCGACTATGTTGATCCCAACAGCGGCAAGGCCTACAAGCTGAACGACAAGACCGCCGTGCTGTTCGTCCGGCCGCGCGGCTGGCACCTGCTCGAGAAGCACGTCACGGTCGACGGCAAGCCGATGTCGGGCTCGCTGTTCGATTTCGGTCTCTACTTCTTCCATAACGCCAAGGAAGCGCTGTCGCGCGGCACTGGCCCGTACTTCTACCTGCCGAAGATGGAGAGCCATCTCGAGGCGCGGCTGTGGAACGACGTGTTCGTCCATGCGCAGGACGCGCTCGGCGTGCCGCAGAAGTCAATCAAGGCCACCGTGCTGATCGAGACTATCCTCGCTACCTTCGAGATGGACGAGATCCTGTGGGAGCTGAAGGACCACTCGGCTGGCCTCAACTGCGGCCGCTGGGACTACATCTTCTCCTTCATCAAGAAGTTCCGTGAACAGGAGTGGGCGGTGCTGCCGGATCGCGGCACGGTCGGCATGACCTCGCACTTCCTGCGCTCGTACAGCCAGCTCGTCATTAAGACCTGCCATCGCCGCGAGGTGCATGCGATGGGCGGCATGGCGGCGCAGATTCCGATCAAGAACGATCCAAAGGCCAACGACGAGGCGATGGGCCGCGTGCACGCCGACAAGAAGCGTGAGGCTGGTGACGGCCATGACGGCACTTGGGTTGCGCATCCGGGCCTCGTGCCGATCGCCAAGGCCGAGTTCGATGCGGTGATGAAGGAAGCCAACCAGATTGCGCGTAAGCGCCAGGACGTGAACGTCACGCCGGCCGACCTGATCCAGATGCCGTCGGGTCCCAAGACCGAGGCGGGACTGCGCCAGAATGTGGCCGTGGGCATCGGCTACGTCGAAGCCTGGCTGCGCGGCATCGGTTGCGTGCCGCTGTTCAACCTGATGGAAGACGCTGCCACCGCCGAGATCAGCCGCGCACAGGTCTGGCAGTGGGTGCGCCACAACCAGAAGCTCGACGACGGTCGTGCCATCACCAAGGAGCTCGTGCGCGAGATCGTGCGCGAGGAGAACGACAAGGTGAAGGCCCAGATGGGCGAGGAGAACTACGCCAAGGGCCGTTACGAAGACGCGGCCCAGCTCATGATCGACCTGGTCGAGCAGCCGCAGTTCTACGAATTCCTGACCCTGCCGGCGTACGATCGCATCATCGCCGACGAGAAAGCTGCGGCCTGAGGGACAGACGATGGTCAACAACGTTTACGACGTCACTTCGGCCGGCAAGGCGGATGCACCGGCGATCGGGGCACCGGGTCGTCCCTGGCTCACCTACGCGGGCCTCAAGAAACTCACGGACGACACGCTCGCCACCTTGAACGGTGTCGGCATCGGCCGTGGCGATCGCGTCGCCATGGTCGTCCACAACGGCCCGGAGATGGCGGCCTCGTTCATCGCCGTGGCCTCGGGCACGACGTCGGCGCCGCTCAATCCGGCCTATCGCGATGAAGAGTTCGAGTTCTACCTCGAAGATCTCAAGCCCAAGGCCGTGATCGTGCAGCAGGGCATGGACAGTCCGGTACGTGCGGTTGCCAGCAAGGTCGGCGTGCCGATTGTCGAGCTGGTGCCGACGGCTGATGCGCCCGCGGGCACTTTCACGCTCGACGTCTCGGCCCTGAAGCCTGCCAAGGCGGCCAAGCCCGGAACGTCGACGGGCGAGGAGATCGCTCTGGTGCTGCATACGTCCGGCACGACGGCGCGGCCCAAGATCGTGCCGCTATCGACGGCGAACCTCGCTGCCTCGGCGCGCCACATTGGAAAGTCGCTGGCGCTCACACCGGCCGACCGCTGCCTCAACATCATGCCGCTGTTCCATATCCACGGCCTGATCGCGGCAACCCTGTCGTCGCTGGGCGCCGGCGCTTCGGTGTCGTGCGCGCCGGGCTTCAATGCGCTGCGCTTCTTCGCCTGGCTCGAGGAAGTGAAGCCCACCTGGTACACGGCCGTGCCGACCATGCATCAGGCGATCCTGGGTCGCCTGCGCAGCCATGTCGAAGCGGCCAAGGCCGCCAAGCTGCGCTTCATCCGGTCCTCGTCGGCCTCGCTGCCGCCACAGGTCATGGCCGAGCTCGAGGCGGCGTTCGGCTGCCCGGTGATCGAGGCTTACGGCATGACCGAGGCCAGCCATCAGATGGCGTCGAACGCGCTGCCGCCGGGCAAGCGCAAGCCGGGCGCGGTCGGCCTGGCGGCTGGTCCGCAGATCGCCATCATGGACGATGCCGGCAACATGCTGCCGCAGGGCACAATCGGCGAAGTCGTGATCCAGGGGCCGAACGTGACGGCGGGCTATGACAACAACCCGGATGCCAACCTCAAGGCCTTTGCCAATGGCTGGTTCCGCACGGGTGACCAGGGCCGCTTCGACGAGGACGGGTACCTGTTCCTCACCGGCCGGCTGAAGGAGATCATCAACCGCGGCGGCGAGAAGATCAGCCCGATCGAGATCGACGTCATCCTGATGGATCACCCGGCGGTCGAGCAGTGCGTGACCTTCGCCATCCCGCATCCCAAGCTGGGGGAAGAGGTGGGCGCCGTCGTCGTGCTGCGTAGTGGCATCGAATGCACGGAGCGCGAGCTGCGCGACTTCGTGGCCAAACACGTCGCCGACTTCAAGGTGCCGCGCAAGGTCGTGTTCGTGGCCGAGATCCCCAAGGGTGCGACCGGCAAGCTGCAGCGCATCGGCCTTGCCGCCAAGCTTGGCCTCGGCGAAGTGACGGCCTGAAGGAGCGCGCGTGACCTCGATCTGCGTTTTCGGTGCCGGCGCCATCGGCGGTCTGATGGCGGCCAAGCTCGAGATGGCCGGCACGCCGGTCACCGTCGTGGCGCGCGGACCGCATGGCGATGCCCTGCGGACCAAAGGCCTGACCCTCCTGAGCGAGGGGCAGGAGACCGTCACGCGCCCGCGTGTGGCGACCGATCCGAAGGAGATCGGTCCGCAGGACTATCTGGTGCTGACGCTCAAGGCGCATTCGCTGTTGCCGGCAATGGCGCAGCTCAAGCCTTTGATTGGACCTAACACGACCATCGTGGCGGCCATCAACGGCGTGCCCTGGTGGTACACTTACAAGCTCGGTGGTGACTTTGACGGCCGGCGCATCGAGTCGGTCGATCCCGAGGGCAAGCTCACGGCAGACCTGCCGCCATCGCAGGTATTGGGCAGCATCGTTTATCCGGCAGCCGACGTGGTCGAGCCGGGTGTAGTCGAGCATACCTATGGTGATCGCTTCTCCCTCGGTGAGCCCGACGGCAGCCGCAGCGAACGCGCGACCAGATTGTCGGAACTGCTGATCAAGGCGGGCTTCAAGGCGCCGGTGCGGCCGCGCATCCGCGACGAGCTGTGGGTCAAGCTCTGGGGCAACATGGCGTTCAATCCGCTGAGTGCGCTTACCACGGCGACCTTGGACCGGTTGATCGCCGAACCCGGTACGCATGCCGTTTGCCGCGCGCTCATGGTCGAGGGGCAGCAGGTCGCCGAGAAGCTTGGTGTGAAGTTTGCCATCGGCGTCGACAAGCGCATCGCGGGCGGCGCCGAGGTCGGCGCGCACAAGACGTCCATGCTGCAGGACCTCGAACGCGGCCGCCCACTCGAAATCGAGGCGCTGTTGGGCGCCGTGGTGGAGATGGCCGAGTGGGTCGGCGTCGACATGCCGATCGGCCGGACCGTTCTGGCGCTGGTGCGCCAGCGCGCAGCGATGCGCTGAGAGGAGGCTGGCATGGACGAGAAGATCGATCTCGTCTTCGATCCCGACAACGAGCGCGCGGCCACCTATGTGCGCGACCGCCTCTCGATGTTCAATTCGAGCCAGACGGGAAAATCCGATTACTATCCCTGCTATATCTTCCTGAAGGGCGAGAAGAACGAAACCCTTGGCGGGCTGCTGGGCTACGTCTGGGCCGACTGGCTGTTCGTCTCCATCCTATGGGTCGACGAGGCACTGCGCGGCAAAGGCCATGCGACGCGCTTGATGGATGCCGCTGAGGATTATGCCCGCTATCGCAACTGCCATTCCGCGTATCTCGACACGCATTCATTCCAGGCTCGGCCGTTCTACGAGAGGCGCGGCTACGAACTCTTCGCCACGCTCGACGACTTCCCGTCCGGCCACCAGAAATTCTTCCTGAAGAAGACGTTGGCAAAGTAACGAGAGGCGAAAGCCTCTCGACGCTTCACTCCGCGCCCTGAAGCTCGGCGCGCACGGCCGCCGAGGAGTGCGCGAAGAGAAGCCGGGCGCCGGCTTCGGCTGCGCCTGCATCGCCAGAGCTGATCGCACGCTCGATGGCTCGCCAATCCTTGGCGGCTTCCCGGCGTCGCTCAGCCTTGAGAAAGCTCGTGGCGCGTCCCCGGATCATGCGCCAGCTGCTGATCTCCGAAAGATGTTCGTACAGCGCCGGCAGTCGGCCATTGCCGCTCGCGGCGATGAGCAGAGTCTGAGCCGCGACGGAACGCTCCGAGAAGACCTGCGCGGGTGTCTCGGAATCGGCGGCAAGCCGCTCCATCTCGTCCGTGAGTTCCGCCAGCCTCTCGCGCGGCGCCGCGGGATCGAGCGCGCAATTGCGTGCGGCGATCGCGAGCAGGGCCGCCCGGATCTCGAACAGGTGGAAGACATCGTCCTTCGCGAAGGGCGCCACGCGCGCGCCGAAGCGCGGGATCTGCTCGACGTAGCCGAGCTTGGCCAGGGCGATCAGGGCTTCGCGTACCGTGGCACGGCTCACGGCGTGCTGCTCCGCCAGGGCGAACTCCTTCAGCCGCTCACCGGCCGGGAGGCGGCCGGACATGATGTCCTCGAGGATCCTCTCGGCCAGGAGCTCGGGGAGCGATTTGACGGCTTTGCCGAGGGGAATCGGCGCTTGTGGGGCGGTGGGGGACACGGCGCGACCCTATCACAATTTGTCAGATTGATTATTGTCAGACAATCGACAATCGGCAATAGTGCGGTAACTGAAGGAGGAACGCATGAGCACGCTTCAGGTGAAGCCGATCGGCTACGCGCTGGGGGCCGAAGTCACCGGTGTGGATTTGCGCCGGCCGCTCGAGCCGGCCTTGAAGGACGCCATCAACGACGCTTGGCTGCGCCACCTGGTGCTGGTGTTTCCAGGCCAGGACCTCTCCACGAACGAGCAGATCGCCTTCTCGCGATGCTTCGGCGATCTCGACAAGCACGAGTTCCAGCCGCGTTACACGCACCCCGACCATCGCGAGATCCTGCTGGTCACCAACAAGCTCATCGACGGCAAGCCCTCGGACACCCGCAATACCGGCCGCAACTGGCACACGGACCTGACCTTCACGTCGCGGCCGGCAAAGGGCGCGCTGCTGCTGTGCCGGGAGAAACCGCCGGTGGGTGGCGACACGATGTTCGCCAACATGTATCTCGCCTACGAGACGCTGAGCCAGCGCATGCGCGCCTTCATCGACGACATGGAGGCGATCCATGACGCGTCGCTGGTCAAGGGGCTGGAGCAGCGCGATCCGGAGAAGGTCGCGGATATGAAGCGCCGCAACCCGCCGGTGGCACACAAGGTCGTCCAGACCCACCCGGAGACCGGCCGCAGGTCCTTGCTGGTTGGTCAGCGCATCCGCGGCATCATTGGCCTGTCCGATGCGGAGAGTGCGGCACTCCTGGGCTTCCTGAACGAACACGCGGAGTCGCCGGAGTTCATCTATCGCCACCGCTGGACCGTCAACGATCTGGTGATGTGGGACAATCGATGCACGCAACACATCGCCTTGCCCGATTTCGACCAGCGCCAGCCGCGCCTGATGCTGCGCTGCTCGCTCCAGGGTGAGGTGACCGGCCGCGTCCTCGAACCGGCGGCTGCGCGCACTGACGATCGCGAAGCGTTGATGCAGATGCTCGCGGCCGTGGCCTGAAAAACAAGAACCGGAGGAAACACATGACGACGAGACGTGGGCTCACGCAGGGCCTGATGGCGACTGCCGCCGCTTTGGCCGGTGGCCGCTCAGCCTTCGCGACGCCCGACTATCCGACCAAGCAGGTCAAGGTGATCGCGCCGTTTGCGCCCGGTGCCGCCACCGACACCTGCGCGCGCATCGTCGCGCAGCGGCTGGGCGAGCGGTGGGGCAAACCCGTCATCGTCGAGAACAAGGTTGGGGCGTCCGGGTCCATTGGCGCCGCGGCGGTCGCTCAAGCGGCTCCCGATGGCCACACGCTGTTGCTGGGCACGATCGGCACGAGCGCCACCAACGCGCATCTCATGCCCAACATGCCCTACGACACGTTGAACGACTTCACGCCGATCAGCCTTTTCGCGACGGTCGCCATGCTCGTCGTCGTTCACCCCAGTCAGCCAATCCATTCGATTGCCGAGCTGATCGCCTATGCGCAGAAGAATCCCGGCCGTCTCAACTGTGGCACCGCGGGCATCGGCTCATCGCCACATCTCGCGGCGCTGTTGTTCGAAAGCCTGGCCAAGGTGCGCTTCGAGCATGTGGCCTATGCCGGTGTTGCGCCCATGATCCCCGACATCCTGCAGAATCGCGTGAATGTCTCCTTGGGCGATGCGAGTTCCTTCCTGCCTCATGTCCGCAGCGGAGCGTTGAGAGCGATCGGCGTCACGACCGCGACACGCTTCGAAGGCCTTCCGGACGTGCCGACGGTCGCCGAAGCCGGGGTGAAAGGCTACGAGGCTTCGGCCTGGTACGGCGTGCTGGGGCCAGCCAAGTTGCTACCGGCCGTCGTCGCCAAACTCAGCGGTGATGTCGCGGCGATTGCACGGATGCCGGAGGTCAAACAGCAGCTCGCGCCGCTTGCCGCCACGACCGTGGGCAGCACGTCCGACGAATTCGCAGTGTTCATCCGCGCCGAATACGATCGGTGGGGAAAGCTGATCCGCGACAGTGGCGTGCAGGTGAAGAAGCCAAGCTAGGGCTTATCTCGCGCCCAGGTCTTTCAGCTTCTTGTCCACCGACAGCAGGTCCCACCAGCTTTGCCGCTTGCTGGCGGGCGTGCGCAGCAGATAGGCGGGATGGAAGGTCGGCAGCGTTGGCACCTCGGTGCCGTCGTCGAGCCGCAGCGTCGTCCACTTGCCGCGCAGGCGCGTGATGCCCTCGGTCGTGTCGAGCACGGCCTTCACGGCCGTGCCGCCGGCCAGCACCAGGAGCTTTGGCCGCGCGAGTTCGATATGGCGGCGTGTGAAGGCAAGGCAGATCGCCTGCTCGGCCAAGGTCGGCGTGCGGTTGCCGGGCGGCCGCCAGAAGAGAATGTTGGTGATATAGAGGTCGCGCTCTCGGCTCATGCCGATGGCATCGAACATGCGATCCATGAGCTGGCCGCTCACGCCGACGAACGGCTTGCCCAGCCGGTCCTCGTCGGCCCCCGGCGCCTCGCCCACGATCATCACTGGCGAACCGATGACGCCGTCGGCGAACACCGTGTTCTTGGCGGTGCGCTTCAGCGCGCAGCCTTCGAAGGCGCGCACTGCCGCTTCGAGTTCGGCGATGCTGGTGGCCTTGCGCGCGACCTCGCGGGCGTCTTCTACGAGCTGCGGCGATTCGAGCGGCACAGGCGCGCGCGGAGGCAGGGGTGCCGTCGGGCGGATCGGTGTCGGCGCTGCAGGCGTTGCACCTGGCGCGACCATGGGGGTGACGGAGGCTGTAACGGCGACGGGCGAAGGCAAGGCAAAGCGGTCGACCGCCTCCTCGCCAATCGCCTCGTCGAGACCCTGGTCGACGTACCAGCGCAGCAGCGCTGCTGCGGCATCGGGTGCCAGGGAGAGATCGCTCATGAAAGACGCTTCAGGAAGGCCCCGAGGATCGGCGCCCACAGGGCGGCATCGGCGTGGCTCGCCATATGGCCCTTGTTGGAGGGCAGCTCCACATAGGTGACGTCGATGCCGGCCTTGCGCATGTCGCTGACATAGGCGGGCGACAGGGCGATGTCGAACAGCTTGTCGGTCGGAGACTGCACATAGAGCACCTTGGTGCCCTTGAGCTTGTCGTAGTCGCCGGTGATGTCGATGGTGCCGATGGCCCGGCGCAGCGCGACCATCGAGTGGCCGTCGTAGATCCTCGACCAGGCTTGGGCATTGGCGCGGATCGCCGCCTCGCGGGCCTTGGGATCGGGCATGGTCTCGGCCAGGATCTCGTTCTGGCCGTAGTTCATCAGCGTCTCGAAGCGGATCTCTTCGAGAGTGCGGGCGATGCCGCCATTCTCGTAATACCAGCCGCCATTCCAGTTGGGATCCGAGGCCAGCCGCTTCTGCAGGCTCTCCAGCCGATCCAGCCCGCCCGGCGAGCGTGGCGCTGTCACCGAAGGGACGATCGCCTTCATGAAGCCGGGATAGGAGGCGGCCCACTGAAACGACTGGAAGCCGCCCATCGAGGGGCCGATCACCGCCACCAGGCTCTTCAGTCCGAGCGAATCGACCAGGAGCTTCTGGCTGCCGACGATGTCCCGCATGGTGATGTCGGGAAAGGTCGGGCCGTAGGGCTTGCCGGTGCGCGGATCGGTGCTGTTGGGGCCCGTGCTGCCGTGCGCCGAGCCCAGCGCGTTCACGGAGACGACGAAATAACGGTCGGTGTCGACCGCCTTGCCGGGGCCGATCAGGCCGTCGAACCAGCCGGCGGAACCCTCGGGGACGCCACGTCCCTGCTTGCCGGGTGTGTTTTTGCCTGCTGCGTGATGGCTCGACGTGTAGCCATGCACGACCAGAATAGCGTTGTCCTTGGCCGGCGAGAGCGTTCCGTACGTTTCGTACGCAAGCTCAAGGATGGGCAAAGTCTGGCCACTTTCGAGGCGATAATCGCGTGCAGAGAAGATCTTGCTCTCGATACCGGTCAACTCTGCCACGGGAATTCCCCCTCTCAGCGGGTGGCGATCCTGCCCCCGACAGGCTATCTAGAATCGAAGGATTGCCGCCCAACAGGCGCGCGTCCATCAGGAAAAGGCACTGCAGAGCGAGACAGGTATGACGCGCGAGGCGATGGAATATGACGTTGTGATCGTGGGCGGCGGTCCGGCCGGGCTGTCGGCGGCGATCCGCCTGAAGCAGCTCGCGGCAGAGCGCAATCACGAAGTGTCGGTTTGCCTGATCGAGAAGGGCTCGGAAATCGGCGCCCATATCCTCTCGGGCGCTGTGGTCGATCCGATCGGTCTGAACGAACTCATTCCCGACTGGAAGGAGAAGGGCGCGCCGCTCGAGACCCAGGTCACCGACGACCAGTTCCTGTTCTTCACCAAGAGCGGTTCCTACCGTTTCCCCAATTTCCTGCTGCCGCGGCTGATGAACAACCACGGCAACTACATCGTGAGCCTGGGCGACGTCTGCCGCTGGCTCGGTCAGCAGGCCGAGGCACTGGGCGTCGAGATCTATCCGGGCTTTGCCGCCGCCGAGGTCCTCTACAACGAAGACGGCTCGGTGAAGGGCGTCGCCACCGGCGACATGGGCGTCGCCAAGGACGGCACCCACAAGGACAGCTACACGCCGGGCATGGAACTGCATGCCAAGTACACGCTGATCGGCGAGGGCGTGCGTGGTTCGCTGGCCAAGCAGCTCATGGCCAAGTTCGATCTGCGCGATGGCGTCGATCCGCAGAAGTTCGGTATCGGCATCAAGGAACTCTGGCAGGTCGATCCTGCCAACTTCCGCAAGGGCCTGGTCGTGCATTCGCAGGGCTGGCCGCTGTCGGAGACCGGCAGCTCGGGCGGCTCGTTCATGTATCACTTTGGCGACAATCTCGTTGCCATCGGCCTCGTGGTGCATCTGTCCTACGAGAATCCCTATCTCTCACCGTTCGACGAGTTCCAGCGCTTCAAGACGCATCCCGATGTCGCCAAGTACCTGAAGGGTGGCAAGCGTTTGGTCTACGGCTCGCGCGCCATCAACGAAGGCGGCGTGCAGTCGGTGCCGAAGCTCACCTTCCCGGGTGGCGCGCTGATCGGCTGCTCCGCCGGCTTCGTCAACGTGCCACGCATCAAGGGCAGCCATAATGCCGTGAAGAGCGGCATGCTGGCGGCCGAAGCGGCCTTCGAAGCACTGGCGGCGGGCAAGACCGGCGGCGACGAGCTGATCGCCTATCCGGTGAAGCTCAAGGCGTCGTGGATCTGGAAGGATCTCGACAAGGTACGTAACGTGAAGCCCGCGCTGAAGTGGGGCACGACGCTCGGTACGCTCTATGGCGGCATGGACATGTGGCTGCACGATCTCGGCATCCGCTTGCCGTGGACCCTGCGCCATCACAAGGCAGATCATGAAACTCTGCGACCGGCGAGCGAGTTCCAGCCGATCCAGTATCCCAAGCCTGACGGTGTGCTTTCCTTCGACAAGCTCTCCTCGGTGTTCCTGTCGAACACCAATCACGAGGAGGACCAGCCGGTTCACCTGAAGTTGCGCGATCCCTCGATCCCGATCGCGGTCAACCTGCCGCTTTATGCCGAGCCGGCACAACGCTATTGCCCGGCCGGCGTCTACGAGGTGGTGACGGCCGACAACGGCCAGCCGCGCTTCCAGATCAACGCGCAGAACTGCGTGCACTGCAAGACGTGTGACATCAAGGATCCCGCGCAGAATATCGACTGGTCCGTGCCCGAAGGAGGCGGCGGGCCTAACTATCCCAACATGTGAGACGCATGCGACGCATTCCCCTCGTGCTGCTCTCAGCAGCGCTGCTATCCGTTCTCCCGCTCGCGGGCCAGGCCCAACAGGGCAACCGGCCGCAAGCTAAGCCGTCGCAGACTCAACCCGGTGTCCGGCTCCAACCGACCTCGCTGGCGGGCCGCTACCTGGCCGCTCGCGTCGGCGAACAGGATCACGACTACGACATCGCTTCCGATCAGATGGATCAGGCGCTGGCGCTGACGCCCAACGATCCGGAAATGATCTACGCGGCCTTCCGGTTGCGCGTGTATGCCGGCCGCATCGATCAGGCCGCGCAGCTCGCGCCGGCAGTCCTTGCGACGCGTCCGGGGGACGGTTTCGCCAACCTGGTGCTGGCCGTCGAGGCGATCAAGAAGGGCGACTATCGCGGTGCCGAGCGGCAATTGGGCCGCATCGGTGCCGAGAATCAGCTCGGCGCGCTGCGTGAGTATGTGATGGCCTGGCTGAAGGCCGGCGAGAAGGATTTTCCTGCAGCCCGTTCCTATCTCGCGCGCCTGAAGCCTGCCGCAGGCGAGCGGGCCGAAGCGCCGGCTTTGGTCATCGAGGCGCAGATCGACGAGCTGGCCGGCGACAAGGCCGCGGCCGAAGCGAAGTACCGCCGAGCCTCGACGCTCGATCGTAATGGCCTGCGCACCACGATCGCCGTGGCCGAGGGCTTGCGCCGGCTTGGCAAGGATGCCGATGCACGCGAGTTGCTGAAGACCTATGGCGAAAAGTACAGCGACGCCGTCGTCGTCGATGCGCTGATCGCGCCCAACGCGCCGATGCCCAAGCCGCCGTCGCCGGCGTCCGGTATTGCCGAAATCCTGTTCGATATCGGCGGCATCCTGGCGGCGGATCAACGCAACCAGCGCACCGATCTGGCGCTGATCTTCTACCAGCTCGCCACCAGCCTGAAGCCCGATCAGGACTTCGCCTGGCTGATGATTGCGGGCCTCTACGAGCAGTTCAATCAGGTCCCGAAGGCTGTCACGGCGCTGGGCAAGATCGGACCGAACTCGCCGCTCTACTGGCAGGCGCGGCTGCGCACGGCGGCGCTCGATGCGCAGGAAGACAAGCTCGACCAGGCGGTCAGCCGGTTGCGCGCCCTGGTGGCGGAGAAGCCCAACCGCATCGACGCCGCGCTCACCCTGGCCGACCTGCTGCGCACCAAGGAACGCTATGCCGACGCCGTCGCTGCCTACGACACGGCGATCTCGCGCATGCGCAAGCCCGAAGAGCGTCACTGGCAGGTCTACTTCGGTCGCGGCATTGCGCTGGAGCGCACCAAGCAGTGGCCAAAGGCCGAGCTCGACATGAAGAAGGCGCTCGAGCTCTCGCCCGAGCAGCCCTATGTGCTGAACTATCTCGGCTATAGCTGGATCGACCAGGGGATGAAGCTCGAGGAAGGCATGAAGATGCTGGAGCGGGCGACTGAACTCAGGCCCGACGACGGATCGATCACCGACAGCGTTGGTTGGGCCTTCTACCGGCTTGGTCAATACGACAAGGCCGTTGACTGGCTGGAACGGGCCACGGAGCAGAAGGGCGAGGACCCGACGATCGCCGAGCATCTCGGCGATGCCTATTGGCATGTCGGTCGCCGGCGCGAGGCGCGCTTTCAGTGGGAGCGCGCCCTGCACCAGAAGCCCGACAAGGATCGCCTGCCGATCATCCAGGACAAGCTGGCGAACGGGCTGAGCCCGGGTAACGATAAGCCGACCGTCTACGAGAAGGCCGCCGATTCCAAGCAGGGCGGCTGATCGCGCAGTGCCGCTGGCTCGGGCAAAGGTCAATCTCTGGCTGAATGTCGTCGGTCGAAGAGCCGACGGCTATCACCTGCTCGATTCTCTGGTTGCCTTCACCGATCTTGCCGACGAACTCGATGTGAGCGCCGCCTCCGACCTGTCTCTGGAGATCGTAGGTCCCGGCGCTGCTGCGCTCCAGGAAGAAGCCGACAATCTCGTTCTGAAGGCCGCGCGTCGGTTGGCAGGGCGTGCCGGTTTGGCGCCGCGCGCCGCGCTCCGTCTCACCAAACGCATTCCCGTCGCGGCCGGAGTGGGCGGTGGCTCGGCCGATGCGGCGGCGGCGCTGCTGGCGCTGGTCGATCATTGGCGTGTGGCGATGCCCCAGGAAGAGTTGTTCGAACTGGCGGCCGAACTCGGCGCCGATGTGCCCATGTGCCTGGCCGGCCGGGCAGCGCTTGTTTCCGGCGTCGGGGAACGACTGGAGCCGGCGCCGCGTCTGCCTGCCTGTGCGATCCTGCTGGTCAATCCGGGAGTGCCCTTGCCGACGCCGCAGGTCTTCGCCGCGCGCCAAGGGGCCTTTTCGGCCGAGAGGGCGGCACCCACGGCGTGGCCTGATCTCGCTGCATTCGGCCGTGAGCTCGCCGCACGCGGCAATGATCTCACCGAGGCAGCCATCTCCTTGCGGCCCGAGATTGCGGAGATCCTGCAAGCCCTTCAGCACAGCGACAGCATTGTTCACGCCGCTATGAGCGGGAGTGGCGCCACCTGCTTCGGTCTCTACGCAACCATCGACGCAGCGCGGCGTGCAGAGGCAGAGTTGCCGCCGTCATGGTGGCGACATGCCGGTCAGCTCGTTACGGGCTGACGTTTAAGGCTTGGTAGGCGTCGCCGATCGACGCCGTTCTTTCAGCGACTCGAACAGCGCCTTGCTGGGCTCGCCGGTGATCCTGAGGCCCGCCGCCTTCTCATAGTCGCGGATCGCCGTGCGGGTCAGCGGTCCCATGATGCCGTCCGGCGTGTCGCGCAACAGATTGAGCTCGACCAGAAGCATCTGCACCATCTTGACCTGATCTACTGGCACCGTCGGCCAGGTCGCATCGGCCGGCAATGTCGGCCGCACGATATCGATCGAAGTCGGCGGCGGCGGCGGTGGCTCGGGCTTGCCGATATCGATGATGCTGGCTTGCTGCTCGACCGGAGGGGCAGCCTTGGGTTCAGCCGCGAGAGCCTGCGCCTTCTCTTCGGTTTTTGCCTCCGCCTTTGGTGGAAGCGGCAACGGCGAGTTGGCGACGACGTCACGGTTGGCCAGCGCCGTGCGCATCGCGACGTACAATTCCTTGCTGGGCTCGCCGGTCTCGCGCATTCCCGCACCTTTCTGGAAGGTACGAATCGCGGTGCGGGTCATCGGTCCGATTGCGCCGTCTGGCGGGTCACGCAGGAGCTTGAGGTCGAACAAGACCTGCTGAGTGGCCCGTACCTGTTCGTTGGCGGCTTGCGGCCAGCCGGGCGGATCGACATTGGCGATTTGCGGCGCCGTCGGCGCCGGCCCACTGGATTGTGGGAGTGAGGCAGGCTTGGGTGGTTGCAGGGCCTCGACGATCTGCTTGAACTCGTCCTGGCCGACCTGCTGTGCGCGCTCCAGTTCGCCTGGCGTGAGGAGACGTTGCAAAGTTTGCGCCCGCTGCCCCGAGGTCTTGGAGAGCGGCGTTTCCTCGCCCTTGTTCATCTGGCGGTCGAGTTCGGAAGCGATGGTGAACCAGGCCAGAGCGGCTGCTTGGTCCTTCGGTGCGGCATCGCCGCGTTCGTAGATGTCGCCCAGGGTGAACATCGAAGCGACCATGCCCTGGCGTGTCGCCGAGCGCAGCAGCTCGACGGCTTCCTTGCCGTTGCGCGCGGCGCCCTTGCCGTCGCGCAGCAGCAAAGCGAGGTTGTGCTTGGCCATCGGCATGTCGGCATCGACGGCCTTGCGATACCACTCGATGGCTTTGCTGGAGTCGCGTTCGACGACGAAGCCGCGCTCGTACATCACGCCAACGTTGAAGGCCGCCTGCGCCGAGCCCGCTTGTGCCGCCCTCAGCAGCCAACCGGCGCCGGCCTGAGCATCCTTGGTGACGCCTACGCCCTGCAGCAGCCGGCGCGCCAGTTCTTCCATGGCCAGGATTTCGTTGCCCTCGGCCCTGGTCCGCAACTCGCGGATCGGCATTGCTTCCCAGTCCGTCTTCGCGTCGGCGGGCTTCAACTCGGCAGCCTTCGCGTCGACAGGCTTCGTTTCCTCGGCCTTTGCGTCGACGATCTTCACGTCGACAAGGGTCGCGTTGTCGAAGTCGGCGCTGGTCGGCGGTGGCGGTGCACTAAGCGGCGGATCGACCTTGGCTACTGCTTCAGGCGGCGCGCTCGAGGCGGTCTGAGCCGGATCCGCGGCCTTTGCGGCAACGGGCGACGCCGCGTCGTTCGCCAGCCGCGTCAGCCAGGCGCCGCCTGTGGCTGCAGCCACGAGCACGACGGCGACCCCCGCCAAGACGGCGGGTCGCTTCAGGGTCGCAAAGGGGGAGGGCCGGTCGGTGCTTCCGGTCATCGTCTGAGAATAGCCTAGACTGGCCGCTGCAGAGAAGGCATGGCGCGATGTCGCACAATGATCAGCGCGGTCAGCAAAAGCACCGCGCCGGCCTGATGTGCAGTGGCGATGCCGATACTGACGCCGGTCAGGATCGTGGCAATTCCGAGGCCAAGCTGCAGGAATGCCATCATGGCCGCCATCATCGTCTCGGGCCGCGGCGCGCGCCAGGCCATCACGAGCACCCCCAACACCAGGAGCTTGGCCAGCCAGCGATGGATGAACTGGATGGTCGTGCCGTTCTCGAAGAGGTTGATCCACCAGGGTGAAAGATCGAACAGGCCGGGCGGGATCCAGTGACCCGACATGGTCGGGAAGGTGTTGTGGGCGGCGCCGGCACGCAGCCCCGCCATGAACGCGCCCCAGGTCAGTACGACGAACAGGAAGCCGATGAGAGCCGTGGCCTTGCGCCGCGTCTTGGCATCGTCCTGGCGCGCCGCCTGCGGCCCCAGTTCGAGGATCAGCCAGACCGTGTAGGCATAGAGGGTGATGGCCAGCAGGAGATGGGCCGCCAGGCGGTAGTGGCTGACCGCCGGCCGATCGACCAGGCCCGACGCCACCATGGCCCAGCCAAGCGCGCCCTGCAGTCCACCGGCCACCAGCAGCGCGAGAAGTCTCGGCTTCAGATGCGCGTTGAGGGCACCCCGCCACCAGAACCAGGCGAGCGGCAAGGCGAAGACGACACCGATGAGCCGTCCCCACACACGGTGGATGTACTCCAGCCAGAAGATCTCTTTGAATTCGCCGACGGTGAAAGAATGATTCACCAATCGTCCCTGCGGTGAGGAAAGATACTTCTGCAGCTCTGCCTGCCAGGCTGTATCGGAAAGCGGCGGCAGCCAGCCGGTGACGGGTCGCCACTCGACCATCGACAGGCCGGACTCGGTGAGGCGCGTGAGCGCGCCAATCACGATCATGAAGAAGATCATCGCCGCAACGACGATCAGCCAATTGCGCACGGAGGGAGGGACGGGCTGCATCGAGGCGGACCATGCGTGAAGCGGGCTACGCCGTCATCTGGCATTAATGTCGCTAATCGGCGGCATGACTTGCGATGCCTTGCGCTTCCGGGGCACCTTGTTTAACGGTTCGTGCACGAACTGTTTTCCTCGCCCTATCCGGATACACGGTAATGATCGCGTCCCCGCTGGCCCCGCCGGTCACCTTCGGGCTCAGCTTCAATGACTTCTACGATCGCGAGGGACTGAGCCGTCTCGATGCTGCGTTCGTCACCTGGCTGAGCGAAGCCAACGTCGATATCCATGCACGCCTGATGGCGGCACGCGCTGCGCCGGAAGGGTTGGCAGCCAAAGACGAATCGAATTTGCTGATCGAGCTGGCGCGGCCACTCGAGGATTTCATCGGCACCCTGTTTGGGGTCGGCGAAGAGGTCGCTGCCCTGCGCGGTCGCCACAGCCGCTTGGCGCCGCTCTATGATTGCAAGCGGCTCTTTGTGCAGCGCTACGTCACGCGCGCCATCAAGCCCGATGCCGCGGCGGCACTCGACGGTGCGACCGTCACCGCGAACGTCAAATTGGCCGTCGATCTTTCTGCTGGATTGGAGGAGTGGGAACTCGCCTTCGCGCTCGCGGTTCGCGATCTCGTCGGCGCCGAGTTCAAGGTCGAGACGCCGACGCCCGAGATCACGGCCTTTGCGGAGTATGCCGCCTGGGCGTTGCATCATCCCGAGGGCAAGAAGCGCCATCACGACGGGCCGCTGTTCAAGGTGCCGCACAAGCTCGACTTCGAGCATCTCGTGCCGATCGAGACCGAGACGGTCGATGGCGTCATCCGCATGAAGCTGCCGCGGCCACTGCTACGGCATCGCGAGGGGTTTGCGCTCACCGACCAGGGCTTCGACCTCGTGCGCGCCCTCGACCATGCGAACTACTGCATCTGGTGCCACAACCAGGGCAAGGATAGCTGCTCTCGGGGGCTGCGGGATCGCAAGACCGGCGCGTTCCAGAAGTCGCCCTTCGGCGTCACCCTCGCAGGGTGCCCGCTCGAGGAAAAGATTTCGGAGATGAACCTCCTGAAGGCGGAGGGCTTCTCGGTCGGCGCGCTGGCGATCGCCGCGGTCGACAATCCTCTGCTGGCGGCGACCGGCCACCGCATCTGCAACGACTGCATGAAGGCCTGCATCTATCAGAAGCAGGAACCGGTCGACATCCCGCAGATCGAGACCCGCACCTTGAAGGACGTGCTCGGTCTGCCCTGGGGCTTCGAGATCTACTCCCTGCTGACGCGGTGGAATCCGCTCAATCTGCGCCGCCCGATTCCGCGTCCCGCGACGGGGCGCACCGTGCTGGTCGTCGGCCTGGGACCGGCCGGTTTCAATCTTGCCCATCATCTGATGAACGACGGCCATACGGTGGTCGGCATCGACGGGCTCAAGATCGAGCCGTTACCCGAAGCGCAATCCGGGGTGGCGATGGATGGCACGCGCGTCGGGTTCCAGGCGGTGAAGGACGTCGCGGCCTTGCGCGAAAATCTCGGTGAGCGGGCGATGGCAGGCTTCGGCGGCGTCGCCGAGTACGGCATCACCGTGCGCTGGGACAAGAACTACCTGAAGATGGTGCGGCTCCTGCTGGAGCGGCGCGCCGAGTTCTCGATGTTCGGCGGCGTGCGCTTCGGCGGCACGGTGACGGTCGAAAGCGCTTTCGCCATGGGCTTCGACCATATCGCGCTCTGTGCCGGCGCGGGCAAGCCAACCGTGCTCGATCTGCCGAACGGCCTGGCGCGCGGCGTGCGTGCGGCGTCGGATTTCCTGATGGCGCTGCAGCTCACGGGCGCGGCCAAGAAAGAATCCATCGCCAACCTGCAGATCCGCTTGCCGGTGGTGGTCATCGGCGGCGGCCTGACCGCCATCGACACGGCAACCGAATCGCTCGCCTATTATCCGCTGCAGGTCGAGAAGTTCCTGGCACGGCATGAAGCGCTGGTCGCCGAGCGCGGCGAAGCGGCGGTGCAGGGCAACTGGTCACCGGAAGAGCGCGAGATCGCCGACGAGTTCATAGCGCACGCCAAGGCGATCCGTGCCGAGCGCGAGGCGGCGGCCCGCGAAGGCC
Organism: Reyranella sp.; assembly: GCF_004297405.1. Classification (GTDB taxonomy): domain Bacteria; phylum Pseudomonadota; class Alphaproteobacteria; order Reyranellales; family Reyranellaceae; genus Reyranella. The sequence continues at coordinate 253,375 of NZ_SCVC01000011.1, forward strand.
GCGAGCCTGCGATCGCCAAGCTGGTGAATGGCTGGGGCGGCGTGGCGCTGGTCTATCGCCGCCGTCTGATCGATTCACCGTCCTACACGCTGAACCACGAGGAAGTGCTGAAGGCGCTCGAGGAAGACATCCGCTTCGTCGAAGGCCTCTCGCCAGTCGCGGTCGAAGTCGATGCTGTCGGTCAGGCCAAGGCGCTGAAGGTGGCGGGCGAGCAGAACGGCGCCAAGGTCGAGGCGACTCTGCCGGCGCGCACTATCCTGGTGGCGGCCGGCACGCAGCCCAACACCGTGCTGGCGCGTGAAGATGCGACGCATGCTTTCATCGACGGCAAGTACTTCCGCGCCCTCGACGAGGAGGGAAATCCCGCCACACCCGAGCGCGTCGCCAAGCCTGCCGAGGTGCGGGTGCTGATGTACCGCCATGCCGACAACCGCTTCATGTCGTTCTTCGGCGACCTGCATCCGTCCTTCGCCGGCAATGTTGTGAAGGCGATGGGCGGCGCCAAGCAGGGCTATCCGGTGCTGACGCGCGCGATGACGGCACTGCCGGCACCCAAGCGTACGCCGGCCGAAATCCTGGGCGAGGCCAATCGGGAGTGGCGTGCCCGCGTCGTTCGCGTCGATCGGCTGACACCCACTATCGTCGAGGTCGTCGTCGAAGCGCCGGCGGCGGCGCGCAATTTCGAGCCCGGCCAGTTCTATCGCCTGCAGAACTACGAGGCGCGGTCGCTGCAAAGCGAAGGCACACTGCTCACCATGGAAGGTCTGGCGCTGACCGGCGCGTGGGTCGACAAGGACAAGGGCCTGCTGTCGCTGATCGCGCTGGAGATGGGCGGCTCGTCCGATCTCTGCGCAATGCTGAAGCCCGGCGAACCTGTGATCGTCATGGGCCCGACCGGTGCGCCGACAGAGATCGAACCGGGCGAAACGGTTGTCCTTGTTGGCGGCGGCCTGGGCAATGCCGTTCTGTTTTCGATCGGCCAGGCTTTCCGCAAGGCCGGCAGCAAGGTGCTCTACTTCGCGGGCTACAAGCGGGTCATCGACCGTTACAAGGTCGAAGAGATCGAAGCGGCGGCCGATGTCGTAATTTGGTGCTGCGACGAGGAGCCGGGCTTCACGCCGGGCCGGCCGCAGGACAAGGCGCTGGTCGCCAACATCGTCGAAGCGATGCGCCGCTACGCATCAGGTGAACTCGGCGACCAGCCGATCCCCTACAATGCGGCGGACCGTATCGTCGCCATCGGCTCCGACGGCATGATGAACGCGGTGCGGCTGGCGCGGCACAATGCGCTGAAGCCGTTCCTCAAAGCCGATCATCGTGCGCTGGGTTCGATCAACTCCCCCATGCAATGCATGATGAAGGAGATCTGCGCCCAGTGCCTGCAGCTCCATAAGGACCCGGTGACCGGCAAGGAGAGTGTCGTCTTCTCCTGCTTCAATCAGGATCAGGAGCTCGACCGTGTCGACTTCGCCGGTCTTCGCCAACGGCTGCGCCAGAACTCCGTGCAGGAGAAGATCGGCGCGCTCTGGATCGACCGCTCGCTGAGGAAAATCGGCGCACGCTAGGGCGTGCGCACGAACCTGAACAGTACCTTGTCCTGGCTGTAGTAGCGCAGCTGGTCGACCACCTTCGGGAAATAGTCGCTGCCCACCGTCACCGGCATGAAAGCATCGAGGTCGAGCGGGCGAACGCCCACGGTGAAGCCTGCTTCCGAGAAAGCCTTCGCGACGCTGTCGAGCGAATGATCGTAGATCGGGATCGACGAGCTCTCGCTGATCAGCTTGCGCCAGCGCGACCACACGGCACTGTCCTTGTGGCAGCCCATGGCGGCGATATAGGCGCCACCGGGTCGAAGGGCGGCCTTCATGTCGGCGGCGTGCGCGGCGAGATCGGGTAGCAGGTAGAGCACTTCATGGCTGAAGGCGAAGTCGAAGGGGCTGCCGAGCGCGGCAGCGCTGTGGCCGACCTTGTAGTCGATTGGGCGATGGCCTTTCAGCAGCTCGGCGCGCGCCACCGATTCGCGGGCGATGTCGATGCCGATGGCGGAGCGAAAGGGATGCCGATCGTAGAGCATGCGCAGGAAGCCGCCTTGGTTGCAGCCGTAATCGAGGACTGCCGAGTTGTGCAGGCTGCCATGGATGGCGACGTCGATCATGCGTCGCCAGATCGGCGCATGGGCGGCGCCCATCGCCTCTTCGTCGGCGGGATTGCGGTTCCAGGTGTGAATCGTGCCGTAGGCCGGGGAGGGTCGTTGCATCGCTTCCTCCTGATGAGGAAGCCAGTCTATCACGCCCGCGCGCGCCAGGGGTGAACGAGCAGCGGGCCGGCGATCAGGCTGCCGAAGGCGATCATGCCGATGGCGATCGCCGTGAACACGCCGTGCAAGCCCCAATCCAGACTTTCGATCATGAACCAGCCGCCGACTGTGGCAATACAAAGACGGGCGATGCCGGCGAAGAACGGCGCGGTCATCCGGCCCGCGCCCTGACTTGCGAAGGAAAGCGTCATGCCCACGCCGAACAGGCAATAGAACGGCGCCACGTGCGTGACATAGGCGACAGTGGCCGCGATCACCTGCGGATCGTTTGTGAAGAGCCTCGCCCAGCCTTCGGGCACGATCGCCACGATCCAGCCGAAGAGACCGATGCCGAGACCCGCGACGAGGCTGCCGGTCCAGGCGGCCCGCACAGCGCGCCGCCAGTCATTGGCGCCGGCCGCCACGCCGACCAGGGTGGTGAGGCCCGAACCGATACCGAAGGCCAGCGGCACCAGCATGAATTCCAGCCGCACGCCGATGCCGTAGCCTGCGAGCGCAGCCACGCCGAACCGGCCGACCAGACCTGTCACCAGCATGGCGGTGAGGTTGGCGGTGAAGGCGGAGAAGGAGGCGATCAGGCCGACGCGCAGGATGTCCCAGAAGAGACGACCTTGCAGGGAGAGGCCGCCGAGTGCCGGCACGAACCCCAGCTTGCCGCCCCACAGGGCGCGCGCCTGCAGCAGGGCGGAGACGGCCGACGTCACCAGCGAGGAGAGTGCCGGTCCCGCCATGCCGAGGCCCGGCCAGTCGCCGATGCCCAGCGCCAGCACATAGGAGAGCGGCACCTGGGCAATCGAGGAGAAGAGCATGTAGCGGCCGGGTGTTGCGGCATCGCCGCCGCCACGCAGCAGCGCCGACAGAAAGAAGTTCGCCCAGATGAGCAGCGAGCCAGAGAAGAGCACATGCGAGTAGGTGAGCGCATGGTCGAGCGACCGGCCTTCACCGCCCAGCAGGCGATAAAGCGTCGGCGCCACGGTCCAGGCGAGCAGGGTGAAGAGGAGGGCGAGCACTGTCCCCAGCGCCAGGGCATGCAGCACCAGCGAGCGCGCATCGTCGCGTCGGCCGGCGCCCATGGCGCGCGCCATGGCGGCTGCCACGCCACCCCCCATGCCGCCCGCCGCCATCATCGTCATCATCATCATGAGCGGGAAGACGAGGGCGAAACCCGCCAGCGCATCCGTGCCCAGCCGGCCGAAGATGAAGGTCTCGGCGATGGCGACGAAAGTCTGCGCGATCATCACGGCCGTGGTCGGCGCCGAGAGTTTCCAGAGGCTGGAGCCGATCGGCGCAGTCAGGAGAGGGTGGGACAGGGGAGGCTCCAGATTATGTGCATATGCACCATATCAGCCCGCGCCCTCCTGTCACCTGACAAACCCTGCGGGCATCATTAGCTTTTGGCCATGACAGACAAGGAACGCCCGCTCGCCAAGCCCTCCGTCCAGGTCGAGAACGATCGTGTGATCGTAACGGAATGGCGCTTTCCGCCCGGCAGTCACACGGGCTGGCATCGCCACAATCACGACTACGTCGTGGTCCCGATAACGACGGGGGAACTGCACATCTTCGACGGCAAGGCGACCGTACCGGCGCCGCTCCGGGCCGGGGTTTCCTATTCCCGGCAGATCGGGGTCGAGCACGACGTCATCAACCCCAATGATTTCGAGTTCGTCTTCGTGGAAATCGAGCTCAAGGCCTGACCGACCCGCGCGGCTGCCCCGCGCCTGGTCGCATTGACTTGGGGCCTCCCCGGGCTCATATGAGGTCCGCCCAGCGGTCCGGCACGAACTCGAGCCCTTTGAGACCGCCCCCAGAGTCCAGCGGAACAATGGACTAAGTTACGGAAAATAAATGAGTTTTGAGAGTTTGGGGCTGAGTGCCCCGGTACTGCAGGCAGTGTCTGAAAAGGGCTATACCCAGCCCACCCCGATCCAGGAAAAAGCCATCCCCATCGTCCTGATGGGTCGTGACATCCTCGGATGCGCCCAGACGGGCACAGGCAAGACTGCCTCCTTCGTCCTCCCGATGATCGATATCCTCGCCGAGGGCCGCGCCAAGTCGCGCATGCCGCGATCGCTCATCCTGGAGCCGACGCGCGAACTCGCCGCCCAGGTGGCCGAAAACTTCGAAATCTACGGCAAGAACCACAAGCTCAACATGGCGCTGCTGATTGGCGGCGTGAGCTTCGAGGACCAGGAACGGGCCCTCGAGCGTGGTGTCGACGTGCTGATCGCCACGCCGGGCCGCCTGCTCGACCATTTCGAGCGTGGCAAGGTTCTGCTGAACGACGTCAAGGTGCTGGTGATCGACGAAGCCGATCGCATGCTCGACATGGGGTTCATCCCCGACGTCGAGCGCATTGTCGGCCTGCTCTCGCCGATGCGTCAGACCCTGTTCTTCTCGGCGACCATGCCGCCGGAGATCAAGCGCCTGGCCGACCGCTTCCTCAGCAACCCGAAGGAAGTGACCGTCTCGGCGCCGGCATCGACCGGCAAGAACATCGTGCAGGGCCTCGCGGTCGTGCCCGAAGAAGACAAGCGCGAGGCGCTGCGTCGGCTGATCAAGGATCAGGACATCAAGAACGCCATCGTCTTCTGCAATCGCAAGCGCGATGTGGCGATTCTTCAAGGTTCGCTCAAGAAGCACGGCTTCAATGCCGGTGCGCTGCATGGCGACATGAGCCAGCCCGCGCGTATGGAGACGCTGGAGAAATTCAAGCAGGGCGAGATCCAGATCCTGGTCGCGTCCGACGTTGCGGCTCGCGGCCTCGACATCGTCGCCATGAGCCACGTGTTCAACTTCGACGTGCCGTTCTCGCCGGAGGATTACGTTCACCGTATCGGCCGCACCGGCCGCGCCGGAAACAGTGGCCATTCCTTCACCCTGGCGTCGCCTGCCGAAGGGAGCCTGGTTGAGGCTATCGAAAAGCTGATTGGCGCCGAGATCCCGCGCGTCGAAGTGCCGGGCATGGACGCCGTTGCGTTCGATCCGTCCGAGGGCCGTGGCCGTCGTGGCCGCGGACGTGGACGGACCGCCGGCGGTGGCCGTGGTGGCCGCAGCGGTGAACGCGCTCCGCGCGCGCCCCGCGCCGAGCGCGAACCGAAGCCAGTCGAGGCCGAAGTGCAGGCAGAGCGTGCGCCGCGTCCGGAGCGTACACCGCGTCCGGAGCGCGCCGAGCGTCCCCATCGCGAACCTCGCCAGGAACCGCGGCAGGAGGCTCGTCATGAGCCTCGGCATGAAGCTCGTGAGCCCCGCGAACCTCGCAGCGAGGGCCGTGCTCACCGTGAGCGCCGGCCGGAGCGTCGCGATCGTCCGCACCGCAACGATCGCCATGATCGTGACGAGGCCGTGCCGATGGGGCTCGGCGATCACGTCCCGGCTTTCCTCGCTCGCCCGACGCGCTAGAGTGTGCGCCGCTGGAGCGGAGGCACATGCAGACTATTTTTGTCATGGTGAAGTGCGAACTCGGTAAGGCCTACGAGGTCGCCGACGACGCTGTGAACATCGAACAGGTATCGGAGGTCTATTCGACCTCCGGCCAGTACGATCTACTAATGAAGTGCTATCTCGACGAGAAGACCGATATCGGTCACTTCGTCACCAGCCACATCCAGACGCTGCGGGGCGTGAAGGACACCTTCACCCTCATCACCTTCAAGGCCTTTTCCTGAGTACGGCCGTTCCGCGACGGCATCTCCCGAGGGGCGAGGATTTCCTGCTCCTCCCGCCGTCGATCCAGCCCTACGCCTACCGCATGGTCGACAGCCTGTTCGCCCATCGCGTGATCCGCCGCGGTGATCGTCCGCGCGAGCTGCCGCGCGGCGAGGAGATCGCGCCGGTTTATCAGGCCGACGGCAGCGATCACGATCTCGGCTCCTTCATGGATCGCAACAGGATCGTGGGCGTTCTGGTGATCCGCGACGGCAAGATCGTTCTGGAACGCTACGGGCTTGGCCTCGGCGAACATGATCGCTGGTCGACCATGTCGACCGTGAAGTCGATGACGGCCATGCTGGTGGGCGCCGCAATCCACGACGGCGCCATTGGTTCGATCGACGACCCACTCACGCGCTACTTGCCGGCGCTCGCGGGCTCCGCCTACGAGGGCGTGACCCTGCGTCATGTCATGACCATGTCGTCCGGCGTGCGCTGGACCGAGGTCTATCCCGATCGTAGCTCCGACGTGAACCGCTACAGCAAGTCGCTGGCCGACAAGGTGCCGGGCGGCGTCCTCAAGCTGATGGCCTCGCTGCCGCGCGCCAATCCGCCGGGCAGCACCTTTCTCTACAATTCCGGCGATACCTATCTGCTGGGGGCAGCTCTCACCAAGGCCGTCGGCAAGCCGCTGGCCGACTACATGTCCGAGAAGGTCTGGCAGCCGGCCGGCATGGAATGCGATGCCTTCTACACAGTGGAAAGCGACGGTGGTCAGGAGATCGGCGGCAGTCGGGCCGGCATGGTCCTGCGCGACTTCGGCCGCTTCGGGCAGTTCGTCCTCGACGATGGCGTGATCGCGGGCAAACGTGTGCTGGCTGAAGGCTGGGTCGATGCCGCCGCGACGCCAGCCTTCGCCGTGCCCGCGCCGCCGGTCCTCGATATCACCCACTATGGCTATAGCTGGTGGCTCGGTGACGGCGTGATGGCGGCACTCGGCCATGCCGGCCAGCGCATCGACGTCTTCCGCAAGGAGCGGCTGGTCGTCGTGACTCTCGCCGCATTCCCGCAACCGCCCTATGTGTCGACGACAGATCATGATCGTCGTGCTGAGGTGGTGGCCTTCACGAACGCCGTCAGGCGCATCGGGGCTGGAACCTGACCGGCAGCGGCGGCCAGGCGGTTCTCGCCCTCTGGGTCGATATCGATCCGGCGGACGATGCCTTCTTTGAGAACTGGCACAGCCGCGAGCATATGCAGGAGAGGGTGGGTTGTCCTGGCTGGCTACGCGGCAGCCGCTTCAAGGCCGTGACGAAATCAGGCCGCTATCTCCTGTTCTACGATGCCGAGACGGCGGACGCCTACGAGAGCGACGTCTACTACGCGCGCCTGCGCTCGCCGACGGAAATGAGCCGCGCGATCTTCCCGAAGTTCCGCGATACCTGGCGCACCGTCTGCACGGTCGAGCGCCGGTTGGGCGACGGGATCGCTGCTGCTGTGCTGACCTTGCGCCTCGGCGCCAACGATCCCGTGCCATTCGAGGCACTGGCCGCCCTTGCGCCTGCCCGGCTCGATCTGCTGCAGGGCCACAAATCCGTCGGCCAGGCGCATACGACGGAGAAGGATTTGCGGCCCGCACCCGACCGGCAGATCGAACGGGCGATCGTTGCCTTCTTCTGGTCGGTCGAAGATGCAGAAAAGGCGCGTGCTGCACACGCGCCTTCTGCTGAAGTCTTTGCTCTTCGCCACACCGTGTCGAAGAGCGACCTTGGCCAGTGATCGAGGCTAGTTGATCAGCCCGTAGAACTTACCGGCGTTGGTGCAGGTGATCATCTTGACCTGCTCCTCCGGCACCTCGGCGAACTGCTCCTTGATGTACTTCTCGGAGTGCGGCCACACACCGTCGCCGTGCGGGTAGTCGGAGCCCCACATCAGGCTCTCCGCACCCATGTCGTCGATCAGCTTGGCGCCGATGCGGTCGAACTGGAAGGTCGCCTTGCACTGGCGGCGCCAGTAGTCGCTGGGCTTCATCTTCAGTCCGAGGTCGGTGAAGCGGTCCTCCCATTCGAAGTCCATGCGGTCGAGCGCATAGGGAATCCAGCCGCAGCCGCTTTCGCCGAAGGCGATGCGGACATTGGGGTAACGCTCCAGCACGTTGGCCGCGATGATGGCGGCCAGGATGTTCACCAGGTTCATCTGGAAGCCGGAGACGACGGTGAAGAACACCGAACGGCCGACCCGGCCGGGGTGCTTGCTGATCGTGTCGGGCGGTACGGCGGGGAAGGTGTGGAAGTGCAGCGGCAGTTGCACGTCGTTGACCGCCTTCCACAGTGGCTCCCACATTGGATGCCACATCGGCTCCATGTCCCAGGAGCAGGAGAGTTCCAGTCCGCGCAGCCCCATCTTGGCGGCGCGATGGACCTCCTTCACTGCGGCATCGATGTCGCCATAGGGCAGGCAGGCGAGGCCGATGTGCCGGTCGGGATAATGGCTGCAGAAGTCCTTCAGCCAGTCGTTGTAGATGCGCAGCATCTCGTTCGACGCATCCTTGTCGTTCAGTCGGCTCGATGCGCCCAGGATGCCGTAGATCACTTCAGCATCGACGCCGTCGCGATCGAGATCCTTGATGCGCAGGTGCGGATCGGAAACGCGGCGAATGTCCTTGGCGCCGTCGGCGTAGAGGCCTGTCTCGGCCATGATGTCGACGCGATGATGCTTGCCGGGAACATACTTGGCGCCCGCGGGGCCAACGCCGTTCTTGAAGCCGAAGGTAGCGCCGTTCCGGGCCGTCCACTTCGGGCCGTCATCGGTCTCCACGACGTACGGCATGCGATCCTTCATGTCGCGCGGCGCCATCGACGTGAACAGGTCCGGCGGCATCCAGGGTAGATCGAGGTGGCAATCGGCCGATATGCGCTTGTACTGCATGGCGTTGGCTCCCTTTTGCGTCCTTGGATTTCCTGATCGAATTATGCGCCACCTGACAGAGCGAGCAATGGCCGTTCGTTTCGCGTATCGGCAGGTCACCGCAGCGCGGGATTGCCCATGCGATAGAGGACATGTGGGCGGAGGGCGTCGCCTACCGGTACCGTCGCGTCTTCGAAATCGTCTGCGGACGATCGCGTCATGCCAAGCTTCTCCATCAACTGGCGTGAAGGTGTGTTGATGGTCGAGGTGTAGGCCACCACCTCCTTCGCCTGCAGCGCCGACCAAGCGTGAGCGATGCAGGCCGAGGCCGCTTCGAAGGCGTAGCCGCGCCGCCAGTTGGGACGGCCGAGGATCCAGCCGACCTCCATCTCCGGCGCGCCCGGCACTTCGGGGCCGGGCTTGGAGAGGCCGAGCCCACCGACCAGGCCGCCATCTTCGCGCCGCTCGACGGCGACGAAACCGAACCCATGTAGGTCGAGGTGTTCGGCACAGCGGTCGATCAGCTCGTCCGACTGGGCGCGCGACAGGATCGAGGGGAAGTAGTAGCGCCGGACCTCGGCATCGGCATTGATCGCCGCGAAGGCCGCCCGATCGCGGTCTTCCCAGGGACGGAGCAGCAGTCGCGAAGTTTCCAGGTGCATCCAGTTACAGCAGGCTTGTTGAAAATCCCGGAACAGTCTAGCCCTGATGGCGCAAGGAGTGCTGGATGACTGCGGAAACGGCCGCCCGTCTCGAAGGGGATTTCGATTACATCGTCGTCGGTGCCGGCTCGGCTGGCTGCGTGATGGCGAACCGGCTTTCGGCCAATTCGAAGTCGCGCGTCCTGCTGCTGGAAGCTGGCGGCAAGGACAACTGGATCTGGTTCCACATTCCGGTGGGTTATCTCTATGCCATGGGCAATCCGCGGGCCGACTGGTTGTTCCAGACGGAGAAGGAGCCGGGGCTCAACGGTCGAGCACTCAACTATCCGCGTGGCAAGGTGATCGGCGGCTGCTCGGCGATCAACGGCATGATCTCCATGCGCGGCCAGGCGCAGGATTACGACCACTGGCGGCAACTCGGCCTCACCGGCTGGGGCTGGGACGATGTGGCGCCGGTCTTCAGACGGCTCGACGGGCACTTCCTCGGCGACACCGAGCATCATGGTGGCAGCGGCGAATGGCGCGTCGAGCAGATGCGCGTGAAGTGGGACGTGCTGGACGCCATTACCAAGGCCGCGACGGAAATGGGCGTGCCGGCGACGCAGGACTTCAACACCGGCGACAACGAAGGCGTCGGCTACTTCCACGTCAATCAGAAGCGCGGGCTGCGCATGTCGGTCGCCACCGCCTTCCTGAAGCCTGTGCTCAACCGCCCGAACCTGCGGCTGGAAACGGGCGTGCTGGTCGAGAAGATCATCTTCGAGGGCAAGCGCGCCGTCGGCGTACAATTCCGCCAGGGCGGGAAGCTCGTCGAGGCGCGAGCCAAGGGCGAGGTCGTGCTCTCGGCGGGTGCCATCGGCTCCCCGCAGATCCTGCAGCTCTCGGGCGTCGGCGCGGCCGACTGGCTGACGGAGCTTGGCATTGCCACATTGCACGACAGGCCAGGTGTCGGCCGCAACCTGCAGGACCATCTGCAACAGCGCGCCATCTTCAAGGTGACGGGCGTCAAGACGTTGAACGCGACCTATCATTCGCTGATCGGCCGTGCCTTCATGGGCATGGAATATGCATTGTTCCGCTCGGGCCCGCTCACGATGGCGCCCTCCCAGCTCGGCATCTTCACGAAGTCTTCGCCCGATCACGAACGCGCCAACATCGAGTTCCATGTGCAGCCGCTTTCGCTCGACAAGTTCGGTGAGCCGCTCCATCGCTTCCCCGCCATCACCGTCAGCGCCTGCAATCTGCGGCCGACATCACGCGGCACCGTCCGTCTGCGCTCGGGCGATCCTGCGGCCAAGCCGGTCATCGCACCCAACTATCTTTCGACGCCGGAGGATCGGCGCGTGGCGGCCGATGCGATCCGCGTCACGCGTCGGCTGATGAAGCAACCCGCGATGCAGGTCTACCGGCCGGAAGAGTATCTGCCGGGGCCGAGCATCGGTGACGACGAGGCCTCGCTCGCCAAGGCGGCCGGCGATATCGGCACCACGATTTTCCATCCTGTCGGGACGGCGAAGATGGGCTTGCCCTCCGATCCGATGACGGTAGTGGATGATAGGCTGCGGGTCATCGGTCTCGAAAGACTACGGGTGGTCGATGCATCGGTGATGCCGACGATCACCTCGGGCAACACCAACACGCCAACGATCATGATCGCCGACAAGGCTGCGCAAATGATGATTGAGGAAGGACGTTAGAATATGCGTAAACGGATACTCGGACTGTTCGCGGCACTGGCGCTTTCGACGCCGGTAGCAGCCCCGGTGACGGCGATCGCCCAGCAGCCCAAGACCCTGCGGGCGGTCATGCATTCGGATCTCAAGATCCTGGATCCGATCTGGACCACGGCCTTCATCGTGCGCAACCACGGCTACATGGTCTACGACACGCTGTTTGCGCTGGACAGCAACCTGAAGATCCAGCCGCAGATGGTCGACACGTGGAAGATGAGCGACGACAAGCTCACCTGGACCTTCACCCTGCGTGACGGACTCGAATTCCATGACGGCCAGCCGGTCACGTCCGACGACGTGATTGCTTCGCTGAAGCGCTGGGCGGCCCGTGATTCGCTGGGCCAGATCCTGTGGGCCAAGGTCGCCGAAGCCAAGGCCGTCGATCCCAAGACCTTCCAGCTCGTGCTGAAGGCGCCGACCGGCATCGTGCTGCAGGCGCTGGCCAAGCCTTCGGGCAATCCGTTCATCATGCCGAAGCGGGTCGCGGAAACCGACCCCAGCAAGCAGATCGACGACTATGTCGGCTCAGGGCCGTTCATCTTCAAGAAGGACGAATGGAAGCCCGGTGACAAGACGGTCTACGTCAAGAATCCCAAGTACAAGCCGCGCGCCGAGCCGGCGTCGGGGCTGGCCGGCGGCAAGATCGCCAAGGTCGATCGCGTCGAGTGGGTGGCGATGCCCGACCAGCAGACCGCGGTCAACGCGCTGCAGGCCGGTGAGATCGACATCATCGAGCAGCCCCAGCACGATCTCTATCCGATCCTGAAGAACGACAAGAACATCGCACTGGTCACCACCAACAAGTGGGGCAACCAGTACATCTACCGCTTCAACCAGCTCCACAAGCCGTTCGACAATCCCAAGAACCGGCAGGCGATGCTCTATGCGTTGAACCAGAAGGACTTCCTCGAAGGCGTGATCGGCGACCCCGACTACTACAAGCTCTGCAAGGCGATGTTCGTCTGTGGCGGCCCCTACGAGACGGCCGCAGGCTTCGAGGACAAGTACGGCAGCGATTTCGCCAAGGCGAAAGAACTCCTGAAGGCAGGCGGCTACGACGGTACGCCCGTCGTGCTGCTGCATTCGACCGACCTCTACGTTCTGACCAACATGGCGCCGATCGCCAAGTCGTTGATGGAGAAGGCTGGCCTCAAGGTCGACATGCAGTCGATGGACTGGCAGACCCTGGTTGCCCGCCGCGCCAAGAAGGACGCGCCGGACAAAGGTGGCTGGAACATCCTGATCACCTCGACCAGCAGCGTCGACTCGCTCGACCCGGTGAATTCGAGCTTCATCAGTGCGAGCTGCGACAAGGCGTGGTTCGGCTGGCCCTGCGACGAGGAGATCACACGGCTGCGTCAGGCCTTCGCCGACGAGACGGACGAGGCCAAGCGCAAGGAGCTCGTCGAGAAGATTCAGCTCCGCGCCGCCGAAGTACCGACGCACGCCGTGCTCGGCCAGTACACCGGAGCGATGGGAACCCGCAAGAACATCAGCGGCAACGTCACTTCGCCCGTGCCGGTGTTCTGGAACGTCGAGAAGAAGTAGCGAACGCTTCTCCGGTAGCGCTTGCCAATACCTACCTCCATGGCAGACGATGCATGTCGTCTGCAAATAGGGAGGCGGGTAATGCGCAAGCGTGTACTTGGCTTAGCAGTAGCGTGCGTACTCGGCGTAGCATCAGGCGTCGTCGGGAGTGTTCAGGCGCAAACGACTCTGAGGGTGGTCAACCACTCCGATCTCAAGATCCTCGATCCGATCTGGACGACGGCCTACATCGTCCGCAACCACGGCTACATGATCTACGACACGCTGTTCGCGCTGGACGGCAATCTCGAGGTCAAGCCGCAGATGGTCGATACGTGGAAGGTGAGCGACGACAAGCTCACCTGGACCTTCGCCTTGCGCGACGGTCTCGAATTCCACGATGGCACGCCGGTCACGTCGGCTGACGTCATCCCCTCGCTCAAGCGTTGGGCGGTGCGTGATCCGCTGGGCCAGATGCTCTGGACCAAAGTGGTCGATGTCAAAGCGATCGACCCCAAGACCTTCCAGATCGTGCTGAAGGCACCGACCGGCATCATGCTGCAGGCACTGGGCAAGCCCTCGGGCAACCCTTTCATCATGCCGAAGAAGGTCGCCGAGACAGACCCCGGCAAGCAGATCGACGAGTACACCGGCTCTGGTCCTTTCATCTTCAAGAAGGAGGAATGGAAGCCCGGCGACAAGACGGTCTACGTCAAGAACCCCAAGTACAAGCCACGCGCCGAGCCGGCATCGGGGCTGGCCGGCGGCAAGATCGCCAAGGTCGATCGCGTCGAATGGGTCGCCATGCCGGACCAGCAGACCGTGGTGAACGCCCTGATCAGGGGCGAGATCGACATGATCGAAAGCCCGCAGCACGACCTGTTCAAGGTCATGGAGGCCGATCCCAACATCAAGCTGGAAAACCTGAACAAGTGGGGCAACCAGTACATCTTCCGCTTCAACCAGCTCTTCAAGCCGTTCGATAACGCCAAGATCCGGCAAGCTGTCATCACCGCCTTCAACCAGAAGGACTTCCTCGACGGCGTGATCGGTGATCCCAAGTACTACAAAGTCTGCAAGGCGATGTTCATGTGCGACACGCCCTATGCCACTACCAAGGGCATGGAAGCGATGTACGACAGCAACTTCGCCAAGGCGAAGGAGCTTCTGAAGGAAGGCGGCTATGACGGCACTCCCGTGGTTCTGATGCACTCCACCGACCTTTACGTGCTGACGAACCTTGCGCCGGTCGCCAAGTCGCTGATGGAACGGGCCGGTATCAAGGTCGATATGCAGTCGATGGATTGGCAGACCTTGGTCAGCCGCCGCGCCCGCAAGGACCCGCCGGACAAGGGCGGCTGGAATGCCTTCCTGACCTCGTCGGCCGCCGTCGACATCGTCGATCCGCTGGCCAACACCTACATCAACGCTGTGGGTGAGAATGCCTGGTTCGGCTGGCCGAAGGACGACGAGCTTCTACGGTTGCGCGCCGCCTTCGCCGACGAGACCGACCCGGCCAAGCAGAAGGAACTGGCCACCGCCATGCAGGTGCGCGTGTCGGAAAATCCGACGCACGGCTATGTCGGCCAATGGTACGCGCCGGTGGCATTGCGCAAGAACGTGACCGGCAATCTCATCTCGCCGGTCACGATTTTCTGGAACATCGAAAAGAAGTGACGGGGCCTATCGCGCCTTGAAGTTGAACTCCGCACCCGACCGGATGCCGGTCGGCCAGCGGGCGGTCACGGTCTTGAGCTTGGTGTAGAAGCGCACGCCTTCCATGCCGTAGATGCCGTGATCGCCGAACACCGAGGCCTTCCAGCCGCCGAAGCTGTGATAGGCCACGGGCACCGGGATCGGCACGTTGATGCCGACCATGCCTATCTTCACGTTGCTGGCGAAGGCGCGGGCGGCATCGCCGTCGCGGGTGAAGATCGCCGTGCCGTTGCCATAGGCGTGGTCGTTTACCAGCTTTACGGCATCGTCGAAGGTCTTGGAGCGCACGACCGAGAGCACGGGTCCGAAGATCTCGTCCTTGTAGATCGTCATGTCTGGCGTCACCTGGTCGAATAGGCAACCGCCCATGAAGTTGCCGTTCTCGTAGCCCTGCAGCTTCAGCCCGCGGCCATCGACCACCAGCTTGGCGCCTTCCTTCACGCCCTGGTCGACATAGCCCATCACCTTGTCGCGATGCTGGCGCGTCACGAGCGGACCCATCTCCGACTGCGGATCGAGGCCCGGTCCGACCTTGAGGGTCTGGACACGGGGCGCCAGCTTTTCGATCAGCCGGTCTCCGACATCGCCCACTGCGACAGCCACCGAGATCGCCATGCAGCGCTGGCCGGCGGCGCCATAGGCTGCTCCCATCAGGGCATCGGCCGTCTGGTCGAGGTCGGCATCGGGCATCACCACCATGTGGTTCTTGGCGCCGCACAGCGCTTGCACGCGCTTATTCTGCTGCGTGCCGGTGTGATAGACGTACTCGCCGATCGCAGTCGAGCCGACGAAGGAGATCGCCGGCACATCGGGATGCTTCAGCAGCGCATCGACCGCGACCTTGTCGCCATTCAGCACCTGGAAGATGCCGGCCGGCGCGCCCGCCTCGGCATAGAGCTCAGCCAGCAGCATGGGCGCGCTGGGGTCCTTCTCCGAGGGCTTCAGGATGAAGGCGTTGCCTGTGGCCACGGCCATGGCGCCCATCCAGCAGGGAATCATGATCGGGAAGTTGAACGGCGTGATGCCTGCCACCACGCCGAGCGGCTGGCGGATCGACCAGGTGTCCATGTCCGACGCGACCTGCTCGGAGAAATCACCACGCAGGTGATGGGCGATGCCGCAGGCGAATTCGACGACTTCGAGGCCGCGTCCGACTTCGCCCTTGGCGTCGTCGAAGGTTTTGCCGTGCTCGAGCGACAGGTGCCGCGCCAGATCGTCGAGGCGCTTTTCGATCAATCCCTTGAGGTTGAACATGACCCGTTGACGGCGCATCGGCGGGGTCGCAGCCCAGGCCAATTGCGCCTTCTTGGCGATCTGTACGGCGGCGTCAATCTCCTCGACCGAGGCGAAGGCTACCTTGGCGGTGATCTCGCCGGTCGCGGGGTTCGTGATATCGCCGGTGCGGCCGCTCTTCCCCGCCACCAGCTTGTTGTCGACATAGTGCCCAATGCTCGCGACCATCGTTTCCTCCGCTCAATCGCTGGCGTTTTAGCATGGAACCGACGCGAACGAGGATGAGCTATCCTAGGGATAGACCCTAGGCATGGACTGACTCATGGACTGCACAGGCCTCTCGTTCGGTCTGGATCGTCGCGTGCTCGATCTTGAACCGGTCATGGAGAATGGCCGCGACACTGCGCCGAACGGTTTCGGCTTCGGCGCCTTCGGCCAGCACGACATGCGCCGAGAGGCTGACATCGTTGCTGCTCATCGACCAGACGTGGAGGTCGTGCACGCTGGCAACACCCGGTGCGCCCGCCATGGCCGCCCTGATGTCAGCCAGCTTCAAATGCGCCGGCACGCCCTCGAGTAGGATCTGCGTCGTATCCTTCAGCAGGGTCCAGGTGCGCGGCAGCACCCAGAGGCCAATGGCGATGGCGACGATGGCGTCCACCCAGGTCCAACCCGTCGCCATGATGATCAGCGCCGCACCAACCACCCCGGCCGATCCCAGCATGTCGGCCCAGACTTCGAGATAGGCGCCTTTGACGTTGAGGCTCTGGTCTTTGCCCGCCGACAGGAGACGCATGGCGATGAGGTTGACGACCAGGCCCGCCACGGCAATGACCAGCATGCCGCCCGATTCGACGGGCTGCGCGACCATCAGGCGGCTGATGCCTTCCCAGAGTACGAAGGCCGCGACGGCGAACAGCAGCAGGGCGTTGAAGGCCGCTGCCAGGATCTCGAAGCGGCGGTAGCCGAAGGTCCGGCTCTCGTCGGCCGGTCGCTGTCCGATCTTCACGGCGGTCAGCGCGATCGCCAGTGCTGCGGCGTCGGTGAACATGTGTGCAGCATCGGAGAGCAACGCGAGGCTGTTGAACAGGTAGGCGCCGACCAACTCGACGATCAGGAAGGTGCCGGTGAGGGCGAGCGCTATGCCCAGCATCTTGCTGTTGGCGCCGGCCGCATGGTTGTGAGAATGGCCGCTATGGCTATGACCGGCATGATCGTGGCCTGCGGACATCCGACTCTCCTGGTGACGCGAGGTGACAGTTTGATGACAAGTGGACGCGCGCGCAATCATACACGGAGCGTCCAGTAAGCAGGGCGATAGTCTAGGCGCGGCCTCGTTCGATGGCTGCGCGCAAGGCGTCCAGGCCGACCTGCATCTCCTGGATGATCTCCTCGAGATCGACCGCATTGGCCGATTCGGCAGCGCGAGCGGCGCGATTGGCCCTGGTTTCGACATCCTTTGCGGCACTTCGGATGTAGAGGGGCAGGTCGGGCGCTTGCGCTAGCATCGACATCCGCTGGATCTGCAGCAACAGATCGCGATGGAATTCGAGCTTCATGGGCGCTTCGACGATCTGCCGGCCGGTCGCGTCCAGCCTGTCCACCAACTCTTGCAGCTCAAACAGCATCGGACCCTCGCGGCAATGCCACGAGACCATGTCCACCTTTCTCGCTGCAGTTTTATGACGCTCGCTGCGCTGCGCATATTTTTCGGTGACAGCGAAAGCAACGCGTGCAGTGCATACCGAGTATTGGCCGAGGCGAGTATTTCTCGCTCGCCTACTCTACAAATACGGGCAAGCTACCTAGAGCAGCCGTGCACGGGGAACACCGCCTTGGAGTACGACGACGAATTTCGGCGAACGACCCAGGACGCCTACGAACGCGAACTCGATCGTATGGAGCGCGCCGGTCGTCCTCTGACCAAACAGGAAGCGTCATTCCTCTATGCCGTGCACAGTGCGCTCCTGCTCGGTAACTACGGGTTGGCGGAGCGCATGCTCTCGACCTATCGCGGGAAACGGCCGAGACACTGGGTCTCCGATTGGCTGGCGCGGCCGGCGCCCGAAGATGTGACCGTGGCCGGGCTGCGCACCGTGCTGGCCGACATCAAGCTCAAGAAATAGCTGAAATCTCAAAGGCCCACGCCATCCCCTATGGCATGTTTCGACCTGCAGTTTACTCGTCCAGCGAGGGCTAGTACGGTCTGCCCCATCAGGGGAGTAACCGTTATGAAAGTATTCGCCAGCGCCGTTTCGGCGGCTTTTCTCGTTGTCGCCTCGTCTGCCGGGGCTCAGCAGCTCGCTCCCAGCCCGACGCTCGATGCGATCAAGGCGCGCGGCCATATCGAATGCGGCGTGCATCTCGGCCTGCCGGGCTTCTCCTTCGCCAACGACAAGGGCGAGTGGACAGGCCTCGACGTCGACTACTGCCGGTCGCTGGCCGCGGCCGTCCTGGGTGATGCGACCAAGGTCAAGTTCACGCCCACTTCCGTGCAACAACGCTGGGCTGTGTTGCAATCTGGCCAGGTCGACCTCCTGTCGCGCAACACGACGATCACCTTCTCGCGCAATGCCACGCTCGGGGTGAACTTCCAGGGCATCAACTTCTACGAGGGCCAGACCTTCGTGGTGCGGACCAAGGCCAAGGTCGCCGCGGTGAAGGATCTCGCCGATGCCACGATCTGCGTCGCCGCCGGTTCGACCGAGGAGAAGATGGCGGCCGACTGGTTCCGCGAGCGCAACCTCAAGGTCACGGTCATCAACTTCCAGAAGAACGACGACGCCATCTCGGCCTACGACCAGGGCCGCTGCGATGCCTACACGGCAGGCATCGGCGCGCTCGCCGGCCAGCGCATCAAGTTCAAGAACCCGGAAGAGCATCAGATCCTGTCCGAGATCATCTCCAACGATCCGCAGGGACCGGTGACGCGCTGGGGTGACGAGCGCTGGCAGCTCATCGTGCGCTGGGTGCTGAACGGCACCATCGCTGCCGAAGCCCTGGGCGTCACCTCAAAGAACGTCGACGAAATGAAGGCCAAGTCGACCAACTCGGAAGTCCGCCGTCTGCTGGGCGTCGAAGGCAAGTTCGGCGAGATGATGGGCATCTCCAACGACTGGATGTTCAACGCCATCAAGCAGGTCGGTAACTACGGCGAAAGCTACGAGCGCACGGTCGGCATGGGCTCGCCGCTCAAGCTGCCACGTGGCGCCAATCAGCTCTGGACCAAGGGTGGGCTTCTGTTCACACCGCCATTCCAGTGATCCGCTTCCTACGCGACCGCAAGGTACGCGACTACTTCTGGCAGGGCCTAGCGACGGTCGGGTTGCTGGCCGTCATCTGGTTCTTCGTGCAGAACGCCTCGGAGAACATGCTGAAAGCCGGCATGGCGACCGGCTTCCAGTTCCTGTGGCGTGATTCCGGCATCGAAGTGCCGTTCAACCTGACGGGCTACAAGCCGTCCGACACGATCCTGGCGCTGCTGTGGACCGGCATCGTCAACACCATCCTGGTGTCGGTGGTGTCGATCGCCGTGGCGACGGTGATCGGCTTCAGCGTCGGCCTGCTGCGCCTGTCGCGCAATTGGCTGCTGTCGAGCCTGGCCGGCTTCTACATCGAGTTCGTGCGCAACATCCCGCTGCTGTTCTTCGTGTTGTTCTGGTACTTCGGCGTTCTCGCTGCCCTGCCGACGCCGCGCGAGAGCCTGGGCCTTTTCGATGCCGTGTTCCTGAACCGGCGTGGCCTCTCCATTCCGACCCCCAACGATCTCGCAGGCTTCAGGATTGCGGTCGTCGTAACGCTTGTGCTGATCGCGGTTCAGTTCGGACTGTCGCGCTGGGCACGCGCCCGGCAGGCCCGTACCGGTCGGGATTTTCCGCTGTGGGCGGTGGGCTTCGTGTTATGCGGCGCCTTGCCATTGGCGGCCTTCGTGGCGGCCGGCTTCACCACGTCCTGGGATGTGCCGACCCTGCGTGGCTTCAACTATCGCGGCGGTTTCGTGCTGGTGCCGGAGTTCGTCGCATTGTTTGCGGCGCTCTCGACCTACACGGCAGGCTTCATCGCCGAGGTCGTGCGCGGCGGTATCCAGTCGGTGCGGCAGGGCCAGCTCGACGCCGGGCGGGCGCTCGGCCTCAGCCCCGGGCGCGTTGTGCGGCTGGTGGTGATCCCGCAAGCCATGCCGGTGATCATCCCGCCGATCACCAGCCAGTATCTCAACCTGATCAAGAATTCCTCGTTCGGCGCGGCCATTGCCTATCCCGACATCGTGTCGGTGTTCATGGGC
The DNA here is from genome assembly GCF_004297405.1 of Reyranella sp. Classification (GTDB taxonomy): domain Bacteria; phylum Pseudomonadota; class Alphaproteobacteria; order Reyranellales; family Reyranellaceae; genus Reyranella. Next base: position 273,403 of record NZ_SCVC01000011.1, read on the forward strand.
TCGGCCCTTGTCGCCACCGGGCAGGCGGTCGAGATCATCGCCATTACGCTGGCGATCTACCTCGCGCTCAGCCTTTTCGTGTCGTTGTTTATGAATTGGTACAACGCGCGCCACAAGCTGGTGACGCGATGAGGCTCAACGACCTCCCGCGCATCCTCCCGCCCTGGGCCGAGACGCTTCGGCAACGACTGTTCGCCACGCCCCTCGACGCGCTGGCGACATTGGTTTGCCTCTACATCATCTGGCGCGTTTCCGTGCCGCTGATCGAATGGCTGCTGATCGACGCGACCTGGAACGGCACGACGCGCGAGGATTGCCGCAGTTCCGGCGCCTGCTGGGTCTTCATTCGCGCCCGCTTCGGCCAGTTCATGTACGGCCAGTATCCTCTAGCCGAACGCTGGCGGGTCGATCTGCTGGGCTTGTTGATTGTTGGCGCAGCCATAGCGCTCTCCTGGCGCGGCCTGCCACGGCGCAAGGAGGCATCGATCCTCGCCCTGATCGTGCTGCCACCGCTGGGGATCTGGCTGCTCTACGGCGGTTGGGGCCTCAAGCTGGTCGAGACACGCGAGTGGGGTGGCCTGATGCTGACCCTGTTCCTGGCGATCTATGCCGGCCTGATCGCGGTACCGCTCGGAATCCTGCTGGCACTGGGACGCCGCTCACGCCTGCCGCTGATCCGTTTCGCCTCGATCGTCTTCATCGAATTTTGGCGCGGCGTGCCGATCATCACCGTGATCTTCCTGGCTTCGCTGCTGTTGCCGCTGATCATGCCGACCGGCTTTAATGTCGACCGATTGGCTCGCGCCGTCATCGGGCTTGCCTTCGTCATTGCAGCCTACATGGCCGAAGCGGTGCGAGGCGGTCTGCAGGCGCTACCCGACGGGCAGGCCGAAGCGTCACAGGCGCTTGGTCTCGGCTACTGGCGGACCATGCGGCTGATCGTGCTGCCGCAGGCGCTGCGCATTTCCCTGCCAGCCATGACCAACGAGTTCATCGCGCTGTTCAAGAACACGACACTGGTCCTGATCGTCTCGATCTTCGACCTGCTGGGTATCGCCCAGGCGGCACTCGCCGATCCGGCCTGGGTCGGCATGAACATGGAGGCCTATGTTTTCGCGGGGGCGATCTACTGGTTCTCCTGCTTCGGCCTCTCGCAATGGAGCCGCCTCAAGGAGAAGCGCCTGCAGGCCGCTTATGGCCGCTAGGCGCTTCTATCCAGGGATCAGAACCCGGCCTTGTCGATCAGGAATGCCTTGAACGTGATGATGTCACTGGGCTTGCCGGTCCTGGTGCAATGATCGGCAAATTCCTTCGGGGTGATCGCGACCATCTTGATGGTGTGTCGCCGGGCGCGCCATTCCGCCATCCGCGCGGCCTCGCGCAGATGCCAATCGGAATAGCTCGAGGCCGGATAGTGTTTAACGGTGCGCTGAAACACTTCATGATCGTTCGCCGTGACCTTGGCGAAATACTGTATGGCCATGCCGGCGGGTCTCCCTAGGATTGCGGCCCGCGCGTTTGTACCCGTCAAAGAGATGATTTTCTATGCCCCTGCCGCTATGCGTCGCGTAATCGTTCTGACGATTTTTGCTGCCGTCCTGAGTCTTTGTCTCGCTGCAGTAGGAGTGGCAGAGGCCCAGACCGTCCAGGATATCGAACAGGCCTGGCGCGGCTGGATGACCAAGCAGCAGCGCTCGACAGGCGGATTGGTCGTGGTCCATGGAGGCCGGCCGGTGCATTCGGCCCAGATGGGCCGGCTGGCGGCCGGCGCGCCGGTGCCGCTGGCGAGCCTGTCCAAGGCGGTGACCGGTGTTTGTATCGCCTCTCTGATCGACCGCGGCCGGTTTAGTTTCGACACGCGCGTGGCTGAGGCGCTGGCCAAGACTCTGGTTCGCGTCGGACCGCCTGCCGATCCGCGCCTGCTGCAGGTGACGATCGGCGAACTGCTTGCCCACCGTGCGGGCTTCGACGGCAAGAACGACGCGACGTCGGGAGCGTTCGGCAACTACCTGCGGACTCATACCGCGCGGGAAACTGCATTCGATGCCCAACTGAAATGGGTGATTGCCCAGCGGCTGCCCCTGCAACCCGACACGAAATACGCCTACTCGAATGCAGCCTATCTGATGTTGGGCGCGATCATCGAGGAAGCGACGGGCCAGTCTTATGAAGCCTTCTGTCGGCAAACTGTGCTGGTGCCGTTGGGCGCGCGCGACGCGGAACTCGATCCGGCGTGGCGCATTCTCGCGAGCTATGGCGGCTGGCGCATGCCGTTGGCCGACTATGGCCGCTTCTATCAGGCCTTCGCTGTCGACAATCCCGCGATCGGCCCCGTGGCGCGGCGTTGGATGATGCAGCCGCCTTTCGCAGATAACGAACGTGCCGCCACGCATTACGGACTCGGCACCTTCGTTCGGCCGACCCGGCAGGGCGGTGGTAATTTCTGGCACTGGGGCCGCTGGACCTACACGACGAACAAGAGCTTCGACGGACCGTTGCGCATTTCCTATTCGACCTTCGCGGTCCGGATCGGCGCCCTCGACGTCAACATGGTGGTCTATCTCGAGCCCGGCCTTCAGGGCGGACCAGCGCATGGCGAACTCGACCGCCTCCTGGGCGACGCCGCACGCGCGGTCACGCGCTGGCCGTAGTCGTTAGGCTGCGAAGCGGCGCAGGACCTCGCCGGGACGTGCCTTGGGATCGGCACAGAAGCCCTTTTCGTCGGCGGCCTTGGTGCCGTTGATCCAGACACCATGCAAGCCCACGGCCGAGGCCGTGAGCCGCGCTGCGCCCGCCGGCAGGTCATGGGCGCGGCGCTTGGGGCCGCGCGCCACTGTGGTGGGATCGAACAGCATCAGGTCGGCGGCATAGCCTTCGCGCAGGAGGCCGCGGCCTTCGATGCCGAACAGCTTGGCAGGCTGGCCGGTGAGGCGGTGCACCGCCTGCGGCAGGTCGAGCACGCCAAGATCGCGGCTCCAATGGCCCATCAAGTGCAGGCCAAAACCGGCATCGCAGAAGAAGGTGAGATGCGCGCCCGCGTCACTCAGCGAGATATGCGTATTGGGATCGGCCAGGATCTTGCCGACGGCCGCATCGTCGTTGTGCAGGAGCTGCGCCACGAACATCGTGTCGAGTTTTTCCGACAGAGCGAAGTCCAGGATGAAGTCGAGCGGATCCTTGCCTGCCTGCTTTGCCAGCACGTCGAGGGTCGCGCCTTCGAGGGCGCGGTTCTCGGCTTTTGCCGTCTCGACAACGAAGAGCTTATTCCATTCGCTGTTGAACAGCAGCCGGCCGCGCTTGGCTTCCAGTTCGGCGCGCACCGAGGCACGCCACGCGGGATCGCGGTAGATCTTCTCGAGCTCAGCGGGATCGTGGGCGGCCATCGCAGGCTTCCATGCCTGCATGCTCTCGAACAGGTAGGGGCTTTTGAAGGTGAAATCCATGCTGAGCGGGCAGCAGGACGTCTGCGCCACCAGTGCATGTCCACGCGCGCGCGCTTCGTTCACCTGACGCAGCCAATCGAAGGAGGCCGTCGGATTGGTGTTGGAGTGGAAGAGGGCGGCGATCACGACCGGCCGCTTGGCCTCGGCGGCGATTTCTTCGAGATAGGGGATCGAGGTCTTGCTGCCCTTGGTCAGCATGTAGACGCCTTTGCCGCTTTCGCTCATGGCGCGGACCAAGGTGCGCAGCTCGCGATCGTCGGCCAGACGTGACGGCATGGGCGTTCCGCCCTCGCCGTTGTGGGCCTCGGCCGTGCTCGACGCGAAGCCGACCGCGCCGGCCTTCATGGCGTCGCGCACCAGGTCTGCCATCTGCGCGACCTCCGCTTCGGTCGAGGCACGTTCGGTCGCATCAGTGCCCATCACGAAGGTGCGGATGGCGGAGTGGCCGGCAAAGCAGGCGACATTGGGACCGACGCCGTTTTTCTCCAGCATGTCGAGATACTGCGGGAAGCTCTCGAACTCCCAGCGGATGCCGGCGCGCAAGGCATCGAGCGACATGCCCTCGACATGAGTCAGGTGACGCATGGTGAGGTCGCGGTCCTGTGGCTTGCAGGGCGCGATGGTGAAGCCACAGTTGCCGAGCACGGTCGTCGTGACGCCGAGCGCAGGAGAGGGATCGACGAACGGATCCCAGGTGATCTGCGCATCGTAATGCGTGTGACCGTCAATGATGCCTGGGGCGAGGGCGAGCCCGTCCGCTTTCACGCTCTCCTTGGCAGTGCCGAGCTTGGGGCCGATGGCGGCGATCTTGCCGTTGGTGACGCCGACGTCACCGTGAATCGGCTTGGTGCCGGAGCCGTCGAAGATTTCAGCGTCCCTGATGACAAGGTCGAACATCTTGGTTTCCTCCGACCGGAACCCTAGTCTGCTGGCAACAAAATGGAACGGGAGGTTTGCATGACAGGCATGAAGCGTCGTGGATTCGTCGCTGGGGCCACCGGTCTTGGCCTCGCAAGCGGGCTCGCTCCTGCAATCGTTCGTGCGCAGGATTTTCCGACGAAGCAGGTCCGGGCGGTGGTGCCCTATCCGGCCGGCGGCGGCACCGACCTCGTGGCGCGCCTGATCATCCCCCGGCTCGCCGACCGCTGGAAGCAGACTGTCATCATCGACAACAAGGGTGGTGCCAGCGGCATCCTGGGCAGCGAGATCGTCGCGAAGGCGGCGCCCGATGGCTACACGCTTCTGGTGACGACCAGCGCGCACACGATCAATCCCTACACGACAAAGACCCTGCCCTACGACACGGAGCGCGACTTCACGCCCGTGACGCCGTTGATCGAGGGCGCCATCGCTCTGGTCGGCTCGCCCAAGGCGGGCTTCGACACGATGGAAAAATTCCTGACGGCAGCCCGCGCCAACCCCGGCAAGTATCAGTTCGGCAGCACAGAGAACACGACACGCTTGATCGGCGAACTCTTCCGGCTCCGCAGCGGGCTCAAGATCGAGAATGTCGCCTACAAGGGCGCAGCGCCGATGATGCAGGAGCTTGCCGGTGGCCATATCCCGATCGGCTTCACCAGCCCGCTCACGGTGATGTCGCATCACCGCGCCGGTACGCTGCGCATGTTGGCGGTCACGACGGGCAAACGGCTGGCCGCATTGCCCGACATTCCGACCATGGCCGAGGCTGGTGTGGCGGGCGTCGAGCAAGGGGCGTGGTTCTCTCTGTTCGGCCCCGGCAACATGCCGCCGGCGCTTACTCGGAAACTGCGCGACGATGTGGTCGCCGTGCTGGCCGAACCGGAGACGCTCGCCAAGATCCGCGACCTCGCCAGCGAACCGGGTGGCGAGGCACCGGACGCTTTTGCCAGGCGCATCAAGAGGGAGCTGGTGACCTGGGGCGAGATCGCCAAGCAGGCGGGCATCGAGCCGGAGTGATCGTCAGCCGACGATCGTCTTGATCATGGATGGCGATCTTCCCGTCGCTTTATACTAGCGCCATGATTCGGGCCTTTGCGATTGCAGTTCTTCTGCTGTTCGGCAGCCAGGCCGTAGCGCAGAGCGTGAGTTTCCCGAGCGTGCCGGTCGGCACCAGCCAGGCCGGACCGGAAATGAGCGGCTGGGTTTCCAAGCCGCCGGGCGACGGGCCGTTTCCCGCGATCATCCTCGCGCATAGCTGTGCCGGCGTGGGACGGCATACCGACGCATGGGCAAAGCTGCTGGTGAACTGGGGTTATCTCGTGCTGGCGCCGGATTCGTTCAACCCGCGCGGCACCAAGGCTGTCTGCACGACACCCAATGTGGTGACGCCGAACATGCGCGTCGCCGATATCGCGGGCGCTCTCGACTATCTCGCGACGCGGCCCGATGTGGTGAAGGGCAAGGTCGGCATCATCGGCCACAGCCACGGCGGATCGACGGTGATCCGGTCCGCGCAGTCGAGCTTTGCGCTCGACAAGCGCGGGCTCGTGGCGGGCGTTGCCTACTATCCGGGTTGCAATCCGCAATTCGATACGGCCATCGACATCCCGGTCCTGCTGCTGGCCGGCGACAAGGACGACTGGACGTCTTCGGACCGTTGCCGAAAGCTAGTCGGCAGCCTCGCCCGCGGCGATCTCGTTGAGGCTATCTACTATCCCGAGGCCTATCACAGCTTCGATGTGAAGGCCGCGGATCGCACCGTACCGGGTGCCGCCGGCAAGCAGCACCGGCTGGTCTACGACACCGTGGCCGCGCCTGATGCCGAGGCGCGGACCAGGGCCTTCTTCGCGAAGTACCTGCGTTAGGCGTTGCCTGCCAGGCCCATCTGCCGGCAGAGCAGGACCAGGGTTTCGTAGATCACGTGAGCGCAGAGATGGGCGGCCATGCCGTTCACATCCTGCGGCGGGCTCACGGTGTTCACGTCGATCGCCACGATGTTGAGGTCGGTCAGGCAGCGCAGCAGGTCTATGCCTTCGCGCGCACTGAGACCGCCCCAGGACGGCGTGCAGACGCCCGGTGCGGTCGAAGGATCGAACACATCCATGTCGAAGCAGAGATAGACCGGCCGCTTGCCGACCTTGTCGCGAAACTCCGCCATGCGCTGGGCAAAGCCACCGCGGATCAGCTCGTCGATCGAGACGACCTTGTATCCGAGGCTCATGGCGCGCGGCACGACGCCCTGTGCGTAGGTCGTGCTGCGGATGCCGACATGCCAGGAGAATTCTGGATCGACGAGGCCTTCCTCGGCGACGTGCGTGAACTGGGTAGCGGAGTTGTACTTTTCCTCCGCGCCGTAAGGGTAGGAATCGGTGTGCGAGTCGATATGGAGCGCCGCCATCTTGCGGTACTTCTTGCCGACTGCGCGCGCGACCGGGACGGTGACCGAACCGTCGCCGCCGATGGTGATCGGCACGGCGCCGGCCTCGACGATGCGGTCGACGGCCTGTTCGGTACGCTCGAAGGCGTCGACAATCTTGCTGGGCGTGAGCTTCACGTTACCGCAATCGACCAGGCCCAGCGCAGTGACCGGATCGAAGTCGGCATTGGTCGGATTGAATCGGCGCATCAGCGCCGATTGCTGGCGCACCGAGTCGGGGCCGCCACGCGCGCCGATCCGCATGTTGGTGCCGCAGTCGAACGGAATGCCGAGAATCGCCGCCTTGTTGTTGGGGCCGGGCCGTCCATAGGGCGCGCCCATGAAGGTCATGGGCGAGGTGAAGAGATCGGCGTCAGAGAGGCGGTCCAGGGTGCGATCCATTTCAAGGCTCCGCAGAGAGGAAGTCGTAGGCGACAAGGGTGTGGATCTTGGCGACAGCCAGCAGCTCGTCGACCAGGACGTATTCATCGGGGCCGCCCATGTTGAAGGGCGTCAACCCCAGCACCACGGTCGGCACATCGAACATGCGGTACCAGCGCGAGTCCGAACCGCCGACGCGCATGTTGACGGCCGGCGTCTCGCCCAGCACTTCGGCGGCGACCTCGGCGGTACGGCGCACGATCTCGTGGTCCGGCGGGGTGAAGGAGGGCTCGAAGCGACGGATCGCCTTCCAGCTCACGCCCTCAAGCGGCGTCAGCCATTCGTCGAGCTGGCGCACCAGTACGTCCGTCGTGATGCCGACCGGTAGCCGGATATCGGCGCGGGCGATGGCATGCGTCGGGACCAGGTTGGGTGAGGTGCCGCCTTCGATGGTGCCGATGTTCACCGTGACATGCTGCAAGGTATGGGCCTCGCCCACCCCGGATAGTGGCTCGGAAATCGCCTTCGCCTTGGCGATGGCGCTTGTGACGGCGGGCGGGGACTGGAAGGGAACCTCTTCTAGATCCTTCAGCCGATCCAATGCGGTCCGCAGCCGGTCGACGGCGTTGACGCCCTTGTGCACATGCGCGCCATGCGCCGGCGAGCCTGTGGCTTCGATCTCGACCCACATCAGGCCTTTTTCACCGAAGCGCACGACCCTGGGCGATCCGACATCGCCGCAGATATTGGCGTCGCCAGCAGCGTGTGGGATGTGCTTCAGCATCCAGCCGGAGCCCAGCGAACCCATATTCTCTTCGTCGCCGGCCAGGGTGAGCACGATCTCGCCCGACCAGGCGTCGCGATTCTCGGCGAGCAGCAGCGCGGCAAGGAGAGAGCAGGCGATGCCGCCCTTCATGTCGCAGACGCCGCGGCCGTAGAGCTTGCCGTCCTTCAGCACGCCGCCCAGCGGCGGCACGGTCCAGGGCAGGTTCTCGAGAAGCGGGAACGTGTCGAGATGGCCGTTGAAGATCAGCCGCCGGCCGGGCTTGCCGCTCTTGATGCGGGCAACCAGGCTGACTACCCGTGGTTCGGGCTCGACCCTCTCTATCTCGATGCCGGGAATCTCGCGCAGCAGGGCTTCGGCGATGGCCGCAACATCGAATGTGTCGCTCGGCGGGTTGGGTGAGGCAACGCCCACGAGGCGTTGCGTGACGGCGACCAGCCGGTCGAGCGAACCCTCGACGCGGCGCGCCAGTTCAGTACGGACTTCGTTCGACATCAGCGTGCCTGCAGCCTGCGTTCCCAAAACCGGATGCCCATGGCGAGCGGCCAGCAGATGAAGAAATAGACCACGGCGATGAAGGTGAAGGTCTCGAGCGGCCGGAAGTTCGTTGCCGAAAGCTCCATGCCGCGTCGCGTGATCTCGCTCACCGAGATGACGGCGCCCAGCGACGAGAACTTGATGAGCTGTACGAAGTTCGACGCCAGCGGCGGCAGGGTCATACGGATCGCCTGTGGCAGCACGATGCGTCGGAACGACTGGATCGGGGTCAAGCCGAGCACTTGCGCGGCTTCACGATGGCCTTTGGGCACGCCCTGGATTCCGGAGCGATAGACCTCGGAGATAAAGGCCGCCTGGTAGAGGGCGAGGCCGATGATTAGGGCAACCAGCGCCTCGATGCGGATGCCGAACACGATCGGCAGCACGTAGTAGACCCAGAGCAACTGCACCAGGATCGGTGTGTTGCGTACGATCTCGCCGATCGACACGCCGATCCAACGCAGCACCCGGAAGCGCGACATGTCGAGGAGGGCGATGATCAGGCCACCGATCATCGCCAGCACCAGGGTGATGGCCGAGATGATCAGCGTCATCTCGAGGCCGCCCATCAGGAAGTCGAAACTTCCCCAGACCGTGTCCCAGCGGAATTGATATTTGAACATGTCGTCCTCTTGCCGGGAGCGCGCCACGAGCGTGACGCGCTCCCAACGATGAGCGGCTTACGGTGCCACGATCGGGTCGAGCTTGTGCTTCTTGGCGTACTTCAGCAGCCGTCCGTCGAGCTTGATGGTGTCGACGAACAGGTTGACGTAGTTCAGCCAGATCTGGTCGCCCTGTGGTACGACATAGGCATAGGGCGTGATGGCGAGCTTCTCGTTGGGCAGGATGTAAGTTGCCCAGTCGAACTCGTCGGTCACTTTGATGGCGGTCGGGAAGTCGGTGATGATCACATCGACCCGCTGCGCCACCAGCTCGGCCTCACGCGTGTTGGGCGGCGCCACCGAAACCATGTCGGCGTTCTTCAGGTAGCCCTTCATGAAGGGCTCCATGTAGCTGCCCATCGACACCGCGGCCTTGACGCCCTTCTTGTCGATGTCTTCCCACTTCTTGATCTTGCCGTCCTTGCGCGTGACCGCATAGAGGTTGGTCAGCAGATAAGGCTTGGAGAATTCGACGGCCTGTCCGCGCTTCATGGTGGCGCCGACGCCGAACATGCCGATCTCGCACTTGCCGGCCTGCAGGTCGGCGATGAACGATCCGAAGCTCGACTCGACGATCTCGAGCTTGGCGTCGAGCTCCTTGGCGAATTCCTTCGCAAGGTCGGCATCGATGCCCTCGATCTCGCCGGTCTTGGAATTACGGAACGAGATCGAATAGTAGAGCGGGAACTGGCAGACCCTGAGCTTCTTGCTCTTGGTCACCTCGTAGAGACGCGACTGCGTCTGTTGTGCTTCGGCTCCCGTGGCGCCGAACGTCGTGGCGAGCAGGCCGACGGCCCCTGCCAGAGCAAATGCTCCGAAGATCTTTGCAACACCCATGATCTGTCTCCCTCGTTAGCCTTCCCTGTTAAGCGTCGTTACTCGTCCTCGAACTGCTGCAGAAAGCGCTTGGCGCGTTCGGTCTTGGGCGCATCGAAGAAGGAGGCTCCCGGCGCTTCCTCGACGATCTCGCCGCGATCCATGAACACCGTGCGGGTGCCGACATGGCGCGCGAAGCCCATCTCGTGCGTGACCACGAGCATGGTCATGCCTTCCTGCGCGAGTTGGCGCATGACCAGCAGCACTTCGCGGCGAAGCTCGGGGTCCAGCGCGCTGGTTGCCTCATCGAACAGCAGAACCTTGGGCGACATGGCCAGTGCGCGGGCAATAGCGACGCGCTGTTGCTGGCCGCCCGACAGTCGCGCTGGATAGGCGTCGCGCTTGTCCGAGAGGTCGACCTTCTTCAGGAGGCCCTCGGCGATGGCAATTGCCTCGTCCTTGGGCATCTTCTTCACGAGCATCGGTGCTTCGATCAGGTTCTCGAGCACCGACATGTGCGGCCAGAGATTGAAGTGCTGGAACACCATGCCGATGTCGGAGCGCACGGCGCGTGCCGCACTTTTCACCTGACGGTCGGGATTGGCCGTCGCGATCGGCACACCCTGCATGACGATGCGGCCTTCGCTCGGGGCTTCCAGCAACGCAAAGCAGCGCAGCAAAGTGGTCTTGCCCGAGCCTGAAGGCCCGACGATGCAAACCACGTCGCGTTCCGTTACCGGCAGGGAGACGCGTGTCAGCACTTGATTAGCGCCGAACCGCTTCGTGACGCTATCGGCGAGAAGGATAGGAGTACCGCTCATGTCACTCCATAAGCAATTGCTATGCCTGTGTCGACAAGACTGCCGGATCGGCCGAAGATTTGCTAGTTGGAAGGTATTGGATTGCCAAAATCGCAATAACCGTTGTTTATAGGTAAATGGACGTCAAGCTCCTCGAGGCCTTTCGGGCCGTCGTTGACCATCGCTCGGTCACCGCTGCGGCGACCGCCATGGGCGTCACCCAACCCGCCGTCAGCACCCAGATCGCCCGGCTCGAGGAAGCGGTGGGTTTCCCGTTGTTCGAGCGCGCCGGCGGCCGGTTGAAGCCTACGCCCGAAGGCGTGCTGTTCTATGCCGAGGCGAGCCGTGTCCTGGGCGAGGTCGATCGCCTGCAGGCGGCGACGATGCAGATCCGCGAGGGGCAGTCGGGCCGCCTGGTGATCGCCAGCCATCCCTCGGCGGCGATCTCGCTCCTGCCGCCGCTGGTGGCCGCCTTTGTCGCCGAACGACCGGGCGTCGCGGTGCGGCTGATCTCGCGCCATTCCGATGTCGTGAGTCAGCTTCTGCCGACCGAGAGTTTCGACATCGGCATCGCCGAACTGCCGATCGACGAAACCCAGGTTGAGGTGCGGCGCTACGGTATGAGGTGCGTCGCCATCCTGCCGCCACGTCATGCACTGGCTTCGCGCCGCGTGCTGACGCCGCAGCTTCTTGCCGAGTATCCGATGGTGATGCCGGCGCGTTCGCATCAGGTGCCGAACCGGATCCGGGGCGTCTTCAGCGCCGCCGGTGTGCAGTTGAACGGTGTAGTCGAGGCGGAGTTCTTCGCCACGCTGTGCGGCCTGGTCGCGGCCGGCACGGGCTGGTCGATCGTCGATCCGCTGTCTGCCCAGAATTTTGCCCATCTCGGCCTGGTGGCCCGGCCGTTCGAGCCCGCCATCACCTACGAGATTGGCGCCTTCTGGCGTCGCGACCGTGAGCCCTCAGTGCTGGCAGCGGCGTTTCTCGAGATGCTCGACAACAAGTTGAATGGGTGAGTGCCGTCATGCGTTTGGATACCGATCTGGCCGGCCGTCTCGCAGTCGATGAGCTGCTCTGGAAGGATTTCAACGACATTTGCGATTGCGGCGGCAGGCTCTCCGGCACCGAGAGCGAGAAGCGCGCTTTTGCCTTGCTGCGCGAACGCGTGAAAGCCGCATCACCGGCCAATTCGGGACGTTCGATTCCCGTGCCGTACAATGGCTGGCGGTCGCAGTCGGCGACGCTCCGGCTGCAGGACGGCAGCTTTGCCGCGTGCCATCCACTGGTCCGCACGATCGCCACGGGCAAGAGCGGACTCACCGCCGAGGTGATCGACCTCGGTCGCGGCACGCCGGAAGAATTCGAGTCGCACAAGGCGGAGATCAACGGCCGCATCGTGCTGGTGCGCCATGAGCTGATGTTCGCTGCCGGCACCATCCATCGCCGCCGCAAGTACGATATGGCGCGTGCCAACGGCGCGTTAGGTTTCCTGATTGCGGGGCCGCTCGCCGGCCATGTCGTGGCGGGATCGTCGGGACGCGACTCGGGAGATGGCATCCCGGCGCTGGGCATCGCGCCGGAGACGGCGGCAAAACTCGCCCGCCGCGCAGCGGGATTCCCGACAGTCACGATGACGATCGAGACGGACGAGGGGCCAGCTGAGACGGAGACGCTGGTCTACGACTATCCCGGCCAGACCGACGAGTGGGTCGTGCTGTCCGCCCATGTCGACGGCCACGACCTTGCTGAGAGCGCGATGGACAACGGTACTGGCCTCGCCTCGGTGCTGGCGGTCACGCGTGCCCTGTCACCGCATGTGACTTCCTTCCGTCGCGGCCTACGCGTGATGTTCTTCAGTGTCGAGGAGTGGGCGCTGACCGGGTCGGCCCAATATGTGCAGGGATTGAGTGACGCCGAGCGCGCCAAGATCGCGCTCAACGTCAATCTCGACTCGGTGGCGGGCAGTCCTCATCTCGCGGCGCTCACCAGCGGCTTTGGCGGTGTCGAGCGGTTCCTCCTCGGGGTCGCCGAAGTCAATGGCCAGAACCTGCGCACCGTGCGGCCGCTGATGACAAATTCGGACCATGCCAACTTCGCGGCCGGCGGCATTCCCGCAATCCGTCTCGTCGCGGGCTTCGACGATCCGGCGGCCCATCTGCGGGTCGTGCTGACGCCCGCAGACACGCGCGACAAGGTGGCCCAAAGCGAGCTTCGGCAGGCGACCTTGCTGACAGCCGCATTGGTTGCCGCCGCCTGCAATGCCGATCCGGCAGAAGCCGCGAAATGGCGGATCAGGCCTTAGCTTCCTGCAACGTCAGATTTGACTCTTGAAGCGCTCGATCAGCCATTGCGCGGCGGGGCCGGGCGGCGTGTCGGTGCGATATAGCGCTTTCAACGGATAGATACCTTCAGACCACTCGGGTAGATCGAGTTTGACCAGCCGGCCGGCGTCGAGGTCGCCTTGCACCATCGCCGCCGGCATGTTGCCCCAGCCGACGCCAGCCAACAGCAAGGCATGCTTGGCGCCGAGATCGGCGAGGCGCCAGCTCTTCATGCTGATGACGCCGAAATCCTGTCCTTCGGTCAGCTTCGATCGGTCGGTCAGCACGAGCTGGATGTGGTTGCGTGCCGCGCCGGGTGTTTGGGCACCGAGGCGCGCCAGCGGATGAAACGGCGCCGCGACGGGGACGAGCTCCACGCCGCCGATGGCGATGCGTTCGAGGCCAATCGTATCGACATGCAGCGGACCGCTGATGCCGACAACGGCCGTGCGCTCGGAGACGAGCTGTGTGACGGCACCCAGGGTCTCGACGTGAAGGCGCAGCGGGACGGTCGGGAACGTCGCCTGAAACGCCTGCAGGGCATCGACCAGGCGACTCGTCGGTAGCATGACATCGACCGCGACCGAGACTTCGGCCTCCAGGCCTTCGAGCAGGCCCTTCACCTTGGCGCGCAGCATATCGACGCTATGGGTCACGGTTCGCGCCTCCGCGACGATCGCGCGGCCGGCCTGCGTCAGCTCCGGTTTGCGCGTCGCCACGCGGTCGAACAGCGGCAGCCCGAGCTGGGCTTCGAGATTATCGATCGCGTAGGTGATGGCCGACGTCGCGCGGTTCAGTCGCCGGGCCGCCGCGGCGAAGCTCCCAGCATCGACCACGGTGAGCAGAACCTGGAGCTGCCCGAGGGAAGGAAAGCCGGGTTCAGACATTTCTAAAATAATGAAAAGATCATTAAGTATTATACAGATTTTCAGTCCAGAAGGGAACCCCTACATACGCCCTCGACAGGAGGAGGGCGTCTCACATGCAGAACTCAAAGCGAACCGTCGCTTCGGTCCATGAAGCTTTCCGGACCCTCGAAGGCGATGGGTTCGAAGTCCGCCGGGCCATCCCGTCGAATGCCTACGAGGCCATAGGCCCTTTCATTTTCCTCGATCAGTTCGGCCCGATCGACGTCCGGCCGGGCGAAGCGAAGGGCGCTTCAGCGCACCCGCACGCCGGCATCGAGACACTGACCCTGCTGCTGGAAGGCAGCCAGCGGCACAAGGACAGTCTCGGCAACACCAGCGCCATGCGTCCAGGCGAGGTCCAATGGATGCGCGCCGGCCGCGGCGTGATCCATGACGAAGGCCCCGACGAGGCGATGCGCCGCGACGGTGGTCACGTCCATGGCGTGCAGCTCTGGATCAACATGCCCAAGGGCGAGAAGCACGCCGAGCCGTCCTATCGCCACGTGCAGGCTTCCGAGATCCCGACCCTGCAACGCCAGGATGGGCGCGTGCGGACCCGTCTGGTTGCCGGAACGCTCGGCGATCTGGTCGGGCCGATCGCGACCTCGGGCAATCCCTTCGTCGTGCACGCTTCGCTGAAGGCTGGCGCCGAAACGGAACTCGAGACAGGCAATGCGGCGGAGCTTGCGGTCTACGTCATGGTCGGCGCTGTGAGCATCGGCGGTGACGACAAGCGCGTCGCTGCCGGCCAACTCGCGCGGCTGTCGGCCGGCCAGGTCGTGACCCTCACCGCCACAGAAGACAGCGAAGTGCTGTTGATCGGGGGCGATCCGCTCGACGCACCGATCCTGCGTCACGGACCGTTCGTCATGAACTCGATCGCCGAGCTCGAGCGCGCTGTCCGCGACTATCACGCCGGCCGCATGGGCCACATCGACATCTGAGTTTCTACAACCCCCAACCCTCAAAAGTGAAAGACGAGTGGAGAGTGTGATGACCAAGGTTCTTGTTCTTTATTATTCGAGCTACGGCCACATCGAGACGATGGCCAAGGCGGTTGCCGAGGGCGCCCGCGAGGCTGGCGCTCAGGTCGATATCAAGCGCGTTCCCGAGACGGCGCCGGAAGCGGTGGCCAAGGCCGCCCACTTCAAGCTCGACCAGGAAGCGCCGATCGCCAAGATCGAGGACCTGGCCAACTACGACGCCGTGATCATCGGCACGGGCACGCGCTTTGGCCGCATGTCCTCGCAGATGGCGAGCTTCCTCGACCAGGCCGGCGGGCTGTGGGCCAAGGGCGCGTTGCACGGCAAGGTGGGCGGCGCCTTCACCTCGACGGCGACGCAGCATGGTGGCCAGGAGACGACGCTGTTCAGCATCATCACCAACCTGCTGCACTTCGGCATGGTGGTCGTCGGGCTGGATTACGGCCACGCCGGCCAGATGACGCTCGACGAGATCACCGGCGGCAGCCCCTACGGCGCCACGACCATCACGGGCGGCACAGGCCAGCGCCAGCCTTCGGAGAACGAGTTGGTCGGCGCCCGTTATCAGGGCCGCAAGATCGCCGAGACGGCCAAGAAGCTTGCGGTCTAACGATTACTTGGGTGTTCTGAGACACTGAAGAAACAGCCGGCCGACTTGGGCCGGCTGTTTACTATGCGGTCTCAGCCAACGCTCAGGTCTTCAGAAAGGCCAGGAGGAGCCGGTTGACCTCCTCCGGCTGTTCCTGCTGCACCCAGTGGCCGGCGCCTTCGACGAAGTGGATTTCCTTCATGTTGGTGCAGGCGCTCTTCTGCATCTTTTCCAGCGCGCCGGGGGCTTGATAGTTACCCCAGTCGCTCTTGCCCGAAATGAAGGTCGAGGGCTGATCGATGGTGCGACCGGTGAAGATTTCGAGTTCCGGCGTCACGCGGCCGCTGGTTCGGGCGCGATACCAGTTCAAGCCGCCCTGGAAGCCGGTGCGCTGATACTCGCCGCTATAGATCTTGAGCTCGGTATCGGTGAGCCACTTGTTCGCCGCGATCTCGGTGGCGCTCGGCATTTCCTTGGCGACCGTCTCGGCCATGCCTTCGGCAAGGTCCATGATGTAGTAAGTCGGCATCTTGGCCAGCTCTTCGGCGATCCAGCCCTTGAGTTCGTGTGGCTTGTTCGCCTTCCAGTCGGCGCTCTTGTAGTGATAGTAGGCGCGCAGGAAATCGTGCAGGCCCTGTTTGGCGTGCCATTGGTTCTCGTTGGCTTCGCGCGTCGACTGATACCATTGGTAATGCTTGCGCGGCCGCGGCAGCGCTGCCATCGCGGCGTGGATGTCCGGCACCTTTCCGGCGGGTGGCTTGCCGACCGTATCGAAGGGCACGGCGGTGGGACCGCCGAAGGGCGCACTCATCAGCGCCATCCGCTTGAAGATGTCGGGGCGCGCGAGAGAGGCGTAGGAGGCGACCGTCGAGCCGAAATCGTGGCCGACGGCAGCCTCGGCCGTGCGATGGCCCAAGGCGTACAGCACGCCGATCGCATCGCGCAGCAGGTTGGTGAAGCGAAAGCCGATCTGATCGGCATCGTAGTCCGCATCCCATCCCGTCGTGCGGCCATAGCCGCGCAGGTCCGGTGCAATGGCATGATATCCGGCGGCGCTGAGCGCCGGCAGCACCTTGCGCCAACTGAAGGCAAGTTCGGGAAAGCCGTGGAAGAGCATCACGGCGGGCCGACCGGGCGTCTCGAAACCTGTTTCGAGGATGTGGATGTCGAGGCCGTTGATGCCGGGAAGAATGCGGCTGCGCACGCCGGCCGGCAGGACGGAAGAGGGAAGCGGTTCCATGGGCTGTGTGTCCGAGGCTTGAACGAAAGGGAGCGCGAGCCTACTTTGACCTTGTCGAAAAAGGCAGGCCGGTGTGGTTTAGTCCGGCGCTTTCGTCCGCTCTGCGGGCGATCGTCCTGACGGGAGTTTCGCTCCTTTGCCCCGCGACCTCGCGCTCACGCACTCCCGCGTTGGCGAACAAGAGGGACGTGGACCATGCAACAGCAGATTTCCGTGATCACGTTGGGCGTCGCCGATCTGGCGCGCTCCAAGCGTTTCTATGTCGGCGGCTTCGGCTGGAAGCCAGTCTTCGAAAATCCCGAGATCGCCTTCTATCAGATGAACGGCCTGGTGCTCGGCACCTGGCTCGCGTCGGCGCTGGACGCCGATTCCCGGCGGGAGAGCCGACCCTCCGGAGCCTTCAGCTTGGCGCACAACGTTGCATCACAAGAGGGCGTCCAGCCCTTGATCGATCGACTGGCGCAATTCGGCGGCCGGGTGCTGCGGCCGGCCGATGCGCCACCGCATGGTGGCTTCCGCGGCTACGTCGCAGATCCCGACGACCACGCCTGGGAAATCGCCTGGAATCCCGCCTGGCCGATCGCCGAGGACGGCCGGGTCACTTTTGCGATCTGAATAACCTTCAACTAAATGGTTGAATAGTCTGGCCGGGGCATTATGTTCAACCGTATGGTTGAACATAATGCCCCGGCTCTCGACCGCGTGTTCCGTGCGCTCGCCGATCCGACCCGTCGCGCGATGCTGCGTCGGCTGGCCGACGGCGAGCACAGCGTGGGCGAGCTCGCTGAGCCGTTCGACATGTCTTTTGCGGCCGCAGCCAAGCACGTGAAGGTGTTGGAAGAGGCGGGGCTTCTCAGCCGCACCATCGAAGGCCGCACTCATCGCTGCCGCATCGAGGCGGGGCCACTGGCCGAAGCCGATCGCTGGATCGCCTACTACCAGCGCTTCTGGACAGGCCGTCTCGACGATCTCGAAACCGCGCTGCTGCGCCATGCCCACCAGAAGAAGAGGAGTCGCAAATGACGACTGCATCCGACGGCTACGGCCGGATCATCGCGCCTACCGAAGTGCGCTTCGAGAGGTTGCTACCGGGGCCGATCGAAACGGTCTGGGAGTTTCTCACCGACGCGAAGAGGCGTGGCGAATGGCTGGCGCCCGGACCCATGGAGCTCAGGGTCGGCGGCAAGGTCAAACTCTTCTTCAAGCACGCCGATCTCTCGCCTCATCAGGCGCCGGCGCCGGAGAAGTACAAGAGCCTCGACACCAAGGGGCACGAGAGCGACCACGAGATCACGCAGATCGATCCGCCGCGCCTGCTGGCCATGACCTGGCCGAAGAGCTCGGAAGTGATCTTCGAGCTGAAGCCCCAAGGCAGCCAGGTTCTGCTGACGGTGACGCATCGCCGATTGGCGAGCCGCGAGGAGATGGTCGACGTCAGTGGTGGTTGGCATACGCATCTCGACATCCTGGTCGAGCGCGCCAACGGGCGGACGCCTCCTGCCTTCTGGATCGTATTTGGCGATATCGAGCAGGCGTACGAAAAGCGCTATCCCAAAGACTAAATTGGTGTTTCAGACTGCCCATATTCTCTCTGTGCCGCCGCACTCTCGCGAATATAATCCGTGAACGCGAGAGTCGACGGCCGCGAGGCTTGGTAGCGGGAGAAGTTTTTGGCGGCGATGGACAACACGAAGCTGTTAGAGACCATCGGCGCCCTTTACGACTGCGTTGCCGAGCCTGATCTCTGGCAAGCCGCCCTGGGCCGGGTCACGGAGATGACGGACAGCGTCCTGACCATGCTGGCCGTCATGGATCCATCGAAGAAGACAGCGCGGTTCTCGGCGGTCCATGGTGACCCGACCGTGCTTGAGCCGCTAGTTACCACTTACGCCGCTCATGTGCCGTTCTATTCGATCCTGTCCAAGTTCGAACTCGACGTGCCGCTCGATTTCGATGCGCTGTGCCGCCTGTACGGTCCGGAAGGCTACGACGTCTGGTACGCAAGTCGCACCTATACGGAATGGATGCAGCCCAATCGCTTTCGTACGGGGTTCAATCTTGCGGTGATGAAGCGTGACGAGTTTGTCGGTGCGCTCACCACCATCACCCGTGACGACACGCCGGCGACGCCGGCCAGCAAGGCGCGGCTGGCGCAGCTCGCCCCGCACATCCGGCGTGCCGTGAGCATCACGGATTTGTTCGAGGTGGAACGGCGCAGATCCAGGGTCTTCCAGGAAGTGATCGACAACCTGGCTCATCCCGTCTTCATCGTGACGAGCGACATGCGTCTCCTCTACGCCAACACGGCGGCCGAGGTTCTCCTGCGGGACGAAGCGTTCATCCGGCAGGCCGAAGGCCGGCTCACCATCGCCTATGCGCCGGCGCAAGCGTCGATCGCTCATGCTGTGGAACTCGGGCACCGCGATGAGTTCCTGCTCGGGACGGCCGGGATCGGCGTACCGCTCGTCAAGATGGAGCGACCCTCGATCGTCCATGTGCTGCCGCTGAACCGGCGTCACAACACGATCATGTCGCCTCAGGCCACAGCAGCGATCTTCATCGCAGCACCCGGGACCAATCCCATCCCGGCCATCGAGGCGATCGCGGCCTTGTTCGGATTGACCGCGGCCGAGAAGCGAGTCGCTGCCCTGGCGGCCGAAGGCATGACGCGCAGCGAGATCGCCAAGGCGAACGGCGTGTCCGACCATACCGTGAAGAGCCAGCTCGGCGTCGTCTACGACAAGACCGGCACCCGCGATCAACGGCAGTTGCAATTGCTGATGCGTGAACTCACGCCTCCGATCAGGACTGGCCGGCCGGACGAGACCTGAACCGAGTTCGTCGTAGGCATCACCCTATAGGGCGATGCCGGCCCCATCGACCATCCGATATTGCCTCCCGCCGGTTCGTCGTCGGGGAGAGTACAAGTGTCGGTCACTCGTTGGAAATCTCGCAGAAGCACGGTGCCGATGGCCATATCGGCGTTCGCCTTGGCAGCCACGGCAACGTCGGCATCGGCGCAGAGCCTCTGGACGGGGGCCATCGACAACGACTGGTTCAAGGCCGGAAACTGGAATCCGGCTGGCGTGCCGGCCGACAATGCCTGGATCGACAAAACTGGCCCGAATACCGTCATCGATGGTGGCGCGGCATCGGTGACAGGCGCCGTCACGGTGGGTCATACGGCAGGCTCGCTCGGCATGCTGACCATTCGCAACGGTGGTTCGCTCGTCAGCGCAAACGGTTACATCGGGCAGGAGGGCGCCACGGCCGGCATCGTGACGGTCGATGCCGCCTCCTGGAAGGTCGATAGTGCCTTTTATGTCGGCATGGCCGGTGGCGGTTCGGTCCTCGTTTGGAATGGCGGCAAACTGATAACCAACTATACGAATATCGCCGATCAAAGTACCTCCAGCGGCAGTGTTGTCGTCGATGGTGTCGGATCCGCCTGGAACAATGTCCAGGAAATCGAGGTCGGCCGCAGCGGCAATGGCAGGCTTCTGATCAGTAACGGCGGCGTCGTGATCAGCGCGGGCGCAAGGCTCGGCCTGAATCCCGATGCCGAGGGTATTTTGACGGTAGACGGCATCGGGTCACGTTGGCACAACTCGCAAGGTTTCAAGTTTGGTGATTTCGGCAACGCCACGGTGACGATCCGCAATGGCGGCACGATATCGGCCCCGCTTGGGATCATCCTCGCGGAGAAAGCAACCTCGGTGGCGACGCTTAACTTCGGCGCGGCGGCAGGCGACGCTCCGGTCGCGCCGGGCACTGTGACCGTAACTGCGATCAAGTTCGGCGATGGCGACGGCACGATCGTCTTCAACCATACGAGTGCCGCTTACTCTTTCTCTCCTCTTTTCATCGGCCAGGGCCGCATCGATCAGATGGCTGGCACGACGATCCTGACCGGGAGTTCCGCCGGCTTTTCCGGTCTGACAAACGTGAGTGGCGGCCAGCTCATCGTCAACGGTACGTTGCTCGGGACGACGTTCGTGACGGGCGGCGTTCTCGGCGGCACCGGGACGGTGGGCTATCTCGAGCCTAAGATCGGGGGCACGGTTGCGCCGGGCAACGGCTCGATCGGCACGCTGACGGTGACCAACCATTACGGTCAAGCGCCAGGCTCGATCTATCAGGTCGACCTCGCTTCGAGCGGTGTGAGCGACCGGCTCGTCGTGGGCGGCATCGCGCAGTTTCTCAATGGCTCGATGCTTCAGATCGCCAAGGCGGACAGCGGACCCTACGTCGCCGGCACGCGCTACACCGTGGTCACGGCCGCTACCAATATATCCGGGACGTACACACTCACCGGCGACACACAGATCTCGGCGTTCCTGGGATTCGCCGCCGCCTACGATAACAACAACGTCTATGTCGACGTCCTGCAGACCCGTTCCTTGACGGCAGCAGCCCAGACCGCGAACCAGCTCAATACAGCGGCCGGTCTCGGAACGTTGCCGGCGTCGGGGGCGCTTTCCACTGCCATCCTCAACCTCCCGAGCGACGCAGCGGCTCGTGTAGCTTTCGATCAGCTTTCGGGAGAGGTCCACGCCTCGATCAAAAGCGTCCTGATCTCCGACAGCCAGTTCTTGCGCGATGCCGCGTTCGGCCGTCTGCGCAGCGCTTCCGGCAGTCCGGGGACGGCAATGGCGCCGACCGTGGCCCAGGCTGAATGTGAGGCGGCGACATCATGCGCGACCATGGATCGCGTGACGTTCTGGACACGAGCCTTTGGCTCCTGGGGCCGATGGAACAGCGACGGCAATGCTGCCACGCTGTGGCGCGACACGGGCGGCTTCTTCCTGGGCGCCGACATTCCCGTAATCGAGGATCGGGGACGTGTCGGCCTCCTTGTCGGTTACAGCCGGTCGAGCTTTCAGGTCAGTGACCGCAACTCTTCCGGCACCAGCGATAACTTCCATCTTGGCTTCTATGGTGGGACACAATGGGGCGATCTCGCCCTTCGCCTGGGCGTTGCCCAGACATGGCATACGCTCTCGACCAGCCGTTCGATTGCCTTCCCTGGCTTCACTGACACAACCAAGGGCAACTACACCGCTGGTACTACCCAGGTGTTCGGTGAGTTGGGTTACGGTCTGGAGATGGGTTGGGCCTCCTTCGAGCCTTTTGCCAACGTGGGCTATGTGAGCCTTCGGACTGATGGCTTCAGCGAGACGGGTGGCGCCGCCGCCTTGTCGAGCTGGGGATCGGTCGCGAATGCCACCTTCACCACTCTCGGGATGCGGGCCTCGACTGATTTCACGCTGGGCAATGTCAATGCGGTGGCGAAGGCGAGCGCCGGTTGGCGGCATGCTTTTGGTGGCACGACTCCCGCCGCGACCTTTGCTTTCGCCGGTGGTGGACCATTCAACGTGTTGGGTGTTCCGATCGCACAGGATGCCGCTGTCATCGAAGCAGGATTCGATTTCCGTCTCGCACCCAACGCCACCTTAGGGATCTCCTATGGCGGACAGTTCGGTTCCGGCACGCTCGACCAATCCGTCCGCGGAAACCTCAGCATCAAGTTCTGATCGATGCGAGGCGCCAGTCGCGTTACGGGTTCGCGATCTGGTGCTCGTACTGTGGTTCGTCGCTGAAGATGACCAGGCTGCGAGCATAAGTTTCGCGCTCCAGACACGCCCGGTAGTCTGTCGTGGTCGGCGCCAGCCCATACTCCATGCAGGCGTCGCGCGAGTCGGCTGTCATGCGCGCCAGCGAGTAGGCCAGTTCCGGCTTGCCCCACTCGAGTGCACGTGTGGCCTGCGACAGGCAATATTCATAACCGGCTGACGAGGACCCGATGCCTTGTCCCAAGCAAATACGATCAGCCTGGCTTTGGGCCGATGCCGGCGGCGCTGACGGAACGATAGAAGCTGCGACGGCAACGAGAAGTGTGGTGCCGAGGGCGAGAGCGGCCCAATGGTGGGTACGAGTCATGGACTCCTCCACGCTGATGAATTGAAAGTGGTACCTAAGGAACGCGTCGGCAAGGGGACGGTTGCCCTTGTCCACTTTCCGCCGCATTCACGGCATGGTTCCTTGTCGGGAATGATTTTGTCCCGCCTTGAGGTCCTTCGACGCTGGTTGCGTGCGCGCACCCGTGCCTATCGCGTGCAACTGGCGCTCACCTTGCGGATGACCCTGGCGGCGATCCTGAGCCTCATCCTGGCCCAGGCCCTCGATCTCCCGCTGCCGCTCTGGACGGTGCTGACGGCACTGATCGTGACGCAGATGAGCGTTGGTCGGTCCCTCAAGGCTTCGATCGATTACATGCTGAGCACGGTTGCCGGCACGATCTATGGCGGTGCGCTGGCCATCCTGATTCCGCATCAAAGTGAATGGTCACTCCTCCTGGTTCTGTTCCTGGCCGTAGCACCTCTGGCCTTGCTGGCTGCACTCAAGCGCAATCTCAACGCCGTACCGGTCGCGTCGATCATCATCGTGCTGATGCCGGCCATCGCCCATACCAGCGGCCCCTTCGACACCGCGGTCTATCGCGTGCTCGAAGTATCGCTGGGTGTGATCGTGGGGTTCCTGGTGTCCTTCCTCGTTCTCCCGGCAGGCGGCCACCGGTTGGCCCGTCAGGAAGCGGCCCGCGTGCTCGATCTCCTGGCCAAGGTGCTCGCGCGCCTGCTGCCGGGACCAATGGCCGATGTGGAGGCCGAAGAGTTACGGCAGCTCTATGACCGCATCGGTCAGGCTCTCGGCGACCTGACTGTGAGCGCCACTGAGGGCGAGCATGAGCGCTCCGCCGGACTCTCCGCCGAACCCGATGTTCGCCCGTTGCGCCAGACGCTGGCGCGCTTGCGCCATGACGTGATCACGCTCCGCCGTATCGTGCGCGGTGAATCCTTGCCCGAGCCGCTACAGTCGCGGCTCACGCCCAAACTTGTCGAGGTCGGTCGCGCAGGCGGTGAATATTTGAGGGCAGCGGGCATCGAGCTGCTGGCCCGCCGTCTGCCTCCCTCCGCCGATCGCCTGGAGGCGGCATTCGTTGCCGCCGCCGCCGAGATTGCGGCACAGCGCGGCGAAGGGCTGACGCGCGGCCTGTCCGACGACATGGTCGGCCGCTTCTTCGCGCTGAGCTTCGCGCTCGAACAGTTGCGGCAGAACCTGCGCCAGCTCGGCCGCGAGATCGAGCGCTCGGCTCGCGCTCAGTAGCTCTTGGGCAGGCCCAGCACGCGCTCCGCGACATAGCAGAGGATGAGCTGTTCGCTCACCGGCGCGATCCGCGCGATCATCACTTCGCGCAGGAAGCGCTCGACGTGGAACTCCTTGGCGTAGCCGTAGCCGCCATGCGTCAGGATCGCCCGTTCGCAGGCGTCGTAGGCCGCACGCGCCCCGAGATACTTGGCCGAGTTCGCCTCGGCGCCGCATTCCTTGCCGTTGTCGTAGAGCCAGGCGGCCTTGAAGGCCATCAGGTTGGCGGCTTCGAGCGTCATCCAGCTCTCGGCCAGAGGATGCTGGATCGCCTGGTTCTTGCCGATGGGTCGGCCGAACACGACACGCTCCTTGGCGTACTGCGTGGCGCGGGCGAGGGCGGCCTTGCCGATGCCGATCGCCTCCGAAGCGATCAGCACGCGTTCGGGGTTCAGCCCGTGCAGGAGGTAGTGGAAGCCCTTGCCCTCCTCGCCAATGCGATCCTCGAGCGGCACCTTCAGTCCGTCGATGAACACCTGGTTGGTGTCGATCGCCTTGCGGCCCATTTTGTCGATCTCGGTGATCTCGACCTTGGAGCGGTCGAGATCGGTGTAGAAGAGCGACAGCCCGTCCGTCGGCTTCTTGCACTTCTCCTTGGGCGTGGTGCGCGCGATCAGGAGCATCTTGTCGGCGACCGAGGCGGTCGTCGTGAAGGTCTTCTTTCCGTGCACGATGTAGCCGTTGCCGTCGCGCTCGGCCTTGGTATCGAGTGCAGTGGTGTTGAGGCCGGCGTCGGGCTCGGTGACAGCGAAGCAGCCCTTGACCTTGCCTGCGATGATATCCGGCAGGATGCGCTTCTTCTGCTCTTCCGTGCCGAACACCACGATCGGGTTCGGCCCGAAGATGTTGAGATGGATTGCCGACGCGCCCTGGAGGGCGGCACCGGACTCCGCCACCGTCTGCATGACCAGCGCTGCTTCGGTGATGCCGAGACCGGCGCCGCCATATTCCTCCGGCATGGCGATGCCCAGCCAGCCAGCGTCCGCCATCGCCTTGTAGAAGTCGTTGGGGAAGCCGCCGTCCTTGTCCTTCTTCAGCCAGTACTTGTCGTCGAACTGGGCACAGAGCTTGGCCACGCTGTCCTTGATGGCGAGCTGGTCTTCAGTGAAGGCGAATTCCATGGTGTTACCTGTTGAGTCCTAGCCATTGCATCATGATCGGATTGAACTGTTCCGGCCGCTCGACATTCGGCAGGTGGCGCGCCTTGGCGATGTCTTCGTAGCGCGCCCCCGGGATCTTGGAGGCGATCAGCCTGTTGCGGTCCGGCGGCGTCGCCTGGTCGTCGTCGCCACATACGACGAGGGTCGGCGTCTTGATGGTGGCGAGCCGGTCCAGATAGTCGAAATTCTGGATCGCCGCAGCGCAGCCCAGGAAGCCAGGGCTCGATGTGCCGCAGATCGTCGAATGGATTTCCTTCCAGCGCTGCGGGTTCGTTCCTTTGAACTCGGCCGTGAACCAGCGTTCCATATTGCCGTCGGCTAACAGCGCCGTACCACCCTTGCGGACGGCCGCCTTGCGCTGATCCCACAGGCCAGCCGAGTCGTCGGGCGAGGAGGGGTGCGTGTCGCAGAGCATCAACGACTTCAACCGGTCGGGATAGGCCAGCGCAAAACCCTGGCCGATCATGCCGCCGATCGACAGGCCGATGTAATGCACCTTGGCGATGCCCAGGAAATCGAGGGCGCCTTTCACGTCGGCCGCCAGCGCGTCCATCGTGTAGTCGCCGTCGACCGGCTGGCTGCCGCCGTGGCCGCGCATGTCCAGCCGCAGCACGCGATAACCGGCGGCCAGCAGCGGCACGAGCTGCTCGTTCCACATGCCGCCATCGGCCGACAGCGAATGGGTGAAGCAGACCACCGGCGCGTTCTGCGGCCCGGCGAGGTCGAAGTAGATCTTGTGGCTGTTATGGGAGAAGAGCATGGCCTTCCCTCACATCGCCGAGATGCCGCCGTCGATCACGACTTCCGAGCCGGTCATGAAGCTCGATTCGTCGGAGGCGAGGAAGACGAGCGCCCAGCCCACTTCCTCGGGCCGGCCGAGGCGGCCGATCGGGACCTGCTTGCCGAGCTTCTGCTGCATCAGGTCCTGGCCGAAGCGGTCGCGATACTTGTCGAGGATCGGTGTGTCGATGAAGGTGGGATGCACCGAGTTGCAGCGGATGTTGTAGCCTGACTTGGCGCAGTGCAGCGCCACCGACTTGCTGAGGAGGCGCACGCCGGCTTTGGCCGAGTTGTAGGCCGCCATGTTGGCGCCGGCGATGATGCCGGAGATCGACGAGATGTTGATTACCGAGCCGCCCAGGCGGCTGGTGTGCTTCTTGATCTCGGAAACGCCGTGTTTGCAGCCGAGGAACACACCGTCGAGGTCGATGGCGTGGACCTTGCGCCACTCCGCGAGTTCGATCTCCTCGACGGTCTTGCTGAGGCCGATGCCGGCGGAGTTCAGCAGCACGTGCAGCGCGCCGAACTTGTCGACCGTTTCTTTGATCGCGGCCTTCCAATTGTCCTCGCTGGTGACGTCGAGCTTCACGAAATGGCCCGAAGAACCCAGCTTGTCGGCCATTGCCTTGCCGCGATCCTGTGCGATATCGGCGACTACCACCTTGGCGCCTTCCTGCACCATCAGCGCCGCCGCGTTGGCGCCGAGACCCGATGCGCCACCCGTGATCAAGGCCACTTTGCCGGCCAGACGATCCGTCATTTCTTCTTTCCTCCCGAAACTGCTTCCCGATGAGCGATGTAGGTCGTGGCGGCCACGATGATCGCGGCGCCGACGAAGGTCCAGACGTCGGAGGTCTTGCCCCAGACCGCCACGTCCATCAAGGCGGCCCAGACGATCCCTAGGAAGGTGATGGGTTGCAGGGCGGAAATGTCGAGGAGGCGATAGGCCCAGGTGATGAAGAAGTAGCCCATGGTGCCGAAGAAGCCGGCGGCCAGGAACAGCAGGAGCTGCATCAGGGTCGGCGTCTGCCAGAACCAGAGGCCGAAGGGGGCAAAACAAACGGTGGCGATCATCGTCTGCCAGAAGACCACGAGGGCCGGTCGATCGCGGCCCGACACGGCTTTGGCGACGAGATTGGAACCGGCGATCAACGGCACTGCGCCGAGCATCAGCCAGATGCCGGCATTCGCCTCGGCGAGGCCTGGCCGCACGATCACCAGCATGCCGAGGAAGCCGATGGCAACCGCCGTCCAGCGCCGTGCGTGGACCTTCTCCCCGAGGAAAAGCACGGCGCCCAGCGTGACGAAGATCGGACCGGTGAAACCCAACGCCGCCATGGTGGCCAGCGGCAGCCAGACGACGGCCTCGTACCAGAGGGCATAGCCGGAGGTATGGAACATGCCGCGAAAGCAGTGCAGCTTGAAATCGCGCGTCGCCATCCCCGCGATGCCGCCGTACCACAGCATGACGGGCGCGATCACGACGACGCCGGCCAGCCAGCGCCCCCACGAAACGAGGAGTGGCGGCAGTTCGGTCGCCAGCTCCTTTACCGAGGTGTTGAGCAGGGTGAAGAAGATGCCAGATATTACGGCGACGACGAAGCCGCGGGCTGTGCGCGATGGGATGAACCGCGACAGGGAGTCGGGAGCTTCGACGGCGGGGGCGGACATGGGGCATCCGGCTTGCCTGCGCCACGAACGCCGGTCAACCCGCAGGTTTTGCAGGTCAGTCCAGCGTCACCCGATAGCGGCTGATGGCCAGGATCGAGACCAGCAGCAGCATCGCCAGTAAAGCCGCAAGCGCGGTCGCGATGTCGTCGAAGCTCGCACCCTTCAACATGACGCCGCGCACGACCCGCATGAAGTGGGTGGCCGGCAGCGCCTCGCCGATCCATTGCGCCCACACCGGCATGCCGCGGAAGGGGAACATGAAACCCGACAGCAGGATCGACGGCAGCATCATGAAGAACGAAGCCTGCATGGCCTGGAGCTGGTTCTGCGTCAGCGTCGAGATGGTAAAGCCGATGGCGAGGTTCACGGTGATGAACAGCGCCGTTCCGACCGAGAGAAGGGTGACGCTGCCTTCGATCGCTACGTCGAAGAGCAGGCGTGAAACGATCAGGATGACGGCGACCTGCACCGAGCCGATCACGATGTAGGGCACGATCTTGCCCACCATGACCTCAAGTGGCCGCACCGGCATGGCGAGCAGGTTCTCCATGGTGCCGCGCTCGCGCTCGCGGGTGACGGCGAGTGCCGTCATCATCACCATGGTCATGGTGAGGATCACGGCGAGCAGCCCGGGCACGATGTTGAGCCGCGACTTGCCCTCGGGATTGTAGCGGCGCTGCACCACCAGTTCGACCGCGTCGGGCTTGTTGCGCAGGCTACTCAGCGGGCCGACGAAGTCGTGGGCAGACAATGCCTGATTGATCGCGCGCCCGGCAGCGGCCAGCGGGTTGGCCGTGGCTAAGGGATCGGTTGCGTCGGCGTCGATCAGGATCTGCGCGCGCTCGCCACGGATCAGCCGGCGCGTGAAGTCCGAGGGGATGGTCACGACGAACTGCACATCACCTTGTTGCAGGAGCGCGCTCGCTTCGTCCTCGCTTTTTGGCTGGTGTGTGAATTTCATGTAGCCGGTGTTGGAGAGCGCCGAGAGAACGGTGCGCGTGATCTGGCTCTGGTCGGCAGCGATGACGGCGGTCGGCAGACGGTGCGGGTCGGTGTCGATCGCGTAGCCGAACAGCAGGAGCTGCATGATCGGCATGCCGAACATCATCGCGAAGGTGAGGCGGTCGCGGCGGAGCTGGAGCACCTCCTTCACGATGATGGCGGCAAGCCGCTTCCAGGCACCACGCCACATGGTCAGGCCTCGACGCCGGGTGCGTTGTCGTGCGCCCGTCCCATGAGATGGATGAAAATGTCCTCCAGTGTCGGTTCAGCCTCCTGCCAGACGACGTTGGGATCGCCACGGAAGGGCTCTATGGCGCGTTCGAGTTCGGCTCGGTCGGGACCGCAGACATGGAGCGTCGTGCCGAACGCGGCCGCGGCGCTCACGCCCGACGCATCGCGCAACTTTGGGGCAAGCCGATCCGCGCCCGGGCCGGTCGCCACGAATGCGAAGAGGCCGGATTGCCGGATGATGTCCTCGGCGGTGCCGCGTGCCATCAGCTCGCCGTAGGCGATGTAAGCGATCTCGTGACAGCGCTCGGCTTCGTCCATGTAGTGCGTCGACACCAGCACGGTGATGCCTTCAGCCGCGTAGGTATGGATCTCGTCCCAGAACGCGCGGCGTGCCTTGGGATCGACGCCGGCGGTCGGTTCGTCGAGCAGCAGCAGCTTGGGCTCGTGCAGGACGCAGGCCGCGAGGGCCAGGCGTTGCTTCCAGCCGCCGGAGAGCGATCCAGCCAGTTGGCCCTGGCGTGTCGTCAGCCCCAGTCGTTCCAGCGATTGGTCGACACGGGCTTTCAACCGGTCGAGCCCATAGACGCGGCCGACGAACTCGAGATTCTCGCGAATGGTGAGATCCTCGTAGAGACCGAAGCGCTGGGTCATGTAGCCGGTCTGCCGCTTGATCGCCTCGCGGTCGTGCACGAGGTCATGACCGAGACAGGTGCCACCCCCTTCGTCGGGGGTCAGCAGGCCGCAGATCATGCGCAAGGTCGTGGTCTTGCCTGAACCGTTCGGCCCGAGGAAGCCGCAGATGCGGCCCTGTTCGACGGCGAGACTGAAGCGATCGACGACGGTGCGCGTGCCGTAGCGCTTCACCAGATCATGGACGTCGATCGCCCGTGTCATGGCGCGGTTCCAAACGGTTCGACGGCGACGGGAAGACCCGGCTGCAGGGGCGTGGCCAGCTTGGTGGGCCGTGCTTCGACCAGGAACACGAGCTTGGTCCGGGCGCTCTGAGAATAGATGACGGGCGGCGTGTACTCGGCGCGCGGTGAAACATAGATGATTGTCGCCTTGAGGCCGGATGGGCAGGAATCGCAGGTAAAGGACACTTCGTTGCCGGGGCGGGCCCGCGCCACGTCCTCTTCGGGTACGAAGAAGCGCAGCTTCACCCGGAAGTCGGGCAACAGGGAGACGACAGGCGATCCGGCTGGCACCCATTCGCCGACGTTGAAGAAGGTGTTTTCGACCAGCGCGTCTTCGGGCGCGACGGGCATCAGGTCGTCGAGCTTCTTCCTCGCCTGGTCGACGTTGGCCTGGTTCTGGACGACCAGCGCCTTGGCGGCGTCGATCTCGTCGGGGCGCGCGGCGAGATCGCCGACTTTTTCCTGCGCGGCGAGAGACGCCGCGCGCGAGCGGAGTTGGCGCACCTGGGCATCGGCCTGGTCATAGGCCTGGCGTGTCGTGTAGGCACGTTCGAGAAGCTGCGCCTGGCGCTTGAGCTCGACCTCGGCCAGCGCCAGAGACGCTTCGACCTCACGGCGTTGGCCACGGATGACGTCCTGCTCTTCCTGCCGCTTGCCGGTCAGCATGTTTTCGTAGCGCGCCTTGGCTTCGGCGAGGGCTGCTTCGGCACGTGCGACCTCGGCCTTGGCGACCACGGGATCGATCACGAACAGCCGATCGCCTTTCTTCACGCGGCCGCCGCGATCGACCGGCCGTTCGAGCAGCCGTCCGGCGATGGGGGGCGCGATCAGGCTGGTCTCGCCTTCGACATAGCCGAGATACGTCGATGTGTCGGAGCCGAGGCCGATGAAAGCAAGCATGCGCTCGCCCCAGACAACATAGGAGACGAGCGCCGCAGCAACGAGTGCTGCGATGACGACGAAGGGCGCGCGTTTCATGATCAGGCCTCCGGAGCGGGGCGTAACGCGTGCAGCATCAGGTCGGCGTGATGGCGAGCCAGCGCTCGCACATCGAGCTTCTCCGCGCCGATCGGCTCGAACACTGTGCGCCAGAGGCCGGCCAGCAGCATGGCGCCCATCATCGAGCGCACCGTCATCGCCGGATCGACCTTGCGGAACTCACCTTGCTTGATGCCGCGTGCGATCAGCTCTTCGAGCAGTGGCAGGCCGCGGCCGATCACTTCCTTCAGGTAGAACTGGCCGATCTCGGGGAAGGCGCGGGACTCGGCGATCACCAGCTTGGCGATCGAGGCCATGGGCGTGTCCTCGATGCGGCCGGCCATAAATTCGAGGATGCGGGGCAGCAGGTCGGCCACGGGGCCACGATGGGCGGCCAGCATCGTCTCTACCGTCATCAGATTGGCGGTGATGGCCTGCCGGATCACACCTTGGAAGAGGGACAGCTTGTCGTCGAAGTAGAGGTAGATCGCCGCCTTGCTGAGGCCCGCGCGCCGGGCGACGTCGTCCAGCCGCGTGCCGGCGAAGCCCGTTTCGACAAACTGGGCGAGGGCGGCGTTCAGTATTTCCTGCGGCCGTTCGGCCGGTGCGCGACGCTGTTTGACCGGCTTCATAAAACTAACTTACCAGTCAGTTAGTTGAGTTTCAAGAGGATGCCGATCCTGCAGGCGGCAGCCTAGACTGGCCGTTTGGAGGGACCTCCCATGGACACAATGCTCGAAACGTCGCTGCGTGCCTGCCGCACGCTCGATCCCAAGCCGGCAACCCCCGTCCTGTTCGCCCACTTCGTGCTGCGCTCTTCGAACATCCAGCCGATGATCGACTGGTATTCGACGGTGCTGAACATGCATGTGGTGCAGCGCACCGAGTACATCTGCTTCCTGACCTACGACGACGAGCATCACCGGCTCGGCATTGTGAACCTCGCCGGACTCACGGCACCCGATGCGAAGACATCCGGCCTCGCCCATGTCGCCTACACCATGGCCGATATCGGGGCGCTGCTCTCGACCTATCGCCGCGTGAAGACGCTCGGCATCGAACCGTCGCGCTGCATCCATCACGGTCCGACCGTGTCGATCTACTACCGCGATCCCGACGGCAATGGCGTCGAATTGCAGGTCGATCGCTACGCGACCAAGGAAGCGACGGCGGCCTATTTCCAGACGGCCGAGTTCAAGAAGAATCCGATCGGCGTTGTCTTCGACCCCGAGACACTGGTTCAGGCCTACGAGGCCGGTGCACCTGAAAGCGAGCTGCTCACCATGCCCGAGGGGCCGCCGGCAGCGCCGCAATCGCCACCCAAGCCAAACTGAGTCTGGCCTAGAACAGCCAGGCCAGGGCGGTTCCGCCCATGAGGATGAAGAGGATCGCCGTGCCGACGACGAGGCGGTTGGCCGGGCGATAGCTGCCGCTCTCGATCATCCGGCCGACATGCAGGTAGTGCCAGATCGCACCGCAAAGCATCACGATGCCGAGAACGACGAGGCCAATGCCCAGCTTCTCGACGTGACGGTTGGTGATCTGACGCACTTCCGGCACGACCTGATGCATCTCCACGAGGAAAAGGCTGAAGCGGTTGATGGCGACGCCGAGCGTCATCACGGCAATCGATGTCCGGATCCAGGCGAGGAACGTCCGTTCGTTGGCGAGATGATCGCTGATGTGTCGGTTGATGGGCGCGTTCTCCACGGCATTCCCTCCAGACAAGAAAAAGGGCGCGACCCCGAAGGATCGCGCCCCGCTTTTCTCCGTCAAGTGACGGCTTAGTTGTACTTCGAGATCTCGAGGCGGCCGACCTGGTCGCGATGAACCTCGTCCGGACCGTCGGCCAGACGCAGCGTGCGCTGGTGGGCGTACATGCTGGCCAGCTTGAAGACCTGGCTGACGCCACCGGCGCCGTGGAGCTGCAGGCAGCGGTCCACCACCTTGGAGGTGATGTTCGGCACCGCCACCTTGATCATCGCGATCTGCTGGCGGGCTTCCTTGTTGCCGTACTTGTCCATCGCCCACGCGGCCTTGAGGACCAGCAGGCGGGCCATGTCGATCTCCATGCGCATATCGGCGACATGGGCCTTGGTGACGCCCATCTCTGAGATGCGCTGGCCGAAGGCGACGCGGCTCTTGGCGCGCTTGATCGCCATTTCGAGCGCACGCTCGGCGACGCCAATGGCGCGCATGCAGTGATGGATGCGGCCCGGACCCAGGCGGCCCTGGGCGATCTCGAAGCCGCGGCCTTCACCCAGCAGGATGGCCGACTTCGGCACGCGCACGTTGTCGTAGATCACCTCGGCATGGCCGTGCGGGGCGTCGTCGTAGCCGAACACATGCAGCATCTTGACGATCTTGATGCCCTTGGCATCGCGCGGCACGACGATCATCGACTGCTGGCGGTAAGCCGGCGCGTTGGGATCGCTCTTGCCCATCAGGATGATGACCTGGCAGCGCGGATCGCCCATGCCCGACGACCACCACTTGCGGCCGTTGATGACGTAGTCGTTACCATCGCTCTCGATGCGGCATTCGACGTTTCGCGCATCGGACGAGGCGACCGCCGGCTCGGTCATGGCGAAGCAGGAACGGATCTCACCGTTCAGCAGCGGCTTCAGCCACTTCTCCTTGTGCTCCTTCGAGCCGTAGCGGGCGAACACTTCCATGTTGCCGGTGTCGGGGGCGGAGCAGTTGGTCGATTCCGAGGCGATCGAGGAGCGGCCCAGGACTTCGCAGATCGGCGCGTATTCCAGGTTGGAAAGGCCCATCGTGCCATGGGTGTCGCCCGAATCGCGGTCGGCCGGCAGGAACATGTTCCACAGGCCGCGCTTCTTCGCCTCGGCCTTGCATTCCTCGATGATCGGCGGGAGCTGCCAGCGATCCTTGGCCTTCTCCATCTGCTCTTCGTAGACGGGCTCGGCCGGATAGATGACCTCGTCCATGAACTTGTTGAGCTTCTCCAGAAGCGCCTTGGTGCGATCCGAATATTCGAAATCCATCGCTCTTTCTCCCTTTGTGCTGCGGCGCACTCTGGCCGAAAACCTCGCCAATGTGAACGGGCATTCAGGTCGGAGACGGTACCCACGACGCCGCATGCACGGCCGGTTTCGGATCGCGGACGAAGTCGAGCCTCACCGCGAGTGCATGCCGCAACAGACACGCTAGTATCCATACCGAGGGAGAACGCCCGTGAACCTTGTCGGAATGAACGAGGGATTCGTGCTGGTCGCCAAGCGCGACTGCCAGACCTGTGAACTGGTGCAGCCGGTGGTGCGCGAACTGGCCGCCGGGGCGCGACCGCTCGCTGTCTACAGCCAGGACGATCCGGCTTTCCCCGAGGGCGTGGCCGGCGTCCGCGATGACCGTGCCCTGGAAGTCTCTTTCCGTCTCGGCATCGAAACCGTGCCGACCCTGATCCGCCTCGAAGGTGGCCGCGAGGTCGAGCGCGTTGTCGGCTGGCAGCGTGACGAGTGGCGGGCGTTGACCGGCGTCAATTCGCTGGGCGAGGGCTTGCCAGCGTGGCGGCCGGGCTGTGGCTCCAAATCCGTCGAGCCCGGCATCGTCGACGAACTCGAGATCAAGTATGGCGACGTGCCGTTCCAGGCGCGGCGCATCGAGGTCGGTGAGCATGAGGACGAATTCGAGGCGATGTATTCGCGGGGCTGGTCGGATGGCCTTCCGACGGTGCCGCCGACGCGACTGCGCGTGCATCGCATGCTGAAGGGCACAAACCGCGATCCCAAGGACGTGCTGGGTCTGCTGCCGCCCGACCTGCAGCCGATCACGGTCGAGAAGGTGGCCATCAATGCTGTCATGGCAGGCTGCGCGCCGGAATACATGCCGGTGGTGATTGCCGCAGTCGAGGCCGCGCTCTCCGAGCCCTTCAATATGCATGGTGTACTGGCGACCACCATGTTCTGCGGCCCGATCATGATCGTGAACGGGCCGATCGCCAGGGCCATCGGCATGAACGGCCGCGGCAATGCGCTGGGGCAAGGTAACCGTGCCAACGCCACGATCGGCCGCGCCCTGCAGCTTTGCGTGCGCAATGTCGGCGGCGGGCGGCCGCAGGGTGTCGACCGTTCGACCCTGGGAACGCCCGGCAAGTACACCTTCTGCTTCGCGGAGGATGAGGCGGGCTCGTTCTGGGAGCCGCTGTCGGTCGAGCGCGGCTTTGCCAAGGGCAGCAATACCGTGACCCTGTTCGCCGGTGACGGCGTGCACGGCGTCGTCGATCAGCAATCGCGTACGCCGGAATCGCTGTCGCGTACCTTTGCGCTCAGCCTGCGCGGCGTGAACCATTGGAAGCTCGCACAGGGAGCCGATGCCATCCTGGTCGTGAGCCCCGAACACGAACGCACCTTCAAAACGGCCGGCTGGGACAAAGCACGACTGCGCCGGGAACTCGACGCCTTGCTCGAACTGCCCGCCGAAGAGATCGTGCGTGGGGCGGGTGGCATTGCCGAAGGTGTGCCGGCTGCGGCGCTGGGCGACCGCAAGACCATCCCGAAGTTCCGCAAGGGCGGACTGCTGATCGTGCGGGCCGGTGGCGACGCCGGCATGTTCTCGGCCGTGATTGCCGGTTGGGGCGCCTCGGGGCCAATCGGCAGCACACCGGTCACCATCGCCATCAAGGATTGAGGAGGAAACGGATGGAACTGCTCGACCCAACATCAGAGATTTCGCCCATACGGCGTGCCCGCAAGGCGCCGCCCGACAAGATCGCTGGCTTGACCGTGGGGCTGCTCGATATCTCCAAGCCGCGCGGCAACATTTTCCTCGACCGCATCGAAGAGCGGCTGACGGAAAAGGGCGTGGCGGTGAAGCGCTACAAGAAGCCCACTTTTACGCGGCCTGCCCCCAATGATCTGTCGCAGAAGATCGCCAGCGAGGTCGACCTCGTGATCGAAGGCCTGGCCGATTGAGGCTCTTGCACATCGTGCAGTCTGCACGACATCAAGACCCTCGACGACAAAGGCATTCCCGGCGGCTACGTCGCCTCTTCGGTGTTCGTGGAAGCAAGTGAGGCGCAAGCCCAGTCGCTCGGCTTCGAGCCCGGCGTCGTCTACGTCCCGCATCCCATCCAGGACCGCACCGACGACGAAATGCGGGCGCTCGCTGACCAGGCATTCGAGCAGGTGCTGGCATTGATTGAGCGCGCATAGAGCCCTGTGCGGCACGCACGTCCAGGGTAACGATGCCTCTTGCCGACGGCGTCGTTGCATCCCTAAATCGTCGACAATGACGATTTAGGGAGAAGCGTGTTGGACAGCATTATGCAAGCACCGTTCAAGCCGATCGACTTTCTCAGCCGCGACGTGTCGGCGGAGCGGCGGGCCGACGGCACGATCGTGCTGCAGTCGAACCACAAGCTGAAGCCTTACCAGAAGCACGTGCCGGCACTGCTTGCACGCTGGGCGGCCGAGGCGCCGGACCGGATCTGGCTGGCGCAGCGCCGCGGTCCTGATCGGGAATGGCTGAAGGTCACCTATGCCAAGGCCAAGAAGCAGGTCGATGCGGCGACCCAGGCGCTGCTCGATCGCGGGTTCGGGCCTGACAAGCCGGTGATGATCCTGTCGTCGAACTCCATCGAATTCGCGCTGCTCACCATGGCAGCCATGCAGGCGCGGACGCCGGTTGCGCCGGTGTCGCCGGCCTATTCGGTGATGAGCCAGGATCATGCCAAGCTCCGTTACGTCTTCGACCTGATCAAGCCCGGTCTCGTGTTCGTGCAGAACGGGGAGATTTACGCCCGTGCTCTGGCCTCGCTCGATCTCGAGGGCGTGCTGCTGGTCCATGTCGACAAGGCGCCGCCCAAGATGCAGTCGCTGCCCTGGAGCGAACTGATCGCCACCCGGCCGACCGAAGCCGTCGCGGCGTCGATCGAGCAGATAGGGCCCAAGACGACGGGCAAGTTCCTGTTCACTTCGGGCAGCACCGGCATGCCCAAGGCCGTCATCAACACCCAGGAGATGATGTGTGCCAACCTGGCGATGGGGCAAATGTCGCGCACCCGCAAGGCCAGCGATCCGCCGGCCGTGATGCTCGACTGGCTGCCGTGGAACCACACGATGGGCGGCAACGCGACCTTCCAGGGCAATCTGGCCGACGGCGGCACGACCTATATCGACGACGGCAAGCCGTTGCCTGGCCTTTTCGAGGAGACATTGCGCAATCTGCGCGAAGTCTCGCCGACTTACTTCGCCAACGTGCCGGCGGGCTACGCCATGCTGGCAACGGCTCTGGAAAACGACAACGCGTTGGCCAAACGCTTTTTCAAGAACCTGAACTCGCTCGCCTATGGCGGCGCTACTCTGCCAGACGATCTTTACCAGCGGATGGAAGCGTTGGCCGTGAAGTACACGGGCTACCGTCTGCCCTTCGTCACCGGCTGGGGTTCGACCGAGACATCGCCGACGGCGACCACAGTGCATTGGGCTTCGGAGCGTGTCGGCCTGGTCGGGCTGCCGTATCCCGGCGTGCAGCTCAAGATGGTGCCGACCGGCGAGGAGGGCCGCTACGAGCTACGCCTCAAGAGCGTGATCGTGACGCCGGGCTATCACAAGCGACCCGACCTCACCGCCCAGATGCTCGATGAAGAGGGCTTCTACAAGATCGGTGATGCCGGTCGCTTCGTCGATGCCAGCGATCCGAGCCTCGGCCTGATCTTCGATGGTCGCGTCGTCGAGGACTTCAAGCTGATGAGCGGCACCTTCGTTCTGGTCGGTACCCTGCGCACGGCCGCGATCGCGGCAGCCTCGCCGGTACTGCAGGACGCCGTGATCTGCGGCCAGGACCGCGAATATGTCGGCCTGCTGGGCTTCCCCAACATCGCCGCCTGCCGCCAGCTCGCGGCAGATTCGGAGGCTCGGCTCACTACGGCCGAGCTGCTGGCTCACCCTGCCGTGGTCGGCACCCTGAAGGCCGGCCTTGCGAAGATGAACGCCGAGGGCGGCGGCTCGTCGATGCACGCGAAGCGTGTCCTGCTGATGACCGAGCCGCCCTCGGTCGATGGCAACGAGATGACCGACAAGGGCTACATCAACCAGCGCGCGACGCTGGAGCGCCGCAAGGCGCTGGTCGAGAAGCTCTACGCTGGGGGCGAGGGCGTGATCGTGATCTAGGAATTGAGGGGCCGACTATTCGTCAGCCCGCGATTCCCGAATGCGGCGCGTGCCCTGGAACACCGGCTTCAGCGGATCCATCACGAAGCGGATCCGCGGCAGGTCGGTGTCCACGGTGCAGCAGGTGCCGATGATCGGATCGGCGAGCGTTACGTTGGGCGCGTGCCATGCCGCGGCGTCGAAGGCCGAGACCTGCGGCTTGCCGCGCTCGGACTTGTAGAAAGTGTACTTCGGGTCGACCTGGATCAGCATCGGCTGGGTCTGGCCATCGAGCGGCGCGTTCGCCGCCGTCACCCAGTTGATGTATTGCACGTCGTTGCCGGCCACCGGCTGCGGGTCGACCAAAGCGCAATCGAGGATCGTCTTACCGTCCTTCTTCGCCGTGCCGATGATGCGGTCGTGGCGCCGCACGAACTTCACCTCGCCGACGTCGATGGGGAAACCCCAGCGCGTGCGCAGCGCCTCGGCTGCAGCCGAGCTGCTCGCGACGGCACCGAGCAGGAAGCCGCGCGGATGGACGCCGGCCCGGCTGCCCAGGCGCAGCACTGCAAGATTGAACGGACCGACCGGGCTCTCCGGATACTTCGTGACGGCGAGGATCACGTAGGAGGGCAGCGCGGGGTGCATTGCCTTGGGCAGCAAAGCCTCCGTCGTCGTGCGCGGCACTTCGATCAGGAGCTGCATCATCTCGGCCTTGGGCAGCGTCCAGGCCTCGGTGTCGAGATTGGCAAGCGTCGGCAGGCGGGCGGGCGATTGCGTGATGTCGAGCGATCCATAGAGGGGCATGGTTACTCTCCCGCCGCGGCGGCCACATGGCCGGGTTTCTTGGCGAAGTGTGGCATCACTTCCTTGGCGAACAGGCGCAGGCTCGCCATAACCTGGTCCTGCGGCACGACCTCGTTGGCGTTCAGGATGAAGTTGATGCAGTCGACGCCGAGCGACTCCCATTTCTTGACGGCACGGATGATGCGGGCGGGATCGCCGTAGGCCATACCTTCGGTCTGCTGCTCGTTGGCATCGGGGCCGGTGGCGGCACGGCGCAGCGCCGGCAGCAGGCCAAGCGACTGGTACGACGGCGAGGAGTAGACCTCGCGCGTCGAGATGAGCTGCGTGGCGAGATAGTTGAAGGTGTTGCCGAGCTTCTTGCCCATCTCGACGCCAGTCTTCTCGTCCTCGTGACAGAACAGGAAGTTGGTGGTGGCGACCTGTTCATTAATGAAAGCGCCGACCGGCTCGCAGTTCTGGATGCGACGGCGATACTCCTTGATCTTCTTCTCCTGCTCCTCGAAGCCCGCGAAGGAGAGGCCGAGGCTGCCCAGCCCGCGGTCGGCCGCGTCGATCTCGGTGCCGGGGCTGGTCACGGCGACCCACATCGGCGGGTGCGGCTTCTGGTAGGGCTTGGGCAGAATGGTGCGCTCCGGCATCGACCAGAACTCGCCCTGATAGGAGAAGGTCTCCTGCATCCACATCTTGGGCAGGCAGCGCACGAACTCATCCCAGCTCTTCTTAGTCGTATCGGGATTGGCGCCGAAGCCGCCGAGCTCGGTCCAGGTCGCTGACCGTCCGGTGCCGACATGCAGGCGGCCACCCGACAGCAGGTCGAGCGTGGCCGTGCGCTCGGCGATCTTGATCGGGTGATTGAACTCCGGGACGCAGACCACGATGCCATGCCCGACCTGGATACGCTTGGTCAGCACGGCGCAGGCGGTCAGGAACAGCTCCGGGGCGGAGCAGTGGGAATACTCTTCGAGGAAATGGTGCTCGACGGCCCACACATGATCGAAGCCCAGCTCATCGGCTAGCTTCACCTGTTCGAGGCAGTTGTTGTAGACGGTGCGTTCCTTCTCGGGCGTCCAGGGACGCGGAATCGAGATCTCGTAGAACAGGCCGAACTTCATGGCGTCCTCCGCGGTTGCGAAACGCTAGGCTTGCCCGGCGGCGTGTGCAACACCACCATGGCATCGGAGGGCGAAACGCGGATGAAACGACTGGCAGGCAAAGTTGCGATCGTGACCGGCGGGGCGAGCGGCATGGGCCGCGCGACCGTCATGCGTTTCCTGAGTGAAGGCGCGAAGGTGGTCGTCGCCGATCTCAACGAAGCGAATGGCAAGGAAACGCTCGCCGTTGCCAAGGCGCAGGGCCACGACGACGCCATCGCCTTCATACGTTGCGATGTCGCGAAGGAAAGCGACGTGGACGCGACGGTGGCCGAGGCCGAGAAGCGCTTCGGCCGGCTCGACATTGCCTATCTCAATGCCGGCGTCGGTGGCGCGTTCGGGCCGATCGCCGAGACCAGCGTCGAGGACTGGGATTACACGTTTGCTGTCCTGACGCGATCCGTGTTCCTCGGCATGAAGCATGCTTCGCTGGCGATGAAGAAGCACGGAGACGGTGGCGTGATCCTGGTAACGGCGTCGATCGCCGGCATGATCGGTGGTGGCGGCAGCCACGCCTATTCGGCGGCCAAGGCCGCCTGCATCAGCTTGATCGACAATGTGGCGGCCGAACTCGGCCCGGATCGCATCCGGGTGGTCGGCATCGCTCCCGGTGTGATCTCCACGCCGCTGGTTCATCGCGGGCGTCCAGAGAAATACGAGAAGCAGTTCGCTCAACAGCCCTGGCCCGATCGGGGCGAACCCGAGCATATCGCCGACGTCGCGGCCTTCCTGTGCTCCGACGACGCGCGTTTCATTACCGGCGAAACCATCAAGGTGGATGGCGGCCTGCTGGCCCAAGGCGTCGCGCTCTGGGGCACCGGCCAGGACAACACCTTCATGAAAAGCGCTGGCGTCAACCGCGGTACGACCGGCGAGGCCATGGTCGTCCGCACTCTTCAGCCTGGAGACAATCGGAAATGAGCGAAGCGCAACGACTGCACGGACACCTGATCGGCCAGCAGGGCTCGCGACGCTCGCTGAACACGCCCGCGCTGGTGCTCGATCTCGAAATGCTCGACCGCAACATCGCGGAGATGGCGTCTTTCGCCAAAGCGCACAACGTGAAGCTGCGTCCGCATTCCAAGACCCACAAGTCGGCCGACATTGCGCGTCGCCAGATCGCGGCCGGCGCACTGGGTGTCTGCTGTGCAAAGCTGGGCGAGGCCGAGGCGCTGGGCGAGGCGGGTATCCAGAGCCTGCACATCACCTCGCCGGTGGTGACGCCGCAGGCGATCGACCGCCTGATGAAGCTGAATGGCGAAGTGTCTGATCTCATGGTGGTGGTCGATCATCCCGCCAATGTCGAGGCGCTGGCCACGGCCGCGGCCAAGGCCGGCAAGCCGCTCGCCGTCATCGTCGATATCGATCCTGGCATTCACCGCACCGGTGTCGCCTCGCCGGATGCTGCCGTCGAGCTCGTGCAACAGATCGTGAAGCACAAGTCGCTGAAGTACGCTGGCGTGCAATTTTACTGCGGCCGTCACCAGCACATCGTCGACTTTGCCCAGCGCAAGGCCGAGATCGAGGAGCGCACGGAATACCTGAAGGGCATCCTTGCCAAACTCGACGCGGCAAAGCTCAGGCCTGCGATCGTCACGGGTTCGGGCACTGGCACGCACTGTATCGACGCCAAGCTCGGCGTCTTCACGGAGCTGCAGGTCGGTTCCTACGTCTTCATGGATCACGACTACAACGTCTGCGACCTGCGTGGCCTCGACAAACCCACCTTCGAGCAGGCTTTGCAGATCGACGCGCGCGTGGTCAGCGCTAACACAGCCGGCATGGTTACGGTCGATGCCGGCCTCAAGGCCATGGCGACCGAGAAGGGCCCGCCGGTGATCCTGAAAGGCGCCGTCGATGGCGCCACGACCCGCTTCATGGGCGACGAGCATCTCGCGGTGATCGCGCCGGAAGGCAAGGCTGCACCGGCGCTGGCTGAGCAGGTTATCCTGACGCCGCCGCATTGCGACCCGACGGTCAATCTCTACGAGAGCTATCATGTGGTGAAGGGCGACACGCTTGTCGAGATCTGGCCGGTGACGGCGCGAGGCCGTTCACGCTGAGCTGCCGAGCACGCGTTAGGTCTGACCCACGAGCATTTGGCCCTTCCACGTGCGGGCCAGCAGCAGCAGCGCCACCATGCCGAGGGCGCTGACGACGGTCATGCCGAGGAAGGCGTGCTGGCCAAACTCCGAATAGAGCAGGCCAGAGAACTGGAAGACCAGCGCCTGGGTGGCGCCGGTGCCGAGCGCGTAATAGAGGCTCTGGCCGATCGCAGCGCCATGTGGCGGCAGCGCGCGCTGCAGGAAGGCCATGGCGCCGAGATGGCATGCGGCGAAGGTGCAGGAGTGCAGGGCCTGCAGGAGGATGAGCGCCCATAGCTCCGTCGTGAAGGCCATGGCGGTCCAGCGCACCATGCCGGCGCCGAGCCCCAGCGCGATCAGGCCGCAGACGCCGAGCCGCTGCAGCAGCCAGCCACCGAACAGCATCAGGACGATCTCGATCGCCACGCTCTCGGCCCAGAGTAAGCTGATAGTGACATCGTCGATGCCGGCGCTGCGCCAGGTCAGTGTGCCGAAGCTGTAGAGCACGGAGTGGCTGGCCTGACAGAGACCGCAAGCCATCAGGAAGAGGATGAACGGCCGTTGGCGCAACAGTTCGCCGATGCGAATGGGGGCATGGCCGCGGGCCGCCACAGCTGCCTTCGGCTCGGCTGCAGGCAGCAGCAAAGCGAAGGGCGCCAGGAAAATGATGCTCGCAAGGCCGACGAAGAGCACCCACGGCGGTCCGTATCGGTCGACGGCGATGCCGCACATGAATGTACCGGCGATGAAGGCCACCGAACTCCACATGCGCACGCGCGCGTAGTCGAGCCCATGCTTCCGGGTCTCCGTGACCAGCACGCCGTCATAGAGCGGCATGGGCGGCGACCACAGGAAGCCCCAGACCATGGTGACGACGAAAATCGCCAGGAACGAGTAGGACAATTCGTAGGCACCGACCATGACGACGGTAGCGAGGCCCAGGGTCACCATCACGCCCCGGGTACCGCCCAGCCTATGGGCAATCCAGCCGACAGACAGCGTGGCGACGACGGCCACGATCTGGCGCGACATGAAGAGCGTGCCGATCTCGGTGTCGGTGACGCCGCGGTCGCGCAACCACACCGGCCAGTAGCT
Source organism: Reyranella sp. (assembly GCF_004297405.1). Taxonomy (GTDB): domain Bacteria; phylum Pseudomonadota; class Alphaproteobacteria; order Reyranellales; family Reyranellaceae; genus Reyranella. The sequence continues at coordinate 316,392 of NZ_SCVC01000011.1, forward strand.
CATGAAGGCGCCGGCAGCGAAGAAGTAGGCGCCGCCATAGGCCGCGAGCCGTAGGCCCGTCAGCCATTTGGACATCAGATGGCGAACTCGTGCCGGATCGCTTCGCTGTGTTGGCCGAGGGTCGGCACCTCTCCCAGCCGTTCGGGCTCGCCAGTGTAGGACGCGGCGAGGGCGGGGATCGAGATGTCGCCGCCGCTCGACGAGAACGCCGTGCGGCGAAGCTGCGGGTGCTTCGAGAGATCCGTGACGGTGCTGACTCTTGCCCAGGCGATCTGTGCAGCATCGAGCCGGGCGGCCAGGCTCGCGAAATCCTGCGCGCCGAAGCTCTCCTGCACGATGGCGTTGGTAGCATCGCGCCGGGCATTGCGCGTCTTGTTGGTGGCGTAGTCGGGATCCTTTTCGAGGCCGGGCCGGTCGAGCACGCCGTGGCAGAGCCGCTCGAACTCGCGGTCGTTCTGGATCGAGATCAGCACCGGCACCTGGTCGGCTGTCTGGTAGACGCCATAGGGTGCGATGAAGGGATGTGTGAGGCCGAGCCGCGGCCATTCGTAGGCCGAGTAGTCCATGGCGAGCAGCGGCACGGTCATCCACTCCGCCATCGACGAGAAGAGCGACACCGAGATGGCGCGTCCTTCGCCGGTCTTGTGGCGTGCCAGCAGCGCTTCGAGGACGGCGGCATGGGCATACATGCCGGTGCCGATATCGGTCGCCGAAATACCAACCCGCCCTGGTCCATGCTCAGTGCCTGTAATCGAGGCGAGTCCGCTCTCGGCCTGCACCAGCAGGTCATAGGCGCGCCGGTCCTTGTAGGGGCCGTGATCGCCGTAGCCCGAGACGTCGACGGTGATCAGCTTCTTGTGCGCCGTCCGCATCGCGGCAGAACCGAAGCCCGCCCGTTCGGCAGCGCCCGGCGCCAGGTTCTGGATCAGCACGTCAGCCTTGCCGATCAGCCGGTGCAGCAGGGCGAGATCGTCCTTCTGCTTGAAGTCGAGGGTGAGGGACTGCTTGCCGCGGTTCAGCCAGACGAAATAGCTCGAAAGCCCGTGCACATAGCCGTCGTAGGCGCGGGCGAAATCGCCTTCGGGCCGCTCGATCTTGATCACCCGCGCACCAGCATCCGCTAGGCGAGCCGAGCAATAGGGGGCAGCGACCGCCTGCTCCACGCTCACAACAAGCAGACCGTCCAGCGCTCCAGGCATTGCTCACCTTCTCTTTGTTCAGGGCCGGCAACATGCCTCAGCCTGCTCGGGTATGCCATAGTGCGTCGTTCATGGAACGAGGAGTGAGGACGAGGAAATGCCGGGACCGTTGCAGGGCGTGCGTGTAATCGATCTGACGGCCGTGTTGTTGGGGCCGTTCGCCACGCAACACCTGGCCGATATGGGCGCCGACGTGATCAAGGTCGAGCCGCCGGAAGGCGATCTGCTGCGTGCCTCAGGCGGCAGCCTGGGGCGCGACAAGGGCATGGGCCCGATCTACATGGCCGCCAACCGCAACAAGCGGTCGATCTGCCTCGACCTTAAGAAGCCGGCCGCCTGCGCCGTCCTGAAGGACATGGTCAAGACGGCCGACCTGTTCATCCATAACAGCCGGCCGCAGGCGATCGAGCGGCTGGGCTTGGGCTACGAGGATCTGAAGAAGATCAACCCGTCGATCATCTACGCCTACTCGCTGGGCTATGCCCGCAAGGGCCCCTATGGGCACAAGCCTGCCTTCGACGACCTGGTGCAGGGCGTGAGCGGTGCGGCCTCGCTGCAAAGCCGGGTCGATGGCCTGCCGCCGCGCTTCATGCCCAGCCTGATCGCCGACAAGACGACGGGCCTTCATCTCTGCATCGCCGTTCTCGGCGCGCTCTATCACCGCAAGGCGACGGGCGAGGGCCAGCTGATCGAAGTGCCGATGCTCGAGACCCTGGCCTCGTTCTGGCTGACCGAGCATCTGTTCGGAGCGACCTGGAAGCCCGAGCGCGGCGCCATGGGCTACGACCGCATCATCAACAAGTTCCGCCATCCTTTCCCGACGAAGAACGGTTACGTCTGTGCACTGCCCTACACCGACCAGCACTGGATCACCTTCTTCGAGTTGGCTGATCGGCCCGACCTCGCCAAGGAAAAGCGCTTCATCGATCGCATGGAACGCGCCAAGCACTTCAGCGAGCTCTATCAGGTGCTCGGCTCCCTCCTGAAGGATCGTACGACAGAGGAATGGCTGGAGATGTTCGACAAGGCCGACATCCCCGCCATGCCGGTGCGCACCCTGGAGGAGTTGCTGGACGATCCGCACCTCAAGGCTACCGGCTTCTTCACCGAGCGCGAGCATCCGACGGAAGGCCCGATCACTACCTTCGCGAGCCCACTCGACTTCGAGAAGACCAAGGTCGAGTTCCGCCGCCATGCCCCTCGGGTCGGTGGCGATGGCGTCGAGGTGTTGCGCGAAGCCGGCTTGAGTGATGCCGCCATCGAGAAGCTGAAGGCCGACAAGGCATTGATCGTCCCGTAGCGCTGGCTGTTAGCGTCCGGTCGAGATGATCACTTCCCTTGTGAAACGGCTGATGGTGCTGACGCCCTATCGGATATCGCGTCGGCGCGAGAACCGCTTCGACGCGACCCATAGCTGTCTCCCGCATTTGCGGGAGTTGGGCTACGTGCCACACCTGATCATCGACGGCGGCGCCCACCTCGGTGCCTTTGCCGAGGCGGCACATGCCGCCTTTCCCGAAGCTGAAATCCACCTCATCGAGCCGCAGCCGGCTTGTCAGGCACCGCTCGAAACGCTGACACGCCAGCGAGGCTGGGTGTTCCATGCCTGTGCGTTGAGCGATCACACGGGCACGGTTCGCATGGCTTGCGATGTGAAGCCCAGTACTGGAGCCTATGTCGCGACCACCGGAGAAGCGACGGTAGATGTGCCGGCAGCCACGATCGATTCGCTGTTCGGCGCGCGCCTCACCTTCGAGCATCATGCCCTGCTCAAGCTCGACCTGCAGGGGCACGAGTTGCGGGCATTGCGCGGTGCTGAGGCCTCGCTGCCGAAGATCGACGTCGCGCTGGTCGAAGTCTCCTTCTTTCAGCAGGGAGCGCCGACCATCCCGGAAATCGTCAGTTTCTTCGACGAAAAGGGCTTCGACCTTTTTGACATCGTCGGATTGGCAGGGCGTACGCGCGATGGCCGTTTGCGGCAGGGCGATTTCGTCTTCGTACGGCGTGGCAGCCTGCTGTCGGCCGACAACTCTTGGGTCTAAGGCGACCTTTGTGTCAGGCACAGCGCAAGAAATGGGGCCGGCAGGCTTTGAGCGCGGAGATCTTCCCACGTCGTTGACGCGCGAAAAATCCACGTAAAGGCGTTCCGCTTCGCGGCGGATTCAGCCGCTATCCGGTTGCGTTTTACTTGTCCGGACGGGGCTCGTCGCTAAACTCCGGCCAAATCAAATTCCGCCCCGGGAGGGCCAGATGGACCTCGCTTTTACGCCTGAAGAACAGAAATTTGCCGACGAAGTTCGTGCCTTTGTTCGAGCCAACCTGCCGGCCGATGTGCGCGACAAGGTGAAGAACGGCAAGCACCTGATCCGCGACGACTACATGCGCTGGCAACAGGCGCTCGGGAAGAAGGGCTGGCTGGTCTATACGTGGCCGAAGAAGCATGGTGGCCCCGGCTTCACACCGGCGCAGCGTTATATTTTCGAGAACATCTGCGCCGAGGAATACGCGCCAGGCATCATCCCGTTCGGCACCAAGATGGTCGGGCCGGTGATCTACACCTTCGGCAGCGAGGAGCAGAAGTCGAAGTACCTGCCGGCGATCCGCGAAAGCACCGTGTGGTGGTGTCAGGGCTACTCCGAGCCGGGCTCGGGCTCCGACCTCGCGAGCCTGCGCACCAAGGCGGAGAAGAACGGCGACCACTATATCGTGAACGGGTCCAAGACCTGGAACACGATGGGCCATTGGGCCGACTGGATCTTCTGTCTCGTCCGCACCGATCCCAAGTCCAAGCCACAGGAGGGCATCTCCTTCCTGCTGATCGACATGAAGACGCCGGGCATCACCGTGAAGCCCATCATCATGGCCGACGGCGGCCACGAGGTGAACGAGGTCTTCTTCGACAATGTGAAGGTTCCGGTCGAGAACCTCGTGGGCAAGGAGAACGAGGGCTGGACCTGCGCCAAGTTCCTGCTGGCCAACGAGCGGCTGGGCATTGCGGCCGTGCCGCAGTCCAAGCGCGGAGTCGAGGCGCTGAAGGACATCGCCCGTGCAGAGCAGGAAGACGGCAAGCCGCTGATCGAGAACCAGAGCTTTGCCGAGAAGATCGCCGATCTTGAGATTCAGGTGACGGCACTGGAGTTCACCGAACTGCGTGTGCTGTCGCAGATGGCGCACGGCGGCCAGCCGGGCCCCGAGGTCTCGGGCCTCAAGATCCGCGGTTCGGAGATCCAGCAGCGCATCACCGAACTCACCATGGAAGCGGTCGGCGAGTATGCCGCGCCCTACCTGCCCGGCTTGTTGTGGCAGGGCACGAACGAGGAGCCGGTCGGGCCGAGCTACGCCCATCTCGCGGCGCCGCGCTACTTCAACACGCGCAAGACCACGATCTACGGTGGCAGTAACGAAATCCAGAAGGGGATCATCAGCAAAATGGTATTGGGGCTGTAATGGATCTGGCACTCAAAGCCGAGCACAAGGCGTTCGCCGACGAAGTCCGCGCCTTTGCCCGCGAGAACCTCTCCCCCGCGACGCGTGAAAAGACCTTCTCCGGCAAGCACTACGATCGCGACGATCATATGGTCTGGCAGCAGGCGCTGGGGAAGAAGGGCTGGCTCGCCTACACCTGGCCGAAGAAGTACGGCGGCCCGGGCTGGGACGTGACACAACGCTTCCTGTTCGAGAACGTGCTAGCCGAGGAGGGCGCGCCGCGCATCCTGCCGTTCGGACCAAAGATGGTCGGCCCGGTGATCTACACCTTCGGTACGGACGAGCAGAAGGAACGCTTCCTGCCGGGCATCCGTTCTTCCGAAGTGTCGTGGTGCCAGGGCTATTCCGAGCCGGGCGCCGGTTCGGACCTCGCCAACCTGCGCACCCGTGCGGTGCGTGAGGGCGACCACTACATCGTGAATGGTCAGAAGACCTGGACCTCGTTCGCGCATTGGGGGGACTGGATCTTCTGTCTCGTCCGCACGAACACCGAGGTGAAAGCGCAGGAGGGTATCTCCTTCCTGCTGATCGACATGAAGACGCCGGGCGTCACCGTGCGGCCGATCATCATGACCGACGGCGCCCATCACGTGAACGATGTGTTCCTCGACAACGTGAAGGTTCCCGTCGAGAACCTGATCGGCAAGGAGAACGAGGGCTGGACCTGCGCCAAGTTCCTGCTGGCCAACGAGCGGCTCGGCATCGCCGAGGTGCCGGCCTCCAAGCGTGGTGTCTCGGTGCTGCGTCAGATCGCTCGCAGTGAGCCGCAGAACGGCAGCACCCTGGCCGACGATCCGGCGTTTACGGCACAGATTGCCGACATCGACCTGCAGGTGCAGGCGCTGGAGATGAGCGAACTGCGCGTGCTCTCGACCATGGCCCAGGGTGGTGCGCCCGGTCCGGAGGTCTCGACGCTCAAGGTTCGCGGTTCGGAAATCCAGCAGCGCATCGCCGAGCTCACGATGGAAGCGGTGGGTGAATATGCCCAGCCCTACCAGCCCGGCATGTTGTTTCAGGATACGAACGAAACGCCGATCGGCCCTGATCACGCGCCGCCCGCGGCTCCGCGCTATTTCAACATGCGCAAGACCAGCATCTACGGCGGCAGCACAGAGATTCAGAAGAATATCGTGTCGAAGATGGTGCTCGGGCTATAAGTCCAGCGAAGAATTCCGGAGGAGAAACAATGGATCTGTCCCTTTCCGACGAACAGAAGCAGTTGAAGGATGCCGCGGAGCGCTTCGTTCGTGACAAGTACACGTTCGAGAATCGGCGCAAGATCGCTGCCACCGAGCGCGGCTGGCTGCCGGAGAACTGGTCCCAGTTCGCCGAACTGGGCTGGCTCGGCATGTCGTTCTCGGAAGAGGATGGCGGCTACGGCGGCGGTCCGATCGAGACCATGATCGTCATGGAAGAGTTCGGAAAAGGTCTGGTGCTCGAGCCGTTCCTGCCGACGGTGGTCCTGGGCGGCGGCATGATCGCCAGCGCCGGTACGAAGGCCCAGAAGGAAGCGCTGCTGGCGCCGATGATCGAGGGCAAGAAGCAGTTTGCCTTCGCCTGGTTGGAGCGCCAGTCGCGCTACAATCTGGCCGACGTGTCGCTGAAGGCAACCAAGGAAGGCGCCGGCTGGTCGCTCTCCGGCCATAAGGGCGTCGTCTACAACGCGCCGTCCGCCGACCATATCATCGTGCTCGCCCGTACCGCTGGCTCGGCGCGTGAGCCGAAGGGCCTGACGCTCTTCATCGTCGACGCCAAGGCCAAGGGCATCAGCCGTCGCGACTATCCCACCCAGGATGCGCTGCGCGCCTCGGAGCTCACCTTCGACAAGGTCTCGGTCGGCGCCGACGCTGTGCTGGGCAAGGTCGATGAGGCGTTCCCGGTCGTCGAAGGCGCGGTCGATCGTGCCATCGTGGCGCTCTGCGCCGAGGCCACCGGCTGCATGGACGCCATCAACGCGGCCACGCTGGAGTACATCAAGACCCGCAAACAGTTCGGCGTGCCGATCGGCAAGTTCCAGGTGCTGCAGCACCGCATGGTCGATTGCTTCACCAACGCCCAGGAAGCGCGCTCGATGACGCTGATGGCGTCGCTGAAGATCGACGACAAGGATGCGACGGTCCGCGCCAAGGCGGCTTCCGGCGCCAAGGTGCAGATCGGCAAGTCGGGCAAGTTCTGCGGCCAGAGCGCGGTGCAGATGCACGGCGGTATGGGCGTCACCGACGAACTCTCGGTCAGCCACTACTTCAAGCGGCTGACGATGATCGACCTGATGTTCGGCAACCAACAGCATCACCTGACCCGCTACAGCAACCTCGCCATGGCGGCGTGATCAAAGACTGCGCCGGAGGCGTGCCAGAAGGCTGGCGCGCCTCCAGCAATCCATGAGTGCCATCGTTGACATCATCGTGCCGGTCTTCGGCATGGTGCTGGTTGGCTGGCTGATCGGCCGCAGCAAGCTCCTGAGCGCCGAGGGTCTGCGCGGGTTCACCGCCGTCACCTTCTATGCGCTGTTCCCAGCGCTGCTTTTCCGGTCGATGGCCAAGGTGCGGATCGAGGCACTCGAGCCTGCCATCCTGGCCGCCTTCTTCGGTGGCGTGCTTCTGCTCTATGCGGCGATGCTGTTGCTCGGCCGGCTGCAGGGGCTGAGCCTCGGTGATCGCGCCATGTTTGCCCTCTCGGGCACCTTCTCGAATGGCGTGGGGATCGGCATCCCCTTCATCACCTACGCCTTCGGCGAGACGGGGCTGGTGCCTCTGCTGATGATCATCAGCGTGCACTCGTTGATCCTGCTCACTTTCTCCTGTTTCCTCATGGAAATGGATGGGCGTCCAGGTGAGTCGCGTGGGCGCCTGGCGGCGCGGCTTGGTCGGGCGGCCTTCTCCATGCTCAAGCATCCGGTTGTCCCGGTGATCTTTGCGGGCCTGCTGTGGGGTGAGATCACGACCCACACGGGCCTCGCCACGCCCGCGGTTATCGATCGTATCCTGGCAGCCCTCGCCGCAGCGGCGCCGCCCTGTGGCCTCATCATGGTCGGCGCGTCGCTCGCGCATGTCGGGCTGAAGGGCCATTGGCAGCCGGCGGCGGTGGCGGCGGCCTTGAAGCTCGCCGTATTACCGGTGCTGGTCTGGTTGATCGGGCGCTACGTCTTCCCGCTCGATCCGCTCTGGCTGATGGTGGCGACTCTGAATGCGGCGCTGCCGGCTGGCGCCAACGTCTATCTGATTGCCCAGATGTACAATGTCGGCGTTGGCCGGGCGACCAACGCCGTCGTGATTTCCACGGCAGCCAGCGTCTTCACACTCTCGATTGCATTGCTGCTGCTCGGGGTGCAGGCGCGCTAGGGAGGCGGCTGCCTTATGGCTTGAGCTTGATCGACATCTCGGCGATGCCGGTGGCGAGGTTGTAGCCCGCGTCCTTCACGATGCCCGAGGCGACCATGCCGATCTCTGCATTGGGACCACCATAGATCCAGTTGCCGCCGGCCTGGCCGCCGGCTGCGACGGTGCTCTGCTCGCCGACATAGGTGCCGCTCAACTGGTTCGGCTTCCGGTCCGATCCCAGCGAGTAGACGCGCCAGACCGTGTGCACGGCCTTGGTGTAGCCGATGTCGACGCCGACCTTGTTGATGGTGCCAGTGTATTCGGCCGAGTGGCCATCCCTGCCGAGGAAGACGCAATCCATGTTCTTGCTTGAGCCCAGGACGTATCCTGTGCCGCCAGCGATGTTGCAGCTCAGCGCGCCGATATAGATTCGCGAGTTGCTATTGGTGGTGTTGAGTTGTTGTGGGGTCGACTGCTGCATGCACGCGCCGGCAGTAAAAGCGAGAGTTACCGCCGTGGCGGCCGTTACAAGTCTGTTCATGAGTTCTCCTTAACGGAGAGACTATGACATGAAACGCCGTTGCAATGCTGCTCGCATCGGCATCATACGATGGGGATATGCAACCGGAATTCTTAGAACTTGTAGGAAAGTCCCAAGAGACCGAAGGGTTGTGTTGGCGTCTCCACGATCGGGCTGGCCGCGGCATTGCCCAGCAGTTGGGAAAAGCCGACGGTCGCGTTAACGTTCCAGGCGCTGGATAGAGCAAAGACGCCGGACAGGCTGGCGGAGATGCTGCGAAAACCGGCGCCGGGCTGATAGATCGCATAGTTGGTGTTACTGGCTTGCAACGGGTCGACACCGAACCATTGCTGCATGTTGTTGTTGTCGGCCCAAGTCGTCCCGACCAGGCCAATCACCATGACGCGCGATGTCAGACGGCGGCGGTAGCTCGCCTCGAATGTCACCGTCGTGCCGTTCTGATTGCCGAAGGCGCGGTCGCCTTGCAGGGAAAAACCCAGGCCACCGAAATCGGCCCGCAAGAACAGGCTGCCGCGCACGGCAGGGTTGATATCGCCCAGGCCGTTCAAACGCGGCGCCCAGTTCTGCCAGCGACCAACGGCATAGCCCACGGCGCCACCGAAGGAGAGGGGACCTCCACGCCACAGGACGAGGCCAAGACCGTCGCGACCGTTGATATAGATCGTGTCGAGCATTGGCAGGCCGGCACGATAGGAGATGTCAGGCAAGGGAGCGGGAATGATTACGAACGACTGGCTGCCGGGATAGACCGGAGCGACGAGGCCGCCGGCGCCCAGGCGCACCGACCAGCGGCCGGACGCGAGGGTCGTTCGTGAAGGTGCTGTGAGTTCCATGTCCGCCGCCTGACCATGGGCCCGGCCTGTAATCAGAAGATTGATCGCGAGCAGAGCGGTCAGATAGACGGCCAGTGTAATAACGACCTGGCCGATCGTCCGTGGCCAGTGCGTGGCCCGGCGACTGTCATTCGACACCATGTACTTTGTCCTCTGAGCAATGACTCTCCGGGCAGGCCCGGCGCTCAGACTGACTAGAGGCGCTACATTGCCAGAAGCTGGTATCGGCCCAGTAGACGCTGCAATCTTTTGTCGGCGCATGTCAGGTTGTGGCAATGCAGCCGTGAGAGCATCGCAGCGGAGCGAATAGTAGAGCCGGATGCGCATTCTTTTGGTGGAAGACGAGATAGAGATGGCGGCGGCGCTGCGCGCCGCGCTGGCCCGTCGTGGCTTCGTTGTCGACAGGGTGCGGACTCTCGAGGATGCACACATCGCGCTGAAGGAAGCGGGTGTGCGTGCAGTGCTGTTGGACAGACGATTGCCCGACGGTGATGGGCTCAGTCTCCTGCCGGTGTTGCGGGCAATGGCCGATCCGCCACCTGTGATCGTGTTGACGGCACTCGGGCAGACCATGGAGCGCGTCGAAGGGCTCGATGCTGGCGCCGACGACTATCTCGTGAAGCCGTTCGAGTTGGATGAGCTGCTGGCCCGGTTGCGGGCCGTCACCCGGCGTCGTGCCGGTGCTGCGGTCGAGCCTCTGACGCTGGGGGCGCTCAGCTTCGACATGGTGCATCGCGAGGCACAGGTAAGTGGCCAGCCTTTGCAGTTGCCGCGGCGGGAGATCGCGTTGCTCGATGTCCTGTTGCGCCGAGCCGGCCGTGTGGTCCTGCGCGAGACGATCGAGGCGGCGCTTTTCGGCTTCGACGATGCACCGGCGTCGAACACGCTCGATTCGCATGTGTCGCGCTTGCGGCGCCGGTTGTCGGATGCGGGCGCCGGTGTCGCTATCCATGCGCTGCGTGGCGTCGGCTACATGGCGAAGGCGGAGTAGATGCGCTGGTGGCCGGCGCGGCGTCGCGCTCCATCCCTGGCGCGTCGGATGATCCTGGGCCTCGTCGCCTTTCAGGCCTTTGTCGGATTGCTGGAGATTTTCGCCGAGCCGATCGCGTCAGGCCGGTTGTCTTTGCGCCAATGGTTGGCCGCCGAGCAGGCCGCGCAACTGGTGGCCGCGTCGGTGGACCGCAATGCTATCGGTGAGTTGACCTTCAAGCCGACACCCGACATGTCCGCCTATATCGCGGCAGCGCCCGATTTCTGGTTCTACGTGACCGACGGCACCGAACTGGTCCGCGGCGGCAGCACCGAGCAGCCGAAATTCGAGCGAGGTCCCGACGGCAAGCGAGTGGATCCACGACAGGGCACGATGTTCCAACTCGAGACCCAGGTCGGGCGCGTCAACTTGATGCTGGGCGGCGAGCATGGCGAGCTGCTGGAAGGTGCTTGGGTCTGGCTGGAGGATCGACTGCGCCGCTGGCTGTTTACCCTGGCGATCGTCTCCGTCTGTGTGACGGTGGTGACCATCGCATTGGTTCAGCTGCTGTTGCGTCCCGTGCGGGCTGCGGCGCGTGCGGCTGCGGCCCTGCAGCCAGGGCAACATGTGCCAGCGCTACCCGAGGCGGGTGTGCCCCTCGAGATTCTGCCCCTAGTCAGTGCCACCAATGCCGCGTTCGACCGACTGGAGCGGGAGCATAGTCGCCAACGCCGCTTCATCGCCAATGCCGCGCACGAATTGCGCACGCCGATCGCCATCCTGGGTATCAGGCTCGACGAACTACCCGAGGGACAGACCAAGCATCGGCTGCGCCAGGACGTCCGGCGCCTCACCATGTTGGCCAACCAGCTCCTCGATCTCGAACGTTTGCAACATTCCGGTGGACCGCAGTTGGACCGCCGGGTCGATATGGTGGCCCTTGCGCGGGAGGTCGTTGCTGAAATCGGACCACTGGCCGTCGACAGTGGCGGAACGCTCGCCTTCCGAAGCGCGTTGCGGCAGCTCAATGTCGCGGGTGATGAACAGGCGTTACGTGGTGTCCTTCTCAACCTCATCAGCAACGCCCTGACCCATGGTGGGCGCGGCGTGAGTGTGGAGGTGCGTATCGACGTCGATGGGTCGATCGTCGTGGCCGACGGTGGCGTGGGGGTCACGGTCGAGGCGCGCGAACGCATCTTCGAAGCGTTTCAGCGCGCCAGTGAAGGTTCGGCCGGCGCCGGCCTCGGCCTCTACATCGTGCGCGAAGTGCTGAGCGCCCACCGTGCGCAGATCGAATTGCGCGACGGCAGGCCCGGAGCGGTCTTCCGTATCCGCTTCGACGACATGGCGCGCTGGTCGGCCTAGCGGAAAGCTGACGACAGAAGCACCAACCCAGCTACGGCCATCACGATATCGAGCAAGCGCTGGAAAACCCTGGTGCTGAGCCGCTCGACGACCATGCGCGCGATATAGGTGCCGGCCATGACAGACGACCCCGAGATCAGGCCTTTGATCAGGATGTCCATAGGCAGGGCGCCGAAGTGCTGGAAGGTGATGGCCTTGCTGATGTAGAGCGCGAGCGAGCCCGCGGCCTCGGTCGCGATGAACGCGCCCTTCACGAGCCCATGTGCGGCGAAGGCGGGGACGCTGAGTGGTCCGGTCGAGACGACGATGCCGGTCAGGAAGCCGATGACGGCACCGGCCAGGGCCATGCCGCCGTAACCCAGAACGATGTTGCGGGCGGCGAGCCAGTGGCGGCCCGGGATCATCGCCAGAAAGAAGAGGCCGAGTGCCAGATCGACGGTCCGTTCCGGCAGCATCAGCAGGGTGCGGGCGCCAAGTGCGGCTGCCGGAATGCCGCCCAACGCATAGGCTGTGCAGGCCCGCCAATCGATGTCGCGCCACCACGCGGTGATCTTGGCGAAGTTCGACATCAACGCCACGACCGTCATGATCGGCACGGCCTCTCGCGGCCCGAAGGCAAAGACCAGAACCGGCAGCAGGATGACCGTGGCGCCGGTGCCGACAATGCCGCTGACGACTCCGGCGACCAGTCCCACCGCGAGGACGAGGGCGTAGGTCAGCATGCCGGGAGCATGCTCCCGGCGACGGCGATCAGTATCCGATGTTCGGCCTCAGCCATTTTTGCGCCTGTTCGATCGTGACACCGCGGCGCTTGGCATAGTCCTCGACCTGATCGGCGCCAATACGGGCGACACCGAAATACTGCGCCTCGGGATGGGCGAAGTAATAACCCGACACCGCCGAGATCGGGATCATGGCGAAGCTCTCGGTCAAGGTCAGGCCAGCGTTTTGGCCGGCATTCAGCAGCCGGAACAATTCGGGCTTCTGGCTGTGGTCGGGGCAGGCGGGATAGCCGGGCGCCGGCCGGATGCCGCGATACTTCTCGCGCACCAGCTCCTCGTTGCTGAGGGCCTCGTCGGGCGCGTAGCCCCACAGGGTCTTGCGTACCCGTTCGTGAAGACGCTCAGCGAAGGCCTCGGCGAGACGATCGGCCAGCGCCTTCAGCAGGATGTCCGAATAGTCGTCATGGTCGGCGCGGAAGCGGGCGAGATGCTCCTCGATTCCGTGGCCAGCCGTTACGGCGAAGCCACCGATCCAATCGGCTTCGGGCGAAATGAAGTCGGCCAGACACATGTTGGCGCGACCCGAACGCTTTTCGATCTGCTGGCGCAGGAAGTAGAGGCGAGACAGTTCCTTGGTCCGGTTCTCGTCGGTGTAGAGCACGACGTCGTCGCCGTCCCGGCGGCACGGCCAGAAAGCGACGACGCCTTTGGCGGTCAGCCACTTCTCGCGCACGATATGGTCCAGCATCTTGCGCGCATCGGCATAGAGCTTCTTGGCGCTCTCGCCCACCACCTTGTCTTCGAGGATCGACGGATAATTGCCGGCCAACTCCCAGGCGCGGAAGAACGGCGTCCAGTCGATACGCTCGATCAGCTCATGCAGGGGATATTCGGCAAAGACGCGTGTACCGGTTACGGCAGGCTTGGGCGGCGTGTAGGCCGACCAGTCGATCTGATAGCTGTTGGTGCGCGCCGCCGCGATCGGCACGACCTTGTCCTTCTGCTTGTCGCCGCGTTCCACACGAATCGCTTCGTACTCAGCGGCAACCTTCTGGGCGAACTCACTTGCCTGGTCGCCCGACTCGGAAACCAGCGCCTGGCAGACGCCGACGGCGCGCGAGGCGTCGAGCACATGCACGGTCGTGCCCTCGTAGCGCGGCGCGATGCGCAGTGCCGTATGGACCTTTGATGTGGTGGCGCCTCCGATCAGCAGCGGCACCTTGAAGCCCTGGCGGGTCATTTCCTCAGCTACGGTCACCATCTCGTCGAGTGACGGCGTGATCAATCCCGAGAGCCCGATCATGTCGGCCTTGTTGTCGTTGGCCGACTTCAGGATGTCCTGGAACGGCACCATAACGCCGAGGTCGATGACCTCGAAGTTGTTGCACTGGAGGACCACGCCCACGATGTTCTTGCCGATGTCGTGGACGTCGCCCTTGACCGTCGCCATGACGATCTTGCCCTTGGAGCGGGAGCCCGCGGACTTCTCCGCCTCGATATAGGGCAGGAGATGGGCCACGGCCTTCTTCATCACGCGCGCGCTCTTCACCACCTGGGGCAGGAACATCTTGCCCGCGCCAAAGAGATCGCCGACGACGTTCATGCCGGCCATCAGCGGGCCTTCGATCACCTCGATCGGCCGCGCGATCTGCAGGCGCGCCTCCTCGGTGTCGGCGACCACGAACTGGTCCATACCCTTGACCAGCGCATGCTCCAGCCGCTTCTCGACCGGCCAGCTGCGCCACTCCGCATCCTGCGTCTCGGCAACTTCGCCCGTGCCCTTGTACTTGGGTGCCAGCTCGAGAAGCCGCTCGGTCGCGTTGGGATTGCGGTTGAGGATGACGTCCTCACAGGCGTCGCGCAGTTCCGCCGGGATCTGATCGTAGACCTCGAGCTGACCGGCATTGACGATGCCCATGTCCATGCCCGCCTGGATGGCATAGTAGAGGAACACCGAATGCATCGCCTTGCGCACCGGCTCGTTGCCGCGGAAGGCGAACGAAAGGTTGGAGACGCCGCCCGAGATCTTGGCCGCCGGGCAGCGCTTCTTGATCTCGCGGGTGGCCTCGATGAAATCGACGCCGTAATTGTTATGCTCCTCGATGCCGGTGGCGACCGCGAAGACGTTGGGATCGAAGATGATGTCCTCGGCCGGGAAGCCGACCTGGTTCACCAGGATGTCGTAGGCGCGGGCGCAGATCTCGACCTTGCGCTCCTTGGTGTCGGCCTGGCCCTTCTCGTCGAAGGCCATGACGACGACCGCAGCACCGTAGCGCCGGACCTTGCGGGCATGGGCGATGAACGGCTCGATGCCTTCTTTCATGGAGATCGAGTTCACGATTGGCTTGCCGGCGACACACTTCAGGCCGGCCTCGATTACGCTCCACTTGGAGCTGTCGATCATGATTGGCACCCGGGCGATATCGGGCTCCGCTGCGATCAGCTTCAGATAGGTGTCCATCGCCTTCTCGGCGTCGAGCAGGCCCTCGTCCATGTTGACGTCGATGACCTGCGCGCCGCTTTCGACCTGCTGGCGCGCGACCTCGACGGCGGCCGTGTAGTCGCCTGCCAGGATCAGCTTCTTGAACTTGGCCGAGCCGGTGACGTTGGTGCGCTCACCGATGTTAATGAAGGTGGCGCGCGGCCCGGTCGGGGTCTCGATATCGTTACTCTGTGACATCAGAAGAAACTCGCTGCTTCCATTCCGGAGAGGCGTAGCGCCGGCGGCAGCACCTGCCACGTGCGCGGCTTCACGCCCTTGACCGCCTCGGCGATTGCTTTGATGTGGCCGGGCGTCGTGCCGCAGCAACCGCCGACCACGTTCAGCCAGCCGTTCTCGGCCCAGCCCTTGACCAGCTTGCCGGTCATCTCCGGCGGCTCGTCATAGGCACCGAGCTCGTTGGGCAAGCCGGCGTTGGGATAGACGCAGAGCATGCTGTCGACCTGCGGGTTCAGCGCCTGCACATAGGGGTGCAGTTCGGTCGCGCCGAAGCTGCAGTTCAGCCCCATTGTGATCGGCTTGGCGTGACGCACCGAATGCCAGAAGGCCTCGACCGTCTGGCCCGAGAGGTTGCGGCCGGCGAGGTCGGTCAGGGTCATGGACACCATCACCGGGAGCACTTCGCCGCGCGCTTCGCCCGCCTCATCGGCCGCGACGAGGGCCGCCTTGGCGTTCAGCGTGTCGAACACCGTCTCGACCAGGATGAAGTCGACGCCACCGTCCAACAGGCCGTCGATCTGCTCGCGGTACATGTCCTTCACTTCGTCGAAGGTCACGGCGCGATAACCCGGATCGTTGACGTTGGGTGAGACGGAAAGCGTCTTGTTGGTCGGGCCGAGGGCGCCCGCGACAAAGCGTGGCTTGGCCGGATCGCGCGCCGTCGCGGCATCGGCGCAGGCGCGCGTCAGCTTGGCAGCCGCGAGATTAATCTCGCGCGCCATGCCGCTGATGCCATAGTCCGAAAGGCTGATCGAGTTGGCATTGAAGGTGTTGGTCGCCACGATATCCGCGCCGGCGTCGAGATAGGCGTTGCAGATCTCGGAGATCACGTCGGGCCGCGTCAGGTTCAGAAGGTCGTTGTTGCCCTTCTGATCGTGGTTGCCGAGCGTGTCCTTGAATTGAGGACCGCCGCGATAGCCTGCCTCGTCCAGGCGATAGCTCTGGATCATCGAGCCATAGGGCCCGTCCTTGATCAGGATACGCTCGCTGCCGATCTCGCGCAGCTGTTCGGCTTTCTCTTCCCGTGTCATCGCGGACGTACTCCCAGCAGATGGCAGATCGCGAAGGTGAGATCCGCACGGTTCAGCGTGTAGAAGTGGAACTGCTCGACGCCTTCGCTCTGCAGGCGGCGGCAGAGGTCACCCGCAACAGTGGCGGCGATCAGACGGCGCGTCTCGACATCGTCGTCCAACCCGTCGAACAGGTTGGCGAGCCAGGCCGGTACCTTCGAGCCGCAGAGGCCCGCCATCTTGGTGATGCCCTGGAAATTCGAGACCGGCATGATGCCTGGCACCACGGGCACGTGGACGCCCGCCGCGGCGGCGCTGTCGCGGAAGCGCAGGAAGTCGTCGGCCTCGAAGAAGAACTGCGTGATGCACCGGTCGGCGCCAGCATCGACCTTGCGCTTCAGGTTCTCGAGGTCGGCCTTGGCATCGGCTGAATCCGGATGTTTCTCGGGATAGCCCGCGACGCTGATCTGGAACGGCCCGATCTTCTTCAGGCCGGCGACCAGCGCAGCAGCATTCTCATAGCCGCCCGGATGGACGCTGTACTTGCCGCCCATGCCGCCCGGTGGATCGCCGCGCAGTGCCACGATGTGGCGGATACCGGCATCCCAATAGGCACGGGCGACGTCGTCGATCTCGCCCTGGGTCGCGGCAACGCAGGTGAGGTGAGCGGCTGCATCGATGCCGGTTTCGGATTTCAGGCGGGCAACGGTCTCGTGTGTGCGCTGGCGTGTCGATCCGCCCGCACCGTAGGTCACCGAGAAGAAGGTGGGGTGGAGTGGCGTCAGGCGGCTGACGGTTTCCCAAAGCGTACGCTCCGCTGCCTCGGTCCTGGGCGGCGAGAACTCGAAGGAGACTTTCAGCCGCTGCGGTGCCCGTGCGGGAAACTCGGCGGCATGAGTGCTCGTGCTGAGTGGACCCGTATCGGGGCTCATCGGGAAACTCCTTGGGCGGGAAGAATGGTGGGTCGCGCGGTGGCGCGGGCCGGCAGCTCGCGCTCGCCGCGCCAGATGCCGGTCATCAGGCGCCGGCCGGGGAAGTGGATCGGCTCCAGCGGGTTGAGGCCAGCACTGCGCAGCCAACCCTGCACTTGATTGTCGGCAAAACCGAGATGGACGTGGGCATGCTCGCGCTTCAGCTCGACGAGGTCGTGCGGCGAGAAATCGACCACCAGCACCGTGCCGCCCGGACGCACGACACGCGCGGCCTCGGACAGGGCGGCGGCGGGATCGTCGGCGTAGTGCAGCACGTGATGGATGGTCACGACGTCGAAGCTGTCGGCTTCGAAGGGCAGGGCATACATGTCGCCCTGGCGGATGTCGGCATTGTCGACGCCAGCCCGCGCGAGATTGGCTCGGGCCAGCGCCAGCATCTCGCGCGACTGGTCGACGCCAATGGCCTGTTCGACCTTGGGCGCCAGCACTTCGAGCAGTCGACCGGTGCCGGTGCCGATATCGAGCAGTCGGCGGGCGGACAGCGGCAGGTGATGGGCGAGGGCCCGTTCGATCTCGCGGTCGGCGACGTGGAGCGCGCGGAGCTCGTCCCAGCGCTGGGCATTATCGCGGAAGAAACGCACAGCGGCGGTCTGGCGGCGCTGCTGCAGGGCGTCGAGCCGGGCACGGTCGGCGGCAATCCGGGGATGCTTGGGATCGAGGCGGCGGACGAATTCGTGGACGAGGGCGGCATCTTCACCGCTCGGCGCCAGCCGGAAGCGCGTGAACTGCGCCTCCCGGAAACGCTCCAGCAGGCCGGCTTCGACCAGGAGCTTCAGGTGGCGCGAGACGCGTGGCTGGCTCTGCCCCAGCACGTGGACATAGTCGCTGACCGTCAGATCCTCGCGGGCCGCCAGCGCCAGGATGCGCAGCCGTGTGTCCTCGGCGGCTGCTCGCAGCAAGGTAAGCAGATGATCCATAGATTAAAGAATATAAGCATATCTTTATGTATGCAACACCAAAAAGCATCGATTGCGCGGGGGCGGAAAAATTGTAGCGCGAGAGTCACGATACAACTGTGTCTCTTCGGGCCCCTTCAAAGCGCACCGTGCGTGTGCGACACTCGGCACCTGTGCGGCGCTCTGCGCCGCCTTTTGTTCCAGGGGCCAATGCCTTGGGGCGGACGGAATGAACTCAGGGTTGCGTGTATGATCGACGGTGTGAGGAAAGCCATGGCTGCAAGCATCCGCCGATCGGTTGTTGCGCTTGCCTTATGTGGCGGTCTTGTCGGGGGCTGCGCGAGTGGGGACACCGGCGCCGCCGAGGTCTGGGACCCGCTCGAAACGCCCAATCGCTTCATCTTCTCCATCAATCGCGCCGTCGACATCATCGCGCTGCGACCGCTCGCGGTCATGTATCGCGATCTCGTGCCGGATCGGGCGCAAACGTCGGTTCGCAACGCGCTCGACAATCTCGGAGAGCCGGTCACCGCGATCAACGAAGTGTTCCAGGGCGACCCGAGCCGCGCTGCCACCACGGTGGCGCGCTTCCTGGTGAACTCGACCATCGGCTTGGCCGGCCTGTTCGATGTCGCGGCGAGTTTTGGGCTGGAGCGCACCAAGGAAGATGCGGGCAAGACGATCGGCATGTGGGCCGGTGTCGAACCCGAGAATGGCGGCTTCTATCTCATGCTGCCGCTCGTCGGTCCGTCCAACGCACGTGACGGTACGGGCATGATGATGGACTATCTCGTTGATCCGTTCCGCATCCTCACGTTCAACCTCGCTGGCGGCAATTGGGACGCCTGGCAGTTCGGGCGCTACGGCGCCAACGTGATCGACTATCGCTCCCGCACGATCTTCGCGCTGGACGATCTCGAGAGGAACAGTGTCGACTATTATGCGGCGCTTCGCTCAGCCTACACGCAGAATCGCGCGGATGCGATCCGCCAGAAGCGTGAGAAGACCGATACCAAGAGCGAACTGGAGCGCCGCGAAAACCTCTCGCTGGTGAAGTAGCGGGAGGGGCTGCGGCGCTGGTGCGTTGATGCCGCGTCTGGGCTAGAACCTCCTTCCTTCAGTCTTATCATGGAGCGAACGGTGCCACTGCTCGCCTATCGTCGTGTCGTTTTTCGCCTCGCCGTCGCTGCCGCTGTTTCGGTTGCGGCCTTTCCTGCCATGGCTGCTGATCCGTCGCAGCTCGTGCAGAGCACGGCGCAGCAGGTGATCGATATCGTCAAGACCAAGACCGGTGCTGATCGCCAAGCCGCGATCCTGCAGGTGCTGCAGACGAAGTTCGACCTGCCGGCGATGGGTCGCTCGGCGCTCGGCACGCACTGGAATCAGGCTACCGAGGACCAGCGCACGCGCTTTCTCAAGGCCGTTGCTACTGCCGAGGCTCGCGCTTACAGCGAGCGGTTCGGCCAGTATGGCGGCCAGACGTTGACCGTCGGCAAGGTGACGCCGCGCGCCAATGGCGTGACGATCGTCGACAGCCGGCTGAATCAGAAAACCGGCCAGCCGATCAAGCTCGAGTGGGAGGTCCGCAACGACCGTATCACCGACGTGAAGGTCGAGGGCGTCAGCATGGTCATGACTAGACGTTCGGATTTCAATTCCTACATCCAGAACCATGGCGGAAAAGTGGACGCCCTGGTGCAGGAACTGGAAACCCGGGCCGCTCGCTGATCTCCCATAAAGTTGGGATGGAGTTTGGGGCCGAATTTGCGCCTGTAATGCGTTCGACGTAGTCTTCCCCTAGGGAGGCGCATCGATCGCTTCGCAGGTCATCGAGACGGTCGCGAAGCGAAGGAGAGCGCCATGGACAGCGCAGTTGCCAAGAATGCGGCCAGCAATTCGGCCGAGCTGAGGACGGTCGATCCGGTCTGGGGCCGGATTCGCGAGGCGGCCCTCGCGGCTGCGGCCGCCGAGCCGGTTCTGGCTGGCACCCTCCACGCCACGATCCTGAGCCAACCCAGGTTCGAGAACGCGTTGAGCTATCATCTGGCCCGGCTCACGGGCACGACCGAGGTGCCGGCGGCGCTGATCCGCCAGACCTTCGACGAGGCGCTGACCGCCGATCAGGGCATCGGGCTCGCCGCGCGGGCCGACATCATGGCTGTCGCCGAGCGTGACCCCGCCTGCACGTCCCATCTCGATCCGCTGCTCTGGTTCAAGGGCTACCATGCCCTCCAGACCTATCGGGTGGCGCATTGGCTTTGGCTGCAGGGCCGCCAGGCGCTGGCCCATTACCTGCAGAGCCGCGCAAGCGCGCTCTTCGGGCTCGACATCCATCCCGGCGCGGTGATCGGCAAAGGCATCTTCATCGACCACGGCACAGGCGTGGTGATCGGCGAAACGGCCGTCGTCGAGGATGGCGTTTCCATGCTGCATGGCGTGACTCTGGGCGGCACGGGCAAGGAGCGCGGTGACCGCCATCCCAAGGTGCGCCGCGGCGTGCTGCTGGGCGCCGGCGCCAAGGTGCTGGGCAATATCGAGATCGGTGCCTGCGCCAAGATTGCTGCCGGCAGCGTCGTGCTCGATCCTGTGCCGGCCGGCTGCACGGCCGCCGGTGTGCCGGCGCGCATCATCGGTTGCGTCGATGTGCCGGAACCGGCGCTGGAGATGGATCAGCGGATCTGATCCGGCGTGGGGGACAAGGTGGCGCACAATTTCGCGGGCCTAGCGCTTCACCTCTGGACGATCGATACCACACCACTCGAAGCGGCTCTCAAGGCTGCCAAAGCAGCGGGCTTCGATGCCGTCGAACTGCGCCGGGTCGACTTCAAGCGCTGCCATGAACGCGGCCTATCGAATGAAGCCGTTCTCACCCTGATCCGGGATAGCGGCCTGAAGGTCAGCGCCGTCGGTGCGGAGTATGGTTGGACTTTCGCGGCCAAGGACGATCGCGAACGCTTGTTCGCATCGCTAGAGGAGACCTGCGAGAACGCCGTCGCCCTAGGCTGTGCGACCGTGATGAGCGGCATTGGTCCCGGGACCGCGCCATTCGACGAGGGCGTGGCCAATGTCCGGCGTGCCGGCGAAATCGTCGCGCGCCATGGCCTCAGGCTGGCGCTCGAATATCAGTTCCAGCACCCGATCGTGCGCAACCTCGACATCCTGCGCGATCTCATCGCGCGCGCTGCCCAGCCGAGCGTAGGGCTGCTGCTCGACGCCTATCACTTGCAACGCGGCGGCAGGCCCGGCCGAGGCTTCGAGGAGGTCTCTGGCCCGGAGATCTTTTATGTGCAGTTCAGCGACGTGCCCGATGGGCCGCCCAACGGCGTGCCGCCGACCGATCGATTGCCGCCCGGCAAGGGTATCGTGCGCTGGAGCGACCTCTTCCAGTCACTCGCCGCCAAGGGTTACGGCGGCTTCCTGAGCTACGAAGCGCCTAATCCTGCGCACTGGGCACGCGACGCGGCCGACGTCGCCCGCGAGGGCGAAGAGGCCACGCGCCGTGCCCTCATGCAAACCTTCGGGCGGGCGTCCCAAGCTTAGCCGCGCACCAGCGGCTTGTACTTAATGCGATGCGGCTGGTCGGCGTCGGTGCCGAAGCGGCGGTGCCTATCGGCCTCGTAGTCCTGATAGTTGCCTTCGAACCACTCGACATGGCTGTCGCCTTCGAAGGCCAGCATATGCGTAGCGATGCGGTCCAGGAACCAGCGATCATGGGAGATGATGACGGCGCAGCCGGCATAGTCGACCAGTGCCTCTTCGAGCGCGCGCAAGGTGTCGACGTCGAGATCGTTGGTCGGTTCGTCGAGCAGCAGAACGTTGGCGCCGCTCTTCAGCATCTTGGCGAGGTTGACGCGATTGCGCTCACCGCCCGAGAGCTGGCCGACCTTCTTCTGCTGGTCACCGCCCTTGAAGTTGAACGAGCCGCAGTAAGCGCGGCTGGAGATTTCTCGGTTGCCCAGCTTGATGATGTCGAGGCCGCCTGAAAGCTCCTCCCACACCGTCTTGTTGGGATCGAGCGTCTCACGGCTCTGGTCGACATAGCCCAGCTTCACCGTCGGGCCGACCGAGAAGGTGCCGCTGTCGGGCTTGTCCTGGCCGGTGATCATCTTGAACAGCGTGGTCTTGCCCGCGCCGTTGGGGCCGATCACGCCAACGATACCGCCCGGCGGCAGGTTAAAGGAAAGGTTGTCGATCAGCAGACGGTCGCCGAAGCCCTTGGAGACACCTTCGGCCGTGATGACGTGATCGCCGAGCCGCGGACCGGCCGGAATGACGATCTGCGCCCGGTCGAGCGTCTCCTGCTTGTCCTCTTCGACCATCTGGTTGTAGGCCGCGATACGCGCCTTGCTCTTGGAGCGTCGCGCCGAAGGGCTGGTGCCCATCCATTCCAACTCGCGCTGCATGGTGCGGCGCCGGGCGTCGGCGGTCTTTTCCTCCAGCTCGAGGCGCTTGTCCTTCTGCCGCAGCCAGGAGGAGTAGTTGCCCTCCCAGGGAATGCCGCTGCCGCGGTCGAGTTCGAGGATCCAGCCGGCAACATTGTCGAGGAAGTAGCGATCGTGGGTCACGGCCACGACTGTGCCGGGGAACTCCGCGAGGTGGCGCTCCAGCCAGGCCACCGACTCGGCGTCGAGATGGTTGGTTGGCTCGTCGAGCAGCAGCATGTCGGGCTTGCTGAGCAGCAGGCGGCAGAGGGCGACGCGGCGGCGCTCGCCGCCCGAGAGCTTGTCGACGGCGGCGTCCGAAGGCGGGCAGCGTAGCGCGTCCATCGCGATCTCGACGGTACGTCCGAGGTCCCAGCCGTTGCCGGCGTCGATCTTCTCCTGCAGGTCGGCCTGCTCGGCGATCAGCTTGTCCATGTCGGCGTCGGGATCGGAGAAGGCGTTCGACACCTCCTCGAAGCGCGCCAGCATCTGGGCCATCTCACCGGCGCCGTCCATGACGTTACCCAGCACATCTTTCGTGGCGTCGAGCTGCGGCTCCTGCTCGAGGAAGCCCACCTTGACGCCCTCGGCGGCCCAGGCCTCGCCGGTGAAATTGTCGTCTTGGCCGGACATGACCCGCAGCAGGCTCGACTTGCCCGAGCCGTTCAGGCCCAGCACGCCGATCTTGGCGCCGGGCAGGAATGACAGCCAGATGTCCTTCAGCACCTGCTTGCCGCCCGGATAGGTCTTGTTCAGACCCTTCATGACGTAAATGTACTGATAGGCAGCCATTGGGGCGCTCCTGACGACAAACGGGGCAGACAGGGAAGGCGAGCCTTGTAGCGGCCCGGCAGTTTCTGTTCAATGACAGTGGGGGAAACGCGCACGCATGCTGGCAGAACCGACCGTTCTGGCCCTGTCCTTGGCCTATCTCGGCCTGCTGTTCGCCGTGGCCTATTTCGGCGACCGGTACGCGCGCGACTGGTCGGCAAGCTCGGTCGCCCCGGCCGTCTACGGCCTGTCGCTGGCGATCTACTGCACTTCGTGGACCTTCTACGGCGCGGTCGGCCGGGCGGCGACCTCGGGTATCGACTTTATCCTGATCTATACCGGCCCGGCCCTAGTGGTGACCCTGGGTTATCCGCTGCTGCGCAAGATGGTGCGGCTGGCCAAGCAGCATAACGTGACTTCGATTGCCGACTTCCTGGCCTCGCGCTACGGCAAGAGCCGTGCCGTCGGCGTCACCGCCACGCTGTTCGCCACGATCGGCGTGCTGCCCTACATCGCGCTGCAACTCCAGGCGGTGTCGTCCTCTTTCCGCACGATCGCCGCGCCCGCACCCTGGGTCGATGGTCATCCCGGCGGCGTGGTCCATGCCGATACGTCGCTGATCGTGGCGGCGCTGATGGCGCTGTTCACCATCCTGTTCGGTGTCCGCAACGTGCAGGCCTCCGAGCAGCACCGCGGCATGATGGTAGCTATCGCCTTCGAATCGGTGGTGAAGCTGCTGGCACTGCTGACGGTCGGGCCGTTCGTCCTGTGGTTCCTGTTCGACGGTACCGCCGACATGATGAGCCGCCTCGCCGAGGCGCCGGCGCTGGCCGAACGGGTCACACGCGAAGGCTCGCCGCTCACCTGGATCGTGACCTCAATCCTCTCCGGCATGGCCTTCCTTTGCCTGCCGCGTCAGTTCCATGTCGCAGTGGTGGAACATGGCCATCCGGCGAGCCTGCGCACGGCCCGCTGGCTGTTTCCGCTCTATCTTGTGCTGATCAATCTTTTCGTCGTGCCGATCGCCGCGGGTGGCCTGCTGCTGCTCGGCCCGCAGGTCAGCCCTGACCTTTATGTGCTGCAGCTTCCGCTCGTCCATGGCGCGAGCTGGCTCTCGGTCTTCGTTTTCATCGGTGGCCTGTCGGCTGCGACCTCGATGGTCATTGTGGCCTGCATGGCGTTGTCGGGCATGATCGGCAACGAGCTGGTCATGCCCTACCTGCTGAAGCGACGGGCCGGCGAAGCACGCGAAATGGGGCCGCTCGTTGTCTTCGTGCGTCGCGCTGCTGTCGTGCTGATCCTGATGGCAGGCTATGCCTACGAGCGGATCATCTCGGGCTACCTGCCGCTCGCCTCGATTGGCCTCATTTCTTTCTGCGCCGTCGCCAATTTTGCCCCTGGCCTGATCCTGGGTCTCTACTGGCGGCGGGCGCATCGCTTCGGTGTGGTCGCAGGCCTGGCCGGTGGCTTTATCGTCTGGACCTATGCGCTCCTCTTGCCGACTCTCAAGCAGGAGACGGGCAGTGGCCTCGAGGTGCCGCTCAAGGCCTATCTGCCCCCTATGCTCGCCGAGCTCGATCCGGTGAGCCAGGGCTTCATCGTCGGCATCCTGGTCAACACAGCGCTGCTGGTCGTGGTATCGCTGCTGGCGCGGCCCATCGCGCGCGACCGTGCGCAGGCGGACGCTTTCGTTCTGGGTGCCGACAGGTTGGGAGAAGCCGAGTTGCCGGCGCGGCAGACGCCGGTCGATGCGGCCCGGATCGAGGAGTTGCGCCAGCTCCTCGCGCGTTTCGTCGGTGTCGAACGCGCCGCCCGCGCCCTCGCTGGTGAACAGCTCTCGATCGAGGCCGCGCTGACGCGCACGGAACGTGTGTTGTCGGGCACATTGGGGGCAGCCTCGGCGCGTGTGATCGTCGCGGCGTTCAGCCGGCGCGGCCGGCTGTTGCCGCGCAGCGCTCGCGCCATCATCGACGAGGCGTCGGAGGCGATCCGCTACAATTACGAGATCCTGCGCAACACGCTCGACCATGTCGGCATGGGCATCGCTGCCTTCGATCGCGAGGGCCGACTCGAGATCTACAACGATCGCTTCACCGCGCTCCTGTCGCTCGACGACGACGCTGTCGCCGTCGGCGCCGCGCCGCGCGAGTTCGGCGCCACGGCCGAAGTCGTGGCGCTGCTGCGCCGACCGGAAACACCGCAGACACACGAGATCGTCACGCGCGAGGGCCGGGTGATCGAGCTCCGGCTCGATCCACTGCCCGGCGACGGCTTTGTCGCCACCTGCAACGACGTAACGGCGCGCGTGCGGACTGCCGAGGCACTGCGCGACAGCGACCGCCAGCTTCGCCAATCGAAGGAGACACTCGAGCAGCGAGTCATCGAGCGTACGGCCGAACTGGAAGCGAGCCGTGCCGAAGCCGAAGCCGCCAATCTCGGCAAGACGCGCTTCATCGCCGCCGCCAGCCATGACCTGCTGCAACCCCTGCACGCCGCGCGCCTGTTCACGGCGGCGCTAATCGATCGCGCTCCAGAGAATGATCTCAGCGGCAAGATCGACGCGAGCCTCGGTGCTGTCGAATCCTTGCTCGATGCGCTTCTCGACATTTCCAAGCTCGATGCTGGCGCCTTCAAGCCGGAGAAGCGACCCTTCGCGCTACAGCCGCTGTTCGAATCGCTCGCCACCGCCTTTGCGCCGCTGGCGGCCCGCCGTGGCGTCGAGCTTGTCGTGGCGCCAACCCACGCCTTCGTCGATACGGACCCGGCCTTCCTGCGGCGCATCCTGCAGAACCTGCTGTCCAACGCGCTGCGTTACGGTCAAGTCGAAGGCCGACCGGCGCGCGTGCTGCTGGGCTGCCGTCGCATCGGCGAGGAGCTGCGCATCGAAGTGCGCGACAACGGGCCGGGCATCGATCCCGACAAGCAGACGATCATCTTCGACGAATTCGTGCGCCTGCATCCCGAGGATGACAGGCCACGCGAGGAGCGGGGGCTGGGGCTGGGCCTTGCCATCGTCGATCGTATCGCGCGCATGCTCGACCTTCCGGTCGGATTGGCGTCGGCACCGGGCGAGGGCTCGACTTTCTCCGTTACCGTGCCGCGTGTCGCCGCCGTCGTGGCCGCGCCGCTACCGCCGCCGGTACCGCAACCGGCGCTGTCGATCGAACGTGAGAGTTTCGTCCTCTGCCTCGACAACGAGGCGAGCGTGCGCGAGGCAATGGCTACCCTCCTGGGCGGTTGGGGGTGTCGTGTCGTGACAGCCGCCACGCAGGCCGAAGCCCTGACGGCGGTGGCCAAGGCCGGGCGGCTGCCGGATCTGGTCCTGGCAGATCTTCACCTCGACGAGGGGCCGGATGGGCTGGAAGTCGTCGAGGCGATGCGGACCATCTGGGGCCAGATCGTGCCAGCGGCACTGGTGACGGCCGACCGCGAACCTACCTTGCGTCTGCGCGCTCGCCTGCGGCAGGTCGAACTGCTGCACAAGCCGGTGAAGCCGGCTTCGCTCCGTGCGTTGCTACGGCTGCGCAGTTCGGCTGTCGGTCGTCTTACGGCTTGAGCGTCTCGGCAGCGGTTGGAAGGGCGAGGCCTCTGGCCTCGATGACGGCCTGGGTGCGTGAGCGTACACCGAGTTTGCGCAGGATTACCGTCACATGTGCCTTCACGGTGGCCTCGCCCACGCCCAGCTTGTAGGCGATCACTTTGTTCTGGTCGCCATGCACCATCAGCGCCAGCACGCGCCACTGTTGAGGCGTGAGCTGCGCGGCGCGCTGGGCAATGGTATCGCCAGCCACTGCTTCGGGCGGTGTGAATATCTCACCATCGAGGACGGCGCGTACGATGCCCGCGATCTCCTCGAGCGAGGCCGATTTGTCGATATAGGCCGACGCGCCGAGTTCGTAAGCGCGCCGGACGACCGCTGCCTCGCGCTGCGCTGAAACCACGACAATCGGTACAGTCGGATGTTCGGAGCGCAACCGGGCGAGGCCGGTAAGGCCATCCATACCGGGCATGTCGAGGTCGAGCAGCACGGCATCGGTTTCCGGTGCTTGGTCGAGGGCAGCCTGTGCCTGGCCAAGCGTCCCCGCCATGCTGAAACGCGCGCCGGTGAAGGATTGGGCAAGTGCGGAGACCAGCGCATCGCGGACCATCGGATGGTCGTCGGCAATCAGAAAGGACAGCGTTTCCTCGACCATTGGTTTCTTCTTTGTGCGCCGCCGCATTCCATGTTGCGTCGCACTATTCAGCGTGTCTTGGACCTTGGTCGAATTGCACCACACAAGCTCTGCGAATTACACCGGAATTAAGATGGGGTCCGTGTACGGACACCTATCGTACCTTGGGGAGTAACGCACATGGCCGTAGCAGCACTGGCCGACGATCGCCGTCGACCCATGACGCGCGAGGAGAGGAAGGTCATCGTTGCCTCCTCCGTCGGTACCGTCTTCGAGTGGTATGATTTCTATCTCGCGGGCGCGTTGGCCGCGAACATCAGCGCCGCCTTCTTCTCGGGCGTCAACCCGACCGCGGCCTTCATCTTCACCCTGCTGGGCTTCGCTGCCGGCTTCGCGGTCCGCCCGTTCGGCGCGCTGTTCTTCGGCAGCCTGGGCGACCTGATCGGCCGCAAATACACCTTCCTCGTCACGATGACCTTGATGGGCATCGCGACTTTCGTGGTCGGTATCCTGCCGACCTATGCCTCGATCGGCATTGCCGCTCCCGTACTGTTCATCGCCTGCCGCCTGCTGCAGGGCCTGGCGCTGGGTGGTGAATATGGCGGTGCCGCGACCTACGTCGCCGAGCACGCGCCACAGGATCGTCGCGGCTTCTACACATCGTGGATTCAGACCACTGCCACGGTTGGCCTGTTCCTGTCGCTGCTCGTGATCCTGGGGCTGCGCCTGTCGATGTCACCTCAGGCGTTTGCGGAGTGGGGCTGGCGTATCCCGTTCCTGCTGTCGATCATCCTGCTGGGCGTCTCGATCTGGATCCGTTTGCAGTTGCAGGAGTCGCCTGCCTTCACGCGTATCAAGAGCGAGGGCAAGGGCTCCAAGACACCGTTGCGCGAGGCCTTCGGCAACTGGAAGAACGCCAAGATCGCGATCTTCGCCCTGCTCGGCGGTACCGCCGGCCAGGCGGTGGTCTGGTATACGGGCCAGTTCTACGCCCTGTTCTTCCTCACCCAGACGCTGAAGCTCGATGCGACGACGTCCAACATCGTCATCGCTGCGTCGCTGGCGATCGGCACGCCGTTCTTCATCTTCTTCGGCTGGCTATCGGATAAGATCGGTCGCAAGCCGATCATCCTCGCGGGATGCCTGCTTGCGGTGTTCACCTACTTCCCGTTGTTCGGCGCCCTTACGAAGGCCGTGAACCCGCAGCTCGAACAAGCGCTGCAGAAATCACCGGTGACGGTCATCGCCGATCCGAACGAGTGCTCGTTCCAGTTCAACCCGACCGGAACGGCGAGCTTCACGACATCGTGCGACATCGCCAAGTCGTTCCTCGCGCGCAACGCGGTGAACTACCACAACGAGAGGGCTGCTCCCGGCACGCCGGCGCAGATCAAGATCGGCGACAAGGTCATCACCTCCTTCGACAAGAGGGCAGCGGGGGCCGAGGGCGCAGCCAAGGAAAAGGCCTTCAACGAGCAGGCGACCGCGGCCATCCGCGCCGCCGGCTATCCGGCCGCGGCCGACAAGGCCAAGATCAACATGGTGGCGGTCATCGGTATCCTGACGATCCTCGTCATCTATGTGACGATGGTCTACGGCCCGATCGCGGCCATGCTGGTCGAGCTCTTCCCAACCCGCATCCGCTACTCGGGCATGTCGCTGCCGTACCATATCGGCAACGGCTGGTTCGGCGGCTTCCTGCCTCCGACGGCCTTCGCCATCGTGGCAGCGACCGGCGATATCTACTCCGGCCTCTGGTATCCGATCATCGTGGCTGCGATGACCTTCGTCATCGGCCTGCTGTTCGTGCCTGAGACCAAGGATCGCAACATCTACGCGGACGATTGATCGTCCCCGGCCAACGTGAAAGAACCGGCGGCTTCTCAGAAGCCGCCGGTTTCTTTTTGTGCTTTCGGCGGCCAACGTTCAGGATTGCTGCATGAACCTCGACGCCATCGCGATCGGTCAGAACCCGCCGGAAGACGTCAACACCATCATCGAAGTGCCGATTGGTGGGGAGCCTATCAAGTACGAGATGGACAAGGAGGCCGGCACTCTGGTCGTCGACCGCTTCCTCTACACGCCCATGCGCTATCCGGGGAACTACGGCTTCGTGCCCCATACCTTGTCGGACGACGGCGACCCGATCGACGTGCTGGTGGCAAATACGCGGCCGATCATTCCCGGCGCCGTGATCAATGTGCGACCGATCGGTGTCCTGCGCATGGAGGATGACGGCGGCGGGGACGAGAAGATCATCGCCGTGCCGTCGCCCAAGCTCACGAAGCGCTATGTCCATGTGAAGACCTATACCGACCTGCCCGAGATCACCCGCCAGCAGATCGAGCACTTCTTCATCCACTACAAGGATCTCGAACCCGGCAAATGGGTGAAGCTGCTGGGCTGGGGTGACGTCGACGAGGCCCGCCGGCTCATCAGCGAAGCGATCGAGCGCGCCAAGAAGGCAAAGAAGAAATAGCCTGATCTTCGCTCGGCCCTGCGCAACGGAGGGCGTGATGGCAAACGGTGTTTCGCGTCGTAGCTTCAACATCGGGGTGCTTGCGACCGGCCTTGTCGGCTCCGTCGCGCGGACGCCTCTGGCACAGACTGAACCTCGACGTGGCGGAACACTGGTTGCCACTTTCGGTGGCGGCGAACCGCAAGCCTGCTACGTGCCGGCCGGCGGCGGGAACAGCCCGATCTTCACCGCCTCCAAGATCCTGGAGCGGCTCGGCCGCCGCAAGTCGAGTGGCGACTTCGAGGGCGAGCTGGCGGAAAGCTGGAAGCCGTCGGCCGATTTCAAGAGCTACGCAGTCAAGGTCCGAAAGGGCGTGAAGTTCCACGACGGCAAGGACATGACCGTCGACGACGTCGCCTTCTCCGTCGCCGAGATCTGGAAGAAGTACGCCGCCGTGTCGGCTCTGACCGACTTCGTCGGTATCGAAGCCCCCGATGCCGAGACGGTGGTCCTGAGGTTCGACAAGCCGACGCCGGAATTCTTCTTCTCCGCCCTGGTCTCGGCACCCACGAGCTTCATCGTTCCCAAGCACATCTACGCCGGCACCGATCCCGCCGCCAATCCGGCCAACAATGCGCCGATCGGCACCGGTCCGTGGAAGTTCAAGGAATGGGTGCGCGGCAGCCACGTCGAGTATGTGAAGAACGACGCCTATTGGCAGAAGGGCCTGCCGTATCTCGATCGATTGATCATCCGTTACATACGAGATCCGGCCGGGCGAGCTGCCGCGATGGAAGCGGGTGACATCCAGATCGGCGTGTTCAATCCGGTCACTCAACCCGACATCAAGCGGCTCACCGCGACCGGTAAATTCGTGGCAACGGCCAATGGTTATGACGAGGCCGTGTGGTCGACCACCCTGGAATGCAACATGCGCAATCCAATCTTTGCCACGCGCGAGGTCCGGCAGGCCATCTTCCACGCCATCGATCGCGATTTCATCGCCAAGACCGTCTACTACGGTCATGCGCGGCCGGGCACGAGCCCGATCTATTCGCGAAACAAGGAATTCTTCACTACCGAAATCTACAGGACCGCCTTCAATCCGAGGAAGGCGGCGGCCCTGCTCGATGCCGCCGATTACCGGAAGAAGGCTGATGGCAAGCGCTTCACCTTGAGCTTGCTGGCAGCCGGCTGGTTTCCGGAGAATGGCAAGGTCGGCGCCTATGTGAAGCAGGCACTGGAGGATATCGGTATCGGCATCGATCTCTCGGTGCCGGATCGCCCGACCTCAATCAAGCGCATCTACACCGACTACGATTTCGATCTCGCGATCTCGAACCAGGCCAACCCGTCGGAGCCCGTGCCGTCGACGATGCAGTACTTCTCGACCGACGGCATCATGAAGGGCGTACCCTTCCGCAACGCCTCCGGTTACTCCAATCCCGACGTCGATGCGTTGGTTGCCAGGATCAAGGTCGAGACCGATCCGGCCAGGCGCAGGGCACAGATCGCGGAGTTCCAGAAGATCGCGACCTTCGAGGCGGTGCTGCTGCCCCTGGTCGAGATCGAGTCGATCACCGTGGCCAGCACCCGTGTGCAGAACCACTCGAATGATCCCGACTTCCTCGCCGCAACCTGGGGCGATCTGTGGCTATCCAGCTAGCGCGATCGGCGTTCAGCCACGAAATGTTGCGGAACACGCCAGGATAGAAATCTAATCGGTCGCTCTCCATTCGTGTGCGCTCGCCGTGCATGTATGTTATCTTCCGAACCATTCCTGGTGGGTGGGAGGAATATCAGCCCAATGTCTTGGAGAACTGCCATCGCGTCGCTGGTTGCGGCGGGTGCGGCGTTGCCTGCGTCTGCCCAGACGCAGCCCGTCACCATTCCAGCAAAGGATTTTGGCCCGGCCTGGACCGGCTTTTATATCGGCGCTGCCTTCGGTGCAGGCGGCCTGGTCAACAGGATCGATACCGGCGGCGGTGGCCTCGGCGCGAGCTTCAACTCGGGCGGCAGCGGCGTCCTGGGTTCGATCTATGGTGGTGTGGACTATCAGGTCCTGCCGCGGGCCGTGATCGGCGTGTTGGCCGAAGCAACTCTGTCCAGCATCTCGAGCACGAACTCGGCGACCGTACCGGGTGCCAGTGCAAGCATCACTTCACGGCCCAACTTCGAATGGGCTGTGCTGGCGCGCGCGGGCTTCCTGGCCAATTCTTCGACGCTGTTTTACTTCACCGGCGGATATACGGGACAGAATATACAGACCTCGGGCACTGCATTTGCCGGCGGCCAGGCAGCGAGCTTCTCGCGCACCGATACGTTCAGCGGCTGGACGTTCGGTCCCGGGTTCGAGGCCATGCTGGGCAACAATTGGGCGACCAAGCTCGAATACCGTTATAGCCAGTACGGCGGCCAGTCACTGGGTGGCACGGGCTTCACCATGTCGCCGTCGACGCACACGGTTCGTGCCGGCCTCACTTACAAGTTCGGCGGACTTGGCGTGGCCCCAGCGGAAAGCAGGCCGACCTTCAACGAACCCGCTTTCAACTGGACGGGCGTCTATGCGGGTGTCGCGGCGGGAGCAGGGATGAGCTCAGGGCCGGTAACCGCGACAGCGGGTGGCGCCTCGGCAACGTTCGACACCGGTGGCCAAGGGCTGCTGGCGGGTGTCTTCATCGGCGCAGACTACCAGTTCGCGCGTCAGGCTTTGGTCGGCGTGATGGCCGATTTCACCTGGAGCGGGATGCAGGAAACGGCGACACTCACGACGCCGGTCGGGACGGGCTATGCGGCCGTTTCCCCCAACCGCTCGTGGAGCGTGATGGGACGTGTGGGCTATCTGCCGATTCCTTCGACATTGCTCTACGGCGCGGTCGGCTACACGGGCATGAACGTGAAGGCGACCGGTACGGCGGTGATGGCCGGCGGCGGGACGATGTTCGGTGAGAACGACACATCCGTGAGTGGCTGGACCGTAGGACCGGGCATCGAGACGGTGATCTCCGGCGGATGGACGACGCGGCTGGAGTATCGCTACAGCCAGTACGAGCAGAAGCAAGTCACATGGGGCGTGACGGCTCAGCCGTCGATGCACACGATCCGGCTGGGCATTGCCTACAAGCTGGGTGTCGGCGCCAACAACAACTCGATAGCTGCTGCCGATTGAATCGGGGAGTGATGCAGAGGGGGAGACGATGCGCTTTTTCAGGTTTGGTCTTGCCGCGGCGCTTGCGCTCGGCACAGCAAGTGTAGCGTTTGGTCAAGCCGGCAACACGATCAGCGTGCCGGTGAGCGGCTTGCGCAACAGCAACGGCGATGTCCGGTGCGGGTTGTACAATTCTGCCGCGACTTTCCCCAAGTCCGGTCAGGAATTCAAAGGTGTCGTCGCATCGATCGCCAATCAGCAGGCGACCTGCGTCTTCAGCAACGTACCCTCCGGAACCTACGCCGTCGCGCTGTTCCACGCCGAGAAGGGCGAGACCAAGATGCGCACCGGCTTCTTCGGTCAGCCCGAGGAAGGCTATGGCTTCTCGCGCAATGCCAAAGGCAGCATGGGGCCGCCGGATTTCAGTGCGGCGGCCTATGCCTATTCGGGCGGCAGCACCAGCTGGCCGGTGACGATCACTTATCCGTAAGTCTCGTCAGGCCAGCTGGCGATTGCAGTCTGGCTCGGCCGCTTCAGCCGAGCACGGCGATCTCTACCGGCGGCCGCAAGGCCAGACAGACGGACAGGGCTTGATGAAGGTCGCTGTCGAGGAAGTTCCGGAAGAGGGCCGGATCGGACGGCGTGCCGTGATCCATGGTTGGCAGCACCGTTTGCGTGACGGCGTAATCGAAGCGCGGCGCCCATTTGCGAGCGCCGAGCCGCGCTGTCGTCGAGCAATTGTCGACCATGTAGGCAACGTCGCGATAGTCCATGTAGGGGTTGAGTGAGTCGACCGCTTCGATGATCGATTCGTTGACGATCTCCGAATAGGGG
Organism: Reyranella sp.; assembly: GCF_004297405.1. Taxonomy (GTDB): domain Bacteria; phylum Pseudomonadota; class Alphaproteobacteria; order Reyranellales; family Reyranellaceae; genus Reyranella. The sequence continues at coordinate 350,249 of NZ_SCVC01000011.1, forward strand.
TGGCCTTTCTCGAGCAGCAGGTCGGCCTGCGCCATCATGGTCGCGACATAGATGCCGGCGGTGACCGGGTTTACGCCAGCCTCGCGGTTGGTCTTGGGGTGCCGCGCGACCTGCCACATCTCGGTATTGGCAATCTCGTGCATGGGAAAGCGGTCCAGCCGCCGCGCGGCGCTGACGACGCTGCGGATTTCGTTGCCGCCTTCGACCTCGTCATAGATTTCATGCAGCAAGTCGGCTGCGGAGCGATAACTCGCGGTGTAGGCCTTCTCGAAGAGCTTCTGGTCCTGTGGGCTCAGCGATTGGTAGACGCCCAGAAGGCCACCCTGGGAGATCTTCTTGCTGATGGCGGCCGTCACGCTGCGGGCGGACTCGAGGAACGCATCGTCTGCTTCCATTCCCTGCGTACGGAACCAGCGGTAGAGACTTTCGGAGATGCCATGCACGGCGCCGAGCAGGATGCCGCGCTCGCCCATGATGTCGGATTTGTACTCCTGCGTGAGCGTCGTTTCGAAGGTGCAGGGGGAGCCGATGGCGACTGCCCATGCCAGGGCCTGGTCGGTGGCGCGACCGTCGACGTCCTGGTGAACAGCGAAGCTGCAGTTGATGCCGGCGCCGTTGACGTCCCGGCCCTGCTCGTAGAGGCGGCGCACTGATCGCCCCATGCCTTTGGGGCAGACGCCGATGACATTGATGTTCGATGGGAATTTCTTCCCCGCGCTGTCGAGGTGGGCCAGGAGGAAGCCGTGCGACAGGCCCAAAGTCGTTCCAGGCCGCAGGGCGGCAATGATCCTGTCGTAGTTCTCCACTTGGGCCGCATCGGAGATCAGCAGCAACACCAGGTCAGATTGGGCGATGACGTCGTACATCTCCCCCAAGGTTCCATTCGCTGCGGTGAAGCCGACAGCCTCCGCCGCCGACCACGAGGGCGAGCCGGCCCGCAGGCCCACTTTCACTCTGATGGCGCTGCCTTCCAGCGACTCGCGAAAGTTCTGCGCCTGCGCCGGGGCCTGCGAGGACCAGCCGATGACTCCGATCTGGCGGACCCCCTTCAGCGCGTCCGGCAGACGCGCAAACAGGTGACGGCCTCCGCGCACGATCCATTCCTCAGTGCCGCCCAGTTCGATCCGTTCCTTCTCGAACACCACTGATGAGAAAGCCATTGATTACTCCATTGTGTGGTCCATATAATGGACCTATATTCATGATCAGGATCCATAAATTGACTCGTAGTTTTGAAAAAATGAAGAAAATAATGATTATTGAAGTACCATATAGTGGACCATAGAAGGATGAAACATCTCAAGCCGACGAAGACAGCCGCCTTTCCTGCAGACCCACCCGGCGGCGGGACGCAGAGCATTGAGCGCGCACTCGGACTGCTGCTCGATGTCGGGCGCGCAGATGAGCGCGGCGCGCGCTTGACCGATCTCGTGACAAGCTCCGGGCTGGCCAAGCCGACGGCACGAAGAGCCTTGGGTGCATTGGTCCGCGCCGGGCTGGTCGACCAGGACGAAGTGAGCCGGCGCTACCATCTCGGTCCCGAGAGCTATGTCCTCGGCATGCTCGCGGCACGGCGCTTCGGCATCCAAGCCCAGGCGATCGACGGACTTACGCGTCTCAGCCAGGCCACCGGCGATACGGCCTTTCTGTCCGTGCGGCGCGACCTCCATGTCGTCTGCCTTCACCGGGAGGAGGGACCGTTTCCCATCCGTAGCCATGTGCTGCAGGCGGGTGACCGGCATCCGCTTGGCATCGGCGCCGGCAGTCTCGCCGTTCTGTCGGCCCTGCCGGATGACGAGATCGAACACGCGATCGCAGCCAATGCCGCAACCATTCAGGAGAAGTATCCGGCTTATTCATCCAAGAGCCTGCGCGATGCGGTGACGCGCACGCGGAAGGAGGGATATGCGCTCAACCCCGGTCTTTTGATGAAGGGGTCCTGGGGCATCGGAGTGCCGGTGCGCAATCTTCAGGGACGGCCAGTCTATGCCGTGTCGCTTGCGGCGATCGAGGATCGTCTCGATGAAGCCAGGCGGCGCGAGCTTGTGCCGATGCTGAAGCTCGAGGCTGCGAAGCTCGAGCGTCTGTTGCAAGATGCTTCGGCCTGACAACGCCTGCCAACCTCCCGAAGGCTACCCTTTGTAGCCATTGAAGGTGACCAAGCTCCCCAGTAACGTCTCCAGTGGGAGTTCGGGCGAAAGAGGAAAGCAATCTCATGGCGACCGCTTCCGAAGGCGGGCAAGGCATGCGACGGCTCACAATGCCTGTCGTGACTTGTGCCATTGTCCTGGCGTTGCTCGGCGGGGGTGCTTTCGCGCTCCGGGATCACCTTCCCCCCATGCCCGGAAGTGGCCACGCGTCTCTTTCCATTTCCAAGGCGGCGCAGGTGAAGCCGGTGTACGTTGGTGAGGGGCTGAAACTGCCACCACGTCCCACGGAGCCTGCGGCGATAACACGGGCTAATCCGGAGCCTGCTCAGGAGCTTGGAGTGTCGCCGTCGCCACCGCAAGCCGAAGCGAGCAACGGAGATCCGGTGGGCTTGTCGGCGAAAAATCTGGAACCACCAAAGACCTTGTGCGCCGTTGATATCGGTCCCTGGCCCACCGACCGGACGAACCAGGTCAAGTCCATCCAGCTTCTCTTGCGTGATCTCGGCTTCTATAGCGGCACGACCTACGGCACGATCGGTCCCGCGACGCGCGCGGCCATCGGCAAGTTTCAGCTCGCTGCTAACGAGGCCGAAACGGGTGAACCCAACGAGATGCTCTTCGAAGCGCTCAAGAAGAAGTGCATTTCATCGGTTCCGTGAACGACGCGGCAGGATCTGGCGGAGCGCTCGCTGTCGTTTTAAACCTAACTTCTCCAGTCGCGCAGCGCCTGATCGTCCGAAGATGAAAGAGTGACCGTCATGTTGGCAAAGACAAGCGTCCAGGAATTCTTTCCGACGCCAATCTGGATCGTCGATTTGGAGCCCGAGTTTGCGAAAGGGTTCAATGCTCGGCTGATGACGAATATCGAACGGCTTACCGGCTCACGCCCGCCCGTTGCGCCAGGCGCTACTCTGCAGACCGATCCGGACATGCAAAACCGGCCGGAGTTTGCCGAACTCACGTCTCTCTTGCGGCAGGCTGTCAGTGGCGGCCTCGAGTTCATGCAGATCGACTATCGAGAGTTCGCGATTACCGGTTGCTGGGCGAACTTCAATCCACCCGGAGGGCTCAACAGTGCCCATACCCACCCCAACAATTACCTGAGTGGTGTCTATTACGTCAGGACGCCTGGTGGTGCGGACATCATCGAGTTCACCGATCCCAGGCCAGCCGCCGTCGCACTGATGCCGCGTGTAAAGCAGCTCAACCGCTTCAATGGAAATCGCATGACCGTTCAGGTCAAGCCGGGACGCCTCGTGCTCTTTCCCGCGTGGCTCTCCCACAGTGTGCCGGTCAATCGGACGAACGAAGAACGCGTCAGCATTGCCTTCAACGCAAACTTCCTCTCTTTCGGCGAGACAATGAGTGCGCCTTTGTGGAAGGGAACGCTTCCATTCAAGCCAGCATCCCGCCGATAGTTGAGTCATTCGGGCTGGTCAGTTCGTCGAGCACCCCGCAGTTCATTCTGTTACGTAAAGTCCGATCACCTCGAACCATTCGAGTTGCACAGCGGAAGGAAAACAATGAGCGCGCTCCTCGACGATGTCGACCTGGTCGATCGCATCCTGGCGCATGTCGACGCCAAGTCGACGGACAAGGGCACGTCGGTGTGGCGCGAGCCGGCCGCGAACTACAGCTCCGCAGAGCGCTTCGCCGCCGAGCTGGAGGTGCTGCGTCGCGTGCCGATGGCCTTCTGCCCCTCGGCGGCCTTGCCGGAGCCGGGCTCGTACATCGCGCGCACCACCGTCGGGACGCCGCTTCTCGTGGTGCGGGGACTGGACGGCATCGTCCGTGGATTCCGCAATGCCTGCCGTCACCGCGGCATGAAGCTCGAGGAAGGTGAGGGCTGCAAACGGGCGTTTGCCTGCCCTTATCATGCCTGGATCTACGGTCTCGATGGCACGCTGCGCCATGTTCCTGGCGAAGAGGGCTTTCCGGGACTGGACAAGGAAGAGCACGGGCTCGTGCCGGTAACGGTGCACGAGAAGGGCGGTCTCATCTTCGTGACGCAAGACGCGCCGTTGTCCGATGGCGCGTTGCCGGACGTGCCGGACCTATTGCCGCCCGACTACGTGCTCTTCAACAAGCTCGAATTCGACGACAAGGCCAACTGGAAGCTGATCGGCGAGACTTCCATGGAGGGCTATCACATCAAGGCCCTCCACAATCAATCCTTCTACCCCTACGGCTACGACAACCTGAACGTGGTCGAGTTGCATGGCCGCAATTCGCGCATCGTCTTTCCGTTCCGCCGCATCGAGAAGTTGCGCCAGATGCCGCGCGAGGAGTGGAACGTCCAGGGGCGTCTTACGGACACGCATCAGCTCTTCCCCAATACGCATGTCAGTTTCCTGTCCAGTCATGCCATGCTCGTCATTCTGGAGCCGGTGACGCCCTCGGAAACGCATTGGGTCGTCTATCAGCTCGCTCCGCGAATCAAGAACGGCAAGCCGCTCGATATCGCCGAGGCGAGGCGCGACGCCAACTTTGTGCAGGATGCAGGTTTGACCGAAGACCGGCAGGCGGCCTGCGCCATTCAGGCTGGATTGGCTTCGGGCGCCAACACGCATTTCACCTTCGGCCACTACGAACAGGCGATCGGCCATTTCCACCGCCACCTGACGGAACACATCGAGAAGCTGAAATTTCGCAATTGCCCCACTGCGTGACGCTGTCGCTTGCTTGAGTCAGACGCTCTGAACTAGGGTCCCGCCGGATTTCGGGGCCCACAAGGTCTCGCGGACATAGGGAGATAATATTGAATCCGACGCGGCGCCGCATCATCGCGGCTAGCGCGGGCGTCCTGGCGACCCCCGCCTTGTTCACCACTTCGTCTGCGCAGAGCACCTTCCCGTCGAAGCAGATCCGCATCGTCGTGCCCTATCCGGCCGGCGGTCAGACCGACGGCATCGCACGCTCCTTTGGCGACTACCTCTCGCGCAAGCTCGGCCAGACGGTCATCGTCGACAACAAGGGCGGCGCCAGCGGCACCATCGGCGCCGCGGAGGTCAAGCGCGCGGCGCCTGACGGCCACACGATCCTCTGCACCATCTCCTCGTCGCTGATCCAGAATCGCGTCACGATAAAGGATCTGCCCTACGATCCGGAGAAGGACTTCACCTATCTGACGATGACGACCAGCCTCGGCGGGCCGGTGATCGCGGCCGAGAAGACCGGTGCGACCAACCTCAAGCAGTTCGTCGAATATGCAAAGAAGGTCGACAAGCTGAACTGGGGCTCCTACGGCCCCGGCTCGACCCCGCATGTGCTGATCGAGACGATGGCCAGGCAGTACGGGCTGAAGTTCGAGGTGGTGCAGTATCGCGGCGAGGCAGCGATGTGGGCCGACGTGGCCTCCCAGGCGCTCGATGGTGCGTCGGGCAGCCCCGCCGCGGCGGCGCCGGTGATTACGTCCGGTAAGGGCAAGATCATCGCCGTCCAGGGCGACCGTCTGCCGGCCTATCCCGACGTGCCGAGCATGACGGAGCAGGGCGCGGTCGGCAGCTCCTACGAGACGCGCGCGTTTGCCGCCTTCGCCGTTCCGTCTGCGACGCCGAAGGACATCGTGAAGAAGCTTTCCGACACGCTGATCGAGGCGGGCACCGACGAGAAGGTGAAGCAACTTCTCGCCAACTACATGATCATCGGCCCCCTCAGCTTCGAGGCCACAAACGCCCGCTTCAAGCGCGACACAGAGATCATGCTGGCGGTGCTGAAGGAGATCGGCCTCAAGCCGGAGTAGGCGTAAGCGTCGTCGAAGATCTCAGCCTCAAGCTAGGAAAATCCCGTTTCATGCGGTGTTTCTGGTTAGACCGTCCATCGCCAAAGTCTGTGGCGATGGCTAGGTCGTAGTGGGTAGTTTTTCTCGCAAACGACCCCAAGAAGCGGCGCACCCGCACTGATTCTTCTGAGTTGGAACGCTCTGCAACGCTCGGCGTTGGCGCTCATAGCACCCAAACCACTGATGGTGCTGACGCCTGTCTGTTGTGGAGATATCCATGGAACGCACCATTGTTGCCAGCTTCGCAACCCGTCGCGAAGCAGACCTCGCCATCGAACATCTTGTTCAACAACACGGCATCGACCGCACTGACATTTTTGTCAGAGTGCCGGGTGAGGCCAATAGCGCGGGAACAAAGGCGGCCGGTGCCGATGTCGAAAGTGGGCATCCTGGGGTCAAAAAGGATGGCCGCCCTGAACTCGCAGGACCAATCGAAGTATCGGTTGACTGTCACAGCGGTAAAATTGCCAACGTGGAAGCAGCCTTCCGGGAGGTTGGGGCTTTGAAACTGAAGGCGCAGTGAGCGGTCTAGGATTTCCGAGGCGACGGCAGCCGTTCGGTCGTCAAGTACATGCTTCGTCGCCTATCTCTCGCTTGCAGGAGGGAAATGCCATTTGCCGTCGCGGATCGGCAAGAAGTGGCCATTGTCTTCGCCGACTTCCTCCGCGACGCGGCGGTTGGCTTCCTGATTCAAGGCGACGATGAGATCTCCGTTTCGCTTCCGGTCGATGGCGAGATTGGTCATCTCGTCGGGGTCGTTGTGGAGATCGTAGATCTCGACGTCGTTCATCGCGAAAAGCTCTTCCAGCGAACCAGGCGTGTTGAACCGGATCGGAGAGAAGTAGCGCGAGAAGCGATAGCGGCCGTCCCAGATGCTACGGATCGCCACCCTGTTGAGGAAGTTCGGCGGGTGTTTCGCCAGCGCAGCCAGCTGTTCTTCCGGCCTCGCCGCACGATATGCGCGAGTGTCGACGGTCATCGCCGCCCATTTCGGATCCTGAAAGGACAACATGTCGAAGTTGTAGAGCGAAGCGGGCCTGATCGACTGCAGTTCAGCCTGTGCCGGGTTGCGCAGCCACGTCGAAAAATCCTTACCCTTTAGCCCTTCTGAAGCGCGCGTCCTTGCCGTCACGTCCTTCCCGGTCAGGCCGATGATGGTCGGCGTGAGGTCGAGCTGCGAGGTGATGGCCTTGCACTCGGTGCCACCCTCGAATGCAGGGTGATGGATCATCAGGGGCAGATGGTTCTGCTGCCGGTAGGCGTTCGTGCCTTTGCCCCGCATCTGATGAGTGCCGCCCAGCTCGCCATGATCGGCTGTGAAGATCACAATGGTGTTCTTGTCCATACCGTTGTTGCGCAGCGCGTCGAGCAACAGTTCGACCTTGCGGTCGCAATCGCGGATGGCGTTGAAATAGTAGTCGCGCAAAGCCCGCCAGCGGCGATCTTCGTCCGGCCATCGGCCCACCTGCAGATCCAGGATCTGCTGGTAGAGTTTCTGGGCGACGGGGCGGCCGGGGCTGTCGAACGACTGGTGCCGGCTGGCTGGCAAGGGAGAATTGTCCCAGGTCGCGCGGTAGAGTTCGTCGTCGGGTGCCCGCGCGATCGGCATTGCATGGTTGGCGCTCTGGATGTTCTCCGTCGGCAGATCGGAGTTGTAGTACATCACGTCATGCGGATTGACGAAGTTCACGGCCAGGTACCAAGGCTGGCCCTTGGTCCGCAGCGTTTCCGCTTCGGTCCGCAACCACGTGATCGCAGAGGCCAGTGTCGAATCGTCGTAGCTGTAGCCACCGAGCGTGCCGTCGATCAGGTCGCCGACGCCGAAGAAGTCCTTGAAACCGTAAGACGCGATGGTCTCGCGGTACTTGAGCAGCGGCGCATCGATAGCCTTGGCGTTGAGATCCAGATTGGCGGACAGGTGCCACTTCCCTTGATAGGCAGCGTGATAGCCGAGTTCACCGAGACGGTGGCCGACGGTCTTGATGCTGGTCGCGAGGTCGCGCTGCCAGATGTAGTTCAGGTTGTCGGCGATGCCTGTGTGCTGGATGTGCTGACCCGTGTAGACGACGGACCTGGCCGAGGAGCACACGCACGACGCTGCCTGATGATTGAGGAAGGTGACGGCTTTCTTCTTGATGGCTTCGCGCGCTGGCACCGGGAACGGCCACTTCGGAAAGAAGTGCTCCTGATCGACCAGCACGAACAGGATGTTGTAGCCAGACGGCATTGCGGCCGTCGGTGCCGAAGCCGGTGTCGTGCCGGACTGGGCATTGGCCGACAGGCCTCCAAGGATCGTAGAGCCGAGCAGGGCTGCTCCTGAGGCCATCGCGACGCGGCGCGAGGTGTTGGCTGGGTTGTCGTCTTCGGTATTCGACATACTAGTCTCCTCAGTCAGCGCTCGGCGGATTCAACCGAGCCTCTTTCAAGTAGCGCTCGACGGGTGCGAGCTCTTCGATGCGAGGCATGGTCCTCACGACCTCGTCGGGCTGGCACCAGGGATAAGGCAGGCTGGTGATCCAGCTCATGATTCTGTCGAGCTCACTTGCCGGAAGGACCTGCATCACATCGATGGTGATGAGCAGTTTCTCGACAAGGCACTTGAGGTCGGGCGAAAACTGCCAATCGTAGCGCCCCACCCCGACTCGCAGGGCGCCATCGGCCCTGGCCGACATGGCCACCAGCCAAGGGCAGGAGAAGCGACGTCGATCGACCTCCGTCGGCTGTGCCAGTCCGAAGGAATAGACATTCTCAAAATCGGTCGCGATGCGACGAACGAGAACCTCCTCGATCTCGACCAGTCCGCGCGCTGTGCTCGGGAAGGAAATGGCCTCCGTCTTCACGACCATTTCCAGTTGAACGCCTTCGGCAAAGGCCTGGCGCATCAGGAACGGGCGGTTCCCGTCCTTGGCGTGGAAGTAGGTGGTGACGGCGTCAAAGGGACTGGGCATGCGCATTCGCTCGCTCTAGCTTTTCCAGAGAGACTGGAACGGTGTCGCCACGACATCGCGGTAGGCGGGATGGCCGTGCAGGATCCCGAGATCGCGGGCGAAGGCGTTCATGCCGGCGACGGACTTTTCCGAAATCGTAGCGTCATAGAAGGGCAGGTCGCGTCGCACCAGTTCGGCGATCAGGGCGGCCTCGGCGGGCGGAAAGAGCTTCTCGCCAACCGCCGTCGCGCGCTGGAAATCCTGCTTCAGCGCCTTCTGCGTCTTGACGATCGCGCGCACGGCGGCAGCAGCCGTTTCTGGCGAGCGCTCGATCAGCGCGTCGGTGGTGGAGATGGCGGCCATCGTATAGTAGAAGCAGGGCTTCGGCCCGTCACCGCGGCGAACGTCGAGGACGACCGTGCCGACGCCGCGGCGCACGGCAACCTCGGCGCCCATGCCATTGGCCCAGAAGCCATCGATTTTGCCGTCCGCCAGAGCCTCGGCGGCCGTGACGCCGAAATTGACGGTGTCCCCAACCGCACCGGGCACGGGCATGATCTGGACCTGGCCGCGCTCGATGTCGATGCCGCCTTCCAGCAGAAGCCGCCGCAGGGCCAGGTCGACCCAGGGGGCTGCTCCGATCCTGCGGCCTTTGACGACGCCGAGATCATTCCGTTGAGGAGCCAGGTCAGAGCGCATGACCAGGAACCAGTAGGTGCCCTGGGCCTGGGCACAGAGAAGCTTTACGCCCTTCCATTCCGGGAACGCCGCCAGAGCCGAATGCGCCGAGCCACCGACCAGATCGATCTGTCCGTCGCGCAGCGCGGCATAGGTCTTGTCGACCGGGAAGATCAGCTCAAGCGCGACGTCGAGCCCTTCTTCCCTGAAGAAGCCCAGCTCGACCGCCGCCGCCGCCGGGAAGTAAGAGTTCGACACCAGATCGGGGACGGCGATCTTGAGCGGCATGGAACGATCCTCCCGAGCGCCTACCGCTTGTCGATTTCCGGCAGGTCGAAGTCGCGCCACCCCGGCACTTCGGAAACTTCCGGGAACTCGACGCCGAAGGGCTTGGTTGCATCGATACCGACCGAAGACGAGAAGCCACCGTCGGTGTAGGGGTCAAGCGGTGCGGTAGCCGTACGGTCGACGACGAACACGTCGTCGCTCGGCTTAACCCGAAACGACTGGGCCCATTCGACCTCGGCGGAATTGCGGATGTCGATATCGGGGTCGACCGTGATGACCCACTTGGGATGGAGGTTAGATGCCATGGCGGCGAGGATCGCGTGCCGCGCCTCGCCCTCGTAGCGCGGCTTCATGGCGATGACGACGTAGACCTGCACGCCACCCGAGCTGTTGATCGAGATGTCGCTGATCGTCGGGAACTGAGCCTGGAGTTGCCGCAGGATCGAGGTCTCGAACGGGATCTGCTTCAGCACATGGTTCTCGGTGATCGGCTTGCCGGTCAGCAGGCCTTGGAAGATCGCGCTCTTGCGGTGCGTAATCGCCGTTATCTTCGCCACGGGCTTGAGCGAGGCTGCCGTGTAGTAGCCGGTGTATTCACCGAGCGGCCCCTCGATCTTCTGGTCATTGGTGTCGACCGTGAACTCGATCACGATCTCCGCGTGCGCCGGCACCTTCATGTCGTTACTGACTGCCTTCACGAGCTCGACCGGCGCGCCGCGCAGCCCGCCGGCAACGAACCAGTCGTTGGTGGCGTCGCTCGACTGCACCTGGCAGGAGTACATGGTCAGCGGATCGACGCCGATCACGATCGCGCCGTGCAGTTGCTTCCCCATCGCTGTCGCATGCGCGATGTTCTTGCCGAAGCGATGGTTCGGCGCGGAGAACACGCCTAGCTCCTTCGGCCCGTGAACCTGGAAGCGGTAGTTGCCGATATCGGGTGTGCCGGTCTCGGGATTCTCCGACACCACGATGCCAGCTGTAATATAGGGCCCACCGTCCTTGGGGCTGTAGGTCGGCACCGGCAGCTTGGTGACATCGATCGCATCGCCCGTCAGCACGACTTCCTGGCAAGGCGGCGCTCCCTTGAAGTCCACGGGAGCGATCTGGTTGTTGATTCCCTTCAGCACCTTCTCGTGGATCGTCTGTTCCGTCGCCTCGAAGGCCTTCAACGCCAGGCGGCGATTGCCGTAGACACCTGCCACCAGCGGAAACTCCGTGCCGGTGTCCTTGAACATCAGAGCCGGGCCCTGGATCGAACTCGTCTTGGCAAGAGCTTTGGCAATGTCGTACTTGAGGGCGATCGGACGTGTGATGTCGACGAGGTCACCCGAGTTCTTCAAGGCGGTCAGGAAGGCGCGCAAATCTTGATAGGGCATGGTCAGTCCGTCCTTGCTTTCCGCGAGTACAACAGTTGATGCGTCGCTCTCTTGGCCAAATCCGCCGTGACGATGTCGAGGACGCGCTGCGCGTCGCTCTGGCAGTCGGCCTGCCGCTGCTGGCGCTTGATGCCGTGGGCCGTCTCGACCTTGCCGTCTATGCCGCCTTCGGCGGATTGGCGATGCTCTACGGCCACGGCGAGTCTGCCAAGCAGCGCGTGACGACGCAGATCGTGGCCGGTGCGGGCCTGGTCGTCACCATCGCGGTGGCCATGGCCTATGCGGCCGCGCAGGCGCCGCTGCCGGTATTGGGCGTGCTGCTCGCCGTCACTGTGGTTGCCGCTGCCACGCTCGGCGCGGCGATGCGATGGGTGCCGCGCGGCGAGATGTTTTTCGTCCTGGTGCTGCTGATCATCGCCAGCATCCCCACGAGCTGGGACCGCCTGCCGATCGGCATAGCAACCGGCGCAGGCGGTGCCGCCTTCTCGGTGCTGCTGGCGTGGCTGAGCGGTGTGCGCAATGGCAAGTCTGGAGAAGAACCGAGACCCGATGGATGGAGTCGCCGCCTCGCGGCGGGTTACGCCACTCTCGACCATCGGCAGCATCTGATCCTGATCGGTGCCGCCACGCTCGGCGTGCTGACGGCTTGGGGGCTCGCCATTGCCCTCGGTATCGGCCACGCCTTCTGGGCGGCAGTGACCGTCGCCGCCCTGATGCCCGCGTTGGCCGCCACCGACGTCTGGCGCCGCACGCTGCATCTCATGCTGGGCACCTTGGGTGGCGTGGGCGTGGCCACCTTCCTGTTCTCGTTCGAGCCCGACCATCTCGCGCTGATTGCGATCATCATCGTCTGCCAGGCGGCGGCGGAGATCGCCGTGGCGCGTAACTACGGCGTAGCTCTGCTCTTCTTCTCGCCGCTCGCTATCGGCATGAGCAACCTGAGCCGCGGCGCGCCCTGGCCGCCGCTGCTGGTCGACCGGCTGGCCGAGGCAGCGCTCGGCACGGCAGTCGCCTTCCTGACGATTCTCGTGGGACGCAGGATCCTCAAAGTGACTTGAGCGAGCGGGCCGCACGCGGTGCCTACTTGGGTGGCTGGTCGGAGACCTGGAAAGGGATGTCGCCTGCGACGGCTTTCTCTCCCTGCAGGGTGATCACCGCCCAGTGCAGGGTGTAGTCGCCCGGCGGCAAGGTCGGCGCTTCCGCGAACAACACTTCGGGCGCCGATTCGAGGCGCGGGTGCAGGCGTTCGATCACCTTGTCGCCCTGCTTGATGACCAGGGTCGACTTGCGATGGTCGACCGGCCGATCGAAGCGCACGAAGAAGGCACTGCTGCGCCGGCCGATACGGGCATGTGCCTTCGGCGCCGATTCCACGACACGTACATCAGCGGTCTGCGCACGTGCCGACGAAACTCCGCCAGCGACGGTCAGCATGGCAGCAATCGCTGCGCGACGGTGCATCACTTTGGAGTCCTCCGCCGGGGCGGTAGGCCCGACGGACCTGTCCAGCGGGGAAAGGCCTTGGTGTCGAGACCGAACAGATCGAGGGCGCGGGCGACTGAATGGGTGACGATGTCGTCGACGGTGCGCGGCCGCGCATAGAAGGCCGGAACCGGCACGGCGACGATGGCGCCCATCTCCGTGACTGCCAGCATGCTCTTGATGTGCCCGGCATGCAGCGGCGTCTCGCGGAACATCAGGACGACGCGGCGGCGTTCCTTCAGGCAGACGTCGGCTGCACGGGCGACCAGGCTCGACGTTACGCCGGTCGCGATCTCGCTCAGGGTGCGCACCGAGCAGGGCGCCACGATCATGCCCATCGTGTGGAACGAACCACTCGAGATGGCCGCGGCGATGTCGCCTGGCGCATAGACCTTGTCGGCGAGCGCCCGGATCTCGGCCGCCGACATATCGGTTTCGAGTGACCGCGTCTGGTCGCCCGCCTTGGAGATCACGAGATGGCTCTCGATCTTCATGGCGCGCAACATCTCCAGTACACGGATGCCGTAGACCGTTCCCGAGGCGCCGGTGATACCGACGACCATGCGCCGGACGGGCTGGCTGGCTGCCATGCGAATGCTCAGCCGCTGGTTTTGATGTGGCGCGGATCCGAATGGTTCACGGGCTGCGGCTTCGCCTCCCACGAAAACGGCGTGTCGGAAAGCGTGTAGCGATACCAGGGCGGGTCATTGGTGCGACCAAGCTTGTGGCGCAGATTGCCGAAGGCCCGATAGAGCACCGGATAGGGCTGACCGTGATACTGCTTCAGGATGTCATGCCAGGCACGCGGTTCGGCCCGGATGAACGCCTCCATGTCCTTGGTCAGCGCCTCTTCCGTCATGATCTTCAGGTTGGCCGGCGGATCGCCGAGGTCGGTGACGGTGCTGCGCACGAATTCGTTGGGGTTCCATTCCGGTCCCAGCGGCACGGTGCAATCCATGCCGATCTTCGAGGCGATGCCCAAGGTGGTGCTCTTCGGATCGACGGTCATGGTGTTGAGCCCGTCGAGCCGCACGGTGTCCTTGTCCGGCATGTAGCGGTAGGCCATGGCGGCCAGCACCGCCTGGTCGTCCCAGATGTCGACGTCGGTGTCGAACACCATGGCGACCTTGGGCAGTCCCTGCTTGGAGCAGGTCAGCATGATGCCCAGCGCCTGCTTGGAATCGCCTGCACCCAGCGGGTTGATCTTGGCGTAGGCGATGTTGGACAGGCCGCCCAGCGGGCAGCGCACCTCGCGCACGTCGATGCCGCCCTGTTTCAATCCGTTGAACAGGTCGGCCTCGATTGCCGGCAGCTGCAGCATGTTGTCGGTGTACCAGGGATGCAGGCCGCCGATCGTGCAATGCTGGAAGATGCCGCCCTTGCGGTAGGTCATCGCCTTCACCTTGAGGCGATAGTTGTGCTTGATGCCGCCGCCATACATGCCGGTGAATTCGCCGTACGGCCCTTCGTCGTAGACGAGGCCTTCGAGCGCCATCAGCTCGCACTCGAGTACGATCTCGGCGTTCGCCGGGACCATCACGTCGATGGTCTCGCATTTGATCATCTTGGCCGGCGCACCGTAGAAGGCGCCGAGCACTTCGAAGTCGTCCGTGTCCGTGGTGACGCCGACCAGGGCCGAGATTTTGTCGATCGTCGGACCACCCAGCACGATCGCAACCTCCAGGTTCTGGCCCTTCGCCGCCGCCGCCATGGCGTGGATGCGCTGGCGATGTGACGTGCAGGTCATGTCGACCGACTTCTCGTTCTTCGTACGGAACATCGAGCGGTAGATGCCCCAGTCGTAGACGCCAGTGTCGGGATGCTTGCTGATGAAGAGATTGTCGTTGGTGTAGGCGTGCCCGTCACGGTCGTGATGCAGGAACAGTGGCAAGCGCGTCAGGTCAACATCGTCGCCCTTCAGGATCACTTCCTTGCAGGGAGCCGTCGTCACCGTCTCCCATTTCACCCGTCCCTTGGAGCGCGCGACCATCTCCAGCCCGGTCCGCGTCTTGTCACAACCCATGGCCCAGGCGAACATCTCCTGATTCGAATAGGCGTTGGCCAGGACCGAGAATTCGGTGTCCTTGATCTTCTCCACCAGGATGGCCTTGGTGGGATTGGTCTCCATGAGCTTTGGGATCTGGTCGACGCGGACCTCGTCCTTGATGCGCACGAGGAAACCCGCCTTGTCCATGGCGGTGACGAATTCGACAAGTGACTGCTGCATAGTCTGCACCCCGTTCTGAAAAAAACGCGTCAGGAGTAGGCGGGCGCGACCATCCCTTTCTCGACGTAGGACCGGAGGTGATGCAGCATCATACCCCACAGGGCGTTGCACTTGTCGAAGTTGCCCTGTTGGTGTGGCCAGCCGGCATGGGAGAAAGCGATCTGCACGCGGCCGTGCGGCGTCTTGGCGAGATCGAAGGCGACCGTCGTGCCGGCCGAGTCACCCGGCCCCGAGGTGCACTTCCAAGCCACCTTATGATCATCCTGTGCCGTGATCTCCCAGACGAAGGTCGGGCCGCCCGGATATTTCAGTGTCCACTTCGAGCCGACACCGCCGCTACCGGAGACCTCGGCCATCGTCCAGCCCTTCAACCCTTCGAGGGTCGTGAGTGCGGTATGTACCTTGGCAGAATCGCCGGCGATGTTGACGGCATGACGCAGAGAATGGCCTGACACGGACGTAACCTCCCACCGAATAACACTCGCTGAGCAGCGGGCACGTAAACCAGGCTGCATGCGTTCTGTAGTTAAACGATAGCTGTGCGAATTGTCGGGTTCAATCGTTCGACGGGCGAATCTTGCGGGACGGGTAGAGATCTTGATTACAGAGGCGTGAAGAAGCCCGCTGCGGACAAGGGTTATGCTTCGCAAGGAGGCGCGGACACCCGCGGAGCACCTGCCTCTAGACGGCAGCAGCGGGATTATCAGGCCAGTTTTGTCAAAGCCGTCGATTCCGGACCGCACAATCCCGTTCAAGCATTCAGTAGGGAAGTGACGTCCGCCGTTGAAACCACATCTGCGAATGTCAGCACATGGCGTCGCGGGCGGTCGACTCGCAGCAGATGCTGGTCGCGCAACCGGTGATGATGACGGTGTCGATGCCGCGCGTTTGCAGACGCTGGTGAAGGCCCGACGAACCAGTTGGACCAGCTTTTCTTGCCCTCCTCGCTGATCGAGTTCTGAACGAAGACGTTGGCCAGCCTGCATTATCTGTCACGAGATGAGCCGTCCGCTTCGGATCAATACTCTCGAAAAGCCGAAGATGCCCCCGCCTTCCGAGCGCAATGACTACGATATCGTCGTCAAGCTTCGCTTTGTGCACACGACTCTCCGGATGGCCGCGCAAAAGTGACGATGGTTGGAGGAGGGCAACATCTCCCGGTCACGCACCCCTCTTTTCATCGACATCAGCGTCGGCCTGCGCTACCTGCGATTCGCAGTGGATCAATCGGGGGGAGCAGGGTCATGGCCATACGGCGCATCGCGGTGGAAGAAGCCTTCGTGACACCCGAGATCATGGCGCAATGGCAGGTCGTGCTCGCAAGCCGCGATGTCGAACCGGGCTTTGCCAAGATGGGCGAAACCATCCTGGCGCAGACGCCCGCCAATAAACCGTTGGACGATCGCCTGCTCGATATCGGTGCCGGCCGCATCGCTCACATGGATTCGCTCGGCATCGACATGCATATCCTCTCGATCACATCGCCGGGCGTGCAGGTGTTCGAGAGTGCTCTGGCGACACGGCTGGCGGCGGAATCGAACGACGCGCTCGCGGCTGCGGTGAAAGCCCATCCGACTCGCTTCGCCGGCCTGGCGGCGATCGCACCGCAGGATCCGGCGGCAGCGGCGCGTGAGATCGAGCGCGCCGCCCGCAAGCTCGGCCTCTGTGGCCTGATCATCAACTCCCATACGATGGGCGAATATCTCGACGCGCCCAAGTACCAGCCCATCTTCGAGGCGGCCGAGGCCCTCGACATGCCGATCTACCTCCATCCGCGCGAACCCGCGCCGTCGATGGTGGCACCGTATCTCGATTACGCCCTCTATTTCGCCGGCTGGGGCTTTGCCGCCGAGACCGGGCTGCATGCCATGCGCCTGATCATGTCGGGCACGTTCGATCGCTTTCCCAAGCTGAAGATCGTGCTCGGCCACATGGGCGAAGGCATACCGTTCTGGCTGCAGCGCATCGACAACCGCTATCTGCTCGAAGTGAAGATCGGTGCGACAGACAAGCTGCCCAAGCTGCCGAGCCAGTATTTCCTCGACAATTTCGTCATCACGACCTCCGGCGTGACGTCGATGCCGGCGCTGCGGCTCAGCCTGGACGTGCTCGGGGCCGAGCGCATCCTGTTCGCGGCCGATTTTCCTTATGAAGACGACGCCGAAGCCGTGCGCTTCATGGACAGCGCGACCGTGACCGAGGACGAACGCAAGCAGATTTATGAGACGAACGCCCTGCGCGTGTTCAAACTGAAAATGTAGCTCAATGCGGGTCGCAGGCCGTGAATGAGCAGTGTGGCAGTCGTTCCAGGAAAGCCTATTCGGCAGCGCGCGGTTCTCGCAGCTGCAGTCGGTCCAGGCCGATTTGGCGTGCGATCTTTCGGAAGCGTGGCGCGCCATGTAGCGGGCGGAAGGACGGAGCCTCCATCAGGAAGGACATGTTGGTGGAACGCTCGGCGAGGCCGCGCTCCAGTGCGTCCAATGCACTGTCGGGCTCGCCGGCGGCCATCCACTGCTGTGCAGCTTCCGGCCACAGGTTCACACGCTCCACGATGGGAAGCCACTCCATCATGGCCGCCTTCCATCCGCTCCTGTGTTCGAGTTCGCGCAATTTGCTCCCGGTCGCGAGTTCGCCGCAGATCTGCAACCACATGCAGCGGTCCGCCATCGCCTCATCGTGACGGCCGACCTGATCGAGGAGCAGCATCCGCCGGAAGTATGCCCGCTTCTCCGGCGGTGGCAGGGCGATTGCCCCAGCAAATGCCGCCAGCGCAGGTTCGATCCGGCCAGCATACCAGCAGGCCTGGCCGACGAATTCCAGGGTCTCGCGTCGGGCCGGCTCCAGCGTCCGGGCCCGGTTCAATACGTTGATCGCAGAGGCGTGCTGGCCGGTTGCCGACAGGAAACGTCCGCAGGCCATGAGCGTATCGACATCGTCAGGAGCAAGCGCCATCGCGTGATCGAGATCTGCCTCCGCGCCCTGCCAATCCCATTCGTAGTTCATCTTGAGCTTGCCCAGCGTCGTCCACGCCTCGGCGAGCGTTTCGTCGAGCGCGATCGCCCGTTGAGCCGATTGGTACGCCAGGCGCGTTGCCTCCGCGAGCGGTAGCGGCCGCAGGATCGAGCTCGAAGCCATCTGCAGGTAAGTGGACGCGAGCCCGGCATGGGCCGTGGCATAGTCGGGATCGAGTGCCAGCGCCTGCTCGAACAGGTCGAGCGCCTTCAGTGTCGGTTTGCGCTCGGCGATCTTGAGCAGCGCTCTGGCCTGAACTTGCAGGAAGTAGGCCTCTGCGATGCGCGGCCTGTGGCCGGGCAGGGGCAGTTGATCCGGCATCGGCAGAAGCGAGCCAGTCCATTTCGCCACGCTTATGGTGATCGTGTTGCGCGGAGCGACCTCGGCAGGCTCGACATTGTCGTGCAGGGAACGGACTGGAGGCAACAGGCGATAGCCGGCGCCGGCAACGGTCTCGATAATGCCGTCGGACGAGGGAGCGTCGCCGAGCAGGCGACGCAAGGTCGAGACGTGAACGGTAAGAGTGCGATCCTCGACGGCAGCGCCAGGCCACAACCGCTCGTGAAACGTCCCGCGCTCGACCAGCCGGCCGCCAGCCTCGGCGAGTAGCTGCAGGATCTGCAATGCCTTGCCGCCGATCGGTACGCGCTCACCGTCTCGCGTCAGACGTCTCTCGACAGTGTCGAGGACAAACGGGCCGAACTCATAGACCGACATCGTCGGGATACTCACTAAATCGAAACTTGATCTGATCTTGACCTGTCTCGACACGCGCCCTCCGGCGCGCGGCCGTAGTTGGTACGGGACAACTTCGCAACAATGGCAATCAGCGGTCAAGTTTGTACTCGGCGCCTTCGACGAACAAAAGAGCGCAGCGATATTGAACGATGGAACGCTCGTTCCTTAGCGACTCGTGAAATTTGTCGACAGCCTTCTCGTGGCGGCGGCGCCCATGGCGTCGCCGGTCTTTGCTCAAGGCAGTCGCATTGTACTCAAGAGGGAGACATCATCATGAAAGCGCTCGCGCGCAGATTCTTTCTGTTCGCTCTGGCCGCCGCACCGACGACGTTCGCCGCTCGGACGTGGGCCCAAGACGCTCTGCCAGACGCGCGCTTTGTTGGCTTTGCGCAAGCCGTCAACGATTTCGAACTCGCTTCGGGGAACCTGGCGTTGGCACGGTCGGCGAACGAGAACATTCGCGGCTATGCCTCGAGGGCGATCGCCGAAGCCAACAACGACGCCCAGTCACTCAGCAGGTCACGCTCGGAAGCGGGCGTGTCGTATGCCCCGGATGGCAGCATGGGGCAGAAGACGGCCAGTCTCATGGCGCAGCTCAACGCCCTGCAGGGGGCGGTGTTCGACACCGCTTTCGCCAACGCGCAGCTCAGCGTCATGACGGATGCGGAAGCCCAGTACGGCGCCTACTCGCAGAGTGGCAAGAGTGGCCCGCTGCGGCGCTACGCACAGCTCATTCTCCCCAAGGCTCAAATGCAGCTCGAGTATGCCCGGCGCATCGCCGGTGGTCGCTGATCACCAATCCAGCGAAGGCCGCTCCCGCGAGACGCCTCAGCGGCCGAAGATATTCGGGATGCGTGGAGTGGGAACCGAGATGCTGGGCATCGGCACATGCGGCAACTTCTGGAGAATGCCGGTCACCCCCGGCGGATCGTTGGCGGAACCGCGCGTCGCATGGAATGAGGGCGAGCCGAGAGGGCCCCGGGCCGTGACGATCAGGTAAGGCGTCGCGGGCTCCTCGGCGAGCATGAAGTTGATCGTGGTGTCGGTCGTGGCATTGGCCAGATTGGTGTGCGTGACGACGCGGGCCGTGGCGCGGTTCCCTTGCAGGACCAAGTTCTTGTCGTTCAGGACGCCATTCGCGATCTCGATGTCGCCCGAGAGCGGATTGTCATGGTTGACGAAGCGGTTCAGCACCAGCGAGATCGCATTCAGGAGGTTGCCGACGCCGACGCCGCCCTTGTCGCCAAGAACACTCATGATGTTGCCCAGCGTCGCGTCGATGACGCCGCCTGCCATTCCTGTCGCGGCCGAGCCCAGGAGTTGGAGGAACTTGTCGGCGCGCGTCTGGACGTGACCACTCAAGCGGGCGTGTCCGGCCATCGAGGCCCTGATCTCGGCAACGGTTGTCCCGGCGCCACGCAGTTCCAGTCCAGTTGCGGTCAGGCTGCCGTCGATGGCGATTCTGATGAGGCTGCCGATTTCGTTGCTGCCCGAACTGCGACGCAGCATGTCGCCGATATTGAGGCCGTTTGCCTCGCCCTTGAAGTCGAAGGATAGCGAAGGCCGGCTGCCGTCGATCACGCCTGCAAGGTTTATGATCCCGCCATAAAGGCCACTCTTCAAATGGGAGACGCTGAGCACGCCGTCCTTCAAAGTTGCGGCGATCTCGGTATTGCCAACTGGCATCGGCGTGCCACCGAGGCTTGCCACCGAGACCTTCAGTGTGCCGTCGATGCTGCGCAATGGCGTTCCGATTGGCTGCGATTCAAAGGTGGACATGCCGCGCGGCGGCCGCTGCGCGGGCCTGTTCCCACCGAGCTTGCCGAAATCGAGCGCGTTTGTTCTGAGATCGGCGGCAATGACCGGCTTGCTGCCCGAGAGGTCGGCATCGATCGAGGCTTCGATCGGCTGGTCATTGACGACGATGCTGCCTTTGTAGGATGCCGATTTGATCGTGCCCTGCGCCGCCCCCGGCAAGGCGAGCGCGCCGTTTGCCAGTACGCTCCATCCCATGGCGTTCAGCGTGCAATCGCGCAGGGTGAGGCGTTCCCAGCTGCCAGCGATGCCGCCGCGCATGCTGAGTGCGCCCATGCCGGCCGGCACGGTGCCCGCGAGCTTCAGCACGCGATCCATGTCGGGTGCCTGGATGTCGAAGGCGAAGTCGGCTTGCGGCCGAGGCGTCCAATAGCTGGCGATCGCGCCACGCAGGGCGATCCGCGCGCCTGCCAAGTTCGCCACCTTGAACTCGTTGAGCACCATCGTGCCGGCGCGGCGCTCGAGATCGATATCGATACCCGCCACCGTGTCGCTGCGGTAATTGATCCTGGCCACCTTGAGCTTGAACCCGATCGACGGGCCCAGGAGGGCCAGGATCGGCGTCACCGACGCGACGGGCGAGGCCGAGGGTGCCGCATTCTGGTCGGCCGGCGGCAGGTAGGAGTCGAGATCGAGCGCGTCGAGATCGATATGCGTTACTACCGACAGCGGCACGGTGAAATTCACCACGATGCCACCCGCAGCCTTGAGGTCGTCGAGCATGAAGACGGCATCGCTCACCTGGACGTTGCCGCCACGTGAGCCCATGCGACCGGTGACGCTGAGCCGTGTGAGCTTGTTTTCTGGCACCGACGAGACATCGACCGCGAGCCACGCCAGGGTCTCGCGCAGCTTCGGTCCGCTCAGGCTAAAGTCTCCGGACGCGATGGGCCGCACCGGATCGCCCGAGAGGATCGACTGTACCTGCACTGTGAGGTCGCCTGGCAGGGTGGCGGCAAACTTCGGCACGGCAACGGCGCCGCCCCGTGCTTCGAGCTCCAGGGCCAGGTTGCGGACGGGTTTCTTGTTGTAGATCACCTCATCGACGTCGAGGGCGAGCTTGGCACTGAAAGCGGCCAGCCAGCCAGGACCAGCTGGTTGCGCGCGCGGGGCAGGCGAGGCTGCAGGCGCAGTAGGTGGTGGCGGCACCGCCAACTGGTCCGGAAGTGCGATCGCTGCCAGCCACCGGTCGAGATCGAGTCGGGAGGCCGTGAACCTGGCCTCGACGACGACGGTGGTCGTCAAGGTGAGCGCAAACGAGCCCAAACCGCTGTCTTCTCCCAGGACGAGCTTGAAGTCCTTGGCCGCGACCGATGTCGGGGAGAGATCGACGGGACCGTCGAACTTGAACTTGCCGGCCAGCAAAGGCGGCAGGTGAGGCTGTGGTTGACCGGCGATCCTGATCAGCGTCTCGGCAAAAGCCACCAGGTTGTCCGCCGAGGCCGATGCTCTGCCCGATAGCCGCGCCGCGGGGCTCAGCTCATCCAAGGAACCCTTGAACGACGCCTTGCCGCCGCCCGCTTCCAGTGCAACGTCGACGGCGTAACCGGCCGCACTCTTGGCACTCACCGCCAGATCGATCTTGAGGGGCGCGTCGTTGACGACGGCGCTCCCGGCCAGCGCGTAGGGCCCGTCGATCGAGCCGGCAGAGACGTTGAAATTGGCCTTTTCGGCCATCACGGACAGGCCGGCCTTCGAATCGCTGAAGGTCAGCGTGCCGTTCTCGACGGTGAGCCGGCCAGGCGGCGACGGCTTGGGTGAGCTTGGCTGCGCCACCGTTGGCATGGATGCAGCGACGGAGGGGGCGACCTCCCAATTGGGCTTGCCTGCGGTATTGACCTCCAGAACGATTTTCGGCTCGACCAGTGTTACCTCGGCGATCTCGACGTCGCCCACCAGCAGGGGCAGCAGCGAGGGTCTCACGGTGACCGACCTTGCCTCCATCATGTTGGGCGCCTTCGAGCCCGGCAGATTGGAGAATCTCACGCCATCGAGCTCGACCCTCGGTGTCGGCAGCAGCGAGAAGCGGATCGGACCTTCGAGGGTAATGTCGCGGCCCGTCATGCGTTTCACCTGCGCCACGATCTCGGGCTTGTAGGCATTGGCGTCGATGAACGCAGGCAGAGCCAGCAGGGCGGCGACCAACAGGCCGACGATGCTGGCGCCGATCAGAAGCCTCTTACGATTGTCGTGTACCATGGAACGTCCTGTTGCCCGGCACCGGGATGCTGACGCATCTGTGGTGGCAGGACACAGAGTTGAGCGCATCTAGTCGGGCTTGAACAGCTCCCGGGTGGCTCGGGTTTTCCCGCTCTCGATATCTCGCACGTTCACCATCGGATAGCCGACTGGGGCGTCGGCGCTGGCGAGCCAGGCGTCGACGATCATGTCGCGTACCGCCGTAGCGCCGGCCGCAAGTCTCTCGTCGGCAAAGGCAATGCCGCGTCGGTCGCCACGTTCGAGGCCGCCCTCCTTTTCAAGGGCGTAGAGCGGTTCGACCTGGGCAAGGGTGGCGAGCAACAATGCCTTCGTGCGTTGTTCGATCGAGCAGCCGCACGAGCGATAAGGACCGACTTTCGCGGCTATCGCCGACCGCACGAGGTTGTCCCGCACGAATTCGCTCTCGAATTGGGCATCGATATCCCTGTTCGTATAACCGTTGGGATTGGGATAAGCACCCCAGCCTTCGTAGTGTACGGAAACATGCAGGGGTTGCGAGGCATCGCCCACGTAGTGGCTCCACACGCCGATGTCCCGAAGGATAAGTTTCTCCCGCAGCCGACGATCGGCTTCGAACCAGGCGCGCTCCTCGGCCGACAACGCCGTCTCTGCGCCTTTCTTTGTGGCACGCCAGTAGGCGAAGTCTTTGCGTAGCTGCTGCCAGCCGTCGACGATCGCATAGGGTAGGTAGCCTGCCTTGTATTGGGTAAAGCCCTTGGCCCGCAGCAGTGTGTCGTACTGTTCGCGTGTGTCCGGCAGATCGGCCAAGGGTAGGACGCCGACAACCGAGCCGTCATCCGCTAGGGAGACCCAATGTCCCGGATCGCGTTCGGCGTCGTGCGTCCGGCCGGCGCCTTTCGAGCGGTCGAGCTCACGGCCCATGACGGCGATATCGGCGATGGCAGCTTGTGTCCGCACGAAGGCGGGAATGGACTCCGGCAGTTTCTCGATCGCAATGCCACTGATCCATTCATGACCGGTGGCACCCCATGCCCAGCAGGGCGCAGGCGCGGCCACCAGGCCGACCCACAGCGCGGCAAGCCATCCAACCGTGCGATCCATCCCGTCTCCCCCTGCTGCGCTCAGCAACCCATCGCCGCATATAACCCGAAGAACATCGCACGATCCCGGGGCGGGCCCGCCATCATCGACTGCAATCCGCCCGTCAGGCAAATCGCGCAGGTTTGCCATAGCGACGCTGGAACCAGAGCAAGCTCAGGCCAGACAGGGGGATGACGATATCCATGTAGAAAGTGACGCCCGCATTGCCCGGCGCGAAGTTGTGCTCGATCACCATGTGATAGATATGGACGACGGCAGCCCCCAGCATGAAGAAGCTCGGTCCGACGATGGCGGCGAGGCGCAGATCGAAACTGCGGAACGCAGCGAAGAAGCCGACAACGGAAAAGCCGAGACTTGCGGTGGCGACTTCGAATTGAAACGGGCTGTCGGCCCAGCCGATGAAGGCGGCGGCCATCTCGCCGAACAATCCGTGCATCACGAAGTTATAGAAATTGAAGACGCCGACGGCCCAGAAGACGTGCCAGGCCAACAGCTTTTCGACGATCATCGACGCGCCCACGGGCTTTGGCTGGCGAGCAATCGCCACCATCGAGAAGAGCAATCCGACGACGAAGAATGTCAGTGGATAGTTCGCCAGAACAAAGCGGATCCCGGTCCGGATGATATCAGCCATGGTCCGCTTCTCTGATATGTGAATGACCAACCGAGGTCATCTTTCCATTCCCTGATATCCGCCCATTCCTGATACCCGGATCGACGTGAGGCCTGCAGAAGCCCCGCACTGGGGTCGCCAGGCGGGGCTTGAAGAAGGGATGTGCAGGCGATCAGGCGAAGAGGAGACCGGCACTGCTGGCGTGGATGCTGATCACGACGTCCTGGAAGTCGTTGTCGCCGGTGGCAGTCGGCAAATCCTCGAAGCCAACGAACAGTTCCTGGCCGCCCGCCGCTACGCCGGAAAGCACCTGCATGGCGTCGTTCGGATTGAGCGTGGACATCGAGTGGAAGATGGTCGCGCCGGCAAGGTCTCCCAGCGTAGCGCTGTGGAGGACGGGGTCGGCACCGGTCCGGATATCCGCCGGGTCCATGGTGCCGGGTGCCACGAAGGAAAGATTGTCCGGCAGCGTCCCGAGTTTGGCGAATCCATTCTGGATCAGGAAGAAGGCGATACGTTCGCCGGCCGCCGGCGTGCCCAGATCGACTTCACGCGCGCCAGCGGCCACGTTCAGTGTGTTGTCGAAGAGCACCTGGACGTCGCGGATGGTGCCGTCTGCGGCGATCTTGTAGGCGCCGAGCGTGTTGGCGAAGGTCGAAGCGGCGGACTTCAGCGATACCGAGAAATCGACAGAGCCGTCCCCGCTCAGGAACGGCTCATTGGCAATGCCGTTAACGAGAGTCGGATTGACGGCCTTGCCTTCCGCCAACGAGGGCAGAAACGGCACGAACGTCACACTGCTGCTGGCATCGGCGCCCGTGCCACGGGCCACGATCATGAAATCGCCACCGGAGTAATCGCCGGCAAGCTCGAAGCTCGAGCCTCCAACCTGGAGCGTTGTTGCCTCTGCGCCGTTGGTGACGGCCAGATCCGAACGATCGACCAGCGTTCCCTGAATGGCAATGGCGTCGTCCGTGCCGAAATCAAAGAAGGTGTCGCCGGCGAGATCGGCAAGAGTGTCACGGGCGGTGTTCGAGCCCGGACCCATGTAGAACCTGTCGCTACCTACACCGCCCGTCAGGATGTTGAAACCTTCGCCGCCGATAAGACTGTCGTTACCGGTGCCACCGTCGATCACGTCGTTGCCCTGACCACCTGCAAGGGTGTCGTCGCCGGCATCGCCGAACAGGGTGTCGTTGCCGGCGCCGCCCTCAATGCCGTCGTTGTCGGCGGTGCCGTTCAGAACGTTGTCGGCACCATCGCCCATCAGGGTGGCGACGCGCTCCACCTTCACGTAGTCGACATCGAAGAAGTACGATTTATTCTCCGCCGCGCTTGTGGCGGGCAGGAAAGTCGGATCGCCCACTGGCGGGCCGTTCTTGTCGCCGTCGGAAGGACCCCAGTTTTTGGGCACTCCCCACAAGTTCAGGTGGAGCTGCTGCGCCGTGGTCGGGACATGATTGGTCTCGGTCCGGATCTCTTTGCCATCGACGAACCAGCGGACATAGCTCGCCGTCCATTCCATTCGATAGGTGTGCCAGACCGTCGTGCCATCCGGGATGGCGATGGAGAGCGGATGGGCGGTCTCCTTCAGCGTTTCATGGGCGAAGACATTGGTCGAGATCTTGGCAGGATTACTCGTGATGATTTCGTAGTCGATCTCATCGTGAATGTCGCGATCGGCTCCCATCGGAAACTGCTGGAAGGTGAAGAACCCGGCGATCATGCCGCCTTGCGTCGAGTCGAACTTGAACTTGCCTTCGAAGGCGACGCTGCCACCGGAAAGATCCCAGGCTTCCTTGGTGATGGCCTCCGATCCTTTGAACCCGTTGCCATCGAGCCAGGTGTCCAGCCTGATCCGCGCCACGCCATTCTGGGCATCCGGCAACTCCTGGCGCATCTGCGTCAGGCCCAGCCAGGACGGGTTGTTGGTGGCCTGCCAGTGATTGTAGTCCCAGCTTGCGGCGTTCAGCTTGCCGTCAGTCGAAAAGTGATCCTCGAACAGCACAGTCGTCGATTTGAGCGGTGTTGCCATTTTCTCCCAGCCTCAAAAATTCCCAATCCCACGGCTCGCAAACTGCATAAGCCCACGGCGGGATAGTACTGGGAGCCTGTCGACGAACGCGTGTTCGAGCAGGTCAAGGAAAGGTCAAACTTTGGTCAAGCAAGCCGCGTCGATCGCCGTATCCACGTGAGCGGCCTGATTGCACGATAAGCCGCTCACCCCAAGGTCATCGCGCTTTAGAGGATGAAAAGGCCGTCGGTGTGCCGAGGTCGGCCACGTAGTCGTTGATGGCGTTCAGCACCGTTTCTGGCGCTGGGTTTGAGCTCGACATCGTAGTCATGACTATTTTCTCCAAGCACTTCTTTTACGACACCAGATGAGACGCTTCGCAATCGTCGACAAACGATCGACAGGAGTCTTCGGTCTCCCTTACAGTCATCTCCTTGCTGTCGAGGACTCTTTTCCCGACTGCTCGTCTTCCCGCCAGATTGGAAAAGGCGCTCTCGACACTGACAGGAGGAGGCGCACGTGTGCCTCGCTGCTTGATGCAGGGAGTTGGAAAGCCGGCTACTTTGAGTTTTGAAGGAGCTGAAGATGGCGCGGAACGACTACGTGCCAGTGCTGGCGATCTGAATATCGCGGGAGGCGAGGCGGGATCCGGCGCTACCCTAATCAAAGGCCATGGATGGATCTGCCATCACAAGATAGAAGTCCGAAGCCATCGGCCTTTCTTTTGGTATCCTATGTCACGCTAGAGCAGCCAGATCGTTCGTCTGCTAGGTCGTCCAACGGCTATTTTCTCATTTCTCCAGAAGCTCGAGTGGAAAATCCCGGAATTCTCTGTCTTTTCCAAAGCAGAGGTGAGCGGAAATTGAGCTTTTCCTATAACAACAGTTGGAGGCGAGATCGCTGGCTGTTGACGCTTCCGTAAACGAGCCAGGGTTGTGCGCTGGAAGCTCGGGTGTCCCAGCGTGCTCCATTGATCATACTTATCGGCCTCGTGGCGGCGATGTCCGGACTACTCATCGGATACAACACGGCCGTCATCGCACCGGCACTTGAGTTTGTTACGGCGGACTTTGCCCTGAGTCCGTTCATGCAGGGCGTCGCAGTATCATCTGTCCTGTTCGGCGGATTCGTCGGTGCTTTGCTTGCTGGCGCGCTGGTCCGTCACACCGGCGAGCGGCCGATGCTTCTCGCCACTGGCGTTCTCTTTGCCGTCGGTGGTGTTGGGGCTGCGCTTTCCGAGTCCTTCTTGCCGTGGCTTCTGTGGCGCACGGTCACTGGTCTTGGCGTTGGGGCGGCGACCATGGTGGCGCCCCTCTATGTCAGCGAAACGGTACCGCCTCGCGTGCGAGGCGCACTGGTATCGATCATCCAGCTGACCATCACTTTGGGAATTCTTGCGTCGTACCTCGCCGGGACGGTCTGGACCCCCGCGCGAGCATGGCAGCCCATGCTTATCGTCGGCGCGATACCGGTGCTGCTGTTGATGCTTGTCGTGTTCGCGGTGCCAGAAAGCCCACGATGGTACCTGTTGCATGGTCGCCGGGAAGAGGCAAAGCAAGCACACAGGCGGTTGAACGAAGGGAAGGGAGACCCATTACTCGAACAGGCTGGTGATGCCGCGACGGTAGATTGGCGCAATCTCTTTGCGGGTCGCAATTTGTTGGTTTTGATCCTGGCGACTGGTCTTTTTGCCTTCGCCAATCTCAGCGGGATCGATGCCATTCTTTATTATGCACCGGTGATCTTCGCACAGGTCGGCTTCGGCGGTACCTACGGACCAATTCTCGCGACGGTCAGTATCGGCGTGGTCAACGTGGTCGCGACGCTCGTCGCGATGGCCTTGATCGATCGCCTGGGGCGGCGGCCGTTGCTGATCGGCGGCTTGGTGCCCATGGCGGCAAGTCTCATCGTTCTTGCCATCGTTCTTGCAAATGGCCAGGGCGCTGCGTGGGCAAACATCGTCGCGGTGTCATGTCTGGGTCTGTTCGTGCTGGCCTTCGGCGTCAGCCTCGGCCCGCTGCCCTACGTCCTCATGTCAGAACTCTTCCCGCTGGCGTTGCGCGGGGCGGGAATGGGCATCGCCTCTGCCACCGCCTGGGGCGTCAATGTCCTGGTGTCCCTTACGTTTCCGGTGCTTGTCGAAGCGTTCGGGTTGGCGCTTGTCCTCGGGTTCTATGGAGTCATTAGCATAGCCGCATTACTCTTCGTGCTTGCGCTCGTGCCCGAAACGCGGGGACGTTCGCTGGAACTGATCGAAGCCAATCTGGCGAACGGCCGGCCGATACGCGATCTCGGCCTGCCGCTTCCTGCCAGTGCTCGAAGTGCCTGACCGCAACGCGATGCCGAAGGGAAGGGGTATGGAACCATGACGATGTCACCGACTTCCGCGTTGATCGCCGACATCGGAGCGACCAATGCCCGCTTCGCCCTGCTTGTCGATACGGACATCGCCATGTCCGAAACGTACGCCGTTGCCGACTACGCCTCGCCGATCGAAGCGGCGCGCGCCTTCCTCGCAGGACCTGCGGCCGGGCATGCGCCGAACCGGGCGCTGATAGCGGCGGCCGGGCCTGTCGAACATGGTCGTATCGCTTTGACAAATGCCGCATGGATCGTCGATTCGGACCGCATCTGCAAAGGTCTGAATATGGCTGACGTTCAAGTGCTGAACGATTTCGAGGCACTTGGCTGGTCGCTCCCGGCATTGCGACCCGACGACCTTGTGACGGTGGGGGCGGCGCGTGCGGCAGGGTTGGGAACAATGGCCGTGATGGGGCCGGGCACCGGCTTCGGATTGGCCGCCATGGCATTTGGCGCGGCGGGCGAAGCCGTATTGGTTACAGAAGGCGGCCACGCCACCTTGTCCAGTGAAAACCGGCGCGAGGACGCCATCATCCTGGCTCTGCGGCAGCAACTGCACCATGTCTCTGTCGAGCGCATCCTGTCCGGTTCCGGCTTGATGCAGCTGTACCACGCCATCGCCCGGATCGATGGCACGACGGTGCCGGAGCGAGACAACAGTGAAATCGTCTCGCATGCGCTGACTGGCGATTGCGAGGTCAGCCGCGAAACTCTTGAACTGTTCTGCGCTTTCCTGGGCAGCACTGCGGGCAACATCGCCCTGACGTTGGGAGCGCGAGGAGGCGTCTTCATTGCCGGGGGCATCGTACCTCGCTTCACCGAGTTCCTGCGCCGATCGGCGTTTCGCGAACGGTTCGAGGCAAAGGGACGGATGTCGACGTACCTCTCTCACATTCCCACCGCTGTCATCGTGCATCCGACGCCGGCGTTTATCGGCTTGGCTCATCTGGCGAAGGTTCGGAGCCGGTCGCGTGCACCTGACCAAGCCTGGTGAGGGTGAGACTTGTCGTGTTTCTTTTGATTGAGCGGGGGAGATTGCAATGACAGACGCACGCCATCTGTCGAATCGGTTGGCCATTGATGGTGGTACGCCGATTCGCTCTACGCCGTTGCCCTGGGAATTGCCCGGCGCCTATTACATCGACGATGAAGAGAAGCGCCTCGTCAATCAGGTGATCGAAGCGCGCAGTCCATTCCGTTTCTACGGTCTGGACGCGCAGGGCATGGTCGACCGGCTCGAGTCCGAATGGTGCTCGACCTTCGGCCACAAGCACGCATTAGGCGTCAACAGTGGAAGCGCCGCGCTCCATATCGCGCTGGCGGCCTTCGGCGTCGGCCCCGGGGACGAGGTGCTGGTGCCGGGCTATATGTGGGTGAGTTGCATGAGCGCCATCGTGCGCACGGGCGCCATTCCGCGCCTGGTCGATATCGACGGCAGCTTCTGCATGGATCCAGTGGATCTCGAGCGCAAGATCGGTCCGCGTAGCAAAGCCGTCCTCATCGTGAACATGAGCGGCGTGATGGGGCGCAATGACCGCATCGCCGAGATCTGCCGGAAGCACAAGCTGAGGCTGCTCGAGGATTGCGCGCAGGCGATCGGTGCTTCGCTGAAGGGCCGTTCCGCCGGCTCGTACGGCGACATCGGCATCTATAGCTTCCAGCTCAACAAGAACATGACGAGCGGCGAGGGCGGGTTGCTCGTCACCGAGGACGGGGATCTCTACAAGCGCTGCGTGGCGCTGCACGACCTCGGCTATGCGCGCAATGCTGAGGGCCGGCTCGACCCGTCGGACGAGCGCTATCAGTACTGGGGCATCGGCAGCCGCATGTCCGAACTTTCGGGTGCCATGGCGCTCGCCCAGATGCGCAAGGTGCGGACGATCACGGGCAAGATGCGGGAAGCGAAGTGGAAGATTCGCGAGGCCATCAAGGATATCCCGGGCATCGGCCTGCGTGAGGTCGACGATCCGGCCGGAGATACCGGGCCGGTCTTGATAACGGTCTATCCGACGGCCGAGGCATGCCAGCGCTTCGTCGATGCCATCAGGGCCGAAGGCGTGCGTGGACCCGAAGGAAGCCTCACCTGCATCACGATGCGCGAGTGGGGCATGCACTGGTACTTCAACATCCCGAGCCTGGTGAAGAAGCGCTCCAATGCCAAGGAGGGGTTCCCCTGGACACATCCGGCGAACGCCTTCGCCGCCGATTACAGCTACGCAAAAGGTGCCCTGCCGGTCTGTGACGCGATGTCGGAGCGTGCAGCGCTGCTGACCGTCGCGTCCGTTCTGTCGGATGCGGACATCGACGACATCATCGCCGCGTTCCGCAAGGTCGGAAACGCCTTTGCCACCTACATGAAGGCCGCCGAGTAATGCACCCGCTAGCTCCCATCCTGTTGAGCGACGCACGCGCCGTCGCCAATGCTGCCGTCGACTGCCTGGTCATCGGCAGTGGCACGAGTGGCGTGACGACCGCTATCGAACTGGCAGAGCGCGGCCTGAAGGTCGCGATCCTTGAAGCCGGCCCGCTTATCCTGACGGAGCATGTCGGCTCCGGTCCCTTTGCTAACCGGGCGGACATCGTCCCCCAGATCCATGACCTCGTGCGCTTTCGTACGCTATGGACATCGGAGAAGGGGCTGGCGTCGGCGCAGGCGCGGACGGCCGAGACCAACAACAATGCGTGGTCCATCGTCGGTGGGCGAACGGTCTTCTGGGGCGGTTGCACGCCGCGCTTCCGCGACGAGGACTTCGCCGAGTGGCCGTACGACGCCGATGAAATGCGCTCGTGGTACGTTCGAGCCGAGCACCTGATGGGTGTCTCGGGGAGCGAAGGCGACAACGATGCGCCGCCTTTCATGACGCACGCCGCGCAGGAGCGCCTGCTGGGCCGTCTCGCTGCCAAGAACATTCCCGCGACGCACGCGCCATTGTGCATCGATACGCGCGCGGTCCATGGCGGGCGTATGTCGCTCGGTTTCGACTCCTCGGTCTCCCGACTGCTGCGCTGCCGGCATTTCGGCCGCATCGAGGACGGCGCCCGCCTGTCGCTTGCCGCCGAAACGGAAGTGCTGCAGCTCGTTCACGACGGCAATGTGGTCAGCGCCGTCACCGTGCAGGATCGGACCGGCGAGACCTTCGCCATTCCCGCACGCCATTTCGTGCTGGCGGGAGGCTGCATGCAGTCGACGCGGCTCGCCATGGCTTCCGGCTTGGCCGATGTCGATCCGATGGTCGGGCGCTATATGGGTGACCATCTTTTCCGCCAGGCCGTGTTCGAGTTGCCCGAGTCCTTGCAGGAGAAGTCACTCTACATATTCATTCCGCCGACGGCGAAGCGGCCGTTTCACGCGCAGCTCCAGGGTATGTTCCAGGAGACCTGGTACAGTCCGCTACACGCGACTTGCTATCTCGATGGCGACGCCAGCGGGCGCTACATCCTGTTCTACTGCTTCGGCATCAGCAAAGCGGAAGAGGCAGGACGCATGGTGCTGTGTGGCGACGGCAAAGCGAAGACCGACTACTGCATCGTCAACGAGCGCAGCCCGGGCGATTCGAAGACCCTCGCGGAGATGGCGAGGTTCACTGCGGATGTTGCGGCCGGGATCGGTGCGAAGGTCGTTCGTACCGAGGAGAATGCCGCGGGTTCGGCATTGCACGAATTCGGCGGGCTCCGCATGGGGCGTGACCGGGCGTCTTCGGTAACCGATCCCGATGGCCGTTTCTGGCGGATCGGCAACCTGAGCTGCGCCGACGCGGCAATCTGGCCTCATCAGGGTAGCGCCAATTCCTACCTGACTATCACGGCCGTCGCGCTGCGCAATGCATCGCGGTTGGCGGCGGGGATGGAAGCAGGACAGACGGCGATGGCGGCGCAATAGCGCCGCCTCGCCTTTCTCGGTGTGCCGTTCGATTCAATGAATTGGTGAGGGTGCGTACTAGGGTGGGAAAAATCGTGTGGCGCATATGCACAACTTTGATCGCGATCGTCGCGGGGGTGCTTGCTTGCGGCGTTGCGTATGCTGAAGGACCGACCGCACCTCCGCAGCCGTCGCAGCCGTGGCTGCTCGGTAACTGGGGCGGGTTCCGGACACACCTCTTGGAGAAAGGCGTCGACTTTCAGATCACTTACGTCAGCGAGGTCGGCTACAACCCCGTCGGTGGCGCCAAGTCGCTTGCCACCTATACCGACCAGGTTTCCGTCGGCGCGACCCTGGATCTCGAGAAGCTGATCACCCTGCCGAATTCGCTGCTGCAGATAACCTATACCGAGCGTGCTGGCCGCAACCTCGTGGAGGACGCCGGACTAGATACGTTGCAGCTCGTCCAGGAGGTCTACGGTCGCGGACAGACCGTGCGGCTGACGCAGTTCTACCTCGAGCACCGTTTCTTCAACGATCTGATCAATTTGCGCTGGGGCCGCTCGGCGATGGGCGATTCCTTCGCCGTCTTCTCCTGCGACTTCCAGAATCTCACCTTCTGCGGCTCGCAGCCCGGCAACCTCGTCGGCAATTACATCTATAATTGGCCGATCAGCCAATGGGGTGCCCGCGTCAGGGTGGCGATCGACGGCTTCGGCTATGTCCAGGCTGGCGCCTACGACCAGAATGAGCAGTATCTTGGATTCGAGAACAAGCTCTGGCCGGTCTGGTACTCCGGCTCGACCGGCGTGCTGCTGCCGTTCGAGCTGGCCTGGCTGCCAACCTTCGACAATGGCCGCCTGCCGGGCAGCTACAAGATCGGCGCCTGGTATTCGACGTCGGCGCTGAACGACCTAATTCTCGACGTGAACGGCAACCTCGCCGCCTTGACGGGCGATCCCGCCATGCAGCGGCGCGGCCTCTATGGCGGCTACCTGACCTTCCAGCAGCAGGTCACACGCAACAGCTCAAGCGACCCGAATGCCGGCCTCAAGCTGTTCCTGAACGCCGCGGTCGCCGATGGCGAGACGTCGGCGACCAGCTTCCAGGTCGCCGCCGGACTTCTCTACACCGGTACGTTCAGCTCGCGACCGCACGATTCCATCGGCTTCGCCATCGGCACGACTCAGGTCAACCACCGGCTGACTGATCTGCAGAACCTGCAGAACGCCATGGGGCTGGGACCAGTGCCGGTCAGGAACTCGGAGTACGTCATGGAGCTCTTCTACACCATAGCGCCGGTACCCGGCCTCCTGATCCGGCCGAACGTCCAGTACATCGCCACGCCGGGTGCCACCAGCCAGAACGCCAACATTTTCGTCCTCGGTCTCAAGAGCGTGATCAGTTTCTGACGTGATGCGCCGATCCCCCAAATAGCGAGTCCTTGCAATGATTTACTTCCTGGCTTTTGTCGCGGCGATCGCCGGCTTCCTGTTCGGTTACGACGAGGGAGTGATCGCCGTTGCGCGAGCCTCCCTCGACAAGGACTTCCCCATGGGGCCGCTGGTCGGCGGCTTCATGACGGCGGCAGTGCCGCTCGGCGCGCTGGTCGCGGCAAGCGTGGCCGGCCGGATAACCGACCGCTTCGGGCGGCGCTCCGTGCTGATGGCGGCCGCTGCCCTGTTCATGGTCGGCGCTCTGGTGGCCGCGGGCATCTCGGCGGTATGGATGTTGATCGTCGCCCGCTTCGTGCTCGGTCTTGCGATCGGCGTCGCCGCCGTTGCCGCGCCGCTTTACATCGCCGAGTGCGCTCCGTTTGCCATCCGCGGTGCGCTGGTATCGACCTACCAGCTCGCGATCACCGTCGGCATTCTCATGTCCTACCTGACAGGCATCCTGATCGCCGGCGACGGTACCTGGCGCGTGATGTTCGGTCTCGGCGTCGTCCCCGGCGCGCTTTTCTTGGTCGGGCTCGCATTCCTGCCGGAGTCGCCGCGCTGGCTGGTCCTCAAGGGCTTTCCCGACAAGGCCCGCGCGGGCCTCAGCCGGTTGCGCGGTCCGGGCTGGGATGTCGATCGTGAACTCATTGAGATGGTCCGCACGGCCAAGGAAGAGGCCGGTCAGCGGGCCGGCTACCGCGCGTTGCTCGAGCCAGCAATTCGCCCAGCGCTGATCGTCGGTGTCGGTCTGTTCTTCCTGCAGCAATTGAGCGGCATCAACGCCGTGATTTACTACGCGCCCGAGATTTTCAATCATGCCGGCTTCGACAGTGCCAACACCCAGATGCTGGCCACCATTGGCATCGGAACGGTCAACGTGCTCACGACCATCGTCGCGATGTTCCTTATCGACCGGATCGGCCGTAAGCCTTTGCTGGTGATTGGCTTTTTCGGCACGGCCTTCACCATGCTGGTGATCGCAGCCGGGGTGATCTTCCCGGGGACGATGCCGTCCTGGATCATCATCGCGATGCTGCTGCTCTACATCGCTTCCTTTGCGATCGCGGTCGGGCCGCTACCGCATCTGCTGATGTCGGAGATTTTCCCGCTGCGGGTACGCGGTCCAGGCATGAGCATGGCGTCTCTCAGCAACTGGGGATTCAATTTCCTCGTGGTCTTCGCCTTTCCGCTCATGCTGGCTGGCCCTGGCTTGGCCTTCACCTTCACGGTGTTCGCGGTCATTTGCCTGGGAGGCATCGCCTTTACGCTTACGCGTGTACCCGAAACCACCGGGCACTCGCTGGAAGCAATCGAAAGGCATCTCATGTCGGGCAAATCGCTGGGAGCGATGCGGCGTGAAAGTTCAGCAGTCGCTTCTTGAGCAAGTTGGAGCGGCAGCAATCGGCTCTGACATGGAGGCAGCCTAAAAGCCCGCTTCCCTGTCGGGGGCACACCACTGGGCGACCGTGAAGTCGACTTCGGTCAACCAACGTTCTGTCGCCGACGCCCAGTTGAACGACGCGATGCAACGGTCGTCGAATTGTGGATCGCATGCGGGACCACGCCACCGAGTGGCGCGTCATCCGACGAAATCGTATCCTGTCGCGGCCACAGCGTGGGAAATGACGGGCGGCAATGCACTTCTACCGTCGGACTGTTACCGATAGTTCGGAGGAACTGGGGCGAGCCATCCCGGGTGCGAACTTCCACTGCGTGGCCGACTCTGGTCCCTCGTTCGGCGGGCGTTACTGGCACCTGCACCTGGAGGGGGTCGTTCTCAGCCGCCTGGAGATGGACCAGGCGAGCGTCTTGACCGTAGACGAGAGAGTTCCGGATTTCAGTGTCTGGCATGTCATGAGCCCGCTATGCTCGGCCAATGGTAGAGATGTCGGCCTCCAGGATGTCGTCATG
The DNA here is from genome assembly GCF_004297405.1 of Reyranella sp. Lineage (GTDB taxonomy): Bacteria > Pseudomonadota > Alphaproteobacteria > Reyranellales > Reyranellaceae > Reyranella. Next base: position 386,202 of record NZ_SCVC01000011.1, read on the forward strand.
GTGCGGCCTGGCGAGGGCGGCACGATGCGCAGCGCTGGTGACGCCCATGTCGCGACTTTCGGTCTGGAGCCCTCGTTGTTCGCCAAGGCACCGGATCTAGATCTGCCGTTCGGCCCCTCCAACGCGGCCCGTGCAGGCCGCTGGCATGTCGCCTCGGACGCGGCGCGACAGCGGTTCAACGCGCTCAATCAGACGGTGCTGGCGCAGCTCGACACCCAGCCGCAGATCCTCGAAACGCCGGCGACGCGTACGACGCTGCGCAATGCCATACTCGACGCGATCATGGCGGTCGGCGAAGCGGCTACGTTTCGGCCCGACCGGGCGGCGGTCGGCAGACACACCAAGATCATGGCGCGGTTCGAACGCACTATCGAGGAAGCCGGCGATGAGCCGATCGATATGCTGGAACTTTGTCGCAGGAGCGGGACATCGCGGCGCTCGCTCGAAGCAGTGGTCCAGCTCCGAACTGGCAGGTCGCCCCAGGACTATCTGCGCTGGCGCCGGCTGTGGCGGGCCCGAACAATGCTCCGTCGGCCCGCAGAAGGCACCACCGTGACCGGCATCGCCTTCAAGTTGGGCTTCTGGCATCTCGGCCGATTTGCAGCCGCCTATGCGTCGGCCTTCGGCGAACGCCCCAGCGCTACCCTGGCTCGGGCAATCCGGCACTGAGCGCGCCCCGGAGTTCCTGGTTCCTGAGCAGGAGGGGGAGAGGCTCTCCACCATCGGGCGGCGCAGCATGAATTTTGCGCAAACTGGATAGCGGCGGGTGATGGCCATCTGCTGTCATCGCATCGACGCCCGAACTTGTTGTCAGGTGTCTTGGCACAATGATGACGGCGCTTCCGACGTGGAGCGACTCGCTTCAATCCGTATGTGCCGAATTGAGCGACCGCGAGCCCGTCATGCTGTTTCAGAATCTTCTGCTGCACCTGGTCGTGGCCCCTTTGGAGAGAGACGACCATGCCAGGACCGATCACCATCTTCAGCGCCAGGAAGATCATCACCATGGATCCCGCCGTTGAAGAAGCGACACACGTCGCGGTGCGGGACGGCATTATCCTGGAAGTCGGCACGCTCAATGAGTGTGCGGTCTGGGGCGACCACACGCTGGACGACCGCTTCGGCGACAGCATCCTCATTCCGGGCCTGATCGAGAGTCATGCCCATCTCCTGGATGGGCTGCTCTGGGCCAAGGCGGAGTATGTCGGCCCGATCGACCGCCGTGATCCGTCGGGCAAACTGCACAAGGGGCTCGCCAGCATTCCGGCTCTCGTGAAACGATTGAAGGAGGTCGAAGCCGCGATCTCCGACCCGACGGCGCCGCTTGTCGGCTGGGGCGTCGATCCTTCGCTCAACGATCTCCCCGATCCGATTACGCGTCACGACCTCGACCAGGTCTCGAAGACCCGCCCGATCTTCCTGCTCGCCGCGAGCTGCCACATCGCCTACGTCAATTCCGCGACCCTCGAGCTGGCGAACTATGCCGCCATCAAGGCGCCCGGAGTCCTGCGCGATGCTTCGGGCGCTCCAACCGGCGAGTTGCAGGAAATGGCGGCCATGATGGCGGCCATCAAGGCGGTCGCATCGAACCTGGTCGGCGCCTCGACCGACGCCGAGCAGTTCTTCAATTTCGCCAAAGTTGCCCAGGTGCGCGGCGTGACGACCATCGTCGACGGCGGCGGCAGCACATATTTCGAACCGGCCTTCCTGCAGGCCGCTCTTGCCGCCACTGGCTCACCGGATTTTCCGGTGCGCATCGTCGCTCACAACAATGGCATCACAGTCCCCAAGGTCGAGGACATGATCGAGGCCGCGACAATGCTGAGGGGTAAGGGCAACGACAAGCTCGTCTTTCAAGGCATCAAGATCCTGCTGGACGGCTCCAATCAAGGCTTCACCGGCCGGCTGCGGCCGCCGGGTTATCTTCGCACCGGAGCCAATGGTCTGTGGAATCGGGCGCCCGAGGAGCTGAGGCGGATCGTGTCGGCAATGCATGCCGCCGGCATGCAGATCGTGGCGCATTGCAACGCCGATCAAGCCTCCGAAGCCTTTATCGAGGCCGTGGCGGCAGCACAGGCCGAAAAGCCGCGCTTCGATCACCGGCATTTCATCGTCCATGGTCAGCTCCTGAACGAATCGCAGCTGCGGCGCATGGCGACGCTCGGTATCTCCGCCACGCTGTTCTCCAACCACATGTACTACTGGGGCGACTTCCATCGCACCCATACGTTCGGCGCCTTCCGCGCCGCCGCGATGAATCCGGCGGCGACGGCACTCCGTCTTGGAGTCATCGTAGCGGCGCACAGCGACACACCGGTGTCCCCAGTCGACCCGCTTCTCACGATGTGGGCCGCCGTCAACCGCGTCACCACGACGGGACGGGTGCAAGGCCCGAGGGAACGGGTATCCGCCTACGAGGGCTTGCGGATGATGACGTACAATGCCGCCTGGCTGCTGCATCGCGATCACGAGATCGGCAGCATCCGCGTCGGCAAGCGCGCCGACTTCACCGTACTGGCGCATGATCCCCTGGCGGTCGAGCCAATGGCCATCAAGGACATTCCGGTGCGGGGTACCATCCTGGGTGGGCGCGTCTTCCCGACGGCGGGCTGACAGTCCGTGAACATCCCTGTCACTGTCATCGGCGGATATCTCGGGGCCGGCAAGACGACCCTGCTCAACCGCCTGCTCGCCCACCCGCAGGGGGTGAGGCTCGCCGTCGTCGTCAATGACTTCGGCAGCGTGAACATCGATGCGGCGCTGATCGCGAACCGTGACGGGGAGACTATCAGCCTGACCAACGGCTGCGTCTGCTGTTCGATCGGCGACAATCTGGCGCTTGCCCTGTATGACCTTGCCGAGCGCCCGGATGGTCCCGAGCATATTGTCGTCGAGGCGAGCGGCGTCGCCGATCCGGCCAGGATCGCAGGCTATGCGGCGAGCCATCCCCGCCTGTTTCTCGACGGTATCGTCGTGGTGGCCGACGCGGAGACAGTCCGCGCGCGAGTGCACGACGCGTATGTCGGCGATCTCGTGCGGCGTCAGCTCGAGACGGCCGACTTGATTGCGCTCAGCAAGACGGACCTGGTCGACGCCAAAACCGTCCAGCAGGTACAGGAATGGATTTCTGTCGAGGTGCCGGATGCCCGCGTCGTAACCGCACCCAGGGCAGGCCAGGTCGCGGACCTCTTGCTCTCAGGCCCCGGTGGACATGCTGTCCTGTATGACGCACTGCCCGGTGGCGAGCACGCCCGACAATTCATGACCTGGAGTTTCGTACGAGGAGGGGTGCTGGATGGCGACGCCTTGCGCACGGTGATTGCGGCGCTCCCGGCGGCGGTGGTGCGCGCCAAGGGCGTCGTGCGGCTGGCCGAAGCGCCCGATCGCCGCTTCGTATTGCAACTCGTCGGCCGCCGCTGGTCGCTTGAGCCTGATCATGTCGAGAACCGGGACACCGTGGTGCCGGACCGTAGCGTGATCGTCTGCATTGGGCTGGCCGATCAACTGGAGCCGGAGCGCCTCGAAGCGCTTTTTGCCCCAGTATCGGTCGCGGTCGTCCCGCGAGCCGTAAAGGCCTTACTGCAGGGAGTAGAGAGGCCATGAGCGATACGGCGCGGGCGCTGGAGGGGGAGAGGGCCCGAGTGGTCAGCGGATCGGCGCTGCTGGCGTTGGTTGGCGCCTCGCTGCCCATGAATCTCGATCCGTCGATCCACAACATCGCCGTCGTAGCGGCGGGCAATGCACTGCATATGACCGGCGCCGAGCGATCACTGGCGGCGAGCCTCGGAACGCTCTGCATCGCGGCCAGTATCATGGCGACCGGAAGCCTGGGCGACCGGATTGGCCGAAAGAAAGTGATGCTGCTCGGGCTGCTGGTGACGCTGGCCGGCGGGCTGACAACATCGTTGGCCCCGAACGCCACCGTGTTCGCGCTGGGACGCGCCCTGTCCGGAGTGGGATTTGCCGCGTCGTTCGGACTTTCCTTCGCGCTGCTGCGTGCGGTGGCGCCCGAGCCGGAGGCACTGGCGCGGTCCGTCGCCAAGTGGCTCGCGCTGCAGACGCTGGGCATTGTGGTCCTGTGCGTGCTGGGCGGCTACGTCGCCGGCGTGAGCTGGCGAGCGGCGTATCTGTTGGGGCCGGCGGTCGGCGTAGGAGCGCTCGTCTGGTGCTTGAAGGCTGTTCCCGAAGCAAAAGACCCTGCGGCCGGTCGTCTCGATGTTCTGGGTCTGGCCCTGGTGGCGGTGGGGTTGGTCAGCACGCTCTATGCCGTCAGCAACGCGGCGTCGGCTGGCTGGGGTAGCGGCGAAGTGCTGATCCCGATGGTGATCGGTCTCGTCGGCCTGGCCGCTTTCGCGCTCTGGGAATGGCACTGCGCACATCCGGCCTTTCCCATTCGCTCCTTTGTCGATCCAGAACTTCTGGCCGGCGCCCTGTCGGGCATCGGCTTCAATATTGGAAACGCTGTTATTGCCATCCAGCTCTCGCTGCTGTGGCAGTACGTCTATCGCTACACGCCATTCGAGGTGAGCCTGGGACAGCTTCCCTTCATCGCAGCCTGCATCGTGGCGGCGAGTTGGGCGGGCAGCCTGGTGGCGCGCGGCGTGGCCATGCGGCTGCTGATTCCGGGTGGCCTGATCGCCATGGCGGTGGCCCTGACGGCAATGGCGTTCTCGGGTGAAAAGACGCCTTACTTCATGTTCGTGGTTCCGCTGGTCGTGGCGGGGGTCGGCATGATGCTGACGCAGGCGCCGGCGGCCAACGTTTTCGTCGCCAAGCCGCCGCCCGCGCTCGTCGGGGCCATCGGCTCCTCGCGCACGGCATTCGGTCAGTTCGGTTTCGCGTTGGGCTTGGCGCTGAGCTCCTCGCTGATCTACGGAATGTTCTCACCGCTCTTGCGGCAGCGGCTCGAACAGGCGGGCGCAACGCCGGGCGAGCAGGCCCAGGCCATCGGCATCCTCCAGTCCTATGTGCAGACCGGTAATACCGACAAGTTCGACGCGAGATTGGTGCACGAGGTCATTGCCAACGGCACGACGGCCTATCTCAGCAGCTACCGCATCACGATGCTGGTCATGGCCGGACTGATCACGTTGATCGCAGCATTGTCCTACTGGATCCTGGCTCGGAAAAGCCATGTCAAAACTCAAGTGTGAGAGCAAAGCGCAGATGATCGAAGACTACAAAAGTTGGCGTGCAGCTATGGCCGCGATCGTCGCCACCCTGTTCGCGGGTATGTCGGGGCCTGCGGTTGCTGAGGAGGCATCGTCGGCCGATGGCTGGCGGTTCAATGCCACGGCCTACGCGTGGTTCACGAGCGTAAGTGGCAACGTGACCGCGCGGGGACAGACATTCGGCGTCAACGCGGGCTTCTTCGACATCATCAACAACAGCAGCTCGATCGCCGCGTTCAACGGTTACTTCGAGGCGAACAAGGGGCCAGTCGGCTTTTACGCCGATTTGGTCTGGTCCAATCTCGGCTTTCCGAAATCGGCGGCACGCTACCGCAACCCTCTGCCTGGTCTCGATGTCAATGGCGTCGTCAATGCCCAGCTAGGCTATACGATGACCATCGTCGAGGTCGGGGGCATCTACGAAGTCTCCCGTTGGTCGCACAGTCCGGGCTCCTTCACTGCGGCTGACGCACTATTGGGTTTCCGATACTGGAACAATTCGGTTGCCGCGAGCCTCGACGCGGTGATGACAGCCGATCTCTACAATCTGGGCTTCGAGCGATCGCGGGATATCGCCGTCGCCAAGTCGGGCAATCTCGAGTGGGTCGATCCGGTGGTCGGGTTTCGTGTGCGCCATCAGTTCACCCCCAGCCAGACAGCGTTCCTGCGCGGCGATATCGGCGGTTTCGGCCTCGGCAGTCTGTTCTCGTGGCAGGCCGTTGCGGCCTATGCCTACTCTTGGCAGTTCGAGGGCTACAAGCTCGCCGCTACGCTGGGCTATCGCGCTCTCGCGACGAGCTATACGACTGGAGCGGGCATCGAGACGAGGGGTGTCGACCTGGTGCTGCATGGCCCCCTCATCGGGTTTAGCGTCAAGTTCTGAGAGGGCTGCGCCCCCTGTTGTCATGTTGGGGCAGTCGGAGACGGTGGCAGATGTCTACCTGTGCGAAGTCGAATATCCGCTGGAACAGCGCATCGACGAGTGGGAATATTGGGCGTTCAACGCCGACAGGTCGGTGAACGTCTTGGAGAACCTCGATCGCTGCTTTGCTTGCCATAAGCTGCAAGCCAGGCAGAATTTCGTGCACACGCTCGACTTGATGAAGAACGCGAACTAGGCAACCTCAACCACAGGGGGACACCCATGAGCACGTTCACGGTAAACGGCAAATCGCACAAATTTGATGGCGATCCCGAAACGCCTCTGCTTTGGTATCTGCGCGACGTTGCGGCCCTCACGGGCACCAAGTTCGGCTGTGGTCAGGCGCTGTGCGGCGCCTGCACCATCCATGTCGACGGCGCGGCGGTGCGCTCCTGTCAGACGCGCGTCGGCGACGTCGAGGGTGCCGCCATCATCACCATCGAGGGTCTGTCGACCGACGGTATGCATCCCGTCCAGGTTGCCTGGCGCGAGCTCAACGTCGCGCAATGCGGCTACTGTCAGAGCGGCCAGATCATGCAAGCCGTGTCGCTACTGAAGGATACGCCCAAGCCCACCGATGCCGATATCGACGGCGCCATGAGTGGCAACATCTGCCGCTGCGGCGCCTATCCGCGCATACGTGCCGCCATCAAGCGCGCCGCCGGGAGGACCTGATCATGCCCGACACCATCATATCGAATTCGAACGCCGCCCATTCTCGTTCCGGCGTGTTCAACCTGCGCCGTCGCGCCACCCTGCTGGGCCTCGCTGCCGGCACCTTCGTGGTCGCCACTCGCCTTTCGTCACCCGCCTTTGCCCAGGAGAAGAACTATGGCGGCGACGCCATGCCTGGGGGCCTCAAGGATGATCCGCGCGTCTTCCTGTCGATTGCCGAGAACGGCACGGTCACCTTGCTCTGCAATCGCGCCGAGATGGGGCAGGGTATCCGTACCGGCTGGGCGATGGTCGTGGCCGACGAACTGGAGGCCGACATCGGACGCCTCAAGGTGCAGCAGGCGCCGGGCGACGAGGCGCGCTATGGCAATCAGAACACCGACGGCTCGCGCAGTATGCGCCACCATTTCAACCCGCTGCGCCGCATTGCCGCCGCCGCGCGCCTGATGCTCGAGCAGGAAGCGGCCGCCCGCTGGAACGTGCCCGTCACCGAGGTGAAAGCCGCCAACCACGAAGTCGTCCACGCCGCCAGCGGCCGGCGTCTCGCCTTCGGCGCGCTCGCCGCGGGCGCGGCAGCCAGGCCCGTGCCGTCGCAGCAGATGCTGGTTTTCAAGACGCCGGATCGCTACCGCTACATCGGCCGGCCCGAGATGCAGCTCGTCGACAATGTCGACATCACCACTGGCGCCGCGCTGTATGGCATCGACGCCCGCCCCGAGGGGCTTGTCTATGCCGTGATCGCCCGGCCGCCCGTCTTCGGTGGCAAGGTGAAGTCGTTCGACGCGGCCGAGACGATGAAGGTGCCCGGCGTGCTCAAGGTCGTGTCGATCGATGGTCCCCCGATCCCGTCGGTCTTCCAGCCGCTCGGTGGCATTGCGGTGGTGGCTGAGAATACCTTTGCCGCCATCAAGGGGCGGTCGCGTCTTTCCATCCAATGGGATGACGGGCCCAATGGCACCTATGATTCCGCGGCATATCGCAAGACCTTGGAGGAGGCGGCGTCAGCGCCCGGTCTGGTCGTCCGAAATGACGGCGACGTCGACGCAGCCCTCAAGGGTGCCGCGCAACGCATGGAAGCGACGTATTACCTGCCGCACCTCGCCCAGGCGCCGATGGAACCACCGACGGCGACCGCGCATGTGACCGCCGACCGCGCCGAGGTCTGGACCAGCGTGCAGGCGCCAGAGGCGGTGCGCACGGATCTTTCCAAGCGCTTCAATCTGAAGCTCGACCAGGTCGTGGTGCATCCGCTGCTGCTTGGTGGCGGTTTTGGCCGCAAGTCCAAGCCCGACTTCGCGACCGAGGCGGCCATCCTCTCCAAGGCGATGGAGGGAAGGCCGGTGAAGCTCACCTTCACGCGCGAGGACGATCTGCAGCACAGCTTCTTCCACACCGTCTCGGTCGAACGGTTGGAAGCGGGCGTCGACGCCGCAGGCAAGCCTGTCGCCTGGCTGCATCGCACCGTGGCTCCTACCATCTTCTCGACCTTCGCTCCCGATCCGGGCCATGAGGCCCCCTTCGAACTGGCAATGGGCGCCGTCGACAACCCCTTTGCCATTCCCAACTTCCGGGTCGAGAACCCGGCGGCAAAGGCACATACGCGCATCGGTTGGTTCCGCTCGGTTTCCAACATCCCGCATGCCTTCGCGATCCAGAGCTTTTCCGCCGAGATGGCGGCAAAGCTCAAGCGTGATCCCAAGGACTATCTTCTCGAGCTCATCGGGCCCGATCGCCTGATCGACGCAGGGGCCATGTCCGACAAGTGGCTCTACGGTGAAGATCCCAAGCTGTATCCGTTCGACACGGGTCGACTTCGGCGCGTCGTCGAGACGGCCGCCAAGGAAGCCGGCTGGGGACGCAGTCTGCCGGCGGGCCACGGTCTCGGCATCGCTGCGCATCGCAGCTTTGTCAGCTATGCCGCGGTGGTCGTCGAGGCTACCGTCAACGCCAGAGGTGAACTGGCCATCCCGCGGGTCGACATCGCCTTCGACTGCGGTGCCGTGGTCAGTCCCGACAGGGTCCGCTCCCAGCTCGAGGGGGCTGTCGTGCAGGGCGTAAGCCTTGCCACCGTGGGCGAGATCAGTTTCAAGAACGGCCGTCCCGAGCAGACGAACTTCGACGGCTACGAGCTGACACGCATCGATGCTGCGCCGGCCGAAATCCGCACCCATCTCGTCAACACCACCTCGTTCGACAAGCCGATGGGTGGTGTCGGTGAACCCGGTGTGCCGCCGGTCGCGCCGGCGCTCGCCAACGCGATCTTCGCCGCTTGCGGCAGGCGCATCCGTAGCCTGCCCATCCGCAACCAGCTTGCGCCGAAGACCTGATCGCCTGACCTACCGACCAGGGTGAGGGGACCGGAAAGGAAGCCTCACCCTACGGCAGGTCATTTCGTCTCGAATGGCGGGATCGGCAGGCTCCTACACTCTGCCCATTCCCATGCCGCCGTCGACGCGCAGTACTTCCCCCGTGATGAATTGGGCCTCGTCAGATGCAAGGAACAATGCTGCGTAGGCAGTGTCCCAGCCGCTGCCCATTTTGCCTCGAAGGGGAACCTGGGCATCTCGTTCGGCACGAACCGCAGTAGTAGAGCGACCGGTCGCCTGGGCGATCCCTGTTACGGCCATGGGCGTGTCCATGAACCCCATCATGATGGCATTGGCCCTGATGCCGTGACGGGCATTGGATTGGGCGACGTGCGTCGTCAGGCGGTTCACGGCCGCCTTGGACAGTTCATAGGCGAGTTGCGTTGCGCCGCTCGTCGCCGCCAGGGAGGAGATGTTGACGATCGCCCCTCCATGCTGCTCGCGCATCAGCGGGATGGCAGCCTTCGTGGTCAGCCACATGCCCTTGAGGTTCACGGTTAGGATATGGTCGTAGACCTGCTCATCGAGGCGGTGAGCGGGCGCATCGCCACCGCCGCCGACACCAACATTGTTGACGAGGATATCCAATCGACCGTATCGCGCGCTCGTCTCGGCGACGATGCGAGCACAATCCGCCGAGACCGTGACGTCGGCGCTCATCCAGGAGGCCCGAGATTCCATTCCTGGTTCAGCGGTGATCTGTTCGGCTGTCTCCTGCGCACGTTCGCCAGATCGGTCGACGCAGAGCACGGTCGCTCCTTCGCGAGCGAGCAGCTGGGCGACAGCCCGGCCGTTACCGATCGTTTCCCCCGGAGTCTGCCCGGCGCCAACGACGACGGCTATCTTTCCTTCAACACGTTTGGACATACTAAATCCCTTGAGATCGAGGTTGGCAGTTTGGCTCTGAGCGGCCACCGACAGCAACTCAGGCGAACTGCAGCGCGAATACGGCTCGTGGATACTACGATCTCGCGGATACGGGCTCTGGTTCGATTGCAGCCTCACCTCGCTCTACGGCTTCGCCTATGCTGAGGCGATCAGGTGTTTTGGCACGGCGCTGATCCGCACCCTGATCGAGATGCGGAACCTACTTATAGTGGAGCGTCATTCCCCCGGTGGGGGCCGATGACCCGCCGGGCTGCGATTGCTTTTCACTCAAGCGCGACGATCCGAGTTTCAGCACGCCGATCCGCGCCAACCCGCTCGAAGACCAGGTTGGCGCCAAATCTGGTTACTTGCTGCTTCTCCTGTCTCCCTAGAAGAAGACGAAGGATCGGACCACGACGTTCTTGCGGCAGCGCGCATCGGCGGGTGCGGTCGGGTCAATGCAGGCGGTATGGAAGGACCAGCGCGAGACCGAACCGTCGGCGACCGAGTCGTAGCACTTGAGCATCGAGACCTCGGTCGAGGTCTGGCGGGGAAACCAGTACCACTCATGGTCGGGACGATAGGTGAAGCGGGTGGTCTCGCCGACGCGGTCGTCGTAGATCCGGTAGTTGGTGATGTACGGCTGATCTGCGAAGGAGGGCCAGGCGCAGAGCACGAAGGGGAATTGCTCGACCGTCTCCATCGGCTTGGCGAGGTTGATCGATATGAACCGCCGCGACATCTTCGCGTCGGCCTCTTCCTCGGTGTAGTGCTGCGTGCGCCCGAAGTTCCGCAGGTTCTTCGTCAGCAGTTCGCGGCAGCGCACCCGGCCCGAGTTGTCGTTCAGGTCGTTGTGCACGAGGTTGACGTAGCGGGCGTTCACACCGGGGTTCTTATTGTCCTGATCTTCGGTGCGGTCGCCCGCGTAGTCCTTGTCGAAGACGTCGTGGTTGTAGACCAGCGCGTCGGTGGCACCGGGGAAGAACTCGAGGAGGAGCTTCTCGATCTCGGGGTAAAACACACGCTCCACTTCCGCCGCATCGTAGAAGTTCGAGCACTTCGACTCGAGGTGTGCCAGCGAGACGCCGAGCCGGTCCATGCATTCGGGGCTGTTGGGCGAGAGGCCCGGATAGTATTCACCGATGCGCCGCGCATCACGCAACAGCTGCGGGAAGTAGAGGTTCCGTCGCCGGTTGTCCTCCTCGTTCCTGTGCAGGGCTTTCGCCATGTCCGTGCGTGATGGATCCTGCCAGAGAGCGTTGGAGGGGACTACGGAATAGCTCGGCCGATCGTAGACCGTGTAGGCCAACGGAAGCGCCACGCCGCCCTCGGGTGCCTTGATGCTGTTCGACTCGCGGATGTACTTCACGCACTCGTCGTAGTCGCGGAACGCGAGACCCCACCGGGTTTTGATAGGGCCGGGAGGCGCCTTGTCGATCATGTCGACGACGCGCTGGCCCTCGCCGCTGGCAATCTCGGCGAGCGCATCTTCAAGCGCCTTGGCTGTTCCCGCGTCGCCATTCTGATCGAACGACATGTAGGAAAGGCCGCCGTTCGCCGCGATAGGTGGCGGCTGACCTTCCGTGCGCTGGAGAGGCGGCACATAGGCCGACGAAACCATCTCCTTGTCTGCCGCAACTTTCGTCTCGGCGACCTCGAGCTGTCCCATGGCAGACCTCCAATTGGCTTGAGGTTACGGTGGCACATGGAACCTGCGCTTTCCAGATCATGAATCTCTTGCAGGTCATAAGTCCAAGTCATGCGAAGGTGTGCTGCAAAGCGCAGCAGGCCGAGATGCGCTAGCCTCGGCAGGCTACCATCGAGAAGCAATCAATCCTTAGGTGGCACGAACATGTAGCCCACGCCTCGGACGGTCCGGATTGCCTCCGGGTGTGCGGGATCCGTCTCAACTTTGCGGCGGATGCGGGTGATCCTGAGATCCATGGCGCGGTCGAATGCCTCCATTTCCCGGTGACCGACCGTCTCCAGGAGCCAGTCGCGTGCCAGCGGCCGGTTCGGATTCTCGGCGAATACCTTCAGCAGATCGAACTCGCTGGCCGTCAGCGTTTCCTCACGGCCGTCGCTCTCGATCAGGACGCGCTTCTCGAGATCGAGGATGCGGCGGCCCATACGAACCCGCGGACCGGCGGCCGGAGCAACGGCGCCGTTGGCCCGGCGCAACACGCTCTTGATGCGGGCCAGAAGCTCGCGCGGGTCAAAAGGTTTGGGGATGTAGTCGTCGGCGCCCGTCTCCAGCCCGACCACGCGATCAATCGTGTCGGACGCGGCAGTGACCATGATGATGCAGACCCGTCCGCTCTTCTCGCGCAGCCACCGCGCCAGGGCGAAGCCGTCCTCACCCGGCAGGTTGACATCGAGCAGCACCAGCGCCGGCATTTCTCGCTCGACCAGCCGGCGCAATCCTACTCCTGATTCCAGACCGGTGACGCGAAACCCCTGCCGACTGAGGTAGTCGAGCAGGAGTTGGCGCTGGGCCGGCTCATCCTCGACCACCACGATATGCTGACGCTTATCCATCTCTCCCCCCGTCGGACGTCTACTAGCACACCAACATGAAAGGGAGAGCACGAACGCATCACAGGCCGGATCGGTTGTAGAGAATGGCACCATTGGCCCGCGCGAATTCTTCGGTGCAAACCGCGCCGGTCCGGCCAGCGAGCTTCGGATAGCGCATCTCGAGCTCGGCCAGCGTGACGTTCTCCTTCACACGGACGTGGTGGACGCAGACCGCGCCGTCGGGCGACCAACCTGCCTCGAACACGTCCTGCGGCGCGTTCTCAGGCTTCTGGACACCACCGTCGTCGTAGACATCGATGCGCATGCCGTTCTTGGTCCACGGCTCGTTGGCGCCACCATAGTCGCCGCGCACCATGCGCACGCAGGCCGCGTGGAGCCGCGCCGATGAAATACCGGCCGCCGCGTCGGACCAGCGGTGGTAGCCGTAGCGCACGCACTTCGCGATGGCGCCACCGGTGCAACTCAGCTCGAGGCCGCTCGAACCGCTCTCGAGGGGAAAGGCCTGACGGCGACCATCCGGACCCGACAGGCAGAAATTCTCCCAGGAGCCGTCCGCCTTCTGCATTTCGAGCGTGTGCAGCCACACCTGGCCTCTCGTGGGCCGCGTTCTGGCCTTCGACAAGGATGCCCGTCGCATCGTCGCCGATTCCGAGGCTCTTTACTTCGGTGTCAGGGTGGACGATCGCTCACACTCGCGCGCTGCCAAGCCCCGCCAGGACCGACGCAAAAATCCCGCTGATCGCTGGGAATCCACGACCGTCTGGATCGGCAATTCGGGCATCGAGGGCCGGCAAGTCGGCCTCGGGCAGCCCACGCCACAACGGTTCGACTAACCCGTCGCCTCCGCGTCCTACGATCTCTCGGAAGAGTTCGAACGCGCTTCTCATCTGCAAGGAGCGCACCCAGTTTGCGGCCGGTGTCTCGCCGGCAAGTGGCGGCGCAACACCGAGAGTGCGTGCCATCGCGAGCCGTCGGCGGTCTGCGATGGCGGCGCTCACGCCATCGCGCAATTGACGATCGATGAAACACACATCGATGCTCCCGTCGAAGGTCAACCCTCGCCGGGAGAAGGAAGATGTACCGCTCAGCGCCCAAACGTCATCCACCGTGACGAGCGCTCCCCGGACTATTTCCTGACGGCCCGGGAATCCGACGGGGTGATACACCACCACGCGCTTGGGATCCGCGGCACGCAGTGCATCCACTGCAGCATTGCGGGAAACGTAGTGACGTTGTGCGAAGCTCTCGTAGCCCGGCCCAAAGGGAATGCGCTTCGGCACGGAAACGATCACGCGCAGATCCTTTTCCGCAGTCAGCCGTGCGACGAGCAGTGCGACCAGATCAACCTCATGCGGGGCAGTTCCCGCAGCGGTCGCTCCGAACAGCGGCGTTTCGATGTAGACGAGAGTCCGGGCATGCGAGAGCGCCCAGAGAAGAGCCCATTGACTGTCCCGACGCCCCTGCTTGGCGGCGAAGGCCTCACGGCGAACTTCCGCAACCCAACGATCGCCAGCAGCCGGTGCGGGAACCGAGGTCAGCAACGATCCCATCGACGGCGGCAGGAAAGGTGAGACGGCGTTCACCAGCCCAGTCCAGTTCGCCGGAAGACCGCGCACCACAGTCTCGGGGACGAGGGACAGTTCTGGGCTCTCGACAATCTCCGCAATGTTTTGCAGCACCGCTCCTGCAATCGTTCCTGTGCCTGCCGCTGGATCGGCCCAGCGCTCTGCATTTAGTTCGGGTAGGCGTCTCACTAGATGATGCGTACGGCGTAGGGCCGCGCGGGCAAGGTCAGTGCCCAGCCTGCCCCTGAATACCAATCCGGGTGCGTGATCTTCGGGCCCCGCATCGTTCCCGGGATTGCCGAGCCGCGCATCGCCGCGGACCGAGCGCGCATCAAGGAACCCCGGACTCACGAGCGCCGCCCAATTTCCTGGGGCTCCACCATCGTGGCCTGCGACCAGAGAGTCCGTTCGCGCCATCGTGCGGAAACGCGGTGATTCGCGTGGAGCTGCTTCGCCCAGAGCCGACAGAACGGGATCGGAGCCCGATGCAGGCGCAGTTGGCACAAGGCCAAGCAAAGGGGCGGGTGACAGACCCCGCTGATCAAGCGGCACCTGAGCGAGCACGTTCGTCGCGGGCGGCCGCACCGGGGCAGTTCCACCGATGCCGACTTGCGCTGAAAGACCACCCAGGACTCGCGAGCGCGCGCCCGCGGGACCGCGAGTGGCAATGAGAAGATCGAATCGCAACTCCGGGGCTTGCGGGCGGCTGCCGCTGCCCACGCGATAGGGGTCGCGCAAAAGCACCGAGAGACCTGTCGACGCCGCAATTCCCGAACCGCCTTCACCGCGAAGCGCAAAGTCGAGTTCGGACAACTGCACAACGGCCGGCCCGGGATCGACACGGGGAAACACCCGCACATGTGCTTCTGTCGGTAGCGCACCTATCGGCCATGTAACCACGACATCGTTGGTGGCGTCGACGTAGGCCGCCGTGGCTTCATTGCGCGCTCTGGCTGACTGCTCTGCCGACAAATCTTCAGCGGTGCCGATTGGTGCGGGGACTGTAGGCCACCGCACGTTCCGATTCGCCGGGAAAGCGACGCTCGTGGAGATTGTCGGGCTGACCGCAAGCACGAGCCCGGTCTGGGCGCCGATTTCGGTCACAGCGCCCATTGTCGCTTGGCCATCGACCGTCGCCTGCAGCGTATCACCGTCGCGAACGAGCGGCTCGGGTTCGAGTTGCGTGGCCCCATCGGCACCGACTACGCCTTCCACCGTCGAAGAACCCCGGTTGCCGAGAAGATGTAAGCCGAGATCGACAGCGACCACCCTGAAGAACTGGCGCCCGAGCGTCGGCGTGCTCGAACCTGACGGAAACGGGGTCGTTGGAAAGTTCGGAATAGAGAGTTGCGCGGTGCCCAGCGCACCTTCCGGCGAGAAGCCAAACCGCAGGTTCGACACGCCGGACACCGTCGACTGCAGCGTACCTGACGTCCAGTCGTGCGGTCCCGCGCCGAGAGGTGAGCCGGAGGTGCCGATGCGTAGCCCCGCGCCCGTGGCGGGATTTGCCCACGCGCCGCCGAACATGTCGACGATGTGAAGCCGCGTGCCTGTTGCGAGACCTGCGATGCGTCCGAGCCCACCTGGGTTGCCGCTCGCGTTGAGGTCAGCGGCACTCCCGGTACTTGGGTTCAGCAGCGCCGGAAAGCCATCCGACAGCAGGTCGCGAAACATCGCGGCTACGGCAACGGGATCGATGATGAGGCCCCGCTCGTCGTGGAATGACAATGTGCCATGCGTTAACGGCGCGCCCACGTCAGCGCTCGTCGGTGCGAGCGGGGGGTCATTGGGCTTGATATCGGGCATCTCCGCCGGCGCTTCGCCGCCCCGGATCGCGGCAAACCAGGGCACGGGTCGGGACGCGCGGCCGTCCGTCCGCTCGTCGTATCTCTGCCCGATGAGGCGGCGTACGCGAAGCGCTGCCTGTGGGTGGAACCTGAACACGGCGACGATGCCGTCCAACCGCGCGCCGCTCGCATCCCGCAGGGACACCCCGAACTTGTGCCACTGAAATGATCCTCCGATGGGCGCCATCCACCGTGCCGGCCCCGCTAGCGTGAGCGTCATCGCTGCCGCGTCATACGTGGGCAGGGCTTCGCCCCAGCGCGTAGCAAGCTGGCCTGAGGCCGCCCCCATCGCGTTCATTCCCGCCTGATTGAATGCGAGCGTCGCGAGTGTCTGGTTGATCATGGCAATCTCGTCTCGCGCGTGATGCGCCCGGCCGGATCGACGATCTCGACGGTGACCGCTGCGATGTCACGCGGTATCCATGCATAGGTTCGGCCGAGAAGCGGATTTGTGGCGTGGTAGCGAAAGATCGACTCCGGCTGAACCGTGGGGTCGGGCATCGTTCCCGAGATGAGCCGTACCTCATTGCCGTGTGCGCGTCGGGTTACCATCGACGCATCTGCCATCACGATGCTCACTGTAAAGAGATGCGAACCCCGCGGCGTCACCTGCAAGGAAGCGTCGGTCTCGTAGCTGACGAGCCGATGATCTGGAAATCCCGCCACATTCTCGAGAGTAATGTTTGTCATCGATGGAGCCGCTGTCGAGGTCACAACGACGCCTATGGCGCGCGAGGCTGGTGAGCGACCGCCGTGAATGCCGCGGTTCAAATTCGTTTCTGCCCATGCGACTGCACGGTAGAAGGTCGATTGCCACGTCTTGCCGGGGGCTGAATCTTCAAGCTCGAAGCTGATGATGCCATTCGCTCTCATGCCGGAGGCCGCGTCTAAGACGGCAATCGGCGGGCCTGCATGTTCCGTCATGATCGCGCGTTGCACGTTGGGCGCACGGAAGATCTCGACCCGCGACACCGGCACGCGGGTCTCCGCAACCTCGACACGAAGCGAGACGACCCCGCCCTGGTCGCGGGCGATCAACGTCGGCGGCTCCGCTATCTGAACATCCGGAACGGCGACGGCGATGTAGTCATTTCCCGCGGATGGCAGTCCCCCCTCGACACCGGTGACGCTCACCGGGACGATCGCATAGAAGTGAATCATTCGACTTCCTCGCGGCAGCTCTACCTGCAACGTGGTCGCGGTGACGTTGTCAGCGACGCGCGTGAATGCACGCCGTGCATTGCCAAATACGTGCGGCCTCAACGCTACGAGACGGTCTGCCGCCGAGATCTCCAGATCGGGGGAGGCCAGTTCAAGTTCTCTGGCCAACGTGGTCTCATCGGCTGCGTACACTGTGTACTTGGGCGCCGACGGCGACCAGGCGAGCGTGATGCGCGAAACGCCTTTCGGATCGGGCAGCGAGGCCCAGGTCATGGCAGTAGGTACGAATGGCGGTGGCGGCGGGATCGGGCTCGCCGCTTGGGCGGAAACGTTCGGTGACCAGTCGCTCGGAAGCCCAAAGCCAACACGCTCCGTGGCCTGCGCCTTGACGGTAACCCGTACCCGCGGATGGCTCTGGTACGCGAAAGCGAGGCCCGGAATCTGCACACGATAGGTGCGCAACCTTCCAGTTGTCTCATCAGCGACGATCGTTAGACCGGCCGGTGGAACGTCGATCGAAGCCGTCGAGAAATCTATCATCGTATCGGCGACCAGAGGCCCGCCAACCGCGAACACCGACCCGTTCACTGTCGGTACGGCGCTTCCTTCAGCATGCACCAAGAGGCGGAGAGTGATCTGGCGGGGTTGACGGTGCGACCAGTCCCACATGAAGTCGACCGCCGCGACGGCTGGGAAGACAGGCGTGGCCGATGCGGGAACCTCCAGCGACACTTTCTTTACCGAGGGCACCTGCGGAGGCACGACGATTCTCGAGTGATCCGCGGATACCCAGCTGCTCCAGCGGCCGAACCAGTCTGTCGCCGCCACGCTGAACACGACGGTATTCGGGTCTCCAGGGAATCGCTCGGGCACGTTGTCATCGTTGAAGCGAACGAGCGCTGGCGGCTCGCGGTTGGGATCTTCAGCCGCGACGAACGGCGTCCAGCCACCTGAACTCCGCGGCTCGAGACGGATCTCCATCGCGGCGGGGCCGAAACCACGCGCGACGGCATATCCCGTGGGCCGTGGCATCGAATCGGACGTCAAGAGCGGCACGGCCCAGGATACGTTCGGCGCTTCGAGCCAACGTCCGTCGAGCACACCCGGAGGATCGATATGGCGTGGCGGGTCAAGCGGTGACGGCTCCGCCACCAGCGACTGCGGCGCCGTAACGGCGCCCTGCTGAAGCTCCATGCACAAGGTCGTCAATTCGCCTGCGATGACGAATTCAATTGTCGTGCCCGTGCCAGGCAGCTTGAATTTCAAGACGACCTTATGATCCACGGTGATCATGTAGAAGTCGAACTTGACCGGCTGCGTCGAGAGCGTTGTCGAGGCTGGCTGGATCGCCGCCGGTGGCCCCAGCGTCGTGCCAAATCCGAGTGCAAGAGCGCTGAACGGATCAGTGCCGGCAGCAACCAGCATACCGCCCAGTGGGAACAGCTCGGAATCATGCGCCTTGCTCTGCCAGTGTGCGGAAGCCGCGACGCCGTGCACCGATCGAGGTGCTCTCGTCGTGACGGGGACCGACGTCTCCGCATGCCTCGACGGATCCGACACCGTCTCCAGCATTCGCGCCACGGCAGAGACCAGCGGGCGCAACTCCTTGGTGACGAGTTGTGAGCTGTCGGGGGCCGCGAAGGCCGGAACTGCAGTGCCACGGTCAGTGATGGCATTCCAACCAGCGTCTGGCGTCCCGCGCTTCACACGGTCGATCGCGGCATTTACTGGAGCCTGCTCGGCGCCGACCAGTCCCTGAGGGTCCATCGGGTAGCCGGTGGTTGCGAAAGCTTCATTTGCAGGCAGGCCCACTGTCTCGACGAGCTTCCAGCCGGGGTCGTTGATAAACGCATCTATGGGCACGACCCGCACCGAGGTGACTGTCCCCGTGCCGAAGAGAACGACACTGGCAACCGGACTGCCGAACAGCACGAAAGAGCGATTCGATACGAGCCCGGCAGCGCTCTCTTCGTCGACTGCGTGACCCGTACCATCCGGGCCGCTGAATCCCCGCGCCACAAGCGTGGCGCCCGCAGGTACGTTCACTACGAGCAAGACGGCCGCGCCGGGGCCGACTGTCCAGGAGAGGAGCCGCGAGCCAGAGTCCAGCGGCTCGCTGTGTACGGTCACTTCCTTTACGGGCAGCGCACGGCCCTGGAAGTGCCACACCTTGAAAAGAGCGCGAGGCATTCCAAGACTGGAATGCAAGATCCAGCGAAGCGCTACGCGCGTTTTCCCACCAACGACGATGGGCGCCGCCGAACCATGGAACAACTCAGGGAAGACAAGGCGGCTCATGTGGCACCGTCTTCCCAAGGCGGTGGTGCCAAATCCGCCTCACAGCAGAGTTCCGGCGTGTCCGAAACGGCCGCATCGAGCAGCGGATGCAGATTGCGCGCGAGCGCGAGGCTAACGACCTTGCCGCGAGCACCCGGTTTCAGCAGTACAAGCGTGCGCGTTCCGCTGGCATCGTGGATGATTCTCGACACGAGCGAAGTGGGCGGAGGCGGGAGTGGTGGAGGCGGAACCTGTCGTGGTCCGAGATATAGATCCCGCAGCTCGACGACTGACTTGGCGTTCACCGTCTTCGTGCCCGTGGCGCGTCGGATGAAGTCGCCGCCGTCGACAACGAGGTCTGGCGTCGTCCGCACGAGCTCATCCACCAGCAGCCACGTGCGCCGCTGAAGCAGCCAACGCTCGATATAGATGCCTGTTTCTGTGTCGTACTCCGGCTCCGGTTCAAGGCGCGTACGCCAGGCTGGCTCCGGTGTCTCGAGGAGCACCGCGAATGGCTGGGCGATGGCGTCCGTTGTCCACAGCACCGAGACACGTGCAAACTCGGGGCGTGTCCGGACCTCGAGGTCGGCCTCGACGAGCGCGCCGTCGAACGCTTCGTCGGTCACCTCGTCGGGAAGGCTGGCGAGCGGTGCGGGATTTGCGACCCGATCCGGAATCACGGGGGCGAGGCGTACGGCCTTCGCAAACTCCTCGCGACTGCGGTACTTCGAGGTCGTGAACGACTGGCGATGCAGTGGGCGATGACCCATGTCTTCCGGACGCAGCGGAGGCCGGGCCAATGCGCCTCCCATCGTCAACGGCTCCAGATCGACGATGTACTCTGTGAGTGGATCGAGCGCGAAGGGCAGCGACACACGGCCGTGACGGTCGGAAGCCGGGTTGAAGTCACCGCATGTCAGGCCGTTCAACAAACGCCGGACTGTGCCTTCCCAGGGAGAGAAGACCATGCCCGTGACCGGCTCGTAGCGCGCTGCGATGAGGAACTGCATCAGGGGCTCCTCAGGTGTTCCGGCGGACCCGCGGAAGGATGCAGCACGCGCCACGGCACGAAGCTGCCGGTCGTATGCCGCGTAGAGTTCGAGCACGTCGTTCGTGGCGAAGACCACCACGACCGGATCGTCGGTGAAGTGATAGAGTTCACCCGACGGCGGATATTCGACGAGGATCCAGGGATCGAGGTTTCGCGGCGCTTCGGCGTCCGTGAAGAACGTGCGTACTGCGGGCCCTATCCCGGTGTCGTTGCTGTCCACCGTGCGCAGGGTGACAATCTCGTTCGGGTCCTGACCGTCTTCCGGCTCCACCGGCTTCTGACCTAGTTCGGCCGAGTAGTGAACGACAACGCGATACTCGGCATTTGGCTTTAGCAGTGCATGCTTCGCGTCATCGAGTGCCACTACAAGTCCGCTGAGATCTGCGTTCGATTCGGCACCGTCTTCTTCGGCGCGTACGACTTCATATTCAGAAAGGCCTTCGATGACAGCGAGGAAATACGAAGGCGGACTCATCCCGAATTCGTGTATCGCGACGGGCAAGGGGCTGACCCCAATTTCCACTCGTAAAGCAGGTGATGGCAACTTGATCTGGACAATGAATTCGCCCCAGCCACCCGCACCCTTCAAGGCGCTGCCGAAGTAGGCTCGCGCGAGCCGCACGTCATCCCACCAGGGCCCGGTCGTGTCGTCCCATTTCGGTGGGACGGACACGCCAGACGTATTGAGCTGAGCAAAGGTAACGGTCGTACCTGCAATCTCCTTGTTGCCCGTCCCGAAAGCACGGACTTTGACGAGCCCCTTCGCGACCATCTTGATGCGCGCGAAGATGAGCAGTGTCAGCGTGACGAACGGTCCGCCCTTGATGCACGTTACATCGCGAAGGCTTTCCTTCCGTTGATCGTCAAGTTTGTTCAGCGCATTGGCCAGCAGCCCATCGAAGCCTGGCGCCGTAACGATGCTTTCGGCCAGGACTTCATAGGGAGCTTGAAGCACCTTTGCGACGCATTGTTGGGTACTCGCTGCTGCGACGAGATCCAGTGCAGGAGTGAAGCGCGCTGCCTCGGTAGCATTCGTGGTTACGCGAGGGGCGCGGGCAATGATTGTTTCAGCGAGCCGGCGATCGCGGGGTGGACGTGTCGTCGGAGGCGAAGGTTCAAATGCCATCTCCAACATCCTCAACCGGTCGATAGCCACGACGCGAGGATCGAAGGGCCGGCGTGGTGGCCTTGGGCAGGCTGCCTGCGTGCCCACGACCCTCGCGGCCAGGCCGGGCATCAAACCGTCGAGAAATGTGTTCGTGCGCCACGTCTCGTAGACTTTGACCGCGGTATCGACTGGCTGCGAGCGCGTAGTTCCTGGCGCGTCGGGCCACGCTTCGCCGGTGAGACGCCACCCTGCTTCGGACGGCCCCATCAAGGAGTGCCGGAACGTCCACAACACCGACGCGGCTTCGGCCACTTTCGTGCACACATCGCCGAATCGATCGTCGACCATGCCGTCGAGTCCGGGACTCTGGAGCATCGCCTTGTCCACGTTCGTCGGCTTCCAGTCGAGCAGTGCGAGCTCGACAGGCATTCCATCGCTTCCCCCTTGTTGCGGCGGGTGTCTCCAGGTGTACGGCCGCGGACCTGGAGTTACGGGTGACGTTCCAGGCGCCACGGGACTACCGGCAATGGCGACAAGCTGCAGCTCTATCGAGCGAATCTCGTACTTCAGGAAATTAGGGCCGCGCTTCTGCCAGCCTTGACCAAAGCCGGGCGGCAACCCGGAGGACAATTGGCCGTCAACAGTAGCTCCCGAAGCCATACGCGGAGCGACCTCGAATTGTACGAGTGGGA
Organism: Reyranella sp.; assembly: GCF_004297405.1. GTDB lineage: Bacteria > Pseudomonadota > Alphaproteobacteria > Reyranellales > Reyranellaceae > Reyranella. The sequence goes on from NZ_SCVC01000011.1 coordinate 408,442, forward strand.
TTGCATCGATGGGCACGAAGACTTGACGCTGGATGACGTTGTCGCCCTCACGCACCTCGACGATCGGAACGGAGCCATTTTCCGTGCCATGGCACAGCACCGTATCGATACCGCGATCGACGCCGCTGCCTTCAACAAGCGCGGGCGACCGACTCTGGAGCATCAGATCGCGAATGGGGGATGGTGGGAAGGGCGCCCCCGGCATGTCGCCGAGCGAGAAGCCGACACACCCCTTCACGGAGAAGAAGAAGAAACTGACCTTGCCGCAGATCCGCCCTTCAAGCCGCGAGTCATCACCGTCCGAGAGGAACTTGAGTTGACCGTGCGCTTCGATGCTTACGATGAAGAGACGCAGCTTCCCATCGAGGAACACGCGTCCTGCGAAGTAGAATGGCGCGAAACCCACACCGACATCGAAACCGGCTGCAACGCGCAGGTAGAGCCCGATGTCGGTATTGCCCCAGGTGAACGAAACCCGGAGCCCGGTGGCCAGCGAGAAGCCTTGCAGCGGTCCCAGTGGGAAGTCCGGGATGCCATCTCCGTGCACCATGAAATACGCGGTGCCTTCGAAAAGCTGCAGAATCTTCGCGGTCGCGGGGCGTGCGATGGTACCGGCGTCGACATAGAAGTGCTCTGGCGGAAAGGCCGGCGGGTCGAAAAAGAAGCCTGCTTCCACCGGAACCTTGAGATCGAGCACGGCCTCGATGTGATAGTCGAACTGGAGCCCGATCAGCACTCGTTGGCGTGTAATGTCTACTGTAGCGAAGATGGCGCCGGTGGCGCTCCCTTTGGTGGGCGGGCGCTTCTTGAGCAGGTTCGCCTTCACGAACATCAGCACGCGTGGACCAGGAAGCTCGAGCGCGAGCATGCCCTTCACATTGAGAACCGTGCCGCCTTCGATGGTTCCAGCGACGACGCCCACACCGAACGCCCACTTGTCCAGCGCCGGTCCCCACCCGCGCAGATCTGTTGGGTCTCCCGCGACAACGTTCGCAAACCAGTCAAGCGCTGGAGTGCGCGCGGCAGGATTCTCGAGCCGCGCGTGATGCATGGCGAACAGTCCGAGGAATCCGAACACGGCGAGCCCCGTGCCTCCGAGGGGAATGCCCGTCGGCAATTCCACTGACAATGTGACCAGGACTCCGGTCGCCGAGCGCTCACCCTGCGTGATCGAGCGGATTGCCAGCCCACCGGCAAGACGAATGCCGATGCTCGGCAACGAAAGGTCGAGCTGCCCTGCGAATCCATCACTCTTGATCTCGAGGTAGCCGCGGCCTTCCAGCGTCCCTTCGACATTGACGCTTACGCCGATCGCAGTGATAGACGGCGTGCCAAGCGGATCAATGGGCAGGCGGAGGCCGAAACGATCCACCTTGACCACACCAAGGTCTGCACCGAAGCCGAGGTCTACCTCGATATTGAGGGGATTGGTGCGTGCAATGCGTGCACCAAGGACCTTGATGATGTCTTCACCGAGGAGCCCAGGCAGCACGCGCAGCGAGCCGGAGTCCGCAAGGTCGATCGTGTAGCCGCGCGAGGAATCGAAGACCGGCAGGAAGCTCGTCGGCTGGTTGGGCTGCGAATCAAATGCGAAGCCCACGGCCTTGTAGCGGATCTTCGCCGGTTTGTCCGGCCGCATCGTCACGATTTCGCGATTTGCGATCTTGATGTTCAGCCAGACGGCGCTTTCGACGTCGACGAGAAGTGCGGCATGCACTTCGTCCTGGTCGTGTCGTACATCGAGCTCGACACCGTAGTGCGTGAGACGCAGAACATGCGCGACCCCGAGCGTCGTAACGAGCACCGGTGTACCGAGTGCGATGGCGAGCGGAACGATCTCGCCATCGCTCGCCGCATCCGGCGCATTCGGGGCGAGGAGGGGCGCCAACGTGAAATAGAGGCCGAGCACGTCACGCCATCCATCGGATGGTGGCTCCGCCGTTGAGTTTGCCACTGGAATCGTGCCCCAGCTCCACAAACCATCGCGGTCCGTCTCAGCGGCTCGCGCGACGAGCGTTTCCGTGAATTCTCCGGTAGTGGGATCGTGTGTGATCGTGAAACGGAACTCGACAACGCCATCGTCAGGATTGGGTGCGCCTTGTGGGAGCCGTGCTTGCTCTTGGGGATCTTCCAGGCCGGGGCCGATGAGATCGACATCGTTCCTGAATTTATCCAACCCTTCCTCATGTGCCGTCTTGAAATCGACGGTAAGCCGCAACTCACCAGCAATGGGTACGAGGTCGCGCTCGAAACGCACGGTGCCGCCGATATGGCGCAGCCAGTCCGCCTGCTGCCCTTGAGGAGCAGTGACTTCGTCGCGCTTTGGCGTCGGAACCGTGTCGCGCTTCTTACGCGAAAGCGTTCCGCTGTAGGACTGCGTTGTGGATGTAGGTCGCATCAAACTCGCGACTGCGACCCGGTACGGGTCCGGCACGTAGTTGGGATTCCGGAACACGTCGTTTGCGGATCGGTCCCCCGGCACAAGCCCGCTCGTGATCGGCGTTGTCGCCTGCGGAACTGAGTTGTTACCAAAGCCGGTGTCAGAGATGCGCGCCGCCGCGATGCCGCGCTCTACGAGAATTGCTTTTAGGTACTCGGTCCGACGATCGCTTAACGCCTTGTTGTAGGTCGTCTGGGCATCGCCGTCCTCGCGGCTCGCAAAGCCGTCGACGCGAATAGTCAATGACGTGTCTTCAAGCGCACGCGCAACAAAATCGTCGACGCTACCTATGATCGAGAGCGCTCCGGTCGTTTCCCCTTCGCGCGGCCGGCCTTTCGCGAAGGGAATAGTAAACCGTTCGCGTGTCTCAGAGCCGGCGGTCGTCCACGACGCTTCGACGGACTTCGAGCTGTCCTCGGGGATAGGAATGCGAACCGCGCCGTCGGACAGCGTTTTGGCCTGACCATCGACCGTCAGCACGCCATCGGGCGGGCTTAACGTGAGAACGGCGTCCGCATCCGTGCTGTCCGAGATGCGAATTCTTGCCGACTCCGGATCGAGAGCGGGCGTCGGAACCTTTGCCGGCTCGGGGGAGGGCTCCGGGTGGAACTGTCGGTTCGGAAAGACGTCGAGCACAATCAGGCGTCGCTGCGCCGGATTGCGACTGGTGATGCGCACGGCTACGCGCTGTTCCTGCGAAAACAACCTGATGCGCTGCGTAACCGAGATGTCCTCGGGATGGTTGGCCGTGTCGTTGAAGAACGCATCGTCCGGGTAAGTGTCGAGATCGCCCTGGGGCATGTCCTCGCCGGCGACGGCAGTCATCACGAACGGTGCTGCCCCAGAGTTCACATCGACAAAAAGGACGAAGTTCTCTGCCTCTGGCCCGCTGCTTGCCGGGACCGTGACCTGATAGCGATCCGCACGTGCCGCTTCTGCATTGGAACTGGGAATTGCCTCCGTCTCGTAGAGTTTGCCTGCCATGTCGTAGATGCGGATGGCGACCTTCAGCGCATCGCCCTGGAAGTCCAAATCAAAGCTGAGGTCGCCCCAAAGCCCGAATGACGGCTGGATGCCGATGAGCATCTCACGGACGCCGACATTGAAGGCCACGCCGGCGGAGTCTTGCGTCGCAACGAAGAGTCTGGCCTCGGGAACGTAGATGCCCTGCCAATCGTCGCCGATGCCGAAATGCGCGAGCAGGTCGAGGGGAGTGTGCTGATCGGACAGGTCGAGTACGGCTTTGCGGATTCCGAAGCCGAACTGCTTACCCTTGGTTAGGGCAAACGGCGGCTCCATTGCGAGCAGGCTCGCGACGCCTCGGTCCGCATCTTCGAGAGTTTCGGTGCCGAAGCTGCCGAGGCCGACGTCGAAGTCGGTGCTGACCGCGGAGTCCTGCGTCATGCGCAAAAGGATGCGGGGCAAGATCAGCTTGACGACGGGATGGTCCGGATCCGGCACGAGCACCCAACCGCTCAACTTGGCGCCGATCAGCCGATCGATCTGGACCGTGACGACCTCGAACATCAGTTCGAGCCGGAACTGCGTCGATGGAAAATCGGACGCGGCGGTGCCCGACGTCGGTCCGAGAGAATTGAGCAGCGTGGGAAGAGCCCCGACCCCGCTAACGGTGAGCGCGCCAGCGGCGCGGCGCGCGGCAGTCAGGCGGAAGTGGACGACGATGTTGTGCCACTCGAAGCGCCCAACATCGCCCGACTGTGCGCCACCGCCTGCGGAAGGTGAGAAGACCGGGGACTGAGGATTGTCCGAGTCGATGCGCGCGTCACCCCAGATAACGACGCCATCGTCGTCCCAAGCAGTGTCGTACTCATCGACATGCAGCAGCTCGAGAGCGCTCTGTACACCGGGCCCGAGGTCAACGCCGGCGAAGAAGTAGGGACGCACGACATCGATTAACGCGATCTTGGCCATGGCGTCTCCTAGAGAACCGGGCATCGAGAATCGCTTACGACTGGCCAGAAACGCAGGCCCTCAGGTACAGCGTCGCGTACCTGATACAGAAAAAGATGAGGCTTTTGGCGAGCGTGGTCAACGCACGTGTCTGTATCTCCATTGGCAATTCGTAAATATGTGCGTGAGTTCGGTACTGGCTGCGGCCGGCAGGTTGAGGGTGACTACATTGTGCAACTGGCCGAGGTCGGCAGGCCGCTCGTCGCCCGGGCATCATCCGGCAGGATGGGGAATCTTGCGCCGACAGATCGAAGGGCAGAAAACCTAGCGCATGGACGCCGCCGGCATTGATCCCGAATCCGTGACCGACATCCTGCTGCTGCCTCGTATGGCCTTACCCATATCTTCACTGGCTTGGGCCCAGGTTCCTCCGCCACGAGGAGGTCGATCCATCGATCGCAGCTGAGATGGACAGTAAGCACCTATGGGGCGGGAAAACGGCGCATAGTCGGACGGCGCTGAGCTATCGGAGACGGTCAGTTGAGTCCGTCTCTCAATAGGTAGGCGCTGGCAAGACAGATCAGGATCGCGACGAGCGCGGCGGCGAACAGGATGATTGCCGCACGCGTCGGGGTGCGGCTCGAGCGGCCGGCCATCATCAGTGCCCCGCTCGCGGTGAAACAGACACCGGTCAATATCAGGGCGATGAGGGCAAACAGTAGGGCGCGGGCTTCGAAGGCGGTACCGCGGAAACTCGGAGCAGGCTCGCCCGCGACGGCCGGAAGCAGGCCGGACGACCAAAACCAGACGACGCTGCCGACGACGCCCGCGAGGATGAGGCCAAGAAGAACCAGGTGCCGTCCGCGCGCCGCGATCTCGTCGCGTCCGAACATCCGGCGTCCGCACGCCGGGCAACGCTGCACGCGTTGCGTGGTGCGCGCGCCGCAGAAGGGAGATAGGCAGACACGGTCGTTCACGGGTTCGCTCCTCGTGGTTGTAGCCGACGGACATCTACGCATACGGATCCGAGCGGAGCTTGCCGGGTCATCGATCTAGCAGATTTCTCCCTCCCTTGGGGCACTCTCGATCGCAGCATGACCGCGGAGTCGTCGGGCATCATGTGTATCGTGGCCGCCGGATGTTGCAGTACCTTCCCCAAGGGTTTTGGCGGCGCGCCCTGACTGCCTCTGCTAGTGCTGCACTACGCGGCAACCGCTGAGGAAAGGTGTGCTTCGGCCTGGAAGTGTCAGCCGGTGAGGCGTGATGATCGAGGTTAGATCAAAGATTGAATCTCATCGCTGCTGGCCGCTCGCCGTGCACGAGGCAGCTCATGCAATCCTGGGGGTGTTGTTTGGCTTGCGCCTCATGCGCCTGGAAATTGATCTGCGGTCTTGGGAGGGTAGCGCCATTTTTCATGATCGTTTTCCCCCTCATGCGTGGCGACAGGATCTGTTGGTGGCCTTGGCGGGCGAGCTAGCCCAGAAACGCGCGGACCCTACCGGTTGGTCCCTTTGCAACGGCGTGGGAAGCTCTCGGGCAGAGGCCGATCAGAAGCAAGCGTGGGAGGCGGTCGGCCGGTTCAATGACTTGCCCACCATCGACGATAAAGAACGCATTGCAGCCTTGCGCCTGGCCGAGGGAGCACGGGTTTCTGGTCTGCTCGTCAACAAACTGTGGCCAACAATCACGGCGCTAGCCGAGAAATTGCTTGTTGCGAATGGACACCTTGAAGGTGATTCAATTGAGCGCTTTCTCACTGAAGAACTTCCAGCGGAGACACGGCGCGCGATTGCCGATGGGTGCGAATTTGCCAACCGAGAGCCACACGGAGAGTAAACGTACCGCACAGAAATCTGTCCGTCGGACGGGAACTCAGCGCTGAAAAGTTCTGTCCGACGATCCGGAGCAGGACGCTTGTCGTTCCAGTGCATTGTCACTGGGAAGTCGGGGCCTCGTAGCTGTCGATGGCGGCATCTGCGCCCGCGCGAAGAGTGCTAGATTCGGTAGCGGACCACGATGTTGCGAGTATGCAATTTGACTTGCCGCCAGAGCGGCGCCAGCACTCGGCTGGTTAGCGGAATAGCCAACAGTCCGACGCCGAAGCCGACCACACCGGCTCCCGCAGCTTCCACCAGCCAAGCAACGATCGCCGGCGCAAAGGGAACGGAACGTGCCACGGCTGCACCCGCATCATGGAGCGCATGCATTGGCCAGCCAAAGCCATACGCTTCGAGGCCATGAAGAATGATGCCACCGCCAACCCAAATCATCGCTGCAGTGCCGATAGTTCCCAACGCGCTGAGCACATAGGGCATGGTCCGGACGATCGCGCGGCCGGTCATGTGGAGCGGCGCAGCAGCGGACGAAGTCGGTGACAGGTGTGCAAGCGCCAAACCGAGATCGTCTGCTTTGACGATCAGGGCGACGACACCATAGACAGCCGCCGTTATTCCGATACCGACGACGGCGAGTATGATCGCCTGCTTCAAAGTGCTGTCGCCGGGGATGGCGGCAAGCGTGATGGCCATGATTTCGGCCGAGAGGATGAAATCGGTCTTGATCGCACCGGCAATCTTCTGGTCCTCGAAGCTTTTGGCGTCGACCGTGACTGTTTCGAGCTTTGCTTCGTGAGCCTGCGCACCGTGCGGGATGAGAAGCTCGTAGATCTTCTCGGCGCCTTCGTAGCAGAGGTAAGCCCCACCGATCATCAAAAGCGGCGTTATCGCTTGGGGCAGCAAAAGGCTGAGGGCCAGGGCCGCGGGCAAGAGGATCAGGAGCTTGTTCTTGAGCGAACCGAGCGCGATCCTGCCAATGATCGGTAACTCTCTCGCGGGGCTGAAATCGGTGAGATAGCGTGGAGTGACGGCGGTGTCGTCGATGACGACACCGGCGGCCTTTGTGCCGGCCTTGACAGCCTGGCCAGCGACATCGTCGATGGACGCCGCAGCAACTTTCGCCAGCGCTGCGATATCGTCCAAAAGGGCCATTAGACCAACGCTCATGTGCACCACTCGAGAAGTCAGGCGACCGACACCAAAGAAAAGTCGAGCCGCCAGCCCGCCAAGACGGCCTCGAGCGACACTATACGTTAGTAGCTATCGCTGACTCCCAAATGAAGCCGCGCAAATCTCACGGGGACGGCGATTACCGAATGCTGCTCGCGGCCGTCTTGGCGGGCTGGATTCGAACAGCATAGATCACATCGAAAAGTACCGTCTTCGATCAAACTACGGCAAGAAGCTGCTCTCACGAACTTTGGATGAGTAGCTGTAAGGCAGTATCGCGAGTGTCGAGAACGAGCTGGCGGGCAGTTCGTTCAGCGTCCGATGCATCGCCCGCAATGACCGCTTTTACTAACTTGCTCCAATTGGTACTGGATTGCCGGCGGCGTTCAGAGGTGGAGAGGCTGAGCCGCGTATATCGAGCGGTCTGACGCCCGAACGACAAGATGAGATCGGCAAGCCGGCGGCTGCCGGCGTGTCGAACGCAGAATTCGCTGATGGCCAAGCTCGCCCGCGCATAGTCGTCGCCATCATCGAGGGCACGCTGCAGGGCTTCGAGCAATCGCTCCAGCTCCGCTGTTTTGTCAGCGGGCAATGCCCGTACCAGCCGATGGCATGCCAGCCCCATCAGGTGGGCGCGAATCTCGAAGATGTCCTGCACCTCATCCACGGAAAGGGAGGTCACCTGAGCGCCACGTTGTGGCAGGATCGTCACGAGGCCTTCGCGCTCTACTATGCGCAAAGCCTCTCGCACGGACGCCCGACTGACGCCGAAGGCGGCGGCCAGATCGACTTCCCGTAGCTTTTGCCCTGGCCTGAATTCGTTCTCGACAATGCCTTGACCAATTCGCACCGCGATCTGGGCAGGCAGGGTCGCATAGATATCGTAGGTCTTCTGAGGAGGACTAGCCATGGATTGACCTGCTTTATCGGGATTTTTCGCTTGCTTCCACTAACTCTGTGCTGGAGTGTCCGATATTAATAATGTCGACATTCTGCGGGAGGAAGTGACCATGAGGGAATTCGAGCTTGAGCAGGTCATTTCCCGCGCCGCGTGGCTGGGAAGCGATATCCAAACTGGCGACGAGTGGATCTACCGGCTGAGCGAGCTCGAGATCGCCGAGATCGATGCCGCGCTACGCCACCTGCAATCGACTGGACAGCAGATCCCCGATGTCAGGAAAGAGCATTTCCCGCTCAAGCGCTTTGCGCGCACGCTTCGTCTGTTGCAGACGGAGATCGAGAACGGGCTGGGCATCATGCTCATCCGCGGCCTGCCGCGCGATCGCTACAGCGCGGAGGAGATGGGGCTCATCTATTGGGGGATCGGCGCACATCTAGGCCGAGCGGTTGCGCAGAACGCACAGGGCGACGTGCTGGGTCATGTCCGCGACCTCGGTCGCGATCAATACAAGGACATGCATGCGCGCGGCTATCAGACGGCATCTCTGCTGCCCTTCCATAACGATTCTTGCGACATCGTCGGTCTGTGCTGCTTGGAGACGGCGAAGGACGGTGGCCTTTCCGCGGTGGCCAGTTCCGTTTCGGTCTATAACGCGCTGCTGCGCTCGCGGCCCGACCTCGTCAAGGTGCTGACCCAACCATTCTATGCGGATCGCCGCGGCGAGGAGTCAGAGGGCCAGAAGCCCTATTACGTCACGCCAATCTTCATCTGGCACAAAGGCCGGATGTTCAACCGCTTCAACCGCACCTTCATCGACTCGGCGCAGCGCTTCAATGAGGTGCCGCGCCTCACGCCATTGCAGATCGAGGCACTCGATGCGATCGCAGCGCTCTGCAAAGATCCGACCTTCCGCCTCGACATGAAGCTGGAGCGTGGCGACATGCAGTTCGTGAACAATTACTGCGTGCTCCATTCGCGGACAGCCTACGAGGATCACCAGGAGGAGGGGCGGAAGCGGCATCTCCTGCGCCTGTGGCTGCGCACGCCGGCCTTCGAGGATTTCCCATCGGCGTTGCGCGACCGTTATCAGGACATGGACAAGTGGCGCGCAAACCCACGTGCGCCTTCTTACAATTTCGTCACGATGAAAGAGGTGACGACACACTGACCTGTCGTTGCTGTTCAACAAGATCAAGAAAATCCTGGAGGAAACATGCAACTGGCAAGGCGCGCGCTGATCGGGGGCCTGGCGCTGCTGTTGTCGTACGGCAGCGCTATGGCTCAATACCCTGACAAGCCTGTGCGGCTGGTCGTACCGTTCCCACCCGGCGGCCCGACGGACGTTTTCGCCCGCGTACTGTCAGTCGGACTTGCGGAACAGCTTGGCCAGCAGGTCGTGATCGACAACAAAGCCGGTGCCGGCGGAACGGTCGGCACGGATCTCGTCGCAAAGGCGAAGCCGGATGGCTACACGCTGCTTTTCGGCACTGCCGCTACTCACGGTATCAACGTCTCCCTGTACGAGACGCTGCCTTACGATCCCCTGAAAGACTTCGAGCTGATTGCTCTCACAGGACTCGTGCCGATGGTCCTTTTGGTGCCACCGGATCAGCCGCGCGTGCTGAAGGAGCTGGTCGCGAGGCTGAGGTCTGAACCGGGCAAAGCGACCTACGCCTCTTCGGGCAACGGCACGACCAATCACCTTGCGGGCGAGCTCTTCAAGAGCCGCGCCGGCATCGATGCGGTGCACGTACCCTATCGTGGCTCGGGGCCGGCGTTGCAGGATCTCATGGGGGGACGCGTCACCTTCATGTTCGATTCCTTCGGCACGTCGCTCGAGCAGATCAAGGCCGGCAAACTCTACGCCGTGGCGATCATGGCGGACAAACGCAGCCAGGCGCGGCCCGACGTGCCCACGACGGCCGAAGCGGGCCTCCCTGATTTCGTCGGTGGCACATGGAACGTAGTAGCCGCGCCCGCCGGAACGCCCAAGGAGTTCGTCGATCGACTGAACGTGGCGATCAACAAGGCTCTCGCCAGCGAGGCCGTGGCGGAGCGGTTGCGGCAGCTTGGTATCGAAGCCGTCACAGATTCCACTCCGGCGAGCACGCGCGCGTTTGTCGCCGCCGAGATCGCGAAGTGGCGTGAAGTCGTGCGTGCGGCTGGAGCGAAGGTCGACTGACATGAGTCTTCTGAAGGCCGTGATTGCCGGCTGTATCGCATTGCTCCTATCCGCTGTGACTGCTCTCGCGCAGTATCCCGAGAAGCCATTGCGCCTGGTGGTGCCTTTCCCACCAGGCGGTCCGACCGATCTCATTGCGCGCGTCGTGGCGGTCGGCATGGCGGCCGATCTCGGTCAGCAGGTGATCATCGACAACAAGGGTGGGGCCGGCGGCAATGTCGGTACGGACCTCGTCGCCAAGGCAAAACCAGACGGCTACACGCTGCTGTTCGGGACGGCGGCAACGCACGGCATCAACATCTCCCTCTACACGAGCCTGCCCTATCATCCCGTGAAGGATTTTGAGGCAATCGCGCTGGTCGGGCTTGCGCCCATGGCGCTGCTGGTGCCGCAGGGGCAGTCGCGCACGCTCAAGGAATTGATCTCCAAGCTGAAGGCGGAGCCCGGCAGGGGGAGCTATCCCTCGTCAGGCAACGGCACCACCAACCATTTGGCCGGCGAGCTGTTCAAGACCCGCGCCGGTGTTGATGTGCTGCATGTTCCTTACCGTGGCACGGGACCAGCCCTGCAGGACCTGCTGGCGGGTCGCCATACCTTCATGTTCGGCACGCTAGGGCCAGTCATGGAAAACATCAGAGCAGGGCAACTTGTGCCTCTCGGGCTTATGGCTGAGAAGCGCAGCGCTGTGCTGCCAGATATTCCCACGATGGCGGAAGCTGGGCTTCTCGACTTTGTCGGTGGCACCTGGAATGTCGTGGCCGCACCCGCCGGCACACCTCGTGAGATCGTCGAGCGGCTGAACAAGGCTATCTACAAGGCGCTCGCCGATCAGAACTTGGCCGAGCGACTGCAAGCCCTTAATGTAGAGGCGAGCGATCCGCTCACACCGGCAGCCACAAAGGCCTTCATTGAGGCCGAGATCGTGAAGTGGCGCGAGGTCGTTGCCCTGGCGGGGGCCAAGGTCGACTAGGTGCGCATGTCAGTGAGATCTGCGGTCTGGATTCGAAAGTCGAGCCGCTCTGCATTTCGTGTTCTTTCTAATGGCCGGCAAGTGGGATATCCCAGGCACGAATGGGAGCAGTCCTCACGCGCACTGATGAACTCGGCGTGCGAGAAGTGCCCCGCGGTTTCGCCAACGGGAATGCAAATGGCCATTGTGACGACGCGAAGCGAGCAGGCGTGTTTCGGAGGAACGATCGGGTTCTACAGCCACGCCTCCACAGAAATCGGCGCCGAGATGAAGTTCTCGGTCTTCGTGCCGCCGAACGGCCCGACACGGCCGAGTCCGGCGCTCTATTTCCTGGCGGGCCTCACCTGCACGGAAGAGACGTTCATGATCAAGGCGAACGCTTTGCGTCATGCCGCC
>NZ_SCVC01000001.1 GCF_004297405.1 Reyranella sp.
CGTCTCCAGCGCCTTGTTGAGCCAGCGATGGGTCAGCGCCTCGTCGTCGGCCATGCCCTTCTTCTGGACCCAGTCGAGCACCTTGTTGTTGCCGAAGATGCGCATCAGGTCGTCTTCCAGGGACAGGAAGAACTTCGAGGCGCCCGGATCGCCCTGGCGGCCGGAGCGGCCGCGCAGCTGATTGTCGATACGGCGGCTCTCGTGCCGCTCGGTGCCGACGACGTAGAGACCGCCGGCGGTGCGCACGATTTCGCGGTCGCGCTCAACCTGGGCTTTGAGTTCCTGGGTGATGCGCCCGAGCTCCGCGTTGCGCTGCGTCTCGTCCGCTATCTTGGTCGCGAGTTCGGCGTCGGCTTGGGCCACCAGCATGTCGATGTTGCCGCCGAGCTGAATATCGGTGCCACGGCCGGCCATGTTGGTCGCGATGGTGACGGAGCCCGGCCGACCGGCCTGGGCGACGATCTGTGCTTCCTGGTCGTGGAAGCGGGCGTTCAGCACATTGTGCGGGATGCCGGCCTTCTTGAGGGCGGCCGAGAGTTCTTCGGACTTCTCGATCGACACGGTACCCACCAACATCGGCTGCTGGCGCGTGCGACACTCCTCGATCAGCTTCACGATGGCGCGCGTCTTGTCGCCCAGGGTCCGGTAGATCTCGTCGTCGGCATCCTTGCGGGCGACCGGCACGTTGGTCGGGATCTCGACCACCTCGAGCTTGTAGATCTCGGCGAACTCGGAGGCTTCCGTCAGCGCCGTGCCGGTCATGCCGGACAGCTTGGGGTACATACGGAAGAGGTTCTGGAAGGTGATCGAGGCCAGCGTCTGGTTCTCGCGCTGGATCTCGACCTGTTCCTTGGCTTCGAGCGCCTGGTGCAGGCCCTCGGAATAACGGCGGCCGGCCATCATGCGGCCGGTGAATTCGTCGATGATGACGACCTGGCCATCCTTCACGATGTAGTCGACGTCACGCGAGAACAGTTTGTGGGCGCGCAGGGCCTGCGTCACGTGGTGCAGCACCGAGACCATGTTCGGCGCATAGAGGCTGATGCCTTCGGGCAGCAACCCGTCGCCGCGCAGGATGTCCTCGACCGCCTCGACGCCGGCATCGGTCAGCACGACGGTGCGGTTCTTCTCGTCCTTCTCGAAATGCTCGGCCTTGAGGCGCGGGATAACCGTGTCGGCACGACGATAGAGTTCCGAGGAATCCTCGGCCGGGCCGGAGATGATGAGCGGTGTGCGTGCCTCGTCGATCAGGATCGAATCGACCTCGTCGACGATCGCGTAGTTGAAGGGCCGCTGGACCATAGCGTCCTGGCGGTACTTCATGTTGTCGCGCAGATAGTCGAAGCCGATTTCGTTGTTGGTGCCGTAGGTGACGTCGCAGGCGTAGGCCGCCTTCCGCTGCTCGTCGTCGAGCTCGTGGACGATCACGCCGACGGTCAGGCCGAGGAAACGGTAGACCCGGCCCATCCATTCGGAGTCACGGCGGGCGAGATAGTCGTTCACGGTGACGACGTGCACGCCCTTGCCTTCGAGGGCGTTGAGATAGACCGGCAGGGTGGCGACCAGCGTCTTGCCTTCGCCGGTCTTCATTTCGGCGATCTTGCCGCTATGGAGGACCATGCCGCCCTTGAGCTGGACGTCGAAGTGGCGCTGGCCGAGTGCGCGCTTGGCAGCCTCGCGCACCGTGGCGAAGGCTTCGGCCTGGATGTTGTCCAGCGTTTCGCCCTTGGCCAGGCGTTCGCGGAACTCGGCGGTCTTGCCGCGCAATTCTTCGTCGGAAAGCTTGGAGAACTCCGGTTCGAGCGCGTTGATCTTCGCCACCGGCTTGTCGAAGCCTTTGACGATGCGGTCATTGGCCGTCCCGAAGAGGCTCCGGGCGAGCGCCCCCAGCATGAAAACCTCGATATTCTAATGACTTAGGCGGGCCCACGGCCCGCCATCCCAACCAGAGATAGAGAGCAGCCCGGGGAGTGTCAACGTAAGGTGCCGTGACGCCGCGCATGCGAGGAGAGGTAGAGACAAGCATCGCCTCGTCTTCGACGCCGTACTCACGAAAAAGTGCCGCAATTCATCGCCATCAGCCATGACAACGGGGAGGCGGCGCTTGCTTGGTCCGACAGGGCCTGTGTAAACGTTCTGCGCCTTCCGCCACGAGCTGTCTTCGGAGCCTGTCATGAGCCATCGCTTGCGCCCCCTGCGCCTCTTCCTCCTGAGCGGCGCAGCCGCCGCAGTTGCGGGCGCGGCTTTTGCCCAGCAGCCAGCGCAACAGCCTGCCAAGCCGCCGGCCCAGCAACCGGCCAAACCACCGGCTCAGGCCGCCCAGCCGCTCAAGGATCCGATCGTCGCCACCATCAATGGCCAGCCGGTTCGTCTCTCCGAACTCGAGATCGCCCAGCAGTCGCTGCCCGCCCAGTATCGCAGCATGCCGCTGCAGGCCGTGTTCCCGGCGCTGCTCGAGCGCATCATCGACAGCAAGCTGGTCGTCCAGGAAGGCAAGAAGAGCAAGACCAACGAGGATGCGGCGTTCAAGAAGCGCATGGCCTTCGTCGAGGAGCAGGTGCTCCAGGATTTCTGGATCCAGCGCGAGATCGCCAAGGTGGTGACGGCGGAGAAGATCCAGCAGCGCTACCAGGAGCGGCTGAAGGCGATGCCCGCCGAGGAAGAAGTGCATGCGCGCCACATCCTGGTGTCGACCGAAGACGAGGCGAAGGCGCTGATCGCCGAGCTGAAGAAGGGCACGGCATTCGACAAGCTCGCCAAGGAAAAGTCGACCGACAAGGCGTCCGGCGCCGAAGGCGGCGATCTCGGCTGGTTCAAGAAGTCCGACATGGTGAAGGAATTCGCCGATGCGGCCTTCGGCCTGAAGAAGGGCGAGCTAAGCGAAACCCCGATCAAGACGCAGTTTGGCTATCACATCATCCGGCTCGACGATCGTCGGACGGCGCCGCCGCCGGCACTCGAAGAGCTCTCCGACCAGATCCGCGAGGAGCTGGCGCGCGAGGCTGTCACAGCTCAGCTCGACAAGCTGCGGGCTGGCGCCAAGGTCGAGAAATTCAATATGGACGGCAGCAAAGCCGAGGCCGCGCCAGCGGCTGCGCCAACAGCCACTCCGGCCAAGCCCGCTGCTCCGGCGCCGGCCAAACCGGCAGCCCCAGCCGCTCCCAAGTAGAACCTACGTTTAAAACTCCCGTTTTCTGGCGTTTCTGGTGTAGGCTCCGCCGTCCGGCGGCCGCCCTTGCGGCTGTCTCAAGGGGAGTTCCATGGCTGCCACGCACGCCCAATCACCGCTTGCGCCGAAGACGACGCCGACCCTGCCGCGCATTGCAGGCGTGAAGCTCGGCGCAGCAAGTTCGGGCGTGCGCTACCAAGGGCGTGACGATGTCATGCTGGCGGTGGTGCCGGCCGGAGCCACCATTGCGGGCGTTTTGACCCGATCCAAGACCTGCTCTGCGCCGGTCGACTGGTGCCGCAAGAACCTGGCGCGGGGCAAGGTGCGCGCCATCGTCGTCAATGCGGGCAATGCCAACGCCTTCACCGGCAAGGCCGGCGACAAGGCCGTCGAGGAGAGCACCCGCGCCATCGCCCAGGCGTTGGGCTGCCCTCGCAACGAGGTCTTCATGGCCTCGACCGGTGTGATCGGCCAGCCGCTCGACTGGGAGAAGATCGCGGCCGTCGTGCCGGCGCTCATCAAGTCGGGCCGCGAAGACGCCTGGGCCGCCGCCGCCGCGGCCATCATGACTACCGACACTTTCCCCAAGCTCGCGACGCGCCAGGCCAAGATCGGCGAGCGGACGGTGACCATCAACGGCTTCCTCAAGGGCTCGGGCATGATCGCGCCGGACATGGCGACCATGCTGGGTTTCGCCTTTACCGACGCCAAGATCCCCAGCGCGGTGCTGCAGAAGCTGCTGGCCGACGCCGCCGACAAATCGTTGAACTGCGTTACGGTCGATGGTGACACCTCGACCAGCGATACGCTCCTGATGGTGGCGACCGGCGCCGCCCGCCACGCGCCGATCGAAGAGTCGGACGATCCCGTCCTGGTCGACTTCAAGCGTGCGCTCGACGAGGTGATGATCGAGCTGGCGCAGCTCCTGGCGCGCGACGGCGAGGGCGCCACGAAGTTCGTGACCATCAATGTTGGGGGCGCCTCCTCGAATGGCGCGGCCCGCAAGATCGGGCTGGCCGTCGCCAACTCGCCATTGGTCAAGACGGCGATCGCCGGCGAGGACGCCAACTGGGGCCGCATTGTCATGGCGGTCGGCAAGTCGGGCGAGCGGGCAGACCGCGACAAGCTGCGCATCTCGATCGGTGGCGTCCGCATCACCGACGGCGGCCAGGTCGTGCCGAATTACGACGAGGAGCCGGTTGTCCGGCACATCAAAGGCCATGATGTGGTGATCGACATCGATCTTGGGATCGGCCGTGGTCGCTCCACCGTTTGGACGTGCGATCTGACGCACGGCTACATCGACATCAACGGCAGCTATCGCTCTTGAGCCAGCCGTTCGACGAGGATTGTCCTGGCGGTCCGCCGCCGCTGGGCGACCGCCCGCTCGTGCTCGTGGCGGCCGTCGCGCTGGTCGATGTCGACAGCCGCGTATTGATCGCGCAGCGGCCGGCTGGCAAGTCGATGGCGGGCCTCTGGGAATTCCCCGGCGGCAAGGTCGATCCGGGGGAGACGCCTGAGCAAGCGCTGGTGCGTGAATTGCACGAGGAACTCGGCATCGAAACCGCGACCAGCTGCCTGGCACCGATCGCCTTCGCGAGCCACGGCTACGAGAAGTTCCATCTGCTGATGCCTGTCTTCGCCTGTCGCAAATGGAGCGGCACGCCTCGGCCACGCGAGGGGCAGGTCCTGAAATGGGTGCCGCCGGTCGAGCTCGCGCGCTATCCCATGCCG
Source organism: Reyranella sp. (assembly GCF_004297405.1). Lineage (GTDB taxonomy): Bacteria > Pseudomonadota > Alphaproteobacteria > Reyranellales > Reyranellaceae > Reyranella. Next base: position 4,904 of record NZ_SCVC01000001.1, read on the forward strand.
CCGGCCGACTTGCCGCTGGTCGGGCTCCTGCGCGATCTTCTCTAGGCGTTCTTCTCTAGGCGTTCTTCTCTGCGGGCGTCGGCAGGGGCACGCCTTCACGCCAGCCCGTCAGCCGGCGGAAGATGACGGCCTGAGCCGTCGCCATCACGCCGTTGCCGGCATAGGAGACCAGGAGCGCGAAAGTCCAGGTCACTACATAGGCGGCGAAATCGGCCCCCAATACGCCGCGCATCACGCTGAGCAGGATGAGAACCGACGCGGCGGTCACCATGGTGCCTGCGAAGGAGATCAGGAAAAGCGCGCCGACGACGACCCAGCCGTTGCCGCGGCTATAGGCCCAGGAAAGGACGGGGGAGCCTTGTTCGTCGACCGAAGTCCCCGCCAGACCGAAGCTCACGCGCAATGCCACCAGGGCCGATACGATGAAAGCCGAGGCAAGTGGGGCCAGCAGCGTCTGCTTGGCCGCCGTCTCGGGATCGGGTGGCACGCCGGTGGTCAAGGCAGTGGGATCGATCTCGCCCATCGTCAGGATGAAGGCGGCCAGCAGCAAGAAGGTGACGCCGCCGATCTTGAGCAGGTGAATGAGGAAGGCCGTCTCGCGCGGCGACCAGCCGAGTCCAGGCAGGCGGTCCAGCCGGTGCGGGCCCAGCAGCACCACGCGCTGCCAGGCGACCATGAACATCACCATCGGCACGATATCGATCGCCTTCTCGGCCAGCACGGGGATCAACGACTCGCGCGGCATCTGCGAACCGATGAGTCGGATCACCAGAGACAGGATCCAGGGAACCGTCACGAGATGGAAGAAGAGGCGGATGTTGGCGAAGAAGAAGCCGAAGCTCTCGGAGAGCACATCGCCGAACGACAATTTCACAGGAGGCACGATCTAGCTCCGCTCCACTTTCTCGCCAGCGCTTTGTTCAGAGGTGCCCAGTGCGTCGGCCAGGCGTTGCGCGGCGCTGCCCGGCTTGAGTGGCTTTGGCTGGGAGGCATGCGGCGCCCAGCCATGCAGGAAAAGAACCTCGAAGCTCGCTGTCACTCGGCCGGATGGGCTGGCAAACCGCTCACTGTAAAGCTCGGCTGCACGCAAGAGTGTAGCACGCCGGGTGATCTGGCGTCGGCGTTCGGCCACGAGGTTGCTCTCGCCCATGGCGCTGAGGTCGCGCATCAAGGCCAGCGCATTCTCGTACTCGACATCGATTGTCTCGCTGTCGGCGACCGGCAGTGCAAAGCCTGCGCGCTGCAAAAGGCCCGCCGCATCGCGCAAGTCGGCGAAGGGCGAGACACGCGGGCTGAGGCCGCCGTCTATTTCACTCTCCGCCGTTGTCAGAGCCTGACGGAGTTGCCAGAGCGTTCCTCCGCCCAGCATCGCACCGAGGAACAGCCCGTCGGGCTTCAGGATGCGGCCGATCTGGATCAGCGTGCCGGGGAGATCGTTCACCCAGTGCAGGCTCATGGCGCTCAGCACCAGATCGAACTGTCCGGCGGCAAAGGGAAGGTGCTCCTCGTCCGCGACGATCGCCGGTCCATGCGCGCGGCGGGCAAAGCGTTCACCGAAGTCGCTGCGTATCAGGTGATCGACGATGTGCCGCTCCCCGAGTGCTGCGGCAACCTCGTCGCCATGGCTGCCAAGGTCGAGGGCAAGCGCAAAGCGGCGGCGTACGTCGTCCAGCCGTTCGACCAGCCGTTCGGATATCTCGCGCTTCAGGAAGGCATGGCTCTCCCATCCCTGCGCAGCGCGCTCGCGCCGGTGGCGCAAGGTCGTGCGGTCGAAAACCAGCAGGGGATCGGGGCTCATCACAGGGCGTATGTAAGGCGAAAGAGCGGCGGCGGGTAGGGGACGCGCCATTCTGTCGGCGTATTTCGGCGGCCCAATCGACGCGATGTCTAGAGGTCTGCCCCGTGGGTTGAGCCATGCTTGCGCACATGCCGGGCGGATGCTGCTGGATGCCGTCCTGCCGCCACTATGCCTCGGCTGCGGTGAGATCGTCGGTGAGGTGGGCGGGCTCTGTGCTTCCTGCTGGCAAAGTTTCAACTTCATGTCGGCACCACACTGCGCCTGTTGCGGCACACCGTTTGCGGAAGATCTTGGGCCGGGAGCCCTTTGCGCCGGGTGTATGGCACGGCGACCGCGCTACAATCGTGCGCGGGCCGCGCTGATCTATGACGATCACAGCCGGCGGCTGATCTTGCCGTTCAAGCACGGCGATCGTACGGATATCGCGCGGGCCTGCGGTGGATGGATGGCGCGAGCCGGCGCCGAACTGCTGGCCTCGGCAGATCTGGTGGCGCCGGTGCCGCTTCATTGGCGACGTTTGTTCACGCGGCGTTACAATCAGGCGGCCCTGCTCGCTCGTATCGTCGTGCGGGAGCTGATCCCCGACATCAAAGTACGCCTGGCACCGGATCTGCTTCGTCGCGGACGCTGGACCGGCTCGCAGACCGGCCTGCGCGCCCGAGAACGTCGGCGCAACGTTCGCGAAGCGTTCGACATCCACCCTCATTGGCGGACTGAAGTGGCTGGAAAACGCATCCTGCTGATCGACGATGTGCTCACCACCGGAGCGACGGTAGAAGCCTGCAGCCGCGTATTGGAACGCGCCGGGGCGGATTGCGTCGATGTCCTGACGCTGGCGCGGGTCATCCGGCCGGCTGTATAGTTTCGGAAAGAGGTTCACCCACCATGGCCAAGATCGAGATCTACACCACGCCGTTCTGCGGTTACTGCGCCCGAGCCAAAAGCCTGCTCGACGACAAGGGCGCAGCCTACGAGGAAATGGACGTGATGATGGACGACAAGAAGCGCAGTGAGATGCGCGAACGGTCCCGGCGCACGACCGTGCCGCAGATTTTCATCAACGGTCAGCATATCGGCGGCTCCGACGAGCTTGCGGCGCTCGAAAGCGCGGGCAAGCTCGACGCGCTGCTCACTCAGCCAAGCTGAGGCGCCGCGATGTCGTCGTTCAAGGCCGGCCTCGTCCAGACCAACGTCAGCAACGAGATGTCGGAGAACATCGCCTTCGTGCGCGAACAGGCGAAGCTTGCTCGCGACGCCGGCGCCGACTTCATCATGACGCCGGAGAACACCGGACTGATCGGCGCCAATCGCACCGAGACGCTGGTCAAGGCCCAGACCGAGGAAGAGCACGCGATGCTCGCAGCCTGTCGCGCCAGTGCACGCGACACCGGCGCCTGGTTCCTGCTGGGATCGATCCATGTCCGTGTGCCGGGCGAAGAGCAGATCCGCAATCGCTCCTATCTGATCGATCCGGCGGGCAGCATCGTCGCGAGCTACGACAAGATCCACATGTTCGACGTTCAGCTCGCGGGTGGCGAGAGTTATCGCGAGTCTTCGACTTTCAGGCCGGGCGAGAAGGCGGTGCTGGCGGAGACGCCGTGGGGCGTGCTGGGCATGACCATCTGCTACGACCTGCGCTTTCCCTATCTCTACCGCGATCTCGCGCATGCCGGCGCGACGATGCTGTCGATCCCATCCTCGTTCACGGTGCCGACCGGGCAAGCGCATTGGCACACATTGATGCGGGCGCGCGCCATCGAGACCGGCTGCTTCGTCTTTGCGCCGGCGCAGGTCGGCACGCACAAGGGCTCGAATCGTAAGACCTACGGTCACTCGATCGTCGTGGCGCCGTGGGGCGAGGTGCTGGCCGATGCCGGTGGCGAGAAGGCAGGTTTCGTCGTGGCCGATATCGACGCCGCCAAGATCGCCGAGGCCCGCAAGATGGTGCCGTCGCTGACGCATGATCGGGAGTACGCGGCGCCGGCGCTGCATAAGGCGGCGGTTGCCAAGGCAGCCGAGTAAGGCCGAGAGCGCCGCGCTGCCGGCTACGACGTCTTTCGAGCTGCGATCCGCTGCACCATCGCTATCTTGGGCTCGCTGATCATCCGCGCCTCATAGGCGGTCACCGAAAAGTGGCCGCGCACCAGTTCGAGAAGCTCACCGTCCTTCAGCAGAAACTCGGGTCGGCTCGGTTTGCCGAAGCGCTCGTTGCCGACCATGAAGGTCTCGTAGAGCAGGATGCCACCGGGCTGCAGCGCCTCGAACAGGGCGGGAAACAGCGGCCGATGCAAATAGTTGGTCACGACGACGGCACCGAAACGACGGTCGCCAAGCGGCCAGGGGGAACCGTTCTCGAGATCGGCGGCGATGACCTCGATATTGTCGGCGGCGGCGAGTTCACTGACGTCGCGATCGATCGCCGTCACGTGATGGCCGCGGGCAGCAAAAAAGCGCGTGTGCCGACCTTTGCCGGCGGCGAGGTCGAGGACGCTGGCGCCGGCCGGCAGCAGGCCGGCCCAGGTGGCGATCCAGGAAGAGGTCGTCATATCGTGTGTGTCTTGGTGCGAAAGGGACGATTGGGGCGCGACAATCGGGCCTTGCGTCCGACACGACAAGCCACCATTTTCGGGGCGTCATGATTCTGTATCGTTTGCGCTGCGCCAAGGGCCATGAATTCGATAGTTGGTTCAAGGACAGCAAGACTTATGAGCGCCAGGAGAAGAAATCGCTGATTGGCTGCGCCGTCTGCGGTTCTTCCAAGGTGGAGCGCGCCATTATGGCGCCTCGCATCGGCAAGAAGGGCAAGGAGGCGCCGATAGAGGTCGCCGAGACCCCCGCGACGCCGCCGGCCGCTCCATCACCGGAGCAGCAGCAGATGGCGGCTCTGGCCAAGCACATGCCCAAGGAGCTGCGCGAAGCGTTGCTCAAGGTCCGCGCCGAGGTCGAGAAGAACTGCGAGCATGTCGGCGACAAGTTTGCCGACGAGGCTCGTAAGATTCACTACGGCGAAAGCGACAAGCGCGGCATCTATGGCGAAACCAGCGACGAGGAAGCCGAGGCGCTCGCCGAAGAGGGCATCGAGTTCGGTCGCCTGCCTTGGATCCCGCGCGGGAACTGACGCTGGCCACCATGCCGGCGCGGCTCGCTAGGCGCGGCTGATCCCGTAGAGCATGTAATTCACGTCGAGGTCGTTCTTGTTCAGCGACCAGGTGCGGCTGAGCGGGCTGTAGACTACGCCAACAATCTCCTGGGCATCGATGCCGCCGGCGCGCAGACCGTGCACGGCTTCCGAAGGTTTCAGGAACTTCTTCCAGTCGTGCGTGCCGCGCGGCAGCCAGCCCAGCACGTATTCGGCGCCGGCAATGGCCAGGGCCCAAGCCTTGGCCGTACGGTTGAGCGTCGAGAGGAACAGCAGACCGCCCGGCTTCACCATCTTCCCGCAGGACTGCAGGAAGAGGTCGACATCCGAAACATGCTCGACGATCTCCAGCGCCATCACGATATCGAACTGTGCGCCGCTGTCGGCCAGCGCCTCGGCCGTCCCCTGGCGATAGTCGATCGAAAGGTCTTGGCGCTCGGCATGGAGTGCGGCGACGGAAATGTTGCGCTCGGAGGCGTCGACGCCGGTTACCCGTGCTCCCAGCCGGGTCATGGGCTCGCTCAGCAGGCCGCCGCCGCAGCCGATATCGAGCAGCGACAGGCCATCGAGCGGCCGGCCCGACAGGGCGTCGCGCTGCCAATGCGCCGCAGCGCGGTCGCGGATGTAGCCAATCCGCACCGGATTGAGCCGATGCAACGGCCCGAACTTGCCCTTGGGGTCCCACCACTCGTCGGCAATACGCGAAAAGCGTTCGACCTCGGCGGGATCGACCGTTCCGGTGGAGGGGATATGCGCGCTTTCGACCATGGCTACCCTTGACCCATATGCCGCCGCCGGTGTCTATAGCCCGCTTTCCAGGCGGGGGCTCCCCCTTCGAGTAGGGCTATGGCGCGCATTGTTCTGAAATTCGGCGGTACTTCGGTCGGCGACACGGATCGGATCAAGAACGTCGCGCGCAAAGTAAAAGCCGAGGTCGCGCGCGGCAACGAGGTCGCGGTCGTGGTTTCGGCCATGTCGGGCGCCACCAACCAGCTCGTCAAATGGGTGAACGAGATCGCCCCGCTGCACGATCCGCGCGAGTACGACGTCGTCGTTGCGACAGGCGAACAGGTGACCATTGGCCTACTGGCGATGGCCCTGCAGCAGGAAGGCGTGAAGTCACGCTCCTGGGTGTCGTGGCAGCTCCCGATCAAGACCGACGCTGCTTACGCCAAGGCACGCGTGATCGAGATCGATACCACCGAGGTGGGCAAGACCATGACAGCGGGCGAGGTCCCGATCGTGCCTGGCTTCCAGGGCATCTCGCCCGAGGGCCGGATTACGACCCTGGGCCGTGGCGGGTCGGATACCTCGGCGGTGGCGCTCGCGGCGGCCCTGAAGGCCGACCGCTGCGACATCTATACCGATGTCGATGGCGTCTACACGACCGATCCCCGGATCGTGGAAAAGGCGCAGAAGATCGACCGGGTAACCTACGAAGAAATGCTGGAAATGGCCTCGCTGGGCTCGAAGGTGCTGCAGACGCGCTCCGTCGAACTGGCGATGAACCATCATGTGCGGGTGCAGGTGCTGTCGTCGTTCGACGAGGCGCTCGGCAGCGACCTCCCCGGAACGCTGGTTGTGGACGAGGAAGAGATCATGGCCCAAGGGCTCGAGAAGTCTGTCGTGAGCGGAATCGCCTTCGCCAGGGATGAAGCCAAGGTCACGGTGACCCATGTGCCGGACCGGCCGGGCGTGGCGGCGGCAATCTTCGGACCGCTGGCCGAGGCCAACATCAACGTCGACATGATCGTGCAGAACGTGTCGCTCGACGGCAGCTCGACTGACATCACCTTCACGGTACCGAAGGCCGACCTTGCCCGCGCGGTGCAGCGGCTGGAGCAGGCCAAGGCCGAGCTCCGGTTCGCTGAGGTCAAGTCGGACATCAACGTGTCCAAGGTGTCGGTGATCGGCGTCGGCATGCGCAGCCATGCCGGCGTCGCACTCAAGATGTTCGAAACCCTTGCCGGCAAGGGGATTAATATCCAGGTGATCTCCACCTCGGAGATCAAGATCAGCGTCCTCGTGGCCGCCGAGTATACCGAGCTCGCCGTTCGGGCCCTTCACACGGCCTATGAACTCGACGCGGCCTGATCGAGAATCCCACTTCTCTATGCGAATTAGCCGGTAGGCAGTTCGGCGCGGCTCTTGCTATAAGCGGACCATGCGCGCCGGACTCCATATGGCCTGCCAAGACACCCGTTCGACCAGGTCGGCGGCTGTGGCATGGCGAGTTTGTGCCTGCATCATTGACCGTAGCTTTGTCGTAATCCGACTCAAGCATCCCGCGGTCTGACCATGGAGAGATCTACTCCTCCGGCCGGACCGCGAATGCTCCTCAAGCGGCTCCGGGACACGATGGCGCGTGCCGAGTCCGTCGAGGTCACGCTGGGCGAGGTCGTGCGCCTGGTCGCCAACGAGATGGTGGCCGAAGTCTGCTCGATTTACCTGCTGCGGGCCGGCGAGGTGCTGGAGCTGTTCGCCACCCAGGGCCTCAACCCTTCTGCGGTGCATCGTACGCGGCTCAGGGTCGGTGAAGGTCTGGTCGGTGACATAGCGGCCCACGGCCGGGCGCTGGCGCTCGACGATGCGCAGACCCATCCGCAATTCGCCTACCGTCCGGAAACCGGCGAAGAAATCTATCACTCGCTCGCCGGCGTGCCGATCCTGCGCGCCGGGCGCGTACTGGGTGTGCTGGTCGTGCAGAATCGCACGCGCCGCCAATACGACGAAGAAGAAGTCGAGACACTGCAGACCATTGCCATGGTGCTGGCGGAACTGGTCTCGGCCGGACACATCGTCAGCCCCAACGAGGTCCAGCAGGTCGATGGCATCGGCCTGCTGCCGCTGCGCGTGGACGGTGTGCAGCTCACGCCTGGCGTTACGATCGGGCACGCCGTGCTGCATGAGCCGCGCATCGTCATTCAGCGCGTCGTCGCCGAAGACGTAGGGCAGGAACAGCAGCGCTTCCAGGAGGCGGTGCATGGCGTACGCGAGGACGTCGACCGCATGCTCGAGGCGCACGACATGCAGTCGGGCGAGCAGCGCGAAATCCTCGAAACGTTCCGCATGTTCGTCGACGATCGCGGTTGGATCGAGCGCGTACGCGAGGCCATTGCCTCCGGCCTCACCGCCGAGGCGGGCGTGCAACGCGCCTTTGACGATGTGCGGGCCCGTCTCGGCCAATCGACCGATCCCTATATCCGTGAGCGGGTGAGTGACCTGCAGGACCTCAGCAACCGATTGCTGCTGCGCCTTACCGGCCGCGTCGCCGTCGACCCCAGCACGCTGCCCGACGACATGATCGTCATCGCGCGCGACATGGGGCCGGCGGAGCTGCTCGACTACGACCGCACACGACTGCGTGGTGTCGTGCTCGAGGAGGGCTCGGCTCTCAGCCACGTCGCCATCGTCGCACGCGCCCTCGATATCCCCGTGGTCGGCCGGGCGCCTGACGTGTTGTCGCGTGTCGAAGCAGGTGATGCCATCGTCGTCGACGGCGACAATGCCCAGGTTCTGGTTCGGCCGGGCGAGGATATCCTGCAGGGCGTCTATGCCGCGATCGACGCGCGTGCCGAACGTCGTCGCAGGTATGCGGCATTGCGCGACCTGCCCTCGGTGACACGCGACCAGGCACCGATCTCGCTGCACATGAATGCCGGCCTGTTGATCGACATGCAGCATCTCGACGACACCGGCGCCGATGGAGTTGGTCTCTATCGGACCGAGATTCCGTTCATGGTGCGTTCGGAGTTTCCCGATGTCGATGCACAGGCGTGGCTCTATGGCCGCGTCCTCGACCTCGCCGATGGACGTCCTGTCACTTTTCGCACTCTCGATGTGGGGGGTGACAAGGTGCTGCCCTATATCGGCGCATTCGGCGACGACAATCCCGCGATGGGGTGGCGCGCAATCCGCATCGGCCTCGATCGTCCGGCGATGTTGCGTGGCCAACTTCGTGCGCTAGTTCAAGCTGCTAACGGGCGACCTTTGTCGGTGATGTTCCCCATGATCGCTGACGTCGCGGAACTCTTGAGTGCGCGCAAGCTGCTCGAGCTGGAGTTGGAGCGCGCCAAGCGGCGAGGCATGGTCGTGCCCGAGCGTCTGCGTGTTGGCGTTATGTTCGAAGTTCCCGCGTTGGCGTGGCAGCTCGATAGTCTGTTGCCCCACGTCGATTTCATCTCGGTGGGAACGAACGACCTCATGCAGTTCCTCTTTGCTGCCGATCGCGGCAACAGTCGGCTGGCTGGTCGCTACGACAGCTTGTCCCCAGCTCTGCTTCGGTTGCTACATTTTGTGGTGGAAAAGGCGCGACCTGCCGGCGTCGATCTCGCGGTCTGTGGTGAGATGGCAGGTCGTCCGGTCGAAGCGCTCGCGTTGCTCGCCGTTGGCGTGCGTACGCTTTCGATGTCGCCGGGTGCGATTGGTCCCGTCAAAGCAATGATCCGTTCGCTCGATCTCAACGACGCAGTTGGTTTCATGAGCTATGCGCTTTCACAACCGGATCGACCTTTACGCGAGACGCTGCGCCTCTTCGCCGCCGATCACGCGATCGAAATTTAACAACGATTTCTCGAATCGCTTTTGCCCTGTCATCGGGCCTCTGCTAAAACTCGCGATGAGGGGACAAGCAGGGATATTCGATGCCGGATCAGGTTGACTGGCGGGCGATTGAGCGCGAGGCCGCACCAGGCCGAGCAGTCGGTCGACTCCTACGCGACCAGCGCGAAGCGCGTGGGTTGAGCCTGTCCGAAGTAGAGAAGAGCTTGCGCATTCGTCGCGCTCATATCGAAGCCATCGAAGAAGGCCGCTTCGACAAGCTGCCTGGTGCTGCCTACATCCCGGCGTTCCTGCGTGCCTACGCCGCGCATGTCGATCTCGATCCCGAGAAGGTGATGACGGCCTATCATCTGTCGGGCCCCGTACCCATCAAGCGCCCTGTCGCGCTACCTGCCGATTTCCCGATCGTCGAGAAGCGCGCTCCGATCGGCCTCGCTGTCCTGACCGTGCTGCTGGTTGTCGGCGCCGGCTATGGCGTGTGGCACTACATGCCGCGCGAGCAGGCTATCGTCGCCGAGAAGGTACCGCCGGTGCCGGATCGGTTGCTGGCCGCGCGGCCGACGGAAAAGGAAGTGGCGGTGCCCGCAGCGCCCACGGCTCCCGCCGCGCCTGCTCAGCAGACGCGTAGTGCGTCGGGCGGCAATCTGCCGGCTGAAGTCTGGCCCGCGCAACGTCTTGAGCCCACTCCCGCGCCGACAGCGGCATCGGCTCCTGCATCTGTTGCGGCGCCTGCTGCTACGACGCCGGCTGCTCTGCCCGCATTGCCGCCGCCGGTCGTCGTCGCTGTTCCTGCACCGCCGCCGCAAGTGGTGATGACAGTCCCTGCGATCGGTCAGGCTCAGGCCGCGCAGCTACCGGCGCCCATCGAGCCGCCGCGTGTGACTGTTCCGGGACAGCCGCCGGTCGAAGAGGCCAACGCGCGTCAGCCTGCCGCCGATGCACCTGCTGTCGTGCCGCCGCCGCCGATGCCGGTGAGGGTCAACACGCCGATCAGCGTGCGGAGCAACAGCTGGGTCGAACTCAGGGCACCCAACGGCGACGTGCTGACGCAGACCTATGTGCGCGCTGGCGAAAGCTATATCGTGCCGGCCGGGATCGCCTACCGCATCACCGAAGCCCGGTAGAGGCCAAAACAGCGTCAGTCCGATGGCTGGATAAGCTGATCGGGCGTCGCTACATTGTCGACCATGAGCATCAGACCGTATCGCGACATCGTGCGCCGCAAATCGCGGCGGGTGATGGTCGGGTCCGTGCCGGTGGGCGGTGACGCGCCGATCACGGTTCAGACCATGACCAACACGCTGACGGCGGACGCCGAGGCGACGATCGCGCAGATTCGCCGCTGCGAAGAGGCGGGGGTCGATATCATCCGCGTGTCCTGCCCCGACGAAGACTCGACGGCGGCAATGCCCCGGATCGTGCAGGCCACCAAGGTCCCGATCGTGGCGGATATCCACTTCCACTATAAGCGCGCCATCGAAGCCGCCGAGGCCGGCGCGGCCTGCTTGCGCATCAATCCCGGCAATATCGGCAGCGCCGACCGGGTCCGCGAGGTCGTGAAGGCGGCGAAGGATCACGGCTGCTCCATGCGAATTGGCGTCAACGCCGGGTCGCTGGAGAAGGACCTGCTGGAGAAGTACGGCGAGCCATGCCCCGAGGCGATGGTCGAGAGCGCCCTCGACCATGCGCGCATCCTGCAGGATCACGACTTCCACGAATTCAAGATCAGCGTGAAGGCGTCCGACGTTTTCCTCGCCGTCGCGGCTTATCAACAGCTTGCCGATGCCTGTGACTACCCGCTGCACATCGGCGTCACCGAGGCGGGCGGCTTGCGCACGGGCACGGTGAAGTCCTCGATCGGGCTTGGTGCACTCCTGTGGGCGGGCATCGGCGATACCATCCGCGTTTCACTCTCGGCCGAGCCCGAGGAAGAAGTGCGGGTCGGCTTCGAGATGCTGAAGGCGCTGAACCTGCGTCATCGTGGCGTCAATATCATCTCCTGTCCGTCCTGCGCGCGGCAGCAGTACGACGTCATCCGCACCGTCGAGGCGTTGGAGAAGCGTGTGGCCCACATCACCACGCCGATGACGGTCTCGGTGATCGGATGTGTCGTGAACGGCCCCGGTGAAGCGCGCGAGACGGATATCGGTTTCACCGGTGGCGGTAACGGCACGCACCAAGTCTACATCGCCGGTGTTCCGCACCATCGCATGAAGGACACCGACATCGTCGAGCATCTGGCGGGCCTGATCGAGAAGAAGGCGGCCGAGATCGAAGCTGCCAAAGCTGCAGAAGCGGACCGACATCGCGCCGCTGCTGAGTAGCGGTTCCAGGCTTCCTTCTTTCGACGAATTTTCAAGGCGATTTCCTGTGAGCAAAATGCAGCCCGTGCGTGGCACGCACGACCTTCTCCCCGACGAGTACCGGCGCTTTGCGCATGTCATCGACACAGCACGCGAGGTGGCGCGGCTTTACGGTTACCGGGAGATGGCGACACCCATCTTCGAGTTCACCGAATTGTTCGCGCGCGGCATCGGCGAGACGACCGACGTCGTCTCCAAGGAGATGTACACCTTCACCGATCGCGGCAACGAATCGCTGACGCTTCGGCCCGAGTATACGGCGGGCATCTGCCGTGCCTTCATTTCCAATGGAGAGCTCACCCAGCAGCTTCCGCTGAAGGTCTTCGCCGCTGGCCCTATGTTTCGCTATGAACGGCCGCAGAAGGGGCGCCAGCGTCAGTTCCATCAGATCGATCTCGAAGTGCTCGGTGCACCAGAAGCCGGCGCCGATATCGAGGTGATCTCGGTTGCCGCCGACATCCTCGACCGGCTGACGATCCTCGATCGCTGCGTCCTCAAGATCAATTCGCTCGGGGATCCCGAGAGCCGTGCGGGTTACCGCAAGGTGCTGGTCGACTACTATTCAGGCCATATCGAGAAGCTTTCGGAGGATTCCAAAGGGCGCCTGCAGCGCAATCCGCTGCGCATCCTCGACAGCAAGGATGAGGGCGACAAGGCGATCAACGCCAACGCACCATCCTTCGCCGACCATCTGAACCAGGCGAGCCGCGATTTCTTCAAGATGGTGCAGGATGGCCTCACCGCGGCCGGTATCGCTTTCGAAGTCGATCCAGGCCTGGTGCGGGGCCTCGATTACTATACGCACACGGCCTTCGAATTCGTGACGACCCACATTGGCGCGCAAGGCACCGTGCTGGGTGGTGGCCGCTATGACGGGCTGATTGCCGAGCTGGGTGGCCCGCCGACCGCGGGGATCGGTTGGGCGGGTGGCATCGAGCGCCTGGTGATGCTGTGCAACGAGCCGGCGCCACTTCCACGGCCTGTCGTGATCGCACCGCTGGGTGCTGCCGCCGAGAGCAAGGCCCTGGGGATCGCTCGCGCCTTGCGCCGCGAGGGCATTGCCATCGAGCAGGAGTTTCGCGGCAGCATGAAGCGGCGCATGCAGCGAGCCAACAAGCTCAATGCTCGCGCGGCGATTATCCTGGGCGACGACGAACTGGCCAAGGGCGTGGCCCAGCTCAAGGATCTCGACAGTGGCACGCAACGCGAGGTGCCGCTCGACGGTCTCGCCACAGCTTTGAAGGTTTGATGTGTCGCTTCTTCTGAAACTCGAACAGATCGTCGCGCGTTATGCCGAGTTGCAGGCGCAACTCTCGGGCGGGAATCTCGATTCGCAGAAATTCGTGGCGGCCTCCAAGGAGTATGCCGACCTCGGTCCGCTGGTCGAGTCCGTGAACGCCTGGCGCAAGGCCGAGCATGAGCTGAAGGATGCGGAGGCGATGGCTTCCGATCCCGACATGAAGGCAATTGCCGAGGAAGAGGCGGCCGAGATCAAGAAGCGCCTGCCTGATCTCGAGCGCAACGTGAAGCGCATGCTGCTGCCCAAGGATGCCGCTGACGAAAAGAACGCCATCCTCGAAATCCGCGCCGGAACTGGCGGTGATGAGGCCGCTCTGTTCGCTGCCGATCTGTTCCGCATGTACCAGCGTTATGCCGCCGAGCATGGCTGGAAGTTCGAGGTCATGGAACTCTCCGACACCGGTATCGGTGGCTACAAGGAAGCCATTGCCATCGTCACCGGCCGCAACGTATTCGCCCATCTGAAGTTCGAGTCGGGTGTGCATCGCGTGCAGCGCGTGCCGGCAACCGAGGCGTCGGGCCGTATCCATACGTCTGCGGCGACGGTGGCGGTGCTGCCGGAGGCCGAGGACGTCGACGTCAAGATCGACGAAAAGGACCTGCGGATCGATGTGTTCCGCGCTTCAGGCCCGGGCGGACAGTCGGTGAACACGACTGACTCGGCGGTGCGCATCACCCATCTCCCGACCGGCGTCGTCGTCAGCCAGCAGGACGAGAAGAGCCAGCACAAGAACCGCGCCAAGGCGATGAAGATCCTGCGCGCACGCCTGTATGACGCCGAGCGTCAACGGCTGGACGCCCAGCGCGCCGCCGACCGCAAGGGGCAGGTCGGCAGCGGCGATCGCAGCGAGCGCATCCGGACCTATAACTTTCCGCAGAGCCGCGTCACCGACCATCGTATCAACCTCACGCTCTACAAGCTCGACGAGGTGATGGAGGGGCGGGCGTTGGACGAGATCATCGACGCGCTGATCGCCGACGACGAGGCTGGTCGTCTGGCGGAGCTCGCGGCCTAGCCGGTGGTCCCTCGGCGATGATCGAAGGCCCGACCTACGATGCGCTGCTGCGCGACACTGCCGTCGCTCTGACATCAGCCGGCATCGACAATGTCCGCTTCGAAGCGCGCCTGCTGCTGGGCCATGCGGCAGGCCTTGGCGTCGAACAACTCATCGCACGCGGCGGCGACCCGGCCCCGGCTGGCGTGGTCACGGCGATGCGGGAGCTCACGGCTCGGCGGGTACGGCGTGAGCCGATGGCTTACATTCTCGGCGAACGAGAGTTCTGGGGATTGCCGTTCAAGGTGTCGCCGGCGGTGCTCGTCCCGCGGCCCGACAGCGAGACGTTGATCGAGGCGGCGCTGGATCTGCTGCCTGGGCGCGAGCGGCCGCTGCGCATTCTCGACCTCGGCGTTGGCTCGGGCTGTCTGCTTCTAACGCTGCTCAAGGAATATCCCGAGGCCACCGGGGTGGGCATGGATGCTTCCGAGGCGGCCCTCGTCATCGCTGGCGAGAATGCCGCTTCTCTAGGCGTAGCGGCGCGTACACGGCTGGTGCCGGGTGATTGGCGAAAAGCCGGTTGGGCCGACCTGCTGGATGGTCCGTTCGACCTGCTCGTCTCCAATCCGCCTTACATCGTGACCGACACCATCTCAGCGCTGATGCCGGAAGTGGCTAACCACGAACCTCGGCTTGCCTTGGACGGCGGCGCGGACGGACTTACCGCCTATCGCATCATTGCCGCAGCCGCTCCCCGGCTGATCGCGCCGGGTGGATGGGCGTTGGTCGAGGGCGGAGAGGGTCAAGCTACTGATATTTCAAGCATTTTTGCTGCAGCAGGCCTGTCACCCCAGATTCCGCGAAAAGATCTCGCAGGTGTGGAACGAGTGGTACCCGCCCTGCATTAAGGGTTGGCAATCTCGTGGAATAGGACTAGCTTTCGCTTGCCCCTTGGAGGGGGCTTTGGTCCGACCGGTTTGTGGCGGCGGACACCGACCCTCTAAAAATCAGCCGGGACGGCGCCCAGGGAAGGGCAGAGGGGCCTGAACAACAACCATCCGTCCGGCGTGCAACGGCCTTAGGTTTAATGAGACCAAACAATCGTCAGCGGTCGCGCGGCGGTCGCAACGGTGGTGGCGGCGGCGGTGGCGGCAATCATCATCACAAGCAGCATCACAATCCCAACCGCCCGCCCAATCGAAACCAGATATTCGACAGCAGCGGCCCCGATGTCCGGGTTCGCGGCAACGCGCATCAGGTTTTCGACAAGTACCAGGCATTGGCACGCGAGGCGGCAGCTTCGGGTGACCGTATCCTGGCTGAGGCCTATTGGCAGTACGCCGACCACTACTACCGTATGATCCAGTCCATGGGCGGCTTCGTCCAACGCAACAACCAAGGTTGGGGCGAGGGCGGTGAGGAAGGTCAGGCTGGTCAGCAACAGCCGCAGGGCCAACCGGGCGGTGGTCAGCCGCAAGCCAACGGCAACGGCCATGCCTCCAACGAGCGCCAGAGCGGCCGCGGTGAGGATCAAGGTGAAGCCGACCCTGGTTTGGGCGGCGTTGCTTTCCTCCAGAACGGACGCAGCGCGGCGGCAGGCAACGATCCTGCGGCCGACGATCAGCCCGACGTGCCGGAGTTCACACCGGCTACCAATCGGCGCGGCGGCTGAGCCGCTCGACCTTCCGATAGTTCCAGAAAGCGCCCGAAGGCCGTTGCTTCCGGGCGTTTTTCATGGAGTGGCTACAGGTGAATCAGCGTCGGCGCGAGGAACGCGAGGCCGGTAAAGCCTATGCCGATCACGCCGAGACCGAGGGACAGGAAAGTCAGCCAGACCACGGATGTCAGGGCTGCCGCACCCGCCAGCACGATCGCGAGCTGAAACGCAGCCGACGCATATTCGAACATGTGATAGGCGGCCAGCGACTTGTCGCGCTGCTGTTCTTTGACCTTGGCGCGGGCCATCAGCTCGCGGCGGCCTTCATTGGTCTCGGGCTCGGACTCGTAGCGCTGCGCCGTCTGCTTCCAGCGGTCGACCTGGGCCTTCATGGCCGGCGGCACGCCCTGCGGATTGTCCTTGTAAGTCGCCTCCGCGTCCTCGGCCACGGTGCGCATGATCGTCTGGCGGATCGTCTTGGCCTGGAAGAAGGTCCAGGTGTTCGACGCATCGATATGGCTCGAGAGCGCATTGGTCTGCGAGCTCTTGCCGCCCATTTCCGAAATGGCCAGCAGCGCGGCCAGGACGGCCACCAGCAGGGCGATTTTCTTGTTCGAACTGTCGACGTGACCGTGTCCGCCGGACATGGTTTGCTCTCCCTGTTTGTCTTTCGCCCCGCGAGGGCCGGCGTTCTTAGCCCAGCTCCATGACAGTGCAAAGCCGCACATGCCCTACGGTCTTGCGCGCCGCCGAACTCTCCCCATATCGCCTGCAGGATGCCTCTCTGAGGGTCCGCTCTTCCGCCCGCCGCTCGACGGGGGCGTAAAAGAAAGGGTTAGGAATGAACCAGGAAAAGTACACCGATCGTATGCGCGGCTTCCTGCAGAGTGCCCAGATGCTGGCGCTGCGGGAAGGCCACCAGCGCCTTGTCCCAGATCACGTCTTGAAGGTGTTGCTCGACGACCCCGAAGGTCTCGCAGCCAACCTGATTTCTGCCGCCGGCGGCGATTCGCGCGCGGTCCACAAGGCAGTCGAAGCCAATCTTGCCAAGCAGCCCAAGGTCGAAGGCCAGGGCGCGGGCCAGATCTACATGGCACCCGAGACCGCGCGCCTGTTCGACCAGGCCGAAGCCATTTCCGACAAGGCGGGCGATTCCTTCGTCACCGTCGAGCGCATGTTGCTTGCGCTCGTGTTGGCCAAGGGCACCGAGGCGGCGGATGCGCTCGCCAAAGGCGGCGTGAAGGCCGAGGCGCTCGAGAAGGCAGTGCAGGACCTGCGCAAGGGCCGCACGGCCGATTCCGCGTCGGCCGAGGGCAGCTACGACGCTCTGAAGAAGTATGCGCGTGACCTCACCCAAGCGGCGCGCGACGGCAAACTCGACCCGGTGATCGGTCGTGACGAAGAGATTCGCCGCACCGTCCAGGTGTTGAGTCGCCGGACCAAGAACAACCCCGTCCTGATCGGCGAACCCGGCGTCGGCAAGACCGCCATCGCCGAAGGCTTGGCGCTGCGCATCGTCAACGATGACGTGCCGGAGTCGCTCAAGGACAAGAAGCTGATGGCGCTCGACCTCGGCTCCATGGTCGCTGGAGCCAAGTATCGCGGCGAGTTCGAGGAGCGGCTGAAGGCCGTTCTCTCGGAGATCTCCGCAGCCGAGGGCGACATCATCGTCTTCATCGACGAGCTGCATACGCTGATCGGCGCCGGCAAGGCCGATGGTGCGATGGACGCCTCCAATATGCTGAAGCCCGCGCTGGCGCGCGGTGAGCTGCATTGCGTGGGTGCCACGACGCTCGACGAGTATCGCAAGCACATCGAGAAGGATGCAGCGCTGGCGCGGCGCTTCCAGCCCGTGTTCGTCGCCGAGCCGACGATCGAGGACACGATCTCGATCCTGCGCGGCATTAAGGAGAAGTACGAGCTCCATCACGGTGTGCGCATCGCCGATGCCGCGATCGTGGCTGCCGCGACGCTTTCCAACCGCTACATCACCGACCGCTTCCTGCCGGACAAGGCGATCGACCTCATGGACGAGGCGGCGAGCCGCATTCGCATGCAGGTCGACAGCAAGCCCGAGGCGCTCGACGAACTCGACCGGCGCATCATGCAGCTCAAGATCGAGCGGGAAGCGCTGAAGAAGGAAAGCGATACAGCTTCGCAGGACCGGCTGGAGCGGCTGGAGAAGGAACTGTCCGAGCTCGAGCAGAAGTCGGCTGGCCTGACGGCGCAGTGGAAGTCCGCCAAGGACAAGCTCGCGGACTCGCAGAAGCTCAAGGAGCAGCTCGACAAAGCGCGCTCGGAGCTCGAGATCGCGCAACGCAGGGGTGAGCTGGCAAAGGCCGGTGAGCTGGCCTACGGCGTGATCCCCGACCTCGAGAAGAAGCTCAAGGAAGCCGAGAATCACGAAGTCGCGGGCGGTAAGGGCGTGAAGGAAGAGGTTACGCCCGAGGACATCGCTGCGGTCGTGTCGCGCTGGACCGGTGTGCCGGTCGACAAGATGCTGGAAGGCGAACGCTCCAAGCTGCTCCGTATGGAAGAGCAGATCGGCAAGCGCGTCATCGGCCAGGACGAAGCCGTCCGAGCCGTGGCGAACGCCGTGCGGCGTGCGCGGGCAGGCCTGCAGGATCCGAATCGACCAATCGGCTCGTTCCTGTTCCTGGGGCCGACCGGCGTCGGCAAGACCGAGCTCACCAAGGCGATCGCCAACTTCCTGTTCGACGATGACCAGGCGATGGTGCGCATCGACATGAGCGAGTTCATGGAGAAGCACTCCGTTAGCCGCCTGATCGGCGCGCCGCCGGGTTATGTCGGCTACGATGAAGGTGGCGTGCTCACCGAAGCGGTCCGTCGCCGGCCCTACCAGGTGATCCTGTTCGACGAGGTCGAGAAGGCCCATCCGGACGTGTTCAACGTGTTGTTGCAGGTGCTGGACGACGGTCGTCTGACCGATGGCCAGGGCCGCACGGTCGACTTCAAGAACACGCTGATCGTGCTGACCTCGAACCTCGGCAGTTCGCATCTTGCCGCGTTGCGCGACGGCGAATCGGCCGAGACGGTGCGCGACAAGGTGATGGAGGACGTGCGAGCGGCCTTCCGTCCGGAGTTCCTGAACCGCCTCGATGAAATCCTGCTGTTCAACCGGCTGAGCCGCGCGAGCATGACGGATATCGTCGAGATCCAGCTCAACCGGCTGCGCAAGCTGCTGGTCGATCGCAAGATCGATCTCAATATCGACGACAAGGCGCTGCAGTGGCTGGCCAACCGTGGCTACGACCCGGTCTACGGCGCACGGCCATTGAAGCGAGTGATCCAGCGCAGCCTGCAGAATCCGCTGGCGTCGCTCTTGCTCGAAGGCAAGGTCAAGGACGGTGACACCGTCGATATCGGTGTCGAGAACGGCGAGCTGACGGTCGGCGGCGAGCGCGTGATGAGCGAAGCCGCCGACTAAAGACTAGTCGCCTCTGGCGATTTGCGACGACGCAGATTCCTTCGGAGTCTGCGTCGTTTTCTTTGCAGCGGACTTCTTGGCGATATCGGCGGCAACCGGCGCGTTCTTCATCTGAGTGAGATACTGGCGCGCGAGAGCCTGAAAGCGTGCGGTATCCTTGCCACCAACGCTACCGCGCATCGCGAACTTCTGTGCGAGCGGATTGACCTGTTTGCCGCCGCGATGGAACTCGTAATGCAGGTGTGGGCCGGTCGACATTCCGGTCGATCCGACGAAACCAATCACCTGACCCTGGCGCACCGAGACACCGGGTTTGATGCCCGGGCCGATGCGCGACATGTGGGCGTAGGCTGTCGCAACGTCCCGCGTGTGCTGCAACTTCACGTAGAGTCCGTAGCCACCGTTCGGTCCGGCAGCGACCACCTTGCCCGTGCCTGCTGCGAGGATCGGCGTGCCGGAAGGGGCCGCAAAATCCACACCGGCGTGCAGCGCACTAAAGCCCAGAATCGGGTGCTCACGCATGCCGAAGCGCGACGTAATACGCGATGCATCCATCGGTGTGCGCAAGAACGAGCGTACGACGTTCTCGCCTTGCGGGTTGTAGAAGCCATCGGCGCCGCCTTGCGGGCGGAAGCGGATTACCGTCACGGTGCGCTTCAGGAGTCGCAGCTCACCGGCGAGGAGACGACCCGGGTGCGTGACCAGGCCGTCGCTGGTTACGAGCTGCTCGAGCAGCACGGTGAACTTCTGGCCTTCCTTCAGTTCACGCTGGAAATCGACGTCGTAAGAGAGCGCACGAATGAACTCGATCATCGCGGCAGACGGTGCACCGGCCTTCATGCCGCTCTGTTGCAGCGAACCGCTGCGTTCACCTTCGACGCGCACAATTCGCGGGCTGACCTTGTAGATTTTCTCCTCGGCGTCGTAACTGCCATCGTCCTTGCGGGTGACGATGTACTCCCGCTCCGGTTGCGGCCGAACCGATAGGGACAGGACGCGCGAAGTATCAGGCTGTTCGGGCAACGGCTGCATCTGCAGCTCGATCGTCTCGCCGATTGCGAGCTTCCGCTTCTTCAGCAGCGATTGCAGCTTCTCGGCGACCTGCTTGCGATCGGCTTCCGGCACGTCGATGTCGGCCAGCATCTTCTCGATGGTGTCGCCCTTCTCGAGGCGCAGCGTCAGTTCATAGGGCTCGTTTGCCGGGGGCTCGGGCTCGACCGGACCTTCCTGCGGCTTCATCTGGAAGCCTTTGAAGTCCAGCGGCGCCTTGAATTCAGCGGCTGTGATCGGGGGGGCTGGCTCGGAATCGACCAAAACGATCGGTGGAAGACTCGCTACGGGCGCGATCGGCGCTTTTGGGGCTTCTGGAGCTGCAGCAACCGGTGTGGGCCTGGGGATATCTGGATTGGACCGGTGGCTCAGCACCAGCCCACCCATCGCCAGACCGCTGGCACCGATGGCAAAGAGGACAGGCCGGAAGAGCCCAAAAGTCGTGCTTTTGGCGGCTTTCGACCGGTCCGACGGAGAGGGGGAATCCGTCATGACCATTGACCTATTGTGGGTCCGGTAGCCCCGGACCTTTGCTGTTTGCGGGAGCCGCGGAAGTTAATTTTTCCCCACGGCAAATCTCTAGATATTGATGCCGGAAAGCCTGCTTCGAGGCAAGAATACAATATGTTTGAAGGACTTAGCCGGTTTTTTCGACCCACTGTCAGACAATCGCAATTTTTAGGTTTGACACCCTGAAGAGCCCCCCATATAAGCGCGGCTCCCGAGACGACGGGGCCCGCCGGAAGCGCCGCAGACAAAGCGGCGCGGGGTTAGAGAAACCCACCGGAAAGCCTTGTCGGACAACGGTCTCGACCACCCGGTCGTGTGTTCTATGCATCGTCTGTTAGGAAAGGGATACGCCGGCGGCGGCGAGCGAAAGTGCTTCGGCATGGACGTTTTCGTCGTCGCTAGTTCGGAATGTTCGACGCAAGTCGGACAAGAGTAATTAGTGACGGGATTTTGCCTCTCTTTCGAGAGGGGCACGTTAAACTTGAGAGTTTGATCCTGGCTCAGAACGAACGCTGGCGGCAGGCTTAACACATGCAAGTCGAACGCGTGTAGCAATACACGAGTGGCGCACGGGTGAGTAACGCGTGGAT
>NZ_SCVC01000012.1 GCF_004297405.1 Reyranella sp.
GGGTCGATCGCCGGATGGATCTGGGCGATCATTGCCCCCCTGCTGATGATCGCCGTCTATTCCTTGGTGTTCAGCACGGCCCTGACTCTGCCGCTGCCCGAAAATCTGGCCAAGAGCCAGGCCGGTTACGCCCTATTCATCTTCGGCGGCCTCATCATCTTCAATTTCTTCTCAGAGATGGCATTTCGTGCACCGATGCTGCTGCACGAGTACACCCATTTCATCAAGCAGACGATCTTTCCCAGCGACATGCTGGCGGTGATCTCGACGCTGCGCGCCACGGCCTATACGCTGATCTCCTTGGGGGTGATGCTGCTGTTCCAATTGGCGGTGATTGGCGAGCTGCCCGTGACGGTGCTGTTGCTGCCGTTCATTTTCATCCCGTTCATCGCGTTCTTGATCGGCATGTCATGGTTCCTGGCGGCTCTCGGAGCATTCACGCGCGATGCCGGCTATCTGATGATCACGATCGTGCCTCTTTTCATGTTTGCGACGCCGATTTTCTATCTGCCGTCGATGGTGCCGGCGCCCTACGATTTTTGGATGTATGGCAATGCGCTGGTTTGCTTTGTCGAAATTCTGCGCGACTTGGTGCTGGGGGGCAGATTGCCCAACATGATCCTCTACGGCTGGACATTGTTTATTTCGCTGTTCAGCTTCTATTTCGGCTACTGGTTCTTCGACAGGTATCGGAATGTCATCGTCGACGTCCTCTGAGGTCGTCGTCGAGGCGAAAAACCTCGGCAAGGCCTTCCAGCTCTATGCCCATCGCAACGACTGGCTGAAACAGGTCCTGTTCGGCTGGTGGAAAGCCTACTTCAAGCCGTTCTGGGTGCTGCGCGACATCAGCCTCGAGGTGAAGAAGGGCGAGAGCATCGGCATCCTCGGCCGCAACGGCTGCGGCAAGTCCACCCTGCTGCAGGTGGTCTGCGGCATGACGCTGCCCAGTCACGGCGAGCTGCGGGTCAATGGCCGGATCGCGCCGGTGCTGGCGCTGGGCTCGACCTTCGACATGGAGCTGTCGGGACGCGAGAACGTCCTGATCGGCGGCGCCGTGCTCGGCCTGAAGCGTTCGGAAGTGCTGCGCAAG
The DNA here is from genome assembly GCF_004297405.1 of Reyranella sp. Taxonomy (GTDB): domain Bacteria; phylum Pseudomonadota; class Alphaproteobacteria; order Reyranellales; family Reyranellaceae; genus Reyranella. The sequence goes on from NZ_SCVC01000012.1 coordinate 1,091, forward strand.
TTCGACTCGATCGCCGAGTTCGCCGGGATCGGCGACTACATGGACCAGCCGGTGAAGCACTACTCGATGGGCATGCGTACGCGCCTTGCCTTCTCGATCTGCGCGCACGTCGAGGCCGAGATCCTGGTCGTCGACGAGGCGCTGTCGGTCGGCGATGCCGCCTTCCAGCGCAAGTGCCTCGACTGGATCGACAACTTTCGCAAGACCGGCACGCTGCTTTTCGTCTCGCATTCGATGGCGGAAGTGCGCCGCCTGTGCACGCGGGCAATCTGGATCGAGGAGGGGCGCATCCGCGAGCAGGGCGACCCCAACGACGTGATCCGCAACTATCACCGCGCATTGCTGGTCGAGAAGGACGACGTCAACCGCTTCACGGCGGGTAGGGCCGAAGCCAAGCCCGTGGCGGCAGGCGAGTAATGCGCCATGGAGCCGGGCGCCCTGGCGTGGCTCGGATTGGGCTGGTGGTCGATCGGAACGGCCGTGCATTGGGCGAGTGCCGCTCTCGCACGGGCCCCTAGGCGGACAACGGCCGCGGCGCATCACACGGCGGCCGATTTCACTGTCGTGGCACCGATGGCGGGAGCAGGGGATGCCTCCGAGGCCTATGTGCAATCGCTCCAGCGGCTCGCCCAGGCTGGTGTCGAAGTTTTGATCTGCGTCGCAACCGCAGACGACGATGCGGTATTGCCGACCAAGGCAATCTGGCCCGAGGCGCCGATCCTGGTGGGCAGCGGCGACACCTTCAATCCCAAGATGAACAATGTCCGCAAAGGACTCGAAGCCGCCCGTCGCGACGTGGTCGCGCTTTGCGATGCCGGCATCCTGGTCAGCCCTGACGAACTCTGCCGTGCTGCCGCGCCACTCTCGACCAAGGTCGGCCTCGTGTTGGCGCTGAAGGCCGCTGAGGACCCCCAAACTCTCGCCGCGGAAATCGAGCGCGCTTACATCGATGGCCATCAAGCGCGCTTCCTGCTGGCTGCCGACCGACTCGGGATCGCCGTCGCCTCGGGTGGCGTCACGCTGCTGACGAACGACACGCTCCAGCGCATCGGTAACTGGCGCGGGTTCAACCGTTGGATCGCCGACGACTATTCCGTCGTGCGCTCGGTGCGTGAGCTGGGGCTGTCCACCCAACTTGGCGAAGTCATGCCGCGTCTGCCGCTGGGCGCGCGGCCGTGGTCGGCCGTCTGGCGCCGCCAGGTCCGCTGGGCACGCACCCGTCTGCGCCTGCCGGTATGGCCTCTGGTGCTCTGGGAGCCCGCGATTGGCTGCACGGTCACCGGCGCGGTAGGGGCTGCGGCATTACTGGCAAGCGGCGTCACGCCAGGCCTGGTCGTGGTCGCTTTGCTTGCCCATCTGCTGGTCTGGCTTGCTGGGGAAAAGTGGTTCATGGCCGGGCGTCGCCTTTCGTTCGGCTGGTCGGCTGCGGGAGCAGCTTTGGTTCGTGAGGTCTTGGCGCCAGCGTTGGCAGTGTGTGCGATCGGTGGACGCCGCATCCCCTGGCGCGGCACCGATCTTGGCGGCGAGTGGCGCAGCCGTGGAAAAAGCGCTTCAAGGACATCCCTATGAGAGATGTGAATACTGGAAAGTCGATATCGACGGTCATGCTGCCGGCGCGCGTTGATTCGGTGACTGCAGCCTCGGTGGAAACGCTGTTGCTGGCTGAGGTCCGGCCGAATGCACGCATCATCGTCGACGGCAGCGACGTTACCTACATGAGCGCAGCGGGGGTGCGAACTCTTGCGACCGTGCTCCATCGCGCGGCAGAAGTAGGAGCCCGAGTCGTGCTGTGTCGCTTCTCGGGGCCGGCGGCCGATTGTCTGCTCGTCAGCGGCTTCTCGGAGCTGTTCGATGTTGCCGAGAACACCGCAGATGCTGCCAACCGGTTGAATCGCGGGTCTGTGGGCAGTCCCGCGGAGCGCTTGCACCGGCGTGGCGCCACGGGTTAATTACTGCCCCTGCTGAGGCAGGACCATGCGATGGGACGCGGCGCTGGCGATCAACGCGGCGACCGTTCCGGACGGAGACAGGGATTTGACAGTTTGGAGTTGGTTGCGCGCGACTGCGCGCCCTATCGCCATTGTCCTCGGCTTGGGCATCGGTGTTGCAGGTTGCACGGCGATCCCCGGTGACGGGCCGTGGATGGGGGGAGCCGCTGCCACCAGCACGGAAGCCCTGCCGTTCGATGTGATCGACCTCACGCCGACCACGATCGCCAGCTACAATCATTTGGCTCCCTTTGACGTACCTTCGTCAGTGAGCAACGTTTCCTCTGGCGGCCGCATTTCCGTGGCGCCGGGCGATGTGCTCAAGGTGCGCATTTTCGAGCCCTACGAAGGCAGCATCTTCCCGACCATCCAGCGACCCGGCGCCGATTTCGGTGTCCAGCGGGTGACGGACGACGGCACGATCAGCGTGCCCTTCGTCGGCACCGTCCATGTCGCGGGCATGGATCTGAGCCAGATCGAGAAGAAGATCAGCCAGCAGGTCACGGCCTCCGGCAAGGCCCAGGATCCGCAGGTGATCGTCGAATTCGTGGCCGACCGCACTCATACGGTGATGGTTTCGGGCGACGTCAAGCAGCCGGGTCGCATCTCGATGCTCGATGGCGTGCGAACCCTTGCCGAGGCAATCAGCCGGGCGGGCGGCCCCGTCGGCGGCAGTTCTCAGCCTGGTTTTGCCACCAGCCCTTCCAATCAAGTCGAAGTCGTGGTGCGCCGGCAGGGGCAGGTGATCCTCCAGACGCAGTATTCCGACCTGCTGGCCGGCCGCGACATAGCGCTCCAGAAGAACGACGAGATCGTCGTGCGCCCCAATTCGCGCGTCTACACCGTGCTGGGCGCCGTCATGAAGTCGGGCAACGTCGAGCTCTCGAAACAGAACACCAGCCTGCTCGAAGCGCTGGGCACGGTCGGCGGTCTGGCCGACCAGCGAGCAAACAAAACGGGCGTTTATGTGTTCAGAATGGGGGATTTGCAGAGAGATCCCACAGCCCGGGCCCGCGTTTTTCGACTGGACCTCTACCAGCCAGTCTCTATTTTCATTGCGCAGCAGTTCCCGATCCAGGCGCGAGATGTCATCTACGTCACGAACGCCCCACTCTACGAGTACGACAAGATCCTGACTTCGATCTATCGCACGTTCTCGATCGTGGGCATCACGAGGGGCACGGTTATCCCATCGACGTCGTTCTGATCCGGGGCGCAATCTCAGCCGATTTTTGGTATAATTCCGTATGGCGCAGGCAAAAAAATTCACATGGGGTGCGGCAGGACTGGCGGCATTGCTCGTCGTCGGCGCCATTCTCCTATGGGTAACGCCCAGTCGGCAGACCATCAGCGCTCAGGACGGGGCCCGGCAGGCGCCGCCGCTGATCTCGCGCGGATACACCGATGCTCCGTCGGGAACGGCGATCATCGCCGGCGACCCGCAGGGTGGCGGCGTTCTGATCGAGCTCAAGATCGCCGATGGCCAGAAGGTCAAGAAGGACGAGATCATCGCCGTCCTCTCGAACTACCCCAAGGCTGATATCGCGGTCCGGACGACCGAGGCCGAACTGGCCAAGACCAAGCAGCAGCGTGAAGCCATGGTCAGTGGCTTCCGCACGGCCGAGATCGCGATGCAGGAAGTCGTCGTGAAGTCCACGGCCGAGGAGCTGAAGCTCAAGAACCTCGAGATGCAGCGCTCCGGCAAGCCGCCGGACCAGAAGCAGCTTGAGCTGTCCATCTCCCAGCAGAGCCTCGAGCGTGAGCAGGCGAAGCTGCGCGTGCAGAAGGAAACGCTGCAGAGCGACCTGGCCCAGATCGACACCGAGATCTCCATCACCGAGACGAAGCTCTCCAACGCCCGCAATACCCGCGAACAGGCGCTGGTCCGCTCGCCGCTCGACGGCGTCGTGATCCAGATCTACACGCGGCAAGGCGAGCGGGTCTCCACCAATGGCATCGCCAAGATCGTGGACCTCTCGCAGCTCCGCGTGCTGGCCGATGTCGACGAACTGCAGATCGGGCGGATCTCGCCGGGCGGCAAGGTGGAGGTCACGTTCCGTGGCAGCCCGACGGTCTACAAGGGCACGATCTCGCGCGTGGCGCCGACCGTGAAGCGTATGCAGCGTATCGAGCCGGATGGTGGCTCCTCGACCGACGCGCGTGTCGTACAGGTCGAAATTCAGCTCGATGACCCCTCCAGCATGCCGCAGGTGCTGGGACGCGAGACACGCGTCACCTTCCTCTAATGGCCGTTACGCTGCCTGCCGTTCCGTCGTCGCGGCGACGGCAATGGTTCCAGTGGTGGCCGCAGTTCTCGCTGGCCCGCCTGAAGGCCGCCGCCCGGACCGCGACGGCAATGCCGCTCGGCGCCCAGCAGCTCAAGCGCCAGCGGACCAGCACGCTTCTGTCGCTCGCCGGCGTGACGGCGAGTCTGTTGGTGATCTTCGCCCAGCTCGGCATCGAACGCGCAGTCTACGATTCGGCGATCCGCCTTCATCGCTCGGTGGTGGGGGACCTCGTGCTGGTCCCTTATGGCTTCAAGTCGTTGCAGCTTCACGGTGAAGTACCGGCCGCCATGACGGATGTCGTCTCGGCCAATTCGTCGGTCGCCACGACCATGCCGTTCTGGTTCGGCGTCATGTCGATGACCCATGCCGGCATGGCGACGCCGCGCCGCATCGCCTGGTATGCCATCGACGTCGAGCGGCCAGCCATCGATGTGCCTGGCCTGCGGGAGAACCTCTACCGGCTGCGCGAAGCCCGGCGCATGCTCTACGATCGCGACTCGCGGCCCTATTTCGGCAATCTGGCCGAGTCGGTCGGGCCCGGTAAGCCGGAGTTCCAGGTGCTGGGACCGCCGGACAATCGCGGTCTCCTGCGCCAGCTTTTCGTGGTCGGAAACTTCGCTCTCGGCCCCAACGTGCTGAACGACGGCGCGATTCTCATGTCCGAGGATACGATGGCCGAGGTCTTCGGCGCCTGGTGGTCCGACCGGCCGGCCTTCATCGGTATCAAGCTCGTGAAGGGCGCCGACCCTGACGTCGTGAGGGAGGATATCAACAAGGCGCTCGCCGGCCGTGGCGAAGTCATCACCATCCGCGATTTTGAGAAGCGCGAACGCACCTATTGGTCACGCGAGACACCGGTCGGCTACATCACCGATCTCGGTTTCGTCATGGGCGTGATGATCGGCATGGTGTTCATCTACTACGCCCAGTATCAGATCATTCGCTTCTACCTGCCCGAATACGCGATCCTGAAGAGCCTGGGTTACGACTGGTGGTTCTTCCTGTTCATGATCGGCCAGATCGGCGCGGCCATCATCACGCCGGCTTTCCTGGTGGCCTTCACGCTCGGGCGCTTCGTCTACGGCGCGACCGAGGCGGCGATGCATCTCGGCATGACGATGGGGCTGCGCGAGATGGTCGTGGCGCTGGTCGCCTGCGTGATCATGACCGTGGTTTCCAGTCTCTTCGCCATCCGCCGCCTGTGGAAGGTCGATCCCATCATGCTGTTCGAGTGACCATGACGACGGACACCCACGGTTTCGGGCCGCCAGTCGTCGAGGCGGTCGATGTTCACCACCACTACGGCGAGGGGCCGCAGCGGGTCGATGTGCTGTTCGACATCAACATGCAGGTCCGCGAGGGCGAGCTGCTGATCGTCACGGGGCCGTCCGGCTCGGGCAAGACGACTTTGCTCACCATCCTCGGCACGATGCGCAAGCCGTCCGAGGGCAAGCTGCGCCTCTTGGGTACCGACATCGTGGGCCTCGGCGGAGCTGAGCTGGACACGTTGCGCAACCGTGTGCGGTTCCTGTTCCAGAAGCGCAATCTCCTGTCCTCGTTGACGGCGCTGCAGAACGTGATTGCCGGCGTCTCGACCACGCCGCTGGCCGATCCGAACTGGGATGAAAGGCGCGCGCGCCACCTGCTCGGGTTGCTGGGGCTCGCCGACAAGGCCGAAGCCTGGCCTGATGAGCTCTCTGGCGGCCAGCAGCAGCGTGTCGCCATCGCCCGCGTCATGATCGGATTGCCGGACCTCATCATCGCGGACGAGCCGACTTCGGCACTGGATCGCGTGTCCGGCCGCGTCGTGGTCGATCAACTCAAGGATCTCGCTATGCGTGCCAAGTGCGCCGTGGTGCTGTCGACGCACGATGAGCGGATCTTCGACGTCGCTTCGCGTCGCCTCCACATCGAGGATGGGCGGTGCTTCGAAGTGCCGATCCATTACCACTGACGGGCAGCAAGGAATGCTGCTCTTCTTTGTCGACCTGATCGTTCTTCTCTGTCTCCTCGCGCAGTTCGCAATCGCGGGCTACTTCCTCTACCTCATCTACTGGCTGAGGGAGTTGCCCCAGGAGCAGGGGGCTGAAGCCTCGTTGCCCGACGACCTGCCGCGTGTCCTGATCCAGATCCCGGTCTACAACGAACCATTGGTTGTCGATCGTGCCGTTGCCACCGCCGGGGCGCTCGTCTGGCCGCGCGACAGGCTCACCATACAGCTCCTCGACGACAGCAACGATCTCACTTCGGATATCGCCGTCCATGCCGTGGCTCGTCTGCGCCGGGACGGTATCGACGCCCATCATATCCGTCGTAACGATCGCAGCGGCTTCAAGGCGGGTGCCCTGGCCGCCGGTCTGGAACTCAACGACGCGCCTTATGTTGCGGTGTTCGACGCCGACTTCGTGCCGCCACCCGATTGGCTCGGGCGCACGATGGCCGCGATGCTGGCCAATCCGCGGGCGGCCTTCGTGCAGACCCGCATCGAATGGGGCAATGGCGACAGCAACTGGCTGACCCGCGCCCAGCGGCTCATGCAGGATGCGCACTTCGCGGTAGAGCAGGATGTGCGTGCACGGCGTGGTGTGCCCTTCCAGTTCAATGGCACGGGTGGCATCTGGCGCCGTGCGGCCGTCGAGGAGGCGGGCGGCTGGTCGCACGACACGCTGTCGGAGGATCTCGACCTCGTGCTGCGGACCTACCTCAAGGGCTGGACCGGCGTTTTCCTCATGGAGCCGCATGTCGTCGGCGAGCTGCCGCAGAAGGTCGACGAGTTCGGCACCCAGCAAAGCCGCTGGTCCAAGGGCTTCGTCCAGGTCGCGCGCAAGCTCCTGGTGCCGATCTGGAATGCCGCCGATTGGTCAACGGAAGCCAAGTTCACGACCACGGTGGCACTCGGCCAGCAGCTCATCTTTCCGTTGCTGGCCGTCGGTATCGTCGGTCTGGTCATCTCGATCCTGGGCCACGGCAAGCTGCTGGGGCTGTTCCGTTTTGGCCTCTGGCTATGGCTGATCGGCATGCTTGTCGTGCTGTTCGGCATGACCTGGGGGGCCTATCGTCGCCTGCAGCGAGGTGATCTGGTGCGCTACCTGGTCACGGCGGCGAGCGTGCCGGCGCTGATCGTGTACCTTGCCTTCGTCAATACCGCGTCGATCGTCGGTGCGGGTTTTGGCAAGAAGACCGAGTTCAAACGTACGCCGAAGACGGGCACCTGAGCGAGTTATGTCAGTACTCTTGGCGACCCTGGCCCTCCTGCTCGCCGCGATCTTCGCAGTGTGCTGCGTGCTGCTCGCGTCCTTCATCGGCAGCTTGCTCTACATGGTGGTGCTGCATCACCGGCTGAAGGAAGCAGGGTTGCGCCGCGAGGAGACGCTGCTCGCCACGCCATTGCCGCCGGATGCGGAGCTGCCGCATGTCGTGGTGCAGATCCCGTCGTTCAACGAAGGAGCCGTCGTGCGCCGCGGTGCTGAGTCGGCCGCTGACCTCGACTGGCCACGCGACAAGCTGCACATCCAGCTTCTCGACGACAGCACCGACGAGACCGCCGAGATGGTGCGCGCCGTGGCGTCCGAGTTGCGCGCCAAGGGCTTCGATGTGGTGGCGCTGCAGCGCACCGATCGTAGCGGCTACAAGGGCGGGGCCTTGCATGAGGCGATGCAGAAGACGCCCTACGACTACTTCGCGATCTTCGACGTCGATTACATCCCGCCGCCCGATTTTCTGCGTGTCTGCATGCGGCCCTTCTTTGCCGAGCCCAAGACGGCTTTCGTGCAGGCCCGCTTCGACTTCCTCAATCCGCACGAGAACGCCCTCACCGAGATGCAGATGGTGACGCTCGACGCCCATCTCGGCATCGAGCAGGCGACGCGATGCTGGGCCGGCCATCCGCTGCCCTTCAACGGCACCTGTGGGATCTGGCAACGCGCGGCGATCGAGGCCGGCGGCGGCTGGAAGGGCGATACCGTCACTGAGGATCTCGATCTCACCTACCGCGGCTGGGTGAAGGGCTGGCGGGCGCTGTTCCTGACCAGCGTCGGTGTGCCGGGCGAATTGCCGGCCGACACCAAAACCTGGCTGCGTCAGCAGCAGCGGTGGCAGGACGGCTTCCGCCATGTCTCCTGGCGCATGTTTCCCGAGATCCTGAAGAGCCGCACCATCACACCTGCGGCCAAGGGCGCGGCGCTCCTGCACCTCTGTATGTCGCTCAATCAGCCGGTGCTGCTGGTTGGCGTTGCCGCCGGTCTGCTGGCGGCCCTGCTGGCGCCGTCGCTGATCCCGCTGCTGCTGACGCTGTTCATCATCACCTTCGCCTGGGTGCTGTTCTGCGCCACGACCTTCCTGCGCGCCGGCCACAACTTCATTCGCGGCGGCGAAATCCCGCCGGGCGAGTTCGCGATTGTCCTTCTGCGTTTCGTCGGCGGTCAGGCCGCGACGGTGATCCGCTCGCTCGGCGTCCACGTCAAGAAGCTATTCAGCAAGCCCAAGCCCGTCGTCTTCGACCGCACGCCCAAGCGCGGTACCTGAACCAGAATCAGGCGAGGATGCTTTCGCGCAGCAGCGGATGATGTGCGCAGCGCAGGCCACCACCCGTCGCGATGGGACCGTCGAAGGGCTGGGGAATGACCTCGACCTTGCGCCGTTTCAGTTCGTCGATGACGCGAGCATTTTCAGCATCGACGATGGCATGCCCTTCTTCGAGGACCAGGCAGTTGGTGGCGAGTAGCGTCGCTTCTTCGACGGAGACCTCGATCTTGTCCCAGTCGCGCAACGACATGGGCAGGCCGTCGATCAGCTTTTGCGGGCAGTAGATCAGCAGGCCCGGCTTGACCAACGCCATCGCGCAATCGAGGTGCAGCACATTGGAGCGCAGAGCCACGGGGATCACGCGGTACCGGTCGCCCAGCAGCGCTTGCAGCCAGTCGGCGCCGGCCAGATCGGAGGCGCAGCCCGAGATGCCAACATAGATTTCGTAGCCATTGAGCAGCGTATCACCGCCCTCGAGGAACGGTCCGTCGACGCAGCCGGGCGAGCCCAGCGGCACGCTGGACCAACGGGCGCCGCGTTGCTGGACGACCTGCTGAATGATTGGCCGCAGACCATAGCGCTCGCGCTGCCGGCACTTCAGCCGCAACGACGCGTCGATGACGTGATGGCCGACGACGATCATACCGTCGCGCGGGAAAAGCTGGGCGCCTTCACCGTTGGGCGCCATGAAGACGCGTTCTTCGCCCTTCAGTTGCTCGGGACGATGGACGGTGACGCCTTGGTGCGCCACCAACTCGGCCAACGCATCGGCCTGACGCTCGATGAGCTTTGCCCTCTCCGGATCGACGTCGATCAGGCGCTTGCCGACATAGGCGCGGCTGAAGTCGGCCCCGTCGGGCGTCAACCAGCGCTGCGAAGGCTCATGGAAAACGACGAAATCCTCGGCGGGCGAAATCCCGATGACGACCTCGCGCAGCTTGCCCCACTCGTGATGAGCGCCGAACAGCATCCGTCAGACGCGCGCGTAGATGTCTTCGTAGCGGACGATATCGTCTTCCTCGACATAGTCGCCGGTCTGAACCTCGACCACTTCCAGCAGGTCGGGGCCGGGATTGGCGAGGCGGTGGATGCCGCCGATCGGGATGTAGGTCGATTCGTTCTCGTGCAGCGTCGTGATCTGGCCGTCGAGCGTCACCTCGGCGACACCCTTCACGACCACCCAATGCTCGGCGCGGCGGTTATGGCTCTGCAGGCTGAGCTTGGCACCGGGATTGACCGTAAGCCGCTTGGCGCGGAAGCGCTCGCCGCGGTCGATGTCCTGGTAGCTGCCCCACGGGCGGTGGATCACCGCATGCTCGGTGGCGGCGCGGTGGTTGCCGTCCGACATACGCTGCACCACGTCCTTCAGGCGCGGGAGGTTGTCGCGATGGCCAACCAGCACGGCGTCGTTCATCGCCACGACCACGACATCCTCGACGCCGATCACCGCCGTCAGCGGCCCATCGGAGCGGATGTAGGAGTTGCGCACATGGTCGATCTCGACCGGACCTTCGGTGACGTTGCCGGCGCTATCGGACTCGCCGACATCGAGCAGCGCGTCCCAGGTGCCGAGATCAGACCAGCGGAACTTGGCCGGCACCACCCAGCACTTGTCGGTGCGTTCCATCACGGCATAGTCGATCGACTTAGCCGGCGCCTTGGCGAAGGCCTCGGCGTCGAGGAACACCGTCGAACCGGTCTTTCTGGCTTTGGCAACGGCCTCTTCGGCCGCGGCGGCCATGGCAGGCTCGAAGCGCACCATTTCCGAGAGCATCAGTTCGGGGGGGAAGAGGAAGTTGCCGCTATTCCACAGAAGGCCCTCGGCGATGTAGCGCAGTGCCGTCTGGGCATTGGGCTTTTCGACGAAGGCGGCGACCTTCTGCACTGGGCCGATGCGCTCGCTGCCCGGCCGGATGTAGCCGTAGTCGGTCTTGGGTTCCGTCGGCGGAATGCCAAAGGTCACGATGCCGCCCTGCTGCACGGCGTTGAGGCCATCGCGGCAGCCCCCCAGAAACTCTTCCGCGCCGATCACCAGATGGTCCGAGGCCAACGCCAGCACGGCCTTGGCACCGAGGTTGCGGGTGTAGACGGCGGCGGCAGCCATGGCCGGGCCGGAATCGCGGCGCGACGGCTCGACCAGGATGTCGATCTCGATGCCGACCTCGCTGGCCTGCTTCTCGGCCATGAAACGATAGGCATCGTTGGTCGCGATGACTGGCCGACTGAACAGGCCGCGATCGGCGACGCGTACCAGAGTCTGCTGGAAGGTCGATTGCTTGCCCAGCAACGGCACGAACTGCTTGGGCATGCTCTCGCGCGACAGCGGCCACAGGCGCTTGCCGGAGCCTCCGACCAGGATGACGGGCGTGATCTGAGCCATGGCGACTGCTTTCGTTTTAACGGGCGGCCGAGGCCGCATGTTGGGCCGCGATATAACCGAAGGTGAGGGCCGGGCCAATGGTGATGCCCGCACCCGGATAGGTGCCGCCCATGACACTGGTCATGTCGTTACCTGCGGCATACAGGCCGCGAATAGGGGCTCCCGTGCCGTCGAGTACGCGGGCATGGCCGTCGACCCTCAACCCCAGGAAAGTGCCGATATCGCCGGGGATCATTTTCATGGCGTAGAACGGCGCTTGCACGAGCGGTGCGAGACAGGGATTGGGCCCGTGGGTCGGATCGCCGTTGAAGCGGTGATACGCGTCAGTGCCCTTGCCGAATTCGGGATCCGTTCCGCGTGCAGCGTGCGTATTGAATTGCTCGACGGTGTCTTGCAGGGCGTCTGCGGAGACTCCGAGCTTACCTGCCAGTTCCTTCCAGCTTCCCGCACTCAGCAGATAGCTATTACGGAGGTGCGGCCCGAGCGGCAGAGGCGCCGGGCCGATGGCGCCCATGCCGTAGCGCCTGATCGCGCGATGGTCACAGATCAGCCAGCAGCTCGTTTCGGCGCGACCACGGCAGGCTTCGACCATGGCCGGTACGAAGTCATGATAGGAGGCGGACTCGTTGGTGAACCGTCGGCCTGTCGCATCGACAGCGATGTAGCCGGGTTTGCCGCGTTCGTAGAAGTGCGGAAAGGGCAGGGTCGATCCATTAGGTTGCGGCACCAGTGAGACCGGTACCCAGGCCGCGGCATATGCCACATCCTCTGCCATCGTGCCGCCTGCCGACTGGCCGAGCCGAATGCCATCACCTCGATTGCCCGGCGGTGGCGCCGAGCGGTGCGCATGCCCTTCGCGCACATGGCCGTAGTAACGGCGCTTCAGATCGTCGTCGGCCGGGAAGCCGCCGCAGGCCAGCACGACACCATGGCGTGCACGGATCTCCTGCCGCTGGCCGTTGCGCTGCACGATCGCACCGATAACGGCGCCGTCGCGCTGCATCAACTCGATCACCGGACTCTCAAGCCAGAGATCGATGCCACGCTCCTGGGCGGAAAGTGCCAATCCTGCGATCAGGGCATTGCCGTTGGTGAGGCGTGTGCCGCGCTCGTGGTTGAGGCGATCGACGGCATAGCGCGCCGTCATGCCCGCCACATGAAGCGCCGAGCGGGCGGAGCGCGTCATGCGGAAGACATGCGGCAGGTCGTTGCGGCCGAGCATCATGCCGCCGAACGCCATCATGGTGCGCAATGGCGCGCGCAGCTCGGCGAAGCGCTTACCGAGACGGCGTCCATCGAATGGGAGAGGGAGCAGCGATCGGCCGCCCTGCGCGGCGCCCGCCTTGGTCGGATGGTAATCCGCCCAGATCGGCACTGCCTCGTAGCGGACATAGGTGTTCTTCTCGATGAACTCGACGGCCGGATTGCAGTTGTCGAGGAAGGCGTTGGCGAGTTCGAGATTGAGCCGGTTGCCTGCTTCCTGCTGGAGGTAGGTAAGAGCTTCTTCTTTCGAGTCGGCGATGCCCAACGCGCGGCCGTGCCGGTTGCTAGGGATCCAGATTACGCCGGCAGAGTAGGCCGTGGTGCCGCCGAACTGAGGTTCTTTCTCGACCATCAGCACGCTCAGGCCTGCATGTGAGGCGGTGAGTGCCGCCGAAAAGCCGGCAGCGCCCGAGCCAACGACGAGGAGGTCAGTTTCGATCATCGTTTGCCTTCGCGGCCGAGATTCTCCTCGCGCCGCCGTTTGGCCTCGTTTTCCACCGCTTCGGCCAGCGCCGGGATGTGCGAGGCGATCTCGTAGAAGTCGCTGGCGTAGAGGACCAACAGGGTCGTCGGCCGCGTCGTCGCGACGGAGGCGGCGCGTGGCTGGCGATTGAGCAGCGCCATTTCGCCGAAGAACGCACCGTCGTCCAACCGCACGGAGCCGCCGGTCGGCAGTCGCACCTCGACCTCGCCGTTTGAGATGAAGAACATCGAGTCGCCGGGATCGCCTCGGCGCAGCACCGTCACGTGGGCCGGGTAGTAGCGCGTGCGCAGCTTGCCCACGATCTCCGACAAGGTGACGACGCCGAGCGATGCGAAGATCGGCACCCGCGAAACCTGGTCCCAGACACGCAGGTACTCGCGCCGCCGTTCCTCCTGGGCAAAGCCAGTCGCGAGCACGCCGGTCATCAACGCGAGCACCGCGATGCCGCTGATCATGAGCAGCGAGCCGATCATGCGACCGCCAGCGGTGAGTGGTACGACGTCGCCGTAGCCCGTGGTGGTCAGCGTGACGACGGCCCACCACATGGCATTGGGCAGGTTGCCGAAAGCTTCAGGTTGCTTCACCCGCTCGAACATGTGCGCGGCGGTGGCGGCGGCCATCAGCAGGATGGCGAAGACGATCAGGACGCTCGCGATCGGCGCACGCTCGTTCGAGATCACGCGCGCAAGGGTGCCGAAGGCCGGCGCATGCAGGCCTAGCTTCAAGATCCAGAGGATGCAGAAGACCGAAGCCGTATCTGCGCCACTGATGCTGTACCCGCCCGTCATCATGACGACCGGCATGATCGCCAGCAGGCCGATCAGACCGGGAAGAGAAACAATCCAATGCAGCCGCGCCCTGGTGGGTGACTTGTCGACGTAAGCGGGTATCTCAGGGGCAACCCAGAGGCGGGCCAGGTACTCCACCAGGAAGATTATCGTGACGATCCAGATCGCCCCGCGCAGATAGACGCGGTGTCCCGACGCGAATTCGTCGATCGAGAGCAGAATTACCGCCAGCAGGCCGACAGCCAGGACGGTCAGATGGAAGGTCCGCCAGCGCCGCGCAGCGGGGCTGGGCTCGGAAGGGCGCAGGACCGAGAAAACCTGCCATCGGAGTTTCTTTGACGCGGCCGTCACAGAGCGACCATAGGCGGCTTGGCCTGCCAATTGCAACGAAAGGAGGCCCGGTCTACGGTCGCGCCCGCGTCGCGGTAAGAGGTATCTGATCAAGGTGGCTAACGATTTGCGAATCGCCGTCGATATCGGCGGCACTTTCACGGATGTGGTGTTGGAAGAGGGGACCCGGCGGCTCACACGCAAGCTGCTGACGACACCCCAGCGGCCTGAGGAGGCGGTGCTCCAAGGCGTCCGCCTGATCCTGGGCGATGCCGGCAAGGGTTTCGGCGACATCGCCGTGTTCGTGCACGGCACGACACTCGCGACCAACGCCGTCATCGAACGGCGCGGCGCACGCACGGCACTTGTCGCGACGGAAGGCTTCCGCGATGTCCTCGATATCGCCAACGAAAGTCGCTACGACCAGTACGATCTCACCATCGAAAAGCCCAGGCCCCTGGTGCCCCGTGCGCTGCGCTTCACGGTCCCGGAGCGCATGGACGTGCATGGCAAGGTTCGGCTGCCGCTCGACGAGGCCGCTGTCCGCGAACTCGCCAAGCAGCTCAGGGCCGAAGGCATCGAAAGCGTTGCCGTCGCTTTCATGCACTCCTACGTCAACCCTGCCCACGAGCGGCGAGTGCGTGACGTCCTGAAGGCGGAGTTGCCCGATCTCTGGGTGACGCTCTCCAGTGAAGTCTGCCCCGAGGTGCGCGAGTACGAGCGCACGTCGACGGCTGTCGCCAATGCCTATGTGCAGCCGCTGATGGATTCCTATCTTGCGCGTATGCAGGCGGCCTTCGTCACTGAAAAATTCAAGGGCACAATCTATCTCGTGACGTCCGGCGGCGGTCTCACCGCCATCGAGACGGCGCGACGTTTCCCGGTACGTCTGGTCGAATCAGGCCCGGCCGGTGGCGCAATCTTTGCTGCACAGGTCGCGGCCCGCGCTGGCGAGAAGCGGGCGCTGAGCTACGACATGGGTGGCACCACGGCCAAGATTTGCCTGATCGACGACTACCAGCCGCACACGGCGCGGCTGTTCGAGGTCGACCGTGCCGCGCGCTTTCTCAAGGGCTCGGGCCTGCCGGTGCGCATCCCGGTCATCGAGATGGTCGAGATCGGTGCAGGCGGCGGCTCGATTGCGCGACTCGATGCATTGAAGCGGGTCACTGTGGGGCCGGAGAGCGCGGGCGCGGAACCGGGACCGGCTTGCTATGGTCGCGGTGGTCGGCATCCCGCCGTCACCGACGCCAACGTCGTGCTGGGTACGATCGATCCTGCGCATTTCGCGGGTGGCTCGATTGCGCTCGATATCGAGGCGGCCCGCGGGGCACTGGAGCGCGACGTGGCCGAAGGCATCGGGCTTTCGACCGAGATGGGCGCCTATGCCATCTATGAGATGGTGTCGGAAAACATGGCGAGCGCCGCGCGTGTGCATGCGGCCGAGCGTGGTGCGGTCGTCAACCAGTATGCCTTAGTAGCGTTTGGTGGTGGTGCGCCGCTGCATGCCGCACGGGTCGCCGAAAAGATCGGTGTCCAACGTGTGATTGTGCCGCCCAATGCCGGTGTCGGTTCGGCGGTGGGCTTCCTGGCCGCCCCTGTGTCCTACGAGCTGGTACGCAGCCGCTACATGCGCCTCGACACGTTCGAGGCTGCCGCGGCAACCGAACTCCTGAGCGAGATGAGCGCCGAGGCAACAGCTCTCGTGGCACCGGGTGCGCGGGGCCTGCCGATGTTCGAACGTCGTGTCGCGTTCATGCGCTATGTGGGACAGGGCCATGAGATCATGGTGACCCTGCCGCAGCGGCCGCTCACCGAGGCGGATACGCAGGCGCTGCGCGAGGCCTATGAGAAGGACTATGCCGTCCTGTTCGAACGGCACATTCCCAACGCTGCCATCGAGGTCCTGAGCTGGTCGGTGCAGGTTTCGACCGAGGCCAAGCGGCCGGAAGTGCAGGGCAAGGCGGGGACGGCGCCTGTACCCAAGCCCGTAGGCCGACGGCCAGTGTTCGACGGCCGCAGCGGCAAATCGGCCGAGGTGCCGGTGTACCGCCGCGAGAGCCTGCCGCCGGGGAGCGTATTCCCGGGGCCGGCGATCGTCGCCGAGGACGAGACCTCGACCTTTATTTCCGCGAGTTTTGCCGCGCATATCGATGCGTCCGGCTGTATCGTCATGGATCGCAAGGACGCGTGAGGAACCACCGATGAGCCAATCCAACAGCGTCGGCCTGATCGACCTGCAGATCATGTGGAACCGCCTGATCGCGGTGGTCGAAGAGCAGGCGCAGACTCTCATGCGCACCGCTTTCAGCCCGATCGTGCGCGAATGCGGTGATCTCTCCGCCGGCGTCTTCGATCTGCAGGGGCGGATGCTTGCCCAGGCCGTCACCGGCACGCCGGGCCATGTGAACTCGATGGCCGAGTCGGTGAAGCATTTCCTGCGCTACTTCCCGATCGAGACCATGAAGCCGGGTGATGCCTATATCACCAACGATCCCTGGATGGGCACGGGCCACCTGAACGACTTCGTCATCACCACGCCATGCTTTCACAACGGCAAGCTGGTGGCGCTGTTCTCCTGCACCAGCCATCTCATGGACATCGGCGGCATCGGCTTCGGCCCCGACGCGACCGACGTCTTTATGGAAGGCCTCTACATCCCGATGCTGAAGCTCTTCGACCAGGGCAAGGCGAACGAGACGTTGATGGCGATCATCCGTGCCAACACGCGCCAGCCGGTCGATACCGAGGGCGACGTCTACTCATTGGCCGGCTGCAATGATGTCGGCGCGCGCCGTCTGGTCGAGATGCTGGACGAGTTCGGCATCGACTCGCTGGACCAACTCGGCGATCACATCATCGCGCGCTCGCGCGAGGCCGTGCTGGCGGAGATCGCCAAACTGCCCAAAGGCACCTGGCACAACACCATGACGGTCGATGGTTACGACGAGCCGGTGACGCTCACGGCCTCGCTCACCGTGTCCGACACGGGCATCCATGTCGACTACACCGGTACGTCGGGTGTGTCGCGGCGTGGCATCAACGTGCCCCATGCCTATACGACGGCCTACACGGTGTTTGGTCTGGGCTGCGTGGTCTCCACGCACATTCCGAACAATGCGGGTTCGCTCGAACCGCTCACCGTGTCGGCTCCCGAGGGCTCCATCCTGAATGCGCCCAAGCCCAGCGCCGTCGCCTCGCGCCATGTCATCGGCCAGATGCTGCCCGACGTGACCTTTGGCTGCCTGCGTCAGGCCGTGCCGGAGCGTGTACCCGCCGAGGGCACCTCCTGCTTGTGGAACATCAACGTGCGCGGCCGCGTGAAGGGTGGCGAAGGCGGTAACTACGGCTTCGGCATGGCCATCACCTCCAACGGTGGAACGGGCGCGCGTCCGGACAAGGACGGGCTCTCCGCCACGGCCTATCCCAGCGGCGTGCGTGGTACGCCCGTCGAGATCGCCGAGACGCAGACGCCGCTCATTTTCTGGCGCAAGGAGTTCCGTCCCGATTCCGGCGGTGCCGGCCGCACGCGCGGCGGGCTGGGCCAGATCATGGAAATCGAAAGCGGCATCGCGGAGCCCTTCGACCTGCTGGCCGCTTTCGACCGCATCGATCATCCGCCGCGCGGCCGTGACGGTGGTGCCGATGGCGAAGCGGGCTTCGTGGCGCTGAAGGCCGGCGGCAAGCTCAAGGGCAAGGGCTTCCAACTCATCCCGCCGGGCGATCGCCTCGTGATCATGACGCCGGGTGGCGCTGGCATCGGCGCGCCAACAGAACGTGATCGTGTCCAAGTCGCCAATGATCTTGCCGATGGCTTGATCTCCGAAGAGGCGGCCAACAAGCTCTACGCATATAAGCCGCCACGTGCGGCAGAATAGCGAAACGGGGAAAGAGGGAAGGAAGACTTCGATGAAACTGGGACGTAGAACCGCTCTGAAGGTGGGAGCTGGCGCGGCAATGTTCGCGCCGGCGATCGTGAAGGCGCAGTCGGCCATGAAGCTCGACCTGGCAACGGTCTGGCCGGATGGCAACTACCATACCAAGAACGCCAAGAAGTTCGCTGAGGAAGTCGGCAAGGCGACCAACGGCGGCGTGGTGATCACCGTCCATTCCGGTGGATCGCTGGGCTACAAGGGGCCGGAACAGCTCAACGCCGTGCGCGACGGGCTGGTGCCGATGGCCGATATTCTGAACATCCAGCAGGTCGGCGATGCGCCGTTGCTGGGCATCGAGGGCGTGCCCTTCCTGGTCAGCAATGCCGACGAGTTGAAGGTGCTGCAGAAGTATGCGCGGCCCGAGTTCGACAAGATCGCCACCAAGTTCAACCAGACGATCCTCTACACCGTGCCGTGGCCCACGCAGTACATCCACTGCAACGTCAAGACGGACACGGTCGACGGGCTGAAGGGCCTCAAGATCCGCGTGCCCGATCGCCAGGCCGGCGACATGATCAACCTGCTCGGCATGTCGGCGGTGCAGATCCCCTGGGGCGAGACGGTGCCCGCGCTGGCGTCGGGCGCAGTCGTGGGCGTCAGCACTTCCTCGGTGTCGGGTGTCGACGGCAAGTTCTGGGAGTTCCTGAAGGTCTTCTACAAGACCAATCACGTCTGGAGCAGCCAGATCGTCACCATCAACAACGACACCTGGAAGAAGATCTCGCCCGCCAATCAGAAGGCGATCACCGATCTCGCGGCGAAGCTGCAGCCGGAGTTCTGGCAGGTCTCGATTGATGCCGACCAGGCCAGCGCCAAGCGGATGATCGAGGGCGGCATGACCATGATCGAAGTGCCGCCGGCCATGTTGGCCGATATGCGCAAGCGGACCGTCTCGCTCGAGAAGGCCTTCATCGATCGCGCCGGCCCGGTCTCGGCCGACATCATCGCCAAGTACAAGAAAGAACTGGGCCGCTCGTAGCGGATCTTCGCTGGGAGCGCGTCGGCTGGACGGCGTGCTCCCGGCAAATCTCAAGGGGGAGAGTGGATGAAGGCGGATCCGGCGGGTCGCGTCCTCGACGTGATCGATGGGCTGTCGATGTGGGGGGCCTGGGCATCGGCGCTGTGCATCGTCTCGATCCTCGGCCTGATCGTGGCAGAGGTTCTGTCGCGCAATTTTTTCAATGTCAGCCTCTACTTCGCCTGGGAATTCAGCGCCTACCTCATGGGCGCGGCCTTCCTGATGGGCGCAGCCTATGCGCTACGCGCCGGTGCGCAGATCCGGGTCAATGTGCTGCTGGAGAACCTGCCGAAGCCCTTGGCGCGGATGCTGGACATCTTCGCCACGATCTGCGGCGTGCTGATTGCCGCCTATCTCACCTGGGCGCTGGGTGAACTCACCTGGCTGTCTTACGTCCGCGAGTCGCGCTCGCCGGAAAAGAGCGAGGTCCTGCGCTGGATCACCCAGTTCCCCCTGGCGCTGGGGTCGCTCCTCTTCACGCTGCAAACGATTGCACGGCTCGGCCGCCTGTTGCGCGGCGAGCCGGGCGATGATTCCCGTCTCCGTATTGGTCAGGACATCGAATAACGCATGAGTGCCATCCTGACCTGGTTGCTGGTTCTGATGACCGCAACCCTCTGCCTCGGCATCTGGATCGGTCCCGCGCTTCTGGCGGTGGGCGTCGGCCTCCTGGAGATGTTCACGAACCGGCCGACGCACAAGCTGATCGGTGCCTGGACGTTCAACGTTCTCACCTCGTCGGACATCGTCTCGCTGCCGCTGTTCATCCTGATGGGCGAGCTGCTGTTCCGCACCCGGCTGTCGCAGTCGCTGTTCTCGGGCATCGCGCCCTGGATGAGCTTCCTGCCGGGCCGGCTGTTCCACACGACGGTGATCGGCTGCTCGATGTTTGCCGCCATCTCGGGCTCGTCGGCAGCGACGACGCAGGTGGTGGGACGCATCACCCTCACTGAGCTTTTGAACCGCGGCTACGACAGAGGGCTGGCGGTCGGCAGCCTGGCGGGAGCGGGGACGCTCGGCTTCCTGATCCCACCGTCGATCCCGATGATCATCTATGCCGTGCTTGCCGAGGAATCGCTGCTGCGGTTGTTCACGGCGGGTTTCCTGCCGGGCTTTGCGCTGGCCGGCTGCTTCATGGGCTATATGGGCCTGCGGGCTCTCCTCAATCCCAAGCTGGTGCCGGGCGACGACCACACCAACTGGACCTGGTCAGATCGCTTCCGCAGCCTGATCGAGCTGGGGCCCGTCGCCTTCCTGATCCTGACGGTGCTCGGCACCATGTATGCCGGCATCGCCAGCCCGTCCGAGGCCTCGGCCATCGGCGTGCTGGGCGCTCTGGCGGTGGCTGCCTTCCAGCGCTCCTTGAGCTGGCAGGGGCTGCGCGACGCCCTGCTGGGTTCGGTTCAGACCACCTGCATGATCGGCATGATCGTGCTCGGCGCCTTCGTGGTGGGCACGGTCCTGGCCAATCTGCGCGTGCCGCAGTTCGTCTCGGCGGAGATCACCTCGTGGAACCTGTCGCCCTTCGTGCTGATCATGTTCCTGATGCTCTTCTACATCCTGCTCGGCACGGTGCTGGAAGGCTTCTCGATGATCGTGCTGACCCTGCCGATCGTGCTGCCGGTCGTCCTGGCGGCGGGTTTCGACAAGCTGTGGTTCGGCATCTTCCTGATCCTCACCATCGAGATGGCGCAGATCAGTCCGCCGGTCGCTTTCAATCTGTTCGTCATCCAGAACATCACGGGTGATTCGCAGACCTACGTCGCCTGGAAGGTCATCCCATTCTTCCTGATCATGATGGGCTTCACGGCGCTGCTGACCATCTTCCCCAGCTTCGTGACCTGGCCGGTCGATTTCATCCTGTCGAGGTAGATCGGCCTCTGCCAAACTCCCGAATCTGGAAGTCTTCGGGGGATGAATGGAACCGCGCCAGGTCAAGACAGCCGCCGATGCGCGGAAGATCGTCAAGCAACGCGGACTGACCCACGTCAAGGTGGGCGTCCACGACATCGACGGGGTTCTGCGCGGCAAGTACCTGCACGTCGACAAGTTCAACTCGGCGCTCGACGGCGGCTTCGGCTTTTGTGACGTCGTGCTGGGCTGGGACATCAACGATCAGCTCTACGACAACGTCACTTACACCGGTTGGCACACGGCCTATCCCGACGCCATGGTGCGCATCCTGCCCGACAC
Organism: Reyranella sp.; assembly: GCF_004297405.1. Taxonomy (GTDB): domain Bacteria; phylum Pseudomonadota; class Alphaproteobacteria; order Reyranellales; family Reyranellaceae; genus Reyranella. Next base: position 22,282 of record NZ_SCVC01000012.1, read on the forward strand.
GTGCCGCGAGATCGCGACCGAGCCGGGCAATCTCATGTTCCTCTGCGAGTTCGTGGACCGGGCCGAGGAAATCTGTCCGCGAGGGGTGCTGCGGCGTGTGCTGGCGCGAGCGGCCAAGCTCGGCTTCGAGGTCAAGGTGGGCTTCGAGTACGAGTTCTTCGTCTTCGCCGAGACGCCCGAGTCGATCCGCGAGAAGGGCTACAGGAACCTGAAGCCGATCTCGCCGGGTTTCTTTGGCTATTCGGTGTTGCGCAACTCCGTGCTGAGCGACTGGTACAAGGACCTCCTCGCGATGTGCGAGGCGATGGACATGGGCATCGAGGGCCTGCACACGGAGACCGGCGCCGGCGTGCTGGAAGCGGCACTGCGGGTCGACGATGCCCTGGCCGCGACCGACAAGGCTGCGCTCTTCAAGCTCTTCACCAAGGTGCTGGCGCAGAAGCGCGGTTGGCTCGCCACCTTCATGGCCAAATGGTCGAAGGATTGGCCGGGCTGCGGTGGCCACGTGCACATGTCGCTATGGAAGGGCGGCAAGCCGGTGTTCTTCGACGAGAAGGCGCCGTATCGCATGAGCCCGACCATGCGCCATTTCGTGGGAGGGCAGGCGGCGCTGATGCCCGAGTTGCTGGGCATGGTGGCGTCCAACGTGAACTCCTACCGCCGCCTGATCCCGGGCTTCTGGGCGCCGACCGTGTCGAGCTGGGGCGTGGAGAACCGTACGACCTCGCTGCGCGTCATTCCGGGCTCGGCCAAGTCGACGCGCGTCGAATATCGCGTCGCCGCGGCGGACGCAAACCCGTATCTCGCGCTGGCAGCGGCTGTGGGCGCGGGCCTGTGGGGCATCGAGAACAAGGTCGATCCCGGCGAGCCGATCCAAGGCAACTCCTACGAGAAGAAGCACTCGGCCAAGGCGCAGCTTCCACGCACCTTGATGGAGGCAGCGGGCCGACTGAAGGCGTCGAAGGCGGCGCGCGATCTGTTCGGCGACGCCTTCGTGGATCATTATTCTGCAACACGTGAGTGGGAGGAGCGGGAGTTCCGTAAGGCCATCACGGAATGGGAACTCGACCGCTATATGGAAATCATCTGATGTCTCTCGTCGGCAACTGGAACTATCCGACCTCGATCCGCTTTGGCGCGGGCCGCATCCGCGAGCTTGCCGACGCCTGCAAGGCCGTGGGACTGCGCCGCCCGCTCCTGGTAACCGATCCCGGTCTCGCCAAGCTGCCGATGATCGGTGACGCCATGACGGGCCTGCGCAAGGCCGGCCTCGAAGTGGCGCTGTTCAGCGACGTGAAGCCGAATCCCGTAGCCGCCAATGTCGAGGCCGGCATCCGGGTGCTGCGCGCTGGCAAGCATGACGGCGTGATCGCCTGGGGCGGTGGCTCGGGTATCGATGCAGCCAAGGCGATTGCCTTCATGGCAGGCCAGACACGGCCGCTGTGGGATTTCGAGGATGTCGGCGATTGGTGGACACGCGCCAATCCGGCCGGGATCTATCCCTCTATCGCCGTCCCGACGACGGCCGGCACCGGCTCGGAGACCGGCCGCGCGTCGGTGATCACCAACGAGCAGACGCACACCAAGAAGGTGATCTTCCATCCCAAGATGATGCCGCAGATCGTCATCGCCGATCCCGAACTAACGGTCGGCCTGCCGGCCAAGCTCACGGCCGGCACGGGCATGGATGCCTTCATCCATTGCTTCGAGGCCTATTGCGCACCGGGCTATCACCCTTATGCGGAAGGCATTGCCGTCGAAGGCATGCGGCTGGTGAAAGAGAATCTGGCGCGTGCGGTGAAGGACGGTCGCGACATCGAGGCCCGCGGCCACATGCTGGCGGCCTCGCAGATGGGTTCGACGGCCTTCCAGAAGGGATTGGGCGCCATCCATTCGCTGTCGCATCCCGTGGGGGCCGTGCTCGACACGCATCACGGCCTCACCAACGCTGTGGCCATGCCCTACGTGGTGAAGTTCAATCGCACGGCGATCGAGGAGAAGGTCGTACGGCTCGCGCGCTGGCTCAATCTGCGCACGCCGACCTTCGACGGCTTCATGCAATGGACCCTCGATCTCCGCCGCGAGATCGGCATTCCTCACACGCTCGCAGAGCTTGGCGTGAAGGTCGAGCATCTCGACAAGTTCTCTGCCATGGCCGCGGAAGATCCGACGGCGGGCGGCAATCCGATCAAGGCGGGTGTTCCGGAAATGCGCAAGATGTACGAAGCTGCCGTGGCGGGTCGGCTCTGATGGCTGCCACCTTTCCGACCCAGGCTCGGGTCGTCATCGTCGGCGGCGGCATCATGGGCTGCTCGACGGCCTACCACCTCGCCAAGCTCGGGTGGAAGGACGTGGTACTGCTGGAGCAGGGGCGGCTGAGCGGCGGTACGACCTGGCATGCGGCGGGGCTCGTCGGCCAGTTGCGCAGCTACCAGAACCTGACCCGCCTCATCCGCTACAGCACCGAGCTTTACTCGAAGCTCGAAGCTGAAACGGGGCTCGCCACCGGCTGGAAGCAGTGCGGCTCGCTCTCCGTCGCGCGCACCGAGGAGCGCATGGTGCTGTTGCGGCGTTCCGCTGCGATGGCCAATGCCCAGGGTGTCACCTGCGAGCCGCTGACGCCCAAGCAGGCTGGGGAGAAATACCCGATCATGCGCACCGACGACCTCGTCGGCGCCGTGTGGCTGCCGGGCGACGGGAAGGCCAACCCGGCCGACATCACCCAGGCGCTGGCCAAGGGTGCGCGCAACGGCGGTGTACGCATCTTCGAGAAGGTGCGGGTCACGGACGTCGACACGAAGGACGGCCGCGTCACCGGTGTGCAGACGACCGAGGGGCCAATCACGGCCGAGATCGTGGTCAACTGTGCGGGCCAGTGGGCGCGCCAGCTCGGCCGCAAGGTCGGTGTCACCGTGCCGCTCTATTCCTGTGAGCACATGTACATCGTCACCGAGAAGATGGAGGGCGTGCCGCGCGACCTGCCGGTGATGCGCGATCCCGACGGCTACATCTACTTCAAGGAAGAGGTCGGCGGTCTCCTGATGGGCGGCTTCGAGCCCGAAGCCAAGCCCTGGAACAAGGATATCATTCCCGACGATTTCGAGTTCGGCATGCTGCCGGACGACTGGGACCAGTTCCAGATCCTGATGGACAATGCACTGATCCGCGTCCCGGCGCTGGAGAAGACCGGCATCAAGACCTTCATGAACGGGCCGGAGAGCTTTACGCCGGACCTCAACTACATCCTGGGCGAGGCGCCGCAGGTCCGTGGCTTCTTCGTCGGGGCGGGCTTCAATTCGATGGGCATCGCGAGTTCCGGCGGCGCCGGCATGGCGCTTGCCGAATGGATCGTGGCCGGCGAACCGACGATGGACCTGTGGCCGGTCGACATCCGCCGCTTCGCGAACTTCCATGGCAACGATGCGTGGCTGCGCGAGCGGGTCAGCGAGACCTTGGGCCTGCATTACAAGATGTCCTGGCCGCAGCGCGAGCAGGAGAGTGGCCGGCCGTTCCGCCGTTCGCCGCTCTACGATCGGCTGAAGGCGCGTGGCGCGTGGTTTGGCAACAAGATGGGCTGGGAGCGGCCCAACTGGTTCGCAGGTATCGGCAAGACGCCGGACATGCAATACGGCTGGGCCCGCGGTGCCTGGTTCGATGCGGTTGCGGCCGAGCATCGCGCAACACGCGAGGGCGTGACGGTGGTCGACGAGACCTCGTTCGGCAAGATCCTGGTGCAAGGACGCGATGCCGAGGCAGCCCTGCAACAGCTTTGCGCCAACGATGTCGCCTTGCCGGTGGGGCACACTGCCTACACGGGCGCGCTGAACGCGCGGGGCACTTTCGAGAGCGACTTCACCGTGGCGCGACTGGCGCGCGACAAATTCCTGATCATCACCGGCTCGGCCCAGCCGACGCGCGACATGGATTGGCTGGGACGCAACCTGTCGGCCGACGCGCATGTCGTGCTGACGGATGTGACATCCGCCTGGACGGTGCTGTCGGTGATGGGGCCGAAGAGCCGCGCGCTCCTGCAGAAGGTGAGCCGGGCCGATTTCTCCAACGAGGGCTTCCCCTTCGCGGCGATCCGCGAGATCGGCGTCGGCTACGCCACGGTGCTGGCGGCGCGTCGCACCTACATGGGCGAGCTGGGTTGGGAACTTTATGTGCCGGTCGAGTTTGCCGCGACGGTGTTCGAGACCCTGCATGAGGCAGGTGCCGAGTTCGGTCTGCGCGATGCCGGCTATTACGCAGTCGAAGGCCTGCGCCTGGAGAAGGGCTATCGCGCCTGGGGGCGCGAGCTGACGCCGGACGACACGCCGTTCCAGGCGGGTCTCGGCTGGGCCGTGAAGCTCGACAAGCCCGGCGGCTTCATCGGCCAGAAGGCGCTGGTCGAGGCGAAAGGCAAGCCGCTGACGCGGCGGCTGGTGTCGGTGGTGCTCGAGGATGGCGAGCCGCTGCTCTGGGGTGGCGAGGCCCTTCTGCGTGATGGAGCGCCGGTGGGCGATCTTACCTCGGCCGCCTATGGCCACACGATCGGCGCTGCGCTCGGGCTGGGCTACGTGAAGCGCACGGACGGTTCGGCAATCGACGCCGCGTGGCTGGAGGCCGGCCGGTTCGAGATCGACCTTGCCGGCACGCGGCTCAAAGCCAAGGTCTCGTTGCGGCCGCCCTACGACCCCGCCGGAGCTCGCATCAAAGTCTGATCGGAGGGTTTGAGGCGGGTTTCGGCCAGTTCGCCGGCCGCCTCGAGGATGGGATAGGCCACCGTCGTCAGATGGCCGTTGATGCGCTTCAGGTCGCGGATCACATCCATGTGGATCGAGCTGGTCTCGATGGATTCCGGCCGGCCTTCGCGCAAGCGTGCGAAGTGGCTGTCGCCGGCATGCATCTCCGCTTCACGCATGGATGTCTTCTCGGCCACCAGGCGGCGGGCCAATGTGATGTCGCGGGTCGTGAAGACGTTCAGGGCCAGTCGCAGGTTTTCAAGAACCCGGGCATGGAAAGCGCGCAGCTCCGCGGTGCCTTCGGCGGAGAAGGAATAGCGGTTCTTGATCTTCTTGGTGGCGAGTTCCATCAGGTTCTTGTCGATGATGTCGCCGACATGCTCGAGGTTCGTGGTGAAGGTCAGGATCTCGACGTAGCGACGGCCGTCCTCCTCACCAAGTTCATTGCGTGAGGTCTGGACGAGGTAGAGCTTGATGGCTTCGTAGAGGTGATCGACGGCGTCGTCGGCGGCCTCGATCGCCTTCACCGCCCGGGCGTCGTTGTTTTCCAGGGCGTCCATGGTCTGGCGCAGCATGTCGGCAACCTTGTCGCCGAGATTGAGTGTTTCGCGCATGGCGCAGGCCAGCGCTTCGGCGGGCGTGTCGAGCACGTTGGGGTCGAGATGGCGCGGCCGGCCGGGATCGTCGGCCTGAGGCCGGGAGGGCACCAGCCGCCGGCAGAGCGCGGCCAGCGGGTCATTCAGCGGCAGGAAGACGATGGCCGCCACCAGGCTGAAGGCGGTGTGGAAATTCACTAGCAGCCGCGCCGGGGCGGGATCGATGAATGCCAGCCAATGGTGAATCGGCCCGAGGAAGCACAGCAATCCGGCCCCGATCACGACACGCGTGATCAGATTGCCGAGAGGCACGCGGCGTGCGTCGACATCGGTCGTCGACTGGTCGAAATAGGGCGCAATCGCGCCGCCGATATTGGCGCCGATGATCAGGGCGAGGCCGAGCTTGGGTTCGATGATGCCGCTGCTGGCAAACGACATGACCAGCAGCACCGACGACAGACTGGAATGCACGAACCAGGTCGCTGCGGCGGCGAAGACGACCGCCAGCACATACTCGTCCTGCAGGCCCGAGAGCACGGCGACGAAGGCTGGCGAAGCACGCAGCGGCGCGGCGGCCGCTTCCAGCAGATGCAGTGACAGCAACATCAGGCCGAGACCGATCGCGACGCGGCCGAGATGGCGGGCCTTGTCCGAGCTGTTCGACAGGAAGGCGATGACGCCGACGGCGATCATGAACGGCGACACCCAGCCTAGGTTGAACGACAGGACCTGGGCGGTGAGGGTGGTGCCGACATTGGCGCCCAGCATGACGGCGAGTGCGATCGACAGCGGGATGAGTCCACGGCTGGCAAACGAGGCCAGCAGCAGCGCCGTCGCCGTGCTCGACTGCAGGATGCCGGTGAGGCCGACGCCGCCGGCAAAGGCGGTGAACCGGTTACGGGCGCAGGCGCTGATCGCGCGGCGCAGAGTGGCGCCGAACGCGCGCGTGAGCCCCGTGCGGACCATGCGGACGCCCCAGAGCAGCAGGCAGACGCTGCCCAGCACATTCAGAACTGTGTCGACACCTTGCATGATCGCCGAACCCTACGCCTCGCTCTCTCGATGTTAAAGTTTTTTGACTTATTTGTTACGAGGCGAGCTTGCTCGCTTCGTCCATGAAGGCCCGGACCAGCGCGACACGGCGGCGTTCCTGAAGGCACACTGCATATTCGGCCACGGCAAGATCACGATCGGCGATGACGATGCGGCGAAAGCGGCGGTCTTCGCCAAGTTCGCTCGCGAAGACTGCACCGATGCCGAAGCCGGCGGCCACGGCCTCACGCACGCCTTCGCGTGTCTGAACCTCGACGATGGACGCCGGCCTGATATCGGCGGCAGCCATCGCCTGTTCAAGCACTTCGCGTGTAATCGAGCCGCGCTCGCGCAGGACCAGTTCCTCCCCGGCGAGAGCGGCAAGGGGCGTGCGGCCACGTCGGGAGAGCGGATGGCGCGCCGGTACGAAAAGCACCACACGGTCCGTGCGCAGGCGCACTGTATGGAGCCGCGGATCGGAGATGCTCTTGGCCATCACCGCGACATCGGCCTCGTGGCGCAGCAGGCGCTCCAGCACACCGGCGGAATTATCGATGGAGAGCGCAAAGGTGAGCCCGCCGGCCCGTTTGCGCAGCGCGCCCATGATCGGCACGACGTGGTGGGCGGAGTCCGCGGCGATGCGCAAATGCCCACGCACCAGCGCCTGCTCGCCGGCCAGCAACGCCTGGGCTTCGTCCTGTACGGCGAAGAGGCGCGTCGTGATGCCGTGCAGTTGGCGGCCGGTCTCGGTTGGCGTCACGTTGCGGCTCTTTCGGTCGAACAGGCGCACGCCATAACCCTTTTCGAGCGCGGTCACTTGGCCCGACAGGTTGGGCTGGCTGAGGCCGGAGGCGCGGGCGGCAGCCGAGAAGGAGCCGGCCTCGGCGACGAGATGGAAGGCGCGAAGCTGGGTGGGTGTCATATAGAAGAAACCGATAGGTAGCATATGGAATATATACTGGACGGATAGAAAGAGCGAGCCGATCATTGAGCTCATGACGACCCCGAAAGCCTCTTCCGAAACCGGCGATCCGCTGCTGCTGACGCCCGGTCCGCTTACCACCTCGGCCAGTGTGAAGCAGGCCATGGTCCACGACTGGGGCTCACGCGATCAGGGCTTCATCGCCATCAATAAGATGGTGCTGGAGAAGATCGTCGAACTGGCCGGAGCGCAGGACACCCATGTCACCGTGCCGGTACAGGGATCGGGGACCTTCGCCGTCGAGGCGATGATCACGTCGTTCGTACCGAAGACGGGCAAGCTCCTGGTCGTCATCAATGGCGCCTATGGCCAGCGTGCCAAGAAGATCGCCGAGATCGCGGGTCGCGGCGTCGCGACCTACGAGACGCCCGAGGATACGCCGCCCGATCTCGCCAAGCTCGAAGCGATGCTGGTGGCCGACAAGGCGATCACCCACGTCTTCGCAGTCCATTGCGAGACGACCTCGGGCATTCTCAACCCCATCGTTGAAATTGGAGCGCTTGTCGCCAGGCAGGGCCGCCGCCTGCTCGTTGATTCCATGTCGGCGTTTGGGGCCCTCGAGATCGACGCGCGCCAGGTGCCTTACGATGCGCTGGCGGCCTCGTCGAACAAGTGCCTCGAAGGCGTGCCTGGTCTGGGCTTCGTCATCTGCCGCAAGGAGGCGCTGGCCGAGTGCAAGGGCAATGCGACGACCCTGGTGCTCGACCTGTTCGACCAGGCTGAGGGTTTCGCCAAGACCGGTCAGTATCGCTTCACACCGCCAATCCACGTCATCGTGGCGCTGGGCAAGGCGATCGAGGAGCACGCGGCCGAAGGCGGCGTGGCGGGCCGCGGCAAGCGTTATCGCGACAATGCCAAGGTGCTGATCGACGGCATGCGCGCCATGGGCTTCCGCACGCTTCTCAGCGACCGGCTGCAGGCGCCGATCATCATCACCTTCCACATGCCGACCGATCCCAAGTTCGTCTTCCAGCGCTTCTATGACGGGCTGAAGGACCGCGGCTATGTGATCTATCCGGGCAAGCTCACGGTGGCGGATTCCTTCCGCATGGGCTGCATTGGCCGGCTGTATCCTGAGCACATGAAGGGCGCTCTCGCGGCCGTACGCGAAGTGCTCGACGAGATGCGCGTTACCAACGGCGGCCCGGCACTGGCGGCCGAGTAGGGAGTTAACAAGATGGCGCCTGATAGTCTGAACACCACCGGTGGCGAGATCGCCGTCAACGGCCGCCGCTATCGTCTCCCGAAGGAGCCCGTCGTCATAGTCTGCGTCGATGGGTCGGAGCCGGGCTATATCGAGTGCGCCGTCGAGGCGGGGCAGGCGCCCTGGTTCGCCAAGGTACTCAAAAATGGCGCCAACCTCGCGGGCGACTGCGTGGTGCCGTCCTTCACCAATCCGAACAACCTCTCGATCGTCACCGGCCGGCCGCCGGAAGTGCACGGCATTTGCGGCAACTACTTCCTCGATCCCGAGACGGGCAAGGAAGTGATGATGAACGATCCCAAGTTCCTGCGCGTCGAGACGCTGTTTCCGGCTTTCCAGCGCGCCGGCTGCCGCATCGCCGTCGTCACGGCCAAGGACAAGCTGCGCGGTCTGCTGGGCAAGGGCCTGGAGCTGGGCGCGGGCAAGGCCTGCGCCTTCTCCTCGGAGAAGTCGGACAAGGCCACCCTGGCCGAGAACGGCATCGACAAGGTGAACGAGCTGGTCGGCATGGGCGTGCCCGATGTCTACAGCGCCGGCCTCTCGGAGTTCGTGTTCGCGGCGGGCGTGAAGATCATGGAACGCGATCGGCCGGAGATCATGTATCTCTCGACGACCGACTACATCCAGCACAAGCACGCGCCCGGCACCCCGGTCGCCAATGCCTTCTACGCCATGATGGACGGCTACCTGGCCAAGCTCGACGCGATGGGCTGCACCATCGTGGTCACCGCCGACCACGGCATGAACGCCAAGTTCGGCAGCGATGGCCAGCCCGACGTGATCTACCTGCAGGACGTGTTCGACGGTTGGCTCGGCAAGGACAAGGCACGCGTGATCCTGCCGATCACCGATCCCTATGTCGTGCATCACGGCGCATTGGGTTCCTTCGCCGTCGTCTATCTGCCGCAGGGCACGACGGCCGCTGAAGCTGCCGCGAAGCTCAAGGCGATGCCGGGTATCGAGACCGCGCTCACCAAGGAAGAGGCGGCTGCCCGCTTCGAGTTGCCGGCAGACCGTCTCGGCGACCTGATCGTGGTCTCGACCAAGCACAAGGTGCTGGGAACGTCGGCCGCGCGCCACGATCTTTCGGGGCTCACCGAACCGTTGCGCAGCCATGGCGGCATTTCGGAACAGCGCGTGCCGGTGATCTGCAATCGCAAACTGGCCGACGGCGCGGCTGCCTCAAAGCGCTGGCGCAACTTCGACGCCTTCGATCTCGCCCTCAACCTCGTCGCCTGAGAGAGCATCCATGGACACGATCACCCGCGCCGGCGCCGATGTCCGGCACGAGCATCTGCGCATTGCAGGCCGCAAGGTCGAGACTGGCGCGAGGCTGGAAGTGCGCTTCCCCTGGGACAATCGCCTCGTCGGCACGGTGCCGCGCGCCACGCCGGAGCTGGTGGCCGAGGCCTTCCAGATCGCGCACGACTACAAGCCTAAGCTGACGCGCTATCAGCGCCAGCAGATCCTGCTCAAAACCGCCGACCTGCTGGTCGCGCGCAAGGGGGAGCTGTCACGGCTCATCACCCTGGAGTCGGGCCTCTGCCTCAAGGACTCGCTCTACGAGGTCGGCCGCGCCTACGACGTCTTTACGTTTGCAGGCCAGCTTTGCATGCTCGACGACGGCCAGACCTTCTCCTGCGATCTCACCCCGCACGGCAAGTCGCGCAAGATCTTCACCTTGCGCCAGCCGCTCAACGCCATCTCGGCGATCACGCCCTTCAACCATCCGCTGAACATGGTGGCGCACAAACTGGCGCCGGCCTTCGCGACCAACAATTGCGTGGTGCTGAAGCCGACGGAGCTGACGCCGCTCACGGCGCTGTTCCTCGCCGACACGCTTTACGAGGCGGGCCTGCCGCCCGAAATGCTGTCGGTCATCACCGGCAATCCGTCCGACATCGGTGACGCCATGATCGTCGATCCGCGCGCCGATCTCGTCACCTTCACGGGCTCGGTCCGGGTCGGCAAGTACATCGCCGAGAAGGCCGGCTACAAGCGCATTGTGCTGGAGTTGGGCGGTAACGATCCGCTTATCGTCATGGAGGATGCCGACCTCGACAAGGCCGCGGAACTCGCCGTCGCCGGCGCCACCAAGAACTCGGGCCAACGCTGCACGGCCGTGAAGCGCATCCTGGTCGTGGACAAGGTGGCCGATGCCTTCGTCGAGCGGGTGCTGGCCAAGGCGAAGAAACTCAAGGCCGGCGATCCGCTCGATCCGGAGACCGACGTCGGCACAGTCATTCACGAGCGCGCGGCCACGCTGTTCCAGAACAGGGTCAGCGAAGCGGTGGCCAAGCACGGCGCCAAGCTGCTGCATGGCAATGATCGCCGCGGCGCGCTGTTCCCGCCCACCGTGGTCGATCATGTCGATCCACAGGCCGAGCTGGTGCGCGAGGAGACGTTCGGGCCTGCGATTCCGATCATCCGCGTCAAGGACATCGCCGACGCCATCCGCGTCTCCAACGGCACGGCCTACGGCCTCTCCTCGGGCGTCTGCACAGACCGGCTGGACTACATCACCCGCTTCGTCGACGAGCTGCAGGTCGGCACCGTCAATATCTGGGAAGTGCCGGGCTATCGCATCGAAATGTCACCGTTCGGTGGCATCAAGGACTCCGGCCTTGGCTACAAGGAAGGTGTCCTGGAGGCGATGAAGAGCTTCACCAACGTGAAGACTTGGTCCTTGCCCTGGCCGGGCTAGGGACAGACCAAGTAGGGGTGCCTCGCGCTCTTGGTAGAAGCCTCTGGATTTTCTCCTCCAGAAAGAACATATAGAGAACAATGTTCTGGAGGAGGAAGCCGTGCCCGAGACGAAATCCTATTCAGGAAGCTGCCACTGTGGCGCCGTGACCTATGACGTCGAGCTCGACGTCTCTGGGGCGATCAAGTGCAACTGTTCGATCTGCAGCCGGCTCGGCGCCGTGCTGGCCTTCGCCCCCAAAAGCAAGCTCACGCTGAAGTCCGGCGAGGACGCCCTCGTCGATTACCAGTTCGGTAAAAAGCGTCTGCATCATCGCCATTGCCGGAGTTGCGGGATCGAGACCTTTGCCGAAGGCGCGATGCCCGACGGGACACCGACGGTCGCCATCAATCTCCGTTGCATCGACGGGATGGACGTGGACAAACTCTCGGCCCGCCCGTTCGACGGGCGAAGCCTTTAGCGTTGCGAGTAGGGGAAAACATCATGAGTGTCAGTCAGGCAGACAAGGCCAGGAAGTTCCGCGCACTGCACGAGGCGCCCGGCGCTTTCATCATTCCCAATCCATGGGATGCGGGCTCCGCACGCGTGCTGGCCGGTCTCGGCTTCGAGGCGCTGGCTACGTCGAGTGGCGCCAAGGCGGGTGTGCTCGGCAAGCGCGATGGCAAGGTGACGCGCGAAGAAGCGCTGGCCAACGCGCGTCTGATCGTGAACGCGACCGACCTGCCGGTTGCTGCCGATCTCGAGAAGGGCTTTGGCGATACGCCGTCAGATGCGGCCGAGACGATCCGCCAGGCGTCAGGTGTCGGCCTGGTCGGTGGTTCCATCGAGGATGCGACCGGCGACAAGGACAAGCCGCTTTACGATATCGAGACAGCGGCGACGCGCATCAAGGCGGCCGTCGAGGCGGCGCGCTCGCTGCCCGTGCCGTTCGTGCTGACGGCCCGGGCCGAAGGCTTCCTGCGTGGGCAAGCCGATCTGAATGATGTCATCAAGCGACTGCAGGCCTACGAGGCCGCAGGGGCGGACGTGCTGTTCGCGCCGGGTCTACCCGACCTCGCGGCGGTGAAGAAGGTTTGCAGCGCGCTCAAGAAGCCGTTCAACTTCATGGTCGGCATCAAGGGCAAATCCTTCAGCAAGGCCGAGCTCGAGGCCGCTGGTGTGAAGCGCATCAGCCTCGCCACGTCACTCTACCGCGCCGCCATGACGGGGCTCGTCGATGCGGCGAAGGAAGTGAAGGACAAGGGCACCTTCACCTATCTTGATCATTCGATCCCGACACCGGACCTGAACGCCTTCATGAAGGAGTAGGCGTCTCGACGCTCGGCGAAGAGGAGATGAAGCGGATCGCGGCCGAGGTCATTTCTCGACCGCGCCACCGCCTTCGGCCCAGTCCTTGAAGGCGCCGAGGTTGTAGACTTCGTTGAATCCGAAATCCTTCAGCACCTTGCCGCTCAACGCTGAGCGGCCACCCGAGGCGCAATAGACGATCACGGTCTTGCCCTTGTCGAAGCTCTTGTCGTGATAGGGTGAGTCGGGGTCGGCGCGAAACTCGAGCATGCCGCGCGAGACGTTTACTGCGCCGGCAACCTTGCCGCTCTTCTCGACCTCGGCCGTATCGCGCACATCGACCACCAGGGTATTGCCCTTGGCGATCATGTCCTTGGCCTCGGCCGGCGTGATCTTGGGCACCGCGGCATTCGCCGCCTCCATCAACTGCTTGACGCTCGTTGCCATGGATATCCTCCTGGTGATCGTTGTCGTGGGAGCTGGTGGGAATTCCAGTCCCGCGTGTACAGTGTGACCCAATTGAAAGCTCCGAGGAAACGACCATGTCGTCTTTGTCCCGCCGCCATCTGATGGCGGCTTCCGCGGCTGCGGTGCTGGTCGCACCGTCGCTCGCCCGGGCGCAGGGCGCAGCGCCGGCCTGGCCTGCCAAGCAGATCCGGATGATCGCGCCCTACCCACCGGGCGGTGGCGTGGATACGGTCACCCGCGCCTTTTCAGACAAGGTCGGTCCCAAGATCGGGCAGGCCATCGTGGTCGACAACCAACCGGGCGCTGGTGGCGTGCTGGGTGGCGCGGCGCTCGCCCGTTCACCGAACGATGGCTACACTCTGATGGTGGGTAGCTTGGTCGACTATTCGATCGCGCCATTCTTCCATCAGGGCCTCACCTTCGACATGGCGAAGGACTTCGTGCCGATCCTCGAGATCGCCAACGGCACGATCGCCGTGCTGGTGACGCCGAGCCTGCCGGTGAAGAACGTGCAGGAGCTGATCGCGCTCGCCAAATCCAAGCCCGGCCAGCTCTCCTATGCCTCGTCAGGCTTCGGCGGTCTGATCCATCTCAACTACGAGATGCTGAAGCAGATCACGGGCGCGGAAATGACTCACGTGCCTTACAAGGGCACGACACAGTTCCAGGCCGACCTCTATGAAGGCCGCGTGCAGGTCTCGATCGACAATGTGCTGGCCCACCTGCCGCACATCGCCTCGGGTAAGGTGCGCTGCCTTGCGGTTACGTCGAAGAACCGTTCGCCGCTGCTGCCGGATGCGCCGACCATGGCGGAGGCGGGCGTGCCGGGTTCTGAATCGGCCACCAACTACACCTTATTCGCCCCGAAGGGCATAGCCCCCGAGATCGTCGCCAGGCTCAATGCTTCCGGAAACGAGGTGGTCAAGGATCCCGAGTTCCGTGAGCGCATGCTGAAGCTCGGCATTGTCCCCGTTGGCAGCACGCAGCCCGAAGTGCAGGCCAAGCTGACCTCGGAGATGAAGCGGTGGGGCGACGTCATCCAAAAGGGCAATATCAAGCCAAGCTGAGTAGTACCTCGTGTTCCATGGTTGGCGGGTCGTTGCGGCCTGCTTTGTCATCGCGGCCTTCGCCTGGGCGTTGGGCCTGTTCGGCGCCAGCGTCTATCTGCAGGCCGTCACCGCCGCGCATGGCTGGCCGGTGGCCGAAGTGGCGTCGGCCATCACGCTCTTCTTCCTCGTAAGCGCCAGCATCCAGCGTCTCGTCGGCCGCAGCATCGATCGCTGGGGGCCGCGGCCGGTGTTGTCGATCGGCGCCGTTTCCATGACGCTGGGTGTTGCGCTGATCGGGCAGGTGAGCGCGCCGTGGCAGCTCTATCCCTGCTTCGCGCTGGTCGGCATCGGCTGGTCGACGCTGTCCACCACCGGCCTCACAGCGACCGTGGCGCCCTGGTTCGAGCGCCATCAGGGGCGTTCCATGACGCTCGCCATCATGGGCGCCAGTCTGGGGGCGATCCTCGGTGTGCCGTTGCTGTTGTTTGCTCTGGCACGGCTCGGTCTGGGACAAGGATTGATCGCTACGGGCCTCGTTGCCGCGGCGTTGCTGTTGCCGCTGATCTGGCGCGTGCTGCGCTTTCGTGGCCCGGCCGATCTCGGCGTGGGCCGTGACGGCGAAGCGCGGGCCGTGGGTGCGGTACAGTCCGCCGCCACAACACCCGTCGCCGCTCTTGGCCGGCCCCGTATCCTGCTGTGGAGCGCCGCGGCGGGCTTTGCGCTCGCCCTGACGGTGCAGATCGGCTTCATCACCCATCACGTTGCCTTGGCCGAACCTATGCTGGGCACGGCAGGGGCGGGCTTGCTGGTGAGTGCGACCGGTGTGACGGCCTTCGTTGGCCGGCTCGTGCTGGCGCGCATCGTCGACAGGGTCGATGTCCGGCGGCTGGCCTGCCTCGTCATGGCTGTCCAGACCCTGGCCCTACTTGCCATCGCGCTCTGGCCGACAGCGCCGGTTCTCGTCGCGGCGAGCCTGGTCTACGGCTACGGCATCGGCCACGTGACGACCCTGGGCCCGGTTGTCGTGCGCCGTGAGTTCGGCGCCGCCGCTTTCGGCGCGACCTATGGTGCGGCCGCGACCGTGATCCAGCTCGTCTCGGCCTTTGGGCCGGCCCTGCTGGGCTTTCTGCGCGATGGTTTCGGTGGCTACGGGCCAGGGTTGGTGATGGCCTCGATCATCACGACAATGAGCTGCCTGACGTTGTTCGTTGGCCGCCACTGGGGCAGGCGGCGGAGCCGCTAGATCTGCGGAGGGTGGAGTTGCCACGCCCCGTGCTTTCCGCGATGAAGTTGGCATGGATACAATCGCCGCCCTGATGCCGGCTGACCGCACGGCATCTGAACATTTCGATGTGCTGATCGTCGGCGCGGGCCTCTCCGGCATTGGCGCCGCCTGGCACTTGCAGAAAGAATGCCCGGGCAAGAGCTACGCCATCGTCGAAGCGCGAGAGGCCAGTGGCGGGACCTGGGATCTCTTCCGTTATCCCGGCGTCCGTTCCGACTCCGACATGTACACGCTGGGCTATCGTTTCCGGCCGTGGAAGGACGCCAAGGCCATCGCCGACGGGCCGTCGATCCTGTCCTACATCCGCGAGGTCGCAACCGACCACGGCATCGACCGGAAGATCAAATACCAGCATCGCGTCGTCGGCGCTTCGTGGTCCACGCCCGACTCGAAGTGGACAGTCGAACTGGAACGCGGCCCGGATAAGGAACGCGTCTTCATCTCCTGCGGCTTCCTGTGGATGTGCAGTGGTTACTATCGCTACGAGGCGGGGTACCTGCCGGAGTTTGCGGGTGCCGATCGCTTCAAGGGCCAGATGATCCATCCGCAGCACTGGCCGCAGGATCTCGACTATGCCGGCAAGAAGGTCGTGGTGATCGGCAGTGGCGCCACGGCGGTTACGGTGGTGCCGGCGATGGCCGAAACGGCCGCGCACGTCACCATGTTGCAGCGTTCGCCGACCTATGTGGTGGCGCGGCCGGCCGAAGACCCGATCGCCAACAAGCTCAAGCGCAAGCTGCCGCTCAAGCTCGCTTACATGATGACGCGCTGGAAGAACGTCCTGCTCGGCATGTATTTCTACCAGATGTGCAAGCGCAAGCCGGAGAAGGTGAAGGGCCTGATCCTGGGTGGCGTGCGCCAGATGCTGGGGCCGGACTTTGACGTCGGCAAGCATTTCACCCCACGCTACAACCCGTGGGATCAGCGTCTATGCCTCGTGCCCGATGCCGACCTGTTCCGCGCCATTCGCAAGAAGCGCGTCTCGGTCGTCACCGACCAGATCGAGACCTTTACCGAGACGGGCATCAAGCTGAAGTCTGGCGAGCAACTGGACGCCGATATCGTCGTGACGGCGACCGGGCTGGTGCTGCAGCCGCTCGGCGGCGCGAGCCTCGTCGTCGATGGCAAGCCGGTGAAGCCGTCGGAGACGATGATCTACAAGGGCATGATGTACAGCGACATACCGAACCTCGCCTCGGTGTTCGGCTACACCAACGCGTCGTGGACGCTGAAGGCCGATCTCGTCTGCGAGTATGTCTGCCGCCTGCTGAACCATATGGATCGCAAGGGCTTCAAGCAGTGCACGCCGCGCAACAATGATCCGACCTTGACCGAGGAACCGTGGGTTAACTTCTCCTCGGGCTATATCCAGCGCGCTCTGGCGCATCAGCCCAAGCAGGGCTCCAAGCGCCCCTGGAAGCTCTACCAGAACTACGCGCTGGATCTGGTGAGCCTGCGCTACGGCTCGGTGCGCGACAAGGCGATGGCGTTCACGCGCTGACGAGCAGGGTGCGCTTTGTTAGGTGAAGGCAACCTCGACCGAACCGAAGGGGCCGAAGTCGGCGATATAGGTTTCCCCGGCCTTGGGTGCGAGCATGCCGGTCAGCGTGCCGGTGCTCACCATCTCGCCGGCCTTCATCCCCACGCCGGTGCGTGAGAGTTCGTTGGCGAGCCAGGTGAGCGGCACCATCGGATGGTCGAGCGCGGCCGCCGCCGTGCCCTTGCGGCGGAGCTTACCATTGGAGGCGAGCGTCGCCTCCTGGCCCGCGATGTCGCGCTTGCGCCAGTCCTCGATCGGCGGTCCGTAGATGATGGTGCCGGAGCCCGCACCGTCGGCCAGGATCGCCGGCAAGGGCGGGAAGGCCGCGTCGTGGATGAAGCGGCACTCTGCCAACTCTAGGCCGGGATGTAGCGAGACGACGGCCTCGGTGACCTCCTCGACCGAGTAAGGCTTCTCGCGCGGCGGCAGGTCGATGCCAAGCTTTGCCTGATATTCGACTTCGGGGATCGGGCTCGCGAGCTTGGCGCGCTCCACGGTGAGGGGCGTCGGCTTGATGAAATAGACGCGGCCGTAGATCGGCGAGTCAGTGCGCAGCGCCTTCTGCATCTCTTCTTTCATGGCGGCGATCTTCCAGCCACGCACCGGCCAGCCGAGCTCCTCGGCGACAAGGCCCGCAATCTTGTAGGCGGTCGCTTTGTCTGGCGGCACAAGCCCGGTAGCGAGGCCGCTCTGTTGGCGACCATCGCGGCGAAGAGAGGCGAGGAGGCGGGCGACTTCCCGTTGCGCTTGGATGTCCATCGGTGTTCCTTAGCAGAAAGTGGAGGAGGGGCGATGCGCACGCAGGCGGAAAAGGGCCAGGAGTTTCGCAGGCTGCACGAACAGCCGGGACTGTTGCTGCTGCCCAACCCGTGGGATGCCGGTACAGCGAAGCTGCTGCAATCGCTGGGCTTCGAGGCGCTGGCGACGACGAGCCTCGGCATGTCCAATGCGTTGGGCCGGGTCGATGGCGACAATGCCGTGAGCCGCGCCGAGCTGCTCGAGAACTGCCGCGTGATCGCTGAGGCCACCGATCTGCCGGTCAATGCCGATCTCGAGAACGGCTATGCCGACGATCCGAAGGAAGCGGCGACCATTCTGCGTGACGCCGTGCACGTGGGCATCGTCGGTGGCTCGATCGAGGATTGGAGCGGCGAGCGCATCTACGATTTCAATCATGCTGTCGAGCGCGTGCAGGCGAGTGTCGAGATGGTGCGCTCGCTCGGCGTACCGTTCACCTTCACGGCGCGGGCCGACAACCTGATCCGCGGCGTCAGGGATCTCGACGATACGATCCGTCGGCTGAAGGCGTTCGAGGCGGCGGGCGCCGATGTGCTCTATGCGCCCGGCCTGCGTGACCTCGCGACCATGCGCACTGTGGTGTCCGAGATCGGCAAGCCGTTGAACGTCGTGATGAGTGCGGGCGATCCCGATCTCACGGCAGATCAGATCGCCGCGGTCGGCGTGAAGCGCATCAGCGTCGGCGGTGCGCTCTCGCGGCTGGCGCTGGCCGCCTTCATGAAGGGCGCGCGCGACATGAAGGGTGGCAGCTTCCTCTGGATGCGCGACACCATGCCGACCAGCGACCTCAAGAAGGTGTTCTGCAAGTAGCCGGGTGTTGCTAGGCGGCCTGTCGGTATCGCAATCCACCCAACGCTGGGATTGTTTCGTCGCCGATCTGGCGCAGCAGTGAGCCGAGATCGTAGTGGAAGCGCTCACTCAGCATCAGGCCGTCCTTGAAGGCGAGGACCACGACGAAAGGCTGCACGATCGGCCGGCCGGTCGGCGCGATGCCGAGGAAGGGGCCGACATGTTTGCCGTGCCAGGTTGCCTCGCCGATATAGCCGTCGCCATCGGTCCAGGCGGAGGTCTGCGTGGGCCCGCGCTTTACCTCGACGTCGAAGGTGGTCCACCATTGGCGATAGTGCGCCGCCGCACCATCGTGGCCATCCCAGACCTGACCGGTCGCGAGATCTTCGAAACGGCATTCGGGATGCAATGTGGCGAGTGTGCCTGGCAGGTCCTGGGCGTTCTCGGCCAAGAGATGACGGCGCACGAGGTCGGCGAGTTGGGGGTTCAAGGCGACTCTCCTGTTATATTCGAGTGCTGATAATATATAAGAGGGCTGATATGAGTCGCAAGACTAGGGCGATCGCGCCCATTCCTCGTCCGGGAGAGGGCAAGCGCGGACCGGATGGTTATCTCGGCTATCTCGTGCGCCAAGCCCACGTCGCGGTTCGGGCCGCGATGGACAAGGCGCTGGCCGAACTCGAAGTGACGTCACCGCAGTTCGTCGTGCTGACGATGGTTTCGGCCTATCCCGGCCTCTCTGGCGCGGACCTTGCACGGCTCACGTTTCTCACGCCGCAGACCATCAACCTGATCGTGGGCAACCTCGTGAAGGCGGGCGCGGTCGAGAAGTCGGCCGATCCCGCGCACGGCCGTATCCTGCGCCTGCAGGTGACGGACGAGGGCGAGGTGCTGCTGAAGCGCTGCAAGGCCCGTGTCCAAGAGGTCGAGGAGCGGATTGCGGGACTGGTCGGGCGCGAGGAGGAGAAGGTGGTGCGTCGGTGGCTGGCTGCGGTCGGCGCAAAACTGGTGGCGGATCGCTGAGTGACCTATCGGCAGGACAGATAGGTTTCATCTGAAATATATACTGGACGGATAGAAACCGTGAACTGATCTTTCCCATATCCGGCGATGCTGCTCTATCGTCGCCGTAACGGAAAGTTCATGATTGCCCTGTAGCGCAACAAGGGCAGGGTTTGAGACAGGGGACAAACATGGGGGATGGAATGATCGGGAACAACATCATCAGGCGTGCCGCGCTGGCAGGCGCTGCCGCAGTTGCCATGGTCGGCCTGGCGGCCGCACCGGCCTTCGCTCAGAAGACCAAGCTCACCGTCTACACCGCGCTGGAGAACGACCAGCTCGATCCCTTCAAGAAGGCTTTCGAGGCCGACAATCCCGGCATCGAGATCGCCTGGGTGCGCGACTCCACGGGCGTCGTCACCGCCAAGCTGATCGCCGAGAAGGACAATCCCCGTGCCGATGTAATCTGGGGCCTTGCCGCGTCGAGCACGGCGCTGTTCGCCACCATGGGAATGATCGAGCCCTATGCGCCGAAGGGCGTCGAGGCGCTGAAGCCGATGTTCCGCAGCGGCAAGACGCCCGACACCTGGGTGGGCATGGATGCCTATCTCTCGCTGGTCTGCTTCAACACCGCCGAAGGCAAGAAGGGCAACAAGCCCGTGCCGGCGAGCTGGGCCGATCTCACCAAGCCCGAGTACAAGGATTCCATCGTGATGCCGAACCCGGCTTCGTCGGGCACCGGCTATCTCACCATCGCGGCCTGGCTGCAGATCATGGGCGAGGAGGCAGGCTGGAAGTATATGGACGCGCTGCACCAGAACATCGCGCAGTACATCCACTCCGGTTCGGCGCCCTGCGTGCAGGCGGCCAAGGGCGAGCGCCTGATCGGCATCGGCCTCGACATGCGTGGCGCCTCGGAGAAGACCAAGGGCGCCCCGATCGACCTCATCGTGCCGAAGGAGGGCCTGGGTTGGGAGCTGGAGGCAACGGCGATCGTCAAGGGTACGAAGAACCTCGATGCCGCTAAGAAGCTCGCCGACTGGGCCGTGACCAAGAAGGCCAATGAGCTCTATGCCAAGACCTACGCGGTGGTTGCCCTGCCGGACGTGAAGGCAGCACCGGTCAACTATCCGGTCAATGCCGAGCCGGGGATGATCAAGAACGACATGGAATGGATGGCCAAGAACCGCGAGCGCATCCTGGCGGAATGGACCAAGCGCTACGACGGCAAGTCGGCGCCGAAGAAGTGATCCGCACCGCGTGACCTACCTCGAGGTTCGTAGCCTTTCCAAGCGCTACGGCGACTTCACTGCCCTCGGCGATATCACGCTCGATATCGCCGAGGGCGAGTTCGTCTGCTTCCTGGGGCCCTCCGGCTGCGGCAAGACCACCTTGCTGCGCGCCATCGCCGGGCTCGATCCGCAGAGTTCCGGCACGATCCGCCAGAAGGGGCGGGACGTGTCGGCGCTGCCGCCGGCGAAGCGCGACTTCGGCATTGTCTTCCAGTCCTACGCGCTCTTTCCCAACCTGACGGTGGCCGACAATGTCGGCTACGGGCTGGTCAGCCGTCGCGAGAAGAGGGCCGCGATAGCGGCCCGCGTCGTCGAGCTGCTGGCGATGGTCGGGCTGCCCGATGCCGGTCCGAAATATCCCGCCCAGCTCTCGGGTGGCCAGCAGCAGCGCGTGGCGCTGGCGCGGGCACTGGCGACCTCGCCGGGGCTATTGCTGCTCGACGAGCCGCTGTCGGCGCTCGATGCCCGCGTACGGCTGCGGCTGCGCCATGAGATCAAGGCACTGCAGCGCCGGCTCGGGGTGACCACCATCATGGTGACGCACGACCAGGAAGAGGCGCTCACCATGGCCGACCGCATCGTGGTTATGAACCACGGCGCCATCGAACAGGTCGGCACGCCGCAGGAAATCTACCGCCGCCCGGCCTCGGCCTTTGTTGCCGATTTCGTGGGCTCGATGAACTTCCTGCAGGGCACCCTAATGGCGCCCGACAAGGTGCAGGTGGCCGGCGTCGATCTGGCCTGTCCGGGTCAGGACGGGCTGACTCTCGGGCAAAAGGTCAATCTCTGCATCCGGCCCGAGGATGTGCGGGTGCGTGACCTGCCTCAAGGCACTGCCAACCGCCTGACGGTCGAGGTGACTGAGCTCGATTTCGTCGGCGCGTTCTGCCGCGCCACGCTTAAAGCCCGTGCCACGACCGACGTGGCGATGACGGCCGACTTTTCGAGCAATCTGATCCGCGATCTGGGCGTCGAGCGCGGCACCCAGCTCGACGTCGCCCTGCCGCCGGACCGTCTCAGGGTCTTCGCCGCGTGAGCCTCGCGGTGCCGTCGACAAAGGTCGGTCTCTCGCGCGACGACCTCATCATGCGTGGCGGCGTGGTGCTGCTGGCCGCGCTCCTGCTGGTGATCGTCGGCCTGCCGCTCTGGGCCCTGCTGGCCAAGGGATTCGAGGATCGTGACGGCAAGTTCGTCGGACTTGCGAACTATGTTTCCTATTTCTCGACACCGGCGCTTTTCAATTCGGCACTGAACAGCCTGCATGTGGCGGCGGTCAGCACCGTGATCGTCGTGCCGCTCGCCTTCCTCTACGCCTACGCCTTGACGCGCACAGTGCTGCCCATGCGCTGGCTGTTCCAGGGCATTGCGCTGATCCCGATCTTTGCCCCGTCGCTGCTGCCCGGCCTGGCCCTGATCTACCTCTTCGGCACGCAGGGCTTCTTCAAGGCGCTCCTGGGTGGCGGCTCGATCTACGGCTTCGACGGCATCGTGATCGCGCAGGTCTTCTACTGCTTCCCGCATGCGACCCTGATCCTGGTGACGGCGCTCGCCACCGCGGATGCACGCCTCTACGAGGCGGCCGATGCGCTGGGCGCCAGCAAACTCCGCGTCTTCTTCACCGTGACCCTGCCGGGCGCAAAGTACGGCCTGATCAGCGCCGCGCTGGTCGTCTTCACCTTGGTGATCACCGACTTCGGCATCGCCAAGGTGATTGGCGGCAACTTCAACGTGCTGGCGACCGACGTCTACAAACAGGTGATCGGCCAGCAGAACTTCTCGATGGGCGCCGTGGTCGGCATGGTGCTGCTGGCGCCGGCGGCGCTCGCTTTCGTAGTCGATCGGCTGGTGCAGCGAAAGCAGGTGGCGCTGCTCACGGCGCGGGCGGTGCCATTGGTGCCCAAGCCCAAGCCAGGGCGGGACTTCGTCTTCACGCTTATCTGTACCCTGGTGTCGATCGGCATCCTGGCGATCCTCGGGATGGCGATCTGGGGCTCGCTGATCAAATATTGGCCGTACAATCTCAGCCTGACGCTCGACAACTACGACTTCGCCAAGTTCGACGCCAATGGCTGGGATTCCTACTGGAACTCGGTGGAGATGGCCGTGGGCGCCGCCCTGTTTGGCACGGCGCTGATGTTCACCGGCGCCTGGCTTACCGAGAAGACGCGCGGCTTCCATGTCGTGCGCGGCGTCGTGCAGTTGCTGGCCTTCCTGCCGATGGCCGTGCCCGGGCTGGTCCTCGGCCTGGGCTACATCTTCTTCTTCAACGCGCCCGGCAATCCGCTGGGCTTCCTCTATGCCACCATGGGTATCCTGGTGGTGAATACGGTGGCGCATTTCTACACGGTGGGGCACCTGACGGCGACGACGGCCCTCAAACAGATCGACCCCGAGTTCGAGTCTGTCTCCGCGTCTCTTAAGGTCCCGATCTGGCGCACCTTTAGCAGGGTCACGGCGCCGATCTGCCTGCCGTCGATCCTCGACATCGCGATCTACCTCTTCGTGAATGCGATGACGACGGTCTCCTCGGTGATCTTCCTCTATTCGCCCGACACCAAGCTCGCTTCGGTGGCCGCCGTGAACATCGAGGAGGCCGGGACAACCGCTGCCGCCGCCGCGCTCTGTGTGGTGATCGTGCTGACGTCGGCCGCGGTCAAGATCGTTCATCTTCTCGCCGACCGATTCCTTCTCGACCGTCTGCAGGCCTGGCGTCGACGCTAACGCTAATAGTCGAGATCCTGCTGCGAGAACGGTCGCACGACCTTCTTGCCAAGGATGGATCGCAGGATGTCGTTCATCGTGCCGGGGTCATTGTCAAAGCCGCCATGCGTCGTGCTTTTCGTCGGTGTCCCCTTCTCTTGGGCGTACCAGATCTTCACCTCATTCCCGATGTTCGTTTTGTCGAGAAAGGCCTTCATGCCTAGCAGCTCCATCGGACGCTTCTCCTCGAAAGCATTGGAGACGAGATAAAGGAGAGACTTGTTATAGAAGGGCGTTACAGTGTCTTTTTGCTCAGCTTCATCGTCGAGACAGTAAAGGGTCATTTTGCCGATTTTGACCGGCAGCGACGTGTCGGTATCGAGCCGTGGTTTGTACTTCTCGCGATAGAAGTTGATCGAACAGGCTGGAGCCATCAGCGAGCAGGACCCGATTGTGAATCCGGTGGGTAAGATCCGATCCAACGCATCGAGCAAGTGGCCGATCAGGATGGCACCGGTGGAGTGGCCCACCAGGTGAATGGGAAGCGGGTTGTCTGCCAACTGTTGGGCGAACAGGCGGAGCGCCGCCTCGCCAGCGAAGCCAGGTGCGAAGGGCAGCGACGCATCGGCCTTCATTTCGCGCCATAGCTTTGTTCCGATACCGCCGATGGCCTTTTCGATGAGATCGTCTGTCAGATCGAGGAAGCCTCCGGTGCGCTGGGTCACGGCAGCGCCGCGGCCGCTGATGATGTCCCGCAAGGTTGCCAGCAGACCGGTGTCGTAGAACACGCTGTAGGGATAGAGGCTGTTCGCCATGAACACTTCGGTCATCGCGGCGGCGCGTATGGCCGCATCGGACGGCGCGTTCAATCCGCCGTGGGCATAGAACACGAGACCTTCGTATTTCTTGGACTGCCCCAGCACCGCAGCCGTTTCCTCGACATCCTTGGCAGTGCTGAAATAGGGCTCGGTTGAGGAGAAGTGGCCGTTTTCGACGTGGACGAAGTGGCCGGCGATGTCCTGACGCGCCGGAGCGGCGCGTTTCCCACCGGAGAGAGCCGAGGCACTCGAGGCACGATCGCGTTTGATGCCGAGCCCGAATGCATAAGGAGCTGGCACGGCAAGCTGCAACACCCAAGCATCCTCAATATTGGAGGCCCAGTCCTTGTATGCCCAGTGCGCCAGCCCTTTCTTGCCCCAGCCCGGGCCCCAGGAGTTCTGAATCCAGAATCCTTCGTCGTCATAGCCCACAATGGCGAAGGCATGGAGCTGTGCGCCCGTCTGCGGCGCGATACGCCATCCTTTCTCCGGTTTGTCCCAGCCGGTGTGGACGGCGGCAGAGGTATAGATGGCCCCCGTCTCCGAAATGGCAGCGTGATAATCGGAGAGGTTGGGCCGTAACCGGTAATAGGCGCCAAGTGTCGTGCTTCTGGCGTTCTTGGCAGCCTCGACCGTGAGTTCGCGCTCTTCCATCGAAGGCCACAGCTTGGTCTCGCAGGCGCCGTTGTTATAGAAACCGCGCAGGGCGCCGCGCAGGCTCGATCCTTCGTACTTGTCGCCTGGCCATTCATCGTGGCGCCTGGCCATGGTGTAGAGCATATGCGGGCTGATGATGCGGCGCTGCTTAGGCAATCGTTCGCGCATCTGCAGATTGATGACGGCGGCGAGTGCGAAGCCCGTGCAAGCACCATCGGGGCCTTGATCAAGGATGTGCAGCGCCCTGGGCGGTGTCATATGCGATGGGAGAGGATTGAGAGTCGGCTCGTAGATCCTGTCTCGGATATCCGGAACATCGCGGAGCACGTCGTAGACGCGGCCCCTGATCGGCGTCTTGAGCTTGGTCTTGCGGCGCGGCTTGATGCTCCTGACGTTGTCAGACATGTGATCCTCCCCCTTAGACAACATTGAGTGGAGTGCGCGATGAGTTATTCGCGGCGTCAATCTACACCAAACGCGCTAGTATCCGTAGGATGAAGCAGCTTCGTATTCCCGCCGTTTACATGCGTGGCGGCACCAGCAAGGGCGTGTTCTTCCTCGCCCACGATCTGCCGTCCGATCCCGCGATGCGCGACCGGCTGCTGCTGCGGATCATCGGCAGCCCGGATCGGTACGGCAAGCATACCGATGGTATGGGCGGGGCCACGTCCAGCACCAGCAAGGTCGTGATCCTGTCGAAGTCGGATCGTGCCGGCTGCGACGTCGATTATCGCTTCGGGCAGGTGGCGATCGATGCGCCCGTCATCGACTGGTCGGGCAACTGCGGGAACCTCAGCACCGCCGTCGGCGCGTTTGCGCTGAGTGCCGGACTGGTCGAAGGCCCGGCCGACGGTATGGCCACGGTGCGTATCTGGCAGGTGAACATCGGCAAGGTGATCGTCAACCATGTGCCGATGCAGGGCGCCGAGGTGCAGGAGCTGGGCGGTTTCGAACTCGACGGCGTGGCCTTTCCGGCGGCGGAGGTGAAGGTCGAGTTCCTCGATCCGGCCGCCGACGAAGAGGGCGGGAACGAGGCGGGCGGCGCCATGTTCCCGTCGGGGAGGCGTATCGACGTGCTCGACGTTCCGGGTGTCGGCAAGCTCGAAGCGACGCTGATCAACGCCGGCAATCCGACGATCTTCGTCGACGCGGCTCGGCTCGGCCTGACGGGCACGGAGCTGCAGGGTGACGTCAACGGCGACAAGGCCCTGTTGCAGCGAGTGGAAGCCGCGCGCGCCCTGGGCGCCGTTGCCATGGGGCTGGTCGCTACGCCCGAGGAGGCGACAGCGAAGCGGCCACATACGCCCAAGCTCGCCTTCGTGGCCAAGCCGGCATCCTATGTGGCGTCGGACGGCAAGCGTATCGAGGCAGATTCGATCGACCTCCTGGCGCGCATCTTCTCAATGGGAGTGCTGCACCATGCCATGACTGGCACCGGAGCGGTCGCCATTGCGGCCGCCGCCGCGATCCCCGGCACGATCGTCTCGCGCGTGGCGCCTGCGGGCGCCGACGGCCGCGTGCACTTCGGCCATCCTTCAGGAGCGCTCAGCGTCGGCGCCGAAGCGCGCGAGGAAGCCGGCCAATGGAAAGTTGCCAAGGTGATGATGAGCCGGTCGGCCCGACGCCTGATGGAAGGTTGGGTGAGGGTGCCTGCCGAGTGAGCCGCTGGTATTCCCCCGGTGGGCCGTGCAATTGATTGCACGATGAAGAGTGATGTGATTGTCGTCGGCGGCGGCGTGATGGGATCATCCGTCGCCTATCATCTCAAGTCCGATCCGGCGTTCACGGGGAAAGTGACCGTGATCGAACGCGACCCGACCTACGCGCGGGCGTCCTCGGCGCTGTCGGCAAGCTCGATCCGCCAGCAGTTCTCGACGCCGCTCAATATTCATCTGTCGCGCTACGGCATCGGCTTCCTGCGCCGTGCCGGCGAGCTGCTGGGCGTCGAACTGGGGTTGCGGGAGCCGGGCTATCTCTTCCTGGCCAGCCCCGCCGGCGAGCCCGTGCTGCGGGCGAACCATGCGATCCAGAGGGGCGAGGATTGTGCGGTCGAGCTGCTGGACCCGTCGGCGCTGGTCGGGCGCTTCCCGTGGATCTCGACGGACGGGGTGACGCTCGCCTCGCACGGCACGGCCAATGAGGGCTGGTTCGACGGTCCCGCTCTGATGCAGGGGTTTCGTCGCAAGGCCCGCGAGTTGGGCGTGGTGTATGTCGCCGACGAGGTTGTCGGGTTCTCGGGCAGTAGCGTGACGTTGCGCAACGGCGGCCGGCTGGAGGCCAGGACGATCGTGCTGGCAGCAGGTCCCTGGTCGGGCGAGGTGGGGGCACGGGCCGGCCTCGCATTGCCGGTAGAGCCACGCCGGCGCTCGGTTTTCGTCTTCGATGTACGTGAACCGCCCGGGATAACGCCGCTCACTATCGACCCCTCGGGCACCTGGTTTCGGCCGGAGGGACGTTTCTACATCGGCGGCACGACGCCGGTGGCGGGCAATGATCCGCCCGGAGCGCCGCTCGAAGTCCAGCACCAGGAATGGGACGAGATCGTCTGGCCGACGCTCGCGGCCCGCGTGCCGGCCTTCGAGGCGGCCAAGGTCGTGAACGCCTGGGCGGGCTACTACGAGTACAACACCTTCGATCAGAACGGAATCGTCGGCCGTCATCCGGAAATCGAGAGCCTGATCTTCGCCACGGGCTTTTCGGGTCACGGCATCCAGCAATCGCCCGCAGTCGGCCGCGCCGTTGCCGAGCTGATTGTGCATGGCAGCTATCGCACGCTGGACCTCAGTCCTTTCGGTTATGAACGCATATCCGCAGGCCGGCCTATCCGGGAGCTGAACGTAGTGTGATACTCTCTGCCTCAAGTGAGGAGAGAGTGCCGTGCCCGATCAAGCGTTGGTGAATTCAGATCTGCAGTCCGCGCTCGCCGAAGCGAAGCAGGCCTACATCGATCGCAACCCCAAGAGCTTCACTCGCCACCAGGAAGCCTGCGAGGCGATGCCGGGCGGCAACACCCGTACCACGCTGCATAACTCGCCGTTCCCGCTCACCGTCGTGCGCGGCGAAGGCTGCCGGCTGTGGGATGCCGACGGCCACGAATACATCGATGTGCTGGGCGAATACACCGCCGGCATCTACGGCCACTCCCATCCGGTGATCCGCGCCGCCATCGATCGCGCGCTGAACCACGGCTGGAACTACGGCGGCCGCAACGCCAACGAGGGTAAGCTCGCCAAGCTGATCGCAGATCGCATGCCGTCGATCGATCTGGTGCGCTTCACCAACTCCGGTACAGAAGGCAATGTGATGGCGCTCGCGGGCGCCAAGGTCTTTGCCCAGCGCAAGGGCCGCGCCAAGGCCGCCAAGGTCATGGTGTTCCATGGAGGCTATCACGGGGGCGTGCTCTACTTCGTGAGTGGCGGCAGCCCGGTGAACGTGCCTTACGAGTACATCGTGGCGCCCTATAACGACATCGAGGGTACCAAGGCGCTGATCGCCAAGCATGGCGAGGAACTGTTCGCCGTCCTGCTCGAGCCCATGCAGGGCAGCCACGGCTGCCTGCCGGGCGATGTCGCTTTCCTGAAGATGGTGCGCGAGGAGACGGCTTCCCGCGGCATCACCATGATCTTCGACGAGGTCATGACCTCGCGTCTGTCGCCGGGCGGCTTGCAGGGCCTCTACGGCGTCATTCCCGACATGACGACGCTCGGCAAGTATATTGGCGGCGGCATGTCGTTCGGCGCGTTTGGGGGCAAGCGCGAGATCATGGAGCTGTTCGACCCGACCAAGGCCGACTCGCTGCCGCACGCCGGCACGTTCAACAACAATGCGCTCACCATGGCGGCCGGTGTCGCGGGCTATGGCGAGGTCTATACGCCGGCGGCGGCCAAGGAGCTGAACGACCGTGGCGAGCGTATCCGTGAGCGCCTGAATGCCATCTGCGCCAAGAACAAGGTGGCGTTCCAGTTCTCCGGCATCGGCTCGATGATGACGGCGCATGCCACGGCACGGCCGATCAAGTCGGCGGCCGATATCGCGGCCGGCAGCCAGGATGCCAAGGAGCTGTTCTTCTTCGACATGAGCACGGCCGGTATCTGGATTGCACGCCGCGGCTTCGTCGCCCTGAACGTCATGATCGGCGACGCCGAAGGTGACCGTTTCGTGGCGGCAGTCGAAGAGTTCGTCTCGGCCCGCAAGGCTCTTTTGCAGCCGTAAGGAGCACCTAAATAGGTGGCATGAACGACACCAGTAACTTCCCCCAGCCGGTCGCCGGTACGGTGGTGCCGCGCTTCGGCGACGTCGCCACTTTCATGCGCCTGCCGCTGTTCCGCGATCCGGCCGAGGTCGAGATCGGCATGGTGGGCGTGCCTTGGGATGGCGGGACGACCAATCGTCCCGGCGCCCGCCACGGGCCGCGGCAGATGCGCGACCTCTCCACGATGATGCGGCGCATTCATCACGTGACCGGTGTGGCGCCTTACGAACTGGCGAAGTGCGGCGATCTGGGCGATGCGCCGGTCAATCCCGCCAGCGTCGACGATTCGCTGGAGCGGATCGAAAAGCACTACGCGAAGATCCATGCCGCCGGCGTCGTGCCGCTGTCGGCAGGCGGCGATCACCTGATCACGCTGCCGATCATGCGCGGCATTGCGAAGGGTAGCCCGTCGCTCGGCATGGTGCATTTCGACGCCCATAGCGACACTTGGGACACCTACTTCGGTGGCTACAAGTACACGCACGGCACGCCGTTTCGCCGCGCCGTGGAAGAGGGGCTGCTCGATCCCAAGCGGGTGGTGCAGATCGGTATCCGCGGCTCGATGTACAAGCGCGACGACAATCAATGGGCCGTCGATCAGGGCATGCGCGTGATCACCATCGAGGAGTATTTCGATCTCGGTGTCGAGAAGGTGATAGCCGAAGCGCGGCGAGTCGTGGGCACTGGCCCGACCTATGTCAGCTTTGACGTCGACGGCCTCGATCCCGCCTACGCACCCGGCACCGGCACGCCGGAGATCGGCGGCTACACCCCGCACGAAGCACAGCGCATGCTGCGCGGCTTGCGGGGGCTCGACCTCGTCGGCGGCGATGTCGTCGAGGTTTCGCCGCCCTTCGACATGAGCGGCAACACCGCCTTGGTCGGTGTCACCATGATGTGGGAAATCCTCTGCCTGCTCGCCGAGTCGGTGGCGAAGCGCAAGGGGAGGATCTGACCTCTATCCTGTCATCGTGCGCGGGGGTACTCCACGCGAGGGGACAGGAAAAGTTAAGCTGCCGTTCCAGGCTCTCCACAATCGGCTCGCTCCGGCAGGCTGGCCATCGTCGAAGGCGCCAGAGGCCGCTTGCATCTTGAGCTCGACCTGAGCACACTTCGCTTGCTGCTCACTCGCTGGCGGCCGTAAGCGTTCACGTCAATCAACGCGACAACCCGCACCGATAGCTTCCCGCGTCGGTGAGCGGAGGGTCGTGAGTTGTGCTGGACTGACGCTACATCTGTCGACATTTGCCACTGTTGGCCGTCGTTCTCCGCACTTTGGAGGCGGCGTATCAGTGCGGCTATCGTTAAATGGCGACGCGCCAAAGCGCCTGCATGCTCCGAACCAGTCCGTCGTCATGCATGAAAGGTCGCTGATCCATGGATTTCACAAACCTGCTTGTCTTTGCCGCTGCCTACTTCGCGGTCGTCATTCTCCCAGGCCCTGCGATCACTGCTTTGGTTGCGCGAGTGTTGGCGCGTGGGACACGCGGTGCGCCAGCCTTCATCGCCGGATGCGCCACCGGCTCGCTCATATGGGTCACTGTCGCCGCTGCTGGTCTCGCGGCGATCGCATCGGCTTTCGCCACGCTTTTCCTCGCCATCAAGTATGCCGGTGCCGCCTATCTCCTCTACCTGGCTTGGAAGTTCTGGACGACTGATGTCCGCCCCATGAAAGCGGCAGATGTCCCTTTGGAAGGACGAGGGCGATTGTTTCTTGCCGGGCTTGCGATAAATCTCGGCAACCCGAAGGCGATGGCGTTCTTCCTGGCCCTCTTGCCGACGATGGTACGGCTCGATGCCTTGACGCTGCTCGGAGTCGCTGAGCTGGGCGCCATAGTTGTCGTGATCGTCTCCGTCGTGTTTTCCGCCTATACGATCGCGGCGGCCCGGGCACGCTGCTTTTTCACTTCACCCCGCGCCCTCCGCCGCATGAATCGCGGCAGTGCCGTCGCCGTCGCCGGCACGGCGGTTATCGTGGCGACCCGCTGAAGCGGCGAGGCGATCCACACATCGCGTTTGTCTTCTCTGCCCCGCCTTCGGCTGGGGAAGTGCCTGCGCCGAGGTGCTTCGGCGGGAAGAGAAGGAGATGTGTAGATTGCCTATTCGCTCGATCCAGGATCCCGGATTATGCCGCCAACTCCAGTATCTCCTTCACTTCGGCCGGCGTCGGGATCGGCCGCGGGTTGCGGGGGACCCAAGGGGTGCCCATCGCCTGCTTGGCGATGCGGTCGAAGCTTTCGCGGCCGATCTTCACCTCGGAGAGGCTGCGCGGCATCTCGAGTCCGCGGATGAAAGCATCGAGTACGTCGGCAGCTTCCTTACCGGGATGGCCCATGGCAGCGGCAACCATCGCCTGCTTCTCGGCATTGGCCGACCGGTTCCAACGCATCACCGATGGCAGCATGATGCAGGACGTATGGCCGTGCGGGATGTCGAACACGGCGCCCAGCACGTAGCCGATGCCGTGGCTGGCGCCCATCGGTGTGCCGGCGGCCAGCGGGCCTGTCGAAAGCCAGGCGCCGGTCTGGCAGTCCAGCCGTGCCTGCTGGTCCGTGGGATCGGCTTTCACGCGCGGCAGGCCGCGGGCGAGCAGTGACAGACCATGCAAGGCCGAGGCATCGCCATAGGCATTGCCTTCCAGGGAGCAGATGCCCTCGACGCAGTGGTCGAGCGCGCGGATGCCGGTGGAAAGGAACAGCCACATCGGCGTGTGCCGCGTCACTTCGGGATCGAGCACGACGGCCATCGGAATGAGGCCGGGATGGCGGAACAGCTCCTTCACCTTCGTGCGTTCGTCTGTGACACCGGAGATGTAGGTGAACTCGCCTGCCGACAGTGTCGTCGGCACGGAGATCTGGCGCACGGTCGGCGGCTTGAAGTCCGTGCCGGCGCGTATCTGATCCATTGCTTCGGGCGTGCGGATGTCGTTGGCGAGGCAGAGCTGCACCGCCTTGGCGCCGTCTGTGATCGAGCCGCCACCCAAGGTGACGATCAGGTCTGTGCGGGTCTCGCGGGCCTGTTCGGCGGCGGCGATCACGGCCGAACGCGGTGAGTGGGCCGGCATGCGGGCGAAGGTGCCGACGCATTTGTTGCCGAGTGCCCGGCGCAGCTTCTCGACCTCGTCGGTCTCGCGATCGAGCGTCCCGCTCGCCATGAGGAATACGCGTTGCGCACCGTGGCGCGAGACCAGTTCGGATACCGCCTCGGCGGCAGGCCTGCCGAACACGACTTCGTCCAAGCGACTGAATACGACACGACCGGATGACGGCATTCTCTCCTCCCGCGCAGGGGTGCTATCGTGGCCGCGAAACACCTCGAGGGAAAGCATGACCGGGACACGGGATGGCGCCATCGGCCGCGCAGAGAAATACTTCGACGAAGGCGGATTCCTCGAGGAGTTGCAGCGGCGGGTGGCGATCCCGACGACCAGCCAGGAGACCGACTCCATGCCGGCGCTGCAGGAATATGTCTCCGGCGAGATGACCGATTCGCTGCAGAAGCTCGGCTACGACTGCACGGTCCTGCCCAATCCGCGTGCAGAATATGGCCCGTTCCTGATTGCCCGCCGGGTCGAGGATCCCGCCAAGCCGACAGTGCTGACCTATGGCCATGGCGACGTGATCCGCGGCCAGGAGGAGCAATGGCGCTCGGGCCTGTCGCCATGGAAGATCGTCGTGGAAGGCGACCGACTCTACGGACGCGGCACCGCCGACAACAAGGGCCAGCACACGATCAATATCGCGGCGCTTGCCTGCGTGCTGCAGGAGCGCGGCTCGCTGGGCTTCAACTCCACGATCCTGATCGAGACGGGGGAGGAGACTGGCTCGCCGGGCCTCGCGGATTTCTGCAAGGCCAACAAGGCCGCCCTCAAGGCCGATGCGCTGATTGGCTCGGACGGCCCCCGGCTCGACCACCGCCGGCCGACCGTGTTCGGTGGCACGCGCGGCACCATGAACTTCAATCTCAAGCTCAACCTGCGCGAGGGCGGGCATCACTCGGGCAACTGGGGCGGGCTTCTCGCCAATCCGGGTATCATCCTGGCCCATGCGCTGGCCACCATTACCGACGAGCGCGGCCAAATCAAAGTGCCGGAATGGCGGCCCAAGACTCTCACCAACTCGGTGCGGGCCGCGCTGGCCGACGCGCATGTCGATGCAGGCGAGGGCGCGCCGGAGATCAATCCGGAATGGGGCGAGAAATCGCTGACGCCGGTCGAGCGGGTGTTTGGCTGGAACAGCTTCGAAGTGCTGGCCTTCAAGACCGGCAATCCCGACCGGCCGGTGAATGCGATCCCTCCCAGCGCGATCGCTTATTGCCAGCTCCGCTTCGTCGTCGGCACAGATCCGCACGACATCGTTCCTGCCCTGCGTCGGCATCTCGAAAAGCACGGCTTCGGCCAAATCGAAGTCGAGCCGGCGCGTGACGTCATCATGAACGCAACGCGATTGGACCCTGAGAATCCCTGGGCCAAGTTTGCCGCGTCCTCGATCGAGAAGACGGCAGGCCAGAAGCCCAACATGCTGCCCAATCTCGGCGGTTCACTACCCAACGAGGTGTTCACCGACATTCTCGGCATGCCGACCGTCTGGGTGCCTCACTCCTATGCGGCCTGCTCACAGCACGCCCCCAACGAGCACTTGCTGGCGCCGGTGGCGCGCGATGGATTGCGCCTGATGACGGGACTGTTCTGGGATCTCGGCGCCGCGGGGCGCGTGTGAGGCTGGAAGATTGCTCCAACAACGCCCCGGGCGCTGCGTATTGACGACGCATGCCCGGCCAACCACAGCTATGATCACCGCCTGCGTGATGGGGAGAACAAATGCCGCGTATTCCGTACTACGAAGTCGAGAACGCCACCGGCAAGCATGCCGAGTTCCTGGGCAAGCTCGACCCAATGCTGAACATTTACCGCATGCTGGCGAACTCGGAGCAGGGCGCGAAGGGTTTTCTGCGCATGGGCAATGCGCTGTTGCATCGCTGTGAACTCGATCCGGTCCTGCGCGAGCTGGCGATCATTCGTGTGGGGCGACTTTCGCGCACGGCCTACGAAGTGTTCCAGCACGAACGCATCGGCCGCGACGTCGGCGTGACAGAGGACAAGATCGCGGCTCTGCGCGAGGCTACCATCGAGGCAGCGGCCTTCACCGACAACGAGAAGGCCGTGTTGCGCTACACCGACGATGTGGTGCGTAACGTCCGGGCCTCGGACAAGGCGCTTAAGGCGGTGCAAGCCTTCCTGACGCCGGGCGCCGTGGTCGAGCTCACGCTCACCATCGGCTATTACATGATGGTCTGCCGCTTCCTCGAATCGATGGGTGTCGATGGCGAGGAAGGCCAAGCCGAATGGCTGAAAACGGCAAAGCTCTGATACGGATGGAATAGGAGAGTTCGAGAGATGGCGTATCGCGTTCTGGTCGCGCAGTTCATGCACGAGACCAACACCTTCAGCAAACTGCCGACCACGCTCGAGGATTACCGCAAGCGTTGGCTGATCGAAGGCGACGCGATGGTGCCGCGCTTCACGGGCACCAAGAACGAGGTAGGCGGCTATATCGATGCCGCCAAGAAGTACGGCTGGGAACCAGTGTGGGCTGGTGCCGCCAACGCGACGCCATCGGGCAAGCTCACCAAGGAGACCTGGGAGCATATCCGCGACATGATCGTGGGCGCGGCGAAGAAGGCGAAAGCAGTGGGCAAGCTCGACGCGGTGTGCCTCTCGCTGCACGGTGCCATGGTGACGGAGACCGAGGACGATGCCGAAGGCGCGCTGCTTGAAGCGCTGCGCGGCGTGGTTGGTCCCGATGTGCCGCTGGTCGCCACGCTCGACCTGCACGCCAATGCCACGGTGAAGATGGCCAAGAATGCCAACGCGCTGGTGAGCTATCGCACCTATCCGCATATCGATGGCTATGAGCGCGCGGTGCAGGCGGCAGCGCTGGTGCAGGAAGCGCTGGAGGGCAAGAAGCAGCCGCGTTGCCTGCTGGTGCAGCCGGCCATGCTGGAAGGCGCGGACCATGGCCGCACGACGCAGCCTGGCCTGATGCGCGACCTGCTGGCCAAGGCCGATGCCTTCGAGAAGGAGCCGGGCATCAATGTCGTCAGCATCCAGGCCGGCTTCACCTGGGCCGACATTCCCTATACGGGCCCGTCGATCGCGGTGAGCCATGAGCCTGCCGCCGAGGCGCGGGCCAAGGCAGTGGCGGCCGCCATCCTCGACGAGATCTGGAAGCGGCGCGACGAAAGCTCGTCTGATTATCGGCCGATCTCCGATGCCATTGCGGCGGCACGCGCCGGTGTGGGCAAAGAGGGGCCGCTGGTCGTGGCCGACGGCACCGACAATCCGGGCGGTGGCGGCTACAACGACACGACGCCGGTGCTGCAGGCACTGATCGACGCCAAGGTCGAGAACGTCGCCTTCGGCACGATCTTCGATCCGGGCACGGTGCAGCAGGCCATCAAGGCGGGCGTCGGCGCGGAGATTGACGTCGTGCTGGGCGGCCACACCGATCCGTCGATGGGTGGACCGGTCAAGGCCAAGGCCATCGTCAAGATGCTCTCGGACGGTGAGTTCAAGAACGACGGCCCGATGAATGCCGGTGTCGGCACCTCGATGGGCCCCACGGCGGTGCTGCGCGTCGGCGGCATAGATGTGGTGACGATCTCCAACCGCATCCAGACGATCGACCTGCAGGTGTTCCTGAGCCAGGGCATCGACCCGTGTACCAAGAGCGTGGTGGTGGTGAAGAGCGTGCAGCATTTCCGCGCCGCCTATGCGCCGATTGCGCGCGAGGTGATCCTGGTCGATTCGGGCGGCATCTGCTCACCCGACATCACGCGGCTGAAGTTCACCAAGCTGCGCCGGCCGATCTGGCCGTTGGACGGGGTGAACGATCCTTATGCAGGAGCAGGAGCGCGTGCATGAGTCCCAGGTTCGAGACAACGGGTCCGCTGCCGGGCGCGGCGTTCGGCGGCACGGTGCGGTTGCGCGACGGCGGGCAGACGGCCGCGACCGTCGTCGCAGCAGCTGAAGCGGCGCCCGACGAGTTGGCGTCGGCGCTGGCCGAGGCCAAGGGGCTGCTGTTGGTGCAGAGCCTCAACGATATCGCCGACGATCCCAATCTGCTCATCCGCTTCAGCCGATTGTTCGGGCCGGAGGTCGAGGACTATCGCCACACTCTGACCGACCTTAAGTCGGTGCATGTATCGGTGCCGGAGATCCTGCTGGTGTCGAACATGCCGCCGGTCAGCAAGGCGCCACCCAAGCGGCCGGAGCCGCCGCTGGCGGCCGACGGGCTGATCCCGGTGCAGTATCCGCACCGTATGGGTTGGCACACCGACCAGAGCTATCGCCGCCCGCCGCCCGACATCTCGCTGTTCTATGCCGTGACGCCGGCGACACGGGACACCGGTCAGACGCTGTTCGCCAACGGCATCCTGGCCTACGAGGCGCTGCCCTCTCATCTCAAGGCAAAGGTCGACGGGCTCCAGGGCCTGCATGCCCAGCCCGGCAGTGGTCGCGGACGAGAGGCGGCGCTCGCTGGTCGGCCGCCGCGCGCTTTCGCGCCTCACGAGCGCTCGCAGCCCCAGCCGGTGGTGCGTACGCATCCGGTGACCGGCGAGCGTGCGCTCTATCTTTGCGAATGGGGCCAGATGGACTGGTTCGAGGGGCCCTTCGTCGGCATGGAGCCCGGCCCGCAGGGTGCGGGGGCGGCCCTGCTCGACGAGATCATGGCGCACCTGACTGAGCGACGCTTTTGCTATGCCCACGCATGGACGCAGGGCGATGTTCTGATCTGGGACAATCGCTGCCTCATCCATGCCGCGACCTGGTTCGATGGCGAGAAAGAGGGGCGTCTGATGTGGCGCACGACCGTCCACGGCAATCCCGGCGCCCACTACGCCGGCGAAGCGAAGAGCTGGATTCCGGCGACTTAGGGGTGTTTCGAGCAAGTAGTAGATAGTAGCGCGAGATCGTTATTCGATAGGCGAAGGGATCGCGGCCGGGTTGGGGCGGCAAGCCTATCGACCAGGATGATCCACTCGGCCTCCAGGAAGGAGCCCGTCATGACCGTCTCCATCACGCCGCTGACGTCCATATTCGCCGGCGAAGTTGGCGCGATCGACCTGCGCCGGATCCATGATCGCGAATCGCTGGAGGCGATCCGCGCCGGTATGGACAGGTACGCCGTGCTGGTATTTCGCGATCAGAATTTCACCAACGAAGAGCAGCTCGACTTCGCCCAACGTTTCGATGGCACGCTGCACGCCCGTACTTCCTCCTCAGCCATTGGCAAAAACCGGTTCGGCAACGAAGCGCTGGCCGACGTCTCTAATGTCGATAAGGACGGCAAGATCCGAGACGCGAACAACCGCATGCGCGCCTCTTCGGTCGCGAACCGCCTGTGGCATACCGATGCGTCGTTCGTCGATCCGCCGGGCCGCTACTCTATGCTGTCGGCTCGGGTGGTGCCGCCAGTGCGCGCCGATACGGAGTTCGCCGACATGCGTGCCGCCTACGATGCACTCGACGAGGAAACCCGCGCCTCTATTGAAGAGCTGCGCGTTTTTCATTCCATCGTCTATTCGCGCCACGTCCTCGGCTTCGACTTCGACGAGGACGAGCAGGGCAAACTGAAGGGGGCCGTCCATCCGCTGGTGCGCACCATCCCGGGCTCCGGCCGCCGCGCACTCTACCTAGCCTCGCACGCCGCTCATATCATCGACTGGCCAGTGCCGGAGGGCCGGCTGCTTCTGCGTGACCTGATCGACCACGCCACGCAGTCGCAGTTCGTCTATCGCCACGTCTGGCGGCCGCATGATTTCGTGATCTGGGATAATCGATGCACCATGCATCGCGCGCGGCCGTTCGACGACAAGACCCATCGCCGCGAGCTTCGGCGCACTACGACGCTCGACCTGCCGCTGCCGGCTTCAGCTTAAGCTTCCACCTCGTGCGGAGCGCCACTGAGCAGGGCGCTCCCGGTGCGCTCGACACAGGTTGACGAGCGCGCTGGCGACGAACAGGCGGCGAGTCCTTCTATCGACCTTTTCCTTAGCGCTTCTGGCGGAAGAAGGTCGTCAGCACATAGCGCCGGCCCCGCGTCACCGGACCGACCTTGTGCAGGAGCGAGCAGGAAAAGACAGCAGCGGCACCGGCCGGCGGGCTGACGCGCACGCCGGCGTACTCGGGGAACACCAGCTCACCACCCTCGAAATCGTCATTGAGGTTCAACGACACGGCGAAGGCGCGATCGGCTGTGGTCGGCGCGCCATTGTCGCGATGGGCGCCGAAGAAATGCTCGCCCTCGGCGCTGTAGGAAAGCACGACGTGGGCGTCGAAGGTGAACTGCCGGTCGAAGGCGAAGACCTTGGTGAGCTCGGGACCGACGCGATAGGCCAACCGGTCCGACACGGCCTTCTGCATCATCGGCTCGACGATCATGTAGTCTTCGGTGCGCTTCAGCTCCTCCACGTTGACGTTGCCGTAGCGGCTGGAGACGCCGCTGTCCTTATGGTCGCCCTTGCCCCATAGGCGAATGAGCTGCGTGCAAAAATCCGGTTCGAAGACGCGGGGCAGGATCAGCACCGGCGCCAGGGCGGTATTGATCAGCAGGCCCGAGCCCGCATTGGCGCGCACCGACTCGGCAAGGTCGCCGATGGTCTCGGTGGTGGCGGCAAGCACGCGTGTGTCTAAGGTGCTGGCGACGCGCTGGTTGGGGTCGAGCACGATCGCGCGTTGGCGCAACCCCATCCCCTGACCGAAGGAAACCGCACCGCCCTGCGCGAGCAAGGCGGGCAGGAATTGCGCCTTTTGGTCGAGCAGGAGGAGGGGATTCTCGGGTTCGGCGCCGAGCTTCTTCCACAATGAGGTTGCACCCGCAGGCTCGTTGGCGGCGACCACGACCAGCCGTGTAGACGCTGCTGTGCAGGCACTGCGCAGCAAAGCGAAGGGCTCCACATCGATCAGCTTGAGATCGGCAACAGCGAGCAGCACGACCGGGTCGCCGGTGAACGACCAGATGAATTTGCGCAGCTTGCCGTCGAGGCCCGGCAGCACGAAATCGGGAAGACGGTCTCCGACGCGCAGCGACAAGACGTTGGTCATGGATGGGTCGACAGACTGCAGGAAGGGGCTAGGGACCCGAAGCTAATACCTCGAAGTCCCATGAACTCATAGTGGGCACTGTAGGGATTGAACCTACGATCCACCCGTATGAAGGGTTGTCCGGGTTGCTCGCTGCCAGTCGCCGTAGGACTGGCAAGAGCCAGCAGGATGACAAGCGATAGGTCGCCCTTTGCAGCATGCCGAAGCGATAGCCCTAGCTCATTGCTTCTTGTCCTCGAGATAGCTGCCGGTGATGTAACCGGCGGCCCCGCCAATGAGGCCTGCGCCGACAACTGCGCCAAACGAGCCGCCAGCCACCATGCCGATGCCGGTGCCGAGGGCCGCGCCGGTCAGCGCGCCCTTCTGGCTGGTCGACAAGTTGTCCAGCTTCTCACATCCCGCCAGGCTGCCAATGACTAGCAAGAGTACCAGTGCGCGCATGGTCTGCTCCCCGTAATGCATGTCCTAGCCTAGCAGTCTGGATTGCTCGGGTGCATGTGGTTCTTGCATTTCTCAGCTGGAAAGCGAGGCGCTCGTATAGCGGGCGATCACTCTTTCCTCATCCGTCGGGACTACCCATGCAGCTATCCGAGACTGGTCACTGCTGATCTGCCCAGCGCCCAGCCCGTTGCTTTCTTCATTCAGGGCAAGTCCCAGCCAGGCGCAGCCGGCTGCGACTTCCGATCTTGTCGCAGCGTCGTTCTCGCCGATGCCGGCTGTAAAGACGAGGCCGTCGAGGCCGCCCAACGCGGCCGTCAGCGATCCGATTTCACGTACGATGCGATAGACGAAGAGCGCGATGGCGGCCTTTGCCGAGGGCGTCTCCGACTGGCGCAACGTGCGCATGTCCGATGACAGGCCCGAGACGCCGAGCAGGCCGGATTTTCGGTACAACAAATCCTCTATGGCCTGGGCATCCATGCCGCGTTCCTGCATGAGGTACAGCAGCACGCCCGGATCGAGGGCACCTGTTCGCGTGCCCATCATGAGACCGTCGACGGCTGTAAAGCCCATGGTACTGGCGACGCTACGGCCTTCATGTACTGCGCATAGGCTCGCGCCATTGCCGAGATGGGCGACGATCAGGCGCGACCGCGCCAACGCCGGCTGAATCTCCTGCAATCGCGAGATGACATAATCGTACGACAGGCCGTGAAAGCCGTATCGTCTGACGCCGGCTGCCGTCAGGTCTCGCGGCAACGCAAATTCCTGGGCCAGTGCCGGCTGCGTCCGGTGAAACGCCGTATCGAAGCAGGCGACTTGGGGAATTTGCGGCGCAGCCTTGGCAATCGCCTCGATCGGCGCGAGGTTGTGCGGCTGATGCAGCGGGGCCAATGGCACCAGCTTGGCAAGCTTCGCAAGCACATCGGAATTGATACGAACCGGACTGGAGAAATCCGTTCCTCCATGTACGACGCGATGGCCGACTGCCAACACTGGTCGGCCGGCGAGCAGCTCGCGTGCAAGTCGCACGATCTCGAGCGTTGCGCCGTGATGGTCGAGCTCACCCTTGGGCCAGCTTCGTTCGGCGACCGACCTGCCCTCGGAATTGGTGGCTTTGAGATGTGCTGCCGAACCGATCCGTTCGATCTGTCCGCGGAAAAGCAGATTTCCGCCGGTTCCTTCTTCATAGAGGCCGAACTTGATGCTGGAGGAGCCGGCATTGAGTACGGTTATGCAACCCGACGTCATCAGATCCTCAGGCGATGATATGCGTGCCGCCGTCGACATAGACGGTGCCGCCGGTGATGCGATGGGCGAAGGGAGTGGCGAGGTAGGCGCAAGCCCAGCCCACATCCATGATGTCGACCAACTCCCCGAGGGGCGCTCTATGGGCGGCCTCGTTCAGCATGAGCTCGAAGTCCTTCAGGCCAGAGGCGGCGCGGGTTTTGAGAGGGCCGGGGGATATGGCGTGCACGCGGATGCGTTGTGGCCCGAGCTCGTAGGCGAGGTAACGGCAGGAAGCCTCCAGAGCCGCCTTGACCGGCCCCATGACGTTGTAGTTCGGCACCACGCGATTGGCGCCCAGATAACTCATGGCAAACATGGTCCCACCGTCAGCCATCAACGGTGCGGCGAGCCGCGCCATGCGGATGAAGGAATGGCAGGAAACATCCATCGCCCTGGTGAAACCCTCGGCCGAGCAGTCCAGCAACCCGCCGCGCAGATCGTCGAGCGGAGCGAAGGCGATCGAGTGCACCAGGATGTCGAGCTTGCCCCAGCGTGCCCGCACCTGATCGAACACTGCCTCGAGCTGCCCGGGCGTGGCGACATCGAGGGCGCCGGTAATGGGGGCATTCAGCTCCTGGGCGAGGGGCTCGACATAGGTCCGGGCCTTGTCGTTCAGCCATGTTACCGCCAGCTCGGCGCCCGCTTCGCGAAAGGCCTTGGCGCAGCCGTAGGCGATCGATTGGTCATTGGCGATACCGACGACCAGCGCTTTGTGTCCGGTGAGAACCGGTCGAATGGCATCGTTCATGGTGTCCTCATGCAATGGCGGCAGCCGGGCTCGCGCGACGGGCGGCGGCCACCAACACGGCGACCGCACATGAGGCAAGGCGCGTCAGTAACGAATCGGCACGGCTGGTCAGGATGATGGGTACGCGCGCACCCAGCACAATGCCGGCGGCATCGGCTCCGGCGAGGAACGACAGACTCTTGGCCAGCATGTTGCCGGCTTCGAGGTCTGGCACGATGAGGACATTTGCCTTTCCGGCGACGGGCGAGACGATGTGCTTGATGGCGGCAGCCTCTGGACTGATGGCATTGTCCAACGCCAGCGGGCCATCGAGCATGGCGCCAGTGATCTGGCCCCGGTCGGCCATCTTGCACAGTGCAGCCGCCTCGATGGTGGATGCGACGCGCGGATTTACGATCTCCATGGCACTCAGGATCGCGACCCGCACCTCTTCAGTCGCGAGGGCATGAGCAAGGTCGATTGCGTTTTGCACGATGTCGACCTTTTCCTCCAGTGTCGGCGCGATGTTGACGGCAGCATCGGAAATGATCAGCGCCTGGCTGTGATTGGGTACGTCCATCACGAAGCAGTGGCTGATGCGCCGGGCCGTACGGATGCCTGTCTCGCGTGCCACCACGGCGCCCATCAGCTCGTCCGTGTGGAGGCTACCCTTCATGAGCCCTTCAGCGCGCCCGGCTCTAACCAGCTCGACCGCCTTGGCGGCTGAATCGTGGCTATGTTGCGATTCGACCAGCTCGAAACCGCCGATCTCCAGGCCAGCGCGAGCGGCTGCGTCGCGCATGCGTGCCAACGGCCCGACCAGGATCGGTCGCAACAATCCGAGGCGCGCCGCCTCGACCGCGCTTTCCAGAGAGACCTCGTCACAAGGGTGAGCGACCGCCGTGGCCATCGACGGATGCTTGGAGGCGACAGCGATCAGGCGATTGTATTTCTCGTGAAGTTTCGGTGCAGCCTCTGAATTGAGCATGCTAGGCGACCTTTGGTGTCTGACCATGGGGCAGGCGGAACAATCCCTCTATCCGCCGCAATCGGCGATGTCCTTCGGCGGACAGATCGCCGCTGGCGCCAAGCACGTCGCTCACGATCTTCCAACCGTCGGATCGAAGCTGCCCGTCGTCAGGCAGAAGGCGGGCAATGGCACGCACCGCGCGCTCCTCATCAAGCCGCAAGAGCATGTATTGCTCGCGGAACATCGCCTTAACCTCTGCCATGGTGCGGCGGCGATTGACCGGCTGCAGTCGCCGGACGGCCTGCAGCACGCTGAAGCCGCGCTCGTCGACTGAGCGCTCCGGCAGGCGGACGTGCATGATCGAGCGGATCACGGCTTCGGCGAGCCCGCCGACCTCGAAGCGCTTCTCGAGCTCCGCGCGCCGGGTTGCGTCAATTGCTTCGAGAGCAAGATCACGCTCTATGCGCCGCTGCGTAGGCGCCGGAGACGCATTCAAGCCGACCATGGCCTGCAGTATCGGAGACCCGTAACTCGCCAGAAACGCTGCCTCGGTCATGGCGTCGCGGGCGAGTCGGTAATTCTCCCAGTACATTGTGATCCAGCTCGAAGCCATCTTTTCCATGGTGAGAAGCGGATTGTTCTCCGACACCGGTTTGCGGTCGGCGCGGACCGATTCGGCCAGCGCCTTCACGGGCTGCATCGCGGGATTGCGATCGGAAAAGGCGGCGAACCGCACACGGTTGGGATGGAGCTGCCGCATGAGGTCAGCAGTCTGACTGCTCGACATCGATTTGACGACGGGCTGGCCGAGCACTCGGTAAAGTCCGTGACTGGCTTCGGAGAGGCGCGCGACGGTCGCGAAGCGTTGGTTGTCCTCCTCGCTATTGGCGCCGAGTGCCCTGATCGCATCGAGGGTGCGGGCCTCTAGCCGGAAGAGGTACTTGCCGTGGATCAACTCGGGATTGGCGATGTTTTCGCCGACTTCGGTGATGACCGCCTCGTAGAGGCCGGGTGGCAATAGGTCGATCATCTCGATGCAAGAGGCGAACTCGGCATGTTCTTTTGTGGCGACCTTGCCGGAAACGAAGATGCCGAGATGGCCGATGGTCTGATGCAGCGTGTAGACGATGGTCTGGCCGTTCGCGACGATCTCGTCCTCATGCGCATACAGGTCGGTAATCCAGCCCAGCGCCTGTTGTGGCGGTGTGATGTTGTCGCCCCATGAGCACAGCACGATGATCGGCGAGCGGATATTGCGTAGATCGACGCGCACACCGTCAGAAGTGTGAATCTCGCCCGCGGTGAGCTTGTTGCCGACGAAGAGGTTATCGGCGATCCACTGCATTTCCCCGGCATTGAGCAGCACAGGATTGCCCCACCAGGTCTCGAAGTCGAGGAAGCGCGACGCCTCGGTATCGACCTTTGAGTAGAGGTTGTAGGGCTTTTCCCAGTAGGTGTTCGCGGGGTTCAGGGATTCGAAGTTGGCAACCAGGTTGGCGCCATCGAAGATTCCGTTGCCGAGGTCGCCCGATAATGCCGTTAGCCAGGTACCGCCCAGTGTGCCACCGAGATAGCGCATTGGATTGCGACCGCGCACACCGGCCCAATAGGACAATGGCGAGCCCGCGAGCATGATCGGGCCGAAGAGCTCAGGCCGTATCGCTGCCGTCATCATGAGTTGCCAGCCAGCCTGGCAATTGCCGATGATCACCGGCTTGCTATCGGCCTCGGGATGCAAGCGCGCGACATCCTCGAGGAAGGTGGCTTCGGCTATGCACACGTCCTCGATTGTCTGACCCGGCATCGGTTCCGGCAGGAATCCGACGAAGTAGCAAGGATGGCCCGCGGCCATCGCCACACCAATTTCACTATCGCTTTTCATGCCGCCGATTCCCGGTCCGTGCCCAGCGCGTGGGTCGACGACG
Source organism: Reyranella sp. (assembly GCF_004297405.1). GTDB lineage: Bacteria > Pseudomonadota > Alphaproteobacteria > Reyranellales > Reyranellaceae > Reyranella. Next base: position 66,919 of record NZ_SCVC01000012.1, read on the forward strand.
ACGAACGGCGCCTTGGCTTGATCTATAACCGTGCCTTCGGCGGGCAGAATGTGCACCAGCATGTAGTTGACGGGACGGGGGAGGCTACGGCCGTCACGCACCAGTTCGTAGGGGAAGCTCAGCACGTTCGGCGCGTTCTTGGCGCTTTGCTCCAAGTAGGTGTTGCCACGCTGGCGCAGCGCATCGAGCGTCAGGATCGACCGTTGCCATGCGTCGAGCCAGTACTCCTGAAGGAAGTTGAGTTTGGGGGTGTCGACCATGCGTCACGCTCCTACGTTCGTGGCCGCCTGAGCGGTTGCCGAAGGCCGAGAGGGTAGTCCATCTGGCCTCGGGCCGTCTTGATCTTGCTCAAACCTCAACCGATCGCCGCAGGTGATTTGCACATCCAACGCGGGTTGCCTGCTGGAATGGGCGCTAGTGGCGAGCGACCGCCTGGAAGGACTTCACGGCGAGAGCAGCAACCATGCCAGTTAGCGCGATCCCGCAAAAGCCAATCAACACCGTGAGACAACGCGTGAGAATTCCGGTGGGGACGAGGTCGCCGTAGCCGACCGTCAGTCCGGTGATGAACGCGAAGTAGACTCCCTGGCCGATGCCCCAGCCCTCGATGAGTCCTATGATTGAACCGAGTGCTGCCTGCAAAATCAGCAATCCGGACAGCACGGGCCAGCAGATCCCGACGCCCTCGACGAAGGATCGCCAGTAAGCTCGGCGCAGGGCATTCGCTGGTCGATCGGCCATGTGTGCCAGCTCTCCGTCATCCCGGTTTGCGGCGCAGAGACCTCAACAGGCTTGGCACATCCTTCAATGTTTCCCGGGTTTTCTGGAACAGGACATAGAGGCCCGGAATGATGAAGATGCCGAGGAAGCTCGCTGCCAGCATGCCTCCGAAAACGGCCGTGCCAACCGCTCGCTGTGTTGCCGCGCCTGCGCCGGTCGCGATCACCAACGGAACGAGACCAACGATGAAGGCGAAGGAAGTCATCATCACGGCTCGGAAGCGCAATCCTGCCGCTGTCGTTGCTGCGGTCACGGTATCGACCCCCTTGTCGCGTTCGGCCATGGCGAACTCGATGATCAGGATTGCGTTCTTGGCCGCCAACGCAATCAGCACGACGATGCCTATCTGGGCGAAAAGATTGTTGTCGAGCCCACTCACCCAGAGCGCCGCCATGGCACCCAGCAGCCCGGCCGAGACCGACAGGAGCGCGGCCACAGGAATGGTGGTGCTTTCGTAGAGGGCAACAAGGAACAGGTAAGCAAACAGGAGGGCGAGCGCCAGAATGAAACCGGTCTGGCCTGACGCCGCTTTCTCCTGAAAGGCGGTGCCCGTCCATTGGAAGCCATAGCCGGCCGGAAGCGTCGTCTTCGCCAGGGCTTCCATGGCAGCCATCGCCTGACCAGAGGAGTAACCCGGCGCTGGACCGCCATTGATGGTTACCGAGCGCAGATTATTGTAGCGGATGATCTGTGACGGCGCCGTTACAACGCGGATCTCCGCGACGGCGCGCAACGGAATGAGTTCGCCCGAGGCATTGCGGATGCGTACGCGATAGACATCGCGGGCGATGCGGCGATCGCTCGCCTCGGCCTGGACCTTGACCTGCCAGGTTCGACCGAACAGGTTGAAATCGTTGGCGTAGTAGCCGCCCATCGCGGTTTGCAGCGCGTCGAACACCTGGGCGATGTCGATGCCCAACACCTGTGTCCGTTCCCGGTCCAGGTCGAGATAGATCTGGGGGCTCGCGGCACCATAGGTCGTATAGACACCCGCAAGTTCAGGTACGCTTTGCGCCGCGGTCACGAGGCCGCGCGCAGTCGCCGCCATGTCGGTCGGCGAGGCGCCGGTGCGGCTCACGAGCTGGAACTCGAAGCCAGCCGATGTGCTCAGCCCGATGATGGGAGGCAGGTTGAACGGGATGATCGTCGCAGCGGCAATTCGGCGGAAATCCTGGTTGAGCTGCGCGAGGGCCGCGAAGACGGACATGTCTGGACCCTTGCGCTCGTCGAACGGCTTCATCGCCGCCACGAAGAAGGCGCGGTTGGGCAGGCTCAGACCGTCGAGCATGCTGTAACCACTCACCGTGAAAAGGTTCTGCAGCCATGGCTTTGCGCGCACGATCCCTTCGACTTGCTCGACCACGGCGAGGGTCCGACTCGTCGATGCAGCGTCGGGCAGCTGGATCTCCCCCATGAACGCGCCCTGATCCTCGTTCGGGAGGAATCCGGACGGGACGATGCGTGCGAGGCCGCCAGTGCCGGCGATGAAGGCCAACGCCAGCAAACCTGCAATCAGTGAACGCCGTGCAAGCGGCGTGACCAACCGGACATAGCCATTCCGGCTGGCATCAATCCCGCCGTGCAGTCGGGCAATCAAACCCTTTGATTTCTTCCGGTGGCGGAGCACGAGCGAGCAGAGCGCCGGTGACAATGACAGCGCGTTGATGGCCGAGATCACCATGGAGGCGGAAACCGCTACGGCAAACTGCTGGTAGAGCTGGCCTGTGATGCCCGGGATGAAGGCCGTCGGGATGAATACCGAGAGGAGCACCAACGTGATGGCGATAATGGGCCCCGTTACCTGCCCCATCGCCTTCTCGGTCGCTTCGGCGGGCGTGAGGTCGGGCTCGGTCTCCAGTATGTGTTCCACGGCCTCGACCACCACGATGGCATCGTCGACCACGATGCCGATCGCCAGCACCAGTGCGAGCAGGGAGACCGTGTTGGCGGAGAAGCCCAGTGCGAGCATCACAGCGAAGGTTCCGATGAGGGCGACCGGAACCGCGATGATGGGAATGATCGTCGCGCGCAAGTTGCCGAGGAACACGAAGACGACAATGCCAACGAGAATGAAGGCTTCGATAAGTGTGTGGATCACGCTCTCGATCGTGGCTTCGACGAAGACCGTCGTGTCGTACATGACGTCGTAAGCGACATCGCTCGGCAGCAGGGGATCGAGCTCCTTCAGCGCCTCGCGAACCCCCTTGGCGGTCGCCAGCGCGTTTGCGCCGGGGAGCAGATAGATCTGGATGCCGGCGGCCGGCTTGCCATTGTAGCGCCCCACCGAATCACTCGACTTGGCGCCGAGTTCGACCCGCGCCACGTCTTTCAGCCGGACGACGGTGCCCTGCGAGTTGGTGCGGACAACAATGTCCTCGTACTCCTTGACCGTCGACAGTCGGCCCTTGGTCGTGATGTTGAGTTCGAGCTCCACGGGACCGGCCAGCGGAGCGGCCCCGACGCGCCCCACTGCCGCCTGGATGTTCTGGGATTGAATCGCCTTCACGACGTCGTCGGTCGCAACTTCGAGGCTGGCCATGCGATCCAGTGAAATCCAGGCGCGCATCGCATAGTCGAGGGGGCCGAAGAGTGTCGCGTCGCCGACACCGGGCACTCGGCGCAGCATGTCCAGCATCTCGATCGTGGCGTAGTTCGACAGGAACTGGCCGTCTCGGCTGCCCTTGGGCGAGTGTACCGCCACGAGCTGGAGCAGGGCCGATGACTGCTTCTTCACCGTCACGCCGTTACGCTTCACTTCCTGTGGGAGGCGGGCAGAGGCCTGGTTGACGCGATTGTTCACGTTCACGGTGTTGAGGTCCGGATCGGACCCGACCGCGAAGCTGACTGTCAGCGTGTAGCTGCCGTCACCTCCCGACACCGACTTCATGTAGATCATGCGCTCGACGCCGTTCACTTCGGCTTCGATCACCTGTGCGACAGTCGCCTCGACGACGGCAGCCGAGGCGCCCGGGTAGGTCGTCGTGACCCGCACCTGGGGCGGCACGATATCGGGAAACTGTGCAACCGGCAGAGCCGACACGGCGATCAGGCCGGCAATGGTGATCACCGCCGAAATGACGAACGCAAATCGCGGTCGGCGGATGAAGATCGAGGAGAGGGCCATCGGACTAGCGCGACTGCTCGGCGGCCGGAGCCAGCTCCGGCGCGACCACCATGCCCGGGCGAACCCTCTGCTGGCCCTGGACGATGACCTTCTCACCGGCCTTGAGGCCCTCTTCAACGACGATCGCCCCCTCCCGTTCGGGCCCCAGCTTTATACGTCGCTGCTCTGCCTTGTTGTCGGGACCGACGACGAAGAGGTAATAACCGGACTGGTCGGACGCGACGACCGATTGCGGCACCATCACAACATTGGCAGCCTGCTTCTCCTCGAGGATGACTCGGACAGTCTGACCATCTGTCAGCCGGCCATCGGTATTGGGGAAGCTGGCCCGAAGAGTCTGGCCGTCCGTCCGGGGGTCAACCTGCACGTCGATGAAGTCGAGCGTGCCTTCTTCGGGATGAAGAGTGTCGTCTGCGAGCCGAACCTTGGCTTTCATCGCCTCTCCCGACGAGCCACCGCGCCGTGCTTCCAGCAGCTCGCGCTGGGTCACGGAGAAGAGCACCAGCATCGGCTGCTCGGCGACGACCGTCGCAAGTACGCCGGACTCCGGCCCCACGACGTTACCCGGCGGCACGTTGGCGCGCCCAATTCTGCCGGCGATCGGTGAGCGCACGTCAGTGTAGGAAAGTTTGATCTTCGCGTCCTTGAGTGCTGCATCAGCCTCGGTAAGCGCGCCTTTGGCGGCTATAAGCTCCGCGGTTCGTTGATCGAGCGTCTGCTGCGTGCCGACATTGGTCCGAGCGAGTTCCTGCGCGCGCCTGAACTGGACATCGGCATTGGCAACCGCACCCTCCGCGGCAGCCTTCTGACCCTCGCGTTGCTCGACGGTTGCCTGATAGGGCTCGGGCTCGATCACAAACAGCAACTCGCCTTGCTTGACGAGATCACCGTCCTTGAATTTTCGGGCCCCGAGGAAGCCCTGCACGCGCGCCCGAAGGTCGACCTTGTCGAGAGCCTGCGCGCGGCCGATGAACTCGCGTTGCGCGGCCAGTGGTCGAGCTTCGGCGGGTTGCACGAGAACAGCCAGCGGCACGGAGGCCGGTTGCTGAGCGAACGCGCTACAGCAGACCACAAAGCCTCCACAGACGAGCGCAAGAAGCGTCGGAACCAGGGCCTTCATGTGCAGCCTCTCCGTCCTCGTCATCGGGCTACGGTCGGCCGATACAGCAGCATTGCGCCTGGACCAGCCGGCGTTGCCGTAAGTGTCGTTCCTCTTCGTGAATCGCGCCATGTCCTGGGTGATGAACCTTCGACGGCGGCGCCGTGAATGCCATCGAGAAGGCTGCTCACGAGCGCGAGGTCGGAGGTCGGAAAGAGGACGACGGTCTGGACAAGCTGATCATTGCCGTCGAAGGAAAAAGATGCCGAGGCGGGCACGCCGACCATCGTGATGCCATCGACGAACAGCGTAGGTGTCACACCGCCGGGCGGGCGGGCACAAACAGGCACATCGGGGCGGCAGGGTGTCGCTCGGCCGGCACTGGCGGAAGCAATTTGCGAGGAGCTCATGCCCCACTGGGCATACTGCCACCAAGACAGCGCGGGCGCCGCATGGGCGATCATCAACAGCATCGCCAGGACCAGACTACGCATCGGGCCTCCTGCGGGACAGAGCCCGCGCCGAACTGGCGCAGAAGCCCCACAGCCACAGTCTATCCGCGGCTGGAAATGCGATGCTTGATTTTACTCAAGGCCCTGCTGGCGGTCGGTCGATACAAAAGTTGACCCGGCCGCGCCGGCTGGGGGTATCGGGGGAGAAGTCATGTCGTACAGTAATCGTCGATCGATGCTGAAGTTGCTGGGCGGGGCCGCACTCGGGGCGTCCACCCTGTCCACACTCGCCAGGCCCGCATTGGCGCAGGGCGAAGATCTCGTCGTGCCGAACCGCTACCAGAACTTCAAGCGCGGCACGATCCACAGCATGCATCCGGAAGCGCGCAGCTTCACGATCATCTGGGAGGATCTCGGTCGTGTGAAGATGAAGGCGGCGGACCTCGTCACGAACTTCGCGTCGCTTCGGGTCGGCCAGACAGTCGATGTGCAATGGTACGACTATCTCGACTTCCTGATCGCCAAGACGACCCCGGCAGTGACCGCGCGCGCGGAGGCGATGCTGAAGCAGGGAGCACGGCTCGAGGGTATTCCCGGTGCGCAGCAGCGGATCCGGCTGTGGCAGATGTCGGGCATGTGCACCAAGGTCGACACGGCGGGCAGCGTCGTTTTCCTGATCAACGCCTCGGGTGGCGAGCCTGACAAGCCTGCACCCAACAGCGGCGAGGTCATTCAGATGCCGCAGATCGTGACCGATGCTGGCAGGGCCGCGCTCGCAACGCTGAAGCCTGGTGACCAGATCACCACGGTGTTCAGCCAGCAGACAGCGATCAAGGTAACAATCATCCGCTAGGCTACTCGACCGGATATCGACGCCAGAGGGACAACTCGTACCTCTGGCGTGCGCCGGGCAGGACGCTGTCCAATCGAGCGGTTCTGTCGCCGAAGGAGGAAGCCCGATGAAGACGCTGCGTAGCGTGTTGGCCGAGGCACCTCTTGCATGGTTGCTGTTCGCGGTGCCGGTGGCCGCCTGGGCTCATCACGCGCGTCCCGACTCGCCGCTGCTGGTCTTCGCGCTGGCCTGCCTTGCCATCGTACCTCTCGCCGGCCTGCTGGGCGTTGCCACCGAGAAGCTGGCGGCGCGCACCGGCGAGGGTATTGGGGGCTTCCTTAACGCCACGCTCGGAAACGCTGCTGAGCTGATTATCGCCCTCGTAGCGCTCCGCGCCGGCATGCTCGACGTCGTCAAGGCGTCGCTGACTGGATCGATCATCGGCAATCTGCTCCTGGTGCTGGGCGCGGCCTTTCTGGCCGGCGGACTGCGCCACAAGGTCCAGAGCTTCGCCACTATCGGCGCACGCACGCAGATCGGCATGATGGCGCTCGCAGCAATGGCCATTCTCGTGCCCTCGATTTTCGCCGTCACCAATGCTGGTGAACTCGCGAGCCGCTCGATCACCTTCAGTGTGGTCGTGTCTGCGATCCTCCTCGTGGTCTATATCTGCAGTATCGTCTTCACCCTCCGTACCCATGCGCACCTGTTCCATGGCGAGGAGGGGGCCGGTGAGGTTGAACATCACGGTATTCCCTGGTCGACCTCGCTGGCGGTTGGAGTGATGGCCGCCGTTACAATCCTGATTGTCTGGATGAGCGAGGTTTTGGTTGAGACGGTCGAACAGGCCTCGCATGCGCTCGGCCTGTCGAGCCTGTTCGTCGGTATCGTCGTCGTGGCCGTTGTCGGTAATGCCGCTGAGCACAGCACCGCCGTGTTGATGGCGATGCGCAACCGCATGGAGATAGCCGTCAGCATCGCGATTGGCAGCAGTACGCAGATCGCACTGTTCGTGGCGCCGCTGCTGGTGCTGGTGAGCCTGTGGATTGCACCCGAGCCACTCAGCCTCGCCTTCGCCGGTGTTGAAGTTTTCCTGGTGATGGCCGCGACCTTCGTCGCCTCGATCCTGATTGTCGGTGGCAAATCGACCTGGTTCACCGGTGTCCAGCTTCTCGCCATGTACGTGATCATGGCGGTCACCGTATTTGCGATCCCGGCCTGAAGAGGTTCCCCCCGTGAATGCGGCTGCTGCAGAAGGCGGCGTTGGCTCGCTTGGCATTGGCCCGGTTGTTGCTTTTGACGGGCAAGTCTGGGGGACCCATGCCGCTCATGTCAGGTTTGTAAGTGACGACTGGCGGAAGGCAGGCGTAGGGTATTGGCCTTATGCTTCCAGCGACCCCCCGCCAGCCTCGGGGCGTAGCGTTTGTCGGACTGGCATCTTCTACACCACTGCCCTGCGACCGCTGTCCGGGCAGGTCGCTAAATTTATGCAAGCCATTGGACGAGCCGCGACTACGGCAGCTCCTGGCATTGGGCACAACACGACATTGGAAACGGCACGAGATACTTTTCCGCGCGGGCGATCCAGCCTCTACCTTTTTCAAGATTAGAAAAGGGCTTGTCGCAGTTTCCCGCACCTTGGACGATGGCCGTCGACAGATCGTGGCATTGAGGACGGCCGGTGATTGCGTTGGCTATCTGGACGATGCGGGCCGGTATGCTTTCGAGGGCCAGGCGCTGACGGATATCGAGGCCTGCTCCTTCGATCGACGCAGGTTCGATGCCGTGGCAGCTGACAATCCCGACCTGGCAGCGGCCCTCTCTGGCGCCCTGTCGAGCGCGCTGTCACAACTGGGCGAGGCGATGCTGGTCGTCGGAAAGCTCCGCTCGACCGAGCGGGTTGCGCATTTTTTTGCGGAGATGGCCTCTCTCCACCGGCAGGTGAACCCGGAACGAGGGCCTCTGCTATTGCACATGAATCGAAGCGAGATCGCCGACTATCTCGGCCTCACCGTCGAGACCGTCAGTCGGTCTATCGGTAAGCTCAAGAAGCGTTCAGTCATCGGCCTTATCGAAAGCGATGAGGTGATCGTCCTCGACGATGCAATGCTGCGTGAGATCGGCAAGGTGAGCGGCGAGCCGCGATCGAGTGCCGTTGGCTAGAGCGAGGACACCCCCCCCAAACGGCGTCCCGCTTGACTTTGATCAAGGCTCAAACGTGGCCACAAACCATACTGGCCCTTGCATACTGACCGGAGCACCGAACGCGGCCGATCTCCCCCGCGTGCATAAGCTTTCCGGATCGGAGGGGCAGCGATGGACAAGCCGGCCAAGGAAAAGCTGAAGCGCAAGGTCTACGAAAAGCAGCTCGGCAAGCTTCAGGTCGAACTCTGCCATCTCCAGGACTGGGTCAAGCTCACAGGTGAGCGCATCATCATCGTGCTCGAAGGGCGCGATGCTGCCGGGAAGGGAGGACTGATCAAGGCGATGACGGCACGCGTCAGTCCCCGTGTATTCCGTGTGGTCGCCCTGCCGGCGCCTACGGATCGGGACAAGACGCAGATGTACATCCAGCGCTACATGCAGCACTTCCCGGCCGGCGGCGAAATCGTGATCTTCGACCGGAGCTGGTACAACAGGGCTGGCGTCGAGCCGGTGATGGGCTTCTGCACGCAGGAGCAGCACGAGCGGTTCCTGGAACTCTGTCCCATTGTTGAGCGCTTCATTCAGGGAAGCGGGATCCGATTGCTGAAGCTCTGGCTGGAAGTCGGCCAGAAGGAGCAGGAGAAACGCTTCATGGCCCGGATCGACGATCCGGTGCGGCAATGGAAGCTGAGCCCCATGGACCTTGGTTCCTACAAACGCTGGTACGACTATTCCGAGGCGCGCGACCTCATGCTGCAGCGTACCGACACGGACGACGCTCCGTGGCACGTCGTGCACACTGACGACAAGCGTCGCGGCCGGTTGAACGCGATTTCGCACATTCTGGGGCGCATCCCATACAAGCGCATCGACAAGGCCAAGGTGAAGCTGCCGGAGCGCTCGGAGAAAAGGAGATACGACGACCAGGCCACGCTACAGGGCCGTCGCTTCGTCGAGGAGATCTTCTGAGAACAAAGGAGACACGTGCCATGTCAACGTTGCTGAGCGTAAAGGAACTGCAAGCGAAGATCGCCCTGGCGGAAGGTGCCAAGGCATCCGCGGCGATGAAGCGCCTGGAGGCAGAGGAACGCGAGAAGGCCGAGTTGCTGGAACGGCTCGGCAAACCTTCCGGCCTCAGCGACGACGAGGTGATGGAGAAAGCATCGATCATCATCAACCGCGCGGTCGAAAACGGCCTCATGTCGGTACAGGTGTTCCGCTTTCCTCATACGGTTTGCTCCGACAATGGCCGCGCCATCAACCAGGGCGAAGCCGGATGGGAGACGACACTCACCGGCATCCCGAGGGAAATCTTCGAGTTCTGGAAGCGCCAACTCCAGCCGCGCGGCTATCACATACGCTACGAGGTCATCGACTATCCGGGGGGCATGCCGGGCGACATCGGTATTTTCCTGAGCTGGGGCTGAAAAGTACGACAATCGCCACGTATGCGTCGGCTCACCTCAACAGCCACCTGTTTGCAAACGCGCAGGTCAGCGCCGTCGAACACGACGGCGATGCAGGCGTCACATGGTTCCTTGAAGCAAAGGTCGCGCACTGGCGCTGGAGCGACGGTTGAACCGCCGCCTTCAGATCGACTGATTTCTCATACCCTGACGCATACCGAGCCTCCAGATGATCACTGTGAAGCCCGCCGCAAGTAGCGTCCGGAAAATGTCCATTTCCAAAGGAAATGGTGGGCGCTGTAGGGATTGAACCTACGACCCCACCCGTGTGAAGGGTGTGCTCTCCCGCTGAGCTAAGCGCCCGGGAAGGGGGGCGTATAGGGCCTGTCGGCCGAATCGTCAACGGGCCACTGTCGCGAGTTTACCCAGTGTAGCGGGCAGGGCATCGAAGCGGTCGATAACGGCATCGGCGCCGAGTTCGCTGGCCGGACGGGTCGTATAACCCCAGCTCACCAGCACGGCCGGTAGACCTGCACCGCGCGCGGCCTCGGCATCGTGGATCGAATCGCCGATCATCACGGCCCGTGTCGGATCGCAACCCATGCGTTCGAGCAGCATCAGGATGTGCCGCGGATCGGGCTTGCGGACGGGGAAACTGTCGGCGCCTGCCACATCGCTGATCGGCGGCATCAGCTTCAAATGTTCCAGGATCATGCGCGAAGGCTTCTCGAACTTGTTGGTGCAGACACCCTGCTTCAGTCCCAATCGGGCGAAGTGGGCCACGACCTCGGAGACGCCCGCGAAGGCCGTGGTGTGACTGACCGGGTCGGCTTCGTAGTAGCGCACGAATTCGCGCGTCACGGCGCTCAGCGCCGACTCGTCCAGCACCTTGCCGTGCTTGGCGAAGGCCTTGCCCATCGTGACCTTGCTGCCCTGGCCCATGAACACCCGTACATCCTCGTCCGAAACCGGCGGCAGGCCGTGGTCGGACAGCACGTGGCTGACGGCCACTTCCATGTCCTTGGCGCTGTCGATCAGGGTGCCGTCGAGGTCGTAGAGAACGGTGTCGAAACGGGTGGCGATGAGCTTGTCGATGTCGGTATCCATGCGAACACCTCTAGCACATCCGCCTTGCCCGGCTGCCAGCCTCATGGCATCCGACGGAACATGAAATCGTCCATCGCCGTGGTCGTGCTGGCAGCCGGGGCCGGCACGCGCATGAAGTCGAGCTTGCCGAAGGTCCTGCATCCGCTGGCCAACCGGCCGATGATTCAGCACGTGCTGGACAATGCCGCAGCCCTGAAGCCCACACGCATCGTGGGTGTCATCGCGCCCGGTGCCAAGGACGTGGCGGCGGCCTTCGCGCCATATCCCACCGTCGTGCAGAAGAAGCCACTGGGCACCGGCCATGCAGCCAAAGCCGCTCTCGGCGCGCTGCGTGGTCATACCGGCCCGGTCCTGGTGGTGTTCGGCGACGCGCCGCTGGTGACTGCGGCGTCGTTGCAGCGCCTGGTCACTACCTGCGCCAAAGAGCGCGCGGCCGTAGGCGTGCTGGGCTTCGTCGCCCACGATCCCTCGCCCTATGGCCGGCTGATCGTGCAGCGGGGCATCCTGGAGAAGATTGTCGAGAGCAAGGATGCCGACGAGATCGAGAAGACCGTCGATTTCTGCAATTCCGGCGTGATGTGCCTCGACGGCCGCCTGATCGCTGGCCTGCTTGGCGGTATCAAGAACAACAACGTGAAGCGCGAATTCTACCTCACTGACGCCGTCGCCCTGGCCCGTGCTGCCGGCCACAAGGCCATCGCGGTCGAGGGCGATGAGGCCGAGTTCCAGGGCATCAATTCGCGTGCCGAGCTGGCGGTCGCCGAACGCGCCCTCCAGCAGCGCCTACGAGCCGCTGCAATGGTGGCAGGCGTCACCATGATTGATCCTGACACTGTCTGGCTGTCGGCCGACACCAGGTTTGCTGCCGACGTCACCATCGGTCCCAGTGTCCGCTTCGGACCGGGCGTCGAGATCGCGGCCGAGGTCGAAATCAAGGCCTTCTGCGATATCGAGGGTGTCCGCATAGGGCGTGGCGCCAGCATTGGTCCCTTCGCACGGATCCGACCGGGCTCCGATGTCGCCGAGAATGTCCATATCGGCAACTTCGTCGAGCTCAAGGCCACGCGCATGGGCCGCGGCGCCAAGGCCAATCACTTGGCCTACCTAGGCGATGCCGACATTGGTGCCGCGAGCAATATCGGAGCAGGCACCATCGCCGTGAACTACGACGGCTTCGGCAAATGGCGCACGGTGGTTGCGGACGATGTCTTTGTCGGTTCCAACAGCTCCCTGGTGGCGCCGGTCCACATCGGCAAAGGAGCCAACGTGACGGCCGGCAGCGTCGTGACCGAGGATGTCCCGGCTGGCGCCCTGGCCTTCGGGCGGGCGCGGCAGGTGACAAAGAAGGGGCGAGCGGCGCCACTTCGTGCGAAACTCAAGGCCCGCGCGGCGGCGGCCAAACGCGGTAAGAAAAAATAGCCACCCCTCAGCCCGGATCCCCTCCCATGTGCGGCATTATCGGCATCATCGGCAAAGCGCCCGTCACGCCTCTGCTCGTCGACGCGCTGAAGCGGCTCGAATATCGCGGTTATGACTCGGCGGGCGTCGCCACGCTGGTGAACGGCCACATCGACCGCCGCCGCGCCGAGGGCAAGCTGGTGAACCTCGAGACCCGGCTGGCGGCGGAGCCACTGCCCGGCACGATCGGCATCGGTCACACGCGCTGGGCCACGCACGGCAAGCCGTCGGAGCGCAATGCCCATCCCATCGCCACCGACCGCGTCGCCGTGGTGCACAACGGGATCATCGAGAACTTCCAGGAGCTGAAGGGTGAACTCGTCGCCGAGGGCCGGCACTTCGACAGCGACACCGATACCGAAGTCGTCGCCCAGCTCATCACCTCCTATCTCGAGAAGCAGATGTCGCCGGAGCAGGCGATGGGCAAGGCCATGGAGCGGCTGCGCGGCGCCTTCGCGCTCGCCATCCTGTTCAGCGGCCGCCACGACATCCTGATGGGTGCCCGCCGCGGCAGCTCGCTGGCGGTGGGCTATGGCGACGGCGAGATGTATGTCGGCACCGACGCGCTGGCGTTGGCGCCGTTCACGCGCCAGGTCAGCTACCTCGAGGACGACGACTGGGTCGTGCTGCGCGCCGACGGATGCACCGTCTATCAGGGCGGTTGGGAAGTGAAACGCGAGATCCGCCAGAGCGGCATCTCTGGGGCGATGATCGGCAAGGGCAACCATCGCCACTTCATGCTGAAGGAGATCCACGAACAGCCGGCGGTGATCGGCGACACCCTACAGACCTACCTCGATCCAGCCACGCGCTCCGTCACCCTGCCGGCCCTGCCGTTTGACTGGACCAAGGTGAGCCGCATCACCATGACGGCCTGCGGCACGGCCTATTATGCCTGCATGGTCGCCAAATACTGGTTCGAGGGGCTGGCCAGGCTGCCGGTCGAGGTCGAGGTTGCCTCGGAGCTGCGCTATCGCGAGCCGCCGCTGCCCGAGGGCGGCGTCTGCATTGCCGTCTCGCAGTCGGGCGAGACCGTCGATACCTTGGCCGCCATCCGGTATGCCAAAGCAAATAAGCAGACGATCCTCTCCGTGGTGAACGTGCCAGAAAGCGCCATTGCCCGGGAATCGCATCTCGTGCTGCCGACGCTTGCCGGACCCGAGATCAGCGTCGCCTCGACCAAGGCCACGACGACCCAGCTCACGGTGCTGCTCTGCCTCGCGATCGCTGCCGGTCGGGCGCGGGGCACGCTTTCGGCCGAAACCGAAGCGCGGTTGGCATTGGCGCTGATCGAACTGCCGGCGCATATCAACCAGGCCCTGAACCTGGAAGATGAATATCGGCGTGTCGCGGAGACGGTCCTCGCCGAGGCGCGCGACGTGCTCTATCTCGGCCGCGGCTCGTCCTTCCCGATTGCACTCGAAGGGGCGCTGAAGCTGAAGGAGATCTCCTACATCCATGCCGAGGGTTATGCGGCCGGCGAGATGAAGCATGGTCCGATCGCGCTGATCGACGAGACGGTGCCGGTGGTCGTGGTGGCTCCTACGGACTCGATCTTCGACAAAACCGCGTCGAACTTCGAGCAGGCCAAGGCGCGCGGCGGCAAGCTGGTGCTGTTGAGCGATGCGGCAGGCGTGGGCCGCCTCGGCAATCAGGCTGTGGTCGCGGTGACTTTGCCTACGGTAGACCCCGTGGTGGCGCCGATCCTCTACACGGTCCCGGTGCAGTTGCTGGCCTACTATACGGCGGTCGCCAAGGGCACCGACGTCGACCAGCCCCGTAATCTCGCCAAGAGCGTCACGGTCGAGTGATCTTCACCTCCCCCGCGGAGCAGGGGAGGTGACTGTAGATCAGGAGTGTTAGCGCGTGCCTTGCGGCAGACCCGGCGCCAGGCCTGGCGCGGGAGCGGGGGCCGGAGCGGGCTGACCGCCGCGCGGCTGCGCCGGACGCGGCTGTGCCGGTTGGGCCGGCTGGAGCGTCTGGATGAGCGCGCGAACCTTGGCAGCTTCGGCGTCCTGTGCCTTCTTGAACTCGTCTTCGCTCAGGAAGCGGTCCTTGTTGCCGTCGATCTCCAGGAACTGCTTCAGCGCATAGGCCGTGAGCTCGACGCGGTCGAGCTGGCCGTCCTTGTTGGTGTCGATCTCGGCGAACTTGCGCAGCGCGATCTGCTTGCGCAGGTCGAAGGGCAGCAGGTTCTTGGCCTGCGGGCCATCGGCCGGGCCGGCCATCACCAGATATTCCGCCTGGTTGATCTTGCCGTCGTTGTTCTTGTCGAGCTGATCGGCCGAGCGCATCTGCATGTCGATGAATTCGTTCAGCGTCATCAGACCCTGGCGACGACGCGCCTCGGCCTGCTGGCGCTCCTGGGCATCACGCTGCAGCGAGCGCTGCACGATCAGGCGAACCTCCGGCTCGGTGACCTTGTTGTCGCGATCGGTGTCGTAGTTGTTGAACTCGGAGTGAACCAGTGCTTCGGCCTCACCACGCTCGACGAAGCCGTCGCGGTTGGTGTCGAGGTTCTGGAACTCGGCCCGTGCCCGCGCCTTACGCTCCTCGAGGGGCGGTAGGTTCGGTACATCGGGAGTCAGCGGCGGTTCGGTGACCTTGAGGAACTCCTCGAGCGACAGCTTGTTGTCCTTGTTACCGTCGAGCTGCTCGAACGACTTCATGCGGTACTTCAGAAAGTCCGCGCGCGTGATTTCGCCCTTCTTGTTGACGTCGATCTCAACAAACCAATGCGGCAGCGGAATCGCAGGCGGCGTTGCAGCCTGTGCCGGTGGTGCCGCCGGAGCGCCTGCCGCTGGAGGAGTGGCAGCAGGAGGAGTCGCGGCAGCCGGCGGCTTGTTCGCAGGCCACCCTTGTGTGGGCGGCGTCTGCGGCTGCGGCGGTGTCTGCTGAGCGACAGCGGGAGCGGCGAGGCAGGTGGCAGTAAGAAGGAAAAGCGACGGACGGAAAAGACGATGCATCGGCGGTAGGCCCGCTTTGGGAGGGGAGGTTTCGTATCGGTTGCAATGCGTTCGCTGTCAATGTCCGCAGAGCGACGGTATCCTGCGGCGCAATCACGCCCAAAGCATGGCGTCATGCCATTTGAGTTGCGTCCCACATTGGGATACGCCATCGTAATTCATCGAGATGACTCCGAAGAAGGGTCGCAAGTACTTGGGAGGCAAGGGTAATTTCGGCGTGTTGGCGCACGGTTTGTGCCGACTGTCGAAACCGGCACAATCATGGCAGCACCGTCCTCATCTCGCGGCTCGGCGCTTTTGAGCGTCCGTGACGTCTCCGTCCGCTTCGGGGGAATCATCGCCCTCGATGGCGTCAGCTTCGATGTCTTTCCCGGCCAGATCGCCGGTCTGATCGGCCCCAATGGCGCGGGCAAGACGACGCTCTTCAATTGCCTCAGCCGCCTCTACACGCCCAACGGTGGCGACGTACTGTTCGAGGGCCAGTCGATCCTCAAGCGTCCGCGTCATGACATTCCCCATGTCGGCATCGGCCGCACGTTCCAGAACGTGGCTCTCTTCGACAAGATGACCGTTCTCGACAACGTGAAGGTCGGCTGCCACTCCGTCAGCTCCACCTCGTTCTTCGAGAACGCGCTGCGCCTGCCCAAGGTCAAGGGCGAGGAGGATCGCATCACCAAGCGAGCCATGGAACTGATCGAGTTCATGGACCTCGTGCCCTTCACGAATGCAATGGCTGGCCCGCTGCCTTTCCCCATCCGCAAGCGTGTCGAACTGGCGCGTGCGCTGGCCTCCAGCCCCAAGCTGTTGCTGTTGGACGAGCCGGCGGCCGGCCTGAACCACGACGAGATCGAGGTGTTGAAGGGGCAGATCAAGCGGGTGCGCGAAACCCAGCATGTCACCGTGCTGCTGGTCGAGCATCACATGAGCCTTGTCATGTCGGTGTCGGACAAGGTGGTCGCCATCGACTTTGGCAAGAAGATCGCCGACGGCACGCCGGCGGAAGTGCAGCGCGATCCCGAAGTGATCCGCGCCTATCTGGGGACTGCGTAAATGGCGGCACTGCTCGAAGTCAGCGGGCTGAAGGCTTTCTACGGCCAGACCCAGTCTCTCTACGATGTCGGGTTCGAAATCCCGACCGGTGGCATCACGACGTTGTTGGGGGCGAACGGAGCCGGGAAGACCACGACGCTCCGCGCCATCTGCAACATGGTGCGTACCGACGGCACCGTCCGCTTCGACGGCAAGAATATCCGCGGGATGGCGACCGAGGAGATCGTGCGCCGGCGGATCGCCCATGTGCCCGAGGGCCGCGGCACCTTCACCACGCTCACGGTCGACGAGAACTTGCGGATTGCCGCCTACACGCGACGCGACAAGCAGGGTGTAAGGGACGAGCTCGATCGCGTCTTCACCTATTTTCCGCGCCTGAAAGAACGCATCCAGCAGCAGGCCGGCACGCTTTCGGGCGGCGAGCAGCAGATGCTGGCGATTGCCCGCGCGCTGATGCTGAAGCCCCGGTTGATGCTGCTCGACGAGCCGTCATTCGGCTTGGCACCGCTGATCGTGCAGGAGATTTTCCGCATCCTGAAGCGCATCAACGAAGAGGAGAAGGTGAGCATCCTCCTGGTCGAGCAGAATGCCGCCCTGGCTCTGGACCTCGCCACCCACGCCTACGTTCTCGAGACCGGCCGGGTCGTGATGTCCGGTCCGTCCGCCGTCGTGAAGAACGACGAGAACGTCCGTAAGTCCTATCTCGGCTACTGAGGCGCAGACCATGGAACAGTTCCTCCAGCAGATTGCCTCGGGCCTGGCCAACGGCGCCATCTATGCCTGCGTCGCTCTGGCGTTGGTGATGATCTACGTGTCGACGGACCACATCAATTTCGCCCAAGGCGAGATGGCGATGTTCTCGACCTACTTGAGCTGGCAGCTCATGACCTGGGGCTTGAGCTTCTGGGCGGCCTTCATCGTGGCCGTGGCGCTCTCCTTCGTGATGGGCGTGGTGATCGAGCGATTGATCCTGCGACCGCTGCATAACGCGCCGGTGCTGTCGATCATCGTGGTGTTCATCGGCCTGCTGGCGATCTTCAATTCGGTCGCGGGTGCCATCTGGAGCTACCTGATCAAGGAATTTCCCTCGCCATTCCCGAAATCGAGCTTCGGCATCGCCGGCGTGATCGGGCCGCATCAGTTGGGCGTCGTGGTGGTGACGCTGGTCGTGCTGGGCCTCCTGTTCGTCTTCTTCCGCTACACGCCGCTCGGCTTGGCGATGCGGGCGGCCGCGCAAAACCCTCAGATGGCGCGGCTGGTCGGCGTGCGCGTCGACTGGATGCTGGCGCTGGGCTGGGGACTCGCATCTTCGATCGGCGCTGTCGCGGGCATCATGGTGGCGCACATCGTCTACCTCGATCCCAACATGATGGCGGGTATCCTGCTCTATGCCTTCGCCAGCGCTCTGGTCGGCGGCATCTCGAACCCGGCCGGCGCCGTAGCAGGCGGCTTCATTGTGGGCGTGCTCGAGAACATGGTGGCCTATGCCGGTAACCAGATCGAGAAGGCGACCGGCATCTACATCATCGGCAACGGCGAAAAACTCACCGTGGCCCTGATCATCGTGATCTTCGTGCTGACCGTGAAACCCGCCGGCCTGTTTGGCCGCGTCGTCGTGAAGAGAGTCTGAGACATGGCCAGCACGTCGAAAAAGTGGGTCCTCGGCATCGTCGTCTTGGCGTTCGTCGTACCGCTTCTGAAGCCGATCTTTCCCGACGCGATCTCGGACTATCGGCTGTTCCTGGTCAGCACCATGATCATTGCCTCGATCGCGGTGTTGGGGCTGAACCTGCTGACGGGATTCAACGGCCAGTTTTCGCTGGGCCACGGCGCCTTCTACGCAGTGGGCGCTTACACCGCCGCCGTCCTGATGGATCAATTGAGCGTGCCCTATTGGGCGACGATCCCGGCGGCGGCGATCGTCTGTTTCATCGTGGGTTACCTGTTCGGCCTGCCGGCGCTAAAGCTTGAGGGCCACTACCTCGCGTTGGCGACCTTTGCGCTCGCTTTGGCGGTGCCGCAGATCCTGAAATACAAGTGGCTCGAAGGCTTGACCGGCGGCGTGCAGGGCATCGTGCTCAACAAGCCCGAGGTGCCGTTCGGCTTGCCGCTGTCGGAAGACCAATGGCTCTACTACTTCTGCCTGGTCGTGATGGTCATCCTCTTCTGGGCGGCGGCCAACATGCTGAACAGCCGGAGCGGCCGCGCCATGATGGCGATCCGCGACCAGTATATGGCGGCCGATACGATGGGTATCGATACTGCCCTCTACAAGACGGTCACCTTCGGCATCAGCGCGGCCTATACTGGCATCGCCGGTGCGCTCTCGGCCTCGGCCATCGCTTTCGTCGCGCCCGACAGCTTCAACATCTTCCTGTCGATCAAGTTCCTGATCGGCCTGGTCGTGGGTGGCATCGGCTCGCTGACCGGCTCAGTGATCGGCGGCATTTTCTACGTGCTGGTCGACAACTCGGCGCAGGCATTGTCGCAGTTCGTGAAGAACGACCTCGGCCTGCCGTTCGACCTCTCGGCCTATACCGTGTTCGGTGTTCTGCTGATCGCCATTATTTACCTGATGCCGATGGGAATTGCCGGCGGTCTTTTCATGGCATGGCGCAAGATCAGGGGCGCCCGGTAGAATCAAAGCGCGCTGTTCAACTTCTCCGTTCGCGTGGCGAACGGCATAAGAGTCGCACGTCAGCAAAGCCTCTTTAATTCGCCAATATTTCAGGCGAACATCTTCCCTACCTATGAAGAAAAGGGAGGATCCAAACGTGAAGACGAGTAGACGTGGTTTTGTAGGCGGTGCGTCCGCGCTGGCAGTGTTCTCTGGTACGACTGCCGCGTTCAGTCAGAAGAAGTATTCCGACGGCGCGAGCGATACGGAAATCAAGATCGGCCATACCGGTCCCTATAGTGGACCGGCTTCCTCCTACGGCCAGATCGGCAAGACGCTCGAAGCCTATTGGAAGAGCGTCAATGATGCCGGCGGCGTCAAAGGCCGCAAGATCAAGTTCCTGACGCTCGACGACGGCTATAATCCGGCGAAGATCGTGGAACTGACCCGACAGCTCGTCGAGCAGGAGAAGGTGCTGTGCCTTTTCAATACGCTGGGCACGGCCAACAACACTGCCATCCACAGGTACATGAACCAAAAGAAGGTGCCGCAGCTCTATGTGGCGACCGGTGCATCGAAGTGGGGCAAGCCCAAGGAGTTCCCGTGGACGATGGGCTTCCAGCCCGACTACCACACCGAGGGCGTTGTCTACGCCAAGCACATCCTGGCGAATGTGAAGGATCCGAAGATCGGCGTGCTGATGCAGAACGACGATTACGGCAAGGATTACTGGGAAGGCTTCAAGGAAGGCCTTGGCAAGGAGAGCGGCAAGGTCGTCAAGCACGTGACCTTTGAGGTTACCGATCCCACGGTCGACAGCCAGATCATCCAGCTCAAGGACTCCGGCGCCAACGTCTTCTTCAATATCGCCACGCCCAAGGCGGCCGCGCAGGCGATCCGCAAGGCGGCCGACATCGGTTGGAAGCCGGTACAGTATCTCAACAATGTGTCGGCGTCGGTCGGCTCGGTGATGAAGCCCGCCGGATTGGAAAACAGCCAGGGCATCATCACGGCGCAGTATCTCAAGGACCCGACCGACAAGCAGTGGGAGAACACCGACGACTTCAAGGCGTGGGTCGCCTGGATGGACAAGTGGATGCCGGGCGCCAACAAGGCCGATGCCAATCACGTGTTCGGCTTCGCGGTCGCCAGCCTGATGCACGAGACCCTGAAGAAGTGCGGTGACGAGTTGACGCGCGAGAACGTCATGCGCCAGGCGGCCAACTTCCAGAAGTACAAGCTGCCGCTGCTTCTGCCGGGCATCACCATCAACACCAGCCCGACGGATTTCTATCCGATCCAGTCGGTGCAGCTGGCCCGCTTCAAGGGCGAGAGCTGGGATCTGTTCGGCGACGTCATGTCGGCCGAAGGGTCCTGAGACTTTCCGATATCCACGCCGGGAAGGCCGCCGCAAGGCGGCCTTCTCTTTTTTGCCCTATTTCACAGGCAAGCACGCGCCCCGTTTGACATTGGGGAACAAGCGTATGCGTAGGCGTGATTTCGTGGGCGGCGCGGGTGTATCGGCCGCCGCATTGCTTCTGGCCGCAGAAGTGGCCGGCCAGAAGAAATACGATGACGGCGCCAGCGATACCGAAATCAAGATCGGCCACACCGGCCCGTATAGTGGCCCGGCTTCTTCTCTCGGCATCATCGGCAAGTGCATCGAGGCCTATTGGAAGAGCGTCAACGAGGCCGGCGGCATCAACGGCCGCAAGATCCGATTCATCTCTCTCGACGACGGCTATTCGCCGGCCAAGACCGTTGAACTGGTGCGCCAACTCGTCGAGCAGGAGAGGGTGTTCTGCCTGTTTGACACGCTCGGAACGCCGAGCAACACGGCGATCCACAAATATCTCAATCAGAAGAAGGTGCCGCAGCTCTACGTCGCCTCGGCCGCCTCGAAGTGGGGCAAGCCCAAGGAGTTCCCCTGGACCATGGGCTTTCAGCCCGACTACCACACCGAAGGCGCGATCTATGCGCGTCATATCCTGGCCAACGTCGAGGAACCGCGCATCGCCGTCCTGATGCAGAACGACGACTACGGCAAAGACTACTGGGAAGGCTTCAGGCAGGGCCTCGGCGCCAATGCGGCAGGTAAGGTCGTGAAGCATGTGACCTACGAAGTCGCCGATCCGACGGTCGACAGCCAGATGATCCAGCTCGCGGCTTCCGGCGCCAATGTCTTCTTCAACGTGACCACGCCCAAGGCGGCGGCCCAGGCGATCCGCAAGGCAGCCGATCTCGGCTGGAAGCCCGCACATTATCTCAACATCGTCTCCGCGTCGGTGGGGACGGTGATGAAGCCTGCTGGATTGGAGAACGGACAGGGCACCATCACCGCCCAATACCTCAAGGACCCGACTGACCCGCAGTGGGCCGACGATCCCGAGATGAAGGCGTGGCGTGCCTGGATGAGCAGGTGGATGCCGGGTGCCGTCCAGGCAGACGCCAACTACGTCTTCGCTTATGCGGTCACGTCGGTGATGCACGAGACGCTGAAGAAGTGCGGCGACGAGCTCACACGCGAGAACCTGATGCGTCAGGCCGCCAGCCACCAGAGGCTGCACGTGCCGTTGCTGCTGCCTGGTATCACCGTGAACACGAGCCCGACCGATTTCTACCCCGTTCAATCGATGCGGCTCGCCCGCTTCAAGGGCGAGAGCTGGTATCTGTTCGGCGATATCGTGTCGGCCGAAGGTTAGCGAGGTGCCGCGGGAATGGTGAGACCGCGCTGGACCGCTGGCCTTTCGAGGCAGCGATCCAGCCAGGCTGGCACCTTCTTCAGCGAATCGAACGCCACCAGATCGCGCGCCTCGTAGAAGGTGATGAGGTTACGCACCCAGCCGAGCGTCGCGATATCGGCGATGCCGTACTCCTTGCCTGTCAACCATTCACGGCCGTCGAGCCGCGTTTCGAGCACGTCGAGCAGTCGCTTCGACTCGCCGACATAGCGCTCGAGCGGGCGCTTGTCGGCGAAGTCCTTGCCGGCGAATTTGTTGAAGAAGCCAACCTGTCCGAACATCGGGCCGATCGCTGCCATCTGAAAAAAGACCCACTGGATCGTCTCCCATCGCCCATGTTGGGTCGCCGGGATGAAACGGCCGGTCTTGTCGGCGAGGTAGAGCAGGATCGCCCCAGACTCGAACAGCGCGATCGGCCGGCCTTCCGGCCCATTGGGATCGATGATTGCCGGAATCTTGCCGTTGGGATTGAGCGCAAGAAATTCCGGGGTCTGGTTCTCGTTCTTCATGATGTCGATTCGGTGCGGCTCGTAGGCCAAGCCGAGTTCCTCCAGCATGATCGACACTTTCACACCGTTGGGTGTAGGCAGCGAATAGAGCTGGATGCGATCTGGATGCGCAGTCGGCCAGCGCGTCGCGATCGGAAAAGCGGACAGATCGGCCATAAGAAACTCCGTGAAAAACTGTCCCTCATTAGTCGACGCCCTAAGCGGAGGCTATCGGGCCGTGGTGGCGCAGCATTGCAGAGGTTGTGAAAGTGTTGGCTCTTTTCAAGCCACGTTTTTGGGCAGAGGCTTCCTTCATAAATTTCAAATGAAGGAGGAAGCGTTGATTACCAGTAGGCGTGGTTTCATTGGTGGCGTTTCAACAGCAGCGTTGCTTTCCGGAACAACATCGGCGTCGGCGCAGAAAAAGTACGACGACGGCGCGAACGACAAGGAAATCAAGATCGGGCATTTCTGCCCCTATAGCGGGCCTGCCTCGGCGTACGGCGTGATCGGCAAAGGACACGAGGCCTATTGGAAGGCCGTCAACGATGCCGGTGGCATCAACGGCCGC
Source organism: Reyranella sp. (assembly GCF_004297405.1). Lineage (GTDB taxonomy): Bacteria > Pseudomonadota > Alphaproteobacteria > Reyranellales > Reyranellaceae > Reyranella. The sequence goes on from NZ_SCVC01000012.1 coordinate 89,755, forward strand.
ATGGTCCGCTTCGTCACACGCGACGACGGTTACAATCCGGCGAAGTCGGTCGAGGTGACGCGCGAACTGGTCGAGCAGGAGAAGGTGCTGTGCCTCTTCAATACGCTCGGCACGCCGACCAATACGGCGATCCACAAATACGTGAACCAGAAGAAGGTGCCGCATCTCTACGTGTCGACCGGCGCCACGAAGTGGGGCAATCCGAAGGACTTCCCCTGGTCGATGGGCTTCCAGCCCGACTACCGCACCGAAGGCGTGATCTATGCCAAGCATGCGCTGGCGAACGTCAAGGATCCCAAGTTCGGCGTGCTGATGCAGAACGACGATTTCGGCAAGGACTATTGGGACGGCATCAAGGAAGGGCTGGGCAAGGACGTTGTCAAAGGTGTGAAGCTCGTCACCTATGAGGTGACGGACCCGACCGTGGAGTCGCAGATCATCCAGCTCAAGGACTCCGGCGCCAACGTTCTTCTGAATATCTCGACGCCGAAATTCGCGGCCCAGTCGATTCGCGCGATGGTCAACATCGGCTGGAAGCCGGCGCACTATCTCACCAATGTCTCGGTCTCGGTCGCTTCGGTGATGAAGCCGGCGGGTTTCGAGAACAGTCAGGGCATCCTGTCCTCATCCTACATCATGGACCCGACTGACAAGCAGTGGGCAGACCACGAGGACATCAAGGCCTGGCGCGCGTGGATGACCAAATACATGCCCAATGCCGACCAGGGCGATGTGAACTACGCCTTCGCCTACGCCGTCAGCTCCCTCATGAAGGAGACCTTGAAGAAGTGCGGCGATGACCTGACGCGCGCCAACGTCATGCGCCAGGCTGCGAACTTCAAGAACCAGCGCATCCCGATGGTGTTGCCGGGCATCACCATCAACACCAGCCCGACGGATTACTATCCGATCCAGGCGATCCAGCTTGCGCGCTTCAAGGGCGAGAGCTGGGAGTTGTTCGGCGAGGTGCTTCACGCCGAGAGCAGCTGACGCTCCTCCCGTTGAAGGCAGCAAAGGCCGCCGGTAGCCGCCGGCGGCCTTACTTATTCCGCAATGCAGTATCTGCGGGCGCTCCGCCTCGCAATATTTTCACTTTTCAGGCCTCCGGTTTAGCGCGACGATATTCCGCATAACGAACAAGTCAGGGAGTTGAAGCGTTTAACCAAGGAGGCAACGTTGAAGACCAATAGGCGTACTTTCATCGGCGGAGCATCAACCGCCGCTATTCTGTCCGCGTCAGGCGTAGCGTTTGCCCAAAAGAAGTACGACGAGGGAGCGACCGACAAAGAGATCAAGATCGGTCACACCAATCCCTATAGCGGACCGGCCTCGGCCTACGGCGTGATCGGCAAGACGATCGAAGCCTACTGGAAGAGCGTGAATGAGGCCGGCGGCATCAACGGCCGCATGGTCAAGTTCATCACCCGCGACGACGGTTACAATCCCGCAAAGACCGTCGAGATGATCCGCGAACTGGTCGAGCAGGAGAAAGTGCTCTGCACCTTCAATACGCTCGGCACGCCGACCAACACGGCGATCCACAAATACATGAACCAGAAAAAGGTGCCGATGCTGTTCGTCGCCACCGGTGCATCGAAGTGGGGCAAGCCCAAGGAGTTCCCGTGGACGATGGGCTTCCAGCCCGACTATCACACCGAGGGTGTGATCTACGCCAAGCACATTCTGGCGAATGTGAAGGATCCGAAGATCGGCGTGCTGATGCAGAACGACGATTACGGCAAGGACTATTGGGAAGGCTTCAAGGACGGGCTCGGCAAGGATGCCAACAAGGTGTCCAAGCATGTCACCTACGAGGTGACGGACCCGACGGTCGACAGCCAGGTAATCCAACTCAAGGACTCTGGCGCCAACGTCTTCTTCAATATCGCCACGCCGAAGTTTGCGGCGCAGGCAATCCGCAAGGCGGCTGATATCGGCTGGAAGCCGGCGCAGTATCTCAACAACGTGTCGGCTTCGGTCGCGTCGACCATGAAGCCGGCAGGTTTCGAGAATAGCCAGGGCATCCTCACCGCTGCCTATGCGATGGACCCCACCGACAAGCAGTGGGACGACAACGCCGAGATGAAGACGTGGCGGGCATGGATGGCCAAGTCCAACCCACAGGGCAACCTGACCGACGCTTCGAACGTCTTTGCCTATGCCGTCTCGTTCCTGATGCACGAGACACTGAAGAAGTGCGGCGACAACCTGACACGTGAGAACCTCATGCGTCAGGCCGCCAATCACCAGAAGCTCCGGGTGCCGCTGCTGCTGCCGGGGATCACCGTCAGCACGAGCCCGACAGACTTCTATCCGATCCAGGCCGTCCAGCTTCAGCGCTTCCAGGGCGAGACCTGGCACCTGTTCGGCGACGTCATGCACGCCGAAAGCACCTGATCCAGTATTCCCTCCGCTCCTGACTGCCGATGATTGGGCGCAGGAGCGGAGGGGCTTACTTGCGCTGCAGCGCCTGGCGGCATTCGGCGGTGTCGATGCGGCCGTTCTTGTCGAGATCGCAACGAACGAAGTTGCTCTCGCCCTGGGCCATAAACTCCACGAGGGTCACGACACCATCCTTGTCTGCGTCGAGGCGCTGAAAGTAGCTCGACTGGCGGCTGGCCTGGCGATCGCTTGGCAGGACGCTGTTGCCGGCAGCCGGGGTGCGGGCAAAGAGTTCGTCCTGGCTCAGCTTGCCGTCGCCATTGGCATCCAGCCGCTTGAAGCGTGCCTCCTGGCTCGTCTTCCATTCCTCGCGGTCGACGGCGCCATCCTTGTTTGTGTCGTAACGCATGACGCCGCTGGCGTTGTTGCGTGGCTGCTGCTGGGCGAGGGCAGGGGCGGCCAGGGTGAGGAGGGCTGCAGCGAGCAGGGTCAGCTTAGGCATATATCCTATCCTTAAGGTTGTATCGGAGACATTCAATACAATCTCAAGTCTCCTTACCGCGCCTTCTGAGCCCCGATATAGTCTGGCCCGCGACCGAATTGTGGCCGCGTTGAGGTTTTGTTCTCCTCTGGGGATATCCCATGGCCTACGACTACGATCTCTTCGTCATTGGTGCCGGTTCGGGCGGCGTGCGGGCTTCGCGCATTGCGGCAGGCTACGGCGCACGCGTCGGTATCTGCGAGGATTATCGGGTCGGCGGCACCTGCGTGATCCGCGGCTGCGTGCCGAAGAAGCTCCTGGTCTACGGATCGAAGTTCGCGCACGAGTTCGAGGACGCCGAGGCCTTCGGCTGGACGGTGCCGGCGCCCACCCATTCCTGGCCGACCTTGCGTGACAATGTGAACAAGGAAGTGGACCGCCTGAATGCGGTCTACTTGCGCCTGCTCGACGGCGCTGGCGTGAAGCTGCACATGGGCCGCGGCCGCCTGATGGATCGCCACACGATTCAGGTCGGCGACCAGACCATCACCGCTGACAAGATCCTGATTGCCACCGGCGGTCATCCGGTGATCCCGCCCATTCCCGGCCGTGAGCACGCCATCACCTCGAACGAGGCGTTTCATCTCAAGGAATTCCCCAAGCGCATCACCATCGTCGGCGCCGGCTACATCGCCGTGGAATTCGCGGGCATCTTCAACGGGCTGGGTGCCAAGGTCGATCTGGTGCTGCGGCGCGATCGGGTGCTGCGTGGCTTCGATGAAGAATGCCGCACCTTCGTGCATGAGGCGTTGGGCGACAGCGGCATTCGGCTCCGCACCGAGATGGAGATCGGCCGCATCGTGGCGAAGGGCAAGGACGGGACGAGCGGCCCCTTCGAGATCCATACGCCCCATGGCGGCATGTTCGAAACCGACTGCGTGATGTACGCGACCGGCCGCGCGCCCAACACGTCGGGCATCGGACTCGAGAAGGTCGGCGTACAGCTCGACAAGGCCGGCGCCATCGCCGTCGACGAATGGTCGAAGACGACGGCGGAGAACATCTGGGCCGTGGGCGATGTCACCGACCGCATCAACCTGACGCCCGTCGCCATCATGGAAGGCCACTGCTTCGCCGACACCGAGTTCGGCAAGAAGCCGCGCAAGCCCGACCATCGCGACGTGCCGTCGGCCGTCTTCTGCCAGCCCGAACTCGCGAACGTCGGTCTGACCGAGGAGCAGGCCAAGCTGCAGCTGGGCGAGCTGCGGGTCTACACGGCCGCCTTCCGGCCGATGAAGTACACGATCTCCGGCCGGCACCAGCGGACCTTCATGAAGCTGATCGTCGAGGCGGCCACCGACAAGGTCGTCGGCGTCCATATGGTCGGCGACGACGCTGCCGAACTCATCCAGGGCCTGGCCGTGGCCGTGAAGGCCGGGGCTACCAAAGCCCAGTTCGATGCCACCGTCGGCATTCACCCCACGGCAGGTGAGGAGTTTGTCACCATGCGCACGGCACGGGCCGATTCGGCCCCCAAGAGAGCGGCCGCAGAGTGATTTTTGGGCTCTCTAGCCCATCTGGTCTTTTATCCACAGCGCGTATAGGTTCACCACCCCCGAAGCGGCCCCCTTTGTTCCTGGCCGCCGGGTTCAGGAGGAGTCGATGACCGCGATTCAGGGCCCGTCCAAGGTGGCCGCGAAAGCGCAGTCCCGCAGTTCGAGCGCCGCCGACTGGTCATTGACCAGCTGGCGCAGCCGGCCGGCCTTGCAGATGCCGGTCTATCCCGATGCCGCCGTCCTGGCGAATGCCGAGGCGCGTCTGCGCCGCTATCCGCCGCTGGTCTTTGCCGGTGAGGCGCGCAAGCTCAAGGGCGCGCTGGCCAAGGTCGCCAACGGTGAGGCCTTCCTGCTGCAGGGCGGGGACTGTGCCGAGAGCTTTGTCGACTTCACCGCCAACAACATCCGCGACACGTTCCGCGTGCTGCTGCAGATGGCCGTCGTGTTGACCTATGGCGCCGGCGTGCCCGTCGTGAAGGTTGGCCGCATGGCCGGCCAGTTCGCCAAGCCGCGCTCGTCCAATGTCGAGAAGATCGGCGACGTCGAGCTGCCGTCCTATCGCGGCGACAACGTCAACGGCTTCGAGTTCACGGCCGCCGCACGCCTGCCCGACCCGGAGCGCATGGTGCAGGCCTATAACCAGTCGGCCGCGACCTTGAACCTGCTGCGCGCCTTCGCCCAGGGCGGCTATGCCGACCTGCACGAGGTCAATCGCTGGAATCTCGACTTCGTGCACAACTCGCCGTCGTCGGAGCGCTACCACGATCTCGCGGCGCGTCTCGACGAGACCTTGAACTTCATGGCTGCCTGCGGCCTCACCTCGGCGACGACGCCGCAGATCGCCGAGACCGACTTCTTCACCAGCCATGAGGCACTGCTGTTGCAGTACGAGGAGGCGCTGACCCGCGTCGATTCGACTTCGGGCGACTGGTATGACTGCTCGGCCCATATGCTGTGGATCGGCGATCGCACGCGTCAACCCGACGGCGCGCATGTCGAATTCATGCGTGGCGTTCGCAATCCGATCGGCTTCAAGGCCGGGCCGACGATGCCGACCGACGACCTGCTACGTCTGATCGATGCGTTGAACCCGAGCAACGAGGCCGGCCGTATCGTCATCATCGCGCGTATGGGCGCCGACAAGGTGGGCGACAAGCTGCCGGCCCTGGTGCGCACGTTGAAGCGCGAAGGGCGCACCGTCGTGTGGTCGTGCGATCCCATGCACGGCAATACGGTTACCGCTTCGAATGGCAGGAAGACCCGCCATTTCGATGCCATCCTGAACGAGGTGAAGGCCTTCTTCGCCGTGCACCGCGCCGAGGGAACGCATCCGGGCGGCGTGCACTTCGAGATGACCGGCCAGGAAGTGACGGAGTGCATCGGCGGTTCGACCGACATCACGGTCGATAACCTGAACGAGCGCTACGAGACGCAGTGTGATCCGAGACTCAACGCCAGTCAGGCACTGGAGCTCGCGTTCCTGTTGGCCGAGCAGCTCAAGGCCGAGCGCCTGTCGGTCGCCAGGGCACGCCCCGCCGTCTGATCAAAGAAGAAACGCAGCGTAGGCGAGCCGGGGGAAGTCTATGACGACGCAGCCGACTAACGGCGAGATCGAGCGCTATACCGATCACTACTTCAATCGCACGAAGCAAGTGATCGGCCGATTCGGCGACGCCCGCGTGACCTACGCCATCTTCATGCGCCGGCCGGTGGTGTTTGCACCGCGGCTGGCGCTGGAGTGGCTGGAGGAGACAGGCCGGGAGCGCAACACCAAGGTCGAACTCGACCTGCGCTACAACGAGGGCAAGTGGGTCGGCGCCGGTGAGCCGATGATGTACATCACCGGCTCCTTCTTTCATCTCGTCGATCTCGAGACGATCTTCCTACAGAAGCTGGGGCCGTCGTGTGTCGCGGCCTACAACGCTTGGACGATGTGCGCCGACCTGCCGAAGGCCGCCTTCCTTGCCATGGACGCGCGCCACTGCGCAGGGCGCGAGATGGCCGAGATGATGGCCTATGCCGCTTCAGTCGGGTCCGCCCGCGCCAAGCGCAAGGTTGGCGCCATCGGCTTCATTGGTAATGCCACGCACGCGACCGCGCATTTCTTCGGCCGCGAGCAGGGGCTCGGCACCATGCCGCATGCGCTGATCGGCTATGCCGGTTCGACCCTGCGGGCGGCCGAGATGTTCGCCGAAACCTTCCCGGATGAGCCGATGACCGTGCTGGTCGATTACTTCGCGCGCGAAGTTTCGGACTCGCTGGATGTCTGCCGCCGCTTCCCGGAGTTGGCGGCCAAGGGAATGCTCTCGTTCCGCCTCGACACGACCGGCGGCCGCTATATCGAGGGGCTGGACCCGGCGTCGTCCTATGCCGTGCTGGAGCGCTTCTCGCCCGAATCGATCCGTGGCTACAGGAGCGAGGAAGAGCTGCGTTACCTCGTTGGCACGGGCGTTTCTGCCGCCGCGATTTTCCATCTGCGCGCCGAGCTCGACCGCGCGGGCTTCAATGCGGTGAAGATTGTCGCCTCTTCGGGATTCGGGCCGGCCAAGTGCCGCGTCATGGCCGAAGCCAAGGCGCCGATCAATGTCGTGGGTACGGGCTCGTTCCTGCCGTCCAACTGGACCGAGACCTACGCGACCGCCGACATCGTCGAGTACAACGGCGAGAAGCGTGTGAAGATCGGCCGCGAATTCCTGCATCGCGTCCGTCCCAACGGCAGCACCAAGCCGCTCTAGTTTTCGGGAGATCAGTATGCTCAAGCTTTACTATGCGCCGGGCGCCTGCTCGACGGCGTCGCACATTGGCCTCGAGGAAAGCGGCACCGCCTACGAATCGCAGGCGCTGAGCTTCGCGAAGAGCGAGCAGAAGACCCCGGAATATCTCAAGGTGAACCCGCGTGGCCGCGTGCCGGCGCTGGTGGTGGACCAGGGCGCGATCGTCGAGAACACAGCGATCCTCGATTACGTCGCGGCCAAGTATGCGCCGCAACTCATGCCGAAGGACCCCGTCCAGCGGGCGCGGGCGATCTCGCTGATGGCCTGGTTCTCTAACGCCGTGCATCCGAACTTCACGCATATCGGCCGGCCTGAGCGTTTCGCCACCGATACAGCCGTGTTCGATCACCTGAAGGCGGTGGGGCGGGAGAATTTCCACGCCAACCTCAAGGAGATCGACGGGCTGCTGGCCGGCAAGACCTGGATCCTGGGCGAGGACTTCTCGGTGGTCGACGGCTATGCGCTCGTCTTCTACGGCTGGGGCAAGCGCATCGGCCTCCCCATCGGTGAACTCAAGAACTACACGGCCTGGAAGGATCGCATGCTGGCGCGCCCGGCCGTGAAGCGCGTCCTGGAGCGTGAGCAGAGCGTCCTGTTGGCGGCCTGAACACCGTCGACCATGAAGTTGCTTGCTGCCGGAAACATGACCGCCTATAACGCGGTTGCGAATCATTCGCATATTGGGAGTGGACGGACGGCGTGGCCCCGGCGGACCAGATGCTTGCGCTCTACCTGGAGCATCGCAGAGCCCTGGTGAACTACGCCAACGGCATCGTTCGTGACCGGGCAGGGGCCGAAGACGTCGTCCAGGAGGCCTACCTTCGTCTGAGCGCGGCCAGTCAGGAAATCACTCATCCTGTAGGCTACCTCTACCGCATCGTGCGCAATCTGGCGCTCGACTGGGCGCGCCGCTCTACGACCGAGCGACCTGACGCCATGGCCCCAAGTACCCTGGAGGCCGTGCCGCACGAGGCTCCGTCGGCCGAGCATGTGCTGTTGTTCCGTGACGAATTGCGTCTCCTGCAGGAAGCGCTGGCAGAGCTGCCGGAGCGCACCCAGACCGCCTTCCGGATGTACAGGTTGGAAGGACAAACATTGCAGCAGATTGCAAATCATCTCGGCGTTTCCGTTGTGCGTGCCCATCAGCTTGTAAAAGAGGCGATCGTCCACGCCGCCCATCGGCTCGATCGTTCCGAGCATTGATTTTTTTGAGCGAGCCTTAAAAGTCGGCGACGGAAACCGTCTGTTCGTGTGAGGCAAAAGAGAGATCGGTGGACCCAGCAGCGGACGACGGAGACTTGTTGCGCGAGGAGGCTGCGGACTGGCTGCTGCGACTGCAGGCGTCGCCGGGCGATGCGGCCGTGCGTGCCGGCGTCGACGCTTGGCTTGCCGCAAACGAAGCCCATCGCCGGGCCTATCGCAGCGTCGAGCGCGTCTGGCGCGTATCGGCTGGCCTTCCTGCGGTTGCCCCTGCGGAGATTTCCGCGATTCCTACACAGCGCGCCGGGCGCATGCGTCGCGCCATGGCCTTGGCCGGTATCGCCTTGGCGGCTTGCCTGGCGCTGTACTTCTTTCCCGCACTGCAGCTTCGTCTGCAGGCCGACCACCTGACAGGCGTCGCGGAGTTGCGCACGCTGACTCTGGATGATGGCAGCATCGTCTATCTCGACGCCGAGAGCGCCATTGCCGTCCGATACGATGCAGGACGGCGAGAGATTGCGCTGCTGGCTGGCCAGGCGTTTTTCGAGGTCGTGCCGGCAAAGGATCGGCCGTTCATCGTCACGGCCGGCGAGGTGAGCGTGACCGTCACCGGTACGGCCTTCGACGTGCGTTCGTCGGACGATAGCGTGACCGTCGGCGTGCAATCGGGGACCGTCGAGGTCCGGCTCGATCGCGGCACCCGACTGGCAGCGACGCTGACGCGTGGCGAGCGGCTCAGGGTGAGCGGTGAGGGTAGGCAGGTCGCGAAGTCGGAGATCGCGCCGGAAGACGTCGCTTCGTGGCGTGAGCGCCGCCTGATCGTCGATGGCGCGACACTAAGCGAGGTCGTCGCGGAACTGGACCGGCATCATCCTGGCCTCATCGTGCTTCGTGATCGCTCGCTCGGCGACCGTCGCATCACGGGAGTCTTCGATCTGCGTCATCCCGTCGAGGCATTGCAGGCGGTGGCGCACACGCAGCAGGCGTCTGTCGTCGAGATCACGCCCTACCTGCTGATCGTCTCGGCGCGATAAAATTTTGCCGATCGTCCCTTAAATCCAACTTCCCTCGGCCGTCTTCTCAGCGACTACCGTGACCCGCCGGCACGGACTATCCGGGGGATTCTTTCGTGTTCAAAGGCTTGTTCGTTGCCGCGATCGCGGTGGTATTGCTGAATGGAACGGTAGCGAAGGCGCAGTCCGATCGCGTATCGAATTTCGACATCACCGCGCAATCGCTTGGACAAGCTTTGACGGCATTCGGTCGGCAATCCGGTACACAGATCGCGGTCGACACCGCATCGATCGCCGGCAAGACCAGTAGTGGCATCAATGGCGCGATGACGGCGGAGCAGGCGCTGCGGCAGCTCCTTGCCGGCACGGGATTGACCTTCCAGTTCACGTCGGCAAATGCCGTGACGGTTTCGGGGGTGCCGGGAGCGGGCTCGGGTGTCCTGCAGATCGATCCCGTGCAAGTGCAGGGCGCACATGTGCCGCAGCAGGCGATGATCGATAACATCCCGCCCCCTTACGCAGGCGGCCAGGTCGCGACGGGTGGTCAGCTCGGCTTGCTCGGCAATCGCGATGTCATGGATACGCCGTTCAACCAGACGAGCTACACGGCCAAGAAGGCGCAGGATCAACAAGCCCAGACCGTTCGAGACGTACTGATCGACGATCCTTCGGCGCGGATGACCTACGCCGACGGCACGGCCGCCGACGATACGGTCTACATCCGCGGCTTCACCGTTCCGGCCGACACGTTCTCCTATGGCGGTCTCTACGGCATGTTGCCGACTTTCTCGGTCATGGCGGAGCTGGCGGAACGCATCGAGATCCTGAAGGGTCCCAGTGCCATGGTGAACGGCATGCCGCCGGCGACGGCAATCGGCGGCACGGTCAACATCGTCCCCAAGCGTGCACCAGACCACGACCTTACCCAGGTGACGGCCGCCTATACGTCGAACAGCCAGTTTAGCGGTCACGCCGACATTGGCCGCCGCTTCGGTTCGGACAAGCAGTTCGGCGTGCGTTTCAACGGCGTCTATCGCGGTGGCCAGACGCCGGTGGAATGGATGGCCGACACGCGGGCGTTGGCGCTGTTCGGCCTCGACTATCGCGGTGAACGAGTGCGTCTGTCGGCTGATCTTGGTTACCAGTACCAGTACATCAGCGGCGCCCTGCCATATCTCGGCCTCTCGCCAGGCATCCCACTTCCTTGGGCTCCCAAGGCCAACTCGAACCCGGGCGAGCCCTGGAACTTCAGCGAGCGCAAGGACCTGTTCGGTGTCGTGAGAGGCGAGTTCGACCTGACCGAGCGCATCACGGCCTATGCTGCCTTTGGTGCACACGACAACAGGCGCGCGGCCCTATCCGGTGGCGCCCGGCTGACTGTCACCAACTTCAACGGCAACGTTACCTCGTCGCCCTACAACCAGAGCGTCTACACGCAGTATCTCACCGGCGAGGTCGGGCTGCGGGGACGTGCCGAGACCGGCCCGATCGGGCACGAGTTCGCGCTGTCAGCGACCGGGTTCCGGCGCGAGGACGGGCTCGGTGTCGTGAACGGCACGCCCTTCGCCTCCAACATCTACAATCCCACCGTCATCGCGCGACCCAATCTCGCGCAACCTCAATCCAACAAGGTGTCGTCGCTGGAGCAGAGCAGCTTCGCCATCGCCGATACGCTGACCGCCGCCGAGAAGCGCATCCAGCTCACCGTCGGCGCGCGCCTGCAGCGCGTGCAGGCCACCAACTTCGTCGCGGCCTCGGGCGCGGTGGTCAACAGCTACGACCAAAGCGCGCTGACGCCTGCCGTCGCCCTGGTCTTCAAGCCCTGGGAGAACGTCTCGATCTACGGCAATTTCATCCAGGGCCTGCAGCAGGGCATCGTCGTCCCGGCCAATTTCACCAACGCTGGCACGATCTTCCCACCCTACAAGTCGACGCAATTCGAGGCCGGCGTGAAGGTCGACTGGGGCAAGCTGACCACGACTGCGAGTGTCTTCCAGATCAACCAGCCGAGCGTGATCACGGACGTCGCCACCAACTCGCAAGTCTTGGCCGGGGAACAGCGCAACCAGGGGCTGGAGTTCAACTTCTTCGGCGAAGCGACGGAGGGCGTGCGCATCGTCGGTGGTGCGATGTTCCTGAGCGCCGTTCTCGCCAAGACCCAGGGTGGCCTCACGGATGGCTGGATCGCGCCGCTGACGCCCGGCGTCCAACTCAATCTCGGCACCGAAGTGGATATTCCGTTCGTGCCCGGGCTGACCTTGACCGGCCGCGCCATTTACACCGGCGCCCAGTACATCGACACGACCTATCCGCGGCGCATGCTGCCCGAATGGACGCGCTTCGACCTGGGGATGCGCTACACCTTCGACAATTTCAGAAGCCCGACCGCGAAGCCGATCACCATCCGCTTCAATGTCGACAACGTTCTCGACACGACCTATTGGGCGGGTGGGGGCGGTGCGACCTCCTTGCTCCTGGGGGCACCGCGGACCTTCCGTCTCTCGACCTCGTTCGACTTCTGATCGCGCGGGGCGATAAAGCCCGCAGCTCAGCCGACGACGAAACTCTGATACATGAACTGCAGGTCCTGGCTTTCCTGCGGGGTGATCTCGCCGTCGAGGACACGCGCTTCCCAGTTCCTGAGTTTGCGCTTGATGTCGGCCGGTGTGCGTGGGCTCAGCAGCACCATGAAGAATTGCTCATGGGGCGAGAGATCACGTTCGCGCCGATAGCCGAAGGGGCCGGCGCTGACGGCACGCGGCGGCGGTTCCGACGGTAGGGCGGGTGTGGAAGCCGAGCGGGGAAGCACCGCCGTGTCGATCACCTGATCCCACGTGAGACCCGCCTCGCGCACCATGGCCGAAGCAAGTTTTGCGGCTGCCAGCGCCTCTTCGGCGTGGCTGCTGTCCAGGATCTCCAGAACCTTGACCAAGGTGTTACGATTAAAGGTCGACACGAAAATATGTGCCTTTGACTAATGAATGAGCAACGTGCACTAAGTGCCTACAAGATATAGATGGATTTGCCTTGGATCAAGCCAAGAGCCCACCGCCTTCTCCCGACGCTTCTTCGGCCTTTCCCGTCTACCTCGCCGGCCTCGGCACCTGGTTCGTGCCGCTCGGCATCCAGATGGTGCTGTTCCCGTGGCTGGTCGCGGTGGTGCTGCGCATGGACGCCTTTGCCGTCGGTGTCGCGCAGGCGGCCGTCATGGCGCCCTCGCTGCTGTTCCTGCCGCTGGGTGGCTTGGTCGCCGACCGCGGTAACCCGCGTCGCTTGCTGCTGCTCTATCACATGCTCTATGCAGCACCTCCGCTGGCGCTGGCGGCGCTGCTGTGGTCGGGCGGGCAGGGCGCGCTCAGCTATCCGCTGCTGATCGCCTACGGTATTGCCGCTGGCGCGATCGGCGCGTTCGCCATCCCGACACGCGATGCGTTGCTGCCGGTGGTCGCGACGAAAGGGGCGTTGCCGCGCGCGGTGGCGCTGGCCACGGCGCTCCAGTTCGGCGGTCAGCTCCTAGGCATCGGCTTCGCCTCGTCAGCCGACCGCTTCGGCGCCGTGCCTCTCCTGTTGCTGCATGCTGGCATGGTGTTGGTGGGCTGCCTTGCCGTGAGGAAGCTGCCTGATCCACCCCCGCATCCGCCAGGCGCCCACGCCGGCTTCTGGCGCAGTGTCGGTGAGGGCGTATCGGCGGCGGCCAAGTCGGACCAGATCTGGCCGGTGCTCCTGCTGAACTTCGGCGTCGGCGTCTTCTATGTCGGGCCATTCATGGCCGTGCTGCCGCTGGTCGTGCGCGACAACTATCACGGCGGCGCGCTCGAACTTTCCTATGTCAACTTGGCCTTCTGGGCGGCGACCATCGTGGCCAGCATGGCGCTGGTCGGCCTGGCGCGACGCTTCACCTTGCGCGGCCGGTTGATCGGCGTCGCGGTGATGGTCGGGGCAGGGGTGCTGTTCGCCATGGCGACGCTGCCGCCGTTCCCGGTGTTCGTGGCGCTGAACTTCGTCTGGGGCATCGGCGCCGGCATCACCATGACGCAGAGCCGTACGGTGGTGCAGATCGTGGCGCCGGCGACGCATCGGGCCCGCCTGATGTCGCTTTTCCAGCTAGGCTTGAGCGGTGGCGGCCCGATCGGCGCTTTCCTGACGGGAACGATCTGTTCGATGTGGGGCCTGAAGACGGCGATGCTGCTGCCGGCCGTGGCCATGCTCCTGCTGATCGGTGTCGTGCTGGTCCGCTCGCGCCTCTGGACGATGCGGACGGTGGAGTAGTCGCTACTCCGCTGCTGCCTTCGAGGCGAGGCCCAGCGTCTGCCAGACATCCTGGAGAGCGTCGACCAGCCGTGCCATATCCTCGTCACCGTGCAACGGCGTCGGGGTGAGGCGCAGCCGTTCGGTGCCGCGCGGCACCGTCGGGTAATTGATCGGCTGCACGTAGATCGCATGGCGCTCCATCAGCAGGTCGCTTGCCTGCTTGCAGAGCCCAGCGTCGCCCACGAACACCGGCACGATGTGCGTGACCGAGGGCATTACCGGCAGGCCGGCGGCGGCAAGGCGGCGCTTCAGGGTCGCGGCGCGTTCCTGGTGGCGCACGCGCAACTCCGGTTGGTTGCGCACGAGGCGCACGCTGGCGAGCGCCGCCGCGGCGATGGCCGGCGGCAGCGACGTCGTAAAGATGAAGCCCGAGCCACAGGAGCGCACGAAGTCGACCGTGGCCTCGGTCGAGGCGATGTAACCACCCACGACGCCAAAGGCTTTGGCGAGCGTCGCCTGCACGATATCGACCTTGTCGAGCGCACCGTCGCGTTCGGCGACACCGCCGCCGCTGTCGCCGTACATGCCCACGGCATGGACTTCATCGAGATAGGTGAGGGCGCCGTAGCGATGGGCGACGTCGCAGATCTCGTTGATCGGCGAAATGTCGCCATCCATCGAGTAGACCGACTCGAAAGCCACGATCTTGGGCGTCGCGGGATCGGCCGCGGCCAGCAACTCCTCGAGGTGGCGTACGTCGTTGTGGCGGAAGATCTTGCGCACGGCGCCCGAGTGGCGGATGCCCGCGATCATCGAGGCGTGGTTGAAGGCGTCGGAGTAGAGCTCACAGCCGGGCAGCATGGCGCCGAGCGTTTGCAGGGTCGTCTCGTTGGCGACATAGCCCGAGGTGAAAACGAGGGCCGCCTGCTTGTTGTGGAGGGCGGCCAGCTCGCGCTCGAGCGCGGCGTGTAGCGTGTTGGTGCCGGAGATGTTGCGCGTACCACCAGCGCCTGATCCCTGGGCGCCAATCGCGGCCTGCATCGCCTCCACGACGGCGGGATGCTGGCCCATGGCGAGATAGTCGTTGCTGCACCAGACGGTGACGTCGCGTGGCGGCTGGCCTTCGCGATGTAGACGCGCCCGCGGGAAGGCGCCCACGATCCGCTCCAGCTCGGCGAAGACACGATATCGTCCTTCGTCGCGCAGGCGTCCGAGATGGCCGGTGAAGAATGCCTCGTAATCCATCGAGGCCGATTTTAGTCGTGTTGCCGCTTCTAAAGCAGACACATTTTAGTCGCGGACAATGCCTCCAGTTGCGAATCGCTCGCAGCAACTACACTAACAGAGGCACCAGCAACGCGGCGCTCAGGAGCAGAGAGACGGAGAGAAGAGGGAGGATTCCCAGCCAGCGCGTCTGGTCGCGGAGGCGGTCCCAATAGCGCAAGGTTGGAACGGCAGCCCACAAGGCGAAGAGCAGTCCCACGGTCCAGAACAACAAAGCCAACGGCTGGGCGGTGTTGATCTGGTCTTCAGTCGCTGTGGCGATGCCGAGCCCGATGATGCCCGGCGCGATCGACGCTGCGAACAGGGCCACAGCCCAGATCGCGCGGTTGCGGATGCGGCGGGCGGTCCCGAATGGTGGCTCGGCTACAGCCAAAGAACGAGCAAGGCCACTGCCTGTGGCAAACAGATGAAGAGCAGCGGTGTAATCCCCAGTGAGCGTACCTCTGGGGCTAGCTCGCTCCATTGGCGCATGGTTGGAATAGCGGCCCACAGGGCGAAGAGCAGTCCGACCGCCCAAAACAGAGCGGCAAATCCCAGCGCAGTGTCGATGGGTCTGTCGCCCACCATGCCGATCGTCGCGTAGACGATCGGCACGACGGCGATGGCAAAAGAGACGAGGGCCCAGATAACACCAGTGCGGATGCGGCGGCCCGTGCTGGAGAGCAACGTTCCGCCGGAGGTCGCTCCGCCGTTATCTGGGCCGGAAGCCATCTCAGCCCTTGAAGTGGCCTTCCGACTTGAGCTCGGCCAGCGTCTCATCGAAGGCCTGATGCAGGCGGCCGAACAGGTCGGCGAGCTCGGTCTCGTTGATCACCAGCGGCGGGCAGATCGCGACACGGTCGCCCATGTTGCGGATGAACAGGCCGCGCGCGACGGCATGATTGTAGACCTTGGTGCCAGCAGCACCGACAGCGCCGATCTCGAACGACGCCTTCGTCTTCTTGTCGGCGACGATCTCGATCGCGCCCATCATGCCGACGCTCATCGCCTCACCAACCAGCGGGTGGTCGGCGAACGACTGGACGTGCTTCTGGAAGGCCGGGCTCAGGCGCTTGGCGTGGCCGAACAGGTCGGTCTCCTCGTAGATCTTCTGAGCCTCCAGCGCGACGGCGGCGGCGACGGGATGACCTGAGTAGGTGAAGCCGTGGCCCCAGGTGCCGATCTTGTCGCTCTCGCTCATCAGCGCCTGGTAGACGGCTTCGTTGATCATCACCGCCGAGATCGGCAGGAACGACGCGGAAAGCGCCTTGGCGCAGGTCAGGATGTCCGGCTTGATGTTCATCGTCTGGCTGCCCCAGACGTTGCCGGTACGACCGAAGCCGCAGATCACCTCGTCGGCGATGAACAGCATGTCGTACTTCTTGCAGACCGCCTGGATCTTCTCGTAGTAGCCCTTGGGCGGGACGATCACGCCACCGGCGCCCATCACCGGCTCGGCGATCATCGCCGCGACCTCGTCGGCGCCACCTTCCTTGATGATGAGCTGCTCGAGTTCTTCGGCGCAGCGCGTCGCGAACTGCTCCTCGGTCTCACCGTCCTTGGCGAAGCGGTAGTAGTGCGGGCAGCTCGTGTGCACGATGCCCTGGATCGGCAGGTCGAAGGAACGGTGGTTGGTCGGCAGGCCGGTGAGGCTACCTGAGGCCACGGTGATGCCGTGATAGCCCTTGAGGCGGCCGACGATCTTCTTCTTCTTCGGACGGCCGAGCGCGTTGTTCATGTACCACACCATCTTCACGACGGTGTCGTTGGCTTCGGAGCCGGAGTTGGCGAAGAACACCTTCGACATCGGCACCGGCGCCATCGACTTCAGCTTCTCCGCGAGGTTGATCGCGGGCTCGTGACTGCGCTGGTTGAAGGCGTGATAGAAAGGCAGCTGCTTCATCTGCTCGTAGGCGACCGTCGCCAGCCGCTCGTTGCTGAAGCCCAGCGCTGCCGACCAGAGGCCGGCCATACCCTCGATGTACTCCTTGCCGTCGTCGTCCATGACGTAGACGCCGCGGCCGCGCACGATGGTCAGCGGACCCGTCGTCTCGTGCTTCTTGAAATTCGTGTAGGGGTGCAGGTGATGTGCGATATCCCGCGAAGCATTGGAATTGCCGCGGAAGCTGCGAGAAACGTCGTTCATGGCCGTACCCCTAGTACTGTGAATCCGGCCACGATAGCCCGGCTGAGGCCTAAGTTCACTCTATCTGGACATGCAAATTTTTTGTGCAATTGACGCGGTCTCACGGCAGGTGCAACGTTACTGAGATATGCGTCCACGCATGGGATGGCGGCCGGGGAGGTTTGCTTATGCGGCGGCGGCGATCACCGAGGGGGTAAGTTCCGATGTACTTCAATCTGCGACATACAGTGGCGCTGACGGCGCTCGTCTGCGCGAGTGCGGCGTTTGCGCCGATGGCCAACGCCAAGACCTTCAAATGGGCCAACTCGGGCGATGTCAGCTCGATGGATCCATATGCCCGGCAGGAAACCTTCCTGCTGACCTTCACGGCGAACATCTACGACCCGCTGGTCCGCCGTAACAAGGAACTGAAGCTCGAGCCGGCGCTCGCCACCAAGTGGGGACAGACCAGCCCGACGAGCTGGTTCTTCGACCTGCGCGAAGGCGTGAAGTTCAGCGACGGTACGCCGTTCACCGCCGACGACGTGATCTTCTCGATCAACCGCGCCAACGGGCCGGGCTCGAACGTCAACGGCAACTTCTCCTCGATGAAGGAGATCAAGAAGATCAACGACCATCGCGTCGAAGTGACGACGAGCGTTCCCGATCCGTTGCTCGCGGACAAGTGGGCGTCGATCAGCATCATGTCCAAGGCCTGGGCGGAAAAGAACAACGCCGTCCAGCCGGCCGACATGATCAAGAACGAAGAGAACTTCGCGACCCGCAATGCCATGGGCACCGGCCCCTTCATGCTGAAGGAGCGCCGTGCGGGTGAGAAGACGATCCTCGTCGCCAATCCCACCTGGTGGGACAAGCCGGAGCACAACCTCACCGAGGTGATCTTCACGCCGGTGCCGAACGCTGCGACCCGCATCGCCGCGCTGAAGGCGGGCGATATCGACATGACCTACGAGGTGCCGCCGGCCGATACCGACAACCTCAAGAAGGACGCCAACATCAAGGTCCTCGAAGGGCCGGAAACCCGCATCGTCTTCCTGGGCTTCGACCAGGAGCGCGACGAGCTGGTCGAGTCCAACGTCAAGGGCAAGAACCCGTTCAAGGACAAGAAGGTCCGTGAGGCGATCCATCGCTCGATCGACGTCGACGCGATCAAGCGTACCGTGATGCGCGGCCAGTCGTTCCCGACCAACCTGATGGTGGCGCCGGGCATCAACGGCTACACCAAGGAGCTCGACAAGCGTCCGGCGCTGCTGAAGCCCGAGGAAGCCAAGAAGATGCTGGCCGATGCCGGCTATCCCAACGGCTTCGAGGTCGGCATGGATTGCCCGAACGACCGCTACGTCAACGACGAGAAGATCTGCCAGGCGGTCGTCTCGATGCTGGCGAAGATCGGCGTGAAGGTGAACCTGCGCGCCCAGACGCGTAATCTCTACTTCGCCAAGATCCTGCGCAGCACGGCGGACGGCAAGCCGAGCAACACCAGCTTCTACATGCTGGGCTGGTCGCCGGCGACCACCTACGACGTGCACAACGTCTTCGAGCAGATCATCCAGACGCCGGATGTGAAGGCCAAGAAGGGCCTCTATAATGCCGGCGGCTACTCCAGCAAGAAGTTCGACGAACTCTCGAATGCCGTCGAAGTGGAGACCGACAAGGCCAAGCGCGACGCCATGATCCGCGAAGCCACGAAGATCTACGTCGACGACTTCGCCTACGTCCCGCTGCACCAGCAGGCGCTGGTCTGGGCGTCGCGCAAGAACATCGATCTCGTGCAGCCCGCGGATAACAGCTTTCCGCTGCGGTACGTGAACATCAAGTAGCAGGGAGCGCGCACCTGTCACGGGTAGCGCAATCTCGTCGAATGGATGAAGTCGCGCTGGGGATACACCCCCGGCGCGCCTTCATTTTTGGCCTTATTCCTGCTAGGGGTGATCCCACACGCAGGGGCGCTGGCGCCTAATAATAAAGACAACGTATGCTTGCCTTCATTCTGAGACGACTCTTGCAATCGATCGCAGTGCTGCTGACGGTCGGGCTGGTCGCCTTTTCTCTGTTTCGTTACGTCGGCGATCCGATCAACGCGATGGTCGGTCAGGATACGCCGGCCCAGGAACGCGAGGCGCTGCGCGAGAAGCTCGGCCTCAATGATTCGCCGCCCGTCCAGTTCGTGCGCTTCATCGCCAATGCCGCGCAGGGCAAGTTCGGCCTGAGCTACCGTACCTCCGAACCGGTCGGTAGCATGATCGTCGAGCGAATGCCGGCAACGCTCGAACTCTCTTTCTGCGCTGCGCTCTTCGCTCTGCTCGTGGGCGTCCCGATGGGCGTCTATACCGGCCTCTATCCCAATCACTGGTCGAGCCGGTTGTTCCAGGCCGTATCCCTGATCGGCATCTCCTTACCCACCTTCCTGATCGGCATCCTGCTGATTCTGGTCTTTGCCGTCTGGCTCCACTGGCTGCCGTCGTTCGGGCGAGGGGAGACGGTGCAGATCGGCTGGTGGACGACCAACTTCCTGACGGTGAAGGGCCTGCAGGCGCTGATCCTGCCGTCGATCACGCTCGGCCTGTTCCAGCTCACCCTGCTGATGCGTCTGGTGCGCTCGGAGATGCTGGAGGTGATGCGCACCGACTACATCAAGTTCGCGCGCGCCCGCGGCCTTTCCAATCGTGCCGTCAACTTCGGCCACGCGCTGAAGAACACGCTGGTGCCGGTGATCACCGTGACGGGCCTGCAGCTCGGTGCGCTGATCGCCTTCGCCATTGTCACCGAGACGGTGTTCGCGTGGCCGGGCGTGGGGCAGCTCTTCATCCAGTCCGTTCAGTTCTCCGATATCCCGGTAATGGCGGCCTATCTGATGCTGATCGGCCTGCTATTCGTGCTGATCAACCTCACCGTCGATCTTCTCTACTTCGCCGTCGACCCGCGCCTGCGCGCGCAGGGCACGGCGCGCGCCGCGGGGCACTGATATGGCGGACTCATCGGCACCGGCCGGCTGGCTGCATCGCATGACCGACAGCGATGTGTGGTGGAGCTTCAAGTCTTCGCCGCTGACCGTGACTGCTGCTGTCGCCACCATCCTGATCGTTGCTATCGCCTTCCTGTCCCCGATTCTGGCGCCCCATACGCCCTTCGATCCGGCAACCTTGAGCCTCAGCGACGGGCTGAAGCCGCCGGTACTGATCTCGTCCGATGGCGACTGGACCTTTCCGCTCGGCACGGACGATCAGGGCAGGGACATCCTTTCGTCGATCATGTACGGCACGCGGTTGTCCCTGGTCGTGGGCATTGCCTCGGTGGTCGTCGCCATGACCCTCGGCATTACGCTCGGCCTGCTCAGCGGCTATCTCGGTGGTGCCGTCGATGCGGTGATCATGCGCATTGCCGACGTGCAGCTCACCTTTCCGGCCATTCTGGTGGCATTGCTGATCGACGGTGTCGTGCGCACCGTGATCTCGGTGCAGCGCCACGACGAGATCGCGTTGTTCGTCATCGTCGGCGCCATCGGGCTCTCCTTCTGGGTCCAGTACGCCCGCACCGTGCGCGGCTCGGTACTGGTCGAGAAGAACAAGGAATATGTGCAGGCAGCGAGGGTGATCGGCCTGTCGCCGCTGGTGATCATGGTGCGTCACGTGCTGCCCAACGTCACCGGGCCGGTCCTCGTCATCGCCACCATCAATCTCGGCCTCGCCATCATCACCGAGGCGACGCTCTCGTTCCTGGGCGTCGGACTGCCCTCGACCGAGCCGTCGCTCGGCACCTTGATCCGGCTTGGCAACGAGGTGCTGCAGTCGGGCGACTGGTGGATCACCGTGTTCCCCGGCGTCACGCTCGCGGCGCTCGTGCTCGCGGTCAACCTCCTGGGCGACTGGCTGCGCGACGCCCTCAATCCCAAACTGCGCTGAGGTTGGACGCGAGATGGCCGCCGCATCGAACAATCCGCCACTTCTGGAAGTCCGCAATCTCCGCGTCGAGTTCCCGACGCGCCGCGGCACTCTTCTGGCCGTCGATGACGTGTCGTTCGACATCGCGCCGGGTGAAGTGCTGGGCGTGGTGGGTGAGTCAGGGGCGGGCAAGTCGCTGACCGGCAACGCCATCATCGGCCTGCTTGAACCGCCGGGCCGCATCGCCGGCGGCGAGATCAGGCTCGAAGGCCGGCGCATCGACAATCTGCCCTACGAGGAGATGCGCAAGATCCGCGGCGCCCGCATCGGCGCCATCTTTCAGGATCCACTGACCAGCCTCAATCCGCTCTATTCGGTAGGCCGTCAGCTCATCGAGACGATCCAGACGCATCTCGGTCTGTCCAACTCCGCCGCCCGAACCCGTGCGATCGACCTCCTGAAGGAGGTTGGCATTCCGGGTGCGGAGATGCGTATCGATCACTATCCGCACCAGTTCTCCGGCGGCATGCGCCAGAGGGTGGTGATTGCCCTCGCCTTGTGCGCGGGCCCGCGGCTGATCGTGGCTGACGAGCCGACGACAGCGCTCGACGTTTCCATCCAGGCGCAGATCATCGCGCTCCTGAAGCGCCTCTGCCGCGAGCATCAGACGGCGGTGATGCTGGTGACGCACGATATGGGCGTGATCGCCGAGACCGCCGATCGCGTGGCGGTGATGTATGCCGGCCGCGTTGCCGAAATCGGTCCGGTGCGCGACGTGGTGAAGCACGCGCAGCACCCCTACACCAAGGGGCTGATGGGTTCGATCCCGAGCCTCGGCGTGCGCCACGAGCGGCTGACACAGATCGACGGCGCCATGCCGCGCCTCACCGAGATTCCCAAAGGTTGCGCCTTCAACCCGCGCTGTACCGTTCATGGCGCACGCTGCCTCATCGAACGGCCGGAGCTGATGACGGCTGGATCGAGCCGAGCGGCCTGCTGGCGGCACGATGCCGGCGGGGTTGGCCAACCCGTCTCGAAGGAGATGGTCGATGCCTGATGGCAGCCAGAACCATTTCGTCCAGCTCGAGGGGCTGAAACGCTATTTCGACGTGTCGCCGCCCTGGCTGGTGCGCGCGATCGAAGGCAAACCGAAGCAGATCGTGCAGGCGGTCGACGGTATCGATATCGAGATCGCCAAGGGCGAGACCTTCTCGCTGGTGGGCGAGTCGGGCTGCGGCAAGTCGACGGTCGCGCGGCTGGTGGTGGGGCTCTTCCCGCCGACCGGCGGCCGTATCGAATTCGACGGCAACGACATGGCGTCGCGGCGCAGCCGGGCGGAGACGGCATCGCTCAAGCGGCGCATGCAGATGATCTTCCAGGACCCCTATGCCAGCCTCAATCCACGCTGGCGGGTGTTCGACATTATCGCCGAGCCGATCCGCGCCTTCGGCCTGTCCAAGGACCGCGCCGACTTGGAGAAGCAGGTCGGCGATCTTCTGCGCCAGGTGCGCCTGACGCCAGCCGACGGACGCAAGTATCCGCACGAGTTCTCGGGCGGCCAGCGCCAGCGCATCTCGATCGCCCGCGCGCTCGCGAGCCAGCCGGAGTTCCTGGTGTGTGACGAGCCCACCTCGGCGCTCGACGTGTCGGTGCAGGCGCAGATACTGAACCTGATGGTCGACCTGCAGCGACGCCTGCAGCTCACCTATCTCTTCATCTCGCACAATCTTGCGGTCGTCTATCACATCTCCACCCGGGTGGGCGTGATGTACCTCGGCCGCCTGGTCGAGGTGGCGCCGACCGAGACGCTGTTCCGCCGGCCCAAGCATCCCTACACACGGATGCTGCTCGACACGATTCCTGACCTCGACATGACGGGCCGCCAGCGCAGCCCGGTTGCGGGCGAAGTGCCCAGTCCCATCAATCCGCCGTCGGGCTGCACCTTCCATCCTCGGTGTCCCTTCGCCAACGAGCGCTGCAAGGCCGAGCGGCCTCAGGCGCTGCCGATCGAGGGCGGTACGGTTGCCTGCCATGCGATCGAAGAGGGCAGGTTGGCGGTCGAAGACCGCACCTATTGACGTTCCCGTCTTCTTGCACGACGGGGTGTGCGCGGGCGCATGCCCAGGAAGCTTGACCCCCTGCCGTGCTCGCTTACGATCCAGCGAACTCATTTCGGAGATTGTAAATGCCGGTCATCAACCGCATTGCCTCGTTCCACAAGGACATGACGGCGTGGCGCCACGATATCCATAGCCACCCCGAGACGGCTTTCGAGGAAGTGCGGACGGCCGACGTCGTTGCCGAGAAGCTGAAGTCGTTCGGCCTCGAAGTGCATCGCGGTCTGGCCAAGACCGGTGTGGTCGGCGTGCTGCGCGCTGGCAATTCAAAGCGGGCGATCGGACTGCGCGCCGACATGGATGCGCTCGATGTGCACGAGACCAACGAGTTCGACCACAAGTCGACGATCCCCGGCAAGATGCACGCCTGCGGCCACGACGGCCATACGGTCATGCTGCTGGGCGCTGCCAAGTATCTCGCCGAGACCAAGAACTTCGACGGCACGGTCTACTTCATCTTCCAGCCGGCCGAGGAGAACGAAGGCGGCGGCCGCGTCATGGTCGAGGAGGGGCTGTTCGAGAAGTTCCCGGTCGAAGGTGTCTACGGCATGCACAACATCCCGGGTATCCCGGTCGGCCGCTTTGCCGTACGCCCCGGTCCGATGATGGCGGCCTACGACATCTTCGAAGTGGTGGTGAAGGGCGTCGGCGCCCACGGCGCCATGCCGCATCACGGTATCGACCCGGTCGTTGTCGGCTCGCACATCGTGACGGCGCTGCAGTCGATCGTGGCCCGCAATGTCGACCCGATGGATACCGCCGTCGTCTCGACGACGCAGATCCATGCCGGCGATACCTGGAACGTCATCCCGCAGGAATGCGTGCTGCGAGGCACGGTCCGCACCTTCAAGAAGCCGGTGCAGGACATGATCGAAAAGCATATCGAGAAGATCGCGCGCAACGTCGCGGCGGGCTTCGGTGCCGAGGTCACGAAGTGGCGCTACGAGCGTCGCTATCCCGCAACCGTCAACAGCGAGCAGGAGACGGAGTTCGCCGCGAGCGCGGCGTCGGCGCTGGTCGGCCTGGAGAACGTGAACCGCAATCCGACACCCGCTATGGGCAGCGAGGATTTTGCCTGGATGCTTCTCAAGAAGCCGGGCTGCTACATCTGGATCGGCAACGGCGACGGTGTCGGAAGCTGCATGGTCCACAATCCGGGGTACGACTTCAACGACGAGATCCTGCCCATCGGCGCGTCCTATTGGGCGACCCTCGTCGAACAGCAGCTTGGCCGCCAGGCGCTGCCACAGGCTGCGGAGTAGCGTCTAGCGTCCAACCGGCTCTGCGTTTTGTCTGTTGTAGCTCACCCTTATGCCGGCGCGCGCGTCGGCCTCGCCACCATTCACGCCAAGGAGCAGGCCGCTGCGCCTGCTTTCCGACGTGTGCTGGACGCCGAGGTTTTGGTCGCGCCGGATCTCGACACCGACAAGCTCGGCACCTTCTCGGGTGAGGTGCCGCGGCCCGATGCGTTGGTCGAGACCTGCGCCATCAAGGCCGAGATGGTCTTCAAGACCATGGATGTCGATTGCGCCCTGGCGAGCGAGGGCAGCTACGGACCGATCGAGCGCGTGCCGTTGACGTCGTGCGGCGTCGAGATCATGGCCTTCGTCGATCGCAAACGCGGGCTTCGTCTTGTCGAGACCCTGGCTACCCACCGGACCAACTGGCGGCTGCAGCGATTCCCGGCAGGTGACCCGGCGGTTCCGGGCATCCTGAAAGCGATGGGCTTCCCGCGTTACGGCGTGTTCGTGATCTGCTCCAGCGACATGGACCATCCGATCAAGGGCCTCGAGACAGAAGCCGATGTGCTGGCAGCGATGGATCGCGAGGCGCGCCGCTCCACCGATGGTCTTGCGGTGCTTCTCGCCGACATGCGGGCGCATCGCAATCCGACGCGGATGCAGGTGCTGCGGGCACTATCGTGGAAACTTGCCAAGCGCCTGCAGCGGCTCTGCCCCAAGTGCAAGGTGCCGGGCTTTGGCTCCATCCAGTCGCGCCGCGGCTTGCCCTGCGAGGCCTGCAGCGCACCGACTCATTGGATCGACTTCGAGATCGACGGCTGCTCCGTCTGTGGTCACGCCGAGGCGCGACCCCGCAAGGACGGGCGCACGACCGCGCCAAAGCTTTCCTGCAAGGCCTGCCGATAGCCCTAGCGCTGCTCCATCACAGCGGAATGCGCTGTCACTGGGTCAGCACTGTGAACTGCAGGATGGCCGAACAAGTCAGGTACCCCCATATGCCAACGAATGCTATCAGCATGACCTGAGCTGCCACGTCGGGCGTGCGGTCGTCGTATCCGCTATGGTTGTCCATCGGGTGTCCCCTCCAGCGACGGAAACGGGACAAGCTTGCCGCTGCGAGATGGCAGTGGGCAAGTGCAACCAGCCTAAAAGTTGAATCCAAAGCGTGACCTTGGCGGCAAGCTTCTGGGCACCCTTCCGGAGAACCTTAGAACGTGGCGCGGCCGCCGGAGATGTCGAAGGTGGCGCCCGTCGAAAAGCTGCAGGCCGGGGAGGCGAGCCACAACGCCATCTCGGCGATTTCGCGCGGCGCCACGAAACGGTTCATCGGTACATTGGCGATCAGGCGGGCGCGATAGGCGTCGGTCAGTTCACCGAAGATCGCCGTCTCCGATGCCGACGGCGCGATGGCGTTGACCAGGACGCCACGGGTCGCGAGTTCCTTGCCCATCGACTTCGTGAGCCCGATCACCGCTGCCTTCGACGCGACATAGCCCGCGACGTACGGATTGCCGTCCTTGCCTGCAACCGAAGCGATGTTGACGATGCGGCCATAGCCTGCCGCGACCATGTCCGGCACGGCCGCCTGACAGCAACGGAACGTGCCGTTGAGATTGACGTCGAGCACCCGCTGCCACGTTTCTTCTGGATAGTCGGCGAAGGCGGCACTCGGGCCCAGGATACCGGCGCTGCTGATCAGGATGGCCGGTGTGCCGAGCGCTTGCTTCGTTTCAATCCAGGCCGAGCGTACGGCCTTTGTATCGGTAACGTCCGCGACGATTGCGGCGGAGGTCGAGCCGATCTTCTCTCTGGCACGGTCTAGGCCGTCGGGATCGCGATCCCACAGGGCCACGCGCACACCTTCCTCGGTCAATCGCTCGGCGATGGCGAACCCCAGGCCCGACGCTGCGCCCGTGACGACAGCTACTTGCCCGGACAACGACCGGGACGGAGCGAGAGCAGATGCGGTCATGGCGATCAAAGCCTGCGGATCGCGTTGCTGCCATCCCAGCTCTCGGCCTCGCGGGCGATCTTCTCGAAGAACTTGCCTTTGTTGCCCGATATCTCCGACAGCTCGATCACCGTCCCCGGATGGCCGGTGCTTTCGAAGTAGAGGAAGCGCCCGCGCGCGCCGATCTGGCCGCGATGGCCGATGCGCCAGCCCGCGGCGAGGCATTTGGCCAACGTACCGTCGAAGTCGGTGGTCCAGTAGGCGACATGCTGCAGGCCCTCGTGACCCGCCTGCAGGAAGTCGCGATACATTGACGGCGCGTCGTTGCGCTGCTGGATCAATTCGATCTGCAATGGCCCCGAGTTTGCGAGAGCAATCGAGATGTCGGGCTGTGAGGGCTGGCCCTTGTATTCGAAGGCTTCGATCGGCGGCTTCTCGATATAGAACCACGGACCGACGCCCATGGTCTCAGACCAGTATTTCATGGCCTTTTCGATGTCGCGGACGACATAGCCGTTCTGGCGGACAGGCCCGAGCAGCCGGCTCATTGGCGGATCCCCGCGTCGCGCGCCAGCTTGGTGAGGGCGGCGACATCGCGGCCGGTCTGCGCCTTGAGGTCGGCCGGGCTGATGGTCGAGGCCGTCATGCCGAACTCGGTCCAGCGTTCCTTGATGTCGGGCATTGCCAACACCTTCATCAGTTCGGCGTGCAGGCGGTCGACGATCGGCTTGGGCGTCTTGGCCGGCACCATCAGGTCGTAACGCCACACGAAGTCGAACGGCACACCCTGCTCGGCATAGCCCGGCACGTCGGGGAAGTTGATGGAGCGGCGGGCGCAGGAGGCCACGACCTTCACCTTGCCCGACTTGGCCATCGGCACCACCGACTGCACGTCGGCATAGCCCAGCTTGATGTGGCCTGCGGCGATGTCGTTCAGCACCAGCGCCGCGCCCTTGTAGGGCACGTGCGTCATCTGCACGCCGGTGGCGGCACGCACCATCTCGGCACACATGTGGCCGGTCGAGCCGTTGCCCCAGGTGCCGTAGTTCAGCTCGCCGGGCTTGGCCTTGGCCATGGCGATCACGTCGCGCAGATCCTTGGCCGGGAAGTCGGGGTGGGCGACCAGCACGACGGACGCGGAGCCGACATCGCCCAGATGTTCGAAGCCGTTCACTGGATCGTAGGGCAGGTCGGGCAGCACCGCCGGATTGACGACGACGGTGCTGGCCGAGCCCAGGACCAGTGTGTAGCCGTCGGGTGCCGACTTGGCCGCTGCCTCCATGGCGATGACGCCCGAGGCGCCGGGCTTGTTGTCGACGATGATCGTCTGGCCGAGGGCAGTCCCGAGCTTTTCGGCCAGCGAGCGTGCCACCAGGTCGGTGCCGCCGCCCGCGGCGAAGGGCACGATCATCTTGATGGGCTTGGCGCTCGGCCAGTTGGCGTCGGCGCTTTGACCGAACGCCGGCACGGCAAAGCCCGCGGCCAGGGCAAACGCCATTGTTCTGCGGAGCATATTCATCGTTTCCTTCCCCTCGGTGTATTTCAGCTTTTGGCAGGTGCGGCGCAGGACTCGCGCAGCACGAGATCGACCGGCAGCAGCGCGCGTGCTGCGGCGCCTGCGTCGCCGCCACGCAGGCGTTGCAGCAGCAACTCGGCGGCGGCTCGGCCGACATCTTCCAGGCTCCAGCGCAGCGCCGTGATGGCGGGCGCATGGACGGCCGCGAGATCGGTATCGCCGACTGACAGGACGGAGAGATCGCGCGGCAGGGAGAGATTGAGGTCGCGGGCGGCCCGCAGTGCGCCCGCCAGTATGCGCGTGCCGAGGGCGATCAGGGCCGTTGGCCGATCGGCGGCACCCAACAGCGCCAGCGCATCGCCATGGGCGAAATCCATCGACGTTTCCTGCGCCGAGACGATCGCGCCTATGGGATCGAGTCCGGCCTCGGCGAAGGCAGCCTGAAAGCCCGCAATGCGTTCGCGGCCCGGCCGCATCCGCGTGCCAGGGGTGAGCAGGGCAATACGGCGATGGCCAAGGCCGATCAGATATCGGGTCGCAGCCTGCGCGCCGCCGCGATGATCGACCAGCACCGCAGGCCAATCGTCACCGTCCGCATCTGGCACGTCGCGGTCGAGGATGACGACGGCCGCGCCGCCGGCAACGAGACCGCGCCAGGTTTCGTCGTTGGCATCGCTGCCAGGGGCGACGAGGACGCCATCGAGGCGGCGGCCGCGGAACTCTGCGGCGGCGGCGCGTTCACGCGCCGGCTCGTTGGCGGTATTGGCGACGACCAGCAGATAGCCGGCATCGCGCAACCGCGCCTCCGCTGCCTGGACGATGCTGGCGTAGAGCGGGTTGGCCACGTCGGACACCAGGCAGCCGATCATGCCGCTGGAGCGCGTCCGCAGGCTGCGGGCGAGGAAATCGGGTTCATAGCCGAGCTGTTCGGCAGCAGCCGTTACGTCGCGCGCAATGCGTGCGCTGACATGCTTGCCGCCGTTCAATGCCCGCGAGGCCGAGCCCAGGGAAACCCCGGCAGCCTGCGCCACGTCGCGGATCGTTATTCGACCCATCTGGAAACGATTTCCTACCCGTTCTTTAGATGAATATTGACCTCGACATCGGGAATGGCAAGAAAAATTGGAAACGTTTCCAAAAATGAAAACGATCCCACCTAGCTGGAGGAGGGTGCCGCGCGGTTTCCGGAGGCGGCCGTTTAACCTGCGATATCCGTCGCGAGGTGGAAGAGGCAATCGCCGCGTTCGCAGCGCGCCGGCACGCGCTTGCAAAGTACGAGGCCTGCGCGCTTGAATGGCACGATTTCGGGTTCACGCCATGGCGTATGGTGGAAGTGGATACGTGCGGCGGGTTGGCCTGCTTTCACCTCATCGCCCAGTTCGACCAGGGGCTCGAACAACCCGCCGTCGGTCGCGTAGACGTAATAGTCATCGCCGCCGATCTCGGTGAGCCGCGTGGCCGACGGCGCAGGGACAGAGCCTTGCAGCAGGCCAACATGGGCCAGCACGCGCCGCATGCCGCTTTCGGCGACCTTGAGGGAACCCGGCGTCACCAGACCGCCGCCGCCCAGCTCCGTGCCCATCGCGATCACACCCGCGCGATACGCGGCCGAGGTGAAGGTGCGGCCACCGCCCTGGGGCGCGGCAGAGATGTAGCTCACCGGAGCCCCGAAGGCCTTCAGCAGGCCGGTGACCTTCTCCATGCGCACGGCATCCTGATGGCGCGGTGCCAGCGCGCTCGGGATGTAGGTGAGGGAGCTGCCGCCGGAGTGGAAGTCGAAGGCGTAATCGAAGCCCGGCAACAGGGCATGCTCGATCCAATAGGCGATCTGTTGCGTGATCGTGCCTTCGGCATCGCCGGGGAAGGAGCGGTTCAAGTTACCCTCGTCGATCGGCGAGGTGCGTCGGCCTTCCATCGCGGCAGGAAAGTTCGCGGAGGGCAGGATCACCAGCCGGCCCTTGATATCCTTGGGTTCGATGCTGCGGATCAGGTTGCCGAGTCCGATCTGGCCTTCCCATTCATCGCCGTGGTTGCCGGCCTGCATCAACACGTTCGGGCCGTCCCCGTTCTTGATGCGCACGATGGGGATCGGAATCCAGCCATAGGCGGAACGATGCACCGAATGCGGCACGCGCACGAAGCCCGTGGCCTTTCCCTCTCCATTGAGGTCGATGTCGGCGGTTAGCCTGCTGAGCGCGGTGAATTCGGCAGATTTCAACGTTGCATCGGTCATCAGCGTCTCTCGCTTCGGGGATCGAGGGCATCCTGCAGACCGTCCCCCAGGAAATTGAAGGCGATCACGGTCAGGAAAATGAGAAGGCCGGGCCACAGCGCCAGCACCGGCGCTTCCTGTAAAAGTTCCTGCGCGCCGGTCAGCATGTTGCCCCAGCTCGCGGCCGGCGGCTGGATGCCGAGGCCGAGGAAGGACAGGGTCGATTCCAGCAGGATCAAGGTGCCCATCGAGATCGTCGTGGCGACGATCAGGGACCCCGCCGTGTTGGGCAGGATGTGGCGCAGCATGATTCGAACGGGTTGCGCGCCCAGTGCCTTCGCCGCCCGCGTGAAGTCGCGCGCCTTGAGAGACAGTGTCTCGGCGCGCACCAGCCGGGCGACCGTGGTCCAGCCGGTGAGCGCGATGATCACCACGATGCGATAGAGCGAGAAGGCTTCCGATTGTGCCAGCTCGGCCGGCACGCCGAGCTTTCGCGGATCGACGGCGGCCACGACGATCAGCAGCGGCAGCAGCGGCAAGGCGATCACGCCGTCGGTGAAGCGCATCAGGAAGGCGTCGAGCCGACCGCCGAGGTAGCCGGCCGCCACGCCGATCAGGGCGCCGAGCAGGCCCGAGAGAAGGGCGCCCGCAAGGCCGACCAGCAGCGACACCCGGCCGCCATCGAGCAGGCGCTGGAAGAGATCGCGGCCGACATCGTCGGTGCCCAGCCAGTACGCGGCCGAGGGCGGCTCGAAACGGCGGAAGAGGTCGGTCTGCGTGGGATCGACGCCACGAAGCTCCGCGATCAACGGGGCGGCGAGCGACAGCACCATGATGACGATCAGGAAGATCAGCGAGGCGCGTGCCAGATGATGGCGCCGCAATCGGCTCCAGCCGCGGGTCATGGCTGGTCCGCCGCCAGCGAGACGCGCGGATCGACCCAGGCATAGCCGAGATCGGCCAGCAGATTGCCGGCGATGGTTGCCGCCGTCGCCAGCAGCAGGCCGACGAGGGCGAGGTTGTAGTCGTTTTCGAGGATGGCCTGATAGATCGCCTTGCCCATGCCCGGCCAGGCGAACATGGTCTCGGTGATCACCGCGCCGGAGAAGAGCCCGCCGAACGACAGGGCCAGGATCGTGAGGACAGGGGCCAGCGCGTTGGCGAAGGCATGCCGCCACAGAACGGTCCGTTCCGGGGCGCCCTTGGCGCGTGCCGTGCGGACATAGTCCTGGCGCAGCGCTTCGATCATCGCGCCGCGCATGAAACGCGTGTACGGCCCGAGCTGGATCAGGGTCAGCGTCACCACCGGCAGCACGAGATGGCGAAGTTGCTCGGCAAGCGCGATGTTCCAGGGCGTGCCGGGCCGCGGATACGCCATGCCACCGGCTGGCAGCCAGCCCAGGAAGACCGCAAACAAGGTGATCAGCAGCAGCGCCAGCCAGAAAGGTGGCGTCGAGATACCGGCGAAGCAGAAGAGATTGATCAGGTAATCGGCGCGGCTGCGGGGATGGGCGGCGGCCCAGATGCCGAGGGGCAGGGCGATCGCCACCGACAGCACGAAGGCTGAACCCGCCAGAAGCAGGGTGTTGAGGAGGCGCGGCCAGAGGATGGTGAGCACCGGTTGGCCGAAGGAACGCGAGTAGCCGAAGTTGCCCTGCACCGCTTCGCCTGCCCAGGTGAGGTAGCGTTCGAGCAGCGGCTTATCGAGCCCGTAGGCGGCGCGCAGCCGGGCCGCGTCCTCGCTCCTCATGTTGGGGTCGCCCGAGATCATCAGATCGATCGGATCGCCCGGCATCAGCCCGATCAGCAGGAAGACAACCAGGCTCATCACGGCGAGCGTGATGATCGTCTGGACGGCTCGCGAAGCGAAGTAGCGGCTCACTGGCCTTCCCACCGCCACTGCTCGATCCAGAGCGTCGAGCTGTTCAGTGTGCCGGTGGGAGTGACACCCTTTAGCGCCTTGGGGATCACGAAGGGATCGACGCGGAAGAATAGCGGCAGGGACGGCAGATCGTCGGCTGCGAGCTTCTGAATTTCGGCGAAGAAAGCGCGGCGCTTATCGACGTCGAGTTCGCGTTCGGCATCGTCGAGCGCCTTGTCCATCTGCGGGTTGGCGTAGCCCGGATAGTTCTGGCCACTCCAGCCATTCTCGGCCGTGGGGATCTCCTTGGAATGCAGGGTCGAGCGTGGCACGCCGCCGGGGCGCTGCACCCAGGCATACATGCCGAGCGCGTTGTAGTTCCTCCGGTTCATCACCTCGAAAAAGAGGCGCGGCGGGTCGGCCTTGATGCGGACCTCGATGCCGACCTGCCGGAGCTGGCTCTGGATGACCTGCGCCACGAGCTCGCGCACGCGATTGCCCGCGGTCGTTCCAAGCTCGATCGACAGCCGCTCACCCGCTGCGTTCTGGCGCACGTTGTTGCGGATGGTCGAGAAGCCTGCCTCGTCGAGCAGCTTCTTCGCGGCAGCCGGGTCATAGTTGTATTGCCGCGCCATCGGGCTGAACATCGGGTCGAGGTCGCTGATGCCGCCATGCGCGATCGGCTGCTTGCCGTCGAACAGCTTCTCCGAAATGGCCTTGCGATCGATGGCGAGCAGCATCGCCTGTCGCACGCGCTTGTCGGCCAGCAGCTTGTTGTCGAGGTTGACGTCGATGTGTTCCCAGATCAGTGCCGGCTTGTAGATGACGTTGTACTTGGCGCCGTGGCGCTTCTCGAAGGCGATCGCCTGATCGAGCGAGAGGCCAAGCTCGCCCAGCACATAGTCGACGCCACCCGAGAGAAGATTGGCTTCCAGTGCCGCCGTGTTCTCGATGATCTTGACGACGATCCGTTTGAAATGCGGTTTCTCGCCCGTCCAGGTCGGGTTCTGCTCCAGGGTGACCCTGCTGCCGGGCACGATCTCGACGATGCGGTAGGGACCGAAGGCCAAGCCCGGATTGGTCGATTGCGTGTCGTAGGCGGTCTTGTTGCGGTACTCGGCCGGGTTCGCCTCGAAGATCGGCTTCTCGATGTGCGCCGGCAGCAGAAGCAACGCGCTGCTGTTGTAGTCGAAGGTCACTCGATCAATCGTCATGGTGAAACGGCGATCGTCTTTGACATCGAGCTTCAGGACCCGCTTGTAGCCCTCCGAGGAGGCGACGCCTGACAGCGGATGTTTGCCGACCTCGAGAGTGAAGGCGACGTCCTTGGTCGTCACCGGCACGCCGTCACCCCAGCGCAAGTCGCGCAGCTCGATGTCGATCTCCATGCCCTTCTTGCCGTCGGGCAGGTCGATCACCCGCGCCTTGCCATTCTCGACCGTCGGCAGCTCGGTGCAGGCAAGGCAGACGAGCTTCCAGTCCGCGTCGAAGGCCGTGAGCGGACGGGCCGTCATGTTGGCAATCAGCGATTTGGCCAGCATCGAGCTGATGACCGGATTCCAGGTCCCCGGCATCTGAGTCAGGGCCAGAACCAGCTCATCCTTGGCGTGAGCAGGAGCTGCGGCAAGGACGGCGAAAGCCAGGAGACTGGCAAGGAAACGGCGGATCATGTCCGCCGCACCGTAGCAAAAGAGTTTATCAGCGTCCCTTTTTCACCGTCCGAGTGTCGGACGTGGCGCGGGCGGGCGGCCGCCATGGCTGGCCGACCACTGCTCTGGCGCTTCGAGGAAGGCGCGGGTCTCGGTGAGGCCCTTCTCGTCGAAGTATTTGTGCTTCTGCGCGGCTTCCAGCGCGTCCCACCAGGTGGCAAGCGCATGCAGCTTCACGCCGGTGGAAGACAGCATCTCGATGCTCTGCGGAAATATGCCGTAGTGGAAGATCACGAAGCAGTCAGAGACCTTGGCCTCGGCTTTCCGAAGTGCCTCGATGAAGACCAGCTTGCTCCCGCCGTCGGTGGCGAGATCCTCGACCAGCAGGACACGCTTGCCCGGCTTCAGCTCGCCCTCGATCTGCGCCATGCGCCCAAAGCCCTTGGGCTGCTTGCGCACATAGATCATTGGCTTCTTAGCCAGTGCAGCCAGGAAGGCTGCGAAAGGGATGCCAGCGGTCTCACCGCCGGCCACCACGTCGATCTTGCTCCAGCCGATCGACTTTTCGATCGCCTTCAGCGCGTGCGTCATAATCTTGGCGCGGGCCTCCGGGAAGGAGATGATCTTGCGACAGTCGATGTAGACCGGGCTCGCCCGTCCTGACGTGAAGATGTACGGGTTGTCGGGTCGGCAGTGGATCGCCTCGATCTCCAGAAGGAGACGCGCGGTGTCCCGGGCTTCCGCCGTACCGCTGGTGCGGTCCGGAATAGCCTTACCGTTCAAGTCCTTGGCCGCCTTGTCCGCAGGTGCAGTTCCAGGCGATGATGCTTTCTTCTTCGTCGCCATGCTGCTTTTCCCCCACGCCGCTTGCGACAAAATGACGGGCGGTTGTTTAGCGTCCCTCCACAAGACCGGCAAGGGCGCGGCGAAGATTCAGAGATCAGAATCTAGTCGGTTTTGTCGGAAGACCGCTTTTTGGCCATCGCGATGGGCAAATGCCAGCCCCGATAGATCGACATCAGGCGCAGGAAGAGGCAAAGCCCTGCGCCGGCAAGGGTTACTGGCAGGCTGGGGAGGCCTAGCCATGTGCCGAGTGCAACCGTACCCGCGCCGGCGAGGGCTGCCACGGCGTAGAGCTCCGACCGTAGCACGGTTGGCACCTGCAGGGTGAGCAGGTCGCGCGCCACACCACCGCCTACACAGGTCACGACCCCCAGGGCCGCCGCCATGACCGGGTTCAGCCCATAGGCCAGCGCTTTCTGGGTGCCGGTCACGGCAAAGAGGCAAAGGCCCGCAGCGTCGAAGAGCATGACCGGGGTGCGGAGCCGGTCGATCCAGTCCGAAGCAAAGAAGCCTAGCAAGCCGGCTGCGAGGGCTGCGGCGAGGTAGGGCCAGTTGGCGATGGCGGCCGGCGGTATGGCGCCGATCAGAAGGTCGCGTGCGATGCCGCCCGCGACCGCCGCGGCCCAGGCAACGACGAGGACGCCGAACAGGTCGAGGCGCTTGTGGACCCCCCGCGTTGCACCGCTGATGGCGAACACGAAGGTTGCGGCGAGGTCCATCGCGGTGAAGAGCATCGCAGCGACATTACAACGATTACCCTTCACTGCCGAGATGGCAGAGTGGGGGCATGAAAGTCCGAGCGCCTCGCTTCCTCCATGCCCATCCCAGGTTGCTGCTGTCCTTCGTGGCGGGGCTCGCATTGTTTCTGTTGTTGCCTCACGGCATGCGGATCGAAACGAGATGCCTCCTCGGTTGGGACCTGATGGCGTTGCTTTACATCGGCACCACCCTGCAGATGATCGAAACGTCGACGGTCACGACCTGCAGGACGCGCGCCGAACTCTATGACGAGGGCGACTGGGTGATCATCCTGGTCGTGGTCGTGAGCGGGGCGGCGAGCTTCGCTGCGATCTTCGCCGAGTTAGCCTTGCTCAAGACACCGCACGGCTCGCTCTGGCTGGCGTTGCTGATCTCTGGTGGCACCGTGGCGCTGTCATGGTCGTTCACGCACATGGTGTTCGCGCTGCACTACGCCAACATCTACTACCGGCCGGACGATGATGGTCCCGGCGGACTTCGCTTTCCGGGTGACCGGCCGCCGGATTACCGCGACTTTCTTTACTACTCGTTCGTCATCGGCTGCGCGGCCCAGACCGGCGACGTCGAGACCGAGTCGCGCACGATGCGTCGGCTGAGCCTCATCCATGGCATCGTCGCCTTCGCTTTCAACACGGCGATCCTGGCGCTCACCATCAATGTCGGCGCGAGCCTGATCTAGCGACGTGGAGACAATCGGAAGTCGCGGCCGTCTTTAAGCCAGGCCAGCCGCTCATCCCGCAGCAAGGTCCGTCGCGCCTTGCCGGAATCGTCGCGCAGGCTCGCGGTGGCGATCTCGTAACTCTCGGGGTGCTTGTTGCGGCTGAGCAGGTCCGACAGCACCGCGTTCATGCCATCGATGACGTCCCGCGGATCGGCATCTTCCTTGATCTCGATGATGGCGTGGAGGCGGTTGCCGAGTTCGGCGTCGGGCAGGCCGACGACGATGCTGGAACGCACATCCGGATGCGCCACCACGGCCGCTTCAACCTCCGCCGGATAGATGTTTGCGCCGCCGCGCAGGATCATGTCGCTCAGGCGGTCGCCGAGATAGAGGTAGCCATCGGCATCGAATCGTCCGACGTCACCGATCGATTCCCAGCCATCCTCCCGTCGCTTCGGATTCGCGCCGAGATAATGGTAGGTGCTGCCGGAACCGGAGGCGGGCAGGAAGTAGATCTCACCGGTTTCGCCGGGTGCCACGTCCTTGCCGTCCTCGCCGATGATCCGGATCTGGCAAACGGCAGGGTCCGGCCGGCCGACCGATCCCTTGTGGGCGAGCCATTCGGTGCCTGAAATCACGGTGCTCCCCTGGCGTTCGGTACCGCCATAGAGTTCAAAAATACGCTCAGGCCCGAGCCATTCGATCCACTTCTCCTTCAGCCATGGCGGCATGGGCGCAGCCATATGGAAGACGACCTTGAGGCTCGAGAGGTCGTAGCGGTTGCGAACGCTCTCCGGCAGCGCCCAGATGCGGTGCATCATCGTCGGAACGAAGTTCACCCATTCGAGCCTATGCGCCTCGATCAGCCGCAGCGCTTCTTCGGCATCGAACTTCTTCAGGCCGGTGACGCTGCCACCCGCAAACAGGGCGTAGTGGGTCACGAGGAATGGGGCGTTGTGATAGAGCGGGCCGGGATTGAGCAGTGCCACGCCGGGCACGATGCCCAGCGGCGTCGGTGAAGTGAGCTCGATGACGGCCGGTTGGTGGTCGAGGATGATCTTGGGGCGCCCAGTGGAGCCGCCGCTGGTCATCGCCTTCCAATAGCGCGCGACCGGGCGGTCGAGCGGCTCGTCCGAAACACCTTCGGGCTCGAAGTTCTGGGGCAGGGCGTTCGGGGCGTTCCAGTCCGGCTCACCACCGACAACCAAGGCAGGCTTCAGGACGTCGAGAATGGCAGCCACTTCGCCGCGCGGCAGCCGATGCGACAGCGAGGTCGGTGTCGCGCCCAGTTTCCAGATCGCAAAGCTCGTCTCGTAGAACGCATTGCTGTTGGGCAGTCCGATGGCGACGAAGTCGCCGGCTTTTACCCCTCGATCCGCAAAAGCACGGGCGCGCCGGTTGGCGCCGCGCTCGAGCGCCTCCCAGGTGAGCTCTTGTCCATCGTGCCGAACGGCGACGGTGTTGCTCGGCTTATGGTCGGCATACCAGCGCGGCACATCGGCAAGCGGAAGCAGCATTCATTTCCTCCTAATGCTCCGCGCTCTCGGGCTGGGCGGCGCGATGTTTTTGGGAGTCGTGCTGGCTGATGGCTTCACCATCATCCTTGCGAAGCTCCATGAAGACGACCGACGATACGACCGTCAGGATACCCAATGCCAGAAAGGACTGCTGCACACCGTGGATCAGCGCATCGGGATGCGAATGCAGCTCCGGCGGCACGAAGAAGGCAGCGATGAGACCGGCGCCTGCGACGCCGAAGCTGATGGCCAGTTGCTGGCCAGTCGCGGCGATGGTGCTGGCACTACTGGTCTGCGAGGCGCTGACGTCGGCATACACCAGCGTGTTCATGCTGGTGTACTGCATCGAGGTGAAGAAACCGAGGATGAAGGCCTGCATGACGATCAGCCAGATCGGCGTGTGGGCACCCACCGTGGCGAACGACATGATCATGATGCCGACGATGATCGTGTTGCCGACCAGCACGTTACGGTAGCCGAGCTTTGCCAGGATCGTCGGCATGAAGGTCTTGAGCCCGATCGAGGCGATGGCCTGAGGCAGCACCAGTAGACCCGACTGGATCGGCGAGAAGCCAAGCCCGATCTGGTAGAGCAGCGGAAACAGGAAAGGGATACCGCCCAGGCCCAGGCGCGTGAAGAACCCGCCGCTCACCGCCGCGCGGAAGGTACGCAGCTTGAACAGGCCGAGGTTGAGCAGCGGAAAGGCAGTCAGGGTGGCTCGGATGCCGTACCCCGCCAGCAGAGCAAGCGCGATGCCCAGCAGTCCGAATATCTCCGCCAGGCTGAGCCTGTGGTCGCCGAAGACCTCCAGAACGTAGGAGAGAAGGGCGATGCCACCACCAAAAAGCACCAGTCCCACGACGTCGAGGGGATGGGTCTGCGTCTCGCGATAGTCCGGCAAATAGCGCTGCACGAAGTACAGGCCGAGCAGGCCTACCGGGATGTTCACGAAGAACACGATGCTCCAGTGGAGGTAGGCCACGATCAGGCCGCCCGCGACCGGGCCGATCATCGGGCCGACCAGGCTCGGGATGGCGACGAAGCTCATGGCGCGCACGAGATCGGCCTTTCCGAAGGTGCGCGCCAAGGTCATGCGGCCGACCGGCATCATCATCGCGCCGCCCACACCTTGTATGACGCGGCAGGCGACCAGCATTTCGATGCTGGTCGCGAGGCCGCACAGGATTGAGCCCACGGTGAAGAAGCCAATGGCCGAGGCGAAGACACGGCGGGTGCCGAAACGATCGGCCATCCAGCCGCTGATCGGAATGAAGACGGCAAGGCTCAGAGTGTAGCTCGCCAGCACCGCCTTCATATTGAGTGGCGTGACCTCCATCGCTCTGGCGATCGCTGGAACAGCGGTGTTCAGGATCGTCGTGTCGAGCGACTGCATGAAGAATGCGACGGCTACCAGCCAGGGCAGCAGCCGCTTTATGGAATCGCTGGGCAGAGCGGAAGAGGGGTCGGGCATCACCAATCGGGCACTACCGTCGGGCCGTCGCCGACGGGCGTAGCCGTCAACCGTATTACGCTCGCCCTATGGCGGAGTCATGTCGGCTTTGTCCCAGTCCTTGTCGGGATCGAACAGCGCGATGGCCGCCGCCCGCTCACTGGTTTTCGGGCCGAGATCGCGTTCGTACACCACACCGTCCTGGTTCACGATGAAGGTCATGACGCCGGTCTCGCCGTAGCTCACCGGCCAGGCGATGACGCCGAAGCCGCCGACCATGCGATTGTTGACGAGATAGTTGTAGGCTCCGCCTTGGGCCGCAGCCCCCTGACCGTAGAGCAGGCGGAAATGGTAGCCGAAATAGCCCTGCCCAGGCCCGTCGCCGGGTTGCGCCTTGGCCACGAGCGCGCCGAGCGGGCTCTGCGGTTCACCGGGTTTCGTGTCCCAGTAGAGTCCATTCTTCTCGCCGGGCGAGCTGAGCAGGCGCCGGGCATAGGTCGCGACCCCGACTTTCATCGGGTCGAGCGTCGCATAATCGTGCTGTGCGTCGACAATGGCGAGCAGGGTCTGGATGACGGTGATCTCATCGCGGCCGATTTCGCGAGCTTCAATCTCGGCCTTTCCCGCCACCACGTCGTAACGCCAGCCGCCAGCGTCCTTGACCAGCGGGATCGGCATGCTCCAGCCGGTCTTGCCCGCTTCGATGAGCGCCTTGTCGTCGCCCTGCATCACGACCTTGTGGTTTTCGTCCCAGGCAGCGAGGAAGCGGGCACGCACGTCGTCCTCGTGTGCGGTGTTGCCGGGGATCAGGTTGCGCCAGCCGGTGCCGAGGATCGCTTCGACCTTCTTGTCGTCGTTCTTGCGAATCGCCTCGGTGAGCGTGTCCGCGGCGACATCGGGAGTGGCGAAGCGTTCCTGCTTGTCGGTCTGCGCGGAGGCCACGCCCGCAAGCGACGCAACAAGCAACAGGGCAAGGCCCAGGCTCCCGAGGAGCATTCGGATGGACGCACTCATCGCCGGCCTCCTCTCGCTCCGCCACCGCCATGGAAGCCACCGCCTCCGCCATGGGCGCCACCGGATGGTCGTTGGAAGTTCGGATGCGAGTTGGCTCGCCCTTGCTGTGCACGGCCTCTCATCGCTTCACGATTAACCTGCTGGCCGCGATTGACACCGCTCAGCGCCGACGGCCTATCGCCGTGAGCGAAGTTGCCGCGGTTCTGGATCTGGGGATGCGTGCCGGCGTGTGGTCGATTGGCACCACCCTGCGGCAAGTGCGGCGCTTGGCCTGGCGTATGGGCCGGCGTGCGTCCGGCGAGCTGGCCGCGGAACTGCTGACGATCGGCGGCGCCGGCGGGCTTGTGCTGGCCGAACTGCTGGCGGGTCGCCGGATCGCGATAGGCGACGCCGCGGCGGTGGCCGGGATCGTGCTGCCAGCGGTTGTTGTTGTTGACGTAGCGGTTGCGGTCGAAGTGGTTGTCGATGTTCACCGCGCGATTGACGTTCACGTTGACGTAGGAGTTGCCACGACCCCAGTTCCAGCTCGAGAACATCGAACCGGCTGCCGCAATGCCGACGCCCCACAGCAGGCCGGTTGCCAGGGCCGCTCCATAGCCGTAGCCGGGAGGCGGCGGATAGTAGGTCGGCGGATAGGCGGGATAGGGCCACGCGCCGTAGGCCCATGACGGATTGTAGGAGGGAACATAGATGACTTCGGGATTGGCCGGCTCGATGACGATCGTGCGGTCGGCGCCCGAACCCTGGCTCGTCACAGTCTGCTGCTGGCCGCTCTTGAGATTACCGGCATCCGCCGCCTTGGCGCGCAGCCGCTGGATCGAGTCTGCAACATCCTGCTGCTGGGAAATCATTGCGTCGCCGAGCTTCTGCGTCCATTCGAGATGATCGCTGAGCTGCGTCAGCACGGAAGGGAAGGCCACCAGCGACTTCACGCTGACATCCCAGGTCTTGTCCTTCACAGCCGTGACGGCCGCATCGCCCTTCAGCGCCGGGTTTGCTTTCGACCAGCGAGCAGCCTCGACGATCTCCAGCGGATACCCCGTTGCCATCAGAACCTGCGACAGCAGCGAATCGGGATAGAGTGCAATCGGTGCGAGGATCTGGTCGAGTTCCTCGGGCTTCAATGTCTTCTTGTCATCCTGGGGCGCCGCAGGCGCGGGAGGAGAAGCCTGGGCAAAACAAGGCATGGAACTTAACGATCCGAGCGCGGATATCGCCAAGGCACCCAGCAGCAATTTACGCCGATCCATGTCTGTCTCCTGCGTCCAGAATTGCGGCTGCCGGTACACCCTAGGCTGGAGCTGGCATCAACGTCCAGATCACAAATGCATTTCTGCCGTTCACACCGGGTGATCGGGCGGGCGCGTACACCTATGCGCAATCCGAGATTTACCGGCAGCGACCGCCGGACGTAGAGTTCAACCTTGTTATCGACAAGGAGGGCGGCATGGCCGACGACGCGAACAACGGATCAAACCGGCGTAAGCTTCTGCTGGGTGGTACCGCCCTTTCAGTGCTGGGCACTGTGGGGCTTGTCGGGAAAGTACAACAGGCGCAAGCGCAGCAGCCGCCGGCCGGTGGGCGTCGCCTCAACATCCTCGTCATCTTCGGTGACGATGTCGGGCAATCGAACATCAGCGCCTATACGTTCGGCTTGATGGGCTACAAGACGCCGAACATCGATCGTCTCGCTAAAGAAGGCGCGATGTTCACCGACTATTATGCCGAGCAGAGCTGCACAGCAGGTCGCTCGACCTTCATTACGGGGCAATGCACCCTGCGCACAGGTCTCAGCAAGGTTGGTGTGCCGGGCGCCACCGAGGGTCTGCAGGCACGCGATGTGACCATCGCCGAAATTCTGAAACCGATGGGCTACGCGACTGGCCAGTTCGGCAAGAACCATCTCGGCGATCGTGACGAGTTTTTGCCGACCAACCACGGTTTCGACGAGTTCTTCGGTAATCTCTACCATCTCAACGCCGAAGAAGAGCCGGAGCAGCGCACCTATCCGAAGGATCCGGAGTTCCGCAAGAAGTATGGGCCGCGCGGTGTCATCCGCTCCTATGCCGATGGCCGTATTCAGGATACCGGCCCGCTCACCAAGAAGCGCATGGAGACGATCGACGACGAGACGTCGGCCGCCGCCATGGATTTCATGGATCGGCAGGTGAAGGCCAACAAGCCGTTCTTCTGCTGGTTCAACTCCACACGCATGCATTTCCGCACGCACGTGAAAGAGGATCGGCGCAGCCCGGCCGGCCTTACGGCCCTCACGGAGTATGCCGATGGCATGGTCGAGCATGACGGCCATGTCGGCCAAGTCCTGAAGAAGCTCGACGATCTCGGTATCGCCAACGACACGCTGGTGATCTACACGACCGATAACGGCCCGCACGCCAACTCCTGGCCGGATGGTGCCACGACGCCTTTCCGTAGTGAGAAGAACACCAACTGGGAGGGTGCCTTTCGCGTGCCTTGTTTCATCCGCTGGCCGGGCCAGGTTCAACCTGGAACCGTCTTCAACGGGATCGTGAGCGGGCTCGACTGGTTCCCCACGCTGGTGGCTGCGGCCGGCGATCCCGGCATCAAGGACAAGCTGCTGAAAGGCTTTCAGACCGGCGGCAAGACCTACAAAGTCCATCTCGACGGTTACAACCAGATTCCTTATCTGACGGCCAAGGAGCCGAACAGCGCCCGTAAGGAATTCGTCTACTTCAACGACGATGGCGACCTTGTCGGCTTGCGCTATGAAAACTGGAAGATCGTCTTCGAGGAGCAACGCGCTCCTGGAACGATGCGGGTGTGGGCAGAGCCGTTCACCAAGCTGCGCTTGCCGAAGCTGTTCGATCTTCGTGCCGACCCCTACGAG
Organism: Reyranella sp.; assembly: GCF_004297405.1. Lineage (GTDB taxonomy): Bacteria > Pseudomonadota > Alphaproteobacteria > Reyranellales > Reyranellaceae > Reyranella. The sequence continues at coordinate 132,362 of NZ_SCVC01000012.1, forward strand.
CGGGCGGACATCACCTCGAACACCTATTACGACTGGTTCGTCTCTCAACCTTACGTCATCTTTGCGGCGCAAGAGGTGGTCGGCAAGTTCCTGGCGACGTTCAAGGAGTATCCGCCCAGTCAGCGAGCCTCGAGCTTCTCGATCGACCAGATCGTGGAGGGCATGCAGAAATCGCTGAGCTCGATGCACAAATAGGAGCGGAGCTTTGCTGCGAGCGGTAATCTTCAGTGTCCTGTTGCTGGGTATGGCCGGCAACGTCTCAGCTCAAACGCTACCCTCGCCGCAACTCGCGAACCCTGCCTCGGTGCGTTGTGCCGAGCAGGGCGGGACGCTCAAGATCGAAAAGCGTCCCGATGGCGGTCAGTACGGCGTCTGCGTCTTCGTCGACAATTACCAGTGCGAGGAGTGGGCCTTGTTTCGAGGCGAATGTCCTAAAGGTGGATTGCGCGTGACCGGCTATGTGACGCCCGCTGGCCGGTTCTGCGCCATCACCGGCGGCCGCTACACCGTGTCGTCGCCGCCGACCGCAGCCGTTGAAAAGGGCGTGTGCTCTCTGCCTGGCGGTAAGTCCTGCGACGCCGACGCCTACTTTGCCGGGACGTGTTCACGATGAGCGCGCGCGAGCAGGTCGCTGAGATCGAACGCCGCGTGAACGCATCGGTCATCGGCCAGGAAAGGGTGGTCGAACGGCTGGTGATCGCTCTGCTGGCCAACGGCAACGTGTTGATCGAAGGATTGCCGGGGCTCGCCAAGACGCGCGCGATCAAGAGCCTGTCGAAGGCCTTGGAGTCGGAGTTCAGCCGCATCCAGTTCACGCCCGACCTGCTGCCGTCCGACGTGACGGGTGGCGAGATCTATCTCAGCCAGGGAGCAGGGGCGGGTACCTTCCAGTTCCGCCAGGGACCGGTGTTCGGCAACCTGGTGCTGGCTGACGAGATCAACCGCGCACCGGCCAAGGTCCAGTCGGCGCTGCTGGAAGCGATGGAAGAGCGCCAGGTCACGGTTTCAGGCAAGCGCTACAAGCTGCCCGACCTGTTCATGGTGCTGGCGACCCAGAACCCGATCGAGCAGGAAGGCACCTATCCATTGCCCGAAGCGCAGATGGATCGCTTTCTGATGCATATCCGCATCGACTATCCGAATGACGCCGACGAAGTGAAGGTGCTGCAGCTCGTGCGCGGCGAGGAGGCGCAAGGTGCGCAGGCTGCCACGCCACCACCTGTGGCACAGAAGGAGATCTTCGCGGCCCGCAGCGAGATCGATCGCGTGAAGAGCGTCGCGGCTGTCGAGACCTACATCGTGGCGTTGATTGCCGCGACCCGCCGGCCGTCAGAATATGGCGACCAGCTCAAGGACTGGATTTCGATCGGCGCCAGTCCGCGCGGTTCGCTGGCGCTGGATCGCTGTTCGCGTGTCCATGCCTGGTTGAAGGGGCGCGATCATGTCCTGCCGGAGGATGTACGCGCGGTGGCGCACGACTGCCTGCGCCATCGGCTGACGCTCTCCTACGAAGCGGCCGCTGCAGGCGTCGGCAAGGATGGCGTCGTCGACGAGATCCTGAAGCAGGTGGCCGTCGCGGCGTGACGCGAGAGGAGGGCGGATGACCGAGGCGCGCGCCTATGTGACCCTCGACGAGCTGCTGCACCTGCGCCATCGCGCCAAAGGTTTCAGCTTCCTGCCGCGCCAGCCGGTGCACAGCCTGTTGACCGGCCGCCATGCCTCGCGACTGCGTGGTCGTGGCCTCGATTTCGAGGAGCTGCGCCACTATGCCGAGGGCGACGATACGCGGGCCATGGATTGGGCTGCGACCGCCCGGCTCGGGACGCCGCATCTTCGCGTTTACACCGAGGAACGCGACCGCAATGTCCTGCTGTTGGTCGATCAACGGCAATCGATGTTCTTTGGCAGCCGGCTCGCCATGAAATCCGTCGTTGCCGCCGAAGCGGCGGCCCTCTCGGCCTTTCGCGTCGCGTCGCTGGGCGACAGGATCGGCGCCATCGTCTTTTCGGAAGCTGGGGGCGTGGTCGAGATCAAGCCGCAGGCGCGCGAGGCGGGTGTGCAGAGAATCCTGGCCGAGGTGGTGCGCCACAACCGTTTGCTGTCAGCGGCGACGGAGAAGCCATCCGATCCTGCGCTGCTCAACGAAGCGCTGCGTCGCGCGGTCCTTCTTGCTCATCATGATTGGCTGATCGTCCTGATTTCCGATACGACGGGGGCCGATGCCGAAAGCGTGAAGCAGGTAACGCGCCTCACCGCGCACAACGATGCGCTCTCCGTGTTCATCTCGGACCCCTTGGAAGCCGAACTGCCGGATATCGGGAACGCCGTCCTGGCCGATGGCAGCCATCAGATCGAAGTCGATCTTTCGGCTCGTGACCTGCGCCGACAGTTTGCGGCAGGCTTTGCCGAACGCCGGACCAATGCCGCCCGCTTCTCGCTTCAAAGGGCCATTCCAGTACTGCCCCTGGTCACCGGCCGAGACGTATCCGATCAGTTCCGCGAACAACTCGGCCGGCGGCTTTCGCGCCGTCCGGCGGCCTGAGCGACGGCCATGAGCGATCCGGCCGATCTTTCCAACCTGCGCGACATCGTCATGCCGCCCGAGGTGGCTCTGTGGCCGCCGGCTCCGGGTTGGTGGATTCTGTTGGCCGGCGCTGTTGCCATGGCGGTGATCTTCGCAGGCATGATCATCGCCCGGTACCGACGCAACGCCTATCGACGGGCCGCTCTCGCTGCCCTCGATAACGCCGAGCCGGGCGATATCTCCACCATCCTGAAACGAGCGGCACTGGCCGCCTGGCCACGCACCGAAGTCGCCTCGCTGACGGGCACCGACTGGCTCGCCTTTCTCGACCGTACCGCGCGCACCAATGTGTTCACCCAAGGTGCCGGTCGTGATCTCGAAGCCATGGCGTTTGGGGGTGCCGGCGACAAGCAGGCGGTGCTGACGGCGGCGCGCAGCTGGGTCAGGCGGCACCGATGCTGACCTTCGCTGAACCGTGGTTCGCCCTTCTCCTGCCTTTGCCGGCGCTGGTCTGGTGGCTGCTGCCAGCGTACGGGGAGAGCAGGCTTGGTGTGCGTGTCCCGTTCTTCGCGCGGCTCGTCTCCGTCACCGGCTTGCAGCCGCGCGAAGGTGTCGTGACGCGTCAGCGTGGCTTCTGGCGGACGCTGAGTTTGGTGCTGTGCTGGGTGCTCGCGCTTCTGGCGCTGATGTGGCCGCAATGGCTCGAGCCACCGATCCATCGGGAAAAGCCGGCGCGAGATTTGTTGTTGCTGGTCGACCTCTCGGGTTCGATGGATACCAAGGACTTCACCGATGCGTCCGGCACTAAGGTCGATCGCCTGACGGCCGCGAAGCAGGTGCTCGACGACTTCCTGGCCAAGCGCCAAGGCGACCGGGTGGGCGTCGTGGTGTTCGGTAACTCGGCCTTCACGCTGGTGCCCTTCACGACCGACCTCAAGCTGGCGCGAGCGTTGCTGCAGGAGATGCAGGTCGGCATGGCCGGTCCGCGCACTGTCCTGGGGGACGCGATCGGGCTCGGCATCAACCTGTTCGCCCGTTCGACGGCGCCGGCCAAGACCATGATCGCCCTGACCGACGGCAACGACACGGCCAGCAGCGTGCCGCCCGCTGAAGCGGCGCGCATCGCCCATGACAAGAAGATCGTGATCCATACCGTGGCGATCGGCGATCCGACGGCCGCGGGAGAGGAGAAGCTCGACGAAGCGGCGCTGAAGGATATCGCCAGTGCGACTGGCGGCGGCTTCTATCGCGCTCTCGACCGGGCCGAACTGGAGGGCATCTACACGCGGCTCGATCAGGTCGAGACGCGCAAGGTCGACATCGTGACCTATCAGCCGCGCAGCGATCTCTACTGGATGCCACTGCTTGCCATGATCGTGCTGGCGTTGCTGTCGCAGGCGCTGATGGTTATGCCCTGGCCGCGATGGGGCCGTACGCCGAAGGTGGCATCGTGACCGCCTTCTTCGAGAACTTTCACCTGCTGCGTCCCTGGGCGTTGCTGCTCCTCCTCCTGGCAGTGGCTCTGTGGTGGGCGAGCCATCGGGCCAGCGACACGATGCGGCGGTGGCGACAGGTGATCGATCCTGAGTTGCTGAAGCATCTCACTGTTGGCGACAGGGCACGCCGGGCCTTGCGCCCGCATCATCTGCTGCTGGTTGGAGCGATCGTGGCGATCTTCGCTGTCGCGGGGCCAACCTGGCAGCGCCAGCCGTCGCCTTTTGCCGAGCAAGCGGCACCGGCGATGATCGTCCTCAAGGTGACGCCGTCGATGATGACGCCCGACCTGGCGCCGACGCGGCTCGATCGTGCCCGTCAGAAGATCGCCGATTTGCTCAAGCTCCGCGACGGCATGCCGGCCGGCCTCATCGCCTACAGCGGCTCCGCCCATCTCGTGTTGCCGCCGACACCCGATCGCGACGTGGTGACCGGCATGGCCGCGGCGCTGTCTCCGGCAATCATGCCGCGAGAGGGTGACAGTCTGGCCGATGCCGTGAAGCTCGCGACCCAGGTACTGCGCGATGGCGGGCAGGGCGGTTCGATCCTGGTCGTCGCCGACAATGTCGCGCCGGGACAGGCGGTGGTGTTGAAGCCGCTCGCCGGAGGCCCACCGGTGATCCTGTTTGCCGTGGCGCCGCCGCAGTTCGTTGCCGCCGACGCCAGCCTAGCGGCCGCTGTATCGGCGCTCGACGCCCGCGAAGTCGTCGCCACCGTGGACAATCAGGACGTGACGACGATCGCGCGCCGGTTGGCGGATGCGCCCGGCGCCTCGGTGGCGGCCGGTGAAGTCGTCCGCTGGCAGGAAGCAGGATGGTGGCTGACGCCGCTCATCGCGCTTCTTGTATTGCTCTGGTTTCGGCGCGGCTGGGTCATCGCGACATGAAGCGGTCGGGCACTCTCCTCACCGCAGTGATGGCGCTCGTCGTCGCCGCCCTGGCAATTGGCGCCTGGCAGATCGGTTGGGCCGATCTCTGGATGACGCCGGACCAGCGCGGCCGTCGACTGATGGCCGAGCAGAACTATCGGGGCGCCGCCAGCGCCTTCGCAAATCCCATGTGGGCGGGCGTCGCGCGCTTTCGGGCCGGTGAATTCAAGGAAGCCGCCGAGACCTTCGGTGGCCTGGGCACCGCGGCGGCGGCTTACGATCAGGGAAACGCGCTGGTGATGCTGGGCAAGTATGACGATGCCGTCGCCCGCTACGATCGCGCCCTCGTTTTGCGGCCCGGCTGGGCCGATGCCGAAGCAAACCGCACCTTGGCCAAGCTCCGGGCGGAGAGGATGCGGCAGAAGGGCGGCGATGCCGGTGACCAGCGTGAGGGCGCCGACCAGATCGTCTACGACAAAGACAAGAAGGACGAGCAGGGGCAAAAGACGGATGTGACGGGCGCGGTGATGACTGACGAGGCGTCCCGCGCCGTATGGCTGAAACGCCTGCAGAGCCGACCCGCCGACTTCCTGAAAGCCCGCTTCGTCAGCCAGCTCGAGAGCAAGACGCCATGAGAGCGCTGCTCCTTCTCATGGCCCTGTTGCTGCCGATGCCGGCCTTGGCTCAGACCGAGGGAGTGATCGTGCGGACCACGGTCAAGCCGGAGCAAGGTGCGGTGCTCGGCCAGCATGTCAGCGTCTTCGTGGACGTGCTGTTTCCCGGCGAGATGCCACGGCCGCCGCAGGTCGCCCTGGGTGAGATGCCGGGCGCGCAGATCGTGCGTTACGAAACGCAGGCGACGACGATGAGCGACACGATCGACGGCAAGACCTATACCGGCCAGCGTTTCGAATTCGCCCTTTATGCGCGGCGCGGCGGCCGGCTTGCGATACCCGCGGCGACAGTGACGTTGCTGACTAGCAACGGTGATGTCGCAGGCCATGTCCAGGGCAAGGCGACTGATGTGCAGATCGCTGTCCCGCCGGGCGTCGATCCCTCGCGGCCCGTCGTCGCCACGGACTCACTCACGCTCGACGAGCAATGGCAGCCCGCGCCGTCGAGTCCCTTCAAGGCAGGCGATGCCATCGTACGTACGATCACCCGTGCCGCCGCCGACGTGCCGGGTATGGCGATGCTCGATCTCTTGTTCACGGCGCCGCCGGGCGTACGTGTCTATGTCGATCCGCCTCAGAGCGACGATCAGATCAGTCGCGGGGTCGTTACCGGCCGGCGGACCGACCGTGTGACCTACGTGTTCGAGGTCGATGGATCATTCGTGATCCCGGAGTTGGTGCAACCCTGGTGGGACCTGTCCGCGAACCGCCTTCGGCGTGCAGTAGGTGGGGGTGCCACGATCGCGGTAACAGCGGCGCCGGTTACGGTATCGCCCTTGGAGCGCACTGGACGCTGGATATTCGCTGCCGTCACTGCATTGGGAATGGTGACGCTCGCAATATGGATCTGGCCGCGCATCGCGAGGTGGCGGGCCACCCGTCACGCCCACTGGCTGGCCTCTGAGGCGAAGGCCTTTGGCGATCTCAAGGCCTCCTGTCGGCAAAATAAGCCGGAGATCACCTATGGCGCATTTGTCGTGTGGCGGCGGCGTCTGCCGCGGCCGGCGGATGGCGCGGCGCTCGCCGAGGAGATCGAAGCCGTGCTGTTTGCCGGTGCGCCCTGGTCGCTCAACCGGGCCGAAGCGTTTGCCAAGAAGGCTGAGAGGCTGCGCCATACGGCGATCCGGCAGAGGCAGGTAGGCGTCTTGCCACCACTCAATCCAGCGATGTCTTGGCGGGATTGAAAGTCGTCGAAAGCACAGGCCTATCCGGAAGATGACTGTTTGGCTTCCGTCCGCCCTCGACTGCCCGAAGCGGGCGCCATCAGGGATGCTGCCAGCCGCGCCGACAGCACAACCGCACGGCCAACCAGCATGCCTGCGCAGCTCGTTGCGAGGAGTGCGGCGCCAAGCTGAAGGCTTTCGAGGGCAGGAGTCATGACTGCGCCTACGATTTCGGCAGCGACAGCGATGGCGAGGACAATGGGGATCCAGAGCAGCGCGCGCTTGGCGGCGGAGCGCTCCTGCAACATCGACATGTAGAGGTCGACGCGCAGCATCGTCATGAAGCCGCGGACAGCGCCGATCGACAATCCTGCGAGTAGTGCTGCCTCGAAGACCCAGGGAGGTCGGTGGGCGACGACCTGGAGCAGGAACATGCCGCTGGCCACGAGCGTCGCCAGTGCGGCAGGCACAAACAAGCGCCAGATCGACACGTAGCGGCGTCGGATCTCGCGAAGCGCGAAGTACACACAGCCGCTCGCCCCCAATGCGAGCAGCAGGTGGACCAGAGTCAGATTGTAGATCATTTCCCGTTGAACACCCGACGGCACACTAGCCGCTGCCGTCGCGTCGGGCGAGCGCGTTACGCCCTGCTAATCGCCGCAGCCGTCTTTCTAGAGGATGCGGGTGGGTTACAATATCCTTACGGATGCGGCCCCCACGGCGCTGCGTTCAACAGTTTCACTTCCTGACTCATCACCAGCGGCCGGAACTTGACGGCGAAGCCGTCCATGAAGGCGGGGTCGGAGAAGACCGCCGCCCAGTGGCTGCGCCGATGAGCATCGTCGTTGAACTTCCAGAGATGAACGAGCTGATTGATGGTGCCCGTGTCGCCCTGGAAATAGCCGACAAGATTCTTGGCATGCCCACCCTTGTCGAGCGCCGGGAAACCGAACTCCTGATAGAGCTTCACCGCTTCACCCATCTTGCCGACGTAAAGCGTGTAGGTCCTGAGCTCGTAGAGTGACATTTCGATCTCCCGTGGTGTTGTTGGCGGTCAGGATGACAAGGACGCGCGTTACGCTCTAGGCTTGTTTCCATGGATGTCGAACTCAGCCGTGATGCGAAACAGGTCGTTGGCGACTGGCTGGAAGGCCTGAACGCCGCTCTCGAGGCGAAGGACGCTGCCGCTGTCGGCGCCCTGTTCCGGAGCGATTGCGATTGGCGCGATATCGTGGCGCTCACCTGGACCATCGAAACGGTGAGCGATCGCGAGCCGGTCGCGCGGCGCCTCGTCGAGGCAGCGGCCGCCATGGGCGCTCGCAACTTTGCCGTCGATCCTGAGCGCCATCCGCCGCGCGACGTCGAGCGTGCTAGCGAGACCTGCGTCGAGGCAATTCTTACTTTCGAGACAAAAATAGGCCGTGGCGCCGGGATCGTTCGGCTGAAGCGCAGCGACTGTCGCGCCGGTTCCGCCGTGGCCTGGACCTTGATGACCGCGCTCGACGAGCTCGCCGGCTACGAGGAAGAGGTGATCCTCGAAGCCTCGGAAGAACCTGCCTTCGAGCGCGATTTCCATGGCCCCAACTGGCTCGACCGTCGGCAGCAGTCGTCGCGCTACGAAGATCGCGACCCCGTGGTGCTGATCGTGGGCGGTGGCCATGCCGGCGTCACAGCGGCGGCGCGCTTCAAGGCGCTGGGTATCGATGCGCTGGTCGTCGACCGCATGGCGCGCATCGGCGACAACTGGCGCAAGCGCTATCACGGGCTGAAGCTGCATAATCAGAAGCACAGCAATCACTTCCCGTATCTGCCGTTTCCCAGGACCTGGCCGAAGTACATCCCCAAGGACAAGATCGCGAACTGGATCGAGTCCTACGTCGAGACCATGGAAATCGACTTCTGGACGCGCACGACCTTCCAGGGCGCGACTTGGGACGCAGCCAAGAAGCGTTGGACGGCGCAACTAGCCCTCGATGTCGCCGACGGTGTGGGACGTACGCTCCATCCGCGCCATATCGTGATGGCGACCAGCGTCAGCGGCACGCCGAACCTGCCCAACATCCCGACCCTCGACCGCTTTAGGGGGCCGGTTGTTCATTCGAGCAAGTTCACCGACGGTGCGGCGTGGCGGGACAAGAACGTCTATGTGTTCGGCACGGGGACCAGCGCACATGACATTGCGCAGGATCTGCACGGCAATGGCGCTCATACGACCATCGTGCAGCGCAGCCCGACCCTGATCACCAATGTCGAGCCCAGCGCGCAGCTCTACGACGGCGTCTATTATGGCAAGGGTCCGGCCTATGAAGATCGCGACCTGATCAATGTCTCGGTGCCGCTGCGCATGATGAAGGTGGCGCACAAGATCCTGACCGACGAATCGCGCCGGCACGATGCCGCGCTGCTCGAGGGGTTGGAGAAGGTGGGCTTCAAACTGGAGTTTGGTGAAGGCGGCACCGGCTGGCCGCTGAAGTACCGTTCCAGAGGCGGCGGCTATTATTTCAATGTCGGCGCCTCTGATCTTGTCGCGCGCGGTGAGGTCGGACTCATCCAGTATGCCGATATCGCCGAGTTCACGCCGACCGGGATGAAGATGAACGACGGGAGCGAAAGTCCCGCCGATCTGCTGGTGCTGGCCACCGGCTACAAGGGCCAGGATCACCTGGTCGGGCAATTGTTCGGTCCGGAGATCGCCGAGAAAGTCGGCCCGGTCTGGGGCTTCGACCCGGCCACGCAGGAGCTGAACAACATGTGGGTGCCGACGGCGCAGCCCGGCCTCTGGTTCACCGGGGGCTCCTTCGCGCAGTGCCGCATGTATTCCAAGTATCTTGCGCTGCAGATCAAGGCGCAGGAAGCGGGGCTGGCGCCTCGATAGGTGGAGAGGTGATGCAACAGGTCGCCACAGGCTACGGCCTGATCGAGGGTCCCGTCTGGGATCCGGCCCAGGGCCTCTATTTCAGCGACGTCATCAACGGCGGGGTTTACCTGTTGGATCGCGCCGGCGCGGTGACCCAGGTCGTGCCAAAACGGCGTGGCATCGGCGGCATGGCACTGCATGAGAAGGGTGGGCTGGTCGTGGGCGGGCGCGACATCGCGCACGTCTCGCTGGCTAAGGAGGGCACGAAGACGCTGCTGGCGCTCGACGCCATCCCCGGCGCCACCGGCTTCAACGATCTCACGACCGACAAAGCTGGACGCATCTACGTGGGTTCGCTGGCCTTCAAGGTACTCGGCGGCGAAAGGCCGAAGCCTGGGCATCTGCACCTGATCGACGTGGATGGCTCGATGCGGACCGTGTCCGACGGCGTGCTGCTGACCAATGGGTTGGGCTTCTCACCCGACGGGAAGCGCCTCTATCACAGCGACGCGCGTGCCGGGATCGTCCGTGTGTACGACGTGGTGGCAGATGGTGGCGTCGGGCCATGGCGGCAATTCGCCTCGATGGGCGACGGCGGCGTTCCCGACGGATTGAAGGTGGCAGGTGACGGTTCGGTCTGGGTCGCGGATGCCCATGGCGGCCGCGTCGCGGTCTTCGATGCCGACGGCGCCCATCGCCAGGATCTCCACGTGCCTCTGCCGATGGTCACCAGCGTCTGCTTTGGCGGCGATGACCTGCGCGACCTCTATGTCGTCACGGGTTCTCGTGGCGGCCCGAGCGAGAATTGCGGCAGCATCTTCCGGACGAGGGTCGACGTTGCGGGCTTGGCGCTGCCGCCAGCCAGGATTACGCTGGCGCCTTAACGGGAAATTCATCGGCTGCGTGCGTGCCGCGTTCTGGCTTTCTGCGAGAGCGCGGTGCTTCAATGACATTGGTTCGGATCGGGAGGGCGACCCATGGTTGAAGCCTCGCGTCACGATGCATGGCAGGTGGGCGAAAGCTACGATGCCTATATGGGCAGGTGGAGCCGCAAGGTCGCACCTCGCTTCCTCGACTGGCTCGCTGCGCCGGAGGACCGCGACTGGCTGGATATCGGCTGCGGGACTGGGGCACTCTCGGCGGCCATTCTGGCGCAGTGCAAGCCCGCCAGCCTGTTGGCCATCGACCCTTCCGATGGTTTCGTCGATGCGGTCCGGGCAAGCATTACCGACAAGCGCGCCAGGTTCCGGGTGGGTGACGCCCAGGCAGTGGAGGTGGAAACGGACAGCCGCGATATCGTCGTATCGGCGCTGGTGCTGAACTTCGTATCGGATCGGCGCAAAGCGCTTGCAGAGATGAAACGCATCGTGCGGCCCAACGGTACAATCGGTTTCTATGTCTGGGACTATCCCGGCGGTGGCGTGGAGTTTGTGCGGGCCTTCTGGCGTGCCGCGGTATCGCTCGATCCCGCGGCGCAGGACCTTACCGAAGACAAGCGCTTCCCTTTCTGCACGCCGGAAGGGTTGGCTGAGCTGGCGGCAGATGCCGGTCTCGGACTGGTGAGCTGCGCGCCGATCGAGGTGTCGACGGTCTTCAACGACTTCGACGACTACTGGCAGCCGTTCACCTTGGGCGCGGGACCAGCGCCGGGCTACTGTGTGAAGTTGGAGCCAGTCGCCCGGGAGAAGTTGAGGCAGAAACTGCAGGAAAGCGTCCCGCTGCGGGCCGATGGCGCGATCCCGTTCAAGGCGAGAGCCTGGGCGGTCAAGGCGGCCTTCGACTGAGGTCCAAGGGGCAGGGGCGGTTCCACAGGTGTCGAAATTAAGGTTTGTGGACGGCGTTGCACATCGGTTGCAACGTGGGCCGGGATTGGCCATATCCGGTCCCCCGACTCACCTCCTTACTGACGGAATCCCCCCCATGACGCCTGCCGAGGCCATTGAGACGCCCCGCGACCCACGAAGCCTGCGTCCGATCCCGCGCCTGATCTTCGCTTCGCGATGGCTGCAGCTTCCACTCTATCTGGGCCTGATCGTCGCCCAGTGCGTCTATGTCTTTCTGTTCCTCAAGGAACTCGTTCACCTGGTACTGCACAGCCCCAGCGTCACCGAACAGCAGGCCATGCTGATCGTGCTGGGCCTGATCGACGTGGTGATGATCTCCAACTTGCTGATCATGGTGATCGTCGGTGGCTACGAGACCTTCGTGTCGCGCATGCAGCTAAATCGCCATCCCGATCAGCCGGAGTGGCTGAGCCATGTCAATGCCAGCGTGCTCAAGATCAAGCTCGCCATGGCAATCATCGGCATTTCCTCGATCCATCTGCTGCGGACGTTCATCGAGGCCGGCTCGCTCGGCAAGGCGGACTCGGCCTACACCGAGGCCGGCATCATGTGGCAGACCATCATCCACGGCCTGTTCATCCTGTCCGCCGTCGGTATTGCCTACGTCGACAAGCTGAGCCAGTCGCCCAACGGCAAACACTGAGCGCTACTTGATCGTGTAGCGCTCGACGACCTTGGGCACGCGGCTCGTACCGTCGAAGCAGACGATTTCGGCTTCGTGGGCCATGTTGCCCTTGCCGTCCGACTTGTAAGTCGTGACCAGTCCCTTGTAGCTGTCACGACTGAGCGCGCCGCGGACGGCGCTTGGCGTGATGGACTGCTTGGCCTTCTTGAGGTCGGCGACGATCGTGCCCAGCATCCCAACGGCGTCGTATTGGGCGGCCGCGAAAGCGTCGGGCTCGGTCTTGAAAGCGACGCGGTAGGCGTCGGTGAAAGCCTTCATCGGGCCGCTGGTCGCCGAGATCGGCGAGGCCGCGGTTTCGGCACACACGCTTTTCAGCTCGGCGGGGTCCAGCAAGGCCGCGGTGGCGGGCTGGTGCATCGCTGAACCAGCGACGACCGGTAGATCGGGGAAGAGCTGCCGCGCCTGCCGGACGGCCAATACCGTCGAGGCGGCATGCAGGTGCAGCACGATCACGTCGGCATTAGCGCCTTTGGCACGAGTGAGCGCTGCGGTCAGATCGTTGGCGGTCGGTGCCACGCTCTCTTCGAGGACAGGCGGCGCCTTCAGATCGGTGAACGTCTTGGCAAGCTGCTCGCGGCCCGACTGGCCGTAGGCGGTGCTCTGGTAGATCACCGCGGGCCGCTTGGCGCCGAGCTTCTCGACCACGTAGCGGGCGTGAGCAACCTTCACAGTGGAGTCGCTCGGGAAGAAGCGGAAGAAGTAGGGGTTGCCCATTTCCGACAGCCGCGCCGTTCCGGAGACGGTCAGCAGGGGCACGCCGACGGTCTGCGCGAGCGGCATCAAAGCCAGCATCTGAGTGCCGAGGATCGGGCCGATGACGGCGGGCGGCGGCGTGCGGCCGACGGCCCGTTCCCAGGCCGTCACAGCGGCTTCGGGGGTCGCCTGCGTATCGAGCACGCGCGTCTCGATCTTGACGTCGCGGATCTGGCGCTCGGCCAGGATCGCGCCGTTCCGTTGGCTCGTACCTTCCAGCGCCACGAAGCCCGTGAGCGGCACGAGCACGGGCAGCGAAACGTCGGTCTTTTGCGCCGCAGCCGGAGCTGCGAGCGCAAAAGACACGAGTGCCGCGGCTACTGCGCCGCGCCGCCGGCCCATGGCGACATGACCTCGTTCATACCCGTCAGTTCGCCGGTCTTGGGATCGCGCACGATGCAGGACGGGTTGGCAAAGCCCAGAGGCGAGACCGGATTGTCGACTTCGACCATCGGCAGCTTGGCCGCAATCGCCTTCTTCACCGCATCCGGTAGGTCGCGATTGACCCGGATCGGGCCGACGCCGGAAACGTCGATACGCGGCTGATGGAAGGCCGCTTCGACGTCCAGGCCGCGATCGACCATCATCAACGAAAGCTGCGTCACAGCCGGCACGATGCGCCGGCCGCCCGAAGCGCCGATGCAGAACCACGGCTTGCCGTCTTTCGCCACGACCACCGGGCAGATGTTGCAAAGCGGCTTCTTGCCCGGCGCGATCGAGTTCGGCCGATTCGGTTCCGGGTCGAACCACAGCATGCCGTTGTTCATGGTGATGCCGGTCTTGGGCAGCATCACGCACGAGCCGAACAGCGACATCAATGTCTGCGTCAGCGCCACCATGTTGCCTTCGGAGTCGGCGGCGCAGAAATGCGTGGTGCAGGTGTTGGTCGGCTTGTCACCCAGGGTCTTCAGGCGCTCGTCGTAAGCCTTGTGCATGCCTTCGGCGATGGCGGCGAAGAACGCCGCATCGGGTGCGCCCTTGCCCTTGGTTCCGGCGCCCGCAAGTTCGATGGTCCGGCGCAAGGTCGGGCCTGCCGTGAGGCCGCCCGCGACATTGATCGTCACGCCATTGTGCTCGAACGACAGCGGCTCGACGATCTTCGCCTCGAAGGACTTGAGATCGTCGTAGGAGATGGTGGAGCCGCCGGCCTGCAGGTCGGCCGCGATATCGCGCGCCAGGCTGCCTTCGTAGAATTCACGCGGGCCACCCTCGGCCAGCCGCCGCATCGTCTCGCCGAGATTGCCGAGCTTGATGAAGCGTTGCGTGCCGGCCCAGTCGTGGGCGGGGACGCGGCCGTCGTCGCAGAGGTAGTTTTCGCGCGAGGCCGGGAACTTGGCGAGGTTCTTGGCGCCGTTGGCGATCATCACCTGCATGTACCAGTCGAGTTCCATGCCGCGCTGGGCAAGCTCGACGCCGGGCTGCAACACGTCCTTCCATTTGAGCGAGCCGAAACGCTCCAGCGCCTTGGCGAGGCCCGCGACCATGCCGGGCACGGCGATCGAGTGATAGCCGACCTCGTTGCGCTGCTCCTCGATGTCGGGCCACGCGAAGGGGTTAGCGGGGCCGGGGCCCACGATCTTGTAGACCGACGGATCGAGCTTCTTGGCCGAGACCGGGCCATAGTCGATCGTCCAGGCGCGGCCTTCCTTGGCACTCCAGATCGTCATGAAGCCGACACCACCGATGCCGCTCATCCAGGGTTCGAGTGCGCCGATGGCCATGCCGGTGGCGACGGCCGCGTCGATGGCATTGCCACCCTTGCGCAGGATCGCGGCGCCGACTTCGGCCGCCTTCACGTTCTGTGCAACGACCACGCCCTTGCCGCGAACCGCGTGCTTGGTGAATTTCAACTGCCGTGTCAGCGATTCGCTCATCAACAACGCTCCCCGAATGGAGGCGGGACTTTAGCTGGACCGCTTTTGGCCACAAAGCCTGTTAGACTGCAGGGCGGACCGGCGAGAAAGAGTGCAGGTGGCGGACCTCAACCAGATCGACCTGCAGGCGCTCGCCAGAGGCGACAAGCGTAGCTGGGACGCTTTTGTCGGCGCCGCCGCGCCGCTGATCAACGCCATGGTGCGCCGCGCACTCGCTCCCCATGGGCTGGGCGAGGACGATGTCATGGACGCCGCCCAGGACGTCTTCGTCCGGCTTTGCGCCCAGGATTTCCGGCTGCTCAAGACCTACGATCCAGCCCGCGCCGGATTGTCCACATGGCTGGCTGTGGTGGCCCGGTCGGCTGCCATCGACCATGCCCGCCGTCGGCGTCGCCCCACCCAGCCAATCGACGAGGTTCCCGAAGCCGCCCTGGGCGTCGAGGATCGCCATGTCGAAAAACTCAAGATTCCTCAAGGACTTCTAACCGAACGCCAGACCCTGATCCTGAAATATCTCTACGACGAGGAGCGCGAGGTCGCCGACATTGCGCAGCTTCTGAAGGTCGACCCCCAGACGGTCCGCAGCACGCAGCATAGGGCTTTGGTCCGGTTGCGCGCATATTTCCGCGAAGGGACTGGATAGGCCGGGGATGAAACGGGATTTTCTAACGTATTCTGAGGCAGGAGAGCGCGATGAGCCCGCAACGTAACGACCTGTCCGCGAGCGACAAGGAGCTGTGGCAAAGCCTTGCCATCGGCGTCGCTGAGCCGCGGCCGGTCGATGCCATGGACTTCGCCGCCTGGATCGAAGGTCGGCTGGGCGAGGCCGAGGCTGCCCAAATCGAGGCGTCGGTGGCAGCTGATCCCGAAATGCGGCGGGCAGCGCTCGATATTGCCGATGTCCTGGGCAAACCCTTACCAGCAGCGCCTGAGCGTATGGCCGTCCGGGCGCGCGCGCTTGTCGGTTTCGAGGCCGAGCGCAAGGCCGCCCGGGGTTCCCTGAGCGGGTGGTTGAACTGGATGACACCGTTGGCGGTGCGGCCGGCGATCGTGACGATGGCGGCCATCGTCATCGCGGCTGGCGGCTTCACGATGGGCGGCGGACTCGGCGCGTCGTTCGCGCAGCAGCAATACGGTGCGAGCGGCATCCAAAAGGCCAGCTCGACGTCCGAAGTCTCCAGCGACATCAACGAATTCTTCGCATCCGACGGGATCTGACATGAGCTCGCGCCTGCTCCAGCTCCTGCTGATCTTCTCGCTGCTGCTGAACAGCTTCGTCATCGCGGGCTTCGTCTATCGAAGCTGGATCGTGCCGCCGCCGGAAGCGATGGCGCTGCCACCGCCGCCTCCACCACCACCGGGAGGAACACCGGCAGTCGCGCCGCGACCAGGCCCTGTCGAGGTCATGACGCGCGAGCTAAATCTCGATGAAGGCCAGCGTGAGGCGCTTCGGGGCTTGATCGACCAACACGCCGCCAAACGCCGCGAACGCTTGCAGGAAATCCATCGGGACCGCGAGCGAGTCGCCGCCGAAATGCGCCGCCCGCAGCCGGACTTCGCGAAGGTTGAAGGGCTGATCGACCATGTGAGCGAGCTGCGCAGCGAATTGATCAAGGAGAACCTGCGCACGCTTGCCTTGTTCGAGCCGAAGCTGCGCCCCGAACAACGCGAGCGCATGTATGTCATCTTCGCCGACCGCTTCGCCGGCGTGCCGCAGCGTCCGCGCGAGCCGGCGTCACCGCGTCCGCCCCAGTAACAGGAGGCACCGCATGGCCGTCCATCTTGGTCGTCGTGGGTTCGTGGGCGGCATTGCCGCCCTCTCCACCGGTCTGTGGTCGGCATCACCGCTTCGTGCAGCGGCGGCGATGGACTTCGACGAAGCGCGGCATCTGCTGTCGCGCACGTCGTTTGGCGCCACGCCGGCTGAGATCCACGCCTTTGAGCAATTCGACTACGCCGTTGCCGTCGACCGTTTGCTCGGCAATGTCCGGCGCACGGCCGGGACGCCGGCCCCGGAGTGGCTGAATCAGGGACCGGCCGAGGTTCGCCGCCAACAGCAAGCCGCCGAGGCGCAGCGCAAGGACGGTGTCGACGGCAAGAAGCTCGAGATCGTGCGGCCAATCCAGGAGCAGGGACGCGAACTCAAGAACTGGTGGATCGAGGAAATGCTCGCCACCGACCAGCCGCTGGTCGAGCGCATGGTGCTGTTCTGGCACAACCATTTCACCTCCTCGATGCTGAAGGTGCGCTACGCGCCCGCCCTGTTCCGGCAGAACGCCCTGTTCCGTCGTGAGGCGCTGGGCAACTACGCGACCCTCCTGAAGGAGGTGGCGCGCGATCCGGCGATGCTGATCTACCTCGACGGCATGCGCTCGGTGGCGCGGCAGCCCAACGAGAATTTTGCGCGCGAGCTTCTGGAACTCTTCACCCTGGGCGAGGGCCACTACACCGAGGCCGATATCAAGGCTGCGGCGCGCGCCTTCACCGGCTGGTCGGTGAATCGCGAGACCGGACAGTTCGTCGAGCGCCCCGGCCAGCACGACGATGGCGAAAAGACCTTCCTCGGCAAGACCGGCCGCTTCGGCGGCGAGGAGATCTTGGCGATCCTGCTCGCGCACCCGCGGACGGCCGAAACCATTGTCCAGAAGATGTGGCTGGAATTCGTGTCGCTGAAGCCCGACCCCGCCGAGGTCAAGCGGCTGGCGGCCGACTTCCGCCGCGGTGGCTACGAGATCAAGCCGTTGGTGCGCGCGATGCTGCTGTCTCCGGCGTTCCGTGATCCGGCCAACCGTGGCGCCCTGATCAAGTCGCCGATCGACTTGATCGTGGGGAGCGTCCATGTGCTGGGCCTGCCGGTGCCGGAGAAGACTGGTCTGGTGCGCATGCTGCAGGGGCTGGGGCAGGTGCCATTCGACCCCCCCAATGTGAAGGGCTGGCTGGGCGGTGAAAGCTGGATCACCACCTATACCCTGCTGCTCCGCCAGCAGTTCCTGCGCCGTATGATCGAAGCCACGACGGTGGCGTCGATGGAGGGCGGCATGATGATGGCGCAGCGACCCAATCGCCGCGCCGATCGCAAACAGCAGCTCCCCGCCGATGACAGCACTATGCAGATGCAAATGGCCGAGCGCCGGCCGGTCGAGGGTCGGAGCCTGCGCAATGCCGGCGTCGAAGTGCGACTCGGCCCCACCCTGAGCGGCGTCGACAGTGCTGCGCTCGTGCGTACGCTGTTGCCACGTCAGCCGATCGATTCGGTCGATATCTCCGGCACGCCGGGCGTTGCCGTTGCCTCGGCAATGCTCGACACGGCCTATCAGCTCAAGTGAGGAGGGGACGATGAGCCGGATCCTGCTCCTGGTCGAACTGAAGGGCGGCAACGACGGACTTAACACGCTGGTGCCCTATGCCGATGCCAAGTATCGCGAACTGCGGCCGGCGATCGGTGTGCCACGCGAACGGGTAATCCAACTCGACGAGAAGGTCGGCCTGCACGAGAAAATGCAGCCGCTGATGGACTCGTGGAAGGCGGGCGATCTCGCGATCTTGCAGGGCGTGGGCTATCCCTATCCTAACCGCTCGCACTTTCGTTCGATCGAGATCTGGGACACGGCCTCGGCCTCGAGCCAGACACTGAACGAAGGCTGGATTGCGCAGTCCTTCCAGGGCGTCAGCCTGCCAAAAGGAGCCGGGGTAGATTGCATCGTGGCCGACACCAATGCGCTGCCCTCGACCGGTCCGGAACTGCGTACCATCGTCATGCAGGATGCCGAGAACTTCCTGCGTCAGGCACAGAACCTCAAAGATCCGAAGGGCATGGGCGATGGCGGCAATCCCGCTCTGCGTCATCTGCTGGCTGTGCGGCAGGAGATCAATGCCGCGGCGGCGGGCCTGCGCGACAAGCTGCGCGCGGCAGCGGCGCCCGCCGAGGCCTATGGCCAGGAGTTTCTTCTCGGCCGGCAGCTCGACGTTGCGACGAGGGTGATCACCTCGAAGGTGCCCGTGGTGGCGATCAAGGTGGCTCTGGGCGGCTTCGATACGCATGCCAACCAGGCGCCGACGCAGGAGCGGTTGCTGGCCTACCTGGCGTCGAGCCTCGCCACCTTACGGCACAACCTGATGGCGGCCGATCGCTGGAACGACGTGGTGGTGATGACCTATTCGGAGTTCGGCCGGCGCGCCAAACAGAACGCCAGCGCCGGCACCGACCATGGTACGGCCGCGCCGCAGTTCGTCATGGGCGGCGGCGTGAAGGGCGGCCTGCATGGCGCCTATCCGTCGCTGCACGACCTGCAGGACGGCGATCTCAAGCACACGGTCGATTTCCGCAGCGTCTTCGCCACCGTGGCGCAGGGCTGCTGGGGCCTGCAGCGCGATTACGGACTGCGCCAGCCCCAGAAGCTCGGCTTCCTCGCCTGAGCCTGGTCAGGCCACTGCGCCGGCGCGGTGGCCCATGATTTCATCGCGCACCGAGCCGCGCTCGGCTTCGATGCGGATGTACCAGATCAGCAAGGCGGCGATGATTTTGATCGCCACCGGCAGGGCGATATAGACCACGATCAGCGCCGTGCTGCTGTACTGGCCCATGCCCGGATTGAAGCCCAGGATGGCCGCCACCGGCAGCGAACCCGCTGCGCCGATGGCGGTCGCCAGCTTGGTCGACAGTGCCCAGAGGCCGAAATAGGCGCCGGTGTCCCCGCGCGTGTCCTTGCCTTCGTCGGAATTGATGATGTCGGCCAGGACCGAAGGGGGCAGGCCATAGTCGGCGCCGATGCCCAGGCCGGTGATGATGGCGATGGGCACGAACCAGATGAAATCACCGGCACCAAGGAAGACGGCGAGCAGCATCGCGGCGGCGGTCATCACCATGGCGATGAACCAGGCCGCGGTCTTGCTGAGCCGGCGCGACAGCAGCAGCCACAGTGGCACGCTGGCGGCGGCGGAGCCGAAATAGACCAGCAGGATAATGCCGGCCTGCAGCTTGCCGCCCTTCAGTACGTGCTCGACGTAGAACAGCATCACTGAAACGGCGACGCCCAGTGCCGAGCCGTTGACGATGAAGACCAGGAGCAGGCGGCGGAACAGCTTGTTCTTCATGGGCGCAAAGAACGGCACGAGGGTCTTGAGCGTGAAGCTCTTGTCCATGTTCTGCGTCGGCCGGGCGAGCCACGGCATCATGCCGATCAGCCAGTTCCGGAAGTAGCGGACGTGGATCTCGGGCTCCTCGCGCACCACCGGCGGATGCACTGACGGCGGCGACCAGATGAGGGTCGGCAGGGCGAAGAGAATGGCGATGGGGATGAAGATCAGCCCCATGTAGACGTAGCCCGCATGGTCGCCGAGCTTTGCCGTGAAATAGGTGGGCAGGACGACGGCCAGGGTCATGCCCAGCAAGCCGAAGACCTCGCGGCCGACGGTGACCCGTGTGCGCTCGTTGTAGTCGTCGGTCAGTTCGGCGCCATGAGCGTGATAGCTGATCGAGACGCCGGCATAGCCGAGATGAACCACGAACAGGGCAACGAACAGCCAGCTCGCGAGCAGGACCGGCTGGGTGAACAGCGACTCGGGCGGATGAAACAGCATGTAGAAGCCGCCGATCATCAGCGGCAGCATCAGCGCCACGAAGGTCAGTCGCCCGCGTGGGCCGCGATGGGTGAACTTGTCGCTGATCAGGCCGATGACCGGGTCCTGGACGGCGTCGATCACGCGCGTCGCGATGAAGATCAGGCCCATGATGCCCAACGGCACCTTGAGCACCTCGCCATAGAAATGGCTGACGTTCAGCACGACCGGCAGGGCGGCCATGTTCAGGGGGAGCTGATTGGTGGAGTAGGCGACCAGGCGGTCGAAACTCAATCTCACAGACGTCGTCATCGAAGCGATGCCGGACTTGGGCGCATGCACGCGGGTTTTGCCTTCCTGTTCGGCACACCTTCGAGCGGCGGGCCCTTTTGTTGCCGACAGTTATATATGCCTGAAATGCGCCTGCAAAACGTCTGTGCGGCGGGTCGAGAAGCCTGCGGCACAGTAGGCCAGATAGTACCGCCACATCCGGCGGAAACGGTCGTCGAACCCCATCCGGCCGACCTGGTCGGCTACCCGGTCGAACCGCCCCAGCCAGGTTTCCAGGGTTCGCGCATAGTCCAGGCCGAAACTATACAGTTCGGCGACCTTCAGCCCGGCCTGGCGACACTGCTCCCGCAGGCTGGTTGGGGACAGAAGCATGCCGCCGGGGAAGACGTAGGTCTGGATGAAGTCCGGATGGTGGCGGTAGCGCTCGAAGAAGTCGTCGGCGATGACGATCGCCTGGACGATCGCCGAGCCGCCCGGCGCCACATGCCGCTTCAGCGCCGCGAAGTAGTCGGGCCAGAAACGCTCGCCCACCGCCTCGATCATCTCGATCGAGACGATATGGTCGTAGCGCCCCTGGATGTCGCGATAGTCACAAAACTGCAGGTCGACCTGGTCGGTGAGCCCAGCTCGTTCCAGGCGGGCGCGGGCATAGTCGAGCTGCTCCTTGGAGATCGTCACGCCGGTGACCTTCAGCCCACGGCGTGCCGCCACCTCGGCAAAACCTCCCCAGCCGCAGCCGATCTCGAGGATGCTGTCGCCCTGATGGGCACCCAGTCGATCGAGAATGCGCTCGTACTTGGCGATCTGCGCGACTTCCAGGGGCTTGCCGTCCTCGCCCTCGTAGAGTGCGGAGGAGTAGGTCATCGAAGGGTCGAGCCACAGGCTGTAGAACTCGTTGCCGAGATCGTAGTGGGCGTGGATGTTCTTCTTCGAGCCTTCGCGCGTATTGGCGTTCCGGCGGTGCAGCAGCTTGCGCACCATGTTGTGCAACACGTTGGTCCGGGTCACCTTGCCGAGCGTGTTTTCGTTGGCCGCGAGCAGGCGGATCAGGGCCGGAAGGTCGGGCGAGTCGCAGAAGCCTTCCATATAGGCCTCGGCAAAACCCATATCGCCGTCGACCAGCACATGGCGGAAGAAGCGCCAGTCCCGGACGTCGATCTCGGCATGGGGATCGGCCTGTGGGCCGCCGAAGACATGCACACGGCCATTGGGGAGCCGCATGGTGAGGCGGCCAAAGGACAGTCGATCCAAGGCTTTCAGGACGAATCGGGCAGCGAGCGGCATAGCGACAAAAATCTCGCCCGCTTCCGTTACAGATGCAAGACCCGGGGCGCTCAGACCTCCTCAGGCTGCGGTGAGTTTTGCTTGTGCAATCGATTGCACGAGAGGGTGCACCCTCCGCCGGTCAGGACCGGGGGCAGGTCGCGGCCGGCCGCATCTCCAGGGATTGCAGGTCGGCGGTGACCGTCACCAGGCCGGTCTCGACCGTGAGCCGGTCCAGCACGCCGTTTTCGAGGATCTGTGCGGAGGCTGCGAACAGCGGCTTCTGCGCCTGCTGGCGGCCGCGTGTGAACGTCATGTAGACAGGCCAGGATTTGACCTTCGGGAGGGCGACGGGCGTGTCGACAGGCCGGGGGCCGCGCAGCCGCCCGTCCTCCAGTTCCGTCACGTCGATCAGGAAGACATCGCCCATCACTTCAGCGTCGAACATGAGAGCCGGGAAGGCGGCGGCCTTGGCCCGCAGCCGCTCGATCAGGTGATCGATGGCAGCGACCGGCATCAGGGTCGGTGGCGGCAGGGTGAACTGCGCAGGCGGCCCTTCCGGGTAGGTGATCTCGGCGCGGACCTCCTTGTCGGAGCGCTGCACACGCCCCTTGGTCTCGCGTGTGTTGCCGTTCTGAACCTGCACGGTGCGATAGCGCAGGGCGTTGCCGGCGCGCTGCTCCTCGGCGTCGAGCTTGGAGGAGAGGTTGATCTTCCAGGAGGCGGTGAGGGCGATCTCCGTGAGGATGTCGCGCTTGAGGTGCCAGCCGGCGCAATCCTGCGTCAGGTCCTGTACCGCCGTACCGATGCGTGGCGCGTTGGCAGCCGTGCCGAGCCGCAGCGCGTATTCGGCGCGATGCGGCTGCATCTGGGCAAAAGCCCCGGAAGGCGCGACGGCAAGGGCCGCGAGGACGAAACACACAAGTCGGCGCATCGGACCACCTTGCGCACGGGGCTATGACCGGTCAATCGTGCGCGCCATGAATTGGCGGGAGATCGTGGCGGGATTCTGGCGCGGCTTCGCGCCGCCGGCGGTGGCGCCCGCGATGGCGCCCGAGGCGGAGCAGGCCGACCTCGTGGAAGTCTACAAGGGCGAGCGTCGAATGGTGTTGAAGCGGCACGGTAGGGTTCTGAAAGAGTATCGCGTTGCCTTGGGGTTCGCGCCGGAACAGCACAAGGAACGGGAGGGCGATGGCCGCACGCCCGAAGGCAGCTACACGATCGATGCCCGCAACCCGCGCAGCTCCTTTCATCTCTCACTGCGCGTCTCCTATCCCGGCGACAGCGATAAGGCGCACGCCGCGGCGCTCGACGTCCCGCCGGGTGGCGACATCTACATCCACGGCCTGCCCAACGGCTGGCGCAAGCTTCGCACACCACATCCTCGCCGTGACTGGACGACCGGATGCGTCGCCGTCACCGATCCGGAGATTCGCGAGATCTGGTCCCTGGTGCCGACGGGCGCGCAGGTCGTGATCTATCCATGACGCCGGCCATGAAAGGGCTGGAGTTCACCTGCGCCAGCGAGACGTTACTGGCGCTGCCGATGGGCGCCCTCTACTGGCCAACGGAGCGGCTGCTGGCGGTTGCCGACCTGCATCTGGAGAAAGGCTCCTCCTATGCCGTCAATGCGCGCAAGCTGCTGCCACGGCATGACACACGCCAGACCCTGAGCGCGCTCGCCACCCTGATCGACGCCATGCAGCCGCTGACCGTGGTTTGCCTCGGCGATTCCTTCCACGATCGCGACGCCATCGCCCGCTTGCCTGAGGAGGAGCGCGCCGAGATTCAGCGCCTCGCCGCGCGGGTCCGCTTCGTGTGGATTGCGGGCAACCACGATCCGGCACCACCGCCGGCCGGATGGGGCGATGTCGCGGAAGAGATTGACCACGGCCCCCTCGTGTTCCGTCACGAGGCGCATTTCGGCCCGGCCGACGGCGAGATTTCTGGGCACTACCATCCCGTGGCGGCGCTCACGGTGCGTGGTCGTGGCCTGCGGCGGCGCTGCTTCCTGACCGATGGCAGGCGCCTGATCCTGCCGGCTTTCGGCGCCTACGCCGGTGGCCTCAACGCGCTCGATCCCGCGATCGCCCAACTCTTTCCCGACGACTACGATGCCCTTGTCGTCGGCCGAGATGCCGTGCGCCGCCTCTCCTGGCGGCAGCTACGGCCGGATGCGACGCTCGGCTAGAGCATCGTGCGTTCGACTGGAATCAGTCGAACGCACGATGCCGAAGGCGGAGATACCCGAAGCAACGCGTTTCCACTCAATTAGAACCGCTACGCGGTTCCAATTGAGCGGAAGCCGCTCTAGCTACTTCGGCAGCTCGTACTTCAGCGTAACCTCACCCAGGCCCTCGATGCGGCCCGTCGCCGTGCTGCCGGGCGGCACGAACTGGCAAGCGACCATGCTGCCGCTCGAGACAATCATGCCCTTCCTGAGACGCTTGCCGTGCTCGCCGAGCTTGTTAGCGAGCCAGGCGAGCGAATTGTAGCAATGGCCCAGCACGTCGCCGGAATGACCGGTGCGCACGACCTTGCCGTCGAAGGAGATCGAGCCGTCGAGGTTCGCAAGGTCGAGCTTGCGCCAATCCTTGTTCGGCTTGGCAAGCAGGGAGCCACCGTTCCAGCCCGCGTCCATGACCAGGGCATTGACGGTGAGGCGGCTGTAGTCGGCGCCACGATCCTCGATCAGCTCGAAGCCCGCGCGCGCATCGCCGACGTACGGCGCAATTGAATCCTTGTCGTAGCCTTTGCCCTTCGGCTTCGGCACATCGGCATTCACGGTGAGGATGATCTCGAGCTCGACGCCAAGGCGGGTCCAACGATCGGCGCGGACCGCAGCCTTGTGCTCGAACACACGCTTCTTGCGGATTGGTCCGTAGGCGGGGCCGCGCAGGCCGGTCTGCTCCCAGATCTGCGGCGAGGTCAGCGCTATCTTGTAACCGACACAGGGGCCTTGCTTGACCACCTGTTTCTTCAGGAACGCATCCTGGATCTTGTAGGCCGTGCGCTCGTCCGCTGGCATGAAATGTTCGGGCCACCAGCCGACGACGGCACGCGACTTGTCGACTTGGTGCAGCCAGTTCGCGACCTTGGCGATGCTGAGCGCCATGCGTTCCTCCCCTTGCTTGATTTCAGGCGGCCCGCATAGTGCCACCATGATGGCAAAAGCGGCGAAACATTTTGGCGCGGTACGCGCCGGAGCCCTGGTTGGTGTCGTTCTGGCGGGCGGTGAGGGCCGGCGTATGGGACCGGGACCGCTGAAGCCGCTGCGGCCACTGGCTGGCCGGCCGATGGTGGCGCATGTGGTCGAACGGCTCCGGCCGCAGGTCATGGATCTGGTCGTCGTGGCCAACGATCCATCACCTGCCTTTCGCAAGCTCAAGGTGCCGGTGATTGCCGATCCGCCCGACATCCAGCGCGCGGCGCGACGTGAGGGACGGCGGTTGGGGCCGCTGGCCGGCATCCTGGCCGGCATGGAATGGTCGCTGCGCGAGCATCCGCACGCCGGCTGGATTCTGACCGCGCCGGCTGACGTACCTTTCCTGCCGCTCGACCTCACCGTACGGCTGTGCGGGCTGATGCATGTGCCGGAGCCGGATGTCCTGATGGTCAGGCACGGCAAGCGGCGCGAGCACACGCTCGCCGTCTGGTCGGTGAAGCTTGCTGCCGATCTCAGAAAGGCCGTGCTGGAGGAGGGGGTGCGTCGGGTCGACGAGTTCGCCCGACGCTATGTTTTCGAAGAGCTGGTCTGGCCAGGCGGTGGGGCCGGGTCCTTTCTCAACGTGAATACGCCCGCCGAACTCAAGGTTGCGGCAGGTCGGCTGGCTGGAGTTCGATCACGTTCCCGTCGATGACGACCTTGCCGGCATTCTCGAAATTCACGGTGATGCGGTGGCCGGCAATCGACTGGATCTGGCCCAGCCCCCAGTCCGGCTTGCCGGCGTGGCGTACGAAATCTCCGGGCGAAAGTAAGGCATTGCCGGGCTTGTCGAACAAGTTTGCGTGACTCCAGGCCGTGGCTACGATAGCCCGCGTGTGAGGGCCGGTGAACTCAAGCTGGCCTATATGTTCCATGCCGCTATGTCAGGGAGAAATTCATGAACACGACCCGCATCGCCATCGCTACGGCTCTCGCCGCTGCTCTTGCGCTGCCGGCCACTGTCCAGGCGCAAGGCAACATGGAGAAATGCTACGGCGTGGCCAAGGCCGGCAAGAACGACTGCCAGACGGCGAAGTCCTCCTGCGCAGGTACGTCGAAGACGGACCATCAGAATGACGCCTGGATCTCCGTTCCCAAGGGCACGTGCGATAAGATCGTTGGCGGCAAGCTGACCGCCGGCTGATCGCCTTCCGAGGATGCGCACCGTCGCTGGTATCGGCCTGCGCGCTCCGCATCTTGCGGAGATCGCGCGTGACCGGCCGGCGACGGGCTTCCTGGAGATTCATGCCGAGAACTATCTCGCAGGATCACCAGCGCTGCAGGCCGTCGAACGGCTGCGCGGCGATTACGAGTTTTCCCTACATGCCGTCGGACTATCGCTCGGTTCTGTGGAGGGGCTGGACGAGGCCCACCTCGCGCGCGTCGCAGCTCTCGCAGAGCGTCTCGAACCGGTACTGGTCTCCGATCATCTCTCCTGGAGCGTGAGTGGCGGTCACTATTTCAATGACCTGCTGCCGCTACCCTACACGGAAGAAGCGCTCGAGGTTGTCGTGCGCAACATTCAACGGTTACAGGATCGGCTGAAGCGACAGGTCCTGGTCGAGAATCCGTCCTGCTATCTAGGCTTCAAGCATTCGACGTTATCGGAACCGACGTTCCTCGGCGAGCTCGTACGACGGAGCGGCTGCGGCCTGCTGCTGGACGTGAACAACATCGCGGTGACCGCACACAATCTCAGGCTCGATCCATTGGCCTGGCTTGCAGACCTGCCGGCCGCGGCCATTGGTGAGTATCATCTGGCTGGTCATGCGGTGAACGACGCCGATGGCGAGCCGATCCTGATCGACGATCACGGCAGCCGGGTGAGCGAGGGCGTGTGGTCGTTGTTCGATTCGGTCCTCCAACGCTACGGGCCGCGACCGACGCTGGTCGAATGGGACACTGACGTCCCCGCGCTTACGATCCTTCTCGACGAGGCGGTACGCGCTGATCGCGCCTTGAAGGCCTGGACAGGAACAGATGTTCGCGCTGCGTGATTTGCAAGGGGCCTTCGCCAACCATATCAGGGGCGAGGACCAGTCGCGACTGGAGGCGGCCGTAGTAGGGGATGCAATCCCTGCCGCCGCTCGGCTTCGTGTTTATCGTCATCATGTCGAGCAGAGCCTCGCCGCCGCGTTGGCGGCAACGTTTCCAACTGTGCAGGCGGTTGTTGGTGAGGAGTTCTTCCGGGCGATGGCCAGGCGCTATGTCGTCGAGCATCTGCCACGCCAGCCAGTGTTGACCGAATACGGCGCAGGCTTCCCGGAGTTCATTGCAGGTTATGAACCTGCAGCGTCCCTGCCTTATCTCGCCGATGTGGCTCGCCTCGATTGGGCACTGAATCTCGCTTTCCATAGTCCGGTGGGAGTGCGTCTGACGGCTGCTGACCTCTCGTCATTGCCGGCTGAGGGCATTGCAGGTCTGTCGCTTACCTTGGCGCCGGGGGGAGCCGTCTTCCATTCGGACTATCCCATCGATCGGATTTGGCAGATCTCCCAACCGGGCACCGCAGGCGAGACGATCGACCTAGATGCCGGAGGGGTAAACCTCCTGATCCTGCGACGGGAGGACGACGCCGCCTTCGTTGGAATCAGTGACGCTGAAATGGCCTTCCTGTCTGCCGTGCAGCAGGGCTCAACCTTGGAGAGTGCCGCCCAGGCCGGGTTTCAAGTTGATGGTGCTTTCAACCCATCTACGACGTTTGGTCGCCTGCTCGCTTTGCAGGCATTTGCTGCATTGCAGCATGGGGTTGCCAAAAGTGCTTCAAAAGCCCCTTAGAATCGCAGTTGACGAAATCGTGACCTATGCTGCAGTGCACGGCTAGAATCGGTCAACGGCACTGAACCTTCTTGCGGCGCGAAAGTCCGTCCCTATACTCCGCGCGCCTCAAGGGTCCGCCGTCCCCCCGGCGGACGAGTAGTCGCTGCGAGTGGAGTTGCCGACGATGTCGATTACGTTGCCGCAGAATTATCGGCCGACTGAGCGTGAGCCTTTTATGAACCCGATGCAGCAGGAATACTTCCGTCAGAAGCTGCTGAAGTGGAAGGGCGAGCTGATCGAGGAATCGAATCAGACGTTACAGAACATGCAGGAAGAGAGCCTGGCGCAGCCCGATCTTGCCGATCGCGCCACCGCCGAGACCGACCGCTCTCTTGAACTCAGGACCCGCGATCGCTTCCGTAAGCTGATTTCCAAGATCGACCAGGCGATGAAGTCGATCGAGGAAGGGACCTATGGCTTCTGTGAGGAGACCGGCGAGCCGATCTCGCTCAAGCGTCTCGAAGCCCGCCCGATCGCCACGCTCTCCGTCGAGGCGCAGGAGCGCCACGAACGCATGGAGCGCACACGCCGTGACGAAGGCTGATCTTCTGGAAGAGAGCGAAGGCCGTTAGGCCTTCGCCTCCTTCTGGAGATCCTGTCGCAGCAGTGCGCGGCCAGCGCGGCCGCTGCCGACCTTGCCGTCGCGCCACACGATCTCGCCGTTGCAGAGCACCGTGTCGATGCCCTTGGCGGGCGAGATCGGCTTCTCGAAGGTCGCGGTGTCGATCACCGTAGCCGGATCGAAGATACAGATGTCGGCATAGAAGCCCGGCTTCACTTCACCACGCTTGGTGAGGTGGAAGCGCTGCGCCGAGTAGGACGTCATGCGGCGCACGGCGTCTTCCAGCGGGAAGAGCTTCAGCTCGCGCGAATAGTGGCCCAACACTCGGGGGAAGGTACCCCAGAGTCGCGGGTGCGGATGGGTGTCGAAGGGGATGCCGTCGGAGCCGATCATCGCGCCGGGATGGGCCATCGCGCTCTGCACGTCCTTCTCGTCCATCATGAAGTAGATGGCGCCGGCAGGCTGCAACCGGTCGGCCGCTTCGTGGATCGAGCAGCCCATCTCCTGTGCGATCTCCTTGAGGTCGCGGCCGCTCACGTTCTTCACCGTATCGGACCAGGTGATCAGCACCTTGTCGGCACGGTCCAGCATCTCCTTGCGCAGGATCGTCGAGCCGGCGACGTAGGGATAAACGTCGAAGGCGATCTGCTGCTGCTTCATCGCTTCGGTGAACTTGGGCAGCGTCTCCCTCATGCGGCCGAAGTTCGTGCGGCCCGAGCACTTGTGGTGCGAGACGATGACCTCGGCGCCGGCGCGGCGGCCGATCTCGAAGGTCTCGTCCATCGACTTCAGGATGTCGTCGCCTTCGTCGCGCATGTGGGCGGTGTAGACGCCGCCCCACTTGCCGAGCGGCTTGGCGATCTCGGCGACTTCGTCGGTCGAGGCGGCCATTGCCGGTGGGTAGAAAAGCCCGCTCGACATGCCGATGGCGCCTTGCTCCAGGCTCTGGTCGAGCAGGTCGCGCATGACGCCGATCTCGGGGCCCGTTGCCTGGCGCGCGAGATTGTCACCCATGGCGTTCATGCGCAGGGTGGAGTGGCCGATCAGGAAGGCGCCGTTGATGGCGGGCTTGGCTGCTTGGACCTTGCCCGCGAACTCCCCGAAGCTCTTCGCGACATTCTCCGGCTTCTTCACGATCAGGGTCAGGAAGTGACCGATATCGTCGCGCGTAAACGGTGCGGCTGAAGCGCCGCAGTTGCCGCACACGACGGTGGTCACGCCCTGGCTCGCCTTCATCGCCATGGTGGGATTGTCGATCAGCGCCGTGTCGTCGTGGGTGTGCACGTCGATGAAGCCTGGCGCCACGACCTTGCCCCTGGCGTCGATCTCGTTGTCACCCTTCAGGGTGCCCGGCGCCTCGACCGCGGCGATGCGATCGCCCTTCAGGGCGACATCGGCAGCGAACAGCTTCTTGCCGGTCCCGTCGGCCACCTGGCCATTGCGGATGACGACGTCATAAGCAGCCATGGCGGAACTCCTAGGCTTCGTTGCGGCCGAGCCGCATGTCGAGGTCGAACGGATAGAGCGGCCGCTTGACCCGCGTGTACTTGAACAGCTTGAGATCGGATGCCGTGCAACCGTCACCGTCGCACATGACGATATGCTTGGCGATCGGCTCGAAGCCTGCGCGGAAATGCTGGCGCGACTTGATCAGCACGTATTTCTTGCGTCGCGGATCGATGCCGCAATGGGTGAAGACACCGAGGTCGTAGGGCTCCGCACGCTTCTCGGAGATCACGATCTGCATCTTGCCGGTGTCGAGTACGGCGGTGCGGCCCATGCGCACCGTGGTGCCGGTCGCCATCGGACCGGTGACGACGAACTGCCCGTCGGTGATCGCCTTCACCTTGCCGGTGACCTTGAGCGGCTTGCCCTTCAATCCCATGGCCGGCATGTCGATTTTGCCGCCGAGTTCCAAGGTCACTTCGGCACCGACGCCGGCCTTGATCATCTGCTCGACGCAAGCCGGATCACAGATCGGCCCGGCACAGGCATCCTCGAGGTCCTGTTTCATGGCTTCCTCGATGACGCTCATCACGTCCTGCGTGCCGCCCGAAGCGGTGTTGTCGCCGTGATCGGCCATGACGACAGGGCCGCCGTCGTACGACTTGGCGCGCGCCACCTGGACGGAGAGCGGTTCGGGATGGAACAGGAAGCCCTCGCGCTTCTCCCAGGCCGTATCGAGGATCTTGTTCAGCAGGATCTCGCCTTCGGCCGTGCGCTTGTCGCAGACAATGACGGAGGAGAGGGCGAGGTGAGGGATGTCGGCCTGCGGGAAGCCGCCGAACACCGAGGCATTCAGCACCTGGCCGGTGTCCTCGGCCTGGTTGGCCATGCCCATCAGGGTCTTCATCGGTTCGCGCGACGGCGTATGGACCAGCGAGCTGCTCATGATCGGCCGGTTGCCCCACACCATCTTCGGCTCGATTTCACCGGCCAGCATCCGGATCAGGGTACGACCGGCACGCTGCGCGGTGTCGGCCATGTCGATATGCGGGTAGGTGCGGTAGCCCGTGATGATGCTGGCGCCGTTGATCATGGCGTCGGTCATCTGGGTGTGGAAATCGAGCGCAACGGCGATCGGCACATCGGGCGCGATCTTGCGGATGCGGTTCAGCAGCTCGCCTTCGCCGTCGTCGTAGTGTTCGGCAACCATGGCGCCGTGCAGGGCGAGCAGGACCGCGTCGCAGCCCTTCTTCACCTCGTCGACGATCGCCGTCGTCATCTGCTCGTAGGCGGCCTTGGTGACCAGTCCCGAGGGATGGGCCGACGCCGCCATGGGGACGACGAACTCGGCGCCAGCCTTACGCGCCACGTCGATAAAGCCACCCAGGGAAGTGTTGGTGCCCTCGGCCTCCTTGATGGCTACCGGCCCGCTCAACGACCCTGCGCGGGCAAAGGACTCTATGGGGGTGGGTAGAGGAGAGAAGGTGTTCGTTTCATGCATCATCATCGCAACGACAAATTTCTTAGCCAACTCTTCCTCCATCCCAACTCAAGTCTTTGAATACCCTACAAAACTGCACGACATCTGCTTGTGCAGAAGTGATGCATGCGGTGCAAAGCTGCGTCCCAGGATTATTGTGCGTTGCAGAAAAGCCACACCTCTTTGCGCACATAGACGAACGCTAAACATGTGAATTCAGGGCTCTTTTTTGTTCTTGAAATCCCTTCGCAGGTGCACCATTCTAATGGGGCAGCAAACGCCACCTCGGTGGCCTCTTTGTTTGCTGTATGCCCGTCTTGGGCGTTTCCTCCCTAAACTCGGGCCGTGCTTGTCACGGCCCTTTTTTTTGCTCGACGCCTGTTACTCGGCGGCGAGTCGCTGAGGCAGCAGTATCTCGAGCGCCTGGCTGCCCGCTTCCTGCAGAAACCCGGTGATCAGTTTGGTGAACACCCCGATCGTGGGCAGTCGTTCGTGGCGCGCTTCGTCCATGTAGAGCGCGCGATTGATCTCGATCTGTAGCGCGTGACGCGCCAGCGACGGGCGGCCGTAGCATTGGGTCGTGAAGCCGCCGGCGTAGGGCTGGTTGCGCAGAACGCGCAGGCCTCGCGCGCGAAACCAGGTCTCGGCGCAAGCCACGAGTTCCGGCGCACAGGACTCCCCGTGATTGTCGCCCAGCACGATATCGACGCGGCTGTCGCGATCGCGCGAGCCGATGTTCGAGGCCGAAGAGGGCATGGAATGGGCATCGATCAGCAGTGCCCCGCCAAAGGTGCTGTAGGTCCGCTCGACCAGCAGCGACAGCGCCGTGTGATAGGGGCGCCAGCAGGTTTCGAGCCGCTGCTCGATCGTTTCCGATGGCACGCGCCCGCGATAGATCGCTTCGCCGCTGGCGGCGACCCGCGGGATCATGCCGAGGCCGGCGGCCACGCGCGTCGTGCGATGGTTGAGCGCCCGCGGCAACGGGCCTTCGAACATGCCTGGATCGAGCTCGTAGGGCTCGCGATTGGCATCGACGTAGGAGCGCGGGAAGCGCGCCGCCAGGAACGGCATGCCAAGGGTAGGGGCAGCGCTGAAGAGGTCGTCGACGAAGGCATCTTCCGCGCGGCGCAACGCGGCGAGCGGCACGGCTGCCTGGTCGAGGAAGGCGGGCGGATAGAACGATCCGCTGTGCGGCGACGCCACCACCACGGGGACCATCTGCCGCGCCGGAAGGCGGCAATCCAGGGCCTCGTGGTCGGGAAGGGCCGGGAGATTGTCCATCCCCTGCTAATAGCCCGCGCGACGAAGCGCGTCACGTGTCACGCTCTTGCCAATCTTCGATCCGCGATGTAGACGACCGGGCTTCCGCGTTGCCGGTGCTCAGGCACCCCAGCAACCTCAGGCGATGGGCGCGTAGCTCAGCGGTAGAGCACTGTCTTGACATGGCAGTGGCCACAGGTTCGATCCCTGTCGCGCCCACCATCGCCCGGCCCCTCGTCGAGGAGCCGGCTTCCAGAGCACCAAGTCACCTCGGCTCGACGTCGCTCTCCTGGAGCAAGTGCTCCTTGCTGCTGCGAATTGTTTCCTACCAGGACGGCTTGGGCGAGAAGCTCGTGGCCGCATGCGAAACGCGTTCGTCAGGCGGTGTTTCGGCGCTGAATTTATATGTGGTGCCGACGGCGGACTGGCTGACCCGGTCGCCGTAAGCGTTCGCCAACGCATGCAGTGCATGCCATCCGGTGCAATGCCCCGTGATGAAATAACGAATGTCGAACGGCCTGAGAGCTTCGACGGTCTGCGGGATCAGGTGCTCCATGACGCCGCCGAGATGCAGTCCGCCCATCACCGTGTGGATCGGCGTATCGGGGAAGAGGCGCCGGACTTCGGTGCAGACATTGACGATGCCGGCATGCGAGCAGGCGCTGAACACGATCAGGCCGAGATCGCGCACGTTCACGACGAGCATGCGCTCGTCCATCAGGAAAGGATCGGGCCGCCAATCCTCTTCGTTGTCGCTACGACAGAGGTGATCCTCTCGGCCCTTTTCGAAGGCGCTGACCCTCGGAATTTCGCCGCTGTAATAGAAGTGGCCGTCGAGAAGGGCGCGCGCCTTGCTGTCGTTAACGACACGGGCGCCGCGCGCCTCCATTTGTGCGGGCGTGGGAACGCGCGCTGCGGGAAAGATCGTGCCATCTTTCAGCAGGACGCCGCGCTCGTTGAACATGCCGGGATTGACGTGGACCGAGACGCTGTTGCGGCCGCGACGGGCAGCGATGGCATCGAGGGCGGCGGGCAGGGCACCCATATGGTCCCAGTGGCCATGGGTCACTGCGATATCCTCGACCTCGCCCAGGTCGATCGCGAGGTTGCGACAGTTCCGGATGAAGGCCGCACCCTCGGTGCCGGTGTCGAAGAGAATCACATGTTCTTTCTCACCGAGGCGGGACCTGAGCCGCAGCCCGTAACCCAGATTGGCGACCAGCAGTGTCTCGCCGGAAATTTCCTTCGCGCCAGCCAGCAAGATGTTCGCCATTTCCGACACGGCGAAGGCGGGCTTGCTCGCATACGTATCACTCATATTGTCGGTGATGACATCAACTGTCAGCGAATCGAGGGCAACAAGCGAGGACATGTCTCTTTGCTCCTGGATTTGGTTTGCCGGATCCTAACGTCGTCAGTAGTGCTTTATGAAGAAGGCGATCGAGATCGCGAGGCCCAGCAGCACCACGACGATCCGCAGCACGTGCGGATTGACCTTCGATGCAAACAGGCCACCGAACTCGCCACCTATGAAAGCCCCGATTCCCAGAGCAATCGCGGCGGGCCATTCGACCAGCCCGGACCCGTAGAAGAGGACGGCGGCGGCACAGTTCGAGAGCAGGCTGACCGTCTGCTTGACCGCGTTGATGCGCGTCAGCGTTTCGGACATGACCAATCCCATGAGTGCCAGCACGACGATCCCTAGGCCGGCGCCAAAGAACCCGCCATAGAACGCGCCAAGGAACACGACACCGGCCAGCGCAAGGTCGTTGCCGGAGCCCTCAGCCGTGGATTGCCGGTGCGACAGGCGAGTGACGGCTTGCTTGATCCGGGCCTCGAACGCCAACAGCAGCGTCGCGAGCAGGACCAGCCAGGGAACGAGTTTTTCGAACGTTCCCGCATCTGTTCGCAGGAGAATCCAGCCGCCCAGCAAACCACCCACTGCCGCCGCAGGAACCGAAATCAGGACCTTACGGCGCTGGCTGATCAGGGCCCCACGTTGGGCGAAGGCGCCGCTGAGATAACCCGGAATCAGGGCCATCGTGTTTGTCACGTTGGCCTGCAGCGCCGGCACGCCGAGCGCTGTTAGGGCAGGGAAGGTGATCAATGTGCCGCCGCCGGCGAGCGAATTGACGCCGCCACCGACCAGCCCAGCCAGGGCTGCCAGGGCGAGATGCACCCACGTCCAGTCCATTCCGCCCCCTTGATCCGCTTGCCAGCATCGACGACGCCCATGCGGAACAAGTCCAGCACTGCGTTTCCTCTTCATCAATTGTTTAGATTTTGCTGGCAGTCTTGACATGGTGACGCTCACAGGTTCAATCCCTGTCGCGCCCACCACCGCCTAACCACCAGCCCTTGATCGGAAACGAGTGCTATCGGACCGTAGAGGATCACTGGAGTCCCGATGTCCGATTTCTATTCGCTCTATTCCCATGAGTTCGTGCGTGTGGCCTGCTGTGTGCCGCGCACCAAAGTCGCCGACACGGCCTACAATCTTGCCGAGACGCTGAAGCTCGCGGCCCGGGGCGACAAAGCCCGTGCCGCGGTCATGGTGTTCCCCGAACTCGGCCTTTCGTCCTACTCGATCGAAGACCTGCTGCTGCAGGATGCGCTGCTCGACCAGGTCGAGGCCTCGATCGCCGAGGTCGTGGCCGCGAGCCGCAAGCTCTTTCCGGTGTTGATCGTCGGGGCGCCGCTGCGGGTGTCCAGCCGGCTCTACAACTGCGCCGTCGTCATTCATCGCGGCGAAATCCTGGGCGTCGTTCCCAAGATCTACCTGCCGAACTATCGCGAGTTCTACGAGAAGCGCCATTTCGTCTCCGGCGCCAATGTCATCACCCACGAACTCGAGCTGGCGGGACAGACCGTGCCGTTCGGCACCGATCTCCTGTTCCAGGCGAGTGGCGTCGATCTCACCTTCCACGTCGAGATCTGCGAGGACGTGTGGGTGCCGATTCCGCCATCGAGCCATGCGGCTCTCGCGGGCGCCGAGCTGCTGGTGAACCTGTCGGCCAGCAACATCACCATCGGCAAGGCCGAGGCGCGGCGCCTGCTGTGCGGCAGCCAGTCGATGCGCGCGGTCGCAGCCTATGCCTATTCGGCCGCCGGGCCGGGCGAGTCGACGACCGATCTCGCCTGGGATGGCCATGCCGCTGTCTATGAGCTGGGTGACCAGCTCGTCGAGTCGACTCGTTTCGAGAAGGACTCGACGCTCGTACAGGCCGACGTCGATCTCGGCCGTATCCGCCAGGAGCGCCTGCGCTATGGCGGCTTCGCCGACTGCGCGCTGCAGGAACGCGAGCGGGTCGGGCGCTTCCGGCGCATTCCCTTCACCTTGGAACCGCCAAAGAACCGCGTCGCACTGGAACGACCCGTCGAGCGCTTCCCCTATGTACCGTCCGATCCGGCCAAGCTGCGCGACAATTGCTACGAGGCCTACAACATTCAGGTCCAGGGCCTGGCGCAGCGCCTGCAGTCGAGCCGTACGGAGAACGCGATCATTGGCGTGTCGGGTGGTCTCGACTCGACGCATGCGCTGATCGTGACCTGCCGCGCCATGGACATGCTCGGGCTCGGCCGCAAGAACGTCTTTGCCTACACCATGCCGGGCTTCGGCACCTCGGATAAGACCCACAAGAATGCCTGGCGGCTGATGAAGGCACTGGGCGTCACGGCCGACGAAATCGACATCAAGCCGGCGGCGACGCAGATGCTGGCCGACATCGGCCATCCTTTCGCCAAGGGCAAGAAGGTCTACGACGTCACCTTCGAGAATGTGCAGGCGGGCCTGCGCACCGACTATCTGTTCCGGCTGGCCAACCAGCATCGCGGCCTGGTGGTCGGCACGGGCGACCTTTCCGAGCTCGGCCTCGGCTGGTGCACCTATGGCGTTGGCGATCACATGTCGCACTACAATCCCAACGGCTCGGTTTCCAAGACGCTGATCCAGCATCTGATCCGCTTCGTTGCCGCGTCCGGCGACGTAGGCGAGGAGACTGCCGAGATCCTGCACGACATCCTGAACACCGAGATATCGCCCGAGCTCATTCCGATCGGTGCCGGTGGCGTCATCCAGTCGACCGAGCAGTCGGTCGGCCCCTATGCGCTGCAGGACTTCAATCTCTACTACCTGACGCGGCTTGGTTACCGGCCGTCGAAGATTGCCTTTCTCGCCTGGAATGCCTGGCACGATGTCGAGAAGGGCGCGTGGCCGGCGAACCTCGATGGCGACGCACGTCGTGCCTACACGCTGGCGGAGATCCGGCATTGGCTGGCGCTGTTCCTGCGGCGGTTCTTCACCAACCAGTTCAAGCGCTCGGCAGTGCCCAACGGGCCGAAGATTTCGTCCGGCGGTTCATTGTCGCCGCGCGGCGACTGGCGGGCACCCTCCGATGGCAGCCCCGATGTCTGGTTGGCCGAGCTGAAAGCCATTCCCGAGACGAAGGGCAAGTAAGCGCCGCCTTCTCTTGCGTGCCCGGGCCAAAATGCTACCAAGGCCCGGAGCACTGCGTAGGGAGGGTTCGATGCCGCTCGAGATCAAGAAGACCGTGCAACAGATGGTCGACGAGGCGAACAGCCAGATCGAGACCATGTCGCTCGCCGACGCCATGAAGGCGCACGGCCAGTCGGGCGTCACCTTCATCGACATCCGCGATCCGCGCGAGCTGTGGCGTGACGGCACGATTCCCGGCGCCATCAACGTGACACGCGGCATGCTGGAAATGTGGATCGATCCCAAGAGCCCCTACGCCAAGGACTATTTCCAGACCGGCAACAAGTTTGTCTTCTTCTGTGCAGGCGCCTGGCGCTCGGCGCTGGCGACCAAGACGGCCCAGGATATGGGCCTGACGCCGGTGGCGCATTTCGAAGGCGGCTTCGGCGCCTGGAAGAAGGCCGGCGGCGCGGTCGAGACAGTCGAACAGAAGAAGTAAGCCCCAAAGGCAGGAGAGGGACGGAGATGAGCCCCGACCAGCATGTGCTGCCGGAACCGATCGTGCCGCAGCCTGCGGTCGAGGACATTCCGAACTTCGTTTCCATCCCGCACCTGATCGCGAGTCACGCCGCCGCCCATCCCGACAAGGCGGCGGTCAAATGCGACGGCGTGGTGCGGAGCTGGGCAGCCTTCGACAAGCGCCTGAACAAGATCGCCCGGCGGCTTTCGGAGATGGGCCTGGGGCGCGGCGACAAGGTCGCCGTGCTGGCCGCCAACTCCATCGAATATCTCGAGACGTTCATGGGCGCCTTGCGCGTCGGTGTGTGCGTCGTGCCGCTTTCGACCATGGCGGCCGCCGATGCGCTCGAGAAGATGCTCGACGACTGCGATGCCAAGGTCCTGTTCCTGTCGGACCAGTATCGTGCACTGGTCGAGCCCTACGAGGATCGGCTTACCAAGCTCGTGCCGGGCGGCCGCATTGCCTACGACTTTGCGCGAGCAGGCTGGCAGGGCTTCGAGGCCTGGCTGTCGCCTGCGAGCGACGCGCCGTTTGCGGTCGAGCTTCAGCCGCTGGACGATTTCAACATCATCTACAGCTCGGGCACGACCGGACTGCCCAAGGGCATCCTCCATTCGCATGCGCTGCGTAGCCAGCTTCCCGTCCGTTTCACGGCCTTCGACTATGGCCTCGAGACGATCTCGCTGGTTTCCACGCCGCTCTACTCCAACACAACGCTGGTTTCGCTGCTGGCCACAGTCGGTGTCGGTGGCACGACGATCCTGATGCGCAAGTCGGACGTGGTGAAGTTCCTCGAACTTGCCCAGGCTGAGAAGGTAACGCATGCCATGCTGGTGCCGGTGCAGTACCAGCGCATCCTGGCCCATCCCGATTTCGACAAGTACGACCTCAGTGCGTTCAAGACCAAGATGTCGACCAGCGCACCCCTGCGTGCACAGGTGAAGGCTGATGCGCTGAAGCGTTGGCCGGGCCGGCTGATCGAGATCTATGGCCTGACCGAAGGCGGCGGAAGCTGCATGCTCGAAGCCAACCTCCATCCCGACAAGCTCCATACCGTCGGCAAGCCAGGTTTCGGCGTCGAACTGAAGATCCTCGATGAGCAGGGCAACGAGCTGCCCCAGGGCGAGGTCGGCGAAATCGTCGGCCGGGCCGAGATGATGATGAAGGGCTACTACAAGCAGGACGCCAAGACCCGCGAGCTCTTCTGGTACGACAAGGATGGGCGGCTGTTCTTCAAGTCCGGCGATATGGGCAAGATCGACGAGGACGGTTTCGTCGTGCTGCTCGATCGCAAGAAGGACATGATCATTTCCGGTGGCTTCAACGTCTATGCCGCCGACATCGAAGTGCTGTTGTTGAAACACCCCGACATCGTCGACACCGCGGTGATTGGCGTGCCGAGTGACCAGTGGGGCGAATCGGCAATGGCGCTCTGTGTTCGACGTGACAGCTCGACCGTATCGGAAGAAGCCGTGCGCGAATGGGCGAACGGCCAACTCAGCAAGACGCAACGATTGGTCGCTGTGGAGTTCCGGGACTCGCTTCCGCGCAGCACCATCGGCAAGATCATGAAGCGAGAGTTGCGGGCGCCTTATTGGGAAGGCCGGGCCGCCAAGATCTGAGGGTTTGCATGACTGAACCGACACTGCGTTCCATTCATCTCTTTACGCTGACCCTGCAGGTCGATCCGAATGTGACGGACGTCGGCGAGACGCCTTATGGCCGCCGGCGCATCGCCACGGTGACGGGCGGGACCTTCGAGGGTGAGGAGCTGAGGGGAACGGTACTACCGGCTCCGGGCGGGGACTGGCTGCTGCTGCGCCGCGACGGCATCCTTCAGCTCGATGTGCGGCTCACGCTCAAGACCGACGACGGTCATCTCGTCTACATGAGCTACCGCGGCATGCGACACGGTCCGGCGTGGGTGATCGAGCAGCTCAACAAGGGCGAGAAGGTCGATCCCAGCCAGTACTATTTCCGCACGACGCCGTGGTTCGAGACCTCGTCGGAGAAGTACCGCTTCCTCAATCGTATCGTCTGCGTCGCCACCGGCCGCCGCGAACCAGCAGGGCCCGTCTACGACGTCTTCCATATCCTGTAGTTTATCGAGGCGTCCGTGCTCGACCTTCCCACACTGGCGCTCTTTGCGATGGCGTGCCTGGTCCTGACGGCGACGCCCGGCCCGGACATGCTGCTCATTGCGTCGCGGAGCATGAGCCAGGGCAGGGCATCGGGCTTCGCCACGCTCGCCGGCATTCAGGCGGGCACTTACTGTCATGCGCTGGCTGCGGCGCTCGGCCTGTCGCAGCTCTTTCTCGTGGTGCCGGTAGCCTACGACGTCGTGCGCTACGCTGGCGCGGCTTACCTGCTCTATCTGGCGTGGAAGACTTTCAGGTCGACGGGCGAGACGTTCAGGCCGGACGGCGGATTGCGTGCCTATCCGGTCGGCGCGGCGTTCCGGCAAGGGCTGTTCACCAACCTGCTCAATCCGAAGATGGCACTGTTCGTCCTGGCTCTGTTTCCGCAGTTCGTCCGCCCGGAGGCGGGCTCGGTGGCCGTGCAGATCATGCTGCTGGCCACGGTGCTCAATCTGATCGGCATTGTGGTCAACGGCGCCGTCATCCTGGCGGCGAGCCGCCTGCGCGGGATCTTTGCTGGAACGGGCCGCCTGCGCCGGTTGCCGCAGTATCTGCTGGGCACAGTCTTCGCAGGCCTTGCTGTCAGGCTGGTTTGGGACGATCGGCGCTGAGGCTGCGCACCGCTTCCTCGACGGAATGAAAGACGTGATCGGCGCCCAGGGCGTCGAGCAGGCCGCTGCGCTGAGCCGCCGACGTGGCGCGGCTGGACTCGAGGCGGGCCAGCGCCACATCGATTCCATTGCTCCGCAGCCGCGCGATCTTGTCGATGAATGACTCGGCGCCCGTGTAATCGATCAGGGTGACGCCGTTCGCCTCAATCACGACGAGCCGTACGCCCTTAGCTTCCGCCAGCGCCTTGTCGAGCTGGCCGTGAATATACTCGGCGTTGATGAAGGTGATCGGCGCGGCGGGGGCAAATACCAGCACGCCCGGAATGCTCTCGCTCGCTTCTCGGCTCGTCGGCGGCCACCATATCGTCGTGCCCTTCAGCCGTTCCAGACGGGTGGAGAGGGGGCGGGCCAGCAGATAAGTGTTGTGCAGGAGAGAGAGCACGATTGCCAGGCCGACACCGAGCTGGATGGGCAGGAGGACGACCAGCAGGATCGAAGCGGCGACCAGAACGATCTCGCCGGCGCTCTTGCGGGTGATCCTGATCATGTCGCCCAGGCGGAAGATGCGGAGCGCGATGTAGACCAGTACGGCATCGAGCGCGGCCCGCGGCACGTAGGCCGCCGCCGCTCCGGCCGTCGCGGCCAGCAAGGCGATGACGGCGACGGCAAGCAACTGCGCCGCTTGTGAGCGTCCACCCGCCTCGACCACGACGGCGGTGCTTGGCGGACTGGCATTGACGGCAAAGGCCCCGGTGACGCCCGCGATCAGGCTCCCGGCGCCGACTCCGACGAAATCGCGGCTGACATCGTCGGCGACGCCCTTTGTCGAGGGAAAGGACCGCGCGACTGCCGCGGTCTGCATCATGCAGACGAGAGCGACCGTGCCCGCCAGCGGCAGAAGCCCGATCACATCGCCCGGTCCGACAATGGGAAAGGAGATCGTCGGCGCTATCGCCGACAGGGCTCCCAGCGTCTCCACGCCGCGCTCGGTCAATCGGAAATGCCAAGTTGCCAGGCCTGCAAGGGCGAGGCCGAGCAGGGCACCGGGAATTCGAGGGCCAAGCCAATGGGCGCCGATGGTCATCGCCAGGACCGCGATCCCGATCGTCGTGGCGTAAAGGTTGGCCTCCGGGATCCGCTGAAGGACGTCGACGAGCCGTATCAGCAGATGCTCCTCGGGATTGGGAGCCGGGACACCGAGGATCGCGGGTAATTGCCCGACGACAATGTGAATGGCGATGCCCGCCAGGAAGCCGGTGGTCACGGGCACGGAAAGCAGGTCGGCCAGCCAGCCTGCCTTCAGACTTCCGGCAATCACCAGGATCGCTCCGACCAGCAAGGCAAGCATCGCTGCGAGCTGGATGTGACGTGACGGATCGCTGACCGCCATGGCCGCAATGACGCCGGCGAAGATCGGCGCGATGGTCGAGTCAGCGCCCGCCGAGATGAAGCGATTGCCGCCGAAGGCCGCAAAGGCAATCGAGCCCGCGGCGAATGCGATCAAACCGGCCTCTGCAGGCATTCCAGCAAGGCGGGCTGTTGCCAATTGCCCCGGCAGCGCGATTGCCACCAGCATCAGTCCTGCCATGGCGTCGCTCAGCAGCCACGACCGCCGATAACCCCGCAGCGACGCGAAGGGCCAGGCGCTCATGGTGGTTAGCCGCGGTCTTGCGTGGCGATCTTGTCCAGTACCGGCAGAATGTATTCGCGGAACTTTGCCGGATTCTCGCTCATCGGGAAGTGGCCGAGCTCCTTCATAATCTGGACCTCGACGCCCTTGATGTGCGAGGCGGTGCGCAGCGTGTCTTCGGCGGTGCAGGAGAAATCGTACTCGCCGGTCAGCAGGTAAAGCGGGCAGACCTTGGTGTCGATCACCTTCACCTTCTCGCGCAGGTCGCCGTCGACCCG
Organism: Reyranella sp.; assembly: GCF_004297405.1. Lineage (GTDB taxonomy): Bacteria > Pseudomonadota > Alphaproteobacteria > Reyranellales > Reyranellaceae > Reyranella. Next base: position 174,596 of record NZ_SCVC01000012.1, read on the forward strand.
GTAGAAATAGAGATCGCCTTTGAAGATGCCGGGGCCGCCCTGCATGTACATCCAAAGCGTTTCGTGACGGTTGACCGGCGGGCTTTGCGGGGCGATCAGTCCCGAGATCAACGCCGCACAGACCTCGCCGCCATGCACGTCCGGCCGGTGCAGCCATGCCGTGTCATACCAGGGCTGCTGGAAGTCGGCTGCCTCCAGGGCGATCAGGGCGCGGAACTCCGCCGCATGCGCGATCGCGAGGTTGAGGACGATGCGGCCGCCGATCGAGCAGCCCATGACGACCGGCCTGTCGAGCTCCATGGTTTGGCAGAAAGCGCGGATGGCGGCGGTGTAGGACGCGGTCGTCAAGCGATACTCGCTCTTCTCCCAGCCATCGGGTGGCGTCGACTTGCCATGCCAGGGCATGTCGAACGCCAGCACCCGAAAGCGCTTCGTCACTTGCGGATCGGCGAGCAGATGGCGGAACTGCCGGTTGTCCGCGCCGGCGGTGTGCAGGCAGACGAGGGGGATGCCGTTCGCCGGGCCTGCCTCCTCGAAGTAGAGGCGATGGGGAACGCAATCGATCTCGAGCCGAAGGTAGCGGCCGATCATCGGGTCGAGTGCTGGGGGCATGCTCAGTTTACTCCCGGCAACCAGCGCGGCAGCGCCAGCAGATTTTTGATTTCTTGTATCTCGCGCACATCGTCCGCCGTTGGATTATGCCGGAGCTGTAGCCGACCCTAGTTTGAAGACCATAGAACGGGTTTTCTGGAAAATTTCGAGCCGCCAGATGTGGCTCGCGCTTTACGCTTCTCCTTCGGCCTCTACAGCTTCCTCAGCGCCCGACACGAAGAAATGATGCTTCGAGTCTGCCGCGAGATACCCCTGTAGTGCCACCCGCGCGTCTGCAATCTTCGTGTAATAGTCGCGGAACGGCTGGGAGACCTGTGCCGCACGCTTGGCATCGGGAGCGACAGGTATAGAAATCTCTAGGTAGCGCTTTCCAACGTCTTCCCGGTTCGTCTGCATGAATACTACCCGCCGCCACTGATCGCGAACAATCTTCAACGTCATTGCCCAGAGCAAGTAGAACGCGTCGAACTTGGCCTCCGGGCCCGGGCGCAGGACTATGACTTCCCTTGTCATCATGACTCTTTCCTGGCCCGGCATCAGCACGCAGAAGTCACCGATGTTCTTTGATGTTCGCTCGGGGCAGACCAAGTCGAAGGCCTGCAAGCCGGAGGTCGGTCCACGCCAAAAATGCTCCGCAATTGCGCGGGGGACACGGTTGGTGGGATTGATGTTCACATGCCCAGCCCGGAGGTCCGACACCTTGATGTACGGTACATCGCCGATACGTTGCTCCTGCGAAGGCGAGCCGTGGCCACCTCGAATCGTTATGTATCCATCCTTTTCGAGATCGTGAAGGGTGCTGGCAGAGAATCCAGATAGCTCGGGGTCGGCGACAAGCGTGCTGTTGAAGTGATCATCGAAGCGATGATCGTAGTACGCCGGTACGGCGCAGCTGACATTGACCTTCTCCGATGGCACAAAGCTCAGCGTGTCGGGAAGGCCGGTATTGCTCTTTGGCACCGCCTTCAACTTTGAGAGCGCCTGCATATCCTCCAGTAGACGGTCGTTGATCGCGTCTACCATTGCCCCCGTGTCGGGGTCTTTGATCTGCACTCGCTGGCCGGTCGCTGCGTCCACCTTTTTGAGAAGCCGCCCACCCTTGGTGAGGCCGCAGGTCGGCGCAGTCGATACCATTATGAAGTCATCGGAAAACCACTTGGGCTTGTATACGGCCATGGTGGATTACTCCTCTGCACTCTTTGCGGTTGGTGGCGGCAGCTTCTCGAAGATGTAAAAGTTAGTCTTGGCGCGGCAAAATTCTTCGAACGCTTCCATCGGAATGTTCATCATGCCGCGTAGCTTTAGACGGCTCGCCAACCAATCGGAGAGCCAGCGGTACTTCTTGCTGAAGAAGTACGTCTCCGGCAGGACGATGCCGACGCGACCGCCTGGTACAAGGAGGCGATAGCATAGCTCCAAGAAAACAAGTCCAATCTCAAGATCGACGTAGTGCGTGGGCCCCTTCATTGCGGCTGCATTTGCTATCGTATAGCCCGCAGCCTTGCAGTCAGACGCTTTGACTTTCAACTCTTCGCCAAAGGGGGGATTGGTCACCACCACCGTAAACTGCTCGTGGATAAAGGGTGCGGCGCTTGTTCCAAGTTCGTCGCGCAGCTTGGTGTACTTCGTTGACCAGTCGTTGGCGCGAATTGAATCGCCAAGCAGTGCGTGCGTTGAGCCGTCGCGCATCGCGACCATCATTGCGCGTGTCAGCTTGATGCCGATGTCGTCCTTGTCGACACCGTAGAGGCTGTCATTGGCCCATTTGATTAGATTCCAAGCCTCCTCCGGTTTGGGAAACTCTTTCGACGCAACCTGACGCAGTGCCTCGATCAGGAATCCGCCCGTGCCACATGCCGGGTCAATCACCTTGTCTGACGAGGTGATATCCAACGCCATGATGGCGGGCCGCACGACGCGCAACGGGGTGAGATACTGTCCTTCACCGCTCTTCAGTGCAGTAGTCCGAAAGATTTGGAATGCCTTGGCGAGTAGGTCAATTTCATCACCCAAGATGCGATATGGCCAAAGCTCTGACACAACCGAATACACGGTGCTGTCGCTCAGTAGGAGGACATCGCGATCGTGGGGAAGAAAGATTCGTGTTCGCTGCTTCGTAAAGTAGTCTTTGAACAGCTCGCGAATCTTCGCGACAGTTCGTGGCATACGGTCCGCGTCCCCGCCATACAGGCGGAAACTGACTGGCTCGTCTTGATGGGCAGACCGACTAAAGACCGCATCGCTCTCGAGCTTAACCAGCATAAGGTGAAGCAGCTCGCGAAGCTGATCCTCGCGTCGCGTTACGACTGGATCTGCGATAACGACGGTAGCCACGATCCGCCGCAGGACGGCGGATAGCTCCGCTTCGCTTGGTACCTTTAGTGTCTTCCATGTCGGCGGCTTGGCCGGGGCCTGAGTCAGATCGTCTCCAGGATTCGGCAGGGGGGCCCCGGTGACCTCGACCCATTCGGATGAGTGGCACTTGTATATTGCGAGCGTCTGGCTGCCATTGGTCCAGAAGCCCATCTTCACCAACGGTTCGCTGCTCAAGTAACGAATGAGCTGCGCCTTACCGGCGTCAATGTCCGGTGCTTTGAACTCGAAGATGATTTGCAATGCATGAGGTTCGCCACTGGTATCGGCGAACGCGACGAGATCGGCAGTACCACAAGTGTCGTATTTTTGGCCTCGCTCCCGTTTGGTCAGGTCATGGGGCGCATGAGGGACCGGCCATTCGGGCTTCCAGCGCAGTTGACCCTCATGCCACCCCAACTGAAGCAGCCGCTTGATAGTGGCCTGCCGAACGCTCTCTTCCGGTTTCAACGGGCTTTCGCCCTTAGTTGCGCCGTCCATAGAATGCCCCTCTCGTTGGAGTATATATAAAAAACGGGCTGCCCTTTTTCAATGCCAAGTGGCCTATTTTGTTCGGTTGGCCATCACGAAACCATATATTGTGGAGATGCCTAAAGTTCGCCGTAGATTTGGGAAACTCGGAATTTTTCAGTCCGCACGCTCAGGCACTCGGCGGCGCCGGTCGTTCGCTGATTCCCTCCTACCGGGTAGGTCATCGGCTCAGCCGGCGAATGCCTCGCGTTCGTCGGGCGACGGGTTACGCTCGCGGCTGACGAAGGTGGCCCACTGCGGGCCAATTGTGGTGCTTACGGGGTGCGAACGCGCGCCGGCATGAGCGTCGTTATCATACTGAAATTATTGTACTTTTCGCGGTAACGCGAGGAGGTCCTTGAAGTATTGCAGGTTCTGCAGCAGCGGCCGCAGGTCGCCGTCGAACGAGGCGGCGCCTCGCTTGGTGAGGGCGAAGAGATCGTGCCAGCCCGGCGCGGGAACCGTCTCCCAATGCTTTTGCCAGGCCTCGTCGGTGCCGCGCACCGTGAACGTCATGGACCGCATCAGCTGCGGTCCGCGGTCGAGCGCGACGAGGGCGCCGTCGCTCAGAGAAAGGTGAAAGGGCTCATTGCCGATATCGACCCGGCATTCGACGGTGAGCCATCGGCCGCGACGACGGAGATCGTCGTCGGCGGAAAGAAGGTCGGGAAGACGAGCGAAGCGATCCGCAGGTGTCATCCCTGCAGAATGTACTCGATCGTCGATCCGCCGGAAGCCTCGAAAGCCGCCTTAGACGACGCGGTCGGCCTTGAGCTTGGCAATAGCGTCTGCCTCGTAGCCCAGCTCCTGCAGGATCTGGTCCGTGTGTTCGCCGAGCTTGGGCGCACGGCGGCGGATGCTAAGCGGCGTGCGCGAGAGCTTGACCGGCTCCTGCAGCACGGGCACCGGCTTGGCCGCGCCGGGATACTCCATCGGATACAGGAACTTCGCTTCCTGCACGTGCTTGTCGTCGAGCGCCTGCTGCGGCGAGTAGACGGGGCCTGCGGGAATGCGGCTGGCTTCGAGGGCCACCAGCGCTTCGGCGACAGTGCGAGCGTCGCACCACTTCTGCATGATCTCCGACAGCGCCTCGCCATTGTCGCCGCGCGCCAGATCATCCTTGAAGCGCGGATCCTTGGCGAGGTTCTCGTCGCCCATCAGCTTGCACCAGCGCACGAACAGCGGCTGGCCGATCGTCATGGCGTAGATCCAACCGTCCTTGCACTTGAACGTGTCGGAGGGACCGGCCGTGAAGCCGCGGTTGAGCGTGGCGATACGGTTGAGGTTGAGCATCGCCTGCTCGATCAGATGGCTGTTGGTGATGTTGATGGCCGTGCGCAGCAGCGCCGTCTCGACCTTCTGGCCCTTGCCGCTCTTGGCGCGGTCGAGAAGTGCCGCCAGCACGCCCACGGTGTTGAGCAGCGCCGTGCCGAAATCGATGACCGGGGCGTTCACGCGGGTCGGCACCTCGCCGTCGCCGGAGAGGTACATGGCACCCGACATCGCCTGGCCGATCGTGTCGAAGCCGACGCGCGTGGCGTAGGGGCCTTCCGAGCCGAAGGTCGAGGTCGTGGCGAGAATGATCTTGGGGTTGATGGCGGAGATGGTCTCGTAGTCGATGCCCATCTTCTGCAGGTCTTCGTAGGGCAGATTGGCGATCACCACGTCCGAGGCGGCGACCAGTTTCTTCACGATCTCGCGGCCCGCGGGCTTCATGGGATTGAGCGTGAGGCCGAGCTTGTTGCGGCCCATCTGGAGGAACATGGCGCCTTCGCCACCTTCGGCCACCGGGGTCACCCAGCGATCCTCGCTGCCTTCGAGTTTCTCGATGCGGATCACCTCGGCGCCGAGGTCTCCCAGCATCGTGCCGCAGAACGGACCTGCGATGTAACGGCCGAAATCGAGTACGCGAATGCCTTCCAGAACCCCAGCCATAATATGTCTCTGCCTCCGCCCTTGGTTACCCTGCGGCCGCGTCTCCTGCCGGCCGATTGCGACGGACCATTAGCAGAGCCAGCAGCACTGTGGGAACGAGCAAGGCTGCCGCGAGTAGCTCCATCTGTGCATTGCTGAGCGGCATGATTCCGCCACCGGGCGTGGCCAGGACCAGGCCACCGATGATGAAGAGCACGCGCAAGGGCCATTCGAGCGCGCCTGTGCTCCGCAGATCGCCGACGCCGGCCTGGTAGCCCTGGATGCCACCGCAGATGAACACGATGCCGATCCCCGCCGTGATCGTCAGGTAGCCCGCCTCGAGCCAGGGAGTGGGATCGCCAGGCGCTGCACCCTGCAGGACGAGCGCAGGATTGAGCACGAAGAAGAAGGGGATGAAGTAGATGATGCTTCCCACCCACATCGATTCCCAAGCCGTCTTCATGGCCGGCGCACCCGCGATCCCGGCGGCTGCGAAGGAGGCGATGGCGACCGGCGGCGTGATCGACGACAGCATACCCCAGTAGAAGATGAACATATGCACGGCCATCTTGTTGAGGCCGAGCTTCTCCAGTGCCGGGCCGACCAGGATGGCGAGGAAGATGTAGCAAGCGGTGGTCGTGAGCCCCAGTCCGAGGATCATGCTGGTGATGGCGCACATCACCAGCAGCAGCAGCGCGTTGTTGCCGGCCAGACTGAGGAGGTCGTTAGCCAGTGAAGCGATGACGCCGGTCAGCGAGAAGGCGCCGATCAGCAGGCCGCAGCCCGCCAGAATGCCGATCAGTTCAACGAATGTCCGGCCGTTCACCTCCAGGAAGGTGACGTACCGGCTGAAGCCCCAGCGCTTTTCGCCCCAGATCTCGTTGAGCACCACCAGCACCATCATGCCGCCGAGCAGCGGCAGGAGAATGGCGTTCAGCCAGGCGTCGATGGCGGTTTCCGGCGTGGCAGCGAGCGCCTTGGCGTAGTGCTCGCCCATCATCGCGAATACGACCGTCGCGGCCACGGCCAAAATCAGATTGATGGTGTTGGCGATCCGCCACTTGCCCGGTTGGGTCCACTGGTTGAGCACCAGAAGGAGTGCGGTGGCATAGAACGGCGCGTGGCTCTCGCGCTTGAAGTAAAGCAGCATGACGACCAGCAGGCCGACGACGAAGACGTAGTACCAACCTTCCTTGATCGCATCCCACGCATTGGGAAGCTCGCTCTTGTCCAGGCCCTTGAGACCGCGCCTCGCCGCGTACGAATCGACCTGGAAATAAAGACCGATATAGAACAGCGCCGTCGGAATGACCGCCGCCAACGCAACTTCGGCGTAGGTGGTTCCCATGAACTGGGCCATGACGAAAGCAGTGGCGCCCAGCAACGGCGGCGACAGCACGGCACCGGTCGAGGCGCACGCTTCGATGGCGCCGGCATAGCTCGGCGTGAAGCCTGTGCGCTTCATCGTGGGAATGGTCATGGTGCCGGCCGTCAGGACGTTGCTGACGATGCTTCCCGACATCATGCCGAGCAGGCCCGACGCCACGATGCATACTTTGGCGGCGCCTCCGCGCAGAGTGCCGCAAATGGCGAAAGACAGGTTGATGAAGAACTTGCCGGCGCCGGTCACCATCAGCGCCGTGCCGAACACCAGGAAGCCGATCACGGTGTCGGCGAACGCCTGAACGGGAATCCCGAGCAGGCTTTCGGTCGACAACATGTGATAGGCGGTGGTCTGGTCGAGCGTCGACTGGTTACCCTTGAGCGGTCCCAGCCACCATGCCCCTGCGAACATCGGATAGACGGTGAACGGGAAGACACTCAGCAGCAGGCCCCAACCACCGGTGCGGCGCAGTGCCTCCATCAGCACCGCCCACATGAAGAAGCCGGTCCAGATGATCGACTGCGGCGGGTCGCCAAACTCCCAACCGAGTTCGGCTGCCTTGCGGACGTTCAGCATCAGGTAGAACGATGCCGCCGCTGTGCCCAGGAACAGCACGACGTCGTACCAGGCAATACGATCGAGAGATGCCCTGGAGCTGCCGGGGAAGATCACGAACGTGAAAGGCAGCATGCAGAGGATCAGGAGGTAGAAATACTCCGTGTTGAGTGGCGTGAAGCCTACGAAGAAGCGCAACGCGAACTGCTGGTTGATGCAGAGGAAGATCGTAATCGCCGTCAGGACGACCAGAGCCCATCGCCATACGCCGACCAGGGGGCGGACCCGCATCGTCTCGGCTTCAGTCGGGGCCGCCTGATGCGGGTCGTCGAAAACGACCCGCGTCACCTGATCGGTCATGAAATGCTTTCCTTATTCGTCGAACCCTACGGGCTGGCCGGCCTTCGTGAGTGCCGTCCGCCGAGTCTCCATCCAGCCCTTGCGGAAGGCTTCCTTGTCGTCGGGCGGATTGGTTTTGAGATAGGCCGCCCAGGCCTCGGCCAGGACCTTCTGGCGGGCGATCAGCGTGTCGTTGTTCTTCTGTCCCTCGTCGGTCCAGACGCCGGCTTCCTTCAGGGCGCGGACGGCGCCCGGATGGTAGGGCACAATCCACTTCTGGTTCTGGCGCTTGGCTTCGAGGCCGTCGACGCCGACTACGGAGTCCTTGTAGGAATCGTAGTTCACGATCATCGCCTTGGTCAGCGCATGCACCAGATCGGCGGGTTGCGAGGCGTAGGCCATGAAGATCGGGTAGGGATAGACCGCCACCTCGATGGTCTCGCCCTTGGCATAGCCGGCGCCACAGGTCGATTTGTGCGGATAGAAGTAGGGCGCAAGCTTCTGCAGGCGCTCCCATCCCGCCGTATCGGAGGCGGGCATTGCCGGCCACATGATGCCGCGCGGCGAATTCTCGGCTTCCTTGGCCTGACCGGAGATGGTCGACGCGAAGACGATATCGACTTCGTTGTTCACCAGGCCCTTCATCATCGCGCCGTAACTCGAATATTCGACGGGCTTCACGTCGGCCTTCGTGAGACCGCCGAAGGCGATCAGGCCGAGCAGGCTCTGGTTGACGGCGGGCGAGCCGACCACCCAGCCCATGCGCCTGCCCTTGAGATCTTTGACCTGGGTGACGCCGAGATCCCTGGCGATGGCCAAAGCCTGGCCGCTGCAGGTCGTCGCCGACAACAGGAGTTGCAGGCTTTGCGGCCCCCATTCCTTGGTGGCGAACTCGAGCACGCCTTCCTGCGCATAGTAGACGCCGACGCCCATGGCAGAGGCCTGCGCCCGGCCAGCACGCAACGGGCCCAGCCGGGCCACATCGTTACCGGCAGGCAGTATCCGCAGGTCGGTACCGTACTTGTTCTTCAGCATCTGGCCGACGGCCACTGCCTGATTGAAGGCATTGGAGCCGGTCTCGTAAGCCGTCATCGTAAGTGTTCCGGGGAGCTTGGCGTCCTGCGCCACTGCACTGCCGACACACGCCATCGCCACTGCCGCCACTACGGCAGCGCCACGGAACCCATACGCCATCACTCTCAACTCCCGGACTACTGTTCGAAAATCACATCCATGCCAGCTTTCTGAAGTGCAGCCGCGCGCGCCTTCATCCAGCCTTCGAGAAAAGCCTTGTCGTCGGACGGGCCGTTGGCCGAATAGGCCTTCCAGGCATCCATCATGACCTGCTGACGCTTCACCAGATTATCGTTGTGCTTCTGCGCGGCATCGGTCCAGACGCCTTTCTCCTTGAAGGCGCGGATGGTGCCGTCGTGATAGGGCACGACCCAGGTCAGGTTCTGCAACGACAGCGCCATGCCTTCGGCACCGGGTGCACCGGTCTTGTAGTCGTCGTAGGTGTCGATCATCGCCTTGGTGATCGCGTAGATCGTGTCGGCCGGCCGATCTGCATAGGTCATGAAGATCGGATAGGCGTAACTTGCCATCGTGACGGGTGTCTGCGGCGACGGACCGCCGACGCCGCACGTCGCCTTGTGGGCGACGAAGTAGGGCGCCTTCTTGTGAACGCGCGCCCATCCTGCCTTGTCATCGGCCGGCATGGCCGGGAAGATCACGCCACGCGGCGAGGAATCGGCCTCCTTCGACTGACCGGAGATCGTCGACGAGAGGGCGATATCGGCTTCGTTGTTGATGAAGCCTTTCCACATCGCATTGTTAGACGAAAACTGGACGAGCGTGACGTCCTTCTCGGTGAGGTTGCCGAAGGCGAGCAGGGCGATTGCCCCCTGCGTTAGCGCCGGCGAGCCGACAACGACGCCGAGCCGCTTGCCCTTGAGATCCTTGATTTCCTTTGCGCCAGTATCCTTGGCGACGGCGAGGCTGAGGCCATTGCAGGCCGTGGCGGCCATCAACAGCCGGCTGGCTTGCGGGCCCCAGCTTTTGGCGCCGAACTCGAAGACGCCTTCCTGGGCGAAGTAGGTGCCGATTCCCATCTGCGAGATGATGGCGCGGTTGGCTTTGACAGGGGCGAGGCGGCCCGTGTCGTTGCCCGAGGGCAGCACGCGGACGTCGGTTCCTAGTTTCTGTTTGAACTGCTGGCCGATGGCGACAGCGATATTGAAGCCCGAAGAGCCTGTATCATAGGCGGTCCAGGACATTTCCTTGGGTAATGCCTGGCTAAACGCCGGACTGGAGATGAGCAGCGCCAATGCGGCGCCCGTAACGACGGTGCGACGGTTCATGATTTTTCCTCCCTGTGTCGCACCTTGTTTCCGGCGTCGATCACCCGAGCATGTTGCCAACTCGGGGGGAGGTGTTCAATCGAAGAAGGTGTTGGGCTTCAGGAAGATTGCAAGCATGAGGCAGCCTTCGTCCGTCCAGGCATCGTGACGGCTGCCGGCGCGACGCCAGACATAGTTGCCGGCACGGCAGACACCGGCATGATCGGCGAAGGAGCCTTCGAGCACAAAAGTCTGTTCGATGGCGACATGTTCATGTTTTGGAAGGCGCGTGCCTGGCGCCCAACGCATCAGCACGGTCGACAGGCCGGTCTCTTTGTTCTCCATCAGGACCTTGGAGTCGATCCCGGCAAAGCGCGTCGGCTGCCATGGCACGTCCGCGACATCGACATAAGTCGAGTCGGGGACGGTCGCACCTTCCGCGCGGGTGGTCACGCAGCGGCCCTCTGGCGGCCGCGCGCCTTGGCGGCCTTGAGCGTGCCGCCGCGCATGACATGACCGGGCAGGGGACGACCAACGACGTCCTCGGCGATCTTGGCGACCTCGATCAGCTTCTCGACATCGAGGCCGGTGTCGACACCCATCTCCTCGCACATGTAGGCGAAGTCCTCGGTGCAGATATTGCCGACGGCGCCGTCGGTTGCGGCGAAGGGGCAGCCGCCCAGGCCGGCGATCGAGGCATCGAACTTAGTGACGCCGAGGCGCAGGCCCGCATAGGCCGCGGCCATGCCAGTGCCGCGCGTGTCGTGGAGATGGAGGGCGATTTCGAGTTCCGGCCACTTGCTGCGGATGGCACCGATCAGGCGTTCGACGGATTGTGGCGTTGCCCAGCCCATCGCGTCGGTGAGCTTGATGCCCTTGAGCTTGAAGCCCGCCAGTTCGGCCTCGTCGAGGGCGAGCTGGACACGCTGCAGGATCAGGTCGGACGAAAGCTCGCCCTCGTAGTTGCAGCCGAAGGCGCCGAGGATGATGCCCCATTCGACGGGCATGCCGCGGTCCTTGAAGGTCTTGAGCGACATACGCTGCTCGACCATCGCGTCGGGAACCGATTTGCCGATGTTCTTCAGCGAGAAGGTGTCGGAGGCCGTGACCCTGACGCCGCCGTCAACATGCAGCGGCCCACGCAGCGCCCGCTCCAGGCCCTGCTGATTCAGCCACAGGGCGGCGTACTGCACGCCGGGCTTCTGCCGGATCGCCGTCGCCACTTCTTCGGCGTCGGCCATGGTCGGTACACGCTTTGGATTGACGTAGGAGACGCAGGCGATGCGTTTGAGACCTGCGTCCGCCAGTGCCTCGATGAGGCGGACCTTGTCGGCGACCGGGATCGCCTTCTTCTCCGACTGGAAGCCCTCGCGAGGGCCTTCCTCGTCGATCGACACTCGCTTGGGCAGGTCGGACATCTACTACTCCCGTTAGGGGAAGAGGGATCAACCCTCTTCCTGGAAGGCCTCCTCGCGCGCTTTCTTGAAGCTGGGCAAGGCCATCAGGATCAGCAGCAGGGCCGTGGTGATGAGCAGGCCGAGGCTGATCGGACGTTCGAGGAAGACCATCGGATCACCACGCGACAGCAGCATGGCACGCCGGAAGTATTCCTCCATCTGCGGTCCCAGCACCAGTCCCAGCAGGAACGGCGCGCCCTCGCAGCCCAAGCGCACGAAGATGTAGCCCAGCACGCCGAAGACGGCGACCTGCATCACGTGGAAGGTACTGTTCTGCAGGCTGTAGGCGCCGATGCAGCAGAAGAGCAGGATCGCCGGCGCCAGGAAGCGGTACGGCACCGTCAGCAGCTTCACCCAAATGCCGATCATCGGCAGGTTGATAACGACCAGCATGGCGTTGCCGATCCACATCGAGGCGATCATGCCCCAGAAGAGGTCCGGCTTCTTGGTCATGACCTCGGGGCCCGGCTGGATGCCCTGGATGATCATGGCGCCGACCATCAAGGCCATCACCGCATTGGACGGGATGCCGAGGGTCAGCATGGGGATGAACGACGTTTGCGCCGCGGCATTGTTGGCCGCTTCGGGCGCCGCCACGCCTTCGACTGCACCCTTGCCGAACTTGCTAGGGTTCTTCGAGATCTTCTTCTCCAGGGTATACGAGGAGAAGGCGCCGAGCGTCGGGCCACCACCGGGCAGTACGCCGAGCGCCGCGCCGAGGAAGGTACCACGCAGCGCCGCCGGGATGGCACGCCGGATTTCCTCTGCCGTCGGCCACAGCGAGTTCACCTTGATGGCACCGCCGGTGCGCGTCAGATGTCGTTCGAGGTTTACTACGATCTCGGCGATGCCGAAGATTCCCATGGCGATCGGTGCGAAGTCGATGCCGTCGCTGAGCTCAGGCATGTCGAGGGTGAAGCGCTGAGCACCGGTGTTGACGTCGGTACCGACCAGGCCGAACAGCAGGCCGAGGAAGATCATGGCGATGGCCTTGATCACCGAGCCGCTGGCCAGGATGACGGCGGCGACAAGACCCAGTGCCATCAGCGAACAGTAATCGGCCGGACCGAACTTCTGCGCCATCCGGGTGAGTGGTTCGGCGAACATCACGATGATGGCCGTGCCGACGGTGCCGGCAAAGAAGGAACCGACTGCCGAGATCGACAAGGCTGCACCGGCACGACCGTTGCGCGCCATCTGATAGCCGTCGAGACAGGTTACCACCGAGGCCGATTCACCGGGCAGGTTGACCAGGATCGACGTCGTCGAGCCGCCGTATGAAGCACCGTAGTAGATGCCAGCCAGCATAATCAGCGAGGCTGTCGGCGGCAGGTGGAAGGTGATCGGCAGCAGCATGGCGATGGTCGCCACGGGACCGATACCCGGCAGCACGCCGATCAGCGTGCCGAGGAGGCAGCCTAGCAGTGCATAAGCCAGATTCTGAAAGGAGAAAGCGACGCTAAAACCCAGCGCGAGGTTGTCGAACAGTTCCATGTCACCACACCCCACGCAGGATGGAGATATTCATCCCGAGTCCCACTTTGAAGACGAGAGTGCACAACACGGAGAGGGCCACCATATTGCCGATCACCTCGACGAGCTTGAATTCCTCATTGGCCAGCGAGGCGATCAGGATCAGCACGATCAGCGCCGGGATCAGGCCGGCCCGCTCGAAAAGGAGCGCGAAGCAGACGATGCCAATGGTCACCAGAGTGATAGGCTTCCACTTCGGCTTCTCGACAGGGTCGCTGCCTGAGACCATGGCAACGATGCAGATCAGAACACCCAGCCCGACAAGGACGAGTGAGAGCATGCGCGGGACATAGCCCGGGCCCATGCGGACAGGCGTGCCCAAGGCGAGCTTCTGGCCGAAATACAAAGCCAGCAAGCCGAAGCCAATGAACATCAGCCCGGACAAAAAGTCCTTGCTTAGGAATCGATTCAACGACGCCTCCCAGAAACGCGTAGTCTTCATTGTGATGTTGGGCCCGAACCCACAGGGCCGTTACGCCAACAGATAAACACAATTCGGCCGCTTTGCCCAAGTGCCAAGTGCAGATCAAGTGGCAAGTTGGTTATCGAAACATCACTCGAGCTGCGATGACGGCCAGACAAAGTGCAAACAAGCACCGCAGAAGCGCGACCGGCGCGCGTGTCGACCAGCTCGCCACTGCAGGCGCGACAAAGAGCGCAGGGATCGACAAGGCCGCAACGCAAAACAATGCCACATCGCCCAGCGCGTCGACCGGACGATCCTCAGCCGGACGGTCGATGGTTAGAAAGACGATCGTGTCCGGCAAGGAAATCACGAGATTGAAGAGCGCTCCCGCGCCGATGGCGCGTTTGAGGGGAACGGAGAAAAGAGCAAGCACTGGCGTGCTTAAAGTTCCACCACCCACGCCTACGGCAGCCGCGAGTCCGCCGACCACGGTCGGTGCAGCTTGAGAAAGAACTCCTCTCGGCAGGCTTCGCGCGATGACGAACCTGTCACCGATTGCCATTTTTGAGCGCAAGCCTTGCTGACACGACGGCGAACAACATCGTGACCACTCTGGCCGCCGCGAAGGGAACTAGAATCAGGCCGACTGCAATTCCAGCGAGCAGCGCCGGTAGCCAAGCGCGAAAGAGAACCCAGTCGATGGTGCCTGCGCGCCAGTGGCGGCGGCTGTGGTAGGCGATGTGACGAGGATCGTGGCCTGAGCGGTACCGACGGCCAGTGAAATCGATCAGGTTTCTGCCACGCCGGTGGCCAGCGGTGCCAGCCAAATGCCTGGTGGATAAGCCGAAATCAGCTCGGGCGCACCCTGTCCCCGTTGGTCGATATTGCATGCACCTCGCCAGACGAGCAAACTCCTGGCCAATATGAATGACTGTTCAGGGGCATCAGGGTGGCAAGAAAAGGCGCGGAATACATCGGCACGATGGAAGTGCAGGAGAAGCATCGCTTCGACGAACAGTCGCTTGGCCGCTTCATGTCCGCCAACGTCGAAGGCTTCGTGGCGCCGGTCCGTGTCGAACAGTTCAAGGGCGGCCAGTCCAATCCGACTTACCGGCTGACAGACGGCGGCGGCCGCCGTTATGTCCTGCGCCGCAAGCCGCCGGGCAAGCTCCTGCCGTCGGCCCATGCCGTCGACCGTGAATTCCGCGTCATCTCGGCCCTGAACCGGACCAATGTGCCGACGCCACGGGCCTATGCGCTCTGCGAGGACGAGAGCGTCGTCGGAACGGCCTTCTACATCATGGAGTATTGCGACGGCCGCGTGCTGTGGGATCCACTGCTGCCGGATGTTCCCAAGGAGGGGCGGCTGGCGATCTATCGCGCCAAGTTCGAGACCCTGGCCCGCCTGCACGCTGTCGATCATGTGGCGCTGGGCCTTGGCGATTTCGGCCGGCCGGGCAGCTACGTCGCCCGCCAGATTTCACGCTGGGGCAAGCAGTACAAAGCCTCCGAAACCGAGCAGATCGAAGCGATGGACCGATTGCTTGACTGGCTACCGGCGAACCTGCCGCCGAACGACGAGACAGTGCTGGTCCATGGCGACTACCGGCTCGACAACATGATCTTCCATGCCAGCGAGCCGCGGGTGCTGGGCATCATCGACTGGGAGATCTCGACCCTCGGTGATCCGCTGGCCGAGCTGTCCTATCTCTGCATGCTCTGGCGCACGCCCAAGGATTGGGGGGGCCTGTTGGGGCACGATCTCGCTGACCTTGGCCTGCCGACCGAGGCCGAGATGGTGGCCTACTACTGCAGCCTCTCGAAACGGCCGGTGCCGGCGACCGCGCTCTGGGATTTCTACATGGCCTACAATCTTTTCCGCGTCTCCTGTATCCGCCAGGGAGTCTACGCTCGCTCACTCGACGGCACGGCCTCCAATGTTCGGGCCGCCGAATCGGGCAAGATGGTGCGTCCTCCCGCCGAGCTGGCATGGCGCATCGTCGAACAAATGGCCGGAGGTGCCCGATGACCAAGCGCAAGCCGGTGCGGGAGGAGGCCGAGGCGCCTGCCGTTGCCGAGCGCGAGTCACGAGCACCGGTCGAGGCGATCCGTGCCGCGGCCTTTGCCCAGTTCGCCGAGCGCGGTTACCCGGTGGTGACGGTTCGCGACATCATGAAGGCCTGCGGCCTGACCCAGGGGGCGCTCTACAACCACTTCAAGTCGAAAGACGAGCTGCTGCACGACATCATCACCTCGACACAGGGGGAGCTGGAGCGTCAGTGCAAGCAGGCCGTGGCAGGGGCCGGCGACGACCCGCGTGCCCAGCTCGCGGCCTTCGTGCGCGTCTATGTTGTGCGGCACTGCCGCCTCAGGATCGAAGCGCTGGTCGCCAATCGCGAGATCGGCTGGTTGGACGCTGAGCGTGTCGCCGATATTCGCCGCAGCCGTCGAGCCATACGCGACATTGTCGTCGCGATTTTTGTCGAAGGCGTGAAGCGCGGCGTCTTCGATCCTCCCCAGGTCGATGGCCGCAACGATTTCAAGGCGATCGCCATGGCACTCCTCGACCAGTGCACTCACGTTTCCAAATGGTACGGTCCTGGCGGCGATCTGACCGAGGAGCAGATGGCCAATCTCTACGCCGACATGGCCTTGCGCATGGTGGGCGCGCAACCAACCCGGCCGGCGTGAGTTCGATAAGTCTGATCAGGGAGTCCCGGGCATGACGCTGCGCATTGCGGCTTTGATCGCCATTGTCGGAACGATCGCTGCCTGCACGCCGGAGGCGAGCGGCGGGCCGCCACCGTCGACCCGAGGCACTGCGATCGCCGCCGCGCCAGAGACCAGCTCCGTGCCTGCGTCGCGCTGGCGTGCCGTCCTGATCGCCGGGGACAACAACAGCCCGGCCTTCGACAACGGCATCGATGCACTGCGCGATAAGTTGACGGCACGAGGCGTACGCGACATCCGCGTGCTCACCTCCGACCCCCGGCGCAATCCATCGGCGCAGGTGGCGAGTGCGGCCAATATATCTTCAGCGCTGCGGAGCGGGGGCGGCGAGGCCTGCCTGGTGTTCATCACCAGTCATGGTGACGAGCGCGGCGTCGTGCTCAAGGCGGCCAATGGCATGCTGGGCGCCGGCACCTTGGACAATGCACTCGATGCCGGCTGCGGCACGCGGCCGACGGTCGTCGTCGTCTCAGCCTGCCACAGCGGCGTCTTCCTGACGCCAGCGATGCGCCAACCCAATCGCGTCGTGCTGACCGCAGCAGCAGCCGATCGCGTGAGCTTCGGCTGCGGCGCGGGCGATCGTTTCACCTATTATGATCAGTGCCTGTTGCAGCAGTTCGACGGTGCGTCGACCTGGGGCCAGCTTGCCCAGGCAACGCGCGCCTGTGTGACGGGGCTGGAGCAACGCATGGGCGTTCGCCAGCCGTCGCAGCCGCAGACCTTCGTCGGCTCATCTGTTGCCGACCTGCGGATCCCCGGCCGGTAGGCCTGGGACTAACCGCCGATCACAGCGGTGAAGTCGCAGGTCACCTGATGCGGGCTGTCACCAGAGAGTTGCAGGGTGTGACGCGCCGGCCGCGACGCCTCGTCGGGGAACATCTTTACCCATTCGTCGTTCAGCGCGCCGCGTCCGGTCGAAGGCTGCTTCATCCAGAAGTTGATCTTGATGATGTCGTCGGGCGTGCCGCCAGCGGCTTCGACGCAGAGCTTGATGTGCTTGAAGATGTTGACGACCTGGCTCGCGAGATCCGGCGGCACGTTGCGCGTTCCGGGCTCGGTGCCGTTCATGATGCTCGACATCAAGATGTTGCCGATCCGGCTGGCATTGGGGATCGGGTTCTGGTGGGTATAGCCCGGGTAGTTGACGCTCTTGCGCTTGGCCATCGTTCTCTCCCTCGAATTGTCGTTCTGAACGAGTGTCGCTTCAGCTCTTCAGCCGTTCCAGCGCCATGTCGCGCAGCCGGTTGCGCTGGATCTTGAAGCCGTTGGGCGATGGCGTCTTGGGGAAATCGTCGATCGCGAAGATGCGCAGCGGCACTTTGTAGTTGGCGAGCCCGCGCTTGCAGTGTGCGATCGCGGCGGCTTCGTCGAGGCTCGTGCCGGGCGCCAGGATCACGAAGGAGACGGCGCGCACGCCATCGGGACGGGCGACGGCGATGGTTTGGCATCCCGTGATGCCCGGCAACTTCTGCAGATGGGTCTCGATCTCGAGCGGGTTCACCAGGAAGCCCGAGAGCCGTAGCACGTCGCCCATACGACTGAGGAACGTGAAGCCACCGTGGCCGTCGAGCTCGGCAAGATCGCCGGTCCTGACATAGCCGTCGGCCGTGACGGTTTCGGCGGTGGCTTTATCGTTGCCATAGTAACCGGCCATCAACGATGGCCCCGCACATTCCAGCGCGCCAGGTTGGCCGACACCCAACAGCTCGCCATTGTCGGGATCGCGCACCCGTATGTGCGCCAACGGCGAGGTCGGCACGCCGCCACCTTTCTTGCGCCGGGCCACGGTGGCGTCTACCGGCTGCACGGAATAGAGCGCCTGTACCTCGCTCATTCCATAGAGGCCGCAGAGCACGAGGCCGCGTTGTTCGGCTTTTTCCGGCAGATCGTCGAGCGCTGCATTGAAGGCGGCATAGCCGGCCCATTTGATCGACGGGAAAGGGCGATCGCCAGGCACGGCATCGAGCAGGCGAGCGTACATATCGTCGCTGCCAAACATGGTCGTCGGCCTGTGCCGCTCGACGAGGCGGGCGATCTCGGCGATTTCATAGGACTCCACCAAAACACTGGGCCTGCCGGCGGCCAAAGTCGCCATTGTCTGATTGAAGCCGAAGACGCCGCACAGCGGCAGAACGGAAAGCGACACCGTTCCCGGTGCAGCGAAGCCGAAGCTCCGCGCGACCTGCTGGGCGTGACCGGCGATGGCACCCTGACGATGCAGCACGAACTTCGGCGCGCTCGTCGTGCCCGACGTGGTGAAGATGTTGCAGGGCGCGCTTGCTCGCGCATGGTTCACGCCAAGCCGGGGCCGCGACAACAACCGCTCGAAGGGCACGCGCCGCAGACGTTCGATCGCCGGTGGTATCGATGTGGGCTCGTCGCCAACCGTCACGAGGGCAGAGAGCCTGTCGAGCGCATTGGGTTCGATGTCAGCCAGGATCGCGAGAAAGTCGATGCTGCGGAAGCCCGGTGCGCAGGCCAGCACCTTGGCTCCTGAGCGGTCCACGATGTCCGCCACTTCGACCGCGCGATAACGTGTGTTCACGGCAACGGCGATGGCGCCCAACCGTGAGCAAGCGAACAAGAGAACAGGGTAGGCAGGCGTATTGGGTAGCCAAAGCGCCACCCGGTCGCCCGGGCCGACGCCCAGATCGGCCAGGCCCTGGGCGGCCCGCTTGGCGCAGTCGACCAGCTCCGCGAAGCTCAGCACGCGATCGCCATGAACAAAGGCCGGAGCCTGGGGCGTCTCGTCGGCGATGCCGGAGATCAGCGTCCACAAGTCGGCAGCGGGATGGGTAAGGGACATGCGGCGCGGAGACTAGCGGAAGAGCGTTTCATCTCAAGCCTCATAAACTTGACCCGGCACGAGGCTTGCTCGACGCTCAGCTCGGAGATTTGGGGGATCGCGATGTACCGCCGAAGTCTGCTGGCCGCTCCGCTCGTTCTTGCTGCCGCTTCTGCCCATGCGCAGCAATGGGTGCCCAAGCACCCGATCAAAATCCTGGTGGGCTACGCACCCGGCGGTACCGCCGACATTGCTGCACGGCTGGCGGCCGATGCGATCCAGCGGCTGCATGGCTATACGGTCGTCGTCGACAACAAGACAGGCGCCGGTGGATTCATTGCCCTGAAAGCCGTCGCCCAGTCGCCGCCCGATGGCTATACGGTCGGTATCGGGATCATGGGGCAGCTCGCCGTCGGGCCGGTCGTGCCGGGCTCGCAGATCCCGCTCGATCTGGACAAGGAGCTGGTTCCCATCTGCAATCTGGTCGGCGTGCCGATGGCGCTGATCGTGCGCGTCGATGCGCCCTTCAAGACCGTTCCCGAGCTGGTTGCCTATGCCAAGGCTAGTCCGGGCAAGGTTACGTACGCGTCGACAGGACTCGGCTCTACCAACCAGCTCGGCGCGGAATTCCTGGCCGCCGAAGCGGGTGGCCTGAAGCTCAATCACATTCCCTATCGCGGCGGTGCGCCGGCAATCGCCGATGTCGCCGCCGGGCAGGTCGACCTTTTCTTCGGCAACATATCGGAGCTGATTGGTCAGGCGCGTGGCGGCAAGGTCCGCGTGCTGGCACTGGCTTCGACCAAGCCCTCTGCGCTGGCGCCCGAACTGCCGCTGCTGACGAAGGACATTCCTGCGCTCGACATCAACAACTGGTTCGGCCTGATGGGCCCTGCTGGATTGCCGGCCGATATCAAGAATGCGCTTGCCAAGCTCTTCCTCGAGGCGATGTCGGACCCGAAGAATGCCGAAGCTTTGGCCAAGCAAGGGCTCGAGCCGATAGGGCAGGGCCCGGAAGCTTTCGCCGCTTATATCCTGAAGGACCGTGAGCGCTGGGGTAAGGTCGCCAAGGAAGGCAATGTCAGAGCCCAGTAGTAAAGGACGAGTAATGAGTGCGCCGCTGTCCCTCGGGATCGACATTGGGGGAACCTTCACCGATCTCGTCATTCACGATCCGCGGAATGGCCGCGCCATCATCTGGAAGGAGAGCACGACGCCCGACGATCCGGCGCGTGGAGCGCTCGAAGGGACGCGGCGCGTGCTCGAGAAAGCGGGAGCGAGGCCAGATCAGATCGGGCGCGTCGTACACGCCACGACGCTCTTCACCAATGCACTGATCGAGCGCAAGGGGGCGAAGACCGCGTTGCTCACAACGGCAGGCTTCGCCGACGTTCTGGAGATCGCGCGCGAGCGAAAGTACGAGCTCTACGATCTCTTCATCGAGATGCCCAAGCCGATCGTGCCCCGACCGTGGCGGCGCGAGGCGATGGAGCGACTGGCGCCGGATGGCAGTGTCGAGAAAGCGCTCGATGTCGAGGCAGCGCTCGGCGAGGTGGCGGCACTGGTTGAGCAGGGCATCGAGAGCCTGGCGATCTGCTTCCTGCATTCCTATGCCAATCCGGCACACGAACGGGCGATTGCGGCGGCGGTCGCCGAGCGGTTCCAGCACCTGTCGATCTCACTGTCGTCCGATATCGCGCCCGAGATCCGCGAGTATTCGCGGGCCAGCACCACGGTGGCCAACGCCTATGTTCGGCCGCTGGCAGAAATCTACCTCGATCGGCTGGAGCAGGCGCTGCGCGGCGAGGGCATTCCGGGTGGCCTGTTCCTCATGTTGTCCAATGGCGGGCTTACTCACGTGGCCGAAGCGCGGCGGGCGCCGGTGCAGCTTCTGGAGAGCGGCCCCGCTGCCGGCGCGTTGGCGGGCGCCTGGTTTGGTCGAAATGCCGGCCTCGACCGCGTGCTGGCCTTCGACATGGGCGGCACGACCGCCAAGCTTGCTCTGGTCGATGACGGCGAACCGCTGGTCGCCTACGGCTTCGAAGCGGCCCGCGAGAAGCGCTTCTTGCGCGGCTCAGGTCTGCCGATTCAGATCGCGACCGTCGAGCTGATCGAGATCGGCGCCGGTGGCGGCTCGATCGCGCACAAGAGTGATCTCGGAACTTTGAACGTGGGGCCGGAGAGCAGTGGCGCCCAGCCGGGCCCCGCTTGCTACGGACGTGGCGGCACGGAGGCGACAGTCACCGACGCGGACTTGAGCCTTGGCTATCTCAATGCTGGCTTCTTCCTGGGCGGCGCCATGGAGATCGACAATGCAGCCACCACGGCTGCATTCGGCAGGCTCGCCGCCGCACTTGGCGTCGAAGAGAGCCGCGCGGCGTTCGGTGTGCACGACGTCGTGAACGAGAACATGGCCGGCGCCGCGCGCGTTGCCATTGCCGAACGCGGTCGAGTGCCGGCCGAATACGCTTTGCTGGCCACTGGTGGTGCCGGGCCGGTCCACGCCTGGCATGTTGCGCGCAAGCTTGGTGTGACCCGCGTGGTCTGTCCGCCCGGAGCCGGGGCCGGCAGCACGATCGGCATGCTCATGGCGCCGGCACGCGTCGATCGCGTGACGAGCTTCAACGTTGCTCTTGCCGGTGCAGACCTCTCGACTGCCGACCACACCTTTGCGGCTCTGGAAAAGGAAGCGCTCGACGTGTTGCGCCTAACAGGTGCGGATGTCGACAGCCGCAACAGTCGACGTCTGGCCGACATGCGCTACATCGGCCAAGGCAGCGAGATCACCGTTGTGCTGCCCGACAGGCTGGATGCGTCCAGCGTAAAGACGGCCTTTGAAGCGGCCTACAAGGCGTTGTTCGCTCGAACGCCTCCGGGCGCCGCCATTCAGTTCGTCGCTCTGCGCCTTTCCGTCAGTGCGCTGATGCCGGGCAGCGGCGGCGCACTCGAACTGCCGCGGCATCCCTCCGCGTCGGCGCGCAAGGGCATGCGACCGGTCTTCTTCCCCGATGTCGGAAAGTCTCTCTCGACGCAGGTCTGGGATCGCTACGCCCTGGAGCCCGGGGTACGCATCGATGGGCCGGCCGTCTTCGAGGAAAATGAGAGCACTTTCATCGTCGGACCGGGCGCCACGGCGCGCCTGCTGCCTGATGGGTCGATCCTGGCGGAGGTCGTGTGATGGCGCGCACGTTTGATCCGATCGAACTCGAACTCTTGTGGCGGCGTCTGATCTCCATGGTCGACGAGGCGGCCGCCGCGATGGTGCGCACCAGCTTCTCGACCCTGGTGCGGGAGAGCTACGACTTTTCCTGCGTCATCACCGATGCTGCGGGCCAGTCGCTCGTGCAGGCAAGCGAGAGCATTCCGAGCTTCATCGGCACTCTGCCGGAAACGGTGAAACACTTCCTGAGGTTCTTTCCGCCCGACAAGCTTGAACCGGGCGATGTGCTGATCACCAATGACATCTGGCTGGGCACCGGACATCTGCCCGACATCACCTTGGCCAAGCCGATCTTCCGCGACGGCAGGTTGGTGGCCTTCAGTGCCACCACCGCGCATGCGCCGGACATCGGTGGCAAGATCAGAAGTCCGGAGCCGCGTGAGGTCTTCGAGGAGGGGTTGCAGATTCCCCCCATGAAGATGATTGCGGCCGGTAAGACCGACGAGACCCTGGTCACCATCATCCGCAAGAACGTGCGAACCCCCGATCAGACGATGGGCGACCTCTGGGCGCAGGTCGTGGCGCTCGACCTGATGGAAGACCGGCTGCACGTGCTGATGGAGAGCTATGGCCTGCCTGATCTCACGGATCTCGCGCGGGAGATTCAGGGCCGCTGCGAGACGGCGATGCGGGCGGCGATCCGCGAGCTGCCGGACGGCACCTACCACAGCGAACTCAAGACGGACGGCGTGCACGACAAGCCCATCACGATGAAACTCGCCCTGACGATCACGGGCGACGAGATCGAGATGGATTTCGCCGGCACCGACGCGCAGGTCGATCGGGCGATCAACTGTGCGCTCTGCTACACGAATGCGATGGCGATGTATGGGGTGAAGGTCTGCACCAGTCCCAACTTGCCCAACAACGAAGGCGCGTGGCGACCGATCACGCTCAAGGCGCCACCGGGCTGTATCGTCAATCCGCAGTTTCCAGCTCCCGGCGGCTCGCGCATGCTGATCGGCCACTATGTGCCAATGCTGGTGTTTGGTTGCCTGGGCCAGATCGTGCCGGAGCGCGTGATGGCGGCCTGCGGTTCGCCGATGTGGGGTATGAACCAGTCCGGCGTGCGGGATGCAAACGGGCAGGGCGGCGGCAAGCCTTACGCCAACATGTTCTTCTACAATGGCGGCATGGGGGGCAACACGCGCGGCGACGGCGTGACCTGTCTCAGTTGGCCATCGAACGTATCGTCCACGTCGATCGAGATCAGCGAACACATCGCGCCCTTGCGCTTTCATCACAAGAAACTGCGCACCGATTCAGGAGGTGCGGGACGTCATCGCGGCGGGCTGGGGCAGGAAATCCTGATCGAGAGCCGCAGCGAGACGCCGATTGCAGTGTCCTTTCTCGCGGAGCGGACAGTCTTTCCGGCCTTTGGCATCGAAGGCGGCAAGGACGGTGCGCCGGGCGAACTGCGGATCAATGATGTGCGGACCGATCCCAAGAAACAGTATGTGTTGAACAAAGGCGATACTGTTTCGCTAGGCACGCCGGGCGGTGGTGGCCACGGCGATCCAGGGAAGCGTGATCGTAAAGCGCTCGCTGCTGATATCGCTGCAGGTTACGTGACGGACACGTCAGCCTATGCAAGCGATGACTGAATCGAACGATTGAACCTCCAGACAGCCACCGTTACGCTCCAAGTAACAAGAGTGCATCGGGAGGATATTATGAAGACGCTTGCTGCCATGGCTGCGGTGCTTTGTGCCGTCGCCTGGGCCGGATGGTCGCCCGCCAATGCTCAAGCCCAGGCCAAGCCCAAAGTTTGCGAGAAGCCGCAACAGATGGAAGGCTTCAAGACCTGCGCCGACATCGGCAAGGCGGAAGCCGAAGGCGCCTTCACCCTTTACTCGACCGATCCGGAGCAGGGCCAGGTCAAGCTGCTCGCCGCCTTCAACAAGATGTTTCCCAAGATCAAGACGAGCTACGTCCGACTGCAGGCGGGCGCGCTCTATGCCAAGGTGCTGTCTGAGCGTCAGGCCAAGTCGTATCTCGTCGACGTCATCCAGATCTCCGACATGGGCATGATCCTGGACTTCCAGCGCAAGGGCGGCTTCCGCCAGTACGTCTCGCCCGAGATGCAGTTCTTCCCGAAGGAGGCGAAGAGCCAGCCCGAGGGGTTCTGGACCTGGGGCTCGGTCATCATGGCCGGCATCGCCTACAACCCCAACCAGGTGTCGGCGGCAGACGCGCCGAAGAAGTGGGAAGACCTGCTCGATCCGAAGTGGAAGGACTCGATCAACGTCAAGGTGTCGAACTCCGGCCTGCAGCATGGCGTGTGGTACATGCTGCTGCCGATCCTCGGCATGGACTACTTCAAGAAGTTCGGTGACCAGAAGCCGCGCGCCTTCGACTCCTACGTCCAGCAGTACGGCCGCCTGGTCGACGGCCAGGACAAGATCATCATGGGCGCGCAGTATTCGGGTTACATCGAGTTCAAGGCCAAGGGGGCGCCACTCGCCTTCGTGTTCCCGGATACCGGCGTGCCGGCCGTGCCCGAGACCTACGGCATCGTCGATCAGGCGCCGCATCCCAACGCTGCCGAACTGTTCATGGACTGGTTCCTCTCGCCGATCGGCCAGAAGGCGCTGGCCGAAGCCCTGCTGCTCCACTCGCCACGGGCCGACGTGCCGCCGCCGGGTGGCAGCGATACCGTGCCGCTGAGCAAGATGAAACTGCTCTCACCGGCCGACTGGAACGCCTTCGAGAAGGACCGTCCGTCCTTCGCCAAGGAGTGGAACCGCATCGTCGGTACCGGGCGCTAGGCATTGGCTGACGGATTGAGGGGCGTTCTGCGCCCGCGCATCAACGGGCAGGCCCTGACGACGCTCGCGGTTCTTGGGATCGTGGGCTTCCTGGTCCTGCTGCCGATGGTCTTCCTGGTCGAGGAGTCGCTGAACGTCGGCGACCCCATGGCATTTCCGCCGGTCGAATTCGGCTTCGCCAACTACGTCTCGATCTTCAAGGAGGACTTCAAGACCGTGTGGAACACGGTCGTCATCGCCGTGATGGCCACGGTGATGGCCATCCTGATCGGCTTCACGCTCGCCTGGATCCTGACCCGCACCAACGTGCCGGGACGCGAGAAGCTCGAACGGCTGATGGAGTTGCCCTATTACATGACGCCGCTCGTGGGTGCGCTCGCCTGGGCGGTGATCGCTGGACCCAAGAGCGGCTTCATCAACCAGTTGTGGAAGGCAGTTGGCGGCACCGGCGACATCGCCGACATCTACACCCACTTCGGTATCGCCTGGGTCATGGCGCTGTTCGAGGGCACCGTGGCCTTCGTCATGATCTCGGCCTCGATGAAGTCGATGGATCCGGCGCTCGAGGAGTCGGCGCGCGTCATGGGCGCTTCCAAGCTTCGCACCACGCTGACCGTGACCTTGCCGCTGGTCATGCCGGGCGTACTGGGCGCCATGCTGTTCGTCTTCGCCGAGATGCTGGGCTCGTTCGCCGCAGCCCTGGTGCTCGGCATTCCCGGCCGCATCTACGTCATCACCACGGCGATCTGGGATTCGACGCTCGCCTATCCGCCGGACTACGGCCGCGCCTCGGCCATGGGGCTCTCGCTGTTCGTCGTCATGTTCGGCATGCTGACCTTCTATCGCCGTGTGATCGCCCGCGGCAGCTTTGCCACCATCACCGGCAAGGCGTTCCGGCCCCGGCCGATGGACATGGGGCGGCTCGCCTGGGTGCTGTTCAGCGTTTGCGCGCTCTACGTGGCGCTGGCAGTGGTGTTCCCGATCGCAGCCCTCCTCATGACCTCGCTGCAGCGCTTCGCCACCGTGCTCCTGCACCAGGCGCAGTGGACCCTCGCCAACTACGAGATCGCGCTGTCACTGGGTCCAGTGCGTACGGCGCTGTTCAACAGCATCATGCTGGGCTTGGGCGTCGCCACGGTGGGGGTGGCGATCATGTCGGTGCTGGTATGGATCATCTATCGCTCCAACCTGCGCGGCCGCGGGGCGATCGAGTATCTCGTCATGTTCCCGCAGGCCGTGCCGCGCCTCGTGTTCGGCCTAGCGCTGCTATGGGCATGGCTCAACATCCCGGTCGGCCTCTACGGCACCCTGTGGCTTCTGGCGCTGGCCTACTTCACGGTCATGCTGCCGCTCGGCGTGCGTACGCTGGCCGGCGTGGTGCTGCAGATCGACAAGAGTCTGGAGGAATGCGCACGTGTCTGCGGCGCCTCATGGGGCTATCAGATGCGCACCGTCACCTTGCCGCTGCTCAAGCCCGGCATCCTGGCGGCATGGCTGCTGATCTTCATGGCCTGCGTGCGTGAACTCGGCGCCTCGGCCTTCCTGATGGGACCCAACGCCAAGGTGATCGCGCCGTCGATCGTCAACGCCTTTGCCACCAGCGGTACGGAACTCACGGCAGCGATGGCGTTGATCCAGACCTTCACCGTGATCGTGGCGTTGATCATCCTGTTCCGCGTGGCGCGCGGCATGACCAAGGAGCTGCAGTGAGCGTGACGCGTATCGAAGTGAAGGACCTGGTCGTGCGCTACGGCGACCAGGTGGCAGTGAATGGCGTGAGCTTCACGGTCGGCCGCGGTGAGCATCTGACGCTCCTCGGTCCGTCGGGCTGCGGCAAGACCACGACCTTGCGCGCTGTCGCAGGCCTCGAGCAGCCGTCGGGTGGCCGCATCAGCATCGACGGCCAGACGATGTACGACTCCTCGCAGCGCAAGAACGTCCAGACCGAGCAGCGCGGCGTCTCCATGGTGTTCCAGTCCTACGCCGTGTGGCCGCACATGAGCGTGTTCGACAACGTCGCCTACGGCCTGCGCGTGCGAAAACTCGGCGCCGACGAGATCAAGGCCAACGTCGAGCGCGCCCTCGACCTGGTGCAGATGCGCCATCTTGCCGACCGCGGTGCCTCAAAACTGTCGGGCGGCCAGCAGCAGAGGGTGGCGCTGGCCCGCGCCATTGCCTTCTCGCCGACGGTCGTGCTGTTCGACGAGCCGCTCTCCAATCTCGACGCCAAGTTGCGTGCCGAGATGCGGGTCGAGCTGCGTGAACTGCAGCGGCGGCTCGGCATCACGTCTGTTTATGTCACCCACGACCAGGAGGAAGCGCTCGCCATTTCCGACCGCGTCATCGTGATGAACGTGGGCGTGATCGAGCAGATCGGCACGCCGGAGGAGATCTACAACAAGCCGCGCAGCCGCTTCGTCGCCGATTTCGTAGGCTCGGCGAACTTGATCAAAGGCAAACCGGTAGGCGAGGGGCTGTTTGCCGTCGAGGGTGGTCCGACGCTGAAGGTCATGGCGCCACACAAGCCGCATGGCAACGAAAGTGAAGTCGCGGTGCGCACCGCCTACATCGATCTCGAACCGCGGTCCGGCGACAACCATGTGCCCGGCAAGGTGCGCCAGCGTCTGTTTCACGGCGATTTCGTGCAGTATGTCATCGACAGCGCCGTGGGCGCTTTGATCGTGCGCCGTCCGCCGGTGAATCTTTTGGCCGAGGGCGCCCCCGTAACGCTCTCCTTTTCACCGGAGCACTGCGTCCTGCTGGAGGCCTAGAACGGCTCCGTACCGGCGACGATGACCCGATGCATCAAACGCCGCTCACCTTCGGGATAGTCGGCGTTGGCCTTGTGCATCGTGCAGCGATTGTCCCAGATCACAATGTCGCCCTGACGCCAGACATGGCGGTACTGGTATTTCGGCTGCGTGGCATGGGCGATCAGCTCGTCGAGCAGCTGGTCGCTTTCGGCGCGATCGAGCCCCACGATCTGTTCCATGCGGTTGGGATTGAGATAGAGCGACTTGCGCCTCGTCTCGGGGTGCGTTCGCACCAGGGGATGCGTCGCCTCCGGCATGGCGGCCATCTCCTCGGCCGGCCGCGTCGAAATACGGCTGAGCTTACGGCTCGAACTGTATTTGTGGATCACCTTCAGCGGATCAATGCGTGCTCGGGTTTCGGCCGGAAGGTCGCTATAGGCGGCGTACATGTTGGTGAACTGCGTGTCGCCGCCGCGGGACGGTACCTCTACGCCGTAGAGCATGGTGAGCGAGCAGGGCTCCCGCATGAAGCTGTCGTCGGTATGCCAGTTGGCGCCGTTCACGATCTTCTTGCCGTCACCCAGCACGTCGCGATCTTCACTCGAGATGATGTTGACCTCGGCGCATTCGGGCGTCCTGGCGAGCTGCTTTCGCAGCATCGGCGTTCCGAACCGCGACATGGCGTCGAGGAAGGCGGGTGGCTTGAGATTCTGGTCGCGAATGCAGAGCACGAGATTGTCGTGCAGCACATCGATCAGCGCTTGCTGCGTCGCGACATCCGGCAGGCGATTGAGATCGACGCCGCTCACCGCTGCCGCCATATGGCCGCCGAGCTTCTCGGTCTGAAAATTCATGGCGTTGCTCCCATGCGCCGGGTAGCGTGCGCGCCGATCCCAGCAAGGACAAGAGGGAACCCCATGAAGATCGCCTACTCTGCTGCAAGTCCGTATGTCCGCAAGGTCATGGCTTGCGCAATTGCGCGCGGCCTCAACGACAAGATCGAGCGCTGGACCGTTGGCACGACCGATCCGGCTCTGCTGCCGTTCAATCCGCTGTCCAAGGTGCCGAGCTTCGTGACCGACGATGGCCTGATGCTCTACGACAGCCCGGTGATCTGCGAGTATCTCGACAGTGTCGGCAGCGCGGCCAAGCTCTTTCCGGCTGCAGGGGCGGCGCGCTGGAATGCGTTGCGTCAGCAGGCGCTGGGCGATGGCATCATGGATGCGAGCCAGCCACGTCGCCGCGAGATCGCACTGCCGCAGGATGACGGCCGTAAAGCGTACATCGAACTGCAGCGTGGCAAGGTGAGCCGTGCCATCGACACATTGGAGAAGGAAGCGGCGTCGTTCGGTGAGCTGAAGACGATCGGCGAGATCACCGTCGGCTGCGCGCTGGGCTATCTCGACTTCCGCTTCGCTAACGAGCCGTGGCGGCCCGGCCATCCCCAACTCGAAGCCTGGTACGCCAAGGTCGTGAAGCTGCCTCCACTGGCCGAGACGATGCCCAAAGGGTAGTTGGCGACGGACCGACTGCCTGCAGCAGCAGCTCCGACCTCGTCTCAACCCGCTTGATATCTGCGAAAATTCTGACGCAAGGTAGGGACGGCATTGGGTGAGGTCGGGGGACGGGCATGCCGGCACGGACGGGCGAGCAATTCCTGAAGGGGCTTCGCGGCCATCGTGAAGTCTGGGTCGATGGTGAGCGGATCGCCGATGTCGTCGACCATCCCAAGCTGCGGGGCGCCGCCCATGCCTTGGCCGACGTCTACGATCTCCATCACGAGCACTCCGACATCTGTCTCGCCTCCGACCCCGAGACAGGCGAGGCGATTCCTGTAAGCCACGTGATTCCCCAATCGCGCGATGATCTGGCGCGGCGGCACCAGGCGCTGCGGCAGGTGGCCGAATATTCGGTCGGTCTGATGGGCCGGACGCCCGACTATATGAACGTCACCTATGCTGGCTTCGCCGGCCGGTCGGACGAATGGAGTACCAACGGCAACGAAGCGGGCGCGGAGCGGCTGGTCGCCTATCAGAAGGTCCTGCGCCGCGGCGACATCGCGCTGACACACACAATCGTCCAGCCCACTGTCGACAAGGCGACCGGCGATGCGCCCTCGGCCGGCAACGCACACGCGTTGCGCAAGGTCGGCGAGACGGAGCACGGCATCGTCGTCCGCGGTGCGCGGGTGCTGGCCACGCTGGCACCGTTCGCGGACGAGATTGCGGTCTATCCCGCAGCACCACTGCCGCAGGGCGCCGACGACTATGCGCTTTCGTTCTGCGTGCCGATGGGCACGCCAGGACTTAAGTTCCTCTGCCGCGATTCAATGTCGGCGCCCGGCAATCGCTTCGACCATCCGCTCTCGGGCCGCTTCGACGAGCAGGATGCCTTCGTGATCTTCGATGACGTGGAGGTGCCGCGCGACCGGCTGTTCATCGATTGCAACCTCACCACCTACAACACGGTGATGACCTCGAGCTGGCAGCCCAACATCATGCAGCAGACCATGATCCGGGCTTGGACCAAGCTCGACTTCGCCTGGGGGCTAGCGCTGCGCATGGCGGCGTCGATCAATGCGGTCGATCCCGAGACGCAACGTCTGATCGGTGAGATCTGGACCTATGCCGAGTTCACGCGCTCGGCGATCGTGGCGGCGGAGGCCGAGGCGAAGGAATGGCCGACCGGCCTCTGGACCTGCGGCATCCGCCCGCTTCATGCCCTGCGGGCCGCCTTGCCGCTCTGGTTCCCCCGAGTGAACGAGATCCTGCGCCTGATCGGCTCCCACAATTTGCTGGCGGCGCCGACGGCCGCCCAACTCGCCGATCCCGGCCTGCGGCCGCTGATCGACCGCTACCTGCCGGGTGCCAAGGGCATGGCGGCGGAGGAGCGTATCCGCATCTTCCGGCTGGCCTGGGATTTTGCCGGCAGTGCGTTGGCCAGCCGCAATGAGCAGTACGAGCGCTTCTACCTCGCCTCGTCGACACGCAACCTGGCACGGCACCTGCAGTTCACCGACCGCAGCCGTGCCGACCGGCTGGTGCAACGCTTTCTCGACGAGGAGTATTAATAGACAAGGCGGAGGAGGGGCCGATGAGCGATATCGACACCAAGCCGCAGGCCGTGGAGCGGACCAAGACCAAGCAGCCGCCGCTCTACAAGGTGATCCTTCTCAACGACGACTACACGCCGCGCGAGTTCGTCGTTGTGGTGCTGAAGGCCGTGTTCCGCATGACCGAGGAGCAGTCCTATCGCGTCATGATGACGGCGCATCAACTTGGCGTCTGCGTGGTCGCGACTTATACGCGCGACATCGCCGAGTCGAAGACAACCGAAGCCAATGACATGGGCCGCAGCGCCGGCCATCCCCTCGAGTTCAGCACCGAGCCGGAGGAGTAGGCTTGATTCGGACCGCGGATCTCCAGGCCTGCGATCGGGTGAAAGGCAAGAGAGCAAGCCCATGAAATCGCTTGTGCTGCAAAGCGTCGGGAGCTGCCTTCGCTACCATGACATTCCCGGCGATGGTCGCCCGTTGATCATGCTCCATGGCCTGGGCTGTGCCTCGTCCAGCGACTATCCGCGCATCGCGTCCGACCCCGCCCTGGCCGGTCGGCGCATGGTGCTTCTCGACTTTTTGGGATCAGGCTTCAGCGATCGCCCCGACGGCTTCGGCTATACGGTCGAGGACCATGCGCGCACGGTAGCGGAACTTGTAACCAATCTCGCGCCGGACTCGCTGGATCTATACGGCCACAGCATGGGCGGCGCCGTCGCGATCGTCGCCGCTGCGCTGCTGGGTGATTGCGTCCGGCATCTCGTGATGGGCGAACCGAACCTCGATCCAGGTGGAGGCACGTTCAGCCGCAAGGTGGCGGCCATGCCAGAAGCCGACTACGTAGCGTATGGGCATCGAGATCTGGTGAAAGCCGCGCGGACGGAGGGAAATGGAATCTGGGCCGCTTCGATGTCCATTAGTGCGCCATATGCCGTGCATCGCAGTGCGACGTCGCTCGTCGCCGGTGGCACGCCGACATGGCGCGAACTGCTCTATGCGATGAAGATGCCGAGAACGATCATTTTCGGCGAAGCCTCCCTGCCGGATCCCGACACCGAACGTCTGCCGCAGCAGGGTGTGGGTATCGGTGTCGTGCCGCAGGCCGGACATGGAATGATCGTCGAGAATCCTGGAGGAGTCGCGTCGGCATTGCGTGCCGCACTGCGCTAACTCGGCAGCCTGGGATTACCTGCAAGGTTATTGTCTTCGCAAGCCGTGCGATGAACGATGGGGACTATCGACCGGCAGCTCACAGAAGAGAAAAGAAGCAATGCTGTACGCAGAAGACCTCACCGAAGGTCAGCAATTCCAGCTCGGCGAGTACACCATAAGCGAAGCGGAGATCCTGCAGTTCGCGCGGCAGTACGATCCTGTGCCGATCCATACCGATTCCGAAGCTGCGGCGGCCGGACCTTTCGGCGGGCTCATCGCCAGCGGCTTCAATACGATTGCGATCTACCAACGGCTCATCGTGGAAGCGGTCTGGTCCAAGGTTGCGGCAATCGTGGGGCGTAGCATCGAGGTCCGATTGCCCGCGCCGGTTCGTCCCGGCACCAAGCTCACCGGCCGGTCGGAGATCCAAAAGATCACGCTCAGGCCAGAACGACGCGATGCCGTCGCAATCTTCAGGACGGAGCTGACCGATACCGAAGGCAAGGTCGTGCTCATCCTGGTGCTGGACGTGCTGATCCGCCTGCGTCCTGGAAAAGCCTAGTCGTCTGTTGACGCTGGAGATCGCCTCCCGTTAGCATCTTCGTGTTGCTGTAGGGCGCATCGGCCACGGGCCGGAGGGGCATTGCCCGCCTACGATAAGACCAACCGTAGTGCGCGCCTATGCCGAACATCGAGAATCTGAGGAAGCAGGCGAAGCGATACCTGAAGTGGCACCGCGAAGGGTACTATCCCGTCGCGGCGCAGATCAGGTCGATGTTGCCCCACTTTCGAGATCTGACCGACAGCGAGATCCTGCGGGCCGGCTTCAAGCTGAACGATGCTCAGGAACTCGTTGCCAGAAAACACGGGTTCGAGACCTGGTCTGCGCTGATCAAAGAGATCGAAATCATGACAGCTTCAGCAGAATCGTCGCTCCGCACGTCCGTCATCCTCGCCGCCGAGCCGCAGCTTTTCGTGACCGACATGGAAACGTCGTGCCGCTTCTATGTCGAAAAGCTCGGCTTCCGGCTTGCTTTCTCCTACGGGCAGCCGCTTTTCTACGCTCAGGTCTGTCGCGACGGCGGCCGCCTCAATCTCCGCAAGGTCGCTGGCGCGGTGTTCGACAAGGACTTTCGCGCCGGCGAACCCGAGGCATTGTCGGCGACGCTGACGGTCGACGATGCCAAGCTGTTGTTTCTTGAGTTCGAAAGAACGGAAACGCCCTTCCATCAGCGTCTGCGGACAGAGCCCTGGGGAGCGCGCGTCTTCATCGTGAAGGATCCTGATGAGAACCTCATCGCCTTTGCCGATGGCGCGGGCTGACTTTCAGCCTGCGACCAGTCCTGCAGCCTGGACGCCGGCAATGCAGGCCCCCTCGTCTTCGTCGCCCGTGCCGCCACTGGCGCCCGCGGCGCCCAGAATGTTGCCGGCTGCGTCCTTGATCAGAACGGCACCGGTCTGAGGCAGGAACTTGCCCTGCGCCGTCGCTGCCAGCGCGCCGTAGAATTGCGGGTTCTCCTTGGCGCGGCCCAGCAAGGTGCGGCTGGAGGCACCCATACCGACGGAGGCCCAGGCCTTGCCCATCGCGACATCGACCCGGAACATGCTGGCCTCGTCCTCGCGCTGCAGCGACTTCAGGTGGCCCGAGGAATCGAGCACCGCCACCGCCAGCGGCTTGATCTTCATCTCGCGCGCCTTGGCGAGGGCGGCTTCCACGATCTTGTTGGCCTGGGCGAGGGTGAGTGACGGCATGATGGTCTCCTTGTCTGTGACCGCACTCTATCAGGAACCGTCGTCGATGAGGTCATTGCCGATGATTTGATGATAAAGTATCTTTATAATTAAGATAATTAATTAGCTCTCGAACCCGAGAGGATCATGCTCATTGCCGTGGCACTGGCCGCTGCGTTCGCCTTGGCGAGCGTGGGTGGCGGCCTTTATGAATTCCTGGTGGTCGATCCGTTCTGGCCCAAGCGGCCGGACCTTATCCAACCGGCGCGCGGTGGTATCTCGCGCAAGCGCTTCTGGATTTCGATCCATGTCGCCTTCGAGGTCACGCTGATCGTCGCTCTCGTTTTCGCCTGGTCGCAGCCTGCTGTCCGCGACCCGCTGTTGGTCGCGCTCGCCAGCCATGCCATCATGCGCATCTGGTCAGGCTTCGACTTCATCCCCAAGGCGCTTGCCTTCGAGAAGGCTGATCCGGCCGCGGTTAGCGAATCGAAAGCGGTGGCCTGGACGCGGCGCAGCCGGCTGCGCCTGCCGCTCGACCTGATCACCTGTGGCGGCATGCTGACGGCCTTCGTTGCCGCGGCACGGTTGGGCTGAGGCGATGGCCGCGAAGAAGAAAGGCGAGGCCCACGCCGAACTGGTGCGCCGGGTCGGAGACGTGGTCCGACGCATGGGCGCGCAGAGCGTCATCGTCAGCCAGACTGTGGCGGCGCGGTTTGGTCTCAACACGACAGACCTCGAATGCCTCGATCTGATCCAGCTCCAGGGTCGCGTCTCGGCGGGCGAACTTGCGGCCGCCACCGGCCTGACGTCGGGGGCGGTAACGGCGTTGATCGACCGGATGGAGCGGGCAGGCTATGTCGAGCGGGTCGACGATCCGGCCGACCGCCGCCGCGTCCTCGTCCGCATCCGGAAGGGCTCGATCGGCGATATCGAGAAGGTCTACGCACCCCTGCAGAAGCGCATGTTCGGGCTCTGGTCGCAGTACAGCGCGGCCGATCTCGAGGTCGTTGCCGACTTCCTGAGCCGAAGCCTTGAACTCAGCGTGGCCTGTGTCACGGAACTCCGGAACCAGAAGGCAAGTCGTAAGCCCCTCTAAATATTGACGAATCTGTCCTTGAGCGAGTAGAAAGCCCGTCCCGGATGGCGGGCAAGTTGGGTGGAAAACCAATGTGAAAACAACGGGTTGACGGATCGGGCGCCGGTCCGTATTTTCCGCCCGCTTTCGGAATTCCCCCGGCTCGGCCGGGGCTTTTTGTTGAGTTAGGACCATGAAGATCCGTCATTCTCTCAAGTCGGTGAAGGCCCGTCACAAGGACTGCCGCATCGTGCGCCGCAAGGGCCGCGTTTACGTGATCAACAAGACCAACCCGCGCTTCAAGGCTCGCCAGGGCTAACTGGCCGGCTGAACGCGGTTCGCGTCTTCATGAACAAAGCGGCGGAGGCCTTTGGCTTCCGCCGCTTTTTCATTTGGCGTATGAGCGAAGCATGCAGATGCCGCCGCTCGATCCTGCCATTCTTTCCCGTCGTTCAGAGATCGTCTCGGCGTTGCAAGCCATCGTGCCCGGCGAGGGCGTGATCGACGATCTCGATGGCATGCGTCCCTACGAGTGCGACGCCCTGTCGGCCTATCGCCAGATGCCGCTGGTCGTCGTCCTGCCCGAGACGGTCGCGCAGGTCTCCGCCATCCTGCGTTATTGTCAGGACAACAAGGTCAAGGTCGTGCCGCGCGGCGCGGGGACGTCGCTGTCCGGCGGCTCGATGCCGGTGGGTGATGCGATCCTGCTGGGTCTCGGCAAGTTCAACCGCGTGCTCGAGATCGACTATGCTAACCGCTGCGCCCGCGTGCAGCCCGGCGTCACCAACCTCGGCATCACCAAGGCGGTCGAGCACGAGGGCTTCTACTACGCGCCCGATCCCAGCTCGCAGATCGCCTGCTCGATCGGCGGCAACGTCGCGGAGAATTCCGGCGGCGTGCACTGCCTGAAGTACGGCCTCACCACCAACAACCTGCTCGGCATCGAGATGGTGCTGATGACAGGCGAGGTCGTGCGGCTGGGCGGCAAGCATCTCGATGCCGGCGGCTATGACATGCTGGGCCTGATGACCGGGTCCGAAGGTCTGCTGGGCGTCGTTACCGAAGTGACGGTGCGCCTGCTGCGCAAGCCTGCGACGGCGCGCGCCGTGCTCCTGGGCTTTCCGACCGAGGCCGGTGCTGCCGATTGCGTCGCTGCCGTCATCGCATCCGGCATCATCCCCGGCGGCATGGAGATGATGGACAAGGATGCGGTGAAGTGCGCCGAGGCCTATGTCGGCGCCGGCTATCCGCTCGATGCCGAAGGGCTGCTGATCGTCGAACTCGATGGTCCGTCGGTCGAGGTCGACCATTTGGTCGACCGCGTTGCCGAAATCGCCCGCGGCCGTGGCGCCACGACCGTGCGCGTCAGCAACGACGAGCAGGAGAGGGTGCTGTTCTGGGCGGGCCGCAAGGCGGCCTTCCCGGCTGTCGGCCAGATCTCGCCGGACTATATGTGTCTCGATGGCTCGGTGCCGCGCGGCAAGCTGGTCGAAGTGCTGGGCGAGATGCGCCGGATGTCGAAACAGCACGGCCTGCGCGTCGTCAACGTCTTCCATGCCGGCGACGGCAACCTCCATCCGCTCATCCTGTTCGACGCCAACAACCCCGACGAGCTGCGCCGCTGCGAAGAGTTCGGCGCGGACATCCTGCGCCTCTGCGTGCGGGTCGGCGGCGTCCTGACCGGCGAGCACGGAGTGGGCATCGAGAAGCGCGACCTGATGGGCGAGCAATTCACCGAGATCGATCTCGATCAGCAGATGCGCGTGAAATGCGCCTTCGATCCCGACCACCTGCTCAATCCCGGCAAGGTGTTCCCCAAGCTGCGGCGTTGCGCCGAGCTTGGTCGGCTGATCGTGACACAGAACAAGATACCGTTCCCCGACATTCCGCGGTTCTAAAAGATGGCAAGTACGATCAAGCCGCGCGACGCGAAGGAGCTGCGGCAGGCGGTGGAATGGGCGCTGAACGAGGGGACGACGCTCGACGTTCGCGGGAGCGGCGCCAAGCTCGCGCTCGGCAAGCCGATGGTCTGCGATCAGGTGCTCGATCTGTCCGGCCTCTCCGGCGTGAT
The DNA here is from genome assembly GCF_004297405.1 of Reyranella sp. Lineage (GTDB taxonomy): Bacteria > Pseudomonadota > Alphaproteobacteria > Reyranellales > Reyranellaceae > Reyranella. Next base: position 211,355 of record NZ_SCVC01000012.1, read on the forward strand.
CGACTATGCGCCGGAGGAGTTGGTCGTGACCTTGCGCGCCGGCACGCCCCTCAAGGACGTCGAGGCTCTGTTGGCGCAACGCAACCAGATGCTGGCCTTCGAGCCACCCGACCTCGGGCCACTGTTGGGCCGACCGGCCGGCGAGGGGACGCTCGTTGGTGCCGTGATGGGCAATCTTGCCGGTCCGCGCCGTCTTTCGGCCGGTGCGGCACGCGATCACCTCCTCGGGTTCAACGGCGTCAACGGCCGCGGCGAGAGCTTCAAGTCCGGCGGCAAGGTGATGAAGAACGTCACCGGCTACGACCTCTCCAAGATCATCGCCGGGTCCTGGGGCACTCTGGCCGTGCTCGACGAAGTGTCGGTGAAGGTGTTGCCCGCGCCCGACCAGACCCGCACGCTGCTTCTGCTGGGCCTCGCTGATGAGGCGGCCGTGAAGGCGATGTGTGTGGCCATGGGCAGCCCACACGAGGTTTCGGGCGCCGCACATCTGCCGGGCAAGACGGCCCTGCGCATCGAAGGAGTGGCACCCTCGGTCGAGGCGCGCCTCAGGGGCCTGCGCGAGCTGTTGGCTGATAGCGGCACGCGAATGGAGGAACTCGGCACGCTCGAAAGCCGCACCTTCTGGCGCGAGGTGCGCGATGTGGCGCCGCTCAAGGCCGCGGCAAACGACGTCGTCTGGAAAATCTCCTGCCCGCCGACCGAAGGACCGGCCATCGTGGCGAGAGTCCGCGTCGAATGCCGCGCAGCCGAAGCCTTCTATGATTGGTCCGGCGGCATGATCTGGTTAGCATTGCCGGCCAGTGCCGATGCCGATCATGTCCTTGTGCGCGGCGCCATTGGTGCATCCGGCGGTCATGCGACGCTTATTCGTGCTCCGGAAGCGGTGCGTGCGGCGGTTCCTGTCTTCCAGCCGCAATCGCCGGCGCTGGCGGCCCTGTCGGCGCGCGTGAAGGAGAGCTTCGATCCCAAGGCGCTCTTCAATCCAGGGCGGATGGGCTGACCATGCAGACCAACTTCACTCTGGCCCAACTTGCCGATCATGAGACCGCCCGCAGCGAGCATATCCTGCGCAAGTGCGTCCACTGCGGCTTCTGCACGGCGACCTGTCCGACCTTCGTGTTGCTAGGCGACGAGCGCGACAGTCCGCGTGGCCGCATCTATCTCATCAAGGCGATGCTCGAAGGGAATCGTGCACCGACAGCACAGGAAGTGCGGCACGTCGATCGCTGCCTGTCGTGCCTGTCGTGCATGACGACCTGTCCCTCGGGTGTGAACTACATGCACCTGGTCGACCATGGCCGGCATCGCATCGAGGAAAGCTACAAGCGGTCATTACCCGACCGACTGATGCGCAATGTGCTGGCGTGGTTGATGCCGCGGCCCGGTCTTTTCCGCTGGGCCATGATTCTGGGACGGCTTGCCAAGCCACTGGCGCCAATCCTGCCGTCGACGAGCACTGATGCGGGGGGCGCCACCTTCCTGCGCCGCCTGCGCGCCATGCTGGAAGCCGTGCCGGACCGGCTGGCGCCGCCGTCGTCGGTAGATCGCCCGCAGACTTTTCCGGCCAAGGGGCTGCGCCGCAAGCGGGTGGCCTTGATGCCGGGATGCGGCCAGCAGGTGCTGGCGCCCGAGGTGAACGAGGCAACGGTACGGCTGCTGACGCGCCACGACATCGAAGTGGTGAATGTCGCGGGTTCGGGCTGCTGTGGTTCCTCGGTACTGCATGTCGGCCGCAACGAAGAGGCGATCGAGCTCGCCAAGCGCAACATCACGGCCTGGCTGCGTGAGATCGATGGCGCTGGCCTCGATGCCATTGTGATCAACGCCTCGGGCTGCGGCACGACGGTGAAGGACTATGGCAACATGCTGGCCGACGAGCCGGAGTGGCATGAGAAGGCGCTGCAAGTCGCCCGGCTTGCCAAGGATGTGAGCGAGGTCATGGCGGAGGTTGGTCTCGTAAACGTGACTCCGCAGAAACTCACCGTCGCCTATCATGCGGCCTGCTCGATGCAGCACGGGCAGAAGGTCATCGAACCACCCAAGAAGCTGCTGCGCGACGCGGGCTTCGTCGTGAAGGACGTACCCGAAGGCCATCTCTGCTGTGGCTGGGCCGGCACCTATCAAGTGCTGCAGCCCGAGTTGTCGCGTCGTTTGCGCGACCGCAAGGTGGCGAACATCGAGAGTATGAAGCCCGACGTGATCGCTGCCGGCAATTTCGGCTGTATCGGAAATATCGCGTCGGGTACCGGGATTCCGATTGCCCACACGGTCGAGCTGCTCGACTGGGCGACCGGCGGACCGAGGCCGGCGGCCTTTCGCTAGAAACCAACAGCCAGAGCCGCCGTGACGCTCCTTCGCCCTTGCCTCGCCGCCCTGATCGGCCTGATGCTGGGGGTGAACGCGCTGGCACAGAACCCTGGGAGCAACACCATGCTCGACACACTGTTCGCCAAGCTGCAAACCGCTACAGATCCGTCGGCGGTCCAGGCGCTGGAAGCGGCGATCTGGGAGCAGTGGACCATGGTTCCGGATATGAGTCAGCGCGAGCTGATGCTGCGTGGCGTGGCCGAGATGCAACAGCGCGAATACCAGACCGCCGTTGACGCATTCACGCGGCTGATCGCGGTGGCTCCTGATTTGCCGGAAGCCTGGAACAAGCGGGCCACCGTGCATTGGTTGATGGGTAACTTTCCGGCATCGCTGGCCGACATCTGCGAGACGGTGAAGCGCGAGCCGCGTCACTTCGGTGCCTACTCGGGCCTTGGCATGATCCGCGCGGAGATGGGCGAGAACGGTCGCGCGATTGCGGCCTTCGAACTGGCGCGCAAGTACAATCCGCATATCCAGGGCATAGACAGTGAAATCGCGCGCCTCAGGGCGTTGGGTGGCGACGCGCCGTCAGATCCGCTGGACTGCGGACAACGCACGGCCGGCCATTAGCGTCGCGCTTGCCGCGTCATCGGCCCGGATGCACATTGCCGGATCATAATCTCCGAAGGAGTAGGAAATGGCCACGTTGTATGTCGGCGGACGCCTGTTCGACGGCGAGAAGGTGCAAGACGGGCAGGCGGTGCTGGAAGAGGGTGGCCGCATCAAGCGCGTTGCAGCTGCAGGCGAGTTCAAGGGCTTTGCGGGCGAACGGGTCGATACGTCGGGCGGTACGCTCATTCCCGGCATGATCGACTGCCACGTCCACTCGCTGTCCGGCGCCGAGGGCAATCCCGGCGCCGTGCAGGACCGGCTGAGCGCTGCGCAGATCGCGGTGCGCGGCATGGAATTCATGCAGCGCACGCTCGAAGGCGGCATCACCGCGGTACGTGATTGCGGCGGCAAGGACTACATCGAGTTCGCGATTCGCGACGCCATGAATGCCGGCCGCTTCCTGGGGCCGACCATGCGCTGCGCCGGCCGCATGATCTGCATGACCGGTGGTCACGGCAATCGCACTGGCCGCGTCGCCGATGGTGTCGACGAGGTCGTGAAGGCGGTGCGCGAGCAGGTCCACGCCGGCTCCGACCTGGTGAAGATCATGGCGACCGGCGGCGTGATGACGCCAGGCGTCAATCCGGAAGACGCACACTACAGCCCCGAAGAGATGAAGGCCGGCATCAGCGAGGCACATCGCTTCCATAAATGCTGCGCCAGCCACGCCCAGGGCGCGCTCGGCATCCTGAATGCCGTGCGGGGCGGCATCGATTCCATTGAGCACGGCATCTTCATGGACGAAGAATGCTGTCGCGAAATGAAGGAGCGCGGCGTGTGGCTGGTGCCGACGCTCGCCGCAGTGAAGAACATCCTCAAGGGCTACGACGAGGGCGACCGCTCGATTCCCGACTATGTGATCGAGAAGAGCCGGCGCGTCTATGATCGTCACATCGAGGCGACCAAGATGTACTATTCGGCCGGCGGCCGTATCGCGATGGGCACCGATGCGGGCACGCCGCACAATCGCCACGGCGAGAATGCACGCGAGCTCGAGTTCATGTGCGACATCGGCATTTCGGCGCGCGATTCGTTGTTCTTTGCGACCGCCAGCGCTGCCGACCTGATGCGGCTCGGCGACCATGGCCGCATCAAGGAAGGCAACATTGCCGACTTCGTGGTGTGCGATGGCGATGTCTTGGCCGACATCAAGCGGGCGGCCCGCAAGGAGAACCACCGGATGGTGGTGAAGCGCGGCATTGTCGCGAAGGACAGTCGCGCGGCCTTTGCCGCCCAGGCCACTCGCGTCGCGGCCGAGTAGGATCCAGGCAACGGCGATCCCGAGGTTTTTGTGGAAGAGATATTTCTCGTCCTGATCGGGATCGCCTGGGCGCTTGGCACGCCACTGATCGCCATCATCGCGCTGGTTCGTACCTCGGGCCTGCGCGCGCAGAACGAACGGCTGGCCTCTGAGCTGGCGACGATCAGGCGCCAGTTGGCCGCCGGCGAAGCTCTGCCGCCACCCTTCGCCGCGCCGGCGATTGAACCTCCGACAGTCCCCATCGAAGCGGTACCGCCGCCTGGTGCACCATTCGAGCCGGAGACGCCACCGGAGCCCGCAACCGTCACCATCGAAAGCACTCCGTCACCCCCCGTGCCGGCTGTCGCGCCTGTTTCGGCGGGGTGGGAACAGCGTCTGGGCGCGCGGGCCTTCCTGTGGATCGGCGCGATCACATTGGCGCTCGCGGCGATCTTCCTCGTTCGCTACTCGATCGAGGAGGGCTATCTCTCGCCCGAGGTGCGGGTAATCCTGGCCGCGCTCTTTGGCTTCGCGCTGATCGGCGGTGCCGAAAAGCTGCGGAGCAAGGACGATCGCGTGGCGCAGGCACTGGCGGCGGCCGGTGTGGCAGCCCTCTATGGCTCCCTGTTCGCAGCCGTTGCCCTCTACGGCATGGTTTCCAAGTTTGCTGCAGGCGGTGCGGCGGCGGCGCTCACGGCCTTCGGCATGGGGCTCTCGTTGCGTCACGGCATTCTGGTCGCGGCGCTTGCCTTCGTCGGCGGTTTTGCGAGCCCCGCCGTCATCGGCAGCCAGGAACCCAATACGCCGGTGTTGTTTGGTTACCTGTTTGCCATCGCAGCGGGCACGCTGGGCGTCATCCGCGTGCGCGGCTGGTGGCTCCTGGGCTGGGGTGTGCTGGCTGGCGCCGTGTTGTGGACGTTCGCCTGGATGCTGATGGGGACCGACATGTCGGAACTCCATTGGGTCGGCCTGTTCCTGGTGGGCGTGTCGGGACTGTTCGTCTGGGCCACCTGGCGGCGGATGGGCGAGGACGAGAATTCTCCTCGAGATATTGCAGCACTCGTCTGGTCGGCGATCGGCATCACCGGTGCGCTGCTCGTCGCCCTGATCGTGCAGGATGGCGGCCGGCAGACGACCGGCTGGGCAGCCCTTGCGCTGCACGGTGTCGGCGCGTTCGCCTTGGGCCGTTGGACGCCGCGCTTCCAGTATGCAGCCGTTTTGGCGCCGGTCCTGTCGCTGGCGGCGTTGGCCCTGTGGTGGCTGTCCTCGCACGATGTGCCGGCCGAATGGAGCGATGCACGCTTTGGCTGGCTCGCGGTCGGGTTCGGCGGCCTCTATGCGGCCGGCGCCTTTGCTCTCTTGTGGAACGCGGCGCGGCCCGGATTCTGGGCTGCTCTTTCGGTGGCCGCGGCGCTCTCGCACTTCCTGTTGAGCTGGTACGTGCTGCGCGGGACGAGTGGCTCCTGGGGCTTGATCAGCATTGGGCTTGCTGCACCGTTCCTGGTGGGGGCCGAGCGGCTGGTGCGGTGGCGCGAGACCATGCCCGGTGCAACCGAGGCCTTGGGTTTTCTCGCCGCCGGCGTCGCCTTCTTCATCGGTGCAGCGATCCCGCTCGAACTCAATCGCGAGTGGATCACGGTGGCCTATGCCATCGAACTGGCAGCGGTCGCCGCTATTGCGGCCCATCTCGGTCTGGTGTCGTTGCGCCAGCTTTGCTGGCCGCTGCTGGCGGTCGTGGTCGTACGCTTCGTGCTGAACCCCGAGATCCTGAAGTATCCGCTGGGACTCACGCCAATCCTCAACTGGATCCTCTGGGGATACGGCATCTCGATCGCCGCCCTGATGGTTGCGCTGCGCTTCCTGCGCCCGACGGGCGACGTTCGCCTCGTGCGCGCCGTCGAGGCCGCCACGGCGCTCCTCGTCTTCGTCCTTCTGACTTTGGAAGTGAGGAGCATCTTCCAGCCCACGGCGATGGACATGCTCGGCTCCAGCTTCATGGAGCGGGCATTCTACGTGCTGGTCTGGGGCGGCTTCGCGCTGGCGGCGCTATGGTGGGCGCGCCGTGGCCACGACCCGGTGGCGCTATGGGCCTGGCGCCTGAGTGGGGTAGCGGCAGCGCTTCTCGTGCTGGTCGTGCAGGTCGTGATCGCCAATCCCGTGTTCGAGCCTGCCGGTGTCGGCCATCTGCCCATCGCCAACGGTCTGCTGCTCGCCTATGCGGTGCCTGCCGTGATGGCAGGGCTGGCGCGACAGTGGATCGATGTCGAGCCGGACCGCCGGGCAGACATCCTGACCGAGGTGACGGCCTCGATCCTGGCCTTCGTCTATGTCTCGTTCGAGGTGCGTCACTTCTTCGACCCCTCGTTCGAGCGACCTGGCTTCGACGCAGATGGGCTGGAGCTCTACACCTATTCGATCGTCTGGCTGCTGTTCGGCGTCGCCCTGCTGGCCTTGGGTTTCGTGCGCAAGGCCGCAGCGTTCCGGCATGCTGGCATGGTGCTGGTCTGCATCGTGGTCGCCAAGGTGTTCCTGATCGACATGGCGGGCCTGCAGGGTCTCTTGCGCGTCTTCTCCTTCCTGGGCCTCGGCGCGGCGCTGATCGGTCTGGGCTACGCCTATCGCCGCTTCGGCTTTGATAGCAAATGACGAGCGACCTCTTTCCCGAGACGAAGCTGTCGCTCGACGCCTTGCGGGCAACGCAGCTCGAGCGGCTGCGGACGGCGCTGCGGCATGCCTACGACAATCAGGCGCCGTACCGCGCGAAGTGCGAAGCCGTAGGCGTCCATCCCGATCACCTGCGCACGCTGGACGATCTGAAGCGCTTTCCCTTCACGGCCAAGAGCGACCTGCGCGACGCCTATCCCTACGGAATGCTGGCGATACCGCGCGAACGCTGCGTACGCGTGCATGCATCGAGTGGCACGACAGGTCGGCCGACAGTGGTCGGTTATTCGGCCCATGACATCGCAACCTGGGGCGAGCTGATGGCGCGCTCGCTCCATGCCGGCGGCGCCCGGCCGGGCGACATCATCCACAATGCCTATGGCTACGGTCTGTTCACCGGCGGCCTCGGCGCGCATTACGGCGCGGAGCGACTCGGCTGCACGGTCGTGCCGATGTCGGGCGGCTTCGGCGAGCGCCAGGTCCAGCTCATCCGCGAATTCGGTGCGCGGGTCGTGCTGATGACGCCATCCTACATGCTGGCGATCGCCGAGGAGTTCGAGCGGCAGGGGATCGACCCACGCGAGACGGCGATGCGCATCGGCATCTTTGGCGCCGAACCCTGGACCGAAGCCATGCGCGCCGAGATCGAGCGTCGCCTGGGCATCGATGCCGTCGACATCTACGGTCTCAGCGAAGTGATGGGGCCGGGTGTGGCCTGCGAGTTCGTCGAGACCAAGGACGGGCCGACGATCTGGGAGGATCATTTCTATCCCGAGATCGTCGATCCCGAGACCGGCGCGCCGGTGGCCGATGGCGAGCCCGGCGAACTCGTCTTCACGACGTTGACCAAAGAGGCGATGCCGGTGATCCGCTATCGAACGCGCGATCTCACCCGGCTGCTTCCGGGCTCGGCGACGGCGATGCGGCGGATGGCCAAGATCACCGGACGCAGTGACGACATGTTGATCGTGCGTGGTGTCAATCTCTTCCCGAGCCAAGTCGAGGAGCAGATCCTGCGCGACCCGGCGCTAAGCGGCCATTATCTCATCGAGCTTTCGCGAACCGGGGCGCTCGACGATCTTCTGGTCAGGGTCGAAGCGCGCTCGCCGCTCGGCGGTCAGGCAGAAGCACGGTCAGTTCGGGAGCTGATACAGCGTCTGAAGGGGATGTGTGGCCTCTCCGCCACCGTTGATGTCATGCCGCCCGGCTCAATTGAACGCTCGCTGGGCAAGGCGAGGCGCGTGATCGACAAGCGCCCGAAGGGCTGAGGCGGCGGTTAGAGACCGGCCGCCAGCCTCAATCTTGCCTTGATCAGGCCCGGATCGTCGGGGAGCTGGCTGACCATCGCCGTAACGGTGTTGGTGGGCTTCGGCGGCACGGATGCCTTGGCGCGTCCCAGCGCGGCATCGGCGACGACGGCGAAGGTCAGGACCGTCGCGGCGATGACGAGATAATCAATCCAGGTCAGCCGGTTACCACGGAATTTGCCTACGGCGGCTGCTGCCTTGCGCTGGGTGCTGTTCTGGCCGTTTTCCACGATTGGCCTCTCGAATCTGGTCCGGAATATCTACGGAAAGGAATGATCCTTCTTCCCTCCGCATTCCGTCCCAGAAGAGGCTAGACATAGGCAATTCGAAGAATGTTTGTGGCACCCGGCGTACCGAAGGGGACCCCTGCGGTGATGACCAGCCGCTCGCCTTCCTTGGCAATTTCCTCCTGGCGGGCGACGCGGACAGCGCGCTGCACCATATCGGCAAAATTGTGGGCGTCCTCGGTTTGCACGGGGTGGACGCCCCAGGTGAGCGTCATGCGCCGCGCCGTGTCGAGATTGGGCGTCAGGCAGAGAATGCGCACGTCGGGCCGCTCGCGCGCGGCGCGCAGGGTGGTCGAACCGGTGTTGGTGTAGGTGACGATCGCTGCGGCGGAGAGCGTGTGGGCGCATTGCCGCGCGGCGGCGCTGATCGCGTCGGCGGTGGTGGCCTCGGGTTCGCGCCGACTCGCATCCATCAGGCGGCGATAGAGCGGATCGGCTTCGACGCTCTTCAGGATGCGATCCATGATCGTGACCGCCTCGACTGGGTAGTCGCCCGACGCCGACTCGGCAGAGAGCATCACCGCGTCCGCGCCGTCATAGACGGCCGTTGCCACGTCGGAGACTTCGGCGCGCGTCGGCGTCGGCGAATGAACCATCGAGTCGAGCATCTGCGTTGCCACGATCGCGGGGCGCCCCGCGACACGGCAGGCAGCGAGGATGCGCTTCTGTAGCGGCGGCACGGCCTCGGGCGGCATTTCCACGCCGAGATCGCCACGCGCCACCATGATGCCGTCGCTCTGCTCGATGATCTCGTCGAGATGCTCGATCGCCTGCGGTTTCTCGAGCTTGGCCATGACGGCGGCACGGCCGGCTACGAGTTTCTTCAGTTCGGCGATATCGTGTGCGCGCTGCACGAAAGACAGTGCCACCCAATCCACGCCGAGCGACAGGCCGAAGGTCAGGTCCTTGTGATCCTTCGGCGTCATCGCCGAGACGGGCAGGATCAGGTTGGGCAGGTTGACGCCCTTGCGATCGCTGATCGGGCCCGCGACCTCGACCTCGGCATCAATGGTGTCGGCATCGTGCGCGACGATGCGCAGGCGAACCTTGCCGTCGTCGACCAGCAGTACGCCGCCGGGCTCGGCAGCCTTGAAGATCTCCGGATGCAGCAGCGGGATGCGCTTGGCCGTACCCGGAGCAGGATCCATGTCGAAGCGCAGCTTCTGGCCCTTCTTCAGGACCATCGGTCCCTTGGCAAAGGTACCGAGGCGGAGCTTGGGTCCCTGCAGATCCATCAGGATGGCGATCGGGTGCTTGAACTCTTTCTCCAGGGCACGCAGTTGATCGACCCGCTGCCGGTGATCCTCGGGCTGGCCGTGGCTGAAGTTCAGGCGAAAGACGTCGGCGCCGGCTTCGAACAGCGTACGGAGGCGTTCGAGGCTCGATGTGGCGGGGCCGAGCGTGGCGACGATCTTGGTAAAGCGATCCCGATGCATGGTCCCAGTCTACTTCTTCGGCGACGACACTTTGAAGTCGCCTGCTTGTTCGTAGACCTTGACGACGGCGGCGTCATCCAGCTTGCCCCAACCCGCGCCCGCAGCCGCGATAAAAAGCTGATGTGCCGCAGCTGCGAGCGGCAGTGGCAGGCGCAGCTCGTGGCCGGTGTCGAGGACGAGGCCGAGGTCCTTCACGAAAATCTCTACGGCTGAAAGCGGGGAGTAGTCGTCGTCCAGCATGTGCGGCACCCGATTGCCGAACATCCAGGAATTGCCGGCGCTGGCCGAAATCACCTCGTAGACGGCGCGCGTATCGGCACCGGCCTTGGCCGCGAGTGCCATCGCCTCTGCGGCTGTTGCGATGTGCACGCCCGCCAGGAGCTGGTTCACGGTCTTCACCAGCGAGCCGATGCCAGCCTTGTCGCCGAGGCGAAAGACCTTGGCGGAGGTTGCCGACAGGATCGATTCTGCCGTGGCAAAGGCCTTGGCATTGCCCGACGACATGAAGGTGAGTTCACCCGACTCCGCTCTCGCTCGGCCACCGGACATCGGGGCATCCAGCAGGTCGTGGCCACTCGCTGTGAGGCGTTCGTCGAGTTTGCGGATGAAGGCCGCGGGGCAGCTGGCGCACTGCATGACAAGGCCACCCTTGCGCAGGGCCGTTACCGCACCGCTGTCGCCGTAGAGCACCGTCTCGACCTGCTGGGCGTTCACGACAGCGACGATGACGACATCGGCCTGCTTCGCGGCTTCGGCGGGTGTGCTGGCAATGCTGCCGCCGGCAGCGGCGAAGGCCTCGCGTGCGGCGGCGCTGGGATCGACGCCGATCACCTTGTGCCCATGCTTCAGCAGGTTCTTGGCCATGCCGAGGCCCATCGAGCCCAGGCCCACGAATGCAACGACGGGAGTGTTCTTGTCCGCCATGATTCAGGCCTTGATGCCGTATTTGGCAGCCCAGCCGAGACCAGCCCCTGTAGTCGTCTTGGGCTTGTATTCCAGGCCGACATAGCCGTCGTAACCCAGCCGATCGAGCACATCGAGCAGGTAGAGGTGGTTCACTTCGCCGATATCGGGTTCGTTGCGGTCGGGGTTGCCGGCGATCTGCACGTGGGAGGTGATAGGGAACAGCCGTTCCGTCCGCTTCTGCAGATCGCCTTCCGTCACCTGCAGGTGATAGAGATCGAGTTGCAGGCGAAGGTGCGGTGCACCGACCTCGTCAATGATCGCTTTCACCTGGTCTGTGGTGTTGGTGAAGTAGCCTGGAATATCGCGATGGTTGATCGGCTCCAGAACGATCGTGATGTCGCTCTTGGCCGTGCGGTCGCAGACCTTTTTGAGGTTCGACACGAAGGTGCGGTGCATCGCCTTGGTATCCGCACCCGGAGCAATCATGCCTGACATGACGTGCAGGGTCCGGCATTCCAGCACCTGGGCGTAGTCGAGCGCCTTCTCGAGTGCAGCTGCGAATTCGGCTTCGCGGCCGGGCAAGGCAGCCAGGCCGCGCTCGCCCTTGCTGGCATCGCCCGGCGGCAGGTTGAACAATGCCTGTGTCAGCTTGTGCTTCTTGAGCTCGGCCGCGATATCGGCAGCCGGCGCTTCATAGGGAAACAGGATCTCGACGGCCTTGAAGCCATGCGCCGCGGCGGCGCCGAAGCGCTGCAGGAACGGGACCTCCTGGTAGATCCACGAAAGATTGGCGGCGAGCTTGGGCATTCTGTTGATCCAGTCAGGAGGGGAAGGCTTCTTCGACGTCGCGCACCTGGCCGTCCGAGAGGGTGCGCACTTTGAAGCCCTGCAGGAGCAAGTGAAGTTTTGCCGTCTCCTCCAGCTCCTCGATTGAGGCGGAGGCTGCCGACAGCGAGGTCCCGGCGACAACCGGCCCGTGATTGGCCAGCAGAACGGCGCGATGGCCCTTGGCGTAGTCGCGGATGGCATCGGCGAGCTTGGGATCGCCCGGCTTGTAGTAGGGCACGAGCGGCAACTTGCCGACCCGCATCACGAAGTAGGGGGTGATGGGCGGCAGTGTGCTTTCCTGATTGTGGTGGCACGACGGATCGAGGCAGGAGATCGCCACCGCGTGCGTGCAATGAAGGTGCACGATGGCCCCGTCCTTGGGGCGCACGTCGTAAACCGAACGATGGAGCAAGGCTTCCTTGGTCGGCGGATCGCCAGCGACATGCTTGCCCGAGAGGTCGAGCTTGGAGAGTTGGCCGGGTTCGAGCTCGCCGAGCGAGGAGTTGGTCGGCGTCATCAGCCAGCCGTCTGCGACACGGGCGCTGATATTGCCCGACGTGCCGGGGCAGAGGCCGCGGGCGGCGAGCTTGGCGCCCAACGCACAAATGGCGTCGCGCATCTTGCTTTCGGCAGTGCTCATAGGCGCTCGAAGGCTTTGGTGAAGAAATCGGGGGCGCCGAAATTGCCGGACTTCAAGGCCAGCAGCATCGGCTTCTTGGCGACCGAGGCGGTCCAGGGTACGCCGGGATCGATCTCGGGGCCGATCCGCAGCGCGGTGACGTCGAGAGCGCCGACCACCGCGCCCGAGGTCTCGCCGCCCGCGACGACCATTCGACCAACTCCGGCCTCGACCAGACCACGCGCCAGCGCCGCCATGGTCTTCTCGATTGCGTGGCTCGATTTCTCGATGCCGTACTTGGCTTGCAGTGCCTTCACGGCTTCGGGCTTGTCACTGGCCGAGAGCAGGATCGGCCCGTTGCCGAGCTTGCCCTTGGCCCAGGCCAGCGCCGCGGCGGCGACATCCTCGCCGCGGCAGATCGCGTCGGTGTCGAGTGCCAGATGCGCTCCCTTGAAGGCGGCGATCTGGCCCAGCGTCGCGGCGGAGCAGGAGCCCGCAAGGACCGCAGCGGCACCCGCGACCTTTGGCAGGGCATCGGCGCCGGCCTTGTGGGTTAGCAGGCCGCGGCGGCGATAGGCGGCAGGCAGGCCGAGTGCTACGCCCGAGCCGCCTGTCACCAGCACATCGTCGCCGATGGCCTCGCCGATGATGCCGAGGTCCGTGTCAGCCACGGCATCGACAACGACGTGGCGCACGCCGTCGGAGGCGAGCTTGTCGAGCGCGGCGCGCAGACTTGCGGAACCTGCCTGCACTTGCTTCAGCGGAGTCAGTCCAACCTTGTGTTTGGTCTGGCGCGCCAGCACGCGGACCAGGCTGGCGTCCGTCATCGGCGTCAGCGGATGGTGGCGCATGTGCGAGTCCGACAGCAGCACGTCGCCGACGAAGAGGTGGCCGAAGAAAATGGTTCGGTTGTTCTCGGGGAAGGCGGGACAGTAGATCGCCCGCTTGGCCTTCAGCGCATCGAGCAGCGCATCTCCCACTGGGCCGATATTGCCGGCATCGGTCGAGTCGAAGGTCGAGCAGTATTTGAAGAAGAAGCGGACACAGCCCGCTGCCTGCAATGCCTTCAGCGCATCGAGCGATTGGGAAACCGCTTCCTTCGCCGGGATGGAGCGCGTTTTGAGCGCGACGACCACGGCATCGACATCGTCGGGAATCGTGCCCTTGGCAGGAACGCCGATGGTCTGGATGGTGCGCATGCCGTTCTTGACCAGCATGCCCGCGATATCGGTCGCGCCGGTGAAATCGTCGGCGATCACTCCGAGAATAGCCATGGCCCGACGTTAGGCGATGATCGTTACTGGCATCCAGAACTTTCGACGCCGTGCACGGCGCCGCTCTTCGTCCTCGCCATCATAGTGGTGCAATGGCGGGGCGGGATCGAACGTATCGCGAATATCGAGGGAATTGACGTTGACGATGCCGATGGCCTTGCCGTCGTCGGGCATGACGGCGCCGACATAAGCACCGCATTTCGCGCACAGCAGATAGTCCGTGATGCCGAGGCCGAAGCGATAGCGCGACAGGGTATCGGGAGCCGCGCGGAATTCCACCGATCCAGCGGGGTCACCCATCGTGCGCGCACCGTGGCGACGGCAGAAGCTGCAGGCGCAGCGACCAACCCGCATCTCCTCGGGCTTTTTGGCCGACGTGAAAGTGATCTTCACCGCGCCGCAATGGCAGGATCCGGGATAGGTCGTCATGGGGCGATCAAGGTGACTCTGAAGTCATTGACGTTGGTGCGGGTGGGGCCGGTGACGAGACTGTCACCTAACAGGCCGAAGAAGCCGTGGCCGTCATTGTCGTCGAGCATCGCCTGTGGATCATGGCCCTTGGCGCGCGCGCGGGCCAGCGTGTCGGGGGCGAAGATCGCACCGGCAATATCTTCCGCACCGTCGACGCCGTCAGTGTCCGCGGCCAGGCCCCAGATACCGGGCGTGCCGCTCACGGCGATGGCCTCGGCCATCAGATACTCGACATTGCGTCCGCCGCGACCCTTGCCACGCACCGTCACGGTGGTCTCGCCGCCGGACAGGATCACGACCGGCTTGCCCCCGCGCTTCAAAAGGTCGACCGCCTGTTTGGCGTGAGCAGCCCCAAGCTCGCGCGCCTCGCCTTCGAGATTGTCGCCCAGCATGATCACTTCGCAGCCGTGCTGACGGGCGACGGTCGCGGCGGCTTCGAGCGAGCGCTTCGGCGTGGCAACCATGATGGTCTCGACGTTGGTCAGCCGAGGATCGCCGGGCTTGGGCGTTTCATCGACCTTGCCGGCTGCACCCGCCTTCAGGTGGGCGAGGACCGAGGCTGGCGGATCGAGGCGGTATTTGGCGAGGACCGCGAGCGCATCTGCGAAGCTCGTCTTGTCGGCAACAGTCGGGCCGGAGCCGATCACGCCGGGGTCGTCGTTGGGTACGTCGGAGATCAGCCATGACAGCACCTGCGCGGGTTGCGCAGCGATGGCGAGCCGTCCGCCCTTGATCATGGAGAGATGCTTTCGCACCGTGTTCATCTCGACGATGTTGGCGCCCGACTTCAGGAGCGCGCGATTGACCTCCTGCTTGTCTTCCAGGGTGAGGCCGGGGCTGGGCAGGGACAGCAACGCCGAGGCCCCGCCGGAGATGAGGCAGAGCACGCGATCGTCGGCGCCGAGCCCCTGCACGCGCTCGAGGATGCGACGGGCCGCCTCGCGTCCCTTCGCATCCGGCACCGGATGCGAGGCTTCGACGATCTCGATGCGCTTGCAGGATTCGCCATAGCCGTAGCGCGTCACGACGAGGCCCTCGAGCGGATGCGGCCATTGATCCTCGACTGCCTTGGCCATGGCAGCGCTCGCCTTGCCGGCGCCAATGACGATCGTCCTGCCTTTCGGCGGCTGCAGCTTGGCGATGAAGGGGGCGAGACAGGTTTCGGGGCGGGCGACGTCCAGGGCGGCGTCGAACATGGCGCGCAGCAGGGCGCGGGCGTCAGCATCTTTCATTTGTGCGATCTTCGCACTATAGGGGCTCGATGCAACAACTGCTGGGGCCCGGCGATCCGCCGCCCTTTTCCGTCGTGAATGAGAAGGGCAAGGCACCGCTGCTGTTGCTCTGTGACCATGCCAGCAAGGCAGTTCCGAAAGCGCTGGGCTCGCTCGGCATTTCGGAGACCGAGCTGTCGCGCCACATCGGCTGGGATATCGGCGGTCTCGACTCGGCGATTGCCTTGTCCAAGGCTCTCGATGCGCCACTGGTGGCGTCGGGCTATTCGCGGCTGGTGATCGACTGCAACCGCTGGCCGGGTGGCGAGGGCTCGACGCCCGAGGTCAGCGACGGCACCGTGGTGCCGGCGAACCAGGGACTCACCCAGGAACAGATCGATGCCCGCGCTGCTGCCTGCTTCTGGCCTTATCATCACGAGGTCGACCGTTTACTCGACATGATGACCGCCGGTGATCGCAAGGTCTGCCTGCTGGTCATGCATTCCTTCACGCCGGTGATGAAGGGTTTCGTGCGCCCCTGGCATGTCGGCGTCCTGTGGAACGACGATCCGCGCCTGCCGGAACCGCTGCTGACCGAACTGCGGCGAGACCCCAAGCTGGTCGTCGGCGACAACGAGCCTTACTCGGCGCGTGCTTCCTACGAATACACGCTGACGGCGCATGCACGTTCCCGCGCAATTCCGCACTGTTCGCTGGAAGTACGCCAGGACCTCGTGGAGACGCCGGACAATGCGCGTGCCTGGGGTCAGCGATTGGCGCCGGCGATCCATTCAGCAGTTACGGTGGCCCTGTCATGAAGTGCGAAGCGTTGCCCGACGCGCCGGTTGATCTCATCCGGCAGCATCTCGCGGAAGCGGCGAACGGTTGGAGCGTTGGGACCTGGGGCGCTATCGGCGAGTTCCAGTACGATGCCGACGAACCGGGCCTCGCGGTCGATCTTGCGGCACTGTCGGTCACGACACCGCGTGGTGCGCTCTATATCGGCGATCTGAGCGGCACTACGCCCTTCGCTCTGGTCGACGACAACGATCGCTTACGCGAAATCGCCTTTTGCTCGGCGGCGTCGGCCGGGGGCCACGAGACGATTACCCGGCTCGACGATCGAACCTTCGATCTCGGTATCGGCGCACCCCATATCGACATGCAGGTGCGGTTGAGAGAAGGGGACGAAGAAACCCTGGCCGCACTGCGCGCAGGAGTGGGCAAGCCCATCCTCGCGCCGGGCAATCCCGCCGGACTGGCGATCGCCCGCAGCAGCCCGACGCGGATCTTCGTCTCCGCCCTGGCGCGACTGGAAGTTCACCAGCCGATTCCGCCGCCGGGCGGCAAATCGCCGGAAGGGCCGCACAGCCACCTACTGCCGCATCATCTGAAGGAAGGCCGGGCGCATGCGCCGGGGTCGCCCTTACCGGCTGGTTTATACTGTGGGCTGAGCCTATATCCCCGGACGAAGCTCTGATCTTTGCGGTTCCAGGAGACCATCATGGACGACAAGACCCGTACCGAACTCGAGGCCGCCGCCTTCCGCCGCCTGGTCTCGCACCTGCAGGAACGCACTGACGTCCAGAACATCGACCTGATGAATCTGGCCGGTTTCTGCCGCAACTGCCTGTCGCGCTGGTATCGCGAGGAGGCGGGCTCCCGGGGTATCGAGATCGCCGACCCCAAGGCCCGCGAGATCGTCTATGGCATGCCCTATGAGGATTGGAAGGCCAAGCACCAGAAGGAAGCTTCAGGCGACCAGAAAAAGGCCTTCGACAAGGCCGAACACAAGCATTCCTAGCTCTTTCGTGGCCAAGTTCACGTTATCCCCATCATTCATCGCCCGAGAGTCGTTGAGTCGACATAGTCGCCGCTCCTATGGTCCGGCCATCGGGATCAAGGAGTAGCGGATATGCCGGATGGAAGCGCCGTTTCCAAGAAGACCAAGGCCGGGCCGGTTTCGGCAGACCGCCTGAAGAGCTTCGTCGAGCGTATCGAGAAGCTCGAAGAAGAGCGTCGCGCCATCGGCGGTGACGTCAAGGACGTCTATAGCGAGGCCAAGGGCGTAGGCTACGACGTGAAGACGATTCGCAAGATCGTGTCGATGCGCCGTATGGATGCCGCCGACCGCGCCGAGGAGGAGACCTTGCTCGACGTCTACAAGCACGCTCTGGGTATGGTCTAAGGCCTCTGCTGCACTGCAGGTGAGATCGCCTCGAACCAACGGGAACGTGATTTTGCACGGTCCGCGCAGACGCTAGGGTCCTCTCCGGCTCGATCGCTCCAATCAATGGAGCCAGCCGAGGAGGAAACCATGCGCAAGACTGTCATTGTCGGCATTTGCGTTACTCTTGGCTTCGCGTCCGCACAGACTAATGCTCAGCTCGCTGTCTCGTCGAACGATCACAAGATCAAACAGGAAAACGGCGTCAACAAGAACGTCGCCAATCCGCCGCCCGACAGCATCACCATCGTCGATCTCGGTGTGCTGCCGGTGAAAGTGGTGGGCACGGTCGAGAACGTGCCCGGCAGCGTCGTCGGTCCACCGCTTTCCGTCGCGATCACGCCCGACGAGTCGATTGCTCTCATTGCCTCGTCCTCCAAGCTCGATCCGGCCGATCCCAACAAGCTGACGCCCGACGATCGCGTCACCGTGGTCGATCTCAAGGATCGCAAGATCCTCGACACGCTGACGACCGGGCCGGGTGCTGCCGGCATCTCCATCACCAAGGACGGAAAGCGCGCCTATGTCGCCAATCGCATGGCCGGCTCGATCTCGATCCTGTCGATCGACGGTAAGCAGGTGAAACTGGTCAAGACCGTCCCGTTGATGAAGGCCGACACGCTGCTGAGTCATGTGGCGCTCGCGCCCGATGGCGGCACCGGCGTGGTGACACGAAACGGTGATGCCAAGGTGGAGTTGATGAAGCTTGGCGATGACAACATTACCTCTTCGGCGGTTCTCGATGTCGCGCCGAGGCCCTACGCGGCGTCCGTGACGCCGGACGGCAAGACGGCCGTCGTCGCGAGCCTCGGTGACCCCAAGGCCAACGGCGTCCTCACCGTCATCGATCTTGCCGGCGGCAAGGTCGCTGGCACGTCCGACATTGGGCACGAGAATCTCGAGGGCATGATGATGTCGCAGGACGGCCGCTGGATTGCCGGCGTGGCGCACGCGGGCTCCACGCGCCCGAAGGACGCACCGCAGTTCAAGCCCAACGGCATGCTGGTGCTGTACCGCCTCGATGGAGACAAGCTCACCAAGGTCAGCGAAGCCCCGATCGGCGGCTGGTCGCAGGGCGCCTCGTTCTCGCGTGATGGCAGCGTCGTCATCGTGCAGAACATGCATCAGGCGAACATGCAGGTGTTCAAGAACGACAACGGCAAACTCACGGATACCGGCCAGACGATTCCCACCGTTGGAGGTGCGGCTGCCGTCCGCTCCTCCACTGATCGGTGAGCCGGGGGTTAGTACCAGATGTTCATTGGCAGGCCGTAGCGGTCGCGTAGCCGCTCCGGGCCGAGGCGTGTGGCGGTCCCCGCGGCAATCAGGGTCGCCGTCCGGCAGACCGCCATGGCATCCAGCACATCGTCGCGTGCGGCGCCTGAGAGCGTCTGTGGCTTCCATTTGAAGCCATGCTTCGCGAGGAGCTTGAGCCGCTCGGCAAAGCCGTCCAACTGCCGCTTCTTGCTGAGCACGGGCTTGCCGCCGTTCATCCGCGTGAAGGCGAGTTCGGGGTGTGCCTCATAGACGACGCGCCGAAGCCTTGCGCTGCCGCGCAGCAGTTCGTCGACCTCGCGCAGCTTGGGGAAGAGATGAAACGTCTGTTGATTGAGGCCCAGGCCCAGCCTGCGGCTGGTGGCATTGGCATCGGCGTGAGTCGTGCAGGCGAGTGCCGGCCGGCAGGGAGTAGGGAACACCGAGCTGGCCTTGCCCGGCATCAGGGCCCGCGCCTCGGCTTCGCAGGCCCGGCCGGAGCGGGGCGTGTCGGTGAGGCCGATCGGCATGTCGACCGCCAAAATGGAAAGGCCCTCGCAAGCGTCTGCGAGGGCCTTCACAACTCTTATGTCCAGGATGCCATCGACGTCACGCCGGCAGACGACCCAGCCGGCGCGGCAGCCATCGGCACCCCCGACGATCAAAGGACCATTACCACTTGGCCATCTTGGCCTTGAGGTTGCCGTCGAGCGTCGCGAGGAAGTCCTCGGTGGTCAGGTAGTCCTGGCTCTTGTCGATGAGGATCGCGAGATCCTTGGTCATCTTGCCGCTCTCGACGGTCTCGACGCAGACCTTCTCGAGCGCCTCGGCGAACTTCACCACGTCGGGCGTGCCGTCGAAGGTGCCGCGATACTTCAGGCCCTGCGTCCAGGCGAAAATCGAGGCGATCGGATTGGTCGAGGTCGGCTTGCCCTTCTGGTGCTCGCGATAGTGGCGGGTCACCGTGCCGTGCGCGGCCTCGGCCTCGACGGTTTTGCCGTCCGGCGTCATCAGCACCGAGGTCATGAGGCCGAGCGAGCCGAAGCCCTGGGCCACCGTGTCGGACTGCACGTCGCCGTCGTAGTTCTTGCAGGCCCAGACGAATTCACCGTGCCACTTCAGGGCCGAGGCAACCATGTCGTCGATCAGGCGGTGCTGGTAGACGATCTTCTTCGCCTTGAACTTGTCGGCGAACTCCTTGTCGAAGATCTCTTGGAACAGGTCCTTGAAGCGACCGTCATAGCGCTTGAGGATGGTGTTCTTGGTCGACAGGTAGACGGGCCAGCCGCGCATCAGGCCGTAGTTGAACGAGCTGCGCGCGAAACCGATGATCGACTCATCAAGATTGTACATCGTCATCGCGACGCCGCCGGCCGGGAAGTCGAACACGTTGTGCTCGATCACCTTGCCGTCCTCGCCCTCGAAGCGGACGGTGAGCTTGCCCTTGCCCGGCACCACGAAGTCGGTAGCACGATACTGGTCGCCGAAGGCGTGGCGGCCGATGACGATCGGATGCGTCCAGCCCGGCACGAGGCGGGGGACATTCTTGCAGACGATTGGCTCGCGGAAGATCGTGCCGCCGATGATGTTACGGATCGTGCCGTTGGGCGACCGCCACATCTCCTTGAGCTTGAATTCCTCGACGCGCGCCTCGTCCGGTGTGATGGTCGCGCACTTCACCGCGACGCCGTACTGCTGCGTGGCCTTGGCCGAGTCGACCGTCACCTGGTCGTTGGTCTTGTCGCGATTCTCGATGCCAAGGTCGTAGTACTTCAGGTCGATGTCGAGATACGGAAGGATCAGCTTGTCCTTGATGAACGCCCAGATGATGCGGGTCATCTCGTCGCCGTCCATCTCGACGACCGGGTTCTTCACCTTGATCTTCGCCATCGTGCTTCCTTTCGCGCCTCACAACTCTTAATGCGCAGGCGTTAGCGAGCCGCCCCGGCTGCCCGGGGCGGCTTCACCTGACGCCGCGTCAGAGAGCGGCGAGGGCGTCGTTCAACGTCTTGCTCGGCCGCATGCCTGCCGATGTCTTGGCCTGATTGGGCAGATAATAACCGCCCGTATCCACCGGCTTGCCTTGCGCGGCGATCAGTTCGGCATCGATCTTGGCCTCGTTGGCCGCCAGCGTCTCCGCCAGCGGCTTGAAGCGGGCCGACAGGGCCGTGCTGTTGTCGCGCCGGGCCAGCGCCTGGGCCCAGTACAGGGCCAGGTAGAAATGGCTGCCGCGGTTATCCAGTTCGCCGACCTTGCGGGCGGGCGAACGGTTGTTCTCGAGGATCTTGCCATTGGCCTCGTCGAGCGTCTCGGCCAGGACCTTCACGTCCTCGTTGCCGGACGTCTGCGCCAGATGCTCCAGCGAGGCGCCCAGCGCTAGGAATTCGCCCAGCGAATCCCAGCGCAGGTAGCCTTCGTGCTGGAACTGCTCGACATGCTTGGGCGCCGAACCGCCGGCACCGGTTTCGAACAGGCCGCCACCCTGCAGCAGCGGAACGATCGACAGCATCTTGGCCGATGTACCCAGCTCCATGATCGGGAAGAGATCGGTCAGGTAGTCGCGCAGCACATTGCCCGTGACGGAGATCGTGTCGAGACCCTGGCGAATACGATCGAGCGAGAACTTGATCGCCTCGACCGGCGCGAGGATGCGGATGTCGAGACCCTTCGTGTCCTCGTTCTTGAGGTACTTCTCGACCTTGGCGATCAACTGCGCGTCGTGGGCGCGCTTGGCGTCGAGCCAGAACACCGCCGGGGTGTTGGTCAGGCGCGCGCGGCGCACGCCGAGCTTGACCCAGTCCCGGATCGGCTCGTCCTTGACCTGGCACATGCGGAAGACGTCGCCGGTCTCGACCTTCTGTTCCATCAGGACGGTGCCGTCTTCGGCGACCACGCGCACCGTTCCGCCCGTGGCGACCTCGAACGTCTTGTCGTGCGAGCCGTACTCCTCGGCCTGCTGCGCCATCAGGCCGACGTTCGGCACTGAGCCCATCGTCTTCGGGTCGAAGGCGCCATGCGCCTTGCAGTCCTCGATGACGGCCTGGAACAGCGTCGAGTAGCAACGATCGGGGATCGCGGCGATCACGTCGTGCAGCTTGCCGTCGGCGCCCCACATCTTGCCCGATTCGCGGATCATCGCCGGCATCGAGGCATCGATGATCACGTCGCTCGGCACGTGGAGGTTGGTGATTCCCTTGTCGGAATTGACCATGGCGAGGCCCGGCCGCTTCGCGTACTCGGCCTGGATATCGGCCTTGATGGCGGCCTTTTCAGCCTCCGGCAGCGTCTCGATCCGGGTCAGCAGATCGCCCAGGCCGTTGTCGGGATCGATGCCGAGCTTCTTGAACGTGTCGCCATGCTTCTCGAACACGTCGGCGAAGAACACGGAAACGCAATGCCCGAACAGGATGGGATCGGAGATCTTCATCATGGTCGTCTTGAGGTGCAGCGAGAACAGGATGCCGTCCTTCTTCGCCGCGTCGATCGCAGAAGCGTAGAAGGTGCGCAACGCCTTACGGTTCATCACCGAGCAGTCGATGATCTCGCCGGCCTTCAGCGGAATCTTCGGCTTCAGCACCGTGGTCGCGCCGTCGCTGCCGACCAGCTCGATACGGGCATTGGTCGGCGCCGCAATGGTGGTCGCGACCTCTGAACCGTAGAAGTCGTTGCCCGACATGTGGGCCACGCGCGTCTTCGAGTCCTTGCTCCAGGCGCCCATCTTGTGCGGATGCTTGCGCGCGTACTGCTTCACGGCGCCGGCGGCGCGGCGGTCGGAATTGCCCTCGCGCAGCACGGGATTGACGGCGCTGCCGAGCACCTTGCCGTAGCGGGCGCGGATTTCCTTGTCCGCCGGGGTGGCGTCGCTGTCCGGATAGTTCGGGACGTCATAGCCCTTGCCCTGCAACTCCTTGATCGCGGCCTTGAGCTGCGGGATCGAGGCGGAGATGTTGGGCAGCTTGATGATGTTGGCCTCGGGGCGCGTCGCAAGCTTGCCGAGTTCCGCCAGCTCGTCGTTGATCTTCTGCTCGGGCTTCAGCTTGTCGGGGAAGTTGGCGATGATGCGGCCGGTCAGCGAAATGTCCTTCAGCTTCATCTTCACGCCGGCTGTCGCGACGAAGGCCTCGACGATCGGCAGCAGGGAAAACGTTGCAAGTCCGGGCGCTTCATCGACCTTCGTCCAGACGATTTCGAGATCTGACATACCTGCACTCCGTGCGCCGCTTTGGGTTTGGCTGAGTTGATATAATGCTGATTATAGCGTGTCTTTGTTGCACCGCCGTGAGGCAAAGGCAATCACCGGCAAGGCCGCATCGCCAAGCCTCTTGAGGACCGACATGGCGCCGTCGCGGCATGAGTAGACTTCGCGTATGCCGGTACGTTGCAGTGAGTGCAACCGAGCCCGAGAAGAGCGGAAGACGATCTACGACGACGCGATCGAGTCGATCTTCCTCACCGGCGGCACGCCAGCACAGAGCAGGGGATTAGACCCGGTCCAGGCGCTTTGCCAAGCCGACGGAGCGCGGCATGGCTGCAATCGCTGGCAGCACTTCGTCGATGCTGTTCACGAAGGCGACATGGTCGAGGTGGGTCCGTTCGGCGAAACCGCCTTCCACGACGTTCTGCAGCAGGGCTGCTAGCGGCTTCCAGTAGCCGCCCTGATCGATGATCACGATCGGCTTGCTGTGCAGGCCGAGGGTGCGCCAGGACAGGACCTCGAACAGCTCCTCGAGGGTGCCGAGCCCGCCGGGCAGCACCACGAAACCGTCAGACCGCTCGAACATCTGGAGCTTGCGTTCGTGCATGGTCTCGACTACCGCCGTCTCGGTCAGGGCCGGGTGGCCGGCTTCGCGCTCCAACAGGAAACGCGGGATAATGCCGATGACCTTGCCGCCGCTATCGAGAGCGGCATTGGCGACCAGGCCCATCAGGCCGACACCACCACCGCCGTAAACCAGCGTTATGCCCTGGTCGGCCAGCATCCGGCCCAGCGCCATAGCCGTATCGCGGCTTGCCGGATCGGTGCCGAATCGGGCTCCACAGAAGACGCACAGGGAGGTAGGACGGGAGGGGGAGGGACTGGACACGGGCACGGAAACTGCTTTTTTTGAGACGAACCGGTGCCTGTCAGGCCCCGAATGACATGGTATCATTTCGCGAAGGATGGTCGCGACGCCAATGGGAACGGTCGTCGCACCGTTGGGAGGGCGATGTCACGCACTGTTTTCGGGCTGGTTGCGATCGGCGTGATCGTCATTGCGATTGCGTTGGGTGTTGCATGGCGCGGCGGGCTCCTGGAGCAGGCCGCGATAGACCAGCCGGCCAAAGCCGCATCGGCGCCGGAAGCGGTCGCACCGCCGGCGCCGTCTTCCAGCGCGCCGCCCGCGAATACCGCCGCGGCGACGCCGAGCTTCGACGTCGCCCGCATCGGGCCGGACGGACGCGCGGTCGTGGCCGGGCGCGCCGCGCCGGGCGCCAAGATCGTGCTGCTGGATGGCGGCAAGGAGATCGCCAAGGCGGAAGCCGATTCACGCGGGGAATGGGTCGTCATCCTGCAGGATCCGCCGCTGGCCGTCGGGCAGCATGAGTTACGCGTCGTGCAGCATATCGAAGGGCGCGCGCCGCTCACCTCGGAGCAGGCCGTGGTTGCCGTCGTGCCGGAGCGGCCGGGCGGCGATAAGCCGCGCGAGGATACGCTGGTGGTGATCACGCCTCCTTCGGGGGCTTCGACCCTGGTCCAGCCGCCGTCGCCGGCGGGCGTACCGAGGTCGGCGGATCTCGTGCTCTCCACGCTCGACTACGACGATCGAGGTCATGTCACCATCACGGGCCAGGCAACGCCGGGCACGGTCGTGCGTGCCTACATCAATGACCGGATGGTGGCGGAGGCAACGACGGCCGCTGACGGCCGCTGGCGCCTGAAGCCGGTCGATCCTCTCGAACAGGGCAAATACAAGCTGCGCCTCGATCGCATCGCCAAGGACGGCAGGCCAGTGGCGCGTCTGGAACTGCCTTTCGACAAACTCACGATAACGCCGGCGTCCGACACCGATTCGCGACGCCTGCATGTCGTGCGGGGCGACAATCTCTGGAACATTGCGCGGGCGCACTATGGCGTCGGCTGGCATCACACGGTCATCTTCGGAGCGAACAAGGAGCAGATTCGCGATCCTGATCTGATATATCCGGGACAGGTCCTCACCCTGCCCAAGGTCAACTGACGGCCCTGGGGCCATAGAGAGCTCTTTCATCATGCTGGCCAATTTCCTGGTGCCGATCCTCGACGACGGTTGGCGCTTCATCGCGCTCTTCGCGGGTGCGACTTTCCTTGCGGCATTGACCGGTGCGGCGTGGCTCTTCTGGCCGTTGTTCGTGCTGACCTTGTGGTCGATCTATTTCTTCCGCGATCCGCCGCGTGGTGTACCGCAGGAAGACGGGCTGCTGATCGCGCCGGCCGATGGGCTGGTGCAGATGGTGGTGCAAGCCGTGCCGCCGGCGGAGCTGGGCCTTGGCGATCAGCCGCTTACGCGCGTCTCGATCTTCCTGTCTGTCTTCGACGTGCATATCAATCGAGCGCCCTGTGCGGCCACGATCGACGTCGTCGCCTATCGGCCGGGCAAGTTCCTGAACGCCAACGCCGACAAGGCGAGCGAGGAGAACGAGCGCATGGCGCTGGCGTTGCGCCGTGCCGACGGCCGCGTGATCGGCTGCGTGCAGATCGCGGGTTGGGTCGCCCGCCGCATCGTCTGCTACGTCAAGCCGGGACAGGGGGTCGCAGCCGGGGAACGTTTTGGCCATATTCGCTTTGGAAGCCGTACCGACCTCTATCTGCCTGTGGGCGCGCGTTTGCTGGTGGCTCCGGGTCAGCGCATGATCGGCGGTGAGACCGTCATGGCTGAGCTCGATCCTGCCGGGACAGAACCGCGTACCGCTGTCGAGTTCTAGGGAGTCCGACATGGACGACGATCTGCGCGCGAGTCGCGGCCGATTACGCGGCTTCTCGATCAATCGCCTGATCCCGAACGTGCTGACCCTGGCGGCACTATGCTCGGGCCTGACTGCCATTCGCTTCGGTCTGCAGGGGCAGATGCGGCTCGCCGTCATCGCGATCATCGTCGCGGCGATCTTCGATGCGCTGGACGGGCGGGTGGCGCGCCGGTTGGGCGTGACCAGCCGCTTCGGCGCCGAGCTCGATTCGCTGTCCGACTTCCTGTGCTTCGGCGTGGCACCGGCACTCGTGCTCTATCTCGCCTCGTTGCGAGATGTGGGATCTCTGGGCTGGATCGTGGTCCTGATGTTCCCGATCTGCTCGGCGCTGCGTCTGGCACGGTTCAACACGGCTCTCGTTTCCGACACGCCGCCACCGGCCTGGACGGGATCGTTCTTCACCGGCGTGCCGGCACCGGCCGGGGCGCTGCTGGCGCTGATGCCGTTGATGGTGAGCTTCGAGATCGAGGCCGCCTGGCCGCGCCACGCGCTGGTCGTCGGCATTGTCCTCGTGGTGGTCGGCGGCCTGATGGTGAGCCGCGTGCCGACCTTCTCGTTCAAGAAGGGCCGGGTGCCGCGCCATCTCGTGCTGCCGGCCCTGCTGGGCGCTGCGCTGGTCATGACGGTGATTGCCAGCTCCCCCTGGATCGGCCTGTCGCTGCTGGGGCTGGGCTACACCGCCTTGATCCCGTTCAGCTGGATGGCCTACCGCCGGCAGGCAACAGCGGATCGTCAGGCGGCCACCGCGGCAGCCGGCGAGGTGGTCCCCTTGCGGGCGGTCGATTCTCACGACTGACGCCACTGCGCCGGGATGCTCGACCCCGTTCTGCGGCGCTGGATCGACCGGCCGCTCGATCATGCGGGCGGGTGGCTGGCACAGCGCGGCGTCTCGGCGAACGGTCTGACCTTCGCCGGTCTCGCGGTCGGGCTGCTTTCCGTTCCCCTGCTGGCCTACGGGCACTACGGTGCGGCTCTGGCGGCTATTCTCGTCAATCGGCTGTTTGACGGGCTCGATGGCGCGGTGGCCCGGCACCGTATGCCGACGGCCTTCGGCGGTTATCTCGATATTGTCTGCGACATGGCCTTCTATGCGGCCGTACCGCTGGGATTTGCCCTGGCAGAGCCCGGCAATGCGATCTGGGCGGCGCTGCTCCTGGCTTCCTTCGTCTGCACCTGCGCGTCCTTCCTGGGGCGGGCGGTGATGGCCGCGAATCGCGGCGAGCCCGATGGCGGGGAGCGGGGGACCAAGTCGTTTTTCTATGCGGCGGGGCTGATCGAAGGGACGGAAACCATCCTCGCCTTCGTCCTGTTCTGCCTCTTTCCCAGCCTGTTCCCCTGGCTGGCCGGCGCCTTTGCGATCCTCTGCCTCTGGACAGCAGCCGGCCGGCTGGCGGCAAGCTGGAAGTCGGAATCAGAATCCAGCTTTTGACCTTTTGTGTTGGCGAAGGTCAGTATCATCAATCCTTAGAGAGAGATTTGAAATATCTCCTTTGAATTCAGCAGGTTAGAAATATCATTACATTTGCAGTTTGTTTCGTTTGATCTGATAGATCACTTTAAGTATGCTGCCTAAGTTGAGTCACAATTCATATTATGAGGCGAGGCCGATCCGCCTCGCTTGAATTGCGTGGGGGCAGAGATGCTGTCGATTTTCCGTCGCTTGATGAAGAACACCCAGGGCGCCACGGCAGTCGAACTCACGCTAATCACGTCGATCATTGCCGTCGCAGCCATCGCTTCGATGCGATCGGTCACCGGTAAAGTGACCAACGTGCTCAACGCGATGGGCCCGCTGAACTGACTCGGTTCCTCGCCAGCGCTGGCTGGTGACGGATGCCGTTCCTCGCACTTCTCCAGACCGGATGTCTGATAGTCCTCGCAGGCCTGCTCGTCGCGGCGGCCTGGCAGGATCTGCGCACCCTGCACATCGGCAATAGCCTGCCACTGGCTATTGCCGCCCTCTTCGTGATCTCGTCGATCCTGGGCTTGGTTGCCAGGACGTCGACCCCGGAAGCGATCGCCCTATCCGTTGGATGTGCCGTTGTGCTCTTCCTGGTTGCCGCTGCCGCATTTGCTGCCGGAATGCTGGGCGGTGGTGACGTAAAATTGGCTGCGGCTGTAGTCCTATTCGCTGGCCCGTCCTTGATCGTGGATTTCCTGCTCATCGTGGGCGTCGTCGGCGGAGTGCTGGGCGTTATCGTGCTCGCCGGCGTACCGATCGGTCCGGTTGCGGGGGCCAGCGGAGCGACGATGCGCGGTCGCCTTCACAGCAGACTACCCTATGGTCCGGCCATTGCAGCCGGTGGCCTATGGGTCGCTGCCGCTCTGGCATTGCGCTGAAGTAGCCCAAACTTCTTTCCTCGATCGGGGGGAGGCGTCTAGGCTAGGGCAACGAGGGGAGAGATTGATCATGCCTATGGCCCTGATTGCAGCGAAGCGCGTTCTGTTTGGTTTGCTTGGCGCGATGACGGCGACAACAGCGATGGCCCAGACGGCCGCTCAGACACCGACCAAGGTGCCGCGTAGTGTCGTTGAAACGTCGGCGACGCAGCCTGTTCCGGAATTCCGCGATCCCAAGACCGGCCAAGTCTGGACCCAGAACAACGTCGGCACGAGCCCGATTGGCAAGCCGACGCCGGCCGATCTTGCCTTCGATCCCCTCGGCCAGGCGACACGCATCGACGGCGTCGTAATCCAGCGGCCGGCGGTTGCGCTGCTCGGCTGGTCGCCGCCCTCCGCTGGACCCAACGTACCGCTGGTCTCGCTCGACAATGCGAGCCTGAGCGCCATTGCGGGCAAGCGCTGGCAGGTCGCGCTCTACGTGAACAACAACGCCAACGGCATCATGCTCCCGATGATCGACTGCCGGTTCACCAATGCGGGCAAGACCGTCCAAGAAACCCGCGTGCTCGTTCCTGCACTCGGAGCCGGCATCCGTGCAGGTGTCTTGATTTACGGGCCCAAGACCGACCTGTTCGTCGATCGTGCCCACTGTCGGATCGTCTCGCCCTGACGACGGTTACCCTTGCACCGAGTACCCACCATCGACGGTGATGGCGGCGCCGGTGACATAGTCTGACGCTGCAGCCGCTAGGAAGACGGCGATGCCGGCAAAGTCGTCCGGCGTGCCCCAGCGTCCGGCCGGCGTCCGCTGCAACACCGAGTCGTGCAGAGCCGGTACGTCTCGACGTGCGCGCTGCGTCAGGGCCGTATCGATCCAGCCGGGCAGGATGGCGTTGACCTGGACATTGTCCTTGGCCCACGCCGTCGCCATCGCCTTGGTCATCTGAACGATGCCGCCCTTGCTCGCAGCATAGGCGGTCGTGAAGGAAGCGCCGAAGATCGACATCATCGAGCCGATGTTGATCATCTTGCCAGCGCCGGCCTTCTTCATCTCAGGGTAGGCCGCGTGACTGCATAGGAAGGCGCTGGTCAGATTGCTGTCCATCACCTGATGCCATTCCGCCAGCGTGTATTCCTGCGGCTGCTTGCGGATGTTGATGCCGGCGTTGTTGATCAGGATATCGAGCCGCCCGTGCTGCTTGACGGCGCCTGCGATCAAAGCGCGGCACGAGTCTTCCTTCAACACGTCGACGGCAATGGCACTGGCCTTGGCGCCGAGATCGTGGATCTCCTTCACCGCGGCTTCGTTCTTCGCTGCGTCGCGTCCTGCCACGACAACCGTCGCACCGGCTGCGGCCATGCCCTTCGCCATGCCGAGGCCAATGCCACCATTGCCACCCGTAACGACGGCCACGCGGCCGGAAAGATCGAACAGTTTCATTGCGCCCCTCCCGCTTCGGAGCGGTCTGTATAGCGAACCTCCACAACCGGAGACAGCGCAACCGGAAACAGCCCAAGCCGTTGACGTCGGACAACGCAACGAGTTCGCGGCTCGGCGGCCGGGCTGACCGGCGGGCAGCGGACAAGGGTGGCGGCGGTCGAAAGACCGCCGCCATTTTCCATGTGATTGATCAGGGGCCTGCTTTGGTGGGCGCGCCGTCTTCCTTGAGGGAAGGGGCATCGAGGCGTTGCTGCGCCTTCTTCACGTCGGCGAACAGGCTTGGCTCGCCTTTGTCCATGCCTTCCTCACTCGCCACCTGAAGGAGGCGGGCGTCGACCTCCCATTGCTTGAGGATGGCTGCCTTCTCGGTCGTGTCGAGATCACGATTATCAACGACGTCGGCGGGATGCCGAAATACGCTGCTGGGATTCGACAGCGCCTTCTTCTTGTCTTCGGCGGTGATCATGGCTGCCTCCGTTTGCTGATGTGATGCAACGGAGTGGTTGGAAGCGAAGTTCCCGTAACTACTTCTTCTCGCGTGATGCGTCGGAAGAATCCTTCGGCTTCCCGTTCTGCTTGCCCTGGGCAGCATCGCTGTCGATCAGGTGGAGTAGATCGTCGGGCAGCGGCTCGCTGGCGATTTCATCGTACATCGCGTGAAGCTGTTTCTGCAGCCACATGTCGAAGGGGCGCTCACTGCCCCTGGGCGCAGGGCGGCCCGGAGGAGAACGCCCCCCGGCCGCTTTACTGTCATCGGCCATCACATGCTCCCCGGAGGTGGACGACTCCGTGGGATCCTGCCTGACCCATGCCACTCTCCCCCTATAATCACCCATCGCTATTTCACACTAACCGATGTGTTTGGAAAAGGGAGATCGCTAGCGCGTCGTCATCCGGGGCTCTTCCTCCCCGGATTGCGCGATGCCATCGCGGCCTTCAGTGGCCGGCTGGCGGGTCTCACCCTCGAGCAGCAGCCGCTCGAGTGTGTCGCGCGCGCGCGAGATACGACTCTTGACCGTACCGACCGAAACGCCCGTGTGATCGGCGATCGTTTCATAGGGAAGGCCTTCAAGTACGGCCAGCAACAGAGCTTCGCGCTGCGCTGCGGCGAGCTTGCCGAACGCGCTCATGAATTCGCGCATGATCAGACCACTGTCCTGATGTGGCGGATGAGAAAGCGACTCGGCAATCGCCGTGTCGACCGGCACCGTCGGCCGGCGCCGACGCAAACCGGAAATGAATTCGTTGCGTTGGATACGGAACAACCAGGCAGCGAGGTTGGTACCGGGCTGGAAGCTGTGACGGCCGGTCAGCGCCTTGACCACCGTATCGTGGACGAGGTCTTCGGCTGCATCGCGGTCTCGTGTCAGCGACAAAGCATAGATCCGCAGGCGTGGCAGGATAGTTTTGAGTTGCTCGTGAAAGTCGAGAGCGTTCTGGTCCTGCTGGGTCTGCGCGGTCATTATTCTCTCCTGACTATTGCGTCCTACTGAAATAAATGACCGAAGTCGTATTTGGTTACATTGTTACCGTGTCTGTCTTGTAAGTATTTGATAATAAAAGATAAATTTCCCCAAACTATTGAAGCTTTTCTGACAGATGCTTCCGGGCGCGCGATACTCGCGCCTTGAGGGTGCCGACTGAACACCCGCAGAGACTCGCTGCTTCTTCATAGGAGAAACCACCGGCCCCCACGAGCACAAGTGCTTCGCGGGCTTGCGGGCTGAGCTTCCACAATTCGACTGAAAGCTCCTTCAGGGCGAGTGTCGCTTCCGGATTGTCGACGGCCAGAATCTGCGGCGTCGCCTCGTCGTCAATCGTCTGTGGCCGCCGGCGTTGCGTGCGCAGATCGGAGTAAAAGCGGTTGCGCATGATGGTGAACAGCCAGCCTTTGAGATTAGTGCCAGGAGTGAACTGCTCATGCTTGTCGAGTGCAGCGAGGATGGTGTTCTGCACGAGGTCGTCGGCCGCTTCCCGGTCGCGGCACATGAACCGTGCGAAAGCGCGAAGGTCGGGCAGAAGGGCGACGATGTCGTCTTTCATCACTGTGAATGTGGGGCGCTCAACGCCGAACGGAAGAGAAAAACGAAGACGGCAACCGCATCCCGATACCGCACGTTATTTGGCCGAGCAGCTAACTATCCAACCGCTGAAGGAGTCTGTCATGAACTGGGACCGTATCGAAGGCAATTGGAAGCAGGTCACCGGCAAGGTCAAGGAACAGTGGGGCAAACTCACCGATGACGACATCACGGTGATTGACGGCAAGCAGGAGCAGCTTGTCGGTCGCATCCAGGAACGCTACGGCGTAGCCAAGGACGAGGCCGAAAAGCAGGTCAATAACTGGATCGGTCGCATGTGATGCAGCGACGGCGAGGGAACCACTGTGTGACCTTTCGCGTTATTGCGGCCAAGTAGAGGATTTTGACGCCTCCCATGGAGACTGAGAGCCTTGGGAGGCGTCGTCATGTCCGCTTTCGCAACTTGTCATTAGCGGGTTGTCTGCGAGCGGTGAGGGCGTAGTGTAGGCTTCCGATTCCGGGTGCTTCTCAGGATTGGACTATCGAGCGAGAGGGAGAGCGCTGTGGCGGAAGGGCAGGTAGCGACCAAGAAGATGTCCGAGGCGATCACGAGGACATTGCCATTCCTGCGCCGCTATGCGCGCGCAGTCACCGGCTCCCAACAGCAGGGCGATGAATGGGTTCGCCTGTGCGCGGAAGTGGCGGTGCAACAGCCAGATCTCATTGCCGAGGCTGAGGACACGAAAGTGGGCGTATTCGCCCTGTTCCACCGGCTGCGCCAGCCATTCGGCGATATCGAGGAGGCGGCCAGCGGCGGTGAAAGCGTCAGCGGCCGACTGAAGGAATCGCTGACCGACATGGCGCCGTTGCAGCGCCAAGTCCTGCTGCTCACCGTCCTTGAAGGATTCACTGTGGGCGATGCCGCGCACATCTTGGGCGTCGACATCGACACCGCCGAGCGCAGCCTCGAGGAGGCGCGTCGCGAATTGCAGCGGGTCGCCTCGGTACGCGTGCTGGTGATCGAGGATGAGGCTGTGATCGCGCTCGATGTTGCGGACATCGTGCGCAACGCCGGCCATGAGGTGGTCGGTATTGCAGCGACCGAGAAGGCGGCGATCGACCTTGCCACGAAGCATTCGCCGCATCTCGTGCTGGCCGACATTCAGCTTCGCGGCGCCGACAGCGGCATTTCCGCTGTCAATCAGATCATGAAGTCAATGTCGGTGCCGGTGATCTTCGTCACCGGGTTCCCCGAACGCCTGCTGACCGGCAAACAGGTCGAGCCGGCATTCGTCATCTCCAAGCCTTTCGATCCCGATCTTCTTCGTGCGGCTATCGCGCAGGCGCTCGATACCGTATCGATCTGATTGCGAGGCCGGACAATGCCAGCGCGGTGGTCGCTTCGATCCACGCTGGTGGCGCTTGCGGCGCTGACTCTCCTGCCGATCCTCGGGCTTGCCGCCTGGCAAGCCAACAAGGCGCAAACGGACAGGGCGGCGCTGCAGGATGCCGGGCTGGTCGCCGCTGGCGATCTTGTCGTTGCTCGCTACGGCGAGCTCATTGAAGCATCGCGCCGCATGCTCTCGGCAGCATGCACGGCCGATCCGGTGCGGCAGAGCGCAAGTACCCAGCCGGAACCGGCCGATGTCAGCCGCTGCGAAGCCTACTTCGTGCGGGTACTCGGAGCGGCGCCTGCGCAATACTCCGTCATTCTGGTGACGGACGATCAGGGAGTGGCGCGTTGCGCCAGCCAACCAACTGCGGTGGGCATTAGTCTCGCCGATCGTGATGTCTTCCAGAAGGTCCGTTCCGCCGGAGGATTCTCCATCGGCGAACAGATCGCCAGCCGCATCGGGCCGCACACCGTCATTCCCGTAGCTCTTCCGATCACGAGTGATGGGGCCTTTCGTGGCATGTGTGCTGTCGGGATCACCCTCAAAGCGCTCGCCGACGTGGCAGCGATCGCACCGCCAATGGGGTCGATTGGTACGGCCATGATTGCCCGTGACGGGGCGACGATCGGCGGTGATCCGGCGGCGATGCGCCGGCTGCCGATGCCGTCACGCTTGGCGGCCTCGATCACCGGCGATCAGTCGAGTTTTTCAGACTATGGGCGAGATGGCTTGCTCTATGAGTTTCGTCTCCGACCGATCACAGGCAGCGCGCTCTATGCGGTGACGTCTGCGCCGATTGCTGAAGGTATCGCTGCTTTCGCCGGTAGCTGGGCGGTGCTCGCGTTGACGGCCCTGGCGCTCGCTTTGGTGTTGCTGACCGTCTGGCTGGGAGCCGATCGCTGGTGCGTGCAGCCGTTACGCTAC
Organism: Reyranella sp.; assembly: GCF_004297405.1. Classification (GTDB taxonomy): domain Bacteria; phylum Pseudomonadota; class Alphaproteobacteria; order Reyranellales; family Reyranellaceae; genus Reyranella. Next base: position 245,168 of record NZ_SCVC01000012.1, read on the forward strand.
ATCCAGACCTATGCCGAAAGAGTGGCGCGCGGCGAAGAGATCAAGTTCGCACCACCCCATTCCTGGTCGCCGGAAATGGCCTCGATCGGGGCCGGCGTCTCGGCCATGGCAGAAGCGATCGCCAGCCGCGAAGCCGAACTGCGGGCGGGCCTCGAACAGCGCGACCACATGTTGCGCGAGATCCATCATCGCGTGAAGAACAACCTTCAGATGATTTCGAGCCTGCTGAATCTCCAGGCAGGCGAAATCAGATCGCCGCGCATACGGCGTTTCTTTGGCGATGCACAAAACCGTGTGCTGACGCTCTCGATCCTGCACCGGCATCTCTACGAGCGTTCGAGCTGGTCGCTGGTCGATTTCCAGCAGTTCATCAGCGACCTCGTGAGGCAGCTTTCCGTGGGCCGCCGGAGTGCCGAACGACAGGCGCCGCGCTACCATATCCGCGCGCCGATCATGGCGGTGGGGCCCGACACGGCAATTCCGGTCGGCCTGATCGTCACTGAGGCTGTGAGCATCGCCCTCAACCATGACTTCGCAGGTGTTGCGTCACCGGAAGTGCGGATCGAGGCGATCGAAAGCGACGGACAGGTGGAACTGGTGATCGAGGACAACGGCACAGGACAAGACACCGGCACTCTGGGACCTGATGGTCGCGGTGGCTTCGGTCTCTCCCTGATCCGCGGTCTGGCCATGCAGCTCGGCGGTGAAGCTGTGATCTCCACCAAGGAGGGAGGAGGCAGCCGCATAGCCGTTACCTTCCCGGCGCCCGGCGCCGACGAGGCGGAGGATGCCTAGCCTCCTCAAGTCCGCACGCTCGACCGGCATCATCGTCGGCCTGACGATCGCCGTGCTGATTGCGAGCGGCATTATGCTCGCCATCACTCATTCCAAGTCGGCGGCTCGGCAACAACGGCTTGTCGTCAGCAATTATGAGACCATGGCGCTGATGCGCGACATGGTGATCGCGCTGCAGGATGCCGAGATCGGCCAGCGCGGCTATCTGCTGTCCGGTGATGCGACCCGGCTGGAACCCTATGAGCGCGCGCGCGTACGGATCGAATCGGGATTGCGGCAGCTAGAGGCGTCGGTCGCCGGCAATCTCGACGCCACGCGACAGTATCGCGAGTTCGCCGCTCTCGCCGGCGACAAGCTCGAGCAGCTCAATGCCACGGTCGGCGCCTATCAGCTCTATGGTCGCGACGCCGCGCTGGCCCTCGACCGAACGGGCGCCGGACGGGCAATGATGGGGCAGGTCCGCCTGCTGGGGGATTCCTTCGTCGAAGGACAGCGCCTTCTGCTGGCCAGTCAGCTCGCGGCGCTGCGCTCGGAACAGGAGCAGGCCGACATTGCCGGGCTCCTTGTCATGGCCGGCGCCTTCATGTGCCTGGTCGCCGGCATCTATATCGTTGTCAGCGGCGCTGGCCGGCTGGAGCGAACCCAGCAGGATCTGACGGCCAGATCACGACTGCTTCAGACGACGCTCGAGAGCCTTCAGGACCCGATCTTCGTGCTCGATGCCGCGGGGACGGTCGTCGCCTGGAATCGGGCGTTTACTCAACTTGCGCAGTGGGATCCGCTCAGGCAAGCCCCTCCGACGCGCGACCAGTTGCTGTCAGACCGCTCGCCCGCAACCCGCGCCCTGTTGCAGCCACTTGGTCTTGGGACGGCACCAGCCGATGCGGCCTCTGTCGATCGCTCGTCAGTCGTGCGGGTGTCGCACGACGGCCGGGACTTCGAAGTCTATCGCGGCGAGATGGAGGGCGGCGGCGACGTCATTCGCTGCGTTGACATCACGGAAAAGCTGCGCGACGAGACGGCGCTGCGCCAAGGTCAGAAAATGGAAGCGACGGGCCAACTCACGGGAGGCATGGCGCATGACTTCAACAACATCCTGCAGGTCATTAGAGCCAATCTCGATCTTCTGAGGGGCGAACTCAGTGGTCACGAGGCGGCTTTGGCGCGCCTTCAGACCGCGACGGCGGCGGCTGAGCGCGGGGCGAGACTCACGTTGCAGCTGTTGGCGTTCGCCCGTCGCCAGCCACTGGCGCCGCAACCCACGAACGTGGCGCAGTTGATCGGTGACCTCGCCGATTTGTTGCGTCACTCCTTGGGCGAGCGCATCGCCATCGAATTCAAGGTTGCCGAAGATCCCTGGAACGCCAGGATCGATCCGAGCCAACTCGAGAACGCTATCCTGAACCTCGCCATCAATGCGCGCGATGCCATGCCGGACGGCGGCACCGTGCGGGTCGAGGTCTCGAACGCCACTTTGGATCGTCGCTACGCCGCGCTGCATCCCGATGTGACGCCAGGTCCTTATGTGCTGATGGACGTTAGCGATACTGGCATCGGCATGCCGCCGGAGGTCGTGGCACAGGCGTTCGACCCCTTCTTCACGACCAAGCGCGATGGCAAGGGGACTGGGCTGGGACTCAGCATGGTCTACGGATTCGTGCGCCAGTCGAACGGCCACATCCGGATTGACAGCGCGATCGGGCAGGGCACCAGCGTGAAGCTCTATCTGCCGCGGACACAGGATCCGGTCGTCGAGGAAGATCAAACTGTGGTTACTGTTCTGACGGGCAGCGAGCGCATCCTGGTTGTCGAGGACAGCGACGATGTTCGGCGCGCTGTCGTTGATATGCTCACCGGCTGGGGGTATCGCGTCGTGGCGGCGGAGAACCCCGATGTTGCGGTAGCACTGTTCGAGAAGGACCCGAACTTCGACCTGTTGTTCACCGACATTGTAATGCCCGGCACGATGACGGCGATCGAACTCGCCGAACTGGTTCAGAAAAAACGACCGGGAATTGCCGTTCTGTTGACCTCGGGTTTCGCGCGCGATCTCGTGCCGGACTTCAGCCGAACCGGCTATCCGCTGATTACCAAACCCTACAGTAGCGAAGCGCTCGCCACTCGGGTGCGTGCGGCTCTGGCGGCCCGCCGGCCACGCGTTGCACCCTTGCCAGAACCAACGCCAACGCCGGCTCCGGCATCGTCTCTTGCCGACCACCCCAGGCGAATACTCCTGGTGGAGGACGAGATCGTGCTGCGCATGTCGACGACCGATATGCTGGCGCAAATGGGCTGCGTCGTGTCGGGCGTCGGGACGGGCGAACAGGCGCTGGAAATGCTGGCAACAGATGGCAAGTTCGACCTTCTCCTGACCGACCTCGGACTGCCGGGCATGAGTGGCGAGGAACTGGCAAGCCAGGTGCGCCAGCAATTTCCGATGCTGCCTGTGGTGATCGCCAGCGGCTACGGCCCCTCGGCGCCGCTGCTAGAAGGCACACAGTTCATTTCCAAACCCTATTCGGCCATCGACCTTCAGCAGGCTCTGGATCACGCGATTAGAAAGGCAGCAGCCTGATTTCGCGTGGCGCGTGCAACCTGGGCCGTTATGTGGCGTTCCTTCCATAGAGGGGACGTCAACGGCTGGAGGGGCGATCATGGAGTCCAGGCAAGTTCCTGACCTTACGCAGGCGTCGAACATGTCGTCCGACGAAGCATCCCGCAGTCCGCTGGCCGGTGAACTGTTGGACCTCTATGTCGCGATGACCATCGTCATCCCGTTGGCCTTCCTCCTGAAATCGCTGTGGCCTTCCTGAGGCGGCAACCTCGGCTGTTGCGCTTCGTTGTTGGCACGATGATTCACAAGGAGGTTTCGATGCGGTCACTCGCTATTCTCGCCGCTTGCGCAGGCCTTGCCGTCGGCGCGCTCCCTGTCGCCGTGCATGCGCAGGCATCGGGGCAAACGACCACCCAGAACGACGCCAAGACAATCTGGGAGAAGTTCAAGGGCAGCTGGAGTCAGACCAAGGGCGCGGTGAAGGAGCAATGGGGCAAGCTCACCGACGATGATCTGCTTGCCATCGAGGGGCGCCGCGATCAGCTCGTCGGCAAAATCCAGACTCGCTACGGCATCACCAAGGAAGAGGCCGAAGCCCAGGTGAGCACGTGGGAGCAGCGTCGCTATCGCGACATGTAGAGCGACGGCGAACGTGCTGAAGGAGAACAACATGAAGCGTCACATCCATCTTGCGACGCTTACTGCGCTGGGAATGGTCATGGCAACGGCCGCGGCTGCCCAGGTCCCGCAGTTCCGTGATGAAAAGACAGGCAAGGTTTGGACGCCGGAAAACGTCAGCAAGGATAACCAGACCCTTCAGCAGCAGGCGGCCGTGCCCGCATCCCCCGCGGACAGGGCATTCGATCCCAACAGCCAGACCGTGACAATGCCGCCCGTGATCCAACGGCCGCGTGGCAACTTGATGGGAACCGTTCCCATCACTGCCGGCCCGACGGTGCCGATCGCTACGCTTGACGGCGCGTGGCTGCAGGCGGTGCCCCAACAGAATTGGCTGTCGGTGATCTATGTCACGAACAACAGCGCCGGCGTCATCGATGCCGTCGTGAGTTGCATGTTCACCAATGGCGATCGACCGGTGCAGGAAGTGCGCGTCGTGGCACAACCTGCGGGACCGGGCGAACGCTGGGGCATGCCGGTCTATGGTCCACGCGTCGAAATCTTCGTCGATCGTGTGACTTGTCGGTTGTTGTCGCCGCCGTAGAGCCATCTCCGGCCCTGTTTCGACCTGCGGTGAAACAGGGCCGGGTGTATCGCTTCCGTACAAAGCCCGCTACTTTCGCGCCTCGGGGAAGAGGAACAGCGAATGCGTAGCATTGGAATAGGACGTCGGACGGCACTTGCAGGGAGTGCCGCATTGGCGGGAGCGTCGTTGATCAGGCCGCGGGAAGCGCGGGCCGCGAAGGCACTCACGGTGGTGCTCGAATCCGAGGTCACCATCCTCGATCCCCATGTCATCACGGCGACGATCACGCGCACGTTCGGCCTGCATGTCTTCGACATGCTTTTCGCCATGAACGAGAAGGGTGAGATCAAGCCGCAGATGGTCGAGAGCTACGAGGCGAGCTCTGACAAGCTCACCTGGAGCTTCGTGCTGCGCGATGGCCTCAAGTGGCACGACGGCAATCCGGTAACTGCAGAGGATTGCGTCGCCTCGCTCAAGCGTTGGTCGGTACGTGACCCATTGGGCAAGATGCTGATGGCGGACACAGAGACCCTCGAGGCCAAGGATCCGAAGACGATCAGATTGGTCCTGAAGCAGCCATTCCCGCTGCTCCTCGACGTGCTGGGTAAGCCGAACGCGCCCCTGCCGGTGATGATGCCCGCGCGGCTTGCGGCGACGCCGGCCGACCAGCGCATCGGCGATCCGGTTGGTTCGGGCCCGTTCCGCTTCCTCAAGGACCAGTGGCGGCCGGGCAATGCCATGGTACTCGAGCGCAACCCGGCCTATGTGCCGCGTAAGGAAGCGCCGGATTTCCTGGCGGGTGGCAAAGACGTCAAGATCGACCAGCTCGTTCTGCGCGTCATGCCCGATCAATCGACCGGCGCCAACGCGCTGATCGCGGGCGAAATCGATTACATGCAATACCTGCCCTTCGACATGCTGCCGATCCTCGAGGCAGAGAAGAATGTGAAGTTGATGGGTCTCGGGGGCATCCATCAGTTTCAGGGCAACTTCCGCCTGAACCATGCTTTCCCGCCGTTCGACAATCCCGCGGTGCGCAAGGTCTTGTGGAAGCTGGTCGATCAGCACGCGACGCTTACGGCGATCGGCGTACCCGACAAGTACCAGACCAAGAATTGCGCGTCGTTCTGGATGTGCGGCACGCCGCTTTCGACGGATGCCGGATCGAGCGCGGCAAAGGTCGATTTGGCGGCGGCCAAGGCAGAACTCGCCGCCTCGGGTTACAAGGGCGAGCCGGTCATCATTCTCGAAGTGGCCGGGTCGATCAGCCAGACCGCTTCGCGCGTGCTCGTCCAGAACATGCGGGATGTCGGCTTCACCGTCGAACAACAGCCGCGCGACTGGCCGACGGTGCTGGCGCGTCGTGCCAAGAAGGACGGCTGGTCGATGTTCCCGGTCTACTCCAATGGCACCGACATGTATTCGCCGCTGACGCACTTCTACGTGGCCGCGACGTGCAACGATTTCCCGGGATGGTCCTGTGACAATCGGGTGCCGGAGCTGATGAAGGCGTTCACACGCGCTGCCACCCTGGACGAGCGCAAGAAAATTGCCACCGATATTCAGGTGATTTCCTATGAGCTGGTGCCTGCCTTGATGTGGGGGCAGTTCACCATTCCGGCGGGTTACCGGACGAGCCTCAAGGGACTCATTCAGTCCTCGTATCCGATGTTCTGGCAGGTCGACCGGTAGTCGCCGTGCGGGAACTGGCAATACCTCCTTACGTTGTCCAGATGGGGTGTGAGTTGCATCCCCCAGGAGGTATTGAATGCTGAAGCGCTTGTTGCCCGTCCTTGCCGTAGCAGCAGCTCTCGGAGCCTGCGCGACGGAGACGCGCGTTGTGGTGGCGTCGGATGATGCGTGCCTCGCCTACGGCTTCCGGGTCGGAACGGCCGCCTATGATCAGTGCCGCGCGCGCGAATATGCTGCTCGCCAGCAGAGTCGCCCCGTCATGGGATACTCGGAAGCTCAAATTCTCGCCGACTCCCAGACCGCCTGCCGATCCTACGGCTTGGTACCCTACAGCGGCGGTTACGATGCTTGTGTGCAGCGCGAGTACGCAGCACGGCATCCTGTCTGATGCATTAATTCCTGCGAGCGGAGTATAGATGTCAGTAACGCATAACGCCGCTCGCAATCGCTACGAAATGCCGACAGAGCACGGCCTTGCTGTTGCAGAATATCGTCAGCAGGGCGATCGGCTGATCTTTACGCATACCGAAGTGCCGCCACAGGACGAGGGCAAAGGCCTGGCTGCCAAGGTCGTTGGCGCTGCGCTCGAAGACACGCGTCGCCGCGGATTGAAGATCGTGCCAGCCTGCAGCTACGTCGTCGCCTACGTGCGCCGTCATCCTGAATTCGATGACAGCTCGCGTTAGCTTTCTGCAGGCGGTTCGCTAGCCGCCATAGGGAAACAGAAAGTACCAGGCAAGCGCCATTGCCACGACGGCGCCGATCGACGAGATCAGCAGGATCAGGAAAATCCGGCCGCTAATGAGGCCACTGCGCGCTTCGGTTGGTGTAAGTTCGCGTTTCATCGCCACTCCACTAATGGGTTCGTGGACAGGTACTCGATCAACGTTTCCGCTATCGGAGCGGTTGCCTTCCAGGAACCACAGCGAGTCACCTGGCGTTACTTGCTCGACCTATTACACAGGGAGCGAGCGATGCTTTATTGGGCGCTGATGTTTCTCGTGATCGCGATAGTTGCCGGTGTTTTCGGCTTCGGCGGAATAGCCTCGGCGGCGACAGGTATGGCGCAGATCCTCTTCGTCATTGCGCTGGTGCTGTTTGTGGTGAGCCTGTTCGCGGGCTTCGTCCGCCGGAATAGCCCCTAGGGAGAAGCGGTCGCCGTGAAGTGTCGGCGAAGGTCGGCACGCGCGGCATTGCCGGCTTCGCGGTCCCAGCAGTTGACGATTGCCACCCGGAAACCGCCGGGTGGCATGGCGTGACGGGCCGGTGCCAGGTTCGCGTGAAAGGTGATCTGGATACTGGAGATGCCGGGTCGTTGTGCGATGTCGTGCACCAGGTCGCGAGGGGGATGATGGTAACGCGGACCGTGCGGGAGAAAGAGCACGACGCTGTAGCCGCGTCGCCTGTTGCTGTCGTCGTATTGCCAGACTTTGTCCGAGTAGAGTGCGACGAGCGCTTCGACCCAGCGATCACCGCCATAGAGATCAGGCCATTGATCGGCAAAGCGCAAATGCACTTCGATGATGCGCCCGCCAATCGTCTCGAGATTGACCATGCCGGTGTAGCCGGCGAGTTGTTGTCGGCACCAGTTGCCGCCCCAGGCCTCGACCGCTGGTTCGGCTGCGGAGCTGACATCCCAATGGTCGAACGTGCCATCGCCCGACGCGAGGCCGCGTGCATGGCGCCACCATTTTGGCGCGCCATCGACCAGCGCAACGTCGCTGCTGATATGATCGCCCTCGAGCAGAGCCATCCACATGTGGCCCGGCTGGTAGGCGGCTTCGTAGTCGGCTGGTGAGCGGAGGACGAGGCTGCCCACGCCCATGCCTTTCAGGTTGTAGAGCGGCTTCGAGAAGACGGGATAACGGAGAGGCGCCACACCGTGCGGCGCGGCCTCCAGGCCCTGCCGGAGCGCAACCTGCAGTTTATCGTAGACCCAGCGGTACCGTGGGTTCCAAATCCAGGCGTCGCTGTCCTCAGTCGGTATGCGAGTGTCGACCGGGCAGGGCACCCTCTCAAAATATTGTGTGCGCCAGGGATCGATCTCGCAAATTGGCACTTGCTTGCCTCGGGTGGACGCGTCGACGTTGCGAGGGTGACCGTGCAATCGCACACTTGCAACCGGACAGTGGGCTACCAAGTTAGGACCTGCGGAGGTTTCGTGTCCGACCCGACAATGCCTGCACTGCAAGCACACGATCTCGACGGCCTCCGCCGATTCCTGGCGATTCGTTCCCATACCGAGGCGTTGGCGGCGCCCCTGTCGGCCGAGGATCAGACGGTCCAGTCCATGGCCGACACCAGCCCCACCAAATGGCATCTCGCGCATACGACCTGGTTTTTCGAAACCTTCGTGTTGCGCCCTCATGCGGGCGGCTACGAGGTTTTCGATCCGGCCTACGAGTATCTTTTCAACTCCTACTACGAGGCCGTCGGCCCGCGACATCCGAGGCCACAGCGTGGTCTGATCACGCGTCCCGGTATCGACGAGGTGATGGCCTATCGTCGCCACGTCACCGACGCGATGACCGCCTTTCTATCTGTAGGCAATGCTAGCAATGCGGGGGACATTGTCGAACTCGGCCTGCAACACGAGCAGCAGCATCAGGAACTGATCCTGATGGATATCAAGCATGCCCTGTCGCTCAACCCGATCAAGCCTGCCTATCGAGCCCCGTCGGGACGAACCGGCGAGGCGCGCGCGCTCGCGTGGCGCGAGTTCGAACCCGGCCTGGTCGAGGTTGGTCATGATGGAAGAGGGTTTGCCTTCGACAACGAAGGACCGCGCCATCGGACGTGGCTCGATGCGTTTGCGCTGGCCCTTCGCCCGGTGAACTGCAGCGAATTTCTCGGCTTCATCGAAGACGGTGGCTATCGGCGCCCCGAATTTTGGTTGTCGGCGGGATGGGATTGTGTGGGGCAGCGCGGCTGGCAGGCTCCCCTCTATTGGGAGCCGCACGACGGCACCTGGATGATCTACACGCTGTCGGGTCTCGAGCCGCTCGATCCGATGCGACCAGTCTGCCATGTCAGCGCCTTCGAGGCGGCTGCCTTCGCGAAGTGGGCGGGCAAGCGCTTACCACGCGAAGCCGAATGGGAAGTGGGCGCTCCCATGCTCGATGGTCTCGGCGAGGTCTGGGAATGGACTGCTAGCCCCTATGTTGCCTATCCAGGCTATCGCGAGCCGCCCGGCGCGATCGGCGAATACAACGGCAAATTCATGGCCAATCAGATGGTGCTGCGCGGCGGCTGCGCCGTAACTCCGCGCGGTCATGTCCGTCCGACCTATCGCAACTTCTTCCCGCCCGATGCGCGCTGGATGTTCGGCGGCATTCGCCTTGCAGAGGATCTCCAATGAATCTGCCCATTGCCTCCCTCGAACGCGTCGGTACGGCCGATCGTGAGGACTTCAGAAGCGCGGTTCTGGCTGGTCTCGCCTCCGCGGCGCGTGCCATTCCAGCGCGTTTCCTCTACGACGCCCGCGGCTCCGCGTTGTTCGACGCGATCTGCGAGCTGCCTGAGTACTATCTGACGCGCACGGAGACGGCGATCTTGGGAGGGTCTGCATCCGAAATCGCGCAACGCGCCGGTCCGGGGTGTGTGCTGGTCGAATTCGGCAGTGGTTCCAGCGTGAAGTCGCGTCTGCTGCTGGACGCCATGCCCGATCTCGATGCTTACGTGCCCATCGATATCTCGCGCGAGCATCTCGACGAGACGGCCGCGCGGTTGCGTCGCGATTATCCGAAGCTGCGCGTCGAGCCGGTGAGCGCCGACTATATGGCGCTCGACAGCTTGCCGGCCTTCATCAACGGCGCACGACGAATTGGCTTCTTCCCCGGATCGACCATCGGCAACCTCACGCCAGAGGAGGCGACGGCTTTCCTTCGTCGTGCCCGCCGGTTGCTGCGCGACGACGGTGCTCTGATCCTGGGCGTCGACCTCAAAAAGAATTCACAGCGGCTGCACGACGCTTACAACGACGCAGCCGGGGTGACGGCGCAGTTCACACTCAACCTCCTGCGACGCATGAACCGCGAACTCGACGCCACCTTCGATCTGGCGGCTTTCGCTCATGAGGCGTTCTACAATTCGATCGAGGGCCGCATAGAAATCTACTTCCGCAGCCTGCGCCCCCAGACGGTTACGGTGTCGGGGCGTCGGTTTGCCTTCGCCGCAGGCGAGCGGATCCATACCGAGTATTCGTACAAATACGACGATGACGGCATCGCAGCCCTGGCCGCGAGCGGCGGCTTTGCCATTGCGAAGACCTGGACCGATCCCGAGCGCCTGTTCGCCGTTGCGTGGCTGCAGGCCGCAGCCTGAGACCCCACAAACAGGCAGCCCGTCCCTGAGCAAACTCGGGGACGGGCTTTGAGACTGGATGGGGAGATACGGCGTCGCCGAAGCGGGGGCAGAGGCAACGCTGATTACCCAGTCACGATAATTCAACGATCCCGGTCCTGTGGAAGTTGCGATCGGCCGTCTAGAAAGTTCGATTCTTTCTAAGCCTTTGATTCCACGGACTCTATTCCTGCCAGAAGAGACCGGCAGGGCCAGAAAATTGAAACCCTACAGGGGATGCCACCACTTGCCGGCCAACACGACGCCGGCCGAGAGTAGCCGCTTGTCGCCTTCCAGGCGCTCGCCGATCGAGTCGGCGTAGTCGAACTTGCCGGCGGCAATATTGATCACCGTGGCTTCGCCGACGCTGTCGACCTTGAGCGTACCCAGTTCTGGCCTGCTGATCGCCTTCGCGGCATTCACAGTGGCAAGCTTGATGACGGTCGGCAGATCGACGCCGAGGCAAAGGAACTTCGACATGGTGGTCAGGAGATCGAAAGCTGGGCCCTCGATCGAGATCGCATGCACGTCGGAGGAAATGACATCGGGCAGGAACCCGGCGGCCAGCATCTTGCGTGTGGTGCCGAAGCCGAACGATCCACCACCATGGCCGATATCGAAGATCACGCCGCGCTGGCGCGCAGCCAGGATCTCGTCGCGCACCTTGCCGTCGACACGGACAGGCGCGTTGGGGAAGGGGCGGAAGCAATGGGTGAGGATGTCGCCCGGACGGAGGCGGCTCACCACCTCGTGCCGTGACGGCGGCGGTGCGTCGAGATGGGCCATCAGCGGCAGGCCAGTCTCTTCGGCGACGTCGAGCGCGATATCGAGAGGCATGATGCCGGAATCGCCGCTGGCTGACTTGCCCACGCGGACCTTCACGCCCAGCACCAGATCCTTGTGTTCGCGCGCAACCCGAACCGCTTCGCGGGCATCGAGCAGGCGCATGTCGGCGCTCTCGCCCACCATCACCGTCTTGGAGAAGGCGAAGATGCCGGGGAAGGAGACGTTGAGGAACGGCAGGATGCGGACCGGCGAGGTCTCGATCACGTGCTTGCGGAAGCCGTGGAAGTTGCCGGGGCCGGCACTGCCGGCATCGATGAAGGTCGTGACGCCGCCGGAGCGCGCCACCAGCTCGGCCTCGACGCCGAGTGAGGTGCCGCCCCAATAGACGTGCGTGTGCAGGTCGATCAGGCCAGGCGAGACGATCTTGCCCGCGACGTTGCGGGTGTCCTTGCCGGTGAGGCCGTCGCCGATCGCGGCGACCTTGCCGCCGGCGAAGGCGATGTCCGTTACCTTGTCGATCCCCTGCGAGGGGTCGATGACGCGGCCGCCTTTGAGTACGAGGTCGTTCATCTCAACCCCCGACCTGATCGACGTCGCGCACGGCGCCGTGCGCTGCCGACGTTGCCAGGGCTGCATAGGCTCGCAGCGCTGCCGAGACCTTGCGGTCGCGCTTGGGCTTCCACGCCGCGCGGCCGAGGGCCTTCATCGCTGCGCGCCGCTTCTCGATCTCCGCCTCGGGAAGTGCCAGGGCGATGGTGCGGGCTGGCACGTCGATCTCGATCGGATCGCCGTCCTGAACCAGGCCGATCGCTCCACCCGACGCCGCTTCCGGCGACATGTGGCCGATCGAGAGGCCTGACGAACCGCCTGAGAAACGGCCGTCGGTGATCAGGGCGCACTGGGCGCCGAGGCCGCGCGCCTTGATGGCGCTGGTTGCCGCCAGCATCTCCTGCATGCCTGGCCCGCCCTTGGGCCCTTCATAGCGAATCACGACAACATCCCCGGCGGCTACCTTGCCGGCGTGGATGGCGGCCGTCGCATCGTTCTCGCTGTCGAAAACGATCGCCTTGCCCTTGAACTTGAGCACGCTGGGGTCGATGCCGGCGGTCTTCACGATGCAGCCGTCGAGCGCCAGGTTGCCATAGAGCACGGCGAGACCGCCATCCTGGCTGTAGGCGTGGTCGAAGTCGCGGATGCAGCCATTGGCCCGGTCGAGGTCGAGTTCGGGGTAACGCTTGTTCTGCGAGAATGCCTGCGTGGTCCGCACGCCGCCGGGGGCGGCGCGATAGAAGTTCCTCACGCCCTCGTCGGCGCCGTTGCCGATGTCCCAGCGCTTCAGTGCGTCACCCATGGTGGCGGTGTGCACCGTGGCGACATCGCGATGGATCATGCCCTTGCCGTCGAGGATGCCGAGCAGCGCCATGACGCCGCCGGCGCGATGCACGTCCTCGATGTGCCAGAGCTGCGAGGAGGGGGCGAGCTTGGAGAGATGCGGCGTGATGCGCGAGAGGCGGTCGATGTCCTTCATGGTGAAGGGGATCTCGCCCTCGAAGGCGGCGGCCAGCAGATGCAGCACCGTGTTGGTCGACCCGCCCATGGCAATGTCGAGCCGCATGGCGTTCTCGAATGCCTTGAAGTTGGCGATCGAGCGCGGCAGCACCGAAGCGTCATCCTCGACGTAATGGCGCTTGGTCAGTTCGACAATGCGCCGGCCGGCTTCGAGGAACAGTTCGCGGCGATCGGCATGGGTGGCGAGGACGGTGCCGTTGCCTGGCAGGGACAGGCCCAGCGCCTCAGTGAGGCAGTTCATCGAATTGGCGGTGAACATGCCGGAGCAGGAGCCGCAGGTCGGGCAGGCGGACCGCTCGTAAACGTCGACGTCTTCCTTGCTCGCGCCCGGCTTGTAGGCCGTCAGCATGGCATCGATCAGGTCGACCTTGATATCCTGGCCCTTCCAATGGACCTTGCCGGCTTCCATCGGGCCACCGGACACGAAGATCGCCGGCACGTTGAGGCGCATCGCCGCCATCAGCATGCCGGGGGTGATCTTGTCGCAATTGGAGATGCAGACCATCGCGTCGGCGCAATGGGCGTTCACCATATATTCGATGGAGTCGGCAATCAGGTCGCGCGAGGGCAGGGAATAGAGCATCCCCTCGTGGCCCATGGCGATGCCGTCGTCGACGGCGATGGTGTTGAATTCCTTGGCGACACCGCCGGCCCGCTCGATCTCGCGCGCGACCATCTGGCCGAGGTCCTTGAGGTGGACGTGGCCGGGGACGAACTCCACGAAGGAATTGACGACAGCAATGATGGGCTTCTCGAAATCCGCATCGGTCATGCCGGTGGCGCGCCACAGGGCGCGGGCGCCGGCAGCATGCTGGCCGCTGGTGGTCTTGGACGAACGATAGACACCCATGATCAGGCTTCCTTCGGGCAAAGGGCATTCTGCGGAGCGAGTCATTTGCCGGTGCCGGAGCCGGAAGCCAAGAGCTCTGTTTCGCAGCGAAGCGCTATTTTGCCGCTATCCCTGGCGTTTGCCGCTCCACGCCCGGCCCAAGGCGCCGGTGCGGGGCAAAACGAGGCCTTCCAGGCCGAGCCAGTCCGCCATCAACCGAAGCTCCTCCCGCAGCGGCTCGGCGACCGCCTTGGCCTCGATACCCTGTTCGAGGTGGGCCGCGGGGACCAGCAGCTTCGAATTGGCCCGGTCGGCCTTGAGATCGACGCGACCGACCAGCCGGTCGCCCAGCAGGAAGGGCAGCACATAGTAGCCGTGTTTGCGCTTGGCGACCGGCGTGTAGATCTCGATGCGATAGAAGAAATCGAAGATGCGTTCCGTACGGTCGCGCTCCCAGACCAACGGGTCGAAGGGGGCCAGCAGGGCGCGCGCTTCGACGTTGCGCGGTTGCCGCGCCTCGGGGTCGAGGTAGGCCGCCTGCTTCCATCCTTCGACAGACACGGGCAGCAGGTCGCCGGCCTCGACCAGTTCGGCCAGCCGTGCCTTGGTGTCGGCGACGGGCAGCCGGAAATAATCGCGCAGGTCATATTCGGTCGCCACGCCCAAGGCGCGGGCGGAGATGCGCAGCAGCTCGCGCTGCGCTTCTTCCGGCGAGGGGGTCGGCAGTGCCTGCACATGGGCGGGCAGGACACGTTCGGTGAGGTCGTAGACCCGTTCGAAGGTGCCGCGCCGCGTCGCGGTGGTGACGATACCGGCGAAGAACAGCCATTCGAGAGCAAGCTTGCCATCGTTCCAGCCCCACCAGGGACCACGGCGCTCGCCGCCGTTGCCGAGATCGGATGCTGCCAGCGGCCCCTGCCGTTCAAGCTCGCGGTGCACCTCTTCGATATAGGCCTTCTTGTCGCGGTAGAATTTGGGCAGCCACCGCTTGCCGGTGCCCGCGGCGGCGCAGGCCATGCGCCACCGCAGCAAGGGCTGCGAGGCGAGCGGCAGCAGCGACGCCTCGTGCGCCCAGAACTCGAACAGGCCACGTCGGCTCTTGCGTCCCCAGGCAAGACCGTCGAGGTGGGCGCTGTCGTAATTTCCCAGCCGTGAGAATAGCGGCAGGTAGTGGGCGCGAGTTAGCACGTTCACCGAATCGATCTGCAGCAGACCCAGCCGGTCGATGGCGCGCTTCACATGGCCGAGATTGGAGGCCCCATCGGGCCGGGGCGTATTGAACCCTTGTGCTGCAAGGGCGATGCGACGGGCCGAGGCGGCCGAGAGTTTTTCACGGGAGCGAGGCACGGCGCGACACTAGAGCGTATTCAACTCCGATGTCATCGACTCTTCGGTGGACAGATGCATCGAGCGTCAGTGCTAGCAATTTGCCAGCAGGTTAGTCTGCTGCGTCATCGCCCGAAGGGTTTTCTCATCGATGAAGTCGGCGAGAAGGCCGGCTCCGAGAGCTGTCGACTGACCATCGATCGACCCACGAAGCCGTTCAAGCTCGCCCGCGTTCGAGACGTGCAAGCGCCTTGGCGACAGCTTCGGCCTGACGGTTCGAGATGTGGCCGTTGGCTTTGTATTCCCGGCATACCTTCCGGAGGAATGAACTTGTGGCTGCATGAGTCTCGGCACGTTTCATCAACCCATCGTGGATATGCGGTGCCTCACGTCGGGCAGCGCTATTGGCTCGGAACAGCCTGATGCCGATGGCGACGATGGCCGCCACACCCAGGACGATCAGAATCTCGGTGGGAACGCTGGTCAACGGAGTGCCATTTCCGCCCGCTGGGCCATGGCGAGAAGTGGTCGGTCATGCAGGCGCGGGGCCACGATCTGCAGGCCGACCGGCAATCCGTCGCGGCCAGTGCCGCAAGGGATCGAGATGCCCGGCACGAGAGCAAGGTTGAACAATGGCGTGAAGGCGGCGTGGCCGCGTGGACCCGCTTCCTTGTTTTCGATCACCTTGGGATAGACCTGTTCGACCGGCCAGGAAACGCAGGCCGTGGTCGGTGTCAGCAGGTAGTCGTACTCGGTGAAGAACTGTGCGACCGAGCGTGCACAGGCATCGGCCAGACGGAAAGCTGCCACGACATCGGTACCGGGGACATTACCGCCACGCTCGATCAGGCCCGAGACATTGTCGCCGAAGAGGTCTTTGTCGGCAGCATGTCGCTCGCCGTAGAGCAACGTCGAGGCGGCGGCATTCACGGCAGAGAAGGCCGCCTCATTCGTGTTCTCGGGCCAGGCGACGTCCGCTTCTTCGATACGCCAACCCGCCGCGTGCAGCTTCTCGATCGCCGCTTCGAAGGCGGCCATGACATCCGGGTCGACCGCGACATCGAGGCCGAGCCGTGGGCTCACCGCGATACGCGGCTGGGCGGGAGGTGGCACGTCGAGCAGGGCAACGGAGTGCGGGTCGCGACGGTCAGGACCGGCCATCACCTCGAATGCTACCCGGGCGTCGGCAACCGAGCGGCCCATGGGGGCGGTCACGCCATAGAGAGGCCCGTAGGCGCCACCGAAACCGAACGGCGAAGGGATGGCGCCAGCCGACGTCTTGAGACCAACGACGCCACAGTGCGAAGCCGGCCGGCGTCCCGAGCCGCCGCCATCGGTGCCGAGCGCAATCGGCGTGAAGCCGGCCGCCAGTGCTGCCGCGGCACCGCCGGACGAGCCACCCGGCGTCAATGCGGGATTCATCGGATGGCGCGAGGGGCCGTAGACCTTGTTTTCCGTATGGCCCTTGGCGGCCATTTCCGGCGTGTTGGTCATGCCGAGAAAGATGCCGCCAGCATTCTTCAGGCGTTCGACGGCGACGGCATCACGCGGCGGCTTGAAGTCCTTGTAGAGCAACGAGCCGTTGGTGACGCGACGGCCTTGCACCCAGGTCGTGTCCTTCACCGTGTAGGGCACGCCCAGGATGGGACCGTCAAAACCCTGCTTGCGTTTGGTGTCGACGGCATCGGCCGAGGTGCGTGCTTCGGCCGGATCGAAATCGACGATGGCTGTGAGCTGACCATTCTTTGCCTCGACACGGGCGATTGCCATCTCGGCGACGTCGCGTGCCTTGACTTTACCCGCACGCACCGCGTCGGCAATGGCGGCGGCACCTTGATCCAGCAACTCGGTCATACAGTTTTCCCCCGGAGCGTTTCTGGCGGCATGTTACGGTAGAGAGCTATGTCATTGGAGAGTGAGCTCTATGCGCCGGTGAAGGCGCTGCTGGAAGGCCAGGGTTACGCCGTCAAGGGCGAAGTGCGCGGCTGCGATGTCGTGGCGGTGCGCGGCGCGGAACCGCCCGTCGTGGTCGAACTGAAGCGCGTCTTCGGGTTGGGATTGGTGCTGCAGGGAGTCGATCGCCTGGCACTGACAGACCTTGTCTATCTTGCTGTCGGCCAATGGCCCAAGCAGATGAAGAACGTCAAAAAGCTTTGCCGTCGACTGGGACTGGGCCTGATCGTGGTTGGCGGGAACAGGGCCGATGTGGTGCTCGATCCCGTGCCCTATGTGCCCCGCAAGAACAAGCGCAAGGCGGGGCGGATGCTGGGTGAGCACGCGCGCCGCGTCGGCGATCCCAATGTCGGCGGTCAGGCGATGCGGGCGCCGCTGATGACAGCCTACCGCCAACAGGCGTTGCGTTGCGCGGAACTGCTGGCGCTGAACGGGCCGATGAAACTCGCTGCCATGCGGACGGCGGCCGACGTGCCCAATGTGGCAAGCATCTTGCGAAGTGACTTCTATGGCTGGTTCGAACGAGTGGAACGGGGCGTCTATGCGATCACGCCGAAGGGGCGGCAGGGGCTGGAGCAGTTCGTCCGCAAGATTGCGTAGATGCTGATCGCTCAGCTCTCGGACCCTCATGTCCGGCCGCGAGGCGAACTTTACCAAGGTGTGATCGACTCCAATGCACAGTTTGCGGCGGCGATTGCAGCGGTGAATGCGTTCGATCCGCGACCTGATCTCGTGCTGTTGAGTGGCGATCTCGTAGATCACGGTCATGACAACGAATACGCCATGCTTGGAGAGCTCCTGGCGCCGCTCGACATTCCCTTGCTGGCGATCCCTGGCAACCACGACGAACGCGAGGCCTTCCGCCGCGTGTTCGTCGGAAGAAGCTGGCTGCCGGCGACGGGGCCGATCGACTATGTCGTGGACGATCGTGGCCCGGTACGGATCGTCGCCCTCGATGTCACCTTGCCTGGTTTGCACCACGGCGTCGTCAGTGCGGAAGGGGCGGTGTGGCTCGACAGGGTACTGGCGGCGGAGCCCGAACGCCCGACCATCGTGATGATGCATCAGCCCCCATTCGATACGGGCATACCCTATCTCGATCTCTATTCCTGTCGCGAAGGACAGCGATTTTCCGATGTCGTCGCGCGTCATCGACAGGTCGAGCGCGTGGTCTGTGGCCACGTTCACCGGTTCATGCAGATACGCTTTGGCGGCACGATGCTCTGCACGGCACCCTCGACCACAACCGCCATCGCCTTGCAACTTCGGCCAGAGGCCAAGCCTGCCTCGCATGTCGAGCCGCCGGCGTTCCTGCTGCATCACTGGCTGGAGGGGACAGGACTCATCACGCATTTCATGCCGGTCGGCACTTTCCCGGGGCCTTATCCTTTCGCTTGAGCGCCTCTAAGGGCGGCGAAAGTGGCGAGCATGCTCTTGGCGAAAATCGGCACACGGTCGGTTGAGACTGCAACGGTGTCCGAAATCAGGCATTATGATTAGGCATGCATACACTCGAGATCGTCCACCGCACTCGCTACGAATATTCCGAGCCGGTGACGCTCGGAGACCATCGGCTGATGTTCCGGCCGCGCGACAGCCACGACCTTCGCCTGTTGCACACCGGCCTCGCCATCGAGCCAACGGCTCAGGTGCGCTGGATCCATGATCCGTTCGGCAATTCGATCGCGATCGCGTCGTTCGAAGGCACGACGCAGGTGTTGGAGTTGTCGAGTACGATTCAGCTCGAACATTTCGCATCGCCGCCGGAGCTGGCGCCGATTGAGGAATACGCACGCACTCTGCCGCTCTCTTACCTCGCCGAGGACGCGCCCGATCTGGCGCGTTACGTCGAGCGTCACTATCCCGACCCCAATGCAGAGGTCGCGACCTGGACCAAGCAGTTCCTCGAAGGCGAGGGTGGCGCCGATACGTTCGCGACGCTGACGCGGCTCTGCAAGGGCATCCAGGAAACGTTGAAGTACGCCATGCGTTTCGAGATCGGCACACAACCACCGGCGACGACGCTCGAAAGCGGTGGCGGGACGTGTCGCGACTATGCGCTCCTGATGATGGAAGGTGCACGCTCGCTCGGTATCGCCGCACGGTTCATCACCGGCTATCTCTACGATCCAGTGCTCGACGCCGCGCCGGGCGAAGTGACGCCGCATGCCTTTCCGCACGCCTGGCTCGAGGTCTACCTTCCAGGGGCCGGCTGGGTGGAGTTCGATCCGACCAACGGCATCATCGGCAGCGAGCGGCTGATCCGCGTCGGAGTCGGCCGCGATCCCGAGCAGGCAATGCCGATTAAGGGCACCTTCACGGGCTCATCGGATGTCGTGGTCACCGCGACGGTCGACGTGCAGGTGCGCACGCTGTCGCCGCGGCCCGCCGATGAGTCCACTCTGCCAGTGCAAGACCTTTGACATCGTTCGCAGGCAACGGTTGAGTGCGGGAACGGCCGGCACAGAAAGGCCCTAGGGGGAACGGCTTCTGTTGATCATCTTCGAATGGTTGCTGCGCGCCCTGTTGGGGGGCGGCGGTGCGCTTCTGGTATGGGTCGCGTGGCCCGTCTCCAAGGGCGCATGGCAAGCCCAGCAAGCCGATCCCGTCGTTACCAAACTGCGGTGGGACTACAAAGTCGACCTCGGCGACGTGCGGCTCGCTATCGAGTCGCTGGATCGTGCCATCGCTTTCGATCCCACGGCGACCCGGCATATGCAGCGGTCGGAGTTGCTGGCCGCCGCCGCCCTCGTGCCCACCTTCGAACGGACGCCGGCGCAGCGCACCGAGTGGCTGGAGCGTGCCGAAGCCGATCTCAACTTCGGTTTGGGTAACGACCCTGGCCGCGGCGTGCAATGGCTCCGGTTGGCCGTCATCCGGCTCGGACTCGAAGGACCGTCGCAGCGCTCCATCGCGCCGCTGCTGATGTCGATCGACACGTCACCGATGATGTTGCCGGTCTGGCAGGCTCGCCTGCAGCTCATTCTCGACAATTGGCAGGCTTTTACGCCCCAGCAGCGCGAGTATGTCGGCATCTATGTCGCCCGAACCTGGAGGCTCAGCCCGAACAAGCGCTGGTTTGCCGCCGCGATCCGAACACCGCTCGACGAGCTCTTCGTGCGCTATTTCGTGCGCGATGAGCCGGGCGCCCAGGACGAGCTCACGCGGTTGCTCGCGGAGAAGAGGAAATGATCCGCCGTCGAGAGGCGGCCCATTGGGAGGAGGGTGTCGAGCCGGGCGTCATCCCCGACCGCCGCTGGCCGTGGTACCTGCGCCGGGCCATCGACGTCACGATGGTTGGGCTCTTCTTCGCGGTTCTCATGCTCGCTGCCTTGCCGATGGGAGCCAACCGCGATTGGGCCTGGGCGCCGCTCTGCATCATGTTTGGGCTGATGGCGATCCCCGTCGCATGTGGCATCGGCCATCGGAATGGCATGGCGATCGCCGCGGCGGAGGAAAGACCTCTATTGGCGTTGATCGGCTGTTTCCTGCTCCTGGTGGCTTTTGCACTGTGGCAGATGTCGACTTTTGCCCCGCTCGCGGGTGACGCTTGGTTGTTCAAGCGGGCCGCTGAAATTCTGGGCAGCGCTCATGCGCCGGTCCCCGCGATTGCCGTCGATTTTGCGCGCAATTCGCTGCTGCGCTGTATCGCTTGCGGTCTGATTTTCCTGATCGCTCGTGCGATTTGCCGCGACCGCGCCAACGCACGCTGGCTCCTGATTACGATGGTGATGAGCGGTGTGCTGGTCGCGGCTTACGGGATGGCGATGCAGGTATCGACCAACGCCTGTTACGTCGGCACCTACCTCAAGATGCAGTTCGAGTTCACTGAATCTCAGCATTGTCTGATGAGTGGTACGTTCGTGAACTCCAATTCGTTTGCCTGCTACACCGGCATGGCAATCGTCGCCGTCATCGCGCTCCTGTTCAGCGGTGATCGCAAGAAGGTCGATGTGCCTTACGGCTACGGCGAGGACGAGGATGTACGCTTCATCGATTGGCTGACCGGGCAGCGGATCTCCCAGATCGCGGCGCTCCTGCTGCTGTTGGGCGGGTTGCTGTTTTCGGCGTCGCGGGCCGGATTTGCCGCGACCGCGATCGGTGTGTTCGCATTCGGCGTTCTGATGATGCGCGGACGCTGGAGGTCACGACCCGACCTCGGTCGGGTCTTCTTCATCGGCCTGGCGATCTTCGTCGTGGTTGGCCTGATCGCCGGCGGCGCGCTGATCAACAAGTTCGCGGCCTCGGACGACACATGGGCCCGACTGCGCATCTGGCAAACCAGCCTCAAGGCCGTCGCCTTGTCGCCGTGGCTTGGCTGGGGGCTCGGCGGCTTTGCCGATGCCTACATGATCCTGCAGCCCGCCAGCATCCTGCAGCCCAACGACCTCGCGCACTCTACCCCTATCGAAATCATGGTGGAGCTGGGGGTAGTGGCCGCTCTCCTGGCGTTTGCCGTTGTCCTGCTGCCTTGGGCCATTTGCCTGCGCGGTGCGCTGCGGCGGCGGTTCACACACCGCTATCTGCCAATCGCTGCCTTCGCGCTGGCCGCGGTGCCCATCCTCCATTCGACAGTGGATTTCAGCCTGCAGATGCCGGCCATTGGGTTCGTCGTCAGCGCCTTCCTCGGGATGGGGTGGGCGCAGGCATTCGGTCGCAGGGACCGGAATCCGGAACGCTTTGCTGCCGGGGCTTAATTCATATAAGCTCACTCTGGGTGCAAGTATGCTGTGGGAGCATGCCTGCGGGTGTGGCAGTTAAGCGATAGAACGTGGGCGGCAGCAGGCAGTACCTGTTGCGAACGGCTCGCAGTCGTCTTGGGAGTGAGCGTGCGCAGAGCTTTTCCGGCTAGCCTCGACGTAGCCGATGCGGACATGCGGCAGGCGGGCGCACCACTCATGCGGTCGGCGCCGCAGCGTTTCATCGAAACCTGGGTCGATGCCGTTCTGGGCTTCTTGTTCTGCGTCGTGCTGCCGATCCCGATCTATGCGACGGCCGAGCCCTTCGCCAGGGAGTTCGGCGCAGCTGAGATCACCATTTCGGTGACGGCGTTGGCCTATGCCATCGTCTGGTACTGTGGCCGGAGACTGGATGCCTATCCCAGTGCCCGTCTCCGCGGCAATGCAGGCTACATGGCCCCGATCGCGATCGTGACTTATGCCCTGATCGCCGCGATCCTGCTGCTGCTGCGTCTCGACTATTCACGCTTTCAGCTCTTCGGCAGCGGCCTGCTGGCGCTGCTCTGGGTGACGACGGTTGCCCAGCTGAGGTCTCGCTATCTCATTCGCAACTATGCCGTCATGCCGCGCAGCACGATCGTCGCCATGCCGCCTCTGCCGACCTGTCGATGGCTCGACTTCGCCGACGTTCGACGCGATGGCCTGCGGGTCGATGCCATCGTGGCCGATCTCAGTGCCGAGCTGGAGGAGGGGCAGATCGAGGCGCTGGCGGATGCGGCCATTGCCGGTATTCCTGTGCTCGACCGGCGCCATATCGTGGAGACCTTGACCGGCCGCACGCCGCTCGGCGGCCTGACGCCCAACGAGTTCGGCGCGCTCTTGCCGTCACGCCAGTATCTCGTGGTCCGCCGGCTCGTCGAGCTCGGCCTCACCGTGCTTGTCTTGCCGCTCCTGCTGCCGGTGCTTCTGATCGTTGGGCTGCTCGTGCGCTTCGACAGTCCGGGGCCGGTGTTCTTCCTGCAGACACGCATTGGCCGCCGCGGCCGGCCGTTCCGCATGATCAAGTTCCGCACGATGTACCACGGTGCCGCCGGCCCGAGTTTCACGACCTCATCCGATGCGCGCATCACGCGTGTGGGCCGTTATCTCAGGCGCTACCGGCTCGACGAGCTGCCGCAGCTTTTCAACATCTTGCGGGGCGACATGAGCTGGGTTGGACCGCGGCCCGAGGCGGCCTTGCTGGAGAAGCGCTATGTGCGGGATATCGAATACTTCGCGTTGCGTAGCATCGTGCGTCCAGGCGTGACGGGTTGGGCCCAGATCAACCAGGGCTATGCCCATGATGCCGACGAAATGCGCGCCAAGCTCGAGTACGATCTCTACTACCTGAAGCACTGCTCCCTGTGGCTCGATATGGTGATTGTGCTCCGGACCTTCGCCGTGGTGTTCCAAGGCACCGGCGCACGCTAGACTGCGCCGGACAAGCCATGTGTGGCATAGCAGGCATCCACGCCTATCTCGACGTTGCGCCTCCGGTTGATCGCGGCGAACTGCTGCATATCAACGAGCGTATGGCCGCGCGTGGTCCCGACGGCAGTGGCCTCTGGATCACCGATGACCGCCGCATCGGCTTCGGTCATCGGCGGCTCGCCATCATCGACTTGTCCGAGGGCGGTGCGCAGCCCATGCATGCCGACAATGGTCGGCTCAGCATCACCTTCAACGGCGAGATCTATAACTACCGCGAGCTGCGGGCCGAGCTGCAGGCCAAGGGCCACGTCTTCAGGAGCGAGTCCGACACCGAGGTGTTGCTGCAGCTCTACGCCGAGTACGGCACGGCCATGGTCGCCCGGTTGCGCGGCATGTTCGCCTTCGGCCTGTGGGATGCCACGAAGCGCACGCTGGTGCTGGCGCGCGATCCGCTAGGCATCAAGCCGCTCTATTGGGCGGACGACGGCTGGACCGTGCGCTTCGCCTCGCAGGCGAAGGCCCTGCTGGCGGGCGGGGCGGTGCCGCGCGACCCCGATCCGGCCGGCATCGTCGGGTTCCATTTGTTCGGCAGCGTGCCGGAGCCTTTCACCGTCTGGCGCGGCGTGCATGCTCTGCCGGCCGGGACGACGCTCACCGTCGACGCGACCGGGCCGCATGAGCCCGTGCGCTATTACGACGTGGCGACAGCTCTTGCCGATCGAGCCGTCTCCGGTTCGCGCAATGCCGCCGGTGCGCGCGGCCAGCTCGCCGCGGCCCTGCACGACTCGGTGCGCCATCATCTGGTGGCGGATGTGCCGGTCGCGGTCTTCCTGTCGGCCGGCCTCGATTCAGGTGCGTTGCTCGGCACGATGGCCGATCTTGGCGTCCGCAACGTGTCGGCTGTCACGCTGGCCTTCGCCGAGTTCAAGGGACTGCCTCTCGACGAAGCACCCTTGGCGGCCGAGGTCGCGGCGCGATACGGCGCCCGCCACATCGTGCGCACGGTCGATCATGCTGAGTTCGAGCACGATCTGCCGGCGCTGCTCGACGCGATGGACCTGCCGACCATCGACGGCATCAACACCTGGTTCGTGGCCAAGGCCGCGCGCGAAGCCGGGATCAAGGTGGCCTTGAGCGGCCTGGGCGCCGACGAATGTTTCGGTGGCTATCCGTCGTTCACCGATGTGCCGCGCAGCGTCCGCTGGTTGCGCCCGGTGTCATGGGTGCCGGGCCTTGGCGCTTTGGTAAGGCGCGGCCTTTCCGGTGTCATTGCCGCTGGTATTGGCCTGCATCCCAAGGCGGCTGGCGTCCTGCAGTACGGGGGAAACTGGGCAGGTGCCTACCTGCTCAGGCGTAGTGTCTATATGCCATGGGAACTCGACGACCTGCTGGAGCCTGCGATGGTGGACGAGGGGTTGCATCGACTGGCGCCGCTCAGCCGCATCGCCGCAGCACTGCAAGCGGGTAAGCCGCTCGGCGATTTCGATCGTGTCGCTGCCCTCGAAACGTCGCTCTATATGCGGAACCAGCTCCTGCGCGATGCCGATTGGGCGGGCATGGCTCACTCGGTGGAGATTCGCGTGCCCTATGTTGACCCGTTCTTTCTCGCAGCTCTGCCACCCGGTGAGGTGCTGGCGGCGGTTGGAGCCAAGGATGCCGTAGCCGAAGCGCCATCGACGCCTCTGCCTGAAACCATTCGCCATCGACGCAAGACCGGTTTTTCGACGCCCGTCGGCAGGTGGTTGCGCGAAACGGCCGGTGAGCCGGCGCGCGACAACATCGATTTCTCGGCGGCGTCGCGCACCTGGGCGCGTCGTGTCTGGCGTGCCGGCTGGCTCGACCCGGCCGCTGCCTGACGACGCAATGGCCTCTCGCATTCTGGCTCTCGTCGGTGACTGCTACGGCGCCCGTGGCGGCATTGCGCGCTATAATCAGGATCTGTTCGAATCGCTGGCCGATGGCAGTGTCGAAATTTTGATCCTGCCGCGGCTCGGTGATGCCGCGGGCCTTACTTTGCCGCGGGGTATCCGGCAGGCGACCGCGATCTTCAATCGCCTGGGGTTCTCCATTGCCGCCCTCGTGGCCGCCTGGCGTTTCCGGCCGGTCGACGTGGTTTTCTGCGGTCATGTGTTCATGGCGCCGCTCGCCTTCGTCCTCTCGCGCCTTTTGGGCGCACGCTATTGGCTGCAGACGCACGGCACCGATGTTTGGAACGACCAGCGTAGCTTGACGCGCCGGCTGATCGAAGCTGCCGACATGGTGAGCACGGTGAGCCGTGAGACTCGCCGCATTTTGCTGGCCTGGGTCAACCTGCCGCCGGACCGCGTGCGCGTCCTGCCGGATACCGTTCAGGATGTTTTTACACCGGGGCCGCCACGACCGGCATTTCGGGACAGTCTGAAACTCGGGCCCGGCCCCATACTGCTGACGGTCGCCCGGCTGGCCGCGAGCGAGCGCTACAAGGGCCATGAGCCAGTGTTCGCCGTCTTGCCGGCTCTCCGCGAAAAGTACCCTGATCTCGTTCATGTCGTGGCCGGTGATGGCGATGACCGTGCCCGCCTGGAAGCTGCCGCTGCCAGGATGGCGCCGGGCATTGTTCGCTTCCTCGGCTATGTGCCCGATGCCGATCTGCCCGATCTCTATCGTCTGGCCGACCTCTATGTGATGCCCAGCACGGAGGAAGGCTTCGGCATTGTCTATCTCGAGGCGGCGGCTTGTGGTCTCAGGGTGGTCGGGGGGCGGGGTGGCGGCACTGCCGATGCTATTCCCGACGAGCGCGTTGGCGCGATCGTCGATCCTGCCGACCGCGAAGCCCTCGTGAACACGATCGTATGCCTTCTTGGACAGGGCAGAGCGGACTCTTCGGCCGTCGAACCCTATCGGCGGTCGCATTTTGCCGCTGCTGCTCGGGCACTCTACGCTCGCCTTGTTGCCCAGCCGCGTCGTAAGAAGTCCGGCATATGAACGATCGATCCTCGGAACGGCTCATCCTCGAGGCCGGGCGTGCCGACCGCCAGTATTGGTGGGATCTTTGGCGCTACCGTGAACTCTTCTTCATTCTTGCCTGGCGCGACGTTGCGATTCGCTACAAGCAGACGGTGATCGGTCTTGCCTGGGCTTTCGTGCGACCGTTCATGACCATGGTCGTGTTCACCGTGGTGTTCGGCAAGATCGCCAAGTTGCCGACCGAAGGTACGGCGCCCTATGCCGTGCTGGTCTTTGCGGGCCTTCTGCCGTGGACGCTCGCCTCATCGATCCTGAACGATGCGTCCGGCAGCGTCACCGGCAACGCGCAACTTGTCAGCAAGGTCTATTTCCCCCGCCTCATCATTCCGCTCGCCACGGTGCTGGTCGGTTTGATCGATTTCGGCGTGAGCCTCATCATCCTCGCAGGCGTCATGGCCTGGTACGGCGTGATGCCGGACTGGCACATCCTGCTGCTGCCGGTCTTTGTCCTGTTGGCCGTTCTGGTGGCGATTGGGCCGGCGCTGTGGGCGGCTGCCATGATCGTGAAGTATCGCGACTTCCGCTTCGTCATTCCGTTTGCGGTCCAGGTCGGCCTCTATGTTTCGCCGGTCGGCTTCTCGGCCAAGATCATCCCGGCGGAATGGCAACTCCTCTACAGCCTCAATCCCCTGGTCGGCGTGATCGACGGGTTCCGTTGGGCGATTCTCGGCGGCGAGAGCCCTCTCTACCTTCCGGGCTTTGCGATCAGTCTCCTGGTCACGGCTGGCATGCTATGGTTCGGCATCCACACCTTCCGTCGCACCGAGCGCCGCTTCGCCGACATGATCTGACCATGGCCGACACTGTTATCCGCGCCGGCAAGCTCGGTAAGAGCTTCATCATCGGCCACAACAAGTTTCAGCACAGTGCGATCCTGGGTGAAGCGTTGGTTCGTAGCGCGCGTAGCGTCGTGCGCAAGGGCGCCGACATGCTGCGCGGCCGCGCCGTGGTCGAAGGCGATGAGCTCGAGGAATTTTGGGCGCTGCGCGATGTCGATTTTGAGATCAAGCGCGGCGAGGTCGTCAGCATTATCGGCCGCAACGGCGCCGGCAAAACGACCCTGCTCAAGATCCTGTCGCGCATCCTGGAGCCGACAACCGGGCAAGTGGAACTCAACGGCCGCGTGGCCAGCCTGCTCGAAGTGGGCACCGGCTTCCATCCCGAGCTGACCGGGCGTGAGAACATCTTCCTGAACGGCGCCATTCTCGGCATGACCCGTCGGGAAGTGTTGACCAAGTTCGATCAGATCGTTGATTTCTCCGGTGTCGAGAAATTCCTCGACACGCCGGTCAAGCGCTATTCGGTCGGCATGTATGCGCGGCTTGCCTTCTCCGTGGCCGCCCATCTCGAGACCGATATCCTGTTCGTCGACGAAGTGCTGGCGGTCGGCGACGCCGAATTCCAGAAGCGTTGTCTGGATCGAATGTCGGAGGTGGCAAGCGCCGGTCGCACGGTGCTGTTCGTCAGCCACAATCTCGCTGCAGTCACGGCACTCACACGACGAGGCATCGTCCTGAAGGACGGGCAGCTTATTTTCGACGGACCGGTCGAAGCGGCAGTCGCGCACTATTCGGCCTCGCTCGCCAAGGGAAAGGCCTCGCGCGACTGGGGGCGTGGCCGTCATTCGGCAATCATCGCTGCTGACTTGCTCGACGTGCATGGCATGCCGACTGATGCCTATGAGCCGGGAACCCCCATTCGCCTCCGCTTGGAAGTCGATGCCTCGGACACACTCGGGCTCGGCTTCAACATGCAACTGCGCGACGCCAACAATTTGCCGGTCGGCTTCTACTCGTCCAACGCATTCTCCCAGCGGACCTTGCCCAGCCAGCCGGGCAGGTATGTTTGCACGTTCGATTTGCAGCCCTTGTTCTTGGCATCTGGGGACTACAGCTTCGATCTCACTACAGTTTCACCGCCTGCTGTTGTTGACCATGATGTGCCCAATGCGATTCTGTTCCATGTCGCAACGTGCAGCCCCGGCGGCATCGCCTATGATTTCAATCAGAACCAAGGTGATGGCGTCCTCGCACTTCAGCTCGAAGGGCGGCTGCGAATCGAGTCGAAGCCGCCGGCGGCGGATTGACCGCGCCGATGCCGCGTTCGGTCTGCATCGTCAGCCCCGGCAACCTCGCGTCGAACCCGCGCGTAGTGAAGGAAGCGGATGCGCTGCATGGCGCCGGTTACGACATCACCGCCATCGTTTGCGACTACAGTGAAGCGCTGCGCAGCGAAGATGACGCGATCGCCGCCTCCAGGCCATGGAAGGTCGTGCGCGTGAAGAGGTCGCTGCAGGAGGCCATCACCGCCCGCGCCGCGACGATGCTGGCGAAGAGCCTCCTGTCGATGGGGTTGTCGGTGCCAGCCAACGTGGCGGCCTGCAGCGCCCGCGCGCCGGTCATGGCGTTGACGAGGGCAACCCGCCAGACCCACGCCGATCTATACATCGCTCACTACATTGCCGCATTGCCCGCGGCCGCGGCGGCAGCTCGCCAGCATGGTGCGCTGGTCGGCTTCGATGCCGAAGATTTTCACTCCGGCGAAGGCACGGGAACGCCTGGCGAAGTCTTTCGCATGCGAATGGTAGAAACGGTGGAGCGTGCCTTCCTGCCGTCCTGCGCCTATACGACGGCGGCGTCGCCGTTGATTGGCGAGGCCTATGCGCGGCGCTACGGAGTTTCTCCGTCGATCGTACTCAACGTGTTCCCGCTATCGATGGCGCCCTCGCATCCAACGCCGCGGAAAGCACCAAACCTCCGGGCTTACTGGTTTTCCCAGACCATTGGCCTCGATCGTGGTCTGCAGGCCTTTATCGAGGCGATGGCACGGACGCGTGCTACCGTCACGCTGGACATCCGAGGCAGCAATCGCTGGGGGCACGGCGATGCACTCCTCGCGCTGGCCGGAAAGCTCGGCGTCGGCGACCGGGTCAAGCTGTTGCCGATGGCGCCGCCCGGCGAGATGGTCCGGCTGGCTGCGCAATACGACATTGGCCTGTCCCCTGAGACGGATGTCAGCGAGAACCGCCGGATCTGCCTCACCAACAAGATCTTCACCTATCTCCTGGCCGGCGTTCCGGTCGTTATGAGCGACACGCCTGCCCAAAGCCGGCTGGCGCCTGATCTTGGTGCCGCCGCGCGTCTTTGTTCGCTGGCTGATCCATCGGGACTGGCAGCGATTCTCGATGAGTTGGCATCGTCTTCGGCCCTTGCCGAAGCCGCGGCAGAGGCATGGAGGCTTGGCCGTGAGCGCTACAACTGGGAGAAGGAACAGGCCATCCTGCTGACATCAGTCGCTTCTGCATTCGATGGAGCAGGGCGCTCCTCTCGAAGGGCGGCTGCCTGATGCGCTTGCTTCTGACCGCCGACCCGGAGATCGAAGTGCCGCCGCGGCTCTATGGCGGCATCGAACGCATCGTCGACGTGCTGGTACGCCGGCTGCGCGCCGCCGGTCATACGGTCGGGTTGGCCGCCCGGCCGGGGTCGGAGTGCCCGGCCGATGCCTTCTTTGCCTGGCCCGGACTGAGCTCGCTCTCCCGTTCCGATACGATCTCCAATACGCGCTTCCTCTGGAAGACCGTGAGGGCGTTCAAGCCGGACCTGGTGCACAGCTTCTCGCGCGTCGCCTATCTGCTGCCACTGCTGCGCGGCCGCATACCGCTGGTGATGTCCTATCAACGCGAGCCCACATTGCGTACGTCAGGTCTCGCCGTAAAACTCGCGAAGCCAGGAGTTATTACCTTCACTGGATGCAGCGACTACATCGCACGTCGCGGCCGGCCAGCCGGTGGCGACTGGCATGGCATCCCCAATTTTGCCGATACGGAAGCCCTTACGCTCAGCCCGTCGGTGCCGGACGATGCTCCGCTGGTATTCTTGAGCCGTGTCGAGGAGATCAAGGGCGCGCATTGGGCCATTGAGATCGCCCGCCGCGCCGGGCGGCGCCTGGTGATCGCGGGCAATCACTCGACCGGAAACGATCCGGAAGGCGAATTCTGGCGCCGCAGGATTGCGCCGGAGATCGGCAGGGGCGGCATCGAATATGTCGGCCCCGTCGACGACGTGCAGAAGAACGTTCTTCTGGGACAGGCGCGGGCGATGGTGGTGCCGATCCAATGGGATGAGCCTTTCGGCATCGTCTTCGCCGAGGCGTTGGCCTGTGGCACGCCGGTCATCTCGTGCCCGCGCGGGGCACTGCCGGAAATCGTGCGGCGGGGCGTCGACGGTTTCCTGATCAAATCGATCGAGGAGGGATGTGAGGCCGTGGAGCGCGTGGGGGGCTTGGATCGCGCCGAGTGTCGCCGTCGCGCCGAGGATCATTTTTCGGCAGACGCTGTCGTGGCGCGCTACCTCGACCTCTATGGGAAAGTCAGCGCTCGACTGGCGTCGGTATGAAGCGGCGCATTGCCTTGGTCAGTGGACATTTTGCGCCCAGCAATTTGGTTGGGGCCCATCGGGCACGTCTGTGGTCGCGCTATCTGCCGGAGTTCGGTTGGGAGCCGGTGGTGGTGACCGGCGACCCGGCCAAATACGAGGAGCGGCCCGATCCCGACCTCGAACGGCTCGTACCGGCCGGTCTCGAGGTGGTGCACGCCGCCACACTGTCGACGCGGCCAATACGTCTGGTCGGTGATATCGGCGTCCGCGCCTTTTGGGGGTGCTATCGCGCGCTCTCCTCCATGGCGAAGGCCGGTCAGCTCGATTTTGTGTTGGTCACCATTCCGTCCAACTATCTCGCGCCGGTCGGGCGGTTGCTGCATCTGCGCCGCGGCGTGCCGTTCGGCATCGACTATCAGGACCCGTGGGTCAATCGATGGCCGGGCATCGAGGTGCCGTTCAGCCGCGCCTGGGCGTCGTATCGCCTTGCAAGCTTGCTCGAGCCATGGTCGGTCCGCGACGCAGCGCTGATCACCGGCATGGCGCCGGGCTATGTGGCCGGCATGCTCGAACGCAACCCCGACGTCGCCCGTCGGTCGGTGCTGGCCTACATGTCCATGGGCAGCGCACCCGAGGACTATGCGTTGGTGCGTGACCTGCAGCGCAAGCCCTTCCTCTTCCAGCCGGGCGACGGACATTTCCATCTGATCTATGCCGGTGCCTTGCTGCCGGCCGGGCTCGTGGTCCTCGACGCTTTCCTCGCGGGGCTACGGGCTCTGCGCGAGCAGGCGCCGCAGGCTGCCTCCCGGTTGCGCGTGCATTTCGTCGGCACGGGCAGTTCGCCGGACGATCCGCAGGGACACCGCGTCCTGCCGCGTGCCGAGGCAGCAGGCGTTGCGGATATGGTCAGCGAGCATCCACATCGTATCGGCTACGTCGATACGCTCGGCCATTTGATGCAGAGCGACGGCGTCCTGGTCCTGGGGTCGACCGAGCGGCACTACACCCCCTCCAAGGTTTTTCAGGCGATATTGTCGGAACGACCGCTCTTCGCGCTGTTGCACGAGGAAAGCACCGCCGTGACGATGATCCGGCAGGCCGGAGCAGGCGAGGTGTTGACGTTGACCGACCAGGCACTGCCAGATCCGGCGACAACGGCAACGGCGCTGCTGGCTTTCCTGGAGCGGCCGGCCCATTCGGCAGGGACAGCGGATCGCAGTTGCTTCGAGGCCTATTCGGCACGTGAGTCGACGCGCCTGCTTGCGGAGGCGCTCGACCGTGCTCTTGCCGGCAGGAAGACCGGGTGATGCAGCGCATCGGTTTCCTGATCAGCCACCCAATCCAGTACTACACGCCGATCTTCCGTGAACTTGCGGCCCGTTGCGACCTCACGGTCTTCTTTGCTCATCGCCAGACGGCCGAGCAGCAAGCGCAGATCGGCTACGGCGTTGCCTTCGACTGGGACGTGGATTTGCTGTCGGGCTATGAAAGCCGCTTCCTGACCAACGTCTCGCGCCAACCCTCGACGTCGCGCTTTGGCGGCTGCAACACGCCGGAGATCGCCGACAGGATCGCCGAAGGTCGCTTCGATGCCTTCGTCGTGCCGGGTTGGTCCTTGCGATCCTACTGGCAGGCTGTGCGGGCCTGCCGGCGCCTGGGCGTTCCCGTCTTGGTGCGGGGCGATTCCCAGCTCGGCAGTCCTCGCCGGGCCGCGCTGCGCCTCGCCAAGGAGCTGGCCTTCTCGCAGGTGATGAAGCTCTTTGACGGCTATCTCTATGTCGGGCAGCGCAATCGCGCCTATCTGGAGCATTATGGCGCGCCAGCCGATCGGCTGTTCTTCTCGCCGCATTGCGTGGACAACAATGCTTTTCGTGCCGCCAGCCAAGGAGCAGGGGAGGTGACGGGTCGCCGCGTGTTGTTCGTGGGCAGGTTGGTTCCCTACAAGCGTCCGTTCGACGTCATGGCCGCAGCCGCTCGTTTGGCCGCGGACGGCCGGCCGATCGAGCTCACCATTGCGGGGGCCGGCGAGCTCGAAGGTAGTCTCAGGGCCGCGGCCCAGGCAGCCGGGCTCGGCGTGAACTTCCTCGGCTTCGTCAACCAAAGCCGCCTGCCCGAGGTCTATGCTGCAGCCGATGTCCTCGTGCTGCCGTCGGGCGCCGAGGAGACCTGGGGGCTGGTGGTCAACGAGGCGATGGCCTGCGGCATTCCGGCCGTGGTGTCCGATGCCATGGGGTGCGGGCCCGATCTGGTCGAGCCAGGCGTGACCGGCGAGGTCGTTCCCCTCGACGATGTAGGGGCCTTGGCTGCCGGTATTAGTCGCGTGCTTGCTTTCGACCCGGCCCTTACCCGGCGCCATCTGGCAGAACGCATGAAGGTCTATTCGCCTGAACGGGCGGCGGAGGGCATCCTCCAGGCTGGGACTGCTCTTGCCGGCCGGACTCGACTAAGATAAGGCCGTGCCGCCCAGAGAACTCCCGATCGGAAGATGACGACAACCACAGCGATGCCGGCGCCCACCGTCGCGCGGCTCGATTTCGCGCTCCTGCAGCGCGTCTCGTTCTATTTTGCGGTCGTCAACCTTTTCGCCGCGCCGTTCGTGCCGGATCCCTTCTCCTATGCGGTCGGCGGCATGATCCCCTATGCGCTGCTGTCGATCATCGGTATGCCGACCATGCCCAAGGGGGTGGCTTTCTTCCTGCTATGGCAGTGGGCGCAGGCTTTCTCGCGCGTGCTGCAGTCGGTCTTCGATGGCGAATCGATGGCCGACGGCACCTACGGCCCCGATGTGCTGCCGGCCTACTGGTACGCGCTGTGCAGCCTGATCGTGCTGGCGCTCGCTTTCCGGCTGGTGCTGGGAGGGATCAAGCTGCCGACCGTCCGCGATTATTACGCTCACGAACGCTGGCGCGCGCAGGATCTGATCCTGGTCTACGTTGGCGCAATCGCGGCCTCCGTCTTCTGTACCCTTGTCTCGCGGCAGGTAGGGAGCCTTGATCAGCCGCTCTATGCGGCATCGCAGGTCAAAGTCGTGGCGTTGTTCTTGTTGTGCACCTACGTCTTTACGACCGGCCGCGGTGGCGGCATGCTGCTGGCGGCAATTTTGATCGAGATATTCGTCGGTTTCACGGGCTTCCTGTCGGATTTCCGCGCAGTCTTCATCTACGTCGCCTTTGCCGCCATCGCCGCGCGCATCAAATGGACCTTCACCGCGAGCGCCGCTGCCGTGATATGGCTCTCGGTACTCCTCCTGCTCGCCCTGTTCTGGACGTCGGTGAAGGTAGAGTACCGCGACTATCTCACGGGCGAGACCGAGAGCCAGCAGATCCGGGTGCCGCTTGGTGAGCGCATGGCCTATCTCGGTGACAAGGCGCTGAACATTGGCGAGACCAAGTGGGGCGAAACGTCCTACATGCTGCTCATTCGCTTCGCCTACGTCGATATCTTCGGCTCGGTGATCAGCGTCGTCGACAGTACCCCCGAGACGACGCCGATGCGCCAGTGGAAGGACGCGCTCTCTCACGTTCTGCAGCCCCGCATCCTTTTCCCCGACAAGGCGGCTCTCTCCGACACCGACGTTTATATGCGGCTCACGCGCGCCGATCCGACAGAACAGGTCCGGCTCGGCACGTCGATCAGTGTCGGTTACATGGCAGAAAATTACGTCGATCTCGGGTTTCCGGGCATGCTGGCCGGAATTTTCGTGATCGGCGTGTTGCTGGCACTGGTCATCAAGTATTTCATGCAGAGGCAGCTGCCCTGGATGCTGCGTGAGGGCATTGTCATGGCGTTCGTCTTCAATGCCGGCGGCACCGGCATGGAAATGTCGCTGCCGAAGATTCTGGGCAGTGTGCTGATGTTCTTCCTGGTTTGGTCGCTGATCGCGAAGTTCGGATTGCCGATGGTCATGCGCTGGCTCGACCAGCGCGCCGGCTTGCCGCGGACGACGACGCTCTGAGGGCGCCAGCCGCTTCCGCATGAGCGACATTTCTGTTGTCATTCCGACCTACAACCGCCTGTGGTCGCTTCCGCAGGCTATCAGCTCCTGTCGATCGAATGGCTGCAGGGTCGAGATCATCGTGGTCGACGATGGCAGCACGGACGGCACGTGGGATTGGCTTCAGGCGCAGACCGACGTCGTTGCGATCCGCACGGAGAACTGGGGCAAGGATTGGGCCGTGCAGACGGCGATGGAAATGGCGCATGGCGACTATGTGCGCTTTCTCGATTCCGACGACTGGCTCACACCGCAGGCCAACCGCGAGCAGCTTGCCATTGCGCGACAGACCGGCGCCGATGTCGTCGTCGCGGGCTACGAAGACCACGACGATGCCACTGGCGTGCGACACGTCAACGACTGGGTCGACTGCGACGACTTCATTGCCCAGCAGCTCGGGGAGGTCTGGTCGTCGCACTATTCGGCGTTCCTGTTTCGCCGCGAGCTGGTGCGCGATATCCCCCATCGTCAGGACTTCGCCCTGCGCGACGACCGTCTGTTCATTCTTGAAGTCTCGATGCGTAAGCCGCGATTGGCGGTCTATCGCCAACCCGGCTTCGTGCATAGGCGCCATGGCAGCGAGCGGCTGCAGCATACGGCCGGGTTCAAGCGCGACGTCGGCTACTGGACCTACATCTCGATCTTCCGCAAGGTCCTGGCGATGCTGGAGGCGCAAGGCGAGCTGACGTTGCGCCGCAAGCGGGCGGCAATCGGCGTGATGTGGCCGAACGTACGCTCCTTCGCAAAGGCTTACCCGACCGAAGCGGCGGAGATCGTCGACTGGATCTACAGGCTCGACCCCGACTTCAAACCACCGGTGCGGCCTGTTCTGACCCTCGCATACAAGGTACTGGGCTTTGCGATGACCGAGAGGCTGCTGCGCTTTCGAGTGCTCTGGCCATGACGTCAGCCGGCGCGCCGGCTGGTGGGCGACCACTGCGCATCGTCCACTGCGTCGGGTTCTACTTTCCCGATTCGACGGGCGGTACGGAAGTCTATGTCCGCGATCTCGTAACGGCGCTGTCACGTCATTCGATTGATGGCACGATCATCGCGGCGACGAACAAGGGCTACGATCGCTACAAGTGGCATGGTGTCGATGTCGTGCGTTATCCGATCGATGCGACCGACGTAACTTCCGCACCAACGCCAGGGGACGGCTCGCAGGCCCGCCGCTCGGCCTTCCAGGGCATCGTGGAAGAGGCGAAGCCCGATATCTTCCATCTGCACTCGTGGACCAGCGGCGCGGGCCTTGGCCATCTGCGGCAAGTGGCGCGGATGGGCATTCCATCGGTGGTGACCATGCACGTGCCTTCGGCACTCTGCATGCGTGGCACGATGCTGCTCTACGGTAAGGGGCCATGCGACGGCCGCATCGACGCCACGCGGTGTGCGCGATGCTGGGCGCTACATCGCGGGTTTCCAGCACCAGCCGCATGGCTGGTGTCGATGCTGCCGAAGTGGGACGCCACCGACAGTGAGATATCGCGAATGTCTTCGCGAGCCGCGGCATTGCTCTCGATCACCGCGAGCGCCGCGACCAAGGCGCGGCAATTGAGATCCATGGCGACTCTTTCCGAGCGCATTGTGGCGCCGAGCCAATGGGTGCGCTCTGCGCTCGCCGCCAATGCGATCCCGCCGGAGAAAATCGTGGTATCTGCGCAGGCTGCCAGCGAGACCTTTGCCGGGCGTAGCGAACGGGTACGCGAACGTGACGACAGTCGCGAGATCGTTATCGGCTTCCTTGGCCGGCTCGAAGCCTACAAGGGCGCCGATCTGGTCATAAAGGCTCTCGCGCTGGTGCCGAAGGATCTACGGGTTCGTCTGCGCATCGCGGGCACCGGCACCGAGCCTGCGTATGTGCACTCGATCGAACAGGCCGCGAAGCGCGACAAGCGAATCGAGATGGTGGGGCTCGTCGAGCACGAGCAGGTGCCGAAGTTTCTCGAGACGATCGATGTTCTCACCGTGCCGTCTCGCTACATGGAGACGGGACCGATCGTCGTGCAGGAGGCGCAGGCGCTGGGCATTCCCGTCATGGGCGCCGATCTCGGTGGCATCGCTGAGCGTGTGCGCGACGGTATCGACGGCTGGCTTCTTCCGTTTGACGACCCACGGCCATGGGCCGAGGCGATGATTGAGGCGGTGACGGATCGTAACGAACTCGCGCGTCTCTCGAACAACATGCAGCGCAGCCGGAGCATCGGCGATGTAGCCACGGATATGGCAGCGCTGTACCGCGAGGTCATGGCTGAGAGGAAGATGTTGGCGACCAGAAAACGGGATAGGGCGGTATCGAGCATCACCTGACGCCTTTGCTTGTCTTCAGTGACAGTGCAGTTTAAGTTTGTGTAGTCTTGCCATGCACACACGGCCGCCTCTCAATCTTTTCTATGAAGAACCCGATGCGGATCGGTGGACACCCTTCGACCGCTATCCGCGGCGTATGGCGCGTTGGGCGCTACGGGGGCCCAAGCAGCCCGGCGGCACGATGCGAGTCTACCTCAACCTGCGGGCGGGGCTCGACCGGCTGGGCGTGCGCTACCGCGACAACGATTTTCGCTATCTTCATGCGCATCCCAACGAATTGGCCTGTGTGATCGGGCAGCCGCTTGTACTCGACAAGCTGCCGAAGCAGACGCCGATCCTCTTTGGCACGTCGATCTACAATCATCCCAACGACAATCCCGACCTGCCACGACAGCGGCCGATTCGCCGCGTGCTGGTGCCATGCGCATGGACGGCGAGCATGTTCTCCACCGTCTGGCCGGGGCTCGTCAGCGCCTGGCCGGCCGGCATCGACACCGACCGATGGTCGTTATCGATGCGGGCCAACAAGGATGTCGATGTTCTGGTCTACGACAAGATCGTGCGCCATCGCGGCCGGTATCTGCGGACCATCGTCGCGCCACTGGTCGCCGAGTTGCGGCGCCGCAATCTCAGCTTCCGGGTCCTGCGGTACGGTTTCTATCGCGAAGAACAGCTTCACAGGCTCAGCCGGCGGGCCCGCTCGATGGTTTATCTTAGTCATCACGAGACGCAGGGCTTGGCGGCACAGCAGATCTTGTCGTCCGGCATCCCGATCCTCGCGTGGGATCATGGCGGCCTGTGGAAGGACCCGACCTATGCGCCGCATCGCGTGCGCTTCGCGCCAGTGACGTCGGTTCCCTACTGGGATGAACGCTGCGGCGTGAAATTCAGGGGCGGTGCCGATCTCCTGCCGGCCTTCGACGAGTTCTGGTTCGGTGTCGAAGCGGGGATCTACACGCCACGCGAGATGATCGTGGAAAGCTTGACATTGGAGCAACGGGCCAGATCCTATCTCGATCTGGTCGATCAGTTCGGTGGAATGTCCTGATGACTGGCACTCTCAAGACATCGCTCAGCAAGATCGCCTATTGGGTGAACGATGTCTTTCCCGGCGCCAAGTCGCTGATCCCGAAGTCACTGCACCGCTTCGTGCTGCTGCGTATCGTTGGCATGAACGATCAGTACGAGAACATGCTGCGGAGGAATCCGGAGCGCCTGTTCCTGCAGAACGAAGCGCTGCCCTGGGTGAGCGCTACCTACAAGCAGGTCCTGTTTGTCGGTACCGCTGTCTATACCTATCAATACGAACGGTTGTTTGCCGACGACCCGAACCGCTACACGA
Source organism: Reyranella sp. (assembly GCF_004297405.1). Classification (GTDB taxonomy): domain Bacteria; phylum Pseudomonadota; class Alphaproteobacteria; order Reyranellales; family Reyranellaceae; genus Reyranella. The sequence goes on from NZ_SCVC01000012.1 coordinate 283,394, forward strand.
CGATCGACCGCAATCCGTCCACCAAGGTATGGGGTAGCAAGCATCACATCGTCGCGCCCATCGAGCAGATCGAACAGTATCGGCCACCCGGATTCTTCGACTGCATCGTCTTGAGTGGCGTGTTGGCCTATCGCATTCCCGAGCACGGTGATTATGGGCTGATCGAGCACGACGATCTTCGGGCGTTGCTGAAGGTCCTTCATGGCGTCCTGCGGCAAGGCGGCCTGCTGCTGGTCGGCTGGAATCTCCGGGATATGACGCAGTCTCTTTCCCAGTTGGGCCTGCTCGAGCCTTACTTTGCCCCAACCGACAAGACGCCGTGGGGACCACGGAAGGAGTTTCCGGGAGATCCGCACGTCTTCGAGTTTTACGAAAGACGTTGAGGCGATTCAGCGGCCGGACGAAGCGCCTTGCTCGGCCTCCCAGTCGGTGATCGTGCCCATGCGGCCGATCGTGCCGAGCTGCACTGGCAACAGGCGGTCGATGATCGACGCCGGTAGGCGCTGACGCAGGGCCAAAGCCAATCGCAAGTACGACGATGTGAAGTCGAACGGGTATCGCCGATGGCGCGGCGGCCCATGTGCTACGAGCCGGTCAGGATAGCTGCGAGTCGCAACGAGCGACGGCGCGTTCTGGCTGACAAAGGCGGCCAGCATGCGCTGCTTGCTCGCGAGTTCGTCCCGATCGAGCCTCACCTTGAGCACGGGCCGGCCATCGACGCCGTCGGGCGTGCCGACATACATGACGAAGAACAGCCACCGCGCGGCCAGGGACAGGACACGATGGGGGGTGTTCAGCAGCGAAACGTAGGGGCTGTATTCGGGAGCCTCGAACAGATCGAAGCAATCGGCTGGGGTTACAATGGAGCTGATCAGCGCAGCGACCATGTCGTGGTGGATGTGGCCGCCCTCGAAGGCCGGCATGACGATCGCAGTCGGATGGAAGTCGTCAATCAGCGCCCTTAGCGCCACCGAAGCACGACGAAGCTTCTCGGGGTCGCGGCTCTCCAACGGCGGCATCAGATTGAGGAACTGCAGGTCGCTCTCGCCGAGGCCGGCCAGGCGCCAGGCTGCACGTGCTTCGGCGGCGCGCCGTTCGGGCAGGCCAGGATTTTCGTCCCTTGCGAGATAGGCGATACGCACGGCGCCGCCCAGGCGGGCGTTCCGAAGACCGAGGCCGCCTGCTGAGATGACGCAATCGTCTTCGTGTGGGGCGAGGATCAGGAGGCGACCGGGCGAGTTCCAGTCCATCCAGCGCTCGATCATTGCGATCCGCGCCAGGGCAAAGCACGAGACGCCGAGGAGGCCTGTGTAGAAAAGGGCAGGGAGAAGCGCGATCCAGAATGCGCCTGTGCTTGTACCTGCTTGGCAGGTAACCAGCCAGAGCAGCGCGGTCACGATCGCCAGCAATACGACCACGATCGACGGCCGGAACCCAATATGGAGCTTCATTCGATCGCGGAGCCCATCCCTGCAACAGCTATGCTATCAATCAACCGGGCACTTCAAGCCCCAGTGAAGCCTCGGACAAGCTCTTGCGCCTCCTTCATGTCGTTCCGACCTACCTGCCGGCGGTGAGATACGGCGGTCCGATCCGTTCGGTCCATGCGCTGTGCCGGGAGCTGGCGGCGGCAGGCCATGACGTCCAGGTCTTCACGACCAACGTCGATGGCTCCGCCGATAGCGACGTGCCGCTGCTGCAGCCTGTCGATCTCGATGGCGTGAAAGTGACGTACTTTCCAAGCCGGATTCTACGCCGTCTCTACTGGTCGCCGCCGATGCAAAGGAGGCTTTCGGCATCGGTTGCAGGTTTCGATGCCGTGCATCTGCACGCCGTCTACCTCTGGCCGATCCTGGCCGGCGCGCGGGCCGCGCGGGCGCATGGCATTCCCTACGTGATCTCGCCGCGAGGCATGCTGGTGCCCGAACTGATCCGGCGTAAGAGCCGATGGGTGAAGCAGGCCTGGATCGGGTTGATCGAGCGCCCGAACCTCGAAGCCGCAGCGGCGATCCACGCGACGTCGACCGTGGAGGCGGAGCACATCGCAAGCTTTGGCTGGCGCCTGCCGCGCATTGCCATGATCCCGCACGGCGTCGACGATCCGCCGCCGCCAACCGCGTCACCGCTGTCGCCGGATGTGGCGGCCGCTATCGCCTGTGGGCCAATGGTCCTGGCGTTCGGCCGGATCAGTTGGGAGAAGGGGCTTGATCGGCTGATCGCGGCGCTCGTGTACGCACCTTCGGTGCGCGCGGTGATTGCAGGTGACGATGCCGATGGCCATGCAGCGTTTCTTGCGTCGGAGGCGACGCGGCTCGGCGTGGCACAACGCCTGACGATCCTGCCGCGCCATGTCAGCGGCGCCGACAAGGAAGCGCTCTTTGCAGCAGCACGCTTGTTCGCCATGACGTCGCTATCGGAGAATTTCGGGATTGCCGCCTTCGAGGCCATGCGGCGCGGCCTGCCGGTGGTGGCGACGCCCGATGTCGGCATGTCTGAGATCGTTCGGGAGATCGACGCCGGTGCCGTCGTCGAGCCGACACCGAAGGCGATTGCAGCGGGGCTCGATACTCTGTTCTCCGATCCCGAAGCCTGCCGTCGTCGAGGCGAAGCGGGACGCCGCCATGTCATCGATCACTATGGTTGGCCTGCCGTCGCTCAACGAATGGCGGAGCTTTATCGCTCGATCGCCGACGTCTCGAAAAGGGAGAGAGCGGCGGCATGATGGAGCTGCTGGAGCGCAGCCCCTTTGACCTCGCGGAGAAGCGGCTCGTTATCATTGCGGACTGGTTGCCACCGGACTTCGGCGCAGTCGGCCAATACATGCAGTTGCGCGCGCAGACGCTGGCGGAGCGGGGGCACGATGTAACGCTGGTTGGACTCACGTCGACCTCGAGCTCAACGGTGTCCGAGGCGAGGGGCAAGGGCTCCCTGACGGAGATCCGCCTTCAGACGCGGCCGGTGCCGCGTGCGTCGATGGCCGGCCGCCTGCTCTGGACCATAAGGACCAATTTGCGGTTACTCACCGCGGCGTTCAGCCGGTTGCGCGCCGCTGACGGCATTCTGTTCACGGGATCTCCGCCGTTCCTGATCCACTTTCTCGTGCCGCTGAAGCCGCTCTGGCGGGGGCGGCTGATCTATCGAATCACCGATTTTCATCCTGAATGCCTGATCGCCGCACAGCCCCGTTCGTCGTGGATGCTGAACGCCATGCTGGCGCTGACGAACTTTTGGCGACGGCGGGTCGATGGCTTCGAGGTCTTGGGGCAGGACCAGGTCCGCCGTCTCTCGGAGGCAGGCATAGCTGCCGATCGCATGGCGCTCGTGCGCGATGGCTCGCCGGTTTTGTTTGAGGCTGGCGGGAAGGCGATGGCGGTACCCGAGGAACTCGAGGGCGCCTGCGTCCTGCTCTACGCCGGCAACTACGGAATCGCCCACGAGGTCGAAACCGTCGCGGCTGGCTACGAGCGTCATCACCGGGAAGGAAGTGGACGAGTTCGGCTGTGGCTTAGTGCCACAGGGGGAGGGGCCGAGACGCTGGCTGCAAGGTTCCAGGAGCGCGGCCTGCCATTCCACCGCTCACCCCCCGTGCCGCTGGATCAGCTGGCCGCTCTATTGCGCACACCGGCAGCCCACTTGGTTACTCTACGTGACACTTTCGTGGGTTTTGTCCTGCCATCGAAGATCTACGCCTGCATCGGGTCGGGTAAGCCCGTGCTTTTCGTCGGCAGTGCAGATTCGGATGTCGACCTGCTCGCGCGCTCCGCTGCGGCCGGCTACTGGCGGGTCGCTTGCGGGGATGCGGTTGCTTTTGCCAGCGCGCTCGAAAATCTCGCCGATCGGGCGAAGAGCGATCGTTAAGCATCTGCTGTAACAGTGAGGTTCAATCCATTGAAAATGAGTGATATTATCCAAAAATAGCCGTAAGTTTATATTTGCATATTGAGTGTGGATTAGAGTTTGCTGCTGCAGAGTTTGATATGGCCTGCTGCAGGCTGGACTTGTGACCTTGGGCCATAAGTGTTCATGCAGAATTTGCTTCGCGGGGCATCAGCATGTGGAGGCTAAGAACTCATCCAAGTTCGCAGACTGCGTGAGGTCTTGGCTTCTTGCGTGCAAATCTGTACTTTGTCTCAAGACTTGGGCGGGGCCGAATCGGGCGAATCGATTCGGACCAAGTGGACGACGAGCGAGCTCCTTCAAATTGGTCGTGACATGAATTCGCTGCACGATCGGGTTGGGTGTCATGGTTAATATTGCAGTCAAGACGCAGGGTCTTGTTGCGCTGTCGGTTCTCCTTTCGGTTACCACAGCCCAAGCCCAGCGTGGACCGGAGCTGGCGCAGGCATTCTCAGGCGCTCCCGAACTTGCACAGGCGCAATCGGGCAATCCCGAGCTTGCCCAAGGGGCGCCGGGCGGTCCGCAGCAAAACCTTGGCGTGCAGCAGGGCGCGAATCCGCTAGGAGGCGCAGGTCCGCTTCAGGGCGCTGGTCCACTCCAGGGTGCGTTGCCTCTCCAAAACGGCGCACCCGAAAGTCCCGCAGGCGGTCCGCAACAGGCTCAGCAAGGCCCGCTTCAGTCGGCAGGCCCATTGCAGGGTGCCGGCCCCCTTCAAGGTTCTACACCGTTGCAGGGTGCAGGCCCTTTGCAAGGTGCAGGCCCTTTGCAAGGTGCGGGGCCTCTGCAGAGCACCGGTCCTCTACAGAACGCTGGACCGCTACAGGCCGCCGCGCCTTTGCAGAATACAGCTCCCAGCTCCGGTAATCTTGGTGGCTTGGAAGGCGTGCAACCGCAACTCGGCGGTCTGGCGTCGTCGTTGACGCCGCCTATCCCAGGTCCTGTCGGTGGCTTGCCTGGCGAAGCCGTGATTCCGGTGGCGCCGGGTAACATGAACCAGCTCGTTGCACAGATGCTAGGTGGACCGAATGGCACGTCGCCTGCGGCACTGGCCAGCATCGTGAACCTCATCGCACCTGACGCAGGACCGGGGCCGACTTCTGCGCCGTCTCCAGGCAGTCCGCCCGTAACCACGCCGGTGTCTAATCCGCCGCCGACGTCGCCCCCTTCGCCGACGCTTCCGCCGCCCACCCAGACGGGGCCGCTACCTCCTGTTTTCGATGTGCCGCCACAGAATCGCACGAGCGGCAGCTGACGCTCCAAGTCCGCGCTGGAATTTCTTCCCGCCGACGCTCGGACCCATTCCCGGATGGCATGCCAGTCCCATGACTATTAGTGCGAGTCGATCGCAATTAGTCTGGTCCCCCGTCCTGGGATGGATCTTGCTGTCGTGCGCCGCCACGATGGCCCAGGCGCAGGACTCTACGCCGGCGCCTGCCGCTCAGACGTTGCAAGAGCAGACACCTCAAGTCGATCTTCCTGCAGTGCTTGGCAATTCTCCCGCTACGGGAGGAGGTGGGGAGGTTACGCGCGGTGAACTCGGCATCGTGATCGGCGCCTTCACGCTTTACCCCATGCTGGACATCCAGGTGGGCTACGACACCAACGTCTATGCGACGCCGGCGCCGACGGTCGGATCGCCGTACACCTACATTCGTCCATCCCTCGAACTCAAGTCGGAGTGGTCGAGGCACGAGATAAGGCTGCTTGCGAACGGAGGCTTCGGCTTCTACCCCTCCGCGACCAGTCAGAACTATCAGAACTACACGTTTCAGTTCGATGGCCGGCTCGACATTCGCAACGACTTCTATGCCACGGGTATGGTTGCTGCCCGACGGGCGACGGAGGCGCTCGGCACACCAAACACCGAATTCGCGTCGGCACCAACGGTGGTCGATACGATTCCCATCGAATTCAGCCTTTACCAGAGGTTCAACCGGTTCTTCTACCGCGCGACGGCCGCCGGGACTCGCTACTGGTACTACGATAACAGCGTAATTTTCTCCGGCGGCTTGCCCGCAACGAGCCGAGACCGCGTCGAGTACGAACAGCGCATTCGGCTCGGATACGAAGTCTCCGATGATCTCGCGTTCTGGGTGTCGCCGAGCCTTCAGCAGCGTGTTTACGACGTCTATATCAACGCCGCAGGCCAGGCGCGCGACTCGACCGGCTGGGGGCTGAACGTCGGTGCAACATGGACAGTCGGGCGGAAGACCAAGCTCGAAGGCTTTGTCGGCTATCAGACGTTGACGTATATCGCCGATGGCAGTTCAACGCCGGCGACCGTGTTTGGCTTGTCGGGCGTCTGGAATGGCTATGAACCGCTGACTATCCGTCCGTCGATCAGCCGGACCATCAACGAGTCGGCTTACAGCGCCTACCAAAATTATGTATCGACCACGATTGGCGTCGATTTTACCTATGAGATACATGACGCTTGGATCGCAGTCGGTGGAACGTCGATCAATACTGCTGACTTCAGTCCGGCGCCGGGCGTAGCCAACACCAATCCGCGCACCGACTATTTCTGGAAGGCCTCTTTTGGTCTTCAGTATATGTTGCGCCCCCAAGTTTCGATCGGCCCGCTCTATGAGCACACGACCGGCTGGACCAGCGACCCGAGTTCAGGTGGGCCACAATACTCGCGCGACCAATTCTCCATTCGTCTAGTGGCAAAGCGGTGATTCACGTGACTGTCAGTACAATCCTTTCCCGCTGTGCCGTGGTGTTTCTGGTGGCGATGTCCCTGGCTGTTTCGGCTTGCGAGCAAACTCCGCCGACCTCGACCGCGACGATCCAGCAGCCATCGCAGGGCACGCAGAACCTGCGGCTTGGAGAATATCGAGTGGCACCGGGAGACCGGCTGCGTGTGGTCGTGCTGTCGGATGCCGAGCTGTCGGGTGAATACGAGGTCGACTCCACGGGTATGATTTCGCCGCGCATGGCGGGCCGCGTCGTGGTCCTCGGCATGTCGACGCCCGAGATCGAGACGACGCTCGCTGACCGCTATCGCAGCGGCGGTTATCTGCGCAGCCCGCGGCTCAGCGTGGATCTCGTGTCACGGCGGCCGTTCTACATCGTCGGCGAAGTGACGCGGCCGGGGTCGTTCCCCTATGTATCGGGCATCAATGTGGTACAGGCGATTGCAATAGCCGGCGGATATACGCGCCGAGCGGCCAAGACCCGCATCACGATCCAGCGCTTCAACGCGACGCTGGGCCAGGAAGAAACGGTAAACGAGGATACGCCCGTGGGACCGGGCGATGTCATTCGAGTGCCGGAGCGTTGGTTTTGACAGTTTAGCGTAAGGATACTCGTCTAGTTACTTGGGGAGAGCGGTGTGGGACCGCTCGAGGCTTGGATGGCGTAGAGGAGGGGCCGCCCGCGGCGATGCCGGTGCGGCAGTCGTGCGAGACGGCATTTTGCGGAGTGTGGTGGGATGGGATCGTTGTCTAGGGCCGACCAGATGCTGGACGAGCCGAATCAGAACCGGATAGTAGCGACGCCCGACGCATCGGCGCTTGCGCCTCTGCGTCCTGCCGACAGCCCGAACGAGTTGTGGGAGTGGCTGCGCCTGCTCAATCGGCGCAAGGCGTTGATTGTTGGTTGTGGCCTCATTGCGACCGCGCTGATGGCGCTGATGCTTGCCCAGGCGACGCCGCTCTACAAGGCGACGGCACGCATCATGCTCGACACCCGGACCTTCAAGGTCGTCAGCACCGAAGCAGCTCTTTCGGGCGTCGACACGCTCAATATGGGCGCCATCCAAAGCGAACTCGAAGTTATTCAATCGGAGTTCCTGATCGGCCGTGTCGTCGACAAGCTCGGCCTCGCCAACAATCCGGAATTCAACGGCACCAAGCCACCGGGCTTCATCGACAACGCGCTGCAGCCGCTACGTGACCTCTGGAGTACGGGCATTTCGACTCTGCTGGCGCCGCCGCCCAAGCCGCAGCAGGCATCAGCGCAGCCGCAGCGCGCCGGCCGTCCGGCCGAGGATAGCGATCCGCGCCGCCGCGCGGCGATCGGTGCCGTCGCCGGTCGTCTCAGCGTGTCGTTGCTCGGCCGCACCTTCGTGATCCTGGTGACGGTGGAAAGCCCCGACGGCACCATGTCGGCACGCATCGCCAACGCGATTGCCGAGGCCTATCTCGCCGATCAGGTCGACAACAAGAACGAAGCCAATCGGCGTGCCACCGAATGGCTCGAACAGCGTTTGGCCGAGTTGCGCCGCAATCTGCAGGTCGCCGAAGAGGCGGTTGCCGCCTACCGGCGTGACAAGGGGCTCGCCGGTAGTCCCGAGGGCACGATTTCGTCGCAGACGCTGGCCGACCTCAACAATCGCTATACCGCCGCCAAGGCCCGCCGTATCGAGCGGGAAGGGCGTTTGGTCGCGCTGAGCAAGGCAAGCCTCAACCCCGGCGAACTGGCCAATATTCCCGAGGTTTCCGGCAACACGACATTGGCGGCGCTGCGCATCCAGGATGTCGAGCTTACCCGCAAAGGCGCGGAACTCTCCGCGCAGCTCGGCGAGAACCATTACAAGATGCAGCAGATCCGCAGCGAGCTTGCCGCGATTCGGTCGCGCTTCCTCACCGAGACGCAGCGCATCACCCTGGCTGTTCGCGCCGAGCTCGATGCGGCGAAGTCCGAGGAAGACGACCTCAAGGAATTGGTCGACAAGGCTTCGGTCGTAGCCGGGACGGCCAGCCAGTACGAGGCCGAGCAGAAGCAGCTCGAGCGCGAAGCGCAGTCGAACCGTACCCTGTACGAAGGCTTTCTCAACCGATTCAAGGAACTGCGCGAGCAGCAGGACATCCAGCGCGCCGACGCACGCATCCTGGCCTATGCCCATCCGTCCGGGGCGCCGTCGTCGCCCAACTATCGCAGCGGCCTGATGATGGCCTTCATCATCGGTTCCATGCTCGGCATGGCCGGCGCCGTGGCTGCCGAGAAACTCGACCGCGTGTTCCGTTCGGCCGCTCAGGTCGAAGAGTCGGTGGGCGTCGGTGTGCTCGGCATGGTGCCGGAAGTCCGGGGGGCTGCGGCGACGCGGTCCAACGTGGTGGCGCACGTGCTCGAGAACACGACGTCGCCCGCCGCCGAATCGATCCGAGCCGTGTTCACGGCCATCAGTCTCGGCAGCCTCGACCGGCCGCCACGCATCGTGGCCGTCACCTCGTCGACGCCGAGCGAAGGCAAGACGACATTCGTTGCCTCGCTGGGTGGCCTGCTGACCAAGATGAACGCCTCGCGGCGCGTGTTGATCGTCGACCTCGACCTGCGCCAGGCACGCCTCTCGGCCGCCCTCGGCCTCAAGGATCGTGGCGGTACGATCGACGAGTACCTCATGGGGCTGAAGACGCTCGAAGAGTGCACCCGGCGCCACGAGCTTTCCGGCGTCGATTACATCTGCGGCCGACCCAACACGCCGAACGCCCCTGAAATCCTCGAGTCGCATGCCATGAAGGCAGCGCTGGGCGTCTTCGCTGAGCGTTACGATCTCGTGATCCTGGACGGTCCGCCGGTCATGGCGGTGTCGGATGCGCGGATTATCTCGCGGCTCGCGGACTACACGGTGTTCATCGTGCAATGGGCGAAGACCCCACGCGAGGTCGTGAAGACCGCCGTGGGCGCGCTGCTCAGCGTGACGAGCCATGTTGGCATCGTCATCAACCGCGTGAACCTCGCCAAGCATGCCCGCTATGGCTACGGCGACCATGGTGACTACTACTCGCGTTATCGCGGCTACTACGGTGCCGGCGCCGACGTGCCGGCCAATGCCGGCGGTCGGCCACCGCTGAAGCTCGCCTCCAAGAAGTAGAGGCGGGCGACGGACGTTGGTCGTCGCGCGGTAACGGACATGGCAGTGCGGCTGAACATAGGCTGTGGTCAGTCGCCGACAGAAGGGTGGTTCAACTACGACAACTCGCCGGCGGTCTGGCTAGCACGCTCGCGTCTGCTGACGGCGTTGCTCGGTCGGACTCGTCTGCTCGATGAGCACAGCATCGCGTTTGCTGAGTTTTGCCGCGGCCATGATGTTCGTTATGCCAATGCCGCGGCACGAATCCCGCATGAGACGGGTTCGGTCGATGCGATCTATTCTTCGCACATGATGGAGCATCTCGACCGCAGCGAAGCCCGGGCCTTCCTGGCGGAGTGTCTGCGGGTGCTGAGGCCTGGTGGCGTGCTGAGGCTTGCGGTGCCGGACTTGCGCAACAACGTCCGGCTGTACCTTGAAGACAACGATGCCGACGCCTTCGTGGACTATCTCCTGTTCGACCTCGACAAGCCACGCGGCCTGCGTCAGCGCCTCAATCGCCTGGTGACGGGCGGTCGCGGCCACCATTGGATTTATGACCGCCAATCTTTGACCAAACTGGTCGAGAAAGCGGGTTTCGCCGATGTCCAAGTCGCTGGTGGAACGTCGACGCGCATCTCAGATCCGGGGGCGCTCGTTCTCGACGAGCGCGACGGGGACACGATCTGCGTCGAGGCGTTGCGGCCCTGACTAGGTTCAGAGACGCCAGAGCGTGACGCCGGACGGCGTCGCGTCGCGGTCGAGCAGGGCAGGGACGTCCGCGACGAAGCCGCCGGACGGCTTCAGGAGTGGTTGGACCAGCTTCCAGCCTCCGTCGCGATAAGCGCGATGGGCAACGGCCACGACTACAGCATCGGCCGGTTTCAACTTGTCCATCGGGGTCAGCGCCAATCCATACTCTTCGTGCAGCAGGTCGCCATCGGCCATCGGGTCGTGGAGCTGTACCGTGATGCCGAAGTCCTCGAGTTCGCGCACGATATCGATCACACGCGTGTTGCGGATGTCCGGCACATTCTCCTTAAAAGTGACCCCCAGCACCGTCACGGCCGGCCGGCCATTGCCGGCCCGACGCATGATGTTGCGGGCCACCCGGTTGGCGACATAGACACCCATGCCGTCGTTGACGCGGCGGCCTGAGTGGATGACGTGCGGATGGTAACCGATCTCTTCGGCTTTATGGGCGATGTAGAAGGGATCAACGCCGATGCAATGGCCGCCGACCAGGCCCGGCCGGAAGGGCAGGAAGTTCCACTTGGTGCCCGCGGCCTCCAGCACGTCCCGCGTATCGACGCCCAGACGGTCGCAGATCAGTGCGATCTCGTTGATCAGCGCAATGTTGACGTCGCGCTGGGTGTTCTCGAGCACCTTGGCGAACTCGGCGATCCGGATCGACGCGGCGCGGTGCGTGCCAGCACTGATGACGCTTCTGTAGGTCGCATCGACGATCTCGAGCGTCTCCGGCGTGTCGGCCGATACGATCTTGAGGATATTGTCGAAGCGGCGCTCCCTGTCGCCGGGGTTGATGCGTTCCGGCGAATAGCCGACGTTGAAGTCGGTCTTCCATTTGAGGCCGGATGCTCGTTCAAGCACCGGTATGCAGACCTCTTCTGTCACGCCCGGATAGACCGTCGATTCGTAGACCACGATATCACCGCGCTTCAGCGCTCGACCGATCGTCGCCGAGGCGCCCTCGAGCGGCCGAAGGTCAGGCTGCTTGCTGGCGTCGATCGGGGTAGGGACAGTGACGATGTGGAAATCCGCTGCGGCGAGATCTTCGGGCTTCGCGGAGAAACGCAGGCCAGGTGCTGCGAGGTCTGCTGGTGCCACCTCGCCGGTGCGGTCATAGCCTTTGGAGAGCTCGGCGATCCGCCGTGGGTCGATGTCGAAGCCCAGGACCTGATAGCCGGCACGGCCGAAACCCGTAGCAACGGGCAGGCCGACATAACCAAGGCCAATGACGGAAATATGCCGCTTCATTCGGCCAATTTCTGACAGGTCAGACGTAGACTGGCATCAACTATGTTGGCCGTTTGGCAGCCGGTTGGAGCGTCTTTGGCGTAGGGCTCGATCTGCCCTGGCTGAGGGATAGTCCGTCCGCTGACCGAAACCGAGAGGACCAAACCCTTTCCCGTTCAGCGCCGGAACGGGCCATGATCTAATCTGATCAGGAATACAACCAGTCTCCAGGAGTTCCCCCATGCATCGGCTCAAATTCGGCGCCTTCCTCGCCCCACATCATCCGATCGGCGAGAATCCGAGGCTGCAGTTCCGCCGGGACCTCGATTTCGTCGAGCAGCTCGATGCGCTGGGCTATGACGAATTCTGGTGCGGCGAGCATCATTCCAGCGGTTGGGAGATGATCGCATCGCCCGAGATGTTCCTTGCGGCGGCCGGTGAGCGCAGCAAGAGGATTATGCTCGGCACCGGCGTGGTCTCGTTGCCCTACCACCATCCATTCAACGTCGCGCAGCGCATGGTGCAGCTCGACCACATGACGGGTGGCCGCGCGATGTTCGGGTCGGGTCCCGGCGCTCTGCCGTCCGACGCCTATACGCTCGGTATCGATCCGATGGTCCAGCGCGATCGTCAGGATCATGCGATCGGCATCATCCGGCGTCTGTTCAAGGGGGAAAGGGTCACCGACAAGACCGACTGGTACACGATGCAGGATGCTGCCCTTCAGCTCCTGCCGTTGCAGGAGGACATGCCGTTCGTGGTGGCCTCGCAGATCAGCCCGTCGGGCATGACCCTGGCCGGAAAGTACGGCATCGGCATCATCTCGCTCGGCTCGATGTCCAGCGAGGGCTTGATGGCGCTGCCGACCCAGTGGGGTTTTGCCGAAGATGCGGCGAAGAAGAATGGCCATACCGTCGACCGTAAGAACTGGCGTGTGCTGCTGAACTGGCATGTGGCGGAGACGCGCGAGAAGGCGCGAGAGCAGGCGCGGCATGGGCTGTTGCGCTGGCACAACGAATACATCGTCGGCACGCTGCAACGGCCGGGCGCCACACCCTTCTCCTCGCCGGACGATGCCGTGGACAAGACGGGCTTCGTGGAAGGCTCGGCGGCCACGATCGGGACGCCCGACGACCTCGTGAAGATGATCAAGGACGTCTACGCCAAGAGTGGCGGCTTCGGCACGGTGATCGGTTTCGTGCACGATTGGGCCAATCCGGAGGACACCCGCCGGAGCTGGGACATGGTGGCGCGTTACGTGATCCCCGAGATCAACGGTTACGTGGCCAAGCTGCGTGAATCGCAGAAGTATCTGATCGACAATCGCGCCGTCTTCGAGCGTGCCCAGCAGGCGATCATGGCCAAGATCATGCAGAACGATGCAGCGGCCGAGGCGCTAAAGCACACCAAATCGCCGCGCTTTGCGGCGGCATCGGCGGCAGTTCCCGACTTTGAGAAAGCCAAAGCAAAGTAAGAGCTTTCGGCTTTAGGAACATAAACGTAAGAGCAGGATGGCGCCCGTTGTGGCGCCATCCGTCGTAGTGGCTCTCGTTTGGAATCCAGGGGAGAATAAGTCCGGCAGTGCGCAAATTCTTTGATCCATACCTTCGCTTCGCTATAGTATAAAAATGCATCCGAACTGCAGGATACTCTACGAAAAGTATGCAACGCCTCTATTTCATCCTGGAATGAGGGTTCTGGAGATCGGGCCGGACAAGTTTCCGACCACCCTGCAGGATATTTCCCATCGACCCGGTATCGCGTGGGACGTCTTGGGACTGGAGCCAGATCCTCAATTGCAGATCGTTGCAAAGAGCGAATACGAGTACCCGGTTCCCGAGGCGAGCTACGATGCGGTCGTTGCCGCGAATGTTCTGGAGCACGTCCGCAAACCGTGGGTATGGATGCGGGAGTTGTCGCGCGTCGTTCGACCTGGGGGCTACATTGTGACGGTCAACCCGGTGAGTTGGCCCTATCATGAGGCGCCTATTGATTGTTGGCGTGTCTTTCCGGATGGAATGCAGGCGTTGCTCGATGACGCCGGACTTGAGATGGTCGTGAACCGTTTCGAATCTCATGAGCCCGTACGTTCCAAGCGCGATACGCCTGGCCGCTCGATCACTGCTTATGGATGGAAGCACCAGTTCGTCGATCGCCTGCTGGGTTGGATTGGCTACCCGCAGGAGAGGGCCTACGATCTCATAACCATCGCGCGCCGCCCTCTGTGATGGGGAGCGGATAGTGTCGGAGATCGAGTTGGCTGAGCGACCAATGGTGTCGGTCGTCATTGCAACACTCAATCGCGAGGCGATGCTTTGTCGAACGATCGAAGTGCTGCTCAGCCGCGAAGACTACGCCCCCTTCGAACTGATCGTGATCGATCAGACCGTGCAACATGAAGAGGCCACTAATCGATATCTCGAGAGCGTGAGTTCGCGCATCGTCTACAGACGCGCTAGCTACAAGAGCTTGCCGCGCGCGCGCAATGAAGGCTTGGCAGTCGCCAAGGGCGAAATCGTCGTTTTCATCGACGACGACGTGGAAACGGGGGACGGATTCCTCGCCGCCCATATTGCCCCCTATGCTGACGAGAAGGTCTGGGTCGTAACCGGTCCTTCGCCTCTCCCGGGAGAGCCATTGAAGAGCCGGGACGAGATTTCCGAGGAAGAGTACGAGAAGCTGCTGATCGACGACCGCCTGCTGCTGAATGTCGATTTCGACTTCTCGCCGTGCAGTTGGGCTGTTGGCTGCAATCTATCCGTACGCAAGTCGGCCGCCGTTCTGGTCGGTTGCTTTGACGAGCACTTCGTGGCCAACGCCATCGGTGAGGATGCCGAGTTCTGCTATCGAATCAGAAAGCATGGCGGCACGATCTACTATGCTGGCCGAGCCGCATTGGTGCATTTCCAGGATCCAAGTGGCGGCTGCCGCACTGATGTAGGCGCCGACTATGTCCGGATGGCTGCGTATAACCTGAACTACTTCTACCGGGCTATCGGCGGCCGTTTGCCCGCCATTCTGAGGGCCAACTGGAGGGTCTATCGTCAGTACGTACTGAACAGAGACAATCTCCCGAGGACTATCCCCTTGCATTTCGCCTACCTGGCCGGGCTCTACCGCGGGCGACGCCAGCCGCGCTGGAACGCAGGCTCCTGATACATGCAGATCGGCCCGCCGATGCGGCGTTGGATGAAGCAGGCTGCCGTAGTCGCCAATGCAATCTATTCGGGCCGGACAGCGTGTTCGGCAAAGCTGCTGCTGGGCGTCGCCGCGGCCTTTTGCGCCGTCGTCGGCATCTATGATGTACTGACCATCACTCTCTTCTTGTCCGGGGGGCCTCTGATCGGCCCGCAGCGTTGGGTTCTGTTCCCGGATTTTCTCGTGTTTCACGCCGCGGCGCGCGCGTTCTTTGAGGGAAACCTCTCGATCATCTATGATTTCTCGGCGTTCGTTGCTTACGAGAATCGGATCTACATCGACCGGTTTCCATCGCCCGTCGGATTTCGACCTTTCCTCTATCCTCCGGTCTGGCTCCTCCTGATATTGCCAGTGGCGCTTCTCGGAGTTGCGGCTGCGTATGGCGCGTTCATGGCCACGACAGCCGCCATTTCGTTCGTCCTGGTCGGGCGCTCGGATATCTACGGATGGTTGGCCGTGATCACTTCTCCGGCCGCGCTCTGGACGATGATCTCGGGGCAGAATGCCTTCCTGACGGTCGGCCTTTTCTATGGTGGCATGGGCCTGCTGACGCGCTCTCCGGCGGCCGCCGGTATCCTGTTGGGTATCCTGTCATACAAGCCCCAGCTCTGGATTCTCATTCCAGTGGCCTTGGTCGCCGGCCGGCACTGGAAGGCGCTCGCCTACACGATCGGTACTGCACTGGGACTGTCTCTGATCAGTCTATTGGTCTTCGGCTTTGATTTCTGGCTCCGCTTCTTCGAGATGACACGGGAAGCGTCGTCACCCGAGATCGTGAACATGATGTTCAGGGATGTATCGATCTACATGACGACGATCCTGGCTGCCGCACGCATTCTTGGCGTTGCCCCGGACGTCGCGGGGGCGCTCCATATTGCAGGGGCGCTCGCCGGCATCGGAATGGTTTGGTTCGCCTTTAGGCGCTATTCGCACAGCAACGAGCGGACGGCTGTCCTTGCCGCGGGCACGCTTCTGCTGACGCCATACCTGGTCAACTACGACATGTTGATGTTGATGCCGGCTGTCGTTGCGATTTTTCGCCGTCGGATGACGTCAAGGATCTATCCGCTCGAACTTTTGTTCTTTGTCGGACTTTGGGTGATTCCCAACGTTGGCGTCCGCTTCAACATCTATCAGATGCCGCTGTTTCCGATTTTCGTGGTGGGTTTCACCTACCTGGCTTTTATCACCTTGAGAGCGATGAACCAGGGGACGTCGCCATGCTGGCCTTTCAAAGGATAGTCCGGGTGGCCGCAATCAGCCGTGCCTTCTGAGCCACCGTCGAACGCCCAGTAGCGATTGGTTGATGACCTGGTGCATGTCCAGATACTGGTACAGGCCGCAGCGGCCGATGAAAGTGATCTGCGGAGTCTCGTCAGCAAGCTTGGCGTACTGCTCGTAGATCTTTTGGAAACGGCCATCGCTGGTGCGGACCGGGTAGTATCGCTCGAAATCATTGTCAGTGTAGTCGCAAGCCTCTTCGCGAGTATGGGTACCGCTGGCCAGTCCATTGTCGTGATGAGGCAGCATGTGCCATGCCGTTTCCCGGGTCCAAAGTCCGCTGTCCGTGAAGTTGGTTACGGCCCAACTCATCTCCGGCTGCTTCACCTTTGTCGCGTGTTCGAACCGGATGGAACGATAGGGCAAGGGGCCGAAACACCCTGAGTAGTATTCGTCGATTGGCACACTCAAGAAAGCGGCCTCGTAGTCTCGCCCCATACCGCGGCAGAAAGCCTGGCCAAGCTCGACCTTGATGTTCGCGTGGTCGAGGATCCGCTCGAATATGGCTGTGTAGCCATGGCGCGGCATGAGCTGGAAGCGGTCCTGGGGGAAGTATCGATCTTCATCGTCGAAACGGAGCGGCAATCGCTTCACAACGTCGGCGTCGAGTTCCTCCAGATCGAGTGCCCACATCTTCTTCGTGTAAGGACGAAAGAACAGGTCAGTCAGCTCTTTGCCGATTCGGCTGTGCAAATAGTCGGCTGCATGGGCTGGGTGCTCGATCTCGGTCGAGACGCGTGCCAAGAGGGCCTGTGCCGCCTCAGCATCCGCGAGATGGACACCGAAGACGATCTCCAGCGTGCGGCGATTGATCGGCAAGGGCGCGGTAAGGCCCGAGGGCAACAGCGCTCGCACGCGGTGATCGTACCGCACCCAGTCACCCCAGCGAGCGAGCCAATGGACGACCTCCTCGTTGTTGGTGTGGAAGAGGTGCGGACCGTAACGATGTATGCGCGTGCCACTTTGATCGACGAAATCGTAGGCATTACCGCCGATATGGTCGCGCTTATCCAAGATGGTGACGGAGTGGCCGGCTTCGGCAAGATTTCGGGCGTAAGTCGCCCCCGCAAAACCGGCGCCGACGACAAGGATTCGCTGCCCGGTCATTTCAGTCCCAGCATGCGATCGATCTCGGCGATGACACTGGCCGATCCATCAGGTGAGAACTTGCGGGCGAAATGCGATCGAAGCTTACGAATTGGCCCGAGGTCCTCCATCTCTATCGTGCGAGGATGAGAGACTTGGCCCAGCCAGTTCGTGTACCGCTTGTTGTCCTTGCAGATTCTAAGCCCGGGTTGGTTGGCGAGGATCGTGTGATGCACGGCCTCCTCGGGACACAGTCGCCCCTTGAAGTGCTCGAACGTCCTGTGGTGGTCCTTTGCTGCCGTCATCAGTATGTCCGCGACCTTGCCGTTCCCCGTAAACCAGAAATCGCCTGCGTAGCATTTCCAAGTCGGCGAGAAGGGCTGGAAGGGGCTGAGGAGCAACCTGTTGCGGATGATGATCTGGCGGTGCGTGTAAGTCAGGCGCTTGGTGAGGGAGGGGTAGCGGAACTCTTTCGAGATGTAGCGGTCGTATACCATACGCCGCCATTCCACCGGATGGGTGCCCATGCAGCTATGTGCCGGATTCTCGATCGGCGTTGGATTCAGTTCCGCGAGCTGGTGATCGAGATAGAGATCGAAGGGGCCTTGCCGCAACTCAGATATGACGTCGTCGCTCGACATCACGGGGTAATCTGCGGCGCTCAGAAGCGTGAACCATTCTGGTGAACTGCGCTGGTAGAGCAGTTTCAAGGCTGCCAGCACGGCATAGATGCAGGCGACGTCCGACCATTTGGTTTTGATGCTGGGCTCTACAAAGCCGACATTGTCCGAGAACCAGGCGGTATCAACGGTCGTCTGGGAGAAGTCATGATGAATGGCGATGGCGGGATGGTCGTATAGGCGGTTAAGCGTGGCCACCAGGCGCGCGAGCTGGTCCGGCGCAGCATGCGAAAGAATGAGAAATCCGAGAGGGGATGGCATGAAAGCCTAAGGGCTCGGCGCCTTGACGAGGAACAGCGATTCGTCCTCGTGTTGATGGAGTAACTGCAAACCGGCGGCCTTCAGGCGTTTCCTGACCTAGTACTGAACGGTAACGAGTGGTCCAAGGGCTGGAAAGTAAATTCTGCACAGGCGATGTGCCTTGCTATAGCGGCGCATGCAGACCTCACTCCTCGAAAGCCTCGTCGCCCAATCAGTGGACGCCGCGCAAGTCGCATCCAATAGTGGAGCCCTCGTCACTGAAAGACCATCATGAATAACCCTGTAGCGTCCTCCCTGGATTTTCGCGTCGTCAGCTATCCCGTCCGCGTCTATAGCGGGCAGGATGCGCTGGAGAGCCTGCCTGCCGAAGTCGGCCGGCACCGCGCCAAACGCGCTTTCGTCGTCTGCGGTCGCTCGGTATCGCGCAACACGCCGCTCGTGGCACACATCCGCGATCTGCTCGGCGAACGGTTCGCCGGCCTCTACGACGAGATGGGTAAGGACTCACCCATCGAGGACGTGGTCGCCGCGGCCGACAAGGCGCGGGCGGCGGGGGCCGATCTCCTGATCGCCGTCGGTGCCGGCAGCGTGCTCCAGGGCACGCGCGTGGTCGCCGTCTTGCTGGCCGAGAAGGAGCCAGTTGAGCAACTGATCACGCAGTATCCGCCGGGACGGCCCGCGATCAGCCCCAAGCTGATGGCGCCCAAGCTGCCGATCATCAACGTCCTCACCGTGGGCTCCTCGGCGCAGAACCGCGCCGGCTCGGCGGTGAAGTCGGAGAGCCTCGGCCGCCGCATGGAATTCTTCGATCCCAAGACGCGGCCGGTGGCGCTGTACTGGGACAATGACGCGCTGCTGACGGCGCCGACCTCGATGGTTTGCGCCAGCGGCGGCGCGATCTATTGGCGCGCGATCATGAACATGGGGTACACGCAGGCTGCGCCGTTGGCTGACTTCGCCCGGCGGCAGGCGTTCGAGCTGATGAGCCGGGCGCTGCCGCGTCTCAACGATCCGCGCGACGTCGCCGCGCGCAACGATCTCTGCCTCGCGACCTTCCTGCAGAACCGCGAGGTCGACGATGGTGGCGCGCCGGTCCGGCATTGGGTGAGCCGCGTCGTCTATGCCTTCGCGTCCAGCCTGTTCAATCTCCACGGCCATGTCTCGCAGGGCGCGGCGCATTGCGCGCTGACGCCGACGGTCATGCGCCGACTGGGCAACCGCGACCCGCAGGAGATGTGCGCGATCGCCAAAGCGCTCGGCGTCTGGAAGGAGGGCGACCCGGTTGCCGACGCGCCGTTCCGCGCGGCCGATCAGCTCGAGAAGGTGTTCGCCTCGATCGGCATGCCAGCCACCCTCGGGTCGCTCGACGTGCCTCAATCCAGCGTCGATGCGATCCTCGAACCCTCACTGAAGAACTTCAATGCCGACCCGAAGCAGGAGTTCGTGAAGGAGAGGGACCTGTTGCGAGAGGTGTTGGTGGCGGCTTGGTAACTTCTGGGACGTCTTACCTCATGGTGGTTCCTGCCAATGCCTGTGTGAGATCGGCAATCAGGTCGTCGGGATGTTCGATGCCGACCGACAGACGTATCGTCGTGTCCAGAACGCCGATGCGGTCGCGCACCTCGGCCGGGACACCGGAGTGGGTCATGGCGGCGGGGTGACTGGCGAGTGACTCGGTGCCGCCGAGGCTGACGGCCAGCTTGAAGATCTGGAGTGCGTTGAGGAAGGCGAAGGCCTCTTTCTCTCCGCCCTTGATGTCGAATGAAAAGGTAGAGCCCGCACCGGTACACTGCCGGGCAAAGACCGCCTGTGCGGCCGAGCCTTCTTCCAAGAACTCCAGGTAGTGGACTTTGCCGACCTTGGGATGGTCGCGGAGATATTCGGCAACGAGCCTGGCGTTGGAGTTCGCGCGCTCCATCCGCAGCCCGAGCGTCTCGAGCGAGCGGCCCAGCATCCAGCAGGAGTGCGGATCGAGCTGCGTGCCCAGGCTGCCGCGCAGCGCCTTGATCGGCCCGATGGTCGCCTTCGAGCCCAAAGTGGCGCCGGCGATGAGGTCGGAGTGGCCGCCAACGTACTTGGTCAGCGAGTAGACCGAGACGTCGGCGCCGTGGGCGAGGGGGCGCTGGAACACCGGGCCGAGCAAGGTGTTGTCGCACACCAGGACAGGCTGGAAGCCTTGAGCGACCCCGATCTCGTCGGCGATTTTCCGCAGCAGCTTGATGTCGACGAGCGTGTTGGTCGGATTGGCCGGCGTCTCGGTCATGATGACCGATATCCGCCCTTTGCCACGCGCCTCTTGCACGGCCGCGCGGACGGCGGACTCATCGACGCCATCGACGAAGCCGACGGCGGCGATGCCGAAACCTGCCATCGTGCGCGAGAGCAGCGTCTCGGTTCCACCATAGAGCGGCTGGGAATGCAGGATGACATCGCCGGGACGGGCGAAGGCGAGGATCGTCGTGGAGATCGCCGACATGCCGGATGAAAACAGCACGCAGGATTCAGCGCCCTCATAGACGGCGAGCCTGTCCTCGACGATCTCGCTGTTGGGGTGGTTGAAGCGGGAATAGACCAGCCCTGCCGCACTACCCTTTGGCGGCTGCTTGCGGCCCGAGGCGTAGTCGAAGAAGTCGCGGCCTTCCTCGGCCGAGCCGAATACGAAGGTGGAGGTGAGGAAGACGGGCGGCTTTACCGCGCCCTCCGACAGGACCGGATCGAAGCCATAGCTGAGCATCAGGGTCTCGGGCTTCAGGGCATGGTTGCCGATATGCGTCTTGGACGGGCGCGGAGCGGTCATTAGGTGCCTCCTGTGGGGGTAGCGCTTGGATGTCCCGCTCCGCACGGGACGATGTCGCTGGGTGACTTCACACGAAGTGCATCCGGCATCACCCATAGTTGAGGGACGCGATGGGACCTTGGTGCCGAAAATATCACGCTTCGTGCTAGTGGTGAATGAATACGCTGCGTATTGTGTTCAGGGGGACTGCCTAGACTGGATAGGGTGGGGATGATTGGGGGATGCCGGGAAACTGGGGCCACTGGGCCCGACCGTCAGACGAGCTTCCATGGTCTGTTGCCCCTCGTGTCACGCCTCGGCGGGAGGGGCTTGCGTCGCGCTGTCGCTGGCCTGGTCGGTAGCCTGCTTTGCGGCCTTGTCGTCTGCTTGTTGCCGTTGAATGCTCCTCGGGCCCAGACCACCGGTCAGGGAGCCGGCAGTGCCGGTGACCTGCAGCAGCGGTACGATGCGGCCTTCGAGGAGATGGTCAGAAAGCCGGCCGATCTCGACGCACTTTTCACGTTCGCGACGCTGGCCAGCCAGAATGGCGACCTGGAGGGCGCGATTTCGGCGCTCGAGCGCATGCTGCTGATCAATCCCGATCTGCCTCGCGTGCGGCTGGAACTTGGCGTTCTCTACTATCGGTTGGGTTCCTACGAGGTCGCTCGGACCTACCTCGAGACGGCGCTGCAGTCGTCCGCCTTGCCGCCCGATGTGCGCAGCCGCGCCGAGCAGTTCATGGCCGAGATCCAGAAGCGGCAAAGCCGGTCGCGTTTCTCGGGCGAGTTCTTCCTGGGGACACGCTATCAATCCAACGCCAATCTCGGTCCGCCGACCTCCTCGGTGCGGTTGTTTGGCCAGGTCGCCAACCTCAATCAGGCGGCTGTCGGCACCGGCGACTGGGGCGCCGTCGGCTCGATCCAACTGCGCCACGCCTACGATCTCGGTACCCAGGATCGAGCGACCATCGAAAGCCAGTTCACCGGCTACGCCAACCGGCAGTTCACCCTGCAGACGGCCAATGTCAGCCTGCTCGACTTCACCACCGGGCCGCGCTTCCAGATCCTGCAGGGCCTGTTCGAGGATGTCTCGATCAAGCCGTTCGCCACCCTGGGCTACATCTGGGTGAACGACACGCCGTACTACGGCAGCTACGGCGCCGGGCTGGAGACGGGGGTGCTGCTCAGCGATCGGGTGCGCAATACCTCGGTGTTCGTGTGGCGTCAGCAGAACTACCCGGACACCAGCTATCTGCCGGCCAATAGCCAGTATACCGGCCTGCAGCTCTCGGGCAGCACGACCTTCCAGTACCAGATCAACGATCTGCTGGCGGTCTATGCCATCGGCAACGCACAGCGCTATCAGACGCAGCAGACAACGTGGCTCAACTATACTCTGTGGGGCGTCGGCGGTGGGCTGGCCTT
The DNA here is from genome assembly GCF_004297405.1 of Reyranella sp. Lineage (GTDB taxonomy): Bacteria > Pseudomonadota > Alphaproteobacteria > Reyranellales > Reyranellaceae > Reyranella. The sequence continues at coordinate 305,771 of NZ_SCVC01000012.1, forward strand.
CCGCTTCGCCGATCCGTTGTTCAGGTCGCAGATGGCGTGGGGCATCAACCTGTCGGTCAACCAGCAATGGTGGACCTATGACGCCGCCGACCCGATAATAGATCCCAGCACGATCCGCACCCAGAGCGACACGATCATCAACCTGGTGTTGACCGTGCCATTCGACGAGCGCACCACCTTCAGCGTCTCAGCCGGCCGTTTCAACCGCGCCTCGTCGCTGCCCAATTATGCGTTTACGGACAACAGCGTCCTGTTCGGCGTGAGCTGGCGTTTCTAGCGCCGGTCTTGGGAGAGCCCAGGGAGATGACCATGACCAGACTGACCGCTTCCGGCCTTTCCCTTCTGCGCGCAGCGCTGCTCGGGACGACGTCCGTCACGCTGTTGGCTGTCGGGACAGCCGAGGCCCGGGTCGGCGTGACCTCGGCGACCGACGGCGATCCCCTGGGCAAGCCACCCAGCGCCAACGAGCGCATACTGCGCATCGGCATCGACGTGCAGGCAAATGAGCTGATCACCACGCGCGCCAACGACCGTGCCCATCTGATGTTCCTCGACGGCACGTCGCTCACGGTCGGGCCGAACGCCCAACTGACCATCGACAGGTTTGTCTACGATCCCAACAGCAAGACCGGTGACCTGGCGATCAGCGCCAGCAAGGGCGTGTTCCGTCTGGTCGGCGGCCGCATCAGCAAGACCAATCCGATCACCATCACCACGCCGTCCAGCACCATTGGCATTCGCGGCGGCATCACCCTGGTCGATGCCGAGGCAGTGCGCACGATCTCGACCTTCGTGTTCGGTACCAACATGACGGTGAGCGCCGCCGGTCGCACCGAGACGGTCACCCGACCGGGTTCGCAAGTCACAACCAGCTTGGGCGCGCTTCCGGGCCGGCCGATCCTGGTGCCGCCGGGGGCGCTGAACGGCCAGTTAGCACAACTCGAGGGCCGCGGAGGGACGCAGCAGGGCAGTGCCCCGGCCGTCGGCACTCCGGCAAATGCTGTGGCCGCTGCAGAACAGCGCGTGCAGACCTCGGGCCTCAGCCAGCAGAACTCAGCGCAGTCACCAGGCTCGACGAATGGCCAGCGCTCGCTGCCCACCCTGGGGCGCGGTCCGGACAATCTCACGGAGCGCACGGCGAATGCGCTGAGCAACGCCACCGATTCGCAACAGCAGCAACAGGCGATCAGGGAGACACGCCCAGCCTCCGCGGGGCCGGGCCCGTCGCCGACACCACCGACCACCGTCCTGGTGTCGCATGGCCGGTTTTTCCGCGAGGAGCCGTACATCGTCAGTTCGTTCAACAACCAGACGCTGGCGGCTGCACCGAACCCGCAGAACAACGCCGCCCTGCGGTCGCCGAGCTCCATCGCCAACGGTCAGGTTACGCTGACCCTGGACGACGGTCGCAGCGTCACCCTGCCGTGGCAGCCGACCAACATCGCCTTCCCGGTGATGGTCAACGACCCGACCTTCGGTACGCTAGCCGGTATTGGTCTGGTCAGCCCACGCAGCGAGTTTTTCGCCTATCTGTTGTTCGATTCGAGCAACCGTCCACTCGGCATCGTTGCCGGCACGCCGACTACCTTCGCGCAGTTTCCCAAGACGGGCTTCGCCGAGCATATCCTGCTCAACCTGAGCAGCCTCGGCACTGTTCCGTTCGTCAACGGTGCGATTGGGCTCAATGCCGATCTCGCCGGCAATGCGATGGTCTCTACCCTGAAGTCTGCCTTCTCGCCCAATGCCGGCCTGGGTGTCGGCGACCCGGTGCCCAATGCGCAGCGCGCCGTTGCCCTGCAGGCGACGGTTTCGGTCGCCGGGCAAGGGGCGAACCAGAAATCCTACATGGGCGTTTTCATCGGCCAGTATTTCCGCGATACCGAGACCTCGTCGGTCGCCCTGGCGGGCCGCTACAGCGGCACCTACCGCCTGGCAGCCAACCAGCCGATCGGCCGCCTGACATCGGCAGCCTCGACCTTCAGTACCGGCACATCGAATTCGATCTACGGCACGGACTCGTCGGCGATGGTCCTGACGCCGGACGGGTTGACCACGACCTATACCGATAATGGCAGCACCATCACTGGTGCGACGACGGTGCGGACGCCACAGGCTTCGTTTGACCAGCCCTACAACAACCTGAACGGCTCGTCCTACTATTCGATCAACGGTGCGCTGCGGGTCGATTCACCCGACTACCCGACGCAGCCTGGAACACGTACCGACCGCACCATGAACGGCTTTGTCGGCGGTTTGGTCGAAGGGCGCGACAGCGCCGGCAACATCACGACTCGCCAGCTCGGCTCCACCGCGACGGGGCCCGGCAAGGTGATCATCAAGACCGATCCCGCGGCCAATCGGGCTTCGGCGACGTTCAACGTGAACAACTGGGATACCGGCACTTCGGCGTCGTTTCGTCTGGGGGGCACCTCCGGCGCCGCCTACGCGACCAGCGCCTTCATCGACGACAAGAACTGGGCAACCGCGGATCGGCCCGCGGACGTCCTGACCAGCACCACCTCCGTGACCAAGGGGAGCAGCACCTCCGGCGGTATGGACGTACAGTCGCGGACGGTTGCCGTATCGTCAGGTACCGCTTCGCTCGCCAGCTTCTTTGCTGCGTCCGGCGTGACGCCCTGCTCGTGCGACTTCTTGAGCTGGGGGGTGTGGGGTGGCGACATCCGCTACAATGCTAACAGCGTCTATAATCCTGGCGGCCGCGATCGTCTCAATTTCGCGAGCTTCGTCGCCGGGACGCTGACGCCGCAGGTCCAGCTGCCCAACACGGGCAGTGCGACCTATAGCGGTCACGCCTTCGGTAATGTTCGCAACGGCGCGCAGAGCTATGTCGCGGCCGGGACTTACACCAATGCCTGGAACTTCGGCTCTCAGACCGGCAGCGTCACGATCGGCAACTTCGACGGCGCGACCTACAATGGCACTACGGCGCTGACCGCCGGGACCGTGCAGTTCACCGGCGCGATTTCAGGGGCAGGGCGCACCGGTTCGGTGGGTGGCGCGTTCTTCGCTTCGCCGACCGATCCGGCCAAGGGCCAGGCGGGCAGCTTCGGTGTCAGCGGGCCGGGCTACAAGGCCGGTGGTACTTTCGCCGGACAGAGGCCGTGACGCATCGCCTGTACGGTCTATGCCTGCACGTTCGGATCCGGCGGCACGGTCGGCAGGATCGTAAAGCCGCTTTCAGTCGAGCATGAGGCTGCTGCTCGGCCGTCTCGACACATCGCGCGCGCCGCTGATTGTCGCCCTGATCGTGCTGGCAAGCGCGCTACTGCTGCGCAGCATCGATCCGGCAGCGCTGGTGCGTGTGCGCGATTTCGCCTTCGACACCTACCAGCGCATGCAGCCGCGCGCCTATTCGACCGAAACGCCGGTGCGCATTGTCGACATCGACGAGGCGGCGCTCGCCGAATTCGGCCAGTGGCCATGGCCGCGCACCATCGTGGCTCGTCTGATCGACAAGCTCACGGAAATGGGCGCGGCGGTGATTGCCTTCGATGCGGTGTTCGCCGAGCCGGACCGCTCGTCGATCCGTCGAATGGTCCGCGACCTCGTAGCCTATACCGATCCCGAAACCGTGCAGAAGCTGGCAGCGGCACTGCAGGACAACGACCAAGTGATGGCCGACGCCATGGCGCAGTCGCGGGTGGTGCTGGGCTTCGGCTTCGACCTCAAGGGCGGTCAGCGCCCGCCGCGCAAGTTCCACGGGGTCGCCTTTGCCGGCGACGATCCCAGCCAATTCCTGCCGCTCCAGGCCGGGGTGGTGAAGCCGCTCGATATCCTGGAGGCGGCCGCCAAGGGCAACGGCAGCGTGAACACAGACGTCGAAAGCGTGGTGGTGCGTCGGGTCCCGATGCTGTTCCGCGTCGTCGGACAGGAGGGGCTGTTTCCCGCATTGTCGATCGAAGCGCTGCGGGTCGTGCAGGAGGCGAACTCCTATGTGATCAAGTCGTCGGGTGCGAGCGGCGAGTTCGCCTTCGGCGAGCGGACCGGCATCGTCGCCATCAAGACCGGCAATCTGGAGGTGCCGACCGATGCGCGTGGTCGCGTGACGCTGTACGACACCGGCCATCAGAATGCGCGTTTCGTCTCCGCCCGGTCGGTGCTGGCGGGGGAGGTTCCGGCGGACCGAATCGAAGGCAACGTGGTGTTCGTGGGCACCAGCGCCATCGGGCTGAAGGATCTGCGCAACACGCCGGTGCAGGACGCAGTGCCGGGGGTCGAAGTGCATGCCCAACTCGCCGAGCAAATGATCGAGCAGAAATTCCTGGCACGGCCCGATTTCGCCGATGGTGCGGAGTTTCTCTATCTCTTCGCCATCGGTCTGCTGTTCGTCTGGTTGTTGCCGCGGCTCAGCGCCAGCCGGATGGCACTCGTCGCCACACTCTTCATCGCCATCGGCATCGTCGTACCGTGGTTCGCCTTTACCCGGTATCACCTGCTGTTCGATCCCCTCTATCCGCCGGTGACGCTGGCGGCGATCTACATTGCTGGCTCGGCGACCGCCTTCATGCGCACAGAGCGAGAGCGAGCCGAGATTCGCAACGCCTTCGGCCTCTACCTGTCGCCGGACATCGTCGAGCAGCTTGCTCGCAATCCACGGCTCCTGCAGCTCGGTGGTGAGCAACGCGAGATTACCGTGATGTTCACCGACGTGCGTGGCTTTACGACGATTTCAGAGCAGTTCGACCCGCATGGGCTGACACGCTTCATGAACCGCTTCCTGACGCCCATGACCGACCTGATCCTGGGTCGGCGCGGCACCATCGACAAGTATATGGGTGACGCGATCATGGCATTCTGGAACGCACCATTGCCGGTACCCGATCACGCCGCGCACGCGTGCGATGCGGCTTTGGCTATGCGGGCACGCCTGAGAGAATTGAACGACGAGTGGCGAGCCGAGTCCCTGGCGGAAGGGAGAAAGCACATTGCGGTCAATATCGGCATCGGCCTGAATACCGGGCTCGCATCCGTCGGCAACTTCGGTTCAGCGCAGCGCTTCACTTATTCATGCCTCGGTGACGACGTGAACCTGGCATCGCGCCTCGAAAGCCAATGCAAGGCCTATGCGGTCGGTATCATCATCGGGGGAAAGACTCAGGCGCAGGTAGGGGAGTACGCCACACTCGAACTCGACCGCGTGATGGTGAAGGGCAGGACAGAGCCCGAGTGCATCTTTGCTTTGCTGGGAGATGCTGGCCTCGCGCAGTCAGCCGGCTATCGGGCCCTGGTGGACCGACAGGCGGCGTTCCTGCACCTGTATCGTGCCGGCAGATTCACCGAAGCGCTGGAGACGATCGATGCCTGCCGTGCTGCCGCGGCAGCGATTGACTGGGAGCAGGGTTACTACGAGATGATGAGCAAGCGCATCAATGCGCTGGCCCTCGAACCGCCGCTCAATTGGACGGCCGTACATATCGCGGACGAAAAGTGAGCGATCGTGATCTGAGCTCAGAAACTCTTCCATCCGCCCCGAGCAGGACGGCGCCTATGTGCCTCAGCGCGCGCGTCGCTATGGTGACGCCACCTGACACGAAGCCCTGTCGACGAAGTAGTTGACCCTTGGCCCCATGACCGCAATCCCGGCGCGAACGCCAGGTCCGATCTGTGACGCCATGGCGCGCGTGTCGGTCACCAGATTGCCGCCGTTGGTGAAGCGGCATTCGACGACAGGCTCAACCGGATTGCTGCTGTTGTTGTTCAGGTAAAGGACGACCTGCCAGCGCTGCCCAGGCACGGCTCGGAGTGTGGGGTTCTCCATGTTGACGATCGGCACCGTCGGTCCGGCTGTGATCGGCACGGAGCCGACCGGCCTGGGGGTCACCCTCTGCACGACTCCCTGTGCCGGCGCGGTCTGGCTGGTCGGATCGAAGGCGTGATCTTCGGGGAGGATCGGCTTGCCGCCCTGGCCGACATTCTCCGGCGTCCAGACCATTCCGGACTTGGGATCACGGAACTCGGGCGCGCCCGTAGTGGCTGTCACGTCGACGGCGCTCTTGGGTGCCTGCGCCAGCGCAGCGGGTGCGAGGGCCATGCCGAGCAGGCAAAACGAAATTGTCGTCAGTGATCCACTATTCATCGCCGCCTCCTTTGGATGAGAGCGTTTCGTCAAGAACGAGACTTCAAGCCCAAGCCGATGGAAATCCAGCCAACTCCAGTGAAGATGAGATCAATGGCGAGGAAGATACCGAGAATGTAGATGCCACCGACCGGCCACTGCGCCACGATCACCAAGCCGACGAGCAGGGTGACCACGCCGGCCAGCACGACAACGACCCAGGGCGATCCAGCCTTCATGCTGAAGGCGAGGATGATCTTGGCGATGCCAGAGGCCACCAGAAATGCGCCGAGCATCAGAGTGAGTAGCTTGGCGGTGAGAAGCGGATTCTCCAGGGTCAGGATGCCAGCTACGATGTAGAGCGCGCCGAGCAACATCCAGAGCAGGAACTTCCCCCACGACTTGAGCTGGAACGCGTTGAGGACCTCTGCCACGCCGGCGACGATCATCATGATGCCAACCAGGAACACCGTAACGGCCGTGGCGAAGGCTACGCTCGATAGAGCGACGATCCCCGCAACCAGATAAACGACGCCGAGAGCTATGATCCATCCACTTTTCGCGCGCAGCGGCTCGCTGGACGAGGGGACTGGGGGCTGTGTCTCCGAGACGGTCATTTGTGCTCCTCTCCTAGATGGACAGTGGATCGGTCCTGCGTGACGCAAGCGCCATGGCAACGTACGCCCAGCCGCCGAAGATCAGGGAAATGCCGGCGACCGTCGCAGGCGTAAACGAATGGCCGTAGGGCAGCTTCATCAGCAACAGAACACTGACGATCAGGGCGACGCAGCCGGACACGAGAAACCAATGCCATCCGGCCTGACGCCGAACCTTCCATGCAAAGGCGATCTGCGTTGCGCCATGCACCGCGAAGATGATCGCAATCAGGATAGTGATCGTGACGATGCCCCGAAAGGGATCAAGGTAGATCAGGACACCTCCGATCGCGGCCACGATGCCGAGCAGAAGATGCCAGATGAATCCCGTCCAGTTCAGCATCTTGGCAGCCTGCATGATTTGCACGAAGCCACTGACCATGAGGACGCTGCCTAGTATCTCGTTGGCGGGAACGCCGGACACCGCTGGAAACACGATCGCCACGGCGCCTGCAACGATCAGCACGACCCCCAACAGCACCAGCCAGGGCCACTTGAGCCGAAAGACTTCGGCGGCGTGCAGGCGTGCCTCTGGCCCTGTGTATCGGATACTCATCCAGCCTCCCGCTCGACGTGATCGTCGTTCGGTACTTGGCACTTCGACAACGTCGCGATACCTTACAACTTCCAGTATATTAGCCCAACGGCGCGATAGTCGCCAGCCGTGCGGCCAAGACCGCTGCCCGGGGGGCTGGTTCATGACGACAGAGGCCCCAGCATCATCGGCGCCATTGGGCACAGGCGCGGCAGGCCAAGCCCAAGGAGCGTCAGTCGGTCCGGTCCAGGCCAGCATGCTTGGAGCGCCGCAGGCTTTGGCGTTGACAGTACTTGCTGTCGTCGCGGTGCTGGCGCTCTCCTGGTACTACGCGACAAGCCTGTTGCTGTTGTTCGCCGGCATCCTGTTCGCCGTGCTGCTCGACGCCTGCACGCGCGGTCTCGCTCGGATCGTGCCGCTGACGCGCCCCTGGCGATTCGGACTGGTCATGCTGGTCTTCGGCTGCACTGCGGCGGTGGCGATCAGCTGGGGCATCGATCGAGCGCCAACGCAGGTGCGCAGCCTGTTCCGGGTGATGGACACGCAACTCGGCGTCCTTGAGAGCCATCTTGCGGCTTTCGATATCGACCTGTTCGGACCGGGCGGGCGACAGGATCTCTCGCATCTGATCGCCGACCCCGGGCGCCTGTTCGGCCACGTTCACTATGCCGTAAGCGGTGCTTACGCGGTCGCGATCAACACGATCGTCATCGTGTGCTTAGGCCTGTTCTTCGCCGGCAATCCTGCTGGTTACCGAGAGGGTGCGCTGAAGCTCGTGCCGATACGCGCACGGGTGCGCGTGCGCTCCGTCCTGAACGAGATGGGCCAGATGCTACGCGGCTGGCTGCTCGGGCAGCTCCTGCGTGGCGCCGTTGTGGCGATACTGCTGGCGGTCACCTTGCATCTGCTCGGTGTGCCAGGTGCGGGATTGCTTGGCCTGCAGGCGGGGGTGGCCAACTTCATTCCCTATCTCGGCCCGTTGATCGCCGCCTTCCCAGTGGCTCTGGTGGCTATGCCGCTCGGCCTATCGACGCTCGCCTGGGTCATGGTCATCTACTTCACGATCCAGACCATCGAGGGCTTCGTGATAGCCCCGCTGATCCAGAAGGGCGCCGTGAATGTGGCACCGGCCTGGACCCTGTTCGCCATCGTGATCTTCGGGGCGATGTTCGGGGCAATGGGCATGGCGCTCGCTGCTCCCCTGGTTGCACTCGGCCGGATCGCCGTCCTGCGGTTCTACGTCGAGGATTGGCTGAAGGATCGCGGCTAGCGAGGCGCGGCGATACTCTGCTCGATGCGCTCGAGAAGATAGGGGAAGAACGGGTTCGATGACACGCGAAGCAGCGTGTCGAGGTTCAGGATCAGCACCCCGCGTTCGCCGCGCGGGGCGATCGACCCGAGATGGACGCCGAAGAATTCGTCGGTCTTGTCGGGCTGCATGCCATACAGCGAGTCGCTCATTGGAAACGGCAGGGCGACGTGCGACAGCGAGAAGATGCCGGCGGGGAAGGCGAGCGCCAGCGGACGCGTCTGCTCTGTCGAGGCGCCAGCCTCCGTCACTCGCTCGACGACGTCGTAGGTGTCGACAGCGGCGTTGGTGATGGTGACTGTCCGGAATTTCCTTGGCGGATCGACCAGAATCCGGGTCAAAACCGATTCGGCCGCGTTCCGCATAAGGGGGCCGACAACGGCCGCGCGGTTTAGATCAAATAGCACGAGCTCACTGCCATTGGCTGGCAGGTGCGCGTAAAGCGCCGTGAGAATGGCGGGCGTGCTGACCGTGAAGTCGACGACAGACTGGAAGGTGAGCACAGGTGGCAGGCGATCCAGCCTGCCATCGTTCGCAGAGCGCCGGATGCGGTCCTGCAAGGCAACGGTCAAACGGTGTGACTGGCGGGCACCATTGACCGGGAAGGAGTTGTACTTGAACGGGTTGAACTCTGGGACAATGCCAAGCCACGCGGCCTTGGCGAACGCGGGCAGCAGGGCGGGCAGCGAAGCAATGCCGACGAAGCGCGCGAAGCTCGTGATGCCGATCATGGGCGAGATCAGGATGAGCCGGTCAGGTCGTGCCAGTCGTTCGTCCTCGAGAGCGTCGAGGGCATATTTCATTGCCAGCGCACCGCCGTTGGAGAAGCCTACGATGTGCAGCGGCTTCGATGGGGCGCGCCGGACAGCCTCGCGCACGGCCAGACGCGTGGCGGCATCCCAGTCCTCCCATTCGACATCGGTCAAGGCGGCCGGCACTGTGCCGTGAGCTGGCATCCGAATGGCCACAGCTACGAAGCCCAGCTCGCGATAGCGTCGGGCGATATGGCGCAGGCTGTATGGGGAATCGGTCAGCCCGTGCAACAGCACGACCGCTCCGACCGGAGCCCCGTCGGGTTCGAGGATGTAGGAGCGATTCCAGTCGTGGGCGAAGTTGCCGGGATAGATCGGGCTGCCTGCGTAGAACCGGTTGCCAAGGGCATGGGCCTGGGCATCGACCTTGTCGACAACCTCTGCACGCACGTCGCGGAAGATCGCCTCTTCAGCTTTGATGTATTCCGCCCAATCGACCTTGTCGATCTGGGACGCGTGCATGTCGCTGGGCACATAGGTGTGCCAAAGTTCGAGCGGCGGCCCGCGCTGCGAATCCCAAGCCCGCGCCACGATGAGTGTCACCGCGACCACGCTCAGCACGAGCAACAAGCGTTTCAGCAGCCGAACCAGTCTAGTCGCCATGTCGGCTCATGGTAGCACACGAACGCGTGCGGAGGTTGTGTGCCTTTCGCGAAATAACTATAGTGAAAGCTCAGCGCGTCGAACGAGCATGTCGTGTTGATGTCGGATTTTTATGACAAGCCGTTCCCACCGATTGCCGCGAATATCCCTCCAGCTCGGTGCCGGCGATCCTCATAATGTCGCGATAGCGCTGGTATCCTCTCAGTTCAGAGTTCTTCGGAGGTGATCGCCGATGTCCGTCGAGCGTCCGTCCCAACTGATCGACCTCGCGTTACAGGGTGGTGGCTCGCATGGCGCTTTCACGTGGGGCGTGCTGGACCGGCTCCTGGAGGAGCCCTGGCTGCATATCGAAGCCATTTCCGGGACATCGGCCGGCGCCATGAACGCCGCCGTGATGGTCGACGGCCATGCCTGTGGCGGCAACGAGCGCGCCCGGGAAGCACTCGAAGCCTTCTGGCGGCGCGTCTCCCGCGCCGCCGCGTTCAGCCCCCTGCAACGCAGTCCGATGGACGTGGTGCTTGGCCGCTGGTCGCTCGATCACTCACCCACGTACATCGCCTTCGATCTGATGTCGCGGCTCTTCTCGCCCTACGATCTCGCCGTTGGCGCACCCAATCCGTTGACCGCAGTGCTTTCCGAGTCGATCGACTTCGCGCGTCTCGCTGCTGCGCCCATCAAGCTCTTCATCACGGCGACCAATGTGCGAACCGGACGGCCACGCGTGTTCCGCAATGCCGATCTGTCACCCGACGTACTGCTGGCCTCGGCTTGCCTGCCGGCGATGTTCCAGGCCGTCGAGATCGACGGCGAAGCCTACTGGGACGGCGGCTATTCGGGCAATCCGACCATGACGCCGCTGGTGCAGGAGTGCGTCTCGGACGACACGATCCTGGTCGCCATCAATCCGGTGGAGCGGCCGGGTGTCCCGCGTTCGGCGCGAGACATCCTCAATCGCCTGAACGAAGTCTCGTTCAACGCCGTGCTGCTGAAGGAGCTGCGCATGATGGCGTTGCTGCGGCAGGTCACGGCCACCGCCGATGCTGAAGTCGCACATTGGTCGCGCATGCGCGTCCACATGATCAGGAGCGACATGCTGGTCGAGCTCGGCTCCTCGTCCAAGCTCAATGCCGAATGGGCATTCCTGTGCCTGCTTCGCGACGAGGGCCGTCGCGCCGCGGACGGTTTTCTGGCGGCGCACGGCAAGGACCTGGGGCAGCGCTCCACACTCGATATCGACCGACTGCTGGAAGGCGTCTGATGGGTCTGGCCGGAGTCCTGTTCGGCCTGGCCCTTCTGGTATGGCTCGCCTTCCGGGGCTGGAGCGTGCTCTTGCTCGCGCCCGCGGCGGCCCTCGTGGCCGCGGCCTTTGCCGGTGAGCCGCTGCTGGCGCACTGGACGCAGACTTTCATGGGCAGCGCCGCTCAATTCCTCGCGCAGTTCTTTCCGCTGTTCCTGATGGGCGCGCTGTTCGGCAAGCTGATGGAGGACAGCGGCTCGGTCACTGCGATCGCGCAATGGATGACAGAGCGCCTGGGCACCAGGCGCGCCATGCTCGCCGTGGTCCTGGCCGGTGCGCTAGTGACGTACGGCGGCGTCAGCCTGTTCGTCGCTTTCTTCGTTCTGGCGCCGATGGCCGAGGCGTTGTTTCGCGCCGCCGCCATTCCGCGCCGGCTGATGCCGGCGGCGCTCGCACTTGGCACTTCCACCTTTACCATGTCGGCGCTGCCGGGCACGCCGGCGATCCAGAACGCCATCCCCATGCCGTTCTTCGGCACCACACCCTTCGCGGCGCCCGGGCTGGGCGTGATCGCCGCGGCCGTCATGCTGGGCTTCGGCCTGTGGTGGCTGGAACGGGCGCGTGCGTCGGCGAGACGGCGCGGCGAGGGGTTTGGCAGCGATGCGTCGGCACCCGTGGACGTCGCCGCCGACGATCCGCTGGTACGTGAACGAGCCACCACAGCACAAGCTTTCGACCCGGCGGAGATTCATCATTCGCGAGCCACCGACGCTCCGCCGCCCATTCTGCTGGCGGTGCTGCCGCTGGTCGTCGTCATCGGCGTAAATCTTCTGATGTCGTTTGTCATCCTGCCGCGCATGGACACCGCGTTTCTCGCGGAGCCGCGCTGGGGCGGCACTTCGCTATCAGCGGTCGGCGGCGTGTGGTCGGTGGCGGCAGCGCTCGCCGCCGCGATCGTCGTGTTGCTGCTCGCCAACGGGCGGCGCCTGCCCGCGGTGCGGCAGAGCATGGATGCCGGCGCCAATGCCTCCGTGTTGCCGGCGATCAGCGTGGCGAGCCTGGTCGGCTTCGGGGCGGTGGTGGCGGCATTGCCTGCCTTCGCCGTCGTGCGCGACTGGGTGCTGGGCATCGAAGGCGGGCCTTTGGTTTCGCTCGCCATCGCCACGAACATCCTGTCCGCACTGACCGGTTCGGCGTCAGGCGGCCTCACCATTGCACTCGATGCGCTCGGGCCGACCTACATGAGGCTCGCGGCGGAACACGGCATCGATCCGGCGCTGATGCATCGCGTGGCGGTGATCGGCGCGGGCACTCTCGACAGCCTGCCGCACAACGGCGCGGTGGTGACCCTGCTCGCGGTCTGCGGGTCGACGCACGCCAAGAGCTACCTCGACATTGTCATGACGGGCATCGTGAGCGCGCTGCTTGCGCTGGTCGTCGTGATCACACTCGGCAGCCTATTCGGATCGTTCTGAACAGTCGCACGCTCATGCCGGGCGGCACGTGTTCTCGCGGCCTCGACCGTGACATCAATCCCCCCCTCTACGCTTCAACCTTCACGGGAGCTAAGCTCGGCCATGACCTATCGAATGAGGGCCCGTCTTGAGCTTCCGCAAACCGGCTTTGTACATTGTACTGGCGATCGGACTTGGCATCGTAACGGGATGTGGCATACCCGCGCGTGGTCCGGCGGTTCCTTCGGCTGACACGACGCGAGCCCTGCCGCTCGGCATCGCCAATGCGCGGTTCTTTGCCGACGGTGACACAGGGCCGATGATCGAGGAGGCAACCTTGGCGTTGCAACGCGAGCAGGCGGCCCTGCGCGCGGCGGGCGAGCCGACGACGCCGATGCCGCCAGCGTCCTTTCTCGCGATATCCGGTGGCAGCGACAATGGCGCCTTCGGCGCCGGCCTCATCAATGGCTGGACCACGACCGGCACGCGGCCCGAGTTCGCGATGGTGACCGGCGTCAGCACCGGCGCCCTGATCGCACCCTTCGCTTTTCTCGGGCCCGACTACGATCTGGCCCTGCGCGAAGTCTACACGACCATGACGCCCGAGCGGGTATTCCTACGGCGACGTCTCACCGCGGTGCTGTTCGGCGATGCCGTGGCCGACGCGAGCCCACTCGCCGAGACGATCGCCCGCTACGCCGACCAGAAGATGCTGGACGCCATAGCGCGCGAGTATCGCAAGGGTCGCCTGCTGATGATCGGCACTACCGACCTCGACGCCCAGCGCCCCGTGATCTGGAACATGGGCGCCATCGCGGCCAGTGGGCACCCGAGATCGGTGGACCTGTTTCGCAAGATCCTGCTGGCGTCGGCCTCGATCCCCGGCATCTTCCAGCCCGTTCTGCTCGATGTCGAGATCGACGGTGCACGGTTCCAGGAGATGCATGTCGACGGTGGTGCGATCGCCCAACTCTTTCTCTATCCAGCATCGATCGACCCCAGTGTGATCAGGGTTAATCGTCCGCAGACCGCCTACCTTGTTCTCAATGCGCGGCTCGATCCCGAGCACGCCGAAATCGAACGACGTACCCTCACCATCGCCAGCCGCGCCATCGCGACGATGCTGACGGCGAGCGGCCAAAACGATGTAGTCCGCACGTACTTCATCACCAAGCGCGACGATGTCGACTACAACCTCGCCTATGTGGGCAGGGATTTCAAAACGCCAAGGACCGGCATGTTCGATCAAGCGTACATGCGCGCTCTCTTCGACTATGGTTATCGGGAGGCCGTCGCAGGCCGGGCTTGGCACAAGACACCACCCGGACTCCACTCCACCAGGGCTAGGCGATGATCGCCTGAGCGGGTAAGTGGGCTTGACGGCACCGGGCCAGGAGAGTCCTTGGACGATCGGAAAGGCTTCGCTATGGCGACCGCGAGGCCATGGCAGGCGAGGCCAGCATCGGCTTACAGAGTGTTCTTGTAGACTTTCCCATCCTTCACGATGACGACGAAGTTCTTGGCCGGATCCTCGATCAGCGTGATGTTGGCAGTCGGATCGCCGTCGACGAGCAGGAGGTCCGCAAGTGCGCCTTCCTCGACCACGCCGAGCTTGCCAGGGTACGGATTGCGCTCGCCGGACAGCCCCAGCAATTCCGCGTTGGTCCCGGTGGCCATAACCAATGCTTCTGCCGGCGTGTACCAACGGACCAGCTTCGCCAACAAGGTTCCGTGACGCTGTGCCAGTTGCGGGGAGAACAGGATGTCGGTGCCGAATGCCGTCTTGATCTTGTGCTTCTTTGCCAGCTCGAAGGTCCTGTCCGTACCGGCAAACACCACGCGCGCCTTGATGCTCTCCAGCGAACCGGGAGGGAACGCGTTCGCCAGCTCGTCGGGGAACGCCTGGGTGCTCAGCCAGATGCCTTTCTCGGCCATCAACTCGGCGGTCCGCTGGTCCATCAGATGGCCGTGCTCGATGCACTTCACACCAGCGGCGATCGCCCGCTGGATCGACACCGACGTATAGGCGTGCACCGTGACGTAGGTACCCCAGTTCTCGGCGGCCTCAACGGCGGCGCGCAGCTCGGCCTCGGTAAAGGTGGACGCGTCGAGCGGGCTGTGCGGCGAGGCCACACCGCCTCCGGCCGTCAGCTTGATCTGTGTCGCGCCCAACATGAGTTGCTCGCGCACGCGCACGCGGACTTCATCGGGACTGTCCGCGATCATGGCGGCACCGAGCTGTTCCCCCCGAGACTGAGTAGCACCGAGGGCGCGCGGCACCTCGAAGGGCTGACGGAAGTCGCCATGACCGCTGGTGACGGTGATCACGGCGCCGGACGGGTAGATACGCGGACCGGTGACGATTCCCTCGTCAATCGCGCGCTTGAGCCCGAACACCGGCCCGCCCACATCGCGTACAGTCGTAAATCCGCGCATGAGCGTGTCCGTAGCCTCGGCGCCTGCCATCAGATTGAGGTGACCGATGTCTCCGGTCAGCAGAGCCGGCAGAGTGGGCCGCACCATCATCGCGTGCCAGTGCATGTCGATCAGCCCGGGCATCAAGGTGCGGCCGCCGCCGACTATCCTCTTGTCGCTGGCACTGAGATTGACGGGAATTGGATCCTTCGAGATCTTCTCGATCGTGTTGCCGCGGATGAGTACATTCGTGTTGGCGCTCAATGAGCCGCTCTTGCCGTCGAAGACGCGGACGTTCTCAAAAAGGATGAGGGATGGCTCGGCGGACCGGGGCTGAGCGAACGCCGTGCCGAAGAGACCAAGCACGGCAGCCAATACGGTGAACGCACGAACAACCATGGGATCCTCCGCAATCGGCCTGTGCGAACCTATCCACGCCTCGCCGGACATGTAAAGGGGCCGTCCGGTATGCGCGCGAACCTGCGAATCGCAAGAAAGCCGACGTAGTGCACAACGCCGCTTTTTCACTGAGTTCAAGCTAACTCAGCATCAATGACCCAACTCCGCTTATCGAATGAGCCGGGCGAGATTAGTCAGGGGCAGCAGCTTTCGCTTTTCCGTTGGCACTGACGGGCGGCGGTATGTCAGGGCTTCCTTCGCTGCGATCACGATAGAGGGCGGTTCGCGCCAGCAGCATAAGTGTGACCGGCGTCGTGACGGTCACGAACGCCGCTATGAGGATTTCGTGCAGCACTGGCCGCGACTGCAGGACCGAGAAGAACACAATGGAACCAAGCAGGATTCCACCTGTACCCCAGGTGGCACCGAGCGTGGGAGCGTGCATGCGTTCATAGAACGTTTTCAGCCGCAGCAAACCGATGGCTCCAACTATGGTAAAGCCAGCGCCGAGCAGCACGAGTAACGACGTCACGAGCGCAGCCCACGCGGGCAGTTCTGCTACGTTGATCATTCGATGATCTCCCCGCGCATGAGGAACTTGGCGAGCGCCAGAGTCGAAACAAAGCCGAGTATTGAAATCACCAGCGCCGCTTCGAAATAAAGCGTGCTTCCGGTCCTCATGCCGAAGACCAGCAGGAGCAGCATGGCGTTCACATAGAGCGCGTCCAGGGCGACGATACGGTCCTGTGCCCGTGGGCCACGGACCATGCGGAAGCAAGCGATGGCCATGGCGATCCCGAGCAAGATCTGGGCGATCAGTAACGACCAGGAGAGGATTGTTGCGCTCATACCAGTATCTCCAGGAGAAGACGCTCGTAGCGGTTCTTGATGAGGTCGATCCAATGGGCTTCGTCGACGAGATCGAAGACATGGAGCAGCAGCTTGCTCTGAGTGGAATCATATTCCACCCAGGCTGTTCCCGGCGTGCTGGTAACGATGCAGGCGAGGATTGCCAGCCCGGTCGGATCGCGAAGCTCGAGTGGCACGATGACGAAGCCGGAAACGCGCCGAGTCTGGTCGGTGCGGAGAATGAGCTGGGCGACGGCGAGGTTGGAGCGCCATATATCGACCACGACGATCGCCACTAGCTTGGGCAGCAGATACCAACGCCTTAAGCGCGGTTTGGCAGGCTGTAAGGCAGCAGTCACGTTCGACGCCATAACGGCGATCGCGGTGCCCAGCACGATTTGACCCACCGACAGTCCGTTCAGCAAAAGCCACATCGTCAGGAGTGACGCCGTCAGGAGCGGGTAGGGGAGAAGGCGGCTCATCGGCCAGTCTCTGCCGGCGGGATACGAGGCGCCGTCAGCACCGCATCGACGTAGGAGGAGGGCGCGTGCACGGCGCGGGCTGTCTCGGCCATATATCGCATCACCGGTCCCCCCTTGATTGCAAGACCAAGGGTCAGCAGCAACAAGCAGACGACCGGGACAAATTCAACCAAGAGGACACGCGGAACGACTGCGTCGATAGGGGCCCAGAAGGCACGAATGCCGACGCGCGACAACGCGAGCAGGGCCGTCAGGCCGGAAAGGAGGAGAAGTACGATGAATACCCAGTTGGCGGTGGGAATGCCGGATGTAGCGCCTTGCTCCGCTGGGGCGAATAGTGCGGCGAGCAACGCCAACTTGGCTACGAAGCCGGAAAGCGGTGGCAGGCCGGTCAGCAGCAAGACGCAGCCGACGAAGCAGGCGCCGAGGACGGCGGGCGTAGCGGCAAATCTCGTGCCGACCTCCTCCTTGAGTTCCTCTTCGTCCTCTTCCTCCCCCAGGGCTTCTGCTGTAATGGCGATCACGTCAGCGCCCGGGTTCTGTCCCCTTTCAATCAGCTCGATGAGGAGAAAGAAGGCACTGATCGTGAGCGTCGAGCTGACCAGATAAAGCAGCGCTCCGCCCGTGATCTGGGCATCGGACAGACCGACGGCGGCGAGCAACGTTCCCGACGAGACCAGCAGGCTGAAACTTGCGATGCGCGTCATGGCCTGAGAGGCCAGCACGCCAAGCATGCCGAAGGCGATCGTGGCTAGGCCGCCCACGAGCAAGAACGTGGCGCCGTAGCCAGTCGTTTCGCCAGCTGGCGTTCCGAACAGCAGGGGACACAGGCGTAGGAGAACGTAGACGCCTACCTTGCTGAGAACGGCAAAAATCGCGGCGACCGGGGCCGCCGCCGCCGGATAGGCGCTGAGCAGCCAGAGGCCCAACGGCCACATCGCCGCCTTCGTGAGAAAAGCGATTCCGAGGATTGCCGCGCCCGCCTCAAACAGCATCCTGTTCTCGATGGACAGGGTGGGAATGCGCACAGCGAGATCGGCCATGTTCAATGTGCCGGTGACGCCATAGATCAGGCTCACGCCCACAAGGAAGAAGAAGGAGGCCGTCAGGTTCACGGCGATGTAGTGCAGGCTCGCCTGGACGCGCCGCGGGCCCGAGCCGTGCAGGAGAAGGCCATAGGACGAGGCCAGCATCACCTCGAAGAATACAAACAGATTGAACAGGTCACCGGTGAGGAAGCATCCGTTGATGCCCATCAGGAGGAACTGGAAGAGGGTGTGGAAGTGGGAGCCGGCTGTATGCCACCGAGCGAGCGAGAAGATCAGCGACGCGCAAGCAAGGACGGCGGTGAGCAGGAGCATCATCGCCGACAAGCGGTCCAGGACGAGGACGATGCCGAACGGCGCAGGCCAGTTGCCAAGCAGGTAGACGCCTGTGGCGGAGGTGTCGGCCTGCTGCAACAGCACGATCGCGATGTAGAGGGTGATTAGGGTGGAGACGAGATTGATCAGCCCCTTTAGAAACTGGCGCCGCTCGTCGTAAACCGCCAGCAACGCACCGGCCACGAGTGGCAACGCGATGGGAGCGATGATCAGGTGATGTGCCCAGCCGTCCATCACTGTTCCTGTCCATCGACATGGTCGGTGCCCGTGAGGCCACGGGAGGCCAGCAGCACGACAAGAAACAGGGCGGTCGTCGCGAAGCCGATGACGATTGCCGTCAGCACCAGGGCCTGGGGCAGCGGATCGGCATAGTCCGCAAGGCTGCCAGTCCGGGATGAGAGGATCGGGGCGGCACCCGAGCGCAGTCGGCCCATGCTGAAGATGAAAAGATTGACCGCATATGAGCAGAGCGAAAGGCCGATGATGACCTGATAGGTGCGGGGCCTCAGAAGAAGCCAAACGCCGGAACCGCCCAGGATGCCAATGCTGATCGCGAGAAGAAGCTCCATCATGCCTCCGGAGTCCGCGCAGTCGTCGTTCGAGCGGCGCGCAGTTTGCGGATCGACTGGTGGGCAAGCGCGATTAGCATCAACACAGTCGCACCCACGACGAGGCCGAAGACGCCGAGGTCGAAGAAGAGGGCGGTGGCCGCAGGGACGGCACCGATCACGGGCAGTTCGACATACTGCGAATGCGAGGTCAGGAAGGGATAGCCGAACAGCCACGACGCCATGCCCGTCGTCGCGGCGAGTAAAAGACTGAGGCCGATCCAGTTGACCGGCAGGATGCGCAGCCGGTCCTCGACCAGGGTCGTGCCGGAAGCCAGGTACTGTAGGATAAATGCAGTCGCCAGGGCGACTCCCGCTACAAAGCCTCCTCCCGGCAGATCGTGGCCGCGCAGGAAGAGGTATAGCGCCAAGACGATGATGACCGGGAACAGCCATTGCATGATAACCGCCGGCACCAGTAGGTAATCGCCGATTGTATCGCCGGGCTTACGGTCTGGTTCAGCCTCGTCGAAGGCGTTCTGGCGGATCTGCTGCTCGGGTGATCCTACATTGTCGGGGGCCGGGCGGAAACGACGCAACAGTGCGTACACAGTAAGCGCCACCGCCGCCAGAACCGTGATTTCTCCCATCGTGTCGAAGCCTCGGAAGTCGACGAGGATTACGTTCACGACATTACGGCCACCACCTTCGACGTATGACCGCTCGAGGAAGTAGCTGCTGATCGGGTCGGATAGCGGCAGCATCATAGCGGCGTAAGCGAGCGTCGCCAGGCCAGCGCCGACGACGAAAGCAATGGCTGCATCCCGAGAGCGGCGCAGCCGAGCGGAGGGCGGGGCTGGTCCGAGATTCATGTCCTCAACGCGCTTGGGCAACCAACGGAGGCCAAGGAGAATCAGGATGGTTGTCACCACTTCGACGACGAGTTGGGTGAGCGCCAGATCGGGCGCCGAGAACCACGCAAAGGTGATGCAGGTGGACAATCCAGCACCGCCCAGCAAGATCAGTGCAACCAGCCTGTGATACTTGGCCTGGTAGGCGGCACCGATCGCACAGCCGGCGCCCGTCAACCAGACCAACGCCAGCACCGCATCGATGTTGCTCCAATCCGGCCATTGCAGGCCAAGGCTGCCGAGAGAGATTGGCGCCAGCGCCGCGGCGAACGCAGCTAGCAGCAGGATCCGCAATTGAGGTTGCAGGCGTCGCGTGCTGAGCACCCTCTGCGCGGACTGAGCCCATTTCAGGGACGGCACGAGGACACCACGTTCGAAGAGGCGGCGGCCATTCACGTGTCGGAGCAGCGGCGGTCCCACCGGGCTGTGACGCAGATAGTCCTTGAGCGCCAGATAGAGCAAAGCACCCGCAACCAGCGCCACCGCGCTCATGATCAGCGGCAGATTGAAGCCGTGCCACACCGCCAAGCTGAACTTCGGAGTCCTCTGCCCCAGCACCGACTCTACAGCCGTGTAGAGATAAGGGCCTACGGTCGCTGCCGGCGCCACGCCGACCACGAGGCACGCGAGCACGAGGAACATGCTTGGCATGCGCATCCAGAACGGTGGTTCGTGGGGTTCGCGCGGCAAATCGGTAGGCTTGCGTCCGAAGAAGACCGAGTGAATGAAGCGTAGCGAGTAGGTAACGGCAAAGGCACTGGCCAGGACCGCGACATAGGGCTGTGAAGTGTCGAGCACCGAGTGGACATGGGTCTCGATCGCCTCGGCAAAGAACATTTCCTTCGACAGGAAGCCGTTCAAAAGTGGCACCCCGGCCATGGCGGCACTTGCGACCATGGCAAGGGTCGCCGTTACTGGCATGTAACGGAAGAGCCCGCCTAGCTTTCGCATGTCCCGCGTGCCGGTCTCGTGATCGATGATACCGGCCGCCATGAACAGCGAAGCCTTGAATGTCGCATGGTTCATCATGTGGAAGATGGCTGCGACGGCCCCCAGGGGACTCCCGAGACTAAGGAGCATCGTGATCAACCCGAGATGGCTGATCGTCGAATAGGCCAGGAGCCCTTTCATATCGTGCTGGAAGATAGCGAAGAACGCACCGAACAGGAGTGACGCCATTCCGGCGAGACCGAGCAGCCAGAACCATTCAGGCGTGCCGGCCATGACTGGCCACAGGCGCGCCAACAGGAAGACGCCCGCCTTGACCATTGTCGCGGAGTGCAAGAAGGCCGAGACAGGGGTCGGCGCTGCCATGGCATTGGGCAGCCAGAAGTGGAATGGGAATTGCGCGCTCTTCGTCAGCGCTCCGAGGAGAACAAGAACCAACGCCGGGAGGTATAGTGAGTGCTCTCGGATGGCCTCGCCGGATGCCAGCACGATATCGAGGTCGTAGCTTCCGACGATTTGGCCGATCAGAATCACGCCGGCTAAAAGCGCAAAGCCGCCCAGACCCGTAACAAGGAGAGCCATACGGGCACCGTCGCGTGCCCCAGCATTACCGTGCCAGTAGCCGATCAGCAGGAAGGAGAAGATGCTGGTCAGTTCCCAAAAGAACACCAGGATGATCAGGTTGCCGGCGATGATGATCCCGAGCATGCTGCCCATGAAAGCGAGCAATAACGAGAAGAAGCGTGGCACCGGGTCGCTGGGCGACATGTAATAGCGCGCATAAAGCACGACGAGAAAGCCAATGCCCGTCACGAGCATTGCGAACATCCAAGCGAAACCATCGAGGCGCAGCGCAAAGCTCAGACCGAATTCGGGAATCCACTCGACGTCGGTTCGGACCACGCCCCCGTCGGCGATTGTGGGATAGGCAAAGGCCGTCAGGCTCAGGCAGATCAGCGCAACGCCCCCAGCGAGCCATGCTTCCGAGTTGCGCGCATTCGGACGGAACGTTGCGGCGATAACGCTGCCAACGAAGGGGAGCACGATAAGGATTGTCAGCAGGACGTCTTTGCTCATGGGCCTCGCGGTGCGTGCATGAATTGCGGGTAATCTCAGCTCGATCTTGCGTCCGATTGCTCTTTTCTACACGAGCGGTCTCGACTTTAGAACGCTTGGATACCCGGACGATGACCGTGTGGCATAAGACCGGCGCGGCATGCGAAATGTTTGTCAATTCACGCGGGCAGGCGGAACGGCCAAGACGTCGCGATCCGCGATATGGAGAACCTCTTCTGCTACGCTGCCGAGCAAGAGCTTCGTGATTCCGGTCCGGCCGCGCGTGCCAACGACGACGAGGTCCGCAGATATTTCGCGCGCAGTCGCACAGATGACATGGGCCGTGGACCCTTCGCTGAATTTCAACACCTGGTGGATCGGAACGCGATCCAAGTCGCGCATGAATACAGCCAGCTCTTCTGCGGCGCGCGCCTTCTCACTGGCCAGGTAGTCCTCGACAGCGCGACTACTTGCAGAGGCAAGGGCCATGTAACTGCGAGCTGGCGTATCGAAGACATGGACCACTGAGACTGCTGCGTAGGCGTCCAAGCCGAGGCCCGTTACTGCGAGCAACGCCTGCCTGGAGCAATCTGAAAGATCGACGGCAACAAGGACATGCCGATAGGAGTTCGCTGGAACACCGTTTGCCACGAGGACGGGATGGCTGCGCGCGCGGACTATTCGCTCGGATGTCGTGCCGACGAAGACGTCCTGGAATGCGCGGTGGCGATGGGGGCCAATTACGACAACATCGGCCATGCTTGCTCCGGCGGCCTTGATGACCTCCTGAGACAGACTGCCTAGGGTGACTTTGGCGCTGCAGTCCACACCATCAACCTCGCGTAGCGATTGAGCTTGCTCGCTCAGAAGCACAAGAGCCGCATCCCGGTCGGCATCAACGATGCGCTTCGGCCTATCGTCATCGACGACATGGATAAGTGACATTGGAGCTTCGAACTTCTTTGCCAGCAAAGTCGCGCGCCGAACTGCCCGGTCCGAACGCGTAGAGAAATCTGTTGCGACGAGGATGTTCTTCATGAGCTGTCCTCCGACTTACCCCAAATCATACAGACTCAGCTGGCAGCTTCCCCGGAGCTCGTGATCCCAGCATCACCCAGGCCATTATCGATGGGGCGCAGCCAGCCTCGCTAACCCCGGCTGAGCTGACGAGACGCGACATCCCAACCAGCTGGACCGACCAGCGGCGCGCCTTCGGCTTTCTTTAACCGCCGTATCGAGCGATCTCATCGCGCGGCCTTCGGGCAGTGATGTCGATCGCTGCGTCCTGTTACGTAAGTGTCAGAATGAGGCCCGGAGAGAAAAGGCGGAAACGGCCTTGAGGCTGGCGAAAGTGAGCAGGAAAGGGGCGCCGAGACTGACACCTTCTCGGGTCAACTGCCGGGAAATTGGGAGAAATCGCCGACGGCACCCACTGAGAATATTCCATAGGGGGCTGGCTGTGGGGCCAGTCCGGTACGAACCGTTCTCCGCGGTAATTCCCTGCTAACAGGGAAAATAGCAGGGAACAACGGGCTGATGCTTTAAGTACTGGCTGATTGGAATGGCGCCCAAAGCCCTATTTTCCCAGCATCGGCGGCGATTCCCTTCGCAGGATCCGGAAACTCCTGCCCAAAGAAACAGGGAATTCCAATCAGGGGATCAGGGATTGCAAACGCCATAGCAGGGACAAATGAATAACGGAGCGGGGACGCCAATTGCACCGGTCAGTTTGTCTTCACTGCTCAGAACCAAGCGTCCACGCAACGCTCCCTTCGACTTTCCGGTGCTTCAGTCCTCCTTTTCGCTTTTGGGAAAGGCTAGCTGGGGCTGGCCTTTCCGCGCGGAAGCTATTTGGACGTCAGCCTCGGCGCGAACATGTCGCGCATTTTTGCCAGGTAGTGATCTTCCGAAGTTGTCCAGCGCAGCTCGGCGAGTAGTTTGCTGTCGGGGCCCGCTGGATAGCGGATCTTGTGGCCCTGGTCGGTGGCCGCGAGGAAGGTCGTTTCCGCTACTTCCGCTTCCGTACAGTAAGGGGTCGGGTAGTTGGCCAATTTCTGGAAATAGGATTGAGCGAAGGAATCGTAGTCGGCGGGGATGAGGCCCTGCAGGCGTGTCCCGGTGTTCGCGCTGAAATTCGTGGTCGGCGCGTAGCCTGGCTCGACCAACCGGGCCTTGATGTTGAACACGTCCAACTCATAGGACAGCGATTCAGTGAAGCCCTCAATGGCGCATTTGCTGGCGGTGTAGATCGCAGCCAGTGGCATGGGGCCGATGCCGGTGCTCGACGTAAGGTTGATGATGGCGCCGTGACCTTGCTGGCGCATCTGCGGGATGATGGCGCGGCAGGTAGAGAAAACACCGAATGTGTTCGTCTCGAAAATCTCGCGCGCGATGCGGTCCGGCGTAGCTTCGACGACCGACGCCAGACCAATTCCGGCGTTGTTCACGAGGACATCGATGGCGCCGAATGCTGCAGTACCCTCAGCGATTGCCTTGTCGATGCTGCCGGCGTCGGTCACATCGAGCGGAAGCACCTTCAATCGATTGGTGGAAGTCGCAAATACGCCTGGCACGGGGCGTCGCATGGTGGCGATCACGCTCCATCCACGATCATGAAAGAACTCGGCAATCGCCTTGCCATAGCCGGAGGACGTTCCGGTTATCAGCACTGTCTTTGTCATTGGGCGCTCCATTCTCTTTTCGCCCCTTAAATAGACAATCGATCGAGACGATCTATAATTGAACGTCCTAGAAAGATTATGGATCGTCCAGAAATGGATCCCTTAAGCGACATCATCGCTTTGCTCCGGCCGCACGCCGCCTTTTCGAAGCCGATCACGGGACGGGGGAAATGGGGTGTTCGCTACTCGGCCTATGGCCGACCCGGATTCGCCCTTGTTCTGGTGGGGCGGTGCTGGCTTGCCGTCGACAGCGCAGAACCAGTGCTTCTCGATCATGGGGATTTCGTGCTGCTGCCTTCCACGCCGGCTTTTTCCCTGTTGAGCCAGCCGGATGCCGAAAGTGTCCAGACGCAGCCGACATACAGCGCCGTTCGGCATGGCGATCCGGCAGGGGAACCCGACTTTCAGATGCTTGGGGGCACCTTCGAAATCGAACCGGTCAATGCACCGCTCTTGCTCGCATTGCTACCGAAGGTGATCCACATTCGCTCGGCCGAGAAGAACGCCCTTCGCCTCGCCCGCATCATTGATCTCATCATGGAAGAGTGCGCGATCAACGCTCCCGGCCGCAAAATGATTCTGGAGAGGCTTCTGGAAGTCATGATGATGGAGTGCCTGCGCTGGGGCGCCATCGGTGAGGACGATTTGTCAGCGGGATTGCTGGCGGGATTGCGGGACCCGGCTTTGGCCAAGGTGCTGTACGCCTTGCATTCCAAGGTACAGGCGGCATGGACTGTGGCCGAACTTGCGAAGCTTGCCGGGATGTCGCGGTCGGCTTTTGCGGCACGGTTCACTGAGACGCTTGGCTGTGCTCCAAAGGAATACCTTTCGCGCTGGCGGATGACATTGGCTCAGGATGCATTGAGCCGTGGAGCGAAGTCGCTTGACCGTCTCGCGCAGGAAATAGGGTACGAGTCCGCCAGCGCGTTTAGCACAGCCTTTCGCCGGAGGGTTGGCTGCTCCCCCGGCGCGTTTGCCCGGTCACGTCGAGGGGCAACCACGCATTCCGCCGGGCTCGCAGTTGCCCCTTAGGATATGTATCGCTGCCTACAAGGGTGAGAGCTGGCCGATTGTAGAAGTGGAATGTCGGCGCGACGGTGCCTTTGCGTGAGGCGTCACCGAAGATGTGGCGAATGGGGAGCGGTTGCTCAGCAAACTCAGGCCCTTGCTGAGGCCAACATCGTTCGACTGGCTAAATCTACAAAATATTGTTGTTCGATCAGCTTTCTCGCGCGATGCGGGTGGTCCGATGGCCCTTGCACAAGGCCTGTATAAGTTTGCTTGCTAATTGATAAGCAAATTAACATACTCCCGAAAAATGGCCGTCCAAAAACGGTATCGGCGAGCCGGTCGAACAGACCAATCCAAGGAGGATTCGCTAGATGATGAGCTTGGGCACGATGTTGAACGCACGGCGTCTGATTTGCGCCGGGATTGCTGGCGCTTTAACGGTTGCGGCGGTGCTAGTGCCCGCAATGGCGGAAACCCCCAAGCGTGGCGGCACATTGACCGTTGGCCTGGCGCAAGATCCGCCGATCGTCGATCCGATCCGGACGGGCAGTTTCACGGAACGCCAGTTCGCGACAGGCATCTACGAAAGCCTGTTCGACATCGACGAGAAGGGCCAACCTGTACCTTTCCTCGCCGAGAGCTTCACGGTGTCCGACGACGTGAAGACCTACCGGGTCAAGCTGCGTCCCAATGTGAAATTCCATGACGGCACGCCGCTGGATGCGGCGGCCGTGATCGCCAATCTCGACCGTACGCGTAATCCGGCCAATGGCTGCCGTTGCCTGTCGTTCGTGCAGGAGATCGTCGACGTGAAGGTGATCGACCCGCTGACGGTCGAGTTCGTGCTCAAGTCGCCGAACGCGGCCTTTCCGACGATCCTCGCCGATGCTCCGGGCACGATGGTTTCGCCGACCGCCTTCAAGGCCGACCCGAAAGGGATCAGTACCAATCCCGTCGGCACGGGGCCATTCAAGTTTGTCGAATGGATCCGCGGCAGTCGCTTCGTGATGACCCGCAACACCGATTACTGGCGTCCCGGCCTGCCGTATCTCGACCAGGTGGTGTTGCGCGGTATCCAGAACACCGAAACGCTGCAGGCAGCGTTCCTGTCGGGGCAGACCGACATCATCATGCAGCCATCGTTCCAGTTCGTCGCGCAGATGAAGAAGGACAAGAAGTACGTCGTCCTGCAGCCCGGCGGTTTCGGTTACGACGGCGTCTACATGAACCTCAGCGAAGCGCCGTTCAACGATCAGCGCGTGCGCCAGGCCATCGCCCAGTCGATGGATCGCGAGCTGCTGCGCAAGACCCTTTTGTTCGGCATCCCGCAACTGGGCTACAGCCCGTTCGGGCCTGGCATGACGGTGTCGCAGCCAGTGCCCAACTATCCGAAGTATGATCTGGTCAAGGCCAAGGAGCTGCTCGCGGCCTACGGCAAGCCAGTCACCTTCACCCTGCAATACAACAACTCACCCTCGACGCAGCGCCTGGCGCAGTCGCTGCAGGAGATGTGGGGGCAGGTCGGCATGAAGGTCGACCTGCAGCCAGTCGATCAGAACCGCATCGTGCAGAACATGTCGTCCAAGCAGTTCGTGGCGTCGCTCTATCGCTTCACGGGCCGTGCCGATCCGCACATCAACACCTTCCCGTTTTTCCACTCGCAGTTTGCCGATGTCACGCCGTCGTCCAATTATGGGCACTACAAGAATCCCAAGATCGACGAACTGCTCGAAAAGGGCGTTTCCACTGTCGATCCGGCCAAGCGCAAGGAAATCTACGGCGAGCTGTCGAAGATCCTCGCCGAGGATCTGCCCTATGCCTACCTATTCTACGTCGCCGACACGATCGTCATGTCGAAGCGGGTGAAGGGGCTGGTCGAAGTGCCCGACGGCCTGGTTCGCTTCGGCAGCATCTGGCTCCAGTAGTCGATGCTCTCGCGCCTGCTGTGGGGCGTCGCCGGCGTAGCCGGGACGCTCCTCGCCGTCTCCGTCGTCAGCTTCCTGCTCGTGGCGCTTCTGCCCGGGGATCTGGCGCTCCTGATCCTGGCGGATGCCGCGACGCCGGAGCGTGTCGCCGCACTCAGGGCGCAGCTCGGGCTCGACCAGCCGCTGGCCGTGCGTTACGTGCAATGGCTGGGCAACGTGCTGTCCGGCAATCTCGGCTACGCCATCCATTCCGGTGAGTCGACGCTCGACGTCATCCTGTCGCGCTTGCCGGTGACCCTGGAGCTGATCTTCCTGACCCAGCTCGTGGCGCTGGGCGTCGCGATTCCACTCGGCATCTGGAGCGCCTATCGGCGTGGCAGCGCGATCGACACGACCACCCTGGTCGGTTGCCTGTGCCTGCTGTCAACGCCGGCCTTCGTCATTGGCCTCGTACTGATCTACGTCTTCGCGCTCAATCTCCAGTGGTTGCCGGCCACGGGCTTCGTGTCGCTCGGGGAGGGGATCGGCGGCAATCTCGAGAGCATGGTTCTGCCGGTCGTGTCGCTGGCCCTGATCGAGGTGCCGGTCTACCTGCGGCTGCTGCGCAGCGAGATGATCGGGACCCTGCAGCAGAACTTCATCGCCCTAGCGCGCGGCATGGGCCTGCCGACCTGGCGGATCCTGCTGGAGAACGCCCTCAGGCCCTCGTCGCTCAACCTGATCACGGTGGTCGGAATCAACATGGGCCGGCTGATGGGCGGTGCGATTATCGTCGAGCAGATGTTCGCCCTGCCGGGAGTCGGCCAGTTGCTGGTCGAGTCGATCTACCAGCAGGAATATCTCATGACTCAGGGCATCGTGCTGTTCGTCGCCACGATGTTCATCTTCATCAACCTACTGACCGACCTGGTCTATGTGCTGGTGGATCCCCGCCTGCAGCGCGACGGCGAACACTGATCATGCAGCGCATGCCTCTGAATGTCGTTCTGTCCCTGGCCTGGCTCACCCTGGTGGTCACGGCGGCGGCCACTGCCCACTGGCTGCCGATCGAGGATCCGACCAAGCAGAGCCTGCTGCGCATGCTGGCGCCGCCGTCGGCCGGCCTCTGGTTCGGCGCCGATTCGCTGGGCCGTGATGTGTTCTCGCGCACCATCTACGGCTTCCGGATCACGCTTGCCGTCAGCCTCGGCTCGGTCGCCCTGGGACTGCTGTTCGGGGGCGCTCTCGGCATCGTCGCCGGGTACTTCCGCGGTACCGCAGAGCGCACGATCCTGATGGGGGTCAATGTTCTGCTAGCCTTTCCGCCGCTCGTTCTGATCATCGCCATGGTCGCCTATCCTGGCCAACCGCTGGTCAAGGTGATCATCGCACTCGGTATCGTGTTCATGCCGGCGGTGACGCGAATCGCCCGTGCCAACACCATGGTCTTCCGCGAGCGCGAGTTCGTGGTCGCCGCGCAGGCCGTGGGGATGGGCAACACACGCCTGATCTTCCGCGAATTGCTGCCCAACCTCGTTCCCGCCCTGCTGGCCTATAGCCTGTTGCTGGTCGCCGTGGGCGCACTTGCCGAAGCAGGGTTGAGCTATCTCGGGCTCAGCGTGCCGCCGCCGACGCCGACACTTGGCCAGATGATGGCATCGGAGCAGGCCAACGTTCTCGAAGCACCGCATGCGGTCTTCTTTCCGGCGGGTATGCTGTTCCTCACCATCTTCGCCCTCAACATGGTGGGCGAAGAGGTCCAGCGCCGTATCGACCGGCGGGCGAGGGCGGCATGAGCGACGTGCTGCTCGAGGTCGACGACCTCAGGACCTGTTTCACGCTGCCCCATGGCGAATTGCGCGCCGTCGATGGTGTGTCGTTCCGGCTGGAAGCCGGTCGCACCCTGGGCGTGGTGGGCGAGTCCGGATCGGGCAAGTCGGTACTGGCACGCAGCATCATCGGTCTGCTGCCTGCCGGCTTCGCCCGGCGGCCGGCCGGCCGCATCCTCTTCGCCGGTCGCGATCTGCGGCAGGTGCCGGAAAGCGAGATGCGCCGCATCCGCGGCCGCGAGATCGCGATGATCTTCCAGGACCCACTGACATCGCTCAACCCGGTGATGACCATCGGACGGCAGATCGTCCAGGTCCTGCGGCAGCATACCGACCTGTCGGCGGCCCAGGCCAAGGTGCGCGCCGTGGAACTGCTGGCTGAGGTCGGCATTCCCGATCCGGCGCAACGGGTGCAGGAGTATGCGCACCGGATGTCCGGCGGCATGCGCCAGCGCGTCGTGATCGCCATTGCGCTCGCCTGCAATCCCCGCCTGCTGATCGCCGACGAGCCGACGACGGCACTCGACGTGACGGTGCAGGCGCAGATCCTCGATCTTCTGCGGCATCTACAGGACAGGCATCGCATGGCCATGATCCTGATCACGCACAATCTCGGAGTGGTGGCCGAGATGTGCGACGAGGTCGCCGTGATGTATGCCGGCCGCATGGTCGAGCAGGCGAGCGTGGCCAACATCCTGGGCGCGCCACGCATGCGTTACACCCAGGCATTATTGCAATCGGTGCCCCGTCTCGACAGCGAAAGCCATGTCCGCTTGCCCGTCATTCCGGGGCAGCCGCCGAACCTGATCGCGCCACCCCTCGGCTGTCGGTTCGCGCCGCGTTGCGGCCATCGCCTGGCGCGGTGCGAGAAGGAAGCGCCATCTGAGACCGATGTCGGCGCTGGTCATCGCTTCTCATGCTGGAACCCGGTCGAGGAGGCAGCCCATGGCCGGTAGCGGCACCGCCCACCTGCAAGGCAACGCCCTGCTCTCGGCCGCCCACCTGGTGAAGACGTACAAGGCAAAGGGGGGACGACGGGTCCAGGCCCTGTCAGATGTCTCTCTCGACATCGTGCGCGGCGAGACGCTGGGCGTCGTGGGTGAGTCGGGTTCGGGTAAGTCGACGCTCGCCCGCGCCATCCTCGCCCTGCCGAAACCCGACGCCGGTGCAGTGCAGTTCGAGGAAAAGCCGGTCTTCGACGCGAAGGCGGCCGCCCTGCGAGCGCTGCGGCATCGCATGCAGATGGTGTTCCAGGATCCGCTGTCGTCGCTGAATCCCGCGCACCGGATCTTCGACATCGTCGAAATGCCGCTGTTGGTTGCCGGCCGCAGCAGCGCGTCCGAGCGCCGGCGGATCGTCGCCGACACGCTGCACAGCGTCGGCCTCGACGTCGATGTCGTCGGCAACCGGCGGCCCTACGAGCTGTCGGGCGGCCAGTGCCAGCGGATCAGCATCGCGCGTGCGCTGGTGCTGCAGCCCAGTCTGCTGGTCTGCGACGAGCCGGTCTCGGCGTTGGACGTGTCGGTGCAGGCGCAGGTCCTCAACCTTCTGGAGGATGCGAAAGCAGCCTTTTCGCTTACCATGCTGTTCATCTCGCACGACCTGGGGGTCGTGAAGGGAATCAGTGATCGGGTGATGGTGATGTACCTTGGCAAGGTCTGCGAGATCGCGCCGACTGATTCGCTCTATGCGACGCCGCGGCATCCCTATACGGCAACGCTGCTGGCGTCCGTGCCGTCGCTGGTTCCGCGGCGGCGCGAGGAGCGTCCGACGATGGCGCGTGGCGAAACGCCGTCGCCGCTGGATGTTCCGTCAGGATGCCGGTTTCGTACGCGCTGTCCCGCGGCTACCGAGCGCTGCGCCCGTGAGGAGCCGCAGATCCAGAATGTCGGCCGGCCCGGCCATTTCGTGGCCTGCCATCATCCGCTTGCGGTACCGGCGTCAGACTAGGACGCCGGCAGCCTTCAGCTCGTCGATGGCGGCGGCGTCGTAGCCGCAGAGATCGCGAAGGATCTCCTGAGTATGCTCGCCGATGCGCGGCCCGCGGCGCGTGGCTCGCTCCGGTGTCCGGCCAAGCCGATAGCGCGGCCCTTCGACGATCGCGTCACCGACGATCGGATCGTCAATATGACAGTAGTGGGCATCGAGCAGGTCGGGGTCGTGCGCCAGATCGTTGGAGTTGGAGACGACATGCGCCGGCACGCCTGCCGACTGCAACGAACGCTCAAGCTCATCAGCTTGCTGGGAAATGGTCCAGGCCGAGATTGCGTTTTCGAGCTCTTGTCGTCCCCGTAGGCGTCCGATGAGGGTATCGAACTTGGAATCGAGGAGGGGGCCACCGACGATCGTACGTAGGGCCTGCCAAGCGGCTTCGTCGGACCCATCCAGAGCGATCCAGCGATCCTGGCCGGCGCAGCGGAAGATGCCGTGTGGCACCCGCAGCGGCGAGCCGGCATGGCCGCGCCGCTCCATCACCGTGCCGTTCGCGGCGTACTGATACCAGGCCGGCGACAGAAACTGGATGCCGGCTTCTGCCTGGGCGACGTCGATGTGGCAGCCCTCGCCCGTCGCGCGGCGCCGATGCAGGGCGGCGAGGATGCTGGGCACGATGAAACGCGGTGCAATGGCGTCCGTCCACGGCCCGTAGGTCCCGCAGGGCGCATGCCCTGGCCAGCCGAGCAGCAGGCTGGCGCCCGACATCGACGCGCCCATCGTGCCGACGCCGCTGGTGCCGCGCGCATGAGGACCGGTCTGGCCGAGCAGGCTGGTCGACGCGACGATCAGGGCAGGGTTGCGCGCCTTCAGGACCGGGTAGGCGAGATCGAGATCGTCGAGCACGCCAGGGCTGAAGCTCTCGATCAGCACGTCGGCCCATTCGACCAGGCGCAGGATCGCCTCGCGGCCGCGCGAGTCCTTGATGTCGACCGTGAGACTGCGCTTGCCGGCGTTCAGATTGTGATAGCTGATCGACCTTTCCAGTCCCGGCTTGCCGTCCTTGAACGGCCCCAGGGTGCGCAGCGGGTCGACCCTTCGCGAGCTTTCGAGTTTCACGACGTCGGCACCGAGGTCGGCGAGGTAGCGGCCGGTGACGGGCCCGACCATCACCCAGCCCATGTCGAGAACGCGTAGGCCGTCGAGTGGTCCCTTCATGGCAATGCCCTCAGATGATGCCGTGGACGAACAGCGCCTGCACTTCGGCAGACGACAGACCGAGGTCGGTCTTGAGAATCTCGGCGGTGTGCTGCGACAGCGTCGGGGCGGGGCGCCGCACATCGATCGTGTAGTTCGAGAACTGGGCGAAGCGTGCGGGATCGTCGACCGTGCAACCCTCGGCGCCAACGGTGACCGGCGACGACCACAAGCCGCGCTCGCGATACTGTGGCGACTGACCGATATCGCGCATGTCCATCAACGGGGCGGCCAGCAGGCCGCGTTTGCGCGCCTCGGCGCCGAATTCGTCTTTGGTGTGACGGAGGCACAGTGTCGCGATGGCATCGACGGTCGCGCGCATGTCTTCGGCGGTGAGGCTGCCCTTCTCGGCTTGCTGCGGTGCCGTCGACCAGTCGACGGCGCCCAGTCGCGCCTCGAGGCAGTTCTGTTCCACCGCCCACTGCATGAGGCGCTGGGTCAGGCGGCCGAACGCCTGTCCGAAGGCGAACGACACCAGCACGAAACCATCCTTGCAAGCGAAGATGCCGGGAAGCGCCACGCCCGCAAGCCGTTGGCGCGCCGGCGTACGCTGCAGCTCGGGATTGTTGGCCGGCACGACGATGGGCACGCTGAGCGCGCTCATCATGCCGGCAAGCCGGGCAGGCACCTCGATATCCTGGCCGAGCCCGTCGACGTCGCGCGCGGAGAGCGCTGCCAGGGAGGCGATGGCCGCTTCGGCGCCCGCCTCCATCATCGCTTGCGGTACGGGGTAGAACAGCGGCGGCCGTTCCGGCGTTCCGGTGATGCCGGGCACGCCTGTGGCCGCGGTGACGATGAGATCGGAGGCGAAATAGTCACGCTTTGGCCCGGTCGACAGGAACGGCGTGATGCGGCAACGCACGGTCGAGGTGGGGAAGGCGACATCGGCCCTCGGTGCCGTTGCCTTTCGGTCGGCCGTTTCCAGCACGAGCGCGGCCGATCTTCCGAGCTCCGCTAGAAGGGCACGGCCGTCTGCCTTGCCGAGGTCGAGCGTGATGCCGCGCTTGCCCCTATTGAGGGCATGCCAGGTCAGGCTGCGATCCAGACCGGGGGTATCATCGAGGAAAGGGTCGAGGCGGCGGCCTGCCGCCCCTCCGGGTGGTTCGACCACGATCACGTCGGCGCCGAGGTCGCCGAGGATGCGGCCGGCCATCATCGTTTCCGGCCCGGAGAGTTCGATCACCCGGATGTCGTGCAGCATGCTGGCCCCTTGCGTTCTCGTTTGCCGTTAGGGCCTTTGCAGGACGTGCACGTAGCAGACCGCCCCCAGGCCGACCATGTGAGCGAGGCCGACCTTCGCGCCCTTGTGCTGGCGAGCGCCGGCTTCGCCGCGGAGCTGCATGGCGATCTCGCCGATCTGACCGACGCCGGTCGGGCCGATGGGATGGCCCATCGCGATCAGGCCGCCGGAAGGGCTGACGGCCATCTGCCCACCGATGTCGAAGGCGCCTTCCTTCAGGAGATGGATGGCCTGGCCGGGCTTGCAGACGCCCATCGCCTCGACATAGTGCAGCTCTTCGACCGTGAAGGCGTCGTGCAACTCCAGCACGTCGACGTTCGTGGGGGCGAGGCTCGCCTGCTTCAGTGCATCGGCGATCGTATCTTTGGTGATTGCCGCATCGGCCGCCGCATGGGCGCCGGCGCCTTCGCTGGATGCGGCGGATGCCGTGACACGGATGGCGCGGCCCGGATCGATGCCCAGACGCTTGATGGCGTCTTCGGAGGCGACGATCACTGCGGCAGCGCCTTCGCCGACGGGGCAGCATTGCAGGGCCGTGAGCGTGCCCGACACCGGCTTGCCGCCGAGGATCTCGTCGAGAGAGCGCTCCTGCTGACGATGGGCGTTGGGATTGAGGGCGCCGTTGCGATGGTTCTTCACCGCGACCAGGGCGACATCCTGTGGCTTCACGCCATGCTTGTGCGCGTATTCGTTGGTCAGCAGGGCGAAATGGGTGAAGGGCACGATGGCGTCGTCGGCCAGGTTGCCGATGCCTGTCTTCGTGAAAGCGCGCTGCACCACGCCCGGCTTGTCGACCCCAATGGCCAGCGACACGTCGGCGATCCCGGCGGCGACCTCGATGCAGGCATGCCGGAAAGCGGCAGAGCCGGACGCTGATGCGTTTTCGATATGCACGAGCGGGCGCCCGGTGGCGCCAAGGTGCTTCAGCATCGCGCGACCGGCTGCCATGCCGAGAAGGCCGGTGCCGATGTAGGAGGATTCGACGTCCGGCCAGGTAATTCCGGCGTCGGACAGGGCCTGGCGAATCGCTGGTAAGCCCAGCATGACGTAGGGCGTCTCGCTGAGGGGTTGATAGCGATGCCAGCCGATGCCGACGACATAGACGGGACGAAGGTCCTTGAGAGTCTTGGCCATGTTGATCTGGTCCTGCTGTTGATCAGGAAGCTGTGGTGAAGCGGAGATCGACGATCGTCTGAGCGCCGCTGCCGACAGAGACCAGCTTGCTCACCATCCTTTGACCGGGCTTCAGCGCGCGCTCGTCGACATCGACCAGCAGCGTGCGCACGGTCGGCCCATCATCGAGCTTGATCGATCCGATCGTGAAAGGCGCCGTGTGCGGTTTGACGTCGGCTTTGGCAGGAGGCGTCCTGCCGGCATGGATGTGGACTGTTGCGGAGGCGATCAGCATGCCGCCGCCGCTGAGGGCTACTGGTTGGAGTGCGTCGCCCGTGCGGCCGCAGACCTCGCAACCATAGGTTTGCAGTGGGAAGAAGACATAGCCGCACTGGCACTTGCCGCCTCTGAGGGACGGGTGATCCGGCAGGGTCGAAGTGCCTTCAGCGGCGTACAAGGCTGGTTTGAGGATCTCCGGCGTGCTCATTCGACTTCCTCCGATCCGATTTTGACTTGCTAACCAATAAGCAAGCATATAGTTTTCGATTCAGCAAGCTCAAACGACTGCGTGTTTGCGGCCGAGAGACGATCCTGGAGCTCGATGGAATGCCCGGACCCAGCAATACGAAATCCAAGCAGGCAGTGCCCGGCACAGGGAAGGCCGAGCCGGAAGAAACAGCCGGATCTGGACGCAGCCGCGCTGAGCGCCGCACCGAAGCAGAGCGCCGTCTGTTGGCGGCCGCGGTCACTCTGGTCTCCGATCGCGGGACCGAAGGAACGACCCTGGCAAATGTCGGCGAGGCGGCAGGCTATAGTCGCGGTCTGCCGGGGCACTACTTCGGATCGAAGAGCGATCTGATTGCGGCGGTCGCCAGCCACATTGCCGATGGCTTCGCCAACCGGCTGGCTCAAACTTCGGCGAAGGATCCGGGTCTCGAGTCCCTGCTTCACTCGGTCAAATCGTACTTCGATGGCGCCCTGAGGACCCCGGCCGCGACCCGCGCGCTCCTGATTGCGCTTGCCGAGGCCCTCACCGAACCTCTTCTCGCGGAGCCGATGAAGCAGGTGACGGTCCGCTCGGTGGGACGTCTGCGCGCCATGATCAAGCAGGGAATCGAGCGTGGCGAGATCCGCGATGACATTGATCCCGCATCGCAGGCCGTTCTGATCCTCGGCACTTTGCGGGCGACGGTGGCGCAATGGTCGACCGACCAGGAGCGGGTCGAGCTTGCAGCCCTGCGGGACTCCTACGTTTCGTCATTGCAGCGGAGCCTTGCCGCATGACGACAGTAACGGCGGGAACGATCGAGCATTGGGCGCGTGAGAAGCCCGATGCCGTGGCTATCATCGAGGGCGATCGGTCCTTGACCTACGCCGCCTGGAATGAGGCGGCGGACCGCGTGGCGGCGGGATTGGAGCGACATGGCGTACGGCGTGGCGACATTGTCGTGTTGCGGACCCAGATCAGGCTTGATTGGGCTATTCTTTCGTCCGCACTCGCCAAGCTCGGCTGTTCGCTCCTGGCGTTGAACTGGCGGTTGACGGCGGCCGAAACCCAGTACGTGCTCGGTAATAGCGGCGCCACGGTATTCATCTGTGACGATCCGGATCCGACCCTTCTGAAGCCGGCATTCGAGGGAATGAACATCAAGCTTGCCGTGTCGATTGACACGCCGGCCGAAGGTTTCGTTTCGTTTCAGAGCTTGATCGACGAGCCACCGGTCCCCCGTTTCTCAGCCGGCGATCCGCCGCTTGTGATCTATACATCGGGAACGACCGGCCTGCCCAAAGGCGTGGTCATGAACACGCGTGAAGTCGCGAAGACGGATCGCAGGGCGGCGGAATATCTGCAGGACGTCGCCAGCAAGCGGCCGCAGCGTTCGGGCGATGTCGTGATGTTGACGCTGCCGATGCATCATGGCGCAGGTCCTGCGGCTCTGTGGGGCGCCCTTCGACTGGGCAATTGCATTGTCCTCCTGCGCCGTTTCGATCCAGCGACGACGCTCAGTCTCGTCGACACGCACAAGGTGACGGTCTGGACAGGCGTGCCGACTATGTACAAGCGGATCGCTGCTCTTCCTCAGCAGGAGCTAAACAAGTACGACGTCTCGTCGTTGCGCGTGTTGGGAGTGGGTGCGGCCCCCGTTCCGCCGGCACTCAAGGACTGGATCGATAGTTATTTCGGCGCAGGCAAGCTCGGCGAAGGATATGGTGCGACCGAAACCGGCATGATCACTCATCTGGCGCCGGGCATGCATCGCTTGAAGCCGGGATCGAGTGGCTTGGCTCACAAGCATGTCGACATCCGCATACGCGACGAGAATGGAGTCGATCTGCCCGCAGACTCAGTGGGCGAGATCTGGGTCCGTACGCCTGCCACCATCGCTCAGTATCTGAATGGGAAGCCGCTGGACTCCGATACGTTGGACGGCGAAGGCTTTTTCCGCGTCGGCGATGTCGGTCGACTGGATGAAGAGGGTTATCTCTTCATCACCGACCGCGCCAAGGACATGATTATCTCCGGCGGTGTGAATCTCTATCCCGCTGAAATCGAGGCCGGCCTGCTGCGTCATCCAGCCGTGCTGGACGTCGCCGTGATCGGCATTCCCGACGACGAGTTTGGCGAGCAGGTGAAGGCCTTCGTCGAGCTGAGACCCGGCGCCAGCGCTGCTCCGGAGGAGATCGTCGAACACGCCAAGCTGCATCTTGCTTCCTACAAGCGTCCGAAATCGGTCGAGATCGTCGCCGAGCTGCCGCGCAATACCATGGGCAAGCTGCTGAAGCGGGAATTGAGAGAGCCGTACTGGAGAGGAAGGGAACGACGCGTATGAGCGATATTCTGGATCTGGGCGGCCGAGTCGCCTTCGTGACGGGAGCGGGGCAGGGCGTAGGGCGGCAGATCGCGCTGCATCTGGCGGCTCACAATGCCGGTGGCGTCGCCGTGAACGACTTTGTGCTCGAGCGCGCCGAAAAGGTCGTCGAGGAGATTCATGCTGCTGGCGGCAAGGCGCTGGCGGTGCAGGCCGATGTCACCAATCTGGAAAGCGTGAAAGCGGCTGTAGCCAAGACCGAAGAGAAGTTCGGCAAGGTGGGCGTCCTCGTCAACAATGCTGGCAATGCCGGAGCAACCCCGCATGCCGATACGCGCAAACCTTTCTGGGAGACCGGCCCGGACGCCTGGAACAGCTTTATCGGCGTCAACTTCTACGGTGTGGTCAACTGCACGAGCGCGTGCATTCCAAGCATGATCGAGCGCGGCGCGGCAGGCCGTATCATCACCATCATCTCCGAGGCGAGCCGCTACGGCGACTCGGGCCTCGAGGTCTATGCCGGGGCCAAGGCGGGCGCTGCGGGGTTCATGCGCGCAACGGCGCGGACATTGGGGCGATACCAAATCACCGCCAACTGCGTGGCGATCGCTGCAACGCTGACGCCCGCTATCGAGGCGCGTCTCAAGGCCGACCCGGAGCGATACAAGAAGATGATGAACAACTACGTCATTCGGCGACCGGGCCAGCCCACCGATATTGCCAACATGGTTCTGTTCCTCGCATCCGACGCCAGCAGCTGGGTGACGGGGCAGACGTACGGCGTCAACGGCGGCTTCACGTTCGGTCTGTAAAGGAGGAATGAATGTCGGATCCCTCTCAGCGAGTATTGACCGAACGCCGTGGCCCCATCCTGGTCGTCACGATCAATCGACCCGAAGCCAAGAACGCTTTCGATGACGAATCCTCGATCGCGATGTCGGCGGCGATGGACCTTCTCGACAACGAAGACGAGCTTTTCGTCGGCATCATCACCGGCGCCGGCGGCAACTTCTCGGCCGGCGCCGATCTCAAGGCGGTGGCCAAGGGCGGCCCGCGCGCCAAGATCGCACGTGGCGGCTTCGGCATCATGAAGCGGCCACCGCGCAAACCTGTCATTGCAGCAGTCGAAGGCTATGCCGTCGGCGGCGGCTTCGAGATGTGTCTGGCTTGCGACCTGATCGTGGCGGCACGCGATGCCAAGCTCGGACTGCCTGAAGTCCGGCATAATGTGGTGGCCATCGGAGGTGGCCTTTTCCGCCTGCCGCGGCGCATGCCTTATCATCTGGCGATGGAGCTGGCGCTTACCGGTTCGTTCAAGGAGGCGGCCTTCTTTGAGCGCCATGGCGTCGTCAACCGGCTCGCCGAGCCGGGCAAGGCGCTGGAAGAGGCGATCAAGCTCGCCGAGACGTTGCTGGTGAATGGTCCGACAGCTTTGGCCGCGAGCAAGGAGATCGTCTTCCAATCGCTCAATTGGCAAGACGAGGAGGGCTGGGCGAAGCAGATGCCGATCGCGCAGCGGGCTCTCGACTCGGAAGACCGTCGAGAAGGGCTGAAAGCTTTCGCTGAAAAGCGGAAGCCGGTCTGGAAGGGCCGTTGAGCATGTCCGGAGATCGTCGTGGGAAGCCACTACCGGAAGCGATCCTGCGGCGATTGCGGCTGCCGGTTATCGCCGCGCCGATGTTGCGCGTGTCCGGCCCGGAGCTGGTGATTGCCGCTTGCCGCAGCGGTGTCATCGGAGCCTTCCCGACAGCGAACGCCCGTACCGTCGAGGAACTCGACCAATGGCTGACCCAGATCGAAGGCTCATTGGGAGCTGTCGAAACGCCGGCTGCGCCCTACTGTCCGAACCTCATCATCCGCCAACCCCGCTTCAAGGAGGATCTTGCCTGCTTGGTGCGCCACAAGGTTGAGCTGGTCATTACCAGTGTCGGCTCGCCAGTGGCAGCAGTAGGGCCTTTGCACGAGATCGGAGCGCAGGTCTTCGCTGACATTGCCTCGTTGCGCCATGCTGAAAAGGCGATCGAAGCGGGTGCCGATGGCCTCATTCTGCTGACAGCCGGTGCTGGCGGCCAAACGGGTTGGGCAAATCCTTTCGCCTTCGTACGTGCCGTGCGGGCGATTTTCGATGGTCCGATCGTGTTGGCGGGGGGCATCAGCGATGGGGCGTCACTACACGCCGCCCGCGCGTTGGGCTGCGACCTGGCCTACATGGGCACACGCTTCATCGCGACCACGGAAAGCCGCGCCATCTCCCGTTACAAAGAGATGCTGGTCGCGTCGACCCTGGACGACGTGATGCTGACCAAGGCGTTCACGGGACTCGATGCCAGCATGCTGCGACCGTCCATCGAAGCCGCCGGGCTCGATCCGGTGAAGCTGGACGAACAGGTCAGCATGGAGCGTGCCAAGCAGCAGTATGGCGGCGGGTCGGGCGGGCAGGAGCGGCCGAAGCGATGGGCGGACATATGGAGCGCAGGGCATTCGGTGTCGGGTGTCGATGGCATCGTCGACACGGCTGCGCTGGTCGCTCGCCTCGTCGGAGAATATGAGGCTGTCCGCGCTCGGATCTGAGGGTTGATCCAGCGATCTCGTTGGATCAGTTGTGGTTTGGGAAGGGCAAAATCGGTTGTTCCTTTGGGAGCAATCCAATAGTTCTTACCGCAGTATGTCTCACGCAAAGTCGAGGCCCGGCCCAGCCACGCCCGTTCGGCGGCCGAAGAAGCTGCCCCAGACATCGGGCAGAACCCAAGTCGCTCGCCGTGAAGAGGCAGAGCAGCGGCTCTTGGATGCTGCGATTCGCCTTATCGCCGAGCGAGGTATCAAGGGAACGACCCTTGGCGATGTCGGGGAAGCGGCCGGTTACAGCAGTGGCCTCACGGCACACCACTACAAGACCAAGGAAGGCCTGCTCAAAGCGGTAACGGCCGAAATTCACCGCCGGTTTCAGCAAACTCTATCGGAAGCCGCGCTTCCCCCTGCTGGCCTTGATCGGTTGCTGGCGGCCATCGATGTCTACCTGTCGGTGAATGATGTACGCGCCGCGCGGGCCTTGTCGTTGATCCAGAAAGAGGCGCTGACGCAGCAATCGGAGTTTCGAGGCATTCTCCGCAAATTCAACCGGTTGTCGGTGGATGGTATTGCCGCCCAGATCAGAACTGGCATCGAGCAGGGTGAAATCCGCCAGGACATCGATATCTTGGCGGAGGCGACACTTACGCTAGCCGCCCTGCGTGGCGCACGAGCGCAGTGGCTACAGGACGCGGGCAAAGTCGATCTTGTTGGAGTTGCCCGAGAGTTAAAGGGCCACATAAGGCGTTCGTTGGCTGTGTCGCGCTGATTCACGTTTTCCAAAGCGTCAGATCGGCGTACTTGCTCAATACCCTGTTGTTCGAAAGTCGTTCAGCGTGTTGACGCTAGGCTGTATCGGTCATGCAACAACTGGTCGCTCAGGTGGACCTTCTTGTGGTATCGAGGGAAACTGATCTCAGGCGAAGTTGAAGAAGGATCTAAGGCCTTCCTATTGCTGATGTTCATGGAAGTCAGATGCCGATTTTTTCCTTCGCGGGTATTGTCCTGCACATAGGCAATCGGATCGCTTTCCAGGAAGTTGTCTTCTAGGGCCGCATCGAGCAGTTCTTTCTAATCCGATCGCCGTGCAACGTCCCTATCGAGGCGCGTCCCTGAATCTCTGCCAGCATGAGCTGCTCCTGCCGTCGTAGCGCCGAACATCCAAGTCCGCAGCCATCGGCGGAGCTAGGCGAACAGCCTGGCAAGCGATGGCAAAACGCTTCTGGCGTTTCCTCCCTGGGCTAGCCGGAGCCCTCGGGCTCCGGCTTCTTTTCAGCAGGGGCGCCGCGGTCGCCGTGGATCAACGCCGAGCTCATGTAGGTATCCTGTCGACCGGTCAAAGCGCTGCCACGCGCTCACGAGAGTGGTTCCCGTAGTCTGTTAGGGGTGGGGCCGCCCCGCCGTGTTGCCGAAGGCCGGAAACGCCGGCGCGACGGCTCGCGCAATGGCTGCGAATGCCATGGCCGCCGGCGACAGACTGAACTGTCGACGCGTAAGCAGACCGATGTCACGCCAGGCTCGCGGCTGCTCCACCACGCGAGCTACTGCGCCGCCTAAGTCCATGCTGCGCAGCGCCAGGCTCGGCAGCACGGCATAGCCCAGGCCTGCACGTACCAGGCCGACGGCGGTGGTGAGTGAGTCCAGGACATAGGTTGGCTCAACCTCGACGCCGGCCTCGGCCGCCGCCCGATCGGCATGCACGCGTACGCTCGACTGGGTGGTCACCGAGATGGAGCTGAAGCGCGTCAGCGCCTTCCACGTCACGGTGGCGCGCGAGGCGAGCGGATGCCGCGTGTGCAGCAGCGCCACTAGGCGGTCGCGCATCAGCGGCTCGAAGGCGAGCTGTTCGTCGGGCTGCAGCAGGAGGCCCAGGCCGATCTCGGCCTGACCGCTGCGCACGTGCTCGGCGAACCCGACGGCCTGCGCTTCATGGAATACGAGCTTGATGCCTGGATAGGCTTCGGCGAACCGCGACAGTGTCGGCGGCAGCAGGCTGCAGCCCACCGACGGAACGAACGCGAGACTGAGTGTGCCCTGACGGACATCGCGAAAGTCTTCAGCGCGGCGGCGGGTCTCGTCCAACTGCTGGAGCGTGCGCTGAGCGCTCTGCAGAATCTCGCGGCCCGCTTCGGTGAGCTCGACCCGGCGCGTGGTGCGCCGGAACAGCGACAGGCCCAACTCCTCCTCTAGTTGGCGGATCAGCAGCGAATAGCCGGGTTGCGTGATGCCCATGCGGGCGGCCGCCTCGGAAAACGAGGCGAATTGTGCTCCGAGCGTGAAGGCGCGCAGCTGTCGAACGGTCAGGTTCATATCTTTTTCAAATCAGTTTATATTATATTTATATTTTCCTTATGCATCGGCGGCGACCAGATTTTGGGGCGATCCTTCCCTGAACGAGGCTTGCCGCCCGATGAACGCTGTCAAAGACCATCCCGATACGTCAGAGCGCTCGTCTTGGCCGCGGGTTGACGCTGCCGGCGTCCACGCCCTGCTGGGTGACGGTTCGGAATTCGCCTTCCTGGACGTCCGCGAGGAAGGCCTGTTCAACACGGGTCATCCGCTGATGATCGTGTCGGCGCCTTTCAGCCATTTGGAAACGCGGCTGGCGGCCCTCGTGCCACGTCGCACGACCCGCATCGTCCTCATGGACCAGCGCGACGAGGGGTTGGCTGAGCGCGCGGCCCGGCGCATGGCGCGTTGGGGCTATACCGATATCTCCATCCTGCGGGATGGCCTGCAGGGGTGGCGCGATGCGGGGCTGGAGGCGTTCGCCGGCATCTACGTGCCGAGCAAGGCCTTCGGCGAATTCGTCGAGCATCGCTACGGGACACCTGCCATCGATGCTGCCGAACTGCGGCGCTGGATCGATCAGGGAAAGGATATGTTGATCCTGGACAGCCGGCCGTACTCGGAATTCCACAGTTACAGCCTGCCCGGCGGCATCGACTGTCCTGGCGCCGAGCTGGTGCATCGCGCCTTCGACCTCGTCGAGCGCGAGGAGACCACCATCGTGGTGAATTGCGCGGGTCGGACGCGCGGCATCATAGGCGCGCAGTCGCTGATCAATGCCGGCATCAGGAATCCGGTGGTCTGCGTCCGCAACGGTACGGCGGGCTGGCATTTGAGCGGCGAGACCATGGCCCGCGGCAGTCGCGCGGTAGCGCCGCCGCCCACGCCCAGGGGCCTGGCGAGGGCCATCGAAGCCTCGATGCGCGTGTCGCGGCGCTTCGGCGTGCGCGAGATCGACGCCGCCCGTCTGCGCCAACTGCAGGCCGAGGCGGCGCGGTCGCTCTAC
This sequence comes from Reyranella sp., assembly GCF_004297405.1. Classification (GTDB taxonomy): domain Bacteria; phylum Pseudomonadota; class Alphaproteobacteria; order Reyranellales; family Reyranellaceae; genus Reyranella. The sequence goes on from NZ_SCVC01000012.1 coordinate 349,083, forward strand.
GTCTTCGATGTGCGCAGCCCCGAGGAATACGAGGCCGGACATATCCCCGGCACGCGGAGCGCGCCCGGCGGCCAGCTGGTCCAATCGACCGACCACTATGTGGGCACGCGCGGCGCCCGCATCGTGTTGTGCGACGACAACGGCGTGCGTGCACGCATGACGGCGTCCTGGCTGGTCCAACTCGGATGGGCTGAGGTGTTTGTCCTGACCGGCGGCCTCGGCGCCTGCGGGGGCGCGCTGGAGAAGGGCGTCGAGACGGTCGAGCTTTTAGCCCCGGCCGCCGCCATCGGGGTGGAGCGGATCAATGTTCTCGAACTCGACCGCTTGCTCAAGGCCGGCGAGGCGGTGGTGGTCGACCTTGCCAGCAGCCTGCGGTTTCGTTCCCGCCATATCCCGGGCGCCTGGTTCGCGGTGCGCTCGCGGCTGGAGGAGGGGCTGGCGCAGGTGACCGCCAAGGCATCGAAGGATACGAGGCTGGTGCTGACGTCGGACGATGGCGCCTTCGCTGCCATCGCAGCCGCCGACGCCACTGCCGCGACGCGCCTCTCCGTGTCCCTGCTCGAGGGCGGCACGTCGGCCTGGGTCGCCGCCGGCCTGCCGCTGACCAGCGGGCTCGAGAACATGACCTCGGCAACCGACGACGTCTGGTACAGCCCCTACGACTATGACGACCTGCGCAAATCGATGACGGACTATCTCACGTGGGAGATCGACCTCATCCGGCAGATCGAGAAGGATCGCAGCATCCAATTCCGCTACTTCCCGCCAAACGCCGCCTGAGACCGTTCCAGCGCGCTGATTCGAGGTCACATCGCATGAGCATCGAAGACATGAAACTCGGTCGCCGAAAACTGGGCCGCCGACTCGCATTGTCTATCCTGGGCGTGGGGCTTGCCGCGCCCCGGAGCGGGTTCGCGCAGGCGGGAGCCTACCCGTCGCGCGCCATCAAGCTTCTGGTGGGCTATCCGCCCGGCGGTGGCGCCGACGTGTTGGCCCGCATCGTCGGCAACAAGCTCAGTCCGATGCTCGGCCAGCCGGTGGTCGTGGAGAACCGCCCCGGTGCGGGCTCCACCATCGCCGCCGCCAGCCTGGCCAGTGCGCCGGCGGACGGCTACACGCTGCTCTTCGCCGAGTCAGCTGTCCTGGTGGCGCCCGCCATCTACGAGAAGATCGGCTACGACCCCGGTACGCTCACGCCGATCGGCGCTCTGGGCAATCTGCCGTATTCGCTCGTGGTGAACCCGGCATTCCCCGCCGCGAACACCCGCGAACTCATCGATGTGCTGAAGGCTCATCCCGGCAAGTACAGCTATGCCTCGCCCGGTGTCGGCAATATCGCGCACCTGAGCGGCGAGATGTTCAAGAAGGTGGCCGGCGTCGACATCGTCCACGTGCCCTATAAGGGCGGAGCGCCGGCGCTGGCCGACCTGGTCAGTGGGCAGATCCCCATCTGCTTCGTCAGCCTGCCGCCGGCCCTAGCGTTGGCCAGGAGCGGGAAGCTCAGGTTGCTTGGGGTGACCTCGGCCAAGCGCTCGCCGGCGGCGCCCGAGGTGCCCGCCATCAGTGAGACGCTGCCCGGGTTCAATTCGGTCACCAGTATATTCGTGTTGGCGCCGCCGGATATGCCTGCCCCCGTCGTGGCCCGGCTCAATGCCGCCCTGCGCGAAGTGATGGCCATGCCCGACGTGCAGGCTGACTTCGTCGCGCAGGGAGCGAGCGTCGAAACGAGCAGCCCACAAGAGCTGGCCGCGCTGATCAGGCAGGAACTGGCGTCCTGGGGTTCGGTCGTTCGGGCCGCCGGCGTGCGCCTGGAATAAGGCGCCGCATTCCCCATAGCAAAGAACGCTAGCGGCACGGCGTTGAACGTCGCCTGACGTTCAACTCTTGCTGCGCAGCCGCAGCTGGTCCCCCTGCAACGGCGACTAAGACCCGCCTTCCAAGAACCTCGCCTCAGGGGCTTCATACCCCGGGCGATCGCTAGCCCTTTGCCGTCAGTGAGTTCCAGGTGGCATACGAGTCCGTACAATCTCCTCAGCGCACGATCTTTCGGTTCTCAAGCTCGATGATCGAGCAAAATCGATTTTCGTACTTGGAGCCCGTCGCAAGGATCGTCCCGTGGACGCCATACTCGATCTCCACGACGCGGCCGTTGTCCGCCTTGTTGACGATCAACCCGTCTGCGGACCGCAGCCGGATGCTGCCAATATCTCCCAGGAATTGATCCATCAGCTCGGTGTGACCTCGGACCACTCGAGGCCAGCCCAAGTCGCAGCGCACCTCGTAGGCGATGTCCGCGGCGACGGCATCGAACGAAGAAGTGCTCGCCGTCAACAAGGTCACCCAACGCCTTTCGGACGAGTGCAAAGTATGGCTCCGCGCCTGCATAGGCGATTTCGGCGTGAAATCGCAGCGCCGCTTCCTATCACGCCATGCCCGTTCCGAGGGCCGCCTCTAAGAGTTGCCGAGCAAGAGATTGCGAAGGATGTGCGCTCCATCAGTCGGCCGCACGCATTGGACGCCCAGCCAGCCTTCCGCGCGCGCTTCGCTTGGCGAAATGCCAAACTCCTTCTTGAACATGCGGCTGTATGTGGAGGGGTCCATGAAGCCCCATTGCTCGGCAATGGTGGAGATCGATCGTCCGTCCGAACTGTCCACCAGCGCATCGCGCGTCTTGCGCAATCGCTCGCGACGGATATAGGTCGAAACGCCGCCGACCGGTTCGAAAATTCGGTACAGGCTGGAACGGGACACGCCAAGCTCACGACAGAGCCAATCCGGCGCCAACTTGGGGTTTGCCAAATGTTTCGCAACGGTTCGAGAAGCGCGATTCATGATGGAGGCTTCGATCGGGCGCTGCGCCTCGGCGATATGGTCGCGTGACGGCGTCAGACATGCGGCGAGCAAGCTGGTGGTCGCCGCGGCGATATGCGGTACATCGGCGTTCCTCAGATCGGGGAGCGAACGATGCAAGAGAAGCATGTAATCCGTCAGGAATCGTTTCGAGGTCTCGTGGACTTCAATCCTGGATGATTGGAGGAAATGGAGATTGCGAGGTATGCACAGAGCGAGGTGATCGGTCCTCTCCGATACGCACTCGAACGGATCCGTGAAAGACCGCAACCCTAAGTCTCCGACCTCCAAATTCTCTCCAAGAGGCGGAGACTTTGGCAGCGGCAAATGCAGACACCAATTGTCTGTCATTGGTTTGCTCAAATGCCGCCAACCATAGGGGGCATCCGGCGCCTTCACATGGGTGAACGTCAAATTTCCAAGATTCCACACCGTCTGATGTGCGGGAAATGAAGGGGTTTCTGCTTGGAAAGGCCAAACTTCGGCAATGCCCGTATGCCAGTTGCGGAAGAGTTCGAACTGCTCAGCGGGCTGGACGGAAGACGTGTCCCTTTCAATAGCATAGCGCAACCGTTCGTTGCTGTTTGTATTTTCGGATGGCTCGACCATGGGGGTCGGCGGTTGATCGAACATGATTCTGCTCTCCCGGCACTTCCGGCCAACTCCGGTTCCGGCCCCCCGGACTAGCGGCGGCCTCTTGCCGGGGGCGCGTGCCTTTCAATTTCTCATCCAATGAACACCCGAGAGCCAAAGTCGTTCTGAAACGGGCGGCAGCAGTGAGGTCGGATCGCCAAAGTCCCTCGTGGGACAGCCAATCTCTATCCACTTTCCGACACGCCAGAGTTGCTATCGCTAGGATTCCGACGCGCCGCTTTTTGTTCTTTCGGTGAATCTTGGCGCAGAAGGTGCGTGTCGGTACGAGCTATCCTCAGGCAGCAGAGTCGACGACATCCATCAGTTCCGCGGCGCGCTCCCCCCAGATGCGCCGCCGCGTCTCGCTGGGCGAGCATCCGAAGAGCGCCGCATAGGCCCCGGCGAAGCGGCCGAGGTGCCAGAAACCGAAGCTCATGGCGATATCGGTAATCGAGAGGCGATCACCCTCCGTCAGGATGAGGCCGTGCGCCGCCCGTAACCGCCGCTCCCGCTCATAGGCGCGAGGACTGAGTCCCAGGCGCTCCTGGAAAGCGCGCTCCAGCGTTCGCTCGCCGACGCCCAGCACCTCGCAGACGGCACTGACTGAAACCGGGCCGTGCGGCTTCGCCTCGAGGATGGCGAGAGTGGCATCGACGATGTCGCGTCGGTCGCCGGAACCGAGACTGCGGGCGGACGGCCCTTCTGTGCGGGAGAGCGCCTGTGCGAGCGCGGCACCCGCCTCGCTCGCCGCGACCGCGAGGCCGGCACTGAGATCGTAGCCGCGCTGCGCGGCAGCTTCCGCAAACCCTACTGTTCGCAGCAGCCTCTGCTGAAGCGCCAGTTCGGTCTGCGGAGTGAAGCGCCGCTCGTGCACCCCGGGCATCAGCCAGGTTCGTTGGTGCTGGTTGGAAGTAGACACCGCACGCAATGAATCGAGTGTGGAGGCGCGCAGACCGATCCGCATGAGGCGATAGCTGCCGGGCATCTCCAGCTTGAACTCCGTTCCCGGACCGATGATCCGCAACTGCGGGATTTCAGTCCGTTGCCCGTTGAAGGTGGCGCCTTCGCCCCAGATGAACACCGCCGTCAACGCATCGTCGTTGATCGCCCCTGACATTGCGATGCCGCCTTTGTCCCGCAAGTCGAGGACGAACGCGTCACCATAGTCGATGGTCGCTAGACGCGATGCATGGCGTTGCGCGCCGATCTGCTGGATATGGAACTCGGCGTCGGGGTCGGATTCGCAGGAGCGGGCCACGACGGAGCTGTACTTACGCGCATACCAGGTCGGCGCCTCCCGCATCCATGGCCTCCTGCATAGTGACACCCGGCCTGGGAGATGCCGGACGCAATCGCTTCTGCCCAGCTCGGTCTTCAATTTTTACGTCATTTGCCGACCGGACTTTACCCTCTCTATCGTTCCAGCCCCATTTTAGTCTAGGCAGCGCATACGCCGATACATCGATTCAGTCAGAGTGCAGTGCCCTAACGATAACCGGCCGTCATTGAGCGTTCCCCAAGAAATCCGAGACGCCTCTCGCGGCGTAACTGCTTCCTGGTGATTTGGTGGACGCCGCTTTTGCTCTCGTGGATGATGGTTCAACGGGGCGTTTGCGCGTTGTGCCGACCACCGCCGGAGGCGACCGGCCGTGAGGCCTTACGGTGCTGTAGTCGATGCGGCAGGCATCAATGATTCACCGAGCCTAGGCAAGCGTGGTGAAGACGTCTTCGGTGAGGCACTCGTCGCGCAGGCCCGACAGCGAGACCTCGGACACGGCGGCCAAGCACCCGCTGTTGAAGTCGTCGATCACCGCCAGGATGCGAAACCGGTTAATGCCCGCCCGGCCAATTGGAAGAAGCCGTCGCGGGAGTCTTCCAACCAGTGCCGGTCATTGGGACAACGCATCCCTAAGCCCGCCGCGTGAATCCGATATCGTCGCGGATGACTGTCGTCGGCCCGATCGGCAACACTTCCGGATCGGCGACGTCGAGCTTTACGAAGTCAATTCCGTTCTTCCACGTCGTTCTGAGGAAGTCCTCGAAAACCTTGATGGTGAGTTGCTCCCCCGGGCAGCGACGATAACCGAAGCCGAACGGGGCGAAACCGGCATAGTCGCAGACGGGCAGCGGCTTGCCGTCGGCTACGCCGAAGACGGTCCCGACAGCACTGTTGTGCAGTGAAACCTTTCTCCCGTCCTTCACGTCGAAAGTCGCCTTGCCGAAGGGGCAGCGTGCCATGCCGATCCGCTCGGCCCACTGTTCATCCACCTGGGCACTCGTCGGGACATTCTCGTAGCGCGACGGATCGAATTCGTCGGGATTTTTCCAATGAACGGCGTCGAAGCTCGTCGAGGTATGGGGGCTGATGATATAGCCGGACCTCTTGAACGCCGGTGACGAAGTTTCCTGGAGCGACGAGATGCTGCCGCTGTTGGGCGAAATGACACGAAAGAGTTCCATGACGAAGCGTGTGAGCGGCGTGTAGGGCGAGCCGCCGGCGCTGTCGAACCCGCTCTCCATGGTTTTTCTGAACCAATCCCGGACCTGCGGATCGCCGGTCGCCGCGCCCAACTTGAGCATGATATTGTAAAGCGAGTTGCCCCACTGGCTGAACGCGACGAAATTGTGGAAGCATTCGAAGACGACGTCCTTATGTTGGAAATTGTCGTCGTCTTTGCCGTTCTTGATCCAGTACCAGGCAAATGTCTTTTCTGGAGCGGGCGTCTTGCCTGTTTCGATATCGGCGAGCCGCGCCTCGATCCAGGACTTCAGGAAATCGAGATTCTCCCGAACGATCATATAGTTGTCGTAGACGATTCTGTCCGTCGGATTCAGATAGGCGAGAACGGTGTTGAAACTCATGCCGATCTTGCGCACCTGCGCCGGGATCGCATCTCCTTTGACGCCAAGATGCAAATCCCAATACATGTCCCAGAATGTGTCGAGATAGCGCCGCATCAGTGGTTTGCCGGCGTTGGCACTCCCCAAGAGAGTCTCGAAGAATTTCGTCACTTTGCCACTGTACATCCCTTGATAGAGATCCGGGGTGACGCCACTCATGTAGATGCGCTTACGGCGATTGTCCGGGCCGCGTTTTTCCAGTGCCTGCAGGAATACCGTCACGCCCTTCTCGGGCGCAGGTCTCCAGCTCTTGCTGATCAACCCCCACAGATGCGCCGGCAGCGCGTTCTCCTTGGTGAGGGTCACGTCGATCATGGGCAGCATGGGGCGTTCCCCGTTGTAGACGCTGACCATGAAGAAGGGGAGGATCGCATTCTCGACGTAAGCGGGATCGAAATCCCGCGAGAAACGGGACCGCAGTTGTGCGGCGGCAGATTCCAGTTCAGTCGCCGTCAGGGGCTTGGCGGGAGTGCTCGTCGATTGCGAAAGCGCCGGCTGAACCGAGAAGCCAGCAGCGGCGGATGCGCCGCCAGCCAAGATCGCACGCCTCTTCATGTCACCACCTCCAAGTGAGAAAACCAAACGGCCGCGCTCCCTGTGAAACCTGCAGGAAAGCCGTCGTTGAGCGTATTGTCGCCGGGAGTGGCATCCGTGTTCGTTGCAGCATGCGAATTCGTGCTCGCGATCGGTGCTCTGCGATTACCACCGATGGCGATCGCCATTCCACTTCCCGCCGGCTCAGGTGAGCTCGACGGGCCCGTTTCTGCTTGTCGCCACAGTTGGACGTTTTCACCTTGTCGACGCTCCCGGTCCTGCATTCTACGGATGGTCCGTCGGTGCACATCGGCACGCCGTCCCACCACTGGTCCGGACGTCCCGTTTCTGGTCGAGGCGGAAGGCGCGCTTCTGGGTGCGTCGGACACGAACATGACGCCGAGAGCTTTCTACCGTGACGTCGGGCCAGCGGCTTGCACGACCGCTGTGCCGCAATCTCCCCTTTGTGCCGAAGACGCTACTGCAGAACCCGCGCTCTGAGGCGCGCATACTCCTGGTCGGAGATCGTCTTTTCCGATTTCAACCGTTCGAGCTTGGCAAGCTCATCTGCAGGACTGAAGCCCACGATCTGGCGCAGCTCGTCTCTCACTTGCCGGGCTTGGGCGCGATTGCGTTCCGCCATTCCGCCCCCTTGTGTCAGAATGTACGCGAAGATGCCGATGTAGGGCAGCACGATGAGAAGGATGATCCAGAGCACCTTGCCGAAGCCGGAAACGTCCTGTCTGCGGAACAGATCGCTCGCCGCAGTTATGAACAGCCAGAACCACAGGATGAACACGAATACGGCAAACGCGTCGGCCAGGAAATTGGCGAACGTGGATTCTCCCGAAAACATCATCTTCTTTCTCCCTCAAAGCGGCCGATGTTGGCGATCGTCAGTTCGACAGCCGCCCGGCGTCCGGCACGCTCAGGGCTGGCGCTGGACACCGCCCCGGCAAGATCATCGGAACAGGTGCTGCGGCAAGCCGTGCCAAGCCATTCTACAACCTGCGCTTCGGCGCACATTGGCTTGGAATCCTGCAACTATTCTCCATGTCCCAATTCTCGATCTTCGGTGTTCCGCTCCTCGCGTGACTTCGCGAGTGCCTGCACCGTCTTTGGGACATGGCGTATGACCTAGGGACGAGACGCTAAGGAAGATAGGCTTTCCGGCCACTAGGATGCGTTGACCGACGCAACTCCAGGCATGTCGTCCTGGCAGGTGGCCATGAGAGCAGGGGCTTCAGGGGAGACAAGGTTCGCGGACATGAAGGGGCTTCGTTGCCGGATGGCAACAAGTGCTCTTCTTCCGGTTCTTTTGTTTGTCGCCGCGAGTCTGGCGACGGTGCCGCTTGCCGCGCAAGTCAGAGACCAGCATGAGGATGCCAACTCGGCGCGCTACGACGCCATGTTCGGCACGCCGAACCGCTACACGCCGTCCCCACCGACCAACCTCTTCGCCACCACTCCGGGGCTGGAGCAGCAGGTGCGCCGCTCGCAGTTCACCGTCAACGGCCTGGTTCCCATGTTCTTCAACTCCAACGCCGAGGCGCTGCCCAGCGGTGGAACAAACTCTGCTGAGTTCAGCCCGATCCTCGGCATGTCATGGGCGACTCCGGTCTTCGATCTGCCGTTCAAGTTCACGGCCAATACTCGCGCCGAGGTCGATCGGTTCACGCAAGCGTCAAGTCTCGACTTCGACAAGATAACTGCATCGGGGCGGCTGCAATACGTCGATCCCAACAACGACCAAGCGTACTCGCCGTACGTCTCATATGCCCCGAGGTGGGACTTTGCGCCATTCTACAAGAGCTGGTTCGCGACCCGGCAGGACCTGAACTTCGGTGTCAACAAGACGTTCAACTATGACGCCAACTTCCGGCGGGTAGCCTTCTCCGGAAACACCCTCGCCGAAACCGTCTGGTCGTTCGGCATGACTGCCGTCATCCAAAGACGCTTCAGGGATCCGCCACCAGGCTCATGGGCCGCCTATCTGGTCCCGTCTGCTACATTCGCGATCTCGCCCCATTGGAACCTGAGTGCCGGCATCCTCGCGGAGCGTCGCGCCTTCGATTCGTACTACGGCTTCAGCCAGGAGGATTGGCTCATCGAGCCGATCGTCACTCTCGAGTTCGTGCTGCCCGAATCGTGGTTCGGGTCGGATCGCACGGCCATGTGGCTGGGGCGCCCGGCGCTCGACTTTCAGGTCGCCTACGAGAAGAACTGGTCCAACCTGCCGGCTGCCAACTTCGAGGTGTGGCACGTCGGCATCGCCCTGAAGATGGGCTGGAGGTTTTGATGGCAGAACAGGCAAACGACGATCGCGCAGCTGCGCCGCCATCCATCCAGAAGCTTTCTCTGTTTGCCCTGACCATGATGGTCGTGGGCGGCATGGTCGGTGCGGGCATCTTCTCGCTCCCGCGCACGTTTGCCGGTGCGACCGGGCCGATCGGCGCAATCATCGCCTGGCTCATTGCCGGAACCGGAATGTACATGCTGGCTCGCGTCTTCCAGGCGCTGGCCGAGCGCAAGCCCGATCTCGACGCCGGCGTGTTCGCCTATGCCAAGGCGGGTTTCGGCGACTATCCCGGCTTCCTGTCGGCCTTCGGGTATTGGATCGGAAGCTGCATCGGCAACGTCTCGTACTGGGTGCTGATCAAATCGACACTGGGCGCGTTCTTTCCAGTGTTCGGCGACGGCAACACGGCGGCGGCGATCATCGTCGCCTCGATCGGTATCTGGCTATTCCATTTCATGATCCTGCGCGGCACCCAGCAGGCGGCCGTCATCAACAGCATCGTCACCGTCGCCAAGGTCGTGCCGATCCTGGTCTTCATCCTGATCCTGTTCTTCGCCTTCAAGCTCGATCTCTTCAGCTACAATCTCTACGGCGGCGACCTCACCGAGGGTGTATTCGAGCAGGTGCGCGCTACGATGTTCGTGACCGTTTTCGTCTTCCTCGGCATCGAGGGGGCGAGCGTATATTCTCGTTTCGCCAAGAAACGCGCCCATGTCGGCCGGGCGACGATCATGGGATTCGTCATCGTCACGTCGCTGATGGTCCTGGTGACCCTGCTGCCCTATGCGGTGCTGCAGCGCGCTGAAATTGCCGGCATGCGGCAGCCTTCCATGGCGCAGGTGCTGGAAGCCGTGGTCGGCCATTGGGGCGCCATCTTCATAAGCGTCGGTCTGCTGATATCCGTGCTGGGCGCCTATCTCGCCTGGTCGCTGATCTGCGCGGAAGTGCTGTTCACGGCCGCGAAGACGAAGGATATGCCGGCCGTGTTCGCCCACGAGAACGCCAACAAGGTGCCGTCGACTGCGCTATGGGCGACCAACATTGTCATTCAGCTGATCGTCATCACGACCTACTGGTCGCGCGACGCCTTCACGCTGATGCTCAACCTGACCAGCGCGATGGCCCTGATCCCCTTCCTGTTCGTGGCAGCATATGGCCTGATGCTCACGCGACGCGGCGAGACCTACGAGGTGCGCCCCGAGGAACGTCGGCGCGACCTGATCATCGCAGCGATTGCCACGATCTACACGATCTTCCTGCTCTACGCCGGCGGTCTGAAGTTCATCGTGCTGTCTGCGGTCCTCTATGCCCCCGGAACCGCGCTCTATTTCTGGGCGCGCCGCGAGCAGGGCAAGCCGGTTTTCACCGGCGTCTCCGAGTGGATCATCTTCATCTTCGCAACCATCGGCGCTGTGGTCGGCATCTGGTGGCTGGCGACCGGCTACATCACCATCTAGTCAGCGGAGCATGACATGGCACAGGCAGGGCAGAAGACCTTCGGCGTCCATTCCGAGGTGGGCAAGCTTCACAAGGTCATGGTCTGTGCGCCGGGACGGGCGCACCAGCGACTGACGCCATCGAACTGCGATCAGTTGCTGTTCGATGACGTTCTGTGGGTCGACAACGCCAAGCGCGATCACTTCGATTTCATGCAGAAGATGCGCGATCGCGGCATCGACGTCGTCGAGATGCACAATCTGCTCGCCGAGACCGTGGCGATTCCCGAAGCCAGGAAATGGATCATCGAGAACCAGATCGTGCCCAATCAGGTCGGGCTGGGCCTGGTCGACGAGATCAAGAGCTATCTCGATGGTCTCAAGCCGCGAGATCTTGCCGAGACGCTGATAGGCGGCTTGTCGACTGAAGAATTCCCCGAGACCCACGGTGGCGAGATGCTGAAGCTCGTCAAGGACGCCGCTGGCGTCACCGAGTATCTGTTGCCGCCGCTTCCCAACACGCTCTATACCCGCGACACGACGTGTTGGATCTACGGCGGCGTCTCGATCAACTCATTATTCTGGCCCGCGCGCCACGAGGAGTCGATCCTCGCCGCCGCTATCTACAAGTTCCATCCCGACTTCGCGGGCAAGGTCAACGTCTGGTGGGGCGATCCGACGGTGGATCATGGCCTTGCCACGGTCGAAGGCGGCGATGTCATGCCGATCGGCAAGGGCATCGTGCTGATCGGCATGAGCGAGCGGACCTCGCGCCAGGGCATCAGCCAGCTCGCGCAGGCCCTGTTCAAGCAGGGCGCGGCCGAGCGCGTCATTGTCGCGGCCATGCCCAAGCTACGTGCGGCGATGCACCTCGATACGGTGTTCACCTTTGCCGACCGTGACTGCGTGCTGCTCTATCCGGACATCGTCTACAACATCCAGGCCTATTCATATCGCCCGGCCGACACGCCAAGCGGCATCGAATTGCGCAAGGACACCAAGCCTTTCGTCGAGACCGTGGCCGAAGCGCTGGGCGTCAAGAAGATGCGGGTCGTCGAGACCGGCGGGACGGCCTATATGCGCGAGCGTACCCAGTGGGACAGTGGTGCCAACCTGGTCTGTGCCGCCCCCGGCGTCGTCTTCGCCTATGATCGCAACACCTATACAAATACGCTGTTGCGCAGGGCGGGCATCGAGGTGATCACCATTGTCGGCGCCGAGTTGGGGCGCGGCCGCGGCGGCGGGCATTGCATGACCTGTCCGATCATACGAGAGGCGGTTGACTACTAGGAGGACTGTCGAATGCGTGCTCCGAGGCAGTTTCGGAGGCGGAGAGCGCACCACCAATCTGCTGCTGCAAGGTCGTGTTGAGCAAGACCGCGTCCTGTTCGGCGCATCGACATCGACGGCGTGCTCTACCTGATCGCCGTCGCTGCGCTGATGCTTGCCGTCCACGATCGGTATTCCACGAGCGCCTGACTGGCACTACCATCAGCGACCCGTGCCTCATGCCCGGACCGGAAACAGTTACTTAGCGGGCTTCGGGAGCGATGACATGAATTCAGGCAAAGACCGAGACGATGACCGAGGGTTCATCGCAGCGTCGTTTCGTTCCCATTGGCTGTTGTTCATCCTGGTCGGCGGGTTGTTGATCGTCGCGGGCGGCGTGGCAATCGCCGTCCCGGCGGTATCGTCGCTTGCGCCGAACGAAGTCCTCGGCCTGGTCCTCATGTTCGTTGGAATCGTCCAGATTACGCAGTCGGCAAAGATGCGGCGCGAATCCCTGTTCGTCTGGCATCTTGCGTTGGGCCTGCTGGCTGCGATCGGCGGCGTTCTCATTCGCCTGGACCCCTTTGCCGGCATCGTGACCATCACGCTCCTGATGGCGATAGTCTTCTCAGTGCACGGCCTGACGCAGATTGCCTTTGCAGCGAAAGTACGATCGTTGAAGGGCTGGTTCTGGTTCCTGGCATCAGGCTGCATCGCTCTTCTGGCGGCTGGGTTGCTGGTGATGAAGCTTCCGTACGATCACTCTTTCACGCCGGCTACGGTTGGCGGGATATCTCTTCTTTTTGCCGGCTGCGCCTATGTCGCCGTCGCGTTGCGCGCCCGGGGCCCTCGCATGAGTGTTCTGACGGGATAGTCGGATGCGATGGCGCTCTCGTCGCGGCGACCTGATGTCAACTGGAAGAGAAAGTGGTGATTCTGACCGCCTTTGAAGTCGCTCACCTCAAGCCGGCTGGAGCATCGCGCCTTCGACGGATTCCATTCGAAGGCACGATGTTCTGGCACGGTAACTCATAGTCGACGGTCGAACGAAGGCACGGCAGGCGACGCCCGCCCGATGCCGACCGAAGTTCCTACTTGAGCGCCAGAGTGGTGGTGTCGAAGTTGACTGCAGCCAATCCACCGCTCTGCATTTCGACGATGCTGATGCCACGATTGAAGTCGAGCGCCACAATGCGACTGGCCGGAATCTTCGACTTGATGTTGTTCAACAGCATCGTCTGCAGCACTTCGTACACGGTTTGGCCTGGCTGTTTGGCACGCTCCATGACTTCAGTCCGCTTCGCGGGCGTAAGTCCGGCAAGCTCGGCCTGCTCCAAGGTCGTTGCCATCTGAGCGTAGGCACCGCTGGCCGCCAAGAGTGCGCCGCCCACGACGAGAGTTGACATTGAATACTTGCGAATCATGGTCTGTCTCCATTCGGGCCCTGGTCTGGATCCACCGAAGCGGAGCCCGTGCGCTACGGCTGACCTGTCATTGGTTGTTTCACGCCAGCAACCGCTCTCTGAGCGTCAGGTACTCCTGTTCGGAGAGTGCGTTGCGGGACTTGAGCCGGTCGAGTTTCACCAGCTCGTCGGCCGCGCTGAAGCTTGCCATCGCGCGCAGCTCCTCGCGCGCTTCCCACGCTTTGGCACACCTGCGCTCCGCCATGCCGGTCCCTTGCGTCAGGATGTAGGCGAAGATCCCCACGTAGGGCAGGGCGAGAACCAGGATGGCCCATAGAGCTTTGCGGAAACCGGATATGTCCTTTCGGCTAAGGAGGTCGGCTGCGGTGGTGATGAGCAGCCACAGCCACAGCCACAGTGCGACGAGGAACATCATGAAGGTATTCGCAAACAGGACTGCAAGCGCCGTGTCTCCGAAGAACGACATGCTCTCCATGCCTTGGAGGCCGCGTACCGACCTGTCCAACATGATCATTCTATGGAGGATGGGAGCGAGCACATCGGCGCAAAATCCCGAGAGTGTTCCCTCTATCCCAATCTCTGTCGCGAAACGGCCATGACGAGCTCCCAGCTCTAATGCATAATCAAGCGCGAGGGCGGCGGGGCTGACTACATCAAACGCCGCAAACGCCGCCGGCCTTCCGAGAGCTTTGTCCTCCTGTCCCACGTTCCGAACACACTGGCAGTCGGCAACATCACTGAGGTCCTGCGCTGTGTCGACGCGTCGAGCTTCGGCTGAGCAAGGCAATGGAGCTCGGTAACGGCAGCTTCGACGATTGGCTTTGCGGCTAGTGCCGCCCTTTATGGAGACTGGAACCAATGGTTAATCCGAATTTCGGTACCGTCAGCCGCCCTGGCACCGCTGCTGAGCAGGCGTCGTTCGACGCCGGCCTGCGCGCCCATATGGTGCGCGTCTACAACTACATGGCTTCGGGGCTCGCTCTGTCGGGCATCGTCGCCTTCGGCCTGTTCAGTTCGCCCGAGTTGGCAGGCCTGTTCTTTCAGATCGAGGCGGGTTCCGTCGTCGGTCTGAACACCTTGGGCTGGATCGCGATTTTCGCGCCGCTTGGCTTGTTGCTCCTGACAGGTTTCCGTGCTGCCCAGATGAGCGTGCGCAGTGTGCAGGCAGTCTACTGGGCGGTCACAGCGCTGATGGGCGTGAGCCTGTCGCTGCTGTTGTTCCGCTACACCGGGGCCTCGGTCGCGCGTACCTTCTTCATCACGGCTGCCGCCTTTGGCGCTCTGAGCCTTTACGGCTACACCACGAAGCGCGACCTGACGGCATTCGGCAAGTTCCTCTTCATGGGGTTGATCGGCCTGATCCTGGCCAGCCTCGTGAACATGTTCTTCCCGTCGGGCGCGATGAGCTTCATCGTTTCGCTGGCAGGCGTGCTGATCTTCTCCGGCCTGATCGCTTACGACACCCAGAAGATCAAAGAGCAGTATGCCCAGGCCTGGGGCAGCGAGGCAGCCGAGAAGATCGCCGTGTTCGGCGCGCTGAGCCTCTATCTCGACTTCGTGAACCTGTTCCAGTTCCTCATGATGTTTCTGGGACAGCGGCGGTAGAGAAGAATCCCGAGTCGCCTCGGCGTCGATGCGCGATGCCGAAGAGGGAGGAACCTGAAACAATGCGTTTCCATCCAAATGGAACCGCTAATGCGGTTCTATTTGGACGCGCGCCGTTCTACGAAGTTAGCTTGCTGAGCGCGGCCTTCAACTTCGGCTCTTGCTCGTTCGACAGTGATGTCTTGAGCACTCGAGGCTTGTAGGGCTCGAGCTCGGGAATGACTTTGTCTTCCGCCACGCTCCGGAACAGGATGCACAGGGCCAACGAGCCCTGCGGGATCGTCTCTGTGATCTTCTTGACGAAATCATCACGGATTCTGTAATCGGCAGGGGAGCCGGACAGCGCCCCGGCACCCGCGTCGGCGGAAGAAGGCTGCACGGGCATCGGCTATCCCTTCGCGGCAAACTTAAATCGAAATGTCACCCGAGGTGAGACTGTACAGCCCGCCGATCGCCACGCTGACGACCAGGCCGAACAGGAGCCACTCGATGCGCGTGAACACAGGCTTGCCCTGCTCGCGCCTGGCGATGACGAACAGGATGGTGACTGGCGCGTACAGCAGGGCAGACAGCAAGAGAAACTTGGTCCCGCCGGCGCACAACATGCCTGCAGTGTAGGCGGTGGCGATGGCAGCGCACACCCAGTCGATCTTGCGTGCCCTTCCATCGCCTTCGTAGGTCTCGCCGGTCCAGGTGAGCTTGAGCCCGTAGGCCGCAACGAACAGGTAGGGAAGCAGCGTCATGGCGCTCGTCATCTTGAGAGCCATGGTGAAGGCGTACTCTGCGAACCAAGAAAAGATCAGAAAGGTCTGGATGACAGTGTTGGTGAGCCACAGGGAGGCGGCCGGCACCCTGCTTTCATTCTCGCGCGCCAGGAAGGACGGCATGGTGCCGTTTTGCGCGGCCGAGAACATGACCTCGGCGGCAAGCAGAGACCACGACAAGTAATTGCCGAGGACGGAGATGAGGAGCCCGATGCTGATGAAGATCTTGCCCCATGGACCGACGATGGCTTCCAGAACGCCGGCCATCGAAGGAGAGGGCAGCGCCGCCAAGTCCGAACGCGCCAACACGCCGAATGACAGCATCGTCACCAGGATCAGCAGACAGAGCACGCCGAGGAAGCCCAGCACCGTCGCAATACCGACATCCTCCCGTCTCTTCGCATAGCGCGAATAGACGCTGGCGCCTTCGATGCCGACGAACAGGAAGACCGTCACGAGCATCGAGTTGCGCGCCTGGTCCGCCACGTTGCCGAAGGTCGGCTCCTCGTCGCCCCAGAAGTTCAGCACGAAGACATCCGATCTGAATGCGGCGACGGCGACGACAATGAAAAGGCCGATCGGCACGATCTTGGCGAATGTCGCGATGGTGTTGATCGTCGTCGCCTGCTTGATGCCGCGCAGCACGATAAAATGTACGGTCCACAGCAGGATCGACGCCGAGACGATGGCGGTCGGCGTGGTGCCGTCACCAAAGACCGGAAAGAACAGGCCCAGCGTCGCCTTGATCAGGATCAGACAGGCGGTGTCTGCGAGGCAGGCGCCGAACCAGTAGCCCGCGGCCGAGGCAAAGCCTGGATAATTGCCGAAGCCCGCCTTGGCATAGGCATAGACGCCGGCGTCGAGCTCCGGTTTGCGCCGTGCCAGGCTCTGGAACACGAAGGCAAGCATCAGCATGCCGATGCCGGCGATGGTCCAGGCGATCAGCGCGCCAAAGCCGCCCGTGGCGCGTCCAAAGGCCGATGGCAGCGCGAAGATGCCTGCTCCGACCATCGACCCTACGACCAGGGCGATGAGGGCGTGCAGCGAGAGTTTCTGGTCGACCGACGGACTCACGCCCGCATTCTAGGAGCAGTCGGCGGCATCTTGATTGACGGCCCGTCCCCGAACTGTTTCGAGTGTCCCAAAACACCGCGCGCCGCAATGCTATTCACCTGCGGAAACGCGTACCCGGTCGCGCAGCCAATCCTCGACGTAAAAGCGCGATGGCGAACAGAGTCCAGGCCGGGGCGAGGGTCACCGACCCTCAATTGTCATCGAACTTCCCGTGTCGTCGCCCTTGTCGGAAGCTCGTCTGCGTATCTCGTGCGCTCCGGACGTATCACCTGAGCTCCGTGAACTTTGATCCGTGAATCGATCGTCTCAACAATGCCCAAAGGCTTCCGCCTGTTGCCATTCCCAGGAGATAGGCGAGCCCGATCATTACGGCCAAAGGCGTTCGAACGTGGAAACCAAGAAACGACACCACGACGAACTCGAAGTTCTGCCAAACGAAGGCGAGGATGACCACAGCGAACACTATGACAACGGTCAGGTGAAGCCAACGCATGTCGTTCCCTCCAGCGTGCTCGCTGCATTTATCACTGGTTGCGGGGCTCTTCACGGAATTTCGCTGCGGCGTCCTTCGGATTGGGACGCTGAGAATAGCCTTGGGACCCCAAGCTGATGTCCAGGAAAGACTTGGCTGTACGATGAGATCAGCAGCCGGCGGCTGATGCCGCCACGCTCCATGCGGCGTCATAAGGAACATGACGCAGAGCAGGGTCAAGGCAACGAAAAGGACCATCAACATGCGTCACCATTCCCAGTGTTCGTGCATGCAGGGGTTTTCCCGCCGAGGTCTGTTTGGGCTGGCCGTTGGTGCTGCAGCCGCCAGCGCAGTCCGGCCAGCGCTTGCCATCGACCAGGGCTACGAAGCGATGCTGGTGAAGTGCATCGATCCGCGTTTCACCACCAACACTTGGGCGTACATGGCGGGCCGAGGCTGGCAGAACCAGTACAGCCAGTTCAACATTGCCGGCGGCCCGATCGGCGTCGTAGCGCCTGTCTTCTCGGACTGGCACAAGACATTCTGGGACAATCTCGATATCTCGGTGAAGCTGCACAACGTCAAGCGCGTCGTGGGCATCACCCATCGTGATTGCGGTGCTGCTGCGGTGGCCTACGGGGACCGGATCAAGACCGACAAGGCCTACGAAACGCAGATGAACAGCGAAGCGCTGCGGATGTTCCGTGCCGAGGTCAAGAAGCGTCAGCCCCAGGTCATCGTGGAACTCGGTATCATGGATCTTAGCGGCGCGGTCGAGCCAGTTGTCTGACCCATGAGATCGTCTGTGCTAGCGCCGACGCCATCGGCCAGAGCGAGAATGTGACAGGCCGTGGTAGGCACCGGTTAGGACGGCCTACGACGGTGCGTCGATGTGAGAGCAATGACCTCTAAGCTGTTCAGGCTCGTGAAGCGGGTGTTGGTGTTGCTGATCGTGGCCGCGACGGCGCTGCTGGTCATGCGGGCGTGGGATTCGCAGCGCGGACCGCCACTAGAGCCGTGGCACACATATGTACCGCGCGATCTGCATGCGGCCGAGATCGACAAGGCCGACTGGTCCACCTACATCCGGTCCGAAGAGGCGATCTTCCGTGAATTGCGCCGTGAGGTCGTCGACAAGATCGATGCCCAGGATCATGCATTGGGCAATCGTTTCTACGCGGGAAGTCCGATCTATCCCGGCAACTTCACCCATGACTGGAATCGCTCCTACATCCTTGAACCCGACGGGGCTCCGGTCGGAGCGGTTGTCCTGCTGCACGGCCTGACCGATTCTCCGTACAGTCTCCGTCACATCGCGCGCCGCTATCGCGAGCTGGGTTTTGTAGCAGTGGCGATCAGGATGCCAGCCCATGGCACCGTCCCGGCCGCTTTGACCGACGTCGAATGGGAGGATTGGGCCGCCGCCACGCGGCTCGCCGTACGCGAGGCCCGCCGGCGCGCCGGACCCTCGAAGCCACTGCACGTCGTGGGCTTCTCCAACGGCGGCGCGCTGGCGATGAATTATACTCTCGATGCCCTAAAGGACGACCGGCTAGCACGACCTGACCGCCTCGTCCTGATATCGCCCATGATCGGCATCACGAGCTTCGCTCGCTTCGCCGGCATCGCCGCCGTGCCCGCCGTGCTACCGGCCTTTGCCAAGGCTGCCTGGCTCGGCATCGTGCCTGAGTTCAACCCCTTCAAGTACAATTCCTTTCCCGTCAACGGCGCCCGCCAATCGTACCGCTTGACGGCCGCCCTGCAGGACCGCATCGCCCGCGCTGCGCGCGAGGGCGGGCTCGATCGCCTACCGCCTATTCTGACCTTTCAGTCAGTCGTCGACTTCACGGTCAGTACGCGGGCGATCCTTTCGGCGCTCTACGCCCATCTGCCGTCCAACGGCAGCGAACTCGTCTTGTTCGACCTCAACCGCGCAGCCATCGTGAGTCCGCTCCTGCGCAACGCGGCTGAGACGGTCCTCTCGCGCATCCTAGCCGATCCGCCGCGGCAGTTCCGGACAGTGATCATCACCAATGCCGCACCCGACACCTACGACGTCGTCGAGCGTGTGACCGAGGCCGGTGCAGTGACCGAGAGCACACGGCCGCTCGCGCTGGCCTTTCCGCCCGGCATCTTCTCGCTGTCGCATGTCGCCTTGCCGTTTCCGATGAGCGATTCGCTCTACGGCATGCAGCCCGACAAGGCGGAGGAGTTCTTCGGTGTCCATCTCGGCGAGATCGCCCCCCGAGGTGAACTTGGTGTGCTGATCTTGAATCTCGATGCGCTGCTGCGCATGTCATCCAATCCATTCTTCCCGTATCTTCTCGAGCGCATCGAGCAAGGCATCGCAGAGCCATGGCAACCCGCGCACCGCTGACACCTGAGTGGGCGGATGCGCGGGCGGCCTCTGTCAGGGCTTACGGCGACGCCACACTGCACGACACACGGTCGACGAAGACGTCCGACCTCGGACCGTAGATGGCGAGGCCCTGGCGCACGCCGGCGCCGGTCTGCTGAACGAGCGCGCGGGTATTCATCACGGTGTTGCTGCCGTTAGTGAAACGACAGTCGATCACCGGCTCGACCGGATTGCCGCTGTTGTTGTCCAGGTACAACACGGCCCGCCAGCGCTGGCCCGGCACGACCCTGAGCGAGGCGTTGTCCATGACGACGATGGGGACTGTCGGCCCGGCCGTGATCGGCACCGATCCGACTGGCCTGCCACGCACGCGCTGCTCGGCGGTCTTGGCTGGCACGCTCTGCGCGCTGGGATCGAAGGCCTTGTCATCCGGGCCAGTGAGCGGCCTGCCGTCCTGGCCGACCGTTTCTGGCGTCCAGACCTGACCGGTCTTGGGGTCACGAAACTCCGGCACGCCGCTCGAGGCGGCTGCATCGACGCTGCTGCGCTGCGTCTGTGCCAGGGCCGCCGACGTCATCGTCAGAGCGACAACGCCGATGAGGACCTTCGGGAGAGAGTTTTGAATACCGCTCATTTGTCACCTCCAGGTTTTACGATACGACCGGTCGAGACGGTGGCGCCTCCGACGCGACGCTTGTCCGCTAGGGTCGCGCCTTCAATCCCAAGCCTACTGTGACCCAGCTGACACCTGCCGAGATGAGGTCCACGCCGAGAAAGACACCGAGGATCAGGAGACTCGCGACAGGCCAATGCAGGAGGATCACCACGCCGATGGCGATCGTCAGCAGGGCAGATATCATCACAGCGTACCGCGAGGAGCTCGCCTTCATGGTCGCCGCAAGGACGACTCTCGCAATACCTGACGCAGCGAGCGACAGGCCGAGCAGGAGGGTCAGGAACTTTGCCGTAAGCATGGGATTCTCGAAGGCAAGGATCCCCGCCGCGATGTACAAGCCGCCGATCAGGACCCAGAGTAGGGCCCGGCTCCAGGGTCTTACTTGGAAGGCGCTGATCACCTCGGCGACACCGCTGACGACCATCATGATGCCGACCATGAAGACGGTTACGGTTGCCGCGAAGGCGACGCTGGAAAGCGCGACGAGGCCGGCGAACACATAGATGACGCTCAGCGCGATCACCCATCCAGATTTCGCGCGTAGCGGGTCCCCGAGGGAATTGGCATCGGCCTGCATGTCGGTGGCGGTCATTCGCGCATCCTAAAATGCACGCCGATCCGCGCATCGGCCAGGAATCCCGATGCTGTTCCGAGCGTCCCAATTCTCGACCGCCTCGAGGGCGACCGGCTCATCGCGACCGGCGCCTATGTCGTTGGGCCGATGGGCTGAGGCCCGACGACGAGATGGTGGAGGCTACGATCCGAGCGTGTTTTTGTGGATCCTGCCGTTCTTCATGATGACGCGCAGGTTCTTCGCGGGAGTCTCGATCAGGCGGATGTCCTCGAGCGGGTTGCCGTCGACCAGCAGCAGATCGGCGAGAGCCCCGGGTTCGACGATGCCCAGTCGCCCTGGATAGGGATTGCGCAGGTTCGACAGCGCCAGCAGTTCGGCATTGGTTGACGTTGCCATCTTCAGGATCTCGGCGTTGCTGTACCAGCGCGCGAGATGCGTGAGCATGACGCCCTGGCGGGCGGTTATCGCCGGCGAGAACAGCATGTCCGATCCCCAGGCCGTCTTGATTCCGTGCTTGCGTGCCAGCGTGTAGACGGAGTTCGTGCCGGCGATGACCTGAAGGAGCCTGTCGCGGCTGGGGCCCGTCAAGGGGACCGCGTCGTCGGCGCTGAGGAACGGTTGGGTGCTCAGCCAGACCTGCTTGTCGGCCATCAGCCGCGCGGTCTCGTCGTCCATGAGATGTGCGTGCTCGATGCACGCCGCGCCGGCGGCGATGGCCCGCTGAATCGTGTGCGGCGCGTAGGCATGCATCGTGACGTAGGTGTTCCAGTCCCTGGCGACGCCGACGGCAGCGTGCAACTCGGCCTCGCTGAATGTCGTCATGTCGAGCGGACTGCGCGGCGAGGACACGCCGCCGCCCGCGACCACCTTGATCTGCGAGGCACCCTGCATCAATTGCTCGCGCGTACGCATCTGGATCTCGCCCACACTGTCCACGATCATGGCGCCGCCCAACTTCTCCACGGTGCTGAGCTGGCCTGTGGTCCTCGGCAGCTCGGACAGCATGCGCAGGTCGCCATGGCCTCCCGAGCTGGTGATCATCGCGCCTGATGGATAGATCCGCGGCCCCGCGATCAACCCGTCGTCGATCGCCTGCTTGAAGGAGAAGGTCGGACCGCCGACGTCCCTGATCGTCGTGAAGCCGCGCAGCAGGGTGCGCTCGGCTTCGGCCGTTGCGGCGCTGAAGATGTAGCCGGGATCCGCCGTCGTTAGCACCGCGGCCGGCAGCGCCGCGAACAGCGCGTGCCAATGGGCATCAATCAGGCCCGGCATGACGACCCGGCCGCCGCAGTCGATCACTGTCGCGCCCGCAGGCGGCGGGTTGTTGGCTGCGTCGATGGCCGTGATCTTCGTGCCCTCGACGATCACCTGGACGTTGTCGCGCAACGAGGAAGACTTGCCGTCGAACAGGCGTGCCTGACGAAAGACCACCTTGCCGGTCGAACCCGAAGGCTGTGACCGAACTGTTACTGGAAGACCGGCGCTCGCTAGGGTTGCTGCGGTCGCGGTGAGAAAATGGCGGCGCCCGAGGCCGGAGAGACGGTCTGACAGTTTCTTCAGAACCGGGCTGCAACATGCGCATTGCAAGGAATCGAGTTCAGTCACCGTCCGTCTCTCCGCAACCCGATAAGATCATCGGCATAGCAGGAACTGCCTCGCCACGACTGTGCTTTTCGTCCCAGACCGTGCCTAGCGTCCCAAAGTATGCATGGACGCATTCCTGCGGCCCCTAGGGCCACTTTTCCTTGCGTACGGTGCCTGCCATTGACACCTTGTGGTTGTCGTATCTCAACGAGGCTCGACATGTTCGCTCATCACTTTGCGACGCAACAGTTGCCTAAGGCACGGCAATTGGAAGCTTGGCAAGCGTGGTACGACACGATCTTCGACGTCACGCCGAAGCAGCCTAGCAACGACGATTTCATCGCGACCAATTCGACCTGGACCGTTCCCGGACTAACACTCAGCCAAGTTACTTCCCCCGCGAGTACCGCGAACAGGACGAAATCCACCATCCGTCACAACTCGGTCGATCATTGGGTGATCACGCTCAGCAAGCAGAGCGTGCGCGACGTCGCAACGTGTGGCACCACGTTCGAGGCAGCGCCAGGCACGCCGTTCATCTTCTCCTTTGGCGAAGAGATCAGCATCAATCGCAGACGGGAGGACAGCCGGCTCCAGCTCATCCTGGCGCGCGACAACTTCCAGGCCATCGCACCTGTCGTTGATGCGGCCAGGGGCTTCGCCTTGACATCGCCGGCCGCAAGGCTGCTCGTCGACTACATCCGCCTGCTCGAGCAGAGCATGCCCACGCTGGACGATGACGCTGCGAGTCGCCTGGCCAATGCCGTGCAGGCGATGCTGCTGGCGTGTCTCACCCCGACCGCCGAGAGTCGGTCGGCGGCCAGCGATCAGATCAGGCTCACGTTGATGGAGAGAGTCCGGCGAACCGTCCGCAGGAACTTGCGCTCGCCGTCGCTGGGGCTGGCGAAATTGTGCCGCGAAGCAGGTACGTCGCGGTCGCAACTTTACCGACTGCTGGAGAGTGAGGGCGGTGTGGCCCACTACATTCTGCGCCGGCGCCTGTCGGAAAGCTTCTCGATGCTGAGCGACGCGCGGAACGATCTACCGATTGGCCAGGTCGCGGAGATGCTGTGTTTTTCGGATGCGTCCTCCTTCACCAGAGCGTTTCGGCGCGAGTTCGGCATCAGCCCGAGCGATGTGCGGGCGGCAACCCATGCGGGCCTCCTGCCTGCGCCCCCGCCGAATCCGCCATTGGGATCAGAGGTCTGCACGTTCAGCGACTGCTTGCGCATCTACTGAGAAGATCGACTCGACGTCATGGAAGCTTCGACGTTCTCAACGCGACCTTTTCCGGTGCGAGACCAGGCCCGAGTTTGGGCTGAGTGGTTCCAGCCGACGTTCGACATGCACCCTGAAACGGAGGAGCAGGAAGGCTTCGCTGCCGAATACTCGGTGTGGAACGTCGGCGACATCTTCATGACGTTGGCAACCGGACCCGCGACCCGCGCGATTCGCACACCGGCGCATGTGCGCCGCAGTCCGATTGATCATTGGGTCCTTTCCTACTGTCGGCAATGTCCGATGACGATTTCAACAAACGGGAAGGACGTCAGTGCCGATGCAGGTGTGCCGTTCCTGTGGTCTCTCGGATATGCCTTGGACGGCCGCAGTATTTCGGCGCCACGCCTGCAGGTGTACATGCCGAGGGACTCGTTCAAGGACGTGACAACGATACTCGACATGGCGGTAGCGAGCACACTGGATACACAACGCGGCCAATTGCTCGCCGACTACTTGATGTTGTTGAAGCGCAGCCTGCCGCACCTTTCGTCCGAGGATGCTGCGAGGCTTCCAGCTGCGATCCAGGCCATGCTTGGCGTTTGTCTGGCTCCCACTCCCGACGCGATGGCCGCCGCGTCTCGCCAGATCCAGCTCACATTCATGGAAAGGGTGCGGCAGGTGGTTCGCAGGAACCTCCGCTCGCCTTCGCTCGGTCCCGATAGGCTCTGCCGTGAAGCAGGTATGTCGCGCTCGCAGCTCTATCGCGTGCTCGAACAGGCAGGTGGCGTTGCGAACTATATCAAGCGATGCCGGCTCGCGGAGAGCTTTGTGCTTCTATCGGACGTCTCGAACAGCCAGGCGATCCAAGAGATAGCTGAGATTCTATGCTTTTCCGATGCATCGACCTTCAGCCGAGTTTTTCGGCGAGAATTTGGCGTCAGCCCAGGCGATGTGCGTTCGGCAGCGCACTTCGGCATAGCGGTTGCACCGGCTCCGGCCTCCAAACTCCTGCCGAAAGGCCTTAGCTTCAGCAATTTCCTGGGCGGCTAGCTGCGATCTTCCTGCATGTCCTGGTCTCGCCGTTTAAGTGCTGGGGCACAGACGCACCTTCGGCCGTTCCTAAATGACTCGTTCCCTGGCGTAGAGCTTGAGCTGGGCGACCGCCCGCTATCACCGGCATTAAGCGGGAGAGAGCGGCTGCGAGCAGTAAATTTGCAGCGGCCTAAGGAATTCTGCGTCGGCAGCCGGCAGTTCGATCCCAAGGATGTTGGACTTGCACCGGAGTCGCTGCCCTGCGCGCAGGGATTGACAACATTCGATACGACCGAGCTTGCGAACAGCAATCGCGGCCATTCCTTCGAGGGAACCGAAACGGACGTTAGGAAACTTCCGCCCGGTGTCATCGGGCGAGGTCTCTCGCCGACTGAGCGTGGCGACCTGATCGAGTACCTGAAGACCTTGTAGCGGGATTTTCTGGAGCAGGGCTCCTGTCGCATTGCAGCGTCGAGCGGCGGCGTCAACCTCACCGGCGCTTCGATACGTCGGCGCGGCATCTGCATATCCCGCACGTCGGCCTCGCAGGTCGAGCTCTTGTAAGCACCTCGCGTCTGCGCGACGGCGGGCTCGAATGCAGCGGTGATCGACACCAGCTTCATGCCAGCGCGCTTTAGTTGTATTGGACAAGACACTTTACAGTTGACGTGCTAAATCCCCGCCAAACCTGTGGTGGGTTTGGGAGTGGTGGGAAAAATGCGTAGCGTGAATATGGCGCGCAAGGCGCGGATGGCGGTTGCGTGTCTTTTGGGCGCTACGGCGCTGACGCCGCTTGGGGCTGCCGCGCAGACTTGGCTGGGAGCGACCGGCCAATACGCTCTCGGGAGCAACTGGACGGGAGGGGCGGCACCCGGTTTTACGGGAACAGCGACATTCGGAGCGACGGGAACATCGACCGTCGACCTCTCTGGCGCAGGCTTCGTCCATACGTTCCATTTCGACAGTCTGGCCCAAGCCTATACTTTCAGCGGCGGGATGATCTTCAACGGTAGCGGCATCGTCAACAATTCCTCGAACGTACAGACCTTCACTGGTGGTACTTACTTCTTCAATAATTCTGCGACTGCTGGTAACGCGACATTCTCCCTGGCCGGTGGCGTAATGTTTGCCCTCCAAGGTTCATCCACGGCCGGCACGGCGATCATCAACCTCGACAACAGCACTCTTGCTGTTAACGGGTCCGGCGCGACATTTGGGAATGCGAAGATAACGGCGAGCAATGGCTCGGATGTGCGCATCGTGACCGGAACCGGCGGACAGGCCGAACTCACACTTGTCGGCGCAACGAGCCAACTGTTACTTCAAACGAATGGCGGTATTGGCTCCATCGCCGGCACCGAGGGGCAGGTGAACCTCAATTTTCAGCAGCTCACCGTAGGCAGCAACAACTTGTCGACGAGTTTCGGTGGCTCGATTTACGGCACCGGATCGATCGTAAAGGCAGGGACGGGCACCTGGACGCTATCCGGCGCCAACACCTATAACGGCAGCACGACGATCAACGACGGCACGATCTCGATTGCAGCGAACAACAACCTGGGTAACGCTGGCGGCGGACTGATCTTCGGCGGCGGCGTGCTGCGGACGACGGCCAACATCACCATGTCCCGCGCCACGACCCTGGATGCGGGCGGCATCTTCGATGTCGCGACCGGCACAACGCTGGCCCAGAACGGCGTCATCGGTGGAAGCGGCAGCCTTACCAAGATCGGTGACGGCACGCTGGCGCTCGGTGGCGCGAACACCTACGGCGGCGGCACGGCGATCAACGGCGGTGTCCTCTCCATTTCCAGCAATGCCAATCTCGGCACGGCCGCCGGCACTCTCGCTTTTGGCGGCGGCATGCTGCGGACGACAGCCGACATCACCATGTCTCGCGCCACGACGCTGAATTTGACTGGCTTCTTCGACGTCGCAACGGGAACGACGCTCACCCAGAACGGGGTCATCGGAGGCGCCTACGGGTTGACCAAGAGCGGCGCGGGCACGCTTGTGCTGGGGGCTGCGAACACCTACGGCGGCCAGACAACGATCGAGGGCGGCACGCTGGCGCTGTCCGGTGCAGGCAGCATCGTGTCGGGCATCGTCGTGCTCACGGCTGCCGGCGCGACCTTCGATATTTCCGCCGCCAGCGGCAACCGGACGATCGGGGATCTGAGCGGCGTTGCCGGCACGAAGGTGGTGCTGGGCGCCCATACCCTGACGGTGGGCGCGGGCAACGTGATGACGTTCGCCGGCGTCATTACCGATGTCGTGGGTGGCACCAGCCTCGGCGGTTCGCTGACCAAGGCCGGCGGCAACAAGCTGACCCTCACGCAGATCCAGGACTACACGGGCGCGACGACCATCACCGGCGGTACGTTGGCATTGACGGGCGCGGGGAACCTCTTCGCGTCGAGCGGCGTGACGGTCGCGTCCGGTGCGACGTTCGACGTCAGCGGCGCTGGAACCAGCTACAACCCCATCCGCAATCTCGCCGGCGCCGGCACGGTAGAACTCGGCGGCAACGGGCTCTCGGTCATGAGCGCCTCGAGCGAGTTCTCGGGCGTGATGAACGGTACCGCCGCCGCGACGCTCGAACTCCGCAACGGCACGCTGACGCTCTCCGGCGTCTCGACCTATAGCGGCAAGACGCAGATCCATCAGGGGGCGACGCTGGCGCTGAAGGGCACCGGCTCGATCGCCAGTTCGCTCTATGTCGAGTTCCTGCCGAACACATTGGGCCGCGCGACCATCGACATCGCGCAAACGGCCGCCGGCGCGACGGTCGGCGGCCTACGCGACGCGAGCGGCGATGGTGCCGTAGTGCTCGGCGATCGCACGCTTACCATTTCCCGCAACCTCGCGGAGGACTTCAGAGGCGTTATCTCGGGCAGCGGCGGGTTGGTGCTTGCCGACAATGCCCGGCAACTGCTGAGCGGCGTCAACACCTATGCCGGCATGACGACGATCGGGGCGGGCGCGGTGCTCGACGTCAGGCTCGGCGGCAGCATCGCTTCGTCGAGCGGGGTCGTGCTCAACGGAGCCGGCGCGATACTCGATTTCTCGGGAGCCAGCGGCAGCCGCACGATCAAGGATCTGAGCGGTGTCGCCGGTACGTTGGTTTCGCTCGGCAGCAACGACCTGACCGTCGGGACGGCCAACGACACCAGCTTCGCAGGTGTCATCGAGGGTGCAGCCGCCCTGATCAAGACGGGCAGCGGGACCCTTACCTTGAGTGGTGCCAACACTTACGGATACGGCACCGTGATAAACGAGGGCACGATCTCGATATCATCGCATGGCAATCTCGGCACGACCGGCAGCACCTTGACCTTCGGCGGCGGCACCTTGCGGACGACCGCGGATATCACGACGTCCCGTGCGGTGACCTTGAACGCGGGTGGCGGCACGTTCGATGTCGTGACGGGTACGACACTGACGCAGAACGGAGGCATCGCCGGCAGCGGCGGACTGACCAAGACCGGCGCCGGCACGCTGGTGCTGGGCGGCACCAACACCCATGGAGGCGGCACAACGATCAATGCCGGCGTGCTTGCCGTTTCGGCCGACGCCAACCTCGGCGCTGCCAGCGGTGGCTTGACGATCGATGGCGCGACGTTGCGGTTCATGGCGGGCTTCAATCTGGCGGCCTCGCGCGCCGTAACGCTCGGTGCCGGTGGCGGCACGGTCGACACCAATGGCTTCGCCGCGACCATTGCCTCGGACATCGGCGGTGCAGGGGGGCTCACCAAGCTGGGCGCCGGCACGCTGACGCTGAGCGGCACGAACGGGTATGCCGGAGCGACCGTGATCGACGCCGGCACTCTGGCGCTTTCGGGCAATGGCAGCATCGCCGCGTCGAGCGGCGTCAACCTGGCGGCCATCGGCACGACGTTCGACATCTCCGGTGCCAACGGCAACCGCACGATCAAGGATCTCACCGGTGTCGCCGGCACGTTCATCGTGCTGGGCGGCAACAGCCTGACGGTTGGGACGGCCAACAGCACGACCTTCGCGGGCAACATCTCCGGCGGCGGCGGTCTGACCAAGACGGGCAGCGGCACGCTGATCCTGACCGGCACCAACGACTACACCGGCGGTACGACGGTGAGTGCCGGCACGTTGCAGGGCAACACGACCAGCTTGCGGGGTGATATCGAGAACAACGCCGCGGTGGTATTCGACCAGGCGACCAGCGGCACCTTTGCAGGGGCGATGTCGGGAACAGGGTCGCTGACCAAGACCGGCGGCGGCACGCTGATCTTGTCGGGCACTAACACCTATGGCGGCGGCACGACGGTCAACGGCGGCGCGCTCTCGATCTCGCAGGACACCAATCTCGGTGCAGCCGGTGGCGCGCTGACCCTTGCTGGCGGCACCCTGCAGACGACCGCGAACATCGCGATGTCCCGCGCGACGACCCTGAGCACGGGCGGCGGCACGTTCGATGTCGCGACGGGCACAACCTTCACGCAGAACAGTGTCATCGGCGGCGGCGGCGGTCTGACCAAGGCGGGCGGCGGCACGCTGATTCTGACGCAGAACAACACGTACGGCGGCGGCACGACGATTTCCGACGGCATCCTGCAGCTCGGCAACGGCGGCACCACCGGCATGCTCGCGGGCAACGTGGTCAACGACGGCGTGCTGGCCTTCAATCGCTCCGACAACATCACCTTCGCAGGTGATATCAGCGGCAGCGGCAGCGTCGCCTACATGGGCTCCGGCACGGTGACCCTGACGGGGGCCAGCACCTACACGGGCGGAACGGCGATCACCGGCGGTACGGTGCTGGCCGGCTCCGACAGCGCCTTCGGTGCGGCAGGTACGGGGCTGACCATAGTCGGCGGT
Organism: Reyranella sp.; assembly: GCF_004297405.1. Taxonomy (GTDB): domain Bacteria; phylum Pseudomonadota; class Alphaproteobacteria; order Reyranellales; family Reyranellaceae; genus Reyranella. The sequence continues at coordinate 378,644 of NZ_SCVC01000012.1, forward strand.
ACGGTCCAGGCGACGGCGACCTTCACCATGTCGCGGCCGATCACACTGACAACGCCCGGGGGCACGTTCGACACCAACGGCAACACGCTGACCGTGCTCGGCGCAATCTCCGGTACGGGCGGGCTGACGAAGACGGGCTCGGGTACGCTGGAGCTCGCCGACGTCAATGGCTACTCCGGCGCGACGACGGTCAACGCCGGCACGCTGGCGCTGGTGGGCGCCGGCAGCATCGCGACGTCGAGCGGCGTCGCGCTCACGGCGAGCGGAGCAACCTTCGACCTCTCCGGTGCGAACGGCGACCAGACGATCCAGGATTTCACCGGTGTTGACGGCACGTCCGTCGTGCTGGGCAACAACATTCTGACGTTCGGCACGGCCAACAGCACGAGCTTCGCCGGCAGCATCTCCGGCACTGGCGGGTTGACCAAGCAGGGCAGCGGCACGCTGACGCTCGCGAGCTACGGCAACTACAGCGGAGCGACGACGATCAACGCCGGCACGCTCGCGATCGTGGGTTCGGGCGGCATCGGCTCCTCGAGCCTCACGGTGGCAAGCGGCGCCACCTTCGACATCAGCGGCAGCGACAATCTGGAAAACCTGGTCACCGACCTGGCCGGCGGCGGCACGGTGAGGCTCGGCAGCAACCAGCTGGTGGTGGGCACCGCCACGGGCACCTTCTCCGGGTCGATGGTCGATGCCGGCGCCGGCGTCACGCGCGGCGCGCTGACGATCATCGAGGGCACCCTGACGCTGTCGGGCATGTCGACCTACGGTGGCATCACGCGGATCTACCAGGGGGCGAGCCTGGTGCTGACGGGGGCGGGCTCGATCACCGACACGCGCTACGTGGCCTTCTCGCCGAGCACCGCCGGCGAGGCGACCTTCGATATCTCGGGCACCACCGGCGGCGCCACGGTCGGTGGCTTGTACGACACGACCAGCGCTGGCGTCGGCCGCGTCGTGCTGGGCAGCCAGACGCTCACCGTCACCGGTAGCAGCGGCGCCTTCAAGGGCATCATCTCGGGCAACGGCGGCCTCGCGCTCGCGGCCAATGCCACGCAAGCGTTGGCCGGGGTCAACAGCTATGCCGGCGCGACGACGATCGGGGCAGGCGCGACGCTCATGCTCTACGACGACGGCAGCATTGCCGCGTCGAGCGGCGTCTCTCTCACAGGGATCGGCGCGAGCTTCGACATCTCCGGCGCCAATGGTGCCCGTACAATCCAGGACCTGAACGGCGATGCCGGCTCGACCATTTTTCTGGGTGGCAACAGCCTGACGGTCGGCACGGCCAACAGCACGACCTTCGCCGGCGTGATCGCCGACGATGGGTTTAACGGCGGCAGGGGCGGTTCGCTGGTCAAGCAGGGCAGCGGCACGCTCACGTTGACGGGCGCCAACACCTATACCGGCGGCACGACGGTGTGGGGCGGCACCTTGCAGGGCACGACGACGAGCCTGCAGGGCAACATCGAGAACAATGCCAGCGTGGTGTTCAACCAGAGCAGCAACGGCACCTACGCCGGCAACATGTCGGGCAGTGGCGCGCTGACCCTGACAGGGGGTGGCAACCTCACTCTTACCGGCACGAACAGCTACAGCGGTGGCACGACCGTGTCGGCCGGCATCCTGACCGGCAACACGACGAGCCTGCAGGGCGACATCGTCAACAACTCTGCGGTGGTGTTCGACCAGACGACCAGCGGCACCTATGCCGGGGTGATGTCGGGTACGGGTAACCTGACCAAGACGGGCGCCGGGACCCTGATCCTGACGGCGAACAACACCTACACCGGCGGCACGATCATTACGGGCGGCATCCTGCAGCTCGGCAATGGCGGCACCACCGGCATGATCGCAGGCGACGTGATCAACAACGGCGTGCTGGCCTTCAACCGCTCCGACAATGTCGTCTTCGCGGGCAACATCAGCGGCAGCGGCAGCATCTCCTATATGGGGCCCGGTACGGTGACGCTCACGGGCAGCGGCAGCTATACCGGCGGCACGGCGATCAGCGGCGGCACGGTGCAGGCGGGTTCCGACAGCGCCTTCGGGGCGGCCGGCACGACGCTGACCGTGGTCGGCGGCACGATCCAGGCGACGGCGAGCTTCACCATCGCACGGCCGATCACGCTGACGACACCCGGCGGGACGTTCGACACCAACGGCAATACGCTCACACTGCAGGGCGCGATCTCCGGCACGGGTGGGTTGACCAAGACAGGCACCGGGACACTCATCCTCACGGGCACCAACAGCTACACCGGCGGCACGACGGTGACGGCCGGCATCCTGCAGGGCACGACGTCGAGCCTGCAGCGCAACATCGTCAACAACGCCGCTGTCGTGTTCGACCAGAGCACGGACGGCAGCTATGGCAGCGTCCTGTCGGGGACGGGCAGTCTGACCAAGGCAGGCTCGGGCAACCTGACCCTGACCGGCACGAACACCTACACGGGTGGCACGACGGTGTCGGGCGGCACGCTCACGGGCGAGACGACCAACCTGCAGGGCAACATCCTGAACAACGCCGCGGTGGTGTTCGACCAGGACACGAACGGCACTTATGCCGGCACCCTGTCGGGCACGGGCGGCCTGACCAAGACCGGCTTCGGCAACGTGACGCTGACCGGCGCCAACAGCTACGGCGGTGGCACGACGGTGTCGGGCGGCAGGCTGACCGGCAACACGACCAGCCTGCAGGGCAACATCGTCAACAATGCTGCGGTGGTGTTCAGCCAGAGCACCGACGGCACCTATGCCGGCATCCTGTCGGGCACCGGCGGCTTGACCAAGAGCGGGGCCGGGAACCTGACGCTGACCGGCGCCAACAGCTACAGCGGTGGCACGACGGTGTCGGGCGGCACACTGACGGGCACGACGACCAGCCTGCAGGGCAACATCGTCAACAATGCCGCCGTCGTCTTCACCGGCGCCAGTGGCAGCTACGCCGGCAACATGATCGGCACCGGCAGCCTCAACGTGTCGACAACGGGTCTGCTGATCCTGAGCGGCACCAATGCCTATACGGGCGGCACCACGATCAACGGCGGGACCCTGCAAGGCAATGCGAGCAGCCTGCAGGGCAACATCGTGAACAATGCCGCCCTGGTGTTCGACCAAGCGACCAATGGGACCTATGCCGGCGCGATCACGGGCACCGGTAGCCTGACCAAGACCGGCGCCGGACAACTCATCCTCACGGGCAACAACGTCGTGGGCGGCGGCACGACGGTGTCGGCCGGCCTGCTGACGGTGAACGGCAGCCTGACCAGCAGCGTCGTGGTCGGGCCGGGCGGCATGGTCGGCGGCAGCGGCACCATCATCGGCCAGTTCGCCAGCAACGGCGGCACGCTGGCGCCGGGCAACTCGATCGGCACGCTGAACGTCACCGGCAATTTCAGCCAGACCGGCGGTGTCTATCAGGTCGAGGTCAACAGCAGCGGCCAGAGCGACAAGATCGTGGCTAGCGGCACGGCCACGATCGGCGGCGGCGCCACGGTGCAGGTGCTGGCGGCATCGGGCACCTATCAGCGCAACACGACCTACACCATCGTCACGGCCACGGGCGGTCTCACCGGCACCTACAGCGGTGTGACCAGCAATCTCGCCTTCCTGACGCCGACGCTGAGCTACGACGCCAACAACGTCTATCTGCTGCTGGAGCAGGCAGCGAGCGCCTTCGCCTCGGGCGCACAGACCCGCAATCAGTTCGCCGTCGGTACGGCCCTCGACACCGCCTCGCCGACGGCGACCGGGGATTTCGCAACGGTGCTGACGGCGCTGGCATCTCTCGATACGCAACAGGGTCCCGCGGCACTGAACACGATCAGCGGCCAGCCCTATACCGGATTCGGCACGGTGAACGTCGGCGCCTCGCTGGTGTTCATGAACGCGCTCGGCCAGCAGGTGGCGCAGGCGCGCAATGGCAATAGTGCCGGCGCCACGCGCGTGGCCCTGGCCGAGGCCTGCGTGATCGTCTGCGACACCCAGGACCTGCCGAAGTGGGGCGCCTGGATCAGCGGCCTCGGCGGCTTCGGCAGCGTCGGCGGCAACACCAACGCCGGCACGCTCACCTACAATCTCGGCGGCGCCGCCGTGGGTGTCGACTATCGCCTCGACCCGCGCTTCCTGGTGGGCCTGGCCGTCGGCTACTCGAGCGGCCGGCAGTGGGTGAACGGCTTCATGGGCAACGGCAATGCCGACAATTACAGCGCCGCGCTCTATGCCTCGTTCAATCAGGGCGGTCTCTACGTCGACGCGCTGGCGGGCTACGCCTACAGCGACAACCGCCTGCAGCGGGTCATGGCGATCCCCGGCCTGGCCACCCGCATCGCCAGCGGCCAGACCGGGGCCAACCAGTTCCTGGGTCAGATCGAGGCGGGCTACCGGGTGAGCCTGCTCGAAGCGGCGCAGGCGACGCTGACGCCGTTCGTGCGCTTCCAGACGGTGGCGGTGTCGCAGAATGCCTTCAACGAGTCCGGCGCCCAGTCGCTGAACCTCAGCGTGGTGCAGCAGAACACGACGTCGGTGCGCACGATCATTGGTGCCGATCTCGGCGCCAATATCCCGGTAGGGATGGAGCGCCCGCTGGGGGTCACGATCCGGCTGGGCTGGGCCCATGAATATGCCGACACGGCGCGGCCGATGACGGCGGCCTTCGCCGGGGCACCGACGGCGGCCTTCACCGTCTACGGCGCCCAGCCCCTGCGCGACGCGGCGGTGGTCGGTCTCGGCCTCAACGCGCAGATCGGGGCTTCGACCTCGATCTACGCCCGCTACGACGGCGAGATCACCGGCCGCGACGACACCCACGCGATCTCCGCAGGCTTCCGCATGACCTGGTAGGGCATTCCTACCGCGAGCGGCCTAGTGCAATCGATTGCACGAGGGATGAGCGCGTTCGATGTCGCACGGATGCATGGAAATCGGGCAAAATTCGCAGGCTGCCGGTTAGGTGCGTGCGGTAGGGCAGGCCGCGCGTTCGAGACTGGTAGACGATCACCGGGGGCGTCTCTTCATCGGCTTGAGGTGAACGATCCCTCTATTCCCGCACAAGCGACAACGAGCGGACTTGCTTGAGATGAGCTTGGCCCCGTTGTCCGGGCGAACGGCCATATAGTCCGGAATGCTCTGATCGCACCGGGCACATTCAACAACGATTCGATAGCCTTCATCTCGCAAATCGCCATAGGTGGTGTCTCGCGAGTACCGACCAAGTTGCTCCTTGCTGAGAGCCCTGAGCGCGGCTTCCTCCTTGGCCCGAAGATGCAGGTTCCAGATGATGAAGCTCGAGCTGACATACGGATTCGTCGCGAATGCCAGAGACCGAAGCTCGCCTCGTTGGACGCCCACTTCCCTGGCCAGACCGAAAATCGGGATGTTCGCAAGCTTCGCGACCCGTTCAGCTACAGCCAGTTTCTTGGGGCCAACGACTTGCGCGAGGTAGCGCTCGTTCTTCACGTAGGCGACCGCCCCGGAGAGAACGTCCGCGACCTGCACCATAGGGCTCGTATGAGAGTGTACGTCTATCGCTTCGGCGAATAGATCGTAGTTCCGCTTGTTGTCTCGACGATCCGCGTTGTTGAGCGAGTACCTTTGAGAAGCCGCTGAGTACTTCTCCGTCCTCTTGTCTAGCTGGACGTAAAACTGAGCAGGGAGCTTCTGATCGTTGGCATAGGTCATCAGGTGGCGATGGACGTACTTCTCCAAGCCGAGATCGGGGTCGTTGTTGCTGTATTCCTTGTGCCGGGTATGTCGCGTGTTCACCACGAGACAGCGGAATCTCAGGCCGTGCTCCTTGCGACACCGGAATATCGTGTCGATCAGGCCGGGATACAGCTCCGGGTAACTGAACTCACTCCAGTGCCACTCCATCGATTTGCCCTGCTTGGCATTCTCGATTTCCTCGACGATCAGAGGGACCTTGTCGCGCTCGCAACTGACCGTCCCAGACGAGGAACCTGTGGTTGCCTCTGTGGGAGCTTTCATCCCCGAAGATGTGCAGAAGGCGAGGAGTAGGATCGGTCGGCATGGGTGCGCAGACCCGATTCAGACCCCCTGCATCAACGTGTCAAGCGTAGAACAAATCGTAGAACACGCCGAAAAAAGACAATAAAATCAGCGTTTCTGGAGAGTGGCTGGGGGACCAGGATTCGAACCTAGACTAACCGGGTCAGAGCCGGTTGTTCTACCGTTAAACTATCCCCCAACGGCCCGGCGACGGGCAGGTCGGGCGCACGATTTAGCGATGACCAACCGAATTGGCAAGCGGCGCTCGCCCCAGGCCGTTTCATAAGTTACCATCCGGCCAAGGAAAGAGTTTTAAATGGCCGGGGATTCCAAGCCAAAGGGAGGCTGGCACAGCGGTCGGTTCGCGCACACTTTTGCCGCCATAGATCTCGGCACCAATAATTGCCGGCTTCTGGTGGCCAGGGCATCGGTCGAGGGTTTCGAGGTGATCGATGCCTATTCCCGCCCGGTTCGGCTGGGCGAGGGGGTGGCGCTGAACGGAACGCTGTGTGGCGATGCCATCGAGCGCACACTGCATGCGCTGGGCGTTTGCGCGGCCAAAATCGACCGCAACAGCGTGACGCGCGCGCGCCATATCGCCACCGAGGCCTGCCGCCGCGCCTGCAACGGCGAGGACTTCCTGGGCATGGTGAAGGAGCGTACAGGGCTGCGCTTCGAGGTCATTGCGCCAGCCGAAGAAGCACGATTGGCGCTGGCAAGCTGCGAAAACCTCCTTGATCCTGAGATTCCCTACGGCCTGCTGGTCGATATCGGCGGCGGGTCGACCGAGGTGAGCTGGGTCCGCGTGAAGCCACGCAACGACCGGCAGGGCGGCGTTACGACCGAGCTGATCGGCATGACATCGGTGCCGTGGGGCGTCGTGACCCTCACCGAATCCTGCACCAGCGGCCAGCCGCGTGAGCGGCCGCTGACCCGCGCCTGCTACGACGACATGGTCGAGCGCATTCGCGCCGACCTGCGGCCGTTCTGCGCCAAGCACCAGATCGGTCCCGCCATCGCCCGGGGTGAGGTCCAGATGGTCGGGGCCTCGGGGACTGTGACGACGGTGAGCGCGCATCATCTCGGCCTGAAGCGCTATAATCGTACGATGGTCGACGGCTCGCGCATCGGCCGCGACCAGATCCTGCGTATTTGTGACGAGCTTTCGGTGATGTCGGTGGACCAGCTTACCCATTTGCCCTGCATTGGCGACGATCGCGCCGACCTCGCGTTGGCTGGCGGGGCGATCCTCGAAGCCGTGTGCCGGCAATGGGCCACGCCGACGGTGCGCGTGGCCGACCGCGGTCTGCGCGAGGGCGTGCTGATGGACCTGATGCGTCAGGCCGATCGCGAGGCCGATCCTCTCTGCCGACGGGAAAACTGATCATGTCCCGCGATCCCAGCGGCAGCCGCCCAACCGGCCGGCGCGCCACGGTGCGCGTGAAGACGGCGCGCGGCCGCACCGTCTCCTCGCAGCGCTGGCTGCAGCGCCAGCTCAACGATCCCTATGTCGCCGAAGCCAAGAAACGCGGCTATCGCTCGCGTGCGGCCTTCAAGCTCCTGCAGCTCGACGATCAGTTCCGGTTCCTGAAGCCCGGCGCCCGCGTCGTCGATCTTGGCGCGGCCCCCGGTGGCTGGACCCAGGTCGCCGTCGAGCGTGTGAAGGCAGGGGCGAAAGCCGGGAAGGGCGTCGGCGTCGTGGTCGGCATCGACATCACGCCCGTCGAGCCGATCGCCGGCGCCACGGTGCTGGCCAAGGATTTCTACGACGAGGATGCACCGGCCGAGCTGACGGCGCTGCTGGGCGGGCCAGCCGATGTCGTGTTGAGCGACATGGCCGCTTCCGCTACCGGCGAAACGCAGGTCGATCATCTGCGCATCATGGGTCTGGCCGAAGCCGCTCATGACTTTGCGCGCCAGATCCTGAAGCCCGGTGGCACCTTCGTCGCCAAGGTGCTGCGCGGCGGCACCGAGCGGACTCTGCTCGACCTGCTGAAGAAGGATTTCGCCAAGGTCCGCCATGTGAAGCCCGAGGCCAGCCGCGCCGATTCAGCGGAAATGTACGTCATCGGGACGGGGTTCCGCGGCTGATTGCCCGGGGGATCGGGGTCTGTCACCGCAGTATAGAAGGCCGCTGCAATTTCCTGTCGGGCGTTAGGAATGAAGAAGTTTCTGGGTAATGTGGTGCTGGCCGCGGTGTCGGTCGTGGTATGTGTGGCGCTAGCCGAGCTGGCGACCAGGATGATCGACGGCCTTCCGTGGTTCGCGGCCGATCTTCCTCCGGTCGGTGGCACCGAAGGCACTGATACGACGGCCAACCATCTCGGCAACCTGCCGCGCGCTGATGGTGCCACCCGCGAGCTTTTCGCCCTGAACCCGCCGGAGCTTCCCAACCGAACCAAGCCGCCCAAGGAATGGTACGACCTCGAAAAGGCGATCGTGAGCGGCGCGGCTAAAGGTGGCTCGAAGACCGATAATCCCTTCCAGGACTGGGACATGTTCAAGGCCTGGAACTCGGTGTTCGTCGGCGATGATGTCTGCAAGCACAAATATCTCAAGGGCGCGCCGGGGCAGCTCTGGATCTACGATCCACCCGACGGCAAGTCGCGGCCGGTCTTCCGCTATCTGCCCAACACCACGACGCCGCGCGGCCTCGTTACCAACGAGTTCGGCTGGCGGGGACCGCCAGTGCCGTATGCGCGCTCGCCCAAGACCATCCGTATCGTCTTCGTCGGCGCGTCGACGACGGCGGAGGTGCATGGCTATCCCTATTCGGGCGCCGAGTATATCGGCAACTGGCTGAACCACTGGGCGGCGGCGAAGAAGCTCGACGTCAAGTTCGAGGTCCTGAATGCAGGACGCGAAAGTCTCAACTCGACAGACATCGCGGCCGTCGTGAACACGGAAGTAGCCGCGCTGCATCCCGACCTCGTCGTCTACTACGAGGGCGGCAATCAGCTCGACCTTTCGACCGTCGTGAAGGACGTGCCCAAGGGCGTGCCGCAACCGGCCAGCAAGTTGGCGCGCTGGATGCGCGACGCCGCCAACCATTCGGCACTGGTGCGTCGCCTGGAGGCGATCACCGATGGCGGCGAATGGCCGAAACCCGACTATGAACTCACCTGGCCGAAGGGCCTCGACGAGGCCAATCCCGACCTCTCGCGGACCGATCTTCCGGTCAACCTGAACACGATCCTGCACGACCTCGAGTCGATCCGGACGGATATCGACAAGGTCGGCGGCGAACTCGCGGTGTCGTCGTTCCACTGGCTGGCGCAGGATGGCCTGCAGCTCGACGCCAACCGGCACAAGCCGCTGATCGAGGGGCTGAACGTCCGCATGTATCCGTATCGCTATGGCGATCTGGAGCGCATGACGAATTTCGAGAACCGCGTGTTCAAGAAGTACGCCGAGGCGCACAACCTGCCGTTCATCGACGTGGCGCGTTACATGCCGCGTGATCCGGAGCTGTTCAGCGACGCCTTCCACAACACGCCAGCCGGTGTGAAGCTGCGGGCGTGGATCGTGTTTCTGCAGCTCGTGCCTTTGATCGAAAAGAAGCTGGCGAGCGGCGAATGGCCGAAGCCGGTGCCGGAAATGGGGCCGATGCCGCCAGTCTTCGCCAGCCCGCCGCGCAAGATTACCTTCGATTGCAGCAAGGCTTCGTAACTTTCGAAGGCCAATAGACCGGCCCGGCGTAGGGTTTCCTGTGCATAACGGCCCCGCGCCACCGGGCTTGGCTTGGGCGCGGCGGTGTGTATAAAGGCTCGCCAACCCGGCGGTCCTCTCCCGAGGGCCGCCGTTTTCTTTTCTCCTTTCGGAGGTTGGCATGCAGATCCAGGAAGCGCTCACCTTCGATGACGTCCTCCTGAAGCCTGCCGCCTCGGCTGTCTTGCCGGGCCAAACCGATACGCGGACACGCCTCACCCGGACCATCGAACTCAACATCCCGCTGATGTCGGCGGCGATGGACACTGTCACCGAGGCCGGCATGGCCATCGCCATGGCGCAGGCTGGTGGCATCGGCGTCATCCACAAGAACCTCGAGGCCGAAGCGCAGGCCAACGAGGTGCGCAAGGTCAAGAAGTTCGAAAGCGGCATGGTGGTGAACCCCGTCACCATCCATCCCGAGCAGAAGCTGGCCGACGCACTGACATTAATGGAAACCCATCAGATCTCGGGCATCCCCGTGGTCGAGCGGGGCAGCGGCAAGCTGGCGGGCATCCTGACCAACCGCGACGTGCGCTTCGCGACCGACAGCAACACGCCGGTCCATGCGCTGATGACCAAAGACAAGCTGGTCACGGTCCGCGAGGGCGCCACCAAGGAAGAGGCCAAGCGCCTGCTGCATCAATACCGGATCGAGAAGCTCCTGGTGGTGGACGATGCCTACCGCTGCATCGGCCTGATCACCGTCAAGGACATCGAGAAGGCCAACAAGTTCCCCGGCGCCAGCAAGGACGAGAAGGGCCGCCTGCGTACCGCCGCCGCGACCGGCGTCGGCGAGGACGGGCTGCGTCGCGCCCAGCTCCTGATCGATGCCGAGGTCGACGTGATCGTGGTCGACACCGCGCACGGCCATTCGCGTGGCGTGCTCGAAGCCGTGACCAGGGTCAAGAAGCTCAGCAACTACACGCAGATCATGGCCGGCAATGTCGCCACCCGCGAGGGCGCGCAGGCGCTGATCGACGCCGGTGCTGACGCTGTCAAGATTGGCATCGGCCCGGGCTCGATCTGCACGACGCGTATGGTGGCGGGTGTCGGCGTGCCGCAGCTCACGGCGATCTTCGAGGCGGCCGAGGCTTGCCATGCCGCAGGTGTCCCGGCGATCGGCGACGGCGGCATCAAGTACTCCGGCGACCTCGCCAAGGCGATCGCGGCGGGCGCCGACTGCGCCATGATCGGCTCGCTGCTGGCTGGTACGGACGAGGCGCCGGGCGAGGTGCTGCTCTACCAGGGCCGCTCCTACAAGTCGTACCGCGGCATGGGTTCGATCGGCGCGATGGCTCGCGGCTCGGCGGACCGCTACTTCCAGCAGGAAGTGCAGAGTACCTTGAAGCTGGTGCCCGAAGGCATCGAAGGCCGCGTGCCTTATAAGGGCCCCGTCGGCAACATCCTGCACCAGCTCGTCGGCGGCCTGCGCGCGGCGATGGGCTACACCGGCAACGGCACCATCAAGGACATGCAACGGAACTCTCAGTTTCTGCGCATCACCGGCTCGGGCTTGCGCGAGAGCCACGTGCACGATGTCGAGATCATGCGCGAGGCGCCGAACTACCGCGGCGGCATGTGACTTGAGACTTTGTCGAGCGCATTCCTGATCGCCTGGGCGATCAGGGTATTGCCGGCCTCGTTCATGTGCCACAGCACATAGAGCTGGCGCGGGTTCGGCGTGGCTGCCATCGCGTCGTAGCTATCGAGCGTCGCCAGCCCGTTCTTGCGCGCGCAGGCCAGCAAACCGGAGGTGAGCCGGCGCTGTTCGGTGGCGAAGGCCGGATCATCCCACACGACGGGATCGTATTCGGCAACCAGCAGCACCGGTGTGCTGTTCGTCTTCTGCAACTCGGCGAGCCGTTGCGTCAGGGCACAGGCGATGCGCTCGCCGGTGCCGGCAGGATGCACGCGGATATGGTCTCCGAACCAGTCGTGCAGCAGGTCGAGGCGGCGCAGCACGAAGTCGAACAGCAGCGAATAGCCCAGGGTCCCTTGCCAGAAGGTGAGCGTGGTCCGCGGATCGGCGCGCGGCGGCACCGGCACGTTGCGCAAGGCGGCCGAGCTGCCGTCGAGATCGAAGTAGGGCTTGTCGGCGCTCCACAGGCGGCGCATCTCGGTGCGGCGGATATCGTCCGCGATGAAGGCCACGACCACAGCTTCCGGCCGATAGAAGGGCACCAGCGCTTCCGCCCGAAGGACGATCTGGTCGAAGCCGTAGCCGCTCACGCCGGCATTCAGCACCGGCCGCCCGGTGAGGCGCTGAAGTTGCGCTGGCCAGGTTTCGCCGTCGCTCACCTCGTCGCCGAAGGTGAAGGAGTCGCCCACCGCGAGGATCGGCGCCGGGGAGCCGGCGGGCGGGGCGCCGGTGCTGCGCAGGCCACTGGCTTCGATGGTGATGCCCGGTGCGGCGTAACCCACACGCGGCAGGTAGCCCAGCCGGTCGTCTTGGACGTAGCGGTTGGAGTCACGGCCGGCCAGGACCGTGCGCGCATCGAGCACGAAGTTCGGCCAGGAGAAGAGGTAGTCCCAGTACCAGGCGCGCAGGCCCAGTTCGAGCAGGCCAAAGCCCACCAGGACTGCCACCAGGACCATAGTGATCCGGCCCGGCAGGCTGGAACGAGCCCGTGGCGTTGTGGGTGGCGCCGGCTGCGGCGGGTGGGGACGTTGCGCGTCGGGCGTATTCATCGTAGCGGCATGCTTTGAAAGGAAAAACTGACGTGACACCGGGCGCGCGGGTTGCCGCCACCATAGAACTCCTGGACGAAATCGTCAGCCGGTCCGAGCGACCGGCCGATCTCGTCGCCAACGCTTTCTTCCGTGCGCGCCGTTTCATCGGCGGCGGCGACCGGCGTGCCGTGTCCGAACGCGCGTGGGGCATCCTGCGCCGCTACGGCCAGCTCACCTGGTGGCTCGACCGCACGCGCCATCCCGATCGCGGCGGCCGTGCCATCGTCGCGGCCGACCTGATGCTGGTCGAGGGCATGGGCATGCGCGACCTCGAGGCGATCTTCGATGGCGGCCGCTATCGGCCCTCGATGCTCGACGAAGCGGAATATCGCGCGTTGCGCCAGATGGAAGGCCATTCGCTGCCTCACCCCGAGCAGCCCGATTGGGTGCGGCTCAATGTGCAGGAGTGGGTGGCGCCGCATCTCAAGGAAGCCTATGGCGACGCCTGGGGCCGCGAGATCGCCGCTCTGGAGACGCCGCCGCCGGTCGACCTGCGCGTCAATCGTCTCAAGGCGAGCGTCGAGGAGGCCCGCGAGGCCCTGGCGCGCGAAGGCATCGATACCGAGCCGATGCGTTATGCAGCCAACGGGCTGCGGCTGCGCAAGCGCCTCTCGGTCGTTGCGGGCGATGCCTTCCAGAACGGTCTGGTCGAAATTCAGGACGAGGGCTCGCAGCTCGTCGCGGCGCTGGTCGATGCCAAGCCCGGCATGCAGATCGCCGACTATTGCGCCGGCGCCGGTGGCAAGACGCTGGCCATGGCGGCCGGCATGAACAACAAGGGCCGCGTCGTCGCCATGGACGTGCTGGAGACGCGGCTCGATCGCTCGGCGCAACGCCTGCGTCGCGCCGGCGCCCACAATGTCGAACGCCGCGCCATCGATGCGGACAATCGCAAGTGGCTGAAGCGCCAGGGCGGCGCCTTCGATCGCGTGCTGGTCGATGCGCCCTGCACCGGAACAGGCACGTGGCGGCGCAATCCCGACGGGCGCTGGACCTTACAGCCCAAGGATCTGGAGGAACTGCTGCCCAAGCAAGCGGCGATCCTCGATGCTGCGGCCCGGTTGGTGAAGCCGGGCGGCGGGCTGATCTACGCGACGTGCTCGGTGCTGCCGGCGGAGAACGAACACCAGATCGATGCCTTCCTCGAACGCCACAGCGATTTCGAGGTGGTGCCGGTGACGGCGATCTGGCGCGACGTGCTGTCAACCGAGCCGCCGGGTGACCTCGAGGGCGCGCGCTTTCTTCGGCTGTCGCCGCTGAAGCATGGCACCGACGGCTTCTTTGCCGCGACGCTGGTCCGCAAGGAGCCTGTGAAGGAAGCCGCATCGCAGGAAGCAACATCCGAGAACGAGCCGCCGCCGGAAGAGCCGATCCAGCAGGCAACCGGCGTCGAGGAGGGCGCGTGATCCGCATTCGCCGCGCGGCGCGCGATGACGCCGCGGCGATCGGACGGGTCCATGTCGAGACCTGGCAGGCGACCTATGCCGGCCTGCTGCCGGACGCAATGCTGGTGGCCATGTCGGATGTGCGTCAGTCGGCCTGGTGGTCGCAGCTCCTGGCTGATCCCGGCGAGGCGCGCGGCGTCTTCGTGGCCGACGACCAGGACGCAGGCGTCGTGGGTTTCGGCAGCTGCGGCCCGGTGCGCGATCCGCCCGAGGGGCTCGACGGCCGCGAGATCAAGGTCGGCGAGGTCTATACGCTCTACGTCGAGCCCGATTTCCAGAACCTCGGCCTCGGCCGGCAGTTGCTCGGCGCCCTGTTCCGCCAGCTCAAGGCCGACCGCTGCGATACCGCCGTGCTGTGGATGCTGGCCGAGAATTCGACACGCTTCTTCTACGAGGGGCTGGGCGGCGAGCGGGTGGGCGAGCGCACCGACACCCTGGCCGGGGTCGATGTCGAGGAAATCGCCTTTGCCTGGCGCAATCTCGATGTGCCGCTGGTGCGCCGCAGGCTGGCCGAAGAAGGCTGAACCATCCACACCGACAAATGGTTGCTGCGGCGAGCCCTGACGCTTATATCGCCCCATGACCGACCGTTTGCTGATCGTTGATTTCGGTTCCCAGGTTACCCAGCTGATTGCCCGGCGCGTGCGTGAGGCCGGGGTTTACTGCGAAATCCTGCCTTTCCAGGCAGTCGACGACGCGAAAATCAAAGCCTTCGATCCCCGAGGGATCATCCTGTCGGGCGGCCCGGCCTCGGTCACCGAGGGCCAGTCGCCGACCGCCCATCCCGCCATCTTCACCGCCAAGGTGCCGGTCCTCGGCATCTGCTACGGCGAGCAGACCATGGCCAAGGAGCTGGGCGGCTCGGTCGAAGGCGGCCACCATCGCGAGTTCGGTCGCGCCGAGGTCGAGATCAAGGCCTCGACCCGCCTGTTCGACGGCGTCTGGCAGCCGGGCGACCGCAAGCAGGTCTGGATGAGCCATGGCGATCGCGTGACCAAGCTGCCGGCCGGCTTCTCGGTCGTCGCCACCAGCGAGAATGCGCCCTTCGCCGCCATCGCCGACGAGAGCCGCGGCTATTACGGCGTGCAGTTCCATCCCGAGGTCGTGCACACACCCGACGGCGCCAAGCTGCTGCGCAACTTCGCGCTGAACATCGCCGGCGCCAAGGGCGACTGGACGATGGCGGCCTTCCGCGAGCGCGCCATCGCGCAGGTCCGCGCCCAGGTGGGCAAGGGCAAGGTGATCTGCGGCCTGTCGGGCGGCGTCGACTCCTCGGTGGTCGCCGTGCTGCTGCACGAGGCGATCGGCGATCAGCTCCAGTGCGTGTTCGTCGACCACGGCCTGCTGCGCCTCAACGAGGGCGAGGAGGTTGTGCGCCTGTTCCGCGACCACTACAACATCCCGCTGATCCACGCCGACGCCTCGAAGGAATTCCTGAAGGCGCTCGAAGGCGTCACCGACCCGGAGAAGAAGCGCAAGACGATCGGCGCGCTGTTCATCGACGTGTTCGAGGCCGAGGCGAAGAAGATCGGCGGCGCCGAGTTCCTGGCGCAGGGCACGCTCTATCCCGACGTGATCGAATCGGTGTCCTTCACCGGCGGCCCGTCGGTGACGATCAAGAGCCACCACAATGTCGGCGGCCTGCCGGCGCGCATGAACATGAAGCTGGTGGAACCGCTGCGTGAACTGTTCAAGGACGAGGTGAGGGCGCTCGGCCGCGAACTCGGCCTGCCGGCCGACCTGGTGAACCGCCATCCGTTCCCCGGTCCTGGCCTTGCCATCCGCATCCCCGGCGACATCACGAAGGACAAGCTCGATCTCCTCCGCAAGGTCGATGCCGTCTATCTCGACGAGATCCGCAAGGCCGGCCTCTACGACGAGATCTGGCAGGCCTTCGCCGTGCTGCTTCCGGTGCGCACCGTCGGCGTGATGGGTGACGGCCGCACCTACGACCAGGCCTGTGCCCTAAGAGCGGTCACCTCGACCGACGGCATGACCGCCGACTACTACCCCTTCGACCACGCCTTCCTCGGCCGCGTCGCCAACCGCATCATCAACGAGGTGCGAGGCGTCAACCGCGTGACGTACGACATCACGAGCAAGCCGCCCGGGACGATTGAGTGGGAGTGAGCACGGAAATATCATCTTGAGTGTAGTGAAGGATCATTAAAGACTATAGCGTTTCTGGTCTTTGAGAGGATCGGTGTGATCACGGGAGTTCCGATGAGTAGCCGATGGATAAAGAGACGCTTTCATAGTCGTCGCCTTCCGTCAGGACACGTCACACACGTGCGCGAGTGTTGGATACTCCTGGACGATCAAGAAAAGAAAAGCCGGCGCTATAGACATCCTTGCCCTGAATGCGGTGCTGAAATCATCAGCGTCCACATGCCAAATCGCGGCTGGGCCCATTTTGAAGGCGCGCAAGGGCTGACTCGGGTTAAGCATCCATGCCTAAACTTGGGTGAAAGCTTGTCCCAAAGACGAGACGAAGAGACGTTGGAGCTATTCGAAGGCAACTGAGTCAGCTCGGCGGGCGTCACATGATCGGGCGCAGATGCAAGGGGCCTGTTGCATGCGTAGCTGTCTACATCCTTGAATACTCTGCGCGCTGAACGTCAAATCGCCTCAAATGCGCAAATCCTTTGCTCAAAGTGACAAGGATGGCTAGTGGCACATGCCGTGAAAGCTATCCGATCATTTGTGCCGCCATGCTTTCGTGATTGCTGAAGCCACATCGCGACCGCCCAAGATTGCGCCTGCTGCGGCATAGAGGACTTCTGAGTGGATGTTCATAAGCTGGCAAAGCCCGACCGCACTTAATAGAACACCAACTTTGCCACTGGAGATTATGCCATCAGCGGCGTTGCCGAGGACGCGAGCATGGTCCTTCTGCCACCAATCATGAACGGTGTCGCCAAATGTACGCGCAGCTTTCTCAGCCTTTGCGACAGTCGTCTTTTTCACTCGGAACTTAGCAACCTCAGCTTGAAGCGCGACAACCTTCGCCTTCAATGCCTCATACTCGGAGATCTCTACATTACGCGTGGCTGTCGCCTCCGGAGAGTTAGGTTTGTAATCGCGAAGCTGCTTCAGCTTTTCATCAACGGTCCGCGCTATCGCCTCGGTAGAGACGATGATTTGATCGGTGTTTGTCCGAATGGCGCGTCGGATTGTGAGGCTACGGGTCGTGCTCGTCGCTTCTCGAGGAGTTTGCTGCTCAGAAGTGCGCTTTGGTCTTGGGCTTAGCGGTATTTTAAGTGTGAGTAGCCACTGGCGAAGTGACGGTGTGGTTATCGCGAATACGCCTTCATTTTCACCGACCCGGGAAAGAAATCTGGACGAAAATCGCTCATCTACGAGAAGAACAAGGCGGCCGCCATCTACCTCTGAATAACTCAAGAAGCCGTCGTTCATTTGATCGAACCGCTGTTCAGCTTGTCCCACCAGTGTCGAAATGGAGCGCGACTGTTTGATCTGAGAGTTAAACGTAAAATCAAACGGCTTTGGTCCAGGAAGGGCGACGAAGCCTTCTTTTTCTACGATGCCGATGACTCGTCTGAGGAAGCGTTCGGAAGTTTGTTCGTTACTTCTGCGTCGCTGCTCGGCTAGCCAGCTGATTTCGCGGCGCATACTTTGGGCCGCTGGGTGTAACCGCACGGGACGGGGTTTTATCCCTTGAGCTTTTGGCGTTTTACTTTTGGCCATCTTATCTCTCGATCTCGTGAGAGATAGTAGCAACCTCAAGCGCGTCCGCTAGTCGACAGTGCTTGGGCGCCGAGCTGTCGGCGCTGGACTCGAATAACCCTCCGCACGGCACCATCGCGTAGGGAGTGGAGGGGACAATCAGCCGCAACGCCGTGATCCGCCTGTCGCTTGCGTTGCCGGATCTTTCCGGCCAGCACAGCGCCCATGATTCGTCTCGATAACATCAGCAAGCAGAACGGCCATCAGATCCTGTTCATCGACGCGTCGATGGGCATCCAGAAGGGGGAGAAGGCGGGGCTGGTCGGGCCCAATGGCGCCGGCAAGACGACGCTTTTCCGGATGATCGCCGGCCAGGAGCAGCCCGACGATGGCCAGGTGACGATCGATCCCGGCATGACGATCGGCTATTTCAGCCAGGACGTCGGCGAGATGTCGGGCAAGAGCGCGGTCGCGGCGGTGATGGATGGCGTCGGGCCGGTGAGCGAGCTGGCCGTCGAGATCGCCCGGCTCGAGGCGGCGATGGCCGATCCGGCGCAGGCCGACGACATGGACGCCCTCGTCGAGCGCTATGGCGAGGTGCAGGGGCGCTTCGAGGAGCTGGACGGCTATGCGCTGGACGCCCGGGCGCGCGAGGTGCTGGCGGGCCTGAGCTTCAGCCAGGAACGCATGGACGGCGATGTCGGCCTGCTCTCCGGCGGCTGGAAGATGCGCGTGGCGCTCGCCCGCATCCTGCTGATGCGGCCCGACGGCATGCTGCTGGACGAGCCGAGCAACCATCTCGATCTCGAAAGCCTGATCTGGCTGGAGGATTTCCTCAAGAGATACGAAGGCGCGTTGCTGATGACCTCGCATGACCGCGAGTTCATGAACCGCATCGTCGGCAAGGTCGTGGAGATCGACGGCGGGTCGCTCACCACCTATTCGGGCAACTTCGACTTCTACGAACAGCAGCGCGCGGTCGGGGAGCGGCAGCGCCAGGCGCAGTACGAGCGCCAGCAGGCGATGCTCGCCAAGGAGATGAAGTTCATCGAGCGCTTCAAGGCGCGGGCCTCTCATGCCGCCCAGGTCCAGAGCCGGGTGAAGAAGCTGGACAAGATCGAGAAGGTGGAGCCGCCCCGGCGTCGCCAGTCCGTCCAGTTCGAGTTCCGCGCGCCGCCGCGCTCGGGCGACGACGTGGTGAGCTTCAAGAACGTTCACAAGGGCTATGGCACCCAGCCGATCTATGAGGGGCTCGATTTCCGGCTGCGTCGCCTGGAACGCTGGTGCGTGCTCGGCGCCAACGGCGCGGGGAAATCCACCTTGCTGAAGCTGGTGGCGGGCGCGACCGAGCCCGATCAGGGCGCCGTTAACGTCGGCGCCAGCGTCAAGATGGGCTATTTCGCCCAGCACTCCATGGACCTGCTGGACGGCGACGATACGGTTTTCGAGTCGCTGGACGGGTCGTTCCCGCAGGCAGGGACGGGCGCGCTGAAGTCGCTGGCCGGCTGCTTCGGCTTCTCCGGCGACGATGTCGAGAAGCCTTGTCGTGTGCTGTCCGGCGGCGAGAAGGCGCGTTTGGTCATGGCCAAGATGCTGTTCGATCCGCCGAACTTCCTGGTCCTCGACGAGCCGACGAACCATCTGGACATGGCCACCAAGGAGATGCTGGTCGCTGCCCTGGCGGAATTCGAAGGTACCATGCTGTTCGTGTCGCATGACCGCCACTTCCTGGCCGCGCTCTCAAATCGTGTCCTGGAACTGACGCCCGACGGCGTTCATCAGTATGGCGGTGGCTACACGGAATATGTGGCACGCACAGGCCAGGAGGCGCCGGGCCTTCACCCCGGCCAGTAGAAAAGGACGATCGAAGGGGCTCCGCCGCTAGCACGGCGGAGCCCCTTAGCTTCTTTCGTTAACGAGGCAGATGTAACCTCGCTTCGTCAACATACTTGGTTGAAATCTATTGCGCGGAGCTGACCATCGCCGGATAGCCAGCAGCGTCGAGTGCCTTCGCAAAGGCTGAACCGTCCGCTTTGGTCTCGATGGTCACGGTCTGAATCTTGAGGTCGATATCGACCTTGGCGCCTGCGTCGACGCTCCGGATGGCCTTGGTGATGACCCCGGCGCAGTGACCGCAGGTCATATCGGGTACGTTCAACTTCAACATTGGAAACTCCTGGATTGGCACCGGCACAAGCGCCGTTTCCTGAAGCTGCGCGTTCCCGCCAGTGGAAGGTCAAGCGACGTATTGCCCTCGCAATCCTTCTCCGAACTCCTGTTGACCTTCCAGTGACTGGAAGCCCTAGCCTCCGTTCATCAAATTCGAACAGAGGACAGGAACGATGAATGTCGTGCCCCAAATACCATCGGCAACCGCCAGACAAAACTTCCCGATCGAGGGCATGACCTGCGCATCCTGCGTGCGCCGTGTCGAGAAGGCGATCGCGGCCGTGCCGGGCGTTACAGCCGCCACGGTCAACCTCGCCACCGAGAGCGCCGACATCACCTTCAGCGGCGCCATCGATTCCGATGGGATCATCGCTGCGATCCGCAGCGTCGGCTACGACGTGCCCGTCGAGAAGATCGAAATCGATATCGAGGGCATGACCTGCGCGTCATGTGTGACCCGTGTCGAAAAGGCGATTGCCGCGATTCCGGGTGTGAAGTCCGCCTCGGTCAATCTCGCCACCGAACGCGCGACCGTCGAACTGCTGGCAGGTTCCACGCCACGCGCGACGATCGACGCCGCCATCCGCAAGGCCGGTTATAAGCCGCGTCGCGCCGAGGCAACGGCGACTTCGTCAGGAACCGACGGTCGCGAGGACGCCCGCAACCGTGAGTACGCCACCCTCAAGCGCGACTTTCGTATCGCCGCCGTACTGACGCTGCCGATCTTCGTGCTGGAAATGGGTTCCCACGTTTTCCCGCCGCTGCACCATTGGCTGATGGCGAATGTCGATGATCAATCGCTCTACATCGCCTTCTTCGTCCTGGCGACCATCGTCCAGTTTGGTCCCGGCCTGCGCTTCTACAAGAAGGGCATACCGGCGCTTGTCCGCCTTACCCCCGACATGAATTCGCTGGTCGTCGTCGGTTCGACTGCGGCCTGGGCCTATTCCGTCGTTGCGACCTTCGCGCCGGGCGTGCTGCCGGACGGCACGGCCAACATCTACTACGAGGCTTCCGCTGTCATCATCACGCTCATCCTGCTCGGGCGCCTTCTCGAAGCCAAGGCCAAGGGCCGCACGAGTGAAGCAATCAAGCGGCTGATCGGCTTGCAGGCCAAATCCGCCCGTGTGGAGCGCAACGGTCAGTTCGTCGAGATCCCGCTCGACGAGGTGATCGCGGGTGATGTCGTCCAGGTGCGCCCGGGCGACAAGGTACCGGTCGACGGCGTCGTGTTGTCGGGTTCGTCGTTCGTGGACGAGTCGATGATCTCCGGCGAACCCATCCCGGTCAGCAAGGGAGAAGGGGCGGAGGTCGTTGGCGGCACGATCAACAAGACCGGCAGCTTCACCTATCGGGCAACCAAGGTCGGCGCCGACACGCTGCTCGCCCAGATCATCCGCATGGTCGAGTCCGCGCAGGGATCAAAGCTGCCGATCCAGGCGGTCGTCGACAAGGTGACGGCCTGGTTCGTGCCTGCCGTCATGGCCGCTGCCGCGCTCACCTTCCTGGTCTGGCTGTTCTTCGGCCCGGAGCCGGCCGTCACCTTCGCACTCGTCAATGCCGTTGCCGTGCTGATCATCGCTTGCCCCTGCGCCATGGGCCTCGCCACCCCGACCTCGATCATGGTCGGCACGGGTCGCGCAGCCGAACTCGGCGTGCTTTTCCGCAATGGAGAGGCGCTGCAATCTCTGAAGTCGACGGCGGTCGTGGCCCTCGACAAGACCGGTACGCTCACCGCCGGCAAGCCGGTGATGACCGATCTCGAAGTCACCGGCGGTTTCGAGCGTGCGAAAGTTCTGGCACTCGTCGCTTCAGTCGAGGCCCAGTCCGAACACCCGGTTGCCGCCGCCATCGTCGCTGCCGCCAAGGATGAAGGCCATTCATTGGGCGAGGTCGGCGCTTTCGAAGCGGTGCCCGGTTTCGGTGTCAGCGCAAAGGTTGATCAGCACCAAGTTGCAGTTGGCGCCGACCGCTACATGGCCAAGCTCGGCATTGCGGTAGACGCCTTTGCCGACACCGCAAGCCGCATGGGCAAGCAGGCCAAGACGCCACTCTATGCGGCTGTCGACGGCAGGCTCGCTGCCGTGATCGCGGTTTCCGATCCGATCAAGCGTTCGACCCCGCAAGCCATTCGTGCCCTGCAGGCCATGGGTTTGAAGGTTGCGATGATCACCGGCGACAATCGTCGCACCGCCGAAGCGATCGCGGCCCAACTCGGCATTGACGAGGTCGTTGCGGAAGTGCTGCCCGACGGCAAGGTCGATGCGATCAAGCGCCTGCGGGCCGGCGGCCGCGCCGTAACCTTCGTCGGCGACGGCATCAACGATGCGCCGGCCTTGGCCGAGGCTGATGTCGGCATGGCAATAGGCACCGGCACGGATGTCGCGATCGAGAGCGCCGATGTGGTGTTGATGTCGGGAGATCTGCTCGGTGTCACCAATGCGATCGCTCTGTCGAAGGCAACGATCCGCAACATCCAGCAGAACCTGTTCTGGGCCTTCGCCTACAACGCGGCCCTGATCCCGGTCGCGGCGGGCGTGCTCTATCCCGTCAGCGGTACACTGCTGTCGCCGATGCTGGCGGCTGGCGCGATGGCACTGTCCAGTGTCTTCGTCCTCGGCAATGCGATGCGCCTGAAGCGCTTCCAGGCGCCCGTCAAGGAGGCCGGCGCAGCAGTCGGCGCTCCCGAGCTTGCCCCAGCCGAGTAACGGCCTGCGGCCCGCCATTCTGGCGGGCCGGTCCTCCCTTTTCCTGTCCTGCCACGAGGATTGTCATGTCGACTACGGTCCGCATTGAAATCTACACCACGCCAAGCTGCCCGGATTGTCTGGCGCTGAAGTGTTGGCTGAATACGCAGAGCCTGCCTTTCGTCGAGCACGATCTGCGTGACCCCGCGGTCGCCGAGGAAGCCAAGCGCCGCACCGGTGTGCGTGTTGCTCACATCACCATCATTGACGGCAAGCATATCTTTTTCGGCACGTTTGCAGTGCAGCGCCCCGAGATCGAGGCGCTACTCGACCTGACCAAGGCCGCGTGAGGAGACCATGGCCCGTCTTATTCTTCCCCAACTTGGACGCTGCATTCCCGTTGCTCCAGAGCAGACCATCCTGCAAGCAGCGCTCGAAGCCGGCGTTCCCTATCCACATGGCTGCCGTTCCGGTCGCTGTGGTTCGTGCAAGTCGCAGTTGATCAGTGGCGGTGTCGAACTCGGCAAGCACTCGCCTTTCGCCCTTACCGAGGAGGATCAGGCCAAGGGCCTGATTCTCGCCTGCCGGTCGGTGCCGACTACTGACGTGACTGTCGAGTGGCTGGACGTAGACTATGTGGCCATGCCGACTGTTGCCCAGGGGGCGACAGTCGTCGCGGTCGAGAGCAAGACCCACGACATCCTCGCCATCTGGCTAAAACTGGATGACCGTTCCGCCTTCCGTTTCGCTGCCGGGCAATATCTCTCGTTCGCCATGCGGGGAGGGCCCGCCCGCCACTACTCGATGGCAAGCCAGCCCGATGACGAGCTTGTCGAACTGCATGTCAGGCTCGTGCCGGGAGGTCGCACCAGCGGGCTGATTCATACATCGTTGAAAGCAGACGATAGAGTCGAGATCGAAGGCCCGGCTGGCTCGGCTTATCTGCGCGACGTCCATGGCGGCATCATCGTCGCTGTCGCGGGCGGAAGTGGGCTGGCGCCGATCAAATCGATCGTCGAGACCGCGCTTGGTGCTGGCATGAGGCAGGAGATTCACCTCTACTTCGGCGCTCGCACGGAAGACGACCTCTATCTCGTTGACCATTTTTGCGCGCTCGAGCAGCGCTTTTCGAACCTCGTCTTCGTGCCGGTTCTTTCGCAGGCTACCAAGACTGAGTGGCGTAGCGGCTTTGTGTCCGAAGCTTTGGCACAGGACCATCAGGATCTTGCTGGCGCCAAGGCCTATGTCGCCGGTCCGCCCGCCATGGTCGACGCCGTTGGCTCCGTGCTTGCGGGCTGCGGCGTTGCCTCATCCGACATCCACGCCGATGTCTTCTTCACACCGGGAGACGGTGTCGAGGCAGTGGCTTGACGAAGGCACTTGAGCTTCCAGTTACTGGAAGCACTACGTACTATCTAATTCACTCTAGGGAGAGCCAGATGAATATTGGCGCTGCATCAGAGAAATCGGGACTGCCCGCCAAGACCATTCGCTACTACGAGGATATCGGCTTGCTCACGGCTGAGCGTGCCAGCAACGGCTATCGCGACTATTCGATGACTGACGTGCATCGCATGCGCTTCATCCAACGTTCACGCAGTCTCGGCTTTTCGGTCGAGGAGTGCGGACAACTGCTTTCGCTCTATGACGACAAGGAGCGCGAGAGCGCCGATGTAAAGGCGCTGGCTAAGACAAAGCTCGCCGAGATGGACCGCAAGCTGGTGGAACTCACGGAGTTGCGCGACACACTTCGCCGTCTTGTCCGTAGCTGCCAAGGCGATCGCCGTCCCGATTGCCCAATTATCGAAGGATTATCGAGCGCTAAACGGAAGCAGTGACCAATGCTTCGTTGCTGGCAAGGAGGCTCAGGCATCTGATGTGGAAATCATCCAAGCCAGTCGTTTCCGATTGGTCGACGTCGTTGGGTGCCGATTGCCAGATGCGCTTTACAGCGAAAGGCCCGCGATTGCCGCGCTAGGCGTCAGGCCAAAATAACGGCTGAAGACGCGCGACAGGTGGGCGGTGTCGGCAAAGCCCGCATCCAGGGCGGCCGTCCGGACCAGCGCGCCGCCGGCCATTTGCTGCGCGGCGAATTGCAAGGCGGACCATGACTTGAACTGGCGAAAGCTCTGACCGGTTGTGGCCTTGAAGCAACGCAGAGCCTGCGTGCGCTCGAGGTGCAGGCGGTGCGCCAGCTCGCCCTGATGCATGCGCTGCATCGGGGCGGCATATATCGCCCGAACGACCGTCGCGATCGGTTCCAGCGGCGCAGCCAAGCGCACCATCAGCCTGGCCCGAAGCTCGTTCGTGGCATCCACGGCTCCGCTGAGGGCGTCGCGCGCCAGTCGGGCCAGCGCGCCGCTCAGTACCACGCCCAACGGCGCGTCGAAGGGAAACGGCAGGCCGTCTAGATAGAGGACGTCGGCGCCGCGCTCGGCGAGGGTGACCGCATGCACGACGCCCGGCCTGACCAGCAGGATGTCGCCCTCTACACGCAACCCTCTCTGCTCCAACCGCAGTGGCCCGGTTCGCCCGCCCAACACACAGGTAACTGGGTTTGCGTGCGCCAGGAGCCTCCTGCTGCCCACCGGAAGGAGCGAATTGCGGAAAGGGGACAGCGGATCGGGCATCGCCGCGACTATTTCCGGCGGATGCGTTTGGCGCAATAGGCGGCCGTCCTTGCCGCTATCTTTCGATTCCGGCCCTGGCGAAGGCTGCCCGGGATTGCTGGCTGTTCACATAGACGTCCTTGCGTGTGACCCCGCCGGCCGCATTGACCGTGACCACATCGAGCATCTCGACACGCGCCGAGAAGAGGGTGCCGTTGGGTTCTGCAAGCGCCAGAACCATCGTCCATTCGAAGACCCAGTGGTCGTCGCCATACAGCAATCGGCCTTTCTCCAGGGAAAAGTCGAGCGCGGCGAACAGCCCGATGCAATGCTGGCGCAGCGCCTCGCGACCCTTCACTGGCTCCGATCCGTCATGGACCCAGAAGACCGTGTCTTCCGAATGGAGGGACGCAATCAGCTCCGGATCTCGTGTTTCCCAACTGACATGATAACGCTGAAACAGTGCTTCGAGTGTTGGCGGTCGTTCGATCTGTCTGGCGACGGGCATCTGCTCTCTCCCCTGTACGCAGACAAATCCTATCCACGTTCTGCGCCGTCGCGTTGAACAAACGTGCACTACGGCCCGCTGGTCAACCTAAGGTAACCTCGCTGAGAAGCCGCGAGTGCAACAACACGGGATCAGCCATGAACCAGCGTCAAACCCATTCCGTCGCGCAGAGGAACAGGCAGAACTATCTTCGGGCCAAGGACGCGTACAACGCGCGCGATCTCGACGCGTGCATCGCCCATTACGCGCCCGACCATCAAATCATGTCGAAGCCGATGCCGCGCGGCAGAGAACAGATTCGCAAGTTCTTCGAGGAGAGCTTTGCGACGTGGCCGGACATCCGGATCGTGGTGGAGAATGCCCTCGCCGAGGATGACTGGGTCATGGGGCGGAGCATCACGACCGCGACACATTCCAAGCCGGTGATGGGCGTTCCCGCCACCCACAAGACCATCGAAACGACCTTCTGGGATCTTCATCGCTTCAACGAGGAGGGCCTGATCGTCCAGACCTGGAACTTGATGGATAGCCTGTCGATCATGAGTCAGCTCGGCCTCATGCCATCGCGTTAGCATGCCGTTGCGGGCTGGCATCCTCGGCTTTCAGGAAGTCTGTGATCCGATCCGGCCAGGGCTGGATGGCGTTCTTCTGCAGCAGGAGCGCGATCTGGCCGCGATGGCCGGCGGCGTGCATGGCGACGTGCAGCAGTATCTCTCCGCGCGTCATGCTGGCGGGCGCACCGTTCGAGAAGGAGAAGGCAATCACCTCATCCACCTCTTCCGGCAGGAGGGTATCGGCATAATCGGCATACCAGTCGCCCGTCGAGCGGGCCTTGTTCGCCAGCAGGTCGAAGGAGGAAAGCTCGACCGAGCGAGCTGCCCTGTAGCCGTGAGGGCGCGCTTCGAGATTGTGGCTGAAGATCTCGTCGACGGCCTGGATGTGGTCGAGCAGCCGCAGGACCAGAACTTGTTCGTCCGCGGCAATTCGGTCGAGGTTTTCGGCAATGACCGAGTTCAGTCCGTTCGTCGCCCAGCGCTTGTAGTGCATCAAGGTGCGATAAGGGAGGGTGAACATCGCGGTGCCTTTCATCCGTGCATGAAAAGAGGAGGACGTTGCCTGCGGTAAATTTGCGAGCTATGACTCGCATTGTCTACTCGCATTGGCGGATGAGGCTCCATGGCGCGCTCAGTCCCAACGACCCCGCGAAAATCGGCATCGCAGAAGCGATCCCAGGCGACGGTCGAGGCGCTGCTGGACGCAACCGCTCGCGTTCTCACGAGGGAAGGATACGACCGTGCCAGCACCAACCGGATCGCCGCGACGGCCGGCGTGAGCGTCGGCTCGCTCTACCAGTACTTTCCGAACAAAGAGGCGCTCGTGGCGGCGCTCGTCTCGCGCCACAACCGGGAAATGCTTGAGCTGCTGCGCAATGCGCTCAAGGAAGTAGCGTCACTCGACCTCGCAACGGCGATCCGCGAACTGGTGCGGGCGGCGGTCGACGCCCATCTGGTCGATTCCGCCTTGCATCGCATTTTCGCCGAGCAGGTTCCGCGCATGGGCCAGCTGGCCAAGATTGAGGCACTCCAGGGCGAAACCTTCCTGTTGGTCAGGGCCTATCTGGAACAGCGCCGTCACGAAATCTCGGTCCGGGACCTCGATTCCGCGACCTCCATCTGCGTGACCATCGTCGAAGCCCTGACCCATGACTTCGTCATCAACAAGCCCGTTACGCTGAAAGGCGACCGGGACCGGTTTGTCGACGAGGTCACTCGGCTGATCGTGGGCTATTTGCGGCCGAGCCGTGCCGCCAAGCCGCTCACCTAAGTCGTGGCCGAGACCGCGGCCTCCGCCGTTCAGCCTGCCTTCTTCACAGGCGGGGCGGTCCAGGAGCCGTCGAGGATCGACGGGTCCTTTTCGCTCGGCCAGTAGAGCCTCAGCATGAGAGAGAACTCGCCGGCAGGAGCGGGCAGCCAGTTCGATTCCAGCGCCGCGCCCGGCGAGTCCTTCTGGAGGTGAAGCGTCACCGATCCGTCGGCATTGGGCTTCAGGTTCTGACGGGCGCTGATGGAGTAGCGGTTGAGCGAGTTGGCAACGAAGAAATAGTCCTTGTCGTACATGGTCAGTGACCAGAAGCCCTGTGCTGGCGGCAGGTGACCCTTCGGGAAGGTCAGGGTGTAGCGGTGGGCGCCGTTATACCCGCCGCCGGTCGCGTCCGCGCGAGATACCGGGTACACGGCATCCTGCGGACGGTTCGCGCCGAGGCCGATCGCCGTGATCAGAGCGCGCATCAGATAGTCGGTACCATAGAGACCGGTCTTGGTCGTGTAGCTCCAACCCTCGATCAGCTTCATGTCCTTGTTGGTCTTGTACTGGAGCATGATCTGCTCGAATCCGAGCTCGGGCACGCGCTTGGCGAGATCGGAGGCGAGCTTCGTTGGATCGAACCGGCCCGGCTCGAGACCGATGCGGGCGAAGCTCGCGAGGACGGGCGCATCGGCTGCCGCTGGTGGGTTCGACTTCATCAGCTCGGCCAGCAAGGTGAAGTACTCGGTCGCATCGAGCCGGTTCACCTGGTCGCGCACGGCCGTCTTCATGTCGATGGCGGGATCGACCTTGCCTTCCGGCGGCGTGTAGGGCTTGCCGTAGGCGCTGAGCGGCACGAGCTTCATCTGATCCTGCACGGCGTGAACGGCAGCGTAGTCCTCCGGCGTACCGGTGCAGTAGATGCGGCCCAGCAGCCACACCATGCTGGTCGGCGACTTGTACTCGGTGACGCCGGCCGGCAGGGTACCCTTCCAACCCGGTCCGGTAATCGCGTAGGTCTGCGCCGCCGTGCCGGTGGTGCGTTTGCCGGGCACCTGGAACACGTTGGTCCAGCCGTCGAGCATCGGCATCAGGAAGTAGCGGTCTTTCATGTCGGGAATGCTGAGCACCCAGGGTTCGGCGCCGACATCGAAGAACGCGGTCGTGTAGAGCGTATCGGCGTTGGGCGCCGTGACGTCCCTGAACGATGCGTTCGGGTATTCGCGCATCCTGATGAACTGGCCCATCGGGGCCTTCCTGCCGTCGGCCTTCGCCACGTTGGTCAGCACGCGGCGCGTGAACTCCATCGTCACGAGGGGATAGCCGTAGACATATGCGTTGATCGCCGTGCCGAGCGCCTCGGAGCGTTCCGGTACGTGGGAGAAGTCGGAATGCTGTGCGCGCAAGGGTGCGACAAGGCCGGAAGAGAGAAGGCCGAGCGACCCCAGGGCGACGGACCGGCGAGTGAGTGACATGCGAATGCTCCTTCTTGAAACGAAACGTCTAGAACCGAATGGCGGCACCGATGATCGGACCGTGCAGCACCATGTCGATCGCGCTCACGGCATTGCCCGAGCCGGTCGAGTAGTTGAAGCCGAGCGCGCGATATCCCACGCCGCCGACGAGCTGATAGCCCGGGAGCTGCCACGCGTAGCTGTAGATGGCCGTTGCTTGCCAGGTGAGGGAACTCTGCAGGCCGAAGCCGCCGATGTCGCCGCGCAGCACGATCTTTTGCGCGGGCGTGAACTGATGGCGCAGACGCAGCCCGACGACGGGATCGACCCAAGTCAGGTTGCCTGTCCCGGCCGTCGAAAAGCCAATGCCGCGCTGGAACCCGAGCCGGCTGAAATCGACCGTGCCTATGACGTCATAGTTGGCGTCCGCCGACTGATTCCAGATGCGAAGCCCCAGCAAGCCGTCCAGCGCGGTCGAGGATCCTTCGCTACCGTTCCAGCGATGCAGCTCGTACAAACCACCGGTCTCGATGATCGTCATTGAGTAGGTCAGGGCGGCATTTGCCGTGGTGCTGAGTTTCAGCCCGGCAACGGGGTTACGATCGCTCAGCGTCGTGTTGGTGAAGCCGAGTTTGGCGAAGACCAGGTCGGCATAGACTCCGACCCGGCCCTTGCCGGCCTCGAAGTAGCCCATGTAGCCGATCAACGAAGCGCTTTTCTGCAGGAGCTGGATGAAGCTCGCGTCGAAATCCACGATCTGACCCTTGGCCGTCATGGAGCCCGATGCGCTCATCAGCCAGCCATAGGCGGCTGCTTCGAAACGCCAAGGATCCGGGTCGCCTGCCATCGAGGAGGCGCTCTCCCTTGCTTCTTCGGCGGCCACTGGCCGGACGCCGAGGCTCACGCCGACAAGTGCGCTCCACACTCCAACCAGGATCCGGTGCGGCACACGCGCTTGTCCTCGTCCCAAAGTACACTCCCGCTGCGAAGCCCGGCCTTGCCAACGCGCCGTGCCGGGGCGAAGCGAGATCGGGCCGGCACCCTAGACGCCGGGAGAGTTGGCCTTTTCGCATTTCGCGACAAAGGGCGTGGATTTCCCGGTGATGAGTTCGTGACTTGGTGCTGGTCACATTCGCGTCGATTTCGTATTTCTCGACCTAGCCGATCGTTCATGACGCCGTTGATGCGCAGCCCCACCGTCGAAGAAGCCTTCAACATAGTCCAGGTGGGGACGGTCCGTGCGGGCCCGCTCATGGGGCTGTCTGGCGCTCTCGGTGCTTTCGGCCTCGCGCTCGGCCCACTGCTCGATGAGATCGGGCTGCAACCGACCACATTCGACGATGCGGGGAATGGGGTGCGCCTGGACAAGGCCGTCCGGCTTCTGGCGCTGGCGATGGAGCGCACCAACTGCCCCCACTTCGGATTGCTCTGCGGTCAAAGCGTCCGGATAGAAGATCTCGGCATCGTCGGCCGGGTGGCGCGGAACGCCGGCGACGTCGGCAGCGGCCTGCGCGGACTGATCCTCAACCTTCATCTCAATGGGCATGCCTTCATTCCCGTCCTGACCACGACGTCCGACCTGGCCGAGCTCGTGCTGAGGCTTGTCGTCGACGCCGATGGCGACACCGATCCTTCGATCGATCTGGGAATGGCTATTGCCTGCATGGCGGTGCGCACCCTGTGCGGGCCTGGCTGGGCACCGGTGGAAATCCTGCTGGCTCGTCGGGCGCCCGTCAGCCGCGAGCCCTATTCCAAGTTCTTCGGTGCGCCCGTGCAGTTCGGCCGGGAGCACAATGCCATTGTCTTTCCGGCCGCGTGGCTGAAGCAACGCGTCCACGGCGCCAATCCGACAAAACGAAGGCTGCTCGAGCGCGAGCTGGCGGTCGTTGCCCAGCGACATCGCCTGCCCGCCGCTACGATGGCGCGGCGTGCCCTGGTGTCGTGCCTGGCGCGCGGGGAGGTGTCGGTACAGGCGGTCGCGGCGAGCGTCGGACTTCACCCTCGGACTCTCAACCGCCGCCTGGCCGGTGAGAGCACGTCGGTGTTCGAGCTCCTGAAGGAGGAGCGCTACAGGATCGCGTGCGATCTCCTGGCGAACACTCCTTTGCCGATCTCGGAGGTAGCGGCCACGCTTCTCTATTCGAGCATCGGCAATTTCACACGCGCCTTCCATGCCTGGTCGGGTGAAAGCCCCAGCGACTGGCGCCTGAACCACTCGAAACCCGGATCGATGGCTCGGTCTTCAGTGTAGACGCCGATCCGGCCACAAATTTATCACAGCTGCCCACCAGGCGACGATTCGTCGACTGGTCTGTCCACACCCGCTGATTAAGAGTCAGCGGTTCACAATGGCAAAGCGATATATTGCCCCCTCGATCACAACGCGCATAGGCAGAGCACGATGACGATCACCGTCCCTGGAATGCGCTCCAACAAGCTAATGAGCATGGATATCGATCAGCTTCGGGGATGGGCGGCGTTCATGGACAGAGCCATGATCGTGAGCCTCGTCGCCACCATCATGGCCGTTGCGGCGCTCGGCGTCACGACGTGGCTGTCGTTCAGGTACAGCGCTGCCGTGCGCGCCCACGAGCACGCCACCGTCGATCGCTACAAGGGCGTGGAAAGCCACGCCGCGCGACTCGAGCAGGATGTCACCACGGCGCGCGAGCGGGCGGCAGCGCTCGAGCAGGAAGTCTCCACGGCACGGGGGCGGAGCGTGGCCCTTGAACAGGAAATGTCTGCGGCGCGCGAGCGGACCGTGGCGCTCGAACAGGAAGCCTCCACGGCACGCGAGCGCGCGGCGGCCCTCGAACTGGCAGCCCGCGAAGCCAACGAGCGGGCAGCACGAGCGGCTCGCGAGAGCGCGGCCGCCAGCGAGAAGGCGCAGACGCCGCAGCTCGATGCGGCGGAGATGCAGAAGCGAATTGCCGATCTCGGGAAGCTCGTTCGGGAGGCAACCGCGCGCGCGACGGATTCGACCCAGGGGAGCGTAGCTGAAGCACAACGCCCGGCCGCCCCAGAGAAGGGTAAGGAGGGCACTCCCGAAAGCGCCGCGGCCAGGCCCGACGCGCAGCCCTCGCCGGCGGCGCAATCCTCCCCGATCGTCGCGAGCCTGCGGAAATATGCCGGCACCAAAGCCGCGGTGTTTGTCCTCGATCAGGTATCCGACGCGCCGGCCGTCGGCTCGACGATCTCCACCGATCTCAGCGACGCTGGCTGGGAGCCGCAGACCTGGACGTGGACGGGCGTGGCGGGACTCTTCGGCGTGACCGTGCTTCTCAAGGAAGGCAGCGACGCGGCAACGAATGAGGCCGCGTCTGCTCTCGTGGAAGCCCTGCGCTCGGCCGGCTTCAACGCAACGAAGGGCGACTGGCCGGCGGGCTGGCATCGGTTTCGTGGTGCGCTCAACGGCCCGCAAACGCCAGCCGCGACGGATGCTCCCATCCGGATCGTCATCGGGGCAAAGCCGCGCTGATTCCTTACTACGTTATCGGCCGAGCGGTTGCCATTTTCGGCCGGCGGCGAAGGAGCGTTCGAGGGCGGCGGCGAGCAGGCAGATTTTCAAGGTCATCGGCAGGATGCCGTCGCCGGGATAGCTGGGTGAGCCGAACAGGAGGCTGATCTGGCCCGCGATGGTCTCCCAGACCGGCAGCGAATGCGGGCCGATTAGGCGGGTGAGGGCGAGCCAGGCCCAGGCCGAAGCCCAGTCGATGGCGCGATAGAGGACGATCAGGCTGAGCAGGGCAAGCAGGCCCGAGGCGAAAGTGAGCCGCACGCTGCTCGCCAGCGCCCAGTAGCGTTTGGCCGTGCCTGTCCAGAAGTGCTCGAAGAAATCGCGCAGGGATTTCGGCAGGCCGCGATAGCGCAGGAGCAGGCGTTCGAGCTTCGGCGATCCGGCCGTCAGCTCGGCATCGTTCAGTCGGTGCACGTCGTAGCGATAGATCAGGGCCGCGATCGTTAGCCAGACGACGGGCAGGAGGGCATAGAAGAAGAGCTGGGTCACAGTCGTCATCAGGCCGGGCGGCGTCTGCTCGACGGGAACGGAACTGCCCGCAGCATGGGCAACGCTGACCAGGGGGCCAAACTGAGACGCGGCATTGCTGGCGAGATCGCCGATCCCGTGCGAGGCGAGCCAGGCCATTAGCCCGCCCTTCCATTCGGAGATGACGTAGAGGCCGATGAATGCCCAGCCCGCCTCGCACATCACGATCAGCAGGTTCCACAGGCTGTTCGTGCTCTTCTTGCCGCGCGCCTTGGCGAAGCGGCGGAGCGCCCAGAGCAGGGCGACCGACAGGATCAGCCACCAGCCGCCGGAAACGTTGAGCAGCATGCCGTGCGTGCCGAAGGGATCGAGCGAGAGCCCCAGGCGTGAATAGTCACGGATGGTGTCGCCCAGGAAACCCCAAGCGGCGTAGTAGGCAAAGAACGGCACCAGCGCGAGGGACAGGATGGTGGCCACGCGGGCTGTGCGCGAGGGCGGACGCAGTGCATCGGCCGCGGGCTCCTTGGTGGTGTCCGCAGCCGGTGTCTCTTCGCCACTGGTCGCGGCGTGTTTCATCGCGGGCAAAGCAGGGCGCAGGACTTCGAACAGCGCCACGACCACGACCAGCTTCACCAGCACGACGACGGTGAGCGAGATGAGCCCGGCGAGATGATTGAGGAAGCCCAGTTCGACGGCGCCTCGCAGCAGCAACGCGCGCGCGATCACGCCGAGCAATGCGATCGCGAGCAACTGAGGCAGGAAGCGGAACCACAGCCTGCCGGTATCGGCGACGAGGCCGAACGCGCCGTAGCCGCCACGTACCGTCGAGCCGGTCATGGCTTGGTCTCCGGCGTGAAGCGAAGGTAGTCCGGCCGCGCGCCCATGGCACTCAGGGTCGGACGCAGCGATGAGGTCGCGTCGCGCGGAACGAGGAAATAGGCGTCGATCACCAGCTTTGTCCCTGCCTGATGCGTGCCTACTGCGAGCGTCGAGCAGCGCGACGCGGCGCTTTCGCCAGGTTTCTTGAACTGCCGTTCGAGCGCGGTGGGCGCGAAGTTGATCGCCTCCCAGCGTCTACCCTGCGAATCGACGAGGAAGATCCGGCAATCGAGCCAGTCCTGGCTGGCGGGACCGGAAGCCTCGACGTCGAGTCGCAGCCGCGCGAAGGTGCGGTCGGCCGGCAGGCCAGTCGTCGACGGCAGGACGTCGAGCGCCGCCAGCGCGATGCGTGCGCCGTTGAACTCGATGCGCTGACCCGCCGCGACATCGATGGCATTCCATTCGAGCTTGCGACGAAGCTCGACGGCATCGGACCAGCCGACCACCGCCATCGCTGCCGGCACGAGCAGGAGAAGCGAGAGCGCGGCGAGCCAGCGGCCGCGCCGCTCGCCCGGTGTAGGTCGATCGCTCAGGGTGGCTTCAGTGTTCGCCATGGATCTTGTCCAGGTCGAGCGAGAGGGAGGGGACGACGAACGGTAGCGCGGGATAGGCGATATGAAGCTGTGCGGTGAGGCGCGGGAAGGCCGCTTCGGACAGCAGCAGAGTGCCGCTACGGGCGGCCTCTTCGGGCACTTCGAAGACGAGCAGGCTCTTGCGTTCGAGGCCAGGCTGTATGCCTTTGCCGGGCAGGCTCACATCGGCGTCCTCGACCCGGAGGCTGGACGCGTAACGCTTGCCGTCCTGCGCCTGCCAAGCGGCTCCAAGCAGACGCGCGCTTTCCTGTGCTGCCCTGACGCGAACAGGAATGATCAGCCAGACACCGTCGGTGCTTCGCTCTGTAGGTCTATTGGTGGCTTTGAAGCGTATCGTCTTGGCGAGCAGGGGCTTGCCGGCGTCGACTGCGATATTGTCGGCGGCGGCACCGAACGGAATGGGTCCGGTCAGCTCGTCGTAGCTCGGCGTCGTCGACCGCATCAGCCAGAGAACGAAGAACGCCGCGACCACCGCGGCGGCTTTGCCGATGATTGCGATCATTGGGTGGCAGGAATCAGCGAAGCGGAGTCGGCGGCGAGCGGCAATTCTATCGTGCCGACCACGCTGGGATTGAACCAGCCGGAGGCGGCATAGAGATTGTCACGCGGCTTGTACTTGCGGGCGATGAGCTCGAACCGCGCCTTCTGCGGCAGCTTTGCCGTGAGCGGATAGGTCCAGACGTAAGTGACCCTCTCGGCCAGGCCCGGATGGAGCTGCCGCAGATAGGTGCGGTCGCGCAGCAGGTAGACGGTCGGCTTGTCGTCGATGCCGGGAACAGGGTGCGCGAGCTTGATCGCCTGAAGGAAGTCACTGGTCGAGGTCCCCGTCCGGTTGGTGAGCTTGGCGGTCAGCATCAAAGCACCACGGCCAGCTGTAGTCCGTCGCCCGTCCGGTAAGGTCGTACCGGCATCGATCGCCTCGATCTCGATGGCCCATTGGCCCGCGTCGACGGATTGGCCGGTGGCAATGCTGGGCGGTGGTGTTGGGCGCGCCTCCAGCACTGCGAGACTCAAGCTCAGCGCAATTGCGGCAAATCCCCCGATGCCGGCAATCGTTCGCGTGAGAAGTGTCGCCCGAAGGCGAGTGACAAATTCACGTATCAACGCTTGTACCAAAACGAAGGCGACGAGGGCTGAACAACTATTCTAAGCTGGCGCATGATGCACGGCTATCCAAGAAAATTGTTCCATGCAGGTTGATCCCGACAAAGTCCGCACGTTCAAGGATGCCGACAGCTTCTACAAATGGCTCGGCAAGAACCACGACAAACAAGATGAGGTCTGGATCAAGATTCACAAGGTGGGATCGGGGCTAAAATCCATCACACCCAAGGAAGCCATCGACGTCGTGCTCTGCTGGGGCTGGATCGACGGGCTGCGCAAGGGCTTCGACGACGAGAGCTTTCTGCAGCGCTACTCGCCGCGTGGAAAGAAGGGCACGTGGAGCCAGATCAACGTCGACAATGTCGCCCGGCTGATCGAGGACGGCCGAATGACCGCGCACGGGCTTCGTGAAGTTGAGGCGGCCAAGGGCGACGGACGTTGGGCGCGCGCCTACAAGAGCGGCAAAGATATGAAGATCCCCGACGATCTCCAGGCCGCGATCGACGCCGAACCCACGGCCAAGGCGATGCTGGCCACGCTCAGCGCGCAGAACCGCTTTGCGCTCGCCTTCCGCACCCACAACATGAAGACCGAAGCCGGACGAAAGAAGAAGATCGAGACCTTCGTCGCGATGCTGAAGCGCGGCGAGACGATCTACCCGCAGCGTCGGAAGTAACGTTCGGTATCAGACCATCACTCGAGTACCAGGCATGTGGTCGTGCCGTGGGCGAGCAGGCGGCCAGCGCTGTCCGTGATCCGGCCCTCGGCGGTGCCGACACGACGACCTCGGGTCAGCACGACGCCTTCCGCCCGGATCGGGCCCGTTTCGGGTGTGATGGCGCGCACGAGTGAGATCTTGAACTCCAGGGTCGTCTGACTGAGGCCCTTGTCGAGAGTCGACAGGAGAGCCAACCCCATGCAGCTATCCAGCAAGGTGGCCGCGAGACCGCCGTGTACGGTGCCGGAAGGATTGAGGTGCGTGTCGTTCGGTTCTGCCGTGACGATGACACGCCCGCTTTCTACTTCCGTCACGTCGTAGCCCAGGGTTCGGGCGATCGTGTTGAGAGGCAAGGTCCCGTCGACGAGCCCGCGAACGAACTCGAGGCCACCCATCTCCTTGCGTTTGTCCGCGGGGACGGTTCCGTAGGTCTTGCCGGCAACGCTACTCGACATCGCTTTCTCCTGGTTGGTCACATGCAACGGGCTTTAGCCTATCGTTCGTGGCGCCGTACTACTCGCGGGATCTGGACCTGATTGTTCTGGCGGCGTTCTTCATCGGTGTTGCCTGTTGCACGCGCTGACTCAGCCACACGCTGCCGAGCACGACGATCATGCCGGCGATCTGTGCGGGGCCGAGGGATTGACCGAGGACAGACCAGCCGAGGATGACGGCTGTCATCGGGCTCAGGAAACCGAGGGGTGACACCACGGCAGGTTCCAGCCGCGCAATGCCGCGGAACCAGAGAATGTAGGTCAGGGCGGCGCCGATCAGGCCGAGCCAGACGAAGCCCACCAGGTTTGCCGAGGTGAGGGCAGGCAGTGAGGGTTCCAGGATCAATGCCACGGGCAACAGCAGCATTCCGCCAGCGGTCAACTGCCATGCTGTGAAGGTCAGCGGCGACACCGGTGGTTGCCAGCGACGGGTCAGAACTGTGCCGAACGCCATGGAGACCGCCCCACCGAGGCCCGCGGCGATGCCGATCGGATCGAGGGCAGCGCGCGGTGTCAGGATCAGGAGCGCCACGCCGCCCATGCCGGCGATGGCCGCGACGATGGCGAGCGGACGGATCGGCGATCCGAGCAGCGGGCGCGCCAGAAGGAGGACGATCAGCGGCTGGATGGCGCCGACGGTCGCGGCCACGCCGCCCGGCAGCCGATAGGCCGCCACGAACAGCAGCCACCAGAAGATCGTGAAATTGAGGGCGCCCAGAATCAGGACACGGCCCCACCAGATGCCCTGAGGCAACTGGCGAACGATCACGAGCATCAGGAGGCCGGCGGGCAGTGCCCGCAGCATTGCCACCGTCCACGGGTAGCCCTGCGGCAGGAGTTCGGTCGTCACCAGGTAGGTGCTGCCCCAGATCGCCGGCGCGATGGCCGTGAGCAGGAGATCGACATTGCGGGGCATGCGGCGGGCTTTCCTGGTTATCTTGACCTCAAGATAGTTGACGATGTCTTGACGTCAAGATATCCGCCGAAGATAAATCGTCATGGATCGCGTCGACGACATCCTTGCGCAGTGGAACCGCGAACGGCCCGACCTGGATGTCGGCCCCATGGGCCTGATCGGCCGCCTCAGACGCATCTCGCATCATCTCACGCGCGAGATGGAGAAGACCTTCGCGGCGCATGGCCTGAACGATGCCACCTTCGACGTCCTGGCGACGCTGCGCCGCTCCGGGCCGCCCTACAGCCTGTCGCCGGGCGATCTGCTGGCCACGATGATGATCACCTCCGGTACCATGACCAACCGGGTCGACCAGCTCGAAAAGATGGGGCTGGTCGCGAGGACGCAGAACCCCGAAGACGGGCGCGGTGTCATCATCTCGCTGACGGACAAGGGATTTGCGGTCATCGACGCGGCGGTGACCGATCATGTCGCCACTCAACTGCAGCTGACCTCGACACTGTCGCAGAAAGACAGCGCGGCGCTCAATCGCCTGCTGAGCAAATACCTGGTTGCGCTAACCGGTTCTTGAAGAAGGCGAGGATTTCATCGCGCGCGGCGATTGTCGGCTGGCCCGCCTCGTCGATGAGATGGGCGGTCACGACGCTGTGCGGTGTCGGGACGTGGCGTGCGAAGAACGGCGCGACGTCAGTGTTGGCTGAGGCATCGGGCAGAACGCGCCCGATGAAACGATCGCCCAGCGCCTGGGCATAGGCCGCAAAGCGCTGTGCCCGGCAGAAATGGTCTCCCTCGAAGCGATAGGCCAGCACGGTGAGGTCTTCGCGCTTGAGGCGATCGCTGACGGTGCGGAGATCGTCGGGCGCGATCTCGAGACCGCCCGGATCGTTGAGTGGCAGCGACGGCTGCGACAGGACCGGCGCCAGCACCGCGGGTTCGAGCATCATCGTGAGCGCGAAGTTGCCGGTGAAGCACATGCCGATGGCGCCGACACCGGGGCCGCCGCATTCCTGATGGGCGAGCCGCGCCAGCGCCATCAGCCACTGCGTCACCGGGCTCGACTGGTTGGCGGCGAGGGCGCGGAACTCGGCGCTGACACAGGCCCGCTGGAAGATCGCAGCACCCTCGTCGGCGCTGGGCACGGCACCGTCGCGACCGAACAGCGAGGGCATGTAGACGGTGAAGCCGGCATCGCGGACCCACCGGCTGAAGCGCGCGACGTGCGGGCTGATACCCGGCATTTCGGTCATGACGATCACCGCCCGCCCGGAGCCCGCGACGTGGACTGTCTTCGCGACAGCCTGAAGCGTGATCTCGCGATGCGCGAAGCCGTCGAGAGGATCGTCCACCTTCATGCTGCGTGTCGGCATCGGCCAGGCTCCTTGTCTGCGAGGCCATACGATTGTCCCAGGCGAGCTTCAGCGCTAGTGTCGAAATAGACATCTTTCAGGGATATTTCGCCATCATCCGAATCGTCGTTCTCGCCATGCCTGGGGGATTGGCGTCGAGCCTTGCCATCACCCTGGACACTTTGCAGACGGCCAACGCCTTCAGCCGCCAAAGCGGGAAGCGGGAAGCATTCGAGGTCCGCACATTCGAGGTCACGCGGACAACGACCTGCCGTTTCCGCGAGGGCGACGTCGTGATCGTTCCGGGACTCGGCACCACGACGCAGGCGGAGCTCGTGGCGTGCCTTGTGGGCCCGATGGGCCAACGCGCCGTCAAGCTCGTTCGCGCGGCCAGAGCCGCCGGCGCGATCGTCGTGGCATCGTGCGCCAGCACGTTCATCCTGGCGGAGGCAGGCCTGCTAAAAGGCCGACGCGCCACGACGACCTGGTGGCTCGCGCCGGTGTTTCGCCAGAGCTATCCCGACGTCGAACTCGTCACCGAGCAGATCGTCGTGGCCGACTGGCCGGTAGCGACGGCGGGGGCGGCGATGGCGCAGATGGATCTCATGCTGGCGGTGATCGCGAAGTTCGCCGGAGTCCGCATATCGCAGGCCTGCGCGCGTTATCTCCTGCTCGATCACCGCAGTTCGCAGGCACCCTACATGGCCATAACGTTTCTCGCCGGTCAGGATGGACGGATCGCGCGCGCGGAGAGCTGGCTGAGGAAGAACATCGACCGCAAGGTCACCATGGATGATCTGGCCGCTGCCGCCGGGCTCTCGCCGCGGACCTTCGCCCGTCGCCTGAAGGCGGTGTGCGACCTGTCTCCCGTGCGCTTTGCCCAGAGGATCAGGGCGGAGGTCGCTACGATGCTGCGCCAGACCACCAGCCTGTCGGTCGACGAAATCTCCCGTCGTGTTGGCTATGCGGAGCCGTCGACGTTGCGTCGGCTGCTGCGCCGAGACGCACATCCGATGTGACGACGAAGACGGCGCGTCCCCACGTTCCCGCCGACATTCTCGCGCGCCTTCGCCGGACCTGCCTCGCGCTGGCTGAGGTTCGCGACGAGACAGCCTGGGTCGGCTAATCGCGCGCGGCGGTGGCCTCCAGGAAGCCGGCGAGCTTTCGAACGGCTTCGCCGGCGTCGGTCGTTCGCAGGAGCATGCCGATCGGGTCGAAGGGCAACTCCTGTGCGAGAGAAACTTCGAAGACCTGTCGGGCATCGGCGAGCTGCTTCACGAAGCTCACCGGAAGGACGCACAACAATTGTTCGCGCGTCAGCATCGACCAGAACAGCGCGGGCACATTGGTGACGATGGAACTGGTGCGGGGCGGGGTGGTCTCGTCGGCGAACAGCCGATCGAAAGCTTGACGTGCGGCCATCGGCACCGGAGCGATCAGCCACTTCGCCTTGCGCAGTTCGTCCATCCCGACCTTGCGGCGCTTCAGAAGAGGATGACCCGGACCCGCCACCACCGCGAAGCGATCCTCGACCAGAGGGACGAAGCGCCAGCCTTGAGGCGTCACGCTAGGCGCGCGGCAGAGGGCGATGTCCACTTCATCGCGTTCGATCAGCGCTGCCAATCGCACAGCGTCGGCTTCGCGCGCCTGTATCAGTATCTCGGGATGCCGGCGGCTGAACTGCGGCAGCGCCTTCACCAGAACGCCGGATATCCCGGCCGAGATTGCGGCAATGCGTACGGTCCCCGAGGCACGCCCGGTCATCGCCACCACCTGCTCGGCACCCGTTTCCACTGTCGCCAGAATGCGGCGGGCCGGCGCCAGCAACGCCGCGCCGATTGGCGTCGGGCGCATGCCCCGAGCGTGGCGCAGGAACAGTTTACATTCGAGCAGCGTCTCGAGATCAGCGAGCACGTGTGTCACGGCCGGTTGCGTCAGCCCGATCGCCTCGGCCGTGCGCTTGACGCTGCCGAGTTCGGCGATCTGGACAAGCACCTGCAGGTGACGAATGCGCGCGCGGGCGATCAGGCGATTGCGCAGGGCAGAGGCATTGGCATTCACGATATTAGAGATGTTTATTGATAGGGCATCTATTCGATTAGTTACTTATTCCTTTTCGCCGATGATTTGAACCGCTGAAGGGACACACAACCAACCGTTCCCGGTGAAGAGGAAATGCCATGCCGGATCGCTCTCCACGGCTATCGCGCCGCACTTTGCTTGTTTCCTTGCCGGCGCTAGGTATGGCGCCTGTCGCGGCAACGGCGCAGTCCTATCCGGACAAGCCCATTACGCTCGTTGTGCCATTTCCGCCGGGGGCGGTGACCGATCGTGCGGGCCGCGCACTTGGGGCGGAACTCAGCAAACGGCTGGGCCAGCAGGTGATCGTCGACAATGTTGGAGGAGCTTCCGGCACCCTGGCCGGCCAGAAGGTGCTGCGTGCGCGTCCCGACGGTTACACGCTGCTGGTCGGCACGGTCAACGACCTGGTGATGGCGCCGATCGTTCTCAAACAGGCGGGCTATTCGGCGAAGGATTTCACGCCGATTGCCAAGATTTTCCAGGCTCCGACCATTCTGGTCGCCAACTCGGCGCTGCCGGCCAATACAGCCGATGAGTTCATCGACTACGCGAAGAAGCAGGGTCGGCCGGTGCCACTCGGTGCCACAGGCCTCGCAACGCTGCAGACCGTCGGTGGTGTCATGTTCGCGGAGGCGGCTGGCTTCAAGTTCGACATCGTGCCCTACAAGGGAGGCGGTCCTCTTCTGACCGACCTGGTCGGTGGACAGGTTCAGGTCGCGACAATGGCGCTGGGCTCCGCGCTCAGTCTGATTCGCCAGGGCAAGCTCAAGTCGCTGGGGCTGATCTCCCTGCAGCGCGATCCCACGGCACCCGAACTGCCGACGGTGAACGAGGGAAAGCTGGTCAAAGGGATCGAGGCCGATCTATGGGGCGGTCTCACCGGACCGGCGAACCTTCCGCCGGCCGTGGTCGAACGCCTGTCGGCGACGCTGCGCGACATTCTTGCGGATCCATCGTTCAAGGAGTCCGAAGCGCGCGCGGGCAATGTTCTGGCCGAGTATGCCGATGCCGCAGCCTTCGGGGCGTTCATGGCACGGGAAGAGGGGCGTCTGCGCGCTTTGGCGGCCAGGGTCCAGTTGGAATAAGCGAGCGATCTGGAGACGTCTCACTTGACGCTTCGGTGGTTGCATAATATTGCTAATTAGCAATATAGCCAAAAGGCAATTTACAATGCTGCAATCCGGGCAACAGCTCGATCTGGTCTTTGCCGCTCTCGCCGATCCGACGCGGCGCGCGATCTTGGCGCGGCTCGCGGCCGGTGAGGCGACGGTCAATGAACTGGTCGAGCCATTCGATCTCAGCCAGCCGACCATCTCCAAGCACCTGAAGGTGCTGGAAGGGGCGGGGCTGGTGTCACGCGGCCGCGAGGCACAGTTCAGGCCGGTGCGCCTGAACGCAGCGCCCCTCGAAGTGGCCGCGCATTGGATCGGCGACTACCGCCGTTTCTGGGAAGAGAGCTTCGACCGGCTCGACGCCTATGTGAGCGAACTTCATCGCAAGGAGAAGAATCATGGCCGCAAGCGCAAGCGCAAGTGAATCGATCGACGCTCGCACCGTCGTCATCACACGTGAACTCAATGCACCGGCGCGCATCGTGTTCGAAGCGATGAGTAAGCCCGAGCATGTCATCAAGTGGTTCGGACCGGTCGGCTGGCCGCTCACCAAGTGCGACATGGATTTCCGCGTTGGCGGCAAGTTCAGCTTCGCGATGACAGGCCCCAATGGCGTGCAGAACACGCCGTTCGGCGGTACCTATCGCGAGATCGTGCCCAACCAGCGCATCGTCTATGACAACGGCTTCGAGATCGAAGGCGCGGGCAGGATGGTGCACACGATCACCCTGGAGGAAAAGGGGAACAAGACCTTGCTCACCTTCAGCACTCTGTTCGACACCGTGGCGATGCGGAACGAACACGTCGGCATGGGCTTCGTGGTGGGCGTCAATTCCGGCTTCGATCAGCTCAACGATCTTGTCGAGACGATGGCAAAGAACGCCGGTTGATTGTCATCAATCGCCCCCTACATGGGAACGACGCCGAGCGAGGCAATGGGGCCTCGCGGCCATGTCGGTAGTGAATGTATGTTCGACCAGATCCCCGGGGAACGCGGCTTCGATTTCGTG
Source organism: Reyranella sp. (assembly GCF_004297405.1). Classification (GTDB taxonomy): domain Bacteria; phylum Pseudomonadota; class Alphaproteobacteria; order Reyranellales; family Reyranellaceae; genus Reyranella. The sequence goes on from NZ_SCVC01000012.1 coordinate 421,698, forward strand.
CCCACGACGACGAGTCTCCTTTTCACCGTAGCTCCGAACCTGGCGCTCGCCAGCATCGACGGCCTTCCGGCTCTGCCCTACGACACGGTCGAGGTGGCGATGAAAGCCGCATCAACAGTCTCGACAGCGGCGACACCGGGTATCGACGGCTTGTTGACGCTTCAGCGAACTCTCGGCGCGGCGCTGGAAGCGGCTGGCCTCGGAGTCCATCTCACGCCACCTGCGATATTACTTCGCGAGGCGCGGAACCAGGAGACGAAGACGGTCCGCGAGTTCGCTTTGGTCCAGAGCTTGCCTGACCGCGATCGATATGTTCCGCTCGGTCGGTGGTCGCTCGACGATCGCTAGGAGTTTCAGGTCGGTGCCTATCTCACGACGTCCTGTCGTTGGCCTTCTGACGGCAGGTTTGCTGATGCCGGCAGGGCAGGCCCTGGCCGAAGCCCGGACACTGAGCGGCAAGGTCGTGTACCGCGAGCGCATGATGTTGCCGGCGGGCGCGGTCGTCGAGGTCAAGCTGCTCGATGTCTCGTTGGCCGACGCGCCGGCGCGGACAATCGCCGAAGCGCGGATCACCGACGCGAAGGCCAGCCCCATTCCCTACACGTTGCGCTACGACTCCGCGCAGATCGAGCCGCGGCGGACTTACGCCCTGCAGGCCCGCATTCAAGACGGCGACCGGCTGCTGTTCATCAATACGACACGCCATGCCGTTTTCGCCGGCGGCAAGGACGACGGCGAGATCCAGGTCGAGCATGTCGCCGGGCAGGTGCCGACACAGCCGGCATCGTCATCGCCTGTCGGGCGCTGGCTGGCGGAGGACATTCGCAGCGGCGGGGTGATCGACAATCTGCAATCGGTCCTGGAAATCGCCGCGGATGGGGCTGTGACCGGCAGCGGCGGGTGCAACCGCATGCGTGGGCAGGCGACGATCGCCGGCACGAGCCTTACCTTCGGCGCCATGATCACCACGCGCATGGCCTGCTCGCCAGCTGTCATGGATCAGGAGAGCAAGTTCCTGTCCGTCCTGGAGGCCGTCCGAAGCTTCAGGATCGACCCGCAGCAGCACAAACTCTTCCTGCTCGATGCCGCCGGCCAGACGGTCATGCGGCTGGCAGCCATGTGAAAGTCAGCCGATGTCCGTTGTCATTTATGGGATCAAGAACTGCGACACGATGAAGAAGGCGCGCGGCTGGCTCGACAAGAAGGGCCTCGCTTACGATTTCCATGACTACAAGACGGCCGGGATCGAGCGCGGCCGCCTCGAAGGCTGGGCCAGGAAGACCGGCTGGGAGATGTTGCTCAATCGGGCCGGCACGACCTTCCGCAAGCTGCCCGACGCGGACAAGGAAGGGCTGACCGAGGCGAAGGCGATCACCCTGATGATGGCCAACCCGTCGATGATCAAGCGGCCCGTCCTCGAGACCGGCGGCAAGCTGCTCGTGGGCTTCAAGCCCGACCAATACGAAGAGACTCTCGGCGGCCGTTAGCCGAGGCTGCCGGCAAAACGTTCGGCCAGCCGGTTTTTGCGGAAGCTCTCGACGACATGGTCGACGAAGACGCGTGTCTTGCCCGGTAGCAGGCTGCGGCTGGCGTAGTAGAGCTGGATCGCGCCCGCATCGGCGTACCATTGGGGAAGAAGACGGACGAGCGAGCCGGCTTCCAGGTGGTGCAACACATCCGGCACGGCCACGAGCGTAACGCCCAAGCCCAAGAGAGCCGCACGGCACATCGCGGCGGGATCGTTGACGATCAGCGTCTCGTTGAGCGCGGTAGATATTTCCTCGCCGGCCGCGTTGCGCATCGTCCAATGGCGCAGCCGGCCGGTGCCGGGCGCACGCATGACGATTCCCGAGAAGGCGGAGAGACCTCCAGGATCGAGGGGCAGGGGGCGTCCCTGAAGATAGGCCGGCGCTGCGACGGCGATGATGTGCGCGGGCGCCAGGACGCGAGTCACGACGGCAGGCGACAGTTCGATGGCGCCGCCGATGGCCGCATCATAACCCTCGGCAACGAGGTCGACCTGTCGAGTCTCGAAGTGCCACTCCGCGCGGATGCGAGGGTAGCGCGCGAAGAATGAAGGCAGCAGCGGCAGAAGATGTTCGGCACCAAAGGCGGGAGCCATGCTGACCTTGAGGAGACCTGACGGTTCGCCGCTGTCGGCGGCAGCAGCGCCGATGGCGCTCTGCAGGGCATCGAGGTTTCCACGAATGGCGTCGAGGAAGCGCTCGCCGGCTTCGGTCAACGTGAGCTTGCGCGTGCTGCGGTGAAACAAGCGGATGCCGAGGTTTCGCTCCAGCGTAGCGACGTTGCGGCTGACCGCGGCGGGCGTCAGGGAGAGGCGCCGCGCCGCGGCAGAAAAGCCGCCGGTTTCGGCGCTGCGGACAAAGGATTCGAGGTTGGTGAGCGTTTCCATTTTCAATGATTAGTTGAAAATATATCAAAATATTGCCGACTAACTCAAAGGGAATAGATCGGCGATACAGGCTCCGTCACGAACGGAGTGCCGACGATGATCAGCAGGACTTCCCCCGATACCGCCCAGTTTGGACGCCGCGGTCTCTTCCTTGGCTTGGTGGCAGGTATGGCTGTCGCTCCAGTGGCGGCACAGTCGGCCGGCGATCCCAAACTCGACGCCAACAAGGCGACGGTCCGCCGTCTTCTCGAGGGGGTTCAGCGGGATGGAGACTTCGCGCTCTTCGAGCAGTTGTCCGCCGCCGACTATGTCGACCATACGCCGTTCGGCGATTTCCCACCCAATCGCGACGGCACGCGGGCGATCTACCAGGGTTTCCGCGCGGCCTTTCCCGACTGGCGCGCCGTAATCCACCGCCAGATCGCCGAGGGCGATCTCGTCACCACGCACAAAACCTACCACGGCACGCATCGCGGCCCGTTCATGGGAGTGGCGCCGACCGGCCGCGAAACGACTTTCGACGTGATCGACATCATGCGGGTGCGCAATGGGCAGATCACGGACCACTGGGGCATCGGCGATGGCGCCGGTTTGATGCGTCAGATCACTGCGGCAAACCGCTAAAGGGAGAAATGACCATGAGCACCATCGGTATCATCGGCGCCGGCAATATCGGCAGCGCCATCGCCCGGATCCTGGCTCGAGTCGGCCTGCGGGCCATCATTGCTAACAGCCGCGGGCCGGCTTCTCTGGACGGACTCGTGCGCGAGTTGGGCTCTTCGATCAGCGCGGGCACGCGGGAGGAGGCGGCTGCACAGGACATCGTGTTCGTCGCGGTGAACTGGTCGAAACTGCCGCAAGCGCTGGCCGGTCTTCCCGATTGGAAGGGGCGCATCGTGGTTGATACCAACAACCCGATCGAAGCACCGCTCTTCAAGCCGGCTGATCTCGGCGGACGTCTGTCGAGTGAAGTGTTCCTCGGCCTGGTGCCGGGAGGCCGCGTCGTAAAGGCCTTCAACCATCTCGGCTCAGAACTTCTTGCCACTGATCCGACGGCCGAAGGGGGCCGGCGTGTTCTGTTCTACTCGGGGGACGATCAGGCTGCGAAGGCTGAAGTTGGTATCTTGATCGAGAGGCTGGGTTTCTTTGGACTGGACCTTGGTAAGCTTGCCGTCGGCGGCCGGTTGGCTCAATTCCCTGGGGGGCCTCTGCCTACTCTCAATCTGGTTAAATTTCCCTGAAATATCAATGAACTAATAGGCAATATTGACATCCGAAGTGAAATCCCTGACCATCGGTTCATAAAGCCTTCAACGGCCAAGACAATTTTACTACAGACGGCCACGCGCCGATTTCCCTCCTTTTTGAGGTCCAAAATGCGCTCCCGAGTCCTTTCGCTCTGCGCCGTTCCCCTTTTGCTGTCGCTGGCTGCGTGCGGCGACACTTGGGGTGAGCGCGCGGTGACGGGCGGCGGCATCGGCGCCGGCGCCGGTCTGGCGATCGGCGCAGTGGCCGGCTGGCCGCTTCTCGCACCCGTCCTGGTCGGGACGGCGGTCGGCGCTGGCATCGGCGCGGCGACGACGACGAAGCACTGAGGGCAGGGATTATCCCAGCAGCAGCTTGAGCTTGCGGTCGAAGACGCGCAGGACGTCTTCGAGCGAATCGCCGTGCGCGAGTTTGCGCGGCCCGTTGTAGACCATATACCCGCCACCCGATCCCCCGCCGGGGACCTTGGCGATGGCGAACAGCGGCTGCTCGGCGGTGTGGCGAAAGATCGAGAAGATCGCCATGCCGGGCCGGAAGTCGATGGCATAGTCGCGCCATTCACCGGAGGCGACCCGCATGCTGTAGAGGTTCAGCAGCCGGGACAGTTCTCGCCGGTCGAATGAGACAATCCGGCGTCGGGCCTTCTGGTCGGCCAAACGGTACAAATTGGTCATGCCGTCGTGTTTTCGGTCATGTCGTTGCCATGAATTCTTGCAGAACAGTGAATGGGGGTAAAGCACCCTCCTTATGCCCTCGGCTGGTTTGCCAAAGGCCGGGGGGGCAGCTATGAACCGCCGCTGAAGCTGTTGATATTTCGCGATAATCCTGGAGACCCCTCGCGTGTCCGACTCCGCCGCATTTCATGAAATCGACGATGCCGTCCGCAAGGACGAGATGAAGGAGTGGTGGCGGCGGTACGGGACTTGGGTGGTCGCCGGCGCCGTCGTTGTCGTGGTTGCGGCTGCGGGCCTCGTGGGCTGGCGCCAGTACGACCAGGCGCAGCGTGCCGCTGCCAGCGCGGCCTACTCGGCAGCGCTTGTCCAGGCGACGACCGATCCCGCTGCAGCGCGCGTCGAGCTCGAGAAGCAAGCCGCGAGCGCTCCCGAACCCTATCGTTCGCTGGCCGCCGTGGTGGCTGCTCAATTGCGCGCCACGCCGGAAGAGGAGGTAGCAGCCTTGGTTGCCGTGGCACCGCGCCTGCCCACCCGGGAACTCAGCGACCTCGCGCTGGTGATCGCCGGCTTCAAGAGCATCGGCACCCCCAAGGCGCAGGAGACGGTGGCCCAGCTCGATCCGCTGGCGGCGCCCGATCGGCCGTTTCAGTTGAGCGTACGGGAGCTGCAGGCGATGGCGGCGATGGGCAAGGGTGACACCAAGCGCGCCCGGGAAATCTGGACGGAAATCTTGAAGGACCGGGCTGCGCCGCAGGGTACTGCGCAGCGTGCTTCGGCAATGCTCGGTGTCCATGGCGCGGCGGAGGCGAAGTAGTTCCATGCAAAGCGTATTGCGCACCGTCGATGCCAAGCTTCTGCTCGCTGCCGCCCTGCTGACGATCTCCCTTTCCGGCTGTGACTGGTTCGAGAAGAGCAAGCAGCCCCTGCCGGGCGAACGTATTTCCGTGCTGGGCGATCGGCGCGACCTCGAGGCCGACAAGGACGTCGCCAACGTCGAAGTGGTTCTGCCGGCGCCCGTGGTCAACGAATCCTGGCCGCAGTCCGGCGGCTTCGCCAACCATGCGATGCACAATCTCGCGATCGGTGACTCGCCGCAGGTGATCTGGTCGGCCGATGTCGGCGCCGGTTCGACGACGACGCGAATCCTGACCACGCCGCCGGTGGTGGCTGACGGCAAGGTCTTTGCCAAGGACGCCGGAAGCACCGTCTCGGCCTTCGATGCCAATACCGGTGCGGTGTTGTGGCGGGTGACGCTCAAGCCCGAGAAGGCGCGCGACAGTGACGAGTTCGGCGGCGGCCTGGCCTACTATGGCGGCAAGCTGTTCGTGACGACGGGCTTCGCGGCGGTCTATTCGCTCGATCCCAACACAGGCAAGGAAGACTGGGTTTCGACCGTGAGCGCGCCGGTGCGCGGTGCACCGCTGGTCTTCGCCGACCGCATCTTCGTGGTCGCCATCGACAACAAGCTGCAAGCGCTGGCGGCATCCGACGGTTCGGATCTCTGGCAGTTCGCTGGCTTGCAGGAGAGCGCAGGCTATGTCGGCGGCAACAGCCCGGCTGGCTCCGGCGACGTGATCGTCGCTCCTTTCTCGTCGGGTGAGCTGGTGGCGCTGCGCGTCGACAACGGCCGGCCGGTGTGGAACGAGACGCTGATCGGCGCGCGCGGCGACATCCGTGCTTTCGGCAATCTCACCGATATTCGCGGTCGTCCCGTGATCGATCGCGGTGTGGTGATTGCGATGGGCTCGGCCGGCCAGATCGCGGCCATTGACCTCAGGTCGGGGCAGCGCCAATGGGATCGCAACATCGGCGGCAGCCAGACGCCCTGGGCGGCAGGACGCTTCGTCTTCGTACTGACCAGCACGGCCGACATTGCGGCGCTGATGCGCGATAGTGGCAAGGTTCGCTGGGTGACACCGCTCACTCAGTACGAGGACGACAAGAGGCGCCGGCCCACGCTGTGGGGCGGGCCCGTGCTGGCTGGCGATCGCCTGCTGGTGACGAGTTCGCTTGGTGACCTGTTGTCGGTATCGCCCTACACCGGTGAGATCTTGGGCAAGCTCGACGTGCGCGATCGCGTTCGTCTCGGACCAGTGATCGCAAACCGCACGATCTACGTGCTGTCCGATTCGGGGCGGCTCATTGCCCTCCGTTGAAGACCGGCAGCTACGTCGCGTAGCCATCGTCGGCCGTCCGAACGTCGGTAAGTCCACGCTGTTCAATCGGCTCGTCGGCCGGCGGCGGGCCATCGTCGATGACACGCCCGGCGTGACACGCGACGTGCGCGAGCAACCGGCCCAGCTCGGCGATCTGGCCTTCACCTTGCTCGACACCGCGGGCTGGGAGACGGCAAGCGGCGAGGCACTGGAAGCCAGGATGCGCCGCTTCACCGAGCGGGCGATCGAAGGCTCCGACGTCGTGCTGTTTCTGATCGATGCACGCGCCGGCATCCTGCCGCTCGACCAGAGTTTTGCCAGCTGGCTGCGCAAGCGCTCGGCCAAGGTGATCCTGGTTGCCAACAAGTGCGAAGGCCGCGCCGGCCAGCAGGGGCTGGCGGAAGCCCATGGGCTGGGGCTGGGCGAGCCTATCCCTGTCTCCGCCGAACACGGCGAGGGCCTCAGCGACTTGCACGAAGCGCTCAGCCGTCACATCGAGCCGATGCCGGAGGAAGACGAGGAGGAGCTGGATCCCGAGGCCGCGGTTGACGCCGATGCCGGCGAACTGACGCCGGCGCGGCCTCTCCTGTTGGCCATCGTCGGCCGGCCCAATGTCGGCAAGTCGACCCTGCTCAACCGGCTGGTGGGCCAGGAGCGTGTGCTCACCGGTCCCGAGGCCGGCATTACGCGCGATGCGATTCGAGTCGAGTGGGAATGGAAGGGCCGGCCGGTTCGTCTAGTCGATACGGCAGGCATGCGTCGCCGCAGCCGCATCGATGCCAAGCTCGAAGCGGCGTCCGTGGCCGATACGCTCGACACGATCCGCCTTGCCGATGTGGCCATCGTCGTGCTCGACGCCAGCGATATGGCTGAGAAGCAAGACCTCAACATCGCCGGCTGGGTGATTGAAGAGGGCCGCGCGCTGGTGATCGCTGTCAACAAGACGGACTTGCTGGCCGACGATCAATCCCAATCCACGAAGGCGTGGCGCAAGCTGCGCGACCGGCTGGAAGCATCGTTCGCCCAGGTCAAGGACGTACCCATCGTCGGCTTCTCGGCGCTCAGCGGTCGTGGGGTCGAGCGCCTGCTGCCCAAGGTCTTCGAGACTTACGAGGTCTGGAACAAGCGCGTGCCGACGCCCAAGCTCAATCGCTGGCTGCGCGAGATGGAAACGCTTCATCCGCCACCGCTCGCCAGCAACGGCCGTCGCATCCGCTTGCGCTTCATGACCCAGATCAAGCGCCGACCGCCGACGTTCGTGCTGTCGGTCAGTCAGCCCGACGAGCTGGGCGACGACTATCTGCGGTATCTCACCAACCGCCTGCGCGACGATTTCGGCATGCCCGGCGTGCCGATCCGGCTCACCATGCGCAAGCCCAAGAATCCCTACGAAGGCCGCGCGCGGAAGAAGCGCTACTAGGCGCTCAACGCCTCGTCGCCGGCCACCCATTGGCCGTTCATCGTGCAGGACGGAAGCGCCAGCTTGATCAGCGACTCGCCATGGGCTTCGGGTGGTGTCTGCTGGGCTTCGTTCTCACCAGGGAACGCTTCGCGCCGCATGAAAGTGCGCATCGGGCCAGGATTGAAGAGGTTGACCCGGACCTGCGTGTGGGCGACCTCGGCGGCATAGACGCCGACCAGCATGTCGAGCGCGGCTTTGCTGGCGGCATAGGCGCCCCAGTAAGGTACGATGCGGCGCGAGACGCCTGACGTTACGAAGATGGCGCGGCCGGCATCGGAGCGGCGCAACAGCGGATCCATCGACCGGATCAGGCGCCAGTTGGCAGTGACGTTCACGGCCATCACGCGCTCGAAAATCTTGGGCTCGAAATGGCCGACAGGGGAGAGCGTTCCCAGGATGCCGGCATTGCCCAGTAGCACGTCGAGTTTGCCGAAGCGCTCATAGAGTGCGGCGCCCAGCCGGTCGAGGCCGTCACCATCCGTGACGTCGAGCGGCACGAGAGTGGCCGAGCCACCCAGCGCCTTGATCTTGTCGTCGACTTCCTCGAGGCCGCCGACAGTACGCGCCACCAGCACGCAATGCGCGCCTTCGGCGGCGTAAGCCAACGCAGCGGCAGCGCCCAGCCCGCGTGATGCGCCGGTGATCAGCGCAAGACGACCCTTCAGCCTCATGCTCAGGCGGATTCGACGAGGAGCGAGAGCTGCCGGTCCTCGACGCCGAGGACATCGTCGAGTGCGATCGGATAGTCGCCGGTGAAGCAGGCGTCGCAGAACTGCGGATCTTCGGCGTCGCGACCAGTCGGCTTGTTCATGGCGCGATAGAGCCCGTCGATCGACAGGAAGGCGAGTGAGTCGACACCGATGAACTTGGCCATGCCGGGGACGTCATAGCGCGAGGCGAGGAGTTTCTCGCGTTCCGGCGTGTCGATGCCGTAGAAGCAGGGGTGCGTTGTTGGCGGCGCGGCGATCCGCATGTGCACTTCGCGGGCGCCGGCGTTGCGCACCATCTCGACGATCTTCATCGACGTCGTGCCGCGCACGATCGAATCGTCGACCAGGATGACCCGCTTGCCCTCGATCATGGCGCGATTGGCATTGTGCTTCAGGCGCACGCCGAGATGGCGGATGTGGTCTGCCGGCTCGATGAAGGTGCGGCCGACATAGTGGTTGCGGATGATGCCGAGCTCGAAGGGCAAGCCGGATTGCTGCGCGTAGCCGATGGCCGCCGGCACACCGGAGTCGGGCACCGGCACGACGAGATCGGCCGGCACGGAGCTCTCCTTGGCGAGTTCCATGCCGATGCGCTTGCGGGCGTCATAGACGCCGATGCCTTCGACCTTCGAGTCGGGGCGCGCGAAGTAGATATGCTCGAAGACGCAGAAGCGGCGCTTCTTCTTCGTGAAAGGCTTGATCGACCGCAGGCCACTGCCGTCGACGATGACGATCTCACCCGGTTCGACGTCGCGCACATAGCGGGCGCCGATGATATCCAGGGCGCAGCTCTCGGACGTCAGGATCCAGGCATCTTCCAGGCGGCCGATCACCAGCGGGCGGACACCCATCGGGTCGCGCACGCCGAGCAGCGCTTCGTTGGTCAGCAGCAGCAGGGAGTAAGCGCCCTTGACCCGGCCCAGCGCATCGATCAGCCGGTCCTGCACCGTCGAATAGTTGGACCGAGCAATCAGATGGTTGATCACCTCGGTGTCGGTGGTCGACTGGAACAGGCAGCCGATGCGGACCAGTTCCTTGCGCAGCAGATAGGCGTTGGTGAGGTTGCCGTTGTGAGCCAGCGCCAGGCCGCCGAAGTCGAAGTCGGCAAAGATTGGCTGGATGTTGCGGTCGGAAGAGCCGCCGGTCGTTGCATAGCGGTTATGACCGATCGCCGAATAGCCCACCAGCTTGGCCATGATGGCCTGGGTGCCGAAGATGTCGCCGACCAGGCCCGCGGCCCGGTGGTTGTGGAAAAGTCGGCCGTCGAAGGTGACGATGCCGGAGGCTTCCTGGCCACGATGCTGGAGCGCATGCAGGCCTAGCGCGGTGTGCGCGGCGGCATCTGAAGTCCCGTAGATGCCGAACAACGCACATTCCTCGTGAAACTTGTCGAGGTCGTGGTTGGGTCGTTTCGGGGTGCTTTGCACGGCGGGGTTATAACTGGGTAGTGCCCCGCGCGCTATCAAGGATAAGTCACTGCGGCGCTTTGGTTTCGCCCTCGGCTGGCGCAGGAGCCTCTGCCGGCGGAGCCGCGGGCACAGGCGCGGGAATAGCGCCCGTATCCATGCCCGGGCGCTGCAGGCGCGTCCGGAATCCCGGCGGAAGATGGGGTTCTACGAAGGTCGCCATCTCCCGAATCATGGGGAAGGTCGCGCCGGCTTCGACTGCCGGCGGGAGCTGGCGAGGCCCGAGATAGCCGTAGAACAGGAAAGCGGTACCCAGGGCGACCCAGGCGCACAGAACGCCGAAACCGGCGCCCAGAATGCGGTCAGGCTTACCCAACGGGCTCGCCCGGACAGAGCGGGAGAGCATATTGGTCAGCATGATCAGGATGATCAGCGCCGCCACGAAGACCGCCAGCATGGAGATGAAGTAGGCGAGTTCCGTGCTGCCCACGACCTGCTCGACCTCGGGCTGCACCACCTTGGAGAACCGCCAAGCGGCCCAACCGGCACCGATCCAGGAGGCAATAAACAGGATGGCATGGGCGAAGCCAGCCGACATGCCGATCATCGCTCCGAAGACGGCCACGGCGATCACGGCGACGTCGAAAACGGTTATCCCAAGCTGGTCCATCAACTCTGCACGCTCCGTTTCCTATTCGCGCTCGCGGTCGGAGAAGCCCTCGCGCCGCCCTCGTTTTAACGGCCGATCGGGTGGCTGAAAACGCGCCACAAGGTCCGCCAGATGCTCGATTTCGTCAATGGCGATGCCCTCCGCGGACCGTTGCACGGCACCTGTGCCCGCGCGACCACGCGGCACCAGCGCACTGCGGAAGCCGAGCTTCGCGGCCTCGCGCAGGCGGGCCTCGCGCTGGCCGACCGGTCTGACCTCGCCACCGAGCCCGATCTCGCCGAACACGACCATGTCGCCCGGTACCTGCTCGTCGGCAAGGGAGGAGACGACGGCAGCCGCCACCGCTAGGTCCGCGGCTGGCTCGCCGATCCGGAGGCCGCCGGCCACGTTCAGATAGACGTCGTTGGCGCCGACACTGACTCCGCAGCGCGCTTCGAGAACCGCCAGCACCATGGCGAGCCGGTTGGAGTCCCAGCCGACCACGGCGCGCCGCGGCGTGGCGAGCGAGGAGGGGCTGACGAGCGCCTGGATCTCGACCAGCACCGGCCGCGTACCCTCGATGCCCGCGAAGACGCAGGCGCCGGAGACGTGGCCGCGTCGCTCTGCCAGGAACAGCGCCGACGGATTGGCGACGTCGCTCAGCCCGCGGTCGGACATTTCGAACACGCCGATCTCGTCGGTCGGGCCGAAGCGGTTCTTCACGGTGCGCAGGATGCGGAACTGATGGCCGCGCTCGCCCTCGAAATAGAGCACCGTGTCGACCATGTGCTCGAGCACGCGCGGGCCGGCGATGGCGCCGTCCTTGGTGACGTGGCCGACC
>NZ_SCVC01000013.1 GCF_004297405.1 Reyranella sp.
CGGCAGCAGCGAGTGTAACGGTGTTATCGTTAGCACTTGTGAATGGCCCGTCACGGCGGAACCATACCGGGCAAAAACCGCGCCTTTACCACGCTCGTCGATCCTGGTTCGCCCCCATCGACTCCGCCCGAGGGCAGAGGTGAATGGTGGAGGCGCCGGGTACTGCCCCCGGGTCCGAAACGCTTATGCCACGCGGCGTTTATCGCCATAGTCGGTTTCCCGACCCCCCTAATATAGGCGTTCCCGCCGCCGTTTTGAAGACGAGTGCCGGCATGCCGAATTTATGCCGCGATTCTTCCTGTGATTTCCCCATGGTCGGCACCGTCCGCGGCCCATAGAGTCCGCGGCCAACGAAGGACAATGACGATGCCCCTCTCCACCGACCAACAGGCCGAGATCGACCAGGCCCGGGCCGGCGCGCAGCTGACCCTGCGCCCGGTCGCCCCGGCGCTGGAGGAAATTCTCTACCAGGCGATGCCGGTGCTCGATCACGGCTTCGTCCGTGTCGTCGATTACATGGGCGACGATGCCGCCGTCGTGCAGGCGGCGCGCGTGAGCTACGGGCGTGGCACCAAAAAGGTCAGCGAGGATCGCGGGCTGATCAACTATCTCATGCGGCATCGCCACACGACGCCGTTCGAGATGTGCGAGATCAAGTATCACGTGAAGCTGCCGATCTTCGTGGCGCGTCAGTGGATCCGCCACCGCACCGCCAATGTGAACGAATACTCGGCGCGTTACTCGATCCTAGACAACGAGTTCTATGTCCCGAAGCCCGAGCATCTGGCGGCGCAAAGCCAACAGAACCGGCAGGGGCGCGACGCGGTGCTGGCCGGCAAGGAGGCCGAACGCGTCTTCACCCTGCTGAAGAAGGACGCCGAGCTCGTCTACGAGCACTACATGGAGATGCTGAACGAGGGTGAGACCGGCGAGCCGCTCGATCCGGAACGCTCCGGCCTGGCGCGCGAGCTGGCGCGCATGAATCTCTCGCTCGGCTTCTATACCCAGTGGTACTGGAAGACGAACCTGCACAATCTGATGCACTTCCTGTCGCTGCGCGCCGACGCCCATGCGCAGTACGAGATTCGTGTCTATGCCGAGGTGATGCTCGACACGCTCAAGCGCTGGTGTCCGATCAGCCACGACGCGTTCGTCGAATACCGGATGGGCGGCACGCATCTTTCGAAGACCGGCCTTGCGATCGTCAAACGCCTGCTGGCGGGCGAAGCGGTCGATCAGAAGTCGAGCGGCATGAGCGCGCGCGAATGGCGCGAGCTGATGGCCGCGCTCGGTCGGTCCTGACGGCAGTCGGACGATGGCGGCGCCAACCCGTGATCCCGGTCGGCTGCGGTTGCTGCGCGAGCGTGCGCGCGACGGCGAGGCGATCGAGGAAATGAACGAGGCGGCCTTCGGGCCGGACCGCCAGCACAAGACGGTCTATCGGCTGCGCGAGGATGTGAAGCCGATCAAGGAGCTCTGCTTCGTCGCCATCGACCAGAAAGGCCGCATGGTGGCATCGATCCGCAACTGGCCGATCCTGATCAACGAGCGCTGGCCGGCCGTGTTGCTGGGGCCACTTGCCATTTCGCCGGAGCTGCGTGGACTGGGCTACGGCAAGGCGCTGATGTGGCACTCGATGGCGCAGGCTCGCATGCTGGGCCATAGCCGCATCATCCTGGTCGGCGATCCCGAGTACTACAATCAGTTTGGCTTTCGACGCGACCTGGCGCTGAACATCCAGCTGCCTGGCTGGGTCGAGGAGCGCCGCTTCCTCGCGCTCGAACTGGTCGCCGGCGCCATGATCGGCGTCCACGGCATGATCGGAAAGTGGCAGCCCGGCTGGCGCCCCAGCCGCAAACGCAAGAAGTAGCGTTTTCGGATCGTGGGCCTCCAGGCCCACGATCCGAACTACTGCACCACGATCCGCGGCGCGGCGCGGGGGCCGCGCTGGTTGGCGGAGAGCTGTTTCCAGACCCGGCCTGCGATGTTCTTGTAGACCTGCGCGTGTGCACTCTCCGGCTTGGAGACGACGATGGGATGTCCACTGTCGGAGGTCGTGCGGATATCGAGATGTAGCGGGATCTCGCCCAGGAACGGCACGCCGAGCTTGTCGGCTTCCTCGTGGGCGCCGCCATGGCCGAAGATTTCGGAACGCTCGCCACACTTGGGGCAGAGGAAGTAGCTCATGTTCTCGACGATGCCGAGGACGGGCACGGCGACCTTGCGGAACATGTTGAGGCCCTTGCGCGCATCGACCAGGGCGATGTCCTGCGGCGTCGAGACGATGACCGCCCCGGCAAGCGCCACGCGCTGCGCCAGAGTGAGCTGGGCATCGCCCGTGCCCGGCGGCATGTCGACCACCAGCACGTCGAGATCGCCCCACAGCACGTCGCGCAGCATCTGCTCCAGCGCGCTCGACACCATCGGGCCACGCCAGATCATCGGCGTGTCCTCGGCCACGATGTAGCCGATCGACATCGTCTTGATCCCGTAACGCTCGATCGGCTTCAGCTGCTTGCCGTCGATCGACTCGGGCTTCTCCTTGACGTCGAGCATGCGCGGCATGGAGGGGCCGTAGATGTCGGCGTCGAGCAGGCCCGTCGATATGCCGTTGGCGGCAAGCCCGAGGGCCAGATTGACCGCCGTCGTCGACTTGCCGACGCCGCCCTTGCCCGAGGCGACGGCGATGATGTGCTTCACCCCCGGCACCTCGATGCGGCCGCCACCGCCTGTCGTCTTGCCGCCTGGGGCGTGCGAATGGCCATGTGCGGGGCCGCGGCCACCAGGCGCCGGAGGCGGCGGCGTGGCTGGCCGCTCTGACGTCATGACAGCCGTCGCGGACAGGACGCCCGGCATGGCGCGCACCGCCTGTTCGCAGGCTTGCCGCAAAGGTTCCAGCGCGGTACCGCGTGACGGATCGACGTCGAGGGTGATTGCGACATGGCCACCACGGGTCGCGATACCGCCCACCATTCCGAGGGCAGCGACGCTACGTCCCGTCGCTGGATCGATGACGGTATCAAGAACGCTGCGGATGGCCGATTCGCTTATTTCCGCCATGATCCAATGCTTCCGCTGGCTGGCAATTTCGTGTCGCCGCTTGATTGAAGGAGTGCCTGCCGTCACATATATGCAGCGCGGCGTGAAATCAAAAGCGACAATGCGCCGAGGTGAGGCAGTGAGAGCGGCCCTGAGGTGAATATGGCGTGGAATAACAACAGCGGCGGCGGCGGCGGCCCATGGGGCGGCGGTGGCAGCGGTGGCGGCGGCGGCGGTCCCTGGGGCGGCGGCGGTGGCGGTGGCAATCGTGGTGGCGGGGGCGGCGGTCCGTTCGGCTCGCGGCGGCCTCCTGACATGGAAGACGTCATCCGCAAGGGCCAGGAGCGCCTCAAGAATCTCATCCCCGGCGGCTTCGGTTCCTACAAGGGCATCGCTCTCGTCGTGCTGGGTGCCCTGGTGATCTGGCTCGTCACCGGCTTCTTCCGCGTGCAGCCTAACCAGCAGGCAATCCAGCTCGTCTTCGGCAAGCCCTATGGCAAGCCAGTCGAGCCTGGCCTGCACTACAATTTGCCGAGCCCGATCGGTAACGTCGTCGTGGTCAATGTGCAGGATCAGCGCCGCACTGTACTGGGCTCACGCGGCAGTCAGGCCAGCACGCCGTACAATCGCGGCCCGCGTCCGACATCGACGGAAAACCTGATGCTGACCGGCGACGAGAACATCGTCGATATCGAGTTCGCGGTGCTGTGGCAGATCAAGGACGTGTTCAACTACGCCTTCGACGTGCGCAATCCCGAGGAGAACGTGCGTGCCGGCGCCGAGGCCGCGATGCGCGAAGTGATCGGCAAGTCGAACCTGCAATATGCCCAGACCGAGGGCCGCAGCCGCATTGAGCAAGACACCAAGGATCTGCTGCAGCGCATACTCGACGAGTATGGACTGGGCGTGCGCATCTCGCAGATCCAGTTGCTGCGTGTCGACCCGCCGCAGGAAGTGATCGCGGCCTTCCGCGACGTCCAGGCGGCGCGTGCCGACAAGGAGAGGCTGATCAACGAAGGCAACACCTATCGTAACCAGCAGCTCCCGCGGGCCAAGGGTGAAGCGGAATCGATCGTGCAGCGCTCCGAGGCCTACAAGGCGGAGATCGTGGCGCGTGCCAGCGGTGACGCTCAGCGCTTCGACCAGGTCTACGAGCAGTGGGCCAAGGCCAAGGACATCACGACCGAGCGCCTCTACCTCGACACGATGGAAGAGGTACTGCGTAACGTGAACAAGGTGCTGGTCGACAAGAACACCTCTGGCACGGGCGGCGTGTTGCCGTACCTGCCGTTGCCCGAGCTTAGGTCCGGCCAGCAGCCCGCGACCGGCGCGGCGCAACCACCCAGACAGCCACAGCCGCTGCCGGGAGCAACGCGATGAGCAACCGTTCGATCATTGCGCTGATCGCGCTCGCGGTCCTGGGCTTCCTGGTGACCCAGACCTTCTACACCGTCGATCCGACCAAGCAGGTCCTGGTACGCCAGTTCGGCGCCATCGTCGGCGAACCCAAGACCGAACCCGGTCTCTATGCCAAGATCCCGCTGGTGCAGGACATCCAGCGGATCGACCGCCGTCTGCTCGACTATGAAGCCGAGGAGTTCGAGGTCATCGCCGGCGATCAGAAGCGCCTCGTGGTCGATGCCTACGCTCGCTACAAGATCACGGCGGCCAAGCTCTATGCTCAGACCGTCCCGGGCGGCGAATCGGCCCTTCGCGGGCTGCTCGACTCGCTGATCAACTCCGAGATCCGCGGCGTTCTTTCCTCAGTACCCCTGCACGCAGTCCTGACCGACCAGCGCGCCAACCTGATGGACGAGATCACGAAGCGCGTGAACTCCAAGACCAAGGAGCTGGGCGTCGAGACGGTCGACGTGCGCATCAAGCGCGCTGACCTGCCGCAGGCCAACTCGCAGTCGGTCTACAACCGCATGAAGACCGACCGTGAACGCGAAGCCGGCCAGCTCCGCGCCGAGGGCGACGAGGAGAATGCCCGTATCAAGGCAACCGCCGACCGCGAGGTCGCCGTCATCAAGGCGGATGCCGGCCTCAAGGGCCAGATCCTGAAGGGTGAAGCCGATGCCGAAGCGACCCGGATCTATGCCCAGGCCTTCAGCAAGGACAAGGACTTCTATGCCTTCTACCGGCGCATGGAGGCCTACAAGCAGGCGTTCAGCTCGGGCGGCTCGACCATGCTGCTGAGCCCGGACAGCGACTTCTTCCGCTACTTCAACGACCCGTCTGGACCGGGACTCAACAACAAGAAGTAGCAGCGCCCGAAACCGAACCGAGCCGGCGGCTGTGGCAGTCCTGCCACGCCGCCGGTTCTTTTTTGGTCAGAGCCGTAAAAGGCTGAAATAATCAGCAACATAACGGCCTCTTTATTTGCGCCACAATCTGCCCACATGTAGACAGTCACTCTAACGCGCGGCGCCGGCCGTTACCGACCGTAGGGCCCTGAGCGCCGTTGGAGGTCGGACGTGATTCTGGCTGATTCTCATCGCTTTTTTCGGGGTGCCGCTCTCGCGGCTGTTGCAGCATTCGGCCTCGTGGTGACAGAGCCCGCCCTGGCTCGACAACCCAACCAGGTCAGTGAAAGCTTCGCCGACCTGGTCGACAAGCTGATGCCGACCGTCGTCAACATCACGACTACCCAGAACGTGCCTCAGCAGGGGCCGCGCCTGCGCGACATGCCGCAGTTGCCGCCGGGCTCGCCGTTCGAGGAGCTGTTCAAGGAGTTCTTCGACCGCCGTGGCGGCGGCGAGGAGCAGAAGCGGCGCGGCACGTCGCTGGGCTCGGGTTTCGTGATCGATGGTGAAGGCTACATCATCACCAACAATCACGTCATCCAGGGTGCCGAAGACATCACTGTCATCTTCAAGGACGACACGCAGCTCAAGGCCAAGTTGATCGGCTCCGACAGCCGCATCGACGTCGCCTTGCTCAAAGTCGAGCCGCCTAACAAGAAGCCGCTGCCTGCGGTGAAGTGGGGCGACTCGGACAAGGAGCGCGTGGGCGACTGGGTGATCGCCATCGGCAACCCGTTCGGTCTCGGCCATTCGGTGACCGCCGGCATCATCTCGGCACGTGGCCGTTCGCTGAACGATTCGCTGGACGACTACCTGCAGACCGACGCCGCCATTAACAAGGGCAACTCGGGCGGCCCGTTGTTCAACCAGGACGGCGAGGTCATCGGCGTCAACACGGCGATCTATTCGCCCTCGGGCACCAACGCAGGTCTCGCTTTCTCGATCCCGTCCAACCTCGTGAAGCAGGTCGCCGACCAGCTTCGCGAGTTCGGCAAGGTCAAGCGCGGCTGGATCGGCGTCAGCTACCAGAGCGTCACCGACGACATCGCCGACTCCTTTGGCCTCGACCGCGCGCGCGGCGTGCTGGTGGCCAACGTCACGGCCGACAGCCCGGCTGCGAAGGCCGGCCTAAAGCGTAACGACATCATCATCTCCTTCTCCGGTCAGGATGTACTCGACCTGCGCCGTTTCCCGCGCGTGGTCGCCAATGCCCGCGTCGGCAGCACGGTCGACGTCGTGGTCTGGCGCGGCGGCAAGGAAGTGCCGCTGAAGCTGCGTGTCGGCGAGCAGGAAGAGGCAGACAAGCAGAACGCCTCGGCACAAGGCAGCCAGAAGAAGCCGCCCGAGCCCGACCAGCAGATCACTTCGACCATCGAACAGCTCGGTCTCACCCTGCAGAAGGTCACTGACCAGCTGCGTGAGCGCTATGGCCTCAGCGACCAGATCAAGGGTGTCGTCATTACTAAGGTTGCCGCGAACAGCCCGGCGGCCGAGAAGCAGCTTCAGGCGGGCGACGTCATCCTTGAGGTCGACCAGAAGCCAGTGACGACGCCGCAGGAGGTCACCGATCTGGTGGCCAAGCTGCAGCAGCAGAAGAAGCGTTCGGTGCTGCTGTTCGTCGAACGCCAGGGCGATCCGCGCTTCGCCGCGCTGCGCCTGACGAAGTAGCGCCGCAGCCACCAAGAAAGAAAAAGGGCCCTGCTCGCGAGAGCGGGGCCCTTTTCCGTGGAGCGTCCCGGCAGACGCTAGACCTTCACCACCAGTTTGCCGAAATTCTCGCCCTTGAGCAGGCCCATGAAGGCCTGCGGGGCACTGGCCAGGCCGTCGATCACGGTTTCGCGGCTCTTGAGCTTGCCTTCCTTCACCAGCCCGCCGACCTCGTTCACGAAGTCGCCCATCAGGGCTGCGTGGTCGGAGACGATGAAGCCCTGCAGGTTCAGCCGGCGCTGCACGATGGTGAACATCTTCGGCGGGCCGGCCATCGGCTCCTTGTCCTGATATTCTGAGATGGCGCCGCAGAAAGCGACGCGGCCGAAATTGTTCAGCCGCTCGAATACGGCATGGAAGATCTTGCCGCCGACATTCTCGAAGTCGGCGTCGATGCCCTGCGGGCAGAGCTTGTCCAGAACCGCGCCGTAGTCGCGCTCCGTCTTGTGGTTGAAGCAGGCGTCGTAGCCCGCTTCGCGCACCGCCCACTGGCACTTCTGCTCGTCGCCGGCGCAGCCCACGACCTTGGCGCCGGCAAGCTTGGCGAGCTGGCCCGCCACCTGGCCCACCGCGCCGGTGGCTGCCGAGACGAACACGGTCTCCCCGGCCTTGGGCTTGCAGATGTGCTTCATGCCGTACCAGGCCGTGAAGCTCGGCATGCCCAGTACGCCGAGATGGGCCGACAGCGGCACGCCCGCGGCGTCGAGCTTGCGCAGGCCCTTGCCGTCATGGAGCGTGTGAGTCGCCCAATCCAGCATGCCCATCACGATGTCGCCCTTGGCGTAACGCGGGTTCTTCGACTCCACCACTTCGCCGACCGAGCCGCCGGTCAGCGGCTTGTCGAGGTCGAAGGGTGGTGTGTAGGAGCGCAGCTCGGTCATGCGCGGCCGCATGTAGGGATCGAGCGAGAGGAAGCGCGAGCGCACCAGGATCTGGCCATCGGCAGGCGCCGCCAGGGTCGCCGTCTCGTCGCGGAAGCAATCTGCAGTGACATCGCCCACCGGGCGCTTGGCGAGGACGATCCGTCGAATCTCGGTCATGGGTCTTTCCTTTCGTCGAAGTCAGTGCGGCGATAGCCCTGCAGGTAGAGCAGCGCGGTGAGATCGCCGTGGTCGATGCGGGCGTCTACCTGAGCCGCGACCGTGGGCTTGGCATGGAAGGCGACGCCAAGGCCTGCAGCCTGCAGCATCGGCAGATCGTTGGCGCCATCGCCGACAGTCACGGCCTCGGCCGGTGTGACACCCTGTTCGGCGGCCAGGCGCTGGAGGGCGGCGAGCTTCGCCTCCTTGCCCAGGATCGGCGGTTCGACCGTTCCCGTCAGGGTCTTGCCGTCGTGCTTCAAGATGTTCGCGGCGTCGAAGTCGAAGCCCAGCGACTGGCGGACCATCTCGGTAAAGTAGGTGAAGCCGCCCGAGACCAGCGCACAATGAGCGCCATGCTTCTTCATGGTGGCGAGCAAGGTCGCGCCGCCCGGCATGTAGCGGATGCGCGTTGCGGCCTCGTCGAGCTTCGCCACCGGCAGCCCCTTCAGCAGGCCGACCCGCTCGGTCAGCGCGCCGGCGAAATCGATCTCGCCGTTCATGGCGCGCGCGGTGATGCCGGCGATCTTCTCGCGCAGGCCCAGAAAGTCGGCCAGCTCGTCCAGCATCTCGTTGTGGATCATGGTCGATTCCATGTCGGCCACGAGGAGCTTCTTGCGTCGACCCGCGGCCGGAAGTGCGACGACGTCGACGCCGGGCACAGTCACGGAGGCCGCGGTGCCTTCGAAAGGCAGATCGCAGGCGATGCCAGCCGCCAGCCAGTCGGGCGTACCGACGGTGGCGCCCGCGGCGCGCAGCGCGTCAGCCGCGGCGTCGAGGACGGATGCGTCGAGAGCCGGACGGGCGGGATCTGAAATCAGGACGAGGACGTTTTTCACGCCATCGGCTCTAGCGGTGGGGTCGCGGATTTGCAATCTGTGCGCCGGTCTCATGGGTTCCAGGGCACAGGATCGCGTCATCGTCGTCACCGGCCCGACTGCCAGCGGCAAGTCGGCGCTGGCGCTCGCGCTTGCAGAACGGCGCAACGGCGTCGTGATCAACGCCGACGCCATGCAGACCTACGATGCCTTTCCCATTTTGACGGCGCAGCCTAGCGCCGAGGAACGGGCACGGGTACCGCATGTCCTGTACGGCATCCTGCCGCTCAGCGAGACGCTCACTGCCGCACGGTGGCGCGGCCTGGCTTCGGCCGAGATCGAACGCGCCCACGCCGAAGGCCGCGCCCCCATCCTGTGCGGTGGGTCGGGCCTCTATCTTCGGACCCTGATGCAGGGCATTGCTGTCATCCCCGATACGCCTGCGGAGCTGCGCCTTCAGGCCAATGAAGAATGGCAAGCAATAGGCGCAGACGCCTTTCGCGTGCGGCTGGCCGAGAAGGACCCCACCATCGTGGCCCGCCTCAAGCCGGGCGATCGCCAGCGCCATGTGCGGGCCTGGGAAGTGTGGCTGGCAACCGGCCGGCCGCTCAGCGCCTGGCAGGAGGGCGAAGCCAAGCCTGCGCCCTGGCGTTTTGCGAGCCTGCTGCTGGCGCCGGAGCGTGGCTGGCTGCGTGAGCGGATCGAACGCCGGTTCGACGCGATGCTGGCGGGTGGTGTGCCGGCCGAAGCGCGCGCTGTATTCGACCGAAGTCCCGATCCGCACTGGCCGGGCCTCAAGGCCCACGGCGCGCCAGAGCTTTTCCGTCACTTTCGGGGCGAGTTGTCGCTGGCAGAGGCACGCCGTATCGCCATAGATCACACCCGCCAATACGCCAAACGGCAGATGACGTGGTTCCGACATCAGATGGCACCAGATCTTGTGTTGGCTCCGGAGGCTGACCAAAGTTTGGCCGCTACTGAGAAATATTTGGACAATTCTGGGGTCTGAAACTTTACGTTTCGTGCATTTCGGGTTGACCCCCTCTGGCCCGGCCTCTATCTTCCGCCGCGCCGCAAAACCCCCGTTTTGCGGCACATTTGTCAGAAGGAGACTGCTGTCATGAAGCCCGAGGAGTCAGCCACGACCGGCGCCGATCTATTGGTGAAAGCCTTGATCGACGAGGAAGTCGAGGTCGTCTTCGGCTATCCCGGCGGCGCGGTCCTTCCGATCTACGATTCGATCTTCAAGCAGAACCGGCTGCGCCACATCCTGGTGCGCCACGAGCAGGCGGCCGTGCATGCGGCCGAGGGCTATGCCCGCTCGACCGGCAAGGTCGGCGTGGTGCTGGTGACCTCCGGTCCCGGCGCCACCAATGCCGTGACCGGCCTCACCGACGCCCTGATGGATTCGATTCCGATTGTCTGCCTGACCGGCCAGGTGCCGACGCATCTGATCGGCAACGACGCCTTCCAGGAAGCGGACACGACCGGCATTACGCGGCCCTGCACCAAGCACAATTACCTGGTGAAGGCGGTAGGCGACCTCGCTCGCACCGTTCACGAGGCTTTCTACGTGGCGCGCTCCGGCCGTCCCGGCCCGGTCGTCATCGACCTGCCCAAGGACGTGCTGATGAACAAGCACGACTACGTGGCGCCCAAGAAGCCGGTGCAGCACAAGAGCTATCGCCCGCAGACCAAGCCCGATCCGAAGAAGATCGAGCAGGCTGTCGAGATGATCGCGCACGCCAAGCGTCCGATCTTCTATGCCGGCGGCGGCATCATCAATTCCGGGCCCAAGGCCTCGAAGCTGCTGACGCAGTTCGTCCGCATGACGGGTTATCCCGTCACCAACACGCTGATGGGACTGGGCGCCTTTCCGGCGTCCGACAAACAGTTCCTCGGCATGCTGGGCATGCACGGCACCTACGAAGCCAATCTGGCGATGCACGGCTGCGACGTGATGATCAACATCGGCGCGCGTTTCGACGATCGCATCACCGGCAATCTCGGCAAGTTCTCGCCGGGGTCGAAGAAGATCCATGTCGACATCGACCCGAGCTCGATCAACAAGAACGTGCGTGTCGATCTCCCCATCGTGGGCGATGCCACGTTGGTCCTCGAGGAGATGATCAAGGTCTGGAAGGCCAAGCAGCCGAAGACCGACCAGAAGGCGCTGAAGGCCTGGTGGGCCGAGATCGAGACGTGGCGGGCCCGCAACTGCCTCGCCTACAAGAGCGAGAAGGGCACGATCAAGCCGCAGTACGCGCTCGAGCGCCTCTATCATCACATCAAGGACAAGGACCACTACATCACCACCGAAGTGGGCCAGCACCAGATGTGGGCGGCGCAGTTCCTGAAGTTCGAGCAGCCCAACCGCTGGATGACGTCGGGTGGGCTCGGCACCATGGGCTACGGCTTCCCGGCGGCGATGGGCGTGCAGATCGCGCACCCCGACGCGCTCGTCATCGACGTGGCGGGCGAAGCCTCGATCCTGATGAATATCCAGGAGCTCTCGACGGTGGCGCAGTACCGCTTGCCGGTGAAGATCTTCATCCTCAACAACCAGTACATGGGCATGGTTCGCCAGTGGCAGGAGCTGCTGCACGGCAGCCGCTACTCCGAGAGCTACATGGAATCGCTGCCCGACTTCGTGAAGCTCGCCGAGGCGTTCGGTGCCAAGGGCCTGCGCTGCCACGAGCCCGAGAAGCTCGACGACACGATCAAGGAGATGATCGCCCTGAAGCATCCCGTCGTGGTCGACGTCATCGTCGACCAGAAGGAGAATTGCTTCCCGATGATCCCCTCGGGTGCTGCACACAACGACATGCTGCTGGGCCCCGACGACAAGGCGCAGAAGCCGGTGTCCGAAGAAGGCATGGTGTTGGTGTAGTCATGCAGGAACTTGCCTCCAGCCACACCATCTCCGTCCTGGTCGACAACGAGCCCGGCATCCTGGCGCGCGTGGTCGGCCTGTTCTCGGGTCGCGGCTACAACATCGAGAGCCTGACCGTGGCGCAGACCGACGCCAAGGAGAACCTCTCGCGCATTACCATCGTCACCAGCGGCACGCCGATGGTGATCGAGCAGATCAAGGCGCAGCTCGACCGGCTGGTGCCGGTCCATCGTGTGCGCGACCTCACTGTCGAGGGCCCGCACATCGAGCGCGAACTGGCGCTGGTGAAGGTCAAGAGCACCGGTGAAAAGCGCGTCGAGGCGCTGCGGCTCGCCGATGTCTTCCGCGCCAAGGTGATCGACGCCAAGACCGACTCCTTCGTCTTCGAGGTCACCGGCAATTCCGACAAGGTGCAGACCTTCGTCGGTCTCATGGAAACGCTCGGCCTGGTCGATGTCGGCCGTACCGGTATCGTCGCCATGTCGCGCGGGGCCGAGCAGCTCTAGTGGAATACGTCGCCGCCCTCGCAGGCCTCGCGCTAGTCCATTTGCTGGCCGTCGCGAGCCCGGGGCCGTCGACTGTTCTCGTGATCCAGACGTCGGCCGTGTCCGGCCGGCGCGCCGGTCTGCTGGCGGCTTTCGCCATGATGCTGGGGGCGCTGGTCTGGGCTGCAGCGGCGCTCTATGGCCTGCAGATCCTGTTCGCCCGCTTCGAGTGGCTCTACGTCGCCTTCCGAATTGCCGGCGCGATCTACCTGATCTATCTCGGCTTCATGCTGCTGCGCCATGCCGGTGCGCCGCTGCCTGAAGCCGATCCCGCGGCGGCGCAGGCCGGCGCCTGGCAGGGTTTCGTCAAGGCGCTGCTGCTGCAGCTCAGCAATCCCAAGGTCATGGTCTTCATGGGCAGCATCTTCATTTCGCTGCTGCCTGCCCAGCCGCCGGCGTGGATGGACGCGACGGTGCTCGCCATCGTGGCGATCAACGAATTCACCTGGTTCGCCCTGCTGGCGCTGCTCTTCTCCGGCAGCACCGCGCGCGCCTTCTACCGTCGCACCAAGGTTTGGCTCGACCGCATCATGGGTGGAGCGCTTGGGGTGCTCGGTTTGAAGCTCGCCCTCGATCGCTAGTTGCGAATGCCCTGGATCGCTGCGACCCGGCCTTCGACCTCGGCGAGGTTGGCCGGCGTCTGCGTCAGGACGAACAGCGCCTGCGTGCGGCCCGCGATGCGCAGCGGATCGCCGCTCTCGCGCTGCTGCATCTCGACGAAGAAGGTTCCGGCCGGTCGGCAGGTCCAGTTGCTGCTGAGTCCGCCCAGATTGACGCCGGGGTAGCGCAGGCAGACCTGGATCAGCGGCTGGCCGCCGGCTTCGGTCGTCGTCTGCGTCTTCCATTCACCCTGGAAAATCCGCCGCTGGCCGACCAGCCAGGCGTAGTCGCGCCCATCGGCGGTCGAATAGTGGATCTGCGCCGGCCCGCCGCCGCGTGTCCACATCCAGGTCTTGTGGCTCATGGCGCGTTCGGCTTCGCCGGGCGTCGAATTGGCGACGGCATAGTCGATGCCCGGCATGGCCACGGCCGGTGTCGTCGGCGCTTCCGGATCGGGATTGGAGCAGGCGCCGAGGGCCAGGGCGGCCATGGTGAGGAGCGACGAAAAGCGGAAGATCGACATGAGTGTTGAGGTCCTTTGAGGTCTAGCGCTGTAGCAGTGCCTGCAATTGGCTGATGGTCAGGGGCTTGTGGCGGGAGACGAACGGCAATTCGCTCCGGCTGGCGAGCCCGAGTGGATCGCCGTCTACGCGCTCGCCCACCCATGCGAAGACCGAACCGGCAGCCTGGCAGTACCAGTCGGCGCCCGCGGCCTTGCTGATCGGATGGATCGCTTCGCCGGGGTAGCGCAGGCAGACTTTCGTAACCAAGGTTCCGCTGGGGCCTGCGGGGCCGGTTTCGACCTTCCATTCGCCCGCGACGACCTGGCGTCCCTCAATGAACCAGGCAAAATCCCGCCCGTCAGGTGTAGAATAGTGGACGGCAGGGCCGTAGAGGCTGCCGGTTGCGCGCCAAGTCTTGCCGCTGATGAGCGCCTGGGCCTGTTGCGGCGTGGTGCTGGCATTCGCCTGGTCGATCCGCCGCATCTGCGACGTACCATCCTTGCTGCCGGAGACGGAGGAGCTGTACCAGCAGCCGCCGAGGAAAAAGGACATAGCGAGCAGGGGCAGGAGGGAATGCAGGGCCGACATGCGAAGAGGCAGGATTCCAGACTGGTGTTTGTGGGCTGGGTTGTCTAGTAAGCCCCGTTTATTGCCAAGAGCGCACTGCCAGGAGGAATGGGCCCTATGCGTGTCTACTACGATCGTGACGCCGATGTGAACCTGATCAAGGGCAAGAAGGTCCTTGTCGTCGGCTACGGCAGCCAGGGCCACGCCCACGCCATGAACCTGCGCGATTCCGGCGTCAAGGACGTGCGCATTGCACTGAAGCCCGGCTCCGCGACGACGAAGAAGGCCGAAGGCGCCGGCTTCACCGTCATGAGTCCGGCCGATGGCGCCAAGTGGGCCGACATCGTGATGGTGCTGACTCCGGACGAGTTGCAGTCGGACATCTACAACGCCGATCTTGAGCCCAACATGAAGCAGGGCGCCGCGCTCGCCTTCGCCCATGGCCTTAACGTTCACTTCAACCTGCTGACGCCGCGTGCCGATCTCGACGTGTTCATGATCGCGCCGAAGGGCCCGGGTCACACGGTGCGTTCCGAGTATGTGCGTGGCGGCGGCGTGCCCTGCCTCGTGGCAGTGGCGCAGAACCCGTCGGGCAACGCGCTCGAGATCGCGCTCAGCTACTCCTCGGCGGTCGGCGGCGGTCGCGCCGGCACCATCGAGACCTCGTTCAAGGAAGAGTGCGAGACCGATCTGTTCGGTGAGCAGGTCGTTCTGTGCGGCGGTCTGGTCGAGCTGATCAAGGCTGGCTACGAGACGCTGGTCGAGGCGGGTTACGCGCCGGAGATGGCGTACTTCGAGTGCCTGCACGAAGTGAAGCTGATCGTCGACCTCATCTTCGAGGGCGGCATCGCCAACATGAACTACTCGATCTCCAACACCGCAGAGTACGGCGAGTATCGTTCGGGCCCGCGCATCGTCACGGCCGAGACCAAGGCCGAGATGAAGCGCGTCCTCGAGGACATTCAGTCCGGCCGCTTCGCGCGCGACTGGATGCTGGAGAACAAGGTCAACCAGGCTTCGTTCAAGTCCATGCGCAAGAAGATGGCCGAGCACCCGATCGAACAGGTCGGCGAGAAGCTGCGCGGCATGATGCCGTGGATCAAGGAAAAGGCTCTGGTCGACAAGGCGCGCAACTAAGCACGCCGATCAGATTAGATAAGAAAAGAGGCGCCGGTTTCGGCGCCTCAATTCTTTTGGGCCAGCGCATATGAATGCGCTCAGATCATGTATCCGCCACCCGAGGCGTCGAGCATCGCGCCGGTGATGAAGGACGACTGTTCCGAGAGCAGCCACAGGATCGTGTCGGCCATCTCGTGGCTCTGGCCTATTCGTCCCATCGGGATCGAGGCTTCGATGCTGGCGCGGAAAGTGGCGTCGTTCAGCCGGCCTTCGGTCATCTCGGTCAACACCATGCCCGGTCGCAGTGAGTTCACACGGATGCCCTCTGCCGCGACCTCGCGGGCAAAGCCCTTGGTGAAGGCATCGACGGCGCCCTTGCTGGCGGCATAGGCCGACGAGCCGGGGCGTCCGCCCAGTGTCCCGGCCATCGACGAGATGTTGACGATCGCGCCGCCCTTGCCGCCGTGCTGGGTCGACATGCGCCGCGCTGCTTCACGGCAGCAGAGCATCAGCCCAACGACATTCACGGCGAATAGGTTGGCGAGGATGGCCGCGTCGTACTCATCGACCCGGCCGCGCTTGCCGTTGATGCCGGCACTGTTGACGAGATGCGTGACGGGACCCAGCGCCCGCTCGGTCTCCTCGAACAGCCGCACGATGTCGGCCTCGTTCGCCATGTCGCCCGGCAGGGCGATGGCCTGGCCACCTTTGGTCGCGATGTCGGCCACGACCGCCTTGGCCTGGGCGTCGCGCGAGCGGTAGTTGATGGCGATCTTATAGCCATGCGCTGCCGCGCGGCGGGCCGTTTCGGCGCCGATGCCCGAGGCACCGCCGGTGATGAGAAGTGTTTTGGCTTCAGATGACATAGCCGCCTCCGGATGCGTCGAGCATGGCGCCGGTAATGAAGGAGGCTTCCTTCGACAGGAGCCACAAGATCGCCTCGGCGATTTCATGCGCCTCGCCAATGCGCTGGATGGGAATCGACGCGGCGACGGCAGTGCGGACAGCGGTGTCGTTCAACCGGCCCTCGGTCATCTCGGTCATGACCGCGCCGGGGCGGATCGAATTGACCCTGATGCCTTCGGCCGCGACTTCGCGGGCAAAGCCCTTGGTGAAGGCATCGACCGCGCCCTTGGTGGCGGCATAGGCCGACGCGCCTTTGCGTCCGCCGAGGGTGCCGGCCATGGACGAGACGTTGACGATCGCGCCGCCCTTGCCGCCGTTCTTGGTCGACATGCGCCGCGTGGCCTCGCGGCAGCACAGCATCAGGCCGGTGACATTGATCGTGAACAGGCGATGGAGCGTGGCGGCGTCATAGTCCTCGACGCGCGCCCTGCTGGGATCGATGCCGGCGCTGTTGACCAGATGGGTGATCGGCCCCAGCGTCCGCTCGGTCTCTGCAAACAGGCGCACGATATCGGCTTCGTTCGCCATATCGCCTGGCAATGCGATGGCCTGGCCGCCCTTGGCCGTGATGTCGGCCACGACGGCCTTGGCCTGAGCGTCGCGCGAACGATAGTTGATGGCGATCCTGTAGCCGCGTGTTGCAGCGCGACGGGCGGTCTCGGCGCCGATGCCCGAAGCGCCACCGGTGATGAGAAGGGTGTTGGTCATGCGGGCGATGATATAGTCCCGCCAACGATTCAGGAGGAAAAACATGAAGGCCGCTGTTCTGTTCAAGCCCAATGAGCCTTTGCAGGTCGTGGAGTGCGAGCTCGATCCGCCGAAGGCGCAGGAAGTGCGCGTGAAGATGCGGGCGTCGGGTGTTTGCCAGAGCGACTGGCACGTCATGAACGGGGACTGGCCGTCACCCATGCCGATCGTGCCGGGCCATGAAGCGGCCGGCGAGATTCTCGAATGCGGCGCCGGCGTCACGACGGTGAAGCCGGGCGACCACGTAATCTTCTCCTTCCGTCCGCATTGCGGCCGCTGCCGCTACTGCACGCAGGGCCGCACCGTCCTTTGCATCGGCCGCGCCTCGGTGCCGCCGGGCTCTCTCTACGACGGCACCTTGCGGCTGAAGCACAAGGGCCAGGGCATCAACCAGATGGCCCGCATCGGCACCTTCGCCGAGGAGGTGGTGGTGCCGGAGGAGATGGTGATTCCGATCCGCAAGGACATGCCCTGGGCGCAGGCAGCTCTGGTCGGCTGCTGCGTGGCAACCGGCGTCGGTGCGGTGACCCGTCATGCCAAGATCGAAGCGGGCTCGACCGTGCTGGTGATCGGCTGCGGCGGCGTCGGCCTCAACGCCATCCAGGGCGCCATGCTCTCGGGCGCGTCGAAGATCATCGCGGCCGACATCCTCGACAACAAGCTCGAGATGGCGAAGACCTTCGGCGCCACGCACACCGTCAACACCGCGACCGACAACGACCCGGTGAAAAAGGTGAAGGAGATCACCGGCGGATTGGGTGTCGACTATTCCTTCGATGCGGTGTCGATCGACAAGACCCAGGCCCTCGGTTTCGATGCCCTGGCGCCGGGTGGGCACGCCGTCGCCGTCGGTATCTCTGCGCCGTCGATGAAGGCGCAGTACTCGCCCTTCATGATGGTGTTCAGTGAGAAGAAAGTGAGCGGCACCTTCTACGGTTCCGTGCGGCCCGACCTCGATTTCCCGGTACTGGTCGACCACTACATGAACAAGCGTCTGAACATCGACGGCCTGATCAGCCGCACCTACAAGCTCTCGGAGATCAACGACGGCTTCAAGAGGATGATGGCCGGCGAAGTTGCCCGCGGCGTCGTTGTGTTCGACTGAAGCTAGATTGTTATTTCGAGAGTTTGATGACTGACTTGGATGATTTCGGTCTGACCGACGAACAGAAGCTGATCCGGCGCAACGTCTCCGAACTGCTGGCGCGCGTGCTGCCATCAGAGGAGGTGCGCCGGCTCGATGCCGCCAGCGAATTCCCGCACGCGGCCTTCAAGGCCTTGGCCGAAGCGGGCTACATGGCGCTGCCCTACGATCCCGCCTATGGCGGCATGGGCGGCAGCCGCAAGGATCTCGTCATCCTGGTCGAAGCGCTGGCGCGCCACTACAGCGGCGCGTCATCGCTCTACCTGCCGACCGTCGTCTATGGCGGTATGCACCTGCAGCTCACGGCCGGCGAGCATCTGCGCCGGCGCTATTTGCCGGAAATCTGCGCCGGCAAGTTGAAGTCCGCCTTCGCGCTTTCGGAGCCCGACACCGGCTCCGACGCCTCCGGCATCAAGACGCGCGCCGTGCGCGACGGCAACGGCTACCGGATCACCGGCCA
The DNA here is from genome assembly GCF_004297405.1 of Reyranella sp. Taxonomy (GTDB): domain Bacteria; phylum Pseudomonadota; class Alphaproteobacteria; order Reyranellales; family Reyranellaceae; genus Reyranella. Next base: position 18,434 of record NZ_SCVC01000013.1, read on the forward strand.
GAAGCTCTACATCAGCGCCGCCCATGTCGCGGATTACCTGATGGTGGTCGCCAAGACCGACGGCGATGCGCGCCACAAGGGCGTGACGCTCTTCTGGGTCGATGCCAAAGCGGCCGGCCTCACCATGAAGCCGCTGGAGACGCTCGGCCGGCGGACCACGCATGCCAACGAAATCTTCTTCGATGGCGTGTTCGTGCCGGCCGATCATGTGATCGGCGAGGAGAATCGTGGCTGGTCCGGCCTGATGAAAGGGCTGAACCTCGAGCGCCTGTGCCTCGCCGCGCAGGCCTGCGGCAACATGCACTTCGCCATCGAGTACGCCAAACGCTTCGCTCAAGAGCGGGTGCAGTTTGGCCAGCCGATTTCGAAGTTCCAGGCGATCCAGCACAAGTTCGCCGACATGCGCATCATGCTGCGCACCACGCAGGCGCTGACTTACCGTTTGGCCGACATGCTCGACGCCGGGCTCGATCCCGTCGAGGAGACGGCTATCGCCAAGATCCAGGGCACCGACGGCGAGTTCAAATGCGCCCACCTCGCCATGGAGATCATGGGCGGCGCCGGCTACACGATGGCGCACGACATTCAGCGTCTGTTCCGCGACGTGCGCGTCGGCTCGATCGGCGGCGGCACCAACGACATCCAGCGCAACACCATCGCCAAGATGATGGGGCTGTAGCTGCAGGTGGCGCGTCTGTTCTTCGCGTCGCACGAAAGAGGAACACGTCTGAAGCGAGGTTGCAGGATGCTTGGCCTGAATCGTCTTGCGAGCGTTGGCCCGCCGGTCTAAACCCGGTCGCACCTTGGCGCCGGACCCAGGAATGGCGCTTTAAAATCAAGATTTCGCCGCAATTACAGAGACTTAACTCAATGCTGTCGCGCGTCATCGGGCTATTTTCGGCGGACATGGGCATCGACCTCGGCACGGCCAATACGCTGGTCTATGTGAAGGGTCGGGGCATTGTTCTCAACGAACCGTCCGTCGTGGCGTTGACCACGCAGAGCGGCAAGCGGCAGGTCCTCGCCGTCGGCGAAGAAGCCAAGATGATGCTGGGCCGTACCCCCGGCAACATCCAGGCGATCCGCCCGCTGCGTGACGGCGTCATCGCCGACTTCGAAGTCGCCGAAGCGATGATCAAGCACTTCATCTCCAAGGTGCATAACCGGCGCAGCTTTGCCCATCCGCAGATCGTGGTCTGCGTGCCCTCCGGCTCCACCGCCGTCGAGCGTCGCGCCATTCAGGAATCGGCCGAGAGCGCGGGCGCCCGTAAGGTGTGGCTGATCGAGGAGCCGATGGCGGCGGCGATCGGTGCCGGTCTGCCGGTGACCGAGCCGACCGGCTCCATGGTCGTCGATATCGGCGGGGGCACCACCGAAGTGGCCGTGCTGTCGCTGGGCGGCATCGTCTATCCGCGCTCCGTGCGCGTCGGCGGCGACAAGATGGACGAGGCGATCATCGCCTACATCCGCCGCAACCATAACCTCCTGGTTGGCGAAAGCTCGGCCGAACGCATCAAGAAGACGATTGCGTCGGCGTGCCCGCCGGACGACGGCGAAGGCCGCACCATGGAGATCAAGGGCCGCGACCTGATGAACGGCGTGCCGAAGGAGCTGATCATCACCGAGCGGCAGATCTCCGAGAGCCTGCAGGAGCCGGTGAGCGCGATCGTCGAGGCTGTGAAGGTGGCGCTGGAGAACACGGCGCCCGAGCTGGCGGCCGACATCGTCGACAAGGGCATCGTGCTCACGGGCGGCGGTGCGCTGCTCGCCAACATGGACACTGTGCTGCGTCAGGCGACTGGCCTGCCGGTCTCGGTGGCCGAGGATCCGCTGCTCTGCGTTGCTTTGGGCACCGGTCACGCTGTGGAGAACATCACACGCCTGCGCGGCGTTCTGTCCTCGATGTACTAAGAGAAACGCCTCCCCTTCGCGCGCTCCCCGACTAAGCTGGGGAGGAGAAGTCGAGCGAGTTGGAGTAGAATAGCCGAACATGGCGATTCGGGACGACTTCGAGGTGGTCGCGGGCCAAGTGCGCACAGTCGTGCAGCGCTTCGCCCTTGGCCTGGTCGTGGTCGCTGCCTTCGTCATCATGCTGATCGGCAAGGCCGACACCGTTCTCGTCGAACACGCCCGCGTCCTTGCGCTCGATATTGCGAGCCCGGTGCTCGAGGCCATTGCGCGGCCCGTCGCCTATGCCAACCGCGCCATCGCCGACCTGAGGGAATTCGCTTCGCTGCGCGAAGAGAATGCGCGGCTGCGCGAGGAGAACGCCCGGCTGCTCGCCTGGCAGACGGCCGCCCGGCGCCTCGAAAACGAGAACGAAGGCCTGCGGGGGTTGGCCAATTTCCGCGAGGGGCCCGAAGCCTCGTTCATCACCGCCCGCATCGTGGGCGACAGCGTCAACGCCTATATGCGCGGCGCGCTCCTCAATGTCGGTCGCAGGGTCGGCGTAGCCCCTGGCCAAGCCGTTGTGACAGGTGAGGGCCTGGCGGGCCGTATCGCCGAGGTCGGCGAGAACAGCGCCCGCGTCCTTTTCGTTACCGACGTGAACTCGCGCCTGCCAGTCCTGATCGAACGCACGCGCGAGCGCGCCATCTTGGCCGGCGACAACTCGACCCGCCTGCGGCTCACCTTGCTGCAGAGCGTGGCGGGCGTTCAGCGGGGCGACCGCATCGTGACCTCCGGACACGGTGGCAGTTTCCCCGTCGGCATTCCGGTCGGCGAGGTGGTCGAGACGAACGAAGGCAGCGTTCGGGTGCGACCGTTCACCGATTTCTCCCGTCTGGAGTTCGTGCGCGTCGTCGATTACGGCGTCACCGGTCTGGTGAGCGGCAGCACGGGAACGCCTGCACCCCAGGCCGCACCTGCCGGCACGCCGGCACCCGGCCAGAGGGTCCGCTGATATGCGCGCCGATGGCGTACTCGCCGGTCTCGATCGCTGGGGCAGGGCGGCCCTGCCGGGCTCGGTACTGCTCTTTTTCGTGCTGCTGACCCTGGCGCCGCTGCGCGCCCCTTATCTGTCCGACACCTTGCCGCTCCTGCCGGCGCTGGTCGTGTTCCAGTTCAGTCTCGCCACGCCCGAGCGACTTCCCGGACCGCTGCTGCTGGCCATGGGCGTGTTGCTCGACCTGCTATTGGGCGGCCCCGGTGCGCCGGTTGGGGTCAGTGCCCTGGGATTCGTGTTGATCCGCGCCGCCGTGGTCGCCAACCGCCGCTACCTGGTCGGTGTGCCGTTCCTTTTCCAGTGGATCGGCTTCTGCATCCTCATGTTCGGTTTCGTCGTCCTGGTCTGGGCCTTCACGACCCTGTGGACCTGGACGGCCATCGATCCTGTGCCGGCAATCAAGCAGTATCTCGTGGTGGCCGTGTTCTATCCTCTGCTGGCGCCGCTGCTCGCCCGGGTGCGCGCGCGCGATCCGCTGAACGTGCCGGAACTGTCGCGTGGCACGGCGCGGCCGGGTGAGACCACGACATGAAGCATTTTCGTAAAGGCGATGGCGAACGCAGCGGCCTCTTTACGCGTCGCGCCCTGGTGCTGGGCGGTGCGCAGGCCGTGCTGCTGACGGCGCTGGCTGGTCGGCTCTACCAGCTCCAGGTCGTCGAGACGGAGCGCTTCGCATCGCTTGCCGACGAAAACCGCATCAATCTACGGCTGCTGCCGCCGTCGCGCGGGCTGATCTTCGACCGCAGCGGTCAGCCGCTGGCCGTGAACCGTAACAATTTCCGCGCGATGGTGACGTCCGACCGCGGACGCGGCGCAGACGTCCTGATCGAGCGGCTCGATCAGATCCTGAGCCTGGGCGACGCCGACAAGAACCGCCTGCTGCGTGAGCTTCGCCGCAGCCGCAATTCCCAACCGGCGGTCGTGCGAGAAAACCTTGGCTGGGAAGAGGTGGCGCGGCTGGAGTTCAACGCGCCCGATCTCCCGGGCGTCTTCATCGATCTCGGCCAGTCGCGTGACTATCCCGAAGGCGAGCTGATGAGCCACATCGTGGGCTATACCGGCCGCGTCGCCGATGAGGACCTTGCCGGCCGGGACGATCCGGTGCTCAGCCTCCCCACCATGCGCTTCGGCAAGAAGGGTATGGAGCGCTCGCTCGAGGACGATCTGCGTGGCCGCGCCGGCGCCGTTCAGGTCGAGGTCAACGCCGTCGGCCGCGTCGTGCGTGAACTCGACCGCACCGAAGGCCAGCCCGGCACCAATGCGCTGCTCACCATCGACCTCGACCTGCAGCGCTTCGTTGCCGAGAAGATGAAGGAGCATCAGTCCGGCTCGGTCGTGGTCATGGACGTGATCACGGGCGACGTGCTGGCGATGGTGTCGACACCGGGCTTCGATCCCTCGACCTTTGCCCGCGGCATTACGCAGAGCGAATGGCGTGAGCTTCTGGATAATCCCGAGCGGCCGTTGCACAACAAGGCGATCGCCGGCGTCTATCCGCCGGGCTCGACCTACAAGATGGTGACGGCGCTGGCCGCGCTCGAATCCAAGGCGATCGATCCTTGGACGCGACTGCCCTGCGCCGGCTTCCTCGAACTCGGCAACATCAAGTTCCATTGCTGGCTGAAGGGCGGCCACGGCTCGACCAATGTCACCGAGGCGATCGCCTGCTCCTGCGACTGCTTCTTCTATGAGGCGGCGCGGCGCGCCGGTGTCGATCGTATTGCCGACATGGCCAACCGTCTCGGGTTCGGTAAGACGAGCGAGCTTGGCCTGCCGGGTGAATCGTCGGCCAATCAGCCGAGCCGCGGCTGGAAGCAGGAGAAGATCGGCAAAGCCTGGCAGCACGGCGATACCTTCAACCTCGGCATTGGCCAGGGTTACATGACGGCGACCCCGTTGCAGCTTGCCGTGATGACGGCACGCCTCGCCAATGGTGGCTACGAGGTTCAGCCCAATCTCTTGTTAGCCAAGGCGACGCCCCGCGAAGAGCTGGCGCCGCCGGCGCCCCGCGACAAGCCGACAGCGCCATCGCTCCGGTTGAATCCACAACACCTGCAGATCATCCGCCAGGGCATGGTCGATGTGGTCAATGGCAGCCTGGGCACGGCTATCCACCTGAGGCGCGACGGCGCCGGCAAGGTGCTGGACCCGGCCTTCACCTTTGCGGGCAAGACCGGCACGGCTCAGGTGAAGCGCATCACCGAACGCGAACGCGAGATGGGCATCACCCAGGCGCAGCTTCCCTGGCATTTGCGCCACCACGCGCTGTTCGTCTGCTTCGGTCCGGCCGACAAGCCGCGCTATGCCTGCGCCGTCATCGTCGAGCACGGTATGGCGGGTGGCTCCACCGCTGGCCCGATCGGCCGCGATGTGCTGGTGGAGACCATGAAGCGCGATCCGTCGCGCCGCACCGATGGCTTCAAGAAGATGGCGTCGCGGTGAGCCTCGCCCTCGACGCACCGGCGCCGATCGGCTTTGCCGAGAAGATCTGGCGCATCAACTGGGGGCTCGTCCTCGTCCTGACCGCAATCGCGGGGGTTGGCGTTCTGGCGCTCTATTCGGCGGCCGGCGGCCGCTTCGAGCCGTGGGCAGCGCGTCATGCCGTGCGTTATGGAGCGGCCTTCGGACTGATGCTGGTGGTAGCGCTGATCCACCCCAAGGTCTGGCTGGCGATGGCCTGGCCGATTTACATCGTCTCGGTCCTGATGCTGGTGGCCGTCGACGTCATCGGCAAGATCGGCATGGGCGCGCAGCGCTGGCTGGTGATCGGGCCGCTGCAGATCCAGCCTTCGGAAATCGCCAAGGTGGCGGTGATCCTGGTGCTGGCACGCTACTATCACGGGCTGCGCAAGGAACAGGCGTCGCAGTTCCTCTACACGCTGCCGCCGGTGGCCATGATCCTGGTGGTGGTGGCGCTGGTCATGGTTCAGCCCGACCTCGGCACGGCGATGATGGTGCTGATGGGCGGTGGCGCATTGCTGTTCGTGGCCGGCGTGCGAATTTGGATGTTCCTTGCCGCGGGAGTTTCGGCGGTCGCCTGCCTGCCGATCGCCTGGACGCTCATGCACGAATACCAGCGCAAGCGCGTGCTCACCTTCCTCGATCCCGACCGTGACCCGCTGGGCGCCGGCTACCACATCACCCAGTCCAAGATCGCCATCGGCTCGGGTGGCCTGTTCGGCAAGGGATTCCTGAAGGGCACCCAGTCGTCGCTGAACTTCCTGCCGGAAAAACAGACCGACTTCATCTTCACGACCTTCGTCGAAGAGTGGGGCATGGTCGGCGCCTGCGTACTGCTCGCCCTGTTCGCGCTGGTGCTGGTGTGGGGCTTCTCGATCGCCTTCCGCAGCCAGCACCATTTTGGCCGCCTGCTGGCGCTCGGCGTCACGTCGCTGATGTTCCTCTACGTCTTCATCAACACGGCGATGGTCATGGGCCTGCTGCCGGTCGTGGGTGTGCCACTGCCGCTCGTCAGCAATGGCGGCACGGCGCTGCTCTCGGTTATGTTCGCCTGCGGGCTGCTGATCGGGGTCAACGTCTACCGCGATGCGCAACTGCCGCGCACACGGTAGGCAGGTTTCCCCGGCCCGTTTTCCAGACGACTCGACAAGGGGAAAAGGCCTTGGTATAGCCGCGCCGCTTCCGGGCAATGCCTCCGGTCTTCGGGGGGCGCATAGCTCAGTTGGTAGAGCAGCTGACTCTTAATCAGCGGGTCCCAGGTTCGAGCCCTGGTGCGCCCACCATTCCCGGCAAGCACTTCGCGGACCAGTTCTTTCTCACCCTATGCAGGCTCCGGCAGCCGAGCATGCTTAGGCTATGTCCGCCTTTGCCTTGCCCTCTCCATCCGACGGTGGGATCGTACCATCGCCAACAGACTGGAGGGGCAGCATGAGCTTGCTAGACATTCTGAACGGCATCCAGACCGGTCCCGGCCGCGAGGCTCCCGCAGGGCGCAGCGGAAGTGGAAGCGCTCTCTCACCCATCATGATCGCGCTGCTCGGGCTGCTCGCCAGCCGGATGCTGGGCGGTCAGCAGCAGCAACAACCATCGGGAGGCAATACCTCAGCCAGTGGCGGCTTGTTGGGCGAATTGCTGGGTGGCGACCTCGGTGGCCTGCTGAAAGGCGGATTGGGCGGCCTGTTGGCCGGTGGGGCCGGTGGCTCCGCGGGCGGCGTCCTGAGCGGTGGCCTGGGCGACTTGATGAAACAATTCGAGCAGGCGGGCCAAGGCGATGCCGTCAAGTCGTGGGTCGGCACGGGCGCCAACCAGCCTATCGGTCTGGAAGATCTCGCGAAGGCGATCGGACCGGACAGACTCGGCACGCTCAGCCAGCAATCGGGATTGTCGCAGAACGATCTGCTTGCCGGCCTCAGCCAGCATCTGCCGGAATTCATCAATCAACTGACGCCTGATGGGCGGCTGCCGACGGACGAGGAATTCTCGCGCAACATGTAGCCCGCCGGACGCTCGAGGTCGGCAGAGAGAGGCTATCCCCATGAAGCATCTCGCACTCGCTGTCGTGCTGTCGCTTGCCGCCATTGCGACAGCGATGGCCGCCGATCCGGAGACCAACAAGAAAGTCGTTCTCGACTTCTACGAGAAAGGTCTCAATCAGAAAGACTTCGACGCGGCGGCCAAACATTTCGGGCCGAAATACATCCAGCACAATCCGACGGCGCCGGACGGTATCGAAGGCTTCAAGGCCTTCATTGCCATGCGCAAGGAGAAGACGCCGAATGCCCGCAGCGAGATCAAGCGCGCCTTCGCCGACGGCGATTTCGTGATCTTGCATGTCGAGAGCCATCGCGAACCCGGCGATCGCGGTGTGGCCATCGTCGACATCTTCCGCCTCGAGAACGGCAAGATTGTCGAGCACTGGGATGTGATCCAGCCGATCCCCGAGAAGGCGGCCAATAGCAACGGCATGTTCTGACGTTTTTTCGCTGCCGCTCATAAGTCCTGCGGGTTTCCGATTTGTCGTTGTGACAAATCGGAGCCGGTCGCCGATCTGTCACGTTTAGCGAGTAAACGGTCTGCCCCAGTGCATCGGAGGCAGCATGGATACGGAAAACGATCTCCGACTCAGTCCCAGTGAATGGGAAACCTTGAAAGCGATCGGCGGCTGGAACCGCGATCATCGTCTGCTCGATCACGTTGCGATCAAGCATCTCGTGGAGTCGGAACTCGCTGTAGTAACAGCCAACGGACCCGCGATTACCGCGATGGGACGCCGTGTCGTCGTACGCGGCTCACCGCAGCTCTGGAATTCCTGATCGCGCTCAGCCCTTCTTCAACGTGCTGGCGGCCGCCTGGTGTTCACGGCGCTCGCGGCCGGCCGCCAGCAGGCGTTCGCGCTCTGCCGGATCGACACGGCCGTAGCGGGCGCGCCAGCCGGGATCGTCCGCCTTCCAGGTGAAGGGCGCCTGCAGTGTCGTGCGTGGCCGGTCGGCCGTCTCGAGGAGGCCGATCGCCTGATCGACGATGGCGCGTTGCATGTCGCGGTTCCACGGAAGGCCACAGGGGTTGCCGAGTGGAAAGTCAGTGAACAGGAATCGCGGCACGCCGCAATATTCCACCACGTCGAGGGCCGAACCCACGATGACGGTCGGCAGTCCGTTGGCTTCGAGATGTCGGGCGACCAAACTCACGGTTTGGTGGCAGACGGGTCAAAGCGCGCAGAGCAGGGCGGCGTTGGCGCCATCTGCACGCAGCCGCGCCAGGACTTCAGGCGCGTCCTCGGTCAGGGTCTTCCGTTGGCTGTACTCGGTCGGCACCCCGTGGAAACGCGCGGCGAGGCCTGCGAGGCGGCCATCGTGCGCCAGTGCGGATGCGGTCTCGATCGGCAGGTAGCTTTCGCGATCCTCGGTGTGGGTCGATTCCTTGTCCCAGGCGAGGTTGTTGGTGAACAGCGAGGCCGGCGGCGGATCGATATCCCCCGACCAGACACGGCGCACGCCTTGGGCATTGCGATTGCTGAGCCCCGGTGGGCTCGCCGTGGTGACGAGGCCGAGACGTGTAGCCGAAAGAGGCTTGGTGAGCGGGGTGAACGGTACGTCGTCGAAGCGCGCCCATACATAATCCTGCTCGTATCCTAGCGCGCGATAATAGTGCCGCGTGCGCTCCATGTAGGAGACTGTGACATTATCCAGCGTACTGTCCCGCACATCGTCCGGCGTTTGGCCCATCGAGCTTTCCTCACCATTCTTTTCTGACATCCTGCTTGAGCTTTGCCGCTGCGGCAATGTTCTGGAGTCTTTCGCCATGCGCTTCGTCTGCCTCGTCCTCGCATCCGCTCTTGCGTTGGTCCTAGCGAATGGTGCGGTGCAGGCGCAGCGGACAGCATCTCCCTTCTTCGCCTTCGTGGTGTTCGGAGAGGGCACGGATGGCAGGCCTGTCCCGATGGTGCGCAGCGTCGCCGAGCGCGCAACGGCGTGTCCGTCGCTGCGCTCTTCCCACGGCGGCACGCCCGTCACCATGACGCCACGCCGACGCCCCGTAGGCGGTCAGTTCGACGACGTGCTGGTCTGCGAGGCGCGCTATCCCGTGGGCGAGGCGGCGAGCGTATTCCAGGGAGGTCGGCGCATTGATCTGCCGGTGGTATCACTCGGCACGCCGCGTCGGGTCGTGCTGGTAGGCGATAGCGGTTGCCGCGGCGACACCAAGGACAAGCCGCAGCCTTGCACCGGTGATGGCTTCGCCAAGGTCTGGCCGTTCGGCACGTTGTCGGACGAGGAGGTCGGGAACCGACCCGACCTGATCATCCATGTCGGCGACTACAACTATCGCGGCACGCCACGAGGCATGGTCGTGCCAGCTCGTGTCTCGGGTTATGGCCGCGACATGCCCGTCAGCTTCTACGACACCGGCGATCTCGACGATGAAGACGAACCGGACCTGCCAATCGGCGCCGCCTACTGGAGCCAGAACATGGAAGGCAGCCCGATTCCCGACAAATGGGCGTACTGGCGCGACGACTTCTTCCTGCCCGCCGCGCGCCTGTTGCCGGTTGCGCCCTGGTTGCTGAGCCGCGGCAATCATGAATTGTGCAGCCGTGCCGGTCCCGGCTGGTTCTATCTCCTCGATGCCAACTCGCCCCTGTTGGGGCCTGGCGCAAAGCAGCAGGAATGCCCGCCACAAACGCCGGCCGGATGGCAACTCGGCGCGTGGCCCAAGCCGCCGGCACTTCCTTTTGCTGGGCAGGCCTTTCCGACGATCACCAACCCGCCGTTTCGTCTCAAGTTCGGCAAGCTCAACATCGTCGCGATCGATTCGGCCAATGCCGCCGATGCCGTTCTCTTCAATCTCGATCTCTATCTTGGCCAGTATCGTGAGGTCGCGCGCCTGCTGGCCGAGGATCGCACGCCGACCTGGCTGGTCACCCATCGACCGATCTGGGGTGTCGTGAAGCGCGACAAAGGCGGGCCCATTCCGTCAACGCCCTATGGCTTCGTCAACGAAACCCAGCGCGAGGCTGTGCATCGCGTCTTTCCCAACGGGATACCATCCCACGTCAAGGTGGTGATCGTCGGTCACATGCATCGCTTCCAGGCAATCGGCTTCGACAGTCGGCAGCCGCCGCATCTCGCCGTCGGCACGGGCGGCATGGAACTCTCGCACGTTCAGCCCGTGCCTTCGCCAGACCATCCCAAGCGACCCGTCCGCGTGCCCGGTCTCGACCGCAGTGATGCCTATGTCGTGGGGCTACGTGACTTCGCGACCATGGTGGTGAACCCGGTGGATGATGGTACCTGGACCAGTGCGCTCTACGGCACAGAGGGAGAGGTGCTCGCTGTCTGCGATTCGCGCTGGCCGGGCCCCGGTCACGCCCGCTCGGTTTGTGAGCTCAAGTAGCCCGGCCAGCCGCGATCTCGCGTTGGTAGTAGAGCATGTCCAGCTCCGGGGCGGCCTTGCCGAGGCTGGTGAGGATCATATGCGCCTGGCCGCGATGGTGAGTCTGGTGATTGAACCAGTGATCGAGCGCCGGCATCAGCTCCTGCACGAACTCCTCGGGCGTGGAGACGCGACGATAGCGGATCACGCCCGTCAAGCGCGCCTCGTCGAGGCTCTGGACCCAGCCGACGATGCGGTGGTCCTCGGCCTCACGTGCAGCGCGTAGCGCGTCGAAATGCTCATGCAGAATGGTATCCAGCCGGTCCGGTGCTTCGCCTTCGCCGGTGAAGCGCTTCATCCAGATGCGATCGGTGGCCAGCAGATGATTGAGCGTGCCATGCATGGACTTGAAGAAGGCGCCTCGATCGGCACGATAGTCGGCGTCGGACAGTTGCGCCGCAGCTCCGTAAAGGCGGCGGTTGGCCCAGGCGTTGTAGCCTGCGAAAGTCCGATAGTGCTCTTTCATGTTTGCCATCTTGATGCTGCAACGGTGGAGTTCAAGATTGATTGAACCATTCAAGTTGTTCGCCGTTCCGTAGCCCGTAGTGTGCAGGAGTATCCTGATGACCAGACGAATCGGCATTCTCACGAGCGGCGGCGATTGCGCCGGCCTCAACGCTGCGATCCGGGCCGTCGCCTTGCGCGCTCAACATGGCTATGGCTGGACGACGGTCGGATTGCGCTATGGAACGCTCGGCCTGCTCGAGCGTCCTGTCGAGGCCGTGACGCTCGATCCGGCGCGGCTCGACGCGGCAGTTGCGCGGCAGGGCGGCACGTTCCTCGGCAGCACCAATCGCGGTGATCCCTTCGCCTTCCCGATGCCGGACGGCAGCAAGAAGGATCGCTCGGGCGAGATGGTCGAAGGATTGAAGCTGCTGGGTCTTGAAGGTCTGATCGGCGTCGGCGGTGACGGCAGCCTGGCGATCCTGCGCAATCTCCTGGCCGTGTCGGGCATTCCCTTCGTCGGGATCCCGAAGACCATCGACAACGATGTCGGTCACACAGAGCGCGCTGTCGGCTATTCGACGGCGGTCGCCATCGCCACGGAGGCGCTGGATCGCCTCCAGCCCACCGGCACCAGCCACGAGCGCACCATGGTGCTGGAGGTGATGGGGCGCGACGCCGGCCATATCGCCATTGCGGCAGCGATCGCGGGTGGCGCCGACGTGGTGCTGATCCCGGAAGTGCGCTGGCACCTCGAACGGGTGGTGAGCCGCATCGCCCGCCTGCGGGCGGCCGGCCGGACCTCGGCGCTGGTCGTCGTTGCCGAGGCTGCAGGTCAGTCGGACGAGGCGGCCGATCCTGCCGCCGACGCCCCCGACCACGGCGTGGGCGAATGGTTGGCCAAGCGGCTGGTCAAGGCCACGGGCGCAGAGGCGCGGGCGACGGTGCTGGGGCATGTCCAGCGCGGCGCCATGCCGACGGCGGAGGATCGTCTCCTGGCCTCGGCGCTGGGCGTGCGAGCCGTCGATCTGCTGGCGGAAGGCAAGGCGGACCGCATGGTGGCGTGGTGGAATCGTCAGGTGATCGACGTGCCGCTCGAAAAGGTGGTCGGCAAGTCGCGGACCGTCGATCCCGACGGCACGCTGATCCGCACCGCCCGGGCGCTGGGCATCTGCCTCGGCGATACGGCCTAATCAGCCTGCAAGGTCGGACCGCGTGATCCAGAACACTTCGCCCTCGCTGAGCTCGGTATCGAGCCAGAGGAAGGGCAGGCGGGGGTAGGCCGCCTCCAACGGATCACGACCGCGGCCGATCTCGCAAACCAGGCCACCGTTCTTCGTGAGGTGCTGCGGCGCCTCGGCCAGAATGCGATGCACTAGGTCGAGCCCGTCCTTACCGGCGGCCAGAGCGAGGCGCGGCTCGTGCCGGAACTCGGGCGGCAGCTTCGCCATGCCTCCGGCATCGACATAGGGCGGATTGCTGATGATGAGATCGTAACGACGTCCCGCGAGCGGCTTGAAAAGGTCGCCCCGATGAACGGAGATGCGATCGCCCAGCCGGTGGGCAGCCACATTGCGCCGCGCCAATGCCAACGCACCGGGCGAAAGGTCGACGGCATCGACCGTGGCGCGCGGGAAGGCGAGCGCGGCCAGGATCGCGAGACATCCCGAACCGGTGCAGAGATCGAGGATGCGGCGCGGCTTGGCGACAGGCAGGACGCCACCGGCCAGCATGTCGCCGATGAAGGAGCGCGGGATCAGCGCGCGCCGGTCGATATGGAACCGCACGCCCTGCATGTAGGCGACCCCCAGCAGATACGGCGCCGGCATGCGCAGGCTGATGCGGGCATCGATCAACGTGAGGAGCCGCGCCCGTTCGGCCGGCGTCGGCTTGAGGTCGAGCCAGGGATCGATGCGATGAATCGGGAGACGCAGGGCCTCCAGCATCAGGAAGGCAGCCTCGTCCACGGCATTGGTCGTGCCGTGGCCATAGGCCAGCCTTGCCTGGCGGAAGCGGCGGACCGCGAAATGGAAGAAGTCACCCAGTGTGACGAGAGAAGGTTTGTTCGCCTGAGCCATGCGGCCCTAGATTAGCCTGTCTGCCGCTGCCGGAGTGATCATGAATCGTCGCGCCTTTCTCGTTGCCGGCCTGCTCGCCTCGATGGCGTTGGGCCCGGTGCAGGCGGCGTCGGAGGTCAAGGTGATCTATGTGGGCGGCGCGGATTGCCGGCCCTGCTCTAACTGGAAGAACCAGTACAAGACGGCCTGGCTTGCTTCGCCAGAGTTCAAGAAAGTGACCTGGGTCGAGGTCGATCCGCCCAAGCTCAAGGAGGCCTATCAGGAGCGTCACTGGCCCGGCGATCTCAAGCCGATCCTCGATCAGCTCCCGCGCAAGACCGGCACGCCGCGCTTCGTGATCGTGCAGGACGGCAAAGTCGTATCGAACGAGTTTGGCACAAACAAATGGACACAGACCATGACCGATCTTCGCAAGATCCTTCACTAGCATCATGGCAGGCGCTCTCGACGGGTTGGTCGTTCTCGACCTCACCACCCACCTCTCCGGTCCCTTCTGCGGCATGCAACTCGCCGATCTCGGGGCCGACGTCATCAAGATCGAAAGCCCGCAAGGCGACGCCATGCGCGGCGCGCCGCCCTTCGTCGAAGGGGAGTCGGCGCCCTTCATGCTGTGGAACCGCAATAAGCGCGGCCTCAAGCTCGACCTCAAAGACAAGGACGATCTCGCTACTTTCTGGGAGCTGGTCGATGGCGCCGATGTCGTGCTGGAGAATTTCCGGCCCGGCGTGATGAAGCGGCTCGGCCTGGGCTGGGAGGCGCTGCATGCGCGCAATCCGCGGCTGGTGCTGGGGTCGATCTCGGGCTTCGGCCAGACGGGCCCCTATGCCGGCCGCGGCGGCTTCGACCTGATGATCCAGGCCATGTCCGGTCTGATGTCGGTGACGGGGCCGAAGGACGGTCCGCCCTACCGCATCCCGCTCGCCATCTCCGACGTCGGCGCGGGCCTCTATCTTACAATCGGCGTGTTGTCGGCCCTCCAGGCGCGCCACAAGACGGGTGAAGGCCAGTGGGTCGAGACCTCGCTGCTGGAGTCTACGGTGTCGCTGGGCGTCTACGAGGCGGCCAACTACTTCGCCAACGGCAAGCGGCCGGAGAAGCTCGGCCAGGCCCATCGCGGTTCCTCGCCCTACCAAGTGTTCCAGACCAGTGATGGCTGGCTGACCATCGGCGGAGCGCAGCAGAATTTCTTTCGCAAACTTTGCGCGTTGATCGGTAAACCGGAACTGGCTGACGATCCGCGCTTCAAGGCCAATGCCGATCGCGTACGCAACAACGAGCTGATCGTGGGCTTGTTGCAGGACGAGGTGCGCAAACGCAGCACCGCCGACTGGATGGCGACCCTTGAAGCCGAGGGCATTCCCGCCGGCCCGGTGCTGCACCATGACGAGGTGTTCGCCGATCCACAGATCCTCGCTCGCGGCATGGTGGCGGAGGTCGACCATGCCAAGGCTGGCCGCCAGAAGACGCTGGGCGTGCCGCTCAAGCTCTCCGCGACTCCCGGAATTATCCGCCGTGCCGCACCTACGCTCGGCCAGCACGACGGTGAAATCCGGAAGAAGAAGCCTCGGCCCTAGCGCCAACGACGCTGATACTTGTCGGGGACGCCGTCGCCGTTCTTGTCTCGATCATAGCGGTCCGGAATGCCATCACCGTCGCGATCGCGCCGGGGGCGATACTGCGGTGCCGGCGCGTAGTAAGTCGCCGGCCGATAGTAAGTCGGCTGGCTGCGGTAGTAGGTCGGTTGGCTGTAGTAATTGTTGGAGTAGTTGTGGTTCGGATACCTGTATCCGGACGAACCGTAAGCCGGGTTGTAGCCGTAGGTCGTCGGATAGGAACCTGACTGCTCTACGCATCCCGCCGTTACGACTATCAGACCCGCGGCGGCGAGCCATCTCGCGTTACGCATCCAATGCCTCCACCGGGGAAAGCCCTTTCTCGAGCGGGACGTTCCCATGATGTATTCAACGCACCGACGATGGCGTGGCAGCGGCGCAACTGAGATTTGTTCAAGGCATTTGAACGTAAAGAAAGCCGGCTCCCGTTCAGGGGAGCCGGCTTCGTCGATTAGAGCTTCACTCTAGCGCTGGTAGCGATCCGGCACGCCGTCACCATTGGCGTCGCGATCGTAGCGATTCGGAACACCATCGCGGTCGTAATCACCGCTCGGACCGCGGCGCGGGGCCTGGTTGTAGTAGCCGGGCTGATAGGCGTTGGCGTTGCTGTAGTGGGTGCCGGTTCGCCAGTAGCCGCTGTTGGAGCTGTAGTTCGGATAGCCGTAGCCCGTGGTCTGGTTACATGCGGCAGTCGTCGCGGCCAGCAACACAGCCACCACCACGATCTTGATCCTGGTCATCCTTACCTCCGTTGGACCTCAGCCACAGTTGCAGCCAGGCCTCTACAGACAACGAGGTAGGGAGCGCGCGGTGGCACTACCCAGGCGAAAAGATGAAGTTGTGTAAAGGGCACGGCGCCGGCACTCGGCTGGCACCGTGCGCTTTCGCACGCTAAAGCGCGCCGGGAGCGGGGCCGCGCGACACCTTGGCGTTGAGCTTCGGCGGGTGCGTCACGATCGACTTCAGCGCCTGCGTGGGCTTCCTGAGCTTGGCGATATTGGGCATCGGCCGCGCCAGGCCCGGAATGCTCTTGAACGCCTGTTCCATGGCATGGGCGGCGCCCAGCACTTCGCCATCACCGCGGAAGCGGCCGATCACCTGCAGACCGAACGGCATCTTCTTGTGATCGAGACCACAGGGCAGCGACACGGCCGGATTTGTGGCCAGCGACACGAAATAGACCGATGCCATCCAGTGATAGTAGTTGCGGAGCTTCTTGCCATCCATCTGGTCGATGTAGAGCTGCTTCCAGGGGAAGGGCGAGAAGCCCACCGTCGGCCCCAGCACCAGATCGTAGTCGCGGTACAGATCCTGGAACTTCCGGAAGATGCGGGTCTGCTCGCCGTGCGCCCAGGCGAAATCGGCCAGGCTCAGCTTCGCGCCTATCTCGTAGTTGGCGACGATGTTGGGGCCGAGCATCTTGCGGTTGTTGGTGTAGGCATCGTGATAGCGCGCCAGGAAACTCACGGCGCGGATCACGTCGAAGCAGCGGTCGGCGTCGCCGTATTCGATTTCGACTTTGTCGAGTGAGCGGAAGAGCGGCTTCATCGCCTTGATCTTCTCGCGCATCGTCGAGCGAATGCCCTTTTCGACGGGCGCGCCGCTGAAATCCTCGGTCCAGGCCACGCGCAGGCTGCCGAGATCGACCGGCCAGGGCTCGGCAAATGCCGCCCCGTCGATCGGGAACGACAGAGGGTCCTGATCGTGCTGACCGATCTGCGTGGCATAGAGCAGGCAGGTATCGGCCACCGAGCGGCCCATCGGACCCAACACGGAAATCGGGGTCCAACCCATGGAGCGACGTTCGACCGCGACCATGCCGGGTGAAGGGCGGAAACCTACGATGCCGCAATAGGCAGCGGGATTGCGCAGCGAGCCGCCGGTGTCGGAGCCCGTGCAGACCGGCAGCAGGTCGGTCGCCAGCGCCGCCGCCGAACCGCCCGACGAACCGCCGGCATTCAGGGTCGTGTTGAAGGGGTTGCCCGTGGCGCCCCAGACCGGGTTGCGGCTGTTCGAGCCGGCGCCGAATTCCGGCACGTTGGTCTTGCCGACCACCACCGCGCCGGCGGCACGAACGCGGCTCACCATCACGTTGTCGTAGTTCGGCACGTAGTCGCGGTAGAGCGGCGAGCCGTAGGTGGTGAGGAGGTCTTTCGTTTCCTCGAGGTCCTTGATGCCGGTCGGCAGGCCGTGCAGCAGCGGCAGCTCCTCGCCACGGCGTACCGCGGTCTCGGCGGCCTTCGCTTCTTTGCGTGCTCGGGCCACGCACATTGCCGTCACGGCGTTGATTGCCGGGTTCACTTCCTCGATGTGTTCGAGGCAGGCCTCGAGCAATTCGACCGGCGAAATCTCCTTAGTGCCGATGCGGCGACGCATCTCGACTGCGGACAGCGAAACCAGCTCTTGCTTTGACATTCTTCCCCCTTCGCTCGGAACGGAGCTTAGGGCACGATGCGCGCCGGAGGAAATCAAACATGGTGCATCCGCTTCGGGAGAAGGCGGCCGTGAGTGGCATCGGCGAAACCGCGTATACGCGCGGCACGCACAAGAGTGCGTTGGCCCTGCAACTCGAGGCGAGCCTCGCAGCCATCGCCGACGCCGGTCTCAGCCCGCGCGATATCGACGGCGTCGTCCCCTATTTTCCGGGCGGTGGCATCGCCGAGGATTTCATCGCCAACCTTGGCCTGCCCGACCTCAAGCTGTCGCTGTTCGTGCCGATGGGCGGCGCCACCTGCGTGGCAGCCATCCAGAGTGCCGCCATGGCCGTGGCGTCGGGCGTGTGTAACCACGTGCTGATCGCCGTCGGTCGTACCGGCTATTCGGGCGCCCGAGTCAGCACCCGCCTGCAGCAGTTCCCGCAATTCGCGCTGGCGGCCGAGTTCGAGGCACCGATCGGCATCTTTGCGCCGGCGCAGCTCTATGCCCCAGGCGCACGCCGCCACATGGAGCTCTACGGCACCACCGAACGGCACTTCGCGGAGATCGCTGTCGTCACGCGCCAGCACGCGATCCTCAATGGCAATGTCGTGATGAACAAGCCACTCACGGTCGAGGAGCATCATGCCTCGCGCATGATCTCCGACCCGTTCCGACTGTTCGACTGCAGCCTGGAGAGCGACGGTGGTGCAGCCATCATCGTGAGCCGCAGCGACCAGGCACGCGACCTGAAGAAGCCGCTAATCACCATCATGGGCGTGGCTGAGGGCCACCCCGAATCGCCAGCTTCGATCGCGCAGCGACCGGACCTGCTGGAGTTCGGCCTCGCCAAGTCCGCGCCGCGTGCCTACGAGATGGCCGGCGTCGGCCCGAAGGACATCGACGTCGCCGAGATCTACGACTGCTTCACCTTCACGGTGATCAACCAGCTTGAGCTGTTGGGCTTCTGCAAGAAGGGTGAGGGCGGACCGTTCATCATGGATGGCCGCATTGCGCTGGGCGGCGAGCTGCCGATCAACACGCATGGCGGGCTTCTGAGCCAGGGCCATGTCGTGGGTCTCAACCATGTGATCGAACTGACCCGCCAGCTCCGCCGCGAGGCCGGCAAGGCGCAGGTCAAGGACGCCGAAGTGGGACTGGTCACCGGCTATGGCGACATGGGCGATGGCTCGATCGCGATCCTGAGGAGGGCGGCATGAGCACCGCAACAACACCGCTGGCGCCGGAACGTCCGCTGCCGACGCCGACACGCGAGAGCCAGCCGCATTGGGATGGCATGCGCGAAGGTCGCTTCCTGCTGCAGCATTGCTCGGCCTGCGGCAAGGTCCGGCACTATCCGCGGCCGGTCTGTCCGCACTGCTTCTCGATGGAGAGCGAGTTCAAGGAAGCGCCGACGGGCGGGGCGATCCACACCTGGACGGTGTGCCATCATCCGTTCAACTTCTTCTTCAAGGCTACCGCGCCCTATATCGTGGCGCTCGTCGACATGGACGCTGGCGTGCGGGTCAACGCGCCGCTCCGGGGCGTCACCGAAGCCGATATCAAGATCGGCCAGCGCGTGAAGCTCGGTTTCGAACCGGTCAACAAAGAAGTGACGCTGCCGTTCTTCGTGGCGGAGTAAAGTCGCCAAGCAAAGTTTGGGAGGAAGAAGATGAAGCGTTCCACTTTCATCGCGGCGGGCCTCGCCGCGTTCGCGTTGCCGCTTGCCGTCATGGCGCCGGCAGTCGCGCAAACCGATTGGCCACAGAAGCCGATCTCCATGGTGGTGCCTTATCCGCCGGGCGGCGTGAACGACGCCGTGGCGCGTGTCTACGCCGACAAGCTCTCGACCGAGCTGGGCAAGCCGGTCATCGTCGACAACCGCGCCGGCGCGGCGACCACCGTCGCCTCCAACTTCGTCGCCAAGGCGCCGCCCGACGGCTACACGATCTACGCTGGTGGCACGTCGCTGGTGATCAATCCGACCCTCACCGGGCAGGTCCAGTACGACCCGCACAAGAGCTTCGAGCTCGTGTCGCTGATGTCGTTCACGCCGTTCATCCTGCACGTCAACGCCAACTTCCCGGCCAAGAACATGGCCGAGCTGATCGCCGTCGTGAAAGCCAATCCCGGCAAGTTCAACATCGCGAGTTCGGGCATCGGTGCCACCAACCATCTCGCGGCAGAACTCCTGAAGGCGCAGGCCGGCCTCAACATCACCCATGTGCCCTACAAGGGCGGCGCGCAGGCGGGGCAGGACGTGGCCTCGGGGCAGGCGCAGATGATGTTCTCGGCCGCATTGGAGGCGAAGCCGGTGCTGGCGACGGGCCGCACGCGCGCCATCGCGATCTCGAGCACCAAGCGCTCGCCTGCTTTTCCGGAAGTGCCAACCGTGATCGAGGCGGCGGGACTCAAGGATTTCGAGGCCGTGTTCTGGCAGGGTATGGTCGTCCCGGCCGGCACGCCGCAGCCGATCGTCGACAAGCTGCAGAAGGCGATCGCCAAGATCGCGGCCGATCCGGAAGTGATCGAACGCTTCAAGGTCCAGGGCGTCGAGATTCGCGGTTCCACCCAGGCCGAGTTCAAGGACTTCCTGAACAAGGAAGAGAAGCGCTGGGTGACCCTGATCAAGGAACAGAACATCAAGCCGGAGTAGTCCGGTTACAAAGCCTTCCTCATCGTGATGTTGAACCGGCGACGGCCGGTCAACGGGTGCTCGCCATCCTTGAGCGTGAGCACCCCGTGATGGAAGAGGCGCGAAGCACCGCCCCAGACCACGACATCGCCATGCCGCAGCGCCACCTTCTTCACGGGATCGCTGCGCTTCAGGCCGCCGAACTGGAAGGTGGCCGGCAGGCCGAGCGATACCGATACGATCGGATGGCCATAGTCGGCCTCGTCGCGATCCTGATGAAGTGACAGCCGCGTGCCGGGCTCGTAGCGATTGACCAGGCAGGCATCGGGCACGAAGCCCGGGAAACCTGCCTCCATTGCAGCGGCTTTGGCGAGATCCAGAAACTCCTTAGGGAGATGCGGCCACGGCTTGCCACTGTCGGGATCGTGCCTCGCGTACCGATAGCCTTTGCGATCGGTGACCCAGCCGGCGGTACCACAGTTGGTCATGGCCACCGACATCTCGAAGCCACCGGGCGTGATCATGCGGCGGAACGGAGCCGCGGTGGCAATGCTATCGATGGCCGCAAGAAGCATCGTATCGCGCGCTGCTGCGAAGCCACGCAACAGCATGGCGCCTTCGTCCAAGGGTTCGTGGAGGGCCTCTTTTTCGCCCGAAGGATCGAACAAGTCTTGCATGCCTGAGAATTCCAGTCCGTTGCCGGAGCGTAACGGCAAACGTCTCGCCCTATCTTCCCGCCATCGATCCACCGATGGAGAGAAACATGGCAACGACCGTCCGTTATGCAAAGGCTGAAAGCTCGCTCGGAACCTTCGTCGCGGCGATGTCCGACAAGGGTCTGGTCATGGTCGAGTTCGGTGACATGAACGAAGCGTTACGCGCCAAGCTCGCGGCGCGTTTCCCCGAAGCGACTTTGGTCGAAGATAACGTCGGGCTGCACGACTCACTCGATCGGCTGGCCCGACTGATCGATCATCCTGACTCCGGCGAGGATTTTGCGCTCGACCTGCAAGGCTCGGCCTTCGAGCTGAGCGTCTGGGAAGCGCTGCGGCAGATTCCCGCTGGCCAAACGGCGAACTACGGAGAAATCGCCACGAAGCTCGGCGTTCCGCGCCAGGCGCGTGAAGTCGGCGAAGCCTGCGCCGCCAACATGCTGGCGGTCGTCGTGCCTTGTCACAGGGTCGTGAAGAAGGACGGCTCCATTTCGGGTTATCGCTGGGGTGTCCGACGCAAGCGGGCGCTGATCGAGCGCGAGGCAAGGGCACAGTCCTTGCCTGGGCTCTTTGGCAACCCACATGGGGCGGCATCTACCTGAAAACACAGGAGAGAGAAAATGAAGAGCTGGATGGGCACGATCGTTGCGATTTCTCTGGGCTTGGCGGCATTGCCGGCATGGGCACAATCAGGTGAAGCAAGTCGCGGTCAGCGCGTGTTCAACCAGCAGTGCCGGGCCTGTCACACGCTCGACAAGGGCGGCGCGCAGACGGCAGGGCCCAACCTGCACGGCGTGTTCGGCCGCAAAGCCGGTACGGGCGAAGGCTATGCCTCCTCCGATGCCATGAAAGCTTCGGGCATCGTTTGGGACGATACGACCATGGCCGAGTACAACCGCGATCCCAAGGGCAAGGTGCCCGGCACCAAGATGGTGTTCAACGGCGTGAAGCAGGCCGGTCAGCTCGCTGATCTCGTCGCCTATCTCAAAGAGGCAACCAAGTAGTCAGCGCCTGATCCCACTGATCAGGGACTGCATGAAGCCATCGACCGCTGTCCGGCTGTTGGCCGGCGTGTCGACCCAGTCGAGCCGCAGCTTGAGGAAACGGTCGCGATAGCCCGTCACCATCAACGCGGTATGGAGTGGCTTCTTGGTGTTGGGCTGGATGGCCGATAGGGTCGCGCAGAGGAAGGTAAGGCCGCCGATCGTACATTTGTCCGGCCCGTCGACCGGCTTGAGCTGATCGTAGCGGCCGAGCTTCGCGCCTTCATAGATGTCGGCCAATGCGCGCTGGAATTGGGCAAGGACCGCGTCGTCCATCGGACCGTCGGGAATCGATCCAGTCCTGGGCGGATACACGTAAAGCGTCACGAAGAGCTGCTGGTTCGTCTGGTAGTTCCAGGCGTAACCCAGATCCGGCCGGTTCATGGTCTTGCTGTAGTCGATAGAGGTCGCCAGCCGTGCGTTGGCGATCTCGGCGGGAAAGGTCAGTCCCGTCACCGGCTCTCGATCGGGAGCGGGGATGCGGGGCGGCGGCGCGTTCTGTGCAATGGCGCTACCGATAGTGAGCGCCAACAGGGCGCAGCAGACAGCCGTGAGCGCGCGAACTTTCCGGACCAGCATGCGTTTCTCCTGGAGCGGTGGCAGTCTAGCTGTGCGCCGTGGCGCTGTCGCGCGAGCGGAGATAGACGGCAGCGCCCAGCACGAGGCCGAGGCCCAGTGCCGCGAACGCGATGCGATAGGCCATGTCGTTGGCGCCAAAGGCCTCGACGACATAGCCCATGCCGGCCGGCAGCACGGCCAGCCCCAGGCACTGCGCCATGTTCACGGTCGTGACGCCTCGTCCGGCCAGCCGGTCGGGAAAGAGCGCGCGGCCCTGCGCCACGATCACCGTGCCGAACGCGCATGCGAAACAGAAGGCCGAAAGAAGACTGACGGCGAGCCAGAGCGGCGGCTGCGGCAGGAGTGCCAGCACGGCCAGCAGAGCTGTCGAGAGTGCGGCCCCACCCAGCACCACCTTCTTGCGCGAGCGAAGCAGGCGATCCATCGGGCCGTAGGCGAGAATGCCCAGGATCTGCGCCACGCCCATCACCAGCAGCACATTGCCGCGCGCCACCGCGTCGAGCTTGTGCACGTCGTAAAGGTAAGGTCCGCCCCAGACGCCGAGGACGGTGAGCATCGTGGCATAGGCGAAGAAGTGCATGGCGAGGACGGGACCCAGTCCCGGCGTCATCCAGACCTCGACCAGACCCTTCATGATCTCGCTGAGATTCTCCTTCTTCGTCGGTGGTGCGGGCGCCTCCGGCGGACGGTCGCGCACGAAGGCATAGAAACAGACCGCGACCAGCACGGTGACGGCCGCAAGGCCGGCAAAGCCCATACGCCAGCCGACGGTGGCGGCCACCCAGGCGAGCGGCGTCGCGGCGGCCAGCGTGCCGATGTTGGAAGCCGCGAACACCCAGGACAAAACGGTCGCGAGCCTCGCCGGCGGGAACCACCGGGAGCACAGGAACACCACCGACATGAAAGAGGCGGCGCAGCCCACGCCGACGATTGCGCGCCCACCGATCAAATCGAAGGCAGTGGTGGAAACCGCGATCCAGAGCGCGCCAGCCATGGCGACGATCGACAGCGCGGCCACCGTCCGGCGCGCACCGAACCTGTCGAACCACATGCCGACCGGCACCTGCACGGCGAACAGGGCGAAGAAGAAGGCGCTGCCGGCCCAGCCGAGCTGACGCGCCGAGAGATCGAGGTCGCGCACGAGTTCCGGCGCGATCACGCTGTTGGAGACACGATAGAACTGGCTGAGGCAGGTGACTGCGATCAGCAGGACAAGGAGCGGTACTCTCGACGCCATGGCCTGCCTTGCTAGCACGCTCCTCCGGGGCTTTCCTTCGGCGTGGGCCGAAGGATCCGTCTAGCGACGTGCCGAAACCAGCAAAAAGGACGGGCGCTCGTCGGCGCCGGCCCAGTCGGGATGCGCGGCGACGTCGGCCGCGGTTGCGCCCCATTCCTCGATCTTGTCCAGCGTGAAGCCGAGACGCAGAAGCAGGTTGAGATAGGTAGCCACCGTACGGTGCTGCTTGATCACGCCCTTGGCCAGCCAGTCGGTCGAGCGCTCGCCCTGCTCGAAGTAGCGGTTGACCGGCCAAGCGAAGCGGCCATCGGCGTCGCGCGACCAGCCGGGATGGCCGGGCGCGGTGTACATCGGGTGTTCGACGGAGAAGACCAGGCTGCCGCCGGGGACGAGCGCGCGATGGACCTCGGTCATCAGGTGTTCGAGGTTGGCGAGATAGTGCAGCGCCAGCGAACTATAGACGAGATCGACCGAGCCCTTCGGCAAAGCGAGGGTCTCGAGGTCGGCCTGCCGGTAGGCGATCGCACCGTCCGATGTTTCGCGCGCGCGGGCGAGCATCTTCTCCGAGACATCGAAGCCCGTGACTTGCCGCGCACCTGCTTCATGGGCGAAGCGACAGAACCAGCCGAAGCCGCAGCCGAGATCGACGACGCGCAGACCATCGAGCTTCGGCAGCATCGCCCGCAAGGTCGGCCATTCCGGCGCCCCGTCGAGACCCTCGACGGAGCGCGGGAGCTTGGCGTATCCCGCGAAGAAGCCTTCGTTGTCGTAGATGTTCTGGGTCATCGCTTCGCTGCTTGGGACTGTACTACTTGACCGCCGCCGCTGCTTTGGCCTGGCGAACGGCAAGCGCCAGCGCGACGCCGAGGTCTGACAGCATCTTGCCCGTCGCCTCGTCGGTGAGCTTGCCGTCGGTGAACTTATTCTGTGCCTGGCCGATCATGACTTCCGGCTTATTGAGCGGCCGGCCGTCGAGGAACACCAGAGTCTGGCGCAGCTGATACTGCGCGCGCGCCGTGCCGAGCAGGCCCATCGAGGCGCCGAACAGGGCGATCGGCTTGGTCGCGAACGGTTGCGGCGTCGTACGCGACAGCCAGTCGATGGCGTTCTTCAAGACACCCGAGATGCCGTAGTTGTACTCCGGGCTCACCAGCACGATGCCGTCGGCCTCGAGCATGGCCTTCTGGGCCGCCTGTACTTTGTCGGGAAATCCCTTGGCCTGGATATCGGCATCGTAGAGTGGCCAGTCGCCGATCTCGATCGTCTGCACCGAGGTCCCCGCCGGCACGCGTTCGATGAACGCCTGCAACGAGAGGCGATTGAACGAAGCCTTGCGCAGGCTACCGCAGAAAGCGACGAGCTTCAGAGAGTCTGACATGCGGGACGTTCCTTCGTCGGAAAATGGCCAGCGGCTACATAAGAGGTTGCTGAGCGGCTTGGCAACGCACTAGCCGCAGCTTGAAAGTCGTCTCTCATCGGATCCAGCGAGGCCAGTGGGCGAAGCCATCGCAAGCTGGTAAGTGTTACCCACGAAGGTAAGGGAGATGAGAGACCGATGAAGCGATTCATTGCCGGCGGTTTGGGTTTTCTGGCGACGGTCGCGGCGAGCGGCGCCTTCGGGCAGGACCAGCCACCCAACAAGTGGGTGATGTACTGCACCGAGGAAGGCGGCCGGGATTGCGGTGTGCAGGCCACGATCGACGGTAACAGCCTGCTCGGCCAGTTCCTGGTCGTGCGCTATTCAGCGGCCTACCGGAAGCTTTCCGTGGTCGGCGATGGCCAGGGCGTGCAGGCCAGCATGCAAGTCGACTCCAACCCCTTCATCTCGACCAGCATCTGCGGGCAGGGGATCTGCCAGTACAATGCCGGCAAGTCGGCCCAGCTTCTCGGGGAGATGCGCTCCGGGTCTCAAATCCAGGTACAGATCCAGCTCCAGAACACGATGGCGGGTCCGTTCCAGCAGACGCTGAGCGGCTTCGACAACGAGCTGCAGAAGGCCCTCGCGGCGCAGCGCGGCGGCTGAGTTCTTCTCAGGCTTGGTTGTCGGGCTTTCGTTCTTGTGCCGCGGCATCGCGGATGAGTTCGAGCGCCGGACCGATGACGCCTATGTCGGCGTCCGTGGGGTAGACGACATAGGCCGATATCGAGAACTCGGGTCCGCCGGGAACGATTGTCAGTTTCCCGCTTTGC
The DNA here is from genome assembly GCF_004297405.1 of Reyranella sp. Taxonomy (GTDB): domain Bacteria; phylum Pseudomonadota; class Alphaproteobacteria; order Reyranellales; family Reyranellaceae; genus Reyranella. The sequence continues at coordinate 44,215 of NZ_SCVC01000013.1, forward strand.
AGATGCGGGCGCACGAGGCGGATGGGGAAGTATCCCGAGCCGCCATTCTCGATCACATGCTGCAGGCCCAGCCAGCCGATGTTGGCGGTGAGCGCGGCGCCGAAGAACTCCGGAAAGCTCGCGCTGTGGCGCGCGAAGAACTCCGGCCCCCAGTCGATGTAGACGTAGCTGGAATCGAGGACCGGTCGCCGCTGCGCCTTGGTGGAGACCAGCACGAGTCTGTCGTCGAACAGGAACTCCACGTTCAGGCCAGGCCGGCTTTCTGGCGTGTACATGACGGCGACGTCCAGCCGCCCCTCGACGAGCCCTTCCATCAAATCGCTCTCCAAGCCGATCTCGGCGCGCACGGAAATATCGGCCGCTTTCTCCAGCAGAGATGGCATCCGCTTGATCAGGAATTGCTCCCATAGACCCAGTCGCGCGCCGATCGTGACGGCAGCGCGAAAGCCGCGGGCGACGCCGACGTCGTGGCGCGCCTGCTCGACCGTCCGGACGAGGGTGGAGGCATGCTTCTGGAAGTGCTTGCCCGGCGGCGTCAGGGTCGTGCCGCCCTTGTTGCGGACGAACAGCCGGCACCCCAGCGCGGTCTCCAGCGTGTGAATCCGCGTGCTGACCGTCGACTGCGTCACATGAAGCCGCTCGGCGGCGTTCACGAAGCTGCCGGTGGTGACGACTGCCAGGAAGGTGCGGGCCAGTTCGGTGTCCAAGAAGAGCCTCTCTTTGGCTTAATATCGAACAATTCGATATCATTTGCCATATTTCTTCATTTTCCAGATGTAATCCGACCTCTTACCATAGCGGCCTTAGGAGTAACGATGACGGACCAGATGCTTGCGCCAACCGGCCCGATCAGCCGGGACGAGCTGATCGATTTCCTGAACGAGCTGCTCGAAGCCGAGCGTGCGGGCGCGCGTGTCGCGCTCGAAAGCGCGCGCGACGCCAGCGATCCCGAAACGGTCGGACTGCTGAAGGCCATCCAGGACGACGAGGCGCGATGGTGTGCGATGCTGTTGCGGCAGATCCGGGTCCTCGGTGGTGCCGCGTCGCCGCGCATGGGGGCGTTCCATGCCAAGGCGATGGCCATCGAGGATTTGAAGGAGCGTCTGGCGTTCCTCAATCGCGGTCAGGGTTGGGTCGTGCGCAAGCTGCGCGAGGTCACGCCCAGAGTGAGGGACGACGCGCTCTTCTCCGACCTGAACCACATGCTCTCCTCGCATGTCGCCAACATCAACCTGACGAACAGTGCGCTCGGATGAACTCCGCCAACGACAATGACGACGAGGACATGCCGGAGGTCTACAGCTCGCCGCCCTGCATGATGCACCTCGTCGATCCACTCTCGGGGCAAGTGCTGCCGGAGGCCGATTTTCGCCAGCAGCTCGACCTGAAGAGATGGCGAAAGGCCGAGCGCGAACGTCTGATCGCCTTGCGCCTGGCAATCCCGGTGGAGGAAAGGCGCCGGCATTCGGCAAGGATCGCCGAGGAACTCGACAAGATGCTGGGGGACGTCTCCGGCAGGATCGTCGGCGTCTACTGGCCGTTCCGCGGTGAACCCGATCTGCGATCCTGGATGGAAGGATTGGGTGATCGGGGGGCCGTCTGCGTGTTGCCGGTCGTCGTCGGACCCCAGATGCCTCTCGCGTTTCGCGTCTGGCGGCGCGGTGACGCGCTCGAGCCGGGCGTCTGGAACATTCCGGTGCCGGTCGAACAGCAGGAGGCGACACCGGATATCGTTATCTCTCCCGTCGTCGGCTTCGATGGCGCCTGCTATCGCCTCGGCAACGGTGGCGGCTTCTATGATCGTACGTTGGCCGCCTTGTCCCGTCGGCCGAGGATTCTCGGTGTGGGCTACGACCGGCTCGCCATACCGACCATCTATCCTCAGCCCTACGATATCGCGATGGACATGATCGTCACGGAAAGCGGCACGACGTCAGCGGGATGAGCCTTCCGGGCATTTGGCCGGGTCGTGAGTCGCCTGCTTGAGATAGGCGATGAGGTCCGCGCGCTCCTGTGCGTTCTTCACCCCGGCATAAGCCATCTTGGTGCCGGGTACGGCTTTGAGGGGATTTTCCAGGAAGCGGTCGAGGGTCACTGCGTCCCAGGTGAGTCCGGCCGACTTCAGGGCTTGCGAGTAGGTGAAGTCGGGCAGGGCGGCGGCGGGTCGGCCGAACAGGCCGCAATGGCGCGGCCCGCTCCGATTGTGTTCCAGGGAATGGCACGCCAGGCATCGCTGGTAGATCTGCGCGCCTTTCCCGGCATCACCGTCCGCTGCATGGCACAGGGAGGCCACGACCATGACGCCGATGCAGACAGCGAACGGGATTTTCATGTTGATGCTCGTGACGAGGTTTCGGTCAAGACACGAAGGCCGAGGGCACCGGCGGCAGGCCCAGGGCTTGCCGCAGCACGGCCCAATGCATGGCCTCGTCGCCCAGGATGGAGGCCGCCACTTTCGCGAGCTCGCGATCGTCGAGGATGGGAATGGCGCCGAGATAGGCGCTGACGGCGCCTCTCTCGAGCTCGGCAGCGAAGCTCAGAACGTCGGCCTGCGTCTTCAGCTTTTCGACAGGGAAGGTGTACTTGGCCTTCGCGGCGACCGGCGTGCCGCCGAGCTTCTTGACGGTCGTCGCCAGGGCCGTGGCGTGTTCCTTGTGGTGCCCCTGGAACTGGACGGCGAGGTCGAGGACCGGCTTCTGGAGCAAGCCGCTGCTGGCGCCTACCTGATAGGCCGCGATCGCTTCCTGCTCGGCCGCCAGGGCGGCGTTGAGGATCGTCACGTCGTTGCCGGCAGTCTTCGCCTCGGCAGATCCGATCAGCGCCAGGCGGTCGCGGCCTGCGAGAAGAGCGATCGCTGTTGCCGAGAGCGTGAACTTGCCAAAGCCGGAAAGGAAGCTGCGCCGCGCTGCAGTCGTCGTGCTTGCCTGTGGGGTGGTCGAGGACATGGGGAGCTCCTTGGTTCGTCGAACGTCGAAATGTCGTTCGCTTCCTGGAGAACCCCGGCGCCTCCGGATTCGGATGCGATTTTTTATTTGCTGGCGCCTGCATCCGAACAGGCGCCGGCGGGGTAACTGGCCGGAGGAGGTCTTTCGATATGGTCGAGATTCTCAGGCTTCACGACACCGCGAGGGCAGCATCGATACCGCCTTCGCTCATCGCTTTGGCTCCTCCTCATTCGGCCACACCGCCATTCGATCCGCTGGCGAGGTTGCTGGCTGAAACCGCAGTCGGTCACGATCGAGCATTCGCGAGGCTCTATGAACTCATCAGCGCACGGCTGTTCGCGGTTGCGCGGCGCATCGTGCAGCGCGACGATGTCGCGGAGGATGTCCTGCAGGACTCCTTCCTGCGCATCTGGCGCGCGGCCTATCAATACGATCCTGCGAAGGGACCGGCCTATGCTTGGTTGATGCAGATCGTGCGCAATCGCGCGCTGTCGGCGCGACTGCGAGCGAGCCGGCGCGAAGGCGGGCAAACCGAGCTCGACGTCGAGACGATGGCGTCCGATGGCCCGGACCCCGCCACGCTGACCATGCGCAGCGACGAGGCACGTCGCGTGAATGCGTGTCTGGGTAATCTACCGGTAAATCACCGCCGGTCTGTCGCGCTGGTCTATTTCGACGGGCTGACGCATCAGGAGCTCGCGGAGCGTTTGGGCGTGCAGCTCGGGACGGCAAAGAGCTGGGTCCGGCGTGGCCTCGCGCAGATGGCCAAATGTCTCCACAAGGATGAGCTCGCCGACCGTCGTGCGCTTGTCGCTGCGGACTATGCGATCGGCAGCCTGCAGGGCGCGGCGCGTCGCGGCTTCGAGAGGCGTCGCGAACGCGATGCCAGGTTCTGCCGCGCCGCCGATCGCTGGGAGGCGCAACTGGCCATGCTCACGGAATTCCTGCCCGAACGATCCTTCTCATCGCGCGAGGTCTGGAAGCGCGTCCAGCAGGAGATCCGGCGCAACCGGCCGGCATTCTGCAGGCCACGCCTCTGGCAGGTCGCCGCCGCTTTGGCGGCGCTGCTGAGGGGACGCTAGCGTTCGCGGCGATAGAGGAAGCAATTGTCGGCCTTGGGCATCTTGATGCCCTCGTAGTAGCTCATCGCCGTCGGCGCGGAGAGCAGCAGGGTCGTCGTCGACGGTCCACCAGCCGCAGTGCGCGTCTCCTCGATCAGTCGGCGGCCGATGCCCTGGCCCTGGCAGGCCCTGTCGACGGCGAGGTCGGAGAGATAGCAGCAGAAGCAGAAGTCGGTGAGTGAGCGGGCGAAGCCTACGAGCTTGCCGTCCTGGCGGGCGGTGAGGATCAGGTTGGCGTGCGCCAGCATGCGCTCGATGCGACCGCGATCGCCGACCGGCCGGTTGAGACCGGACTTGGTGACGACATCGATATATTCGTCGGCGCCGAGATAATCCTCGCGGGCATAGACCGTATTCATTGCGTCAACCATCTCCTCAGGGCCGCCGATACTTCGGCTGGTCGTTCCAGGGGCGAGACGTGCCCGCATTCCTCGAGAATCACAAGCTGGGCGTTGGCGATGTCGGTGGCCATCTCCTGCGACCGCGGCAGCGGCGTCGCCATGTCCTGACGGCCGACGATCACCACGGCCGGCACCTCGATCTCGACTAACAACGGCCGGCTGTCGGGGCGGCCCAGAATTGCCTGTTGCTCGCGAACGAAGCCGTCGGCGCCAATCTCCAGGGCCATGTCGAGGATCGGCTGCGTGACGGCGGTATCCTTGAGCCGACTATGATGGACAATCTGCGGCAGCAGGGTTGGATGCACGCCATGGAAACGGCCGAGCCGCGTCTGCTCGATGAAGGCTTGGCGACGCGTGCGGATCTCCGGCGAGTCCGGGCTTGCCTGCGTGTCGATCAGGGCGATCCGCTCGATCCGCTGCGGAGCCTGGCGGAAGACCTCGAAAGCGACGTAGCCGCCCATCGAGAAGCCACCCAACGCGAATTTTGGCGGCGCCGCCGCCAGCACGGTCTCGGCCATGGCGCCGATCGTGTCGTGGTGCCAGAGCTCGGGAATGGTGATGTCCGCGATATCCTGCAGCGTCTCGACCTGGTGCTCGTAGACGCGCCGCGTGTTGAGCAGCCCCGGCAGCAGGACGAGCGGTGAACGCGGCATGTCGGCTCCCCCCTTTGATCTCAGATCGCGATCTCAGATCTGGATCTGGTTGCCGAGTTCGATAGCGCGGTTAGGCGGGATGCGGAAGAAGGTCTTGCTGGCCGAGGCCGAGTGCGAGAGCGAAATGAACCAGTCGCGACGCCACCTGCCCAGCTTGGAATGCTGCGACGGCACCAGGGTTTCGCGGCCGAGGAAGAAGGAAGTTTCCATCTCGTCGTAGGCGATGCCGTGCGGACGGCAGGCGCGCAGCGCTTCGGGGATGTCGGGCTGCTCGGTGAAACCGTAGTGGGCGATCACCGTATGGAAACCCTTGCCCAGCCGCTCGACCTCGACGCGGTTGGCCTCCGGCACGACCGGCACATCCATCGTGTCGACTTGCAGGATGATGATGCGCTCGTGCAGGACCTTGTTGTGCTTGAGATTGTGCAGGAAGGCCGCTGGCGTGTGGGAGGCGTCGGCGGTCAGGAAGACGGCGGTGCCGGCAACCCGGTCCGGCGCGCGCTCCATGCGGCCGAGGAATTCCTTCAGCGGCAGGGCGCCTTCGCTCATTTCGGCGGCGACCAGACGGCGGCCACGGCGCCAGGTCGTGATCGTGAAGTAGATCAACCCCGCCACGACCAGCGGCAACCAGCCACCGTCGGGGATCTTGAGCGCGTTGGCGATGAAGAAGACCAGGTCGGGAATGCCGAGGAAGCCGAACACGAGGACGGCGAGCGGCCACGACCAGCGCCACACCAGGATCGCCACGACCGTCGCGAGCGCCGCATCGACCAGCATGGCGCCGGTGACGGCAAGGCCATAGGCGCCGGAAAGTGCGCCCGACGAGCCGAAGCCCACGACCAGTGCGATGATGCCGGCCATCAGGAGCCAATTGACGCGCGGAATGTAGATCTGCCCGATCGCCGTTTCGGAAGTGTGCTGGATTTCCATGCGCGGCAGATAGCCGAGCTGAATCGCCTGTCGTGTGAGCGAGAACACGCCCGTGATCACGGCCTGCGAGGCAATGACGGCGGCGAAGGTGGAGAGAATCACCAGCCCGATGATGTAGTCCTGGGGAACGAGCTCGAAGAAGACGTGATGGACAGTGTCGGGGTTGGCGATGATGAGTGCGCCCTGACCGAAATAGTTGAGCAGCAGGCCCGGCATGGCGAGCCCCAGCCAGGCGATGCGGATGGGTCTGCGACCAAAGTGGCCCATGTCGGCGTAGAGCGCCTCGGCGCCTGTGACGGCCAGCACGATCGAGCCGAAGGCCCAGAAGATGCCGAAGCCCTGATCGGTCACGAGATGGAAGGCGTGGATCGGATTGACGGCGGCAAGCACGGCTGGGTTCTTCACCACCTGCCATGCGCCCAGCACACCCAGCACCACGAACCACAGCAGCATGACCGGCCCGAACAGCCGGCCGACATCGGCCGTGCCGCGAGACTGCAGCATGAACAGCCCGACCAGGATCACCAGCGACAGCGGTACGACCAGCGGCGTGAAGGCCGGTGTGATCGCCGACAGACCCTCGACGGCGCTCATCACGGTCATGGCCGGCGTGATCATGGCGTCGCCATAGAATAGGGCGAGCCCGACCACCGCAAAAAGTATGATGGCATGGCGTACCCGGCGTGCCTTGCCGCTCAGGCCGCGCGTGGCGAGCGTCGCCAGGGCCAGCACGCCGCCTTCGCCCTTGTTGTCGGCGCGCATGATCAGCACGACGTACTTGATGGTGACGGTCAGGGTCACCGCCCAGAACAGCATGGAGAGTACGCCCAGCACGTGCTCGGGCGTCGGCGCCATGCCGGTACCGTGAAGGAAGGTTTCCCGCAGCGCGTAGAGCGGGCTGGTGCCGATGTCACCGAACACCACGCCGAGCGCACCGACGACCAGGGCGGCGCCTGCAGGGTGGGGTGCGGGCGAACCATGGGGGGCGGTGTGGGGAACGGATGTCTGGCTGGTGTCGGCTGGGGCCATGAGCTGAAACGCCGCCAATTGAGGCGGCGGCGGGGCGAGGGTGTGCGCCCCTGCCTTCGGCCTGTCAACGCACCAGATGTGAGGTTGTTGCGACGAAAGAGCTTGACTTGCCTGTGAGCTGCGGGCGCCGTGCAGGATTATGGATCAAGCCACGCCCCTGGAACCGCAGCCGAGGTCCGCCGTGAACGTACCTGTACTGGACGAGCCTATCGACGTCAGCCAGCCACGCCTCTACCGCGACGATAGCTGGGGCTCCCACTTTGCGCGCCTGCGCCGGGAGGATCCTGTGCATCTCCATCCGGAGAGTCCGTTTGGGCCCTATTGGTCGATCACGCGCTATGCCGACATCATGAAGGTCGAGCTCGATCACGGCACTTATTCGTCGTCCCAGGAGCTGGGCGGAATCCAGATCGCCGACCAGGCCAAGGGATCCGAGCTGCCGAACTTCATCCGCATGGATCCACCGCGCCACACCGCGCAGCGCAAGACCGTGGCGCCGATCGTGGCGCCGACCAACCTCGCGAACATGGAAGGGCTGATCCGCGAACGCACGGCGGGTGTGCTCGACGGTCTGCCGCGCAATGAAGTCTTCGACTGGGTCGATCTCGTGTCGACCGAACTCACCGCCATGATGCTGGCGACGCTGTTCGACTTTCCCCAGGCGGACCGACGCAAGCTCACCCATTGGTCCGACGTCGCCATCGCCAACATCGAAGCCGAAGACGCCGTCGTGCGCAGCGAAGCCGAGCGCATGGCCGAGCTACGCCAGATGGCCGAGATCATGGGGGCACTCTGGAAGGAGCGGGCCGCCCAACCGCCGAAGTTCGACCTGATCTCCATGATGGCCCATGCCGAGGCCACGCAGAACATGCCGTTGAACGAGTTCATCGGGACGTTCGGTCTCCTGATCGTGGGTGGCAACGACACGACGCGCAATTCCATGACGGGTGGTCTGATGGCCGTGCTCGATCATCCGGAGGAACTTGACAAGGTTCGCAGCGACGCGAGCCTCCTGCCGAGCCTGGTGTCGGAGACGATCCGCTGGCAGTCGCCGGTCATTCATATGCGGCGAACCGCGCGGAAGGATACGGAGCTGGCGGGCAAGACGATCCGTCAGGGCGACAAGGTGGTGATGTGGTACGTCTCGGGCAATCGTGACGAGACGGCGATCGACCAGCCCGATCGTTTCATCGTCGGGCGGCCCAAGGCGCGCCAACATCTTGCCTTCGGTGCCGGCATCCATCGTTGCGTTGGCGACCGACTGGCCGAGATGCAGCTTCGCATCCTGTGGGAGGAGATTCTGAAGCGCGACCTCAGGGTCGAGGTCGCGGGTCCGCCGGTGCGGCTCTACTCCAACTTCATCCGCGGCATTCGCGCGTTGCCGGTGAGGATCGCGGGCTGATCCGAGCCGTTGAGGGGATCGACGCCGCTATCGCCTGGACAGTCACATGTGCAATTTAGCAACTTGCAACGGCGTGCAGGCAGTGCACGCTGAGGTATGTCGTTTATTCGGACCGCGCCGCGTTGTTTGTGTCGAGCCTGTGCCTGGCAGGGGCGCGTCGATCAGGTGACGCCTGTCAGCAATCTCGCAGCTTGGTTGTCATACCAGGATAGAACCGACATCGTCATTCTGCCTGAGGGTGAATGCCCGCGCTGCGGCACCCCGGTATACAACCAAGCTGCCGAAGAGCGGCTCGCCCGGGCGATTGCTCTCGTCGGCCCGAACATTCCGGCGTTCTGATAGGACCGGAAATCGATCGTCGCCAGCGGAAGAGGATCAGGTCCGCTGCTTGACCGTCTGCACACCGGCGGCGAAGGCCTGCTGCAACAGCCAGACATCGCCCGCGATCGAAACGAAGTCGTAGCCGAGCTTCACGAACTGCGCGGCTTGCTTGGCGTCGACGGCGAGTCGACCGGCCGACTTGCCGTGCTTCTTCGCGGCCGCGATCGTCGCCTGCTCGGCGCTGAGAAAGTCGGGATGGTCGAACGCACCGGGCTCGCCCATCGCCACGGAGAGATCGTTATGGCCGAGCCACAACATGTCGACGCCGGGCATCGCGGCGATTTCGTCGGCCGCTGCAGCACCACGCGGATCCTCGACCTGGAGGATGATGGCCGTGCGGGCATTTTGTTCGGCAAAGCGCGGCAGCAACGGCTCGCTTCGCATCGCAAAGCGCTCGTGCGCGAGGCCCAGCGCTACGCCGCGTGTGCCATCGGGCCAGTACTTGGCGGCGTCGAGCACCGCCTTGGCCTGCTCGACCGAAGATACGATCGGCACCATCACACCGTCTGCGCCAGTATCGAGCGCGCGCGAGATATGATGACGCGATTGTGAAGGTACACGCACGACCAGCGGCAGATTCGCAGCCTGCATGTAACGCACGACCTGGCGGACGGTATCGAATCCGAAACCAGTATGCTCCATGTCGAGGACAGCATAGTCGGCGCCTGCTGCTTTCAGGATTTGTCCGATGCCGGGTGTTGCGAACTCGAACAGGAACGTGCCGATCTTCGTTGAGCCAGTGCCGACGAAGTTGCGCAGACTGCCATTGGCCATTGTTGTTTCCCCCTTTGTGGTCGCGATGCTAGCGTGGACCGTCTCTATCAATCACCTACTTCTCAAGGGAGAAAACGATGAAGCTCTATTACATGCCTGGCGCCTGTTCCCTCGGTATCCATGTGCTTCTCGAGGAAATCGGCAAGCCTTACGACCTGCACAAGGTCGATGGCGCCAAGCAGGAACAGTACGGGCCAGACTTCGTGAAGCTCAACCCGAAGTCGAAGGTGCCGACTCTGGTCCGCGATGACAGCACGGTGCTGACCGAGTATCCCGCGATCGCGGTGTGGCTCGCCCGCAAGAACCCGGATGCCGGCCTGCTGCCGAGCGATGCCGATGCCGAGGCGCGCGCGCTCGAAGCGATGGACTATGCCGTGTCGACCATGCACATGCAGGGCTTCTCGCGCATGTTCCGTCCGGCCGCCTACGCGCCGACCGAAGCCGACCACGACACTGTCAAGGCACGCGGTAAGGAGATCATGGAGAAGGGCCTTGCCCTCATGGACAAGGCGCTGGAAGGCAAGGAGTACCTCGCCGGTAAGTTCTCGGTGGCCGATACCGCGCTGTTCTACGTCTCGTTCTGGGCGCATGGGCGCATGAAGATGCCGCTGCCGAAGAACGTCGCGGCCCACTACGAGCGCATGAAGGCGCGTCCCGCCGTCAAGCGCGCGCTTGAGCAGGAAGGTCTGGCCGCGGCGGCCTGATTTCTCCTCGCGGCTCCCGCTTCGGAGCCTGTTTGCGTGGCGGCTCAACGGCATCGGTGCCGTTGACCGCCGGTAGAGCGCGCCGCCAAATCGGACGTCATGTCCGCGGCGCTGCTCTACGGTCTCGTCATTCTATCGGCCATCGCGCATTCGATCTGGAATGCGCTCGTCAAGTCGGCCGGCGACCGCACGCTCACCATGGTGGCGATCCGGGTCGCCGGTTTGACCCTCGGCCTCTGTGCCTTGCCGTTCGTCGATTGGCCGGCACCCGAGAGCTGGAAATGGCTCGGTCTCACGGCTCTCATACAATTCGGCTACTACGCGCTGCTAATTCGCTCGTATGGCGTGGGCGACATGAGCGTCGTCTATCCGCTGGCGCGCGGCGTAGCGCCGGTATTGACCGCCATCGTAGCGGCGCTGGCGATCGGCGAAAGCTTGAGCACTGCGCAGCTTGCAGCCGTCGGTCTGATCTCGCTCGGCATCATGGCCTTGTCCTTCGGCGCAGGTGCCAGCGGCGAAGCCGTGGGCTTTGCACTGGCGACCGGTGTCTCGGTCGCGGCCTATAGTTTCACCAGTGGCGTCGGTGTCCGTGCAGCAGGGACAGTCCTGGGGTTTCAGGCCTGTCTGGAAATCGTGACCGGCCTCGGCATGGTGGCCTATGCCCTCGCGACGCGACGCAGCGGTCTTCTCGCCTACGCGCGGCGTCATGGGCCAATCGGCCTGCTGGCAGGCGTCATCTCGGTGATCGGCTTCCTTGCGTTCCTGGCCGCCGCGCAAAGTCTGCTACTCGGTCCGGTCGTCGCCTTGCGTGAAACCAGTGTGATCTTCGGCGCCGTCCTGGGAACGCTCGTGCTCAAGGAAGGGTTTGGCGTTCGCCGAATCGTCGCTTCCGGTTTCGTTGTCGGCGGGATCGCGCTTCTCGCCTTTGCCTCCTGAGGTAAGCTGCCGTCATGTCCTTGCCTGCAAATCTCGAGAAACGTCTTCGCCTGCCGCTGATCGCGGCGCCCATGTTCCTGGTATCGGGGCCGGCGTTGGTGACGGCGGCCTGCCGCGCCGGCGTGATCGGTTCGTTCCCGACCGCCAACTGCCGCACCGTCGAAGAGCTCGACCAGTGGCTTGCGGGCATGAACGACGAGTTGAAGCGCGCAGCCGACGAGAGCGGCCGTGCCCCCGCGCCAGTGTGCCCCAATCTGATCGTGCATCGCTCCAATCCGCGCGTGCCCGACGATCTCGCGGCCGTGTTGCGCCACAAGGCGGAGATCGTGATCACCTCGGTGGGATCGCCCGAACCGGTGATGAAGCCGCTGAAGGATGCCGGCTGCCTCGTGCTGGCCGACGTCGCCTCGGTGCGTCATGCCGAAAAGGCCGTGGCGGCGGGTGTCGACGGTCTCGTGCTGCTGACGGCAGGTGCAGGTGGTCAGACTGGCTGGGTCAATCCCTTCGCCTTCGTACGCGCGGTACGGACATTCTGGGACGGCATCGTGGCCATGGCGGGCGGCATGGCGGATGGCCACGCCATTGCGGCGGCCGCGGCTCTGGGCTGCGATCTCGCTTACATGGGCACCAAGTTCATCGCCACGCGCGAGAGCCTTGCCAAGGATGCCTACAAGCAGATGCTGGTCGATAGTCGGCTCGACGACGTATTGCTGACACGCGCCTTCACCGGATTGGAGACCAACATGCTGCGGCCCTCGATCGCTGCGGCGGGCCTCGATCCCGACAATCTGCCGGCGCGCGGTGCGATCGACATTTCCAAGGACATCAACGCTTCGGCGCGCGACAAGCCCGACCCGAAGCGTTGGAAAGACATCTGGAGCGCGGGACACTCCGTCTCCGGCGTCAGCGACGTGCCTTCGGTGGCGGACCTGATCGAGCGGACCGCGATCGAGTACGACACCGCCCTTCGCTCAATGCAGCGCGTATAGCCCGCTCGAAAAACGGAACTCGGCCGGCTTGATCAGGGCGGCATTGGCGACCCGCACGCGGTGCAGCCTGCCGTCGAGATTGTGTTCCCAGAAGTCGAGGAACTTGGTGAGGGCGGGGAAGCGGGGGGCCAGATCGAGGTTCTGCCAGACGAAGCTCTGCAGAACGTGCTGGTGATCAGGCATCCAGTAGAGGATTTCGGCCGTCGTGATGCGATAGTTGTTGAGTTGCGCAATGAAACTGCGGTCCATGCGGCACTCCTTGACAGGGGGCGCGTCAGGGAATAGTCACGCACCCTTAACGAAAAGTCAGCAAAATTCGTTCCATAACAAATACTTAGCAGCACTCTCGGATGATTGCTGCTAGTGCGAAGTGACTTCGTTTCGCTGCCTTGACTCAGGCTGGGCGCACACCTAAATCCGATGCGCTTTGGCACTCTTCGCTGGAGAGTGCTGACAGCAATCCTTTCCATCGCGGCCGTCCGGCTGCGCAGGCTCAACTAGGATCATTGGAGGAAGAAGCATGAAGTTCCGTCCGCTTCACGACCGCGTCGTGGTCAAGCGCGTCGCGGAGGAAGAGAAGACCAAGGGCGGCATCATCATTCCGGACACTGCCAAGGAAAAGCCGATGGAAGGCGAAGTCGTCGCCGTCGGTCCTGGCGCCCGGGATGAGAAAGGCGCTCTCGTCGCTCTCGATGTGAAGGCCGGCGACCGCATCCTGTTCGGTAAGTGGTCCGGCACCGAGATCAAGCTCGACGGCGTCGAGTACCTGATCATGAAGGAAAGCGACATCATGGGAATCGTCGAAGGTTCCCCAGTGGCCAGCAAGAAGGCCGCCTGATCGCTTCCAACGATCCATTCATCCAGAAATCGAGAGGAACTGAGTAATGGCAGCCAAAGAAGTCCGCTTTAGCGCCGATGCCCGTGAGCGCATGCTGCGCGGCGTCGACATCCTCGCCAACGCCGTCAAGGTGACGCTGGGTCCGAAGGGCCGCAACGTCGTTCTCGACAAGTCGTTCGGCGCACCGCGCATCACCAAGGACGGCGTCACCGTCGCCAAGGAGATCGAGCTCGCCGACAAGTTCGAGAACATGGGCGCCCAGATGGTGCGCGAAGTGGCCTCGAAGACCAACGACATCGCCGGC
>NZ_SCVC01000014.1 GCF_004297405.1 Reyranella sp.
GTCGTCCCCAGTGTCAGGCGATAGCGGGCGAACTGGCCGTAGCGCGTGTCGAAGAACACCTCGGCCGAAGTGTAGGGCGTGAAGGTGTAGTTTCCGATCGTGACGTCGCGCTGGACCTGTAGTCGCTCGCGCAGGCGCACCGCGAAGCCACTGTCCAGCCAGCGGAAGTCCTCACGCGTGCGGGCGTCGACGATCACCTTCGAGGGAAGATAGAGGCGGAACGTCTGTTCCAGGAGCAGGCGGTTCTCGTTGTAGGCGCCGCCTTCGGTCGAGGCGCCATGCCGGTAGCCGATGCGGCCGAGGAAGTAGTTGGCGAACTGGTGTTCGAAGGTGAGCCCCTGTTCGGCCTGGTAGGTCGTGCTGCTGTCACGGTTGCGGCTGAGCGAGCCCATGAGGATCGCACGCGACTTGTGCTCGTTGAACCAGTAGTGGACCTGCGCCTCCGGCCAGACTTCGTTGGATTCCTCGGCATGCGCACTCGATCCGAATGCCGCTGCGGCAGCTAAGAGCAGGGAGGCGAATGCTCTAGCCGCCGGCCGCATGGCGCACGATGCAGCGGAAACCGACATGGCTGGTCGTGGTGTCGACAGCCTCGGCGTGGCGCGCCGCCGGACGGTAGCGCCGGCAGTAGCTCGGTGCGCAAAGATGCGAGCCACCCTTCAGCACCTTGCGCGGGATCTGGATCTGCGGTTGGCGCGGATCGTAGCTCGCCTCGGCCGGACCGCCGCGCGGGTTCTCCGGCACGCAACAGGCCTTGGCGGCATCGGCCGGATGCTTCGACGAATACCAGTCGGTGGTCCATTCCCAGACATTGCCGATCATGTCGTGGACGCCGTAACCATTTGCCGGGAAGGTGCGCACCGGCGAGGTGCGGGCCCAGCCGTCAACGCGCGTGTTCTCGTGCGGGAAGCTACCTTGCCAGGTATTGGCCATGTGCTGGCCGCCGGGCGTGAATTCGTCACCCCAGGCAAACTCCGCACTGTCGAACCCGCCGCGTGCCGCGAATTCCCATTCGGCTTCGGTCGGCAGCTCCTTGCCCGCCCACTTTGCGTAGGCTTCCGCGTCCTTGAAGGCGACCTGGACGACAGGGTGATCGTCCAGTCCACCGATGTGGCTGCCCTTGCCATAGGGTCGCCGCCAGGTCGCGCCGAAGGTAAAGCGCCACCACTGGCTCCAGTCGGCGAGATCGACGGGCTTGCTGGGCGGCGTGAAGACGAGCCCGCCGGCCTTCAGCATCTCGGGCCGGGCGCCGGGATAGTCTTTCGGGTCGGGGGCGATCTCCGCCCAGGTCACGTAGCCCGTCGCCTGGACGAAGGCGCGGAACTGGGCATTGGTGACCGGCGTCGGATCGATCCAGAAGCCGCCGACCGTCACGGTGTGCGCAGGCTTCTCCTCGGGATAGTGATGGTCCGAGCCCATGCGGAAGGTGCCGCCGGGAATGCGGATCATGTCGGAATGCAGGGCCGCACCGGCCGGGTGCACGTCTGCCATACCAAGTTCCATATCCTGCTTCCCGGCTCGTTGCCAACCCGTGCAGGCCGCAGACCTGCGGCTGTCGGGGCCACTCTATGGCACCGCGCCCGCGACAGCCGCTCTGAGTCTCGCGGCTGGCTAGTTCACGCCCTGCGGTGGGGACATGAGCTTGTCGAGAACGCCCTGCATGTTGAAGGAGCCCGGCTTCTGGCGCGGCGGGAACTCGACCAGCGTCTGGAGATAGCGGCTGACATACACCTGCGCCGGCACCAGCAGGAAGATACGGTCGATGCGCCAGCGGGCGTAGCCCATGCCGTCATGGTCGGCGCGTTCGAACGGATCGGCCTTGAGGTCGAACAGCTTGGGGACGCGCAATGTCACCATCGGATCCTGCCAGACGTCGAAGCCATGGCTGCGCTGCTCCATGAAAGCGAGCTTCCACTTGTCGTAACGCAAGCCGGCCAGCCCGCCGTCATCGGTCCAGTAGAAGAACTCCTTGCGGGCGCTGCCCGTGCCGTTCTTCAGCAGCTCGCGCTGGTCATAGCCATCGAGATGGACCTTGAAGGTCTTGGCCCCGAAGGTGGCGCCCTGCATGAGCTTGGCCTGCAGGTTAGTCTCGCCCGCGCTGGCCAGCAATGTCTGCATCCAGTCTTCGGCGGAAAACACCTCGTTGATCTCGGTGCCCGGCTTGACAAGGCCGGGCCAGCGCACCATCGCAGGCACGCGGTAGCCGCCCTCCCAGTTGGTGTTCTTCTCGCCGCGGAACGGCGTGGTACCGCCATCCGGCCAGCTCATGACCTCGGCACCGTTGTCGGTCGTGTAGATCACGATGGTGTTGTCGGTAATCCCGAGGTCGTCGAGCTTCTTCAGAAGCTGGCCGACGTGGCCGTCATGCTCGACCATGCCGTCAGCGTAGACCCCGAGACCGGTCTTGCCTTCGGACTCCTTCTTCAGGTGCGTCCAGATGTGCATGCGGCTCGAGTTCGACCAAACGAAGAACGGCTTCTTGTCGCGATTGGCTCGATCGATGAAGTCGAGCGACGCGGCGAGGAATTCCTCGTCCACCGTCTCCATGCGCTTCTTGGTAAGCGGCCCGGTATCTTCGCACTTCTGCTTGCCCCACTTGCCGAAGCGCGGATCCTCCCCCGGCGTTTCGGCAGGGGTGGCGACGCACTTCAGCACGCCTCGCGGTCCATACTTGGCTTTGAAGGTTGGATCCTTCGGATAGTCGATATTCTCCGGCTCTTCCTCGGCATTGAGGTGGTAGAGGTTGCCGAAGAACTCGTCGAAACCGTGCACCGTCGGGAGGAAGTCGTTACGGTCGCCGAGATGGTTCTTGCCGAACTGGCCGGTCACGTAGCCCATCGGTTTCAGGAGGTCGGCGATGGTCGGATCCTTTTCCGACAGTCCTTCCGGAGCGCCGGGTAGGCCGACCTTCAACAGGCCGGTGCGAATGGGCGACTGGCCGGTGATGAAGGCGGCGCGTCCTGCCGTGCAGGATTGCTGGCCATAATAGTCGGTGAAGATCGCGCCTTCGCGGGCGATGCGGTCGATATTGGGCGTCCGGTAGCCCATCATCCCACGGTTGTAGGCGCTGATATTCCAGAGACCAATGTCATCACCCATGATGACGAGAATGTTGGGTCTGGCCGGCGTCTGCGCGTTGGCCGGCGGGACGCCGCCCGATATGCCGACGAATAGCGCCGCTGCGGACAGCATGCGGCCGAATTTGCCCTTGGTCATCGGTTTGTCTCCAGATCGAAGTATGCGTGCAAATTCTTCCGAACATCGATGCAAGACAACGCCACAGACGATACGGTTCGCGAATGGAAATCGACCTCAAGTTGCTGCAATACGCCGTCGTCCTTGCCAAGCACCGGCATTTCGGGCGGGCAGCCGCGGCACTGCGCATCAGCCAGCCAACACTTAGCCGCAACATTGCAGCTCTCGAGAAGCAGTTGGGCCTGCGCGTCTTCGA
The DNA here is from genome assembly GCF_004297405.1 of Reyranella sp. Taxonomy (GTDB): domain Bacteria; phylum Pseudomonadota; class Alphaproteobacteria; order Reyranellales; family Reyranellaceae; genus Reyranella. Next base: position 3,452 of record NZ_SCVC01000014.1, read on the forward strand.
AAGATCACGCCGCGATGTCGTGGCGACGCCGGCCGGCGACGATGTGCTCAGGATGGCCGACGAACTCGTGACCCGCGCGGAGGCGATCTCCAACCGCCTGCAGCTCGTGCGCGATGGCCGCGGCGGCCGGCTGCGCGTTGCCGCCGGGACGTACATCCATGACATCGCGGTCCTGCCGGCTGCCATCGACCTTATCAATGCGCATCCGTCCATTCGCCTCGAGCTTCTGGAACGGGAATGGGCCGCCGTGGCCGGCATGCTGATGACCGATCGGGTCGACTTTGCCGTGTTCGATATCACGTCGTTGCGCGGCATGCCGGCGCTGCGCGTCGAACCCCTCGGTTCGCTGCAAGGCGTCTATTTTTGCCGGGCAGGCCATCCTCTCTTGAGGAAGTCTCCGCTGCGGCCCGATGATGTTCGCAAGTTTCCCTTTGTCTTCACGAGCATGTCGCATCTTCAGGTCGGATTGATCGACGATATCGACCCTGGCTTCACGGTCGATCCCGTGACGGGCAATATCTTGCCGTCGATCGCAGTGTCTTCTGCCCGGGTCAGTCGCAAGATCGTTGCCGAGACGGACGCCATCGGTATCAGCCATATGAGCCAATTGGCCGAAGGCCTGTTCACCGGACGTTTTGCGATCCTCGACCTGCCGTGGCGGAAGACGCTCCCGATGGCCGAGATGGGCATTGCTTATAAACGCGAACGCACCCTGCCACCCTCGGCACGTACCTTCATTGGACTCATCCGCAAACAGATGCGGGCACAAGCACGCCCTGCGAAGTGACCTACTTCAGCTCGAAGGGATAGATCACTTTCCAGTCGTTCTTCATGTCGACAACCGTCCACTTACGGCGGACGGCTTCGTTCCAGGCCTTGTCGAGCCGGCCGACCGCTGACTGCCGATCGTAAGCATATTCGCGCACCGCGTCGGTATGGTGCACCAGGCCCATGAAGCGGGCGCCCGCACCGGCGGCCGTCCATTCCAGCATCTGCTGATCGCCGTCGGAATTGCCGAAAGCAAAGACCGGTCGGCGGCCGATATACTGGTTGATGCCCTCCGGCTTGCCTGGGCCGTCGTCGATGAACAGCACTTTCGGCTCCTTGAGGAGCACGGGACGGTCGTTGGCGCGCAGCTCGTAGCGGGTAACGCCCGAGGAACCCACGACCTGCTCCGGCGGAATGCCGTAGACCCGCTCGGTCCACGGTCGCATGAACTCGATGCCGCCGCCTGAGACGATGTAGGTCTTGAACTGGTTGGCCCGCAGCAAGGCCAGCAATTCGAGCATCGGCTGGAAGACGAGATCGGTATAGGGCCGCTTGAAGCGCGGATGGCGCGCCGTCGCGAGCCAGTCGAGCACGATCTGGCGGAACTCCTCGGTCGTCAGGCCGGTGTGCGTTGCCGCCACGATCTCGAGCAGGCCCTTCTCACCCAACGCCGCCAGCGCGTCGCGATCGTTGGCCAGCACCGACTTGAACGGTTCCTGCGTTCGCCATTGCGGATTGCGGCCAGCCAGCGCGCGCACGCGATCCATCGCGAACATCACCTGGAAGTACATCGGCTGCTCGGTCCACAGCGTGCCGTCATTGTCGAAAGTGGCGATGCGCTCGGGCACGGGAATCCAGTCACGCCCACCGATCGTCGTCGTGCGTGTCACGAAATCGAGGATCGACTGCCGCGCAGGTCCATCGTTCCACGAGGGCAGGGCATCACCCTGGGCTCGCGCTGAAGACGTAAGGGCAGGCAGGCTGAGGCTGGCAATGGTGCCGGCAAGGAAGGAGCGGCGTTTCATCGCCTGATCCTAGCCGAAAGGGCGCCGCATGGTAGGGTGGTCCTTCATCTCGCAATGGAGACAAGAATGGCCACGAGCACCAAGCTTCGCACGACCGAGGGGCGCGGTCGCCTGTTCGACAGCGTGTTGGACACGATCGGCGATACGCCCTGCATCCGGATCAACAATCTGGGTCCCAAGGGCGTCCGGATCTACGTCAAGGCCGAGGCCTACAACCCGGCCGCCTCGGTGAAGGACAGGCTGGCCGTCAACATCATCGAAGCGGCGGAGCGCAACGGTACGCTGAAGCCCGGCCAGACGGTGGTCGAGGCGACCAGCGGCAATACCGGCATCGGGCTGGCCATGGTCTGTGCCCAGAAGGGCTATCCGCTGGTCGTTACCATGGCGGAAAGCTTCTCGATCGAGCGTCGCAAGCTGATGCGCATGCTGGGCGCCAAGGTCGTCCTGACGCCGCGTGCCCAGAAGGGCTTCGGCATGTACCAGAAGGCCGTCGAACTCGCGAAGGCGAACGGCTGGTTTCTGGCCCAGCAGTTCGAGACGGCGGCCAATGCCGAGATCCACGAATCCACCACGGCGCGCGAGATCCTGGCCGACTTCAAGGGCGAGCGCTTGGACTACTTCGTGAGCGGCTACGGCACGGGCGGCACCGTGACCGGCGTGGCACGCGTGCTGCGCAAGGAGCGGCCGGAGACCAAGATCATCCTCGCCGAGCCGGCCAACGCGCAGCTCATCGGCAGCGGCAAGGCGCAGAAGCGCACCGCCGACGGCGCGCCCGCCGTCAGCCATCCCGCCTTCGAGCCACACCTGATCCAGGGCTGGACGCCGGACTTCATCCCGTTGGTGCTGCAGGAGGCGATCGACAAGAAGTACTACGACGAGCGGCTGCCGATTGCCGGCCCCGAGGGGGTGAAGTGGGCGAAGGCGCTGGCGCAGAAGGAAGGCATCTTCACCGGCATCTCTGGCGGTTCGACGTTCGCTGTCGCTCTTCAGATGGCCGAGAAGGCGCCGCAGGGCTCTGTCGTGCTCTGCGTGTTGCCCGATACTGGCGAGCGCTACCTCTCGACGCCGCTCTTCGAGGGCATCATCGACGGTATGGACGACGAGGAGACGAAGATTTCCAAGTCGACGCCAGGCTATCAGATGGACTGACGAACGAGGCTCAGCGATGCGGCTGGCGACGATAGTGGTCGGCCAGCGCATCGCGGCCGAAGTCGGCGGTGAGGTCGCGCCACACCGCATGGATATGGTTGGCGCCGTTCTGCGTATTGTCGTGTTCGATCACGGTGACCGGGCCGTGGACTCGAAAGTAATGCGCTTCGCCGGGCGTCAGTGAGCCCGCCCAGGCGAAGCGGAAGGCCGTAATTCCCTGTTCCAGGGCGCGGCGCTTCTGTGCCGCCACCAGATCGGGCGCCAGGGTGCCGAGGAAGCGATCCATCAACGCTTCGACGAGATTGCGTTGCGCGCCATCGAGCTCGGCCAGCGGCAGACCGCGCGGCTCGCCCAAGTCTCGTTCGCGCTGCGGGCTCGTCACGATCTCGCCGAAGGAACGATTGGCGATGAGGGCAGCCTGACGCTGCCGGTCGGTGAGACCTGCCATGATCTGGCGTGCCAAATCTTCCGATGTGGCCAAGAGGCGGAAACCGCGGTGGGGGCCATCACGCACCGTCGCGGGATGAGCGCCGACGAAGAACGGCGTCACCGAAATACGGCCGGCAACGGGCAGCGCCACGTTCAACGAGAGATGATGGCCCTCGAACCGCCAGCCCCAGGGAAAGCGGCCGGGCGTGCCAAAGATCGAAACATAGTAGCGGCCGGGATCGCGGAAGCTGCCCTGCTGCTCGCGCAGAACGCCTTCGAGCAGGCGGACGCCGTCGAGCAGTTCCAGCCCCCGTGGATTCAGGACCGACGCGAAGAGGACACGCGCCGCTTCGGCCTGATCGGCACGCATCTCGCCCAGGCTCAGCCCCGGACGGTTGCGCGGGATGTAGTGCCAATCCAGACGGTTGTCCGACTCGAAGGCGATCAGCACCTTCTGGCGCTGACCATCGTCGAGGCTCGTGAGAAACCGGGTCGCCGCGTCGGCAATGCGCTGCGCGGCGTCCACGGTCTGGGCGCTGGCTGTACCGAAGGGCAACAGGGTTGCCGCGGCCAGCACGGCCCGCCGTGTCGGCGAACCGTGATGATGATGGTGATGCTCCTCGTCGTGCGGATGCCAGCCGTCGTGCGGCATGGCAGGTCCGTCAGGTCGAGGTCTTGGGATACTTCAGCGTGCAGCCATAGGCGCGTGTCGAGGAATCGGCGACCGGCTTGCCGGTCAGCACCTCGTCCAAGCCGATGCGTACATACTGCTTGGCTTTGGGGATATCGGCGACATCCGACGACGGGATCGAGTCGATGCCGCCCTTGTAGACCAGCACGCCATTGGCATCGATGATGTACATGTGCGGCGTCACGGTGGCGCCATAGGCGCGGGCGACCTGGCTCTTGGGATCGAGCAGCACCGCCGCCGGAGCGGCATCGCGGCTCTTGGTGAGATCGTTGGCCTGCTGGGCGGTGACGTAACCCTGTTCGCCGGTCGCCGACGAAGCGACGGTCAACCAGACAACACCCTTGGCGGCGGCTTCGCGCTGCTGCGTCTGCATGTTCTTGGCGTTGTAGTGTTTGCGAACGTAAGGGCAGTCATGGTTCGTCGTCTCGAGGACGACGACCTTGCCCTTGAGGTCGGCGAGCGACCAGCTCTTGCCGTTGCTGTCGACCGCCGTGAAGGCCGGCGCTGGTTTGCCGACATCGGGGCCGGTTACCGCAAAGGCGGCAGCGGGGACGAGGGCGGCGGCAGCGGTGCCCAGCATCAACGAACGACGGGGAACGACAAGGTTCGACATCTTCGCCTCCTAACGTTTGGTTTGCTCGCTCGACGACAGTTCGGACAGGATCATGGCTTCGGTAAGGACTTGAGGCAGGATCTTCGGCTTTTCGGCGCCTGGCGCCCAGTAGAGGTAGAGCGGCACGCCGGCGCGTCCGAGTTCCTTGAGCACTGAAGTGATTTCGGGGTCGCGGTTAGTCCAGTCCCCCTTGAGCTTGACGACGCCTGCCTGCTCGAAGGCCTTGCGACTGGCCGCCGTTTCGAGCGCGACGCGCTCGTTCACCAAGCAAGTAATGCACCAAGCAGCCGTGAAATCGACGAAGACCGGCTTGCCGGCGGCCACGGCTTCGGCCATGCGCGCACGGGAGAAGCGTTCCCAGCCGTCGAAGTTGACGCCGCCAGTGGCGCTGCCCGAGGCCGACGCGGCCGTTGCCGGCCTGTCCTCGAGCTTCAGCGTCACGCCGAAGGCCAGCAGGACGGCCACGGCGGCCAGACCTCGACGCAGCCACGTACCCGCCGAAGCGGTAGAGCCGGCACCCAGCAGCCAGATCGCGAAGGCGATCAGGACCATGCCTCCCAAGGCGTAGAGCACGCCGTCGGCGCCGGTCTGCTGGGTCAGCACCCAGATCATCCAGACCGCCGACGCGTACATCGGGAAGGCCAGGAACTGGCGCAGCCGGTCCATCCACGGGCCGGGCCGCGGCATCAACCGCTGCAATGCCGGCGTCATCGACAGCGCGAGATAAGGTAGGGCAAGGCCGAGCCCCATCGCCAGCAGAACGGCCACTGTGGCGGGCGCGGGCTGCGCGAGAGCGAAGCCCAGGGCTGCCGCCATGAAGGGCGCGGTGCAGGGCGTCGCCACGATCACCGCCAGCACGCCGGTGAAGAAGGCGCCCGTCGTGCCGCCACGCGCGACCAGACCTTGGCCCACTCCGGCCAGACGATTGCCGACCTCGAACACGCCGGAGAGATTGAGACCGACGACGAAGAAGAGATAAGCGATCAGCAGCGAGAAGATCGGCGACTGGAACTGAAAGCCCCAGCTCACCTCGCCCGCAGCGGAGCGGATCGCGAGCACGATCGCGGCCATGGCGGCGAAAGAGACCAGCACACCAGCCGTATAGGCAAGCCCATCGCGGCGCATCTCGGCACGATCATGGCCGGCGAGCCGCGCGAAGGCGGCGGCCTTCATCGCGAGCACGGGGAAGACGCAGGGCATCAGGTTCAAGATCAAGCCGCCCAGCAGCGCGAAGAGCAGGGCCTGGACGAGCGACAGCTCTTCGCTGCCGGCTGCGCCGGCCAGCGAGGTCGTATTGGCGACGGCAGGATCGAGTTTGGCGGAAACGTCGAAGGCCTGCTTCACCGTGCCATCTGCCGTCTTCTCGGTCAGCACCAGGGTGCCAGCGAGCAGCGGCGGCAATGCCGTCTTGGCATCGCCGCGCTTCAGCGGAATGCGGATGCCGTTCGCGTCGACCGTGGCGTTCTGCCTGACCATGGTCGCGATCGGCCCCCACTCGGCGGGGAAGAAGTAGACGTTGCTGATCGTGTCGGGCTTCAGGCCCTTCGCATCGATGACCAGAGTCGGATCGCCGGACTGGGCGACGCCATAGCGTGCTGGCCACGGGCTTTCGGTCGGGATGTTGCGGCGTGCCTGCTCGAACAGGGTGCGCGTTGCCGGCGGAGCCGGAGTTGCGGCTGTGCCCGACGGCAGGGTCAGCTCGAACTTGCCCTCTTCGGGAATGCAGACGTCCTCGCAGACTAGCCAGTTGGCGGCGGCCTCAAGCTTCAGCGGACCCGAGAGATCGGCCGGTGGCGTGATGCGCACCAGCAGCATCGACTCGTCCTTGAAGCCGTAATTGATGATGCCGCCGATCTCGAACAGGATCGGTGTCGGCCAGACGATCGGATCGGCCTTGGCGCCCGGCGGCAAGGTCCAGGTGATTTCGGTCGGCAGGCCCGATTCGCCCGGGTTCTTCCAGTAGGTGTGCCACTTGGGGCGAATGGTCTGCCGCAGCCCCACCCAGAAGGGCTCGCCAGGCTTCACCGCCGAGACGTCGGCCAGCAACTCGGCCCGCACATTGTCCGTCTGCACGACAGATTGCGCGAAGGCCGGCAGGGCCGTGGCGATCACGACTAGAACACCGAGCAGGAAAGCGGGGAGACGCGACATGATGCTTGATTAAGTGCCGTCGGCCCATGGCACTGGCAAGGCAATCCCGATCAACGCGGCGTGATATTTTGCCCTCACAAAGGCTACGGTCTAAGGTCTTGGTTTCGCTGGGGAAATCATGTTGCGGATGAATGAACGGCGTCTGCTGGATGCGCTGGACGAACTGGCGGCAGTTGGCGCCATCGACGGCGGCGGCTCTGCCCGGCTGGCGCTCACGGACGACGATAAGCTCGGCCGCGACATGGTCGTGGGCTGGATGAAGGCGCTCGGCCTCGAGGTTCGGGTCGATGCGATCGGCAACGTGATCGGCTTGCGCGCTGGCCGCGAGAATTTGCCGCCGGTCATGACCGGCAGTCATATCGACACGGTCCGCACCGGCGGCCGTTACGACGGCAATTACGGGGTCCTCGCTGGCCTCGAAGTCGTCCGCGCCCTGAACGAGGCCAACGTAACGACACGCCGGCCGATCGCGGTGGCCTTCTTCACCAACGAAGAGGGCGCACGCTTCCAGCCTGATATGATGGGCAGCTTGGTCTATGCCGGTGGTATCGGCCTCAACGAAGCCTATGCCGCGGTCGACAAAGACGGCGCGTCGGTCGGCGATGAACTGCGCCGCATCGGCTACCTCGGCACGACGAAGCCGGGCGCCCTCAAGCCGCATGCCTTCGTCGAACTGCATATCGAGCAGGGCCCGATCCTCGACGAGGAGAAGGTGCAGATCGGCGTCGTGGAGAGCGTGCAAGGCATTTCGTGGACCGAGTACACGGTCACCGGTGTTTCCAACCATGCCGGCACGACGCCGATGCGGCTGCGGCGCGATGCGGGTTATCTCGCGGCATCGGTCAACGTCTTCGCCCGCAAGCTCGCCTGGGAGATGGGCGGAAATCAGGTGGCGACGGTGGGATCGCTGGCGCTGCGTCCCAACCTGATCAACGTCGTGCCCAATCGTGCGGTGTTCGCGGTCGATCTGCGCAACACCGACGAAGCGAAGCTGCAGGAAGCCGAGGCGAAGGTCGCCGCGCATATCGCCGAGGTCGCGCAGGCCGAGCGGGTCGAGGTCGAGGCCAAGGTGCTGGCGCGCTTCGAGCCGGTGATCTTCGATGCGAGCCTCGTCGACAGGGTCGAACATCATGCCAAGGCGCTGTCGCTCAGCACGCGCCGCATGCCCTCGGGCGCGGGCCACGACGCGCAGATGATGCAGCGAATCTGCCCTACGGCGATGATCTTCGTGCCCTCGGTCGCGGGCCTCAGCCACAACGTCAAGGAACATACCGAAGCCACCGACCTCGCGGCCGGCGCGCAGGTGCTCCTGAACCTGATGCTGGAACTCGCGGACTGAAATTGTCTGACAACTCGGCGGACGCTAGCATCCCCCGATGACTGACAGGCAGCAGCGGCCCCCCAACAATCTGGCCGAGCAGGTAATGGCGCGGCTGAGCGCAGACATCCGTGGCGGCCGGCTGGCACCCGGCGCCCGTCTGCCGACCGAACAGGCATTGACGACCGAGCTGGGCGTGAGCCGCACCGTGGTGCGCGAGGCGGTCGCAGCGCTGCGTGCCGACGGCCTCGTGGTCACACGCCGTGGCTCCGGCGCCTATGTTGCCGATCCCGCCGCCGGGCCGTTCCGCATCGCCGCTTCGGGTGCCGCCGCACTTGGCGACATCATTGCGGTGATGGAGCTGCGGCTCGCGGTCGAAGTCGAGGCCGCGGCTCTTGCGACCGAGCGCGCATCGCGCCAGCAGATCGCTGCCATTCGTACGGCCTGGCGGTCGATCGACACGGCGCTGAAACGTGGCGAAGGCGCCGTCGCCGAGGATTTCGCCTTCCACCGCGCCATCGCGGAGGCGACCGGCAACGACCAGTTTCCGCGCTTCCTCGCCTATCTCGGCAGCCATGTGATCCCGCGCCAGAGCGTGCGGCTCAGCGTCGACACGCCGGCCGAGCGGCGGATCTATCTGGAGCGCATCCAGCACGAACATGCGCGTATCGTCTCGACGATCTCGGATGGCGATCCTGTCGAGGCCCGACGCGCCATGCGTGAACATCTCACGCGCTCACTGGAGCGTTATCGGACCCTTGCTGGAGGAAAGAAGAATGGCCGACGCTAGGAAAATTCTGTTCACCGGCGCGGCCGGTGGCATCGGCACCATGATCCGGCCATTGCTGGCCAAGCTCTATCCGGGGCTGGTGCTGAGTGACAGGGTCGAACCCAAGGACCTGCTGCCGACGGAAACCTTCGTCGCCGCCGACCTCACCAAGCCGGATGAAGTCGCGGCAGCGGTGAAAGGCGTCGATAGCGTCATTCATCTCGGCGGCTTCTCGGTCGAAGGCCCGTGGGACACGATCCTGCAGTCCAACATCATCGGCTGCTACAACATGTTCGAGGCCGCGCGCGCGGCCGGGGTGAAGCGGTTGATCTTCGCCTCGTCCAATCACGCGATCGGCTTCTATCCACGCAAGCGGCGAATCGGCCCGAACGTCACGGTGCGGCCCGACAGCCGCTATGGCGTCAGCAAGGCCTTCGGCGAGGCGCTGGGCGCGCTCTATTCCGACAAGCACGGCATGGCGGTGACCTGTCTCAGGATCGGCAATGTCGGTCCCAGGCCGCTCGACGTGCGCCGGCTTTCGATCTGGATTTCGCCCGAGGACATCGTGCAGCTCATCCGCATTGGGCTGGAGCATCCCGACATCCGGTTCGAGATCCTCTACGGCGCCTCCGACAATGCCACGAGCTGGTGGGACAATTCCCGCGCCACCGAACTCGGCTACCGCCCGACCGGCAAGTCGGAGGATCACCGCGCACACGCCGAAGCGGAGCAGGCCAAGATCGGCCCCGATCCTGTGGGTGATCTCTTCCAGGGTGGCACTTTCTGTTCCGCCGAATTCACCAACGACGTGAAACGCGCCGGACCTTGACGAGTCCAGACAGGCGCCATGAAATGAACGCCAGTCCAACTCTCGATTGATCGGCCGCGGCCGGAGCGGGGGAGTGAGATGCCTGGCGCTCAACTCTGGCTCAAGGTGGTTGGCGTAGCGGCCTCGGGGTGGTGGGCGATACGCGTGATCGGCGTGACGCTCTACGCCTGTCGCGCTGCAGTCCTGGCCCTCGTGGTCGGTGGTGCGTTGCTGGTGTTCACCGACCAGGCCAGAGATATGGTGCTGGCCAGCGTCGATCCCGGCAGCTCGTTCGGAACCAAACTGGGCCTTCTGGCCGTCGTCCTGTTGTGGGCCATCACAGGTTGGTATTGGTCCCGCCTCATCCTGAGCACCGACTTCGCGGTCTACCTGCGGCCCGGCCCGGAAGAGCCGGAATGGCGGCAGACCTGGCATGCCTGGGTTTGCGAATGGACGCCGCGCCTGATCGGCTTTGCCAGCATTGGCTGCGTCGCGCTCGCCTTCGAGGCCGGGCATGCCGCCTATCGCGATGCCCATGCGATCGAGGAGGCCGCCGTCTACGAACGCTATGCGTGGGCCATCGGCCTGGTGGCCGTCATCTTCCTGCTCGTGGTGTGGATGCGCCGTGGCCTGAACAGCAGGATCAGGCAACGCGTGGGTCCCGACACGAAATTGGCACGGATCGCCTCCGGTCTGTCGCTTGGGTTGGGCTGGTTCGTGCTCGCGGCCTCGTTGCTGCTGTCACCTGTCTTCTTCTGGCTGTTCGCGACCGATCCGGTCGGCACTGCTCACCGTTTCGGCAACAGCGTCAACGTCGTGCTGTTCGGGCTCGCGCTCATCACGCCCGCCTTCAGCTTTGTCGTTCTGCTCGCGGCCTACACGAAGCTGCCCTTGTTCGCGGCTGTTCTGCTTCTCTTCGCCTTCATGCCGGTGATCGCCGGCGATCACCATGATGTCCGGCTGTGCAGCGGCGCGAAATGCGCCGTCTTCGAAGCGCCGGGTCGGTCTGCAGATGAGGCGGGTACCCGCTCGAGGTTCGCTCTCAAGGAAGTGTTCCTGAAATGGTGGGATGCGAATACCGAGCCCGACATGGTGGCGCCACTCCATGAGCTAGCCGCGGGCAATGGCCAGCCGCGCGATCCCGAAGACGTGCGCGTGCCACCCCTGATCATGGTCGCCACGGCCGGTGGCGCCAGCCGGGCAGGGTTCTGGACATCGCTCGTGCTCGGTGAACTGGCGGCGCGGGAACAGCATTTCGCCGAACGGCTGTTCCTGATCAGCGGCGTCTCCGGCGGCTCGCTGGGCGCCACGGTGTTCCGGTCGCTCGTCGAGGAAGACAGGCGCGCCGTCGGAGGCCGCGGCTCGCCGTTCCTCCTCGACGCTCCACGACAATCGACGAACTTTCTCGAAAGCGACTTTCTCAGCCCGGCACTCGGTGTCGGCATGTACGTCGACCTGCCGATGAGCGCTGTGTCGTTTCTCGGCCGGCCGCTCGATCGAGCGACCGCGCTGGAGATGGCCTGGGAGCAGGCCTGGCGCGACTCGGCGGAACCAGGAAAACCCCGCAAGTTCGACTGGAGCGACGGGTTCACCAAGACGTTCCGCGCTGGCGATCGCACATGGCCGATCCTGGCGTTGAACGGTACCTCCGTAGTCAAGGGCAAGCGGATCATCACGTCGAATGCGGAGTTCCAAGTCTCCGATGCCGCCGGCAATCTCGACGTCGCGCGTACCGTCTCGCAGCCGGACACCCGCTACGAGACCTTCCGCTTCCTCAACGAGGACATCCCGATCAGCACGGCCGTGACGATGAGCGCGCGCTTTCCCGGCATCTCGCCAACCGGCGGTATGCGGCGTAGGGAGAACGGGCAGGAAACGCTGGTGGCGCGCGTGACCGATGGCGGGTTGTTCGAAAACTTCGGCGCCGCCACGGCCGACGAGATCGTTCGCTATCTCGGATCGCGCATCGCAGAGTCACAGTCGACGGAAGCGGGTTTCGTGAAGAAGCCGGTTCTGCCCTTTGTCATCGTGATCAGCAGCGATCCGTCTCTCGATCCGATTCTGGCCTCGGAGTCGATCGTGCGAACGAGCCGTAAAACGGTCAGTCCGGACTGCGACCAGGGCGCTGCTGTGGTTCCTTCCGCCGGCAATCGTCGCGACGAATGTCCGACACCCAGGCTCGAGAGCTCGTCCGTCGTCACTGATCCGCTGCGCGCGCTCTACAGCGGCCGCGTCGCCCGCGGCGAATCCGCCGTGGCGACGTTGTTCGATCGCACCCGCGACCTGTTTCACACCACCTACGACAATCTCCACCCGAGACTCCACGAGAGCGAGCTCAGGGCGCAGGTCGGCGAGCGCTACCAGGTGCCGTTCTTCCATTTCCGTCAGTGCCGTATCGAGAACCGCAAGGGACCGACGATGAGCTGGCATGATTCAGGCAGGTCATGGGATGTGATGCGGATCATGACCGGCCTGCACGGTGATCGCGATCCCAAGCGCGTTCGTTCCCCCGAAGAGCCGGTCAATACCGTGAGGACGGAGGCCATCGACAAGGATCAATGCTCGAACGCCTCGGAGTTCTTCAGGCTGTGCCTGTATCTGACGAAGGCGGTTGGCGTTCTCGATTCGGCGACGCAAAGCCGGACACGGCCCAAGAGCAATGCCGAAGCGGAAACGGCCGCCCGTCTCGATTGCGAGAAGAGGTGGCCCACGCCGCGTCCTTAGTCCTAGAGTGCGGGTCATTCGCGGCAATGGTCGCCGCACGCAGGTGATGGTGGCGATGACGCGTTTTTTGACAGTCGGGGCCGCGCAGATGGGCCCAATCCAGCGCAGCCACACACGCCGCGACGTGGTCGAACGGCTGATTGCCCATTTGCGCGAGGCCAAACGCATGGGCTGTGAGCTCGTGGTCTTTCCCGAGCTCACCTTGACGACTTTCTTTCCACGCTGGTGGATGACCGACCAGGCCGAGATCGATTCCTTCTTCGAACAGGAAATGCCATCGAACGAGACGGCGCCGCTTTTCACCGAAGCGAAGCGCCTCGCGATGGGCTTCTGCCTGGGATATGCCGAACTTGCGAATGAGGACGGCAAGGTGCGCCGCTTCAACACCTCGATCCTGGTCGAACGTGACGGCCGCATTGTCGGCAAGTATCGCAAGATCCATCTGCCGGGCCATGCCGAGCATGAACCCGAACGACCCTTCCAGCATCTGGAGAAGCGCTACTTTGAGGTCGGCAATCTCGGCTTCCCGGTCGTGAAGGCGTTCGGCGGCAACATGGGCATGTGCATCTGCAACGACCGTCGCTGGCCGGAGACCTATCGCGTGATGGGTCTGCAGAACGTGGAGATGGTGCTGCTGGGCTACAACACGCCCCTGCACAATGCGCCGTCACCGGACCATGACGAGCATTCCTGGTTTCACAATCAGCTCTCCATGCAGGCCGGGGCCTATCAGAACGGGACCTGGGTCGTCGGTGTCGCCAAGGGTGGCGCCGAGGAAGGCGTGCCTTCACTGGCCGACAGCATGATCGTGGCGCCGTCGGGCAAGGTGGTGGCGCGGGCCGCTGGAGATGGCGACGAGCTGGTGGTGCATCGCTGCGACCTGGATGCCGGCAAGAGCTACAAGACGACCACCTTCAACTTCGCCGTCCATCGCCAGCCCGATCAGTACCGCCTGATCGTCGATCGCAAAGGTGCAGTGGATCCTGCCTAGGCGACATTTGTGCAATCGATTGCATGGGCCGGCGTAGCAAAGGTTACCTGGATGTAACGCCTTGCTTTTGCTCAATTTATTGATTACCTGAGTGCGCGCCCGGCGGGGACGACCCCGCCATCACTGGGCAAGTGTCGGGACGGCTCGGCTTCTTGCAAAGGGTGCATCCCATGGCTTGGTTAATTCTATTCGTTGCCGGTCTCTTTGAGATCGGCTGGGCAATCGGGCTGAAATACACCGATGGCTTTTCGCGTCTCGTGCCGACGGTCCTGACCGGCACGGCGATGCTCATTAGCATTGTCCTGCTCGGCATTGCGCTCAAGACCCTGCCGGTCGGCACGGGTTATGCGGTCTGGACCGGCATCGGCGCAGTCGGCACGGCGATCCTCGGCATTTTTCTGCTGGGTGAATCGACCGACATCGCGCGGTTGGCGTCGATCGGCCTGATCGTCGCCGGCATCATCGGCCTGAAGCTGTCGAGCGCCGTCTAGACGACGGCGCTGCGGGCAAACTTGCCGTAGCTCTGATCAGGCGTGCCGCGGAACAGCGACATGTGCGTGTGGGTGGCCACGAACGGGTCGCCCACCGCCTTGCGACCGAGCACGACTGTGGTGCGGCCGGGGCGATCGAACTTGTCGCCATTGGGATGAAAGCCGTCTGATTGCCACACGCCCATGCCGACGGCGGTCAGCCGGTCGGCCGAGACGATCGCCTCGATCTTGTCGAGGTCGTAGCGGAACTCGCGGATCGTGCCCCACACGTTGCGCCACTGCTTCTGCTCGGCGAGATCGCGGCCGATCATGAAATCGGTGAAGGTGCCGAAGGCGATCATGTCGTCGGCAAAGATCGGGCGTGCGCTTTCGTAGTCGACGGCGCGGCAATGTTTCGACAGCGTGTCGAACCAGGCGCGCACGGCGGCGAGATCGTCGGGTTGGACGGGCGAACGAAGATTCATGTCGGGTCTCCTAAAGTCCGAATCTTTGCCAGTGCCAGCGCTCCTCGACCGCGGCGAGGGCCGAGGGGCCGATGTCGTCGAGGCCGGCGCGCAAGCCGAAGCGCGATAGCAGCCGGCGGCGCGGGCCGATCACCGGCAGCCGCACCTTGTCGCCATAGCGCGCCTGCAAGGTCGCGCGCAGTTCGCCCATGCCGTCGGCCAGGCCGAGCTCGAGGCCGCGTTTGCCGGTCCAGAACTCACCCGAGAACAGGACGGTCTCGTCACCACGCAGCAGCTTGCCGCGGCGCTCGCGCACCCAGCCTTTGAAGCCGTCGTGGATCTCGGCCTGCAGGCGCTTCAGCCGGTCGACATCCTCGTCCTGTTCGGGTCGGAACGGATCGAGCATCGACTTGCGCTCGCCGGATGTATGCAGGCGCCGCTCGACGCCGATGCGGGCGAGCAAGTCCTGGAAGCCGAAGCCGGCGCTGATCACGCCGATGGACCCCACGATCGAACTGGGGTCGACGATGATCTCGTCGGCGGCACAGGCGAGCCAATAGCCGCCCGATGCGGCGACGTCTTCGACGAAGGCGACCACCGGCAAGCCCTTCTCAGCCGCATGCAGGCGGATGCGCTGGGCGATCAGCGACGACTGGACCGGTGAGCCGCCGGGTGAGTTTAACGCGATCGCGACGGCCTTGGCGCCGCGCGTGTCGAAAGCGCGCTTGAGCAGCGGTGCCACCGAGTCGATCGACAGGCTGCGGCCACCCAGCATGCTCCCCGACGCGATTACGCCGGAAAGGCGAACGACGGGCACGACTGGCCCGCAGCGAAAACGATCCCTGATCCAGTTCAGCATGGGCGGCACTGTCGCGGCCGTCGTTCTGGAAGGCAAGCGCCCTAGAGAATAAGCGGCTGCGCGTGGCGCAGCACAGCCTCGGCCTCGTCCGTATAGCCGCCGGCCGCACGATGCAGGACGAGCGGCGGCGCCTCGGTCCGCTGCAGGCGGCTGGCGCGCCGGGCGCGGACCAGCACGCGGGCCGCCGGCGGCAGGCGCTTCACGGTGATCTCGCCCCAGCCCAGCCCAGCGAGATGGCCGACGATCTCTTCGAGACGGTCGCTGCGGTGGATTGTGAGCAGAGTCCCTGCGGGTTTGAGCGCGCCGGTCGCCACGTCGAGCCAGCGCGCGAGGTCGGCGCTCGATTCGACAGTCGCCAACGCCTTGCTCGGATTGGGCGAGGGATCGGCAACGGCCGCTGCCAGATAAGGCGGGTTGGTCGCGACATGATCGAAAGGACCGAGATGGCCCGGCAACGGGTCGGCCAGGTCGTGCACCAGTGTTTGCACGCGCTCGTCAACTTCATTCAGTCGGGCATTGCGCACGCCAAGAGCGGCCAGTGTGGGCTGCAGCTCGATGCCGACAATCGTGCAGCCGGGCACACGGGCTGCCAGGCAGAGCCCTACCGCGGCCACGCCGGCGCCGAGGTCGAGGATGCGTTCAGCAGGCCGGGCCTCGACCGCGGCAGCCAACAGGACCGCGTCGACAGCGATCCGGTAGCCGCGAGCCGGTTGCAACAGGCGCACCCGGCCGCCCAGAAGGGCGTTTTCGGTCGGCTCCATTTCCATGCTAGGGATCATCTCACGACATCGTGTCGCAACAGTCAGGCTTCACCGGAGAGTTAATCTCTCATTATGGCAACCGTCGTCTCTCTCGAAGGCAAACGCAAGGCGCCAAGCCTCGAACCGCTGCTGGCGCTGTGCGCCGATGACATGATCCAGGTGGATCGCGAGATCCTGGCGCGCATGCGTTCACCGGTCGCGCTGATCCCTGAGCTTGCCAATCATCTGGTCGGTGCCGGTGGCAAGCGCATGCGTCCGCTGCTCACGGTGGCTGCCGCCAGGCTTTGCGGTTACGCCGAAAGCAGTGATCGCCATATCAAGCTCGCGACCTGTGTCGAGTTCATCCATTCGGCGACGCTGTTGCACGACGATGTCGTCGACGTCAGTGCGCTCAGGCGCGGCAAGCCGTCGGCCAACACCGTATGGGGCGACAAGGCCTCGGTGCTGGTGGGCGATTTCCTCTTCACGCGCGCCTTCGAGCTGATGGTCGATGTCGGCTCGATCGACATATTGGGTGTGCTGTCGCGTGCCTCCTCTACCATCGCCGAGGGTGAGGTGTTGCAGCTCGTCAGCCAGCGCGACACCAGCACGCCCGAGTCGACGTATCTCGAAGTGATCAAGGCCAAGACCGCCAAGCTCTTCGCGGCCTCGGCCGAGGTTGGGGCCATGGTGGCCGGCCGCAACGGGCCGGAGCGGGTGGCGCTCGAGAGCTTTGGCATGAACCTCGGCATCGCCTTTCAGCTGGTCGACGACGCGCTCGACTATTCGGGGCGCGAGGCCAAGCTCGGCAAAACGGTCGGCGACGACTTCCGTGAAGGCAAGATCACCCTGCCGGTGATCCTGGCTTTTTTGCGCGGTGGCTCCGTCGATCGCCAATTCTGGAAGCGCACCATCGAGAAGCTCGACCAGCGTGACGGCGACCTCGAACAGGCCCAGACGCTGATCGAGCGTCATGGCGCACTGTCCGACACGTTGGAGCGGGCGCGCCACTACGGCGCCATGGCGCGCGACGGGCTCGGCCTCTTTCCCGCCTCGCCGCTCAAGGCCGCTCTGCTCGAAGCGGTCGACTTCGCCATCGATCGCGCCCACTGACGCCGGCGCGCGCGATGGCCGGTCGTCATATCCTCGCCATCGACCAGGGCACGACCAGCACTCGCGCCATCGTCTTCGATTCCTCGGGGCATCCGGTTGCGTCAGCACAGAAGGAATTGCCGCAGATCTTCCCGCGGCCCGGCTGGGTGGAGCACGATCCGGAAGAGATCTGGTCGGCGACGGTCGAGGTCTGCCGCGGTGCGCTCGCCAATGCGAAGGTCGAAGCGTCGGCTCTGGCCGGCATCGGCATCACCAATCAGCGCGAGACCACGGTCGTGTGGGATCGCGCCACCGGCAAGCCGGTGCACAATGCCATCGTCTGGCAGGACCGCCGCACCGCCGATCGCTGCCAGGCGCTGAAGCAGGCGGGGCATGAGAAGATCTTCTCCGATCGTACCGGCCTGCTGCTCGACCCGTATTTCTCCGGCACCAAGATCGAGTGGATCCTGGATCACGTCGCCGGTGCCCGGGCTGCGGCTGAGAAGGGCGCACTCGCGGCGGGCACCATCGAATGCTTCCTGCTGTGGCGCCTGACCGGCGGCAAGGTGCATGCGAGCGACGCCACCAACGCCAGCCGCTCGCTGCTGCTGGATATTCGCAAGGGTGCCTGGGACCCGGAACTGATGCAGCTTCTGCGCGTGCCGGCGTCGCTGTTGCCTCGGGTAGTCGATTGTTCGGGTGAACTCGGCGTTGCGACAGCCGACATCCTCGGCGCGCCGGTGCCGATCCTGGGCATGGCAGGCGATCAGCAGGCGGCCACCGTGGGCCAGGCTTGCATCAAGCCCGGCATGGTCAAGGCGACTTACGGCACGGGCTGCTTTGCGCTGCTGAACACCGGCAGTCTCGCCATGCATTCGCGGTCGCGGCTGCTCACCACCATCGCCTATCAGCTCGACGGGCGTCGGACCTATGCGCTGGAGGGCAGCATCTTCATCGCCGGCGCCGCCGTGCAATGGCTGCGCGATGGGCTGCGCCTCATCAGCAAGTCGGCGGATGTCGAGGCGCTGGCGCGCGGCGCCAAGGATGCCCATGGCGTCTACATGGTGCCGGCCTTCGTAGGTCTCGGGGCGCCTTATTGGGATGCCGAAGCCCGCGGCGCGATCCTGGGGCTGACGCGCGATTCCGGCCCTGGCGAGATCGCCGCTGCCACGCTCGATTCGGTCTGCTACCAGACCCGCGACCTCGTGGAGGCGATGCGCAGCGACGGGGCGCAGATCGATGACCTGCGGGTCGATGGCGGCATGGTCGTTAACGATCCGTTGATGCAGCGGCTGGCCGACACGGTCGGCGCGCCGGTGGAGCGACCGCAGGTGACGGAGACCACCGCCCTGGGCGCGGCCTTCCTGGCGGGGCTGGCGGCGGGCCTCTGGCCGTCGCTCGAGGCCTTGTCCAAGACCTGGGTGCTCGACCGGGCCTTCAAGCCCACCGAGGATACGATTTCGCGCGATCGCCGCTATGCCGGCTGGAAGGATGCTGTGCGCCGGGTGCGCAGTTCCTGATTGCTGCTCCGGGGCATGGCCATTAGGTTGCCCCGCGATGAAAAACCCGGCCAATCCCGTCTATTGCGGCGTCGATACCACCGATCTCATCTGGGCTGCCAAGCTTATCCAGTCCATTGCTGGAGGGCCGAAACCGGCCGTCGGCGGCATCAAGCTCGGGCTCGAATTCTTCCTGGCGCACGGCGCGCCGGGCGTTCGCTATGCCTTTCCCGAGCCGGTGCGGGCGACTGGCGTCGGCTTCTTTCTCGATCTCAAGCTGCACGACATTCCCAACACGGCGGCCGGCGGCATTCGTGCCGTGGCTGAACTGGCGCCGACCTTCATCACCATCCATTCGAGCGGCGGTCGCGACATGCTGAAGGCCGCCGTTGAAGAGGCCGGCACGCAGGCCGCCAAGCACAATGTGCCGCGGCCGAAGCTGCTGGGCGTCACGGTGCTGACCTCGCTCGACCGCGCCGACCTCGAGGCGACTGGCGTGAACGCCGATCCGTCGGACCAGGTGCTACGGCTCGCCGCGCTGGCGCGCGAGAGTGGCCTCGACGGTGTGATTTGCTCGCCGCTGGAAATCGCAGCTCTGCGCAAGCAATGCGGCCCGGATTTCGTCCTGATGGTGCCGGGTATCCGCCCCGCCGGCAGCGCCGCCAACGATCAGAAGCGGGTGATGACTCCGCGGCAGGCCGTCGATCTCGGCGCCACCAACCTGGTCGTCAGCCGGCCAATCTATCAGGCAGCCGATCCACGCGCCGCGGCCGAAGCGATCGCGCGCGAAGCCGGCGTCAACGACCTATGACCATCGAGGCCAAGATCTGCGGGCTCTCGACGCCGGAAACGCTCGATGCCGCGGTCCAGGCCGGCGCCCGCTGGGTGGGCTTCGTCACGTTTCCCAAGTCGCCCCGTCACATCGGCTCGCTCGATCTCCTGAAGGCGCTGGGTGCGAGGGTGCCGGCAAGCGTCGGGCGCGTCGGCCTGTTCGTCGATCCTGATGATGCGTTAATCGACGAGCGTCTCGCGACCGGCGCCATCGACATGCTGCAACTCCACGGGGCGGAGACACCGGATCGCGTGGCGGCGCTCAAGGCACGCACCGGCAAGCAGGTCATGAAGGTGATCAAGGTCGCCCGGCCCGAAGATGTCGAGCAAGGCATCGCAGCCTATGCCGGTGTGGCCGATCGGCTGATGTTCGATGCCGCCGATGGCACTCTGCCCGGTGGCAATGCCAAATCCTTCGACTGGACGATCCTGTCGGGCCGCAAGGTACCGCTGCCGTGGTTGCTTGCCGGCGGACTCACGCCCGACAATGTTGCCGAAGCGGTGCGCGTCACGGGCACGCCGACCGTCGACGTTTCTTCTGGCGTCGAAACGAGCCGGGGTGTGAAATCTATAGAGCTGATTCGCGCCTTCCTCGACAGGGTGAAGGCGCTCTGAGGGGGAGAGACATGAAAGTCGAGAAGCGATTGAAGGAGCTCGGCATCGAGCTCGCCAAGCCCACGACGCCGATGGGCAGCTACGTAAACGCCGTCCGCACCGGCAACCTACTCTACATGGCGGGCAAGGGACCGGGCCAGCCGGGACATCCTCTGCCCGTGGGCAAGGTCGGTCGCGATTTCACCGTCGAGGAGGCCTACGAGCATGCGCGCTCCGTTGGTCTCAGCATCATCGCGGCCATCAAGGCCGAGCTGGGCGACCTCGATCGCGTGAAGCGCATCGTCAAGGTGCTGGGCATGGTCAACGCCATCCCGGAATTCGGCCAGCAGCCCGAAGTGATCAACGGCTGCTCCGATCTCTTCGTCTCGGTGTTCGGCGAACGCGGCCGCCATGCGCGGTCGGCGGTCGGCATGGCCTCGTTGCCGCGCGGCATTCCGGTCGAAATCGAGGTGATCCTTGAGGTCGAGGATGCGCCGTCCCGGCGTGCTGCCGCCAAGCCGGCGGCTAAGCGCAAGGCCGCTCCCAAGGCCAAGAAGAAAGCGGCCAAGAAAAAGAAGAACTAGGGCTTTTGACCACCCCTGTCGGGGCTGCTAAGTCCGCCGGTCCCCGACAGGAAGAGCCATGTCCCCTTCGCCTAACAGTTTTCGCACCGGCCCCGACGAACGCGGGCATTTCGGTCTTTTTGGCGGCCGCTACGTCGCCGAAACGCTGATGCCGCTGATCCTCGAGCTGGAGAAGGCCTACAACGAGGCCAAGGCCGATCCGCAGTTCCAGGGCGAGCTGAAGTATCTCCTGTCGCAATATGCCGGCCGGCCGAGCCCGCTCTATTACGCCGAGCGGCTGACCAAGAAGCTGGGCGGCGCCAAGGTCTACCTGAAGCGCGACGAGCTGAACCACACGGGCAGCCACAAGATCAACAACGTGCTGGGCCAGGTGCTCCTGGCCAAGCGCATGGGTAAGACGCGCGTGATCGCGGAGACGGGCGCGGGCCAGCATGGCGTCGCCACGGCGACGGCCTGCGCGCTGTTCGACATTCCCTGCGTCGTGTTCATGGGCTCGGTCGACGTCGACCGCCAGGCCCCCAACGTGTTCCGCATGAAGATGCTTGGCGCGGAAGTGCGTCCGGTGAAGGCAGGGGCTGCCACGCTCAAGGATGCGATGAACGAGGCGCTGCGCGACTGGGTCGCGACCTGCGAGACGACGTTCTACTGCATCGGCACGGTGGCCGGGCCGCATCCCTATCCGGCGATGGTGCGCGACTTCCAGTGCGTGATCGGTGATGAAGTCCGCAAGCAGATGATGGAAGCCGAAGGCCGGTTGCCGGACACGCTGGTGGCATGCATCGGTGGCGGTTCGAACGCGATGGGCCTGTTCCATCCGTTCCTCGACGATTCGGGCGTGCGCATCATCGGTGTCGAAGCGGCGGGCCGTGGCATCGACAGCGGCGAGCATGCGGCTTCGCTGACAGGCGGTCGTCCCGGCGTGCTGCATGGCAATCGCACCTATCTATTGCAGGACAAGGAAGGCCAGATCACCGAGGCGCATTCGATCTCGGCCGGCCTCGACTATCCCGGCATCGGACCCGAGCATTCCTGGCTCAAGGAGAAGGGCCGCGTCGAATACGTCTCGGCGACCGACGACGAGGCAGTCGAGGCGTTCCAGCTCCTGTGCAAGATCGAGGGCATCATTCCCGCGCTCGAATCGGCCCATGCGCTGGCGCACACGCTCAAGCTCGCGCCGAGCCTGCCCAAGGACAATCTGCTGGTGATGAATCTTTCAGGTCGCGGCGACAAGGACGTCCCGCAGATCGCCGCGCGTTTGGGGGTCGAGATCTGATGAGCCGCATCGAGAAGCGCTTCGCCCAGCTCAAGGCCGACAAGCGCGCCGGCCTTGTGACCTATATCACTGCTGGCGATCCCAATGCCGAAGTCGGTTACCAGATACTGAAGGGCCTGCCAGCAGCAGGCGCCGACCTGATCGAGCTCGGCATGCCGTTCACCGATCCGATGGCCGATGGCCCGTCGATCCAGCTCGCCGGCCAGCGGGCGCTGAAGGCCGGCATCACAGTCGACGTGACCTTCGACATGGTGCGTCGCTTCCGCAAGGAGACCGGCGACAACGACACGCCGATCCTGCTGATGGGCTACTACAACCTGGTCTATCAGCGCGGCGCCGAACGCTTCTGCAAGGAGGCTGCTGCCGCTGGCATCGACGGCTTCATTCTGGTCGATCTGCCGCCGGAGGAAGCCGACGAACTGAAGCCGCACGCCGTGGCCAACGGTCTCGATACGGTGCTCCTGACGGCGCCTACGACCGACGACAAGCGTCTGCCGGCGGTGCTGAAGTATTCTTCAGGCTTCGTCTATTTCGTCTCAGTGCTCGGCATCACCGGCACCACGTCGGCGTCGGAAGAGGCGGTGCGCACGCATGTCGAGCGCATCAAGCGCCACACCAAGCTGCCGGTGGGCGTGGGCTTCGGCATCAAGACGCCGGATCAGGCCGCCGCCATCGCGCGCCATGCCGATGCCGCGGTGGTGGGCTCCGCCATCGTCGATCGCGTGAAGGCGGGCCTCGACGACAACGGCAAGGCCAAGCCCGACCTCGTGCCGGGCGTCTTCGCCTACATCAAGGCGCTGGCGGACGGCGTGCGCGGCGTGCGGAAGGCCTGAGCGGCGGCCTTCACGACCCGGCAGTGAGCGCAGAGCACGAACGGCCCTGGCAACCGCTCACGCCAGATGAAGTAGCGGCGATCTTCGCGTCGGCACCGTTCCCTTGGTGGATCGCCGGCGGCTACGCCCTCGAGCACTTCGTCGGCAGGCCACTAAGGCCTCACGGTGATATCGACATCCTCTTGCTGCACGCGGACCATGCCGCCGTTCGGATGTTGTTGGCGAGGTGGGATTGCCGGATGGCCGATCCGCCCGGCACCTTGCGGCCCTGGAGAGACGGCGACGCGCTGCCTTCGCAGGTGTCGGACGTGTGGTGCCGCGAGCATGGCGGGCCGTGGCGATTTCAGTTGATGCTCGACGATAGCGAGGGCGCTCTCTGGCGTTCTCGACGTTGTACAGCCGTTACCAGACCAGTCGTCGAACTCGGCTCGCTCGATCCCAAGGGCATTCCCTTCCTCGCTCCCGAGGTTCAGCTTTTCTACAAAGCCAAAGCACCTCGATCCAAAGACGAAGTCGATTTCGCGGCGGCGTGGCCATTGTTGAATGCGCCGCAGAAAGAGTGGCTGCGGCAGGCGATCGTCGCAGCCTATGGCCGGGACCATGCCTGGCTGAGGTAGAGGGCGACCTTCACTCGTCGTCGTCGAAGTTGAGATCGGCGACGAACGGGTTGGTCTTGCGTTCCCAACCGAAGGTCGAGGTCTGGCCGTGACCGGGCACGAAGGTGATGTCGTCGCCCAAGGGCCACAGGCGCTTGCGGATCGAGGTCAGGAGCTGGTCGTGGTTGCCGCGTGGAAAGTCCGTACGGCCGATCGAGCCGCGGAACAGCACGTCACCGACGAAGGCCACCTTCGAAGGCTTGTGCACGAATACGACATGGCCCGGCGTGTGGCCGGGGCAATGCACGACATCGAACGTGAGGTTGCCGAGCTCGACGGACTCGCCATTGGTCAGCCAGCGGTCGGGCACGAACGGCTTGTAGGCCGGGAAGTTGTACTTGCGGCCGGAGTCCGGCAGGCCCTCGATCAGGAACAGATCGTCCTCGTGCGGCCCCTCGATCTTGACCCCGTAATGCTCGGCCATGGTGCCGGCCGCCGAGGCATGGTCGACATGGCCGTGGGTCAGCAGCACCTTGGTGATCTTGATGCCCTGCTCGGCAATGGCCTGTTGCAGCATGTCGAAGTCGCCGCCGGGATCGACGGCGGTGCCTTCCATGGTTTCATCGCACCAGATGATGGAGCAGTTTTGCTGAAACGGGGTGACGGGGGCGATCATGACCTTGAGCATCCATTTGATCTAATGCCTCCCGCCGGCGCGTGGAAGGGCGTATGCTGTCGCCCCCTCGAGTGTCGGTGACAATGAACGTGCGTCTTTTGTTGTGCCTTCTGGGGCTGGTAGGCCTCCTGACGGCGCCCGCCCGGGCCCAGATCGCCACCGTGGCATCGCCCTCGGGGCCCGTGCCGGCCGGTCCTTACCTCGCCGTCGATGTTGCCACCGGCGAAGTCCTGGTGGAACGCAACGCCGGCATCTCCTGGCAGCCGGCCTCACTCACCAAGATGATGACGATTTACCTCGTCTTCGAGGAATTGAAGGCTGGCCGCCTGCAGCTCGGGTCGACACTGGCCTTCACGGAGAATGCCCGGGCAAAGCCCGCCTCCAAGCTGGTATTGGCCGCCGGCCAGTCGGTCACGGTCGAGCAGGGGCTGCAGGCGCTGGTAGCGCGCTCCGCCAACGACGTCGCCACGGCCTTCGCCGAACGCCTCTCGGGATCCGAGCCCGCCTTCGCGCAGCGCATGACGGAAACCGCGGTACGTCTCGGCATGACGGCGACGCAATTCCGCAATGCCAATGGGCTGCCGGACGGTGCGCAGCAGACCACGGCGCGCGACATGGCGATCCTGGCCCTCGCCCTGATCAAGGACTTCCCGCAGTACTACAGCTACTTCCGGACCCAGGAATTCTATCTCGGCAAGACCAAGGTCGGCCCCGGCCTCAAGTTCCTCGATCTCTATGCGCCTTATGCCGATGGCCTGAAGACTGGCTTCGTCTGCGCCTCCGGCTTCAACATCGTGGGCAGCGCCGTGCGCGACGGCCGCCGGCTCGTTGCCGTGGCTTTCGGCTTCCGGCGTGGCGATCTCCGCGATGAATTCCTGGTGCGCCTGTTCGACGAGGCCTTTGCGCTCAAGACCGGCGGCAGCCGTCAGAAGGTCTGGCAGTTGCGCAATGGTGGCAATGGGCCGGCGATGGTGCTGCCTTATGGTGAGTGCGGCACGATTCGTTACGACATGCCGGGTGATGCGGTGTGGCTCGGCACCTATGGTGACTGGAGGGCTGCGAAAAATGTGTTCGACGCTGGCCAAGCGCGGCTGGGCACGATGGGCTCCGCCACGCTCGGCAAGGAGTACATCCTCCCTGTCACGTCGAACAAGGTGACCCGACAGGCCGCCATCATCGCCGATCTCGAGCCCGCTGCTGCGCAGAAGCTCTGCGCCGACTACCACGCGCGGAAATCTTTCTGTGAAGTGAAGAAACCTGGGGACTTCATGGCGCCGTTTTCCGGGTTCTGGCGCTGAGCTTGGCCGCCATGGGCATTCGTGCGATACCGCCGCCATGAATTGGCTGACCAATTTCGTCCGTCCGAAGCTGCGCGCCCTGGTCGCCCGCAAGGAGACGCCGGACAATCTCTGGGTGAAATGTCCCAAGTGCGAACAGATGCTGTTCACGCGCGATTGGGAAGCCAACCAGGAAGTCTGCAATCATTGCGGCCATCACATGCGGCTTAGGCCGCTGAAGCGTCTGCCGCACATCTTCGACGAAGGCAAATACGAGTTGCATCCGCTGCCGCGGGTGCCCGTCGACCCTCTGAAGTTCCGCGACACCAAGCGCTACGACGCCAAGCTCAAGGAAGCGCAGGCCAGCGCGGAGGGTTCGACAGATGCGCTGGTCGTGTCGAGCGGCCTGATGGGCAGCCGTCTCACCATCGTGGCACTGCTCGATTTCGGCTTCATGGGCGGCTCCATGGGTACGGCCGTGGGCGAAGGGCTGGTGATGGCGGCTGATCTGGCGGTCGCCCGCAAGGCGCCGCTGATCGTCTTCTCCTCCTCGGGTGGCGCGCGCATGCAGGAGGGCATCCTCTCGCTTATGCAGCTCACGCGCACCACCATCGCCGTGCGCAAGGTGAAGGGCGCGGGGCTTCCGTACATCGTGGTGCTGACCGATCCGACGACCGGTGGCGTCTCGGCCTCGTTCGCCATGCTGGGCGACGTCCATCTCGCCGAGCCCGGAGCGCTAATCGGCTTCGCCGGCCCGCGCGTCATTCAGGACACGATCCGCCAGGAACTGCCGGAAGGCTTCCAGCGCTCCGAGTATCTGTTCGAGCATGGCATGGTCGATGCCGTCGTCCATCGCCACAAGCTGCGCGAGACCTTGATCCGCATGGTCTCGCTGTTCATGGATCCTCTCATCGCCGAAGGCCGCGGCCTGGCCGTCGCCGGCCGCTGAGCCGCCCGTGAGTGACGCCATTGTCCAGCGTCTGATGAGTCACCATCCGAGGGTGATCACCCTCGGGCTGGAGCGCATCGAACGCCTGTTGAAAGCCCTCGGCTCGCCTGAAAAGAAGCTGCCGCCGCTCGTCCATGTCGCCGGCACCAACGGCAAGGGCTCCCTCGTCGCCTATCTGCGGGCAATGGCCGAGGCCGCCGGTTATCGCGTGCACGTCTACACCTCGCCGCATCTGGTCCGCTTCAACGAGCGGATCAGGATTGCCGGTCAGCTGATCGAGGATGACGATCTCGACGACCTGCTGACCGAATGCGAAGAGGCCAATGGCGACACGCCGATTTCTTTCTTCGACATCACGACGGCGCTCGCGTTCCTGGCGTTCTCGCGTGTGCCGGCCGAACTCGGCATCATCGAGGTGGGCATGGGTGGCCGCTTCGACAGCACCAACGTGATCGAACCCGCTTTGTCGGCCATCACACCGGTCGGCTACGACCACACGGGCTTTCTGGGCGACAAGCTCGAAGGCATCGCCTGGGAGAAGGCGGGCATCATCAAGCGCGCGATACCCGCCGTGATCGGCCGTCAGCGCGAGGTGAGTGCACAGGTCATCGAGACCGAGGCGGCCAAGCTCGCGGCGCCCTTGTTTCGCATGGGTCGGGAGTGGCAGGTGACGCCGCAGGAATCCGGCTTCAGCTATGAAAGCGATCTCCTCACCCTCGATCTGCCCGCACCCGCGCTGGTGGGAGTACACCAGATCGATAACGCTGCGACCGCCGTCGCCTGCATCGAGCGTCTGCGGGCGGCGCGCTTCGACATTGGCGACACCGCGATCCGCAAGGGGCTCGCGTCCGTAGAGTGGCCGGCGCGCCTGCAACGTCTCACAAAGGGGCCGCTGGCAGGCTCGCTGCCGCCCGGCTGCGAACTCTGGCTCGATGGCGGCCACAATGAGGATTGTGGCATCGTGCTCGGCCGCATGGCGGCGGAATGGGCAAAGGAGCCGGCAGCGCTGCCGCTCTATCTCATCTTCGCCATGCAGACGACCAAGGACGCCTCGGGCTTCCTGCGGCCGCTCGCGCGCTACGCCACGGCGGCGCGCGCAGTGCCGTTCCCCGAAGGCCACGCGGCCTACACGCCGCAAGAGGCTTGCGCGAAGGCAGCCGATGTCGGTCTTGATTGCGCGCCCGCAAACGATATCGGCGCGGCGCTGGAAGACCTGTTGGCCACCCAGCCCGCGCCGATGCGCATTCTCATCTGTGGTTCGCTCTACCTCGCGGGCCAGATCTTGGTCCGCAACAGCTGAGCACCGTACCGATCAGACGACGGTGTTGATCCAGCTCACCAGCTTCTGCTTCGGTTCGGCGCCGATCTTGGTCGCGGCGACCTGGCCGTTCTTGAACAGCAGAAGGGTCGGGATCGAACGAACGCCGTAGCGCGTCGGCGCCATCGGATTCTCGTCGATGTTGACCTTCACGACCTTGAGCTTGCCGTCCATCTCCTTGGCGATGTCTTCCAGCGACGGACCGATCATGCGGCAGGGGCCGCACCATTCAGCCCAGAAGTCGACGAGGACGGGCGTGTCGGATTTCAGGACTTCCTGCTCGAAGGAAGCATCGGTTGCTTTAACGGTCATATGGGTTCTCCCGAAAACACTACAGGCCGGTCGATGGACCGGCGCCGCCCTTGGTCCTCAAGCTAGGAACCGGGGGCCTGCAAGTCAAGATGCCGAGGCGTAAGGCATTGAATTGTCTAGGGTTTCTGCAGAAATCTCCATGAGGCGGGGAGCCGCTGTCCACAGCAGAAATGCACGCACCGTGCGGCCGGGATAGATGCCCTGCAGCAGGGCTCGGTAGAGGGCGAGCTGGCGGCGATAGGCGAGCGGTACGCCATCGGCGGATTGCGGCGGCGGCCGGTTGGTCTTGAAGTCGACGATCAGCACCGCTTGCTCCGAGACCGCGAGACGGTCGACCTGGCCACTGACGGTGAAGGTGCCGCGCGACGTCCTCACGGTGCCGATCAGGGGGACCTCCGCACGCGAGCCTTCGGCGAACAGAGCGGCGTGCTCGGGGGCCTCCGTGACGGCCAGCGCCTCGTCGGCCCAGCGTTCGACATCCTCCGCCGCGAGGTCATTCGCCGGCTGCGCCAGGAAGTGACGGGCGGCAGCGGCGCGCTCCGAGGATGGCAAGGCCGGCAGGTGGCGCAGCAGTTCGTGCAGCAGCAGACCGCGTTGCCAGCGCCGCGGATCGTCGGTCGCCAAGGGGCTGAAGGAGCGCGGCTCGGAGACCGCCTCGTCGGGCAAAGGTTGCGAGGGGGCCAGCGGCGTCGGCGGATCGGGCTCCGCCGGTGCGGGCATACGTGTCCAGTCCTCAAGCTTGGCAGCAGCCTCGAACGGCAACTCGCGCTGTTCCGGCTCTTTGATGTGTCCTTCGTTCGAGAGCTCGAAGCCGTCACCGGTCCAGCCGGCGTCCGGTAGCAGCGTCGTGAAATCGAAGCTGTGTGGCGTAGCCTGCAGGCGCCCGCGATCGGAGGCCTCGCTGCTGGCCTGCAGGCCCGCGGCAATGCGATCGTACCAGCAACCGGGATCCTGCCGGCGCGTGCCGATCCAGCCGCCGACGTAGAGGCGGTCCTCGGCCCGGGTCATGGCGACATAGAGCAGGCGATTTTGCTCCTGCAGGGAACGCCTGCGTACTTCGGCGCGCCACTCCCGTGCCGCCTCGTTGGCATCGTCGGTGCGCGGCAGCCAGAGCCGCGTGTTGCCATCTTCCGCAGCCAGCAGCCGCTCCGAATCGCGCGGCACGCGGGTCGTATCGGGCAAGTAGACGATTGGCGCCTGCAGGCCCTTCGAGGCATGCACGGTGAGGATGCGCACCTCGCGCCGGCGGTTGGCATCGAGGTCACGCTTGATCTCACTACCGCCCGCCTCGAACCAGCGCAGAAAGCCTTGCAACGAACTCGCCTCGACGCGCTGGTACTGCAACGCACGCGCCAGCAGCTCATCGATCGGATCGGAAGCCTCGTGGCCCAGCCTCTCCAGCAGGCGACGACGACCGCCCTCCGGACCGAGGGCTTGGGCGAAGAAGTCGAACGGCGTCGTGAAATCGGCACGCGCCAGCCATTTCGAGAGAAGCGCATAGGCCTGCGCGAAGGCGGGTTCTGTCGCGTGCTCGCGCAACGACCGCCAGAGATGCCCCGAGCGTCGCCAGGCCAAGGTGAAGAGCTCTTCCTCGTCGAGGCCGACCAGTGGCGACTTCAAGAGGCATGCGAGGTTGAGATCGTCCTGCGGCAGCAGCACGAAACGCGCCATCGCCAGCAGATCCTGGATGGCGAGTTCTTCGCCGAGATTCAGCCGGTCGACACCCGCGACCGCGATGTTGGCCTGCTTCAGGGCGCGCACCAACGCGTTGACGAAGGCATTGCGGCGGCGGACCAGCACCATGAAGTGCCCTTCATGCAGCAGCTCGCCGTCGCGGGCGCGTCGCTCCTTGCCGATCAGGCTGCCGGCATGGGCCGCGATCAGGCGGGCGAGCCTGTCGTGCGGCGGCAGCATCGAATCGCGCGGGGCATCGAAGTCGGTCGTGTCGGTTTCGGTCTTCTCGGCGGCGACCAGCGGCCACAGCTCGACCTTGCCGGGCTCGGTCTTGCGGCTGGCGAAGTGCTGCACCTCGAGGTCCGGTTGGGCGACGCCCTCGGCGGCTTCGTCGAGGCTGAACACCCAGTCGACGGCGTCGAGCACGGCCGGCGTCGAACGGAACGAGACGGTGAGCTGGATCGGTACGAAGGGCTTCTGCGCGATGTCGCTCTTCTCGGCGAACTGGTGCCGCATCTCGGCGAGCTTGCGCGGATCGGCGCGCTGAAAGCCGAAGATCGACTGCTTGGTGTCGCCGACCGCGAAGATGGTGCGTTGCCGGTCGACTGCGCCTTCGCCGACGAAGAATTCCTCGGTGAGCTGGCGGATCACTTCCCACTGGTCGGGGTTGGTGTCCTGCGCCTCGTCGACCAGCACATGGTCGATGCCACCATCGAGCTTGTAGAGCACCCAGGAGGCGCTGCCGGCGCCTTCGAGCAGCCGACGGGTGGCGACAATCAGATCGTCATAGTCGAGCACTGCCCGCCGTTGCTTGGCTTTGCCGTATCGCTGCGTGATGTCGAGACCGAGCCGCAACAGCGCCACTGTGAGTTCGACCAAGGTCGAGCCACGGGCATAGTTCATCGCCAGCCCTAGCCGCTCGGCCTCATCGCGCAACACGGCGTCGATATCCGACATCAGCTTGATCACCGCCTTGGTAGCCAGCGTCTTGCGCAGATCGCCCTTCTCCGTGAAGTAGGCCGGCGCATAATCATCGAGCACCGCGTCGCGGTCCGGTGCGTCGAGCCAGGCGGCAATCCGACGGGCTCGTTCTGCATCCTGCTTGCCGCCACTGGCCAGCGCCGACACAGCCGCCCGCAGAGATTTTTCATCCGGCGTCGTTTCGATCGGCTGGTCGCATCCCAGTTGCTTCGCCAGGCGTCGGCGCAGCCGGTCCAGCCCATCGTTGCCGGCGAGGCGTGCCAACAGCCAGGCCCGCTCGGTCAGGAGCTTGCCCATCAGCTCGGCATACTCAGCGATCGAGATTCGCCCGGCGACGGTCGCCAGTGCCGCGCTCAACTCCTGTGGCGCGTCCGGCTGGGCCAGAGACTCGATCTGGTCGTCCTGCGCCTGACGCAGCAGGCTGGCCGCTTCGGCTTCATCCATCACTTCGAAGCCCGGCGCCACGCCGGCTTCCAGCGGAAAGCGCTTCAGCAGCGCCTGACAGAAAGCGTGAATGGTTAGAATATTGATGCCACCCGGCGCATCGAGCACGCGCGCGAACAGTCGACGCGCCAATACTTTCTGCTCTGCCTGTGGCGCCGTATCGATCAGTTTGGTGATTCCCTCGGCCAGGGTCGCATCGTCGGCCATCGCCCAGCGTCCGAGTTGGCTGGCGAGACGATTGCGCATCTCGGCCGCCGCCGCCTTGGTGAAGGTCAGGCAGAGGATACGCTCGGGACGGACGCCAGCCAGCAGCAGCCGCGTCACGCGATCCGTGAGGACCTTGGTCTTGCCGGTGCCGGCATTGGCCTCGACCCAGGCGGAATGACCGGGCGTCGTCGCCTTGCGCTGCTCGCCGCTGGCAAAGGCGACTGGATCGAACGCGTCGCTCATTCCTCGCCTCCGCCCGATGTCGACCATTCGGCGGCGCGCTCGAGATGGGCGTAGTCGTTGAAGTGCGGGATGAACTCGGGCCACGGCAGAGCTTCATAAGGCGTCGCGGGATTGCCGAAGTGCGCCACCATCCTGGCGACCAGTGCCATCATCTTCGGTACCAGCTCGTCGCTTGCCTTGATCTCCTTCACAGCACCGCCGTCGCCGAGGCCGTTGGCCTGCCAATAGGAGAGATGCACGGCGCGCGCCTTCCCCTCGATCTTCTCGAAGCCGCCATGCTCGGCCATCGCCGCCTCGAGCAGGAGCTGCGGCGCAAACAGCCCTTCGAGCTCCTTGGGCGAGGGCACCCGGCCGGTCTTGTAGTCGATGATTTCCCAGCCGCCGGGTTCGGTTTCATCGATACGGTCGGCGCGTCCCCTAATGGTGAGTCCGCCGACCTCGATCGAACCATCGGTCTCGCCCGCCAAGAATCTGGTACCGGCGGCGCGGCGTGCATTCTCGGTGGCGATGAACCAGCGGGCCAATCGTTGGAAGCGCGGCCACCAGAAAGCCCGTTCGGCTGGCGCGGCGAGGACGGCTTCGAGGTGCCTTTCGCCCATTTGTTCGAAGAGCCGCAACGCATCGGATGGCAGCAAGCCCGACGGATAGGTCTTGAGGAATTCATCGAGTGCAGCATGCAGGCTCGAACCGCGTTCGGCCGCGCCCAGCTCCTGTTCCAGCGGATCGAGTGCTTTGAGATTGAGGATGCGACGTGCGTAGAGTCCGTAGGGGTCGCGCCGCCATTGTTCGATGTCCGATACGGTGAGGCGCGTCGGTCGCGACTCGATCGGTGGGGTCGGCAGCGGTCGTGACCGCGGCTTGTAGTGATCCGACGAATCGAGCTTCTCGGCCCAAGCGAGATAACTGCGCCGGCCGCGCTGGATGTATTCCGGTGCAGGCGCGCCGCTTTCGGGATCGTACCCGAACAAGGCATCGAGCCGCGCCAGCCAACGCGACGGTACGGTAGGCGCGCCGCCTTCACGCTCGGCCCTCGTCAGCAGCACGCGCTCCGCGGCCAGGGCTGAGGCAAAATCGTGCGCCGACAGACCGATGCGGCGCTCGGGCTGTGGCAGGCCGAGCGCGGTGCGCATGGGCCGGTTGATCCAGGGCCCAGTTTCGACCGAGGGCGGCCAGGTGCCTTCGTTCAACCCGCCGAGGATGAGGAGATCAGCGCGCTGTAAGCGTGCTTCCAGCGGTCCCCAGATTGCCAACCGCGGATGTCTGCCGAAGCGCGGCCGGATCGTTTCCGTCGCGAGCATGGTTGCGAGCAAGGCGGGCCATTCGCCACCAGAGATCGCCGGCTGTCCGGTCCATGCGGTGCGGAGCCGGGCGAGTGCCTCGGCCAGTGCTTCCCCTGCTTCGCCAGACCACAGTGTTTCGCCGGGCGTTAGTTTTTCGGCGGCGGCAAGCGTTGCATCGAGCAACATATGCGGAGCAGCACCATCGGCCATCAGCGTGACGAGCTCTCGTACGGCAGCGTCGACACGGTCGATCAGGTCGATGACCTGCACCCGGTCCGCGGCGTCGCCGAATTTCTTCTCGCCGATCAGAGCTTGCAGCGCATCCAGCCCTGGTGCCGGTTTCAGTCCGCGCAAGACCTTGCGGTCGAGGCGGCGTGTAGCGTCGAGCAACGCAGGGCGCGACAGGCCAACCGAGCAGAGCGGATGCTTCAGCAGCGCCAACAGGTCGACCGGCGCGAAGCCCGAGTCGACGGCCGTCACTAGCGCCCGCAGCAAGGTCGCCGGTGGTGTATCGGCAAGCGGTTGGCCGGCCGAATCGTCGACCTCGATATCCCAGCGCCGCAGTTCGGCGGCGACGCGGCGGGCAAGGTCACGGTCCGGTGTCACGAGCGCTGCTGTGCGCGTGCTGGTCTCGAGCGCCTGGCGCAAAGCCAGGGCGATCACCAGAGCCTCTTGATGGGGCGTCGCGCAATCGGCGCGCGTCACATGATCGAGCGCGGCCGCACTGGGACGAGTCCAGATTTCGCTGGTCTCCGCCGGCCGCATCAGTTCGGTGATCAATTGCCGGCGCGCCGCGTCGCCGGGACTGCCCGGCCAATCGGGTACTGTGTGGCGTTCGAGTTTCAAGGCGGCGAGCAGCTCACGCAGACCGAATTGAGGATGGCTGGGCTCGAGCTTGGCCCAGCTCTCGTCGTCCATCTCGCGATCGAGACCGGGCAGCACGACGACGCCCCGCGGCAGGCCGGCGATGACCGACAGGAGTTCGCGGGTAGCCGGTTGCGAACCGGTCGACCCTGCGGCGATCACTTGCGTCGCCGGTGGCTTCTCGCGCCAGCGCTCGGCTTGCAATCGTATCGAGCGCGTGCGGCGGTCGAGGGCGTCGATCTGGCCACGGTCGGCCAGAATGGCAGGCCAATGCTCGCCGACGATGGCCAGGAAGCGCAGCGTGCGCTGCCAATGGCTGGCGAAGTTGCCTTCGACCAAGGTCTCCAGCTTCTCGAACGGCACGCCGTCGATTGCCAGCTCGTCGAGCAGGCTAGCGAGTTCGCGGGCGAGCTTGAGCGCCTGTGCCGCCGACTGGGCGATTGGCTGATCCTGCTCGTCCTTGAAGCGGGAGACCAGCAGGGCGAGCAACGCTTCGCGCTCAGCTGGCTCGATCGCCGGAGGGAGGGCGAGCGCGGTGCCGTCGCCAGAGGCAATCTCCCAATCGCCGTCGTCGACATCGCCCAGAGGGGCCATGCGCGGCAACAATGTCGGTTTGCCGTCGGCGGCGCGCAGGAAGGCCTCGCGCAGGGCGCGCACCGAACGCCGAGTCGGCACCAGGATCAGCATGTCGGCCAAGGCCAACGGATCGTCGCCTTGTTCGGCCAGCACACCGCGCGCCAGCTCGTCGGCAAAGCGCCGGTCGATGCCGATCGAGAAAACGCCTTTCATCCCAGCACGCGTTCGGCTTCGGCCAGCGCCTGCGGCGTGCCGATGTGGAACCACTGGCCGTCATGTACCAGCGCATGAAGCCGGCCGGCCTGCTCGGCGCGCGTCCACAACTTCACCAAGGAGAAGGGACCTTCGGACGAGCCCTGGAACAGGCGCGCATCGCAGATCGAGATGCTGGCGAAAAGATACGGCGCGGTCTCGGCCGTACCGCGATGGCGCGCCCGGCCGTCGGGTTCGAGATAGTAGTCGCCGCGACCGCTCTCCTCGTGGCCGATAGCTGTCGCCAGCGGATGCAGCAGCAACAACGCGTCCATGCGGCGTGGGTCCCAAGCCGCTTCGAGACGGCCCAACATCGCGCTTTCGCCGTCGCGCCACAGCCCGTCGCCGTTCACCACGAAGAACGGTCCGTTGCCCAGTAGTGGCAGCGCATTGCGCACGCTGCCGCCGGTGTCCAGCAGCCGGTCCTCCTGGATGATCCGGGCGCGGCCGCGCAGGCGGTCGGCGATCTGGCCGCCAAGATGATGAACATTGACCACGATGTTCTGAACGCCATGGCGTTGCAGACGATCCATCGATCGTTCGAGCATCGAGCGGCCCGCCACCGGGATCAGCGGCTTGGGCGTGGAGTCGGTCAGCGGCCGCATGCGTTCGCCGCGACCAGCCGCCAGGATCATCGCCGTACGGATCATGGTGCACCGAAGTGGCGAAGGGGAGGAGGCAGCATCCGGTCGACCCAGCTCCGCAGGGGTGTCAGGGCTTCGTGCTGCAGCGCGTGCTCGAACATGCGCCACACACGCGGCAGATACTGCAGATAGTCCGGTTTGCCGTCGCGCTTCAGCAATCGCACGAACACGCCGATGATCCGGGCATGACGCTGCGCCGCCATCACAGCGAAGCCGGTGCGAAAGCCCGCGGCGTCGGCGATGCCCGCGCCGCCGATATAGCGATCGAGGCAGGCGGTCTGCACGTCCGGCGCCACGTCGCGGCGCGCATCCTCGATCAGCGAGACGAGGTCGTAGGAAGGGTGGCCGCGCTGGGCATCCTGGAAGTCGAGCAGGCCACAGGCCTTCACGCCGGGCCGCGCCGGCAGCCAGAGCAGATTGTCCTTGTGGTAGTCGCGCAGCAGCAGCGCATCGTCGGTGGCGGGCAGCGCCGCCAGGCATTCCCGCCAGGCTGCGATGTAGCGCGCAGTCTCTTCTGGGGGCGTCGGCTTGCCGGTTGCCGCCGGCAGATACCATTCCGGCAGCAGCATCGCCGCCTCGATCAG
Source organism: Reyranella sp. (assembly GCF_004297405.1). Lineage (GTDB taxonomy): Bacteria > Pseudomonadota > Alphaproteobacteria > Reyranellales > Reyranellaceae > Reyranella. The sequence continues at coordinate 39,004 of NZ_SCVC01000014.1, forward strand.
GGCGTCGCCCGTATAGGCGCCGATGTCCGGCAGCGCGGTGGGGTCGCCGGCCCGGTAGAGTTCCACCAGCACATCGGTGGCGCGCCGATAGAGTTCGCCCTCGTCGCCACCGGCCGCCAGCACGCGCGCGTAGGTGTCGTCACCGAAATCCTCCAGCAGCAAGAACCCGTGTTCAGGATCTTCGGCCAGGATCTGTGGTGCGCTGAGGCCGAGGCCGATCAGGTACCGTGCGACCCGCACGAAGAGCCGTACATCCTCCTGCGGCGGCGGGGCATCCATGACGACCGCGGATTCGCGGGGCCGGATCAGTCGGTAGTATTTGCGGAACGAGGCATCACCGGCCAGCAGGCGTTCGCCGGCATTGCCCCAGCCGGCGGTGCGCACGAACTCGGCGCGCAATCGATTGCGTTCAGACGTCGCCAAAACGGGCCTCTCCCTCAAGTGTAGCGCGCCGTCCTTCGCCCTCGATGGCGAGGCGGACGGTGAGCCGGTCGCGCGGCAGCAGTGCCCCGAGCCGCTCCGCCCATTCGACCAGCGCCACGCCCTCGGCGCGCGCGTCTTCCCAGCCCAGTTCAAACACCTGCTCGGGCTGCTCCAGGCGATAGAGATCGAAGTGCCACCACGAGGCGCCGGGCGTCTCGTAGATTTCGACCAGGGTAAAGGTTGGGCTGGGTACGATCAGTGCCGGGTCGCCCGCCGCGGCACGCAGAATGGCGCGGGCGAGCGTCGTTTTGCCGGCGCCCAGGTCGCCTTCGAGGGCCACGACGTCGCGCGGCCTGAGGCGGGCGGCCAGGGCGGCGCCCAGCCGCTCGGTCGCAGCTTCATCGGCAAGGGGCAAAGAAAAAGTCGGCATCTTTCGATGCCGACTTTTAGCATGTACGCCCCTGTGGGCAGTTAGAAGGCTAGTAGCGGTAGAGGTCGCCCTTGAAGGGGCCGGCCTCGGGCACGCCGATGTACTTGGCCTGGTCCGGACGGAGCTTGGTGAGCTTGGCGCCAACCTTCTCGAGGTGGAGCGCCGCGACCTTCTCGTCGAGGAACTTGGGCAGCGTGTAGACCTGCTTCTCGTACTTGCCCGGGTTGGTCCAGATTTCGACCTGGGCCAGGGTCTGGTTCGAGAACGAGGCCGACATCACGAAGCTCGGATGGCCGGTGGCGTTGCCGAGGTTCACCAGGCGACCTTCCGACAGCACGATGATGCGCTTGCCGTCGGGGAACTCGACCTCGTCGACCTGCGGCTTCACGTTGTGCCACTTGAAGTTACGCAGGCTGGCGATCTGGATCTCGCTGTCGAAGTGGCCGATGTTGCAGATGATGGCGCGGTGCTTCATCGCCTTCATGTGGTCGAGCGTCAGCACGTCGACGTTGCCGGTGGCGGTGACGAAGATGTCGGCCTTGGGGGCCGCCTCTTCCATCGTGACGACCTCGTAGCCTTCCATCGCCGCCTGCAGGGCGCAGATCGGATCGACCTCGGAGACCATGACGCGGCAGCCGGCCTGGCGCAGCGAGGCGGCCGAGCCCTTGCCGACGTCGCCGAAGCCCGCGACCATCGCCACCTTGCCCGACATCATCACGTCGGTGCCGCGGCGG
>NZ_SCVC01000015.1 GCF_004297405.1 Reyranella sp.
CTACCGCTTCTACGAGCTGGTGCAGGTCTACGGCACGACCTGGAAGGAACTGATCCAGGAAGAATTCGGCGACGGCATCATGAGCGCCATCGACTTCGACATGACCATGGAGCGCCAGCCTGATCAGAAAGGTGATCGCGTGAAGATCGCCATGTCGGGCAAGTTCCTGGGCTACAAGAGCTACTGAGCCTCGCTCCCTCCGGCCGAGAGAAAACGGTCGGAGGGAGTCACTCGGCCGCGAGCTTGCGTGCCGCTCTCGGATCGCGCGTGATCAGGCCATCGGCGAGATCGCGGTCGATCATCGAATCGGGTCGCTCCTCGAGGCGGCCGAAGCCGGCGCCGCCGCCCACGAACATCTCCACGATGTCGCCTTTACCGAGATCGATGGCGGCCTTGCTGCGCAATTCCTCGGTGGTGCCGTTCGCACGGAAGACGCGGCAATAGCCACGCTGGCCGGGCTCGCCGCCTTGCAAGCCCTCCGGGGCGAGGCGGAAGCGATCCGAGTAGATGGCGAGCTGCACGTCGTCGCGCAGGATTTCGCAACGACGCGTGAAGCCTGCGCCGCCGCGTCGTGCGCCCAGGCCGAACGAATCGGGCGCCAGCTCGTAGCCGACGATGCGGAAGAAGTCGTAGTCGATGTCGAGCGACTCGACCGGCGCGTTGGAGCAATTGCTGAGCGGCGAATCGACGGCGTCGCAGCCGTCGGTCTCCCGGGAGGCGCCATAGCCGCCGCCGAAGATTTCCAGATAGACGCTGTAGCCTTTCTCGCCGAGATGGCTGAGGCAGAAGGCTGTCGTGCAGTCGAAGCCGGTGGCGATCACCTTGTCGGGCAGTGCCTGCGCCATTGCCTTCATCACGGCGTTGAACACGCGATAGGCCGGGATCATGCGTGCCCGCACCGGCGCCGGCGGTCGCGGATTCAGCAGCGAGCCGTACGGGACCTTGATCTTGATCGGCCGCGCCATGCCCTCGTTGTAAGGAATGTCTGGACTGGTCAGTACCGACTTCACGCAGGAAAGCGCTGCCGAGAGCGTGCTCGAATATGGGCAATTTAGGTTGCGCTTCACCTGCGCACAGGTGCCTTCGAAGTCGATCTCGACCGAGTCCTCGGCAATGGTGACCTTGGCCTTCACCACCAGCGGATCGTCGGTGAGCCCGTCGTCGTCGACCGCATCTTCGCCATAGAACGTGCCCTTGGGTGCCTGGGCGATGGCGGCGCGCACGCGGCGCTCGGAATAGTCCTGCATCTCCTTCATTGCCGCTTCGACCTTGTCGGTGCCGTAGCGCTCGCAGAGCTGCTTCACCCGCAACACGCCGATGGCGTTGGCGGCGAACTGCGCATTGAAGTCGCCGATCGTGAGGTCAGGTACGCGCACATTGGCGGTGACGAGGCGCTCGAACGAACCGCCGTTCCAGTCGCGCTCGAAACTGTACTTCGAGGGCGGGAAGCGCAGCCCTTCCTGATAGACGTCGGAGGCGTGGATGTTGAGGCCGGGTGCGCCGCCGCCGAGATCGAGATGGTGCGCCACCGACGCGCCGAAGCCCACGACCCGGCCGCCGACGAAAATCGGCGTGAAGATGAAGACGTCGGGGATATGCTGGCCGCCTTCGAACGGATCGTTGTTGATCAGGAAGTCGCCTTCCTGAAGCGTCTCGACCGGATGGCGCTTCAGGCAGGCGCGCAGGGTCTCGCCGATGGGACCGAGCTGCATGGGGATCAGCTCGGCCTGGGCGACTGTATTACCGTAGCGATCCATCAGGCCTGCCGAGCCGTCACGCGCTTCGCGCAGGATGGTCGAGTAGGCGGAGCGGATCAGCTTCACGCCCATCTCGCGGGCGCCGGCGATCAGTGCCTGGCTGATGACGGCATAGTCGATTGGACCCAACTGGCTCATGACGCTCTCCGTCCCTCAGGATTTGCGCAGGATCAGGTTGTCGTGGCTGTCGAGCTCGGCGCTCCAGCCCGGCGGCACCCAACTCGTCGCGGTGTGCCCTTCGATTACTGCCGGCCCGACGATCTTCTGGCCCGTCGTCAGCGCCTCGGCGGTGTGGCGCGCGCAGTCGAGCCAGGCCTCGCCGTGGAAGATCTTCGCCTGCTCGGGCGCACGCGCCGCCAGCTTCTCGCGGTCGAGTTTGGGCGCGCCGCCGATCGGCAGGGTCGCGCCGACGCGCAGGGTCACGATCTCCACCGGCCGGTCGAGCGTGGCGCCGTGCATGAAGGTGCGGTGATGGGCGTCGGCGAACAGTTCGGCGAGATAGGTCGCATCGAGTGAACGGAGGCGCTCCGCCGGAATCTCGACGCCGACCTCGAAGGCCTGGCCGACGAAGCGCATGTCGAGCGTGTGCGTGTAGTCGAGTTCGCCCGGCAGCTTCATGTCGGCGAACTGTGCCGCGAGCCGTTGGCGCATCTCGTCGAAGATGCGGCCGGCTTCCTTTGCAGCCGCATCGTCGAGCTTCATCTTGCGCGTGACGGCGTCGAACTTGGTGTAGTCGGAAGCAACCAGCCCGTAGGCCGAAATCACGCCGGCGTTGGGTGGTACGACGATGGTCGAGATGCCGAGTTCTTCGGCGATGCGGGCGGCATGGAGCGGACCGGCGCCGCCGAACGGCACCAGCGCATAATCGCGTGGATCGCGGCCGCGCTCGGTCGAGACGAGCTGGATGGCGCGCACGATGTTGGCGTCCGCGAGTTGCAGCGCCGAGGACGCCGCCTGTTCGACACTGAGCCCGAAGCGTTCTGCCACAGGCTCGAAGGCTCGATGGGCGGCATCGCTGTCGAGCTTCATGCGCCCGCCCAGGAAGGCGGCAGGCCGGATGGTGCCGATCACGATATGGGCGTCGGTCGTAGCAGGCTCGGTGCCGCCGCGGCCGTAGCAGGCGGGGCCGGGATCGGCGCCGGCACTCTGTGGGCCCACGCGCAACATGCCACCGTCATCGACCCAGGCGATCGAACCGCCGCCCGCGCCCACCGACACGATATCCAGCACGGGCGTGCGAATCGGCAGCCCGTCGATCTCGGTTTCCGAAGCGAGCGAGGGGCGGCCGTCCTGCACCAGACAGACATCGGTCGAGGTGCCGCCCATGTCGAAGGTGATCAGATCCTTGAAGCCGGAGCGCGCAGCCTGTCGCGTGGCGCCAACGACGCCGGCGGCAGGGCCGGAGTAGAGCGCGGTGATGGCGCTCTGGCGCATCGCGTCGGCGGGCAGTCGGCCGCCGTTGGATTGCATCACTGTGAAGCGGCCCCGGAAACCCGACTCCGAAAGTTTGTTTTCGAAGCGGTGCAGGTAGCCATCGATCACCGGTTGGACGTAGGCCGACAGCAAGGTCGTCGAGGCGCGCTCGAACTCGCGGAACTCCCGCGCCACTTGATGGCTGCACGTCACCAGCACGTCGGGCAGCGCGGCCTCGATCATCGCCGCGAGCTGCTTCTCGTGTTCGGGGTTCGCGTAGGCATTGAGAAGGCAGATCGCGACGGCGCGATAGCCACCCTCCTTCAGGGCCGGGATCAGTTCGGCCGAGACCTTCGTTTCATCGAGCGGAGTTTCGACGGTGCCATCGGCGCGCAGCCGCTCCGGTGCCTCGAAGCAATCCTTGCGGCGTACCGGCGGCGCGGGCTTGGCATAGAAGAGATCGTAGATGTTGCGCCGGTCGTGGCGCTGCATGAACAGGAGATCGCGGAAGCCCGCCGTCGCGATGAAAGCGACCAACGCTCCCTTGCGCTCTAGCACGGCATTGGTGGCGACGGTCGAGCCATGGCCGAGATCTTCGATGCCGGCGAGATCGATGCCCGATGCCGTGAGGGCTGCGAAGGCGCCAATGTCGGGCGACTTCGGTGTACTCGGTACCTTGGTGACAACGATCTTGCCACCTTCGACGGCGACCAGATCCGTGAACGTGCCTCCGACCTCGACTCCGACTCTCATTCTTGTGGCCTCCCTGCGTGATGCTAGGGCGGTTTGGGAGTCAGGACCAGATGCGCGATCCCTCGATGCGTCCGTTACCGGACGTCAGCGGCCCTCGAGCCTCGTCTGCAGTTCGGCGATCTGCTTCTTGAGTTCTTCATTCTCCTCGCGGGCCTTGACGGCCATGGCCTTCACGGCATCGAATTCGTCGCGCCGCGGAATATCCATACCATCCAGGATCTTGGCGATCTGGTCGCGTACGCGCGCCTCGACCTCGTCCTTCATGCCGGTCAGTGCACCCATGGCGCCGTTGGCCACCTTGGTGAGGTCGTCGATGAAGGGATTGCGGGTTTGCATGGTCTCGCTCCTTGCCGGTTCCTCTGGAGCCTGACTCCTGATGCGTCAAGTATGGGCGGCTGGTAGCATCCGGCGCAAGAAGGACCGGAGGACGCCGTGAGTTTGGTAAAAGTCGAATCGAGCGAAGGTATCACCACGATCACGATGACGCGGGCGGAGAAGCGCAATGCCTTGTCGCAGGCGCTGTGTGACCAGCTTTACGACGCCTATCGTGCCTTCGAGGCGGGCAGTGACCATGTGGCGATCCTTCAGGCCGAAGGGCCGGCCTTCTGCGTCGGCGCCGACCTCAAGGAACCGCCGGCCGCCATGTGGAAGGCCGTGCCGCATGTCAGCCATCACCTCACCAAGCCGGTGATTGCGGCGACCCAGGGCTGGGTGATCGGTGGCGCGATCTGCATGGTGATGACCTGCGATCTCATGGTGTCGGCCGACACGACCAAGTTCATGTACCCGGAGGCCAAGGTCGGCGTGTTCGGCGGCCTGATGCCCGGCATCGTGTCGCGCATGCCGCACAAACTCGCCATGGAGCTGTTGCTGCTGGGCGAAGAGATTTCGGTGAAGCGCGCCTACGATGTCGGTTTCGTCAATCGCGTGGTGCGGCTCGGCGAGGAGCGCAAGGAAGCACGGCGCATGGCCAAGGTGATCGCCGACTCCGCGCCGCTGGTCATTCGCACCTTGCGCGACTTCGCCAACCAGACCCTGCCGCGCGGACCGGCCGAGATCTTCGTGCCGGAGCGCTACAAGCTGGAGCAGATCGCCAATTCCGAGGATCGCAAGGAAGGCGCTGCCGCGTTCCGAGAGAAGCGGGAACCCAAGTTCAAAGGACGGTAGAGATGGGCAAACTGCTGCTGGTCGGATGCGGCAAGATGGGCGGCGCCATGCTGGACGGCTGGCTGGCGCGCGGCCTCAAGGCATCGGACGTCGTCGTGGCCGAACCGGTCGAAGCAATCCGGCCGAAGCATGCCGGCCTGCGCCTGGTTGGTTCGTCGAGCGAGATTTCGGAAACGCCGGAGATCGTCGTGCTGGCGGTGAAGCCGCAGGCCATGGATGCGACGCTCACCGACCTGAAGCGCTTTGCCGAACAGGGCTCCGTGTTCCTGTCGATCGCTGCCGGCAAGACACTGGGCTACTTCGCGAGCCATCTCGGGGCAGCGGCCAAGGTCGTGCGTTCCATGCCCAACACCCCGGCGGCCGTCCGCCAGGGAATCACCGTCGCCACGGCGGCGGGCGGTGTTTCGGCGGCGGAGAAGAAGCGCTGCCACGAACTGCTAGAGGCGGTGGGTGGCGTCTTGTGGGTCGACGATGAGGCGCTGATGGATCCGGTCACGGCGCTTTCGGGCAGCGGACCGGCCTATGTCTTCCTCTTGGTCGAGGCGATGGCGGCGGCGGGCGCCAAGCTTGGCCTGACGCCTGAAATGGCGATGCAGCTCGCGCGCGCCACGGTGGCCGGCAGTGGCGAATTGCTGAAGCAGTCGAGTGAACCGGCGGCGCAGTTGCGCGTTAATGTCACCAGCCCAGGCGGTACCACCGCCGAAGCCCTGAAGGTCCTGATGGCAGACGACGGTATCCAGCCTGTTTTCGACAAGGCGCTCGCTGCAGCCTCGCGTCGTTCCAAGGAACTTGCGGGATGAGCGACGCCGGCGCCGCGTCCGCGGGTCGAGCGCCCCCCGATCGAACCCCGGGAGACCGCGCGCTCGATGCCTTTCTCCGGCTGGTCGCCGAGAAGGGCTTCGCGGCCGTGGCATTGCGTGACGTGGCCCAGGCAGCCAGCTTGGGTTTTGCCGAACTCTATCGCCTGCATTCCGACAAGGTGTCGCTGATCGCCGCCTTTTTGGCGCGTATTGATTCCGAAGTGCTGGCCGGCACGTCCTCTGCGATCGATCCCGAGGAGACGGCACGCGATCGTCTGTTCGACGTCATGATGCGCCGTTACGACTCCCTGAAGCCGCACCGGGAGGCGTTGCGCGCCCTGCGCCGCGCCGCGCTGCGCGATCCCTTGCTTGGTTTGGCGATGGGGCCGGCGCTGCGCCGCTCGATGGCGGCGATGCTGGAAGCAGCCTCGATTCCCAGCGACGGTTTCGGTGGTGCGTTGCGGCAGAACGGCCTGCTTGCGATCCATCACGCGGTGTCTCGCATCTTCGATCAGGACGAGACGGACGATCTCTCCAAGACCATGGCGTCGTTGGACAGCCGGCTGAAGACTGCCGAGAGGTGGTCACAACTCTTTGATAAATATACAAAAAATAGGAAACAAGCGGCGTCAGCAGAGCCCTCTGATTCGCCTGCTGCATGAAGATTTTGTGCGCTGCACAAAATCGTCTCTTGACTCACTGGGCTGCCTCCCTAAATTAGCGTCCATTGTGCACCGCAGCAATTCAGGCGGAGCACCCGAGCTTTCCGTCGTTTTGCCCTGTCAGGAGACATTCCATGTACGCCAATGGTGCTTTCAAGAACCCGTTCGCCGACTTTGACTTCAGCAAGTTCTCCAGCGAGTTCAAGCTGCCGGTCGTGAACGTCGAGACCATCGTCGAGACCGCCCGCAAGAACTTCGCCACGATGACTTCGGTCAACACCTCGGCCGTCGAGTCGTTCAAGGCGATCGCGCAGCGCCAGGGCGACATGGTCCGCGCCGCGATGGAAGACCTCTCCAAGCACGGCAGCGAAGTGCTCGCCGCCGCGACCATCGAGGAGAAGGCCGCCAAGCAGATCGACTTCGTGAAGAAGAGCTACGAGACGGCCGTCACCAACTCCAAGGAGCTGGCCGACCTCTACAGCAAGGGCCACACCGATGCGCTGACCGCGCTCAGCGCGCGCGTCGCCGAGGTGACCGAAGAGGTCAAGGCCGCGATCGCCAAGAAGTAAGTTTCATCGGCCCCAGGCCGATCGAAGGGGAAGGGCCGCGCAAGCGGCCCTTTTCTTTTGTCCGCACCTCACTAGGGTGCCGGCACCATGGAGCAGATCACTTACGAAGATTTCGAGAAGGTCGACATCCGCGTCGGCACGATCCTCGAAGCCGCCCCTCTCGAGGGTGTCCGCAAACCCGCCCTCCGCCTGCTGATAGATTTTGGCTCGGAGATCGGCACGAAGAAATCCTCGGCGCAGATCACGGTGCACTACACGCCGCAGTGCCTGATCGGCCGTCAGGTCGCGGCGGTGGTCAATTTCCCGCCGCGGCAGATCGGCAAGTTCATGTCGGAAGTGCTGACCCTGGGGTTCCCGGCGGGAGATGGCAGCGTCGTGCTGTTCGCTCCCGACCAGGTCGTGCCCGACGGTGGCAAGCTGTTCTAGAGCGTCGAGCCTTTCACTGATTGCAGTCGGAGGCTCGACGCTCTAGTCGAGCCAGCGGCATCGTTCCAAGTCCAAACGGTTTCTGTCGTCAAATCTGATGCCTTCCTTCTCCAGCAGGTGCCGCTGGAGGATGTCGCCCCCATTGCGGGCCAGGCTGAAGGACACCTCACCCTTGGCGTTGACGACACGGTGCCACGGGATCTTGGTTCCTGGGTCAAGGCGCTGAAGCACGCGGCCGACAAGGCGAGCGCGCCTCGGCATGCCCGCCATCGCGGCGACCTGACCATAGGTCGCAACCCAACCCAAAGGGATGCGGCGGATTACGGCGCAGATGGCTTCAACAGCTTCATCGCCTTGAAGTTGGGCAGCCTGAAGCGGCTTGCGCTTCGGCAGCATCGACAGCTTGCGCCGATCCCTGGTCGCCCAGCTTTGCAGCAGTCTGGATGCCGGGGTTGGCCCGCGGCCCTTGTCCGAACGACGCATGGTGCGAGTTCCCCTGTCCCCCGATCATGGGGTAGCACTGGTGGGAAGGCCAGTGCCGGGCTTTTCCCGGCGAGCGAGAGAACCGGCCGGTCGGTCGATGGTTCGCGATCGAGGGGCTCGGCAACCCGGCAGGCGCGGCGCAAGGGTGCTGCGATCTTCAGAAGACCTTGTGGATCCAGCCGTAGGGATCGGCGGCGCGGCAGCGCTGGATGTTTACCAGAGAAGCCTTCAGCTCTTCCGTGCGCGCACCCGAACCGCCGTTGCCGATGGTGAATTCACCCTCGGGCGAGCGCACCGTGCCGATAGGCGTCACGACCGCGGCGGTGCCACACGCGAAGGCCTCACGCAGGCGGCCGCTGGCAGCATCGGCTTTCCATTGCTGGATGGAGTAGGGCTCCTCGCGGACCGCAATGCCCTTGTCCTTGGCCAGCGTGATGAGCGAGGAGCGCGTGATGCCGGGCAGGATCGTGCCCCCGAGCGGCGGCGTGACCATCGAGCCGTCGTCGAACACGAAGAAGACGTTCATGCCGCCAAGCTCTTCCACCCAGCGCTTCTCGACAGCGTCGAGGAACACGACCTGATCGCAGCCGTGCCGAGTGGCTTCAGCCTGGGCGAGCAGGCTGGCGGCATAGTTGCCGCCGCACTTGGCGGCGCCGGTACCGCCCGGCGCGGCACGCGTGTAGTCCTGTGACACCCAGACGGAGACCGCGGGCGCGCTCGTCTTGAAGTACGCGCCGACCGATGAGGCGATGACGATGAACAGGTAGTCCGACGAGGGTTTCACCCCGAGGAATATCTCGTTGGCGAACATGAAGGGGCGGATGTAGAGGCTGCCGTCGCCGTCCGGGATCCACGCGCGATCAATGCTGACAAGCTGGTCGACCGCGTCGAGAAACACCTTCTCCGGCAGGATCGGCATGGCCAGCCGCTCGGCCGACTGCTGGAAGCGACGGGCATTCTCCTCCGGCCGGAATAGCGTCGCGCCACCGCCTTCGGTTCGATAGGCCTTCAAGCCTTCGAAGATCTCCTGGGCGTAATGTAGGACTGCCGCGGCCGGGTCCATCGGGATCGGCGCGCGCGGCTCGATCCGCGCATCGTGCCAGCCTTCGGAATCGCTGTAGCGAACGGTCGCCATATGGTCGGAGAAGACCCGGCCGAAACCTGGATTCTTCAGAAGCTCGGCGCGCTTGTCGGCGGCAAGGGGAGCGGGATGCGGATGGCGAACGAATTGAAGCGACTGTGTCTTGGACATTGTTCTCTCGAGTATTTACGTCTTTGTACCATAGGCGGCCGGGCGGCACGTCTGTGGCAAGCTCCACGGCCCGCTCATAGCGGAATTCGCACGGTGACGCGAAGGCCGCCGAGCGGCGAGGCGGCCAACGCCACGTCGCCGCCGTGGCTGCGGGCCACGTCGCGCGCGATGGTGAGGCCCAGGCCCACGCCGCCGGTATCGACGTTGCGCGACTCGTCCAGGCGGAAGAACGGGCGGAACACGTCCTCGTACTTGTCGGGCGGGATGCCGGGTCCGTCGTCGTCGATCATGATCTCGACCGAGGTGCGGCCGCGCACGGCCTCCAGCTTCACATTCTGCGAGTAGCGCATCGCGTTGGAGACGAGGTTCGTCAGACAGCGCTTCATCGCGAGCGGGCGCAGCTCGACGTTCATGTCGCCCTGCCAGGAGAGATCGATGTTTGCATTGTCGCGACGGGCACCGACCGCGACATCTTCCAGGATCTCCGAGAGGTCGGTCATGACCGGGTCCTCGTCGCCTTCGCCGCGCGCAAAAGCGAGGTAGCCTTCGATCATGCGCTCCATGTCGCGCACGTCGTCGTTCAGCTCCTTGGTCTCGGGCGACTCGGGCAGCAGCGCCAGCGAGAGCTTCATGCGGGTGAGCGGCGTGCGCAGGTCGTGGCTGACGCCGGCCAGCATCTCGGTGCGCTGCTGGATGGAGCGGCGCAGGCGGATACGCATGGTGTGGAAGGCGGTCGCGGCGTTGCGCACTTCGCGCGTGCCGCCGGAGAAGGCGAGATCGGGCACGTCGCGACCCTTGCCCAGTGCATCGGCCGCCACACCGAGATGCTCGATCGGCACCAGCTCGCGGCGCATGAACCAGATGGAGAGGCCGAACAGGACCAGCGCGAGGCCGAGCTGCGCCACGACATAGGCGAAGCTCGAGCCGAAGGTGAGGCGGACATGCGGCACCAGGATGTCCATCACGTCGCCGTCGGTGAGCTGGATCTCGATCAGGAGCTGGCCGCCGCCGATATTGTTGTCGAGGAAGAAGGGCTTCTTGATATCGGCTTCGAGTGCGCCCTGTACTTCGCGCGCGACGATGTCGAAATATTCCGGCTGCTTGAAGGGCCGCACGATGCCTTTGCGAAAGGATACGAACAGCAGCAGGTCCTGGGCGGAGCGGCGCAAGATCCAATCGCGATGCGGATCGTCGGGAAAGTCGGACCGCAGCGAGATCAGCAGGCGTATGTCGCGCACCAGCAGGATCGCCAGCCGGTTGGTGACGTTGTCGCCGCGCTGGCTGTAGAACCACCAGGCCGACAACGCCTGCAGGAGCAGCATCGGTACCACGATGATGATCAGCGCGCGCGCGAACAGGGTCTGTGGTGAATGCCGGTCAGACCATTGTGCGACGCGCTCGAAGAGATCGCGGGCGGCGCTGAGACTCATGCATCGACCAGCCGATAGCCCTGGCCACGGACGGTGCGCAGATAGCGCGGGAAGGAGGGGTCCGGCTCGATCTTGCGCCGGAGGCGCGTCACCTGCACGTCTATGGCGCGCTCGTTGATGTCACTGCCCACGATCTTGCACAGGGTCTCGCGGCTCAGCACTTCGCCGATGCGGTTTGTGAAGGCGCGCATTAAGGCGATCTCGGCGTCGGTCAACGGCACGCGTTTGCCCTTCTGCGCGAGTTCGCCCAGCTCGAGGTCGAACTGGAAAGGGCCGAAGATGACCTGGCGTTGGTCCTCCGATGGCGCAGCGGTGGCCGCTGGCCGGCCGCGGCGCAGCACGCTCTGGATGCGCAGCAACAACTCGCGTGGCTCGAAGGGCTTGCCGAGATAATCGTCGACGCCGGTTTCGAGGCCGGCGATGCGATCCTTGGTGTCGACCATGGCCGTCAGCATCAGGATCGGCACATCATCTGTGCGGCGCAGCTCGGCGGCGAAAGCGAGGCCGGTCTCGCCCGGCATCATCACGTCGAGCACGATCAGGTCGAAGTCGAGCGAGCCCAACCGCTGGCGTGCCTCGGCGGCGCTGGCTGCCGTCGAGACGCGAAAGCCGTTGCGCGACAGGAACGATTTCAGGAGCTCGCGCAGACGCGTATCGTCATCGACGACCAGAACGTGCGGCTTGTCGGCCGAGGGATCCATCGCGGTCAGCGTCCGCCGCCGCGCACTCGCTTATCGACCACGGCGCGCTCCGCCGGATCGAGCAGCCCCAGCAACACCTTGCGGAAGCCTTCCACCGCCTCGGCGCCGGTCTCGCGATAGGCGCGGGCGAAACGCTGGCTTTGCCGATCGGTCAGATCTCGTTCGAGCTTCTGGCCGCGCTCCGTGAGCCACAGCAGCCGCTCGCGCCGATCGCGCGCGCCGCTCTTCTGCTCGACATAACCCTGGCCGATCAGGTCTTTCAGGACGCGGCTGATCGACTGCTTGGTCACCTTCAGGATCGACAGCAGATGACCGACCGTGCGGCCAGGATGGCGGCCGATGAAGTAGAGCGCGCGGTGATGGGCGCGGCCGAGCTGATAGCGCTTGAGTTGCTGGTCGGATTCGAACGTGAAGTCGCGATAGGCATAGAACATCAGCTCAATGCCCTGCCGCAGCTCTTCGTCGCGCAGGAAGAGAGGATTGGCGGGAGGTCTGGATTCCACTTGGCCTTTATAGAGCGGGCGCGTTGCGTTGACACCCCGTCGAAGGCGGTGTTACGCCGCGGCTCTCGTTTCGGACATTTTCTTTCTCTGTTTCGCGGGGGACACGATGATTGTTCATCATCTCGGGAAGTCGCAGTCCGAACGAATCGTCTGGCTTTGTGAAGAGCTGGGCATTCCCTACGATCTCAAGGTTTATGATCGCGATCCCGTCACCCGGCTCGCGCCTCCCAACTACAAAGCGCTGCATCCCATTGGCACTGCGCCGGTGATCACCGACGGCGACGTCGTTCTGGCCGAGTCAGGAGCCATCATCGAGTACATCGTCGCGAAATATGGAAAAGGACGCCTCGTGTTGGCGCCCGATCATCCCGACTTTGCGCAGTTCCTTTTCTGGTTCCATTTCGCCAACGGCACGCTGCAGCCTGCAACTGGACGCAGCATGATCCTGGCGCGCCTGAAGCTGCCCGACGACAATCCGATTCTTCGTGCCATGAAGGGTCGGCTCGATCTCGCCCTTGGTCTCGTCGAGGCGCGCCTTGCCAAGGTGGACCATCTCGCCGGCAGCGAGTTCACGACGGCCGACATCATGATCGTCTTCACTTTGACGACCATGCGCCTTTTTTTGCCGTTCGATCTCGCGCCCTATCCCGCGATCCTCGCCTATCTGCAGCGCATTGGCAGAAGGCCCGCCTATAGACGGGCGATGCAGAAGGGCGATCCCGACATGGCTCCCCTCCTGACCTGATCCGACCTATTCGGCGAGGCTTGGCCCAGGGCCTTCAGGTCCTGATGACGCGCGTCGTCAGCTTTATTGACAAGGTCAGTAATATTGACCTATTTAGACATTAAGTTGTGATTACGAGTCTCCAAGAGACCCATTTGGAATCATTGGGAAGGGAATGGTGCAATGTCCTTAACCATGGATGACCGCGACGGTGTGATTTGGCTGGACGGCAAGCTGGTGCCGTGGCGCGACAGCCGCATGCATGTCCTCACCCACGCCCTGCACTACGGTTCGGCCGTTTTCGAGGGCGAACGCATCTATGACGGACGCATCTTCCGCCTCGCCGCCCATAGCGCGCGTCTGATCCGCTCGGCGCGGCTGCTCGACTACGACCTGCCTTGGTCGCGCGAGGAGATCGACGAGGCGACGCGAGCCGTCGTGAAGGCCAACAACCTCACGACCGGCTATGTGCGCCCCATCGCCTGGCGCGGCTCGGAAGTGCTGGGCGTGTCGGCGATCGGCACGACCGTCCATCTCGCCATCGCGCCGTGGGCCCAGGAGGGGCGGCTCTCCGTGCAGGCGCGCGATGCCGGCATCAACGTGACCATGGCCAAGTATCGCCGGCCCTCGCCGGAAACCGCGCCCGGCCACGCCAAGGTGGCGGGCCTCTACATCATCTGCGGCATCGAAAAGGATCGGGCGCTGAAGGCAGGCTTCGACGATGCATTGATGCTCGATTGGCAGGGCCGCCTCGCCGAATCGACCGGCGCCAACATCTTCCTGGTGATCGACGGAACGCTGGTGACCCCCAAGCCGGAGAACTTCCTGGATGGCATCACGCGGCGCGCCGTCATGGGCATGGCCAGAAAGCGCGGTTGGGCGGTCGAGGAGCGCCATGTGATGCCGGAAGAACTCGCCACGGCCAGCGAAGTTTTTCTCTGCGGCTCGGCGGCGGAAATCGTGCCGGTGGGCTCCATTGATCAGCATCACTACCAGGCCGGCCCGGTCGCCAGGACCCTGATGGCCGATTTCCAGAAGCTGGTGCGCGAACCCGACAGTGAAGGCTTCGGCGAAGCCACGCATCTCATGACGCCAGCGCCATCTCTCGCTGCCTGATGTTGGCCGCCTGACACAGCCTTGACATAGGGGGCCGCAATCCCCTTTTCTCGATGACGTCCGAGGGGTGTCTGGTTCCCAGCGAAGAACCGGGCTGAGACAGCCGCAGCGGCTGAACCCTTTGAACCTGATCCGGATCATGCCGGCGAAGGAACGGGAGTCAGTCGTGGATCGATCAGCAATTTCAGTCATTGGAGCCGGCGTCGCAGGCCTCTCGTGCGCCGTTGAGCTGAGTGCGCGTGGCTTTGCTGTCGACGTCGTCGAACGCGCATCGGCCTTGGGCGAGGGTGCCTGCTCGTGGATGGCGGGCGGTATGCTGGCGCCCTGGTGCGAGCGCGCAACCACGGACGAAGCCGTGGCGCGTCTGGGCGCGCCGTCGATCACGTGGTGGCTGCGGAACTTCCCCGGCACCGTTCAGAAGGGCAGCCTCGTCGTAGCGCCGCCGCGCGATGCTGCTGACCTGACGCGCTTCGCCCAGCGTACCGAGCGCTTCGAGTGGATCGATGGCGATGGCCTCGGCAATCTCGAGCCTGATCTCGCGGGTCGTTTCCGGCGCGGGCTCTTCTTTCCCGACGAAGCCCATCTCGATCCACGCAAGGCATTGGCGGGGCTGGCTGCGACCCTGGCGGCGCGCAATGTGCCGATCCGGTTCGGCACGACCGATGCGCGCCGGCGCGATCCAAAGTTGGTCGTGGATTGCCGCGGCCTCGCTGCGCGCGGCCATCTGCCGGATCTACGAGGCGTGCGCGGTGAGATGATCGTCGTGCACACGCGCGACATCTCACTGTCGCGGCCGGTGCGGCTTCTGCATCCACGCATCCCACTTTACATCGTGCCGCGCGGTGAAGGCCTTTTCATGATCGGCGCCACCATGATCGAAAGCGAGGAGCGCCGCGCCGTCAGCCTGCGTTCTGCTGTCGAGCTGATGAATGCGGCCTACACGCTGCATCCTGCCTTTGGCGAGGCGGAGATCGTCGAGCTTGGCGCCGACCTGCGGCCGGCCTTTCCCGATAACCTGCCACACGTGCGGCAAGTCGACGGCGTCCTGCACGCCAATGGCCTCTTTCGACACGGCTTCCTGCTGGCGCCCTGGCTCGCCGGTCAGGTCGCCGACTTCCTGGAGACGAGAGATGAAGATCTTCCTGAACGACGACGCGCATGAAGTCGATCCCGGCACGCTGGCCGCGGCGCTCGATACGCTGGGCTATGGCGGCCGCAAGATCGCCACGGCGGTGAATGGCCGCTTCGTTGCCGCGGCGGCGCGACTGCGCACGCCTCTGGCCGACGGCGACCGTATCGAGGTCGTGGCGCCCATGCAGGGAGGTTAGCCATGGCGTCCTTCTATGGCATCGACCTGAAGTCGCGCCTACTGCTCGGCACGGCGCGCTACCCGTCGCCAGCGGTATTGGAACGCGCCATCAAGGCGTCGGGCGCGGAAGTCGTCACGGTCTCACTGCGTCGCGAGAGTGGCACCGGCCGTGCCGGCCAGAGCTTCTGGTCGTTCATCCAGGCGCTTGGCCTGAAGGTGCTGCCCAACACCGCGGGTTGCCATTCGGTCAAGGAAGCGGTGACCACTGCCCACATGGCACGCGAGTTGTTCGACACCAACTGGATCAAGCTCGAAGTGATTGGCGAAGCCGACACCCTGCAGCCCGATGTCTTCGGTCTGGTCGAGGCGGCGCGTATCCTCTGCGAGGAGGGCTTTGAGGTGTTTCCCTACACGACCGAAGACCTCGTGGTGGCGGATCGTCTGGTCGAAGCCGGCTGCAAGGTGCTGATGCCCTGGGGCGCACCGATTGGCTCGGCGCGCGGGCTGAACAATGTCTACGGCCTGCGTTCACTGCGCGCGCATTTCCCGGACATTCCGCTGGTGGTCGATGCGGGCCTCGGTGTGCCGTCACATGCTGCTGCGGCGATGGAGCTGGGATACGACGCGGTACTGCTCAACACCGCCGTCGCCGAGGCCGGCGATCCGGTCGAGATGGCGCGCGCCTTTGCACTGGCTACCGAAGCCGGGCGCGCGGCCTATCTCGCGCGGCCGATGGAACCGCGTGACATGGCGGTGCCGTCCACGCCCCTTATTGGCAAGGCCGCACTCGGCGATTGAGAAAGCAGATCAATGAAGCTCGATCCCTTCTATCCCGTGGTGCCTGATTCCGGTTGGGTGGCGAAGCTGCTGCCCGTCGGCACCAAGCTCATCCAACTGCGTATCAAGGACCAGCCGGAGGCCGAGGTGCGCCGCCAGGTGCGCGAAGCCAAAGCGGCCTGCGCGGCGCATGGCGCACAGCTCATCGTCAACGACTACTGGCAGGTCGCGATCGATGAGGGTTGCGACTATGTCCATCTCGGCCAGGAAGATCTCGTCGACGCCGACATCAAGGCGCTGCGCCGTGCAGGCATCCGCATCGGCGTCAGCACGCACGATCATGCCGAGCTGGAGAAAGGTCTTGCGGTCGACCCCGACTATGTGGCGCTGGGGCCAATCTGGCCGACCAAGTTGAAGCAGATGCCGTGGGCGCCGCAGGGCACGACGCGGCTCGCCGAGTGGAAGAAGCTGATCGGCGACCGGCCGCTGGTCGCCATTGGCGGCCTCACCCTGGAGCGCGCCCTGCTCTGCCTGAAGTCCGGTGCCGACATCGCTTCAGTGGTCGGTGACATCGTGAATCACGTCGATCCGATCGGGCAGGCTAAGACGTGGATCGGCGCGACGAGGCCGTCATGAGCAATCGCTACGCACGCCAGACAGTGTTGGGCGAGATTGGGTCTGAAGGTCAGGCGCGCCTTGCCGCCGCGTCAGTCCTTGTCGTGGGAGCGGGCGGTCTCGGCTGCCCGGTGCTGCAGTATCTCGTGGGCGCGGGGGTAGGCCGCGTCACCATCGTCGACCACGACACAGTCGAGGTAACCAACCTCCATCGTCAGCCTCTTTATCGCATGTCCGACATTGGCCGGCTCAAGGTCGAGGCTGCACGCGATGCGCTTCAGGGTTTCAATCCGGAGGTACACATCGAGGCGCGGGCCGAACGCCTGACGCCACAGAATACGGCGGCACTAGTGGCTGCGGCCGATCTCGTCGTCGACGCCGCCGACAGCTTTGCCGTGACTTACATGTTGAGCGACGCCTGCTTTGCCGCGGCCAAGCCACTAGTCAGCGCCTCGGTGATCGGCCTCACCGGCTATGCCGGGGCCTTCTGCGGTGGCGGGCCGAGCTATCGCGCGGTCTTTCCCGACGTGTCGATCGATGGCGGAACCTGCGACACGGTCGGCGTCTTGGGCAGCGCCGTCGCCATGATGGGCAGCCTGCAGGCGCATCTCGCGCTGCATCTGCTCCTGGGCTTCGAGCCATCGGTGCTCGGTCGTGTCGTCACCTTCGATGCCAAGCGATTGGCGTTTGGTGGCTTCGGCTTCGACGGCAGCCCCGAACCGGAAGCGACCGTGCCCTTCATCGCGCCCGAAGCCGTACGGGCCGACGATATCGTCGTCGACCTGCGTGGCCTCGACGAAGCACCGGTTTCGCCCTTTGCCGGCGCGCGGCGTCTGGTGGTCGATACGATCGAGCAGTTGGAAGAACCGAGTGGTCGCGTCGTGCTGGCCTGCCGCAGCGGACAACGTTCCCTGATGGCGGCCGACAAGTTGCGTGCCCGTGGCATCACCAATCTGGCGCTGGTGGCGCTGGGGTAGCGGGCCGAAGCCGTCGGTTCAGGGCTTCTTTTCCCAACGCGCTGCGGCCGCGTCGTCGCCTTCGTGAGCGCCGACCCATTTCTCGCCGGCGGGAGTCTCTTCGAGTTTCCAGAAGGGCGCCTTGGTCTTGAGCCAATCGACCAGGAACTCGCAGGCCTCGAAGGCGGCCTCGCGATGCGGCGAGCCTACGGCGACCAGCACGATGCGTTCGCCTGCTTCCATGCGGCCATGGCGATGGACGATGAGAGTCGTTTCGAGCGGCCAGCGCCGGTTGGCCTCGGCCTCGATCTCTTCCAGCGCCTTCTCGGTCATGCCGGGATAGTGTTCGAGCGTCAGGGCATCGACCTTGTCGCGGTGATAGCCTTCGCGCACGTGCATCTCGCGCACCAACCCCACGAACACTGCGAGCCCGCCGATCCGCTTGTTCCCGTCGGTGAGGCGGGTCAGTTCGGCGCCGACGTCGAAATCGGCTTCCTGGACGCGGACGCTCATGGCATCAGCCGCCGGTGAAGGGCGGGAAGAAGGCGACCTCGCGAGCGCCAGCGAGTTTCACGTCGAAGGTCGCTGTGCGCTGATCGACCGCTGCACCGAAGGCGGCCCCTTCCGCCAGTGCTTCGGCATGGCCAGGGCTGCGCGCGCGCAGCCACACGATGAGATCGCCGACAGTCGTCACCTCAGCTGGCGGCGCCACTTCCTCTTCGGGAAGGCCGACCGTGCGCTTCATCCAGGCGAAGTAGCGGACTTTCATTTTGGATTACCCGGAACGTCCTCCGCCATGTGACGCAGGCCGGTTTGCAGATAGTCGTAGCCGGTGATCAGGGTGAGGGCGGCGGCAATCCAGATCAGCACGATCCCGATATGGGTCACCCACGGCGAGGCGGCGTCGCCCACCAGCAGGGCGGCGATCGCCACCATCTGGACAGCGGTTTTCCATTTCGCGAGCGCGCTCACCGGCAGGCCGACACGCAACTCGGCCAAAAACTCACGCAGCCCAGAGACCAGGATCTCGCGGGCCAGGATGATCAGCGCGGCCAGTACGTTCAGGCCGCTCAAGACACCGGTATCGACCAGCATCACCAGCGCCGCCGCCACGAGAAGCTTGTCGGCGATGGGATCGAGGAAACGGCCGAAGCGCGAAATCTGGTGATAGCGCCGCGCGAAATAGCCATCGAACCAATCGGTGACGGCCGCGATCACGAACAAGATCATCGACAGCCACTGCGCCCAGCCACGGTCGAGCCAGAAGCAGGCGACGACCAGCGGAATCGCCACGATCCGCGACAAGGTCAGCATATTGGGAAGATTGAACAACATCTCGATGCCGACCTTAGCGGCCACCCCGGAAGTGGTCATGGATTTTCTGGGCGAGTGCGTCGGAGATACCGGCAACTGTCTTGATATCGTCAAGAGTGGCGACGGCAACCGCACGGGCACTGCCGAAATGATTGAGCAGCGCACGCTTGCGGCCTGCGCCGATGCCCGGCACTTCGTCGAGCGCGGAGCGGGTCAGGTCGGCGGCGCGTCGCGTGCGATGCGTGCCGATCGCGAAGCGATGGGCTTCGTCACGAAGCCGTTGCAAGAAATAGAGCACAGGGTCTCGCGGTTCGAGCGAGAAGGGCGCCTTGTCCGGCAGGAAGAAGCGCTCTCGGCCGGCATCGCGGTCCGGGCCCTTGGCGATGCCGACCATCGCGATATCTTCGAGACCGAGTTCGTTCATCACCTGTCGCGCGGCCTCGAGCTGGCCCTGGCCGCCGTCGATCAGCACGAGATCCGGCCAGTGCTCATCGTCGCGATCGGGATTTTCCTTGAGCGCACGGCCGAAGCGCCGGCTCATCACTTCGCGCATCATCGCAAAGTCGTCGCCCGCGGCGCCTTCGCTCTTGATGTTGAACTTGCGATAGGCGTTCTTGTTGAAGCCGTCGGGACCCGCGACGATCATCGCACCGATCGGCGCCGTGCCCTGGATGTGGCTGTTGTCGTAGACCTCGATGCGCTCGGGCGGTGCGTCGAGACCGAACACGCGCGCCACGCCGTCGAGAAGCTGGCGTTGCGTACCGCGTTCGGCCATGCGCCTCGCCAGCGCCTCGCGCGCATTGTTCACGGCCTGATCCAGCGCATCCTTCTGGTCGCCGCGCTTGGGTTGGCGAATCTCGACCTTGTGGTTGGCCGAGAGAGCCAGCGCGCTTTCCAAAAGCTCGCGCTCGGCGACATCGTGGCTGGTCAGGATCAGGCTCGGCGCCTGACGCGCCTCGTAGAACTGACCGATGAAGGCCTCGAGCACCTGGCCTTCGTCGAGCTCCCTGCCATGACTCGGGAAGTAAGCGCGGTTGCCGAGATTCTGGCCGGCACGCAGGAAGAAGACCTGCACGCAGATCTGTCCGCCTTCGGAATGGGCGGCAAAGATATCGGCCTCGTCGATCGAAGGCAGAGAGATCGATTGGTGTGATTGGATATGAGCCAGCGCGCGGATGCGATCGCGCAACACGGCCGCGCCTTCGAACTCGAGCTTGGCCGAAGCCTGTTCCATACGCTGCGACAGCGCCTGCTGGACCTCGCGGTTGCGCCCGCCCAGGAAACCGCGCACGTCGTCGACGATGGCATCGTATTCGGGCTTCTCGATGCGGCCAACGCAGGGCGCCGTGCAGCGCTTGATCTGGTACTGCAGGCAGGGACGGGTGCGGGTCGAGAAGACGCCGTCGGAGCAGGAGCGCAGAGGGAATGCGCGCTGCAGGGCATAGAGCGTGCGATTCACCGCCGTGGCCGAGGCGAAGGGGCCGAAATACTCGTTGCCCGCCTCGCGTGTCCCGCGGTGCTTGGCGAGCTGTGGCCATTTCGTATCGCGGCGGATCACGATGTAGGGGAACGACTTGTCGTCGCGCAGCAGCACGTTGAAGCGTGGCCGGAAGCGCTTGATCAGGTTGTTTTCGAGGAGCAGCGCCTCGGCTTCGCTGTCGGTGACCGCGAACTCCATCGTCGCTGTCGCGGAAACCATGCGCATCAGCCGCGTCGCCAGCCGGGTCGGCTGGGTGTAGGCCGCCACCCGGCTGCGAAGCGAGCGCGCCTTGCCGACATAGAGGACCTCGCCGTCCGCCGCGATCATGCGATAGACGCCCGGCTTGCGCGGCAGGGTGTGCACGAATTCGGCAATGATCCGCATGCCGTCGGCAAGCGAGCCTTCGCTGGGTTTCTGGTCGAGATCGGTTTCGTCGGTCACGGATTGGGATCGCAAAGACAGAGTGGGCGCAGAAAATGGATAGACCGGCCACGCCCGACAAGACAGCAGGCTGAGCCTCCGGAACCCCCATGTGGGGAAGTCTGTGAAAAAGCCCGCTGTCCGCCCGGCGTTACGCCAACGTCACTATATTGACTCAATGTAGGGGCGATGGCAGTCGCCCGCCATCGCCCCTCTAACATTTTGTTCTATAGGTCTTTTCTGCCTTAGATCGGGATATCACAAAGGGCTGGCATCACTCGATGTTCCCTTTTTAGTCCAATTGTCTATCGCGCTTCCAATTGTGGATAACTTCGGTGGCTTTAGAGCACCGACAGCATGCGGCCAACCAGCGGATGACGGACGACATCTCCCTGGGTGAGACGGACCACAGCGACGTCGTCCATGCCCTCTAACTTGGTGCCGATGGTGGCCAGGCCCGACAGTTCGGGCAGCAGGTCGGTCTGGTCGGGGTCGCCGGTCATGACCATGGTCGAGTGCCAACCCAGCCGGGTCAGCAGCATCTTGAGCTGCCCATAGGTGCAGTTCTGCGCTTCGTCGATCAGCACGAAGGCATTGTTCAGGGTGCGGCCGCGCATGAAGGCGACCGGGGCGATCTCGATCGTGCCGTCATCGAGGTGCTGGCGCAGCTGCTTGGCGCCCAGCCGGTCGTTCAGCGCGTCCCACAGCGGGCGCAGGTAGGGGTCGAGCTTCTCGCGCATGTCGCCCGGCAGGAAGCCCAGGTTCTCGCCGGCCTCGACAGCCGGCCGCGACAGCACGATGCGCGCGACAGTGCCGGATTCCAGGGCCTCCACGGCGGCCGAGATGGCAAGGTAGGTCTTGCCGGTGCCGGCCGGGCCCAGAGCCACGGTCAGCGGCTTGGTTTCGATGGCCTCCATCAGGGCGCGTTGATTCTCGCTTCGCGGGCGGACTTTCCGGATGTAGCTCTGATCTCGGTCGTTAGCCGGAGCGTGGTCGAAAACGAGGCTGTGAATACGGGCGCTATCGATAGCGTGCAGCTTGGTGCGGCGTGCGGCGCGTTTGGCCATATTCATACTCCGGTGTCTTGGTCAGAGGAGTGGAACCGGTCGCCGAAAAACAAAAACGCCCCCGTAAACGGAGGCGTCGGCGATCGATGGTCAGGCGGAAGGTGAGGCTGACGGGACACGCGGCGGGAATCCCACCGGTGGTCCGGACTCCGTCGGGGAATAAGGTCCTCGGACGGATAAACACCTCCTTCAGCTACCTGAGGAAGCGTACCCCCAATCCCCGCTTTCAGCCACCAGATTTATGGTGTGCCACTGAACATTCACGCTATGGAAAGTGTACTTTCACGAACGGGCATAGGCCAGGCAGCCGGCCACGTAAGTCGCCTGAACAGCCCGGTCGTCCCCCAGAATCATCTGCACGAAGAGCTGCTCGGCGAAGCTCTGGGCCTGGTTCATGCGGAAGTCGATCAGCGGTGTCGATCGCATGTCGAGGACCACCAGATCGGCCTCCATGCCAGGGGCAATGCTGCCGATCTTGTCTTCGAGATGCATCGCCGCCGCCGAACCGCGCGTGGCGAGATAGTAGGCGTGCTCGGCCGATAGGGCCTGCCCGTTGAGCTGCGATGCCTTGTAGGCCTCGCTCAACGTGGCGAGGATCGAGAAAGAGGTCCCACCGCCGATATCGGTGCCGAGGCCGACCCTCACCGGCCGCTTCGGATCGAGCGCGCGAGAGAGATCGAAGGCGCCGCTGCCCAGGAAGAAGTTGGAGGTCGGGCAATGGGCGATTGCCGCGCCAGTATCGTGCAGGCGCTGCAACTCGCCGTCCTCCAGCCAGATGCCGTGACCGAACACGGCGCGCTTCCCGCAAAGCCCATGATGATCATAGACGTCGAGATAGTCGCGGCGTTCGGGGAACAGCTCCTTGATCCAGGCGACCTCGGCCTTGTTCTCGGCGATATGGGTCTGCATCAGGCAATCTGGATGCTCGCGCCACAGCGCGCCGGCGGCCGACAGTTGCGCCGGCGAACTCGTGCCGGCGAAGCGTGGCGTGATGGCGTAGAGCAACCGGCCGCGGCCATGCCACTTGGCGATCAGGGCCTGCGAGTCGTCATAGCCGGTCTGCGCTGTGTCGGTGAGTCCCTCCGGCGCCCGGCAATCCATCAGCACCTTGCCTGCTGCAAGCCTGAGGCCGAGCGCTTCGGCTTCCTCGAACAGGATATCGGCGGAATGGCTGTGCACGGTGCAGTAGACGCAGCTCGTGGTGATGCCGTTGCGCAGGTTCTCGCGCAGGAAGGTGTGCGCAACCTCGCGCGTGAAGGCGCGGTCGGCGAACTTGAGTTCAGTTGGAAAGGTGTAGCGCTCGAGCCAGTCCAGAAGCTGCTTGCCGTGACTGCCGATCATCGGCGTCTGTGGGAAATGGACGTGGGTGTCGACGAAGCCCGCCGTGATCAGCGCATCGCGGCCATAGTCGCGGACCTCGATGCCCGGCGGCAGCAATGGCGTAACCTCAGCCGCGGGACCGAATTGCGCGATGTGGCCGTCCTGCACGACGACGATCGCATCCCGCTCATGCACCATCGTGTGCGCAAGCCCGTCACGAAACGGATCGCCGGTGTAAGTCAGGACAGGGCCACGAAGGGCGATCGGTCGGGCAGGCGAAGACATCACGACAACGTTCGCACCGAACGACGGGTTCTGGAAGGGCCGTGCGTTCATGGTAGAGACGAAGAACGTCCCGAAGGAGTGCGAGCATGAGCACAGCGGCCCGAACCATCGTCTGGAACAACATGACCCGGGCCGAGCTCGACGCTGCCTACGACAACACCAACGCGGTGGCCGATTCGGGCGAGCGCCGCGAGGCCTGGATCGCGCGCAGCGACGCCTTCCGTAAGCGTCACGCGGAAGGGTTGGACCTCGCCTACGGGCCCAAGTCGCGCAACAGGATCGATCTCTACCGCTGCGGCGCGGCCAAGGCGCCGCTGTTCGCCTTCATCCATGGCGGCTACTGGCAGCGCAACGCCAAGGAGACCTTCGCCTGCACGGCGGCCGGGCCGCTGGCCAATGGCATGGACGTCGCCTTCATCGGCTACACGCTTTGCCCCGAGGCCACGCTATCGGAGATCATCGACGAGATTGCGACCGCCGTCCGCTGGTTGCGGCGCGAAGGGCCGCGTCATGGCGTGGGCGACGGCAAGCTCATCGTCTCCGGCTGGTCGGCGGGTGGCCATCTCACGGCGACGACTCTCGCCATGGACGAGGTCGATGCGGGGCTGGCGATCAGCGGCATCTACGATGTCGAGCCCTGTCGCCTGAACTATCTCAACGACAAGCTCAGGCTGACGGCCGAGGAAGCGGCGAAGACCAGCCCGCTCCTGCATCTGCCGAAGAAGAGCGCGCCGGTCGTGCTGACCTATGGCATGGCCGAGCTGCCGGAACTGCAGCGCCAGTCGGTCGCCTATCACGAGGCACGCCGCGCCGCCGGCCTTCCCAGCGAACTTCTCCCGCTTGCCGGCCTCAATCACTTCTCGATCATGGACGAACTCGAGAAGCCCGATGGCGCAGTCGCGCGCGCGGCACGCGCCCTGGCGTGAGAGCTACCAGCCCCAGAGGAGGCGCTTGGCGATCCAGCCGCGCAATCCGCCTTCGCGCTGAACCTTGACCCAGCTTTCACGGCGCTCGAGCGTCTTGAGTACGTTGCCGTAAGCCACCTTGCCGACGATGCGGCTGTCCATCGTCGGCTGACTGCGCATGTTCGCGACCTTGACCTTGACGATGTGCATGGGCGTGCTTCCCGTCAGCGGCCCATAGACCCAACCCTTGTCGTTTTCGAAGTCGCTCACCTTGAGCCACTTGCCCTGACGGCCGATCACTTTGAGCGGATAGCCATGTCCGAGCGTCCAGTCCGTCCCGTAGCCCGTGCCGGGGCCCGTGCGCATGTTCACTTCCTTGCTGGCAATACTCACCATGCGCTGCGCCATACTGGGCGATGCAACGGCGAGCGACGCGACGAACGCGAGGAAGGCAAGGAAACGGAAGGCTGAGGGACGGAAGGAGAGCTGCATCCAACGAGATCCTTTCAGGACAGAGAGAGGACGATCAGAGTTGGAGCCGCGGCCCGCATGAACAGGTCGCGACTAGCCCGATGGTCGTCGATGAATGCCTGGGCTCGAGTCGAAAGCTCGATGATGGCGGCAGACTTCGTCGCGTCGGACGTCATCCTTGATAACCTCTATCGCGATTGGCTTGAAGCGGAGGTTTGGCCTCGGTGTAAGAGCCGCGTTGTGGCGAACGCTCAATGCGAAGCGTGCCGTATTTTCTTGTCTGAGCTCCTGATCACAACTAACGCGAGCTGCGAGTGAATCGCAGCCACATAAAGTAGCGCGAAGAATCCTCTTGAATTGCTACCCAAGATTCTTGCTAATAGCAGCGGGGGGAGAAACGCTAATGAAATTGAGAGTTTTGGTCGCGCCAGTTGTGCTGGCGTGCGTGCTTGCGGCTTGTGCGGGCCGTAAGCCAGATCCGGTCGCTGTCGTGCAGGCGCAGGATCGATATATGGACTGTGCCGCAATCAACGCCGAAGTCCAAGCGAACAACAAGCGAATATCGGAACTGGGTTCGGAGGAAGGTGGCAAGGTAGCGCAAAACGTCATTGCTGGAGCGGCCGGGCTCTTCATTCCGATCCTGTGGTTCGGGATGGATTTTCAGAACGCTGCAGGCAAAGAAGTGGCAGCGCTACAATCGCGTCAACAGTATTTGGCGACCCTCGCGGAGCAGAGATGTGGAGCCGTTACTCCACTTCCTATCCAAAATATTCCTCCGCCAACGGCGAGTATTGTAACTCCAGTTCCGCTGCCCAATGGGCAACCTGCGATGACAACACCGACCGCCGCACCTCAAGCGCCCACGTCAGCAATTGTGCCGGCAGGGGTAACAACATCTGCTACGGGGGCGACGCCGCCGTCTGATGAACTGGAATGTGTCCAGTCGGATGGGTCTAGGTTGCGCTTGGTTGCAAAGACCTGCCCACCGGGGACGACGTTGCCGCAATAGGCGGAAGCCACGCCAAGCGAGCAAAGCAAGTTCGGATCTGTATACGAGGCGGGCCGTGGGTGCCCGCCTAGAAGGCTTGTCCGCGCTCCGCAAAAACAAAGGGGTTAGCTCTTTCGAGCTAACCCCTTGTCTATTTGGTGGAGCCAGACGGGATCGAACCGTCGACCTCTACAATGCCATTGTAGCGCTCTCCCAGCTGAGCTATGGCCCCGAAAATCGTGCTGGCGGGCGCGAGGTATAATTCCTGCCTCGCTGGCTGGCAACAGCCTCCAGCGACTTGCTGTTAGCGGTCGCCCTCGCCTTTGTCGTCCTCGACTTCGACCTCGACTTCGATGTCGTCGGTCTCGTCATCCAGATCGTCCGCCTCCAAGGCCTCGTCGCCGTCGACATCGGGCAAATCGTCACCGTCCAGATCGTCCGTCTTCTTCTTGGCGGCGGCCTTGGCAGCGGCGGCGGCGGCAGCGCTGGCGGCCGCGGCTGCTGCAGTCGCGGCGGCCGAGCCACGGCCACGGCGGACCTTCACGAAGTCCTCGCGATCGTGCTCACGCCCGCACTTCGGGCATTTGATCGGACTCTTATTCAGGTCGTAGAAGCGCGCTGCACAGCTCTGGCAGGTGCGTTTCGTGCCCCAGCTCGCTTTGACCACGCGAAATCTCCTGAAAATGCGCTCGGATTCGGCCGAATGACCGCGAGGGAGGGCGTATGTCACGCGTCTTTCACCCTGTCAAAACCAAATTCCTCCATGCTACGAGGGCGCCGCGCCGCATTTTCGCCGTCTGACCCTTTGTCTCGCCGCCCGGGAGTCCGCCCTGTCCGCCCACGCTTCTCCCGCCAAGCTGATCGCCCATCCCGTGTCGCGACTTCAGGGCCGCGTCCGCGCACCCGGCGACAAGTCGGTCTCCCACCGCTCCCTCATGTTCGGCGCGCTCGCGCTGGGTGAAACCAGGATCACCGGCCTGCTCGAAGGCGAGGATGTGCTGGCCACGGCGGCCGCTCTGCGGGCGATGGGCGCACAGATCGAGCACGAAGGTGCGGGCGCCTGGAGGGTCCGCGGTTTCGGCGTGGGCGGTGGCCGTGAACCCGACAATGTGCTCGACCTCGGCAATTCCGGGACCTCGGCGCGCCTGCTCTCGGGCATCCTGGCGAGCCACCGCTTCACCAGTTTCATGACCGGTGACGGCTCGTTGCGCCGCCGGCCGATGCAGCGGGTCATCGAGCCGCTGTCGCGCATGGGCGCGCGATTCGAAGCGCGCGAGGGGGGCCGCATGCCGCTGACCATCATCGGCACCGACGAGATGGTGCCGATCGAATATCGCCTGCCGGTCGCATCGGCGCAGGTGAAGAGCGCAATCCTGCTGGCCGGCCTCAACACCACAGGTGAAACCACGGTGATCGAGCCCGAGGCGACGCGCGACCATACGGAGCGCATGCTGCGCCACTTCGGTGCCGAAGTCCGTGTGGTGCCGGCTGACGGCGGCGGCAAGCGCATCACGGTCGTGGGCTGGCCCGAACTCAAGGCGCGCGACATCGTCGTGCCGGGCGATCCCTCGTCGGCGGCCTTCGCTGTCGTGGCCGCCGCCATCCGGCCCGGCAGCGACGTGACGGTCGAGAATGTCGGCCTGAACCCGTTGCGCGCCGGTCTCTACGAAACCTTGCGGGACATGGGCGCGGACATCGAATTCCAGAACCAGCGCGAGATCGGCGGTGAGCCGGTGGCCGACCTGCGTGTGCGCGGCGGTGAACTGCAGGGTGTCGAGGTGCCGCCGGAGCGCGCGCCGTCGATGATCGACGAATATCCCATCCTCGCGGTAGCCGCGTCCTGCGCCAAGGGCACGACCCGCATGCTGGGTCTCGCCGAGCTGCGGGCCAAGGAAAGCGACCGGCTGGCCAGTGTTGCGGCGGGCCTGGCAGTAAACGGCGTGCGCCATGAGATGGGTGTCGACAATCTGATCGTGCACGGCACCGGAGCGCCGCCTCAGGGCGGTGGGCTGGTCGTCACCCACCTCGACCACCGCATCGCCATGTCGTTCCTGGTCCTGGGGCTTGCCACCCGCGAGCCCGTGGCGGTCGATGACGGCTCGCCGATCGACACCAGCTTTCCGGGCTTTGCCCGGTTGATGAACGATCTCGGCGGCCGGGTGGAGACGGCGTGAACGGACGCCTCGTCATCGCCATCGACGGGCCGTCGGGTTCAGGCAAAGGGACCCTGGCCAAGCGGCTGGCGGCGCATTTTGGCCTGCCCTATCTCGATACCGGGCTGCTCTACCGGGCGGTCGGGGTCAAAGCCGAGCGCGTCGGCAGGCCGCCGGACGAGGTCGCGGCCGGCTTGCAGGCGGCGGACCTGCTTGGAGACGAACTCCGGACCGATGTTGCGGGTCAATTGGCGTCCAAGGTGGCCGTGTTGGCGCAAGTCAGAGCCAACCTCTTGAATTTCCAGAAAAACTTCGCATCTCAGGCCTCTGGCGCCGTGCTCGATGGGCGCGACGTCGGAACCGTCATTTGCCCTGACGCGCCCGTGAAATTATTCGTCACGGCCAGCCCCGAAACCAGGGCAGATCGGCGGTACCAGGAGTTGCGCGGCCGAGGGGTCGACACTATAAAGCCGCGCGTTCTTGCCGAGATGGCGGAGCGGGACCGTCGCGACAGCGAACGGGCGGCTGCACCTCTGAAAGCCGCACCCGATGCTTTCCTTCTCGATACCAGCGACATGGATGCCGATGCGGCCTTCGCCGCAGCTTTGGCGTTCATAGAGCGCAAGGGCTTTCGATCTTCCGGGCCGTAAATCGCCGCCGGCGGATTGAAGACTTCCAGCGGCGATTGCGCGGGACGAGTCGTCCTTGCGTCGGTGTTTCAAAGGCAGTGGATCCGCCGGACTTAACCGGCTGGCCGACAGGCGGCAGCGTTTCGCCTGGGATCGATGAAGGAGAGTTGAATGGCCAAGGGCAGCGCCCTACGTAGACCCGCGGACGATACCGCCAGCGCGGAGTTCGCAGCACTTCTCGAAGAATCGCTCGGCGGTTCTCCGAGCTTCGAAGGTACGGTGGTCAAAGGGACCGTCGTGCGTATCGCCAACGATTTCGTCGTGGTGGATGTCGGCCTCAAGTCCGAAGGCCGCGTTGCACTGCGTGAGTTCTCCAACGGTGGCGCCGCCCCCGAAGTGAAGGAAGGCGACACGGTCGACATCTTCGTCGATCGCATGGAGAACAAGGACGGTGAAGCCGTCCTCTCGCGCGACAAGGCTCGCCGCGAAGAAGCCTGGACGGTCCTCGAGAAGGCATTCACCGATCAGGAACGTGTCATGGGCACGATCTTCGGCCGCGTGAAGGGTGGCTTCACGGTCGACCTGTCGGGCGCCGTGGCCTTCCTGCCGGGCAGCCAGGTCGATGTCCGCCCGGTGCGCGACGTCGGCCCGCTGATGGGCCAGGCCCAGCAGTTCGCCATCCTCAAGATGGACCGCCGCCGCGGCAACATCGTCGTGTCGCGCCGCGCCGTCATGGAAGAGACCCGCGCCGAAGACCGCACGCGCCTGATGGGGGCGCTGTCGGAGGGCCAGGTGCTCGACGGCGTCGTCAAGAACATCACCGACTACGGCGCGTTCGTGGATCTGGGTGGCGTCGACGGCCTGCTGCACGTCACCGATATCGCCTGGAAGCGCATCAACCATCCGTCGGAAGCCCTCACCATCGGCCAGCAGGTCAAGGTGCAGGTCGTCCGCTTCAACCCCGAGACGCAGCGCATCTCGCTCGGCATGAAGCAGCTGATGGCCGATCCGTGGGACGGCGCGGGTGCGAAGTACCCGGTCGGCCTCAAGCTCAAGGGCCGCGTCACCAACATCACCGACTACGGCGCCTTCGTGGAGCTGGAGCCGGGCGTCGAAGGTCTGGTCCACGTCTCCGAGATGAGCTGGACCAAGAAGAACGTGCACCCCGGCAAGATCGTTTCGACCTCGCAGGAAGTCGAAGTGATGGTGCTGGACGTCGACATGTCCAAGCGCCGCATCTCGCTCGGCCTCAAGCAGTGCATGGCCAACCCCTGGGAGAGCTTTGCCGACAAGTTCCCGTCGGGCACCGAGCTCGAGGGCGAAGTCCGCAACATCACCGAGTTCGGCCTGTTCGTGGGCCTGCCCGGCGACATCGACGGCATGGTTCATCTCAGCGATCTGAGCTGGGACAAGGCCGGCGACGAAGCGATCCGCGACTTCAAGAAGGGCGACCAGGTCAAGGTCAAGGTCCTCGACGTCGACATGGACAAGGAGCGCATCTCGCTCGGCATCAAGCAGCTCGCCAACGATCCGTTCGAGAAGGTGGGTTCGGTCGCCAAGAAGGGTGACGTCGTCACCGTCATCGTGGCCGGCATCCAGGACAACGGCATCGACGTCACGGTGCAGGACGGCATCCCGGGCTTCATCCGCAAGTCGGAGCTCAGCCGCGACCGTTCCGAGCAGCGTCCTGACCGCTACGCGATCGGCGACAAGCTCGATGCCAAGATCACCAACATCGACAAGGCCTCGCGCCGCGTCGTGCTGTCGGTCAAGGCGCGCGAACTGGACGAAGAGAAGAAGGCGATGGCCGATTTCGGCTCGTCCGACTCTGGCGCCAGCCTGGGCGATATCCTGGGTGCGGCCCTCAAGAAGAAGGCCGAGGACGACGGCAAGTAGGCCGTTTTCCCCGCGATTTAAGCGAAGGCCGGTCCGCAAGGACCGGCCTTTTCTTTTGCTTTCAATGGCTTAGGCTTGACGATCCCGTTAATTGTTTTAATATCAACGACTTAAATCCTTGATCTCGGGGTCTCATAGCCTCGCCCATGGAACTGCGATGACCAAGTCCGAGCTGATTGCCCGCCTGGCGGCCCGGAATCCGCATCTCTACCAAAGGGATGTCGAGCGGATTGTCGCGACAGTCTTCGATGAAATCTCCAAGGCCCTGGCGTCCGGCCATCGCGTCGAGTTGCGTGGCTTTGGTGCGTTCTCTGTGAAGAAGCGTGACCCGCGCACCGGCCGCAATCCGCGGACGGGTGAGCAGGTGGCCGTGGCCTCCAAGCGCGTGCCCTACTTCAAGACCGGCAAGGATCTGCGCGACCGCCTGAACAAGGAAGCGGCACGCGCGGCCGGCCTGCTGCCGGCCGAAGGCGACGCGGCCAAACCGGAAAGCGACAAGACGTAGCGTTCGCTCGCTTCGACAGGGGGCGGTGTGCGATGCTGGCCGCGCCATGAAGTTCCTGTCCCGCGCCCTGTTCCTGCTCTTCATCCTGATCGGCGTGCTGATCGCGGTCAGCAATTCGCAGCCTGTGCAGCTCACCCTGTGGCCGTTGCCGCACGTCGTCGTGATGCCAGTCTATCTCCTGGTGATCGCGTTGCTGTTGCTGGGCGTGCTGGCGGGCCTCGGTATGGGCTGGTGGGCGGCTCGTCATCACCGCCGCCGTGCCCGTGAGGCGGGCGGCGAGGCAGCACGGCTGGAGCGTGAACTGGGCCGCTTGCGTACCGCAGAGACAACGCGCCAGGCGGCTACTCAATCAGGCGCCGCGTCCTCAGGGCCGGCATCGCGTGACCAGAAGGCCATCGAACGCCAGAGTGCTTTGGTCGCCCCCGAATTGGGATCGCCCGGCACCACCCGCGGCCCGTTTTCGTGAAGATCCTGTCGGCGGCCGACGTCGATGTCGCACTCGACGACCTGGCGCTGATCGACCGCCTCGACGAGCTGTTTCGCGCCGGCTGCGAGATGCCGACGCGGCATCACCATCCCATCAAGGAGCCACTCGGTCCGCATTCGGCCGATGCCATGCTGCTGCTGATGCCAGCCTGGACGCGTGGCCCGTCGGGACGGATCGGCGTCAAGGTCGTCACGGTGTTCCCCGACAACGGCAAGCGCTCGCTGCCCTCGATCTATGGCCAGTATCTGCTGCTGGACGGCACGACCGGTGCCACCCTGGCGTTGCTCGACGGCACCATGCTGACCAAGCGGCGTACTGCCTGTGCTTCCGGCCTCGCCTCGCGCTACCTGTCCCGCACCGATGCCGCGCGGTTGCTGATGATCGGCACGGGCGCGCTGGCGCCGGAGCTGATCCGGGTGCATGCCAAAGTGCGTCCGATCCGCGAGGTGGCGATTTGGGGCCGCACGCCGGCCCATGCTGAAACCCTCGCGGAGGGGTTGGCTCAATCACTACCCATGGCTCTTGGCCGGCCGATTACGGTCCGCGCCATCACCGACCGCCGCGCCGCCGTTGCCGACGCCGATATCGTTTCCTGTGCCACGCTCTCCAAGGCGCCGCTGGTCGAAGGGGCGTGGCTGCGCGAGGGTCAGCACCTCGATTTGGTGGGTGCCTATACGCCACAGATGCGCGAGTCCGACGACAATGCGGTGTGGCGCGCGCGCGTCTACGTCGATACGCGCGCCGGCGCTCTGAAGGAGGGCGGCGACATCGTCCAGCCGCTGGCGAATGGCACGATCGAGGACGACGACGTGATCGGCGACCTCTTTGAGCTGACCCGGGGCCAGCAGACCGGCCGCCTGCCGGGCGATGCCACCAGCATCACCCTCTTCAAGTCGGTGGGTGCCGCGCTGGAGGATCTGGCGGCCGCCGAACTCGCGGTCGAGGCCTGATGCGCGACCAACTGGCCCGTATGCTCGCCGGTGAGCTCTACCATCCTGGCGCGCCCGACATTCAAGCCGAGCTTGCGACCTCGCGAGCCTGGCTCGCCCGGTATAACGCGTCTTTCGGCCAGTCTTCGTCGGAATTGCGCAAGCTCCTGGCCGAGCGACTGGCGGCCGTCGGGGAGGGCGCGCAAATCCGACCGCCGTTCTTCTGCGACTACGGTTTCAACATCAAGCTCGGCGCCAACGTCTTCCTCAACTTCAACTGCGTCATTCTCGATGTCGTCGAAGTCACGATCGGTGACGAGACCCAGATCGGTCCCGCCGTCCAGATCTACGCCGCAGATCATCCGCGCGACCCGGTCCAACGTCGCCAGGGCCTGGAACTGGGCCGACCGGTGAAGATCGGCCGCAATGTCTGGATCGGTGGTGGGGCGATCATCCTGCCCGGCATCACTATCGGTGATGACGCTGTGATCGGCGCCGGCTCCGTCGTCACAAAAGATGTTGGACCCGGCGCCACCGTCGTCGGTAATCCGGCGCGCCAGGTCGGGCGATAATTTACGCCGGTTCGATCAGGGCGCCCGACTTCTTCAAAGCTTCTATGTCGGCTGCGCTGACGCCGGCCTCGGCCAGGACGGAGCGGGAATCGGCTCCCTGCAGCGGTGCCATGGTGCGGATGGTGGGTGGCGTCCTGCTCATGCGCATCGGCGGCTCGACCATCATGATCTCGCCCTCGCTGGGGTGCGGGTATTTCTTGAAGAGTTGGCGCCAGATCAGATGGGGGTCCTCGAACAGATCAGCCGGCCGCGATACCGGGGCATTGGGGATCTGGCCCTCGTCGAGCAGCTTCACCCATTCGGCGGTGGTGCGGCTTGGCGCCAGCGCTTCGACCATCGCGTACATGTCGGCGATGTGCATCGACCGGGCATTGATTGTCGAATAGCGGGGGTCCTTCAGCACCTCGGGGCGGCCGACGATCTCGAAGAAGTTGCGCCAGTGCTTGTCGTTGTAGGGCAGGATCGCCATCCAGCCGTCGAGGGTGCGGTAGGGTTTGCGGGTACGCGCCAGCAGGCGCGAGTAGCCCACCTCGCCGTCGTCGCTGAAAGTCCGTTCCCACAGGTGTTCGACCATTAGCCAGGCCGACATGGTCTCGAACATCGGCACTTCGACGAACTGACCCTCGCCAGTGCGCTGCCGATGCATAAGGGCTGAAAGTGTCGAGAAGGCGAAGGTGAGGCCCACCGTCTTGTCGGCGATGATGGTCGGCGGATAGCGCGGGACATCGTCGCCGGCGGCCCGGCCCATCAGGTCGGCGATGCCGAAGCGGGCCTGGATGGCGTCGTCATAGGCTGGCAGTTTTCCGTAAGGACCATCTGCCGAATAGCCGTAGGCACCGACATAAACGATGTCGGGCTTCACCTTGCGGATCTCCTCGTAACTCAGCCCCAAGCCCTCGATCGCCTGCGGGCGCAGGGCATGCACGAAGGCATCGGCCGTCGCCACGACCTTGAGCAACGCCGCTCGAGCGTCCTTGTCCTTGAGATCGAGGCAGAGCGAGCGCTTGTTGCGGTTCACATAGAGATAGGTCGGGCCCATGCCCGGCGTCTTGCCGGGCTTGCCGATGTGCCGCACGGCATCGCCCTCGGGCGCCTCGACCTTGATCACGTCGGCTCCCTGATCGGCCAGCAACATGGTGCCGTAGGGGCCGAGGATGATGTTGGTGAGGTCGACGATCCTGAGGCCTTCGAGCGCGCCGGGCATTGCCTATCCTGTTGGGTTGGAGAAACGGCGGCCACCCTGCCACCACCTTGACCGCGCGTCATCGCCTCTGGCATTGCGACGCAAAACGCTAAGCAAACTCCGGAGGAATCCCATGGACGTGCGTACGCAGATGCGAAGTGCCGCGCGCTACAACGCGGCCCGCGAGGCGATCGTGGCGGGCGATCGGCGGCTCACCTTCGCTCAAGCCTGGGATCGCGGCGTGCGCATGGCCAACGGCCTTCTGGCGCTCGGCCTCAAGCCTCAGGACAGGGTCGGGGTGCTCGAAGACAACACCCTGGAATCGTCTGATTTCTTCCTGGGTGCGACCATCGCCAACTTGGTGCGGGTCCCGCTCTATCCACGCAATGCGCGTGAGAGCCATGTCCATATGTTGGGTCATACTGGCTGCCGCGTGGTCGTGGTCTCGGAGAAGTACGCCGAGGAAATAGAATCGATACGCGGTGAACTACCCGAACTCGAACATATCCTTGTCCGCGACTCAGGTTACGAAGCGTGGTTGGCACGGCAATCCGACATCGATCCTGCCCCTGCCATCGATCCGAAGGACTATTTCATCATCCGTCACACCGGGGGCACGACCGGCAAATCGAAGGGCGTGGCCTATACCCATCATGCGTGGCTCGCCGCCGGCCGCGACTGGTTCTACCTCTATCCGCCGGTCGAGCCGGGCGACTCATGCCTGCATCTCGCGCCGATCAGCCACGGTTCCGGCTATCTCTTCACGCCGATCTGGCTCGGCGGCGGGCGTAACGTCATGGCCGAAAAGTTCGATCCGGCGAGTCTGCTCGATCTCATGGAGGAAGAACGCACCGCGTACATGTTCATGGTGCCGACGATCCTGAATGCCATTAACCGGATTCCCGGCATCGAAGCGCGCAGGTTCCCCCATCTGAAATGCATGCTCGTCTCAGCGGCGCCAATCTCCGACGAAACCGCCCTGAAGGCTTATGAGATCTTCGGAGACGCCATGTATCAGGGCTATGGGCAGACCGAGGTACTACCTGTAGCGATGATGGGGCCGCGGCAATGGTTCGCCAAAGATGTACCTGGCTCTCAACCATTGCGTGCCTGCGGCATGCCGCTGCCCTTCGCACAGCTTCAGATCTGGAACGAGGACAACAAACCGGTGGCGCCTGGTGAAGCCGGCGAGATCGTCGCCAAGGCTGAAGGTCAGATGCAGGGTTTCTGGAACAACCCGCAGGCAACGGCCGAGCGTATCGTCGATGGATGGGTGAAAACCGGTGACATC
Organism: Reyranella sp.; assembly: GCF_004297405.1. Taxonomy (GTDB): domain Bacteria; phylum Pseudomonadota; class Alphaproteobacteria; order Reyranellales; family Reyranellaceae; genus Reyranella. Next base: position 35,309 of record NZ_SCVC01000015.1, read on the forward strand.
GGCCGTCTCGATGAGAACGGCTATCTCTACATGCTAGACCGCGCCGACGACATGGTGATCTCCGGGGGCTTCAACATCTATCCGGCCGAGCTCGAGAATGTCATCGCCGCACATCCTGCCGTGCTCGAAGTTGCTGTGTTCGGTATCCCCGATCAGCGCTGGGGTGAGACGCCTTGTGCCGTCGTCTGTGTAAAGGAAGAGAGCGCAGTGACGGAGAAGGAACTTGTCGATCTCTGCTCCGTTCACCTCGGCAACTACAAGCGGCCGGGCAAGATTGTGATTCGCTACGATCCCCTGCCCAAGACACCGGTCGGCAAGATCAAGCGGAAGGAGTTGCGCGAGCCCTTCTGGGTGGGTCACGAGCGGCGGGTCGCTGGTAACTGACGGTTGGTTCGCTGCCGTGCCGACTTGAGCTAGTCAAGGGATCGCCATTCACCTTCATCAAAGAGTGTTATGTGACCGTTGTGCAACGCGCGCTGTCAGTGTAGCCAAGGGGCAGCAGGGCCGGGGGGGCGATGCGAAGCAACGTTGCAAAGAAACGGCTCGAGTCGAAAACGACATCGAGCGTGGCCTCAAGGCCGTATCGAATCGAAGAACAAGTCGGCTACCTCTTGCGACGCGCACATCAGCGCGCGAGTTCCATTTTCCAAGTTGGTATAGGCGACCCCAACATCACGCCAACTCAGTACTCGAGCATGGTGAAGCTCAACGAGTACAACGAGCTGTCGCAAAATCTGTTGGGCCGTCTCGTCGGCATGGACAAGGCGACGATGCAAGGCGTGGTGCGACGCCTGAAGGAACGCGGTCTCGTCGACTCGCGGCCTGATCCTGGAGATGCACGCCGCACGCTGCTCAGCCTCACGACCGAAGGCAATCGTTTGGTCGCGAAGTTGCTGCTCAATGGACCGGCGGTTTCGCGTGAGACCTTGAAGCCGCTTAACCAGCAAGAACAGCGCCAGCTTCTCGATCTCCTGTCGAAGATCGCCTGAGTCCGAGTCGTCGAAAAATATTCGTTCAACCGCCGCGCGTGTTTGACTCCGGCGGTGTCCGTGTCATCGTGCGTATACGAACGATATGGGCGACTACCTCCGACCCCGAGACCTCGACGAGGCTCTCCAGGCATTGACCCGACCCTGCACGGTGCTGGCCGGCGGCACTGATTTTTACCCTGCGCGGGTCGGCCGGCTGGTCACGGAGGATGTTCTCGATATCGCTGGAATTGCCATTCTTCGCGGTATTTCCGAAACGCCGACCGGCTGGCGATTAGGCGCTACTACGACCTGGAGCGAACTGGTCGAGGCGGAACTGCCTCCCTTGTTCGATGGGCTGAAGCAGGCAGGACGCGAGGTCGGCGGCCGCCAGATCCAGAACGCTGGCACTCTCGCCGGAAATCTCTGCAATGCCTCGCCAGCGGCCGATGGCGTGCCGGCCTTGCTGGCGCTCGACGCCGAGATTGAGATTGCAAGCTTTGCCGGCAGCCGCCGCCTTGCTCTGGCCGAGTTCATCACCGGTGTTCGCAAGACGGCGCTCCTCTCCGGAGAACTGGTCGTCGCCATTCATGTGCCGCGTCCGCCTCACGTGGCGCGCGCCGGGTTCTTGAAGTTGGGTGCGCGGCGCTACCTCGTGATCTCGATCGCCATGGCGTCCGCCGTGATCGAGGTCGCTGAGGGAGGAGTCGCGGCCGCGCGCATCGCTGTCGGCGCCTGCTCGCCCGTGGCGCAGCGTCTTCCGGCTTTGGAAGCAGCGTTGGTGGGTGCGGCTTTTGACGGAAGCTTGGCCGATCGCGTCGAGCCGACGCATCTCGCGCCGCTGTCGCCCATCGACGACGTGCGTGGCAGTGCGTCCTATCGCGGCGAGGCCGTGCTTACGCTGCTGCGCCGACTGCTGTCGGGGCTAGTCTCGTGAAGGTCGCCTTCACCCTGAACGGCACTGTTGCCGAGTGGGAGGGGGCGCCGGTCACCCGGCTCGTAGCGGCACTGCGCGACGATCTCGGCTGCACGGGCACCAAGATCGGCTGCGACGCCGGCGATTGCGGTGCCTGTACCGTGCTGCTCGACGGGCGGCAGGTCTGTTCCTGCCTGGTCGCCATGGGGCAGGTCGAGGGCCGCACCGTCGAGACGGTCGAAGGGCTTGCGTTGCCCGAGATGCTGGCCGCCCTGCAGGCCTCGTTCCTGGCGCATGGCGCGGCCCAGTGCGGCATCTGCACGCCGGGTATGCTGATCGCGGCGGAGGAGTTGGTGCGTCGTACGGTCAGGCCGACGCGCGCCGAGGTCGAGGATTTCCTGGGCGGCGTGCTCTGCCGTTGCACTGGCTACAGCAAGATCGTCGACGCGGTGATGGAGGTTACGTCACCGGTGGGCGAACCAGATCCCGCCGCGGGCGAGGCTGTTGGCGCCCGTCTCTCACGTGTCGATGGAATAGCCAAGGTCACGGGCAGGGACGCTTTCGGCGCCGATGCGATTCCGGCCGACGCGCTCTGGATCCGGGTCGTCCGATCGCCGCATGCCCGTGCCCGTTTCACGCTGGGCGATCTCGGACCGCTGCAGAAACGGCTGGCGGCCGTGCTGACGGCGGGAGACGTGCCGTTCAACGGCTTCGGCATCTATCCCGACATCAAGGATCAGCCTGTGCTGGCCGACGGCCTGGTGCGTTACCGCGGCGAGGCCGTCGTGGCGCTGGTCGGGGCGCGGGCCGAGGTGCTGGCGATCCGAGACGAAGAGGTACCGATCGTCTGGGCACCGGAGCCACCCTTGTTCGGCGTCGACGCCGCCATAGCACCCGATGCCCCGCTGGTGCAGGCCGACCGGCCAAGGAACCTCCTGTTGGAAGGTGGCGTGAAGCGGGGAGACGCCGGGGCTGCCTTTGCGGACTGTGCTGCGGTCGCCGAGGGTGTGTTCGAAACGGCTTTCGTCGAACACGCTTACATCGAACCCGAGGCAGGCTGGGCGGAGCGGGTGGGCGACCGGATCGAAATCCATGTCACCACCCAGACCCCCTACATGGACCGCGACGAGGTCGCCAATGTGATGCGGCTTCGGCCCGAGGCCGTCCGCATCGTGCCGACCGCCTGCGGCGGCGGTTTCGGCGGCAAGCTCGATCTATCGGTGCAGCCGCTGGTCGGGATTGCGGCCTGGAAGCTCGGCCGTCCAGTGGCCTGCGTCTACACGCGACCTGAAAGCATGGCGGCCAGCACCAAGCGCCATCCCGCGCGTGTGGCGGCGAAGTTCGGCTGCGATGTCGACGGCAAGCTGGTCGCCTGCGATGTGCGCGCCACCTTCGACACCGGCGCCTATGCCTCCTGGGGGCCGACCGTGGCCAACCGGGTGCCGGTGCACGCCATGGGCCCCTATGCCGTCCCCAACGTGCGCACCTGGGGCGAGGCCTTTTTCACCAACGGTCCGCCGGCCGGCGCCTTCCGAGGTTTTGGTGTGCCGCAGGCGGCCATCGCGCACGAGGCGATGATGGACGAGCTGGCCGATGCGATGGGCATCGACCGGCTGGAGTTCCGTCATCGCAATGCGCTGCGTGTCGGCGACACGACGGCGACAGGCCAGGTGCTCGCCCATTCGGCGGGCCTTGCCCAATGCCTCGACGCGCTGCGGCCCGCGTGGCGCGAGGCGCAGGAGAAGGCCGCCGCATTTAACGCCAAAGGGGGCACGCATCGTCGTGGCGTCGGTGTCGGGTGTATGTGGTACGGCATCGGCAATACCTCGATGTCGAACCCGTCGCGCATGCGGATCGGCCTGTCGCCGGCTGGCTCGTTGACGCTCTACAACGGCGCGGTCGACATCGGGCAGGGCAGCAACACCATCATGGTGCAGATCGCTGCCGACGCGGTTGGTCTGCCGGCGTCGCAATTCGCGCTGGTCGCGGGCGATACCGATCTCACGACCGACGCCGGCAAGACCTCGGCATCTCGCCAGACTTTCGTGTCGGGCAAGGCAGCGGAAAAGGCAGGCCAGGATCTGCGCCAACAGATCCTGCGTCTGGCCAATGCTGGCCCCGACGCATGCCTCTCGCTCGAAGGTGCCAAGCTCACAGTGCGCGACGGTGCGGAAGTACGGACGATCGATCTCGCGACGGCCGGTCCCTTGATGGGCGAGGGCGTGTTCGATCCGCCGACCACGCCGCTCGATGCCGACGGCCAGGGCGTGCCCTATGCGACCTATGCCTTTGCCGCCCAGATGGCCGAGGTCGAGGTGGATATCGAGCTGGGCACCGTGAAGGTGCTGCGCATCGTGGCGGCACATGATGTCGGCAAGGCGATCAACCCGACCTTGGTCGAAGGGCAGATCCAGGGCGGCGTGGCGCAAGGCCTGGGCTTGGCGCTGATGGAAGAGTATCTGCCCGGCCGCACCGAGAACCTGCACGACTATCTTATCCCGACTGTGGGCGACGTGCCCGAGATCGAGTGCCTGCTGATCGAGGATCGCGAGCCGTTGGGTCCCTCCGGCGCGAAGGGTGTCGGCGAGCCGGGGTTGGTGCCGACGGCGCCGGCAATCCTGGGCGCTATCCATCACGCGACCGGCGTCCGTGCCCGCCGCGTACCGCTGTTGCCGCATCGCCTGCGCGAGGCCATCGTCCAGTTGAAGGGAAAGACGCCATGAGCGACGACATCTCGCTCACCGAGGCCGAGCGCAGCGCCGGCATCGTGCGCTGCGACGCCTGCCCCGTTCTCTGCCGCATCCGGCCCGGCCGTGCCGGCGCCTGCGACCGCTACGCCAACGAGAACGGTGCGCTGGTGCGCGTCGATCCGCTGGTGCTCCTGGCCAAGCCCGATCTGGCGAGGGTCGCCTTCGTCGAGGGCAGCGACGCCTGGCGGGGCGAACTCGGCAAGGGCGAGGGCGCCTTCGTTACGGGGATCGGCGCCACCACCACCTATCCCGACTACAAGCCCGCGCCTTTCATCGTCTCCTCGAAGCACGAAGGCGTCGACATGGTCACAGTCGTGACCGAAGGCATCTTCAGCTACTGCGGCGTCAAGGTGAAGATCGACACCGACCGCTATCTCGGGCCGGAACAGGCGGCGGTGCGCGTGAAGGGCGAGGCGGTCGGCCATGTCACCACGGCCGAGTACGGCTCGCAGATGCTGTCGCTGGGCGGGGTGCATCATCTGACGGGCGGCTCCAAGAAGGAGGGCGTCGTTACCTGCGACGCGCTGCTGGCGCTCTGTAATCGCGAGGCGGTGGAACTCAGCATCGATGGTGGCTCGACTGTCGTGGTTCAGGCCGACAAGCCGCCGATCGTGAACGGCACCCTGGAAGAGCGCATGCGCGTCGGCTGCGGTTCGGCCGCGATTGGGATGTTTGCCCCGCAATGGCATGGCCACGCCGACGAGGTGATCGTGGTCGACGACCACATTACCGGCGTGCTGAGCGAACATCAGGGCGGTGCCTTCCTCGACATGAAGCCGGCCGGCATTCGCGTGCGGGGCCGCCGCTCGACGCCTGGACGTTATTTCCAGGTGGCCGAACCGGGCCTGGGCTGGGGCGGCACCAACATCAGTGATCCGCTGGAGATCATCGACAGGATCGATCCGAAGCAAGCCTGGCCGGGGCTGAGACTCCTGATGGTGTCGACGACCGGCGAGCATTCGGCCTGGTTCGAACTCGACGATGATCTGAAGCCGCGCCCCACCGACATGCCGACACCGGTGCGGCATGTGGTCGAGCGCATTGCGGAGAATTGCGAACCTGCACTTTGCACGGTGCTGTTCATGGCCGGCGCCGGTGGATCGCTGCGTGCCGGCGTGACGGAAAACCCCGTGCGGCTCACGCGCTCCGTGCGCGAGGCGCTGACCAAGGTCACCTTGGGCGGCGTGCCGGCCTATGTCTGGCCGGGTGGCGGTATCACCTTGATGGTGGACGTGGCGCGCATGCCGGAGAAGTCCTTTGGCTACGTGCCGACGCCAGCCCTGGTCGCACCCATCGAGTTCACCTTGCGCGCCGACGACTATGCGGCGCTGGGTGGTTACGCCTCGCGTGCCGTGACGCTGGAGGACGTACTGGCCCGCCACAAGGTACGCGTCGACGAGGGCGGGCAGTGAGCGCCGTCGCCGCCCGCCTGGCCGATGGCAGGCTGCATCTGCAGCACGGGCCCATCGATCTCATCATCGAGGCCTTCGGCGCGCGCCTGGAAGTGGAGCGCGCCTACGCGCAGGTAATCGAGCGCTTTGGCGACATCCTCCCAACCCTGGTCGGCGAACTTCCGTTGTTGCGCCGGCCATTGGGTGACGCCTATCCGCTGCTGCAGGGACCGGTGGCGCGGCGCATGGCGGAGGCCACCTGGCCGCATCGCGCCGTCTACATCACGCCCATGGCGGCCGTAGCAGGCGCTGTGGCCGATGAGATGCTGCAGGCGATGGTCCGCGGCTGTACGCTCGACAAGGCGTATGTGAACGACGGCGGCGACATCGCGATCCATCTCACGCCAGACCACGAGCTGCGTGCCGGCATCTTCGCGCAAGCGCTCGACGGCGTGGCGCGCCTCACGGCGGAGAGGCCCGTGCGGGGTATCGCTACGTCGGGCCGTGGCGGCCGTTCCTTCTCGCTAGGCATTGCCGACTCGGCCACGGTTCTTGCGGCAACGGCAGCGGCGGCTGATGCGGCGGCGACCCTGATCGCCAATGCCGTGAACGTCGATCATCCGGCTGTCGAGCGCCGCCCAGCCCGCGACCTCGATCCCGACAGCGACCTCGGCGATTTGCCGGTGACCGTTGCCGTAGGGGATCTGCCTTTGGAGATCATTGCCGAGGCCCTGGATCGGGGGGCGGCCGAAGCGCGCCGGCTGCGCCACTGCGGCTTGATCGACAGCGCGGCATTGTCGTTGCAAGGCGCGTGGCGCCTCGAAGCAGATGAAGCACCGCTGGCTCTGATGGAGGTGGGATGAGCGATCTGGTGAAAGTGCGGAAGTACGTCGCGACCGTGGAGGAGACGCTGCACGATGGTGGTCCGGTGCTGGCACGGCCGGTGACCAAGGCCGTGGTCGGTGGCGTGATCGCCAACCCCTATGCCGGTCGCCATGTCTCGGACATCCAGCCGATGATGAAGGCCCTGGAGCCGCTCGCAGTCGACCTGACCGAGCGGGTGATGAAGATCCTGGGTGCGAAGGGTTCGGAGCTCGAAGCCTACGGCAAGGGTGCCATCGTGGGGCTGGCCGGTGAGCTGGAGCATGCCGCCCTCTGGCATCAGCCCTCGGGCTTCGGCATTCGCCATGCCATGGGTGGGGCCAAGTCGATCGTGCCGTCGACGGTGAAGGTCGCCGCAGCCGGCTCGCGTATCGACATTCCGCTGCACCATGTGGCCGCCGCGTACGTGCGCAGCCACTTCGACGCCATCGAGTTCTGCGTGCCGGATGGACCCAAGCCGGACGAGATCGTGTTCATCGTCGCGGCCTCGATTGGCGGCCGCCCCCATGCGAGGGTGGGAGGATTGACGGCAGCAGAGATCAAGGTGGGAGACGGCCAGCGATGAGCGATCCTTTGGCGGCGGCAATGGGCTGCCTCGACGATTATCTCGCGGCCCTCAATCGGGGTGACGAGCCCGGCGTCAACGCGGCCTGCAATTTCCCGCATGTGCGGCTGGCGGGCGGCAAGGTCGTCGTCTGGCCAAACCATGGCGACTACAAGCTGGGCGACTTCATCGCCCGCGCGGGCGATGGTTGGCATCACAGCACCTGGGACGAACGGACGCCGATCCACGCCGGCAAGAACAAGGTGCATCTCAAGGTGAAGTTCAGTCGCTGGCGCAAGGACGAGTCGCTGATCGGCACTTTCGAGACGATCTACATCGTGACCCTTCAGGAGGGGCATTGGGGCATCCAGGCGCGGTCGAGTTTTGCCGATTGATGCCCGGCTGGTCTGTTGTGTGCTTGTGAGGTGTGGGCCGGGCTCGGTAGGTTCGGTCTAGGGAGAGTGAGTTTCATCATTCCACGAAGGGGGACTTCATGCTGACCCGCAATCGTTTGCTCGCCGGCACCGCTGCGCTCGTCGCGGCGTCGTTGGCCACCCTGGGACTGGCAGGCCCGGCCGCCGCCCAGGCGCCGATCAAGATCGGCGAACTGAACAGCTACAAGGTCTTTCCGGCCTTCCTCGAACCCTACAAGAAGGGCATCGAGCTCGCCGTCGAGGAGGTCAATGCTGCCGGCGGCGTGCTCGGCCGCAAGATCGAGGTCGTGAGCCGCGACGACAACGGCAATCCCGGTGACGCGGTCCGAGTGGCCGAGGAGCTGCTGAGCCGCGAGGGCGCAGCATTCCTGATCGGCACCTTCCCGTCGAACGTCGGTCTGGCCGTCGCTGATTTCGCCAAGCAGCGCAAGGTGCTGTTCATCGCCGCCGAGCCGCTCACCGACAAGATCGTCTGGGACTCGGGTAACGCCTACACCTACCGCCTGCGTACCTCGACCTACATGCAGACGGCGATGCTCATTCCCGACGCCGCCAAGCTCAAGAAGAAGCGCTGGGCGATCGTCTATCCCAACTACGAATATGGCCAGTCGGCGACGGCGGCCTTCAAGAAGCTGCTCAAGGAGAAGCAGCCCGACGTCGAATTCGTGATTGAGCAGGCTCCGCCGCTCGGCAAGATCGACGCCGGTGCTGTGGCGCAGGCGCTGGCCGATGCCAAGCCGGACGCGATCTTCTCTTCGTTGTTCGGACCCGACCTCGCCAAGTTCGTGCGCGAGGGCCAGCAGCGCGGTCTCTTCAAGGGCGTCGAGGTGTTCAACCTCCTGGCCGGTGAACCCGAATATCTCGATCCGCTGAAGGAAGAGGCGCCCGAAGGCTGGTACGTGACGGGCTATCCCTGGAGCGAGATCAAGACGCCGGAGCACACCAAGTTCCTCAACGCCTATCAGGCGAAGTTCAAGGATTATCCGCGGCTCGGTTCCGTGGTGGGCTACGCGACCGTGATGTCGGCAGCCGAAGCAATCAAGAAGGCGGGCTCGCTCGACCAGGCGAAGCTGGTGGCGGCGATGAGTGGCCTCACTCTGATGACGCCGTTCGGGATGATCCAGTACCGCCCGATCGATCATCAGTCGACCATGGGTGCCTATGTCGGTCGCATCGGCGTGAAGGACGGCAAGGGTGTCATGAAGGACTGGCGCTTTGTCGACGGCAAGGATGCCCTGCCGAGTGATGCCGATGTCCAGAAGATGAGGCCGAAGAACTGACGGTGGCTTCGCCACCGTCTCCCCGACGGTCTCACGCGTGACTTTTTCCTCGATCCTCATCCAGCTCCTGAATGGGCTGGCCGCCGCCTCGTCGCTGTTCCTGGTGTCGGCCGGCCTGTCGCTGATCTTCGGCGTCACGCGAATCGTGAACTTTGCGCACGGTTCGCTTTACATGCTGGGGCTCTACGGCGCCTATTCGTTGATCGAGCTGTTCGGCCGCACACCGCTCGGGTTCTGGAGCGCCGTCGTGCTAGCGGCGCTTGTCGTGGGTTTGGTCGGCGTACTGATCGAACTCGCGGTGCTGCGGCGTATCTATCGTGCGCCCGAGCTGTTCCAGCTTCTGGCGACCTTCGCCATCGTCCTGATCATCAAGGATATCGCGCTCTTCACCTGGGGCGCTGAGGATTTGGTCGGGCCACGCGCACCCGGTCTGTCGATGGCTGTCGAAATCATGGGCAAGCGCGTACCGGCCTACGATCTGCTGCTGATCGTCATCGGCCCGCTGGTGCTGGCGGCCATCTGGCTGTTGCTGACCCGCACCCGCTGGGGGGCGCTGGTGCGCGCCGCCACGCAGGATCGTGAGATGGTGGGCGCGTTGGGCGTCGATCAGGCCAAGCTCTTCACCTCCGTCTTCTTTGTCGGCGCTGTGCTGGCGGGGCTGGGCGGCGCGCTCCAGATCCCGCGCGAGCCGGCCAACCTCGAACTCGATCTCGCCGTCATCGCCGATGCCTTCGTGGTCACTGTCGTGGGCGGATTGGGCAGCATTGGCGGCGCCTTCCTGGCGGCCGTGATCATCGGCGTCGCCAAGGCCTTCTGCATCGGTATGGGCAGCGTCACCTGGTTCGGCGTCGAGATTTCCTTCTCCAAGCTCACCCTCGTAGTCGAATTTCTGATCATGGCGCTGGTGCTGGTCGTGCGGCCCTATGGCTTGCTCGGCAAGCCGCAGGCTGCACAGCGTGTTGCTGCAGAACCGGCACCGCCGTTCAAGGTGCCGTCGTGGGGCTTCGCGCTGGTCTGGTTGGCGCTGCTCGTCATTGTCCCGTGGGTCACGGACCGCTATGCCGCGATCCTGCTGACCGACATCGTCTGCTTTGCTCTGTTTTCGGTCTCGCTCCACTTCATCATGGGACCGGCCGGCATGGTGTCGTTCGGCCACGCGGCCTATTTCGGCATTGGCGCCTATGCGGCGGGTCTCCTGCTGAAGCGGGCCGGTTTGCCGATGGAGGCAGCGCTGCTGATCGCGCCCCTGATCGCCGGTGCCTTTGCCATCGTCTATGGCTGGTTCTGCGTGCGCCTCTCCGGCGTCTATCTCGCGATGCTGACTCTCGCTTTCGCGCAGATCAGCTGGTCGATCGTCTTCCAGTGGGATTCCGTCACCGGTGGCAGCAACGGTGTGTTCGGCGTCTGGCCGTCGCCCTGGCTCGCCGACAAGACGGTTTACTACTATCTCGCCTTGGCTCTGTGCGGTGCAGGAATCGCCTTTCTCTGGCGCGTGATGTTCTCGCCCTTCGGCTATGCGTTGCGCGCCGGCCGGGATTCGCCACTGCGGGCCGAGGCAATTGGCATCGACCTGCGCCGCTTCCAATGGGCCGCCTTCGTGCTCGTGGGCGCGCTGGCGGGCCTTGCCGGTGCCGTCTACGCCTTCTCCAAGGGCAGCATCTCCCCGTCGACCATCTCGATCGCCCAGTCGACCGACGGGTTGGTCATGGTGTTGCTGGGCGGTGTCGAAACCCTGACCGGCCCGGTTGTCGGCGCAGCGATCTTCACCTGGCTGCGCGATGTCGTGGCACGCAATACCGAGTTCTGGCGGGCCGTTATCGGCCTCGTGATCTTGTTGATCGTGCTGCTGTTCCCGCAGGGACTGGTCGGTGGCCTCAAGGCGTTGGTGATGCGGTGGCGGGAGTGGCCGGCATGAGCAGCGCCGTTCTCCAGGTCGAAGGGCTGCACAAGGCATTCGGCGGCGTGCAGGCCGTTGCCGATGTCTCGTTTGCCGTTGCGGCCGGCGAGATGCTGGCACTGATCGGTCCCAACGGGGCGGGCAAAAGCACCTGTTTCAACATGTTGAACGGCCAGCTCAGTCCCGACGCCGGCATTGTTCGCCTGGAAGGCCGCGACATCGTAGGTCTGCGTCCGCGCGCCATCTGGCGGTTGGGCGTGGGTCGCACCTTCCAGATCACGGCAACCTTCGCCTCGCTCTCCGTACGCGAGAACGTGCAGATGGCGCTCTATTCCCACACGGGCCGCTTGCGCTCCCTGGTACGGCGTTTCGGCGCGGCGTTCCGACCCGAAGCGGATGCGTTGCTGGAGCAAGTCGGCATGTTTGACCAAGCCGACCGTGTTTGCGGCGTGTTGGCCTATGGCGACCTGAAGCGAGTCGAGCTGGCGATTGCACTGGCCAACCAGCCGCGGCTTCTGCTGATGGACGAGCCGACTGCCGGCATGGCGCCCAAGGAAAGGGTGGCGCTGATGGAGCTGACGGCGCAGTTGGCACGGGCACGCAACATCGCCGTACTGTTTACCGAACACGACATGGACGTGGTCTTCTCCCAGGCCGACCGCATCATCGTGCTCGACCGTGGCCAGCTCATCGCCGGCGGCACACCCGAAGAGGTGCGCAGCAATCCCAATGTGCGCGCCGTCTATCTCGGGAGCGTCCACTGATGCTCGAGGTCCGGGACCTGCATGCTTTCTACGGCCGCGCGCATATCCTGCATGGCGTCTCCCTCGAGGCGCGCGCAGGCGAGGTCGTGGCCTTGCTGGGCCGCAACGGCGCCGGCAAATCGACGGCCATGAAGGCGATCATGGGGCTGGTGCCGCCGGCGCACGGCGAGGTGGCCTTTGCCGGCAAGCGCATCGATCGTCTGCCACCCTATCGCATCGCGCGTCTCGGGCTGGGCTACGTCCCGGAGGAACGGCGCATCTTCACCGAATTGTCGGTGGTGGAGAATCTCGAAGTCGGTCGCCAGCCCGCGCGTGATGGTGCGCCGACCTGGACCGAAGACAAGCTCTTTGCGCTGTTCCCCAATCTAGCCAACATGCGCGAGCGGCCGGGCGGCCGCATGTCGGGTGGCGAACAACAGATGCTCACCATCGCGCGTACTCTCATGGGCAATCCGCGCTGCGTGCTGCTCGACGAGCCGTCGGAGGGACTGGCGCCGATCATCGTCGAGCAGATGGCGAATTCCATCCGGGCGCTGAAGGGCGAGGGGCTTTGCGTGCTGCTCAGCGAACAGAACCTGCACTTCTCGCAGGCCGTCGCGGACCGCGCCTATATCATCGAGAAGGGCCAGATCCGCTTCGGCGGCTCGATGGCCGAGCTGACGGCCGACGCTTCGTTGCGTGAACAGTATCTATCGGTTTGAGCATGTCCCCCAAAAGCAGCTTCACCGTCGGCATCGATGTCGGCGGCACCTTCACCGACCTGCTGGCGATCGATCCCGAAACCCGCGAGGTGAAGCTCGCCAAGGTGCCGACCACTGTCGAGAACCAGGCGATCGGTTTCATGGCGGCACTCGCGTCGGCGAGCCTCGATCCCGCCGTGCTGCAGGCCGTGGTGCACGGCACGACCACGACGACCAACGCGCTGCTGGAGCGCAAGATCGCCAAGGTCGGATTGATCACCACCAAGGGCTTCCGCGATGTGCTGGAACTCGGGCGCCGCACGCGGCCGCAACCCTACGGCCTGCGCGGCACGTTCCGGCCAATGATCGACCGCGAGGTGCGTCTCGAAGTGCCGGAGCGCATGGATGCCGACGGCAAGGTGCTGACGCCGCTCGACGAGGCGGCCGTGGCCGAGGCGGCGAAGAATCTGCTGGCACAGGGCTGCGAGGCCGTCGTTATCCATTTCCTGCACAGCTACATCAACCCAGCGCACGAGCGGCGTGCGGCCGAGATCGTGCGCGGGCTCTGGCCCAACGCCTATGTCACGGCGGGCCATGCCATCCTGTCGGAGTATCGCGAGTACGAGCGCGGTGTGACGGCCGCGGTCAACGCCTCGGTGCAGCCGGTGCTCGATCGCTACCTCTCGCGCCTGCGCAAGGAGCTTGGCGCCAAGGGCTACGACCGCGATTTGCTGGTGATGCAGGGCAATGGCGGCACGATTTCCTCGCAGCTCATCGCCAAGGCCGCGGTGAATACGGTGATGTCGGGCCCGGCCTCGGGCGTGATGGCGGCGGCCTATACCGGTCGCGCCTCGGGCCATCCCAACCTGATCACCTACGACATGGGCGGCACCTCAACCGACGTCGGGCTGATCGAGAACGCCGTGCCGCAGGTTTCGGGCGAGCTGGAGCTCGAATATGCCCTGCCGATCCATGTGCCGATGGTCGATGTCCATACGATCGGCGCCGGCGGCGGCTCGATCGCTTCGGTCGATGCGGCAGGGATGCTTCGGGTCGGCCCCGAGAGCGCGGGCGCGCGGCCCGGTCCCATCTGTTATGGCCGTGGCGGCACCGAACCCACGATCACCGACGCCAACCTGATCCTGGGTCGGCTCAATCCCGACCGGCTGCTGGGCGTCGACAACAAGGTGACGCTGGATCGCGTGCGCGATCTCGTCTCGGAGAAAGTAGGTTCGAGATTGGGGCTCGACGCCGGGGCAGCGGCCGCCGCGATCCTGCGTATCGCCAACGATCGCATGGCCGGCGCCATCCGGCTGGTCTCGCTGTCGCGCGGCCACGATCCCCGCGACTTCGCGTTGTTCGCCTTCGGAGGAGCCGGCCCGTTGCATGCCACGGCGCTGGCGCGCGAGCTCGCCATCCCGACCGTGCTGGTGCCGGCGCGGCCCGGCATCACCAACGCGCTGGGCTGCGTCGTGGCCGACCTGCGCCACGACTATGTGCGCACGGTGAACAAGCCGCTGTCGGCTGTCGACGATGCGACAGTGGCCCGCATCTACGCCGAACAGGCGGCCGAGGGCGAGGCCACCATCGCGCGCGAGGGTGTGCCGGTGCGCGAGCTGCGCCGCGTGCTCGCCGCCGACATGCAGTTCCAGGGGCAGAGCCACATCCTGTCCGTCGGCGTGGAAAGCGCGGACATCGGTGTCGCCGGGCTGCACAAGGCCTTCGCCGCGGCCTACTTCCGTCGCTTCGGCATCGAACTGGCGGAAATCCCGCCGGTGCTGGTGAACCTGCACACGGCCGTGATTGGCGTGCGGCCGGAGATTTCGCTCGGCGCGCTCGCGGCCACGGAACGCGCGCCGACATTGAAGGCAGCGCAAGCCGGTGAACGGCGCGTCTGGTTCAACGACGGCTGGCGCGAAACGCCGGTCTATGCGCGCGAGAAGCTGCCGCTCGATGCCGTCTTCGAGGGACCGGCGATCCTCGAACAGCTCGATTGCACGACTGTCGTCGAACCCGGCGACAAGGTCCGTCAGGACAAGCTCGGCAATTTGCTGATAACAGTCGGCTAACGAATAATTTGGAGGAACGCCGATGAAGGTGACAGACGTCGCCTGCCATATCTTGCAGTGCAAGGTCGAGAAGCCGTTCGTATCGGCGCGCGGCTGGGTCTACGGCACGCGATCCTCGTGTGTCGTCGAGATCTCGACCGACGAAGGCATCACCGGCTGGGGCGAATGCTACGGCCCGGCGGCGGTTGCCAAGACCTTCATCGAGACGCAGTTCAAGGCGCGCGTGGTCAGCAAGGATCCATTCGACGTCGAGGCGATCTGGGAAGACCTCTACAACAGGATCAAGGATTACGGCACGACCGGCATGGCGATCTCGGCCATCTCGGGCATCGACATAGCGCTGTGGGATATCATGGGTCGCGCCGTGGGTAAGCCGGTGCACAAGCTGATCGGCGGCGCCTATCGCAGCGAGGTCATTCCGTACGCGACCGGGCTTTACTTTATCGACATGAACCGCCTGGTCGAAGAGGCGGTCGAGGAAGCGCTGGAATTCAAGAACGACGGCTTCCGCGCCATCAAGATGAAGATCGGCCTGGGCGACCTCAAGCTCGACGCCAAGCGCGTCGCCGCGGTGCGCGAGGCGATCGGGCCGGATGTGAAGCTGGCGGTCGACGCCAACCACTGCTTCTCCGTGCCCAACGCCATCAAGCTCGGCCGCATGCTGGAGGAGCATGACATCCTCTGGTTCGAGGAGCCGATCAGTCCCGAAGATCACGACGGCTACATCGAAGTGACGCGTGCGCTCGACATGGCGGTGGCCGGCGGCGAGAACGACTTCACACGCTGGGGCTTCCGCGACGTCATCGCAAAAAAGGCCATGGACATCGTGCAGCCCGACCTATGCGCGGCCGGTGGCTTCTCGGAGTGTCGCAAGATCGCGACCCTGGCGTCGGCGTTCGGTGTCGAATGCGTGCCGCATGCCTGGGGTTCGACCATCGGGCTGGCGGCGACCGTGCAGTTCCTGGCCGCCTTGCCGGACCAGCCACCGGCGTTCCGGCCGATGCCGCCGATGCTCGAATTCGAGCAGACACCCAACCCGCTGCGCGATCATCTGGCGAAGGAGCCGATCGAGCAGAAGAAAGGCATCGTCCAGGTGCCGACCGGTCCCGGCCTCGGCATCGAGATCGATCGCGAGGTTCTGAAGAAATACAAGGTGGCCTGAGCCATGAAGATCGTCGACGTAAAGGCCTACCCGACCAGTTTTCGCGTGCCGCCGGAGCGGCAGGTGTCGTTGGGCATCGGCACCATGACCAAGCGCGACTGCGTGATGGTGAAGGTGACAACCGAAGACGGCATCGTGGGCTGGGGCGAGAGCCACCATGCACGGTCGCCGGGTAGCATCGGCCATCTGATCAACACGACGCTCAAGGGCTTCGTGGTGGGCATGGATGCCACGGATACGGTCGGCATCTGGGCCAAGATCTACAAATTCCAACTCGGCAGCCACGGCATGGGGGCCGCGACCTCGATGGCGATGAGCGGCCTCGACCAGGCGCTGTGGGACATCAAGGGCAAGGCCGTGGGCTGGCCGCTCTACAAGCTGCTGGGCGGCAGCAACCGGCCGGTGAAGGCTTATGCCGGCGGTATTGCGCTGGGCTATCAGGCGCCTGAGGCGCTGGCCGATGAAGCCGCACCAATGGTCGAGGCCGGCTACAAGGCGTTGAAGCTACGCGTGGGCGACACGGTGAAGGCCGATATCGCCCGCATGACGGCCGTGCGCCGTCGCTTCGGCGACGACATCGTGCTGCTGACCGACGCCAACACCGGCTACACGCCGGAAGACGTACGCCGCGTGATGCCGGCGATGGACGAACTCGGCATCGCGTGGCTGGAGGAGCCGTTTCCGGCGCACGACCATCGCTCCTATGCCATGGCCAAGGGCTGGGGCCGCACACCGCTGGCGGCCGGCGAGAATCACTACACGCGCTTCGAGTTCCATCGGCTGATTGAGGACGGCAACATCACCGTCCTGCAGCCCGATCTTTCCAAGAGCGGCGGCGTTACCGAAGTGCAACGCATTGCGGCGGCGGCCTCCATGTGGAAGCTGCCGATCCATCCGCACAGTTCGATGACCGGCCTGAACCATGCCGTCTCGATCCACTTTCTGGCGTCGATCGACAATGGCGGCTACTTCGAGGCCGATCTCTCTGTTGCCAACAAGTTCCGCGATGAGCTGGGCAGCGAGCCCTGGAAGATCGGCGCAGATGGTTGCGTGCGTCCGCTCGACAAGCCCGGTATCGGCGTCGAGATCGACGAGAAGTTCCTGATCGCCAACCCCGTGATCGAAGGCCCAGGTTACGTCTGAGGAATGAGGTCCGATGCCTTCTCCGCGATCACGTTGGTCGCGGCGTAGGTGTTGCCCGAGACCATCGTCGGCATGCACGAGGCGTCGGCCACACGCAGGCCCTGCAGACCGATGACGCGCATAGACGCAGGATCGACCACCGCCATAGGATCGGTGCCGATCTTGGCCGTGCCAACCGGGTGATAGGTCGTCGAGCCGGTGGCACGAGCATGCGCCATCCATTGCTCGTCGGTCTTCACGTCGGGGCCGGGAAAGTTCTCGCGGATCACATAGTCGGCCAACGGTGGGGTAGCCAGAAGCTTGCGCAGGTACTTCATCGCCGCGAGCAACGCATCGCGGTCGATCTGGTCCGCGAGATAGTTCGGCTGGATCTCGGGCTTGGCCGTCGGGTCGGCGGTCAGCGCTTTCACGTGGCCGGTGCTCTCGGGACGTAGCTGCGCGGCGCCCAGGGTCATGCCGGGTACGGTGTCGAGCATGGTGGTGCCGTAACGGCCACCGCCATAACTCGCGGGCGCGAAGTAGAGCTGCATGTCGGGTGTCTCAAGTCCCGGCCGCGTCCTGAGATAGCCGCCGGCATGGCTTGGCGCCGTGGTCAGCAGGCCTTTCCGAGTGGCAGCGTAGCGCAGGACCTCGCCCACGAGCCTGAGGCCCCGGCTGCGTTCGTTAAGCGAGCCAGCACCTTTCACCAGCGCCGAGACCCGGACGGCATAGTGGTCTCGGAAGTTGCGGCCGACGCCAGGCAGGGCGTGCTTCACCGCAACGCCGATCGCGGCGAGGTCGTCGGTATTGCCGATGCCCGAGAGTTGCAGGAGCTGCGGCGTGTTGATCGCGCCACCTGCCAGGATGACGTCGCGTCGAGCGCGGACCTGTTTCGTCTCTCCGTTCTGGCGATAGGTGATGCCCGTGGCCCGCTTTCCGTCGAGGTCGACCCGTTCGACCAGGGCGTGGGTAATAACGCGCACGTTTGGGCGTTTCATCGCCGACTTGAGATAGGCGTCGACCGGACTCCAACGCCGGCCGTTCTTCATCATGTTTTGGTAGAGGAGCGTGCCTTCCTGGTCGCCGCTGTTGTAGTCGGGCGTGCGCTTGAGGCCGAGTGTCTCGTTGGCCGCCATGAAGGCATCCGACAGGACATGCGGATCGCGCTGGTCCTCGATGACGAGTGGTCCATCACGCCCGCGCACTTCGTCGCTGCCGCCCACGCGTGATTCGGCGCGCTTGAAGTAGGGCAACACGTCGGTCCATGACCAGCCGCGGCAGCCGAGCTGCGCCCAGGTGTCGTAGTCGGCAGCCTGGCCACGCACATAGAGATGGCCGTTGATCGAGCCCGAGCCGCCCAACACTTTTCCACGCGGAAACTTGATCTTTCGGCCATCGATGTGCGGGCCGGGCGCAGTCTCGTAGCCCCAGTTGAGCTTGTCGTTGTAGACGGTCTTGTTGAAGCCGGCAGGAACCTTGATCCAGATATGGTTGTCTTTGCCGCCAGCCTCGATCACCACGACGCTGTGCTTGCCCGAGACGGAGAGCCGGTTGGCCAGCACGCAGCCCGCCGCGCCTGCACCGACGATGACATAGTCGAACTCGTCCATGGTCGCCTCCTAGGCCGCCACCACCAAAGTCGAAGCAAGCTGGCGCACCGACTTCACCATCGCCATGGCGACCAGCTTGCCGGTCTTGCGGTTCTCCTCGCTGACCGTCACGTCTTCCATGAAAGTGAAGCGGCCGAACGCGCCCTTGGCTTCCAGTTCGACGATGTGTGTGGTGATGCCGGGATCGGCCACGATCACGACTCGCGTCTTGTCGAGGCCGAGTCCTGCGAGGGCGGCAGCCGCCGAGATATTGACGTTCTGCGGATAAAGGCGTGCGCCCTCGCGCACCGGGCCATCGAATACGGTGTACGGCGCCTTCAGCCCGTCGAGGTCGACTAGAGTTTCCGCGATCGTGCCCTTCCAGGCCGATGGGTCCTTGCGCACCGTGACGGTGACGCTATCGAGTCCACCGACGGCCGCACTGCTCAGGATATCGAGCGCGCCGATCCCACCTGAGGGCAGGATGAGCTTGCGGCCATTCGCCTTGGCAGCGGCCAGCAGGCGCTCAAACAGAGTGGTGTCGGTGAAAGCACCGACGGACGTCACCAGAAAATCCGCGCCGCTTTCCAGCACCCTCTGGCCATAGGTGCGCACCGCCTCGTGTCCGGCGCATTCGGCGACGGCGTCGAACTTGTGGGTGAAGAAGCGATCGGGTTCGTGGGTCAGCAGACCTTCGTTGCGCGGCCGTTTCACCAGCGCGGCCACGAGCTTCAGGTTCTCGATATTGCCAGCCTTCAGCGCCGCCTCGACATGCTTGCCGATGGCGCCATAGCCGATCATGCCAAGCTGAACGGTCATGAGAGTTGTGCTTCGGCCCAGCGTGCCCAGGCGATGAGCTGGTCATCGCTGCCGTGCTTGCCCACGAGCTGCACCGACAGCGGCAGGCCGAACGGCCCCGTGTTGAAGGGCAGGGTGATGCACGGTGTGCCCAGCAGGGTCCAGAAACGGTTGAAGAGCGGATCGCCGGTGTTGCCGAGGCCCGACGGTGCTTCGCCCTTGGCCGCGGGTGTCAGCAGCAGGTCGAACTTTTCCCACGCATCGGAAAGTTGACCGACAGCGATGCGCTTGCGCTTCTTGGCATCGGCGTATTGCCGCCGGTTCACGGCATCGCCATCGATCATCACGCCCTTCATGATGGGCGAAAAGAGGTGCGAGAATCGGGCGCGTTCCTTGGCATAGGACTGCGTCGCTTCCTTGGTCATGATGCGGTTCTGTGCCGGCACGAGAGCAGTCCACGCCTCCGGCGCCTGCCATTCACGCACTTTGGCGCCGGCAGCGCGCAGCACGCGGGCCGCTTCCTCGATGTTCTTCCTGTTGTAGGGATCGGCCTCGTCCCACCAAGGCGTTCGGACCAGACCGATGCGCGGCGCTTGGCCTCTCGCGGGGGGATCGGCCGGCGCATGGCCATAGGCGGCGCGGATCAGCGCCAGGTCGTTCGCCTCGCGGGTGAAGAAACCCAGGGTATCGAGGCTCCTGGCGTAGGTTTTCACGCCGGTCA
Source organism: Reyranella sp. (assembly GCF_004297405.1). Taxonomy (GTDB): domain Bacteria; phylum Pseudomonadota; class Alphaproteobacteria; order Reyranellales; family Reyranellaceae; genus Reyranella. Next base: position 55,276 of record NZ_SCVC01000015.1, read on the forward strand.
TGTCGGCCCAGCCGTAGGTGCCCTTGTAGGCCACCACGCCATTGAAGGCGCCGGGGCGGATCACCGAGCCTGCAGTCTGTGTGCCGTAGCCGATCGGGGACATGAAGTCGGCGACAGCCGCGGCCGAGCCGGAAGAGGAGCCAGCCGGCGTATGGCGGAGGTTATGCGGGTTGTGCGTCTTGCCGGCATGACCGCCTGCGAACTCGGTGGTCACCGACTTGCCGAGCACGATGGCACCGGCCGCGGTGAGCTGGCTGACGCAAGCGGCATCCTTGCCCACGACATGATCGCGATAGATTGGCGAGCCGCAGGTGGTGGGCATCGTCTTCGTCGAGATGATGTCCTTCACCGCCAGCGGAATGCCGTGCAGGGGTCCGACCGGACGCGCACGCTTGTCCAACTGGTCGGCGCGCTTGCGGGCGCCTTCGGGGTCGAGCGCTTCCCAGGCATGGACCTGACCCTCGCGGGCTTCGATGCGATCGAGGCAGGCCTCGACCAGATCGCGCGCCTTGAGCCGCTTCTCGGCCATACGACGTACAGCTTCGCTGGCCGATAGCCTGTTCGGCGATTTCGCCATGCGTTCTTCCCCCTCGTGTGTCGTTCGGCGCATGATGGCCGAGCCCAAGACAGAAAGGTAGCCCATGCTCGACGATCCGCCTCTGCTCACGATCAAGGCCGGCTTTCAACGGCCCGATCCTGCCAAGGTCGCGGCATTGAAGGGTGCACAGACATCGCATCTCGTCGACGCCATGGATGGTCGCGGTGCGCTCGACTGGACCATCAAGCCCTGCGATCCGGAGAACGCCTCGTTCGCAGGCGTTGCCGTGACATGTCATGCGTACCCCGCCGACAATCTCGCGCTGTTCGGCGCCATGGAGATCGCTCAGCCGGGCGACGTCATCATGTGCGCCAACGATTCCTATCGGCTGACCGCGCTGGTCGGCGATCTGGTGGCCGGCATGATGAAGAATGCCGGCCTTGCTGCCCTCGTCACCGATGGTCTGGCGCGCGACCGTGTCGGCATCGTAGCGGCTGGCCTGCCGCTCTTTTGCGCCGGGATCGTCCCCAATTCACCGGCCAAGAACGGGCCGGGGAGTGTCGGCCTGCCGGTGACGATCGGCGGCGTGCCGGTGAGTTCAGGCGATGTGATCGTGGGTGATGGCGATGGCGTCGTCGTGGTACCGCAGGCCATCCTCGACGCCACCGTCAAGCGGCTGGGCGAGGTGCGCGCGGCCGAGGCAAAGGCCGAGGCGGCGGTGAAGGGTGGTGCTAAGATGACGGCGAGCGCGGCTGCGTTGCTCAAATCGCCGCGGGTGCTACGCCTCTAGGAGGGTCCCATGCCCCAAGGTCTGCCGTTCAAGGTCCAGAAGCTCGGTCACGCCGTCGTCTATGTCGCCGACCTGGAACGCTCCAAGCACTTCTATACGGAGGTGCTGGGCTTCAAGGTGTCGGACGTCTATCCCGGCGCGATGATGCCGGGCGGCATGGTCTTCCTGCGCTGCAACGGCGACCATCACTGTCTGGCCCTGGTCGGCGGCCGCGGCGAGGGAGGAGAGGGGCCAAAGAGCCTGCATCATCTCGCCTTCGAACTGGCAACGCTCGACGAGGTGTTCCGCGCCCGCGATCACCTCAAGGCGCATGGCGCCAAGCTGGTCTACGAAGGCCGCCGCCGCGCCGGCTGTCAGGTCTCGGTCGAATTCCTCGATCCCGATGGCCATCATCTCGAACTCTATTGGGGCGTCGATCAGATCGGCTCCGATGACCGGTCGCGGCCGGCCGAGGAATGGCGCCAGACGGCAACCCTCGAGGATGCCGTGCGCATTGCACCCCCGGGCCAGGACACGACTCTGCGCGATTCCGATCTCAAGGTGCGCATCAATGACTGAAAGCACGATGTTCCACGATGGCAATCGCCGCCTGCAGGACCAGTTCGACAGCCGCCGCATTGCCGACCGGTTGGTCGAAAAGCTGACGCACGTTGAATTCACGGCGAGCGATCGCGCGTTCATCGAAGGTGCGATGTTCTTCTTCCTCGCGACATCCGACGATCGCGGTCAGCCCGATTGTTCCTTCAAGGGCGGCATGCCGGGCTTCGTGCAGGTGATCGGTCCCAGCGAACTCGCCTTTCCCGACTACGACGGCAACGGCATGTTCAAGAGCCTCGGCAATATCGTGGCCAACCCCAATGTCGGCCTGCTCTTTATCGACATGGGCGAGAAGCCGCGCCGAGTGCGGGTGAACGGCGAGGCGAATGTGAGCCGCGACGATCCGCTGATGCAGCGCTTTGCCGGTGCGCAGCTCCTGGTACGCGTGAAAGCGCGGGCGATCTTTCCCAACTGCCCGCGCTACATCATGACGCCAGGAACGGCGGAGGCTTCCAAGTATGCACCGCGGCCCGACTATGCGCCGCCGGAGCCCGCCTGGAAGGGCTTCGACGACTTCAAGGACTACATCCATCCCCGGCAGAAGACGCCCAACGGCGACTAGGCCTCGCGCAATACCGATCGTGTCCGATTGGTCCGCTCTCGGCGCGGTGGCCGGTGTTCGCGCGGTGCGACGAGGCCTTCGGGATGGCCTTTCAGATACTGAGTGCGGAGGACAGAACGGTGGGTAAGCGTTTCGCGATCATCGGGGCTGGCATGTCGGGCATCCTGACGGCCATCAAGCTCAAAGAGCGCGGCATCGAGGACTTCGCGATCTATGAGAAGGCCGCGCGATTGGGTGGCACCTGGCGTGACAATACCTATCCCGGCCTGTCGTGCGACGTGCCGAGCCATGTCTACGCCTACTCCTTCGAACTGAAGGGTGACTGGTCGCATCGCTTTTCGCCGGGCGCCGAGATTCAGGGCTACTTCGAAGGCGTGGCCAGGAAGTATGGCCTCGATCGGCATTTCCGCTTCAACAGTGAAATCGAGCGTGCCGAGTATCGCGACGGCCGTTGGCATCTGACGATCAAGGGCGGCGCTACCGACATCGTCGACTTCGTGATCTCCGCGACCGGCGTACTACACCATCCCGCCACGCCCGATATTCCGGGCCTCGGTGACTTCAAAGGCGCCTGCTTTCATTCGGCGCGCTGGGATCACTCGGCACCACTCGATGGCAAGCGAGTCGGCATCATCGGCACGGGCTCGACAGCGATCCAGATCGTGCCCGCGCTGGCCGACCGCGTGTCGAAGCTGACGCTGTTCCAACGCACCGCTCAGTGGGTGCTGCCGCTCGCCAATCCACCCTACAGCGACGACGAGAAGGCGATGTATCTCGCCTCGCCGCAGAGCCTGCAGCAATCCTACGATTTCTGGTCGGCGCGCTTCGTCGACACGTTCGCGCGCGCCGTGATCGGCGATCAGGACGAGCTGCACAAGATCGAAGCCGCCTGTCGTATCAATCTCGAAGAGAATGTGGGCGATCCTGAGCTCCGGCGGCGGCTCACTCCCAATTATCGTGCGGCCTGCAAGCGGCTGATCATGTCGGATACCTTCTATCCGGCGATGCAGAAGCCGAACGTCGAACTGATCACCGATGGCATCGAACGCATCGAGGCATCAGGTGTACGCACCAAGGACGGCGTCCTGCATGAGCTCGATGTACTGGTGCTGGCAACCGGCTTCGATGGTCACGCGTTCCTGCGCCCGATCGACGTGATCGGCGAGGGCGGACTGAGACTTGTCGACGCCTGGGCTCATGCCAACGAGGCCTATCGTTCGGTGGCGGCGCCGGGCTTTCCGAACTTCTTCATGCTGGTGGGGCCCAACAGCCCGATCGGCAACTTCTCGGTGATCCTGATCTCCGAGCTGCAGCTCGCTTATGTCTTGCAGCTCGTCGACCTGGTGCTGGACGGCAAATGCCGCGCCGTGGCGCCCTCTAAGGCGGCCACGCAGCGTTTCAATGCCGCGCTACGCGAGGCCATGAAGGGCACCGTCTGGGTGACCGGTTGCAAGAGCTGGTACCTCGACCGCAACGGCAATCCCGCGCTCTGGCCCTGGAGCTTCGACCGCTTCCGCGCCGAAATGCAGGCACCCGATCTCACCGACTTCGACTTGGCGGCCTAGCGCCGCCAGTCGCTCAAGCCTTGCCGATCATCCCCTTGATCTTCTCGCGGCCGCGCTGGAGCGCGACGTAGAGGCCGGGGATCACGAAGATGCCGAGGCAGGCGGCGGCGATCATGCCGCCGAACACGGCCGTGCCCACGGCACGCTGTGTGGCAGCACCGGCGCCGGACGCGATCACCAGCGGCACGAGGCCGAGGATGAAGGCGAAGGACGTCATCATCACCGCACGGAAGCGCAGGCCTGCCGCCGCGGTGGCCGCGGTCACGACATCGGCCCCCTTCTCACGTTCGGCCATGGCGAACTCGATGATCAGGATGGCGTTCTTGGCGGCCAGCGCGATCAGCACCACGATTCCGATCTGGGCATAGATGTTGTTGTCGAGCCCCGCGATGAACAGTGCCGTCATTGCGCCGAACAGGCCGACCGTCACCGACAGGAGGGCAGCGACCGGGATGGCGGTGCTTTCATAGAGGCCGACCAGGAAGAGGTAGGCGAAGACCACGGCCAGGCCCAGGATGAAGCCCGTTTGGCCGCTGGCGGCCTTTTCCTGAAGCGCCGTGCCGGTCCATTCGTAGCCATAGCCCGTGGGCAGGGTCGTCTTGGCGAGATTCTCCATGGCGGCGATTGCCTGACCCGACGAGAAGCCGGGCGCAGGGGCGCCATTCAGCGTCACCGAGCGCAGATTGTTGTAGCGCACGATCGAAGAGGGTGCGGTCACCATCTCCAGGTTGGCGACGGCTTGCAGCGGCACCAGTTCGCCACTCGAGGAGCGGACGCGCACGCGGAATACGTCGTTAACCGTCTTGCGGTCCGACGCCTCGGCCTGGACCTTCACCTGCCAGGTCCGGCCGAACAGGTTGAAGTCGTTGGTGTAGGTGCCGCCCATCGAGGTCTGCAGGGCCGAGAAGATGTCGGCGATGCTGACGCCCAAAGCCTGAGCGCGTTCGCGGTCGAGCTTGAGATTGATCTGCGGCGTCGAGGCACCATAGGTCGTGAACACGCTGGCGAGTTCCGGCACCTGTTGCGCCGCCACCATCATGCCACGTGCCACGGCTGCCAGTTCGGTAGGCGGCGCACCGGTCAGGGTCTGGAGCTGGAATTCGAAGCCCGAAGAATTTCCGAGACCCATGATCGGTGGCAGGTTGAAGGCGAAGACATTGGCCGCTGCGATCTGGCTGAAGGCGATGTTCAACTCCTTGAGGGCGCTGAATACCGAGAGATCGGCTTCCTTACGCTGATCGAAAGGCTTCAGGGCCACGACCACGAGGGCGCGATTGGGCAACGCCAGCCCGTCGAGCAGGCTGTAGCCCGAGACGGTGAACATGCTCTGCAGCCATGGCTTGCCTTGGATGGTCTTCTCGACCTGGTCGACGGCGCCCAAGGTGCGGTTGGTCGAAGCAGCGTCAGGGAGCTGAATTTCGGCCATGAAGGCGCCCTGGTCCTCGTCCGGCAGGAAGCCCGAAGGTACCATCGAACCGATGCCGCCGGTGGCGACCACGAAGCCGCCCACCAGCAGCAAGGCCACGATGCCGCGCCGCGCCAGCGGTGTGACGACGCGGACATAGCCGTCGCGCGTCTTGTCGATGCCGTTCTGCATCCAGGCGATGACGCCGGTCGGCTTCTTCTTGTGGCGCAGAATCAGCGAGCAAAGGGCGGGTGAGAGGGTCAGCGCGTTGATCGCAGAGATCACCATCGAGACCGAGACGGCGACGGCGAACTGCGAATAGAGCTGGCCGGCAATGCCGGGAATGAAGGCGGTCGGGATGAAGACCGAGAGCAGCACCAAGGTGATGGCGATGATCGGCCCGGTGACCTGGCCCATGGCCTTTTCGGTCGCCTCGGCCACCGTGAGGTTGGGCTCGTGCTCCAATATGTGCTCGACGGCCTCGACCACGACGATAGCGTCGTCGACCACGATGCCGATCGCCAGCACCAGCGCCAACAGCGAGATGGTGTTGGCCGAAAAGCCGAAGGCCAACATGACGGCGAACGTGCCGATCAGGGCCACAGGCACGGCGACGATGGGGATGATGGTGGCGCGCAGGTTGCCCAGGAAGACGAAGACGACGATCGCGACCAGCACGAAGGCCTCGATCAGAGTGTGGATCACGCTCTCGATGGTGGCCTTCACAAACACCGTCGTGTCGTACATCACATCGTAGGCGACATCGTCGGGAAAGCGCGGCTCCAGCTCCTTCATCGCCTTGCGCACGCCCTCGGCGGTGGCGAGCGCATTGGCGCCGGGAAGCTGGAAGATCTGGATGCCTGACGCGGGATTGCCGTTGTAGCGGCCGATCGAATCGCTGTTCTTGGCGCCCAGCTCGACCCTGGCGACGTCCTTGATCCTGACCAGCGCGCCGTCGGACTGTGCGCGGACCACGATATTCTCGAATTCCTCGATCGTGGTCAGGCGGCCCTGCGTGGTGATGTTGAGCTGGAAGTCGACATCGCTCATCAACGGCGCCGCGCCGACCAGGCCGACCGCGGCCTGGACGTTCTGCGCCTGCACGGCCTTCACCACGTCGTCGGGCGTGATGTTGAGGCTGGCCATGCGCTCCATGTTGAGCCAGACGCGCATCGAGTAGTCGAGCGCACCGAACAACGAGGCGTTGCCGACGCCCGGCACGCGCCGCAGCGTGTCGAGCAGGTTGATGGTTGCGAAATTGGAGAGGAACAGGCCGTCGCGGCTGCCTTTCGGCGAATAAACGGCGATGACCTGCAGCAGGGCCGAGGATTGCTTACGTGTGGTGACACCGTTGCGCTGCACTTCCGGAGGCAGCAGCGCGATGCCCTGGTTCACGCGGTTAGTGACGTTGACCGTATTGAGATCAGGATCGGAACCGACTTCGAAGCTGACGGTGAGCTGATAGCTGCCGTCGCCACCCGAGGTCGATTTCATGTAGAGCATGCGCTCGACGCCGTTGACCTGCGCCTCGATCACCTGGGCCACGCTCTCTTCGACCGCCTGTGCCGAAGCGCCGGGGTAGGTGGCGTTGACCGTGACCTGCGGCGGCACGATGTCCGGGAACTGCGCCACTGGCAGCGCCGTCATGGCGATGACACCAGCGATCGTGATGACCGTCGAGATGACGAAAGCCAGCCGCGGGCGGCGGATGAACAGCGACGAGATCGTCATGGTCTGGCGTCTCTCGGCTTACTGTTTCTGGACTGTTGGCGGGGCGGCACTTGGATTGACGACCATGCCCGGGCGGACCCGCTGCTGGCCCTGCACGATCACCTTTTCGCCAGCCTTGAGGCCGTCGAGGATGGCGACCAGGCCATCGCGCGACACGCCGGTCTTCACACGCCGCTGCTCGGCCACGTTCTTGTCGTTGACGACGAACAGATAGGCGCCGCCCTGGTCCTGCGCGATCGCGGCCTGTGGCACGACGAGCGCTACTGGTGGTTTCTCGCCCTCGATGACAACCCGCACGGTCTGACCGTCGGTCAGGAGCCCGTCCTTATTGTCGAACACGGCGCGAGCGAGCTGGGTGTCTGTCTTTGCGTCGACGGTGACGTCGAGAAAGTCGATCTTACCCTTCTCGTTATAGAGGCTGCCGTCGGCCAGTCGCAGCAATGCGACGATACCTTCGCCGCTGGCGCCGCCGGCTGGGCCGGCACCGCGTCGGGCATCAAGCAGCTCGCGCTGGGTCACGGGGAAGAGCACGCGGATCGGGCGCTCACTCACCACCGTGGCGAGTACACCCGAATCGGGGCTGACAAGGTTACCAGGCGAAACTACCGCCCGGCCGATGCGGCCATCGATTGGCGACTTGATCTGGGTATACGAGAGCTGGATCTCGGCGTCGCGGAGCTGCGCCTTAGCATCCTCGAGCTGGGCCTTGGCCTGGAGCTGCTCGGACAGACGTTGATCATAGGTTGCCTGGGTGCCGGTGTTGGTGCGCAGCAACTCAGCGGCGCGCCGTAGGGCCAGGTCGGCATTGGTGAGCGCCGCGGTGGCGGCATCGCGCTGGGCGATCTTTTGGTCGACCGCAGCCTGGTAGGTCTCAGGCTCGATGGTGAAGACGACCTGGTCTGCCTTAACTTGGTCACCGTCGTTGAACTTGCGGGGGCCGAGGAAGCCCTTTACCCGTGCCCGCAGCTCGACTTTGTCGACGGCAGCAGCTCGGCCGATGAATTCGGCCTGGTCGGCGATCGGACGCTCGGCTGCGGCCTGCACCAGCACAGCTGGAGGTGGGGCGCCCTGCTGGGCAAAAGCCGTCATGGAGAAGGCAACCGCAAGGCCCGTAACGGCCAGTATCCAGGCCGTCGAACGTCGGTCTTTCATTGTCTTCGCCCTCACTCGAACCTAACGTCCAAACACTGCCTTAATTCAACTGAAGGGTCACGGTATTTCCCCGGGCCCGGCGCTGTAGTGGCGCTGTCACGATGCGTGAAGAAAGAGGAGCAAGGAATGGCGGCGTTGCGTTGGTTGGCTATCGTGCTCGTAGCGGCGTGCACCGCGGCGTCTTTCGACGTGGCGGCGCAAACGCCCGCGCCGACGCAGCAGCAAGGCCAGATGCAACGCGGCAGCTTCAGCAACCCCGCTGAATACGATAACTACATGGCCGCGCTGAATACCCAGGACCCGTCGAGGCGCGCCTCGGCGATGGAGGTGTTCATCGCCTGGTATCCTGGCAGCGTCCTGCGCATCGACGCCTACGAGCAGGCGATCGCAGCCTGGCATGCGGCCAGTCAGCCCGCCAAGGCCGACGTGCTGGGCGCACGGTTGTTGCAGATCGATCCCGACAACGTTCGTGCGCTGGCCAATAGCGCCTATGTCGGCCGCCTCAAGGCGTCGAGCGGTGAAGCGGCGGCGCTGCCGCCGGCCGTCGCCGCTGCGGAACGCGGCCTTGCCGTGCTGCCGAAATGGCAGAAGCCACCGCTGCTCGACGATGCAGGCTTCGCCCGTGTGAAGGACCAGCTCGCCGGCGTGTTCAATGGCGTGCTGGGTTTTGCCGCCCTCCAGGCCAAGGACTACGAGAAGGCGCGCAAGTATTACCGTCTGGCCGTCGCGGCTGATCCTACGAATCTGCAGGACGTCTACCAGTTCTCGGTGGCGCAGCTCGAGGACATGCCGGTCGATGCGTTGGGCTTCTGGTACGGTGCGCGCGCGATTGCGATTGCCAAAGCGGCAAAGAACGATTCAGCGGCGCAGGACATCGACCGCTATGTACGCTCGCGCTATCGCACCTATCGCGGCAATGAACAGGGCTGGAATCAGATCGTCCAACGCGTCGTTGCGGGTGAAAAGGCGCCGCCTGACAATTTCAAGAAGTCGATCCCGCGCGCCATGACGCCGCCGGAACAGGCGCTGCAGCTTCTCGAAGACAACGATCCGGCGTCACTCTCCTTCGCTGAATGGGCGCTGGTGCTGCGCCATCGCGACATCAGCCCCGCCAACAAGGCGGCGGCCGAGAAAGTGTGGAAGGCAATTAACGACAAGCAGCAGGCGGGTGGGCGGCTCAAGGTGCCGCTGAAAGTGCTCACCGCAACCCCCGACCGCATCGAGGCCGCGATCACGGAAGAGGCGCAGACGGGCAACGTCGTGGAACTCGAGATCGTCATGGCGCGGCCGCTCAGCCCGTTGCCGGCGGTTGGCTCCAAGATCTCCATGCTCGGCGTGCTGAGCGAGTATCGCCCGCAACCCTTCCTGTTCCGCCTGACCCGCGGCGAACTCGCCCCGGAATCCATGCCGGTCGCCGGCGGCCCCTGTGCCGATCCGAGGCCGCAGATGTGCACCCAGGATTACCGGCCGGCCTGCGGTACGCGCCGAGACGGCAGCCGCCAGACCTACAGCAATGCCTGCTCCGCCTGCAGCGACGCCCAAGTCCTGACCCAAGCCGCCGGCGCCTGCCCCTAACAAGAAGCCCAAATCTCTTGCCGATTTCCGCCCATCCTGATACTTAAGTTAATGCTTAACTATCAGGCGGCGACGCCGGCTCCTCTCGATCTTGCGTTCCAGGCCCTGGCCGATCCGACCCGGCGGGTGATGGTCGAGCGACTGAGCCAAGGGCCGGCCTCGGTCAGCGAACTTGCCCGACCGCTCGACATGACCCTGTCGGCGGTCGTGCAGCACCTCGCGGTCCTGGAAGCGAGCGGTCTTGTCCGCTCCCAAAAGGTCGGCCGCGTCCGGACTTGCCGGATCGAGCCGCAGATGTTCACCGCCGCCGAGCGCTGGCTGGGCGAACGGCGCGCAAGCTGGGAACGCCGGTTCGACCGTCTGGGAGCGTTTCTTGCCGAGACCGCGTCCGAGGAGATCGCCACTGAACCCGCGACGTCACCAGCAGCACCGGGCGCGCGGCGCCAGAGGAAGAAGACATGACCGAACGATCCGCCATTCCGGCCACCTTCACCATCAAGCGGCACTACCCGGCCAAGCCGGCCCGCGTCTTCGCCGCCTGGGCGAGCGTCGAGGCCAAGGCGCGATGGGCCTATTGCGATGAGGCCTGGAAGCCTCAACTGCACGAACTCGATTTCAGGGTTGGCGGGCGCGAGCGCGCGATCACCGGTCCGGCCGGCGGCACGCGGCACATCTTCGAGGCGGTTTATTGGGACATCGTGCCCGACGAACGCATTATCTTCTCTTACGACATGCATCTCGATGCACGGCGCATCTCCGTCTCGCTGTCGACCATCGAATTCTTTGCCGAAGCTGGCGGCACGCGCATGCGCTTCACCGAGCAGGGTGTGTTCCTCGACGGCTACGACGACATCGCCGGCCGCGAGGAAGGCACCCGAATCGGGCTCGACAATCTCGAACGTGCGCTGCGGCACGCCGAAGCTGCCTGAAGGAGACCATCATGACCAAGCGATCGGCGGTCCATGCGACCTTCACCATCGAACGGCGCTTTCCGGCGTCGCGGGAAAAGGTGTTCCGTGCCTACTCCGATCCCAAATCCAAGGCGAAGTGGTTCGTCGGACCGGAAGATTGGGAGCGCTCGGACCACAAGCTCGACTTCCGCGAGGGCGGCCGCGAGAGTGTAAGCGGCGGCCCACCGGGCCAGGCGGTGCACTATTTCAGCGGCCTCTATCAGGACATTGTGTCGAACGAGCGCATCGTGATGAGCTACGAGATGCACATGGACACGACGCGCATCTCCGTGTCGCTGGGCACGACCGAGTTCAAGGTCGACGGCAAGGGCACCAAGCTCGTCTATACCGAGCAAATCGTCTTTCTCGACGGCCACGATCATCTCGCCGCCCGTGAAGAAGGCACTCGTGCCCTGTTCGACAATCTCGCAGCCGCGCTCGAACGCGAGGCGCAAGCGGCGTGACGGCTGCGACCTCCCCGACTCGTTCTGTCGAGTATGGCACGATCCGCCTGGAGCGCGTCTATAAGGCAGCTCCGGTGCGGGTCTTTGCTGCCTGGGCCGAGCCCGCGGCTCGCGCCAAATGGGACGTGCCTGGCCGCTGGATCATCGCCGAGCAGACGTTCGACTTTCGAGAAGGTGGGCGCGAGGTGAAGTGTTTCGGACCCGCGGGTGACCCGCGCTTCGTCGCCGAGACTCGCTATGTCGATATCGTTCCCGAACAGCGCATCGTCTACGCCTACGGCATGACGAGTCGTGGGGAAGGAATTTCCGTATCGTTGACGACCGTCGAATTCTCGCCGTCAGCCGGCGGCACGCGTCTTGTGCTGACGGAACAGGTGACCTTCCTCGACTGTCGCGATAACGCGATCAACCGCGAGGAGGGTCTCGCCTCGATGCTGGACAAGATCGGGCTCAGCCTCTGAGCCCGACGGTCCGAGAGAATTAGTGCGCCATCAGGAGAGGCACGCGGCAGGAGGAGATCACCTTGCCGGTGGCCCCGCCTAGGCCGAGGAAGCTCATGACCTGGCCGCGTCCGTAGGCGCCCATCACCACGAGGTCGGCACCCTTGCCGTGCGTGTAGTCGAGCAGCGCGCGACCGCGAGCGCGGCCTGAGACGGCGCCGGGATCGATGGCGTCGATTGTCGTGGTGATGCCGTGACGGCCGAGATTGCGGGCGAGGTAGGAGGCGCCGACATCGTCCGCCTTGGAGCCGACCACCAGGATGGTGATGCTCGAAGCTTTCTGCAGGAACGGCAGGGAGTATTCGACAGCGCGCGCCGCCTGGAAGCTTCCGTTCCACGCCACGATGATCGAGCCGAAGCCACCGGTGCCGGCAGTCGGGGGCGCGATCATGACGGCACGGGCGCATTCATGGATCGCGGCCTCGACCGTTGCCGGGGCCACGTTTTCCGGGTCGGAACCCGGGCGGCCGAGCACCAGCAGGTCCGAGCAACGGCCCATTGCGACCAGCGTGTCGAGCGTCGCTGTCTGGGCGGCGGTATAGGTCGCGCCCTTGTTGGCGCCGAGCACCTCCTTGTAGGCGCGCTCGGATTCCTTGGCGCGGGCCTCGAGGCGCTCGTCGTCGAGATTCATGATCAGGGGCATCGCCTCGCCGCTCATCGCCAGACCACCGACGGCGCCGCCGGCCGGACCTACGGGCAAGTGCAGCGCATCGACCGTGCCGTCGAAGGCGTCGGCCACCCGGCTGGCCAGCCGGAATGACATCGCGGCATCGGGGCCGCCCTCGGACACGGCCAGAATCGACTTGAACATGAGATTCCCCCAAACGATCTCTTTTAAGGACGCGCGATTAAGAAGCGATGCCGTGCGCGGTGCAAGCCGAACCTTTCGGTCGGCGGCTCGCGGATGCTCGGCCGTTCAGCCGCGCGCCGCCTGGGCGAGGGCGGTCATGATCTCGGCCGCACCGCTCAGTTCCTGGCCGGCCCTGCGTGCGCCGGTGAGCACTTCATCGAGGGAACGTCCGTTGGCCAGCGATGCCGCGCCCCACAGCAGGGCCGAGCGCATGCCGCTCTTGCAGAAGGCGACGATCTTGCCGTCACCCTCCGCCAGCAGGTCGGCGAACGCGCGGACCTGATCGGGCGTGGCACGCGGGCCTGAGAAAGGCAGGTCGAGGAACTTCAGTCCGGCCGCCGTGGCAGCCGTGTCGAGGTCGGCGGTGCGTGGCTGGCCGAACATCGCTTCGCCGTCGGGCCGATTGTTGATCACGACAACGAAGCCCGCAGCGGCAAGCTCCTTCATATCGGCCGGCTTGAGCTGACCCGAAAGGGCGACGCGATCATCGGCAAAGAGGAGTTGAAGGCTCATGCGGCGAGCTCGCGTTTGCGGATCCAGTGGATGAACGGCAGCGCCAACAGCACCATCCAGAGCTTGCCCAGAATCTGGCCGGCCAGATAGTCCAGACTACCGAAGGCCAGCCACAGGAAGAGAATGCTGTCGGCCACCAGGCCGACGATGCTGCTGGCCAGCACGGCCAGCACGAGGCCGCGCGACTGCAGGGGGGTGTAGACGGCAAAGTCAGCGAGCTCCGACAACAGGAACGCCGCTGTCGACGCCACCAGGAGCTGCGGCGGTGCGATCGCGCCCGAGAGCGCGGCGCCAGCGACAATGGCGACCAACGCCACGCCACGGCCGAGACGGCGCTGCACCATGTCGCGCAGGACCAGTGCCAGGCCGATCATCAGCACACCCGACGGCGCCATCAGCGCGTGACCATCAGGCCCCCACGGTGCGACCGGCACCAGGCACGGCCCTTGAGGTATGCAGACCGTGCCGACATGGCCGATCATCCAGTTGGCGAGCGGGATACAGGCGATAAAGCCCAGGAAATAGGCCAAGGCTTCGATTTTGCGCCGGGCGACGGGACTCATGCGGGCGCTCCTAGCAGGTCTGGGACGCGCAGGGAACTCGACCGTTTGGCGAGCGTTTTCCACCCGCACACCATGGAGATCCAAATGCTCGCTCGCCGTTCCGTCCTCTTCGCTCTGGCTGCTGTGCCAGTCGCTGCCCATGCGACGGCGGTCCTCGCGGTCGATGCCCTCCCAGATGCCCGGTTCGTCGGTTTCTGCCAGACCGTCAACGATTTCGAGATCGCTTCGGGTCGCTTGGCATTGGCCAAGTCGACGAACGAGAACATCCGCGGCTATGCCACGCGCATGGTGGCTGAACATAACGAGGCCGCGCAGTTCCTCGTCAAGGCCCGCGCCGAAGCCGGTGTTTCTTATGCCCCGGATCCTTCCAATCCGCCGAACACAGTCGCCGTTCTGCAGCGTCTGAACTCGCTGACTGGACCTGAGTTCGACACGGCCTATGCCAATGCTCAGCTTGCCATTCAGACGCAGGCCCACGACCAATACGGCGCCTATTCCCAGAATGGCGACAACGGAGCCCTACGCCGCTACGCTCAGCGGATGGTGCCCAAATCGACGGAGTATCTCGAATACGCCCGCCGCATCGCTGGCGGCCGCTGAGGCTAGAGCGAAGATCTACCTTCTCGATATGCCTCGAAGCCCCGCTTGCGCAGTGCGCAGGCGGGGCATTTGCCGCAGCCATAACCCCAATCGTTCCTCGGGCCGCGTACGCTGTCGTAACAGGTATGCGTATGCTCGAGGATAAGGTCGACGAGTGTTGACCCGCCCAGCTCCTTGGCCAGGCCCCAGGTCTCGGCCTTGTCCAGCCACATCAGGGGCGTGTGCAGCACGAAGCTGCGGTCCATACCGAGATTGAGCGCGACCTGCAGCGCCTTCACCGTATTGTCGCGGCAGTCGGGGTAGCCCGAGAAATCGGTCTCGCACATGCCGCCCACGAGGTTGCGGATTTCGCGCCGCCAGGCGACGGCGGCCGCGAAGGTGAAGAACAGCAGGTTGCGGCCCGGCACGAAGCTGTTGGGCAGCCCGTCCTTCTCCATGGCAAAGGCAACATCGCGGGTCAGCGAGGTCTCGCTGATCTGGCCCAGCACGGCCATGTCGATAAAATGGTCCTGGCCGAGCTTGCCCGCCCAGTGGGGAAAGGAGCGGCGGACCTCCTCCAATACCACAAGTCGTTGATCCAGCTCGATTCGGTGGCGCTGGCGATAGTCGAAAGCCACTGTCTCGACATGCGCAAATCGCTCTAGCGCCCAGGCCAGACACGTGGTGGAATCCTGACCGCCGGAGAAAAGGACGAGGGCGGATCGAGCGTCGTTCATGAGGGGCTTTATCGCCCGCAACTTCTCTCCGCGCCACTGCGTTGCCTTGTTTAGAAGATCCATCGGTCAGAGAGGGGGAACGATGTTCGTCTCCGATATCCTGTCCCAAAAGGGTGGCCTCGTTCACACGGTCACGCCGGGAACTTCGGTCGGTCAGGTGGCCCAGCAGCTCAGCCTCCGGCGTATTGGTTCGGTTTTGGTGCTCGACGATGAAGCCGTCGCTGGCATTGTTTCCGAGCGCGATCTCGTGCGTGCCTTTGCCAGTCACGGCGCGGCGGCGATGGAGCTCGAAGCGCGGCATGTCATGACGCGCGAGGTCATCGGGTGCGATCCCGACGATTCGATCGACCATGTCATGGAGCTGATGACCCGTGGTCGCTTCCGCCACCTGCCCGTGATGCGTCGTGGCGAACTGCTTGGCTTGGTTTCGATCGGCGACGTCGTGAAGGCGCGCCTGGAAGAGACCCGGCACGAGACAGAAGCGCTCAAGGCCTACATCGTCGCCGGCTGAACGGTCGGCTCATCTCTTCTTCGAACGTCCTCTCCGAGCGCGCCGCGGCGGAGAGGACAGACGAGGGGCTGTGTGAACGCGGCGTGCTGTTACTTCGCCTTGCGCGGATCGTCGTTCGGATCGACGTAGGTGATGCCCTGTGGTCCCATGCCGTGGAGCTGCAGCACCGTCTCTTCGGTGAACCAGGCGTAGTGGGTCATTCCTTTGGCGACAAAGGAGTAGCCGCCTACCTTGATCAGCGAGCCCTTCGTCTCATCGAGCTTGTCGCCGGTGCCGATGTTGAAGCTGCCCGACAGCACGGTCACGTTCTCGTCGTTGGGATGGGTATGGGCGGCGATCTTGAAGCCGGCCGGCACCTTGAGCCGCACGACATACAGGCCTTCCTTGGTCGGATCGCCCTTGAGGACGGCGAACTGGGCGCCCTTCGCATAGGCGGCCGGCGCCGTCCATTTCAGCCCATCGGCCTGGACGGTCATGTGATGATCGTCGGCGGCGAGCGCTTGTAGCGGGACGATGGCGGCCAGCAGCAGGCCCGCGATGGATAGTCTCCTCATGGCTTCCCTCCTTTGAACATTGATGCTGGTGCGTATCAGACCACCGAGATCTCGATGGCAATCGGCGGGCTCGCCCGAAGCGTGCAACTCACCGGCGAGTGCGCTTCGCCCCAGGCCGCCAGCTCGCGCAGCCGGGCAGCGTCGATGCCGTCGGCGCCGATCGTGATGGCCATGCGCATGTCGCCGAGCGCGCTCGATACTTCTGGAATGCCGACCAAGCCGCGCGCGTCCGACTCGCTCCCCACGCTCACCTCGAGTGTGCGCAGCTCGATGCCGAGCAGCGCGGCGCGCATGGCGATGACGGTGGCAGTGCATGACGCCATGCCAGCGCGTAGCAGCCAGCCGGGGTTGGCGCCGCCGCCCTGGCCGCCCATCGGTTGCGGCATATCGGTGATCGCGCGCTCGCTGCCGGGGCCGGCGATCTCGCAGCGCAGGCCGTCATGCCAGACCGCCGTCGCCATCGCGTTGGGCTTTCGGCCCGCCGCAGGTTTGTCGAGGAAGACTCGCTGGGCTCGTTCCAGGGCATCGCGTGCTTGCAAATTGGACAAGGTCGATCTCCTTCTCACTTGATTCCGGCAACGACGACAAACTCTCCGGGCACGTCGTACCCTTCGCCCTGCCGATAGGGCGCGAGAGAGGCGAGATACTCCGCTTGTGCTTCGGCCATGGTCTGCTCGGAGAAGCGGCTGCAGGCCAGCGCGACGGGGCCGCCGATAAAAGCCGCGCCGCAGGCTTCCTCTGCATTGTCGTAATGGAGCCACGTCTCCAGGCGCCGGACGGTAATTGCGCCGAAGCCCGCCACCTGGAACGCGTGCCGCAGCACCTCGCCCGTGCCGAGGTGAAAGAACAACGGACAGACCTCGGACCGGACTCGGGCGTCGACGATGGGAAAGATCTCGGACCATCCACATTTGGCGCGCTCGCCCCACACAGCGCACACTGCAAGGCCGTCGGGCCGCAGGACGCGGTGCATCTCGGCAATGGCCCTCTCGGGATCGGGCAGGTACATCAGGCCAAGAGCGCACAGCACCGTCGTGAAGGTGTCGTCACCGAACGCGAGTTCTTCGGCATCCATGCGTTCGAAGACGACATTGTCGATCTCGAGGGCGCGGGTGGTCTCGCGCGCGATCGCGACCATCTCCTCGGAGATGTCCGTGCCGGCGACCTCGCCGCCGGGCGCGACGAGGGAGGCGGCGCGAAGGGCGACGAGTCCCGTGCCGCAGGCGACGTCGAGGACCCGCTGGCCGGGCGCCAGCTCGGCCATGTCGAGCAGGGCCGTCTGTGCGGGATCGAGTTGGGCCTTCCACGAACGCTCATAATGCGTCGCGGCCTTGTCCCAGCCGTAGCGTTGCACCCGCTTTTGCAGCCTCGTGTCCATGCCGCCTCGTGACTGTGGTCTCTTCGAGATTGGAGGCGCGGTTGCCTTGACACCATGACCGGGACGCTCAGAGTCATTGCCCGCACGCCAAGCCGCCACGAACGCGGAGCGGTTTCTGCTCGGGAGGCCCGGCATGGACATCCTGTCCGACGTTCTGCGTGTGGTCCGGTTGTCCGGCGCCATCCACTTCTGTGCCGAGTTCACCGAACCCTGGGCAATCCTCACGTCGCCGCCGGAAATGCTGACCGTGCGGCTGGTGCCCGGTGCGGAAGCCGTCATTCCCTTCCACATCGCGACCGGCGGCCGGTGCTGGCTGTCCTGGGGCAAGGTCGAGCCGATCGGCATCGAGGCTGGCGACGTGCTCGTGTTCGCGCGCGGCGCCCAGCACGTGCTGGCAAGCGGCCCGGGCGTGACGCCGGTGCCGATCAAGGACATCTACCGGCCCGTGCCGGAGCAGATCACCGTCCTGCGTCATGGCGGCGGCGGCGAGGAGAGCCACTTCGTCTGTGGCTTCCTGCACTCGGACCAGCGTTTTGGCCCGCTGCTCGACGCGATGCCCGCGCTCGCCTGCGTGCGTGTTCGCGACGGCACGATCCGCCTCGAGACCTTTACCGACACCGGCCGATACGCCGAGCCCATCGTCCTTGAGCAGGATCCGCAATGGTGGACCGCGTCGATCGATCACCTGGTCGGCGAGACTGCCAAGCCCGGACCAGGCAACCGGGCGGTGCTGGCGCGCTTGTCGGAGTTGCTGTTCACTGAGGTCGTGCGCTGGCTGCTGACCTCGGTCGGCGAGGGCCGACGCGGCTGGTTGGCGGGGCTTGCCGATCCACATGTCGGGCGCGCGCTGAACCTGCTGCATGCAGAGCCGGCGCGGGCCTGGACGGTGGCGGAGCTGGCGCGCCAGGCCGGGCTGTCGCGTGCCGCACTCGCCAAGCACTTCGTCGAGCTGGTCGGCGAAACACCCATGCAATATCTCGCCGGCTGGCGGATGCATTTGGCGCGCCGGGAACTTCGTGACAGCACCCTCGGCCTCGCCGAAATCGGTGCGCGCGTCGGCTACGAATCCGAAGCCGCCTTCAGCCGGGCGTTTCGTCGTCTGGTGGGAGCGCCGCCCGCGAGCTGGCGGCAGGCCAATCTCCTGTCGGCATCAGCGCATCGGGTGGATGAACCGGCGGGCCACTCGGCGTAGGCAGCGGGCATAGCAGGCATTCGCCGGCCGCTATCCTCGCTGAAGTGATGGTGCGACAGCGTCACCATTGCCTTTAAGTTCCCGGCCGATCTCGGATAGGGTCGCCGATCCTATCGGAGATCGCATGTCACCACCCCTGCAAGGCAAGGTCGCGCTGGTTACCGGCGCGGGCAAGAATATCGGGCGTACGATTGCGCTCACGTTGGCGCGCGATGGCGCGGCGATTGTGGTCAACGGCCGCTCGGACAAGGCAGCGGTCGATGCCGTCGTAGCCGAGATCGAAGGCGCGGGCGGCCAGGCGATGGCCGCCATGGGTGACGTTTCCGATCCTGCCGTGCCGCCGCGTCTGGCAGCCGAGGCAGCCGCCAAGTTCGGTGGAGTCGATATCCTGGTCAGCAATGCCGGCTTGCGGCGACAGACATCGTTTCTCGACATGTCGTTCGACGAATGGCGCGAGATCATGGCGGTGGCGCTCGACGGTGCCTTCCTGTTGGGCAAGGCGATCGTGCCGCAGATGGTGGCGCGTGGCGGCGGCGCGTTCGTGGCACTCTCCGGCATCTCGACCCATGTCGGCACGCCCAATCGCTGTCACGTTTCGGCGTCAAAGTCGGGCCTCGAAGGTCTGATGCGAGCACTGGCTGTCGAGTTGGCGCCGCACAAGATCACCTGCAACGCGCTGGCACCTGGCGCCATCGACACAGCGCGGGGCGCGTCGGCCGGGCCCGCACCGGTCAACCGCATGAACCGGCCCATTCCGTTGAAGCGCTTCGGTACGGTCGAGGAGATCGCCGCCATGGTGCGCCTGCTGGTCGGACCGGAGGGCACCTTCATTACCGGCCAAACCATCCACGTGAACGGCGGCGAGTTCCTGACATGAAAAACCTGATTACTGATGTCGCTGGCGTACTGGTCGGCAATGCCGAAGACATGCACGCGGCCACCGGCGCCACCGTGGCGATCTTCGATGGCGGCGCCGTTGCGAGTGTCGTGACACTCGGCGGCGCGCCAGGCTCGCGCATGGTGACGTCGCTCGAGCCCGAGATGGTGCGCGGTAATGTCGATGCCGTCGTGCTGTCGGGCGGCTCGGTCTATGGCCTCGACGCGGCGGGCGGCGCCTCGGCGGTGCTATGCGCGCAGGGTCGCGGTGCGACTTTCGGGGGCATCACCGTTCCCGTGGCGGTGCAGGCGATCCTCTTTGACCTGGTCAATGGCGGCGACAAGGCTTGGCTACGTGAACCAGTGAAGGAGCGGCCACCCTATTGGGATCTCGGCCGCGATGCCGCCCTGGCGGCAGGCGATACCTTCGCGCTTGGAACGGCAGGAGCGGGTGTGGGGGCCACGACCGCAGGCTTGAAAGGCGGATTGGGCTCGACCAGTGCGAAGACCAGCCACGGCTTCACCGTCGGCGCACTGGTCGCGGTCAACGCTGTTGGCGCCGCGACGATCGGCGCCGGCCCGCACTTCTGGGCAGGTGCCTATGAGCGCGACGGCGAGTTCGGCGGCAAGGGCTGGCCGGCGCGCTTGCCCGACGATGCGTTGTCGATCCGCTTCAAGGGCCAGCCGGTGCAGGCGACGGCGACCACGATCGCATTGGTCGCGACGGATGCGCGGCTCAGCAAGGCCGAGTGCAAGCGGTTGGCCATCATGGCCAATGACGGGCTCGGCAAATCACTGCGGCCCGTCCATGCACCGAACGACGGCGACACGGTGTTCGCCGCCGCGACCGGACGGGCTGCGGCACTGGGCGATGCAGCGGATCCGAAGGTGATGACCGAGCTCGGCACGGTGGCAGCCGACTGCCTCGCCCGCGCCGTAGCACGTGGTGTCTACGAGGCGACGGCGTTGCCATTTGCGAACGCACTGCCCGACTGGAAGATGCGCTTCGGAGGCCGCTGATGATGGGTTACCTCGTCGTGTTCGTGGGCGCAGGCATCGGTGGTGCGGCGCGTCACGGCATGAACATCTGGGTGGCGCGCCTGATGGGCTCGCACTTTCCCTGGCACACCCTGGTCATCAACATCCTGGGCTCACTGGCGATGGGTCTGGTCGCGGGCTTTTTCATGGAAAAGTCCGATGCGACGGGACATCTCCGGCTCTTCCTCGCCACCGGCGTGCTGGGCGGCTTCACGACGTTCTCCGCTTTCTCGCTCGACACGATCCTGCTGTGGGAGCGCCACGAATATCTCCTGGCGTCTCTCTATGTCGGCGGCTCGGCTGCGGGCGCGCTGATTGGCCTGATCCTCGGCTTGTGGTCGATGCGGGTGGCGCTCGGGTGATACGGAGGTGATTCCACAAGTTTTTGACGTTGTCGTCCTTGGAGCTGGCGCCGCGGGCCTGATGTGTGCCCTGCGCGCCGGCCAGCGTGGCCGCAAGGTGCTGCTGCTCGATCATGCTGAGAAAGTCGGCAAGAAGATCCTCATCTCGGGCGGTGGACGCTGCAACTTCACCAACCTCGACGCCCGGCCCGAGGCCTTCCTCTCGAACAACCCGCATTTCTGCAAGTCGGCGCTGGCGCGCTACACTCAGCACGACTTCATCGAGCTGGTGCAGAAGCATCGCATCGCCTGGCACGAGAAGACCCTAGGCCAGCTCTTTTGCGACGGCTCGGCCCGCCAGATCGTGGCGATGCTGCTCGATGAATGTGCGGCGGCCGGTGTCGATGTCCGCGTCGCCCATCGGGTGACCAAGGTCGAGAAGGCGGATCGTTTTACCATCACCACAGATCACGGTGATTTCTCTGCGGCTGCGCTGGTGCTGGCGACCGGTGGGCTGTCGATTCCCAAGATGGGCGCCACGGGTTTCGCGCATGACCTCGCGCGCCGCTTCGGCCTGAAACTTACCGAGATACGACCGGCCCTGGTGCCGTTGACGCTGGCGACGCCAGCGATCAGCGGCGTGTCTCTCGATGTAATGGCACGCTGTGGCCGTGCGTCGTTTCGTGAGGCGCTGCTCTTCACGCATCGTGGCCTCTCGGGGCCGGCGATCCTGCAAGTGTCGTCCTACTGGCGCCCCGGTCAGCAGATCACCGTCGACATGCTGCCCGATCTCGATGCCGCTGCTTTCCTGAAGGAGCGCAAGCGGACGAGGCCCAAGGCAGAGTTGCGCACGGTGCTGGGTGAAAAGCTGCCGCAGCGCCTGGCCCAGGCGCTGGCGCCCGATATCGGCACCGACGGCTCGATGGCCAACCTGCGCGATCGCGATCTCGATGCGCTGGCCGCACGACTCAAGACCTGGACGATCGCGCCGACTGGCACCGAGGGCTACGCCAAGGCTGAGGTCACCGTGGGTGGTATCGACACTGACGGGCTTTCCTCCAAGACCATGGAAGCCAAGTCCGTCCCCGGCCTCTACGCCATCGGCGAAGCCGTCGACGTGACGGGCTGGCTGGGCGGCTACAATTTCCAATGGGCCTGGTCGTCGGGCTGGGTGGCCGGCGAATCGGTTTAGTGACCGAGGTAGCTTTTGCGCAGGCCGGGATGCTCGGCCAACTCTGCGGCCTTGCCTTGCAGCGCGATCCGGCCGTTTTCCAGCACATAGGCGCGGTGAGCGATCGTGAGCGATTGCATGACATTCTGCTCGACCAGCAGGATCGCGAGGCCGTCGGCATTGAGGCGGCCGATCAGCGCGAACATCTCTTCGACCAGCAACGGTGAGAGGCCGAGCGACGGTTCGTCGAGGATCAGCAGCCGGGGCTCGGCCATCAGACCACGACCGATCGCCAGCATTTGTTGCTCGCCGCCCGAGAGCGTGCCGGCGGCCTGGCGAAGCCGTTCGCGCAATCGCGGGAAGGTTGTCAGCACGCGCTCCAGATTCTGCGCCCGGGCAGGCTTGCCGCGGCGGTAGCTGCCGAGTTCGAGATTGTCGCGCACCGTCAGATTGGGAAAGACGCGACGACCCTCGGGTACTTGCACAAGACCCGCTTCGACGATCTGCGTCGATGAAGTTCCGGTGATGTCCTTGCCGTCGAAGCGGATGGTGCCCTCGAAGGGCCGATAGAGGCCGGAGATGTTGTTGTTCAAGGTCGACTTGCCAGCGCCATTGCTGCCCAGCAGGGCCACGATCTCGCCTGCCGCCACGGTGAGGTCGATGCCGCGCAGCACCTCGATCGGGCCGTAACCTGCGCGGAGGTTGGCGACCTCAAGCACGCAGCACCTTGGCGGCGCCAGGACCGAGATAGGCTTCGACGACCTGCGGATTCTCGGCGATGGCAGCGGGCGTGCCCTCGGCGATCATGCGCCCCTGGTTCAGCACATAGACCCGCTCGGCGAGCGACGTGACGGCCTGCATCACGTGCTCGATCAACAGAATCGTGACGCCTGCGGCGCGGATATCCTTGATGACACCCACGATCTCGACGATCTCCGTCGGGTTGAGGCCCGCCATCACTTCATCGAGCAACAGCAGGCGCGGCCCCGTCGCGAGCGCCCGGGCGAGTTCCAGCCGCTTGCGGCCCGCCACGGTGAGGTCGGCGCCGCGCCGGTCGAGCTGGTCGTCCATCCCGACCATGGCCGCGACAGTTTCGGCTTCGCGGGCAGCCAGGTGGCGGTCGGCGGTGCGGAAGTAGGCGCCGACCATGATGTTCTCGCGCACGCTGATGCCGGCAAAGGGCTGCGTGATCTGGAAGGTGCGGACCATGCCGGCGGCACAGATGCGGTGTGGCGCCAGGCCGGTAATCGCCTTGCCATCGAAAGCAACCGTGCCGGCATCGGGCCGATGGAAGCCGGCGATGGTGGCGAACAGGGTTGTCTTGCCCGCGCCGTTCGGTCCGATGAGTCCCACGATCTCGCCCTGCTTCACGTCGAGCGAGGCGTGGTCCACGGCTTTGAGCCCGCCGAACGCCTTGGAGATGTCGCGCACTTCAAGCACGCGCCGGTCCTCGGCGGAATAGGCCCATCAGCCCGTTGGGCAGGCGGGCGACGATCAGGATCAGCATGATGCCGTAGACGATGAGGCTGAGAGGCTGGACGTTCTTGAGTGCCGGCACGACGCTGGCCAACCAGCGCGTGGCCTCGTTGATGCCCATCAAGGTGAACGAGCCGATCAGCGGTCCGAAGATGGTGCCGGCACCGCCCACCATGCTGACCAGCAGCATCTCGACCGATTTATCGACGCCGAAGGCGATGGACGGATCGATGTAGAGATACTTCTGCGCATAAAAGGTGCCGCCGGCGGCGCACATCGCGCCGGAGAGGGTCAGCACCTTCACCTTCTCGGCGAAGACATCGATGCCCAGTGCGCGTGCCGCATCCTCGTTCTCGCGGATGGCAACCAGGCGTGCGCCGAAGCGGCTGCGCGTCAAATGCCAGGCGATGACCACCGAGACGAGGCAGAGCAGGAGCGCGAGGTAGTAGATCCAGATTGGGTCTTTGAACTGGAAGTTGATCGGCCGCTGATCGGCCTTGATCAGCATGCCGAGCCCGCCCTTGGTGAAGGGCACCGAGTTGGCGAGGATGCGAAAGACTTCGGCGAAGGCCAGGGTGATCAGTGCAAAGTACGAGCCGCGCAGGCCGGCGCGGAAGGAGAGCACGGCGATCATCCAGCCAACGAAGCCGCCCATCGCTGTGGCAGCAGGCCAGGCGAGCCAGGGGTTCCAGCCGTAGGTCACCTGCAGGATCGTCGAGGTGTAGGCGCCAGTGCCAAAGAAGACGACATGGCCGAACGAGGTCTGGCCCGCGAAGCCGCCGGCGATGTTCCACGACTGGCCGATGAAGGCGGTGAAGAACACCAGCATGCCGATGTTCACCAGATAGTTCGGCACCAGCAGCGGATAGACGAGAGCTGCCGCGAGGCCGGCCGCGCAGAGCAGCGCAGCGCGGCTCACGCCTTGCTCCCGAACAGGCCAGTGGGTTTCAGCAACAGGATCAGGATGAAGATCAGCGAGATGCCGATCTGGCCCAGTTGCTCGCCGAGGAACAGCCCGCCCAGCGATTCGGTGACGCCGATCACCAGGCCGCCGACCGCCGCGCCCACGAAGCTGCCCATGCCGCCTAGCACGACGATGGTGAAGGCCACGAGCACGAAGGCATGTCCCGAGGAGGGTGTAACGTAATACGTCGGCATCAGCAGGCAGGCCGCCGCCCCGAGACAGGCGATGCCGATGCCGTAGGAGACAGCGAAGACCGTCTCGACGTCGATACCGACCAGTCGTGCGCCCTGTCGTTCCTTGGCAACGGCGCGGATCGCCTTGCCGGTATCGCTGAGGGCCATGTAGAGCGCGAGCGCTGCACAGAGGATCAAGGAGGCGACGAAGGAAATGATCTTGGGCAGCGGCAGGAAGGCCGCGCCCAGCTCGACGAAGGTGCCGGCATAGGGAACATCGATCGTCTGCGTGTTGCCGCCGAAGAAGAGGAGGGCGGCGTTGTCGAACACGATCGAGAGGCCGAGGGTGATCAGCAGGATGTTCTCGTCTCGGCCGTGATTGTAGCGGCCGATCAGCAGCCGATAGAGGACGAAGCCGAAAGCAAAGGAGCCGGCAATCACCAGCGGTAGCGCGGCGTAGGGATCGATGCCGACCAGCCGCCACAGCCAGAAGACAGCGTACATGGCCAGCATCAGTAGGCTGCCATGCGCGAAGTTGATGATGTGCAGTACGCCGTAGATCAGCGTGAGGCCGACCGCTACCAGCACGTAAATGCCGCCGGCCAGCAGCCCGTTCAGGACGCCGGCAAGGAGAAATGCGGGATCGAGCACGCCGGTTGCGCGCCTGCTCTCAGCCGAATTTCGGCTTGGGGAACACCGCCTTGGCTGAGGCGAACTCCTCGGGGGCAATCACTTCGATATCGCCCTTGAGAGACTGCATGACGGCCGGCCGTCCGCCCTGGTTCTGGCCGTTCACGAACTTGGTCGGACCGTAGGGCAGCAGGTCTGCCTTGTAGGTCGAGGCGGCGAGAGCCGCCGTGAGCTTCTCCTTGTCCGCCGAGCCCGCATGCTCGAGCGCATCGGCCAGCAGCATCACGTTGGAGTAGGTGAGATAGACCTCGAAGGTGAAGAACGCGCCCATCGCCTCGACCCGCTTCTTCAGCTCCTGCGCCTTAGCGCTCTTGGGATTGAACCAGTGATTGACGTCCATCATGTACTGCGAGACGTCGGGCATATCCTTGACGAACTTGTAGTTGAAGCCACCGCCCAGGATCGAATAGAAGCCCGCGACATTGACCTTCTGCTGGAAGAGCGTGCGCGCCAGCAGCATGTATTCGTTGCCGTAGTTCGACATCATGACGATGTCGGGCGCCAGCGAACGGATACGCAGCGCAATGTTGTCGAAGTTGCGCGTCGGGTTGTCGTGCGCGATCAGCTCCTTCGCCGTGATCCCGATCGATGGCAGCTTGCTGGCTAGTAACTTCGCGGTGCCCGTGCCGAACTCGCCGGATTCGTGGACGATCACCGCGGTCTTGGCGACATTGTTGGCGGCCTTGTTCAGGGCGCCCAGCGAGGCGATGCCGTCGTCGACGCAGACCCCGAAGCCGGGCTTCAGGCGAAACACGTTCTTCAGGCCGCGGTTCACGATCAGGTCCGAGGCGCCGACATCGATCAGGAAGGGGGTGTTGTACTTGGCGGCGGCCTGGCTGGCGGCGATGCCGACCGGGCTCTGGAAGCAGCCGATATAGGCCGCGACGCCCTGCTCGTTCATCTTTTCGACTTCGCTCACGCCCACTTCGACTTTGGACTGGCTGTCGCCCAGCAACGCCTCGAGCTTGACGCCGCCCATCGACTTGATGCCGCCG
This sequence comes from Reyranella sp., assembly GCF_004297405.1. GTDB lineage: Bacteria > Pseudomonadota > Alphaproteobacteria > Reyranellales > Reyranellaceae > Reyranella. Next base: position 81,706 of record NZ_SCVC01000015.1, read on the forward strand.
GCCTTGTTCACGTCCTCGACGGCCATGGTGCCGCCCAGTCGGCTCTGCTGGCCGTTGTAGGCGACGAAACCCGTTACCGGGTGGATCATGCCGACCTTTACGGGGGCCGCCTGCGCGCCGCTGATCGAGGGAAAACCCAGAGAACTGGTGGCCAGGGCGGTCGTTCCAGCTACGAAGCCGCGACGCGAAATCCGAACGCTCACGTGCTTTTTCATCGTGAAGCCCCTTTTTGATCCCTGATCGCGAACGCTACGATAGCGACAGTCGGGGAGCAATCACGATGCCAAGAATCCTGACGGAGACCCAAGTCGATCAGTACCGCCGCGACGGCTTCGCCTCGCCGGTACCGGTCTTGTCAGCCGGCGAGGTGCGCGAGCTGCGGGCCGATCTCGAGCAGTGGGAGAGGCGGCAAGGCCATCCGCTCGACTTTCCGGAGAAGAGCAAGTCGTACCTGCTCTATCGTTGGGCCGATGCGCTGGTTCATCATCCCAAGGTGCTCGACGCCGTGGAGGATGTGATCGGACCTGACATCCTCGTCTATCACTCCACCATGTGGATCAAGGAGGCGCACACGCCGGCCTACGTGCGCTGGCATCAGGACGGCGCCTACTTCTTCCTCGATCCACTGGAGCATGTGACGGCCTGGGTGGCGCTCTCCGAGGCATCGGAAAAGGCGGGCTGCATGCGGGTGATCCCCGGTACGCATCGCCTGCCGATGATCGATCACGACGACAAGCCCGATGCCTACAACATGATCAAGCGCGGCCAGGGCATCAGCGAGCGTTTCGATGGTGAGACCGGCGTCGTTATGCCACTGAGGGCGGGCGCGTTGTCATTGCACCACACCGCGCTGGTCCACTGCTCGCCGGGCAACGACAGTGACGACCGCCGCATGGGTCTCGGCATCAGCTTCATTCCTGCTCACGTCCGCCCGTTGGGCCCGGTCAGGCCCTCGGCGCTCCTCGTGCGCGGTCAGGATCGTTACAACCATTTTCTGCCCGAGATGCGGCTCGCCACGCCGATGTCCGCCGAGGCGCAAGCCGCGCATGCGGAGGCGGTGCGTCTCTTCCGCGCCCGCCAGGATCAAGGATTCACGAAGGCGGCCGAGTAGGCACGCTACTGCTGCAGTACAGTGCGTATGTCTTCGACATCCGCGAGCGTCAGCGCCTTCTGCCGCACGTTGTCGGCTGTCTCGTGGGGCCACACACGCGCTGTCAGGGAGAAGTACTTGGTCGTCAGCTCCTCGCGCGAATAAGGGTCTTGATCGTCGCCGCGGTTGGCTTCGACCGCGGCCGAGAACGTACGACCGTCGCGCAGCCGGAGGTCGACCTTGGCCGGCCGGACTTGCGGCAAGCGGGAGGTCATTGCCTTGTCCTCGACCACGAAGACCCGCTTGGCGAGCGCCTGAACGCGTTCGTCACGTAGAGCGTCCCAGGTGAAGTTCTCGACGGCCGAAGAGCCGCGCGCCAGCCGCGTTGCCACGGCAAAGGGCACCGAGAATTTGGCGCCCAACGTGTTGCGCGGCGCCTGATCGTCGAGTTCGGCAGCATAAAGATAGCTCGCCACATCGACGCGCTCGACGGCGTCGGCTGCAACCGACTCGCGCGCGAGCAGGAGATCGAGCGCGTCGAGCGCGCCGTGATTGTAGCGGCAGCAGGAATGGAGCTTGAAATAGTTGTGATCGATCTGCCAGTCGTGGCCGAGCCCGTCGATCATCTTTGCCGTGTCGAAGGTTTCCGATACGACTCGGCCGAACACGCTCGACAGCCCGTCGCGTTCGCCGACGAAACCGGCCTCGATCAGGTCGATCGCCATCAGCGCCATGCGATTCGAGATACCGGCATAGGCATTTCGAACCGTACCGCCCTCCAGCATGGTGCGCTTGGAGGTGGCCAGCGTCAGCGAGGAAGCGACGTTGATCGTCTCGCGAATCCGGGCGGCATCGTAGCCCAGCAGCTTGGCGACGGCGGTCGCGGCACCTACCGTGCCCCAAGTGCCGTGCGGATGCATGTCAGGCCGGAGCGCGGCGGCGATGCCGATGCGTGCCCCGATTTCATAACCCAGGATTAAGGCTTCCATCACAGCTTTGCCCGAGAGGCCCTTGATCTCGGCCAGTGCCCACACGGCGGGCAGGGCGTGGATGGCGGGATGGCCTTTGGCGAAGCGATTGCCTTCGTCCATTTCAAGGAAGGTGCCGGCCGTACCGTTCAGGAAGGCGGCTGCCGCGGAGACGGCCTTCTTGTCCGTGCCGATCACCGAGGCCTCACCTGCCGGGCTCACGGCAAGCTTGGCCGTCAGCGCCTGCATCTCCGGTTCCGCCGCACCGCCGGCAATGGCGCCGATCGTATCGAGCATCACGTAGGAGGTCTGTTCAACCGTCGCCGGTTTCAGTGATTCCAAGCGGAAGTCGGCAACGAAGGAAGCCAGGGTGTCGAGCCAGAAGGCGGTCATGGCATCAACCCATCATCGTGTCGATATAGTGCCGGGCGACTTCACCGGGCGTCGCCTGCCAGGCATTGCCGAAGCGCTCGATGCGGCGCAGCGCCTCGTCGAGATACTTGATGCGGTGCGCCATGCCCATCAGCCAGGGATGGATCGACAGGTTGAACACCTGGCCGCCCTCGTGGTGCAGCAGCTCGAAGGCTTCGCCCACGATATCGGGATAGCGTGTGGTCGGGATACGGCGCAGCCAGAGTTGCTGGACGTCGTCCCATTCCGGCTGGTTGGGCAGAGAGACGAACTTCCGGCCGCCCACTTTCATCGGATAGGGCTGGTCGTCGTTCGGCCAGTCGAGCACATAGTCGAGTCCGGCCTCGGCCAGCAGGCCGGGCGTGCGGGCGCTCTCGCCATAGTCCTGTCCGAGCCAACCCGTCGGGCGCACGCCGGTTGCCTTTTCGACCGCCGCAATCGAACTTTCGATCTCCGCCTTTTCCTCGGCCTCGCTCATCTTCGAGGTGATCATGCGGTTGGCCGAATGGCCGTGGGCGATGAACTCGTACTTCCGCTTCTTGAACTGCTCGATCAGGAAGGGATAACGCTCGGCTGCCAGCGCATTCACCGCCACGCCGGCACGGATCTGATAGCGGTCGAGCACGTCGAGCACGCGGAAGATGCCAACCCGGTTGCCATATTCGCGCTGCGTCCAGGTGCGGTAGTCGGGCACGAAGCTGCCGTACTCACCGACATAGCGCGGATCCTTGTGGCTCTTCTCATCCGGCAGCAGTTCCCAGTATTCGAGATGCAGCAGCACGAAGGAGGCAACGCGGGCGTTGCGCGGCCAGTTGAGCTTCGGCCGAAGCGGAAAGGGCGAATAGTCGTACCAGGGATTGTCCATCCCGGCCTTGAGCGGCGGCGGGTTCTTCGGAACGTTGTTGGGAGGGGTGGAGCTGCTCATGTCACGCCTCCTTCCCGAGATGTTGCTGGAAAGGTTTCAGCCCGTTGGCGACGTACCAGTCGAGAATCTCCTCGGCGGTGCAGACCCAGGCATCCTTGTGCTTGCGAATATAGGAAAGCGCGCGGTCGAGGTGCTTCAGCCGATGCGGCGCGCCCATCATGTAGGGGTGCAGAGCGATGCACATGACGCGGCCGTTCTCCTGGCCTTCGCGATAGACCGTGTCGAAATGGTCGATGATCATTTGCGCGAACTCCTCCGCCTCGACCGGCTGGCGGTAGATCAGCGCATCGTTGAGATCCATCGTGTAGGGCACATGGATCAGGGTGCCGTGCTTGGTGACCAGCGGCGTCGGCTGGTCGTCGTGGTAGAAGTCGCAGAAATAGTCGAGACCGGCCTCCTTCACGAGATCGGGCGTGGCCATGGTGTTGGAGATCGCCGGCGAGAACCAGCCGCGCAGTTTGCGGCCGGTCAGGCGCAGGTGCGTAGCCTTGCTGTGCTCGATGACTTCGCGCTCTTCCTGCTCGCTGTAGCCCCAGTGGTAGCGCGTGTTGAAGTAGCCGTGGCTCATATATTCCCAGCGGCGTGCTTCCATCGCCTCCAGGATCTCGGGATACATCTCGATCACCGACATGGAGAGCGAGACGGTGCAGCGGACGCTGTGCTTGTCCAGCACCTCGAACATGCGCCACAGGCCGACCCGGTTACCATAGTCGCGGCCGCCATAACCCAGCACGTCGGGATGGGGCATGCGCGGCCAGGGATTGCGGACACGCACTTCGGCCGGCACGTACTCGTAATGTTCGATGTTGGGGCAGACCCAGACGGCGACCCGCGCATTGTTGGGCCAGGAGAGCTTCGGCCGTGCGACGACGGGGGAATAGCCGAATCTGTAAGGGTCCATCCTGAGCTTTCTCTCCTTGTTGGCGCGGCAAGTGCATCATGCGATTGACGTGGGCGCAACAGCTTGCATCCTTATTCGCATGGCGGACCGACTCAGCTTCACCCTCAACGACCGGCCGATCGAGATTGCGGGCGTCTCACCGATGACGACCCTGCTCGATTGGCTGCGCGACCATCGTGGCCTGCGTGGTACCAAGGAGGGCTGTGCCGAGGGGGACTGCGGCGCCTGCACTGTCGTTCTGGAACGCGAGGATGGGCGGCGCGAGGCCGTGAACTCCTGCATCGCGTTGCTGGGGCAGGTCGATGGGCTGTCCGTTCGCACGGTCGAAGGGCTGCGTGGCGCCGCTGGTGGTGCTCATCCCGTGCAAGTCGCGATGGCGGAAGCGGACGCCACGCAGTGCGGCTTCTGCACGCCAGGTTTCGTCATGTCGGCTTATGCTTTCGCTGCGGGCGGCGAGAAAGCCGATCCCGACACAGTTCACGACGCATTGGCGGGCAATCTTTGCCGCTGCACGGGCTATCGTCCGATCGTCGAGGCCATGGGCCGGGTTGCCGGGCTCGCGATCGATCCGCCGCCAGCTCCAGTGGCGCGCACGGCATCGGTCGCGATCGATGGCGTCTTCTTCGCGCCGCGCTCGCTCGACGAGTTGCTGATGCTGCGCAGTGCGCATCCCGATGCCAGACTGCTGGCTGGCGGCACCGACCTTGGGCTCGATGCCAGCCGTGCCCGCAAACCGCCTGCCACCATCATTCATCTCGCGCATGTCGCCGAGCTGAAGGCGATCGCCGCCGACGATGAGAAGATCACGATCGGCGCCGCCGTCACCTATACGGAAGCCGCGCCGACTCTGATCGAGGCCTACCCGGCGCTGCGCCCCTATCTTTCGCGATTGGGATCGCGGCAGATCCGCAATCTCGGCACGATCGGCGGCAATGTCGGCAACGCCTCGCCGATCGGCGACATGCCGCCTGTGCTGCTGGCGCTGGAGGCCAGCGTCAGGTTGGTCTCGCGCCTCGGCGCTCGCGAGATGCCGCTGGAGGATTTCTTCGCCGGCTATCGCAAGACGGCGCTGGCGCCCGACGAGGTGATCCAGAGTCTGTCGATGCCGCGCCTGTGGCCAGGCGAAGTCTTCTTCTGTGACAAGGTGAGCAAGCGTCGTGACCAGGATATCTCGACTGTCGCCGCGGGTTATCGGCTGCGGCTCAAGGACGGTCGCATCGAGGATGCCCGCGTCGGCTTTGGGGGCATGGCGGCGACGCCCAAGCGCGCAATGCATGTCGAAGCGGCCCTGAAGGCGGACGGTTTCGCTGGGGCCATCGCCGCTGTTGCCAAAGACTTCCAGCCACTCAGCGACTGGCGCGGCACGGCCGATTACCGCCTGCAGGTCGCGGCCAATCTGCTGCGCCGGCTGGAGCTGCGGATTGCTCAGCCGTCGCGCGCGCTGGAGCTCGAAGCCCTGTGAGCACCAAGGTCGGGACCGCACAGCGTCACGACAGTGCGTTGAAACACGTCACCGGACAGGCGCTCTATATCGACGACATGCCCGAGCCGCCCGGCACGCTGCACGGCGCCCTGGTGTTGAGCACGGAGGCCTGCGGTCGGCTGAAGAAGCTCGACCTCGCTACCGCGGCAACGTCGCCTGATGTGGTGGCGGTGCTGGCGGCCGGCGATGTTCCCGGCAAGAACGATGTCGCGCCCATCGGCCAAGGCGAGCCGTTGTTCGCGATAGATCGAATCGATTATGCCGGCCAGCCGCTGGCGTTGGTCGTCGCTGAAAGCCTCGATGCAGCACGGGCGGCGGCCGAGCGCGCCGTGGTCGAGATCGAGGAGGAAGAGCCCATCCTCGATATTGCGACGGCGCTGGCGAAGAAGGCCTATGTCCAGGCGCCGGCTACCCTGTCGCGGGGCGATCCCGACGACGCCCTACGGCGTGCACCGCATCGGCTGACCGCGGCGTTCAGCGTCGGGGGGCAGGAGCATTTCTATCTCGAAGGCCAGATCGCCTTCGCCCTGCCGGGCGAGGATGGCGACATCGTCGTGCATTCCTCGACGCAGCATCCAACGGAAGTGCAGCACATCTGCGCTCGACTGCTGGGCTGCGACTTCAATCGCATCACCGCCGTCGTGCGTCGTCTCGGCGGTGGCTTCGGCGGCAAGGAAAGCAACGCTTCGTGGGTGGCGGGTGCGGCAGCGGTTGCTGCCAACCACACCGGCCGGCCGGTGAAGCTTCGCCTGCCGCGCGAGATCGACATGATCGCCACCGGCAAGCGGCACGGTTTCGATTACCGCTATACGGTGGGTTTCGATGACGATGGTCGGGTGCTGGCGCTCGACGCTGTGTTGGCGGCCGATGCCGGCTGGAGCCTCGATCTGACGCCGGGCGTTGTGGCGCGGGCGCTCACCCATACCGACAACGCCTACTGGATCCCGCATTTCCGCGCCGTCGGCTATGCCTGCCGCACCAACAGGCAGTCCAACACGGCGTTCCGTGGCTTCGGTGGCCCTCAGGGCGTTGTGGTGATGGAGGACGCGCTGGATCGTATCGCCCATCACCTGGGACGCGACCCCAACGACGTCCGCGCGCTCAACTTCTATGCCGAAGGAATGGACGAGACACCCTACGGCCAGAAGGTCGACGAGAACCATCTGGCGCGCTGCTGGGCCGAAGTGAAGACAGGCGGTGCCCTGGAACAGCGCCGCGCCGAGATCGATGCCTTCAACGCCGGCCATCCCGTGCTGAAGCGTGGGCTTGGACTGTTCCCTCTGAAGTTCGGCATCTCCTTCAACCTGCCGCACATGAACCAGGCCGGCGCGTTGGTCCATGTCTATACTGACGGTTCGATCCGCCTGAACCATGGCGGCACCGAGATGGGGCAGGGCCTCTTCATCAAGGTGGCGCAGGTCGTGGCGGAGGTGTTCAAGGTCGATATCGACCGTATCCGGCCCAGCGCTACCTCGACGGCCGAAGTGCCCAACACGTCGCCCACGGCAGCCTCGACCGGTTCCGATCTCAACGGCTGGGCGGCATGGGAGGCGGCCAACACCATCAAGCAGCGCATGATGTCCTACGCCGCAGAACATTTTGGCGTCGCTCAGAACGACATCGAGTTCGCGGACGGCAATGTGCGCATCGCTAAGCCCGGCAGCAACCAGGTGTTGAGTTTCGGCGAGCTGGCGAAGCTCTGCTGGTTGGGGCGTGTTTCGCTTTCCGCGACCGGTTTCTACAAGACGCCCAAGATCCATTGGGATCCTGTGGCGATGCGCGGCCGGCCCTTCTTCTATTTCTCCTTCGGCGCGGCCATGGCTGAGGTCGCGATCGATACGCTGACCGGTGAGAGCCGCGTGCTGCGGGCCGATCTCGTGCAGGATTGCGGCGAGTCGCTCAATCCGGCGATCGACCTGGGCCAAATCGAAGGCGCATTCGTGCAAGGGCAGGGCTGGCTTACCTGCGAAGAGCTTTGGTGGGACGCCAAGGGCCGGCTCAAGACCGTGGGGCCTTCGACCTACAAGATCCCCGGCAGCCGCGATGTGCCGCCGGTCTTCAATGTGAAGATGCTTTCCAATGCGCCCTCGCGCGAGGCGACGATTTTCCATTCCAAGGCGGTGGGCGAGCCGCCGTTGATGCTGGCGACCGCCGTGTGGACGGCGCTCAAGGATGCGATCGGTGCCGCCACGGATCGCCGGGCGCCGGTGCGGCTCGATGCACCCGCTACGCCCGAGCGCGTGCTCGCGGCAGTCGTGAAGGCGCGAACAGCCGCTCGATAAGTTCGCCGAGCGCGCGGTCCATGGCGCGCCGGGCCGTCTTCTCGTCCTTCGCCTCGGCCACCCAGAGAGCGGCTTCGTTGAAAGCGCCGGAGAGCAGGAAGGTGAGAGGCTCGATGGCTAGTGCCGGATCGGGCCGCGCAGCCAGCACCACTGCAATCCCTTCGCGCAGGGAGCGCACACCATGCGGCGCGTCGATTTCGCGCCACCGGTGCCAGCCCAGCACGGCGGGTGCGTCGATCAAGTAGATACGTCGCACCGCCGGATCGAGACAGGCATCGAGGAAGGCGCGCGTGCCTTCGATCATTGCCTCCAATGGATCGCTGACAGGCACGGCCATGTCGTCGATCGTCGTGGCGATCCCGCGTGCCACCTCTTCGACGACGGCCTCAAAGAGCGCGCGCTTGTCCTTGAAGTGATGATAGAGCGCGCCGCGCGTCACCTTGGCCCGTTTGACGATCTCCTCGGTTGCCGCCGCCTCGTAGCCGGCGGACGCAAAGATCGCACGTGCTTCCTTGAGAAGAGCGGCGCGCGTCGCGGCCAACCGCTCGGCCTGGGTGCGAGGCTGGATCCGGGGTCTTGACATACATACAACCTGTATCTAAGTTCGGAGACATACAGATTGTATGTAAATCGCAACCAAGGAGAGGGCAATGCAACTCAGGAGCTTCTACACCGTGCTCTGCACCGACGATGTCGCCGGCACCGCCGCTTTCTGGGAGCGCCAGTTCCGCTTCAAGCGTGTCTTCGACAGCGGCTGGTACGTGCATCTCACCAGCGAGGCCTTGGGCACGGCGCACCTCGCGATCCTCGACTACCGGCACGAGACGATCCCCGCGCCGTTCCGCAAGAAGGCGGCGGGCATTCTGGTGAACTTCGAAGTCGAGGACGTCGACGCAGAATACGAGCGGGCCAAGGCCGCCGGGCTCAAGATTCATCTCACCCTGCGGGACGAGGCTTTCGGCCAGCGGCACTTCATCACCGAAGACCCGAACGGCATCGCCATCGACGTCATCAAGCCGATCCCGCCCAGCGCCGAGTACGCCAAGCTCTACGAAGCGGAATCGCTGCCGCAATAGGGTGGCCTGCATCTCGACTCCCGCGCCATCGACGATAAGGTGGCGGCCGATTTTGCAATCGGGAGGTCGAGATGGACGTACGGATGGATGGCCGCGTGGCCGTGATCACGGGGGCGAGCACAGGGCTCGGCCTCGCCATGGCCAAGGAATTCGCGGCGTCGGGCGCGTCGGTGGCATTGCTGGCGCGCAAGGCCGACGCGCTTGCCAAAGCCAAAGCCGAAGTGGCCAAGGTTGCAGGCAAGGCCAACATCAAGATCGAGGCTTATTCCTGCGACGTCTCCAAGGCGGCCGCCATCGCGGAGACCTGGAAGAAGGTCGAGGCCGAGTTCGGCAAGGTCGACATCGTGGTCAACAACGCAGGCATCAGCCACGCCAAGCCGTTCGACACGGTGACCGACGAGGATTGGCAGGGTGACCTCGACCTCAAGCTGTTCGCCGCCATCCGCCTGATCCGCCATGCGCTGCCCGGCATGCGCCAGCGCAAGTGGGGCCGCATCGTCAACGTGCTGAACATCGGCGCCAAGGCGCCGACCGCCAACTCGACTCCGACCAGCGTCAGTCGGGCGGCTGGCCTCGCGCTCACCAAAGCGCTCTCCCAGGAGAATGCAAAGGACAACATCCTGGTGAATGCGATGCTGGTCGGCCTGATCGAGAGCGACCAGTGGGAACGCCGTCACAAGACCGCAGCGGGTGAGGGCAAGACCTACGAGGAGTTCCTGGCCGGCATGGCCAAGGGCCGCATCCCGATCGGCCGCATGGGCAAGGCCGAGGAGTTCGCGCGCATGGCCTGCTTCCTCTGCTCCGATGCCGGCTCGTTCATCACCGGTGTCGCCATCAACGTCGACGGCGGCGCGAGCCCGGTCGTCTAGGCCGGCGCGACGTTCCAGTCGCGGCGCAGTTTCTCGAGATCCTGCTCGATCCAGTCCCAGACGCTCCAGTCTGGGGCGAAGAGGTCGATGGTCATGTCGCGACCGCGCGCCCAAGCATACCAGAACTCTTTCGGATCGAAGCCGCCTGTGGCGGGCGTGGCGACGTCGTTGAACCTGACGCCGAGATGGCCGTTGAAGATCACCGGTATGATATGGCCCGCCATGGGATTGATCGGGTGCATGGCCGCCGTGAAGGTCGAGACCAGGATCTCGCCGCGGTAGCTCGTGTCGTAGCCTGAGATGATGTGGGTGGCGTCATGCGGCGTCGCGAAGCCCGCGTTGAGCGCACCCGGGTCGCCGGGGAACGGGTAGCCATTCCTTTTGTCGAAGTCCCAGAGCGCCTTGCCGAACGTATTCTGCGGCAGCTTGCCCAGCGCCTCGTAGCGCGCCACCAGCGCGGGATCGGCTTTGTCACCCTTGTAGGGGAGAATCCATTCCGCCGGATCAGGGCGATTGCCCCAGGGCCCACCGACGACGCTCTCGGCGTTGCGCATCGTCATGTCGGCGATCGACCAGGCCATGTGGCCCGACGCCGCCTCGACCATCTGCGTCAGATAGGCTTCCTCGATGTCGAGAGCCCGCGCATAGGCCAGCACCAGCTTGAGCTTCTCCGGGTCGAGGGCGCCGTCGACCATCACCATGATGGCGAGATAGCGCAGCGCCTCGCGCGCCAGCTCGTGGTCCTGCAGCAGTCGGGCCAGATCGACGGGCTCGACCGCGGGCAAGGCTCCGATATCGGTGAGATCGTGCCGGCGCAGCAGGTAATGACCTGCTGCGAGGATGCTCACCGTATCGGCGTGGCTGATGGCGTGACCGCCCGCCAACGCCACTTGGCGCATGGCCCCCAGGATGGCGTCGCTTTCGGGACGGTCGACGGGGCGCACGCTGTCTAGCGCAGCGGTTCGAGGATGCTCACATAGTTGGCGACGGCCGCGCCGCCCATGTTGAACACGCCGCCGAGTTTGGCCTTGGGAAGCTGCATGCCTTCCGGCGCCGTTCCCGAGAGCTGCATGGCGGACATCACGTGCATGCTGACGCCCGTCGCGCCGACCGGATGGCCTTTGGCCTTCAGGCCACCCGAGACGTTGACCGGCAGCTTGCCGTCGCGCTCGACCCAGCCTTCGTGAATGGCCCGCTCGCCTTCGCCTGGTGCCGTGAGGCCCATCGCCTCGTACTCGATCAGCTCGGCGGAGGTGAAGCAGTCATGGCTTTCGACAAAGGAGAGATCGAGCAGGTCGAGGTGCGCCGACTTCAGCGCCTGCTGCCAGGCGCGCTGCGGGCCTTCGAACTTGATGATGTCGCGCTTGCTCATGGGCAGGAAGTCGTTGACGTGCTCGGCGGCGCGGAAGGCGATCGCCTGCTTCATGCCCAGCGCCGTGCCGACGTCGGTCAGCACCACGGCCGCCGCGCCGTCGGTGACGGGCGAGCAGTCGGTGCGCTTCAGCGGGCCGGCGACGAACGGGTTCTTATCCGACGGCGTGCGGCAGAAGTCGTAGGCGAACTCCTTTTGGAAATGCGCGAAGGGATTCTTGGCGCCGTTCTTGTGGGCCTTGACCGCGATCTTGGCGAGCGCGTCCGACTTGTCGCCATAGCGTTGGAAGTAGGCCGAGGTGATCTTGCCGAAGATGCCGGCGAAGCCCGCCTCGATGGTCGCTTCCTCTGCGACGTACGATGCCTTGATCAGCACGTCACCGGCCTGGGCGGAGTTGAGTTCGGTCATCTTCTCGACGCCGACCACCAGCACGAAGCGCGCCTTGCCGGCGGCGAGCGTGTTCAACCCCATGTGGATGGCAGCCGATCCGGTGGCGCAGGCATTCTCGACACGCGTGCTGGGCTTGAAGCGCAGGTCGGGATGGGTTTGCAGCGGCAGCGAGGAGTGGAACTCCTGGCGCACGAAGCCGCCATTCATGTTGCCGACGTAAATGACGTCGACGTCCTTGGGCTCGATCCCGGCATGGGCGATGGCGTCGCTCGCGGCCTTCACGATCAGCGATTCGCTGGTCTCGCCATCGAGCTTGCCGAACTTGCCGTGGGACCAACCGACGATGCAGGCCGTCATGGGAACTCTCCTTTGCTCAATTGCGGTGACCCTAGACGCCGCTTCAAGTCAGGTCGAGGGGCGGCTCGGAACACCAAGTCTGTGCATATACACTTATATAGCGAAACCGGTTGCGCAAGGAGGTCTCCGCAACGCCCAAATTCCGCCGCGCGGCGGGTGTTGACTGAGGCCCGCATCCGGAGCCCAACTGCAATATGGCAGACACCAATCCGTCACCTGCTCCCCAACCGGAACGTCCGGCAGCGCGTTGGCCGTGGATTCTGGGCGGCCTGCTGGGCGGCTTCTTCCTCCTGGCCTTCGGTCTCGGCCTCGGCTGGTACCTTTTCTATCGTCCGATCGTGAACGTAGCGGTTCAGCTTCCAGCGCCACCGGCGCCACCCGCACCTGCGGGCCCCGATGCCGCACAGGTGAAGGCGCTCGAGGATCAGATCGAGAAGCAGAAAGCGGCGAACAAGCAGATCGAGGAGCAGATCGCGGCCCTCAAGGATCGTCTGCGCGCCGATGTCTGCACGGCGAAGGACCCTCAAGGCAAGACGCCGCCAGCCCAGACGCCTGTGCCACCCGGCGGCCAGAAGACCTGACGAGTAGACCTGACGTCAGGTCAGCAAAAGAAATCGTTGCTCATTACGAGAGCGAGCTTCAATCTGCCCGAATAGTTCAATAAGCCGGGCGGGGGAGCTTGAAGCTCAGGGGAATCAATTGGCGTGGAGCGATGCTGGCCGCCAGCGTGGCTCTGCTGGTCGGCGCATGCGATCTGAAGCGCGCCGCCGTTCTCGACCCCAAGGGGCCGATTGCGCTCGCCGAGCGCGACCTCCTCTTCGACGCCTTCTGCGTGATGATGATCGTGATCGTACCGGTCATCATCCTGACCTTGTGGTTCGCCTGGCGCTATCGGGCGTCCAATACCAGCGCGCAGTACGCACCGACCTGGGCCAATTCGGTCAAGATCGACGCTTTCGTCTGGTCGATCCCGGCCATTATCGTCATTGCCCTAGGCGTGCTGCTCTGGCGCAGCACCTACAAGCTCGATCCCTACCGTCCGATCGAGAATGCCGGTCCGGCGATCGAAGTGCAGGTCGTGGCGCAGGACTGGAAGTGGCTGTTCATCTATCCCGAACAGGGTATCGCGGTGGTGAACCAGCTCGCTTTCCCGGCGGGACGCCCGGTGAGCCTGCGGATCACCTCCGACACGGTGATGAACTCCTTCTATGTCCCGCAGCTCGCCGGTCAGATCTACGCCATGGCCGGCATGCAGACGCGACTGCAGCTCCTGGCGGACCAGCCGGGCAAGTTCGTCGGCCGTAACAGCCAGTACTCGGGCGGCGGTTACTCGGACCAGCATTTCGAGGTGCTCTCACTGAGCCAGGGCGACTTCGACGCCTGGGTCGCCAAGGCCAAGCAGGCGCCGGGCCGCCTCGACGCACAGACCTATCCGGCGCAGGCGGCCAAGAGCCGCGCCGTTCCCATTACCTACTATTCAGCGATCGAGCCCGGTCTCTACGACCAGATCATCGCCAAGTACCGGCACAGCGGCCACACCCATACCCAGAACCAGGGGCAGGGCGCGGGCGTGCCGGCCCGGAGATAGCGGCATGTTCGGCAAACTGACGATCGAAGCCCTGCCGCTCTACAGCGCGATCGCAGCCGGAGGCGCGGCCGTCACCGTGGGCGGTGCACTGCTGGTGGCCATCGTGCTGACCTGGCTCAAGGCCTGGAAGTATCTCTGGACCGACTGGCTGACCAGCGTCGACCACAAGCGCATCGGCATCATGTACATCGTGCTGGCGCTGATCATGCTGCTGCGTGGCTTCGTCGATGCCATCATGATGCGCGCCCAGCAGGCGATGGCGCTCAATGCCGGCGGCTACCTGCCGCCCGAGCATTTCGACCAGATCTTCAGCTCGCACGGCACGATCATGATCTTCTTCATGGCGATGCCGTTCATGACCGGGCTGATCAACCTCATCATGCCACTGCAGATCGGCACCCGCGACGTGGCGTTCCCATGGCTGAACGCCGTCAGCCTGTGGCTGAGCGCGGCGGGAGCGGCTCTCGTCATGGTCTCGCTGGTGATCGGCAAGTTCTCGACTGCGGGCTGGACCGGTTATCCGCCCTATTCGGGCATCGAGTACAATCCCGGCGTCGGCGTCGATTACTGGATCTGGGCCATCCTGATCAGCGGCGTCGGATCGACGATGTCGGGCATCAACTTCGTCGTCACGATCCTGAAACGGCGCGCGCCGGGCATGACCTTGATGCGCATGACGCCCTTCACCTGGACCGCGCTCTGCGCCTCGGTGCTGATGGCCTTTGCCTTCCCCGCCATCACCGTGGCCTGCGGCCTGCTCGCCCTGGACCGCCTCGCCGGCATGCACTTCTTCACGAATGCGCATGGCGGCAACATGATGAACTACGCCAACCTCTTCTGGATCTGGGGCCACCCGGAGGTCTACATCCTGATCCTGCCGGCCTTTGGCATCTTCTCCGAGGTCGTGGCGACCTTCTCGCGCAAGCGCCTGTTCGGTTACGAATCGCTGGTCTATGCCACGGCGGCGATCGCGATCCTGTCTTTCACCGTCTGGCTGCACCACTTCTTCACCATGGGGTCGAGCGCCAACGTCAATGCCTTCTTCGGCGTGACGACCATGATCATCGCGGTGCCCACAGGCGTGAAGGTCTTCAACTGGCTGCTGACCATGTATCGCGGTCGCATCGACTTCCATCCGTCGATGATGTGGAGCATCGGCTTCATCGTGACCTTCGTGATTGGCGGTATGACCGGCGTGCTGCTCGCCATCCCGCCGGCCGACTTCCTGATGCACAACACGACCTTCCTGGTCGCGCATTTCCACAACATGATCATCCCAGGCGTGCTGTTCGGCTATCTCGCGGGCTACATGTTCTGGTTCCCCAAGGCCTTCGGGTTCGAGCTCAACCGCGGCTGGGGGCTCGCCTCCTTCTGGTGCTGGCTGATCGGCTTCTACCTGGCCTTCATGCCACTCTATCTGCTCGGCCTGAAGGGCATGCCGCGCCGCATGGAGACCTACAACGACCCAACTTGGCAACCTTACCTGATGGTCGCGGCCCTTGGTGCCGTCGTCGTGTTGTGTGGTATCGCCTCCATGGTGATCCAGATCTATGTCTCGATCCGCGACCGCAAGCTTACGGAAGATCGGACGGGCGATCCGTTCGACGGCCGTACCCTCGAATGGTCGACGTCCTCGCCGCCGCCGCCCTACAACTTTGCGGTGATTCCGACGGTCGGCGATCGCGAACCCTTCCTCGAGGCGAAGAAGAACGGCACTGCCTATCGGCGGCCGGCTTCCTATGCACCGATCCGTATCCCGTCGAATACGCCGGCTGGTGTGATCCTGGGCGGCTTCGCCTTCGTGCTGGGCTTTGCCATCGTCTGGCACATCTGGTGGCTGGTGATCGTTTCGGCGATCGTGATGTTCATCACGGTTATCGCCCGTTCGTCCGACGACAATGCCGAGTTCACCCTGTCGGCCGGCGAGGTGAAGCGCATGGAAGATGAGCGCTTCCGTCAGCTCGGGAGCCGGGCATGAGCGTCGTGCACATGAGCGAGCACGAACGGGAGGAGGCTGAAACCCGGGAGCAGCGCGCCCTCGGCTTCTGGCTCTACCTGATGGGCGATGCCGTGATCTTCGCCCTGCTGTTCGCCACCTACGCCATCATGATCCCCGGCACGGCCGGCGGGCCGACGGGCAAGGATCTCTTCGACCTGAACAACGCCGCACTCGAAACGGTGCTGCTGCTGGTCTCCAGTACGACCTTCGGCTTTGCGAGCCTCTCGGTGCGGACGGGCAATCGCAGCGCCGTGATCGGCTGGCTTGCCGTCACGTTCCTGTTGGGTGCGGGCTTCGTCTTCCTCGAAGTGCGCGAGTTCGCCGGCATGATCGCCAAGGGTGCCGGGCCAGACCGCAGCGGCTTCCTCTCGGCCTTCTTCACCCTGGTCGGCACGCACGGCGTGCATGTCACCATGGGCCTGCTGTGGATCCTGATCCTGTCGGCGCAAGTCGCTCTGAAGGGCCTCACTGCGCCGGTGGCCTCGCGGCTCTACCGGCTCGGCCTCTTCTGGCATTTCCTCGATATCGCCTGGGTCGGGATCTTCTCGATCGTCTACCTGCCGGGACTGCTCTGATGGAACAGCATGGGCTTCGCAACTACCTGATCGGCTTCGTGCTCGCCGTCGTGCTGAGCGTTATTCCGTTCTGGCTGGTCGCCACACACGCGCTGCCGCCGCAACGCACGCTGTTGATCATCGGCATTGCTGCCGTGTTGCAGGTGCTGGTCCACCTGCGGTTCTTCCTGCATCTCAATTTCACGACCACGCCCAAGGAAAACCTGCTGGCGCTGGTCTTCACCGCGCTGCTGATCTTCATCATGGTGGGCGGCAGCTTCTGGATCATGTTCGATCTGCATCAGCGGATGATGACCTGATCTCTGCACAGCCCTTGCGTATCGCCTGGGCGCTGGAGGTCATCGCGCCGAAGCCGTCGGATCGGCTTCTCGAAATCGGGTGTGGGCAAGGGCTGGCCGTTGCGGCCCTCTGCGAAGGATTGACGAGCGGCACGATTCTGGCGATCGACCGCTCCGCGACGATGATCGCGGCCGCTCGTCGGCGAAACCAAAATCACGAGCGAGACGGGAAGGCGACATTCGCCACGATGGCGCTGGCCGACATGCCCGTCGGCCAGCAGCGTTTCGACAAGGTCTTCGCCATCAACGTGAATCTGTTCTGGCGGGACGCGGCACGGGAGGTTGCGATTATCCGAAGTGTTCTCGCGCCGCGTGGTCGCCTTCACCTTGTCTTTGAGCCACCGACAGCCGCCCAGGTTGGGCGTATCGCGAAAGAGACGGTGGCGCGGCTGGAGGCTGGCGGCTTTTCAGGCGCGGTCGTCCGGAAGGGAACCGGAACGACTGCGCGCCTTATTCATGTCTCTGCAGCCTAGAACGTCTTGGAGATTCCGATGATGACGCGTGAGGCGCAGTTCTGGGTGCCGAGGCAATCCTGGACGCTGAGGTTGGTGCCTGTGTAGACGGCGGAGAGGTCGAAGCCATAGACGTTGACGACGACGCCGGCCTGCCAGTCCCAGTAGTTGTCGTTGGGGATGCCGTAGTTGGTGAAGCGCTCGACATACTGGTTGCCGACGTTGCCGAAGACCTTGAAGGCGATGTTCTCGTTGACGCGCAGGAAGGGCAGGGGAACGGTGATCTGTCCCCATCTGTACCAGGCGTTGCCGGAGTTGGCGAAGAAGTTGGGGCTGTAGCGGACGGCGGCCTGGAGCTGGGCGACGCCGAAATCGTATCCGGCGACGAGGCCGAACTCGTTGAAGTCGAAGTAGAGGTCGGCGGGGGCGCCGAGATAGTTGTAGCGGATGTAGCCGAGGTCGAAGGTGAGCTTGTCGTCGAGGGCTTTGAGGCGCAGCCCGGCGTTGAGGTCGATTTCGACGGAGGCGCCGGTGCCGGGGAAGTTGACGTTGGAGCCCCAGGCGCTGACGTAGGCGGACAGCGGGACCTTCTCGGAGACCGGGGCGGTCTCGTATCCGAAGGCGGCCTGGACGGCGACCTGTCGCTGGGTCTGGGAGATGCCGCGATAGGAATAGTCGTTGAGGACGGCGATGCCTGCGGTGAAGGTTCCGCCGAACGGGCCTTTCCAGACTTCCTTCTCGGGCGGGGCGGGCGCCGTCGGCGCCGCTGGATCCGGCGTCCCCTGGGCGTGGGCGGCAGTTGAACCCAGCAGCGCGAGCATTGCCACCGCCAGACTTGCCGATTTCCTGAACATCTTCGACTCCCCTTGTTACGGAGCGCAAAAGACGCGGGGCCGCCCTAGGAAATCCATGTCGATCGCGCGACTGGGTCATAGGAATTTCATAGGCAATGCGATCCATACCCGGGTGGATCGCGAAATTCCTATGCCGTTCCTATGCCATCGGCGGTTCCGTCGGCTCGAATTCCTACGCGCGAAGCTCCTTCTATCCGGCCGAAGGAGAGTTCCATGTTGGACGTTCTGTTTTTCGGCGGCGGCCTCGTGCTGTTCTGCCTGCTGATCGCTTACGAGCGTCTCTGCCACCGGATCTGAGGACGCATCATGATTCTCGATTACGTCCTGGGCGGCGGGCTCGCCGCGATCCTGCTCGTCTATCTGACCGTCGCGCTGGCGCGCCCGGAAAAGTTCTAAGGAAAGTTCTGAGGCTGCCATGACCATCAACGGCTGGGCGCAGATCGCGCTCTTCGTCGCGCTTCTGCTGCTGTTCACGCGGCCGCTCGGCGGCTACCTCGACAATGTCATGGCGGGGCGGCGTACCTTTCTGTCGCCCGTGTTGGTGCCGGTCGAGCGCGGCTTCTATCGTCTGGCCGGCATCAATCCTGCGGAAGAGCAGAGCTGGTGGGTCTATGCCCGCGCCATGATCGTCTTCCACATCGTGGGTTTTGCCTTTCTCTATCTGTTGCTGCGTCTGCAGGATCTGCTGCCCTTCAATCCGCAAGGCATGGCGTCGGTGCCGCCAGATCTTGCCGGCAATACGACGGTGAGCTTCCTCACCAACACCAACTGGCAGAGCTACGGTGGCGAGAGCACCATGAGCTATCTCTCGCAAATGGCCGGGCTCTCGGTGCAGAACTTCCTGAGTGCGGCGACCGGCATTGCGCTCGCCATGGCCTTCGTCCGCGGTTTTGCGCGTACTGAAGCGAAGACAATCGGCAATTTCTGGGCCGACCTCGTGAGGGTCACGCTCTATGTGCTGCTACCGATCTGCGTTCTGCTGACTCTCTTCTACGTCTGGCAGGGCGTGCCGCAGAACCTCGCCTCCTATGTCGAGGCGACGACTGTTGAAGGCGCTAAGCAGACCCTCGCGCAGGGCCCCGTCGCGTCACAGCTCGCGATCAAGATGCTGGGTACCAACGGCGGTGGCTTCTTCAACGCTAACTCTGCGCATCCCTACGAGAATCCGACCGCCTTTACCAATCTGGTGCAGATGCTCTCCATTCTGGTGATTGGTGCGGCGATGACCAATGTCTTCGGCCGAGCGGTCGGTGACGAACGCCAGGGTTGGGCGATTTTCGCCGCCATGGGCGTGCTGTTCCTGGTCGGTACCTATGTGGCCTATTGGGCGGAGGCCGGCGGTAATCCGCTGATCGCCGCACTCGGTGTCGACAACACGGCCGGCAACATGGAGGGCAAGGAGGTACGCTTCGGTTCGCCGCTGTCCGCTCTCTTTGCCGTGGTCACCACCGCCGCCTCGTGCGGTGCCGTGAACGCCATGCACGACAGCTTCATGCCGCTCGGTGGCATGATCCCGCTGATCAACATGCTGCTGGGCGAGATCATCATCGGCGGCGTCGGCGCCGGCCTCTACGGTGTGCTGCTGTTCGCTATCCTGGCGATCTTCCTGGCAGGCCTCATGGTCGGCCGCACGCCCGAGTATGTCGGCAAGAAGATCGAGGCGCGCGAGGTCAAGATGACCATGCTGGCCATCCTTTGCCTGCCGCTGGTCATCCTGGGCTTCACGGCGCTGGCCAGCGTGCTGCCGGTGGGTCTCGCCGGCCCGGCCAATGCTGGTCCGCACGGGTTCAGCGAGATCTTCTACGCCTACACCTCTGGTGCCGCGAACAACGGCAGTGCCTTCGGTGGGCTGACGGCCAACACCGTCTTTTACAACGGCACGCTCGCCATCGCGATGATGGTCGGCCGGTTTGCCATCATCGTACCGATGCTCGCCGTAGCTGGCTCGCTTGCCGCCAAGCGCAAGACCGCGGCGTCGGCCGGTACTTTCCCCACCCACGGCGGCCTGTTCGTCGGCCTGTTGGTCGGCGCCATTCTGATCGTGGGCGGTCTTACTTACCTACCGGCCCTGGCGCTCGGACCGATCGCCGAGCACTTCGCGATGCTGGCCGGCACGTTGTTCTAAGAGGCGTCATCATGAGCAAGAAAGACAAGTCGCCGTCCCTGTTCGACGCGGCAATCCTCAAGCCTGCGCTGCTTGCGAGCTTCACCAAGCTCGACCCACGCGCGCTCGCCCGTAACCCGGTGATGTTCACCGTCGAACTGGTGGCGCTGGCCGCGACCGTGCTGACTGTGCGCGATCTCATCGTCGGGTCGCCGCGCACCGGCTTCGAGATCCAGATCGTAATCTGGCTGTGGGTCACTGTCCTGTTCGCGACCTTCGCCGAGGCGGTGGCCGAGGGCCGCGGCAAGGCCCAGGCCGATACTCTGCGCCGCATGCGCAGCGAGACCATGGCCAAAGTTCTGCTGGGCGTCGGTGACATGTTCGAGCCGCGCCGTGCCCATACGCTCAAGGTCGGCGACAGGGTCCTGGTCGAGGCTGGTGATCTGGTGCCGGGCGACGGTGAGATCATCGAAGGCGTGGCAACGATCGACGAGTCGGCGATCACCGGCGAATCGGCGCCGGTCATTCGCGAGGCTGGCGGCGACCGCTCGGCAGTGACCGGCGGTACGCGCGTGCTGTCGGACAGGATCAAGGTCCGCATCACCGCCGAGCAGGGATCGAGCTTCCTCGATCGCATGATTGCCCTGGTCGAAGGTGCCTCGCGCCAGAAGACACCCAACGAGCTGGCGTTAAGCGTCCTGCTGGCTGGCCTGACTCTGATCTTCGTCCTGGCGGTCGTAACCATCCCGAGCTTCGCCACCTATGCCGGCGGCGCCGTCTCGGTAGTCGTGCTGATCGCCCTGTTCGTGACCCTGATCCCCACGACCATTGGCGCGCTGCTGTCGGCCATCGGCATCGCCGGCATGAACCGCCTGGTGCGCTTCAATGTGTTGGCGACTTCGGGCCGTGCCGTCGAAGCGGCGGGCGATGTCGACACACTGCTGCTCGACAAGACCGGCACCATCACGCTCGGCAATCGTCACGCCACTCAGTTCATCCCGGTGACCGGCGTCAACGAGGACGAGGTGGCACGCGTCGCCCAGCTCGCCAGTCTGGCTGACGAGACGCCTGAGGGCCGCTCCATCGTCGTGTTGGCGAAGGAGAAGCACGGTTTGCGTGGGGTCGAGGTGGCGGAGCTGCATGCCAGCTTCGTGCCCTTCACGGCGCAGACCCGCATGAGCGGCGTCGATCATGAAGGCGCGGTGATCCGCAAGGGCGCCGTCGATGCCGTGATCGAGCATGCGCGCTCGCTCGGCGTCACACCGCCGACCGAGGAGGTCAGCCGTATCTCCACCTACATCGCCAAGGAGGGCGGCACGCCGCTCGCCGTATCGCGCAACGGTCAGATCCTCGGTGTCGTCTACCTGAAGGACATCGTCAAAGGCGGCATCCGCGAGCGCTTCGCCGAGTTGCGTAGCATGGGCATCCGCACCGTGATGATCACCGGTGACAATCCGCAGACGGCGGCGGCGATCGCGGCCGAGGCCGGCGTCGACGACTTCCTGGCCCAGGCCACACCCGAGGCCAAGCTTCGCTTGATCCGCGAGGAGCAGGCGAAGGGCAAGCTCGTGGCGATGTGCGGCGACGGCACCAACGATGCGCCCGCCCTTGCCCAGGCCGATGTCGGCGTTGCGATGCAGACCGGCACCAACGCCGCGCGCGAAGCCGGCAACATGGTCGACCTCGACAGCGATCCGACCAAGCTCATCGAGATCGTGGCCATCGGTAAGCAGCTCCTGATGACGCGTGGCGCGCTTACGACCTTCTCGATCGCCAACGACGTGGCGAAGTACTTCGCCATCATCCCGGCGATGTTCATCGCCTTCTACCCGCAGCTCGGCGTGCTGAACGTAATGGGCCTCGCGACACCGGAGAGCGCCATCTTGTCGGCAATCATCTTCAATGCGCTGATCATCATCGCCTTGATCCCGCTCGCCCTGCGCGGCGTGCAGTATCGGCCGAGCGGCGCCGCTGCGCTGCTCCGGCGGAACCTTCTAATTTACGGCATCGGCGGTCTGATCGTGCCCTTCGCAGGCATCAAGCTGATCGACGTCATCGTCACGGCCGCAGGCCTCGCCTAGCCGGTCCGCGACAAGGAGAGAACCATGCTTCGTCATTTCCGCGCATCCATCGTGATGCTCCTGTCGATGACCGTGCTGCTGGGCCTGGCCTATCCACTGGCCATGGTCGGTCTCACCGGAGCCATTTTTCCCAGCCAGGCGAAAGGGTCGCTGATCGAGCGCGACGGCAAGGTCATAGGGTCGAGCCTGATTGGGCAGAACTTCATCGGCGAGGGCTACTTCCACGGCCGGCTGTCGGCCACCCTGGACACGGATCCCGCCGATGCGACCAAGACCGTGTCGGCGCCCTACAATGCCGCGAACTCGTCGGGCTCCAACCTCGGCCCGACCTCCAAGGCGCTGATCGATCGCGTCAAGGAAGACGCCGACAAGCTCGGCAAAGGCGTACCGGTCGACCTGGTCACGACCTCGGGGAGCGGCCTCGATCCGCATCTCTCGCCGGCCTCCGCCGCCTGGCAGGTGGCGCGGGTTGCCAAGGCGCGGAACATGCCGGAAGCCGACGTCCAGCGCCTGGTTGCGCAGCATACCGAAGGCCGCATGTATGGCCTGCTGGGCGAGCCCAGAGTCAATGTCCTGCAGCTCAACCTGGCGCTCGACGCGCAGGCCAAGCGGTGACAATGATCGGGCTCTATGGCCCAGGTCACTGACGACGCCCGCCCCTCTCCCGACGCGCTGCTCAAAGCTGCGGAAAAGGAAGCGCGCGGCAAGCTCAAGATCTTTCTCGGAGCAGCACCAGGCGTCGGCAAGACCTACGAGATGCTGTCGGCAGCGCATCGCCGCCGACGGGAGGGCATCGATGTCGTGGTCGGTGTCGTGGAGACGCATGGTCGTAGCGAGACCGAGGCCCAGCTCGCCGACCTCGAAGTCGTGCCACGCCGGTCCATCGACTATCGTGGCCGCACCCTTCAGGAGATGGATCTCGACGCCATCCTGAAGCGACGGCCGGCGCTGGTCCTGGTCGACGAGCTTGCCCACACCAATGCCGAGGGCAGTCGCCACCCCAAGCGCTATCTCGATGTCGAGGAGCTGCTGACCGCCGGCATCGACGTCTATTCGACCCTGAACGTCCAGCATATCGAGAGCCTGAACGACGTCGTGGCGCGCATCACGCGCATTCGTGTGCGCGAAACCATCCCTGATCGCGTGGTTGACGCTGCGGACGAGGTCGAGCTGATCGACCTGACGCCGGCCGATCTCATCGCGCGGTTAGGTGAGGGTAAGGTCTATGTCCGCGATCAGGCGCAACGTGCGCTTCGCCACTACTTCTCGCCCGGCAACCTGACCGCGCTGCGCGAGCTGGCGCTTCGCCGCACTGCTGTGCGGGTCGATGAGCAGATGCGCAGCTACATGCGCGAACATGCCATCACCGGCCCCTGGGCAGCGGGCGAGCGGGTGATCGTCTGCCTCGATCCTGGGCTGGGAGCAGCCAATGCCGTGCGCGCCGCCAAGCGCAGTGCCGAGGCGCTCGATGCCGAGTTGATCGCGCTCTATGTCGAAACCGATCGCCACGCCACATTGAGCGAGCAGGAACATACGCGACTCACCGAGGCGATGCGGCTGGCAGCCCAGCTCGGCGCGGAGGTTGTGACCGTGCCCGGCCGGTCGGTGGTCGAGGAGGTGGTGGCCTTCGCCCGCCTACGCAACGCCACACGTGTGGTGGTCGGCAAGTCGCGACGCTCTCGCTGGTTCGAGTTGCGGCACGGCTCGGTGGTCGACGAGCTGGTGCGCTCGGGTTCCGGCCTCGCTGTCGAGGTAGCGCCTTCGGGCGATCGAGAGCCGGCGGCCAGCGCCAAGGACTGGCTGCGCGACGTGCCAAGGACGCCGGGACCTTATCTCGAAGGAATCCTGTCGACGGCGGCGGCGACAGCGATCGGCGTGCTGGTCGATCGGTTGATCGTGCTGCCGAACATCTCTCTGATCTACGTGGTGCCGGTGCTGGCAGCGGCGGCGCGTCATGGGTTGGTGCCTTCGCTCTGGGTGTCGAGCCTGAGTGTCCTCTGCTTCAACTTCTTCTTCTTGCCGCCGCTCTATCAATTCACCATCACCGATCCCGCCAACGTGATGGCGCTGTTCTTCTTCATGGTGGTGGCGGCGATCGCGAGTGCACTCGCAGCGCGCACGCGCGTCCAGACCGAATCGGCGCGGCGCGAAGCGCGGACCACAGCCGAACTCTATGCCTTTAGCCGCAAGATTGCGGGTGTCGTTGATCTCTATGATCTCCTGTGGATCGTGGTGACCCACCTTGCGCGCCTGCTCAATGCCGAGATCGTCGTCCTCATGCCAGAGGGTGGCAGGCTCGCAACCAAAGCCGCGTTTCCGCCGGATAGTGAATTGAGCGAAGCGGACATCGCGGCCGCCCGCTGGTCGTGGGACGCTGACCGGCCAGCCGGCCGTGGCACCGATACCCTGCCGGGCGGGCGTTGGCTGTTCGTGCCTTTCCGCACCAGCCGGTCGGCCATCGCCACGATCGGCGTGCTGCCCAACAAGGAAGGGCGTGAGCTGTCCGCCGGTGAACGCCGCCTGCTCGAGGCGGTGGGCAACCAGGCAGCCGTCGCCATCGAGCGCGTGACCCTTGCCGAGGACATCGACCAGGCCCGCCTCGGCGCCGAGCGGGAGCGCCTGCGTTCCGCCATGCTCACGTCGGTGTCGCACGATCTGCGCACGCCGCTCGCTTCGATCATCGGTTCGCTCTCCAGCCTGCTGAGCTATGGCGAGCGCTACGATGCCGGTACGCGCCGGGAGCTGCTGGCGACAGCCCAGGCCGAAGCCGAGCGGCTGGATCGCTTTGTCGGCAACTTGCTCGATATGACGCGGCTCGATGCCGGCGCCATCGTTCCCAAACGCGAGGCGGTCGAGGTCGGCGACCTCGTTTCGACGACCCTGCGCCGGATAAAGCCGCTGATGACGGGGCATACAGTATCGAGCACAGTTCCACAGGGGATGCCGGCCCTGCAGCTCGATTTCGTGCTGGCTGAACAGGTCCTGTTCAACCTGCTCGACAATGCCGCCAAATATTCACCGGCGGGCGGTGACATCGAGGTCGTGGCGCGACAGGAGGGTGGGCGAATTGAGATCGCGGTGCGCGACGAGGGGCCAGGTATCGCCGAGGGTGACCTTGACCGTATCTTCGAGAAATTCTATCGAGCCGATGCTGGTGATCGCCGCCGCGCCGGCACTGGCCTTGGACTTGCCATTGCACGGGGCTTCGTCGAGGCGATGGGCGGCACGCTCACGGTGCGCAATCGAGTGGACCGGAGTGGTGCGGAGTTCTTGGTGATCTATCCGGTGACCCGACATGGCGGCTGACGGCGCCACCATCCTGATCGTCGACGACGAGCCACCGATCCGCCGCCTGCTGCGCACAACGCTGTCTGCGCACGAGCACCGTGTCCTGGAGGCTGCGAACGGCGCGGAAGCATTGTCAGCCATGCGGCATCATCGACCCGATCTCGTGCTGCTCGATCTCGGGCTGCCGGATGTCGACGGCCTCGACCTGATCGCTCGGCTGCGCGGGCTGGCGCACGTGCCCATCGTGGTCCTGTCGAGCCGCGGCGACGAGGCCGCCAAGGTGGCGGCTCTCGATTCCGGCGCCGACGACTATGTCACCAAGCCGTTTGGCGCCGAGGAGCTGATGGCGCGTATTCGTGCCGCGCTTCGGCATCGCCTGCAGGAGCAGGGAGCTGAGCGAACCTTTTCCAGCGACGATCTGAAAGTCGATCTGGTGCGCCGCCACGTCGAGCGCGGTGGCGACGCCATCAAGCTTTCGCCCAAGGAGTACGACATCCTCGAACAGCTCGCGATCCATGCCGGCAAGGTGCTGACGCACCGTCATTTGCTGCGCGAGGTCTGGCGCGACGAATCGGTCGATCCGCAGTACCTGCGCGTCTACATTCGTCAGCTTCGCCAGAAGATCGAAGCTGATCCGGCCTCGCCCCGGCACGTGCTGACCGAGCCGGGCGTGGGGTATCGGCTGGTCTGAGTTATTTTGCGACCACTGCACCCGTAGCGACGTTGAGCACAGCGCCATCATCCAGGCCGATGCGGTAGATTTCACGCAGCACGTTGCCGGAGAAGCCGAGCTCGACGATCGACACCGTCTTGAAGGTCGTCTTGATTCCCTCCGGCAGGATCTGGTTGAACTCCGCTGCGGTCTGGTTGAACGCCGCCTGGATCTCGGGCGTGAACTTGGCCATCGAATAGACCAGCGTGTTGTGCGGATTGTGTGGACGCAGTTCCTTGCCGTCCTTCACGGTATTCAGGCCGCTGACGCCCACGGTCTGCACCAGCTCCTTTCCAGCATCACCCATGGCGGCGTAGACCGGCCCGGTGACACGTGGCAGTGGACCGTCGCGCAGTGGTGTAAGGGCCGTCGTGGCGATCGTGTTGAAGGCCATCATGGCTTCGAAGCCCGGGCCTTCCTTGACGATACCGAGGTCGAGCCACCAGGGATGGCCGGCGCCCTTGGCCGCTTCCGTCGTGTAGAAGGTCTTGAGTGTCAGGTTGAGCACCGGCGGCAGCTTGGGCATCGCCTTCAGCATCTTCTCCGGTGTCGTTGGATCGGAGTTGTGAATGTGCAGCACGGTGACATGAGGAATGTTGAAGCGCAGGGCTTCGTCGATGAGATTGGCGTCCAGTAGCTTCTCACGCAGCAGGCCGCCGATCGTGATGGCCAGGACATCGTTCACTTCCTTCGGCAGGGTGTAGACCAATCCGAAGGTGCGTTTGTGTTCGCGGAAGGCGGGTGAGGTCAGCGAGCTGTTGTCGATTCCACCTTGTGCCAGTGCCGCCTCGGTATGGAGCATCGCCAAGCCGGTCATGGCAATGACCGCTGTACGGCCGAACAATTTGAGCCTCATGATATCTCCCCTCGGTAGCGAATCCCTCGGCCACGCTAGGTGCGCGGTGGGTGAAACGCTACCGGAATATCGGGGGCGACGGCTCCAGCGGTCAGGCAGCGCGGGGCTGATGGGGTTGCGACGCCGCAAAACGCAGGGCCGCGACGCGTTCCGCGCTCTCCACGGATTCCAGCACATGCATCAGCTTCTGGTCGTCCAGTGGGCCGAGCGGTGTCAGGGGCAGACGCAGCCCATCGCCCATCAGGCCGAGGTGGTGCAACGCCCGCTTGAGCGGGATCGGGTTGGCCTCTAGGAAAAGTGCGGCGTGTAGCGGCGCCAGGATCCGCTCGAAACGCGCAATCTCGACGGAATCGCGAGTATCGCAGGCGCGATGGAGAGCGGCACACAAGCCCGGGGCGACATTCGCCGTGACCGAAATGCAGCCATCGCCACCAGCCAGACGAAAGGCGGCCTGGGTCGGGTCGTCGCCGGACAGCAGCAGGAAACGACTGCCCAGCCGACGGCGCAGACGCGGCACGCGCGGGATGTTGCCGGTTGCGTCCTTGAGGCCGAGGACTCGCGGCAGGTCGGCGAGGCGGCGGATCGTGACGTCCGCCAGCGCACAGCCGGTGCGCGACGGCACATCGTAGAGAATGAGGGGCAGGCCCACGGCATCGTGGATGGCCTTGAAATGGCCAACCAGGCCACTTTGGCTTGGCTTGAGATAGAAGGGTGTGACGCACAGCAGCGCCAAGGCGCCGGCCTTCTCCGCCGCCTGCGCCAGTTCGACGGCCGTCTGCGTGTTGTTGCTGCCGGCGCCGGCGATGACCGGCACGCGACCGGCGGCAGCGGCCACGGTGCGCGCGATGACCAGACGGTGTTCGTCCAATGTGAGCAAAGGCGCTTCGCCTGTCGTGCCACAGGGGACGAGGGCCGAGGTGCCATGCGAAATCAAGCGGTCGCACAGTTTCTCGAGCGCCTCGATGTCGACCTTGCCGAACCGATAGGGTGTGGGCAGTGCGGCCATAGAGCCGCGGGCACGCGTGACGATGTCGAACATGTGTGGCTTCTAAGCTGCCATGCGCGCGGACTGAACAGGCGCCAGCACCAGGCGGCGCGCCACGTGATCGAAGGCGACGATGTCGAGTCCGGCGGCCAGTGCGTGCGTGCGAATGGCGGAGAGGCCGTTGGCGCAGGGACAATCGGCGCCCTCGACGATCACGCGTCCCGCGGCACCGGTGCGGTTGCGCGCGGCCTGCAGGGCATCGTGAAGCTCGTCTTCGTTGGCGACGTCGACGATCCAGGCGAGATCGGCGGCTTCGCGATCGGGTGATGCGGCGCCTGGCCGCAGGCTGCGCACACAGGCGCAACCGCGATGCATCAGGGCGAGAACGACGGAGAGGGTGTGATGGCCGATGACGGCGACATGGGCCGACGGGGGCAGGTGGGCGACCGCCATCACGCGATCGACCAGGGTGTCGGACGAAACGACAGAAGCAACAGCGACGGCGGTCATTGGTTTTCCTTTTCGAGACGAGAGACGTGCAGGGGCGCCGGCACGCAGCCGAAGTAGCGGCGGCAGGTCAGCCGCGTCTGCTTCGGTTCGGTGGCCGGTCCGGTCGTAACGCCGACATCGGTAGCGAGGGGTTCTTGGCTCGAAGATGGGGCTGCCGCTGCCATGAGGGCGAGGGCGGCGATCGTGGTGCCCCGGGTCATTGATCTGACGACAGACATGGGTCGGCGTCTCCTGGACGACCAACCATGTAGGAGTGCGGCCCGTATGAATTCGAGGCTTCGGAAAGGGCCGCGGTATAGCCGCGGCATATAGGCCGGAAGAGGTCTATTTCGGCAGGGAGTCGAGCGCTTTCTTGGCGTCGGCGTCGTTCTGGGCCGCCGCCTGTTGCAACCAGCTCTTGGCCTTGGCGGCGTCGGCGGCAAGACCCGCGCCGCCCTTGGCCAGCAGCAGACCGAGCTTGCGCTGAGCCTCGGCAACACCAGCCAGGGCAGCCCGCTCGTACCAATCCGCCGCCAGGGTGCCGTCGCGCGGGAAGCCTGCCTTGGCCTGCATTGTGGGATCGTAGAAGGAAGCCAGCTCGACCTGAGCGGCGGCGTTGCCTTGCTCGGCGGCCTGGCGGAACACCAGGAAGGCCGCGGCCACGTTGCCGTCCTTGGTGAATTCGCGGCCCTTGGCGAGCATCGCGTCGGGCTGCGGCTTGGTCGCGAGATACTCCGCTACGGTCTCGCGCACGGACTTCTTCGGCGGCTCGGTGCTGGCGAGTGGCGTTGGGGAGCCCGTTGGCGGTGGAACTGCAGCGACGATTGGTTCGGGTTCGTTGAAGTGGTTGGTCCAGACGTAGTAGCCGCCACCGATCAGGATCAGCAGGATCGCTGTCGCCACCATCCAGCCCGTGCCACCGCGACGCTTCGCGAGATCGGCCATCGGATCGCGCGCGGCACGCAACTCGGGTATCGGCCGGGGCGGTGGCGGTGGTGGCGGCATGACGACGGTTGGCGGCTCCGGCACGGGGTCGGGCTCGGGGGCAGGCCGCTCGCGGGCACGGCGCAGGCGCACGATGTCGTCGGCAAAGGGGTTCGAACCGTCAGCAGCACCCGACGTCAGCATCGCAGGCCAGGCGACGACCGTGGTGCCGACGACGCCGATGTCAGGCTCGCGCACGCGCAGCCGGACGGTCGCAATGCCGGCCAGGCGATCGCAGATTTCAGGGCCAAGATGGAATTCCAGAACCTCGCCACGGCGCCTCACCTGATCGGGCATCAGCCAGGTTTCGGTGCGCCGCCAGCCATCGTCGGCCAGATGCGAATCCGGCCCCTGCTGGCGCTGGATCGAGATGGTGAGGCCGTCGGGCGCAGCGTCGAGCTCGCTCACGCGCAACAGCGCGTGGCCGGGTTCGGTCAGAGGAGTGATGGAGGCGCGAACAGGCATCGACTCGGGCGTTCCCTACGCCGGCACGGCGCGCAGGATGGTGCCGAGGCGATCGTTCTGCTCCGGCGTGATCTCGCGGCCACCCTCGTAGCCGACATTGTCCATGGCGAGCTGCAGGAAGGCGCGCATCCAGTCCTTGCAATAGTCTGCATAGATCGGTGCGGGATCTTCACTCAGCACAGGTACGCCATCGGCCATCAAGGTCGGATGCTCGAACACACGGCGAGTCGGCGCATTGGGCGGCAAACCCGGACGTTGATCGATGGGCAGCTTGTCGAAGCCCAGTGCACTCACATAGCCGTTCAGTGCCGAGGAGGCAGTGCGCACCTGGCGCTCGGCGATCTCCTCCCACTTGGCATTGGCGGCATTCTCCAGAGCCCGAACTTCGTGACTGAGCTGGTCGATCAGCTTCAGGCGATGAGCGCCCACGATCAGCTCGTCGATCAACCAGCCGAGATGCTGACGATCCACGCCGTAATGCGACAGCGCCTTCTCGTCGGCGCCGACGCGGCGCATGTTTTCGAGCCAGTAATCGGCAGCCTCGCGCGCAAAGCGCTCGGCGCGATCCTCCAGAACGCCAGAGGGCGTCGGCGCATGGTGGCCGGCCTCCTCGCCGAACACGTCGGCGAAGATGGCACCGAGGTCGACGGCGGCTCCGGTCGATTGCGCCACCGGGCCTTGAGTCTTGCCGTTGCGCGCCGGCGTTTCATCGGAGGCACGCGCCGTGGCGATCCGAAAATAGATCTCGCGCAGCGCGGTATCGGCGATTTGCAGGGCCGCGACCAGCTCGCCGAAGAGCTGCTGCTGGATGACGTTCGCCAGACCGCGCAGCACCGTGTGCACCAGGTCCCGCTTCTTGGTGCGGGCATCGCCGTCGGAGGCGCTGTGGAAGCCGGCCAGACGGTCGACCAGGCGGCGGATCTGGACTTCGAGCTGACCACGTACCTGCGCGCGCTTGATCGCCGGATCGCACACCGGGATCAGGCTCTTCACGAGATAAGAGACGCCACCGTCGTTGGCGCGGAAGGCCTCGTCCCAGGCCCGCGCCGGATCGGCGAAGTGGCGTCGCACATCCTCGTTATCGATGAAGTAGCGTCGCAGTTCGGTGGCGCGCTGGGCGAAGGCATCGGCGATGCCGATCTCGCGACTGCCGTCATAGTCCATCAGCCGTTCGTCGATGACGGTCGGGTTGCGCAGCCAGAAGGTGTTGTCGAACGGCCGATTGTTCCAGTTGAGCGGCCACTCGCCGCGGAAATTGTTGATCAGCGAATTGCCAAGACGGGCGCTCCAGCGCAGGTGGCGCGACTCCTCGGTCTCGCCCGCTTTCTGCTCGAACTCGCGGTCCATCTTGGTCAGCACCAGGAACAGCGCGTTCTTCTGCTTGGCGCGGTCGGCTGGTGTGGCGCCGATCGTCTGGTCGATCCACGCCGTCATCATGTCGGAGAGGTCACGGACCTCCTGGTTGCCGTCGGGGATGCAGAGCAGGATGGCCGAAAGCTCGCGCTCCGCCGAATAGCGCTGGAAGAGATAGGCGACCTTGCCGCGCAGCAGCAGCTCGCGCAGCGGATTGGCGCCCTCGGCCACGCCTTTTGTCTTGGCGACGTCATCGAGATTGGCGAGCTTCAGACGCGAGCGGGCGCCGGGGAAGTCGAGCAGGTCGGTGTGATCGAAGAAGTCCCACGGCTTCTCGGCGATCGCGACGTTGAGTTCCGCCGTCAGCGCACAGATCAGCGAGCGCGGCAGGCTGGTGTCGGGTGAGGAGCGACCATCGGCCTGCTTGGGGCGGACCTGCAAGGTGTCGTCGGAGTCCGCGCCCAGTCGGTCGAGCGTCAGCACATCGATGATGCTCTTCTCGCGCGGGATCAGCGCATCCATGCCGAGCAGGGCCTCAGGCGCGAAAGCGAGTTTCTGCAGGCCCTCGTAGAGCGTGAGGTAGAGATCGGTGAAGGGCTGGAAGTCGTACCACAGCACCGACCACAGGCGGGCGCGATCGTGGCCGGAGAGACGCGGTGCGAGATCGATCGCCTCGCGCCAATAGTCAGTGCGCAGCTCGGCCGTGACGCCAGCGAAGAACGTGTCGAAGTACTCGATCAGGTCGAGCACGTCGTCGGCGTCGAGATCGCCCACCGGCGTGGGCTGTGCCTTGGAACGCAGCTCGGCCAGGCGCTTGCGGATGGCGGCGCCATCAGGCCCCTCGAACTCGGCCTTCTGGTGATCGAAGTCGAGCAGGAAGGAGTTGCCTAGGATCTTCACGATGTCGGTCTGCGTCAGCAGTCGCACGCGCACCGGAAACTCGTGCGAGACATCGCTCAGCCCCAGACCGAAACGCGTGACGAGCCCCGTAGACTCGCGATTGCCCGGCGGGTTGATCTCGCGCAGGAAGTCGTAGCTCCGGTCGGCAAAGCGGGCCTGCAGCGGCCGGCCGTCGCGGCTGGCCAAAATCGAGACGAGATAGGATTTGCCGGCCTGGCTCGGGCCGAACACGCCGACGCACATGCGACGCCGCGCGGCGCGGGCCAGCTTGCGGCTCTGGTTGCGAACCTTCTGCAGCTCACTCACCAGCGACGGCGCCTGCTGCGCGACAGTGGGCGATTGCGCGGAAGCGTTCTTCAGCCAGGTCACGCCCTCGCTGGCAGCGACGGCCAACGCTTCGCAGTCCTGGGCAAGTTTGAGATCGACAGTGTCCATGGTTTGTCCGTGAACCCTCAACCGGTCTTGAGCATGCCCGTGTCGAGCCAGTAGCCCTCACGGCGCGGCAGTGTCTGGAGACGAAGCGTCAGGCGATCGAGCGCGACGGCGCGGCCGTCACGGTTGGTCACCTGGCGCAGGCGGAAACGCTCGACGTCGCCCGAATCTTTGTCCTTGGGCTTTACGCGCGCCAGCGCGATCTTGAACGGCGTCTCGCGCGCGTGACGTTCGGCATATTCAGGCTTGGCGAATTCCAGCGCATAGAGCCGCGCAGCGGGCCAGCGCACGAGATCGAGCTGACGGGCACCCAGCCACATGGGGCCGCGGAACTCGAAGGCGATTTCCGGCAGCTCGTATTCGCGATTGTCGAGATCGACGTCGCGATAGACCAGATCCTCCTTCTGCAGGCGGCCGCCGCCATCGAGCTTGCCGATGAACTTGGCGATGCTCTTGGAGCGCAGCAGGTCGGAGCGGAAGGAGAAATCCGGAAGCTGCGACTGAGCGAGGGCGGCGATCATCGCGCCGACCGCCACGGTGGTCTTGGGATCCTCCACGCGCAGGCGCGCGTCGCGGAAGGGATACCAAGCGCCAACGCGGTAATCGTGCAGCGAGATCACGCGCTCCGGCGGCAGCGGCAACAGTTCCATCACGAGCGCCCGGATGCCGGGGAGGCGCGAGGGCCGGCCGGAGAGCAGCAGCACGTCGCAATCGTAGGCGTGCACGATCTCAGCGAGTGGCGCCAGCACGCGCGCCATCTCGGCCCGCACCGTCTTGTCGAGGCCCGGCAGATCGACCGGGAAGATGACGGTGCGTAGATCGAAGTTCTGGGCGCCACGCTTGCGGGCGGCCTCATTCACGAAGGTGACGACTTCCTCGGAGGGCCTGGCGCCGCCCGGGAAGAAGGTCTCATAGGGACGCGGCTCTGCCGCCACGACACCCGACGTCGGGTCGAAGGTCTCGGCGGCGCGCAGGAATTCGAGCGCGATCGGATGGGCGATCTGCAGCGCGAACTGTTGGCGCAGGTTGCGCTGAATGACGTCCTCGCCGCCGCGATCGCCGCCCACCAGCTCGGCCATCAGGTCGGCCGGATTGGCGATGCCCGAAGCGCGCAGCGCGGCTTCGATCGGCGGCAACACATGGGCCTGCACGACGCGTAGCAAGATATCGTCGCCGGCGACGTTGAAGCCCTCGCGGAACTTTTGCTCGGGGAACAGGGTCACCGAGGTGCCGGCGCCTTCGAGGCGATAGGAATTGATGATGAGATCGGTGGTGCCGCCGCCAACATCGATGCTGGCGATGCTGAGCGTGTCACCCGCGCCTTCGGCCGTCGGCTTGCCGCGCGGCTTGCGCGTGATCTGGAAGAACCGACGGGCATCGCCGCCGAAGTTCCGAGCCACTTCGGTGTAGAGATAGACGAGCTGAGTGCAGCTCGCCTCGTCCCAATCAGTCAGCACGCGTGGCGCAGGAGCTGCCGGATCGTCGAGCTTCCAGCCCATCATCATCCAGACGAGATCGCGTGCCGCCTCGGCGCGCTTGCGGAAGATCAGGCGCTCGGCCAGCGGCATGCCGGTCGGCAGGGTGAGCACGATGCGTCGCAGGCGGCGCGGCGTCTCGGCATGTGCCCGCCGGCCACGCTGCTGCGGCGAGTTCATCAGGGTTAATGCTTGCAGCAGGATCTCGGAGAGCACGAAGGTCATCACCGAGGAGCGCGAATAGAGCGGTTCGAACACCGGTAGATGGTCGGCCGAGTCGGCATCGGCATCGACCAGATGCAGCGGTTCGCCCTTCTGGTTGACGAGCTGCGCCATCGGGCCGGCGGCTGCCGGCATCGCGCTCTGGTCCTGGGCGTAGGCGACGTTGAAGCGCCATTCGCGCGTCTGCGGCTCCTCGTCCCACAGATAGCGCTTGGGACTCGACATGCCGGTGTTGCCTTCGGTGCCGCGCCGGCGGGCGGCAAGCCTTGTCGCTTCGGGGCCAACGCGTGTCATGGTCGGCCAGACGAAGGCATCGGCGCGACCACCCAGCCGCGAGAGATGGTTTTTGCCGAACCAGGCTTGCGCGAATTCGACTCGCGATTCGAAGGGACGCGTATGCACGACCTCGGGATGCGAGAGATCGCGCAAAGCGAGTTCGTAGGAATCGTTCAGATTGACGCCGAGCTCGCCCGCCGCCTCGATCAACAGGCCGCAGGTCCGCGAGTTGCCGACATCGAGCACCAGATCGACCTCAATGGCGCCGCGACCCGGCCGTTCGGCATCGCCGACCAGCTTGATCGGCGGGAAATGCGCGGCAGCCGCCAGCAGGCCTAGGAAGGCGAGATAGCGCGCCGTCGCTTCCTGCGGCTTCTGCTTGATGTCGTTGTCGATTTCTTCCGCTGTGGCACGCGGATGCAGCTCGTGGAACAGCTCGTCGAGCCACTGCGTCATCCAGCCTTGCCGCAGCAGCCAGTGATTGGCGCGCTGCTGTGGGGCGAGCGCAAACAATGCGCCCGACGTTACGTCCTTGGGCGAGGGCGCCAGATAGGCGCGGCCCTCGGCTTCGGCGATCAGGCCCGTGTCGAAGGCGAGTACGGCGCGATAGCGATTGCCCTGTTCGTCGCGATAGCCCGCGCCGTAGCGGGCTTCGAGATCGACCACGCGCACGCGCGCCCAGTCGGCCGGGCCTTCACGAAACTGGTTGTTCGGCCGCACCTGCAGGAACGGCACCGGCACCCATTTGTCGAGAAAGGGCGCCAGTGCATCCTTGGCCGTGATCACGAGATTGGGTTCGGCGGCGCGACGGCGGCCGTTCTCGACGACCTCGTACTGGCCGCGGCCCTCATCGAAGTCGAGCTGCACCAGATCATCGACCGCTTTTGCAGTGGCCGCGTCGTGGAAACCCCACTCGCGCACCTTGAGACGCACGGGGTCGAAACCAAAATCGAGGAACTGAATCCCGGAACGGGCAATCAGCGTCGTCGGGCTGGGATAGCTCGGCAGGCGGGCGAGGTCGCTCATGTCACGTTCGTTACGGCCAATCCGATAAATCTAGGCACTCAACGGCCGATCTGCACGCGATAGCTGCGCTTGTCACCCGGCTGGTTGCCGTTGCATTGGGCGACGCCATCGGCGCCGACCTCGCAATTGACGACATTACGGGCATAAGTGCGGCCGTCACTGCATTTGGGGTTGGATTTCTCCTCGATCACCAATTTGGCACCGTCCCAGCGCGCCTCGGCCGGCGCTTCGCAAGTGGCGCCGTTCTTCTGCACAAAGCTCACCTTGCCCTTGCCCTTGTCATCGAGCGTGTAAGAAGGGCGCAGATCCTTTTCGCCGGTAGCGGTTGCAAGCCCCGTGCGGGAACGCCAGTCACCCTGCAGGAAGGCGAGATCCTGTTTCTGCTTGGCTTCCGGCGGCACGACCATCGGCTTGGGCTCGTCCTTCTTCTCGTTCTTGTCGTTCTGAGCCGTGTTGCCTTTGTTCTGCTCCTTGTTCTGCTCGCCAGGGCCTTTCATGCCTGCGCCCTTGTCGTCGGGCTTGCTCGGATC
Organism: Reyranella sp.; assembly: GCF_004297405.1. Taxonomy (GTDB): domain Bacteria; phylum Pseudomonadota; class Alphaproteobacteria; order Reyranellales; family Reyranellaceae; genus Reyranella. Next base: position 117,814 of record NZ_SCVC01000015.1, read on the forward strand.
CTTGCCCTCGTCTTTTCCGGCAATGCCGAGATCAGCGGTGCCATCGGGACCGGCGCCGCGCTCGATCGGTGGGCCACCGATCGAGCCCACGATTACGCCACCCGGTGCGATGATGCCGGCCGCGCAATCGCCACCACGTCGCGCCAATTCGTCGGTGAGGCGAGCGAGTTCGAGGCGCAGATCTTCATTGTCCTGAAGGAGTGTGGCGGCGCGTGTCCGCTGTAGTTCGAGAGGCTGGCGTACAGCAAAACCCAGCGCACGCTCGCGAACTTCTGCTTCGAGCATCGGTTCGATGCGCGGCAGGTACGGGCGCACCAGCCAGGCGAGGAGAGCCAATAGCAAGAGCAGCAGAACGCCGAGCAGCAGCCATTGCCACCACACGGTGCGTGGTGCGGCAACGGCGGCCACCGCGGGCGCTGACGCCATCACGGCCTCGGGGCGTGGCGCGACTCGCGGCGTGGCGATCGCAGCTGGTGTCGGAGGCGGACTCGCCAGGAAGACGCCGGGCAGGGCGGCATCGGCGGTGAAGCCCCAGAAGGTCATGACCGGCCGACCGTCCACGACGTAGAGCGTCTCTTCGCCGGGGGCCGTCAGCGCATGGCGCAGAAGGCGCGCGAAATTGCGCTCTGCACTGGAACGTTCCGGCGCTTCCATCTGCGTCGCCAGGCCGGAGAGGTCGCCATGCAGGCGATGAACCGTGTCGAGCACGGCGCGTCGATCACTCTCGGGCAAATCGGACAGGCGGCGGACTTCACCGTCGAACGGCGCGTACCAGTCGATGCTGCGACCGCTCGGCTCGGCTTCGGGAATCGCCAGCAGGTCGGCATGCTCGCGCGAGAGCCGCGCGGCGATGGCGGTGCGAAGCTGACCGGCAGCCCGCCACACGGGATCGCCGGCCAATCCCAGCGCGCGGTAGCGCTGGAGCGGTTCACTGACAAGAAGCGGACCTGCAGCCATGTCTATTCCTCAGCGCCCACCCCGGGGACAGGAGATGGAATAGTTCCATCGCGTGCCCCAGATCTCTCCAGTTACGATCACGTCGACCGAATAATCCCCCGCGACCGGCTTCCAGTCGAAGCCGAAGCCGCCGCGGCCGCTGCGCGGGCCCCCCGTGCTCGCGATCTGCCGACCGCGATACATCACCTTGATGTCATCCGGCCGGACGAAGAGCTGATAGTTCAACGCCACGAAGCCCGGTTTGTCGCCGAGATAATGTCGATTGCGCGTGACGCCTTCGCCGCCTGAGTCCCCCGACCAGTCGCAGGGAAGCTGGCCTGGCGGCGGACGGTTCACGGGCGGAGCCGGTGGTGCCGGCGGAGCAGTCGCCTGCTGCGGCGGAGGGGGCTGCGCTTTCGCGACCGGCGGCGGAGGAGGTGGCGGCGGTGGCTTGGGCGGCTCGATCGGCTTGCACTGCTCCAGCTTGGTTTTGAGTTCGGCCTGCAGCGACGCGAGCTCGGCCCTTAGCTTCTGCTCGTCGGCCTTGTCCTCGTCGAGGGAGGCCTTGAGCAGAGGTGTCGGATCGGGCGGCGCTTCAGGAGCAGGGGGCGCAGGCGTCTCGTGAGTCGCGATGTTGAGCGACGGATCGACCGGTACGCAGGCGCGCAGCAGCCACGAAGTCAGCAGCAGGAGAAGAAGGAGCAGCAGGCCGAACAGCAATGCGCTCAACCAGGGCGCCCAGCCGAGCCGGCCCGGCAAGCTTGCGGCAGGTGCGCTCGCAAAAACGGCGGTTGGGGGAATCGGCTTGGGAACGGCTGGCAGGGCAAAGGGCTGCAGGCTCGCGGCCGCATCGGCCTCGTAGCCCCAGGCGACAATGACCGGCTGGCCGTCGACGACGAAGATGAAATCGTCAGAGGGCCGAGAGGTCGCGAGCTCGAGCGACCGGCCGATCAGCCGCGACTCCTCGCTGGTCGCCGAGGCCTGAAGTTGCGCGCCGAGATCACGGATCGCGCCGAGGTGGGTCTCTACGGTGCGAAGCGTTTCGGCGCGCTCGTTTTCACTAAGTTCGTTCAGTCGGCGGGCGGTGCCGCTCTGCGCGGCATACCAATCGATACCATCGCCCGACTCGCGCAACTGCGGATCGGCGAGCAGATTGGCCGGGCCATCGCCCAGGCGACGACGGATCACCGCGAGAAGCTGGCCTGCGACGGCATGCAGCGGATCGCCCCGCACGCCCAAGGGGCGCACGCCGAGCCGTGTCGTCATCAGCAAAGTGGGGCGTTCGCCCATGATCCCCGAGATGAGATGCCCTTAGTGGCCAGGGCATCATATCATCGGTCGAATCCGGCGGGTTTATGTCGGTTTGGACACAGATTCGCGGTGAATTAGCCCGGACTGAGAAAAGCCGTCCCGCCAGCCGCCTCAACGCGCATAATGGGTGTTTCGAATACGGTCGATAGGCGGTCCGGATCGAGCGTCTCGCGGGTCGGCCCGATGGCGGTCAGGCGGCCGTTCTCGATGATCGCTACCCGGTCGGCATAACGCGCCGCCATATTGAGGTCGTGCAGGACCGCCAGCACGCCGAGTCCGCGCTCGACCCTTCGACGGGCGCTGGCGAGGGCGGCATGCTGGTGGGAGAGGTCGAGGCCCGAGATCGGCTCATCGAGTAGCAGGAAGGGCTTTACGCTCGGATCGGCGTCGCACTGGGCCAGCACGCGGGCGAGCTGGACGCGCTGGCGTTCGCCACCGGACAGAACCGTATAGGGCCGGTCGGCAAAGGCCAGCGCCTCGGTCTCGGACAAGGCCTGCTCGGCCAGTGCCTTCATCTGCGGCTCCGACAGGCGGCCACGATGGGTGAGCAGGCCGAGCATGGCGATCTGCAGTCCCGTGAAGTCGAAGGCGACCGCCGAATGCTGCGGCAGCACCGCGCGGCGCTGGGCGAGATCGGCCTTGCGCCATTGGTTGAGCGGCCGTCCGTCGAGCAGCACCTCTCCGGCGCTGATCGATCGGTCGCCGCAGAGTGCGTTCAGCAGCGTGCTCTTGCCAGCGCCATTGGGGCCGATGATCGCCAGGAATTCACCCGGCGCGACTTCGAGCGAAATGTCCTGGATGAGCTGCTTGGTGCGTACCCGCACGTCGACGCCGATGGCCTGCAGAAGTTTCATAGGCCACCTCGTGCCGCGCGTCCGACCAGCAACCAGAGGAAAAATGGTCCGCCGACCAGTGCCGTCAGCACGCCGATCGGGAGCTCTGCGGGCGATACCAATGTGCGCGCCAGGGCGTCGGCCAGCACGAGGAAAGCACCACCGAACAAGGCTGCCGCTGGCAGTAAGGTGCGGTGCGCGGGTCCCAGCATCATCCGCACGATGTGCGGCGCGAGCAAACCCACGAACCCCACGATGCCCGAAATGGCGACGCCTGCACCGACGGAGAGTGCGACCTGCGCTACGAGGCGGACCTTCAGGCGCTCGACATCGACGCCGACATGCCCCGCCTCACGCTCGCCCAATGCCAGCGCATCGAGCAGATGCGCCGTGGGCAGGAGCGTCGGCACACTGATGGCCAGCACCAACAGTGCCGGAATGATCGCCGTCCAGGTCACGGCCCCGAAGCCGCCCATGGTCCAGAAGATCAAGGTACGAAGCTGTTGATCGTCGGCCACGAAGACCAGCATGCCGATGCCGGCCGATGCGAGCGCATTCACCGCGATACCCGCCAGCAGCAGTGTGCCGACCAACGTGATGCCTTCGCGCGCTGCGATCCGATAAACGACTATCGTAGCAGCCAGGCCGCCGATGAAAGCCGCGATGGGCAGGCACCACGGCCGAAAGCCCGGCGGTATGATGTGCATCACCCTCTCGCCGAGCACGATCACCGACACGGCGGCAAGCGCGGCGCCACTCGAGACGCCGAGCAGACCAGGATCGGCGAGCGGGTTGCGGAACAGGCTCTGCATGGCAGCGCCACCTGCGGCAAGCGCAGCGCCGACGGCGAACGCTGCGATCACGCGCGGCGCACGGATGGCATAGAGCACTGCTGCGGTCGTATCGTCGAGCGGTGCATCCGAAAGGCCGATGGCCGACAGGATCTGGCCCAGGCCGACCGGAAATGCGCCGATGCAGAGGCCACTCAACACGCTCACCACGGCGGCTAGCGCGAAGAGCGGGATCGGGCGGCGCATTGCAGGCGCCGCCCACGCCGGTGCCGTCATGGCGCGCGCGCCAGTTCGGGATGCAGTGCCGAAGCCAGTTCCTGGGCCGCCTGCGGCGTGCGGGGGCCGAAGCCCAAAAGCAGCAGCGCGTCGAATTCCAGCACCTTGCCTGCCTTGCCGGCTGGCGTGCGGTTGAGCGATGGCTGATCGAGGATCGCCTGGATGCCGCCCATCGCCTCGACCGTCTGGCGTGTGACCAGGATGTAGTCGGCCTTGGACGCGATCACCGCCTCGGGGGTCAGCGGCCGATAGCCGGAATAACCTTCGATCGCGTTCACGCCTCCAGCCAGCTTGATGATGCCATCCGCCGCGGTGTTGCGGCCCGCCGCCTGTGGAGCGCCGCTGCCCATTCCCAGCAGGAACAGTACGCGCGGGCGACTGGTCGCAGTGGCGAGCCGGTCGGTGAGCGCCTTCATGGCGGCGCGGCCGCGTTCGATCATGGCATCGGCTTCGGTCACCTTGCCCGTCGCCTTGCCGACAGCGGCGATCTTGGTGATCACGCTGTCGTAGTCGTAGTGGTCGGGAAGGACCATGACCTCGATCCCGGTCGCCTTCAGCTGGTCGAGAACGGTTGCAGGTCCGGCCGCCGTCGTGGCGATGATCAGGGTGGGCCTCAGTGACAGCACGCCTTCAGCCGAGAGGGCGCGCATGTAGCCGACCTGCGGCAACGATCGTGCAGCGTTGGGATAGAGGCTGGTCGTATCGACGCCGACCAGGAGCTTCTCCGCCCCCAGCGCATAGATGATCTCGGTGATCGAGCTGCCGACGGCCACGATGCGCGGCGGCTGCTGCGCGCTTGCAGGGAAGGAGGCGGCCAGCGCCGCCCCCATACCCAATGTCAGGACGTGACGTCGCTGCATCACGAGGCGGCCTGCTTCTCGACGCGCGCGACGATCGCCCGCCAGTCTTCGAGTTCGGGCTTGCCTGGCTTGCGGGCACCGAACATCAGCAGAATGTTGCGGTTCTCCGCATCGAACGCCTCGATCGAGGTGACGGTGCCGTCTTCGGTCGGCTTGCGCACGGAGAAGACGCGAGCCACGCCGGAGTCGCGCAGGTGCATGTTGAAGTCAGGGTCGAGCACGTTGAACCAGCCGTGCGTGTCGACCAGCCGCTTCACGGGTCCAGTATGGATCTGTATGCAGCCGCGGCTGCCCACGAAAATCATGATCGGTAGGCCCGATTGCTGGGCGGCCTCCATGGATTCGCGCAGCGCCCGCACCGGCAGTTCGCGGGCGAATTCCTCACCGATCAGGCGCAGCGCCTGCACACGGCCGACCTTGAACTTGCCCAGCATGCCGAAGAACTCGTGCGTGTCCTTCATGCCGGCCCAAGCCTTGCGCAATCCTTCGAGGTCGATCTCGGAATCCGGCCGATCCGTGGCATCCGGACCGTGCGGCACGATCTTCAGCGACTGTGGTTCCGTAGCGGTGTAGCGGCCGATCAGCGCGTCGAAGGCCGTCCGGTCGGTCTCGTCTGTGGCATAGATCTTGTGAACGGCTTCGCCCGCGGCGTCGAAGAACTGCAGGCTGAGCCGTTCGCCCTGCTTCAGAGGTTCGCGCACCGCAAAGCCGTGCTTCCAGGAACCGAGGAACAGACGCAGGTCGATATCGGTGCCCAGCACGAGACCGTGCGGGCCGGTGACCTGGACATCCTCGAAACGGCCATGGCGTTCGTGCACGCAATGCTCGTTACGTGTCAGGCACATCACACGGCCGACCGACGGCATGTCGTTCAGGATGCCACGCCAGTCAGTGGTGAGAGGCGTTGCGGTCTGGCCGACGCCGAGCGCTACGAGCTCGGCCTCGCTCACGCCCAGTGTCGCGGCGGCATCGCGGATCCGCATCGCCGGCTGTTCGCCGCGCAAGCGGCTCCACCGGGCGGCGAGGTCCGCGTTCTGGGTTGAGAGCATGGTTTCTCCTTTCAACGTAAATGAAACCTGACGGGAATTTCGACCCAGGCGGCGACGGGACGGCCGTCGCGCATGGCGGGAAGGAATTGCCAACCGCGGACCGCGGTGAGGGCGGCGCGATCGAGCATGGCAAAGCCGCTGCCGCGCCATAGCAATATCTCGGCAGCGGAGCCATCCGGATCAAGACGCACGCGCACCAGAGCTTCACCCTGCTGGTTGAGCTCGATGGCGCGCTGCGGATAGACGGGCGGCGTCGGCGGATGGCGGTAGCGCGGTCGGCCCTCGAACACGATCAGCGGCGCCGAGGAAGCTGAGGCCTGCTGGGTCGTGCTGGCATTGCCGGCATCGGGATTGGGCGCACGGGTGACGGCGGCCTGTGCATTGGGCCGGGCGGCCGCCGGCTTGGGAGGCGGTGCCTTGGGCTTCGGAGGCTCGGCCGGTTTCAGATCGGCGACCTTGACCGGAGGTGGTTCTTGCGGGGGCGGTAGCTCGACCTTGATCTCAGGTTCGAGGGTGAGTTCGGGTTGCGGCTCGGGCGGCGGGAGCGCGGCGGCGGTCTCCTCGACCGACGGGAGTTGAGGCTGCTCAGGCGGTGTTTCGGCCGGCTGCTGTTTGGTGTCGGGTTCGTTGTTGTTGGCCTCGGATTCCGGGCCGGGCGTCGGTGCGGCAAGCGACAGTTCCACCATGAGGGCCGGTTCGTCGCTGGCACTGCTTCCGGCCATGCCGGCAAGCAACAAGGGAACAAGGATCAGCCCATGCAGCGCAAGCGACAACGCCAGCGACACGCGAGGTCCGCGTGTCACTGGCGCCGGCAGTCGCTCGGCGGAGAGGGCTGCCGGGACTACCATCGTGCCGTGAGGTTGACGCCGAAGTAACGGCCCGGCTGCGCGTAGAGATCGAGCTGCTGGTTCGTCGATGCGAGGCCGATCACGTCCGCGGCGTTCCAGTACTTCGCGTTGGTGATGTTGAAGATGCCGGCGTTGATCTTGACGGCATCCTTGAAGGTGTAGCCGATCGTGGCGTCGAGGTTGAAGTAAGCCGGAGTCTGGAAGTAATTCGGGTTGCTGACCTGGCTGTGCTGCGCGGTCATCGTGCCGATGAGCTGGGCAACGATGCCAAGACTGGAGGTGTAGCGGACTCGTGCCTGACTTGCCCACGGGGCCACCGAGTCGACAGGCTGATTGGTGTTCGTGTCGGTGCCTTGCGCGAAGGCCGTCCAGCCGAGCACCGACCAGTTGTCGTTGAAGCGATATTCGCCGCGCGCTTCGATGCCCCAGATCGTGACGTTGCTGAGGTTCTTGTACTGGAAGAGGGTGACCGGGCCGTTCATGCCGATCGCGACCGACTCCAGGAAGTTGTTGTAGAAGTTCGCGAAGCCGGTGAGCTGCCAGCTCGACCCGTCGGCATACTTGCCGCGCATACCGACTTCGAAGCTGTTGGCCGTCTCGGGCTTCAGGTTGGGATTGGGCAGGATCTGGTAGAACGACGCGGCGTTGGTGAAGCCGAAGTTGGCGTTGTCGTACGGCGGCGCGCGGAAGCCCGTCGCGTACTGGAAGTAGCCCGAATAGATATCCGAGAAGTGATAGAGCAAGCCGAGCTTGGGCGAGGCCGACACGTAGGTGCTCGCCGTCGGGATCATGTTTAGGGAGGCGCCGGTCGAGTTCCAGAAGTAGCGGTCTGGATTGGGATTCAGGCTGTAGTAGTCGAGCCTTACGCCAGGCGTGATCTTGAGCCGGCCGCCCAGGGCGCTGATCTCGTCCTGCACATAGATGCCGGCCTGAATGGTCGTCGAGTCCGGGAAATTCTTGTTGGGGTAGGTTTCACCGCCGACGATCGTCGTCGCCGCGCCGGTCGCCAGTGTGATCTGCGAGCGGTTACGTGGCCGGGTCGTCGTCGTGTAGGCGAAGCTCAGACCGTAGGTGAAGTAGTTGTCGGTGTTCCCGATCTTGGCGTCGGTGTGCATCTGCAGCTCACCGCCCCAGACGTTCTGCGTGTAGTAGAACTGCGACGTGCGGGCATTGCTCGGGACTGCACCATTGGTGGCGCCGCGCAGCTGATAGGTGTCGGCCTGCATGTAGACCGAGTTGAAGTAGGCCAGCAGGCTCAGCTTATCGATGAAGCCGATCGGGGCGTCGTGCTGCCACTGCGCGCTGATGCGATAGGTGTTGGTGTAGTCCTGGCCCCATTCGTCGAAGACGCGGGCGAACAGGGCCGGGAAAGTGCCGGTGCCGGAGAGCACCTGCGTGCTCTGCTGGCCTTGCGTGTAGCTGCCGGTGATGCGGATCGTATCGACCTCGGTCGGCCGGAATACCGCCTTGGCGAAGAAGTCGTTGCTGTAAAAGCTCGTCGGATTGGGTGCGATGGAGCTTTGCGCCGGTGTGTACTCATGGCCGTCGCGCCGGGTGTACATGCCCATGAACTCGAAATCACCGGCCCGGACGGCGCCCGTGAACGTCTCGGCGAACTGAAGGTTGGCGCCGCTGTAGGCACCCTTGACGCTGCCGAAGATGTTCTTGCCTTCCTTCAGGTAGTCGCCGGGATCCTTGGTGGTATAGGCCACTACGCCGCCGATCGCGTCGGAGCCGTAGAGTGCCGAAGCCGGTCCGCGGATGATTTCGACCCGCTTGATGTCTTCGAGGTCGGGCTGCTCGCGCGTATAGGTGCCGGCGCCCATGTTGCTGTCGGGAAAGTCGGGCTGGCGCATGCCGTCGACCATCAGCAACACGCGGTTGCCGCCGATGCCGCGGATGATGAAGTTCTGGAAGCCGGCGCGCGTCGGATTGTTGCCGACAGTGACGCCCGGCTCGTTGCGCACGAGGTCGCGGACGTCCTGCATGTTCTCGCGGTCGATATCCTCGGTCGTGATGACCGAGACGGTGGCCGGCACGTCTTCGAGCGGGCGGCGGCTGCGCATCGCAGCGGTAGTGACCGCGTCGAGCTGAGTGGGGATCGCCTGCGGAGCGGCTGGAGCCTGGTTCGGGGAGGTGGGAGCTGGCGTAACCGTGACGGGATTCGGGTTGATCGGCGAGGGCGCCGGCGTCGTTTGCGCCGCCGCGGGCACGGCAAGCGTGCCGCCGATGGCCGTCGTCGCCATCAGTGCGTAAAGAAGTGTGCGGATGTTCATTAGCCAGGTCCCCAAAGCATAAAAAGGACGCCTGGCTGGCTTGCTCCCCCAACAGGAGCGGCGGGCTGGGCAGTTTGACCGAGGAGGGATGGCCCCTCGGGGTCTCGTTACTTGGTGAGAATGAGTTTGTTGGAGGCGGTGACGCGCAGGCGGTACGTTTCCGTTCCGTGGCGGATGATCAGCTCTCGCTGCCCGCTCATCAGTGTCACGCTTTCCACGACCGGCGCCCCCAGGTCCAGCACGCCCGAAGCCGGTCGTTCCTGCTCCACTTCTGTCGGCCGAATAGGACGCGTGATCTGCGCCATACGCCTCTCATCCCCTTTTGAGTTGCGATTGACTCTCAATTGCATAGACTGTCGTTTCTGTCAAGATTCTTCAACGTTCGGTGAAACCATGGAAAGCGCGCAGGATCAGGGGCTTAGCGCCCTGCAAAGCGACCCGAGGCCAGGCTGCGGCCGCGCTGGCTGCGCCTGCGCATTGCCTGTGAGCGAGCGCTTCGTCCTGTGGGCACTTCGCCAGTGGCAGCAGGATCGGGCACTCCCCAGCGAAGGCTCGATCCTCCATCGCGGCTTCAAGATCGCGGGGCTTCTGGAAGCGTTGCCCGACTTCGCCATCGCGATGGATGCGTTCCTGTTCGGTGCGCGCCGCGCCATCGAGATCCATGTGCCGACCTGCTCGAGTGTGAGTCGCGACGAGGCGGTGCTCGTGGCGTTGTGCGGCCTGGCGCAGGGCGATTTCGACGGCCCGCTGCTCGCCTCGCTCGACGTGATGATGGCGCCCACGGCCTCGCGCGTGGCGGCCGTGCGGCTCAAGGCCTTCGCTGTCGCCCTGTCGAGTGCGGGTCTACGGCTCACGCCGATGCCGGGCGACGCCGGCGGGAGACTCAATTGACCGCACCCATGCCCGATCGTCTCGCCGACCTGCAGCACGCCATGCGGGTGATTGCCGATGCCGTCGAAGGCCTGCCCGAGGAATGCCGTGACCTTGCCGGCAATGCCTTGCTGAACATTGCCGCCGAAGCGGTGACGCAGGATGTCGGTTGCACCGAGGCGAGCCGGATCTTCGCGCGTCTTGCCGATCTGCTTTCGCGGGGCCTCCAGCCGCCGGCTGCCGACGCAATCTCCCTCAGCGGCTTCGACGCGTGACGGCGGCGACCATCGCGTCGCCGTCGAGGCCCACCAATCCGGGGCTCCTCGCCTCGCTTCTGCTGATTGGTGGCGCCAATTCTGTCCTGTTCTCCGTACTGCCGCCGGCTGGCCGTCATCTCGGCTTCGTCGAATGGCAGATCGGTTTGATCGTCGCTTTCTCGGCCGTGGCTTACATGGTTGCTGCGGCATGGTGGGGGCGTACGAGCGACATAAAAGGTCGTCGCTACGTCGTCGTGGCCGGCATGGTGGGCTTTGGTCTCGGCGGAATCGCTTTTGCAGCAGTCTTAGATGTCGGCCTTCTCGGGTTTGCGCCGGTCATGCTCGTGCTGATCCTGCTGATCGGCGCACGCATTGCCCAGTCTGCGATCTCGGGTGGTGTTTATCCGGCAGCCCAGGCTTACATCGCTGAAGCGACACCGCCGGAAAAGCGTGCCGTCGCCCTTTCGGGAGTTACGGCCGCTTTCGCCCTCGGGACCATTCTGGGGCCGGCGATGGCGGGTCTGCTGGTCGAGATCAGGATCACTCTGCCTCTCTATGTGATCGGCCTGCTCAGCCTTCTCGCCGCGCAATGGTGCTTCGTGTCGATGAGGCCGCGGCCAGCATCGACCGGCGAGCGTCCGCTGCGACTGTCAGCCCGCGATCCGCGGGTCGCGATCTGGATCGTCATGGCGATGGTCTATTTCGTGTCGGTTGCCGGGACGCAGCAAATCCTGGGTTTCACGGTCCAGGACCGGCTCGCGCTCGACGTCGCGGCGACGGCGCGGGTCACCAGCATGATCTTCATGGCAGGTGGGCTCGTCGCCGTCCTGTTTCAGGTGTTTGTCGTGCGCCGCTCGAAATGGTCGGCGACGACGCTGATGATCGTCGGCCTTGTGGCGTCCGTGGTCATGCAGGTCGGGCTGCTCCTGGCGCGCGACGCCTGGCAGTTCGTTGCGGTCGCATTGCCGCTGGGTATTTCCTTTGCCTGTGTGTCTCCGGGCTTTTCGGCCGCCGCTTCGATCGCCGTCGGCGCACGCGAGCAGGGGGCGGCGGCGGGACTGGTCGCTGCGGCGCAGGCCGGAGGCTTCCTGGTCGGCCCGCTGACGTTTGCCGTGCTCTACCAGTTCGCGCCAGCTTCGCCCTTCCTTGTCGGCCTTGGCATTGCGGTCGTGCTGCTCCTGCTTGCTCTTTCCCGGAAGCCCACTGTCACATGACCATCGATCCTGCGCGCTGCATCCCGATCCTCGCATCGATCGATATCGCTGAGACTCGTGCCTTCTACGTCGACCAGCTCGGGTTCGCGGTTGGCTACGAGGAGGACAACTATCTCATCGTCAAACGCGACGACATGGAACTGCACTTCTGGAAGACCGACGATCGTCGCTTTCCCGAGAACACGTCCTGCTACATCCGCGGCGGCCAGGTCGCAGCGCTTCACGACGAATACAGCAAGCGCGGTGTGGCCAAGCTCTCGCCCTTCGAGGTGCGGCCGTGGAACATGAAGGAGTTCTACATTCACGACCCTCACGGCAACCTGCTGAAGTTCGGCTGCGGTGAATGGTAAGGCGCTAGATCTCGATGCGGCTGCCGAGCTCGACGACGCGGTTCGCGGGCAGACCGAAGAAGTCGCCGGCACTGGCGGCAAAACGCGACAATGCCAGGAAGAGCTTGCGCTGCCAGCGAGGCAACAGGGGTTTGCTCGACGCCGTGAAGCTGTTGCGCCCGACAAAGTAGGAGGTTCGCATCGGATCGAACGGCAGGCCCTTGTCAGCCAACCGTTCGAGATCACGTGGCACCTCGGGCTGCTCCATGAAGCCGTATCGCAGCACGATGCGATGGATGCCCTTGCCGAGATGGGCGATCTGGCTGCGATTCTCCGGTGAGACGAACGGGACGTCCGGCACCTCCACGGTGAGCAACGCGACATGCTCGTGGAGCACCTCGTTGTGCTTGAGATTGTGGAGCAGGCAGCGCGGCGCATTGCCGGAAAAAGCGGTCAGATAGACCGCCGTGCCCTGCGGGCGGTGGACGCGGCCGGGATTGATGCTGTCGAGCAGGGCTTCCAGTGGCAGCGACTCCTCGCGCTCGCGGGCAGCGACGGCGATGCGCCCCCGGAGCCAGCTCCACATGATGAGGAACATCGCGGTGGCGATGACCAGCGGGACCCAGCCGCCATCGAGGAACTTCAGCATGTTGGCCGAGAGCAGCGAAGTGTCGATTACGATGAACAGGCCGAACACCGGGATCGAGAACTGCCACGGCCACTTCCAGGCACGGACGGCCAGTGCGAACACCAGCACGCTGGTCACCAGCATCGTGCCGGTGACGGCGATGCCGTAGGCCGCGGCGAGATTGGTCGAGGACTTGAACGCGAGCACCAGGATGATGATGCCGACGAGCTGCAGCCAGTTGACGACGGGCAGGTAGACTTGTCCGAACTCGCTGGCCGAAGTGTGCTCGATATGGACGCGCGGGCTGAGGCCCAACAGCGAGGCTTGCTTTGCCATCGAGAAGGCGCCGGAGATCGTAGCCTGCGAGGCGATGACCGTGGCGGCCGTCGCCAGCCCGACCAGCGGATAGAGGGCCCAATCGGGCGCCAGCAGGAAGAACGGATTGGCGATCGCCGCCGGATCGGCCAGCAGCAGGGCGCCTTGTCCATAGTAGTTGACCAGCAGCGCCGGCAGCACGAGTCCGAGCCAGGCCATCCGGATCGGCTTGGCGCCGAAATGACCCATGTCGGCATAGAGCGCTTCTGCGCCGGTCACGGCGAGGGTGACGGCGCCCAGCGCCAGGAAGGCGACGAAGCCATTTTCCTGCATGAAGCCCACGGCATGGTGCGGCGAGAGCGCGGCCAGCACGCTGGGATTGTCGACGAGCTGGCGGATACCAAGCACGAACAGGACAACGAACCAGAGCAGTGTGATTGGCCCGAACCAGCGGCCGACGCCGGCGGTGCCGAAGCGCTGGACGGCGAACAGCCCGCACAACACACCGAGCGCGATGGGCAATACCAGGGGCTGAAAAGCGGGTGTGGCGACGTTCAGCCCTTCGACCGCGCTCAGCACCGAGATCGCGGGCGTCAGCAGACAGTCGCCATAGAAAAGGGCGGCGCCTGCGATGCCGAGCATGAGATAGACCCGGCGGCGGCGTTCCGGAATGTTGCTCTGGCGCGACACTAGCGCCATCAGCGCCAGCACACCGCCTTCGCCCTTGTTGTCGGCGCGCATCACCACGGCGACGTATTTCACCGCGACGATCAGGATCAGCGCCCAGGTGATCAGCGACAGGATGCCCAGGACATTCTCCGGCGTCGGGCGGATGCCGGTGTATTCGCTGAAGCACTCCTTGACCGTGTAGAGCGGGCTGGTGCCGATATCGCCGAAGACGACGCCAAGTGCAGCGAGTGTGAGCGCGGCCGTGCGCTTATTGCCGGTGGGCTGCCCCGGCGAATCGTTGGCCGTCATGCTTATCGTCTCTCCCCCGTCGCGCCCCTTGGCAGCCGATTGATCCTACGCGGGAATTCCCCGACGCTGCAGCTTCGAAATGTGACGATTGGAGGAAACGATGGCCGAGAGCGAAAACTACCGGAAGGGCAGCGAAATCCGGACCAAGCTGATGGGCGAGAAGTACGCCGCCGAGATGGCCAAGTCGGTCTACGACGACCCGATGATGAAGAAGTTCGGCGATTACGCCCGCGAGGCGGTCTTCGGCATGCTGTGGTCCCGGCCCGGCCTCGACCTCAAGACCAAGGCGCTGATCTGCGTCATTTCCGACACTGCCCAGGCGCGCTGGCCGGAGCTCGCCATCCACCTGCGCATGGCCCGCCGCCAGGGCTGGACGGAGGACGAATTGTCGGAGGCGCTGATGCACCTTTGCGGCTATATCGGCCTCCCGTCGGTGCGTGAGGCCATGCTCACGGCCAAGGAAGTGTTCGAGGAATTGCGCAAGGAAGGCTGAGTGCGATGGTGCTGATGACGACAAGCGACCTGCCGCTCGAACGGATCGCCCGTGGCAAGGTGCGCGATGTCTATGCCGCGGACGGCGACCGGCTGCTGCTGGTAGCGACCGACCGGGTGAGTGCCTACGACGTGGTGATGGCCGAACCCATCCCGCAGAAGGGCGCGGTGCTGACCCAGGTCAGCGCCTGGTGGTTCCGTCAACTGGGCGACGTCGTCAGCCATCACATGATCTCGGCCGACGCCGACGAGATCGTCGCGGCGGTGCCGGCTCTCAAGGGCCATCGCGACGAGATCGCCGGCCGCGCCATGCTCTGCAAGCGCGGCACGGTGTTTCCCATCGAATGCGTCGTGCGTGGCTACATCACGGGATCGGCCTGGCGTGAATACGCCAAGACGGGCACCCTGGCCGGCGAGACGCTGCCGGCGGGCTTGCAGGAAAGCGGTCGGCTCGATCCGCCGATCTTCAGCCCGGCGACCAAGGCCGAGAGCGGCCATGACGAGAACATCACCATCGCGCAGATGAAGAAGGTGCTGGGCGCCGACGTCACCGCCGAACTCGAGCGGCTGACTCGTCTGGTCTACACAAAGGGCCGGGACGTGGCGCTGAAGCAGGGCATCATCATTGCCGACACCAAGTTCGAGTTCGGCCGCACCAACTCGGGCGAGATCCTGCTGATCGACGAGGTGATGACGCCCGATAGTTCACGGTTCTGGCCGGCCGATGGCTATGCGCCCGGCAGGCCGCAACCCAGTTTCGACAAGCAGCCGCTGCGCGACTGGCTCGATGTCGAGCGCCATGCCGGTCGTTGGAACGGCGAGGCACCGGCGCCGCGGTTGCCGCCTGAAGTCGTCGAGGCGACCAGTCAGCGCTACCTCGAGGCCTATCGGCGGTTGACCGGCGCCGATCTTGTCGTGTCGTGACGGCAGATAAAGATTGGCGCGCGATCAATCGCGCCAATTGGGACGAGCGGGTCGACGTCCACCTCAAGGCGCCGGGCTATGATCTCGCACCGTTGCGTGCTGGTCGCGGCAAGTTGAACGCGATCGAGGAGGCGGAACTCGGCGACGTGCGCGGTCTCGAGGTGCTGCACCTGCAGTGCCATTTCGGCGCCGACACGCTCTGCCTCGCTCAGCGCGGCGCCATGGTGACGGGCCTCGATTTCTCGGAGCCGGCGATTGCCGCTGCACGCAGCCTCGCCGACGACTTGGGGCTGGCCGATCGGGTGCGTTTCATCTGCGCCGATCTCTATGACGCGCCTTCCGCTGTCGGCCGAGCAGCGTCTTTCGACTTGGTCTATGTCACCTGGGGCGCCACCTGCTGGCTGCCCGATATCAAGCGTTGGGCTGCGATCGTCGCGCAGTTCCTGAAGCCCGGTGGCCGGCTCTACTATGCCGACGGTCATCCGTCTGCCTATGTGTTTGACAACGAGACGAAGCTGGCCGACGGGATGCCGGGCTATTTCGCGCCGTACTTCCAGCGCGAGCCACTCGTCATGAACGACGGTTTCGACTACGCCGATCCCGACGCCAGGCTGGTGAACGCGACCAACGTGAGCTGGATGCATCCTCTGTCCGGCATCGTCGGCGGTCTGATCGAGGCCGGCCTGTCGCTCGACTGGCTGCACGAGCACGCGCAGGTGCCATGGCAGATGTTCCAGGTCCTGGTGAAACGTGACGACGGCGACTGGCACTGGCCCGACAAGCAGTGGCTGCCGCTCGCCCTCTCGCTGCAGGCAAGCCGACGCTAGGTGCGCTTTGGCAGGGTGAAGCGCCCGTCGGTGAGCTTCTTCTCCAGCACGGGGATACCTGCCGCGTAGTTGCCTTTGGCGCATTCATCCATGGCAACACCGGCGGTGACGTCGGGAAAGATCTGGCCGTTACCCTGGTTGCCCAGGTAGCGGCGGTAGAGGCTCGACAGTTCGGCGCAATAGGAAGCGTCGTCGGCCATTGCAGCCGACGGCGCCAGAAAGGATGCGAAAAGAATCGCCAGAAGTAGTGGAAGCTTGCGGGACATTTTCGCGGTCCTACGCCGCGGTCATGAGCCCCGCAAGCATCGCAGACTTCACCTCAGCGTGTGTCGCGGGCAGCCCGCTGGTTCCGCTGCAGGAACTGCTCGCGTGCCCACAGGAAGAGGGCGGCGAGCGGGAGCCAGCCGATCCAACGCAGCCCCTCGAGGAAATATTCGCCTTCGCTGGTGGCGCGCAGGTAGTCGACCTGCATTTTCCACACCGAGCCCGCGACTTCGAACGCCAGCATCCAGACCAGCAGCGCCGGCAGCAGCACGGTCAGTGGCTTCATCTGCGGCGACAGGCGCTCGGCGTACCAAGGCGCCAGCGAGATCGAGAAGATCAGCACCGCGGTCACCAGCTTGCTGGCGGGATGGGCTTCGAACCACGAGACCAGGAACGGCTCGCGGATGATCATGGTGTAGGCCGTCCAGGCTAGTACCGCGCCGCCCAGCAGGATGACCGAGGGGAAGCGGTCGACCAGCTTGATCACCAGCTTGCTGCCCCAGACGATGATCGGCACGCTGATGGCGAGGCCCAGGACGATCAGCAGGACGCTGCCGTGCGCGGCGCCGCCGATCGCCAGCACGTTGTCGACGCCCATCACCGCATCCGCAATCACGATGGTGCGCACTGCGCCGGCGAAGGTAGTGGCCGGTTTGGCGAGGTGGCTCTCCTCATGGCCGCCGCCCTCGGGCGTCAGCAGCTTGCGGGCGATCCAGACCAGAGCGAGACCACCGACGAGCATGAAGCCCGGCACGGCCAGGATGTAGACCACGATGATCGCCATGAAGGCGCGGATGGCGATGGCGCCGAAGGTGCCCCAGAAGATGACCTTGTTCTGGCTCTCCTTGGGCAGATTGCGGGCGACCAGGCCGATGATCAGGGCGTTATCGCCCGCCAGCACGAGGTCGATCAGGACGATGGCAAGAAGTGCCGACAGGAAGCCTGTCGAAAAGATATCGAGTTCCACGAGTAGTCTCCAACAACGAGTATGCGTGTGCCGCCGTCCCCGCGAGGGGCGGTGGCGCTTTTAAGTCCGTTGTCAGAGCTTGATGGGCACTTTCTCGGTATTCCGCGGCGGGGCGGGTTCCAGCGGCCTGAAGAAGGCACCAGCGACGATGCGCAACACCATGATGCCTGTCGCCATCACGCCACCGGCCAGCAGAAGCTGCAACAGATGCCAGTGCCGCATCGCCAGCACAGAGAACTCGCCGCCGAGATCGAACAGGGCATATTCGAAACCCAGTTCGCCGAACACCGACGGATCGACGGCGTCACCATAGGCGGCCAGGATCATGCAGATCACCACCGAGGCGACGAACAGCTCGCCGCTCGGAGACACTGTCCGGACGGCGTTGGCTGCGCGGTGCGATCGGCGGATCAGAAGCATAGTTCATCCAATTTCCGATCCGCTCCGCCGGAGATCAAGCGTAAAGCGACACGGCCGTTCCGAATTGTCGCAGCTTCGACGTCAGATCTTGAGTCGCCGCAGGCGTAGCGCGTTGCCGATCACACTGACTGAACTTAGCGCCATGGCGGCGGCGGCGATGATGGGAGACAGCAGAATTCCGAAGAACGGATAGAGGATGCCCGCTGCGATCGGAACGCCTGCCGCGTTGTAGACGAAGGCAAAGAAAAGGTTCTGGCGGATGTTCGCCATTGTCGCCTCCGACAGCCGCCGGGCACGGACGATACCCATCAGGTCGCCCTTGAGCAGGGTGACGCCTGCACTTTCGATCGCGACATCGGTGCCCGTACCCATGGCGATGCCAACCTCGGCCGCGGCCAATGCCGGCGCATCGTTGACGCCGTCGCCGGCCATGGCCACGACCCGGCCTTCGCGGCGCAGCTTCTCGATCACCGCACTCTTTTGCTCGGGCAGAACCTCGGCCTCGATCTCGGTGATGCCCAGCCGCCGCGCCACGGCCTCGGCGGTCGTGCGGTTGTCGCCAGTCAACATGACGACGCGCACCTTCTCTGCCGCCAGCGCCCGCAGCGCCTCAGGTGTCGTCTCCTTCACGGGATCGGCGATGGCCAGCACCGCGGTGGCCTTGCCGTCGACCCCCAGAAAGATCGCCGTCGCACCTTCGCCGCGCAGCCGCTCGGCCTCGCCTTCGAGGCTTGCCGTATCGATACCCTGTTCACCAAGGAATCGGGAATTGCCCAGCACGATCTTGCGGCCGTCGGCAATGCCCAGCGCGCCCTTGCCGGTCGGCGAGTCGAAGTCGGACACCGACGGCAGGGAAATATTGCGCTCGCGCGCCGCTGCGACGATCGCCAACGCCAGCGGGTGCTCGCTCGCCGTTTCGACAGCCGCCGCCAGGCGCAATGCCTCGTCCTCGGTGACACCTGCAGCCGGCACGATCGACACCAGCTTGGGCTTGCCTTCGGTCAAGGTGCCGGTCTTGTCGACAACCAGCGTGTCGACGCGCTCCATGCGTTCCAGCGCTTCGGCGTTCTTGATCAGCACGCCCGCCTGGGCGCCGCGGCCGACACCGACCATGATCGACATCGGCGTCGCCAGGCCCAGTGCGCAGGGGCAGGCGATGATCAGCACCGTCACCGCCGCGACGAGGCCGAAGGCCAGCCGCGGTTCGGGGCCGAAGGCGGTCCAGGCCGCGAAAGCCACGACGGCAACGGCGATGACGATCGGAACGAAGTAGCCCGAAACCTGGTCGGCCAGCCGCTGGATCGGCGCGCGGCTACGCTGCGCTTCGGCAACCATCTGGACGATGCGCGACAGCATCGTGTCGCGACCCACCTTCTCGGCGCGCATGACGAGGCCGCCCGTCGTGTTCAGCGTGCCGGCGATCACCTTGGCGCCGCGTTCCTTGGTCACCGGCATGGACTCGCCGGTGACCATCGATTCGTCGAGCGACGAACGACCCTCGATCACTTCGCCGTCGACCGGCACCTTCTCGCCCGGCCGCACGCGCAGGCGGTCGCCGGCCGCGACGATGTCGAGGGAGACTTCCTCGTCCGTGCCATCATCCTTCAGCCGGCGCGCCGTCTTGGGCGCGAGATTGAGCAGCGCCTTAATGGCGCCCGACGTCTGCTCGCGGGCGCGCAGTTCGAGCACCTGGCCCAGCAGGACCAGGACGGTGATCACGGCAGCGGCCTCGAAATAGACCGCGACCGTACCGTCGGCGCCGCGGAAGGCTGGCGGGAAGAGGTCGGGCAGGGCGATGGCCACGACGCTGTAGGTCCAGGCGACGCCGGTACCCATCGCGATCAGGGTGAACATGTTGAGATTGCGCGTCCGGAGGGACTGCCAGCCGCGCACGAAGAACGGCCAGCCGGCCCACAGCACGACCGGCGTCGCCAATGCGAACTGCAGCCAATTTGAGAGTTTCTGGCCGACCAGCATGTGCAGGCCGGCGAGGTGTCCTCCCATCTCCAGGATCACGACGGGGATGGCGAGCACGAGGCCGATCCACAGGCGCCGTGTCATGTCGACCAGTTCTTCGCTGGGGCCGTCGTCGAGCGAGACCTCGGCCGGCTCCAAGGCCATGCCACAGATCGGGCAGCTTCCGGGGCCGACCTGACGGATCTCCGGGTGCATGGGGCAGGTAAAGATCGTGCCGGGCGCGACCGGGGCCTGCGGTACCTCGGATGGCTTCAGGTAGCGCAGCGGCTCAGCGGTGAACTTCTGCAGGCACTTGGGATTGCAGAAATAGTAGGTCTCGCCGTCATGCACGGTCGTGTGCTTGGCCGTGGCGATCTTCACCTTCATGCCGCAAACGGGATCCGTCGCCGTGTCTTCGGCGCCGTGGGAATGGTGGTGGTCGTGCTGGCAGCAATCGTGCTTCATGGCTTGCCATCTATACCCTACGGGGGTATATTTCAAGCCATGGACGAGAAGCTCAAGAAATCCCAGCTCGCGCGGCTCAGCCGCATTGAAGGCCAGGTGCGCGGTGTTGCTCGCATGATCGAGGAAGATCGCTACTGTATTGACGTGATCACGCAGGTTCGTGCCGTGCGCGCAGCCCTCGATAAAGTCGAGCAGGAAACGCTCAGCGATCATCTGCGGCATTGCGTTGCGCACGCTTTTCACGCGGGGTCGACGCGCGAGCGCCAGACCAAGATCGACGAGCTGCTGGAAGTCCTCGACAGTCGCCGCCGTTAATCAGGCATATCGCCTATACCCTGCGGGGGTTGGGTGACTGAAAAATGGTCGGCGCGATTGACAAGACCTGAAGCGAAAGACATTTTGTGCGCCATGCGGTCGGCCAATCCCCTGAGCTACCTGATGCGAGCACTCCTGCTCGCGTTGGTGGGATTCGGCTTCGTCGTTTCCGCGGGTGCAGCCTTTGCACATGACGGACGCCACGATGGGCGCGTTGCGGCCGAACCGTCGACGCATCACGCACACGATCAGCAAGGCCAGGCGGCACAGAAGGCTTCATCCGATGAAGCCGCCAACACCGACGCCGATGCCAATCCCTGTCCCCGGAATCAGTCGCCGGACCACTCGTCGAACAACTGCTGCAACATCGCCTGCCACGCCGCCCTCGCGGCCGCGCCGATGGATCCCGTCGGGACCTTGCCGCCCCATGGCGCCCGTATCGTCGGCCTGACCGATCTGCTTGTCGGCCGCTCGAACGGCCGAACCGAACGACCTCCCAGACTCGTCTGACCTGAGCTCGCGCCAGAAGCGCGTGTCTGGTCCTGCGTTTTGGATTCGTCCTTTCAGACACCCGATCTGCGCGAACTCAGGTGATCTCCACGCCGCATGAGCGGCGGGAGCACGACTGCCTGTCTGTCGGTCACCCTTGGTTCGGATCGTCGCCCATGAAGTATCTGCCATTCCTGGCGCTCGCCTTTGGCGTAGCTGCCTGCAATTCGCCGCCTCTGGAGGAGCTGTCGCCCACCGGGCCGACCAGCCCCGAGGCCCCTGTCGTCGCAGCACCGTACCAACCGGTCATGACCGGAACGGCGCCGCATGTGCCGGTCGGGCTGAAGCCCTGGCGTGAACTGAACGACAGCGTCGCGCCCGGCGCGGGGCGCACGCCATGACCCTGCTCTCCAAGGTCACGACAACGGTTCTCGTCGGTCTGCTGGCGGGTGGTTGCGCCAAGTTCACGACGGACGGCGGCATGTCGCCTGTCACCGACACTGTGCGCGGCGAGATCGGCAAGGATGCCGTGAAGCTCTCCTCGGCCGAGGCGACGCAGCGTGCCCGCGAGCGAGTACAGGCACTGCTGTCTGAACCGCTGAGCGAGGATACCGCTGTCCAGATCGCGCTCCTCAACAATCGCGGTCTGCAGGCCGCCTACAACGACCTCGGCATCTCCGAGGCGGAATATGTCCAGGCGACCCTGCCGCCCAATCCTGCGCTCACTGTATCGCGGGTCTTCGGCCCCAGCGGCTTTGCCGAAGTCGGCTTCCAGCTCGTTGGCAATCTGCTGGCTTTTGCCACGCTGCCGCGCAAGTCCGAGATCGCGAAGCGCGAATTCGAGGAAGCCCGTTATCGTGCCGTCGCCACGACTTTGAGCCTGTCGGTGGATGCCCGGCGCGCCTACGTGCGGGCGGTGGCGGCCCGCCAGCAGCTCGCGCTGCTCGAGCAGGCCCGTCAGACCGCCGACGCCTCGGCCAACATGATGAAGCAGCTCGGCGAGACCGGCGCCGCCAACAAGCTCGATCAGGCGAGGGTAACGACCTTTTATTCCGAGCTCAGCGCGCAGGTCGCGCAGGCGCGGCTTGCCGAGAAGCGAGAACGGGAAGCGCTCAATCGCATCATGGGCCTATGGGGCAGCGACCTCGACTACAAGCTGCCATCGAGACTGCCGGTTCTTCCGGCTGCGGCCGACAACCTTGCCGATGTCGAGGTCGAAGCCATGCGGCGGAGGGTCGACCTGATCATCCTGCGCTACGAGATCGTTACTCTGGCCAAGTCGGTCGGGTTCGTCGAAGCCACGCGCTACATGTCCTTCCTCGAGCTTGGCCTGGGTTATCGCAACGAACTCGAGACCAACGACGAGGGCAAGCAATCGTCGAAGAACCGCTACGGTTTGGATCTCGGCATCGTCATTCCCGTCTTCGACACCGGCGAAGCCCGGGTGACGACGGCGCGCGAGATCTACATGCGGGCGATCAATCGGCTTACCGAACGATCGGTGAATGCGAGGTCGGAGGCTCGTCTTGCCTATTCGACCTATCGGGCGACCTACGACATCGCGCGCTACTACCAGACGCGCATCCTGCCCCTGCGCCGGCAAATCTCTTCGGAGGTTCTGCTGCGCTACAACGGCATGCTGGTCGATGTCTTCGAAGTCCTCGTCGAGGAGCGCGACCGCATCTCGGCGAATGTTGCAGCGTTGAACGCGCTGCGCGACTTCCATCTCGCCATCGCGGACCTGCAGGCGGCGTTGATCGTCGGCGGAACCGTGCCGCCCTCCGGCGTCATCAACACCACACCACCCCCCGAAACCTTGCCGCTCGGCCTCTGATCCAGGGAGCAGACCATGACTCTTTCAAGACGCGATCTCGTCGGGGCTTCGGGCCTTGCCCTGCTGGGCGCCGCCGCAATCAGCGGACGCGCACAGGCGCAATCGATCCCCGAGGCACCCCGGGTCACGACCAACACCATGCAGCCGCCGCTCTATCCAACGAGCGGGCCGGACTACCAGCCGGTGGTGACCCTGAACGGGTGGACGCTGCCCTGGCGGCAGAACGGCGACTGGAAGGAATTCCATCTCGTCGCCGAACCGGTGGAGCGCGAGATGGCGCCGGGCATGATCGCCCGGCTGTGGGGCTACAACGGCCAGAGCCCCGGCCCGACCATCGAGGCGGTGGAAGGCGACAAGGTGCGGATCTTCGTCACCAACCACCTGCCCGAACACACCACCATCCATTGGCATGGCCAGCTGCTGCCCTGCGGCATGGACGGCGTCGGCGGCCTCACGCAACCGCACATCAAACCCGGCAAGACCTTCGTCTACGAGTTCGAGCTGAAGAAGAGCGGGACGTTCATGTACCACCCGCACGCCGACGAGATGGTGCAGATGGCGATGGGCATGATGGGCTTCTTCGTGGTCCATCCGCGTGATCCCAAGCTGCACCGGGTCGACCGCGACTTCGTGTTCCTGCTCTCCGCCTACGACATCGAGCCGGGCAACTATGTCCCGAAGGTCGCGGAGATGACGAACTTCAACATGTGGACGTTCAACACACGGGTGTTTCCGGGCATCGATCCGCTGGTCGTGGCCAAGGGCGATCGGGTGCGCGTGCGCGTCGGCAATCTCACTATGACCAACCATCCGATCCATATGCACGGTTACGACTTCGAGGTGACGTGCACCGATGGCGGCTGGGTGCGGCCGGAGGCACGCTGGCCCGAGGTCACGATCGACATCCCCGTCGGCGGGATGCGTGCCTACGAGTTCGACGCGATCTATCCGGGCGACTGGGCGCTCCACTGCCACAAGTCGCACCATACGATGAACGCGATGGGGCACGACCTCCGGACGTTCATCGGCGTCAACAAGCGCACCTTCGCGCGACAGATGAAGCAGCTCGTGCCCGACTACATGCCGATGGGCAGCGCCGGCATGGCCGACATGGGCGAGATGGAGATGCCGCTGCCGGACAACACCCTGCCCATGATGACGGGCTTCGCGCAGTTCGGCGCCGTCGAGATGGGCGGCATGTTCACCGTCCTCAAGGTGCGCGAGGGGCTGGCAGCCGGCGATTACAAGGATCCCGGCTGGTACCAGCACCCGCCGGGCACGGTTGCCTGGGAATGGAAGGGGCCTGCGCCGGCGACGACGCGCGCACCCGTTCCGGCAACCGGCGCAGCTCCTGCGACAAAGCCCGGCGAGACGCTGCGCGTCGTCAAGCCGAGTGGCCACGGCAATCACAAATAATGTTCAACAAGGAGGCAACGATGAAACTTCTCGCTGTGCTTGCGACCGGCCTCGCCGTCGGTTTGCTGTCGACGACGGCCTGGGCCGATCCCGGCCACAGCCATGGCGCTGAGACGGCCTACGGAAAACCCGGCGACCCCAAGAAGCCGGCGCGCATCGTCCAGATCGTTATGCGCGAGTCCGACGGCAAGATGCTGTTCCAGCCCGACACGCTCACGGTGCGTCGTGGCGAGCAGGTTCGCTTTCAGCTGCGCAACAACGGCGTCCTCGATCACGAGTTCGTGGTCGGCACTGTCGAAGAGAACCTCAAGCACATGAAGGAAATGGAGAAGAACCCCGACATGGAGCACGACGATCCCAATGCGAAGCGCCTGAAGCCGAAGGCAACCGGCGAGATCGTCTGGCAGTTCACCAAGGCCGGCAAATTCGACTTCTCGTGCCTGATCCCCGGGCATCGCGAGGCCGGCATGTTCGGCACCATCACCGTCCAGTAGAGGAGCGTCCGATGATCAGAACGTTTGTTTCGGCCATAGCGGTTGCGTTGTTGGCTGCGGGAACAGCTTTCGCCAGCAACCATCTGGTGAGCGGCGAAGTCGTGAAGGTCGACAAGGCAGCCGCCAAGATCACGCTGAAACACGCGCCCATCAAGAATCTCGACATGGATGCCATGACCATGGTGTTCCGCGTGGCCGATCCTGCCATGCTCGACAAGGTCAAGGCCGGCGACAAGGTCAGGTTCGAGGCCGATCGCGTGAACGGCGCCATCACCATCACGTCGATGGACAAGGGCAAGTGAGCCGGTCGCTGGCAGCGGTGGCGATGGCCGCCGCTGCCTGGGCGGCAGCCGATACGGCAAGTGCGAGTGACCGCGAGCTTCAGGTGGTCCTCGACAAGCTGGGCTGCAGCCCGGCGCGCGTCGTGCCGAAGGAATTGTCGACGTCGGTTACGCTCTATGAAGTGACGTGCCGGGGCTCCGGTCGGATCGTGCAGGTCGCCTGCCTCGAACAGGAATGCTGGCCGCAGATCACCCCACGCGACGACGACCCGGGTGAAAGAGAAGAAGGCCAGTAGCATGCGACGCGTTTGGAAAGTATCGGTGGTCTTCGGCATCGCCGCGATTGCAGCCGGGACACTTTATGGTGTCCTTGGAGCAACGGACGGTCTGCGGATCGATCCGACAGATCGGCGCCAGACCGAGACCGGCCGGCGCTTCTACGCCGAAGCATGCGCCTCCTGCCATGGCGCCAATCTCGAAGGGCAGCCCAACTGGCAGAAGCGGCTACCCAACGGCCGACTGCCGGCGCCACCGCACGATGCGTCGGGCCATACCTGGCATCACCCTGACATCGATTTGTTCCGTATCACCAAGCTCGGCCCCGCCGCCTATCCGCCGGGCCACAACACCGACATGCCGGCGTTCGGTGCGCAGCTCAGCGACGACGACATCGCGGCCATCCTCGCCTATATCAAGAGCACCTGGCCGCCCGAAATCCGCGCGCGGCACGACCGGCTGAACGGAGCGCGCTGAGGCACGGTAGCCAAATTCGCTTGTCGTCCTGTGGCCGTGAAGATTACCGTAACGCCGCGGCCGGTTCACGGAGATCGATGATGGCCGCGGAGGCGACGATGCGTTTGCGACTCGCCGGTATTCTTGGCCTGTTGTGCGTCATCGGCTCGGTCGCGCTTTCCTTTGCGCAATCGGAGCCGGGGGGCGGCATGTCCGGTCGGGCCGAGCCTGCACCGATCGTCGTGGTCGACGTCAAGGGCGCGATCGGCGTCGGCACCGTCCACCTGATCGACGAGGCGTTCGCGCAGGCGCGTGCTGCCCAGGCAGGGCTGATTGTGCTGCGCCTCGATACGCCGGGTGGCCTGGTGACGGCGACGCGCGACATCATCCAGGCGATCCTTGCCTCGCCAGTTCCCGTCGCCGTCTTCATTGCGCCAAGCGGCGCGCGCGCGGCGAGTGCGGGGACCTACATTAGCTACGCCGCTCATCTCGCGGCCATGGCGCCGGGCACGCATCTCGGTGCGGCCACACCGGTGCAGATGGGAGCACCGCCGATATCGCCGCAGCCGGAGAAACCCAAGGAAGGCCAGGACGCAGGCGCTGGCGGCGCCATGGAACGCAAGATCACCAACGACGCGGTGGCCTACCTGCGTAGCCTGGCGCAGATGCGCGGCCGCAATGCCGATTGGGCGGAGAAGGCGGTGCGCGAGGCCGCGACCCTCACCGCCGAGGAGGCCGAGCGAGAAAAAGTGGTCGACCTGCTGGCCACGAGCGTCGCCGATCTGCTGGATCGCGTCGACGGCCGGCGGGTGCGCACCAGCGACGGCGAGCACGTCCTGGCGACGCGGCATGCCCGGCTGGTCGTCGTCGAGCAGGGATGGAAGGCGCGGGTGCTGGCCGTTCTGACCGACCCCAACGTTGCCTTCATCCTCCTGATGATCGGCGTCTACGGCATCATCTTCGAGTTCATGAGCCCCGGACACATCGCACCCGGTGTTGTCGGGGCGATCTGCCTAATCGTGGGCTTGATGGCGCTATCGGTCATGCCGCTCAACCTCGCCGGCGTGGCGCTGCTGGTCGCCGGGCTGGCGATGATGGTGGCAGAGGTCTTCCTGCCGGGCTTCGGCGTGCTGGGTGTGGGCGGCGCCGTCGCCTTCCTGCTCGGCGGGCTGTTCCTGTTCGATCCGGCCGGCGCCGACATCGACGTCTCCGTCGCCTGGCCGGTGCTGATTGCCGCCGTGGCGACCAACGCGCTGCTGTTGTTCGGGCTGGTCGGTATGATCATGCGCGTTCGCCGGCGGAAGGTGGCGACCGGCGCCGAGCAGATGATCGGCCTGGAAGGCGAAGTGCTCGACTGGCAGGCCGGCGAGCAGGGCGGTCGCGGCCGCATCCGTGTGCACGGCGAAATCTGGTCGGCGCGCGCCAGCCAGCCGCTTGGTGCTGGCACGCGCGTGAGGGTCGATCGTCGCGACGGCCTCACGCTCCACGTCGGCCGGATCGGGGAGAAGACGCAATGACCATGCAGACCATCGAAATCTTTGCCTGGCTGCTGCCGGTCGCGGCAATCGTTGCCATCGTGGCCATGTCGATCCGCGTTCTGCTCGAGTACGAGCGTGGCGTGGTGTTCACGCTGGGCCGCCTGCAGGCGGTCAAGGGGCCAGGTCTGATCCTGGTCATCCCGGTGGTGCAGCGCATGGTGCGGGTCGATCTGCGCACCCGCGTGCTCGACGTGCCGCCGCAGGACGTCATCTCGCGCGACAATGTCTCGGTGCGCGTCAATGCCGTGGTCTATTACCGCGTGCTCGATCCCGAAAGAGCGATCATCCAGGTCGAAGCCTTCGACCAGGCGACCAGCCAGCTTGCGCAGACCACGCTGCGCTCGGTCGTGGGGCAGCACGAGCTCGATCAGATGCTGGCCGAGCGCGACCGGCTGAACGCCGACGTCCAGCGCATTCTCGACGAGCAGACCGACGCCTGGGGCATCAAGGTCTCCAACGTCGAGCTGAAGCATATCGACCTCGATGAGAAGATGGTGCGCGCCATCGCTCGCCAGGCCGAGGCCGAGCGTCTGCGCCGTGCCAAGATCATAGACGCTGAAGGCGAGTTGCAGGCTGCCGAGAAGCTGGTTCAGGCCGGCGACATCATGGCCCGCAACCCGCAGTCCATGCAGCTCCGCTACCTCGGCACTTTGAGCAACATTGCGGGCGAGAAGAGCTCGACGATCGTCTTCCCGCTGCCGGTCGACATGCTGAACCTGCTGCGACCTAAGGAGTGAAGCGATCGGATCGCGGGTTTCGCGGCTTGCCTACTGCGGCTCGATCCGCGCGATCTTCACATACTCCGCCCACTTGGCGCGCTCGTCGCGATCCTGTTGGGCGCATTGCTCCAACGTGAGCGGGCGCGAGGTGAGGGCAAATTCCTCCGCGAGGCGCTTGGCGATCTCGGGCGAGGTAAGCGCTTCGTTGATCAGCGTGTTCAGGCGTTCCTGAACCGGCTTGGGTGTGGCCTTAGGCACAGCGATGGCGAGGAAGCCCGTGCTGGTGAAGCCGGGGAAGGTCTCTGCCAAGGTCGGAAGATCGGGATAGAGTGGGCTGCGCGCGGGCAAGGTGAGGGCGAGCGGCCGCGCCTTGTCGGCCACCACCTGGCCACGGCCGGCAGTGAGGTCGACGAACATGAACTGGATGTTTCCGGCATAGAGGTCGGTCCAGGCGTTGCCGATCGCCTTGTAGGCGACGCCCTGCCATTCGACGCCGGCGCGCTTGGCCAGAACTTCGGCCGGCACCTGCGAGCTTGCATTGAAATAGCCGAAGTTCAGCTTGCCGGGATTGGCCTTGGCATAGGCCAGCAGGTCGGCCAGCGTCTTGTAGGGGCTGGTGGCTGGCACGACGAGGAAGGCGCCGCTCGACCCGATGATGCCGACGACCTGAAAGTCCTTTTCCGG
This sequence comes from Reyranella sp., assembly GCF_004297405.1. Taxonomy (GTDB): domain Bacteria; phylum Pseudomonadota; class Alphaproteobacteria; order Reyranellales; family Reyranellaceae; genus Reyranella. The sequence continues at coordinate 146,402 of NZ_SCVC01000015.1, forward strand.
GTCGTAGCCCGGGTTCTTGTACATGTGGATGTTGGCGGCGTTGGTCGAGGTCGTCGCCAGCATCAGCGTGTAGCCATCGGGCGCAGCCGACTTCACCGAGAGTGCGCCGACGATGCCATTGGCGCCTGGCTTGTTCTCGACCACGAAGGGTTGGCCGGTCTTGTCTTCGATGTACTTGCCGACGAGCCGCGCCGTGATGTCGCCCGATCCGCCTGGCGCAAAAGGCACGATGATGCGGATCGCTTTGGTCGGGAAGGTTTCGGTCTGCGCAAGGGCTGTCCGCAGCGGCGGCAAGGTTGCAAGAACAGGAAGGGCGAGAAGGCCGCGGCGAGACAGCGACATGCGAAAATTGCTCATGGTGTTGTAGTCTAACGAAACGCGCGCGCATGGACAGCGCGCCGCTCGCAGTCCTACCTTGCAGCCATGGCAACATCTGGTCGTCCGCCGCTCGACGGCATTCGCATCGTCGATTTTTCCCGCGTGATCGCGGGTCCCATGTGCACCCAAATGCTCTCCGACATGGGCGCCGAGGTCATCAAGATCGAGAACCCCGACGGCGGGGACGACACGCGCAAGGGCGCTGGCCCGCGGGTCGGCGGTGAGAAGGGCGAGAGCCACTTCTTCATGACCTACAACAGAGGCAAGAAGAGCGTGGCGCTCGATTTCGCCAAGCCCGACGGCCAGGAAGTCGTGCACCGGCTGCTCGCTTCGGCCGACGTGATGGTCGAGAACTTCCGGCCGGGCGTATTGAAGAAATACGGCCTCGATTACCCGAGCCTGCATACGAAATATCCCAAGCTGATCTATCTCTCGATCTCGGCCTACGGCCAGAGTGGGCCGCTGTCGGACCGGCCGGGATACGATCCCGTGCTGCAAGCCGAGTCGGGCATGATGAGCGTGAACGGCGAGGCCAACGGCGAAGGCCTGCGTCACGCCATCGCGATCGTCGACACGATGACGGCAATCCATTCGACGGCCGCGGTCAACGCGGCGCTCTACGCGCGGCGTGATACCGGCAAGGGCCAGCATGTCGACCTCGCGCTCTACGACACCGCGCTCGCCTGTCTCGGCAACATGGGCTCCTACTATCTCATCGGTGGCGAACAGCCGAAGCGTGCCGGCAACGGTCACTTCGCATCTGCGCCCAACAGCTCGTTCGAGACCAGCAACGGCAAGATCTACATGGCCGTCGCCAACCAGAAGCTGTTCGGAGATACCTGCAAGGCGCTCGGCCACCCCGAATGGCTAACCGATCCGCGCTTCGACACCGTGGCCAACCGCGTCGCGAACAAGCCCGAGCTGACGCGGCTGATGGAAGAGGTGCTGAAGACCGACACCAAGGAGAACTGGGCGCATAAGCTGCGCCACCTCCCGGCCGGGCCGATCCGCACCATGAAGGAGGCGCTGGACGAACCCGAGGTGAAGCGCCGCGGCATGCTGAAGACCTACAAGCACACACGCGTCGGCGAGGTGCCGCTGATCGGCTCCAACTACCACTTCTCCGACACGCCGGTCGACGACACGCGCCCGCCGCCGGCGCTGGGCGAGCACACGGACCAGGTGCTGCGCGAGATCGCGGGCTACAGCACCGCCGAAGTGGCGGCGCTGCGCGAGAAGAAGATCATCGGTTGAGCCAAAACTTCAGGATCTGATTGGTCTCCTCGGGCTTCTCCATGGTGACGAGATGCCCGCACTGCTCGACGACGACGAGCGCGGCGGCGGGAATGGCCTTGGCCATCTCCTCCGAGAGGAACAGTGGCGTTGCCGCATCGTCGCGGCCGCACACCACGATCGTCGGGCATTTGATGCGCGGCAAGTCGGGCCGCCGATCGACCCGGATCGCTGCCAGCTCTTCCTGGCGCTTGTAGATCTCGACGCCGATCTCGCCACACATCGTCATCACCTCATCGACCAGCGGCTTGTCGGGCAGGCGATAGGCCGGAATGAAGCGCGTCATCTGCATGCCGAGGACCAGTTCGAAACGGCCTTCGTTGGCGAGCCGGATGCGGGCGCGGCGGATCGCGCGCTCCGCTTCACTCTGGCTGCGCATGCCCGTGTCGAGCAGAGCAAGTTTGGTCACACGGTCTGCGGCAAACTGCATGATCTCGACCGCCAGCATGCCGCCGAGTGACAGGCCGGCCAGGGCAAACTTTTCCGCCGGCATCTGGTCGATTACCCAGCGTGCAGCACTTTCCCAGGTGTCCCAGATCGAAAGCGGCGCCTGACGCCAGTCAGGTACGACGATCTCGGCCTGACCTTCGAGGGCTGCGACCTGCGCGGCAAACAGGCGCGGCGAGCACAGTACGCCAGGTACGAGAAGCAGGGGTGTTTTGGCCATTCATTCCTCCACGGCGAAACGTAGCGCAGCCGATTTGCCTGCGGTACCAATAGACCATGGCCGGTGCATCCGTTCGCGACATCCGTCTCGACCTGTTCCGCGGGCTGGCGCTGTGGTTCATCTTCCTCGACCACATCCCGACCAACATCGTGAGCTGGCTGACCGTCCGCAATTACGGCTTCAGCGACGCGACCGAGATCTTTGTCTTCATCTCAGGCTACACCGCCGTGATCGCGTACAGCCGCATGATGGAGCAGGAGGGGTGGACACGCGCCGCCGCCCGCATCTACCGTCGCGTCTGGCAGCTCTATGTCGCGCACATTTTGCTGTTCGTCGCCTTCTCGGCGCAGATCGCCTGGGTCTCCATCGCGCGCGATACGCCGGCGCTGATCGAGGAAATGGAACTGCTGGGCCTGGGGCAAAATCCCTATCGCGCCATTCTCGAAGCGGCGCTGCTGAAGTTCCGGCCCGTCAATCTCGACGTGCTGCCGCTCTACATCATGCTGTTGGCGGCCTTCCCGCTGGTATTGCCCCTGGTCGTGCGCTGGCCGTTCGCCGTGATTGCGGCCTCGATCGGCCTCTATGCGGCGACGTGCCACTTTAACTGGAACCTGCCAGCCTATCCGGACGAGAAGGTCTGGTACTTCAATCCCATGGCTTGGCAGGTCGTTTTCTACGTCGGGGCGGCCTGCGCGGTACTCGGCCCCAAGCTCTCCTGGCTGGACCGTTTCAGAGGGCTACTGACCACCCTGGCCATCGCCTTCATCCTGTTCGCGGCCTTTATCTCCTTGTCCTGGCATTATAATCCGCTGGAGCGGTTGGTTCCGCACTGGGTAGGGCGGCTGATCTATCCGATCGACAAGACCAACATCGACATCCTTAGGCTTCTGCATTTCCTGTCTGTCGCCTGGTTGGTCCGGCTGGCGGTACCGATCGATGCGCCCAGCCTCCGCTGGCCAATCTGGCAGCCACTTCGCAGATGCGGTGAAGCTTCGTTGCTTATATTCTGTATCGGTACCTTCCTGGCGCTGAGCGGCCAGGTGATCGTCGGCTACTATGAAGATTCGATCTTGTCGCAGATCATCGTGAGCATTGGGGGCATCGCGATTATGTGTCTGGCCGCCTATCTCGTTGCCTGGTCCAAGGGCGGTGGACCGACTGCGTCGGCGCGCCGGCAACCTGTTGCCGAGGCCTTCAAGTGAGGCCGATCCTTCGTCTTCTTCTGTTGATGGCAGCGGTCCTGGTAGGCTCGCCGGTCTCACCGGTCTTGGCGCAATCCATGACGCTCTGTCGCGCCAAACCCGAGTTGCTCGACCTCGGCGCGCCACTGCCGGTGGCACGCAAGGCGGTCGCCGAGCGCAAGCAACTGCGCATCATCGCGCTCGGCTCGTCATCGACCTCCGGCTACGGCGCCTCCAATCCGGCCTTCGCCTATCCCACGCAGTTGCGCATCGGTTTGGAGAAGGGCCTGCCCGGTGTCGATATCGAGGTGATCAATCGCGGCATCGGCGGCCAGGATGTCGAGGAAATGGCGGCGCGTATGCGCACCGAGATGCAGCACAATCCAGCATCGCTGGTGATCTGGCAGACCGGCACCAATGCCGCGATCCGCCAAATGCCGCTCGACAAGTTCGGCAAGACGTTGCGTGGCGGCCTCGCCCTCGGCAAGTCGTTGGGGGCCGACTTCGTGCTGATGAACCTGCAGTATGTTCCCGCCGTCGTGGCCGCCCTCGACAAGGAGGCCTATGAGAGGGTGATGGCCGAGGCGGCAAAGGAATATTCCGCGGGTCTCTTCCGTCGCTACGACATCATGCGTGCCTGGTACGAGGACGGCATGCCTTATGCCCAGTTCGTGCAGCTCGATGGACTGCACCTCAACGATTTCGGCCAGAAGTGCATCGGCAAGCTGCTGACCCGCTCGATCCTGAGTGCGCTCACTGGTCCCTGAAGACAAGGAGACCGCCATGCCCCGCCGTTTTGTCGACCTCTCGATCTATCTCGAGAACGACGTGATCTCCGATCCCGAACCGTTCGGGCCGAAGATCCAGTATCACAAGCACGAGAATACGGCGGCGCAGATTGCGGGTTTCTTTCCCGGCCTCAAGAAGGAAGACCTGCCCGACGGCCAGGGCTGGGCGGTCGAAACCGTCAACCTCTCGACGCACAACGGCACGCATCTCGACGCGCCGTATCATTTCCATCCGACGATGAACAAGGGCGAGCGCGCCATCACCATCGACGAAGTGCCGCTCGAATGGTGCTTCCAGCCCGGCGTAAAGCTCGACTTCCGCGACAAGCCCGACGGCCATGTCATCACCGCCAAGGAGGTCGAGGAGGAGCTGAAGCGCATCAACCACGAGCTGAAGCCGCTCGAGATTGTCGTGGTCAACACGCGCGCCGGCTCGCGCTACGGCAACAACGACTACGTGAATTCCGGCTGCGGCATGGGCTATGACGCCACCATCTATCTCCTGGAGAAGGGCGTGCGGCTCACGGGCACGGATGCCTGGAGCTGGGATGCGCCGTTCTATTTCACCGCCCAGAAGTGGGCTAAGGACCACGATCCGTCGATCATCTGGGAAGGTCACAAGGCCGGCCGCGACATTGGCTATTGCCATCTCGAGAAGCTGCACAATCTCGAGTCGTTGCCGGGCGACGGCTTCACCATCGCTTGCTTTCCGCACAAGATCCGCGGCGCTTCGGCCGGCTGGACGCGCGCCGTCGCGATCTTCGAGGAGTAACGTTTAGAGAGCCACTGGCCGTCGCGCGAAGAAAAGCGAGACGCCGAGCGAGGCGATGGCGAGGCCTGCACCCTGGCGCAGGCGGCGCAGCAGGCTAGGCCGCGCGACGGCCGCAGCACGAGCCCGCGCGGCGAGGAACGTGACGACGACATCGACCGCCGTGTTGAGCGTCACGGAGATCAGGCCCAGCACGACGAACTGCAGCCACACCGGGCCGGCTGCCGGATCGACGAACTGCGGCAGGAAGGCCAGGAAGAATGCCGCCGTCTTGGGGTTCAGCGCCTCGACAACGATGCCCTCGCGAAAGGCGCGGGCCGCGCCGGTAGCGGCGACCTTGGTTTCGATGGCGATGCCGGACTCGCGGAAGCCCTTGACGCCCAGCCAGACGAGATAGATCGCGCCGACGATTTTCAGCAACGTAAAGGCTTCCGCGCTCGCCAGAACCAGCGCGGAAACGCCGATGGCGCCGGCCGCGACATGAACCAGCCCGCCGAGCCCCGTGCCGAAGCTCGAAGCCAGGCCCTCGTTGTGGCCCCCTGCGAGCGTGCGGGCGGCGACGTAGAGGAGGCCCGGTCCGGGCGATATCGCGATCGCCAGTGCGGCGGCGAAGAAGAGAGCGAGGCTCGCGATATCCATTCGACGGTCTCAGGCCAGCGGGTCGGGCTCGCCCGGCGGCAGCGGCACTTCGAAGACGTTCAGGGTCATGGAGACCAGCATGTAGTAACCGCACACGCCCACCAGATCGACGACGCCCTGTTCGCCGAAGGCATCGATCGCGCGCCTGTAGTTGGCGGTGGCGACCCGGTTGGTCTCGAGATATTCGGTGACGAAGTCGTAGACCACCTTCTCGACATCGCGCTTGAAGGGCGGCGTGGCGCGCACGCGGATCGCCTCGACGATATCGGCGGAAAGGCCCGCCTCCTTGGCGAGTCGTGCATGAGCATAGAATTCGAATTGCGCCTTGAAGTGACGACCAATCAGGCAGATCGCCAGTTCCGACAGGTCCTTGGGCAGCGAATTGTTGAAGCGGCAGTACTCGCCGAGCTTCTGCGCCCGATCGGCCAGCACCGGGCTGCGCAGCCAGGGCTCGAATGGACCGCGCAGGCCGCCGCGTGGTCCGGTCAGGATGGCGTCGGCCACCTGCTTTTGGTCAGGGGTGAGTTTGTTCAGGTCAAGCGGAGTCAGACGCGGCATGACGTTTCCTTCGTGATGTCTTGTGAAGCGGTTAGAGCAGGCAGCCGGCGTCGCCGACGCGGTTGTTGTCGGCGCTGTCGAACATATTGTTGATCATCGCCTCGCCGGCACGCTGGGCATTGTTGGATTGCGTGACGCAGGAGCCGGTGGCCAGCCACAGCACCTTGCCTGTGTTCGCTTCGTAGAGCGTCAGCGAAACGCGCAAGGTCGGGCCGGAGGTCGACGGCGTTTTGCCGTCGTAGCGGCCGATCGGGTTGGCCGGCAGGGTCTGGCGCGGATTGGAGCCCGGCTCGGCGTAGTAGGGTTGTCCGCCGATCGTGCCTTCCGTGCGCTGGTCGCTGCCGCCCATCAGGTCGAAGTAGCTGACATCCATACGCATGATGTTGCCGCCGGAGAAGCCGACTTCGTTGCCGCGCTGTTGCAGGCGAACCATCACCTGCCGACGCAGCTCACGGGCGAGGTGGGTGTCGGAGGTGAGCTGCACCGCCACCTTGGTCTTCGGAATCTTCTGATAGGCCCTGATCTCGAGCTCGCCGAGCTTCGGACCCGCCCCGACGGCGCCGTAGCCCTGTGCCATCACCGGATCGACGAGCCCCAGTGTCGAGAGTGCGACGAGAGTGGCGGCAATACGCATCATGTCCCCCAAAATACCCTAGGCCGCCGCGAGCCTGCTCCAGCCGGGTTCGTCCCGGTCGAGCATACGCTTCAGCGACTCGAAATGCAGGAAGGCCTGCTGGGCCTCGCCTGCGATCTGCCGGGCGGTATGCTCGGCCATCGCGTCGTCGATATTGTGCAGCGGCCGGCCGGTCTGCATGGCCAGCACCTGCACCATCGCGGCGCGTTCGAGGTAATAAAGGTCGTCGTAGGTCTGGGCAACGGTCGGACCCGAAACGATGATGCCGTGGTTGCGCAGGAAGAGGATGTCTTTGTCGCCCATAGCCCGGCACATCCGCTCGCCTTCGTCGTTCGACAGGGCGACGCCACCATATTTTTCGTCGTACGCGATGCGGTCCCAGTAGCGGAAGGCGTTTTGGGTGCACATCTCGATGCGCCCGTCCTGGATCGACGTCAGCGCCGTCGCATAGGGCATGTGGGTGTGCAGCACGACCTTGGCGCGCGGGTTGCCGGCATGGATGCGGGCATGGATATAGAAGGCAGTCGCCTCGACTTCGTACTTGCCCTCGATGACGTTGCCGTCGCCGTCGGCCATGACGATGTCGGACGGCGTGATCTCCGACCAGTGCAGGCCTTGCGGATTGACGAGGAAGAGATCCTCGCGGCCCGGCACGGTCATGCTGAAATGATTGCAGACACCCTCGTTCAGGCCATGGCGCGCCGCCGCGCGCAAGGCTGTGGTGAGATCGATCCGCGCCTGTGTGACCGGGTCATTGGCCAGCATGGAAAGGGCTCCGTTCATTGAATCCGTCGCGCGCGGATGATGCGGCCTAGAGCGGCTTGCGATCAAGGGGAACCGCGTAAGCGGTTCCCCTTGATCGGAAACGCAAATGTTACGGGCATCTCCGTCTTCGGCATCGTGCAGTCGACTGCACGATGCTCTAGCACCTCTCCGGCCAAGGGAAATTGGCAAGTTTCGCGCGGAAAGCCCGTCAGGCGGGTGAGGAGCGCCGTGGGCCGCCGGCATCGGAAATCTCGCGGACCAGCTTGGTCCGCACCGCGCGGCCGAAATGGTCGAAATTGTCGGCTACCACCATGAACGACCCCGGACCCCCGATGACATTCTCCTCGTAATACTTGTCGAGGGTGAGGTCGGGCGGGCGGCCAAAATTGTTGCGGTTCATCATGACCGGCAGGCCGTTCACCACAACGCCTTGTGACACCAGCCTGTCGCGTATGATCTCCGCCGCCGGCCCGTCGTTGGTGCGGCCGTCCCCCGAGATATCGATGACGCGGCGCTTCGGCACGAAATCGGAATTCTCGAAACGTTGCCCGGCATGGGCGAGAGCGGCGCCGACCGCGGTCCAGCTCTGCGACGTGCGCGGCGCTTCAGCAAGCTTCTCGGCGAAGCGCCGTGCCGCGCCGGCGCTGTCGATCACCGTCCAGTCGAGCACGACGACTTGATAGTGCGTGCCAGCCCATTCGGTGTAGCAGACGGCAATGCGCTTGTGTTCGCCGGAGAGAATGGCGTCGATCACGCGATCGTTGGTCAGCGCCTCGACATAGCCACGCCGCTGCAATTCGGCTTCGACCTCGTCGATCGAACGCGACACGTCGACGGCAAGAACAAGTTGCAGGTCGACGGGTGTCTCCGCACGCGCTGACGTCGCCGTGGCCATAGCTGCCAAAGAGCCTATAAGCGCCGACCGTCGCTTCATGCCCGCCTCCGCCGAAGGCGCGAAGCATAGCACCACCGTGGCAGGCGCAAACAAAAACGCCGGAGGAGGTCCTCCGGCGTTTCCGTTTCTCGATCAAATCCGGCAAGCGCCGGATCGGGATTCTACTGGTCGTCGTCGAAGCCACGCTTGCGCGGCTCGTAGTCCCGCTCGCGACGCGGACGATCCGGAGCACCGCCTTCGCGGCGACGCGGACGACCGAAGTCGCCACCACCGGCATCGGCGGGAGCGCCGGCCGCCGGCGGGGGACCAGAGAAGTCGGCGCGACGGTCGCGCATCGGACCACCGCCATCACGGGCTCCGTAGCCACCGCCACCGCCGCCGCCGTCGCGGCCACCGCCGCCATAGCCACCGCCGCCGCCATCACGGCCACCGCCACCGCCGCCGTAGCCGCCACCACCGCCGCCGCGATAGCCACCGCCACCGCCGCCACCGTAGCCGCCGCCACCACCGCCGCCGCCGCCGTAGGGCGGACGCGGGCCGCGCGGACGGAAGCCGCCGCCATCGCGACCACCACCGCCACCGCCGCCAAATCCACCACCGCCACCACCACCGGGCTGACGCTCGACAGCTTCACGTACGGCGATTGAACGGCCATCCAACAACGCGCCGTTCATGGCCTGCATGGCCGCGGCGCCCTGGTCATCGGTTTCCATCTCGAGGAAGGCAAAGCCGCGGCTGCGGCCGGTCTCGCGATCCACGATCACTTTCGAAGATGTAACGGTGCCGAACTGAGAGAAGGCTTCAGACAGACGCTCAGACGTGACCGAATAGGGCAGGTTGCCCACA
>NZ_SCVC01000016.1 GCF_004297405.1 Reyranella sp.
GACGCGGAAGCGGAGCCGTGGCGGCGGAACTATCGCATGTATTCCTACGTGACGCGGGAGCTTCCGGCGCTCGTCGAGGCCAACTTCCCGGTCGACGCGGTTCGGCGCGGCGTGTTCGGCCATTCGATGGGGGGACATGGAGCGCTGGTGATCGCGCTCAAGAATCCGCTGGCCTATCGGTCGGCCTCGGCCTTCGCGCCGATCTGTAATCCCGTCGATGTGCCGTGGGGCGAGAAGGCGTTCGGTAATTATCTTGGCCCGGATCGTTCGCGCTGGACGGAGTGGGATGCCAGTGAACTGCTGAAGCGGGGGAGTCGCTTTCCGAGTTCTCTCCTCGTCGATCAGGGGTTGAAGGACCAGTTCCTCACGACGCAGCTCCGGCCCGATTCCCTCGAAGCGGCCGCCACAAGCTCAGGCCAGGAGTTGGTCTTGCGGCGACACGAGGGCTACGACCACTCGTACTGGTTCATCCAGAGCTTCGTCGAGGACCACCTCAAATGGCACGCCGATAGACTCTGCGTGTGAGGGACTTCGGCGCCGCTACTGCGGCGACAACCTCACCGCCGTCATGTAGCGCGTCCGGTAGTAGTCGGCGTCCAGGTTCGTCACCATGACGGGCGAGCCGCTATGCGTGGCATGAACGAACTGGTTGTTGCCAGCATAGATCCCGATATGGGTGAAGGTGCCGCGGTGACCGAAGAGGACGAGGTCTCCCCGCTTGAGGTCGCTACGTGCGACGGGCGTGCCCTCGCGCACCATGTCGTGCGGCATGCGCGGGATCCTTTGTCCGAAGACCGCGCCATAGAGGTAGTAAACGAAACCGCTGCAGTCGAAGCCCGTCTTCGGCGAGGTGCCGCCGTAGCGATAGGGCGTGCCCAGATAGTTCATGGCGCGCGAGACCAGGCGATCACCCCATTCGTTTCCGACGTTGCGCGTAGAGGCTGAGGTGGCAGGGGGAACAGCGTATGACGCCTGGACCGCAGCGGGCGCTGCCTGGTTGAATCCGGAGAAGGCGGCATTGTCCTGTTGCCATTTGGCATTGAGCTGATCGGCCATTTGGTCCGTCGGATCGGCCTTGGCGACGGGCTTCATTTTCGACTTCGCGGGCGCTTTGACCTGAGCGCTTGCGGGAGAAAGGACGCCGATCGCCCCAAACAGGGTCAGGATGGCCAGAACCGTAACTGAAAAAGCTGTCGCCTTGAGAATTGCTTGTACGTTTGAGGAGGTGCCGCGCCCGTTTCTCAAAGCCATGAACTCAATTCCCCTTCAAACCAATGCCAAGCGGCCAGCAGCCTGACCTCATACTGGAGAAGGGTGACGTTCCCGTCCAACAAATGTTGCAAATTTGCCACAATGGTCGCAGGTGGGATAATGCTTTGATTTGTCTTGTTTTTCCCACTGCGGTGGCATTGTGGGCGGCATCGGCATACTTCCGAAACCTTACTTTCCGGCATTAGCGGCGAATCCCCATCTCCAGATTCGAAAGCCCTACCCAAGAAACAGGGAATTCCAAACATGCGATCAGGGATTGCAAGCGCCATTGCAGGGATGTGTGAACAATGGAGCGGGGACAGGCCACTTGGTGGGCAGCCGGCGCCACTAAATGGATCGCGTGACTTGCTGGCTTGCCATCAAGCCTCCATCGACCGGCCGCGCGCGACGGCGGCCTACGTCACGGACGAGACCGCCGTCAGCCGGTCGAAGTCCTGAAGCACGGCGGCAATCAACGTCCTCGTTCGGGCGTCGCCGCCGGTCGTGGTGGCGGCGTAGCGGCCGAGCAGGTAGCGTGCCTTGTCCGCGGCCTCCAGCCAACTCTCGGCCGGACGCGCCAGCAGTTGGCGCTCCACCTCTTCCTGGCGTTTACGCAGCGCCTCCTCATTGGCTTCGACATCCGATACCAAGCGACGCAGTTCGGTCGCGTGCTGTGAGGCCAGCCCGCGGCGCTGATCCAGATCGATCGTCCTGTCGGTCATGACTCTGTGTCCTCAGCCGTTCGCCAATCTCTACCCGAGCGGCGTTCGCAGCAGCGCATATCCAGCGATGAGCAGGATGAGGAAGATCGGAAACAGGATAGGTGGGTCGTACCAGTTCCAACTTTTCATTGAGGTACTTCGCTCGTTGGCGTGGCTCCTGCCACGGCTTGGCTGCGCTAGGGTTGGTGGCGGAACCTCGTGTCCGCCGGCACGTCGCAAGACGGTCGCTAGCGCAAGGCGAACAGGTTCAGCCCCGACGAGCCGACGGTGAGAAATGTGCCGATCCCCGCGAGGATCAGCACGGCGATGCCGGTGTCCTTGGCGAGTGTGAGGGCCGAGCGAAGGCGTTGGCGGGCAACTTCCTTTTCAAAGGCGAGCCGGAGCGCCTGGTCACGGAGACCCTTGGCTGAGTCGGTTGTCATAGAAGGCCCTCTCCGATTGGAGAAATGGGCACCATCTGGCTGTACGCAGGGCCACCGACACGCCGTTTGGCTAAAGCGGTGTGGAGTGCCCGCCGAGCGGACGGGCCGTGTTGCTTCCCTGAACATGGGGGCTTCCGGCCAGGGTTACAATGGGCGGCACGGTCTCGAGAAAGCGTGTATGGTCCATCCATCGGCCCGACGGTCCGCGGATGTCCCGCGCTCCGACGCCGAGAGCCATCCCCCAATGTCCATGAAGAATCGTCGCGGCAATCGCGAAGCGAAGAAACCTAAGCAAAACAAACCTAAAGTGGCCGTGTCGGCCTCTCCCTATGCAGCCGTGTCGTCAAATCCAGCCAAAGCTGCTGCCGCCAAGCGCAAGTAGGTACCGAGTTGACGTCGCGGGATGCGGCGTCACTCCACCCCCAGCGAACGATCGGGTCGCACACCGCACGGTTGATGCGTGGCGGACCAGACTGCGCCAGTTTCGATGCCGCACAAGAAGATGTAGCTGCCGTAATCGTCGCGTGTCGTGTCCTCGCGCCATCGCGTTACGGCGTGACTACCCCATTGGCTGTAGCCCGAAACCTGCGGCCGTCAGCATGACCGAATAGCGTCCGTTCGACAGTAAGTGAACGGAGGGGCTGGCAGCGTGCGGGCGGCGCACGACCGCTGGTTCGAGTTCACCCGTCAGGGCACCAGCGCTGACTTCCTCGGCACGCGGATGGGCGACCGCGACGTCGCGCGGCGCTCGTTCCTGAAGCAGAAGTTCAGTCGCCTAAACCTTGGGTTCATGATGGAAGCGCGAACGCATCACGCCATCGAGCAGGGCGTTGGCAATGGCGACAACGACCATGCCCTGGTGGTGGGCCATATAGGCACGCACAATTGCCTGGAACTCTCCATCCGGCAGACGCGACGGCGTAAAGTCGATCGCCTCGTAGAACCCATAACGAGCACGTGCGCTCCAGGCGGTCCAGCCGCTTGAAATTGGCGATGGCGGCTGCAGGATCGACCATGGCGGCGAGTGCGGTTGCATAGGGAGCAATGACGATGTTCTCGCTCAAGCCCCGCTTGAAGCCGAGCCCCGGCACGCCGAAGTTGGAGTATTGATAGGTGCCCAACGCCAGGTCGACATGCTGATGGATGGCCGCAACCTCACTTGATGACAGGATCACACGCGCTCGGCAGCGAGTACCTTCAGGTGGTTGAGCCGAGCCAGCGGGCAGTCGGCACGCGCGATCGGTCGAGACTTGCCTGGACCGTGGCGAGCTTTCAAACTGCGACCCTGCGGACGGTTTCGCCCGCCATTCGATCGTTACGGAGCTGCGCGATTGACTCAAGATCGCGTCGGATCATCCAT
>NZ_SCVC01000017.1 GCF_004297405.1 Reyranella sp.
CAAGGGCAACGCGCGGATCACGGCGACGGGCCACACCGATACGTCGGGCTCGGAGCAGTACAACATGGCGCTGTCGCTGCGCCGTGCGAACGCTGTGAAGGACGCTCTGGTGCGTGAAGGTGTCCCGGCGACGGCCATCGCGGTGATCGGTCGTGGCGAGCAGGGCCTGCTGGTTCAGACCGGCGACAACGTCCGCGAGCCGCAGAACCGCCGCGTCGAGATCGTCGTCCAGTAAGATCCCGAACTGCGAAATCGAGGGAACGGCCGGGCAATGCCCGGCCGTTCTTTTTTGAGTAAGATGCGGGAGCGAACGATCACGAGGTTCCCGCCATGGCCACCCGTCTCGAGATCAAGCCTCTCGACGCCACCTTCGGCGCCGTCGTCACCGGCATCAAGCTCGCCGAGATCGATGAAGCGACCTGGCGCGAGCTTCATGCCACCTGGCTGAAGTATGCGCTGCTGGTTTTTCCCGGCCAGTTCCTGAAACGCGATCAGCAGATCGCTTTCGCCAAGCATTTCGGTCCGCTGGAATTCGAGATGGCTGCAATCAGCAACGTGAAGTCGGACGGCACGCTCCGGATCGAAAAAGACAACGACGACGTGATGAAGATCCTGAAGGGCAACATGGGCTGGCATGCCGACAGCACCTACATGCCCGTTCAGGCCAAGGGCGCCGTGTTCAGCGCCGAGGAAGTGCCGACAGTCGGTGGCCAGACCGGCTGGGCGGACATGCGCGCCGCCTATGATGCGCTGGACGATGCACGCAGGGCGCGGGTCGAAACGCTGCAAGCTTATCATTCACTGCACTACAGCCAGTCGAAGCTCGGCCATGAGACCCGCAAGTCGGATGGCGAATACAGCGGCTATGGCTTGCACAACGGACCGATCCCCCTCCGACCTCTGGTGAAGACGCACCCTGAGACCGGTCGCAAGTCGCTGTTGATTGGCCGTCATGCACACGACATTCCCGGCATGGACCGTGAGGAATCCCAAAGCTTCCTCGAGGAGCTGGTTGATTTCGCCTGCCGGCCCCCGCGTATCTACCATCATGACTGGGCGGCTGGTGATGCTGTGGTGTGGGACAATCGCTGCCTGCTGCACCAGGCGACGCCGTGGGACATGACCCAGCGGCGCATCATGTGGCACAGCCGGATTGCCGGTGATCCCGCAAGCGAATCGGCACTGGCGGCATAAATTGCACGGGCGTCCACATTTCACACGCATTGCATTGAGAACATTGACTGCACCGCTCGCCATGAATATGGCGAGGCTGCCTAGCTGGGTGGAAGTCCGGCCGAGCAGTTTGGGAACTCTGTGGGATGTGGGAACCACATGAATGACAATGGAAAACAGGACGCCTCGTCCGTCGATGAGCCGATCCTGAAGAAGCCTTATGCGCCCCCGGTTCTGGTGCAATGGGGAACCTTGCGCGACATCACTCAGTCGGTCGGTTGGAACGGACGTAGTGACGGCGGCAAAGGGAAGCATCACCGCCGCACGCGCTGACGAGTCAGCGACCTTACGGCCCCCGTGTCGGCTCGCTCGTGTGCACGATCACGCCGCACTCGTAGGTTTCCGGCGCGCACCAACAAGTGAAGCCTGAGCCAGCGCAACGCGCTTCATTCCTCCTCGGGCCGACGGACAATGTGCTATCTGCCGGGCCGAAAAGGCACGAGGATCGCAATGAAGCCCATCTCGATTTCAGTTCTCACGATCTGTGGCATCGATGAATTGTCCGCTGCTCACAGCGCGCCAGTCTCGCATGTGCTGTCGATGCTCGATCCCGATCGCGCCGACGTCGATGCTTTCTCCGCCTATGCGCCGCACCATCGCACGCTTCTTCGCTTCCACGACATCATCGACCCGGAGCCCGGGAGGATGATGCCGACGGCAACGCACGTCGAGGCGATCCTGCAGTTCGGTGAAGAGCTGGCGACCTCGCGCACCAACCGTCAGGACGGCCACCTGCTGGTGCATTGCCATATGGGCGTATCGCGCTCCACGGCCGGCATGCTGTCGCTCCTCGCCCAGCTCTATCCCGACGAGCCGGAAGCGACTCTGTTCGAGAGGCTGCGCAAGATCCGCCCGCAGGCCTGGCCCAATTCAGTGATGATCGGTTATGCCGACGAGCTTCTCGGCCGCAAAGGCCGCCTCGTCGATGCGCTCCGGAAACACTATGGCTACCAGGTGGAGCATCGCCCCGACCTGGCCACCTGGATGAAACAGTTGGCGCGTGGGCGTGAAGTGCAGATGGCAAGCCCCATCTAGTCGGCCAGGTCGCTCCAACAGTGAACGCGTCCGTGGCGTTCCTGTGACACCAGCGGCCGCGGACACTGTCTGAGCTTTTCGTTGACGCCGTCGAACTAGTACATTTGGATACATCCAGGACGAGCACTCCTTGCAGAGGCAGGTGCGTCGTGACCGATACGCTCAAGAAAGTCGTGGATTTCCTCCGCAACCCGGACTTTTTCGGCGGTAAGCTTGCGGCCGCGGGCAAGGATTTCCTTTTCACACCTGGTGAAGGCGCACTGAAGCTTCCATCGTCGGTGGTATCTGCCGTCTCCTACTGGTCGGGCTTGCAAATAAGCTTCAACTACATCGTGAACGTGGGCGACACCCTGTCAGTCTTTCCGGTCGGCGGCCCCATTCACTGGATCGATCCAAGTGGGCTCAAAGGGCAGAGGCTTCCCGGGTCGTACTTCGACTATTTGAACGGCAACCACCCCGGCAAGGTGAACCGCGCGACATTCGACAAGCCCGGCAAGGGCATCCCCGACATCATGACGACGAGGAACAACAAGAAGCAGTTCTATGAGATCAAGCCGGACAACGCCGGCGGTCAGCGAGACGGCAAGGAAAAGCTCGATCGTATCGATACGACCTTGGACCGCTTCTTTGCCAAAGGTTTCTACCAGCCGGGTCAGCAACCAGATATCTTGCCGCTCAGTCTCAAGTGCGTTGACGTCTCTTGCGGCGCGGGAAACTGCGAGGTCTTCCTCGAGCAGCGCCTGCAACCGAACGGCTTAATTCTCTACAAATTCCGCTTGAGGTTCGAGATAGATCCAGGCCCCTTCATCACCAAGGCGGTCATCGCCCTTGCTATCGTAGCCCTCATCGAAGGTGGCGCAGCTCTCATGTCACGCGCTGCCGGCCAGGCCGTCGAGCGAGGCGTCGTCGATGCCGTAGAGGAAGTAGGTACCAAGAAGATCCGCGTGGAGTTGCTGAAACGCATCGCCGAACATGCCGGCGGCGAGGCGGTCGGCGAACAGATCGGTGAGCTGGGCGCCGAATCCGTCGCCAGGGAAGTGGCGAAGAAGGCACTGCAGGTTCTACCCGTACCTTCACCGTAGCCCCGATTTGCGCAGGAGGCTTAGATGGCAACAGGTGAGTCGGTTCTCTCCGGTTCTGTGGGCGGGGGAGGCGTCAACCAACGGTCCGACGTCGGGCTGGTGCAGATCCTGCTCAATGTCATGCGCGGCATGCAGAACAAGTCGCTGCTCGCGGTCGATGGCATTTGTGGCCCCCTCACGATCGCAGCCATTCGTGAATTTCAGGTCGAATTCGCTTCGGTAGCGGATGGCCGGGTCGATCCACGTGGGCCGACGCTGCATCTCCTGATCTACTCCTACATGACGATCCTTCGGTTCGGCGTAAAAGGACTGACCAAATTTCCGGCATCGTTCGGCACTCTCGTTTTTGAGGAAAGGATCGACGCCAAGGAACTCGGGGACGTCATTCGGGATGCGCTGACCGACATCAAGCGCGGGATCACGCCTATGCTTCGCGGCGGAGGGTCGGCGCCCACGCCACCCGCGCCGCCCACGCCACCCAAGCCGCAGCCTCCTCCACTTCCCCCCAGGCCGATACCCAACGTGTGAGCACCGGCATAGGCCACTAGCGGCACGCCGAAGCGTTTCCCCGATTGGCGGGTGCGTTCTCGCGCGAGGAAAAGTAGTGGTGCCACTCGGCTACTTCTTTCGCGGGAGTTGTCTCACAGCGTCTTCAGCGGCTCGGCCGGTTCAACGTCACGCGCCCTTGCGGCAGTGAAACCGACTGTTCACGGCTGCCCCGACCAGCACAACAACCAGTCATAGTGGTCCTTATCCCCTTCGAATGAAGCCTTACGACTGAGTCCCTCCATCGAAATCAGATACCGATCGTACCCGGAGAGGGCATCGCACTCGTTCAGAGCCTGGGCTGTGAACGGTAGAACTTCGATCACGATGTCTGGATGATACTTTTCGATCAACGGCCTGAGTGCTTCGAGCAGATGAGGTTCGAATCCCTCGACGTCGATCTTGATGAGTGATCGACCGCCTGCTCTCCCCAGCCAATAGTCCAGTTCCGAAGCAGCGAGCGTTACGACGGTACTTTCTGTGATCTCATCGGAAAAGAGCTCGGAAAATGGCCGCATGAATGAGCCATTCGTCAAATGGCCGGTGGGCTCGAAAAAGGTCTGCGCCCCAGAGGATCGACCGATCGCTGCTTGGTAGGTGCTGACAAAGGATGTCCCATTGGCCGCAAGGTTGGCGATCAGACGGCGATACGCCTTCTCAGAAGGCTCGAACGAAACGATGCGGGGCGTCACATCTCTCGACAACGATGCGGACCGGTACAGGGCATCGAGAAAGACCGTGTAGATGCCGACATTGGCGCCGATCTCGATGATCAAGTCGTACTTCGCAACAACATTGTCTTCGAGCCATCCTACCAACGCCGGCTCGTAGTGGAACTGCCTGCAAAACAGCGCCTCGGCTTCGAAGCCGCTGAGTTCGGGAACAAACGACACGTCTGTTCCCTTCCCCATCCGCACCCTGCGCGCCGCAAAGCGCATTGGCTGCCATTGGCGTCCATAGATGTAGCCGCACACTGAATTGTGGACGCGAGTACTCAGTGAGCGCGGTAATAGGTTGCGGCTCACAAACGAAACTAGGTTGATGTACGCTTGCGCCAACCAGGCAGGGCCCTTGGATAGATAATCGTGGGTGCGATTCGCGATCGGCTTTATCAACCCTGAACCTCTTCAGCCCAAACCAAAGTGTGTGCACGAGCAACGGTACGAACCCTCGCCATCCACCGTGTTTCATTGCGACACTGCCGGCAAGGGCATTGGCGTATCCGTGGAGGAGTTTGAAGACGGCCAACGATGCCGAGGCCACTCGAGCAGCCACCAAGGCTTCGAGGGGCATGCGAAGAGCGAGGGCTTGCTCAACTTCACGGAGACGAAGAATGCCTCTTCCCGCGCGCTGAGTCAGGGGACGAAGCTGCCGGGAGCGGAACGCCGCGACATACCGGTGCAGCCTGATGAGGTCGGCCTGGACCATTGGACAGAAGTCCACACGAAGAAGGCGGACAAAACGCGACGGAACTGTCGCGCTTTTCCAGAATTCCCCTCAGGCGCAACAGAGACGTGGGTCTAAGTGCTTGATCTGCAACGATGTGGAAAAGCTTTGGTGCCCCGAGACGGAATCGAACCGCCGACCCCATCATTACGAATGACGTGCTCTACCAGCTGAGCTATCGGGGCATGGCGGCGGGTTCTAAGGGAAAGGGCACGAAGGCGCAAGGTGGCGTTTTTGGCGGGCTCGGTTCGGCAGCCCCCGAAGCATGGAAACGCCCGAAAGGCCCTAAAAGCGCCGCATGACGACGATCCTGGCCCTCCTTCCGCTGCTCCTGGTGCTGGGCCTGCTGGCCTCTGGCCGTGCGAGTGCCCTTGTCGCAGGCCTGGTGGGGCTTTCGGCCACGCTGGCAGCCTCGGCGGTGATCGTCACCGGCGCGCGCGGTGGGGAAGCTCTGGCCGGCCTTTTCGTACACGAGACGGCCGCCGGCTCCTGGCTCGCCTGGCACGTCATCGCCATCATCGCCGCCGGCATGTTCTTCCATCGCTGCCAGCAGGCACGCGGCGCGGTGGCCAATGGTGGCGCGCTGGAGGCCAATCCGCGACGGCTGTGGTCGGTCTGCTTCCTGCTGGCGCCGTTCGCCGAATCGGTGACAGGCTTCGGTGTCGGCTACATCATCGCCCTCGCCGCACTCCGTCGCCTCGGGCTCAACGGCATGTCGGCGCTGCTGCTCGGCCTCTACAGCCAGTCGCTGGTGCCCTGGGGCGCGCTGGCCACCGGAACGACGGTCGGCGCAACTTTGGCCGGCCTCACGCCCAACGAACTGGGCCTCTCCTCGGCACTGCTGCAGATCCCGATCCATGTCCTCTATCTCGGCCTCTACTGGCGATTTGCGCGCGAGGCGGGCTTTGCCACCTCGATCGCGCAGAAGATCGACGACGCGGTGTGGACGGCGTTGCTGCTCGGTCTGATCTGGCTCGCCAACCGGTACACCGATGTCGAGATCGCCGGCGCCGCCCCCACGGCGTTCCTGCTGGCCGTGCGGTTCTGGCGCGACGAGCGGCCGGACGCGGCGCGGCTCAAGTCGGCGTTGCACGCCAACGCGCCCTATGTCGCGCTGACGATAGCGCTTTGCGCTACGCGACTGGTGCCGCCGTTGCGCGATCTCCTGAAGCCGTTGTGGGCGATGCGGCCCTTCGAGGGCCAGCCAGCCTTCGCGCCGCTCTATGCGCCGGGCTTCTGGCTGGTCCTGATCGGCGTCGTCACCGTGTGGCTCGCGCGGGCGTCGCTCGGTCGCGTCTTGGCAGAAACCGGCCGCGGCGCCTGGCGCTCCTGCGCCGTCACCTTGCTGTTCGTGGTGATGGCGCAGTTCTACGTCGGTTCCGGCATGGCCGATACGATCGCCGATGCGTTGCGCGACGTCGCGGGCCGAGGCTCGGCGATGAGTGTGCCAATGTTCGCCGCGGTCGGCGGTTTCCTCACGGGGGGTGGTTCGGCTGCCAACGCCATGCTGATGCCGATGGTGACCGCGCTGGCGCGCGCCATCTCGATCGACCCGGCGTGGATCGCTGCGGTGCAAAACAGCGTCTGCACCAACCTCACCATGCTCTCGCCGATCCGCGTTTCGATGGGCGCGGCGATCCTGGCGTTGCCGGTCGCCGAATCGGTGCTCTACCGACGCGCCTGGCCGCTCGCCCTGCCTCCGCTACTGGTCGGTTTCGCGACCATCCTCGTCCTGCTGGCTTAGGCTCGATTTGGCTCTATGATCCGCCCGCAATCGACTGCGCGGGAGTGAACTATGGCCAAGGTGGCATTTCTGGGTCTGGGCGTGATGGGCTTTCCGATGGCGGGTCATCTCGCCGCCAAGGGCCACGAGGTCACTGTCTACAACCGTACCTTCGCCAAGGCGGAAGCCTGGACGCAGAAGCACAAGGGCAACGCCGCCAGGACGCCCAAGGAAGCCGCGGCCGGCCAGGAGATCGTCTTCTGCTGCGTCGGCAACGACGACGACCTGCGCTCGGTCGTGCTCGGTCCCGACGGCGCTTTTGCCGGGATGGCCAAGGGCGCGATCTTCTTCGACAACACCACGGCCTCTGCCGATATCGCTCGTGAACTCCACGCCGAAGGCAAGAAGCTCGGCATCGAGTTCATCGATGCGCCGGTCTCGGGCGGGCAGGCGGGCGCGGAGAACGGCCAGCTCACCGTGATGTGCGGCGGCGAACAGGGCCCCTTCGACAAGGCCAAGCCGGTCGCAGATGCCTTTTCCAAGGCCGT
The DNA here is from genome assembly GCF_004297405.1 of Reyranella sp. Classification (GTDB taxonomy): domain Bacteria; phylum Pseudomonadota; class Alphaproteobacteria; order Reyranellales; family Reyranellaceae; genus Reyranella. Next base: position 7,614 of record NZ_SCVC01000017.1, read on the forward strand.
GACGCTGATCGGCCCACCGGGTTCGGGCCAGATCACCAAGATGATGAACCAGATGTGCATCGCCGGCATCGTGCAGGGCCTCGCCGAAGCGCTGAACCTTGGCCAGCGCGCCGGCCTCGACATGGAGAAGGTGATGAGCGCCATCTCCAAGGGTGCGGCGCAGAGCTGGCAGATGGAGAATCGCTGGCAGAACATGGTCAACGGCAAGTTCGACTATGGCTTCGCCGTCGACTGGATGCGCAAGGATCTCGGCATCGCCATGGCCGAGGGCAAGCGTCAGAAAGCCGGCATGCCACTGGTCGCCTTGGTCGACCAGTTCTACGAGCGCGTACAGGCGCGCGGCGGTGGCCGCTGGGATACGTCGAGCCTGATCCAACCGCTGCAAAAGCCCTGAGCACGGCATCACACCAACGGAGAGCGCGATGACCTACACGCTCTGGGGACGTCCCGGCTGGGGCTCGACGATCGTCGAGGCTCAGCTCGAACTGTACGGGCTGAAGTATCGCTACGAACCGGTCGAGGATCTCTTCCGCACCCCCGGCGCGGGCGAGAAGCTCGAGAAGGTGAATCCTCTCGCCCAGGTGCCGACGCTGGTCATGCCCGACGGCAGCATCATGAGCGAGAGCGCGGCCATCACGCTCCTGCTGGCCGACGTCACGGGCAGCGAGGCACTGGTCCCCGGCCCCGGCGCGCCCGAGCGGGCCAAGTTCCTGCGCTGGCTGGTCTTCCTGGTGGCCAACATCTATCCGACCTTCACCTATGCCGACGATCCGGCGCGCTTCGTGTCGGTCAATGCCGCACGCGATCCGTTCCGCGCCGCTACTGACGCCTATGCCCAGCGGCTGTGGCGGCAGGTCGAACGCGAGGCCGGCACCCCCTGGTTCCTGGGCGAACGCTTCTCCGCCCTCGATATCTATGTCGACATCATGACCCGCTGGCGCCCCAAGCGCGGCTGGTTCGAGATCGAGACGCCCCGGCTCTTCGCCATCGCCCGTCGGGCCGATGCGCTACCCGAGCTGGCCAATGTGTGGAAGCGTAACTTTCCCAATTCGTGAGTAGTCAATGAAACGACGCAGTCTGGTCGCTGCCCCTCTCCTGGCCCTGGCGGCCACCACTCTCGCCATGCCTGCATGGTCGCAGACCAACTATCCCGACAAGCCGATCACCATGGTCGTTCCCGCCCCGCCTGGCGGCGGCACCGATCTCGTGGCGCGGCTCTATTCCGATCTGCTCAGCCAGGAAATGGGGCAACAGGTACTGGTCGACAACCGCGGCGGCGGCAACGGCAATATTGGCGCCGCCCTGGTGGCCCGCGCCAAGCCCGATGGCTACACACTGCTCATGCAGTATTCGGGTTTCCACGCCGCCAATCCGGCGCTGATCAGCAACCTGAACTGGGATCCCAAGGATTTCGTCGGCATCGCCATGGGCGCGATCGGGCCGCATGTGATCGTGGTGCCGAAGAAAGTGCCGGTCAGCGATCTCAAGAGTTTCATCGCCTACGCCAAGGCCAACCCAGGTAAGCTGAACTACGCCTCGGTCGGCCCCGGCTCGGTGCCGCATCTCGGCGGCGTGATGCTGAACAAGGCGGCCGACATCGACCTCATGCATGTGCCCTACAAGGGCTCAGGCCCGGCGACTCAGGACACCGTGGCCGGCCAGGTCGAGCTCTTCATCGTGACGCCGCCGTCAGTCTCCGGCCATATCCGCAACGGCAACCTGAAGGCGCTGGCGCTCGCCAGCACGGAGCGCCTGCCGGCCTTCCCGGATATTCCGACGACTGCGGAAGCGGGCCTGCCGGGCTTCATCCTCGATGGTTGGTTCGCGCTCTTCGCGCCGGCCGGCACGCCGCAGCCGGTCATCGACAAGCTCAACGCCGCGATGCGCAAGATCGCCAAGATGGATGCCACGCGCGAACGCGCCAACCAGCTCGGCATGGTCCTGAAGGACTGGGATGCCGCGCAGATGGACAAGTTCGCCAAGGACGAGGTCGCGGCCTGGGGCAAGGTCATCCGCGACAACAAGATCACGGTGGATTGAGTCGTTGAGGGGGGGCGCTGCCGACGTAGTGCGCCCCTAACACTCAGCGCCCCGGCCTCAGAACGTCTGTCTGACGCCCACGATCTCGCCTAGACAGCGGCCGACATGTTCGGCGGTCTCGGGCGCCAGCCCCTCGACCTCGATCTCGACATTCAGCGCATCAGCATCGGCTTGCGCAAAGACGCGCGCCGGCACGAGTCCACGCTTGGCCAGGAGCTCGAGCGCACGCGGCAGCACGCCGGGCTCGACATCGGCTTCGAAACAATAACGAACGGTGGAATTGCTACGCTTGAGCGCCAGAACGGCGGAAGAGGCGGAGGCGGACATCGGGTGATTCCTCTGGTGACGGACGAACAGCAACGGCCCGGTCTGCAGTGCAAACCGGGTTGCTAATTCGCGTCACGAGGAGGTCCGTGCGGGCCATGGCGCGACTATAGCGCCGGAAAGGGCCGACGCGCTACGCTCCGCCCCAACAACCCGTCGGGAAGGAAATAAAGATGCGTTCGACGCCCATCTACGAGGTACATGCGGTCAAGTATGCCCACCTGCCGCGCAAGGCTTGGGAAGTCCAAATCAACCCCGACCCGCACGATGCCGACTTCCCGATGGACTATTTCGTCTGGGTGGCGATCCCGCTGGACGAGAGCGGCAAGCGGGCGCTGGGCGGCAAACCCATCGTCATCGACACCGGCTTCAACGCCACGGTCGGCAAGCAGCGCGGCCGCGAGGTGAAGAAGAACCCCGCCGACCTCCTGGGCGATCTCGGCATCGACGCGGCCGAAGTCGAAGACGTCATCGTCACTCACCTGCACTACGACCATATCGGCAACTGGGACCGCTTCCCCAAGGCGCGCTTTCATCTTCAGGACAAGGAGATGAACTTCGCGACCGGCCGGCACATGTGCAAGAGCCCGTTCCGCCACGCCTACGAATGCGAGGACATCGTCGGCATGGTGCGCGCGCTTTACGGAGGCCGGCTGGTGTTCCACGACGGCGACGAGGAGCTGCAGCCCGGCATCTCGCTGCACCTGATCGGCGGCCACACGATGGGCATCCAGTCGGTACGCATCATGACGCGCAATGGCTGGCTCGTGCTCGCCTCAGACGCCAGCCACTATTTCTGGGGCGTCAACAACGACAAGCTCTTCTCGATCGTCTTCTCGGTCGCCGACATGCTGGCGGGCTACGACAAGCTGAAGAAGCTCGCCGACGGTCACACCGAGATGGTTATCCCCGGCCACGATGCCGAAGTGATGAAGCGCTTCCCGCCCTCGGCCAAGGGGCTTGAGGGCGTGAGCGTCAGGTTGGATTGAGTTGAGGGGCGCGGCACTGGGGTGCCGCGCCCGCAGCAGGTCACTTCTTCTCGACGTTCCACAGCGCCATCGCCGGTGACGGCAGCAGGCCCGTCGCCTTGCGGCCGAGCGCCGTCGGAGTCTGGAACTGGCCGAGCGGTGCGTGCGTCGGATACTCGACAGCGCGCAGCTGGACCTGCTCGGCGATCGCCTTCTGCTTGGCCGGATCGGTCTCCTTGGCATAGGCGTCGCGCAGCTTCTCCAGCTCGGCATCGCAGGTCCAGCCGAAGGTCGCCTTCTCGCAAGAGGCGTTGAGGAAGGACGTCGCCACCGGATCGAGCACGTCGACGGCGGCCCAGGAGGTGAAGTAGGCGCTCCAGCCGCCCGCAGACATCGGATCCTTCTTGGCGCGGCGGCCGACCAGGGTCTGCCAGTCCATCGACTGCAGATCGACCTTGAAGCCTGCCTTCTCGAGCTGCGGCTTGGCGACAGTGGCGAGGTTGTTGTGGCCCGGCGTGTCGGTCTGGTGCATCAGCACGATCGGCGTGCCGTCATAGCCCGCTTCCTGCAGGAGCTGCTTGGCCTTGGCGACATTGCCACTGAGCTTGTCCTCCCAGCCCTTGGCCGATTCCAGCGGCGAGCCGCACGGGAACAGCGACTTGCACTCCTTGTAGAACTCCGGGTTGCCGACATTGGCGTCGAGGAAATCCTTCTGGTTCAGGGCATAGAGGACGGCCTGGCGCACCTTGGGATCGTCGAACGGCTTGTGCAGCACGTTGAAGCGCATCGAGTACTGACGGCCCGCCTGGTTGATGACCATGATCTTGATGCCCTTCTCCTTCTGTACAAGCGGCAGAAGGTCGGGCGGCACGATGTCGATCAGGTCGACCTCGTCGTTCAGGAGCGCACTGACCTGCGTCTGCGCGTCGGGGATCCAGAGCCATTCGATGCGGTCGACCTTGGCAAGCTTGCCTCCGGCCAACCCCGATGCCGGTTCGGAGCGCGGCTTGTACTTGGTGTTCTTGAGGTAGACGACCTTCTCGCCCGGCTTCCATTCATCCTTCTTGAAGACGAAGGGGCCGGAGCCGGTAGCGTCGGTGATCTGCGTATTGGGATCGGTGGCGGCAATGCGTGCCGGCATCATGAAGGGCACGTTCGAACCCGGCTTGCCCAAAGTGCTGAGCACCAGGCCGTACGGCTCCTTCAGCACCATCTTGATTGTCTTGTCGTCGGGCGCCGAGAGCTCTGTCACGTAGGACATGAGCTTCTGGCCCATCGTGTCCTTGGCGCCCCAGCGCTTCAGCGAGGCGACGCAGTCGGTAGCCGTCACCGGCGCACCGTCGTGCCAGGTCATGCCGTCGCGCAAGGTGAAGGTCCAGGTGAGCTTGTCGTCGCTCATCTTCCAGGTGTCGACCATCTGCGGCTGCACCTGCAGTTTGTCGTCGAGAGCGAACAGCGTGTCGTAGACGAGGTAGCCGTGATATTGCGTGATCAGCGCCGTCGTCCAGATCGGATCGATGATCTTGAGGTCGGAATGCAGCGAGGCCTTGAGGGTGCTCTGCGCCGAGGCAGGCGCCGCGAACGGCAAAATGGCGGCCACGGCCGCAGCCGCGACGGCCAAACGGCGGGTAATACGCAACATGGAAGCTCCCTTGTTCTTAAGACGGCAGAATAGACCGCTCAATCGCCCTGCGCGATATCCAGCAGGGCTTGCCACTCCGTCAACTTGACGCGAGGTCGGCCGACAGCCGCTCCTGCGGCAATCTCATGCTTGTCGATGCGATGCCAACCCGCGGCATCGACCGCGATAGGCAGTACGTCCGGCCCGCTCTTGGGGTCGCGGTCCTTCAGCCAGGCCAGCACTTGCTGCGCTACCGCGTGACTGTCGGCCCGATTTGTCGGAATGGTGCCACTTGGCCCACGCCGCGCCCAACCCACGGGAAATATGCCCTCACCCTTCGGGAACGGCTGGCCGGTGTAGCCGATGCAGGTGATCACCAGGTCGGCTTTCACCGTACCGGTCGAGAGCTCGACCTCGCCGGCGCGAATTGCCTTCGGCGTCGCATGAAAGGTGAAGTGTACCGTGACGGGCTTTTCGCCCGCCTTGTGAGCGGCAAAGCCCTTCAGGCTGTCGATGTTCTTGGTCTTGCGCAGCTTCTCCGGTGTCGAATCGCTCGCAGGCGCGACTGCCTCCAGCACACTGGCGTCGGCTACCGACACCGCGCGCACCAGCCGGCCCATCTCGGCCAGCTCGTTGTTGGTGAAGGAGGCATGCTCCGCGCCGCGGCGCCCGATCACATGGATGTCCGTGATCGGGGCGGCCGTGATGGCGGTCCCCGCCTCGGGCACGATGTCGGACTTCGTCATCTCCTCGGCGCTCTTGGCCAGCACGCGCGCCACGTCGAGCGCGACATTGCCGTTGCCGATCACGGCGACGGACTTCACCTGCGTGAGATCGGGACCCTCGCGAAAATCGGGATGGCCGTTCAGCCAGGCCACCAACCGCCACGAGCCCCAGACATGGGGCAGCTCCTCGCCGGGGATGCCGAGCTTGCGATCGACCACCATGCCGGTGGCAACGATCACCGCGTCGTAGGCCGAGACGAGTTCGTCCCATGAAAGATCACGGCCGACCTCGATATTGCCAGCAAAGCGCAGGTCGGGCTGGGCCAACAACCTGTCGAACTGGCGGACCACCGCCTTGGTGCCCTGATGGTCGGGTGCGACGCCGGCGCGGACCAGGCCGAACGGGGTCGGCAGGCGATCGATGACGTCGATGTGAAGGTCTGGCTGGCCGCGCAACAGCCCGTCTGCGGCATAGAAGCCCGACGGCCCGGCACCCACGATAGCAACCCTGTGAGTCATGTCCGTCCGCTTAGCATATGATGGCGCCATGGCTAAATACGCAAAGCTCCGTCAGCTCGGACGACCCGCCGCCCTGCCCGCCTCGCCGGCAGAGGCCATCCTCGAGACGGTGCCGAACCCGCATCCGGGGACGCTCTATCTCGTGCGCTTCACGCAGCCGGAATTCACCTCGCTCTGCCCGGTAACCGGCCAGCCCGACTTTGCGCATCTGGTGATCGACTTCGTGCCGCGTGCAAAATTGGTCGAGAGCAAATCGCTGAAGCTCTACCTCAACAGCTTCCGCAACGAGGCCGCCTTTCACGAAGATTGCACCGTGGGCATCGGCAAGCGGCTGGTGAAGACCTTGGCGCCGCGCTGGCTGCGCATCGGCGGCTACTGGTATCCGCGCGGCGGCATGCCGATCGACGTCTTCTGGCAAACTGGCGCACCGCCGAAGGGCCTGTGGCTGCCCGACACCGGCGTCGCCCCCTATCGCGGCCGGGGATAATGACCCGGCGACCGCCGACACCGACGCGGCCGCCACAGCGCGCCAGCCCGCGCGCGTTACGCGACGCCATCCGTGACAAGGCGCTGGCGCTCGGCTTCGATGCCGTGGGCTTCGCGCCGGCCAGGCTCGCGCCCGACGCGCGACGGCAACGGCTCGAACGGTTGGCTGCCTTCGTCGACCAGGGTTTCCACGGCGACATGGGATGGTTGAGCGATCGCGCCGAGGAGCGCATTGATCCCGAAACTCTGTGGCCCGACGCCAAGACTGTCGTCTCGGTGGTGTTGAACTATGGCCCTGCGAGCGATCCCCGCAGCGTGCTGGCCGAGAGTGAGCGGGCCGCCGTCTCGGTCTATGCGCAGGGCCGCGACTATCACGATGTGATGAAGACCCGATTGAAGGCGCTGGGCCGCTTCATCTGGGATACCTATCAGCACGATCTCAAGGTCTTCGTCGATACCGCGCCCCTGATGGAAAAACTCGCCGCGCAGCAAGCCGGTCATGGCTGGCAGGGCAAGCACACCAATCTGGTGTCGCGCCAGTTCGGCTCGTGGCTGTTCCTGGGCGAGCTGCTGCTGTCGGTCGAGCTGCCTGCCGACGAGCCGGAGAAAGACCATTGCGGCCAGTGCCGCGCCTGCCTCGATGTCTGCCCGACCAATGCCTTCCCTGCGCCCTACAGGCTCGATGCAAGGCGCTGCATCTCCTACCTCACCATCGAGCATGAAGGCGCCATCGACCGTGCGCTGCGGCCCGCACTCGGCAACCGCATCTATGGCTGCGATGATTGCCTGGCCGTCTGCCCGTGGAACAAGTTCGCGCAGGAGGCCCGCGAGACGGCCTTCGTGCCGCGCGCCGTGCTCGATGGGCCACACCTGGCCGATCTCGCCACGCTCGATGACCAAACCTTCCGCACGCGCTTCTCCGGCACGGCGGTCAAGCGCATCGGCCGCGACCGCTTCCTGCGCAACGTCGCCTATGCGCTGGGCAACAGCCGGACGCCAGCGACATCGCTGCCGGCGGTCGAGCGGCTGTTGAAGGATGCTTCGCCGCTGGTGCGCGGCGCGGCCGTCTGGGCACTGTCGCAACTGGCGCCGGCCGAGTTCGAGCGTCGCCGCCGGACGGTTACCGAGCCCGACGCGGAGGTGTGCGACGAGTGGTCAGCGCCGCTCCCTGAAGAACGCACGCAGTAGCTCGCCCGCCTCGCGCTCGCCGAGGCCGGGATAGAGTTCCGGCCGATGATGGCAGGTCGGCTGATCGAAGATGCGCGGACCGTGCTCGACGCCGCCGCCCTTGGGATCACCCGCCCCCCAGTAGACGCGCCGCAGCCGGGCAAAGGAAATCGCCTGCGCGCACATCGGGCAGGGTTCGAGGGTGACGTAGAGATCGCAGTCGACCAGCCGAGCCGAGCCGAGCCGCGCCGCCGCCGTGCGGATCGCCAGCATCTCGGCGTGCGCCGTTGGATCGCTCAGCGCCTCGGTGCGATTGCCCTCTTCCGCCAGCAGCGCACCGTCCGGCCCCACGATCACGCAGCCGATCGGCACCTCGCCGCGCGCACCGGCGGCGCGGGCTGCGGCGAGGGCGCGTTCCATGGGCGTGAGGTTCGACGCATCGGGCATGCCGGCCACTATAGCGCTCACGAGCCCACACGCGTATCTTGGGCCGCATGCCCCGCCCCCTTATCGGAGTCACCCTGGATGCGGAAAAGCCAGGGGGATACTCCAAGTTTCCCTGGTATGCGCTGCGCCAGAATTATCTCGACGCTATCGATGCGGCCGGCGGCCTGCCCGTGGCGTTGCCGCACGAGCCCGACCGCGTCGCCGACTATCTGGAGCGCATCGACGCCCTGGTCGTGACCGGCGGAGCCTTCGATGTCGACCCCTCCTACTATGGCGGCGGCAACAAGCACGCCACGGTGATCACCAAGGATCGCCGCACCGCCTTCGAGTTCGCCGTGACCAAGGGCGCGCTCGACCAGAACAAGCCGGTCCTGGGCATCTGCGGCGGCCAGCAGCTCCTGCACGTCGTGCTGGGCGGCAAGCTGATCCAGCATATTCCCGACACCATCTCCGAACCACTGGCGCACGAGCAGCCCAACCCGCGCAACGAGCCTGGCCACATCGTGAAAGTGGCGAAGGGCACGCAGCTCCACGACATCGTCGGCGCCGACGAGCTCGCCGTGAACAGCGCCCATCACCAGGCCGCTGCGGATGCGCCGAAAGGCGTGATCGTGAACGCCACCGCGCCCGATGGCGTCATCGAGGGCATCGAGGCGCCGGCCTATCGTTTCTGCATCGGCGTGCAATGGCATCCTGAATTTTTGATCTCCGAAGGCGACGCGAAGCTTTTCCGCGCCTTCCTGGGAGCGGCGGCACCGACGTGAGCGAACCCGAGAGAATTGCCAAGCGGCTGGCGCGCGCCGGCCTCTGCTCGCGTCGCGACGCCGAGCGCTGGATCGAAGCCGGCCGCGTCAAGGTCGATGGCAAGGTGCTGGAGACGCCGGCCTTTGTCGTGACCGATCAGAACCTCATCGAGGTCGACGGCAAGCCATTGCCGCAAGCCGATCGGGCCCGCCTGTGGCGCTACCACAAGCCCCCCAGCGAGATGGTGACGGCGCGCGATCCCGAAGGCCGGCGCACCATCTTCGACTCGCTGCCCAAGGGCATGCCGCGCGTCGTCACCGTGGGGCGCCTCGACTACATGTCCGAAGGGTTGTTGCTCCTCACCAACGATGGTGGCCTCGCCCGCCAGCTCGAACTGCCGGCTAATGGCTGGACCCGGCGTTATCGCGCCCGTGTGCACGGCGCTGTCGACGAGGCGCGGCTGGCCGCCCTCGCCAATGGCATCACCATCGAGGGCGTGCGCTATGGCGCGATCCAGGCGAGCCTCGATCGCCAGCAGCGTTCCAATGCCTGGCTCGATATTGCGTTGACCGAAGGCAAGAACCGCGAAGTCCGGCGCGTGCTGGCCTTTCTCGACCTGCCGGTGGTCCGCCTGATCCGCGTCGCCTTCGGGCCGTTCCATCTCGGCGAGCTGGAGCGCAATCACATCGACGAGATCCCGGCGCAGGCACTCGACAATCTGATGGGCGTGAAGCGGCCCGCACGCAAGCAGGGTTGGGCGAAGCCGCAACCACGTCCTGCCTCCCAGGCCAAGCGCCGACGCTCCTGATGCTCAAGATCATCGGTGGCAAGCATCGCGGGCGCACGCTCGCCACGCCGGAAGGGATGGCGACCCGGCCGACGGCCAGCCGCGCCCGCGAGGCGCTGTTCAATGTCCTGATGCACGCCAAGTGGCGCGACGATGGCACGTCACCCCTGATCGACACGCGCGTGCTCGACGCTTTCGCGGGCTCCGGTGCGCTCGGCCTGGAAGCGCTGTCACGCGGCGCGGCCCACGCCACCTTCCTCGACAACGACGCGACGGCGATCAAGCTGATCGGCGAAAATCTTCGCAAGCTCGGCGAGACGGGAGCGGCCAAAGTCGTGCGTGCCGATGCGGCACGGCCACCGCCCGGCCGCGACCCCTGTGATCTCGTCTTCCTCGATCCGCCCTATCGCTCCGGCCAGGCCGCACCGGCATTGGCCGCGCTGGCCGAGGCCGGCTGGATCGCGCCCGACGCGGTCGCCACCGTCGAACTGGCGCATAACGAGGACCTCGACCCTCCCGCCGGATTCGAGGTGATCGACGAGAGGCGCTATGGTGCCGCCAAGATCGTGATCCTGAAGCGTAAACGATGAAGCTTACCGCCCCACTCTACATGCTGCGCCACGGCGAAACCGCCTGGAACACAGAGCGCCGCATGCAGGGCACCAAGAACTCCGACCTCACGGACCGAGGCCGTGCCCAGGCGGAGGCCATGGGCCGCACGCTCAAGATCGAGCTGGCACGCGAGCCCGGCCCGACGATCTTCCTTCGCAGCCCGCTTGGCCGCACGCGCGAGACGTCTGAGATTGTCGGCCGCGAACTCGGCATTCCCGCCACCGACTGGCGCGAGGACATGCGCCTTGCCGAACTCTCCTACGGCCAGTGGGAAGGGTTCTCGTGGAAGGAGATCGAGGTCACGCATCCGACGGCGCTCGCTGACTGGCGCGCCGATCCGCACGGCTATTGCCCGCCCGGCGGCGAGACGCACCTGCAACTGAACCAGCGCTCGTCAGAGATGCTGGCGATGATTGCGGCTTCGAGGACCCGCACCGTCGTGGTGAGCCACGGCGTCAGCGGCGCGGTGATGCGCGGGCTACATCTCGGCCTCGATGCGCGCGCCATGTTCGTTCTCGAAAAGCCGCAAGACGCCTTCTTCCGCCTGATCGACGGCCGCGAGGAACGGATTTCCTGCAGCTAGGTTTGAGGTGAGCTTGTGCTCGCCGAAAAGATTCTAGGTCTTAACGGCTACGAGTGTGGCATTGCAGGCACTGCCCGCAGCGTTGCGGCCCATGCCGAGCAGAGTTGCTTCGCCAAGTACCGCGAAGATCGTTAAAAAACTCCGCATGTCCAATCTGGCTTCGACGATGGGCTCCGCGCGCGGTGCGTGGGGAGCGGAGGCACGCGCGACTCTCGCGCTCGCCTGGCCGCTCATTCTCACGAATCTCGCGCAGACCGCGATGACAGCAACCGACGTCGTGCTGCTGGGCTGGCTGGGCGCCGACGCGCTGGCCGCCGGTGCGCTGGGCTCGAACCTCTACTTCGCCACCATGATCTTCGGGCTCGGCATCACGACGGCGTCTGCGCCGATGATCGCGCGCGAACTCGGCCGCAAGAGCCACTCGGTGCGCGATGTGCGCCGCACCGTGCGCCAGGCCATGTGGGCGGCCGTGGTGATCGCCGTGCCGATCTGGATCGTGCTCTGGCACTGCGAGGATGTCCTGTTGTTGATGGGCCAGGAACCGCGCCTTGCTGCCGCCGCCGGCGAATACATGCGCGCACTGCAGTGGTCGATCCTGCCGTTCTTCTTCTTTCTGGTGCTGCGGTCTTTCGTGTCGGCGCTGGAGCGTCCGATGTGGGCAATGGCGACCGGCGTCGCCGCCGTCGTGATCAACGCCGTCGCCGCCTGGGCACTGATCTTCGGCCATCTCGGCCTGCCGGCCCTGGGCCTGGTCGGCGCAGGCATCGCCACGACCTTCTCGACGGTGCTGATGTTCCTGGCGCTCGCGATCGTGGTCTACACCGACCGCAAGTTCCGCCGCTATCACCTGCTCGGCCGGTTCTGGCGCGCCGACTGGCCACGCTTTCGCGAGCTGTGGCAGCTCGGCCTGCCGATCGGTGCGACGCTGGTCTTCGAGGTCACGGTGTTCAACGCCTCGACCTTTCTGATGGGCCTGATCGGCGCCGCCTCGATCGCGGCCCACTCGATCGCGCTGCAGATCGCTTCGCTCTGCTTTATGGTGCCGCTCGGCCTCAGCCAGGCCGCCACCGTGCGCGTGGGCCGCGCCTATGGCGCCAACGATCCCGAAGGCATCCGGCGTGCCGGCTGGACGGCGTTCGTGATGGGCACCGGCTTCATGGTGCTGACCGCGCTCACTATGGTGCTGTTGCCGCGCACCCTGGTCGGCCTGTTCCTCGATCTCGGCACACCAGCCAACGCGCCGGTGATCGAGCTCGCCGTGTCGTTCCTCTTTCTCGCCGCCCTGTTCCAGATCGCCGACGGTGGCCAGGCCGTGGCCGCCGGCATGCTGCGCGGCCTGCACGATACGCGCGTGCCGATGATCTATGCCGGCGTCGGCTACTGGGCGATCGGCCTGGCGGCCGGTGTGGTGCTGGCCTTCGTCTTCAAACTCAATGGCATTGGCATCTGGATCGGCCTCGCGACCGGCCTGGTCGTCGTCGCCATCCTGTTGATCGCCCGCTGGCTCAACCGAGAACGACTGGGCCTCCTCGCCCCAGGCCGCTGACCCCTCTGCCTCTTCGGGGGTACCTCCCCATTCTTAATGGGGAGGTTAGGTTCAGCCCCTCACCAGTCTGGCGGTACGGCGGCAGCCGCTGGTTTCGCTGACAATCAGGGCATCGCCCTCACTGCGCGCGGAGAGCTGGGCACGGCGCTGATCGGTGCCTTTCACCGACGCGACGCTGATCAACTTGAAAGGGCCGGTGGCCCTCGCGAGGCCGTGGACCTGCCACAGACCGGGACCGGGCGGCGGCGGTGCGGATTTCTTCGTATTGGGCACCGGTCCCTGCGCCGTCGTGTCGTAGGCCGAGCCATCGACGATGCCGGACTCGATCGTGAGCTGATAGTCGAGCGGCGCGTTGCAGGAACCGCCATCGCTGGTGCCGCGCCACAGGCCATCGAGTGGCGAGGCCGGCGCCGGCGTCACCGTGCCCGGCTGCGGCGGCGACGCCGAGGGCGCAGGCGCGCGCGTCTGCGCGAAGGCCATCGACGCAAAACCGGCAGCAACCACGACGGCGAGCGCCGGCACAAAAAACTTCTTCATCGTCTTCCGAACAGCCGCTCGATGTCGGCCAGCTTGAGTTCGACATAGGTCGGGCGGCCGTGATTGCATTGACCGGAATGCGGTGTCGCCTCCATCTGGCGCAGAAGCGCATTCATCTCCTCGACGGTGAGCCGGCGGCCGGCACGCACCGAGGTATGACAAGCGAGCGTCCCGCACACCTGCTCGACTTTCTCCTTGAGCGCAAGGTGATCGCCCATCTCGGCCAGTTCGTCGGCGAGATCCCGCACCAGCCCCTGGATATCGACCTCGCCCAGCACCGCCGGCGTCTCGCGCACCACGACGGCGCCCACCCCGAACGGCTCCAGCACCAGCCCCATCTCGGCAAGTTCGGCTTGCCGGGCGGCCAGACGTCGCGCGCCGTCGTCGCCCACCTCGACGACTTCGGGCAGCAGAAGCGCCTGACGCTTCACGCCCTCGGCTTCGAGTTGGTTCTTCAATCGTTCGTGCACCAGCCGCTCATGCGCGGCGTGCTGGTCGACGATGACCACGCCCTGGTCGGTCTGGGCCACGATATAGGTCTCGTGAAGCTGTGCCCGCGCCACACCCAGCGGATAGTGCGGCGCTTCGCCGTTGCCATTGGCCGCTGGCATGGCCTCGTTCTCGACGCGTGCGGACGGCATCGCCATCGGCGCCATGAACTGCACGGCGGCTTCGGCCAGCCCTCGTGGCACTGTCGTGAAGCCGCCACTCCCGCGATTGCCCATCGGCAGCGGCATCGAGAAGCCCGAGTGCGGACGGAAGGCACCTAGGGCCGCATCGGCCACGGTCGTGCTGGCGCGATGGCCAGCGGCCGATAGCGCCGTACGCAATGCACCCACGATCAGGCCGCGCACGATGCCGGCGTCGCGGAAGCGCACCTCGGTCTTGGCGGGATGCACATTGACGTCGACCAGCTCGGTCGGCGCTTCGAGGAACAGTGCCACCATGGGATGGCGATCGCGCGCCAGGAAATCCTGGTAAGCACCGCGCACTGCCCCGGCCAGGAGCTTGTCGCGCACTGGACGGCCGTTGACGAAGAGATACTGGTGCTGGCCGGTCGGCCGGTTGAGCGTCGGCAGGCCGGCGAAGCCCGTCAGCCGGAAGCCTTCGCGCGTGGCGTCGATCGCCACGGTGTTCTCGCCGAACTCGCGGCCCATGATGGCGCTGAGCCGCTCCAGCCGCGCCGCATCGGCCTTCCCGAGCAGCGACGGATTGGCGGCCGGCAGATCGATCAGCGTGCGCTCCTCGCTCTCCAGCCGGAAGGAGACCGCCGGGTGCGCCATGGCGAGGCGGCGCAACGCATCGGCAACGTGGCTCGACTCGGTGCGCGGTTCTTTCAGGAACTTGAGCCGCGCCGGCGTCGCAAAGAATAGGTCGCGCACTTCCACGCGCGTGCCCGCGGGATGTGCCGCGGGCCTGGGCTCGCCCTTGGCGCCGCCTTCGATTTCGAGGCTCCAGGCGGTGTCGGCACCGGCCGGCCGCGAGGTGATGGTGAAACGGCTAACCGAGGCAATCGACGGCAGCGCCTCGCCACGAAACCCGAGTGTGCGGATGTCGGTGAGATCGTCGCCGGGCAGCTTCGACGTGCAGTGACGCTCGACGGCGAGCGTCAGCTCTCCGGCCGACATGCCGACACCGTCGTCGACCACCGCGATGAACGTACGGCCACCCTCCTTCAGGGTGACGGCAATTCGACGGGCACCGGCGTCGATCGCATTCTCGACCAGTTCTTTGACCGCGCTCGCCGGACGCTCGACCACTTCGCCGGCGGCGATGCGGTTGACGAGCGTCGACGGCAGACGACGCAGATGACGGGCGGGAGCGCTCATGGCGCCATGAGTTTACGACCGGCGCCCTGTGGATGATACGCGCGCCGAGAGATACTGCCGGGTCAGGACCTTGCCCTTTTTGGCCGCAAAGGCATCGATGCCCAGCAGTTCCGCGGCAAACATGGTTTCCAGCATCATCAGTGCGCTTACCATCTAGGCGCTTGATCCCTAAGGTTCGGGCGTGACGCCGACCGGCTTGCCGACCACCACAGTCGTCAGCGCCTCGTCGCGCAGCAGTCGGCGCGCCATCTTGCGGACGTCCTCGAGCTTCACGGCGGCGATCAGCGCGCCACGCCTGGTGAGGTGATCCGGCGAAAGCCCATCAACCTGCATCGAATGCAGCAGGCTCGCAATCGAGCCCGACGAATCGAGCGACAGGGCCAGCGCACCAGTGAGATAGGTCTTGGCATCGGTGAGTTCCTGCTCGGTGATGCCATCGTTCCTGAGGCGCACCATCTCGGCCTTGATCACGCGGATCGCCTCGGCAACGCGCTCGTTGGCGCTGCCTGTGGAGATGACCAGCAGTGCGGCGCTCTTGTAGGTCCGGAGGCCGCTCGAAACGCTGTAGGCGAGGCCGCGCTTCTCGCGCACCTCGTTGAACAGGCGCGACTGCTGGCCGCCCCCGCCCAGCACATGGTTCATCACCAGCGCGGCGTACCAGTCGGGATCGTCGCGCGGTATGCCGGGCAACGCCATCAGGGCGGTACTCTGCGGCACCGGGCGCTCGACGACCACCGTTCTCGGCTTGGTCGGAGGCACCCATTGCGGTGGCAATGCCGGCGACGTGCCGACCGGCAGCTTGCCGAAAGCGCTGTCGATCTGGCGGGCGAGCTCTGCCTCGCTGATATCGCCCACGGCCGCTACGGTCAGACCGTTGCGCAGGAGTATGGCGGCGGCGCGCTTCTTCAGAAGATCCGGTGTCAGCTTCGCGAGATCCTCGCGCGCGCCCTGGGGATCAGCGGCGTAGGGATGGCCGGCAAACAAGGTCGCCATCAAGGTGCGCCCCGCCACCGACGCCGGACGCTGCGCCGCCTGGTTGAGCGCGGCGATGGTCTGGGCGCGGCGCTGGTCGACCATCTCGGGATCGAAGCGCGGCTCGATCATCGCCAGGCGCAACAGCTCGAAACCTTCGTCGCGGTTGGCCGACAGTACGCGCAGCGATCCGCTCACCCGGTCGAGCGAGGCGCTGAAACCGATCGACGCGGCCGCGTCCTCCTGGCGCTGACGGAAGGCTTGGGCCTTCATCGCCCCGGCCCCGTCGGTAAGGAGATTGGCCATCAGGTCGGTGGCGCCGGAAAGACCCGCCGGATCGGACGCAGTGCCACCCACGAAGGAGAATGAGAGCGCGATGACCGGCGTGCTCTTGTCCTCGACCAGCCAGGCCTTGATGCCGAGCGGCGTGGTGATCTGCTTGATCTCGATGGCGCCGGCCGCTGCCGGCAACGACAGCAGGGCGAGGCCGGCCAGGAGGGCGGCGAAGAAGCGTTTCATCGGCTGCCTTCGGCCGGCGTCAGCATCGCCGTCACTGCGCCGTCGTCGCGCCAGACATATTCCGCTGCCGCCTGCACTTCGGCCGGCGTGACGGCCGAAATCCGCTGCGGCCAGGCATCGACATCGGCCACCGTGCCGCCGGTGCTCAACATGGTGCCGTAGATGCGCGGGCCGCTCGCCAGCGAGTCTTGCGAATAGATGGCACCGGCCAGGAGCTGGTTCTGCGCCCGCTCCACCTCTTCCGGCTTAACCCCGCCATCGAGCAGGCGCTTCATCTCGGCAATCACCGCCTTCTCGACATCGGCCATGCTGCGCGTCGGCGCGGGATGCACACCGATGTCGAACGAGGTGAGGCCGAGGCTTGCCGGGCTGTAGGACGCCCAGGCCGAAAGGCCGACCTTGCCGTCGACGACCAGCGCCCGCCACAGTCGGCTGGTCTCGCTGCCGCCGAACAGGCGCGCCAGCACCTGTAGCGCATAGGCGTGCTTGGTTTCACCCATGCGATAGGACGGCGCCAACCACAGGCGCGACCAGCGCGGCTCGGCCACCCGCGCATCGGCGCGAATCACCTTCTGCGGCAGGTCCGGCGCGCCTTTCGACGGCCGCCGCCGCGGCTCCGTCTTGCGGCTCGCGATCGGACCGTAATACCTCTCCGCGAGCTTGCGCACCGCCTCGGTCGTCGTATCGCCGGCAACGATCAGCACCGCATTGTTGGGTGCATAGTAGCGGCGATAGAAGGTCGAGAGATCGTTGACGCTGAGCTTCTTGATGTCGTCGGGATAACCGATGACCGGCATGGCATAGGGCTTGTGGCGGCCATAGAGCTGCGCGCGCACCGCCTCGTCGAGCAACGCCGACGGCACGTTGTCGACGCGCATGCGGCGCTCCTCGAGGATCACCTGGCGCTCCGGCACGATCTCGCGATCGCTGATGCGGATGCCGGTCATGCGATCGGCTTCCATGCGCATGATCAGCTCGAGCCGTTCGGCCGCGATCGTCTGATGGTAGCCCGTCGAATCGAAAGTCGTGTAGGCGTTGTCGCGGCCGCCGTTGCGCGAAATGATGCGCGAGAACTCTCCACCCGGCACCTTGTCGGTGCCCTTGAACATCATGTGTTCGAGAAAGTGTGCGACGCCGGTCTTGCCGAAGGTCTCGTCGGCACTGCCGACCTTGTAGACCACCACCTGGGTGACGATGGGTGCGCGCCGCGAGGGCAGCACGATGGCCTGCAGGCCGTTGGGCAGGGTGAAGGTCTCGGCGTTGCGCCGCTCGACGGCAAAGAGCTTGGCAAGCGCCGTGGCCGGCGGCGAGACGACGGCACCCGCGAAAAGGCCGCCGAGCAGAGCACGGCGGCCGGGAAAAGGCAGGAGCGAACTCAGAAGATGCCTTCGAGCAGGCCGCGCTTGCGACGGGTGATGGTCGGGGTCGGCCCGGTCGCGGGCTGACCGGCCGCCTGCGCGTCGCGGATGCGCTGCTGTTCCTTGGACGGATCGATGAGCACGCCCTGCGGCGGTGAATCCTGCCAGAAGATCAGGCTGTCGATGAACGTCTTGTCGCTGTCGGCCAGGGTCTTGGTGTCCTGGTTCACGCGGCCACGAATCTCGGGGTCGATACCACCCTGGCCAGCGCGAGCGACCAGTGCCTGCTCGGAATTGCTGTTGGCGCGCGGTGCATTGGGGCCGGCGTTGATGCGCTCCTGGGTACGGCCCGCCAGGGCCGGCGACAGCGCTTCCTTGGCCTGGTCGGCCGGAGTCATCTCCTGCGGCCTCGCCTCGCCCGGCCGCGGCGGACGCAGCTCGGCATTGGGCGGCATGGTGAGCGGCGAGTGAGACACGATCTTGAATTCGTCGGGCGACACTTTCTTGCTGCCACCGAGATTCTCGAAGGCACCGCAGCCGCCAAGCGTAAGAGCGGTGCAGGCGAGCAAAGCCACCGGGATCGGGCGTATCCGTGTCATCGTTGGTCCTTCGAAGCCTGTTTCTGTCGGTCGATCATGGCTGTATCAGGGCGCCCCATCATGGAGCAGATTTCTTCTCGGCCAGCAGCGAATCGATCAGCATCAAGCCGACGCCGACGACGATCGCCGAATCAGCGACATTGAACGCCGGCCAGTGCCATTGGCCTATGTGGAAATCAGCGAAATCGAACACCGCTCCCCACCGCGCGCGGTCGATAACATTGCCGATGGCCCCTCCCATGACAAGGCCGATGCCCCATCCTGTCAGGGGCCGGTCGGTTCGTCGCAGCCAGAAGAAGAGGCCGATGCAGACGGCTATCGCGACCGCCGAGAGGACCCACGGCGGCAGAGCCTGGTCGCCACCGAGCAGACCGAAGCTGACGCCCCGATTCCACACGATCACCAGGCGGAAAAAGCCATCGATTACCGACACGATAGCGCCTGCCTTCAGCAAGTACCCGAGCAGGAGCTGCTTGGAGACCTGGTCCGCCACCAGAGTGATGAGGAGCAGGGCCATCGCCTGACGATCGATCGGCCTCATATCGCGTCACTCATGCAGAGACCGCGTCCTCGCAACGGTGGCAGATCAGCGGGTGGGCGGCCGACTTACCGACCTCCTCCAATACCTGCCAGCAGCGTGCACACTTGGTACCGTCGGCCAGCGCCGGCACGACGCCGACACCCGCGACATCAGCCAGAGTGAATGCGCCGTCAGGCACGTCGCCCGGCACCAGATCGCCGCCCGACGTGATGCAGATCTCCGAGAGGTCGAGGCCCTTCAACGCCTCGAGGTACTCCGGCGCGACGTGGACGTGCGGCGCCGCCTGAAGGCTTGACCCGATGCGCTTCTCCGCACGCTCCAGTTCCAGCGCCCCGGTGACGACGCGGCGCAGCGCCCGCACGGTCTTCCACTTCTCCCCGAGGTCGGCGTCGAGCCACGCCGCAGGAATCGTCGGATAGACGCGCAGATGCACGCTGTCGGCCTTGCCGTCCGGCACATCCTGCGGCCGCGCAAGCCAGGCCTCTTCCGCCGTAAAGCAGGTGATGGGCGCCAGCCAGGCAGTGAGGAAGGAAAAGAGCTCGGCCATCACCGTCCGCGCCGCGCGCCGGCGCAACGACGAAGCCGCGTCGCAGTAGATCGCATCCTTGCGGATGTCGAAATAGAAGGCCGAGAGGTCGACGGCGCAGAAATTGTGCAGCTCGGTCGCGATCCTGTGGAAGTCGAAATCGTCGACCGCCTGCCTGAAGATCGTGTCGAGCTCGGCCAGCCGATGCAGCACCCAGCGTTCGAGTTCGGGCATGTCGGCATGGGTCACCGTTTCGGCAGCAGAGTAGCCGTCGAGGCTGCCCAGCAGATACCGCAGCGTGTTGCGCAGGCGGCGATAGGCCTCGGCCTGGTGCTTCAGGATCTCCGGACCGATGCGCTGGTCCTCGGTGTAGTCGGTGCCGACCACCCAGAGGCGCAGGATGTCGGCGCCGTACTGGTCGCATACCGATTGCGGCGCCGTGATGTTGCCCAGCGACTTGGACATCTTGCGGCCCTGCTCATCGAGCGTGAAGCCGTGCGTCAGCACGCCATCATAAGGTGCGCGGCCGCGAGTGCCGCAGCTTTCGAGCAGCGAGGAATGGAACCAGCCGCGATGCTGGTCGGAGCCTTCGAGATAGAGATCGGCCGGCCACTTGAGGTCGGGATTGCCTTCGAGCGTGAAGACATGTGTCGAACCCGAATCAAACCAGACGTCGAGGATGTCCGTCACCTGCTCGAAATCGTCGGCGTTGTACTTGTTGCCGAGGAAGCGTTCAGGCGGGCTGTCGAACCACACGTCGGCGCCTTCCAGCTTGAAGGCCTCGACGACGCGGCCCATCACTTCGGCGTCGCGCAGCGGCTCGCCGGTCTGCTTGTTCACGAACACCGCGATCGGCACGCCCCAGGCGCGCTGGCGCGAGACGTTCCAGTCAGGCCGCGTCTCGATCATGCTGCGAAGACGGTTGTAGCCGGCACGCGGCACGAAGCGCGTCGCATCGATCGCCGCCAGCGCCTTCTCGCGCAAGGTGCCGCCGATCTCGGGGATCGGCTTGTCCATGGCGATGAACCACTGCGGCGCGTTGCGGAAGATGACCGGCGCCTTGGACCGCCAAGAATGCGGGTAGCTGTGCGTGATGCGGCCCGACGCCAGCAGCTTGCCGGCCTCGTCGAGGGCGGCGATCACGGTGCGGTTGGCATCGCCCTTCTTGCCTTCGGGCGTATAGACGCGCTTGCCGGCGAACAGCGGCACATGCGGATAGTAGGCCCCGTCCTCGGCCACGGTATCCGGCACCTCGACACCATTGGCCACGCCCAGCTCATAGTCGTCCGCGCCATGGCCCGGTGCGATGTGCACGAAACCCGTGCCGGCATCGGCCGTGACGAAGGCGCCGGACAGCAGGAGCACGTCGAATTCATATCCCTTGCCACGCAGCGGATGCGCGGCGACCACGCTTTCAAGGTCGGCGGCGGTGACATCGGCGAGATGCTTGGGCGTAAAGTTCGCGGTTTCCGCAACGGCGTCGACCAGCTCCTTGGCCAGCACCATCTTCTCGCCGACGCGGGCCTTGCTGCCCTCACCGACGGCAGCCACTTCGACCAACGCGTAGGCGATCTCAGGCCCGTAGGCGAGCGCGCGGTTGCCCGGTATGGTCCAGGGGGTCGTGGTCCAGATCACCACCGACGCACCATCGAGCTTGCCGCCCGCCGACTTCAGCACCGGGAAGCGAACATGGACCGTGTCGGAGACATGATCGTGATATTCGATCTCGGCCTCGGCCAGCGCCGTCTTCTCAACGACGCTCCACAATACGGCCTTGGAGCCCTTGTAGAGCCCGCCGTTCATCAGGAACTTGCCGAGCTCGCCCACGATGACGGCTTCGGACTCGTACTTCATCGTCGAGTAGTAGTTGTCCCAGTCACCGTCGACGCCGAGGCGCTTGAACTCCTCGCGCTGCACCGTGATCCAGTGATCGGCGAAGGCACGGCATTCCTTGCGGAACTCGACGACCGGCACTTGGTCCTTGTCGCGCTTCTTGGCGCGGTACTGCTCCTCGATCTTCCATTCGATCGGCAGACCGTGGCAGTCCCAACCCGGCACATAGTGGCTGTCCTTGCCCAGCATCTGCTGGGTGCGGCTCACCAGGTCCTTCAGGATCTTGTTCAGCGCGTGCCCGATATGAAGATTGCCGTTGGCGTAGGGAGGGCCATCGTGCAGCACGAACTTGGGCCGGCCCTTGCTCTCGGCGCGCAGGCGATCCCAAAGCTTCATGTCGGCCCAGCGCTTCAGCAGCTCCGGCTCCTTCTTGGGAAGGCCGCCGCGCATGGGGAAGTCCGTCTTGGGCAGGAAAACGCTGGATTTATAGTCAGTTGTCACGAGAAACTCGGCACTGGGAGGAGCAAAAGCGGCAGGCCCTGGGACCGCCGCAGACAGGCAGGACGACCCGGCCGCGGTCAGCGGACCGGGCGGATAATTCGCTCCTGAAGGGCCCCGATAAACATAGGGCCGGCAATCTAGGGATGGGGGTCCGGAGGGTCAAGGAGCCGGAATCGGCCATGCAACTTGGCGTCCTCTGTCTCCGACCTCTTCATTGAGGGCTTGTCGCGGGCCGATCGGCGAGGAGCGCTCGCGCCGCCGCGCCGTCGGCGGCGATCTGGGCCTTGAGCTGATCGAGGCCGGCGAACTTCATCTCGGGCCGGATGAAGTCGATCAGTTCGACGCGCAGGACCTTGCCGTAGAGGTCGCCGGCGAAGTCGAACAGGTGGACCTCGAAATTCTCCTGCAGCTTGCCGAAGGTCGGACGCTTGCCGAGATTGGCCACGGCATTGCGCCACGTGCCATCGACCAGCGCACGCACCGCGTAAACGCCGAAGCGTGGACGCAGATACTCGCCCAGCGCCACGTTGGCGGTGGGAAAGCCGATGGTGCGGCCGCGCTGGTCGCCCATCTCCACAACGCCTTCGATCTCCCAGCTATGGCCGAGGAGATCGACCGCCTCGCTTACCCAGCCGGCGCGCAGCGCCTCGCGAATGCGGGTCGAGGAATAGATCTCGCCTTCACGCATCACCGGATCGAGCACGGTGACGCCGAAGCCTTTGGCCTGGCCCTCGGCATGCAGCTGTTCGACATTGCCGCTGCGGCGCGCACCGAAGGTGAAATCGTAACCGCAGACGAGATGGCGCGCGCCCAGCCCCTTCAGCAGCACGTCCGCGATGAACGCATCGGCGGTGAGGGAAGCGAATGCGGCGTCGAAGTGCTGTGCCAGCACCGCCTGCACGCCGTACTCGCCCAGCAGTCTTGTCTTGGCCGCCGGTAACGTAAGTCGGAACGGGCCAGTATCGGGCACGAAGAAGCGGCGCGGATGCGGCTCGAAGGTGAGCGCCACCATCGGCGCCTTGAGTGCGGCAGCCTGTTCGGCGGCACGCGCCAGCAGCGCCTGGTGGCCGCGATGGACACCGTCGAAATTGCCCAGCGCCACTACTCCGCCCTTCCAGTCGGCCGGGACGGACCGCCAGTCGTCAAACGTCGGGATCATGCCGGCCGGCTCAGGCTGCATCGCGCCGCGGCACCAGCACGGTGGCTTCGCCGTCGATCACGACCTTGTCGCCGTTCAGGCACTGGGTCTTGAGCGTCACGCGGCGGCGCTTTTCGTCGATGGCGGTGATGGTGGCGACGGCGGTGATCGTGTCGCCGATGATCACCGGCGCCATGAAGTTCATGGTCTGGGAAATATAAACCGCACCGGGGCCGGGCAGCTTGGTGCCGATCACGGTCGAGATGAAGGCACCGCTCAGCATGCCGTGGGCGATGCGCTGGCCGAACCGGGTCGTGCGCGCAAAGCCATCGTGCAAATGGATCGGGTTGGTGTCCCCCGAGACGCCGGCGAACGCCGCGATATCGGCCTCGGTCACGGTCTTACCGAACATGGCCGACATGCCGGGCTTGAGGTCTTCCAGAAACAGGCCGTTCATGGCGGCGAAGGCATTCGACACTGGCTAATCTCCCCGCTTGGGTGCCGTTTGGGCGCGCCCTCTTACCATGCGGCGGGGCCTGTGCCACAGTCCGGGTAAATGACCGTTCACATACCCTCTGAAACCGAAGCAGTAACTTCAGGTCTGGCAACTGCAGCAGGGCGCCACTTCGGCCGCCCCGCGACCATCGACGGCCTGACCCGCCAATCCGGCGGCGCGTCACGCCAGACCTGGAGCTTCGATGCCCTCGTCGACGGCACTCGCCACGAGCTGATCCTGCGCCGCGACCCGCCGACCTCGGCAGCCAGCCAGAGCAAAGCCGGAAGCGAACGCTCC
Organism: Reyranella sp.; assembly: GCF_004297405.1. Lineage (GTDB taxonomy): Bacteria > Pseudomonadota > Alphaproteobacteria > Reyranellales > Reyranellaceae > Reyranella. The sequence goes on from NZ_SCVC01000017.1 coordinate 31,329, forward strand.
GCTGCTCTCGACCGAGGCACCGAGTTCCGCGTCATTCGCGCCGCCTGGCAGGCAGGCGTCCGCGCGCCCGAAGTGCTGTTCGAACTGGAACCTCAAGATGGGCTCGGAGAAGCTTTCGTGATGCGCCGCGTCGGCGGCATCGCGATCGCCCGCAAGTTGCTGCGCGATCCGCCCTATGCGGCGGCCCGCGAAAAGATGGCCGGTCAACTCGGCGAGATCCTGGCGCGCATCCACGCCGTCGATCCCGCGAGTCTGCCGCCGCTCGACCGGCGCGAAGCCGGTCATCACATCGCAAGCCTGCGCGGCCTGCTCGATACACTCGGCACCTCGCAGCCGGTGTTTGAACTCGCCCTTACCTGGCTCGACCGCCGCAAGCCGCCGACAACGGTGCGGCCGGTGCTGGTGCATGGCGACTATCGCACCGGCAACTATCTCGCTGATGAAACGGGCGTGACGGCGATCCTCGACTGGGAAGGTGCGCATCTCGGCGATCCGATCGAGGATCTCGGGTGGCTCTGCGTGAAGAGCTGGCGCTTCGGCGCCGTCGACAAGCCGGCCGGCGGCTTCGGCAGTCGCGAGGCATTGTGGGCGGCCTACGAACGCGCGGGCGGCATCAAGGTCGATCCGGCGCGGGCGCATTGGTGGGAGGTCTTCGGCACGGTGCGTTGGGGCATCATTTGCCACACGCAGGCGTGGAAGCACCTCTCGGGTGCGCAAAAGTCCATGGAGCTCGCCTCGATCGGCCGGCGCGCCGTCGAGACCGAAGTCGACCTGCTGCAACTGCTGAAGACCGGAGGCTGACATGGCGCAGGATCGTCCGACCGCGAGCGAACTGCTGGCTGCCATCGCCGACTTCCTGCGCGAGGAGGCGACGCCCACGCTGGACCGCGTCGACCCGCGGCTCGGCTTTCAAACGCGAGTCGCCGTAAATTCCCTCGCGATCCTGGAACGCGAAGCGCGGCTGGGCCCTGACGCCGACGCGCGCGAGCGCCAGCGGCTGGTCAGCCTCCTCGGGCGTGAGGGCACGCTGCCGGAGCTCAACCACGAGCTGGCGCGTCAGTTGCGTGCCGGTGAACGCGACGAGCGTGATGCGGCCCTGATGGCACACCTCGAAGCCACCACGGCCGACAAGATCGCCATCGCCAACCCGAAGTGGCGATAGCCGAGGACATACGACCCTCACATTGATGCTTCGGCTGCCGCCGAACCATTGACCGTGGCGGCCTGCCCGACGTGGGCATAGAGTCCAGCCATGATCACCGTGAACGCTCTCTCCGAAGTCGCCGCCCTGATGGGCGACCCGGCGCGTGCCGCCATGCTCTCCCTTCTCATGGACGGCCGTGCCCATACCGCGTCCGATCTCGCGATCACTGCCGGCATCACCGCGCAGACCGCGAGCGGGCATCTCTCGCGCATGGTCGAGGGCAATCTGCTGGCGGCCCGCGCGCAGGGCCGCAACCGCTTCTATCGCCTGGCCTCCTCCGACGTGGCCCATGCCATCGAATCGCTGATGGCACTGGCCGGCACGCGCGCCACGCCTGCCTCCAGGACTGCCGCCTGGCGGCGCGATCCCGACCTGCGCTTCTGCCGTACTTGCTACGATCACCTCGCGGGCCAGGTCGGCATCGCCGTCACCGATTCGCTGACCCAGCACGGCTATCTCGAACCCAAAGGGCCGCGCGACTGGAAGCTCACACAGCCGGGCGAGCTGTTCTGCGAGCGGCTGGGCGTCGATCTACCAGGCGCGCGACAGGCGAGCTCGCGCCACTTCGCGCGGCAGTGCCTCGACTGGAGCGAGCGGCGGCCGCACATCTCCGGCGCCCTGGGCGCGGCAATCGCCGACACCTTCTTCAAGCGCGGCTGGGCCGAGCGTCTGCGCCGCAGCCGCACCGTTCGGCTTACCGACTCCGGCCGCCGCGCGCTCGGCAGCCATTTCGGTGCGACGGTCTAGCTACCAGCCCTGGAAGCGCTGCCACGGCGCGGCGTCACCGTCGGGCGATACCGCGAGATAGAAGGGATACTGCGCGCCGGTAGCGCAGGCATGGTTGGGCAACAGGCGCAGCTTGGTGCCGATCGGGAAGCGCTGGACCACGCCGGGATCGGCTGCCCCATCGCGGCGCGAGATGATGCCGTGTTCCTGGTTGGCCCCCGACACGAACAGGCCGTCGATCACGCCGCCTGACGCATCGCAGACGGCCCCATAGCCATAGTCGATCTTCTGGCGCTGCGTGCCGCGATCCCGGCTCATGGCCATCCAGCCGGCGTCGACGATCACCCACCCCTTCTCCGGCTGATGCCCGATCACGGTGGCCAACACCGACAATGCCACTTGCTGCGGCGTGCAGACGCCTACATTCGACATCACGAGATCGAAGAAGACATATACGCCAGCACGCACCTCGGTGACGCCCGCGAGGTTCCGGGCCGCGAGCGCCGTCGGAGTCGATCCGACACTGACCTCGGGACAGGCCATGCCGGCCGCGCGCAACCGTTCGGCCGCCCGCACGCAGAGTGCCCGCTCCTGCTCGGCAAGCTTCTGCAACGCCTCTTCCGTATCGAAATCGTAGGAGCTGCCGGCATGGGTCAGCACGCCCTTCAAATGCTGGCCGCCCTCCCGCAGGACCCTGCCGATCTCGATCAGCTCCGCCGCCTCAGGCTGCACGCCCGAACGATGGCCGTCGGAATCGATTTCGATCATCACCTCGAAAGCGTGGGCCGCTTCCCTGCCCTTGGCGACGACGGCCTGCGCGGCCGTCACTGAATCGACCAGGATGGTGAGCCCGCACCCGCGGCGGATCAGGGCCAGGGCCCGATCAAGCTTCTCCGGCGCCATGCAGACGGCATAGAGGATGTCGGCAAAGCCCGCGGCAAAGAATTGTTCCGCCTCCTTCAGCGTGGAAACCGTGATGCCTTTGGCACCTGCCTCCTGCTGGCGACGCGCAACCTCGATGCACTTCGACGTCTTCACATGCGGGCGCAGCCGCACCCCGAGCCCCGAGAGGTGCTTTTGCATGCGGTCGATGTTCGCCGCCATGCGCGCCTCGTCGATCAGCGCGGCCGGCGTTTCGATGTCCATCAGCTTCACGAGAGGCGTCCTTCGAGCCAGGGGATGAGATCGTCGAGCGTGGGCCTTTCGAGGGCAGCGGCCGGTGCGCCGTCGGGGCGCGCAAGACCAACGCGGTTATGCCAGTAGGTCCTGAGACCCACGGCCGACGTACCGAAGAGATCGTACCCCGATCCGGCAATGAAAGCTGCTTCCTGTGGAGCGACGCCGAGCCGTTCGAGCGTCAAGCGATAGGGCCGCGGATCGGGTTTGTAGGCGCCGGCTTCCTCAGCCGTAATCACGCAATCCCACGGCGTCTTCAGGCGTCCCGCAGCGAGCGCACCCAGCCGGATCGAGCAGTTGGTCACCACCGCAAGCTTGGTCCGTCCCGTCAGCGCGTCGAGGGCCTGTTGCGCACCACTCCATACCGGCAGGTCGAGCCAGCGCGCTTCGAGGGCATCGGCCGCACTCTTCGCGAGCCCGGTGTTGCGCGCCGCATCGCGCACCAGCGTCTCGTACGGCACATAGGCCCCGCAGCCATAAGTCAGGCGCAGATACTCGGCCCGCCAGCGCCGCCCCGACGCCTCCGAACCCGCCACCGAATTCCACAGCGTCCAGGAATCGATCAACGCCGTCAGCAGATCGAACAGCACGGCTTTGGGAAACACGTTACTCATGCAGCAAGCATAGCAGATAGGAAGCGGCCTAGGACGGGGCCGCCTCCTCGCGCGCCAGGCGGGCCTTGTTGAAGGTGAAGCCGTCACCCGACGGGATCTTGGCAATCGAGGAGGCGCGCAGGATCTTCTCCTCACCCACCGTCAGATAGATGTTAGTGAAGAGCAGCGAGCGGGTCTGGCGCACCACTTCGGCCCGGCCTTCGACCCAGTCGCCGACCCTGGCGGGCGCCACGAAATCGAAGGTCATGTTCACCGTCGGCAGGAACTTGCGCAGCCCCACCAGGGTGCCGCCGCCCATCGTGCCGACAAGGTCGGCGACACTCATCATCATGCCACCATGCAGGCCACCCGCTGGATTGCACATGTGAGACTGCACGCGAAAGCCCATGACGAACTCGTCGCGCGTGCCCTTCTCGCCGCGCTTGGCGTAGAGGTTGCCGATATGGGTGTTGAAGGTCGGATCGGGCCGGCCGCGGTCGAAATCGATGCGGATGAAACCTTCGGGTGGATTGTCGTCGATCACTCTAACTCCTAGCGGGAATCTGGCGGCGAACGCTGAGCAACGCGAAGTCGCCCAGCCCGCCCAACACATCGTGGCGCGGACCATAGAGGCGACCCCGGACATGCACCATATGCTCGTCCTGGCCCACGAGTTCGCCGGTCGCCTCGAGCCAGTCGCCGACGCGAGCGGGCGACAGATAGTCGAGGGTCAGCCGCAAGGTCACACAACGCCGGTCGATAGCGCGCCACACGACCGAACCCAGGGCCGAATCGAGAAAGGCCGCCAGCATGCCGCCATGGACGATGCCCAGAGCGTTGGCGTGTTGCGGACCGGGCAGGAAGCCGCGCCAAACGCGACGGCCTTCGACTTTCTCGAACCACGGTCCATTGGCGGCAGCAAAGCCGGACGCCTCGGTGATTTCGCGAAAGCCCGGCGGAATTTTCGAAACAGATTTGATCACAGGTCATCCTACACAGAAATGTCTCGACGCCCACAATTAGGCCACGACGATCCTGTGTCTTGTCGCGCTCGCGAGAGGGGGTGGGTTCCCTGAGTAAAGATCGGAGTATGCAATGAAGATCGATGCCAAAGGACTGCTGGTTTCTGCGTGCGTGATGCTGGCAGTGACGAGCCCCGCTCTGGCACAGACGGCGGATCAAATGAAGGTGGCGTACAACGGCGCCCGCAACCAGCTCGGTGTCGTGAAGTATTGCCAGGAGAAAGGCTTCGCAGACGCAGAGACCGTCACGACGCAGCAGAAAATGCTCGGCTTGATTCCCAAGCCCGCGGACGCGAAGGAAGGTGATGAGGCCGAGGCTCTCGGCAAGAAGGGCACCGTCTCGTCGATGGGCACGACCCAGGACCTAGCAGCTGCCGCCAAGGCGCAGAATACAAGCGTCGAGAAAGTGTGTCAGGCCCTGGCATCCGCCATCAAGCAGGCGGGCGCGTCTCTTCCCAAGTAAGCGCCAGGGAAGATCCGTCTAGGCTACTCCCGTCAACAGCACCAAACCGTAGCCGACATAGTAGAGTCCCAGCACGGTGATCAGACGGCCAGCCCACATGCGGAACTGGCCGTCTGACAGCCGCTCGAGAATCTGCTTGCCGAGCGACGTGCCGATCATCGAGGCGGCCACCGCGATCACCAACACCCAGGGCTCGACCGAGCCCGCCTGCTCGATCAACGCACCGAAGTAGAGAAGCTTCGAGCCATGGCCGAACACCTGGCAGGAAGCCTTGGTCGCCACGATCTGCCGCCGGTTCATTTGCGACCGCAGGAAGAGCTGGTCGATCAAAGGACCGGTAACGCCGGTCAGCAGCATCAACGCCATGCACGCGATGCCACCGCCCATCGCCTGCAACGGTCCGAGGGTCGCAGGCAACAACCGCTCGGGCACGATGCGCAGCACAAAAGGCGAGCAGCCCAGCATCAGGAGCGCCACCGCCTTCTCGGGAACGTAAAGCGTCAGCGACCAGGCGCCGACAGCGATGAAACAGCCCAGTACATAGAAGACCGTGATCCGCCACTGGATGTGCCGCCACCACAGGATGGCGCGCCATCCGTTGGACGCCATCTGCGTCACCGCGTGCAGCACCATCGCCATGGGCAGCGGCAGCAGGAACAGCAGCACGCCGATCAGCACCATGCCGCCCGCCATCCCGAAGATGCCGGACAGGAATGCTGTGAAGACCATCAGGAGCCCGAGGCTTGCTGCCATCGCGATCGTCATCTCGCCCTCGCCTGTCGATGGCCACACGCTATGTCGGGCTTATCCAGTCCTCAAATATATGATAAGTGGCATATCCATATCCGATGGATATCTATGGAACTGCGCCACCTCCGCTACTTCGTCGCCGTTGCCCGTGAGGGTCACGTCACGCGCGCGGCGGAGAAACTCCACATCCAGCAGCCGCCCCTCTCCCAGCAGATCCGCGCCCTTGAGCGAGAGATCGACGCGACGCTCTTCATCCGCCATCCGCGCGGCGTGAGCCTGACCGATGCCGGCCGCTCCTTTCTGGTCGATGCCGAAGCGATCCTCGCAGCTGTCGACCAAGCCACCGTGCGGGCACGTCGCACGGCGCGCGGCGAAACCGGCCGTATCGCCGTCGGCTTCACCACGTCGGCGCCCTTCCATCCGCTGGTCGCGCGCGCGATCCGCGAATTCCGCAGCACACGACCTGACGTCTCGTTCGTGCTGGAGGAGAGCAGTTCGGGCGAACTGTTGGCTGGCCTGCGCGAGGAGCGATTGGATATTGCCTTCATCCGCGCCGGCCTTGCCGACCCGCAGGGACTCACCGTGCATGCGTTGCTGCAGGAGGAGATGTCGGCAGCGCTGCCGGCCCGCCATCGCCTGACGCGTCGGCCGAAACTCACCCTGAAGGATCTCGCAGCCGAGGATTTCATCCTCTACCGCCGCCCCGACGGCCGCGGCCTCTACGACGTGATCATCGCCGCCTGCAGCGAGGCGGGCTTCAGCCCCCACGTCAGCCAGGAGGCGCCGCGCATCGTCTCCACCCTCAACCTCGTCGCCGCGGGGTTGGGGATTACCATCGTCCCGGCCTCCTTGAGCCGCCTCCCCCTGGAGGGTGTAACCTATCGCCCGCTCACCGGGCGGCCTGCACTCAAGGTGCCGCTCAATCTGGCCTGCCGTCGCGACGAGCATTCGGCCGCGACACTGGGCTTCATCGATCTGGTCCGGCAGCTCGCATGAAACCGATCAAGACCATCGGCCACTCCAATCATCCGATCGAACGCTTCGTCGATCTCCTGACCGCGGCTGGCGTCGAGGTGCTGGTCGATGTGCGTTCGACGCCCTATTCGCGGCGCTTCCCGCAGTTCGGCCGCGAAAGACTGGCGGCCCGCCTCGCTACGGCCGACATTCTCTATCGTTATGAAGGCGCTGCCCTCGGCGGAAAACCCCAGGCCGGTGGAAGCTACGAGACGCTCGCGGCAAAGCCGGAATTCAGCGAGGCGCTGGACCGGTTGGTCTCGGGCGCTGCGGACAGCGCGCTCTGCCTGATGTGCGCCGAGAAGGAGCCGCTCGACTGCCATCGTACGGTGCTGGTATCGCGGCGCCTCGCTGAGCGCGGCGCACCGATCGAACACCTCCTGGCCGATGGCCGCATCGAAACACACGCAGTCATCGAGGAGCGACTGCTGGCCGACAGCAAGGACGGGCTGCCCGATCTCTTCACAACGGCGCAGGACCGCGCAACGCGGCTCACCCAAATCTGGCGAGCACGCGAACGCGCGATGAAACGGACTTGACCAACGGCTCTCCTCCCCCGTGCGGCGTCGGCACAGGGGAGGAGGTTGGCGTTGTTACTTCTGCTTCGGCGCTTCGGCCTTCGCCGGCTGAGCGGTAGCGAGAATCGCGTCGTAGCGGACACCTTCCTCGACCTTTTTCAGGGCGGCATTGGCTTCGTAGTACTTGCCCTCGTCGAGAAGTTTCGCCGACTGGTCGACGTCGGCCATGGTCTTGTCGAGCGGCGCCAGCGCCATCGCGAACATCACCTTCACGTCGGCAACGCGAAGTTTCTCGATCGCCTCGGCGCGTTGGCCTTTTTCAAGCGACTTGTTTGCCTCGGCAACGGCTGCGGCCTTGGCCGACGTCGCCACGAAGTCCTCGTCCAGGGTCAGCTGGCCGTCGATCGGCAACCAGGCGACGGGCTGCGTGGACGCGGAGCCGGCAACCGGCGCACCCTTCATGCCTTGCGGCATCTTGAGGTCCGCCTCGGCCTTCTGGAAGGCAGTCGAATCGGTCTTGGCCTTGGCCAGCGCAGCGCGCGCATCGGCAACCAGCTTCTTCGCGGCGGCAGGATCGGCATCGAAGATCGCGACGCGGGCGAGGTGAAGCGCGCGGAAGGCAATGGCGCCATCGGCCGACAGCTTGGCAAAGTCGCGGGCGGCTTCCTTCTGCTGGGCGGCCGTCGGTGCGGCGGCCTGCGTAGGCGCCGATGGCGTCTGCTGCGCATAGACGGCGCCCGCCAGCAGGGTGGTTCCGAGCAGTGCTGCGGTAATACCCTTGAAGACCTTCATGACTGTTCTCCTCTTCGAGCGACAGGCTCGTAAGGGAGACGCTAGGCCCCGGGACGTCGCGGCTCCGTTGCCGCTACATTGGCAATGTTCAATCTAGGAAGGCGATTGGCTGGGGCGCCAGGATTCGAACCTGGGAATGGAGGAATCAAAATCCTCTGCCTTACCGCTTGGCTACGCCCCAGCAGGCGTCCGTTTGGGCGGGGCGGAACATAGAGGGTTCGCGCCGCAGCGCAACCCCGGGCGCGACCCGTCCACAACCCGTCGTTCAGGCCGCGTTGGCGTGTTTCAGGGCGTCGACGTGCACAAAAGCGCCGTCGGCATAGAGCAACGGCTTCGCCTCGGGATCGAGGGCGAGATCGACGATTTCGCCGATATAGATCGTGTGGGTGCCAGCCGCGACCTTGGTCACCAGCTTGCAGTCGAACGAGACGGGGCACCCCTTCAGCACCGGCGCGCCGGTCGAGAGGGTGAACCAATCGCCCATGTCGCAGAAGCGCTCGTCGCCTTCGACGCCGTCCATGCCGGCAAAACGCTCCGCCAGCTTGCGATGGTCGGGGGCCAGGATATTGACGCAAAAGAAGCCCGCCTCGCCGATCGGATCGTGGGCGCTCGCCGTCTTGTTGACGCAGATCAGAATCTGCGGCGGTTCGGCGGAAACCGAACAAACCGCCGTTGCCGTCAGCCCTCCGCGCAGCTCCCGGTGCCTGGTGGTGATCAGGGTGACGCTCGCCGCGAGATGGCGCATGCCCTTCTTGAAGGCAGTCGCATCGATGCTCATGGGAGCGACTCTAAAGCACGCCGACCGGCCACCGCTACTGCAAAGGCTGATGCAGAAATTCCGCTAAACGCCCGGCCGGCCAGCGAAATCCCCGAATTCCAGCCGGAAAGCGCATTCATCGTGATGCAATAAAACCTTCATCAGACTGTCGTTCTTTGCGGTTGCCCCATCGTCGGCAGCCGCTACGGTCGGCCTGCATGGCGGCCCCCGCGACCAAACTCTCTTCCGAAATGGCCCCCGATGTCGCCCTGCGGCTCATCGTGGCGAACTGCCATGTCGATCTTTCCAAGTACCGCGCCATCGTTTTGCAGAGCCGTCGGTCGATCGGCATCCACCAGACGCGGGTGGCCTTCCGGCGGATGCGTGCGGCTTTCAGCGTCTTCCGTGGCGCCCTCAACGGCCCGAACGTCCGTGCCCTGTCGGCCGAGGCCAAGTGGCTGGCCGGTGAATGTGCGCCGGCCCGCGACCTGCACGTCTTTCTGACCGAGACCGCCGAAGAAGTGCCGCCCGCAGTGAGCCGCATCGCCGCCCGGCTTGCCGCCGTCCACCTGCAGCGGGCTCGCGCTGCCATGTCCGGCGCCCGGTACAACGCCTTCGACCGGCAGCTCGTCGCCTTTGCCGCCCAGCCGCCATCGGGTCGGAACACGCGCCTCGACGATTTCGGGCGGGAAGTGCTCGAGAAGCGGCACCGCAAGGTGGAGCGGCGTGGCCGCGGCCTGGAGGAGCTCGATGCCGAGGAGCTGCACGAGCTGCGCATCGCGATCAAGAAGCAGCGCTATGCGGCGACCTTCCTGCAGCCTGCCTTTGCCTCCGCAGCAGCCAAGCCCTATATCGAGTCGACAGTGCGCCTGCAGGGCGCGCTCGGTGCCTTGAACGACCGCGCGGTGGCAGCCCAGATGCTGGCCGACATCGCCACGGCGACCCGGCCGACGGAAGACGTGGCCGGTGCGCTCAAGACCCTCGCCAAGCAGGCGGCGGGTGGCGACAAACGCCGCCGCCGCAAGCTGGAACGGGCCTGGAAGGACTTCAAGAAGACTGAGCGCTTCTGGCTGGCGTGACACCCTTCCTAGCGAGAGTTTCATGAGTGACACGCAGAACGCCGCCGAACAGCGCATTCCCGTCACCGTGCTGACGGGCTTCCTCGGCAGCGGCAAGACCACCCTCCTGAACAAGCTGCTGCGACGACCGGAGCTCGCCGACACCGCGGTGATCATCAACGAGTTCGGCGAGATCGGGCTCGACCATCTGCTGGTCGAGAAGTCCGACGACGAGGGCATGGTCACGCTGAACTCGGGCTGCCTCTGCTGTACCGTGCGCGGCGACCTGGTGCGCACCATGAGCGAGCTGTTCCTGAAGCGCTCGCGCGGCGAGGTGACGCCGTTCAAGCGCATGGTGGTCGAGACCACCGGACTGGCCGACCCCGCCCCCATCCTGCACACACTCATGACCGACCCGTTGCTCGCGTCGCGCTATCGCCTCGATGGTGTGGTGACGACGGTCGACGGCGTGAACGGCGAGAGCACGCTCGACAATCACGAGGAAGCCGTGAAGCAGGCCGCGGTGGCCGACCGGCTGCTGCTCACCAAGACCGACATCAGCGAGGGGCCGAAGCTCGAACAGCTCAAGAGCCGCCTGCACCAGCTCAATCCCGGTGCACCGTTCCATGCCGTTGCCAGCGGCGACATCGACCCCAACGCGATCCTGAACGCCGGTCTCTACAATCCAGAGACCAAGACCGCTGACGTGAAGCGCTGGCTGCACGAGGAGGCCTACGAGCACGAGCATGGCGGCGATGGCCACCATCATCACCATGGTCACGAGCATGCCCATGATCACGGTCACGACCACCACGATCACGGACACGAGCACGGTGGGGAGCAGGATCCGCACAATCCCAACCGGCATGACGATCGCATCAAGGCCTTCTGCATGACCTTCGACGAGCCGATGAGCTGGTCGACGGTCGCTGCCGCCTTCGACGCGCTGGTGACCTATCGCGGGCCCGACCTCCTGCGCATGAAGGGCATCCTGAACGTCAAGGACACCGACAAGCCAGTGGTGATCCACGGCGTGCAACACGTCTTCCATCCGCCGGCGACGCTCGATGCCTGGCCCGAAGGGGACGACCGCAAGAGCCGTGTCGTGTTCATCACCCGCGATATTGCCGAAAGCACGATCCGCAAGGTCTTCGCCTCCTTCTTCGACGCCGAGAAGAAGGGCTGGGGCAAAGACGAGCAGAAGCAGTAGACGTCTCGCAGCGCTTGTCGCCCGTGACATGACAAGCGATGACACCGAGGCCACCTACCCGCCGCTGAACACGCTGAAGCCCGTCGCGCCCGATCTTTGGATCGTCGACGGGCCCATCATCCATTTCGGCGTCCTGCCGGGGTTCAAAATGCCGTTCCCGACCCGCATGACGGTGATCCGGGTCGGCGGCGATCTCTTCATCCATTCGCCCACGCCTCTCCTGCCGACGCTGCAAGCAGAGATCGAGGCAGCGGGCCGTGTGCGTTGGATCGTCGGGCCCAATCGCATCCACTATTGGTGGATCCCGGAATGGAAAACAGCCTTCACTGGCGCCGAAGTGTGGCTGGCACCGCGGATCGAGGAACAGGCGAAGGGTCACATTGCGCCGGGCTTTCTCACGCTCGACCGGGAGGCGGGCTATCCCTGGGACGAAACGATCGCCACCCTACCGGTCGGCGGCAGCTTCATGACCGAGGTCGTGTTCTTCCACCGACCGACCCGCACGCTGGTGCTCGCCGACCTCATCGAGAACTTCGAGTCTCATAAGGTCGGATCGCTCGCTCTGCGCTGGCTTACGAAGCTGGGCGGGGTCGCTGCGCCCGACGGCCAGACACCGCGTGACCTGCGGGCGACTTTCGCCAAACGACGGCCGGAGATGAAGGCCGCCGTCGAGAAGATGATCGCCTGGAATCCCGACCGGATGATTATCGCCCACGGCCGCTGGTTCGAGACCGCGGGTACATCCGAACTTCGTCGGTCATTCCGCTGGCTGCTCGACGACTGACTGCGGCTTGGCGGGCGCCGCCGCCTTCTCCCGATCGCGCCCGAGGACGCGCTGCACGACGACGAAGAAGACCGGAACCATCAGCAGCGCTAGCACGACGACGGCGATCATGCCGCCCATTACGCCAGTGCCCAGCGCCTGCTGGCTCTTGCCACCAGCGCCGGTCGCGATCGCCATCGGCAGTACGCCGCAGACGAAAGCGAGTCCGGTCATCAGGATCGGCCGGAAGCGCAGCTTGCAGGCTTCCAGCGTCGCCTCGACCAGCGGCGTGCCGCGTGTGCGCAAGTCCTTGGCAAACTCGATGATCAGGATGGCGTCCTTGGCGGCGAGACCGATGATCGTGATCAGGCCCACCGTGAAGTAGACGTCGTTGGACAGTCCGCGCAGATTGGCCGCGAGGACCGCGCCGGACATGCCGAGCGGCACCGTCAACAGCACCGCGATCGGAATCGTCCAGCTCTCGTAGAGAGCGGCAAGACACAGGAAGACGATCAGCGCGGAAAGCGCGAGCAGGAACGGCGCCTGCGAACCGGAGAGCTTTTCCTGCAAAGACTGGCCGGTCCATTCGTACCCGAAGCCGCGCGGCAACTCGCCGGCGAGCCGTTCCATCTCGGCAATCGCATCGCCGCTGGTATAGCCGGGCTTCGCTTCGCCGCTGATGCGGACGGAGGGGTAGTAGTTGAAGCCGATGATCTGCGTCTGCCCCTTCGACCATTCGATGGAGGCGAAGGACGAGAGCGGCACGAGCTGGCCCAGAGCGTTCTTGACATTGTAACCGAGAATGCCCTCGGCATTCATGCGGCTCGCCGCCTCGCTCTGCACGATGACGCGCTGCATGCGCCCCTGGTTGGGGAAGTCGTTGACGTAGTTCGAGCCGAGGTTGGTCGAGATCGTGTTGTTGATGTCCTCGAAGGTTACGCCGAAGGCGCTCGCCTTCTCGCGATCGATCACCAGGTTGACCTGCGGCGCCGCCGGCAGGCCCTCGACATAGACGTTCTGCAGGATCGGGCTGGCGTTCGCCGCAGCGACCAGTTGGTCACCTGCCCGCACCAGCGCTACCTGCCCCTTCTGGCCACGGTCCTGCAAACGGAAGCTGAAGCCGCTCGAGTTACCGAGATTGTCGATCGGTGGCGGCTGCAGGGCCGATATCTCCGCGTCACGGACCGACGCCATGTCGCGGTTGATATCCGCGACGATGGCTTCCGCCGACTCCTTCGGGCCGCGTTCGGACCAATCCTTCAAGGTGATGAAGGCTTGCGCCGTGTTCAGGCCCTGGCCGAGGAAGCTGTAGCCCGTGATGAAGGTGACATCCTTCACGCCCGGATTCTCTGCGAGATACCGTTCGACCCGCTCGACCGCCGCCTGCGTGCGATTGTATGAAGCATCGGCCGGGGTCTGCACGTCGGTCGTGATGAAGCCCTGATCGTCGATCGGCAGGAAGCCGCCGGGCAGGCGCACAAAGGCCCAGCCTAGGCAGAGCAGCAGCGCAACGTAGATCCCCATCATCCGGCCGGTGCGCTTCAGCGACCAGCCGACGACCCCCACGTAACGGTCACGCACCGAGTCGAGCCCGCGATTGAACAGGCCGAACACACCGCGCTTGGCGTGCCCATGGCCGGCGGCGACCGGCTTCAGGAGCGTGGCGCAGAGGGCGGGCGTCAGCGACAGGGCGAGCAGCGCCGAGAAGCCGATCGCGGCCACCATCGTCACCGAGAACTGGCGATAGATGATGCCGACCGAGCCGGGGAAGAACGCCATCGGCAGGAACACCGCGATCAGGACGAGCGTGATGCCGATGATCGCGCTGGTGATCTGCGACATCGCCTTGCGGGTCGCTTCCTTGGGCGACAGCCCCTCCTCGGTCATGATGCGCTCGACGTTCTCGACGACCACGATGGCATCGTCGACCAGGATGCCGATGGCCAGCACCATGCCGAACATGGTCAGCATGTTGATAGAGTAGCCCGCCGCCAATAGCGTGGCGCAGGTGCCGAGCAGAGCAACCGGCACCACGATGGTCGGAATGATCGTGTAGCGAATGTTCTGCAGGAACAGGAACATCACGACGAAGACCAGCACGACCGCCTCGATCAGGGTCATGACGACCTTCTCGATGGAGGCTTTCACGACGGGCGTGATGTTGTAGGGGATCTGATAGGTGATGTTCGCGGGGAAGAAGCGCGACAGCTCCTTCATCTTCTCCTCGACGGCACTTGCAGTAGCCAGCGCATTGCCGGTCGGCGCCAGCATCACCGACAGGCCGGCGGTCGGCTTGCCGTTCAATCGGGTCGTGAACTGGTAGCCCATGCCGCCGATTTCGACCCGTGCCACGTCGCGCAGCCGCACGGTCGAACCGTCCGGATTGGCGCGCAGCACGATCTCGCCGAACTCCTCGGGTGAGCTGAGCTGGCCCTTCACCAGGACAAGCGCTGAAACCGCCTGTCGCGGATTGCTGGGCTCGGCGCCAATGCTGCCCGATGCGACCTGCGCGTTCTGTGCAGTGATGGCCCGATTCACATCGTCAGCGGTCAGGTTGAAACCGACCAGCTTGGCCGGATCGACCCAGATACGCAGGGCGCGCTCCGTCGAATAGAGGGTCGCACGGCCGACGCCGGGAATGCGGCGGATCTCGCCCAACACGTTGCGAACCATGAAGTCGCCGAGGCCGACCTCGTCGAGGCTGCCGTCCGTCGATGTCAGCGTGATGATCTGCAGCACCGCACTCGATGCTTCTTCGATCAGGATGCCCTGCTGGATCACCGCCCGCGGCAGGCGCGCCTCGACGCGCTTGATGCGGTTCTGCACCTCGACCGAAGCCATGCTGGGATCGGTTCCGGGCACGAAGTTCGCGATGATCTCGACCTGTCCCAGCGAATCGCTGGCAGAGTCGAAGTTTAGAATGCCCGACGCGCCGTTCAGCTCCTCTTCGATCAGGCGTGTGACGCTGTTGTAGAGGTTCTCCGGTGACGCACCGGGATAGCTCGTGCTGATCGAGATCGAGGGTGGCGCGATAACCGGATACTGGGCGATCGCCAGCAGCGGAATCGAGATCACGCCGATCAGGCAGATGAAGAGAGAAACGACCCAAGCAAAGATGGGCCGATCGATGAAGAAACTCGGCATGGGTGATCGGTTAGCGGGTCGCGCTGATGGTTGTCGTCGGAGTGTCGGCCTCGGCAGACTGGCTGATGGAACGCGGCTTGACGCTGTCACCGGCAACGAATTTCTGGAAGCCGTCGACCACGACTCGGTCACCCGGCTTCAGCCCGTTGACCACCAGCCACTTGCCGTCCTGCAGCGCGCCGAGACGCACCGACTGGATGGCGACGCGATTGTCGTCCTTGACCACGAACACTTCGCTGCCGCCGCCGCCGTTGCGTTGGATTGCCTGCTCCGGCAGCGTGATCGCGTCGCTGTCGATGCCCTGCTCGATCAGGACGCGCACATACATGCCCGGCAGGAGCACCTTGTCCGGATTGAGAAATTCACCACGCAAAGTCACCTGGCCGGTCGAAGCGTCGACGCGGGCTTCGGAGAACAGCAACTTGCCGGTCAGCGGATAGCGCGTTCCATCGTCGAGCAGCAGGCGCACCTTCACGGCATCGGGCGCGATCCGTTCGAGGTCGCCCGATTCGAGAGCACGGCGCAGCTTGTTGAGGTCGCCAGCCGACTGGGTGAAGTCGGCATAGATCGGATCGAGCTGCTGGATGGTGGCGAGATTGGACGTGTCGTTCTGCACGACCAACGCACCTTCGCTGATGCGTGCCGCGCCGATGCGCCCGCTGATCGGCGCCCGGATCGTCGCGTAGTCGAGATTGAGCTTGGCCCGCTCGACATCGGCCTCACGGGCAGCGACCTCGGCCTTCGCCTGATTCACGGTGGCGACGGCGATTTCATGCTGCGCCGTGGAGATAGCCTGCGTCTTGGCCAGCGCCGCCGACCGCGTGGCCTGCGGGATGGCAAGATCGAGCCCAGCCTTTGCCTTCTCCAGCGCAGCTTCGCTCGCCTGCAATTCGACTTCGAATGGTTTGGGATCGATCTGGTAAAGTGCGTCGCCCGCCTTGACGTCGCTGCCCTGGTTGAACATTCGCGCCGTGACGATTCCCGAAACGCGCGGCCGCACGTCGGCGACGCGCGTCGGTGCCACGCGGCCCGGCAATTCGCGGACCAACGCAAAAGGCTCTTCTTTCACCGTGACGATTCCCACGTCCGGCGACACGGCCTTGGGAGCATCGGCGGCGGCTTGATCGTCGCAGGCTGCCAACAGCGGAGCGAGAGCGACTACAAACAATGTCGCCAATTTCAAAGGCCATTCGATACGCATGGTCTTCCTCCACTACTCCTGCACCAAAACGAGCACACACGCTGCCAATCCGCCCGGCCTGTTGCCGGTGCGGTTGATCGCACAAATATTTTTGATTCCCCCCCGATAGCCGTCTGCCGTTGTCACGGCACGTGCCGCGTTATTTTTCTCAGGTCTTTTTTGCCATCGCAGACGGTGTGACTTTCGCGGCCGAATGTGGCGAGAACAGGACGAGGATCGACAACAAACAGTAACGGCATTGTGACGTCGTCACCGTCGACCTCGCCGATCAGCCAAGCAGGCCCATATCGATCTTCAACAAGACCAGCACGCCCAACACCACGAACGCTGCGGCTGCCAGCGAGCGAACGAGCTTCAACGGTACCTTGCGCGCCAGCACATCGCCGAACAGCACAGCCGGTACGTTTGCAATCATCATGCCGAGCGTCGTGCCGGCGGTTACGGCGATGAGATCGTTGAAGCGCGCGGCGAGGCCCACGGTGGCGATCTGTGTCTTGTCACCGATCTCCACCAGAAAGAAAGCGATGGCAGTGGCGATGAATGCACCGGCAGCGCCCGCGACCTTGGGACCTTCTTCTTCCTTATCGGGGATCAAGCACCAGGCCGCCATGACGAGGAACAGCACACCTAGGATCCAGCGCATCGCGTCGGGCCCCAGCCAAGCGGCAACCGCGGCACCAGCCCAGGCGGCCAGCGCATGGTTGGCCAAGGTCGCCACTAGGATACCGAGAATGATCGGGACGGGCCGGCGATAGCGGCTGGCCAAGATCATCGCCAGGAGCTGCGTCTTGTCGCCGATCTCGGCGACAGCCACGAGACCTGTTGAAATGAGGAAGGCTTCCACGAGGGGCATCTTCAGCGGGATCGAGCACGAACCTATGGCTCCCAGCGCCGCCCGATCCCGCGGGTGAAGACGCTAGAAAGCCAAAGGTCTCGCCAAGCTGATCGCCGGATGCGCCATAGTCCGTGAGGACCAAGTCTGTTGACGCACCCACCTCTGAATGAGGCCGGCTACTCCCCGATGACGGCGGGTAGATAGGGTGTTTTACCGTTTCCTGCAAGCAACGGAACGTCGCACAGACTGCAAATGAAAAGCAGGCTCCGCCGGCAACAAGCGCCCCCTCGATTGAGCTTTCATCCGGGACAAAGGCATCAAGCCTGAACAGCGCGGCGCGCCAGGGAGGTGTCGACGACATCCTCGAACGGGATGTCGCGCGAGAGGACGCCTGCCGAGCGCATGGCGGCGTGCAGACGATCGTAACCCTCGCGGCGGATCACCGGATCGCGTCCCCAGAGGCTGAGAGCCCGGTAGCGTTCGATACAGGCTGCGAACAGCGGCGTCGGCACGTCGGGAAAGTAGGAGTGCAGCTTGCCAGCGATGTCGAAGGCCGGGGTCACGGCAAACCATTTCAGCGTTTCATCGATGCCGCGGATCATACGCATCAACTCGTCGGCGCGCTCGGCCAGCACGTCGCGTCGGGTAACCAGCGTCGTGTAGGCCGTGAGCCCGCGGTCGGCGGCGGCATACCAGACATAACCCGCGCCCGACGACACCAGCCGCTCGGCATAGGGTTGGAAGACCTGGACGGCATCGACCTTGCCCTCGCGCAATGCAGTCTCGTTCTCCCCCATCGTCGCATCGGTGATCCGATCAACCCGCGCGGGATCGAAACCGGCGCGCCGCAGATCGTCCTGCAGGCAGATCCAGGGCGTGGGCACTTCAGAGACAGTGGCGAGCTTCACCGAGAGAAGATCGGCCAGCTTGAAATCCGGCCGCGGCCTTGCGCCCACCACGAAGAAGGGATCACGCGCCACGACATCGCAGAAGCAGACCAGGTCGGCGGCCGGCTCGCTGTCGCGTAGCATCATGACCCGCAGCGGCCCGCCCCACATGACATCGACCTGTCGAGCGCGCAGGGCCTTGCTGGCTGAGGCCGGATCGGACGAGGGCCGCAACTCGACCTCGACACCCGCCCTTTCGAACGCGCCGGTCGCCACGGCGGCGTAGAACGGGGCATAGAACAGCGCGCGGAAACTCTCGGAGAGCAGGACGGCCATGCCCGATCCTATCACAGCCCCACCTCCCGCCGCGGCGCCCCGCGTGCTACGCCTTGGGCATGGCGAAATCCAAAGCTCCTACTGCCCCCGCTAAGACGGCTGCCCCCGGCGAGAACAAGCCGATCCGGCACCTCTACCTGATCGACGGCTCGGGCTACCTGTTCCGCGCCTATCATGCCCTGCCGCCGATGAATCGGCCCGACGGGACGCCGATCAATGCGGTGTTCGGCTTCTGCCGCATGCTGGTGGCCGACCTGCTGGATAATCCCGAGATCGACCATATCGCCATGATCCTCGATGCCGGCAGCGTCACCTTCCGCAACAAGATCTACGACAAGTACAAGGCCAACCGGCCCGAGCCGCCGGAAGACCTGATCCCGCAATTCCCGCTGATCCGCGAGGCGGCGCGCGCCTTCAACGTCACGGTGTGTGAGCTCGACGGCTACGAGGCCGACGACCTGATCGCGACCTACGCCCGCATGGCGCTCGAGGCCGGCGGCACCTGCACGATCGTGTCCTCCGACAAGGACCTGATGCAGCTCGTGCGGCCGGGCGTCGAGCTGATGGACCCGATCAAGAAGATCAAGCTGGGGCCTGAAGCAGTGTTCGAGAAGTTTGGCGTCACACCGGACAAGGTGGTCGACGTGCAGGCGCTGGCGGGCGACTCGACGGACAATGTGCCGGGCGCGCCGGGCATCGGCATCAAGACCGCGGCCCAGCTCATCAACGAGTATGGCACCCTCGAAGCGCTGCTGGAGCGCACCAAGGAGATCAAACAGCCCAAGCGGCGCGAATCGCTCGAAAACAATGCCGAGCTGATCCGCATCTCCAAGCAGCTCGTGACCTTGCGCGACGACGCGCCGGCGCCGGCGGATCCCGACTCGTTCGACAAGAGGAAGCCCGACCCCAACGTGCTGCTGCCCTGGCTGGAGCAGCAAGGCTTCCGTACCCTTCTGCAACGCTTCACCAGCGAACTGGGCGAGGCGACGGCGCCCGTCGCGCCGACTTCTGCGCCCGCGCCGGTCAAAAAGGCCGAGCCCACGCCAACGCCTGCCGCTTCGTCATCGAAGAAGCCCAACCGCGACTTCACGGCGGCCGATTACGAGCTGATCCAGGACGAGAAGCTGCTCGACGAATGGATCGCCGAGGCGACCCGCGCCGGCACGGTGGCGTTCGATTGCGAGACTGACGGACTCGATTCGAACAATGCTGGCCTCGTTGGCGTCTCGCTGGCGCTGCTCGAAGGCCCGTGGGGCGACGTCAATTCGACCAAGCGGCGCGCGGCCTACCTGCCGCTGATGCACCGCGTCCCCGGCGGCGCCGTGCAGGGTGCGCTCGATCTCCTGGGCGACGGCGGCGACAAGGATGCCGGCAAGCTGCTGGACGGGCAGATCCCCTTCAAGACGGCGATCGCCAAGCTGAAGCCGCTGCTGGAAGACCCGGCGGTGCTGAAAGTCGGCCAGAACATCAAGTACGACATGGCGGTGTTCCGCCGACATGGCATCGAGATCGGCCCGGTCGACGACACGATGCTGATCTCCTTCGCACTCGATGCCGGAAAGAACAATCACGGCATGGATGAACTGGCCGAGCTGCATCTCGGTCAGAAGACCATCAAGTTCTCCGACGTGGCAGGCAGCGGCGCCAAGCAGGTGACGTTCGACAAGGTGCCGATCGACAAGGCCCGCGACTATGCCGCCGAGGATGCCGACGTCACCATGCAGCTCTGGGCGCGGCTGAAACCACGTCTGGTGCCCGAGCGCGTCACGACCCTGTACGAGACGATCGAACGCCCCCTGATCCCCGTGCTGCTCGGCATGGAGACAGCCGGCATCAAGGTCGATGCGCTGAAGCTCAAGAGGCTCAGCGCGGACTTCGAGAAGCGCCTCGCCGAACTCGAGACCGAAATTCACAAGATTGCCGGCCGCGAATTCAACGTCGGATCGCCCAAGCAATTGGGCGAGATCCTGTTCGACGAACAGAAGCTGCCGGGCGGCAAGCGCAACAAGAACGGCGCCTGGGCAACCGACGCTTCGGTACTCGACGATCTCGCCGCGCAAGGCCATGCGCTGCCGGTCAAGATCCTGGAGCATCGCCAGCTCGCCAAGCTCAAGAGCACCTACACCGATGCGCTGATGCGCGAGGTCGACGCCAAGACAGGCCGCGTCCACACCTCCTATCACATGACAGGCGCCGCAACGGGACGGCTCGCCTCGACCGATCCCAACCTGCAGAACATCCCCGTGCGCACCGAGGAAGGCCGCAAGATCCGTCAGGCCTTCATCGCCGAGACCGGCTGCAAGCTGCTCAGCGCCGACTATTCGCAGATCGAGCTGCGACTGCTCGCGCATGTCGCCGACATTGCGTCGCTGAAGCAGGCTTTCGAACGCGGCGACGACATCCACGCCATCACCGCTTCCGAGATGTTCGGCGTGCCGGTCAAGGGCATGGACCCGCTGATGCGCCGCCGCGCCAAGGCGATCAACTTCGGCATCATCTACGGCATCTCCGCCTTCGGCCTCGCCAACCAGCTCGGCATCGGCCAGGCCGAGGCGCGCGACTACATCGCCAAGTATTTCCTGCGCTATCCCGGCATCCGCGACTACATGGACAACACCAAGGAATACGCACGCAAGCACGGATATGTGCTGACGCCGTTCGGTCGCAAGATTCACCTGCGCTTCATTCACGACAAGAGCCAGGGCATGCGGGCCTTCGCCGAACGCGCGGCGATCAACGCTCCACTGCAGGGTGGCGCGGCCGACATCATCAAGCGCGCGATGATCCGGCTGCCGGGCGCGCTGACCGCGGCCAAACTCAAGGCCAAGATGCTGCTGCAGGTGCACGACGAACTGCTGTTCGAGGTTCCCGAGAAGGAGCTCGACAAGACCAAGGACGTGACACGCAAGATAATGGAAGGCGCCGCCTCCCTCACCGTGCCGCTGGTCGTCGAGACTGGCGTCGGCGACAACTGGGCGGCCGCGCATTGATGCTCATGTGTTGTGAGACGGGGAGTATGTCGACATGAAGATCTGGGGCCGCGCCAACTCGATCAACGTACAGAAGGTGCTGTGGGCTGCCGATGAATGCGGCGTCAAGTACGAGCGCGAGGATGTCGGTGGCGCGTTCGGCGGCAACGACCAGGCCTGGTACCTGAAGATGAATCCCAACGGCGTCGTACCGACCATCGACGATGGCGGCCGCATCGTTTGGGAGAGCAATTCGGCGGTGCGTTATCTAGCGGCCAAGTATGCGGCGGGCACCTTGTGGCCCAGCGATCCCGGCCAGCGCAGCGAGGCCGACCGTTGGATGGACTGGCAGCTCAGCACCATTTCGGAACCGATGCGCATTGCGTTCTGGGGCCTGATCCGCACTCCTCCAGAGAAGCGCGACACAGCTGCGATCAAGAAGGCGGCCGAGGATGCCGGCAAGCTGTTCGCCCGCCTCGATGGCTGGCTCGACGGTCGCCGCTACGTGGCAGGCGGGCACTTCACCATGGGCGACATTCCCGCCGGCTGCTTTGCCTATCGCTGGTACGCCCTCGACATCGAACGCCCCGACCTCAAGAACGTTCGGGCCTGGTACGACCGCCTCACCGCGCGGCCAGCCTATGCCAGGCATGTCATGGTCAAGATGACCTGAAGCCTTCGCGCTTCATCCACGGGCTTCACTGCGGCTGCAGCACCAGCGCTTGAACGGGTCGTGACGCCGGCGTTCCATGAACAACCCCAATCCTGGGGTTGTTCTGGAAGGAGGCTACCGACATGAACTTTCGTTCGCATCTGGCAGCACTCGCGATGATCGGCGCGCTGGTCGGCCTGTCCGACTCAGCATTCGCCCAGACCAAACCCGCCACGCCGCCAGCCGCAACGACGGCGCCCAAGCCCGCCGACGCCAAGACAACGGAGCCGTTGGATATCAACACGGCAACCAAGCAGCAGCTCATGACGCTCGATGGAATCGGCGATGCACGCAGCGACGCCATCATCAAGGGCCGCCCCTATCGCGCCAAGAATGAACTCGTCGACAAGAGCCTCGTGCCGCAAACCGTCTACGATAAGATCAAGGACCGGATCATCGCCAAGCAGGTCGCACAGGCACCAACGTCGACGCCCGCCAAGAAGAACTGACCGACCAAAGCAAAAGGCCGGGTTGGTCCCCCGGCCTTTCTCTCGATCTTCGAGATGCAGCGTTACCGCCGCTTTGGCAGCTTCTTCAGCTCGGCCACGAGCGCCCGGTCGATCACCGTGAAGAGATAGGCATCGGGCGCCAGCGTGCAGCCGCCACGCACCAGATGGCCGAGTTGCACGCCCATCTCGCCATCGGGGACGACGACGCCGCGATAGCGCGCGGCATGATCGGCCAAGAAGATCGCCAGCTGCTTGCGCGCCTCGGGCTGCATGGCGTGCGCTTCCTTGCAGGTGACGTAGGCCGCCTGATCGAAATTGAGTGGCGGCGTCTGGGCCTCGGCGCTTGCCGCGACAAGGACCAAGGCGGCAGCAATTGAAAGCTTACGGATCATGATTCGATCTCCCCTCACTTATCGCCGATCGCCGAGCCACCGATATAGCCGGCTGCGCCGCCGATCAGGCCGGCACCGACCACCGTGCCGAAGCTGCCGCCGGCGACCATGCCGATGCCCGTTCCGAGAGCCGCGCCAGTCACAGCCCCCTTCTGGCCCATCGACATGTTCTCACAACCACCAAGTATCCCCACCGCCGCGAGCAGCATGAGCGCCTTTGTCTTGATCATGGTTCTCTCCTCACCACGTGCCCCCTCACGGAGGCGTCATATCCGCCTTCACCCAGCCCTTGTCCGGATTGAAGGCTACCATCGAACCGGCGCGCTGCGCCGTGTCAGGACCGAGATCCTGCTGATAGACAACCCCTTCATAGCTCACAATGAAGGTCATCACACCGGTGACGCCGTAGCGGACGGGCCAGGCGATCGCCGCGAAGCCGCCAATCATACGGTTGTTTACGATATAGTCATGCGCCCCGCCTGGCGCCGCGGCGCCCTGCGCATAGAGCAGCCGGAAGTAATAGCCATAATGGCCGTCCGGTGAGGCCCCGTCGATCTGCGCCTTGGCGACAGCCGGGCCCAGCGGGCTCGGCGGCTCACCAGGCTTGGTCTCCCAAAAGAGCCCGTCCTTCCGGCCCGGCAGGCTGAGCAGCCGGCGGGCATAGACCGGCGAGCCCGTCTTCATCGGATCGAGATTGGCATAGTCGCGCTGGGCATCGACGATGGCCAACAGGGTCTGCACCACGGCCCCTTCGTCATGGCCGATCTGGCGCAGCCGCATTTCGCGCCAGCCCGCAACGGCATCGAAGCGCCACTCCGCGCCGTCCTTCACGATCGGGATCGGCAAGGTCCAGCCGGCCTTGCCGGCTACGACTGTCGCCTTGTCGCCCGAGACCTTGACCTCGTGCGCCTCGTCCCACGCCTTGAGATAGTTGTCGCGGCGGGCCTGGACCTGCGCTGCCGTGGTTGGCACGAACTCGCGCCATTCCGGCCCGAGGATCGAGCTCAGGGCTTTTTCGTTCATGCCACGTACGGCGTCGGTGAAGGCCGTTGCCGCGGCGTCGGGCGTCGGAAAACCCTGCACCTTGGCGGGCTGCTGTGCCACCGCGGCACCGGCGATACCGACAGAAATAGCGAGCGCCAGAAGACCCCGCCGGAACATCGAGATGCTCATCGCCGGAATCCTCCGCCACCGAACCGATCGCCTCCGCCGAATCGGTCTCCTCCGAACCGATCGCCACCACCGCCCCAGCCACGGTCGCCCCAGGAGGAACGGCCGCGGTCGTAGTCGCGAGCAGCGTCGCCGCCGCGGTTGATACCGTCGAACGCGTCGCTGCGACCGGCACCGCGATTCTCGAAGCTGCGATTCTCGGTTGCGCGTTGTTCGGCGCCACGCGTTCCGGCGCCTTCGGGACGCGTCGTGTAATTGCCACGGCCGTCGAGCTGCCCGCGGAACTGCTGACGTTGCGCGGAATCCGGCCGGCGCTGGCCGTAGCGCTGCTGTTCACCGGATGTGCGATAGGGCACGCCGTCGCGATGCGCCGGATCGAAGTTCCAGCGGCCGTCCTGGTAGTGGTTGTGGTTGAAATTGTTGACGCTGATGTTCGTCGCTTTGTTGACGTTGACCGTCGTGTAGCTGTTGCCCCAGGCGCCGCCGCTCCAGCCCCAATGCCAGCCGCCGAACATCGCGGAGCCCGCCGCGACGCCGAGGCCGAACATCATGCCGGTCATCAACGCCTGGCCATAGTTGGGCGGCGGCGGATAGTACGGTGGTGGATAGGCCGGATACGGCCACGGGCCATAGGCCCAGGCTGGATTGTAGTAAGGCACGTAGATGACTTCAGGATTGGTCGGCTCGATGACGATGGCGGTAGCGCCCTCGCTGGTCTGCTTCGTCACCTTCTGCTGCGGTGTCGACTTCAGGTTGCCGGCTGCCTCGGCCTTGGCGCGCAGGCGCTGAACCGCAGCCGCAACCTCCTTCTGCTGGCCGATCATCGCGTCGCCGACCTTCTGGGTCCAATCGAGCTGATTGCTCATCATCTGAAGAGTCTGCGGAAAGGCGGTCAGCGATTTCACGCTGACATCCCAATCCTTGTTCTTCACGGCGGCGACTGCCGCATCACCCTTGAGATTTGGATTGGCCTGCGACCAGCGCGCCGCCTCCACGACCTCCAGCGGATAGGTCGCTGCCATGAGGACCTGCGCCAGGAGCGCGTCAGGATAGAGCGCGACCGGCGCCAGGAGCTGGTCGAGCTGCTCGTTGGTGAAAGGTTTGTTGGAGTCCTGAGCAAGCAGTGGGCGGAGGGGAATGAGGGCCAGCATGGCCGTCGACAATGCAAATAGTTTGCGCCGTTCCATGAACCGTTCGTTCCTTTAAAACTACTAAGAAGAACGGCCGCACCCTAGCGGCGAATGCTGCGCCGCGTCCAGCGCGCGGGCATTACAACCGTGTCATGCCCGGGTCAGCTTCTTGTTAGACGAGACGATAAACCTGCTCGGGTTCGTCGCGCCCTTTGACATGACGCAGCTCCGGCGTCGGCAAGGGTCCCAGCGCCTCCGGGTGCTTCATGGCGGCAATGGTGTCGCCGCTCACCAGCACGATTACCTCTTCCGTCTCGGCCATGAACTCCTTGCCGAGTTGTTCGAAGCGCTGGGCCACGTTCACGGTGTCGCCCACTACCGTGTAGTTGACCCTACCCGGCGCGCCGATATTGCCCACGACCACCGGTCCGGAATGGATGCCGACGCGCAGGCGCACCGGCATCTGGCCGGCAGCGATGCGCTGGGCGTTGTCCTCGCGGACCACACGCGCCATATCGAGCGCCGCCTTCACCGCATGGTCGGCATGGTCTTCCATTTTGAATAAGCCGCCCCACACCGCCATCACGCAGTCGCCGATGTATTTGTCGATCACGCCCTGCTCACCATCGATGCAGGCGCCAAGCAGCGCAAAATGGTGGTTGAGCATGTCGGCCGTTTCCTGCTCGGGCAGGTCTTCGGCCTGTGGCGTGAAGCCGACGATGTCGGTGAACATCACGGTGACGTCGCGGCGGCGCGACGTCACGGCGCTTTCGCCGAGCTCCATCAATCGAAAGACCAGGCGATGCGGCACGTAGGCGCCGAACCACTTCAGCGCACCGCGTGCCTTGTCGAGGCTGTGACCGGCATCGTCGATCTCGCGTAGCCGCGACCGGCGGTGGAAGGGTTCGTCGAACTTGAGCTGCTCGATCGATTCCGCAGCCGAGGTGATGGTGCGGATCGATCGCGCCATGCTCAAGCCCATGAACAACGCCAACAGGGCCGCAACGGCCAAAGTAATGGCTCCAACGATAGCGCCATTGGTCAACCGGTCGAGGTCGCTCGTCGCATCCTCGATCGGGAAATATTGACCGACCAGCCACGGGTCGGGGCCGAAGCGACGCAGCTCGCGATAGACGAAAACCCAGCGACGCCCATCTACATCCACCACGTGGCCGAGGCTGCCGAGCCACCGGTCAGCCTGCTGGGAGCGCACCGGCGTGTCCCAGATCCTCGCCAGGACCGGATCATCCACTTCCTTGATGGTGGGCAGCGACCGTTCCTCGGAGAGGCCGAGACCGCGCGAATTGATCAGACGGCGATGCGCCAGCACCTTGTCGCGGCCGACGAGGATGAAATAGCGGCCATCGCCGCCGTGGGTCGGATCGCCGATCAGATAGGAGAGATCGCCGACCGCCACCGTGGCGATCAAGCCGCCGATGAAGGCATTGTCGATGCGCCGGACCGGCGTGCGCACATTGACCACCGGCTGCTTGGCGCTCTCGCTCCAGAAGAGTGCTCCCCAGAACGTATGCTGCGAGGTCTGCAGCTCGCGAAACCGCTCGAGTCCCCGCGGCGTGTCGATCAAGGAGATGGTGTCGCGATGGATCTGCCCATCGGGCTCTCGCACCGCGCGATGCAGCTTGAGGTCGAGAGTGGCAAAACCCGCCGCCGAAACCGCAGGCACCTGCCCCATCATCACGGCGAGGGCCTCACGCATATCGACGGGCGATTCGATGTCGATACGGCCGGCAGCCGCCAGCGAGGCGATCAGCTCGAGCTGCTCGCTGACCGGGTCGAGGCGACTGCGCACGAGGTCGACCTGGGCATCGACCACGCGCGCCGCGCGGTCGACCAACAGGCGCTCGGCCGTACCGGTCGCTCCAGCCAGGACGACGATGTAGGCGATGCCCGAGATCAGGGCGAGCGAGACGAAGGCGAACGCCATCGCCGCAACAAGCGGCACCCGCCACGGCGCTCGCGCGGTCTTCTCACTCGGGATGTCGGAAAGCGGGCTCAAGCGGGGACATCATAAGGTGTCCCCGGTCGAGATGCGATGCCTCGCGCTGTCAGGCCGCGGTGCGGATTGCGGCCTGCTTCACCTTGCCATCGACATGGCTTTCGAACTGCTCGAAGTTCGCTTCGAAGCGCTTGGCGACGTCGCGCGCGGCGCTATCGTAGGCCTTCTTGTCCTTCCAGGTGTTCTTTGGATTGAGCACGTCGCCCGGTACATCCGGGCAGGCACTCGGAACTTGCATGCCGAAGTGCGGATCGGTCGCCGACGCGACCGAAGCCAGTGTGCCGTCGAGTGCGGCCCGCACCATGGCGCGGGTGTGGCGAATCGACATGCGCTCGCCGACGCCGAAGCCGCCGCCCGACCAGCCAGTGTTGACCAGCCAGCACTTGACGTTCTGGCGGGCCATCTTCTCGCCCAGCATCTTGGCGTAGACGGTCGGATGACGAGGCATGAACGGCGCGCCAAAGCACGTCGAGAAGGTCGCCTGTGGTTCGGTCACGCCCTTCTCGGTGCCCGCCACGCGCGCGGTGTAGCCCGACAGGAAGTGATACATCGCCTGCTCCGGCGACAGGCGCGAGATCGGCGGCAGCACGCCGAATGCATCGGCCGTCAGCATCACGATATTCTCGGGCGTGCCGGCAATGCCGGTCGTCGAGGTGTTCGGAATGAAGTCGAGCGGATAGCAGGCGCGGGTGTTCTCGGTGTACTGGCCATCGTCGAGATCGAGCCGACCGGTCGCCGGATCGATCACGACATTCTCCAGGACCGTGCCGAAGCGCCCCGTGGTAGCGTAGATTTCAGGCTCGGCCTCGCGGCTGAGCTTGATCACCTTGGCGTAGCAGCCGCCTTCGAAGTTGAAGAGGCTGTTCTCGGCCCAGCCGTGCTCGTCGTCGCCGATCAAGGTACGCGTCGGATCGGCCGACAGCGTCGTCTTGCCGGTGCCCGAGAGGCCGAAGAAGACCGCCACGTCGTTCTTGGGACCGACATTGGCCGAGGCGTGCATGGGCAGCACGTTCTTGTCGGGCAGCAGGTAGTTCAGGATGGTGAACACCGACTTCTTGATCTCACCGGCATACCAGGTGCCGCAGATCGCCACGACGCGCTCGGTGAAGTTCACCAGGATGGCGCAATCGGACGCCGTGCCATCGAGCTTCGGATCGGCCTGGAAGCCCGGCAGGTTCAGGATCGTGAATTCCGGCTTGAAGCCCTGGAGTTCCTCGGGCTTGGGCCGCAGGAACATGTTGCGCGCGAAGAGATTGTGCCAGGCGGTCTCGTTGATCACACGCACGCCGATGCGATGGGCAGGATCGGCGCCGGCCCAGCAGTCGCGCACGAACAGGTCGCGGCGCTGCGCATAGGCGATCATGCGGTTGTAGAGCGCACGGTAGCGGTCGGGTGTGATGGCCTTGTTGGTCTTACCCCAGTCGATGCGGCCCTTGCTCTCGGAATCCTCGACGATGAACTTGTCGTTGGGCGAACGGCCGGTGTGGATGCCGGTGCGCACCACCAGCGCACCGCCCTCGGCGACAACACCTTCGCGGCGGCGAACTGCCTCTTCGTAAAGAGCCGGAACCTGCAGGTTCCAATAGACGTTGCTCAAGTTCTTCAACCCGAGGCTCTCAAGTCCTGATTTGGGTACGACGAAGCCCGCCTGGTGCACGGCGTTTCTCCTGCTATTGCGGCTGATCCGATGATTGAACGTAAGGGGGGTTTACCAACCCCCGGAAAACGTCGCAGTGACCTTTTCGTTGCCTTCTTATGCGCTAAAGGGGCCGCCCTTCAGTGGCAAGTGGCTGCGACAGTTAGTGTCGAGGATCATGTGGATCAGCCTTCGCACCCGCGAAGGGCATGCCGCGCCGCGGAATCGCCTTTCGATGGGAGGCTGGCGCGCCCCGAATGGCCGCGATCAGGCCGCCGCCCGAGCTTTCGCAACCAGTGCGACCAGGACCTTTCGCGCCTCGCCGCCTGCCGCCAGCGGAGCGTCGAAGGCGAGCCGCGCCACCTGCCCGCCCTGCCGCAGGTCGATGCCTTCCGGGTCGATGCCGGTCATGCGCCAGTCCTGGCCGCTCAAGCCCAGGAGCTTGCTGGCGTAGAGCTGGATGGCATCCGAATGGTCCTCGTTCATGTGCGTCACGATGCCCGTTTCTGCATTGGCCAGGCCCGGCGCCTCCGGCGAAGCCAGTTCTGCCCGGTCGATCCAACGGATCTTGCCGAAGCCCGAGACCAGATGCGTGCGTTCCACGGTGACGCGGTAGAAATGGAAATCCTTGAAACCCGCGTACATTGCGGCATCGGGATGCCGGGTGAGGAAGCGCGCTTTCGACCGCTCGTCGGTCGTGCGCTCGGCACGTCCCAGGACGGTGACGCGCGGGCCGGTCAGAGGCTGTTCGAGGCCGCCGGTGCCGTCGAACAGGAGGGAAACGCGATCGTCGGCCTTGATCGCCTTGGTGTGCTCGGCGAGATCGCTCAACAGAAGGATGGGTGACAAGTCGTGATCGACCGCCACCAGCACCAGCGAAGCATAGGGCCAGGCCCCGGTTTCGCCCGGCAGGGCACTGGCCAGGGCGGCGCGGTCGAGGCCGCGAAGCAGATCGCGCACGGAGCGCGGCATGTCGTCTTGGGTCATTTTCGGTTCAAAAAAGCCGCAATTGTTCGCTTGAGGATTACGGGCCGGGGAAGCGGCGGCGGCGGCCCGGTCTGTGATAGCATGGTCTACTGTCCGTTGTCCGCTGTGCCCCTGCAGGAGAAGCCAAGCCGTGCGCAAGAACATCGCCCTCGTCGACGACGACCGCAACATCCTCACCTCCGTGTCGATGCTGCTCGAAGCCGAAGGGTTCCAGATCAAGACCTACAATGACGGCGCTTCGGCGCTCGAGGGGCTCAATCAATCGCCACCCGACCTCGGAATCTTCGACATCAAGATGCCGAGGATGGATGGCATGGAACTCTTGAACCGCATTCGCAAGACGCAGCAATTCCCGGTCATCTTCCTCACCTCCAAGGACGAAGAGATCGACGAGGTGCTGGGTCTGCGCATGGGCGCTGACGATTTCATCCGCAAGCCCTTCTCGCAGCGCCTGCTGCTGGAGCGCATTCGCGCCGTGCTGCGCCGCGCCGACGCCGGTGGCGGCAAGGGTGAAGCCGCAGCCGAGCGTATCGTGCGCGGCGAACTGGTGCTCGACCCGAGCCGCCACCAGTGCACCTGGAAGGGCAAGGAAGTGCACCTCACAGTCACCGAATTCCTGCTGCTCAAGTCGCTCGCCGAGCGGCCGGGCCACGTGAAGAACCGCGACCAGCTCATGGACGCGGCCTATGGCGAGACGATCTATGTGGACGACCGCACGATCGACAGCCACATCAAGCGCGTCCGCCGCAAGTTCCGCGAAGTCGACGGCGAGTTCGAGCAGATCGAAACGCTTTATGGCATCGGATATCGATACCGCGACTCCTGAGCCGGGTTCGCGTCCACTGGGACGCCAGGGCTTCGGCGCAAGGATACTTGCGGCACTGGGTCGGCTGTTCCCCGGCTTCGGCCGGCGTTCGCGTGCGCCGGTGTCGACGGCCGAATCACCGTCGCTGCTGCGCCGCCGGCGGAGCATCGACCGCCGCCACTCGCCGCTCACCCGTCGCATCCTGCTGCTGAACCTGATCCCGGTCGCGCTGCTGACGCTCGGCGCCGTCTATCTCAGCGACTACGAAGAAGAACTGATCGACGCCGAACTCGCCTCGCTGTTGGTCCAGGGCGAGATGGTCGCCGCCGGCATCGGCGAAGTGGCGGTGGTCGGCGGCGAGACCACGGTCAACCGCATGGACGCCGATGCAGCGCGCCAGCTGCTCACACGTCTGGTTCGGCCGACCGGCGTGCGGGCCCGCCTGTTCAGCGAGACGGGCGAGCTTCTGGGCGACTCGGCGGTATTGAGCGAGGTCGGCCGCATTCACGTGGTGCCTCTGCCGCCGCCCGAGACACCGATGGACGGTAAGCCCGAAGTGGAGCTGCAGTGGAGCGATCGTGTCGGTGACTGGGTCGGCCGCCAGCTCTCGCGGGTCGATCGCTTCCCCGAATATGTCGAGCGGCCGGTGCCGACCCTGCGCGATTTTCCCGAGGCTGCCAGCGCCTTGCGCGGCTTCAATGCGTCGGCGGTGCGCAGTGCCACCGATGGCCGGCTGATCCTGAGCGCAGCCGTGCCGGTGCAGCGCTACAAGCAGGTACTGGGCTCCCTGTTGCTGACGCGCGACAATCGGGCCATCGCGGCCTCGCTGCGTGAAGTGCGTTACGACATGCTGACCATCGCCGCAGCGGCATTGGGCATCACCGTCCTGTTGTCGCTCTATCTCGCGGGCACCATTACCCAGCCGATCGTGCGGCTGGCACGGGCTGCCGACGAGGTGCGCCTGGCGCGCGAAAGCCGGCCAGCGATTCCCGACCTCGGCAAGCGCGGCGACGAGATCGGCGACCTGAACGATGCCTTGCGCTCGATGACCGAGGCGCTGTGGTTGCGCATCAATACCATCGAAAGTTTCGCTGCCGACGTGGCGCACGAACTCAAGAACCCGCTGACATCGCTGCGATCGGCCATCGAGATGGCGGCCCGTCCCGACCTCGACCATGAGCGCCGCGGTAAGCTGATGGCCATTGTGATGGACGACATCAACCGGTTGAATCGGCTGATCTCCGACATTTCCGATGCTTCTCGCCTCGATGCCGAACTGATGCGCGGCGAGGTGAAGCCCGTCGATCTCGAAGCGCTGCTGCGCGACATGGTCCACCACTATGCCGTGACCGCCAACAAGAAGGCCGGTGTCGAAGTCGAGTTCCGCGTCGCCACCAACCCGCCCTTCGCCGCGCACGGTCACGATGGTCGCTACGGCCAGGTGTTCCGCAACGTCATCGACAATGCCCTGTCATTCAGCCCACCGAACACGCGCATTCTGGTCGAGCTCAGCCGGGAGCCGCGCAACGGACCGTTCGTCGTCACGATAGACGACGAGGGCCAGGGCATTCCCGAGGACAATCTCGAATCGATCTTCCAGCGCTTCTATTCGGAGCGCCCGACCGAGCATTTCGGCCAGCACTCAGGCCTCGGCCTCTCGATCTGCCGGCAGATCGTGGAGACCTATGGCGGCTCGATCACAGCCTCCAATCGTCGCGCGCCCGACGGCAGCGTGCTGGGTGCGCGCTTCACCATCCGCGTACCGGCCGCAACCGGCCGCAAATGACCACGCTCGTCCACGCAACCTGCGTTGCACTGAGGACAAGTGGAAAAAATTGGCAGGGCGTGTTGCTGCGCGGCGCCTCCGGCGCCGGCAAGTCCGACCTCGCCGCGCGCTTGATCGAGACCGGTGCGAGGCTGATTGCCGACGATCAAACGGCACTCGCCCGGCAGCAACGCAGGCTGATCGCGAGCTGTCCGAAGACCATCACCGGCCTCCTGGAGGTACGCGGAGTCGGCATTGTGAAGCTCGGCCGCGCTCAGCTCCTCCCACGCACCGCGATCGCGCTGCTCGTCGATCTCGTCCCCCCGAAACGCATCGAGCGGCTTCCCGAGCCGGCGCACGAAACGGTGCTGGGTGTCGAGCTGCCGGTGCTGGCATTGACCCCTTTCGAGGCTTCGGCCAGCGCCAAGTTGCGCCTTGCCCTGGCACAAATCGCAGCGGCATGATCGCCGCCGCGTTCCATGCCCGACGACAACAGCCCTTCGCCCAGCCCGCCCACGACGCAAGCCACGCGCCGGCCGTTCGTCGTGGTGTCCGGCCTGTCGGGCGCCGGGCGAGTGACGGCGCTGAGCGCACTGGCCGACATGGGCTACGTCGCCGTCGACAATATTCCGCTGACCTTGTTCGGCGAACTCATGCAGTCGACCACCGGGAAGCCTGGCGAGCAGGCGCCGCCACTGGCCTTCGGCATCGACACGCGCACCTTCGGCTTTGATCCGCGAGCTCTGGTCGAACGCGTCCGAGAGCTCAGGGAGCATCGCGGCCTGGCCGTCCAGTTGCTGTTCCTCGAAGCCGACACCGAGACGTTGCAGCGCCGCTACACCGAGTCGCGCCGGCCACATCCGGTCGCACCGGACCGCCCCGTCGTCGACGGCATCGTCGAGGAACGGCGGCAAATCGGCTTCATGCGTGACCACGCCGACGTCAGGATCGACACGTCAGGCCTGTCACCGCATCGACTGAAGAAGATTCTCACCGGACACTTCGCACTCGCACCCGCCGCGGGCGTGCGCATATCGGTGATGTCGTTTTCGTTCCGCCGTGGATTGCCGCGCGAGGCCGATCTGGTGTTCGACGCGCGCTTCCTGAAGAACCCGCACTATGACCCGGCGCTCAGGCCACTTACGGGCCGCGATCCGGCGGTCGCCGCCTTCATCGCCACCGACCCGGACTATCGGCCGTTCGTGGACCGACTGCAGGGATTGATCGGGCCGCTGCTGCCCCGTTTCGACGCCGAGGGCAAGAGCTATTTGACCATCGCCGTGGGCTGTACGGGGGGCCGTCACCGTTCTGTGGCGCTCGCCGAGGAGCTTGCAGGATGGTTGCGAAGCTCAGGCCGCTCGGTCACTCTCTCACACCGGGATGCCGAAAGAGCCGAAGAGGCCGGCGGCGCAGGGTGAGCAGATAGAATGATTGGTATCGTACTGGTGACCCACGGCAATCTGGCGCAAGAGTTCCTCGCAGCGCTCGAGCATGTCGTCGGTCCGCAGCAAAGCGTCGCCACCGTTTGCATCGGTGCCGACGACGACATGGAAAAACGGCGCAGCGAGATCCTCGAACGGGCGAAAGCCTGTGACACCGGTGATGGGGTGATCGTGCTGACCGACATGTTCGGCGGCACCCCCTCGAACCTCGCCATCTCGATCATGGAGCAGGCGCGCATCGAGGTGTTGGCCGGCGTCAACTTGCCGATGTTGGTCAAGCTTGCCAGCGTGCGCACTCGGCCGATCGCCGAAGCCGTGCGCATGGCGCAGGAGGCAGGCCGCAAATACATTACCGTCGCTTCTCGCATTCTGGCCAAGGAAGCTTCGTGAACGATACATCGGGTTCGAGTGCGGACGCCGCTGTCGGCGCCTTGAGGCGAAGCCTGTCGATCGCCAACAAGCGCGGCCTGCACGCGCGTGCTGCCGCCAAGTTCGTGCGCACTGCCGGCCAATTCGATGCCATCGTACGCGTTTCCTTCAAGGGCCAGGAAGTTTCCGGCCTCTCGATCATGGGCTTGATGATGCTGGCCGCCGGCATCGGCAGCCAGATCGAACTCGCCTGCTCCGGCCGCCAGGCCAGCGACGCCATGGCCGCCCTGTCCACGCTCGTCGAAGGCAAGTTCGGCGAAGAATAAGTAGATTTCCGGCCCCTGCATAAAGGGCTGGGTATATCGACATAAATTCTTGCTTATATGTTGATGGCGCGCGTTGAGGGCCTGTCGGGCCGCTGTTATGACACGCTCGCTTTTCGCATCGCCCCCTCCCCATTCCCTTACCAGGAGCGCCACATGGCCCAGGATTACATCGTCAAGGATATCGGGCTCGCCGATTGGGGCCGCAAGGAACTCGACATGGCCGAGACCGAGATGCCGGGCCTCATGTCGATCCGCAAGGAATACGGCCCCAAGAAGCCGCTGAAGGGCGCGCGCATCGCCGGCTCGCTGCACATGACCATCCAGACGGGTGTGCTGATCGAGACGCTGAAGGCGCTGGGCGCCGACGTGCGCTGGGCTTCGTGCAACATCTATTCGACGCAGGATCACGCCGCGGCCGCCATCGCCAAGGCCGGCACGCCGGTCTTCGCGATCAAGGGCGAGAGCCTCGAGGAATACTGGGACTACACCCACAAGATCTTCGAGTGGGGTGACGGCGGCGAGCCGAACATGATCCTCGACGACGGCGGCGACGCGACCCTGCTGGTCCATCTCGGCGCGCGCGCGGAGAAGGATCCGTCGCTGGTCTCCAAGCCGACCAACGAGGAAGAGGAAGTCCTCTACAAGGCGATCCTCAAGACCAACAAGGAGAAGCCCGGCTGGTACGCCAAGCTCGGCGCCTCGATCAAGGGCGTCACCGAGGAGACGACCACGGGCGT
>NZ_SCVC01000002.1 GCF_004297405.1 Reyranella sp.
CGCACCAGAGCGTCCTTCACAGCGTTCGCACGGCGCAGCGACAGCGCCATGTTGTACTGCTCCGAGCCCGACGTATCGGTGTGGCCCGTCGCCGTGATCCGCGCGTTGCCCTTGGTCTTGAAGGCCTGGGCAGCCTGCTTGATCGTGTTCAGAGCCTGGGCCGACAGGTTCGAGCGGTCCCAGTCGAAGAACACCATGTACGACGGCGGCGCAACGACCGGAGCGGCCGGCGGCGGCGGCGGCGGGGTCACGCCGAACTTCCAGGTGATGCCGGCCAGCGCCAGGATGTTCTGGTTCTGGTAGCTGACGTTGCCGAACGGGGTGTTCACGCTCGGGTTCGTCGTGCCGAAGTACCGGCCCTGAACCTGGAAGCGCATCGACTCGCTGATGTTGTAGGCGACGCCGACGATCGCCTGGTAGGCGAACTGGGTGCTGCCCAGCGAGGCATTGCTGTCGACGAAAGCGACACCGGCACCGACGCCGACGAACGGCGTGATGGTCGAGGTCGGCATGAAGTCATACAGCACGTTGGCCATCGCGGAGAGCTGGCCGACCTTGCCGGTGATCGCGGTGCCGGGGATGTTGACGTTGGTCGGCAGCTGGCCGTAGCCCACTTCGACTTCAACGCGCGGGCCGACGAAGTCATAGCCGATCTGGCCGCCGAGGGCGAAACCGGTCGAGGTCGAGGCGTTGCTGTTGGAGCCGATGCCCCAAGCAAGGCCGCCACCGGCGCCGACATAGATGCCCGGCTGGGCGTTGATCTGCGCCTGGGCTGCCACGGGCAGTGCGGCGAGCGACGCGGCGGCCAGGAAAACCTTGGTCATTTTCACGGTTGTATCTCCCGATTGACGTACGGCGTAATGGAGCGGCTGAACTCGGGATCGATAATAAGGATTTTCCTGCCTTTGTTTAGCCCTTTGCTGCACAGGAAATCATCTCTGTAAGGTTGTGTGGCATCGAGGCCACACAGAGATGCCTCATTTTACTCAAATTTGGCTGGGAATTGCCTCCCTCAAGTAAATCCTTCCACTCCCCTAGAGCAAACCCTATCGCTCCTTCGCACGCGTCAAAAAGGAGGATGTCCGGCGAAAGTGGCATTCATCTTTTTCGCAGCCTATACAGGCCACGATTGATGGGAGGAGTTCGCCCTCTTTCTTCTCTCACATAAATCCCGGCGGCCCAGTTTCGGCAGCCGGCGCAGGTTGTTGATCGTATGCTTCTGGATTTGCACCCCCACCATCTCGCCACCTGGTCCCGCATGACTCTGGAATCCGCCATCCGCAGGCGCGTCCAGACCGCCTATCTCGGCGATGGCGTGGTGCTTGCCCGCGTGCTGGGCCGGCACAAGATGTTCCTGCGCAGCGCCGACCGCGGCTTCGCCTGCCACGTCATGCTCGATGGCTACTGGGAGATGTGGTTGACGCAGTTCCTGGCGACCCGCGTGCAACCCGGCATGACCGTGATCGATGTCGGCGCCAACTTCGGCTACTACACGCTGCTGATGGGCGAGGCGGTCGGTGCCACTGGCCGCGTCCTCGCCGTGGAACCGAACCCGGAGGCGGCGTCCCTGTTGCAGGA
The DNA here is from genome assembly GCF_004297405.1 of Reyranella sp. Classification (GTDB taxonomy): domain Bacteria; phylum Pseudomonadota; class Alphaproteobacteria; order Reyranellales; family Reyranellaceae; genus Reyranella. Next base: position 1,579 of record NZ_SCVC01000002.1, read on the forward strand.
ATCGGTGAACCTGTCCGGCCACGGCGCGCGGACCCGGCTGGTGCCTCACGCGCTCGGCGCCAGCGCCGGCCGCGCCTGGCTCTACGCTCCTCACGGAGAGCCCAAGAACGCCAGCCTGGTTGGCCAGCCGGACCTGCCCGGCGGCACGACCGTCGAGGTAGCCACCGTCACCCTCGACGAGGTGGCGCTCGGCTATCCCAAGGTCGATCTGGTGAAGATCGATGCCGAGGGCGGCGAGCAGGGCATCGTCGCCGGCATGCAGCAGCTCATCGCCCGCGACCGGCCACTCATCGTGCTCGAGTTCAACGCCGCCCGTTATGCCGAGCCGGAGGCTTTCCTCGACAGCCTGCTGGCCCATTATGGAGACGCTCGGGAACTCAACCTCCACGGCGACGTTGTCCCCCTCGACCGCATCTCAGTACTCGATCGGACTACCTACGAGGACCGGCTGTTGGTGTTCGAATGACCGATCTGCTTGCCCGGTCCAATATCCCACCTCTTGCCGCCTCCGGTGCCGATAAAACTGCATCCAAGGCAGCCGACGCAACGCGCGGCACAATCCTCTACGAGGCGCACAATCTCACCTTCAAAGGCGGCACCGGAATCGCCACGTATGCCCGCGCGCTGGCCCAGGCCGCCGGCCGCCTGGGCTACGCGGTCGACGGCCTGTTCGGCGTCGAGCGCGGCCTATCGCGCGGCCAGGACGCCCTGAACGAGATCCTGGCCTTCGACGCCATCGACGACAACGAATGGCTCTCGCCCTTCCAGGTCGCCTGGCGCACGCTCAACTACCCGTTCAATGCCCTGGGCGGTATGCGGCCGGTCGAGCTGCCGCGCAGTGGCCTAGTAACTGGCCCGATCGCCGACGCCCTGCGCCCCTTCCGGCGCGCCTATGCCTCGACACGGCTGATCGACGTCAGCATGATGCATTTCAAACTCTATGGTCGGGCGGCCTCCGTCAAAGTGCCGGAGCGGCCATCGATCTTCCATGCGACGCACCCTGTGCCGCTCGCCGTGCGCGGCTGCCCCAACGTCTACACCATCCATGACCTGGTGCCGCTGCGGCTGCCCTACACCACGCTCGACAACAAGAAATACTTCTACCGCCTGCTGACCTCCCTCGCCCGCACCGCCGACCACATCGTAACAGTGTCGGAGCATTCCCGTCGCGACATCGTCGAGTTTCTCGGCATCGACGAAAACCGCGTGACCAACACCTATCAGGCGGTCGACATCCCGACCCATCTGCTGGACCGCACCGACGGGGAAGTGGCCGACGATCTCGCCAAGCTGTTCGGCCTCGACTTCGGCGGCTACTTCCTCTTCTACGGCGCCATCGAGCCCAAGAAGAACGTCTCGCGCCTGGTCGACGCCTATGCCGCCTCGGGCAGCAAGCTGCCCCTGATCATCGCCGGCGGCAGCGGCTGGCAGAACCGCGCCGACCTGCGCAAGATCCGCGACGAGCGCTTCACCAACTTCCGCATCGACGGCAACGTTGTGCGCCGCGAGCGGCAAGTGCGGCGGCTCGAGTTTCTACCGCACGATCAGCTTGTGACTCTCATCCGGGGTGCGCGGGCTCTTCTCTTTCCATCAATCTACGAAGGGTTTGGCCTGCCGGTGATCGAGGCGATGGCATTGGGGACACCTGTCCTCACTTCAAATGCATCCTCATTGCCTGAAGTGGCAGGTGAATCGGCATTGATTGTCGATCCCTACTCGATCGATGACATCATGCGCGGCATCATTGCCATAGAGGCCGATGCCGATCTTCGAAATGAATTGCAGCAACGCGGCCGCGTTCAGGCCCAACAATTCTCTCCGGATCCATATGAAGCGCGGCTCAACCAACTCTACGAAAGGTTGCGCTAGAAGTTTTTGGTCGACTTCGCTACGAAACTGCGTCGCCCTCTGATTGAGGTCAGATGGCAGGTCAATGTCCGAAGGGGTTCAGAATGTTGACGAGCACCCAGCAGGGACTGATGAGAAGCGCACGTTCTTTTATGCAGCGCGTTCAAAGACCTAATGACACGAGAAACCTTTGCTGCAATCGGCGACCGCTGCATCCAGGGGTCATCGGTTTTTACTCCTGACACTCCGTTGGTTCACGAGGTTATCGGCCATACGACTGGCGTGCTCATCAAAGCGCAGCAGTTTAGGAAGCAGACGACCGATTGGAGTCGTTTCGGCAAGGCTACGCTCACCAACCGGGCCAACAGCATGATAGATGAAGAATTGAAGAGAGACGTGCAATGGCACAACTAAACGGCCATGATGCTTTGCGCACTACATTTCGTGCTCGCGCGCCGCTGCGTTTAGGGTTGGCAGGTGGCGGCACGGATCTTTCCCCTTATTGCGAGGACTATGGTGGCGCCGTGCTTAACTGCACGATCGACAAATATGCCTATGCTTTCATCTCGGGCCGCGATGACAGCAACGTCGTCTTCCGTGCAGTTGATTTGGGCATCGAGGAAACTTTTCCTGTTGGTGCCGTCGCTAACAGCAAGCTTGCGCTTCATGCTGGGGTCTATCGCCACTTCGTGTATGAATTCTGCAACGGGATTCCTTTTCCGGCGACCATCACGACGAACGTGGACGCCCCCGCCGGTTCAGGACTAGGTTCGTCTTCAGCTCTGGTTGTCGCACTTGTCGACGTCCTACGCGCATACCTGAAAGTGCCGCTCGGCCCTTATGATGTTGCGCACTTGGCTTTCGTCATAGAACGCATCGACCTTGGTTTTGCAGGCGGAAAACAAGACCAATACGCCGCGGCCTTCGGTGGTGTGAATTTCATTGAATTCTTGGCAGGAGATCGGGTGATCGTGAATCCGCTCCGAATGCCGGATACGATCCTGAATGAGATCGAGACCTCCATTGTCGTATGCTTTTCGGGCCAATCTAGAGAATCAGCGACCATTATCGACAATCAGACGGCAGGGATGAAGTCAGGTACGCCTCGAACGATCGATGCACTCCACCAGTTGAAAGCCGATGCTATTGAAATGAAGCGGGCGCTCCTGCAAGGCAAAGTCGACGAGATGGCGACAATTCTCAATCGTTCGTGGATCTCAAAGAAGGCCACTGCCAGCGCTGTAACGAATGCGCACCTCGACTCGCTCTACGAGATTGGCCGTACATCTGGCGCATTGGGCGGCAAGGTATCCGGTGCCGGTGGCGGTGGCTACATGATGTTCATCGTGCCACCTGAGGAGCGATATCGCCTTGTCACAGCATTGAACCAAGCAGGAGCGCAAGCAAGCCCCGTCAAGCTAACAGATATGGGTTGCGAAACCTGGCATGCAAGACGCGAGGGTTAGCGGGAGAAGACGCGGCGCGATTGGATTGGGTTAGATTGGCTGAGGCACGAAACAAATGCTCACGCAGGCAATGATTCTCTGTGGCGGCTTGGGTACGCGCCTTGGCTCCCTGACGGCGGCGACGCCGAAACCTTTGTTGAAAGTGGGTTCACGCCCTTTCTTGGACGTACTGCTATTCGAACTGGGCCGTCATGGCTTTAAGGATGTTGTTCTACTAGCGTCGTTTCAGGCCGATCAGGTCGCGGATTATGTTCGCGACAATCCCGTCGCAAAGCGATTTGGACTGAAGCTCTCTGTCGTTGTCGAAAGAGAACCAGCGGGGACCGGAGGAGGCCTCTATAACGCTCGGCATATCGCAGCGGAAAACTTTCTTCTGATAAACGGCGACTCGTGGATCGATATGAATCTGCTGGTCGCCGCAACTATCGCAAGTACAAAGCCCGAAGCAATCGCCTCACTGGCGCTGCGCCATCTGGAGAATCCAAATCGTTATGGAACTGTACTCGTCGAAAACGGAAGGATTATCTCTTTTGCGGAGCGTTCGCCGAACGCGAAGCAGGCTCTGATAAGTGCCGGTGTGTATTTTTTTCGACATGAGATCTTCTCGCAGCTCTCGGAGAAATGCTCTCTCGAAGCGGACATCTTACCGGCACTTTGCCAGACGCATACTGTCGCCGCGACGATCCACTCTGGCTTTTTCATCGATATCGGTATTCCGACCTCCTACGAATTTGCGCAGAGACAAGTTCCCCTTCAAATGTGCCGACCTGCTGTATTCTTGGATCGCGACGGCGTACTCAATTTCGACGACGGCTATGTTGGGCAGGTTGAGCGTTTTCGATGGATGCCTGGCGCCAAAGAAGCTGTGCGCGCGCTCAATGATGCGGGCTACTTCGTTTTCCTTGTAACGAATCAAGCCGGCGTAGCACACGGCTACTATTCTGAAGCCGCAGTCGCCGAATTGCATGGATGGATGCAAGAGGAACTGAGAAAGCACGGCGCCCATCTCGATGATATTCGCTATTGCCCTTTTCATCCGCAGGGTAGAATCGACGCCTATCGAAGCAACTCGAATTGGCGCAAGCCGGCCAGCGGCATGATCTTGGATCTCTGTAAATCGTGGAATGTGGACGTTCCTAAGAGTCACATTATCGGAGACAAGCTATCTGATGTGGAAGCAGGACGAGGAGCAGGCCTGAAGGCTCACCTCTTCAAGGGTGGTGACCTGTGGAAGTTTATTAGGGAAGCGAAGATCATCTAGCTGCACTGCTGTGACTCCAGTCTTTTCTGGCTCTATCTCCTCATAGCTTCGCCACTTATAGTAACGCTAAAGGGACTCCAACCGACTAAACTTTTGGCTTTTTAGGAAGAGCAGGCCCTACGGCTTCCATCTGCCGAACCGCTCCCGTAACCCCAATGCTAGGATCCACTTCATGCGTAATTGACGAGCTCGCAGAGACAGGGATCGTTAAGAGTTGACAAAGGACTTGGTTTCAATGACTGACATTCGATTGACGAAGAAGGGCTCTGGTCTACTCGCGCTTTGGCGCAGGCGTCAGCGTTCACGCGACAAGTTGTCGGTCCTGTTTGCAGAAGCGGACGCAGCGCGTGATCGAAAAGACTGGCCGAGCGCGGCCACCAAGTATCGACAGATTGTAGACCTTTTCCCCACCGAGGTTGGTGCCGCCGTACAGCTCGGCCATGCATACAAGGAAATGGGAAGCTACGAAGCCGCCAGCATTGCATATAGGGCTGTCGAAGAAATCACGCCAACAGACGACGATCTTCATCTTCAAATTGGGCATTTGCACAAGCTGCTAGGGAACTTTTCGCTAGCAGCTTCTTCCTACCATCGGGCGCTCGTGCTTAATCCCAAGAACGCACACGCCGTGTTAGAGTTTGAGGCCATCCGAGTTCACTGGAGGGAGCCCAAGGCAACGAACGGTCGCGCCGAGATCGACGACGCTCTTGTTGCAGGTAGAAAACCCGCAGAGCTTCGCCGACTTGGCGACAAGGCGCGCGACGGCAAGGCCTGGAGACAAGCTGGAGCTTACTATAAGGGTTATCTTCAGTCGAAGCCGAAGGACGCCGGGATTTGGGTCCAATTCGGTCATTGCTTAAAGGAGAGCGGTGACCTGATCGGTGGCGAGAAAGCCTATCGAAAGGCTCTCCAAATAGTCCCGGAAGATTCCGATCTTCACTTGCAACTGGGACATGTTCTCAAACTTCAGGATCGTCTACGTGAAGCAGCTGACGCTTATCGCCGATCCTTTATTTTAAGGTCAGCGCTAGGGTCTGCTGATGAATTGCGTCGTCTTTCGCCATACGAGAAGCTGGACGAACTAGTACGAGCGCCTACTCTGGAAAGTCCGTGTCTATATATCGACGTTAGCGATTTGCTCGATGCTATGACGGAGGCGACAGAGATCTCTGACATTCCACAAATTCAAGTGGGAATTTTGGAGCTATTAACCCGACAGAGCGGATCGCCCCCCCTCCCAAGGGCAACTTTTCGACGACACGAACTTCTTTGGACCTTGCCGAAAGATGGGTTGCTGACGCTGGTAAAAGTCTTTGTCGATGGAAATGGGGATCTCGACTATCAGCGACGCGTGGTGAATTCTACGCGAGAGAGCTCAATTCTTTCGCTTCCCCGCGCGGGCGACATCTATGTTGCGACAGGATCTCTACATCAAATCCCCAAGCCCGGCGTTTTCTTCGACCGATTAAAGCAATCGGGCGTGCGATTGGGTATTCTTGCGCATGACTTTGTTCCACTTACCCATCAGGAACTAAACGACCCCGCGTTCACAATGCAATTTGCATCGGCGACCGCAGAGGCATTTGCTCAAGTTGATTTTGTCATAGCCAACTCCGATCACACGGCAGCGGAAACCAAACGACTCCGTCGGAGAGGGAACTTTCCAGACATTCCAATTCGAGCAGTTCCTCTCGCCCATTCATTCAAGTATCCAGTTTCGTCGGCTCACGAGAAAGCCAGCGAAACCCTCGATACGCTAGAGGGACGCGAGTTTGTCCTATGCGTTGGTTCAATATGCGCGCAAAAGAACCAGGAGCTTCTCGTCAATGTATGGCGGACTCTCCTTGACACTGGCGTCGACGTCCCGGTTCTCGTGTTAGCTGGTCGCAAAGGTCACGACATAGATCGAATGATGCGGCTTCTTCGCCAAACCGACGATTTAAATGGCCATGTTCTTATTGCTGAGGAACCGTCCGCCGAAGAGATTGACGGTCTCTATGATAGTTGTCTCTTCACTATATTTCCCTCCCATGCCGAAGGATGGGCACTACCAGTAGGCGAAAGTCTATCGAGAGGGAAATTCTGCGTCGCCTCGGAAACGACGTCGATGGCACAGGTCGGCACGGACTTCGTAATTTATATTGATCCCTGCAGCGTGCGCTCAACAGCGGAAACTCTACGGCGGTTGATCCTCGACCGCGATGAAGTACGTCGGCGAGAGCAGAAGATACGAGAGTCATTTAAGCCACGATCATTGAGTGATTTCGCAGCTGACTTCTTACGGAGCATCGCCACGCTCGAACAAGCTGACGAGCCGAAGCAACTCTATGCGCCAGCGAACAGGGCACTTCGGCCACAAGTTCGTGAGCGAGAATGGTCTTGGGGAGACGCACTTCCACCGTTCGAGCTGCAGGCAGAATCAACTGCGAGCAACTTGATGCTTGCTCGTGGGTGGTGTGAGCCGGAAGACTGGGGAGCGTGGATCGATGGCCAGAGCGCCGACATTCGGCTCCGCGTCGATACCTCTCACCGCCAGACTTTCCGCGTGGTTCTACAGTTTTGGCCAACCCCCTGGATAGAGCATAATACGTTAACTGTCCGCTCGTCGTGCGGTGCTGAGACGACGATTGTTGTGCCAGGAAACAACTTTACCGAGTCAACGTGGCCACCTGGTCGTCATCGCGAAATCATCTGCAAGAAGTTCCTCGTTTCGCTGGATTGCCGGGCCGATGAAAGAGGATACATCGCGCTTTCATTGAAACTCGGTGGACATCTTGCCAAACCTTGGTGGGGAGAATCCCGTTCGATTTATGTCAGCCTGATACAGCTGATCTATCGCGCAATCGATGACGAGCGATTAGCGGTGGAACAGTCGGAGCTCGTAGGTGTGTCCAGTGTCGATCCAAGATTCGCCGCCAACCGGTGCGAGCTTGGCCAGAGCGCCCTAGACTTTACCCTATCGAGGAAGCATGTCGCTTTGGGATGCGGCTGGCGTACAATTAATCAAGGAGCGACGTGGGTTGTCGATTCCGAGGGAAGATTCTGCCTTAGAACGCGCTTGCAGCAAGGTGCTAAAGCAAGTTTAGCCGCGAAGATCCACAATGCATCCAGTCGGTATGATGCTCTCGTCCAAATTCGATCGACATGTGGTGTTATGTCGAGGGAGGTTGCGCTGGCGAGCGGAGCAACTTTGGCACTGCGGATACCCCACTGTACTGTTGGTGAAGGCGGAGTAGTTGAACTCGATTTGCTCGTAGACAAAGCGACGAGTGCCTCAAGGCATTTCGTTGAACGCCAGAGAGGTACGCCGAACATCGAGCTCCAAGGGGTGGCCTACGTCGCAAGTGATACTCAGGAAGCTAGACTGGCGCTGGCTGAAGCTCTGGCATTTAAAGGCGATGCAGGCGACGATATCGAAGTTACTCGAAATCTTGTTACTCGGGACTTTCGGTTTGTTATCGCGGGTCACATTAAGGGCAGTTACAGCCTTGCTGCAGTCAATCGGCAGCTTGCGCTTTCGATAGACAAGGCACTGCCTGGCGCGGTGCGTATCCTACAAGTGGAAGACGAAAAGCCGGTTCGGCAGCTGGTAGGTATCCCAACGGCTGAAAGAGCGAACATCGTTGCGCTCGCAGCACGCCGTCCTAGGCGAGGCAAACGTGAGATCGTCATTTCACAACACTGGCCATATTGGATCCCAGACAATTCGGCTGATTTGAAGATCGCCGTCGTGCCTTGGGAGGAAAGTCTCGTCCCGGATGGTCTAGTCCAGACGTTGAACGAGCAATTCGATTGCGTGTTTGTCCATACCACCTTTGTTGAAAAGGCTCTGATTGATTCGGGCGTTGTGATTCCCGTCAAGTGCATTGGCATGCCACTCAATCTTGAGCCCTTCTTCAAGATAGGCGACGAGCGTGAAGTTAGAAGGCCTACGGGCAGTCAATCAAGAGACGCGTTTACCTTCCTCCATGTCTCATCTTGCTTTCCAAGAAAGGGCGTGGATGTTCTGCTAAAAGCATACGCGGAAGAATTTTCGGCTTCCGATAACGTAAGGTTGATCATCAAGACGTTCCCTAACCCACATAACAATGTTGAGGAGCAAATTGCTGGCTTGCGCGCTTCCAAGCCAGAGATGGCGGAAATTCAGCTTGTCAACGAAGATCTTGCCTTTCCTGCACTGGCGCGTCTCTACATGAACAGCGACGCCATGGTGTTGCCGGCACGCGGAGAAGGTTTCAACTTGGGCGCTGCCGAGGCGCTTGCTGCAGGGCTAGCACTGATCGTGACGGGATGGGGCGCGCATCTCGACTTCGCGAACGCGAGCAATGCGCGTCTGATTGACTTCTCTCTCGCGAAGTCAGATGCGCATGTCAGCGCACCATGGTCAGTGTGGGCGGAACCGAGTGTCGACGACTTGCGGCAGGCGATGCGAGAAACCTTTGGCGCGCGGAATTCGCCGGCTAGCAGGACTCGGATTGCCAACGGGAGAGAGACCGCCAAGGGGCTGGTTGAAGGGAATCCAACAGCGCCGCGCATCATCGAAGGCGCACTGGACGTAGCTCTTCGCGACGTCGTCGAGGCGCCAAAGATTGCGTGGATTTCCACATGGAGAGTTCGTTGCGGAATTGCCACCCACTCGCACCTTATGCTCGAGCACGTGCCAGAAGCCCATTCTAGAATCGAAATTCTTTGCGATGACCGGACCGAGCCAAAGGATTTTCGAACCGCGAACATGCCCAGTGCACGTGCAACGTGGAGGATCTACGATCCTGCGAATGTCGAGAACTGGGCACGTGAGATAGAGGCCTTACAAGTTGATGTAGTCGTCATCCAACATCATCCCGGTCTCATAGGGTACGATAGTCTTGTGGATCTTCTCAGGGATCGCCGTGTTTCACGGCGCAACACAGTCGTTGAGCTTCATAACGTTCGCGAACTGATTGAATGGGGGGATTCGCGACGAGCGGACGTTATCAAGGGGCTTGCAGAAGCCTCGAGGCTCCTTGTGCACAGTATTCATGATCTCAATCTCATGAAGCAGATGGGTCTTGTGAACAACGTTACCTTGCTGCCTGTCGGTGCGACAGGGCACGAACGGACAGTTCCGGTGCCGAGAACACTGGCAAAAGACAGCGCCCCACTTCTCGGAACCTACGGATTCTTTTTTGCCCACAAGGGTTTTGACATCTTGTTGCGGGCATTTGCTCAAGTGAAAAGACAATGGCCGCACGCACGTCTGCGGTTCGTCACAGCACAATTCCCATCAACGGCTTCGGCTGACGAGATTCAAAGATGCAAGGACCTTGCGGACGGTTTGGGCGTCGCCGACTCTGTCGAATGGCATACCGATTTTCTGGAAGACGAAAATTCGCTACACCTTCTATCCGCATGCGACGCGATAATTCTTCCCTATAAGGAAACTAAAGAGTCAGCGAGTGGAGCAGTGCGAGTAGCAATCGCAAGTCGTGTTCCGGTGATGGTTACGCCTATTGGAATTTTCGATGATGTTGGTAGGGCAGTATCGCGATTCGCTAGCCATGGCGCAGATGAAATAGCAAGCAGCATCATCGATCTATTACGCGACTCAGCGCGAAGAGCTGAACAGCAGCAACGCACTTCGGAATGGTTGAGTGAAAATAGCTGGAAGCGTTCGGCTAAGCGACTTCTCGCGATCACCCAAGCGCTGGCGATAAATGACTAAGAATCTTTGGGTATCGAATGGGTAGATTTGACGGTTGGAGTGATCATGCCTAGGATTCTTAATCTACAGCTTGATCTTTTGAGATGTCGGCATCTACGAATCTCCGTCTCCGTCAGTCGCGGGCTGCTGCACTGGAGGCAGCAGAGGAAGCGTTCACATTCCGCTCCGAGAAGAAGCCCCCTCTTCTCGCATTCTATTCTTCAATGGACCAGTTGCCTCAAAATGTGGGAAATGCTTGCCATCTTCAGTGGCAACTATCGCTCGTTCTGCCCCTCTCCCCGTTAATCGCCTGGCACCACCAATTAGATCCTTCGAACATCGCAGGCCTGATACCTGAAGCACGCGAGCGGCCGAGTAGCGTGATTGGCAACAGTGTTCTAGTGAAGGCTGTAGGCTAAAGATTCGACGGTAGTACGAATACGACCTAGGACAGATTTGTCGCCTGGACGTGCAGGTTCCGGCTGATCCACGGAAAAACTCTAAGCAAGGACAAGGTCCAGAGCCGAGAGCGTCAATCCAACTTGAGAAATAGCGCCAATGCCGAGGAGAGAAATGCTAGATCCCAATCGACCGGTCGGAACGGAATCGAGAAAGAGCTACGCTGAAAAGCTTCGGAGTGGCTTCATCGACCAATACCTCTCTGGAGGGTCGATCCTGGAAGTTGGGTTTAAAGGATACTATGGAGATGTAGTACCCATCGTCCAGCAAGCGATCGGTATCGATGTCGACTATCCAAACTACGATGGCGTACGCCTTCCATTCAATGATGAATCGCAGGATGCTGTCTATTCGAGCCATACACTGGAGCATATCGAAGACTCTATTGGTGCGCTTCGAGAGTGGTTTCGTGTTCTAAAGTCAGGCGGATATCTCGTGATCGCCGTACCGCATCAATTTTTGTATGAGAAAAAACTCAAGCTGCCTCCACGCTTCAACTACGATCACAAGCGCTACTACACGCCTGCTAGTTTATTGCAGGAAGTAGAAGCGGCGTTTGAGCCAAATACTTATCGCATTCGTCATTTCAAAGATAACGATACCGGCTATGACTACACACGCAAACAGGATGAAGAGCCTAGTGGATGCTTTGAAATCGAGCTGGTGCTACAGAAAATCCAGGGACCGACATGGTTTTTGGGCTCGACTGTTTATCCAGCGGCGGATTTTAACACGCTACTCGGGCGAACGAATCCGATCCAGATAGTTACCGATTTCTCAGTCACCGATGCCTACGTGATTTATGGGCCCTACATTCACATACCGCCAGGGGTATACGAAGCCTGTTTTCATATCAAAACAGAGGGATTGTCAGAAGAAAGTCTCAGTTCGTCATTGGCCTTGGAGGTGGCCGAAACAGCTATTGCAATTGCTTCGGTTGAACTGCTGGGAAGGGAAGGGGCAAAAGCTCTCAGAACTGAGATGATAAAGGTACCTTTCACGAGTAAGTCCCATACTTCTTTTTTTGAATTTCGAATGTTGACGCGTGGTCGCCCATTCAATGGAACGATGACGTTCTTGGGGGTGACTTTGCGTCGGTTACAATAGTTTCTCTTGCGATCGTACATCGTTTGGGTGAATTGATTTTCTCCAATTGACCTGCTCCCGAAAAACTCTGACGTAGTAAGGTTGAGTCCGTTCGAGGAGAACGGACATGAAGCGGAATCGGTTTAGAGACGAGCAGATCATCAGGATCCTGCGGCAGCACGAGGCGGGAGCGAAGCCAGCGGATCTGTGCTGCAGCATGGGATTTGCGGCGCGACGCTTTACAATTGATGCCGCCGTTATGGCGGCCTGCAGGTGTCGGGCGCTAAGCGCCTGCGGTCCCTGGAAGAAGAGAATCGCAAGCTGAAGAAGCTGCGGGCTGAGGCGATGCTTAACAATACGGCGTTGAAGGATATCGCCTCGGGAAGGTTCTGAGGCCCGCGTTTCGGCGTCGGTCAGTGGATCACGTGCAACGGGTCTACCGATTGAGCCAGCGCCGGGCTTGCGGGGGCTAATTGGGATGGATGTGAGCCACTACCGGTACCGCTCGCGCCAGGCCGACGATGGCCTCTTACGCGAACGGCTACGAGCCTTGGCTGGACTCCGCCGACGGTTCGGCTATCGGCGTTTGGGGTGGCTGCTGGAGCGCGAAGATAAGCCTAAAGAAGAAGGTCTATCGGCTGTACCGAAAGGAAGGCCTGTCGGTGAAGCGGCGGCGCAGCCGATGCCGCAACATCGGCGCTCGTACGCCGATCGCCGCGCCGCAAGCGTTGAACCAGCGCTGGCCCTTGGACTTCGTGAGCGATCAGCTCGCCAATAGTCGCCAGTTCCGCCTGCTCAACGTGATCGATGGCTTCAACAGTGGGTGCCTGGCGACCGTTCCCGACCTCTGTCTGTTGGGGCTGCGCGTCATCTGGGAGCTCAAGGCCATCATGGCCTGGCGCGGCAAGCCGGCAATGATCGTGTCGGACAATGGCACCGAACTGACTTGCAATGCTGTTCTTCGCCGGGCGGCCGATCATTGGATCGAATGGCACTACATCGCGCTCGGCCACCCCAAGCAGAACGCGTTCGTCGAAAGCTTCAACGGCCGCCAGCATGACGAATGCCTCAACGAGCATGTCTTCACCACCCTGGCCGACGCTCGGTGGGTCGTCGAAGCCTGGCGCATCGACTACAATACGATAAGGCCGTACGGTCGGTTGGGCAGGTTGCCTCTGGCGGTGTTCGGCGCTACGCGCAGCCCCTCCAGAGCGACGGAGCAGGACGTTGCGCTCGATCCAGGGGCTTCGCGCCCCGCCCCGTCGCACCACTAACGAGAGCAAAAGCGGAACAGACTCAAGCTGCTGATGCAAGAGATACAGGGAGCAGGTCAAGACGCTTAAGCGGCAAGCTGCACCACTGGCGCACCACGTGGCGCTCCTCGGCCAAACCGCCTCGATCCGATAGGAGCTCGGCAATCCACGGCAGCGAACGGCGGGGAGCCCGGCGTTGCCAGCTCGTAGAACTTGCGACGCACATGACTCCAGCAGAAGACGAGCGGCGCGTCGCCCCGCGTCGTCATACCGACCTCTCCGCTAACCAGGCTGCTCTTCCTCTGGAGTTTTGCCATCGGCTCTTCAGGAACTAGTCCGCAACGCCACAAAACTACGAATTCCAAGGTCAGCTCTATTAGGGACAGCAACCTCTAGAGGGTTGTTGGGATTGGGGATGTTGAAACTCGCCTCAATATCAAAGCCGCACCGACGTACAATTCTATGAAAAGCAGCTTCCGTCAGAAACCAATAATTAGTTGGATCACTATTGTCTTGTGCATCCAAGAGCCACGCAACAGGATCAGCATCTACTTTCACTCGGAGGTCGGGGAGATGGGTAATGACCCAGGTGCCCAACAGCACTCGTTTAGAAATGCGAGCTAGACTTTCAACAAAGCTATAGGGGTTTTTAAGATGATAGAGCAGACCAAAACAAATGACTAAATCGAAACGAAACTCATTCGAAAAGTCGGTTGAAACATCTGTGATCAAAGAATCTTTCACATCACCAATAGTGAACGGTTTATCAACTGAAAGATCGGCTACCGCCACGCGCAAGCCCAGCTCTTCAGAGAAGCGTTTTGCAACGTACGGCGCACGGTCATGCTTGAAGGTGTAGTCGATCGCAGTAGTATCAAATCCGCTGGCTGCGAACGTTAAAGCCAGCTCACCGTTAGCGCATCCGATATCACAGACGGTCTTGATGGCATTGCTTTCTAGGTCTGAAATGAATCCCGACTTTTGAAATAACGAAAACATAAGATCCAGATTGGAACCAAGCGTGTCGTAGGGATATATTTGTCCTCCCCCTGCTACAAAAGGACTTTCCGCAGATATCTTTTCGTAGGCAGCCTTTCGCGCGTCCATAATTTTTCTTGCTTCGACAAGAAGGGTTTCTTTCACAGTCGCCATTTTATTTATTCCCCATTTTCTAGAGCCGAATGCAAAAGGGTTCGGCACGCTAAATTACTTCCGAATGTAGGACATGGAGGAGGTAACTCCGTCTAGTTCTGTCATGGTGATTTTGCAACCAACGCCAAGCAGAATGAGGACGAAGATGCTTCTGCGGCAGATGCTACCCAACCTGTGGGGTCGCCTTCAAGGCGATCTTTTTTCTGTGGCTCAAGCAAGAAGTCGGCCCGTCGCGGGACAGCCGTCGCCGGCTGATCATGGTATTGGAAGTCGGACGGATCGAGGCTGCCGCTGTCGAATCGTCATGCGCTGGCGCACCCCTTTGTTGCCGAGAGCATACACGGTCTCTCGCAGAACCAAGATACTTGTCGCGTGGCTTGCCGTCGATCTGACGCTGCGCCGGCCGTGCGGTAAGGAGCAGCGGAGCAAGATGCCAAACAAAGCGACCTGCTCGCATTCCTTTGCCGAGTTTGCCACCGGCCAACTACCAGTTCGGGTGCACTAAGCGCTGATCGAGCGTAGTCATGTCAATCGGCTGGTTGGCCCTATCGCGTGCGACGCCACCGCCATCGAAGCACGCGAAAAGCCAGTGAAGCCTCAGCCTTGTGCGCCACAGCCCCGCGCGCACCGGGACGCCGCCCGACAAGTTCCCCGCCAGAAGCTCAACCCTAAATATCAATCGGTGATCCTGACCTAGTCAGCCGGATTGAATTGCTGGTTGGTGAAGTAACCATTGTCGGCGCTGCCCCGATACGCACCAATTCACGATGGGTCTTCACACAAGCCGCAGCGAGACACTTCGTTTGTTGTTCGGAAAGGTGTGGTCGAATCGCGATGAGAGCATTGCTATACTTCTGCTAAACAACGAAGTACCATAGCGCTTAGCCAGTGATAAAGTTGTCACCGCGGGTGTGGACTTGGCCGGCAAGCGGTGCACCTGACATGCGGAATGACTTCGACGACGGCCTGGCGTCGCTGCCACAAGTAATGCTGAACAAGGCTCCGTTCCACGGACACCTCATTGTGGCCCGTGTCCCCCCCGAAGTCATCTGTCGAGGTATTGGGGTAGGGCGATACTTGCAAGCAAGAGATTGTAAAGCAATCCTTCATTGAACATGTTTGATGGACTTCGCCTTAGTTTAGTCGAACATGAGCACGAATACGCTGAACCGAGCGCAGCGCCCAAAACGACAGTCCGAAAGCACATACCGTAAAATAGCCGAGGCTGTAGTGACTGACGATCGCGTCGCCGAAGTATCCAGCCCGGAAAACTTCATAACAATGCACCAGCGGGTGGTACATGATCACGTTCTGTGCCCAATGCGGAAGCCAGTCGACGAGAAAGAATGCCCCCGAGATCGGAATGTTCAGATACTGGAGGGGCTGCACGAATCGCTCGGCCACTTCGTGGCGCTCCGTCCAGCAGGCGAGTAGCGCGCCGAAGGCAACGCCAATCCAGGCCATCATAAGCCAGCCGAGGATGACGAGGTCCAGACGTTTAAGGCCACCGGCCAAGCCTGACGTGACGAGAAACAGGTAAATGACCAACAAAGCCGCAGTGGTGCCGACGATCTCCAGAGATTGTCGCGAAAGCACGAGATCGAGAAGGCTCACGCGACGGTGATAGATCATGCTGACGTTGTTGCGAAACATCCCTATGACCGGTCCGGTAAGATGCCGCCAGAGCGTAAGCGGCATGTAGCCTGTCAGCACAAGCTCGACGACCTTGATACCTTCCTTGCCGTGACCGCCGAGGATCGACCAGATGAACATGACGCCGACACACAAGATCATCGGCTCCAGAATGACCCAGACAAAGCCGATATTGTCACGGCCATAGCGCATCATGAGGTCGCGCACGAGTAGTGCATGCATCGTGCGCCCCTGAATGCGCCAGCCGCTCGACGACCGACTAGTGTCTGGCGCCATGCTCGCGGATCCCCGTAAAGACCAGCCAGGCAATCAAGACCAGGAGCAAATTGGCCCCCAAGACAGTCAAGACACTGCGCAACCGCTTCGGCTGGGTCGAATAGTCGGCCAGATTCGGTTCGACGATGCTCTCGAGGTACAGAAGCTGCTTGGCGGCTTCCGCCTTCGCGCGCACCAGATCGGCCTCGTTGGTGCCCAACATTTTGTTGGCGAATTCGCGCTCGAGCACGAGGCGCTCGTAAGTGGCGATCCGGTCGGCCAGGCCATCCGAGCTGCGCGCCACCCGCGCGCGCTCAGAGGCGATCTGCTCGTCGAGCGCGATCGCCTTGCGCTCCAGAATCGGAATCTGCGGCCCGGTCGACGCATTCATCCGTGCTTCGGCGATCTGGGCACGGGTCGAGGCCAGCTCTCCTGACAGTTTCGCGATGAGTTCGGCCAGGGCCACGGCATTGCTCGTCGGATCGATCAGGAGTTCCTTGTTTCTGAAGGCCGTCAAGGTGGCCTGCGCGGCGATGACCCGGTTCTGCGCCTCCATCACTTCCGCTTCGGCCCGCCCCACGGCGTCGCGCAGAAGCCGCTCGTTGAGGCGATTGACCAGCCCCTCGCCCGCCTGCAGGAGCGTGTCGGCGATCTTCTTGGCGTTCTCCGCCGAGAAAGCCCGCACTTTCAGCGTCGATATCCCCGTCTTGTCGGTGTGCACGACCGACACCATGGTCTGGAAGTACTTGTAAAATCGTTCCTCGCGCAGGCCATAGAGCAGCGACGGATAGCCGGCGATGAAATCAAGCGGGTCGGTCCTGAACATGTCGCGCAATGGCAGGTGCTTCTGAAGGTCGCGCACGGCGTCGCGCGACAGCATGAAATCCTCGACGATGAAGGAATCGTCCTGGGATCGCTGCAGGCCGAGCTGCACCAGAAACGACAGGCCGCCCAGGCTGTCCGGGCGCTGGGCCGAGCGGACCACGAACTTGGCCTCCGATTCGTACTGATCCGAGGCCATGAAGAAGAAGTAGATGACCGACAGCAGGGTTGGCAGGAACAGAACGAGCCAAGCTCGCCGCCGCACCCATGGAGGCAACGCGGCCTGCGAGAGCCGACGCCGGATCTTGCCGAGGGTTTGGCCTGCAGTCTCCGTGAGTGGACCGGCGCCGGTAGGCGAGGGAAATCGGGACAGCATGCCGGGGCACTATAATCGGGCCCTTTCCGTCGCGATACGGGCCAGCCGCGATACAGGGTCGCCCTGCGGTCGGTTTGCGCGTGCCCGGCCCCAACTTCGGCCATCGACTTCCGAGGCGTCCTGAGCCATATCTTTCCTGAACAGGTCCCCTTCCGCCCTCCTCATGCCCGACGCGACGGAATTTGCTACCTATGCTCGCCTGCTGCGCCTGACGCCGGTCTCCGACGTCCAGTTGGCGCCGACCACCCTTGCCGTCGAAACACCGAACCCGGCGACGCGGCCCAGGCGGCGGTTAAAGCTCGAAGGCATCGTCTCCTTCCTGCTGCTGGTTGCCTTACCGACCTGCCTGGCCGTCACCTACTTCGCCTTTTTTGCTGCCGATCGCTACGAATCGGAGGCTCGCTTCATTCTCCGCTCGCCTGGCCGTACCATCTCCGCCCAGCTGCCCAATCTCCTCCAGGCCGCCGGCATCGCCCGGGCCAGCGACGACGGCTACATCGTGCAGGAGTTCCTGCAGTCGCGCGACGCCCTGGAGGTGTTGGAGAAGAACGCCGACCTGAAGGCTGCCTATGCTGCCGGCGGTCACGACTTCCTCTGGAAATTCCCCAACTTCTTCACGTCGAGGACGGAAGAGGGCCTCTACTGGCACTATCAGCGCATGATGTCGGCTGAGTTCGACAATACCACCGGCGTCAGCACCCTGAAAATGCAGGCTTTCGCTCCGGAAGCGGCACAACGGCTGGCGGCGGCGCTGCTGGTCTCCGCCGAAGGCCTGGTCAACCGCCTCAACGAGCGGGCACGACAGGACGCGATCAAGGTAGCCGACAGCGAGGTGGAGCGCATGAAGGCGCGGGCGCTGGCCGCGCAGGCGGCGTTGACGGCTTTCCGCGAGCGGGAACGCCTGGTCGATCCGAGCCAGGTGACGCTCGCCGTACTGGAAACCATCGCCCGACTCTCGGTCGAGGCGGCCACCCTCAGCGTGCAGATCGCGGAACTGGAGAAGACCTCGCGCAACAGCCCGCAGATCGCGCCGCTGCGCAGCCGCCGCGGCGCGATCGAGGCGCAGATTGCCACCGAACGCCATCGTCTGGCCGGCGACGCGCAGGCCATTGCGCCGCGGATCGCCGAATACGAGCGGCTGATGCTGGAGCGCGAGTTCGCGGCCAAGGCGCTGATCGCCGCGATGACGGCCCTGGAAACGGCAAAGATCGAGGCGCAGCGCCAGCAAGTCTATCTGGAGAAGGTCGCCACCCCGGCGCGGCAGGACTATCCTACCTACCCTTGGCGCGTTGTCTGGTGCCTCGTCACCTTGGTTGCCGGCTACATGACTTGGCGGATGTGGCGCATCCTGGTCAAGGATGCCGCGGACCATGCAAAGCCTTAACACTGCGGCGCCCGACCGCAAGCGCGCCCATGGCGGCTTGGCCGACACGGGCAGTGCCGACCGGTATGTCGAAGCCGTCGACATCGTGAAGGTTTTCGAGGGCGATCACGGTATCGTGCGCGCCCTGAACGGCATCTCGTTCCGCGTCGGCGCCGGCGAGCGGATCGGAATCCTCGGTGCCAACGGTTCGGGCAAGTCGACCTTGATCCGCATCCTGGCCGGCGTGCTGCAGCCGACCTCGGGCGAGGTCCGGCGTGGCCTTAGCCTGTCTTGGCCGCTGGCGCTGGGCGGCGGCTTCGAGGGTGAGCTCACCGGCTACGACAATGTGCGATTCCTCGCCCGGCTCTATGGCCTGCCGTTCCGCGAGACGTTCGACTATGTCGCCGATTTCTCGGAACTGGGCCGACACATGTACATGCCGGTGCGGTTCTACTCCGACGGCATGCGCATGCGGCTGGCTTTTGCGCTGTCCTTGGCGATGAACTTCGAATGCTATCTGATCGACGAGGTCATCCTGGTCGGCGATCGGCGCTTCCAGCTGAAGTGCCGTGACGAGCTATTCAGCAAGCGCAGTGCCTGCGGCATGATCATGGCCGTGCACGATGCGGGCACGATCAAGGAATTTTGCCAGAGCGCCCTAATCTTGAAGGGCGGCCGGGGGCGGGTGCTGAGGGACCTCTCGCTGGCCGAACGCATCTACGGGGCTTTGTAAACGACGTCGCGGACGAGCGTTCCGTTCATTCCCCAGTCGACGACGATTGCTCCAGCCGGATCTCGATCAACGACACCAGCCCCTCCAGGGCCGAATCTTGGCTGACCAGGCGAAATTCCACGGGATGGAAGGGATCGGTCACCTCGAACGCGAGATCAAGGGTGAAGATGCCGCCCTGTTTCACCTCGAAGAAGCCGCGGGTGATACCGGCATCGGTGTCGGCCTCCAGGATGAAAGGCATGCTGCCGATATCCGCGCTAAAGCCGAGATAGGCCGTCGCCCGCCAGCGGCCGCTGGGCAGTGGCATGTAGGGCCCATAAGCGAGGATGCGCCCTCTTCCGGCAACCTCCACTGCCGCCGGCAGGAATTCGCCCGGCGCATCGCCGTAGAGGAAGCAGTCGCGCGACCATGCCACCACGATCAAGGTCGGAGGTCCGGCCGCGGCGAGGAGCGGCGCGAGGTAGGTCCGCAGAAGCGATGGTGACGGCGGTGGTGCCGAGGGCGCGGCAGCCTCGGCCGGAACCGGCTCGGCGAGCGCCAGGAGGTCAGAGGAGGGCTCTCCAAGTATCTCGGCCACCAGCCGAGGCCATTCTGCCGTTTCTGCCGGGCGCAAGAGTAACGTCCGTGGGATGCGACGCGCCAGTTCAAGGGCCAGGATGGCCTTCTGCGCCTCGTGGCGCACGGCATCGATAGATACATCGGCCCGTGCGCCTTCGTTCGCAAAGGGTGCCTGCGGCGCCAGGACGAGGACGTCTGTCGGCGCGACGGCGAGCGCTGCGAGGACATCGCGTGGCGTCCCTCCGTCCACGACGACGATCTCCGGCTTTGCCGCCGAGGCGGCCGAGATCTTGTCAAGAAAGGCGTGCGCCCACGCCCCCGCCGCCCCGTTGCTCAAAAGGAAAATCTTCATACCGCGCGCGGGCTCTCCGATGGCATCGCGTGTAGTATCGGTTCGGACGGCATCGCGACAAAGGCTTATTGCGCCTCGCCCGCTTTCGACGCGGGAGTTGCCGTCGCCTATGGAGGCGTCGAGCCTACGCTTATCGAGCGCCTGCGTCCTTGTCAGAATCGTCCACCCCCTTCTACCTCCACGGAACCCGCCCAGATGCACTACTGGGAAAGCGAAGGTCATCGCGGTCTCCGAGGAGGCGCTGGCCCTGGATCCGAAGGCCTCCGTCTTCGTCGATCGCGTCCAGAGGCTGAAGGCCCTCGAGCGCCCCTCCGAGCCTCCGCCGTCCGCAGCGCTCTCTCTCGGCGCACGGCTGCAAAAGTCGCTCAAACTCGGCGCGTCGAAGGCATAGCCTCCCGCCCTCCCCGAGGCCTGTCGCCTACTTCACCTCGTCGAGGCGAAACACCGTCAGTTGCTTCACGGCCATCCCCAAGCCCACCCCAGCATAGAGGCGCAGTTCAAATCGGTCGGTCGCCTGCAGCAAATGGTGAGAAATTCGGATCAGGCCGCGCTGCAATTCCCACTCGAAGCACCGGCGCAGGTAGAAATCGCGATGACCGCCCGCCCGCGTGAGGTCGACGGTCACCATGCCCGAGCCGCGGGCCTCCAGGTCGAAAGACAACTCGAAGCGGAAGAGGCCCGGTGGCAGCGAAATGTGTGGCCCAAAAAGAATCCGGCGCCCGTGGTCGGGTATCCCAGAGATACGCAGTAGGTTCTTATCGCGCGTGCCGTATTCGGATTGCAGCCGTGGATCCGAGCCGGCAATAACCAGCGGCGCGAACGAGTCGTCGAGACGGTCGCGTTGCAAGCCGGCCCCTTCCATTGGCTACCGCGCCACCGCCGCCACCGCCACCACCGTCGCAGCCGCGCCGACGAAGCCGATCAGCACGTTGATCACCTTCTGCATCTCCGCCGCCGGCGCGGTGGAGACGAAAAGGATGTCCTTATTGCGAATTGGGAAGCGTCGCGCCATGAAGAAGCCGTTGGGGTCGCGCATGTTGACGCGATAGATCACTGGCACCTGAGGAAGCCCCCCCGGGTCGGGGCGACGGAAGCCGAGCTGATCATACTCTTCCGGTCGTTCGTAGCGAATGACGAAAACTCCACCCGGATCAGCACGTGTGTCACTGAGACCGCCGGCCCGGGCGATGGCCTGGTCGAGCGTGATTCCGATCGAGTCGAACGGCACCACAGAGTTCTGCCCTGTCGCACCTGCAGAGGTGAAAGTCTGCGGCTCCTTGGCAACACTGATGACATCGCCCGGCCGTACGAAGACATTTTCCGCCGGGCTGATGAGAAGCGCCTGCATGGGTATCCGCACAGACTGGGGACCACGTACCAAGGTCACGAACGTCTCGTGCGCCGCCGCCCTAGTGCCACCTGCACTCGCCACCACGTCGAGGATGCGATCGCCACGGGTTGTAAGCGGCACACGCGCACCGCCCGTCACCTCACCCACCACAGTGACGGTGTTGGCAATGTTCTTGGTCACGGTCACTAACGCCTGCGGCTCGATGGCCTTGCCCGTCAGGGCCGTAACAACAGCCTGTTCGACCTGCTGCGGCGTGCGGCCCCTGACCTGGACACGGCCGGCATAGGGAACGGTAATCGCACCATCCGGCCCTACCACCTGCTCGGGGATCGTCGCCGTGCGCGAGCCCGACCCGGTCATCTGGGCATTAGTAGGAGCAGAGAACAGCCCGCCGGATGCCGCCTCCCAGATCGTCACCTGGACATAGTCGCCCTGGCCGATCGCCTGGGTGGCCACCGCTCCCTGCTTGCCGAAAGTCCCCTGCAGGGAAACGGCCGACCAACTCTCCATCTTGGCGACGACATTGGGATCGACATCGATCAGGGCAAAGCGGGTTTCGCCCGTCGACGTGGGCTTCGAGGCCGCGGTGACCTCGCCCGCGGTCGGGCCGGCGCCCGGCAGGCCGGAGCAGGATGTCAATGACGTCACCGCCATGGACGCTGATACGACCAAGCCTACGCCCTTGCGAAGGACACGCGCGTAAACTGCGTGCCCCGATACTATCGCCGATGCCCCGAGGCCCGATGCGTTTCTGTCCAATGCCATCACGGGCCGGACGTTAGGCGAATATCTGCGAAGTTCCTAGGCAGAGGCCTGTGAATCCGGCGAAGTTGTCGCAGACGCGGCATTGGGTCAAATGTCCGCTTAAACATCCATCCTGGGGCGCCCGCCTCTCGCGAACCAACAGAAGACAGGACCTTGCCAGACCCTTTCCCGATCATGACGCTGGCAAGCATCGCCCTGTGGGTTCTCGCGACCGGATGGCTTCTCGGCACCTTGGGAGCGGCCCTGTCGCAACCTCTGAAGCGTTTGCGGCTGAACAGGATCCCTTCACCATCGCCTGCCCTGCCTGTCTCCCTCATCGTGCCGGTAAGTTCACCAGCACCTGCCCTGTCCCAGTGCGCGACATCGCTGGCAGCTCTCGATTATCCGGCGTTAGAAATCATCCTGTGCTGCGACGAGGCGGATCGAGCGGCCGCGACTGCCATTGAGGCGGCTGTGCAGCGACACCCTACGCTGAAGAGCCGGGCCGTCGCGCCGGTCGCCCTTGGCAATCCAAAATCTGCCCTGCTGGCCGCCGCCGTGCCGCTGGCGGCCCACGACTTACTGCTGCTCAGCGACGACAATGTCGTCTCCTCCTCGCAGCGCATTGCCGAGCATCTCGCCGTCCGCGCGGCGGGCCATGGTCTGGTCTCGGCCTGCGCGTTGGGCGAGGCGGCGGAGTCGTTCTGGGGTGAGGTCGACGCTGCTTTCATGAACGGGCAGTTCGCCCGCCTGCAGTGCGCCGGTGACGCTGTCGGCCTCTCCTTCAGCACCGGCAAGTCAATGCTGGTGTCGCGGCGGGACCTGCTGGCCAGCGGCGGTTTCGCGCCCTCGGGCAATACGATGTGCGAGGACGCCGTGGTGCAGCGCCAACTCGTACGGTCCGGTCAGAAGGTCGCGCTCACGGCCGAGCCGGTGCGCCAACCGATCGGCCGGCGCGACTTTGGCGAGGTCTGGCACCGTCATCTCCGCTGGGCGACCTGCCGACGGCAATATGCGCCGCTGCTGTTCGGCCTCGAGCTGATCGCCTCGGCACCCGTGGCCGTCCTGGCGGGCGGGGCAGCGGCCGGCTCGCTGGGGCTCGGCTTCGCGAGCGGGGCCAGTGCAACGGCGGTTATATTCCTGGGTGCGGAATGGATTTTCCTGCGGCTGGCTGGCTGGCCGACCGGGCGGGCGTTTCCTGCGGCTTGGGCCGCACGCGAACTGCTGGCGCCGGTCCTCTGGCTGGCGGCTCTGCTGCCGCGTCGGCGGACCTACTGGCGAAACCGGCCGCTGTCGCTGCGCCGATAGGCTGGCAATACGGCGGCGGCGATCAAGCGAATCGCATACCAGAGACCACACAGGCGCACACCAGCACGTCGTGCTTCAGTGACCTCCAGAGCGGTGGGAAAGCCCCGATACTGGCCCGCCGCCGGCGTGTTGGCCGCGCGCCCGGACGAAAGATCCTCCAGCGCCTCACCCAGAGCCCCGGCTCCCGCCAGGAAGAGTTCTGTATTGATCTCCGCTACAGACCGGCTGCGATCAATCGGTCGCGTGACCTGCCGGAGAATCGCACCGGCATCGATACGAGCATCTTCGATCCGATGCACCGTCGCGCCACTCACCGCGCCGCCCTCGACCAGAGCCCAGAAGACCGGACAAGGGCCACGCAGGGCGGGTAAGAGCGAAGGGTGGATGTTGATCGCACCGAGCCGAGGCACTGCGATGGCCGGTGGCTTCAGGATCTGATCGAAATTCATGGCCAGCAGCACGTCGGGCGCATAGGCGCGTAGCCGGTCCAAGGTGACATCTGCATTGATGTCGCCGGTCTCGACCAGCACCGCACCGTGGCGCGAGACGAGCGCCGGTAGTGTTTCAAGTTTGGGCCGACCAGCGAAACGCAGCAACCGAGACACGACAGCCACCACTTGCGCCGAGATCAAATCGAATCCCAGCCAGAAGGTCATGCGGACGCCCGATTTCCGGACGCTGGCGGTCAACTGATCGAAGAAGCCACCGTGGGCAGTGTCGAATCGGCGCGAGACCAGGACCAGCCCAATACGATCACCGCATGTCTCGAAGATTAGGTTCAGCGCCGGTAGGCAGGTCAGACTTTCCAGATGGCAGAGGGCAATGCGCTGCACACCGTCTGCACTCGCGGACTTCGTTTCTGGATCGCTCATTGTGCAGTGCAACAGTTGCAGGATATTGCCACGCCCAGTATGGTGAATGCCAGCCCGCGGCTGAACTAAATTGATTGAAGATAAAGATTGATCAACACGTCGTTCGCGAGTGCCGACTCATGGTGGAGAGGGGGCGACTGGCGTTCGGTTGGGGGGCATTGAACGTCGATGACTGTGCATGACGAAGTCGCGATCGTTGGCTATGCCGGCCGTCTGCCCGGCGCCAAAAATGCCGAAGGTTTCTGGCGTCTGTTGCGCGACAACCGCTCTGCGATAAGCTGGATTACCCCCGACCGTTTTCCGACGGCGGCCTTCTACCATCCCTCGACCGACCAACCGGGCCGCGCCTACACCTTCGCTGCCGGCCTGATCGACGATGTCTGGGGCTTCGATGCCTCGGCTTTCGGCATGAGCCCGCGCGAAGCCGAACAGGTCGATCCACAACAGCGTCACCTGCTGGAAGTGACACACGATGCACTGGCTCACGCCGGCATCCGCCCGTCGAAGCTCGCCGGCAGCCATACCGGCGTCTATGTCGGCGCCTCGTCAGTCGACTACGGCGCGCGCTTCTTCGCCGATCCGTCGGCAGCCGACGTGCACATGATGACGGGCAATACGCTCAGCATCGTCTCCAATCGGCTTTCCTACAGTCTCGACCTGCACGGTCCCAGCTTCACCGTCGACACTGCCTGCTCCTCCTCACTGGTAGCGCTGTCGCTGGCAGCCGATGCGATCCGCAATGGCACGGTCGAAACGGCCATCGTCGGCGGCGTCAACCTCCTGCTCTCGCCCTTCTCGTTCGTGGGCTTCTCGCGCGCGTCAATGCTCTCGCCCACCGGGCGCTGCCGGCCTTTCGATGCCGCCGCCGACGGTTACGTGCGAGCCGAGGGCGCCGTCGTGCTGGTGCTGCAGTCGGTCGCCACCGCTCGCAAGGCGCGCAACCGCGTTCATGCGACGATCGTCGGCTCGGCCGTGGGACAGGATGGCCGCACGACCGGTCTCTCCCTCCCCTCGGCGGAATCCCAGCGACGCCTGTTGGAACAGGTCTATGGCGACTTCGGCGTCGATCCCAGCGAACTCGCTTTCGTCGAGGCACATGGAACCGGCACGCAAGCGGGTGACCCGTTGGAAGCCGATGCGCTGGGCAAAGGCCTCGCGCAGCGGCGCTCGCAGCCCCTGCCAATCGGCTCAGTGAAATCGAACATCGGCCATCTCGAGCCTGCCTCCGGTTTGGCCGGTGTGCTGAAATCGATCCTGGCGCTGAACCGCGGCACCCTGCCGGGAACCCTGCACCAAGTCTCGCCGAACGAAAACATCCCGCTGGACGAGTTGAACCTCAAGGTGATCGGCCAGAACTGGTCGTTGCCGGAGCGCCGTGGGCCATCCCTGGCCGGCGTGAATTCGTTCGGCTTCGGTGGTACCAACGCGCACGTCATCCTGCGCGGCGAAGACACGTCGGTAAGCGTTGCTCACCCGAGGACCGAGGCCGGACCGCCGCCGCTGCTGTTGTCGGCACATTCGGCCGAGGCGCTGCCCGAGCTGGCGCGTTCCTTCATCGAGCAATGGCCGTCCGACAAACGGCTAAGCAGCGACTTCATCGGCGCCGCAGCACATCTGCGCGATCCGCTGCCGCACCGACTCATCGTGCGTGGCAAGACGACCGAAGAGACGAAACACCATCTCGAGCAATTCGCTCAGGGCGAGCCATCGCCTGCGACGCTGAGCGGCCAAGCGCTCGGAACGAACCTGCCGATCGCCTACATCTTCTCCGGCAACGGCTCACAGTGGGTCGGCATGGGCCGGACGGCGTGGCACGCCAATCCGCGTTTCCGTGACGCCCTCAAGGAAGTCGACGTCCAATTCTCCCGGCGGCAGAAGGAATCGCTCATCGATCTCCTGTTCGCCGACGATCTCGCACAAAAGCTGCGTCAGGCGACCTATGCGCAGCCGCTGTTGCTCGCGCTGCAGATCGCGACCGTGCGCAGCTTCGAAGCACTGGGGATCGCGCCTGTCGCGACGATGGGGCATAGCGTCGGCGAAATCGCCGCCGCCTGGTGCGCCGGTGCACTCAGCCTCGACCAAGCGATCGATGTGGTTGTCGCCCGCAGCCGCCACCAGGAGTCGGTGAGGCACAGCGGCGCCATGGCTGCCCTCATGCTGGGCGAGCGTGATGCCCGCCGTTTCCTTGCCTCCACCAAGGTACCCGGCGTCGACATTGCCGCGATCAACAGCTGGCGCAGCGTTACGGTCTCGGGTCCGGTCAAGCAGATAGACTTGATGCTGACGGCCGCGGCCGACCTGCGCATTGGCGCCCGGCGACTCGATCTCGACTATCCCTTCCACAGCTCATTGGTCGACCCTGTGCGCGGGCCACTCCTGCGCGAACTCAAGGGGTTGAAGCCGCTCAATGCGCGCCGCCGCTTCGTCTCGACGGTGACCGGCGCGTTCGCCGACCACGGCATGCTCGGCGCCGATCACTGGTGGCTGAACGTGCGCGAGCCGGTGCACTTCGAGGCCGGCTTGAACTGCCTGCTGAAGGAAGGACTGCGCCTGTTCGTGGAGATCGGGCCCAAACCGATCCTGGCAAGCTACATTCGCGACACGATGCGCGAGGCCAATGTCCGAGGCGCCGTCGTAGAGTCGCTGACCGAATCACTGGAACAAGACGGCAGCGATCCCGTCGAGCGGGCGGTCTCTCGCCTGGTGCTGCTGGGCGGTCAGGTCGATGCGCAACGCTTCTTCGGGCCACCGCCAGTGACGGCGCTGCCCCTGCCCGCCTATCCTTGGCGGCATTCGCAATTCAAAGTGCGGTCGACCTCCGAGGCGGCCAATACCTTCGCAGGACCGTCACATGCACTGCTCGGGTCGCGGCTGCGCCAGGACGGGTCGGCATGGTTCTCTACCATAGACCCTGCCCTGTTCCCCTGGATGGCCGACCACAAAGTCGGCGGGCTCTCGGTCTTCCCGGCTGCCGGCTATGTCGAAGTAATGCTGGCTGTGGCGCGGGAGCTCTATCCTGAAGGCGCCATCGAACTGCGCGACTTCGACATCGTGCGTCCGCTAGTGTTCGACGGTGCGGCATCGTTCGAGACCTCGGTCACATTTGACCGTGAAACTGGCATCGCTGAGTTCCTGTCGCGCCCGCGCAACGCTGCCGTCGACTGGGCGATGAATGCCCGCGGCATCATCGGCCGATCGCCGGCGAGCCACGCGAACGCGCCGGCCAAGGCCGGCTCGATGGGCACTGTGGTCGTGCCGAAAGCCAAGGTCTACGACGTGTCGCGCGGACTGGGCTTCGACTATGGCCCGACATTCCAACGCATCCGGCATGTCTCCTTTCCCGAGCCCAAGCTCGCCGTAGCCGCCCTGGAGCCCGAGGATGCGACGGCACTCGGCGGACGGGTGATCGACCTCACGGCGCTGGATGCAGCGTTCCACGCGCTGTTCGCGTCGGAGGAGGCCGGCGTCGCCGACATGCCGATGAAGCGCATGTTGCCGGTGCGCTTCGGCCGAGTACGCGTCTTCGAGCCCGGCGCCACGGCAATGCGCGCGATCGCCCGCACGCTGCGTCAGTCATTGACGTCGATGCTGGTCGACATCGACTTGCTGGACGAGGCCGGCAAAGTCATCGCCGCTGCCGAAGAGGTGCGGCTGATCGAGGCGCCCGTCGGCCAAGGCGCAGATCCGCGATCGTTCACTTACCAGGCGACTGTCTGGTCCTTGGAGCGCGCCGGCAAGCCCTCCACTGCGCACTTCCGCAGCAACAATGTCGCCGCAGAGCGCGAAGGGATGATGGACCCGGCTGCGCTCAGCGAGGCACTGCTGTTGCTCGATGCCGGCTGTCTGAGATTGGTCTGGAGCGCGTTCCGCAACGGCCCAGCGGCGCAAGATCTGCGTGAACTACCAACTGCACCAGACGGCGATGCCGATTGGGCGGCCTATCTTTGCTCGGCACTCCTCTGGCACCTCGAGACGAAGAATCTGGTGCTCGAACAGCAGGGTGCACCGGCACTGGCCGAGACCTGCGATCTGCCAACTGTCGACTCGCTCGTACGTACGCTGCTCGCCCGTCATCCCACGATGGCCACGGAAGCAGCCAGCCTGTCGCGGCTCAGCGACATCATGGAGCGAGTGGTCGCCGGCGACGCCTCGGTGCAAGCCGAACTGCAATCGCCGCACTGGCGTCAGCTCGATGCGGCATCGCGACAGATCTCGTTGCTGCGCCGCGCCGTGTTCGACGAGGTCTTCCAGGCTGTCGCGGCGCGACCGGAAGGCCGACTGCTGCGGTTGCTGTTGATCGGCGCCGAGCATGCGGTGCTCGCCGCCGAGTTGCTGAGCGGTGTCCCCGGACTCGACATCGTCATCACCGACCTCGATCCGGATCGTCTCGATCAAGCGCGGGCGGCCCTGGACGATGACGCCCAGCACATTCGCTGCGTTCCCTGGACCGACCTCGAGTCCTGGCCATCCGGCACTTTCGACCTCGCCGCCGCAGTCGATGCGCTGAGTGAGATCGCAGCATCGGGCGACGGGCTCGACCGCCTGCAGCGCGTGCTGCGCCCTCGTGCGCCGCTGCTGGCCGGAGAACCGGCGCCCAGTCTCTTCTGGGATATCGTGCGCGGCATCCGTCCGAAGTGGTGGGCACGCTCGGCCAATTCCTCATTCCCTGTCGGCGCCCTGTTGACGGCGCGCGAATGGACGGACGAACTCGCGAGCGCGGGCTTCGACACGGTCTCGGATAAGCCGATCCTCGGCGACGAGAGCATCGGCGTCCTTATCCACGGGGCTGCTGGCGCCTCCGACGCGGCGACCGACCCAGTGTCGGATCAGCCGGTGTTCGCCTGGGAAGGTGACGAGACGCCCAACCGCAAGGCATTGCAGGCGGCGCTGCCGAACGCCGGCGCAGGCACTTCCGAGACGACAACGACGACTGATATCGCCTGGATCCTCGATGCCGGCCGTGCTGGCGCGACAGTGCCCCAGATGAGTGCGTTGTTGTCACGCGTAGCCGATCGCTGCCGGCATCTGGGCGCGGCCCCGGCACGGCTCTGGATGTTGGTCGACTTCGGCGAAAGCCCGCCGGGATCGCCGCTCGAAAGCCCGTTCTGGTGCGCTCTCACCGCCGCGATGCGCGTCGCGCAAAACGAGTACGCTGCCCTCGAGATCCATTGCCTCGGCCTGGCCGGTGCGCCGGCCTCCGTCACCTTGCGGCGCGCCGCCGAAGAGATGGCCACACCGACCGACGAGCGTGAGGTCTTTTTCCGTGGCAACGAGCGCTTGGTCTTCCGCCTCACGCGCGGCGCAGCGCCTCCCGCCCAGCCGCTGGAGCGTAGCGACGATGTCGCGCTCAAGCTGGTGCCGCGCTCCAGCTCGAACCGCGGCGCGCTCGCTTGGTCTGCAACGCCACGACAAGTGCCTGGCCCGGGCGAGGTCGAGATCGAGGTGGCGGCAACCGGATTGAACTTCCGTGACGTGATGTGGAATCTCGGCCTGCTCCCGGAAGAGGCGCTGGAGGACGGCTATGCCGGCCCTGCTCTCGGCATGGAGTGCGCTGGCACGGTTACCGCGGTCGGTCCGGAGACCCTGGAATACGAAGTCGGCGACCGTGTCGTCGCTTTCGTCTCCGGCGGCTTCGCAAGCCATGTCGTGACGCCGGCCTTCTCCGTGAGCCCCCTACCCGGCAACCTGACCTTCGAGGCCGCGGCGACCATACCCGTCGCCTTCCTCACTGCTTATTATTCGCTCGTTCATCTCGCCGGCCTCAAGCAAGGCGAGACCGTGCTGGTCCACGGTGGCGCCGGCGCGGTCGGCCTGGCTGCCTTGCAGGTCGCGCGTTTCTGCGGTGCCAAGGTCATCGCGACGGCCGGCAGCGAGGAGAAGCGGGCACTGCTGCGCGACCTCGGCGCTGACGTCGTGCTGAATTCGCGCTCGCTCGCCTTCGCCGACGAGGTCTCGGCCCATACCGATGGCCGTGGCGTCGACATCGTGCTGAACTCGCTGGCCGGCGAGGCGATGATCCGCTCGATGGATTGCCTGAGGCCCTTCGGCCGGTTCATCGAACTGGGCAAGCGCGACTTCTATGCCAACACGCATGTCGGCTTGCGGCCCTTCCGCCGCAACCTCAGCTACTTCGGCGTCGACGTCGACCAGCTCATCATCGAGCACCGTGATCTGACGCAGAGGCTGTTCAGCGAGCTGATCGAGTTGTTCGCGACCGGCGAATTCCAGCCCCTACCGCACCGGGTATACGGTGGGGAGCGGTTGGGCGATGCCTTCCGACTGATGCAGCGGGCCGGACATATCGGCAAGATCGTCGTGACACCGGCCCGGCAGGCCAGCGAAGACACGCGCGTGGAGGGCGCCTTCCCGGTCGATCCGGAAGGCGTTCATCTCGTGATCGGCGGAACAAGCGGCTTCGGTCTGGCGACGGCCGAATGGCTGGTTGACCGCGGCGCACGCCACCTCGTGCTGGCGAGCCGGTCCGGCCAGCTGGCCGAGGGAGCCTCCGCCCGCGTCGAAGCGCTGCGGCGTAGCGGCGTCGAAATCAAGGCAGTGGCTCTCGACGTCACCGACGCCGGCGTCCTGCAGCGCAGCGTCAAGAACCTCGCAGGCCGCCGATCGCTCAAGGGAATCGTCCATGCCGCGATGGTGCTCGACGATCGCCTGATCGACGGCATGGATCAGGAAGCGATCACCAAGGTGCTGCAGCCGAAGATGGGTGGCGCGCTCAACCTCGAGGGGCTGGCCTCCGAGCTTGAGGCGTCGGGGCAGAAGCTCGACTACCTGTTGCTCTATTCATCGGCAACAACCCTTCTGGGCAATCCCGGTCAGTTCAACTACGTCGCGGCCAACGGCTTCCTCGAGGGGCTGGCCCGCCGGGCCCAGCGGCATGGATTGCCTGCGCTGGCGGTCGCCTGGGGCGGCATTGAAGATACCGGCTATCTCGCCCGCAATATCTCGGCAAATACGAGCCTGAAGAAGCGCTTTGCCTCGAGCCTGATCGCGTCGCGCCCTGCACTCGACGCACTCGATCTCGCGTTCGATGCCGAGGGCCGGCCGGCGATGGCGTTCCTCTCGATCGGCCGGATCGACTGGGGCATGGCCAAGCGTGAACTGGCGGTGACACGGGCGCCCATGTTCGGCGCCGTGGTTCCGGCGGCCGGTACGCGCCAGACGACGGATTCCGCAGCGACACTAGAGAAGCTGCGCGGCATGTCGGTCGACCAGGCAAGTGAAGTGCTCCTCGAAATCATCGTCGAGGAAATTGCCCGCGTGCTGCGTCTGCCGCCCAAGGAGATCGACCGGCACCGCGCCCTGGCCGAAATCGGCATGGACTCGTTGATGATGCTGGAGCTCAGGACCACCGTCGAAGAGTCGCTGCAGGTCGACCTGCCCATCATGTCGCTGGCCAACGGGATTACGCCGGTAGACGTCGCCCGCCGGATCGCTACCCTGATCGCCGGCGACGGCCCCAAGGAAACGATGCCGGGCCAGCTCGCGGCTCTGTCGGCAAGCCATGTCGCTGCCGAGGCAGAGTCGACGGACGCTGCCGACCGGCAGGCCGCCGTCCGCGCCGTACTCGATCGCTCGCGTAATCTGGAAGGACTCTGATGACCGAAGGCGTCCGCTCTTCCGACGAAGCTCTCGACGTCGTGACCCGGGTCCGTCAGGCGCTGGCCCAGCCGTCGGCTGGCGCCGAGCGCGCACCGCTGCGTCCCACGCAGGTGGCCGCGGCAGAGGAGCGGCGGCGGTTCGATTTCGGCACGCTGCCGGAATACGAAGTCCTGAAGCTGCAGAAGGCCGCGGGCGAGATCGCCGGCATCGAGAACCCCTTCTATCGCCTCCATGACGGGCGGGCGGCCGAGACGACGTCTGTGGAAGGCCGCGAAGTCATCAACTTCTCCTCCTACGATTACCTCGGCTTGAACGGCCACCCCGATGTCGGCGCCGCGGCAAAGGCCGCGATCGACAAGTTCGGGACATCGGTTGGCGCGAGCCGGCTGACGGCGGGCGAGCGGCAGGTGCATCGCGACCTCGAGGCGCTGCTGGCCGAACTGCACGGCGTCGAGGATGCGCTCTCCTTCGTCAGTGGCCATGCGACCAACGTTTCGGTGATCGGCGGCCTCCTCGGCCCCGACGATCTCCTGGTCAGCGATACCCTCATTCACAACAGCGTCGTGGAAGGTGCCAAGCTGTCGGGCGCCAAGCGGATCCTCTGCTCACACGGCGATGTCGAAGCGATCGAGCGGGCGCTGCGGCTCAACCGGCGGCGGCACCGTCGCGCCCTGATCATCGTCGAAGGCCTCTACAGCATGGACGGCGACATGCCCGATCTCGCCGCGCTGGTACGCCTGAAGCGGCGCTACGATGCGTGGCTAATGGTCGACGAAGCGCATTCGGTGGGCGTGCTGGGCACCACCGGCCGCGGCATCGCCGAAGAGCAGGGCGTCGATCCCGCCGATGTCGATATCTGGATGGGCACGCTCAGCAAGGCGCTGGCTTCGACCGGGGGCTATGTCGCCGGCAGCCGCAAGCTGATCGAGCTGCTGAAATACACCTCGCCGGGCTTCGTCTACAGTGTCGGCGGCTGCCCCTCCGTCGCGGCGGCAGCAAGCGCGGCCATCGAAGTGATGCGCCGCGAGCCGTGGCGCCTGGAGAAGTTGCGGCAGAACGGCCAGGCCTTTGTGGCAGGCGCGAAGGCGCGCGGCCTCGATGTCGGGCTCAGCATCGGCGCTTCGGTCGTGCCCATCATCGTAGGCAATTCACCGAATGCCGTGATCCTGTCCCACCGCCTGCTGGCGCGCGGTTACAACGTCATTCCGATTATTTTCCCGGGCGTCGCCGAGAACCAGTCGCGGCTCAGGTTCTTCATCACCAGCCGCCATACCTCGGAGCATATCGACGGTGTGCTCGATGCGATCGCCGAGGAGCTGCCAGAAATCCGCAAGGCGCCATCGTTCATCAACGTGGTCGCTGGCCGCTGACGGCAGGGAGAGCCCTGCCGTCCATATCCGGCCTCTACCCTTCGGAAATCCTCTTTCGAGGACCTCCGAGGGGCATGTCATCGACCGGCCTGCTTAGACGAGCAACAGGCCGTCCTTGTCAGTCTTGATGCTGATCACGATATCCTGGAAGTCGTGATCTCCGACCGTGTGCTGCTGATCCTCGAAGCCCATCAGCAACTCCCGGCCACCCGGTGAGGTACCTGTCAGGACATACTCGGCCTGTGCAGGATTCAGGTTCGAGAACGAGTGAAACACCGTCGCACCGTTCAGTTGCCCCAGAGTGGCGCTCTGGAGCACCGGCGCTGAGCCGCCGGCGGGCGTCACGAACGACAGATTGTCAGGCAAGTTCCCGTAGGTGTCGTAGCCATCCTGGATCAAGA
Organism: Reyranella sp.; assembly: GCF_004297405.1. Classification (GTDB taxonomy): domain Bacteria; phylum Pseudomonadota; class Alphaproteobacteria; order Reyranellales; family Reyranellaceae; genus Reyranella. The sequence goes on from NZ_SCVC01000002.1 coordinate 35,556, forward strand.
AGAAGCCGATCTTCTCGTTACTGGATGCCACGCCCAAGTCGACGGTCGTTCCCGGCGTCACGCCTTGTGTATTGGCAAAGACGATATTCACGTCGGAGATCGTCCCGTCTTCGGCCATCTTGTAGGTTCCGAGCGTGTTGGTGTAGCTCGAAGCGGTTCCCTTCAACTCCAGGCTGAACCGGACGGCGCCATCGCCCGTCAGGAAGGCTTCGTTGCCGACGCCGTTGATCGAGGCCGGGTCGACACCGACACCTTCCTGGAGGCCAGGCAGGTAGTTCTCGAAGGTGACAAGCGTATGAGCGTTCGCCTCGGTGCCTCGCGCAACGGACATGAAATCGCCGTTGGAGAAATCACCATTGAGCTGAAAGCTCGAGTCACCCGCATTGATCACGACACCATCGGTCACCTTGGTGACACCGATATTGTCGCGGCCGACCAGTGCACCGAGAATGTCGATCGTGTCGCCATGCCCGAAACCGGAGATGATGCTGCCGTCCAGGTCCGCCAACGAATCTTGCAGGACTTCGTCACCCGATCCGAGATTGATGTGATTGCCGGGGGTTTCACCACCGGAACCGACATCTGTCCCGCCATCACCAGGCGGCTGCACCACTGGCGGCTGCACCACTGGCGGCTGCACCACCACCGGAGGCTCCACGACGGGCGGCTCCACGGGCGGCTGAACCACCACCGGAGGCTCCACGACGGGCGGCTCCACCACAGGCGGCTGCACCACCACCGGAGGCTCCACGACGGGCGGCTCCACCACAGGCGGCTGAACCACCACTGGAGGCTCCACGACGGGTGGCTCCACCACGGGCGGCTGAACCACCGGAGGCTCCACGACGGGTGGCTGCACCACCGGCGGCTGCACTACGGAGCCGCCAGGCTGATAGCCGGCTGCATGCGGAGTGATCGCGCCGTTCAGCCCGATCACCTCGACTGATGGACCGGCGATGACCTTCTCGTTGCCGTAGATGCCGAGCTGGCCGATACCCTGCAGATTTGCAAGCGCCGTCGGATCCGCACCAGCGCCCGTATAGGTGCTGGTGTTGTTGATGAGCGTCGCCGGGTTGTCCAGCCAGGCTTGGAGACCGTAGGTCTGAGATCCAGAGGTGGTGAACTCGTTGTTGATGAAGTTCCCGTAGTTCTGGAACACCACACCAACGCCTTGGTTGTCACTGAATCGACTGTCCATGACGGCGGTGATGCCATATGGCGCCATGATGCCGGGACCATGGTTCCCGGATATGTCGGCGCCATCGACCGTGAGATCGCGCGCAGCGTTGGCCAAGACGATGCCGGCCACCCCGTTGTCTTGGGCACCGCCACCATACCAGCGCAGCGCACTTGCCTGGCCCTCCTCAGCGCTGTGTGCAAACCGTGCGCCCCCTTCGGCATTACCGATCATCCAAGAATTGGAGACCATGCCTTCGAACACGCTACCGATGACATCGAGACCGATGCCGCCGACGTCTTTGACAGTCACGTCATTGACGGTCCAGTTGTACAGCCAACGGTCAGGACCGGCGGCCACGATCTGGATGCCATCGCCTTCCTGGCCGTTGCCCTGGATGGTGAAGTTCGACAGCGTCAGGTAACGCAGATCGACGTCTGGTCCGACATTGATCTGAATGACCGGTTCCCCGTTGGTGATCTGCGAGACGATCGTCGCGCCACCCAAGTCGATACCCTTGGGGCTTGCCGAGCTATCGTTGAGATTGATCACGATTGGCGACGTCACGACATACGTCTTCGGCGCCAGGTTGGCGATATGGTTGCCAACCAGGGCATCCCTGAGCACGGTTTCGAGTTCTTGACCGCTGTGGCTGTCCGCGACCGGCGCCGACATGGCTGCGGTCACCGGCTCTACCGACGGCATCTGGAAGTCGTGCTTCTCGATAACGACCTGGCTAGGCACGGTGCCGAGACCGTTGATATCGACATTGCCGCCGGCAGAGATGCCGCCGCCGACATCGGCAACGTTGCCACTTCCTTGCAGAGCGGCGAGCGACACGCCGCCCGAGCCTGAACCGTAGTACTCGCTGATATTGCCCAGCACGCTCGCAGAGCCCGACAATGTGCCGCTGATGCCCATCGTTTGGGGACCGTGCGAAGAGAACGTGTTGGCCCAGAAATCACCATGGCCATTGAATTCTATGGCCGTGCCGCCGTTGTTCTCGAAGCCACTGGCGGTGACGGCGGTGATTCCCGAAGGCGCAACGATGCCCGGCGCTAGATTCTCGACGAAGTAGGCGCCGCCGACCGATACGTCTTGCGCACCATGATCGAGGACGAGGCCGCCCACCTCGTTCTTGCGGAAGCCGCCGCCCGACCATTCGACGTCGCTTACGACACCGCCTTGGGTACCGTTGTCGAAGCGCGCACCGCCATTGCCGTTGTCGTGCATCCAGCTGTTGAACACAGTGCCGTTCTTGACATTGCCGACCATGTTGAGGCCGGCGCCGCCCACATGCTGGATCGTAACTTCGTTAACAAGCCAATTGCTCAAGCTGCGGTCCGTGCCATCGACGACGATCTTGATGCCGTCACCGTCGCTGCCGCTTCCGTAGAGGAAGAAATTGGACAGATTGAGATTGGATAGATCGACGCCGGCAGCGACGTTGATCTGGATGACGGGCGATCCATCCGTGATGTTGGACGTGATGATCGCCCCGCCGAGGTCGATACCCACCGGCCCTTGCATGTCGCTCGTGACATTGATGACGATCGGCGCAGAGACCGTGTAGGTCCGATCAGTCCCAGTGACCACGCGGCCATTGGAGAATGCGTCCTGGAGCAGTGTGGAAAGTTCGGTCACAGCGAACCTCCCACGACGTCGAGAGTCTCGATGCTACGACAATGCCGGTCGGAACCGCGCCCTGTCTGAAAGTTGCACAACACTTGATACTGCTGGCTCGAGCTTGCGCCCAGCCGGCATTCCGAATTGAAAACAGTCATTAGCCTCGCCGACTTGAATTAAGATGCAACGAACGCGATGAGCTTGGCTCTATCAGCCAAGTAAACTGCCCGGTGGACGCGTTTTCTGTATGAGACTGAGGAGAAACTCCCTTCGGAGATTCACCTCATCACTGCAGAAATGCGTAAGGTGTCCAACCAAGCGCCCGCCCTACTAGAAGGATCGGAAGCGTACGGTCCATTGCGCTAGCGTGACTAAGCTGTGACCAAGGTGAGCCGCTCGGTGGAAATTTATTGTCCACGCCGAGAGCGTGCAATTATTCTAAAAGGTTACGTCTGCGAATATGCAGGTTGACCTGTAGAGAAGAATTGCTCGCGCCTTTGCGAGGAGACTCGTCGAGATGGGGCAGGCGCGCGAACGCGATCAGCCTGCGTTCAACCGCAGCACATGCGAGAGGAACAGGCGCTCGATCCAGGTGAGGCTGGGATGCCAGAAGGTGATCATCAACGTGTAGCGAACGGCAGTGCCGTTGTTCTCGACCCAGTGCACGAAGCTGTCATCGAAGACCAGCACTTCACCATCGCGATACTCCGCCACCTGCTCGCCAACCCATAACTTGGTGCCGGCGCAGTTCCTGAGGCCGAGATGGGCGGTCAGGCTGGCGTTTGTCGGGCCGGTGTGAGGCTGGAGCGAGCCGCCAGGCTGGATCGCGGAGAAACACACGTGCAAGCCATTGTGCGGCAACGTGCGCAAGATCGCTGCCGTGCGCGGACAGGCCTCCAGATGCTCATCGATCGGCTTACCTTGGAGAAAGAAGTAGTAGGTGTTCCATTCCTTGGGATTCTCATCGGAGTCGTAGCGGGCACGGGCGAAGCCGGCGTGTACGCTGTCCATTTCTGCCAGGATCTCGTGCCGGGCGGCGCGGACCCGCTGAGTCCAGGCATGGTCCCGATCGACATGGATGGGCTTTGCCGTAAGCCCCGGCCAACGAGGCACCCATGGCCATTGGAAGGCGCCGGGCCGTGTCGCTTGCAGGCGGCCCGACAGGGCAGCGACCGTGAGACGCGGCCCCGCCAGCAGGAAGGCGGCCAGCCGGAACAGGCCGACTTTCACCGGACCAATCTTGCGGCGAAAGTCGGCATTACCCGCTTCGATCTTTGCCAACCAAGCCTGTAAGTCTTGCATCCGCTGGATTCTCAAAATAGACAGTTCGAAGCCAATGGACGTGACTTTGCCGGGAATTGCAACGCTGGTTGCCGCGCTGGCGGATGAGAGGATCGGTTGCTAGGCGCCGTGCTGGCTGGAGCAGGCCTGATCTTATGCTTCTATATCGGCGTGCTCGTCTTGGCCGACCTTTACCTGATTGCCATCCATCTCCGCGGGAGCCATCGGCGCCCGTTGCGGGAGCCGGCTGAGCATAGTCAGATCGATGCCATTCGCGGCAAAGAGCCGGTAGTCTGCGTGCAGCTTCCGATCTTCAACGAAGCGAAGATCGTCGGGGCAGCGATCGATTCGCTCTGCGCTCTCGACTGGCCGCGCGATCGGCTGGAGATCATGGTGCTCGACGACAGCACCGACGAGACCTCTTCTATCGTTGCACAAAAAGTCGAGGAATGGCGGCACAAGGGTTTCGCCATCAGCCATGTCGTGCGACCCAACCGCGACAGCTTCAAAGCAGGTGCGCTCGCGGCCGGTCAGCAGCAAAGCGAAGCCCAATACTTCGCGATCTTCGACGCTGACTATCGGCCCCTGCCTTCCTTCTTGCGCCAGACAATGGCCGCTCTCCTGGCCGATCCCGGGCTGGCCTTCGTGCAGGCGCGGCTGGGCTACCGCAACCGCGAGCGCAATGCGTTGACACGCGCCCAGGCAATGGAACTCGACACACTGATGGGTTTCGAGCAGGCGGCTCGCAACTGGGCCGGCATGCCGATGCCGTTCAACGGCACGTGCGGCGTGTGGCGGCGCGAAGCGATCGAGCAGGCCGGTGGCTGGCGCGGCGATTCCGTGGCCGAGGACCAGGACCTGAGCTTCCGCTCCTTCGCACTGGGCTGGCGCTGTCGCCTGCTGCTCGACGTCTCGGCGGCAGGTGAACTGCCCGACAACTTCGAAGCGCTGGCATTGCAGCGGCAAAGATGGAGCACGGGGACGGCGCAGGTTTTCCGCAAACTGCCGTGGACACTCCTGCACAGCATGCGCTGGCCACAGGCCACTGCCTTCACCTTCCTGACCTTGTTCTATTCGAGCGCTGCCGTTGTGCTGGTTGCCATCCTGGCGATCGCCGCTGTGTGCTGGCTGGTCGCGCCGGAATGGGCGCTCATCGTCGCGCTGGGATGGGTCGCCACGGTCGCGCTGTTGGTGGTGTTGCGCACCATCGGTGCGGCTCTGGCAGCACGGCAACTCGGTAGGCCGATCAATCTTGCCTTCGTGGGCGATGTCGTCGCTCAGTGGCTGATGCAACTCGTGCTCTTGCCGACCGCCGGCAAGGCGCTGATCGCCGGTTATCTGGTGCGCGCGATTCCCTTCGCGCGGACGCCCAAGAAGGGACACTAGGCGTCATGCGGCGCGCGCTGTTCGATGTCTCCGGACTGGTTCAGTGGTACGCCTACCTGTCGAATCCGTCGGGCATCCAGCGCGTGATGGAGAGCATCCTCAGCCAACCCGCGCTGCTCCGAAACCCGGCCGTGACCCTGGTTTCACGCGCGATCGGATCGGACACGTTCTATATCGTCGAACCGGACATCATCGCGGGGCTGGTCACGCGCGCGACGCGTCGCGCTTCAATCGCCCGCTTGCGCGGCCTGTTCGCCGAGAGCATGCGCCTCGCCGAGCCGATGCGCCTCCTGCACGAGATGCACTCGATCCATGTGCCCTACATCGCACTGGGCTTCAGCTTCACCGAGCGCTTCTGGGAGAGCCGCTGTGCCGGACGCTGGACCGCCCGCGCGTCTAAGCTGAGAACGATTGCCCCCGATGACGCCTACGATGCCTTGGTCGGCCTCGGCGACTTCTGGTGTCATGGCGGCCATGTGCCGGCGCTGATCACCTTGAAGCGCCGCAGCGGCGCCAAGCTGATCCATCTCGTCCACGATCTCATTGCGGCCGTGAATCCGCAGTGGACGCACCCGCACTACGGCAAGCAGTTCCTCGATCAGTTCGGCAGCCTGGCGCCTGCCGTCGATCATTGGCTAGTGACATCGACCTATGTCGGCGGCCAGTTGGCTGGCTACCTCGACCAGCAAGGGCTGTCCGGTCGTCCGATCGACACCATGCCGATGGGATGGCCGGAGCCATTGCCGATCCAGGACGACGATAGCGTGCTTGCCAAACACGGGTTGGAGCGACAGCGCTTCCTGATGCATGTCGGCACCGTCGAACCACGCAAGAATCTCGATGGATTGTTCGATGCACTCGGTCGCCTGCGGTCCGAGGAAGCCGTAAGCGCGCTGCCTTGCGTGCTGGTTGGCCGTGACGGCTGGCGTTCGGAAACCATCCGCCAGCGCCTCAAGGACGATCCTTGGCTCGCCAGCCGCGTCAAATGGATCAAGGATGCTCCCGATGGCGACCTCGCAGCCTTGTACCGAAGCGCTCGATTCACCGTCGTGCCGAGCTTCGACGAAGGATGGGGTCTGGCCGTTCAGGAAAGCCTGGCCCACCGCACACCCTGCATTGCCGCAAGAGTAGGCGGCATCCCGGAAGCCGGGCTGGACCTCGTTGACTATGTCGAAAGCGGCGATACAGACGCGCTTGCGGCCGCCATCCGCACCCTGGCCAACGATGGCGATGCCCTCGAGCGAGCGCGAGCAAGGATCATAGGGGGGCTAGCCGCAACGCCCCTTCCCGCCTGGTCCGACACGGCCGACAGACTCGCGGGCCTGTTGGGCGTCGATCCCTAAAAAAGCAAAGGCCCCGCCAGCTCTCGCCACGGGGCCTCCCTCCTTCTTCTACGCCTACCAGTACATCCGTGGCCTGACGTTCGAAGAAATGCCAGCCGTTACCGGCGGCGGAGTCGATTAGTCGACCAGCTTGAGATTGTCGGCCGACACCTTGCCGCTGCGGCGGTCGGAGACGAGCTCGAATTCGACCTTCTGGCCTTCGGCCAGGTTGCCGATGCCGGCGCGCTCGACGGCGCTGATATGGACGAAGGCATCCTTGCCGCCGTCGTCGGGCTGGATGAAGCCAAAGCCCTTGGTTGCGTTAAACCACTTCACGGTTCCCGTAGACATGGGAAAACCCTTTCACTGCATAGTCATGCTGGCCCGCCAAAGTGAGGCAGACCGTCGAATTCGCATTTGTTTCGGGAGCAAGTCGCCGGCGGGGCGCAGACGTTCGTCTGGAGCATCGCCAATAATGTTGTCCTTCTATCGACCCGGCTCATATGGGCGCTTCCCCCCCCGATTGCAAGGGCCATTGTCGAACGCCACCTGGGGGACCATATCCATAGGACACCCCTCTCTTAAAAGGACGCCCCTCTTCTATGACCGCCGAACGGGTATCGACCCGTCTGGGCACCGAGGTGCGACAGGCGGTGGCGGCCTTTGCACAACCAGCCACCAGATCTGGGGCGTTACAACTCGTGACGTCATTCGGTCCGTTCGTCGCTGCTTGTGCGGCAATGTATCTCGTCTTCCCGATCTCCTACCTGCTCACTCTCGCACTTGCCGTGCCGGCAGGTGCCCTGCTCATTCGCATCTTCATCGTCCAGCACGATTGCGGCCACGGCTCGTTCTTCTCGTCGAACCGGGCCAACGCGCTGGTCGGCAGGCTGTGCAGCCTGATAACGATGACTCCGTTCGCCAACTGGCAGCGCCAGCATCGCCTGCATCACGCCGATTGGAACAATCTCGACCGCGGCAAGGGCGGTGGCAGCGACATCTACTCCGCGTGCATGACCGTTCGCGAGTACCGCGCGCTGACGCGCTGGCAGCGCCTGCTCTACCGCGTGCCGCGTCACCCCCTGATCGCCAACGTACTGCTGCCGCCGCTGGTCTTCGTGCTGCTTTACCGCGTGCCGTTCGACACGCCGCGCGCCTGGGTGCGTGAACGCTGGTCGGTGCATTTCACCAACGTTGCGCTGATCCTGCTCTTCACCGCGCTCGCCGTGTCGTTCGGTTGGCAGCGGGTGCTGGTCGTGCATTTGCCGATCATGATCGTGGCCTCGATCCTAGGCGTTTGGCTGTTCTCGGTGCAGCACCGCTTCGAAACGGCGCGCTGGACGGCCAAGAACAACTGGAGCTTCGTCGATGCCGCACTGCAGGGTTCGTCCTGGTTCGGCTTGCCGCGTGTCCTGCACTGGCTGACCGGCAACATCGGATTTCACCATGTGCACCATCTCAATCCGCGCGTGCCGAGCTATCGACTGCAAGCCGCCCACGACGCGGTGCGGGCACTTCACCCGTTGCGTCCGTTGAGCCTGATGGCGGGCCTGCGTGCGCCGTCGCTCACCCTGTGGGACGAAGCCACAGGCAGGCTGGTGCGCTTTCGCGACGTCCACCGCTTGCTTGAGGCACAGTGAAATGCAGTATCTCGGAGCCCTGCGCGGCGAAGGCACTCTGGTCGGCAGTGACGGCCAGAGCTTCGGCCATGTCGACTATGACATCGATGGCTTTGTCTCTCACACCAAGGAAGTCGTAGGCTCCGGCGAATTGCAGATGCCCCCCGAGGCGCTCGACCTCGCCTTCGGGCGCACCGACCTCGTCTTGCAGACCGAAGGCGGTTTATCGCTCGCGCTGCGCTTCAGTGGAAAACGATTGGCCAACGGCAGCGGAGCCGCTCACGTCGACATAACCGCTGGCCTGCCCCCCCGGCAGAAATGGCGCCGCCGCTAGACGTTCGAGGAGAATGGTGCCCGGGGGCCGGATCGAACCATCGACACTGCGATTTTCATAAGCTCTCTACTCGCATGCTCACAAGGGCTTAGCCCATCGGCAGTTGGAAAAAAGACCTCGATTCAGCCTGTGGATGGCAAATTACGACGCAAGCCTGATGAAGCCTAGGTGCTCCGCGCGAACAGCGCAGCCAAGGCCTAGCGTTGCCAGCACTGCAAGCAGGTGGTCGGTCGATTCGGGATGAGGCAGGGCTGAATGTTAGAAGCCACCGCCTCAGAAGCCCTTCGCACTAACCGCGTCACGACGGTGCGCCGACACGCGGCTTGGCAGGAAGAAAAACAAGGCGCTGACCAGATAATGGCTCTATGACAGCCGCGCCCCGAACCAATTCGGGGCAGTTTTGGGGCATCAATGACTTTGTTTTCAAGGGGCCTTCCGGGCCTCGCTGCGCTTGCTTGTGCGATGAGCTTGTCCTTCACCGCATCTGCGGATGACTTCATTAAGGAATGCCAGGCCGGAACGCCTGGCCCGGACTCGGCAAAGATCTGCAAGTGCATGTCAGACAAGGTTTCCGGGGGAGACCGCGCCAATGCAATTGAGGCGATGAACAAGACGAACGCCGCGCTCGCTAAGGGCACCCAAGCCGACCCGTCGACGATGACACCGAAGGTCATGAAGGGTGTTGAGACCGTGATGAAGGTCCAGCTCGAGTGCATGTAGGTCTTATATTGAAATAGCTAAAGCAGGGCCCATCCTCCATCTGGGTAAGGGCCCTGCTACAGCTTTCTTGAGGGACACACGCAAGATCGCCGGAGCACGAAGTCCCGCGGGTGAAGACACAACACACAATACAAGCGCGCAACCTGTGGCATAGACAGCACTGACAGCGGCGGACGGTTGGTCAAATCGGGATAGTCATTAGGCGATATCTAGCGAAGTCTCCGCGCTGCTGATTGCCTAGGTTGCCGCCATGAGTGACGCCCTCCAGCCCGCGTACCGGCTGGGATCTTCTCAAGAACAAGGAGATCGTCGCTAGTCACCCGTCAGTGCTCTATCTCGCTGCGACGATGGGCAGCCAAGGATCTCGATCGCAAGTACGAGCCTGCCCCTTCCGATGCGATACTTGCAAGCGCCGGAGCGAGATCGTTTTCGACGCGCCGGAAGGCTTCACCCCGTCGGTGAGGAGCTCGGGCCGCCGGCACATCGGCCTGAACTCTAGTATTGCTCGCTCGGGCACCAGGATCGCACTGCGAGCGAACATCTAAAATGGAACAATTCACAGTTGCTGTTGGGAAAACGCAACAATACAGTTTGACTGCACTCTGCCCAATACGTGCGAGACGATGTCTAGTGAATTGCAACACCAAGTTCTCTTGAGCAACGAGATCGCATTGTCTGCCATTTCCCGTGCGGGGAGGCTACTGCCCGGCCGGCGGCTGGCGGATCACAGAAAACCACGAATCTTGAGCCTCGGCGGATGTCTCACTCATGACATCTGCAAAGCCTTCGGTAATCTTGCTGAGCATAAGCATCTTTGGCGCGTCACGGTGCCGGGCTTGGTCGCGCAACCGGCCATCGGGCGCAGCCTGTACAAGTCCGATTCATTCGAAGTCAGCGAGCGATTGAATTACGAACTGACGAAGCAGGCACTTCAAATAAGTGCCCAGTTTGCGCCAGATATCATAATGATCGATCCTACCAGTGACCTTCCGTTGGACTATTACGAGAAGGACGGCTGTATCATCCCAGACTTCGCATCGGGGATGGTTACCCAGGGGAAAATCGAATGGCCGCCCGAGTTCCCGATCGCGGAATGGTCTCGGCTGAGTCCGCTTAGCCCTCGATACACAGAGATCTATATCGCCGGCCTGAAGCAGATGCTCTCCCTGGACTTTGTCAAGCGAGCCGACGTTCTGTTTCTTCAACGTCGTGCATGCTCACTGACTATTAGCGCCGACGGCTTCAGCGAAATTCATGAGCCCAGCATTTCCAGGATCAATAGCTTCGTGACCGATCTATTCGATACCATCAGGGATGAGGTTCCTGGATTGAAGGTCGTGAAGTTCGACGAAGAGATGATGTTTACCTCGAAAGACGCTCCGTGGGGCGAGTGGCTCTTTCATCCGGTCGAAGAGTTTTACGACTACGCTGCCAATGAGATAGCGTCGATGTATGGTCTGAAGGGCCGATATCTCACGGCACTCTTCAAGGATAGATACGCGCAGCGTGTGCAGCGTCGCCGCATCAAAGAGCGAGAATACGAAACCCTCTCCGCAGAACACCAGAAACTTGTCGAAGAGCGCGACGCGCTTGTAGCTCAGCAGGACGCACTTGTAACTCAGCGGGATGCCTTGGTGGTTGAGCACGACATCCTGGCAGGTAAACACGAGGCCGTCGCCTCAGAACGCCAGGCTCTTGCTGAAGAACGAGACGCACGTGTGGCTCAGAGTGACGCCCTGCAGGCTCAACACCAGTCTTTGGCGGGGCAGCACGAAGCAGTGGCCGCGGAACGACAGACTCTTGCCGAAGAGCGGGATGCGCTTATCGCACAACGTGACGCGCTGCTTGCCGAACGTGATACCTTGGCGAGGCAGCACGAAGCAGTGGCCACGGAACGACAGACTCTTGCTGAAGAGCGGGATGCGCTTATCACACAACGTGACGCGCTGCTTGCCGAACGTGATACCTTGGCGGGGCAGCACGAAGCAGTGGCCGCGGAACGACAGACTCTTGCTGAAGAGCGGGACGCGCTTATCGCTCAACGAGATCTTCTGATCGCTGCGCGCGACACCTTGGCAAGTCAGAAAGATACTGTTGCCGCGGAACGCCAGGCGATTGCCGAAGAGCGGGACGCGCGTGCATTCCAGTGTGAAGTCCTGGCGGTTGAACGCGACGCCTTGCTAGGTCGGCACGACACCGTCGCTTCGGAGCATCAGGCCCTTGCCAAAGAGTTGGATGCGCTCGCGGCTCAACGTGACGCGCTTCTTGCCGAACGAGATGCATTGTTAGCCCGGCAAGGGCGACGCCTGTTGAAATTTCTCAATCCATCAGTGTCGCTCTTCGATAGGCAGTAGGCGCAGGCGTTCAAATTCTCGATCGCCACGGTGCTGTTCACGCGCATGGCGCGACCGGATGTCGGTAACCTTACCAAGCGGTGTGCATGTTCGGTCCAATCTACTTTCTGTCTGGCGACGGCTATCCGACTGATGCCCATGTCGATCGAGAACTGCAAAGGCGCCTCTCCCCTTCTTTCTCAAAGTGGATAGGTCAGAAGGAAATTTATCACCCGACGCACGAGTCGTTTCGCATGGACGACTTCTCGCGGCGCACCGAGCACCTCGAAGCTTACCTGGCGGCGCAGGAGCACGCCGGGAGCTTCATCTTGATGGGACGATCGTCGGGCGCCCGGCTCGCGACGCTATATGCCAGTCGGCATCCTGTGAGCGCAATCGTATGTCTCGGCTATCCATTCCGCAATCCGGCGCAAGGGCCGCAGCCCGAACGCTACCTGCACTTGGCCGAGTTGCGCGTGCCGACGCTGATCTGTCAAGGGCTCCAAGACGAATACGGCGGCCGAAACATCTTTGGCGATTATGCCCTTTCGCCATCGCTGCGGGTTCACTTGCTGCACGCTGAACACGAATTCAACATCAGCTCCGATGCTTGGGATTCGGTCGCTCGTATCATTTTGGAATTCTGCCAGGACGTGCTACGGCGCGACTGAGCTTCCACCTAACGTGAGGCTCGTCCCAGAAGGTCGCACATGCATCGCGAACATGTATTCAGCGGTAATACTTGGTTTGCCATCACTTACCGGCAATCTGCCGCAAGCATTGTCCTTCGCTGCTGACCCAGCAGAACTGCCAAGCCAGTACGACAGCACCATACCGTACCCAGTCGCCGCAGAGCCGCCGAGCAACACAATGCTTCCTTCATCCCTTCTGGCACCACCCGGAAGAACAGCATTGCCACGAAGCCCGCGAACACCAGGATTGCCGACACGGACACCACTGGGGAGCCCCAAGCGATCGGCGAATTGGCCCTTGCGAGTTCGATGGTCTGACTGCGCGCGCTCTGCACGTCGTGCAGCCTGACCGTCAGCTCTTCAATAGCCTGCTGACGCTCGCGCCCCTCCGCCTCGATCACGATGCGCTTGAATTCCAGTGCCTTGGCTGGGTCGGCCGCGAGCGCTTTCTCCAGGGCGGCCGGATCGTCAGCCCCGAACACCTGTTTGGCGGCTCCCGTGACGACCTCGACGGCCTTCCCGGTTTTATTGCCAAAGATCCACGAGGCGATTGAGGGCAGCGATTCGACAAGGACGCCAGCCAGACCGGCAGCGACGAGAGGAATGGGCATCACGCCACCGCCTTTGCTGCCGTTTTTGGGCCGACCATCTCCATGGCCGTGGCGTAACGCGCCGGCCAAGTCTGGGGATGCGGTTTGCCGCGGCGCCAATTGCGAATGTACTAGTCCCAGGCGCCCCTTTGATCGCCGACCGCCGAAAGGGCTCGCGGATCGCTATAGAGCAGCAAACGCGCCATGCAGGCCGCCAGCGTGTCGTTCCAGGCCATGGCCTCGTAGACCGTCGCTGTGTCGCACGAGATATCGAGTTGCTTGCAGATGGCCGCGATGGCGTCCTTGGTGGCAGGATGGCCCAGCACGCCAGTCACGCCGCCGCCCCGTTCAAACTGCCAGTAGCTGCGCGCCAGGCCGCCTATCTGGCGCCGATGCGCCCAAACACTCTCCTGACCGGCAATCGCCATGAGCATCACCAGCGCCCGGTCATCGGATTTGATACCGGCCCGGCCGTCCAGCGACTGCATCGAACGCATCACGTCGTAGTGGAGAATTCGCGGTTCCATCTGCTCCTACCGTCTCTGCCACTGCTGGCGCTCTTGTTCCTCGCTGGCGCTGGGGGCACTCGGCGTCATGCGATAGAGCAGCCGCTGTAGGTCACCGATCTTCTCGTCCTGCTGGTCGTTCCGGCGGTCGGTCGCATCCATCCAGGCGCCCTAGTGGATCTGGGTCGTGGTCAGTGCGGCGAAGCCCGACTTGAGCGCAGTCACGTCCGTGGCCGTCTCCTTGACGGTCTTCAGGATCAGCCCGGCAAGCGTAGCTGTCGCGGCCACGCCAACGGCCATCCACCAGCGGTAAGCCTGTACGCCCAGACTGTTCTTCGTCTCCTCGCTCACGGGCGCACCCTATGTCTTCCCGATCACGAGCCAGCAGGTCAAAACGGCATTCCACTTAAGGATAGCCGATTGATACTGCGACAGGGTCACAGCAGTGCAGGTAGAGTTCGCGCCATTAGTGATCGAAAAGCCGCCAGAGGTAAGGGCAGTTACTGTGACCACTCGCTCGCTCCAAGTGTTCGCGATAGAGGTAATTGTCGTGGTCCCAGTGATGATGACCGCCGAGTTGAACGGAAGCGTGATAGATGAGGCCGAGGCAACAGTCGGGGCTAAGTTGTCGAGCCCCATGTTGTTGGCAAGGATCATGGTGCTTCCACCAGAGTTCCTCTGGATGGGAACCGCACCCGAGAACATATTCGCCGTGATATCGACGATGTTTGCGCCGTTCACCCTAATGTCGGTGAAATGCCGCCCGCTCTCACAGTTAGTGAAGCGGTTACCGTTTACAGTGATATATTGAGCCGTGCCGCCGAGAGTCAGGAGAGTGTCGCCGGCATTGTACGGGGTGCAGAACAGATTGCTATTGAAGGAAATGTATCTACCTCCCTCAACACTTACGGTAGCCGCGGCATAGCCGATGATGAATCGCGAACCAGTGAAGCCGATGTTTTCGACGACCCCTCCGCTGCTGCTCGCGCTATTCAGGATACGTACAGTCTTGTTCGAGCTACCGCCGTTACCGCTCATCCATGCGCCGACGAAATCAAGCTGCCTAACTACCCCGCCATTTGAATCAATCAGGAGTTCATTCTCGTACGAGGTGTCGCCGATGATATCTCTGGCCAGAAGATAGCCGACCACCTGCCCAGAGCCGGGGAATACCTTGACACCTGTCCCCATTATGAACGGCGCGTTGGTCGCCATGAACGGACCACCGGCGTCTAGGAACAACACACCTGTAGCAGTGTTCGTCCCTCCCCCCACGTACGCGTTATCGAACAGGCGCGTGTTGACGGTGTTCCCGTTTGTACTGTCGTTTCCTATCCTAAAGGCGCTTCCGCCGTCCGAGGGCGCGAAGACAGTGTTGGCCTGCAGCAGCGTTTCGACATTTTGGTTGGGGCCGTTGCCCGTCACGTCAATGCCCACGAACGGGTAGTTGATCTGGTTGTTGGCAGCTATGAACTGACCGCCGACACCAAACTTCATCGCGGCACCCGAAGTGTTGGCGTTAAAGGCCGAACCCATCTGGAAGCAAACATTTGACACCGAACTGTTCCAGCCGGTCAACGTCAGCAGCGTCATGTTCGTTGCGCCGGCCTTGAGCCCGGTTGCGCAAGAGCTAGAGTAGATACCCGCCGGCCCCTGGCTTCCGACGATCGTCACGGTGTTGGAAGTCGCGAGAGGCATTGAGATCCGGTAGAGGCGCGGCCCTAGCGCAATTTTCTTATTTGCTGCCGCATTGAGCGTTGCCTGCATGCAGGCCGAGTCGTCAGTAGTCCCATCACCAACACACCCGAAATCGAGCGGCGATATTATCTCGCTGAATCGATCCGCGAGGCTGCGCGGGGTCGTCGTGCCGGTCGCTGTTACAAGGGGTGCGTTGGCAGTGATGGCCGGCAGCGTCGTAGAGATTGACGGAACGCCCGATCCATTGGTGACGGCCACGCCATTTGCCGTCCCGCTCTTGCCCAACGCATAAGGCGTCCCCATGCGGGTGTAGCAGCCGGTCGGACCGGAGGTCGGCGTTACCTGAAAAATATCATCGGCCGCGCCACAGGGCGACGTCGACCAGTTGAAGGTTCCGGGATTCGCCCCCACGACCTCGACCACCGCAGGGCGAGTGGTCAGCCCCTTCAGCGCCGCAATCGACGGAGCCGTGTAGTAGCTTGATGCGGTCTGTGCATGCGCGACGGGAATTGCCAGACCAAAGGCGATGAGAAAGCGCGAGGCGATGTAGATCATTTTCATGCTGGAGCCCATGAACCAATCTGAGAAGCGGAAACCCAAAGCGTTGAAGAAACGGCCTTCAATGTGAGTGCCGAATAGGGAGAACTGGAGGATACGTTGCCGCCTGCGCTGGAGGTGATTTCACCCAAGGCAATGACGACCGAGCCGCCGACGTCGATGACCAAAGACTGAGCGACCACAACGACGAATCCAAACTCGAGGCCAGCAATTGGCGTGGGAAGCGTGAGTGTCACCGCCCCTGAAGCACCCTCGTTTGTGAAAGTCTGGTAGCTCTGGGCAGCGATCAGTGTCCCACTGACGGTTTTCGTGGACACGATGCCAAAGCCAGTAACGCCCGTCCCGCCGTGCGCCACATCCCGAACGGGATTCAGTAGCGCATCGAGTTCGGCATCAATGGCCGAAAAGTTCTCGTTGAGCTGCGAGATGAACTCGGGCGTTACCGCATTGACGTTGCAGATGTCAGTCATTGGTTCACTTACAGTTTGATGGACGCGTGGATGACGAAGGTCGGCTGGACGTTGTTGTGAGTGCCGTCGCCGCCCGTCCAATCAGTGGGGGCGCCGAGGATGAGACTACCGCCGGCCGAGGCCGCCGGGTCACCCGAAGAACCGAGCCCATTGGCGCCAGGAACCTGTGAGTGGCGATGCGCCGGCATTTCGGCAACCGTGAGCTGATGGCTCTTCTCGCCACCGATCTTGCCGAGCGTGACCGTTCCGCCGAATCCGCCAGTCGCGCCCGAACCCAGACGGGCCGTTGCACCGCCGCCCATGTTGTCGGCAACGGCGAACGTGCAGCCCTCGGGATCGGGCAGAGGCATGCGCTTGTTGGCCGCGAAGTCGGCCACCGCATTGAGACCGCGCGTTGTCGGTGCTCCAGCGCCGGTCTGGATCACAAGCAGCGTGTTGGTCGCATCTTCGTTCCAGAGGTGCGTAAACCGCTCCTCGGTGTCCGCATTTGCGCGCACCGTGGCGCCCGAGCTGGCGTTGCCGATGGTCTTGCCGTTCATGAACAGCGAGCCGGCGGGCTCTGTCGATCGATAGGCAATCTTCACGTCGCCAGTATCGAAGCCACCCCAGACGATGTCTGTGCCGTTCGACACCAGGGCTTTGCCGGCCGCGCCCAACGGCAGCCGAACATAGCCACTGGCATCGCGCGTCAGGAGGTCGCCGCGAGTCGTCAGAATATCCAACCAGGACCGCGATGTACTGATGATGCGATAGGCGCCGTCGGCCTGATTGTAGGACACGTGGCCAACCATGCCGGCGGTGAGCAGGTTCGCCGGGATCGCCCCCCATGCACCGTTGGCATAGTAATGCAGAGGCTTAGCGCCGCGGCTGTTTCCGTTCAGCGTCGCAGGAGCGCCATTGGCCGTGTGGAACTGCACCAGCCGGGCTTCCCCATCGATCAAGGCGGCGGCGGGCACCGGATAGCTAAGGATATAGGCCGTGCCGGTCCCGGTAGTGATCTTGGGAATTGACCAGCCGAACCAGCGCTTGATCGCGCCCATGACCATGCGGAGTGTATTGTTAAGACCGGCCAGCGGCATGCCCTCGGGCGCCCCGTCCGAGGCCGGCTGGTTGTTGTCGTCGTCGGCTTCCGCCCAGTTGGATTGGGTGATGTCAGCCATGATATGATCCGCCTATGGGGCTGCTCGTCCAAACCGTCTCGGCTCTGCTGGGCATCGCCGTCACATTCCTGATTTTCGAGAACAGATCGTCCGCGCCGGCCATGGTGTATGTGGCCGCGGCGTTCTTCTCCGGTTGGCTCGGGACCTGGTTGTATGCGCGCTGGAAGGTCGGTTGTGGCGTCACTGTGACCCCCTCTCGGCTGAAGTAACTCCCGGCACGGCGCTGCGCACGAGGCGGCGTAACAGCGGCTCCGCAATCTTCGTCCGTCGCCTTCTTCATCAGGGCGGCGGTCAATTGCAGGTCCTGCAGGACCTCGAATAGCCGGTCGCTCACCGCATTGTCCGCCCCGCTGTAGACCAGCCCCAACGCCCGCTTGACCGGATGCAAGAGCGGCGCATCTGTGAAGCGAGGCGACAGCAGCGCGCCAAGGATGCTTTCAGTGGCGAGCCGGTCGAATGTCGGCGAACCCGTGCGGCCCGGAATGCTCTGCGCCTGATCCTTGAAGGCTTTCACGATAGCGTCGAGGCCGGACACCTGATCCGGCGTCAGTACATTGGCGGCGGCGCCGCGGTTACTCTCCAGCCAGCGGGCCGCGCTATCGGTGTTGAAGCGCGCATTTTCCGATGCCTCCTGGGCGCTCTTGGAAAGAGCGCTGGCGCGGAAATCGTCGATGATCGCCTTTTGCAGGTCCTTCACGGCCTCGGGATTGCTGCCGACGCTCATCCTGAGCGCCTGAAGTCGCTTCGCACTATCTGGTGCCCCAAGCGTGCTGCGCACCGCCGCGCCCAGATCGCCCTCGACAAAGCGGCCGGCGGGAGACGCCTTGAACCCAGCGCTCTTGCCCTTGGTTGTCGCCGCCGCCTCGATCTGGCACGCGAGCGCGGGGTCCAGCGCCTCGATGGCCGGGCGGTTCTGCTGCAGAAACGACTTGATGTCCTTGGCGTCGCGCGCCTTGCCCGAGACGAAGCTACGCATGGCATCAATGGCACTCTGGTTGGGTCGTTGGCTGCCAGGAATTCCTTCATCGTGGCCACGCCTGCATCGCCTGAACGGAAGAACTGGCTGGGCACCCGCTCGTCGGCAGCATGAATTTGCCGCCAAAGCGGTCCTTCTCCACCACGCCTTCGACGAACGGCGCGCCCATATCTGACTTAAACGCATCCAGCGGCCGGTTCATCTCGGCGTAGGTCTGCCGTGCCTGCCGTTCTGCGGGAACCGCTGACAGTGAGTCGTCGATACGGTCACGGATACCCATCAGCACCGATTGCTGTCGCGAGCCCTGCGGAGCGGAGCCGATCGTGTCATTCAGCGCATCCCTCGCGTTCATCATACCGGGGACCGACCAATCGGGTTCCTTTGGCATTCACCAACAAACCACGAGCCTTGGTCGCCGCTGCCTGCACGTCGCCCTTGGTCGTCGAGATGACCTCATTCACATGCTGCCAAAGCGGGATGATTCTGATGTCATCTGGGAACGACCGCGCCTCGTCATAGAGAGGCCGTGTGGCCCGCGAGCGCGCGGCCTCCAGGCCCTCGTATCGCCTGCGAAGCGTGTCCTGTACGGCCTCGCCGGCCGTCGCTGCGTCAGCTCCCGGAGGAAGCCCATCAACGCCGCCTGAGTGCGCATGGCCGCGCCGGCATCCTGCTTACCCAACTCGGCCACGAAAGCCTTGGGGTCCATCCCGGCATCCAGCCGGTCCAACGATTCAGTCAGCGCTGCGTTGTTGTCGTTGTAGGTCGCCCGCATGCCGGGAACCTTGGCCTCCGCTACTTCCTGCACGGCCATCAGGCCGGGATCTCAGGACGCCTTGCCGGTCGGCAGGCGGAAGTCCGGCGTTTGCGTCGGGAACGTCTCGCTCGCGATCGTGTAGTCATCGATGCTCTTGATGGTGGTGTCAGGATCGGCCGCGCGGTTGCGTAGTGTCTCGCCGACAAGACGATCACGGCCGGACTCGGTGAACGGCGTCACCGTTGCTTTCGCGGCCTTCGCCGTCTTTCCGTCCAGCATGGTCCGCCGATGCCGGCAGCGCCGCCCGCAACACCACCAGCGACACGCGCCGGGATTTCGTAAGCCTTCCGTCGCCTGACCTGCAGCCTCTGAAGCCGCGCCGCCCATAGCGCCAGCAATAAGCGCCGGCATGGAAGTCGCGCCAGTCAGCGGCATGGTGAGCGCGCCTTGAACGGCCGTATCAACGATCTTGCCACCGGGGATGGTGCCCTCAAGCTTCACCTCCGGCGCACCTGTTGCATCGAGCACCTCAACGCGACCGACCTGGGCTGACGCACACTGGCCCAAAAGTGACCTGTTCGGCCCCCATGAACAGGAACAGAACGAAATTTTGGAAAAACCTGCGATCAATCTTGGAAAAAACGCGATTTCGCGGGCCAAGAAGTCGCTGACGGGAGGGTCCCAAAACGTTGGCCCGCTTGAACTTAAGGCAATGGTGCCCAGGGGCGGAATCGAACCACCGACACTGCGATTTTCAGTCGCATGCTCTACCAACTGAGCTACCTGGGCGCGCCGTTTCAGGGGCGGCGGCGCTTATAGGACGCGCTAGCCTCGCTGTCCAGACGGTCGGTCGGCCCCGTCTTGGGATGTTCCGCGCCCCGGCTCCTCCTCGCCCGGCCCCTCCTCCGTTTCCACGCGATAGCCTTCCTTCAGCCAGCGGCCGAGGTCGATGTCGGCGCAGCGTTTGGAGCAGAAGGGTTGATACTGCCCTTCTGCAGGCTTCGAGCAGATCGGACATTTGGCGGCGATGCGCACCGCGCGCAGCGGCGGGCTCGAACGATCAGTCATCACTCTTCTCCAGCGCCTCGAGCTGAGCCGCCAGCGTCGGTCCGCGCCGGGCGCGGGTCAACTCGAAGTGGCCGAGGCGCGTGAAGCCGTAGATCTGGGTCGGCACCGAATCTTCGGCCAGGGCCTCGGCCAGGCAGGCCTGCACCTTGTCGCGATCATAGGCGCTGCGCATGTTGACGAAATCGACGACCACCGCCCCCGCGATATTGCGCAGGCGAAGCTGCTGGGCGATCGCCGGTGCCGCTTCCAGGTTGATCTCGACGGGCCGGCGCGGCGCGCGGCCCTGACGGCTGGCAGCAGCAGCGCTGTCGACGTCGATGGCGCACAACGTCTCGCCCGGTTCGAACAACACCTCGACGCCGCTCTCCAGCACAATGCGGCCGGCGAGCGCCGTGTCGATCTGCCCCGCGACATCGTCGATCTCGAAAGCCGGCATCGGCCCGTTGTGCCAGCGCACGCGGATCTTCTCGCCCAGCCGGTCCATCTCGTCCTGCAGCTTACGCGCCATGGCGCGATCATCGAGGATCACCTCCTCGAGCGTCGAGCCGAAGTCGCGCAGCAGACGGGCAATGGGATCGTGCTCGCCCGGCATGCGCGCCGAGAGGTCGGCCGGCGGCTCGATGTCCAAGGCCAGGCGGCGAATCTTTTCCCACCGCTCGGTGAGCTGCGTCGCATCGGCTTTCAGCAGGTCGGAAGCGGCGCCCCCGGCGGCGGTGCGCAGCACGATGCCGCCATCCAGCAGGCCTTCGACATGGCCCCGCAACCGCTCGCGTTCCGACTCGCCCTCGATGCGCCGCGAGAAGTTCACGCCTGCCCCGACCGGGTGATAGACGAGATAGCGGCCGGTGACGGCGATGTTCATCGAAAGCCGCGGGCCTTTGTCACCTTCGCCATCGTTGCGCACCTGCGCCAGCACCGGCGCGCCGGGCGGCGGCCAGCCATCGATGCCGGCACGATCCTCCGCCCGCAAGAAGCCGGAGCGACCGATGCCGATATCGACAAAGGCGGCGTCGAGCTCGGGCATCACCCGCTCGAGCCGGCCGAGAAAGACGCTCTCGACCCGTGAAGGCTTGTCGCGGCGGACGATCTGCAGTTCGGCCAGCCGGCCATGGGTGACCAGCGCCATCAGATAGGCGTTGGGAAGAACGTGGCAGATCAGACGGTCGATGCGGCTCATGACGCTGCGGCCTTCAGGAGCTGTTCGGTCTCGAACAGGGGCAAGCCGACCACGTTACTGTAGGAGCCGGAGAGGAAGGCCACGAAGGCCGCCGCACGGCCCTGGATGGCATAGCCACCGGCCTTGCCCCGCCATTCGCCGCTTTCGAGATAGGCGTCGATCTCGGCCGTCTCGAGCCGTTTGAAGCGCACGATCGTCTCGACCAGCCGCGACTTCACCTTGGCATCAGGACCAGCGACAGCAAGTCCGCCGAGAACGCGATGGCGCCGGCCGGAGAGCAGGCCGAGGCAGGTCCGCGCCTCATCGATCGTCTCGGTCTTGGGCAGGATGCGCCGACCGCACACGACCGCGCTATCCGCCGCCAGCACGATCGCGCCGGGATGGCGCGGCATCACGGCGGCGAGCTTGGCCGTCGCCATGCGCAGCGCATAGGCGCGCGGCAGCTCGCGGGCCAGCGGGCTCTCGTCGATGTCGGCGGGATCTATCTCGGCAGGCTCTCGTCCAACCTGTCGCAGCAGGTCGAGCCGGCGCGGCGAGGCGGAGGCCAGGACGAGCGCAGGAAGCGGCGAGGCGCGCAACGCCTACTTGAAACGGAAAGTGATACGGCCCTTGGTCAGGTCATAGGGCGTCATTTCGACAGTGACGCGGTCGCCTGCCAGTACGCGGATGCGGTTCTTGCGCATCTTGCCCGACGTGTGGGCCAGGATCGTGTGGTCGTTGTCGAGCTTCACCCGGAACATGGCATTGGGCAGCAGCTCGGACACGACGCCCGTGAATTCGATGAGATCTTCTTTGGCCATCCGGTCCCCGGCTGGAGAGAATATTGAAAGCGGCCGGAAAATGGGCTCCAGACGCCCCCAAGTCAACTACAGCGGGGGGTGGACAGACAGACCTCTTATCAACCTCTTAGTGGTCTTCTCAGGAGCCCTGCCCTCCCCTATACAAGTTGCCGCTGCGAACGCCCGGGGAAGGAAGGACCAGCAAGAATGAAGAGCTCGCGTATGTACGGCCTGCTGGCCGCTCTCCTCCTGGCGCCAGGATTGTCGTGGGCACAAGCCCCGACGGCCCCGGCCAAACCGGCACCAAATGCCATCACGCATCCTGCACAGAAGAAGATCGGCACGCCTTCCGCGCGGCAGTATTCCTCGTCGCTGATCGTGATTAATTCGCGCGGCGCCAAGCTTGACGGCCAAAAGCTGGTCCTCGACGGCGTCCAGCCGACCGCCACGTTGTTCACCAGCCGCCCCGTCCGCACGGTCGGCCATTTGGTGACGCCGGACATGGTCGAGATCTGGCGCACCGGCAGCTTCGCCAAGGATCCGCCGAACGCCACGGTCTCGGTATTCAGCAAGGACGGCTCGACCGTCTCCGATCTGGTGGTCACCCTCAACACCGCCAAGCTCGATGGCGAGAAGCTCACCTTCGACGTCCAGGTGCTGGAAGGTAGCCTCGGCACTGCCGACGGCCCGGCCTCGGTGTTCATCGACACGATCTGGTTCGGCATCGGCTCGCACGGTGCGCAGTACTACGGCCAGACGCAGACCACCGGTGGAACGACACCAGCGATTGGCGACCCGAACGACACCAGCACGCTCTCCGGCTGGCCCAACGCCTCGCCCACCGGCCCGGTCTACCAGTCGGGCCCGCCGGCTTCGAACAATCCCGGCGCACCGCCGCCGCCGGACATCGATCCCCGCTACCAGCAGCGCTACAACGCTCCGACTTGCGGCGCGCCTCCGCTGCTGCCCTGCTACTGAGACGGATGGAGACGATCATGAATTCCCTTCGCCTCTCGGCCGGTCTTCTCACTGCTTTCCTGCTGGCCGGCGCTTCGGTGTCGTCGGTTGCGCAAACGCCGCCGGCGCCAACAGCCACGACTCAAGGTCACCCCAAGACCGTCGGCAAGGCTGGCAAGCCGCATCTCATACCGTCGATGATCGTGCTCAACGCTCGTGGCGCCAAGCTGCAGGGCAAGCAGCTGATCCTCGACGGCGTATCGCCCAACGCGATCGTTTTTGCCGACCGGCCGGTACGGGCGGCCGGCCACGCGCTCACCGCGCATGTGATCGAGGAATGGAGCAACAACGCGCCGGACAGCTTCGCCAAGGATCCACCGAACGCCACCGTGTCGGTGCTGAACAAGGCGAAGGCCAGCGTTGTCGATGCCGTGCTGACTCTGCGCGCGCCGAAGCTCGACGGCGACAAGCTCACCTTCGACGTCGATGTACTGGAGGGCGATCTCGCCGGCGCCGACGGTGCGGTGTCGGTGTTCATGGACATCATCAACCTGCCGTCGCCACGGCGGACCTCGCATCGCAGCGCCTGGTACGCTGGCGCGAACTGACGCCTCCGCGCTGACGAAATCCTTACAGTGGCCTGCACGTTGATGCAGGCTCACTTGCAGTACCGGAAATGCGCCGGCCGCATTTCGTGCACAATCGCGGCCAGAAATCTCTTCGAGCGAGAGCGCAGCGATGTCGCTGTGCGTCGCCCGAGGAGGAGCAGTCATGAACTGCAGAATGCTTGCAATCACATTGGTCGGCGCCACGCTTCTGGCCGCCGGCCCGACGATGGCGCAGCAACGTGAGCTCGACGGAACAGCGCCGGTCCCCGACAAGGTAGGTGCTACCGACCGGCAGGTGCCCACGGCGGTTGGCCCCAACTGGAGTCCCACGGCTGAAGGAGCGATTGTCCGCCAGCAGATCCACGACGCAGGCTATGGAGGCGTCACCATGCTGGAACGCATGCCCAATGGTACCTGGCAGGCACAAGCGTTCAAGGACCAGGCTTATTACGAGATCACGCTCGACCAAGCCGGCCACGTGACGCAGCGCTAAGGGTGTTCTTCAGACTGTTGGTGCGGAAGGGACGCCGAAACGCACCTTCAGTCGCCCCAGGACCTGATCGCGGGTGCGGCGGTAGGCGTCGAGCCGCGCCTCGCGACTGCCCTCGATGGCGCTGGGGTCGGGCATCGGCCAATACTCGACTTCGGTCGCACTGCCGCGTGTAAATTCCAGCGCTTGATGATGGGCTTCGGGCGACAGGGTGATGATCAGTTCGAAGGACGCCGGATCGACATCGCCGAAGGTCTTGGCATGATGACGATGAACGTCGATCCCCATTTCGTCGAGTACCGAAACGGCAAAGCCGTCGACGTCGCTCGCCCGTACCCCCACTGAATCGACATAGATGGACCGGCCATAGAGCCGCTTAGCCAGAGCCTCGGCCATGGGCGATCGCACGGAATTTTCGCTACAGGCGAAGAGCAGGCTGGAAGGCAGTCCGTTCATCGCCATTCAGCGTTCACGATTTAATGTGCAGGGCGCAGATCAGCGTGAACAGCCGGCGGGCCGTGTCGTGATCGACTTCGATCTTGCCGGCCAGACGCTCGCGCAGCAGCTCGGACCCTTCGTTGTGCAAGCCGCGGCGGCCCATATCGAGCGCCTCGATCTGCGAGGGGCCGAGCTTCTTGATGGCGGCGTAGTAGCTCTCGCAGATCAGGAAATAGTCCTTCACGACCTTTCGGAAGGGTGTCAGCGACAGGACGATGTCGCGTAGCTTCGCGTCCTCGCCATTGCGTACGTCGAAGATCAGTCGTTGCTCGAAGATGCCAATGCGCAGCCGATAGGGTCCCTTCTCGCCGCCGACGAGGCAGAAGTCATTCTCCTCCAGGAGATCGAACAGCGCCACGGCGCGCTCGTGCTCCACTTCCGGCGAGCGGCGAGCGACGGACTCCTCATCCAGCACAATATCGACGATGCGGCGCACCTGCGTCATCGGCCGGCCTAGCGACGGTTGAGACGGATGGAAATGGAGCGGCCGTGCGCGCCGAGCCCTTCGGCTTCGGCCAACGCCAGCGCCGACGGTCCCAGCGCAGCCAGCGACTCCGGCGTACAGGCCACGATCGAGGTTCGCTTCAGGAAGTCCGACACACCGAGGCCGCCCGAAAACCGCGCCGCGCGCGACGTCGGCAACACATGATTGGTGCCGGCAACATAGTCACCGATCGCTTCCGGGGTGTGGCGGCCAAGGAAGATCGCGCCGGCATGCCGGATCTTCTCTGCCAAGGCTTCGGCAGGTGCGGCCTCCATCGCGAGCTCGACATGCTCCGCCGCGATCGCATCGACGATCGGCGCACATGCCGCAAGATCGGAAACGAGAATGACGGCGCCATTGTCGTGCCAGCTCGCGGCCGCTATCTCCGCCCGCGACAGTACCTTCAACTCAGCTTCGACTGCCCGCACCACGTCATCGGCGAAGGCCTTGTCGTCGGTGACCAGCACTGATTGCGAGGACGTGTCGTGCTCGGCCTGCGACAGAAGATCGGCGGCAATCCAGGCCGGGTCGTTCTGGCCATCGGCGACCACCAGGATTTCCGACGGCCCCGCGATCAGGTCGATGCCGACCTGGCCGAAAACCCGACGCTTGGCGGCCGCGACATAGGCATTGCCGGGGCCGGTGATCTTGTCGACCGGCTTGATCGATTGCGTCCCGTAGGCCAAGGCCGCGACAGCCTGCGCACCGCCGATGCGCCAGAGTTCGTCGGCGCCAGCGATCTGGGCGGCCAGCATGACTAGCGGGTTCAGCACGCCGCCCGGCGTCGGCACGACCATGACGATGCGCGACACGCCCGCGACCTTGGCCGGCACGATGTTCATCAACACCGACGAGGGGTAGGCCGCCGTTCCACCCGGCACGTAGACGCCCGCCGCATCCACGGGGCGATAACGCGCGCCGAGCCGGGTGCCAGTGGCATCGGTGAAATCGACATCCTTGGGCAGCAATGCGCGATGAAAAGCTTCAATGCGCTTGGCGGCGAAGATCAGCGCTTCGCGCTGGGCTGCCGGCACCTGTGCCGCCGCTTCGTCGCGCTCAGCATCGGTGATGCGCAGCTTTGCGGCATCGAGGTCCGGCCAATCGAACTTGCGCGTGTAGTCGACGACGGCCGCATCGCCGCGCGCGCGCACATCGGCCACGATCTCGGCCGCGACACGATCGACATTCTCGTCGGTATCGCGGTTGCGCCCGAGGAAGGCCGAAAACGCCTTCTCGAAACCGGGCGCCGCGGCGTCGAGCCTGAGCGGCCCCTGATCAGGCGGCACTGGCCACTCCGTTGGCGACGTCGCGGAAGCGGTCGATCCAGTGACCGACCCGCTCCGGCCGTGTCTTCAACGCGGCGCGGTTCACGATGAAGCGCGAAGTGATGTCGGCGATATGCTCGATCTCGACCAAGCCGTTCTCCTTGAGGGTGCGGCCGCTGTCGACGAGATCGACAATGCGATGGCTGAGGCCCAACGATGGTGCCAGCTCCATCGCGCCGGAGAGCTTGACGCATTCGGCCTGGACGCCGCGCGCCGCGAAGTGCCGGCGCGTCACTTCGGGATACTTGGTGGCGATGCGGACATGGCTCCAGCGCCGTGGATCGTCGTTGCCGGCCATTTCGACCGGCTCGGCCACGGCCAGGCGACACTTGCCGATGCCGAGGTCGATTGGCGCGTAGATCTCGGAGTAGTCGAACTCCATCAACACGTCGGCGCCGGCAATGCCCAGGTGTGCTGCACCGAAGGCCACGAAGGTCGAGACGTCGAAAGAGCGGACGCGGATGATGTCGAGGTCGGGATGGTTGGTCG
This sequence comes from Reyranella sp., assembly GCF_004297405.1. Lineage (GTDB taxonomy): Bacteria > Pseudomonadota > Alphaproteobacteria > Reyranellales > Reyranellaceae > Reyranella. Next base: position 62,633 of record NZ_SCVC01000002.1, read on the forward strand.
TGAAGCGAAGCTGTCGTGCGTCCGGATCGGCGAAGGCCGCTTCCGGCTGGATGCCGGCGCGCGCAAACAACGGGGCCGCCTCCTTCAGGATGCGGCCCTTGGGCAGCGCCAGGATCAACTTCTCGTTCGCCTCACTCGACACGTATCGCTCCAGTAACGAATGCCCGCCCCTGGTCAGGGCCCCAGGCATTCGTGCAAAGGGCTATTCGACCGGGTGGGCGGGCTTCCACGGGGTGGGCCAAGGCTCCCCGACATCCCCCAAATGGCACGCGAGCCGGCCGATTTCCAGCCGGATAGCCCGTCCCGCGGCAAAGCGCAGGGTCACTGAACGGTCATTTTCTTGCGCGACGGCCAGAAGCTCCAGCATCCGGTCGGGCTCGCCGAGCGGGATCTCGTGGTGCTGCACCGCCGTCACCTCGTTGAAGACCAGGGCAGAGTGGGTGCGGAAATAGGCCGCCTCGACCGACGGATCCGCTTCCCAACGGAAGCGATTCAACAGGAGAACGAACCGCTTCTCCTCTTTGAGGTAGGCGCAGTCGCGCACCGCCACGAGGGCGTCCTGGATCGCCGCGGAGATCACCGCGAGGTCTTCGGCATCGACGGCCGAGAGCTTCAATTTTCCGGACATGCCCTCAGCCCTTCAGACGTTCGATGTCCGCACCGCAGGCGCTCAGCTTCTCTTCCAGACGCTCGTAGCCGCGATCGAGATGGTAGACGCGATGCAGGGTCGTGTCGCCTTCGGCCGCCAGCGCCGCGATGGCGAGCGACACCGAGGCGCGCAGGTCGGTCGCCATCACCTCGGCGCCGCGTAGCTTCGGGACGCCGCGCACCAGCGCCGATTCGTGGTGGATGGTGACGTTGGCACCCATGCGCGACAGTTCGGGCACGTGCATGAAGCGGCTCTCGAACACCGTCTCGGTGATCATCGAGGCGCCCTCGGCTCGGGTCATTAGCGCCATCATCTGGGCCTGCAGGTCGGTCGGGAATCCGGGGAACGGCTCGGTCATAACATCGACGCCCTGCAGCGCGCCGTTGGTCCGATGGACGCGCAGGCCCCTCGCCGTCTGTTCGAGGGTAACACCGGCAGAACGTAGGGTCTGCACGGCGCTCTCGATCAGGTCGAGGCGCCCACCGATCAGCTCGATGTCTCCGGCCGTCATGGCCACAGCCATCGCATAAGTGCCGGTCTCGATACGGTCGGAAATGACGCTGTGCGTCGCTTCCTTGAGCGCCGATACACCTTCGATGGTGAGTGTCTCGGTGCCGGCGCCCGCCACCGGCACGCCCATGGCGATCAGGCATTCGGCGAGATCGGCGATTTCCGGCTCGCGCGCAGCATTGTCGAGGACAGTGGTGCCCTTGGCGAGGGCGGCGGCCATCATCAGGTTCTCGGTCGCGCCGACCGATACTTTCGGGAAGGTGTAGCGCGCGCCCCTGAGGCCCTGGGGTGCCCGTGCGACCATGTAGCCGCCGTCGATATCGATCTCCGCGCCCATCGCCTTCAGCCCGGCGATGTGCAGATCGACCGGCCGTGCGCCAATGGCGCAGCCGCCCGGCAGCGAGACCCTGGCCAGGCCTTCGCGGGCCAGCAGCGGCCCCAGCACCAGCACCGAGGCGCGCATCTTGCGCACGATGTCGTAGGGCGCCGTGGTCGACGCGATCTTGCCGGCCTGCAGCGTCAGCGTCGTGCCATGGGCATGGCCGTTCTCGCCGGGCGCCGCATCGACAGTCACGCCATGCTGCTGCAGGAGCTGGATCATGGTCGTGATGTCGGCCAGCCGCGGCACATTGTGCAGGGTGAGCTTCCGGTCGGTCAGCAGCGACGCCACCATCAGCGGCAACGAGGCGTTCTTGGAGCCGGAGATGCGGATCTCGCCCTTGAGCTGGCGGCCACCTCTGATGCGGATACGGTCCATGATCGTCTCCGCTCAGATCTTCGGCAGGGTGACGCCGCGCTGGCCCTGATACTTGCCGGCCTTGTCGCGGTAGGAGACGTCGCACGGTTCGTTGCCCTGCAGGAACAGGAACTGGCAGGCGCCCTCGTTGGCGTAGATCTTGGCGGGCAGCGGCGTGGTGTTGGAAAACTCGAGGGTCACATGGCCCTCCCACTCCGGCTCGAGCGGGGTGACATTCACGATGATGCCGCAGCGGGCATAGGTCGACTTGCCGACGCAGATCACCAGCACATCACGCGGGATGCGGAAATACTCCACCGTCCGCGCCAGCGCGAAGGAATTGGGTGGGATGATGCAGACATCGGTATTGCGGTCGACGAAGGAGTTGGCCGCGAAGTTCTTGGGGTCCACCACCGCCGAATCAACATTGGTGAAGATCTTGAAATCGGTGCCGACCCGGGCGTCGTAGCCGTAGGAGGAAAGGCCGTAGGAGATCACGCCTTCGCGCTTCTGGGCGTCGACGAAGGGCTCGATCATGCCCTTTTCCAGCGCCATGCGGCGGATCCAGCGATCGGACAAAATGCTCATGGAGGGCGCTTCTAAACGAGGGAGGGGGGCGGCTCAACCGTTGGTCTTGGCGCCGGTCTTGGTGGCATCGTCCGGCCGAACACCCTCCACCGGTGCCTCTTCCCGGGCCTTCTGGGACCGGGCCTGCGCCTTGCGCCGCTTCAGGTTCTCGCGCAGGGCCGCTGCCAGCCGCTCCGCACGTTCATCGCTTTGCGGACCGCCCTTCTGTGGGACGGGCTTGGAGGGGGTCGTCATGGCCGGCAGGATACACCATCCCGACGCCCCCTACTCCAGGAACGAACCCTGATTCAGTCCCCCGACGGCACCGCAGCCAGCCCGTCCTCTTCCTCCGCCTTCTTGTGATGGTCGGCAGCCAGCATGACGTAGACGGCCGGCACCACGAACAGCGTGAAGAGCGTGCCGATGGCGATGCCAGTCGAGATCACCAGGCCCATCGAGAAGCGCGACACCGCACCGGCGCCCGCCGCGGTGACCAGCGGAATGACGCCCAGCACCATGGCCGCGGTGGTCATCAGGATCGGCCGCAACCGGATGCCGGCGGCGATCTCGACGGCCTCGCGCTTGGACTTGCCGGCCTGCTGCTGCTCGTTGGCGACCTCGACGATCAGGATGCCGTGCTTGCTGATCAGGCCCATCAGGGTGACGAGACCGACCTGGGTGTAGATGTTCAACGTCGCGCCCGGCATGTTCATGGTGCTGAGCACCATCAGGAAGAACAGCGCTCCGGCGATCGACATCGGCACTGAGATCAGGATGATCAGCGGATCGCGGAAGCTTTCGAACAGCGCCGCCAGCGACAGATAGATGATGATCAGGGCGAAGGCGAAGGTGACGATGAAGCCACCCGACTCCTGAATGTACTGCCGAGACAGCCCGCCGTAGTCGACCGAGTAGCCCTGCGGCAGGGTGCGCTCCGCCAGGTCCTTGAGATAGTTCATGGCGTCCGACTGCGAGACACCCGGGAAGACCACGCCCTGGATGGTGGCGCTGTTGAGCTGCTGGAAGTGGTTGTAGGTCTCGGGGATCGCCTTGGTCTCGATCTTCGCCACGGTCGACAGCGGCACCGAGGTGCCGTCGGCGGCGGTGATGTGATAGTTCAGCACCTGCTCCACCTGAGTACGTGACAGGCGTTCCACCTGCGGAATGACCTTGTAGGAGCGGCCGTCCAACGCGAAGTAGTTGACGTAGCCACCACCCAGCATCGAGCCCATTGCACGGCCGACATCGTTCATGTTCAGGCCGAGCTGCGAGGTCTTGTCGCGATCGATCACGATGGTGGCGAGCGGCTGGTCAATCTTGAGGTCGGTGTTCAGGAACATGAACCGGCCGCTCTTCAGCGCTTCCGCCAGGAAGGCCTGGGCAACCTCGTTCAGGGCCGTGAAGGAACCCGTGGTCTTGATCACGAACTGCACCGGCAGGCCGGTGCTGCCCGGCAACGGCGGCAGCTGGAAGGCCACGACCTGGGCGCCCGCGATAGCTCCCGTCTGCTGCTGGATGATCGGCTGCAGCTGGTTGGACGTCGTGGTCCGCTGATCCCATGGCTTCAAGGCCATGCCGGCGATCGACTGGCCGGGGACGTCGATCTGGAAGACGTTCTGCGTCTCGGGATGGCCCTTGAAGATGTCGTAGACCTGCCGCGAGTACATCAGGCGCTGGTCGATCGTCGCCGTCGGCGAGGCGATCGACAAGGTCAGCACGATTCCCATGTCCTCCTGCGGCGCGAGCTCGCTCTTGGTCGAGGTATAGAGGAAGTAGATGCTGCCCAGCATGATGACGGCGAAGGTCGCCGTCACCGGCACGTAGTTCAGGCTGCCGTGCAGCCACTTCACGTAGCGGCGATGGAACCAGTCGAAGATGCGGTCGATGGTGGCGATCAACCGTGCCTCCCAGCCGCGATCGCCCTTCACATGCGGCTTCAGCATGCGCGAGCACATCATCGGCGACAGCGTCAGCGCGACGATGGCCGACACGGTCACGGCACCGACCAGCGTGAAGGCGAACTCGGTGAACAGCGCACCGGTCAGGCCGCCCTGGAAGCCGATAGGGACATAGACGGCAACCAGCACCACGGTCATGGCGATGATCGGCCCACCGAGTTCGCGAGCGGCCAGGATCGACGCCGGAATCGGCTTCATTCCCTCTTCGAGATGCCGGTTGACGTTCTCGACCACGATGATCGCGTCGTCGACCACCAGGCCGATAGCGAGCACCAGGGCCAGCAGGGTCAGCAGGTTGATGGAGAAGCCGAAGGCCAGCATCATCGCAAAGGTGCCGACCAGCGATAACGGAATGGCGACCGTCGGGATGAAGACCGAGCGCGGCGAGCCCAGGAAGATGAAAACCACGAAGGTCACGATGAGCAGCGCTTCGACGAGGGTATGGACGACCTCGTTGATCGAGCTGTTCACGAACTCCGTCGAATCGTAGACGACCTGCCCGACCAGTCCCTGCGGGAACTGCGAGACGAGCTCCGGGAAGATGGACCGGACGCCCTTTGCCACCGTCAGCAGGTTGGCCGAAGGTGCCACTTGGATGCCGATATAGACCGCCTTCTGGCCGTCGAAGCTCACCGACGATTCGTAGTCGTCGGAGCCCAGCACGACGTTGGCGACGTCGGAGAGGCGCACGATGGCGCCGCCCTGCTGCTTCAGGACCAGATCCCGGAAACCCTTCAGGTCGATCAGGTTGGTCGAAGCATTCAGCGTAATCTGGACCATCTGGCCCTTGGTCGTGCCGACGCCCGCGATGTAGTCGTTGTTGTTCAGCGCGGCGGAGACATCGGCCGCGGTCATGTTGTAGGCGGCGAGTTTCACCGGATCGAGCCAGGCGCGCAGCGCGAAGTTCTTGGCGCCGAGGATCTCGGCCGTCTGTACGCCTTCGACCGCCTGCAGGCGGGGCTGCACGACGCGCACCAGGTAGTCGGTGATCTGGTTGGCGGCCAGCACGTCGCTCTTGAAGCCGAGATACATCGCGTCGATGGTCTGGCCGACCTTGAGCGTCAGCACCGGCTGCAGAGTGCCGGGCGGTAACTGGTTGATCACCGAGTTGATCTTGGCGCTGATCTCGGTCATCGCCCGGTTGCCGTCGTAGTTCAGGCGCAGGTTGATGGTGATGGTCGACAGGCCGCTGACGCTGGTCGACGTCATGTAGTCGATGCCATTGGCCTGGGCGATCGCCTGCTCGAGCGGCGTGGTGATGAAGCCCGCAATGATGTCCGGCGCGGCGCCGTAATAGGTCGTCGTCACGGTCACGATGGCGTTCTGGGTCTGCGGATACTGCAGCACCTGCATCGAGCCGAGCGAGCGCACGCCCAGCACCAGGATCAGCAGGCTGACCACCGTCGCCAGCACCGGCCGGCGGATGAAGATATCGGTGAAGCTCTTCATGGCGGTCGCCTCCTACGGCTCGATCGAGCGTGGGGTCTTGGCGTCGTCTTTAGGCACGACGGTATTGTTGACGACGACGGGTGCGCCGTTACGCAACTTCATCTGGCCACTGCTGACGATCGTGTCACCGTCCTTGATACCCTTGAGGATGGCGACCTGATCGCCGCGCGTGGCGCCGGTCTCGACGAAGACCTGGCGCACCGTCAGTCCCGGCTTGCCGTCCGGGCCTTGGCCCTGGCCGCTCTCGTCGACGACATAGACCAGGTTGCCGTACGCGTTGTAGACGATCGCGGTCTGCGGCAGGGTCAGGTGCTTCTGCGGCTTGCCGACCTCGATGTCGACCTTGGCGAACATGCCGGGCACCAAGGTGTGATCGTCGTTGGCGAGCGTGGCGCGCACCTGGACGTTGCGCGTGCCGAGTTCGATCTTGGGATTGATTGCCGAGATATCGCCGATGAACGTCCGGTCCGGAAAGGCATCGACCCTGGCTGTCACCTTCTGGCCGACCTTGATCTGCGCCATCGCCTGCTGTGGTAGCAGGAAGTCGATATAGATCGGCGACAGGGCCTGGAGCGTAACGACAGCAGTGCCAGGCGGGAGATACTGGCCGAGATCAACCTGACGGATGCCAAGCTGACCAGCGAACGGCGCCTTCAATGTCTTCTGGTCGACGATAGCGCGCTGCTGGCCTGCCAATGCCTGGGCGTTCTTGAGGTTGGCAGCGTCGGTATCGACCACCTGCTGGCTGACGGCCTGCGCCTTGAACTGCCGCAGATCGCGATCGTAGGTGATCTGCGCGAGCTCAGCCTGCGCTTCCAGTGCCTTCAGCTTGGCAACATCATCGTCGCTGCGCAGGCGCAACAGGATCTTGCCCTTCTCGACCACATCGCCGGACTGGAAGTCGATCTCCTCGACGGTACCGGCAAGCTGCAGCGACAGCTCCGCGCCGTTGGAAGCGCGCAGGCTGCCGACGGCCTGCAACTGCGTCTGCCAGTCGGTCGAGGTCGCTTTGGTCGTCGACACGGTCTGCGGCATGCTGCCCATGGTGGCCATGAAGGCCGCGACCTTGCCGTCGACAAAGAATTTGAAGCCGAAGACTCCGCCCAGCAGGATGCCGACCAGAATCAGCATGATGAGCATTCGCTTGATCATCGCTCTTACTCCGTTGCGGCCCAGCTACACGGGCCGCGAAAAACTCCAGTGATCAGACCTCAGCGACCAGCCCGCGGCAGCTTGATGTCCTGCACGGGCGGGAGGTTGAATCGATCCGGCTTGCCCATCGACTTGGGATCGACGTCACTGCGGTGCCACCAGCCGCCGCCCAGTGCCTGGAACAGCGCCGCCGTATCGCTGTAGCGCGCCGCCTGGGCGCGCAAGCGATTGATCCGTGCGTTCTGGTAGGTCGTCTGAGCGTTGAGCAGGATGAGGTAGTTCACAGCACCCAGCTCGAACTGCTGCTGCGCAAGCTGCAAGCTGGCCGCTGCGGTGTTCTCGGCCGCCGCCTGAGCCCTGAGCGCATCGGCGTCGGTCTGCAGGGCGCGTAGCGCATTGGCAACGTCCTGGAAGGCAAGCAGCACTGTGCTGCGATACTGCGCAGCCGCCCTGTCGAAGGCAGCTATGGCGGCCCGCTTCCGGTGCTCGAGCGTGCCGCCATCGAACAGAGTCTGCGCGACACTGCCCGCCAGCGACCAGATGCCGGTGCCCGGCACGAAGGCCGTTGCAAGACCGCCCGAAGCCATGCCCAGCAGCGCCGTGATGTTGAACTGCGGAAGCTGGTTGGAGATCGCGACGCCGATATTGGCGCTCGCCGAATGAAGCTGTGCTTCGGCGACGCGGACGTCGGGCCGCTGATCGACGAGCTGCGACGGCAGGCTCACCGGCAGCTCGGTCGGCAGCTTCAGCTTGGCGAGATCGAAGGTCTCGCCACGATACTGATCCGGCGTGCGGCCGAGCAGGGTCATCAACTGGTTGCGCTGGATGGCAAGCTGCTTCTGCAGCGGCGGCAGCGTGGCCTGGGTCTGGGCGAGCGCCGCTTCCTGGGCCAGCACGTCGGCGCGCGAGGCGCCGCCAAGATCGAACTGCCGGCGCACGACGCCCAGTGAATCGCTCTGGATGCGAATGATATCCTGGGTTGCGCCGATCTGGGCGTTCAAGGACGCGATGTTGATCGCAGCCGTGACCACATTCGAGGTCAGGGTGAGGTAGGTCGCTTCGAGCTGGTAGCGCGCGACCTCGGCCAGCGCCTCCTGCGATTCGACCTGCCGCCGAACGCCGCCGAAGACGTCGACCGAGTAGGAGACGTTCAGCGATGCGGTCGTCACGCCGTAAATCTGCGTGCCCGAGCCCAAACCCTGCTGGAAGCCCGTGGCTTGCTGCTGCTGGCCCCCGACGTTACCGCTCAAGCTCGGGAACAGGCCGCCTTGTGCCGCGAAGAAATTTTCCCGCGCCTGGCGCAGCGCCGCCTGGGCCGCGTCGAGATCGGGGTTAGCGCGCAGCGCCTCCTCGATCAGGGCGTTGAGTTCCGGCGAGTGGTACAGCGCCCACCACTGGCCGGGAATGTCCATGCTCTGCACGAAACTCTGCGCCGATCCGCCGTCGGTAGGAGCCGAGGAGGTCCGCGGCGCCAGCGATTCAGGTGTGTAGCTTTCCGCCGTCGGCTTGTCCGGCCGCGAAAAGTCAGGCCCCGACGTGCAGCCGGTCAGCAACGCGGCGGCAGCCGCCATGGCAATCGGGTGTCGCCAACCGGTCATACGCTTTTTACTCCTGGCAGATTCGTACGGAAGATGGCCTGAGTGTGCTCGCGAAGAAGTCGCTGGATGGTGCGCACGCTCGCGTCGTCCAGTTCGGGCGTCTTGAGCACTCGGGCCGTGCTGTCGTGGCAGAACATGATCACCTGGCCGAGCAACGCCAGGGTGCGGAACACCATCTCGGGGTCGTCCGTCGGCTTGTCGAACAGGCGGCTGATCAGACCAAGGCAGGGCTGGAACATGTGCCGCATGCCGCTTTCATGAAGGGTATCGAGGCCCGCCGTGCGCTCGACCTCGGCCCGCGCAAACAGGAGACGTTTGCTGTCGATCTGAGGGCCGGAGGTCACGAGGACCACGAACGACTCCATCATCTCGCACAGGAGTTCGAGGAGTTCTTCCGGCTGGGTGTCCCGATCCGCGATGGCCGCGCTCACCTTCGGCGCCAGCGGCGCCATATGAGCCTCGGTCTGGTCGACGATGTCGCCGATAACCGCGCGGTAAAGGCCTTCCTTGCTGCCGAAGTAGTACTGAATGGCCGGCAGGTTCACGCCAGCCCGCTCGGCGAGTTGGCGCGTGCTGGCGCCCTCGTAACCCTCGGCTGCAAAGATATCGAGCGCCGCCTCGAGAATGCGCCGCCGCGTGTCTTCACCCCTGGTTTGGGTCTTCGGACGCTGGCGAGTGGTAACGATGGACATGCGCCCTTGCTGTGCGGAAGCGGAGGGCGCGAATAAAATATCTATCGATCGATTGTGTCAATCGATATAGTTAAAGCAACCTCACTGCAGAATTCGGGTGAAAGCGAGGTCCGGCTCGCTTTCCAACGCCCACAATCGAGCCAGCAGCTTCGCCGCGCTCACCTCGCCGATCACAGGGACTGCGAGTTCGATGAACTTGGTGTCGAGCTGGCGGTCCGACAAGGGCAGGTCGGGATCGCCGACCCGATGAGGCTGGAAATGCTCCAGCACACGGCCATCTGCGAGTTTGACCTTGAGGCGCGCCGCCCGCTGGCGCGGAAAGAGCGCGTCGATCTCGGGATCGAGCGCAACCTTGATGCGCTTCATCAGAGCGCCGACGGTCGCGTCGCCCAGGCGCTGCGATGTGTAGGCATCGAGCCGAATGCTGCCATGGACCAGCGCACTCGCGACCAGGAACGGCAGGCTGAACTTTGCAGCAGCCGGCGTGCCGTGAAGGTAGTTGCCCGTGACATCGACGGTGGCCGAGTAGCCACCGACATCGATCGACACGATGTCGACAGCGGCAAACTTGTGCTGAGCCTGCAACGCCATCGCACCATCGATGGCCGCGAAGGCATGGCCGCAGCAACCGTGGTTCTTCACGGTAATGCGCTTGACGTTATAGGTGCGGCCAAGATCGGCAGTGGCGGCTGCCCAGTCCGGCCCGTTGCTCATGGCCTCGCCCATGCCGCCCGCCGCATCGAGGATTGCCGGCGCACCCCGCAATCCATGCTCGGCCGAGAGCGCAGCCAACACGCCTGCATCGGCGGCATGCCCGGCATGCAGTGGCTTTGATAACGAATCGCCCCGGAAGGCCTGCTGCAACCCGGCGGCAAAGGTTGCGACGGTAGCAAGCGCATGTCCCTGCTGACGGCCATCGAGCCCGGCGAGGAGACCCGCCGCTGCCGCCGCGCCGAACGGACCGATCGTGCCGGTGTTGTGCCAGTACTTGTAATGCGCGCGGCCCATGGCGGCGCCGATACGGGTCGAGACTTCGTAGCCTGCGATTACCGCCCGCAGGAAAGCATCACCCGAGGCGCCACGCGCCTGGCCGACAGCGAGCGCTGCGGCAATCGTCGGGCTGCCGGGATGATAGATCGCCGGCGCGTAGATGTCGTCGAACTCGACGGTGTGGGAGGCCGTGCCGTTGATCAGCGCCGCCGTGCGCACCGCCGCCTTGCGGCCAAGCATCAGGGTCGCCTCGCCGCGATCGAGCTCGTCGGCCAGTGCTTTCTCCAGCATCGTCGCCGGCGCTTCGATCGCACCCGGCAGGGTCGTGGCGTACCAATCGATCACACAGCGCTTGGCCGCGTGAATCACGTCGGCGGGAAGGTCGGCCTTCGACACCGATGCGGCGTAGACGCCGAAGCGTTCGAGGGCGGTAGGGTCGAGAGCGACAGCAGCGGTTCTTGTATCGGGCATGTCGACATTCTCCCATCGACGAGCCCGCGCCCGCAACGTTAGGCTCACGCCATGTTCGCGTTCGACTATGTCTGGCCTTACATGGGCCTCGGCGCCGCCCTATTGCTGGCGCTCCTGCTCTCCACCGACATCCTGCGCAACGACCGAAGCGTTTCACGCTGGCAGGATCTCGTCTGGCTCGCCTGGGCCGGCACCCTCGCCTACCTGCTCCACCAGTTCGAAGAACACGGCATCGATGCCGACGGCGCCCACTATGCGTTCCGCGGCGTCATGTGCGCCACGCTGGGCTTTCCGGATGCCAAGGCCTGCCCGGTGCCGACCTCTTACATCACGTGCTTGAACATCGCCGTGGTCTGGCTGGCCGGGCCGGCGGCGGCGTTGCTGGGGCAACGCTGGCCTATCCTGGCGCTCAGCTACTTCGCGGTCCCCTCCATCAATATCTTCGGCCATGTCCTGCCTTGGTTGATCAACGGCGCCTACAATCCCGGACTCCTGACCGCGATCCTGGTGTTCCTGCCGCTGTCGCTCTGGGCGTTCCGCGTGGCGCTTGTGCGCTACCGGCTCGGCTGGCGGAGCGTGATAGGCACCGTCGTCGCTGGCTTGCTCCTGCATGCCGTTCTGGTGCTGTCGCTGAAAGCCTATATCGCCGGGATGATCGGCATCGTCGCCCTGGACGTGATCCAGATGATCAATCCGTTAATCGCCGGGCTGATCGTCTTCCTTGCCGGCCAGCGTGCGTCGCCTCACGCCATGTCGCGCGCCTGAAGCGCCACAGAGCTTTGCCGTCGCCCCACGAGGCGAGGGTGGCGCCATACCAGCGCGCGAGACGATGGACACGCTCGTTGGCCTCGGTCGTGTTGCTCACGATCTCCTCGAGGTCGAGCGTCTCGAATCCATGCCCCAGCATGGCCTCAGTGATCTCGATGGCATAGCGATAGCGGCCCTGCCATGCGGGCGCGAGTTCGAGGCCGAATTCCGCGACACCTGCTGCAAAGCCCTCGCGACGCAAGCCACAACATCCGATCAGAGTCGAGGCTGCATCACGCCGGCAGATGGCGACTTGTGAATTAAGTCTGGGCACAGCCCGCCGCCACGCGGCGAAACGCTCGACCAGCTCCCGCCCTTCCGCCGGATCGATCCGATAGGCGATGAACGCCGCCTCATCCTGCGACGTGAAATCGCGCAGGATGAGGCGGGAGGTCGTGAGCTCGAAATCCGTCACGCCGCTTTCTGGGCCACTCCGGCCTCGCGGGCAACGTCGGCCGGCACGCGCACCGGCATGTCGAGCAGCATCTGCGCGAAGGCCTTGGCCAACGGATCGGCCTTGAGCGAGGCCATGCCACCACCGCCCAGCGCCTGACGCAGAAGGAAGTTGAAGCCCTTGATGCCGGGCAGCCGCCAGCGCGTCACCTTGCCGTTGATGCGATGGGCGAAGTACTTCGCCACCGCCTCTTCCGTCACTTCGGAGTCGAGGATCGGTTCGTACTCGGGCTTGCGGGCAAAGATACCGATATTGGCATTGTCGCCCTTGTCGCCCGAACGACCATAGGCCAGCGCGATCAGCGGTACCGTCTCAGTATCACCCGCCAGCAACGCCGACGCCGGCGGGCGTTCGGTCGGCAGAGACGCTGCCGTGAAGCCCCCACTTCGCGCGCCCTCCTGCATCGGAATGGCGCGGCCATCGACCTCGACGGTGACCGGCACCATCGACTTCGGTACCAGGCAGGAGAACATGCGGATCACCGGCGACGGCGAGACACGACCCGCGCCGAAACTGCCCGCCATGCCGACCACGCCGCCGGTCGACATCGGCGCAATCTCGCGGCCGAGCAGCGACAGTGCCTCCTTCTGGTCGTGCTTCGCCGCGATCTTCACCACGACCTCGCGCGCATCAGCGGTGCGGGAATGCGGCCCGTAGGTCGCCTCGCTGCCGATCACCTCGATGCTGACGTCGCGATAGTCCGCCATGTTCTTCTCGGCGAACAGGCGGCGCGTCTTCTTGATGATGGATTCGGCGCTGTGCCGCCCCTTGGCCGCGGCCTCGCGCCCGCCCAGCATGAAGATCGAGCTGAACTTGAAACCGTCCGGCCAGGTCGTCGAGACCTTGTAGGTATCGGTCGCCGGCCGGCCCCTGGCGCCGGCGACACGCACGCGATCCTTGCCGACCTGTTCGTAGGTCGCGCCGGTGAAGTCGCAGACCACGTCGGGCACGATGTAGGCGCGCGGATCGCCGATCTCGTAGAGCATCTGTTCGGCGACCGTCGCCGTCGAGATCAGGCCACCCGTGTTCTCGGGCTTGCCCAGCACGAAGGCGCCGTCGGCTTCGACCTCGGCCACCGGGAAGCCCATGTTGTCGTAGTCCGGCACCAGCCGCCAATCGGTGAAGTTGCCGCCGTTGCACTGCGCGCCGCATTCGATGATGTGGCCGCACAGCGTGCCCGCCGCCAGACGGTCGTGATCGTCCATGCCCCAGCCAAAAGCGTGGATCAGCGCTCCCAGGGTCACCGCGGAATCGACGCATCGGCCGGTGATCACCACGTCGGCGCCCTCGTCGAGCGCGCGGGCGATCGGAAAGCCGCCGAGATAGGCGTTCATACTGACGATCTTCGCCGGCAGTTCCGCACCGGTATCCATCTCACGCACGCCTGCCGCGCGGAACTCCTCGATCCTCGGCAGGATATCGTCGCCCGTCACGATGGCGACCTTGAGCTTCACGCCGGCCGCCTCGCAGGCTTTCAACACGGCATCGCGACAGGCCTGCGGATTCACGCCGCCGGCATTGGTCACGACCTTGATCTTCTTCTCGGCGATCTCGCGCGCCAGCGGCGCCATCACGGCGGTCACGAAATCGGTGGCATAGCCCGCCTGCGGGTTGCGCAACTTCTGCGCCGCCATGATCGACATGGTGACTTCGGCGAGATAGTCGCTGACCAGATAGTCGACATTGCCGTGCCGTACGAGCTGCACTGCAGCCGTCTCGGTGTCGCCCCAGAAGCCGGAATGACAGCCGACACGGACGGTTTTCTTCTGAGCCATGTTCGCCCTCAATTCCTCGGATTGCCGATCGACGACCGCTGTCGCTACTTCTTTTTGCGATTGATGAACGCGCCCATGCGCTCGATATGCTCGCCCTCGGCGACCGACTGGGCGAAGGCATCGATGCCGGCCTGCACCGCCTCGTCGAGCGGCAGCCGCTCCCAGCGCCGCATCAGGCGCTTCTGCGCCCGCACGGCCAGCGGCGTCGCCTCCTGTGCAATCGATTGCACGCAATGCTCGATGGCTGCGTCGATCTTCGCCTCCGGTACCACGATCTCGACCAGACCCCAGGCTTCGGCCTTGGCGGCGTCGATGTTCTCGCCGGTGAGCAGCAGCCACGACGTGCGGCCCCAGCCGATCAGGCGTGGCAGGAGCGCGGCCTCGACCACCGAGGGAATGCCGACCTTGACCTCGGGCATGCCGAAATGCGCCGTGTCGGTCGAGATGCGGATATCGCATGCGGCCGCCACTTCGAGGCCACCGCCCAAGGTGTAGCCTTCGAGCTTGCAGATCACCGGCACCGGACAGTCGCGGATTGCCTGGCAGAGCTTGTGGATCAGGGTGATGAAGGCGCGGCCGTCTTCCGACGTCTTCATGCCGGCCATGTGGTTGATGTCAGCGCCGCCGATGAAGGCCTTGCCACCGCTGCCGGAGAAGACGACGGCGCGCAACTCGGCTTCCTGCGAGAGCGTGTGGAACGCCGCAATGAGATCCTGAAGCGCTGCCGGATTGACGACATTCAGGCGCCGCGAATTGTCGAACACGACATGCGCCACAACGCCCGCTTCGCGCTTCTCCCGCCTGATCTCGACCTTGTGCGCAGCTGACGCCATGATGTTTCGCTCCGTGGCTTTTCGGAAGGGGTTGATTCTCCTATTAGAGCCCCGCAAGAACGCACCACAAGAGCCAACAGCTAGGTCCCAGCCCGTGCCCGATACCGCCGCCTACACTGTCCCCGATCTCGCCGGCTGGGGCCTCGACCTCTCCCGCTACTCGGTCTTCGTGCCGTCCGATCCGTTCGAGGATCGCGTCGGTCCGTTCTTCTTTCACATCGGCGCGGATGCACGTGCAGCCGACGCCGTGCATTGCGTGCTGCCGACCCATGCCGCGCACGCGAACTATGCTGGCGGCGTCCATGGCGGCGCGCTTCTCACCTTCGCCGACTACGCCCTCTGCCTCATTGCCGGCCGCGCCGCCGACGGCGGCACCAACAGCTCCTTCGCGCTGACCGTGAGCATCGCTTGCGAGTTCGTCGACGCTGCCAAGATCGGCCCGCCGCTGGAAGCACGTGGCGAGCCCCTGCAGGTAACGGGGCGCCTCGCCTTTGCCCGCGGCCGGATCACCCAGGAAGGCCGCACCGTGGCCCTGTGGTCGGGTGTCTGCCGCCACGTGGCGCGCGCCAAGGCGATGGCGCGCAAGGACGAGAACGCGCCGCGTCACATCGAGGCCAAGTCGGTCGAGCAGGTCGTGCCGGCGGGCTTCGAGCTGTTCGACAAGGCCAGCGCCTATTCGCGCGGCATCGGCCCGGTCTATGTGCGGCAGGAGGCGGATGACGTCTCGCTGGTCCAGCCGACCGGCCTGCACATGTGCAACTCCGGTGGCGCGCTGCACGGCGGCTACATGATGAGCTTCGCCGACACCGCCATCACCCGCGCCGCCTCGCTGGTCACCGGCATGGCGCCCTCGACGGTGTCCTTCGCCGCCGAATTTCTCTCAGCTGGTGATCCCACTGTGCCGATCACCACGCGTGTCGAGATCCCGCGCCGCGGCAAGTCGATCGCCTTCCTGCGCGGCCTGCTCGAACAGAATGGCCGGGCGCTGCTCTCCTATTCAGCGACGATGCTGCTGCGCCCGCGCGGCTAGCGCGGCCAGCTAACGCGGGATGCGTGCCTGGTCGGCGACGCGCTGCACTTCCAGGCTGATCCTGTCGTGCAAGCGGCGCACGCCTGCGAGATCGCTGGCTTTGGCGGCGCACTCCACAGCCTCGGCAACGCGGCCGAGCTCCGTCGCCCCGATCATGCCGGAAGCGCCTTTCAAGCGATGGGCCGCCCTGGCAATCGCACGGAGATCGTCGGTATCGCGCATCTCGCGTTCAGCGCCGCGCGCGGTATCGAGAAAGTCGCGCTCGACTTCGGCCAGCACACCGGGATCATCGCCGAACAGTTCGGCCAGTCTCGCGCGGTCATAAACCTCGCTCACGTCGCGCGCTCCGGCGTCGCGGGAGCAAGCCAAGCGTCGAGCGTAGCCCGCAACTGGTCGATACTCATGGGCTTGGTAATGAAGCCGTCCATGCCGGCCGCGCGGCTGCGCCGTTCCTCGTCTTCGTGCGTGCTCGCCGTCATCGCGAGGATGGGTGTGCGGCCTCGCCCTTCGCCGGCCTCGACGGCGCGGATGCGCCGCGCCAGATCGAAGCCATCCATGGACGGCATCTGCAGATCGGCCAGCACAAGGGCGTAACTGCCCCAGCTCC
Organism: Reyranella sp.; assembly: GCF_004297405.1. Classification (GTDB taxonomy): domain Bacteria; phylum Pseudomonadota; class Alphaproteobacteria; order Reyranellales; family Reyranellaceae; genus Reyranella. Next base: position 78,911 of record NZ_SCVC01000002.1, read on the forward strand.
AGAGCCGCAGGGCCTCTTCGCCACTGGCCGCGACGTCGGTCGCGGCTCCTGCCAGGTCGAGCTGCCGGGCAAGGATCTTGCGGTTAACGGCATTGTCGTCGACGACCAGGACACGGCCATCGAGCCGGCCAACCGCAGGCGGCGGCGGAGCCGGCAACGAGAGCGTGGCGATTGGAGCTTCAGCCGACGCCGCTTCCAATCGCACCGTCACGGTGAACGTCGAGCCGACACCGGCCTCGCTTTGCAGCTCGACGGTTCCCTGCATTGCCTCGGCCAGGCGCCGCACGATGGACAGGCCAAGGCCGGTACCGCCGAAACGGCGCGTCGTCGAACTGTCGGCCTGCACGAAGGGCTGGAACAGGCGGCTCTGCTGGTCCGGCGTCAACCCGATGCCTGTATCGGAGACGCGAATGCGGAGCGTTACCGCGTCCGGATCGTCGGTGGCTGGTCCATGCTCCAGCACGAGCCGCACCGAGCCCTTTTCTGTGAACTTGATGGCGTTGCCCAATAGATTGAACAGTATCTGCCGCAAGCGAACCGGATCGCCGATCACGCGTTCGGGCACGTCGTCTGCGACTGACGCCGAGAGCGCCAATCCCTTGGCCGCGGCTTGCGGCAACAGCGTCTCGGCAGCCCCCTCGATCAGCTCGGTCGTCGAAAGCTCGAGCCGTTCGAGGTCGAGACGGCCCGCCTCGATCTTCGAGAAATCGAGGATGTCGTCGATGATTCTGAGTAACGAGGATGCCGAGTAGCGCACCGTGCTCAGCGCCCCGAGCTGCTCCGCAGAGAGCGGCGTGCGCTCCAGCACATCGATCATCCCTAGCACGCCGTTCATGGGCGTACGGACCTCGTGGCTGACCGTGGCGAGGAAGGTCGACTTCGCCTGGTTAGCCTCCTCCGCTTCGCGCTGCGCCACGAGCGCGGCATCGCGGGCGATGCGCGCCTCGTCGTAGGCGACCTGCAGGCGGCGGGCGAGTTCCTCCTTCTCATAGGCGAGCGCGATATTGTCGTACTGCCAGCGATGCACATCGCGGACATAGGCCATCAGGTGGCCGACATAGGCACCGCCGGCGATGCCGACGAGCTGATAGAAAGGATCGGCCGAAATCAACAGCACGAGAAGCAGCGGCGCCGTCGTGGCGACGGCGAAGGCATAGTAGGTCGGCGGATGGGCGGACCGGATCGGCACTGCTGTCGTGATGGTAGCCAGCAGAACTAGCCCCAGCAGCATACGCGGCAGTTCGTAGGGCTGGGCCGCCAGCAGGAAACCTGCCCAGCCCCAGCAGGCGCCGGCCAGGAACGAGAGGCCCGCGAACCACCATCCCCAGCGCAGGACCTCCGCGTCATTTGCACGGACCTGGTTGAAACCGTGCCGCAGCAGGTCAAAGCCCGCCGTCACCGCGAGATGCGCCGCGAATGGGCCGACCAATTGCCAGAGATCGATCTGACGCCAGTAGATGGCAGCGATCACCGGCCACAGGACGAGCGAAAAATAACGCGACTGCGCCGAGCCATCGAACAGGCGCCGGATCAGTTCGGCCCGGACGAAGGCTTCCTGGTGGGCCGGATCAGCGTCCACCGCCGGTGACGCAGCGGGTTCGGCAGCGGAGCGCGAAGCAAAAAAGAGCGAGGCCATGAGCTCCGACGGCTGGGATGCAGGCCCGAGCTTATCAAAAAGATCAAGAATCGGCTATAATTCCTTGAATAATAGTGGTATTTTGGCGTCATTGGTGAGTATTTATTTTGGATTCAATTATGCAGCAGCCGTCCGTTTTGCTGGTCGAGGACGACGCGTTTCAGCGTAAGGCCGCCGAGACCTATCTGACGAACCATGACCTCAAGGTGATCGCCGTCGAGAACGGGGCGCAGATGCGTCGCCAGATCTCGCGCGCCATGCCGGACCTCGTGCTCCTCGACGTACAGCTTCCCGGCCAGGAGGATGGCTTCTCGCTCGCCCGCTGGCTGCGCGAGAGCAACACCCGGGTCGGCATCATCATGCTGACCGCTTCGGGCGACGCCGGGGACAAGGTGCAGGGGCTGGAGAGCGGTGCCGACGACTATGTCGCCAAGCCTTACGAACCGCGCGAGCTGCTTGCACGGTGCAAGAGCGTGCTGCGCCGCTCGGTCAACAAGGCGACGCCAGCGCGCCTCGAGCGCGTTCGCATGGGGCGTCACACGCTTGACCTGTCGCGTCGCGCGCTGTTCGACGAAGCCAACCAGGATGTCCCGCTGACCTCCGGCGAGTTCGATATCCTGAAGACCTTCGCCGAGAATCCCAACCGACCGCTGTCGCGGGACTGGCTGCTCGAAACCACCAGCCACCGCAGCCGCGATCCCTTCGACCGCGCAATCGACCTGCGCATCACCCGCATCCGCCGCAAGATCGAACCGGCCCCGAACAAGCCGACCGTGATCCGCACCGTGCGCGGCATCGGCTACATGTTCGTCCCGCCTATGGAATAGGCCCCGGAATGGGCTAAAAGGGCGGCCCCGGCCCTGCCGGGGCGCTGGGGGCCCGTAGTTCAGCGGTTAGAACGAGCCGCTCATAACGGTTATGTCGCAGGTTCGAATCCTGCCGGGCCTACCACCCAGCCGCCGCCACTAACTCCCGAGACCGCCGGTTAGCCCAAAAGATCCAGTTTTCGCCACCTCTTCAGCCTGGAGTGGCACCAGAGACTGGCACCTTTGGCCGCGTCTGGAGCGAACTGGCCGTTTTGGGCCGAAACTCTCCGGAGCTCTTTTTCCCAGTCACTACTTTGCGCTCATAAACGGTGGCGCGACCGTCAGTACCCGCCACAAGCCTTTTCGCGACGCCACCCGCCGTAGCGAAGCCGAGGTGCCTGCAATCAAGGAACCGTTGCACGCCGTCACTCGAGGTACTGGCCATCAACTGGCGGGATCGCCTTTCACGCCCATTGTCTCCGCCTCGCAACGCCGCGCCGCCTCCCGGAAGGCCCTCAGGGCAGGATGTAACATGCGGTCGCGCCGCCACATCAGGACATGTTCTGTACACATCCAAGGCGCATCGAACGGCAGGGCGACGAGGCCGAGTTGCTTGCGCAGCGTTTGCAGTGCCGCTTTTGGCGCAACGCCCAATGCATCCGATGCCGCGACGACCTCGCCGATGCCGGCCCACGATCCGCAGAGGATCGACGGCACAAAATTAAGCCCCCTCGCCGGCCATCGCCCCCATCGCCGACTCCGCCGGCAGATGCATGCCGATCCGACGCGGTGTGTACGTGCTGGCCAGCGGATACTGTGCCAGATCGGCCATCGTAACGGTCATGAGCTTGGCCAGAGGATGGCCCGCGCGGCAAATGAAGCTACCGCGCCGCCGCGGCAATCGTCCGATGACGATCTCTGAATTCTTGGGGCAGATCGCTCACCTCGCCGACGGCGATGTCGATCTCCGCTGCCATCAGGGCGTTGGGCAACTGGGACCAGAAGTATTCGACGCTGCGTACCAGCAATCGTGGATGGGCCGCGCAAAGTTGCCCGATCGCCTTGCCCATCCAAACCTGGGTCGCAAACATACCCGCGCCGATGCGGAACTCGCCGATCTGGAGCCCCTGCAGCAACGCGATTTCCCGTCTTGTCTCACTCAGTTCCGACAGCATGCGGCGCGCGCGGTAGAGCACGATCCGCCCGAACTCGGTCGGTGCACATTCGGTCTTTCCGCGTTCAAAGAGGCGGGCGCCCAGCTCGCCCTCCAGCACCTGCAGCGCCCGGGTCAGCGACGGTTGCGAGACGCCCAGCGCCCGTGCCGCCCGACCGAAACTGCGATGGGTGTCGATGGCGAGCGCAAACTCCAGGCGGCGGATCATTGAAACTCCAGAACTGACATGACGAGTGGCATTTCGTCGATGTTAGCTTTCAATGAGCCGATCGCAAACTCAGGCCAAATGCTCAGGAACCTGGCGCGCGCCCAGTCGGACAGAGCGACGTTGAAGATCATGCTGTAACTCGGCACCAGGCCGAAGGCCAACAGCAGAACGGCGACGACCAACACCATCGATGTCGGAAAACTGCTCTCGGCATGGATCAGCCTGTCACTCCGGAGCAGCTCTCGGTGCTGCCGCAGGCCTAGCATGAAGGCGACGTGGTACCAGATTCCGACCACGAGCACGAGGATGGTCGACGATGAGGAAGTGCACCGCCATGGCGATCGTGTAAACCGCAAGCGCCAGCATCCCGCGCTCGACGCGATCGACCATCAGGTATCCGATCAGCGCGCTGTACGCCGCATAGCCGGCAAGCTGCAGCCAATAAACAGAATCGGCCCTGCCGGCGACGATGGTTTCTCGCCGGCTCTCGCGGCGGACGAGCACCATGTGCTGCAATCCGTACATGACCACGAACGAAAGCTGGGCCAGCAGGTATATCTGTTGCTCGGCGAACAGCGTTCCCGGGCCCTTGGTTGCCTCCACGATGACCTTGCGCTGGAGCTCAAGCTCCGGCAGCACGTCGATGAAGATGTACGCGACCGATATGCCGGCCGCGGCGGAGATGTATCGGCGACGGGTCCAGAACTGCTCGGCTGCTTCGGTCTTCCCGGTCCAGCCTCCCATGAGATAGGCGCCTGCGACGATCAGGGCAGCGAGCAGTGAAACGTACTGGATTTCCATGAGCGCAGGCTCGTCACGCCCTGAGGTCACGCTGCCAAAAGCGATCGCCGGCGTTGCCAGGCGATGTAGGGGATGCAGACAAGGGTGGCGATGAGCAGATAGAGCAGGATGACGCCGACGAACTGCTCGTTGGGAAAGTTCACGGCCGCGATCGACAGCGCAATCGCGGGATGGCGCGACGCGGTCGACAGCGCCAGCACGGTCGAGTGTTCCCGTTCCGGGCCTCCGAGAAGGTGGCCCACTGCAAGCCCGAAGAAGACGAAGGCCGCGAGCGCGAGCGCCGTGCCGCCGCCGAGGGCATGCCAGATCGCTCCCCAGGTGCCTACCATCAGGACCAATGCAGCCACCACCAATATGGCCGTGGAAGCCAACCGGATTGGTTTCAGCAGGCGGGCGGCCACGCCCGGCAGAAACGCGCGAACCGCCATGCCGGCGGCCAGGGGTGCCACGATCATCATGAACACAATGCGCGCGATGGCGCCGGGCGAGACCGCGAGCGGGCGATCGAATATCCGTGTGAGAATCTCGATCGCGAAGGGGATCACGACGATCGCGACCAAGGCCATGACGATCAAGAGACCTAGCGCATACGAGGCATGCCCTCCCGCTTTCGTCTCCTTGTTCGGCAACAACGGCGGCACGGGCGAAATGGCCAGGGCGACCAGCGTCGCCTCGGTTGCGGTGCGCAGATCCAGGATCTTGACCATCACCACCGTGAGCACCGGCATGATCACCAGCACGGACAGCACCGACCGCAGCAGCAGAAGAGGACGTCTGACGAGATGCATCAGGTCGTCGATCGTGGCCTTCAACCCGTAACCGAACACCGTGCCGAGGATGGCGACCTTGAGGGCAAGAAGGAGCAGCTGCTGGGTATCCATGGCTCTGCTGTCCCTCCGAGTTGGCCACTCAAACGATGTTCAGCCGGACGCTGGCAGACAAGGCGCAGGCCGGCGTGGACGCGACGCCGGCACGCTTCCGTCTCCTAGCCGCCGGCCGACGCTTCCGTCATCTTCTTGACCACCTGGTCGATGCCGAAGCTCGCCGACTTCTGTCGCGGCGGGAACTCCTTGAAGGTGGCCAGGAACTCCGCGACGAAGGCTTGCGCGGGAATGAGCATGTAGATGCGCCGGAACATCCAGTCGTAATAGGTGTTCGATGTGATCTGTGCGTGCTCGTAAGGATCCGTCCGCAGGTTGAAGATATAAGGTGCGCGCAGCACCACGAACGGATCCTGCCAGATCTTGAGGGTGCCCTGGACGCGCTGTTCCATAAACATCACCTTCCAGTTGTCGTAGCGCAGCGCCGCCACGTCACCGTCATCGGTGAAGTAGACGAAGCCCTTGCGCGGACTCTTCTCCTCCTGGCCCGTGAGGTGCGGCAGCAGGTTGAAGCCGTCGAGATGGACCTTGAAGGTCCTGTTACCGATCTTGTGGCCCTTCTTCAGCTTTTCCGTGATATCCGGCTCGCCGGCCAGTGCCAGGATAGTGGGAAACCAGTCCTGGTGGCTGATGATCTCGTTCGACACCGATCCGGCGGCAATCCTACCCGGGAAGCGCACCATGCAGGGCACGCGATAGGCGCCTTCCCAGCTTGAGTTCTTCTCGTTGCGGTAGGGCGTCGTGCCAGCATCCGGCCAGGTGTTCATGTGCGGGCCGTTGTCGGTGCTGTACTGCACGAAGGTGTCGTCAGCGATGCCGAGCTTGTCGATGAAGTCGAGCATCTCGCCGATGCACTTGTCATGGTCGATCATCACGTCGTGGTATTCGGACTGCCAGCGGCCAGCCTGACCCTTGCTTGACGGCTTCACATGTGTCCACGCGTGCATGTGGGAGGTGTTGAACCACACGAAGAACGGTTCATTGGCGTCATGGGCGGCCTGGATGAAATTCTTGGCCGCGGCGAGGAATTCGTCGTCGCATGTCTCCATCCGCTTGATGGTCAGCGGTCCGGTGTTCTCGATCTTCTGCCCACCCTTGCCGTCTGCCCAGCAATGCAACACGCCGCGAGGACCGTACTTCCTCTTGAAATTGGGGAAGTCCTTCTCGCTCGGATAGTCTACGTGTTCAGGTTCTTCATCGGCGTTTAGATGATAGAGATTGCCGAAGAACTCGTCGAAGCCGTGCATCGTTGGCAGGTGTTCGTCGCGATCGCCGAGATGGTTCTTGCCGAACTGGCCGGTACGATAGCCGAGCGGCTTCAGCGCCTCGGCAATGGTGATGTCCTCGGCCTTGAGGCCGAGATCGGCACCCGGGAGACCCACCTTGGTAAGGCCTGTGCGCAGACCACATTGCCCCGTGATGAACGAGGCCCGGCCGGCGGTGCAGCTCTGCTCCGCGTAGGAGTCGGTGAAGAGCATGCCTTCTTTGGCAAGGCGATCGATGTTGGGCGTCTTGTAGCCCATCACGCCCATCGTATAGCAGCTAAGGTTCGACTGACCAATGTCGTCGCCCCACATGACTAGGATGTTCGGCTTCTTCTTCGTCGCCATTTGCTCGCCCTCCGCCCGAGATTTCAACGATGATGCAGTCCTCGACCCGCATTTCGACCCAATGGGAGCCGAACTTGTGTCGCCGGCGATCAATCTGGATAGAAAAACGCGTCCCCTGACCGCCGTGAGGGGCGAATCAGGCAATCCGCCGGTCAGCGATTCATCAGGGATCGAAGAGCGTCCGGATGCTTGATGCGAATGCGGCGGTACGACAAATCGATATACCCAGCTTGCTCCAGGCCGCGAAGCGTCGCGCCGAGCGTGGTCCGCGCGACATTGGCAATATTGGCGAGTTGTTCCTGCCCCACGTCGAGTTCGGCAAGCCATTCGACCGGCGTCTCGCGGCGGCAGCCCGCAAGATGCAGGAGAATGCCGATGACCCGCTCTTCGTGATCTCGGCGCATGAGATCATCCGACAGCCCAACAGCCGTATCGAAATGTCCGACCGTCACAAGGTAGAAATGTCGCCACGCTTCCGGGTTCTCCGCCAATATGACGTTGACTGCAGAGGATGGCAGATACAGCAGCTCGGTCTCGCGGGTTGCCTTCATCCCGACCCGGCGCTGTTGGCCCGAAAGCGCGGCAATCTCTCCAAACCAGCTCCCCGGGATCAGTAGGCTGGCAACATAGGGGCCGCGTTCTGCCGGTGCGATCTCGACCGCAACGCCGCCGCTCACGAACCCGAACATGCCTCCAGCGACATCTCCGAGACTGTAGATCTGCTCTCCCGCCGGAACGACACGATACTGGCATTGCTCGATGACACGTCTCTGAAACGCAGGCTTCATTCTACTTAACCATCCACGCCTGAGCATGAGCGCCTTTGCTGCGGTGCCATTCTTCATTCGTTCCTCAAACATGGCGCTGATAAGTCGTAACGGACCAGGTTTCAGAAGCAGCGGTTCAACGTTGCCATCATTCGCTTAGCTGCGATCTCAGGACGTCCGGTGCCAGGACCTGAATGCGGCGGTAGGCCAGTTCGATATGGCCTGCTTTCTCGAGATCGCGCAGCACCGCACCTGTCACGGTGCGCCCTATATTGGCAATTCTCGCCACCTCCTCCTGGCCAACTTCGAGATCGATGCGCCGTGCATCGGGCGGTGTAACCTGGCGGCAGCCGCCGAAATGCAGAAGGATCGCGGCCACGCGTTGCGCGTGATCGCGACGCAAGACGTCGTCGAGAAGCGAGGTGACCTTCTGGAGGTCGCTCAACGACAATCGGGCGAACATTCGCCAGCGGCCTGGCACCTCTCGGATGAGATCGTCGATCGCCTGTTTGGGCAGGAAAAGCAGTTCGGAGTCACGGGTTGCCTTCAGGCCGGCCTGCTGGAAGCCGGTGATCACGCCGCGATATCCAAGCCAGGCACCAGGTTCGGCGAAGAACGCAAGATACGGCGCCCGTTCCGCCGGGGCGATCTCGATGCCGACACGGCCCGCTCCCACCCCGTAAAGCCCGGTTGCGTGATCTCCGATCCTGTAGATCGTAGTCCCCGCCCTGACTTTCCTGAGCTGGCAACGCTCGAGAACCGCCTGCTTGAACCCGGCCGGCTTCTTGCTCAACCATCCGATCCTGCAGACGACTTCTGCTGATGTTTGCATGGCGTTCACCACTTCATGATTTCATCGATGCAAGCGGGTCGATCATCGGCTGGGTACTCGCACGGATCATGCCTCAACTCGGATGGTCGAGGTCAAGCGTCATCCATAGAGTGGCGGCCAACGCGAATCCGTAAACGAAGCTAAGGACCGGGAAGCGACGACCGATCTGCCGGTTAACGAAGGACATCAGGACGAGCGCCTGAGCGGTTGTGATCAGCAGCACCACCTTGAGCAACAGCATCACCACGAGCATGAGCTGAGGGCTGCCCGCCGTGCCGCGAAGCGCGATGTCCCAGAGGCGATCGTGCTGGGCCCTCTCCCCGGCCAACAGCGCTGCGGTCTTGGCGGCATCGTGGCTGCGGCCCGCACTGGCGCAAAAGTGGCGCCGCTTATGACGCCGAGCTGCTTGTCGAACTCCGGTCCATCGCGGCCGATGTGCCGGCCGAGGCGGAAACCAACTTCGCAGGCAAGAAACGCGCCGACGATCGGGAACACCGGCTGCACAATCTATGAAAACACGCACCCCACCCCCGCGGGCGACAAGGCCGCTCATTGCGGACATTATGCATTGTGCCCGATTCTGCGACGGCTACCGCTACCGCTTGCCTATCGATGGATACACAACGGCTATCCACTTAAAGGATGATTTCAACGGCCTGCATAATGAGGGAGCGGAAGGAGACGATCGTAAAAGTGAGCGGTAAGAGCGGCAACGCAGTAATGATCGCGAGCTGAATAGGCAGCTTGAGGCCGAACGGAACCAGCCTCGTCTCCTGCACGATCTCGTAGCCTGTCGCGAGATCGGCGAGCGACTGCATGTCGCCGCTCCCCAGCATCGGCTCGTCGACCGGCCTTTTGCCCTGGATCCACTTCTCGTGGAAGGCCTGCGTGTACCGTGCCGAGAGAAGCCCGTACTCGCCACGACCCTGGCGCCTGGCGACCAAGAGCGGCGCCGCAAAGACACACAAAGGCGCGATGATCACTGCCACGACGCAACATACGAGCACGAACGCCTCGACCTGGAAGTCGAGCGCACTACTGCCCTGGAGCACGCGTTCACCAATCCAGCCGGACAGCAGGGCGCCATGCGCGAGCAACAACGGCGTAAAGGAATAGGTGCTGTTGCCTACAAAGCCGAGACCTGCAGCCCGGTCGGCGTGGGTCGGGATGAGATTGAGCTTCAGGCACGAGATGCGCCACAGCGTGACGGCCCAGATGACCAATCGCATGTACCAGCGGTAGCCGACAAACTGGAATAATGGGATCGAGACGAACGCATACCAGTAGCCCGGCAGGGTCAAGGAGAGACCGCCGCCGCCGTCGGGCGCCGCGTACCAAGTCGCGCCTCCGAAGGCGATCTGGGAGCGCCACAGCCATTGGCCCACCGTGAAGGCAAGGATCAGAATCGCACCCTCCAGGAATATCGAATTGCGGCACCGCAAGGCCTGCTCGATGATGGCGTTGAACTTCGGCTGCTCCTCGAGCGGGACAATCCTGCGCTCAATGAAATGCCGGATGACGTGGCGTAGGCGCCGATGCACCGGCAATTCGGCTGCGAATAGCAACGGCAGCACGACGAGTAGCCGGACCTGGCCTTCGATATCGTAAAGAAACGGCACGAAGCCCTTTCCGGGGAGCAGCTTTCCATCCATTGCCGCGAGGACGAGGAGCGGCAGCCAGGCGAACAAGGTCAGCACTAGGATGCGGCGTTCCAGGAAGCCGACCGGCGGTCGCAACAACTTCGAGCGCAAGAGGAGCTGATAGAGCGGGCCGCCTGCGATGAGTGAGAAGTCGGGGCTCTTCGGAAATTGTGACATAGTCGGACGATCCTACTTTCACTTCAGCAGCTGGCTGAGGAGCAGACATAGGACGTCGACAGGCAGACGCCGCGCACCGGATGGACGATCCGCAGCATAGATGCTCGAGATTCGATCATGCCCCTCCCCATCCGGCCGGCGTCAAGACGGCGTCGCGTCGTTGCGCGGCGATCGTCTACTCGACGGCGCCATCAGGCCTCCGAGACCGACCGTGGCGGCCAAGAGAGAAAGGCCGCCACGAGTCCACCGTATGCCCAGCGGCCCATTGAGCACCGGTCGCTTTGCATAGCCAACTGCCACACCGGCACTCGATGGTTTCGATAGCTTACAATCCGAGCCCAGATTGCCCGCGAGCGATCAATTGTCCCCTGGTCAGCCCTACTGGCTGAGTATCGCTTTCAATGCTTCTGGCTCCAGAATTCGAATCCGACAGTACGACAATCCGGTGCTGCTCGCTCGCATGCTCGGCCCCCCATTCTCTTTCCTGCGCGGATCGGCGGCAGCGGCCGATGGCGCTGCGGCGTTCGACAAGAGCCTGCGCACCCGCACGGCTTTCTCCGAGCATAGCCGGGTTTCTGACGGGGTCTTCTCTGAGGTGCATTTGGTGTCGTGTCGCAACGTGCGTCGTGACCACTGGCCGCTATTCGTCGAGTTCGATCTCTAAGGCCATGATCAGGATGAAGCCCAGCGCGTTGGTGATGACGCCCGAGGGCACCCAATCGACCTGGCGTATGAGGTAAGGCTCGACGCTGATGTGCTTATCTATGGGGAACGTCGTCCCCAGTGTCAGGCGATAGCGGGCGAACTGGCCGTAGCGCGTGTCGAAGAACACCTCGGCCGAAGTGTAGGGCGTGAAGGTGTAGTTTCCGATCGTGACGTCGCGCTGGACCTGCAGTCGCTCGCGCAAGCGCACCGCGAAGCCACTGTCCAGCCAGCGGAAGTCCTCACGCGTGGCCGTCATGCTGCTTATCCTTACTTTGCTGTTTACTCCCTGGCGCGGGCGGGTCGACGTGCCAGGGCTTCTCAGGGCCGAACAACAGGCTGTACTGCTCGCCGCCGAACCGGGACGGCTGGTTGCCATGGCCAAGCAGAACACACAGGTCTCGGAGGCGGCAGCGGCGCTGTGGCGTTCAGAGACGCGCGCGGCGACCCTGGTGGTCCGGGCACCCTTTGCCGGCGAGCTCAAAGACGTCCCGCCAGACCTGCGCATTGGCGATGATATCCGCCGGTTGGAGCGGCCCGGTATCCTGATCGCCTCAACGGTCGCCGTTGTGGAGGCTTATGTCACGGAGGCCGATCTCGATCGTGTCCGAACTGGCGCCTCGGCACGACTGATCCTGCTGGACGGCCGCACCCTGCCCCTCGTTGTCAGCGAGGTCGCGCACATTTCGACACGTGCCCTCGATGTAGCGGAGCTGGCTTCGACCAATGAAGGGCCTATTGCCGTTCGACGTGGCACTGGCGGCACACTCGTCCCCGAGCGAGCTATCTATCGGGTTATCCTTGCCACCAGCGATCCCTCAGCAGAGACAACGTCACGACTGGCTGGGCGGATCGTCATCGAGGCCGCACCGCGCAGCTTCATCGACATCCTCTATCGCAAGGCAGTAGCGTTGATCATTCGAGAGTCTTCGATGTAGGGACCGAAGGCAGCCGGCACCGACGCTGAGCCTAAGCCCGTCATCCGAAAGGACTGTCATGCTCAATTAAGCTGCATGTCTGCCATTGCCGTAGTTGACGGCTTCATGGGGACTGAAAGGATCACCTACATCGTCGAACACATGAACCAAGCCCATAAAAAGGCTCTGGTTCGTTCAGCAACGACTAACGATAAATTGTTCGATAGATGAAGGTCTTTACAGAGCCAGACAATCGAACTGGACGTGCCCAATTCACCTCACCCAGCGCGGCAAAGCGATCGGTCCGGAGCGGCCAATCTACAAGAACGTCAATCGTTCTCGCCGCTCAATCTTCTAAGTTTGGGCAGTTGCTGACTGGCGGTCACCCTAGCCTCGGGGGGTGCAGCCCGTCGCACAACGCGAATGCCTTTGAGCCAAAGGCG
>NZ_SCVC01000018.1 GCF_004297405.1 Reyranella sp.
CGGCGTGGTTTACATGCAATGGCGGAAGCTACAGACGATGCAACAGTGAGACAGAGGCCGATCTCCCCGACATGACCCCTCTCAAGACGCGCGATTGCCGCTGGATTGGTGTTCCTGGCGCCGCCGATGCCCGCGGCAAGATCAACTTCCTGGCCTTCGACGCGGCGCTGGGCTTCCAGCCGCGCCGCCTGTTCTGGCTGCACGACATCGCCCCCGACCAGTGGCGCGGCCGCCACGGCCATCGCCAGTCGCACCTCGTCACCCTGGTGATGAACGGCTCGTGCCGGGTCCATCTCGACGACAGCCGGGTGACCGAGACCGTGACCCTCGACGATCCCGGGCGGGCCCTGCACATCGGCCCGTTCGTCTGGCACGAGCTGACCCATTTCACACCGGGCACGGTGATCCTGGTCATCGCCTCGACGCTCTACGACGAGGGCGAGTATCTGCGCGACTACGAGACGTTCCGGCGCGAAGCGGCAGCGAGGCTCGCATGATCCCCTTTCTCGACCTGAAGTCCGTCTATGCCGAGCTGAAGCCCGAGCTCGACGCCGCCTATGCCCGGGTCATGGCGTCGGGCTGGTTCGTGCTCGGCCAGGAAGTCGAGGCCTTCGAGGCGGAGTACGCGGCCTTCTGCGGCACCCGCCATTGCGTCGGCCTGGGCAACGGGCTGGAAGCGCTGGAGCTGGTGCTGCGGGCCTGGGATCTCGGCGCCGGCGACGAGGTGATCGTGCCGTCCAATACCTATGTCGCGACCTGGCTGGCGGTGACGGCCGTCGGCGCCACGGTGGTGCCGGTCGAGCCGATGCCGGGCGGCCCCAATATCGACCCCGACCGCATCGAGGCCGCGCTTACCCCGCGCACCCGGGCGATTATGCCGGTGCATCTCTACGGCGAGCCGGCTGACATGGAGGCGATCGCGGCGCTGGCCGCCCGGCACGGGCTGAAGGTGATCGAGGATGTGGCGCAGGCCCAGGGCGCCCGCGTGCGCGGCCGCCGCACCGGCGCGCTGGGCGATGCCGGCGCCCACAGCTTCTTCCCCAGCAAGAACATCGGCGCGTTCGGCGATGGCGGCGCGGTCACGACCGACGACCCGGTCCTGGCCGAGCGCCTGCGGGTGCTGCGCAACTACGGCAGCCGGGTGAAGTATGTGAACCTGGAGCGCGGCTACAACTCGCGGCTGGACGAGCTGCAGGCGGCCTTCCTGCGCGCCAAGCTGCCCAAGCTCGATGCCTGGAACGAGCGGCGGCGGCTGATCGCGGCGCGCTACGACGACAAGCTGGCCGGCATCCCGGGCCTTGGCCTGCCGCGGGTGCCGCAATGGGCCGAGCCGGTGTGGCACCTCTACGTCGTGCGCACCAAGCGTCGGGCCGAGCTCATCACGGCACTGGAGAAGCAGGGCATCGGCTCGCTGATCCACTATCCGATCCCGCCGCATCTGCAGCAGGCCTATGCCGACCTGGGCCAGGGCAAGGGCAGCTATCCGCTGGCCGAGGAACTGGCCGAAACCGTGCTCAGCCTCCCCATCGGCCCCCACATGCCGACCGACGCCGTCGACCACGTCGCA
>NZ_SCVC01000003.1 GCF_004297405.1 Reyranella sp.
CGATCGCTTCAACCTGTCGCTGGGCGGCGGGCTCGGCAAGATGATGGGCAAGATGTTCCGCATCGGCCACATGGGCGATCTCAACGAGCCGATGCTGCTGGGCTGCCTCGCCACGACCGAACTTGCGATGAAGGCATCGGGCGTACCGTTCGTGCCAGGTGGCGTGGATGCTGCGATCAAGTCGCTGGCGAACTGAAGCCCGCTCGCCCGGCCAGTAGCTGGGCAAGACGCTCAAAAGATAGTCACGTCGCTGCTTCTCGACAGCGACGTGCGTGTGCGCTTCTTCTGATTACCGTGATTGGCAGCGCGATCCGCATTGGCACGGATCGTGCTCCTCTCACCGCCTGCGGGACAACGTAGTTCCACAAAGTCGCGTCCAATGGCGGGCGCTCCAGGCAAAGCAGCCGATCGTTTGCGCTTTTTCGCATCCAACGCGGGGAAGCCTTCCGCAGGCTGTTGACGCTTTTGGGGGATGCCAAGGATATGACAGAGAAGCTCGTCATCATTGGAAACGGCATGGCGCCGGGGCGGATGCTGGAGCATCTCCTGGAGAGTGCGCCTGGCCGCTACAAGGTCACCATCTTCAACGCCGAGCCGCGGGTCAATTACGACCGCATCATGCTGTCGCCGGTCCTCTCGGGTGAGAAGGACTACGAGCAGATCATCATCCATGGCGATGGCTGGTACGTCCGCAACGACATAACGCTCTACAAAGGCCACCGGATCGAAGCGATCGATCGCGAAGCCCGCACCGTCACGTCCGCCGAGGGCGTGACTGAAAGCTACGACAAGCTGGTCATTGCCACGGGTTCTCTGCCGATCATCCTGCCCGTGCCGGGGCACGATCTCGCGGGTGTGCTCAGCTATCGCGATCTCGACGACGTCAACGCGATGCTGCTGGCAGCCCAGTCGCGCACCGAGGCCGTGGTCATTGGCGGTGGCCTGCTCGGCCTCGAAGCGGCGGCCGGTCTGCAGGCGCAGGGCATGAACGTCACCGTCGTCCACCTCATGCCGAGCCTGATGGAGCGCCAGCTCGATCCTGCCGCAGGCTACTTGCTGCAGAAGGCGTTGGAGGAGCGCGGGATCAAGGTGTTGACCAAAGCCAACACCAAGGCGATCCACGGTGCCGGCAAGGTCGAGGCGGTGGAGCTGGCCGACGGCACGATCATCCCCGCGAGCCTGGTGGTCATGGCAGCGGGAATCCGCCCCAACGCGGCGCTCGCAAGAGACGCCGGGCTGGCCGTCAATCGCGGCATTGTAGTCGATCAGGGCATGCGCACATCCGATCCCGCCATCTTCGCCCTCGGTGAGTGCGCCGAGGTGGGCGGCCATGTCTATGGTCTCGTGGCGCCGCTCTACGAGATGGGACGCATCGCCGCCGCGCGACTGGCAGACGACGAGACGGCCGACTTCGTCCACAACGACACGCCGACCAAGCTCAAGGTTACGGGCATCGATGTCTATTCGGTCGGTGACTTCGCCGACGGCGACGATCGCGAAGAGATCGTGCTGCGCGATGCAGCAGCCGGTATCTACAAACGCGTCGTCCTGAAAGACGACCGCATTGTCGGCACCGTGCTGTTCGGCGAAGTGGGTGACGGCGCCTGGTTCAACGATCTGAAGAAGAAGGCGGCCAATGTATCGTCGATGCGCGATACGCTGATCTTCGGCCAGGCCTACCAGGGCGGCAGCACGTTCGACCCCAAGGCGGCTGTGGACGCGCTGCCCGGCGATGCCGAAATCTGTGGCTGCAACGGCATCTGCAAGAGCCGGATCGTCGATACGATCAAGGCCAAGGGACTCACCTCACTCGACGACGTGCGGGCACACACCAAAGCCTCGGCCTCCTGTGGCTCGTGTACCGGCCTTGTCGAGCAGCTCATGGAGCTCACTCTCGGCGACACCTACAACCGCACCGCGGTCCAACCGATGTGCGGCTGCACAGCGCTGGGTCACGACGAGGTGCGACGTCTGATCAAGGCCAAGTCGCTCAAGACCGTGCCTGCCGTGATGCAGGAGCTCGAGTGGAAGACCTCGTGTGGCTGCGCCAAGTGCCGGCCCGCCCTCAACTACTATCTCGTCTGTGACTGGCCCGACGAATACGCCGACGACTACCAATCGCGCTTCGTCAACGAGCGCGTGCACGCCAATATCCAGAAGGACGGCACCTTCTCGGTCGTGCCGCGCATGTGGGGTGGCGTCACCAGCGCCGCCGAGTTGCGGGCCATCGCCGACGTCGTCGACAAGTTCGCCATCCCGACCGTCAAGGTAACCGGCGGCCAGCGCATCGACATGCTGGGTATCCGAAAGGAAGACCTGCCCGCGGTCTGGGCGGACCTCGGAAAGGCCGGCTTCGTATCGGGCCATGCCTACGCCAAGGGACTGCGCACAGTGAAGACCTGCGTCGGCACCGACTGGTGCCGCTTCGGAACACAGGACTCGACCGGCTTCGGCATCCGCATCGAAAAGTTCATGTGGGGCTCGTGGACTCCGGCCAAGGTGAAGATGGCGGTGTCCGGCTGCCCGCGTAACTGCGCCGAGGCCACTTGCAAGGATGTCGGCGTGATCTGCGTCGATTCCGGCTACGAAATCCACTTTGCCGGTGCAGCCGGCCTCGACATCAAGGGCACCGAAGTACTGGGTCTCGTCAGGACCGAGGACGAAGCGCTCGAACACATCGCAGCCCTCGTCCAGATGTACCGTGAACAGGGCCGCTACCTCGAACGCATCTACAAATGGGCCAAGCGCGTCGGCATCGACGAAGTGCGCCGGCAGATCCTGCATAATGGCGAGACGCGGCGCGCCTACTTCGACCGCTTCGTCTTTTCGCAGAAGTTCGCCCAGGTCGATCCCTGGTCCGAGCGGGTCTCGGGGAAGGACAAGCACGAGTTCCGGCCCCTGGCGGCCGTCGGCTTCTCCGAAGCGGCGGAGTGAAGAACATGAGCTGGATTGCCATCGGTTCCCTCGACGACATCCCGGTCCGCGGCGCGCGTTGCGTGAATACACCGCTCGGTCGGATAGCGGTGTTCCGTACCGCCGAGGATCAGGTCTTCGCCATTGAGGACCACTGCCCCCACAAAGGCGGGCCGCTGTCGCAGGGCATCGTGCACGGCACATCGGTGACCTGCCCATTGCACAACTGGGTGATCTCCCTCGAGACCGGCAAGGCGCTCGGCGCCGACGAAGGCCAAACCCGCACGCATCCGGTCAAAGTCGAGGACAGGCGACTGTTCATTGCCCTGGAGCGCTCTGCCAAGGCAGCCTGACGATGCCGGATGTACGATGGGTCAGAAGTCCGGCGTCTTGCCGGTCAGGGCGGCGACGAAGCGTTCCGGCTTCAGTGCCGAGAGGCGGGTATCGCGACTGACGGCGGGCTCGAGCTGGACACCGTGCACCGGATCGAAAGTCGCCGTTTCGGGATGGAAGGCATAGAGCTGGCCTTCTGCCAGATTGAACCACCACGCGTGCAGCACCAGCTTACCGGCCGACACCCGCTCGGCGAGCCAGGGAAAGCCCATCAGGTTCTTCACGCTGTTGACGACGGCCGCCTGCTCGACGGCGCGCACGACCTCTGCGCGCGGGCGCCCCGCCATCTCGCGAACCACGATGTCGCGCGTCTCGCGGGCGACGCTCGTCCAGGTCGAGAGATAATCGAAGCTGGCGAAGGCGCTATCTTGCCCGTCGACGAGCGCGGCAATGCCACCGCACAGCGCGTGACCCAGGATGACCACATGCTCGACCTCGAGCCCGCGCACGGCATATTCGATGGCAGCGGAGGTACCGTGCTGCCGTTCGTCGGGCGGAATCTGCGCTGGCGGCACCATGGCCGCAACGTTGCGAACGGTGAAAATGTCGCCTGGCTTGGTCTGGGTCAGAATGCCCGGATCGACGCGGGCATCGGAGCACCCAACGATCAATATCTTGGGCGACTGTCCCTCGGTCGCCAGCTTCTCGAACAGGTCGAGATGCTCGCGGTAGTAGCCCAGGCGGAAATCCGCAAAACCCTTGAGAAGCCGTTCCAGCGCCATGGGTTACCTTGTGCCTGTTTACGGGGTGCGGCGACATAGACGATGATGCCGCATTCTACAAATCCAACAGTTTGTGCGGTATGACTGAAGAACTCCTCTACGAGAGGCGCGGCGACATCGGCTGGGTGACATTCAACCGGCCGAAAGCACGCAACGCGCTGACTTTTGCCATGTATGAAGGGCTGGCCGAGATCTGCGGTCGGGTCGGCGAGACCAAGGAAGTCCGTGCCCTGGTTATTACCGGCGCTGGCGAAAAGGCCTTCGCCGCCGGCACCGATATCGCCCAGTTCAAGAGCTTCGAAAGCGGTGACGACGGCATCGCCTATGAGCGCAAGATCGATCGCATCGTCGGTGCGATCGAGGCCTGCGCCGTGCCCACGGTCGCAGCCGTCTCGGGCTTCTGCACCGGTGGCGGTGCGGCGATTGCCGCCGTCTGCGACTTCAGGATCGCCGCCGCCAATGCCCAGTTCGGCTTCCCCATCGCCCGCACTTTGGGCAACTGCCTGTCGATGGCCAATTATGCTCGGCTGGTCGCCCTGGTCGGCCCCCAGCGGGTCAAGGAAATGCTGATGCTGGCCAAGCTCATCGACGCTCCGGCGGCACTGGCCTGCGGGCTTGTGAGCGAACTGCTACCGGACCCGACGGCCCTCTATGCCCGGGCCGAGGAACTGGCCCGGACGCTTGCCGGCCACGCACCGATTACCATGCAGGTCACCAAGGAGGCGCTGCGACGACTTCAGGCGCGTTTAGGCGACGAGAATATCGACGATCTCGTCAGACTGGCTTACGGTAGCGCCGACTTCCGTGAGGGCATGGCGGCCTTCCTGGAGAAGCGGGCGCCCAAATGGTCTGGCGCCTGACTAAGGAACGACCATCGAGGGGGACGTAATGATACGGATTGCCAAAATTGCTACGGTTCTGGGCCTGTGCGTAGCCGCCGCCGCCTGCCAGAATCCGAAGCAAGTGATTGCGAACAAGGAAGACATGATGGTCGCGGCTGGCTTCAAGTTCGTGCCCGCGAACACGCCGCAGCGCCAGGCGGCCTTCCGCAACCTGCCGCCGCACAAGTTCTCGCGCGAGATCAAGAACGGCCAGGTCTTCTATGTCTATCCTGACCCGACCGTCTGCGTGTGCATCTACGTCGGCAACTCGGCGGCCTACGGCACCTACCGCAACAACGTCTTCCAGAAGAACCTGGCGGACGAGCAGCAGATGACGGCTGACGAGAACGCCATGAACGATTGGGATTGGGGCCCCTGGGGCGGCTATCCCTATCCTGGCTGGTACTACTAGCCGCAAGCCTACGGCTGCCAGAACCACTTCCCGGCCTCCGCGCTTTGCTGCGCGGAGCTCAGGCCAAGATCGGCCAGCGCACGAGCGTCAAGCATCGTGAGCTGGCGACGCGTACGGTTACGGCACCGCCAGAGTGCGAGTTTGGCCTGCAGAGAGTGCACGAACCCGGCAACGCGAGGCGGTGCCGGACCGACGATGATTTGAAGAATGTGCTGCATGGCCGGACAATGCCGGGCGGGCATTGTCCGGTGTTACGGCCTCCGTCGAAGCGTCAGAAGTGCGCCTCGACAGAACCCAGTCCCACGAAGCTGCCGCGGGCGCGAGTGCCCGGCGGAAAATAGCGCAGACCGGTCCATGAACCGGTCGTGATCGCCTGTCCTGCACGGAGGCCACTACGGTGGCGCACCGCATGGTCGATCATCCAGGCAAGCGGCCGCAACGGATCAACGGCACCGAGCCCACCTTTTTGATCGACGACCGTTTGGCCGTCGATTTCGAGCATCACCCGGAGATTCGCCCAGTCCAGACCTTTCCAGTTCTGGATCGCCCCACCTACCACCAGCGCATGGTTCATCTGGTTGTCGGCGAGAAGCCATTCCGGATCGAGCTGCTGGAAATTGGCAAGCCTCGTGTCGACGACTTCCATGCCGACAAAGGCATCGCCGACGCTGGAGAGAGCTTCGTCGTAACCGACCGGCGTGTCGCGCGCTTCGATATCGCGCGCGATATGGAAAGAGATTTCGATCTCGATACCGATCATGTGCATCGCCTTGCCGTCGAAACGCGCCGGAGAGGCCACGAGTGCACCGGCCAGAAGCGGCGCGGGATTGGGTTCTGCCGTCGGCGTCCGCGCGCCGACTTTCCAACCGGCGACTGGTCCTGTCGCTGCGGCTACACCATCCTGAATGGCATAGACCGCAGAGCGATCCGGTAGGGCAATCGGGGGCGCCACCTGCGTGCCGGAACGCCGTGCTTCCAGGAGGGTCCGCACGGCGTGGGAAATGTCGATGCTCATGTTAAGCTCGCACAAAACGACGAAAAGCTGGAGGAACAATGCCCTACGCGAGCGGGCGCGTCATTCACGACGCCGACGCCCACATCATGGAAGTGCCAGGCTTCCTCGAGGATCATCTCGAATCTAGGCATCGGGCGACAGTGACCGACAAGGTGCTGTTCCCTCGGCACGAAGGTTTTCATAGCCATCTCAAGGACGATCATCGGCAGGGTGTCGCCGATGGAAGCGGTTTCGACGAAGCGCAGATCATGCTCGCCAAGAACTGGGATGCGCTCGGTGCCTATCGCAAGCAGGATCGTCCGCGGTCGGTCGAGCTGCTGGGCTTCGCCAGCCAGCTCATGTTCACGACGGCCCTGCTGAATTACTCCTCGGTGCTCGAAGGTGGACGCGATCCTGACCTCGCCTACGCCGTGGCCCGCGCGCATACCCGCCACATGGTGGATTTCTGCTCGGTCGATCGCCGGTTGCTGCCCACAGGCTATGTGCCGCTGATCGACTTCGAGTGTACCGCCAAGGCCGCGCGCGAAGCGATCGACCTCGGCGCCAAGGCGCTGATGATCCCCTCGCGTTGCCCCGACACTCATTCGCCGAGCCATATTGGCTTCGATCCATTGTGGGCCGTCGCCCAGGAAGCCGGCCTGCCGATCGTGTTTCATGTCGGCGGCGGCGGGAAGCTTCTGGAGGAAGCCTACTTCAACAATGGGCTGCCACCGGTCCCTGACTTCCACGGCGGCGACGATAACTTCAAGTCGATCGACTACATGGCCATCGCCTATCCACCGATGAAGGCGTTGACCGCGTTGATCGTCGATCGCGTGCTGGACCGCTTCCCGCGACTGAAGTTCGGTGTCATCGAGCAGGGCGCGTCGTGGGTGCCGGGCTGGATGCGCAACATGGATAGCGCCCACAACGCCTTCTACAAGAACGAGGAGCGGCTGCAGAAGATGTCGCTCAAACCCTCGGAGTTCGTGGCCCGACAGGTTCGCGTCACGCCCTATCCGCACGAGGATGCCGGCTGGATCATCGCCAACACGGCCGACGAGGTCTGCCTCTTCTCCTCGGACTATCCGCACGTCGAAGGTGGTCGCCACCCTATCAAACGCTTCGAGGCCTCGATGGAAAAAGCCGGCACCAGCGAGCGGCAGAAGCAGAAGTTCTATTGCGACAATTTCATCGACATGATGGGCAACGGCCTCGCCGCCGATCTGCGCCATCCGACACAGGCAGCAGCATGAAGACCTACTCGACGCTTCTTCAGAGCCAGACCGGCGCGGTCCGCACCATCACCACCAACCGACCGGACGTGCTGAACGCGCAGAGCCGTGTCCTGCTCGAGGAATTGGACGACGCTTTTCTCCGTGCCGCCGACGATCCCGAGGTGCGGGTCATCATCCTGGCGGGTGCCGGCAAGCATTTCTCCGCCGGTCACGATCTCGGCAGTCCGCAGGAGATGGAGGATCAGAAGAAGACGGCGCTGGAGCCCGGCTTCAAGGGCGAGTACCGGCGCCTGTGGGAGCGCTTCTTCGAGAACACGATGCGCTGGCGCGACCTGCCCAAGCCCACCATCGCCCAGGTCCAAGGCTACTGCATCATGGGCGGCATGATGATCGCGTCGGCTTGCGACATCATCATTGCGAGCGAGGATGCGCAGTTCGCGGACCGCGCCGTCAAATGGGGTGGCTCGCACGTCCAGTATTTTTCGATGCCGTGGGACTTCGGCCCTCGCAGGACCAAGGAGTATCTATTCACCGGCGAATTCGTCTCGGCGGCCGAGGCCGAGAAGGCAGGCCTGGTGAATCGCGTGGTGCCACGGGAGAAACTTGAGACCGAGACCATGGCGCTGGCCCAGAAGATCGCCGAGCGCGATCCTTATGCGCTGAAGCTCGCCAAGGCCTCAGTCAACGAGACGCAGGACGCCCAGGGCTGGCGGCAGGCCATGGAAGGCGCCTTCAAGAACTACATGCTGACCATCCCGCATCGCATGGAGATGGGCACCTATGGACCTGCTGCCCGCGAGAAGGCCCCGAAGGACCGTTTCGCTGTCCTCAACAAGAAGGCAGGCTAGCGCTTCGGCGTGACGACCGGCGGCCGCGGCGGTGCTTCGAGGCCGGTCGGCACCTTGAAGGTGAGCGTGGTCACGAACCGCATCGTGTCATAGGCCTCAGTACCGTGTGTACCGGGCGTGGAATCCATCGCCGTCACCTCGATCATGTAGGTTCCCTTCCACGGCAGATCGACGTCGAACGCACCGTTGTCGTCGGTCTTGAGTTCACGCTGCCAGCCGGTCTCTGTGGCAACCTCGACCTTCGCCTTGGGCAGCGGCTTGCCGTCATAGAAGACCTTGAAGGCGCCCGGCTTGCCCGTCGGCACGATGTCGAGGGGGATCAACGGCTTGCGCTCGGAGAAGTCGCTGACGTAGCGCGCCGACAGCCGGCCCAGCGTTCGCGTGACCTTGTCGCCCTGCTTGCGCTCCGTGACGCGCGCCTGCTCGGCAACGACACTGCCGGTGCCGGCCGAAGCACCACCGAGCTGGAATGCCGTCGCGCCCTTCTCGACCTTCAACGCCGTATCGCCGGAAGTACCGAACGCCTTGGCGGCCGGCAGCGGCTCGAAGCGATCAAGCAGGCCTGGCGAACCCTCGCGCAAATTCTCGCCGAACTCGCCGAAATAGAGCTGAAAGCCGTCGCCCTCCGGTTCGATCCAGAGCGCATGCGCCGACGCAGCGGCGGTGAGCGACAGCCAAAGAAGAGCGGCGATGACAAGACGCATGACGATGTCCTCCGGAGGAGAGAAATACTCGCGGAGGCGACCGATTACTAGACGCAATCTAAAACACAAGGAGTGAAGGCAGGCGACCTGAAGGCCGCCTGCCCTCTCCCGCGGATCAGGCCGCGCGGCGCTTACGCTCAGCCATTTCGATGCCCATCGCATGGGCAACGGAAGGCCGCTGCAGGTGCTTCTGATAGTAGGCGTTGATCGTCGGCCATTTCTTGAGATCGACACCCACGAAGCCGAACCAGTTCAGGAGCGTGACGAAGTAAGCATCGGCCACGGTGAAGTTCGTGCCGACCAGCGTGTCGCGATCTCCCAGCTTCTTGGCGAGATAGTCCAGCGTCGGCTCCATCAGGGCGCGGGCCGCCGCCTTGGTCGGCTCGGCTGCGGTCTGGGAGAAGACGTTGGCGAAGATGCGCTTGTGCACTTCGGTCGAGAGATAGTTCAGCGTGTCGATCAGCTCGTAGCGCTCGATCGTCCCCCAAGCCGGGGCCAGCGCAGCGTCGGGCTTGCGATCGGCGAGATACTGGAGGACCGACGGCCCCTCGTTCAGGATGCGACCATCCTCCAGACGCAGCGCTGGGACATATCCCTTAGCAGAGATCGCAAAGTAATCACCACCATCGTCGGTTTTCTTGTTCTCGATGAACCTGACCTTGACCGGCAGACCGGCCTCGACAGCCGTGATATGCGACGCCAATGAACACGCAAGTGGTGAAGCGAAGAGTTCCATCGCATCCTCCTTAATTTTGTGCGATGTAGTACATAAATATGCGGTGGAAGCGACGTCAAGGATAATTATGCGAACCAGTACAGAATCAACGAAGAAGCCTCGCGGCCGCCCTCGTTCCTTCGATACGGCCGAGGTCCTGGAGCGCGTGCGCAGCGTGTTCATGGAGAAGGGCTTTGCAGCCACCTCGCTCGACGAGCTGTCCGAAGCGGCCGGCCTCAACCGACCGAGCCTCTATGCCGCCTTCGGCGACAAGGAGCAGCTCTACATCCAGGCTCTGCGCTTCTACGGCACCAAGAGCGTGGAAGCACTCGACACGATCCTGGCCAGTGCCGGCTCGATCGAGCAGCGCCTGGGCAAGGTCTATATGGCGGCCATCGACCTCTACACAGCGCCGCCGACCAAGCTCGGCTGCATGATCGTGGGTACGGCCGCAGTGGAGTCGCCGACCCACCCGAAGATCGCCGCCGCTGCTGCCGAGCTTCTGGCCAATATCGAGAAGAGTCTGGAGCGCGCCTTTGCTGCCAGTGAACTTCCACCTGAGCCGACGCCGGCTGCTCGCGCTCGCATGGCCGGTGCCATCATGTATGCCATCGCCATTCGCGCCCGCATCGGCATGAAGGCCGCCGAGCTGCGGGCCTTCGCCAACTCGATGGTCCCGGTGATCTGCCGGTAGAGTGCACCTCTCGCCGTGGTAGACTGGCGTATGGATCAAAAGGCGCCCCATCCGTGGAGCCCGGGCTTCCGGACGTTGGCGGAGGAACACAGCTACCGCGTCGAGGAAATCGACGGCGCTGTACCAACTGCCTTGCGCGGCACCCTCTTTCGCAACGGATCAGGCCGCAACGACCTGGGCGGCCAGTGGTTTCCGCACTGGTTCGACGGCGACGGCATGATCTCGGCGATCCGCTTCGCCGACGATGGCATCCACTACCGCAATCGATATGTCGCGACCGAGAGCTATCGCGACGAGGCGAAGGCTCAGCGCATCGTTCATCGCGGCTTCGGCAAGATGCGACCCTACGGCATGCTGGGCAATGCGTTCCGCCAACCGGCCAATGTCTCGAACACATCGGTCGTGATGGAGAACGGCAAGCTCCTGTCCCTCTGGGAGGGTGGGCCGCCGACAGCAATTGATCCTACGACACTCGACACCAGAGGCATCGAAACCTACGCCGGCGCGCTGAAGGCTTTTTCGGCTCACCCCAAGATCGATCCCGCAACCGGTGAGCTGTTCAACTTCGGCATCGACTATGGCGCCAAGACGACGTTGACCCCTTACCGGCTGGAGCGCGGCATTGCGACCCGCCTGCCGCCAGTCACTCTGCCCTATCCGGTGATGAACCACGATTTCGTGCTGACCGAGCACTTCCTGGTCTTCTGCATCGGCCCTATCCTCGTCAAACCGATCAAGTTCCTGCTGGGCTTCAGCAGCTTCGACCGCGCGCTGCATTGGGCAGGCACCAAGCCCACTCTGATCCTGCTGGTGCCACGCGACGGACGCGGCGCGCCGCGGCTGATCGAAACCGATCCGTTCTTCCAGTTCCACTTCGCCAATGGCTTCGAGCAGGACGGTGCGCTGATCCTCGATCTCGCGCTCTATCCCGACTACCTCACGATCGGCCAGACGTTACGTGACTACTGGCGGTCGGACTGGCCGGCCAAGGGCATGGCTGCGCTGACGAGGCTCACGGTCGACCTCGCGACGGGGCTTACGCATCGGCGCACCTTTAACACCGGCGTGGCCAACGAGTTTCCGACGATCAACCTCGCTTTCACCGGCCGCCGGCAGCGCTATGCCTACATTGCCTGCAATCCGGCAGATCGCACGATCGGCCTGCAACAGCAGCTCGCGCGTATCGACTTTGAAAGTGGCGCCGTCACGCGACACGATTTCGGGCCGAACGGCTATCCCGGAGAGCCGTTGTTCATTCCGACCGGCGACGCAGAGGATGACGGCGTCATTGTCACGCTGGTGTTCGATAGCGTGAGCAACAAGACTTCGATCGTCGGCCTGGATGCGCGCGATCTCGCTGCCCGGCCGCTCTTCACCGCCAGGCTACGCCATCACGTGCCGTTCTCCCTGCACGGTTGTTTTGCTGCCGCAAATGACAAAACGCCGCCCGGTTGAAACGGGCGGCGTTTCTCGATCTCAGCCTACTCCTGAGGGATCTTCGCTGTCTTGACGACGACGCCCCATTTGTCGATTTCCGCGTCGACAAACTTCCGAAACGCCTCGCCTGATACCTTGCCCGCCGCAACACCCTGGCTGGCGAACTTTTCCGCCAGGGCCGGATCTTCCAGAATCCCGGCGACCGCCGTCACCAGCCGATTATAGACCGCGGGGTCCGTTACCTTCGGCATGTAGAGACCGAACCAAGCGGTTGCCTCGAAGCCTTTCACGCCGGCTTCGTCCAAGGTCGGCACGTCCGGCAGCGAGGGCGCCCGCTCCTTCGATGTCACGGCCAGTACGCGCAGCTTGCCGGACTTGGCATTGGGGATGACCGTCGGCAGCGTGTCGAACATGATCGGGATATGTCCGGCAACGAGGTCATTCATCGCCGGCGCGGCGCCCTTGTAGGGCACATGGACGATATCGACGCCCGCCATCTGCTTGAAGAGTTCGCCCGACAGATGGTTTGCCCCGCCCGTGCCCGCCGAACCGAACGAAAGCTTGCCCGGCTCCTTCTTTGCCAAAGCGATCAATTCGGCCACGTCCTTGACCGGAAAGTCCTTGTTGACCACCAGAGCGTTGGGCGCCGTGGCAATCAAGGCGACCGGCGAGAACTCGGCCTTGGTGTCATAGGGGAGCTTGCTGAAGAGGCCCGGGTTGATGACATGGTGCGTCGCCGTCAGCAGCAGCACCGCGCCATCGGCCGGCGACCGTGCGACCACTTCCGAGCCCACGGTGCCTGAGGCACCGGCGCGGTTGTCGACGATCACCGAGATGCCGTACTTCGCATTCAGTTCCTGGGCGACGTAGCGCGCCAAGATGTCGGTCGTGCCGCCCGGCGGGAACGGCACGATGATGCGCATCGACTTCGGTAGTTCTTGCGCTACAGCACCGCCGGCAACGAGACCGAATGCCAGGCCCAGCGCGGCCCTTCTCAAAAGCTTCATGCCGCAGCTCCCTTCGGCAGCGGGAACTCGACCATGGCCTCGCCGACCGCGACCTGTTCACCCTTCTGGTTGCGCACCTGCACGTCGAGCAGCACCCAGCGCGACTTGTGCGTGACCTGCCGGGCCTTGATGGAGGCCGTCGGCTGGATAGTGTCGCCCGGCCGTACGGGCTTCACCCATCGCGTCTCGAGCCGGCGATGGACACCCTCGGGTGGCAGCCAATCGGTAATCATGCGCGAGATCAGGCCGAAGTTGTTCATGCCGTGCATGATGATCCCGCCGAAGTTCGTCCGGCCGAAATCGCCCTTCATGTAATCGTCGTCGAGATGAAGCGGGTTGTAGTCGAGCGAGGCGTCGCAGAAGAGACGGATCGATTCGCGCGACACGGCGAAAGATGGTCCGTTGATCACGTCGCCATCGTGAAGCTTGTCGAAATCGGTAGTCATGTTCGTATTCCTCACGTCGGCCGGATGGTCTGGCCGCGGCCGGAGCAGATGACCTGGTCGTGCTGGTTGAAGAAGACGTTGTCGTGCACGACGAACAGCCGCTGGCGCTTAATGAACTTGTCGAGCGCACGCGCTTCGAGGCGGATCGTGTCGCCGGGGCGGGCGTGGGTGTTGTAGCTCCACGACTGACCGGCATTGATCGTGCCGGGACTGCGCATCCAGTCGTCGGCCGGCGTGCAGGAAAACATCAGCAGGATGTGAATCGAGGGCGGCGCGACCAGCCCGCCATGCGGACCGGCCTTCGCGACCTTCTCGTCGAGATAGAGCGGATTGGTTTCGCCGACCGCCTTGCAGTAAAGCGCGATCGCTTCCTGCGTCAGCAGGTAGGGCTGCGTCTTGCGCGGCTCGCCGGGCACGATCTCGTCCCAGCTCTTGCGCAGGTTGGCGTCCTTCCAGAAGTCGGTTTCGAAGTTTTGCGCTTGCGCCATTGCGTTTCTTCTCCTAGTGTTCGCCAGGCGTACATTATTTGTGTCTGGCGAACATCCATGGCAGCTACCAAGCCCCCTGGCAAGACAGTGGCGGTAAAGGAAAGCGACGGCTTCGTGCGAGCGATCGCCCGCGGTTTCGGTGTCGTCGAGGCGCTCGGCCGCCCTCCCGGCCGACACACGCTGTCCGAAGTGGCGCGGCTTGCAAACGTCACGCGCGCAACGGCGCGCCGCATCTTGGCGACCCTGGTGGCGATGAGATATTGCGCCAGCGATGGGCGCTACTTTCAGCTCCGGCCGCGGGCGCTGGGGCTCGGTCTTTCCTATCTGAGTTCCCTGCCATTCTGGGCGAACTCACACCGGACCGTCGAAAGCCTGCGCGACGAGACGTCCGAGTCCTGCGCCCTGGCGGTCCTCGACGAGACGGAGATCGTCTATGTGCAGCGCCTGCCCTCGCGCCGAATCCTTACGACCAATCTCGGCGTCGGCAGCCGCCTCCCGGCTCACGTTGTATCGTTGGGCAGGATCCTTCTGGCTGCCACTCCAGCGCCGGATCTCGACCGGCTTCTCGGGCAGGTCGAGTTCAAGAAGCTGACGCCGCGCACCACCGTCGATCCGCACGTCCTGCTGAAGGAGCTCATGAAGGTCGTGGAGCAGGGCTATGCCTGGGTCGATGGCGAACTCGACCTCGCGATCTGCGGCATGGCCGTTCCGGTCCGCAAGCCGTCGGGCGAGGTGATCGCCGCCCTCAGTATCAACACCATCTCGGGCACGCTGACCGAAGCCGGCGCCAAGCGGCGTTTCCTGCGTCCCCTGCAACAGGCCGCCCGGGACATCCAGATGCAGATGCCGCAGCAATAGCCTCGCCGTCCGGCGATGATAGACTTCCCGTCCGGCGGTGATCGGGCCGCCGCGCTGGACTGGGGATGGAAGACATGGATTTCACAGGGAAGGTCGCTCTGGTTACCGGCGGCGGCAATGGGATCGGCCGGGCAGCCTCCTTGGGCTTTGCAAAGCACGGCGCGAAAGTCGTGGTGGTCGACCTCGACGGCTCGGCCGCTGACGCCACGACCGGCATTATTCGTCAGAATGGCGGCGAAGCCATCGCCGTGACGGCGGACGTCACCAAGTCCGCCGACGTGAAAGCCTATGTAAAGACAGCGATAGAAACGTTTGGACGGATCGACTGCTTCTTCAACAACGCTGGCATTGAAGGAAAGGTGACGCCGACCGCCGAGTACGACGAGGCGATCTTCGATGCCGTGATCGGCGTCAATGTGAAAGGCGTGTTTCTCGGACTGCGTCACGTCCTGCCGGAGATGATCCGGCAGGGCAGCGGCTCGATCGTGAATACCGCCTCCGTAGCCGGTCTGGTCGGAACGCCCGGCATGCCGGCCTACGTCGCATCGAAGCATGCCGTGATCGGATTGACCAAGACTACGGCAGGCGAAGTCGCACGGCAGGGCGTGAGGGTGAACGCCGTGTGCCCCGGGCCGGTCGACACACGCATGATCCACGCGCTGGAAGAACAGATCGCGCCCGGTGACGCCAGCGCGATGGGCGAGCGCTATCGGGCCGCGCAACCGACGGGGCGTTATACGACCCCCGAGGAGATCGCCAACATGGTCCTGTTTCTCTGCTCAGACCTCGCGGCCAATACCACCGGCGGCCAGTTCGTGGTCGATGGCGGGCGAACCGCGACGGGCGGTGCCGTCACGAATCTCGCAGCCAAGCCGGCGTCACGTTAGCGTATTGGCATGACGCGTCGGACAGCCGTCAGTAGTCGTAGACGTTGACGGCCTTCGCCACCAACTTCTCGAGCGCTTGCGCCATTGCTGTCACGGTCGCCTCGTCCTTGATGCCGTACTCGGCGGCGAGGCGATCCAGAGCGTGGTAGCCCACCCAGACGCGGCCACGGCCATCTTCCCACACCGACAGACGCAGCGGCAGATCGAGCGCAACTGCCTGGTTGTCCTGCATGAGCTTGGTGCCGACCTTGGGATTGCCGAAGACCAGAACCTTGGTCGGTCGTAATTGCATTCCGGCCTGCTGCGCGTTGGCGCTGTGATCGAAGGTCGCGAAGACCGGTACATTCTGCGCCTTGAGCCGCGCCTCCAGCCGGGAAACGGTTTCATCGACCGGGAACTTGCTTTCCTGCGCCACGATCCCTTCGGAAGCCACGCCCGCGCCGAGGCCCGCTTTGTACGAGTCGGCGATGTCCCGCGCGAGGACGGTCAGGTCCAAACCTTCCTTGTTCACGAGCAAGGTTACGCAAACCAGATCGTCGACCGCCGTGAAGCGGCTGAGATAGGCACTGAAGCCTGGCGCGGATCCCTTGATCTCCATGAAACCGGGATGGTGCGTGAACTCCCAGCCGGCCATGGCCGGAACAATCGTCCCGTTGCCGAGCTTGGTCGGCTTGTAGATGAGTGCCCGGTTCGCCTCGCTCTTGACGAGAATGCCACCCGCCAAGGCGATGTCCCAGGCGCTGATATCCTCCGCTGACGACCAGAGATCGCCGAAGGCAAAGAGATTTGCCGACGTCTTGGGGTCCGTTGCCACGAGCTTGCCGTCGACAGTCTTGTGACCGGTCGCAGGTTCGACGGGGTTGATGAAGGCGATCTCGGACGTGAAGCGGCTGTGCTGCTTCTTGCCAGCGGCCTTGGGTGATCGATCGGTAAAGGACTTCGTCGGAAAGTCGCCGACGAACATGGTGCTGCGCAGGCCCAGCGGTTCGATCTGATGCCGCGTCACATAGTCGTGGAAGGACATGCCGCTTGTGCGTTCGACGATCATCCCAAGCAGAAGGAAATTGGTCGCGCTCAGCCGCACCTGGCTGCCGCGCTCGAACAGAACCGGCGCCGCGGATACCGCCGCCAGCAGCTCAGCCGGCTTATAAGCGCGACTCGAGTCGAAGCCAGGAGCTGCCCGATAGTCGGGAATGCCTGAGGCATGCTGCAGGAGTTCCAGCACCGTGGTCTTCGCCCAGGCTGCAGGCAGGCCCGTCAGATGCTTGTCGATGGCGTCGTGAATATCGAGCTTCTGCGTCTCGTGAAGCTGGAAGATGGCGACGGCGGTAAAGCCCTGCGTCAGCGGGCCGATGTTCCATGTGGTTCGCGTCGAGGCCAGCTCATCGTGCGTCAGGCTCGCGCGACCGTATCCGGCAGAGCGCGGAATATAAGGCGCCTGGACGATGGCCATCGCCAGCCCCGGCACGTCATGTTTCTCCATGAACTCGGCAATGCGCTGATCGATGAACTTGCCGCGCACTTCCAACGCCGCCTTGCCGCGCGGACCGTCCGCCGGGGTTGCATTGGTAGATTGTGCGAGAGAGGGGCTGCCTGATAACCCCAGGGCCAACGTCATAACGGTCACCACAAAAGCCAATGTGCCTCGACCCACCATCCGCCCTGCCCCTCATTATCGTCAACTATTAGTAGTGGCCGCGCAGGGCGCTCCGCAATCGCGCAATAGCGCGCTCGATCTCGACTTCCGGCGTTCCGGCATAGCCGAGAATGAGGCCGTGCTCTTTCTTTGCGCCGACATAGCAGGCTGAAAGCGACGCGACACTGACTGAAGCCGCCGCGGCAGAAGCAACCGCCGAAACGTCGTCGAACGTCGGCGCAAGAGCGGC
Source organism: Reyranella sp. (assembly GCF_004297405.1). Taxonomy (GTDB): domain Bacteria; phylum Pseudomonadota; class Alphaproteobacteria; order Reyranellales; family Reyranellaceae; genus Reyranella. The sequence continues at coordinate 17,524 of NZ_SCVC01000003.1, forward strand.
ATGAGGTCTGGCAACCACATGCATGCCGGCAGGATCTGGCGTCACCTCGAGGAGACCGGCGAGATGGTGTTGCGCCGAGGCGATCAACACCTGCTGACGGCTGGCATAGAGGAGACGCGTGCGCCGCAGATGCGCCGCGAGATGGCCCTCGGCAATGAAACGAGCCAATGCCCCCTGCCCCAGCAGCGAGGCGCGCGGAGACACACCCACCATGATCTTCTCGGCCGCATCGACGAGCGAGGCCGGCAGGATCAGGAAGCTCAATCGCAGCGTAGGAAACATGAGCTTGGAGAAGCTCCCAAGATAGGCTACGCGCCCGCTGCGATCCAAAGCGCGCAACGGCGCGAGCGGACGACCCGAGTAGCGATACTCGCCATCGAAATCGTCCTCGACGATCCAGCTTCGCGTGCGCTCGGCCCAGCTCAGCAACTCGAGACGTCGCTGCAAGCCGAGTACGATCCCGAGCGGGAACTGATGAGAGGGCGCCACGACCGCCAGGCGTGCCTCCGGCGCCAAGGCCAGCGCGGCATCGAGCGAGAAGCCCGAGGCATCGACCGGTACCGGCACCGTCCGCACGTCGGCCGCGGCCAACCCTTCGCGCGTGCCGCGAAAGCCGGGATCCTCGATCCACGCCGCGTCGCCCGTGTCTAAAACCATGCGCGCCAAGGTCGCGATGCTCTGGCGAAGGCCCGACGTGACGACGACAGCGCGTGGGTCGCACGCAAAGCCGCGGGCGATACCCAGGTAAGACGCAATCGCTTCGCGCAGACCGGGATGGCCGAAGGGATGTGGCGCGCCTGCCACCTGCCAGGATGGCTTGCGCCATTCCTGCTCCAGCAGCTTGGCCCAGAGCCGATAGGGAAAGGCCTCGCGGTCGGGCTGCCCGAGAGGAAAGGCGATCGCTGGATCGCCGAACGGCGCCTGCGGCGAGAGGCCAGTTGCCAGGAGTTCGACGGCGCGGCGAGACAGGATCGGCTCGTCCGCCGCCCCACCTGCCGGCGGTACATCGACGCTGGGCGAGACCAGCATCTCCTCCGGCAAGTTCGCCGCAACGGAGATTCCAGATCCGGCCTGCGTGACGAGATAGCCTTCGGCGATGAGCTGATCGACCGCCAACAGCACCGTTCCCCTAGCGCAATCGAGCTCCTTGGCCATCAGGCGCGACGACGGGAGCTTTGTTCCGGGCGCCAGCCGCCGTTCGAGGATCGCGCGACGGAGCTGCTCGCCGATTTGCCGATGCAATGGCTCGGACCGGGTTGGGTCGAGCACGATGCCCAATGGGGGCGCTTTGCGGGCGCGCGGCCTCATAACTGGTACAGCCTACTTTCGCTAAACTGGATCTTTCTTATAGACCATATCAGCAGCATGGTCCGCCCCGAACTGATCCAGCAGGAGTGCGGAAACATGACGAGCGTGACGACAGCGGAAGCGACAGTGACGGCAGAGGCGGACGGCGCCGTGTCGAGCTTTGCGGTCTCGCCGGTCAACAAGGTCAAGCGCGTGCACGAGCGGGGACGCTACGACAAGAAGACCATCTACGAAATCCTGGATGCGGCACTGGTCTGCCACATCGCCTATGTCATCGACGGCCGACCCTACTGCACGCCCACGAGCTTCTGGCGCGAGGGCGATCACCTCTATTGGCACGGTTCGTCGGCCAGCCGAATGATTCGCACCCAGAAGGAAGGCGTCGATGTCTGCCTTACCGTCACGCATCTCGATGCGCTGGTCATGGCGCGCTCGGGTTTCCACCACTCAGTGAACTATCGCGCGGTGATGGCGTTCGGAAAGGCGCACATTATCGACGACGTCGACCACAAGCTGAAGCTGATGGACCGGTTCATCGACCGCATCTACCCCGGCCGCTCTCAGCTCATCCGTCAGCCCAACAAGCAGGAGCTGAAGGCGACGACGATGATGGGCATGGAGATCGAGACTGCGTCGGGCAAGATCCGCGACAAGCATGTGGCGGACGACGAGGAGGATTACGAGGCGGTACCCGCCTGGTCGGCGCTTTATCCGATCACGCAGGTTCTGGGCGCACCGTCCGACTGCCCGCGCCAGCTCGCCGGCCTGACGCGGCCCGACGAAATGGTCGACTTCGCGCCCGGCGACCGGCTCGATGAGATTATGACCAAGACCTATCGCCGGACGTTCGGCGACTGAACGATTGCTACGGCGCCGCTATCTCTTGCGGCTGAAAAGCAAGTCGAGTGGCGTAGGTGCGGATATCGTCCGGCCAATCAGAAACGTGCTGCTCGAAACGAGGGCGGTCGTTCGCGAACAGCGCGCGAGCGGCCTCCTCGAAGCCCGGCAAATTGCCCGCCATTGCCGACATGAAGCGATAGGCCGCCTCCTTGGCGGCTCGTAATGCCTGCCCAGGACCGCCGGTTCGCCGGGCCTCGTCCACGAGCTTTCGAAGCGCCACCGAGGCGCCGCCTGGTTGAGCGGCAAGCCACTCCCAGTGGCGCGGCAGGAGCGTCACTTCACGACCGATTACACCCAACTTGGGGCGCCCCCGCCCGCGACGCTCAGGGCTCGGCTGCGATAGCGATAGGCGTTCGATGACATCGGCTCTGGTGCCACGAAGGTCGAAATCGAGAGCACGACCCGTCGCGTCGTCGAAGACGAGGACAGGGTCAACCGTCCCGCGCTCAGTCGCGGCCTTCACCGCCAGGACGACCTCGACCAGGGGGCCGGCGAACAGCAACCGGCTGCCTTCAAATGCGGTGTACGAGGCGGAGGCATGGTCATTCGTCATGCCATATTTTTACCCTGGTAAAATATCTTGAGTCAATATTACCCGTATAATATTAGAGACCCATGAAGACCATCGACAGAAAAGCGGCGATCGCAGCCTACAAGGAGCGAAAGGCCGTCATCGGGATCTATCTGGTTCGTTGCCTTGCCTCGGGCGAAGTCTGGGTCGGGCAAAGCCCGAACCTCGATACCGTCCAGAATCGCATCTGGTTCACGCTCCGCCAGGGCAGCAGCCCTCATCCGAGCCTTCAGAAAGCCTGGCGCGACCATGGCGCCGACAGCTTCGTTTTCGAAGTCGTCGAACACCTCGAGAATGAAGAGTCGCCCTACTTCAGGGACGCGCTTCTGAAGAGGCACCTGGAGCACTGGCGATCAAAGCTCCAGGCCGAAGCCATCTAAAACGTCCGGCTAGGGCTTTACCTGGTCGGCCAGCCAATCGATCGCCGCTTGGGCGCCGCCCTTGGCATGTGGGATGCCGAGCGCACCGAGGCCGATCTCGATCACACTCAACGTGCCGAGCATCATCGGTGCGTTGACGTGGCCCATATGGGCAACGCGGAAGCCCTTACCGGAAAGGTCGCCGATGCCGTGGCCAATGATGACGCCGCACTTCTGATTGCAATAGGCCCGTAAAGTCTCGGGGTCGTAGCCGTTCAACTGCACCGTGGTGACGGTGTCACAGCGCTCGCTCGGCTCGATAATGTTGAAGCCGATCGCCTGGCCTTCCGCCCAGATGCCGACAGCGCGGCGTGTCGCCTCGGCCAGCAGCCGATGACGCTGGTACACATTCTCGAGACCTTCCTCGAACAGCATGTCGAGGGCCTGGCGCAGGCCGAACAGCAGATGCTCGGGCGGCGTGCCGGCGTATTTTTGGTAATGGAGATCGCCCTCGCGATCGGTCCAGTCCCAATAGGGCGTGCGCAGCCCGGCCTTCTTGTGCACCTCGCGCGCGCGGTCGTTCGCGGCGACGAAGCCCAGGCCCGGTGGCGCCATCAGGCCCTTCTGGGAGCCCGACATGGCGACGTCCACGCCCCATTTGTCCATCTCGAACGGCATGCAGCCCAGCGACGCCACCGCGTCGACCATCAGCAGCGCGTCGTGTCCCGCGGCTCGCATTGCCTGGCCAATCGCGGCGATGTCGTTCACCACGCCCGAGGCCGTATCGATCTGCGCCACGAGCACGGCTTTAATGGTGCCGCCCTTGTCGGCCTTGAGGCGCGCCTCGACTTCGGCCGGCCGCACGGCGCGACGCATGTCGCCCTTCAGCACCTCGACCTCGACGCCCATGCGGCGGGCATTGTCGCCCCACCCTATGGCGAAGCGGCCACTCTCCAGCACCAAGATCTTGTCGCCCTTGGAGAGGACGTTGGTGAGCGTGGCTTCCCAGGCGCCATGGCCATTGGCGATGTAGATGTAGGCCCGGCCCTTGGTGCCGAACACGCGAGCGACGTCGCGCAGCAGCCCGTCCGTCAACGCAAGCAACGGGCCGGAATAGATGTCGACGGCCGGACGATGCATCGCCCGCAACACCTCGTCAGGCACCGTCGTCGGTCCGGGAATGGCCAGGAACTCACGCCCCGCACGCACGCTCATCTTCTGCCTCCGAGCTCTTCCGGTGTCATGATTGCCACCGGCACGACGCTACACTCACAAAAAATCGCGGTGCTGGTACCGGTTGTGCTGACGACCGGAAATCCAGGCACCGCGATGAAAAGATTAGCATAGCCGAAGGTAGGCGAGGAGATTCTCCTGCGTATTGGCCACCTGCAGCCGAAGTATCGCTTCGCGTCCCCGTGAGCTAGTGACGGCTCAACTCGGCGCGTCCCACCACCATGTGATGTACCTCGTCCGGACCGTCGGCGAACCGGAGATGCCGCTGGTTGGTGTACATGTCGGCGAGCGGCGTCCATTGCGAGATGCCAGTGGCGCCGTGGATCTGGATTGCCTGGTCGATGATCTGGCACACCCGCTCGGGCACCATGGCCTTGACCATGCTGACCCACACGCGCGCTTCGCGGTTGCCCAGCACGTCCATCGCCTTGGCCGCCTTCAGCACCATGAGCCGCATCGCCTCGATCTCGATACGCGCGCGCGACACGGTTTCCAGGTTCTTGCCGAGCTGGATGAGCTGCTTGCCGAACGCGGTGCGGTTGGAGCCGCGCTTCACCAGCAGATCGAGCGCCTTCTCAGCCTGGCCGATCGAACGCATGCAGTGATGGATGCGGCCCGGGCCGAGGCGCACCTGCGAGATCTCGAAACCGCGACCCTCGCCCAGCAGGATGTTCGACTCAGGAACGCGGACATTCTCGAACTTGAGATGCATGTGGCCACGCGGTGCATGGTCATGCCCGAAGACCTGCATCGGCCCCAGGATGCGCACGCCAGGCGTGTCCATCGGCACCAGGATCTGCGACTGCTGGAACTGCGGTGAGGCATCGGGGCTGGTCTTGACCATGACGATCATGATCTTGCAGCGCGGGTCGCCGGCGCCGGAGATGTAGTACTTCTCGCCGTTGATCACCCACTCGCCGCCGACCAGCTCGGCGCGCGTAGCAACGTTCTTGGCATCGGAAGAAGCGACGCCCGGTTCGGTCATCGCATAGGCCGAGCGGATCTCGCCGTTCAGCAGCGGCTTCAGCCACTTCTCTTTCTGCTCATGCGTGCCGACCCGCTCGAGAACTTCCATGTTGCCAGTGTCTGGCGCCGAGCAGTTCAGCGTTTCCGAGGCCAGTGGCTGCTTGCCGAGCTCCGCGGCGATGTAGGCGTAGTCGAGGTTGGTCAGACCCTGCCCGATTTCTGAGTTGGGCAGGAAGAAGTTCCACAGGCCCGAGGCCTTTGCCTTGTTCTTGGCGACCTCCAGCAACTCAAGTTGGCCCGGCGCCCAGCTCCACGGATCCTTGCGGCCTTCACCCAGTCGGAAGAACTCCTCGGACATCGGAGCCACATTCTCGTCGATGTGCTTCTTCACCGCGTCGAACAGCGGCTTCGCCGCCTTGGACATGGCGAGATTGTTCAACTCGGCATCGAGATCGGGGCGGGGAGCCGCGGCGGCCTTGGCTTGCATGGGAATTTCCTCTGTTCGAACGGTTGCTCGTCCATCCCTACAGACCTCCCTTGATAGGTCAATCCTCACCCTGCCCGGATGCTCCCCGGCAATTTCTGGCTGCGAAAAGCGAGCGTCCGGCCCCCTTGCCCCGGCGCGCTCAGGCCTCATGCTGTCGGCCAAACTGGAGGAACGCCTTCATGAAGTTCGGCATCTTCTATGAACTGCAGTTGCCGCGGCCCTGGAACGAGGGCGACGAGCACAGGCTCTATCTCAATGCCCTGGAGCAGCTCGAACTGGCCGACCGTCTGGGCTACGACCATGCCTGGCAGGTCGAGCATCACTTCCTCGAAGAATATTCTCATTCGCCGGCGCCCGAGTCCTTTCTCGCGGCCGCCAGCCAGCGAACGAAGAAAATCCGCCTTGGCCACGGCATCTACCAGTTGACGACCAACCATCCCGCCCGGGTCGCCGAACGAGTCGCCACGCTTGATCTGCTGTCCAGTGGCCGTTGCGAGTTCGGCATGGGCGAAAGCGCGTCCATCACCGAACTGGAACCGTTCGGCGTCAACATGGAGAACAAGCGCGAAGTCTTCGAGGAAGCGGTCCGCGCGATCCTCCCCATGTTCAAGGATGGCCCGAGCGAGCATCAGGGCAGGTATTTCAACATGCCGTTGCGCCATGTGATGCCCAAGCCGCTGCAGAAGCCGCACCCGCCGCTTTGGGTTGCCTGCTCCCAGCTCGAAACCCTGGCCAAGTGTGGTGAATGGGGTTTCGGAGCGCTCGGCTTCCAGTTTGTCTCGGCGGACGCCGCCCATGCCTGGGTGCATGCCTACTACAACGCCTTCGTGAAGCGGCAGAAGAAGCTCGCCGACTACAGGACGAATCCGAATATTGCTCTCGTCTCGTTCTTCATGTGCGCGAAGACGGACGAAGAGGCACGTGAGCGTGCCGACGGCTGCACCTTCTTTCAATTCGCGTTGCGCTTCTATGGGCAATCGGCAGGCCGTGCGAGACCGCCGGCCGGCTCAGTCAACATGTGGGACGAGTACAACAAGTGGAAGAAGGCCAATCCCGAAGCGCACGCCGCGGCGCTGCGCGGTGGCCTGATCGGGTCACCCGAGACAATCCGGCGCAAACTCCGCAAATTCCAGTCGTCGAATATCGATCAGGTCGTCCTTCTCAATCAGGCCGGCAGGAACACGCACGAGCACATCTGCGAATCCCTGGAGCTTTTTGGAAAGGAAGTGATGCCGGAATTCCAGGCGGCACATCCCCAGCTCCTGAAGTGGAAGGAGCAGGTTCTGAACCGGGAAATCGAACTCGAAGAGATCGATACCTCTGCCTTCACGGATCGATATGGCGGGACCATGAAGGCCATTTCGCCAAGCACTGCGAAGGCCCAAGCCGCTGAGTGACGGACATCATCCCGGTGGATGCCAGGCCTAGGACGGTCCGCTGAGGGTGCACGAGTAGTGGAGCGTTCCAATATGGAGGTATTCATGACGACTCGTAGCAAGACGATCTTCTCAGCAGTCATTGCGATCGGCGTACTGATGGCTGGCGTAACGAATGCCGGCACTCTTGACGATGTCCGGGCGAAGTCAGACATCCGCATCGCATACCGAGAGGATGCTCCGCCCTTTTCCTTCAAGCGAGATAATGCGAATCCGACGGCCCCCGCAGGTTTCACGCTGGATCTCTGCCGATCCGTCGCGGCAAAGATCGGCAAGCAACTCGGGATCGCCGATCTCAAGCTAACGTACGTGCCCGTCACCTCCACCAACCGTTTCGAGGCGATCACCGACGGCAAGGCAGACTTGCTATGCGAAGCCACGACCCAGACACTCAAGCGGCGCGAGGCAGTTTCCTTCTCCCTTCCGACCTTCGTGGACGGCGCGACCTTCATCATTCGAGCCAATGGGCCGAAGGACATCAAGAGTCTCGAAGGCAAGAAAGTAGGTGTGCTGGCGAACACCACGACGGAGGCTGATCTAAAGCGTGCTCTCGAGGCAGGCCGGATTAACGCCGAAGTTATCGTTGCCAAGACACACAAGGAAGGCATCGACGCGGTGGAGAAAGGATCAACCGCCGCCTACTACGGTGACCGTGGCATACTCACTTTCCTTCTTGTGCAAAGCGGGCCGCAGTCCGGGCTGATGATTGCGGACACCTATCTCAGCATGGAACGCTACGCGCTGGCCTTGCGACGCGGCGACGAGGATTTTCGTCTGGCTGTCGATCGCGCACTGAGTGAGATCTATCGCTCCGGCGAAATCGCCAAGATTTTCGCCGCTTCCTTCGGTCCAGCCGCGAAACCTTCTGAATCGCTGCTCGGAGTGTACATGATGTCTGCCTTGCCAGAATGAGTGCAGCAGGCAGGAATGCGGAGCAATGGCCGCTCGCCAGTTCTTATTGCTGGCGACTCCCAGGCCCCGATAGTGCCTAGAACGCACCTCCGGCGATCAGGTCGAACCGCGACCGGAGCTCGTCGACCGTGGGGACACGATCAGCTTCGAGTTCGGGATACTCCTTTTCGAGTTCATGCCGATCGAACTCATCGAGGTGCAGGTCCGCAGCATTGTGGTCAGTCTCCAGAACATTGAGCGCATTGTGGAGATGAAACACCTGCCAGCGCGCGGGCATCTCGTGACGCGCCGCTTCCAACTTTGCCAACCGGTCTCCGAAGCGTTCAAAGACCTTCTTGCGATCGTCCGACATTGTGCCCTCCCGAAGCCTCTGATCGCTCACTGTAGCTGGATGGCTTTAGTCCACAAGGGCAGGCCCAATGACAGTGACGCAGCAGGCCGTTCGTGCCACCCTGAAGGCAAGGAATATCCAAATCTCACCGGGAGGGAACAATGCTGCACGAGCTTGGCGCTTGGCTCCGCATCATTGCGGCCGCAAGTGCAATCCTGGCGATTGTCGGATTGGTCATCACCGCGGGTGGCCCCGTGTTGGAGCTTGTAGCGCTCCGTTAAGCGACGTCTCATCTCGCAACGGCACAATCGAATCGACAACGACAAGTGAACGGGAAGCTGGTCCTCCCTGCAAGGACTGCGCCTTCCCGTCCAGATCTGGTGCCATGTCTCGTTCGTGCCAAGAGACGATCGAGGTGCCCACCGGCATCAATGCGGTTTGGCGGCTGGCAATGCCGGCAGCGGCTCGAGGCCCTGCGGCTGGCCAACGGTCAGCGACGTCACATAGTTGATGACATCGTAGGCTTCCTCGCCGCGCTTGCCCGGAGTCTTGTCGGCGTGCTGGACCTCGAAGACATAGGGACCACGCCACGGCAAGCCGACGGTGAATTCGCCATCGTCGCCGGTGTAAAGCTCACGCCCCCAGCCCGCATTGGTGACCACCGAGACCTTGGTCTTGGCGAGCGGCTTGCCCTTGAACACCACCTTGAACTTGTCGCCGCCGGCCGGAACGATATCCAGCGCCAGCAGCGGCGTGCGTGCAGCTCGATCCGGTACGATCCGCGCCGCGGGGAGATAGATCGAACGCGTGGTCGTGCCGTCCTTGGTGCGCACAAAGACCGGATAGCGCACATCCTCGACAACAACGCTGTCCGATCCGTCGACCTTGCCCGACACGGTAAAGCCATCCGCCTTTTTCTCGACCGTGAGGGGTCGCTCGCCTGCTGCTGACGTAGCCTTGGCCTGCGGTTGCAGCTTGTCGAGCGCGCCCGGCGATGCCTCACGCAAATTCTCGCCGAACTCGCCGAAATAGAGGCGCACGCCCTGCCCGGTCTGCTCCAGCCACAGGTGATGGGCGAATGCAGAACTGGCTCCCAGACAGAAAGTCAGGGCGATCGCAAAACGCAGTATGATCTTCATGAGGTCACTCCTCTTTGATGAACGAGATTGGTGGGATTGGTAGCGGCCTTGCGACGTTGCAGCCGGCGCGCGGTCACGGCCGCGACGATAGCGCCGACCAGCAGCACCAGATCCATGCCAGCGACGGCCCACTTGCCTTGCGCAATACTCCGCGCGAGATGGTCGCCAGTGGTCAGGGCATTCAACAGAACCGCAGTCATCGCCGACGCAGCCGCGATCCAGCAAAGGTCGATCCAGGCCCGCCCCGGCCGCAGCCAGGCGTGGGCAAAGGTTGCTACCCAGACGATGAAGAAGGCCCAGATCTCCAGCTCGTAGCGCTGGCCGCCGAGCAGCGTTGCGCCCGAGGGCAGCAATCGGTTGGCAATAAGGAAAGCCAACGTGGCCACGACCATGCCAGCCGTGCTGCCGGTCGCCAGACCCTCGACGAACTTCACACCGCCCAGGCCGGCGGCGTCGTGTGCCTTACGGCGCGATTCGACCCAGAACAGAAAGCCGGTGGCGATCAGCACGCATCCGAGCACGCCCAACAGGAAATAGACCCAGCGCAAAGTCCAGTGCCGGAACTGCACGAAATGCAGCCCGGTCAGATATTGCTGGATCCCCGTCACTTGCGGCGTCGTGCTTCGGTGCAACACGGCACCGGTAGCGGCATCGAAGTAGAAGGGATCGGTGCGCATCGCCACTTCGGCCTCGATGGACGGCCGCACCTCGACAAAGGCGTTAGCGTCACCTTCGTGGTAGATGCGGATGAAATAGGGTCCCAGCCCGCCCCACGCGCGCCTGGCCGTGTCGGCCATTGCGTCGAGCGACGCCACGGGACCGCCCGGCTTGTCGAACTTCGGTCGGAAGTAAGAATCGAAGGCCTCGGTGAAATAGGCTTGCTGCTTCCCGTTGAAACCGGCCATCCAACCCGACGGAAAGTAGGTCGCCGCAAAGATCGTCAGGCCGGAGAAGGCCATGACGACATAGAAGATGAAGCCGAGCGTGCCGGCGGTATTGTGGATGTCGAGAATCAGTCGCTGCGGCTGGCGTGATCGCCGGAGCGTGAAGAAATCGGCGAAGATCTTGCGGTGGATGATCACGCCGGAAACGCAGAGCGCCAGCATCGCCATGCCGGCGAGGCCAACCAGCCACAGGCCAATATTCCAACTGCTGATATGCAGTGTGTAGTGGAACGGGAAGAAGAACCGCGTGGCTGCCCAGGTTTCCGCATCGGGCAACAGCTTGAGGCCGGCGGGATCGAAGAACTTGCGATCGAAGCCGGTCGGGGTGCGGTAGGCGATCCATACGAAGGGATCACGTTGCGTCGGCATGATCATCGCCCAAGGGGCGTTTCTCGCTGGCAGTTTGGCTACTTCGACGAGCAGGGCATCGGCCGAAACTGGTTCTCCCGAGTAGACGAGCCGCGTCTGCGGGATCATCCAGCGATCGATCTCCTTGTCGAAGACGCAGATCGTCCCCGTCCAGAAGACGACGAACAGTAACGGCCCCAGGACGACGCCCGTCCAAGTGTGAAGCCAGTTCAACGATTGTCGAAACGTCTGCTCCATGTCAGGCCTTCGCCGAGAGGCTGATCAGAGCCGCTACCGCTGCGCCGCCGGCGGTAAGCGCCAACAGCGTCACGATCAGCAGGATCAGGCGTCGTTCCGCGGCGGCCCACAGTGCGAGGGCGAGATAAATCAGGAAGCCCAGGATGCCGCAGAGCGTGAGGGCATCGCTTCGCGCCACACCGAGCAAAGGCAAAGTCACTGCGCCCGCGGCGACGAGCGCGGAGGCTGCCGCATAGCTGCCGACGACGATCGCCAGCACGCGCAGAACCACTCGACCGGCGCCGACGGGTGCGGAAGGAGAGGTTTCGCGGACCATCCCGTCTCTAGAAGTCGGCGGTCAACGACAGCATGAAGGTGCGCGGCTGGTTCTGGGCGAAGAACGCCGTCGTCGCGACCCAATAGTTGGCATCGAAGAGATTGATGACGTTGGCACGCAGCGAAATCGGCTTGCCGTCGGCGCGCTCGAAGGTATAGCGCAGGCCGGCATCGAAGCGCGTCCAGGGTGGCGCCGCCTGTGTGTTGGCAGGATTGAGATAGACTTGGCCGTTGTAGACGACGCGGCCCGAGATCCCGAGCCCCTTGACGTAGGGTGTATCCCAGTCGAGGCCCGCGGCGACCTGGAAGGGCGCCGTGCCGACGGCAGTGTTGCCGTTGTTCAGGCCGCCGGCCGTGCTGGTGAGCTTCGCGTCAAGCAGGGTGAAACCGCCCAGGAACTTGAGGCCCGGCAGCGGCTCGCCGAAGGCGACGAATTCGATACCACGATTGCGCTGCTGACCGTCGGTCACCAGCGTGTTGGTCGAAATGTCGGTGAAAGAGCTCGGCAGGGTGATCTGGAAAGCGCTGAGGGTCGCGCCGAAAGTCCCGAAATCGGCCTTCACGCCGACCTCGAACTGGTTGGTCACGAACGGTGGAAAGGTCTGGCCGGCATTGGTGAGGCCTGCCCCCGCCGTTGGCCCCTGCTGCAGCGCCTGAATGTAATTGCCGTAGATCATGATCTCCTTGGTCGGCTTGACGACGAAGGAGACCGAGGGCGAGACGACGGTTTGGTCGGCGCCGTTGGCCGGCAGGCCGCTCGGGAGATAGTTCGCCGACTGCAACCGCTGCAGACGCGCGCCACCGATGATCTGCACGCGATCGTCGGCGAACGAAATCGCGTCGACGAGGCCGACGCTGGTGTAGAGCGAGTCTGACGTCAGCGGTGTGGAAGCGTTCAGGCCGGTCAGCATGGGAGCCGGCAGGAAAGTCGGATTGTAGATGTTCGAGTTCGACGGGATCGCCAGCGGATTGTTCAGCGAGTAGTTCATCGTCTTGAGATAGTCGCCGACCAGCGCGGCTTCATGCTTTACCGGACCGGTGCGGAACGTGGCGCGGGCGCCGACCTCCGCCGACAGCACCTCGGCCATCGAGCGAAACTGTCCGGCCCCCAGGGTCGTCGTGTTACCGTTGTAGTTGACGATGTTCTGGTTGAGGAACACCGACGTCGTGTTGCTGCGCCTGCCGCCGACCTTGATGAAGCCGGTGAGGCCCGGGGTGATGTCGTGCTCGAAGCGCAGGGCGCCGTAGAGATCGTTTGCCTGCAGGCGCTCCCAGGGCTGGTAGGAGCTGTTGTGGGCGTTGGGCGCGGGCGGAAGCGGCACGCCCGCCGCGAGGAAGATGCTGCCCTGGAAGCCGCCGATGTTGCGCATCTGGTAACCAATGTCGGCGTCGATCCGGGTATCGTCGCTGCGGAAATCGAGGCCCAGAGTCAGCGCGAGGCGCTCGGCGGTCTGATTGTTCACCGACGTCTCGCCGTTGATGTAGGTCGCATTGGCCCGGACGCCGAGCGCATTGTCCGGACCGAAGCGGCGCCCGACATCCGCCGTGCCGCCGACCTGCCCATCGGAAAGATAGAGCGCGGATAACTGGGTGATCGGCGTGTCCGTCGCGCGCTTCGGCACGAGATTGACGGTGCCGCCGACGGCGCTGGGCAGCGCACCGTTCAGGAAGGCCGTCGGACCACGGAAGACCTCGACGCGTTCGACGCCGGTCGTGTCGACCTGACCGGGAACGATGCCGTAGATGCCGCCCAGGCCGTAGTTGGGATTCTGCACCAGGATGCCGCGGATCATCACGCGATCGTCGAAGACGTTGCCGTTGGGCCAGCCCAGGCGAACCGTCGGGTCGCCAGCCAGCACGTCGGTCAGGGTACGGGCCTGCTGACTCTGGATGTACTTGTCGGTGTAGACAGTCTCGCTGAACGGCGAGTCCATATAGTCGCGGTTGCCGAGCAGGCCGACCTTGCCGCCGCGCGCCACCTCGCCGCCGGCATAGACGGGAGGCAGGTTGCCGATCTCGGCCTGTGGCGGCGGCGGCGTGTTGGCCTGCACGCGCACCGGATCGAGCTGCATGGCCCCCGACGCACCGCTTGCCGCGCCAGGGCGTTCGAGGGTCACCGTCGTGGCGTTGGTGAAGCGATAAACAATGCCCGTGCCGGCCAGCAGGGCATTCAGCGCCTCGACCGGGGTCAGGGTGCCGGAAACGCCCGCGGTCGACTGGCCACGTACCAGGGCGGCGTCGACGCTGACCTGCAGGCCGGACTGGCGCCCGAAGGCGGTAAGGCCGTCCGCCAGCGGCTGTGGTGGGATGTTGAATGTCCGGGACTGGGCGGAGGGTGTCTGTGCCAGCACCGCCATTGGGCTTGCCGCCGTCACGACTGTCGCCCCGATCGCCGCCGCCAGAACCTTCGACCAATACGCCTTCGCCATGACCAGGACCCCGAAAACCACGCAGTGAACTGGGGTATCGCCTCATAGTGCGAATGCGACTTAAGCTCACCCCTGCCTAGTCAACGAATGGGGTCAGAAAATTTTCAGTCGAAGGTTCAGCGCGACAAAACCACGAGCCAGGGCGTCATCTGCCGAACAGTAGCCGCATGGGCACTGGCCACCGCCCGCAGAGCTGCAGAAGGGTCGGAAAGATTGTAGACGCCGGTCACCCGCTCCCGAGCCAGCCCCTCGTCGGCAATGACCACGGCGCCGCGATGGTAGCGCCTCAGTTCTTCGACGATGTCCGCGACAGACCGATCGCGCGCGACGATCTGGCCGCTCAGCCAGGCCGCGACCTCGTCCGGCGCGCCATGCCCGCGCCTCACCTGCCCTGCCGGGCCGACGCGCAGCGTGTCGCCCGCCATGAGTTCTTCGAGGATCGGTGGCGTTGCCGCCTCGAATGCCACACGCACGATGCCCGAGCGAACCGCCACCTCCGTGTTGCCCGCCGCCCAGCGCACATCAAAGGCGGTACCCACGACCGTTGTTCGCACCTCGCCGCTTTGCACCACGAAAGGTCGGCTGGCGTCCGGCACCACCTCGAAGAAAGCCTCACCCTTCAGGAGATGAACGCGCCGCACGCCGGTTTCAAAGGCAACATCGATTGCACTAGCTGGTCCGAGTTGCACCGTGCTGCCGTCCTCGAGACGCAACGACCTGATCTCGGCAGTCGTCGTCGCGTGCGACGCTTGAAGCTGCAGCAAAACACCAGGCGCAAAAACCAGGATCAGACACGCCGCGACCATCGACAGGGCGCTAGCCAAAACCAACTGACGCGGCCCGCGGCGTACTCGATTCGCGGCCAAATCAACAATCTGCGACTGCTGTTTCAGCAAGGCAGGCTGTGCCCGACCAATGAGACCATCGAGGTGGCGCGTCTCCTCCCAAGCGGCTTCATGCGCCGGATCAGCGGCGATCCAGGCCTCGAAACGAGCGCACAACGCCGCATCGTCCGGGTCCTCGCGCAGAGCGATAAGCCAGTCCGTCGCTTCCCTCGACGCGCGTCGATCCGCGCTATCGCCTGCTACCGCCATCCCACTCCACAGCCACCCAAGACGGGGGCTCCTCTTGAATAGACGTTCCGGTATGGCAGTTTTTCAGCGACAGATAGTCACGAAAGTTTGCGCAGGTGTGCACGACAGTGCTCCACCGCCTCCGCCACCAGCGCATGGGCGAGTGTGACGGATATCCCTAGGCGCTCCGCTATCTCGCGCAGTTTAAGCCCGCCAAAGCGATGCATCTCGAGCGCTCGCCGCGTCCGCTCCGGCAGCTCGGCCAAAGCGTCCATCACAAGTTGCAGTTCGGCCCGGTCCACCGCTTCGGTTTCCGGCGACGGTCGTGCCTCGGCCGCCTGGCTGAGGTCGACGCTGTCCGCTGGCGACAGGAAACGATCCTCATGAGCCTGCCGGCGCCGGCCGTCGAGCGCGAGATTGCGCACAATCCGATAGAGATAGCCCAGTGGCTCGTCGAGCAGTCGCCGGCCGGCCACGTCGGCAAAACGAAGATAGGCTTCCTGGACCACATCCTCGGCACGCGCCCTGTCACCGACGATGCCGCTGGCGTAATTCACCAGCTCACGTCTATGCGCCATGTAAAGAGCAAGGGTTGCTTGTCCCTGACTCACGCTTGGATGCTGCCCCTTAGGAAATGCGAATGATTCGCAATTTCCTTATAGGCAAGGGCTACTGGCACGGCAACCCTTGCCTAGTGGAACTCCATCGCCGCCCGGGTCACCTTCCTGAGGATAGACGATCCCTGCGCCAGTCGCGCGAATATCGCCAAGCAGACAGGCGCTTCACATCTTCTTCCAGTTTCCTGACTGCTCAAACGCAAAAGCCGCCTTGTAGATCGTCGGCTCGTCGAAATGCTTGCCCACCAGCATCAACGAAACCGGCAGGCCGTCCGACATGCCGCAAGGCACGGCCATGGCGGGGTGATGTGTGATATCGAACGGTGCAGTGTTGGAGATCATATTGAGGGCGCGTTCGACATAGAGTTCGCGCGGCGCGTCGGCAGGCGGCAACGGCGTCGCCTTGAGCGGCGTCGTCGGCATCATCAGCAGATCGTACTCGTCGAGCGCTGCATCGTATGCAGCGGTCAGGAGCCGCGTCTGGTTCATCGCCTTGCCGTAGTAGCGACTGCCGTAGTTGCGGCGGATGTAGGTGCCGAACATGGTGAAGAGCTTGGTGGTGTCCGACATCTCGTTGGCGCGGTTGCGCCAGTTGCGATGGAAGTCCATCAGGCTGGTGACGTAGAGGTCCGGCCGGCTGACACCATAGCCGTCTCCCCACATCATGGTCTGCGTCAGGCCCTCGGTGCCGATCGGCATCCAGAGCGCCGGGGCGACCAGATGCATGGGGATCGAGACCTCGCCGACTTCTGCCCCCAGCGCCTCGAACTTCTTGGCTGCCTCCCTGACCTTGGCGTTCACGTCTTTCTCGGCATTGGCCTGGGCGAACCCTTCCGTCACAAGGCCGATCTTCATGCCCTTGATGTCGCCCTGAAGCGCCTTGGTGTAGGGGTGCGTCTTGACGTTGATCTGGCGTGAATCGTAACCGTCGGGCCCCGCCAAGACTTCCAGCAGCAGGGCATTGTCGCTGACATTGGCGGTCATCGGGCCGGTGTGATCGACGTAGATTTCGATCGGCATGATGCCGGTGTAAGGCACCAGCCCGTGCGTCGGCTTCATGCCGTAGGTGCCGGAAAAGGACGACGGCATGCGGATCGATCCACCCTGGTCGCCGCCCAGCGCCATATCGACTTCGCCCAGCGCAACCAGCACGGCACTGCCCGACGACGAACCGCCGGCCGAGTAACCCATCTTGTGGGGATTGTGCACCGGCCCTGTCGCGTTGGTGTGGCTGCCGCCGGACAGGCAGAAGTTCTCGCAATGCGCCTTGCCCACGATCGTGCCGCCCGCGTCGAGCACGCGCTGGACGACGGTCGCGTCGATGTCGGGCACGTACCCTTCCAGTGTCGCGGCACCGTTCATCATCGGCACACCGGCCAGCATGATGTTGTCCTTCAGCACCACCGTCTTGCCCTTCAGCTTGCCGCGGGCGGCGCCTTCGACCTTGGTCTTGATGTACCAGGCATTGTGCTTGTTCTCGTCACCAGTCGGCCGATAACCCGGCGTCCGTGGATACTTCACGCGAGGCAGGTTGTCGGGCATCGCGTCGACCACGTTGTAGGCCGCCACACTCGACCGCATGAGGTCGATGTACGACTTCACGTCGGCATCGGTCAGCGACAGGCCGACCTCGGCTGCCACCTCGCGCAGTTGCTCTTCGGTCGGAACTTGAACGGCCATGGTTTCCTCCTCTTTCAATCGAAAATCGGGTCTTACGGTGCGAGATGCCGCATCAGTTGCGGATCGGCCTTTACCGCAGCCGCCGCGCCTTCGAGGGCGACATGGCCGCGATCCATTACATAGGCGTAGTGCGCGACCTCGAGGGCCAGCTCGATATGCTGCTCGACCAGGATCACCGCCATCTCGCGCGCGAGCTGCTTCAGGCGGTCGGCGATCTCCTCGATCACCCCCACCCATACGCCCTCGGTCGGCTCGTCCAACATGATGAGCTTCGGCCGGCCCAGCACGGCGCGGCCGATCGCCAGCATCTTGCGCTCGCCCCCCGACAAGGTGCCGGCCGTCTGTGACAGGCGCTGCGCCAGCTTGGGAAAGAAATCGAGTACGTAGTCCATGCCCGAACGATCGGGTTGGCGCACACAACCCAGCATCAGGTTCTCGCGCACGGTGAGCTTGGTGAAGATGCCATGCTCCTGCGGCACATAGCCGATGCCGCGCCGCACGCGGCGCTCGGCCGCTTCCCGCTCCACTGCGGAACCGTCGAAGCGGATCGTGCCGGACATGGGCGGCACTTCGCCGAACAGCGCCTTCAGGAGGGTCGACTTGCCCGCACCATTGCGGCCCAGCACAGCGATGGCGCCGCGAGCCGGCGCCTTGATCGAGACGCCGAACAACGCCTGGCTGCGGCCGTAGCCGGCGCAGAGACCGTCGACCTGCAGGAGGTTTGCGTCAGACACGGGTCGTAAACACCTGCTGGACCTTGGGAGAGCGCTGGATCGCCTCGACATCGCCCTGGTCCAACACCTTGCCCTGGTCGAGCACCGTCAGCCGGTCACAGATATCGCGGATGAAATGCAGGTCGTGCTCGACGATGATCAGCGCGCAATGAGCCTTGATCGGCTCCAGGAGCTTGCCGGTGACATGGCGCTCTTCCGGGCTCATGCCACCGGTCGGCTCGTCGAGCAGCAACAGCTTCGGCCGCAACGCCAGCGCCATGGCGATCTCCAGCCACTGCTGCTGGCCGTGGCTCAGTTCGCCCGCCAGGTCGTCGGCACGATCGATCAGCCGGAACCGTTCGAGCAGGCCGGTGACTTCGGCGTCCAGCGCCCGCCGCGACAGCGAGAGCAGCAGCCGCGGTAGGCTCTCGGTCGACTGCATCGCCAGCAGCACATTGTCGTAGACTGACAGTTCCGGCAGCACCGCGGTGATCTGGAATTTCAGGCTGAGGCCGGCGCGCGCCCGCTCATAGGGCGTAGCGCGCGTGATGTCGTGGCCGTCGAACACGACCGTACCACTATCGGCGAAATGCGCGCCGGCGATTGCCTTGAGCAATGTGCTCTTGCCCGAGCCGTTGGGGCCGATCAGTCCATGGAATGTCCCCGCCTGCACGTCGATGTCGACGCCGTCCAGTGCCTTCAAGGTGCGGAACGTCTTGCTGACGCCGCGGATCTCGAGGAGCGCCATGGTGACCTCACCCGTCCCGCCGGCGCCGGCCGTAGGAGCCGATACGCTCGCGGTCCGACACAAACAGGCCGAGGATGCCCTTGGGCTGGAACATCACGACGCCCAGCGGCACCAGCCCGAGGATCACGGGCCAGATCGGCTTGATCGCGTCGATGTCGGACAGCACGTACGATAGAACTTCGACGGTGATTGCGCCGAATATCGGACCAATCAGGGTACCCGATCCGCCCAGCAGGCTGTAGAGCACTGCCGTCGTCGACAGGCCGGGCCCCATGTTGCCGGGGCCGATGAAGCCCTGGTGGTAGCTGTAGAGTGCGCCGCCCAAGCCGGCGACCAGACCGGCCAGGGAAAACACAACCGCTTTGAAGAGCTGCACGCGATAGCCGAAGAAGGCCAGCCGCTCCTCGTTCTGGCGCATGCCTGCCAGCACAAGGCCGAGTTGGGACTGCTTGAGAAAACGCGCGCCGGCATAGATCAGAATCAAGAGCGCCAACGCGAGGAAGTAGAAGGCCGTGCCCTCGACGAACTCGTAGCTGCCGAGCTTCAGGAGCTTCACCGAGGACAGGCCGTTACCGGCGCCGACATATTGCCAGCCCGAAACCAGACGTTCGGCCGCATATGCACCCGTGAGCGTGCCAAGCGCCACGAAGATCGTGGTCGGCGGCTTACGGCCGAGCAGCAGGAAGGCCGCGAACAGGCCCGCCAGCAGCAGGCCGACCAGCATGGCGAGCGGCAACGTCCCCCAGAGTTCGCTGAACTCCAGGTCACGTCCGACCAGAGCGATCGCATACCCCGCAACACCAAAGAAGAGAGCCTGCCCGAAGCTCATGATGCCTGACAGGCCCCAGCACAGGTCGAAACTGATGGCGAGCAGTGACAGGATCAGAACATTGGTTGCCAAAGTGATGAGATCCGTCCTCTCACTCAACACCGCCGGCACGATCAACGCGACAACGAGCGTGGCCCCTTCGACATAGGGCAGGACACGACGCAGGGCGCGGGGGCGCGTTGCCCGACGCTCGGGCACGCGCTCGGCCGCCACAACCAGTCCGGACGCTTCCTTGGTCAGCATTCCTTGGGATCGACCATCTTGTCGCTTTCGATCACCTCGTAGCGCGTCTTGCCGGCGTCGACTTTGCACTGCGCGATGTACATGTTCATCTTGCAGTGCATCTTGCCGGGCACCATCTCGGCGCCACCGCCGGGCCCCTGCTCGATCTTGGCCTTGTCCATGGCCGCCGACACCGGATCGCGCGCGAGGTCGCCGTTCGTCGCCTTGACCGCCGCTTCGTAGAGCTTGATGCCGCGATACATGCCGGTCGAGGCCGAGCCTGCCGTGAACAGATACTTGGTGTCGGGGAACTTCTTGGAATAGTCGGCCTGGAGCTGCTTGCTGAACGGATCGTCGACTGACTGGAAATAGTCGAGACAACTGTAGAGCCCGTCCATCTCCTGGGCCGGGTGATAGTTCAGCAGGTTCTCGTCGTAGTAGACGCAGCTCAGGACGCCGCCGTTCTTCTGGAAGCCCGATTCGTAGAGCTGCTTCACGAAAGGCTGCAGCCCCGGCGGAATGACGGTGTTGAAGACACAGTCGACCTTGCCGTCGCGGATCTTGCCGATGGTCGCCGAGTATTCCGCCTGGTCGAGAGGATAGTATTCCTCGAACACGACCTCGCCGCCGTTGGCTTCGATGACCTTGCGGGCATACTTGTTCAGGAGCTGCGGCCAGACATAGTTGGCCGACGGCAAGGCAAAGCGCTTCTTGCCGGCCGTCTTGATCAGATAGGGAATGAGCCTGTCGCACTGCTGCGCCGGTGTGGGGCCGGTGCAGTAGAGCGCCTTGGTACACTCCTGCCCTTCATACAGCTGCGGATAGATGTAGAGCGTGCGGCCGCGATTGACGATCGGGTCCTTGATCGCCTGCCGCATCGCCGAGGTGATGCCACCCAGCACGACATTGACCTTCCGTTCCTGGATGAGCTTGCGCACGTTGCCAACGGCGATCTTGGGATCGGACGCCGTGTCCTCCAGGAAAAGCTCGATCGGCCGGCCGACGATCCCGCCGCTCTTGTTGATCTGTTCCACAACGAACTGCGCCACCTGCCAGTTGGCGTTGCCGGATGGGGCGATGGCGCCCGTGATGTCGGTAGCGATGCCCATACGGATGGGATCGGCGGCAAAGGCGCCCTTCGGCGCCAGCATCCAGCCACCGCCCCCGGCGATCCAGCCGGCAGCACTGAGCGCACCTGCTCCCAAGAAACGTCGCCGACCCAGAGAATGCATCTTGTCGCTCATGTTCAGAGCCTCCCCTGCGTAATGAATCCTTGTGGACGGAACTTCACAATTACCAACGCGATAATGAAAACCAGCGGATCCGCGAGCACCGGAATGACGAGCCATGGCAGGCCGGCCGCCATGCCGCCGACGACGGCGGCACCCAGGACCGGACCTTCGAAGGTTCCGACACCGCCCAGCATCACCGACAGGAACGCTTGCACCAGGAAGCGCGTGCCGATGTCGGCGGAGAGCTGATAGAGGGGCACGATCAAAGCGCCGGCCAATCCAGCAAGTGCCGCGCCGAAGGCAAAGGTGAAGGCGTAGAGCCGCGATGTCGAGATCCCGCAGGCTCTCGCGAGGTTGGGATTCTCGAGCGATCCGCGAACCTGAAGGCCGACCGATGTGCGCGCAAGGAACAGCCATGTCCCGGCAATGACGCAGGCTGTGACGACGACGATCACGGTGCGCCAGATCGAGAAGTCTACGCCGAAGACGGTGAACGCTCCTGGTAGAGGCTCGGAGATCGACTTGTAGTGGCCCCCCAGCAGGCCGCGCACGATCTCGCGAATGACCAGGCCGACCGCATAGGTACCCAGCATCGCGATGATGGGCGACGCATAGAAGCGACGGATGACCAGCCGTTCGAGGACGAGGCCGATCAGCGCCAGCACCAGCGGCGCGGCCAGGATCCCGGCCCAGGCGGACAGACCGCTGCTTTCGAAGATATAGACGGTGTAGGCGCCCAGAAGAACGAACTCGCCATGGGCGAAATTGAAGATGCCCATCATGCTGGCGATGATTCCAAGCCCCAGCACGATCAGCACCATCACCGACATGAAGGCGAGCAGATCGAACACAAGCTTGATTTCGATACCCATGGTCACCGCATGCGATCGCAACCACTGCGGCCCAACGCGTCGACGACGCGAGAACCGCACACTCCATGTATTTAAAACAGAAACTTTTTACTTTTCAAATAGTTTCAGTTCGACGCCTGCGCGTCAGAACTTTTCGAGCAACTTGAAGTCGAAGCCATCGGCTTCCGCAAAATAGATCGGCATCTCGGCGCGCCGATGGCGCAACCCGACTGGTCCCCGCCCCCCGCGATAGACCATGCTTGAGGCGCTGGAAGTCAGGCTGGGCAGGTGCAACGTCTCGGATCGGCGCGCCAACGCCTCCAGGAAGTACAGCGCTTCGTAGTTTGCCTGTGCGACGGCGCCCGGAACCGGCGCGCAGTTCCCGAACGCCTTCTGGTAGGCGGTGAGAAAGGCTTCGTTGTGCATGGTTCTCACGCTGGCGAAGTAACCAAAGGCCGCGAACAGATTCGCCGTGTTCTCGGCACCGATCCCCAGGAGGACGGTTTCGTCGATGCAGTTCGCCAGCCGCAGCACCTTCTCGCTGAGACCGTACTCGGCGAACAGCCGGTTGAAGAGAATGCCGTCGAGGCCGATGAGCGATATGAAAACGACATCGGGCTGCAGCGCCTGAATGCGCTCGACATAGCGATGGTGGTCGTCGCCGCCCAGCGGGACGAAATCCTCGCCCACGACCCGCCCTCCGGTCTCGGCAATGTAACTCTTGACCTCCCGATGCGAGAGCCAGGGCCAGACATAGTCGCTGCCGATCAGATACCAGCGCTGGGCGCGCTTGCGTTCGGCCAACCAGGCAATCGCCGGCCGCGCCTGCCGTGGCGGGGTCTCACCGATGGCAAACAGACCGGGCGTTCGCTCGCCACCTTCGTAGATCGATGGGTAGATGTAGGGGAGATGGCCGGCGAATGTCCCGCGCAATGACATGCGGACCGCGCTGATATGGTTGCCGACGATCACATCGGCGCCATCGAACTCGACAATGTCCTCGGCGTCGCGCGTCACATCCTCGATCGCAGCACCGGTATCGACGATAGTGAGTTCGACTTCGCGTCCCAGGATCCCGCCGCGCGCGTTGATCTGGTGGGCGGCGAGGACGGCGCAATTGACCGACGACGGCCCCCAGATTCCCGCCGTGCCGGTCATCGTCACAAAGTGTGCAACTCGTAGCTTGGATTTGTCGCGCTGAGGGGCTTTCGGCAGGTTGGGAAACAGGGCACCAGGCATGGGCGCCTGTCCGCCAGATCCAAGTGCCGAATATGGCTCCCCGAGCATCAGCACGGGTTCGCCGCCCCATCGACAAGGCTCAAGGGAGATCGCTGCATGTCAGCCTCCGCATCCCGCCATCATGGGCTCCTGGCCACGCGTCCGAAACCATCAACCGCGTCCTCCACTGGCAAATCAGCCCGTCACCAAAATTTGTTGAACTTTCAACAATTGAAGCACATATAAAGGCGCACCGTCGAGCATGCATGTTCCGTGCCTTTGACAGGTTCTGAGGTCGCCCGTGTCGGATTCGTCTTCTGCTGATTCACCTATCACCGTGCATTTGGCCTATCTGCTTGCTCAGGCGAATCGCGAGATCAACCGCCAGCTCGATGCGCGGCTGCGCGCCGAAGGCGTGCCGGTCGAGCAATGGCGCATCCTCAAGGTGCTGTCGGATGGCAATGGACGGTCCATGGGTGAACTGGCCGAAGCCGCCCTGCTCAACCATCCGACGCTCACCAAGACGATCGACCGCATGGTGGCGGACTCGCTCGTCTATCGCATCTCCGATCCCGCGGATCGCCGCAAGGTCCTGATCTTCTGTTCCGATCGCGGCAAGGACCTCGTGAAGCGCCTGGTGCCGTTGGCACTCGGCCAGGAAGCGCACATCGCCAAGAACTACGGCGGCAAGGCAACCGCGCAGCTCAAGCGACTGCTCGAAGACTTGATAGAACGCGCTGGCTAGCCGTCTACTTCAGCCGTCGCACCTCGAGGGACGCCGCATGCCTGATATCACCACTCAGTCCCGCGACATGGCAACGTCAGGCCACCCACTCGATCCATTGGCGCCGGACGAGATCCGTCGCGCCGCCGCGGCCGTGCGGACGGCACACGACCTTGGCCCCGGCATGATGTTTGAGACGATCACGCTGCGCGAGCCGGACAAGAAGGTCGTAGAAGAATTCCAGCCGGGTGCCCCCGTGCCACGTGAAGCCTTCGTTTGTGCATTCGACCGCACCAACGGCAAGGTCTACGAAGCCAAGGTCGACCTCGTCGCCGACACGATCGTCGACTGGCATCATGTCCCAGGCGTGCGGCCGCGTATCCTGCTCGATGACATCACCCTGGTCGGAGAGGTTGCGCGGGCCGATCCACGCTTCCAGGCGGCGCTGGCCAGACGTGGCATCACCGACATCGACAACGTCCAAGTCGATCCCTGGTCGGCAGGCAATTACGGCCTTCCGGACGAAGAAGGACGACGGCTCTCCCATACGTTCTGCTGGTATCGAACGGAAAAGAATGACAACGGCTATGCCCATCCCATCGAAGGGCTCTGTGCCGTGATCGATCTCGATCGTGCCGAGGTGCTGAGAGTCGACGACTACGGGGCAGCCGAGGTGCCCATGCAGAATCGCAACTATGCCTCACGCTACCGCAAAGTCTTCCGGGACGATGTGAAGCCGCTGGAAATCGTGCAGTCGGACGGCCCCAGCTTCACCGTCGAGGGCAATGAAGTACGTTGGCAGAAATGGCGCTTCCGCGTGGGCTTCAATGCACGCGAGGGATTGGTCCTCCATGCGATTGGCTACGAAGACAACGGCAAGCTGCGCTCGGTGCTTCATCGAGCGGCCCTGTCCGAAATGGTCGTGCCCTATGGACATCCTGGTGGCGGGCATTTCCGCAAGAATGCCTTCGATGTCGGTGAGTATGGAATCGGGGTGCTCGCCAACTCCCTGACGCTCGGGTGCGACTGCCTCGGAACCATTCGCTACTTCGATGCCTGGCTGGCCGACAGCAAGGGCGATCCCTACAAGATCGAAAACGCGGTGTGCCTGCATGAAGAGGACTTCGGGATCCTCTGGAAGCACACCGATCTTTTCACCGGGGAGGTCGATGTCCGACGCGCTCGCCGGCTGGTCGTCTCGTCGATCTCGACCGTCGGCAACTACGAGTACGGGCTGTTCTGGTACTTCCATCAAGATGGCTCGATCCACTTCGAGATCAAGGCGACGGGAATTCTGAACACGGCGGGCCTCAAGCCTGGCGAGCCGCCGGACTACGGCACCATCGTGTCGCCTGGCGTCTACGCGCACTACCATCAGCATGTCTTCAACATGCGCCTCGATATGGCGATCGATGGCGAGCGCAACCGGGTCGTCGAAGTCGACACCGTGGCGGTGCCTGAAGGCCCTGACAATCCGTATGGCAACGCCTTCACCATCCGCGAGACCGTTCTGAAAACCGAGAAGGCTGCACAGCGCAACGTCGATTTCAACGCGGCTCGTTTCTGGAAGATTGCGAGCGCCGGCTCTCGCAATGCACTGGACCAACCCACCGCTTACAAGCTGGTGCCTTTGAGCCCGGTTCCCATGTTCTCAGGGCAGCAGTCGATGGTGGCGAAACGGGCCGCCTTTATGACCCGCCAGCTCTGGGTTACGGCGTATCACCCCGAGGAACTCTACGCCGCCGGTCGCTATCCCAATCAAAGCAGTGGCGGCGATGGCTTACCCGCCTGGACTGCTGCGGATCGCCCATTGGTCGATACCGATATCGTCGTCTGGCACAGCTTCGGCCTGCACCATATCCCCCGCCCCGAGGATTTCCCGGTTCAGCCCGTGACGACGGCGGGCTTCGCCCTTCATCCTGTCGGGTTCTTCTCCGAAAACCCTGCCCTCGATGTCCCACCCACCAAAAGCAGCATGAGTTGCTGCTGAGCTTCGTCACAGACTTCGAGGTCGTAGACGGCAAGACCCTCAAACTGGCACTGAAGGAACCCTACGGTACCAGACCTCGAGAGCAGCAAGAAGACCGCCCCCCGAGTTGCAGGAACGGCTCTCATGAACGGACTTGAGGTCTTGTGCTGCATTTCCCGAGTTCAGAGAAACCCGATCCATCTCCCGGCGATCAGCACCGACAGCCAGAGAACAGCCGAGCAGCAGGCGACGAGGCGGACACTCAGGTGAAGCTCGCCGCCCGCCAGGGCAGTGCGAAGGTGGCGACTTCGATGCTGTAACGCGACGTTGGCAAGCGCCAGAATGAGCAGCGCCATCTTGCACAGGAAGGCCGTGTTGCCGACATACTCCGTGGGCTTCACCGTGAAAAGCCACAGCCCTGTTGTGATCGCCACGACGACACCGACGCCGGCGCTACGCGACAGGAATGGGCCGATCGCGACGAGTGGAACGGAGCGGAAGAAGCCGATCAGCCGAAGGTCGAGTGGCAGAATACCGCCAAGGAGCACGCCCACCCCAAGAATATGCAGGGCGTTGACCAGCAGATATGCCGTTCCCGATCGCTGCAGCAGAATGGCACCAGGCCAGGCGCCGATCCAATCCAAGAGCGGCACCGGACACCAGACTCAGTTCGTACGGATCCGCTCGGGATACAGGTCGTAGTTCTTCCCAGCGATCGTGATACGCACGGCCTTCATCTGCATCTTGGTTTTGTCCAGGTGACGATTGCCGAGGATGACAATCGCATCGCCTGGCTTGGCGGACGTCGCGGTGAACCCCGAGCGCTCCGTCTGGTTGGGATTGCCAAGGTCGATCTGCCAGAGGACGCCGTCGGCGGCAGTCACCTGCAGGGAAGGATGTGGCGGCGCCATCGAAATGGAGCGGATAGTACCCTTCAGCTCAGTCTGCGCATCTTCGGCCCACGACCAGCCGTGGTGAGCGGATGCCGGCTGGCTCGACCCGGCGAGGACAATACCCGCCGAAAGCAGGACCATGCGACGTCGGCTTAAGTAATTATCGGTCATCACAGCGGGCATCTTTTTCCTCCGTGGCGGAAATCCGTGTTCGTCCAGACCAGAGGCATCATAGCAACGACGATGATCGAGATGTTGTCACGACTTGTCGAGCAACAACCCCGTCGGCAGGCCCCTCAGCTGCGGGGGCGATGCTGACCAGCCATCGCGAACGAGATTGCGGCTGCGCGGTCGCGCAGATCTCCACCGAGCGCCCTGACGTCGGCCTTGTTCATCTGCGCGCCGAAGCCAACGGCGCTGATCGCCATCAGCGGTTTGGCTCGCGCGTCGAGCACCACGGACGAAACCGTAGTCACGCCCCTTACGTAATGACTCTGATCGACGGCGTAGCCGCGCTTACGCGTATCTTCGACCTCAGCCAGGTAGGTATCGAAAGCCAGGTCACCCTCCCAGCGCAGCTTGATGAAGCGCGAGCGCAACTCCGACGTGGTCAATCCCGAATGCGCAGCCATGCCCCGGCCTAGTGCAGCGATGTACATCGGCAGGCGTTGGCCGATGCTCATGTGGACCCGGATTGCAGCATCGTTATCGGCGCGATCGACCAGCACCACGCGCTCGCCGCTCATCACGTGCCACAGGGTGCAGGTCACGCGATGGTTTACGGCTATCTCACGCAAATGCGGCCGGACCATCGCGATGTAACTCGCCTGCTCCAGCGTCCCCTTGGCCAGCGCGAGCAGACCCAGTCCCACGGAGTAGGTCTTGGTGGTCTCGTCGAATACCGCGAGCCCTTCGTGCACCAGCGTCTTGAGGAGGTTGAAACAGGTGCTCGGATTGAGCGCTAGGTCCCGCGCGATCCGGCTGACTCCAACGGGAGCCTGCGCCGCCGCGAGGTAGCGCAGTACGGCGAGGCCACCGATCAGGGCACCAACGAGTTTCTCGGGCGCCGGCTTTTCACTTGGCATGGCAATCGTTCGTGACATCCAGAGTGTCGCGCAGCATTTCGGGCAATGGTTGGCCACATTATTCTGCATCGGAAATGATCGCCATCCCTCCGAATGCAGAGCTGAACGATGTCGGCGTCACTATCGCCGGGCCAGACCATCGACGGGCTTGCCGGTCAGCCGAGCCCGGCGAGCTTGATTGCCGACGGATCGAGAAGATCCACCGGCAATCAGCGTGCCATGCCCCTCCTCACTCGACCTTGAGATTGAGGTCCTTCACGATGGTCTTCCACACCTGGAGCTGATCCTTCTGATACTGCACCACCTGCTGGCGCGTCGACGGCGTCGGCATCAAACTGCTTTGCAGCAGCTTCGTCTTGATCGACTCCGTTTCGAGGACCTTGACCACCTCCTTGTTCAAGCGATCGAGGATCTCGTCGGGCGTGCCGGCCGGCGCGACAAGGGCCCACCAGCCATCCATGTTCGGCGGAGTCGGCAGGCCGCTCTCCGCGAAGGTCGGCACGTCAGGCAGCATCGGATAGCGTTGAGCTGACGGCACCCCGACCGGCCGGATCTTGCCAGCCCGGATCATGCTCAACGAAGCGGGCACATCGGCCACCATGACTTGCACGTGTCCACTGACCACATCGGCCAGCGCCGGTGGCGTCGACTTGTAGGGCACGTGCGTCATGTCGAGCTTATGGGCATTCTTGATGTAACCACCGTAGGCGATGCCACCCGTGTTACCGCTCGCGTAATTGTACTTTCCCGGATTGGCCTTGATCAGATTGATCAGCTCGGGTGCAGTCTTGGCATTGACGTCGTTGTTGACGAGCCAGACGTAGTTGACCGACGCGACCAGCGTGACATAGCTCAGATCCTTGGCCGGATCGTAGCGGACCCCGCTGGTCAGGCCGGCAGGACTCGCGGCAAGGCCGGAATTGGTCAGGAGCCCAAGCGTGTATCCGTCTGGTGCTGCTGCCACGACCATCTCGGTGCCCAGTGTCGTGTTGTTCCCGGGCTTGTTCTCTATGATGATCGGTTGGCCCAATGCCTGAGACAGCGGTTCGGAGAGGATACGTGCGAGGATGTCGCTTCCGGAACCGGCCGCGAAAGGCACGATGAGCTTGATCGGCTTGTTCGGATAGGGTTGCGCCGTGACGGGTACGGCAGCCATGAGGCCCGCAGCGGCAGCGAGGCCAGCGAACCAGTGAGCAATTTTCATGGGGTTTCCTCCTTTTATGTCTTTTCTGTCTTGATGCTTTTTTGTATCGAGATGCGACAGCAAATTCTCTTCTAAGAGAATACTATTCTCAATAGTGAACTCGATTGGTTGGCAAGCCACTCCGGCACCGGCCAGTAGCAGCTCACAAGTCGGTCATCTCGTTTCTTTGATTTCGTGAAGGACACTCGATCTCTCAGGGCTTGAAGCCGAGTTCGCGCACGATGATGTTCTTCTGGATTTCGCTGGTGCCTTCACCGATCACGTAGACCAGTGCGTCACGGTGAATACGGCCTACCGGATACTCGCGCATGATCCCGGCGCCACCGTGAATGCGGATCGCCTGTTCACTGACAGCCACCGCGGTCTCGCTCGCGATCAGCTTGACCCGCGCGGCGGTCGCTGCGTCCAGCGTATTCTGGTCGACACGCCAGGCGCCGTAATAGACGAGCCATTTGGCCGCCTCGATCTGGGCCGACATCTCTGCGAGTTTGTGACCGATCGCCTGGTAGTCACCGATGCGCCTGCCCGCGACCACGCGATCCTGAGCATAGGCCGTGGCCGCATCGAAGGCCGCGCGCGCCATACCGAGGGCATTGGCGGCAACACCGACACGGTTCTCGCTCAGCGACTCCAGGATCACCGGATAGGTCCCCAGGCGACCGCCAAGAACGCAATCGTCGGGCACGAACACATCCTCGATATGGATCAGGCCGGTTTCGGACGCGCGAATGCCCTCCTTCTTCAGCTTGTCGATGTTCATGCCCTTGGCTGGCAGCTCGACGATGAACAGGCTGATGGCGTCGCCCCTGAGTTCGGGGGCGGTGCGGGCTGCAACGAGCAGGAAATCCGCGATCGGCGCGTTGGTGATGTAGAGCTTGCTGCCGTTGAGCTTCCAGCCGCCGGCGGTACGTTCGGCGCGGGTCTTGAGCGCGCGGATGTTCGAGCCGCCGTCGGGTTCACTGAGCGCAAAACCGGCGATCTTCTTCCCCGCCACAGCGGGCCGAAAGAAGCGCTCGCGCTGCTCTTCAGTGCCGATCTTCCAGATCGGCCAGATGCCGAGGTGGCTATGCGCTGACCAGCTCGACGCGAATCCCTGGCTCATGTAGCTCAGTTCCTCGCGCACGATGCAGTCGCTGATCTTGTCGAGCCCACTGCCGCCGTCGCTTTCGGGATAGCGGACGCCCAGAAGCCCAAGCTCACCCCAGCGCGCGAACACCTCGCGTGGCAAAACTTCGCTCTCTTCCGCGGCGACGACCAGTCGCTGGTGCTCCGACTGACACAGGCGCCTGACCGTGTCGCGCACGGCGACCTGCTGTTCTGAGAAGGAGAAATCCATAAGCCAACAGCCATTCTCAATAGTGAATTCACTTCTGCTGGAAAAAAGTGCCCGTATCCAAAATGGAGGTCAACGGATCAAGCCGGAGATCACTGAAAAATCCGCACGTTGTACCGCCCGTCGGCACGCCGGTCCGGCCGTCATCCATTCTCGCTTGCGCTGGATCAAGGCACCGGATCTCCCGAGACGCTACGGCTCGCCACATGCAGACCTTCGTCTTCCGCTGTCCCAGCACGGGCTACAACGTCCAGGGAAGCTTCGAGGAGGCTAACTCGCCGCTGCCAACCTATGTCGGGCAGCACTGCTTGGCGTGCCGCCGCCTGCATATCGTCGATCCGCGCAACGGCCGGCTTCTGGCTGACCGGCAGCTGACGACAGCAAACCTGCCACGACATATCGAGGAACTGAGATGACCCATAGCCATGCCATTGTCTGGATGGATACCAGGGAAGCCCGGATCTTCCGCTTCAATGCCGCCGAAGTCGAGCAGGACACCATCAAGGCGCACAATCCGTTTCGGCAGGTTCATCACAAGGCTGGCGTCATGGGCTCAGGCCACATGGCGCTCGATCTGAGTTTTATGGATCACATCATCGATGCTCTGCGTGGCACCACAGAGTGGCTCCTGGTTGGCCCGGCGCAGGCCAAGCTCGAGCTGGTTCGTCATGTCGAGAAGACAATGCCGTGGGTTCACGCCAAACTCGTGAGCGTCGAGGCAATGGATCATCCGACCGATGGGGAACTGCTCAGCCAGGCGCGTCGTGCCTTCAAGGCCATCGACCGGATGCGACCCAACACAGCCGTTGGATGAGTGCCTTCTTGATATCTACGAGACGTTGAGCTGCCGTAGCGCGTGCAGATTACAGAGTTCGATCCATCGGCTGGCGGCAGGTAACCGGATCAGGCTGTCACGCGTGAACTGGCTGAGCGTCCGCGATACCGTTTCGATGGTCAGGCCGAGATAGTCGGCAATATCGGAGCGCGACATGGGCAATTCGAACGGGCCCTCGCCGTCGAGCATACGATCGGCCATATCGAGAAGGAAGGCAGCGACCTTTTCCTGTGCCGTCTTGCGTCCGAGCAGCAGCATGTGCTCCTGCGCGCGATCGAGACTGCGAATTGCCGACGCGAGAACCTCTTCGCGCAATGCCTCACTATCGTGAGCCGACAGCTCCAGACATGTCCGGCGAAAGGCCAGAACCGTGGCGCCAGCCAGTGCTTCCGCCGTGAACCGATGCACCTCACCGGCCTCCAACCCGAAAATCTCGCCAGCGAGATGGAAGGCGCCGATCTGCCGCCGGCCATCACTCAGCAACTTGCTGGTCCGTATGGCGCCCGTCATGACTTTGTAAAACCAGTCGGCAGCGTCGCCCTCGGCAAACAGCTCCTCACCCTTTCTCAATACCTCCAGCACCCCGGCCGACGCAGCGCCCCTCACGACGAGAGGGGTGGGCATCCGGATAACGTTCGCGAGGGTCTGCATCGGTATCTCCCGGGCTTTGAGCTGGAAGCGCTGTCGATGCAGATCGATATCCCTCCTGCCGGCGGGCAACTATTCAGGTCTTGATCTAAGGGATTCTACGTAGCCGCAAGCACCATTCGGACGAGCTCGGAAAGGCTGTCGGCCTGCATTTTCGTCATCACGTTTGCCCGGTGAACTTCCACGGTACGTGCACTGATGCCGAGATCGTAAGCGATCACCTTGTTGGCCTTACCTGCGATAAGCCCCTGCAGAACTTCGCGCTCGCGCGCCGACAGCGCCGCAAGGCGGCTCTGCACGGCCGCCAACCGCGCCTGGCGCTCGCTGTCGGTGGCATGCCGAGCCAGCGCCGTCCGGACTGCCGACAAGAGTGCTTCGTCGTCGAACGGCTTCTCGATGAAATCGACGGCACCGGCTTTCATCGCCGTCACAGCAAGCGATATATCGCCATGCCCGGTCATGATGATCACAGGAAATCCTGCCTTCAGCTCGTTGAGGCGGCGCTGAAGTTCCAGCCCGTCCATTTCGGGCATGCGAATGTCGGTAACGACGCAGCCATCCTGCGCGTCGGGAAGTGCCTTCAAGAAAGCCAGCGCGGAGTCGTGTACCCGGACGGCGTGCCCTTCCGTACTGAGCAGAAAGGCCAACGATTGACGAACGTCGGCGTCGTCATCGATGACGTGCACAACCTGGCTAGCGGCCATGACCTGCCTCTTGCCGTCCAAGGCCACGCAACGTGAAGCGAAAGACGGTGCCGCCGCCGGCACGCGCCTCTACCCAGATTTTTCCGCCGTGTGCTTCGACGATCGTACGGCAGATCGAGAGCCCCAGCCCCATGCCCTTGCGTTTGGTTGTCATAAATGGCTGGAAGAGATGGTGAGCGATCTCAGGAGCGAGACCGCCGCCTGTGTCGGCGACACTCACCTCGACCGTATCGTCTGATCCGATCGCGGTCGCAATATCCAGCGTGCGCGGCGGTTCGCTGTCGGCCATGACCTCGATGGCATTTCGGATCAGGTTCACGAGGACCTGCTGGATCTGGATGCGGTCCGCCAGAACCTGGTCTGCTCGAGGGTCGAGCCGGAAACGCACCTCGACACCGGCTTCCTTGATGCCGACCAGTGCCAGCGTGCTCGCATCCTCGATCAGCTTGGGCAGGCTCTCGATCCGGCGCTCGCTCTCACCGCGCGACACGAACTCGCGCAGGCGACGGATGATCTGGCCGGCACGCAACGCCTGCTCAGCGGCCTTTCCGACAGCGTCGCGCAGCTGAGGCACCGGTTCCCCGTCAAGGCGATCGATCAGGCGCTGCGAGCCCTTCAGATAATTGCTGATTGCGGTCAAAGGCTGATTGATTTCGTGCGCCAGAGTCGAGGCCATCTCCCCGAGCGCCGTGTAGCGCGACATGTGCGTGACTTCGGACTGCAGCTCCTTGAGGCGGCTTTCCGTCATCTGCTGATCTGTGAGATCTCGGATGAAACCGGTAAAGTGGTGCCGTTCACCGGCTTGCAGTTCACCGACCGTAAGATGCATGGGAAAGGTAGTGCCGTCCTTGCGCTGGCCGACGACGATGCGACCAATACCGATGATGCGCCGCTCGCGGGTCGACAGATAGCGTTCGATATAAGCGTCGTGCTGCTCGCGATAGGGCGATGGCATCAGCATGCTGATGTTTTGCCCAACGACTTCGCTGGTGCTGAAGCCGAACAATCGCTCCGCCGTCGTGCTGAGCGACTCGATCCGCCCCCGCTCATCGATGATGATCATGGCGTCTGGCACGGTCTGCAGAACCGACCTCAGCCGGGCCTCCGCTGCTTCCAGGGCCTGAGCCAGATGAGTGCGACCGGCCTCACCGGGAAGCGCCGCACCATGCAGCAACCACATCACCGTGCCGTCGGACGCCAGCACAGGGCTGCTGACGGCTTCGGCAAGCGACAAGCCCGCGACGCTTCCGGTTGTCGATTGCGCCAGCAGTCGGCCGGGCCTGTCGTTGCGATGCGGACGGTGTGTCTCGCGCGCTGCTTCGAGGGATGACTTGAGAATATCCAGCCCTGGGCCCGGTGCGAAGACCTCGTCGAGCGTCCGATCGACCAGCGCCGAGCGCCCGAGCCCCAGCGCAGCGCAATAGCCGTCGCTTGCCGTGATGATACGCAGATCCGGCCTCAAGAGCAGCTGCGCGTGAGCCGACGCTGCAACGACGGCGGCAACTTCCTCCGACGACGTCGCGAAATGGGAGGACTGACTCATCGATGCAATGCCTTTCCAAGCCACGATAGCATGGCCGGCGGCAACACGGACAAGCCGCTTCAAGGCCTGATGAAAGCAAGGGGGCTGGCTTCATCGAGGTTGTCGGCGGCGGCCGTCAGCTCTGCCGCAATGTCGTCGTTCGGACGGCTGCGCTGGAAGATCCGTATCGCCTCCGACAGGAGGCACCGTGCGACGACGTCGTCGGAGATTCCTTTGCTGCCAGCCTCGGCAAGCGCCGCCTCGACATGCCCAGCGACCAGCTGATGTGTGCTCATGACCAAACCCTTCCTTCAGATACCGCGCGAATGGCGGCCGTCGGCATGGTGCAAGTGATGATCGAATGCCGCACAGACGAAGCGCACCAACGGCTGGCCACGCTCGGTGACCCTCAGCCTATCCCCTTCCCTCTCGACCAGGCCGTCATCGACGAGCGCCGGGAGCGCCTCGATCTCGGCCAGAAGGGCTTGCGACGACACTTGATGACGGTGGCAAACCTCTCCGAGATCGACAAAGAAGGTGCACATCAGACGCTCGATGATCTCGCCGCGCAGGCGATCGGCGGCGCAAAGCTCGAGGCCTCGCGCCGTTGCAAAAGTGGCGGCTTCCATGAGGGACCGGTAACGCGTCGTATCGGTAGCGTTCTGCGTATAGCCGCAGGGCAGGCTCGAGATGGCCGAGGCGCCCAGGCCCACGACCCACGGCTGCTCCTCTGCGACGTAACCCTGAAAGCTGCGGCGGAGCTGGCCGCGTCCTGCCGCCATCGCCAGAGCATCCTGGGGACGTGCATAGTGATCCAGCCCGACCTTCACATAGCCACCGGCGAGCAACCGCTCCGACACGAGTGCCGACATGGCTGACCGCTGGGCCGCGCCTGGAAGGGCCTCGACATCGATCAGCTTCTGGCGTGCCTTCATCCACGGTACGTGAGCATAGGCAAACACTGCGAAGCGATCGGGCGCCAACTGCAAGGCCGCATCGAGCGTGCGCGCCAGCGTCTCGGGGGTCTGCCGCGGCAGACCATAGACGAGATCGATGTTGATGCGCCGGATGCCCGCCTCGCGCAGCCGACCGACCGCTGCTGCCGTGTCGTCGACCGACTGCAGCCGGTTGATCGCCTGCTGGACGTCGATATCGAAATCCTGAACGCCGAGGCTTACGCGACTAACGCCAATCTCCTGTAGCGCGCCGACGAGTGCCTCGTCGCAGAAACGAGGATCGATTTCCATCGAGGTCTCTTCACCACAATGTCGATCGAAGCGGGCCCCAAGCTGCCTGGCGACCGACACGATCCGGTCCACGCCGAGTTGCGACGGCGTACCGCCACCCCACTGGATCGAACCGACGCAGAGATCGGGGGCCGCAGCCGCGACGAGGTCGATCTCCTTTGCCAACGCCCGCGCGTAGGCATCGAGTGACCCCGGCCGATTCACCGCCGACGTATGGCAAGCACAGTACCAGCAGAGCCGGGCACAGAACGGAACATGCAGGTAGAACGTCGCGCTTGTGCGGGCGAGGTCCTGCAGCCAGGTCCGATGCTCGACCGGGCCGACACCGCCGTGAAACTGCGCTGCCGTTGGATAGCTAGTGTATCGCGGTACGGGACGGTCGTAAGTCGCGAGTGTGCGGGCGTCCATCAGTGGGAAACGAACAAAGGAACGGTCATGCTGGACAGCAGCGTGCGACTGGCGCCACCCAGGATCATCTCGCGCACGCGCGAATGGCCATAGAGGCCCATGACGACCAGGTCGATATCGTGGTCGGCCGCGCGAGAGAGAACCACACCACCGACATCCGAATCAGCTGCGACATCGCGCTGGACGGTGACATCGACACCG
The DNA here is from genome assembly GCF_004297405.1 of Reyranella sp. GTDB lineage: Bacteria > Pseudomonadota > Alphaproteobacteria > Reyranellales > Reyranellaceae > Reyranella. Next base: position 53,416 of record NZ_SCVC01000003.1, read on the forward strand.
TGACGCGCCAGCCAATGCGCCACGTCGGCACCCGGCTCGGCACCATGGCCGTCGGGCGAGCTATGCGGATCGACGACCAGCACGATGACCTTCTTCGCCATCTGCAGGAGCGGGAGGGCATCTGCTGCCGCACGCGCGCTCTCTCGGCTGGCATTCCAGCACAACATCACCCGTTCACCAGGCTGTGAACGCACGCCGACATGCGGCACGATCAGCATGGGTCGGCCCGTCGCCAGCACGACGGCTTCGGGGAGATCGGAGGGTGTGGGCGTTTGGGCATCAGGATCGGTCTGCCCGACGATGGTGAGATCGGCGTAACGCGCCTGGATCGCGAGCTCGCTGTCGATGAAACCGTCGACAGTCCGCCACTCATGCGAGAGATGTCGTCCTTTCAGAGCTTTGTCGAAAGCAGCCCGCGCCGCCTCCGCATCGGCCTTGGCGCCAGCCTCGTAGGACGCGAACAGCGAGTCCATCGGCATGCCACCCTCGAAGAAGACGGGTGCCTCGAATGGCGGACGGGCATGGACCCCGACCAGATGGGCGCCATATCGCTGCGCAAGCTCTGCCGCAACGACGAGCCGTTGGCCGACGTTGGGCGCGGCATCGCAGTGGACGAGGATCGTCTTGTATCCCATGGCCAATCTCCTCCGGTGACGCCTCCTTGTGCCGTCGGCGCACGGCGACCGCCTTGACCTGCGTCAAGTCCATGGCCGGGCCGAAATGATCTACTGTCGGCATGGAGACGATTGTCCGGTTCCTGGCGCTCTGCGGCGACGGGCTGCAAACGGCGGCAGCGAATCCTGCCGGATTGCCCGTTGCCATGCTTCTCGCCGGTTTGGCCGGCAGCCTCATTCATTGCACGGGCATGTGCGGGCCCTTCGTGCTCGGGCAGGTCATTGCCGACACGGATCGGCCAGCACCGGCCGGCTATGGGGAATGGCGTCGGCTCGCCGGAGCCGCGCTCGCGCCTTACCATCTCGGCCGCTTCACGACTTATGTGCTGCTGGGAGCGGTCGCCGGCGAGGCTACGGGACTCTTCGCCTCGACCGCGGCATTCGGCTGGTTGTCTGGCGCATTGCTGATCACGGCAGCGGCGTTACTGATCACACAAGCACTGGGACTGTCGCTGGGTATGAATGGACTCGGCCTTCAGGCCTCGCTGTCACGCCTCGCCGGATCCCTTGCCGGCGCCACGGGGAATGCCGCGAGATATGGCCTGGGGGTCCTGCTTGGTTTCCTGCCGTGTGGCTTGCTCTATGGCGCACTAGCCGCAGCAGCCGGCACAGGTTCCGGATTGGGCGGTGGTCTCGCCATGGCAGCTTTCGCGATCGGTACGATGCCTGCCTTGGTCGCCGTGGGTTGGGGTGGCCTGCTGATGCGCCGAAAGCTGCGCGGCGCAGGCCGGTGGATGAGCGCTCCCCTCCTGCTCGGGAACGCGTTGGTGATGCTTACGTTGGCGAGCCAGCGCTTCTAACAGGTTCGGGCAACGCCTCGAAGCGTACGATGTCGCGATAGGCATGCCATGTCGAATGCGCCACGACCGGCAACACGAGGATCAAGCCAAGAAAGCCAGGCACCATCGCCATGGTGACCAGCATGACGATCAGCCCGGCCCACAGGAGCATCGGCTTGGGATTGAGCTTTACTGCAGCGACCGAGATGGCGATTGCTTCGAACAGGTTCGAGCAGCGGCGGTCCAGGAGATAGGGAATCGAAAAGGCCCCGATGATGAACGCCACTGCGGCGAGCACGGCGCCAATCGCTACGCCTGCCGCAAGAAATGGCAGGCTGCGTGTCGCGTGCCAGAGCAGATCCGTAAAATGGGTCCAGGACGGGACGCTCTGCCAGGGAAAGATGGCAAAGAGAAGCTGCGCGATACGCATCCAGGCGAGATGCAGCAACAGCAGGGCGAGGCCCATCAGGGCGATCTGATCGGCATTGCGACGCCAGGCACTCAAGGTGGCGTCGCCATCGACAGGCAAGCCGGCTTCGAGTCTCCGGCTGGTTTCGTAGAGCCCGACCGCAATGAACGGCCCGACAAAGAAGAAGCCGGCGCTGAGCGGCAATACTAGCGAGGGATAGTCGAACCGCAGCAGCAGCGCGATGGCCAGCCAGCCTATGACAACGGGGAACACACCGTAAGACAGGCTGATGACCGGGACGGTCCATAGATCGTTCCAGCCCGCCGCCAGCCAGGTCCATGGCCGATCGATTGCGACGCGCCGGATGCGCGGCTGCGGTCCGGGGAAAACCGCAATGGACTCGCTCATGGCATTTCACTCTCGAAGTGCATGCGTCACTTGATATCGGTCCAGCCGACGCGGGCCTTGACCCAAATCAAGGTTCTCCGGTGGCGATCTCCTAGGGTCCGCCCGACCTTCGCGGGGAGAAAGCATGTCGAGCCAAGCAGTCCTGAATACCGGTCGCCCGCCCGCGCCGCGCTACGTCGAAGATGTGATCCGAGCGGCGGTTGTCCTGTCGATGTTCTGGGGCGTCGTTGCTTTCCTGGCGGGCGTCGTCATCGCTGCCCAACTCGTCTGGCCCCAACTCAGCTTCGACAGCGAGTATTTGACCTTTGGTCGCCTGCGGCCGCTGCACACGTCGGCCGCCATCTTCGCGTTCGGCGGCACGGCACTGATCGGCACGGCCTTCCATGTCGTACAGCGCACCTGCCGTGCCCGCCTGTTCGGTGGCGCACCGCTCGGTTGGTTCGTTCTGCTTGGCTACCAGTTCTTCATCGTCACGGCCGCCGCCGGCTACCTGCTCGGCATCACCCAGAGCAAGGAATACGCCGAGCCGGAATGGTTCGTCGATCTCTGGCTGACAATCGTCTGGGTCGCCTACCTGGTGGCCTATCTCGGCACCGTGCTGAAGCGCGAAGAGCCGCATATCTACGTGGCAAACTGGTTCTACCTCGCCTTCATCATCACCATCGCCGGCCTGCACATCGTCAACAACATGGCGATACCGGTGTCGATCACCGGCTCCAAGAGCTACGGCGCATGGTCGGGCGTCCAGGATGCCATGATCCAGTGGTGGTACGGGCACAACGCCGTCGGTTTCTTCCTGACTGCCGCCTTCCTCGGCATGATGTACTATTACATCCCGAAGGCTGCGAACCGTCCGGTCTACTCCTACCGGTTGTCGATCGTGCACTTCTGGTCCCTGGTGTTCATGTACATCTGGGCCGGTCCGCACCACCTGCACTACACGTCGCTGCCTGACTGGGCCCAGACGCTGGGCATGGTCTTCTCCGTCATGCTGTGGATGCCGAGCTGGGGCGGCATGATCAACGGCCTGATGACGCTCTCCGGTGCCTGGGACAAGTTGCGCACCGATCCTGGCCTGCGCTTCTCGGTCACCGCCGTCGGCTTCTACGGCATGGCGACCTTCGAAGGCCCGGTCATGTCGATCAAGGCCGTCAACTCGCTCAGCCACTACACCGACTGGACAATCGGCCATGTCCATTCCGGCGCCCTGGGCTGGGTCGCCTTCATCGTGTTCGGTACGCTCTACTACATGGTGCCGAAGATGTGGAACCGCCCGGCCATGTGGTCGACGCGCTTGATCGGCTGGCACTACTGGATCGCCACTATCGGCATCGTTCTCTACATCACCGCGATGTGGGTGAGCGGCATCATGCAGGGCCTGATGTGGCGCGCCTACGACGAGCTGGGCTTCCTGCAGTACTCGTTCGTCGAGACCGTCGCGGCCATGCAGCCCTTCTACTTCATCCGCTTCCTGGGCGGGGTCTGCTTCCTGACCGGCGGACTGCTCATGGCCTACAACATGTGGCGCACGATCCGCAGCGAAGCCGTAGTGACTTCCGCGCGTCACCAGCCCGCTCTCGCGGCTTAGGAGACGCGCAAATGTTCATTCGTCACGAGGCGATCGAAAAGAACGCCATCCTGCTGGTGATCCTGACCCTGATTACGGTCTCGATCGGCGGCCTGGTGCAGATCATCCCGCTCTTCTCCATCGAGACCACGATCGAGCGGGTCGACGGGGTTCGCCCCTACACGCCACTCGAACTGCTGGGCCGCAACATCTACATCCGCGAGGGCTGCTACACCTGCCACAGTCAGCAGATCCGCCCCTTCAAGGATGAAGTCGAGCGTTACGGTCACTACAGCCTCGCCGCCGAGAGCATGTACGACCGGCCGTTCCAATGGGGCTCCAAGCGCACGGGGCCGGACCTCGCGCGCGTCGGCGGCCGCTACTCCAACGACTGGCATGTCGCCCATCTCATCTCGCCACGCGCCGTCGTGCCGGAGAGCGTCATGCCCGCCTATCCGTTCCTCGCCGAAAAGAAGCTCGACTACAGCGACATCGCAAAACACCTCGAAGCCCTGCGTGCGGTCGGCACGCCTTACACCGACGCAATGATCGCCAACGCCCGCGCCGACCTCGAAGCGCAGGTCAATCCGGACCTCGATCCGACAGCGATGGAGAAGCGGTATCCGCGGGCCGTCGTCGGCAAGTTCAACGCCGACTCGACGGCGATCACCGAGATGGATGCGCTCGTAGCCTACTTGCAGATGCTGGGCACGCTGGTGCGCTTCGGCGACATCCCGCCCGAGCGGCTGCGGCAATAGGGGAACGGACATGACTCTCGAAGCGCTTGGCGAGCTGCTGACCTCGATCTGGACGATCTGGGCGATCCTGGTCTTCGCCGGCATCGCCTTCTGGGCATGGCGTCCGAAAAACCGGCGCCGGTTCGAGAAGGACGCCCGCATCCCGCTCAACGACGAATGACGAAGGACCGGCCATGCCGACCAAGATCGAGAAGGATACGCTGTCGGGCCAGAACACGACTGGCCACGAGTGGGATGGCGTCAAGGAACTGAACACGCCACTGCCGACCTGGTGGATCTATACCTTCTACGCCACGGTGGTGTTCGCCATCGTCTACTGCGCCCTCTACCCGTCCTGGCCGTGGCTGAACGGCCACGCGAAGGGCATGCTGGGTTACTGGAGCCGTGCCGAGCTTACCCAGGAGCTCGATGCCCAGGCCAAGGCACGCTCAGGCTTCGTCGATCGCATTCGGGCCACTTCGCTCGCCGATATCGCCAAGGAACCGGAGCTCTTCAACTTCGCGATGGCTGGCGGTCGCTCGGCTTTCCAGACGAACTGCATGCAGTGCCACGGCGCCGGTGGTGCGGGCAGCCGCGGATTCCCCAACCTAGTGGACGACGACTGGATCTGGGGCGGCAGTCTCGAGCAGATCCGCGCCACGATCGAGCACGGCATCCGCAATACCGACGACAAGTCCCGCCAGTCGATGATGCCGCGCTTCGGCGTCGACGGCCTGCTGACGGGCACCCAGGTCGCCGCGGTAACGGACTATGTGCTGAGCCTGTCCGGCAAGGCGAAAGCCACACCGGAAGGCACGCAGCTCTTCCAGGAACAGTGCGCGGCCTGCCACGGCCCCGACGGAAAGGGCAACCAGGAGCTTGGCGCGCCCAGCCTCGCGGACGGGATCTGGCTCTATGGCGGCGATCGTGATGCGATCTACCGGTCGATCTTCTACGCCCGCAACGGCAGCATGCCGGCCTGGGCCGGACGCCTCGACGAAGCGACCATCAAGATGCTCACGATCTACGTCCACGCGCTGGGCGGCGGCCGCTAGGCAGTATGCGGGCGGATCATGGGTATCGACACAAAGGTCCGGGATGACGAAGCGGTCTCGCTCGCCGCACAGAAGGCCGAGCTGCCGCTTTACGTCACCCGGATCAAGGTTTACCCGCGCGCGATTGCCGGCCAGTGGCGGCGAATCAAATGGGCCGTCCTCGTCCTGCTGCTCGGCCTCTACTATCTGGTGCCCTGGCTGCGCTGGGACCGCGGACCCAATGCACCCGCCCAGGCGATCCTGATCGACCTCGATGGCCGGCGCGGCTGGTTCTTCGACGTCGTCATCTGGCCGCAGGAAGTCTATTTCGTCACCGGCCTCCTGATTCTGGCCTCGCTCGGCCTGTTCTTCGCCTCATCCCTGTTCGGACGTGTGTGGTGCGGCTTCACTTGTCCGCAGACCGTCTGGACTGATCTCTTCATGCTGGTCGAACGCTGGATCGAAGGCGATCGCAATGAGCGCATGCGCTTCGACCGCCAGCCGATGTCGGCAACCAAGGCCGCCCGCAAGGGCTTGAAGCATATCGCTTGGCTTGTCATCGCAGCGGCGACGGGCGGCGCCTGGGTGTTCTACTACGTCGACGCTCCGACCACGCTGATCAAGATCTTCCGCGGTGAGGCCTCACTCGAAGTCTACACCTTCGTCGGATTGTTCACCGCGACCACCTACGTCCTGGCAGGTTGGGCGCGCGAGCAGGTCTGCACCTACATGTGTCCCTGGCCGCGCTTCCAGGCAGCGATGCTCGACGAACAGAGCCTGAGCGTCACCTATCAGAAGTGGCGCGGCGAACAACGCGGCAAGCACAAGGCCGGCGATACCTGGGACGGTCGCGGCGACTGCGTCGACTGCCGGCTGTGCGTTGCCGTCTGCCCGACAGGCATCGACATCCGCGATGGCCAGCAGATCGAATGCATTGGGTGTGGCCTCTGCATCGACGCCTGCACCCAGACCATGGACAAGGTCGGCCGGCCGCTCGGCCTCATCTGCTGGGACACCTTGGCCAACCAGCATGCCAAGGAGAGCAGCGCGACCAAAGGCACTGGCCGCGTGGCGTGGCGGCCGCTACGGCCGCGCACCCTGCTCTATGCGGGCCTGCTCTGCCTCGTGTCGGCAATCATGCTGGTGGCGTTCCTGCTGCGCAGCGACGCAGAATTGACGGTACAGCGCGACCGCAGCCCGAACTATGTCCGTTTGTCCAACGGTGACATTCGCAACTCCTATACCCTCAAGATCCTGAACAAGCGCCGCGAAGAGGCTCACTTCCGGCTCTCCATCGAAGGCCTGCCTTCGGCCGTGCTGGGATTCGTCGGCGCCGATGCTGACGGTGCGTCGGGAGCCACGACCTTGGCTGTGCACCCCGACATGGTCGGCACCTTCCGGGTGCTTGTCACGGTTCCGTCGAAGGAGGCGCCCGCGGGCTCCAAGCCCATCACGTTCGAAGTGCGCGAGACGTCACAGGCCCGCCGAGCCTCGCACGATGCCGTCTTTGTCGGACCTGTCCGTTAAAGGAGCTTGCCGATGAGCACTACTCTCGCGTCGCGCGGTCGCTACATTCCCTGGCTCTTCGTCCTGGGGTTCATGCTCGTCGTCGCGGTCAACGGCACCATGATCTGGTTTGCCGTGGGGTCATTCTCGGGCCTCTATACGCCCAAGCCCCGCGATCGTGGGCTGCGTTACAACGACGTCCTCACCGCCCAGCAAAGCCGGGATATTCTAGGATGGCGCATCGAATCGAGGTGGCAACCGGAGAGCCATCGGCTCGACCTCACCTTGTTAGATCGCGACGGTCGGCCACTCACCAACGCTCACGCTACCGTCGAACTGGTCCGACCCACGGAAAAGCGACCACCGCTCGCCATCGCCATGGCCATTGTCGGGCCGGGACAGCTCGCCGGGACGGTGGACCTGCCAGCCCGCGGGAACTGGGACATCGACATCGTGATCGAGCGAGACGGCCAGCGCTTCGCGCAGACGCGCCGGATGTTCCTGCAATGACTGACGCCGCCCTGTTCGCGCCCTCGTCCGTCGCACCGGCAGAGCGGACCTGCGCGCACTGTGGCGAGGTCTTACGCGGACTCTCCGACAGCAAGTTCTGTTGCGCCGGATGCGCCGGCGCGCACGCCATCATCGGAGCGGCCGGCCTCGCTTCCTTCTACCGGCGCCTGGAGGAGCGGCATGCCCGCCGGCCGGAGCCGCTCGAAACCGACTTCGCCGGCCATGCACACGTGACTGGCCGAAACGAGGCAACGCTCGACCTGCTGGTCGAAGGTCTCGATTGCGCTGCTTGTGTCTGGCTGATCGAGAGCCTGTTGGCGCGCAATCCGGCCATCACCAAGGCTCGCGTACATCTCTCGACGCGGCGCCTTTCTCTTGGATGGCGCGGCCCCGCCAAGGACGCCAATGCCCATGCTGGCCTCGTCGCTGCCCTCGGCTTCCGAGTGGCACCCTACGATATCGTCGCGGCCTCTGCCGACGACGATCGCGCCTCTCGCGATCTGCTGCGCGCACTCGGCATCGCAGGATTTGCCGCAGCCAACGTCATGCTGTTGTCGGTGGCTGTCTGGTCAGGCCATGACGGCTCCATGGGCGAGGCAACACGAACCCTCTTCCATTGGCTTTCGGCTGCCATCGCCCTGCCGGCTGTCGCCTATGCAGGCCGACCTTTCTTCGGTTCGGCGATCACCGCCCTGAAGGCTGGCCGCACCAACATGGACGTTCCGATCTCGATTGGCGTTGTCCTGGCCTGCGTCGTCAGCCTGCACGAAGCCTGGGTCGGCAGGCCACATGCCTATTTCGATTCGGCGATCACGCTGCTTTTCTTCCTACTGGTCGGCCGCTACCTCGATCGTCGCGCCCGCGGCCGCGCACGCCATGCTGTGCGCGCGTTGCTGGCGCTGACGGCCCGCAGCGTCACGGTTATCTCAGCCGACGGCAACACGGCCGCGCGCCGTGTCGACGCACTCACGCCAGGCGATGTGCTGTTGGTGGCGGCTGGCGAGCGTCTGGGCGCCGATGGTGTCGTCAGCGAAGGGAGGTCGTCGCTCGATGCTGCCCTGATCAGCGGCGAAAGCGTGCCACAGGCTGTCGAGCCGGGCGTTCAGGTGTTCGCAGGCATGGTCAATCTCGGGGCGCCGATCCGTGTACGAGTGACCGCTGCCGGCGACCGCACGCTGCTGGCCGAAATCGTCCGGCTCGTCGAAGCTGCCGAACGCGGGCGGTCTCGCTTCACCGCGATCGCCGACCGTGTCGCGCGCGCCTACGCGCCGGTCGTGCATGTTACAGCACTGCTGACCTTCCTTGGCTGGATGTTGCTGGGAGATCTTGCCTGGGACCGCGCTCTGCTGATCGCGACAGCGGTGCTGATCATCACCTGCCCCTGCGCGCTCGCCCTCGCCGTGCCGGTCGTACAGGTTGTGGCAGGCACGCGCCTGTTGCGCTCGGGTGTGCTGCTCCTCTCGCCCACGGCACTCGAACGCCTGGCGCAGGTCGACCATGTCGTCTTCGACAAGACCGGGACCCTGACCCTGGGACGGCCCGAACTGGTTGATGGTCCGGCCGACCTTGAAATTCGGCGTCGCGCCGCCGCGTTGGCGGCAAATTCCCGTCACCCTCTGGCCCGAGCGCTCTTGCGAGCCATACCGGACGCAACCGCCGTCTCGAACGTCGTCGAATATCCTGGCGAAGGCCTGCAAAGCGGCAACACGCAGCTTGGGTCAGCGAGGTTCTGCGGCATCGACAGCCCTGTCGACGATGGCTGCTCCGAACTCTGGTACGCCGAGCCAGACCGTAAGCCGGTTCGATTTGCCTTTGCCGATCGACTTCGTCCCGACGCCACAAGCTCCGTTGCGGCATTGCATCGCGACGGCCTTACGGTCGAACTGCTCTCGGGTGACCGGCCAGCCGCCGTGGCGGACGCCGCACGTACTGCAGGCTTCGATGTCTGGCATGCCGAAGTGACGCCAGCCGCCAAGGCACAACACCTGGCCGGCCTCGCGGCGCAGAGCAAACGCGTGCTCATGGTCGGCGACGGGCTGAACGATGCGCCAGCCCTTGCCGCCGCGCATGCGTCGATCTCCCCAACGACAGCTGCTGAAGCGACGCAGAATGCCGCCGATGCCGTTTTCCAGGGTGATGCGCTGCAGCCGGTCGTCGAAACGCTTCACGTGGCGCGCCGCGCCAATCGCCTGATGCGTCAGAACCTGGCACTGGCTCTGTTCTACAACCTCGCTGCGGTGCCGCTCGCGATCCTGGGCGACGTCACGCCGCTGATCGCCGCCGTGGCGATGTCTTCGTCCTCGCTGCTGGTGATCGGCAACTCGTTGCGCCTCGGTGCCCGTCCGCGCTCCCCACGGCTTCCCGACTTCCGGCAGGTGCACTGATGGACAGCCTGCTCATTCTCGTACCGGCGGCCCTCTTCTTCGGTCTGTTGGCTCTGGCAGCCTTTCTCTGGGCGCTGCGCAACGGTCAATATGACGACCCGGACGGGTCTGCCGGCCGCATCCTGTTCGACGACGATTGAGGAGAGAAAGATGTCTCATTGGATTATGGGCGTATTCGTAGGCCTTCTCGGCCTCGCCGGCCTGTTCATGGCCGGCGCGGCACGCGACAGCAGCATCCTGGCTTTTGGCCTCGCCCTCTCGCTGTTCGCCATCCTGTTCTGCTGGTGGATGATCAAGACGGCCTACGACGAAGCCGAAGGGAGTGACGCGCAGCGTGAGGCTTAGCGGCGCGATGCTGGAGCGTCCATGCGGTCAGCGCTGCAATCGCCGCGCCGACCAGCAGCAGTAGATCCATGCCAGCGATGGGCCAGAGATGACGGTAAGACAGGCTGCGTAGGGGGTGATCACCGGTGGTGATCCAGTTCAGCAACACCGCAGAGAGGGCGAATATGGTGATGGCCCAGCAGTGCTCGACCCAGGCTAGGCCCGGTCTTAACCATGCATGGGCGAAGGTCGCGAGCCACACGAGATAGAAGGTCCATATCTCCAGCGCGGCGCGATCCTCGCCGAGAAAGGTCACTCCGAGAGGAAGCAGCCGGTTAACGACGAAGAACGCCAACGTGGCGATGACGATGCCCGTGACAGAGCCGATCGTCAGGCCTTCGACGATGGGTACGCCATGCAGCCCGAGCTGCGCATGTCGCTTCCTTCGCGATTCCAGCCAGAAGAGATAGCCGGTCGCGATCAGCACGCAGCCCGTGAGGCCTAGCCCAAAGTAGACCCAACGCAGCGTCCAGTGGCGAAACTGGATCAGATGCAGGCCGGAGATGAAGCGCTGCACCGTCAACACCGGCTGCGGCTCGCTACGCTGATGCAGCAGTGCGCCGGTGGCCGTGTCGAAATACACCACGTCGTTGCTGCCGGAGACGCGACCCTCGCCGAGCCGCGCGATCTGCAGGGAGGAGGCCGCATCGCCGGGATTCCTGGCGAATAGGTATCGCGGCGCCGCGCCATCCCACCGGCGCAGCGCCTCGGTTGCCATGGCGTCGAGTGACGCAAGCTCGCCGGGTTTGCCGAGCTTCGGCCTCTCATAGTGTCCGTACGCTTCCCTGGCGAACGCCCGCGGTTCATCGTCGTAGGCGATCTGAATCGTGCCCGGGAAATAAACGGAATAGAAAATGATCAACCCAGACAGGGAGATCACGAAGTGGAACGGCAGGCCCAGCACGCCGGTGACATTGTGCAGATCGAGCACCAGCCGGCGCGGCTGTCTCCCGGCCCGGAAGGTGAAGAAGTCGACGAAGATCTTGCGGTGAATCACCACACCCGAGACGCAGAGCGCCAACATGGCCATGGCCGCGACCCCCACGATCCAGTAGCCGAGCTTGATATGCAGCATGTAGTGGAAGGGATAAAGGAAGCGCGTGCCTCCCCATGTGCCCGGATCGGGCAGCGCAGCGCCCGTCGCGGGATCGATCAGGCGCACGACAAAGCCCGAGGCCTCGCGCCAGATTGCTTGAAGCACCGGGTCGCGTTCGGTTGGCAGGGTCACAAGCCAGGATGGCGCTTTTGCCGCCGCCGCAGCCTCGTAGGAAGGCCGCAGTGACTCGAGGGAGAATGCCTTGTCCGTCACCGGGAGCCGGGTCATCGGCGCCATCCAGCGGTCGATCTCGCGATCGAACACCGAAAGCGTGCCCATCCAGAAAATGGCGAACAGTAGTCCGCCCAGGACGACTCCTGCCCAAGTATGCAGCCAGTTCATGGAGGCGCGGAAGCCGGTCTCCATCTCAGCTAACCGACGCTCTAGAAATCCGCCGTCAGTGCCAGCCGGAAGGTGCGCGGCGTGCCGACATTGAGGCGCGTGTTGAACGACACCATCGACCAGTAGTTGGTGTCGAGCACGTTTTCGACGTTGAACCGGATCGCCACCGGCTTGCCGGTAGGGCTCTTCACATTGTCGAGCACGTAGCGCGCGCCGATGTCGAAGCGCACCCAGTCGGGGATGCTGAGCCGCGGCGTAGTGAGCCCGACATACTGCGTGCCGGTGTAGATGATGCGGCCGTCGAGCGTCAGGCCCGGCACGAAAGGCGTGTCCCATTCGCCCGCCAGGTTGATCTGCACGTTGGGTGCGCCGGCGGCCTGCCAGTTGTCGTTCACGCCGCCGGCCGTGCTGACCAGGATCGATTCCTGGAACATCGCGCCGCCCAGCAACCGCACGCCCTCGGTCGGCGTGCCGAACATGTTGATCTCGATGCCGCGGTTACGCTGCAGGCCGTTCTGTGTGAGCGTGTTGGTGGCGATATTGGCGACGGCGCTGGGCTGGCTGATCTGGAAGGCGCTCAGCGTGGTGGTAAACTTGCCCCAGTCGATCTTGGTGCCGAACTCGAACTGCGTCGACTGGTAGGGTGGGAAGATCTGGCCGGCATTGGTGAAGGTCGGTCCCACGACCGTGCCGGGCTGCAGTCCCTGGATGAAGTTGCCGTAGAAAGAGACCTGCTTCCACGGCCGCACGACCAGCGCCACCGAGGGGCTGAGCGCATCCTGGGTGTAGCTCGAGGTCCGGTTGCCCGAGACGAGATCGAAGTTCTCGCCGGTGATCTGCTGGTAGCGCGCGCCGAGCGTGAGCTGGACGCGCTTCTCCGCGAACGAGAGCGTGTCGGCGATGGCGAAGCTGGTGAGCTGTAGCGTGCTCGACTTCTGCGGCGACATGGTCGTGATGTTGGGCCGCGCGATGACGTTCGGCGTGTAGATGTTCGAGGCGTAGGCGGTGCCGATGCCGCGGCCAAAGCCGAACACCTGCTGATAGCGCATCGCGCTCACGGCGAAGGTGTGATCGACCGGGCCGGTGCGGGCCTCGCCGCGCAGGCCGATCTCGCTCGTCCACTTCGATTCGTAGGAGGTGTTGTACAGCGGCGTCTGCGTGGCGTTGCCGTTGAGGCTAGTGACGATGGGATCGCCGGACCACAGCGACGCCCAGCGATTGTCGTGGGCGCCGATGGCGCCGTAGAGCGTCACGTTCGGCCAGACATCGACTTCGGCCCGCAGCGCGCCGAACAGGTCCTGGGTGGTCGTGAAGGTCCAGGGCAGGATGAAGTTGTTGTTGAGGTCCGGCACGCCCGGTACCTGCGCCCCCGGCGCCACGCTGACGTAGCCGATGCCGCCGCTGATGTACTGGGACTGGTAGCCGCCGTCGACGGAGACCCGGAAGCCGTTGCCGCGATAGTCGACGCCGATCGAGCCCAGCCCCGTCTCCTCGGCGTTCCACAGCACCGCCGTCTGGCCGGCGCGGTAGGAGCCGTTGACGCGCACGCCCACTTCCTTCTCCGGGCCGAAGCGGCGGCCGATGTCGATGGCGCCGCCGAACTGCGCGTTCGAGCTGTAGGCGATCGTCGCCTGATTCATCGGCTCGTCGTGGGCGCGCTTGGGCACGACGTTGATGGTGCCGCCGATGGCGCCGCTGGGTGCCATGCCGTTCAGCATCGCGCTCGGCCCCTTCAGCACCTCGATGCGTTCGGCGAGTTCGACACCCACCGAATAGGTCGGCAGCAGGCCGTAGAGACCGCCATAGGCGATGTCCATGCTTTCGACGGTGAAGCCGCGGATCATCATGTTCTGCGCGCCGTTGTTGCCGGTCGGCCGGACGATGCGCACCGACGGATCGTCGATCAGCACGTCGCGTATGTTCTGCGCCTGCTGGTCCTGCGCCTTCTTGGCGGTGTAGCTCGTCTGGTTAAACGGTGTGTCCATGACGTCGCGGTTGCCAAGCAGGCCCAGTTGTCCGCCGGTCGCAACCTGACCACCGGCATAGGCTGGCGGGATGTTGTCGATCATCGCCTGTGGTGGCACACCCGCCTGCACTTGCACCGGATCGAGCTGTATGGCGCCACCCGTCGATCCGGTCGCTCCGACCGAGACTGAGTTCGCAGAGGTGAAGCGATAGGAGATACCGGTACCGGCGAGAAGGCGTTGGATTGCCTGCTCGGCTGTCATCGTGCCGGAGATTCCGCTGCTTGTGCGGCCTGATACCGTTGCGGGCTCCACGACGATCTGAAGACCGGACTGGCGTCCGAAGTCCGTCAAAGCGGAAGAGAGGGATTGAGGTGCAATAGCGAAGAAAATGCTTCGGGTCGTCTGCGCTTCTTGCGGGCCGGATTCCTGAGCGCGGACGCCGAAAGATGGCAAGCCAACCAAAAGGCCAAACACGGCCCCCCATCGCCAAGCCGCAGAGACAACCTCACGACCCGCCAGGGCCTTCGCCGTAATCGATGACACCGAGAATCCCCCAAGCAACCGTGCCGGCGGGATCACGGATTGTGACGCGCGTTCTCCGCGAACGCCTCAGGGGTGTGACGCAGTGATCCCTGGCATTTTAACCTGTGCGGCAAAAAAAGAGCCGACGACAACCTGGCTGCCGGAATGCCCTACTCTATCGAGCCGAAATCACCGTAAGGTACGGCGAGATTTGCAGGATCTTTCCCTGCTGCAAATTCACAACGGCATGAAGGGCTTCGTCAGGTCGACGGAGGTCGATCACGCCTGTCACGCGCCTGTCCGCAACCTGTTGATCACGGAAAATGATCGCACCCGGGACATACCGACCGATCTGTTCGACAACTTCACGAACAGTTGCCTCGTGCACGATGAAACGTTGACTTCGCCAGGCAGCGGCATCGCCCGGATTGACGCTTTCCTGAGCTGCCACCCCATCCGGGTCTACTCGCAAGCGCTCGCCAGCCACCAAGCCCGCTAGCTCCTTGCCGTCTCGACTTACGCGGACATTGCCAGTCTCAACCGTTACCCCGACACCCATATCCGATGTTCCAACGCTGAACGATGTCCCTGTCACCGTCACATTCACGTCGGATGCCGTCACCACGAAAGGGCGGTCTGGCAAGGAAACAACCTCGAAAAACGCCTGCCCGGACAACAACTTGATCGATCTGCGTGCGGTCGAAAAGTCGACTGCTATGGCGCTAGCCGCATCCAGGGTAACGCGGCTGCCATCGTCGAGCATGAGCTCCCGCAGTTCGGCAATGCCCGTCATATGATCGGCTGCAAGGCGGAGCTGAACCGCCGGCAGCATCAGGATAGCAAGACAAGCCGCCAACGCGGCTACGTAGTAAAAACGACGTGACCTTGGTCGAGGGTGCTGGAGCTTCGCAACGTTCGCTGCTTGCTGGCGCGCCGGCGCTGCTGGCTGCAGCTGCTCAGCATCGTGCCAGATCGACTGTATGGTTTCATGGGCTTTCCGATGACGGTCACTCTGAGCCAGCCACGCGTCGAACTCAGCGCGCAAAGCCTGATCGTCCGGCGCGGATTCGAGGCGGAAATGCCAGTCGATCACCTGGCCGCGAAGGGACTGCCCCTTGTTCGGCGCTGGGCTCACGCTACTGCTCCTCACCGATATCCTGTCTTGTCGTGCATTTTACAGCGCTTACCTTGAAGACGTGTCACGTCCGCGAATTTTAACCAGCCACTAAAGGTAGCTTGGCATCAATCTTCTTCAATTCCATAAATTCGCCTAGCGCAGTGCAGCGTAGCGCGCTTTACGCGCTTATGAACTGCTACGAGTGAGATGCCGAGCAATTCAGCCGTCTCCTGGAGGGTTCGTTTCTCAATACGATGGAAACGGAAGGCCATCTGCGTGCCTTCCGGCAGCTCGGAGAGTGCGGCCTGCAGTCCTTTCAGCTCGTCTCGATAATAAAGGACATGTTCCGCCGACGGCACATCGCTCGCAACGCTGTCCAATGAAACGCCAGGCGATGGCGCTACCACACTGTTTGAAGCCCGCCTCAACCAGTCCAGCGCCAGATTGCGGACAATCGTAAAGAGATAGCTCTTCGGTTGCGTGATCTCGGCGGCATCGGGATCGCGTGACGAGAACCGGAACCACGCTTCCTGCACAATGTCTTCTGCGCCTGCCCGATCATGGAGGATTCGACTCGCATATCTCAGGAGTTCGTCCCGATGCTCCAGATAGACGGAAAGCGAGGAATTCAGCGGCGCCAAAAGATCCATTCCAAATGCGAATGATTCGCAATTCTCTATAGAATCATCCGCCGGACATCTGCAAGCCCACGCCACAAACGATCGCCTTGGCCTTGCCCAGGAAGATCAGCTCAAATTGGCAATCCCGGCACCGTGCCAGCATCGGCTCGGCCCTAGCATCGGCCCCGCCGCCCTACGTGCGGTGATATTGCCGGACGGGGACCCTGGCCATGAAAATCAACGAACGACTCGCATCGCTCGCTCTGGTGGCAGCCCTCTCGGCGCCTGTTGCCTCGCATGCCCAGACTCCACCGACCAATGACGCCCGCGCGCAGGCGATCGCGCGCTATATCGAAGCGACGAAAGCATCTTTGAAGCACCCTCTGCGCGACGCTACCAACGTCGATCGCCACAGTGCCGAAGTCGGCAAGCGCAGTGATGGTACGCCGATCGTGATCGACCTCACCCTTCCGCGACCGTCCGGTGGTAAGCCGATTCCGGTCGTGCTCCTGCTTCACGGCGGCCTACCCGATGAAGCCTCGATCCGGCCGAAGGCCTGGCAGGTCTTCCGCGACTGGGGCACCGTTCTGGCGGCCAGCGGCGTTGCCGCCGTGATGTTCGACCATTCGCTCGGCGTACCGCGCCGCCGTCTCGACCAGGCACTTGGCGAGACGGATGCCGTCCTCTCCTGGCTGGCCAAGGAAGGCCCCGGCCGCGGTCTCGACACCCAGCGCCTCGGTGCCTTCGTCTTCTCGGCCGGCGGCCTGTTCGTGCCCGAGCTTCTGAATGAAAGCCGCCCCCTGCGTTTCGACCGCATCGCCATGTTCTATCCGTCGACTGGTGTCGTTCCCGGTAGCCCGACGGCCGCCGTGACCGATGCGGCGCTGACCACCCGTATGAGCCTCTCCGCGGCCGCGAAGCGCCTCGCCAGCCAGCGGGTACAGCTCCTGATCCTGCGCGGCGGCGGCGATGCGCTGCCAGGCCTGCTGAAACTGCTCGACGAGACGACAGCCGATCTTCTGGCCGCCGACGTCGGATTCGAGTTGATCAATGTTCCAGGAGCGCCGCACAATTTCGACGCGGCGACCGACAGCGAGGACGTCCGGGCAGCGATCGACCGGGCCCTCGCCTTCGCTGCCAGGCGCTGAGCTGGGCCTGGATTGTGCTACCGTCTCGGGAGGGGACGGGGCCGCCGGAGCTGGATATGGGCATGCGACTAGCAACGAGCGTCGAGCGCCGCCGCCGCATACGTCGCGCGGTGCGTCATGTCGAGCGTCGTCTTCAGGCCGAACCCGACGCGCAGATGAAACTCGCGGAGCTGGCAGACGTCGCCTGCCTGTCGCTTTTTCACTTCATCCGCCTCTACCAGCAGGCTGTCGGTGAGACGCCGCAGGCGACCTTGCGGCGCTTGCGGTTGCAGACAGCGCGTCGACGTCTCGCCGCCGATCCGACGATAAGTGTCACCGAGATCGCCTTCGACTCGGGCTACGAGAGCTCCCAGGCCTTTACCCGCGCCTATCGTCGGCAGTTCGGTATCGTTCCCAGCGCCCAAAGCGAATGCGTCAGCCTCCTGGAAAGCGTGGACGCCACGGTCGTCGAATTGCCGGCTCTGATGATGCGGACCATGGATATCGAGCGGAGCTGGGCCGGCGCTTGGTCGGCCTACGATGAACTCATGGGTCGGCTCGAGATCGCCGCGGTCCCTATACTCAACCAGAATGTGTTCGGCGTGTTCTCACCAACCCGCATCTTCGCCCATGCCTGCGCGCGGGAGAACGACTTTGTCGATGGCCGCTTCCGGTTGGAACAGCGATGCCTTGACGGCGGCTGGCACGCCTGTCTCAGCGGTCAGCCAGATGCCGTATGGCGTCGCCTCGATCGCGATACAGCATTGAAGAATGCGCGATCATCTGACCGGTCGATCCTGATGCGCTATCTGAACGACCCCTCCTATCGGGTGGATGTCGAGCAGAAGATCAGGCTCTACATCCCCTTGGAAGCAGGCGTCCGCCCGGAAGATCTTTCCCTGCTGCTTTAGATCTCTCTAGGCACCGGCGAAATGGCAGGCAGCACGGTGGTCTACTGCCAGTTCCCGCAACGGCGGCTCCTCCGTCCGGCAAAGATCGGTCGCCATCGGACAGCGCGTATTGAAGCGGCAGCCGGAAGGCGGCTTCAGCGGGCTCGGGATTTCGCCGACCAGTGCTTGGTGGGAACGCTGCGCCTCGAGTCGGGGATTGGGGATCGGCACCGCCGCGAGCAATGCGCGGGTATAGGGATGTTGCGGCCGCTTGTAGAGCTGCTCGCGCGCCGCCACTTCGACGATCTTGCCGAGATACATCACCGCCACGCGATCACTGATATGGCGCACGACGGCGAGATCGTGCGCGATGAACAGATAAGTCAGGCCGAGTTTGGCTTGCAGGTCCTGGAACAGGTTGACCACCTGGGCCTGAATCGACACGTCCAGCGCCGACACCGGCTCGTCGCACACCATGAGCGCCGGATTGACCGCGAGTGCGCGGGCGATACCAATGCGCTGGCGCTGTCCACCCGAGAACTCATGCGGATAGCGGCGCCCCATTTCCGGCCGCAAGCCGACCATGTCCAGCAATTCGGCCACCCGCTCGCGGCGGCCCGCGCGATCGCCGGCCTCGCCATGCACGATCAGCGGTTCCCCCACGATATCGGCCACCTTCATGCGAGGATTGAGTGAGCTAAACGGGTCCTGATAGACCATCTGCATACGCCGGCGGATCGGCCGCATCTGGCCTCGGCTGAGGTTTGTGAGATCGCGCCCCTCGAAACGCACCTTGCCCGCAGTGACGTCGAGCAGGCGCAAGACAGCAAGACCGGCCGTGGACTTGCCGGACCCCGACTCGCCCACCAGGCCCAGGGTCTCACCGGCGGCGAGGGTGAAATCGATCCCGTCCACGGCCTTGACGGAGCCGATGTGCCGCTTGGCCAGCAGCCCACGGCGCACCGGGAAATGGACGCGCAGGCCTTCGACGGCGAGTAGCGGTTCAGTGGATCTCAGTGACATCTGCGAAGCAAGCCTTTCTGTGCTGACTGCCGTCGACGGGGTCGAGAGCCGGCTGTTCGCGTCGGCATCGATCGATGGCAAAGCGGCAACGCGGCGCGAAGGCGCAACCAGGCGGCATGTTGGCAAGGTCCGGCGGTTGTCCGTCGATCGGCACCAGGCGCTGGCGCGCATCGTCGTCGAGCCGCGGCACGGAGGCCATGAGCCCCAAGGTATAAGGATGGCGGGGATCCTCGTAGATCTCGAGGGCTGTACCGCTTTCCACGACACGTCCGGCATACATCACGCAGACGCGGTCGGCATAGCGTGCAACAACGCCGAGATCGTGGGTGATCAAGATCATCGCCGAGCCAACCTCGCGCGTGAGCTGCTTCAGCAGTTCGAGGATCTGCGCCTGCACCGTAACGTCGAGTGCGGTCGTGGGCTCGTCGGCAATGATCAGCCGCGGCGTGCAGGCAAGCGCCATGGCGATCATCGCGCGCTGGCGCATGCCGCCGGAGAATTCGTGCGGATAGGCCCGCACACGGTTCGCCGCGTCGGGGATATGCACCCGACGCAACAGGGCTTCCGCCTCCTGCAGCGCCGCCGACCAGGACAGACCGCGATGACGGTTGAGGGGTTCGCCGACCTGCAGGCCGATGGTGAGCGCCGGATTGAGTGACGACATCGGCTCTTGCGAGATCATGGCGATGCCGTCGCCGCGGATTTCCTGCATCTGCTGCTCGGACAGCTTCAGAAGGTCCCGGCCCTCGAACATCACGCGGCCACTGGCGATCTCGCCGGCGGGGCGCTGCACCAGCCGCAGAATCGACATGGCCGTCACACTCTTGCCCGATCCGCTCTCGCCGACGATGGCCAGGGTCTCGCCGGCCGCGACGTCGAACGACACACCGTCGACCGCCGGCAGGATGCCGCGATCGGTGTGAAAGCGGACAGAGAGATTGTCGACTTCGAGGAGGGGCGTTGCGACCGGAGTCATGGCGCTCAGTACCCCAGCTTCTTCTTGAGGTCCTGGTCCACCCAGATGCGAGCATAGATCGGACCAGGACGCACCGCTCCGGCACGCAGCTCGCCATTGTAGTTCTTCACCCACGGCCACCACGCCGTATGGGCGTAAGGTGTCGGCAGCCAGATGTACGGCGCCTTGTCGAGCATCTCGACCGTCATGGCGCGTACGTGCTCCTGGCGCTTGGCCTCGTCGCGAATCGCGTACATCTCGGTGATCTTGGCGTCGAACTCGGGGTCGGCCCAGCCGGAAGGGTTCCAGGGCGAACCCGAACGGAAATTACGCGCAATCGTCGTCGTCGGATTGGAATGGCCGATGGAGAAGAAGTAACCCGGAGTCATCTTCCTCGAACTGAGGGCAGCAAAGTAGGCGCCGGGTTCCATCGGTTGGATTTCGACCTTGACGCCCACTCGCGCGAGGTAGCCGGCGACCAGGGGCAACAGCTCCATATGGTCGGGGAAGCACGAGCAGACCTGCGTCTTGAAGGTAAAGCCGTTGGGATAGCCCGCTTCGGCCAGGAGCGCCTTCGCCTTCTGCGGGTTGTAGTCGAACAGCTCCTTCACCGAGGCCGGCATCTCCTGCAGCGACTGGAAGTAACCGCCGAAGTCGGGATGCTGCGGATAGGCGAAGAGCTCGGCGTGGCCATTGTAATAGGCGTCGACGATCTCCCGCTTGTTCACCGCCATGTTGAGCGCACGACGTACGCGCACATCGTCGAACGGCTTGGTGTTGACGTCCATCGACAGGAAGATACCCGCCTGCCCGAGCCAGCGGCGCCATTTGAGCGCCGGCGAACTCTTCTTCAGGCTCTCGACGTTCTGCCAGCGGACCGATTCCAGGATGTCGAGCTTTGCCGTGCGCAATGCAGTGATCCAGGTTGCCTCATCCTTGATGAAACGGAACACCACCTTGTCGAGGAACGGCAGCTTGTAGTCCTTGCCGTCGATCTCCTCACTGCCCCAGTAGACCGGGTTCCTCACATAGACGTTGGAATTCCCCTGCACGACGTCAGCGAGCATGAAGGGGCCGGTGCCGTTGGCGTTCTTCCAGTTGGTCGCACCGGCCTCGATCACCTCGCGCGGCACGATCCCGGAATAGTGGCCATAGCCGAAGCGGTAGTTCCACTCGGAGTGATAGCGGTTCATCTGGATGACGAGCGTATGCTTGTCGCGCGCATACATCTTGTCGATGTAGTCGAAGAAGCCCCGGGCGTTCTGCGGGCTGGTGTTCACGCGATCGAAGGCGAAGACAACATCGTCGGCAGTGAGCTCGCGGCTGGCCATCACGCCCGGCTTCTCCGGGAACATGACACCCTTGCGCAGCGTGACGACGACGGCGAGCGGATCGTCCTGCCACTCCCACTTTTCCGCGAGTTCGCCGCGGATGGCGTCCGCCGGCAGCCAGGCGTCGGCCACGAACTTGTGGTTGCCGCCCCTGCCCTCCGACTTGGACAGATCGGCGGCAAAGAGCTGCTCGTAGAACTGTCCGGTATCGTGGTTGAACTTCCAACCCCAGTCGCGGGGATCCCACGACAGCGGAGCCAGGGTGAGATAGACAGTGCCGATCTCGATGCTCCCGCCGTGCCGTGGCGTCTGTGACACCTGCTGTGCCGACGCTTCCGCCGTCGTAAGGCCGGCTGCGGCGATCGCGGCCAGCAGCAGTCGCTTGAATGCTTGTCCCATAGTGCCTCCATCCCCCGGAGAAAGATCGCTAGTGAAATTTCCTACCGACGGCCGCCGCGCATGCGCGGATCGAGAAGATCGCGCAGCGCATCGCCGAACATGTTGATGCCGTAGACCACCAGCGTGAGGCAGATGCCGGGAGCCAGCGCCAGCCAGGGCGCGAGATACATGAAGGTGCGGCCCGAGCCGGTCAGCATGCCACCCCAACTCGGCGCCGGCGGCGGAATGCCAAGACCGAGGAACGACAGGCCCGCTTCGACCAGGATCACCGCGCCGACACGCATGGTGAAGAGCACGATCACTGTCGGCATGACGTTGGGCAGCACGTGGAAGATCAGAACGCGTGCGGTGGCAGCGCCGATCGACTGCGCGGCATAAACATAGGTGTTCTCGCGCACCGAGATGACCGCACCCCGGATGATGCGTGAGCCGCCGATGCCGTAGAGAAACCCCAGCACGACGATCACCTGCCACATCCCGGGCCCGAGGACCGAGACGACGACGATCAGGATGACGAGGTCGGGAAAGCTCATCCAGGCATCGACCAGGCGCTGCACGACGACATCGAACTTGCCGCCGAGATAGCCGCTCAGGATGCCGATCACGATCGACACCACGGTAGCGAGCGCTGCGCCGCAGAAGCCGATAATGACCGAGAGCTGTGCGCCATAGAGGACACGCGAGAGCATGTCGCGGCCGAGATTGTCAGTGCCGAACGGGAAGGCCAGCGACGGTGGCTTCAGGCGGTTGATCGGATCGACCTGATTGTAGCCGTAGGGCGCCAGCACGTCGGCGAACAGCCCGCAGACCAGAAAGACGGCGAAGATAATCGCTCCGGCGGCACCGAGCGGCTTGCCAAGAAACAGGCGGCGCAGAAACGAGACGATAGGACCGCGCTCACGCCGTGACGGCGCGGTTTGGGCGATGGCAGTCACTCCAGCCTCACTTTCGGGTCGAGCAGGCCGTAGGACAGGTCGACGAGGAAGTTGATCAGCACGATCGCCACGCCAGTCACCAGGAAGACGCCGGTGACGATCGGGTAGTCGCGGTCGAATACGGCCTCGATCAGCAACAAGCCCATGCCCGGGATGACGAAGATCTGCTCCATGATGACCGAGCCACCGATCAGCAGCGTCGCCTGCAGGCCGATCACCGTGACGACCGGGATCAGCGCATTCTTCAACACGTGCCGCGTGACCACGACACGCTCGCTGAGCCCTTTCGCCCAAGCCGTACGCACATAGTCCTGGCGCAACACTTCCAGCATGGTCGTGCGCATCATGCGAATGGTGACGGCGGAGAGCGATGTTCCCATGATCAGCGCCGGCACGATGAGTTGCTTCAGGTTGGCCAGCGGACTTTCGAGGAACGGCGTGAAGCTCACCTCGGGCGACCACCCCCACCAGATCGCGGGAAACACGACCACGATGGTGGCAATCCAGAAGCCCGGAACGGCCAGCATGAAGATGGAGAAAGATCGCGCGATGTAGTCCGCAACGGTGTCCTGACGGACCGCCGACAGGATGCCAATCGGCAAGGCGATCAGGAGAGCCACCGTGAGCGCCAGCAGCGACAGCTCGAGCGTGACAGGCAAGCGGGCCAGCAACATGTCCGCCACCGGCGTCTGGCGCCACAGCGAGAGGCCGAAATCGCCATGTAAAAGTACGCCACCGATCCAGCGCAGGTACTGCTCGACCATCGGCCGATCGAAGCCGAGCGCGCGCTCCAGCGTTTCACGGTCGAGCTTGTCGGCGCCGCTGTCCTGCGACAGCATCAGATCGATAACGTCACCAGGGATCAGACGCACGACCACAAATACGATGACGCTCGCGAAGAACAGCGTCGGCACCAAAGCCCCAATCCGGCGAATGACAAAAGCCTGCATCGCTCCACTCCAGCGGCCTTGATAGAGACAGCGACCGCCGGGTGCGGCGCCGCGATTGCGAATTTGCCCTTAGGTGCCTGTCGGCAGAGAAGGACGCCGATGCATCCATGGCCGCGCTGCTTCGAGCTGACCGGCGAGCCGGAATAGCGTCGCCTCTTCACCGAATCCGGCGGCGAACATGACACCGATCGGCAAACCGCCGTCGCTCCAGGCCAGCGGCACCGACATGGCCGGCTGGCCACTCATGTTGAACAGGCTGGTGAACGGTGAAAAAGCTCGCATGGCCTCACGCCAGGCCGCCGGATCGGGATTGTCCATGTGATGGGCGCCTAACGGCACGGGCGGCGTCGCAAGCGTTGGACTGAGAAGAATGTCGTAGGTCTGGTGAAAGGCCGCCATGCGCCGACTGTGGCGATGTATCGTCTGCACGGAGGCGGCATAGGCCTCGGCGGTCATGGAGGCGGCGTCCTCGACTGCGGCCCACGTCACGCGATCGACATCGGCCGCGGACAGCGTGCGTCCCAATGCCTGCGCGCGGCGACGCAAGGCCAAGCGGACATTGCTGGCCACCAGCACCCACGACGCGTGCTGAAGCTCCTCCCAGGAGCCTTCCGGTCGCGCCTCTTCGACATGGTGGCCGAGTGCCTCCAGCAGCTTGGCAGCATCGAATGCGGCGCTGTGGCATTCGGGCGCCACAGACACGCCCGACAAGGGTTCGAGTTGGAGTGCTACCTTCAGGCGACCAGGCACGGTGCCAGACGCCGAGAGATAGCTTTCGCCGACCGGAGGTGCGCAATAGGGATCGCCGGGCGCTGGGCCGTGCGTGGCATCGAGGGCGGCCGCGCTGTCGCGCACCGAGCGGGAGATGACGTGGCTGGTCGCCAGACTGCCCCAGCCCTCACCGGCCATCGGCCCGGACGGGGTGCGGCCGCGCGTTGGCTTCAGTCCGAACAGACCGCACGCCGATGCTGGAATGCGAATCGAGCCACCGCCATCGCTGCCGTGGGCGAAAGGCACGATGCCGGCGGCAACGGCCGCACCCGAACCACCCGACGAGCCGCCCGGGCTGTGGGCGAGATTCCAGGGATTGCGTGTCGTGCCGGTGAAGCTGGTCTCGGTCGAAGCAGAGAGACCCATTTCCGGCGTCGTCGTCATGCCGAAGATGACCAGACCGGCGCGCTTGTAGCGTTCAACCAACGTCGAATCATGATCGGACACGAAATCAGCGAAGAGCCGCGAGCCGAGGGTCGAGGGTGCGCCAGCAAGCATGGCCGACAGGCTCTTCAGCAGAAAGGGCACGCCCTGGAACGGCCCATCGGGCAAGCCATCGGCGATCGCGGCACGGGCGCGGTCGGGAAATGAAGCCGACAGCGCGTTGAGGTGCGGGTTCCAACGGGCGGCCCGCTCCAGCGCCGCCTCCAACAGTTCGCCGGGGTGAAGTTGGCGCGCTCGGACCAGCTCGGCCATGCCGAGGCCATCCCAGGAATCGTATTCGGCGATGTCGCTCATGAGCCGTGATCCGCTATCAGCCGCGCACCAGGCGGACATCGCTGTTCATGATGTCGCGATGGAGCTTCCAGCCAGACTCGGTGCGTTTCCAGATCACGATGTACTTGCCGCGATCCGTCACCTGGCCATCGGGCTGGATCCACTCGGAAGTACCACGCTCCCAAGCGACATCACTGCTGCCTTCCACCTCCTGGGTAGCGAGCGCAAGACGCGCCGGACGACGCGATCGGATGCTTTCGCCAAAGATCACGGCGCCATGACGGCCACTCACGGCCGCCATGCCCGGCATCATGATCAGTGCGTCCTCGGTGTAGAGATCAGCAAAAGCCTCGAGGCTGCCAGCATTCGCCAGCGTCGCGAAGCGCTGCACAGCCGCTTCGATTTCCTGCCGGACGGTCGATCCGTTGTTCATATGCGCTCCACTCTCTCGTGTTGACGAGACAGTGGCGTATGCAGCGACGGGGTACGTGACCGCGTTTGCGCAATTCCGCGGCCGGTGGATTTTCCCAAAGCAGTTCGCCGGCCATCGAACCCGATGGCCAGACCCATTGGAGATTGTTGCCGCTCAGCCCTCGGGCTTGAGCCAGATGGTCAGTGGAACAGCTCGCCTATCCGGGCACTTGAGCATGCCCGTATATGTATCCGTTTGGCGGCCGCTGTAGGAGCACTCGACGCCATTGACGATCAGAGCGGCCGTCATGCGCGAGGGGGATGTCCCCGAAAGACGAACGCGGATTTCACCAGTCCTTTCCTCCGGTCCATCCTGTGTGCAGTAACCGACATGCAGCATCTTCACCGGCCCTACGAATTCCTTCGCCCGGTCTGAGCCGGTGGCCGTGAGATTACCCGTCAGCTCCCATTCGCCGAGCACACCTATGTAACCGGTGATCTGCAGGGACTCGCCGTTCGCTGTTGCCCCGAACCCAATCAGTCCGGCCGCAAGCAGCGCGGCTTTCGCGACGCGCCCTGGTAATGGAAGCCAGGCGGTCATTGATTCTTGGCCAGGAACTGGCGTGCGTCGGCAATTTCCGCCCGTTCCTCATCGGCGCCTGCAGCAATTGTCGTCACCTTGGTGAAATGCTGTCGCGCCTTGGCTTTGTCGCCGCTCATTTCAGCAGCTTTTGCCGCCCCTGCATGCGCGGCGAGGCGATTGGGCTCTTTCTTGAGCGTTGCCTCAAAGGCGACCAGCGCTTCCGCGGCGTTTCCGCGCTCCAGGAGCATGACGCCGTAGAGTTCGCGCGCAGGCTTGGGGACACCTGGCGTCACCGGATGCTTCTCCGAACGATCCTCGGCATCCGCCGCGGCGCTCATCGCCTTCAGTGCTTCGTCGTAGTTACCTTCGGCGTAGAGAACCCACGCGCTCGCGACCTTGATCTGGATGTCGACCTGCTCGGCCCAGTAGGCATCCTTGGCTTCGCGGAGCTTGTCCCGGAGTTCCACCAGCTTGGCGATATCGGCCTTGGCGCTCGCCGGGTTGCCATTGCGCGCCGCACCGAGCGCCCGCGCCCAGTGGCTGATCGCCTGCACGTGCGGCTGCGCTCCGGCAAGCACCGGCAGTGCCGCCGCCTCCTTCCAGTCGCCGCGCTCGATGGCGTACCGCGCCGGTGAAGCGGCCAGCGCATAGCGGGCCGGGAAGTAGGCGTCGCCGCCCCTGATCACAGTCATCTCGTCGATAACGGCTTTGGCCTTGCGGTCCTGCCCCAACTGCAGGTTGGCGTAGACGAGGTAATCCATGGCGTGCAGTTGATCGCCGGGTTCTCCGTCCTCTTTTGCGACACGTGCCGACTCGGCGTTCGATTTGATCGAATCGTCCCAAAGGCCGAGGCGCGTGAAGATGTGTGAGGGCATGTGCTGGGCATGCGCCGCAGCAGGAGCGATCTTGGCATAGCGGCGCGCCGCATCGAGGCCTTTGTCCGCGATTGGCGGATAGTCATAGAGGTGGATCAGATAGTGGGTCACGCCGGGATGATCCGGTTGCCGCTGAAGAATAGGCTCCAGCAACGCGCCGCCCTTGAGTTGGTTGGCATAGGTCTTGTCCGCCGGCGAAGCCGACGTGTTCAGGGCAAGTGCGTAGTGGATCTGGGCCTCGTCATCGTCGCGATAGCGCTGTGCCAGCTGCTCCATTGCCTTGGCATAGGCCACGACGCGCGTGCGGTGATCGACCTTGTCGTAGTCGGCATACATGACCCAAAGCGCATCGAGATAGTCCCGTTCGCGCTGGGTCTTTGCACCGACGGCCTTTCCCTTCGTCAAAACCGCCGCGCCATCCGCGAGATTTTTCGCAGGGGGCGGCACGTGGGGATTCCAGAGTAGGCTGAGCGCAATGCCCCAGTAGGCGATGCCGCATTCGGGATCCTTCTTGAGGACCTCCTCGAAAGTTCGCTGCGACGCCCTGTACCAGAACGAGTGCTGATACAGCATTCCCTTGTCGAAGAGCTTCTGCGCTTCCGGAGTGCATGAAGTCTCGAAATGTACGGTGCCAAGTTGCTCGGGGTTCGCTTGCGCCGAAGCTTGATGGATGAAACCGGCACCCGAAGTCAGGGCGGCAGCCATCAAGGTGGTGCGGAAGGTCATGCACGCGGCGCGCGCAAAGGAAGGCTGCCTTTCACGGTGGTGAGCCCAGATCATAGTGTCCTCCGTCGTAGACAGAGACCGCTTGAGTGGATTGCGACGATTCTCGTGAACTAAGAGCGGAAAGTACTAGGCAAATTCCGGATGAACTCCGGAGACGCCAACGACGCTTTGATCTTCAGCGTACTGGTGTTCAACGCTTTTACACCTGGCTGCGCCTCACTGAGATCGCAGCGTCCGATCGAGCCTGTCAAACGGACCTCTTCGGTTCGAAATTTAGCCTCTTTCCACGCCGTCCGCTTCACACAATTGGGTGACGCTCCGCTACGGCGCAGAAACCACACCTTCGGCGGTGTATTTAATTTCTCTGATGAAGCGTTGATCTACATGCAGTCGCGACCACGTTCGCCACAACGCAAAACAGCCGCCCTGACGAGGGCGGCTGAGCTGCACGATCTGGTATCGCGAGAGGAATTGGTTGCGGGGGCAGGATTTGAACCTACGACCTTCAGGTTATGAGCCTGACGAGCTACCGGGCTGCTCCACCCCGCGTCAAATCCGTGCGTTGATTGATCGTAATCGGAAGAGGTTTCTTCGCGCTTGGAAGATCTGGCAGCGACCTACTCTCCCGTGCCTTAAGACACAGTACCATTGGCGCTGAAAGTTTTCACGTCCGAGTTCGGAATGGGATCGGGTGTACACCCTTCGCTAGTGCCACCAGATCGTCAAAGCGCGAAGAAAGAAAGTCTTGGGTCTGTCGTGCACAAGGCCGGCAGCGGATGTCGACCGCTGCACGGAACGAATGAAATCAAGCCGATCGAGCTATTAGTACCGCTAAGCTGAATGCATCACTGCACTTGCACATGCGGCCTATCAACGTGGTGGTCTACCACGACTCTCAGCGAGACCTAGTTTTGAGGCGGGTTTCACGCTTAGATGCTTTCAGCGTTTATCCCTCCAGTACATAGCTACCCGGCGCTGCGACTGGCGTCACAACCGGTACACCAGAGGTACGTCCATCCCGGTCCTCTCGTACTAAGGACGGCTCCTCTCAAGTCTCGAACACCCACAGCAGATAGGGACCAAACTGTCTCACGACGTTTTGAACCCAACTCACGTACCACTTTAATCGGC
>NZ_SCVC01000019.1 GCF_004297405.1 Reyranella sp.
CCCATGCGAAGGGGCGCGCACTGAGCAACCATCCCCTCCCCTGTTTGCCCAAATAGGTAGCGGTTTTCCGTTGTCCTCGGTCACGATAGGTACGTTTTTAGGGCGGTACAGCCTATAGAGCACCTCCGACGGGACCGTCGCTATGGGCCGGAGCGACGCTGCTGGCCGGGTGCCCTGAATATGGCTTGCGTCGCGTTTCCTTTCATATATTACTTAGGTCTCTAATCATTTTTGAAAAGCCGGCTTGCGAGCACGTCCACAGAAGGCGGCCGCCCGGAAGGAGAGGGATGAAAATATGAGACTAACTGCTCTCGCGCCGGTCACGCTTGCGACACTGCTGACCTTGTCCCAAGGCGCATACGCTCAATCACAGACCGCCCAACCAGCTCCGACGCCGCCTTCTGACGCCCCCGCGGCGCAAGACCCAAACGCTGAGGGCGACATCATCGTGACGGCGCAGAAGAAGTCGGAAAATCTTCGCGACGTCCCGATCGCGATCAGCGCGATCAAGGGACAGGATCTCACCGCCC
The DNA here is from genome assembly GCF_004297405.1 of Reyranella sp. Classification (GTDB taxonomy): domain Bacteria; phylum Pseudomonadota; class Alphaproteobacteria; order Reyranellales; family Reyranellaceae; genus Reyranella. Next base: position 531 of record NZ_SCVC01000019.1, read on the forward strand.
GCGGCTTCACAACGTCGATGGATCTTCCAGATCTTGTTCCAGGTGTGCGCTCAACTACCCCGGGTGGCGGTGCTTATGTCACGACGATCATCCGTGGGGTCGGCCAGCAAGATATCGCGCGTCACCAGGAAGCACCGGTCGCCACCTATGTGGACGGAGCGTATGTCGGCCTCACGTCCGCGCTGACTCAGCCGGTTTTCGACGTCGACCGTGTCGAGGTTCTCAAGGGGCCGCAAGGAACACTGTTCGGGCGCAATGCGACGGGTGGCCTTGTCCAATATATTACCCGAGCACCCAGCCAAGAGTTCGAGGCTTATGTCACGACCGAATATGGGAGCTACGACAAGTTCATGACGGAAGGGGCCGTCGGCGGCAGCCTTGGCGGTGACTGGTCAGGCCGTATCGCATATCATGCCGAAAAGGGTGGCGCATACATCCGCAATCCGATCGGGCCAGACCATAACGGCACAGATGTTCAAGCTGTCCGTGCGCAACTCCAGTATAAGCCCAGTAGCGATTTCCGGGCCCTGCTCAGCGTATATGCAGACCGTTTTCCGGACCAACCCGGCCCTGTCGCGAGCACGACGCGCGCGTTTATCGGGGCGAACGGTAAGCCGGTCGGCGTCACGCCCGGCAATTTTGCCGCGTATCAGAATTTCTGCCGCACGACAGTTGGGACAGTTCCGACCACTTATTCTCCACTCGGTGACTGCGCGGCATCACTGAAGAGCCCTTACAATGTGCCAACCGCCAACTACCTAAAAGTCAACGGAAAATATCTTAACGCCACCGCGACAATCGATTGGACGATTGGGTCCGGAATCAAGCTGACGTCGATCTCAAACTATCAGTACTCCGATCAACTCTACAACACCCAGCTTGCGAGCGGATTCCCGACAGCTATTGTTAATGCAAGCGATTCTGGGAGCCGCCAATATTCCGAAGAGATCAGACTCTCCGGAAAGGTAAGTAATGTTGACTGGGTCGCCGGTCTTTATGGGTTGTGGATCAACAACCATACCGGCGCAAATGTTAATCTAAACGATATACCGTTCTATGGAATCAATCTCAATGCGGCCCTGCATCTGAGAACCACGTCTTACGCTGGATTTGCGGAAGCCACCTACCACTTTAGCCCCAAGTTCAGTGTTATTGTCGGCGGCCGCGTAACCAGTGACCAGAAGCGTGGTGTCAATCAGTCCTCCTGCACGACCAATCCTACGATCCCGGTCAATATTTGCGCAGTGATCGCAGGGGCGTCGCCGGTTCCGCTCGTGCAGTTCGTCGGATTCGACAAGTCAATATCAACGACATCCTGGTCAGGACGCATCGTTGCTCAATATAAACTCGATGAAAATGTCAATGTCTACGCTGGCGTAAACAGGGGCACAAAGGCAGGTGGGTTCAATACCGGTGCAAACGAGCTTTATCCCGTTTCCGTAGCCGAGTTCAAACCTGAGACGCTTGTGAACTATGAGGCCGGTGTTAAATCGAGAATGCTCAACGGAGTGCTCGATTTCAACGGTTCGATTTTCTATTACGATTACAAGAATCTACAAACCTTCTCGACCCAAAACTTGGCGCTCTACGTCTTTAACGTCGACGCATGGGTAAGGGGTGCCGAGTTCGACATGGTTATCCGCCCGATGCGCGGACTTAATTTTTCCGCATCCGCCAGTTATCTCGATTCAAAGGCCAAAAATGTTCCGGTTGGTGCGGGGTTTGCCGACTTTGTGCTCCCGAACGCGCCGAAATTCAGCTCGAACGTCTCGGCCCGCTACGAGTTCGACCTCGGCCCGGGCAAGGCTTCGATTTTCGGAAGCTACGCGAGGGTTGGCCGGCGGAGTACCTCGGCGGTTGATTACGCGATCGAAAATGTACCTGCCTACAACAAAGTGGATTTCAGGCTCGGATACGAGCTTGATCGCGTCTCATTTGCTTTCAACATCCGAAATTTGACGAATGCACTTATCTATAATTCCGGTGTTCCTTCTGAGACTATAACTGGATCGGTGTTCAATTCAGTTCTTGCGCCAAGAACTTTTTCAGGATCCATATCTCTTAGATTGTGATCGATCTTCAATTGATCCCAATGGCGTCTGCGGATGATGGCGACTATGCTGCTAGAGGTTTGGTGTAGGCTCCTGGCGGTGCATTATTCACCTTGGTCTGGAAGGAGCCGATATAGGCGATATTGCCTACCCAAGCGTCACAATGACCGCGGCGGCACCCGCAATTTCGGCTGCGGGGCGCAAACCCGGGACCAAGCACGAGTTCAAGGCACCACTTTTTCTCAACCAAGGGGGTATGTCGAGTGCTTGCAGACTATCTAGTCGCCATGTTTCCGGCGGTGAGGTCGAACCGATGACCGAGCGCGCGGATGTAGTCATTGTGGGCGCCGGGCATGGTGGTGGACAGACGGCGATCGCCCTGCGGCAAGCGAAGTTTGCGGGGACGATTGCGCTGGTCGGCGACGAGCCAGAACTGCCCTATGAACGGCCGCCGTTGTCCAAGGACTATCTTGCCGGCGACAAAAGCTTCGAACGCATCATGATCCGGCCGGCCGCCTTCTGGTCGGAACGCGAGATAACAATGCTGACCGGCCGCCGCGTGGTCATGGTCGATCCGACGGATAAAACCGTGGCCTTCGCCGATGGTGGCTCGCTCGGTTATGGCACGCTGGTGTGGGCGACCGGAGGCAGCCCGCGTAAGCTAACCTGCGCAGGGAATGACCTTGCCGGTGTCCATTCCGTGCGGTCGCGTGCCGATGTCGACCGGATGATCGCCGAACTGCCGGACGTTCGCCGCGTCGTGGTCATCGGCGGCGGCTATATCGGGCTCGAAGCGGCGGCGGTGCTGAGCAAGTTCGGCAAGCACGTCACCGTGCTCGAAGCGTTGGACCGCGTGCTTGCCCGCGTCGCCGGTGAACCACTGTCACGTTTCTATGAAGCCGAACATCGCGCGCACGGTGTCGACTTGCGTACCGGCGTCGCGATCGACTGTATCCTGGGTGAGGGCGGCAGGGCGACGGGTGTCCGCCTTGCCGATGGATCGGTCCTCGCCGTCGAGATGGTGATCGTCGGCATCGGGATTATTCCAGCGGTCGAGCCGCTAATTGCGGCGGGTGCCGAGGGCGGCAATGGTGTGCTGGTAGACGCACAGGGGCGCACGAGTCTGCCCGATATTTTCGCGCTCGGCGATTGTGCGGCCCACGCTAACCGTTTTGCCGATGGCGCGACGATCCGGCTTGAATCGGTTCAGAACGCCAATGATCAGGCTAGTGTCGTTGCCCGGACGATCACTGGCGATGCCGCGCATTATGATTCGGTGCCCTGGTTCTGGTCGAACCAATATGATCTTCGCCTGCAGACCATCGGCCTGTCGATCGGTCACGACACCGCGCTGTTGCGAGGCAATCCCGCAACGCGCAGTTTTTCGCTGATCTACCTCAAGCAAGGCCGAGTGATTGCGCTCGACTGTGTCAATGCCGCCAAAGATTTTGTCCAGGGCCGGAAGCTTGTGATCGACGGGCTTTCACCCAAACCCGACAGGCTGACCGACCCCTCCATCCCGCTGAAGGAGCTGATCGCCTGATATCGAGTTCCAGTGGTACTGGGATAACGGATCCACGTGATTGCGGGGTTGCGGGGTTGCGGGGTTGCGGACGGGACCGGGAAAACCCCCGGAGATGCCGGAATCTTTGAGTCCTCGATGAGGGAGACTTCGGAGCGGAGCTTGCCGAGAAGGCTGCTGGCATGTTCGCCCGCATCGACGTGGCCAAGTTACTCGGCGCGACACTGGCGGCCGTCCACAAGCGGCGCCAGTGCGGCCGGACCCTACTTGTAAGGGCTCGCGATCGTTGCGGTCTCAGCTCGCAATTGGAGCAGTTTGTTGCTCGAAATAGCCGACAGTAGAGGCCGGCCCCTGCCCACCCTCGGATGAAGGAAGTAGATCGGCATTGATCACGTCAGCATGGTTGAGCGCCATGCCATGCGAATAGCCCCTGTAGAGCCTCAGCGTGGGTTTCTTCACCAGCTTGGCTGACAGCAAGTTGGCGTGTCGGAGCGTGACCCGGGAAATGCTGGTCAATTCGGCTTGCGCACATCAAAGGCTTGCAAGCCCCGCCGCACGCCGTCTCGGCTACCTACCAGATCGAACCAGGCCTTGAGGCGTCCAAGCCGATCCCATGCCACGCTAGCCTCGCTAGCCCGTGCAATCGTATAGCCGGCGATATCCGCTAGGGTGAAGCGGTCACCGGCCATGTACGGGCCGTCGACCAGGAAACGTTCGGACGCCTCCAGTTTAGCAACGCTGCGCCAGACGAGATAGTCCGCCTCTTTCTCCTTGCCTGCCAATTTCATCTGAAACGCCGCATTGTTCGGGGCAATCACGTCAGTGATGAAGTAAAAGAAGCTTTCGTGAAATCGCGCCCTCCTAATCGCGCTTTTGCCCGGCAGAAGACGTTCGGGCGCTGCGTTGGCGATATGCATCATGATGGCATTGGACTGAGTGAGCACCATCAGCGAGACGCGCCGGTCGACCAGAATCGGAACTTGCCCAGCCGAATTGAGCGCCAGGAAATCCGGCTGCCGATGCGCACCAGCGCGAAGATCGATGAATTGCTGGACGTAGGCCAAGCCTGCTTCCTCCAGCGCGATCGCCGCGCGAAGCGAGTTTCCGGTCCGCGCACCATAAAGTGAGAACGGCGGAGCAATATTCGACCACGGTAGCGGCGGGATAGTCCTGCTGCGGGCGGCGTAAAAGTCGTCCACCTTGAAGCCTTTCTGCCGAGTCAGGGAGGTGTGGGGATCTACAG
>NZ_SCVC01000004.1 GCF_004297405.1 Reyranella sp.
GCCTATGCCGACCTGGGCCAGGGCAAGGGCAGCTATCCGCTGGCCGAGGAACTGGCCGAAACCGTGCTCAGCCTCCCCATCGGCCCCCACATGCCGACCGACGCCGTCGACCACGTCGCACAAGTGGTGCGCCAAACCCTCAGCAGCTGAGCGCTACTGCTCCGGAGCGGACGCTGTGGCGGGCGACGGCCCAGCCGATGAAGCCGGCGCCGCCAGTGACGAGGATCCACAAGGGACCGTCACTGCTTCACCATTTCACGATCGAGCGCTGGGATCGGCTCGTCGAACAGCATGATCTTCAGTTGTTCGTCAGCGAAACGACACCATAGGTGAGCGGACGAGAGAAAGATTGGCGCCCGATGCATACCGCCGATACTCTTTGACAAGAACCCGCGAGACAGCGATTCCTGCCAGATCCGCCTGAGCATCCAACAGCTGCTTCAGGCCCTCGAGTGCGGTCTCCTTGCGAGTATGACCCCAGCGCACGACGTAAACCGCTTTGTCGGCCATTCTGGACAAAGCAAGGGCGTCGGCGCTCACGAGAACCGGTGGGCAATCCAGCAAGACAGCATCGTATGTGGTTGCAAGAAGCTCCAGCAACTGTGCCATCCTACCGGACGTCAGAAGGTGCGACATGCTCGGGTGCCATGTGCCCGCGGGAATAAGATCAGCGCCCGTCAATTCATCTCTGTGGATGCACTGGTTGAGGACCGCCTGATCATCAGTCAATAGTTCGGCGAGGCCCGGACCGCTCCCGCAACGTAGAAGCAGATGGGATCGCGGGTTGCGCCAGTCGCAATCGATGACGAGAACCCGACGCCCCTTGGTCGCAAGCAAGCGCGCCAGGGAAGCTACCATCACCGACTTGCCCTCGCCGGGAGTAGCCGAGCTGAAGAGGATAGTTCTCGGAATTGACTCCGTCTCGGAGAGCTCAATGCCCAAGGCTAACCGGCGCAAAGCCTCGCCGTAAGGCGATGCGGGCTCGCGGACGACCTTCTGGCTTGCCGTACGTCCCTTTACCTGCGGCACCATCGCCAGTACCGGCATGCCGGTCATACTCTCGATCTGGTCCGGTCGCCGAAAGGTGCGATCATTGCCCTCGAGTACAAGGGCGATTCCCGATCCGATGAGCAGGGCCGCAAAGGATCCCAATCCAAGGAACAGGGCCTTTGGTGGGAAGCTCGGGGCAGCGGCCGGCACCGCCGGCGAGATCAGTTTGGCGTTCGCCTGAAGAGCATCGCCGGCCGTCGCGGCCTGCTTGGCGCGATTGAGCATTGCCTCCAGCAGATTGCGATTCACCTGCGCGTCGCGCTCGAGAGCTTCCAGCTGAATGGATTTGTCATTCACCACACCCATCTGCGCCTTAACGGCGTCGAACTGGGCGGAGAGTGCATTGTATCTTGCTTCAGCCGCTCTCGCGTCTCGCGCCAGACCGTCGATGATACGCCCGACCTCGCCCGACAGACGGGCTGCGACCGAGCCGGCTTCGGCGCGGCTGGCGAGGACCTGCGGATGCCGCGCCCCCAAAGTCGATTCCGTCTCCGCTCCACGCCTTTCTACATCTGCGAGCTGCTGCTTGAGCGCCGCGACCAGCGGCGAGCGCAATACTTCCGGCACGGATTCATTCGCGAGTGCTCCCTTGCGAAGCTGCTGGGCTTCCCGCAACCGCGACTCTGCTTCGACCTTGGCTCCCTGAGCCACTGTGAGCTGGCTGTTCAGCTCGGCAAGTTGCTGCGTCGTGACGCTTCCATTCCCGCTCTTGTATAGGCCATGCGCGCGCCGATAATCCTGGACGGCCTGATCCGATTTGCTCACCACGTCACGAAGTTCGGATATGCGATCCAACAAATATTTGTCGACCTTCTCCATGGCGCGCAGCTTCTCGCCTCGCTGAAAGTCGAGATACTGTTCAGCAAAGGCATTTGCCATGGAAGCTGCGAGAAGAGGCTCCGGAGCCTCCGCCTTAATGCTCAGGACGTGAGAACGGCCAAGCATTGCTACGTCGATCCGCGAAAGCAGCACATCTATCATTCGCTCACGGCCTAGCGCATCCGGCGACAAGTGCGTGACGCTCTCCGCCGTGCTTTCTCCGAAAATCGAACGTTGAACGTCAAGGCGCAGCCCGTTCACAAAGGCCATCGCCTCGCTCCACCGCGAAGGCTTCTGCAGTTCGGGGTTGAAGAATGGACTCTTCTGCAGCTGCAGCTGATCGATAACGCTCGCGGCAATCTGCCGAGACTGCAGTATGAAGCTTTCGTTCTGAACTCTCTCGGCGTCCGGACTGACCTCCGCCAGCACCGACTGAACATTCATCACCCGCGGTGCCTGGATCCCCACGAGAAGCCTCGCCTCGCCAACGTACAACGGCGGCAGTGAGTAAACGATCGCACCAGACAGGGCTGCGCCAAGAATTGTCATCGAAAGCAGCAACCAACGCCGACGCCAAAGTTGGGCGAGCGTTCCACCCAACGTTTGCTCCGTGCTGGGGCGCGATCCGGCGGCCTCTACGGCGATATATTGCGGTGGTGGAAACGCCTCGGCTGCCTCGATTTCTCGGCTCTCGCGATTCAGCCGCTGAACTCCCGTTTTTCTCGAGCCTTGGGTATCTCGCATGATGTGCTCCAGCTCACGGCTGGCGGCCGCGGCCAGCCGGGTCAATCATTCTGTCAACAGCAGAAGCGTATCAGGGAGGTCAGTCGGTGCCGCGTGATCAGATCATGGCGAGAGCAGGATGATGCACCTCAACCGTGCCACACTTCCGCCTAGTCACTCGACGCTGGAACGAAAATCGTCAGGAATCGCTGGCAATCCCGATGACCGAACTGTGCACGCCCCCCCAGGACAAGGAATGTACGCGCGGCATCCTGGGGAACCGCCATATCTTGGAGATCGCGCCCATCGTCGCCGCCCTCGGCGCCTGAAGAACCTTGGGTCTCGAGCCTAATGAATACCATCTCCCCGGCTCTGCTTATGCTGACGGAAACGGCGTCATCTGCCCGAGAATTCTCTCGTAAGACAGCAAAACACATCACAAAGGCTTGGAGAAGGAACTGTCTCGGCCCGATGACGGTGCAATCACCATCACTCTGAATGTGAGTGTGGTCACCACATTCTTCCAAACCGACGGCGCTTTGCGCGAATGCCTCCCGCACCATAGCGGTAAGATCAATCCGTTCATGAGGCGTCACTATGGTAGCAGCGAGCGAGTCTCCGGCGTTCCAGAGTTCATCCATCAGGGCCGCGAGGCGCTGAGTCGCCACGTCGATGAACGTAGCGGCGCGAACAGAATGGCTGTGTTCGGCCGGCAACGCTCTCTTGATGGATTCCATTGCCATCATGATCGTCGTCAGCGGCGTCTTCATCGCGTGAACTGCGGTCGACGCATCTTGCCGAATTTGCGCCGCCAGCCGCTCCAAGTCATCGCGGGGCTGCGCGAACGGGTTCGCGATATAGGTCGAAATGGCGGGCGCTGCGGGCGCTGATGCCGGGAGTGTTTGCCCTCTCTTGATGGCCATGAGAATCAGGGCGATCGTCAGGATCACACCCACGAGATAGACTGCAGCTGCTGACATCGCCGCCGGTTGCTGCCAAAAAAGTACCGCCTTCAGGACGGTGGAATCGGGCGGCAAGCTCGGAGAGGTCGCCTGCGATGCTGACTGATTCAACGGAGCGCTGGCAATCCCGATTAGGGAGAAGGTATGGGCACTCGGCGCGAGCACAGTGTCGCCGGAGGAAGATGCAGTATCAGCCGCAACTGAGCCAGCTTTTGGCGTGGTACCACCGGTCGGCTTCAGCGCAGGCTTCCCGCCTACAACTTGGTTCAGATCGAAGGTACGGGCGATCGCGTCCGATGGCGATGACTCGGATCCTGGCGTGACTAACCGTGGTATCGGGTCACTATGCAGTACCCGCTCCGTCGTATTACCGCCCAGCCCGACAAAGACACCAGCAGCTAGCGCCGGCAGCATCACGATCAGGCTGACGGCCGTCCAAAGACAGACGGCCGGAGGTATTCGCCGCGGATCCATAGTCTGTAACGACCTTAGCTAGAGCCACTGCCGCATCCGCGACCCCAGACATAGCCAAACGCAGTGTAGTTCTCGATCTCGGCAAACGATGGATCGTAGGCCCGGAACTTGCCGCGAATCCGCTTGATGGCCGAGCGCACATTGGTCCGGTAGCCGTTCTCGCCCGTTCCAGCAATGAAGCCGCGATAATGCAGGCAATCATAGATATCGCGGTAAGTTACATGGTGGCCGGCATTGCGCGCCAGCAGATGGACGATCTTGAATTCCCCAAGCGTCAGCTGAACGTCGGTGTCATTCCAAAATGCGCGACTGACATGCGGCTTCAGCAATAGCTTGCCGCATTGGAGGAATCTCTCCCGAAGAGTCTCCGGTGTCTTTATTCCAGCGACGAGACGCAGGCGCTGTACGAGGATGGAAATACCTCTCGCCTTGTCGATGAAGTCTAGCGCCCCATGATCGAATGCAAGGGATTCGTTTGACGTGAAGGGTCGCCCAGTCAGGAAGACCGCTGGCAAGGCGATGCCCAGTCGACGTAGTTGGAGCAGAAGATCAATGCCGGAGACGCGGGGAAGACCCCAGTCCAAAAGGATCACGTCCGCATCGGCGATGTCGTGCACGGCAGCGAGCAAAGATTGCGCATCAGCAAATGTCTCGACCGAGAACCCATGCTCCGTCAGCTCTGCTCGAAGCATCTCCCGGAAATGAGCATCGTCATCTACGGCGATGACCCGCGTTGGCCTTAAGCTCTCGGCTGATGCAGCTGGCGGCAGCAGCGCTGATGCAGAGTGTTGCGATGATAGCAGCATGTTCTGTTCCTCGTGACAGTGTTGCAAGGCGACGCTGTCCCTCTCAAGCCGACATCCGCCTTCACGCAGGACCCAGAGGGCCATGCGAGCGAAGAACGGAACCAATCAGCCGAGAGAGTTACGAGGGTGGGCACCGAATCGCGCGTGAGCGCGATTTGTGGTGAATCGTGGATAGCCCTTCTGTTGGCAATACACTTCATTATGTCCCCAACACTAAACCAAAAGGTTCCCGCCTTTTGGCCCCTTCCCACTTTCAACTAGACGCGTACGGGTCCCAACCCCGCGCATACTATAAGCATGAAAGAAGCTGATAGAGTCGGGTCCGCAGCCTCTTTGCCGTCACGATCACAAGTTCATCACAAAGTCCAAAACAAGAGCAACACTCACCGGACGCTGCCCCTTTTCGGCCCGCGATGCATTCGACGACTTCACCCAGAATATTGCCTACCACTATAAGTAGTGCCTTCACATCCATGCTGGTACGTCATCGATGGTCAGAAGATCTTCAGGGCATCTGCAGCGCAACGTCTGCAACAGGCAGATTCTAACGTCAGTTGTGAACGTGACCTGATCGAGGCCGGCGTCCCTTTCAGTCGAAGGGGAGAGTGCGCGGCCACCAGGACGAAGTTGCTGGTGACCCCAGAGCTAGTCGTGGTCCTTTTATAGGCGGAAGTCACATTAACGTTGCATATCGTACACGAGGCGTCGGCGTTCGCTTTCGCACGCTCTCCGGCTCACGGACTGCAAGAGCAATGATGACGGCCGCTTTCTAGCATCGAGTCGTACTGAGCGAGGTTAAGGAGAGGGCTTTTTCGGGAGGCTCCCCATCTTCGAACGGTCATCGGAGACACCGATTGATCAGGCTATGCCTTAGTTTGATCACGCCTCTAGTCCGCGGGCATCACGCATCATCGCACCGGGCTGGATCGATGCTGGCCTATCCCGAACTTGGAGTGCGAGCATGCATTCTCGCGAAGCGACCTTCATTGAGGCGCAGATCGAAAAGCCAGATGAGCATCAAGGCTCGCCGCGACATCTTCGCGGCGGAAGATCCCGGCATCGCCAGATTGACAGGCCAGTCGATCCGGCAATCGAGTCCTTTTCTCGTCAACTGGCAGAGCGTTTCTCCGATGATGTTCGCAGGGCTCGGGGTCTGATTCAGGACGAGAGTCAGGCGCATGCAGCGCCTTCGGGAAATCAGCAGTCCTTCCCAGAACGGACCAATCCTCGCCGAGCGTATCTTCTGCTCCTCGTATTCTGTCTCGGGACAGGCCTATTGGCAGCCGGCGCGCTCTACTTCCTTCGCCCTCAAGTACAGGCCCCGCCTGCGCTCATCGCTCAACCGATCAATCCGACACCGTCGCAGGCAACGCTTGTTCCTTCGTCGACGATACCAGCGCCGGTGCCGACGCCAGCGACACCGCCAGCGCTACTACCGCTGCCGGATGCCTCTCAACCACGGGCGCCCGCCCCCATCGTTGATGCGGAGCCAGTACCCGTTGTCCCAGTGGAAGAGCGAGCCGTGGTTGCCGAGGCAACGCCAAGAGATCCGATGCTCAATCCCGCGGAAGCAAAAGAGCTTCAGACATTGCTGACCGCGAGCGGCCTAACTCCGGGGCCTGTCGATGGCATCATCGGTCCCATGACCGCAGCAGCGGTTAGGCGCTACGAAGAACGTGAGGGACTTCGCCCTACAGGTTTGGTGAATTACCCGATCCTACAGCACCTCCGGAAGAAACAGGCTTCCCCGACCGGGCCGGAGGCTGCCGCCTCCCAATAGCCGATTGTCATACGTCTACCCAGGCAAGAGGGGCTGACCGAGGCAACGAGACAGAGAAATTCACAGCCGATGACGCGAATACGGAGACATGAATGTCTGCGACCGTGATGCCAAGTCCCCACAGGCCGTACACTGTGGCTTACGGCTCAATGCCAGGTACTGCCAGGCTCAGCTGGGTCGATATCGCGCTCATCGTGCTGTTCCTGATCGGCATCTATACGAACTATACAATCCCGATTTCGAAGAACGTTCCCATTCCTTCCATTCCAGCGGGCGTCGCCGGTCTCATCCTCCTGTGGCGGCGACGGGACCAAATATCGCGCGCTGGGTTGATGGCTTTCATATTGGTCATTGCCCTGTACACCGTTTCCATACTCTGCGCGCCCGATCTTAACTTCCTGCCTAGACGTACAAACGGACTTATCCAGCTCGTCTACTCCATGACGATAGGATACGCGCTGTTTCTGACTGTTACCCTCGGGAGCCGCAATCAGATCGCCGGTCTCTTTCTGGGATGCGCCCTGACACTGGCCATAGGCTGCTTGCTGGAAACCTATGGTGGCTTGCGACCGATCAGCGATTCAGTTCGGTCAGTTCTCTACAGTCGCGGCTTCTACGACGGCGACCTCCGGGACCTGACATACTATGACCGCGTCCGTCCCAAATTCTTTGCGTCCGAACCTTCCAGCGTTACGTTCTGCTACTCACTCTTTACGTTCCTATGGTTGGTCGCGAGCTCGTCGCGGTGGAAACTCATCCTCTACGGGCTATTGTTTGCCCTCGGCATCGCTGCAATGCCTGGCCCAACCCTTTTGCTAATGCTGATTCTTGCGGCGCCTTACCTGGTTTTTCTCGCATCGCGCAGTGGCGGGAAGGTGAATTTTGCCCGCCTGATCCCGAACGCTGCGGCATGCCTCTTGTGCGCAGGCGCAGTCTTGCTGGTCGCACAAACTGTGTTTGTCGAGCGCAATCGCGACGCCCAGTCGGGCAACGATCCCAGCGCTTTCTATCGTGTGCGTGGGCCCGCCCTCGCGGGCATCGACATCATGTCGTCAATGCCCTTCGGCGCCGGATTGACCGGAGAGCCGTTCATCCAAGACAGAGTCACCAACCTCTACCTACGATCTCCGGCGTACTCCTCGGCATGGCCGGTTGTTCATCCTGCCTCCGAACTGTTGATCAACTACTTCTGGCTGCACTGGATCTATCTCGGCCTTGTGCCGGGATTAATACTGATCGCCGCCATCAGCTATTGGCTAACGACTCTGGGTGTTCCAAGCCCAGCTTTCTGCTGGGTCGTATGGGCAATCCTCGGTCAGGCGTCCGGCGCTTATGTTGGCCCCACCTGCTGGGGAGTGCTGTTCCTGGCAGCCGCCGTCGCGGTTCTCAACCAAAGGACCACCTCGAAGACGTGGCTCCTGAAAGCCGTCGATTGACCATTTCGCGCCGGCACTGGATGGACGACCACGAAAGGCCTACCGGCGGGAAGCCAGTGCCCCCGACAGCACGGTCAATGCCATGACAGTCAGCCCTATCGAGCCGGCGTCGTAACCGTCGTCGTCGTCGCGGTAGGCGTCGGGGAATACGGATCATTGTAGACAGTCGTCGTGCGTTGCGTCGTTGGAGCCGGCGGAGGTTTCACCGTCTCATGGCTTACCGAACAACCGACGACCAGGACTGCAACACCCACTGCACTCAAAGGAACGATCCTCATTGGTAACCTCCTTGCTGGAATGGGTTACCAACGGATCCAAGGTGAAACAGTTCCTAGGCGGATCCTTTCTTCGCACACATTCGGTGACATGAGTTCACTAAGGATCACGCCTTCGCGACTAAGCCAGCTGTGGCCTGCCTGCCCATAGGCCAAACAAAGAAGGGTCCGCCACACCCGGCGGACCCCCCCATTTTTGCAACTGCCGAGCCAGTCTGATTCCCCAACCCCACTCACTCGGTAGTGTGCACCATTCGAAGCTACCGCCCTTCTGCACCGACATGCTGTGATGACGAAGAGATATACCGCCCATGATTGTGGTAGAGGACTTCTGCGAACTACAACCTGTTGCGCATCTGGGCGATACCAACCCTCCTCCGTGCGGGCCTCATCGACACCGGAAGCTCAGACGTCGCGTGACCAGGTTGTTCTCCTTATCCGAGCAATGGGCATAGTCTTGTCACCGCCTCGTTCAAAAAGTTCTGGCACCTACTTTGTTGAATCAAAGTTGGATCGCGGGACGTGAGGTGCACGTGGGGCGCGTTCTCTCGGATAAGTCCATCGGCAGGGTATCGCGCCTGCGCGAAGCGGGTATTGGACTGGGCCTGGTGCTGGCGAGCGTCATGGCCTGCCTGCTGGCCGGCGAGCTGCTTGTGCGGATCGTGTCTGATGATCCCAAGCGATGGGAATGGGAGAACTTCGTCACATACCCATCCCTTGCCGAAGGCCGCTGGAACGTCATGCAGCCGGACTCCCTTCTGGGCTACAAGCCGCGCGCCGGGTATTCGGGCACGAATCATGGTGGCAAGGAACTGTTGACCTTCGACATGCGAGGCCTCCGCGTGCATCGGCGCGACTCCCCACCTCCCGCTATCGAAACTCCGCCAGTCCTGGTGTTGGGCAACTCCTACGCCATGGGTGAGGAAGTAAACGACGAAGAGACCTTCCCAGCACATCTTCAAGACATGCTGGATCGCCGCGTCCTCAATGGCGGCGTAGCAGGCTATGGCATCGATCAGGTTGTGCTGCGCGCTGAGGCGCTCGTTCCGGCGCTGAAACCCGGACTGCTGGTGGTTAGCTTCATCGGCGACAACGTGCGTCGAGCGCAGGAACGGGTCTTATGGGGTGTCGAGAAGCCCTATTTTGAGGTGATCGAAGGTGGACTCGAGCTGCGCAACGTGCCGGTGCCGTTGCATGTGGTCCAGCCGATAGATGCATTCCGCAGAATTGCAGGTCATTCGTTCCTGGTCGATCTGACGATGGACCGGCTGGGTTTGGCCGACTACTGGCTAGCGGGCCAGCCTCGTCTCCGCGTGGCCGCCCACGAACAAGGCGACCGTGTCTCTTGCCTGCTGATGGAGAGACTGCGCCAACTCAGCCTCGCTCACGGCCTGACGATACTGATCGTCGCACAGTATACGCCACTTGCCTGGATGAATGAGACGACCCGTCAGTTCGAAGTTCAGACCACCGCGGCGGTCCTGCAATGTGCAGAGAAGAGCGGCCTGCTGATACTCGATACGGCCGCTGCCTTCGAAACTGCCGTTCGAGCCGATGGACTCGATGCTTACTACGTCGGAGGCCACAAGGATGATGCCGGCAACCGACTCACGGCCAAGTTGATCACCGACCGACTTGCTTCGTTACAGCATAAGCCCTTCTAGATTTCGACCAGCACCACTTCATGGGTGACATTGGCCGACTTCTTCACCATGGCGGTCGCCGAGCAATATTTCTCGTCCGACAGGCTCACGGCCCGCTCGATCAGCGCCTTGTTCAGCTTACGGCCGCGTACAGTGTAGACAAGTTTCACTGAGGTGAAGACCTTGGGATGATCGTCGGCGCGCTCGGCGACCAGCGAGACCTCGACCCCTTCGATGTCCTGGCGCTGCTTCTTCAGCATCGAAACCACATCGATCGCCGTGCAGCCACCCAGGCCCATCAGCACCACCTCCATCGGGCGCGAGGCGAGGTTGCGGCCGCCGACATCAGGGGCACCGTCCATGGTGAGGGTATGGCCGCTGCCACCCTCGGCGACGAACAGGGCACCGTCGACCCAGGAGATCTTGGCGGTCGTGGACATGGCTACTCCTCGTGCTTGCTCTTCGACAGGAACTTGATGACGCCGTGGAAGGTGCGGACCTCCTGCTCGGTCATCACCGCGCGCTGCAACAGCGCCCGCAGATTGTTGACCATGGCCGGCCGCATCGCCTTGTGGCGCAGAAAACCCGACTGATCCAATGCCCGCTCGAGATGCTCAAACAGATTGGCGAGCTCCTCCTTGTCGGCCGGCCGCGCCGAATGGTCGGACATGCGCTGAAGGGGCGTTTCGTCACCCCAGGCGGTCCATTCGTAGGCAATCAACAACACCGCCTGCGCCATGTTGAGGGAGGAGAATTGCGGGTTGAGCGGGATGGAGAGCGCGGTGTCGGCATGCACCATGTCGTCGTTGGTGAGGCCGGTGCGCTCCGGACCGAACAGGATACCAACCCGTTCGCCCTGCCCGATCCAGCCATGCATCTCTCCGGCCGCCTGGCGCGGCGTCAGGATGCGCTGGCTGAGTTCGCGGTTGCGTGCCGTGGTCGCGACCACGCGGCCAAGGTCAGCGACGGCATCGGCCACCGATTCGAAGACCTCCGCCTTTTCGAGCACGACGTCGGCACCGGAGGCGGCGCGCTGCGCCTTGTCGTTCGGCCAGCCGTCGCGCGGCGCCACCAACCGCAAAGTCGATAGCCCGCAGTTCAGCATGGCCCGTGCAGCCATGCCGATATTTTCGCCGAGTTGTGGGCGTACCAAGATGACCGCCGGCGTCACGGCGGCAACGGCGCGGCCCTTCGATGCGCGTCCCATGCCGTCCTATAACGTGGTTAGCGCGTCGGGATAAGGGCTGGCCGTCGCATCAGGACCAGAAGCGGGATCAGCACGAGCGTGCAGATCATCATGATGCGGAAGTCGTTGAGGTAGCCGATCAGCGCCGCCTGCCGGGTGATCTCGTTATCCCAGATCGCGAGCATCGTCGGATCATAGCCGGAAGCGTGGCTGCCCAGGGGCCAGCCCGGATGGAAGGGCGTGAACCTCTCCACGATATCGGCGCGGTTCTGCTGGCTGTTGCTGGCCAGCATCGAAACCAGGACGGCAATGCCGATACTGGCACCTAGATTGCGCAGCAACGCGTTGATGGCGGCTCCCTCGGTGCGCAGCCGCGGCGGTAGCGTGGCGAACGTCAGAACCGTCAGTGGCGGAAAGACGAGCCCCAACCCGAAGCCCAGGAGCACGCCATTCCAGATGATTTCCGCTTCGCTGACATTCAGATTGAACAACGTCATGTCCCACAGCGACAGCGCGGACAGAGCGAAGCCGAGGCCGATTAGAAATCGGGGATCGATGAAGTTGATCAGGCGCGCCACCAGCATCATAGAAACCATCATGCCGGCGCCTCGCGGCGCGAGCACGATGCCGGTGGTGAGAACCGGATAACCCAGGAGCTGCTGCAGGAAGGGCGGCATCAGGGTCGCCGTCACGATCAGCACCAGGCCCGCCAGCGCCGTGAAGCAGAGGCCGACGCAGAGATTGCGATCGCGGAAGAGATCTCGTGACAGGAACGGCTGGCGATCGGTCAGCATGTGGATCAGGAACATGGCGAAGGCCACGGCCGCCACCAGGGTCTCGCCGATGATCTCCACCGAGTCGAACCAGTCGAGCATATGGCCACGGTCGAGCATGAGTTGGAAGGAGCCGATCGCGACGGCCAGCAAGGTGAACCCGAGCAGATCGAAGCGGCGCGGCGTGCCATGCACATTATCGCGCACAAGTGCCAGGATGCCGATGGTGCAGAGAATGCCGACCGGGAGGTTGACGTAAAACACCCAACGCCAGCTGAACTCATCGGTCAGCCACCCCCCGAGCGATGGGCCGGCGATCGGACCGATCATGGTGCCGACGCCCCACATCGCCATGGCCTTGCCCTGCTCTTCACGCGGATAAGTATCCATCATGATCGCCTGCGAGACCGGCACAAGTGCCGCGCCAAAGCCACCCTGCAGGGCACGAAACAGCACGAGCTGATCGAGCGACTGGGCGGCGCCACACATCATCGACACGATGGTGAAGCCGACGACACAGAACGAAAGCGTCCGGCGCAGGCCGAAACGCATGGCGCAGAAGCCCGCGAGCGGCGTCATGATTGCCGATGCAACAATATAGGAGGTAACGACCCAGGAGACCTGCTCCTGCGTCGCCGACAGCGAGCCCTGGATTGACGGCAACGCGACGTTGGCGATCGTCCCGTCGAGCGCATGCATGATGGTGGCGGCCATCACCGTGAAAGTGATGAGGCGGCGGCGGCGCAAGGTCGCCCGATCGACGGCCAGCGCCATTGGACTAAGAGCTGGTGCCCGACGAAGCGCTCGCCGATGCGCCCGAGAGGCCGAGCCACTTGGCCGTGCTGTTCAGCAGCCCGCTCAGGGTACGGCTGTGGCCGGTGTCGATCTCGACCGTCGTGCTCATGCCGACCCGGAGCGGCGGGTCACCCTCGCGACACGTGACACTCACCCGCACGGGGATGCGCTGCACGACCTTCACCCAGTTGCCGCTGGCGTTCTGCGGCGGCAGCACGGCGAACTCCGCTCCGGTTGCCTGGGCGATGCTGCTGACCGTGCCGCTGCACTGCGAGTCGGGATAGGTGTCGATGTGGATCGCCGCCTTCTGGCCCGGCCGCACGCGCGTGAGTTCGGTCTCTTTGTAGTTGGCCTCGATCCAGAGATCGGTATCGGCCACCACCACCATGGCCGGTACGCCAGCGGTAGCGTAGCTGCCCGGCACCGGCCGCTTGGAAACCATACCGTCGAGCGGTGACTCGATCATGGTGCGGCGAAGCTGCAGCAGCGCTTCCTCACGGGCAGCCATCATCTGCCTCACGCGTGGATGATCGTCGGCCCGAATCTTGGGATCGCCAGCCAACGCGGCTTCGATGCGGGTGAGATCCTCCTGCGCGGCCGAGATGCGCTGGCGGGCGACCTCGAGGCCCATTCGCGCTTCCTCGAGCTTCTGGGTCGAAGCAACTTTCTTCGCGGCGAGCTCGGCCTGACGGTCGAACTCGGCCTGTGCGAAGGTCTGCTGGCTCAGCGCGGCCTTGATCTCCTCGCGCTTGGTGCGCCACTGCGCGCGCAAGCCCCGGATGTCGGCACGCGTCGTCTCGATCTCGGCCTCGATCTTCGCCAAAGCGTGACGATAGGACTGGTCGTCGAGGCGGAAGAGAAGCTGGCCACGCGAGACGCGCTGGTTCTCCTGAACGGGCACTTCGACGATGACCCCGCTCAGTTCCGTCGCGATCTGAGCGCGATCGCCCTTCACATAGGCGTTGTCCGTGGTGACCGTGCGGCCAGACGACAACCAGACAAACAGGGTGATGGCCAACACGACCGCCGGCAGCAGCCACATGACGGCACGCGCAAGGACGCGCCCAGCCAGCCGCGGCCGCCGCGTTACGGCCGCCGCGATGGGCGGGGTCTGGGTGTCCAGATGCTCTCCGTCTCGCACAAGAGATATGGTCTGCCCCGACCCATTCTAGGTCAACTGGCAGTCGCAACATGGCTGCTAGGCTGGGTTGTGCGAGCTTGGCTCGCTACGCGAATGCCTGCCTATGTCCGTTGTGCGGGCTGAGCGCCGTCGCGAAACAGCTTGTAGGTAATGGCGTCGTAGAGCGCGTTGTAAGAAGCGTCGACGATGTTGGGCGACACGCCGATGGTGCTCCAACGCCGGCCTTTCGCGTCCGCACTCTCGATCATGACGCGTGTCGTTGCCGCCGTGCCGCCAGCCGAATCGAGGATACGGACCTTGAAGTCGACCAACCGCATGTCCCCGAGCTCCGGATAGACCGGGAGCAATGCCTTTCGCAACGCAGCATCAAGGGCGTTCACGGGACCGTTGCCCTCGCCCACTTCCATCGCGCGGCGGCCGGCGACATCAAGCTTCACGGTCGCCTCGGACAGGGCGATCAACTGGCCGCGCGCATTCACCCGTCGCTCGGCCAGCACCCGGAAGCTCTGAAGCGCAAAATAGTCGGGCACGGTGTGGAGTTCATGCCGTGCCAGAAGCTCGAACGACGCATCGGCGCCGTCATAGGCATAGCCCTCGGACTCGCGTTCCTTCACGATTTCGAGCAGGCGCGCGACGCCGGGATCCTTGGGATCGACCTCCAACCCGATCTGGCGAAAGCGCGCCATGATGTTGGAGCGCCCGGCCTGATCGCTCACCACGATGATACGCTGGTTGCCGATCACCTCGGGATCGACATGCTCATAGGTCTTGGGATCCTTCTCGACCGCCGAGACGTGCAAGCCGCCCTTGTGGGCGAAGGCGCGCGTGCCGACATAGGCCGCGCTGCGGTTGGTCGGCATGTTCAGCCGGTCGTCGAGCAGGCGCGACAGGTGCGTGAGCCGCTGCATCGCGCCGTCCTTCAGGCCCGTATCGAAGCCCATCTTCAGCACGAGATTGGGGATCAATGCGATCATATTGGCATTGCCACAACGCTCACCGAGCCCGTTGATCGTGCCTTGGACCTGGCGCGCGCCGGCGCGCACTGCCGCCAGCGAGTTGGCCACGGCATTCTCGGTGTCGTTGTGAGTGTGGATGCCGATCCGGTCACCCGGGATCTTCTTCACCACCTCCCCCACGATGCGCTCGATTTCGTGCGGGAGGGTGCCGCCGTTGGTGTCGCAAAGCACCAGCCAGCGAGAGCCGGCCTTCTCTGCAGCGGCGAGGCACGCCATCGCATAGTCGGGATTGGCCTTGTAGCCGTCGAAGAAATGCTCGGCATCGAACATCACCTCATCCATGCGTGTCTTTGCATAGGCGAGTGAGTCCGAGATCATCTCGAGATACTCGGTGCGATCGACCTCAAGGGCGACATCGACATGGAAATCCCAAGTCTTGCCGACCATGCAGACGTTGCGTGCCTTGGTCTGCAGGATGGCGGCCAGCCCGGGATCGTTGGCCGCACTGCGGCCGGCGCGGCGCGTCATGCCGAAGGCTGTGAACTTGGCGTTCTTGAATTCTGGCGGCTCGGCAAAGAAGCGATCGTCCGTCGGATTGGCGCCCGGCCAGCCGCCTTCAATGTAGTCAATCCCGAGCAGGTCCAGCTCGCGCGCAATCGCGACCTTGTCGGCAACGGTAAAGTCGACGCCTTGGGTCTGGGCGCCGTCTCGCAGGGTGGTGTCGAAGAGGTAGACTCGGTTGGACTGGCTCATGGCGCGCGCATCATAGTGACGAGAAGTTACGGGAGATACGCCTTATGACTACTCCGACCACAATCGTCGAGCTGCGCACGAGCCTGTTGCAGGTGCCGTGGCGAGGCGCCGCGCCGGCCGCGGGCATCCTCTCCGAGCCTCATCGCCAGATCTTCGTGCTGGAGATCGAGACGCAAGGCGGCCTGGTGGGCATGAGCTACCTGATGCCGCTACGTGGTGGCCTGGACACGCTCGATGCCTGCATGAAGGAGCTGATTGCACCTCATGTGATCGGTCGCGACGCAACGGAAGTCGAGGGCATCTGGCAGACCCTGTACCGCAGCAACTTCTGGCTGGGCCGCATGGGCGTCACCGTTTTCGCCCAGAGCGCCGTCGACATGGCGCTGTGGGACATCGTGGGCAAGCGGGCCGGCCTGCCGTTGTTCCGGCTCTGGGGTGCGGCGCGCACCGAAATACCGGCGTACGGCTCCGGCTGTTTCCGTGGCCTCGGCCGCGACGGCATGATCCGCCGTGCCAAGGAGTTCACGGCCCAGGGCCTCAAGGCCATCAAGATGCAGGTGGCTCACATCCGGCCGTGGCGCGAGGACGTCGAGAACGTGAAGGCGATGCGCGAGGCCATGGGCGGCGGCGTCGAGATCATGATCGACGTCAACATGGGCTGGGACGCTGACACCGCCATCCAGGCCGGCCATCGCATCGACGAGTTCGATCCCTACTGGCTCGAGGAGCCGGTGGTCGCCGAGGACTTCGCCGGCTACCGCCGGATCGCCGCGGCGCTCAAGACGAGGGTCGTGGGCGGCGAGAGCCACTTCACGCGCAACGACCTCAGGCCCTTCTTCGAGACGCCGTGCGTGCCAATCCTTCAGCCCGACCCCATGCGTGGCGGCTATACCGAGCTACGCAAGATCGCAGCAGCGGCCGAACCCTGGGGCATCCGCCTCGCCCCACATCTCTTCCACGAGACGATGGTCCACCTGCTGGCCTCGATCCCCAACGCCAGCTACCTCGAATACATGGACTGGAACGACGATCTCTGGATCGAGCCGATATTGCCCTCGAAGAACGGGACGATGAGCCCACCCGAGCGGCCGGGCCACGGCCTCGCCTTCCGGCCGGAGATCCTGAAAGACCATCGCATCGGCGGACAGCGCCTCAAGGGCTGAAGGCGTCGACGCAGGCCTCGAAGGTGATGCTCTTGCTGTCGCGGTCCGGTGCCGCGCCGCGGCGGTAGTCGGCGGAAACGACGAGGTCGACGAAGCCTGCCGCACCGAGCGCCTCCTCGAACTCGGCAATGCCCCACCAGCGCAGGCTAAAGAGTTCCTCTTCGGCGAGGATCAGCCGACCGTGCCGCCAATGCTCGTAGGTAAGAAGCGAAACCGTCGTCTGGCGCGCAGCGTCGGTTTCGAGGTGACGCTCCTGCAGAGTGAGCAGGCCTTCGCCCGCCTGCCAGCTTCGTTGCCTATCCGTCGCGTCGACGAAGGCGGAAACGGGATCGAGATCGACGATCAGCCGGCCGCCCGGCCGCAGCGCCGCGCGGAACCGGTGCAGCACGTCACGCGCAACTGCGGCATCGACGATCAACTGGAACGACCCAGCCGGCAGGATGATGGCGTCGAAGGCCCGTTCGACCTTGAAATCCTCGAACCTCTGTAGGCTGAGTGGCGGCGCGAAGCCGCGCGCGGCGCATTCACGGCGGCAATAGTCGAGCATCTCCGGCGAAGCATCAAAACCTTGCACGTCATACCCGGCTTCCAGCAAGGAAATCAGGACGCGGCCATTGCCGACTGCGGGTTCAAGTACGGGACCGCGGCATCCCTTCAGCCCTTCGCGGTAGAATTCGATGTCACCGAAGGAACGACCAATCGGCTTGTCGAGGTGATAGACCCAGGCTGCCACTGAGCCGTAGCGGTTGTTCATAATCGCAGCCGGCCAAGCGTCGCGGCGGCGAAGCGCTCGGCCGAGAGTGGGTCGAACTCCATGAACAATGCCGGCTCCAGCACCTCGACTTCGATCACGATCAGCGTGCCGTCGCGTACGACGCCGTCGACGCGGGCGTAGAGCGGCCGTTCCGGCAAAGCGGCGAGGCAGGCTGCCCCCTGCTCTGTCACCGCGGCCGGCGGCGTCTCGGCGGTGCGGGTCGGCTTATAGCGCGAGTTGGAGCGGAATTCGCCCGGTGGTGGGCGTTTGCGGATAGCGTGACTGAAGACACCGTCGAAATAGACGAGTGACAATTCTCCCTCGGCGATCTCGTGCAGGAATTCCTGCACGACCACACCTGAAGCGCGCGCTTCGTCAGAGAGGTTGGCGACCTGTTCGGCCAGCGTCGCGCGTTGCAGAAGCTCGACCGAATGACCCGAGGCGCCGGTGGCGGGCTTCACTACGGCGCGGTCCCAAAGCTCTTCGGCAAGGACCTTATCGATAATGGCGGCATCGCAAGCGACGACATGCGTTCGAGGGACGCGTACACCCGCCACTGCAAGCTTCCCGACATAATCTTTGCGCAGGTTCCAGCGAATGAGATCGATGGAATTGAACAGTTGCGTTGCAGAGGCCATCGCCTCCGTCCACTCGCGAAAAGCTTCCAGCGTCCGATAGTATCCCCAGGTCGCGCGGATAACGACGGCATCAGCGTCCGCGAAGCCACTACGCGGCCCATCCCACGGCGCACTGACGACACGACAACCACGCCGTTCGAGCGCATCGGCATAGAGACGATCGGACACCAGGAGGTCGGGACTCTCGCGAGATGTCGCCAGGACGACTACGCCGACCATCTATTTCTTCTTCGTTCGCGGCACCAGCGCCGCGAGCCGCTCGATGAATGGCGCTGGCAGACGGCGTGCGCGTGCGATCTCGACCGCATCGCGACCACGATCATCGCCGATCGTCGGATCGGCGCCAGCCGTGATCAATAGGTCGAGTGTCTTCAACCGCTGCAGCCGCGCCGCATAGAAGAGCGGCGTTTCCCCGTGTGCTCTGAGGTTCAGGCGCGGCTTCGCCTTCAATAGCTCGCGCATCATTACCGAGTCATCGCGCCACACGGCCGCCCACAAGGAATAGCTGGCATCGGCGCCGCGCCTCAGCAGGAAGCGCACCAGCGGCAGGTTTTCGCCACGGGCCACGGCGTACCAGACGGACGTGGCGCGGAAGTCGCCTTCGTCCTCGTCCATCGGCACCTCGTCCTCGAGGCATGCACCTGCCCGCAACAGCACGGTCACGGTCGCAATGCCATTTGGCTCACGGAGCCCGGCAGCTTCCGGTCGCATCGCGCACGCCAGATGCAGCGCCTGGCGTCTTGATGGATCGCGTGCGGAGACCAGCGCCGGTGCAGCCTTGAGCATGGCGGCAACCGACGCGGCGTCCCACACTTTGACCGCCGCGAACAATGCTGTCTTGGACGGCGCTTTCATGGTGCTACTTGCACACGTTCAGGAGCGCCTGCCATTCAGCATTGCTGAAGGCCGGCCGTCCCGTGGCAGGACGCTTGGTGGCCTCGATGCGCTCGGCCGTCGGCGGATGGCTGGACCAGATGCCCGCGGCCGCTGCCGCGTCCTTGGGTTCCTTCTCCATGAGCTGCTGGAAGAAGGTCGATACCCCATCGGCACGCAGGCCACGCCGCTCCAGCAAATCCACACCGGTCGCATCGGCCTCACGCTCGGCGGAGCGCCCGTTGCGCAGCGCCAGCAGCAGACTGCCGCCGCCACCTACCGTGCTCATCATCTCCGAATAACCGCCGCTCACGAGCTTCAACAGCAGGTCCATGCCATAGGCGCGCACCAGTCCCTTGGTCGGGTGATAGTGCACGACGTGACCGATCTCGTGTGCCACGACACCCGCAACCTGCGAGCTGTCCTTCGCCTGGGTGATCAGGTCGGAATAGAAAACCAGGATGCCGCCCGGAAGGGTGAAGGCGTTGACCGGTCCGCCTTCGACGATGTGCACGGTGATCGGGTGAGGATAGCCCGCTTCCTTTGCGAGATCGTTGGCCAGGCGGTTGATGGCCGCCAGCCCCACCTCGCCCTCGCACTCCTCCTTATCGGCGAGGAGATCGTCGAGGACGGTCTCGCCCAACTGCTCCTGCCAACTGTTCGGCAGGAAGGGCACGGCATACTCCGTACCGTAGTCGAGGATGCCCCAGAACACGCCGACCAAGGCGACGATGGCTGAGGAGAAGACGGCGATGCGCCGCCCGACCGCCACCGGGCGCGGCACCAGTGCCTGTAGCGCCGGCGCCAGCGAGGCGAGGGTGCTGCGCACCTGCGGGTCTTCGACGATCAGCCTTGCGTCGCTGCCGTGCCGCACGATCGATGGCACCACCTCGTGCTGGGTATCGCCCAGCACGGCGACTTCGCCGATCGGCCAGCGCGCGACGACTTCCGCTCCAGTCGGCCGGTAGATCACCAGTTCGTTCGTCGTAAGCCGTACCGAGACGATGTGAACTTCGGCGGTCTCGCCGTCGTAGTAGCGGGTCGTCATCGTGGGAGCAGCGGCCACGCTCAAACCCCGCTCACGTCGAACATGTCGAGCAAGCCCTCGCCGTAACCTGGTCCGCGATCTGCCGGCTGGCGGATCTCCTGGCCATTGGGCACGCCGTAGATCCAGAGCTGGGCCGAGATCAGCTTCATCGTGCGATGCATCACCAAGGGCCAGCCGATGCCGAGGGTCAGCAGGATGATGAGATAGTTCAGCACCAGGAAGCCCCACATCTGCCGCGTCGTGATCGCCGTCGTGAAGAGCAGGTTTCCGGCACGGCTGTGGGTCACGAGGTAGCGCAACAGATAGGCCTGCCACCAGCAACGCAGCGGCAGGATCAGCAGGCCAAAGACGATGTAGGCGGCGAAGGCCAGAACCAGGACCAGCAGCACGGTGTTCAGGCTGGGGTTGGACAGAAGCCTCAGAAAATCGTCGGATGAAATGCCAAGACCTTCGATCGTGCCGCCGACAGCGGCAAAGACGGCGACGCCGGCGGCGATCCAGGCAATGATGTTCAGGAAGTAATAGCCGATATAGCGGCCGTAGATATCACCAGCGCGGCCCGCGAAGACGAACGGCAGGGTGCCGACGCGCGCGTTGGCGATGCGCGGCCGCGCGAGATTCACCGAGACGAGCGGAGTCAGCAGATAGGCCGTCGTAGCGTTGACGAAATGCAGGCCCGTCGCCAGTGCGCCGTAGCTCCACGCCGACCCTGCCATACCGCAACGAATGCCGCGCCAGCGCGTGCGCGAGAGCCTGTAGCGTAGCCCTGCATAGTGTCCGACATAAGCCAGCGGAAAGCCGATCAGCGCGACCGACAGCGAGAAAAGGTCGAACATGCCGAAGCTTGCCATCGGCTTCTCGTGAAAGACGTAACGCCAGACCAACCACATCAGGCCGATCCAGACCGCGACCAGCAGCAAGGCGAACAGGAACCCGATCAGAAGCTCGCGGCCACGACCACGATATTCGAAGCGATCCCCCAGGACCGCGAGGTGGCTCCAGACGTAGCGGCGGATGTTGGTACGCCCCCAGAAACGTGACCAGCCGAGCGTCACCAGCATCAGCAAGAGATGCCTCAGATAGATCGCGTACAGCTCGCCGAGCCGCCCGTCATAGACCGGCCGGCTGGGCGTCGGGTCGGGTGCCCAGGGGGTTCCGGGCACAGTCGTTTGGCTGACAGCCTGAGGGGCAACCTGCGTCCAAGGAGAGGAAGAGTTACTCAACGGGCCCCTATCTCACTGATTGCACTGCAAAATTTTCCATGCTGCGACGCAGCATGTATTGGTGTAGGCAAGTTTACGTCAACCTCGCCGCGAACCGCCACCATGACAGCATCCGCCCGCGACAAAGCCCAAAAGAACCAGGCCAACAAGGATCGGCCCTGGCTGATCCGCACCTATGCCGGCCATTCGACGGCAGCCAAGTCCAACGAGCTTTACCGGACCAATCTGGCCCGCGGGCAGACCGGCCTGTCGGTGGCCTTCGATCTGCCGACGCAGACCGGCTACGACAGCGACCACCCGCTGGCCAAGGGCGAAGTCGGCAAGGTCGGCGTGCCGATCTCCCATCTCGGCGACATGCGCACCTTATTCGACGGCATTCCGCTCGACCGCATGAACACGTCGATGACCATCAACGCCCCGGCGGCGTGGCTGCTTTCGCTCTACATCGCGACGGCCGAGGCCCAGGGTGTGGCACGCGACAAGCTGCAGGGCACGACGCAGAACGACATCATCAAGGAATATCTCTCGCGTGGGACTTACATCTTCCCGCCGGAGCCGTCGCTCCGCCTGACAGCCGACACGATCGGCTTCACCTATCGTGAAGTTCCCAAGTGGAACCCGATGAACGTCTGCAGCTACCATCTGCAGGAAGCGGGCGCGACGCCGGTGCAGGAGCTGGCCTTTGCCCTGGCCAACGCCATTGCCGTGCTCGACGCGGTGAAGGCCCGTGGCCAGGTCCCCGAGGCTGATTTCCCGCAGGTCGTGGGCCGCATCTCCTTCTTCGTGAACGCGGGCATCCGCTTCATCACCGAGATGTGCAAGATGCGGGCCTTCGCCGAGATGTGGGAGGATATCACCCTCAACCGCTACGGCGTCACCGACGCCAAACAGCGTCTGTTTCGCTATGGCGTTCAGGTGAATTCGCTCGGCCTCACCGAACAGCAGCCAGAAAACAACGTCTACCGCATCCTGCTCGAGATGCTGGCCGTCGTAATGAGCAAGAACGCACGCGCCCGCTCGGTGCAGCTCCCAGCCTGGAACGAGGCGCTCGGCCTGCCGCGGCCGTGGGACCAGCAATGGTCGCTGCGTCTGCAGCAGATCGTGGCTTTCGAAACCGATCTTCTGGAATACGCTGACATTTTCGACGGCAGCAAGGAGATCGCAGCCAAGGTCGAAGCGTTGAAGCAGGAAGCGCTCGCCGAGATGGGTCGCATCGCCGACATCGGCGGCGCTGTGGCCGCGATCGACGCCGCCTATATGAAGCAGCGCCTGGTCGAGTCCAACCTCAAGCGCCTCGCCGCCATCGAAATAGGCGAGCAGACCGTGGTCGGCGTCAATGCCTTCACCGAAGGTGAGCCCTCGCCGCTTTCTGCTGGCGAAGGCTCGATCATGACGGTCGACAGCTCGGTCGAACGCGATCAGGTGGAGCGGTTGAATGCCTGGCGCGCCTCGCGCGACAGTGCCGCGGCGAAGAAGGCGCTGGCTGAATTGACCGCCGCGGCCAAGGAAGACCGCAATGTCATGCCGGCTTCGATCGCCTGTGCGCAAGCGGGCATCACGACCGGCGAATGGACGGAAACGCTGCGCGCCGTATTCGGCGAGTATCGTGCGCCCACCGGCGTCGCGCGTGCCGCCGGCGTCAGCGATGGCCGGCTGGAGGCCGCGCGCCGCGAGGTCGACAGCGTGTCGAAGCGTCTCGGCCGGCGCATCAAGATACTGGTCGGCAAGCCCGGTCTCGATGGGCACTCCAACGGCGCGGAACAGATCGCCGTACGTGCCCGCGATTGCGGCATGGAGGTTGTCTACGAGGGCATCCGGCTGACACCCGAGCGCATCATCAATGCAGCGATCGAGGAGAGCGTGCACGTCGTAGGCCTCTCGATCCTCTCGGGCGGTCATGTCTCGCTGGTAAGTGACGTGCTGCAGGGCATGCGTGCCGCGGGCATCGCTGATGTGCCTGTGGTGGTCGGCGGGATCATCCCACCGGCCGACGCCGAAGCGCTGATTGCCGCCGGCGTCGCACGTGTCTACACGCCCAAGGACTTCGATCTCACGCAGATCATGCGCGACGTCGTCTCCGTGGTGGACCACGCCTGGAAGAACGCAGCCTAGACGCGATAATCTTCACTATCTCTCCTCTTCGCGCCGAGCTACCGTCGTCTCGCAGATTGCTCTGCAAGAAGCGAGAAGGAGAAGCAGATGGGCCTGTTCGACTTCGTTCGCGACATCGGTCGCAAGCTCTTCACCAAAGACTCCGACGCCAATGACAAGCTCAAGGCGGAGATCGAAGCCTCGCTCAAAGGGGTCGAGGGATTGACCGTCGACTATGACCCTAGTTCGGGCACCGTGAAGCTCGGCGGCACCGCCTCTGATGCTGCGGCTCTGCAAAAGGCAATCCTCATCGCCGGCAATACGATGGGCGTCAGTAATGTCAGTACTACGGGGATGAACATCGCCGCCGAGGACGATACGCAGTATTACATCATCAAGTCGGGCGATACGCTGTCGGCCATCGCGCAGCACTTCTACAAGGATGCCAACAAGTATCCGAAGATCTTCGAGGCCAACCGCGAAGTGATCAAGGACGCCAACCTGATCTTCCCAGGCCAGAAAATTCGTATTCCGCCGGCCTGATCGATCCCGTCATCTAATCGGCGACCGCGACAGGCTCGCGGCCGCATGCAGCATCGGCTCAACGACGGCGTGGCTGAACAGCCACGCTTCGGCGTGCACGGTAGGGCCGTCTCGGCGAATGACCCGCGCCAGGGCAATCACATCGGCCTGTTGCGCCGGACGCAGGACCGTAACGGTGAGGTGCGTGAGCTTCGCCGTCACGCCCGCTGTAGCCCGCAGCGATGTGTCGACCAGAGACAGGAGCGCCGCCGTCGTCCAGTCGCTGTCGGGTGCCGGTGAGAAGCGCAGGCGCACGTCCTGATCCTGGCATTCCTCGACGAACAGGCCGTGAAGATCGGCGGCCGGCAGGGTCTTCTCCAGGAGTGCTTGCAATTCGTCTTCGGTCATCGGCCGCACTCTATGCTATCTCCGCGTTCGATGTCCTTCCTCGACCATATCCGGCGTTGCAACAACGCCGACCTGTCGCAATTCGAATCCTGGTTCATTGGCCAGGAGCGTGCAGGCTTCCTCCATCGCGACTTTGCTGCCGACGTGGTGGGCAAATCAGGTCTGTTCACGCGCCGCGAGAACGGCTGGCATCTCGATCCTGGCCTCGATACACCGGCCAAGCGAACGGCAGCGATGCGCGCATTCCTGCTGACGCTGCGCGGGCGCGGCTATTTCAAAGGCCTGTGGCGGGAAGAGGAATATGCCGTCGCACCACACGATGGCACGCCGATGCTAATGGCGATGGAGCGCTCGGCCGTACCGTGGTTCGGCGTGCGCGCCGGTGGCCCACACATGACAGGCTTTGTCCGGCGCGCGGACGGGCTGCACATCTGGGTGCCACGGCGCTCCTACGAGAAGCCGACCTTCCCCGGCCAGCTCGACAATACCGTGGCCGGCGGTCAACCCGCAGGGCTCGGCCTGCACGAGAATCTGGTGAAGGAGTGCGGCGAGGAAGCGTCGATTCCTCCCCAACTAGCAAAACAAGCCAAGGCCGTCAGCGTCGTCGCCTACTGGAACCAGTCGGGTCAGCAGCTCAAGCCCGATGTCATGACCTGCTTCGATCTCGAACTGCCGGAGGAGTTCACACCGCGTGCGAACGACGGCGAGGTCCATTCCTTCGAGCTGTGGCCCGTGCAGAGAGTCTTCGAAACCGTGCGCGACACGGAAGAGTTCAAATACAACTGCAATCTCGTCCTGATCGACTTCTTCGTCCGCCATGGCCTGCTCTCGGCCGACGATCCGGACTTCGTTCCTATCGTCCAAGGCCTACGGATGATGTACACTCCCATGAGCGGAATCGGCTGAGCGACGGAGTCCGCAACCTTTACGGTGCGTCTCCGTTGCCCCGCTGACCCGAAAACTGGGGAGCGGAGCCATGTCCCACTTGGCATCTGTTCTGTCTCTGGCCACTGTTGCGGCCATGACACTGGCCGGCGTTGGCGCGCCGGTCTGGGCGCAAAGTCATTCCGGGCACCACGGACAAGGTCACGCAGATAATCACGACTGGTACGAGAAGCTGAAGCAACCAGGCTCGAATGCGTCGTGCTGCAACGGCACGATCAACGGCGTCGAAGGCGACTGCCGCCCGACACGCGCCTACCAGAAGGACGATGGCGTGTGGTACGCGCTGCTCAACGGCCGGTGGGTACCGGTACCGCCGCGGGTCGTCCTGCAGCAGCTCTCACCCGACGGCAACAGCCACATCTGTGCCGGCAAGAGCGGTGTGATCTTCTGCTTCCTGGGTGGGTCGCCTAAGTCGTAGCGATCAGGCGCACGATCCCCTTAACCCGGAGGCGCAATCTTGGCCTCCTTGATCACCTGACGCCATTTCTCGGTTTCCACGGCGATGCGCTTGCCGTAGTCGGCGGCGCTACCGCCCACGGTGACGAAGCCGAGATCGACCAGCCTCTTGTTGACCGTAGGATCGGCGATGGCTTCGCCGAAGGCCGAGTTGAGACGCGCCACCACAGGTTCGGGCGTGCCGCCGGGCGCCATGACGCCGAAGAATACCGCCGCCTGCATGCTCGCAGGCAGTCCGGCCTCGGTCACCGTCGGGACGTCGGGCAGCATCGGCGTACGCTTTGCCGCCGCCACCACCAGACCACGCAGGCGGCCATCCTTCACAGCGATTCCGGTCGGCAGCAGCGTGTCCGAGAAGAGCATGATGTGCCCGCCCAGCACATCCTTGAGCGCATCGGCGCTGCCTTTGTAGCCGACATGCTCGAGCCTGATACCGGCCTGCGATCGAAGCTGTTCTCCCCACAGATGCGGGATGCTGGCATTGCCCGGCGAGGCATAGCTCACCGGCTGCGGCTGCTTCTTCGCATAGTCGATCAGCTCGGCAACCGTCTTGAAGGGCGCTTCCTTGTTGCAGGCGAGAAGCAACGGCATATCGACGAAGCCGATCACCGGCATGAGATCCTTGGTCGGATCGTAGGGCAGCTTCAGGCCGAACGAACTGTTGGTGGCGATAGTGCCCGGCGAAAGCAGGAGCGTGTAGCCGTCAGGCTTGGCCTTGGCGACGATCTCGGTCCCGATGATCGTGCCGCCGCCTGGCTTGTTGTCGACCATCACCTGCTGGCCGAGCTTGTTGGAAAGATACTCCGCCGCAATACGTGCCGAAGTGTCCGTTGCGCCCCCCGGCGCATAAGGGACGACGAAGCGAATTGGCTTGTCGGGGAAGGCCTGCGCGCGCGAAGCCCGTGACGCGGTGATCAAGCCCGCAGACGCAACCGTCGCGGCCAAGAGATGGCGACGTTTCATATTTTCTTTTCCTCCCAGTCTCGTTCTTGTCGTTTTGCCCAACGTCGCATGGCATGCGAAGCTCACGCAACAGCAATGGGGAGCGAGACGTGGTGCGCGACGGTCAAGAGTTGGAGTTGAGCAATGCCGACGAGGGCGCAGTCGCGGCGCTCGATTTCGTCAGGCAGGAGTGGCTGGCCTTCGGCAACCGCTTCGCGCCTTTCATCGCTGCCGCCGACAAGGAAGAAAAGTGCCTGATGCTGCCCCTGGTCGCAGCCGGCCTGATGCTGACCATGTATTCGGATGAAAGCCACGCCGCCGCCAAGCGCTATCTCGCCCGCGCCAAGGCGTCGGCCGCTGGCGCCAATGCACGCGAACAGGCATGGCTTACCGCCATCGAGAGCTGGATCGGTGGCGATCTCGATCGCAGCGCCGATGCTTTCGAAAAAATCGTGACCGAATGGCCACGCGATCTCCTGGCCGCCAAGCTCGCGCAGATCCACGCCTTCAACCGCGGTGACTCCGAAGGCCTGCTGCGCGTCGGGGAGCAGATCGCAGCCGCCAACGACAACCGTTTCGTCCTGGCGATGCACGCCTTTGGATTGGAAGAGTGCAATCGCCTCGACGAAGCGGAGGCCCTCGCCCGCAAGGCCGTCGCCCTGGATCGTCATGACCCCTGGGCGCATCACGCCATCGCCCATTGCCTGGAAGCCCGCGGCAAGATGCTGGAGGGCGTGGCCTTCCTGCACTCGATGTCCGACACCTGGGAGAGCTGCAACTCCTTCATGTCCACCCACAATTGGTGGCATCTCGCGTTGTTCCTGATCGATCTGGATCGCACCGACGAAGCGCTGGCACTTTACGATCAGCGCGTCTGGGGTGTCTGGAAGGAATTCTGCGAGGACCAGATCAATGCCATCTCGCTGCTGGCGCGCCTCGAACTGCGCGGTGTCGATGTCGGCAGCCGCTGGGCCGATCTCGCCCTCTACCTGAAGCCGCGCCTGCACGAGCACTACTCGGCCTTTCACGACGTCCACTACCTCTATGGCCTCGCTCGCGCTGGCGAACAGAGCGCCGTCACCGAGATGCTGGCGAGCCTCGAGGACCGGGCCGAACGCGCCAAGCCCTTCGAACGCGAGACCTGGGCCGATTGTACGGTGCCGCTGGCGCACGGTCTTGCCGCACATGCCAAGGGAGAGCATGCGAATGCTGCCCGCCTGCTTGGCCAAGCGATGCCGCATCTACGCACCCTGGGCGGCTCGATCGCCCAACGCACCCTGTTCGGCGCTATCCATCTCGATGCGTTGACCCGCTCCGGCTGGAACGATGCGGCGCTGGCCATCCTGCAGGCCGATGAGCGCGAAAGGCCTTCGGTCCCGGCGACCAAGCGTGCTCTGGCCGATCTCTACAAGAAAGTCGGCCGCACCGAGCAGGCGCTGGCCGCCGAATATCAGGCCGAGCAGCTAGCCCGCCGCTACCGGGCCGCAGCTCAAAGAGGAATGACGGGGGAAACGGCATGACGACGGATCTCACACAGACAAGCGCGGCCAGGCTCGGGAAGCTCTACCACAAGGGCAAAGCTTCGCCGGTCGAGACGATGAAAGCCGTCCTGGCGCGCGCCGATCGTCTCGCCCCGACGATCAATGCCCTCTGCCGGATCGATGCTGACCGATCGCTGGCCGCCGCACGCGAGTCCGAGAAACGCTGGCAGAAAGGCAAGGCACTGTCGCCGCTCGACGGCGTACCGGTCTCGATCAAGGAACTGGTGCGAGTGAAGGGCTGGCCGGCTTCGATGGGCAGCAAGCTCACCGACAAGGCGCCGGCCGATGCCGATGCACCCGTCGTCGCACGCCTGCGCGAAGCCGGTGCCATCGTGTTCGCGCAAAGCACCAGCTCGGAATACGGCCACAAGGGCGTCACCGATACGCCGCTGCACGGCATCACACGCAATCCGTGGAACCCAGAGCGCACGCCGGGCGGGTCCTCGGGCGGCGCGGGTGCAGCTGTAGCGGCTGGGCTGGGGCCGATCGCCATTGGCACCGATGGGGGCGGTTCGGTCCGTATTCCCGCGAGCTTCACCGGTCTGGTCGGGCTCAAGGCCACCTTCGGTCGCGTGCCGGCCTGGCCGCCGTCGATGACCGGCGATCTTTCCAACACCGGTCCGATGTGTCGCACGGCGCTCGACTGCGCGCTGATGATGAACGTCATCAGCAGGCCCGACGCGCGCGATCCCCATGCGTTGCCCGAAAACGACACCGACTATGCCGACAAGCTCGGCAAGAAGCTGAAGAAGCTCAAGATCGGCTTCATTCTGCGCTTCGGCGATCATCCCGTCGATATCGAGGTCGCCGCCATGGTGACCCGCGCCGCCCGTCAGTTCGAAAAGCTCGGCTGCACGGTTGAGGAGGTCGAAGCGCCCTTCCCCTACGCTGACGCCAGTCGCGCCTTCGTGGTCCACTGGCTGTCCGCCCTGCAGCGCCTGCTGCAGCTCTTCCCCGAGGAGCGGCATCACGAATTCGACCCCAGCCTGCTCGCCGGCGCCAAGGCTGGCCTGCGCTATACGCTGCAGGATGTCGTGAATGCCCAGGTGACACGCCGGGACCTCGCCATCGCCTGGAACCTCTTCTTCGCCAAGTACGATCTACTGCTGTCGCCGACTGTCGCGGTACAGCCCTTCGAAGCCGGCAAAAATCTACCCGACGGGCCGGACGGCAAGGCCAACGTGATGTGGTCGCCCTATACGCCGCAGTTCAACCTGACGCGCCATCCCGCGGCTTCCGTGCCTTGCGGCCTGTCGCGTCAGGGATTGCCGATCGGCCTGCAGATTGCTTCTGGCCACTACAAGGATGCGCTCGTGTTGCGCGCGGCCGCGGCTTATGCCGCGGCGCATCCGCTCAAATTCACTGTCCTTCCGGAGACCAAGTAAATGACTGCCGACCTTGCGATGATGCCGGCCCACGAGCTGGTGAAACTCTATAAGGCCCGCAAGGCCTCGCCGGTCGAGGCGACCAAGTCGGCACTGGCGCGCGTCGACGCGTTCAATCCGCAGCTCAATGCCTTCCAGCATCTCGATCCCGACTCGGCGCTGCGCCAGGCACGCGCCTCCGAGAAACGCTGGAAGAAGGGCGGCAAGAGGCTCTCCGACATCGACGGCGTGCCGATCACCATCAAGGACATGGTGCTGACCAAGGGCATGCCGACGCGCATGGGCAGCCTCGCCACCGACGCCGATGGTCCCTGGACCGTCGATGCCCCTGTGGCGCAGCGGTTGCGCGAGGCGGGCACTGTCCTGCTCGGCAAGACCACCTCGCCGGAATATGGCTGGAAGGGCGTGACCGATTCCGGCCTCTATGGCGCCACGCACAATCCCTGGAAGATCGGCCGCACGCCGGGCGGTTCCTCCGGCGGCGGCACGGCCGCCGAGGCGGTCGGCATGGGCAATCTCGCGGTCGGCACCGATGGCGCCGGTTCCGTCCGCATCCCCTGCTCCTTTTCCGGCATCTTCGGGCTGAAGCCAACGCAGGCGCGCGTGCCGCTCTATCCGCCGTCAGCACAGGGCACGCTCTCCCATATCGGGCCGATGACACGCACCGTGCGCGACGCCGCCATGATGATGAACGTCATGGCACGGCCCGATCCGCGCGATCCCTATGGTCGGCCCGACGATGCCGAGGATTACCTCAAGGGTTTCGACAAGGGCGTGAAGGGCCTCCGGATCGCCTATTCGCCCAATCTCGGCTTCGTTGAGCGCGAGAAGATCGACCGCGATGTTTCCCAGGCTGTCGAGAATGCCGTGAAAGTGTTTAAAACCCTGGGTGCCAAGATCGTCGAAGACTCACCCGACCTGATGGGCCTCGACCCGCGGCGCATCCTGAACGCGCACTGGCAGTCGAATGTCGCCATTCTTGCCAAGAGCTTCAGCGAAGAGAAACGGGCGTTGATGGATCCGGGCCTGCTGAAGGCGGCCGAAGTCGGCGCCAACCTCGGACAGGAGGCGGTCGTCACCGCCATCCACCAGCGCCAAACCGTAGCTGCGATCATGAACCAGTTCATGGCCAAGTACGATCTGCTGCTGACGCCGACCATGCCGATGACAGCCTTCGCGGTGAACGAGAATGGAGCCTGGGGCGGCGACGGTGTCGACATCGGCTGGACGCCCTTCACCCTCACCTTCAACCTGACCCGCCAGCCGGCCGCCACCATCCCCTGCGGCCTCGACCGCGAGGGCATGCCGATCGGCCTGCAGATCGTGGGCGGCCATGCCCGCGACGCTCTGGTCCTTCGGGCGGCCGCCGCCTACGAGCGCGTACGGCCGATCCCGGCACCGCCGATGGCGCATCAGATCTGACACCTCCAAGAGGTGACGCGCTATAGTCAGAGCATGGCAGGCCATGCTCCGACACAACCGGGCGCACCGGCGAGCGGGCCATGACGAGCCGCCGGCGCACCCTGGTCTATGCAGCCATCGTCGCGGCTCAGGTCGGCGCGCTCGCCTATGCCGCGCGCTGGGCGGAGGACAGGGCGGCTCTCGGACATACGGACTCGCTAGGGTGGCGACCCTTTCCCTGGCCTTTCCCGCCCGAGCCCTGGCCGGCCGGCCGCGCCTGGACCGGCGATGATCACGACGTCTATGTGCAGTTGAAGCCCAACCTCTGTGCCGATTGCCAGACCGAAATCCTGACCGACGAAGCGGTCGATCGTGCTGTCGACATCCAGCGGCTCGATCCACGGTTCGAGCCCGTGGGACCCGGCAGTCGCATTCGCATCACCGACCTGTTCGGCCGCGCGCGGACCTACTGCCACAAAAGACGCAACGGCTCTCTGCGTTATGCCGAGGGCGTTGCCTTCACCTACAAATGCGATCTCATCGTCGCCATCGTCGACGGCAATGTCTCCGATCCGCAGAAGCGCAAGGCCGGACGCGACTTCCTCGAATCGAACACACCGCAAGTCTGGCTGCTCAAGCAGCTCGAGGGGCGGTGACGGCGATAAGGACCACAAGGCCGAGTGCCATCGCTCCCGCCGTGAAACCCAGTGGCCCGTTCATTGTGACTTCGTAGAGCCCTGCCCCCACCAGGGGTCCGATAATCCATGCAGCAGACACGGCGGCCTGGAGTTGGCCGGCAACTCTTCCCTGCCGGTTGCCGCTACTCACCAACGAGGCCCCCGCAGTCAACCCGGATTGGGTGGCCGCAAAGCCAATGCCCATCAGCCCGAAGGAGAGCATCAGCCAGCCGAAATCGGGCGCCATCAGACAGGCAACGCTGGTCACACCGCAAACGACGAGGCCGGTCGACATCAGTTTACCGGGCGACCATTTGAGGAGACGCACGACGAAGGCCTGGAAGACGAACGACGAGGTGGCGAAGGTCAGGCTGACCAGGCTCGCCTGTTGCACCGCCTCGATCGTGTCGACCTTGAGGGTGTCCTGAACATAGAAGGCGTTCGTTGCCTGCAGGCCGGCAAAGGCGAAATGAAAGACGAAGGCGAGCGCCAGATAGGGCGTGATCCTGCCGGCGCTCGCCATCGGCGGAGACGTGTTCATCGCAGGCGTGGGCGGCAGGTCACACAGGAGAGCGACGACAACGATGGCGGTCAGCACCGTCAAGATACAGGCCACCAGAGGCGCCACGGCAAAGCCGTACTCGACCAGGAGCGCCACCAGCACGGGACCGACCACCGTCCCCAGACCGAAGGCGGCGCCGACCATGGCCACACCGGCTGCCCGATCGCGATGGCTGGTGATATCCGCCATGTAGGCCGTGGCTGCGGGCTGCACGCCGCCGCAAAGAAAGCCATAGACCGTTCGCGCGCCGAACAGGGCCAGAAAGGCGACGAAGACGTCGACGTCACCTTTCTTCAAGGTGAACAGGGCACCGAACAGCAGCAGAGACGCGGCAGCGCCGACTAATCCCGACAGGATTACCGGACGCCGCCCTCGTTCATCGGCGAACCGGCCCCAGCGTGACGAGGTGAGCGCGAACAGAAAAGCCGACGAGGCGATGATGACGCCGACCTGAAACTCGCTAAGCCCGATGCTGCGGCCGAACAACCCCACGGTCGCGTGGATCGTCACATTGCCCAGCGTCATGACGAAAACGGCAAGAAGAACGACGATGGAGGCCATCGCGCAACTTTCGCCGCTTCGCCTGCGCGAAGTGAAATGACAAATGATTTCTCAGTGTTACGGTTGATTACCCGGCATTACTGGCCAATGCCGTCCGACGGCATCATCCCCAAACGTCCTTTGCCACCTCGACGCAGCGCGCGAGTTTGGCCCACTGCTCCTTCTCGGCAAGGAGATTGCCTTCCTCCGTGCTGGCGAAGCCGCATTGCGGCGACAGGCAGAGCTGGTCCAGGTTCGCGAACTTGGCAGCCTCGTCGAGGCGACGCTTGAGCGAGTCCTTGTCCTCCAGCGTACCGGTCTTGGACGTCATGACGCCGAGCACGGCGAGCTTGTTCTTGGGCAGCATGCGCAGCGGCTCGAAGCCACCGGCGCGCTCACTGTCGTACTCCATGAAGTAGGCATCGACGCCCATCTTGTTGAACAACACGTCGGCCACCGGTTCGTAGCCACCCTGCGCCATCCAGGTCGACCGGAAGTTGCCACGGCAGAGATGCATGGAGATGGTCATGCCAGGCGTGCGACCGGAAACGGCGGCATTAACCAGATCGGCGTAGATGTGCAGCAGCTTGTCGGGATCGTCGCCGCGGCCGCGCAGGTACTCGCGCTGCGCCGGGTCGCAGAGATAGGCGACGAAGACCTCGTCGAGCTGAAGATACGTGCAGCCCGCTTCGCCGAAAGCGCGCACCGCCTTGGCGTAGGCCTTGCCGAGATCCTCGAAGAACGGCTCCATCTCCGGATAGACCGACCGCTCGATCGCCGCCCGGCCGCCGCGATAGTGCAGCGCCGTCGGCGACGGAATGGTCATCTTCGGCACTGTTTTGGCGACCGACTTCAGGAACCTGAAATGCTCGACCATCGGGTGATCGGTGAAATCGATCTTGCCGTGGACATGTAGTCCTTCGGCCTTGGTCTCGGTTCCCTTGAACTGCAGGCCTTGCGCCACGCTCACCAGTTCGACACCATCGAGGCCCGCCAGGAAATCGTAGTGCCACCAGGAGCGGCGGAACTCGCCATCGGTCACAGCCTGCAGGCCGATCTCCTCCTGCCTGGCGACCAGCTTCCGGATCTCGGCATCCTCGACCGCCTTCAGCTCGGCCGGCGTGATCTCGCCCGTGGCACGCTTTGTGCGCGCAGCCTTGAGCGGCGGAGAGCGCAGGAGGCTGCCGACCTGGTCGGCACGAAACGGCGGCTTGGTCCGCTTCATAGGGCATACCCTCCATCGATCATCAGAGTTTGGCCGGTGATCCATCGCGCACGGGCCGACGCCAGGAACACCACGCCTTCGGCCACTTCCTCTGCCGTGCCCAGTCGCTTGAGCGCCTTGGCCTGCCGCGACGCTTCGAGGAAACGCTCGTCGAAATCGCCACGCTCGACCAGCGCATGGTAGAGCCCGTCGGTGATCACGCCGACCCCGACGGCATTGGCCCGCACGCCGAAGCGGCCCTCTTCAGCGGCGATGGCTTTCACGATCTGCTCGATCGCGGCCTTGGGCGCGGCACTCAAGATATCCTTGGTGGCGTAGCGACGGATGGCCGGCGTCACGATCGCGGTGAAGCTGCCTTTGGTGGTTCTCAAATGAGGAAGAGCGGCCTGAACCAATTGATAACAACCGAAAGCATCGTGCTCCATCACCTCGCGGAAGGTCGCTGCCGGCTGCTGGCTGACGAAGCGCATGGGAATGTAGGGACCGGCGGCATAGATCGCCGTATGCACGCCGCCGAAATGCTGGCCCGCCTCGTCGACGAACTGCTTCACCAGGGCTTCATCGCGCAGATCGACCTGGCCGACATGGACCTCGCGGCCGGCGCGGCGGACGCGGGTGGCCGTCTCCTCGGCGCCGCCGACGTTACTGAAATAATTGAGCGCGATATCGCAGCCGCGTTCGGCGAGTTGCAGCGCAATGGCGCGGCCGATCCCGCCGGATCCACCGATCACGACGGCACAGCCGCTCGACGGGAAGTCGGGCAGCCGTTCGGGGGCGGTCACGCCGCAACGCCGAGGGCGCTGCGGATGGAGCTGTGGAAGTGCACAAGCGACGGCTCGTTGCGGCCGTAGATCACTTCCTCCGTGGCGCCCGATTCGAAACCGATCTGCATACGCTCGCCCAGCGGGAAGTCCTCTTCCATGACCGTGCGGATCGCGATGTCACGGTTCTTCTCCCAGTAGGCCGCCGGCCGCTCGCTGTCGGCCGGCATGTAGAGGGAGAACTCGACTTCGCAGCGACCGGGATCATCGCGGTCCGGAAAGGCCCGCCAAATCTCGATATGGTCGACCTGCCAGACGATGATCGTGTTGGGGAAGAGCTGGTAGATCGCAATGACATGCGGGCGGAAGTTGCGCTCACTTTCAGGCAGTGTTCGCACGCCGTCGATCGAGGTCCTCGCCACGCACATGCGACCGTGCCGGCCAGCACCGTCGAAGGTCCCGCAGTTGCCGATGAAGTAAGGCGCGATGGTTTTCCGATGCAGGTGCGGAATGTGATAACCCTCGAGGAAGGTATCGACCGCAAACTTCCAGTTGATGCGCGGCGTCACGCGATCGACTGAGAACATCGGATAGGTATTCAGTTCGAGCGCCGCAAAATCCAGCCCCATCGCGCCCAGCGTCGTATCGACATCGATGTCCGCGCTCTCGCTTTCCTGCACCGGCGTCGCGCGCATGAAGATCATGCCGTGCTTCTCTCCGACCGGCAGGCGCACGAGGCCGTGCGCACCAAGATCAAGACCGGCGAAGCCCACCTTGTCGGTCACGCCAAGCAGCTTGCCTTGTCCGTCGTAGGTCCAGCCATGATAGGGACAGACGAAAGCGCGCGCGTTGCCGCAGCCTTGCGCGACCGGCGCGCCACGGTGGCGGCAGATGTTGGCGAAGGCCCTGACCGCACCGTCGGTGCCGCGCGTCATCAGCACCGGCATGCCGGCGACGTCCTCCGTCACATAGTCACCCGGTTTGGGCAGCCGTGAGGAGAGACCCATGAAGAGCGGCAAGGCGCGGAACAGTGCGTCGCGCTCTCGCATCGCCCGTTCGGTGCTCGAATAAGCGTCGACCTTGTTGCGGAACAGAGCGTCCGCAAGATCGGTGGTGCGGCCGTCGATATGGCCGAGTAGCCGGCTCCCGACGGCAAGTTGTTCATTCCGGTCCATCCCGGAATGTTATGCCTTCGCCGGGAAGGCAGCAATCAGGGCGAACACGTCGTCCGGCGTCTTGCCGGCATCGCGCAGGGCGCGGATGGTAAGGTCCTTGTCTCGCTTCGCAAAGCGACGGCCGTCGGAGTCGGTCAGCAGGCGGTGATGAGCATATTGCGGTGCAGCGTAACCCAGCAGCTTCTGCAACAGCCCATGGACATGGGTCGAGGGCAACAAATCCTCGCCGCGTGTCACCAGGGTGACGCCCTGCAGGTGATCGTCGACCGTGACAGCGAGATGATAGCTGGTCGGCGTATCCTTGCGGGCGATCACGAAATCACCCATCAACAAGGGCTGCCCCTCGATGCGCCCCCTCGTCTCATCAACGAAGGAGTAAGGCCCCGCCTGCTCGGCCGCCCGCACCGCATCGAGCCGCATGCAGAGTTCATGACCGGCAGCAATGCGATGGCGGCGTTCCTCGATCGACAGAGAACGGCAGGTACCGGGATAAAGCGGGCCATCGGGACCGTGGGGCGCGCTCGCAGCCGCGGCAATCTCGCGGGCGATGTCAGCGCGAGTGCAGAAACAGGGATAGATCAGCCCGCGCGCATCGAGCTGGTCCAGCACCTTGCCATAATCGGCGAAATGGTCGGACTGCCGACGCACTTCGCCGTCCCAGTCGAGGCCGAGCCAACGCAGATCTTCGAGGATGGCGGTCTCGTACTCGCGGCGGCAGCGGCGAATGTCGGTGTCTTCGATGCGCACCAGGAAGGTGCCGCCGACCTCCCGCGCCTGCTGCCAGGCGATCCTGGCGGAATAGGCACTGCCGAGATGAAGTTCGCCTGTCGGGCTGGGGGCAAAACGCGTGACGATCGACATCATCCGACGTTACAGCACGACCTCGCCGCGTGCTATGGCGGGTACGCCATGGCCAAAGTCGCGACCCGCATCGTTCTGGACAAGAAGACCCTCAAGAAGGCGCTGCGCGAGCTGGCAGATGTCGATCCCGACATTGCCCGCGCCCTCGAAGAAGCTGGCACGCCGGAGCTGCGCGACATGCCCACCGGTTACGGCGGGTTGATGCGCTCGATCGTGGGCCAGCAGGTTTCGGTACACGCCGCGCGCAGCATCTGGCTGCGGCTCGAGGCAGCGGTGCCGTCGATGGAGCCAGCGGCGTTCCTCGCGCAGACCGACGAACAGCTCCGTGCCGTCGGCCTGTCGGGCGCCAAGGTGAAATACGGCCGCAGCCTCGCCACCGACATCGTCGAAGGCCGCATCGATTTCTCGACACTCGACGATCTCGATGACGCTGCAGCGATCGCCATGCTGACCCAGGCCAAGGGCATCGGCCCGTGGACGGCGGAAATCTACCTGATGTTCGCGCACGGCCGACCCGACATCATGCCGGGCCTCGATCTCGGCCTGGTGGTAGCCGCGCAGCATCTCAAGAAGCTGCGTACGCGGCCGGACGCCAAACGGCTGCTCAAGATCGCCGAAGCATGGCGCCCCTGGCGCAGCGCCGCCGCGCTGGTGCTCTGGCACTATCGCCGCAACATGCCGGACTGGAGCGCCCGGGAAAAGAACGGGGAGAAGAAGACATGAGCAAACTCGAAGGCCCCAGCCACGGCCCGCATGGCGGCGGCAAGCCCGAACATCTCGTCGTGCTGCTGCATGGTTATGGCGCGGACGGCAACGACCTGATCGGGCTGGCGCCGCTACTCGGCCAGTTGATGCCCGACACGGTGTTCCATGCCCCCAACGCGCCGCAACCCTGCGAGGGCAATCCCTTCGGCTATCAATGGTTTGGCATCTCCCGGCTTGATCCCGCAATCGCGCTTGCCGGCGTGCGCACGGCCGCCCCGCTGCTCAACGCTTATCTCGACGAGACCATGGCGGCCTATGGCCTCGACGAAGCCAAGACCGTCCTGGTCGGTTTCAGCCAAGGCACCATGATGGCCCTGCATGTCGGGCTGCGCCGCAGGAAGCAGCTTGCCGGCATCATCGGCTTCTCCGGCATGCTGGCCGGCGCAGAGCTGCTGAAGGCGGAACTGCAGAACAAGCCACCGATTCTGCTGGTCCATGGCGACAGCGACGAAATGCTGCCGCATACCCTGACGCAACGCGCCGCAGAGGCGTTGACCGGAGCCGGCCTTCAAGTCGGCGTGCATATCGCCGAGGGCGTCGGCCACAGCATTGACGATACAGGCCTGCAGTTGGCCGCGCGCTTTCTCCTCAACGTCTTCGACCTGCCGGAGCCGCAATGACCGAAGGACTGTGCAAGCCGGGCTTCGAGCGCGTCGCCGAAGCCTTCAAGGCGAACTTCGACAGCAAGGGCGAGATCGGCGCCTCGGTCTGCCTGACGGTGGGCGGCGAGACGGTCGTCGATCTTTGGGGTGGCACCGCGGACCAGAAGACCAATGCGCCGTGGACGCGCGATACGCTGTCCATCGTCTTCTCCTGCACCAAGGGCGCCACGGCACTTTGCGCGCATGTGCTCGCCTCGCAGGGCAAGCTCGACCTCGATGCGCCGGTGCGCGAGCTGTGGCCGGAGTTCGCCCAGCACGGCAAAGGGCATGTGACGACGCGCATGATGCTCGACCATTCCTCGGCCGTGCCGGCGGTGCGTGCCAAGGTGAAGGACGACGGCCCCTACGACTGGGATTACATGACGACGCGGCTGGCCGACGAGGAGCCATTCTGGCAACCCGGCACGCGCAACGGCTATCACGGTTTCACCTTCGGATGGACGGTCGGCGAAATGGTGCGCCGCGCCTCAGGCAAGTCGCTCGGTACGTTCTTCCGTGACGAGATCGCGGGTCCGCTCGACCTCGACTTCTGGATCGGCCTGCCGGAAGAGATGGAGTCGCGCGTCGCGCCCATCGTGGCCCATGTCTACAAGGCGGCCGACGCGGTGACGCCCTTTATGCGCGATCTCGCGACGAACAAGGAATCGATCCCCGCCCTCTTCTACTTCAACAACGGTGCCTGGCGCTCCGGCGGCGCCAACACGCGCACAGGCCATGCCGCCG
The DNA here is from genome assembly GCF_004297405.1 of Reyranella sp. Taxonomy (GTDB): domain Bacteria; phylum Pseudomonadota; class Alphaproteobacteria; order Reyranellales; family Reyranellaceae; genus Reyranella. The sequence goes on from NZ_SCVC01000004.1 coordinate 38,914, forward strand.
AAATCGGCGCGGCCAACGGCATCACCAACGCGCGCGGCCTTGCCGGCATGTATGCGCCGATCGCCAATGGTGGCGGCAAGCTCGTGGACGCGAAGACGCTCACATGCATGGGCGAGGTCTCGATGGCGACGCACGACGACGCCACCCTGCGTATCCCGACGCGCTTTGCGCTTGGCTTCATGAAGTCGATGGACAACCGCAAGCGCAGCATGGCCGCCAAGCTGTGGGGCGAGGATTGCGACAGCGTGATCATGGGCAGTGCCGCTTTCGGCCATGTCGGTGCCGGCGGCTCGCTGGGTTTTGCCGACCCTGCAGCCGGCCTGTCCTTCGGCTACACCATGAACCGCATGGGTCCAGGCCTGCTGATGAACGAGCGCGGCCAATCGCTGGTCGACGCGGCCTATCTGTCGCTGGGCTACAAGAACAAGGATGGCGGGGTGTGGGTGAAGTGACGCTTCGCGCAGCTTCATGATCCTGGGCGCTCGTTCATGATCCCCGTTTTCCGGCCCCTCAAGGACCCTGCCGTCGCCACCGTCTGGTCGGGGCTGGCCGCCTCGACCATCGGCGAAGACCTCTTCCGGGTAGCGGTCGTCTGGATCGCGGCGGAGCAGATCGGCAACGCTGCGGGCTACGTCAACGCCACGCAGTACGGTGCCATGCTGGTGGTCGGCCTGCTCGGTGCCTCGGCTTTCGATCGCTGGCGTCCCGACCGCGCGATGATCGGCGCCAAATACGCCAGCGCAGTCATGGCGCTGCTGCCCGTCATTGGCTTTTACATCTGGGGCGTCTCGATCCCCCTGCTGGTAGCCTCGGTCATGGGGCTGGCCGGCCTGCGCATGGTGTTCACGCCGGCGCTGCAATCGGCCGTGCCCGTGCTGGTGACCGATCGCAGCGCCATGCAGGCGATCAACGGCCTGTTCGACGCCACCTGGCGGCTGGCACGCCTGATCGGCCCCGTGATGGCGGCGATCCTCAACACGCTTCTGCCGGTGATCCATTTCCTGACGATCACCGCCGTCGGTTTCGTGCTGTCGGCTCTCGCGATCTGGGTGGTGCGCGACCGCCTGGTAGATCCTGCCGCCAGGCTGCGGCCGGGACGCGGCGGCTGGCGCGGCGCCTGGGACGCCTTGCTCGATGGCGCCCGCCTGATGCTGCGCGAGCGCACGACCGGCGCGCTGCTGCTGATCAACGCCTTCGCCAACGGGCCATGGAGCGTGGCGCTGCAGCTCTGCATCGCTCTGATGGTGGTCGAGCACGACCCGCACCTGTTCGGCTTCCACGGTCTGGCCTCGCTCGGCCTGATCGTCGGCAGTTGCGGCTTCGGCGACGTGCTGGGCAACCTGATCGCCGGCAGCGTGCGCTTCCGCCGGCCCCTCTCCACCATGTTCCTGGGCTATGTCGCTATGGGCGCCGGCTTCGCGCTGATTGCGCTCGCCGCCTGGGGCCTCGACAACCCCTACAAGCTGCCGGCGATGATGGCGGCCGGCCTGATCGCCGGGCTGGGCGCGCCGTTCTTCTTCATCCCGATGATCACCCGCATGCAGACGGTGTTCAAAGGCGCCGAGATCGCCCGCGTCTTCCGCCTGCGGCTCGCCGTCATGGCGGGATCGATGCTGTTCTTCAATCTGTTGGCGACACCGATGTTCGACCTGATCGGCCCGACGCACACCGAATTCTATTTTGGCCTGCTGCTGCTGGCCCTGGGCCTCAGCGGTTACATCTACTACCGTCGCCAGGAAAATAATCCCTAGAACGCCTCTTGCGGGAAACGCTGTGTATTGATAGCGTCCGATAGATACACAGCGTTACCGTTACCGTCCCCGCCTATCTTTCGCCCGACGACAGGAGCGCGCCATGGCCAAAGCCTTCCCAACCGACAATCCCTTTCTGCGCGGCTACTACGCCCCGGTGAACACCGAGGCCGACGCGGCCCATCTCCACATCACCGGCGAGATGCCGAAGGAGCTCTGCGGCACGCTCTATCGCAACGGTCCCAATCCGCAGTTCGCGCCGCGCGGCCCGTACCACTGGTTCGGCGGCGACGGCATGATCCACGCCTTCCACATCGAGAACGGCAACGTCTCCTACAAGAACCGCTGGGTGCGCACGCCCAAGTGGGAGATCGAAAACAAGGAGGGCGAAGGCCTCTCCGGCACCTTCGGCAATCCGCGCTATACCGACCCACGCGTCTTCGCGCTGAACTCGACCATCGCCAATACCAACATCGTCTGGCACGGCAACAAGCTGCTGGCGCTCGAGGAGGCGCATGCGCCCTTCTCGCTCGATCCCGCGAGCCTGATGCCCGTCGGACCGAAGGATGGATACGAGACCTATGGCGACAAGCTCTGTGGTCCCTTCACCGCCCATCCCAAGATGGACCCGAAGACGGGCGAGATGGTGTTTTTCGGCTACTCCGCCAAAGGCCGCTTCACCAAGGAAGTGAGCGTCCAGAGCGTGACGGCCGACGGCAAAATCAACCGCGCCGAGATCCTCGACGGACCCTATCCGTCGATGATCCACGACTTCGCCGTGACGAAGAACTGGATCGTCGTGCCGATCTTCCCGCTCACCTCGTCCATGGAGCGCGCCATGGCCGGCTTGCCGCCCTACGCCTGGGAACCGGACAAGGGCAGCCACATCGCCTTCATCCCGCGCGGCGGTACAGTCGCCGACGTGAAATGGGTCAGCGCGCCACCCTGCTACGTCTTCCATCCGATGAACCATTTCGAGACGGCCGACGGCAAGGTCGTGGTCGACGTCATGAAATACGACGTGGCGCCGCTCTTTCCCCTGCCCGATGGCTCGCCGTCCACCAAGGAGACGCCCGCGGCGCGGCTGTTCCGCTGGACCTTCGACCTCTCCGGCCACGCCAACACCTTCAAGGAGGAGCAGCTCGACGACCGCGCCGGCGAGTTCCCGCGCTTCGACGAGCGCTTCACCATGAGCGACTACCGCCATGGCTGGATCGTTTCGGGCAACGTCGCCGAAGCCGGCGTCCGACACAGCGAGGGCATCACCCATTACGACCTGCAGACCGGCCGTAACGCGACCTGGAACGCTGGCGCCGACGATCGCTTCGGCGAGCCTGTGTTCGTGCCGCGGACCGAAGACGCGGCCGAAGGCGATGGCTGGGTGCTGTCGGTCATCTACCGCTCCGAGGAGGGCCGCAGCGACCTCGCGGTCTTCGAAGCGACCGACATTGCCAAGGGGCCGGTGGCACTTGCCCACTTGAGCAGCCGAGTGCCGGCAGGCTTTCATGGCAACTGGCGGCCGGGTCCCCTCTAAGGGGGCTGACAAGGAGCTGCCCAGGGAGCCGATCGATGATCATCGTCCATCATCTGAACAACTCACGCTCACAGCGCATCCTCTGGATGCTCGAGGAGCTTGGCCTCGACTACGAGATCAAGCCCTACATGCGTGAGCCTTCAATGATGGCGCCGGCCTCGCTGCGCGCCGTGCATCCGCTCGGCAAGTCGCCGGTGATCAGCGACGGCGACAAGACTCTGGCGGAATCGGGCGCCATCCTCGAATACCTGTCGCTGACCTATGGTGGCGGCAGGTTCACGCCGGCAGCAGGGACACCGGAGTGGCTGCGTTACACCTACTTCATGCACTACGCGGAGGGCTCGCTGATGCCGCTCCTGTTCATGAAGCTGGTGTTCGGCCGCTTGCCGACGCGCGTGCCGATCTTCATGCGGCCAGTGGCGCGTGCCATTGCCTCCGGTGCTGACAAGACGCTGCTGGGGCCGCAGATCTCGAACCACTTCGCTTTCCTTGAAGGTGAACTCGCCCAGCGCGACTGGTTCGCGGGCAACGAGTTCACCGCGGCCGACGTGCAGATGAGTTTCCCGATCGAAGCGGCGGCAGCACGCGCCGGGCTCGGCGGACGCATGCCGAAGCTGCAGGCCTTCGTCGAGCGCATTCATGCCCGACCCGCTTACAAGCGTGCCCTCGAAAAAGGCGGAGCTTTCGAGCTTTTGAAATAGACGACGGCCAGCACAGCTTCGTGCTACGTCCGACTCAACCTAGCGAATAAGCATTTCAAGGAGCGAAACCATGGCCCTTCCTGCCCTGCTGCGTGACAACCTTTCGATCCCGGTGGTCGGCGCGCCGCTGTTCATCGTGTCCAATCCGGATCTGGTGATCGAGCAGTGCAAGGCGGGCATCGTCGGCTCCTTTCCGGCGCTGAATGCGCGGCCGAAGGAAGTGCTGGAGGAGTGGCTGCAGCGCATCACGACAGAGCTGCGCGAGTACAAGGCCAAGAACCCGGACAAGAAGGTTGCGCCCTTCGCGGTGAACCAGATCGTACACAGCTCCAACGATCGGCTGCAGCACGACATCGACCTTTGCGAGAAGTACAAAGTGCCGATCCAGATCACCTCGCTGCGCGCACCCGATGACGTGGTGAAGTCGGCCAAGCGTTACGGCTGCCTGGTGTTCCACGACGTCACCAACGTCACTCATGCCAAGCGCGCCCTGCAGGCCGGCGTCGACGGCCTGATCCTGGTCTGCGCTGGCGCCGGTGGTCATGCCGGCCGGCTCTCGCCCTTCGCGCTGGTGCCGGAAGTGCGCCAATTCTACGACGGCACGATCCTGCTCTCGGGCTCGATCTCCAACGGCGCCTCTGTGCTGGCGGCCCAGGCGATGGGCGCCGACCTCGCCTATCTCGGCACGCGCTTCACCGCGAGCAAGGAAGGCAATGCCTCCGAGGGCAACAAGCAGTGCATCATCGATTCTTCGGGTGAAGAGATTGTCTACACCAACCTCTTCACCGGCGTGCATGGCAACTACCTGAAGCGGAGCATTGCGGCTTCGGGCCTCGACCCCGACGCGCTGCCCGAAGCCGACAAGAGCAAGATGAACTTCGGTTCCGGCGGCAACACGAAGGCCAAGGCTTGGCGCGACATCTGGGGTGCGGGTCAGGGCGTCGGCCAGATCTTTGACGCTCCGCCGGCCGCTGAAATCGTGGCCCGTCTCAAGGCCGAATACGAAGCGGCCCGCGCCGCCCTGTTCGCCGGCGAAACCGTGCCGACGCAACTGAAGCAGGCCGCCGAATAACGCTGAAATTGATCAGCGGCCGACCAGCGCGGCCGCTGTCTTTTCCTCGTTGGCGACGTAGCCCTTGATGGCGTCGTCGCCGCTCAGCGTACGGTCGGGATCGCGGCCGTCGCCGTGGGCGATGAGCTGCAGGCAGAACCAGCCAAGGCCCGCCTTCGCGGGGACGATCTGATCTTCGTAAGCCTCTGCACTGTTGGTCTCGCCAGCCAGCAGGCGATGGGGCAGGTCGGTGTCGACACACATCGGCCGGCCGAGCCCGATCACGTCGCAGGCTCCCTCGCCAAGCGCTGCTTCCATGGCGGCCTTCGATCGGAAGCCGCCGGTCAGCATGATCGGCACAGGCGCTGCCTGCTTGATGAGCTGGGCGTACTCCAGGAAGTAGGCTTCGCGGCGGACCGTGCTTTCCTTGGCGCCGCTGCCCATCATGGCTGGTTTCTCGTAATTGCCGCCTGAGATTTCGATCAAGTCGACCGATGCCTCGCCTAGCCACTTCACGACCTGCAGGCATTCCTCGTTGGAGAAGCCGCCCTGTTGGAAATCCGAGGAGTTGAGCTTCACTGAAATACAGAAGCCTGGCGCCGTGGTGGCCCTGACGGTGCGAACGACATCGAGAAGAAGGCCGGCACGGGCCGCGAGGTCGCCGCCCCAGCGATCCTCGCGCTTGTTCACCAGCGGCGTCAGGAATTGGCTCAACAAATAGCCATGCGCGGCGTGGATCTGCACGCCGGTGAAGCCTGCTTCGAGTGCGACAGCGGCGGTGTGCGCGAAACGGCGCGGGACGTCGGCCACCTCTTCGGCCGTCATCGCGCGCGGTGGCGCAAAGGCGCTAGCCGGCAGGGCAAGCGGCACGGCCGACGGTGCCACTGGATGATCACAGACCCGGCGCGGTGTCTGTCGGCCGGGATGACTGATCTGCATCCAGAGTTCGGTTCCGTTGGCGGTGCCCGCTTTGGCGTAGGCGCGCAGCGCTTCCATGCCGCCATTGTCGTCGATGGCGACATTGCCCGGCCGCTCGAGATAACGACGATCCACCTGCACATTGCCCGTTACGACAACGGCCGCGCCGCCTTCGGCCCATCTTCGATAGAGGCTGACATGGCGGGCAGTCGCGCGGTTCATTTCGTCGGCGAGACCCTCGGTCAGCGGCGCTTTGCCGATGCGATTCTTGAGGACGACGCCGTTCGGCAGTTTCAGGGGTTGGGCAAGGAGTGACATGAGGCGACTTTGCCAAACCTCGTCTCTGCCTGCTAGGGAACGACCTGCATGATTCGTAGCCTCTATGACTGGGTGATTCGCCTCGCCCGACATCGCCACGCGATCCCCGCCATGGGCGCCGTCTCCTTCATGGAGAGTTCGTTCTTCCCGATTCCACCCGACGTGATGCTGGTGCCGATGGTGCTGGCCAACCGCGAGAAGGCGTTTCAGATCGCGCTGGTCTGCACCGTCTGCTCTGTCCTGGGCGGCCTGCTGGGCTATGCGATCGGCTATTACTTCTTCGAGACGATCGGTGAATGGGTCGTCAGGACCTATGGCCTGCAATCGGGCCTCGCCACCTTTCGCGCAGGCTTCGACGAGTACGGGACCTGGATCATCCTGATCAAGGGCCTGACGCCCATTCCCTACAAGCTGGTGACCATCGCCTCGGGAGCGGCGCACTTCGATCTCTTCACATTCGTGTGGGCGTCCATCTTGACGCGTGGCGCACGGTTCTTCCTCGTGGCAGCGTTGCTGTGGAAGTTCGGCGAGCCGATTCGCACCTTCATCGAGAAGCGTCTGACCCTGCTCACCTGGCTTTTCCTGATTGCGCTGATCGGCGGCTTCGTCGCCTTCCGCTACATGTTCTAGGGATTACGTCATGGCTTCGTTGCAGCGCCTGCCCCTTCCCAGCTTGCTCGGGCTGCTGGCGGCGCTGGGCAGCGGCTTCTTGCTGGGCGGAGCCCTTTTCTTCCAGTACGGCTTGGGTCTCGCCCCCTGCGAAATGTGCCATTGGCAACGCTGGCCGCACATCGTGGCCATCGTTGCGGGCCTCGGGGCCTTTGCCGCCTCCTCGAATCGAAAGCTGGCCCTTGGCCTGCTACTGGTCGCGATCGTGGCCATCGCCGTCACCTCGGCGCTCGGCGTCTTTCATGCGGGCGTCGAATATCGCTGGTGGGCAGGGCCGCAGGCCTGCGCAGGCACCATTCCCACCGGCCTCTCGCCGGAGGAGCTGAAGAAGTACCTGTTCGGCGCCAAGATGGTCCGTTGCGACGAGCCCGTCTGGAAGCTGGCGGGCATCTCGATGGCGGGCTGGAATGCCATCCTGTCCGCCGTATTGGCCATCGTCCTCGCTTCGGGTGTATCCAGACGGGCAAGGTCCTAGACATGAAAACCGGCGACATCCGTAACCCTGGCGATCCCGATGCCCGCGACTTGGTCGAGCGCACGATCCGTGTCGACCAAGCAGGCGAGTTCGGCGCCGTACGCATCTACGAAGGCCAGCTCGCAGCGCTGCGCTGGACGGGTCGCGCCAACAGCGAGGCCGGCCGCAAGATCGCCCACATGGCGCGCCAGGAGCGCGAGCACAACAAAGTCTTCGACCGGCTCCTGGTCGAGCGCCGGGTGCGGCCGACTGCGCTGTCGCCGCTCTGGAACGTCGCGGGCTTCGCCCTCGGCGCCGCCACGGCACTGATGGGCGACAAGGCCGCCATGGCCTGCACGGTCGCCATCGAGGAGACGATCGAAGAGCACTATGCCGGCCAGGCCGCCAAGCTCGGCGACGACGAGGCCGAGCTCAAGTCCACCGTCGAGAAGTTCCGCGCCGAGGAGATGGAGCATCGCGACGAGGCTCTGGCCTCTGGCGCCGAACAGGCGCCCGCCTACGAAGCGCTGACGACCGCGATCAAGGCCGGCTCACGGCTGGCCATCTGGTTGTCCACTCGAATCTGATCAGCGCGCGGCAAAGCCGCCGTCGACCACCATCTGCGCACCCGTGACGAACTTCGATTCATCACTGGCGAGGTAGAGTACGGCGTTCGCGATGTCGCGCGGTTCGCCGAGATGGCCGAGCGGCTCGCTGGCTGTCAGCCGCGCACGCGCTTCCTCGGGTTCGCGATAGGCGGCAATCACGCCCTGCAGCATCGGCGTATCCATGTATCCCGGATGGACGGAATTCACCCGGATGTTGGTCTTGAGCAGCGCGAACTCCAGCGCCGTGGCCTTGGTCAGCTGGGTCACACCGCCCTTGCTCGAACAATAGGCGGATGCCGCTTCGGCGATGCCGACGATGCCCGCCACCGAGGAGATGTTGACGATCGAACCGCCTCCTGCCCGCTTCATCGCTTCCGCGCCGTATTTGATGCCGAGAAAGACGCCGTCGAGGTTGATGGCGTGGATCTGCCGCCAGCGCTCCAAAGTGAGCTTGTGAACCCAGGTACCGTCGGCGGTACCGGCATTGTTCACCAGCACATCGAGCTTGCCGAAGGTCTGCTCGGCAGCCGCGACAGCGGCAATCCAGTCGGCTTCGCTGGTGACGTCGAGCTTCAGCGCCTGCGCGCGTTGGCCATGGGCGGAGATCGCAGCGGCAGCCTCCTGGGCGGCCTCGACGCGAATGTCGCCAATGACGACGGCTGCGCCCTCTTCCGCCAGACGTTCTGCCGTCGCTTTTCCCAATCCCGATGCCGCGCCCGTGACCAGCGCGACCTTGCCCGCAACTCGACCTGCCATGCCTCAACCCTGATCGAGTTCGCTGTCCCAGTAAAGAAAGTCGCGCCAGCTTTCGTGCAGGTAACCCGGCGGGAAGCCTCGGCCATTCTCCTGCAGGAGCTGTGTCGAGGGTTCGGCCGGTGCTCGATGCAACGCAAGCCCGCTTTCGCTCAGCAACCGATTGCCCTTCAGAAGATTGCACGGGCTACAGGCCGTGACGACATTGCTCCAGCTCGTCCGACCGCCGCGCGACTTCGGCACGACATGGTCGAAGGTGAGTTCGTTGGTCGCGAAGTCGCCGCTGCAGTACTGGCAGGTGAACCGGTCGCGCAGGAAGACGTTGAACCGCGTGAAGGCCGGACGACGCGCGGCCGGGACATACTCTTTGAGGGCAATAACGCTGGGCAGCCGCATCTCGAAGGACGGGCTGTGGATCATGCGCTCATACTCGGAGATCACGCTGACGCGATCGAGGAACACCGCCTTGACGGCGTCCTGCCAGGACCAGATCGACAATGGGAAGTAAGACAAGGGCCGAAAGTCGGCGTTGAGCACCAGCGCGTGGCAGGACTCAAGGCCCGGCGTCACGGCTAGGCCCGCCGCCGCGGAGAGGGACTACTCGGAAAATCGATCCGATCGACCATGCCGCGCATTGTGGCAAGCTTTTCGAGAAACACAACATGTCGGCGTAGCCGTCATCGAGATGCCTTGGAAGCATCACCTGACGGTCACGACTTCGGGCGGCTGATGCGTTCGCGGGCCCCTGCCTCGGAGCCGAGCGAGGCCGCGGCGAGCGCCAGGGCCGCGACGGACAGGACCATTACCGCCGCGTAACCATCGGTAAGATCATGCAGAACGCCGCCGATCCAGGCGCCGAAGAAACCGCCGAACCCCATGCCCATGCTGATCAGGCCGTAGATGCGGCCAAAGTGAGCACCGCGATAGCGCAGCGTGGCGAGGGTGGAGATCATGGGCCCGCGCGACCCCATGCTGCCGCCAAAGAGTAAGACATACAGCCACAGCCAGAGGTCGTCGCTCGGTCCACGCACCAACGCGAGCGCGCCAACGCCCCCGATCGACGAACCATAGGCGAGCAACGCCGCAAGGCGGCGGCCACCACGATCGGCGAGCCAGGAGAACCCCACCATGCCCAGCGGCATCAGGAATCCGGCGACAGCCAACGCCTGAGCTGCGTAAGCACCGTCGAAGCCACGCTCCAGGAGATAGATCATGACCTGGGGTGCGAGCGAAAAGATGCCGATGGAGGTGAGGCCGAAAGACACCGTCAACGCCCAGAACGGCCAATCGTGCAACGCCTCACCGACCGTCGGTCCGGTATCACCGGCAGCACGCAAGGGCACGAGCCCCGGCGCGCCCCGTTCGATGCGGCGCCACGGCAGGAATGCCAACAACGGAATGAACACGGCGCTCACGCAGGCGAAGACGATGTATGCGTCACGCCAACCCTCGGTCGCGATCAGGTGCTGGGCAATCGGAATGGTCGCCATGGCGCCGACACCCGACGCGGACCACGAGACGCCGATTGCCACGCCCAGCCGGTTGGCCGGAAACCAGCGGCCGAGCAAGGTGGAACTCAACACCCCGGAGAGCGAGGCACTGCCGAAGCCCATCACGACGCCGAGGCCGAGATAGAGGTGCCAGACGTTCGTCGCCTGAGACGCACCAGCCGTCGCCAGCGCAGCAGCCGTCATGCCGACCATTGTCAGTACGCGAAGGCCGAAGCGATCGGCGATCCACCCCGCAACTGGCGCGGCCGTACCGCCCAGCAACAGCGAGAAGCCGTAGATCAACGTCACCGAGCCGCGGTTCGTCTCGAACGCCTGCTGTATCGACGGAACGAAGACGGCGAAGGTTTCGCCGATCGAACGGCTCGCGACACCGAGGACGAAGCAAAGCGCAACCAGCGCCCACGGCACGAACCGATTCATCACCTCAACCTCGACGAGTACCTGGTGGTGTGCAAGTCACCTTGGCGGACCAGCAGGCTTGCATTCTCCGCATGCACAAGCCACGTTCCGCGCCGCGGAGGAGTAACGTGAACAATACGATCATCATCGAGCGTGGCTTCAATGGCCCGCGCCTGTCGGGCAACGGCGGCTATGTCGGCGGTGTGCTTGCCGATCACTTCACGCGCGCCTTCGGCGGCGATGGCGCTGTCGAGATCACGCTGCGTGCGCCGATCCCTGTCGAAACCAGCCTGCAGGTCGTGCGCGAAGGCGATGCGCTTATGCTGCGCGAAGGTGAGACGCTGATCTGCGAGGCGCGCGCCGGCAAGGTCGATCACCTCACGGCGCCGCCTGCTCCCACCGATTGGGCCGATGTGATGCGCCGTGGCGAAGAAGGCGGCAGCCCCGAGGACAGCGATTTCCATTGGTGCATCGTGTGCGGCCGAGGCCGCGCAGTAGGTGATGGTTTGCGCGTGTTCGGCACGCAGGGACCGGAACCCGGTTACTCCCTCTCCTGCTATGTGCCGCATGCCAACCACGCCGATGCGAGCGGCGCGATCCGTCCCGAGTTCCTGTGGGGCGCCCTCGATTGCCCCGGCGCCTGGGCCGCTCAGGATCCCGACGACTGGCGGCCGGCCCTCACCGGCCGCATGACCGCCAAGGTGCTGGACCGGCCGAAGGTCGGCGAGCGCTGTGCGGTGGTCGGCTGGCGTATCGGCGCCGAGGGCCGCAAGCTCTTCTCAGGAACGGCGCTCTACACCGAAAGCGGCCGCCTCTGCGCCATCGGCCACTGCACCTGGATCGTGCTGAAGACCTAGCGGCTGCGGACGAAGATGACGGCAGCCTCGTCGGCATAGGCCTGGCGCCAGCCGGGCAGGCGCGCGAGCAGTTTGTTGGCCGGCTGGTCGGGCGGCAGCAAGGTCCAGTCGATGCGATAGCGATCCAGCACTTCGTCGAGCGGATCGGCACTGCGTAGGCTCACCATCTCGGAATATCGTTTAATGAAATCGCCGCCATAGAGCTCGCCGCGGCCGTCGATGAAGGTCGGCACGCCCGCATGAATGAGGTAGCCGCCGAAATTGTAGTGGTTGAGCACGCGACCCGTGAGGCCCGCCTGCTTGGCGTAGGCCATCGCAGCCGACGGCATCGTCTGCGGCGGCGGCGCAATCGCGGCGTGACGGACCACGAAGGCCGCGAAAAGCACACAGCAGGCGACAGCGGCGGCAATGGCCGCAATGCCCGCGGGCTGCGCCAGCGCCGCCGCCTGAGCGGCCAACGAAGAACCTTTGCCATCCGATGCGTTGGGCCTGAGCGACGGCCACTGCCGCGCCAGCAACGGCGCGATGGCGAGCGGCGCCAGCATCGCCAGCAACTCGGCATTGCGGGCGTAACGCAGGTAGAGATGCAGAAGGCCGAGCACGATCAGCAGGCGCAGCAACGGCAGCTTCAAGCCACGCGACAACGCGGCATAGAGAGCGATCAGCAGGATCAGTTCCTGCAACGGCTGCTTCTGGAAGTCGGGTGACCGCCATTCCGAGATGGTCGCAAGGGTGTCGCCGATGCCAAAGATGCGCAACGTCACCAGGATCGGTTCCGGCCCATAGGGCGTGATGCAGGACACAAGCAGCGCTCCTGCGCCGAACTTCGCCCAACCTGTGAGGAGCGCTTTGCGCTCTACTGGGTTCCGCGCGCCGATCACGGCTTCGAGGGCGAAGGCGCCCGCGAGTAGTAACCCCAACGTGAAGCCGCCATGCAGGTTGGCCCACAGCAGCATGGCGAGCAGCAGCAGAGGCTCGGGTGCGCGGCGCTCCTCGACGGCGCGTACAAGACCCGCCACCCAGATCAGCATGAACGGGAAGGCAAGCACATGTGGCCGCGCCACGAAGTGCGGCGCCGTCATCACGATGGCTGCAATCGTGAACAACGCGGCCGGCACCGGTTTGATATCCCGCAGGACCAGCCGCATCATCAGCGCGAAGCTGACGCCTAGCGCGCCGGCCGCCAGGGCGGTGATGCCACCCCATCCGCCCAGCTTGAATGCCGACGCCATTAGAAGCTGCGACAGCCACTCCTTGGCAATCCAGGGCTGGCCGAGGAACGTGAACGAGAACGGATCGGCGGTCGGCGCGGCGCCGTGCGCCATCATCCAGTTGCCGACGGCGATGTGCCAATGGGTGTCAGGATCGCTGAGCAACGGCATGCCGCTGCCGTTGAAGAGGCCGATGAACAGGAACAGGCCGAGGACCAGCGGCCACGACAGGGACCATGCGGAACGCGAGCTGGCAACGGGCGCACCGGCCTCGGAAACATCGGGGGAAACCGAGAGGCCAGAAGTGACGGCCATAGGGCGAGCTCCAAGACGACTCGAAGGAAATTCCGTAATATATTGATATACAATATTATTTACCGACATACCAGCGGCCATTCCAATACGTTATAGGAAAGACGATGCAGGCCGCTCCCCTTCTCAAGGATCTCGTGCTGGTTGGCGGTGGCCATGCTCACGTCCATGTCCTGAAGAGTTTCGGCATGAAGCCGATGCCGGGCGTACGGCTGACGCTGATCGGCCGGGACATCGAGACGCCCTACTCCGGCATGATCCCGGGCTTCGTCGCCGGCCACTATTCCTTCGACGAATGCCACATCGATCTCGCACGGCTTTCCGCCTGGACCGGCGCGCGACTGATCCATGCCGAGGCGATCGGGATCGACAGGGACAACCGACAGGTGCTGCTCAAGGATCGCCCGCCGGTCACCTATGACTTTCTCTCTATCGACGTCGGCTCATCGCCCAGCGTCGACGCGCTCCCGGGAGCGGCCGAACACGCCACACCGGTTAAACCCATCGCCGAGCTCGGCCGCCGCTGGCTGGCCTTCCTCGAACGCGTGAAGGACTGGCAGGGCTCGCTACGCATCGCCGTGATCGGCGGTGGCGCGGGCGGCGTCGAGCTGGCGTTGGCGATCGATCATCGGCTACGCGCCATCGCGCACAAGGCTGAAGTCTCGGTCACGCTCACCACCAAGGGCGAGATCCTGTCAGGCCAGGCTGCTGCCGCGCGGCGGAAGATTCGCGCCATCTTTCAGCGACGCGGCATTCGCCTGCTGGAGAATGTCGCGACGACCCGACTTGAGGATGGCACCGTGCTTCTAGAGAACGGTGAGCGCCTTGCCGTTGACGACGTGTTCGTCGTTACTGAAGCGAGCGCTGCAAAATGGTTTGCCGGCACCGGCCTTCCTCTCGACCTGCGCGGCTTCTTCGCCGTCGAGCCGACGCTGCGCTCGACCGGCGACGAGCGCATCTTCGCCGTCGGTGATTGCGCCAGCGTGGCTACCCATCCGCGACCGAAAGCCGGTGTCTTCGCGGTGCGCCAGGGGCCGCCGTTGGCCGAGAACCTGCGCCGGGCCCTGCTCGGCCAGCCGCTGCAGCCCTTCACGCCGCAGAGCCGCTACCTTTCGATCCTGGGCACAGGCGATGGCCATGCGGTCGCGACCCGCAGCGGATGGGCCATCGAAGGGGCGTGGGTCTGGCGCTGGAAGGACCATATCGATCGCAAGTGGATGCGCATGTACTGTGAGCCGCCGGCTGGTCCGATGGACATGGCCGCCCGCAACGCGCCACCCGATCCGGCCCTGGCCGATGCCGAGGCCAAACGCCTCCTTGCCGATATCGGCATGCGCTGCGGCGGCTGCGGCGCCAAGGTCGGCGCCAATGTCCTGACGCGCGTGCTGGGCCGGCTCGGCCCCTCACCCGGATCGAATGTCACCATCGGCCTCGACGCGCCTGACGATGCTGCAATGATCGAAGTACCCGCCGGTCAGGCGCTGGTGCAGTCCGTCGATTTCTTCCGCACCTTCATCGACGATCCCTTCGCCTTCGGGGAAGTGGCTGCCGTCCATGCCTTGGGCGATGTCTGGGCAATGGGCGCCAGGCCGCACAGCGCGCTCGCGCTCGCCGTGGTTCCGGCTGCCGCCGAGCGACTGATGGAGGAAGATCTCTTCCAGATGCTTTCAGGCGCACGCAGCGTTCTCGATCGCTCCGGCTGCGCGTTGATCGGCGGCCATTCGGGCGAAGGCCCTGAGGCTGCCCTCGGCTTTTCAGTGAACGGCCTCGTCGTTGCTGCCAAGGCTTTGCGCAAGGGCGGGCTGCGGCCAGGCGACAGGCTGGTTCTCACGAAGAAGCTCGGCACCGGCGTGATCTTCGCGGCCGCCATGCGTGGCGTGGCGCGCGGTCGCTGGATCGCCGAAGCACTCGCCGCGATGCGCACGCCCTCGGACAAGGCCGCAGCGGCATTGATCGCCGCCGGCGTTCACGCCTGCACCGATGTCACGGGCTTCGGCCTGACCGGCCATCTCGCCGAGATGATCCGCGCAACAGGTCGCGGCGACGAGGTCTCGGTCGATCTCCATCTCGATGCCCTGCCTGCCCTAGACGGCGCCGTGGAGCTGTTCGCCCAAGGCCTGGCGAGTTCGCTACAGCCGGAGAACTTGCGGGCGCGTCATCTGATCGACGGCATGGATCGTATGGCCGGTCATGCCAAGCTGCCGCTATTGTTCGATCCGCAGACGGCCGGCGGCCTGCTCGCGGCCGTTCCGGCCGAAGTGGCGAACACTATCGAGGGTGTCGTGATCGGCGAGGTGCACGCGCGTACCGAGGGACGATCTTTCATTCATCTGGTTTAAGGAGACGGTCCATGGCGCACGCAAAGGCAAGCATCGGCACGACCAACTACGAGACGACCATCGCTACAGGGCATGGCGGCCATCACAAGCTCAAGGCCGACGAAGGCGCCGAACTCGGCGGCAAGGATGCAGGCCCCGCGCCCTACGATCTCCTGACCTCGGCGCTCGGCGCCTGCACGGTGATCACGCTCCGCATGTATGCCGAGCGCAAGAAATGGCCGGTCACCGCCGTCCATGCCGACATCCATTTCTCGCGCGACGGTGACAAGCAGCGGATCGATCGCGTGCTCACCATCGAAGGTGCTGTCGACGAGGAGCAGAAGAAGCGCATGGCCGACATCGCCGAGCGCACTCCCGTTACGCTCACCCTGAAGACGGGGCTCGAGATCCTGACGAAGCTGGCCTGACGCGGTAGCTCAGCCTTTACCGCCGCGCTTCTTCCACGCCTCGTAGTCGCGCTTGGCCTCGTCGCTCGCCACCGGGAACAAGCCCTTCAGTGAGCGGCCGCGGGCCACCTCGGCCTCGGCGAACTCTTCGTAGTGATACGTGTTGAGCGCTTCCTCGGCCACCGCTTCGACGATGCCGGGCGGAATGACGAGGACGGCGTCGCGGTCGCCCACGATCACGTCGCCCGGATAGACGGCGACACCACCACAACCGATCGGCAGGTTGAGATCGACCGGCCGATGGGCGATCGGACTCGGCGGCGAGGACGGCCGGCGGTGATAGGCCGGCAGACCCGTCTTGAAGACGCCATCGGTATCGCGAAAGCCGCCATCGGTGACGATGCCGGCAGCGCCACGCGCCTTCAGCCGGCCGACATAGAGATCACCCGCCGAGGCAGCTCGCGAATCGCCGCGCGAATCGATCATCAGCACATAGCCTGGCGGGCACTCTTCCATGGCCTGCGGCTGGACCATCGAGCGGTTGGACGAGGTCGGACCGTCCATGTCCTCGCGCGAGGGGATGAAACGCATGGTGAAGGCGAGGCCGACCATGCGGGGCTGCTCGGGACGCATCGGCCAGACGTCGTAGAGCGTCATGCTGCGCAGGCCGCGGCGGTTCAGAACGCCGGTGAGCGTCGACGTGCCCACCTTGGCCAGCGCCTCGCGCAGATCGGATGAAAGCGACGTCATGGCGATCTCTCCCTCGATTTCGTGCCGACGTTAGCCGATAATCCGGCAAATGCGCGTCGAAATCCTCTGTACCGGCGACGAGATCCTCACCGGCAAGACCGTCAACACCAACTACAGCCATATGGCCCGGCGTCTCGTCGATGTCGGGCTCGGTGTCCATTGGGGCACCACGGTCGGCGACGATCGGGAGAGCCTGCTGCAGGCCTTCCGTCAGGCCGGCGAACGCGCCGACGCGGTGATCGTCAATGGCGGGTTGGGCCCCACCGTCGACGACCTCTCGCAGGAAGTGGCCGCCCAGGCCGCTGGCGTCGATCTGGTGCTGAGTGACTACTGGCTGCAGCGCATGGAAGAATCCTATGCGCGGCGCGGCCGGGTCATGCCGCCCAACAACCGCAAGCAGGCCATGCTGCCGGCCAATGCGGAGTTCATCGACAATCCCATCGGCACGGCCTGCGGCTTTGCCGTCACCATCGGCAAGGCGCGTTTCTTCTTCACGCCGGGCGTGCCGCGCGAGATGCGCCGCATGCTCGACGAGCAGGTCATCCCGCGCCTGCTGGCGCTGAGCGGCATCAAGGGCGTGGCCAAGCTCAAGCGCTTCCACACTTTCGGCATCGGCGAATCACGCGCCGATCAGATGCTGGGCGACATGGAGGCCTTCAAGGACGGCGGCGGCATCAAACTCGGTTTTCAAGCGCACTATCCGCAGCTCGAGACCAAGCTTGCCATCCGCGGCGAGGACGAAGCTGATCTCGCCGTCCGACTCGCGCCCATCGAGGCGGAAGTTCGCCGTCGTCTCGGCAACTTCATCATCGCCGAGGACGAGCAGACGCTCGAAGGCGTGATCCTCGCCAAGCTGCTGGAACGCGGCGCCTCACTGGCGACGGCCGAGATGTTCACCGGCGGACATCTTGCGGCGCGCCTCGCCCCACTCGCTGGTGCCGAACGGGCGTTCCGACGCGGTGTCATAGCCCGCGACCTCGGTGAACTCGAAGCGACGGGCGTCACGCCCGAAGCGGCTGCCGCAGCTGCCCGGACGCTGCGCGAGAAGAGCGGCGCCAGCCATGCGCTGGCCGTCCTGATCGATCTCGACGAAGGCATCGACCGCCCCGATCTCGGCGGTACGATCTGCATCGGCCTCGCTGATGCCAGCGGCACGGTCGCACGGCAGGCTCGCCTGCTGGGCGGACGCGACTGGGTGCGCGTCGGCGCCACGGAGCTGGGCCTCGATTGCCTGCGCCGCCACCTGCTGGGACTGCCGGTCGACGAGCGCATCGACTTCGAACGGCGCTAGGCGAGCGCCTTCGCCGTCACTCGCCTTTGTTGTCGCGGCGTGCCTGAGCAACTCGCGTGGCCTGCGAGATGCTGCCGACAGCCGAGCCCGGAACAATATCGGCACCCTTGGGATTCTCGATGGGTTGAGCGCCAGTACGCGCCCGCCGGCCGGTCGCTGGATGATGGACGCGTGCAGCACGCTTGCGCGCAAGGGCTTCGGCCATGCGCGCTCCCATGGTGGCGCGCTTCTCATCCGCGAGCACACGATCGAGGCGGGCATTGGCTCGCTTCAAGGCGCGAGCGAACACCTGCTTCTTGGCAGCGACGCCGCGCTCGCTCGACTCGGCGGCAGCGGCCGCGCGCGGCTCGGCTTTGCCACGTTGCGCCCGACGGCGGCGCTCGACTTGACCACGGAACTTCGCCCGCCGTTCGCGTAGCCAACGCACCAAGCCGGTGAGCTCCTCGCGATTCAGCTCGTTCAATGCCGGATAGTGGCTGCGCACCACCGGTTCGTACTCATCGGCAGAAAGAAGACGACGCTCGTCGGCAATCGAGGTGCTCATGATATCTCCCTATACTTTCGTGCAGGTTGCTCATCACGATTGTTGAGGCATTCTCCCGGCCCAGAGTTCCACTCACCGAGGAGTAGGCCATGCCAACCATTAAGACCCGTGACGGCACTGAAATCTACTACAAGGATTGGGGTAGCGGTCAGCCGATCACCTTCAGCCATGGTTGGCCGCTGACCGCCGACGCCTGGGAAGACCAGATGGTCTTCTTCGCCAGCCACGGCTATCGCGTCATCGCCCATGACCGCCGCGGACACGGTCGTTCGAGCCAGCCGTGGGATGGCAACGAGATGAACACCTACGCCGACGATCTCGCCGAACTGTTCGACAAGCTCGACCTCAAGAACGCCGTCATGGTGGGCCATTCGACCGGTGGCGGTGAAGTTACGCGCTACATCGGTCGCCATGGCACCAAGCGCGTCGCCAAGGCCGTTCTGGTCGGCGCCGTCCCACCGTTGATGCTCAAGACTGCCGCCAACCCGGGCGGCTTGCCGATCGAGGTGTTCGACGGCATCCGCAAGGGCGTCACCGACGATCGCTCGCAGTTCTTCAAGGATCTGACGGCACCCTTCTACGGTGCCAACCGCGACGGCGCGAAGGTGAGCCAAGGCCTGTGCGATTTCTTCTGGCTGCAGGGCATGATGGGCGGGCTGAAGTCGATGCTCGACTGCATCAAGGCTTTCTCGGAGACCGATTTCACCGAGGACCTGAAGAAGTTCGACGTCCCGACCCTGATCGTTCATGGCGACGACGACCAGATCGTGCCGATCGGCGCGGCGGCGCACATGTCCGTCAAGCTCGTGAAGGGCGCCACCCTCAAGGTCTACCCCAAGGCACCTCATGGCCTGGCGTCGACCCATAAGGATCAACTCAACGCCGACCTGCTCGCCTTCATCAAGGGCTAGGGGCGGTTCGCTCTGAGATGGCAGCGCCGTCCGCCTCTCTCGCGCCGGGCGGCGCCGGACTGTAGGCTCCCCGCAGCGAATTTCCCGCGAGGAGCAGAAGCATGGCCGTCGTCGAAACCGAAACCCACGGACAAATTCTCGTCGTCCGGATGAATCGGCCGGACCGGCTGAACGCGCTCAATCACGAGATGAGGACGGAACTGTCCAAGGTCTGGAACGAGTTCCGCCACAGCAAGGAACTCGAAGTCGCCATCTTCACTGGCGCAGGCCGCGGCTTCTGCGCCGGCGAGGACATGAAGGAGTCCCTGAAGGATGGCGCTCCCGGCGGCCGCCGACCGGAGATCGAGGACCCGTTCATGTCGGGCAAGCTCGAGAAGCCGGTCATCGCCGCTATCAACGGCTTTGCCATGGGCGGCGGCTTCATGCTGGTCGAGCGGACCGACCTGCGCGTGGCCGTACGCGAGGCAGTGTTCGAAGTCTCCGAAGCCAAGCGCTGGCTGCTCGGCGGCTACAATCACGGTCACATTGCCAACCTTCCCTATCCCGTCGCCATGGAAATGGCGCTGGGCTTCCGTTTCACCGCCCAGCGCTTCTACGAAATCGGCTTCGTGAATCGGCTCGTCGACGCGGCGGACTTGATGCCGACCGCCCTCAGCATGGCAGAACATCTGCTGACCCTGCCGCCGGCGTCGCGGGTCAACACGGTCCACATGATGCGGCAGATGCGGCCTGCCCCCGGACCGGACATGCAGCGTCTTGCCGACGCCTTGCACGAACATGGCGCCAAGAGCGACCTGATGGAATCGCGTGCGGCCTTTGCGGAGAAGCGCAAGCCGAACTTCAAAGGCTGGAACGATCCCGAGGATCGATATCGCCTGCCGACGCTGAACTCGGTGAAGTGATTTCGTCCCGTCAGTAGGCGAGGCCCACGCACCGTGCCGGCACGGTGCGTGCCAGCTTGCCGCCGCTGTCGGCGTGGAACACCAGGGCGCCGGCATCTTCGCCTCGCAAGACGCTGATGATGATCGAATCGTCCGGAACAATGCCGGTCAGCAGCATGAAGTGCTTGCCTGCATGCTGGATGGAAGCATGCACGGCGGGATCGCCGTTGTAGGAGACGCTGACCTCGTCGTTGCGCGTGACGATGCTGAACTTGACGCCGTCGGCGGCGACACACTGCGCCTGACCTGTCGGCATCTCCAGACGGGGACCTTGCGGCGTGTTGGTCCTTGGGGTGGTCATCGGACCGAGGATCGCCTGACGCGGGCGTGGAAGCTGACTCGCCTGCTTGCCTTGAGCGATCGCCATTCGTTCCAGTTCCTGACGCTTTGCTTCCTCGTCGTCGACTTGCAATGCGATCGATGTCGTTTGGTTCGCGAAATACTTCGAGAGGACATAACGTGTCGCGAGGAACCCGCCGACAACGACAAGGGCTCCGACGACAACGGCGATTCCCGCCTGCCGACCGCCGTGGAACAACGCCACGAAATGCTCGAGTCCCGCCCGCAGCTTGGTTGGAGAAGTGCCGACCGGAACAACGGCGCGCGCCAGCATTGTCTCGGCCTGCTGCGCTTTTGCGTCATAGAGCGCACGACGGTCCGGATCAGCGAGCGTTTCGTAGGCCTCCTTGATCAGCCGGAAGTTCGAGGCCGCGAGCTCGGGATCGCCGACGGCGACGTCGGGATGGTAGCGCTTGGCGAGAGCGACATAGGCCGCACGAATGACCGCCGGGTCGGCAATTCGTGGCACACCCAAAATCAAATAGTGGTCGACGTCGACTCTCATGTCGCCGGAGCTTCCGTCCACGGCTAAGCTCCTGTCAACGCAATGGTTAACGCTCCTTTTTCTCTTGTCGCTCCCTGGCGCATCGGCGTCGATGTGGGCGGCACCTTCACCGACATGGTCCTGCGCGACGCCGCTGGCGCCGTGCGCATCTACAAAGCTCCGTCGGTCCCGGCCGACCCGAGCGAAGGCGTGTTGGGCGTGTTGCGGCTCGCCGCACAGCAGCTCGACCTGCCCCTCTCCGCCCTGCTGCGCGACTGCGCGCTGTTCGTGCACGGCTCGACGGTCGCCACCAACACCATCCTCGAGAAAAAGGGTGCCAAGGTCGGCTTGCTGACGACGGAAGGGTTCCGCGACTCGCTCGAAATCCGCCGCGGCATCCGCGAGAACCAATGGGATCACCGCGCACCTTTCCCGCAGGTCCTGGCGCCACGTTATCTCCGCCTGCCGGTCCGCGGCCGCATCGGCGCCGATGGCCGTGAGCTGGAGCCTGTCACCACCGAAGACGTCGATAAGGCCGCAGAGGTGTTCGCGGCCGAGGGCGTCGAGTCCGTGGCGGTCTGTCTATTCAATAGCTTTCTCGACAGCAGCCACGAACGACGGGTCGGTGGCCATCTCGCGAAAAGCTGGAAAGGTCAGTGGGTGTCGCTGTCGAGCGACGTCATGCCCACCATGGGCGAGTACGAGCGCAGCTCGACCGCTGTCGTGAACGCCTACGTGGCTCCCAAGGTCACGAGCTATCTGAAGTCGCTCGACCAGCAACTGCGCCAACTCGGCCTGCCGCGCTCCCTGCTGATGTTGCAGAGCAATGGTGGCGCCGTATCCGTCGACCAGGTGGCGACGCGCCCCGTAATGCTGGTCCTATCCGGTCCGGCGGCCGGCGTCGGTGCGCTCAAGGGCTGCGCGGGCCCCGGTGAGAAGGCCAACCTGATCTCCATGGAGATCGGCGGCACGAGTTGCGATGTCATGGTGATGGCGCGCGGCGACGTGCCCGTGGCGGATGAACTGGTGATCGACGGCTATCACCTCACCACGCCGTCGGTCGAAATCCATACGGTCGGCGCCGGCGGCGGCACCATCGCCTGGGTCGACGATGCGGGCCTCTTGCATGTCGGCCCGCAAGGCGCCGGCGCGCGCCCCGGCCCCGCCGCCTACGGACTGGGCGGCGAAAACCCCACCGTCACCGACGCCCAGCTCGTGCTGGGACGCTTGCGGCCCGGTCCTCTGGCCGGCGGTGCGGTCAATCTCGACAGCACGCTTGCCCGACAGGCAATTGAAACCAAGCTCGCGAAACCACTCGGCCTCACGGTCGAGGACGCGGCCGCCGGCATGATCCGCCTGCTCGAACAGAACCTCCTGCATGCGGTCGAACGGCTCAGCATCGAACGCGGCCACAATCCGGCGACCTTCACCCTGGTCGCTGCCGGTGGTGCCGGGCCGATGCACGGCTCGTCCGTGGCGCGCGCACTGGGGTGCCGGCGCGCACTCCTCCCGCGGGCTGCTGGCGCGTTCTGCGCCATGGGCATGCTGCAGTCTGACGTCCGCCAGGACTATCTGCAGGTGTTCCTGGCCGATCTCGACAGGGTCGAGCCCGCCGCTCTCGAAGCAGGCTTCGCCGAGATCGAGGCGCGTGCGCGAGAAGCGCTCTTGCGTGACGGCTTCGAGGGCGAGGCGGCCACGACCGAGCGACAGGTCGATCTTCGCTACGACGGCCAGCAGTGGCCCGTGCGCGTGTCGCTTGGCTCCTCGGGCTTCGATGCTACTGCCGCGCGTCGTACGTTCGAAGCGGAGCATCAACGCCTGTTCGGCCACATCCAGCCAGGTGGCCGCATCGACATCACTGCCCTGCGCATCGTCGGCCGTGGCCGTCTCGACTGGACGCCGGCCGCAGCGCGTTCGCCGCAGTCGGCCCCGCCCAAACCTCGCGAGATGCGCAAGGTCTGGATCGACCCAACGCATGGCTGGCGCGAGGTGCCGGTCTATGACGGCGACGACCTGCGGCCCGGCTGCAACCTTGCCGGCCCTCTGTTGATCGAGGAGCGCACGACGACCGCCTTCGTCGGTCCGCGGGACCTGCTTGAGGTCGACGAGCGCGACGACTTCCTCGTTCACATCGACGCGCAGGCTGCAGCAAGAGAGGCCGCCCAATGAGCCCCGCTCTCGATCCCGTCACACTTGCTTTGGTACAGAACCGGCTGGACCATATCTCGCACCAGATGGGCTGGGTGATGACGCGCACGGCGCGGTCTCCCATCTTCAGCCAGAGCCACGATTTCTCCTGCTTCCTCGCCGATGCCCGCGGCACCTTGATCAGCCAGGCCGACGGCATTCCGATCCACACCGGCGGCGGCGGCTTCGCCGTGCGCGCCGTCCTGCGCGACTTCAAGGATGCCATCGCGCCCGAAGACGTGTTCCTGCTGAACGATCCCTACACGGCCGGCGGCAATCATCTGCCGGATTGGGTGATCGCCCGGCCGGTGTTCGCGGGCACCAAGCTGGTCGCCTTCGCCTGCAACCGCGCCCATCAGGCCGATATCGGCGGCGGTGCGGCCGGTACCTACAATTCGGCCGCGACGGAGATCTTCCATGAAGGCATCCGGCTGCCGGTGCTGAAGCTGATCGAAGGCGGTCGTACGCGCGACGACCTGTGGCGACTCCTGATGCTCAACACCCGCCTGCCTGAGGCGCTCGATGGCGACCTGCGCGCCATGATCGGCTCGACGCGCATCGGCGCCGAGCGGCTGATCCAGCTCGTCGAGGAACTGGGTGTCGATCGCGCCGACGATTTCTTCGAAGGCGTGCTGGCCCATGCCGACCGCCGCTTCCGCACCTGCATCGACCGCCTGGCCGAAGGCGTATGGCGCGGCGAAGAGCCGGTCGACAACGACTGTTTCGAGCCGATCGACGCCAAGATCGTCGTGACGATCACAGTGAAGGACCGACGGCTGGTCGTCGACTTCGCCGGCACATCGCCGCAGATCCGTGGTTTCAAGAACAGCTCGATCGCCAATTCGACGTCGGCCGTCTTCATGTCGCTGGCGTCGTTCTTCGAGCCCGACTTGCCGAAGAACGAAGGCGCCTTCCGCAGTGTCGAAATCCGCCTACCCGAGGGCACCTTGGTGAACGCCCGGGCGCCGGCGCCGATGACCATGAACACCGTGTTCGTGGCGCACGAGATCATCCATGCCATGTGGAAGGCATTGGGCCAGGCGCTGCCCGAGCGCGCGTCCGCCGGTTGGTCGAAGGCCGTGCATGCAGTGACGGCAGGCCTGAAGGAAGATGGCGGACGTTACGTGATGTACCAGTGGGCTGGCGCGCCGGCCGGCGGCGGCGTCGAGGGCCGCGACGGCTTTCACCTCATCGGCCATCTCATCACCCTGGGCGGCCTCACCCTACCCAACCTGGAAACCTACGAGCAGCTCTATCCCGTGCGCTTCCATCGCCAGGAGCTGCGCTGCGACACCGCCGGCCCCGGCCGCTTCCGCGGCGGTGCCGGCTGCGACTACGAAGTCGAGATGTTCACGCCGGCCGACTATGCATTCCGCGGCGAAGGCGTCGGCGCCCCGTCGAGCTTCGGCGCGGCGGGCGGACGTGCCGGCGCGGGCGGCGAGGTCATCCTCACCCTGGCCGACGGAAGCCATGTCCAGGCACCGAAGTACGGTGTTCAACGCCACGGCGCCGGCACCTATCGCGCCCTGTCACCAGGCGGTGGCGGCTATGGCGATCCGAAGACGCGCGCACCGGAGCGGGTCTTGCGCGATGTCCGCGACGGTGTGGTGAGCTGTGCCAGCGCCGAGCGCGACTACGGCGTCGCCATCACCGGCGACGGCCGCAGCATCGACGCGACGCGAACCGCCGAACTCAGGCGTTAGGCCTTCCCCATGAACCGGTTCAGCACGTTGCGCGTGACCTGCTCGGTGGTGAAGTCGCCACGGGCGAGGCCGGTCAGCCACTCGCAGCTTCCGGCGCAGAAAACCTCACCCTTGCCTTTGGCCATCGACACGATCACGCCCGATCCATAGCGCTGCGGATCCGGTCCCTCGGGTGGTGTCGGGCCCGGCGTCGTGCGGGTGCTGGAGTTCGTCTTGCCATTGCCGAGGTAGTAGCGGAAGCCCTCGTAGTCGTGCTCCTCCTCAACCCGCACGGCGGGCGACAGTGCCAGGATCTCGATCGACGTCGGGGCGCCATCCTCGCCTGTCGGATAGGGCAGGCCCTTGCGGAAGGTGTAGTCGAGGCCATCGACCTCGTAGGCGAAGATGCCGGCCTCGTCGCCGATCACGTCACCATAGTAAGTATCGGCGCCCGCGAAGGCCCAATGGTTCGGCCGGTAGACCGTGAAGCCGCGGCTGCCGCGCGGCGACAGCCCGCCCCAGGAGGCGTAGACGCCCTGCAGGCCGTTCACGCCCATCGTGGTAGCGCCGGGCCAGTTGATGTCGGGGTTCTCCCAGGCCGTGGTCAGCAGATGCGCCTTGTCGGTGCCGCGCACCGGATCTTCGGCCTGCGCCCTCGCCTTGTAGCAAACCTGCCGCCGTCCCCCGTCCTCAAGCCGGACCTGCCAGAGGAAATTGCCGGCGAAGCGAGCCAGGTTGCCGCCGGCCTCGACGAAAGAATCGACATGGTTGCGCATCTCGCGCGTCCAGTACTCATCGTGGCCCACGATCACGGCAGCCTTGTAGCGGCCGAGGATCTCCGGCCGGTAGTGCAGATCCGTCTGGGTGATCATGTCGAAGGCGTAGCCCTCGCGCTCGGCCCACACCACGAAGTGCCGATCGAACTGCGCCCAGCCTGCCGAAGCGAAGAACTGCGCGAAGCCGTTGGTGAAGGCCCACTCCTTAGTGGTGTAGCGCGGCGCATCGAGCGGCCGGCGCTTCGGGATATCGCACAGCCGCGGTGCGCCGGGCGGCAGCCACACCAGGCCGCGCGTCCAGGGCCGTTCAATGCTGAGTTCAGGCGAAAACTGCGCGCCGTTCTCACCGTCGATTCCGTCGTAGGAGTTAGCACCGGCCCAATCGTTGTAGGCGAGCCAGGTCGAGGTCGGCAGGATCAGCAGGAAGCGTCCCTCGGGCTTCGGATTGTTGGGCGTCACCACGAAAAAGTGATGCTGCACGAACTTCGAATCGTTGCCGCGGTCGCAGGTCGACACGACGCGATAGAAGCCCGACGCGAGGTCGGCCGGCAGGCGCCAGCGATGACCGACCGGCCAGCCGCAGCCTTTGCGGTAAGCTTGCTTGGGCGTCGCGTGAAAGTGGCCCTCCAGGTCGCGCGCTTCATGGACGAGCACCGGCTCCTTGCCGTCGCGATAGACCTGCAAGGTCCAGCGCGCCGCCGTGGCGCTGGTATGGAAGCTGACCTCGCTGCCCGGCGCGTAGGACATCGCGTCGGTGTAGGTGTAGACCTCGGGCGACTCGGGGTCCTCGCGCGGCATCTCGTACCAGTGCGAGAGATGCCAGTTGTTGTCGACGTGCATGGCGACCGACGGACGCGGCCGAATGTTCATGCGACCGAATTCAGGCCGCCACGACCTCTGATCGTTTGTCACGCGCTTGATCTCCCTAGAGTGCCGCTGCGAGCGACGGACGCTTGTGTGCCCAGGGCCGGGCGCTCTCCAACGCGGCCCCTACCCGCAGCACTTCCGTGTCATGCCACCACGGTCCTACGATCTGCAGTGCCGTCGGCAGACCGTCGTCGCCAAAGCCCGATGGGACCGTCAAAGCCGGATTGCCGGACTGATTGAACGGATAGACGCAGGCGTTCCAGCCGTCCGCCCAGCTACCCGTCATGTCCTTTGTCCGATCGAACGTGATCGCGGTCTCCTGCAGGGTCGGCGACACGAGGAAATCGTAGGTCTCGAACAGTTTCTGGATGCTGCGATAGAGGCGCGAGCGCGCGAGCTGCGCCTTGCGGAAATCGACCGTACCGAAGGCGCGGCCCAGCTCGATCCAGTGCACCAGCAGCGGATCCATCTCGTCCCGCCACTGATCCATGTGATGGCCGAAATAGACGTTGAGATTGCCGAAGTACATGGTGCGCGCCTGCTCGGCGATCCAGTCGATATCCGCGCCGACGTCCTCGACGATAGCGCCCATGTCTTCGAGTGCTTTCAGGCAGGCCTTGGTGTTGGCTGCAACATCGTCGGTGGACTTTCCGAGGCCCGACAGGAACCCGATGCGCACGCCCGATAGGTTTGCGGGTTTCGCCGCAAACGGCTCCAGCTGCGGCGCGCGCAGCGACCAGGGATCGAGCGGCGACGGTCCGGCGATGGTCTCCGTCATCAGCGCCGCATCGGCCACCGTACGCGTCAGCGGACCGGCCACCGCATAGTTGAAGAAGGAATCGGAGGTCTGCTCGTAGGGCAGCAATCCGGTCGTGGGCTTCAGTCCGACGACGCCGCAGGCGGCCGCGGGAAGGCGGATCGAGCCGGCGCCGTCGGTACCGAGACCGAGTGGGCCAAGCCCCGCCGCGGCGGCTGCACCGCATCCGCCGCTGGAGCCGCCAGCCGTCCGTTCGAGGTTCCAGGGGTTGCGTGTCATGCCGAAGGCCGGCCCGGTCGTGTGACCGTTATGGCCGAACTCCGGCGTCGTCGACTTGCCGACCATGATGGCGCCAGCCGCGTTGAGGCGCGTCACCAGCACATCGTCATCGGTCGGAATGGTCTTGGCATGGATCGCCGAACCGTAAGTCGTGAGCACGCCCGCCGTCGGAAAGAGATCCTTGATGTTGACCGGAATGCCGTGCAGCGGGCCCAGCTTCTTGCGATCCATCACCGCCTGCTCAGCGGCGCGCGCTTCCTTCCTCGCGGCATCCGCCGTCACGGTGACGAAGGCGTTGACGGTCGGCTGCGTGGCCTCGATGGCCTCCAGGACGGCATCGACATAGTCGACTGGCGAGAGCTTGCGCTTGCGGATCAGATCCGCCGCCGTGGTCGCTGGCATGAACAGCAGTTCTTGATGGCTCACGACGCTTTACTCCCGAAAGTCTAAAGAGCGGGCGGCCTGTTCCCGCCAGGCTCGTGGAGATGGCAAGCCACGGCATGCCCTCCTTCGACCGGCTTCAGCCGCGGCTTCTCGACCCGGCATCGATCGAAGGCAAAGGGACAGCGTGGATGAAAGGCACAGCCTTTCGGCGGATCGATCAGGCTCGGCAGTTCGCCCGCGACGCTGGGCGGACGCGCGCGGCCGGGCACGGGCCGTGGCACCGCCGCCAGCAGCGCCTGCGTATAGGGATGCTTCGGCGCCGCGTAGAGATCGCGCTTGGGTGCCATCTCGACGATGCCGCCGGCATACATGACGGCAACACGCGTCGAGATGTTGCGCACGACCGCGAGATCATGGGCGATGAAGAGGTAGCTGAGGCCCAGTTGTTCCTGCAGGTCGAGCAGCAGATTCACGATCTGCGCCTGCATGGAGACGTCGAGCGAGGAGACCGGTTCATCGCACACGATGAAGTCGGGGCGCAGCGCCAACGCGCGGGCAATGCCGATGCGCTGACGCTGGCCGCCGGAGAATTCGTGTGGGAAACGGTCGCCGCAGGTTCGGGGCAAGCCCACCAGTTCCAGCAGTTCGCGCACGCGGTCGTTGCGCGTCTGACGGCTCAAGCCGCCAGCGACATCGAGCGGTTCAGCGATCGCGTCGCCGACACGCATGCGGGGATTGAGCGAGTTCTGCGGGTCCTGGAACACGAACTGCAGCCGCGAGCGCACCTTGTTCAGTGCGCCCTTCTCTGCCCCGGCTGCGATATGATGACCGAAGAGCTCGACCGTGCCGGAGGTCGCCGAGATCAGGCCTACCAGCATACGGCCGGTCGTCGACTTGCCCGAACCGGACTCGCCCACCAGCCCCAGCGTCTCGCCGCGAAGGACCTCGAACCCGACATTGTCGACCGCGCGCAAGGTGCGCTTCGGCTCGCCGGCGCGGCCACGAACCGGGAATG
The DNA here is from genome assembly GCF_004297405.1 of Reyranella sp. Classification (GTDB taxonomy): domain Bacteria; phylum Pseudomonadota; class Alphaproteobacteria; order Reyranellales; family Reyranellaceae; genus Reyranella. Next base: position 67,893 of record NZ_SCVC01000004.1, read on the forward strand.
TCTTCACCAGATCGCGGACGGTGACGATGGGGGCCTCGGTCATACGGCGCCTCCAGCGGCCGCGCGCGGCGGACAACGTGAGAGATGGTCCGGCCCGACTGGCAGCAGCGCCGGCGGGTCGCGCCGGCAGGCATCCTTCGCCTCACGGCAACGCGGATTGAAACGGCAACCCGGGATCACGGTGGCGAGGTCGGGGATGTTGCCGGGGATGGTCGTAAGGCGATGCAAATCGCCTTCGAGCTTCGGCACGGCGTCGATCAGACCGTCGGTGTAGGGGTGCATCGGGCGGTCGAACAGCGCCGCCACAGGCGCCTGCTCGATGACGCGCCCGGCGTACATGACGAGGACACGCTGCGCGAACTCCGCGATCACGCCGAGATCGTGCGTGATCAGCACCACCGACATGCCAATCTCGCGCTGCAGGTCGCGCAGCAGTTCCAGGATCTGGCCCTGGATGGTGACGTCGAGCGCCGTCGTCGGCTCGTCGGCGATCAGCAGCTTCGGCTGGCAGGCGATCGCGATGGCAATCATCACGCGCTGGCGCATGCCGCCCGACAGCCTGTGAGGATACTCGTCGATGCGGCGGCCGGCGTCGGCGATGCGCACCATCTCCAGAAGCTCGATCGCGCGACGGCGCGCGGCAGCAGCGGAGAGCCCCTGGTGGAGCTGCAATGGTTCGATGATCTGCTCGGCAACGGTAAGCACCGGATTGAGCGACGACATCGGGTCCTGGAAGATCATGGCGATGTCGCCACCCCGCACCTTCCGCAGCTCGCGCTCCGACATCGAGAGCAGATCGCGACCGCCGAACCGGATGGCGCCCGACGCATAACGAGTGTTGGCGCGGCCATGCAGGCGCAGGATCGACAGCGCACTCACGCTCTTGCCGCTGCCCGACTCGCCCACGATGCCGAGATTTTCGCCGGCTCCGATCTCGAAACTGACGTCCTCGATGGCCGTCACCCAGCCGCGATCGCCGCGGAACTGGACGGTCAGGTTCTCGACGGAGAGAAGAGGCACGCGGGTCATCTAGCTCTCGATCTTCAGGCGGGGATCGAGCACGTCGCGCAGCCCGTCGCCCAGCAGGTTCATGCCGAGCGCGGCGAGGCTGATGGCGATGCCGGGGAACAGCATGATCCACCAGGCTTCGACGGCATGGTCTCGGCCTTCGGCGATGATGTTGCCCCAACTCGGCGCCGGCGGCGGCGGACCGATACCGAGGAAGCTCAGCGCCGCTTCAGCCAGGATGGCGTAGGCGAAGACGAAGGTGAGCTGTACGGTGAGCGGGCCGAGGCAGTTCGGCAGGATATGCTTGACGATGATGCGCAGGTTGCTGGCGCCACTGACGCGCGCTGCCTCGATGTATTCCATCTCACGGATGACCAGCGTCGAGGCGCGCACGACACGCGCGGTGCGTGGCACGTAGGCGACTGCGAGCGCGATCACGATGCTGGTGGCCTGCGGCCCCAGCGCCGCGCCGATGCCGATCGCGACCAGAATGGCCGGGAACGCCAGCAGCGCATCCATGACGCGCATGAGATAGGCATCGAGCGCGCGGAAATGGCCCGCCACGACGCCCACGATCGTGCCGGCCATACCCGACAGTATCGCCACGAAGAAGCCGATGCCGAGCGAGAGCTGGCCGCCATAGAGCACGCGCGTCAGCACATCGCGGCCGTAATTGTCGGTGCCCATGAGGAACTGGTCCGACGGCGGCTTGAACTTGTTGCGGATGCGCATGCTCGTCGGATCGATGCCGGTCAGCCACGGCCCGATGAAGGCCGCCAGCACCAAGACCGAAACGATCAGGAGTCCGATCTTGAAGGAGCGATGCGCGGCGAGCTTGCGCAACGCCAGGAAACGGCGGCGTTCGGCCAGTTCGAGCGGGCGGTTGGGGCTGAGCGCGAGATCAGTCATAGCGCACCCGTGGATCGACCCAGAGGTAGATCAGGTCGACACAGATGTTGATCACGACGAAGGCGAAGCCGAACAGCAGCATCGTTCCCTGAATCAACGGATAGTCGCGCGCCAGGATCGCCTGGACGACGAGCCGGCCGATGCCGGGCAGCGCAAAGACCTGCTCGATCACGACCGAGCCACCGATCAGCAGGCTGAGGATGATGCCAGCCACCGTCACGACGCCAACCAGCGCATTGCGGAAGGCATGGCGCCCGACAGTGCGCCATTCACTGACACCCTTGGCGCGCGCGGTGCGGATGAAATCCTGATCGAGGACGTCGAGCATGCCCGACCGCGTCATGCGCGCGAGAAACCCGATCTGGAACAGGCTCAGGATGAAGGCCGGCTGGATCAGCGAGGAAAGCCAGGCGCCCGGGCCATCAGCCAACAGCGGCGCGTACCCCGCCGAAGGGAACCAGCCCAAGGTCACGCTGAAGAGGATGACCGACAGGATGCCGATCCAGAAGGCCGGCACCGACACGCCGACCAGGGCCAGCGTCATGACCGCGGCATCGATCCACGAACCGCGGAAGTAGGCCGCAAGGATGCCCAGGAACACGCCGATCGGCAGGGTGATTGCGAGCGACAGCATGGCCAGCGACATCGTCACGGGCAGCCGCTCGCCTACGGCCGACAGCACCGTCTGGTTGAGGACCAGCGAGCGGCCAAAGTCGCCGGTGCCGAGATTGACCAGCCAGTTCAGGAGCTGCTCCAGGATCGGACGATCGAGGCCCAGCTCGTGGCGGATACGCTCCACCGCCGCCGGACCGGCATCCGCCCCGGCGATCACCACCGCCGGGTCACCGGGAATCAGGTGCATCAGGATGAAGGCCATCACCGCGATAAGCAGCAGCACGGGGATGGCCTGTATCAACCGGATGACAACGATACGGAGCATGCGTCCTTTCCTGGCAGGTCTGCTGGGAGCCGTTCGGCGCTACTTGGCCGAAACGTTCCAGAACCGCACGAGGTAGTAAGGTGTGAAGTTCTCGATCTTCTTGTTGTTGAAGGCCCGCAGCGCACCGGTATCGGCGATCTTGATCATGTAGGCCTGCTCGATGACGCGCTTCTCGATCTCGGCCCAGGCGGCGACGCGCTTGGAGAGGTCGAGCGAGCCGTAGAACTGCGCATAGGCGGCGTCGAGCACGGCGTCGTCCTTGACCTGCGGGAAGGTGTAGAACATCACGCGCCACTGCTGCGGCCCGAGCAACGGGTTGGAGCAGAAGCTGGTGGTCGACACGTTCCAGGTGCCGGTGCCGCGCTGCATGTTGCTGGCGTTCGTGGTCCAGTCGACGACATCGACGGAGACGTTCATGCCTGCTTCCTTCATCAACTCCGACAGGACGAGGATGGCGTCCTTCATGTTCGGGTAGTTGGAGTTGGTCTGCAGGGTGATCTTCTCGCCGTTGTAGCCCGCCTGCTTCAGGAGCTCCTTGGCCTTCTTAGGATTCTTCTGGTCGTAGTAGGGCTTCATCGCGTCGCCCTGGTAGTAGGGGCTCGACGCATAGACCAGCGAATGGCTGGGCTTGGCGACCGCGTTCATCGCCCCGATGATTTCCTCGGCATTGACGGTCGCCAGGATCGCCTGCCGCACCAGCGGATTGCGCGTGGCGCCCTGCTGCGTGTTCACGACGTAAACCTGCATGCAGTACGGGAAGATGCTCAAGGTCGTGAGGTCGGACCGGCCCTCGAAGCGCTTGGCGAGCGCCACCGGAATGTCGTTGATGACATCCGCGCCGCCCGACTGCAGGGCCGCGACACGGGCGTTGGCCTCGGGCACGAAGTTGTAGCGGACCTGGTCGAGATAGGCGGTCTTGCGGCCGGCGAGGCCGTCCGGACCGGGCATGCTTTCGTCGGCAACGTAGTTGTCGAAGCGCTTGATCACGAGATGGCTGTCCTTGACCCACTCACCGAGCGTGAACGGACCCGTGCCGACGATGTCGACTTCGCGCGCCGCCTTGTCTTTCTGGTCGGCCGGCAAGATGGCGAACGGATAGACTGGCGACTTCAGCACGTCGATGAAGACAGCGTTCGGGCTCTTCAACTTCACGACGAAAGTGTAGGGATCCGGCGCCTCGAACGACTCCACGTCAGCCAGCACGCTGGCGTTCGGGCTCACTTTCTTGTAGCGCTCGAAGGACGCCAGCACGTCGGCTGACGTCATTTCCTTGCCGTTATGGAACTTCACGCCCTTGCGCAGCGTAAAGGTAAAGGTCTTGGCGTCGGGGCTGGCCGTGGCGTTCGAGGCCAGGGACGGCCGCGTGTTGTACTTCTCATCCATCGCGACAAGCGTCTCGAAGAGATGATGGATGACTTCGAGTTCGACCATGCTCGAGGCGACATGCGGATCGAGCGTGCCGGGACCGGAGATATAGGCGTAGGTCGCCGTGCCGCCGCGGCGCGGTTGAGCGTCGGCGTCGAACGGCGCGACAGCCGCTACGGAGAGCGCGACGAGGGCGGTGCCGACCAGGGCGGCGCGGCGAAGCAGATGTGAAAGACTCTTGGTCATTATGCTCTCCCCTTCTCGATGGCGTTACGCTGCGCGGCGGCACGGCCGTAGGCAGCAACGATGTCCTTGGCGCGGAGGCCGTACTTGGCCTGCAGGTAGGGCGTGGTACCGCCCTCGGCAAAAGTGTCCCGGATGCCGACCCGGGCAAAGCCTGCGGGCACGCCCGCTTCCATCAGCGTCTCGGCAACGGCCGATCCCAGCCCGCCGATGATGGAATGGTTCTCGGCCGTTACGACGGTGCCGGTCGCCTTGGCCAAGTCGACGATCAGCGCGGTATCCAGCGGCTTCAACGTGGCGATGTTGACGACCGTCACCTCACGCCCGTCCTTGCCCAGCGTCTCGGCGGCTTCGAGCGCAGCGGCGACCGAGAGACCAGTGGCGAAGATCGTGCCGTGCGGACCACGTCGCAGTACCTCGCCGGTGCGCTTGAGCGGCTTGTGCGCGATCCCCGCCGACGCGGCGTCGCCGCGCAGCAGGCGGAGATAGACCGGACCCGGCGTTTCGAGCGCCGCGGTGACAGCGCCGGCAAGCTGCTCGGGGCCGCTCGGCTCGATCACCGTCATGTTGGGCAGCGCGCGCATCAGGGCGACGTCGTCGATCGCTTGGTGCGAGACGCCGAGCATCGTGGTGAGGCCAGGCAGGAAGCCCACGATCTTCACCGGCAGCTTCGGATAGGCGACCTGGTTGGCGACCTGATCGTAGGCGCGGCGCGTGACGAACACGCAGAAGGAATGGACGAAGGGGATCTGGCCCATGCGCGCGAAGCCCGCGGCCATGCCGATCATGTTGGCTTCGGCGATGCCCGCCTCGAAGTAGCGGTCGGGCAGCTCGGCCTGAAACAGATCGGTCTCGGTCGGCCCTGGCAGATCGGCGCAGAGGCAGACAATGCGCGGATCCTTGCGGGCCGCGGCAACCAGTGCGTCGCCATAGTGACGCGGCAGCGGCCCGGTGGCGCCGCGCGCGATGAAGTCGCTGACCGTCTGGTCGGCGGCTGACGAAGTGCGGCTCATGCGAGTTCTTCCAGCGCCTTGGCGGCAAGCTCCGCCGGCAGCTTCATGTTGTGGCCGAGAATGCCTTCGAGGCTGGGCGCGCCCTTGCCGACCAGCGTGTCGGCCACGATGCAAGTGGGCGCCTCGGTGTGGGCGCGGGCCCGGGCGAAGGCGCCAACCACGGCCTCCATGTCGTTGCCGTCGATCGTCTCGACGCGAAAGCCGAAACTCTGGAACTTGTCGGCGACCGGCTCGAGGCCGACCACATTGTCGACATGGCCGCCGACCTGCATGCGGTTGTAGTCCAGGATCAGGCAAAGATTGGAGAGCTTGCGGGCGCCGGCCATCAGGGCGGCCTCCCACACCTGCCCTTCCTGCATTTCGCCATCACCCAGGATGACATGGACGCGGGCGTCGCGCTTCTGGTGACGCAGTGCCATGGCCATGCCGACAGCGACCGACAGGCCCTGCCCCAGCGAGCCACACGTCGCCTCGATCAGCGGGCCGATACGCTCAGAGGCGTTGATTTCCAGCGGCGAGCCGTCCTTGCAGTAATCAGCCAGCATCGCCTCGGGCAGGCAGCCGCGCGCCGCCAGCGTTGCGTAGAAGATCGCGGTGTTGTGCGCGGTCGAGAGCAGGAGCCGGTCGCGATCTGGCCAGGCGGGATCGGCGGGATCGAGGCGCAGCTCAGAGAAATACATCGCCGTGAACAGATCGGCCGCACCCAGGCCCTGCTGCACGTAGCCCTGGCCCGTCGGCGCAACGAGGCGCACGACCTGGCGCCGCAGCTCCTGCGCGATGCGCTTCAGCTCCGTGATGTCGGTGATGCGCGGCGCCGGCTGGCGCTCGCGCGCGTCCGCGCAAGACTTTGTTGTCGTCACGAAGTCTGCTCCGCCACGGCCTTCAGGGCACCATCGGTCGCCTCCAGGATGCGATCGATGTCTGCCTCGGTGTGAGCGGCCGACAGGAACATATTGTGCCAGGGGTGCATGTAGACGCCGCGCTGCAGGGCGGCGAGCACGAAGCGGTTGCCCATCGCGAAGTCGGGGTCGTTCGCGAACAGGATCTGCGGCATCTGAACGGGGCCGGTCTGAGCGAGCGCCAGGCCGTACTGCTTTGCCTGAGCATCGAGGCCCTCGCGCAGGCGCGTGCCGACGGTGCGCATCTTGGCGATGGCACTGATCTCGCGCATCTTGCGGATCGTCGCGACAGCGGCAGCCATCGGCGTAGCGCCACACCAGAACGAACCCGTGACATAGACCTGCTGCGCGGCGTCGCGGAAGCGGTCGGTGCCGGTGACGGCGGCCAGCGGATGGCCGTTGGCGATTGCCTTGCTCCAGCCTGCGAGGTCCGGCTTGACGCCGAGCGGCTCCCAGCTGCCGCCCATGTCGATGCGGAAGCCGGCGCGCACGTCGTCGAGGATCAGCGCGGCACCGGTCTGGTCGCAGAGGCGGCGGACGGCCGCGGCGAAAGCCGGCGTCGGCAGCTCCTGGGCACGGCGGACGTCGTGGCGGAAGGCGGAGACCACGATCGCGGCGAGGTCGTCGCGGACGGCATAGACCGCCTCCTCGAGGCTCGCGACGTCATTGTATTCAAAGTGGACGATATGGGCGCGGTCCTCGGTGGTGACACCAGCCACCGACGGCGTGCACCAGGGGGCGGCGCCGTGATAGGCGCCCTTGGCGACCAACACCTTGCGTTTGCGGGTCTCGGCGCGGGCGATGGTGACGCAGGCGGTCATGGCGTCGGTGCCGTTCTTGGCGAGCAGCGCCCAGTCGGCATGGGCCACGACATCGACCAGGAGTTCGGCCAGGTCGACCTGGATCTCGGCCGGGCCAGTCATCAGCTCGCCCTTCTGGCGCTGGCGCTCGACAGCGGCCTCGACGTCAGGATCACCGTAGCCCAGCACGATCGGCCCGTAGCCGCACATCAGGTCGATGTATTCGTTGCCGTCGACATCCCAGAGCCGGCAGCCCTGCGCCCGGTCGAAGTATTGGGGATAACCGTCGGGCAGGCGCGCGACGTTCATATGGCCCCACATCCCGCCCGGAATCACCTTGGCGGCACGATCCCGCAGCGATCTATCCTGCGAATTCGGGAGGAGCTTGTTCACTGGGCGCGACATCCGACCTGCCAAATCAATTTCTGCATTTAATATAATATATGATATATCAATGTCGTCAATTTGAGGAATACGACCAAGTTCGCTCTCCGATGGGAAAGCCGCTAAGTCGTGTTCCCGGACCCTGCGATGGCTTGATGGATACGCCGCTGAAGACCCGATCATTCGAACCGCCCGAAGCCGATATGGCCCTGGTCGGTCGCGACAACCTGACGGCGCGTGTCTATCAAGAACTGCGCCAGGCCCTCATGGAGGGGCGCTTCCGGCCAGGCCACCGTTTTAAGATCCGCCAGCTCGCCCAGTCGCTCGGCGTCTCCGAGACGCCCATCCGCGAAGCCTTGATGCAGTTGGTGCGCGAACGGGTCCTCGACATGCAGGCGGCGCGATCAATCGCGGTGGCGCGGCTGACTTCGGCGCAATACCAGGAACTGCGCGGCATCCGCTTGCTGCTCGAGGGTTTTGCTGCCGAGCAGGCGGCCACGCGCATCACCGATTCAGCGATCGCCGAACTCAGGCTCCATCATCAAGCGCTCGCCGACGCCGAGCGCGATGGTGAATGGCGCAAGGCCGTCGAGGCGAACTGGCATTTCCACAACACGATCTACCGCGCGGCCGGAATGCCGGAGCTGCTGGGCATGATCGAGACCATCTGGCTGCGCAACGGGCCGCTGCTGAACATCCTCTATCCGCGCGCGGTGCCGACCTATCGAGATCGCCATCAGCACCTCAACGTGATCGACGGGCTCGTGGCGCGCGATCCGAAAGCCGTGAAGCAGGCAATCCAGGAAGATCTCATGGAAGGCGGCTCGAAGCTCATCGAACTCCTCGATGAGATCGACGAGGGCAAGGTCCCGCTCTATCCGGAGTGACAGCGGTAGCCTCGCCGCCTTGAACTTCACCCGCCCCAACCCTATTTTCCGAGCCGTTAGCCATTTCAACAGGACGCGTGTAACGATGGATTTCCACCCGACAGCCGCAGCACCCATTCGCTTCGTCTTCGGGGAAATCCGTCTTCATGTCCGCTTCGATCACCTTATCCGGTCTCGCCTGGTCCACGCCTGACGGCCGACCGCTCTTCTCCTCTCTCGACCTGAGCTTCGACACCGACCGCACAGGACTGGTCGGGCGGAATGGCGTGGGCAAGACCACGCTTCTCAAGCTGATATCCGGCGATCTGGCGCCTCAATCGGGCAAGGTCTCGGTGAATGGCACCTTGGGCGTCCTGCGCCAGGCTGTTCAGGTAGCACCGGACGAAACCGTCGCCGACCTGTTCGGCGTACGGAGCGGATTGGCTCTTCTGCGCCGCGCTGAAGACGGGAAAGCCGGTGTCGACGAACTCGCCCTTGCGGATTGGACCTTAGAAACCCGCATGGCGGCGGCACTGTCCCGCCTCGGGTTGGACGCACAACCGGAAACGCCACTGGCGACATTGTCCGGCGGGCAACGCACGCGTGCCGGGCTAGCCGCCCTCATCTTCGCGGCTCCCGACTTCATCCTGCTCGACGAACCGACCAACAATCTCGACAGGGACGGAAGACGGGCAGTCATCGACCTTCTGGCGAGCTGGCGGTCGGGCGCGATCGTGGTCAGCCACGACCGGGAACTGCTCGACACGCTCGACTCCATCGTCGAGCTGACATCGCTCGGCGCCACGCGCTACGGCGGCAACTGGAGTCACTACCGTGCACGCAAGGCGATCGAACTCGCGGCGGCACGGCACGATCTCGCCGACGCGGAGAAACGCGTGGACGAAATCGCCCGGCGAACCCAGGAAAAAGTCGAGCGCCAGGCCCGCAGGGATCGCGCCGGCCGGGCGAAGAAGGAGAAAGGCGACATACCCCGTCTCGTTCTGAACGCGCGAAAGGAACTCAGCGAGAATACGAGCGGCGGGGCCGCGCGCCTGGCCGAACGTCAGCGATCACAGGCCTTCGATGACTCGGTCTCCGCGCGCCAGCGGATCGAGATCCTACAGCCTCTCTCTGTCGTTCTGCCTTCGACGAACCTGCCGCCGAGCAAGACGGTGCTCAGGATTGACAAGGTAGGCGTCGGCTTCGAACCAGACCGGCCGATCCTCCACGATCTTTCATTTGCGATCACAGGACCGGAACGTATCGCCATCACCGGACCGAATGGCTCCGGCAAGACGACATTGCTGGCGCTGATCACCGGACAGGTGGCGCCCTGGCAGGGAACGGTGCGACGCATGACCGACTTCGCCCTGCTCGACCAGCGCGTCAGCCTGCTCGATGCCTCGGCGTCGATCCGGGACAACTTCAAGCGCCTCAATCCGCAGGCCGGCGAGAATGCCTGCCGTGCCGCCCTCGCTCGCTTCATGTTCCGCGCCGATGCCGCCCTGCAGACCGTCTCAAGCTTGAGCGGCGGGCAGTTGCTGCGCGCGGGGCTCGCCTGCGTTCTGGGGGGCGCCACACCACCGCCCCTGTTGATCCTCGACGAACCAACCAACCATCTCGATATCGATGCGATCGAAGCAGTCGAGGCAGGCTTGCGTGCCTATGACGGGGCGCTGCTCGTCGTCAGCCACGACGAGACGTTTCTGCAAGCCATCGGGATCACGCGCTGGTTCGAGCTCGGCGGTTCAGGCAGCCCGTAGCCAGATCGCGGTGTCGTGAAAGGCTGCGCCGCCGCTCGGTGGCACCGGGTCTGCACCGATCAGAACATTGACGCCGACACGGCCTGGATAGGCATCGCTCGGCCAATTGCCCTCGACCACCACGACGCCTGGCTTGGCGGTCTCCAGCGGGCGCGCGCGCAGGTTTACTTCGCCGCGCTCGTTGCCGATCCTGACGAGCGCTCCTTCGACGACGCCGAGGCGCGCTGCGTCGTCGGGATGGATCACGGCGCGCGGCTCGACCTCGCGACCGACCGAACTCGGCGTCTCGGTGAAGGTCGTGTTGAGGAAGGTGCGGGCCGGCGGCACGATCAGCCGGAACGGCAGTTCATCCGTTGCCTGCTCGACATTCTCGCGATGCACAGGCAGCGCCGTCATGCCGGTGTGATAAGGACCGACCGCCGCCCAATCGGGCTTGAAGTGAAAACGCCCGTCGCTCGACGGATAGCCGTCGAGGAAATGCTCCTTCTCGAAGCTCTGGGCGCAATCGAGCCAGCCGCGCTCCTTCGCTTCCTCCCAGGTACCTCGCCCGGAGGCACGCAGGGTCGCATCGAGCATGTCGACGGCGCTCATCTCGAAGCTCGGATGGTTGGCGCCGAGCCGCTTCGCCAGCTGGCAGATCAGCTCGTGATTGGTCCGGCAGTCCTCGTAGCGGTCCAGCACTCGCGGGCCGACGACGATGTGCGTCTGTCCATAGGCGAGGTAGAGATCGTCGTATTCGAGGAACATCGCCGCCGGCAGCAGGATGTCGGCATACTTCGCCGTCGCGGTCATGAACTGCTCGTGCACGCACAGGAACAGGTCCTCGCGGCCGAGCCCCTTCGCCACGGCCGCGCTGTCGGGCGCGACATTGGCCGAGTTGGCATTCTGCATCAGCATTGCCATCACTGGCGGGCCGCCGGCCAGCGCCGTCTCGTCACCGCACAGGATCGGGCCGATGCGTGACTGGTCGAGCACGCGCGTCGTGGGATTGAGGAGATCGAGTCCCCAGGCGAGCTTGAGGTCGAGGTTCCAGATATCCCAGTTGATGAAGAAAGCGCCGCCACCCGGATGCTTCCACGCACCCGTGATCGCAGGCAGGCAGCTTACAGCGTGCATTGCCGAGGAACCGTTGCGCGAGCGCGTGAAGCCGAACCCAAGACGCAGGAAGGAACGTTCGGTGCGACCGTAGAGTCGCGCGAAGTCGACGATCTCTTCGACCGAGAGGCCGGTGAGAGCCGCCGCCCATTCCGGCGTCTTGTCGGCAAGGTGCGCTTCGACGTCGGCGCCGAAATCGGTATAGCGGGCTAGATAGTCGCGATCGGCGAAACCTTCCTTCAGAAGGACATGCATCATCGCCAAAGCTAGCGCGCCGTCGCTGCCGGGACGCAGCACCAGCGCGATATCCGCCGCCTCGACGGTGGGCGTGCGATAGACGTCGATCACCACGAGCTTGGCGCCACGTTGTTTGCGCGCCTTGGCGATGTGCGTCATCGCATTGACCTGCGTGGAGACCGGATTGCCGCCCCACACGATGATCAGGTGGGACTGCGCCATCTCGCGCGGATCGGGGCCCATGAGCTTGCCGACACCGGCGCGCCAGCCCGCTTCGGCGGGCGTCATGCAGATGGTGCTGTGCTGGCGTGAGTAGCCGAACGCATGCCGCAACCGGTCGATACCCCAGCGCTGGACCACGCCCATCGTGCCGCCGGAGTGATAGGGCCAGACCGACTGGCTACCGTGAGTCTGTGTTGCTCGCACGAAAGCTTCGGCAACTTCGTCGAGGGCTGCTTCCCAGGAGATTGGCCGGAACTCGCCCGCGCCCTTCTCGCCAATCCTTTGCAGAGGTTGTTTCAGGCGATCGGGATGATGGGCGCGCTCGGCATAGCGCGCGACCTTGGCGCAGACGACGCCATCGGTGTAGCTGTTGGCGGCAGCACCGCGAATGCGGCCGATCCGGGTCGACGACAGGCGCTCGACCTCGAGCGAACACCCGCTCGGGCAGTCATGCGGACACGCCGACTTCCAGAACTCCTTGCCCATGGATGCTCCTCTCCGACCGGGCGGAGCATAGCATGGTCGTTTCAGCCGGCTATCGGCACGGCGAGCCCGACCTTCACACGGTCCATAGCGACGAAGGTGCGGAACCGCTTGACGTTGTTGTTGCCGAAGAACAGCCGCCGCGTGACAGCTTCATAAGCTGCCATGGTCGGTACTAACATGATCAGGATGAAGTCTGCTTCGCCTGTCACGTAGTAGCACTGCTGCACTTCGGACGCGGCGGTGAACTCGCGCTTCGCCGCATCGATCAGATCAGCGCGTTCGCTCTCCATCTCCACCTCGACGAAGATGGTGATGGGATGGCCCATCGCCGCCGGATCGATCACCGCAACATGGGCCTGGATCACGCCCGTCTCTTCCAGACGCTTGATGCGGCGCTGCACGGCCGGCGCCGACAAGTTGACGGTCTCGCCAATTACCCGCTGCGGCGTCGTGTTGTCCTTCTGCAGGATGGCGATGATGGCAAGGTCGAAGCGGTCGAGCGAAACGGCTGTGGAGGAAGACAAGGTCAAGATCCGCTCCTGACGAACCAAACTTGCAAGGGAGCGGGCAAATTACAGCGCTTTTTTCGCGGCCCGAGCAATAGATTTGCGTTGCCCTCGAAACGAGCGGAGCGCCATGTTTCTTCTCAACCGACATCCCGACCACGGGACACCACTCGATCCTGTCGATGTGGAGACCCTCGGCATCGCCGCCGCCTGCGAGGTCGAGCGCTTTCTCGGCCATCGCGACAACCATGCCGAAACACCGCTGCACGCCCTGCCTAGCCTCGCCGCCGAGCTCGGCCTTGGTGCGATCCACATAAAGGACGAGGGCTACCGCCTCGGCCTCGGCAGCTTCAAGGCACTGGGCGGCTCCTATGCCGTCATCCGGCTGGTTCTCGAGGAAGCCTCGCGCCGGCTGGGCCGCACCATCGATGTCGGCGAACTGCATGAGCCTGCTGTCAAAGCCGTGGCGGCTGGCATGACCTTCGCCTGCGCCACCGACGGCAATCATGGCCGCTCGGTCGCACAGGGCGCCGCACTCGTAGGTGCGCGTTCCGTGATCTTCGTCCATGCCGGCGTCAGCGAGCGGCGCGTGGCTGCGATTGCTCGATTTGGTGCCGAGATGATCCGCGTCGAGGGTACCTACGACGACTCGGTGATCGAGGCGGCGCGTGTTGCCGACGAGAAGGGCTGGACCATCGTCTCCGACACCTCCTGGCCCGGCTATGAGCGCATCCCTCTGCTGGTCATGCAGGGCTACACCGCGATCGTGTGCGAGGCCCTACGCCAGCTCGCCCAACCACCGACCCATGTCTTCGTCCAGGCCGGCGTCGGTGGTGTCGCCGCCGCCGTCGCAGGCCACCTCGCCTTGGTCCTGGGCGACAAGCGTCCCTGCTTCATCGTGGTCGAGCCCGCACGTGCGGCCTGCCTCTTCGAGACCGCCAGAGCTGGCCGTCCGGTGAAGATCGCACATGGCGAGCCTACGGTGATGGCGATGCTTGAATGCTATGAGCCATCGCGCGTCGCCTGGCGGGTGCTGGCGCGTGCAGCCGATGCTTTCATGACGGTCGACGAGGCAGAGGCGGTCGCGGTGATGAACCGCCTGGCGCGACCAGCGGCCAAGGATCCGGTCATCGTTGGCGGCGAAAGCGGCGTTGCGGGCCTGGCGGGCCTGATGCGGGCCGCCACGACACCTGAAATCGGCGCGAAGCTTGCAATCGATTGCACGTCGCACGTCCTCGTCATCAACACGGAAGGGGCCACCGACCCGGTGCGCTATGCCGAGCTCGTCGGGCTCGATCCCGCCACGCTTCAACCTTCAGGGAGCCAGACAGCATGACCATGAAGATCAATCTGAACGCGGACATCGGCGAAGGCTTTGGCGCCTACGATATCGGCAACGACACCGACCTCGTGACAATCATCCAGTCGGCCAGCGTCGCTTGCGGTTTCCATGCTGGCGATGCCAACACCATGCACCATCTGGCTATGCTCGCGAAAAAGGGCGGTGTCAGCCTCGGTGTCCATCCCGGCTTCAACGATCTCTGGGGCTTCGGCCGTCGCAAGATCGAGATGGACCCAAAGGATTTGGAGTTGATGGTCGCCTATCAGATCGGCGCCCTGCAGGCGATGGCGCGCTATGCGGGGCTGCCCGTGACACATCTGAAGCCGCATGGGGCACTGAACAACATGGCGGCCGTGCGTGAAGATTATGCGCTGGCCATCGGCCGGGCGATCCAGACCGTCGATCCCGACATCATCTATGTCGCCCTCACCGGCTCGCAGATGGAGAAGGCCGCCCGCACGCTCGGTCTCAAGCTGGCCCGCGAAGGCTTCGCTGACCGTGCCTACGACGACGACGGCAACCTCACCTCCCGGTCGATCTCCGGCTCTGTCTACAAGGACCCGGAGAAGGCTCTCGCACAATGCCTGAGCATGGTGAAGGACGGCTGCCTCACCTCGCGCCATGGCAATCGCGTCCCGGTCGCCGTCGAGACGATCTGCGTCCATGGTGATGAGCCGACGGCAGTGGCGCTGGCCCGCCATGTCCGTCAGGGTCTCGAAGCGGCCGGTTGCCGGATCGTCACCATCCCCGAAATGCTGAACTGACGATGGTTGCCATGAACAGACTGCTCTTCGCCTGTACCGGCGTGCTCGTGCTCCTCGCCGCGGCGACGACCTCCTTCGCCCAGGCTCCAGACAAATATCCCGACCGGCCCATCACCATCACGGTCGGCTTCGCACCGGGTGGCACCAGCGACGTGGCCGCGCGCATCCTGTCGGAGCGCCTGACGCACTCGCTGAAGACGACTGTCCTCGTCGATAACCGCCCCGGTGCCGCCGGCTCGATCGCCGCGACCGCGACGGCGCGTGCAGCGCCCGACGGCTACAAGATCATGCTCTCGGATCCCGGCGCCTTCGCCATCAACCCCATCATGATGCCGCAGAATGCCCGCTACGATCCGCTGACCGACTTCACACCGATCGCGCTGGTAGGCCAGTCGCCGCTGGTCGTGGTCGTGCCGACGAGCCGGCCCTTCACGACGGCCAAGATGCTGAACGACCATCTGCGCACCCACGCCAACACGGCCAACTACGCGTCATCGGGCAATGCCGGCATCAGCCAGTTCGGCGCCGAGGTCTATCTCAAGCGCGCGGGCGATCTCTCCGCACTGCACGTTCCCTACCGCGGCGGTGCGCCGATGATGGAAGCGCTGATGAAGGGCGAGGTCGATTTCGGCGTGGCCGTTCTCGCCTCCGCCATGCCGACCATCGAAGCGGGCAGTGTCCGGCCCCTGGCGCTCGCCGCCCCGAGCGCCACGCCTGCCGTCGCCAAGGTCCCGCTGCTCGAGCAGCTCGGCATGCCGGGCGCCGCCATGACGTCGTGGGTGATCATGATCGGTCCGCGTGGCCTGCCGCCGGAGATCGTCACGCGCCTCAACAGCGCCATCAACGAGGCGATCGCCGATCCCACCGTGCGCGAACGGTTGCTGAAGGCTGGTATCGAGACCTACAAACCAGCGACGCCCGCCGAGACCGGCGAATATCTCAGGAAGGAAGTCGAGAACTACAAGGCTTACCAGAGTGAACTAGGCGATCGGCTGACGAAGTGATGGCATCGCTGCAGTGCGCTCGAACGCATCGGAACCAACGCTCGATTTGAATAGACAGAAAGGCCACCCCTTTCGGGGTGGCCGATCTGATCGATCTGCCATCTCAAGCGAGATGCATTCGAGGACGTGTCCTACATCTTGGGCAGCAAGACCGTGTCGACGACGTGAATGACACCGTTGGACTGTTTGACGTCGGCGATTGTGACCATTGCGACGTTGCCATTCTCGTCGGTCAGAGTGATCTTCTCACCACTCATCTTGGCCTGGAGCGTGCAGCCGCCGACCGTCTTCACCGGGTGCGTGCCCTTGTCGTCCTTGATCATCTTGGCGATGGCGCCGGACATGGCGTTCGCAGAGACGACATGGCAGGTAAGGATCTTGGTGAGCTTCGCCTTGTTCTCCGGTTTGACCAGCATCTCGACGGTTCCCGGCGGCAGTTTGGCGAACGCGGCATTGGTCGGCGCGAACACCGTGAAGGGTCCGGCTCCGGCCAGCGTATCGACGAGGCCGGCGGCCTTCACAGCCGCCACCAGCGTGGTGTGATCCTTGGAGTTCGCGGCATTCTCGACAATGTTCTTGGTTTCGAGCATCGGCGCGCCACCGACCATCGGATTTGCTGCCAGCACGGGATACGCCGCCATGAGCGCCGCTGCCGCGACTGTTGCAAGGAAAGCATTACGCTTCGGCATCTCTACCTCCTGGTATAAAGACAAGGCGCGTTACACAGCTGTTACGCGGCGCGACAACAGGACGGCCATAAGAAGTTCCGCTCGCTGCTATCATTCGCGATCTGAATACGGCCCGATCGCCGTCACGGATCACAAAGCGACCCCGAAGATCACCAATGCCGGTACACAGTTCCGTGAGCGCCATGGATTGCCTTGGTGGCCAGTGATCCAATGCGCGCACCCAGGCGTAAAAAGGCAAATGAATGTCGCAAGGCTACCTTTTGGAGAGATGCGCGCCTACGCGAGACCGCCGCAGGCAAGGGTCATCGCGTTGAAGCCGGCTCATCAGCAGAAGGCGTTGCCATCCGCCGACGATCTATGCGGGATGATGCAGGCCGTTGCGAAGGAGCATGATCGAAGCGCGTTCGCCGTCCTCTTCGGCTATTTCGCGCCGCGTGTGAAAGCCTTCCTCATGCGCTCCGGCCTGCCCGACAATGTCGCCGAGGAGGTGGCCCAAGAAACCATGCTGACGATGTGGCGCAAGGCATCCTATTTCGATCCGAGCCGCGCCGGCGTATCGACATGGATCTTCACCATTGCCCGCAATCAGCGCATCGATCGCCTGCGGCGCGAGCGCGTGCAACCGATGGACGATCGCTTCGACCCGAGCAACGAGCGCGTTTCCCCTTATTCGGCTGAAGACCTCGCGCTGGTGGCGGAGCGCGACGAGCAGGTGCACTCGGCGCTCGATGCTCTATCGAAAGAGCAGGCAACGATTGTTCAGCTCTCATTCTTTGCCGAAAAGCCACATACGGAGATTGCGCGCGAACTCGGCATTCCGTTGGGAACGGTCAAATCACGGATCCGGCTTGCCCTGAACCGATTGCGCTCCCTGCTGGACGGTGAAGCATGACCATCAAACATCACCCCAGCGACGATCTGCTTCTGCGTCTTACCGCGGGATCGCTGGGCGCCGGACCTGCGCTTGTGATCACCACACATCTCGAGGGATGCGAAGTCTGCCGCAGACAGGTGGCCGCATTCGAGTCCGTGGGTGGCGCGATCCTTGAAGGCATGTCACCCGAGCCTCTGAAGACGGATGCGCTCGCACGCACCCTCGAGCGGCTCGACCTTGAGCCCCCTGCGCCGACAGCAGGATCGCCCGTCTTCCGGCAACGCCGCATCGATGGGTTGGAGCTGCCTTCCTCACTGCATCACTGCGCGATTGGCTCATGGCGCTGGCTCGCACCGGGCTTCAGATGGAGCAAGGTTGCGATCCCCGGACACCCTGACGCCAGGGTCGTTCTCCTCAAGGGAGCCGCCGGCTCGATGCTGCCGGCCCATGGGCACAGTGGCCCGGAGTTCCTGCAGGTTCTGTCCGGCGCGTTTTCAGATGAGCGTGGCCGGTATGGTCCAGGTGATCTGGACGAAGCGGACACCGACATCGACCATCGGCCCGTCGTCGATCCCGAGTCCGAGTGCATCTGCCTTGCCGCCTTGGAAGGAGAGACTCGACCTCATGGCGGTTTGGCACGGCTGCTCTGGCCGCTCATCGGCTTCTGAACCACAGCAAGGGCTGACTCGGCTGTGACGAGCGCCAACTTGCAGCTGTCTGCCTGGAGCTTTTTGCACTTTCCGAGCCGCGTTACGCAGACAGTTAATGAGAAAGCCGCACTTCAAATCCAATAAGGATAGGCTCGGTCCCCCAATTTCGTCCGGCGACGAACAGAACGCCCTCTCGACACCGACGAGCAACACAGCGCCATGCCGTCAGATATGCATTTGGCGTGTCTGCTCGTCGGAAGAATCGCACGCTTCGTCGATCGCTACTCACGCCTTGTGATTTTGTCGTGATATCGTCGCGCGCTTGGCTCCGACGACGTCGGATGTCCTGCAGGGGCAGACGACCAGGAGTTCGGTATGGCTACTTTTACTGTTGTGAACCTGAATGACAGCGGCGCAGGTTCTCTTCGAGCAGCCATCGAAGCCTCCAATGCCGAGCCAGCCGGCGTCACCAACACCATCGAGTTCACGGTAACCGGGACGATCGTCCTGGCCAGCGGCCTGCCATCGCTCACCAAGCCGGTGGATATCGTCGCCGGCAACCCGGCCACGGGTAATCCGCCAACGGTCGGGATCGACTTCAACGGCAATGCCGGCCTGGTCTTCGCGGCCGGGTCGGAAGGCTCGGAGCTGGTCGGCCTGTCGCTCGGCAACGCGGCCGGCAACGGCGTCACCCTGCATGCCGGCGGCATCACCCTCAACAACAACTATATCGGCCTCGCCCTCAACGGCTCGGCGGCCGGCAACACCGGCGACGGCGTGTTCGTGGCCGCCACCTCGTCCGGCAACAATCTCGGCTTCAACCCCGAGGCGACGACCCTGGCCGAGAACGGCCAGCCCGCGACCGGAGTGGTGTCCAACGTCATCTCGGCCAACGGCGGCAACGGCATCACGCTGAACGGCGCCGACAACAACGAAATCGTCTCCAACCGGATCGGCACCAGCACCGACGGCAATACCGCGATGGCCAACGGCGGCCACGGCATCTGGCTGACCAACGGTGCGACCGGCAACACGATCGGCGGCGCCGTCGCCGGCAACGACGCCAGCGGCGACCAGAACAACCCGACCGGCAACAAGGGCAACATCGCCGATGTCGTCGTGGTGACGCCGCCGCTCGGCAATCTGGTGTCCGGCAACGGCGGCAACGGCATCCAGATCGATACCGCCTCCAACAGCAATACGCTGAGCGGCAACTTCGTCGGCACGACTGCAAATGGCCTCGCCGCGCTCGGCAACACCGGCGATGGCGTCGCCATCCTCGAGTCCGATGCGGTGACGCTGAGCGGCTGCGTCTTCGTCGACAATCCGTTCATCTATTACAACGTCATCGGCGGCAACGCCGGCAACGGCGTCCACGTCACCAACTCCGACAACGTCGTCATCCAGGCCAACTTCCTGGGACTCGGCGCCGACAACAACACCATCGTCGGCAACCAGCTCGACGGCCTGCTGATCGACGGCAACTCGCGCAACACCCAGGTCGGCGGCGTCATCCCGCTCGGCAACGTCATCTCGGGTAATGTGCAGAACGGCATCGAGGTTGCCGGCACAGCGAGCGGGTTCAGCACGCTCAACACCTTCGGCGGCACGACGGCGTTCTTCGGCGCCGCCCCGAACGGTGACAACGGCATCCTGATCACCTCGACCGGTGGCAACCAGACGATCCAGACCAACGTCATCTCCGGCAATACCGGCAACGGCATCGAGATTTCCGGGAACGCCTGGGGCGTCTCGATCGTGCCCAACATCGTCGGCCTCGACACGCGCGGCGACGGTGCCTTCCCCAACGGCGGTTCGGGCATCGTCTTCTCCGGCAATGCCCACGACAATTTCGTGGGCGGCACCGATCTCATCGGTAACCTGTCGGTGATCCGCCAGAACACCGCCTCCGGCAACGCCGGCTACGGCATCGAGATCACCGGGACCGCCTACAACAACGTCATCGCCGACAGCGCCATCGGCACCAACATCCAGGAACTGGCGGCGATCGCCAACGGCCTGGGCGGCGTGCTGCTGTCGAGCACCGGCGTCGGCAACATCATCGGCTCGCCGCAGGTCGGCTGGACGCCGCTGCCCTCGCCGGCCGTCTCCCACAACGTCATCAGCGGCAATACCGGCCCCGGTGTCACCCTTGCGGCCGGCACCAACTACAATGCCGTCATCAACAACTATATCGGGCTCAACATCGTGGCCCAGCCAGTGCTGCCGAACGGTGATCCGGCGATCCTGAACAATGGCGGCACCAACCTGATCTACGGCAACGGCGCGCATGGGCCGCTGCCCTGGCAATCGCCGACCGGCCAGCTCGAAGCGCTGTACGTCGGCTGGTTCGGCCGCGCCGCCGATCCGCTCGCCTTCCGGCAGGACATGGAGGGGGTCCTGAGCCTGATGCTGGGCGGCGATTCGATTGCTGCGGCAATGCTGAAGGCGTCCGACAGCTTCGCCGCCTCGCCCGAGATCGGCATCTATACGCCGCTGGCCGCTCTGACGCCGCCGATCTCTTCTCCGACGCATGCCGAGACCGAGCTCACCAACAGCTTCATCAACCAGACCTTCAACAATCTCTTCGGCCGCGATGCGAGCACCTCGGAGAAGACGATCTGGCGCGAAGCCTTCTTCGACGGCGCGATTCCCTTCTCCGATCTCGTCTACGACATCGCCTCGTCGGCGCAGAACAACGACGTCCTGGCTATGAACGCCAAGATCCTCGCGGCGTCCTATTTCACGACCGCCTTCGCTTCCACGCCGCTCGATCCGCCGAGCCTCGCCGAAATGCAGGCGGCGGTCTCGGGCGTCACCAACGGCACGACGCTGTTCAATTCCCAGGCTGCCACTGACACGCTGATGGGCGGCACGCACACCCAGGTCGAGTATCAGTCGATCCTCGAACCCGGCAACATCACCACCGGCGTGCGCGCCAGCCTCGACGGCACCGTCATCCTGACCGGCAGCCAGACCGTCGAGGGCTCCACCGGCACCGAGGCCTTTCTCTATCACGGGCCGCTGAACAACACGGCCGCCGGCCAGTTCCACGTCCTCAATCCGACCTTCGCCGACCAGACGGTGACGACGGCGACGTTCTACGGCCCCGATACGGCGATCTTCACGCCGGGAATCGGCCTCGGCAACGTGCGGGCGGTCGGCAGCTATCAGTATGACGAGAATCCGGCCGGCGTGTTCAATCACGGCATGATCTACGAGGGCCCGATCACCGGCATAGGCGGGACCTGGACGGAGGTCACCGTTCCCTCGAACGGCGTCAATGTCGTGGGTGGCGTGACACTGTCGGGCACGGTCGCCAACACGATCCTGCACAGCACGCAGGGCAACCTCGTGGTCGGCAACTACGATATCTCCGGCCCCGGCGGCATCCTGCTCGGCGCCAACGGCTTCATCTACAACATCGCCACCGGCCAATACACGTTGATGAACGTCAACGGCAGCTACGACAACCTGACGTCGCTGTACGGCATCTGGCAGAACGGCGTCGGCAGCGACACCTACACCATCGCCGGCGGCTCGAAGGACGGCACCGGCCTCAACGCCGCGTTCCTGCAGACCTACAACGCCGCGACCGGCGAGTTCTCCAACCTCACCTTCTATAACGGCTTCAACAAAGCGGGCGGCCTCCTCACCCACTTCGAGAACATCACGGCGGTTCCGGGTGGCTTCAACCTCGTCGCCACCACCGACAGCGGACCTGCCTTTGCCGCGATCACGCTCAACGAAGACGGCACGTTCGGTGAAGCGGTGTGGACCGCCATCCAGCTGCCGGGCAGCGAGCTGCTGACCGGCAACATCGCCTTCCAGAACGTGGTCGGCGGCATCTACAACACCGACGATTCGGATACGGTCGCGACCTATCTCGGCGTCGTGCAGCAGTCCCACGTCAGCTCGGACGGCGGGCTGATCATGCCTGTCGGCTCGCACGACTTCTCCTACTCGCTGTCGGTCCATGGCAGCGTCGGCGCCACGATCACCGGCTCGACGACCGCCGGCAACGTGCTGGGCGGCTCGATCGGCAACGACAAGATCACCGGCACCCTGAGCCTGGTGCTGGCCGACACGATCTATACCAGCGGCGGCGCCGACACGATCATTCTGGCGGCCGGCCACACCGCGAGCACACGCATACAGCTCTTCGCCGGCAACAGCCTCACCAATGCCGACGCCCTTCAGCCGGGCTCGTCGGTGTCGCCGATCACCGGCAGCATAGTCGATGCAAACGACATCCCGCAGCTCGGCTGGTGGGGCCAGGCGACCGGCCAGCTCGGCGGGCCGGTAACGAATGCCAGCACCAACGGCGGCATGGGCACCGGCACCAGCGCGGACATGACGACGATCAAGAACTTCGTCGTCGGCTCGGGTGGCTCAGGCGATATGATTGACATCTCGCTGGCCGCCTTCAGTAACCTCATCCGTGCCGCTGACGGCGACGCGCCGCGGCCCGGCGAAGCCATCTTCAGCAACCTGGTCGGCCCCGGCGGCACGATCACCGTCGACGACGCCACGATCATCCGCATCGACAGCCCCGGGGGCTTCGTGGGCGCCGCCGACCTCGCGGCGGCCCTGCAGGCCAATCCCATCACCTTCGCAGGCCCGCAGGACGGGGCGCTGAACCATTATCTCGTCGCCTACCAGGACACCGGCGGTAATGTCCGCGTCGCCGACATGAGCATCCAGAGCGGCGGCGGTTCCTTCACCGACACCGCAGGCGGCTCGACGCTCGCGATCTCCGATCTGGCGCAGCTCCAAGGTGTGACGCTCTCCTCGCTGCAGCACTCGAACGTCAACCTGCTGGCCGGTACTGCGGTCGAAAATTCGAGCTATCTCGACTTCACGGGCTGGCGCATCAACGACGCGACCAGCGTGATGGATGCCTACGGGCTCGAGGCGAGTGACGTCTCCGAAGCGACGTTCGCTGGCCTCAACGTCGCGCTGATCCTCGAACGTGCTCAGGATCCGACGACGCTGCTGGCCCAGGACTGGGGCACGCGCCAGCAGACGCTGGCCGAAATGAACGACAACGGCACGCTGTGGACCACCTACGGCGCCGACCAGACGCTCTACAACTCCGTCGTCGAGCAGCTGACGACCACCTACGGCCTGACGATCCTCGACGGCACCGATTCGGCGAACAAGGGCGACTACGTCTCCTCCGCCGAGTCGCGGACCATCTGGGTCGAACTCAACACGGCGGAACAGTTCTCCAGCCTGTTCGGTACGACGCTCTACCAGAGCACCCAGGAGGACAACGAATTCGTCTTCTGGAACGGCGACCTGCTGCTGCCGGAAGAATGGGACATCCAGGGCCTGTGGTTCGACACGGAGAACGTGCCGCCGCCGTCCAACATGACGCCCGGCGTGTCGACGACCCTGCCGCAGGGCTCGCAGAGCCCGGGCAACAATTCGAGCCTGGGCCTCACCCTCTCGCCGCAGCAGATTTCCGAGCTCTACAACTTCCCGCTGGCGGGCCTGAACGTGGAGACCGGCGCGATCGGCCTCATCGAACCGGGCATCGGTTCGGCCCTGCATCCCAGCCAGACCAAGACCTTCCAGGAGCTGCTCACCGAATATCTCGCTTCGGTCGGCCAGACCGGCACGGGCGCCGTCTCGGTCCAGGGCGAGAACGGCCAGACCTACAACAGCGGCTCGGGCGAGCGTTCGCTCGACGTTGGTGTGGTGGCCAGCATCAATCCCAACAGCGACATCTATCTGTTCAACGGCTCGGGCTATAACGGCAACGCCGACGCCTCGACCTTCACGGCGATCCAGAGCGCGCTGTGGGATCCCACGCTGACGGCGGCGGTGCTCTCCAGCTCGTTCGGCGACGACCAGAGCATGAGCCCGAATTCGCCCTTCTACGCGGCGTACCGGCAGCTCCAGCTCGACGCTGCGCTGAAGAACGTCTCGCTGTTCAATGCGCTTGGCGACGGCGGCTCGGGCAACGAGACCGGCAACGGGCTGACCAACCTCTCCTACAACGAGACCAGCCCGTACAACGTGATGGTCGGCGGCACGTCGTTCTCGACCTTCAACGCGGCGCAGAACGACGTCACGCTCAACCCGTCCCTCGTCGCGCCGGCGCTCGCTAACGACCAGGCGACGCTGTGGCGGTTGATGGCAGGTGGCCTGACCGCCTTGCCGCAGAATCTCGCCACCCTGCAGACCTTCGCTGAAACGGTGTGGAACCAATATTTCGTCGTCGGCAACCACATCACGATCAACAACTCGCCGTTCGAGGGCGGCTATCTCGTCAACACCACGACCTCCGGCGGCGTCGACCCCACGCAGCCGATTCCGGACTATCAGCTCGCCTACGGCCTCCGTCCTGTCACCTCCGACCCGTCGGCGGAGACGGGTCGCGGCGCGCCGGACGTTTCCGCCAATGCCGGCGGCAACCTTTCCTACCTGACGCCCAACGCCGACATGGTGGGCACCGGGCCGGATGGCGGCACCAGCGCCGCCACGCCGCTCTGGGCCTCGCTCGGCGTGCAGCTCAACACGATCTTCGCGGATCAAGGGCTGCCCAACCTCGGCTACATGAACGACCTGCTCTACATGGCGTCCGCGATCGCCCCGGCGGCGTTCAACGACATCACCATGGGCAACAACACCTCGTCGTTCACCCTGGGCGGCAGCTACCACTCCAACGGAACGGATCTGACACCGACCGGCTTCGGCTATTCCGCCATCCCGGGTTATGACCTCGTGACCGGTCTCGGCTCGCCCAATGGCCTCCTGCTGGCGCGCGCGCTGACGACGATCGCCCATGCCCAGACCACCTACGCCGACAGCGCCAATATACTTGACGTCTCGGGCGACGGCTGGGCCAGCGGCGCCCATCAGAGCCTGTTGTTCCAGACCATGTCCGCCACCGGCGCTCTGGTCAGTCTCGACCTTGGCGGCGACTCGGTCGATTTCCTGAGCGGCGCCTCCTCCACCTACGCCTGGACGAGCCGGCTGGCGCAGCAGTCGCTGCAGGCCGATTTCGATCCCGCCCTGGTGCGGCTGTTCGATAAGGCGGGTCAGGGCACGGTGACCCAGGCGTCGGTCTCCAACGGCGAGAGTGTCGGCGTGTCGATCAACGCCTCGGAAGCCGACGCGATCCAGGGATCTCTGAGCAACGAGTTCGGCTTCGCCGATTTCGTGACCAACACCGGCGTCGTCCGCGTAGCGCGCCCTGTTGCGGTGGCCGAGACCGTGGATGGCCTCGACGACCAGACCGCCGTCGTGCGGGTTCGCCAGAACGGCGAGGACAAACTGTCGCTCAGCCTCTACCGGGTCGACGATCTTTCCGGGACGATCGATGGCCTGACGCCGGGCGAGGCCGGCTACGCCGCAGCAGCCCAGGCGCGCGCCTATCAGTTCACGAGCGGCGGCACCGCGCTGACCGGGCCGGGTTACGGCAACTACACCCAGGCCGGGTTGGCCAATGTCGACTCAGGCGACCTGATCGCCATGCAGCTCACCAACCAGACGTCCGGCTCGACCTTCTGGGCCTTCTCCCAGGCCAACGAGAGCGTCGGCGGCCAGAACATCAACCATGTCTGGAACTACGGCCTCAACACCTGGGGCTGGGAAGACGTGCGCGGCGGCGGCGACCACGACTACAACGATCTGCTGGTGCAGCTCGACTTCACCAGCAGCTACGGGAACGGCTGGCTGGTGTAGCGAGTGACGATTCCGAGGAAGCCGATTCTCGAATAGGAGCCCGATCACCCAACGTCGATCTTTCTGGGCTTTTCACGCAGCCTGTATCTGACAAACGGCCGCTTGTCTGCCAGGCGAGTTTACTTGGCCGTACGCCGCAGGCGGTCTAATACACTACGCTCGTCACATGGAGCCTGCGTCGGCGAGCAATGCCAGATAACGTACCCTTTCTCCATAATGACATTCTGGGCTACGTGCCGAACCCTGGGTTTTGCGGCCCAGGGTTTGGCGACTCATTTCACACGATTGACGCCGATGGCCTTCGATTTAGCGGAGAGAGACCCGCTTCGAGCGATGGCTCGATACTCACCGTAGGCGATTCCTTCACCTACGGTGACGAGGTGCGCGACGAAGAGGCCTGGCCCGCCCGATTGCAGAGCCTGACGGGCCGCCCTGTGCTTAACGGCGGGGTGAGTGGCTACGGCTTGGACCAGACCATACTTCGCGCCGAGCAACTCGCTCCCGTCCACGGACCGTCCGTCATCATCGTAAGCTTCATTGCTGACAACATCCTGCGCACGGAGATGAGCCGGATGTGGTGGCGCAACAAGCCGTGGTTCACGATTGAAGACGACCAACTGGTCCTCAAGGGCGTGCCAGTTCCTAATCGGACGAGGTTGCCACTCCACATCCGGCGGCGGATGGATCGAGTTCTCGTCGATCTTTCTCCGAGTTTGCAGCACTTGCTTGGCTATCATAAGCGGGTACACCGCCCCGGCTTCGGGCTGGAAATCGCTCGACGTCTCATCGAGCGACTGGCGAGGATGCAGGCAGATCGCCAAGTCAAGATTGTCGTGATGGCCCAGTATCCGCCCCACACCTGGATCTATCCGGCATTTGCGGACGAACAGCGGCGCCTCGCTCAGGCGGTTCTCGACTGCGCGGCGAACCACGGGCTTGCCACTTTGGACACCTTCCGTCGGCTGACCACTGAACCGAAGCCACAAGACTTCTATGCAGTCACGCACATGAATGCGCGCGGCAATTTGATGATCGCCAGCCTCCTGGCCGCCACGTTACCTGCCTTGACGGCAAAAGCGGGCTAGCTCGTAGCGAGCTTCGGCAAACACGAGGGCAGCACAGCCGAGCAGCGAGGCCTTCTGCGAGCAATACGGTGTTCGTAAAAACACGATGGTGCCCCCGGTCGGACTCGAACCAACACTTCCGTGAGGAAACCTGATTTTGAGTCAGGCGCGTCTACCAATTCCGCCACGGGGGCACGCTTTCGTGCGCGGGGAATAAAGCCGAAGGGCGGAACCAGGTCAACGCTTGCCGTGGGTTTCTTCCTCCGGTTTTATGGCGCCTCATCAAGAAATGCCGTCGGAGGAAGTTCAGAGTGCATCCGTACATCCACGCCCAGACAAATCCAGACAAGCCGGCCTATGTCATGGCCGCCAGCGGCGAGGTGGTGACCTACCGGCAGCTCGACCAACAATCCAACCGCATCGCGCAACTGTTTCGCTCACTCGGCCTGAAGGCCGGCGACCATATCGCCCTCTTCCTCGAGAATAATCCGCGATTCTTCGAGATTTGCTGGGGTGCCCAGCGTTCGGGCCTGATCTACACGGCGATCAGCTCACGGCTGACGGCGGCCGAAGTCGATTACATCGTGACCGATTGCGGCGCGAAACTCTTCGTCAGCTCGAAGTACCTGGCCGAAAAGGCCGCCGAGCTAGGGCCGCTCCTGAAGGGCGTCGCCAACCGCTTCATGATCGACGGCACCATCGCCGGCTACAAATCCTGGGAGGAGACAGTCGCGACCTTCCCGACCACGCCGATCGCCGACCAGACCGCCGGCCACGACATGCTCTATTCGTCGGGCACCACGGGGCGGCCCAAGGGCGTGATGCCGGTCGTCGAGCCGCAGGCGATCGACTTCGACAATCCGCTGCTCGCCATCACCCGCAAGCTCTACGGCATCAACGCCGACACGATCTATCTCTCGCCGGCGCCGCTCTATCATGCGGCTCCTCTGCGCTTCAACATGAGTGTCATGCGGCTCGGCGGCACCTCGATCATCATGGAGAACTTCGACGCCGAGGAGTTCCTGAAGCTGGTCCCGAAGCACAAGGTCACGCACACCCAGGTTGTGCCGACCATGTTCGTGCGCTTCCTCAAGCTGCCAGAAGAGGTGCGCACGACGTACGACATGTCCTCGCTCAAATGCGCGATCCATGCCGCAGCACCCTGCCCTGTCCCGACCAAGGAAGCGATGATCGGCTGGTGGGGTCCAATCATCTGGGAATATTACGGCGGCACCGAAGGCAACGGCCTCACCATGTGCAACGCGCAGGAATGGATGGCGCACAAGGGCACGGTCGGCCGCGCCGTCATCGGCAAGCTCAAGATTTGCGACGACGCGGGCAGCGAGCTGCCAGTAGGCGAGTCAGGCACCGTCTATTTCGCCGAGGGACGGCCGTTCGAGTATCACAACGACCCGAAGAAGACCGAGGAGTCGCGCCATCCCCAGGGTTGGACCACCTTGGGTGACGTGGGTTACGTCGATGCCGACGGCTTCCTGCACCTCACCGACCGCAAGGCGTTCATGATCATCTCCGGCGGCGTGAACATCTACCCGCAGGAATGCGAGAACCTGCTGATCAACCATCCCAAGGTGATCGACTGCGCCGTGTTCGGCGTGCCCAACGCCGACTTCGGCGAGGAAGTGAAGGCCGTCGTCCAGCCGCGCGACATGGCCGAAGCCGGTCCGGCGCTGGCCGAGGAACTGATCGCCTACTGCAAGCAGAACCTCTCGGCCATCAAGTGCCCGCGGACGATCGACTTCGAACCCGAATTGCCACGTCATCCAACCGGCAAACTTTACAAACGCCTGCTACGCGACCGCTATTGGCAGGGCCGCGCGAGCAAGATCGCCTAGGTCTCGCGATGTGATCCGCCGTTTCCTACTCGCGGGTCTGGGCTTTGGCCCGGGCACAACGCCGCGTTGGCGCAAGACACGCTGGCCGAAGCCAGGCGCCTACGCGCCTCCCGCCGACGCCTTCCACCTCGGCATCGCCAGCGTCTCGGCGTAGTTGGTGAACATGAGATTGAACGAGATGCTGATACGTTCGGTATTGCTCTCGTTTGAAGGAACGTGGTGCCGCAGCCACGACGGGAACATCACCATGCGGCCGGGCTGGGGCTGCGCGGACGAGGCGTTGGCGGTCATGCGGGTGGGCTTGCCACTCCACGGCATGATCGAGATCGGCCGCGGATCCTGGAAGATGAGATCGGTGCCGGTCTCCGGGACGTCGACGTAATAGACGCCGCTCAGGAAATTGTTCGGGTGGTTGTGCGTGGGATGATAGCTGCCGGGCGGATTCACATTGGCCCAGCAGCCCGTGATCATCATCGGAAAGCGTTCGAGTTGAAGATATTCCGCTACGCTCTTCGAGGCGATCTCGATCAGCTTGGCCAGTTCGGCGAAGGCCGGCCGCGTGTGCAGATCGTGCGGTGTCTGCCAGTTGCTGCCGCTCGGCACACGAGCCCGCGGCGAGATGATCTTCTCGATCTCGGCCTTGAGCGTGGTGTTGAAGGGTCCTGCGTCGGCCGGGAGGATGTCGAGGATCCAGAGCGGTGTTGGGAAGAGTTCCTGAACCTGCTGCTTGATCTTCATATCCGCATCACATCATTGGAATTGCATACCTACTAAACTGAATTCATACCTAGTGTATTCCTCGATTTTTGCAAGCTCCGTCGCGTCTCTCCCTTCCATCGGCCGCTCGACTGCCACCCACCGAAACGAACGTGAAGAAAAGCGATAAGGATGCGGCGGACGCGTGGAGGCTCGCCCCCCTGCCTGCTAAGCAGGACGCCTGAATCATCAAGCCATTCAAAGGGAGATCCGCCATGAAGGCAGCCGTCGTCACCGACAAGGGCGTCCAGTTCACCGACGCAAAGAAGCCCGCGCCCAAGGCCAACGAGATCCTGATCAAGGTGAAGGCCGCCTCGCTCAACCGCGCCGACCTCGCCGTGGCGTCAGGTCATCGCCATGGCACGATCGGCGGCGCCGGCACCATTGTCGGCCTCGAATGCGCCGGCGAAGTCGAAGCCGTCGGCGCCGAGGTGAAGGACTTCAAGCCGGGTGATCGCGTGATGAGTTCGGCCGCCGGTGGCTTCGCCGAATATGCCGTCGCCGATTCGGGCCGTGCTCACAAGATTCCCGCCAACAACATGAGCTACGAGCAAGCTGCCTGCATGCCCGTGGCCGTGCAGACCATGCACAATGCGCTGGTCGGCGCGGGCCGCCTCAAGAAGGGCGAGTCGGTGCTGATCCAGGGCGCCAGCTCGGGCGTCGGCCTGCTGGGCATGCAGATCGCCAAGCACATGGGCGCGTCGATCGTCATGGGTACCTCGACCAACGATGGCCGCCGCGCGAAGCTCGCCGAGTTCGGCTGCGACCTCGCCCTCGACACGCGCGATCCCAAGTGGCCGGAGAAGGTCAAGGAAGCGACCGGCGGCAAGGGCGTCGACGTGATCGTCGATCAGGTTTCGGGCGGCGTCATGAACGCCAACATGGAGGCGGCGGCCATCCTGGGCCGCATCGTCAATGTCGGCCGGCTGGGCGGCATGAAGGGTGAGTTCAACTTCGACCTGCATGCCCTGAAGCGCATCGACTATATCGGCGTCACCTTCCGCACCCGCAGCCCCGAGGAAGTGCGCGCCATCGTGCAGGCCGCCCGCAAGGACCTGTGGCCGGCCATCGAGGCGGGCAAGCTGCACCTGCCGATCGACAAGACCTTCCCCCTGGCCGAGGCCGCCGAAGCGCTTGCGCACATGAAGGGCAATGCCCATTTTGGCAAGATCGTCCTCGTCACCTGAGGATCGAAGGGCAGGACCGCATGAGCAAGTCGATCAATCATCTCGCTACCGCCGACGGCCTCTTCTTCGGCAAAGGCGCGCTCGACCAGCGCAAGACCGCGAAGATGGTCGACGATGCCCTGGCCGGCTGCGACGACGGCGAGCTGTTTCTCGAGTATGTCCAGAGCGAGAGCCTGTCGTTCGACGACGGCAAGCTGAAGAGTGCTTCGTTCGACACCTCGCAGGGCTTCGGCCTGCGCTCGGTGGCGGGTGACGTCACGGGCTTCGCCCATGCTTCCGCCCTCGACGAGCAGGCGCTGAAGCGTGCGGCCGAAACGGTCAAGGCCGTGCGTTCCGGCCGTGGCGGCAAGATCGACGAATCACCGCGCGGCACCAACCGCCTGCTCTATGCCGACGACAATCCGATCGATGGCGTGCCCTTCGCTAAGAAGGTGGCGCTCCTGCAGGAGATTGACGCTTACGTGCGCGCCAAGGAGCCAAAGGCGCGCCAGGTCTCGGTGTCGCTCTCGGGCTCGTGGCAGGTCGTCGAGATCATTCGCGCCGGTGGCTGGCGTGCCGCCGACGTGCGGCCGCTGGTCCGCATCAACGTCAGCGTCGTCTGCGCCGACGGCAGCCGCATGGAAGCCGGCAGCACCGGCAGCGGCCGCCGCGCGCCCTATGGCGATATCTTCCTGCCGGAGTACTGGCAGCGCGAGGCCGACGAGGCCATCCGCCAGGCCCTGGTCAATCTGAAGTCGGTCGACGCACCGGCCGGCGAGATGCCGGTGGTGCTGGGCGCCGGCTGGTCGGGCGTGCTGTGGCACGAGGCGGTCGGTCACGGGCTGGAAGGCGACTTCCATCGCAAGAAGACCTCAATGTTCACCCATCTGATGGGCGAGATGGTGGCCTCCCCCGGCGTCACCGTGATCGACGACGGCACGATGTCGGATCGTCGCGGCTCGCTCACCATCGATGACGAAGGCACCCCGACCCAACGCAATGTGCTGATCGAGGACGGCCGTCTCGTCGGCCTGATGCAGGACCGCATGAACGCTCGCCTGATGGGTGTGAAGCCGAGCGGCAACGGCCGCCGCCAGGGCCATGCCTATGCGCCGATGCCGCGCATGACCAACACGATCATGCTGGGCGGCGACAAGGACCCGCAGGAGATCATTGGCTCGGTGAAGAAGGGTCTCTACTGCGCCAACTTCGGTGGCGGCCAGGTCGACATCGTTTCGGGCAAGTTCGTGTTCAGCGTCACCGAGGGCTACCTGATCGAGAACGGCAAGCTCGCCGCCCCGGTGAAGGGCGCGACCCTGATCGGCGCCGGCTCGGACGCGCTGACCCGCGTCGGCATGGTCGGCAACGACATGTCGCTCGATCCCGGCATCGGCACCTGCGGCAAGGACGGCCAGGGCGTTCCCGTCGGCGTCGGTCAGCCAACCCTGCGCATCGACGCACTGACGGTGGGCGGCACCGCCACCTGATCTAGAAGCGCCCGGCGAGGCGAGCCGTGCCAGCGAAGGCGCCGTAACGGTCGGCAAACTCGGCATCGGCCTGCAGCCGAAACGACCACGCCCTGTCCAGTTCGAAGTTCGCCATCACGCGTGCGATGCCCATGTCACTCGGCATCGACGCGCCGGAGACCGCGAAAGTCGAGCCCGGCAACGACTGGAACCACGCCGAGACCGATCCGGTCGTCTGATATTCGTGCGCCCAGGCCAGACGCGCCATCAGCTTGGCTCGCGAGCCCAGAATATTGCCGATAGCGGCATCGGCATCGATACCGATCTCCGAGCGCAGCGACGGCGTCGAATTGGCATTGAAGCAGAGCGCCGCGCCGTTCCCCGCCTGCGAGGCTTCGCAGAAGCCCGGCATGTTCACGACCTGGCTTTGGCCCGCGATGAAGGGCGTTACACCATAGTCGCCGAACGCCAGGCGGTAGCCCATCTCGGCTCGCCCCGACCAGCTCGTGGCCGTATAGTTCGCCGTCAGCGAGTCGGCCAGATACGGCACTGAGCGCTGTGTGCTGACGCCGTGCAATCCCCAAGCACCGGCCGCCGCGAGATAGAGCGACCCGAACGTCGTGCGACCATAGACGCCCGCCTGGAAGGCGTTGGTCCGGCCGTTACCCAGACCACCACCGAGGTACCAGTTCGACGTGCCGCTCGCGACTGCCACGCCCAGCACACCCTGATCGAAGGTCCAGTCAGCGCCCGCCGCAAGTCCCTGCACCGAGGTCTGAACCGACGACGAGCCATTGTTCGCCGTGCCGCCCAGCCAGCCATAGCCGCCGAACCCGGCCACCCAACCGCGCAACCGGCGTGGTTCCGCGTTCGCCTCGTTCGCGGTCAGCGAAGCGTACTGGGCGGTCTGCTGTTGCGGACCGGTGCTGCCGCCGCTCGCCAGGAGGGTGTTGAGGAACTGATTACCGAAGGCAAAGGTCGAGACTTGAACGCCCGACTGCGCCTCGCCCGAGAGCGTGTTCAACGACGATGCAAGCGTGGCGCCGCTCTGGCTGAACAGCGCCGACAATCCGCTCGGCAGGCTGTTGCCGGAGTTGAAGCCATTGTTGATGGCGCCGGCAACCGCGCTCTGGTTGGCGGTCAGCGTGGTGCCCATGCCGAGAGCCGCCGTGAGGTTCAACTGCACGTCGGTAGATGTATAGGCCAGAGAGGCGATGAACCCGTCTGGCAGGTCAACCGTGACGAAATTGCCGAAGGTGCCGGACCGGCCGCCGGCCGCCGACAGCAGCGTATAGCCACGCGGCGAATAGTTTCCAGGCGTGAAGGCGGCCAGCGTCGTGCCCTGAAGGTTTGCCGTGCCGGTGACGTTTGTGCGGTCGGCCGCACCGGGTGAAATCTCGACGACATAGGTCGCGCCGGGCGCAAAGGAGAGATTGCCCGTCACGTTTATCGTGCCGATGGAATTGCCGGGCGCTAGCACGCCGCCGTTGCTGATCGTGGTCGCACCGACCGTGCCGGTGCCGCCCAGCACGCCACCGACCGTCACCGGCGAAACGATCGAGCCGTTCACCACGAGGGTCGCGCCGGCTTCCACCATGGTGGGGCCTGTATAGGTGTTGGCCCCGGTGAGAATGATGCGGCCGCCACTTTCGCTGTTGGCGATGGTGATCTGCCCCGGCGTACCCGGCGATGCATCCGACAGGATGCCCGACAGCAAGGCGCTGTTGCCGCGCTGGTCCAGGCGATTGCTGGCCGAGCCGTCGAGCGTGAAGTTCTGGCCATAGGCCTGGCCGATCGTGTCGACCTGCAGCGTGCCGCCGGTGAATGCGGGAATGACGGACGTGCCGATGTTGCTGATGAAATAGGTCTGTCCGGCGGCGATGGCGGACACCGGCATGATGCTGGCCTCACTCGCAGGTCCATAGGTTCCGGACCCTGCATACGGATGCAGCACCATGATGCCGCTGCTGGCATCACCCGTGATCTGGCCCGACAGGTTGTTCGGCACGCCGTCGCTCAACAAGCTGAACAGCACGTTGCCCTCGGGCGTCATTGAGCCCATTACCGTGAAATTGCCGACCGTGCTGCCCTGAGGCGCCGCACCCAGCCCCCAGTAGTAGCCATTGGAGTAGTTGGTGATCTTGAATGTGCCGGGCGTCGACGTTCCAAAGAGCGTCGAGCTGGCGAGCCGCCAGGTCGTGCCGGCCGTCCAGCGCCATTGCGGCGAAGTGATATCGGCGGTGACCACCTGCGACGGCGACGGCGGCGTGAACACCGCGGGATTGTAGGGCGTCATGTACGCCCAGTGCGTAACCAGAAGGCTGGTCCCGGTGATCATCTGCATTTCCATCAGGGGAACGCCCCCGATCTCACGCATCTGACCGATGCCGATGGTGGTCGGCGCGGTGTCGGATGAAAAGGCGATCACGATCTGGCCACCGGACGTCACCAGCCCCTGCATGGCCGAGATGCCGGTGGTCGTGATGCCGTTCATATAGAAGCTGGCCTGGCTCTGGCCCGTGAAG
This sequence comes from Reyranella sp., assembly GCF_004297405.1. GTDB lineage: Bacteria > Pseudomonadota > Alphaproteobacteria > Reyranellales > Reyranellaceae > Reyranella. Next base: position 102,477 of record NZ_SCVC01000004.1, read on the forward strand.
ACGCCATTCGTGGCCGTTCCGAGAGCCCACAGCGTCTGATCGCCGATCGGCGTTGGCGGCGGGGTGGTGAAACTCTGGTTACTCGAGGCGTAGGCGATCAACCCGGGAATGGGGACGTACCAGTTCGAGTTCGTCAGGAGCGCGTCCCATCGCGAGTCCTGAGAGAACGCGACCGTCGGCATTCCCCACAGGCCTGCCAACAGGAGAACCGCTATTCGCTTCCGTCCCTGTACCTTCCGACGACGCGGAGGCCTACCCTTATTAGTTTTATTAGAAATCACTTGATCAACTTCACTGACGACGCAAGAATAAAACTACAGTGTCGTCGAGGGTTGGTCATGCGTTTTTTCCTGCACATCTCGCTTGTTGGATTGTCGATGTTTTCGAGTGCCGCATGGGCGGATCAAGCCGCAGCCACCGCCTGCTCGACCAAGCTCTCCAAGGATGGTCAGCTCATCTACAGCAAAGCCGCTCCGACAGTGACACCGAAGACCGATATCAAGGACGCCGTCATCAGTGTGGCCCGCCCAATGGTGATGAACGGTTCGATGTCGCGCGATGCTGCCCGCACGGCGGGAGAAGCGGCCGGCGAGTGCCTCAAGCTGCTGAAGTAGATTTCAGAGCGATACAGCTAACGTTTGAACCGGAAATTCTCATTGGCCTTGGCTGCCGAAATCTCCTGATCCACGCACCCCGAGAGGAGAGAGTACGAGCCACCTCCACCAAACGTGGCGACCTGGTCGCAATGGTTCTGCATCGCCGTCGGCAAGGTGTTCCATACCGGCTTGAGCCTGTCGTAAGCCGACTGCTCCATGTTCAGGCATCCGTTCAGGATGGACTGCGATGGCGTGCCGCCAAAGGCAGCGACCGCATCGCAGTGTTTCTTGACGTCGTAGATGGGCATGTCAGCCCAAGCCGGCGCGGTCATCACGAAAACGGCTACGGCCGCCGCGATCATTTTCATTACTCCCCCCCATTTTTGCGAGAGCTCACCTCTCGGATCGATAGAGCCCTTTCGCTTCCGCGAGGCTGACGCAGATCGCCTCGATAGAGTCGAGTGTTGGCGTATCGACGCCGGCGCTGCGCGCAAAGGCGATGGGCGCGCGTACGATCGCCTCGACTTCCATTGGCCGGCCGAGTTCGTAGTCCTGCAGGATCGACGGGCGATGGTCGGGATAGACTCGCTTGGCGCCGTAACGAGTCTCCGGATCGTCGTCGAGCTTCACGCCATGGGCGGCCGCGACGGCCAAGGCCTCAGTGTGGGCACGCCGCACCATGCGGTTCAGCAGCGGTGTCGCCAGGATCGGAATCGCCTGCCCCAGGATCATGCACATGGTCGAGCCGGTGAGATTCGCCATCAGCTTGTGCCAGATGTCGTAGCGGATATCCGTCGTCGCCGGTGAGGAGATGCCGGCCGCGATCAAAGTCGCGCGCAGGGCTTCGAGGCGCGGTGTCTGGCGATCGTCGATCTCGCCGACCCACAGCACGTTGCGCTCCGGCGAGATGTTGCGCACCACGCCGGGCTCGATCACGTGGTTGGAGGTCGTGATGACCCCACCCAAAGCGCGATCGAAGCCGACTGCCTTGAGGAGCGCGCCATCGGGATCGAGGCGCGGCAAGTCGGGTGCCTTGGGCCGTTCCTTCGCGAGACCGCGTCCATACCACCAGGGAATGCCGTTCTGCGCGAAGACCACCGGCGTACCGGCACCCAGAAGTGGCGCGATGTTAGCCGCGAGATCGCCAAGGCTCGATGCCTTAAGCGTCGAGATGACGACGTCCTGCGGACCGAGATCGGCCGGCCGGTCGCTTGCGCTGACCTTGGCCACGATCTTCTGGTCACCGGAGAGAAGCGTGAGCCCATGAGTGCGGATCGCGTCGAGATGAGCACCACGTGCGACGATGGACACATCGTTGCCGGCTGCCGAGAGGCGCGCCGCGAAGTTGCCGCCGATCGCACCGGCGCCGTAGACGCAGATCCGCATGGCTATTGCCGTGTGTCCGCCAGCCTCAACGAGTCGAGGAAGCGTTTGGCGGCAGCCTTGGCCTTGTCGTCGGCCTTGGCCGTGACCAGCAGTCGGTAGAGGCGATCCTTAACGATGTAGGTCCGCATCATTACCGCCGCGCCTTCTGCATCCGCGATGTCGAGGGCATAGCCGTCCCATCCCTGCAGAGTGACGGGCTCGTCGAGGATGTATTTGAACTTGTCGCGAGGAAACGCCTTCTCGGCTTCGCCACGGCCAAGGTCGCGCGCCATCACCTTCGTGTCCTTGTCGGAAAACCAGCCCGCCGAATAGTCGACGAAGTCGAAATCGAACATCTCGCCGTCGTGCTTGGAGGCCCAGGCGATACGCTCCGACGCGTGGCCCTTCTCCTTCTCGCCGGCGACAGTCTTCTCGACGGGCGGCGGCATCTCGAAGCGAAAGCGCAGGTCGGGCCCGACGACGGTCTGCCACTGATCGGTCGGCGGCGGCGTCTGCGCGCGCGTTGTAAGCGGCGTCGCGATCAGCGCCAGGACGGCAAAACGGCGTGTGAAGAGGCTTTTCATACCGGCGGCACCAGTTCTTCGCGTCCCGACCAATCCCAGGCAAGGCCCGTGCGCGAGATGCCGAGGAGCAGGCCATGCAGCTCCTTGGGATGCACCCAGCCACCGTCGGGATCGGTCGCCGGATCGGAGCCACGCGGCGTATAGCGGGCCCCCGCATCGAGCAGGCGCTGGCGCACGTTCAGCCAGTCGTGAACTTCGACGTAGCACATGTAGAGCGAGTCGCCGTGCTTGTGCGCGAACCGGCCCATGGCATGCACGTTGTCCGTCACCTGGCTGAGCTCGATGCGATCCAGCCGGTTGGGCGGATCGAACAGGGTGAGCGTGCCGATATAGCCGAAACGCTCGCTGCCGATCTCGCTGAAGCGCGAGGGATCGAGGCCGAACAGGCCGGCATAGACGGCTGCCACGCGGCGCCAGTCGCTCTTCAGCGTATTGGTCGTCTCGTAGAGGAAGGACACCGGCCCGACGCGCGGCCGGTACGTGCTCTCGGAAATCACGATCGGCAGGCCGAATGTCGTCTCGGGTGACAGGTAGAGCTGCTCGGCGTCGCGGTCGTAGGGAATGCCCAGGCCTTCCCAACGCTTCACCATGCTGTCGAGGTCGGCGGTGCAGTAGCCTGCCGTCATCAACCCCTCGCCGCGCTTGGCCAGGAAATCCTGCGTGAGCCCTGCGCCGTCCGCCTCGCACAGCTCGAACTCGCTCTCGCCGACGGCAAGGATCGTACGGCGCGCCGAGAGATGGCGGCTGTGGTCGTGGCGCGCCACCTGGCTGCCGAGAAGTTGATTGAAGCGCTGCGCCGCCTTGGCGGCGTCGTGCACGGCGATCTGAACGCGATCACAACGGTCGAGCATGGCTCGACCTTACCTCAGTAGGCGTAGTCGCGGAACAGCGCTGCGAAAGATCCCTTCCACTCGCCCTGCCACTTGGCGAGCAGCTCGTCGGCCGGCGCCTGGCCACTCGCCACTGCCCGATCGAGCGGCGCGAGATAGACGGTCTCGTCGTTGCCGGACGCATCGAGCTGCTTGCGCGCCCTGAGGCCTGCATGCGCGATCTCGACGACGTCCCGGGCAAGCTCCGACAGGACGCGGCCGCGGAATATCGTGGCGAGGCCGGTCTTGGGCGTTTCGGCGCGCAGGAAATCGTGATCGGCGACGCTCCAGTCCTTCACCAGGTCCCAGGCCGCGTCGAGCGCGCTCTGATCGTAGAGCAAGCCGACCCACAAGGCCGGCAGCGCATCGAGGGCCGGCAGCGGACCGGAATCGGCGCCGCGCATTTCGAGATAGCGCTTCAGCCGCACCTCGGGGAAGGCCGTCGTGACGTGATCGGCCCAGTCGTTGATGGTCGGCTTCTCGCCGGGCCGCGCCGGCAGCTTGCCCTTGAGGAAGTCGCGGAAGCTCTGGCCCGAAGCGTCGATGTACTTGCCGTCGCGGTAGACGAAGTACATGGGCACATCGAGCATGTAGTCGGCGTAACGCTCGAAACCAAAGCCGTCCTCGAACACGAAAGGCAGCATGCCGCAACGATCGGGATCGGTGTCGGTCCAGATGTGGCTGCGATAGCTCTTGAAGCCGGCTTCCTTGCCTTCCTTGAAAGGTGAGTTGGCGAACAGCGCCGTGGCGATCGGCTGCAGAGCCAGCGACACACGGAACTTCTTCACCATGTCGGCTTCGGAGTCGAAGTCGAGATTGGTCTGCACCGTACAGGTGCGCAGCATCATGTCGATGCCGAGCTTGCCCTTCTTGGGCATGTACTCGCGCATGATCTTGTAGCGGCCCTTGGGCATCCAGTGCATGTCCTCGCGCGTCCACTCGGGCGCGAAGCCAAGGCCGATGAAGGAAGCGCCGATCTCGCCGGCGACCTGCTTCACCTCGTCGATATGCTGGGCGTTCTCCGCTGCCGTTTCGTGCAGGGTCTCGAGGGGGGCGCCGGAGAGCTCGAACTGGCCGCCCGGTTCAAGGGTGATGTTGGCCTTGCCGCGCAGCAGAGCGATCGGGTTGTTGCCTTCGACAACCGGCTCCCAACCGAAGCGACGCAGCCCTTCGAGCATGGCACGGATGCCGTCCGGCCCGTCATAGGCAAGCGGCTTCAGCGTCTTCGTATGATAGCCAAATTTCTCATGCTCGGTGCCCATGCGCCAGTTGGCGCGCGGCTTGTTCCCGGCAGCAAAATATTCGATGAGCTGCCGCCGATCCTCGATCAGCGTGCCGCCGCCCGACGGAGGTGCGGACATTCTTTCTCTTCTCCCTGAGCGCCCCGCCGCCTTCTAAGCGCTGGGAGCGGCGCAGTCGCATGAACAATTCTCACGCGAGCCTGCGTCTGGTTTATCTTGTTCGAGTCCCCGTCTCCCACACCGCCGGGGGCCTGCGCAAGCGCTCAGAAGGTAACCTTTGATGTGCGGTAATCGGCAGCGAGACGCGGCGTCGGACGCCGCCAGTCGCCGACCAGGGCCTGCCAGCAGGCAAGCGCTGCCAGCGCCGCCGTATCGGCTCGCAGGATGCGCGGACCGAGCCCGACCGATACGACATCCCTTATGCGACGTATCGCCAAGAGCTCGGCTTCGGCAAAACCACCTTCCGGTCCGATGACGATGGCCCAGGGTGCAGTGCGCGCCGCATCATCGAGATGGCTCAGCACATCGCCGATCGGCGGGCCACCGCCAGTCTCATCGCACATCAGCAAGCGGCGGTCCGCCGGCCAGGATTCGAGCAGACGTCCGAGGTCGATCGGCTCCCGCACCTCGGGCACGCTCAATCGCTCGGTCTGTTCGGCCGCTTCGACGGCGTTGGCGCGCAACCGCGCGACGTTCACGCGTTCCACCGCCGTATGGCGCGTCACGACCGGCTGCAGGGCGGAGACGCCGAGTTCGGTCGCCTTCTCGGCGATGTAGTCGATACGCGCGCGCTTGACCGGCGCGAAGCAGAGCCAGACATCGGGCTCGGCTTCCTGCGCGCGCGTCTGCTCATCGATCTCCGCGACGGCTGCCTTCTTGCCACGCGCGGCAAGCGTGCCGCGCCATTCACCATCACGACCGTTGAACAGCAGCAGCGGCGCACCATCGGGCCGGCGCATGACATGGCGCAGATAGTGGACCTGCGCTTCTTCGAGCGGCGCTTCGATGCCGCTCGACAGATCGGCCTCGACGAAGAGACGTGCTGCGCTCATCGGCTCATGGTGTTCCTGTATGCATCGCTGCATGATGCCGTCATGACCGCCGACCGGACAACCGGCTTCACCGACATCAATCGTCAGCACTGGACCTTGCGCTATCTGCCTCCCTGGGCGCGGCCTTATGGACGGCTGGCGCGCTGGGACCGGCCGATCGGCATCTGGCTGCTGCTGTTTCCCTGCTGGTGGTCGCTGGCGCTGGCGGCGGCGCCGAGCTGGGGACGTCTCGCCGGCCTGATGGCGTTGTTCGCGCTGGGCGCGCTTGCGATGCGCGGGATGGGCTGCACCTGGAACGACATCCTCGACCGCAAGGTCGATGCCGGGGTCGAGCGCACGCGCGGCCGGCCGCTGCCGTCGGGCGAAGTGAAGCTTCACCAGGCCCTGATCTGGATGGCCCTGCAGGGTGCGGTTGGCGCGGCGGTGCTTTTCAAGCTGAACAAGTTCGCCGGCGGCGTGGCGCTCTGCTCACTGCTGCTGGTCGCGGTTTATCCGGCGATGAAGAAGGTCACCTCCTGGCCGCAGGTCGTGCTGGGGCTCGCCTTCAACTGGGGCGCACTGGTGGGCTATGCCGCCGTCACGGGCACGCTCTCCTGGGCCACGGTCGCGCTGTACTTCGGCGGCGTTGCCTGGACCATGGTCTACGACACGATCTACGCCATGCAGGACCAGCGCGACGACGCGATCGTCGGCGTGCGCTCGACAGCACGCCGCTTCGCCGACGCACCGCGGCGATGGCTCACGCTCTTCGCCGTATTGGCGATCGGCTTCTGGATCCTGACCGGCGTGCTGGCACCTCTCGGGCCGGGCTACTTCGTGCTGCTCGCCTGCGTCGCGGCGCACTTCTTCTGGCAGATCGCCTTCGTCAAACCGAGCGATCCGGCGAATTGCCTGATGCGCTTCAAGTCCAACGCCCAGGTCGGCTGGCTGCTGCTGCTCGCGCTCGTCGCCGATCATCTCTATTAAGGCTGATGCCGCGTCTGCCTGCCGACCCTCAGGGGTTCATCCGCGCCAACACCGCGCTCGAAGCCCCCGCCATGGTGCCGGAGTTCAAGCTGTGGCTCGCCAGCGAATATGTGCCGATCTGGCAGGCCACCGAGGCCTGGCTGGAGGAGCAGAACGTCGACCCTCCCTACTGGGCCTTCTGCTGGCCGGGCGGCCAGGCCGTGGCGCGCTACCTGCTCGACAATCCGGCGCTGGTCGCCGGCAAGCGCGTGATCGACTTTGCCGCGGGATCGGGCGTCTCCTCGATGGCTGCGGCGAAGGCCGGCGCCGCCACCGTGATCGCCAATGATATCGATGAGTTGTCCCTGATCGCGACCCGCCTCAATGCCGAGGCCAACGGGCTGGCCGTCGACACCAGCAGCGCGGACTGGCTGGCCGGCGCCGATGGAGACCCCGAGGCCGACGTGGTGATTGCCGGCGACGTCTGTTACGAGCGCGAGATGTCGGTGCGAGCGCTAGGCTGGTTGCGCAGCCACGCCGCCAGAGGGCGCCTGGTATTGTTGGGTGACCCCGGCCGGAATTATTTCAGCGCGCAGGGCCTCGAAGAGTGCGCGCGCTATGAGATTCCGACGTCACTACAGCTAGAAAACAGGGGCATGCGCGAAACTGTCCTCTGGCGGGTACTGCCTCATCCCTAGGCAATCCGTTATAATTCCTTAACTGTTCTTTCACAGAGGACTTGGGTTACATGGCCTCAATGCCCTCTAAGACACCGAAATCAACAATAAAGCCGGCCGACTTCGCGACCCTCTACGACGGGTTCAACTCGCCCGTGTCGCGGTTCGACTGCGGCCGCAAGTGCGCGCCGCTGAACGGAGGCGAGCCGGTCTGCTGCTCCACCGAGAACGCCGTGCCGGTGGTCCACAAGGTCGAGTTCGACCTGCTGAAGACCCGCACCGACCTCTGGTCCAAGTTCAAGCCCTACGATTATGCGACCAAGCAGATCGTGGCCGAGCTCACCAACGACTGCATGGCCATCCACTGCAAGGGCGCGCGCTTCTGCGAGCGCGACAACCGCACGATCGCCTGCCGCGGCTTTCCCTTCTATCCCTACCTGACGAGGCAGAAGGAATTCATCGGCGTCGGCACCTACTGGGTGTTCGAGGATCGCTGCTGGATGATGTCCAACCTCGAAGTCGTCGACCGCACCTTCGTCGAGGAGTTCATCGCCACCTACGAGGCGCTGTTCATCAAGGACCACAGCGAGTTCACGACCTACGTCGATTTCTCGGCCTCGGCACGGCGCGTCTATTCCCGCTGGAAGCGCGAGATCCCGTTGCTCGGCCGTCAGGGCGAACTTCTGATCGTGACGCCGTCGACCGGCGAGGTCCGCCCCGGCCGCAAGAAAGACTTCCCCAAGACTGCCCCCTTCTCCTCGGAGAAGGAGTATCGTGCGGCGGTGAAGGAAGCCGGTGGCGAGGTTCCCAAGGAAGGGTTGCGCGCCACCTGATCAGGGTTGCCGTGCCGTTCGTCAGTCGCCGTCGTCTCGCCTGGGCTCTGTTGCTGCTGTCGCCGGCGATGTTCGCCGTCAACATGTTGATGGCACGCTACGCGACCTTCGTGCCGCCCAATGCCCTGGCCCTTGGGCGATGGCTGGGCGTCGCGCTCCTGCTCCTGCCCTTCGTCTGGCCACGTCTGGTGCGCCATCGCCATGCCCTCAGCCGCGAATGGCCCGACCTGCTGTTGCTGGGCGCGCTCGGCATGTGGGTCTGCGGTGCCTGGGTCTATATCGGTGGTCGCACGACGCCAGCCCTCAACATCGGCCTGATCTACGCCGCGTCACCGATCCTGGTCGTGGCGCTGGGCCGGCTGCTCTATCGCGAACGGCTGACCGCCGGGCGCCTCGCCGGCATCGTGCTCTGCCTCGCCGGTGTCGCCGCTGTCTTCGCGAAGGGTCACATCGGCAACCTCCTCTCGGTCCAGTTCACCGAGGGCGATCTTTGGATCGCCGCCGCGTCGGCCTGCTGGGGCATCTACTCCGTGCTGTTGAAACACCGACCGAGCGCACTCGATCCGCTGACGAGGCTGTGCGCGATTGCCTTCGCGGGCTCGCTGGTGCTGCTGCCCTTCGCCATCGGCGAGGCTGCGCTGTGGAGCGGACCAGATTTTTCGGACTGGCGCACCTGGGCCTGCTGGATCGTCCTCGCGGTCATTCCCGGCGTCGGCGCCTATGGCGCTTTCTCTTTCTGCATCCGCGAATTGGGGCCTTCGGTGACCAGCGTGTCGATGTATCTCGGTCCGCTCTATGTCGGCATCCTCGCCTGGCTCACGCTTGGCGAAGCGCCGCAATGGTACCATCTAGTGGGAACAGCCCTCGTCCTGCCCGGCCTGTTCCTGGCCACGCGTCCTCCCGCCAAAGGAGCCTGAGATGTTTCGTGCGATCCTCTCCTTGCTCGCCCTGCTGCTGGCCCTTCCGGCCGCCGCGGAGGAAATCGGTTCCGTGGGCTATCGCTTCAAGTGGCTTGGCCCCAACGACAAGATCGTGGTCGAGGCTTTCGACGATCCCGATATCGCCGGCATCACCTGCTACATCTCGCGCGCGCGCACCGGCGGCATCAAGGGTGCCTTCGGTCTCGCCGAGGATCCACCCTATGCGTCGATCTCCTGCCATCAGGTCGGACCGGTTGATGGTACGCAAGCAGAGAAGCTCAAGAGCCCGCACGAGGTTTTCAGCGAACGCGCCTCGTTGATCTTCAAGACGACACAGGTCGTGCGGTTCTACGATCCCAAGCGCCGGGCGCTGGTCTATCTCACCTATACCGACCGTGTGATCGAAGGCAGCCCGCAGAATTCGATCAGCGTCGTGCCCATTGGTTTGAAGTAAGAGGCTAAAGAAACATGACGAACCGTCCGCAACCGACCTGGCGCTCTTTGATGTTCGTGCCGGTGACCGCCGAACGCTTCGTCGCGAAGGCGCACACGCGCGGTGCCGATGCGATCATCCTCGATCTCGAGGACTCGATCCTGCCGGCACACAAGGAGGCCGCACGGTCAGCCCTCGCCGCCGCCGTTCCTCGCGTCGCCCAGAGCGGCGCCGATGTGGTGGTGCGCATCAACCGTCCCCTAACGCTCGCCATCCCCGACATCGCCGCTGCCGTCATGCCGGGTGTGACAGCGCTGATGTTGCCCAAGGTCATGGGACCCGAGCATGTACGTCTCCTCTCCGAAGTGGTGGCGGAGCACGAGGCGGCGCAGGGCATGGAGATCGGCCACACGCGCTTTCTCGCCTTGATCGAATCGCCCGCCGCCCTGCCGCATCTCTTCGCCATCGCCGCCGAGCCTCGCATGGCGGGCATGTCGGTGGGCGGTGAGGACATGGCGACGGAACTGGGCGCCATCCCGTCGGCCGACAGCATGTACGTCTTCGCCATGCAGGGCCTGGCTGCCGCACGCGCCGCCGGCATTCTGCCGATGGGCTCGATGGGACAGCTCGCGAAGATCGACGATCTCGACTCCTACAGAGCCGGTTTGCGGCGTGGCCGGGCGCTGGGCTTCACGACGGCCGCCTGCATCCATCCGCTGCACGTGCCAATCATCAACGAAGAGTATGGCGCGTCGGCGGCCGAGCTGGACCGCGCCCGCCGTCTGATCGCGGCCTTCGAGGCGGCAGACGCCGGCGCCGTGGCCTTCGAAGGCAGCATGGTCGATCTGCCCGTTGTCGAGCGCGCGCGACGCCTGGTGGCGCGCGCCGCGGCCTGGCACAAGACCGGCGCCTAGCGATAGAGGCTTAACGATAGAGGAAGGTGCCCAACAGCACCCACCGCGCCGCGTTCGGCTTGCCGACGAGCGGTGTCGTGTAGTGCCAGAATGGCAGGCGATAGGCCGTCATCGTGGCAGGCTTGGCCACCGACACGATCTCGCTGAAATGGCCGGCGCGGCTGTAGACCAGCCATTGGTGCGCCACGCCCGGCGTGCACAGGCTGAGATGCAGGTCGATATAACCAGCCTTCGCATCCTTGTTCTCGGGATGGTGATCGTTGTGCGGCCCGGCATAGTCGCCCGGCCCGTAACGCAGCACCTGCAAGCCCCAGCCCGCCGCCAGCTTGCGGCCGGCCAGTGCCTCGGCGAAGGCACGGAAGCTCTTCGACCGCATCATGCGCACGAGGCCGATGCGTTCCGCAGCCTTGACGCCGGGCTCGCGCCGACTCTCGAAATAGACCGTGCGGGCGCGGCTGGTCTTGGGCAGCAGCTCGCCATAGTCGCGGCGCATCTCCGAGATCGTCTCCGGCGGAATCGGCCGCTCCAGCGGTTCGAGCGTGTCGACAAGCTCGGCCTCGAGCGCGCGGCGCAGGCGGCCCACCTTGGCGCGATCCAGCAGGTCGTCGCGGGCAAGGAAGCGCGTGCGCGGATTGGCGAGTGCCCCGCACAGCGGATGCGAACCCGCCAGCACCTGCCGGCCGGCGCGACTCAGCAGGTCTTCGAATTCAGCCGGAATGGCGTTTGATTTCATGGCGTTTGATCTCGGACGCCCACCACTCTAAACGACAACCCCAGTATGCCCTACGCCTCGCTTCGCGATTTCATGGACCGGCTTGAAAAGGCCGGCCGCCTGGTGCGCGTGAAAGCGCCCGTCTCCACGCATCTCGAAATGACGGAGATCCAGACCCGGTTGCTTGCCGAGCAAGGGCCTGCGGTGCTGTTCGAGAACGTGGTGCGCGAAGACGGCAGCCGCTCCGACGTTCCAGTACTGGTCAATCTCTTCGGCACCGTGGAGCGCGTCGCCTGGGGCATGGATCGCGAGCCTGCCCAGTTGCGCGCTGTCGGCGAGACGCTGGCCTTCCTGCGCCAGCCCGAGCCGCCCGGCGGCTGGCGCGAGGCGCTCGACATGCTGCCGATGCTGCGCACGGTCATGGCGATGAAGCCCAAGACGGTCGGCACTGCGCCTTGCCAGGAAGTCGTGCTCACCGGCGACGACATCGACCTTGGCCGCCTGCCGATCCAGACCTGCTGGCCGGGCGAACCGGCGCCGCTGATCACCTGGCCGCTGATCGTCACGCAAGGGCCCAATCCCAAAGGCGATCGGCAGGACAGTTTCAACCTCGGCATCTACCGCCTGCAGGTCACCGGCAAGAACACCACCTTGATGCGCTGGCTAAAGCATCGCGGCGGCGCGCAGCACCACCAGCGCTGGAAAGGCGCGGGCAAACGCGAGCCGCTGCCGGTGGCGGCGGTGATCGGCGCCGATCCCGGCACCATCCTGGCCGCCGTCACGCCGGTCCCCGACACGCTTTCGGAGTATCAGTTCGCGGGCCTGCTGCGCGGCAAGAAGGTCGAGCTGGTCGATTGCAAGACCGTGCCGCTCAAGGTGCCGGCCGAGGCCGAGATCGTGCTCGAAGGCCATGTCAGCCTCGACGACTATGGCGACGAAGGCCCCTACGGCGATCACACCGGCTACTACAACAGCGTCGAACAGTTCCCGGTGTTCACCATCACCGCCATCACCATGCGGCGCCAGCCGATCTACCTCTCGACCTTCACCGGTCGGCCACCCGACGAACCATCAGTGCTGGGTGAGGCTCTGAACGAGGTGTTCATCCCCCTCTTCCAGCAGCAGTTCCCCGAGATCGTCGACTTCTGGCTGCCCCCCGAAGGTTGCAGCTATCGCATCGCCGTCGTCTCGATGAAGAAGGCTTATGCCGGTCACGCCAAGCGGGTGATGATGGGCGTGTGGTCCTATCTGCGGCAATTCATGTACACCAAGTGGGTGATCGTCGTGGATGCCGACATCGACGCTCGCAACTGGAAGGACGTGATGTGGGCGCTGTCGACACGCATGGATCCGGCGCGCGACATCACCGTGATCGAGAACACACCGATCGACTATCTCGACTTCGCCTCGCCGGTCTCCGGCCTCGGTTCCAAGATCGGCCTCGATGCCACCGACAAGTTCCCCGGCGAGACCAACCGCGAATGGGGTCGCCAGATCCGCATGGATCAGGCCGTGATCGACAAGGTCGACGCCATGTGGGGCGAACTCGGCCTGCCGGGCAGCGGCAAGAAGATCTGGCGTTAGCTTTCAGCCACGAGGAGTCGTCATCGTGACCACCAACCGCGCGCACATCCTGCTCTGGACCGACCAACCCAAAAGCTATCTCGACGCCATTCAAGCGGCGGGACTCGGCGAGCGGGTCGCCATCGATACCCTGCCGCGCAAGGAGAAGCCGTCGGCCGATCAGCTCGCGCGGACGGAGGCGCTGATGGCCGGCGCCGTTCCGGCCGGCCTACTGCCCACCATGCCGAAGCTGCGCTGGGCGCAGGCGATGAGCGCCGGTGTCGAGGGCTGGCTCGCGCTGCCCGACCTGCCGCCGCAGCTTGCGCTCACCTGCGCACGTGGCACGCACACCGAATCGATGCCCGAGAACATCATCGCCGCACTATTCCATGTCGCGAAGCCGATGAGCGTGGCGGTCGAAAACCAGAAGCAGGCCAAGTGGGTGCACACCGTCGCCCAGCCGCTTTACGGCAAGACGCTGGGCATCCTGGGGCTGGGCGCGATCGGCGGTGAAGTCGCCCGCATCGCTGCGGCGCTCGGCATGCGCGTGATCGGCACCAAGCGGCGCCCGCAATCCATGGCCCATGTCGCGGAAGTGCTGCCGCCGGAGCGCACCGACGAGGTGCTGGCGCAGTCGGACTTCGTGCTGCTGCTCCTGCCGGCAACGCCGGAGACCGACAATTTCATCGACGCCAAGCGGCTGGCGAAGATGAAGCCCAGCGCCTGGCTGCTGAACTTCGGCCGCGGCCACATCATCAAGGACGATGACCTGATCGCCGCCGCGATGGAAAAGAAGATCGCCGGCGCCGTGCTCGATGTCTTCCGCCAGGAGCCGCTGCCATCAGAGCATCCCTTCTGGAAGGCCGAGGGCATCATCGTGCTGCCGCATATCGGCGGCCCGCACCCGCAGCGCGATAAGTTCGTCGCGCGCCTCTTCGTCGACAATCTGAAGCGCTTCCTCGATGGCGAGCCACTGAAGGAAGTCGTCGACCGCGCGGCGGGCTACTAGCCCTTCCTGGCGTTCTGCACGATCTGGGTCAGCCGCTCGCCGTCGATGTCGGTCTTGATCTGCACCCAGATCGGGAGGTGGTCGGAGAGCTGGTAGGTGAACTGGGTGCGTGTCATGCCAGCGCCGGGGAACAGCTCCTTGATGCCGGCATCGGAGACATGGAAGTCGAGCGTGCCGCCGAAGTTGGTGAAGCGCTTCTTTGCTGTCGGCAGGTGCAGGATCTGGTCGTAGCGCGCGTTCTTGTTGAGATTGGAGCCGCCGACGGTCACGTCTCCAGCCTTGAGCTTCATCAACGAGTCCGGCACCTGAAGGCCACGCCGCGTCAGCGCTTTGAACAGCTTGTCGTCGAGCTTGGGCGTGTTGAAATCGCCCATCACGATCAGGTCATGGTCTTCGACCGACTTGTCCTTCTGCCGCTCGTCGATCCAGTCCGCCAGCATGCCGAGTTCGGCTTCGCGGCCGGCAGTGCTCTTGCCCCAGCGCGCATGGGTGGCGATGGCGATGAAATCGAAGTTTCCGGAGCGGAACGAGCACATGTAGGGCGCGCGCCAGAACGACTGCGTCGCGAGATACTCCGTTCCCGCCTTGCCGCGCGGCGCATCGACCTCTGCAGCGAGCCCGTTGAAGGTGACGGCGCGGCGATCGAACAGGAAGCCGGTGCGTTCGCGATTGCCGCCATCGTCGGACATCCAGTCGGAGTAGACGAGATCCCAACTCGGCCCGAGGAAGTGGCAGACACGGCCGAAATCCTCGAGATTGTCGCGCAACTCGACCAGTGCGATCAGGTCGAACTGGCCCAGGATCTCGGCGATGTAGTGGAGGGCCGCCGGCTTGCGCCGCTTCTTGCCGAACTCGCGGATGTTCCAGACCGCGACGTTGATCGTCTCGTCGAGCTTGGAGGATGGAATCTTTGCGGCGTCGATGCGCTTCCTGAGCGCCAGCAGTCCGGCCGCGACTTCCGCTGACACGTCTCCGTGATGCATGGGGCCCCGCTCTCGACTTTCGCACGCACAGGGTAGGAACAGAGGGGCGGCAGTTCACTCAACGTCTACGCATATCGCGCCGTGTATTGCCCCGCTCCGCTTTGCCTATTGCTGGCCCCTGCTTTAATGTAAACTCCCTTAACATGAGCTGGAAAAGGCAGGATCGCGAAGAGCGCGGCTATCACCACGGCAATCTGCGCGAAGCGCTGATTAAGGCCGCGCGCGAGCTCATTAAGGAAAAAGGCCCCGCCGGCTTCACTTTTGCCGACGCCGCACGATCCGCGGGCGTCAGCGCAGCGGCGCCTTACCGGCACTTCCGCGATCGCGAGGCCCTGCTGGCCGATGTGGCGCGCGAGGGCTTCCAGCGCTTTGAGGCGATGCTTTCAACCGGCTGGGCCGGCGGCAAGCCTGACCCGATTACAGCCTTTCACAATATCGGCCGCGCCTATCTCGCATTCGCGCGTGCCGAGCCGGCCTACTACGCCGCCATGTTCGAGTCGGGCCTGCCACCCGACATCAATGTCGAGTTGCGCGCCGCAGGCGACCGCGCCTTCGGCGTGCTGCGCACCGCTGCCGAAACACTGGTCGGTCTGCTGCCGGCCGGCAAACGGCCACCGGCCCTGATGATGAGCCTGCACGTCTGGTCGCTGTCCCACGGCATTGCCTCGCTGTTCGGCCGCGGCGACGCCGGCCGGCGCTCCCTGCCCATGACCGCAGAGGAGCTGCTGGAGTCGGCCATGCTGATTTACCTGCAGGGACTGGGTTTTCCCCCAAAAGCATAAAGTGCACTCACTGCCCCTTGACTCAGTAAGGGGGAATGCCCAATGTAAATGTCGTTAACATTTACATCGTTAACATCAAGCTAAGGGGGTCCCCACATGGGCCTGATCGAAAAAATCGACGACCTCGGTAAGCCAGCGTGGATCGCCCTGATGGTGCTGAGCTTCATCTTGTTCTGGCCGATTGGCATCGCGCTTCTCGTTTACCTGAAATGGAGTGGACGCATGTTTTGCTCGAGACGTTACGGCCATTGGGACATGCCCGATCGCCAACAGGCTCGCGAAGAGTGGCGCGAGCATCGCCGTCAGGCCCGCGAGGAATGGCGTAGCTGGAAGCGCCGCCATCGTTGGGGCCGGCCCGAGACGAGCGGCAACGTCGCCTTCGACGAATATCGTGAGGAGACGCTGCGCCGCCTCGACGAGGAACAGCGCGAGTTCCGCGACTTCCTCGACAAGCTGCGCGCTGCCAAGGATCGTTCCGAGTTCGACCAGTTCATGGCCGATCGCCGCAGCCGCCCCTCGGAGCCGCCGGCGCAACCGCCTGCACCGCAGGCTTCCTGATCAAGCATCCCGATAACGGGCAATCGCAACACCCCCTCCATGTCTCGGAGGGGGTGTTGTCGTTTCAGTAATCGAGCTTCATCGGCAACTTGTGACCCGTTGCCTGCTGCACGAGGTCCGACAGGACCGCAAAGGCATAGCGGGCGCGCAACTCTAGCGAGGCAGCGGTCGATGGCGGCGTCCGGCCCCAGCCGACGACGGCGGCGGCACTCGCCTCCCAAGTCGCGGCGTTGAGTTCCGAGAGCTGCCGCCTCAGCGTCGTCGTCGACCCCACAACTGTCCGTCGCCTGTCGACGGTCTCACCTTCGAAGGTGAACTCGAAGGGACAGGGCAGCCAGAGCTCGACATGCCGCACGAGGTGGGCATAGCGCGAGCGATATCCCTCCGCATTCGACCGCCTCAGGACGGGATCGCTGTCCCACTCCTCCGGCAGCACTTCGGGGCAACGGCGGCCTGGATGTTCTGCGTAGGCCGCCCACAGGACGAGGGAACCAAAGCCATCCCAGCCCGGCCGGCCGGTGAAGTAAGGAGCATGTGGCGCTTCTTCCCAATCGAGAGGCGTGTCAATGCGATTGCCTAGCGACTGCACGAGGCCCACTCGCCACGCCACTACCGCCGCGTGAATACCCGCGGGATCTTCGATCAGGGCCGCAGGACCACGCGGACGCGCCGCATGGCCCTGGCGACTGCGCTCGCGCGCGATTTTATCTCCGACTGTCTCCCACTCACCAGCGTGGTAACGCGTCAGCGACCCGACATAGACGTCGAGGGCCATGCAGAATGGGCTTCCTTTCGTTCGGGCGCTGTTACACCCCTGCTACCTACAGTTGACCTACACGGACCTTAGGCCCGCGCAAAGCTGCAAATGCAAATAACTGAAAGCCTCATCCGGCGGATTTAACGTTCGATCTCTGACCCAACCTGGACGCGAATACCCCTTATTGAGGCTCGATGTTCAGCCCCTTTACCAGGTCGATCCAGATCGGACCCTCCTCGGCCACGATCTTCTCGAAGAAGACATGGTCTTGCGCGGCCCTGTCGATGCCGAAGGTCGCCAGGATCTTCTGGATACGCTCACTCTTCCCACCCTCGACCATCATGTCGGAGAGCTTCTGGACGATCTCCTTGGGCATCCCGGAGGGGCCCACGAGGCCGATCCAGCCTTGGACCTGGAATGCCTTGTCGGTGACGCCCTGCTCGAAGAAGGTCGGGACATCGGGAAGCTTCTTCATGCGCACTTTGGTCGGCACAGCGATCGGACGGCCGTTGCCCGATTGCAGTACGCCTGAAGCCGCGGCGACACTGCCGCTGCCACCCTGTACGGCGCCTGCAGCCACGTCCTGCCACATCGGCGCTTCGCCGCGATAGTGCACGGCCTCCATCGTGAGCTTGTAGTGGCGGTTGAGCGCCTCGACGGCGACGTGGCTGTAGGAGCCTGCACCATAGGTGCCGAGGCTCACCTTGTTGGCACGCGCATAGTCGGCGAACTCGGCCAGGTTCTTCACCGGCAGCTTGGAATTCACGATCAGCGGCAAGTGGCCCGCGTCCATCCACGAGATCAGGACGAAATCCTTGTCCGGGTCGTAGGGCAGCTTCTTGAACAGCACCTTGTTCATGATCATGGTGGTCGAGATCGTCCACATGAGCGTGTAGCCATCGGGCGCTGCACTCTTCACCTGCTCGGCGGCGATGGCGCCGCTGGCACCAGCCTTGTTCTCCACGAACACAGGCTGGCCAGTCTTCTGCGAGATGTACTCGCCATAGGCGCGCGCAAACGTATCGGTCAGGCCGCCGGCCGGATAACCGCAGATGATACGGATGGGCTTGTTGGGCCAAGCGGCCTGGCCAATGGCCGGAGCCGCAATCGTTGCCGCAGCAGCGGCAGAACCAAAACGCAACACATCGCGACGCGACGCACGGATAACCATAACTTCCTCCCTGCGGCGCGGTATTTTTTGGTGACGGTCCAAGCCGTCTTGATCGCGCCAGCTGACAGCATGGCGTCGATTTCGCAGGGCGTAAAGATGGCTTCAGCGCATCGACGCGGCCGTTGCTCGTATCAAGGATCTACTGAGGCTCTATGTTCAGGCTCTTGATGATCTCGATCGAGACCGGGCCTTCTTCATCCAGGACCTTCCTGAAATAGGCCCTGTCACGTGCCCCCTCGTCGATGGCGAACGTGTCGTTGACCTTCTGGATACGCTCGGTCTTGCCGGCTTCGACCATCAGGTCGGAGAGCTTCTGTACGATCTCCTCGGGTGTACCCGCGGGCGCCGCACAGCCCACCCAGCCACGTATCTGGAATGCCTTCTCGGTGAGACCTTGCTCGTAGAAGGTCGGGATGTCGGGCAGCCGCTTCATGCGTTCCAGGGTGGGCACGGCGATCGGCCGCCCAGCACCCGTCTGCAAGACGCTCGACGCAGACGCATAGCTGCCGGTGGCGCCCTGGACGGCGCCAGAGGCCACGTCCTGCCACATCAGCGATTCACCACGATAATGCACGGCTTCCATCTTGAGCCCGTAGTGGCGATTCAAAGTCTCGGTCACGACATGAGCGAAGGAGCCGATGCCATAGGTCGCGAGCGATACCTTGCGACCCTGCGCCCACGCCGCGAACTCCTTGATGTTGGTGGCCGGCACATCCTTGTTAACGATCGTCGGCAGATGACCGGTGTTGAACCAGGCGACCAGGGCAAAATCCTTGTCCGGATCGTAGGGCAGCTTTTTGAACAGCGCCTTGTTCTGAACCATCGTCGTCGAGTTGGTGAACATCAACGTATAGCCGTCGGGCGCGGCCTGCTTGACCATCTCGGCGCCGATCGCACCGGCGGCACCCGCCTTGTTCTCAACGACCACAGGCTGGCCAATCTTCTGCGCTACGTAATCGCCATAGGCGCGGGCGAAGACATCGGTGAGCCCGCCTGCCGGATAGGTACAGATGATGCGGATCGGCTTGTTCGGCCACGCCTGTGCAATTGCCGGCGCCGGCAGGGCGGCCACCATAGAGGCCGCCCCATAGCGCAGAACGTCACGCCGTGTCGCACGGATGATCATGATCGCCTCCCATTCGGGCGACGATTCTCGGTGTGACGGTCTACGCCGTCTTGGTCGCGCCGGACTTCAGCATGGCGTCGATTTCGCTTTGCGTAAACCCGGCCTCCTGCAGCACCTCGACACTGTGCTCGCCGAGCCGCGGCTGCAGCCGGGTGACTTCCGGCTTGGTCTTGCTGAAGCGCGGAGGAATGTCCGGCATGCGCAGGCGGCCTTCGGTCGGATGGTCGACTTCCTTCCAGAATTCGGTCGCCTGCAGCTGCGGATCGACGAACAGGTCGTCGAGCGTGTTGACCGGGCCGTGTGGCACGTTCGAGTTCTTCAGCAACTCGACCCACTCGGCGTTCGTCCGCGTGGCGCAGATTTCGGCCAGCGTCGAATAGTAGTGCTCGACGTTCTTCAGGCGGTTGGCGAGTGAGGTGAAGCGCGGATCCTGGGCCAGTTCCGGCCGGCCGATCAGGCCGCAGAACTCCTTCCAGTGGCCGTCGGTGTAGGGCAGCAGCGCGAAGTAGCCATCCTTCGACGGATAGGGCCGCCGTTCCTTGTTGAGCACGCGCTTGTAGCCTGCCGTGTCGAGCGCCGGCCGGAAGGTCTCGCCGTAGAGATGCTCGACCATGACGAAGGAAACCAGCGTCTCGTACATCGGAACTTCGACGGCCTGGCCTTTGCCGGTGCGTTCACGCGCGAAGAGTGCCGCAAGCAGCGCTGAAACGACGCCGTTGGAGCTGGTCTTGTCGGCAACGATGGTCGGCAGAAAGCGTGGCTGGCCCGCCACCACGGTCTGCAGCGACGCGAGGCCCGAACCGGCCTGGATGATGTCGTCATAGGCAGCCTTCGCCCCCATGGGGCCGGCCGCGCGATAACCATAAGTCGCGAGATAGACGAGGCGCGGATTGATCTTCTCGAAGGCTTCGTACTCGACGCCCAGCCTCTTGGCGGGATCGGGCCGGTAGTTGTGCATCAGCACGTCGGCAGTTTCGGCCAGCTTGAACAGAGCGTTGCGGCCGGCGTCCTGCTTGAGGTCGAGCACGATCGAACGTTTGGAGCGATTGCAGCCAAGATAGAAGGCGGCCATCCCCGGATTGCGTGCCGGTCCGAGCTGACGGGTGGTGTCGCCCTCCGGCGGCTCGATCTTGATCACATCGGCGCCGAGATCGCCGAGCTGCTGCGCGGCCCACGGACCCAACACGACTGTCGTGCAATCGAGAATCCGAACACCGGCCAACGGACCTGCCATCTAACTATCCTCCAAAACGTTACCCACCGATTACCACAAGTTGGTCACAGGCCACGGCCACAATTGCCACGCAACATTGTTGTTCCTGCGAACGTTACCGACGCAGGCAGTAGGAGAGCTTAATGTACGAGTACGTGTCGAGGACCTGTAACCGTTCGAAGCTGCGGGCGATCACCGCAGCCGCTATCGCCGGAGCGGTCGTGCTGGGTACCACGGGCGGGGCTATGGCCGGTAATTGGAAGAAGGGCCGTGGCCACTACTATTACGCTCCAGCCCCTGTCTATGTCGCTCCAGCCCCCTACTACTACGCACCGCCGCCGCGGGTCGTCTATGCACCGCCGCCGGTCGTCGTGTATCCGGCACCTGCCGCCTATGCGCCAGCCTATCCCGCCTACCCGGCCTACGGGCCTGGCGGAAACCTGAGCTTCGGCATCAACGTGCCGCTGCGCTGACGGAGGTGACCATGAGCGGATCGATGTTCGAACTGCGAAAAAGATGGCTGGGTGCGGCGCTGATCGGCGTGATGCTGGCCGGTGCGCCGGCAGTGGCCGTTGCCGATGACGACGATGATGGCTGGCGGAAGCACCGTCATCGCCATCACCACAAATACTACGGCGGCCCCTACTACTATAAGCCACCGAAAGTCAGGTACTACGCGCCGCCGGTCTACTACGCTCCGCCACCGCCGGTGTACTACGCACCTCCGCCGCCGGCCTACTACGCACCGGCCTATCCGATGCAGCCGGGCGTGAGCCTCGGCATCACCGTGCCGCTGCGCTAACCCGCCGCAGTGGCTGATGGCGTGGCGGCCTGACGGGCCGCCGCGACCGCCGCCAAGCCCGCTTGGCAAATGGCGACCGTCGGCCGCATCCACAGAATGTTCGCCTGATCGAAGCCGCGGGCGAAAGCGATGTCGGCGGCCGACAGATTGTCACGCGCCAGCGCCGTCTTGCCCTTGATCGCCCAGCAATGCGCCAGGTGGCCAGCCTCGCCACGTTCGGTCATCTCCCGTTCGGCTCCTTCGAGTATCTCATCGGCTTCCGCCGCCGCACCCACTGCGACCTTGGCTTCAGCAAGCCAGACCTTGGTCAACCCATGCAGGCTGGCGCGCGGGACCGAGGCTGTTTCTTCCTTCTCGCTCAACAGCTCGATGGCGCCGGCAAAATCTCCAGCGATGAACTTCGCCCGGCCAAGCAGCGTCTCAAGATAGATCGTGACCGCGACGATGCCGGCCGTCCGCGCTCCGCCCAGCAGGGCCTCCAGTGCGGGCATCGCCGTCGCCACATCGCCGCGCGCGATGGCCAGAATGCATCGCGCGATCTGTGCCGCGGCGATCGAGTAGATGTCACGAGCCACCGCCGCAGCCGCAATCACCTGCGTGAGACGCTGGGCCGCCTCGTCATAGCGGCCGAGTTCGCAGAGCGTCGTCACGAGATAACCGCCGCCCAGCACCGAGGTGGCGCCAGCCGTGCCGATACGCTCGGCCCTCAGATCGCCACTCAAGAGACCGCAGCTTCGGCCCAGCGCTTCGGCAGCACCGACATAGTCGCCGACCGCATAGAGGCCGAGGCCCAGCCGAAACAGTGCGAGCGCCCGCAGGCGCACGTCGGCCGCCTCTTCGGCGATCTCGAGGCTGCGTCGTGCGGCTGCGATCGCCTGGCCGTTCTCGCCCTCGACCCAGGACTGGCCCGATTGATCGGCCCAGACCCAAGCCAGTCGCACACGATCATCGATGCCGCGCGCCAGCTCCTCGGCCAACGTCAAGGTGGCATTGATTTCCGCCGGAGCGCTGCCTGTCGCATAGAGCAGCGCCCGCTGAACCCGGAGCTGGTCAATGGCGCGTTCGGTCGCCTCGCGCGACCGCGAGGAGCGTTCGAACGAACCGAGAGCCATGCGCAATCCGGCGATTGCCTCGGCATAGGAGCCACGTGCCAGGGCGCGCTCGGCAGTATGGCCTTGATGGATTGCCGCGACATCCCACAGCTCGCCTTCAGCTGCATGATGCGCCATCCACTCTGCATGCTCAGGCAGCCGGCCGACATGATGCGCCTCGATCGCGGCGAGGATCCGACGGTGCGCCTCGACACGACGCGTTCGCGTCAGCGAATCATGCGCAACCTCGCGCAGCAGCGCGTGTGTGAACGTGTACTCAACATCGGGATAGAGACTCGCCTGCACCAGGATTTCGGCCGACACTGCCTCGCGCAAGGCCGTTTCCGTGCGTGTCGTGGTCTGGCCCGACACGCGCTCAGCCAGCCACAACGGCACGCGCGTGCCGATCATCGCCAAGGTCTGCAGCAGGGCAACACAGTCAGGCGACCGACGGTCGATCCGCGAGGCAATGACGTCGTGCACCGACGGCGGGACGGTGATCAGGTCCGGTGTCTCCCAGCAGGCATAGCGGCGCTGGCGCGGCTGGCTGCCATCGCCTTCCACCACGATGCTGGTGAGCGCGCCTTGATGCGCCAGCGCACGCACGCTCTCTTCGACGAATAGCGGATTGCCGCCGACGCGGCGCGTCAGCCGCTCGATCAGCTGCTCGGTCTCCGGACCTTCGACGAACCATTCGCCGAGCGACCGGCGCACATCGTCATCGCCGAGCGGTGCCATGCGCAGCCGCGTGCCTCCAACCGCTGGCAGCCACAAATCGTCGTACTCTGCGCGGTAGGTCAGGACCGCGAGCAGCGGCGCTTCGCGCGTCAGCTCGGCCACGGCGCGCAGCACTTCCTCGCTGTCTCGATCGACCCAGTGCATGTCCTCGAACACGAAGGCCACCGGCCGGCGGGCTGCCGCAGCACGCGCCAGGCGCATAAAGGCATCGCGGGCCGCAGCGCGCTTGGCGCGGGGATCCATCGCCAGCCATTCCGGCGTCGCGCCGGCCAGCGAGATCAGTGATGCGAAAATCGGGACGTCGGCGGCGAGCGCCGGATCGAGGTCGCCCAACACCGCCGATAGAATCGTCAGAATGCGCTGCGTGTCGTCACTATCGGCAATGCCGATCAAGTCGCGCAGGGCGGAAGCCAGCGCGTGATAAGGAATGGTGCGGCCCAAGGCAGTCGCGGCGGCAAACACGGTCTTGTGCGGTGATGCCTTGTCGCTGTCGCGCACCACGCTGTGCACCAGCCGTGATTTCCCCAAGCCTGCCTCGCCACAGATGCCGATGACGCCACCACGCCGCCGATCGAGTGCGGTGAGTGCTGCTTCGAGCGTCGCCCGTTCACCCTCGCGTCCGACGAAGGGCGCCCGCTCGCGCGACGCCGACGCCGACGCCTGCCAGCGCGAGCGATGCAAGAGAGCACCGGCTGCCTCGTAGATCTCGATTGGCGCTGATGCCCCCTTCACCTCGCGTGGGCCGATGGCGTGGATCTCGACCAGGCCCTGAGTCAGCGACTGGGTCTCGCCCGTCATGTAGACCGAGCCTGGCGTGGCGAGTTGCTCCATGCGGGCCGCGACATGGACCACGGGACCCACGACATCGACCTCGATGCCGAGCTCCGAGGAGATCGTGCGGTAGAGCACGTCGCCGGAATTGAGCCCGACGCGCAGCATCTCGCCCATCCCGGCCTCACGCATTTCACGCTGCATACCGAGCGCCGCAAAGCATGCGCGTACCGCGTGATCTTCGTGCGCTGCCGGAGCGCCGAAGATCGCCAGAATGCCATCACCCAGCCGGCGGCAAACGACGCCTTCGTAACGATGGACCAGGCGGATCATGATCTGGATGGCCGGTTCGATGCGGCTCAGCGCCGCCTCAGGGTCGAGCCCTTCGATCGCCGCCGTCGACCCCTTGAGGTCGGCAAACAGCACCGTTACGCGCTTGCGCTCGCCGTCGCCGACATGGCGGTGCGCGGCAGCCGACACGAGGGACACACCCGCTGCAGCGGGAAGGGCATCGTCGGCCGGGGCGGCCACAAGGCCGACACCACAGCCGGCGCAGAAGCGATCACCCGGCAGGTTCGTCGCGCCACACGTCCTGCAAACTAAAGGAAGCTGCGCCCCGCAGGCGGTGCAAAAGCGGGCCCCCTGTTTGGTCTCGGCGTTGCACATTGGGCAGTGCATACGATCCCCCGTCGCTCCAGTATGCATCCTACCGTCGTACCGCATGGAATTCGAGGTGGCGATCGCCGTTTTGCCGAGGCCGGGCTTGTCGTGAACAAGCCGATCGTTTAACCGCGCAGGCGAAGGAGACGCTCAACGCATGATTGCCGATGCATTCCTGTGGGTCCTCAACCGGACGCCGTCTCTGCGTCGCACGCTCTGGCGCGTGTTCTTCGACGTACTGGCGGCCCGCTTCGGCAATGTCGGCTGGTGGACTTTGATGAACTACGGTTACGCCGATCTCGACTGCAGCACCAAGGCGCTGACGCTCGATCCCGCTGACGACGCCGAGCGCTACCCGATCGCGCTCTATCATCACGTCGCCACCCTGGCGCCGATTGCGGATCGCGAGGTGCTGGAAATTGGCAGCGGCCGTGGCGGCGGTGCCTCGTTCGTGGCGCGCTATCTCTCGCCGGCGCGAATGGTCGGGCTCGATCTCAGCCGCCAGGCGGTGAAGTTCTGCAACCAGCATCATCGACTGGCCAATCTACGCTTCCAGCAGGGCGACGCCGAGCGGCTTCCGTTCACCGACGCCAGTTTTGATTCCGTCATAAACGTTGAATCTTCCTTCTGTTATCCGTCGATCGACCGCTTCCTCGCCGAAGTGAAGCGTGTGCTCCGCGCGGGCGGCCATCTGCACTACACGGACCTGCGGCTTGCCCATGAAGTGGCCGACTGGCGGGCCGCTCTCGCGCGCTGCGGTCTGGAGTTGGTGGCCGAACGCGACATTACGGCCAATGTCATCGAGGCCCTGCATCGCGACACGCCCCGTCGCCGCGCCGGTGGCCGGCGCATCGTCTCCGGTCCCTTCTCGGCCATCGCCGACGTCTTTACCGGAGTTGAAGGCACGCGCATCCCCTCGCTCCTTGCCAGCGGCGAGATGGTCTATTTCAGCTTCCTGCTGCGAAAGCCCGCCACGGCAGCTTGACCCCGTGGGTTGACGGCGGCCGGCAAATCGGGGATTGTCCGGCCCAACATGCTGCGACTGACGACGCTTCGACTTATTGGCTGACCCGCCGCCCCGGTTCGTCCGGGGCCCTTGCGGGTCGCTTGTCGTTCGTCTTCTACCACCATCAGTCGCCGCCACCCTCTTTCAGTCCATCGCAGTGTTCGTTTGAGCCATACGGCCGTGCGCGGCGCGAGGAGTCTATCAATGTCATCCCAGAAGCCCATGATGCCGAACGCGGCCGAAAAATACGTCCCGTTCAAACCGGTCGAGATCAAGGATCGACGATGGCCCAACGCGGTCATCACCAAGCCACCGATCTGGTGCGCGGTCGATCTGCGCGACGGCAACCAAGCCCTCATCGAGCCGATGGATTCCGATCGCAAGACCCGGATGTTCAGGATGCTCTGCGACATGGGCTTCAAGGAGATCGAGATCGGTTTCCCTGCCGCCTCCGAGACCGACTTCGACTTCGTGCGAGAGCTCATCGAGAAGAAGATGATCCCCGACGACGTCACCATCCAGGTGCTGACGCAGAGCCGCCCGGAGCTGATCGAGCGCACCTTCGAAGCCTGTCGCGGCGCCAAGCGCGTCATCGTCCATCTCTACAACTCGACCTCGACGTTGCAGCGGCGAGTCGTGTTCGGCATGGACTATAGCGGAATCATCGACATCGCAGTGTCAGGCGCCAAGCTGGTCAAGCAGTTGGCCGACGCCGATCCGAAGACGGAATGGGTGTTCGAGTATTCGCCGGAGAGCTTCACCGGTACCGAACTCGAGTTTGCCCGCGACATCTGCGCGGCCGTCGCCGACGTCTACAAGCCGACGCCACAGAAGAAGATGATCATCAATCTGCCGGCGACGGTCGAGATGGCCTCGGCCAATGTCTATGCCGACCAGATCGAATGGTGCCATCGCAACTTCAAGTATCGCGACTCCTTCATCCTGAGCCTGCATCCGCATAACGACCGCGGCACCGGCGTGGCGGCCGCCGAGCTCGGCTACATGGCCGGCGCCGACCGCATCGAAGGCTGCCTGTTCGGCAACGGCGAGCGTACGGGCAATGTCGATCTCGTGACGTTGGGCTTGAACATGTACACCCAGGGCGTCGATCCCGAGATCGACTACTCGAACATCAACGAGATCCGTCAGACGGTCGAGTACTGCAACCAGCTCCCGGTCCATCCGCGCCATCCGTATGGCGGCGACCTGGTGTTCACCGCCTTCTCGGGCTCGCATCAGGACGCCATCAACAAGGGGTTCAAGGCGCTCGAAGCGTCGAACAGCAAGGTGTGGGAAGTGCCCTACCTGCCGATCGACCCGGCCGATCTCGGCCGCAGCTACGAAGCGATCATTCGTATCAACAGCCAGTCGGGCAAGGGTGGCATCGCCTACATCCTGAAGAGCGACTACGGCATCGACATGCCGCGCCTCCTCCAGGTCGAGTTCTCCAAGGTGATCCAGCAGATCGCCGACGAAACCGGCAAGGAGATTCAGCCGGCGTTGATCTGGGACACCTTCCGCAAGGAATACCTCGAACGGGCCATCCCAGTGTCGTTCGACAGCCACACGACGGTGCCCGAGCCTGGCCATCCCGACGTGCGTCTTCTCGATGCCAAGGTGACCTTCAACGGCAAGGAGACCACCATCTCCGGCCGCGGCAACGGCCCGATCGCAGGCTATGTCGACGCGATCGGCAAGAATTGCGGCATCAAGATCAAGGTGCGGGACTATCACCAGCACGCGACCGGTGCCGGCTCCGATGCCCAGGCGGTGAGCTTCATCGAAGCGGAGACCGCCGACGGCAAGGTCCTGTGGGGCGTCGGCATGGACTCGAATATCGTGGCCGCATCTTTGAAAGCCGTCACTTCGGCTGCAAACAGGGCGGCGGCTGCGAAATAGCCGTTCACCGAAAGTAGAGCGACAGCTAGCATGACGGGCGGGGAGAACCCGCCCGTTTCCTTTGGAGCTTCAACATGATCAGCCCAACAATGAAGATTGCAGCCGCCAGCCTCGTTGCCGGCATCGTCATCGGCGCCTGCGCCGCCGGCGCCAACCAGCCCAACATGCAGGCTGCCATCGGGTCGCTGCAGGCGGCTCGCGCCGAGCTGCTGCGTGCACCAGCAAACAAGGGTGGCCATCGTGACCGCGCCATCCAGTTCGTGGACAGTGCCATCGCCGAGACCCGCGCCGGCATCGCCTACGCCGGCAACTGAGGTTCGGGCGGCCGGTACCTGCTATAACGCCGGGCATGTCATCGCCCCGCCCGCCGCCGGCCGCCAAATCCAACCTGGCCATCCCGCCGGACCCTAGCTCGCCGCTCAGGCGTCGCGAAGGTCCGGTAATGCGCGTCGTACGCCACTTCTGGAACGGCGCCCTGTCGCTGCTGCTTGGCGCGATGATCGGCATCATCGGTCACCAGTATGTCGGTGATGCCGCCGCCCGCCTGTGGCCCGATCAGGCAATCGTGGCAGAATTGGTGCGTGCGCTCTTCTGGACGGCCGGCATCGCCGCAACCGGCCTGCTCTTCTTCTCCTACTATCTCGACGACACGGCCCGTTAGCGCGTAGAACGGCCGTATGGCCAAAGCGAAAAAGACCGCCTCTAGAACACCGAAGAAGGCTCCCAAGAAGAAGCCTGCCTCGGGCGCTCCCGATGCCAATCTCCTGGTCGACCTGCTGAAGTGGGCGAAGCAGGCCGGCGCCGATTCGGCTGACGCCCTGTTCGTCAACGGCGAGTCGATCTCCGTCGCCCAGCGCCTGGGCAAACGCGAGAAGCTTGAGAGCAGCGAAGGCCGCGACCTCGGCCTGCGCGTGTTCGTAGGCCAGCGCCAGGCCTTCGTTTCTTCCACCGATTTTGCACCCGCAGCGCTGCGTGTGCTCGCCAGCCGCGCTGTCGACATGGCTCGCGCTGTGCCGGAGGACCCGACCTGCGGCATCGCGCCGGAGGAATTGCTGGCAGGAAGCTGGCCCGACCTAGATCTCGACGACAAGAGCCGGCCGACGGCCAAGAAGCTGCTCGCGATGGCGGCGGAAGCCGAGGATGCCGCGCGCGCCACCAAGGGAGTCACCAACTCCGAAGGCGCGGAGGCCGGCTGGGGTCGTACTGCCATCATGCTCGCCGCGTCCAACGGCTTTACCGGCGGCTACCGCCGCAGTGGCTATTCCCTGTCCTGTGCCGTTCTCGCGGGCGAGGGCACGGGTATGGAGCGCGACTATGAATGGTCGAGCGCCGTTCATCTCGAAGACCTGATGGCGGCGACCAAGGTCGGCCGTAACGCCGGCAAGTTCGCGGTCCGCCGCCTCAATCCGCGCAAGGCGCAGAGCGCGCGCGTACCGGTGATTTACGATCGCCGTGTTTCCGGCGGCCTGATCGGCCATCTCGCCGGCGCCATCAACGGCCGGGCGGTCGCACGCGGCACATCGTTCCTGAAGGACAAGATGGGCGAGCGCATCTTCGCGACCGGTATCCGCATCCTCGACAATCCGTTGCGCAAACGCGGACTGGGCAGCCGGCCGTTCGATGCCGAAGGCCTGCCGACGACGCGCACTGCGGTGATCGACGACGGCGTGCTGACGACCTGGCTGCTCGATCTCGCGGCCGCTCGCCAGCTCAATCTCGAACCGACGGGCCATGCGTCGCGCGGCGTCTCGGGCCCGCCCTCGCCCACTACCTCGAATTTCTATCTCGAGAAGGGCAAGGTCTCGGTCGAAGACCTGATCGGCGACATCAAGAGCGGCCTCTACATCACCGACATGATCGGCTTCGGCGTGAACGGCGTCACTGGCGACTACAGCCGCGGCGCGTCGGGCTTCTGGATCGAGAAGGGCAAGCTCGCCTGGCCCGTCAGCGGCATCACCGTGGCCGGCAATCTGAAGGACATGTTCCTCAACATGACGCCTGCGAATGACCTGCAGTTCAAGAGCTCGACCAACGCGCCGACGGTGCGAATTGAAGGCATGACCGTCGCAGGCTCATGATAATCTCCGGCCCATGAACCCTCTTCCCAAGATCACGACCCTCGCCGCAACGACGGCAATTCTTGCAGGTTCGCTGGCGAACCCAGCGAACGCCCAGGACGGCGGCTTCCGCGAGTGCCTGCAGACCATCAAGGCCGACGCGATGCGCCAGGGCGTCCCGGCCAACATTGCCGATCGCGCCTTTCAGGGCCTGACGCCGGATCAGAAGGTCATCGACCTCGACCAGCGCCAGCCGGAATTCTCGCTGACCTATGCGAAGTATGTCGGCGGGACGGTGACTGCCGACCGTATCGTCAAGGGTCAACAGCGGATGGCGCAGCATCGCGCCCTGCTCGATGCGCTGCAGGCCGAGTACGGCATCCCACCGCAATACATCATGGCGTTCTGGGGCATCGAGACGAACTACGGCTCCTTCATGGGCGACTTCCGCGTCGTACGTTCCGTCGCGACGCTGGCCTGCATGACCAAGCGCAAGGACTTCTTCAGCAACGAGACGGTCCAGGCGCTGCGCATCCTGAACATGAACCACATGACCAGCGACCAGATGCGCGGCTCGTGGGCAGGCGCGATGGGCAACATGCAATTCATGCCGTCGACCTTCACCAAGTGGGCGGTCGATCGCGACGGCAACGGCCGCATCGATATCTGGAACAGCCTGCCCGATGCCTTCGCCTCGGCCGCGAACTTCCTGCGCGGCATCGGCTTCCGGCCGGGCTTGCCGTCCAGCGAGGAGATCGTGCTGCCGCGTGGCTTCCCGCTCGACCAGGCCGACAGCACCGTCGAGAAGCCGGTGCGCGCCTGGGCGGCGATGGGTGTGAAGAAGGCGGGCGGTGCGCCGCTGCCGGCGGTCGACGATGCCTCGTCGATCCTGCTGCCGGCGGGGTTCCGCGGACCCGCTTTCATCATCTATCCGAACTTCAAGGCGGTGATGAACTGGAACCGCTCGACACTCTATGCGCTCTCGGTGGGCATCCTGGCCCGCCAGATCGCGGGAGGCTTGCCGGTACAACAGGCGGCACCTGCCGACGATGCGCCGCTGTCGCGCGATACGGTGATCGACATTCAGAACCGGCTGGCCCGACTCGGCCTCTACAAGGACGATGCCGATGGGCTGCTCGGCCCAAAGACTCGCTCGGCGCTGCGTCTGTTTCAGCAACAGACCGGACTGCCCGCCGACGGCCATCCCACCGCCGAATCGGTGCGCCGCCTGCAGCAAACGCGCTAGTGCGGGTTCCAATCGAATGGAACCGGGAGCGGTTCCATTCGATTGGAAACGCATTGGTCTAGGCGCCGCGACCTCAAAAGCATATTCCGTCCAGCTGATTCCAGCCGGACGGAATATGCTCTAAGGGCGCAGCACCCGCACGCCCTCGGCCGCGAGGCCGATCGAAACCGGCAGGGTGAGCGCATCGTCGCCATCGATCTGCACCGGCTGCCGCCGGTGCTCGCCGGCGTCGTTGGTCACCGAAACGCGGACCTGACGGCCGGTCAGCACGCGATAGCCCGGGGTGCGCGGCAGCGCGCCCAGCAGTAGGGCCGCACCGAAGCGCAACGCGTGCATCCAGCCCCAGCGTTCGAACAGGCAGACGTGCAGCAGCGGATCATCGAGCGCTGCCTCGGGCGCCACGACGTAGGGCCCGGCATAGTGCCGGGCGCGCGTCACAATCACCGAGGCCGCCTCGTGTACCTCACCGTCGATTTCCACGGCGTAGCGCACCGGACGGTAGCGTCGCGCCTCAACCAGGGAACGCCAGATATAGGCGCCACGCCCCCACCGGCGCTTCAAGGGCGCCGTGACGCCCGCCACCACCTTGGCGTCGAAGCCGGCGCCGGCCATCAGGGAGAAGCAGCGCGGCGGACCTGCCCCTGTCCCGGATCCGTTGGCCTCGCCCGGCCGCACCAGCAACTCACGACCCGCCGTCATCGTGTGCGCCACGGACTGGGCGCTGAAGCCGAGACCTAGCTCATGGGCCAGCACGTTGGCAGTGCCGAGCGGCACGATCGCCAGCGGCGGCGCGGTTGCGGCCCGTCGAGCCAGACCGTTCACCACCTCGTTGATGGTGCCGTCGCCTCCGGCCACGGCGATGACGCCGTAACGACTGGCATCACAGGCCTCGGCGAGACGACAGGCGTCGCCTTCGGCTGCCGTTTCGACGACATCCACGGTCCAACCCTCGGCGCGCACACGCCCCACCACCGCATCGACCAGACCGCGTCGGCGACGGCCCGCGATGGGGTTGAGGATCAATAGTACAGAGCCCATTGAGGCGAATGTCATGGAACCGTCACAACCGATTAATCGGTACGCAACGGCTCACATACACAATCCACAGCGTACCGTGCAATCGCGCACGACAGATTTTGTGTTGGTCGGATCGTTATCCACATGGCCCCGCTCTCATGACAATCATCGAGCGCCATCAGCCAGCCCGGCACAGGGCGATTTTCCTGTCCGACATTCACCTCGGCACGCGAGGTTGTCAGGCGGAGCTCCTGCTCGACTTCCT
The DNA here is from genome assembly GCF_004297405.1 of Reyranella sp. Lineage (GTDB taxonomy): Bacteria > Pseudomonadota > Alphaproteobacteria > Reyranellales > Reyranellaceae > Reyranella. The sequence goes on from NZ_SCVC01000004.1 coordinate 134,332, forward strand.
GAAGCGCAACGAAAGCGAGCATCTCTATCTCGTGGGTGACATCGTCGATGGCTGGCGCCTGAAGCGCTGGTGGTACTGGCCGCAGAGCCACAACGACGTCGTCCAGAAGATCATGCGCAAGGCCCGCAAGGGTACCAATGTCGTCTACATTCCCGGCAACCATGACGAAGCAGCACGGCAGTATTGCCAGCTCACCTTCGGCGATGTGCGCGTGCAGGAAGAAGCGATCCACGAGGCTCCCGACGGCCGCAAGCTGCTGGTGATCCATGGCGATCAGTTCGACGGTATCGTACGCTACGCCCGTTGGCTCGCGATCCTGGGCGACTGGGCCTATGCCACGGCACTGCGTATCAACACGCTGTTCAACTGGGGCCGCCGCAGGCTCGGCCTGCCCTACTGGTCGCTCTCGGCCTTCCTGAAGCACAAGGTCAAGAACGCGGTGCAGTTCATCGCTGATTACGAAAACGCCGTCGCGAGCGAAGCGCGCCGCCGTGGCGTCGATGGCGTCGTCTGCGGCCACATCCATCACGCCGAAATCCGCACGATCGACGGCATCCTCTACTGCAATGACGGCGACTGGGTCGAAAGCTGCACCGCCCTGGTCGAGGATTTCGACGGCCGGCTACGCATCGTCCATTGGGCGGACGAAATGGCCCGCCGCTCGACGCGCCTGCCACTGTCGGCGGCCCAGCAACTCGCGGCGGAGTAATCGGATTGCGTATTGCCATTGTCTCCGATGCCTGGCGGCCGCAGATCAACGGCGTCGTGCGCACCCTGGAGACCGTCGCCCGCCTGCTGCGTGCCGACGGCCACGAGGTCGAGGTCTTCGGTCCCGACCGCTTCCGCACCTTGCCCTGCCCGACCTATCCCGAGATCCGCCTGTCGCTGTTCCCCGGGGCGCGGCTCGCGCACATGCTAAAGCTCTATGCTCCCGACGCCATTCACCTGGTGACGGAAGGTCCACTCGGCTGGGCGGCCCGCGGCTTCTGTATGAGCCGCGGCATTCCCTTCACGACCGCCTATCACACCCGCTTTCCCGAATACGTCCGGGCGCGCATCCGCATACCGCTGTCATGGAGTTACGCCTTCGTGCGCCGCTTCCATTCGACGTCGGCAGCCGTGCTGGTCGTCTCTCCCGCCATTCGCGAGGAGCTGTCGGAACGCGGCTTCGAGAACCTCGTGCCGTGGTCGCGTGGCGTCGACATCGCAGCCTTTCGGCCGCAGCCCCGTACCGAACTGGACGATGAGCGAGGTGGCGGACGGCCGGTATGGCTCTATGCCGGTCGCGTTGCCATCGAGAAGAACATCAAGGCCTTCCTCGACCTCGACCTGCCCGGCACCAAATGGGTGGTGGGTGGCGGTCCCCAGCTCAAGGAGCTAAAGCGCCGCTACAAGGATGTGCGCTTCTTCGGCTCCGTCGATACCGACGAGCTGTCGCAGCGATACTCCCAGGCCGATTGTTTTGTCTTTCCGAGCCGCACCGACACCTTCGGTCTGGTCATGGTCGAGGCGCTGGCCTCGGGCGTGCCGGTCGCCGGCTATCCCGTTCCGGGCCCGCTCGATGTCGTGACCGATCCCAAGGTCGGCGCTCTCGATGAGGATCTGCGTACCGCCTGCCTCGCCGCCGTGGCGCGCGATCCCGCGGATTGCCGCCGTCACGCCGAAAGCTTCACCTGGGAGCGCTGCGCTCAGCAATTCTTCCAGACGCTACGGCCTATCCCGCGGAGTTGCTGGCATCCCCTGAAACGGCGCGCCGTTCCGGATGCTGCTGCCTCCTGAGCAACAGCTCAGGGATAGAAATCCGAGCCGTAGTCGAAGGTCAGCTCTTCACCTTTCTTGATTCCTTCGATCCCCGCGACGATCCAGATCTGCCCGTTTTCCCGCAGGATGAAGCAGTTCGGATTGGCGCGCGCGTGGTTCGCGTAACGCGCTTCGTTGCCGTCCACGGCTCCGTCGAGGTTTTCGTCGTCACCGAGTTCGAAGATGCAGTCTGCGCCCTCGGCGATGCGCCCCTCGGCCAGCGAGTCCGAGATCCGCTCCCCTTTGTACTCGATGATCTTCACGCCCCAGGGAATGTCCTCTCCGGCAAACAGACCTTTGCCATGCAATGAGGATTTCTTGACCACCAGCTTCATGCATTCACGCTTTGTCGACCGCCGTTTCGCGACTCCTCTATATCGAATACGCGAACGCGCCCAGTATCGATTTACGCTTCATGGAGCTCCGAACGGGCCAAGCCGGTCGCTCCTCGATCGGGCTTGAACTCGACCCCATGACGACTACCTTCTGGATATGGCTGAGCTCAATCACCTGATCGTTCCGGCCAAGGACAAGGACGTCTCGGCCAAGTTCCTCGCCGACCTGCTGGGGATCGAGCCCGAGAAGCAGTGGGGTCATTTCCGGCCCGTGAAGACCGGTAATGGCGTCACCCTGGATTTCGTCACGTCATCGGACGTGCGCACCCAGCATTACGCTTTCCTGGTCAGTGACGCCGAGTTCGACAGCGCCTTCGCGAAGATCAAGAAGGCCGGCATCCCCTTCTACGGCTATCCCAACAAGAGCAGCCCCGGTGAGATCAACACGCTCTATGGCGGCCGCGGGATCTATTTCGAAGACCCCAGCGGCCATCTGCTCGAGCTGATCACCACACCTTACGGCGAACCGCCGGCCGGTCTCGGCAGTTCCTAGTTCTGTAGCGCTCGTCCGCCGTTCAGCACGCCGGCACGTCCGGCTTCAGGGCTGGTCTCGCGAATCGTGCAGACATACTGGCCAGGCAACATCTGCACATCGATGAAGCGTGTCTGGCCGGGTGCCAGATTGAGCCATATGGAATTGCCCGAATCACCGCCGCGGCAGCGGAAGACGTGATGGCCGGCGTTGATCTCGGCCCGCATCCAGGTCTGCGTGCCGAGCTGGCCGATGTAGAGCCCGTCGACCGACACGTTCAGGATCGGGCTGGCGGCTGCCGGATTGTAGAAGTAGACGGCTGCCGTCCCGGGCGGTGGCGGATTGAACTGCTTGCCGGCAGCATCCTGGCCCGGCGGCGCCATCGCCACCGACGAGGATTGGCAGCCCGCGAGGGCCAACAGCAACAGGGCGGCAAGGCTCTTGCGCATCGTCCTCTCCTTCAGCCGCCAGCGGGTTCGCCGGCCTTGATCCAGTCCTGGTAGAGCTTCTTGGTTTCATCGTTCGGCGGATAGGTGCCTTTGATCGGCTTGCCCTGGCCGACGCGGATCGCCACGAACTTCTCCAGACGCTCCTGCTCGAACGAGTCGCGCGCCACCTCGTCGGCGAGATGGCGCGGCACGACGATAGCGCCATCGCCGTCCGCCACGATTACATCGCCCGGATAAACTGCCACGCCGCAAATACCGACCGGCGTCTGCACTTCAACAGGATGGAGATGGTTCATGCTGGGCGGTGCCGCAGCCGCGACGCAGTAGACCGGGAAATCGAAGTTGCCTATCACCGGCGTGTCGCGCATGCCGCCGTCGCTCAGCACGCCGGCGACGCCGCGCACCTTGAGACGCAGCGCCAGAATATCGCCCAGGGTACCGGAACGCAGATTGCCCTCGGTGCCGATCACCAGCACATGACCTTCAGGCGTCTCCTCGATCGCCTTGTTCTGCGCGTGCGGCGGATCGTTGGGCGACGGCGGCTTGTCGAGATCTTCGCGACCCGGCACGTAGCGCAGCGTATAGGCCGGCCCCACCATGCGCGTCGCCTTGGGATTGAGCGGCCGCACGCCACTCACCGCCGTATTGCGAAAGCCGCGCTTCAGCATCTGCATGGAGACGGTCGCCGTGCTGGCATACATGAAGTTCTTGATGGTCTCGGCCGACAGCGGCGCGCTGGTCATCTTCGTTTCCCCCCTACAACAACGAACCTTGACTGCCGCTACCGCCGTCTCGACGGCGCGGTGGTGGCGGGGCCGCGGGCTTCGCAGCCCGGCCAGCGCTATCCGTAATTTTCGCGCCGACCTGACCGTCGGTAAACTCGATACTGATCGTCTGGCCTACACTCGTGCCGGCCGCCGCCAGCACTGGCTGCCCATCCTGATCGCGCACCAGCGCGAAGCCACGATTCAACACGGAATGGAAGGAGTAGCTTTCCAACAACTTACCGAGTTGATCGACCCGATCGGCACTCCGCGTCAGCAGATCCTCACTATGGCGCTTCAGACGGTCGGCATACTGTGAGAGGCGATCGTTCGTTCGCTCGATCTTCTGTCGCGTATCGCTTTTGAACCGCTCCATGGCAGCACGCAGCGCTCGCGACTCCGCGACCAGCAACTGTTCCTTCGTTGCGATAACGGCATTCGGCTGGAGGAGCCTCGCCGCCGCCAACGATTGAGCGCGTCGATCGACGAGTTGCCGCATCGCCAATCCCAGACGCTCGCCGCTGACATCGAGCCGCTGCTGGCGCTCCTCGATCAACCGGCGCGGATCACCCAGGCCACGCGCCAGGCCGGCAAGCTCCATCGTCGATTCGCGCAGCAGGCGGTTGACGCCGCCGACCAGCCGCTTGGCATAGTCCAGTGTCTCGGCCACCAGATCGGCACGTACGGGCACCGCCATTTCGGCCGCGGCAGTGGGCGTCGGCGCGCGGCGATCCGAGGCGAAGTCGATCAAGGTCGTATCGGTTTCATGGCCGACCGCTGAGATCAGCGGGATCGTCGAAGCGGCGGCAGCACGCACCACGACCTCCTCGTTGAACGCCCAGAGGTCTTCGAGACTGCCACCACCGCGTGCCACGATCAGCACGTCTGGCCGCGGCACGGGCCCGTCCTCGGGAAGCCTGTTGAAGCCGGCAATCGCAGCCGCAACTTCGCCTGCCGCCTTCTCGCCCTGCACGGCCACCGGCCAGACCAGGACGTGGCGCGGGAAACGATCAGCCAGGCGATGCAGGATATCGCGGATAACGGCGCCCGAGGGTGAGGTCACGACGCCCACGACTTCCGGCAGGAACGGCAGCGGCCGCTTGCGGTCCTGGTCGAACAGACCCTCGGCCTGCAGTTTCTTGCGGCGGTCCTCCAGGAGCTTCAGCAGCGCGCCTTCACCTGCCAGTTCCAGACGGTCGACGATGATCTGATAGCGCGACGAGCCGGCATAGGTCGTGAGCTTGCCGGTGGCGATGACCTCCAGTCCCTCTTCGATACGGATGCCGAGCCGCGGAATCGTGCCTTTCCAGGCAACGCCGTCGATCACCGCATTCTCGTCCTTCAGGCGGAAATAGCAGTGACCGGAACGCGGAAAGGACGGCTGGCTGATTTCGCCCCGCACCCGCACGCGCGGAAATGCCGTTTCGATTTCTCGCTTCAGCGCAAAGGAAAGTTCGGAAACTGAAAATTCCGGAACGTTGCTGGGAGGTGCGGGGGCGTCGAGGTTATCCATGGGTGACGCTAGCGTAGCCGCTTGTGCCTACGGCGCAAACTGTGGTCAAAGCCTCGCCATGCGAATCCTCGTGGTAGGCGGCGGCGGCCGCGAACATGCGCTCTGCTGGGCGATTTCGGCGTCGCCCCTGTGCACCAAGCTCTATTGCGCGCCAGGCAATGCCGGCATCGCGCAGGTCGCGGAATGCGTCGATGTCGGCGCCGAAGACATCGCCGGACAGGTGGCGCTCGCCCAGCGCGAGAAGATCGACTTTGTCGTGGTCGGTCCCGATGCCCCCCTGGTCGCCGGCATCGCCGACGCCTTCGCCGAGGCAGGCATCAAGGTCTGGGGCCCCTCGAAGGCCGCCGCCCAGCTCGAAGGCTCGAAGAGCTTCACCAAGGCGCTCTGCCGCGAGAACAACATTCCCACCGCGGCCTACGAGCACTTCACCGACGTCGCCAAAGCCGAGGCCTATATCCGCGCGCAGGGCGCACCGATCGTCGTCAAGGCGGACGGGCTGGCCGCCGGCAAGGGCGTGATTGTCGCCGAGACCGTGGAGCAGGCCGTCGAGGCGGTGCGCGACATTCTCGCGGGCAATCGTTTCGGCTCGGCCGGCGCCTCGGTCGTCATCGAGGAATTCATGCAGGGTGAGGAAGCGAGCTTCTTTGCCTTGAGCGACGGCGAGCATGTGTTGCCGCTGGTCGGCGCCCAGGATCACAAGCGTGCCTTCGATGGTGACAAGGGCCCCAACACCGGCGGCATGGGTGCCTACTCCCCGGCGCCGATCTTCGATGCCGCCATGCAGAAGCGCACCATGGACGAGATCGTCCTGCCGACGGTGCGCGCCATGGCCAAGGCCGGCTCGCCGTTCAAGGGCGTGCTCTATGTCGGAGTCATGATCGACAAGGACAGCCCGCGTCTGGTCGAGTTCAACTGCCGCTTTGGCGACCCCGAGTGCCAGGTCCTGATGATGCGGCTGAAATCCGATCTCGTGCCGGCACTGCTGGCCTGCGTCGACGGAGGCCTCAACCACCTCGACCTGCGCTGGTCCCAGGAGACTGCCCTTACCGTCATCCTGGCGACCAAGGGCTATCCCGACTCCTACCCGAAGGGCAGCGAGATCCGGGGGCTGGACGAGGCAGCCACGGTCGAGGGCGTGCAGATTTTCCATGCCGGCACCAGGGCCAACGGCAGCCGCATCCTGGCCAATGGCGGCCGCGTGTTGAACATCAGCGCCATGGCGCCGACCGTCGAGGAGGCCCGTGCCCGTGCCTACCGGGCTGTGGATTTGATCGACTGGCCAGAAGGCTTTTGCCGGCGTGATATTGCATGGCGGGCAGTCGGCCAGCGGTCGTGACAGCCCGACCTCGTTGTCGCTAGGGTCTTTTTCATGCCTGATTCGCCCGACCTCTCCCAGCGTCTGCTGGCCCAACTGCGCTTCCCCTGCGGTGACGTCCCGGAGCCCGGGGACATCAAGAACGTCGCCCCTGGCATCTACTGGCTGCGCATGCCGCTGCCCTTCCAGCTCAACCACATCAATTTGTGGCTGGTGGAAGAAAAGGACGGTTGGACGATCGTCGACACCGGCATCAATACGCAGGAAACGCGCGACCTCTGGGAGAAGATCTTCGCCCGGAAGCTGAACGGCAAACCCGTCACGCGCGTGATCGCCACACACCTCCATCCCGACCATGTCGGGCTGGCCGGCTGGCTTTGCCAAAAATGGAACGCGCCGCTCTGGATGACTCTGGGCGAGTACATGAGCGCGCAAGCGGCCCGCAACGACTTCGTGGAAAGCGACGAGATTCGCGCCGCCCATCTCGCGCGCAACGGCGTGCCGGCGGATCGCATTGCCAACTTCCATCGTCACAAGGGTGGCTACGCCAAAGGCGTGGCGCCGCTGCCCACGGCCTTTCAGCGCCTGATCCACGCCCACCCCATCACCATCGGTGGGCATCGCTGGGATGTCATCGTCGGTCGCGGCCACGCGCCCGAGCACGCCTCGCTGTGGTGCCCTGAACTCAACGTCATGATCGCCGGCGACCAGGTGCTGCCCAAGATCAGCACCAATGTCGGCGTCTGGCCGAACGAACCGCTGGCTGATGCCCTGACCTGGTTCCTCGACGGTTTCTCGCGCTTCCGCCGTCTGCCGGCCGATGCGCTGGTCCTGCCGAGCCACGGCTTTCCGTTCATTGGGCTGCATACGCGCCTCGACCAGCTCGTGGCCCATCACGATGCCCGCCTGAACGACATGACTACCGCCATCGCTCGCAAGGGGGCCGAAGGCGCGACGGGTTGGGACATGGTGCCGGTCCTCTTCCCGCGCCATCTCGACAACAACCAGATCGTATTCGCTTTCGGCGAGACCCTGGCGCACCTCCACTGCCTGGAGACGCGGGCGCGCGTGAAGCGGGTCGTCGTAGACGGCGTGCACAGTTTCGTCGCGCTGGTTGACCCTGCAAACGATCCGCCGTCCGACGATCCCTCTCCCGAGGTGATGGATGTCGGCGCTGTCTGACGGTTGATGCGCGTCGATCTTTTCGACTTCGAGCTTCCCGACGACCTCATCGCGCAGCGGCCCGTCTCGCCGCGCGATTCCGCGCGCCTGCTCGATGTCGCGCCGGATGGGCTGCACGACAGGACCGTGCGTGATTTGCCCGGCCTCCTACGCCGGGGCGATCTCCTTGTCTTCAACGACACCAAGGTCATCCCGGCTCGGCTGAAGGGTCTGCGTCCAGGCTCCGACGGTCGGCAGGATGTCGCGGTCGAGGCGTTGCTGATCCGAGATCTCGGCGCGGGTCACTGGCTCTCCTTTGCCCGGCCGACCAAGCGGCTGCGCCGTGGGGATGTCGTCACCTTCGCGAACGGGCTCGCGGCCACTGTCGAAGCCAAGCACGAAGACGGATCGATCGTGCTGGCATTCGATAAGAGCGGCCACGAATTTCTCACGGCCTTGGAACAAACCGGCGCGGTACCCCTGCCCCCTTACATTCGCGGCGGAACGGCCGACGCGCAGGATCGCGCGGACTACCAGACTCTCTTCGCCCGCACCGACGGCTCGGTTGCCGCCCCCACTGCCGGCCTGCATTTCACGCCGCCTTTGCTGGCAGCGCTGGCAGCGGCCGGCATTGGTACTGCAGGCGTCACGCTTCACGTCGGCGCCGGTACCTTCCAGCCGGTACGGGTCGACGACACCGACTCCCACACCATGCATGCCGAATGGGGCGAGATCCCCGAGGCTACGGCACGCGCCGTTGCCGCGACGCGCGCGGCAGGTGGCCGGGTCGTCTCGATCGGCACGACGTCGCTCAGGTTACTGGAATCCGTGGCGCGCGCCCATGACGGCGCGGTGAAGCCGTGGAGCGGCGAAACCGACATCTTCATCACGCCAGGTTTCCGCTTTCGCGCCGTCGACCTGCTGCTCACCAACTTCCATTTGCCGCGTTCGACATTGTTCATGCTGGTCGCCGCCTTCGCAGGCCTCGACTGCATGAAGCAGGCTTATGCGCACGCAATAAGCGAGCGATACCGCTTCTATTCTTACGGCGATTGTTGTTTGTTGCGCCGATGAGCCTTTCCTACAAGCTGCTCGGCACCGATGGCGAAGCACGCCGCGGGCAGATCACGACGGCGCACGGCACGATCGAGACGCCGGCCTTCATGCCGGTCGGTACCGCCGGCACCGTGAAGGCGATGATGCCGCAATCCGTCGCCGGCACCGGCGCCGAAATCGTGCTGGGCAACACCTTCCATCTGATGCTGCGGCCGGGTGCGGAGCGAGTCGCCTCGTTGGGTGGCCTGCACAAGTTCATGAACTGGCCGGGTCCGATCCTGACCGATTCAGGCGGCTTCCAGGTGATGTCACTGAAGGAGCTGCGCAAGCTCGATCCGGATGGCGTCACCTTTCGGTCGCCCGCCGATGGCTCGCAGCACCGCCTCACGCCGGAACGCTCGATCGAGATTCAGCGCCTGCTCGACGCCGACATCACCATGTCGTTCGACGAATGCACGAGCTGGCCGGTGGAGGAGCCGGCGGCGGCCTTCTCCATGCGGCTTTCGATGAAGTGGGCGGAGCGCGGCAAGCGGGCCTTCACCGAGCGTCCGGGCTATGGCTTGTTCGGCATCGTTCAGGGTAGCGTCTTTCCCGCCCTGCGCGAGGAGAGCGCCAAGGCGCTTACCTCGATCGGATTCGATGGCTATGCCGTCGGCGGGCTCGCCGTCGGCGAAGGCCAGGAAACGATGTTCCGCGTCCTCGACCAGACCGTGCCGCTGCTGCCGGCCGACCGGCCGCGTTATCTGATGGGCGTTGGACGGCCGGCCGATATCGTCGGCGCGGTGAAGCGCGGCATCGACATGTTCGACTGCGTGATGCCGACGCGCTCGGGCCGCACGGCGCAGGCCTTCACGCGCCGCGGCGAACTCAACCTGCGCAATGCGCGCCATCGCGACGATCCGCGACCGATCGACGAGCATTGCGCCTGCCCTGCCTGCAAACACCACAGCCGCGCCTATCTGCATCACCTTATTCGTTCTGAGGAGATCCTTGGTGCGATGCTGCTCACCTGGCACAACCTGCATTACTATCAGGATGTCATGCGTGGCTTGCGTGGCGCCATCGAAAGCAACTCACTGGGTCACTGGATCGCCGCATTCGAAAGCGATCAAAGCCTCGGTGACATCCCCCCATTGTAGCGGAGCGTAACGGATGCCCAACGAGGCGTTGATCGTGGTCGATATGCAGAACGATTTCTGCGAAGGCGGCGCGCTGGCTGTGCCAGGTGCCAATGCCGTCGTGCCGCTGGTCAACCGCCTGATTGGCCGCCATGACCACATCGTGCTGACGCAGGATTGGCATCCGCCAGGCCATGCCTCGTTCGCCAGTTCCTGGGCCGATGCCGAGCCCTTCTCGACCGTAAAGTTCTCTTACGGCCCGCAGACCCTATGGCCAGATCACTGTGTGCAAGGAACGCCGGGGGCTGCTTTTCATCCCGATCTCGAAGTGACCAAGGCGCAGATGATCGTGCGCAAGGGCTACCACACCGGGATCGATTCCTATTCGGCGTTCCGCGAGAACGATCGCATGACGCGCACCGGCCTCGACGGCTACCTGAAGGCGCGCGGATTCACGCGGTTGATCTTCTGTGGCCTGGCGCTCGACTACTGCGTTGCCTGGTCGGCCATCGACGCCCGCCAGGCCGGCTTCGATGTCGCCGTGGTGCTCGAGGCCACCGCCGCCATCGACCTCGACGGCAGCCGCAAGCGCATGCTCACCGAGATGCGCCAGGGCGGTATCAATCTCAGCCTTGCTGCCTGACGAGGTCGACGCGACAGCTTCGGCGCAGGCGGCGTATCAGACCCGTTCCAGCGCCAGCGCGATGCCCTGGCCGACGCCGATGCACATGGTGGCAAGAGCGCGCTTGCCACCAGTCGCTTCGAGCTGGTTGAGAGCCGTGATCATCAACCGGCCGCCTGAGGCGCCGAGCGGATGGCCGAGCGCGATGGCGCCACCGTTGGGATTGACGTTCTCGGCATCGTCGCTGAGGCCAAGCTGACGGAGGACGGCAAGCGCCTGGGCCGCGAAGGCCTCATTGAGTTCGATCGTGTCGAAATCGCCGATGGTCATGCCGAGCTTGGCCAGCAGCTTCTGTGTCGCCGGCACCGGGCCGATGCCCATGACGCGGGGCGGCACGCCGGCCGATACCGTGCCCAGGATACGGGCGCGGGGCGTGAGGCCGTTGGCCCGGGCCGCAGCTTCCGAGGCGATGATCATGGCGCAAGCGCCATCGTTCAGGCCCGAGGAGTTACCGGCCGTCACCGAGCCGCCGTCGCGGAACGCCGCCGCCAGCTTTGAGAGGGTTTCCATCGTCGTATCACCGCGCGGGTGCTCGTCCTTGCCGACGACAATCTCGGCCTTGCCCTTCTTGACGGTGACCGAAACGATTTCCTTGTCGAAGAAGCCGCGATCCTGCGCGGCCTTGCAGCGGCGCTGGCTGCGATAGGCGAAGGCGTCCTGATCGGTGCGGCTGATCTGGTGTTCCGTCGCGACGTTCTCGGCGGTCTGGCCCATCGGGTCGACACCATAGGCGGCCTTCATGCGCGGGTTGACGAAGCGCCAGCCCAGCACCGTGTCCTCGAGCTTCATGGAGCGGTCGAAGGCGCCTTCGGGCTTGCCCATGACATAGGGCGAGCGGGTCATGCCCTCGACGCCGCCAGCGATCATCATGTCGGCTTCGCCGAGCTTCACGGCGCGTGCGGCATGTCCGGCCGCTTCCAGGCCCGACCCGCAGAGCCGATTCACGGTGGCGCCGGCAACCTCAACTGGCAGACCGGCGAGCAGACCTGCCATGCGCGCGACATTGCGGTTGTCCTCGCCCGCCTGGTTCACACAACCATAGATGACATCGTCGACCGAGCCCCAATCGACATTGGCGTTGCGCTGCATCAGCGCCTTGATCGGATGGGCGGCGAGATCGTCCACACGCATAGCGCCCAGGCCACCGTTATAACGGCCGACGGGGGTGCGGATCGCATCACAAATGAAGGCTTCGGTCATCTTGGGTACTCCCAACTCAATCAATGTGTCGGGGTAGCACCGCTCGCAGGGGCTTGCCAATGGCCCCTGCCATGCCTCGCCGGCGGAGGGGCCATGCGGCGATAGAGCTGCCATGCCGCTACGCCACCAGGAGCACCATACCCGCCAGGACAAGCGCCACGGTCCATACGAGGTCGAGATTGATCCACGCATGCCGCAGCATGGCCAACCCGATCCACTCATAGACTGACACGGCCACTGCGGCTGTGACCCCCAGCATCGCGAGCGTGTGCAGGCCGATGCCTAGAAGAGCTGGAACCACGGGCGAGGCTGCGCCCGCTGCCACGTCACCGGGAAAGCAGAGCGGCACCAGGACGGGCCACAACATCAGCCCGGCACCGTGGGCTGAGGCCATCAGGAATGACCAGAGGCCGAGACCGGCGAGCCCCGTGCGCATGCCGACCCGAACGCGATGACGCGCCCCATAGAACCAATGGAACATCGCCCAGCCGATGAGGAACAGTCCGGCTGCGACGCTCACGGTCCGAACATCGACCAGCACGCCGGCCAGGACGAGCAGGCCGGCCGTCATTGCGATGGATAGGGCATGCCCTGCCGCAATCGGCAGCAGGGACAGCCAAACGATACGACGATCCTGGCGATGCTGCCCCAGCGCAACCGCGAACAGCCAGCCCATGCCCGGATTGAGGCCATGAAAGGCGCCCAGCCCAGCGATGACGATCCACGGCCAGGCGCCACTCGTCACTGCCGCGTCCCGTCAGGGATAGCAGTACGAGTCCGACGAGCAGTCGCCGCCTTCAAGCCGCACCTGATGTGGCCGATGCGACTTCGGCCACTTCACGAAGAACTTGGGATCGAAGGCGATGCCGCCGGACGGCGAGGCGTCGAGCTTCACCATCCAACCCTCGATCCCGTCGGGATAGAATTGCGGATCGATGGCGCCGTAAAGCGAGTTGGTGAAATACACGCGCCGGCCGTCGCGGCTGATCTCGACCATTTGCGGGCCACCGCTGAGCGCCCCGTTGCCCGCCGGATGCGTCGCCCTGGAAACGATGCCGCCGATACGCACTTTGCCCGTCAGTTTGGGATTGAGCGGATCGGAGACGTCGTACTGCTGGAGATCACCTGTGCCCCAGCAAGCGACGTAGAGGAACTTGTCGTCCATGGAGAGGTCGATGTCGGTGACCAGCGGTGGACAGGCCTTGAAGCCTTTGAGAACGGGTGGCAGGTCGTCCTCGCTCGCGGGCTCGGCCGGGATCTCGATCACCTTCTTGACGGCCCACTTGTCGCCGTCGCGGTACCAGGTCCAGATCGACGACGAGAGGTTCTCCAGACTGATGACACAATTGACGAAGCCGTAGGCCTTGGTCGGATCATGTGCGGGCCGCAGCTCGAAGACGAGCTGGTACTTGTCGCCGAAATCGATGGTTTGCATGTGCTTGCGCTTGTGCAGATCCCAGAAATGCAGCCGACGCCCGTACTTGGCGCCCAGCAACACCTCGGGGATCAGGCCGTTCTCGAAAGTATCCGGCGTACCCCATTCACTGGTCACCATCGTGTCGTGTCCGAGATGCCACCAGGCATCGTAGGCGAAGTGCTGCGGTCCACGGTCCATCTCCCACTGGCCTCGGACGTCGAAGCTTTCGTGATCCATCAGGAAGATGCCGCCAGGTCCCTTGCCTTCACGATTGCCGAGCGCGGCGACGTAGATGCCCTCGGGTCCGCAATGGATGGTGTGTGGTCGCGTATAGCCCGCTTTGTCGGCGACCTCCTCGGGTTCGATCACCTTGACGATCGCGGGCTGGCGCGGATCGGGCTTGGTATCGAGGATGTGAATGCGCGAAGAGCGCAGGCCCGGCACGATCAGATAGCGCCGCTCCATGTGCGGATGTGGCGCGTTGGGGCACAGGCTCGACGAGCAGGCGTTCCATCCAAAATGATGCAGCTCGTCGCCGACATTGGGCATCGACGTATTGCCGATGATGGTCGAGTAGCTTGCGGAGTTGGAGTCGACGTCGACGACGGCTATCGAGTCCGGAACCTTCCGGTCTGGATCGAAGGCTGCGACATAGGCCAGCGTTTCCGGTTTGGCCTTCATCGCCATTCGAGGTGAAGGATAGAAACTCGGGTCGGGTGTCCAGGTCGGCATTGTCTGTCTCCTCTAGACGCGTGCTGTACTCCCACAAAAGTTGGATTGGTCGGCAAAGGTGCTCTGGCACTCGGTGCGGCTCATCCTGAGCCTGAAACCGCTGACCGCCTATTGTGCGCGCAAAATCCGATCGGCTCCATCACTCGAATCCCGGCCTTCAGGACCTATCTAGATGCGGGGATCGCTGCGCCGGCAGACTGCGTACTGGGCGTATCCGCGATAGGGCCGCTCGAAACGGCTGAGGGCTGCTGCCCGCCCCTGGGCCAGTTCGGCCAGCGAAGCTTCCAGCCCGTCGCGCGGCGCGACATGGAACAAGGCAAGCCAGCGCCGCAGGCCGACGCGGAACCAGAGCGGCAGGCGTTCCTGGCCGCCGAAATCAACGATATGCAGTTCACCGCCAGGTCGCACCCATGCCAGCGCCTGGGCCAGCACGCTCTCCCAGGCCGGGATCATCGACAGGCTGTAGGAGATGAAGATCCGCGAAAAGGACGGCACGCCGAAGAGAATAGCCGGATCGAACCGTGTGGCGTCGGCATGGGCGAGGCGGATACGCGACGCGAGCCCCTCCCGCTCGACGATCTGCCTGGCTGTCAGCAGCATCTCCGTAGAGATGTCGATGCCGAACAGGGCCGCCTCGGGATAGCGGCGTGCGACAGCAACCAGATTACGCGCCGTGCCACAGCCGATCTCCAGAACCCGCTCGCCCGGTGGCGGCGCCAACTGGTCGATCATGCGATCGCGGCCCAGCAGGTAGTACTTACGGCTGAGATCGTAAACGTGGCGCTGGCGGCGGTAGATGCGATCCATCAGCTCCGCCGAGCGGCCGGAGGTCGCCACGATCTCGCTCACCTCAGCCCTCGAAGACATAGAGGTGGAAGCCGCCATAGATCGCGGACCGGTCGCGTTGCGTGAAGGCGAGCGACGCCTGCTCTTCGTAGCGCCAACGCGACAGCAGTGCCGGATCGACCCGGCCCGGCAGCAGCGAAGGCTCGGCGGCAGTGCGGAAGACGACGCGCGCGCCTGGCCGCGCGGTGCGCGTGATCTCGGTCCAGAGCGCGTTGAGCTGGGCGTCGGTCATCCAGTCCTGGGCATCGAGCAGGACATAGCGATCTCGCGACTCCGCCGGGCAGGAGGCGAGATACTCCGTTACCGACTTGTTCATCACATCGACCCGGTCGGCGCGGCCGCGCACAGCGTCGAACTGATTCTGCCGCAGATAAGGCGGCAGCGGGCCGCTGGCATCGCCGGCATAGGAGCGGCCGAACGCCTGCCAGGCAAAGTAGTTGTCATGCAGGCTAAAGCCGCAGGCCAGCCGCTCGACCCGATCGCGCAGCACGGCTCCCATGTCGCGGCCACCAGCCAAGGCCTCGTACTGTGCCGGCGGTATGCCGAGGCCATAGAGCGACAGCCGGTTGGCCGTGGCCCAGCGCACCGCAGGCTTGTCGAACAGCGGCGCCAACATGGTCTCGAAGAAACGCCGCTGCTCTTCGAGCGATTGCGCACTCAGGAGCTGGCGTAGATCGACCCCATAGGCACGTGCAGCGACATGTGCGACGCCGATGAAGCGGCCCAGCACACCATGACGATAGGCATTGCGTGCGAAGATCGAAATGCGGCGACGCCCCAACTGCTGCAGGCTGCGACCTTCCCAATAGGCACGGCTCTGCGAGTCGAGATGCGGCGCAATCAGGCGGTCATAGGCACGAAGATTGGCCTCGACGTCGGCTGCACCGAAGAACCGATAGAACGATTCCCACGAGGGCAGCCTGGCCGCAGCCACGAGCTTCAGGCGGTTCAACGCGACGTGCGCCTGGCTGAGATCGAGGGCCGTGATGCGGCCGGGATCGGCCGTCAAATAGGAGAGAACGTTGCAGCCGCCCGAAGCGATCGCCACGACATGGCAATCCGGCGTCAGCGCCAGGGCTTCAAGGTCGATCTCGGGATCTTCCCAGATCTGGGTATAGACAAGACCGCGAAACAGCTTCTCGAAAAGACGCTCCAGAAGCCCCTCACGGGACAGCGCCTTGTGCCGGCGCACCGCCTCTTTCAGACGGACATGGCTTTCGGCCCGCGGATAGACCAACCCCAGAGACTCCGGCTCGACTCAATCCTGACAATATACCCACCGTCGGTGCCAGTTTGATGACGGTGCGGTCGGTGGATTTCCACGACTTGACGGGATGACTGGTTAGGTAGAAAGCTGCCCCCATGACGGCCCTGAGCTTCACTCTGTTCGATACGCCGATCGGCACCTGCGGGCTCATCTGGAGCGGCCGCGGTATCGCCGGTCTGCAACTGCCGGAGGCGACGGCCCAGGCAACGCGCAGCCGGGTCAAGCGGCGCTGGCCCGGCGTGACGGAGACCACCCCGCCTTCTGGCGTGCAGCGTGCACTCGATCGCGTGCAGGCATTGCTGGCAGGTGGCGCCACTACCCTCGAAGACATCCCGCTCGATCTCGAAGCTGCGCCGGAGTTCCACCGTAAGGTCTACGAAGTGGCGCGCACCATCCCACCCGGTCACACGATGACCTATGGCGAGATCGCCAAGCGTCTCGGCACGCCGCATGAATCGCGCGAGGTCGGTCAGGCGCTCGGACGCAACCCCATTGCCATCATCGTCCCCTGCCATCGCGTGCTCGGCGCCGACGGCAAGATGGGCGGCTTTTCCGCGGGCGGTGGTGTCGCAACCAAGCGGCGCATCCTGGAAATCGAAGGCGCCTCGGCGCTAAGCGCCGGCCCCCTGTTCGATACGGCGCGATGACAGGCTTTGGCTTCCAGCCACGTCGAGCCGTCAACCACCTGCGCGCGGCCGATCTGGCGCTTGCCGAAATCATCGACGCCGTCGGCCCTTTCCGGATGGAGCTCAAGGCCTCACGCAGCCTCTTTGGTGCGCTTGCCGAAGCGATCGTCTACCAGCAGCTTTCCAACAAGGCGGCCGCAACGATCTACGGACGGGTCGAGGCCCTCTATCCGCGCGCGACCGACGGCTTCACACCACGCCATATTCTGAGGACGCCGGACGAGAAGCTGCGCGGCTGCGGCCTCTCACGCGCCAAGGTGCTGGCCGTGCAGGACCTCGCGCGCCGAGTTGCCAGTGGTGAGCTGCCAACGCTCGAACAAGCGCAGGCACTCGACGACGCCATGCTGATTGAACGATTGGTTCAGGTGCGCGGCATCGGCCGCTGGAGCGCCGAGATGTTCCTGATGTTCAGGCTAGGTCGACCGGACGTCCTGCCGCTCGACGATTACAGCCTGCGTAAAGCCTATGCGAAGGCCTTCCGCAAGCGCGCCCTGCCCTCCCCGCAAGCCCTCGAAAAGGCCGGAGAAAAGTGGCGACCGTATCGCACGGTCGCGTGCTGGTATCTCTGGCGCACGCTCGAAACGGCGCTGGTCGGCCCCTGACGCTTCAGGCTGTGACCACCCTGAGACGCGGTGCGTCGCTCTCGGCCATGCGGCGGTAGACGGAGAGATAATCCATCGCCATGCGCCGGGCCGTGAAGCGCTCCTCGAAGCGGGCACGAATCCGGGCGCGCGACAGCTCGGGCAGGCGACGTACGGCATCGACGGCCTCCGCTTCGTTGTTGACGATGAAGCCGGTCAATCCGTCCTCGACGATCTCGGGCACCGAGCCGCCGGGATAGGCGAGTATCGGCGTGCCGCAGGCCATGGCCTCGATCATCACCAGCCCAAACGGCTCGGGCCAGTCGATCGGCATCAGCAGCCCGACCGCACCGCCCAGAAAGTCGGATTTCTGAGCGTCGCTGATCTCGCCGATATACTCGATGCCAGGCAACTCGAGCAGCGGCCTGATTTCGTGCTCGTAGTACTGCCTATCTACAGGATCGACCTTGGCCGCGATCTTGAGCGGCATGCCGGCGCGGCGAGCGATATGGATCGCGCGGTCAACCGCCTTCTCCGGCGCGATGCGGCCAAGCACGGCGAGGTATCCCGGCTTCGCCGGACGAGGCTGCAGGAGATCGGCCGGCAAGCCATGATAGATCGTGTCGATCCAATGTGCGTTTGGCACTGGCTGGCGCTGGGCATCGGAAATGGAGATGACCGGCGCACGGTTGAAGACATCGAACACGACCTGATGCTCCGGCAGGTCGAGTCTGCCATGCAAAGTTGTAATGAAGGGTGTGGCGTTTCGTGAGAAGAGCGAAAAGGGAAAATAGTCGAGGTGGAAATGCAGAATGTCGAACTGGTCCGCACGCTGATAGACGTGTTCCAGCATCGCCATGTGCAATGCCATTGGATCGCGCACCTTGCCGTCGAGCCGCAGTGCCCGGGGCCAGACCGGTTCCAGACGAGCCTTGGTCTGAGAGTCGCCGCTGGCGAACAGGGTCACATCGTGGCCGAGGGCCACCAATTCTTCGGTCAGCCAGGATACGACGCGTTCGGTGCCGCCGTAGAGTTTGGGGGGGATAGCCTCGGTCAGCGGTGCGACTTGGGCAATGCGCATGCACTTGTACTCCCGTAATTGGTAACCTCGACGCACGCGCTTCGCTTCGCAAAGGCGCCATGCGCGAAAGCGCGAAAATCAACCGTACAATGTGGTGATCACGCGGCAGCCACCGGTTGGTCACAGCTCGCGGCTGGAGCCGCAAGGTAATGAACCTTTCAGCCCCAGAATCGTTCCCTAGGTCATGGAAGATCTCAGCCCACTCGCCGGCCGGCCGTTCGCTTTTCTTTTTCGCTACGTGGCCCGCCGGCCGATAGCTCATGCCGCCATTTTTCTGGCGGTCGTCGGCGCCGCCGCCTGCTCGGTTAGCACCCAGTACGGTGTAAAATCTCTCATCGATGCGCTGTCTGGCAGCAATAGCGAGATGGTCTGGGTGGCCTTTGCCTTGTTGGTGGGCCTTATGGCAGCCGACAACTTCTTGTGGCGGCTAGCCGGCTGGATCGCCAGCTACGCCTTCGTGGCGGCCAGCGGCGAATTACGTAGCGAGCTGTTCCGACACATTACCGATCACGCCCCGAGCTTTTTCACGGGGCGCCAGGCTGGCACGGTGACCGGCCGAGTGACTGCGACAGGCAACGCCGCCTTCACCATCCAGAACATGTTCATATGGAATGTATTGCCGCCCTGCGTCGCTACCTTGGGCGCCGTCGCCTTCTTGATGACAGTCGATCCGTTGATGACGGGGTCATTGGTCGCGGTGGCAGCCGTCCTGCTTTATGGGCTCTTTCGGCTCGCCGCGGCAGGCGCGACGCTACATATGGGGTTTGCCGACAAGGCGGCAGGAGTCGAAGGCGAACTGACCGACGTTGTCTCCAACATCATGCTGGTCCGCAGCTTCGGCGCAATCGGCCGTGAGCGGCGCCGCTTCCGGCAGACCGTCGGCGAAGAGATGGCCGCTCGCCGTACCAGCCTGCTCTATCTCGAGAAGATCCGCTTTCTGCATGCCGCCTTCACGGTTGCGCTAACCGTCGGTCTGCTCGCGTGGGCAATCATGCTGTGGCAGCGCGGAGCGATAAGCAGCGGTCAGGTCATCCTGGTGTGCACACTCGGATTGACGATCCTCTATGCGACGCGCGATCTCGCGGTGGCTCTGGTCGATGTCACGCAACACACCGCTCGGCTCTCCGAGGCATTGACCACGCTCCTGCAGCCGCACGACCTCCGGGATACCGTGGACGCACGCCCCCTCGCCGGCCGGCGCCGCGCCGTGACCTTCGAGAATGTCTCCTTCACCTATGCCGACGGCCATCGCGTGTTCGAGAAATTCGGTGTCGAGTTCCGGCCGGGGCAACGCACCGGCCTGGTCGGTCCATCCGGCGGCGGCAAATCGACCCTGCTCTCCCTGTTGCAGCGCTTCCACGATCTCGACCGTGGCCGCATCCTCATCGATGGCCAGGATATTGCGCAGACCACCCAGGAGAGTCTGCGGCAGGCAATCTCGCTGGTACCTCAGGACATTTCACTGCTTCACCGCTCGGTCATGGACAACATCCGATACGGCAAGCCGGATGCCAGTGACGAGGAAGTCAGGCACGCGGCAGATGCCGCGCGCTGCCACTCATTCATCCAGGCTTTGCCACAGGGCTTCGATACGATCGTCGGCGAGCGCGGCGCCCGGCTATCGGCCGGCCAGCGCCAACGCATCGCCATCGCCCGCGCTTTGCTGAAGGATACGCCAATACTCCTGCTCGACGAGGCGACATCGTCACTCGATGGTGAGTCCGAAGAGGCGATCCGCCAGGCGCTGGACCGGCTGATGGAAAACCGGACCGTGATCGCCATCGCCCATCGCCTTTCCACCTTGCGCAGCTTCGACCGTATCCTAGTGCTGGAGGGCGGTCATATCGTGCAGGACGGAGCGCCGACGGAACTGCTGCACCGGGACGGCCCCTATCGCACCCTGGTCTGGCAGGAGCTCCATCGGCTGTCGCGCACGGCGGCGTGATCAGGCTACCTCCAAAGGCGCGCTCTTGTGACGCCACTGGAGTGACACGTTTGCCGTGACATAATCGGTGAATGGCACTCGCTCTCTCCTCGACGGTTTCCAGCACGGTCGACCGCACGCTCGAACGTTTGCGCAACGCCTTCATCGATACCGCCCGCGGCGCTCGCGAGGCGGTCGGCGCCCCCTTGCGTGCCGATCTGCCCGACGACGACATCCCGCGACTGAAGGGCCGTATCGACGCCTGCCTCGAAGCCAAGGGCGGCGAGACCGCAAGCCGCCGCCGTGCCGCCGAGCTGGGGCAGGCTTACCTGTCGCTGTCGGCGACCGGCCGGCGCAAGTTTCTGCTCACCCTCGCCCACGACTATGGCCTGTCACGCGAGACGGCCGTCGCACGGGTCGATCGGTGGCGTGCCGGCAAGGAACCCGCACGCGCCCTGACGCGGCTCCTCGAGCCGCCGGCAGTGCGCCTGCTGCGCGAGTTCGTGGGCGTGCCGCAGGGCGTGAAGTTCGTCGTCGACCTGCGCGCCGAGCTGATGACGCTGGGCAAGACCGACACCGCCGCCCGGGCGCTGAGCGAAGACCTGCGGCCGCTGCTCGCGGCCTGGTTTGATGTCGGCTTCCTCGACCTGGTGCGCATCGACTGGCGCTCCTCGGCGGCGCTGCTCGAGAAGCTGGTCGACTACGAGGCCGTCCATGCCATCCGCTCCTGGCGCGACCTCAAGAATCGCCTGGACTCCGACCGGCGCTGTTTCGCCTTCTTCCATCCGCGCATGCCCGACGAGCCGCTGATCTTCGTCGAGGTGGCGCTGGTCGACGGCATGGCGGGCAACGTGCAGCGCCTGCTCGACGCACGCGACGAGACGGCCGATCCCAAGCGGGCCAACACGGCGATCTTCTACTCGATCTCCAACTGCCAGCAGGGCCTGGCCGGCATCAGCTTCGGCAACTTCCTGATCAAGCGCGTCGCCGAGCAACTGGCGCGCGAGCTGCCCAATATCAAAGATTTCGCCACCCTCTCGCCGATCCCGGGGTTGCGCCGGCACATCGACGACCGGCTGAAGAACGAGGGCGACGCCGTGCTGACGGCGGCAGAGATCTCCTCGCTGGCGCCCGTCATCGACAAGGCGCGCGGTGCCGCTGCCGTACGTCAGTTGCTCGATCGGCCGAGCTGGTGGGAGGTGCCGGCGATCGACAAGTCGTTGCGGCCGATTCTGACACGGCTGGCCGCACGCTACCTCACGTCGACCGACGAGAAAGCTCGCGCCGTCGATCGTGTGGCCCATTTCCATCTTGGCAATGGTGCAATCGTCGAGCGGCTGAACTGGCTCGCCGACACCAGCAGTAACGGATTGAAGCAGTCCTACGCGATGATGGTGAACTATCGCTACAAGCTCGGAGACGTCGACGACAACCACGAGGACTATGCCAATGGCAAGGTCGTCGCGAGCCGCGAGGTCCGGGCGCAGGCAAAGGGTTAAGGGGGCGCGAGCCCCCTTCCCGGTTACTTGTTCAGATACTCGAGCTTCAGGCCCGGCCGCGGCCACTCGAAGCTGACGAGCTTGCCGGTCATCGACAACGTCGCATAGGCAGTACGCAGGTCCTTGCCGCCGAAGCAGACGTTGGTGACCATCGGATCGGGCAGCTTGTATTGCGTCACCGACTTGCCGTCGGGCGAGATGTCGGAAACGGCGCCGGTAATCAGTGTCGCCACGCAGATATGGCCCTGCGAATCGACGGCCAGTGAATCGAACATCTGGTAGCCGCCGAGGCCCGCGATGACACGGCCCTTCTCGCCGCGATAGGGGCCGTTGGCGTCCTTGATGACGCCTGGCGCGGAAAGCTCGAACGCCCAGACGCGCGCGGTCGGCGTCTCCACGACATAGAGCGTCTTGCCGTCGGGCGAGAGGCCGCAGCCGTTGGGCCGCTCCAGCGGGAAAACCTTCTCCTCGATCTTCGAGCCGTCGGCCTTGGCGTAGTAGACAGCGCCGCGATCATTGTCGCGCTCGCGGGTCTTGCCGAGGTCGGTGAACCAGAAGCCGCCGGCATCGTCGAACACCAGGTCGTTCGGGCCATTCAGCTTCCGCCCATCGCAGGAATCGTAGAGTGTCTCAAACTTGCCCGTCTCGGGATCGACGACCTGGATCGAACCGCCCTTGTAGGAGGCAGGCTGCGTGCCGGGAAAGAGTCGGCCATCCGGCCGCTCGATCCAGTTGAAGCCGCCGTTGTTGGTCACGTAGATCTTGCCGCCTGGCCCCATCGCCGCGCCGTTGGGACCGCCGCCCAGCTTGGCGATGATGTGCTGTTTGCCGTCAGGCATGACGCGGGTCAGCGTCTCGCGCGCAATCTCGACCAGGATCACCGAGCCATCTGGCATGGCCACGGGGCCTTCCGGAAATTTGAGGCCCGAGGCGATCTCCTTGTGCGGGGTCGTCATTCTGCTTTCTCCCTATTTGCCCTTGAACGCGGGCTTGCGCTTGGCGAGGAAGGCCGCGACGCCTTCCTTGAAGTCCTCGCTACGGCCGAGTTCGCGCTGGAAGTCACGCTCGACATCCAGCTGCTGGGAGAGCGTGTTGCCGCTGGCGCGGCCCATCGCTTCCTTGATGCGGGCCAGCGACATCGTCGGTCCGTCGGCCAGCCGCCGTGCCAGCTCGTTCGCCGACTTCATCAGTTCGCCGTCCTCGACGACGTCCCAGATCAAACCCCAGTCCTTGGCCTGCTGCGCGGTGATCTGCGGCGCCAGCATCGCCAACGCACGAGCACGCTGCTCGCCGACCAGCCGCGGCAGGAACCACGTGCTGCCACCATCCGGCAGGAGGCCGATGCGGGCGAAAGCCTGCAGGAAGGTGGCCGACTTGGCGGCGACCGCGATATCGGCGGCCAGAGCGAAGCTCATGCCGACGCCGGCTGCCGGCCCGTTCACAGCCGCGACGATCGGCTTGGGGATGCTGCGCATCAACCGGATCACCGGATTGAAGAACTTTTCGAGAGCGGCGCCTGAATCCGCGACCTCGCCCTTCTCGCGATCAGGATCGGCGAGATCGGCGCCCGCACAGAAGCCACGACCTGCTCCTGTCAGCAGCACCGCACGCACCGATCCATCGGCCGCCAGATCCTCCCAGCAGGTCTTGAGCTCGGCGATCATCTTGCGTGAGACGGCGTTCAACCGGTCGGGGGAATTCAGCGTCAGAGTGGCGAGGCCGTCGGCCTTGGTGATCTGGATCTTCTCGTAGGTCATTGTCTTCTTCTCAGTGTCCGGTGAACTGGGCGGGGCGTTTGGCGAGGAAGGCTGCAACCCCTTCCTTGAAATCGGCACTGCGGCCGAGCTCGCGCTGGCTATCGCGCTCGAGATCGAGTTGCTGGTCGAGCGTGTTGGTGGCTGCCAGATCAATCGCCTTCTTGATGGCGGCATAGGAACGCGTCGGGCCGGTCGCGAGCTTGCGCGCAACCTTGATGGCTTCGTCCATCAGCGCGGCATCATCGACGACCTGCCAGACCATGCCCATGCGCTCGGCTTCCTCGGCCGGCACTGAGCTGCCGAGCATGGCGAGAGCGCGCGCACGGGCGTCGCCCACCGTGTGCGGCAGGAACCATGTGCCCCCCAGATCGGGTATCAGCGAGATACGCACAAAGGCCTGATCGAAGCGCGCCGAGCGCGCGGCCACCACGATATCGCAGGCCAGCGCCAGATTGGCCCCGCCGCCCGCTGCCACGCCATTGACGGCGGCAACGATGGGCTTGGGCAGCTCGCGCATGGCGCGGATCATGGGATTGAAGATGCGGTCCATCACGGCACCGACGTCACGCTCGCCTGATGTCGTCGGATCGCCGGGCCCCGGACCAGCCAGATCGGCGCCGGCGCAGAAGCCTCGGCCTGTACCCGTCAACAGGATGGCGCGGACCGCGTCATCCTCGCGGGCGCGCTTCAACTGGACGTTCATGGCCTCGATCAGCGGGTGGCTCATGGCGTTCAACCGCGTCGGCCGGTTGAGCGTAAGGGTCAGGACGCCGCCCTCCAGAGCGGCCAATACGGGCGTTTCTTCCATGGGGCCGGAGACTGGCATGGGTCCTGGAGCCGCGCCATCCGGTCGCGTCGCATGGCGGCACACCCTCCCGTATGTCCGATGGGGATGGCCACGATCCTGATCCTGGTCGGCACCGAATCGGGCAATGCCCAGATGGTGGCCGACGCGCTGAAGCCCGTACTCGCCGAGGCCGGACACGCGGTCGACGTTACGGACAAGGCCGCGACCTTTGCCGATCTGCAGGCCCACGATGTGCTGCTGGTGGTCTGCGCCACGCACGGCTCGGGGGACATCCCGACCAACATCCTGCCGCTGGTCGAAACCCTGGAGCGGGAGAAGTCCGATCTGTCAGGTCATCGCTACGGAGTCATCGCACTCGGCGACATGACTTATCAGGATACTTTCTGCGGAGGCGGCAAGAAGGTCGATCAGGTGCTCGAACTCTGCGGCGCCAGGAAGGTCGGCGAACGGCTCGAAGTCGATGCCTCGACGCAGCCCCTGCCCGACGAGGAAGCATTGGCTTGGATCGAAGGCTGGAAGACGCAAGTCTGAGGCCGTCACTCCGGCAGAGTGAAGATCTCGACGGGCTTGGGAACGCCGCGCAGACGGTGAACGCCGAGCGACTTCATCGGCTGCGGGCAATTCTCGTTGAACTCGGCGGACGCACAGACCTTCACGCCGAGCGCCTTGGTCAATCCTTCCAGGCGAGAGGCGCGATTGACGGCCGCCCCGATCACCGTGAAGTCGAGCCTGTCTTCCGTGCCGATATTGCCGAAGGTTACATCGCCGACGTGCAGGCCGATGCCGAAACGCAGCAACTCTCGGCCGCCGGCCGCGCGCGCCTCGTTCGCCGCCTCGGCATCGTTGAGGAGTTGACGTGCGGCCCCGAGAGCCGCAGCCGTCACCATCGGCAGGAAGAGTGCATCCTCGGCCGGGAAATACCCCATTACGCCATCGCCGATGAATTTCAGGATCTCGCCGCCGTGTGAGGAGAGCGCATCGCCGACGAGTTGGAAGTAGTTGTTCAGGAGTTCCAGCACCTCGGCAGGGGGCAGCCGCTCGTTGAGGCCGGTGAAGTCGCGCATGTCGGAGAACCACAGGACGGCGCGGATCTCCTCGCCTTCGCCGCGGCGGATCGCGCCGTTCAACACGCGCTCGCTGATCTGGTGGCCGAGATAGGTGTTGGTCACCGTGTCGGCGACGCCATGCTCGATGTGCATCTCGGTCACCGCGCCCATCATGTCGACCAGACGGCCCAGGTCCTCGACGTCGGCGTCGCTAAAGCCTTCCTTACGATCAGTTGCGAAACTGACGACGGGCAGCGGACCTTTGCGCGAGATGCGCATGGGCACGGCGAGGTAATCGGTGCCGCCGTCGGATTTCAACTCCTGCAGCAGGATGTGATGCTTGTCCGTGATCTTGTCGAGCCGGTAGCGCACTTCACGGCCCTGCTCGCGCGCCTCCTGCAGCGGGCTGCCGATATAGGAGGGCGTGAACTGGATGCCGTAAGCGCGTGCAATCGATTGCACGTGTTCACCGCGCCGCCACATGTAGCCCATGGCCTGAAGCTGCGGATGGATGAGCTGCAGGCCAATGTAGAACCGCCATACCGGCAGGCCCGTCTGCACGACCTTCTCCATCAGCTTCTCGATGAAGACCGACGGGGAAGCGACGAGACGACCCTCACGGGCGAGCCAATCGGCGACCGGCGCCAGACGGTCGCCTACCGGTGGCGGCATGGAGAGCGCGGCGGTCAGGAGCCGCCCACGACTGCTGCAACCTCTTCGCCAGAGGTGCGGAACACGCGGCTCGCCGAGACGTCGGCGATCTTCTCGATATTGTCGACGACGTCTTCGATCGTCGGTGCCCGACCCGCGATGCGCAGGCCCTCGGCCTCGCGATATTCGATACGGGCAAAGGTGCCGGCGCCGGCGCTCCAGATGTCGCCGGTGCGCTGGCACTGCTCGGAGCAGAGATAAGCAACCATCGGCGAGACGAACTCGGGCCTGAGCTTGGCCAGCGCCTCCGGCGTCATCAGGCTCTCGGTCATGCGCGTCGCAGCCACCGGCGCCAGCGCGTTGATGAGGACGTTGTACTTCTGGCCCTCGAGACGCAGCGAGTTCATGAAGCCCACCACGGCGAGCTTGGCGCCGCCGTAGTTCGCCTGACCGAAGGTGCCGTAGATGCCCGAGTTGGACGAGGTCACCACGACCCGGCCATAGGCGTTGGCGCGCATGATCGGCCAGGCAGCGTGCGTCACGTAGGCGGTGCCGAGGAAATGCACCTTCACGACGAACTCGAAATCCTCGACCGTCATGTTGTGGAAGGTCTTGTCGCGCAGCACGCCGGCATTGTTCACGACGATGTCGACAGTGCCGTAGGTATCAACGGCAGTCTTTACGATGTTGGCAGCGCTCTTGGGATCGGCGACCGAATCGTAGTTCGGCACGGCCTGCCCGCCCGCCGCCTTGATTTCGGCCACGACCTTGTCGGCAGCAGCGTGGTCGCCGCCCTTGCCATCGACGGCCCCGCCCGGATCGTTCACCACCACCTTGGCGCCGCGGCTGGCCAGCAGCAGCGCATGCGCGCGGCCGAGCCCGTTTCCAGCGCCGGTAACGATGGCGACGCGATTATCGAAGCGGACAGTCATTGCCTTATCTCTCCCCAAATGCACAAACCGGGAGAGTTCTTGGATCTCACCGGGACGGAGACACCATGTCGGATGTTTCGTCCCGGTTTCAAGAGCGTTGCAGGATCACCACCGATGCAACGGCCTCTTCCATGCCGATGACGCCACCACCGTTCTCTGCCAGTGCGATCTCCGCGCCTTTGACCTGACGCGCGCCGGCCTCGCCACGAAGCTGCGTCGCAAGCTCTGCCAGCATGGAGAGGCCGGTGGCGCCCACCGGATGGCCTTTGGAAACGAGCCCGCCGGAGGTGTTCACCGGCAGCTTACCGCCCGGCCCCGTCGCGCCCGACTCGATGAACTTTCCGCCTTCACCCTCGGGGCAGAAGCGCAGCATCTCGCACTGGTAAACCTCGCAGAAGCTGGTGGCGTCGTGGACTTCGGCGACGTCGATG
Organism: Reyranella sp.; assembly: GCF_004297405.1. Classification (GTDB taxonomy): domain Bacteria; phylum Pseudomonadota; class Alphaproteobacteria; order Reyranellales; family Reyranellaceae; genus Reyranella. The sequence goes on from NZ_SCVC01000004.1 coordinate 161,915, forward strand.
TCCTCGGGCTTCAGGCCCGCCATCTTGTAGGCCTTGTCGCCCGCCGCACGTGTCAGGCCGGGCTCGTCGAGATTGCGGTACTTGCCGCCAGAGAAACCCACGCCGGCAATGCGCACGGCGCGTTCCTGGACCGCCTTGGGCAGCTTCTCGAGATATTCCTTGGAACAGAGCAGCGCCGCCGCCGCGCCATCGCCAATCGGCGCGCACATCGCACGCGTCAGCGGAAACGACACTGGCCGATCTTCCATCACCGACTGCGTCGTCATCTGGAAGCGATACTGCGCCTTCTCGTTCAGCGCACCGTAATTGTGGTTCTTGGCGGCACCGGCGGCGATCTGCGCCTGCGTCGTGCCGTACTTCCACATGTGCCACTTAGCCTGCATGGCATAGGTATCCATGAAGATCGTACGGTCGTCGCCCGGCTTGAACTCCGAACCGACCATCTTGCCGACCCGGTTCATCTCCTCGACCAGCCGGTCATGCTGGCTGGTGATGTAGCCCTGGTTGAAGAGGCCCGCCGTGCGCTCCGGCGCCTCGGGGCTGAAGAGCTTCTCGACGCCGATGCAGAACGAAAGCTCATGCGTGCCGGCCAGCACGTCCTTCCAGGCGCCCATGAAGGCGGTCGAGGCGGTGGCGCAGGCATTCTCGACGTTGAACATCGGCACGCGCTCAGGGAAGAGCCCCTCCTCGACCAGCGGCTGGAACAGAGCCTGCCCGCGGATCGAGTTCTGGCCCCAGAAGCCCATGCCGCAATTGCCCAGCCAGCCCGATTCAATGTCCGCACCGGTCTTCATGCCGGCGTCCGACAGCGTGCCGAGATAGGCCTCACGGGCGAGGTCGCCGAAGCTCAGGCCGGGGTGCTTCTTGAAGACGGTCGTGTAGGCGCCGATCACATAGACGTCGCGCATGGGTGCGTTTCCTCGGTTTGGCTTCAGGTTGGCTTTCCCGCCATTTGAGCGTATCCAAAGGGCTTCCGCTAGGAGAGAACCACCATGGCCGCTCAGGCCCAGGCAAAAGCCCCCAACGTCGATGCCACCATCGCCGAGTTGAAGAAGCTCTTTGGCGATCGCGTCAGCACCGCGCACGCCGTGCGCGAGCAGCACGGCAAGGATATTTCGTTTCACGAAGCGCACCTGCCGGACGCAGTGGTCTTCGCCGAATCGGCCGAGGAAGTGCAGCAGATCGTGCAGCTCTGCGCCCGCCTCAAGACACCGATCATCCCCTTCGGCACCGGCACCTCGCTGGAAGGCCATATCAGCGCGCCCAACGGTGGCATCTCGCTCGACGTCAGCCGCATGAACAAGGTGCTGGCCGTGAACGAGGCCGACCTCGACGTGATCGTGCAGCCCGGCGTTACGCGCAAGCAGCTCAACGAATATATCCGCGACACCGGCCTGTTCTTCCCGATCGATCCCGGCGCCGATGCCTCGATCGGCGGCATGACCAGCACGCGTGCATCCGGCACCAACGCCGTGCGCTACGGCACGATGCGCGAGAACGTGCTGTCGCTGCAGGTCGTGACGGCAGACGGCCGCCTGATGCGACTGGGCCGTCGCTCGCGCAAGTCGAGCGCCGGCTATGATCTCGTGAAGCTGTTCGTGGGCTCCGAGGGAACGCTCGGCGTCATCACCGAGATCACCTTGCGCTTGTACGGCATGCCCGAGTCGATGGTGTCCGCGACCTGCGCCTTCGATTCGCTGGAAGGTGCCGTCAATACCGTCATCCAGACCATCCAGTCCGGCATTCCCGTCGCCCGCATCGAGCTGATGGACACCGAGACGGTCGACACGGTCAACAAGTACTCGAAGCTCACTCTGCCGGCGAAGAACCTGCTCCTGCTGGAGTTCCACGGCACCGAGGCCGGCACGAAGGAACAGGCCGAGATGGTTCAGGCCCTGGCGGCCGAACATGGCGGTGGCGACTTTGCCTGGACGAGCCAGGCCGAGGAACGGACCAAGATGTGGCAGGCCCGCCACGATGCGGCTTGGGCGGCCAAGTCGGCGCGGCCCGGCTGGGGGATGTGGGCGACCGACGTCTGTGTGCCGATCTCGCGCCTCGCCGAATGCATCCTCGAGACGCAGAAGGACATCCAGAAGAACGGTATCTATGCGCCGATCGTGGGTCACGTAGGCGATGGCAACTTCCATCTCACGATGATGATCAATCCCGACGACCCGACTTACCTGCCCAAGGCCGAAGCGCTGAACGACCGCATGATCGCGCGCGCTTTGTCTCTCGGCGGCACCTGCACCGGCGAGCATGGTGTCGGTATGGGCAAGATCAAGTTCCTGTACGAGGAACACGGCGAGGCCGTGTCGCTGATGCGCTCGATCAAGAAAGCACTCGACCCGGACAACATCATGAACCCGGGCAAGATCATCGGACCGATCAACTGACCTTCACGACGTGGCGGATCTGAAAGCCGCCCAGGAGCTCGGCGCAGCGTTTGGCGATCACCTCGCCTGACGCTCCCGCGGCCCTGACCTCGGCCAGCGTGCCGTAGGTCGGATCGTTGCGCACCGTCACCTCGGCCTTCACGCCTTCGGCCTTAAGCGGCGCCAGCGCCGCCTCGAACGCCCTCTGTGCGGCATCGAGCCTGAGCGCCGGCTTGAATATCTTGCCGACGCCGGTCACAGGCATCACCGGTATCGGCACGACCTGCACGGGAACGGCAGCGCGTTCCGGAATCTCCTTGCGGCAGAATTCCCGAAGTTCTTCAGGTGTCGCCTGCTTGCCGGGCCGCAACTGCACGAAAGCCATCGGCAATTCACCGGCATAGGCGTCCGGCAACCCGACCGCGGCCGCCGTCTCGACTGCTGGGTGGCGCGTCAATGCCTCTTCGATCATCACGGGGTCGATGTTGTGGCCGCCGCGGATGATCAGGTCCTTCGAGCGCCCGGTGAGCCACAGATATCCGTCGGCATCGAGTCGGCCGAGATCGCCGGAATCGAGCCAGCCATCGGCAAGCATGGCGCCCTCGTTGTGGCGCGGGTTGAGGTAACCCGGCGTCACCTGCGGCCCCCGCATCAGCACATGGCCGATCTCGCCCAAGCCACAGTCGCGACGGATCGCGCCATCCGAACCGACATCGGCCACGCGGACCTCGAGGTAAGGCAACCGAAGGCCCACCGACCCGGCGCGACGCTCGCCGTGTGCTGGATTCATCGTCGAATAGCAGTGCACCTCGGTCATGCCGTAACCCTCGACCACCGGGATGCCGAACTCCTGTTCGATTCGCCGGATCAGCTCCACGGGCACGGTCGACCCGCCGCTGACGAAACCCTTCAGCGCGCTCAAGTCGTGGCCCTCGCGGGTGACATTCATGATGGCGGCCAGCGTCGTTGGCACCGCGCCGCCCAGCGTCACCTTGTGGCGTTCGACAATGCTCCAATAGTCGCGCACGACGTTGGGATTGCGCGCGCCGAGCGGCGTGGGAATCACGACGGTCCAACCGCTCGCAACCGGCGACAGCGCCCCGAAGATCGAGCCACCGACGTGGAATTGCGGCAGCGGATTGAGCAGAACGGCGCCCGGTTCGAGGCCGAAAGGCAGCGCATTGGTCCACGCCGCAAGCGCCAGCGCCCCATGCGTGTGCTGGGCGAGCTTCGGCAGTCCCGTGGTGCCACCAGTATGGAACAGCGCGGCGACGGTATCCCGTCCGAGCTTCTTGGGTGCCACCAGCCGATCGCCAAGCTGCTGGGCACAAGCCGCCTCGAACTCCACCACACCAGACACAGGCGCACTTGCCTGGCCACCGACGCGGAACACTTTCAGCTCTGGCAACGCGGCACGGATCGCTTCCACCTTCGGCCAGATGTCGGGGAAGATCGAGGCGTCGACCGCAATGAGCGCCTTGGCCCGCGCCTCCTTCATGATGCCGGCGATCTGCGAGGCATCGAGGAAGTAGTTCACGGGATTGGCGACAGCGCCTACTTCCGCGCCCCAGAGCGCAAAGAAGGTTTCGGGCACCGACGGCATCAGCAGCGTCACCGTATCATCGGGGCCGATGCCATGGGCATACAGAAGGTTCGCGGTCTGCCGCACCGAGGACATCAGCTCGGCGAACGTGACATCGCGCACGGCATCGTCGGGGCCGGTACCGGCGAGATAGCGGATCGCGACCTGGGTTTTGTATGCCGTCGCCGCGTGCTGCAGCAGATCCAGCATGTTCCCATGCGTCACACGCTCCGCCACCGGCACTTTCTCGATTTCGGCGACATCCGCCTGCGTGCGAAATTTCATGGACGTTTCCTGCTCTGAGTTCTTGTTTGAACGGATATCAGCAGAGCAGGAAGTCCCTGTCACCAGAGGCACGTTCCCAATAAAAAAGGGCCGGCGATTGCCGGCCCTTCTTCCTTGACGATAGCGCAGGCTTACTTGGCAGCCTGCACCATGATCTCGACACTGAGACCGGGCGCTGCGAGCTTGGCCTCGACGGTGGCGCGGGCGGGCGCGTTACCGGGCGACACCCAGGCATCCCACACTTCGTTCATCTGGCTCCAGGTGGAGATGTCCGTCAGCCAGATGTTGGCCGACAGGATCTTCGACTTGTCGGTGCCGGCCTCGGCCAGGAACTTGTCGATCTTCGCCAGGATCTGGGCGGTCTGGCCCTTCACGTCGGCCTTGGCATCGTCGGCGGTCAGGCCGGCGAGATAGACGGTATCGCCGTGGACCACCGCGCTGCTCATGCGCGGGCCAGCATTGATTCGCTTGACGCTCATTTCCTTCTCCTCCGTAAAATCGGCGGCGACCTTAGCAGACTAGATCGCCGCGACGACCATGATTTCTATTTTCATCTTCGGGTCGTTGAGTTTGGCCTGAACCGTCGCGCGGGCTGGGGTCTGACCGGGCACGACCCAGGCATCCCACACTGCGTTCATGGCGGCGAAGTCGGAAATATCGGCCAGCCAGATCACGGCGCTCAGGATCTTCGTCTTGTCGCTACCGCCCTTGGCCAGCAGCGAATCGATTTCCGCCAGCGTCTGCTCCACCTGACTGGTGATGTCGCGCGACGTGTCTTCAGGGATCATGCCTGAGCAATGGATACGATTGCCCTTGATGACGGCCTCGCTCATGCGCGGACCGGGATCGATGTGCGTCAGGGTCATTACGAACGCTCGCGAATATCGGAGAACTTGATCTTGGGGGAGCGCTCGGCGATGTAGCCCAGCTCCCAGGCGTTGCGGGCCAGGAAGACCGGCGAACCGTCGCGATCCTCGGACATGCCGCCGCGGTTCGCCGACATGAAGGCTTCGAGATCGGCCTTGGTCTCGGCCGAGATCCAGCGCGCCGTCTCGAAGGGTGCCGGTTCGAGATCGATCTTCACCTGGTATTCAGCCTCGACGCGGGTCTTGAGCACATCGAGCTGCAATTCGCCCACCACGCCCACGATATGGTCGCCGCCGATCACGCGCCGGAACACCTGGGTCACGCCCTCTTCCGCCAGATCGTCGAGCGCGCGCTTGAGCTGCTTGGACTTCATCGGGTCCTCGAGCCGCACGCGACGCAAGATTTCCGGTGCGAAGTTCGGGATGCCGACGATCTTGATCGTCTCGCCTTCGGTCAGCGTGTCGCCGACACGCAGCACGCCGTGATTGGGCACGCCGATGATGTCGCCCGGCCAGGCCTCGTCGACGATCTCGCGTTCGCGGGCAAAGAACAGGATCGGCGAATTGACCGACAGCGTCTTACCCGTGCCCATCTGCGTCAGCTTCATGCCGCGGCGGAACTTGCCACTGCACAGGCGCAGGAACGCAATGCGATCACGGTGATTGGGGTCCATGTTGGCCTGGACCTTGAACACGAAGCCCGAGACTTTGGGTTCGGTCGGTTCGATCGGTCGCGGCTCGGCGGGCTGCGGCCGCGGCGGCGGCGCCCAGGCCGCCAGCGCGTCGAGAAGCTCGCGCACCCCGAAATTGTTGTAGGCGCTGCCGAAGAACACCGGCGTCAGATGACCGCCGCGATAGGACTCGATCTCGAAAGCAGGATAGCCAGCGCGTACCAGTTCCACGTCTTCGGCAAGCTTGGCGTACTGCTCCGCTGGCAGCGATTTCGCCAGGGCCGGATCCTCGATGCCTTCGTACTCGACCGTCTCGCCGATGCGCTCGCGATCGGCGGCGTCGAAGATCAGCATGCGATCGTTGGCGAGATCGTAGGTGCCCTTGAAGGTCTGGCCGGAACCAGCCGGCCAGCTCATCGGCGTCACGTCGAGCGCCAGGGTCGAAGCGATCTCGTCCAGCAGTTCGATGGGATCCTTGCTCTCGCGATCCATCTTGTTGATGAACGTGACGATCGGCACGTCGCGCAGGCGGCAGATCTCGAACAGCTTGCGCGTGCGGGCTTCGATGCCCTTGGCCGCGTCGATCACCATGACGGCCGAGTCAACTGCGGTCAGGGTGCGATAGGTGTCCTCGCTGAAGTCTTCGTGGCCTGGCGTATCGAGCAAATTGAAGACCGCGCCGCCATACTCGAAGTGCATCACCGAGGTGGTGACCGAGATGCCGCGCTGCTGCTCGATCTTCATCCAGTCCGAGCGTGCCCGTCGGGCCTCACCACGCGCCTTGACCGCGCCCGCGACATGGATGGCGCCGCCGAACAGCAGCAGCTTCTCGGTCAGCGTGGTCTTGCCGGCGTCGGGATGGGAGATGATCGCGAACGTGCGCCTGAGACCAGCGGGATGGCCGGCCAGGCGGGCGTCGAGATCGTGAGAAACAGCGGAATCGGGCACTTTGGGGGACCTTCGGGGGTGCGTGGGGGTACCCGACACCCCCTGCCCCGTCAACCCGCGCTCTTCAGCTCCTCGCGCAGCATTTCCAGCTCCAGCCACTCGTTTTCGGCTGCATCGAGCTCGGCCTGAGCGGTGCCGAGGCGGGCAGTCTTGGCGGCGAAGCTCTTGGGATCGCGCGTGTAGAGCGCAGGATCGGCCAAAGCCTCGTTGAGGGCTGTCATCTCGGCGTGCAGCGCGTCCATCTTCTTCGGCAGCTCGGCCAGCGCACGCTCGCGCTTGTAGCCAAGACGCTGTTTGGCAGGCGCCGCGTCACGTGGCGCGACGGCCGCCTTCTCCCGCCGGGCGGTCGGTGCAGGCGGCACCTCGCGCGGTCCACGCTGGATGAGATAGTCGCTGTAGCCGCCGGCATACTCGATGGCCGTGCCATCGCCTTCCAAGGCGATGGTCGACGTCACCAGCCGGTCGAGGAAATCGCGATCGTGGCTTACCAGCAGGACAGTGCCGTCATAGTCCGCCAGGGCCTCCTGCAGGAGGTCGAGCGTATCGGCATCGAGATCGTTGGTAGGCTCGTCGAGGACGATCAGGTTCGAGGGGGCGGCCAATGCCTTGGCGAGCAGCAGGCGGTTGCGCTCGCCGCCCGAGAGCGTGCGCACCGGCTGGCGCGCCTGCTCGTCACGAAACAGATACTCGCGCAGATAAGTCATCACGTGCCGCGGCTGACCGCGCACCAACACGTGGTCGTTACGGTCGGCCAGTATTTCCCAGGGCGTCTTGTCGGGATCGAGCGCGGTGCGGCGCTGATCGATCACCACCGGTATCAGATTGGCACCGAGCTTCACCGAGCCGGCATCAGGCTTAAGCTCGCCAATCAGCATGCGCAGGAGTGTCGTCTTGCCCGCGCCGTTCGGCCCAATCAGCCCGATGCGATCGCGGCGGAAGATGCGCGTGGAGAACTCACGCACGACGGTCTTGTCGCCCCAGCTCTTGGAGATGTTGCGAGCCGTGATGGCGAGCGCGCCCGACTGCTCGGCCGATCCTGTCTCGATGGTCGCACGCCCGACCGGGCCGATCTGCTGACGCCGTTGCTTGCGCAGCTCGCCGAGCGCCCGCAGGCGGCCCTCGTTGCGCGTACGGCGGGCGCGGATGCTCTTGCCGGCCCATTCCGTCTCGCGCTCGATCAGACGGTCGAGCTTGTGCCGCTCTGTCGCCTCGCGCTCCAGAATGTCGTTCGACCAGGCTTCGAACTCGGCATAGCCGCGGTCGAGGCGGCGGACGATGCCGCGGTCGAGCCACAGCACCGCGCGCGCCAGGTTGGTGAGGAAGCGCCGGTCATGGCTCACCAGCACATAGGCGCCCTTCCAGGCGGCCAACGTGGCTTCGAGCCATTCGATGGTCGGCAAGTCGAGATGGTTGGTCGGCTCGTCGAGCAGCAGCACATCGGGCTCGGCGACCAGAGCGCGTGCCAGTGCCGTCCGGCGGGCCTCACCGCCCGACAGTTCGGAGGGCGCCCGAGTCCCGTCGAGCTTGAGCTCGTCGAGCAGCGCTGCGACGCGATAGTCCGACGGCCCCAGCGAATCGGGCAGTGCCGAAGTAACGTAGTGCGCCACGGAGTCGTGGCCGGTGAAATCCGGCTCCTGCGGCAGGGTCGCGACCGTGGCGCCGGGTTGGGCGAAGCGCGTGCCCGAATCCGCAATCGGTTCGCCCGCCAGAATGCGCAGCAGAGTCGACTTGCCGGCGCCGTTGCGGCCGATCAGCGACAACCGCTCACCGGGCGCGATCGAAAGCTCGACGCCGTCGAGGATCGTCTGGCTGCCCAGCCGGTAGCGGATGTCCTGGAGTGCGAGAAGGGGCGGTTCGGCCATGAGGGTCGGTCTCTTGCCGGATGCCGACCGAGTGGGCAAGGGCAACCGGCAGCGGTAGGATCACGCATGCTGCGGGTCGTGGGGGAACCAAGACGTATCGACCGCGCCATCAAACGCCTGCAGGGCGCGTTGAAAGGCGTCCCTGCGCGCAGCGTGCGGCTCACCTGGCGTGGCGGAGAGCTACGCGCCACGATCCACTGGGCCCGTGACGATTCCTTCTGGTGGGCCATTGAGTCGCGACGGGCGAATGACGGCAATGCGGCCCGGCACGCGCTGCTCCTTGGGCATGCACCCGATCCGCCGACCAGGCGCGAAAGCATCACCTGCGAGATCAACCTGCCATGCGCCGGCGCCGACCGGAGGGTGGCGGGCATTGTCGTGGCGGACGACAGCGGCGCACTCTATCTCGCCCATTCCGGCCGTATGGGAGGCGCGCGGCCCGGCCAGCGCAAATCGGGTTTCCGCGACTTCCTGGACGATGGCGTGTGGCGGCAGGTCACCTGGCCGGACAGCAAGACCTCGGAGGCGTTGATCGTGGCGCCGCTCGCCAGCCCGCGACTGACCCGCCTGCTTGGCCAGTTCGTCGACTCGGTGCGCCGTTTCAAAGCCGGCGAGTCTTCCCGCGCTCACCTCAATCTTTGCGTCGAGCCGATGCAGGGCGATTCGACGATGACGGCCTGCGACCGCCGGCTGGTGGACGCAGCGCTACACGAAGAACTGGCCAAACGCGGCCTGTTCGGTGGTGCGCACGATCTCTTCTCACTGAAGGGCGAGCGGCCGCAGCCGCTGTTCGCCCTCGTGACCGATGGTCGGGCTGACGAGCTGGCGCTCGCGGTGGGCTCGTTATCGCTTGCCTCGGCGCGCAGCGGGCCCGATATCAGGCCCATCCTGATCGCACCGGCCGCGCTGGCCGACGGCGATGCGGCTCTCAACGCGCTCCCCTTCGCCTGTGTGCGCTTCCGCTGGCGCGGCGCGCGTGCTGTGTTCGATGGATTGGACGACGCGCTGGAAGGATGACGAGCCGATGGTGATGGGCCTGACGACCGGACTTTGGGTCAGCGCACAGGTGCGCCTGTGCGATCGTGCGTTCATTCCCGCGGCCGTCGTGCGGCGCGGTGACCCCGATGCCGGCACGGTGCTCCTGAAGATCAATCGCTTCGAAGCCGGCGTGACGGTCTACACCCAGGCCAGCACCTTCGACGACGAACCGGCCTGGAGCCGTGGCACTGGACTAGCGCCGGTCTCCGAACCAGACGCCGACGCCTACATCGCGCGCCAAGTGGCCCGCGATCCCGACCTCTGGGTCCTCGAAATCGAGGACCGCAAGGGTGAATACAAGATCGACGGAAAGGTCGTCTGACGCCGCTTATTGTGCCGGCAGCACCGTCGTGGGATCGATGGTCTTGCCGGAGCGGCGAACCTCGAAGTGCAGCTGAGGTTCGGCCGAACCACCGGAATTGCCGACCTTGGCGATCGCCTGGCCCTTCTTCACGGTGTCGCCCTTCTTGACCAGCAGCGCCTCGTTGTTGCCGTAGGCGGTGATGTAGCCGCCGGAATGCTCGACCAGCAGCAGATTGCCCATCTTGGCGACCTCGTTGCCGGCATAGATGACCTTGCCGCTATCGGCGGCCTTCACCGTCGTGCCCTTGGCGGCGGCGATGTCGATTCCGTCGTTCCTCTGGCCACCCGACGTGCCGTAGCTCGAGACGACCTTGCCGTTGACCGGCCAAGCCATCCGCTGCGGCGGGGTAGCCGGCACGGTGACGGAATGTGCCGCCGGCGCGAGCGGCGTCGGCTCGCCGGCGGGCGCTGCGGAGCGTGGTGCTTCGCTCCCGCCGGGCGCCGCCAAAGCCTCTCGCTTGACGGGTCCAGGCGCGCTGGGATTGGCCGCGGCGGTCTGGGTGGTGGCCGCAGTCCCGACATTGTCGGCCACGAAGCGAGCACCCGGCATCTGCAGGGTCTGGCCCGCCTTCAGCGTGTAGGGCTGCTTGAGATTGTTGCGGTCGATGATTGTCTGGCTCGACACGCCATAGCGCTGCGACAGGCTCTCGACCGTGTCCTTGTCCTTCACGACATAGACCGGGACGGCATTGGGACCGGCCGCTGAGCCGGGATACTCCATGGTGCCCTCACGGGCGCCCATGACGGTATTGCAAGCGCCGAGCGCGACAGACAGCACCGCCATTGTACCCAGCGTGCGCAGCCAGCCCGCCCATCGCGAGGGGAAGCGAGGGGCTCTTTTCATGAATCCAGTTTACTGCATCACGATTCCGGCGGGAATCGGGCCAATGACGATTTTCGGCCGCTTTATCCCTGCCCCAGCACCGGCAACGGACCGGTGACGAGCGGCACGAAACGCACCGGCATCAGCGTGTCGCGTTTCAAGCCGCTCTCGCTCTTGACGATGCGCTCGACGACCTGTGCGGTCGGATCGCGGCCCACCGGCACGATCAGAATGCCCCCCACGGCGAGCTGGTCGATCAGCGCTTGCGGCCGTTCCTCGGCAGCTGCCGTAACGATGATGCGGTCAAATGGCGCCTGGCCGGGCCAACCCTTGCTGCCGTCGTTGATGTCGACCACGACATTGTAGATGCCGAGATTGAGCAGCAGCCGCTCGGCTTCCTTCGAGAGCGGCTTGAAGCGCTCGATCGAGTAAACCCGCCGCGCCAGCTTGGCGAGCACGGCAGCCTGGTAGCCCGAGCCGGTCCCGATCTCGAGCACCTTCATGCGCGGGCCCACGCGCAACGCCTCGGTCATGGCGGCCACGACCAGCGGCTGGCTGATGGTCTGGCCGAAGGCAATGGGCAGCGCCGTGTTCTCCCAGGCGCGCTCGGCGAAGGTCGGCGATACGAAACGCTCGCGATCGACCGAGGCGATCGCCGTCAGCACGTTCTCGTCCGCGATGCCCGAGTTGCGCAGTTCGGCAATCAGGCGCTGCATGGCCGGGACGTTCACGGCGCCCGCCTCGCCCTACTCTGCCTTCGCGGGGGCCGGCTCGAACTCGGCGACGAGCTTACGGCGCATCGCCTCGTGGGTGAGGTCGAGGTAGAGCGGCGTCACGGAGACGTAACCGGCGCGAACGGCGGCGATGTCGCTCGCCTCGTCGATCTCGCGCTCCTGTGGCGTGTAGCCGATCCAGTAGTAGGACCCGCCGCGCGGATCGTGGCGCTCGATGATGTAGCCGCCGAAGCCGCGATTGCCCTGGTGCGTTGCCCGGATGCCCTTCACCGATCCTGCGACGACGTCGGGGAAGTTGATATTGACCAGCACGTTGCGTGGCCAGTCCATGGCGAGGACGCGGCGCGCCACGGCGGCGCCATGGGCGGTGGCGGTGCCCCACTTCACGGGATGGTCGTGCGTATAGGCCTGGCTGAAGGCAATCGACGGCAGGCCGAGCAGGCACCCTTCCATCGCAGCCGCGATCGTGCCGGAATAGGTCACGTCGTCGGCAATGTTGGTGCCACGATTGACGCCGGACAGGACGATGTCGGGCTTGCGATCCTTCAGCAGATGCTTGACCGCAAACAAGACGCAGTCGGTCGGCGTACCCTCGATCGCGTACTTGCCGTCGCTTACTTCGCGCGACCGGATCGGCCGCGACAAGGACAGCGAATGGCCGGCGCCGCTCTGATTGACCTCGGGCGCCACCACCCAGACATCGCTGGAAAGCTGCTCGGCGATCTCGATCAGGGCCTGTAGGCCGGGCGCGTGGATACCGTCGTCGTTGGTGACGAGGATACGCGCCTTGGCGAGATTGACCGCGTTCACTTCTTGGCCACGCCGGCGGCGATCGTCTCGACGCCGCGCATGTAGGGGCGCAGTGCGTCGGGGATCGTCACCGAGCCGTCCTCGTTCTGATAGTTCTCCAGCACGGCGATCAAGGTGCGGCCGACCGCAAGGCCCGAGCCGTTCAGAGTGTGCAGGAACCGCGTGCCCTTGCCTTCCTTGGGGCGGTAGCGGGCGTTCATGCGGCGCGCCTGGAAGTCACCGCAGTTCGAGCAGCTCGAAATCTCGCGATAGGCGTTCTGACCCGGCAACCAGACTTCGAGGTCGTAGGTCTTGCGCGCCGAAAAGCCCATGTCGCCGCTGCAGAGCGTCATCGTGCGATAGGCAAGGCCTAGCCGCTTCAGCACTTCCTCGGCCGATGCGGTCATGCGTTCGTGCTCGGCTTCGGAGTGCTCAGGCGTAGTGACGCTGACGAGCTCGACCTTGGGAAATTGATGCTGGCGGATCATGCCGCGCGTGTCCTTGCCGGCAGCGCCCGCCTCGGAGCGGAAGCAGGGCGTGAACGCGGTAAAGCGCAGCGGCAGGTCCTTCTCGTCCAGCACCATGTCGTTCACCAAGTTGGTGAGCGAGACCTCGGCCGTGGGGATCAGCCAGAAGCCGTTGTCGGTGCGGAACATGTCCTCCGCGAATTTCGGAAGCTGGCCGACGCCATAGACCGCGGCATCCTTCACCAGCATCGGCGGATCGATCTCGGTGTAGCCATTCACTTCGGTGTGCAGGTCGAGCATGAACTGCGCGATCGCCCGCTCGAGCCGCGCCAGCCGGTTCTTCAAAAAGACGAAGCGCGAACCGGAAATCTTGGCGGCCTGTGCGAAATCCATCTCGCCCAGCGCCTCGCCCAGCGCCACATGGTCCTTGGGCTGGAAGCTGAAATTGCGCTGGTTGCCATGACGGCGAACCTCGACATTGCCGTGCTCGTCGTTGCCCGTCGGCACCTCGTCGGCCGGTATATTGGGCAGGATCTCGAGATGGCGCTTCAATTCCTCGTCGAGATGCTGCGCCTCGGCCTCGCCTTTCTTCAGCCCCTCTTCCAGGCTGGCAACTTCGGCCATGAGGGTGTCGGCGGGCTCGCCCTTGCGCTTGGCGATGCCGATCTGCTGGCTGAGCGCCTTGCGCTTGGCCTGCACAGCCTCGCTCTCCGAAATGGCGGCGCGACGACGCTTGTCGATCTCCAGGATACCGGCCGAAGCCGGCACGAGACCACGGCGCTGCAGGCCCTTGTCGAAGGCGTCGGGATTCTCGCGGACGAAACGTATGTCGTGCATGACTAGGAGCTGGCCGCCTCGTCGGCTTTCTTCTTCTCGGCTTCCTCGGCTGCCTTTTCCTCTCTCGCGCGCTTCCGCTCGATCCAGCCGCCGATCAGGATGCTGATCTCGTAGAAGGCCATCAAGGGAATGGCGAGCGCGATCTGGCTCACCACATCGGGCGGAGCCAGGACGGCCGCGATGACGAAGGCGATGACGATGGCGTAGCGGCGCTTGGACTTGAGCCCTTCGCTGGTGGCGATCCCGACCTGGATCAGCAGGGTCAGGAGAACCGGCACCTCGAAGGCAAAGCCGAAGGCGAAGACGAGTTGCAGGATGCGCTCTAGATAGTCGGACGATCTCAGCGTCTTCTCGATGTCCGGCGGTGCGTACTGCGTGAGCATGAAATTGATCACGTAGGGCAGCACGACATAGTACATGAGCGCGCAGCCGGCATAGAACATGAACGGCGTGGCGACCAGGAAGGGCACGAAGGCGCGCTTCTCGTGCCGATAGAGGCCAGGCGCCACGAACAGCCAGATTTGAACCGCGATCAGCGGGAAGCCGACGATCAGCGCAACGAACGCCGACAGCTTCACGGTGACGAAGAAGAACTCGAAGATGTCGAGGACGACAACCTTGTAGCCGTCGGCAATCGCCGGCTGCATCAGGAACGAAAAGATCGGCTTGGCGAAGTAGAACGTGACGAAGAAGACGGCGAAGAAGCAGACAAGGGCATAGATCAGGCGTTTGCGCAGCTCGACCAGATGATCGAGCAGCGGCATCGGCTTGTCGTCTTCAGGTCCGTCGTATGCCTGGGTCACGGTACGCTTCGCAGCATGGGAGCCGCGTTATGCCGTCCTTTGGCACTCGATTCAAAGCGCTATTTGGCACTCAGCCGACCGCAGCGGCCTTCGCCGGCTTCTCTTCGACTGCAGGTACGGGCGCAAGTACGGGCGGCGCAGCAGGCTCAGCCGCGATTTGAGGCGCGGATTCGGGCTCGGCCAGGGGATTGTCGATCTGGGCCTTCACCTCGGCGATCGCCTTTTCACCTTCGGCGACACCTTCTTGAATGAGGCTCTTGATCTCCTTGGTGGGATCAAGCGACTGCAAATCGAGGCCGGGCGCCGACTCGAGCTGCTTCTTCACCTCGTCGAGCTCCGACTGGCGGACCATCTCATCGACGTGCCCACGGAATTCCGACGCCATGCCGCGCATCTTGGCCATCCACTGGCCCCAGCTGCGCAACAGCTTCGGAAGCTCCTTGGGGCCGATGACGACAAGCGCCACAACGGCAATGACCAAGAGCTCAGGACTGTCGATACCGAACATCGGCGTTCAGACCCTGCCGCAGCAACGCGCCGCGGCCCACTCCGGACGTGCTCTCAGACCTTCGCATCCTGGTGGACCTGGCCACCCGGCGGCGTAGTGGTGGCCTGAGCCGAGATCGGCTTGGCCGCGTCGCCTGGCTGCTGATTGGCTTGCGCCGGCGGCGTCTCTTCCTGCGCACCGACGCCCTTCTTGAAGGCCGACAGGCCCTTTCCGAAGTCGCCCATGAGCTGCGAGATCTTGCCGCGACCGCCGAACAGCAGCAGCACGACGGCCAGCACGATTAGCCAGTGCCATATGCTGAAGCTACCCATGTGAAAATGCTCCCAAGAATTTCTACGATCGGCGTGTCGTGTTCACGAGTGCCGATTATGGCACTCGCGTCGAAGTCCCGGCAACCGGTCGAATAAGGTTCTATTGGGGCGTTAGCGCCCCGTCTCCTCGGTGGCGAGAGGCTCGACAGCCTCCTCTTCCGTCGGTTCGAGCGGCAGATCCGGCTCCTCAGGACGGAATATGGGGGGCTGGGAGCGCGGGTCCAAGAGGCCAGCGGCCTTCAGCTCCTCCTGCCCCGGCAGGTCGTCGAGGCTCGGCAGGCCGAAATGTTCGAGGAAGAAGTCGGTGGTGCCCCAGGTCACGGGCTTGCCCGGCGCACGCCGGCGGCCCATCGGCTTGATCCAGTTCTGCTCGAACAGCAGGTCGAGCGTGCCCTTGCTCAGGCCAACACCACGAACCTGCTCGATCTCTGCACGAGTCACCGGCTGGTGATAGGCGATGATGGCCAATGTCTCGACCGAGGCGCGCGACAGTTTGCGCGTCACCGGCCGCTCGATCTTGAGCTTCTCGGCCAGGTCAGGCGCCGTACGGAAGGCATAGCCACCCGCCACCTTCACCAGATTGACACCCCGGTTGGCGTAGAGCTCGGCCAGATCGGCCAGGAGCCGAGCCACGTCGGCGTCGTTGGGCAGGCGTTCGACCAGATCCTTTTCATCAAGTGCCTGGGTGCCAGCAAAGAGCAGCGCCTCGAGCAGGCGCAGGTGCTGGGCATGGTCGGGTGAAACGACGTCGGTGACCTGGCCTGCGGCCGCGGCGGCTACGGCTGCACCCGCAGCGGCGGCAATCACGGTCTCGGCCTCTACAGGCGTGGTTTCCGTGGTTTCGGCTTCCGAGGCCTCCTCTACGACGGCCTTTTCGCCATCCTCTTCGTCCTCGTCCTCTTCTTCGTCCTCGTCATCATCGTCGTCATCGTCCGAGTCGTCATCGTCCGAGTCGTCATCATCCGACTCCTCGTCATCATCTTCATCGGAATCGTCGTCGTCCGACTCGTCTTCATCCTCGTCCGAGTCATCGTCTTCATCGTCCGACTCGTCATCGTCATCGTCGTCATCGTCGTCATCATCGTCTTCGTCGACGCCCTGCCGCTTCTTGGCAGCGGCCAACTCCTCGTCCTCGGGCAGATCGCCGGCGACGACTTCGGCCTCCGATGCAGGCTCGGCGATCACCGCCTCCTGTTCCTTCGGCTCTTCGACGGCGGTCGCTTTGTTTTCTTGATCTGACATATCGGGAACCGTCACCGTTGCTCGGTACGTTTACGCAAATGAATAGGGCCAAAGCGCTCGGTCTGTCGCAGCTCGATCTGGCCATCCTTGGCCAATTGCAGGCCTGCCACGAAAGTCGAAGCGAGGGCCGAGCGGCGCTTGTTCGGATCGGTAAGGCCGGCCGGGAGGAAGGCTTCGAGAGTCTGCCAGTCGATAGCGATGCCCAGCATCCGGCCCAGGCGCTCCGCGGCCTCCTCGACCGAGAAGAACTGCATCGGCGCGATCTGGTAGGTGTCGGCATCCTTGGGCCGCACCTGATGTCCGTAAGCCTGCAGTAGGTCGTAGAGCTTCACGTCCCACACGGCGCGACGGACGACGATGACGCCCTCGGGCTGACCGCGCGAGAAGATGTCCTTGCCTAGCTGAGGCCGCGCCATCAGGCGGGCGCCGGCTTCCTGCATCGCTTCCAGGCGGCGCAACTGCCACTGCAGGGCATCGGCCATCTCCTGGCCCGACGGTTCTTCGCCAGCCGGCGGCTCCGGCAGCAGCAGGCGCGACTTCAGGTAGGCAAGCCAGGCCGCCATCACGAGATAGTCGGCGGCCAGTTCCAGCCTGAGGCGGCGGGCCTGGGCCACGTGCGCCAGATACTGATCGACCAGCGCCACCATCGAGATGCGCCGCAGATCGACCTTCTGATCGCGCGCCAGGGTGAGGAGCAGATCGAGCGGGCCTTCGAAGCCCTCGAGATTGACGATCAGTTCGCCCTCGCCCGGCGCAATGACGTCGGGCCCGGCGGCGTTGAAGCCGTCGGTGGCCGGTGCCGTTTCAGCAGGCGCAGCGGGCGCGTCGGCGACCGGAACGTCTTCGGGGGGCGGGCTTGCAGGCTCGTTCATGTAGCCCCGGTTTAGTCTAGTGGGCCTGCCTGCCGCCACTGGATTTGGCCCGCCTTATCCCCATTCGGGCAGGAGTTCGGTGAGCCTTTTTGCAGCATCGGCGAGCCCTTGGCGGCCGGCCGGATCACTGTGGCGGGCGAGAAAGGCCCGGCCTGCGTCGACACGGCGCCGGGCGAGGTCGGTCATCGGCCCGATGCGACCAGCAATCTCGACCATTTCCGCCATTCGGCCATTGCAATGCAGGGCGATATCGCAGCCCGCAGCCAGCGCGCGGAAAGCCCGATCCCCCAACGAACCGCCCAGCGCCTGCATGGAAAGGTCGTCCGATAGCAGCAGCCCTTCGAAGCCGATATGGCCGCGGATGATATCCTTCACGCTGCGCGCCGATACCGTGACGCAGTCCTTGGCGTCGATCGCCTCGAAGAGGAGATGCCCGGTCATCGCCCAAGGCAGGTCGGACAGGAGCTTGAAGGGGACGAAGTCTGTGCGCTCCAGCTCCGCCCGCGAGGCCGTCACCGTCGGCAGCGCATCGTGGCTGTCGACCGTGGCGCGGCCGTGCCCCGGAATGTGCTTGATCACCGGCATCACGCCTTCGGCCAGCAGGCCTTCGGCGGCAGCGCGCCCCAGCGCCGCCACCGGCTCCGGGCGATCGGCATAGGCACGGTCGCCGATCACCGCATGGGTCTCGGGAAAGGCGATGTCCAGGACAGGCACACAATCGACGTCACAGCCGACCGACCTCACATCGGCGGCCAGCAGGCGCGAGTTGAGCTTCGTCGCCTCGAGCCCGCGCTCAGGGTCCCGCGCATAGAGTTCGCCCAAAAGACGGGCCGGTGGCGCCTTGCGCCAATGCGGCGGGCGCAGCCGCGCCACACGACCACCCTCCTGGTCGATCAGGATGGGCGCTTCTGCCCGCGCCACCGAGGACCGCAGGTCGTCAGCCAATCGGCGCGCGCGTTCCGGTGTGTCGAAATTGCGCGCAAAGAGGATGAAGCCCAACGGATCGGCGTCGCGGAAGAAGGCGCGCTCATCGGGCGTCAAATCGGGACCGGCGCAGCCGAAGATCGCGGCGCGCTGCGCACTCATGGGCAAGGTGTCACCGTGCGGGAGGAACGGAGACGCAGTCGGTCTTGCGCGACTTGAGGTTGGCGCAGACGCTGTGGGCCTGCTTCTCATCGAGCGGGCCTGCCTGGACGCGATACCAGACGCCCCTGTCGCCGAGATCGACCTTCACCGCCTGCATGCGCAGGTTGGACAGCACGTCGCCATGGGCGCTTTGCAGGCGTGCCCAGGTCGACTTGGCGACGTCTTCGCTCTTTACCGAAGCGATCTGCACCCGCCA
This sequence comes from Reyranella sp., assembly GCF_004297405.1. GTDB lineage: Bacteria > Pseudomonadota > Alphaproteobacteria > Reyranellales > Reyranellaceae > Reyranella. The sequence goes on from NZ_SCVC01000004.1 coordinate 180,633, forward strand.
GCCACCGGTCGGACCGGACATATTCTCGATCAGGCTCGCGATGCTGGGTCCGCTCTCGCTGGTCGGCGTTGTCGAGGCCGGTTGCACATTAGGCAGATTGTTTTGACCCTTAGCGTCAGCCGGCGGCGGCGTCGGCCCCATCACGGCTGAAGCCGGAGGATTGGGCTGCAATGGCGTCGGCGCCTTGGCGACCTCGGCTTCCGGCGGCTTGGGCGCAGCCGGGGTCGGCAGACCGTTGGCCGGCAGCCTGGGCGTCACCGCCACGGGGAGCAGCTTCTCGGGCTGGCTAGGCACCGCACCGGGGGCGATGCGGTTGAAGACTTCCTTGTCCTGGTTGGGCGGCACGAGGCCGCCGGCATTCTCAGGCTTGATCCGGGCCGGCGTGGTCGGCGCCTGCACGACCAACGGCTCCAGGCCCCGGCCACCGGCTTTGACGTCCTGATTATGCGCCCACCACACGACCGAGCCGAAACTCGCGATCGCGGCGACGGAAACCATGACCGTCAGGATCTGGCCGCGGCGTCTATTGACGCGCATGAGCAACGAGTCCCGCGGCGGCGGCGGAATCGAATCTGGTTCGTGCGCGACGGGCCGGGGCGGTGGATCGAGCCGCACGGCAACCGACTCACTCGGTCGGTAGATCGTAGGTCCGTCGCCGGAGGGGGACCGGCGGATGTGCATTCGTTATCTCATTTCCTCGACGGGTGTTACGCCGAAGACCTTTAATCCCGATCCTATCACAAATCCGATTCCCTGTACCAACGCCAGACGCGCCCGGGTGAGATCGGGATCACCCTCGACCACGAAACGCAGACCTGGCTCCTCACGACCGCGATTCCAATGGGCATGGAAAGCAGCAGCGAGGTCGTAGAGATAGAAGGCGATGCGGTGCGGCTCATGCGCCACCGCTGCGGCCTCCACCTGACGCGGCCACTGGGCGATCATACGGATCAGCGCCAGCTCGCTGGCATCAGCCAAACGGTCGAGCGGCGCAGTGCCCAACCCATCGACCGCAATGCCGGCAGCACCTGCCTGTCGCATGACAGAGCGCGTGCGCGCATGGCCATACTGGACATACCAAACCGGGTTGTCGCGTGACTGTTCGGTGGCCTTCACCAGATCGAAGTCGAAGGGCGCATCGTTCTTGCGGGTCAGCATCGTGAAGCGCACGACGTCGGGACCGACTTCATCCAAAAGATCGCGCAAGGTGACGAACGTGCCGGCACGCTTGGACATGCGCACGAGCTCGCCATTTCTCATGACACGCACGAGCTGGCAGAGCTTCACATCGAGCTCGCCCTGCTTCTCGGTGATGGCGCTGACCGCCGCCTTCATGCGCTTGACGTAGCCGCCATGGTCGGCGCCCCACACGTCGATCATGTCGCTGAAGCCGCGACGGAACTTGTCGTGATGGTAGGCGATATCGTTGGCGAAGTAGGTCCAGCTTCCGTCCGACTTCTTGAGCGGCCGGTCGACCTCATCGCCGAACTGCGTCGCACGAAAGAGCGTCTGCTCGCGATCCTCCCAGTCGTCCGGCTTCTTGCCCTTCGGCGGCTCGAGCTGCCCCTGATAGATCAGGTCCTGGCGGCTGAGTTCCTGAAAGGCGCGATCGACGGCGCCGCTTTCGACCAGAGCACGCTCCGACGAATAGACGTCGATGTTGACGCCCAGCGTCGCGAGATCGGTTTTGATCTCGGCCATCAAGGTCGCGATGGCGAAGGCGCGCATCTCCGGCAGCCAGTCCGCCTCGGGCTTGTCGATCCAGCGTGCGCCGTCACGCTTGGCGATCGCCGCGCCCACGTCCTTCAGGTACTCGCCGGGATAGAGGCCTTCGGGAATCGCCGTGATATGATCGCCCAACGCTTCCCGGTAACGCAGGTAGGTCGACTGGCCGAGCTTGTCGACCTGAGCACCGGCGTCGTTGATGTAATATTCCTTGGTGACGGCATAACCCGCCTTCGCCAACAGATTGGCCAGCGCGTCGCCCACGACGGCGCCACGCGCATGCGCCACGTGGAGCGGGCCGGTCGGATTGGCCGAGACATACTCGACGTTCACCTTGGCGCCCTGCCCCATCGTCGAGTCGCCATAGGCAACGCCTGCCTCGAGGCAATCGCGCAGGCGCTCCCGCCAGAAGCCGTCGGCGATCTTGAGATTGAGGAAGCCCGGCCCCGCCACGGCGCCGTCGACCACGTCCGGGTTGGCTTTGAGGCGGCCCAGCAACGCCTCCGCGATGTCACGCGGCTTCTTGCCCGCGGCCTTGGCCAGCACCATGGCGGCGTTGGTCGCGATATCGCCATGGGCGGCGTCGCGTGGCGGTTCGGCCGTAATGGCCGAAAAATCGAGCTTTTCCGGCAATTCGCCGGCGGCCTGCATGGATGTCAGCGCCGAGACGATTTCGCCGATGAAATGACGGTAGGGATTCATGGGGCGGGTATTGCCGAAACGGCGCCCCTTGTCATCCATCCCCTAGAGCCATCCGCCCTTACTCGTAGAGGTCGAACAGCCGCCGATGTTCATCCAGAGCGAAACGGTCGGTCATGCCGGCAATATAGTCCGCAACAACGCGGGCTTTTGCCTGAATCGAGGCCTGTTCGGCCTTCTCACGCCAGGGCGACGGAAGGCAGTTGGGCTCGGTAAACAGCAGTTCGAACAGATCGACGACGACCCGGCGCGCCTTGGAGTGCGAGCGGTTGAGCTTCCAATGCTCGTACATGCGCTTGTAGAGAAAGGCCTTCACCGTCTTGTCGGTCGCCGCCATTCGATCGGAGAAGGCCACCACAGGACGGCCGAGCATACGGATATCGGCCACCGACTTCGGCTGCGCTTCCTTCAGGCGCCGACGCGTCTCCGTCAGCACATCCTCGACCATGGCGTTGATCACGCGGCGTACCGCCTCGTGGATCAGCCGCGTCTGGTCGATAGCGGGATACTTTTGGCGGACAGTCGCGAACATCTCGCCGACCAGCGGTAGTTCGAGCAGATCCTTGACCTCGAACAGCCCGGCCCGCAGCCCGTCGTCGATGTCGTGGTTGTTGTAAGCGATGTCGTCGCTCAGCGCGGCGACTTGCGCCTCCGGCCCTGCATGGCCGTGAAGTTCGAGATCGTGGTCCCGGCAATATTCGACGATGGCGGCAGGCAGCTCCTCGAGCGCACGCCCCTGCTTCAGCAGGGGGCCATTGTGCTTCACCACCCCTTCCAGGGTCTCCCAGGTGAGGTTCAACCCGTTGAACTCGGCGTAGCGGTCCTCGAGCTTGGTGAGGATGCGCAGCGTCTGGGCGTTATGGTCGAAGCCGGCATAGGGCTTCATCACGCCATGCAGCGCTTCCTCGCCGGCATGACCAAAAGGCGTGTGCCCAAGATCGTGCGCAAGCGCCACCGCCTCGCCGAGGTCTTCATCGAAGCGCAGCACACGACAGATGGTGCGGGCGATCTGGGCCACTTCGAGCGAATGAGTGAGGCGCGTCCGATAATGGTCGCCCTCGTGATAGACGAAGACCTGGGTCTTGTGCTTCAGGCGCCGGAACGCCGTCGAATGGATGATGCGGTCGCGATCCCGTTGGAACGGGCTGCGGCTGGAAGACTCGGGCTCGGCATGCAGGCGGCCGCGACTCTGCCACGGCAGGGTCGCATAGGGCGCCAGCGCCTCGCGTCGCCACATCTCCTCGCCCACGCTTCGCGACCCTCCTTGTAGGGGCGCGTTTTTACGCCGTCCGGGCCCGGATGGCTACTTTACGAGGGTAACCGGCACCTTGGAGTGCGCGATCACATCCTGCGCCACAGAGCCCAGCAGGACGCCGGCGAGGCCGGTATGGCCGCGGGTACCGATGACGACCAGACCGGCGTCGAGCTTCTTGGCGAAGTCCGCCACGATTTCGCCCTGACGCCCGACACCAATATGGGTCTTTGCGGTGAGGGACGCCTTCTTGGCGATGGCGACGGCCGAGGCCACTGCTTTCTCGCCTTCCTCGCGGTGATGGGCGTCGATCTGGTCGCGCGAGACGAACGCCGACACCGCGCCGCTCACCCCATGCTGGACGTTGATCAGGTGCAGCTCCGCCGCGCAGCCGGCAGTGATCAGATCAATGGCATGCTGCGTGGCGCGATCGGAATAGGCCGAACCGTCGACCGCGACGAGGATTGCTTTCATCTTGGCCATGGCAGCTACTCCTTGCTCTTTTCAGTGGCGAGATCGACAGGCTCCGCGTGTCGGCGCTGTCTGGCTCGATGCTGCAGGAAATACCCAACGACAACGACGAGGATCGCGCAGCCAATCTCGAGAATGGTCTTGGCATGCGGGGTGAGCGCAGCGAGCTTGTCGGCATAACCCGGATCGGTCGCCAGCACTTCGCCAGCGATCCAGCCCAACAGAGCGCCGCCGGCCACGACGATGACCGGGAACCGGTTGAGCAGCGCCATGATCAGGGTAGCGCCGAAGATGATGAGCGGGATGCTGATCAGCAGGCCGAGCACGATGAGCGTCGTGTCGCCCTTGGCCGCCGCGGCAATGGCGATGGCATTGTCGAGGCTCATGACGGCATCGGCGATGATGATGGTACGGATGGCGCCCCAGACGGAACCCGCGCCCTTGACGCCGTCGCCATGCTCCTCTTCTCCCTGCACCAGCTTGATGCCGATCCAGAGCAGTAGGAGGCCGCCAGCCAACTTCAGGAAGGAAATCTGCAAGAGCTGATCGACGATCAGCACGAAGATGATACGCAGGATGATGGCGCCGGCGCTGCCGATCAGGATGGCCGGCTTCTGATGCTTCTTCTCGAGATTCCGGCAAGCGAGCGCGATGACCAGCGCGTTGTCACCAGACAGGACGATGTTCACCAGGATGATCTGGGTGAGGCCGCTCCAGAAAGCGGGCGTAAGCTCAAATCCCATTGTTCTGCAGTCTCCGTCCCGATTATCCCTATGGGGTATGCTTCTACGCGCCGGCCGAAGGTGTTAGTGCAGCGTCTGCCAGGGGGCAAGCCAAACCGGACACGGCCGAGGACGAAATCGCATGGCGAGCAGCGCAGGCTACAACAAGATGTTCCCCGTCTCATGGACGGAGCTGCATCGTGACGCACGTGCGCTCGCCTGGCGGCTGGCGGATCTGGGGCCCTTCAAGGGGCTAGTCGCCATCACCCGCGGCGGCCTCGTGCCGGCCGCCATCGTGGCCCGTGAACTCAATCTCCGGCTGATCGATACGGTTTGCTGTTCGACCTATGACCGTATGGAGCGCGGCGCCAAGGTCGAGCTCCTGAAAGGGACTTCGGCCGAGCAGGATAAGGGCAAGGACTGGCTGATCGTCGACGACCTCGTTGACACAGGCGTCACCGCACGGGCGGTACGGGCAATGCTGCCCGAGGCGCATTTTGCCACAGTCTATGCAAAGCCCGCCGGCCGGCCGACGGTCGACAGCTTCATCACCGAAGTCAGCCAGGACACGTGGATCCTGTTCCCCTGGGATCAGGAGGCCGTCATGGCGAAGACCATCATCGAGCTGAAAGGCAGTGGCCAATGAAGTGCTACGTGATCCCGGCCCCCAAAGGCATCGATTCGCTCACCCTCGTTGACCGGCCCGCCCCCACACCGGGTCCGCGCCAGGTGCTTGTCCGGGTGCGCGCGACCTCGCTCAACTACCGCGATCTCCTGACCATCGAGGCGCAGTACGCCCGCTCTGCCCCCAAGCCGGACCTTATTCCCTTGTCGGACGGGGCCGGCGAAGTGGTCGCCGTGGGTCCTGGCGTCAGCCGCGTGAAGGTGGGCGATCGCGTCGCCGGCTGCTTCATGCAGAAGTGGGTCGGCGGCAACATAGACGACTCAGCCATGGCCTCGGCCATGGGTGGCGCCATCGATGGCATGCTGACCGAGCTTGCAGTTCTGGAAGAGGACGGCGTGGTGAAGCTGCCGGCCGGCATGAGCTTCGAGGAAGGCGCCACCCTGCCCTGCGCCGGCCTCACTGCCTGGCATGCACTGGTCGAGATCGGCAATCTCAAGGCCGGTGACATCGTGCAGATCCAGGGCACCGGCGGTGTCTCCATCTTCGCCCTGCAGTTCGCCAGGATGTTCGGCGCGCGCGTGATCGGAACCTCGAGCTCAACGGCCAAGGCCGAGCGGCTGAAGAAGATGGGGGCCGAGGCGGTCATCGACTACAAGGCCACGCCTGATTGGGACAAGGAAACGCTGAAGCTGACCGGTGGACGCGGCGCCGACGTCACAGTCGAGGTCGGCGGTGCCGGCACGCTTCCCCGCTCCTTCATGGCAACGCGGCTCGGCGGCAGGATCGCTGTCATTGGCCTGCTCTCGGGCATGGCGACGCTCGATCCCATGCCGATCCTGCGTCGGAACCTGCGCGTGCAGGGCCTCTATGTCGGCAGCAAGCAGATGTTCGAGGCGATGAACCGCGCCATCGAGGCCAATGGTCTCAAGCCCGTCATCGACAAGGTGTTTCCTTTCGCCGAAGCGAAAGCGGCCTACCAGCATCTCAAGAGCCAAAACCACTTCGGCAAGATCGTCATCTCTCACGCCTAGGAAGCGCACGTCACCATGATCAAGCGTCGTCTGTTCAGCGCCAGCCTGCTCGCTGCGCCCTTCGCAAGGCCCGCGTTCGCGCAGACCTGGCAACCGTCCGGCCCCATCAAGATGATCGTGGCGTATCCGGCCGGCGGCCCGACCGACGTCATCGCGCGCATCGTCGCCGCCGACATCTCCGGCCCGCTGGGCCAGCAGGTCGTGGTCGAGAACATCTCGGGCGGCGCTGGCGCCATCGGCACGCGCACCGTCGCCAAGGCAAAGCCCGACGGACAGACGATCACGTTCGGCAACAACCAGACGCACGGCAACAACATGTTCATGTTGAAGGAGCCGGGCTACGACGCGGTGAAGGATTTCGCGCCGCTGGCCGGCGCCGGCGCCTTCGAACATGTCTTCGTCGTGCGCAACGACCTGCCGGCCAAGAACATTCAGGACGTGATCGCCCTGGCCAAGGCCAAGCCCGGCGAACTGAACTACGGCTCGACCGGTATCGGCTCGGGCTCGCACCTCTCGACCGAGCTCTTCATGGCGCGCACCGGCACCAAGATGACCCACGTTCCCTATCGCGGCGCGTCGCCGTTGGTGCAGGACCTGGTCGGCGGTCGCATCGACCTCTCCAATTCGACGCTCCCGAGTGTGCTGGCCCAGATCAAGTCCGGCCAGATTCGCGCCGTGGCGCTGGGCAGCCCCAAGCGCAACCCGCATCTTCCTGAGGTCGCGACGCTGGAGGAACAGGGTGTAAAGGGCGCCAACGCCGCCTCCTGGGCCGCCTTCTTCGCGCCGGCCGGCACGCCGCAGCCGATCCTCGACCGCCTGTCGGCCGAGATCCTGAAGAGCCTCAAGAAGCCCGAGACCATCGAGAAGATCGACAAGCTCGGCTTCACCGTCGAGCCGCGCGACCCTGCGCAGTTCAAGCCCTATCAGGCGCAGGAGATCGCGACCTGGGTGCAGATCGCCAAGGATGCCGGCATCCAGCCGGGGGAGTAAGGCTTCGGCATGGAAAACCTCTGGTCCGACGACGACGCAAAGGCAGCGATCGCACGGCACGCGGCGAAAGGCATCAACGAGGACCTGGCGTTGCGCGTCTACACAACGCGCCTGCTGGGCGGCGAGCCGCGGCTGGTGCTGCATGGCGGTGGCAACACCTCCGTCAAAACGCGCATGGCCGACATCACCGGCGCCCAGGTCGACGTGCTCTGCGTCAAGGGTAGCGGCTGGGACATGGGCACGATCGAAGCGCCCGGCCTGCCGGCGGTACGGCTCGGCCCACTCGGCGAGCTGAAGGGGCTGCAGGCGCTCTCCGACGAGGACATGGTGAATGTCCAGCGCACCAACCTGCTCGACAGCAAGGCGCCCAATCCGTCGGTCGAGACGCTGCTGCACGCCTTCCTGCCGCACAAGTTCATCGACCACACGCACTCCAACGCCGTGCTGTCGCTTACCGACCAGCCCGACGGCGAGGCGCTGGCAGCCGATGTGTTCGGCAAGCGCGCGGCACTGGTGCCGTACGTCATGCCGGGCTTCGCACTCGCCAAGAAGACCGACGAGATCGCGCGCGCGAACTCCGACGCAGAAGGTCTGGTGCTGTTGAAGCACGGCATCTTCTCGATGGGCGCGACGGCCGAAGAGGCCTACGTGCGCATGATCGACCTGGTGACTTTGGCCGAGAAGCGGCTCGCCAAGGAAACGCGCAAGATCTTCCCGGGCGTGACTCTGCCGAAGGAGATTGCCTCGGTCGCCGAGGTAACGCCGATCCTGCGCGGGCTCCTGTCGTTGCCGGCCAAAGACGGCGGCCGCGAGGCGGCACAGCGCTTCGTGTTCGAGTTCCGCACAGGTCCGGAAATCCTGGCCTATGTCGGCGGCAAGGAGATCACCCGCTACAGCCAACAGGGCCCTGTGACGCCCGACCATGCGATCCGCACCAAGGGCGTGCCGCTGATCGCGCCGGCGCCGCAGGCGGGCAAGCTCGATGTCTTCGCTACGGAAGCGAAGGCCGCACTCGACGCCTATGTTGCCGACTATCACGCTTACTTCGCGCGCCATAACGCCAAGCAGATGCCGCCGAAGAAGGAACTCGATCCGATCCCGCGCGTCGTGCTGGTGCCGGGCTTGGGCCTGTTCGGCGTCGGCAACAGCTCGAAGGATGCCAAGATCGCCGCCGACCTCGCGGAGACGACCGTGGCGGTCGTCGCCGATGCCGAGCGCCTTGGCCGCTACGAGTGCATCCCCGAGCCGGACATTTTCGACATCGAATATTGGTCGCTGGAGCAGGCCAAGCTGGGCGCTGCGGCAGAGAAGCCGTTGGCGCGGCGCATCGTGGCGGTGACGGGCGGCGGTTCGGGCATCGGCGCGGCCACGGCCGCTGCCTTCGCCCGCGAGGGCGCGGAAGTCGTCGTGCTCGACCGCGACGTCTCCAAGGTCAAAGGCTTCGCGATCGCCTGCGACGTGACCGATCTCAAGTCTGTGCGTGCCGCCTTCGACAAGATCGCCGCGACCTATGGCGGCGTCGACATCGTGGTGTCCAACGCGGGCGCCGCGTGGCAGGGCAAGATCGGTGAGGTCGACGAGGCGATCCTGCGTCAGAGTTTCGAACTCAACTTCTGGGCCCATCAGAGCGTGGCGCAGAACGCCGTTCGCATCATGAAGGCGCAGGGGCTGGGCGGTTGCCTGCTGTTCAACGCCTCCAAGCAAGCGGTCAACCCCGGCGCCGACTTCGGACCCTATGGGCTGCCGAAGGCCGCGACCCTGTTCCTCAGCCGCCAGTATGCACTCGACTACGGCGCCGATGGCATCCGCTCCAACGCCGTGAATGCCGATCGGATCCGGTCGGGTCTGCTAACCGACGAGATGATCGCACAGCGGTCCAAGGCACGCGGCCTCAGCGAAGCCGACTATATGGGCGGCAACCTGTTGGGCATCGAGGTGACCGCCGACGACGTGGCACAAGCCTTCGTTTCGCTGGCCAAAGCGGCGAAGACGACGGGCGCTGTCATCACCGTCGACGGTGGTAACATCGCGGCGGCTCTTCGCTAAGGCGGCCACTGGCGGGGAGCCCATATGGGAGGCTCCGTTGCCAATCGAGACACATCCCCTCCACCGCCACATCGGCGCGACGATGACCGGCGTCGACGTGCGCCGGCCGCAGACGGCCGACGACGTCGCCGCCATCGAGGCTGGCATGGACAGGCACGCCGTGCTCGTGCTGCCCGGCCAGGATATCGACGACCAGCAGCAGCTCGCATTCACGCGCAATTTCGGTCCCTTGCAGGAAGGTGCCAACACCACGCTGACGGCGACCACTCTGCGTCTCGGCGCTGCATTCGCTGACGTCTCCAATCTCGACAAGGACAACCAGCGCCTGGAGCGCAACGACCGTCGCCGCATGGCGGCGCTGGGCAATCGGTTGTGGCACTCCGATGCCACGTTCCGGATCGTTCCCGCGCGCTATTCGCTGCTGAGCGGCCGCATCACCACGACCAACGGCGGCAACACCGAGTTCGCCGACATGCGCGCGGCCTACGATGCACTCGACCCGGCAACCAAGGACGAGATCGAGGATCTCGTCTGCGAGCACTCCCTGATCTACTCGCGTGGTCAGCTCGGCTTCACCGACTTCACCGACGCGGAGCGCCACAGCATGCGGCCGGTGCTGCACCGTCTCGTGCGCACGCATCCCGTCACCGGGCGGAAGTCATTGCTGCTGTCGGCGCATATCGGCGCCATCGTCGGCTGGCCGCGGCCCGAAGCCATGTCCTTCATCCGTGACTTGATGGAACACGCCACACAGCCCGAGTTCGTCTACGCCCATCGCTGGACGCGGCACGACTTCGTGATCTGGGACAATCGCACGACCATGCACCGCGTGCGCCGCTTCGACGATCTCAACATCGTGCGCGATATGCGCCGCACCACGACCATGAGCGAAGGCCCGACGGTGGCGCAGCAAGCGGCGTAGCGGCAATCAGCCGGATATTCGATCGAGATATGTGACGAGGCCGGCGTCCCGGTACGACTTACCGCGCCAGCCGATGTATCCGTCGGGCCGGATGAGGAAGGCCGCTGCAACGGAACCATAAGTGTGTGCAACTGAGTTTTCGACGTCGCGGTAAAGGGCGATGCCCGCCTGCTCATTCACGCCTTCTTCCTGAACGATGCCGACGATCCGTAGGGGAATTCGGGAACGGCTGGAGATCTTGCGTGTGAACGCCGCAAGGTCCGGCGCCTCCTCGCGCCCAAGGTGAACGAGAAGGACATGCTCCGTGCCACGCAGGACATCGAACAGGCGCACGGGAAACCCAACGCCCTGACGCCTCAACCCGGTGCTATCGGGCGCGCGATCGCCGGCAACCGGACCAGCGTCGACAGGACCGGCATCGTCCTGAATCCAGGCAGTACCGTTGTAGGATATGCGGACCTGCGTATCGGCCAGACGATCCGGCTTCGCGTCGCGACCATGGCTCTCGTTCGCCGCGCGCGTGCGGGCGACGACATCGGCGCCGACGGGGCGGCGTTCGGCCTCGTAGCTGTCGAGCAGCTTTTCCGAAGCCGCGCCGCCAAGCACCAGCGCGAGCTTCCAGGCAAGGTTGTAGGCATCCTGAATGCCGGTGTTCATGCCCTGCCCGCCGGTCGGCGGATGGATGTGTGCCGCATCGCCCGCCAGGAAGGCACGGCCGCGGCGATACTGGGCGGCAAGCCGCATGCTGATGCGGAACATCGACGACCAGCGCAGATCCGACAGGCGGGGCTTGTCGGGAATCAGACTATCAGCAACGGCCTGGATGTCGCCGAGCCCGGGACCGCGAGCCTCCGACTGGATGCCGTGGTCGGAACCACCACTTTGCGCCAACTCCGACGGGGCGATCATCGACACCCGGTAACGGCCGGGCTCTGGCAGGGGAATGGCGACGAACATGTCCGGCGCCGCGTTATCGACGAGGCGCAACGCACGCAACGCCATCCCACGCGGCAAGTCCCAGGCGACGTGGACGTCGCCCAGCATGAACGTCATGGGCATCGCTTCGCCTTCGAAAGCAATGCCGAGCGCGTGACGCACCGTGCTGTGCGCGCCATCGCAGCCGATCACGTATCGGAAGGTCGCATTTTCCGTGCCACCGTCGAGGCGTTCGAGCCTGGCTGAGATGCCCTTCTCATCTTGCTGCAACGAGTGCAGGCCCGTGCCGCGCTCGACGGTAATGCCGAAGCGGCCGAGATGGCGAGCGAGCAGGCGTTCGGTCTCGTATTGCGGCAAGCCGAGCTGCGAATAAGGCAGATCCGACAGATCCTGATGGGCGTCGTTGGGCGGATGGCCATGAATGATCGACCGAAGGCCCTCGATCCAGAGTCCGGCGTCGATCATTTCGCGGGCGATACCCATGTCGTCCCACACTTCGAGCGTGCGCGGCGTAACGCCGATGGCGCGGCAATAGGGCGAAGGCTTTTCGAGACGATCGACAATGCGGCACCGCACACCATGCCGCGCGAGTTCGGCCGCCATCGTCAAACCAACCGGCCCGGCGCCAACGACCAGCACATCGACCATGGACCAGTCTCCTATCGTCCGTTGATCTCGGTATCCTTCTTCGGGATGAGATCGTAGGGCAGCGCAAAGCCTGGCATTGCCATCAAACGATCGCGCCAGGCGGCGAGGTTCGGGCGCGCGTCGAGCGACAGGCCGCCTTCCGCCGCGAACACCATGCGGCCCCAGCAGCCGATATCGGCGATCGAGCAGGCATCACCCACCAACCACTCGCGACCGGCGAGCGACTTGTCGGCGAAATCGAGCGCGGCTTCGGCCTGGGGCCGGAAGAAGTTCACGATCTCGGGTGAGACATCCGGGCGAAAGCGGGCGAAGTGACGAACGCGCGCCACGTTGGTGATCGCGTCGTTCTCCCAGGAGAGCCACTCGCGCGCCTGCCAGCGGTGCTGCTCCGTCTTCGGCTCGAAATGGCCCGTGGCGCGCGCGAGATAGTCGAGGATCACATTCGACATCACGATCGTCAGGCCACGGTGGCGCAACACCGGCACCTGGCCGTAGCGATTGATCGCGAGATGCGCGGCCTCCTTCTGCACGCCGTTCTTCAGGTTGACGGTGCGGAAGGAAAACGGCAGCCCCGAGAGCGCCAGGAAAAGCATCGGCTTGTAGCTCGAGCTGGACGTGAAACTGCCGTGCAGAACGAGACGGTCGTCGCTCATGGGGGCTCCTATGGCCTTGCCGGGGTGCCTTTCGTACTCTGTCGCGTCTGTGGAGGAAACGAACATGACAGCGCTCAAGCGCCGCAAGGTCGGACGGACAAATCTGGAAGTGACGGAACTTGGACTAGGCGGCGCGCCCATGGGTGGCTTCCGAGCGACCATATCCGATGCTGAAGCGGTGACACTCACCGACTCGGGCTACGACGCGGGCATCCGCTACTTCGACACTTCGCCCTTCTATGGCTATGGCCGCAGTGAGTTGCGCATGGGCGCCGCGCTGCGCGAGAAGCCGCGGGAGAGCTATGTGCTCTCGACCAAGATCGGCCGCATCCTGCACGTCCGTAAACCGGGCGAAGCGCTGCCCAAGGAATTCCGCGAGAACGGCCTGCCGGGCTTCGTGCCGCAGTTCGACTACACTTACGATGGCGTCATGCGCTCGCTGGAGCATTCGCATCTCCGGCTCGGCATCGATCGCATCGACATTGCCTTGATCCATGACGTCGACTTCTGGACCATCAAGGACCGGGCCATCCTCGACGAGCGCTTCAAGACGGTCATGGACTCCGGCTTTCGTGCCCTCGACGAGCTGCGCAAGGCCGGCATCATCTCGGCCATCGGCGTCGGCATCAACGAGGCCGACACCAGCACGCGGTTCGTCAAGGCTGGCGACTTCGACTGCATGCTGCTGGCCGGCCGCTACACCCTGCTCGAGCAGGGCGCCCTCGAAGAGTTCCTGCCGGAATGCCAGAAGCGCGGCGTCTCCGTGATCCTGGGTGGCCCGTACAATTCGGGCATCCTCACCGGAAACGTGCAGGCAGGCGCCACGCACGACTATGTGGCAGCACCGGCCCACCTGATCGAGAAAGCACAGAAGATCGAGGCGGTGTGCCAGCGCCACAAGGTACCGCTCGGCGCCGCGGCGATGCAGTTCCCACTCTTCCACCCCGCCTTTTGTTCGGTGATCCCCGGAGCGCTCAGCGTCGCGGAAGTGCAGCAGAACGTGGCGCACATGAGTGCGAAGATTCCCATCGAGCTGTGGTCGGAGCTGAAACGCGAGAAGCTGCTCGACCCCGCCGCCCCCACGCCGAACTGAGAGAGCCGCCATGAAGATCGTCGACGCGCAGGTCCATATCTGGTCGCAGACCATCACGCCGCCGAGCGGCCTGCATCGCAAGGTCTCCAGGTTCACCGCGGAGGAATGCCTCAAGGAAATGGACGAGGCCGGCGTCGATGCCGCGCTGATCCATCCCCCCTACAGTTGGGATCCGGACTCCGGTGCCGTGGCCCTCGCTGCCGCAAAGAAATACCCCGACCGTTTCGCCGTGATGGGCCAGTTCGCGCCCGACAAGCCGGAGAATCGCAAGCTGATCCAGGGTTGGCGCAACCAACCTGGCATGATGGGCCTGCGCTGGGCGCTGCTGTCGGATCAGGAGCAGAAGAAGCTGCACGACGGCTCGCTCGACTGGGTCTGGCCGGCCGCCGAAAAGGAAGGCCTGCCGGTCGCCATGCTGGGCGGCCTGTTCCTCGACACGTTCCGCGACATCGCGGAGCGCCATCCGAACCTCAAGCTGATCCTCGATCATTGCGGGCTCAACCGGCACGGCCAGGACGAGGCAGCCTTCATCCATCTCGACAAGCTCGTGGCGCTAGCCAAGCTGCCCAATGTCGCGATCAAGGCAACAGGTGCGCCCCACTATTCGACCAAGGGCTATCCCTTCCGGAACATTCAGGACGGACTGCACCGCATCTTCGACGCCTTCGGCCCGAAGCGCTTCTTCTGGGGTACCGACATCACCCGCATGCAATGCAGCTATCGCCAGTGCGTTACCTTCTTCACCGAAGAACTGCCATGGCTCAAAGGCCGCGACCTCGAAGATGTGATGGGGCGCGGTCTCTGCGACTGGATCGGCTGGAAGCTGGAGACGCGCGCTACTTCTTGAGCGGCACGATCTGCCCGCGGATCTCACCGTCGGGATATTTTTCCGTCATGACGTTGACGTACCAGCGGCCAGCCAGAACCTCGTCGGCCTGCTGCTTCGTCAACGTTACGCCATCGCTGATCGTCGAGCGGTCGGCGTAGAACGGCACGTTGATCGGCGCGACCTGCTGGGCGTTCTGCCCCACCGGCGCCGGACCGTGGAGATAGGCCATCGTCACCGGCCCACTCAGGCCCGCCACGTTGAGACGATATTCCAGCACCTTGGTCGAGGGTCGATAGACCGCCTCGAACCAGCCGCCGCCCTTGGTCTCGACCGGCGGCACTTGGCTGGCCCCGTTCAGGGTCGCGCGAAAGTCGGTCTTGGGGACTCTCGGCTCACCCAGATTGAGGGAGCAGCCTGAAGCGGTGAGCAGGAGGCCCAAGACCAGGGCCGAGCGGCGTAAGGAGCGATGCATGCGTCCTCAGTCTACGTCGCTCACGGCCCGAATATCTCCCCCGATAATCACGCTTTGTGATGGACCGGCGCGCGGCCATAGACCGGCGTCGGCAGCCCTTCCAGGCGGGCCTTGAGCTGCAGGCCGAGGAAAATAGAGTACAGCCGCGACTGCATCAGGTTGCCGCCATGGAACCAGAGGTTTTCCTGCGCCGTCGGCTTCCACATGTTGCGCAGCTCGCCTTCCCAGGGTCCGGGATCCTTGGCCGTACCCGATCCGAGGCCCCAGCATTTTCCGACCTTGTCGGCGACTTCCGGCGAGATCAGTTCAGCCGCCCACTGGTTCATCGAACCATAGCCCGTGGCGTAGACGACGAGATCGGCGTTGAGCGTGCTGCCATCGTTGAGAACGACCGAGTCCTCGGTCATGCGCGCGACCTCGACACCCGACCGGAGCTTGATGCGGCCGCTGGCGATCAGGTCGGAAGCGCCGACGTCGATGTAGTATCCAGAGCCGCGACGGAGATACATCGGCCCGATACCGGTGCCATCCTCGCCGAAGGTCAGCATGAAGCCCGCTGCTTCCAGCCGCGCGTAGAAGTCTGCATCCTCCCGCCGGATCTTCTCGACCGTCGCCTGGGAGAAAGTCGGCAAGGCTCCGTAGGGTACTGACGCCGTCGTGAGGTCGGCGATCTCTGTCGTGATCCCCGAGGCCACCGCCTCTTCGGAGTAGTACGGCCGATAACGTGCCAGGGTCTCGGCGCGCACGACCAGCGTTGGCGAGCGCTGCAGGAGCGTTACATCGGCGCCATGCTCCCAGAGATCGGCGGCAATATCGTGCGCCGAATTGTTCGAGCCCACGACAACGCACTTCTTGCCGCTCCAGCCCTCGCCGCCGGCATGGCGGCTGGAATGATGCTGCGTGCCTCGGAAGGTCTCGCGCCCCGGAAAGTTGGGAATTTCAGCAAAGCCTGACATGCCGGTCGCGATGACCAGATGCTTCGGCCGCAGGGTCACATCCTTGCCGTCGCGATCGACCACGACGGTCCACTCACGCTTGGCCTCGTCCCACGACGCGCTCCGGCACGGCGACTTCGACCAGTAATCGAGTTCCATGATCTTGGTGTAGGACTCGAGCCAGTCGCCCATCTTGTCCTTGGGTGTGTAGATCGGCCAATGGTCCGGGAACGGCAGGTACGGAAGATGGTCGTACCAAACGGGATCGTGCAGGCAGAGCGACTTGTACCGGCTACGCCAGGCATCGCCCGGCCTCGGATGACGATCGACGATGAGTGTCGGCACACCGAGCCTCTTCAGCCGCGCACCGAGCCCGATACCGCCCTGTCCGCCGCCGACGATCAGCACGAAGGGTTGGCGATCATAGCCCAGCTCGCTGGCATCGGCGTGGCGGCGGTCGGTCCATGTCACGCGGTTCTGGATGGCGCCATGCTCGGTCCCGATCTCGCGTGACGGACCGCGCTTCTCCTCGAATCCCTTCAGCTCGTTCAAGGCGGTGAGCAGCGTCCAGGCTTTGCCGTCCTTCAGCCGGACATGGCCCGTACCGCGGCCCTGCGCCGTTTCGAAGGTGAACCAGCCGCTCCGCTCACCGGCCTTGAACGATTCCGGCCGCACATCGGCCAGACGTGACTTGAGCATGTCAGCAATCGCAGAGCGGCTCTCGAGCGTGGTGATGTTCCAGGTGAAGGCCACGAGATCGCGCCAGTAGCACTCCCCGGCGAACAGAGACGCAACGCCCTCGATATCGGAACGGTTCAGCGCAGACGCAAACTCGGCAAGCCACTCGGTCTCGTTCATTGTCTTTCCATTGCAGCGGTTCTGACGGCGGCGCACTCTAGAACAATCGCCCGGGAGGAACGAACGATGAAGTACGACGTCATTTCCGCCGATGGACATGTCGACCTGATCTGGCTGCCGCCGGATCTCTTCACGAAGAATGCGTCCACCTCGATGAAGGAGCGCATGCCCTATGTCGTCGACGGACCCAAGGGACCGGAATGGACGAGCATCAAGGGTGCGAAGTTCGGTCTGGTGAACGGCATGGGGTCGGCGGGCCGCGAATATGTACCGGGCATCATCCATCGCTCCGACCGCATGGCGTCGACCGGTCTCTACGATGACGGCAAGAAGGGCCTCCGTCGTCTCACCGACGTCGAGCTTCGCCTGAAGGACCAGGAACGCGATGGCGTGCAGGCCGAAGTGCTGTACGGCATCCTGGGCGCCAGCGGCCGGTTGAACGATCCCGAAGCCGCGACCGAAGTGCTGCGAATCTACAACGACTGGCTGCACGATTTCTGCAGCGCCGCGCCCGACCGACTGGTCGGCCTCGCCAACATTCCCAATCACGACATGGGGGTCGCGGTTGCCGAGGCGAGCCGCAACGCCAAGCGTGGCGTCAAAGGGTTCGACGTCGCCAACAAGCCCGACATGACACCGCTATGGGATCCGTTCTGGGAACCGCTGTGGCAGCTCGCGCACGAAACCGGCATCCCGATCCATTTCCACACGATCGGCGGCCGTTCGCCCGACACGAGCAAGATGCCGGTCTTCGTGCAGCGTCGTGCCTTTGCCGCTCACATCACCAACTTCCAGATGCACATGGGCTACATGCTCATGTCGCTTATCTTCAGTGGCGCCCCCGAGCGTTATCCCAACCTCAAGATCGTGATCGGCGAAGCTGGGCTAGGCTGGATCCCCTACGTGCTGCAGCACATGGACCTCGAATGGGAGGACCAGTTCAAGGACCTCGACCTCAAGATGAAGCCATCGGAATACTGGCATCGTCAGTTCTATGCGACCTACCAGACCGATCCGGTCGGTGTGCGTCTGTTCGACCTGCTGGGCGTCGATAACGTGATGTGGGGATCGGACTTCCCTCATCCCGACGGCATCTGGCCCGACTCGCAGGAGTTCCTGGACAAGGAGTTGAGCGGCGTCAGCGCCGACGTGCGCCGCAAAGTGACCCGCGACAACGCCGTGAAGCTCTACCAATTGGCGGCGTGAAGTGGCCCTTCCGGATGGAGCGGCGCGCACAGCCCTCCTGACGACCCTGGCGATGCTGGCCTTCGCCGGCAACTCGCTGCTCTGTCGCATTGCCTTGCGCGATACGACGATCGATGCGGCGAGCTTCACATCGATCCGGCTGGCATCGGGCGCCCTGATCCTGTTGCTGATCCTGCGTCGCCGCGGCGTGCGGCCACTCGCCGCCGGAAGCTGGCCGATGGCCGCCGCCCTGTTCGCCTATGCGATCGCCTTCTCCTTTGCCTATCGCGACCTCACCGCGGCGACCGGCGCGCTGCTGCTCTTCGGCGGCGTGCAGCTTACGATGACGAGCTATGGACTCGCCTCGGGTGAGCGCCTGTCGGGTCTGCGGCTGGTCGGCGTGCTGGTGGCTGTCGGCGGCCTCGTCTGGCTGCTGCTGCCCGGCCTCGCCGCGCCATCCTATCTCGCAGCCGCTTTGATGCTGGCCGCAGGCGCCGCCTGGGGCGTCTATTCGGTTCTCGGTCGCAGTGCGGGTGATCCGACGACGGCGACCGGTGGCAATTTCGTGCGGGCCGTCCCGTTCGCCGCCGCGGTGAGCCTCGCCGCAGCAAGCCATGCCAGCCCCGATCCGACCGGCGTTTTCTATGCCGTGCTCTCCGGCGCGGTCACGTCCGGCCTGGGCTATGTCCTTTGGTACGCCGTGCTGCCGGCGCTCTCGGCAACATCGGCGGCGACAATCCAGCTTTGCGTGCCAGCCATTGCCGCGCTGGGCGGGGTGGTGCTACTCGCCGAACCGATCACGTCGAGGCTGTTGCTGGCGTCGGCCGCGATCCTGGGCGGCATTGCACTTACGATCACCAGGAAGAACTGAAAGCGGGGAACATGTTCGAGGTTGCGGAGCGTCTGAAGAACGTGAAGGTGTCGGCGTCGGCAGCAATGACCCGCAAGGTCCGCGAGCTGCGCGCCCAGGGCGTCAAGATCGTGGGTCTTTCCTCTGGCGAACCCGACTTCCCCACCCCGCCGCATGCCATCGAAGCGGCTCACAAGGCAGCCCTCGCCGGCGACACCAAGTATCCGCCGCAGGATGGCGTGAAGCCCCTGAAGGAAGCCATTCGCACCAAGTTCAAGCGCGACAACAATCTCGACTATGCGCTGGAGGAAATCATGGTCTCCAATGGCAGCAAGCAGATCATGTACGACGCGCTGATGGCGAGCGTGAACCCCGGCGACGAAGTGATCATCCCCGCGCCCGGCTGGATTTCCTATGCCGACCAGGCCGTGCTGGCGGGAGCGACGCCGGTGCCAGTGTCGTGCCCCGAGAACAATCAATTCAAGCTGCGCGCCGAGGATCTCGACGCCGTGATCACGGCAAAGACCAAGTGGGTCGTGCTGAACTTCCCCAACAATCCAACCGGGGCCGTCTGTTCACGCGCTGAGATGCGCCAGATCTGCGACGTGCTGCTGAAGCACAAGCAGGTCATGGTGATGGCCGACGATGTCTACGAGCACCTGGTCTATGACGGTTTCGAGTTCTGCACGGTCGCGGAAGTCGAACCGGCGTTGAAGGATCGCACGCTGACTGTGAATGGTGCGTCCAAGGCCTATGCCATGACCGGCTGGCGTGTCGGCTTTGCCGGTGGCCCGCGCGCCATGATCGCGGCCATGACCAACATGCAGGGCCAGATCGGCTCGGGCATCTCGACCATCAGTCAGGCGGCGGCAACGGCGGCGCTGAACGGACCGCAGGAACTGTTGAAGGAGCGCGCTGCCGATTATCGCAAGCGCCGGGACAAGGTAGTGAACATGTTGCGCGCCGCGCCGGGGCTTACCTGTCACATGCCGGAAGGCGCCTTCTATGTCTTTCCCAACATCGCAGGCTGCATCGGCAAGACGACCAAGGGCGGACGCAAGCTCACCAGCGATACCGATTTCGTGACGGCGCTTCTCGAGGAGAAGCATGTCGCCACGGTGCAGGGAGCTGCCTATGGCATGAGCCCCTACTTCCGCATCTCTTACGCAACGGACATGGCAAGCCTTCGCGACGGCTGCACCCGCATCCAGGAGTTCTGCGCCGAACTGCACTGAAGGGTCTGGCGACGCACGCCGCAACCGTCCGAAACGATGCGGCGTTCCTCCATCAGGGGTTTCCTAATGAGGAGGAATCCATGCCACGCGGCGACAAGTCGAAGTACACGGGCAAGCAGGATCGCAAAGCCGATCACATCGCGAAGGGCTACGAGAAACGCGGCGTCTCGCACAAGGAAGCGGAGCGACGCGCCTGGGCGACAGTCAACAAGGAAAGCGGCGGCGGCAACAAGAGTGGTTCCGGCCGCGGCAAGAAGGACACGAAGGTTTCTTCGCGCAAGGGCGGCAAGCTGGGTGGTCGCGCCGCAGCAGCTCGACCAAAGGCGGCACGATCGGCATCGGCACGCAAGGCCGCCGCAACACGCAAGCGGCGGGCGGCCTGAGATGGCAATGATCAGAGTGAGTTGATTTCCTGGACCTTGGCAGGAATTCCAAGCTTGCGCGAGCAGAGCGGCCAGTGCCAGGACTCGCCGAGTTCGAAGATCATGTATGAGGCCAGCTTCATGGCCTTGTCGTAATCCTGCGCGGCGTCGATCGCCTCGCGGGCCGTCAACACCGTTCCATCATGTCGCTGCTGGTAGGTCATGTAGGTGCGCGCGGTGAACTGAAAGCGGCCATGATAGGCGCCACGTCCGCCGTAGATCGGCTGCGACTGCGGCCCCCAGCTTCCACTCTCGCACGTCGCAAGCTGCTGCATCACCTGCTCCTTGCGCTCGTCGATATCCTGCTGACGCGGATCGACGGCCGGTGCCGTAGCAGCGACTTGATGTTTGTTGGTGGTGCACCCACAACCGCCGAAGGCAGCCGCGAGAAGAACCGAGCAGGTTGTAGCGCGCAGAGTCACAACCGTTCATTGTTCTCACGATTCGATGGCCCGGGTAAACCCATCAATCCCGTCTCACCACAAAGACACAGCAGGGCCGAAGCAGGAACACGTCGGGAACTTTTAGAGATCACAATATGCGCAACTCGAACAACAAATTGAAAGACGGTCCCTTCACTGCACACTTCAAGGACGGCTCAGTCTCGGTGACAGGGCAGTATCGCGACGGCATGAAGACAGGAGCCTGGAAGTATTTCCTGCTGAATGGACGCTTGAAGGCGACCGGACGCTATGAAAACGATCTCATGATCGGGAAATGGAAGTGGTATCGCGAGAATGGCGAACTGATGCAGACCGGCTCGTTCACGGCAGGAAACAAATCCGGCACCTGGACACGCTATCGGCCAAACGGCGTGCTGCTCGACGAAGGCACTTTCGCGAACAACAAGAAGACCGGTGAATGGCGAAGCTTCGACGCTAACGGGAAACCCGCCAAGACGACTCGCTTCAAATAGGTAAACCCGCTAGCCGACCTGCCGCGACTGTCCTGCCCAGTACCTCGCGCGCAGAACTTTCTTGTCGACCTTTCCGACAGCCGTGAGCGGCAAACTCTCGACGAACTCGACCTGCTTGGGCGCATGCGTGCCACCCTTGCGATCCTTCACCAACTGCATCAGCGCCTCGGCTGCAGGTTGCGTACCGGCTTTGGCGACGATCAACGCTGCAACAGCCTCACCCCATTTATCATGTGGCACGCCGATCACCGCGGCCATCGCGACATCGGGATGCGAGGAAAGGACATCTTCGACTTCGCGCGGGAAGATGTTGAAACCGCCGCTCACGATCATGTCCTTCTTGCGATCGACAATGTAGAGGTATCCGCGCTCGTCGGCGCGCGCGATGTCGCCGGTGTGCAGCCAACCGCCCTTGAAGGTCTCCGCGGTCTGCTCCGGGCGCTTCCAGTACTGCTCCATCGCGTGCGGGGCACGCACGCAGATCTCACCTGCCTCGCCCGGTTTCACTTCCTCATTGTCGTCGTCGCGCAAGGTGACGCTGCAGGAAGCGATGGGGAAACCGCAGGACGCAAAGAGCTCTGGTCGCGCCGCATCGTGATCGGCCTTGCGCAGCACGCTCACCGGATAGCATTCGGTCTGACCATAGAGCTGACTGAACACCGGACCGATGCGCTCCAGCCCTTCGACCAGCCGCGTCGGCGACATCGGCGAGGCGCCATAGAGAATCAGCTCCAGCGAGGAGAGGTCGGTCTTCTCGAGTTTGGGATGATCCAGCATCACATAGATCATCGTCGGGACCATCAGCGTGAAGTTGATCTTCTCGCGCTCGATGGTCGCCAGGAATTTCTCAGAATCGAAACCCTTCAGCAGATGGATCGCGCCTCCCTTGAGCAAGGAGGGCAGCACTTTGGTGCCGGACACATGCGTGATCGGCGCCGCTGCAAGATAGCGCGGCATATCCGGAAACTCGAAATCGGCAGCGACCGAGATGGCCGAGGCAGCCGTCGAACGATGACGCCGGATCGCGCCCTTCGACTTGCCGGTCGTGCCGCCTGTGTAGTTGATGATGGCGTAGTCGTCGGCGTCGGTGAGATCGACGGGTGTTGCCTCTCCCACTTTCTCGGCGGCGGCCATCACGTTCCGGCCGAAGTCGGCCCGGCCCATCGTGAGGACGATTCCAAGTCGATCGGCTGCCTTGGCGGTGAGTTCTCCGCCGCGTTCAGCGTGGGTGTGTGAATCGACGATCAACGCGGTCGCGCCGGAGTCCTCGATCACGTCGAGATGATCGGCGAGAGCGCCCAAGGGATGCAGCCACGTGACGACGAGACCCAGACCCTGCGCTGCTACACCGGCGCACCAAGTTTCCGCGCTGTTGGCACTAAGGAATGCCGCCGTCTGCCCTTTGACGAGCCCTGCCGCGGCCATGGCCGCCTGCAGCCGGCCGATGAGCGACAGGGTGGCACGGTAGGTGAGACTGCCACCATCCCAGACGAACGCCCGGCGATCGGGAAAACGCGCCAATGCGCGCAGAGTCATCGTGGTGGCGGTCGGCGCCTGGGCGATAGTGTCGTTCACTTGGCATTCCCTCGCGATTTCATGGCCGACTTTCCGCCGGCTCTTTGATTGTCACAGTGTAGGCGCGCTCCTCATGGAGCAAAATTGCGTTTGAGCACGGCAATCAAACTGGCGCGCAGGGGTGGCAGATCGACATGGTCGGGATCGACCAGCCACTGTGCGACGATGCCGCGTACCGAGGACAGGATCAGAACAGACCAGGCCCTGACATCGATGTTGCGACGAATCTCGCCGTTGGCGATGCCGGCGCGGATGGCACTCTCGATTTCCTCGGCCGATTCCCGGTTGAGCCGGGCAATTGCCTGGGCCAGCGGAGGTTTGTGCAAGGCGCCAGCCAATACGGTGTGCAGGACCAGCAGCATGGTTCGGTCGGTGCCGCAGGCGTCGATGTAGAAGTCGATGCCGGCGATCAGATTGGCGAGGCCCCGACGACGCCGGTCGACACGAGTCCGCAACCCCGTAGAGAACCATTCGCGAATGTGATCGGCGACCGCCGACAGGAGATCGGCCTTCGATCCGAAATAATGTGCCGGCAGGCCGCGACTGTAGCCCGCGGCTTCGCCAGCGTCGGCCAAGGTGAATTCGTCGAGCCCCTTCTCAGCCACGAGCCGGACGGCCGCGTCGAGGATCAAACGCTCGGCTTCCTCGCGCCTTTCCGCCTGGGTGCGTCGCCGCCTTGGAGAGGCAACCGGAGCTACCGCCGTCATACGAAATCCCTCGCAGCTTGACAGCATCGTCTCAGATATTTATTTGTTGATCAACAAATATCTTAGAGGAAGCGACGATGCAACAGGCTCCGACCTACAACGCCGATCACGAACAGTTCCGCACCACCGTTCGCCGCTTCATCGACAAGGAGATCGCGCCCCACCACGCACAGTGGGAGAAGGACGGCATCGTGAGCCGCGATCTCTGGCGCAAGGCGGGCGCGGCCGGCCTGCTGCTGACCGACATCCCCGCCGAGTATGGCGGCGGCGGCGCGGATTTCCTGACGATCAACGTCATGGCCGAGGAGATGGCGCGCGGTGTGTACTCGGGGCCGGGCTTCCGCGTGCATTCCGACATCGTCTCCCGTTACATCCTCCACTACGGCAGCGAGGAGCAGAAGCAGAAGTGGCTGCCCCGCATGGCGACCGGCGACGTCGTGGGCGCCATCGCCATGACCGAACCCGGCACCGGCAGCGACCTGCAAGGGGTGCGCACGGTGGCGGTGCGCGACGGCGACGACTACGTCATCAGCGGCCAGAAGACCTTCATCACCAACGGTCAGCATGCCGACCTGATCATCGTCATCTGCAAGACCGACAGCTCGGCCGGCGCCAAGGGCGTCACCTTGATCCTGGTCGAAGGCGACCGCCCGGGCTTCAGCCGCGGCCGCAACCTCGAGAAGATCGGCCTCAAGGCGCAGGACACGTCCGAGCTTTTCTTCGAGAGCGTGCGCGTGCCCGTGACCAACCGGCTGGGCGACGAGGGTCGCGGCTTCATCTACCTGATGCAGGAGCTACCGCGCGAACGGCTGCTGATCGGCATCGGCGCCGTTGCCGCCATGGAAGCGGTGCTCGGCTGGACCCTGGACTACGTCAAGGAGCGCAAGGCCTTCGGCAAGGCGATCATCGACTTCCAGAACAGCCGCTTCAAGCTCGCCGAGGTCAAGACCGAGGTGAAGATCGCCCGCACCTTCCTCGACCACTGCACGGCACTGCATCTCGAGGGCAAGCTCGACGTGCCCACCGCCGCCATGTGCAAGTACTGGCTGACCGAGACCTACGGCCGCGTCGTCGACACCTGCCTGCAGCTTCACGGTGGCTACGGCTACATGTGGGAGTACCCGATCGCCCGCGCCTACGCCGACGCCCGCGTCGCGCGCATCTACGGCGGCGCCAACGAGATCATGAAAGAGATCATCGGCCGCAGCCTCTGAGCGGAGGACCCATGGAAACGCTCCTGAAGCCCACGCTCTACACGTCGGAAGGGGCGTTGCTGGGTGGCCGTTGCACCTGCGGCCACGTCTTCTTTCCCATGCAAGGCCACGGCTGCGAGGTCTGCGGCCGCCATGGCGCCGACCTGCAGCCCATGGCGCTCACGGGCCGCGGCAAGCTCCTTTCCTCGACTGTCGTGCATCTCCATGCCGACAAGGCGCGGGCCACGCCCTTCACCATCGGCAAGATCGCTCTCACCGACGGACCGGTCGTGCGTACCTTGCTCGTCGACCCAGTCCAGCAGATTGCCCCCGGCACGGAGATGGTGACGGCCCTCGTCCCGGTCGGGACCGGCGACGACGGCTCTGCGATCCTCGACCTGCGATTCAAGCCGGAGCACTGACCATGGCCAGGACATTGAAGGACCTGCGTCCCGTCTACGTGGTCGGCGTGGGCTGGCATCGCTACCAGAATCCCAGCGACACGCCCTACGTCACCCTGGGAGTCACGGCGATTCGTGAAGCGCTGGCCGATGCCCGCATCACATGGCCATCGGCGGAATCCGCCTACGTTGCCACCGCCCTGCTCGGCATGGCGTCGGGCCGGCCGATGCTGCGCCATCTCGGTGCCACCGGCATTCCGCTCTCCCATGTCGAAAATGCCTCGGCGTCGGGCTCGACGGCCTTCCGTCAGGCCTGCATCGAGGTGGCGAGCGGCCTCACCGACGTATCACTGGCGGTCGGCGTCGACAAACGCAATCCGGTACGGCGCGACAGCACCGGCATGGACAATCTTGCTGAAGACGCCATCGCGCAGTTCACGCATTTCTCGCTGCTGACCAACGAGTATGCTCATCGGCACAAGGTGAGCTTCGAAGACATCGCCCGCGTCGCGGTCAAGAACCACCGCAACGGCGCCAAGAACAGGAACGCGCAGCGGCAGCAGGAACGCTCCCTCGACGAAGTGCTGGGTGGCAAGAAGGTCGCCGGCTCCCTAACCGCCCTGCAATGCACACCCATCGGCGAAGGCGCCGCCGCGGCAATCGTGGCGTCGGAGGACGGCATCAAGCGGCTCGGTATCGATCCCGGTCGCGCGATCCGCGTGATCGGTTCAACGGCCCGCAGCGAGCGCGTCTATGCGGCAGGCCTGGGCTTCGACGCCGTGCTGACAAAGGAGACCACGGAGATTGCGCTGCAGGAGGCGCAGGTGTCGCCGCAGGACCTCGATATCATCGAGCTGCACGATGCATTCACGGTCGAGGAGCTGCACTACATCGAAAATATCGGCCTCTGCCCCGAAGGCCAGGGCGTGCATCTTCTCAAGGATGGCGCGCTCGATATCGGCGGGCGTTGCGCCGTCAATCCGTCGGGCGGGCTCATCGCCATGGGCCACCCGATCGGCCCGACCGGCATCGGCCAGATCGGCGAGATCACCTTGCAGCTTCGCGGTGAAGCCGGCGCCCGCCAGCATCCGAAGGCCCGGACCGGCCTCGCCCACATGGTGGGCGTCGGCGCGGTTTGTTACGTCCACCTGCTGCAGCGACCGTAGTTTCCTCGCTTACTTCTTGCCCTTGGCCGGATGAACCTTGATCCAGTGGCGCGCGATCTCCTCGCGCGTCGCCACCCAGACCTTGGGCTTCGAGGCGACATAGTCGAGGAAGCGCGCTAGGGTCGCCGCGCGGCTCGGCCGGCCGGCGAGCCGGCAATGCAGGCCGATCGACATCATCTTGGGGGTCTGCGCGCCTTCGGCGTAGAGCACGTCGAAACTGTCCTTCATCGCCTGCAGCCAGCCGTCACCCGAGCTGAAGCCCGGCGCGACGCTGAACTTCATGTCGTTGACTTCGAGCGTGTAGGGAATGACGAGGTGAGGCGTCTTACCGACGCTCACCCAGTAGGGCAGGTCGTCGGCATAGGAATCGCTCGAATAGAGGAAGCCGCCATGCTTGAGGACGGCGTCGAGGGTGTGCATGCCGAAGCGGCCCGTGTACCAGCCGACCGGCGGCTTGCCGGCTGAGGCGGTGATCGCCTTCACCGCCTTCTTCATATGGTCGAGTTCCTGCTCGAGCGTGAAATCCTTGTAGTTGATCCAGCGCCAGCCGTGGCTTGCGACTTCGTGACCGGCCTCGGCCATCGCCTTGCCGGCCGCCGGATTGAGCTCCAGCGCCCGACCTACCGCCCAGGAGGTGAAACGCATGTCGCGCTCCTGGAAGAGCCGCAGAATGCGCCAAAAGCCAGCCCGGCTGCCATATTCGTACATCGACTCGGTCGAGAGATCGCGTGCGCCCGCGAAGGACACGCCACCCGACGTCTCGGTCAGGAAGACCTCCGAGCCAGCGTCGCCATTCAGGATCGTATTCTCCCCACCCTCCTCGTAGTTCAGCACGAAGCTGACGGCGATGCGGGCATCTCCCGGCCACTGGGCGTGCGGCGGCTTGGGGCCATAGCCGATCAGGTTACGCTCGAGATGATTGTGCATGGAGGCCCCGGGGAATGCCGACGATTGAAGCCCGACTATGGCGCGGCTATAGCTCGCGCGACAAGCTTGAGGAGGCGAGATGAGCGCAGCAGGCGCAGTGCGCGAAGACCGTCTGTGGCAGCGGCACGTCGATATGGCGAAGCTGGGCGGCACGCCCAAGGGTGGTGTGAACCGTCAGGCCCTGTCGCCCGAGGACGCGGCTGCCCGCAACCTGCTCGCTTCCTGGGCAGAGGCACGTGGTTTCTCGATCTCGACCGACGCGATCGGCAATCTCTTCGTGCGCCGCGACGGCAACGATCCGAAAGCCCTGCCCGTGCTGAGCGGCTCGCACATGGACAGCCAACCAACCGGCGGCCGCTTCGACGGCATGTACGGCGTGCTGGCCGCGTTCGAGGCGCTGGAGGCACTGGAAGATGCCGGCGTGAAGACCAAGCGGCCGGTGATGGCGGTGGCTTGGACCAACGAAGAAGGCTCGCGCTTCCAGCCCGGCGCCATGGGCTCGGCGGTCTTCGCCGGCCACAACAAGCTCGACGAGATGCTCACGGTGAAGGACTGGAAGGGCGTCATGCTGAAGGACGCGCTGGCTGAGACTTTGGAGACCGCGCCGGCGCCAATGCGCGACGGCAAGCCGGGTTTCCCGCTCGATGGCTATGTCGAGGCCCATATCGAGCAGGGCCCGCGCCTCGAGAATGAGAAGAAGACGATCGGCGTGGTGACCGCCATCCAGGGCAGCCGTCGTTACATCGTCGAAACCCTTGGCGAGGAAGCGCATGCGGGCACCACACCGCGCGCCGCCCGCAAGGACGCCTTTGCCGCCGCCCTTCGCATGGCCCAGGCGATGTACGAGGCGACGACCGACAAGGACGACACCTTGCGCTTCACCATCGGCAGGGTGGATGTCAGCCCCGGTTCTCCGAACACCGTGCCGGGCAAGACGAGCTTCACCATCGACATGCGCCATCCTTCCGATGCCGTGCTCGACGCCCACGAAAAGAAGCTCCGCGAGATCGTGGCAACCAAGGCGGCGCCCTGCCCCGCCACCATCGAGCGCGTGATGGTGGTACCGCCGACCGACTTCGCTCCCATGGTGGTCGACCTGGTGCGCGCCAAGACCAATGCGCTCGGCCTCTCCAACATGGATATGCCGTCCGGCGCCGGTCATGATGCCATGCACATCGCGAGCCTCTGCCCGACCGGCATGATCTTCGTGCCCTGCGAGCGCGGCATCAGCCACAACGAGATCGAGAACGCGACCCCCTCCGACCTCGCCGCCGGCGCCCGCGTGCTGGTCGAGGTGCTGACCGAACTGGCCAACCGCTAAGGAACATTTGATGTCGAAGAAGATGCAGTCCGAACTCGTCGCGATCCTGTCCGATCTGATCGCGCTGCCGAGCCCCTACCCGCCCGGCACCTCGGTCGAAATCTGCGCCTACACCGCCAAGCGCCTGAAGAAGGCGGGCTACAAGGTGGAAATCGCGACCAAGGCCAAAGGCGTCGACAATGTCGTGGCGCGCATGAAGGGCAAAGGTAAAGGCCCGGTCATCGCCTTCAACGCCCATGTCGACACGGTGGGCGTCGGTGAACGCGCCAACTGGAAGAGCGATCCCTATAAGGCGTTAGTGAAGGGCGGCCTCGTCTATGGGTTGGGCGCCGGCAACTGCAAGGGCAGCATGGCGGTCCAGATCTGGCTCGCCGAGGAGATCGCCCGTCGCGGTGGTCCAGCCAAGGGCGAGCTGATCTTCACCTTCGTGGCCGACGAGGAAAACCTCGGACCCAACGGCATGGAGTATCTTCGCCAGAGCGGCAAAGTGCGGCCCGATGCGCTGATCCTGGGCGCGCAGACCGAGAACAACCTGATCGTCGCCGAACGCGGCGTGATGTGGGCCAAGATCACGACCAAGGGCCGCGCCGCCCATGCTGGCAACCCGGCGGCCGGTGACAACGCCATCCTGCGCATGATGCGCCTCGTCGGCGCGCTGCAGTCCTACTACGACAAGGCGCTGGCGCGGCGTGTCTCGGGCGCGATGAAGTCGACGGTGAACATCGGCATGTTCCATGGCGGCCACAACACCAACGTCGTGCCTTCAGCGTGCACGGTCGAGATCGACCGCCGCCTGCTGCCCGACGAGAAGGTGAAGGACGCTTTCAAGGAACTGAAGCGCGTCGTCGACGGTGTCGGCGAGCCGAAGGCGATGTACCAGGTCGAGTTCCTGACCGGCACTAACGGCTTCTTCGCGCCCGAGAACGGCGCCGCCGTCGGTGCCTTCGAAGCCGCGGTGAAGGCCCACAGCCGTCGCAAGGTGAAATTCCTGAATGCCACCGGCGTCAGCGACGGTCGCTACTACGCCGACGACGACATCGAGATCATCAATTTCGGTCCCGGTTCGGGTGTCCAAGGGCACGCCGCCAACGAGAGCGTGCCCATCGCCGAGATGGTCGATGCGGCCGAGATCCAGATGAATGTCGTGCAGCGCCTGCTGGGCTGACGGCCGCAGCCTCGCGGACTGGTACTAGCGGGCTGGCGTCTCGACGATCAGCCCGACCAGGCGCCGCACGATCGGCATCACCACGAGCAGGGTCGGAAAGGCCACGACCCAGGACAGGCCCCAGGCGCTCATCCACGTGCCGGCAAAGGTCGGGGCAAGTCCGATGCTGCGCGCTGTCGCGATACCAGAAACGACGAAGGTCATGACGATGGACAGCAGGAACGGCAGGACGATGCCGGCGTAACGTGACGGCAGGCGTCGGTAAGAAAACCAGGAATGCTTGCTCACGATTGAAGGTCTCACTGTAGGTCGTCGGCCGTGCTGCATCCGCCGGAAAGACCGGCTGCCCGGCCGAGGACCGGGTCAAGATGCGTTGCCTGACGTGAGACGCTTACGATCTTCGCAGTGAAGACGGACGCTAACTAAGCGTCTTGCGAGTGATTCGCAAGTGGGAAAGTTCCATCAACGCCCCAGAGACTGCAGCCATCGCTCGAAGTCTTGAGCCGCAGTCCGCAGGGGATCGAAAGGATCCGACGACCGAGTTGCGCCTGACGCGCGTGCAGGTCGTGCGGGGCGTTGGACAACTTGCGGCGCGACAACCTCGGGCGCTGGGTCCTGGCGAAGCTGTTCCAGCAACTGGCGGTCGATAGTGCCGGTCTGCGGCAGTTCCCTGTTCTGCTGGTAGTGCATGATGGCGGCTTGGGTCGTTCTCCCCGCGACGCCATCCAGCGGCCCGGGATTGAAACCAAAGGCGCGCAGTTTCGTCTGAATTTCCCTGATGTCGGCACGCTGCAATGGAGCCTCCTCCAGGCTCGATTCGGGGCGTACCTTTTCTACCTCTACGGCTGGTGCAAGGGCGGCTTGTGTAACTGCGGGCGTCACGACAGGAGGAGCGCTTGCCGCTGGCTCGGAAGCCGGCATTGAAACTGCCGTGGAAACCGCTGTGGGTCTCGACACCGGCGAAGGGGTCAGTATCGGCGCCACGGCAGCTACCTCGATGGGCTTGACGGGCGCCGTAGCGCGGGGGAGCGGTCGGTCGAACGGCGCGGCGATGAAAACGACGAGCCCGGTGATGCTTGCTGTGAGAGCGACGCCACCGACGATCTTCAGGATCGCTTTCAATCGACGGGTGCGTTCGAGATCGTACGCTTGGAGCGCGGCCTTGCGCGCTTCCGCTGTCATCCGCGAGTCATTTTCCGATTGTCCGGACACCCGCTCTTTCAGTTGTCGTGAGAGACCTGCAAGAGATTCCTTGAACTCCTCGTCGACCGGACCGTTGAGCTCCTTCAACAGTTTCCGCGCAGAGCGCTGCGCACCAGCTGGATCCGGCGTCGTCTTGCCCACTTCGGGTTTGGTGTTTGGCGTTTGATCGCCTGTCATCTCGCCACCCCGTTGCGCCCCTGTTTCAAGGGCGCGACTGTTGGCGTTCAACGGTGCAACAATAAGGACGTTGCCGTGACCATTCGGGGACCAACGGCGGCGAGGCTGGACGAGACGGCAGCTAAGCCGTCTTCTGCGCCGTCAGTCCGAGCTTGCTGATGGTCTGTTCGCGCATCACGAATTTCTGGATCTTGCCCGTGATGGTCATCGGGAACTCCGGCACGAACTCGATGTAGCGCGGGATCTTGTAATGGGCGATCTGGCCCTTGCAGAATTCGCGGATTTCCTCGGCCGTCGCCGCCTCGCCGTCCCTCAGCTTGATCCAGGCACAAACCTCCTCACCGTACTTCTGGTCGGGCACGCCGATCACCTGCACGTCCTGCACCTTGGGATGGCGATAGAGGAACTCCTCGATCTCGCGCGGATAAACGTTCTCACCACCGCGGATCACCATGTCCTTGAGACGGCCGACGATGTTGACGTAGCCCTGCTCGTCCATGATCGCGAGATCGCCGGTGTGCATCCAGCCTGCGTCGTCGACGGCTTCCTTCGTCTTTGCCTCGTCGTTCCAGTAACCCTTCATCACCGAATAGCCGCGGGTGCAGAACTCGCCGGTCTCGCCGCGCGGCACAGCCTTCCCTTCGGCATCGACGATCTTGATCTCGATGTGTGGCAGGACCTGACCGACGGTCGAGACACGCCGCTCGACCGGATCGTCGGTGGCACACTGGGTCGACACTGGCGAGGTTTCCGTCATGCCGTAGGCGATCGTGACCTCGTTCATGTTCATCTGGCTCTGCACACGCTTCATCACCTCGATGGGACATGGCGAGCCCGCCATGATGCCCGTGCGCAGGCTCTTGAGATCGAACTTCGCGAATTCCGGATGATCGAGCTGGGCGATGAACATCGTGGGCACACCGTAGAGTGCGGTGCAGCGCTCCTCGGAAACCGCCTGTAGCGTCGCCAGCGGATCGAAGGCCTCCGCCGGATAGACCATCGTCGAGCCGTGTGTCAGGCAACCGAGATTGCCCATCACCATGCCGAAGCAGTGATAGAGCGGCACCGGAATGCAAAGCCGATCCTCGGGCGTGAGCTTCAGACCCTCGCCCACGAAGTAACCATTGTTCAGGATATTGTGGTGGCTGAGCGTGGCGCCTTTGGGATAGCCAGTAGTGCCTGACGTGAACTGGATGTTGATTGCATCGTCGAACTGCAGCTTGGGCGCGAGATCGGCGATCCTGGCCTTCTCGACATTGCCTCCGGCCTTCGCGACATCGTCGAAGTTCAGCATGCCCGGCGTCTTCTCGGTGCCGAGCCGCACGATGTGCTTGAGGTGCGGAAGCTTCTTGTCCTTCACGAGATCCTGGACGATCTCGAGATAGTTCGAGGTCTTGAGCGCCGGCGCCAGGATCAGCGCTTTGCACTCGACCTTGTTCATGGCGTATTCGAGTTCGGCGCGCCGGTAGGCCGGGTTGACGTTGACCAGCACCAGCCCCGCTTTGGCGGTGGCGAACTGCGCCAGGGTCCATTCCGACGTGTTGGGCGACCAGATACCGACCCGATCACCACGCTCCAGGCCGAGCGTCAGCAGGCCGGCGGCGAGATCGTCGACCCGCCGGCCCAGTTCTCCCCAGCTCCACCGTACGTTCTGGTGGCGAACCACCAGCGCTTCCCGGTCGCGATAGGTCTCGACGGTGCGATCGAAGTAAGCGCCGATGGTCTCGCCGATCAGCTTCTTGTCGGAAACGCCGTGGTCGTAGGAAATCGGGGTGGAGATCTGGGTCATGCTCATGGTCCGAACCTTAAACAGGCTCGGCTCCGCCCTCAATTGCGGCCGTCAGTTGTTTCGCGGCGGCTTGCTGCCGGGGATCGGATCGCCGCTGTCGCGTTCCTGCACCGCCTGATGAAAGCCCTTCTCTTCGGCGCGCTGCTTGAACCAGATGCCTTCCGGCGAATGGCGCGTCATGCCGTCAAACAGCGTCGCCAGGGTCTGGGTCGTTCGCATTCCCATGTTCTCGAAGGCGCTGTTGATCGCGGTTTTCTGCATCCAGAGCTGATTCTTCGGCACGCCCTTCATCCGGTCCGCAAGCTTTTGCACCGCAGCATCGAGCTCGGCGGCTGGCACGGCCTGGGTGATGAGACCAATGCGCTCCGCTTCGCGGCCATCGATCAGGTCACCCGTGAAGAGCAGGCGCTTGGCCCGCTCCGCGCCAACCCGATAGACCCACATCATCGTCGTCGGACAGCCCCAGACGCGGGCGGGCGGATAGCCGATCTTCGCCTCTTCGGCCATCACCACCAGATCGCAGGACAGAGCGATATCGCTGCCCCCGGCGACGGCGTAACCGTGGATCTTGCAGATCGTCGGCTTGTAGCTGCGCCACAGCGACTGAAAGCACTGCGTATTGTGGTCCATGAGCTGGAAATCGATGAACGGATCCCAGGGCATCTCCTGGCTGCCGCCGGTGCCGCGCGGACGCTCGGCGGCATTCTTCAGGTCGTAGCCGGCGCAGAAAGCGCGGCCGGCGCCCTGCAGAACGATGACATGGACGAGATCGTCGCGGTTGGCTTCCTCGACCGCGGCCCGGATTTCGTCGGGCATCTCACGGGTGATGGCATTCAACCGGTCCGGTCGATTGAGGGTGATGGTGGCGACACGATCATCGCGACTGTAGCTGAGCGTCTGATAGGCCAAGGCTTTCTCCTTCCGTACCCAATTAATCTCGCGCAAGTACCGTGGAGCAAGCCGCTAGGCTCGGTCCATGAAACTCGAATTCACCACCGTCGACGTCTTCACTGACCGCCAGTTCGGCGGCAATCCGCTGGCAGTCATCACCAATGCGCAGGGTCTGTCGACCGAACGCATGCAGGCCATCGCTGCCGAGTTCAATCTCGCGGAGACGACCTTTGTGCTGCCGCCGAAGGATCCCAAGCATACGGCAGAGGTGCGCATCTTCACGCCCAAGGCCGAGATGCCGTTTGCCGGCCACCCCAATGTTGGCACGGCCTTCGTGCTGTCCCGCGCCGGCACGAGTTACGGCAAGCCGGTTACCGGCGATCGCCTGGTGTTCGAGGAGAAGGCCGGATTGGTGAACATGGATATCCGGCGTGAAGGCGGCGCCGTCGTGGCGACCCGGCTCGCCGCCCCCGTGCCGCTGAGTTTCGGCGAGGAGATTGCACCCGAGATCGTCCAGCGCGCCTGCTCGCTCGACGCGGCGGCCCTGAAGCTCGACGTCCATCGTCCGATCGTTGCCTCGTGCGGGGCGCCGCTGCTCTTTGTCGAGCTTGCCTCGCGCGAGGCGCTGCGTTCGGCGGCACCGCGACTCGAGGTCTTCGCCCGCGAGCTGCCGCGCGATCGGATCGTGGGCATTCATCTCTATGTCCAGGCGCCGGAGGGGGCGGTCGACGTGCAGACCCGCATGTTCGCACCCGAGCACGGCATTCCCGAGGATCCCGCCACCGGTGCCGCCAATGTCGCGTTGATCGGCCTGCTCACGCACCACCGGCCGGAAACCGATCTCACCTTCGATCGGACGATCGGCCAAGGTTTCGATATGGGCCGGCCGAGCGTGCTCGAAGCTTCTGCCGAGAAGAAGAACGGCAAAGTCGTCGCGACCTATATCGGCGGACGATGCGTATCGATGATGAGCGGGACGATCGAGCTCGCCTAGGGACGCTTGCCTAGCGCCATCAGCTGGTCGGCAAATTCAGTCAGGCGTTCGGAATCAGAGACACTGCGCACCCGGTTTGCGGCGTCGCTCAATGGCCCGGACAGGTCGCAGCCCTTGCCCGTCAGCCATTCGATGTTGGGCAACTGCCTTTCGAGATCGATGGCGACACTGATGTAATCGGACCTCGTCTTTGCAATCTTCGCCGCTTCCGCCTGGAGCGCGTCGCGGTAGGCCGCGCACACAGCGGAGGGTTCGATGTCGAGCGCCCGGAGTTGGGACAGGTCGTCGAGCCTGTCCTCCCCGAGCAGCTGAACGGCATCGGCAGTCCGCGTCTTGACCAGCCTCGCCCCCGCCAGGGCCTGGCGATGGTGCATGGCACCGGGGGGCAAATCTTCGAGATAGTCGCGGAGGTGCGAATCCGGACCGAGCTTGGCGAAGCGTGCGGCGTCGGCTGCATCGGCTTCCTCTACGCGCTTCTTCTCTTGCTCCTCCCATGTCTTGCGCTCGGCGGCCTGCGCGGCCTCCCGTTCCGGATTGGGCATATATTCAATGGTGGTCAGCACCAGCGGCACGATCGTCAGAACAACGATGGCGCCGCCCAGAATCGCCGTCGTCGGCACTGGCGGCAGTGTGTTGTGCCAGCCGACCATTCGCGCCCAGAAGGCGTAGAGTGCCAGGAGCAACGGCAAGAGCGCCGGCACGACGGCCAGCCAATCGCCATAGCGATCGTTGTAGAGGCCCATGGCGGAGGCAGCCGCAATTGCCGACAGCGGCAGGAATACGATAGCGGCTGCGGTGGCATAGGACGGCATTGCGCCGCGCAGGACGGCGATCGCGAACATCGAGGCCAGCACGATCCAGAGCACCAGCCCTTGGATCACCGCGAATCCCAACGACATGCCACGGCCTGCCAGGTCGCTGCTGCGCGCGGTCAATACGTTGGCAATGAAGGGGCCGTAGAGCAGCACCGCCAGGACAAACAGGATCGTCATGCCCCAGGGAAAACCTGGGGTAGTAGTCGGAGTGGCCATTGCCCTTCTTAGCGGCCCGATACCGAAAGAGGCAATGCCGTGCCCTGCTTCACGGGACGCAGCGCGAAGGAGCTGCGGATTTGGGCAATGCCGGCGATCTTGGTGAAGTCCATCACGAAGCGCTCATAGGCTTCGAGGTCGGGCACGACGACCCGCAGCAGGTAGTCGCTATCGCCGGTCATCAGGTAGCACTCCATCACTTCGGGGCGCTCGGCTGCTGCCCGTTCGAAATCCTTCAATGCCTTTTCGACCTGGGTGGAAAGCGACACACTCATGAAGACATTGACCGAGAGGCCGACCGATTTGGCATCGAGCTGCGCCGCGTACCCCTTGATGACGCCCGCCTCCTCGAGCGCCTTGACCCGCCGCCAGCACGGCGACGAGGAGAGGCCGACCTGCTCGGCGAGGTCGGCATTGCTCAGGCGGCCGTCGTGCTGCAGCCGCTCGAGAATGCGCCGGTCGATGGCATCTAGGGAGATCATTGCTTGAAATGCCATATTTCAGGATAAATCTACCCTATACAGCCTGTTTTGCGATCCGAACGCAAGGACCTTCCAGCGCGCGAGGCGTATGCCGATGGCTATGACCACTCTCGCCCCCATCCAGCGTCTTCGCCTGCTGCGTGAACTGGAACGCAAGGTGCTGTGGCTCAGCGCCTGGACGATCCATCACGCCAATCATCTGCGGCCCAATCGCGATGGGCTGAAGGTCGGCGGCCACCAGGCATCGTGCGCGTCGTTGGCGACGGTCATGTCGGCGCTCTATTTCTCGGTGCTGCGGCCGGAGGATCGCGTGGCGGTGAAGCCCCACGCCTCGCCGGTATTCCACGCCATCCAGTATCTGTTTGGCCATCAGACGCGCGAGAAGCTGGAACGCTTCCGGGCGCTGGGCGGCGCGCAGTCCTATCCCTCCCGCACCAAGGACATAGACGACGTCGACTTCTCAACCGGCTCGGTCGGGCTGGGCGTCGCCATGACGCTCTTCTCCTCGATCGTGCAGGACTATGTGCGGCTGAAGAATCTGGGCGACGGGGAGCGGCCGACCGGGCGCATGGTCGCGCTGGTCGGTGACGCCGAGCTCGACGAGGGCAACATCTTCGAAGCATTGCTCGAAGGCTGGAAGCACGACGTCCGCAATCTCTGGTGGGTGATCGACTACAACCGCCAGAGCCTCGACGGCGTGGTGAACGACCGCCTGTTCGGCCGCATCGGCGAGATGTTCGAGCTGGTGGGCTGGCGCGTCGTCACCCTGAAGTACGGCAAGCTGCTGGAGACGGCCTTTGCCCAACCGGACGGCGAACAGCTTCGGCAGTGGATCGACGACTGCCCCAACTCGCTCTATTCGGCGCTGGTCTTCAAGGGCGGCGCCGGCTGGCGCGAAGCGCTGACGCGCGACCTCAATCAATATCCCGGCGTCAGGCGCATTCTGGAGCAGCACGACGATGCCGCGCTGCATCGCCTGATGACGAACCTTGCCGGTAACGACATGCAGGCCGTGCTCGACGCCTTCGAGGGCGTGAACGACGACACGCCGACCTGCTTCATCGCCTACACCATCAAAGGCCAGGGCCTGCCCTTCGCCGGTCACAAGGACAATCACTCGGGCCTCATGACCCTGGACCAGATGGCAGGTTTCAAGAAGGGCATGGGTATTGCCGACGGCCAGGAATGGGAGAAGTTCGCCGGCCTCGCGGCGGCACCCGCCGAACTCGAGCCCTTCCTCGATGCCGCGCCGTTCAACGCTCAGGGCAAGCGGCGGACTACCGCGCCGCAGGTCGCCATCCCGGCTGCCCTCCCGCGTCCCACCGACAAGAAGTCGAGCACCCAGGAAGGCTTCGGCAAGATCCTGAATGCCATTGCGGCCGAGGACAGCGAACTCGCGCGGCGCATCGTCACCACTTCCCCCGACGTCACGGTCTCGACCAACCTCGGTGCCTGGGTGAACCGGCGCGGCCTGTGGGCCCATACCGAGGCCGAAGACGTGTTCCGCGAGCTGAAGGTCGTGTCGGCCCAGCTCTGGCGTAAGACGCCACGCGGCCAGCACATCGAGCTGGGCATAGCGGAGAACAACCTGTTCCTGCAGCTCGCCGCGATGGGGCTCAGCCATCAGATCTTCGGCGCCCGTCTGCTGCCGATCGGAACGCTCTACGACCCGTTCATCGCACGCGGCCTCGATGCGCTAAACTACGCGTGCTACCAGGACTCGCGCTTCATGCTGGTGGCCACGCCCTCAGGCGTGACGCTTGCCCCAGAAGGGGGCGCCCATCAGAGCATCCACACGCCGCTGATCGGCATCGGCCAGCCCGGCCTGCTCTCCTACGAGCCGACCTATGTCGACGAACTCGCGATCCTGATGCGGCATGGCTTCGACTACATGCAGCAGGACAAGGGCGGTTCGATCTATCTTCGCCTTTCGACGCGCAGCTTGCCCCAGCCGGAACGCACCCTGTCCACCGAACAGGAAGCCGACATCGTGAATGGCGCGTACTGGTATGCGCCGCCTGAGTCCGGCGCGGATGTAGCGGTCGTCGCCATGGGGGCCGTCACGCCGGAAGCGATCGCAGCGCATGAAAGCGTCGCACGCGATTTCGCCGGCGCCGGCCTTCTGGTGCTGACCTCGCCGGACCGCCTGCATGCCGATTGGCTAGCCGCCCAGCGTAATCGCGGCCGTACGGCTGGCCTCGTCGATCGCGGCGCGAGCCCGATCGAACGGTTGCTGGCGCCGCTGTCGCGCGATGCACGGATCGTGACGGTACTGGACGGCCACCCGCTGGCGCTTTCCTGGCTGGGGTCGGTGCGTGGCCAGAGGGTCGTGCCGCTGGGGATCGAGAATTTCGGCCAATCCGGCGACATTCCCGATCTCTACCGGACCTACAAACTCGACAGTGCGGCAATAATCGACGCGGTGGCGCGCGCCATCTAAAATGGCGGCGTGAAAGTAGACGGCACCCCTTACCGAACCATCTGGCTCGGCGCCGACGGCACGACCGTCCAGGTGATCGACCAGACCCTGCTGCCCCACCGTTTCGTGGTGCGCGACCTCAAGACGATGGAGGACGCCGAGCAGGCGATCCGCACCATGATCGTGCGCGGCGCCCCGCTGATCGGCGCTGCCGCGGCCTATGGCATGGCGCTGGCCATGGCGACGGATTCGTCCGACGCCATGCTGGCGCGCGCCTACACCGTGCTGATGGAATCGCGGCCGACCGCCGTGAACCTGCGCTGGGCGCTTGACGATCTGCGCGCCCTGCTGGCGCCGCTGCCTGCCGCCAAGCGGCGTGAAACCGCTTATCGGCGCGCGGCCGAAATCTGCGACGAGGATGTCGAGATCTGCCGGCGCATCGGCGAGAACGGCCTTGGCCTGATCCGTCGATTGAAGCCCAAGGGCAACCGCATCAACGCGCTGACGCATTGCAATGCCGGCTGGCTGGCCACGGTCGACTGGGGCACGGCCCTGGCGCCGATCTATCAGGCGCACAATGCCGGCATCCCGATCCATGTCTGGGTCGACGAAACGCGGCCGCGTAATCAGGGTGCCAGCCTGACGGCCTGGGAACTCGGCAAGCATGGCGTGCCGCATACGGTGATCGCCGATAATGCCGGCGGCCATCTGATGCAGCATGGCCAGGTCGATTTTGTCATCACTGGCACCGACCGCACCACGCGGCGTGGCGATGTCTGCAACAAGATCGGCACCTACCTGAAGGCGCTGGCGGCGCACGACAATGGCGTGCCGTTCTATGTCGGCCTGCCCTACCCCACGATCGACTGGACGATCGAGGACGGCGTACGTGAAATCCCGATCGAGGAACGCAGCGCGCGCGAGGTCTCGCACATCACCGGCCGCACCGAGGCAGGCGACATGGCGACCGTCCAACTCCTGCCCGACGGCAGCCCCGCCGCCAATCCGGCGTTCGACGTCACGCCGGCGCGGCTGGTAACGGCGTTGGTCACAGAGCGTGGCGTCTGCCCGGCGAGTGAAGCCGGGCTGCTCTCGCTCTATCCCGAGCAGTCACAGGCCGCATAGGCAGCCATCCAATGGCCGAGGCTCCTTCGTTCATTCGTGCCTCGACTGTCCGTCATGTCGGTTGGCTCGACTTCAATCGGCCGCCGGTCAACGCCTTCAATCACCAGATGGTCGAGGAAACCCGCGACGCCATCGCGGCGGCGCTTGCCGATCCCGAGATACGCGTGATCGTGCTAGGGAGTGCCGTCGACAGCTATTTCAGCGCCGGCGCCGATTTGAAGGTCTTCAAGGGCATGACGGGTGACGGCATGCGCAAGTGGGCGCTGCTCACCCATGAGATCGTCCGTTTGCTGCGCTCGTCGCCCAAGCCCTTGCTGGCAGCGATCCGCGGCACGGCGGTCGGCGGCGGGCTGGAGATGACGCTTCATTGCGATCTGCGTTTTGCCGCGGCCGATGCCAAGCTCGGCCAGCCCGAAATCCGCATCGGCTTCATTCCGCCGATCGCTACTACCCAGGCGCTGGTTCGCCTGATCGGTCGGCCGAACGCGATCCGCTATCTCTACGATGGCAGTCTGGTGTCGGCCGAGCAGGCGCTGCGTTGGGGGCTGATCGACGAGCTTGTCGCCCCGCAGGATTTGCGCATGCGAGTGCAGGCCTACGGCGAAGAGCTGGCCGCCAAATCACCTGCAGCCCTTGCCGCCATCAGGCGGACCGTGACCCTGGGCGGCGGCATGAGCTTCGACGAGGGCATGGCCTACGAGCTCGAAGCCGTTGTCGATCTTGCCGACGGTCCCGACTTTGCCGAAGGCGTGGACGCGTTCCTCGCCAAACGCCCGCCGGCCTGGCGGCGCGACTGACCCAAAGCCTCAGCCTTCAGGATCATCCATCGATGACATCGGTCGACCACGTCAACGTCTTCACGCACCAGGGAAAGGGCGGCAATCCCTGCCCGCTCGTCGTCGATGCCAAGGGCATGAGCGGCGAGCAGATGCAAGCCGTCGCGCGCAAGCACGGCCATGAATCCGGCTTCGTGTTGCCGGCGGAATCGGAAGACTTCGATCTGACCCTGCGTTTCTACGTGCCCAACCATGAGATGGAGATGTGCGGGCACGCGACCGTCGGCGCGTTGTGGCTCCTGGCTCGCAACAGCCTCCTGTCGAAGACGACAGTACGCATCGCCACCCGGAGCGGCCCCGTCACCGGCTTCCTGAGCAAGGGAACCGATGGCATGCCCAAGGTCGAGATTACCCAACCGGCCGGGCGCGTTGGTGCGCTGACGACCGAGCAGACGAACGACGTCCTGCACGCTCTCGGTATTGGGCGCGATGCCCTCGCAGATCTACCGCTGCACAACGCCGTGACGTCGAGGACCAAGACTCTGGTTCCGATGAAGGATGTCGACCGGCTCAATGCGCTCGTCGCCGATCCGGCGCGGGTAGAGGCCGTCTGTCGTCGCATCGGCTCCACTGGCTTGTATCCTTACACCATCCGGGACAAGGGCGAACGGACCTTCGAAGCCCGCCAGTTTCCGCGATCTTCCGGCTACCCCGAAGATGCAGCGACCGGCATAGCGGCCGCTGCCCTGGCATTCGGCCTACTGGCCGACGCGACGATCGACCGTAATGACCGACTGATCCGAATCTTCCAGGGGCGAGCCATGGGTCAGCTTTCCGAAATCCATGTGCGCATCGGCTTTGCTGACGGCCAGGCGATCGGCTGCCTGCTTGGAGGTGCCGTGACGCCGGCCGACATGGACGAGCCCTGACAAAGGGTTGTCGGCGGGCTATTCGGCCAACCGCACCGTCTCGACGAGGTAATCGAGAAAGGCCCTGACGCGCGCGGGCAAGTAGCCACCCTGGCCAAGAAAGACTGCGTGTACGGGATCGGTATCACCTGGATTGCAGTTCTCCAGCACCGGGATCAAGCGTCCTGCCTTGATGTCGGCAGCCACTTCGTACCAAGCCAGTCGCGCCAGACCGAGCCCGTTCAGGACGAGCTGTCGCAGGGCCTCGCCGTTGCTTACCTGCGCATTGCCGGCCACAGGCAAGTCAATGCGTTTGCCATTGCGCACCAGTGGCCAGACATCTACCGAGCGGACGAAGCCTAACCCGAGCCGATTATGCCGCTCCAGCTCGGCGGGCGACTTCGGCGTGCCGTGCCGCGCGAAGTAGCTCGGTGCACCCACGATGACCCGGCGCGTCTCCCCCAGCTTGCGGGCGAGCAGGCTGGAACTCTTCAGCGGGCCGGTGCGGATCGCCACGTCGGTCCGCTCGACGATCAGGTCGACCGTCGTGTCGATCAAGGTGAGGTCGACAGTGATGTCGGGATACCGGTCGAGGAACTTCGGCAGCGACGGCAGCAGGAAGTGGACGCCAAACGGCACGTTGGCATTGACTCGCAGCCGTCCGCTGGGCGTTTCGTTGGCTGCCACTCCGCGCTCTGCCTCGCCGAGATCGGCGAGGATGCGAACACTACGCTCATAAAAGAGCGTGCCTTCGGGCGTGAGCTGGAAACGGCGCGTCGAACGGTTGATCAGCCGGGCACCCAGCCGGTGCTCCAGGCGGCTAACGAGCTTGCTGACTGCCGAAGGGCTCATGCGGAGCGACCGCGCCGCCGCGGAGAAGCCGCCGCGATCGACGACCTGGGCAAATACCTCCATCTCCCCGGACCGGTTGATCTCGCGCAGGCTCATTGTGATTTCAATTCATAAGTCATGTTCTGAAAGGAAGTCTACGTCACAGGGCAGCAGCACACCATTTCGTCCCTTCCAAACCTTGTTTGCCCACGGAAGGTCGTCCGCCATGCCGCTTGCCCTCTATGCCCTGACTGCCGGCGCGTTCGGCATTGGCGTCACCGAATTCGTCATCATGGGCCTCCTGCTGGAGGTCAGCACCGATCTCGGCGTTTCGATCCCGGCGGCCGGGCTCCTGATCTCCGGCTATGCACTGGGCGTCGTCGTGGGCGCTCCCGTGATGACGGTCATGACGCGGCGCTGGCCCCGCAAGACCGTGCTGCTCACCCTGATGTTGATCTTCACCCTGGGCAACGCGGCCTGTGCCCTCGCTCCGTCCTATGCCTCCCTGATGATGGCGCGAGTCGTGACGGCCTTCGCCCATGGCACCTTCTTTGGCGTGGGTTCGGTGGTCGCCACGGGCCTCGTCGCGGCCGACCGGCGCGCCTCGGCCATCGCCGTCATGTTCACCGGCCTCACGGTCGCCAACATCCTGGGCGTCCCCTTCGGCACCTGGCTCGGCCAGATGCTGGGATGGCGCGCCACCTTCTGGGCCGTGACCTTGGTCGGCGTCGTCGCCATGGCGGTGATTGCACTCTTCGTCCCGCGCGGCACATCGGCCCCGGAAGAGGGTGACTGGCGTAGCGATCTCCGCGCCCTGGCGCGGCCGCCGGTGTTCCTCGGCCTCCTGACCACGGTCCTGGGCTTCGGCGGTCTGTTCGCCGTCTTCACCTACATCGCCCCTATCCTAACTCAGATCACCGGATTCGAGGACGCGGCCGTGTCGCCGATCCTGCTCGTCTTTGGCGCCGGCCTGATCGCCGGCAACCTGATCGGCGGCCGACTGGCCGATTGGCGGCTGGTGCCGAGCATCCTGGGAAGCCTTGCAGTCCTTGCCGGCGTGCTGGCACTGATGACCTTCGCAATCCATGACCGGATTGCGGCTGTAGCCTTTATCGCCCTGCTGGGCGCAGCTGCCTTCGCCACGGTGCCGCCCCTACAGATGTGGGTGCTGGAGAAAGCCGTCGGCGCCGGCCAAAGCCTCGCCTCCAGCTTCAACATTGCCGCCTTCAATCTCGGCAACGCCGCCGGTGCGTGGCTGGGCGGCTTCGTGATCGATCGCGGGCCGGGTCTCGGCGCCGTGACCTGGGTTGCCGCGTTGGTGCCCCTGTCCGCCATGCTCGTTGCCTTGCTGGCGTTAAGGCTCGACAGCCGAAATCGTCAAAATGCCGACGTCGTCCCGGCAACGTCCGGCGCTTGCGACTAGCAATGCGCCCGATCGCAGAGGCGCGGGTTCCTACTCAGGAATACCGGCGCGGAGCAGACCATCCCTGTATCTTTCACGGTCCTGCGGCCTGCGCAGAGGAAGCATTGGAACAAGCGTAGTGACCCGAGCCAATGGATCGAGTTCCAGGACTCGCGACGCTGCCGCCTTGGCGTGATCGAGCTGGCCGCTCAGGGCGCCACTGATTGCAATCATCCGCCAGGCTGGCAAGAAACTGGGAACCTCTCCAACGGCCTTCCGGGCCAGTTGCATCGCATCGTCGTAGTGCCCGGCAAAGAACGATGCGAATGCGACGGCTGTCTTCATCTGCATGACATTGGGATCGCGAGGACTAAGACGCAGTGACCGCTCGAGATGCTCAAGCGCCACTTCGGGCTCCCCAAGATAGATCTTCACCCAACCACTGAAGTGCCAGCCCAGAGCGAAGTTCTGATTGAGGATCAGACCTCTCTCGATGAGGTCGGCCCCCACCTCCAGCTCCTCGGCAACATAGGCGAGATTGAAGCCGGCGACCGTCAGCGACCAGGGATCGTCCTGGCTAGCCAATTCGATGGCCCGACGCGACAGCCGTATCGCCTCCGCGCTCTCCGCCGCGACGTCGGTCATCCAACGGCTCTGCTTTCGAAGCGTGTAACACATGCCGGCCAGGGCATAGGCAGCCGCAAAGTTCGCGTCCAACCTGATCGCCTCATAGAGCATGGGCAACGCCGCTTCGTGCGCCGACTTGGTCCATTTGTAGGTATTGGCCAGCGCACGCAAGTAATGATCGTAAGCATGCAGGCTGTCTGTCGGCTTTCGCTTGGCTCGTTCGATTTCGGCGACTCGCAGTTGCGGGACGAGTTCGCAAGCGACACTCGCGGCCACACGATCCTGAAGCTCAAAGACACCGTCGAGCGAACCATCGAATCTCTCCGCCCAAAGGT
This sequence comes from Reyranella sp., assembly GCF_004297405.1. Classification (GTDB taxonomy): domain Bacteria; phylum Pseudomonadota; class Alphaproteobacteria; order Reyranellales; family Reyranellaceae; genus Reyranella. The sequence goes on from NZ_SCVC01000004.1 coordinate 225,593, forward strand.
GCGTACCTGTTTCGCAGTCGATCAACTGCCCTGCGATACGTATTCGTTCTCCAGACTTGCGTACGCTTCCTTCGAGAACATATCGAACGCCCAATTCGCGGCCTACCTTGCTTATGTCGATGGAACTATCCCTGTACGTGAACGACGAGTTGCGAGAGATCACGAGCAAGGACTTGAAGCGGGAAAGCGCCGTAATGATCTCGGTCACCATGCCATCGGCAAAGTAATCCTGCTCGACGTCGCCGCTCAAATTCCGGAAGGGCAGGACCGCCACCGACGGCTTGTCGGAAAGAATCACCGGCGGCTCTGTCGGCGCACTCGGGACCGCTGGAGTCCACTCGACAGCCTTTGACGACGCCGTCGACCAGTCGCTTGATTTCCATTTTACGGTGAACGCCTCCACCGGTTGATGGATGTTCTTGAGAGAGAGCCTTCCCGCGTCTTCAAAACTGGCCTTGAGCCGACGCGCTACCGCATCGTAGATGCTGCGGGACACCAAGATCCCTCCGACAGGCGCTGCGGCTTCGAGTCGGACTGCTACGTTGACGCCATCTCCATAGAGGTCCTCGTCGTCAACGAGCACGTCTCCGAGATGCAAGCCGATACGCAGCGAAAGCGGATGACTTTCGAGAGCGCTTTTCTCTGCCCCTGTCGCGGTTTGCTGAATCTCAATAGCCGCGCTCAGTGCTTCAACGGCGCTGGGAAAATCGACAAGAACCCCATCGCCGACGAGTTTGAACAACCGGCCATTGTGTCTCGCGACAGCGGGTTCGATGAGTTGGGAGCGGAGGGCCTTGAGACGCGCGTGAGTTCCGCTTTCGTCGTCGCCCATCAGTCGCGAGTACCCCACGACGTCCATTGCGACTATCGCGGTCAGTTTGCGGGTCGGTTGCGCCATCCCTCCTCTCCGTTTGCCCGTCGGCAGCTACCCATCCTGTATTGTGTCCAGTATTCGACCGCGTGCAGCCAAGCTTCAGGCGGCAGCCCGGCGGCAAAAACACGAGGCTCGCACCTGAACCTCAGCACGCGCCGAGGCAAGGTCGAGCCGCGCCTTTATCAAAGGTGCCTCGACGGTATCGCCGCGCCGGGTCAAGCATTCGTGGAGACCGTGCAAGCTCCAGACGTTCTCCGGATGCTGGCAGGCCCGGCTAAGCTTGCCATCGAAACCGAGATCGGCGCGATAGACAGCTTCCGCTTCGCCGCTATGCCCCTGCTCCAGCAACAGTGCTCCCAGGGCATGCCGCGACGGCTGCATCCAGCCCCAGGGCTCGTCGTACGGCAACGCGTCCTCGAGAGCGACGGCGCGGCGCAGATGGGCGAAGGCGATATCATAGTTGGCGCGACGGTATTCCAGCTCGCCGCTCAGCATCTCCTCGGCAATGGCCAGCAGATCGACGACGGTGTTGTTGTGGACGCGCCGCGTGTCCGGCACCCTGGCCCTGGCTTTACGGAACGCGGCTCGCGCTTCTTCCGCCGCCGCGATATTGCCCAGGGTCGAGTGCGCGACGCCCCTGGCGTAGAGCATCATCGCCGTGGTCGAACAGTAGAGATCGCGATCCTCGGGCAATTCCTGGTCGATGATCTCCTGCCATTTGCCGAAGCGCACGAGAACGTGCTGTTTCATCGGGAGATAGCCCTCGATGAAATCGGCCATGGGCGGCGATGGAATGCGCAGCAACTCCTCGGGCGTCGTGTCGATCAGCTCCTGCGCCGCTCGGATAGCCGGAGTGTACTGGCCGAGGAACATCGCGCCGTAGATCGCGAAATGATGATTGTGGGTGCGGTAGAGGGCATAGACATTCAGCGCCCCTTCACGCTGCAGGAACTTCCGATCGGCGATGATTGCCTTCTCGTTGTAGACGACGACATCGCGGTAATGGCCGCAGAGTACGTCGATATGAGTCGGCATATGGATGAGGTGTCCGGCATCCGGGACAAGGTCACGCAGCCGGTCACCGGCCCGGAGCGCCCGTTGCGGGAATGGCGACATTTCCATCAGATGGACATAGAGATGCAGCAGCCCCGGATGATCCCACGATGCCGGATAATCGCGGAAGGCATCCTCGAGCAGCTTCACCGCCTCGGCGGTGCCCGCGTCCTTGGCGACACCGCCAGTCGACAGATCCCACATCTGCCACGGCGTCTCGTTCATGATCGCCTCGACGAGCACGGACCGGACATCGAGATCCGTCGGGTTCGCAACAAAGACCGTGCGCATGGCCTTGGTGTAGGCGCGGTCCCAATCGGACTGGTCTTCGATCGGGTCACGCTGCGGATAGCGCGCCGGCAGGGCGCGTATCAACGCCTGCTCGATCGGCGTGGCCTGGTCCGCACGCTTCAATGCCTGTTGCATGGCATCGTAGGCCGCGGCGAGCGCCATGGCCTTGCCGGCAGGATCGTAGAGGTGCCAGGGCAGGTTGTAGTTCGGACCGGCCGCATAGGCGATTCCCCAATAGGCCATCGCACAACCGGAGTCGTGCTCCAGCGCCTTGCCGAAGCACTTGATCGCCTCTTCATGGTTGAAGGCGAAGACCCAGTTCAATCCCCTGTCGAACCAGAGCTGGGCGTCCGGAGATTTCGTGGTGATCGCGCGAGTGTAAGCGCCGAGATCATAGTAACTCATGGCATCCCCCTCATAAGCGGTGCGGCTGTACCAACAAGACGCTCACTCAACGCTGCAGGTACTATAGGCGCCCGGTCTTGATCCGTCACGACGTCGTCGCCGTGTCCCTGATCCAGGGTTCGCCCCAAAGGTTGGTCGCACGCTTGGCGCCGATCCATTTCTTGCCGGGCTGCCCCTTTTCCATCGCCTCGAGTTCCGCTGAGATCTCGATGTTGTTGCCGTCCGGGTCCTTGATCATGAAGAAGAGGTTGTTGCCGGCGCCATGCCGGCCGGGGCCCCACCAGATCGGGATTTCCAGCGACGCGAAGTGGTCGGCCCAGAGCTTGAGGTCGTTCCAGCCAGTCGTCTCGTAGGCGTGATGATCGGCCCGCGATTGAGGAGCGCGGAATATCGCAAAGGTGTGATGCATCTCGTCGGATCGCAGGAAGCAGACATTCACGTCGCCGGCGTCAGGCCCTGTACCATCCTTGTGCACGGTATCCGACGCCATGAAGCCGAGTGTCTTGCCGTAGAACTCGAACATCGCCGGAAACCGCGCCGAGGCCACCACGACATGCTGCAACATGCCGGGCAAGCCGCCGGCCGCTAAGTCCGCGCCTGCCGCGCTGCGTGCGCGCGCCCTCGTTCCGAAAACGGCCAGCCGATCGTCGGGATCGCGCACTGCGAAAGCATCTGCCCCGAACAACGATGTCGGCGACGGCAGCAATGCCACGCCCTGTCCTTCGAGGAAGGAGTGATAGGTCTTGAGATGATCGCCGTCCCGAAGCGCAAAGGCGCTGTAAGCGTGTCCCGCTGCCTGCGCCGGGCCGATCACGATCGTGCGTGACGGTGCTTCGAGAAGGAATTCCGTCTCGGTCAGCTGGCTCACAGCCATGCCCATCGTCCGACTGTAGAAATCCGCGAGCCGGGCAGCGTCGGGTGAATCGTAGCGAATATGATCGAGCGTCGCCGGCCAAAGCGGCGAGACATCGAGGAGTTGCGTCGTCATTGCTGGAGTCTCCTGCAACGCTCAATCGTGAGGAATGCCCTTCAAGCTGGCAACCCGGAAAGCGCGAATCACAACGTGAGTTGGCGGAACGTGTTACAGTCCAACGTTAGTCATGCCTTTTTCCCTTGATCCCCTCGTCTTCGGTTTCCTCGTCGCCCTCGGCATCGGTCTGCTGATCGGCATCGACCGTGAGCGCAAGAAGGGCGAAGGCCCGACACGGGGCGCCGCCGGCCTCAGGACCTTCACTCTGGCCTCGCTGGCCGGCGCTACAGGCGTCGCCGTCGGTGGCGAGATTTTGCTGGCGGCCGTCACACTGGGCGTGACGGCCTTCGCCGGCCTTTCCTACTGGCACGCCCGCGAGACAGATCCAGGTCTCACGACGGAGATCGCCCTCGTGCTAACGGCACTGCTGGGCGGGCTCGCGATCCGCGAACCGGCTTACGCCGCGGGAATCGGCGTGGTCACGGCCGCGCTCCTCAATGCCCGTGCCGAACTGCATCGATTCGTCCGGTCGGTTCTGACGGCCAAGGAAATTCGCGATCTCCTGGTCTTCGCCGGCGCGACCCTGATCGTGCTGCCATTGCTGCCCGATCATCCAATCGGGCCCTACGGCGCCTTCGATCTGCGCACGGTATGGATCGTCGTGATCCTGGTCATGGCCGTGGGGGCGCTGGGCTATGTCGCTGTCCGCGCAGTCGGCTCTCGTTTCGGCCTGCCCCTGGCTGGTCTTGCTTCGGGCTTCATCTCGAGCAGCGCCACGATCGGCGCGATGGGCGCGCGGGCGGCCAAAGAGCCGGAACTCATGAAGCCCGCCGTCGCCGGAGCCATTCTGTCCTCGGTCGCCACCGTCGTGCAGCTTGCCGTCCTGGTCGCCGTCACCAGCCTGCCGACACTCGAGGCCTTCGTCATGCCCTTGGTGCTCTCCGGCACGGCGGCAGTTCTCTACGGTGGCATCTTCACGCTCTGGGCATTGAAACAACGCGGCCAGTCGCAAGAAACACCAGGGAGCGCCTTCAGCCTCAAAACCGCCCTCACCTTCGCCGCCATCCTCGCAGCAGTGCTGATCCTTGCCGCGGCACTACAGGATTGGTTCGGCGAAACAGGCGTCATCCTTGCTGCTGGAGCGGGCGGCTTCGCCGACGCTCACTCCGCCGCCATCTCCGTGGCATCGCTGGTGGCAGATGGCCGTCTCGAGCCGCCAGCGGCCATCGTCCCGATCCTGGTCGCTTTCACGACCAACACCCTGACCAAGATGATCTTCGCCGTTTCGGCTGGCGGCCGCACATTCGCGCTTTACGTCATTCCGGGCCTGATCCTGATGGTGATCGCGGCCTGGGCGGGCGCGCTCTTCGTGCCACCGGGCTGACAGACCATCACAGATCGAGATCGGGAAGACCTGTGTCCTGCGCCGCTCGAAGGTAGGCAGCGGCCCGAAGCCGCTGTACAGTCCGGGCCGCTTGCGTTCCCTTGTTCTTCTCCCCGGCTTCATGTGCGACTCGGATCTCTGGACCGACATGGTCCCCGATCTCGAAGCGCTGGGCTCACTCCACTACGGCAATGTCTACGAGGACTCGTCGCTCGAAGGCATGGCCCAACGTGTCCTTGCCGACGCGCCGGATCGCTTCGTGCTGGTAGGCTTCTCGATGGGCGGCTTCGTGGCGCGCGTGCTTACCCTGATGGCGCCCGAACGCGTGGCAGGCGTGGCCTTCGTCGCCTCGTCCGCGCGCGGCTACTCCGACGAGGAGCGGGCGCGGCGCCAGGCTGGCTATCGGCCCGGCGACCGTCCGCCACCTGCCGCCGGTGCGGTAACGACGGCAATGGGACTTCATCCCGATCGCGAGACCGATCCCGTGCTGCTCAACCGGCTGCGCGCCATGCAGCGCCGTCTGGGACCAGAAGTCCGCAAGCGTCAGGCCGCCCTCGTTCGTCGCGATGGCTATGCCGATCTGGAACGGATCACCTGCCCGTCACTTGTCGTGGCCTGCCGACAGGACCGCTTGCGCACCTTCGCAGAGACCGAGCGCATGGCGCAGCACCTCCCCCAGTCCAACTTCGCCATCTTGGAGGATTGCGGCCATATGGCGCCTTTGGAGAAACCCCAGGAACTCGCGACGCTACTCGCCACCTGGATCCACCGCACTGGACTGTAGAAACCCGGGCTTTGTAAGGACTCGGGACGCCCGTCGGGTGTAGCTTCGAGCTATGAGTGATGGGCAAGCCCTGTTCGCAGTCCTGCGGCAGTCGGCAGATGCCGACACCGTAACGGCCATGGAGCGTCTCGTCGGAACAGCTCCCGACGCCGACCTTTGCCGCGTCAACGTGTTCGACTTCGCCCGCCGCCACAATGTTGGCGAGGAAGAGACGATCGGCGCCTTCCTGCACGCGGCGCGGATCGGTCTCTTCGAAATGTCGTGGAATGTGCTTTGCCCGGGCTGTGGTGGCGTCCTCGATTCGAACGCTTCGCTGAAGAGCGTGCGGTGCGAGGAATATGTCTGTGCACTCTGCGCTGCGGGCTATGAGCCCACGCTCGACGAAATGGTCGAAGTGACCTTCACGGTGAACCCGAGGATCCGTCGCATCGCGGCGCACGATCCAGACACCATGCCGATGTGGGACTATGCACGGCAGATCTTCTGGGGATCGGGGATCGAACTTCCCACGGAGAATTTCGACGAGCTGATCGAGGAAATCACGCTCGATGCCGTCGAGCTCCTGCCGGGCAGCAAAGCGATCCTGTCGCTGCAGCTTCCCCCCGACTTCATCATTGTGTTCGAACCCGTCACGCATGCGGCGCGCTTCATCGACGTCAAAGGCGAACCGACACGGGAGCGCCAGAACCTGTCGCTGGTGTTCAACAACCTGCGATCGCCGACGGGGACGATGGAGCTGCGGCCAGGACCGCTCCGGTTGCAACTGGAGAACCAAACGTCTCGCCGTACGTTGCCCGGCATTTGGATCGCCAACGACAAAATGCATGAGCTGCTCGGCCGCCGTAAGCGCTTCCTGACGGCTAAGCGACTCCTTTCCAACCAGACCTTCCGCGACATCTACCGCACCGACACGCTCGATATCGACCAGCGGCTGAAGATCACCAGCCTCACGTTCCTGTTCACCGACCTCAAGGGTTCGACCGAGCTCTATGAGCGGGTCGGCGATCTCGTGGCCTTCGACCTTGTGCGCGAACATTTCCGCGTCCTGCACGAGATCGTCGCGGCGGAGAGCGGCGCCGTGATCAAGACCATCGGTGATGCGGTCATGGCGACCTTCCCGACGCCTGATCGTGCCTTGGCTGCGGCCCTCCGCATGCGCCACGCCATGCGCGCCCTGAACGATGCGCACGGCCGCGAAGACCTTCTGCTCAAGATCGGTATCCACGAAGGCCCCTGCCTCGCCGTAACCTTCAACGAGCGACAGGATTATTTCGGCCAGACAGTGAACATCGCGTCTCGCGTTCAGGGATTGGCTGTTTCCCAGTCGATCCTGGCGACCGCGTCCGTCGTCGATCATCCGCAAAGCACCGACCTGCTCGAACGCAACGGTCAGAAGCCCATGGTGCAAAGCCAGGCGCTGCGCGGGATGACCTCGGAGGTCGCCGTCTACGAGATCCCTTGAGCGGCTGTACTCCGCCGCCGCATCCATCGCGACAGCTTGGCCGAACCGCCGAACAGGAAGGCGACAGCAAAGGCCACCACGGCCGGCAGCCACAGGTCGAGGAAAGATACGATCCGCGCCCGGCTGGGATTGGTGCGATCGTAGACCACGGTCACCACATCCCCTTCGGCAAACGACGTGCCGCTGCCGCCTCGACCATGGAACTCGATCTCACGACCTTCCTGGGTGGTGAAGCGCACGACCGGCGCATAGGAATCCTGCTCGACGTCGCGCCGCACCTCGCGACCGGTGGCGAGCGTTACTTCTTCCGTCACGATGCTGCTGCTCTTGCGAATCTCGACCACCGTGCCCTGCGCACGGCCACCACTGGCGTAGAGATCGGTCGCACTCCACAGCGCAAAGATCCCGATCACCAGCGCCGTGATGGAGATCGTCGTGAAAGCACGCTCTCCGACTTGGGCCAGATCGGCGTTGCATGACAATGCCCAGGCGACCACACCGAACATCAGCCAGAAGCAGCCGAAGCCGATGGCGATGATCGGCACCATCCACAGCCGTTCGAACGTGTCGAGGCGGATATTCTGCGGGTCCTCGGGCATGTAGAGCACGGTGACCAGATCGCCCTTCGAAAAGTCGGGCGCGCCGCTGCCGAGATCGGTGACTTCCTGCAATTCGCCGTTGGGCAGGCGAAAGCGCACCACCGGCGAATACATGCTGCCTTCGCGCACGATGTCGACAACCACACCGTCGGCCCGGTCGCCATAGAGGACATGGCGCAGGTTGCCGAGTCCCAGCAGGATGCCGCCCGCCACGATGAGGCCACCGATGCCTAGGATCGCCCAGGCGATCTGACGCCAGCCCATATCCATGGCCATCGCCAATCTCCTCAGACCGGCTGACGCTTGCGCAGTCTATCGATGAGGGTGACCAGCCGCATGCCCTGAGGAGTCGCGGAATCGAGGAGCTGTTCGCGTGGCGTATTCTCCGCCAATCGGCTGATCTCGATGAGCGCGCGGATATGCTGACGGCGCGTCAGCCGGTACTCCGAAGACCGGTGATGGAAAAACAGGCGCTTGAGCTGGCCGTCGCCCACCAGCGCGTTCAACTCGGTGGCAGTCACGTAAATCAGGAAGCAGATGAAGATCCACAGATGGACTGCCACGAAGCGATGCCAGTTGAAGGCGGCCATCTCAGTCTGGAAGGCCGATCCGAAGCCGCCCGTGTCGAAGGCAAAGTGCAGCAATTTTTCAAAGAAGCGCACCAGCAGGACGACGAAGGAATAGAAGACCGTCTTGTACAGGATCGGTTGGATCAGGGGTGCGCCACGGAACTTGTCGATCAGGCGGACCTTGTCCACGACCAGAACAACCTTGCCGACGACCAGTGCCGTCGTGCTGGCCAGCATGAAGTTTGACAGCCGGAACCAGTAGTCATGGACCAGCAGGTCGGTCGTGAGCGAGATCAGGTTGAAGGCGACGAAGAAATAGAGCGTCGGTGGCAACAGGTGGCGGATCAAATTGAACCAGCCGCGATAGATGCGCACCGGGAGGGAGGCCAAGGCCAGGCTCACATCCGGCCTCCGTCGACCACGAAATTCTGCGCCGTCACAAGCCGGCTGTCGTCGGCCGCCAGCCACAGCACCATGCGCGCGATATCGGGGGGATAGATCTTCTCCTTGAGACACTGCGCGACCATCAGGGCGGCTTCGGCCTCCGGGGTCAGCCAGAGATCGATCTGGCGCTGGGTCATGATCCAGCCCGGCGTCAGCGAATTGAGGCGGATGTTGTCAGGTCCGAGATCGCGAGCGAGGCCGCGCGTCATGCCGATCACCGCAGCCTTGGCCGCCTGATAGACAGAGAGTTGCGGCGTCATCGCGTGATAGCTCACCGAGCTGAAATTGATGATCGAACCGCCGCCGGCCTTCTTCATGCCGGGCACCACGGACTGGATGGCAAAGTATTGGTGGCGCAGATTGACCGCGATGCGCTCGTCCCAGAAGGCGGGAGTCACTTGGTCGATCGTATGACGGTCGTCGCGGGCCGCATTGTTCACCAGTACCTTGAAGGCACCGAGCTTGCCTGCCATGCCGTCGATCGTCGCTTGGTAGGCGGCGAGATCGCGCACGTCCGCCTTGGCAAAGAGCGGTGCCGGATGGCCCGCGGCCTTGATCTGGTCGACCAGCGCCACGGAAGCCGCTTCGTCGATATCGACAAAGCCTACCTTGGCGCCCTGCTCCGCAAAATGCTCGACGATCGAAGCACCGATGCCCGAGCCGCCACCAGAGACGAGGACGGGCCGGCCGGCGAGGCTGGGATAGGAGGCGAACTGCGACATGACTTCCTCACGAAAACGAAAGACGGAAGGCGATCTCACCCGCGAACGTCGCTCCGGCAGCCAGCCGGGTCTTCCCGACGGCACCGTTGGCATGGCTCACCGGTTCGATGCAAAAGAACGTCTGGCCGTCGGGAACATAGATCACCAGATGGCGGAACGCCTCCGTGGCGGAGAGTTCCAGCCGCATACCCCGGCGCGGCCAGGCAATGGTGGCGTGCCCGTCCCAACCATCGAAACAATGGTCAAGCCCCAGCCCTGCGACGCGGCGCCCGCTGGAGAAATCCCACGCCGGAGGCACCGGCACATGTTTCAGCGGCAGGACCTCGGCATCGGTCTCCCAGACGCCGCGCAGCCGGCAGGTCAGCTCGGTCTCGGCATCGCGCGGAAAGTAGGGATGCAGGCCCAGTCCCGCCGGTACGTCGCGATCTTCGAGATTCTCGATCGACATGCCGGTCACCAGCCCCGCTTCGTCGAGCACGAAGGTCTGGCGGGCCCGATAGCGGAACGGCCAGCCCGAGAGGCCATTGTGCTCATAAATCAGCTCGACCGAACGACCATCGTGGCGACCGACCGTCCAGGCATGTGACCAGCCATCGCCGTGCATTGGGTGGCGCACGCCTGGCCAGTTGAGCGGCACGTCAATCTGCTCGCCGCCGAAGAGGAGTTTCCCGTTCGCGATGCGATTGGAAAATGGCACCAGCGGATAGCAGCCGCTGTCCTTTCCCGTGCCTGACGCCAATGCCGCCTCCGTGGCGGGCCGCAGCACATCGCCGGCCGAGTTGGCTTCCCCCAGCACGGCAAAGCGCGCGATCGACCCTCCGGCTTCCGGTGCAAGGTCGACCGAGAGCCGACCGGCTTGCAAAGACAATAGCTGCATGTGTTCGTCTCACCTGCCTCCTGACGAGTAATCCACCGTGGCCTACTTTTTGCTGGGTTGCACCTATGTCTGGTGGCACCCGGATGATAGGCTTTCGTTCACTCGACGTTGTCGGCTTCGTGCCGAGTGCCATTCGTCTCGACACGGCCATCACCCGGACCTGGGGGCTATCACATGAGTGACGAGGTCATCGGTAAGTGGGAGTTGAGTCGCCGCCGCGTACTGGCCACCACAGCGGGCCTCGGTCTGCTTGGGTCGACAGGCCGAGCTTTCGGCCAGTCCGCCGGCCCCTGGAGCCAGGCGCCACGCAGCAAAGTTGATCGCCTCAACTTCGTCGTCTGGACCTACGGCGACATCTACACACGCATCGCCAAACAGTTCGAAGCGGATTGGGGCGTCAAGGTCGACTCGACCATCTCGTCGTTCAACGACCATCCCACCAAGCTGACGACGATGTTCGCGGCCGGCGAGAAGATCGACGTCTCGCAGTCCTCGCCGTTTTCATTTCCGAACTTCGTCAATCAAGGCCTGGTCGAGCCGATCGACAGCCTTCCCGGCGCTGCCGACTACATCAAGGACTTCACGCCCTTCACCAAGCAGGTCGCGACCGTGAACGGCAAGACGATGGGTCTGCCCTACTTCTCCGCGGTGTGGGTGTGGAACTACTACGCCGACATGCTGGAGAAACTGAAGATCGACAAGCCTTTCGCCACCTACGATGAATTCATCGAGCATTGCGTGAAGGCAAAGAAGGATGGCGTGTCACGCTATCCCGTCCTCTGGGTCGCGGGCGTCGGTCTCGAGCAGCTGCCGGGCACCTGGTACCAGATGACCTGGAACCGCGGCGGCACCTTCTTCGACAAGCAAGGCAATCACATGCTGGGCGCGGGCTCGGTCGCCCGCGAGACGCTAAAATGGTGGGCGAACACCTTCGAGAAGGGACTCGACATCTCCGACCCCGAATCGCTCAAGGTCCAGTTCACCACGTCGGCCAAGGCATTCGGTGCCGGCAAGAACCTCTACCGCGGTCCCAATCACCATTACGGGCTGAACGTCGTCAACGATCCGGCGCAGTCGCCCATCGCCGGTAAGGTCAAGGTCCACGGCTCGCCGGGCGAGGGTAAGACGATCGGCGTCACGCACGTCTACTTCCTCACGTCGGCCACGCGCGACAAGGAATGGGGCTGGAAGCTGCTGCAGTATCTCGGCGGCAAGACTAAGGATGGCAACTACACGCAGGCCGTCAGTCTCGCGAAGGACGCGATGCTGGGCTCGGGTTACACCTCGGTAATGAACAGCGATGCGGTGAAGCAAGGCTGGGCGCCGTGGGGCGATGTCCCCGCCATCCTCAAGATCTGGGACCAGGCGGCTTACATCGGCGAAGTCTGTTCATCGGTCTATCAGCCGTGGCATTTCCCCTGGACCGATCAGCTCAACATCGAGGTCCAGAAATGCCTCACCGGTCAGATCACGGCCGACCAATGCTGTGACAATCTGATCAAGGGCATTGCCGACGCCAAGCGCAAGGTCTGATCCCCTGACGACTCAGGCGCCCGCACTGTCGATCGCGCGAACGGGCCGTAGGCCCTGGTACCAGCGCGAGATGTCGGCCGGCAGCTTCGCGTTCTTCATGAACGTGCCGACCTTGTTCTTTCTCGGCCTGGTCCTCGCCTATCCGGTGATCTACGCGGCCTACCTGTCCGTCCATCAGGTCGGTCTCGCGCAACTTCGACGTGGTGTATTCACGTTCAATGGCTGGGACAATTACAGCCGCGTGCTCGAAGATCCCCTGTTCTGGATCGCGATCAAGAACACGTCGATCTTCACCGCCATCACCGTCGGCAGCGAGGTCGTGCTGGCAGTATTGATCGCGCTGCTGCTCAATCAGACAGGCATCTGGACATCGAGGATCACGCGTTTCCTGATCCTGCTGCCCTACGCCATCCCGCCGATCGCCAACGGCCTGATCTGGTCGTTCCTCTACAGCTTCCAGTTCGGCTTCCTGAACCGGATCCTGTTTTCCCTCGGGCTGATCGACGATCCGATCAATTGGGCGGGCAATCCCGATACGGCGCTCTATGCCGTTACCGTGCCCTATATCTGGCGAACCCTGCCCTTCGCGATCATCCTGGTACATGCGGCCTTGCAAGGCATCCCACGAGAACTCTACGAGGCGGCAGCCGTCGACGGCGCCAGAGCGTGGCATCGTTTCTGGCACATCACCCTGCCGCTACTCCGGCCAATCATCGCGATCATCCTGGTGCTGCGCACCGCCTTCGCCTTCGCGGTCTTCGAGGAAATCCTCGCCATCACCCAGGGCGGTCCGGGCGACGCCACCTGGGTCGCTGCCTGGTACAGCTACAAGATCACCTTCTCGCCGCCGAACAATTTCGGCATGGGCTCGGCATCGGCCTTCATCCTGACCTTGATGATCGGCATCATCGCTTTGGTCTACATGCGCATGGTCTATCGGCGGGTGACGCTCTGATGTTCGCCACCTCGCGCACCGCGAAGCTCATGCTTCATATCGCCAACCTGATGGTGATCGCCTTCATCCTGCTGCCGCTGGTGGCGGTGCTGATCGGCAGCATCCAGTCGGAGAAGGCTCTTCAGGCCGATACGCGCCGCGTGCTGCCGCTGGAATTCACCCTCGACAACTTCACGGTCATCCTCACCAAGGGCGAGCAAAAGGGCCGCATCTTCGAGCAGGTCACCTATCTGCCGGACAACATCAAGAATTTCTACACGGCGTTCCTGAACTCCGCGATCGTGGCAGGTTCGGTGACGTTCCTGACGCTGCTCTTCGGGTCGCTATCGGCCTACACCATCGCTCGCCAGCGTTTCCGCTGGACCCTTTTCCTGCTGCAGGCCAACATCGTCGCGCGCTTCGTGCCGGTGATCGTGCTGATGATTCCGCTGTATGTGGTCATGCGGTCGGTTGGACAGCTCAACTCGCTCTCGGGCGTCATCATCGCGGAGACCGGCTTTCTCCTGCCCTATGCGATCCTGATCCTCGCGCCCTACTTCGACACGATTCCCGCCGAACTCGAAGAAGCAGCGCGCATCGACGGATGTTCCCGGTTCAGCGCCTTCGTGCACATCGTGTTGCCACTGGCGACGCCGGCGCTCGCAGCCTGCGGAGTCATCATGTTCATCATTTCCTGGCACGAGCTGCTGATCCCCTTGATCCTGAATGCCCGGCCTAACGTCATGACGCTGCCCGTGGTCATCGCCAGCCTGGTCGGCGACGTCCATGTCTTCTTCAACCTCATGATGGCGATCTGCCTGCTGGCACTCGCGCCGACGGTGATCCTGGTGGCGCTGCTGCAGAAGTACATCGTCGAGGGCCTATCTGCGGGCGCAGTGAAGGGCTGAACACCGCGCCGAGCCGCCCAGCGATACAAGAAAATGGCTTCCCTTTTGTCGACGGGCTTATGATCCAACCGTCTTCAACGACTCCCGAGGGAAGGAAACGGACTGATGTCGACGAATATGCTGAAGAAGCGGCTGCAGGCGGGCAAAGCTTGCGTTAACGGCTGGCTGGCGATCCCCGACGGCTTCTCGGCCGAAACCATGGCGCAGTGCGGCTGGGACAGCGTCACCGTCGACATGCAGCACGGCGTGCAGGACTACCATTCGATGGTCCGCTGCTTCCAGGCGATGGACAAGCATCCGATAACGCCGCTGGTGCGCGTGCCGTGGAACGAACCCGGCATCGTCGGCAAGGTGCTGGACGGCGGCGCCTGGGGCGTGATCTGCCCCATGGTGAACAATGTCACCGAAGCCAAGGCTCTGGTTTCCTATTGCCTCTATCCGCCCAAGGGCAAGCGCTCCAACGGCCCGATCCGCGCCGGCGCCTACGGCGAAGCGACGCCCTATCAGGCGACGGCCAACGACGAAGTCCTGGTCATCCCGATGATCGAGACGCAGGAAGCGATCGACAATATCGACGCCATTCTCGATGTGCCGGGCATCAGCGGCATCTATGTCGGACCGTCCGACCTCGGCCTGTCGCTTGGCCTGAAGCCCATGCTCGACCGCGAAGAGCCGCAGATCCTCACGATCTACGACAAGCTGCTGGCGGCCACCAAGAAGCGCGGCCAGTTCGCCGGCCTGCACAACGGGACGGCCTCCTATGCCGCCAAGATGATCGGCAAGGGCTTCCGTCTGGTCACCATCGCCAACGACAGCGGCCTGATGGCCCAGGCCGCCCGCGCCGCCGTCAACCAGACGCGCAAGGAAGCGGGCGAAGTCGCGGCGAAGTAGGCGCGCCAAAGCAAGCGTAAGGTCCGTGCGCTACGCCAACGCCAGGCTGCCCGACGGCAGTCAGCATCACATCGAGGTCGAGGGAGGGCGGATCACCGCCCTCCTCCCGATCTCGGCCCCGCCGACTGGCAAGGACACCATCGACCTCGGCGGCGCTTTCGTCATGCCGCCCCTGGTCGACGGGCATATCCACCTCGACAAGACACTGCTCGGCCTGCCCTGGGTGCCGAACCAGGCCACGGGCAATCGTGTCGCCGACCGCATCGAAGCCGAACGCAAGGTGCGCGCCGCCCGGACCCTGCCGGAAGTCGAGACCGGCTCGAACCTGGTGCGTCAGGTGATGGCGAGCGGCACGCTGCACATGCGTACGCATGTCGACATCGACAACCAGCTCGGGCTGCGCAATCTCCAGGAAATACTGAAGGTCCGCGAGCGTTTCCGCGATCTCGTCACCATCGAGATCGTGGCGTTCCCGCAAAGCGGCGTGCTGCGCTCGCCCGGTACGACGGAACTGCTCGATGCTGCAATCGGTGAGGGCGCCGACCTCGTCGGCGGGCTCGACCCAGTGGGCATCGACGGCGATCTTGACGGTCACCTCGATGCGATCTTCGGCGTCGCAGCGAAGCACGGCGTCGGGGTCGATATCCACCTGCATGACGGCGGCGAGAGCGGTATCGCGCAGATGCTGGCCATTGCTCAACGTACCGAAGCGGCCGGCCTGCAGGGCAAGGTGGCCATCAGCCATGCCTTCGCCCTAGGCTCCGTTCCGACGGACAGCGCCGCCCGAACGGCCGATGTGCTGGCCACGGCCCGCATCGCCATCATGAGCCATGGGCCGGGTGGCGCCACGATCCCGCCGCTCAAGCTCCTGAAGGAGCATGGCGTCGAGGTGTTCGGTGGCTCCGACAATATTCGCGATGCCTGGTCGCCCTTTGGCAACGGCGACATGCTGGACCGCGCCATGATGATCGCCTATCGCGCCAACTTCCGGCACGACCACGAACTGGCGCTCGCCTTCGAGATGGTAACGGACGCCGGTGCCCGCGTGCTCGGCCTCCCCGACTATGGTCTCCGAGCTGGTGGCCCCGCCGACTTCGTCGCGGTCGAGGCCGAGAGCCTGGCGGAGGCCGTCGCCACTCGCCGACGGCGCAAGCTGGTGGTAAAGGCGGGGCGCGTCATCGCCCAGGATGGCGCCCTCGTCTCCTGATCCCCAGGACTTGTCATGGCGTCGCGTCAGGCCGTGCTCGGCATGGAGCAGGCCTCGTTCTTCTACGGCTCGGGCCGCGTTTTCGAGAACGTATCGTTCCTGCTGGACGATGCGCGCACGGCACTGGTTGGCGAGAACGGCGCCGGCAAGTCGACCCTGCTCAAGTGCCTGACGGGCGCGCTCGAACTCAATGCCGGTCAGGTGATCCGCTCCCGCGGGCTCCGCATCGGCCAAGTGCCGCAGGACATTCCGGAGGCTCTTGCGGGACGGCCGGTGCGCGACGTGCTGGGCGATGCCCTGATGCGGGCTGGCCAGGACGGCGACTATTGGCGCATCGACGTGCTGTTCGACGAGATCGGCGTCGCCCAGGAGACGCTCGACAAGCCGTTCGGTACCCTGTCCGGCGGCTGGCAGCGGCTGCTGCTGATCGCGGCGGCGGCGCGGCTGGAAGAGCCGGACATCTTGGTGCTCGACGAGCCGACCAACCATCTCGACCTCGCCAACATCAACACCTTGGAACGCTGGCTCACGACCGACTTCGCGGTGCCGATGCTGATCGTGAGCCACGACCGTGAGTTCCTCGACCGCGTGACCGAGCGCACCCTCTTCCTGCGCAGCGATGGCGTACACACTTTCAAGACGCGCTTCTCGATCGCCCGCGAGGAACTGCTGCGCCGCGACGCCACAGCGGCGACCCGGGCACGCCAGGAAGACAAGGAGATCAAGCGGCTAGAGCAGGCCGCGGCACGCTACAAGGTCTGGGCGGTCAAGAACCCCGATCTCAACAAGCGCAAGAACGCCGTCGAAAGCCGCATCGCGCGCATCGAAAAGGAGCGCACGCAGACCTATGTCGCGCGCGAACGCCGGCTCGAGCTGGCCGATGGCGACATCGACGCCCGCGTAGCGCTGCGGCTCTCCGGCCTCGATGTCACCGTACCGGGTTCGGACCGCAAGCTGATCGCCATCGACCGGCTGGCCGTCGCTGCTGGCGAGCGCGTGGCGCTGCTGGGCGTCAACGGCGCCGGCAAGTCAACCCTGCTGGCAACCCTGGCGGCCGCCTTCGATCCGACGCGCGAACACTATGACGGTCAGGCCACGGTGCGGTTCAATCCGGCCTGCCGGCTGGTCTATTTCGACCAGACCATGAACGACCTGCCGACCAAGCAATCAATCCTCGACTATGTCGTGGAAGCCGATGGCATCACCGAGAAGGACGCGATCCGTCATCTTGCCGGCGCCGGCTTTGCTTTCGCGCGCCTCGGCGAACCGATCGGCGTGCTGAGTCACGGCGAACGCGCGCGGCTGGTGTTCCTGAAGATGAAGCTGTTGCGACCCAACTTCTACGTACTGGACGAGCCCACCAACCATCTCGACATCGAAGGTCAGGAGGATCTCGAGGAACAGCTCGAGAAGAGCGATGTTTCCTGCCTGTTCGTCAGCCACGACCGCTTTTTCACGCGGACCGTGGCGACGCGGTTCCTCGAAATCCGCAAGGGCCGGCTGGTCGAAGTCGAGGACGCCGACGCCTTCTTCGACGCCCAGACCTAAGGCGTCGCTCTCAGCTTACGATTTCGCCGCGGAAGGCCCAGCGCGTCATACGCTTCTCAATCATGGCGCAGACCGCGTACATCAGCACGCCCATGATCGCGATCGCGAACAGGCCGGCGAAGGTCGTGGGCGCATCGTTGCGCGCGCTGGCTGACAGCATCAGGAAGCCGATGCCGTTGTTGCCACCCACCGTCTCGGAGATCACCGAGCCGATGAAGGCGAGCGTGATGGCCACCTTGAGGCTGGCGAACAGGTAAGGCATGGCACGCGGGATGCCGACCTTGGTCAGGATCTCCAGCCGCGTGGCGCCGAGGCTCCTCAACACATCGCGCATCTCGGGTTCGATCGTGGCGAGACCCGTGGCGACGTTGACCACGATCGGGAAGAAGCTGATCGCGAAGGCCGTGATAACGGCCGGCAGCGAACCGACGCCGACCCAGATCATCAGGATCGGGACGATCGCCACCTTGGGAATCGCATTGAAGGCGATCAGCAGTGGATAGAGGCCGGAATAGACGAACGGCGATGCCCCGATCGCCAGCCCCATCAGGAGGCCGCCGGCAATGGCCAGCAGGAACCCGATCATCGTGGTCCACAGCGTGTCCCAGGAATAGGCCATCAAGATGTCGAAGCGCTGGAAGAAGACCGCGAAGACCTTGCTGGGCCTCGGCAGGATGATCTCGGGAACGGCGAAGACGACGCAGGCGATCTCCCACACGATCAGCAGGCCGGCCAGGACCAGCCACGGCATGGCGATCTTTAGCGCCTCGCGACGGAGCTCGGTCATGCGTGCTCCTGGTGGATGCGGTCGCGCAGCTCGTGGACGATATCGACGAAGTGCGGCTCGAAGGTGGTGGCGAGCGTCCGTGGGCGCGGAATGTCGATCTTCTTGGCCATGACGATACGGCCCGGGCGGCGGCTCATGACATAGACGGTATCGGCGAGATAGACGGCCTCGCGCAGGTCATGCGTCACCAGAACGCCAGTGAAGCGCTTCTCCATCCACAACGCCTGCATGACGCCCCACAGCTCCTCGCGCGTGAAGGCGTCGAGGGCGCCGAACGGCTCGTCGAGCATCAAAAGCTCGGGTTCATGGATCAGCGCACGGCACAGGTTCGAGCGCTGCTGCATGCCGCCGGAAAGCTGCCAGGGATACTTGTCGGCGAAGTCGTGCAGACCGACCGTCTTCAGGAGCTTCATGCCGCGTTCGACATACTCGGCGCGATGGCTGCGGAAGCGGCGCTTGTGCGGCTCCACCACCTCCATGGGCAGGAGGATGTTGTCCATCGTGGTCCGCCACGGCATCAAGGTCGGGTTCTGGAACGCCATGCCGACGCCCTTGATCGGGCCCGTGACCTTGGCGCCGGCCACATGCACCTCACCGCCCGAGGGCGGCAGGAGGCCGGTGACCAGCTTCATGATGGTGGACTTGCCGCAACCCGACGGGCCGACAACGGCAATGAACTCGCCCTTGTCGATGCCGAAGGTCGCATCGGCAAGGGCTACAGTGCTTTCCTTGCCGAGACGATAAGTGAGACTGACGCCCCTGAGGTCGACGAACGCCACGGCCTAGTTGGAAACCATACGGTCCGCCTTGGGCGGCAGGTACTTGTTGCTGAAGACCTTGTCCGGCGCCGGCGCGTTGGGCAGCCCATAGGCTTCGGAGACCTCCTTGACCGCGCGAGCGAAGCGGGCGGGATCGACGTCGCCCAGGCCGTTGGCCTTGACGTAGGGCGTCAGGATGTTGGTCTCCAGCGAGATCTTGAGTCGCTCCAGTTCGAGCTTCTCGTCGATCAGCGGATCGCGCTTCTTGGCGGCGGCGACGCCGAGCTGCGGATTGGCGATGACGTCCTTCCAGCCCTTGATCGTGGCGGCGACAAAGCCCTTCACGGCCTTCTCGTTCTTGGCCATCTCGGGCGAGATCACGATGCCGTTGCCATAGACATCCATGCCGAAGTCGACATAGCGCATGGCGACGATCTCCTCGAAGGCCACGCCGCGCGCCCTGAGGTCCAGCATCGAGGAGAAGTAGTGGCCGGAGACGAAGTCGACCGAACCCTGCACCAGGCTCTGCTCGCGCAACTGCGGCGTCAGGTTGACATGCTCCCACTTGGAAATGCCGTTCTTCTTGGCGAAGGCCGGGAAGAGACGGAACGAGGCGTCGAACACCGGGGCGCCGAGCTTCTTGCCCTCGAGGTCCTTTGGCGTCTTGATGCCGCTCTTCTTCAGGGCGTAGACGCCGAACGGCGCGAAGTCGTAGGCCATGAACACACAGAGCACTTCCTTGCCCGGGTTCTTGGCGTTGTACTCGATGGTCGCATTCACGTCGGCGAAGCCGATCTGGTAGGCGCCCGTCGCGACACGCTGGACCGCACCGGCCGAGCCCTGGCCGGGATCCATGGTGACGTCGAGGCCTTCGGCCTTGTAGTAGCCCTTCTCCAGCGCCACGAGGAACGGCGAGGTCGGCCCCTGGAACACCCAGTCGAGGGTGAACTTGATGGCGGTCTGCGCATTGGCAGGCAGGCCTGCCAATACCAGCGCAACGGCAGTGGCACCGGCCAGCGGCTTTGCCAGCAGTTTGGCGATTTTGCTCATGTGGTTCCCCCTGGACTCCCTGTCCGCGACTCTTAGGCGGACATTTCACGGCCGCCAAGGGGATATCAGGCAGATTCTATGCCAGTCGGTGCCATAGCCTAGCCGACGCCCAGCATCCCTCCAATCAGGCGGAAGACATGCAATTTCGTCCAGATGTCTGCAGGGGCAAAGCTCGGGCGCGCCTGCATGGCGCGCCAATAGCGCGCGAGCGCCGGCCGCTTCTGCAGCTCGGCGCCCATGCCGACGAATTCCATGCGGGCGAGGAACACGGTCCAGACCACGTCGGCTGCGCCATAGGCGGGCGGCACGAGTACGGCACGGCCATCGTGGAGCGTCTGCTCGAGCCGATCCATGAAGCCGACCGCTTCGGCGCGACGCTTCTCGGAGAGCCGCGCGACGGCCTCGGGATCGAAGGCGTGGATGCGCCCGGCAAAGACCGCGGCACGCTCCTCATAGACCTTGGCGAGGTCGGGATTCTGGGCGGCACGTTCGAGGAGGCGACGACGGACCGACTCGAGTCGCTTGGGAATCATGATCCGCGCCATCGGATTGCGGGCGAGAAGCCCGCCGAAGGTCAGCTCCTCGATCGGATAGCCGTAGTGAAGGTCGAGCCAGGATTTCGTGTCGCCATCGATGGTCGCTTCGCTGACGCCTAGCGCGTACTCGGCGATGTCCCTGCTCTGGTCGAGGATGCGGTCCGGCAGCACCAGCGTCGGCACGGTCATGTTCGGATTGAGCCGCACATAGTCCGGCTGCTGCTGGACCATCTTGAAATGGATGTCGATCACCATCGATTCGTAGGCGATCCCGCCTTCGACGAGCGCCAGGCGCGCGATCATGGAATAGTAGGACGACAGCGCGTGATAGAGGCGCGGCTTGGGTTCCGGCATGCCCGATCATCACCTGTGTGAACCGCGGATGCAAAAGGCAGATTGAGTCGCCTCAGGCTGCCTCGATGCCAGCTTGCTGGGTCGCCACGAGCCGGGAAAAGGCGCCGCCGTGCTCGATCAGTTCCTTGTAGCCGCCCTTCTCGACGACCCTGCCATGCTCGAAGACCACGACCAAGTTTGCCTCGCGAATGGTCGAAAGCCTGTGGGCAATCACGAAGGTCGTGCGGCCCTGCATCAGCACCTTCAACGCCTTCTGGATACGGGCTTCGGTGACCGAATCGAGCGCACTGGTCGCCTCGTCGAGGATCAGGATCGGGGGGTCCTTCAGGAGTGCCCGGGCGATCGCCAGGCGCTGGCGTTCGCCACCGGACAGGGTCATCCCGCGCTCGCCCACCATCGTCTCGTAGCCATTGGGCTGGCGCATGATGAAATCGTGCGCCTCAGCGAGCTTGGCCGCGGCCTCGAGCTCAGCCTGGGTGGCGTTGGGCTTGCCGATGCGCATATTGTCGGCAATCGAACGGTAGAACATCGTGCTGTCCTGGAAGACGACGCCGATGTTGCGCCGAAGCGATTCGAGCTTGATGTCCCGGTGATCGACGCCGTCGATGCGGATCACGCCCGACTGGGCATCCCACATGCGGTGCAGCAGCGACAGCGCCGTGCTCTTGCCTGCACCGGTCGGGCCGACGAAAGCCACCGTGGTGCCCGCCGATACGTCCAGGGAGAAATGGACCAGCGCCGGCCGCTTGCCGTCGTAGGAGAAATTGATGTCCTCGAAGGAAACGTTGCCGCGGGCGCGGCCGATATCGATGCCGTTCGGCTTGTCCGGCACCGTCGATTGCGAATCGAGCACCCGGAAGAAGTCGGCCAGCGCCGGCATCTGGAAGAAGATGCGGCTGACAAAGCCCGAGGCCTGATCCATGCGGCTGATCAACATGGTCGCAAAGCCCATGAAGCTCACGATCTCGCCGACTGTTGCCTCACCTTTGGTGTAGAGCCAGGTGCCCAGCACGAAGATCAGGATTACCGTGATCGTCGAGGCGGCGCGCGTCATCACCGACAGCAACGCCCACCAATTCAGTACCGGAAACTGTGCCGCCAGAGTCTCGCGTATGATGCGATGCATCTCGCCCGTCTCTGCGCGCAGCCGCACGAAACTCTGGATCAGGTGGATGTTGCCCAGTGCGTCGCCGGCACGACTGGCGAGCTGGCTGTGATAGTCCTCCACTTCGTGTTGCAGGCGGTCAGTACGGCTCACCACCCAGGCATTGGAGATCGCAAAGAAGATGATCAGCACGATCAGCAACAGGCCCAGCCGCCAGTTCATGAACAGGCTGAGCGGCAGCATCACGAACAGCGCCACGAAGGTCGCGAGATTCTCGCGAAAGAAGGACAGCCAGATGCCGAACAGGTGATCGACGCCCGTCAGCATGATCTTGAGCAGGCGCCCCGAATGCTGCCCATGGTGAAAGGCGAAGGGCAGCACCAGCACATGTTCGAAGAAGCTCGCCATGGCGCCCAGACGCCGGCGGTGGGCCATGCGGTCGGCCTGCAGCGAGACCACGATGTTGGCGGCAATGCCGCCAAGCCCGACGACAGCCCAGAGGATGAGGAGCTGGGTCGCCTCCTGCCACAGCTCCTCGGTGGACTTGTCACGCGCCGATCCCAGAAGATCGACGACCTTGCCGAACAGGACCGGCTCGTAGAACTGTAGTGCCGCCACCACGATGTTGGCCAACGCCAGGCCGATCGCCAACCCGCGCTCGGCCCGTAGCAGGCCGATGACCCGGCCGTAGACTCGAAAGAACTCCATGCGAACCTGTCAGCCGGCGCTCTGCACGATGTCGCCTACGCCGCCTTCCCGTCGCCGAGGAAGCGCTCGACGGTGCGTACGAAGAAGCTCACGCCGAAGGGAATCGCCATATCGTTGAAGTCGTAGCGCGAGTTGTGCAGGCTTACGGCGTCCTTGCCGCCGCCATTGCCCAGCCACACCATGGCGCCCGGCACCTTCTCCAGCATGTAGGAAAAGTCTTCCGCCCCCATCCGGGAGGCGGCCTTGTCGGTCGCGGCATGCTCGCCGCAAACGCCGGCTGCGACGTCTAGGGCAAAGCGGGCGCGCTCGACATCGTTCACCGTCGGCGGATAGCCGGGCTTGTGCTCGACCTCGATCTCGACGCCGTGCATGCGGGCCGCGCCCTCGCAGATCTCGTCGATGCGGCGCCTCACCAGCTCACGATTCTGCGGCGTCGTCGTGCGCGTCGTGCCGCCGATATGGGCGCCGCCAGGGATGACGTTGTAGGCGGAACCGGCGTTGAAGAAGCCCACCGTCACGACCGCAGGCTCGATCGGGTCGATGTTGCGGCTGACGATGGTCTGCAGGGCGAGGATGATATTGGCGCCGACGACCATGGGATCGAGCGTCGAGTGCGGATGGGCAGCATGGCCGCCGCGGCCCGTGATGCGGATGTCCCAGCGGTCGGCCGAGGCCAGGATCGGCCCGCCCTTGGCCACGATGTGACCGACCGGCAAGCCGGGCTTGTTGTGGATGGCGAACACGGCGTCGCAGGGAAACTTCTCGAACAGGCCGTCGTCGATCATCACCTTGGCCCCGCCACCGCCTTCCTCAGCCGGTTGGAAGATGCAATGCACGGCGCCTTCAAAGTTCTTCGTTTCGCTTAGCATCTTTGCGGCCCCCAGCAGCATGGCGGTGTGGCCGTCATGACCGCAGGCATGCATGCGGCCGGCATTCTGCGAGCGGTGCTCGAAGTCGTTGGTCTCGTCCATCGGCAGGCAGTCCATGTCGGCGCGCAGCCCGATCGACTTTACCGAATTGCCCTTGCGCAAGGTGCCGACCACGCCGGTCTTGCCGAGCCCGCGGGTCACCTCGAAGCCCCACTCCTGCAGCTTGGCGGCGACAATGTCGGAGGTCCGGTTTTCCTCGAACGCCAGCTCAGGATGAGCGTGGATGTCACGACGGATGGTGGAAATTTCACCCTGAATTTCGAGCGCACGAGGCAGAACAGGCATCACGTACTCCGGTTGGATCTGCGGGCATCTTAGCCCAAAGTGATGGCATGTTGTCTCTTACCGACGTCGAAGATGCTGCGGCCATCGTCCAGACCGCGATGCCGCCCACTGCGCAGTATGCATGGCCGCTGCTCGCCAAACGCACGGGTTGCGAAGTCTGGGTGAAGCACGAGAACCATACGCCGACCGGCGCTTTCAAGGTCCGCGGCGGGCTGGTCTACATGGACCGGGTAAAGCGCGAGCAGCCTGGCCTCAAGGGCGTGATCAGCGCGACTCGCGGCAATCACGGGCAGAGCATCGCCCTGGCAGCCAGCAAGGTCGGCATTCCGGCCACCATCGTCGTGCCCCACGGCAATTCGGTCGAGAAGAATGCCGCCATGAAGGCCTTCGGCGCCAGCCTGGTCGAAGCGGGCCATGATTTCGATGCCGCCAAGGATGCCGCCATGCGTCTGGCCGAGGAGCGCGGGCTTGCCATGGTGCCGTCCTTCCATCGCGATCTCGTGCGTGGTGTGGCGACTTACGCGCTCGAACTCTTCAGGGCGGCACCGGCGCTCGACACGGTCTATGTGCCCATCGGCCTGGGATCGGGCATCTGCGGGACCATCGCCGTGCGAGATGCCCTTGGCCTCCCGACCAAGGTGGTCGGTGTCGTCTCGACGGAGGCCGCGGCCTACGCCCTGTCCTTCGCCGCTGGCAAGGTCGTGGCCACCAACAGCGCCGACACCATGGCCGACGGCATGGCCGTGCGCGGGCCCGACGCCGAAGCGCTCGGGATCATCCTGAAAGGCGCGGACCGTATCGTGCAGGTGAGCGACGCAGAGATCGGCGCTGCCATGCGCGCCTACTACGAAGACACGCACCAGCTCACGGAAGGTGCCGGGGCGGCCGCGCTGGCGGCTCTCCAGCAGGAGCGAGAGCGCATGAAGGGCAAGCGCGTAGGCCTCGTCCTGAGCGGCGGCAATATCGACCGCCCTGTCTACTTGCGCGTGCTCGGCGGCGCAGGCTGAGGGGCCCAGGCCAGGTCACTCTTCACCGCCTGCATGATGAATGACGATCGTGTGCCGCGAACCCCCGGCATGCGCAGCAAGGCCTTCATGGCGAATTCGCTGAAGCTCGCCAGGTCGGGCGTCAGCACATGCAGCAGGAAATCCATGTCGCCGGTCACGGCGTAGCAGGCCACGACCTCGGGCCGTCCGCGGATCGCCACCTCGAAAGCCTCGACGGTCTTTTCCGAATGATCGTCGAGAGTGACCTGCACCAGCGCCTGCAGCGAGAGGCCGATGGATGGCGGCGATACCAAAGCGGCATAGCGGCCGATGACGCCCTCTTCCTCCAGCCGCTTCACGCGACGCTGGCAGGGCGTTGCCGAAAGGCCCACGCGCTCCGCAAGTTCGACCATGGGAAGACGGCCATCAGTCTGGAGTGCGCTCACGATACGTTTATCGATGTCGTCCAGAGCAATCATAGGGTATTTCTCTATTTTTGTTACTACACCAAGAGAATATCCCTATTTCAGACCATCCAGAAGGCCAACTTTGCACGGATTCACCTGCCCGGACGGCCCATATTCCCTGCATGAACATTGCCCCTCTCGACAACCTGCGCGGCGACTATGCCGGCATGGCGCCGGACTGGACGGTGACGCAGCATCCCGACCACTACTCCGATGAGGAGCAGGCGGTGTGGCGCCTCCTGGTAGAGCGTCAGAGTGCCTTGGCCCGCCAGTATGCCTGTGCGGAATTTCTGAACGGTCTCGAGACGCTGGGCATCGGCGACACCATCCCCGACTTCGCGGCGGTGAACGCCAAGCTGGAACCACTGACTGGCTGGCGGGTCGTCGGCGTGCCGGGCCTCATTCCCGACGCGGCCTTTTATGACCACTTGGCGCATCGCCGCTTCCCGGTCACCGTGTGGATCCGCAAGCGTGAGGAACTCGACTATCTGGTCGAGCCGGATCTGTTTCACGATTTCTTCGGCCACGTGCCGCTGCTGACCGATCCGGTGTTCGCCGACTACATGCAGGAGTATGGCCGCCGCGGCGTCGAGGCTGGACCGAATGTCCATCTCCTGGCCCGTCTCTACTGGTTCACCGTCGAATTTGGTTTGATCCGCACACCGCAGGGTCTGAAAGCCTACGGCGCGGGCATTCTCTCCTCCGCCGCCGAAGTGAAGCATGCGATCGAGGGAGAGAGCGTGGAGCGTTTGCCGTTCGATGCGTCGACGGTCATGCACCGCCCCTACGAGATCGACCGGCTACAAAGTACCTATTTCGTCCTCGACGATTTTCGCCAGCTCTTTGACGCCGCGCAAACACGCATCGCGTAGCCTCAGCGCAGCACGACGAGCCCATCGACGGCGACCACCCCTTCGCCCTCGCGCTTCACCAGCAATGGATTGATCTCGGCCTCGGCCACGCCGTCGAAGGTCTTGTGCGCCAGGTTCGAGAAGGCAGCAATCGTGCGCGCCAAAGCGGCGACGTCGCCTTTCGGCAGGTTACGATAGCCGCGCAGGGTCGCCAGCCCCTTTACCTCGTCGATCATCTGCCGCGCCTCGGCCTCGTCCACTGGTGCAAGCCGCGTCGCGGCATCCTTGTAGATCTCGGCCAGTACACCGCCGAGGCCGACGGTGATCGTCGGCCCGACCAATGGATCGCGGCGAAAACCCAGGATCACCTCGGCGAGGCCGCGCTCCATCTTCTGCACCAGGAAGCCGTCAAACTTGGCCTGTGGCGCATGGGCTCTCACCCGCTTCTCCATCTCTCGCGCCGCGATGGCCGCCGTTTGACCATCCTGCAAACCAAGCGCCACGCCTCCCGCTTCGGTCTTGTGTGCGATATCGGCCGACAGGATCTTGAGCACCACCGGCGCGCCCACTTCCGCCACCGCCGCCACGATGCGCTTGGCATCGGGCACGGCCATCGACTTCGCCATGGGCACGCCCAGGGCGCCAAAGAGATCGGCGGCCCGCCGTTCGTCGAAGCCCGAGACGCGGCCGGCCTCCAAAGCCCCCAATGCGGCGATCGATGGCTCTGCTGTAGCAGGCACCGACTGCGGTGGCTTGCGCAGCAGGCAGAGCGCCATCGCCTCGGCACAGGATTCGGGATGGCGGAAGGCCGGCACACCCGCTGCCGTCAGCAGGGCCAGCGACTTCTCGGCCGCCGGTGTCAGTGCCACCGCGAAAGGCTTGGCGGATTTGGCGAAGCGCAACAGCGGCTCGACCGCCAGCTCGGAGTTGAATTGTGCAGAGGAGCCCACGACGAAGATCACCGCATCGTTGGCATCGTCGGCCAGCAAACGCTCGATCGTGCCCGCCACGATCTCGGGCTTTGCTCCAGCCAGGGTGAGATCGACGAGCTTGCCGTCCCCCGCCGCAATCCCCAGCGGCTTCAGCCAGTCGACCAACGCGCGTGGCGGACCGGCAATGTCGAGACCTGCCACCGCCATGTTGTCGACCACCATGGCCGCACCGCCGCCAGTAGTCGTGGCGACGGCCACTCGCTTGCCGCGCGACGGCGGCCGATCCACGAGGAGCGGTGGCACGTCGATCAAGGACTCGAACATCGAGACGCGCGCGATGCCATGCCGATGGCAGAAGGCATCGAACGTGGCGTCGGAGCCCGCGATCGCTCCGGTATGTGACTTGGCAAGCTCCTGCCCGATCGACGACCGGCCAAGCTTGTAGGCGATCACCGGCTTACCCGCTGCGTGAGCACGCCGCGCCGCACGTGCCAGCCGCTCGCCGTCGCGCAGGGTCTCCATGAACAGCAGGATGGCATCCGTCTTGGAGTCGTCGACCAGCAGGTCTGCGATCTCGCCAACGGCGAGATCGACTTCGTTGCCGACCGAGACCAGCCGCGAGAAGCCGATGCCGCGCGCATCGGCACGCGAGAGCAACGCGCCGATGAGACTGCCGCTCTGACTGACCACGGCCCAGCGTCCGGTCCGCAGCTTGTCGACGGCGAAGGCGGCGTTGGCCGTCAGCGCCACGGCGGGATCGGTGCTGACCGTGCCGATGCTGTTGGGCCCCACGAGACGTATGCCGGTATCGCGCACGATGCGCGTCAGCTCGTCCTGCAGCGAAGCGCCGGCTGCACCCGCATCGGCAAAACCACCGGCCAGGATCGACGCCACTTTCACGCCGCGCCGGCCGCACTCGGCCAGAGCCGCTACGGCGGTGGCGCCATTCAGCAGGATGTAGGCGTGATCTATGTCACCTGGAATCGCGTCGAGATCCCTGTAGGCCTTCTCACCCAGAATTTCGCCGCGCGAGGGATTCACAGGCAGGATTTCGCCAGTAAAGCCGTGCTTGCGCAGAAAACGCTGCGGCCGCGACGTCGTCTTGCTTGGGTCAGCCGACGCGCCGATCAGGGCAATGCGGCGCGGCTCGAACAGAGGCGTGAACAGGTTCTTGGGATCGCTCATGCGCAGAGTATACTCCGCACATGTTCTCTCGCCGCACTTTCGTCGCTTCAGCGTTTTCCGCCATTGCCCTGCCGGCGCACAGCCAAACGGCGCCATGGCCCAACAAGCCGATCAGACTCGTCGTGCCCTATGCACCGGGCGGCACGACCGACGTTGTCGCCCGCGTCATCGCCGAGTATCTCGGCAAGCGGCTTGGCCAGAACATCATCGTCGACAACAAGCCCGGCAAGGGTGCGATGGTCGGCACCGCGATGGTTGCCAAGGCGCCGCCCGATGGCTACACGCTCCTGATGTCGGTGATCTCCGGCCTCACCATCTCGCCGACGCTCTATGGCGGCGGTGATTTCGATCCGATGGCAGACTTCATTCATATATCGATTGCCTCGACCAACCCCAGCGTGCTGGTCGTCAATCCGGCCTTCGAAGCCAAGACGTTCAAGGACTATGTCGACTACGCCAAGGCCAATCCCGGCAAGCTCGCCTACGCCACCTCCGGCGCCGGCTCGAGCAACCATCTGCTCGGCGTGCGTCTTGCACAGGTGATCAGCGCGGAGATGGTCCATGTGCCCTATCGCGGCGCCGGGCCTGCCATGGTCGACACGATCGCGGGCAACGTGCCCTCGATGTTCGATTCACTGCCGTCAGCGGCGCCCCACATCAAGGCAGGCAAGGTGCGCGCCCTGGCGGTGAGCAGCAACCAACGCAATCCTGCCTTCCCCGATGTACCGACCATGAAGGAAGCGGGCTATCCCGACCTGATCTCCTATTCCTGGTTCGGCATCTCGGTGCCCGCCAAGACGCCGGCGCCGATCGTCGATCGCATCGCCACCGAGATGCAGGCCGTGTTGAAGGAACCGGCGGTCGTCAAACGCTGGGAAGAGATCGGCGCCGAGCCCAGCACCATGACGCCGGCTGAGGTCACGCGCTTCGTGCAAGAGGAAATCGACAAATGGACGCCGGTCGTAAAGTCGTCCGGCGCCAAGCCCGACTGAGGAGGAGCCCATCATGACCATCCGTCGCGTGATTTCGCCCGCCGTCGCCGAGCCGCCCCCCGAGCGCTGGTCGAACTGCCTGGTGTCCGACGGGATCGCCTATGTCTCCGGCATGACGGCACGCACCGGCGACGCCAAGGAGCTGCGCGGGAAGGACGAGTACGAGCAGGCGAAGATCATCTTCGGCAAGATCAAGGCGCTGCTCGAAGCCGCCGGCGGTGCCATGTCCGACGTGGTCAAGATCACGGTGTTCGTCACCGAGATCGCCAACAACACCAAGGTCTGGGCGGCGCGGCGCGAGTTCTTCACCGGCGACTTCCCAGCCTCGACCTTGGTCGAGGTAAGCGCACTCGCCGCGCCCGAGATCCTGGTCGAGATCGAAGCAGTGGCTCATCTCGGCAAGGGAAAGCGCTAACAGCGGTAGCCGCAATCCAAGGCGTCAGTGCTTACCACGGCGCGATGGCAAGGGCGACATGGCCTCGAAGACGCCGTCGCGCCGGACCAGGGCATGGAACAGCGCCGCCGCGAGGTGCAGCAGGATCAGCGCGAAGAAGGCGAGCGCCAGCCAGTGATGTGCGCTGCGCAGCAGCGTGTGCAGGGTGTCGCTCTGCGGCAGGATCGCCGGCAGCCGGATGCCGCCATAGAGCACGATCGGATAGTCGCCGGCCGACAGCATTGCCCAGCCGATCAAAGGCATGGCGATCATGAGCGCGTAGAGCGCGTAGTGAGAGAGGATCGCGCCCAGCCGCATCAGCGGCGGCAGGCTTGCCGGCAGCGGTGGCGCGCCCCGCACGAGACGCACGCCAAGACGCAGCAGCGCCAGGAGAAGTATCACGGCGCCCAGAGTCTTATGCGTCTCCAGCAGGGGCACGTAGCGCGGTGCGGTGGTCGAGACCATGCCGATGCCGATGAACAGCATCGCCACGATGCATACAGCCATCAGCCAATGCAGTAGGCGCTGAAGGCCGGTGAAGCGGGTCAGCTGCCTGCTCATTGCTTGGGGCTCCCGGAAGTCCTGGGATAATGCTTCGCCTCCGCCGTGCGCCGGTCGTACGACCTCGCATAGGCGGCCGAGCGGGCGGCGGGAAATGGATCGTCCGAGACGGAGATGCCTTTCGGCAGGATCGTCGGATCGAAGTTGATCTCGCGACAGGGACCATCGGCTTCCGCCTCGATCCGCTGCACTACCAAGGTGCCGACCTCGACGATGCGCCGCTCGGCCGGCCAGGCCTTGCTGGGATCGGCCGTGACGTCGCCCGACTCGGCCACGGTCACCGTCATCGTCCAGCGCTGTGGTGCCGCTGCGACACGCTGCGTGATCTCCTGTTCGAGATAGTTGGGGCCACGCTTGGCAAGCTCGTCGGGCGCGATCGGCACAGGCTCTGCCACCGGCCGCAGCGACCAGCGCACCGCGCGCGCGACGCCGGCCCGGTCGACGAACAGGAAGGCGTTCAAGCCGTTGTACGGGTCCTCGGCATAGCTCGACGTCCAGGGCGTGGTGGTGGCCCATTTGCCGAAGGCCGCGATCTCCGGATGCGCTGCGACCACGCTCTTCATCGCCTCCGGATCCTTGCTGTGCGAGGCCTTCTGCAGCTCGTAGAAGGCTTGCGGTGTCGCCACGGGAAAGAACGGCGGGTCGATCATTGCGCTGCGCCAAACCCCGCCGTCCGGCGTCGTGATCTGCAGCCCCAGGCCGCGAACCCGAACCGTGGCATCCGCCGCATTGGGACTGGGCGTCGCGAGATTGAAACGGCCGACGACCGGATAGCTACCGGGCGCGAAAACCTGGGCGACCGAGAGGTCCGCGCCCTTGCCGTTCGAGTCGAACACGCCGGTGAAGCAGATGCCCTTGGCGTGATTGCGGCGATAGCCGAGGGCGGGGCCGCCCGGCGGCGCCAGCACATCGACCAGCTTGGCCGGCGTCAGGCGGTTGGGCGAGAGCCAGCCCGCCGTGTAAGCGAAGGCGCCCGCGCCCGCCGCCACGACGACGGCGATCAGCACACAGGATGCGAAGAAAGAACGGGACGGCGACATCGGAGGTTCGACCATGGAGGACCGTTGGCGAAAGCCGTTGGTGGAAACCGTTGGTTGCTGTTCTCGATCCCGAGTTAGTCCCGTAGGCGACTCTCTGCGAGTAACAATCCCGTGGTTGTTGCGTCAGAATCGCCGGCACGGTTCTTGCGGCCAAGACGAAATCGTTCCGAACGGAATACGCTCGGGCTATGCACCCAGCTCAATGTCGTAGCGGATGAAGCCGCGATTGACGGCGACCTTGTCGTAAAGCAGCCGCGCCGTGGCATTGCTTTCCTGGGTCTGCCAGTAGACGCGCGGGCATTTGCGTTCACGCGCCCAATCGGCGACGGCCTCGATCAGCGCCCGCGCCACCCCCTTGCCGCGCACGTCAGATGCCGTGAACAGGTCTTGCAGATAGCAGACGTCCGCCGACGAAGTGTTGGCGTGGATCAGGAAATGCGTGATGCCGACCAGGCGACTATCGAGCTTGGCGCCCAGCGCGTGCATGCGCGTATCTGCCTGGAACTCGTTCCAGGCGCGGTCGTACATCTCCTGCGGGAGTGTGCGCTTGTAGAAGTCGATATAGGCGCGGAACAGGATTTCCCATTCCGCGCGATCGCTCTCGGTCAGTTTGCCGATGGTCAACATCATGCGTGACTGAACATGGGTTTGCCGGCAACCAGCATCGTGGCTTTCAGGATGGTGCCACTCGCGATCCTGGCGCTCTGGCGCGAGACGACGAGGTAGAGATCTCGACCGGAGAAAGCCACGTTGGTGCAGTAGATGTCGTCACCGCAATCGACATGATGCGTCGGCCGGCCGAGATGATCGAAGCGCCAGGCGGTGGTGCTGGGATGGGCGATCACCAGACCGCCCTCCTGGTCCAATGCCATTCCATCGGGCCCGGCATGGCCGCCGCTCATCTGGATGAACAGACCGACCTTGCTCGCTGCGCCGTCGGCCATCAGCGGCAGGCGCCACACGGCATTGCCGCGCGTCACTCCGACATAGAGCACGTTCTCCGACTTGTTCATGACGAGGCCGTTTGGGCTCGGCACCGTGCCGACCAGCATCGTGAGCTTGCCCGTCGTATCGTAGCGATAGACGCGGCCCGTCGGATCGTGCAGGCCGGTCTGCCCCTGGTCGGTGAAGTAGAGATCACCATTGGCGGCAAAGAACAGATCGTTGACGCCCTTGAAGCTCTCCGAGCCGCGCGTCTCGATCAGCGGAGTCACCTTGCCGGTCGCGGGATCGAGCAAGACGATGCCGCGCTTGTAGTCGGTGATGAAGATGCGGCCATCCTTGTGGATCTTGAGGCCGTTCGGCCAGCCGTCGTATTCCGTCACCAATGTCCAATCGCCCCGGGGGCTGATGCGGAAGACGCGGCCGAACGGAATGTCGGTGACGTAGAGATTGCCGTCACGATCGAAGCTCGGCCCTTCGAGGAAGGAGTCGAGTACCTGACCGACGGCATTGGCATCGCCCCATGACGTACGGCCAGGCTTCCGGAACCTCTCCGGCAGCCGCGTGAACTCGGTCGCGGCTACCGGCTTGGTGAGGCCATACATCTAGGCCGCTTTCACTTCACGTTCGGCCTTGAGCGCGCGCACCGTCTGGCGAAGCGCATGAACGGTCTTTTCGATCTCCGCCGCGCCGTGGGTCGCCGACACGAAGCCGCCGGGAGCGCCCATCACATCGACGCCGTGGGTCATCAGGCCCATGCGGATCTTGCCGCTGAGCGGGCCCGACCGACCGCCCTTCAGCTTGGCGAAGCCCTGCTTCAGCGGATCGAAAGTCGCGGGATCGATGTCGTCTCCGGTCGGGTTGGGATAGATCAGGAAGGTCGAGGACTGGCCGTAGATGCCCCAGGGAATCCCCTCCTCGACAAGTACCTGCGTCAGGGCCTTGCGCAGCTCGGCTGCCGTGCGATTGGCTTTCTCGGCAAGATCCTCGTCGCGCAGCAGCGAAAGCGCCGTCACCGCCGCGGCCGCCGAAAGCGGGTTGGCGTTGTAGGTGCCAGGATGGCCGATGCGCTCCTGCTTCTTGGCAGTGGTCGACGCGTGATCGATCAAGTCGAGGATCTCGCGTTTGCCTGCCACCGCACCGCCCGGCAGGCCACCGGCCACGATCTTGGCGAGAATGCAGAGGTCCGGCGTCACGCCAAAGGCCTTCTGCGCACCGCCCGAGGACCAGCGGAAGCCGGTGATGACCTCGTCCATCAGCATCACGACGCCGCGCTTGGTTGTCACGTCGCGCACCGTCTGGATGAAGCCCGGCGGCAGCGGCACCTGCCCCCATGACGCGCCCGACGGCTCGAACATTACGGCCGCGATGTCGTCACGGCTCTCGAGCAGCTTCACGACCGCGCCGACATCGTCGGATGGCATCAGGATGGTCAGATCGGCGACACTCTGGGGAACACCGGGAGTCGTCGTGCCGTCATAGTGCGAGACGGCACCGGCTGCGACCGTGTCGTGCCAGCCATGGAAGTGGCCAATGAAGCGCACAATCTTGTCCTTGCCGGTATAGGCGCGCGCCAGCCGGATCGCCATGTGCGAAGCTTCGGTGCCCGACGCGGTGAAGCGGACCTTCTCAGCGGACGGGATCAGCTCGCACACCAGTTCGGCCCAGCGCACCTCGAGCTCGTGGCTCGAACCATAGTGCGTGCCGAGCTCGATCTGTCGCTTCACCGCCTCGATGACGGCAGGATGCGAATGACCCAGCAGCATCGCGCCGTGGCCGCCGAAATAGTCGACATACTCGTTGCCATCGACATCCCACTTGCGCGGGCCGACCGCGCGCGAGACGTGGATCGAATAGGGGTCGAGGTAGCGCGCATCGTGGGTAATGCCGCTCGGCAGCACCTTCGCCGCACGCTCGTAGAGCACGGCGGAGCCGCCAGTGCGCGCGCGATAGTCGGCGACGATGGCCGAGTTCGTCTGTGATGAATCGTTCTTTTGCGTGGTCATACTTGCCCTCAACCCAGCTAATGGCAGAGCATCGCTTGTCTCGCTTGTCTCGCCAAGGGGCACGCGCCAGAGTTCCGCCTTCCAAAGCGGAGGAACGCAGTGAACGCCAAGCCCCGTGGCCGCCAATTCTTCAACAATCCAGGCCCGACCAACATTCCCGACCGCATCCTGCGGGCAATGGACCGGCCCGTAATCGATTTCATGTCTGACGAGTTCGTCGCCATCCATCACGCCTGCCACAACGGCGTGAAGCGTGTGCTGAAGACCGATCAGAACCTGTTCCTCTACTCGTCGACCGGCCACGGTGCCTGGGAAGCCGCCCTCGCCAACCTCTTCTCCCCCGGCGAAACCGTGCTGATGGTCGAGACCGGCTACTTCTCAGATAGCTGGACCGAGATGGCGCATCACCTGGGCATCAAGGTCGAGACGATCTCCGCCGACCTTCGCAAAGGCGCCGATGTCTCGAAGATCGCGGAGCGCCTCGCCAAGGACAAGGAGCACGAGATCAAGGCGGTGCTCACCGTCCACAACGAGACGGCGACCGGCATGGTTTTGCCGCTAGCGGAAGTGCGCCGCGCCATCGACGAGGCCAAGCACCCCGCGCTGCTGCTCAGCGACACGATCTCTTCGCTCGCCAGCATGGAATACAAGATGGATGCCTGGGGCATCGACCTGACGGTAGGCGGCAGCCAGAAGGGCCTGATGCTGCCCACCGGCATGTCGCTGACCGGCGTCAGCAACAAGGCGCTGGAAGTGTCGCGCAAATCCAAGACGCCGCGTCACTACTGGAGCTGGGACATGATGACCGGCCGTGCGCCGCAGAAGTTCGTCGGCACGGCTCCCGTTCACATGTTCTTCGGTCTTCAGGAGTCGCTGAAGATGCTGGAGGAGGAAGGTCTCGACGCCGTGTTCGCGCGCCACGCCCGCCTCGCCGAAGCAACACGCG
This sequence comes from Reyranella sp., assembly GCF_004297405.1. Classification (GTDB taxonomy): domain Bacteria; phylum Pseudomonadota; class Alphaproteobacteria; order Reyranellales; family Reyranellaceae; genus Reyranella. The sequence goes on from NZ_SCVC01000004.1 coordinate 260,901, forward strand.
CCGCCGTGCGCGTCTGGGGCTCCGACGGCAAGGGTCCGCAGCTCTTCTGCCAGACGCCCGATCGCCTTTCCAACTCGGTCACTGCCGTCGTCATGCCCGAGGGCGTGAGCTCCGATCCGTTGCGCAAGACCGCGGTCGATCGCTTCAACCTGTCGCTGGGCGGCGGGCTCGGCAAGATGATGGGCAAGATGTTCCGCATCGGCCACATGGGCGATCTCAACGAGCCGATGCTGCTGGGCTGCCTCGCCACGACCG
>NZ_SCVC01000020.1 GCF_004297405.1 Reyranella sp.
GGTGGGAAGAAGGGCCGCAATCCTGCCGAGCATGGACAGCTCGGCAGCCGGCGTAGCAGCCCGTGCCCGAATGGTCGGGCCGAACTTGCGCATGAACAGCACGGTCGCCGCCTCGCAGGCATCGTAGGCGGTCTTCCAGTCCCAGGCCCCGGCGGCGTCGGAGCCGCCGAAGGCGTGTTCCATTGCGGCGCGCAGGACAACCGCATCGATGCGGCTGCCACGCTCGAGGTGAGGGAGAAGAAGGTGCGCTGCCGCGGCAATGCCGGCGAACGCATCCGCAGGAACGCCGGCGAGCGAGCGTAGCGGCGCGGGCGCCGCCGCCGAGAGGGAGACATTCGACATGGAAGAGACCTCGAGAGAGCGGGACGGTCCGAACCGGAAGGCGCTCTCTCTGCACCTGGCCGGCTCAAACCCGTCCCGGCCGTCCTCTTCCTCTCGCCTTGCGCCTCGAAGGTGAGGAATCCCTCAAAGGAAAAAGCCCGGCACGGCGACCGGGCTTTTCCAACGATAAGCGACAAGAACGCGGGGCGACCGAAGCCACCCGCGGTGTTCACACTATTCCGCAGCGATGGGACGCGGCTCCGGCTCGTCGGCCGCTACACCCCCTTCTCCGCCGGCGAGGAAAGCGGGAAGCTCCTCGGCCGGGTCCGCGGGTGTGTCTGGCATGTCCGCGCTGTCAGCGAGCCGCAGCGGCTCGGGCAACCAGCCGGTGCCGCCCAGCAGCCGCTCGGCCTCCTTCGCCATCTCCGCCTTCTTGAGGTGGTCGATGAGCTGTGCTGCCTGGTCGCCCTTGGCCTCGCGCACCGCTTCCAGAATGCGGGGCTTGGTGACGCGGCCGAGATAGTTGTCAACGGTGGGCCGCCAGCCGGCCTCGACCATGTCGAGACCGACGGCACGGGCCAGCCGGTCGGCCTGGGCGATGCGCTGCTGCACACCGTGCGCCGAGACGTCCGGCCCACCGTAGCGGTCACCCTTCTCATAGAGGGCGTTAACGCCGAACGAGACGCAATGCGCGAGCAGCGCAGCGCGGCGGCCGTCGTCAAGGGCGGCGAGCCAGTCCCACAGCGAGTGGTCGTCCTTGGGCAGCTCGGCCTTCCAGGCTTCGTGCCGGTCGGCGACTGCCTTGGCCGAGGGGCTGTCTTTCAGATCGACCGCCTGGGCAGGGAAGAACACATGCCGCACCGAGGCTTCCAGGCAGCCGCCGGGAGCGCTGTGCTGGAAGGTGTCGAGGCAAAGCTTGTGCAGCAGCGCCGTAAGGGCGACTTGCGGGTTATTCCCTACCGCGTCCCGCAGCGCCAAGGTGCGATGAGCCGTCAGCTCGCTAACGAGCCGTTCCGGTAGCGGCTTGATTGCATCGTCGTCGCCGTCTTCTTCCGGCAGGTCGCCTCCGATGGTGATGACGGTACGCTGCGCGGGAGCGGCAGGCGCCGTCTCATCCGCCCCGCCGATCTCGCCTTCCTGCAGGTCTTCGCTGCCGACCTGCTTCGGCTCGTCCTCCGGCCGGACATAGCCGCGATCGGCAGCGAGATGTCCGTCTGCGTCGATGCTGACAAACACACCGGCACGCGCGATCTCGGCCGGCTCGTAGCGAACCGGACGGCTGTCGAAGGCGGCAAGCGCTTCCTCGATCTCGCCCAGCCGCGCGTCGACCTCGTCCGGCAGCTCGTCGGCACTTTCGTACTCGCTTTCGAGTTTGGCCTGCTCGGCGGTCAGAGCGTCGAACGTCGCCTGTTCGTCGGGCGTGAGCTCCACCTCCACGCCGTCGAGCCGCCGAAGATGCCGGGCATGGCCGTACCGGAAGTCGACGGCGACCTCGATCCACTTCCAGCCTTCGGCCGCGATTTTCTCGGCCTCCATCGCCAGCTTCTCGGTTACCAGGCTATCGAGCAGGGCAACGTCCTGCAGCCAGCCGCCTCCGTCCTCCTCGAACAGGTCGCGCAGGACCATGCCGCCCGCTGCCTCGTAAGCATCGAGCCCGACAAACTGCGCACGGCGGTCCGACGCGCGCACGGCGCTCTCGGTGAGCTGGCGGCGGATCAGGTAAGGCTCCTTGTTGTAGGACTGCTGCAACGCCTCCCAGACCTGCTCCTGCCGGGCATGGTCTCTGGTAACGGTGAACGCCATGAGCTGCTCCAGAGTCATGCCGTCCTCGGCATAGATCCCGAGCAGCTTCTCGGAGACGGAGGCCAGGCGCAGCCGCTGCTTCACCACGGCGGTCGCGACGAAGAAACGGGCGGCGATCTCCTCCTCGCCCGCTCCTTGGTCGCGCAGGATCTTGAAGGCTCGGAACTGGTCCAGCGGATGGAGGGCGACTCGCTGGACATTCTCGGCGAGCGAATCCTCTTCGGCGGAGATCTCGGCCCCCGGATTGCGCACGATGCAGGGGATCGGCACCGTCTTCGACAGGCGCTTCTGCTTCACCAGGCGCTCGAGGGCCCGGTAGCGGCGACCGCCGGCCGGGATCTCGAAGGTGCCAGTCTCGGCGCCCTCGGCATCGAGGACCGGCCGGACGTTGAGGCTCTGCAGGAGCCCACGCCGGGCGATGTCGTCGGCCAGGTCCTCGATCGAGACGCCGGACTTCAGGCGCCTCACGTTGGACTGGCTCAGCACCAGCTTGTTGAAGGGGATGTCGCGCGAGGCGCTGAGGATGATCTTCTGAACGGCCTTTGCCATGGGAAACACTCCGCAACGGACGGTCGGGAGACTTCCTCTCGACCTCCAATCCGTCACGGAAACCGGCGCAGCCCTTTCACTCTCACATCGTGCAAGGCATTCGGGGCGAAGTCGCCAAACTGAAGGGCCAGCCCATTTGCCGCCGCTTGTATCCGCTCACACGATCTCGACGATCACCTACTTCCACTCACTGCTACTAGGCTGCATCTCTAGCCGTGCACGGACGTGCGCGAATGGGCGTCGATCGCCGTGAGAGTGAGCCACCGACAACGCCTAATGAGACGCTCACCCCAAGTCTTCAGCCGAGCCAGCCTCGAAGGAGAAAGAATAATGAGTGAATCTAAGTTCCTAACTCCCGAAGAGGTCGCGGAACGTTATCGTGGCGGTGTTTCATTGGGAACGCTACGAAACTGGAGAGCAATGAGAATTGGGCCGACGTTCTTGAAGATCGGAAAGGCCATCCTCTACCCGGTTAGTGAGCTTGATGCCTGGGACGAAAAGAATCGGGTGATGTGCCGGGCTTCAAGGCGCCTGGTAGAGCACACGGATGAACCAGCGTGATGACCACGACGGCGCACGTGTATATACCGTGATCCACGGGATTTGTTGCGTTGGCGACGACTGTTCGAGTATTGCCTAGCCTATGCCTATACCCACAAAGACCGAGATCCAGGCGTTTGAGGCGCGGCTCGATCGCGCGCTCGCAGAGCGCGTAACCAACAGGTGCAATGCCAACGCCGCCCTGCGGCTTGCGAGCAACATGGCCGAGGTGGCAGCGACCACACAGCCCACCGGCTCGGGAGAAGGCGTCCTCAACGACGGCATCAACAGCTTTTCCGCGTACTTGGTCAGCGGCACATCGGGGCCGGAACCAGCATTAGAAGCCTTATTCGGCGATCTGGACTTCGGCTTTCATTACCATCACCTGCGTGGGCTGCTCTACTATAGCTACAATGCTCCTGGCTCGATCGATTGGCGCTTCGCCGAAAACCGGATCGAGCTGCGCTTTCTCGACCCGTCGCTGCCTCGCCAATTCTTTACCGTGTGGAACGAGAACGTCCTCGGTTCGCAACGTATCTTCGACGGATTTGACGTACCCGATAAGCTCAGAGAGCTGCTTAAGAACCAGCCAGAGTTCGAACTCGGCGAAGCTCACGAAGCGGCCGACAAGCTCCTCCAGGCGCATGCCGATCTGAAGCTCTCGGCATATTTCTCCATCCTCGACACGAACTCCGAAATCGATCTCGGCGGCTATAGCTACAGGGAGATCTACGCGGTCTACCGCATCCTGCTGATGAAGGCACTTTACCATCGCCACCAAGCAGCTGCGAACGACCATACCGGTTGCGTTCATGTCCAAGCCGATGAACTCCGCGACATGCTCGCACAAGAGACCAAAATCGACGCGGCAAAAGTGGAGGCAATGTTGCAGGACCTGGTCTTCGACAGCAAGGCAGCCGAAGATCGGGTGGACTCGACCTATTTCTCGCTCATGCGGGAAGGAGCCGCGCCGCGTGATATCATCATACGACCATGCCACTTTTCGAAGGCCGATGGCCTGGTCCAGCTCTTGCGCGTTGTTGCCCAGCGCCGCCCGCACGTCTTCCTCTCTCAAGTCAGCAACGCATTGGCCGCAGCTTTCGTCCAACGAGTCAAAGCAGCCTTTGAGGCGCAAGGCTTCCTCTGTCAGTCGGAAATCTCCTTACGCGCAATTGATCCTGTGCTACCTGACATCGACCTTCTCGTGATCGTCGAAGAGCCAACGCTTGGCTTCGTGATGCTGATCTGCGAGGTCAAGAGCCCCCTCCCGCCGCAGTGGGCCAAGGATCAGCTACGGGCGTTGGCCAAAGACAATGTGTCGAAGGCGTTTCGGCAAACCGAAGCGATCAGCACATTCCTGCGCAAGCCGGAAGGCATCGAGTTCATTCGTTCGGTGGTTCCCAAAGGTGGGCTGGAGCATTTCGACAGCTTCGTGACTGTGCTTCAGCAATTGATCATCACGTCAGACAATGCCGGAATGTTCTTCGGCCATGAAGAGACTCCCATCATCAATTTCCGCACGCTTGAAAGGCTGTTGCAGCGCGCCGATGGCGACATCCTCCACATGCGATACTGCATCTCCCACTACAACGAATGGGCAGACGAGTGCGTCACGACGGCAATGGCCACTGTCGAGGTAGACGGCCTGACAGTACTGCATGAAGGATTCACCCCAACGCGGCTGATGGACTTTCCGCAGACCACATGGAGCAGCAGCTCCGATCGGCAGAGAATGATCGACGACTTCGTCGCAAATGGCCATCACCCCTTCGATTGCTTGGTCGGCCGCGAAGGCGTCATCATCGCACCTCCAACTGACGCGGCAACCGATGCTAGAGGCCCTTTGGCCAAGCCCATTTAAAGTAGCGCGCGTGCAGCTGGGCAAGATCGACTTCTGCAGCCTTGGAAGCAATCGCCGCGTGATAACTGTAGGCCTTTGTCGGCGGTGTCTCTGTCAACTGCAGCGGCTTGAACGGGCTCGTGATCTTGAGCGGCATGGCGAGAGCATGATACTCGCGGTTGATTGTCTTCAGCCAACTAAGGCAGATGACCTTGGCACCCGTCGCTCCGATAAACGCACGGCCTGCTTCGAAGGAATTGCCTTCCGTGCAGAAATCGTCGACCAGCAAGACCGTCTTGTGCTTTCTGACGGGAAAGGACTTGTACGGGTCACCGCCGAGACCCTTCAAAGGATTTGGGTTGAGCATGATCGTGCTTAACTGATTGTCGATTCCCACGCTGCCGCCGGCAGCACGAGCCGTCTGCGACTTGGTGGCCTTGCTGTGGCGGAGCAACAGATCCGGAATGTAGCGCGCACGGAGCGACTGACCGAAGATGTTGAGCGCCTCGGCAATCACGGTGGGCTTCGAATCCTGCGAATGGCCGGGATAGGCGGTGATGTAGTCGATCTCGTCGACAAGCCCAGAAAAATAGACTCGGGCGGCTAGCAAGCGGCCCCAGAATGCCGCGTCACCAGCCCCGTCCTTGGCGGTCGCCCGTGCGCTCGCCGAATAGGCGTGAGC
>NZ_SCVC01000021.1 GCF_004297405.1 Reyranella sp.
GGTGTTGGTCGAATAGCGCTGATGGAAGATCGCGAAGCGCGAGACGAAGCGCTCGTCGAGCAGGTCGGGATAGAAGGCCGACAGATGCTCGGCGAGGAACATGCCCTTGTAGACGACCGAGCGGCACGAGAGCGAGCAGACGTAGAACTCGGCGATGTTCTCGGCGATCGCCGCCTTCTCCATGCGCCGGCGCAGGATGTAGAGCTGCTTCTCGAACTCGCGGTTGTCGAGCTTGGCATCGCCGCGGCCGATCAGGATCTGTTCGATCTCCGGCCGCGTCTCGTTGGCCTTGGCGCCGATGGAGGAAATATCGACCGGTACCTGGCGCCAGCCCAGGATCGTGTGACCGAAACGCAGGATCTCGGTCTCGACGATGGTGCGGCAGCGTTCCTGCGCGCCGAGATCGGTGCGCGGCAGGAACACCATGCCGACGGCGAGGCGGCCGACTTGCGGGAGCTCGCCGCTGGAGGCGCGGACATATTCCTTGAAGAAGTCCTGTGGGATTTCGACGTGGATGCCCGCGCCGTCGCCGGTCTTGCCGTCGGCGTCGACGGCGCCCCGGTGCCACACGGCCTTCAACGCATCGATGCCCGCCGCGACCACGTCGCGGCGTCGCTTGCCGTCCAGCGCCACGACCAGACCGACGCCGCAGGAGTCGATCTCCTGGGCGGGGTTGTAGCCGTAGGCGTCGGTCAGCTTGGCGGTCTCGTCCTGATAGTCGCGGACGAACTGCTTGGCATCAAAGGGACGTGCGGACATGACGTCGTATCCTGAAAAAGAGGTCTAGTCGGAGAACAGCTTGCCGGCTTCGGCCCAGTTCTCTTTCTTGATGTCGGTGAGGACGATCTGCACGGCGTCGGGCGTGCAGCCGAGCGCGCGGCAGGTGCCGTCGGTCAGCTCTTTCACCAGTTTTCGGCGCTGCTCGATCGTGCGGCCCTCGAACATCTGGACGTTGATCATCGGCATTGTCTTCTCCCTCGGTTCAATTCTTGTGGCTGATGGTGACGTGCTTCGGCTGGCCGGCGACCCGCGCCATCCAGGCGTTGATATTTGCATACTTCGACAGGTCGAACTCGCCCTCGTGCGCGACGTGCGTGTAGGCATAGAGCACGATGTCGGCGAGGCCGTAGCGATCGTCGACGAAGAAGCGGTGCGTCGCGAGATGCTTCTCCATGATGTCGAGCGCGGCATAGCCGCCCTTCATGCGGTTCGGCAGGTCCATCTCCTGCAGCGGTGAGAGCTTGGGTAGGTAGTGCTTCCAGAAGCGCGCCACGGCGACATAGGGCTCGTGGCTGTACTGCTCGAAGAACATCCACTGCAGCGTCTCGGCCCGCGCCTTGCGATCCTTGGGCGCGAGCGGCGTGCCGTCGGCGAGATACCAGATGATGGCACCGGACTCGGCCAGGAACGATCCGTCCTCGAGCTGCAGGGTCGGAATGCGGCCGTTGGGGTTGCGCGCCAGGAATTCCGGCGTGCGCGTCTCGCCCTTCAGGATGTCGCACTCGATGAGCTTGTAGGGCAGGTCGAGCGCGGCCAGCACGAGCCGCACTTTGTAGCCGTTGCCGGAGTCCATGTAGTCGTAGAGCGTCAGCATCTGCTCACTCCGCCGCGATGCGTTGCGCCGCTTGCACCTTGGTCGTCAGGTAGGAATGGATGCGCTCGGCGGCGTCGCGGCCATCGCGCACCGCCCACACCACCAGCGAAGCGCCGCGCACGATGTCGCCGGCGGCGAACACGCCGTCGAGATTGGTCATCATGCTGCGCCAATCGATCTTGAGCGTGCCCCAGCCGGTCACGCCGAGGTCGGGCGCGGCCAGCATCGCTGGCAGGTCTTCGGGATCGAAACCCAGTGCCATCAGCACGAGGTCGGCCTCGATGTTGAAGTGGCTGTTGGGAATCTCCTGCGGCATCTGGCGGCCCGAAGCGTCGGGCATGCCGAGATGGATGCGCACGGTGCGGACGTGGCTCACAGCGTCCTTGCCGAGGAAAGCCTGCGGGGTGGAGAGCCAGACGAACTCCACCCCTTCTTCTTCCGCGTGCTTCACCTCGCGCTGCGAGCCCGGCATGTTGGCGCGGTCGCGGCGATAGAGGCACTTCACGGACTTGGCGCCCTGGCGGACGGCGGTGCGCACGCAATCCATCGCCGTGTCGCCGCCACCGATCACCACGACATTCTTATCCTTGGCGTCGAGCAGGCCCGATTCGAACGCGGCAGTCATCTCGCCGAGACCGTGCCGGTTGGAGGTGGTGAGGTAGTCGAGTGCGGCAGCGATGCCGGTGAGGCCGACGCCGGGCGCGGCGATGTCGCGCGCCTTGTAGACGCCGGTCGCGACCAGCACGGCCTGATGGCGGTCGCGCAGCTCCTCGAGCGTGACATCGCGGCCGACTTCGCAGTTCAGGTGGAAGGTGACCTTGGAGTCGCGCAGGAGCTTCTCGCGACGCTGCACGATCTCCTTCTCGAGCTTGAAGTTCGGGATGCCGTAGATCAGCAGGCCGCCGACCCTGTCGTAGCGGTCGTAGACCGCGACCTGATAGCCCTTGCGGCGCAGTTGCTCGGCGGCGGCCAGGCCGGCGGGGCCTGCGCCGACGATGCCGATGCTCTCCGGCCGCTCGCGCCGCGGCTGGATCGGCTTCACCCAGCCGCGATCCCAGGCCGTGTCGGTGATGTACTTTTCGACCGAGCCAATGGTGACGGACTCGAAACCCTTCTCGATGACGCAGTTGCCTTCGCAGAGGCGGTCCTGCGGGCAGATGCGGCCGCAGATCTCCGGGAAGTTGTTGGTCGCCGAGGAGAGTTCGTAGGCCTCGTCGAGCCGGCCTTCCGCCGTGAGCTTCAGCCAGTCGGGGATGTTGTTGTGCAGCGGGCAGTGCACCTGACAGAAGGGCACGCCGCATTGCGAGCAGCGGGCAGCCTGTTCGGCTGCCTTGTCCCGGGCATAGCGCTCGTAGATCTCGTCGAAGTCGCGACGGCGCTCGGCAGCCGGCCGCTTGTCGGGCATGGCTTGTGGCGTTCCGACGAACTTCAGCATCCTTTCGGCCATCCCCGGCCTCCTCGGACAGATTGTGAAATTTTATTACGCAAGAAGCGCGCCGACCGCGCCTTTGCTGCGTTGTTGATCCGCTTAGACCATGTCAGCCAACAATAGTCAATAATACTGACCTATTATGAATCGTCCTCTGTCGCGAAAGTAAATCTAGCTCATTACGAGATTCGAACAGAGCGATTATATTTCCAATATGGGACTATTATTCCAAACCGAGCGGCATGCCCCAAAAAATCCAATAATTTCAGCTATTAAGCTGGCGCGTGATTGTTGTAGCGACCGCGGAGCCGATAGCGGTCGAGGTACATCGGCAGGATCGCCTCCGCTGCCGTCGGCTCGATCCCCAGCTCCGCCAGCCCAGGCGCTCCCGGTCGCGCGACATTGTCCGCCGTGAGCAGGCCCACCTGATCATAGGTAAGCGGCGGCACCGGCAGGAACTCGGCGAAGAAGCCCGCGATCTTCATCAAGCCGGCCGGCACGCCGACGATTGGCTTCTGTCGGTCGATCACGCGCAAGGTAAGCGCGGCAATCTCGCGATAGGTGTAGACGCGGGGCCCGCCCAGCTCGAACACGGTCTTGGCCGTCTCGGGACGTGCCAAGACAGCCGCAACGGCGCTGCCGACATCGCCCACGAACACCGGCTGCACCTTCGCCGAGCCGTCGCCGACGACCGGCAGGAACGGCGCTTGGGCGGCAATCTGCGCGATGCGATTGAACATCACGTCTTCCGGCCCGAACACGACGCTCGGCCGCAGGATCGTGGCGTTTCCGAAGCCCGAGATGATTGCGTCCTCGGCCTCGACCTTGGAGCGGACGTACTTGTTCGGTGAATTACGATGCTCCGCACCGACACCGGAAATATGCACCAGGCGCTGCACGCCCGCGGCGCGCGAGGCTTCGGCGATGGCGCGAGCACCGGCCACGTGGACCGACTGATAACGCTGACGACCACGTTGGAACGGAATGCCAGCGGCATTGACCACGGCCTGGCTGCCCGCAACGGCTGCCGCTACCGACGCAGGAACACGCAAGTTGGTGCGCATCACCGTTATCTGACCGACGTCGCCCGCCGTCTTGGTGCGCTCCGCCAGCTCGATGCGGCGGCAGGCCACGCGGACCAGCAGCCCCTCCTGCGCCAGTGCCCGCACGATGGCGCGGCCGACGAAGCCGCTGCCGCCAAAAACCGTGACCTGCTTGATGCTCATGGTGGTGCCTATAGCTCAATGGACAGAAGGCGCAAAGGCACTGTGGTTGACATCTGCGCGGCCTCGCCCTAACTCAGCGCCCGCACTAGCCCGCATGCCGTGCCCAGGTGGCGGAATTGGTAGACGCACTAGTTTCAGGTACTAGCGCCGAGAGGCGTGGAAGTTCGAGTCTTCTCCTGGGCACCATGCAGGGCAGTCGGGACACCCTATAGATGGCGATCAGTCTTCACCGCGGCGACCTTCCGGCGGATCTTTCGTTCGGATCGATCGTGGCCATCGACACCGAGACGATGGGCCTCAATCCGCATCGCGATCGGCTCTGTCTGGTTCAGCTTTCGGGAGGCGACGGCAACGCCCATCTCGTCCAGATCCCGCGTGGCCCCTACAAGGCGCCGCGGCTTGCGGCTTTGCTCGCTGATCCGAAGGTCCTGAAGCTCTTTCATTTCGGCCGATTCGACATCGCTGTCCTCGAGCATGCGCTCGGCGTGCGGTGTGAGCCGGTCTACTGCACCAAGATCGCGGCGCGGCTGGTGCGTACCTTCACCGACCGGTTCGGCCTCAAGGACCTGTGCCGCGAACTGCTGGGCGTCGACCTGTCCAAGCAGCAGCAGACGTCCGACTGGGGGGCAGACACCCTAACGGACGAGCAACTCGCTTATGCTGCGTCGGATGTCCTGCATCTGCATGCCCTCAAGGCAAGGCTCGATGCGCTCCTGGAGCGCGAGGGGCGGCGGGAGTTGGCCGAGGCGGCGTTCAAGTTCCTGCCTGTCCGCGCGCGGCTGGACGTGGCGGGCTGGCCGGAGACGGACATTTTCGCACACTGAAACAGGATCTGTGCTGACTTTGGCACGCTTCTTGCTCTAGACCTGTCATCGGGGGTCCGGTCGACCTCCGGGTGGGGGTCATATGCGTATCGGTCCGAGTCTCATCCTCACGTCACGCCAGGCCCTGGCGATGACTCCGCAGCTGCAGCAGGCGATCAAGCTGCTGCAATTTTCGCACCTGGAACTGGCCGCCTTCATCCAGCAGGAGCTCGAAAAGAACCCCCTGCTCCAGGAGGGCGCGGCCGAAGACGGACCGGTCGCCGAGATCGAGATGCCAACCCCTGAACCGGTCGGCGACACGGCAGAAGCGCTGGCCGCCGCGTCCCCGGCGCTGGCAGATGCCGATGACCGTTGGACCCGCGAACATGCAGATCGCGGCGGCGATGGCGCTGCAAGCCGCACCGCCGGCCGCGAGGATGCTCCCGATGCCCTGGACTTCGTCGCCGAGCGCCAGCGCTCGCTCGCCGTCCATGTGCTCGAACAGCTCGAACTCCTGTTCAAGGATCCGGTGGAGCGGCGCATCGCGCTGAAGCTCGCCGAAGGTCTCGACGATGCCGGCTACTGCCGCCTCGATGCGGCCGCCGTTGCCGAAGCCGTCGCGACCGACATCGCCGTCGTCGAGGTGATCTGGGCGCGATTGCGTCAGATGGAGCCGGCCGGCCTCTTCGCGCGCACCATTGCCGAGTGCCTCGGCGCCCAGCTCGCCGAGCGCAACCGCCTCGATCCGGCGATGCAAGCGCTGCTCGACAATCTCGACCTCGTGGCAGCTGGCGAACTTGGCCAGTTGCGCCGGCGGTGCGGCGTCGACGACGAGGATCTGCGCGACATGCTGGCCGAGCTGCGTACGCTCGATCCGCGTCCCGGCCAGGCTTTCACCTACGAGCCGATCCAGCCGGTAGCGCCCGATATCTATCTGCGTCCGGCGAAGGATCCCGAGACCGGCGAAGAAGGCTGGCACATCGAACTCAACACCGATGCGCTGCCCAAGGTGCTGGTCGATCGCCACTACCACGCGACTTTGATGAAGGGCGCGCGCGTCAAGACCGATCGCGATTTCGTCGCCGAGCGTTTCCAGTCGGCCAATTGGCTGGTGAAGACCCTAGAGCAGCGCGCCACGACCATCCTCAAGGTCGCCCGCGAGATCGTGCGCCAGCAGGACGGTTTCTTCCGTCATGGCGTCAGCGCGCTGAAGCCGTTGGTGCTGCGCGACATCGCCGTCGCCACCGAGCTGCACGAAAGTACGGTGAGCCGCGTCACTTCCAACAAGTACATCGCTACGCCGCGCGGCATCTTCGAGCTGAAGTACTTCTTCACGTCGGCGCTGCCGGCGCGTACGCCGGGCGTCGTCGTCTCATCGGAGTCGGTGCGGTCGCGCATCCGCCATCTCGTGGGCAGCGAGAACGCACGCCAGCCGCTGAGCGACGATCGCATCGTCGACTTGCTGAAGGGCGAGGGCATCGAGATCGCGCGCCGCACCGTCGCCAAGTATCGCGAAGCCATGCGCATTCCGTCGTCTTCCGAGCGTCGTCGGTTGGGCCGGCTGGGCATGAGCCGCCAGATGCCCTCGGCGATGCCGGGTGCAGCTCTCGCTGCCCAGGCGCTGACCGGTCCGGCCGACTGACACGAGGGTCTGCGGCCGTGCGAACCCTCCCTTGACCCGCCCGAGGGACACGCCTATAGGGGCGCACCCCTCGCAGGGCGAATCGAGTTCGTGCCCGCTAACCCTTTGGTGATATTGTGGAAATTGTCGATTTGCTGTCCGGCCCGGATGCCGTTCTGGCAAGCGTCAAGGCATCCGGCAAGAAAGCGCTCCTGGCCGAACTGGCCGCCCGCGCCGCCAATGTCTTCAAGATCGACGAACGCAAATTGTTCGACCGCCTGCTCGAGCGTGAGCGCTTGGGCTCGACCGGCATCGGTGGTGGCATCGCCATTCCGCACGGCCGGCTCGCCTCGGTTCCGAAGCCGGTCGGGCTGTTCGCACGCCTGGCCCACCCCGTCGATTTCGATGCGATCGACGAGCGTCCGGTCGATATCGTTTTCCTGCTCGTGACGCCCGAGGGCGCGGGCGCAGACCATCTCAAGGCGCTGGCCCGCGTTTCGCGGTTGCTGCGCGACCGCAGCCTCGTCGAGAAGCTGCGGGCGACCGACAAGGCCGAAGCGCTCTATGCGCTGTTGGTCGAGTCAGTCCAGGCGCAGAGCGCCGCCTAGGGCACTCTGCGCGCTGCGTCCGCTTTTAGTGAACCAGCGCGGGCTCGAGTTCGTGCTGGCGGATGAGCGCCTGGGCGATCTCCACTGAAGGCGCTGCGGCCATCGGCTTGCCGTCGGCGGAGAAGATGCCGATTGCGTGCGCGCCGTCAGGCAGGTTGATCGCCTTCACGTAGGCGATCTGCTCGGAGCCGAGACTGAGAAAGGCCTCTTCGGCGAGGGGTTTGAACACAACTTCGTTGTTTTCCATGGCTACCTCCTTGGCAGCAGTCAACGCGAGCCCGCCGTTCAGCGGCTGCCACGCGCGGTGATATCGATCGTATTGCTCGGCGCGGCGGCGTTGTTGCTGCCGGCGTCGATACGAATGGTGCGAATGCGCGGCTCCGAAACGGGGCGCACCAGGTCGATCGACAAGAGGCCATTGTCGAGACGGGCGCCTATCACTTCGATGCCATCGGCGAGCATGAAAGCCCGCTGGAACTGACGTGCGGCAATACCGCGGTGAAGATAAACCCGATCGCCTTCCTCGGCCTGCTTGCCGCGAACCATCAACTGGTTCTCGACCAACTCGATCACGAGGTCGTCGCTGGTGAACCCGGCCACGGCCAGCGTGATGCGCAGGCCATTTTCGCCGATCCGCTCGATATTATAGGGGGGATAGCCCTCGGCGTTCTTCGCTAGGCGGTCGAGCGTGCGCTCGAGCTGGTCAAAACCCAGCAGCAGGGGCGAGTTGAACATCGACACACGACTCATAGAGACCCTCCTCCGAGGAGCGAGCGGCAGGGAATCCATTAAGGCCTTCCCATTGTGTGAATCTGGGGAGCCGGCCGCCCGGTTCAAGGGCCAGCCTGAGGGTCGATTCTGCGGCTGGACTAGGGTTCCACACCCCATCGCCATAGCCTCCTAGGTGGGGTAAAATATCCGGAACCCCTCCACCGTCCGGGCAGGAGCGTCCGGGCCAAAGAACGAAACGAATGTCGCTGGTCGCCTCTGATACAAGACGGCCCGGGGAGCCTTTGGTTCCCGGAGCCCGTCCGATCCGTTCGGTTCAGGCCCGTCCCACGGCCAAATCGGCGGGTAAATCCGCCATCAAGGAAGGCCGCAAGCTCGGCCGCTGGTTCCTGGGCTCGTCTCTCTATTCCCTGACGCTCGGCTACAACTCGCCGCAAAGCTTCTTTGCCGTGGCGCCCGACGGCTGGCCCGGCGATCCGGCTTTGGGGCAGCGGTTGCTCATGGCGGGTGAATTTTCTGCCTGCAGCAGCGCCGGCACGGTCCTGCCCGATTCCGACGATCCGCCGTGGCAGCGCGCCGGCGCGTCGCCGCTGTGGCTCGATGCCCTGAACGGATTCGGCTGGCTGCGTGATCTGCGCGACAGCGGCGATGCGGCGGCCGGCCTGCTTGCCGCCCGGCTGGTCGACGACTGGACCAACAAGGAATGGCGCTGGTCGCCGGTGACGTGGAAGCGCGACGTGGTCGCCGCCCGCATCGTTGCCTGGATCCGCCACTACGAATGGATGGCTGCTGCCGCCGATCCCGGCTTCGCGGCGCGTTTCGTCTTCTCGATCGCCCGCCAGCGCGTCCATCTGCGTCGGGTCGCGCATCGCGGCATGATCGGCCATGAGGCCGTGGCCGTGCTGAAGGCGCTGATCTTCGCCGATCTCGCCTTCATCCGCGACGGCAAGCACTTCGAAAAGAGCCTGGAACAGTCGCTGACCCGGCTGGCGAAGTTCGTGAAGCGCTATGTGCTGCACGACGGCATCGTTTCCGAGCGTGCGCCGCATCTGCAGCTCACCGTGCTGCGCCATCTGCTCGATGTCCGCGCGGCGCTTGCCTCGGCCGAGCGTCGGGCGCCGGCCGAACTGGTGGCCGCGATCGATCGCATGGCGCCGATGCTGCGCTTCTTCCGCCATGGCGATGGCGGGCTCGCGCTGTTCAACGGCACCTGGGAAGGCGATCGCCGGATGATCGATCTCGTGCTGGCCCGTACGGGCTCGGGCGAGGCGGCGCCGGCCATGGCGCTGGTCAGCGGTTTTCAGCGGTTGGTTGCCGGCACTTCGCTGGTGATCGCCGACGCCGGCAGTCCGCCGGGCCGCGGCATGGACGGAATCGCCCATGCCGGCACGCTCTCCTTCGAGATGAGTGCAGCGCACGAGCGCCTGATCGTGAACTGCGGCACCTATCCCGGTGCGCCGCGCGACTGGCAGCACTTCATGCGTTACACGGCTGCACACAGCACCGCGGTCGTCGACGACACCAACTCGACGGAGATCACCAATCACGGTGCGCTGGAGTATCGCGCCGGGAACGTGCTGATCGATCGTGCCGACGATGCCGGCGCACAGTGGCTCGACATGTGCCACGACGGTTATCGCTCGCTCTACGGCATCATCCATCGCCGGAGGCTATGGCTGTCGCCCGACGGCGGTGATCTGCGCGGCGAGGATGCCTTCCTGGGCTACGACGGCCGGCCGATCACCGTGCCGGACCAGCGTTTCATCGTGCGCTTCCATCTGCATCCCACCGTCAAGGCGACCCTGGCGCAAAGCGGCCAGGCGGTGCTGATGCGCTTGCCGAGCGGCCGTGGCTGGCGGCTGCGTGCCTCGGGCGCCGGCATCGGCCTCGCCGAGAGCATCTATCTCGGCGAAGAAGGCCGCGTGCGCCGCACCGAACAGATCGTCCTGGTCGGCCAGGTGCCGGTCGAGGGCATCACCATAAAGTGGGCCCTGACGCGGATGGAAGGATAACGCCGGGCGCACCCGTTCCTGCGAAGGGGCGCTCCTCGTATCAGGGCTTCAGGAAGCCGACCGTCCTGTAGACCTCGTCCAGAATCGGCGCCGCCAGCGTGCGGGCCCGTTCGGCGCCGTTGCGCAGGATGCCATCGACGTGGCCGGGGTCCTTCATCAGCCGCTGCATCTCCGCGCCGATCGGGCCGAGCTTGGCGACGGCGAGTTCGGTCAGCGCCGCCTTGAACTCGGAGAACTGCTTGCCCGCGAAGGCGGCAACGGCTGCCTCCTTCTCCTGATCGGCGAGGGCGGCGTAGATGCCCAGCAGATTGTCGGCATCGGGCCGCTTTTCGGCATCGGCCAAGGTTTCCGGCATCGGCAGCGGATCGGTCTTGGCGCGACGGATCTTCTGGGCGATGGCATCGGCATCGTCGGTCAGGTTGATGCGCGAGTAGTCCGACGGATCGGACTTGCTCATCTTCTTGGTGCCGTCGCGCAGGCTCATCACGCGCGTGGTTGCGCCGAAGATCAGCGGCTCGGTCACCGGGAAGAAGTCCGGCACGGCGAAGTCGTTGTTGAACTTGATCGCGATGTCGCGCGTCAGCTCGAGATGTTGCTTCTGGTCCTCACCGACCGGCACATGCGTGGCCTTGTAGAGCAGGATATCGGCGGCCATCAGCGCGGGATAGGCGAACAGGCCCAGCGAGACATTCTCGCGGTCCTTGCCGGCCTTTTCCTTGAACTGAGTCATGCGGCTCATCCAGCCCATGCGTGCGACGCAGTTGAAGACCCAGGCGAGCTGCGCATGCCCCGGCACCATCGACTGGTTGAAGATGATGTGCTTGGAGCCGTCGACACCGGCGGCCAGGAAGGCCGAAGCGATCTCGCGGGTCTGGCTCACCAGTTCCTTGGGCTCCTGCCACTGGGTGATCGCGTGCTGGTCGACCACGCAGTAGATGCAATCATAGTCGTTCTGCAGGCGCGCGAAGTTGCGGATCGCGCCGAGATAATTGCCGAGATGGAGATTTCCCGTGGGCTGCACGCCGGAGAAGATCCGGCCCTTGAGACCGCGAGCGGCATAGGGCGCGAGGTGCGGATTGGGAGCAGCTGGGACAGCGAGGGCAGCAGCGCCGGGATTCGGACTCGTGGTCGCGTCAGGCATGGGTGTGGACTCCGCTCAAGGTCGAAAGCGCGAGGTTTGGACCATCGCGCACCCCGCCGGTGGAAGGCTGGGGGCGGGCGGGTATCGCGCAGACCGGCCCGCTAATCAAGCGAACTCCTGTCAGCTCTCGGTTCGACTGGCGTTGACGGCGACGGCCTGCACTGGTCCCATCCTCCTCGCACGCATCTTGCAGGATAGCAGGAGCGTCGGGGACGGATACGACAGCCTGGACGGAGGCATCCAATGGACGAGCGTGGCTTGCGTGGTCTGATCGACCAAGTGAAGACGGGCGGGATGTCCCGCCGTGCCTTCGTGC
This sequence comes from Reyranella sp., assembly GCF_004297405.1. Lineage (GTDB taxonomy): Bacteria > Pseudomonadota > Alphaproteobacteria > Reyranellales > Reyranellaceae > Reyranella. The sequence goes on from NZ_SCVC01000021.1 coordinate 11,480, forward strand.
GGCGCATGGCGGTGGTGGGCTTCACGGCGCCGATGGCGACGCAGCTCCTCGCTCTGTCGGGCGTGGCGATGGCGGACAGCCGACCAGTCTACAAACCGACCAAGCGCGGCGGTGGCGGTCTGCTGAAGGTCTTGTGGTGGCAGGGCCCGACGCTTCTCAATCCGCACTTCGCCGTCGGCACCAAGGACCAGGACGGTTCGCGTCTCTTCTATGAGCCGCTGGCGGCCTGGGACCGCGAAGGCAATCTTCGGGCGAAGTTGGCCGCATCGATTCCGAGCCGGGAGGACGGCACGCTCGCCGCCGACGGCCGGTCGGTGATCTGGAAGATCAAGCAGGGTGTGACCTGGCACGACGGCAAGCCTCTCACCGCCGACGATGTCGTCTTCACCTGGGAATATTCCAGCAATCCCGCGACGGCGACCGTCAGCAGCGGCTCCTACAAGGATGTCGCGGTCGAGAAGATCGATAAATATACGGTGCTGGTGAAGTTCCAGAAGCCGACGCCGTTCTGGGCCGACACCTTCGTCGGCTGGGCGGGCTGCATCATTCCCAAGCATCTGTTCGGCGATTACATCGGCGCCAAGTCGCGCGACGCGCCGACCAATCTGAAGCCGGTCGGCACCGGTCCTTACCTCTTCAAGGATTTCAAGCCGGGCGATCTCATCACCGGCGAGATCAATCCCAACTATCACGAGCCCAACCGACCTCACTTCGACGCCATCGAGTTGAAGGGCGGCGGCGATGCCGTCTCGGCGGCGCGCGCGGTCCTGCAGACCGGGGAGTATCACTTCGCCTGGAACCTGCAGGTCGAGGACGAGATCCTCACCCGTCTCGAGAAGGGCGGCCGGGGTCGCGTGCTGGTGACCCACGGCGGCGGCATCGAGCATATGCAGCTCAACAACACCGACCCCTGGACGGAGGTCGATGGTGAACGGTCCAGTCTGAAGACCAAGCATCCGCTCCTGTCCGATCCGGCGGTGCGCCAGGCGCTTTCCCTGCTGATCGACAAGAAGTCGATCCAGGATCACATCTACGGCCGTATCGGGATTGCGACGGCGAACTACATCAACAATCCCGAACGCTTCCGGTCCAAGACAACCAGGTTCGAGTTCGATGTCGACAAGGCCAATGCCATTCTCGACAAGGCGGGCTGGGTGCGGGGAGCGGACGGCATCCGCGCCAAGGACGGCAAGAGGCTGAAGTTCGTCTACCAAACCTCGATCAACCAGCCACGCCAGAAGACGCAGGCGATCGTGAAGCAGGCCGCGCAAAAAACTGGCATAGAGATGGAGCTGAAGTCGGTGACGGCGTCGGTGTTCTTCTCGTCCGACGTGGCCAATCCCGACACCTACACGAAGTTCTACGCCGACCTGCAGGAATACAGCAACGGTATGAACGCGCCTGATCCCGAGGTCTTCCTGCGCCAGTTCTGTTCGTGGGAGGCGGCCACCAAGGAGAACAAGTGGCAGGGCCGCAACATCACGCGCTGGCAGAACCAGGAATACGACGACATCCACAAGGCCGCACAGGTCGAGCTCGACCCCGTCAAGCGCGCGGCGATGCTGATCAAGCTGAACGAGCTTGTGGTGAACAATGTCGTGGTCATCCCGATCGTGGCCCGCCCTCAAACGGTGGGGATGAACAATCAGCTCGTCGCCGAGATGAGCGGCTGGGACAACAACACCTGGGATATCGCCAACTGGTATCGCGACGGGTGATCGCCTAGGTCGGCTGCCGATCGCGGTCGGGATGATGGAACAGCAGCACGACCAGTACGGATGACAGGGCAAGGCCTGCCATCAGGAAGAAGCCGTCGGCGAAGGAGCCGCGCAGGCCCAGCACCCAGCCGGTGATGGCAGGCGCCAGGAAGCCCGCAACGGCGAAGCCGAAATCCATGATGCCGAGCGCTGTTGCCGCGCGCTGCGGCACGATGTCGACATTCACCGCATAGTAGGCGGCGTTGGCACCCATCGACGCCGCGACCGCCACTGTGATGCCCGCGATGGCGACGGTAAGGTCACTGGTGAGCGCCACGGGGATCACCGCAAGGGCCGCCACGAACTGGCTGCCGGCGATAAGGTAGGAGCGCGAGATGCGCAGGCTTCCGGTGGTCTTCAGGAGATAATCGGACCAGCGGCCGAGCGCCCAGAGCAGGAGGGCGGCCGAAAGCCAGGGCAGCACGGAGAACAGGCCGATGGCGGCGAGGTTCAGCCCATACTGCCTTTCCAGGTAGCTCGGCAGCCAGGTCATGAAGAAGAACAGGAAATAACCGAAGACGAAGAAGGCCCAGTAGTTCGCCAGCAGAGTCTTGTTGGTGAGCATGAGCTTCAGCACCGCAGCACTCGGCCAGGATTTCAGCGGCGCATGCGGAGCGGCAGAGGCGCCGGGATCGCTCTTGCGGATATGGGTGAGTTCGGATTTGTCGACGAAGCGTGAATCCGCCGGATCGTCACGGAAGAAGAAATACCAGAGCGGCACCCAGGCGATGGACAGCGTGAACAGCACGATGAAGGTGAGCCGCCAGTCGAGCCAGCCCAGCAGTTGAGTGACGATGGGGCCGCCGACGGCCAGCGCCAGCGGCACGGCCAGCAGGGTGTTGCCCAATGCGGTTGCCCGCTCGTGCGGTGACAGCCAGTGGCTGACGGCGCCGGTGAGGGCGGGAAAGTTGGGGCCCTCCGATATGCCGAGCAGCACGCGCGCGGCGTAGAGGACGGCGACGGTGGTCGCCAGCCCGGTCATGCCGATCGACAGGCTCCACAGGATCGCGGCGATCGTGAGCACCGCCCGCGCGCCGTAGCGGTCCACGGCGAAGCCGCCCAGCAGGGTGGTGATGGCATAGCCCAGACCAAAGGCGCCCAGCACGGCGCCGGTGGCTGCCGGCGACAAGCCGAGATCGCGCTGGATCATCGGGATTGCATAGGCGATGGCGGCGCGATCGACGTAGTTCACCACGGTGATCGCAAACAGCAGGAAGACGATGAACCACCGGAACCGCGTACGCGACATCTGCTTCTCCTTGTCCGATGCAAGGTAGCATGCGAAGGAACGAATAGTTTTCCGGGATGGTTTGACGCCGATGTCCGAGCTGCCGCCGATCGAGTACGCGTTTCCCGAGCTCCGTCGCTGGGAAAAGGGCGCCGCGCCTTACATCCATGTCCTCGAGAGCGGCAAGCCCGGGCCGACCGTCATGGTGGCGTCGCTGACGCACGGCAACGAAGTATCGGGCGCAATCGTGGTCGATGCGCTCCTCGCCGCGGGCGTGAAGCCGCGCCAGGGCACGCTGATCCTGTCGTTCAACAATATCGACGCTTATCACTCGTTCGACCCCAAGACGCCATTCAAGTCGCGTCTGGTCGACGAGGATTTCAATCGCGTGTGGGGCCGCCTCGACCAGCCGGCGACGACGGTCGAGACGAAGCGGGCGCAGATCGTGAGGCCGTTCGTCGAGCGCGCCGACCTGCTGCTCGACCTGCACTCCATGCACGACGATTGCGTGCCGCTGATGCTGTCCGGCCCGCTCGACAAGGGTGTGGCCTTTGCCAAGAAGATCGGCACGCCGGTCGACATCGTGCGCGATGCTGGCCATGCCGCCGGTATGCGCATGCGCGACTTCGGCGGCTTCGGCGATCCCAAGAGTCCGAAGAACGCTTTGCTGATCGAGACCGGCCAGCACTGGCGCGCCTCGTCGGTCGTCGTGGCCAAGGATGTGGCGGCGCGGTTCCTGGTCGAGACGGGAGCCGTCGAAGCAGGAGACCTGCCCGCCGACTGGCGCCAGCCGACGCCCGCCAAGCAGCGCGTCGTCGAGGTGACGCATGCCATCGCGACGCAGAGCGGCAACTTCACGCCGGCGCGGCACTTCGAGGGTCAGGAAACGATCGCCAAGGCGGGCACAGTGCTGGGCCACGACGATGGCGAGGCGGTGACGACGCCCTACGACGATTGCGTGCTGGTGATGCCGTCGTCGAGCCGGCCGCTGAAGGCTGGCGTCACTGTGGTTCGCCTGGGTCGGCTGACTTGAGGCCGGGCTGCCGGCGCAGCACGTAACGCAGCTCCGACATCCGCACGACTCCCAGCACACCACCCAGCAGCGCATAGGCGGCGATACCTGCAACGCAGGTCGCAGCGAGCGCAACGCCGCCCGAAATGTCGGGGCGCGCGAGCGGTGCGGCCAGCCAGATCATCACCCCCCACAGCGCCGCGCCCATGCCGAGGGTCGCGCCGGCCACGCGAACGGCGCGTGAGACCAGGCGCTTGTCCGGCACCCAGTGATGGCGCTTCAGCAGCACGCCCGCCAGCAATGCGGCGTTCAGCCATCCCGAGAGCGAGGAGGCCAACGCAATGCCGACATGGGCGAGCGTCGTGGCGTACAGGAAGAACAGGTTCAGCGCGATGTTGGTGGTGATGGCCGCAACCGCGATATAGAGCGGCGTGCGTGTATCCTCGCGCGCGAAGAAGCCGGGCGTGAGCGCCTTCACCAGGACGAACGCCGGCAGACCGACCGCAAAGGCCGCCAGTGCGCCGGCGGTACGCCAAGTGTCTTCGGGCCCGAACCGGCCGCGCTCGAACAGGATGCGGATGATCGGATCGGCCAGCAGCCACAAGGCGACGGCTGCCGGCAGGCTGAACAGCAGGCCGAACTCGATGGCGCGATTCTGGCTGGTCATCGCCGCCTGGGCGTTGCCGGCCCGCAGCTCGCGCGCCAGCAATGGCAATAGCGCCGTGCCGACAGCGATGCCGACCACGCCCAGCGGGAGCTGCGCAATACGGTCGGCGTAGTAGAGCGCGGAGATCGTGCCGACGGGCAGCAGCGACGCCCAGACGACATCGAGCATGACGCTGATCTGCTGGACGCCACCGCCGATTGCGACCGGCGTGGCGAGCTTCACCAGTCGCGCCACCCGTTCGGTCCAGCGTGGCCGGACCAGCTTCATGCTGACGCCGTCGCGATGACAGGCGATCAGCAGCCACAACCATTGCAGAAGTCCCGCGATCGCCACACCGATCGAAGCGGCGTAGCCGGAATTAAGCAGGAGCGGTGTCAGCCCCAGTACGGCACCGATTAGCGCGAGGTTCAGCAGCACCGGAGTCGCCGCGACATGGGCGAAGCGGTCGATGCTGTTCAACACGCCGCCATAGAGCGATGCCAGCGAGATAAACAGAAGATAGGGAAAGGTGATGCGGCCGAACTCGACGGCCAATGCGAAGGACGCCGGATCGTCGCGCATGCCCGGCGCCAGCAGCGACATCACCCACGGCATGCCGGGGATCAGCAGCAGCGTGAAAGGAATCAGGACAAGAAGCAGCGCGGCCTGCGCTTGGCGCGCGAAGGTCAACGCTTCCTCGCGTCCCTTGCCCTGCAGCTCGCGCGCGAACAACGGCACGAACGCTGCCGAGAAGGCGCCTTCGGCAAACAGGCGGCGAAAGAAGTTCGGCAGCTTGAAGGCGACGAAGAAAGCATCCGCCACTGCGCCCGAGCCCAACACTGCCGACAGCACGATGTCGCGCACGAAGCCCACGATGCGGCTCAGCAAGGTAAAGCTGCCGACCGTCGCGATGGCGCGGGCGAGACTCATCGTTCTAGGCCGTACTCGAGGCTGTTTGCGTCCGTCACAGGTGCCACAATCCTGTCATCGTCGAATGCGATAGTCTTGATCGGTGGTGGCCGGCGATGTGATGGCCGGTTTAAACCGCCACCACGGCCGGTCCCGAAAGGGGCCGGTTTCATTTTGTGGTCGTCACGCCGGACGCCCGGCGAGCTTGAGCAGCGTCTCGCGGTCCTGGGCGACGAGTTTCTTGTAGTCGCCGACGATCTTTTCGAGCTCGTCCGATGGCAGCACGCTTTCGAGATTGGTAAAGCCCTGTGGCGCGCGCTGCTCGACGATGTCGAGCATCACGTCGATGCCCTTGCGGCGGTTGCTTTCGACGATGCGCGCTGTCGGCGGCAGCCTCCGCTCTTCATAGCGCTTCAGCGCCGCTTCGGGGTCGTCACCGACGCTGAGTTCCTGCGAGATGGCTTCGCCATCGAGGATCGCCTGCGACGCGCCGTTCGAGCCGATCGGGTACATCGGATGCGCTGCATCGCCCAGCAGCGTGATGCGGCCATGGTTCCAGCGCGGCAACGGATCGCGATCGACCATCGGGAATTCCAGGATCGTATGTGCGGTGCGAATCACCTCCGGCACATCGAGCCAGCCGAAATTCCAGTCGGCAAAGCGCGGCAGGAAGTCTTCCAGCTTGCCGGGCTTGTTCCAGTCCTCGCGCGAGGGCAGGGCGCCGTCGCCCATGTGCAGGTCGCAGATCCAGTTGATCAGCGCTTCGCCCCGTTCGGCATGCGCGCGGCTGATCGGATAGCAGACGAACTTCTGATTGTGATGGCCGGCCTGCACCATGGTCGCGCCGCCGAGATAAGGTTTGCCCACGGTGACGCCGCGCCACATCAGGATGCCCTGCCACTTGGGCGGCCCTTCGTTCGGATAGAAGTGTGCCCGTACGGCCGAATGGATGCCGTCGGCGCCAATCAGAAGGTCGGCTGTGGCTTCCTCGACAATGTGACCGTCACGATCGGCGAAATGCGCCGTGACCTTCGTTTGATCCTGTGCAAAATCCGCGATGCGCCGACCGAACTTGATGCGGTCCGCACCCAGCATCTGCTGCGCGGCGAGAAACAGGATCATCTGCAGTTCGCCGCGATGGATCGAGAATTGCGGCCACGGCAGTCCGGCATGTCGCCCGCGCGGATCGGCCCAGATCGTCTGGCCATGGCGATTGGCGTAGCGCAACTCGCGCGTCTCGATGGCCGTGGCCGCCAGCGCGGGCTCCAACCCAAGGTTCGAGAGAATGCGCACAGCGCCGGCCTGGATGTTGATACCGACGCCCAAGGGCCGCATCTCAGTCACGGCCTCGAAGACGTGAACGTCGAAGCCGGCGCGATGCAGGCACATCGCTGCCGTCAGCCCGCCGATCCCGGCACCGGCGATGATGATCTTCATCTAATCAAGGGTCTCGGCTGAGGCCGCGATGGAGCAGGGCTGCCTGGTAGGCGGCCCAGCGTTCGGCGTGGGTTTCGCTGAGCTCGCGCAAGTACGCCCAGCTGTAGATGCCGCTGTCGTGCTTGTCGTCGAAGACGATGCGGATGGCATAGTGGCCGACCGCTTCGACGGCCGCGATCTTCACGTGACGGCGGCCGGAGACGATCTTCTTCTGGCTGGGGCCATGGCCCTGCACTTCCGCCGAAGGGCTTTCGACGCGCAGATATTCCGCCGTCAGCGAACAGGCGTGGCCGTCCGAGAAATCGATTTCAAGCCGACCCTCTTCCTTGAAGACACGCAACTCGACCGGCCAGGGCGCCGTCGTCGATTCATAGCTGCCCCCGTCGGGAACGGCCTTGGGGAAGTTGTCGGCGGTCATGGCCTGGCGCTCACGGCACGTCGCGAATCTGGCGCGCTTCGCTCACCAGCATGATGGGAATGCCGTCGCGGATCGGATAGGCTAGGCCTGCCTTGCGGCTGATCAGTTCGCCGGCGGCCGCGTCGTATTCGAGCGGTCCATGCGTCGCCGGGCAGACAAGAATCTCCAGCAGCTTGGGGTCCACGCCGCCACGGCGCGGAGCTGCAGGTTCGTCCGATGGAGGGCTCATCGTGCGCTGCTTTCCTTGGGTCTTTATGACGGCCGTTATAGCATGCCCGCGGGCGGGCTGCTCTCAATTGGTCCGGCGCGGCGGCGTGTCGGAAGGCTGGCCGAACGCGTTCATTTCCAGAAAGGCGAGCAGCAGCTTGGCGCGCGCCGAGCTGTCGGCGGCTTCGAGTAATGCCTGCTTCTCGGCCGGCCCGAAGGGCAGCACCATCGAGAGCGAAGTCACCAGATTGGCATCGGCTGCCTGCTTGACCGCATCCCAGTCGGTCGAGAGGTTGCGCGAGCGGAAGAAGGCGGCGAGAGCCGCCATCAGGCGCTCGCGATCCAGCTCGACCAGCTCGTCGGCATGGTCGAGGTCGGCGCGATAGGGCGAGAACACGGAAGAAACCCGGCGATAGCCGCCCTGGGCAGGCTCGAGTTCGCGCACGATCTCGAAACGGCACACGCCGGCCAAGGCCAACAGCAGGCGGCCATCCTCGGTTTCGTTGAAGCTGACGATGCGTCCGGCGCAGCCCACTTTGTGCACCTTGGGCGCGCCGTCGTTGGTCGGCATCCCGTCGCCAGCGAAGCCGCCGGGTTGCTGGGGCTGCACCATGCCGATCATGCGATGGCCCGCCAGCGCGTCGAAGACCATCGCGAGATAGCGCGGCTCGAACACATTGAGCGGCAAGCGGCCGCCGGGCAGCAGCAGCACGCCCGACAGCGGGAAGATCGGCAGCGTCTCGGGGAGCTGCTCGAAGGACAGGTCGAAGGGATTGCGAACCGGGGCGCTGTCGCTCATCGGTCGCGTACGATCCTCAGGAGAACAGGATGGTCGACAGCCGCTTGCGGCCATCGACGGAAATCGGATCGGTGAAGCCCAGCGCCTCGAAGAATTTCAGCAGCTGCTGGCGCGCGGCGGCCTCGTTCCAGTTGCGGTCGGCCTTGATCATGGCAAGCAGCTCGTCGACGGCTTTCTGCTTCTGGTTGCCGGCCCAATAGGCCATGGCGAGGTCGAGGCGGCTCTGGAAATCCTTGGGATCGGCGGCAGCCTTTGCCTTGAGGTCGCCGATCGGGCCCGCTTCCTTGGCCTTCTCCGCGAGATCGATGGCGGCCTGAACCGCCACGACATCGGCACTGGTGCGTTCCTTGGCGGGAATCTGCTCAAGCAATTCCTTCGCCTGCTCGAGATCGCCGAGCGAGACCTGGTAGCGGGCAAGACCCGCCAGCGCGGGCACGTTCGTGGGCTCCACTCCCAGGATCTCACTGTAGATCTGCGCCGCGGTTTCCATGTCGTTCTGCGCGACAGCGGCCTTCGCCTGTTCGAGCAGTTCGGCGATCTCATTGGCATTGCCGTCCGCTCCGGGCGCGCCACCGGCCGCCTGTATCAGGCGATCGACGAACTGCTTCACCTGGCTTTCCGGCACGGCGCCCATGAAGCCGTCGACCGGCCGGCCGCCGAAGAAGGCATAGACCGCCGGGATCGACTGGATGCGCAGCTGCTGGGCCAGCATCTGGTTCTTGTCGATGTCGATCTTGACCAGCTTCACCGCGCCTTTGGCTTCTTTGACCACCTTCTCGATGATCGGCTGCAGCGTCTTGCAGGGTCCGCACCACGGCGCCCAGAAGTCGACGATCACCGGAACCGTGCGCGAGGTTTCGAGCACGTCCTTGGCGAACTTGGTCTGGTCGCTGTCCTTGATCAGATCGGCGGGGGCAGCCTGCGGCGCGGCGCCCTTCAGCATCGTTTCCATAGGTCCTCGGACGGGGGAATTTGTGTTGTCCGCAATGTGGCCTCCGCTCCCCATCGGCGCAAGGGGGCCTCAAACAGGGGTAAGCGGGAGCGGAATCAGCCGCGAATCTGGTGTTTCATCAGCTCATCGCCGAGTCGGCCGGTCAGGAATAGGCCGCACATGCGATAATCGCTGATCAGCGACCAGAACGGCGCCTGGAAGGTCGCCGGCTTGTTCTTCTCGATGAAGAAGTGGCCGAACCAGGCCGGGCCGTAGCCGAAGAACGGAACCGCGATCAGCCACCACCAGCTCTGGGTGGCGATAGCCCAGATCAGGACGACAGCCGAGGCGATGGTGCCGAAATAATGCACGACGCGCGTCGCTGGCTTGGCGTGTTCCCGAAGGTAGAACGGCCAGAACTCGGCGTAGGTCTGGAAGCGCGCGGCCATGAGCCCAGTTTAGCGCAAAGTCCTAGCCTAGGGCGCCTGCCTTTTTGAGGGCCGCGATCTCGGCCTCGTCGAAACCGGTTTCGCGCAGGATTTCGTCGTTGTGCTGGCCGACCGCGGGCGGCGGGCCGGCGGGACGGGGCCGGGCAAAACCCAGGCGGATCGGATTGTTCACCGTGCGCGGGATCTCGGGGTTGGTCGTGTCGGCGAAGATGCCGGCATGCTCTGCCTGCTCGTCGCCGATCACGTCGACCAGACGTCCGATGACGCCGAAAGGAATGCCGGTGCTGGCTAGCGCCTGCTCCCATTCCGCGTAGGTCCGGGTGGCAAAGATCGACGCCAGCTCGGCCCCCAGCTCGAGGGCATGGGCGCGGCGCTCGGGGCGTCCGGCATAGCGCGCATCGGCCAACAGGTCCGGCCGCTTGATGACTGCGCAGAATTTCTCCCAGAGACGATCGTCGCGCACCATGAGGAGCTGCAACCAGCGATCGTCCTTGGTGCGATAGAGGTTGGTGAGGGCGTTGCGCGGCTTGTCGGGTGGCTGGCGCGGCGGCAGCTTGGCGCCGATCACCGCTCCAGCGGCGGACGTGCCGTTGGCCCAGACGCCATTGGCATAGAGCGACGTGCCGACCCAGCCGCCCTTGCCGGTCTGGTCGCGTCGCCGCAGCCCCAGCAGGATCGCGGCCACCAGGGTCATCGCCGTGGCGCGATCGCCTTGGGCGGGCAGTGACAGGCCAGGCGGACCGTCTTCATAGCGGGCGGAATCGAGGATGCCCGAACGGCCGAAATAGGCGGTGATGTCGAAGCCGGGGCGGTCGCGATCAGGGCCGCTCTCGCCGTAGCCGGTCAGCGAACAATAGACGAGGCGCGGGTTGATCGGTTCGATGTCTTCCCAGCGCAGCCGCAGCCGTTCACGTGCGGGTGGCGGGAAATTGACGATCAGCACGTCGGCTTTCTGCAGCAGGCGATCGAGGATCGTGCGGGCGTCGTCGTTCTTGAGATCGAGCGCGATCGAGCGCTTGTGGCGGCCGTCGAGCTGCCAGGGGAAGTTCCGGTCGTCCGGCGGATCGCTTTGGGGGTAGCTCGCGTTGCGGTAGCTGTTGCGGTGCGGGTCGCCCTCGACGGGCGGCTCGACCTTGATCACGTCGGCGCCGAAATCGGCCAGCGCCACCGCCGCGGCGGGGGCCGCGATGAACGAGCTGATGTCGAGGACGCGGAGGCCAGCGAGCGGCAGCGGTTCTTCGTTACTGGCGTCTTCGCTCATCTCACCGCGCCCGTCGATCGCAGGCCGGCGATCTCATCCGTCGAGAGGCCGATCTCACCCAGGATTTCATCGGTGTGCTGACCGAGCGTCGGGGCGGCATGAGCGATCCGTTGTTCCGCGAAGCTCACGCGGATTGGATTGGCGAGCGTGCGCGGCATCGCGGGAATGGCGGTCTCGACCACGGCGCCGGCATGGACCGCCTGCTCGTCGTCGGGAATATCCTGTGGCCGACTGATGACACCGAACGTGATCTCGTGGGCGGCCAGCGCCTTGCGCCAATGTTCGTAGGGCTGGGTGGCGAAGGTCTCGCTGAAGATCGCGGCAAGCTCGGCCGAGCGCTGCCGCCGTTCGCTGATCTCGACGAAGCGTGGATCGTCGAGCAGCTCCGGCTTCTCCAATGCACGGCAGAGCGGCGCCCAGAGCTTGTCTTCGCGCACGATGGTGAGCTGGATCCAGCGATCGTCCTTGGTGCGGTAGATGTTGCCCAGTGCGGTGCGCGGACGTTCCGGTGGCGGGCGCGGCGGCAGGAAAGCGCCGACCAACGCGGCCTGGGCGATCACGCCGCACGACCACAGGCCGTTGCCCAGCAGCGACGTGCCGACCCAGGAGCCTTCGCCGGTCTTCATGCGATGGACTAGCGCCAGCAGGATCGAGGAGACGAGGGTCATCGCCGTCGCGCGGTCGCCCTGCGCCGGTACGGGCACGCCCGGCGGGCCGCCTTCGTAGCGCTGCGCATCGAGCAGGCCGGAGCGCGCGAAGTAGGCGGTGACGTCGAAGCCCGGCCGGTCGCGATCGGGGCCGGTTTCACCGTAACCCGTCAGCGAGGCGTAGATCAGCTTCGGGTTGACCTTCTTCATGTCCTCGTAGGTGAGCTTCAACTTGTCGCGCACCGGCGGCGGGAAGTTGCAGATCACGATGTCGGAGACGGCGAGCAGCCGGTCGAGCGCGGCACGCGCAGCGGGCTGCTTGAGGTCGAGCGCCAGGGAGCGCTTGTTGCGCGAGTCCATCTGCCAGGGGTAGTCGACGTCCGCCTTCGGGTAGTTGGCCGAGTCGTGCATGATCTTGCGGTTGGCGTCGCCGTCCGGCCCCTCGATCTTGATCACGTCGGCGCCCCAGTCGCCCAGCACGACGGCCGCTGCGGGGGCTGCGATGAACGAGCTGATATCCAGTACGCGCAATCCTGCGAGTGGCAGGCCTGTCTCGGTCATTGAATCTCCCTTTCGCGCCGATATGGGCGTGGGGCCTCGGTCGCCGTCAAGGCTGGCCGTCGACAGGGTTTCGTAGATCGGCCAGATGCCGCAACAAACCGCTGTTTTCGGCGGTTTCCTTGCAAAAGGGGGACTCGGCGCGTATCTCCCTCTGTCCTTCCAATCAGAGGAGCGCGCACACAAAGCGCATAAAGTCATGGGCTACAGAGTCGCCGTCGTCGGCGCGACCGGAAATGTTGGTCGCGAAATGTTGCAGATCCTGGCCGAGAGAAACTTCCCGGCTGATGACGTTGTTGCGTTGGCGTCCGCCCGTTCGGTCGGCGCGCAGGCTTCGTTCGGCGACAAATCGATCCTTAAAGTCCAGGACCTCGCGAAATTCGACTTCAAGGGCATCGACATCGTGTTGAGCTCGCCGGGCGCCAAGGTGTCGGCTGAGCACAGCCCGCGCGCGGCCAAGGCCGGCGCCGTGGTGATCGACAACACGTCCTTCTGGCGCATGGACCCCGACGTGCCGCTGGTCGTGCCCGAGGTCAACGCCCAGGCGATCGCCGGCTACAAGGGCCGCGGCATCATCGCCAATCCGAACTGCTCGACCATCCAGATGGTGGTCGCGCTGAAGCCGATCCACGAAGCCGCCGGCATCAAGCGCGTCGTCGTGTCGACCTATCAGTCGACGTCGGGCGCCGGCAAGGAAGCGATGGACGAGCTTGTCAGCCAGACCAAGAGCTTCTTCGTCAACCAGACGCTCGACCCCGTGAAGTTCACGAAGAACATCGCCTTCAACGTCATTCCCCAGATCGACGTCTTCATGGAAGACGGCTCGACCAAGGAAGAGTGGAAGATGGTGGCCGAGACCAAGAAGATCCTCGACCCCAAGATCAAGGTTCACGCGACCTGCGTGCGCGTGCCGACCTTCGTCGGCCATGCCGAGGCCATCAACGTCGAGCTTGAGAAGCCGCTCGACGAGGTCGAGGCGCGGCGCCTGCTCGCGGCCGCTCCTGGCGTGCTCGTCGTCGACCGCCGCGAGCCGGGCGGTTACGTGACGCCGAAGGAGATTACCGGCCAGGACGGCGTCTTCGTAAGCCGCGTGCGTGTCGATCCGACCGTCGATAACGGCCTGTCGATGTGGGTGGTCAGCGACAATCTGCGCAAGGGCGCGGCGCTGAACGCCGTCCAGATCGCCGAGGAACTGATCAAAGGCTATATCTAGCTGCGATCGTCCGCTTTTCCGGACATTGAAACGGCGCGGAACCTTCGGGACCGCGCCGTTTTTCTATGGGCCCGCAGATGTTTAAGATGACGGGCTGATGTAGGATACGTTGCTCCCGTACGAGCGAGTGCCGTGAACGACACGCCGACGCTGCATCCCACGAGGCCGGAGTCCACGGCCACCGACGCGCCGACGCCCTTGTTCGGCAGCGATGCCGACAGCTTTGTGCAACAGCTTCGGTTGGCCTCGCAGGCGCATCGCGCCGGCCGTCTCGACGAGGCGATCGCTTCCTATCTCCGGCTGCTCGCCGTCCGGCCCTATCATGCCGAGCTGCACAACAATCTCGGTGTCGCATTGCGGCTGGCAGGCAAGCTCGAAGCGTCGGTGGCGCATCATCGCCTGTCGCTGGCCGCCGATCCGCAGAACCCAGCGCTGCATTCCAATCTCGGCAACGCTCTGCGCGCCGCCAATCGTCCTGACGAAGCGGTGAAGCATCATTTCCAGTCGATCGCGCTCAATCGCGATTATGCCGAGGGCTTCTTCAATCTCGCGCTCTGTCTGCGCGACCTCAGTCGTCTCGACGAAGCCGTCGGCTGCTTCAGCCGCGCGCTGACGCTCAACCCCGACAGCCGTCGCTCTCGTGTCGAGCTTGCGATCGCCCTCCTGATGCGCGGCGAACTCGCGCCGGGCTTCGCCGCCTACGAAGCACGCAAGCGCCTGCCGGAAACACCGACGCCTGAGTTCCCGCAGCCCGCTTGGGATGGCGGACCACTCGAAGGCCGGCGCATCCTGCTTTATCCCGAACAGGGTCTGAGCGACGTGCTGTTGTTCGTGCGCTTCGCGCGCGAGTTGAAGCGCCGTGGAGCGACGGTGATCGTGCTCTGCCAGGCACTCCTCAAGGAATTGCTACGCGCCGTCGACTATGTCGACGAGGTCGTGGCCGAGGGTGAAGCGCTGCCCTCGTTCGATCTTCACGCGTCGATGGTGTCGCTGCCGCATCTTTGCTGTGTCGATTTCATCGCGCTGTCGACCGAGCCTGCTTATCTTCGTGCGCCGGACGACAGTCGCATCAAGCTCGGCACGCTCGACCGCGCCAAGCTCAGGGTCGGCATCTACTGGGCCGCGATGCCCGGCCAGGCGCAGGATCGCCAACGCTCGGTACCGTTCTCGCAGTTCCTCCCCCTTGCCGGTGATCCCGAGCTGCTGGTGTTCAGCCTGCAAGGTGGCGTGCACCAGAAAGATATCCAGCAGTTCGGCGCTGGTGGCCTGGTGCACGATGTCGGTCGCGGCATCTTCGATTTTGCCGAAGCCGCGACCGCGCTGTCGCAGCTCGACCTGCTGATCTCGATCGATGCGCCGGTCGCCCATCTCGCCGCCGCGATGGGCATCAAGACCTGGGTGTTGCTGCCGTCGGCGGCCGACTGGCGTTGGCAGCTCGGCGGTGAAAGTGCGCCCTGGTACCGCTCGGCGCGCCTGTTCCGGCAATCCGTCTCCGGCGACTGGTCGCCTGTCTTCGCCGCGGTGCGCTCTGAGCTCCACACCCTGAAGCACCAATAGCAGGCTCAGAGCCGGCGATAGGCCTCGGCGTCGTCGACATCATCCAGCGTGTCCGCGAGAGCAGTCGTCATGTGGCGCGGCAACCCGGCCAGCGTGTCGGCCAGCGCTGTCGACGTCGACCAGCGCACCCCGGCGAACAGCGTCCACGGGAGCGGTCGCGTCCTCTTGGCGCCGATCAACCAGAAGCCACCATCGCTTGCCGGACCGAAGACGAGGTCGTGCCGTCCCAGCAGCGCGAAAGCGCGGGCGATGTGATGGCGACGCAAATGCGGAATGTCGCTGCCGACCAGCACGACCGGTCCTGGCGGCAACGACAGGAAGGGTAGCTTCATGCGCCGGCCGAGATCGCCCTGTCGCTGCGGCTGTCGTCGCGCTGCCGGTACGAGATTGCGCCAGACGATGTGATCGAGCGCGTGATCAGGCGTGATGAACAGCCAGACCGTCCAGCGACGATCCTTGGCCAGTCGCGCGATCTGCCCAGCCAACAGCGACCTGTAGAAGCGCGCCGCTTCCAGAACGCCGATCTCCGCGCCGAGTCGGCGTTTGACGCGGCCAGCCTGCGGCGCGCGCGCGAAGATGACGAGATGGCGCCTCATCGGCCGTAGAACCGTTGAAGGGCCTGTGGCGACACGCCCAGGAAATAGAGCGAGAGGCAGCAGAGATTTCGCAATGGCCGTCTCAGCCAACCATCGCGCTCGTAGCGCGCCGCTGACGTAAGGGCTTCGGCGTCGAGCGGCATCAGGTTCTTCGCACCAACGCGGCGCACCAGCTCGACATCCTCCATCAAGGGCAAGGGTTTGAACCCGTCGAGATATTCGTAGAGCGCCCGCGAGACCAGCAGACCCTGATCACCATAGGGCAGTCCGAGCAGGCGACACCGCAGGGTGGCGAGCCTTTCGATGCGGCGTGCACGCGGATCAAGTGTGTCGAAGTGCAGCCGGAAGTAACCGGCCTTGCCGGCATTTGTCTTGCGAGACGTGAAGCTGCGGACCGCGGCGTTCCAGCCTGGACCGAGAACCGTGTCGGCATGCAGGAAGAGGATCCAGGGTGCGCTGCCTTCGTTAGCGCCCGTTGCAAGCTGCGGGCCGCGGCCAGCAATGGTCGCTGTCACGACCGTGGCACCGGCCTGCTGCGCGATAGCAATGGTGTCGTCAGTCGATCCACCATCGCAGACGGTGATGTGGAGGCCCAGGTCGCTGTCGCGAAACGCGGAAAGCGTGCGAGCCAGGGTGCGGCCCGCATTGAGAGTCGGAATGACGACGTCGAGGTCCGTCGCTACTGGCTGCAGGCGGCACCGCCCAGGACACAGAACTTCGCGCAGTGCGGATGGTTGAGTGGCACCGCGCCGACACTGTCGGCCAGGGTCTCGCCCAGCTCGAACTGCGGATCGTAGGGCAGGAGCGTGCAGGCGACGACGGCAGGCCGCGCCGCGCCCTTGCGTTTCACGATCATGCGGGCGGAGGCACACATCACACTGTCAGGTGATTTCTTCAGGATGCCCCAGCAGGCCGTCGTGATCTCCGGCACGTCGACCGTCGGATCCATCTCGGGGAACAACACGAGCGTTCCGGGGTTTTGTGCATCGATCGACACGCCGAGTTCATCGAACAGGCGGGCATAGCCGGCGCGCACTTCTTCTTCGGTCTCGATCGAGAAGCGCCGCCCGGCGACATGGACATCGAAGCCCGAGTCGCAGAGCCACCTCAACCCGTCGAGGGTCGGCTTCCAGCTTCGCGTGCCGCGCTCCTCTTCGTGCAGGTCGCGGCCGTAGTGATCGACCGAGACACGGACGGTGAGGTTGCGACCGTGCTTCTGCAGCAAGGTGAGTAGCTCCGCCTTCATCTTGTGCATGGGCTTCATGGCGTTGGTCAGCACCATCGCCTTGAGTCCGCGCGACAGCACATCGTCGAGCATCTTTGGCAGCTCGCGATTCATGAAGGGCTCGCCGCCGGTGAAACCGATCAGGCGGGTGGCATGGCCATCGCGTTCGATCTCGTCGAGATAGTCGCTGACTTCGGCGGCCGTCAGGTAGGCCAGCCGATCGTTGCGTGGCGAGGATTCGATGTAGCAATTGCGGCAAGTGAGATTGCAGAGCGTGCCGGTGTTGAACCACAGCGTATCGAGCGCCTTCAGCGCAACATGGGCGCGCTGCTCACCTTTGGCAGTGATGAATGCATCCTTGAATTTCGCAGGATCGAGCAGAACGGGCAGCATCGACAAAAACCCTGTGTGCGGCTGGCGATAAACTTAGCACAATCCGCGTAGCGGGAAGGGGTTGCGACCTCGTAACCCGATCACGGCTGCGTGCCTCGACCGCCACGGTGGGCTTGGTTAGGGTTCACCAACTTCAAAGAGGAATTCGATGCTCGACGACAAGGCGCTGGACAGTATTTTCCGCTCGGCCCGCACGCACAATGGTTGGTTGCCCAAGCCAGTAACGGACGATCAACTCCGCGCCATCTACGACCTGATGAAATGGGGCCCGACCTCGGCCAATTGCCAGCCGGCGCGGATCGTCTTCGTGCGTACCAAGGAAGGCAAGGAGAAGCTCCGGCCCGCGCTTAGCGCCGGCAACACGGAGAAGACGATGGCCGCGCCGGTGACGGCGATCGTGGCCTACGATCCGGAATTCTACGAGCACCTGCCGCGGATGTTCCCGCACGACCAGACGGCGATCACCTGGTTCAAGGGCAAGCCGTCGGCGGAGCCCACGGCCTTCCGCAACGGCAGCCTGCAGGGCGCCTATCTGATCGTTGCCGTGCGTGCGCTCGGCCTCGATTGCGGCGCCATGAGCGGCTTCGACAATGCCAAGGTCGATCAGGCCTTCTTTCCGGACGGCAAGGTGAAGTCGAACTTCCTGTGCAACATCGGCTACGGCGATCCGGCAAAGCTCTTCACCCGCAGCCCGCGCTTCACCTTCGAGGAAAGCTGCACTTTGGCGTAAGGTCTTGGGCGCGGGGCGCTGCGGCGCCTTGCGCGACAAACCGCTGATCGAAAATTCGGGTTCGCTCTGCGCTGGCTGACATTGACGGCCCAGCTGGTGGTGATGAGGGTGATGCTCTAACACTCGGGGTGGCCCCGTCGACGGGGCAATCATTTGAGAGTGACCACAATGCAACTCGACAAGACAGTATCGGCGGTCGTTACGGGCGGCGCCTCCGGCCTCGGTGCCGCCACCTCGCGCATGCTCGCCTCGCACGGCGTCAAGGTCGCGATCTTCGACCTCAACGAGCAAGAGGGCGAGAAGCTCGCCAAGGAAATCGGCGGCGTCTTCTGCAAGGTCAACGTGACCTCGACCGAAGAGGTCGAGGCAGGGTTCGCGAAGGCGCGGGCCGCCAACGGGCAGGAGCGCATTCTGGTGAACTGCGCCGGCGTCGGTGGCGGTGCCCAGAAGACCGCGTCGCTCGACAGGACGACCGGTGCGCCGAAGGAATATCCGCTGGAGAACTTCGAGCGGATCATCAACGTCAACCTCATCGGCACGTTTCGCTGCATCACCAAGTCGGCGGCGGGGATGCTGACGCTAGCGCCGCAGCCCGACGGCGATCGCGGCGTGATCCTCAACACGGCATCGGTCGCGGCCGAGGACGGCCAGATCGGCCAGGTGGCCTACACCGCCTCGAAGGCTGGCGTTGTCGGCATAACGCTCGTCGTGGCGCGCGACCTCTCGAACGAAGGCATCCGCTGCAACACCATCCTGCCCGGCATCTTCGACACGCCGCTGCTCGCGCGTGCGCCGGAGAACGTCAAGGCTGCCCTGGCTGCCTCCGTGCCGTTCCCCAAGCGCCTGGGCCGCCCCGAGGAATATGCGCAGGTCGCCCACACGATGATCACCTGCGGCTACTTCAACGGCGAAGACGTACGCATCGACGGCGCCATCCGCATGGCGCCGCGCTGAGCTGAAACCCGAGGAAGGAGAAAGCAATGACCGAAGCATGGATCATCGACGCCTGCCGCACGCCGCGCGGCGTCGGCAAGGCCGGCAAGGGCGCGCTGTGGGAGGTTCATCCGCAGCAGCTCGGTGCGACCGTTCTCAAGGCGCTCGCCGAGCGCAACAAGATCGACACGAAAGAGGTCGGCGATGTGATCTGGGGGACTGCCGCCCAGGTCTCGAAGCAAAGCGGCGACCTTGGCCGCATGTCGGCCCTCGATGCCGGCTATGACGTCAAGGCGAGCGGCATCACGATCGACCGCTTCTGCGGCTCGGGCATCAGCGCCGTGAGCCTCGCCGCCGCCTGCATCAAGTCGGGCATGGAAGATCTGGTGGTCGCCGGCGGCACCGAGATGATGTCGATGGACCGCAGCCGCGGCAGCGGCCCGCCAGTCATGGACAACGGCAATCTGCGCCTGCGCCTGCATCATCCGCAGACGCATCAGGGCATTTGCGCCGACGCCATTGCCACGCTGGAGAAGATTCCGCGCACGGCCTTGGACGAGGCCGGCTATATCAGCCAGCAGCGCGCCGCCATCGCCATTGCCGAGGGTCGCTTCAACAAGTCGCTGATCCCCGTCTACAAGGAAGACGGCACGCTCGCCCTCGACCGCGAGGAATATCCGCGTCCGCAGACGACGCGCGAGGGTCTGGCGCAGCTCAAGGCCGCCTTCACGGCGATGGCCGATGCCCCGCTCGACGACAAGGGCATGACCTATCGTTCGCTCATCCTGCAGGCCTATCCCGACCTCAAGATCGAGCACGTCCATCATGCCGGCAATTCCTCCGGCGTCGTCGACGGCTCGGCCGCCGTCCTGCTCGCGTCGCCTGACTACGCCAAGGCCCACGGCCTCAAGCCGCGCGCTCGCGTCGTCGCCATGGCGAACATGGGCGACAGCCCCGAGCTGATGCTCAACGCGCCGGTGCCGGCGGCCAAGAAGGTCCTGGAGAAGGCCGGTCTCAAGAAGTCCGACATCGACCTCTGGGAAATCAACGAGGCCTTCGCTGTCGTCTCCGAGAAGTTCGTGCGCGATCTCGATCTCGATCGCGACAAGGTCAACGTCAACGGCGGCTCGATCGCGCTCGGCCATCCCATCGGGGCGACCGGCGCCATTCTGATCGGCACCGTCCTCGACGAGCTGGAGCGGCAGAACAAGCAGTTCGGTCTCGTCACCATGTGCGCCGCCGGCGGCATGGCGCCGGCGATCATCATCGAGCGGATCTGAGACGCATCGCCCCTTCCGCGGTTGTGGAAGGGGCGATTTTCAGTCGCATGCTCTGCTGAGCGGCCGCGTCAGACGCCGAGCGTCTTGCCGATCTGCTTCCACGGCAAGGGCAGCAGCGAAATCAGGGCAACCAGGCCGAAGCCCAGGATCACCGCACCCGAGCCACGGTTGAGCCACAACATGCCGGTGCCGGTAAAGCGCGTCCTGAGCGCCACCGACGCCGTGCAGATGATCGTCCACCAGGCGAGTGCGCCGCAGAACACTGCGGCGACCAGCAGGGACGCATCGGGCAGGCTGCTGCCGACGCCCGCGAGGTTGCGGCCGGCGAAGGCGGCGCCGAACGCCATCACCGTCAGCGGATTGAACACGGTGATGAAGAAGCTCGACGTCGCGTAGTGGAGATGTGTCGAGAGCTGATGCTCGCGATCGTCGGCCACGGGGTCGCCGACATTGCGCGGCCGGTGCCGCATCGTCGTCCATCCCATGATCACCAGCACGATGCCGCCGACGCCGAGAAGCCAGGCCTCGTGTTCAGCGACGAAAGTCTGCACGAACGACAGGCCGAAGGCAGCAACGGCACCAAACACCGCGTCGCCCAGGGCCGCGCCGATTCCGGTCATGTAGCCTGCGACAGCGCCGACGGTGATGGAGCGGCGAATGCAGAGGGCGGCGGCCGGCCCCACGGGAACGGCAATCAGAAAGCCGATGGCCGCGCCCTCGATGGCGAGCGCGATGGGATTGAACACGAAGCCCGGAACCTGCATCGCGGCGCTACAGTTTCTCTGCCGTGAAACGCCGCGGCGGCGCGACCAGCCGCTCCTGGGCGGCCACGAGCTGAAGCTCGCGTTCGCCCATCGCCAGCGTGATTTCGAGGACCGCGAAGATCGATGAAGCTGCCTTGCCCAAGGCGTCGGCTACGTCGTTGCCGGCGATCCAGTGGGCCGTGAAGAGCGCCGCGACGGCGTCGCCGGTTCCATTCGGTGCAATCGGGAAGCCGATCAGCGGCGTGGCCACGCGCCAGGCGGCTTCGTGGGTAACCGCGACCATCTCGATGAGGTCCACCGGCGCGTCGGCGCGGCGCAGGCTCGTGATGAGGGCGAGCTTGGGGCCGCTGAGGGGACCGCCGAGGAGCGTACGCGCGGCCTCCAGCGCCTCGTCCAGGGTCGATATTCGACGCCCGGTCAGGTGTTCGAGCTCGAAATGGTTGGGGGTCACGATGTCGGCGGCAGGAATTGCATGTTCCCGGAAGAAAACGTCGATCCCCGGTTTCACATAGATGCCGGTGTCGATGTCGCCCAGCACCGGGTCGCAGCACCAGAGGGCGCGCGGATTGGCAGCCCGCACCCGCCGTGCGGTATCGAGGATGACGGTGGCGAGCGCTGCATCCCCGACATAGCCGGTGAGCAATCCGTCGCAGCGTGCAAACTGGCCCAGCGCCTCGATGCCCTGGACGATTTCGCCGACCTGCTCGGCCGAGGCGGCGCGGCCACGCCACGCGCCATAGCCCGTATGGTTGGAAAACTCGACCGTGTTCACCGCCCAGACCTCGTGGCCCAATCGTTGCAGGGGAAAGGTTGCCGCCCGATTGCCGACGTAGCCGTAGGCAACATGGCTCTGGAGCGAGAGGAAGCGCATGGACGCAGGCACCTTGCCACAAGGAGGTCCGCCATTATAGTCCGCCGCGTTTTCGCCGAGGATCGTTGGGAGCCCTGACATGTCGACAACCGTTCGTCCGCGCCGCAGCGTCCTTTACATGCCGGGTGCCAATACACGCGCGCTGGAGAAGGCGCGGACCTTGCCGGCCGATGCGCTGATCTTCGATCTCGAGGACGCCGTGGCGCCCGACGCGAAGGAAGCCGCGCGCGCCAACGTCGTGGCCGCGGCGCAGAGCAAGGGCTACGGCAAGCGCGAGATCGTGATTCGCTGCAATGGCCTCTCAACGCCGTGGGGCAAGGCCGATATCGCGGCCATCGCCAAGTCGGGCGCAGACGCAGTGCTGGTGCCAAAGGTCGAAAGTGCGGCCGAGGTGGCCAGCGTGGTTGCCCAGCTCGATGCTGCCGGCGCGCCCAAGTCGATGGCGGTGTGGGCGATGATGGAGACGCCGAAGGGCATCCTGCGCGCCGACGAGGTGGCGGGATCGCATCCGCGGCTCACCCTGTTCGTCATGGGCACCAACGATCTGGTGAAGGACATGCGCGCACGTCACACGCCGATGCGCCTGCCGATGGCGACAGCACTGGGGCTCGGCATGCTCGCGGCCCGTGCGCATGGGCTCACGATCCTCGACGGTGTCTATAATGACATTCAGGACGCCGAAGGCTTCCGCGCCGTCTGCCAGCAGGGGCTGGAAATGGGCTTCGACGGCAAGACCTTGATCCACCCCAGCCAGGTCGAACCCTGCAACGAGGTGTTCGCGCCGTCGGCCGCCGAGCTCGAGATGGCGGGCAAGATCGTCACCGCCTTCAAGACGGCGCAGGCCGAGGGCAAGGGCGTCGTCACCGTCGATGGGCGTATGATCGAGAACCTTCACGTCGAGCAGGCCGAGCGCGCGCTGGCGCTGGCCACCGCGATCAAGGAGCTGCAGGCGGCATGAGCACCCAGGCCAAGACCAAGAGCGAAGCGGTCGCCGGAAACTTCTTCGAGGATTTCCGCGTCGGCCAGGAGATCCGCCACGCCACGCCGCGCACGATGACGGAAGCGGATGCGGCGCTGAACGTCGCGCTCTATGGCTCGCGCTTCGCCATCAACTCGTCGGACGAATTCGCCCGCGCCCTTGGATTGCCGCGGGCGCCGCTCGACGATCTGGCGGTGTTCCATGTCGTGATCGGCAAGACCGTGCCCGACATCTCGCTGAATGCCGTCGCTAACCTGGGCTATGCCGAGTTCCGCTGGGGCGTTCCGGTCTATCCCGGCGATACGCTGTCGGCGCATTCGACCGTGCTGGGCCTGCGCGAGAATTCCAACCGTGCGAGCGGCGTCGTCTGGGTGCGTTCGACCGGCCTCAATCAGCGCGGCGAGATGGTGCTCGACTATGTGCGCTGGGTGATGGTGCACAAGCGCGATCCCGCCGCTGCGGTGCCGGAGACCGTCGTGCCCAAGACGGCGCCATCGGTCGCGCCCGCCGATCTCATTGTGCCAAAGGGTCTGTCGCTCAAGGGCTACGACGATGTCGCGGCCGGATCGTCCTATCGTTGGGACGATTACGAGGTCGGTGAGCGCATCGACCATGTGAGCGGCATCACCCTCGAGGACTCCGACCACATGTTCTCGACGCGGCTCTATCAGAACACCGCGCGCGTTCACTTCGATGCCTTCGCCGGCAAGAGCACGCGCTTCGGCCGGCGCCTCGCCTATGGCGGCCACGTTATCTCGCTGGCGCGGGCGCTGTCGTTCAACGGCCTGGCCAACGGCTTCCGCGTTGCCGCCATCAACGCCGGCAGCCATGTCGCGCCGACCTTCGGCGGCGACACGATCTATGCCTGGTCGGAGGTGCTGGAGAAAGCGACCTTGCCAGGCCATGCTGATCTCGGCGCGTTGCGAATGAGAAGCATTGCCGCCAAAGATTGCCCCTGTAGCACGTGGCCGGGCAAGGGCGCGGACGGCAAGTACCACCCCGCCGTCGTGCTCGATCTCGACTATTGGCTGCTGATGCCGCGGCGCAGGGCGTGAGCGCCGTTCGGTAGACGAATTTCCATTGCAGAATCTAAGGCTTAACGCACTCGCAAAGCCGACATTCGTTGACTTGAAGCGGTTGCGAGGTACAAAAGCGCAGCCGCTTCAAGGCATTTGAGGTTTCAACGCGATGAGCGTCGCCAATCGGCCGGTGCACCGGCCGCTTTCTCCGCATCTGCAGGTCTACAAGCCGCAGCTCACGTCCGTTCTTTCCATCCTGCACCGCGCTACGGGCATCGCGCTCTCGGTCGGCGTGCTCTATCTCGCCGTCTGGGTGATCTGCGCCGCCAGCGGCGCCCGCTCCTACGAGATGTTCCAGAGCTTCAACAGCTCGATCGTCGGCCGCATCTTCCTCGGCGGCTGGCTGTATTGCGTCTTCTATCATCTGTTCAACGGCATTCGGCATCTCTTCTGGGATGCAGGCTATGGCTTCGAGCTCAAGGACGCCTACCGCAGCGGCTGGCTGGTCGTCGTGGTGTCGCTGGTCGCGACCGCTGTGTCGTGGATCGTCGGTCTGCGGCTGATCTGAGGAGAGGCACATGAACAGCGACCTCAGAACACCTCTGTCCCGCGCCCGCGGTCTTGGCTCTGCCAAGGAGGGAGTGCACCATTGGTGGGCGCAGCGCCTCACCGCTGTCGCGCTCATCCCGCTCGTCGTCTGGTTCGCCGTCTCGCTCGTGATGCTGAGCGGCGCCGATCTGGCCGCGGCCCGCACCTGGATCGGCTCGCCGGTCGTGATGGTGCTGCTGATCCTGACGATCGTCATCGGCCTGCACCACGCCCAGCTCGGCATGCAGGTCGTGATCGAGGACTATGTCCATAACGAGGGGCTGAAGCTGGCGTCGATCGTCGCCATCAGGTTTATCGCAGTATTCTTCGGGCTGGCCGCGACGGTGGCCATCCTGCGTATCGGATTCGGAGGCTGAACATGGCCGAGGCAAGCAGCGGCAAGAGCAACGGCGCGGCGGCAGGTACGTTCAGCATTGGCGGCAACGCCTACAAGATCATCGATCACGAATACGACGTGGTCGTGGTCGGTGCCGGCGGGTCCGGCCTGCGCGCCACCTTCGGCATGGCCAACAAGGGCTTCAAAACGGCCTGCATCACCAAGGTGTTCCCGACCCGCAGCCACACCGTGGCAGCGCAGGGCGGCATCTCGGCGGCGCTCGGCAACATGGGCCCGGACGACTGGCGCTGGCACATGTACGACACGGTCAAGGGCTCCGACTGGCTCGGCGACCAGGACTCGATCGAATACATGTGCCGCGACGGCATCCCGGCGATCATCGAGCTCGAGCATTTCGGCGTGCCGTTCAGCCGTACGCCCGAGGGCAAGATCTATCAGCGCCCGTTCGGCGGCATGACGACTGAGTACGGCAAGGGCATCGCCCACCGCACCTGCGCCGCAGCCGACCGCACCGGCCACGCCATCCTGCACACGCTCTACCAGCAGTCGCTCAGGAACAACGCCGAATTCTTCATCGAGTATTTCGCGCTCGACCTGATCATGGACGACGGCGTCTGCCGCGGCGTCATGGCATGGAACCTCGACGACGGCACGATCCATCGCTTCCGCGCCCATCGCGTGGTGCTGGCGACCGGCGGCTACGGCCGTGTCTACGCGACCGCGACGTCGGCCCACACCTGCACCGGTGATGGTGGCGCGATGGCGCTACGCGCCGGTCTGCCGCTGCAGGACCTCGAGTTCGTGCAGTTCCATCCGACCGGCATCTACGGTGCGGGCTGCCTGATCACCGAAGGCGTGCGCGGCGAGGGTGGCTACGTCACCAACGCCAGCGGCGAGCGCTTCATGGAGCGCTATGCGCCGTCGGCCAAGGACCTCGCCTCGCGCGACGTCGTCAGCCGGTCGATGACCATCGAGATCCGCGAAGGCCGTGGCTGCGGCCCCAACAAGGATTACATCGAGCTGCACGTCGAGCATCTCGACCCGAAGGTCATCCACGAGCGCCTACCGGGCATCGCCGAGACCGCGCGCATCTTCGCCGGTGTCGACGTCACCCGTCAGCCGATCCCGATTTTGCCGACCTGCCACTACAACATGGGCGGCATCCCGGCGAACTATCACTGCGAAGTCATGACCGTGAAGAACGGCGATCCGAACACCGTCGTGCAGGGCCTGATGGCGCTGGGTGAAGCGGCGTCGATCGGCGTGCACGGCGCCAATCGTCTGGGCTCCAACTCGCTGCTCGAACTGGTCGTGTTCGGCCGATCCGCCGCCAACCGCGTGGCGGAGATGATGAAGCCGGGCGAGACGCACAAGGATCTGCGCAATGCCGGCGAGGAGGCGATTGCCCGCCTCGACAGGGCGCGCCACGCCACGGGCAGCACGGGCACGGCGCAACTGCGCGCCAACATGCAGAAGACCATGCAGAACGATTGCGCGGTGTTCCGCACGACCAAGAGCCTGGCCGAAGGCTGTCAGAACATGGACAAGGTGTTCGCCGGCAAGGACGACATCCGCGTCAAGGATCGCTCGATGATCTGGAACTCCGATCTCATGGAGACCCTGGAGTTCGAGAACCTGATCCTCCAGGCCCAGGGCACGATCTATTCCGCCGCCAACCGCCAGGAAAGCCGTGGTGCGCACGCGCACGAGGATTTCCCCGAGCGTAACGACAAGGACTGGTTGAAGCACACGGTCGTGTGGGTCGACGAGAAGACCGGCAAGACCCGGATCGACTATCGCCCGGTCAACCTGCAGCCGATGAGCAACGACGTTCAGTCGTTCCCGCCCAAAGCGCGCGTCTACTGAGTTCGAGAGGAAGAAATGGCTGAGTTCGCTCTTCCCGCCAATTCCAAGATCGGAGTCGGCGAGACGTACAAGGCGGCTGCGGGCGTCAAGAACATCAAGACGTTCAAGGTCTACCGCTGGACGCCCGACGACGGAAAGAACCCGTCGGTCGACACCTACGAAGTCGACATGGACACCTGCGGTCCAATGATCTTGGACGCGCTGATCAAGATCAAGAACGAGATGGACAGCTCGCTCACGTTCCGCCGCTCCTGCCGCGAGGGCGTGTGTGGTTCGTGCGCGATGAACATCGACGGCACCAATACGCTGGCCTGCACCAAATACATTTCCGAGGTGAAGGGCGACATCAAGATCTACCCGCTGCCGCACATGCCGGTGGTGCGCGATCTGGTGCCTGACCTCAACGTGCCCTACGCGCAGCTTGCCTCGATCGAGCCGTGGCTGAAGTCGACGACCCAGCCGCCGACCCGCGAGCGGCTGCAGTCGCCGGAGGAGCGCGCCAAGCTCGACGGCCTGTGGGAGTGCATCCTGTGCTTCTGCTGCTCGACCTCGTGCCCCAGCTACTGGTGGAACGGCGAGCGCTATCTCGGCCCGGCCATCCTGCTGCAGGCCTATCGTTGGATCGCCGACAGCCGCGACGAAGCCAAGGGCGAGCGCCTCGACCAGCTCGAGGATCCGTTCCGGCTCTATCGTTGCCACACGATCATGAACTGCACCAAGACCTGCCCGAAGCACTTGAACCCGGCAAAGGCCATCGCCGAGATCAAGAAGCTGATGGTCGAACGGACGGTCTGAGCGCCGTCTCTTGCCGTCGCTGGGGGCTGGCCCCAGCGATGTGGCTGCGGCGTCGATGAACTCCCGCTGATCCGAGCGTAGACGTCCTGATCGCCCGTTGCGCTGATCTTGACTCGGTCGGTCGACCGAACTATATCTGCCCATATATCGGTCGGTCGACCGAATTAGATCAGGAGGCAACCATGGGCGGTATTGCTTCGGCTCTCTACGGCGCAGTCGTTTACGTCTTTTTCCTCGGCACTTTCCTCTACGCCATCGCCTTCGTCGGCAATCTGCCAGTTCCCAAAACCATCGACAGCGGGCCAGCAGGTCCTCTCGGCGCGGCCCTGATAATCAACGTCCTGCTGCTCGGGATCTTCGCGGTCCAGCACAGCGTGATGGCGCGGCCCGGCTTCAAGCGCTGGTGGACCCGGCTGGTGCCGCCGCCCGTCGAGCGCACGACCTACGTGCTGCTGGCGAGCCTCGCGCTGGCGCTGCTCTACTGGCAATGGCGGCCGATCCCCGAACTCGTGTGGTCGGTGACGCATCCGGTTGGCGTGATCGCCCTGTCTGCCCTGTTCTGGTTGGGGTGGGGCTTGGTGTTGTTCAGCACCTTCCTGATCAATCACTTCGAGCTGTTCGGCCTGCGCCAGGTCTATGCCCGGCTGCGCGGCACGAGCGTGCCCGAGCCGGTCTTCAGGACGCCGCTGATCTACAAGAACGTGCGGCACCCGATCTATCTCGGCTTCCTGCTGGCGTTCTGGGCGACGCCGACGATGACGCAAGGCCATCTGCTGTTTGCCGTTGCGACGACAGGCTACATCCTGATCGGAATCTATCTCGAAGAACGCGACCTCATCGCCTTGTTCGGCGATCAGTACCGCCGCTACCGTGAGCAGGTATCGATGCTCCTCCCTCTGCCACGCAAGAGAGGCCTTGATGAAGCTGAAGCAGACAACGGCGAAAAAGGCCGAGACGGACATCTCGCTGCTCGAAGCCGCCAGGAAGATGCTGCATGACAAAGGCTACGCCGGCTTGTCGACGCGGGACGTCGCCGCGGCGGCGGGCGTTCCGCTCAGCCAGATCCATTATCACTTCGGATCGAAGCAGGGCCTCGTGCTGGCGTTGTTCGAGTATCTCAACGTCCAGCTGCTCGGCCGCCAGGATGCCTTGTTCGGCGATCCGACGCTCAAGTTGTCTGAACAATGGGATCGGGCTTGCGACTATCTCGAAGACGACATTGCCTCTGGCTATGTGCGCGTCCTTCAGGAGATGATCGCGGCAAGCTGGGCCGATCCGGCGGTCGCCGAGATCGTCCGGACAGGCCTGATGGGTTGGATCGATCTGATTGTCGACGCGGCACGCAGGGCCAAGGTTGAATTCGGCACTCTCGGTCCGTTCTCGCCCGAGGAATTCGGCGCCCTCGTTGCCAACGCGTTCATCGGTGCAGAAAGCCTCTACCTGCTCGGCGTCGAAAAGAAAGGCTCGCCGGCTCGCCTCGGCCTCCGTCGCGTCGGCGATCTGATCCGTACCCTGGAGGCGAACACTTTGGCGAGGTGATGCCATGCGCGCCAAGCTGCCCGACGAGACCGGATTCGTCGTGCGTGACGGCGTTCGGCTCTCCTACGAAATCTACGGATCTGGGCCTGAAACCCTGATCTTTGTGCCGCCGTGGAGCATCGTCCATTCCCGCGTCTACAAGGCGCAACTGCCCTACTTCAGCAGACGATACCGCTGCATCACCTACGATGGTCGTGGCAACGGCAAGTCTGACCGGCCGCAGGAAGTGGCGGCCTACAGCCTGGAGAACTACGTCGCCGACGTTTTGGCCGTCATGGAGGCGACCGCAACGGACAGTGCGGTTTTCGTCGGGCTTTCCTTCGGTGGCATGCTCATCTCCGTCCTGGCGGCGCATCATCCCGAACGGGTGAGGGCGGCGGTCCTGGTAGGGACGTCGGCAAGCATTGGGCCAAGCCATCCCCACACGACGATCGAGAATTTCCGGGACAAGAAGTCATCCGTCGAAGGCTGGGACAAGTTCAATCGCGATTACTGGATGACGTCCTATCCGGACTTCGCCGAATTCTTCGTCCGCAACATCTTCTCCGAACCCCATTCGACCAAGCAGATCGAGGATGCCGTCGGTTGGGCCGGTGAGACCACGGGCGAGGTGCTCGCCAGGACGGTGGAAGCCCGTCCGATGATGCCGGCTTTCGACATCAGCGAAGCGATGTATCGCAAGATCCGATGCCCGATCCTGATGATCCACGGCGATGACGACCACATTCAACCCTACGCCCGCGCGCAGGCCGTGGCTTCGGTGACCGGCGCGGAACTCGTGACCATCGCGGGTGGCGGCCACAATCCGCTCGGCCGTATTCCAGCGAAGGCCAACACCCTCATTGCTGATTTTTTGAGCCGCCGGCTTCCTGCCGCCACATCGACGTGGAAGGCGGCACAGCCTCGTCGCGGCAAGAAGGTGCTCTATCTCTCCTCGCCGATCGGCCTGGGACACGGAAGGCGCGACATTGCCGTCGCGCGACAGTTGCGGCTACTGCATCCCGGCGTGCAGGTCGACTGGCTGGCGCAGGATCCCGTCTCGCGCCTGCTCGACGCCGCGGGCGAGCGCCTCCATCCCCTGAGCTCGCGACTGGTCAGTGAATCGCAGCACATCGAGCTGGAAGCGGGCGAGCATGACCTGCACTGCTTCCAGGCATTGCGACGCATGGACGAGGTGTTGATCGCCAACTTCATGACCTTCCAGGAGGCAATCGACGAGGGCGGCTACGACCTGGTGATCGCCGACGAAGCCTGGGACGTCGACCATTACTGGCACGAACACCCGGAACTCAAGAAGGCGAAGCTTGCCTGGTTCACCGACTTCGTGGGCTTCGTGCCGATGCCGACGGGCGGCGAAGTTGAGGAATTCCTCACGACCGACTACAACGCCGAGATGATCGCCCATGTCGAAGGCTCTCCCGGCGTACGCGACCGCGCCATTTTCGTCGGCGGTCCAGCCGACAT
Source organism: Reyranella sp. (assembly GCF_004297405.1). Lineage (GTDB taxonomy): Bacteria > Pseudomonadota > Alphaproteobacteria > Reyranellales > Reyranellaceae > Reyranella. Next base: position 41,909 of record NZ_SCVC01000021.1, read on the forward strand.
CCTGCCGCGATCCTTCGGCAAGGACCTGCCCGAGATGGGAGACTGGATTGCCCGCCACTTCGACTTCTCCGGCTACATCATGGGCGAGCATCCCCAGGCTTGGGGCAGCCGGGCGGAGCTGCGCCAGAGGCTCGGCTACCGGCCCGACGAACGGGTCTGCATTGTCACGGTTGGCGGTTCGAGCGTCGGCCTCCCTTTGATCCGTCGGATCCTGCAGAGCTATCCGATCGTTCGGCGCCGGCTGCCGGAGCTGCGCATCGTCGTGGTGACGGGGCCTCGCATCGATTCGCGCTCGCTCGTCGCGCCAGCGGGCGTCGAGGTGCGCGCGTTCGTGCCCGATCTCGATCGCCATCTCGCAGTCTGCGATCTGGCGCTCGTGCAAGGCGGCCTCACGACCTGCATGGAATTGACGGCGGCAGGAACGCCCTTCCTGTATTTCCCGCTCAAGAACCATTTCGAGCAGAACTTCCACGTCGCCCATCGCCTCGACCGCTATGGCGCCGGCCAGCGTATGGACTACGAGACAGCCACACCCGAAATCATCGCCGATGCGATGATCGCCGCGTTGCGATCGCCGGTGGCCTTCGCGCCTGTGGAGGCCGATGGTGCCCAGCGGGCAGCCCGCATGATCGCCGAACTCCTCTAGAGGCAAGAATGGCCGGTGATGGATCGGCTCTGCTTTTGCTAGAGTGAGCGCAACATGATTAGGGTAGGGGGCTCAGCAAATGTTTCTTAAACGTCTCACCGCGGTGGCGGTCCTTTCGGTCGCTGCGGCGATGCCGGCATCGGCCGGCCAGACTTTCGATGCCGTCAAGGCCAAGGGCTTCGTCCAGTGCGCGGTCAATACCGGCCTGGCGGGCTTCTCCTTCGCCGACAGCCAGGGCAAGTGGACCGGCCTCGACGTCGATCTCTGCAAGGCGATTGCGGCGGCCCTGTTCGGCGACGCCGAGAAGGTGAAGTTCACGCCGACCACCGCCCAGCAGCGCTTCGTCGCCCTGCAGTCGGGCGAGGTCGATGTCATCACCCGCAACGCTACGCAAACGCTGCTGCGCGACACCTCGCTCGGCTTCAACATTGCCGGCGTCAATTTCTACGACGGCCAGGGCTTCATCGTGCCGGCCAAGAGCGGCATCAAGAGCGCCAAGGAACTGAACGGCGCCACGATCTGCGTCCAGCCGGGCACCACGACCGAGCTCAACCTCGCGGACTATTTCCGCAAGAGCAAGATGACCTTCAAGCCGGTGCTGATCGAGAAGCTCGACGAGCTGCTGCAGGCTTACGCCGCCGGCCGCTGCGACGCCTATACGACTGATGCCTCGGGCCTCGCCGCCGTCCGCGCCGGCCAGCTTGCCGGCAAGGGCGAGCACACGATCCTGCCGGAGCGCATCTCCAAGGAGCCGCTGGGGCCGATCGTGCGCCATGGCGACGACCAGTGGCTTGACCTCGTGAAGTGGACCTTGATGGGCATGATCGAGGCCGAGGAGATGGGCATCACCTCCAAGAACGTCGATGAAATGCTGAAGAGCGAGGATCCTGCGATCAAGCGCTTCCTCGGTGTCACGCCGGGCTTCGGCAAGGCCGTCGGCGTCGACGAGAAGTGGATGTACAACGTCATCAAGCAGGTCGGGAACTACGGCGAGAGCTACGACCGCCATGTCGGCCCGGCCACGCCGCTGAAGCTGGAGCGTGGCCAGAACGCGCTATGGACCAACGGCGGCCTGATGTACGCGATCCCGTTCCGCTGAAATCAGTCCTCTCGCTCGAACCGCATCTTCTTGATGCGGCCGGTCGAGACTTCGAGAGCCGTGATCTTGCCCTTGCGGTCACGGACGATGTGGGCGAGCTGGGTGACGCTGATCCAGCTCCCGGCCGGGCTTGCGACCTCGACCGTATCGTCGTCGATCCCCTGGACCATCCATGGCGCGCCGCCTGCGATCAACGGGCCGCTGACAATCATCTCCCAGGCGTCACCCTTGCGTTCGGCCTGCCAGATGGCCCCGCTATCTGCTGAAACATAGGTGCCGGCGAGCGCCGCCGGTACGGCCTTACGGCGTCCCAGCTTGGCGAAGGTCATCACGCGACCTGCGCCGAGATCGACACGCACCGTACCCTTGGCCCCTGGCTTCATGGCGAACTCGAAAGAGCCGCGCTCGGCCGCCAGCCATCCGTCGGCACGCCGGCCGAGCACGAAGGGCAAGCCATTCTGCGTGACCGTTGCCTCGCCGTTCTGCCAGGCCAGTTCGAACATCGACGGTTCCTGGGCATTGAACCATGTACCGGCCAGCGGCTTGATCTCGGCCTCCGTGATCGGTGCCGGAGCGGCTTTCAGCTTCTTGTTGTTTTCCAATGCCAGGGTGGCGATGGCGCGGGCCTGCCGCCACGGGTCAATGCTGCCGAGATTGGCGATCACCACGACGGTGAGGCCGGCCTCGGGCACGCGCAGGAATTCGGTGCGGAACCCCGGCCACAGGCCGCCATGCCCGATCGTCGTGAGGCCGCGCAGGTCGTCTGCCTGCACGCCACGGCGATACTTGTTGGTGTGCTTGCCGGTGAGGGGCGACACGGCCGCAAGCTGTGCCGGCAAGTTTTTCGGTTGGAGCGTCGGCTGATCGAAGTGCCGGCTCCAGATCAGCAGGTCCTCGACGGAGGAGGTGAGGCCGCCTTCGCCGCCCTGCGGATAGGCATGTGCGGCGCGCCGGAAACCGTTCTTGGCATCACCGAGATAGCCGGTGGCGAGACCGGGGATCACCGTGTCGACGCTGGCGGCCAGCATGGTCGAGCTCATGCCCAGCGGCTTGAAGATGCGCTCCGCCAGGAAATCGCCAAGCTTCATCTTCGACAGCCGCTCGACGATCAGGCCGAGGAGCAGGAAGTTGGTGTTGCTATAGAGGAAGCGGCTGTTCGGCGTGAAGTTGAGGTGCCGGTTGCGTACGCAGGCAGCGTAGAGATCCTCGGGCCGCGCCGGTTTGTCGAGACCGTGGCCGCCCAGCCGCAGCAGTTCGAGGAAGTCCGGCAGGCCGCTGCAGTTGCGCATCATCTGGTCGATGGTCACCGGCAGAGGCGCCAGCTCGCGCAGGTACTTGTGCGGCGCCGCCTTGAGGTCGAGCTTGCCCTCGGCCGCCAGCATCAGCGCCGCAGATACCGTGAACTGCTTGCTGACCGATGCGATGCGGAAGCGGGTTGCGGGCGTGATCGGCACGCCGAGCTCGATGCTCGCCAGGCCATAGCCCTTGCTGAGCACGACCTCGCCGCCCTGCATGACGGCGACGACGGCGCCGGGTGAACCGGGCGCGGTGTAACGGGCGAACAGCGCGTCGACGCGGCGTTCGAGAGCAATGGAACCAATCGATTTCGACATGAGACGCAGTCAATCGAAGCAACTCGCGCTTGTAAAGGCGAGGCGCTAGGGTCGATTGAAATGTTGGAGGGAATGACCGCGATGAGCCGCCAGTTCGTGAAGATCGAGAAGGGTCTGGGTCCGCAGGGCCGCATAGCGGTCGTGCGTTTTGACCGCGGCGACAACATCAATGCAATGAGCCAGCAGGCGATGCGCGAGCTGCGCGACGTGCCGCGCGACTTCGAAGACGATCTCGAAACGTCGGTCGTGATCCTGACCGGTTCGGCCAAAGCGTTCTGTGCCGGCTTCGATCTCAAGGATCCCGAAGGACGCGCGCGCGATGGGTTGTCGGTCGGCGAGCGCATTCACAAGCAGCGGCTCGGCCCCAAGATGTGTCGGGCCTGGCAGGAGATGGACCAGGTCACCATTGCGGCCATCGAAGGCCATTGCGTCGGCGGTGGCGCCGCGCTGGTCGTGTCGCTCGACTTTCGCACCTGCGGCCGCTCCGCCCATTTCCGCATTCCCGAGATCGAGCTCGGGATGAACATGAGCTGGGGCTCGATCCCGCGCATGCTGGCGCTGATGGGCCCGGCCCGCACCAAGCAGGCCGTGATCCTGGCCTCCGACCGGATCGGCGCGGCCGAAGCGCTGGACTGGGGCCTGGTCGAGAAGGTCGTCGATGACGGACAGGCGCTCGCCGCTTCGATGGAGTTCGCCGAACGCATCGCGCGCCAGCCGCCGATCCCGGTGCGCATGACCAAGAGCACGGTGAACCGGCTCGCCCATGCGCTCGACGATCTCGGGGCTCACATGGATGCCGATCAGAACATCCTGACGGGCCTGACCGAAGATTATGTCGAAGGCACCTCGGCCTTCCGCGAGAAGCGCAAGCCGGTCTTCAAGGGGCGGTAGGGAAGAGCGCTCGACCTCAGAGCTGGCGCAGCGACACTTGGCCGATCGAATGGTCGGCGCGCTTGCGCAGGATCACGTCGGCGCGTTCGCGCGTCGGCAGGATGTTCTCGCGCAGGTTCACCTCGTTGATCTCCGCCCAGAGGCGGCGGCCGACCTCGCGTGTCTCTTCCGGCGAGAGATCCTTGTAGTGATGGAAGTAGGAGGCCGGCTTCTGGAAGGCGGTGCGCTGCAGAAACTGGAAGCGAGCGAGATACCAACTCTCAAGATCGGCGATCTCGGCATCGAGATAGATCGAAAAGTCGAAGAAGTCGGAGAGGATCACCGAGGCTGGCCGGCCACCGGCAAGGCCGGGCTGCAAGACGTTCAGACCCTCGAAGATCAGCACGTCGGGCCGGCGCACGGTCTGCCATTCGCCCGGCACGATGTCGTAGGTCTGGAACGAGTAGACCGGTGCACGCACTTCCGCGTGGCCGGCCTTCACGTCGGCCAGGAACTGCACCATCTCGCGGGTGTTGTAGCTCTCCGGGAAACCTTTGCGCCGCATCAGCTTCTCTTCCTCAAGCTGGCGGTTGGGATGCAGGAAGCCGTCGGTCGTGACGAGATCGACCCTTGGATGATCGGGCCACTGCGCCATCAGCGCCCGCAGGACGCGCGCGAAGGTGCTCTTGCCCACGGCCACGCTGCCGGCAATGGCGACGACATAAGTGCGAGAGCCGACCGGCTTGCCGAGAAAGGTGTCCGCCACGCTGTTCAGGTTGCGCGCCGCCCGCACATGCAGATTGAGCAGGCGCGTCAGCGGCAGGTAGATATCGGCGATCTCCTCGAGCGAAACGCTGTCGTTGATGCCGCGCAGCGCGCTCAGTTCGTCGAGGGAGAGCGTGAGGGGCGTGTGGGCGCGCAGCGACGCCCATTCGTCGCGGGCGAATGCCCGATAGGTGTCTGATCGCATGTCTTAAAGTTTAGAGTTTACGGCCCGGAAGCTTGTCGAGGATGGCCTGGCGTTCGGGATCTTCGAGCATCGCCCAGCGGCCGATCTCCTCGATCGTACGCTTGCAGCCGATGCAGAAGCCGCTCTTCTGGTCGAGTTTACAGATGCCGATGCAGGGCGACATGACTCGCCGCGTCATCGATGATGTCGGCACAGCCATGGCGTCGTCAGGGCTTCTTGCCGAGTTCCGCGAGCTGTGCCTGCAACTCGTCGAGCTTACGCTTCAGGTCGTCGATCGCCGTCTCGCCACTGGCCGGCGCCGCGGCGTCGGATTTCGGCGGCTCCTGTCCATTGGCGGCACCCGGCGGTCGGGGCATCGGCTGGCCGTTGGGTCCTGTGCCGAACGGGTTGAACATGCGCATGGCTTGCTCGAACATCGCCATGTTCTGCTTGCCCATCGATTCGAACTGCTGGAACGGGTTGAAGCCGAACGCGTTCTGCATATAGCGCCGCATCTGCTCCTGATTGCGGGCGAACTGCGTCATCGACATTTCGAGGTACTGCGGCACGACGCCTTGCAGGCTGTCGCCGTAGAAAGAGATGAGTTGGCGCAGGAACGGGATCGGCAGCAGCGTCTGCCCGCCCTTGCTCTCTTCCTCGAAGATGATCTGCGTCAACACCGATCGTGTGATGTCGTCACCGGTCTTGGCGTCGTAGACGACGAAGTCAGTCTTGTCCTTCACCATCTGCGACAGGTGATCAAGCGTCACGTATGCCGATGTCGCAGTATTATAGAGACGCCGGTTCGCGTATTTCTTGATGACCACAGGCGCCGGCTTCGGTCCGCCCTCGGGTACTGCCTGATCGGCCATTACGCTTCGCTCCTCTAGCCCCCGCGCGCAGTGAACGCCCGTTTACTTCGGATTGGCCACCTTAGCGCCGATGCCGCAGTGCGACAAGGCGAGCTTTGCGCCTGCGAATACAGCCTTCACACGACGCCGCGATGCGATCGGCTATAGTGCGGCCATGGCTTCTGAAAACGACGACAAGACTGCCGGTCACGGCACCGATACTGGTGCCGACTTCGACAAGTTGGCCCGGCGTTACCTCGATCTTTGGCAGACCCAGCTTGCCGGATTGTCCTCGGACCAGGCGGTGACCGAGCAGATCGCCCGCCTGTTCGCGGCCGCGAACACACAGGTCGCGTCGGCAATGCAAGCGACCCAGGGAGCAGCTCATGCAGGCACGACAGGTTGGCAGCCGACTGGGACCCCGGCCACTGCCGCTGCATCTGGGGACGGCGCTGATGACGTGGGCGAGCTCCGAAAGCGCCTTGAGGCTCTGGAAATCCGGGTCGCTGAGCTCGAATCCCGCCTCTCCCGCGCCTGAAGCCATCGCAGCGCTGCTGCCGGAGATCGCCGCCCTCGAAGCGCGCGCCGGCGCGGGCAAGTTCGAGGAGGCGCTGAGGCGCGAGGTCGGCCGGCGGATGGAGCGGCTGGCCGATGGCGTACTGGCCTATCGCCGCCACCACGTTCACCGCACGCTCGAGAATCCGCCGGCCGCCTGGAGCGAAGGCAACACCCGCCTGCTCGACTATGGCGCCACCCATCGTGCGGCGCGGGTCCGCGGTGCGCGGGCGGTGTTGGTCGTGCCGTCGCTGATCAACCGCTGGGAAGTGCTCGACCTCACGGCGGAGAAGAGCCTGTTGCGTGCCATGGCAGCGCACGGGCTGCGGCCCTATCTGGTCGATTGGGGAACGCCCAATGCCGAGGAACGCCGCTTCGATACGACGGCCTATGTCGCGCGGCTGGAGCGGGCGGTCGCGTTCCTTGCCAAGCGGGCGCGGCGCGCGCCGGCGGTGATGGGCTACTGCATGGGCGGCACGCTCACAGTCGCGCTCGCCGCACGCCAGCCGCGCCGCGTCGCCGGCCTTGCTCTGCTTGCGGCCCCTTGGGATTTCCATGCCGATCGCACCGGCCAGGCCTTTCTCGTTGCCAGCGGTCCGCTGCTGGCCCAGGTGGCCGACAAGGTCGGCGAGTTGCCGGTCGATATCCTGCAGACCTTGTTCTGGTCGCTCGATCCCTGGCTTGCCGTGAAGAAGTTCGGCCGGTTCCTCGGCATGGACCAGCAGGGCGATTCCGCCCGGGAGTTCGTGCTGCTCGAGGATTGGCTGAATGACGGTGCGCCGCTGGCCGGTCCGACGGCGCGCGAATGTCTGGTCGGCTGGTATGGCGAGAACACGCCCGGCGCCGGCAAGTGGGTCGTCAATGGCCGGCGTATCGTGCCATCCAAGATCAACGTGCCATCGCTGGTCATGATCCCGTCGGGCGATCGCATCGTGCCGCCTCTGTCGGCAGCCGCGCTCGCCGATCCTGTGAAGGGGTTGCGCAACACCACGCGGATCGATCTGCCGCTCGGCCATATCGGCATGGTCGTCAGCAGCCGCGCGCGCGATCTCTGCTGGACGCCACTGCTGGAATGGCTCAGCAACATCCCCGCCAAGCAGCGTAGATGACGGCGGAGGAGCGACCCTTCGACTGGCGCGTGCCGGCGGTCTGGACGGCCATCTTCGTCGTATCGATCGTCACGCGGACCTATGTCGGGGTCGCCGATACGGCGTGGCGCGGCCATCCCGTCGCCTTCGGCCGCGTCTTTGCCATTGAAGTGGCCAGCCACATTGTCGTCGGCGCCCTGGTGCCGGTCCTCTACTGGCTGCATCGGCGCTGGCCGATCACGGGCGGGCTGCGCAACGCCGCGATCCACGTTCTGGCTGTCGTCCCCTTCAGCATCGTGCATACGCTCGGCATGGCGGCGCTTCGTCTCCTGTGGTTCAGCGGCATCCTGGGCGAGGCCTATAGCTTTCCGCTGACCTTCGAGCGCCTCGCCTACGAGTTCGCCAAGGATGTGTTTTCCTACGGCATGTTGAGCGGCGGTGTTCTCGGTCTTCGCTATCTGTTCGGGCGGCTGTCGCCGGCGCCCATCCAGGCAGAAGCGCAGCCGGTTGCCGCGCCGCCTGTTGTCGATCCGCGCCTGCCCGAGCGCTTCGCCGTGCGTCGTCGCGGCAAGGAGATCATGGTCGAGGTCGCCGACATCGATTGGGTCGAGGCGTCCGGCAACTACGCCGTCCTCCATGTCGGTGGGGAAACCCTGGAGATCCGGTCCTCCCTTACCAAGCTCGAGGGTGAGCTCGATCCGAAACGGTTCGTGCGCGTCCATAAATCTCACCTGGTTAATGTCGCGCGCATCGTCGAGGTGACGCCCTGGGTTAGTGGCGATTGGCGGATTCGCCTGCAGGATGGCGCCGAGGTGAACCTCAGCCGGCGCTATCGCCAGCGCTTCGAGGCCCTGGTGCCGGTTCGTAGCTGACCGATCGTCCCGGCGCCTTCGCCGGTCATCCCATTCGGCAAGCCGGTCGTCACAATTTCTAGCGATATCAATGGCTTGGAGAGTAAACGGCCAGCGTCCGACCTGATCTTCCTGGAGGCTTGTCATGAACCGACGCCACCTGCTCAAACTCGCTGGAGGGCTGCCGCTGATGTCGACCGCCTATGCTCAAGGGACCCCTTTCCGGCGTAACCGTCCCGGCGATCCGGCTTGGCCGTCGCCGGCGCAATGGGACGCGCTCAAGGCCCGCGTGGCCGGCCAGCTCTCCCAGGTGCAGTCGCCGCTCGATGCCTGCCGTGCCGCCCCCACCGGCCCCGAGTGCGAGACCCTGTTCCAGCGACTGAAGAACCCCTGGTACATCGGCGACACGCCGGGGCTCACCCAGACCAGCGGCTGGGCTGACGCCTGGACATCTTCACCCAGTGCCTACTGCGTCGCTGCCCGCAGCGCCCAGGACGTCGCGGCGGCCGTGAACTTCGCCCGCGAGCACCGCCTGCGCCTCGTCGTGAAGGGTGGTGGGCATAGCTATCAGGGCACCTCCTGCGCGCCCGATTCGCTGCTTGTCTGGACGCGGCACATGAACAGCACGGTCGTGCACGACGCGTTCGTGGCGCAGGGCTGCAACACCCCGCCTCAGCCGGCCCTGTCGGTTGGCGCGGGCGCACTGTGGCTGCATGCCTATGGCGCCGCCGCCAAGGCCGGCCGCTATGTGCAGGGCGGGGGATGCCTCACCGTGGGTGTGGCCGGTCTCATCCAAAGCGGCGGCTTCGGCAGCTTCTCCAAGCGCTTTGGTTTGGCGGCCGCAGGCCTGCTCGAGGCCGAAGTCGTGACGGCCGATGGCGAGGTGCGTATCGCCAATGCCTGTACGAACCCTGATTTGTTCTGGGGATTGAAGGGCGGTGGCGGCGGCAGCCTCGGTGTGGTCACGCGGCTCACCTTGCGCACGCACGACCTGCCGGCAGTCGTCGGCGCCATCTTCGGTGCCGTGAAGGCCAATTCGGATGCCGCGTTCCGGCGGTTGATCGACCGCTTCATGACCTTCTATCGCGAAAGCCTGTTCAACCTGCGCTGGGGTGAACAGGTCCGCTTCCGCCGCGACAATACGATGGCCATCAGCATGGTGTTCGAGGGCCTCGATCGCGATGCCGCGGCAGCGGTATGGCAACCGTTCCTCTCCTGGATCGCAGCTCAAGGCGGCGACTACACGTGGAGCGAGCCGTCGGCCATAGTGGCGCTTCCGGCGAAGTTCTTGTGGGATCCGACGTTCCTGAAACAGAACGCGCCGCACCTGGTCCTGAGCGACGATCGCCCTGGTGCGTCAGCCGACAACATCTTCTGGAGCAGCAACCTCGGCGAGGCAGGCTGGTTCCTGCACGCCTATCAATCGACCTGGATGCCGGCGTCGCTGCTCGACGACCAGCGTCGCGGCCAGCTCGTCGATGCGCTGTTCGCTAGCTCGCGGCATTGGCAGATGTCGCTGCACTTCAACAAAGGCCTGGCGGGAGCGCCGCCCGAAGAGATTGCCGCAGCGCGCGACACGGCGACCAACCCGGCCGCCGTCGAGGCCTTCGCGCTGGCGATCAGTGCCGGCGAAGGGCCGCCGGCCTTTGCAGGCATCGCCGGTCATGAACCCGATCTCGCAAAGGCACGCATCACGGCGCGCGATGTTACCGCCGCCATGGGCGAGTTGCGCAAGCTGGTGCCGGAACCTGGAGCCTACGTTTCGGAGTCCAATTACTTCGAAGCGGACTGGCAGCAGGCTTTCTGGGGTGCCAACTATCCGCGGCTCCGTGCGGTGAAGCAGAAGTACGACCCGAATGGGCTCTTCTTCGTGCATCACGGTGTGGGCAGCGAGGCGTGGAGTGCCGACGGTTTCAGCCGGCGTAGCTGAAGGCGGAGGACATCATGCCCGCCGCTGTTTTCGCCGCCCGGCGCGCTGACCTCGACTGGCTGCGTGTCCTCGCCTTCACTCTCCTCATCTTCTACCACGCCGGCATGGCGTGGTCGGGATGGAGCTGGCACGTGACCAGCACCGACGACATCGCCTGGCTGCGCGAGGTGATGCGCTTCCTCAATCGCTGGCGCATGCCATTGATCTTCGTCGTCTCGGGGGCGGCCATCATGTTGGCGCTGGGTGCACGGACGCCGGGCGCGTTCGTGGTCGATCGCCTCAAGCGCCTGCTGCTGCCGCTGGTCTTCGGCATGCTCGTCCTCGTGCCGCCGCAGGTCTATCTGGAGCGGCTCTATCGCGGGCAGTTCACCGGATCGTTCTTCGAGTGGCTGCCGCATGCGTTCCAGGGTGTCTATCCGAGCGGCAACACGAGTTGGCATCATCTCTGGTTCGTGGCCTACGTCCTGGTGCTCACGCTCGTCCTGCTGCCGTACTTCCTCTGGGCGCGCAGCGCCTCCGGGCAGGCAGCCCAAGGTGCAGCCGGCCGCTTCATCGCGCGCACGGGCCTGCACTGGGCAATGGCGCTTCCGCTTGCAGCAGCGACTCTGTGGCTGGCGCCGATCTCGCACAATACCAACGGCCTGATCGGCGACTGGTATGGCCTCGCTTACTACGGGGCGTTGCTGCTTTACGGCGCGTTCCTGTTCGCCTCGCCGGAACTCCTCGTGGCATTGCAGCGGCAGCGCCGTGTTTCGCTGGCGATTGGAATCGTGGCCTACGCCTGCCTGTACGTGGTGTTCTTTGCCGGGGCGGTCCGGCCGGTCATCGCGCCGGAGCTGCGGCTCGCTTACTCCCTTCTGTCGGCGATCAACACGATGGCCTGGCTGTTCGCCATCCTGGGGTTCGGCCACCGCTACTTCACGCGTCGGCCTGTGTTCCTCGCCGAAGCGACTGAGGCCGTCTTTCCGTTCTATCTGATCCATCAGACCGTCGCGGTGATCGTCGTCTATTGGTTGCTGGCGGCGGGTGCTCCGCCGGTGGCTGGTTTCATCCTGACTGTGCTGGCGACCTTCCTGGGCACCTGGTGTGTTTATGCAGGGCTCGTGCGTCCCTGGAGTTGGGTAAGGCCGCTGTTCGGCATGAAGCCGTTGGGAGTGAGGGAGCAGGGGGCTTTGCCCCGCCCGTACGGCGAGCCTATAAATGTTCCCAGGGCGGCCCCAAGGAGGACTCTATGAGCACTGAAATCGTCATCGCGAGCGCAGCGCGCACGCCTGTTGGTTCGTTCAACGGGGCTTTTGGTTCCGTACCCGCGCACGACCTCGGCAAGGTCGCCATCAAGGGTGCCCTTGAGCGCGCCAAGGTGAAGCCCGAGGAAGTCGACGAAGTCATCATGGGCCAGATCCTGGGGGCCGGTCAGGGCCAGAACCCGGCGCGTCAGGCGGCAGTCAACTCCGGTATCCCGGTCGACAAGACCGCCCTCGGCATCAACCAGCTTTGCGGCTCCGGCCTGCGCGCCGTCGCATTCGGCTGGCAGGCGATCCGCAACGGCGACGCCAACATCATGGTGGTCGGTGGCCAGGAGAGCATGAGCCAGGCGCCGCATGCGGCGCACATGCGCGACGGCACCAAGATGGGCGAGCTCAAGATGGTCGACACCATGCTGAAGGACGGCCTGTGGGATGCCTTCCACGGCTATCACATGGGCAACACCGCCGAGAACGTCGCGCAGAAGTTCCAGATCACGCGTGCCGAGCAGGATGCGTTCGCGGCCTCGTCGCAGAACAAGGCCGAGGCGGCCCAGAAGGCCGGCCGCTTCAAGGACGAGATCGTTCCGGTCACCGTGAAGACCCGCAAGGGCGAAGTGGTGGTCGACACCGACGAGTTCCCCCGTCACGGCACCACCGTCGAGGCGCTGGCCAAGCTGCGTCCCGCTTTCACCAAGGAAGGCGGCTCGGTCACGGCCGGCAATGCCTCGGGCATCAACGATGGTGCGGCGGCGCTGGTGCTGATGAGCGCCGATGAAGCCAAGAAGCGTGGCGTCAAGCCGCTCGCGAAGATCGTGTCTTGGGCGACCACCGGCGTCGATCCGGCGATCATGGGCATCGGCCCCGTCACCGCGTCGCAGGCGGCATTGAAGAAGGCGGGCTGGACCGTGAAGGACCTGGACCTCGTCGAAGCCAACGAAGCGTTTGCGGCGCAGGCCGTTGCGGTCGGCAAGCAGCTCGGCCTCGATCCGGAGAAGCTGAACGTGAACGGCGGCGCCATCGCGCTCGGCCATCCGATCGGTGCGTCGGGCGCCCGCGTGCTGACCACGCTGCTCTATGAGATGCAGAAGCGCGATGCCAAGAAAGGCCTCGCCACGCTCTGCATCGGCGGCGGCATGGGCATCGCCATGTGCGTTCAGCGCGACTGAGATACGATGAAGGCCTCGGCCTAAAACAAAACGCCCGAAGGATATCCTTCGGGCGTTTTCATTTGGTGGTCAGGCTTAGTTACTGATGCCTGTGTAGTAGTTGCTGGGAACCTGCTGACCCTGACGGACGAGGCGACGGCCTTGGTCCCACGAGATCGTCATGAGCTTGGCATTGGTGGTGCCTACCGGCTCTGCGATCAGGAAATACGTCTCACCGGCCGCGACGGTGATGATGAGTTCGGTGCTGTCCTGGCTGCCGTAGGCCCTGAGATCGAGCGGATTCGGCAAGGCATCCAGGCGTATCCAGGTCGAGCCGGCCAGACTGCCGACAGCCTGACGGCCTTCCGAGATCGGGATCGGTGGCGCGTCGGGCGCCGCCGCGCCGCGCACGAGATAGACCGCGGCCATGCCATCCTTCGGCCCGGGAAAGTTCGTCCCGTAGGCCTGCTGGTATGAACTCAAACCGCCTTGCTGACAGGCGGCCACTGACAGAGCCACGACAACGGCGCACAACAACGTCTTCATGCAACGACCTCCGGCCGCAAAGTCCGACGGCCGCGGCTGCGGGTCAAGCGGCAGCCGGCATGACCCGCAAGCGGGCAAGCGGTGACAGCACGATGACGAGGGTGGAGAGCGCAAAGGCCACCGCGATCAGGATCAGGGCACTCTGCAAGCCGGCCTGGGCTGCCACCAGGCCGCCCGCCAGTGCTCCCAAAGGACGCACGCCATAGATGGCAGTCTGCACCGTGGCATTGACGCGACCCATAAGCGGCGTCGGCGTGACCAGCTGGCGTACGGTAGTCTGGCAGATCAGCCACAGGATGGGCCCGAATCCGACTAGGAAGTGGCCGGCGGCCGACAGCAGGAAGCCGTGGCCCGACGGCGCTGTCAGGAAGAGGAGCGCCGCGACCACCGAAACCGCCGGTCCGAAGATCAACGTCGCGAAGGGCGGCAGTTGGCGCGAAGAGATCGGGGCGACCAGGGCGCCCAGGATCATGCCGGCGCCATAGGCCGACTGCGCCAGACCCATATGGGCGGGGTCGAGATGCAGCGGCCCCAGTGCCAGTGGCGCCCAGATGGCAAGCAGGGCGAAGAAGGCGAAGTTCCAGCAGATCGCGCAAAGGCTGATGCCACGCAGCAGCTCATGACGCGCGACGAACTCAGCGCCGGTCCGAATGGCCTGGAAGAGCGAGGGGCGGTTGGCCTGGTTGTTCGGGGCGACGCCTTTTGGCAGGGCGAGTGCGCAGACAAGCGCGAGGGCGGCGCCGAAAGCAGCCAGCGCATAGCCCCAGGTCGGTGACAGGTGCTGGGCGACCAGGCCCGCGACGAACGGTGCGGCCAGGCTCACCACGGCGCGCGTCAGCTCCAGCCGTGCGTTCGAGCGCGGCAGGTCGTCGGCCGGCACGAGACTCGGCAGCAGCGAGACCGATGTCAGGACGAAGACGACCGTGCCGGAGGCGCCGGCGAAGGCGGCCACACCGAGCAGAACGGCAATGCCGGTTGCCGCGGCGATCACCGCGGCGATGGACGCCAGGAGGCCCAGCCCGAGTGCCACGATCAGCAGACGGCGGCGCGGCACGCGATCGACCCAGGCGCCGGCCGGCAACGAGACCAGCAGCCACGCCGCACTTTGGGCAGCCACGAGCAGACCGAGAACATCCGGTCCTGCACCCAGGATGAGAGTGGCCGTAAGGGGCAGCGTCGCCAGGGCGAGTTGGTCGGCTGCGTGGGTTCCGGCGGAGACGCCGAGAAGAGCAGTGAAGGGCTTCATGGTTGCCGTTCTATGACCGGCAACGTGTGGCGCTCTATCCGCTGTCGGACATCAATTCAAACGCCGAGGATATATCGCCGCGTCTGGCTTGCCCGGGATGGGGGAGAACCGGCTAGAGTGTGCTTGCCAACAGCAAGGGAGGAAACAATGGCTGATCGGGTAGCAGTTGTGACGGGCGGAACGCGTGGCATAGGCGCCGCCATCTCCCGGATGCTCAAGGACAAGGGCTACAAGGTCGCTGCCACCTACGCGGGCAACGACGAGGCCGCGAACAAGTTCAAGGCCGAGAGCGGCATCAACGTCTACAAGTTCGACGTCGGTGACTTCGCGGCCTGCCAGTCCGTCATCGGCCAGATCGAGAAGGATCTCGGGCCGGTCGACGTTCTGGTCAACAATGCCGGTATCACGCGCGACTCCACGATGCGCCGCCTGACGCGCGACATGTGGGATGCCGTGATCGATACGAACCTCGGCTCCTGCTTCAACATGTGCAAGGCGGTGTGGGAAGGCATGAACACGCGCGGCTTCGGCCGCATCGTCAATATCGGCTCGATCAACGGCCAGGGTGGCCAGTACGGCCAGGTGAACTATGCCGCGGCGAAGTCTGGTATCCATGGCTTCACCAAGGCACTGGCGCAGGAAGGTGCTTCCAAGGGCATCACTGTGAATGCAATTGCGCCGGGCTACACCGACACCGACATGGTCTCCGCGGTTCCGGCCAATGTGCTGGAGAAGATCGTGGCCAAGATCCCGGTGGGACGTCTCGGCAAGGCCGAGGAGATCGGCCGCGGCGTGATGTTCCTGATCGCCGACGATGCCGGCTTCATCACCGGCTCGACCCTGTCGATCAACGGCGGCCAGCATATGTACTGACAATCGGTGCGAAAGCGCCATGATGGGGCCGGCGCATGCCGGCCCTTTTTATTTGTGGTGGAGCGATCCGTGGCCAAGTTGACCGAATACAAGGACATGAACCCGCGGGCCAAGGCTGTCGTCGAGGGGATCGCGAAAGCGCGCGGCAGCGATCCGGCAAACATCAACAACGTCTGGAAAGCGTTGGCGCGCCATCCCGATACGATGGAGCGCTTCGCCACCGAAATGCGTGAGGTGATGGCGCCGGGCAAGCTCGATGCGCTGACCAAGGAGATGATCTATCTCGCCGTCAGCATCGCCAACCAGTGCGACTATTGCATCAACTCGCACGGCTACATGGCGCGCCAGAAGGGCATGACCGACGAGATGTTCGGCGAGTTCATGGCCGTCGTGCTGGCGGCGCAGAAGGGCAACAAGATCGCGACGGCCTACCGCGTACCCGTCGATGCGGCGTTCGAGGAGAAGTGACATGAACGACGCCAAGTCGATCGACCAGTCGACCAAGTGGGACGCCAATCTCTATCTGAAATTCGCCGACCATCGCACGCGGCCGGCGCTCGACCTGATGAGCCGGCTCGATCCGGCGAACGCTGCGCGTCCAGGACATGCGATCTACGATCTGGGCTGTGGCGCGGGCAATATCTCGCGTGTCCTGGCGGATCGCTTCGCGGGTGCGCCCATCGTCGGCATCGATTCGTCTGAGGACATGCTCGCCAAGGCGCGGGCACAGACGACAGATCCGCGCATCACCTTCGCCAAGGGTGATCTCGCTGCCTTCAAGCCCGATCGGCCGCCCGGCATCCTCTACAGCAACGCCGCCTATCAGTGGCTCGACGGCCATATCGACATGTTTCCGGGCCTGATGAGGCTGCTGCCGTCGGGAGGCCAGCTCGCGATCCAGATGCCGCGCAATCATGAAGCGCCCTCGCACGCGCAGATGAAGACGGCTGCCGAAGCGGGGCCCTGGCGCGACAAGCTCGCCAAGGTGCGCCCCATCGCGCGGGTGCAGGAGCCAGCGGATTACTACGACGTCTTGAAGCCGCTCAGCGCCGAGCTGGAGGTCTGGGAGACGATCTATCAGCAACCGCTCACGGGCAAGGATCCGGTGGCGCAGTACACGTCGTCGACGGGCCTGCGGCCCTATCTCGAATTGCTGCAGGAACCGGAGCGCTCGGCCTTCTACGAAACCTATGCCGGCCTGACCGCCAAGGCCTATCCGACACGAGCCGACGGCATCACGATCTTTCCGTTCCGGCGGCTCTTCATCGTGGCGCGTCGCGCGTGAAGTCTATTCGTCTGCTGGGCGCCGTCCTGCTTCTGCTGCTGGCGGCTTGCCGCGCCTCGGCGAGCTTTGCGGCACCGCAGACGATGGTGGCGGCGGCGCATCCGTTGGCGGTCGATGCCGGACTGGAAGTGCTGCGACGCGGCGGCTCGGCCGTCGATGCGGCGATTGCCGTCCAGATGGTCCTGGGCGTCGTCGAGCCGCACGCATCGGGCATCGGTGGCGGCGGCTTCCTCTTGCACTACGACGCCAGCACACAGGCCATCACCGTCTACGACGGCCGCGAGACGGCGCCAGCGGGCGCCAACCCTTCGATGTTCCTCGATGCCGACGGCAAGCCGCTCGGCTTTCGCGAGGCCATCGCCTCCGGCATGTCGGTGGGTGTTCCCGGTCTCTTGGCGATGCTGGAGCTTGCCCATAAGGAGCGCGGCAAGCTCGCCTGGTCCGACCTGTTTGTGCCGGCGATCGCGGTGGCGCGCGATGGGTTTGCAATACCACCTCGGCTCGCCGCCTGGCTCGCGCGCATTCCATCTTTGCGCGAAGAGCCGGCCATTCGCGCGATCTATTTCAATGCCGACGGATCGCCCAAGAAGCTCGGCGAGCGCATCGCCAATCCCGAGCTTGCCAAAACGATGCGCCTGGTCGCCGAGCAGGGACCGCGCGCGTTCTATCAGGGCGCGATGGCCGCCGAGATGGTCGAGCGGGTGCAGAGCCATCGCCGGCCCGGAACCCTCTCCACGACCGATCTAGCGGACTATCGTCCTATCAAGCGTGAGGCGGTGTGTGGTCCCTATCGCGTCTGGACGATCTGCAGCATGCCGCCTCCCTCGTCCGGTGGCATCGCGATCCTGCAGATCCTGGGCCTGCTCGAGCCGTTCGAGATCTGGCACGACAAGCCCACCGACCTGCGCGCGCTCCACCTCATTGCCGAGGCGAGCCGGCTCGCCTTCGCCGATCGCGATCGCTATGTCGGCGATCCAGCCTTCGTCGATGTGCCGGTCGCCGGCATGCTGTCGTCGGCCTATCTCGCCGAACGCCGCAAGCTGATGTCGCCCGACCGTAGCATGGGCAAGGTCGCGGCCGGTGTGCCGCCGGGCTATGTCGAGCGCGGCACCAGCCACATCAGCATTGTCGATCGCTGGGGCAATGCCGCCAGCTTTACGACCACCATCGAGGCGCCGTTCGGGGCACAGATCATGGTGCGCGGCGTCCTGCTGAACAACGAACTCACCGACTTCTCGCCGCGGCCCGAGCTGAACGGCAAGCCGGTCGCCAACCGCGTGCAGCCCGGCAAGCGGCCGCGCTCGTCGATGTCGCCGACCTTCGTTCTCGACCGCGACGGCAAGCTGGTGGCGGCCCTTGGCTCGGCCGGCGGTTCGCGCATCATCGGTGACACTTTGCAGGCCGCGGTCGGATTGCTCGACTGGAACCTGTCGCCACAGGCTGCCCTGGCCCTGCCGCGGGTGCTCAACCTGAACGGCGCCACCGAGCTGGAGGAGGGGACCGCCGCGGCGACCCAGGCCGACGCCTTGCGCGCGCTGGGCCATGAAGTACAAGTCCGCCCTCACGAAGGTGGACTCTCCGCCATCCGCCGCACGGCGGAGGGCTGGGAAGGGGCCGCGGACCCGCGGCGCGATGGCGTCGCCAAAGGCGAATAGGCGGAGAACGATCAAAGTGGCCAAGAAGCTCCCTACCGTATTGCTGCGGTCCGGCGAGGATCGTCGCGTCCGCGCCGGCCATCCCTGGGCCTTCTCGAACGAAATCTTCATGGACGCCGAGACCAAGGCGCTGCCACCGGGTTCGCTCGCCACCCTGCGGGCGCCGGGCGGCGAGGCGCTGGGACTGGTCACCTTCAATCCGCATTCGCTGATCGCTGCCCGGGTGCTCAGTTCCAATCCTGAAGCCACCGTCGATGCGCTGTTCATTGGCCGGCGGCTGGCACAGGCTGCGGCGCTGCGCGACCGGCTGGTGGGCGTTCCCTACTATCGCCTGATCCATGCCGAGGCCGACGGCCTGCCCGGCCTGATCGTCGATCGCTTCGGCGATGCCTTCGTCGTGCAGGTGAACAGCGCCGGCATGGAGGCGCTGACGCCGATCCTGCTCGAAGCGCTCGAGGCCGAGTTCTCGCCCAAGACGATCATCCTCAAGAACGACTCGCCGGTGCGCGAGCTCGAAGGCCTGAAGCGCGAAGTCGTGGCAGCGAAAGGCGAGGCGGGAAGCGTCGAACTCATCGAGAACGATGCGCGGTTCGTCGCCGATTTGTCGGGCGGTCAGAAGACCGGCTGGTTCTACGACCAACGCGACAACAGGCGCTTCATGGCGGGTCTCGCCAAGGACGCACGCGTCATCGATGTCTACAGCTACTCCGGCGGTTTCGGCGTGCTGGCGGCACACCAAGGGGCCAAGTCGGTGATCTGTCTCGACCGGTCGCAACCCGCGCTCGACGCGGCGCGACAGGCGGCAACGCTGAACGGCGTCGACAAGATCGTGGGCTTCGAGAAGGCGGAAGCCTTCGAGGCACTGGAGAAGCAGAAGAGCCGCGGCTTCGATGTCGTGATCTGCGATCCGCCGGCCTTCGTGAAGAGCCGCAAGGATCTCAAGATCGGCGCACAGGGCTATCGCAAGCTGGTGCGGCTGGCGGCGCCGCTGGTCGCCAAGGGCGGCTTCTTCTTCGTCGCGTCCTGCTCGCATCTCGTCGATCCGCCGCTGTTCGCCGAACAGGTGCGTCGCGGCCTGCGCGATGCCGAGCGCAGCGGCCGCATCCTGCGCAGCTCGGGCGCGGCGCTCGATCATCCGGTGCATCCGGGCTTGCCCGAGACGGCCTATCTCAAGGCGATGGTCCTGCAGCTCGACTGATCTGATGCTGCGCCACGGCCCCCGCAACCTGATCACCGACGTCGACGGCATTCTGGTCGGCAATGCCGAGGACCAGCGGCTGCGGTCGGGCGTCAGCGTCGTTCTCTGTGAGACGCCTGCGATGGCGTCGGTCGACGTGCGCGGCGGGGCACCGGGCACACGCGAAACCGACCTGCTCGATCCCTCATGCAGGGTCGACCGGGTCGATGCGATCTGCCTCTCCGGCGGATCGGCCTATGGGCTTTCCTCGGCTGATGGCGTGATGCGCTGGCTGCGCGAGCGTGGCCGCGGGCTGGCTGTCGCTGATGTCGTGGTGCCCATCGTGCCGACGGCGATCCTGTTCGATCTGTTGAACGGCGGCGACAAGCACTGGGACTGGCCGCCCTATCGCGATCTCGGTTACGACGCTACCGGCCGGGCGACGCGGGACTTCGCGCTCGGCAATGCCGGTGCCGGGCTTGGCGCCAAGGCCGGGAACCTCAAGGGCGGCCTCGGCAGCGCCTCGGCGGTCGATCCGGCGAGCGGCCTTCAGGTTGGCGCCCTCGTGGCCGTCAATGCCCGCGGCTACACGACCATGGGCGACATGGCGCAGTTCTGGGCCTGGCCGCTGGAGCAGGGCAGGGAATTCGGTGGCCTGCCGCCGCCGACACGCGGCCTTGGTCTCGCGGTGTCGCACGACCGCGCCGATCTCACCCACGATCCAGCCGATGTTGCCCGCAGCGATCCCCGCGCCAACACGACCATCGCTGTCGTCGCAACCAATGCGCGGCTGGACAAGGCGTCGGCCAAGCGGCTGGCGGTCATGGCGCAGGATGGGCTGGTACGCGCGATCCGCCCCGTGCATACGCCGCAGGACGGCGACACGGTCTTTGCCATCGCGACCGGCCGGCACGATCTCGGTGACGATGCGCTGGCGCTGGCCGAACTCGGCACTCTGGCCGCGGACTGTCTCGCCCGCGCCGTGGCACGCGGTGTTTACAATGCCGAGACACTCGGCGCGGCCCGCAGCTGGCGAGACCTGTTCGAGCGCTGATCTGTTGGCGTTGGCCGTTCCCCGCCCTACCATGCGGTGGGGGAGAGGCGTCATGGCCGGTCTGATTTTTCTATTAGCGGGCGTTTCGATGATGGTCGCGTGCGCGGGTTATCGCGGCGTGGCGATTGCCTTGTTCGGCGTTTCATCCGTTGCGGCCGTGCTGTGGTTCGATCACCACATGACCGATCCGCTGACTCTGGCTTTCTAGGCTGCCGCGATGAATGTGCTCGCAAATCTGGGCAATGCCGCTGCCGCGATCGGCATCGCGGCCATCCTGCTCGTGGCCTTTGGCCTGCAATTCTGGTTCGGTGAGCTTCCCTGTCCCCTCTGCAACCTGCAGCGGGTCGCCTGGGTCCTGTGCGGGTTCGGTTTCGTCCTCAACCTGCGGTTCGGCGTTCAGCCCTTGCATTATGGGCTCTCGTTGCTTGGCGCCCTGTTCGGCGCGGCCGTCTCGGGTCGCCAGGTGCTGCTGCACATTGTTCCCGGCAGTGGCACCTATGGTTCGCCGGTCCTCGGCTTGCACCTCTACACATGGGGCTTTCTGCTGTTCGTGGCCGTCATTGCCGGGATCGCCGTGCTGATGATCCTGGGAGGCCGGCCGGATCACGATCGTGACGGTCGTCACGCTGATCTGCGTTTTAGCGGTATCCGTCGATTCGCTGCCTATTTCCTCGTCGCGATGGCGCTGGCGAATGCCGTCAGCAGCTTCGCCCTGTGTGGCCCGATCGAGTGTCCGGACAGCCCGACGAGCTACTGGATCTCGACCTATCTGCGCTTCTAACCATCAGCCCGGAGAACCACCGTCATGCCCTCCCGCCGCGCCTTCGTCGTTGCCGCAGCGCTCGTTGCCGTCTCCTCCGGTGCAGCGGCACAGGGCTCTGCAGACCCTGCACAACTGGTGGCCGTCATGGAGCGCTACGCCGCCGCGCTGCGGTCGGGCAATGTGGAAGCACTGGTCGCACTTTACACTCCGAACGGCGTGTTCATGCGCGAGAACATGCCGGCCGCCGTGGGACGCGACGCCCTGAGGGCCGCTTACGAGGAGGTCTTCGCCGCGCTCAAGGTCGACCTCGCCTTCTCGATCCAGGAAACCGAAGTGGTAGGCGACATCGCCTGGCTGCGTTCGACCTCGAAAGGCAAGGTCAAGGTACTGTCGTCAGGTGCTGAGACAACCAATTCGTTCGATGAACTCGTCGTTTTTCGCCGCGAGCAGGGCGGCTGGAAGATTCGCAGCTACATGTACGGCTCGAACCAACCCGGCCCGCAGCCCTCGAAATAGGTCAGGGGAGATTTCACCATGATACGATATCTATCGCTGCTGGCCGTGATGGCCACGGTATTCACCGCTGGCTGCTCGATCCCGCCGCGTGAGCCGGCTGTGCCTCGTGCCGATACCACGCGCGCCCAGCCGCTCGGCCTGCCGAATGTGCGCTTCTTTGCCGATGGCGATCCCAAGCCGATGATCGAAGAAGGCATGAACGCGGTTCGGCGGGAGGTTGCGACGTTACAGGCCGAAGGCAAGCCGATAAGGCCCTTACCGCCGGCATACTTTCTGGCCGTTTCCGGTGGCGGCGACAACGGCGCCTTCGGCGCCGGCCTGATCAACGGCTGGACGGAACTCGGCACCAGGCCGCAGTTCAAGATGGTGACCGGCGTCAGCACCGGTGCGCTGATCGCCCCGTTTGCGTTCCTCGGATCGGCCTACGATGTGCAATTGCGTGAAGTCTACACGACCATGACGCCGGACAAGGTCTACGTCGCCCGTGGCCTGGCGGCAGCCCTGTTCAACGACGCCATGGCCGATACCTCGCCGCTGGCTGGCGTCATTGCCAAGTATGCCAACCAGTCGCTTTTGGATGCTATTGCCGCGGAGTATCGCAAGGGTCGGCTGCTGATGATCGGCACGACCGATCTCGATGCGCAGCGGCCGGTGATCTGGAACATCGGCGCCATTGCCGCCAGTGGCCATCCGGGTTCGCTCGATCTCGTACGTAAGATCCTGCGTGCTTCGGCGGCTATTCCGGGTGCCTTCGAGCCGGTGATGATCGACGTCGAGGTCGACGGCAAGAAATACCAGGAGATGCATGTCGATGGCGGCGCCATCGCTCAGCTCTTCCTCTATCCGCCGTCCATCGACGTTGCCGGCTCGGGGCTCAAGCGCGAGCGGCATGCCTACATCATTCGCAACGCCCGTCTCGATCCCGACTACGCAATGGCCGAACGCCGCACCATCACCATCGCCGGCCGTGCCATCAACACAATGCTGGCCGCGAGTGGCTACAACGACGTGATTCGCACCTACTTCGTCACGAAGCGGGACGGCGTCGACTACAACCTGGCCTATATGGGCTCGGACTTCGAACATCCCAAGAAGGGGGAGTTCGACCAAGCCTATATGCAGGCGCTCTTCGCTTACGGTCGCGACCAGATCCTGTCGGGCCGCGCCTGGCACAAGGTGCCGCCGGGCCTCAGCCAGCCGGCCGGCGTGCCGCCGCGCGCGATGTGATCGTCAGCGCGCGATCAGCAGCACGGGGCTGCGCAGCGCCTCGATCAAGGCGACGCTGCGGGCACTCAGGAACCTGGTATTGCCGGTCCGCAGCGAGGTGCCGATAACGACGAGGTCATGACGTCCCCGGCGAGCCGCACGGCGTATCTCGGTGTCCGGCTGGCTGTTCGTTTCGGTCAGGCCCTTGACCGACACGCCGCTGCGTTTGCCCAGTCGTCGAGCGTCTACCAGCAGGGAAAGGCCCAGCCGCCGGGCACGGCCACGCAGGAGCATCGTGTCGTCATTCGGATCGAAGACGTGCAGCACGGTCAGCGTGCCCCGGCTGCCACCGGCGAGCGCCAACGCGACCTCGGTGGCAAGGCGGGCCTCCGGGCTGCCGCCTGTGGGCACCAGAATGTCGAGAGGCTTGCCGACGTTCGAGAAGGCCCGGTTGCCATTCACCAGAATCGCCGTCGGTCCGTCGAAGGTGGATACCAGTCGCTGAAGCTGATCCTGGAACTTCGGCGCCTGTGAGGAGATTGGCTCTTCGATGCCAACGAAGGCGATGCTGTAGCCCTTGGCGACTTCCTTTTCGAGACCGTCTTCGGCCGTGAGCACGCGCGTCTGGACGAACTGCTCGGCGGGCAGTTTCGGGGCTGCAGGCGCGTCCGGAGGGGCTGCGGGCTGACCATCTTCCAGTGCTGATCGTATCGCGTTGATCAGTCGGTCCTTGGCTGGGGGCGTCGTTACGGCTGCGTCCGCCCGCGGCGGCTCCAGCACCGTCGTCAGAACCCGCTGGCGGCCGGCGAAAACGCCGGCCAGCGTCGTTGCCCACTGACCGTTGGCGCTGTCGTCGGCCAGGACCAGGGCGCGCTCCATCTTCGGGACGGCCTGGTTCTCCTCGGCATCTTCTTTGTCGAGCCGCTTTGCCTCCTCGTCGCGCAGCGGCACGCGCGCCATCATCCAGCGCAAGGTCGGCGGCATGATCATGGTCGTGACTACGGCCATGGCGACGATCATCGTGTAGAGCTGGTTGCTGAGGGCACCCATCGACAGGCCGATGGTCGCGATGATGACCTCGGTCGAGCCGCGGGCGTTGAGGCCGGTGGCCAGCGCCAGCGATTCGAGGCCGGTCAGCCCGCCCAGCTTGCCGCCGACCAGGGCTCCCAGAAACTTGCCGATACTCGCCACGGCAATGATGGCCAGCGTGAACAGCAGCAGGGTCGGATCGAACAGGGTGCGCAGATCCATGCCAAGACCGGCGACCGCGAAGAACACCGGGCTGAAGAAGGCGATGATGAAGCCGCGCAGCTCGTCCTCGATATGCTCCGTCAGGATGGGCGACTGGCCGATCAGCATGCCGGCCATGAAGGCGCCGAGCGCGGTATGAACGCCGATCAGCTCGGTGGTCAGCGCCATGGAAAGCGTGATCACCAGGATGGCGCTGATGACCGGCATTTCGATCCGGAGATTGTCGTTGCACCACAGGATGACGTACGCGACGGCGCGCCGCCCGATCGTCAGGCTGGCCATCAGGAAAAGCGCGGTCAGGGCGAGACTGGTGCCGACGTCGGCCAGACTCACGGCACCCGAGGCGGCGATGCCCGAGATGACGGCGATGATCACCCAGGCCAGCGTGTCGTCGAGGATGGCGGTGGCGAGGATGAGCTGGCCGAGGTCGCGCCGTATGGCGCCGATCTCCATCAGCACCATGGCGACGATCTTCACCGAGGAGATCGAGAGCGCCGTACCGAGAAAGAGCGCGGTGACCAGCCGTGCCGCGGGGTTGGGGATCAGTTCGGTAGGCAGTGCATAGGCCAGCGCCGCGCCGCAAGCGAATGGGATCGCGATACCCATCAACGACGTCGAGATCACCGCCCGGCGTTTGCGGTTCACCAGCGCCAGGTTGGTTTCCATGCCCGTCAGCAGCAGCAGAAGCAGAATGCCGATCTGCGATACGGCATCGATCATGCTTTTCAGGGCGGGCGTGTTGGGAAAGATGACCTGCCGCACTTCCGGCAGGAGGGCGCCGAACACCGAGGGGCCGAGCAGCACGCCGGCCAGGAGCTGACCGAAGATGGCGGGCTGACCGATCCGGGTCATTCCCTCGCCGATCAAACGCCCGAAAAACAACAATAGGATCAGCTCGGCCACGAAGATTGCCGTCGTGTGTTCTACTGCCAAGCCATTCCCCATCAGATGCCGATCGCGTCGTGTATCGCATGGATGGACGGATGACACGACTCGTGCTGACCTTGCGCCATCCGAAGGAGAGTTCAGGTGGACAAGGAAACGATCGAGTTGCTGGCGCGCCGCGCCGGCCTTGCCAAGGCACTGGAAAAATTTCCCGACGACGTCACCGCTTCGGCGAAGCAGGCGGCGGATGTCGCGCAGAAGATCAAACGACCGGCCGATCCGAGAGCGGAGCCGTGGCCGCCGATGCGGGCGGGGACCGGCCTATGAGCGATCTGCACTGGATGACGGCGGGCGCGGCGGCGCGCGCCATCGCGACTCGCGAGCTTTCGCCTGTCGAGCTCACCAAGGCGTTGCTCGATCGCATCGAGCGGCTCGACCCCAAGCTCAATGCGTTCATCCGCATCGATGGCGAGGCGGCGCTGCAGGCGGCCAAGGCTGCCGAAGCCGAAGCAATTTCGGGCCGCCTGCGCGGGCCGCTGCATGGCGTGCCGGTCGGCATCAAGGACATCATCGATGTCGCCGGCCTGCCGACGACCTGCCATTCGAAGATCCTCGAAGATAATGTTGCGACGGCTGATGCCGTCTGCGTCGAGAGGCTGCGCGGCGCCGGCGCTATCGTGCTGGGCAAGCTTTCTACTCATGAATTTGCCATCGGCGGACCGAGTTTCGACCTGCCCTGGCCGCCGGCGCGCAATCCCTGGAATACCGATCATCATCCCGGCGGCTCGTCTTCCGGGTCGGGGTCGGGGGTCGCCGCTGGTCTCTTTCCGATGGCGCTGGGCACGGACACCGGTGGCAGCGTGCGCAACCCGGCGAGCTGCTGCGGCATCGTTGGTCTGAAGCCGACCTACGGCCTGGTCTCGCGCCGTGGCGTCTTCCCGCTCTCCTTCACGCTCGACCATATCGGGCCGATGACGCGCACCGTCGCCGACAATGCACTGATGCTGGAAGCGATCGCCGGCCACGACCCGCTCGACCCCGGCAGTGCTGCATCGACTCGGGGCCACTACGCGGCTGGCCTCGAGCGCAGCATGCGCGGCTTGCGTGTGGGCTTCGTGCGGCACTTCCATGAGACCGACGTGCCGGCTGATCCCGAGGTCACGGCGGGACTGGAACATGTCGCGCGCACTCTGGAAGCGGAAGGGGCGGAGCTTCACACGATCAAGCTGCCGACGCTCGGCGAGTTCGGCGCCGTCAATCGCGTCATCCTGCAAAGCGAGGCCTGGTCGATCCACGCCCCCTGGCTCGGCGAAAGGCCGGAGGACTACGGCATGCTGTCGCGTCGCCGTCTGATGGCCGGCGCCTTCATGAGCTCCGGCGACTATGTGCTGGCGAGCCGCCGGCGGCTCGAGATGATCGCCGAGGTCGAGGCGGCCTTGCGCGAGGTCGATGTGCTGCTCTGCGCCAGCTCGATGGATCCGGCCTGCCGCATCGACAGGCCGGCCGATGTCGAGCGCACCTATCCGCGCCAGGCACGCACGCCGTTCAACGTCACGGGCCATCCGGCGCTGGCGATGATGGCCGGCCTCTCGACGGGCGGCCTGCCGGTTTCCGTGCAGTTCGTCGGTCGCTACTTCGACGAGGCCACCGTGTTCGCCGTGGCGCGGGCCTGGGAACGGGCGGCGGGAACGGACAAAAAGCATCCCGCGATCGTCTGAATTGAGAAATAATTCGTTGAATTAGTTCTTGTCGTCCGAGCGGACCTTGTCGGTCCGCCGGGCGGGGGCAAGATTAGGAGCCATGACCCAGAAACGTCAGCTCCGCCTCGGCGCCTTCATGCGCCCCGTCAGCATCCACACCGCCGCCTGGCGTTATCCCGGCGGCACGCCGGACGCCAACTTCAATCTCAAGGCGCTGGTGCAGTACGCCCAGACCCTGGAGCGCGGCAAGTTCGACGCGTTCTTCATGGCCGATCACCTGGCCGTGCTGAACATGCCGATGGAGGCGCTGAAGAGGAGCGCCACGGTCACCTCGTTCGATCCGCTCACTCTGTTGCCGGCGCTTGCCATGGCGACCAAACATCTCGGTCTGATCGCCACAGCCTCGACCACCTTCGAGCCTGCCTACACGATCGCCCGGCGATTCGCCTCGCTCGACCATATCAGCGAGGGCCGGGCGGGCTGGAATCTCGTCACGACCTCCAATCCCGATGCGGCGCTCAACTTCGGCATGGACGACCAGATGCCCCATGCCGAGCGCTACGCCCGCGCACGCGAGTTCTTCGATGTCGTGACGGGGCTGTGGGACTCTTGGGCCGACGATGCCTTCATCCGCGACGTGGAGAGCGGCCTCTATTTCGATCCGGCGCGCCTGCATGTGCTGGATCACAAGGGCAAGTACCTCAAGGTGCGCGGGCCTTTGAACATCGCGCGGCCCGTCCAGGGTTGGCCGGTTGTCGTGCAGGCCGGCGCGTCCGATGCCGGCCGCCAGCTCGCGGCCGAGACCGCCGAGGTTGTGTTCGCCGCCGGTGGGCCTCTCAAGGGCGCACAGGAATTCTATGCCGACGTGAAGGCGCGCACGGCGCGTGTTGGACGCAACCCCGATCACATCAAGATCCTGCCCGGCGCCTTCGTGGTCGTGGGTGAGTCGCTCGACGAGGCGAAAGAGAAGCGCGCCCGGCTCGACAGCCTGGTGAACTACGACAGCAGCATTGCCGCGGTCTCGATTGCGCTCGGCGTCGACGCGCGCAAGTTCGATCCCGACAAGCCCCTGCCCGACGACATCCCCGAGACCCAGGCCAGCAAGAGCGGCCGCGACCGGGTCATCGAACTCGGCAAGCGCGAGAACCTGACCGTGCGCCAGATCGCCGGTCGTCTCGGCGGCTATGGCGGGCTGGGCATGCTGGGCACACCGCAGATGATCGCGGACCAGATGGAGGAATGGCTGGTCGGGGAAGCCTGCGACGGCTTCAACGTGATGTTCCCGTACCTGCCGGGCGGCCTCGACGATTTCGTCGACAAGGTCGTACCGGAACTGCAGCGCCGCGGCCTGTTCCGCAAGGAGTATGAAGGCCAGACTCTGCGCGAGAATCTTGGCCTGCCACGGCCCGACAACCGCTTTTTCGCAGCCACGGCCAAAGCGGCAGAGTAACCTCGGAGGCATGAGCTTCGAGATCGCGGTCGGCAGTGCCGACGATGTTCAGCGTATGGCCCAGTGGGCCGACGCTGAGGGTTGGAATCCCGGCAAGACCGATGCGTACGCCTTCTTTGCCGCCGATCCCGGCGGCTTCCTGATCGGCCGTCTCGACGGCGAACCGCAGGCCTGCATCTCCGTTGTGAAGTACGGTGCAGGCTTCGGCTTCCTGGGCTTCTACATTGCGCGGCCGGCGATCCGCGGAAAAGGTTACGGCATCCAGCTCTGGCGCGCCGGCATGGCGCGGCTCGCCGGGCGCAATGTCGGCCTCGACGGCGTCGTGGCCCAGCAGGGGAACTACAAGAAATCGGGCTTTCGGCTCGCCTGGAACAACATCCGCCACGAAGGGCCTGCGCCCGCGGCCCCGGCGCCGGCCGGCGTGATTCTCGCTGATGCGCGCAGCATCGCCTTCGACAAGCTCGCCGCCTACGACCGCACCTTCTTTCCCGAAGCGCGGGATGCCTTTCTCGCGTCGTGGATTTCGCTGCCGGAGCGGGCCGCCATGGTCGCGTTGCGCGACGGCGAGTTGGCAGGCTTTGCGGTGATGCGTCGTTCGGCGGCGGCATCGCGAGTGGGACCGCTGTTTGCGGCCACGCCGGAAATTGCCGGCAGCCTCGTTTCCGCCCTGGCACAGAAGACGGGCTCCGCGACCGTCGCGATCGACATCCCCGATCGCAACAAAGCGGCGGTGAAGCTCGCCGGGGAGATGGGCCTCAAACCGTCGTTCGAGACGGCCCGCATGTACACCGGGGCCGACCCCGATGTGAACTATGCCGGCTTGTTCGGCGTCACCAGCCTGGAGCTGGGCTAAAGCTGCCGCGACGTGCTCCGAGACCAATCGGGGCACGTCGCCTGCAACGGTGTCCCGGTCGGTCAGGCCTTGTCGATGACAATCTCGAGATACTCGGAAGGGACCTGCATCGAGCCATCGGTCGCCTTGTTGAAGCTCGCGATCGTGGCCATCAGGTCTTTGGCGAGGGTCTGTTGACCGGCCGGATCGAGTGCCAGGAAGCCCTTGTGCACCGGACCGTAGTAGGTCCGGAAGACATCGATGAAGTGCTCAGGGGAGCTGTAGCGGAAGGTGAAGGAGCGCTTCTCGTTTGAGATATGCCTGGCTGCGGGACCGAACTGCTCCTTGATGAAGGCTTCGGTGCCCCACAGAGCCGGCGACTTTACCCCGGCCGGCGGCGGGACGTGGCGGCCGAGCGTCTTGAAGACCTGTCCTATGAAACCCTCGGGCGTCCAGTTGGCCATGCCGATCCGTCCGCCCGACCGGCAGGCACGCAGCATCTCGCGAGCGGCCCTGGTCTGGTTCGGTGTGAACATGACGCCAAAGGTCGAGACCACGGCGTCGAATGTCCCGTCATCGAAGGGCAGGTGCTCGGCGTCCGCCAGTTTGAATGTGACGTCCTGACCCTCGGCTTCGGCCCGGCTGCGGCCGCGCGCCAGCAAGGCATCGACATAGTCGGTGGAGGTGACGTGGCAGAAGCGGCGGCCAAAGGCCAATGTGGCATTGCCGTTGCCGGCAGCGACATCGAGCACGCTGGATCCCGGCCGCACGTTCATCGCTTCGGCGAGCGTTTCACCCACGATCTGCAGGGTGGTGCCGATGCGGGCATAGTCGCCGGACGCCCAGGCGGCGTTCTGCTTGCTCTTGATCGTCGCATAGTCCGGCTGGGCAGTGGCTTCCATCGTCATGGTCATGTTGGTTCTCCGATCGTCAACGCATTGACCCGGGCGCCATTACGCCCTTCGACACGAGTGGAATCCTGCCGGATCGGTTCAAGAGCTGCTTGAGGGGTAGCCGGGAATTGCCGTTGCTCTTCGGGGGGAATTGCCGGGGGGCGGCCAGGTTCTGGTTGGATCGGCCGGGATTGCACGGTCTATGATGTCTGCCGAACAGTCGCCGAGGCCATGATGCGCTATCGCTTCGACGAGTATCTGGTGGACCCCGGCCGTTACGAGCTGCACAGAAAAGATGTGGTGCAGCCCGTCGAGCCGCTTGTGTTCGATCTCATCCTGTTCTTCGTCCGTAATCCGAACCGTGTTGTCGGCCGGGACGAGGTGATCGAAGCCGTCTGGAGTGGCAGGGCCATTTCCGATGCGACGATCTCGAGTGCCGTCAAATCTGCCCGCCGCGCGCTCGGCGATAACGGTGACAACCAGAGCTACATTCGTACCGTGCGCGGCCGAGGTTTCGAATTCCGCGGCGAGGTCGCGGTCGACGAGCCGATACGATCTGAGCCCGTGTCGGCCGCTTTGTCGTCCAAAGCCGTCCACGATCCCATGCCGCTCATTCTGGTGCTGCCGTTCACCAACCTCTCTGTCGATACCGACGAGTACTTTGCCGACGGACTCACTGAGGACATCATCACCAACCTCGCTCGCTTCCGCGACCTGCGCGTCATCGGCGGGGCGTCGTCGTTCCAGTTCAAGGGGCGCGCGATCGATCTCGAGCAGACGCGTGCGCGTACCCGGGCAGGATATCTCGTTCAGGGGAGCGTCCGCCGTGCCGCTGGCCGTGTGCGCATCTCGGTACAGTTGATCGACGGAACCAGTGGCGTTCAGCTTTGGGGTGACCACTACGACCGAGAGATGATCGACATCTTCGCTCTCCAGGACGAGGTGACACGCACCGTCGCTGCCACCCTCGGCGTCAAGCTTCAGAACGTGGCGCTGGGGCATGCACTGAAGAAGAACGCTGCCGAGTTGTCGGCCTATGACTGCATCCTGCGAGCGCGTCGCTACACTTGGCTGCTCAGCGCCGAAATGCATGCCGAAGCGCGCGACCTGCTCGAGAAGGCCGTCGAACTCGACCCGTTGTCGGCTGATGCCCATGCACTTCTGGTCAACGTGTATCTTGGTGAGCATCGCTTCGAGATGAACCCGCGCCCTAATCCGGTCGGGCGCGCGCTGACGCATGCGCTGGCGGCAACCCAGCTCGATCCGGAGAACGCCTACGCGCGTTGCTGGCTTGCTATCGTTCATTTCTTCCGTGGCGAGAACGAGCGCTTCGAGCGTGAGGCTCGGCTCGCTCTGAGCCTGAATCCCAACGATCCGGAAACGTTGGCCTATATCGGCCACTTCTATGCGTTCATGGGCCAGTTCGAGCGCGGGGTCGACTTGTCACGCCGCGCACAGGAACTCAATCCACTGCATCCGGGCTGGTATCTCTTCTCCTCCGCCCGTCTGCACTACAGCCGGAAGGATTACGAGCAGGTGATCGCTGACGCCGACAGGATCGGTCTGCCACATTTCTACTGGACGCATATTATGGCCGGCGCGGCGAAGGGCCAGCTCGGCCGTGCCGACGCCGGCGACGCGGTCGACCGCATCCTCGCGGTGAAGCCGAATTTCTGCGCGCGCACCGAGCTGCAGAAATGGAATGCTGCGCCCGATGACCTCCAACACATCGTCGAAGGTCTGAGCAAGGCTGGCTTGCGGTCGTGACGCCTCCGGCTACTGGGCCTTGCGGACATTCCAGAAGACCGGTGCCGGCGAAATCAGGTTGCCGGTCACGGTCGTGCGCTTGGCCACCGGGATGTTGAACTGCCCGAGATGGGCGAGGGTCGGATACTCCGATTCACGCACCTGAACGGCCTCGGCATACTCCTTACGCTTGGCGGGATCGGTCGTCTTGGCGAAGGCGTCGCGCAGTTCCTCGAGCTTGGCATCGCACGGCCAGCCGATGGCGGCCTTGTCGCACGCGGCACCTACGAAGGCCGAGACGATCGGGTCGAGCAGGTCGGCCGATACCCAGGAGGTCATGAACCCGCTCCAGCCACCGGCATTCAGCGGCTCCTTTCGGGAGCGGCGTGACAGCACCGTCTGCCAATCCATCGCCTGCATGTCGACGACGAAGCCGCCGCGCTCCAGCAGGGATTTCGCGACCGGCGTCAGGCGGCCGGTGTTGGTGTCGGTGGCATAGAGCAACACCACTGGCGTGCCGTCATAGCCCTCCTGCTTCAGGATCTCCTTTGACTTGGCGAAGTTCGAGGTGAGCTTGTCCTCGAAACCCTTGTCGGTCGCGTAAGGCGTGCCGCAGATGAAGAGTGCCTTGCATTCCTTGAAGTATTTCGGATCGTTGATGCCCGCGAGCAGGAAGTCCTTCTGGTTCAGCGCATAGAGCACAGCCTGGCGAATTCGCGCATTGTCGAACGGCTTGTGCAGCACGTTGAAACGCAGACTGTACTGACTGCCCAGTGGATTGTAGTCGACGATCTCGATGTTCTTGTCCTTCTCGAACATCGGCAGCAGCTCGATCAACGGCTGCTCGATCATGTCGATCTCACCGGTCAGCAGTGCATTGGCGGCAGTCTGAGGGTCGGGAATGTTCACCCACTCGACCCTGTCGAGATAAACGTTCTTGCCGCCCGACAAGGCCGATGGCGGTTCGGCGCGCGGCTTGTAGTCCTTGAACTTGTCGTAGACCGCCTTCTCGCCCGGCCGCCACAGGTCGCGACGGAACACGAAGGGTCCGGAGCCTGTGAAGTCGGTGATCTGCGTGTTGCCCGGCGTCTCGGCGACGCGCTTGGGCATGATGAAGGGAACGTTCGAACTCGGCTTGCCGAGTGATTCGATGACGAGGCCGTAGGGTTCGTTGAGTACCAGGGTGAAGGTCTTGGGGTCGACGGCCGTCATCGACTTCACGGAACCCATCAGCTTCTGGCCCATGGCGTCGCGCGAAGCCCAGCGCTTGATCGACGCGATGCAATCCTCGGCCGTGACCGCTGCGCCGTCGTGGAACTTCAGACCATCACGCAAGGTGAAGGTGTAGGTGAGCTTGTCGTCGCTCACCTTCCAGCTCTCCAGCATCTGCGGCTTTACGGCGAGCTTGTCGTCGACCGCCAGCAGCGTGTCGTAGATCATGTAACCGTGGTTGCGCACGATGTAGGCAGTCGTCCAGATCGGGTCGACGATCTTGACGTCCGAATGCATCACGACCTTGAGCGTCTGCGCCTCTACCGAGGCCGAGAACAGCACCGCCGCTGCAGCAGCGAGCGCTCCTTTCACTCTCCGCATAGCCTGCCTCCTTGTTCTCTGTTTTTTCCGATTCTATCGTCCCATTGCGCGGTCTATGCAACAGGCGTGCCCTAGAGGGCGCCGCTCCCCGGAGGCGTGCAATCCATGAGCTCCCGACCGAACTCCATTCGGAACCTCTCCTGGGCCGTGGTCCGGGACGGCACCGATCGCCGGCATGTCTATCGACGCGACGTCGACCTGCACCTGGAGGAGGGGCGGATCGTCGAGATCGCGCCGGCCGGGGCGCGGCCTACCGGTCCCGGCGAGTTGACGATCGACGGCACTGGCATGCTGGCCCTGCCGGGGCTGGTGAACATCCATTCCCATCCCTCGACCGAGCCCGGCTATCGCGGCGTGCGCGAGGATCACGGGGTTCCCGAGCAGCAGATGACCGGTCTGATGGAGCGCCTGCAGGCCTTCCGGCTGGGTGACGACGGTCGGCAGGGGGCCGCGACGCTGGCCTATTGCGAGATGCTGCGGGCCGGCACCACGACCGCCTGCGACGTGACCGTGCCGTTCGATGGCTGGCTGGAGACGATGGCGCAAAGCGGCATGCGCTTCTATGCGGCCCCGACCTTCGCTTCGGCGCGCTGGGGCATGGCAGCGCCGCAGACCGTGACCTGGAAATGGGACGAGGCTGGCGGCCTCGCCCAGTTCGAGAGGGCCAAGAAGGTCATGGAAGATGCCGAGGCGCACAATTCGCGCCGCCTCGATGCCATGGTCTTCCCGGCGCAGATCGACACGGTGACACCGGAACTGTTCGCGGCAGGCCGCAAGCACGCCGACGACTCAGGGCGGCGCTTCTCCACGCATATCGGCCAGTCGGTGGTCGAGGTGCGCGAGATGATCCGGCGCCACAACATGACGCCCGTGCAGTGGGCGGCCTCGCAGGGGTTGTTGAAAGACGACACCGTACTCGCACACTGCATCCTGCTCGACGACCATCCGCAGATCGGTTGGCATACGCGGAAGGATCTCGACTTGATTGCCGAGGCGGGCGCCTCGGTGGCGCATTGTCCGCAGCCCTTCGCGCGCTACGGCCTCGCCATGGACCATATCGGCCGCTATCGAGCCAAGGGCGTGAACATCGGGCTCGGTACCGATTGCGCTCCGCACAACCTGATCGAGGAGATGCGGCTCGCCATCGTCGCCGGGCGCCTCATGAGTGAGGATATCCGCAGCCTCGACACGGCAGGTGCTTTCGAGGCCGCGACCTTTGGCGGGGCGGCGGCGCTGGGCCGCGAAGATATCGGCGCGCTCGGCGCGGGGATGGCGGCCGACATCGTGCTGGTCGACCTCAACCACCCGCTGATGCAGCCGGCCCGCGATCCGCTGCGCTCCTTCGTGTTCCACGCAGCCGACCGCGCGGTGCGCACCGTCCTCGTCGATGGCGAGGTCGTTCTGAAGGAGGGCAGCCCGGTTCATCTCGATCCTGCCGCCGCCATGGAGCGTGTGGCCGAGGCGCAGGCCCGCATGCTCCGCGACTCGGTGAAGATCGACTACGCAAACCGCCCCGGCGACCAGATCTCGCCGCTTTCGTTGCCGATGGCTTAGTCGGCCTTCTCCTCGGGGGCCGACAGGGCCTGCGCGACGGCGTCCTCGACCTTCTCGAGCCAGATGAACTCGAGCTTGTTGCGGACTTCCTCGGGGATGTCGTCGTAGTCGCGCCTGTTGCGGGCCGGCAGCATCACCCGCGTGATGCCGGCCGCGGCGGCAGCCACGACCTTCTCCTTGATGCCGCCCACCGGCAGCACCAGCCCGCGCAGGCTGATCTCGCCCGTCATCGCCGTGTCGCTGCGGATCGTGCGGCCGGTCATCAAGGAGGTCAGCGCCATGAACATGGCCACGCCGGCGCTTGGCCCGTCCTTGGGCGTGGCGCCGGCCGGCACGTGCACGTGGATGTCCGTCTTCTCGAACGCAAACGGATCGATGCCGATCGCGGCTGCCTTGTTCTTGATCAGGCTGAGTGCGGCTTGCGCGCTCTCGCGCATGACCTCGCCGAGCTGCCCGGTCAGGATCAGCCGCCCGCCGCCGGGCGAACGCGTCGCTTCGATGAACAGGATGTCGCCACCGACCGGTGTCCAGGCAAGCCCCGTGGCCACGCCCGGTACGCTGGTGCGCATCGCGACGTCGTTCTCGAAGCGCACCGGTCCCAGCAACTTCTCGATGTCGGCGGTGCCGATCTGCACCTTGGTTGCCTTGCCTTCCGCCACTTCGACGGCGACGTGACGCAAAGCACGCCCGATCTCGCGTTCGAGCCAGCGCACGCCAGCCTCGCGCGTGTAGCTGTCGATGATCAGCCGCAGCGCCGCATCGTCGATACCGGCCTGCTCGGCCGTCAGGCCGTTGGCTTCGAGCTGGCGGCGCACGAGGTAGCGCTTGGCGATCTCGAGCTTCTCGCCGGCGGTGTAGCCGGTGAGCGCGATGATCTCCATGCGGTCGCGCAGCGGACCGGGGATCGTCTCCAGCATGTTAGCGGTCGCGATGAAGACGACGCGGCTCAGGTCAAACGGCACATCGAGATAGTTGTCGCGGAACGTGCCGTTCTGCTCAGGGTCGAGCACTTCCAGCATCGCCGCCGAAGGATCGCCGTGGACACCACTGCCCATCTTGTCGATCTCGTCGAGCATCAACACGCAGTCGCGCGAGCCGGCCTTGCGCACGGCCTGGATGATCGTGCCCGGCAGGGCGCCGATGTAGGTGCGGCGATGGCCGCGGATCTCGGCCTCGTCGTGCACGCCACCCAGACTCACGCGGGAGAACTTGCGGCCCATGGCGCGGGCGATCGACTGACCGAGTGAGGTCTTGCCGACACCGGGCGGGCCGACGAAGCACAGGATCGGCGCCTTGCCCTCGGGCGCGAGCTTGCGCACGGCGAGGTATTCGACAATGCGCTTCTTGATCTTCTCCAGACCGTAGTGGTCGTGGTCGAGCACGCGCCGCGCCTCAGCAATGTCGATTGGCTGCGTCTCGGGCAGGGCCCAAGGCAGCTCGATCAAGGTGTCGAGGTAGGTGCGGATCATGCCGTGTTCGGCCGACGCTTCGGGCGTGCGCTGCAGGCGGCGCAGCTCCTTGCGCGCGGCCGTCTCCGCTTCCGGCGGCATTTTGGCGTCGGTGATCGCCTTGTCGAGATCGGCGATGGCCTGCTTGCCCGAATCGTCTTCGCCCAGCTCGCGCTGGATCGCGGCCATCTGCTCGCGCAGCACGATCTCGCGCTGGCGGGCATCGAGCGAACTCTTGGTCTGGCGCCCGATCTCGCTCGAGATGCGCATCACCTCGAGTCGCTTGCTGAGAAGCTGCGTAACCTTGTCGAGGCGCGGCACGAGGTCGACCGCTTCCAGCACTTCCTGCTTCTCGGCCGGCTTGGAGTCGAGATAGGACGCGGCGAGATCGGCCAGGGTGCCGGCCGACGTCGTGGCTTCGACCGTCTGGCGCAGCTCCTGCGGCACCTGCGGCAGCAGGTCGAGCACTTCGTTGAGCTGCTGCTTCAGGACGAGGAAACGCGCCTCCACTTCCGGCCCGGTCGTGGTCGGTTCGGCCAGATGCAGGCCGCGCGCCATCAGGAACGGATGACCATCGACGAAATCGGTGATGCGGAAGCGCTGCACGCCCTGGCAGACGATGTGATGGTTGCCGTCAGGCGTCGTCACATAGCGCAGGACATTGGCTACCGTGCCGACCTGGTGCAGGTCGGCGGGCACGACCTCTTCCTTCTGGGCCTCCCGCTGCAACACCAGCACGATCTGGCGCTGCTCGCGCACGGCCTGCTGGATGGCGGCGACCGAAGAGGGCCGGCCCACGCTCACCGGGAACACGAGTTCGGGGAACAGCACGAGGTCGCGCACCGGCACGACGATCATGGCGTCGGCGGGCAGCGGCGTGGACGCAGGCTTGGGAGCCGCGGCCGGGCTTGCGGCGCGGGTTGCGTCGTCTTGCGGAGTCATGGCCGCACCCTCCGTCCGCCGGCCTTGGCCAGGGTGACCACCAGGCAACCATTGATCGCAAACCGCTTCACGTCGCCGTAGACGCCAGCGGGCAGGTCGATACGGCGCTCGAAGCGACCCTGTGGCAGCTCCAGTCGATGGATGGTGGCGGTCTTTAATTCTTCCGGCACCGTGCGCTCACCGGCGATGACCAGCGCGCCATTCTGGATCACGGCTTCCACCTGATCGACATCGACGCCGGGCAGCGCGGCAAGGATCAACACCTGTTGCTCGGTCTCGAGCACATCGATGGGTGGCTCCCATGTCGGCACGCGCATCGCGGCGCGCTGCGGCCGGAACACCTGGCCATGCAGTCTTTCGGCCTGCGCCAGCATCTGCAGCGCTTCCGACCACATCCAGTCTCTCGAATTTCCTCTATTCATTTGCGTGGGCCTCCAAGCCCTTTGCCAATGTAGGAATTATCCGACGCGAGACAACTAGAGCATATTCCGTCCGGCTGGAATCAGCTGGACGGAATATGCTTTTGAGGTCGCAGCGCCTAGACCAATGCGTTTCCAATCGAAGGGAACCGCGAGCGGTTCCCTTCGATTGGAACCCGCACTAGCGCTCCTTGCCGGGCGTCAGGGCGAGCCAGAGCGATATCACTGTCGAGGCGATGGCCACGGCTTGCAGAGTGGAAAGCGGCTCATTCAGAATCAGGATGCCGCTCACGATCGCCACGATGGGAATGGCGATGGAGGAGAGGGCGGCGACCTGCGCCGGCAGCAGTTTCACCAGAGCAAACCAGGTGGCGGTGCCCAGTGCCATGGGAATCGAGCCGGTGTAGAGCGTGGCGACCAGCACCTTGGTGGAGGGCCAGTGCGTCGGCAGGCCGTCGATGAAGAGAGCGCCCAGCGCAATCGGCGGGAAGGTCAACAGGACCTGCCAGAAGGTGAGTGACAGGCCCATGCCGGGCCATGTCGTGCGCTTCACCACGAAGGTGCCGATCGCCCAGCAGAAGCCTGCAAACAGCCCCCAGAAGAGGCCGAGCGGCGCCTGGGCGTAGCTCTGGAAGTTGGGCGCCATTAGCGCCACGACGGCGGCGGCGCCGATCAGGATGGCCGCCAGCAGACGACCGGTGAGCTTCTGGCGGAACACGATGAAGCCGATCACCGCCACCCAGAGCGGCATTGTGTAGGCCAGCACCGACGCATGCCCCGAGGGGATGTAGAGCACGGCGAACGACGTCGCGATGTTCCAGACGAAGATGTTCATCGCCGACGCCACGATCAGCGGCAGCCACTTACCCTTCGGAACGGCAAAACTCTCGCCGCGCGCGAGCAGGATCAGCGTCAGCATGATCACGGCGGCCGCGAGGACAATCGTGCGGAACGTCAGGACCGGCAGTTCGTCGAGCGCGATCTTGAACAGCGGCCAGTTGGTGCCCCATACGAAGGTAAGGGCGCCGAGCAGGCCCAGCACCTTGGGTGAAACGCGGGTCACGATTGATCAGGCCTGATGCTCGTCCGGTGCCTGCAGGTAACAGCCTTCGATGCGCCAGCTCCCATCGGGCAGGCGCGACATTGGATAGTAGGCGGTCACAGGCCGCCCGTCCGGCCCGATGACATGGACTTTCTGCGTGACGAGACCATGCAGGGTGACGATCTCGCGGAACTCGAAGACCTGCGGCCGATACACTGGCCGATAACCCTGCCGCACCATGTCCATGAAAACATCCGGCGTGCCGAACAGGCTGCGGATGCTGGGTGAGGCGAAGCCGAACGCCGCCTCGCCATCGTCGCGACGGAAAGCGTCGACCTGCGCCTGGATCGTCTCGCGGATGGCGGTCTCATCGGACGGCGACACCTGCGCCGCGGCCGGCATCGCAAGGCCGAGGATCAAACCGAAGAGGGCGAGGAGGCGGAAGGCCATGCGGCAACTCTACGCGAAACGCCGCACGCTGGGGAGGAGCCTGCTTCAACGGCAATTCTCCTGCTGGCAGAATGACTTGGAGGCCGCCAGCGTCGCTTTTAGAGGGCGATTTTTGTCTGTACGGAGTGGCTTGCAACGGAGGGGCAGTTTCATTAGGGTGCGCCCTCTTCGCCGGGGGCCCTTATCGGGGCGTCCGGCTGTGCGCCCGTAGCTCAACTGGATAGAGCATCTGACTACGAATCAGAAGGCTGGAGGTTCGACTCCTTCCGGGCGCGCCATTCTCTCATAGATCCGTTTCAAACTGGCCGGCGTTTCATCGCCGGCCTTTGTTATGCACGACCGTGAACAGAAGCGGCACGGAGCCTAACGGCGAAATTCGTCAGACTCTGTCGATGAAGTGCCGGCCCTTTGAGATTGCCTTACATGCTCGGGCGGCCGGGTCTTTCCTCGTTCTCATGCCTTCGCTCCCTGTGGCGGTTGCAGCTCGACGGTGCTGCCGTTGCTCAGGGTGAGCCGTTGCGTGCCGCTGCCATCAAGTGTCGCGCCGAAGAAGTCGCCGCGGAACCCGTCGATGATGAAGGGGCGCTCCGGCGGTCAGCGCCAAGCCATGATGGTCCTCTAGCGCTTCTTGCCGGCGCGCCCAGGCAGTCGCTGCGCCGCCGCCGCTGTCGGCAAGCTGATCTGGGGGGCGAGATGGGCCTCTTCGATCGCGGGCCAAGATTGCACCTGTTTCACCAGCGCCTTGGTTCCGTGCGAGGTCGGCAGGATCACTTGCAGATAGCTGCGGAGATCCTTCTCGGCATCGGAAAGTGCCTGGGGGGAGGCGCGCGCCAAGTCAGGCACCTTGTAGACAATGCGTGCATTTCTCCGAAGAGAACGCGGGACAAACGACTCGCCGTCTGCGTTGAGAAACACGCCACGTGCTTCATCATACCACCAACCCGGCTTCAGCTTGAGGTCGATTGTCCTGCCTGTAAGGTCCTTCGGCGGCAAAACGGCTGGAATCACGTTTGCTCCATTTCCCGCCGTTCCGCGAACTGGAGCGGCGCGTCAGACCGATAGCATCGCCTTGGGCAGGTTTGGCTGTGGCCCGATGCGCTGGGCCAAGGGTACGCCAGGTCCCGCCACCTGCGCCGTTCCGGTCGACATCAAAATACTCCGCACTTTAGCCGGGGTCAGTGGCGCGCCATTCTTCGCCTTGGCACGGCCCTGAATACACGCCACGGCGCCCGTTACGATCGGCGATGCGCTCGAGGTTCCGGAAAACCTCATCGAGTACCACTTATTCTCCGAGGCATCTCCCTGCAAGTCGCCGTAGCCCAGCGTCGTGACATGGAAGCCCCAGCCCTGCACATTGACGATCTTGCCGTAGTTGGAGAACCAGATGCGCGAGCGCGGCACACCAATATTCTGGTAGGCTGAACCGAAGCCCCCGCTGCCGTCGAAATCGAGGAAATTTGCTGGCGGAATCCCGGCGCCGACGATGATGGCGCCGCTATCCTTCTGCAGTCCAGTGTTGTTAAAAATCGGCAAATCGAAGTTCTCATTGCCATTGCCGGCAGCCTCGACAACCGTGATTCCCTTAGCGGTGGCGGCCACTATCGCGGAGAAGACATCCGACCAGTACTGCATCGCGACGTACTTGCCGTTGGGCCCGGTGGCCTGCAGTTCGATCAGAATGACGTCGCCGGCCTTGAGCTGGGCCGCCGCGTTGGTCAGCGCTTGCGCTAGGTTGAAGACGCCATTGATCACAGCGGAATGAACGACGGCTTTGGCCTCGTGACTGATGCCGACGCAGCCCTTGCTGTTGGGGGTTGAGACCATTTCGCCAAGCACCGCCGTGCCGTGGTTGCGCCATCCGAGGTCCGATATCATGGTGCCGCCGATCAGGGAGATCCCGGCCGGTAGGTCCTCGTGCCTCGTATTCCAGGCACCTTCGATGTCGCAGATGGTGACACTTCTGCCCTTCGCACCAGCGAGGCCCCAGACGTCAGCTGCGCCGATCCCGTCTGGAGCAGAGTACAAATAGCCCTGCCCGGGCTCGAACAGCCGCGTTCCAACGCTGCTGCCGGTCAGGCCGGCCGGCACCGGCCGTGGCGCGACATACGCCTGCCACACCGGCTTGGCCCTATTCAAAGCGTCCGCGAGCTTCTTTGCGTCGGCGCCCTTCTTGGGCACGATTTGCACGAAACCGCTCTGGCGGAACGCCGCGTCTGCGCCTTTCGCCTTTAGGACTCTGGCCGACGGTTCGGCAGGCAGCGCCTCAGCAAGTTCGATGCGGTTACGCACATCTGCGATCCGTTGCCCGAACTGCGATCTCACGGTGGCAATGTCGAAGCGCGCTAGGACGTTGTTAAGGCTGTTGGCCTCATTCTCCGCCGCAGCAGGCGCGACAAAGGAGGATGTCGTGAACGCAACCGGGCTCTCGTATCGCAGCTCCGCTACGACATAGTCAGGAAGATCAGGCGTCTTGAACGGGGTCGTCGTGAAGCCCGGTGCCGTCTGCTTCTTGCGCGATACTGTGCGTTTCCTTGCCA
The DNA here is from genome assembly GCF_004297405.1 of Reyranella sp. GTDB lineage: Bacteria > Pseudomonadota > Alphaproteobacteria > Reyranellales > Reyranellaceae > Reyranella. The sequence goes on from NZ_SCVC01000021.1 coordinate 83,816, forward strand.
TGGTAATTGCTCCTCGTTTGGTCAAAAGATCAAAACGCCGCAAACTTACCGAACATTGGTAGAAACAACTTATCGTGGAAATTGTACCATCCCTTACCAAGCCATACCAGCCGCCGGTTGTAGGTGTGACTAGATACGCCCGCCCCCACCGCTGGCTGGCACGTCTCAAAAGGCGCAGGCTGCTATCATCCGGTAAACCTGAAGAGGGCGTCATGGCCCTGCTCAAGCGGGTCAGCGGCCCGAGCGGCATTCGCTTCGAGGCTACGCTCGGCAATCAGAAGGTTGGAGGTTCGACTCCTTCAGGGCGCGCCATTTCTCCTCGATAGCAACGCAGATATCAGCCGACTACGGATCACGCCGGCTATGGTGTGGGAGCGGAGACGACGGCAAACACGGGAACGGGCTGGTCGAAGCCCTTCAACACCCGTGCATCCAGTTCGACGAGAGACGCGCTCGAACCGATCGCCTTAGCTGCGATGCGATCGATGAGGATTTCAGAATCTTCTGCGCTCGAACAGAGGCGCGAAGCGAGGTTCACGACATTGCCGATCGCGGTGTAGTTGAGGCGGCCTTCAGAGCCGATCCGCCCGACCGTGGCGGGCCCCATTGCCAGTCCCACGCCGAAGCCAAGCCGGGGATGTAGTGCGCGCCAGCTGACTAGAAACTTCTGCACGCTCCTCTGCATGTCGATCGCCATGTTGACGGCGCGCAATGCCGGATCCGAACAGGAAACCGGCGCGTTGAGCAGCACCATCACGCCGTCGCCGAAGAAGTTTATGAGCGTTGCCCCGTGGGTGGTCACCACCCTTTCGAGCGCATCGTAGTATTCGCGCAGCACGCCGATAATGGCTTCGGGCTCGGCCTGGGCCGAGAAGGCGGTGAAGCCCCGCAGATCACAGAATACCACGACCACTTCGACGCGCCGCCCGTCGAGGACATGATCGTCGCCGGTACGGTCGATCAGTTCGGCGACCTGCGGCGCGAGAAAGCGCTTCAACCGGCTTATACGTTCCGAGCGCTCCTGTGAAACCGACAGCTCGCTGGCCATCTCGTTGAAACGGGTCGCGAGCCGCTCGAATTCGTCGCTCGTTGCAAGGCTGATCCGGTGATCGAATTGTCCCGCGCCGATTCGGGCGACCCCGTCCTCCAACACCCGTATGGGTCCAATCATGCGCTGCGTCAGCCAGTAGGCGAGTGCCGCTGCAAGGACTGCGCCGGCAATGAGCAACACCCCGGTGCGCAGAAGAGCAGCGTAGATCGGCCCGAATGCCTCGGCGACGGGCTGCTTGACGATGACGCTCCAGTCCACGCCGGGGATTTGCGCCATCGCCGCCAACACTGTCTTGTCCGTAATGTCCTGACCAATGGCCGCCTGGCCGGTCGGCCGCGCGAGAATGGCTGCCCGCAAAGCCTGGAGCGGACGCTGCGCGGCTTCGTCGGCCCGCAGCACCAGGCTGATATCCGGATGGGCGACGAGACGTCCCGGCCGGTCCAGCACGAAGGCCTCGCCGGTGCGCCCCACCCGGATCCCCAGGATCACCTCCCAAATGAACTTGAGATTGATCTCCGCGACCGCCACCCCGACTGCCGTACGGTTGCCCGCGACGGCGATGGTCATGAAGGGTTCCGAGCCGTCCTGGAATGTGACGGGACCAAACCAGATCCGATCGGAACGGGCTCCGATCACGGCTGGGTTCGTGGAATGGTCGTCGCCGCCCTCGATCCTGTTGAGGCCGATGCGCGACACGAACAGGCGTTCCTTCCCGCTGGCATCGATCAGGCTGAGGCTTCTGACGGCCGGGGCCTGGCGTAGCAAGCGCAGGGCGTCGAGCCTGCGCCTGTCACCGGTGTTCTCCGTCCATGGCAGTTGCACGGTCCAGCTGAGCTGATCGTGAAGTCCCTCGATGAAATCCTGGATCTTCACCGCCGCCAACCGGGCTTCTGCATCCAGAAGGTCGTTCAGCCTAGCGCGCTGGTCGTGGTAGCCGAACCATGCCTCGCTCCCACCCGCGATCAGAAGCGGTGCGACGACCGCCGCAAAAAGCGCAAGGAAGTACTTCCTGAACAGCGACGTGCGTGGGGCGACGGGTAGGTCGGACATCGTGTTAGTTCGCGCGGTGGCCGGCGGGCCAGGTCATTCGATCACCCTGTCGGCGATACCCAGAAGCGAAGGCGGGAAGGATATGCCGAGGTTGCCGGCGGCCTTCAGGTTGATGAAGAGCTCGACTTTGGTGACGCGCTGCACGGGCAGATCGGAAGGCTTCTCGCCCTTGAGGACGCGGCCCGCGTAGATTCCAGTGTGACGGTGCGATTGACCGAAATCACCGCCGTAGCTCATCAGGCCGCCTGCGAGCGGGAAGTCGCGGGATTGGGTCATCGCTGGCACGGCATAGCGGACCGCGAGCGCGGCAAGCTGCTGACTGCGGTAAGCGAAATAAGGATCGGAACTGAAGACCAGTCCGCCCGCCTGCATTTCACGCACCGCGGTGAACATGGCGCCGAACTCTTGTTCGTCGCTGTTCTTCAAGACAACAAGCTCCAGTCCGAGCGCGTCCGCCGCGGCATGGAGGTTCTTCAATTGCGAGTTCGAGGTTGGGCTCGTCGGATTGACGGCAACGGCGAATTTTTTTGTGTCCGGACGCACCTCATGCATGAATTCCAGGCGCTTGCGCGAGACCTCCACGCTCAGGCTCGACACGCCGGTGAGATTGCCTCCTGGCCGAGACAGGCTGCTCACCACGCCGAGTGCAATGGGATTGCCCCCCATCTCGAAGACAATCGGGATCGTCGTGGTCGCGGATTTCGCCGCGAGCGCTACCTCGGCGCCGCCCGGCGCCACGATCACGGTCACCTGACGGTTGGCCAACTCCACGGCGAGTGCCGGTAGTCGACTGTATTGACCTTCCGCCCATCGGAACTCAATCGCGACATTGCGCCCTTCGGCATAACCGGTTTCTGCCAGTCCTTCGCGGAAGGCACTGAGGCGACTTGCATAGCGCTCCGGGGATTCGGAGCCTAGATACCCGATGACTGGCAGGGCCTGCGCTCGGGCCGGGGCCATCCATGCCGCCGCGCTCGCCGCACCACCAGCAAGTGCGATGAATTCGCGCCGTCTCACTCGATCGGCGGCTGGGGCAACGGTGCGGGGCATGAAACGCACGGTCGTCTCTCCTTCCAGCCAATATCGCGCAATCACTCGGCGGGCTACCTGAGGACGCTACTGACTACTAAGGAGGTAAATCACGCGACGGGATGAAAAGCGCGACTCTCGCTGGTGCTGTTCAATCGGCCAGCTGGTTCAAACGAGCTACGAATAGCCAGCATTCTCCAACTGCCTGAGCGACCATCTATATCACGACCGGTGCGTTTTTTCTGCGATCAAAGAAAACGGGCCGGCACTGAAATGCCGGCCCTTTCCTGTTCAAGCCGGCTGAGCCGGTTCGCGCGTGTAGGGTGTGGGTCTGTTCTCCGCGATCCACTTCCTCTCGGCGTCCGAGTTGGCCGGTGGAGGCCTCATGCCCTGGATCGACCAGATGTCGAACGGCGTTTCGTCGATATGGAACTCCCAGTCGTAGCCACGATCCCTGGTGAAGGGCGCGATGGCCTCGTTGCACTGGTCGATCCACCAGCCGCGTGCTTCCACGGGCAGTGATCGGGCAATGTGATCGACCCAGATCCGGACGAACCGGTCGGTGGGCTCGCCGCCGATAAAGAACGAATCGGCGGCGATCTCCTGGAAGACGATGCCGACATAGAAGCGGGGGAGCCGTCCGTAGAGACGCGTGATCCGTTCGGCCATCGTCTTCTTGTCGGCGGCACTGTAGGCGCCGACCGGATGATAGATCTTCCACAAAGGCATGCCCGTTCTCCCTGGCCGTCGAGGGTTTCAATAATGATGATAATCATCATTATTGAGTCGATGGACAAGTGCTGTCAATGCAACGCTTCTTGGATTGCTTGGATCAGCGGCGCCGCGCGGGCGTCCTGGGCTTGGGGGCGGCCTCGGCAAGACAGCCGTCGAGACCGGTCGCGAGGATTTCGTGGGCGAGGGGATCGTCGTCGGGCACGGCCCTGGCCAGCATGAGGGCGCCCACCATCTTGGTCACGATGTTGAGCGCACGGCGGCGCATATCTTCTCCCGTTGCCCCCTCGGCTTCGAGCCGCTGCATCATGGTGGCGATCATGCCTTCGATCCCCTCCGCGAACTCCGCTTTCACGCGATCGGGTTGACGCCCGGCATCCGCACCCAAGGCGGCTGCAGGGCAGCTTCTTGCCGGCGTTTTGCGGCTGGCGCGGGAGAGATACCTGGTGAGCAGATCGGCCAGATCGCGCGCACGCTCGCGATCGATGGCCATCCGCTCGAAGGCCCGGCGCGTTGCTGCCGCCGACAGGGCTTCCTTGGAGTCGAAGTGATTGTAGAAGCCGCCGTGGGTGAAGCCCGCCGCCTTCATGACATCGGCCACGCCGATACCGTCGAAGCCATGGGCGCGAAACAACTCGGACGCCGTGTCGATCACGCGCTCACGATTCTCGTTCGCCTGTTCCTTGGTGATCCGCATCGACCCGGCTCGCTGTGACTGTGATTCTTTTGATTGTAGTCATCATTGTTGAGATTTACGAGAGAGCCGGCGCACGGCGGGCTTGCCGCTGGCCTGACGGGATTCTACTCCTGTCGGTATGACCACTCCTTCTCGCGTGATCCTCATCACGGGCGCTTCCTCCGGCATTGGTGCTGCGACGGCGCGCGCTCTCGCCACTCCCGACACAGCGCTGGCGCTTCACGCCCGCAAGAACCGCGCAGGGCTCGACCGGGTCGCAACCTTCGTGACGGGAGCCGGGAGCCAGGCGCTGATTCTGGAAGGCGACCTTGCCGAGTCCGGCACCGCGGCGCGTCTCGTCGAGGAAACGGTGGCCAAGTTCGGACGGCTCGAGGTCGTGGTGAGCAACGCAGGCTTCGCCGATCGTCGCCAGGTCGGCGATCTCGACCGGGCCGGCTGGGATGCCAGCCAGGCGTCGATGGCCGGAGCCTTCTTCGAACTCGCGACGGCGGCCAAGCCGTGGCTGCTCAAGGCTGGGGCGGCGGGCCGTCTGATCGGCGTTTCCTCGTTCGTGGCGCACGCTTTTGCCCGCGGCCTCGTGACGTTTCCGGCGTCGGCCGCAGCCAAGGCCGGTATCGAGGCTTTTGCCAAAGCTTTCGCCGTCGATCTCGCGGCCTCGGGCGCGACAGTGAACTGCGTGGCGCCGGGCTTCATCGAGAAAGACCCCGACGCCCATGTCGCCGTGCCGCGTGCCGGCATGGAGAAGATCAGCGAGTCAATCCCGATGCGCCGTTACGGCAAGCCTGCCGAGGTGGCGGCGCTGATCGCCTTCCTCAGTTCGCCGGCCTCGAGCTACATCACCGGCCAGACAATCCACGTGAACGGCGGCGTGACGCTTTAGCCTCCGATCGAGCGTACAAGGCGGACGATGTCGATGCCCTTGGCGTCGATGCCGAACCATTCGAGATAGAGTGGCACCTGGTGGTCGAGCATGTGCCGGCCGTGATGAATGCGTCGGCCGTGGGTGCGGGCGCGCTGCAGCAAGGGCGTCTCGGCCGGGCTCATGATCACATCGGCCACGACCGTGTCGGGATCGAGGGTCATCGGGTCGAAGGACTGCGGATCGCCGGGCTTGAGGCCGAGCGGCGTCGCGTTGATCGCGATATGGATGCCTTTAGGCGGCGAGCGGACCTCCGCCACCGGTACATCCGGGTAGTGACGCAGCAGGCGGTCGATCCCCTTGCTCGCCCGTGCATCCTGGATTTCAGTCACCAGCAGGCGGCCGATACCGGCTTCGCAGAGTGCCGCCGCGATCGCGCCACCGGCGCCGCCGAGGCCGACCAGCCAGACGCTGGCATCGCGCACGCGATGTCCCTGCGCCTCCAGTCCGCGCACGAAGCCGACGCCATCGACATTGTCGCCGACCAACGCCCCATCGTCGTCGCGCCGCACCAGATTGACGCTGCCCGCCGCCAGCGCGCGCGGTGTCGCACGGCCCAGCAATTCGAGCATGGTGGTCTTGTGTGGGATCGTGACTGTGAAGCCACCGAGATTGCGCATCTTGGTCAGCGCATCGAGCATCAGTGGCAGGAGGTCGGACCCGCCTTCGAACGGCAGCCAGACGGCGTTAGCGCCCACGGCGGCGAAGACCTGCGGCATGATCGCGGTCATGCGGAGCTGGCGGATCGGGTCGCCGATCGTGCCGTAGAGGCGTGTGGCGCCGTTTACCTGGAAGAGGCCGTTGAAAAGCGACGGATCTGCCGGTGTCATGCTGCTCCAAACGAAGACGGCGGAGCTCGCGCCCCGCCGTCGATCTTGGCTGTGGATTGCTCCAGGCGCTAGAGGTTCTTCAGCACGTGTTCGGCCGAAGACACTTCGAAGGCACCGGGCTTCTCGACGAAGAGGTTCTTGATGACGCCGTCCTCGACGACCATGGCGTAGCGCTGGCTGCGCGTGCCGAGGCCGAACTTCGAGCCGTCCATGGTGAGGCCCATCGCCTGGGTGAACTCGCCATTGCCGTCACCCAGCATCAGGACGGCATCGCCGGCCTTCTGGTCCTTGCCCCAGGCGCCCATGACGAACGCGTCGTTCACGGAAATGCAGGCGATGGTGTCGACACCCTTCGCCTTCAGAGCCGCTGCTTCGGCCACGAACCCGGGCACGTGCTTTGCTGAACAAGTGGGGGTGAACGCCCCCGGCAGCGCGAAGGCAACGACCTTCTTGCCGGGCGCGAAAAGTTCCTCGGTGGTGACCGCTTTGGGGCCTTCCGGGCCCATCGTGCGCAACGTGGCGCTGGGCACCTTGTCGCCGATTTTCGCCATTCTCTGCTCCTCCAATGCCGCCCAACCGCGGCCTTTTGCGAACCGGCGGACCCTAGGCCGGGGGCTGCTCTTTGTCTATGCAGGGGCCTGTGACCCTTGATCTTTGGCCGGACAATCCCCATGGATTTGGAGGATTATAGAATCATGTCCGGGTCAGGCTCCCCCGCCGCTACGCTGGTCGGCCGCTTCCTGGTCGCCGCACCGTCCATGCCGGACGAGCGTTTCCAGAAGAGCGTCGTGTTTATCTGCAAGCACGATGACGATGGCGCTTTGGGCATCATCGTGAACAACAAGGTCGACGATCTGCCGTTGGGCCAGGTCTACAAGCAGCTTGGCATCGAAGTGTCTCCGTCGGCGGCCGAACGGCCGGTGCTGTTTGGCGGTCCGGTCGAGCCGTCGCGCGGTCTCGTCTTGCATTCCGCCGACTACAAGCGCGAAGAGACCTTGCTGATCGACGGCGGCATGGCGCTCACGGCGTCGCTCGAAATCCTGAAGGACATGGCCGACGGCAGCGGGCCGAAGAACGCGTGGCTGGCGCTGGGCCATTCCGGCTGGGCGCCCGGTCAACTCGATCGCGAGATGCAGGACAATGCCTGGCTGGTCGTCGACGGCGATGCCGATCTGGTGTTCGACGCCGACTTCGCCGCCAAGTGGCAGCGCGCGCTCGATCGCCTCGGCGGCAGGGGCGGCCCCGGTGGTCGGTTCGATCCCGCATCTTTCTCACATCAGACCGGTCGCGCCTGACGCGTCGACGCCGCGTGCGATTGCACTATGAGTGCGATTCTCGCCTCCGGATTGTGCTTACCTTCCCCAGGCGAACGGGCTTATAGCGGCAGGTACGCCGACTGCATCCCTCCCTTCGCAGACGGCGTGCGTACCTGGGACGTCTGCGCTTCTTCCCCAACCCCTTCTGGGAGCGCGGACGTCCCGCCCTCGTTTTTGAGATACCGCTACTCGGCGGCGACGGATTGCGTTGCCGGGCTCTTGTAGGCGGCGAGCAGCGTGACTTCGCGCTCCTTCGCAGCCTTCACGTTCTTCTCCTTGATGTGGCCGAAGCCGCGCATCGTCTCGGGCAACGCGGCGATCTGCACCGCCATCGTGTGATTGTCCTGGCCGAGCGTGGCGAGCAGCGTCTCGACGGTGGCCTCGTATTCACCGATCAACCGGCGCTCCATGCGTCGCTCCTCGGTATAGCCGAAGATGTCGAGCTTGCTGCCGCGCAGGCGCTTCATCGAGGCGAGGAAGCGGAAGGCCGGCATCACCCAGCTTCCGAACTCGCTCTTCTTGAGCTGGCCCGTCGTCGGATCGCGATCGGCGAACAGCGGCGGCGCGAGATGGAAGGTGAGCTTGTAGTCGCCTTCGAACTGCGTGCCGAGCTTCCTCAGGAACTCGCCGTCGGTGTAGAGGCGGGCGACTTCGTACTCGTCCTTGTAAGCCATCAGCTTGTAGAGCGACTTGGCGACGGCCTCGGCAAGGCCACGACGGCCCGGCGCCTTGTCCTTCTCGGCCTTCGCGACCTTGTCGACGAGGGCGCGATAGCGCTCGGCATAGGCCTTGTCCTGATAGGCGGTGAGGAGGTCGACCCGCTTGGACACGATCTCGGCCAGGGTGCGGGCGACCGGCTTCTCGACGCGGAGCGTCGGCTTGGCGGCGGCCTGCACGGCGGCGAGATTGTGTGCGGCCAGACGACCCCAGGCGAAGGTGCGCTTGCTGGTCTCGACGGCAACGCCGTTCAGCTCGATGGCGCGATCGATCGCTTCCAGCGACAGCGGGATCAGCCCCTTCTGCCAGGCATGGCCCAGCATGAAGAGGTTGGTTGCGATCGAATCGCCCAGGATTGCCGTGGCGAGGCCGGTGCCGTCGATGAACGACGTTGCCTCGTCACCCGCGGCGTCGCGGATCGCCTTCATCATCGCTTCGGCGCCGAGGTCCATGTCGCCGTTCATGACGAAGGCCGCGACCGGCTGCATATGGCCGTTGATCACCGCCTTGGTGACGCCCTGCTCGATGCGCGAGAGCGCCGCGGGCGAGGCTGCCACGACCATGTCGCAACCCAGCACGAGGTTGGCGCCGCCGGCAGCGATGCGGACGGCATGCAGATCCTCGGGCTTGGGGGCGAGCCGGATATGGCTCATCACCGCGCCGTTCTTTTGCGCGAGGCCCGTGAAGTCGAGCACGGTACAGCCCTTGCCTTCGAGATGGGCCGCCATGCCGATCAGCGCACCGACGGTGATCACGCCGGTGCCACCGATGCCGGTCACCAGGATGCCGTAGGCCTCGCTCAGAGGCCGCAGTGTCGGCATGGGCAGCGATGCGAAAGGATCGTCCTGCACGACCTTGAGCTGCGGCCGGCGTGCCTTGCGGACGGCGCCGCCATGCACCGACACGAAGCTCGGGCAGAAGCCGTTCACGCAGGAGAAGTCCTTGTTGCAATTGCTCTGGTCGATCTGGCGCTTGCGGCCGAGCTCGGTCTCCAACGGCTTCACCGACACGCAGTTGCTCTTGTCGGAGCAATCGCCGCAGCCCTCGCAGACGGCGTCGTTGATGAACACGCGCTTGGCGGGATCGGGGAAGGTGCCGCGCTTGCGGCGGCGGCGCTTCTCAGCGGCGCAGGTCTGGTCGTAAACCAGCACGGTCAGACCCGGAATGTCGCGCAGTTCGCGCTGCACGGCATCGAGCTCGTCGCGATGACGGATGGTGACGCCATGCGCGAAACCGGCGTTCATCGGATATTTATCCGGTTCGTCGGTGACGACGACGACCTTCTTCGCCCCCTCGGCTTCGACCTGGCGCGTGATCTCCGGCACCGTCAGCGGCCCGTCATGCGGCTGGCCACCGGTCATGGCGACGGCATCGTTGAACAGGATCTTATAGGTGATGTTGACGCCCGCGGCCGCGGACTGGCGGATCGCCATCAAGCCCGAATGGTAGTAGGTGCCGTCGCCCAGGTTCTGGAAGATGTGCTTGTCTGAATGGAACGGCGCCTGGCCGACCCAGCCCACGCCTTCGCCACCCATGTGGGAGATGAGCGACGTGCGCCGCTCCGGCATCCAGATCGCCATGCCGTGACAGCCGATGCCGGCCATGGCGCGGCTACCTTCGGGCACACGCGTCGACGTGTTGTGCGGGCAGCCCGAGCAGAAGAATGGCGTGCGGGCCACCTTGGGCGGCGGCGCGGCGAGCAGCTTCTCCTTGGCCTCGAGGCGGGCCAGCCGCTGGCGCAGTTCGGGTGACTCGCCTTGATGCTTCATCAGCCGGTTGGCGATCACCATGGCGACACCGGTCGGCGTCAGCTCGCCCTCGCTCGGCAGGATGATGCGGCCGGTCTCGTCGGCCTTGCCGATCACCAGCGGGCGACGGTCGGCCGGCAGGTTGTAGAGCAGGCGGATGAGCTGGTCTTCGAGGTTCGAGCGCTTCTCCTCGACGACGATCACTTCCTGCAGGCCTTCGGCGAAGCGCCGGGCGCCTTCGGGCTCCAGCGGCCAGGTGACGCCGACCTTGTAGAGGCGGATGCCGAGCGCCTTGGCGCGCTCGTCGTTGATGCCGAGATCTTCCAAAGCCTGGCGCGTATCGAGATAGGCCTTGCCGGTGGTCATGATGCCGATGCGCGGGCGGGGCGGATCGATCACCGTCTTGTCGAAACCATTGACGCGCACGAAGGCGCGCACGGCATCCATCTTCGGCCCGTGCAGGCGCTTCTCCGCTTCGAGCGGCGGATCGGGGTTGCGGATGCCGAGGCCACCCGGCGGGAGCTGGAAGTCGGTGGGCATCACGATCTGGATGCGCTCGGGATCGACCCACACGGAGGCGCCGCTCTCGACGGTCTCGGAGATCGCCTTGAAGCCGACCCAGCAGCCCGAGTAGCGCGACAGTGCAAAGCCCAGGATGCCGAAGTCGAGGTATTCCTGCACCGTCGCCGGATTCACGACGGGGATCATCGCGGCCGAAAAGACCTGCTCGCTCTGATGCGGCAAGGTCGAGGACTGGCAGCCATGGTCGTCGCCGGCCAGCGCGATGACGCCACCATGCGGTGACGTGCCGGCGGCGTTGCCGTGCTTCAGTACGTCCATCGAACGATCGACGCCGGGGCCCTTGCCGTACCAGATCGAGAACACGCCATCGACGGTGGCGCCGGGGAACAGGTTGGTCTGCTGGCTGCCCCACACCGCCGTCGCCGCCAGGTCCTCGTTGAGGCCGGGCTGGAAGTGGATGTTGTTTTCCTTGAGGTAGCGCTTCGCGCCCCAGAGCGCGTTGTCGTACATGCCGAGCGGCGAGCCGCGATAGCCGGAGATGAAACCGCCGGTGTTGAGGCCGGCCGCGAGGTCACGCTGGCGCTGCATCATCGGCAGGCGCACCAGCGCCTGGATGCCGGTCATGTACACGCGGCCCTTGCCGAGCCGGTAGCGATCCTCCAGCGCATAGTCGCCAAAGACGAGAGGAACGGGAGTGACGGTACTCATCGCGGGAAGCCCTCCGGATGCGGCGGCGTGAACGGGCGTTTATTCCGCGCCAGCATAGCGGGCGAACGCACGATCGGGAAAGGCTGCAAGTGTCGATGCGGACGAGAGTTTCGCATCCTTGCGCGAGCAATTGCGTTGTACCCGAGGGCAGACGGGCAACCTCGGGAGGATCACCATGGGCTACAAGACCATCCTCGTGCACTGCGATGCGACGCGTGGCGCGGCGGGCCGGCTCAGGATCGCCGCCGATGTTGCACGGCAACATGGAGCGCATCTCATCGGGTTGCATGTCCGGCAGCCTTTCCAGACGCCGATATTCACCGATGCCAGCGCGGCCATGGACGCGCTCTACGCCAGTTACGAGGAGACGACCCGTACCGATGAGGCGGCGGCTTCCGCGATTTTCCAGGACCTGGCCGGCAGTGCCGGCGATTCCAGCGAATGGCGCACTGTGGCCGGCATGGCCGACGAGTGCCTGATCGAGGCGGGGCGGTACGCCGACCTGATCGTGTTGGGCCAGTACGATCCCGAAGCCTTGCCGGTGACCACATCGTCGGACTTGGTCGAGCGCGTGGCGATGGCGACGGAGCGGCCCACGCTGATCGTTCCCCACATCGGCGTCATGAAGCCGCCGGGCGGCAATGTGATGGTCTGCTGGAACAACAGCCGCGAGGCGGTGCGCGCGACCACGGCAGCGTTGCCGATCTTGAAGGCGGCGGTGAAGGTGACCTTGCTGATGATCGATCCGCAGAAAACGTCGGCGGCCAACGAGCCGGGTGCGGATATTGCCCAATGGCTGTCCCGCCACGGCGTGAAGGCTGTCCTCCAGCACGATAGCGCGGAAGGCTCCGATGTCGGCGGCGTGATCCTCTCACGCGCCGCCGATCGCGACGTCGACTTGATCGTGATGGGGATCTACGGCCACTCGCGCGTGCGGGAGATGGTCCTCGGGGGCGCCAGCCGGACCTTGCTCGCGAGCATGACGGTACCGCTGCTCGTCGCCCATTGAGGGACGGACGCTAGTTCGTCGGGCGCTTGCCCGCCTTGAAGTCGGCGATCGCGGCCTTGAGCATGCGATACTCGGTGCAGCCGAAGGTGCAGAGCGAATCGAGGCGCGCCAGTTGCTGCTCGGCGTCGGGCAGCCGGCCCATCATCAGATAGGCCTCGCCGAGATATTCGTAGGCGCCGATATGGCGGGGGTCGATGGCCAGTGCCTGCTGATAGTATTGCAGCGAGCCGGCAGCATCGCCCGACTTGCGGGTGGCAAAGCCCATGAGATTGTAAGCGTCGGCGTTCCTGGGATCCTTGGCCACGACCTGTTGCAACAGCGGCACCGCGCCTCTGTAATCCCTGGCTTCGATCATCGCCTTGGCACGCGTGTAGTTGGCATCGACAGGCTTGGCCTGTGGCTGCTCCATGCCACCACCACCGCCGCCTGCGGCAAGGACAGGAACCGAAAGAACGATGGCCGCTGACGTCATGGCGGCAACGAGGATGGAGCGCATGGGTACCTCCCGAAGACGATTGCGATTCTTGTCAGGCCCGTTCGGCGGGCAACGAAAATCTTATGACATTGGCGTGAGTTCACCTGCCCGCTTCACGGCGCGTACGGCGAGCCGCCCCTGGCGGCCACGGATCTCGACATTGTGGCGGGCGGCATCGCCGAGGTCGATGCCGGCGCGGTCCAACAGTTCCTGCGAGACGACCAGCTCGACGCCGAACTCCTTGGTGAGAGTCTCCAACCGGCTCGCCGTATTGACCGTGTCGCCGATGGCCGTGATCTGGGCGGCGCGTTCGTAGCCCATCTCGCCGACAATGGCGGGTCCTGCATGAAGGCCAATGCCGATCCGCAACGGCTGGTCGAGGTCTCCCGACAGGGCTTCGTTGAGATCGGTCAGCGCATCCGACATGCGTCGGGCTGCATCGAGCGCCTGCCGGCATGCGACTTCGGGCGTCCGGTTCAAACCGAAGAGTGCCATCACGCCGTCGCCGATAAACTTGTCGAGCCGTCCGCCGGCCGCTTCGATCGCCTGACCGGTGGCGCGGAAGTAACGATTGAGCAGGAAGACCACGTCGTAGGGCAGCTTGCCTTCGGAGATCGAGGTGAAGCCCCGGATGTCGGCGAACAGGATGGCGATGTACTGCTCGCCGCCATGGGCCTGCGGCTGGCGGCGATAGGCCTCGATCGGTCCTGCCGAGGCCGGCAGCAGCGGCGTGATGCTGTAATGGCCGGGCGGTGGCCTGACCTGGCAGGCCAGGCGCACATGGGGCGGCGCACCGATACGCGCCAGCACCTTCGCTTCCTCAGGCTGGGCTGACGGCAGCTTGTCACGATCGACACCGCCGACGCGCACGCGACAGGTCGAGCAGCGTCCACGGCCACCACACACCGACGCATGCGGAATACCGGCGAGACGACTCATCTCCAGGATCGTGAACCCCGTGGGTTGGGTCACGCTTCGCCGCTCGCCATAGTCGAGGCGGACCACACCGGCACGCCGTTCCCAGAGGTCGCGCAGCGGCCGTGCGGCGAACATCGCCACCAGCAGCGCCAGCGCCACGCTCTGCAATGTGTAGGAGATCATATAGAGGTTGGCGACCTGCTCGCGCGTTGGCGCACGAACGCGTTCGAACAGGCTGTCGAGGAAGCCCGGTCGTTGGGCGAGGTCGGCGACATCGCGCAGGGCGATGGCGGCGCCGGCGATGCCGGCCACTGGCACCAGCAAAGCGACGGCGTAGAGGTAGGGCAGCCAGTCGCGATACCAGGGCTTCAGGCGCCAGGCGAAGTGCAGGCCGATACAGGCATGAACCCATACGACCAGCGGCAGCGAGAACTGTCGGGCGATGCTTTCCCATCCGCCGACCAGCATGGAGGCCAGCACCCAGGGGTAGCCGGGTTCGACGCCGTAGAATTCATGGGCCAGTCGCGTGCCGACGACATGGATCGTGCCTAGCGGCACGATCAGGATGCCGAGACTCCATTGCAGCCATTCCCAATGCGACAGTTTGAGTGCACGGCGCCGGTAGAGCGACCACAAAGCGAGGAAGAAGTGGGTGAACAGGGCGCCGTAGAGAACGGCCTGGCCTATGGGATTGTGCCAGATGAAGACGAACCAGTGGCGGCCCGCCTCGAGAACGCGCAGCGAGATCAGCCCGAGGGCGTGATTGAGAAGATGCGTGATGACATAAAAGAAGAGGACGTAACCCGACCAGAGGCGTAGCCGTCCGGTCATGGTGTCATTTCAGAAGCGAAAGAACGGCTTCTGGCGGCCGCCCGATCGCCGCACGCGACCCGGACACCACGATGGGACGCTGCAGCAGGATCGGATGGGCCGCGATCGCCTCGGCGACCTCGGCCTTGCCGAGTTTGGTCTTGTCGAGTTTCAGCGACTTGAATTCAGCCTCACCGTCGCGGATCAGCTCGGCTGGGTCGCCGCCCACGAGACCGATCAGCTTTTCGACCTCGGCTTTGCTCGGCGGCTCCTTGAGATATTCGCGCACCGTCGGCTCGACGCCTTTGCTCCGGAGAAGATCGAGCGTCTGCCGGGATTTGCTGCAGCGCGGGTTGTGCCAGATCGTGACGGTCATGGGAGCCTCTTCCTTTGAAACCATGGCGAGCCGGTCAGGCTTCGTCCAGCGTGCCGGCAAGGGCGTCGGGATCGGCGGCATCGATCACCTTGCGGGCGAGGTCGTAGGCGAACCCGGCGCGCGCCAGCGCCGCCAGGTCGCGCAGGCGATACGACTCGCGATCTTTTGCCCGATAGGGGCCGAGACGCCGCCGCCGTGCGAACGCCGCCGCCGCCTTCAGCTCACGGCTCGCTGGGTCAGACCCAAGCTCGTCGTCGAGCGAGGTCATGGCGTGGTCGACCGTATCCTGGTCGACGCCGGCCGCCTGCAGGCGTTGTCGGGTCAGGCGGTTCGACGCGCCGCGACGATGGAGGGAGCGCGCCTTGGTCTGGGCGAAAGCCTTGTCATCGAGCAAGCCGGCCGTGACGAACTTCTGGACGACGACTTCGATCGCCTGTTCGACGTTGTCCATCACAGGTGCGTCGAGCATCTCCGCCTTGCGCACGCGACGCCGTAGCACGCGCCGCAATCCTTCCGCCGAACTCGCATATCGTTCGAGATAGAACGCAGCCGCGTTCTGCAGATACTTCGCCGTGATCGGGCGCGCGACGCGCTTCACCTGCATCAGCCTCGCAGGGGAATCCCCACCATCGCCTGCAGCTCGTCGATCGCGACGTCGGGATCCACCACTTTGATGGTGCGCATGCCCATCTCGCGCGCCGGCTTCAAGTTGATGCCGAGATCGTCGAGATAGATGCATCGCTCCGGCGGCACGCCGAGAAGATCGCAGGCATGCCGATAGATCTTGGGATCCGGCTTGCGCAGGCCGAGTTTGCTCGATTCAACGACATGCTCAAAAAGAGTCATGATCTCGGCGACGGCCTTGGCCTTCTCCGGGCCGCGTGCCATGCCCGGGCCTTCGCCCGACTTCATGTTGTTGGTGATGCATGCGACGCGAAAGGCTGCCTTGCAGCGGCGCAGGGCTTCCACCATCTGCGGCCGAATGTCGCCGCTCAGTGCCTGCAAGATCTTCCAGCCGTCGACAGCGTGACCTTGCGCCCGCGCTTCCTCCTCGAAGAGTGCGACAAAACCGTCGAGGGAAACTTCGCTTCGTTCCATCTTTGCCCACGCATTCGTATTCGGATTGCGCGCATTCAGGCCGCGAATGAAATCTTTGGGAAGACCAGCCTCTGATTCGTAACGATTAAACGCTTCGAACGGGCTGGAGAGAATCACGCCGCCGAAGTCCCAGAGGACCGCGAGCGGGGTTTTTGCATGGCTCGTATTCATGGTGGTGCGACGGTGTTTACCTTGTTCCTGCCTTACTCGACCCTTATCTCACGCCCTCCATAGGCGACGTACTGGTCCTTGACCATCTGTTCGCCTCCACTTCGGATAGGAAAGAGCACATGAGCGAAGCAGCGGTGATGCCGCGCGGCAACGCAGTGGCAACGACGACGGCGGCGGACATGAGCGGGACGGGTGGCCGGACCGATGGGCGCAATCGGCGTGCGGCCGAGACCCGTCGTAAGGTCATTGAAGCGGCGAAGGCGATGATCGCCGAAACCAGCACCGCCCCCACCGTGGTTGCGGTTGCCAAGCGCGCGGACGTCTCGGTGCGTTCGGTGTTCCAGCATTTCGGCGATGTTGAGTCACTTTTCGTAACTGTCATGGACGCCATCCGTAAGGACGTGGCGGCCCCGGCGCCGACGGCGGCCAACGAGCCGCAGGTCATCCGCATCGCCTCGCTGGTGCAGAATTTCGCCGAGTTGTTCGACAAGACTGTCCCGCTGCGGGTTGCAGCCGGCCAGTTCGTCGGCCATCCGGCCCTGATCGAGCGTGGTCTGGCGTCCAAGCGCGAGCTTCGGGCGGCTACTTTCCAGACGTTTGCGCCTGAATTCGAGGCTCTGGACGAGCAGGCCCGCGAGGAGCTGGCCGATGCGATCGGTGCGGCCCTGTCGCTCGACGCCTGGATCGTGCTCCGCCGCCGGGACGGGCTCAGCTTCGAGCGCGCCACGGCCGTGTGGCGCCGGACCCTGTCGGCGCTGCTGGGGTACAACCAGGTCGCTGCCGCCGCGGCGGAATAACCGCTCACGAGGTCGCCAATTGACTTGGCGTTTGGGATCAGGGAGTTAAGAGCCCCCAAACGGAACCGCGAACGCTTAGCACATGGCGACCAGCCAGCTTCATGAAGACTTTTCGCGAGAGGAGCACGTCAAGGCGGGCTCCGATCGCGGCTTTGGTCTCGTCTTTGCCGGATTTTTCGGCATCCTCACGGCGTTCTCGCTGTGGCACCAAAGTTGGGCATGGCATTGGACGCTACCGGTTGCGGTAGCGTTCCTTGTCGTTGCACTGACTTTCCCCAAGATTCTCGGTCCGCTGAACCGGCTTTGGCTGAAGTTCGGGCTTCTCCTTTATAAGGTGATGAACCCGCTCATCCTCGGCCTGCTGTTCTTCGTGACGATCATGCCGATCGGTCTGGTGATGCGGGCTTTCGGCAAGGATTTCCTGCGGCTGAAGCTCGACCGGAATGCCAAGACCTACTGGATCGAGCGCACCCCGCCAGGGCCGCCGCCGCAGTCGATGCGCAACCAGTTCTGATCGCGAAAGGACCGAGCCATGGGCTCAATCATTGTCGAACTCTGGGCGTTCATGAGAGAACGCAAGAAATTCTGGCTGCTGCCGATCCTCATCATGATGGTGATCTTCGGCGGCTTGATCGTGCTGACCAAGGGGTCGGCGATCGCGCCATTCATCTACACACTCTTCTAATCCGGTAGGACCAGTCCCATGCGGGTGCTCGGCATCTCGGCCTTCTATCACGACAGTGCTGCGGCGCTTATCGAGGACGGCCATTTGGTGAGCGCTGCGCAGGAGGAGCGCTTCACCCGGAAGAAGCACGATGCGGGCTTCCCGCAGAATGCGGTCCAGTTCTGTCTGGACCGCGCCGGCATCAAGCTGCCGGACGTCGACTATGTCGCCTTCTACGACAAGCCGTTCCTGAAGTTCGAGCGACTGCTCGAGACCTACCTCGCCTACGCGCCGCGCGGCTTCAGTTCCTTCCGTATGGCCATGCCGCTGTGGCTGAAGGAAAAGCTGTTCCAGAAGACGCTGCTGCGCGACGAGATGAAGCGTTGGGAGCCGGACTTCGATTGGCATAAGCGCCTGCTGTTCGGCGAGCATCACCAGAGCCACGCCGCCTCGGCCTTCTTCCCGTCGCCTTACGAAGAAGCCGCCGTGCTGTGCATGGACGGTGTCGGCGAGTGGGCCACGACGTCGCTGGCCTGGGGCCAGGGCAACAAGCTCGAGATGCTGCGCGAGATCCACTTCCCGCACTCGCTCGGCCTGCTCTATTCGGCCTTCACCTATTACACGGGCTTCAAGGTCAACTCGGGCGAATACAAGGTCATGGGCCTCGCGCCCTATGGCGAACCCAAGTTCAAGAACCTGATCCTCGACAAGATCGTCGACCTCAAGGAAGACGGCTCGTTCCGTCTGGATCAGCAGTATTTCGACTATTGCACCGGCCTGCGCATGACGAACGACAAGTTCGGCGCGTTGTTCGGCGGCAAGGCGCGCACGCCCGAGCAGCAGCTCACGCAGCATCACATGGACCTCGCGGCGTCGGTGCAGGCCGTCACCGAGGAGATCGTGATCCGCCTCGGCAAGTCGGTGAAGAAGGAAACCGGCGCCAAGAACATCTGTCTCGCCGGCGGTGTGGCGCTGAACTGCGTCGCCAACGGCAAGCTGCTGCGCGAGAACGTGTTCGACGGCATCTGGGTGCAGCCCGCGGCCGGCGATGCCGGCGGCGCGGTCGGCGCGGCCTACGCCGCCTATCACGGCTTCCTCGGCCAGGCGCGCAAGCTCAACGGTCATATGGACAGCATGGCCGGCTCCTACCTTGGGCCGGACTTCAAGGACGACGAGATCGCCGAGCGCCTCACGGCCGCCGGCGCCAAGTTCACCCGTCTCGACCATGCCGCGATGATCGAACAGACGGCGCAGGCACTGGCCGACTCCAAGGCGGTGGGCTGGATGCAGGGCCGCATGGAATTCGGGCCGCGCTCGCTCGGCGCCCGCTCGATCCTGGGCGATGCCCGTTCGCCCTCGATGCAGAAGACGCTCAATCTCAAGGTCAAGTATCGCGAATCGTTCCGCCCCTTCGCGCCGGCGGTGCTGAGCGAGGACGTGTCGAAGTACTTCGATATCAAGACCGAGAGCCCCTACATGCTGATGGTCGCGCCGGTGGTCGAGGATCGTCGCCGCGCCATGACGGCCGAGGAAGAAGCGCTGTTCGGCATCGACAAGCTGAACGTGCCGCGCTCCGACATTCCAGCGGTCACGCATGTCGACTATTCGGCGCGTGTCCAGACCGTGCACGAAGAGACCAATCCGGACTTCCACAAGCTTATCGAGGCGTTCAAGGCCAAGACCGGCAGCTCGGTTCTGGTGAACACCTCGTTCAACGTCCGTGGCGAGCCGATCGTGTGCACACCCGAGGACGCTTTCCGTTGCTTCATGGGCAGCGAGATCGAGGTCCTGGTAGTCGGCAACTGCTTCCTCAAGAAGGAAGACCAGGATCCGGCGCTGAAGCTCGACTACAAGAACGCCTTCGAGCTCGACTAGCCTGATGCGGGCGGTCGTTTGCGATCGCCTTGGCGATCCTTCAGTCCTTCATATCGAAGAACGCCCGATCCCCGAAGCGGGGCCGGGCGATGTCGTGATCCGGGTCGGTGCGGCCTCGGTCAACTTTCCCGACGTGCTGATGGTGTCGGGCGGCTACCAGCACAAGCCGGAGCTGCCGTTTGTTCCCGGCATGGAAGGCGCGGGCACGATCCACGCTGTCGGCGCCGACGTGACGGGCTGGAAGCCAGGCGACCGGGTGATCTTCGGCGTTCGCCCTGGCGCCTTCGCCGAATATGTCCGCGTGCCGGCCAGTGGCCCGCTTTTGCATCTTCCAAAGGACTGGTCCTACGCCGAGGGCGCGGGCTTCAGGGTCGCGGCCCAGACCGCCTTCCATTCGCTGGTTCATCGCGCCCAGCTCAAGAAGGGGGAGGTGTTGCTGGTTCACGGCGCCTCGGGCGGCGTTGGTCTGGCGGCCGTTCAGCTCGGCAAACATCTCGGCGCCACGGTGATCGCCACCGGCAGCGACGATGCCCGGCTGGCCGTCGTGCGCCAGAACGGCGCCGATCATGTCGTGAACTATCGCACTGACGACTTCGTCGCGGCGGTCAAACGCCTGACCGACGGCCGTGGTGTCGACGTCGTTTACGATCCGGTCGGTGGCGAGGTGCTGGAAAAATCCGTACGGGCTGCCGCCTATGGCGCGCGGCTGCTGGTGGTGGGCTTCACCTCGGGCGGGCCGAGTAAGCTCATGTCGAACCACATCCTGATCAAGGGCCTGACCGTGCTGGGCGTGCGGGCCGGCGAGACGATCCTGCGTCACTCGCCCGAGCTCGGCCGGGATTATGTCGAGGAGCTGCCGCGGCTTGCTGGCCTCGGCGTGATGCGGCCGCACGTCTCGCATCGTTTCCCGATGGAGCGCGCGGCCGATGCTTTCCGCGCCCTGATCGACCGCAAGGTGGTCGGCAAGGTCGCGATCGAGATGGGTACCTGACCTTCAGCGCGCGCAGACGCCGCTTCAGCGCGCGTAGAAGATCGTCACCTTGCGATCGATCTCCGAGGCATTCTCTTTGCCCAGGCTCATGTTCCCGAAGGCTTCCGGGTCGGCGACGATCGTGATGTCCTTGCCCGGATAACCCGCATGCACCATCTCGGCGGCGACGGCCTGTGCCCGCGCCCGCGAGAGCTTTTCGTTGTAGGCCTTGTCGCCCAGCTTGTCGGTATGGCCGATCAGGCAGATGGCCGAAACCTGCCGATCCTTGGCGGTCTTCACCGCCTGCGCGATGACAGGCTTCTCGGCAGGCCGGATGTGCGAGCTGCCGAGGTCGAACAGGATGCGCACGGGTTGCGGCTGGCTGCTGCCACCGCCGCGCGGGCAGGTGCCGACGGTCTGGGCGAAAGAGGGCAGGGCGGCGAAGAGGGTGCCAGCCGCGACGAGTGCCCCGAGTCTTTTCATTTAAGGTCTCCGTTGAGCGCCATTTCCACGAATGGCAGACGATCGTTGCCGAAGAACATCATGCTGTCCACGAAACAGGTTGGTGCGCCGAACACGCCGCGTACCACGGCGTCTTCGGTCGTGGCCTTGAGGCGATCCTTGACGTCCTGATCCTGGATCCGGTTGCCGAAGGCCGCGGCATCGATGCCGGCGGCGGTGAGCACGGCAGCGACTTCTTTCATGTCGTTGAGGTTGCGCCCGTCCACCCACATCGCCTTGTAGATCGCCGGATGGTAGTGCTCGAACAGCCCGTCGATTTCGGCCGCCGCGGCGCCGCGCATCAGGGCGAGCGTGTTCACGGGGAAATGCGGATTGGGCTGGAACGGTACGCCATAGTGCTTCGCCCACATCGGCATGTCGGTGGATGCCCATTTCGACTTGGCCGGCACCGTCATCGGCGAGGCATTGCCCGTCGCCTTGAACACGCCACCCAGCAACATCGGCTTCCTGACCAGAGTGGCGCCGGTGCGCGCGGCGATGGCGGCAACTTGTGTGTCGGCCAGATAGCTGTAGGGGCTGCCATAGTCGAAGTAGAATTCCAGCGTGCGAGCCATCCGTTCCTCCCTGCTTGTCGCGAACCTGCGCTGCTTCTAGCGTCGCGACAAGGAAATCAGAGGTAGGAAAACATGGACCGCGTTGCAGACAAAGTCGTGCTCGTCACGGGTGCCGGATCGGGCATTGGCCGCGCCACCGCGAAGCTGCTCGCGGCCGAAGGCGCCACCGTGATCGTCACTGACGTCAATCGGCCGGGCGGTCTCGAGACGGTGCAGCAGATTGGTGGCCGCGCGCGTTTCGAGGAACAGGACACCTCGAAGGAAGCCGACTGGAAGCGCATCATCGACGATATCCTGGCACGCGAGGGGCGGCTGGACGGGCTCGTCAACAATGCCGGGATCGCCGGGCCATTCCCCTCGACCTTCGAGGGCGAGAGTCTGGAGCAGTGGCGCCGCATCCTGTCGATCAACGTCGAGGGCGTGTTCCTCGGCTGCAAGTACGGCGTGCCGGCCCTGCGTTCGTCCGGTGGTGGATCGATCGTCAACCTGTCGTCGTTGGCAGCTTTCCTCGGCACGCCCGACCTTTCGGCCTATGGCGCGAGCAAGGGGGCCGTGCGTCAGTTCACCAAGACCGTGGCGATCGATTGCGCGCGCAAGGGCTACAAGGTGCGCTGCAACTCGGTGCATCCCGGCATCATCATCACGCCGATGGGCGAGAGCATCCTGCCGAGCGAGAAGGCGCGAGAGCGTACGCGTCAGCGCGTACCGGTCGGGGAATTCGGCACGCCGGAGGACATTGCCTACGGCGTGCTCTACCTGATTTCAGACGAGTCCCGCTTCATGACCGGCGCCGAGCTGGTGATCGACGGCGGCATGAACGCGATCTAGAGCGGCTTACTTGATGTCCACCTGATGGGTGACCTTGTCACCGTCGGTAATGGTGATCTGCTGGAAGCCGAGCAGCTTCAGCAGGTCGAAGAAGTTGGCATCCTCCGCCACGGTGCGCTCCTGGAAGAACGGCGAGAGGCGCGACATGGTCGTCATGTTCGCGAGGATCGCACGCATGCGATAGACGGTGCCGAGCTCGCCGGGCTGCAGGCCGACGATGATCATCTTGTCGGCCTTCTCGCCCTTCACGAAGACCGCATAGGGAACCCGGTACGCCGACTGGATCGTGCCCTGGGAGACGACGGTGGCGAACTGCACGCGCTGGGCGCGGTCGGTGCCGGCAATCGTCTGCATCGGCGAGGTGTAGTGCTCCGTCGAGCTGGGCTTCGGATAGTAGTAGCCGACATAGCGATCATCCCCGGCCGGCGCCGCTGCCGCGGGCTTACCCGGCGCCGCGACTTGCTTGGGTTGCGGCTGGGCAGCAGCCGGCAGAGCGCCAAGCGCGACGACGACGGCGAGGCAAGCGGCAAACCGATTCATCATTTTTGATCCCCCGAGGGTGCGGATATGGACGCGGACGTGAATTTAGCTAGGGCTAGAACAACGTATAGCCGCCATCAATAACGAAGTCGCGCCCTGTCGTGTAGCTCGAAGCACTGCTCGCCAGATAGACGGCGATGGGGCCGAAATCGGCGCCCGTACCCCAGCGACGGTGCGGAATGCGCGGCAGGACGTTGTCGGCGAACTTCGGGTTGGCCACGGCATTCGCGGTCATCTCGGTCTCGATCCAGCCGGGCAGAATCGAATTCACGGTGATCTTGTAGCGCGCCAGTTCGACGGACAGCGCCCGCACCATGGCAGTGACGCCACCCTTGCTCGCGCCGTAGTGGCTGGACCGGGCCGCGCCTTCGATAGCTGCCGTGCTGGCCATGGCAACCAGCGAGCCGCCCTGTCCGCGCTCGACCATGTGCTTGGCAGCCGCCCGGAAGGTGAAGAAGACGCCGTCGAGGTTGACGCGCAGCACGCGGCGCCATTCCTCGTAATCCATCTCGAGGATCGAGCCCTTGCCGCGGCCGGAGACACCGGCATTGGCGACGCAATTGTCGACATGGCCCATCACCTTGACCGTCTCGGCGAAAGCGTCCTGGACCTGCTTCTCGTCGCCCACATCGACGGTCTGCGCATGCACCTTGCGGCCATGCTTCTTGAGCTGGGCGACGGCCGCGTCGTTCTTCTCCTTGCGGGTACCCCAGATGCAGATGTCGGCACCGGCTTCCGCCATCGCGTCGGCCATGCCGAGGCCAATGCCGCCGTTGCCGCCGGTCACCAGCGCCACCTTGCCCGTCAGATCGAAGCCCTTGTAGGCCATGTCTCTCTCCCAAACGAAAACCGGGCGGGATCAAAGCCCGCCCGGTCCCTAGCGTCAATTGTACGGACGCTCAGTTCAGCTTGTCGGTTTCGACCAGCACAATCTCGGCGTCCTCGAGCGCGGTGAGCTCGATTTCGTCCTGGTCCACGACGGCGACGCCATCGCGCGCCTTGGCCGTCACAGGCTGGCCATCGCTGCCCCGCACCTCGATCTTGCCCTTGGCCGGCACGAGGTAGGTGGGTTTGCCACCGAGTTTCTGGCGGATCGTCTGACCTGCCTTCAGGGTGCCTGCGAGCAACGAGCCGTCGGCATAGAGCGGGATCGCTCCATTATCGCCGCGACCCGACGCCAGCGGCACGAGCTTGCCGTCACGCCCGTCGGTCGGGAACTGAACGGTTTCCCAGCGTGCCGGTACGCCCTGCTTGTTGGGCAGGATCCAGATCTGGAACAGCTCGGTTTCGGCCTGCTCCATGTTGTACTCGGCGTGCTGGATACCGTCGCCCGCACTCATCACCTGGATCTGGCCCGCTTCGGTCCTGCCCTCGTTGCCGAGGTGGTCCTTGTGCGTGATCGCGCCTTTGATGACGTAGGTGACGATCTCCATGTCGCGATGCGGGTGCGGCGGAAAACCGGACTGCGGCGCAATGCGGTCGTTGTTCCACACGCGCAGCGCGCCCCAATGGATGCGCTCCGGGTTGCGGTATTCGGCAAAGCTGAAATGGAAGTTGGCGTTGAGCCAACCGTGGTTCGACTTGCCGAGCTTCTCGAAAGGTCTGAGTTCGATCATTGGATTTACCTCTTGGCCCCAAAATGGCGCCAAGAAGCAGGCGATCAAGTTTCTGGTTAGTAACGGCAGATTTCGCCGTTTTCAGCGCCCTTCACGCCACCAGGCGCTGCCGATGGCCATCAGGAACGCCAGCGCCACGAGGATGCCGGGCAGCAGCGGAAGCTGGTTGATGCCGGCGACCGTGTAGCCCTCGTTGCGGCGCACGCCGATCCAGTCGGAACCGCCCGCGGCGCGGCCGGGACGCACGGCGCGGATATCGGGTTCGCTTTGGTCGCTGAGCCACATCAGGCCGCCGTTGGTCGCTTCGACCAGGGGCTTCAGCTTGGCATCGGTCGCGCGCACGTCGGAGAATTCCAGCGGATCGGGGCTGCCCACGGCGGCGACGGTGCGCAAGGTGCCGTCGTCGAAACGGTAGAGACCGGGCTTGTCGACATCGACGATCGCGACGCCGAGACCTGGCGCGCTTTGCTTCAGCTCCAACGTCCGCGTCTCGCCCCCATTCGGCGCCGTGCCGGGGCTGGTCATCGCAACCGGCGGGAAGCTGTTGGCGAGCGTGCGGCGCGTTACCTCGATGCGACCACCAACTGCCGTCGCACGCAGGGCTTCTTCTTCGAGGTCGGGCTCCTTCATCAGCCAATGCGCCACGCGGCGAACCAGCTCGGGCTGTGGCCCGCCGCCGTCGATGCCACGGTTCCACAGCCACAGGTGATCCGACATGAGCTGCGCCACGCGGCCCTCGCCGACGCGATCGAGGATGACCAGCGGCCGGTCCTCGGCGCCGGACAGTACGGCGTTGCCGCGCTCGGTGCGCGAGGTGACGAGGCGGAACCAGCGGCCCCACTCGGGCTCTTTGTTCGGGTCGCCCGCTTGCGGCAGGTTGGCCGTCACCGGATGGCGCTGACCGATGTCGGTGACCTTGGGCTTGAACGGCGTTTCCAGCACGTCACCCAATGGCGCCGCCGGCAGCACGGCGCCGAGCGGCGTGCGGTAGAGCGAACGCTGCGTGGCGAAGACCGGGCCGACCGAGACCAGCAGCGCGCCACCGCCCTTCACGTACTCGGCGATGTTGCGGAAATAGTCGCGCGTGATCAGGTTCCCCGACTCGTATCGGTCGAAGATGATCAGGTCGAACTCCTTCAGCTTCTGCTCGAACAGCTCGCGCATCGGGAAGACGATCAGCGAGAGTTCGCGCACCGGCGTGAAATCGTCCTTCTGCGGCGTGCGCAGGATCGTGAAGTGCACCAGATCGACGGCGGGGTCGCTCTTCAGCAGGTTTCGCCACGCCCGTTCGCCCTGGTAGGGCTCGCCCGACACCAGCAGCACGCGCAGACGGTCGCGCACGCCGTTGATGGTGAAGAGGGCGCGGTTGTTGTCGAGCGTCAGCTCGTTCTGACCGGCGCCGACTTCCAGCTCGACGACATTGGCACCGGGATTGCCGACGGTGATCGGCAGTTCGACCGAGCGGCCGACCGGCACGTCGATGCGTCTGACGACGTCACCACCGACCGAAAGCGTGACCGGCGCGGTGCCGCCCGCGGGATCTTCGATCCGGAACTTGGCCGTCACCTGGCGGCCGACGACGCCGAAGCGCGGCGACTGTTCGAGCACGATCAGCCGGTCGCGCTCGTTCTTCTTGCCGGCGATCAGTGCATGCAGAGGCGCGCCGCCCAATTCCGGCGGCACGCCTGTCGGCACGTCATGGACCTGGCCGTCGCTCAGCAGCACGACGGCTGCCAGTCGTTCCGGAGGGACTTCGACCAGTGCCGACCGCATCGCCTCGATCAGACGCGTTCCGCCCGGCCGCTCGCTGCCGAGCTGGATGTGTGACGGCGGCAACACCGTTTCGCGAATCTCGAGACCGTCCTGCTGGCCGAGCTTGCGCTTCAACACTTCGCGCGCCGTCTGTACCTGCTGGCGCCGTTCGCCGATGGACATGGAGTCGCTGTCGTCGACCACGACCAGCGCCACGTCGGCGATCGGCTTGCGCTGTTCTTCGATCAGCGACGGATTGGCGAGAGCGGCCAGCACGACGACGAGCGAACCCAGTCGCCACAGGGTGCCGCGCGCGCCAGCCCGAAGGCCGAGCAGGACCAGGACGAGCCCGATGCCTCCCAGGACAGCGAGCACCGCCCACGGCAGCAGGGGATCGAAAGCAACGGAAACGGCCGAGGTCATGTTCATCGCCTGAGCCTTTGCATGATGTCGGGCAGATGGACCTGATCGTCCTTGTAGTTGCCGGTCAGCGCATGCATCACGAGGTTCACGCCGAAGCGGAAGGCCATCTCGCGCTGCGTCTCGCCGCCGGGCGAGACCGGCATCACGCCGCGGCCGCGCTGGTCGACCGCCCAGGCGCCGGCATAGTCGTTGGAACCGATCACGATCGTCGTGACGCCGTCATTGACGCGACCGTTGCCAGATTCGATCCAGAGCTTTCCGCCCTGCCAACGGCCGGGCATGTCGGACAGAAGATAGAACGCCTTGGTCAGCACATGGTCCGGCGGCATCGTCTGCAGGGGCGGCGTCTCGACGCCGGCCAGCAGGCGCTTGAGGTCGGGATTGCCACCGGCCGGACGATCGAAGCTCATCTGCTGATCGCGCGTGTCGATGAAGATGATGCCGCCTGTCCGCAGGTAGCGATCGAGTGCCGCCTGCGCGCGCGGGGACAAAGCGGGCTGCGTCGCGGTCACAGGCCAGTAGATCAGCGGATAGAGCCGCGGTTCGTCGCGCTCCAGGTCGAGGCCGACGGGATCGGCCGGCTCGACGGACGTGCGGTTGCGCAGGATCTCGCTCAGGCCTTCGAGACCCGCCTTGCTGATGTCGTCGACTTCCTTGTCGCCCGTGATGATGTAGGCGAGCCGCATGTCGAGCGAGCCCTTAAGCGCCTGTTCTTCGGTGAGCGGCGGCGGGCCGGGCTTCTCCTGGGGCGTGCTGGTCTGCGTCGTCGGCCGCTGAGGAGGCTGGAGCTGCTGTGCCTGGACATCCGGTGCGCCGGTCATCGCGGCTGCCAGCAGCAGGGCTGCCGGCGCGGCGCGGCTGAACCGGAGGGCGCGCGGCAGCAGGCCACGCAACCACAGCGAGATCAGCAGATCGGCCAGCAGCAACAGGAGCGCGCCCAGCAGGAACCAGCGTGACAGGTCGGTTTCGCCGCCCTCCGACAGCCTGTCGGTCGTCACGCCGCTCGGGAGCACCAGCGGCTTGGGCGGCTGGATGCGGCCACCGATGTTGAAGGCGACCTGGGCATTCTCGTCGCCGTAGAGGCCCGGCGGCGAGCTGGGCTTGGGAAGGAACGTCTCGCCGGCATCGGCGGGCAGCATCTGGATGCCGGCCGGCGGCGCGCCGAGGCGACCGAAACCATCGAGGGTGCGCCAGGGCTTCAGCGCCTTGTTGACGCCATCGCCGGCAACGCCGCGAGACAGTGTCACCAGCCGCTGCAGCATGTTCACGAACAGGCCGGACAGCGACATGTTGCTCCAACCCGTGTTCGCCGTGGTGTGCATCAGGACCAGATAGCCCTGGCCACGCTTTTCAGCCGTGACGAGCGGCGTGCCATCGGCCAGTCGCGCCCACGTCTTGTCAGCGAGATCGGGTGTCGGCTCGGCCAGCACCTGCTGCGAGATGCGCACGTCCTTGGGGATCAGAATGCCGAGGAAGGGGCTGTTGGGCGGGAACTCGGCGAGCGCACTCGGTTCGCCCCAGCTCATCACGCCGCCCAGCGCCCGGTCGCCAAGCCGCAGCGGCGTCGGCACGAGATTGTCGCTGCCTTGGGCGAGGTTGGGGCCGGCGAAGCGCACGGCGATGCCGCCGCGTTCGATCCACTTGGCGATCTCCTCGCGATCGTTGGCCGACGGCGCGGCGCCATCGGGGATCAACAGAACCGCTGTGTTGCGCGTCAGGACCGATTCGCGATCGCCAATGCTCAGGCTGACATAGGGATCGAGCGCACGCTCGAGGAAGTAGATCTCCTGCAACAGCGGTTGCCCGCCAGCCGTTGCGCGCTCGCCCAGGATGGCGACGGGACGGCGGCGGTGGCGTTCGTCGAGCAGGATGGTGCTGCCGGCACCGCCTTGAGCCTCGATGTCGAGGCGCGCCATGCGGTTGCGTAGTTCAGCGGGAATGGCCAGCACGCCTTCACCTTGCGTGGCGGAGGCGGCGAAGTCGAGATCGATGCGGGCCACGACACGGCCTTGCTCGTCCGATGCCTGGATCGCCGTCTTGCGCGGCCCGTCGGCCACGGGACGCAGCGCACGCACCTTGAGGTCGCGACCTTCGGCGGCCGGCGGCAGGAGCAGCAGTGGCGTCGTCGCCTGGTCGGGCAGCAACACTTGCAGGCCGTCGAAGCGGCGGAGCCGTTCGGTCAGGCGTGGGGCGCCTTCGTCCTCCAGCCCGTCGCTCAGCCAGACGACATAGGCGGCCGGATCGACCTGCATCTGGTCGATGGCGGTGACGGCGGCCGCGCGATCGGTCGGCCAGGGCTTGGGCCGGAAGGCGCGCAACAGGGTGCGGGCCTCGTCCGGCCGCATCGCGCCGCGACGCACGGTCGGGGCATCGAGCGGCGCCGGCGCCGTGCCGGTCAGCACGACCGGTCGATTGGCGCGCTCGGCGCGCTGGATCAGGCGCTCGGCATGGGCGATGCGTGTCGCCCAGCCTGGCGCCGATGACCAGCCGTCGTCGATCACCAGCATCAACGGTCCGCGGCCCGGCAGCTCGGCCTGCGGGTTCAGAAGCGGCCGGGCGACCGCCAGGATCAGCGCCGCCGCGAGCAGAAGGCGCAGCAGCAGCAGCCACCACGGCATCTTCATCGGCGTCTGCTCGGCAGGCTCCAGGCCGATCAGCAGGCGGATGGCGGGGAAGCGCACTAGCTTGGGCAGCGGCGGGATCAGCCGCAGCAGCCAGTAGATCACCGGCAACGCCAGCAGCAGGGCCAGCATGCCGGGCGCGGCAAAAGCGAAAGCGCCGAAACTCAGCATGGCTCAGGCCACCGTCAGCCGACGCAGGTCGGCCATGGCGAGGTAAAGGGAAAGCAGGACGGTCTGCGCGGGCCGGTCGGTACGGTGCAGGTGCACTGTCCAGTTGGCGGGGCGGGCGAGCCGCTGAAGGCCCTCCCGTTGGGCGGCGAGGCGTGCGCCATAGGCCGTGCGCACCGTTTCGACGCGACGGATCGTGTGCTGGCCCTCGGCTTCCAGCCCTTCGAACTTCACATGCCCGTCGAAGGGCAAGTCTTCCTCGGCAGGGTCGAGCACCTGCACGAGATGGCCGCGGACGCCGACGCTCGCGTAGTAGCGGATGATGTCCTCGATCTTCTCCAGCGGGTCGAGCCAGTCGGAGACCAGCACCACGGTGCCGTGTGCCGGCAGGGGCACCATTGGCGGCAGACTGGGAGGCGTACGCGTACTGTCGCGTGTCTCGTCGAACAGGGTTTCAGCCACACGCCGGACGGCGAGACGGCCTGTGATCGGGCGCATGCCGGTGCCCAGCACGGCGACCCGTTCGGCGGCGTCGGTCAGCAGGCTGGCCAGTGCCAGCGTGATCACCTCGGCGCGGACCGCCTTGGTATCGATGTTGCGCAGCGAGGCGTACTGCATGGAGGGCGACGCATCACGCCACAGCCAGACGCTGGCGGCGGCCTCCCATTCGGTCTCGCGCACGAAGAGGTTGCGGCTGCGCGCGCTCTGGCGCCAGTCGATCTGGCTGGCGCTGTCACCGTCGCGATAGGGGCGGTATTGCCAGAAGGCATCGCCCTGGCCGACACGACGTCGACCGTGCACGCCCTGGATCACGGTCGCAGCGACGCGATCGGCCGCCACCATCAAGGCAGGCAGCGTTCCGGCGAGTTCCAGCGATCGGTTGAGGGTTGAAGGTGCGGCCATCGGCTCCCGCGGTGCAATGCTCAAGCCGGCATCAGGCGAGGCGGGCGCACATCTGGGCGATCACGGACTCCACGGTCACGCCTTCGGCGCGTGCCGAGAAATTCACCGCCATGCGATGACGCAGGATGGGGCCGGCCAGCGCCACGACATCATCGACCGATGGCGCGATGCGGCCCTGGATGATGGCGCGCGCGCGGCAGGCCAGCATGAAGGCCTGGCTGGCGCGCGGACCGGGTCCCCAGGCGACGCGCTGGCGGACAATATCGAGATCGGTGTGCTCGGGCCGGCCGGCGCGGACCAGCTTCAGGATGGCGTCGACCACGCTCTCGCCGATCGGCAAGCGGCGAACCAGTGCCTGCGCTGCCATCAAATCGGCCGGCGTCAGTGCCTGCACCGGCGTTACCTGAACGGCGCCCGTGGTGCCGATCATGATCTGGCGCTCCGCCGCCTCGTCGGGGTAACCGACGTCGATCTGCAGCAGGAAGCGGTCGAGCTGCGCTTCGGGCAGCGGATAGGTGCCCTCCTGCTCGAGCGGGTTCTGCGTCGCCAGCACATGGAAGGGCGCCGGCAGGTCGTAGCGCTTGCCGGCGACGGTGACGTGCTTTTCCTGCATGCTTTGCAGCAGCGCCGATTGCGTACGTGGGCTGGCGCGGTTGATTTCGTCCGCCATCAGGAGCTGGGCGAAGACCGGGCCCTGCAGGAAGCGGAAGGAGCGCCGACCGGCGTCGCTTTCCTCGAGGATCTCCGAGCCCAGAATGTCGGCCGGCATCAGGTCGGGCGTGAACTGGATGCGCTTGGCGTCCATGCCGAGCACGACGCCCAGCGTGTCGACCAGCTTGGTCTTGGCGAGGCCCGGCACGCCGATCAGCAACAGGTGGCCGCCCGAGAGCAGCGCAACCAACGTTTGATCGATGACGTCCTGCTGGCCATATATGACTTGGCCAATGGCGGCGCGGGCAGCACGGAGCTGTCCACCCAACCGCTCGATATCGGCGAGGGCGGCCTGGGCGTCGGCGTCGGTAGCAGTGGATGTGTCGGGGGCCACCAGGGCGCTCCTGTCGTCAGGGGAATTATGATTGAGGGAAGCCCAGAAATGAGGCCGGAACAAGGGCATGACGGTTGACGAAATTGTGCGGCGGGTCGGCGAACGCAGCCGGCGTTTGGCATCCGGATTGCCCGTTCTCCAGGCACCTCTCGGTAGCGACTTCTCCCTAAGCGGTGTGGTGCCATTACCCGAGGTCTGGCGACCGGCGGCTGTGCTCGTGCCGCTGGTGCGTCGCGAACCGGGACTTACCGTCCTGCTGACCCAGCGTACGGAAGATATGCCAAGCCACGCCGGCCAGATCGCCTTTCCAGGCGGTCGGCGTCAGGCCGACGACCCCGACGAAATCGCGACCGCTCTGCGGGAAACCGAGGAAGAAGTGGGCCTCACGCGCGATTTCATCGAAGTAATCGGCCCGGTCGATCATTATCGCACTGGCACAGGCTACGAGATCACGCCGATCGTCGGCATCGTCACGCCCGGATTCACGACCCGTGCAGACCCACGCGAAGTGGCCGACGTCTTCGAGGTGCCGCTCGACCATTTTCTCGACGAACGCAATCACCGTATCGACAGCCGGGTCTGGCAGGGGCGGGAGCGGCGCTATTACGCCATGCCTTATGGCGAGCGCTACATCTGGGGCGCGACGGCCGGTATGCTGAAGAACCTGCAATTCGTCCTGACCGCTGCCGACTGACGCAGGGCTGGAGCCATCATGCGTATCGTTCTTCTGGTCCTGGGCCTCGTGCTGGCGCCGACCGTTGCCTTCTTTCTTTGGGCGTGGGCCGTGAAGATCAAGCAGGACCGGCAGCTCGCCGGCACCCTGCCGTCCTGGCAGGACTTGCCGATGACCTGGCTCGGCATCGCCGGCTGCACCTGCGCGATCATCGGCTTCATCGTCATGTTCTTCACGCAGGATCAGGGTTACGGCGGGCTCTTCGCATCATGAAGCTGGCCCGATGAAACCAATGGGTCGTCTCGAGGCCGTGCCGTGGGCGGATGATCCTGCGGTGCAGACCCTCTTTGCCACCCTCGATGGGGCGGGCATCGTCGCGCGCTTCGTCGGTGGCTGCGTGCGCAACAGCGTGCTCGGTCGTGCCATCGACGACTATGACCTGGCAGTCGATACCAAGCCGGAAGCCGTGATGCGCGCCCTGGAAGCGGCAAAACTCAAGGTCGTGCCGACCGGCATCAAGCATGGGACAGTGACGGCGGTGATCGACGGCCGGCCGTTTGAACTCACGACCCTGCGGCGCGATGTCGAAACCGATGGTCGCCGTGCCGTCGTCGCCTTCACGGACGATTGGCTGGAAGACGCCAGCCGGCGCGACTTTACCTTCAATGCACTTTACGCCGACCGCGACGGCACGCTGTACGATCCATTCGACGGCCGCCGTGATCTCGCCGAAGCGCGCGTGCGCTTCATCGGCGATGCCGAGACGCGCATCGCCGAGGATCGGCTGCGCGTGCTGCGCTTCTTTCGCTTTCATGCCTGGTACGGCAAGCCACCCTTCGATGCGGCGAGCTTCGATGCCTGCCGCCGCAATGCCGGCTCCTTGCGTGGCCTCTCGGGCGAGCGCGTGTCGAAGGAGTTGCTGCGCCTTCTCAAGGCGCCCGATCCTGCGGATACGATTGCCGCAATGGTCGAAGCGGCCATTCTCGATCAGTGGCTGCCGGAATGTGTCGGTGCTGCATGCCTGCGCGCGCTGATCGCCCGTGAGGACAGGCCCGATCCGCTGCGCCGGCTGGCGGCGATCCTGCCGATGGGCGCCGACGCGACGGCGATCGGCAAGCGGCTGAAGCTTTCCACGCAAGAATCACTGCGGCTCGATGTGATGCTGGCGGCTGAACCCGCGATCGACATATCCGGTGGCCCGAAGGCATGGCGTGCCGGGATCTATCGCCTGGGCGGTAACCTTTATGCCGACCGGCTGCTCCTGGCGGCGGAAGCTTCAGGTGATTGGCGCGCTGCGCTGGCGATGGCGCGCGCCTGGACGCCGCCGGAACTGCCGATAAGCGGCGGCGATGCCCTGAAGCTCGGCCTGAAGCCCGGCCCTCGCGTCGGCGCGCTGATCGAAGCGGTGGAGCAGTGGTGGATCTCTGGCGATTTCACCGCCAACCGAGCGGCTTGCCTCGCCGAACTCGAACGACTCGTCCGGATATCGTCGTGATCCGTCCCGGTCTGACCTTCCTTCTGTGGTTCGCGATCGCGGCCTTCGTCGTGTTGAACGACCTGGTCGGCGATACCTGGATCGCTGCGACGCTCTCGGTGCGTACGGTCGAATGGTACAAGGTGCTGGTGCCGGCGCCCTACGTCGTGATGATGGCCATCATCCATGCGCGGCGGACGAGGGGACCGAACTGGTTCGAGGCGGCCCTTCTCGCGGCGCTGCTGTGGCCGACGTCGACGGTGCTGGTCGACTTTCTCTATGCACGCGTGACGTACGACGAGGATCCGGCATCCTTCCTCGATCGCTTCGCATTCTGGTGGGGTGCGCCTTATCTCCTGCTGGTGCTTCTGCTGTTCGCCGCGCCGCTTCTTGCCGGCAAGGTCTTTGCTCGCCGCCGATGAACATCATCACGCGGCTTTGCATCTCGGGCTATCGCTCCCTGCGCGATGTTCGGCTGGAGCTGGGACCGCTCACGGTCGTCACCGGCGCGAACGGCAGCGGCAAATCCAGTCTCTATCGCGCGTTGCGGCTGCTGGCCGATGTTGCGCAAGGCCGGATCATCCAATCGCTGGCGATCGAAGGCGGTCTGCCTTCGGCACTGTGGGCCGGGCCGGAGGCGTTCTCCCGTGCCATGAAGGCGGGCAATCAGCCGGTGCAAGGTTTGGTGCGCAAAGGGCCGGTCAGCCTGAAGCTGGGTTTCGCTTCTGAAGAATATGGTTATGCCATCGATCTCGGCATTCCAGTGCCCGTGCCGAGATCGCGCTTCGGCCGCGATCCCGAGATCAAGTCAGAGGCTTTGTGGACCGGCGTCGTCCTGGGACGCGCCAATGTCTTTGCGCAGCGCAAAGGGCCGTATGTGAGCCTGCGTGATCAGGAAGGAAGCTGGCGGGCGGCCTACGACAAGCTCGCGTCCTATGACAGCATGCTGACCCATTGCAGCAATCCCGACGATGGCGCCGAGCTGCTGTTGATGCGCGAGCATATGCGCGGCTGGCGCTTCTACGATCACTTCCGCACCGACAGCGATGCGCCGGCGCGACGGCCGCAGATCGGCACGCGCACGCCGGTGCTGGCGGCCGATGGCGCCGACCTCGCGGCTGCCATTGCGACGATTCAGGAAGTGGGTGCGAACGACGAACTCGACGCGGCGATTGCGGATGCCTTTCCGGGCGGTTCGATCGACGTTCGCGACGCCGAGGGACTTTTCGAGATCGAGATGAACCAGCATGGATTGCTGCGCTCGCTCAGGACCTCCGAACTCTCGGACGGCACCTTGCGCTACCTTCTTCTGGTTGCTGCTCTGCTGTCGCCGCGGCCGTCTCCGTTGATGATCCTCAACGAGCCGGAGACCAGCCTGCATCCCGATCTGCTGGCGCCATTGGCGCGATTGATCGCCAAGGCCTCCGAGCATTCCCAGGTCATTGTCGTCTCGCACGCAGCGACGCTGGTTTCCGCCTTGCACAAGGCAGGCGCTCGCCAGATCGTGCTTACCAAGAAGTTGGGCGAGACGGTCGTTCCCGACGATGAACGACCGGCCTGGAACTGGCCGACACGCTGACAGTTATTGGCCGACGGCCTCGCCATGGCGGCCGACACCCTGCACGAAGCGTCCTGCACCGGACTGGAAGCCCTGCGCGAAAGCGGCCTTGCTGCCTTCGATCTCGAGACGAATGGCAGCGTCTTCCGGCAAGTCCCACTGCTTGATCAGCGAGTCGCGATCTGAAAGCATGGCGATCTGTGGCAGTCCGGCGAGTTCGTGCGCCAGCCGCTCGGCTTCCTGGCGCGCTTCGCCTGCCTTCACGAGGCGGTTCACGAGGCCGATCGCGTGTGCCTCTTTGGCGTCGACGGCGCGGCCCGTCAGCATCATGTCGAGGGCGCGGCTCTGGCCGATCAGACGCGGCAGGCGCACCGTGCAACCATTCGGCATCGGACCACCATAGCGGCGGCAGAACACACCGAAGACCGCCGTCTCGTCGGCGACACGCAGGTCGCACCAGACAGCCAGTGCAAGGCCCGCGGCGACCGCGTGGCCCGAGACGCCGGCGATGACCGGTTTCTTCAACATGCGCTGGGTGACGCCCTTGTCTTCGCCCGCCCAGCAGAAGCCGAGCGCGGCGCCGCTCGCCAGCTCCTTGAGGTCGGCGCCAGCACAGAAGGTGCTGCCCTGGCCGGTGAGAACGGCCACCTTAGCCGTCTCGTCGGCCTCGAAGGCCATGAAGGCATCGTGCAACGCCTTCACTGTCGCGACCGTGCAGGCGTTTCGCGCCGCCGGCCGGTTGATGATCACGGTCGTCACCGGGCCGTTGCGTTCGACCAGAACGTCATTGCTTGTCATGCCGCAACTCCCTTTACGTGCGATCAGTTGACGTCGAGCTTCAGCCCTTCCTTGTCGATGACACCCTTCCATTGCGCGATCTGGGCGGTGACGAACTGGGCGAACTGCTCGGGCGTTCCATAGGCCGGTGTGCTTGCCATGGTCGCGATGCGCTCCTTGGTCTTCGGGCTGTCGAGCCAGACCTTCATCTGGGCATTGAGCGAATCGACGATCGGCTTCGGCGTGCCAGCCGGGAGGAAGACGCCGAACCAGGTCGAGACGTCGAACGGCTTCAGCTCGGGCATGGTCTCGCAAATCGGCACCAGCTCGGGCGCCGCAGGACTCCGTTGTGCCGACGTCAGACCCAGTCCCCGGAGTTTGTTTGCGCGGATGAACTCGATGGAGGTGGTGAGATTGTCGAAGAAGAACTGCGTCACCCCCGCCGTCAAATCGGCGAGCGCCGGTGCGGCGCCTCGATAGGGGACGTGTTCGGCTTTGGTGCCGGTGAGCTGGAGGAACCAGGCGGCGCTGAGGTGCGGTGACTGGCCGGTGCCGGACGAGGCATAGGAGGCCTTGCCGTTCTGCGCTTTCAGCCAGGCGACGAATTCTGGAATGGTCTTGGCCGGCACTGATGGGTGAACGACCAGCACGTTGGGTGCGGTGATGGCGTTCGACACCGGGATCAGGCTCGCCGGTGTATAGGGCATGTTGCGATAGAGAGAGTAAGCAATCGCCTGCGGGCCGATATTGCCCATCAGGATGGTGTAGCCATCGGGCTTCGACTTCACGACTTCGGTCGAACCGATCACGCCACCGGCACCCGACTTGTTGTCGACGACACAGGACTGGCCCCACGCTTCCTGGAGATGGGCGGCCAGCAGACGGCCCATGATGTCCGTGCCGCCGCCCGGTGCAGCCGGAACGACGACGCGCACACCTTGAGTCGGTGTCCAAGGAGCTTGTGCGCGCGAGCTGGCTGGTAGCAGCGCGGCGGCCGGCAGTGCGCTAGCTGCGACCAGGGCAGCACGACGTGTAAGGTGACGAGTCATTGATTTCCTCCCGTTGTCATTTTCTCGTTGCTCTTCTCATGCGCCGGTCGAAGCGACATGGCACGCTCGATGAGAGATTTGTTCCGCCTTGTGGCAATTTTCAGTTCGGCGGGGCGCGATTACGGCCAGCGCACCTCCGGCGGCAGCGACATCAGGATCGCCTCGACATTGCCGCCGGTCATAAGGCCGAACTTGGTGCCGCGATCGTGGAGCAGATTGAATTCGACGTAGCGTCCGCGCCGCGTGAGCTGATGGGTACGCTCGGCCTCGGTCCAGGACTCGTTCATGTGGCGACGTACCAGCTTGGGATAGATATCGAGGAAGGCCGTACCGATATCACGCGTGAACGCGAAGTCACGCGCATGGTCGCCGCTGTCGAGATAGTCGTAGAAGATGCCGCCGACGCCGCGCGCCTCGTTGCGATGCGGCAGGAAGAAGTATTCGTCGCACCATTCCTTGAAGCGCTGATAGTAGGTCGCGTCGTGCGCGTCGCAGGCAGCGCGCAGCGTGGTGTGGAAATCTCTTGTATCCGGGGCATGCGGCACCATCGGCGTCAGATCGGCGCCACCACCGAACCAGCTCCGCGTGGTCACGATGAACCGCGTATTCATATGCACCGCCGGCACCTTGGGCGACTGCATGTGGGCGACCAGCGAGATGCCGGAGGCGAAGAAGCGCGGATCCTGGTTGGCGCCGGGGATCTGATTGCGGAACTCCGGGCTGAACTCGCCGAACACGGTCGAGACGTTGACGCCCACCTTTTCGAAGACTCGGCCGCGCATCAGCGCCATGGTGCCGCCACCACGGTCTTCGCCGTTCGGTCCCTTGTCGCGCTGCCAGGGCTTGCGCTCGAAGCGGCCTGCCGGCTTGTCGCGATGCGTGCCCTCGTGTTCAGCCTCGATCTTCTCGAAGGTGGCGCAGATCCTGTCGCGCAACCCTTCGAACCAGGTCCGCGCCTCGGTCTTGCGTTGGGTCACGGTCAGGTCGTCGGGCAGCGGAGAGGGGCCTTGGGGGCCGGTGGCGTGGCGGGCGGGCTGGGTCATGCGAGGTCTTGGAATCCCGAGGTCTGGCGAAGCGCCTCGCTCAATACCATCGCGCCTGCCAGCGCGACATTGAGCGAACGTGCGCCCTTTTTGAGCGGCACGCGGACCCTGAGCCCGGCTGCGTCATGCACGTCGGCCGGAACGCCGGCGCTCTCGCGGCCGAGCAGCAGGATGTCGTCAGCCTCGAAGCGGGCCTGAGGCAGGGGGACGGCGCCAGCCGTGGTCAGCAGGACGAGCCGTCCGCCGGGCCGATCTCGCTGGAACGCCGCCCAGGAAGCGTGCCGAACCAGGGTCGCCAGATCGTAATAGTCCATGGACGCCCGCCGCATCCGCTTGTCGTCGACCGGGAAGCCGCAGGGTTCGATGATGTGCAGTGGGACGTCTAGGCACGCCGAGAGGCGGATGAAGGCACCAAGGTTCTGCGGGATGTCGGGCTCGAAGAGGGCCAGTTGCATGGCCCTTGTATCCTCGTCCGCGTCGCGGAAGCCCGATGCGGCACGCTGTCACAGAACGCCGCCTTTCGGGACTGCGACCAACAGAGCCTTGAAACATAAGGGGCTTTCGCGGTTTAAAGGCCCCATCTCCTCGGGGGGATGGAAGAGAGAAATCATGGCGTCTTCAAGCATTCCAGCTGGCGGGCACAGCGACCCGACCCGGCGCGACTTCCTCATGGTCGCGACGGGCGCCCTTGCCGGCGTCGGTGCAGCGGCCACCGCGTGGCCCTTCATCAACAACCTCAATCCCGCCGCCGACACGCTCGCGCTGTCGACCATCGAGGTGAACGTCACCCCGATCCAGGTCGGCCAGGCTGTCACCGTGAAGTGGCGCGGCAAGCCGGTATTCATCCGGCACCGCACGCCGGAAGAGATCAAGGAAGCCGAGGCGGTGCCGCTGTCGGCCCTGCCAGATCCGCAGACCGACAATTCGCGTGTCACCGACACTGCCAAGAAGGTCCGCCCGGAATGGCTGATCATGATCGGTGTCTGCACCCATCTCGGCTGCGTGCCGCTCGGCAACAAGCCGGGCGACCCGAAGGGCGAGTACGGTGGCTGGTTCTGCCCCTGCCACGGCTCGAGCTACGACACGTCTGGACGCATTCGTAAGGGACCGGCACCGAAGAACCTCGTGGTTCCAGAGTACCTGTTCTCGACCGATAGCCTCGTTCGCATCGGCTGATCGACGTCGATCGCCCGCCACTGATCTCGCTGGAGTTCACAGCAATGGCTTCGTCACACGGCACGCCGCCGGTCTTCAATAACAAGGTGGTCGCCTGGATCGATCACCGCCTGCCGATCTTCTCGTATATCGAGAAGGAGTATCACACCTTCCCGACGCCCCGGAATTTCAACTACTTCTGGAATTTCGGCGCGATCGCCACGGTGATGCTGGTCCTCATGATCGCGACGGGCATTGTGCTGGCGACCAACTACACGCCGCATGTGCTGATGGCCTTCGACTCGGTGGAGCGTATCGACCGTGACGTGCCGCAGGGCTGGCTGATCCGCGACCTGCATATGAACGGCGCGTCGTTCTTCTTCATCGCCGTCTACATTCATAT
The DNA here is from genome assembly GCF_004297405.1 of Reyranella sp. Taxonomy (GTDB): domain Bacteria; phylum Pseudomonadota; class Alphaproteobacteria; order Reyranellales; family Reyranellaceae; genus Reyranella. The sequence continues at coordinate 123,402 of NZ_SCVC01000021.1, forward strand.
CTTCCGCGGCATGTACTACGGCTCCTACAAGGCGCCGCGCGAACTGCTGTGGATCCTGGGTGTCGTCATTTTCCTGCTGATGATGGCCACGGCCTTCATGGGCTACGTGCTGCCGTGGGGCCAGATGAGCTTCTGGGGCGCCACCGTCATCACCAACCTGTTCTCCGCCATCCCGGTGGTCGGCGAGTCGATCGTGACCTGGCTGTGGGGCGGCTTCGCCGTCGACAACCCGACGCTCAACCGCTTCTTCGCCCTGCACTACCTGCTGCCGTTCGTCATCGTGGCCGTCGTGGCGCTGCACGTCGTGGCGCTGCACATCCACGGCTCGAACAACCCGACCGGCATCGACCCGAAGGGCCCGCAGGACACCGTTCCCTTTCATCCGTACTACACGATGAAGGACGGCTTCGGCGTGATGGTCTTCCTGATCATCTATGCCGCCTTCGTCTTCTTCGCGCCCGACTACATGGGCCATCCGGACAACTACATCCCGGCCGACCCGCTGGTGACACCGGCGCATATCGTGCCCGAATGGTACTTCCTGCCGTTCTACGCGATCCTGCGCGCCATTCCGGACAAGCTCGGCGGCGTGCTCGCCATGTTCGGCGCCATCGCCGTGCTGTTCATCCTGCCCTGGCTCGACACCTCGCGCGTCCGGTCGGCCACGTTCCGGCCGATCTACAAGTGGTTCATGATGGTGCTGGTGGTCGACGTGATCGTCCTGGGCTTCTGCGGCGCCAACCCGCCGGAAGGCTTCTGGGTGCCGCTGTCGCAGCTCGCCACGCTCTATTACTTCTTCCACTTCCTCATTCTGCTGCCGGTCTTGGGCAAGATCGAACGGCCGTTGCCATTGCCGCCCAGCATCGCCGACGCGGTGCTCAAGAAGAAGGCGGTGTAAGAGCCATGCGTAAGCTACTTGCCACGGGTGCCATCGCACTCGCAGCCCTCGCCACCGGCGCGGTCGCTATCGCGGCCGGCACGACGGAGCAGCCGCCACAGAAGAAGTGGCATTTCCAGGGGCCGTTCGGCACGTTCGATCGCGCGGCCGCCCAGCGCGGCTATCAGGTCTATCAAGAGGTCTGCGCGGCCTGCCATTCGCTGCAGCTCCTGGCCTATCGCAACCTGATGGAACTCGGTCTTACCGAGAACCAGGTGAAGGATCTGATCAAGGACATCACCGTCCCCGATCTCAACGATGACGGCCAGCCGATCGACCGGCCCGCCCGCCCGTCGGACCGCTTCAAGAAGCCGTTCCCGAACCAGGCTGCCGCCGCTGCCGCCAATAACGGCAAGGCGCCGCCCGACCTCAGCGTCATCGTCAAGGCGCGCGCGGATGGCCCGAACTACCTCCACGGCCTGCTCACCGGCTATGTCCCCTACGACAAGCTGACGCCCGAGCAGATCAAGGAGTTCGCAGTCACCAAGGACGACAACTTCAACAAGTACTTCCCGGGCCACAAGATCGCCATGGCGGCGCCGCTGGCGGACGACAAGGTGACCTACGCCGACGGCACCAAGGCAACGACCGACCAGGAAGCATCCGACGTCGTCGAGTTCCTGGCTTGGGCGTCCGAGCCGCACATGGAAGACCGCAAGCGCACGGGCGTGCGGGTCATCCTGTTCCTGCTGGCGCTGGCGGGATTCATGTACGCCGTGAAGCGTATGGTGTGGTCCGACAAGCACTGAGGTTCAGCACCTCTCGAATAGCAAAGCCCCATACTTCAGGTATGGGGCTTTTTCTTTGGGTGTCGGTCCTTATCGAAGGATGAGGAAACCATGCGAACCGATAATTCACCGATCGTGCGACTACACCCTTGATCGCCGGGGTGTTCATCCTACTTCCAAGTGACGTCCACTACCCAGGAGGGCGTCATGTGTGACTACTCGTTGGAGCTTTATCGTTCACGTCCTGCGACTGAAGACGAGCAATACACGCTTCGCCGCTTCCCCAGCGGCACCATGGGCTTCACGGCCGCCCGCGACTGCGAAACCGCCGTGTGCATCCCAGCCGATGCCCGGCTGCGGCTGGAAGGTATCGGTGAGGCCGTGCAGCAGGCCTACGCTGTAGGGCAGACCGAGGAAGTGGTGATGACACGCGTGGAAGGCGGCGCCTACGCGCACAAGGATGCCGTGAAGTTCTCGAACGGTAGGGAAGTTCTGCTTCAGAGCTTCAATGCCGGCGTCACGGCCGAGGTCATTGCCTTCACATCTGATCTTACGGACGTTACCGAAGTCCGTCGTTGGCGGTCGCCAGCCGATCTGGTCGACGCCTGAGCAAACACCCTATGAGCTCAGGAGGGCGATCTAAGCCTTCCTGAGCCGGCGGTGTTCGATGGCTTCGTAGCGTTGGATCAGGCGACGAGCCCGGTCGATTACCGGGATGTCGATCATTTTGCCATCGACTGAGAAAGAGCCGCGGCCCTCAGCTGCGGCTTTCTCGTCGGCCGCGATCAGCTTGCGGGCATAAGCCACTTCTTCGGCCTCCGGCGTGAAAGCCTCGTTGAGCGCCTGCACGAGGCCGGGGTGAATGCAGGTGCCGCCGGAGAAGCCGAAACGGCGCGCCCGGACGGCGCTCTTCTTGTAGGCCTCGGGGTCGGAGTAATCGGCGACGGTACCCAGGATGCCGATCATGGCAACGCCGTGTGCCTGCGCGGCGAAAGCCACCATGCGCTTGGGCATCTCGAGCGTCTCGTCGCCCGGCACTGACCCGGTTTCCAGGGCGAAGTCCTCGCCGCCCAGCATCATGACGATAACGCGGGGGCCGCGCTCGGCAATGTCGTGCAGCTCAGTGAGAGCGCGCGGATGTTCGATCATGGCGCCGAAACCCACGCTGCCCACCGGCATGCCGCGCTCGCGCTCCAGCTCGGTCACCATCTCGTCGAGCAGTCGCAGATGCTGCACGCCTTCGGTTTTTGTAATGAAGAGCGCCGAAAGACCTGGCCGGACGGCGGCCTCGATGTCGGGAATGGCGAGACGCAGCGGCCGGTTGATGCGCACCGCGACGTCGGCGCCGCTCTGCGCCACCTTCTTCATCGTCTCGGCCAGCATGGCACGAGCCTCCGGCTTCTGCGCTGGCTGGACGCTGTCTTCGAGATCGACCAGCACGCAGTCCGCGCCACGCTCATGCGCCTTGTCGATGAACTTCGGCACATTGCCTGGCACATAGAGGATCGAACGCCAGACAGGTGGAGCGGGGCGGTGGACGGTCACTTCTTCTTTCCTTTGGAGATGGCGCCCGAAGCACAAAGCCGATCGTACTCGGCTGCCCCCAGCAGTGGCTTCAGCAGCTCCTCATTGTGCTGGCCGATCCTCGGCGCGGCGCTCTTCAACGCACCGGGTGTGCCGGAGAGCCGCGGCACGACAGAATGTGTCGGCAGTTCGCCCATATCCTCGTCGGGAATCTCGATCAGCGCTTCGCGCTCCAGCACGTAGGGATCCTGCACGATCTGCGAGATGTCGTTGACCGGGCCAATGGTAACGCCAGCCTCGTCGAAGTACTTCAGGTTCTCCTCGAGATCGCGCGCGGCGATGAAGCCACCGATGATCTCGTCGAGCTCGATGCCGTTCTTTACGCGCTCGATGTTGGTCGCGAAGCGTGGATCCTTCACCAGTTCGGGCCGGCCGATCTTCACCAGCACGCGTTCGGCCATGCCCTGCGTCGAGGCCGAGAGGCAGACCCAGTGGCCGTCCTTCGTTTGATAGACGTTGCGCGGCGCCGCATTGGTCGAGCGGCTGCCGGTGCGCACTTTCACGTCGCCGGTGAGCTTGTGGTTGGCGGCCTGCGGGCCAAGCATCGAAAACAGCGGATCGAACAGCGGCAGGTCGAGCGTCTGGCCCTTGCCGCCGTTCATCTCGACCTCGCGCAACGCCACCATCACGGCGCCATAGCCGTTGAGGGCGGCCATGCAATCCGCGAGATACATCGGCGGCAGCACCGGCTCTCGATCGGCGAAGCCATTCATCGAGGCAAAGCCGCTGTAGCCTTCGATCAGGGTGCCGAACCCCGGCTTGTGGCGGTAGCGGCCGTCCTGGCCCCAGCCGGAAATGCGCAGGATCACCAGCTTGGGATTGATCTCGTGCAGCTCGGCGGGCGAGAGCCCCATATCCTCCATGACGCCCGGCCGGAAACTCTCGACCAGAATCGCGGCCGACTTCGCCAGCTCGCGCACGATGGTGCGGCCGGCGTCGGATCGCAGATCCAAGGCCACGCTCTTCTTGTTGCGGCTATAGACCTTCCACGCCGTCTCGACGCCCTTGACCCGCCAGGAGCGCAAGGTGTCGCCTTCCGGCGGTTCGATCTTGATGACCTCGGCGCCGAAGTCGGCGAGCTGCAAGGTCAGCACATTGCCGGCGACCAGCCGAGACAGATCGACGACGCGGACCCCGTTCAGGGGGCCGCGTGCGCCGGGCTCGAAGGTCTTTTGGGAAGGTTTCCTAGCCAACGTGCTTGGCCATGAACGCCAGGGTGCGTTCATAGGCTTGCTTGGAGGCCGCAGCGTCGTAGCTGCCGCGCTCGTCGCAATGGAAGCCGTGGTCTGCCGGATAGTCGAAGATCTGCACGCCGGGATGAAGTTTGCGCAGCTCGTTCACATGCTCCATCGGGATGTGCATGTCCTTGTCGCCGAAATGCATCATCGTCGGCACGGTGGGCTTTTCGGTCCGCGTGCCATGGATGCCGCCGCCGTAGTAGGCGATCGCCGCATCCGGCTTGAGCCGCGTCGCCGACAGCCAGGTGATGGTGCCGCCCCAGCAGAAGCCGGTGACGCCGACCTTCTTGGCGCCGCGCTTCTTCAGCTCGGCGATGGCGGCGTCGACGTCCTGCACTGGCTTGTCGAGGCCGAGTTCCGTCACGTACTTGCGGCCTTCGGCGATCGTGTCGGGCGTATAGCCGAGCTCGACGCCGGTCTTGATATGGTCGAAGAAACGCGGCGCCAGCGCGATATACCCGTCGGCCGCGAACTTGTCGGTCACGGCGCGGATGTGATGGTTGACGCCGAAAATTTCCTGGATGACGACGATGCCACCTTTGGCGGTGCCGGCCGGAGTCGCGAGATAGGCGCCGATTTCGCCGGCGGCTGACTTAAGTCGAATATCTTCGCCCATGAAAATTCCTCCTCGTTGCGGGCGGCATTGGACATGGTAATGCGACCGGGTTCAACCATTCAGCCGAACCCGCCGGAGAGGCGCGCCATGTACATCCCGAAACATTTCGAAGGCGACGATGCCATCGGCCGCGAGATCATGCTGGCTCATAGCTGGGCGCTACTGATGACCGCCGGCGACGACGGCGCGCCTGTGGCCACGCATCTGTCTCTGCTCTGGCAGAACGACGATACACCGCATGGATCGTTGGTCGGACACATGGCGCGTGCCAACGCACATTGGAAGCTGTTCGAGCGCAACGCCGATTCGCTGGCGTTGTTTTGGGGGCCGCACGCTTATGTTTCACCCACCTGGTATGCGCCGGGTGTGAAAGTGCCGACATGGAACTACGTCACGGTCCACGCCTATGGTCGGCCGCAGGTGATCGAGGATACCCAAGGCGCACTCGACGTCCTCACCAAGCTTGCTACAGCTTATGAAGGCGCAGGCGATGATTCCTGGAGCCTGCGCCGTTTGCCGCCGGGCAATGCCGAAGCACAGACCAAAGGCATCGTCGCGTTTCGCATGGCGCTGTCGCGGGTCGAAACGAAGATCAAGCTCAGCCAGAATCGTGACCTTGAAGATCGTAAACGCGTGATCGAGAAACTCGAAACGAGCGAGAGTCAGGACGCGCAGGCGACCGCGGCGTGGATGAAGCGCGTCTTACCGTAGCAGTCGGACTGCGATGCCTTTACTTCGACCAAACCATCGTACAGGTTGCCGAAAGATTTCAGTTGGAGGGAAACAAAATGGCTATGCGTCGTCGCGGTATCGTTAAAGGTGGCCTGGGCACGGTGATCGCTGCCGGTGTCGGAATGCCGCTTTACCTGCCAGCGGCGCGCGCACAGACCTATCCCAGCAAGCCCATCACCTTCATCGTGCCGTGGCCGGCCGGTGGTTCGAGCGACATCACCCTGCGCGCCATGTGTGAATCGGCGAGCAAGGTGCTGGGCCAGCCTTTCCAGGTCGACAACAAAGGTGGCGCAGCAGGCACGCTCGGTCCGGCAACGATGGCTGCCACCGCCAAGCCCGACGGCTACACGATCGCCCAGCTTCCGATCTCGGTGTTCCGTCTTCCGGTGATGCAGAAGACCGCCTTCGATCCGATGAAGGACTTCACCTACATCTCGCATCTCAGCGGCTACACCTTCGGCGTCACCACGGCGGCCGACCAGCCCTTCAAGACGTTCAAGGAAGTCATCGAGTTCGCCAAGGCCAACCCGGGCAAGGTGACCTACGGCACGCCGGGCGCCGGTACGTCCCTGCATATCGGCATGGAGCGGATCGCTGCCCAAGCCGGCATCAAGTGGACCCAGGTTCCCTTCAAGGGCGGCGCGGAAACCAATGCCGCCGTGCTGGGCAAGCACACGACCTTGCAGGCTGACTCCACCGGCTGGAAGCCGCTGGTCGATGGCGGCCAGCTCCGGCTGCTCTGCGTCTGGACGGAGAAGCGCACCAAGAACTGGCCGGACGCGCCGACGCTGAAGGAGCTGGGTTTCGACATGGTGTTCGATTCGCCGTTCGGTATCGGCGGTCCGAAGAACATGGACCCGGCCGTGGTCAAGAAGATCGACGATGCCTTCAAGGTGGCGCTCGAGGACAAGGCCGTGATCGCCACCCTCGAGAAGTACGACATGATCCCGCGTTACATGACGACGGCCGCCTACGACAAGTTCGCCCGCCAGCTTTATCTCGAGGAAAAGGCAGTGATCGAGAAGCTCGGCCTCGCAGCCAAGAGCTGAACGGCGAGGGCGAACAACGACAACAAAAATACTAATCGCGATAACAACGAAACGGCCCCGGGAGGAGCCAACCATCATGCGTCGTCGTTCACTTATGGTCTCATCGGGCGCGGTCGCCGCCGGCGTCTTCGCCCCGTCCATCCTTCGCGCGCAAGGCGCGAAGGATTTCCCTAACAAGCCGATCACCTTGATCATGCCGTGGCCGGCCGGCAGCGGTGTCGATCTCTGGCATCGCGCCATGGGGGATGCGGCCGCCAAGATCCTCGGTCAGCCGGTGATCATCGACAACCGCACCGGCGGTTCCGGCACGAGCGGCCCTGCCAGCATGGCGGCCGGCGCCAAGCCCGACGGCTACACGATTTCGCAGATGCCGGTGACGATCTTCCGTCTGCCGCACATGCAGAAGACGCCCTACGATCCGATGAAGGACTTCACCTGGATCCTTCATACCTCGGCCTACACGTTCGGCGTCGTGGTGCGGGCGGATTCGCCGATCAAGACCTTCGCCGACGTGATCGAGTTCGCGAAGGCCAATCCCGGCAAGTTCACTTACGCCACGCCGGGCGCGGGCAGCTCGCTGCACATCGGCATGGAGCAGATCGCGCAGAAGGCCGGCGTGAAGTTCACCCACGTGCCGTTCAAGGGCGGTCCCGAGGGCTGGGCTGCCCTCGAAGGCGGCCATGTCATGGCCGACGCCGATGCCACCGGCTGGGCGCCGATGGTTGATTCGGGCAAGTTCCGCCTGCTCTGCATCTGGACGCAAGAGCGCAACGCGCGTTGGCCCAATGTGCCGACGCTCAAGGAAGTCGGGTTCGACCTCACGCTCGATTCGCCGTTCGGCCTCGCCGGTCCCAAGGGCATGGATCCGGCCGTGGTGCAGAAACTGCACGATGCGTTCAAGGCGGCGCTCGACGATCCCAAGGTGGTCGAGCTGCGCGTCAAATATGACTATCCCAAGCGCTACATGAACACGGCCGACTATGCCAAGTTCGCCAAGCAGCAATATGACGAGCAGCGTGTGGTGGTCGACCAGCTCGGGCTCGCCAAGAAGAGCTAGATCGAGAGAAGAGAGGAAGACGTCCTGACGATGGTGCGGCGTGCTGAGTTCTGGGGTGGTCTGTTCTGGCTGGCCTTCGGCGTCTTCGTCACCTGGCAAGGCTGGCTGCTCGAGCTCGGTAGCCTGCGCGAGCCGGGTTCGGGTTTCGTCTTCTTCTGGCTCGGCCTGCTGATCTCGGCCCTGGCGATTTCGATCGCCCTTAACGGTGTGCGGGGCAAAGGACCGCTGCTCGGTGAGCTGTGGCAGGGGGCACGTTGGCGCAACGTGCTCCTCGTGATCCTGGCGCTCATTGCCTTCGGCTTCCTGTTCGAGCAACTGGGCTTCGTCATCTGCAGCCTGGCGCTGCTGCTCTTCCTGATGACATTCGTCGATCCCGTGAAGCCTGTGCTCTCCATCCCGATCTCGATCGTGGCGGCGGTCGGCGTCTGGTACGTCCTCGAAAAGGTCCTGTTGGTCCAGCTTCCGAAGGGAAGCTGGCTCGAAGGCCTGCCATTGCTGGGCTGAACACATGGAAGTTGTTGCTGGCCTGGCTCAGGGTTTCGCGGTCGCCTTCGACCCCATTAACCTTCTCTATTGTTTCATCGGCGTCTTCATCGGCACCCTGGTCGGCGTGCTGCCCGGCATCGGGCCGATCTCGGCCATGTCGCTGCTGCTACCGGTCACGCTCTCCGGGACGCCCGAGTCCGGCATCATCATGATGGCCGGTATCTACTACGGCTCCATGTATGGCGGCTCGACCACGGCCGTACTGGTGAACATTCCGGGCGAGGCGGCCTCGGTCGTTACCTGCCTCGATGGTCATGAGATGGCCAAGCGCGGTCGCGCCGGCCCGGCGCTGGGCATCGCCGCCCTCGGCTCCTTCGCTGCCGGCACCTTCGCCATCATCGCGCTGATGCTGGTGGCGCCGATCCTGGCCAAGGTCGCCGTGGCGTTCGGTCCGCCGGAATATTTCAGTCTGATGGTGCTCGGTCTCACCATCCTGTCGTTCCTGACGCAGGGGTCGATGGCCAAGGCGCTGCTGATGGCGGCGGTCGGCGTGGTGATCGGCCTGGTGGGCTTGGACCAGATCAATGCCATGCCGCGTCTGACCTTCGATCGCTTGGAGCTGGTCGACGGCATCGGCCTCGTGCCGGTGGTCATGGGCCTGTTCGGCGTCGCCGAGATCCTGAGCAACATCGAGCAGCAGATCCGCCGCGACATCGTGCAGTCGCGCATCGGCAGCCTGTGGCCTTCGCGCGAGGACCTGAAGGCGAGCGCCGGTCCGATCGGGCGTGGGACGCTCCTCGGGTTCCTGCTGGGTGTGCTGCCGGGTGGCGGCGCGGTGATCTCCTCCTTCGCCTCCTACGCCATCGAGAAGAAGCTTTCGCGCACGCCCGAGCGGTTCGGCAAGGGCGCCATCGAAGGCGTGGCGGGACCGGAAGCGGCCAACAACGCGGCGGCCGGCGGTGCCTTCATTCCGCTGATGACGCTCGGCATCCCGCCCAACGTCATCATGGCGCTGCTGCTGGGTGCTTTCATCATCCACGGCCTGCAGCCTGGGCCGCTGATGATGAGCCAGAATCCGGGGATCTTCTGGGGCATCATCGCCAGCATGTATGTCGGCAACATCATGTTGCTGGTGCTGAACATGCCGTTGATCGGCATGTGGGTGCAGGTACTGAAGGCGCCCTACAAGATCCTGTTCCCGTTGATCCTGATGTTCTGCATCGTCGGCGTCTTCGCGTCGGGCAATGCGGTGTTCGACGTGTTCGTGATGATCACCACCGGCGTGCTGGGCTACCTGATGCGCAAGTTCGGCTACGAGGCGGCGCCGCTGGTGCTGGCCTTCGTGCTTGGCCCGATGCTGGAGAACAACCTGCGCAAGGGGCTGATCCTGAGCGAGGGCAACTTCGACATCTTCGTCACCCGCCCGATCTCGCTGGCCTGTCTGGCCGTAGCGGCCCTGCTGCTCTTGGCGCCGCTCCTTCCCGCGCTCCGCAAGAAGCGCGAGAAGGTGGCACTCGACGTGACCGAGTAGCTACTTCGCCTGCAGGAGGTCGGTGACCTTCAGCAGGATGAGCTCGTTATCGTCCGACTTGCCGAGCGCGCGACCCGACGAGAAGGGCAGGTTGTTGTCGTTGCCGACGATGATGCGGTCGCCGTCGATGATGTCGACATTCTCGATGGTGAAGAACGGGAAGGTGAGCTTGCCGTCCTTTCCGCCCTGACGGGCGACCTTGTTCGGGTCCTGGATATCCATCAGGTCGATGTAGCCCATCTTCTTCACGAAGCCGTCGGCATCGGCCTGGCCAAGATCGACCTTGTAGATGCGCTTGAACTTCGCTGGCACGTTGAAGCAATCGGGCTTCGGCGCCCCCGCGGGGCAAGCCTGCGCCGCATCGCCTTCGGTGTCGTCGCGCTCGATGATCAGGCCGCTATTGGCGTCGATCAGGTTGAAGTCGCCGATCGAATTAGTCGGTGCGTCGAGGGCGTACTTGTAGCTCTTGCCGGTGTACTCGCCCTTGGCGGTGTCGAACTCGAGGATGCGCAGGTAGCGCTTGCCGTCTTTCGCTTCGAGTTCGCCGGCCTCGGTCACCAGCGGGCCTTCGAGAAGGGGATAGAGGAACTTGCCGTCGGGCGAGGCGGCCATGCCCTCGAAGCCCTTGCTGCGCCGGACCTCGAACTTTACCGGACCGGGCGCGCCCGGCATGACGACTGCCGGATGATCGGGTGACCGCACTGGCTTGCCGTCGACCTTGGTCTCGACGACCTGCAGGACCTTGCCGTTGCGGTCGGTTTTGATCAGGAACGGGCCGAACTCATCACCGAACCACAGCGTGTCGCCGATCGGCTGGATCGACTCGATGTCGAAGTCCGAGCCAGTCAGGTAACGCTTGGGCGTGTTCTCGTTGACGATGCGGAACGGCACCTTGCGATCGGGATCGTGCAGGAAGGTGGTGGAGACCCGCTCGACGGCGCCGCTCTTCCAGTCGGGCTTCAGCACATGGAACATCAGCATGGCGTCGGGCGAGTTGGCCTTGGACCCGAAGCCATTGTCGGTCAGCGTGAGGAAGCTGCCGTCCTTCAGGTTCTTGATGCCCGACAGGCCCTGCACCGGCTGACCCTTGAGCGGCAGGCTAAGGCCGGTGGGGCGGGGCGCGGCCTTGTCCGACAGGGCGGAGAAGGCCTGGACGCTCTCGGGCGTGTCCACGCGCTGTCCTGCCGGCCCGGCATAGCGGCCGGAAATCTGCAGTTCCTGCGGCGCATCGGCCGGCGCCGGCACCAGGGTCATCGCCGGCAGCACAACATGGCCTTCCAGCGTCGCCGGAAACTTGGTCTGAGCTGACGCGGGGAAGGCGGCCAGCATGAGAGCTGCCAGGGAGGCGCCGAGAAGCAGGTTTGTTCGCATGTTTTTCTCTTCAGAGGATGTGACGTCTGCCTGCTACAGACATCGCGCTACGGTTTGCTGACGGTCCTTGTGGATCGTGCCGCGTGGCGGCCAAGATCGTAATGGAAACGACATCTTTGGCCGCTACCCAGATGGCCTGCTGTCCAGGAGATTGCATGAGTGCCCCCAAGGACGACTTCATCGATCCCGACGATGTCGGCGTGAATGTCAGCGGCGAGCCCTCGATTGGCGAGCTGATCGAGCGGCGTCTCAATCGGCGCGATGCGCTACGCGGATTCGCCGGCCTCGGCGCGGTTGCCGCACTCGGCAATCCTTTCAGCGTGTCGACGGCGGAGGCGCAGGCGGCCGGTCCGTCGTCGCTCACCTTCAAGGAGCTGGCTCACACGCTCGACGCGACGCAGCACGTGTCCGAAGGCTACGACATGCAGGTGCTGATCCGCTGGGGCGATCCAATCCTCGCCGGTGCGCCGGCCTTCGATCCAGCGGAGCTTACGGCTGCGGCTCAGGAAAAGCAGTTCGGCTACAACAACGACTATCTCGGCCTCTATCCGGTGCCGGCCGGCAGCGGCAGCGGCGACCGCTTCCTGATGGTCGCCAACCACGAATACACTAATCCCAACCTGATGTTCGCGGGCCTTGGCAGCGGCAGAGATGCCGCTCTGAAGGCCTCGAAGGAACAGGTCGCCATCGAGATGGCGTCCGTTGGCGGCGCGGTCATCGAGATCGCGCGCGACGGCAGTGGCTGGAAGGTGGTGCCCGACAGCAAGTTCGCGCGCCGCATCACCGCCACGACAGCGATGGAATTCTCCGGTCCGGCCGCCGGTCACGACAAGCTCAAGACTTCGGCCGATCCGGCCGGCACCAAGGTTTTCGGCACGTTCGGCAATTGTGCGGGCGGCAGCACGCCGTGGGGCACGTGGCTGACCTGCGAGGAAAACTTCAACTTCTACTTTGGCGGCGACCCGGCGAAGCTGGCGGATGCCGAACTCGCCAAGCGCTATGGCGTCGGCCGGGCGGCCAATGCCTGGAGCAGGCATGTCGATCGCTTCGACTTCGACAAGGAGCCGAACGAGCCTAACCGGTTTGGCTGGGTGGTCGAGATCGATCCCTACGATCCCACCTCGACGCCAATCAAGCGCACCGCACTCGGCCGCTTCAAGCACGAGGGTTGCACCTACGCTCTCGCCAAGGATGGGCGGGTGGTCTTCTACAGCGGCGACGACGAGCGCTTCGAGTATGTCTACCGGTTCGTCACTTCCAGGCCGTGGAATCCCAACGACCGAGCCGCGAACAAGAACCTGCTGGACGACGGCACGCTGTCGGTCGCACGTTTCAACGCTGACGGAAAAGTCGAATGGCTGCCGCTTGTCCAGGGGCAGGGGCCACTGACCGCGGAGAATGGCTTTGCGACTCAAGGCGATGTTCTAGTGAAGACGCGGCTCGCCGCCGATCTCCTGAAGCCCACACCAATGGACCGGCCGGAGGACATCGAAACCAATCCCGTGAACGGCCGCGTCTACGTCGTGTTGACCAATAACGGTCTGCGCAAAGCCGACCAGGTCGACAGGGCCAATCCGCGAGCGGTCAACGATCACGGCCACATTCTGGAGATCGCGCCCAAGGACGGCGACCACGCGTCCGCCGAAGGGACGTGGTCGATCTTCCTGCTGGCCGGTAAGCCCGGGCAGGATGCCGGCGCGCGCTACCATCGCGCGACGTCTGATAACGGCTGGTTGAGCTGCCCCGACAACATCGCCTTCGACAGCAAAGGGCGTATCTGGATCGTGACCGACGGTGCCCCGAGCGCCGCGGGTGTCGCCGACGGCGTCTATGGCGCCGATACGACGGGCTTCGGACGGGCCCTCACACGTTGCTTCTATCAGGCTCCGACTGGTGCCGAGGTGTGCGGGCCGATCTTCACACCGGACGACAGCACGCTCTTCCTCGCCATCCAGCATCCCGGCGAGGACAGGGGATCGACGTTCGAGAAGCCCTCGACGCGCTGGCCCGACTTCAAGGACAACACGCCGCCGCGCCCCTCGGTGATCGCTATCACTAGGAAGGGCGGCGGGACGATCGGGTCCTGATATCTAGACGTTGAAGCGGAAGTGGAAGACGTCGCCGTCCTTGACCGCGTAGTCCTTGCCTTCGAGGCGGAGCTTGCCGGCATCGCGCGCGCCCGCTTCGCCATTCAACGTGACGTAGTCGTCGTAGGCGATGGTCTCGGCACGGATGAAGCCCTTCTCGAAGTCGGTATGGATGACACCGGCCGCTTCCGGCGCCTTGGCGTCGCGGTGCACCGTCCAGGCGCGCGCTTCCTTTGGACCGACGGTGAAGAACGTCACGAGGTCGAGCAGCCCATAGCCCGCCCGCACCACGCGCGCGAGGCCCGTCTCCTTGAGGCCGAGCGATGCGAGATAGTCGCTCTGGTCCTCCGCCGGCAGCTGCGCCACCTCGGCCTCGATGGCCGCCGAGATCACGACCGATGGCATGCCGCGTGACTTCGCAAAGGCCTCGGCCTTGGCGCTGTGCTCGTTGCCGGTGGCAGCCGAGGCTTCCTCGACGTTCAGCACGTACATCATCGGCTTGCCCGTGATGAGCTGCAGTCGCGCGAAGACCGGCCGCTCGTCGTCGCTGATCTCGGTCTCGCGGGCGGCCTTGCCGTCGCGCAGGTTGATCAGAACCTTCTTCACGACCGGGGCTTCGGCGGCGGCTTCTTTGTCGCCGCCCTTGGCACGCTTCTCGAGGGCGGGCAGGCGCTTCTCGAGGCTGTCGAGATCGGCGAGCATCAGCTCGGTTTCGACGATTTCGGCATCGCGCACCGGGTCGACGTTGCCCGAGACGTGCGTCACGTCACCGTCCTCGAAGCAGCGCAGCACGTGCGCGATGGCGTCGACCTCGCGGATATTGCCCAGGAACTGGTTACCCAGCCCTTCGCCGCGCGAGGCGCCCTTCACCAGGCCCGCGATGTCGACGAATTCGAGCTGCGTATTGATGATCTTGGCCGAGCTCGCGATGCCCGCGAGCTTGTCCAGCCGCGGATCGGGCACGGCGACGCGGCCGACATTCGGCTCGATGGTGCAGAACGGATAGTTGGCCGCCTGCGCTGCCTGCGTGGCCGTGAGCGCATTGAACAGGGTCGACTTGCCGACATTGGGCAGCCCGACGATTCCGCAGTTGAAACCCATGATCTACTCTTTGATGTCCAGCCTGGGCGGAAGATTAGGAGGCGGCGCGAGATGCGCCACCCGGCTCATGTATTTCTCGTCGGCCTTGGCGCCACCTTCGACCAGCAGCGCCGATTCCTCGGCGAGTGCGTTCAGTACCTTGGGCAGCCAACCCGTCTTGGAGTCGCGCTCGTCGGGCTCGAAATCGCGCAGCACCCAATGCAGCACGAGATCCTTGTGGCCAGGATGGCCGATGCCGATGCGAACGCGGCGATAGTCCTTGCCGACATGGGCGTCGATGTCGCGCAGGCCGTTATGGCCCCCGGCGCCGCCGCCCTTCTTCATGCGTACCCGTCCGGGTGCAATATCGAGTTCGTCGTGGAACACCACGACGCGGTCGAGCGGGACCTTGAGGAAGCGCACGGCTTCGCCTACCGCCTTGCTCGACTCGTTCATGAAGGTCATCGGTTTCAGCGCGATGACGCGCTCGCCGCCGAGATGTCCCTCGGCCACTTCGCCGTGAAAGCGGGTGCGCCATGGCGAGAAAACACGGCGGCGGACGATCTCGTCCACCGCCATGAATCCAACGTTGTGCCGGTGCCCCGCATAGCGTGGCCCGGGATTGCCGAGCCCGACCAGCAGGAGCATCGACCGAGCGGTACCTTCGCCCGCTGCTTACTTCTTGGCCGGAGCCGGTGCCTTGGCACCAGCTGCCGGAGCCGCCGCTGCACCAGCCGCCGGAGCCGCTGCTGCACCTTCGGCCGGCGCTGCCGCGCCCGCATCCGTCGTCGTTTCGCGCACCACGGTCGGTGCGGCAATCGACGCCACGGTGGCGTTGTTGTCGCGAGTCACCACGCGCACGCCCTCGGGAATGGCGAGGGTCGACATGTGGATCGAGTGGCCGATCTCGAGGCCGGTCAGATCGACCTCGAAGAACTCCGGAATCTTGTCGGCCTTGGTGCGCACGGTGATTTCGTGCAGCACGACGTTCAACACGCCGCCGCGCTTGATGCCGGGAGATGCCACTTCGTTCCTGAAGTGAACGGGCACCTGCACGGTGATGATCGAGTCGGGCCCGATCCGCAGGAAGTCGAGATGGAGGGGCTTGTCCGTCACCGGATCGACCTGGACGTCACGCGGCAGGACGTCGAAGTCCGTACCGTCGACGGCAATCTTGAGCCGGTGGTTGAAGTAGCCTTCCTTTTGCAGCTCGCGCTCGATCGTCTTGGGTTCGACCGCGATCATGACGGGAGGCTGCTTGTCGCCGTAGATCACGGCGGGAATCAGTCCTTCGCGACGACTGGAACGGGCGCCCCCTTTGCCGGCCCGATCCCGCATCTTCGCGACGACCTTTGTCGTCTCTGCCATCTCACTTCTCCTTGGGTTGCTCTCTTTTATCGCGGCGTGGCCTCCAGGGGTGCCCAACGCCGGATCTCTTGAAACTCCTAGAAACTCTTAGTCGAACAGGCTCGAAACCGACGTCTCGTCGGCAATGCGCTTCATCGCTTCGGCCATCAGCGTGGCGATGCTGAGCGGCCGGATGTTGGGCGACACGCGCACCGCCTCGGTCGGCATGATCGAATCGGTGATGACCATCTTTTCCATCGGCGAGGCAGCGACGCGGGCGACCGCACCGCCCGACAGCACGCCGTGCGTGACATAGGCCGAGACCGACTTGGCGCCCTGATCCATCAGCGCCACTGCGGCGTTGCAGAGGGTGCCGGCCGAATCGACGATATCGTCGATCAGGATGCAGTCGCGGCTCTTCACGTCGCCGATCACGTTCATGACCTCGCTGACGCCGGCAGCCTCGCGCCGCTTGTCGATGATGGCGAGGTCGGCGTCGATGCGCTTGGCGATGGCGCGGGCGCGCACTACGCCGCCGGTGTCCGGCGACACGACGGTGAGCTTGCGGTTGCTCAGCGTGTCCTTGATGTCCTTGGAAAAGACCGGCCCGGCATAGAGATTGTCGAGTGGAATATCGAAGAAGCCCTGGATCTGGCCGGCGTGCAGGTCAAGCGTCAGGACGCGATGGGCGCCGGCATTGGTGATCAGGTTGGCGACCAGTTTGGCTGAGATCGGCGTGCGCGAGCCGGTCTTGCGGTCCTGCCGGGCGTATCCGTAGTAGGGTATGACCGCGGTGATGCGCCGGGCGGAGCTGCGACGCAGGGCGTCGATGGTGATCAGCAGCTCCATCAGGTGGTCGTTGGCCGGGAAGCTCGTGGACTGGATGACGAAGACGTCTTCGCCGCGCACGTTTTCCAGGATTTCGACGAAGATCTCGTTGTCCGAGAACCGCCGGATGTTGGCCTTGACCAACGGCAAAGCCAGCTTCGCGGAAATGGCTTCCGCCAGCGGTTTATTGCTGTTGCCGGTGAGAATCTTCATATCGCGCCCCTTGCGCCGGGACGGGACCTCGTTAAGCCGTTGATATAAAACGACAAAACGGCCATCCCCGGCCGCGACGGGGCGGAACATACCAATGAGTCCCGCCGCTGTAAACGCCCTGAAATACGGGCTTTTTAGCGCGCCCGATTCACTTCTTCTGCGGGGCGTAGAAGACGCTGTCGATCTCGATCAGGTCGTCATCGAACAATCGACGGACCTCGACCATGGTCCGCGGCGGATAGGGTGGCTTGCCCCAGAGTTCGGCCTGCACCTTGTCGACCAGCGGCGCCACCCGCTTGAGGTCGCTGACATAGACCGTGAGCCGCACGCAGTCCTGCAGGCTGGCGCCTTCCGATTGGGCAATCGTCCTGATGTTGAGGAACGCCTGCCGGACGCGCGCCTCGGCATCCGGCACCAGCTTGTTGGTCGCAGGATCGACGCCCTGCATGCCCGCAACGAAGACGAGGTCGCCCGCGCGTGTTCCGAGGCTCCAAGTGCCTTCCACCTTGATGGCGCCCGGCGGATCGAGCGTTTTCACGCCATTGGGCGATTGTGCGGACGATTGCGCAGCGGCGATGCCGATCGACATCGCGGCGACCGTTGCGACCAGTCCGTAGGAGGCGAAGCGGCTCACGCGTGCGGCTGGGCCACGAACGGCCACTGCGCCTTGTCTACCTTCTGGTAGGGCAGCAGCGACCAGTCCGGCACCAGGGCACCGGGGGCAGCGACATAGACCACCTCGCTGGCGATCGGTGCATAGGCCGCGTGGAAGTGCTGCATCGACTTCACGACGACCACCTTCTTGGTCGAGGGATCGACGCCCAGCTTGGTGAAGCAGTCGCGGCTGAGGCACTGCGTGCGCCGCGAGTTCACGATCACCGTCACGCCCTCGATCTCAAGGGCCGCTGCATCGCCGATCGAGCCCACGCTCTTGCGCTCGCCGCCGAACTCGATGGTGACGTCCTTCTCGACCTTCAGCACCTTGGCGCGTGCGTCGACCGGCAGGCCGGATTGCGGCCCGAGCTTGCCGCCGAGGCGGATGTCGAGTTCGGCCCCTTCGCCGACTTCGAAGGCGAGCTTCACCGCGCCGGGATCCCAGATCATGGCCAGTGCCGCGTCCTTCACCTTGCGGTCGAGCAGCTCCTTCAGGATGAAGGTCGAGTCCGAGGCTGCACCGCCGCCGGCATTGTCCGACACGTCAGCCAGCACCATGGGCTTGGGCAGGTTGTGCGAGCTGACGCGCGCCATGGCGGCGTCGAGCGTCACGTAGGGGGGCTGCGTCTGCTCGCGCATGGCGAAGAATTCCATGCCGAGTTCGCGCGCCAACTTCTCGGCCTTCGCCTTGTCGTTGTCGGTGATGGCGATCAGGCGCGTGCCCATCTCCTTCACGTCGGCCCAGGGAAAGCCATGGCCGATGGACAGCGACAGCACGCCGTCCTTGCCTTCCATCGCCTGCAGCTTGTCGACGAAGCCGCGCATCGGCTCACGCGTCGTGTGGAACACGCCGATCATGCGGCAGTCGAAGGCCGCCATGACGGGCTTGGTGCGGCCCTCGATCGCGCCCTCGATCACCGTGAAGAGATCGTCGGCGCGCTCCGGCACGTCGACATGCGGATATTCCTTGAACAGCACCAGCGCCGTCGCATCGCGAAGCAGGCTCTCGCCGATGTTGCAGTGGAGATCGAGCTCGGCGCCGACCGGCACGTCCGGGCCGACAATTTTGCGCACATGGGCGACGAGGTCGCTTTCGCAATCGTCGTAGCCTTCAGCCACCATCGCACCGTGCATCGAGAGCAGCACGCCGTCGACCGGCAGGGCCGCCTTGAGGTCGGTCAGGATCTCGTCGCGGAAGGCCTCATAGACCTTCTTCACCGTCTTGCCGGCCGGCTGGGCGAAGGCGCAGAGGCTTTCGACCACTTCCCAACCCTTGGCCTCGGCGCGGCCGCGCCAGACGGCGAGGGGCGAGCCGAACATCGGCACGTTCTTGCCGTAGCTGGCTTTGCGATAGAGGCAGGTTTCTTCGAAGAGTTGATGACCGGTCGGGATGGCGGCGAAGGTATTGGTCTCGGTGCCGAGGCACGCCGTGAAGATCTTTTTCATCAGGAAAGTATACTCGCTGCGACAGGTCCGGAACGTCGGGCTCCGGCAATGGTGCGAAAGTCTAGTGGCGCGCCGGGCGACCGCAAGCACCTTCGATCAGTGAGGACATTGCGCAGCCAGCGCGCGGTCCATCAGCCCGGTCTCGGCATCGCCCAGATCGGCGGCGCCGTACTGTGCGAAGCGGGTGCTGCCGAGCCGCGAGTCGGCATAGATCGTGGCGAAGGGCGAGCCTGCCTCGGCGAGAGCCGCCACCGCGGCGATCTTGGCGAGGCCTTCGCAGAGGAAACGGGCGCGGCGCTCGGCGTCGCCCGATTTCAAGGTCCGCTCCAGCGATTGCGCCAACGGGCCGACGTTGAAGGCTTGTGCGGCCGAGCGCACCAGGCGTGACAGCGTGTCGGTCGCGGCGTCGGGATGGCGGCCGGCCGCGCGCAGGACGTCGAGCGCCATGACATTGCCCGAGCCTTCCCAGATCGCGTTCAGCGGCGACTCGCGGAAATAGCGCGCCAACGGCAGGTCCTCGGTGTAGCCATTGCCGCCCAGGCATTCGAGGGCTTCGTAGACGAGCTGCGGCGTGCTTTTGCACACCATGTATTTGATCGCCGGCGTCAGCAGGCGCGCATAGGCGGCCTCGCGTGGATCCGACTCGGCATGCTCGACGGCGCGGCAGAGGCGGAACACCAGCGCGACCTGCGCCTCGAGTTCCAGCGCCATGTCGGCAACGACGGCGCGCATCGAGGGCTGATCCGCCAATCGCCGCTGGAAGACCGAACGGTTGCGGATGTGATGTATTGCCTGCGTGAGCGCGATGCGTGACTGGCCGGCCGATGCGATGGCGCAGTCGAGCCGTGTCAGGTTCACCATTTCGATGATGGTGCGCACACCTGCGCCTTCGGCGCCAACTCGCTCCGCATAGGCGCCGTGAAACTCTACCTCGGAAGAAGCATTCGACTTGTTGCCGAGCTTGTCCTTCAGCCGCTGGAAGCGGATGGCGTTCTGCGACCCGTCGGGCCGGTGGCGTGGCATCAGATAACAGGTGAGGCCGCCCTTGGCCTGCGCGAGCACCAGGAAGGCATCGCACATTGGTGCGGACATGAACCATTTATGGCCACTGATCTCGACGTGGTCGCCATGCGCCGTCGCGCGGGTGATGTTTGCGCGAACATCGGTGCCGCCCTGGCGTTCGGTCATGCCCATGCCTAGGGTCACGCCCTTCTTCTCCCACCACGGCAGCGGCCGCGGATCGTAGGTGCGCGTACTGATCTGGGGCAGCCACTTTGCCAGCACTGCTGGCTCCGAACGCAACGCACCGATGCACGCATGGGTCATCGTGATCGGACACATGTGGCCGCTCTCGGCCTGCGTCGCGAGGTAAAGCCGCACTGCCCGCGCGGACACTGGTGCGATGCTGTCACTGCTATCATGCGTAGAAGCGTGGACGCCGTGGCCAATGCTCTTCGCCATCAGGGCGTGATAGGCGGGATGAAACTCCACGAAATCAAGCCGATTGCCCTTGCCGTCCATGATCCGCAGCTTCGGCGGGTTTTCGTTGGCGACCCTGCCAAGATCGAGCGTATCGGCAGCACCGTAATCGCGGCCGCAGGCTGAGAGCGCAGCGAGATCGAGACCTGCACGCTGCGCGGCATCGGCCAACGGCCGGTCGGCGCCGAAAAGATCGACATCACCGAAAGCCGGCGACTGGTTGAAGGAGGCATCTTCGAGAAAGGACGAGGTCATAATTTCATGAATCTACTCTCCTGTGCTCCGGAGGCAATTGACGGCTGCGATGTCCTTGCCTAAATCTTAACTCCTCGGTTAACTAAACGACAAAGGCGAGGTTCGCATGCGAAGGGCTCTGGCGATCCTGGGTATTGTCGTCGTGGCGGCGGTCGTGGCGGTTCTGGTCTACGCCTCGACCAAGCCCGATTCGTTTCGCGTGCAGCGCACGGCGAGCATGAATGCGCCGCCGGAGAAGATCTTTCCCTATCTCACCGAGCTCAAGCGCTGGCGCGAGTGGTCGCCCTACGAGGCGCGCGATCCCGATATGAAGCGCGCCTATGCCGGTCCGGAGAGCGGCAAAGGTGCCGCCTATGAGTGGGACGGCAACAATAATGTCGGCAAGGGCCGCATGGAGATTACCGAGGCGGCTGCACCCAACAAGGTCGTGATCAAGCTCGATTTCATCAAGCCGTTCGAAGGCCACAACACCGCCGAACTCACCCTGCAACCAAAAGACGGTCAGACGATTGTCACATGGGCGATGTATGGGCCGAGTCCGTTCATGACCAAGCTGATTGGCACGTTCATGGACATGGACGAGATGATCGGTCGGGACTTCGCCGCTGGTCTCACGAAGCTGAAGACAATCGTCGAGAAATAATCGTCGCGTAACGAGGAGAAGAGCCATGAAGAATGGAATGAAGGTGTTCGTCGTCGCGTTGGCGATGTCCTCGGCGACGGCATTTGCGCAGACGACACCCCCGGCTGCTGCCCCCGCTGCGCCAATGGCTCTGCCGCCGGGTGTCTTCGCAGCGGAACGCGACCTTGCACTGGCGACGGCCGGCACCTATGCGCTCGACGAGTCGCACACGGCGGTCATCGCCCGGGTTTCCCACCTTGGCTATTCGCACAGCATCTTCCGCTTCGATCGCGTGAAGGGATCGCTCACCTGGGATCCGGCCGCGATCGAGAAGTCGAAGCTCGAAGTCTCGGTCGAAACGGCATCGATCACCACTAACGTAAAGGGTTTTGCCGAGGAGCTGGTCGGCGACAATTTCCTGAAGTCCAAAGCCTTTCCGCAGGCGACCTTCACCTCGACCGCCTTCAAGCCAGTCGACAAGACGCGCGGCAAGGTCGAGGGCCAGTTCACCCTGATGGGCAAGACCAAGCCCGTCACCTTCGACGTCACCTTGGGTGGGGCAGGCAAGGGTTTCGGCGGCAAGCCACGAATCGGCGTAACCGCCGTCGCCACGATCAATCCGCAGGAGTATGGCCTGCCGCCGTTCTTCACCGATCCCATTCAGATCGTGATCGATACCGAATTCGGGAAAGACTGAATGAAACGCGGCCTTTCCAAACCGCGGCTCGAGCGTCTGCGCAGCCTGCTGGATGCAGGAGTGGAGCGAGGCGACATGCCGGGCTTTGTCGCTCTCGTTCATCGGCATGGCGATACGCATGTCGTGGTCGGCGGCACATTGGCGGCGAGCGGCAAGGAGAAGATGCGCCGCGACACGATCTTCCGTATCTCCTCACTCACAAAGCCGGTGCTTGCCGCGGCGGCGATGTCGATGGTCGAGGAAGGAAGCCTCAGGCTCGACGATCCAGTGGACGAGCTGTTGCCGGAACTTGCCGATCGTCGTGTCCTGAAGTGCCTGTCGAGCCCGCTCGAGGAAACCGTACCGGCGGCGCGATCGATCACATTACGCGATCTGCTGACGTTCCGGCTCGGCATCGGCGCAGTGATGGACTTCTCTTCGCGACACCCGATCCAGGAGGCGATGGAGGAGGCAGGCGTTGCGCCAGGCCCCTTCATGCCCACGGTGACGCCCGATCAGTACATGGCGCGGCTGGGCAAGTTGCCGTTGATCCATCAGCCCGGTGAGCGCTGGCTGTATCACACCGGTTC
This sequence comes from Reyranella sp., assembly GCF_004297405.1. Taxonomy (GTDB): domain Bacteria; phylum Pseudomonadota; class Alphaproteobacteria; order Reyranellales; family Reyranellaceae; genus Reyranella. The sequence goes on from NZ_SCVC01000021.1 coordinate 146,008, forward strand.
GGACGTGCTGGGCATTCTATTGGCGCGCGCCGCCGATCGGTCGTTGGCCGAGGTGTTGCAGGAACGCCTCTTCCAGCCACTCGCCATGAGGGATACGGGCTTCCATGTGCCTGCCGATAAGCTGAAGCGATTTGCTGGCGCCTATGGCTACGACTCGGCGGCGAGCAAGCTCGTCTGCGTCGACGACAGTAAAGAGGGGCGATGGAGCCAGCCACCGGTCTTCGAAGCCGGCAGCAGTGGGCTCGTCTCGACGGCCGACGACTATCTGGCCTTCTGTCGCATGATGCTCGCCAAGGGGCGGCATGGCCGCAAATGCCTGCTGGCGCGGCCGACCGTCGAACTGATGACGACGGACCAGCTTCTGCCTTCGCAGAAGGAGGGGGCCGAACTGTTCTTTGGTGATTCCAAGAGCTGGGGGCTCGGCCTCGCTGTCACGGTGCGCCGCACCGATCTCTGGGAGACGCCTGGCCGTTTCGGTTGGGATGGTGGCCTCGGGACCTCGGCCTACACCGACCCCCAGGAAGGGCTGATCGGTATCCTGCTGACGCAGCGCATGATGGATTCACCCCAGCCATCGCGTGCTTACACTGACTTTTGGACCAGTGCGTACCAGGCAATCGACGATTGACCAGAGGAGGAAGCGATGACGATTCAGCCGTATCTGTTCTTCAATGGCCGTTGCGAGGAAGCCCTCGACTTCTACAAGAAGACGCTCGGCGCCAATATCGACATGGTGATGCGCTTCAGTGAGAATCCCGAACCCGATGCGGCGGCCATGATGCCGAAGGATACTAACAAGATCATGCACGCCTCCTTCACGATCGGCGATGCCATGGTGATGTGTTCCGACGGCATGCAGCACGACAAGCCCAACTTCCAGGGCTTTTCGCTGTCGCTCACCGTTGCCAACGAGGCCGAGGCGGATAAAGCCTTCGACGCATTGGCCAAGGAAGGTCAGATCCAGATGCCGATCGGCAAGACCTTCTTCTCGCCGCGCTTCGGCTGTGTCGCCGATAAGTTCGGCGTCTCCTGGATGGTGATCGTCGAGCCTAAATAGCGAAGGAGGGCGCTAGGCGCCCTTCTCCACATTGGCGCTACGCAGCGGGACCCCGAACTCGCGGCGGCAGACCTCGGCCAGCACCTCGACGCCCTTCTTGATGGTCTCGGGCTCGGGATTGGCGAAGCAGAGGCGCAGCCGCGAGCGGGCATAGTCCTTGTTGGTCGACCATTCCTGGCCGGGGTTCAGCGACACCCCGGCAGCCAGTGCGGCCTGCGCGAGTTTGGTCGTGTCGACCTGATCGGGCAGCTTGATCCAGAGGTAGATACCGCCTTCGGGATCGCCGAACTCGGCGGCGGTGCCGAACTGCTCAGCCAGAGCCTCACGCAGGGTCTGCAGCTTGGCGGCCAGCACCTTGTTGAGCTTGGGCACGTGGTCGGCGAAGTGCTGCTTGCAGAATTCGGCCAGCACCATCTGCTCCAGTGCGCCCGAGCCGGCATCCTGCTTGAGCCCGAGGATGCGTGCGAGAACTTCCCACTTGGCCACGATGTAGCCGACGCGAAGTGCCGGTGCGATCGACTTGGAGAAGGAGCCGATGTGGATCACGCCCTCGCCATTCGCCATCGCGAAGAGCGACTTCGGCCGCTTGCCGCTCCAGATCAGGTCGGAATAGCACTCGTCCTCGAAGATCATGACGCCGTAGCGGGCGGCGAGAGCGATCAGGTCGGCGCGGCGCTTCTCGCCCATGATGGCGCCGGTCGGATTCTGCACCGTCGGGATGGTGTAGATGTACTTGGGCGTCACGCCCTTCTTCTTCAGCTCCGCGAGCTTCTCTTCCAGCACGTCGAGCCGCAGTCCTTCATCGTCGAGCGGGATGCCGATTACGTTGGCGCCGAGCTTGTTCAGCTTGGTCAGTGCGCCACCATAGGTCTCCTGCTCGATCAACACCGTATCGCCTTTGGCGACCAGCAGGCTGTTGATCAGGTCGAGGCCCTGCATGGAGCCGGAGGTGATCAGGATCTCGTCGGGCGAGCATTTGATGCCGGCATGTCCCTTGAGCTTGCCGGCCAGGAATTCGCGCAACGGCCGATAGCCCAGCGGACCGCTGTTCAGGCCATAGGTAGCGAGCGTGGCGCCCTCGCGCTTCAGCACAGCCGTCGCCGCCGCGATCAGGGCGTCGACCGGCACGTTCTTGGCGTCGTTGTGGCCGCCGATGAAATTGTATTTCGGAAATCCGTTCCACTTGACGGCGGGCGCCGGAGTGCCGGGCGCCAGCAGGGACGCAAAATCGAACGGAGCAGTCATGGCGTTTCCTTTCGTAGTTGGCCCATTGCTGGGCCAACCGGCGTGTTGCTGCAACAGATTTGGCTGAATCAGGCCGTCGCGCGGAACGAGTGTGGATTGGCCATGTCCCAGGGCTTGCGCCAGCGCGGGTTGCCGGAGCCCGCGATCAGCTCGCCCTCGGACAGGGAGGGGTAGACGTCGGCATAGGTCAGGACTTCGCTGGAAGAAACCCGCCGCGAGATGTGGATCGGCTTGAATTCCTGCGGATGGTCGAGCCCGGCCGCGGCCGTCAGCTCGGCGAGTTCGTGCAGGGTGGCGCGATGGAAATTGACCACCCGCTCGATCTTGTCGGGCACGACCAGCGCCTTCTGGCGGCTGGGGTTTTGGGTTGCCACGCCGGTCGGACAGCGATCCGTGTGGCAGGACTGAGATTGGATGCAGCCGACGGCGAACATGAAGCCGCGCGCCGAATTACACCAGTCGGCGCCCAGCGCCATGGCGCGCACGATGTCGAAGGCGGTGATGATCTTGCCGGCGGCGCCCAGCTTGATGCGGTGTCGGGCGCCGATGCCAATCAGCGCGTTATTCACGAAATAGAGGCCTTGCCGCATCGGCTTGCCGATATGGTCGATGAACTCCATGGGCGCGGCGCCGGTGCCGCCCTCCTTGCCGTCGACGACGATGAAATCGGGATAGATGCCGGTCTCCAGCATCGCCTTGCAGATGGCCAGAAACTCCCATTCGTGGCCGATGCAGAGCTTGAAGCCGGCCGGCTTGCCGCCGGACAGGCGGCGCATCTCGGCGATGAAATGCATCATCTCGATCGGCGTCGAAAACGCCGAGTGCTGCGAGGGCGAGACGCAATCCTCTCCCACCGGGACGCCGCGGGTCAGGGCAATCTCCTGGCTTACCTTGGGAGCGGGCAGAACGCCGCCATGTCCGGGCTTGGCGCCCTGGCTGAGCTTCAACTCGACCATCTTGACCTGGTCGGAGGCGGCGACCTCGGCGAACTTCTCGGGGCTGAAGGTGCCGTCGGGGTTGCGGGCACCGAAATAGCCGGAGCCGATCTCCCAGATGATGTCGCCGCCGTTCTCACGGTGGTAGGGGCTGAAGCCGCCTTCACCGGTGTCGTGCGCGAAGCCACCGCGCTTGGCGCCGCCGTTCAGGGCGCGGATGGCGTTGGCACTGAGCGCGCCGAAGCTCATGGCCGAGATGTTGAACACGGAGGCCGAGTAGGGCTTGGCGCATTCGGTGTCGCCGACCATGATCCGGAAAGGATCCTTGGTGAGCGGCCGCGGCGCGATCGAATGCGCCATCCATTCATAGCCGACGCTGTAGACGTCGAAGGTCGTGCCGAAGGGCCGCACGTCGAGCACTTTCTTGGCGCGTTGATAGACCACGGCGCGCCGGTCGCGGCTGAACGGCATGCCGTCCTTGTCGCCCTCGAAGAAGTACTGCCGCATCTCCGGGCGGATCTCCTCGAAGATGAAGCGAATATGAGCGGCAACGGGATAGTTGCGCAGGATCGAGTGGTTTGTCTGGTTGAGGTCGTGGATGCCGACCGCTGTCAGGAAGGCCGCGATGATGAAGCAGATCGCCAGCACCGGATGCGGATCGGCGATCCAGGCGATCCCGAAGACAGGGACCGCGATAATCGACAGCGTGAAAGTGATGAAGCGGGGCGTAAAGGGCATAAGCAGGCGTGACATCGCGTTCTCCTCGCGCCGCCACCATAGCGCACTCAGGTGCGTTCGAACGATACACTCTTGATGACAGCGAAGACCGGCCGGCCCGGTGTCAGCGCCAGTCGCTCGACTGACTTGATCGTGAGCCGCGCCATCAGCAGGGCGCCGTTGCAGTCGAGCCGCACATCGGCCTGCGCACCGGAAATGGGTGTCACGCTAGCGACACGACCGCCGAGTACGTTGAGGGCGCTGATATCTTCGGGCGGCCGCAGACTCAGCATCACGTCACGTGCGCGAATATAAGCACGCACATGTGCGCCAGTCGGTGCGCCGAGCCGCGGCACCTGTAACTCGCCGGCGGCAGTGGTCAGTACGGAAAGCTCGAAGGCCTCGTCGTGGCGGCTGACTGTTGCGTCCAGGACCGAGCCGCCGTCGTTGGCATCTGCCAATGGTAGTGTGTCGAGCACGGGACCGACCGCAGTCACCTTGCCCTCGGCCATGATCACGACCGTCGTGGCAAGCCGCGCGACTTCGGCCACGGAGTGGCTGACGTAGAGGATCGGCACGCCGGCTTCGTCACGTAGCCGCTCGATATAGGGAAGGATTTCCGCCCGGCGCGCCTCGTCGAGCGAGGCCAGCGGTTCATCCATCAGCACCAGCAGCGGCCGCGCAAGCAAGGCGCGACCGATGGCGACGCGCTGCTTCTCACCACCCGAGAGCGAATCGGGTTGGCGGTCGAGCAGATGACCGATGCCCAGGAGATCGACGACGGCGCCGAGATCGGCCACCGCGCCACCGTTGCCGCGCGCAAACCAGCGTCCGTAGAGGAGATTATGGCGAACGCTGAGATGCGGAAAGAGCCGGCTGTCCTGGAAGACATAGCCGATACGCCGGCGATGGGCGGGGACGAATACCCGGCGCTCGGTATCGACCAGCACCTGGCCATCGACGATGACTTTGCCGCGGGTCGGCCGGATGAGGCCGCCCACGATATCGACGATGCTGGTCTTGCCCGAACCCGAGCGGCCGAACAGCGCCGTCAGACCGGGTGCCGCGGTAAAGCGCGCCCGGAGCTGGAAACTGCCGCGCGCATGTTCGACATCGACCTCCAGGCTCATGCGGTTTGCCGCCGTGAACCGATACGACGTGCCAGCAACTCCGAACCGAGCAGGGCCACCATGGAGATCGCGATCGATACCAGGGTGAGCCGCATCGCCGCCGCATCGCCACCCGGCACCTGGGTCAAGGTGTAGATCAGCGACGGCAAGGTCTGCGTTTCACCGGGAATGTTCGACACGAAGGTGATGGTCGCGCCGAACTCACCCATCGATTTGGCGAAGCCCAGGATGGCGCCGGCGATGATGCCCGGCAGGCAGAGCGGCAGAGTAACAGTGGCGAACACCCAGAGCGGATTGGCCCCCAGCGTACCGGCGGCAGCTTCAAGCCGGCGATCGACCGCCTCGATGGAGAGCCGGATCGCGCGCACCATCAGCGGAAAGCCCATGATGGCGCAAGCCAGCGCCGCGCCAGTCCAGCGGAAGGAAAAGACGATGCCGAATTCATCGGCGAGGAAAGACCCGATGAAGCCTCGTCGTCCGAAGGAGAGCAGCAGAAGGTAGCCGGTCACGACCGGCGGCAGGATCAGCGGCAGGTGAACCAGCGTGTCGAGCACGCTCTTGCCCCAGAACTTGCCCCGCGCCAACAGCCAGGCGATGGCGATGCCAAAGGGCAGGCTGGCCAGCGTCGCCGTCGTGGCGACTAGCAGGCTGAGCCGCACCGCCGTCCATTCTTCCGCAGTCATATCCTCTTCCGGTCAGGAAGTCGGTATAGTCCGTCGGATATAGCGCTCCGTCCAGAGCCTGTTCGCGGCTGCGATGCCGCGCCGGAGCGCGACCAGCACGATCACCAGCAGCGAAACGGCCAGCACCTTGTGGGCCGGACGCGGCACCAGATCGAGGTCGATGTTGGCCATCAGCACGCGCGCCGGGTCGATCTTGTTCACGAGCCCGTACCAGGTGGCTTCGACCACGACGGTGCTGAGGGTCGCGGCGGCGGCGAGCAGGAAGAGGCCCGCGAAGCTGGTGCGCAGTTTCACTGGCAGGACACGCCACAGCATCAACCAGAAGAACAGGCCCGCGGCAAAGGCCGCTTCGCCGATCTTGACCTTGGACTGGATGAAGAAGTGAACCAGCGCCACGGCGACAGCCGGATAGACCAGCCAGTGCAGGCGTTTCCAGTTGCGCTTCAGCCGGCGCTGCCAGCCGTTGGTAGACGTCACGGCGAGCGCCATCAAAGCCAGCAAGGCTACGAAGCCGATCGTGAGATAGAAGCGCTTCACGATTTCGGTAGCGACGACGATCAGGTTCCATTTCTGGTCGAGCACGTAGATCAGCAGATGCGCCAGCGCATAGAGCGCGGCCGCGACACCGATCCGCCGTCGGATATGGATGAGCGGCATCCAGTCGAACAGGGCGCGGGCCGGGGTCATAGCCAGCGACACGAGAAGAAGCACGACGGCCCAGTCGCCCGTGGCATGCGTGGCGAGCGTCACCGGCCGCGGATCGAGAGCGCCGATGAACCAGCGCCAGACGAGTTCCACCGCCGGCACGCAGAGTGCGACCAATGTCGCGAGCCGCAGCCAGAAGATGGTTTGTTGCGTGGACAGTCCCATGGGCACGGGCCGGACCCTAAGCGATCTCGCGATCAACGAGGGGTCAAAGAAATGTCATCGCTGGTTGCCGAACAGCAGCCGATAGGTGCCGACGGTCGGCGCGGTCTCGACACCAAAGGGCCGCAGTTTGGTCGTCGTGAACATCAGGCGTGCGGCTGCGCTGACGGCCGGAACATCCGCGCCCTCCAGCAGCACCGCCCATTCGGCCTCCTCGGCCCTGGGATGGTCCATACTTTTGTCGTGCAGCGGTGCATGCGCGACTTCGAGATCGTTCTCGCCGGCGCTGGCGCCCAGCATGCCGGGCCGCTGTATGACCTTGGGCAAGGCGGTGGTGGTCAGCCACTCGACCAGCGCCTTGCGCCGTCGCGGATCGGGCACGAAACGCACGCACGCGATGGCGCCACCAACGCCGTGCGTCTGGTCGACGAGGATGCGCAGGGTCAGGCGCTGGAAGTGGGTAAAGCGGGCCATGACGGCCTGGCTCCACGGCGTCTGGTTGGCCAGCAGCTTCAGATAGTCCGGCGTCGCGAGATCGGCGACGCTGTCGCATTCGTAGGTCGCGAGATACTTCGGCGTTGCGCGCACGGCGACATACCGGCGGGCGCGATGGAAGCCCGGCAGGTTCACGCGCTCGTCGATATGCTCGCGGTTGTACCACTCGTTGAAATCCCGCTCGTCGCGCGCTGACACCTGCGTCAGCGTAATCAGCATTCCCTTGCCGTAGAGGGGCATTGTTTCATCCCGCGGTGGTCAACCTCTAGTCTATGCTGTCGGGCCCGCGGGAGGAAACACCATGAAAATTGCCAAGATCGAGGATTTGCACTGCGACGCCGGCTGGCGCGACTTCTCCTTTCTCAAGATCACCACGGATGACGGGCTGGTCGGCTGGTCCGAATACAATGAAGGCTACGGCAGCGCCGGCCTGACGGCGGTGATCCGCCGCATGGCCGAGGGCCTGATCGGTCAGGATCCGCGCCCCATCGAACGCATCATGACGACGATCTATGCCATCACGCGTCAGGCGCCGGGCGGCATGAACCAGCAGGCGATGGCTGCCATCGAAAACGCGCTGCTCGACGTCAAGGCCAAGGCGCTGGGCATCCCGGTCTACGCACTCTTCGGCGGGCCGGTGCGCGACCGCCTGCCGCTCTACTGGTCGCACTGCGGCAGCTATCGCTTCCGCAATGCCGAAGTCATGGGCGTCGAGCCCGTGCGCTCACTCGACGATCTGGTGAAGCTCGGCAAGCATGTGAAGGAGCGCGGCTTCAAGGCGCTCAAGACCAACATTTTCCGCTTCGATCTCACGCCGGCAAACATGTACCAGCCCGGTTTCGGCAGGAGCCCGGGTGGACCGGAGTTGAATGCCGATGGCGCCGTGATCGCCGCCATCTGCGACGGACTCGCGGCCTTCCGCCAGGGCGCGGGCCACGACATGGGCATCCTTCTCGACACCAATTTCAACTTCAAGACCGAGGGCTACATCAAGGTCGCGCGCGCCTGCGAGCACTTCAATCTCTTCTGGCTGGAGATCGATTCCTACGACCCGGAGGGGCTGCGTTTGATCCGCGACCGCGCGTCGATGCCGATCGCCTCCTGCGAATCCCTGTTCGGCCGGCGCCAGTTCCGTCCCTATTTCGAGAACCGCTCCATCGACGTCTCCATCATCGACGTGCCGTGGAACGGCCTTGCAGAGTCGCTGAAGATCGCCGCCATGGCCGAGGCCTACGAGATCAACTGCGCGCCGCACAATTTCTACGGCCACATGTCGACCCTGATGAGCGCGCACCTCTGCGCCGCGATGCCGAACTTCCGTATCATGGAAATAGATATCGACGACGTGCCCTGGAAGGACGATCTGGTCACTCATCCGCCGGTCATCCAGAATGGTGAGCTGATCGTACCGACCCGGCCTGGCTGGGGCGCCGACATCAACGAGGAGGCGGTGAAGGCTCATCCGCCCAAGAATCCGCATCCCTGAGAGGAACGAATGGTCTACGAATTTCGCTGCTACACGCTGAAGCCCGGCAAGATGCCGGAGTATCTCAAGGCCGCCGAGACGATCGGCCGGCCGGCCCGTGGCCAGAACTTCGGCGAGAATCACGGCTACTGGACAGCCGAGTTCGGCGCCCTGAACCAGATCTGGCATCTGTGGAAGTACGAAAGCCTCGACGAGCGCACGCGCCTGCGCGGCGAACTCGCCAAGCACAAGCCGTGGACCGAGGGCTATGTGCCGGTGATCCGGCCGCTGATCGAGCGGCAGGACCTGCGCATCATGAATGCCGTCGTCGACATCAAGCCCAGCGACGGCACGACCGGCAACGTCTACGAACTGCGCATCTACCGCACGCAGATGGGTGGCGCTCAGGCCTATGGCAAAGACTTCAAGGAGGTCCAGGAGGCGCGTGAGAAGTATTCGCCGATCTGGGGTGCCTGGACCGGCGAGGTTCCCGAGCCCAACGAGTGGATCCATCTCTGGCGCTACAAGAACCTGCAGGAGCGTTTCGAGGCGCGTGCGGCAGCGATGAAGGACCCCGCGTGGCAGGCCTATCTCGCCAAGGGGCCGGCGAAGCTTGCGGCGATGCACTCGACTCTGCTGCTGCCGACGAACTATTCGCCGCTGAAGTAGGCGTCGAAGTACAAGCGTTGAGGACAGGTTGATGGATTCTTTCGACGACACCGGCCTTGCGTTCATGAAGTTCGGGGTCGGTCAGTCGGTGGCGCGCACCGAGGACCCGATCCTTCTGCGGGGCGAGGGGCGCTACACCGACGACATCAACCTGGCCGGCCAGGCCTATGCGGTCATGGTACGCAGCCGCATTGCACACGGTCACCTGAAGGGGATCGACACAACGGCAGCGCTCGCCATGCCGGGCGTGCTGGCGATCCTGACCAGCGACGATCTCGACGCAGCGGGCTTCAACCCGCTGAAGTGCCCGATGAACATCCCGCAGCGCGACGGCTCACCGATGAAGACACCGGTGCGGCCGTCGCTTGCCAAAGGCAAGGTGCGCTTCGTCGGCGAGGCCGTAGCCTGTGTCGTGGCCGAGACGGCGCTGCAGGCCAAGGATGCCGCCGAAGCGGTCGAGCTCGATATCGACGAACTGCCGGCGGTCACCACGCCTGCCGCGGCCTTGGCTGAAGGCGCGCCGCAAATTCACGACGATGCACCGGGCAACCTGGTGCTCGACTTCCACTACGGCAATGCCGAAGCGGTGGCGAGGGCCTTTGCCGAAGCAGCTCATGTGACCCGGCTGGAGATCGAATCCAATCGCGTCGTCGTCAATGCGATGGAACCGCGTTCGGCGATCGGTTCCTGGGATGCCGTCAATGAGCGCTGGGTGCTGAATGTCGGCTGCCAGGGCGTGTTCGGCCTGCGCGGCGGTCTTGCCGGTGTGCTGAATGTGAAGCCCGACCGGATTCATGTGCTGACCGGCAATGTCGGTGGTTCGTTCGGCATGAAGGCGCCGCCCTATCCAGAGTATGCGCCGCTGTTGCTGGCGGCCAGGAAGCTCGGCCGGCCGGTGAAGTGGACCGACGAGCGTTCGGAGAGCTTCCTCTCCGACCATCATGGCCGCGATCACCAGCGCATCGCCGAACTGGCCCTGGACAAGGAGGGCCACTTCCTCGCCGTCCGGCTCTCCGGTACCGGCAATGCCGGCGCCTATATCTATCCGCCGATGCCGGCCACGACCAACGCCGTGAAGAACGTCATCGACGTCTACAAGACGCCGGCGATGGAAGTGAATTCCAAGGTCGCCTTCACCAACACGACGCCGATTGCGGCCTATCGCGGCGCCGGTCGCCCCGAGGGCAACTACTACATGGAGCGCCTGATCGACACGGCGGCGCGCGAGATGGGGATCGATCGGGTCGAACTGCGCCGGCGCAATCACATCGCGCCCGAGGCGATGCCCTACAAGGCGCCGTCCGGCATGGCCTATGATTCGGGCGAGTTCACCGCCGTTCTCGACAAGGCGCTGCAAGCCTCCGACTGGGATGGCTTCGAGGCACGCAAGGCCGAGAGCAAGGCGCGTGGCAAGCTGCGTGGCCGCGGGATCGGCAGCTACCTGGAAGTGACGGCGCCCGCCGGCAAGGAATATGGCGGCATCCGCTTCGAGGAAGACGGTACCGTCACCATGCTGAGCGGTACGCTCGATTACGGTCAGGGCCATGCCTCGCCCTTCGCCCAGGTGCTGACCGAAAAGCTCGGCATCCCCTTCGATCGCTTCCGCCTGTTGCAAGGCGATAGTGATCAGCTCCTGGCAGGTGGCGGCACGGGTGGGTCGCGTTCGGCGATCGTCGGCAGCGAGGCTTTTCTCGAAGCCGGTGCCAAGGTGATCGAGCAGGGCAAGGCGATCGCCGCCCATGTGCTGGAAGCAGCGACCGTCGATATCGAGTTCGACCGCGGCCGCTTCCGGATTGCCGGTACCGACCGCAGCATCGGCCTGCTCGATCTCGCGTCGAAGCTGCGCGATGAGATGACCCTGCCCGAGGACGTGCCTCAAACCCTCGACGTGCGTCACATCTCTGATACGCCGCCTTCGGCGTTCCCGAACGGCTGCCATGTTGCCGAGGTCGAGGTTGATCCCGATACTGGCCAGATCGATGTCGTGCGTTACTTCATGGTCAACGACTTCGGCACGCTCATCAATCCGATGCTGGTCGAAGGTCAGGCGCATGGTGGTGTCGTGCAGGGCATCGGCCAGGCGATCTTCGAGCGCACGGTCTATGACGAGCAGGGCCAGCCCGTCGCCGGCACCTACATGGATTACGCCTTGCCGCGGGCCTCGGATGCACCGTCCTTCTCCATCTCCAGCCACCCCGTGCCCTGCAAGACCAACTCGCTGGGCGTGAAAGGCTGCGGCGAGGCGGGCTGTGCCGGCGCCCTGCCATCGGTGATGAACGCGGTCGTCGATGCGCTCTCGGAGGCGGGCATCACCCATATCGACATGCCGGTGACGCCGGAAAAGGTCTGGCGCGCGCTGAACGGCAGGTGATCAGGCGGCGGATGGTCAGCCGGGCAGGCTGTGCCCGGCGACCTTGCTCTCGATCTCGATGGTCTTGATCACCGCCGGCCGCGCCATCATGCGGGCATAGTGGGCTTCGACCGCTGGCAGAGTGCCGGCTGGCAAGTCGAGAAAACTGCGGACGCGCCAGTAGAGCCGGAACAGGTGAATGTCGGCGACGGAATAGCGGCTGCCCACGACCCAGTCGCGGCCGCCCAGGCGCTGCTCGACGGTGGTCCAGGTCGCACGGCAGCGGTCGAGGCCTTGTCCTCGCGCCGGATGGACAGCCGACGCGAGGTAGGACATCCACGAGACCGCCTGCGCCTCGGCCTCGACGTCGCCTGTTGGCAGCAGCCCAGCCTCAGGATGGCGACGTGCCAGATAGAAGAGGATGCCCGCAACTTCGATCAGCGGCCGTCCGTCGATCACCAGCACCGGCACTCTGCCGGCCGGATTGACCTTGAGGAAGTCAGGCGTGTGAGTCTGCTTCTCGGCCAGCGACAAGGCGTGCGTTTCGAAGGGAATGCCGATCTCATGCAGGGCGATATGCGGCGCCATCGAGCTGGAACCGGGAGCAAAATAGAGAGTCAGCATGGGGTCTCCTGTTTCGACGATGTCTTTTGAAGTGCGTCGCTGATTGCGTTGCGATCGAGGCGGCCGCGTAATCCGATCACGACCAGTTTCGTCGGCGCCGTGCCGGGTGGGGCAGGATCGATGGAGAAGCGTCTTCCGACAACGTGCAGTGCCGCGATGCCGCGGCCTGCATTGCGTGTCATGCCCTTCGCCCGCAGCACGCCGGTGCTAGGTGCGGCGAGCAGCCGTCCCAACTGCTGCAGGTCGATGTCCGGCGACATGTCGAGTTCCAGCGCGTCGTAGAGCGAAGCCGCGTCGGGAGCTCCCGGCGCTTGCAGCGTGGTGTGGTGGCGCGGCGTCAGCCCGTCGCGCAGGCCGATCAGCAGTTCCGGAGCGACGCTTGCATAGGTGGTCGGCAGGACGCGCGCATCGGGCGCCTGCTGGGCGAGCCAGGCGATCGTTCGCTCGCGTGCGGCATCGTCCACGAGGTCGCAGCGATTGAGGACGATCAGGTCGGCTGCCGTGAGCTGGCGCAGGATCGTGTCGCCGAGATAGGCGTTGTCCGCCTGTGCCTGTACCGTCTCGGCGTCAGCCATCACCACGACCGCATCGATTCGATAGGGTTCGAGCAGGGTCACGGCATTCGCCACCATGCCGGGCAGGGCGACACCGCTCGCCTCCAGGACAACGCGCTCCACATCCGGTCGCTGCGCCGGCAACGTCATCAACCGTTCCATCAGATCGGAGCCGTAGCTGCAGCACACGCAGCCACCGGAAATCTCCAGCGTACCGCCATCGGTCGCCACGATCAGGTCGCGGTCGATCGGCGTGGTGCCGAAGTCGTTGACCAGGACAGCGATCCGCCGGCCGGCGGCGGCGCGCAGAAGATTGTTCACCAACGTGGTCTTGCCGGTGCCGAGATAGCCGCCGACCACCGTCACCGGCAGAACGTTTCCCTTCATGCTCCAGCGGCAGGGAACAGGCGGCCCGCTTGGACCGTGCCCCAGATGCGGACGTCCTTCAGCTTCTCAGGCGCGATCTCCAGCGGATCGTCTTCCAGAACCGCAAAGTCGGCACGCTTGCCAACCTCGATCGAACCGAGTTCCCCGTCGAGCTTCAGCGTCCAGGCGGCGCCGAGGGTGATGGTGTGCAGCGCATCGGCCACGGAGATGCGCTCGCTGGTGCCGAGAACGCGACCGCTGGCGGTGAGTCGGTTGACGGCGCACCACGCGGTGAACAGGGGACCCAGCGGCGTCACCGGCGCGTCGGAATGAATGGCAAGCGGCACACCGCTGGCCAGCGCCGTGGCGCAGGCATTCATGCGCGTGGCACGCTCAGGGCCCACAGTCGTCTCGTAGTGCTGGTCTCCCCAATAGAAATGATGGTTGGGAAAGAGGTTTGCGCACATGCCGAGCCGGCTCATGCGGCGGAACTGCGCGGCATCGGCGAGCTGGCAGTGCTGGAGGGTGAATCGATGGTCGGGCGCCGGCTGGTCGCGCAGCGCGCCATCCAGGCAGTCCAGCGCCATCTCGGTCGCCTGGTCGCCGTTGGTGTGGCTGTGCACCAGCACGTCCTTCTGCAGCGCCAGCCTGTAGAGCTGCGCAATCGTCTCTGGTGGCGTGTACCAGAGGCCGTTCGGCGCGCCGTTGTAGTAGCCCGGCCAGCGCAGCCGCGCCGAGAAGCCCTGGATCGAACCGTCGACGAATAGCTTGATGGCGCCCAGCCGCAATCGGTCGGTCGCCTGCTTCTTGAGCCCCAGTGCGATCTCGACGGCCTGCTCGGGGGGCAGAGCCTGGAAACGCCGGAACGACACGATGCGTACGGGGAACTGAGCCTCGCCCGTCACGCGTTGCATCATCGAGACCGCGTCGTCCGGCAGAAGGTTCGCAAGGTCGGTGGCAGTGGTCACGCCCTGTCGGACGCAGAGTCTGGCGAAGCGGCGCAGGCCGGGCTCGTCGTTGGCCAGTGCTTCGCGGTCGAAGCCGATATGCTTCCCGACCAGCGTCATCGCTTCCGGGCCCTTGAGCTCGCCGGTCGGCAGGCCGTCGTCGCCGAGCGTCACGCCGGGATGGTTGACGCCGGGGCGCAGCAAGCCCGCCAGCTCGAGGGCACGGCTGTTCACATTGAAGATGTGGCCGCTCGCATGCATCACGCCGATGGGGCGCTTGGTCGAAATGCGGTCGAAATCCGCGCGAACGACACGACGGTCACCGTAGTAGATCGGATCCAGCCCCCAGCCGGACAGCGGCTCGTCAGCTGACGCGAGCTTGCGTTCCTCTTCCTGCAGCCGCGCCACAACTTCGTCGATCGACGTGGCGCCCGGCCAGACCTTGCCGCCAGGATCCATACGGTCGAAGCGGCCGAGATAGGTGTAGCGCCAGAACGTGCCTTCGGCGGCGTGGCTATGGCCTTCGACGAAGCCGGGCATCAGCACCTTGTCGGCGAAGCTGTCGTCGAGGTCGTGGGCGCCCCAGCCCTTGAGTTCCTCCAGGGATCCGACGCCCAGGATGCGGCCCTCACGCACTGCGACATGCGTCGCTTCGGGTCGGGCGGGATTCATGGTGAGAATGCGACGGGCGCGGAAGATCGTGATCTTGCTGGTGCTCATGTGCCTAGAAATACCTGCTGATGCCGACGATAAGGCGGCTCTGGCAGTTTGTCGTGTAGCCGCAGCCCGCATAGTCGATGGTCGTATCAGTATAGGCAAACGTCATGTCGAAGCCGTAAGCGGTAATCACGAGTCCTGTCTGCCAGTACCAATAGTCATTGTTGGGAATACCGTAGTTCTGGGGCAGATCGACATACTGATTGCCGAGCGTGCCATAGACCTTGAATGAGATGTTCTCGTTCACCCTCAGGAAAGGCAGCGGCACCGTGAGCAGCGCGCGCTTGTTCCAGGCATTACCCGAAGCGCCGAACGAGTTCGGGCTGTAGCGCGCGCGGCCGTTGAGCTGGAAGAGGTCGAAGTCGTAGCCGACGGAAACGACGAAATCGCCGTAGTCGTAGGCGAAGCTGCCGGGTACGCCAGGATAAAAGTAACGCACATAACCAATGTCGACGGTCATTCGCCGCTCGAAGGCGAGGAATTTGATGCCGCTCAGGAGGTCGACTTCGATGCCGGGCCCGGTGCCGGGAAAGTCGACGTTGCTGCCCCAGGCCGCCACATAGGCCCAGAGGTTGATGTCCTCACTGATGGACGGTGTGCGGTAATGCAGGCCGGGCTGGATCGCCGGCTGGCGATTGGTCTGCGAGATGCCGGCAAAGGAGTATTCGGACACCACAGTGAAGCTTGCCGAGAAGGTGCCACCGAACGGGCCGTTCCACCGCGTCGCCGAATCCTCCGCGAATGCGGTGCCGCCATCGCACATTGCCCACAGTGCCATACAGGATGAGAGGCCGAGAGAGATCCTGGACACCGGCCTGAACTTCTGGCGCTCAGCGTCCGAACAGTACTTTATTTGCCCGGCGCCACCCGCTGCGCCCGGCGACGGCTGCCCGATACAGGGCTTCCTGTGCTGTGGTCCGAGGCATGGTGCGCTTCACGAAGTAGAACTTGCCGGTCTCGGCCTTCAGATCGAGGTTCTTCTCGCGGCAGAATCGATTGACGGCGCGGATGACTCCCGGCCAACCCTCGCTGTAGTCGTCGCCGAAGATCGCGCCGCCCTCGGCGACGGAGTCGTAGAACAGGGCCAGGTCGAAATAGACCTCTTCCTCCTCGTGTCCGGCATCGACGTAAAGGGCGTCGATCGTGATCCCGAGCTTGCGGAAGACCCGGGCGGCTGCGGTCGAGGTGATGGGAAAGGGCGAGATGTGATCCTGCGCGCCCGCAGTCCGGACATTGTGGACGAACTGCCGGAACATGTTCGGATAGCCACGGTCGAGGCGCAGGTGCTGGCGCAGCTCGTCCTCGATCCACAGGGTGTCGTTCGAGCCCAACCACGTGTCGATGCAGATGAAATGCGTGTCGAGATTGAGCGATTGAGCAATCCGATGCATGTGCAGCACCGAGGCGCCCTTCCAGGTGCCGATCTCGGCGACGAGTTTCGGGCGGTGCCGCTTGAAGACTTCCTCGAAGACAGGGTGATCCGAATGCCAGCCCTGCATGTCTACGGACAAGCCGGGATCGCTATGGGTGTAGCAACTTCCGTCGATACCGATACGGGCGAGGGGCCAGTTGGTCGCCGAGTTGATCGATCGGGTGGGCGCAGTCTGAACGTCGGCCATCTGGATGGTCTCTGGTGAACGAAGCGAGGCGAGCCTAGAAGACGCTCGCCCCGCCGGTCCAGCGGCCACCTGGCTTTATTTGCGCGTTCCCTGCCGTCAGCCCACGGTATTGCGTGGCACGTCGCGGAACGGCTTCGTGGTGTCGATGCTCGGTTCCTTGGGCATCTTGAGCACGCGTTCGGAGATGATGTTGCGCTGAATCTCGTCGGTGCCGCCGGCGATCGAGGTCGCTGGTACGGAAACGAGGATCTCCGCGATCGTGCCGCCCATAGGGCTGTCAGCCCCAGTGAGGAGCGCATCAGCACCCGAGAGCTGGGTGTGCACCCGAGCCGCGGCGCGGGCGACATGGCTCGACACCAGCTTGCCCAGTGACCCTTCCGGTCCCTGCGGCCGGCCCTGTTCCTGCGCTGCACGGGCGCGGCGGGCCGTCCATTCCGCCGCCTTGGACATGGTCAGGAGCTTGGCGATCTCCTGCCGCACCACGGGATCGGTAAGATGCCCGGTTTCCTTGGCGCGCTGCAGGATCAGGTCGACGCGGCCGGCGCGCTGCGGATACCACTTGTAGGGCTCCATCGTGGTGGCGATCTCGGCCCGCTCTTCCTCGTAGATGCGCCCCTTGCGATCGGAGCCCATCGCCCAGGTGCGCAGGCCGTCGGCGCCGCGGCGCTCGTGCATCAACGTCGTGGTGGTCACTGCCCAGCCATCGCCGACATTGGCGACCAGGAACTCCGGCTGCACTTCGGCGTCGGTCATGAACACCTGATTGAACGAGGCATGGCCGTTCATCTGCTTTAACGGCTGCACCTTCACGCCGGGCTGGTGCATGTCGATGATGAAGTAGGAGAGGCCCTTGTGCTTGGTCAGGTCCCAGTCGGTGCGTGCCAGCAGCAGGCCCCAATGGGCGTGATGAGCGCTGGTGGTCCAGACCTTCTGGCCGTTCACCACCCACTTGTTGCCGCGCATCTCGGCGCGCGTCACCGCGCCGGCCACGTCCGACCCAGAGCCCGGCTCGCTGAAGAGCTGGCACCAGGTGTCCTCGCCGGTGAGGATGCGGCGTAGGAACTTCTCCTTATGGAGATCGGTGCCGTGCGCCAGGATCGTCGCGGCGGCGAGCGTGCGGATACCGGCCTTGGCGACGCCGATCGCGCCGATGCGGGCAAATTCCTCATCGACGACCGGCTGCAATGCCTGCGGCAGGTCGCGGCCGTACCATTGCTTGGGCCAGGTCGGCACACCCCAGCCGGAATCAGCCAGCTTGTTGCGCCACTCCACGAGGCCGAGTTCGGGATTCCAGTTCGCCTCGAGCCAGGCACGGACTTCGGCGCGGACGTTTTCTTCGTTCAGTTCGCTCATGTCCCGTCCTCCCTCAAGCCGCCCAGCGCTGCATCATGAGCTCGCGGTGATGATGAGCATCGCCCAGCAGCACCTCCGAGCTCTTGGCGCGCTTGAACCAGAGATGGGTGTCGTTGTCCCAGGTGAAGCCGATGCCGCCATGGATCTGGATGGCGTGGATCGCCGTCTGCAGGCAGGCCTCGCTGGCAGCCGCCTTGGCGAGCGAGGCGACCGCAGCTACGTCGTCGTCGCCGTCGTCTAGCGCCGCCGCGGCGTAGTAGGCAGCCGACTTTGCGAGTTCGACGTCGATCAGCATGTCGGCCTGCTTATGCTTCATCGACTGGAAGGAGGCGATGGGTCGGCCGAATTGCATGCGCATCTTGGCGTAGGCCAGCGCATCCTCGCGCAGCCGGTCCGCGACGCCGGCCATTTCGTTGGCCAGGCAGATCGCGGCTTCGGTCATGGTGCGAGCAAAGGGAACCGCAGCGGCGCCAGCGGTGCCAAGCAAGGTCGCTTCCACGTCCTTGAATTCGAGGCGCGCCAGCTTGCGTGTCGTATCCATGGTCTTGAGCGCGTGGCGCGAGAGGCCTTCGGCATTTCCGGCGACGGTGAACAGCGACAGGCCATTCTCACCCTTGCTGCCAGGCCGGCGAGCCAGCACGACAATGAGGTCGGCAGTGTGGCCGTCGATCACGTAGCTCTTGAAGCCTTCGAGTCTGTATCGCTTTCCTGATTTTTTTGCCGTCATTGCCGTGGCGGCGGCGTCCCAGTGCGCGGGATCCTCGACCCAGGCCAGAGTGGCGATCGTGTCGCCAGCGGCGATACCCGGCAGCAGCGCCTGCTTCTGGGCTTCCGTACCGGCATTCAGAATGGCGCCCGTCGCCAGCACGGCGGTGGAGAAGAGCGGTGCGCAGAGCAAGGCGCGGCCTGCTTCTTCCAGCACGATACCCAGTTCGCCGAAGCCGAATCCCTGGCCGCTATAGGCTTCCGGGATGCGGACGGCCGTGAGCCCTAGTTCCGCATTGAGCTTGCGCCAGGCATCACGTTCCCAACCGGCGTCGGTCTCCATCAACCGCCGCACTTCCTTGGTCGGCGACCGTTCCGCCAGGAAACGGCGGAGATTGGACCTGAACTCTTCCTGCTCGCTGGAGAAGCTGAACTTCATCGACATTCCTCCCGGCGCCGATTTTAGGCGCAGGGAGGAAAGGCTGGAAGCGCAGGGGATTGCAGGGCGAGACGCGCTTTAGGCGTAGAGATCGACGTGCACGGCGAGAGGATTCATCGGGCCTGCGGTAACGAAGCCGAAGCTCGTCTCGCCGTCATGGGCGATCGTGCCATTCCAGGCGGTGTTCTTGACCACGTAGCCGTTGGCGTCGTGCGAGACGATCTCGGCATTCCAGATGTCCGTGATCTCGTTCGTCATGTCGATTCTGACCTGCCAGCCGGACGTTGCGCCGGCGCCGTCATTGTCGAGAGTGACACCGCCTTGAAATCCGCCGCTCCACGAATTGACGACGGCGAACAGCGCCTCGAGATCGCCATCGCCAGACGGTGGCGGAGGGGGCGGCGGAGGCGGGGGCGTCGCCGTCGTGTCGTCATCGACAATGGTGGCGGTCGCGGTGGCCCGCGCGATCGTGGCGCCCTGCGCGTTGGTCAGCACGAGGCTGAAGTGCTCGTTGGCCTCGTCGAGCGTATCGGGCGTGATCGGGATCGAGATCGTCTTGCTCTGCTCGCCGACGGCGAAGGTGATGGAGCCGCTCGATCCGGTGAAGTCGGCGGCGCCCGCATCACCGATCTCGGTGTGATAGTCCACCGTCACGGCATGCGTCGTGGGTTCCGACAGACTCACCAGGAAGGACGCATGGTTGGTCGTTGCGGGCCCACCCTCGCCGCCGCCTGCCTCGTCGTCGTGGAACTCGAACTGGATCGGCGTCAGATAGGCAAGCTTCGCTTGGTTCGGAGTGCTCCAGTCGTTGTTCAGGATGCCCCCGGTGTCGCCGGAGTTGGGATTCCATGACCAGAAAGTCCAGCTCGCGCCTTTCTGGCCGGCGGCTAGGTCCGACGTCCCGTTATTGTCGAGGTCGCCACTGAGATAGGAGGTGATGGCCTCGAACCAGGGAGCGTCCTTGGGATCGGTGAGGCCGGTGCCGAACTCGCCGATGTAGATGGGGGCAATGCCTTCCTTGAAGATGTAGCCCCACATCTGGTCGAACTTGGCCGGCAGGTTGGCTGGGAAATCCGGCCCCTGGAACCAGGGCTGCGCATAGACCGAGTTGGGATAGTCGTGCGGCGAGTAGACCAGCTTGTTAGCGACGTCGAGTTCGACCGGCCGGTCGCGGACGCCCATCAGGTTGCCGCCCCACCAGTAAGGCTGACCCTGATAGCTGCCGACACCCTCGACGAAGATCAGCCAGTTGGGATTGACGTCGCCGATGGCGTTGCCGGCACGCTCGGCGGCCGCAGCCCAGTCGTTGGCGCCACCGCCGCCCCAGACGCCATTGTAGGGTTCGTTGTGAAGGTCGGCGCCGATCACGGTCGGATCGTCGCCATAGCGCGTTGCCAGCATCTTCCAGTCGGCGATCCAACTCGCCTCGCTGTGCTGGGCATCATACCAGAGGCCGTTGGACGACGGGCCGTCGCCGGGTGTGCTGCGATGATGATCGAGAATGATCTTGAGGCCGATCTGGCCGGCGTAGTCGACGATCTTGTCCATGATCTGCAGCGCGGTGAGGCCCTGCAGGTCCGGGCTCTTGCTGTAGTTGATGTTGAAGGACGTTGCCGTCGAATGCAGCATGTCGCTGGAGTAGGGCAGGCGGATGGTGTTGAAGCCGAGGTCCACCATCTGGTTCATCATGTCCTGGTAGCCGCGTGTATAGAGGCCGTGCGGCACCCCCAGGGCGGTCTCGAAGCCGAACCAGTTGACGCCTGCGATCTGCACCGAGTGACCGGCCGAATCGATGATCTGGTTGCCCGAGGTGCTGAGCCAACCCGCCCCGCCGCCACTGTGGCCTGGATCACCTTCGATCACCGAAGTATCCGCGACACTGAGCGTCGGCAGCGTCGGGGCGACGACATCGTCGTTGATGATGGTGCCGATTGCCGAACCGTCGGCGATGGTGGCGCCTGTCGGTGAGGACAGGGTGAGCGTCAGCGTTCCGTTGGCTTCGACGGTGATGTCACCCGAGACCTGCACATGGACCACCTTCGAGGTCTCGCCGGCGGCGAAGGTGAGCGTGCCGGTAAGGGCGGCATAGTCACTGCCAGCCGTCGCCGTGCCGTTGCCCGTCGCATAGGCCACTGTGACGTTGCCGGTCGCGGGCGCGGAGAGGGTCACGGTGAAAGCGAGGTCCTGCAGGCCGCCATTGCCTTCGGCGACACTGGCATCGCCCACCGAGAGCGTTGGAAGAACCGGCGCGACGTCGTCATTGGTGATGGTGCCGACTGCCGAGCCGTCGGCAATGGTGGCGCCGCTCGGCGAAGACAGAGCGAGCGTCAGTTGTTCGTTGGCCTCGATGGCACTGTCTCCCGACACCTGCACATGGACCACCTTCGAGGTCTCACCGGCGGCAAACGTGAGGATGCCGGAGAGGGCGGCATAGTCGCTGCCCGCCGTGGCCGTACCGTTGGCCGTGGCATAGGCCACCGTGACCGGTCCGGTCGCCGCTGCCGAGAGGGAGACGATGAAGGCGAGGTCGCGAACGCCGCTATTGCCTTCGACGACCGTCGCGTCGCTCACCGAGAGCGAGGGAAGGACTGGAGTCGGCCCGCCTGTCACGACGCCGTTGATGGTGAAGCCGGAGGCCGTGGTGCCGGTGCTGCCCGGCGTCGCCTGGAAGCCGAACGACACGTCGTCACCTGCGCCGACCTTTCCATTCCAGGCGACGTTGCGAATCACATAGTGATCGCCAACATGGCTCACGATCTCGGCGTTCCAGATGTTGGTGATGGTGAAGGAGGCGTTGAACTCGGCGGTCCAGCCATTGAGCGCGGTGGACCCGGCCTCGATGGTCATGGCGCCGGTGAAGCCCGAACCCCAGTTGCTGGTGACGGCGTAGTCGAGCGACACGCTGCCCGGTGTCGGCGTCGTGACATCGTCGTTGACGATCGTGCCGGTGGCAGAGCCGTCGGCGATGGTCGCGCCCGCCGCATTGGAAAGCGCGAGCGTCAGGGTTTCGTTGGCTTCGACGGCCGTGTCGCCGGTGACCACGATCTGAATGGTCTTGGTCGTCTCGCCGGCGGCGAAGGTGATCGTGCCGGTCTTCGCAGTGTAGTCCTGGCCCGCCGTCGCGGTGCCGTTGGCGGTGGCGTAGTCGACCGTCACCGGTCCGGCGGTCGCCTGCGACAGGCTCACCGTAAAGGAGAGCTGTGCCGTGCCGGCTTGACCTTCAATGACCGTGGCATCGCTGACCGAGAACGTCGGCAAGACGGGTGCCGTGCCCCCGCCGTTCAAGCTGAGGCCGGTGGCCGTCGTCCCGCCACTACTGCCCGGCGTGGCCTGGAAGCCGAATGCGACGGTCCCACCGGCCGGCACATCGGCGTTCCAGGCAGCATTACGCACTACATAGTGGTTCCCGACACGACTCACGATCTCCGCGCCCCAAAGATTGGAGATGTCGAAAGCCGCGTCGAACTCGACGGTCCAACCGCGCAGGCCGGTGGCACCGGCTGCAACGGTCATGTTGCCGACGAAACCCGAGCCCCAATTGTCCTTCACGTCATAATTAACGGTGGCCATGGTGCTCTCCCACTCAGTTGGTTGCGTCTTGCGTGCGTCAAGAATTGGCACCGACATTGTGACGACACATCAACGGGATGCCGGTTAGTCGGTGAGCATGGCCAGAAAGTCGACGAATGCGGTATCCGCCGCCCGAGCCGGGGCTTCTGCCCGGTGCTTGCAAATTCCTCTGCTTCTGCGAAAGAGTCAGCCGCCCAACCCGCCGAAGTCCCCGGAATCAGCCCCTTGTCCGCTTTGTTGTTCGACCGGTTGAACGGCCTGCCTGTCTTCTGGAGGATCCAGCTGGCCGGCTGGAGCCTTTTCGCCATTGCCGATCTGATCGGCCAGCGTCTGCTCTACCAGAGCCTCCAGGTCGCCTGCGCACGCACGGCCCTTGTCACGGTCTGCCTGGTGATGATGTCGACGGCGATGCGGTCCTTCTACGATGCGCACCTGCCGACCAGCCGTGTGACGGCAAAAGCGGTTGTGCTGATCTTCCTGTTGTCGCTGCTGGGGTCGTCGGCCATCGCGACGGCCATCGTCCTCGTTCATCAGCTCGTGCCGTGGATGGTGTCGCCCGACCACCGCGGTCTCGAAGAGTTCCTGCTCCCGCAGGTTCACTATTTCTTCGCGCTGGCGGGCTGGAGCCTGGCCTATTTCTGGATTCAGGCCGAGGTCGCGGAGCAGAGCGAACATCGCCGTGCCGTCGTTGCCGAGGCCGAAGCATTGCGCGCCGAACTGGAGGAACTGCGCCTGCAACTCGATCCGCACTTTCTCTTCAATGCCCTGAACGGCGTGGCCGAGGAAATTCCCGAGCACCCCAAGGCGGCCCTCGCCATGCTCCGCGACCTCACGGCCTACCTGCGGCATTCACTCGACGGCATCGACCATACGGTGGTGACAGTCGAGGCGGAGGTCGGTGGGCTCACCGCTTATCTCGGCGTTCAGAAAGCGCGTTTCGGCGATCGCCTGCGCACGCAGATTGCCCTGGAGCCGGCGGCGGCTCCGCGTCGTATCGCGAGCTTCCTGCTGCAGCCACTGGTCGAGAACGCCGTCAAGCACGGCCGGCGCGAGCACGGACTCGATCTCCTCGTCGGCATTCGCGTTGCGGGCGATGCGCTGCACGTGACCGTCGAGAACAACGGCTCGCTGGTGTCGCCCGGCGCCGGCACGCATCGACGCCGTTCCGGTATCGGGCTCCAGAATGTGCGGCGACGGCTGGCCCTTCATTATCCCGACCGTCACAGCTTCGACTTGCGCGAAGTGGCCGAGACGCCGGACCGGAAGAAAGTCATTGCCACCCTGATCCTGGAAGGCGAGCCGTGCGGGTCCTGATCGTCGACGATGAGCCGCTGGCGCGCAGTGCCCTGCGCCGCCTGCTTGCCGGACATCCCGAAGTCGAAATCGCGGGGGAGGCAGATGGCCTCGCGGACGCGCGGCAGGCAGTGGAGACGCTGCGGCCGGATCTGATCTTTCTCGATATCGAGCTGGATGGCGGTGCTGGCGACGGCTTCGATCTGCTCGAAGGCCTGCCGAGACCGCCGGTCGTGATCTTCGTCACCGCCTTCGCGCAGTATGCCGTGGACGCCTTTGCCGTCGATGCAGCCGACTATCTCCTGAAGCCAGTCGATCCGGCGCGTCTTGCGGTGGCGCTGGCGCGTGCCGCGCGCCAACTCGCCCTGGCGGCTCTACCGCCGGGTCCGGGAGTCATCGAACTGAGGACACCCAAGCGCACCGTGCTCACCGCACCCGCCGACATCGTGGCGTTATGCGCTGAAGGCGACTTCACACGCGTCTTTGTGACGGCCGAGCCAGCATTGTTGATCCTGCGTTCGCTGGGGCAGTTCGAGGCATTCTTGCCGGCGCCGCCTTTCGTGCGGCTCGGCCGGTCGGTGATGATCAACCGCGACCGGCTGCGTGGGATCGAAGCGCCGTCGCGGGCGGCCGGCCGCCTCACTTTGGAGGGGCTGGCCGAACCGCTGTCCATCAGCCGCGCTGCCGCCACCCGCCTGCGCGAGATGCTGGCGGGGAAATGATCACCTATCTATCCAGCCTTATCTATCCAACCAGGCATCCTCGAAGCGCCAGCCGTTGTAGATGCTGTTGATGTGAATGGTCACGCCCTTGACGTGGGGATGCCAGCAGCCGGCGGCGCGGCCATGACTGATGATCGGTCGGGCGATATCTTCCTGTAGACGCCGATCGATTTCCCACACCAGCTCGTGGCGCTTCTTGCGATCGGTTTCGCGCGATTGCTCTTCGAAGAGCTTGGTCATCTCGGCGTCGCAGTAGTTGTTGTAGTTGCGCAACGATCCGCAGGCGTAGCCCTCGAATAGTGTGACGTCGGGATCGTCGACTGCCGAGCCGGTGAGGTTCAGCGCCACGACATAGTCTTTCTTGAAGACGCGATTGTAATAGACCGCAGTGTCGATGATCTCGAGTTCGCCGTCGATCCAGATGTGTTTGAGCTGGTCGATCAGGATCACTGCCGGATCCTTGAAGGTCGCGATGTTGCGCGTGCTGACTTTGAGTTTCAGCCGGTTGTCCGGCCCGTAGCCCGCTTCCTTCATGAGCGCGCGCGCTTCGGCGCGGCTTTTCTCGACGTCACCGTAGCCGATGATGGTCTTGAGCTTGTCGGGCGGCAGACCCCAGACGCCGTCGGGAGGCGGCAGCAGGGCGCCGCCCATCTTTCCTTCGCCTTCGCTCAGGATGGTGATGAAGCTTTGCCGGTCGAGCGTCAGCGCCATGGCGCGGCGGATCTTGGGGTTGTCGAACGGCGTCACCTCGCGATTGACGATCAGGTTGGTGCTGACGCCTGTCTCGCGCATGGTGCATTGCGCCTGAGGGGCATCGCTCTTGATGTTCTTGAGCAGAGGCACCGAGACGTCCGTGGGGAAGGTCATGTCGAACTTCGCGGCGACGAACGAGAGCATGCGTGTCGAGCGATCGGGGATGATCGTGTACTCGATGCCGTCGAGATAGGGCCGACCCTTCTTCCAGTAGTCCGGGTTCTTCACCAGCCTGATGCTTTCGTTCATCTTGAACTCGGCCAGCTTGAAAGGGCCAGTGCCGATCGGCTTGCGGCGCATGTCAGCGGCCGGCACGTGGCAGGGATAGATCGGCGAGTATCCCGAGGCGAGCAGCGCCAGCAACGAGGGTTGCGGTTGTTTGAGGTGGAAGGTCGCCTCGAACGGCGCATCGGCCGTCACCTTCTCGACATTGCTGTACCACGCCGAACGCGGATTGCGCCTGAGCTTGTCGGGGCTCAGCAGCAGGTCGAAGGTGCAGGCCACGTCCTGGGCGGAGAAGGGCTTTCCGTCATGCCACTTCACGCCCTCTCGCAGCTTGAAGACCAGCTTGCGTCCATCCTCTTTCAGCGACCAGCTCGTTGCGAGGTCGGGCACGATCGAGTCGAGGCTGTTCTTCGCCACGTGCTGATCGAAGATCACCAGGTTGTTGTAGAGGGCCATGAACGGGACAGCGACAGAGACCGTCGCTTCTTCATGGATCGAGGCACTGGGTGGGGTATCCATGTGCTGGATCTTCAGCACACCGCCGGATTTCTGTGCCCACGCGGCACTTGCCGTCGAAACGCTCGTCACCACCACGCAAATCAACGCCAGACACATGTTGCGAACCATGTCGTCCTCCCGGTGATGTCTTTGTGTTTTTGTTGTTCGTCTTCTTTCGTTCTTCCCTGGTGAGTGCAGTCGGTGCGAAGCCTAGCGCCGATTCACTCGATGTGTCGACTGCAGGGGACGATCTGCTATCGTCCCGGCCGAAAGATT
This sequence comes from Reyranella sp., assembly GCF_004297405.1. Taxonomy (GTDB): domain Bacteria; phylum Pseudomonadota; class Alphaproteobacteria; order Reyranellales; family Reyranellaceae; genus Reyranella. The sequence goes on from NZ_SCVC01000021.1 coordinate 172,282, forward strand.
TACCGGAGGAGATTCCCGTGACGACTGCCCCGCAACGCTTGCGCGCCCTGTTGGCCGATCCGGCTTTTGTTGTCATGCCGGCGGTCTGGGACGGGCTCAGCGCCAAGCTGACCTATGGGGCCGGCTTCAAGACCGCATTCCTTTCCGGTTCCTGCGTCGCGGCCAGCCGGCTGGGCGGTCCCGATCTCGACCTGGTCTCGTTCGGCGAGATGTTCGACTCCTTCAACATGGTCCATGCCGCGGCCCCCGACCTGCTGGTGCTGGCCGATGGCGACCATGGCTACGGCAACGCCATGAACGTGCAGCGCACAGTGCGCGGCTATGGTCGGGCTGGCGCGGCCGCCGTGCTGATCGAGGACAAGATCACGCCGCGCGCGCTGACATCGGCCGGCAAGCCTTGTCTGCCACGCGAGGAGGCGCGCATGAAGATCCGCGCCGCCGTAACGGCGGCGAAGGAGTCCGGCATCCTCGTACTGGCTCGCACCGATTGCCGTCCGACCCAGGGTATCGACGAGGCCGTGGCGCGCATCGAGATGTATGTCGAGGAGGGGGCGGATATCCTCTTTCTCGATTCGCCGGCCGACGACGCGGAGGTCAAGCGCGCTGTCGCGGCCGCCAAGGGACGGCCGAGTTTCGCCGTGCTCTCGCCCGGGGCACCGCGCGCTACACCTTCGCAGACCGAGGCGGCCAAGCTCGGCTTCAAGATCGGCACCTATCCGACCGGCCTGCTCTCGCCTGTCGCGGCCGGTATGAAAGCGGGCCTCGCGGCGCTCAAGGCTGGAGAAGCTGAAAGCAAGATGGCGCTGCCGCCTGCCGACCTGCGGGCGGCGCTGGGCTATGCTGACTACGACACCGAGGCGAAGCCCTATCTGCTGAAAGCCTGATCTCTTCGTTGCCTCTCCACAGCGCCACACGTTAAGCACTCGGGCAGTGCGTGCATTTCCGCGAGTATGAAGCTTTCATGAAGCGCAAGACCAGCAAGGCATTTGTCTATCTCGGCCCTTCCGCCATCCAAGGCGTCGGCTGCTTTGCCGATCGCGCCATCAAGAAGGGAGAAACCGTTCGCGTGTGGGACGGCGAGGACAGCCGCTGGGTCACGACCCAGCAGGCGCATGCCTCGCCGCAGCGCCACCTCTTCAAGCGCTTCGGCATCCGCACGACCGGCGGCTATTACTGCCCGATCGATTTCCTGCGCATCTCGACCGGTTGGTACATGAACCACGACGCCGATCCGAACCTGTCGTCGGACGATGAGGACGTGACCTACTTCGCAGTGCGCGACATCCCGGCGGGCGAAGAACTCACCATGGATTATCGCCGAATGGACGAACGTCACGACAATCTCACGCGTGACGTTCAGGTGCCTGCGATCTCTAAGGGAAAGAAGAGCCCAGCGTCGCGACGGCGCTGACAGCCGGCCGGGCTACTTCTCGCCCAGCCAGACCGGCCACAGGCCGCGCTTGGCCTTGCGCGCCTCCGACTCCGCACCGGCGTAGCGCTGGCTGGCGCGTGGCTCCCAAGGCAGTACTTCGTCGAGATGGAAGCCGTAGGCCACGCCGCTCGCCAGCATGTAGCCACCGAGGTCGATCGGCGACGGCGAGGTCTCGACCATGCACTGGGCGACGAGACGGCACTCGCGGTCCCACCGGGCGGGCCGGCACTTCACCTTGTGCTCGCTCTTTTCAAGCATGTCTTCGAGTGCGGCGCGCGCCTGCATGCCGCTCACGGTCTCCAGGCCAGTTTGCTTGTCGCGGAGTTCGCCAGCCTGCAGCCCCCAGAGCCTGATCTGCGGCTTCAGGCCGACTCCACCCAACGTGATCCCGTCCAGTGCATAAGCCTCGCCGCTCCAGTCCTTCGGCATCGCGCCACACTCGCCGGGCTTCTCCGCCTTGTCCGTCTTCTCGGGCTCAGACGGCGGTGGCCGGCGCTGCTGCGCCGACACAGAGCTTGCCGCAACGGCAAGAAAAAGCATCAGGAGAAGGGGGCGCTTCATGCGCAGCGAAACCGGGTCATGAAGTTAACATTGTCTATCAGGTTGTGTTCGAGGACCTGCGGGTTTCCGCCTTTGCAGACCTGCTGAATAGCCTCCCAGGCAACAGCCGAATCCCGTGCGCGCTCACGTTCCGGATCAGGATTGACCACCAGCGTGGCGCGCACGACGAGCAGACGGTACTCGTTCGGCACGTCCGTCGCCGCAACTCGGACCTCGAACTTCCGGCCTTCGTAGGTGATGTATCGCACCCGTGAATTATCGAGCGTGGCCTTGTCGTTACAGGCGGCAAGGCCGAATATGGCCAGCAGGATTGGAAGAATTCGCTTCATGGCAGGATGGAGCCTAGGCGAATGGTTCTGTGGTGGCTATCCCACCTTGCGCCGGCCCACGGTTGCAGACCGGATCGCAAGGCGAATTCAATCCAATCCGGCGTCGATTTGTGTCTCCCACGAGCGTCCCGAAGTCGCGTCATAGCGGGTGATCCCCTAAGAAGGGAGAGACGATGATCATGCCCCTGTCCGAGGACCAGTCTACCATCGAAGATCGGCCGAAGAGCCGCCGTTTCGACGGCCGCCATCTGCGCAGCGAGCGCACCCGTCAGCTCATGATCGAGGCCTACCTTCAGCTCGTGAGGGAGCATGGCCGCTTGCCGACGGCGAACGAGATTGCTCACGCTGCGGGCTATTCAGTGCGGTCGATCTTCGAGCGCTTCCCCGATCTCGATGCTCTGAGCCTTGCGGCGGCAGATTTCGCCATCGCCGCCGGCCAAGCCCAGGCGCCGGCACAGGATGTCGACGGCGATCGCCGTACGCGCATCGCGTCGCATGTCCACATCCGGGCGCAGGCCTGTGAGAGGTGGTTGCCGCTGTGGCGCATCCTGACCTCGCCGGCGACCCAGACGCAGCTCGCGGAGCTGGCGATACGCGCCAAGGCGGTGCGCCGCGCCAACGTTGAGCGGTTGGAGCTGATGTACCGGCCGGAGTTGGCAACCTTGGATTCCCTGCAGCGCGAACAGCTCCTGGTCACGCTGGCGACGCTGACCAGCTTCGAAAGCTGGGACCAGATGCGGGGTGGCGGCTTTGGCCTCTCACCCGATGCCGCTGAAGGCGTCTGGCGCTCAGCCATCGACCGGCTGCTGCCAACCGAGTAAAGAACTTCGATGTTCTCTTCGCTGCGCCGCCCCAAGAAGGCGGAAACGGCTGCGCGTGTCGGCCAGATCGAAATCCAGGAACCCTGGGCACGCACTTTGCCGGAGATGCCCCAGACCGCCGGCGCCTTCATGACTCTCGTGATTGGCGGTTCGGAGCCCGATCGACTGCTCGGCGCGACGGGCCCGGCGGCGAGTTCCTGCGAACTCCATGGTATCCGGGTTACCGGGCCCGGCATCTCGATGGTCCGGCTCGAGGGCGGCCTCTATCTGCACTACGGGACAACCATCGTGTTCAAGCCGCGCGGTTATCATCTGATGCTGCAGCTCCCCGCGCCGCTGGTGGTCGGTGAACGACTGCCAATTACGCTTGCCTTCGAACGGGCTGGCCGCGTCGACGTGTCATTCGAAGTGAAGCCGCCAGGCCAGATCGGCGAAAAGGTCCTGCACGCTCCCTGATCGTTCTCGCGCGCCCTCGTGAGTGATAGCCTCCGGACAGGTCCCGCAAGGTTGGTCCACCAACCCGGGCAGCAACCGGAGGAAACTATGACCATCAGCCGCCGCCATCTGGCCGCCGTCGCGCTTCTGGCTACGGGTACGCCGGCGTTCGTTCTCTCTTCTGCGCATGCCAACGAGGCAGACGCTGCCGCCGTGGCCCAGGCCGTGGCCGCCCTCACCAAGGCCATGCTGACGCCCGACAAGGCGCAACTCGAAGCGCTTACCGCCGATCAATTGAGCTACGGCCATTCCGGCGGCGCCATCCAGGACAAGGCCGACTTCGTGAACGTCATCGTCACGAAGAAGACCGTCTACAAATCGATCGAGCTCTCCAAGCAGACCATCGTTGTCGCCGGCAACGACGCCATCGTGCGCCATGCCTGGGAGAGCGAGAGCGGCACGGGCGACGGCAAGTGGAACGTGTCGAAGATCGGCGTGCTGCAGGTCTGGCAGAAGCAGGGCACGAGCTGGAAGCTGCTCGCCCGTCAGGCGTTCAAGGTCTAATGAGCCCCGGCGACTAAACTCTTGGCTGGCGCTCGATCCATTCCTGCGCCGGCGACAGCGTGCTGAATACGCGCATCGGCCGCTTGGCCGCGGCCAGCATGCCCAATATGCGGCTGACCAGTTCGACCTTGTCGTCGGGCACGACCGCGGCAAGCGCCCCGAACGTTCGGTCTTCCGTATGTGCGGCGCGCATGCGCACACCCAGTGCCAATAACTCTTCCGGCGGCATCTTGGTGTCGCCGGTGGTGCCGTCGAACAACTTGCGGTAGCTGAAGCCTTCGACACCATCCAGGACGTCGAGAAAGGCGTCGACCTCGGCACGTGTCACGTCACCGTCGGCCACGACGGTGATCAGTTTTTCCTGCGAGTCGATCGTCCAGTGGAACGGCATTGCGGGGCGCACACTGCCAGCGCCCCCGGCGAAGGACCAGCACGACCATCGTATAAAGTCGGAACTTCACGCACTCATGAGGAGATTTCTGCCAGATAGGCTTCGGCGTGGATCTGATCCTTGGCTGTGCCGACGAAGCCGACATAACCGTCGGGCCGGATCAGGCGCAATGCGCTGGCATGGGCCGGATCATCAGCCGAGACAGGCATCACCAGTTTCGGGAATTTTTGCGCCAGTGCAGTCACGACGGCTTTTGGTCCCAGCGCCGTGAAGGTCCGGCCGGCGGCGTCACCTGAAAGCCGGTCGGGCCACCGCATGCCGGGCTTCGGGCCGTTGGCGACGTGGCCGTTCTTGGCCGTCAGTGGGCTCGATGGGTAAGCGATGCTGAGCTCGGAGAGCTGGTCGGCGATGGCGTGCTGCAGGATCGGGAAGCCGGTCGCGAACTTCACGACCGTGTTGCGCAGCCCTTGGGCGATCGGGTTGCGCAGGATCGCGGCATCGGTCATGCGTCCGGCATTGCGCAGCACGGTCTCACCCACGGCGCTGCGCTCGACGGAGTAGCTGTCGAGCAGCGAGGGCTTGGCGGTGCCCGCGATCACCATCTTGAGTTTCCAGGCAAGGTTGAAGACATCCTGCATGCCGGTGTTCATGCCCTGGCCGCCGGCCGGGCTGTGGATGTGGGCGGCGTCGCCGGCCAGGAAGATGCGGCCCTTGCGATAGTCCTTCACCTTGCGTTCGTTGATACGGAAGGCGGTGAGCCAGACGGGATCGGACATCGTTATTCCGGGCGAGCCGCGCAGCGTCAGCAGTGCCTGGACCTCCGCCAGTGTCGGATCGGGATGCCGGGTCTCGCTCGTCGCCATGCCGAGGTCGGCGACGACGCGCCAGCGTTCGCTGCCGATGGGGAAGAAGGCCAGGATGCCCTCGCGGTGCCAGAAGATGTGTATTCGGTCCTTGGGTTCCAGCCCGGAAAGGTAACCGTCGGCCAGGATCCAGTCGCTCTGCTGGGTCGAGCCCTCGAAGGCGAAGCCGAGTCCGTGCCGCACGGCCGAATGCGCGCCGTCGCAGCCTATCAGCCAATCGGCGCTTACGGTCTCGGCTTCGCCGTTGGCCTTCTTGATCGTGGCCTCGACCTTGTCGCCTTTCTCGGCGAAGCCCGTCAGTTCGACCAGGCGCTCGACCGTCACGCCGCGGGCGGCGAGCTGTTCTTCGAGCACCCTTTCGCTCTCGCTTTGCGGGATCATCAGGGCATAGGGATACCGGCTGTCGAGCATGTCGAAGGAGACGCGGGCCACGACTTCGTTGCCTGTCGAAATCTGCGCGCCGTGCGCGACCATGCCCGCCGGCAGAAATTTGCCGGCGTAACCTGCATCGTCGAACAGCTCGAGCGTTCGGCTCCACAGAACCAGCGCCTTCGACTTGTCCGTGCGCTCGGCCGCCTTGTCGACGATGCGAATCGGAACACCGTGCCGGGCCAGCTCGTTGGCAAGCGTGAGACCAACCGGGCCAGCGCCTGCAATGAATACCGTCGGATTGGCAGTCACCTGTCTGCACTCCCCCCTGTTTGTTCCGGGACGAACCCTACTTGCGGGATCGCGAGTGTCCAGAAGAAGTGCCGATTCTTTACTGGCGCTGAAGGAACACGGGAGGGTCGCCCGGCTTAATCAAGGGCGGGAAGATGAGCCCGCCTATTTCCGGGAGCCTCGATGTCTCTGCGTTCGATCCTTAGTCATCTTGTCCTCGTCGCAAGCGCCACCACCCTGCTGATAACAGCGCCGCGGGCGAGTGACTTGGAGGTCCGCTGCGACCAGCTCATCGCCTACTATGATCGCTATGGCTCGAGCCGCGGCGAGCAATCCGACGGCGCCCGTAACATGACCCGGATTTCGGCGAGCATCGATTGCGAGAGGGACCAGTATCAGCAGGGCATTGCGACCATGGAGGACCTGCTCCAGCGCAAGAAGTTCACGATCCCGCCACCAGCGTAGGGCTCACGCTGATGGTTTGCCTGGTGGCTGTTTCAATGCCCACACCATCGCTGCCGTAAGCACCAACCCGATCACCGCCATCGCGATCACGGCGCTGCGCGGGCCGATCTGGTCGGAGATCGCGCCGGCGGCGAGCTGGCCGAGCGGGCCGGTGCCGATACAGACCGTGACGACTCCCATCAGGCGAGAGCGCACCTCGTGCGGCGCTTCGGTCAGCATGAGGGTCGATTGCATGTTGCCGAAGCCGGCGGTACCGAAGCCGCCGAGGACGAGGATTGCGAAGGCGAACCAGAAGGAGGGGCTGAGCGCCATCACGATCAGCGCCACCATGAAGAGCGCCGCGCCGCCGGCAAAGGCCAGCCGTCGATCCATGCGCACCAGGCCCATCGCGATCAGCGCGCCACCGATCAGTGCGCCCAGCGGCTCGGCGGCGGCCAGCAGGCCGACCAGCGCGGGCGAGACGTTGAACGCCGCCAGGCCCAAGGGCGCCACCAGGCCGGAGTAGGCGAAGGCGAAGGCATTGGTGACGATGGTGACGCCGAACACCAGCAGGATGGTGGGCTTGGTCCAGGCAAAGCTCAGGCCTTCGACGATCTCGTGCGGGATGCGCATCAGGTTGAGCCGGCGCGTCACCTGCGCATAGACGAGGCCCGACATCGCAAAGGCGCCGAGAAACTGCACCAGGGCCGTCAGCGTATAGGCGCCCTTCATGTGCAGCCATTCAAAGGCGATGCCCCCCAGCAGCGGACCCACCATGCGGGTGGCGGCCGAGGTCGCGCTGTCGAGCGCGATGGCGTTAACGATACGATGCGGTCCCGCTGCCTCGCCCACCATGCGTCGCCGCGTCGACATCTCCGAAGCCCACATCGTGCCGCTGAGAAGATTGCCGACGGCGACGTGCCAGAGTTCGAGCTGCCCCATGGTGGCAAGCGTCGCCAGGGCGGTCGATATGACGGCGGGACCGACGAGCGAGGCCATCACGATCAGCTTGCGATTCAGCGCCTCGGAAATCGCTCCGGCGAAAGCGCCGAACAGGAGCTGCGGGATCTGGCGCAGCGCCACCACGACGGTGACGGCGAAGGCCGAGTGAGTCACTTCCCAGGCGAACAGGCCCGAGACGAGCAGCTCCAGCCAGCGCATCGCGTTGGCGAAAGCGCCGACCAACCACAGCCGCAGGAAATCGGGCGAACGCAGCAGCTCCCGGATGGGCGAGTCCATTGACGCGAGCTTACATCAGCCGAGCGCATCTGGAGCGCCGCGTTTCCGGTCAGTGGAACCGCAAACGGTTCCACTGACCGGAAGCCGCACTAGCGCCCGATCTCCTCCAGGTTCACGCCTTTTGTCTCAATGCGAAACCACCAGGTCACCAGCGCACCGAGCAGCGATGTGAAGATCAATCCGGCAAGCAGAAAATTCGTGCCGGCGGCGTCGAGAACCAAGGGGAACACGAACGCTGTGAGCACGGCGCCGATCTTGGCGAAGGCCGCGGCGAAGCCTGCACCCTTGCCGCGGATGTTGGTGGGGAAGACTTCGCCGGCCAGCAGGTAGGTCTGGGCGTTGGGGCCGAGGTTGGTCATGAAGTTGAAGATCATGAAGCCGCCGAACAGCAGCAGCATCCGCAGCGGTTCCTCGGCATGGGTCTGCAGGAGGGCGAGCGCCAGACCGACGGCGCAGCCGATGAAGCCCAGCACCTGCAGCCTGATGCGCCCCGCCTTGTCGGCCAGCAGGACGGCCGCGAGGATGCCCGCGATCAGCAGCGTGTCGACCAGAGCCGCGCCCTTCGCGCCTGCGATGTCGCGGGCGACGACACCCGCCACGGTCTGCGCGTTCGTGATCTCGTGCCCGATCGTGTGCGACAGGATCGTCGGTGTGAAGATGCCGATGCCGTAGGTGCCGAGGTCCTGCAGGAACCACGGTACCGAGGCCAGGATCGTGGCGCGCCGGTTCTTCTTGTTGAAGAGGTCGCGCCAGCGGCCGCGCCGCGCATCGTGACTGTGCAGGGCGGAGTCCGGGTCGATCTCCGCGAGATGGACCTTCTTGGGGTAGGGTGGCTCACGCTCCAGCAGGCGCTGCAGCTCGCGCTCGGCTTCGGCGCGCCGGCCGCGGGACATCAGCCACTGGCCGCTGTCTGTTACGAAGAGGCGCGCGATCACGATCAGCACCGCCGGCGCGATCACCACGGCGTACATCAGGCGCCAGGCGCCGAGCTCGGGAATGTTGGCCAGGATCAGGTAGCCGATCATCGTGCCGACCAGCGCTCCCACCGCCTGGAAGGCGAAGGCGCCCAGCACCAGCTTGCCGCGGTCGCGGCTCGGGATGCTCTCGGAAATCACCAGGTGCGCCGTGGGATAGTCGCAGCCCAGCGCGACGCCCATGCCAAACAGGAAGAAGACCAGCCAGCCGAAGCCCGGGGCAATAGCGAGCCCCACCAGGAAGATGGCGAAGACCAGCATCTCGACCACGAACATGCGGCGACGACCATAGATGTCGGCCAGCCCACCGAGCGTGATGGCGCCCACCATGATCCCGGCCAGCGGCGCGGCACCCACGATGCCTTTCTCGGTCGGCGACAGGCCGAATTCCTTGACGATCAGCGGCAGGGCGACGCCGGTCATGAACACGACCAGTCCCTCGAAGAACTTCCCGGCCGTCGCCAGGATCCAAATGCGCCACTGCATACGCGTCATGGGAACCGAGGGCGTGGGCGTTCCATCGGGCCATGACGGCGTCTGGTCGATGTAGCCTTGCACGCTTTGCGGTTCGTTCATCTGGACAGATTAGCGGACACCGTTACGCTCAGGTGTCCACAAAACGAAGAAACGTCGAGGAAACGCCATTTAGGAGGCATTCTATGAAAAGACGTATGCTGCTCGCCGCAGCTTTGGCCGCTCCAACCGTGGCTGCGCCGGCCATTCTGCGGGCGCAGACCGCAGGCTGGCCCAACAAGACCGTGCGCTTCATCTGCCCCTTCGCGCCGGGCGGCGGCACGGACACGGTGAGCCGGCTGATCTGCGATCAGCTCGCCAAGCTGCTCGGCCAGCAGTTCATCGTCGAGAACAAGGGCGGCGCCGGCGGCAATATCGGCACCACGGAGATCGCCCGTGCCGCGCCGGATGGCTACACGCTGGGCCTGATCTCGGTGGCGAGCCATACGCTCAATCCCATGCTCTACAGCAAGCTGCCCTACAATCCGGACAAGGACATCGTGGGCGTCTCGCGGGTCGCCACGCTCGCCAACCTGCTTGGGGTAACGCCGTCGCTGCCAGCCAATTCCGTCGCGGAGCTGATCGCGCTCTGCAAGGCGTCGCCGGGCAAATACTCCTTCGCCTCGTCCGGTCCCGGCACGTCGCTGCACCTGAGCGGCGAGCTCTTCAAGAAGATGGCCGATGTCGACATCATCCATGTGCCCTACAAGGGCGCAGGCCCGGTCTATACCGACCTGATGGCCGGCATCGTGAACATGATGTTCGCCAACATGCCTTCGATGCTGCCCCAAGTCCGCAGCAGCAAATTGAAGGGGCTGGGTGTTACCTCGGCCGTGCGTTCCAAGGCGGCGCCCGATATTCCGGCCATCGCCGAGACGGTGCCGGGCTATGTCGCGACCTCCTGGTACGGTGTCGGGGCTCCAGCCGGGACACCGGAGCCCATCCTGGCCCGTCTCGAGACGGCGCTGGCGGACGCGCTGAAAAGTCCGGACATCCAGAAGCGCTGGAACGATGATCTCGGCCTCGATCTGCCGCCCGCCGGCCGCAAGGGCTTCGACGAATTCCTGGCCCAGGACCGCAAGCTCTGGGAGCCCGCGGTCAAGGCGTCTGGCGTGAAGCTCGATTGATCAGATGAACTGCCGGATCGCCGCGATCACGATCAGGGCGCCGATCGCCATGACGGCGCTGCCGAGCGAGACCACATAGAGCGCTCGGCCCGGCGAGAGACGGCCCATGTGAGCAGCGATCCAGAAGAACGGATCGTTGACATGGCAGATCGCCATCGAGCCGGCGCCGACCGCGGCGGCGGCGATGGCGCGGCCGGACGCGCTGTCGAGGCCGAGCGCGGGCAGCATGGGCTCGACCATGCCCGAGGCCGTCAGCACGGCCGTTAGGGAGTTGCCCTGCATGGTCTTCACGATGGCCGCTGCTAGGAACGGCGTCAGCACGCCGTAGCGCGGGTGAAGGACGTACTCGGCCAGAAGCTCGGCCATGCCGGTCTCGTCGAATACACGCGCCAGTCCACCCGAGGCGCCGACCGCCAACAGCAACGGTGCCCAGGAGCGGCCGGCCAGCGCCGACGGTTCCCAGCGCCGTGCCAGCACGATGGCCAGGGTGATGGCAATCGCGGCCAGCATCAGCGGTTTGGAGATGCCGATATAGAATTCGCGCGAGCCGCCTTTGCCCAAGGGCTCGCTGGGCATCTGTGCAATCGATTGCACGACCAGCAGCACGAGTGGGATCGCAACACAGAGCCAGGCCCAGTTGAGCCGGCCCGGTTCGTCGGTAGACGGTATCTGCCGCGCCACATGCCACCAGCCGAGCGCGATCGCCACGGCAGCGACGGGGACGGCGATCATCAACTCGGTGCGGATGCTCGCCTTCATCACCGAGGCCGCCGCAACGGCGAGCGGCGAGGGCGCCAGCAACGCGGCGGCCGCGAGCAGGGTGAGCGCCAGTCCTAGTGCCCGCCGCGGCGCGTCCTGACCGGCTGGCTGCAGCAACGCCAGGCCGCCGGACGCCGAAGCGCCCAATCCGGCCAGCACGCCTGCCGCAGCCGACGTGCCGGTGCCGAGCGGTGCGCGCAGCACCACCGCGCCCACGAGAGCGCCGGCGACCACCAGCAGGCCGGTCTGCTCCAGGGCCGTGGCGAATCCCAGACCGAAGGCCTTGCCGACCGACTGGAAGGTCATGTCGGCCGCGATGCCGTAGACCACCACCGTCGCCATCACGGCGAGGAAGACGGGCAGACGGACCTTTTGGACCAGGAACACGATCGCGGCGACAGCGATCGGCAAGAGGAGGGACGCGAGAATCATGGCGGCGAGGACATTAGACCGCCGGAGGCGCACGACTCCAGTGTCACGCGCCCAGCTTGTGATACGGTGGGCCGATGCGCCTTCTCGTCGCTTTGCTTCTGCTGTTCGGTTTTGCCGCTCCTGCCACCGCCGATTCTCTGGTGCGTATCGAAGGCAAGAATTTCATCACCCCCGACGGCAGCGTGCTGCGGCTGAAAGGAATCAGCCTCGGAAACTGGCTGATGCCCGAGGGCTACATGTTCAAATTCGAGGTCGCCAAGGCGCCGCGTCAAATCTACGGCGCCTTCGAGCGCTTGCTGGGTAAGGACCGTGCAGAGACCTTCTGGCGCCAGTATCGCGACACTTATGTGACCGAAGCCGATATCCGTTTCATCAAATCGGTCGGCTTCAACATGGTGCGCGTGCCGCTGCACTGGCGGTTGTTCATGGATACCGACGGCCAGATCGGCGGCGATGGCTGGGCGCTGCTCGACCGCGTGGTGGGCTGGGCCCAGGCGTCGGGCCTCTATGTGATCCCCGACCTGCATGCTGCGCCCGGCGGTCAGACCGGCATCAATCACGATGACGGGCCGGGCTATCCGCTGATGTTCTATGTGCCGCGCGACCGCGATCTCACGATCAAGCTGTGGCGAGCCATCGCCGAGCGCTATCGCGGCAACTCTACGATGCTCGGCTACGACATCCTGAACGAGCCGGCTGCGCCCTATCATGATGTGGCGACGCTCAACGCGCGGCTCGAGCCCTTCTACAAGCGCGCGACGGCGGCGATCCGCGAAGTCGATCCCGAGCGCATCGTGATTCTGGCCGGTGGGCAATGGAGCTCGAGCTTCGCCATGCTCGGCCCGCCCTTCGCCAAGAACCTTGCCTACACCTATCACTCGTTTTGGGCCTCGACGAAGCGCGACTCGATCCAGCGGCATCTTAACTTCGCCAACCTCTACAACGTGCCGTTGTTCCTGGGAGAGACCGGCGAGCTCACCGACGAATGGAACGAAGGTTTCCGCCGCCTGCACGAGTTCCACGATATCGGCTGGTCGTTCTGGACCTACAAGAATCTCGACACGCCCTCGACTATCGTGTCGATCCCGCGTCCCGAGGGTTGGAGCGAGATCGTGGCCTTCGCCGATGGTAAGCAAAAAGAGAAGCCGTCCCAGGACCTCATTGATCGCGCCATTGCGCAATACCTCGACGGAATCAAGCTGAAGAACGGCACAGTTCGCTGGAGCTATCTCGCCTCGCTCGGCCTGAAGAGCGCGCCGTAGCTATTCGCGGCTAGTGCGCGAACGACTTGGCGTAGTGATCCGCCAGGCCGTTCAGCGCGGCAGCACCGTCGCCCTTGAAGGTCGGGCCATGCATGAGGGCGATGGTGGTCGGCTTGAGTCCTGCCAGCCGGCGCATGGTCGCTTCGGTCATGGGCGTTGGTGGCATGAAGGGCAGCCGGTCGCTGACGGCGATGGCCGGCGCCACGATATCGCTTTCCGTCGTCGGCTCGGCCGGGCCGACCTGAGTGAAGAGGTCGCTCGAGAAGAGCGTCCCCGTCGTCTCCTCGTAGATAAGGCCGGCATCCCAGTTGTGCGGGACGTGCGGCGTGTCGAGCCAGCGCACCTTCTTGCCGCCAAGGTCCAGCACCTCGTCGTTCTTGAGTGCGCGAGGCGGACGGTTGGCCATGTCGGTCAGCCAGATGTTGCAGCCGAGCTGGCCGTGTGCCGGCGTGGCGTTGGGGGCGGCGGCGAGCCATTCGTTCAGCGCGCCCGATTCATCGCCTTCGACATGGCTGCACGTCGTCCAGCGCAGTTTCTCCAGCGGGATGACGCGCTTCACCGCTTCGGAGATCAACGGAAACAGCGAACGCTGGCCGTAATGGAAGAGCAGCGGCTCGTCGGCGTCGATCAGGAACTGGTTGAAAGTGAAGCCAGTCGGTCCGACGGCCTGCACGAACGTGGAGAGGCGATAGACCTTGTCTGCGATCTCGGAGACTTCGGTTTTCATGGGTTCTGCCTTGTGAAGCGGTGCTGGCGGAGATTGCGCGCCCCGTCGAGGTAGCTTGTCAACCGGCGGCAGGTCCGCTCGGCTATCGCAGGAACTGCCGGAAGCGCTGCAGTGAGAAGTAGAAGAGGATTGATCCGATAAATATCAGTGCGAGAAGCTGTGGCCACACGATATCCAGGCCGGCGCCACGAAACAGGACCGACTGCGCAAGGATGACGAAGTGAGTGTTGGGCGCCGCGAGCATGATGTTCTGAATGATCTCCGGCATGCTCTCGCGCGGCGTGGTGGCGCCGGACAGCATCTGAAGCGGCAGGAGAAACAGCATCAGCAGCAGGCCGAACTGCGGCATCGATCCTGCGGCTGTCGCCAGGAATATGCCCATGCAGGTCGTGGCGAAGATTTGCAGGGCTGCACCGAGCAGGAACAGGGCGACCGAGCCCTGGACCGGCACCGACAGCAATCCCTGCACGACGCAGATCAGGGAGAATGCGGACGCGACAAAGACGACCAAGCCCATCGACCAGATCTTGCTCAGCATGATCTCGAAGGGCGTGACGGGCATGACCAGGAGGTGTTCGATCGTACCATGCTCGCGTTCGCGGATGAGGGCGGCGCCGGTCAGGACGATCGACAGCATGGTGATCGCCGAGATGACGTTGTTGATGGAGCCGAACCATGCCTTGTTGAGTTCCTGGTTGAAGCGTGCGCGCAGCGTCAATTCGACGGGCGGCGCGGTGACGCCCCGGTAGCGATCGATGAACTTCGCGATTTCGTCGGTAACGATGATCTGGATGTAGCCGGCGCCGTTGAAGGCCTGCGTCATGCGGGTCGCATCGACGTTGAGTTGAATGGTCGGCGTGCGTTCGGCGAGGAGGTCGCGCTGGAAGTTCGGCGGAATGTCGAGGGCGAAGGTGTCGAGTCCGGCATCCATCCGGCTGTCCATCTCGCCCGGGGAGATGAGACGCGGAACGACGAAGTAGGGCGGGTAGAACGAGGTGGCGATGCGCGCCGACAAGGGCGAGTGATCCTCGTCGACAATCGAGAGCACCGCATTGTTCAGGGTCTCCGGAATGGCTTTCGAGGCCGTATAGATAGAGATCGTGAAAGAATAGACGATCAGCACCAGCATCAACGGATCCCGGGCGAGCCCCCACAATTCCTTGACGCCGAGCCTCAGGACGTTGGCGATACGCATGCTCAGCTCGCCTGCTTCTTGAGAAGCATCGCGCCGAGGCCGAGCAGGACGGGAACGGCAATCAACAAGGCCAGGAATGCGTTCGTCAGGTCGGCGAATTCGAGCGCCTTGGAAAAGGTGCCTCGCGAAATCGTCACGAAGTAGGTCGTCGGGTAGATCTGTCCGATGAAGGCGCCAAAGCCCTGCAGCGAAGAGACCGGATCGACCATCCCCGAATATTGGGTGGCGGGGAGAAGCGTGATGAGCGCCGTGCCGAAGATGGCGGCGATCTGGCTCTTCATGAAGGAGGAGATGACCAGTCCCATGCTGGTCGCGATGACGATATAGAGGAAGGCAGCGGAGGCGAAGGCGAGGAAGCTGCCGGTGAAGGGGACGCGGAAGATGAAGACCGCGAACGCCGCCAGCATCAGGAAGTTCAGCATTCCGAGGACGACGTAGGGGAGCTGCTTGCCGATCAGGAATTCGAGCCGCGTGACCGGCGTCACGTAGAAATTAATGATCGACCCGAGCTCCTTCTCGCGCACCACGCTGAGGGCAGCGAGCATGGCAGGGATCATCAGGAGCAAGAGCGGTATGACGGCGGGGACCATCGCCACCAGGCTCTCGATTCCAGGGTTGTAGCGAAAGCGGACGGCGAGATCGAAACTGCCGACGGCTGCTCCTTTGCCGCGAAGCTCGCGGCTCTTTTGGTTCAGCCAGGTTTGGTGCACGCCCTGGACGTAGCTGCGTACGGTTTCGGCGCGTGACGGCTGCGCGCCATCGATCCAGGCGCCGATCTCGACCTTGCGACCGCGCGCGACGTCACGGCCGAAGCCTGGTGGAATCTCGATCGCCAGACTGAGTTCGCCGTTGCGCATGCGGCGGTCGAGGTCGGCGTAGTCGGTGATCGGTGCCTTTTCCGTGAAATAGCGCGAGCCGGCGAGCTGCAGCGCATAGTCTCGGCTCACGGTCGTGTCGTCGCGATCGAGGACAGCGAAGGTGAGATTCTCGATGTCCATGTTCATGCCGTAGCCGATCACGAACATCAGGATGACGCTGCCGACCATGGCGAGTGTCGCGCGGATCGGATCGCGCCGCAGTTCGAGTGCCTCGCGTCGCGAGTAGGCGAACATGCGACGGAAATTCAGGAACTGCCTCGTGCCACCCTGAGGCGCATGGGCCTCCTCGATCTTTGCCGCGCTCGCCGCCGGAGGTGGCACAGGCGGCGATGCTGGGCCGACCTGTTTGATCGCATCTTCCAGATAGGCGACGAACGCCTCCTCCAGCGTGGCGGCAGAGCGCTTCTCGACAATGGCTGCCGGCGTGTCGCTGATCAGTACCTTGCCGGCATGCATCAGCGAAATACGGTCGCAGAGCTCGGCCTCGTTCATGAAGTGGGTCGAGACGAAGATCGTCACGTTTTCCTGGCGCGAGAGGTCGGACAGGATCTGCCAGAAGCCGTCGCGCGCGACAGGGTCGACGCCCGAAGTCGGTTCGTCGAGGATCAGGATGTCGGGAGAATGGATCAACGCCACCGCGAGAGACAGGCGCTGGCGGATGCCGAGCGGAAGCGCGTCGGGCAGCGCGTCCATGACGTCGGCAAGGCCGAAGCGTCCCACCAGATCGTCGATCCGGCTCGGAATGGCTTCCGGCGGCATGGCGAAGAGGCGGGCGTGGAGATCGAGGTTCTGCCGGACCGTCAGCTCGGAATAGAGCGAGAAGGCCTGGGACATGTAGCCGACCCGGCGACGCACTTCGATATCGTGGGGATCGACCTCCCGGCCGAACAGGCGTGCCACGCCCGCGCTGGCCGGCAGGAGCCCGGTCAGCATCTTCATGGTCGTGGTCTTGCCGCAGCCGTTCGAGCCCAGGAAGCCAAAGATCTCGCCACGTCCGATGCGGAAGCTCACATCGTCGACCGCCGTGAAGTCGCCGAAACGCATGGTGAGGTGTTCGGCTTCTATGGCGATCGCGTCTGCGGCATCGGGCGCTCGGGGCGGCATGACGACGTTCTTATGACCGCGGCGGCGCTCCTCCGGCAGCAGCGCGACGAACGCTGCGTCGAGGGTCGCTGCTCCTGTTCGCGTCAGCAGCTCGTCGGGCGTGCCGGTGTCGAGCAGTCGACCGCCATCCATTGCCGCCAGCCAGTCGAAACGCGCGGCTTCCTCCATGTAGGCAGTCGCCACGATCACGCTCATGCCGGCGCGATCGGTACGGATTCCGTCGATCAGCTCCCAGAACTGGCGACGCGACAAGGGATCGACGCCCGTCGTTGGCTCATCGAGGATCAGGAGATCGGGATCGTGAATGAGAGCACAGCAGAGGCCGAGTTTCTGCTTCATGCCGCCCGAGAGCTTGCCGGCCGGCCGATCGGTGAAGGGCGCGAGTCCGGTGCTTTCCAGAAGCTCCGTGATGCGACGCCTTCGCTCGTGCGGGCCGAGACCAAACAGCCGTCCGAAGAAATCAACATTCTCGAACACGGAAAGCGTCGGATAGAGGTTCTTGCCGAGGCCTTGCGGCATGTAGGCGATTCGCGGACAGGTCAGACGTCGATGCGTTGCGTTGGCGATGTCGCCGCCGAGCACCTCGACGCGCCCCTTCTGGACGGACCGCGCGCCGGCGATCAGGGAGAGAAGGCTCGACTTGCCGACACCGTCCGGCCCGATGAGTCCGACCATCCGCCCCGATGGTATGTCGAGCGTAACGGCTTTGAGGGCCTGGGTCTTGCCATACGACAGCCCCACCGCTTCGAGCCGCACGACCGGCGCGTTCATTCGAGCAGCTTGCCGCTGAGGCTGGATGGCCACTCGGCCTGAGGAGTCAGTCGGACGTAGGCCATGCCCGGCAAGCCGGTCTTGACGTGCTGGATGTATTTTCTCAGCAGTTCCGGAGAGATCTGCGCCTTGACCCGGAACATGAGCTTCTGGCGTTCCTTTTCGGTTTCAACCGTCTTCGGCGTGAACTGTGCGACGTCCGAGACGAAGGTCACCTTGGCGGGGATCACATACTGAGGGGCCGCATCGAGGACGAGCCGTACGTCCGTTCCGATCGGCACCTGCCCCACGTCTGCGGTCGGCAGGAAGAAGGTCATATAGACATCGCCGAGGTCGAGGAGATTGAGCACCCGTCCGCCTGCGGACAGAACCTCTCCCGGCTGCGCCACTCGGTATTGCACGCGGCCATCTCGCGGCGACTTGAGGGTACTGTCGTTGATGTCCGCGGTGATGCTCTCGACGGCGGCCTTGGCGACCTCGATCGCAGCACCTGCATCGATCACCTGCGCTTTGGCGGCGCTGACGGCGGCTTCCGTGGCGGCAAGCTGCGCCTTGGCTGCACCAACCGCAGCTTTCGCACCTTGCTCGGTCGCACGATCGTCGTCGAGAAGCTGCTGCGATACTGTGTTGGTCTTGGCCAACTGCTCCGTTCGCACGAACTTGCGTTCCGCGGCGTCGAGCTGCGCTTCGCGTTGTGCCACGACAGCTATGGCTGCCGTCCTCTCGGCTTCCCGCTGCGCCACGAAGCTCTTGGCCGTATCGACATTGATGATCGCCCGTTGCAGTTGCGCCTCGGCCTGGCGGCGCTGGGCTTGCAACTGCTCGGTGTCCATGCGGGCGAGTACTTGCCCTGCTGTGACGAAGTCACCCTCGTTGACGAGGATTTCTTTGACCCGCCCAGGGATCTTGGCCGAGATGTCGATCTCGATCGCCTCGATGCGGCCGTTTCCGCCGGCGATCCCGGCGGGCAGCCCATGGTCTCCAAACCTGTCCCAAGCGTAGTAGGCGGCGCCACCGAGGATTACGACGAGGATGAGGGGAAGCCAACGTTTCCAGGTCGGAGTCATCGCTGTGCCGCCTCTTCGGTTAGGCCGAGCACCCGGCGGTGAGGCCGGCGCTAAACGACCGTGAAGCCATCGGCATTTGCGCGCCCGCAAGGGGCCGCTGTCAACGGGGCAGGATATCCATCAGCTTGGCGTTGAACGCCTCGGCGGCTTCGTAGGCAACCCAGTGTCCGGCGTCCTGAATGACATTCATCTCGAAGTCCGGCTGCAGGGCACGGAAGAGATCGATTCGCTCCTGGATGTGCGGATAGGTCGTCGAATCGTATTCACCCCAGATGCCGGTGAGTGGTGTCTTCACTCGCGGCAGCACTTCGCTCAGCCGGAAGGCTTGCCCCATCTCGCGGCTGCGCGTCTTGGCGCGCGTCGTGTTCAGGATCTGCATGTGGATGGCCACGCCATCGACCTTGGCAGGATCATGCAGCATCAGGATTTCGAGATTGCGCCGTGCCTCGGCCGCCAGCACGTCGGGCGTCATCTCGGGCAGCAGCTTGCGCAGCTTCGGTCCGGGCTTGCGCGTTGCCTTCAAGCCGCCGGCTCCGACCAGCACGAGGCGACGCAGCCGGTCACCAACCAAGGTGGCGACATGGCCCGACACCATGCCGCCGAAAGAGAAGCCGGTAATGGCGAAGTCGCGGTCCCTGGGAATCAGCGCATCCATCGCCGTCTTCACGCAGTTCGTCACGGACCAGATGTCGCGTACGTCATCGGGCGGGTCGCTCTCGCCGAGACCCGGCAGGTCGGCGGCATAGACCGTGAAATGCTGCGACAACGGCACGACATTGCGGATCCAGTGAATCCACGAGCCCGAGCCGCCATGGAACAGCAGCAGGATCGGCTTGTTGCCCTGGTCGGCGCCGAAGACGTGCCACATCATCGTGCCGCCATTGCCCATCGGCACGCGGACGGCCTGGGAGAGAGCGGCGACGGAGTCGATGGTTTCGGCGGCGGTGCGGCCGTCCGGCATGCGCGGGACGGCGGAGTAGTCGAGACTCATTTCGAGATCGCACCCAACAGCCGTTCGACGAAGCCCGGCGCCTGCTTGCGATCGATCCAGCGCAGCACCGTCACGAGGTCATGCTCGGGGTCGATCCAGACGATGTGGCTGCCCCAGCCCAGCGCGAAGTAGCTCTTCTCCGACGCTGCCGCGAACTGGCGCCGGTCGGTGTTGAGCCACCACATCAATCCGTAGAAGGGCGCGACGGGGCAGGGCTTCACCAGTTCCTCCGTCCAGCCCTTGGGCAGGATCTGCTTGCCCTGCCAGACGCCGCCTTGGGCGACCAGAAGGCCCATCAAGGCGAGATCGCGTGCAGAGATCACGATGCCGCCACCCCAATGGCCGCCGCCGGGCACGGAAATCATCTCCTTGCCGTCGATCGTCACGGTCGAGGTCTTGTAGCCGTCCCACTTCCAGGACTGCGAGCCGCCGATCGGATCCATGATGCGTCGCTTCAGGACCGACGGCAGCGGCTCCTTGAAGACCTGCAGCAGCGAGTAGCTGAGACGGTTCACCCGCACGTCGTTGTATTCGTAGAAGGTGCCGGCCTTCTTCATCGCCCGGCGCGTGCCCTTGGGCGCGTCGGCGACGGCGAGGCCGACCACGCGATTGTGGTCGATGCGGTCTTCCTTGCCGAAGACGCTGCCCGACCATTCGCTGGTCTGGGTCAGTAGATGGCGCCAGGTGATGTCCCGGTTCTGCTCACTCTTGAAGCCATCATCGAGGGCATAGTCGCCGACCTTGTCGTCGAGGCTCTTGATCAGCCCGTCGCCCAACGCCAGCCCGGCGAGCAAAGCGAGGTAGCTCTTGGCGACGCTGAAGGTCATATCGGGACGGTCGACGTCTCCCCATTCGGCGAGCTTGTGGCCGCCGCGATAGACGATGCCCGAATGTCCGCCGCGCGGCGTGACGGGCCCCAGCACCTCGTTGTCCGGGGCCTTCTCGCCGGAATCGTAGGTCATGACGAACTGCCCGTCCGGCATGTGCATGCTGGCGGGCCACTTGGATTCGGCGGCCTGGGCGAAGGCGATGGCGTCTTTCAGATCGGTCATGCACGCAATCAACATTGGAGCCTGCCCGGGAGCAAGCGTAGAAAGCGCAATGCCTTTGCCCACTGCGCCTTCCGCCGCTTCGATCACGATCCGCCGCCCCGACGACTGGCACGTTCACCTGCGCGACGGGCACCTGCTCGCTGCTTGCGCCGTGCACACGGCCCGCCAGTTCGGCCGTGCCATCATCATGCCGAACCTGGTGCCGCCGGTGACGAAGGTGGCGGAGGCCAGCGCCTATCGGGAACGAATCCGCGCTGCGGTGCCGAAGGATTTGAGCTTCGAGCCGCTGATGACATGCTACCTGACCGATGGCGCCGATCCGGCCGAGCTGACGCGCGGCAAGACCGAAGGCGTGTGGGTCGCCGCCAAGCTCTATCCGGCGCATGCCACGACCAACTCCGCGCATGGCGTCACGTCGATGGATCGCGTTGCGAAAGGGCTGGAGGCCATGGAGAAGGCCGGCATGCCGCTTCTCGTCCATGGCGAGGTGACCGATCCCGACGTCGATATCTTCGACCGCGAGGCGGTGTTCCTCGACAAGGTTCTGGCGCCACTGCTGAAGCGCCATCAGGGTCTCAAGATCGTGTTGGAGCACATCACCACGCGAGAAGGCGTGGCGTTCGTCGAGGCCCATCCCGGCCGGCTGGGCGGCACGATCACGCCGCATCACCTCAGCTACAACCGCAATGCGATCTTCAAGGGCGGCATCCGTCCGCACTTCTATTGCCTGCCGATCGCCAAGCGCGAGGAGCACCGTCTCGCTCTGCGAAGGGCGGCGACCTCGGACAGCACGCAGTTCTTCCTCGGCACCGATACGGCGCCGCATACCACCGACACGAAGGAATGCGCCTGCGGGTGCGCCGGCGTGTTCAATGCACCGGTAGCGATGCAGGTCTATGCGCAGATCTTTGCCGAAGAGGGCAAGCTGGACCGGCTCGAAGCCTTCGCCTCGCTGAATGGGCCGGCCTTCTACGGACTGCCGCCGAGCGAGGAGCGCGTGACCTTGCGTGCTGCCGTCCTCGATGCGCCTGATCACATCGAGGTGCCGGCGCTCGCCAAGACCATCACTGTGTTCCGCCCGGATACGCCCGTGGAGTGGTCGTTCTAGGCGAAATTTTGTGCCCTCCGTGAATTGCTCTATCTTAGGTGTATGAGCAAAAGAGGCATTCCCGCTGGTGCTGTCGTGCGCGGCACCGACAAAGGCTACGACGATCCGGTCAAAACCACTTTGAAACCCGGCAGCGAGCGGCCGGTCGAAAAGGTCGACCAGAAGTACCCCTACATGCGGCCACGCGATGCCGCGACGCTGATCCTGGTGCGCCAGAAGGGCAAGGTGCCCGAAGTGCTGCTGGGCTGTCGCGACGCCAAGCACGCGTTCATGCCCAACCGCTACGTGTTTCCCGGTGGCCGGGTCGATCTCGCCGATGCGCGCGTGCCGGTGGCGACGCCGCTCGATCGCTTCGTCGACGAACGTCTGCAGCGCGCGGCATCACCGCAGCGGGCGCGCGCGCTTGCCGTCGCGGCGGTGCGCGAGACCTTCGAGGAAACGGGCCTGATGCTGGCCAAGCCGTTGAAGGGCGGCGCACCGAGGCAGGACTACGGCGAGCACTGGCACGGCTTTCTCGATCAGGGCTTTGCACCGGCACTGGATTGCCTCGACCTGATTGCCCGCGCGGTGACGCCCCCTGGCCGACCGCGCCGCTTCAATGCGCGCTTCTTCATGGCACGCGCCGAGGACGCAACCGGCGAGATCCGTCATTCGAGCGAGCTTGGCGATGTTCGCTGGGTGCGTCTCGACGAGGCACGGGAACTGCCGCTGCCCACCATTACGGGACTGATCCTGGGTGAGATCGGCCGGCTGGTGAAGGAGCCGCCCAATCGCAAGAAGCAGCGCAAGATCCCGCTCTTCACGACGGTGCATCGCAAGCACCTGATGATCGAGGAGTAGCAGCGTGGCGGCGCGCGCCGAAAATGCCTCGCCGCCATCTGTCCCTCCGGTCGTGACGCGGCCGTCCAATGCCATGAGCATTCTGCCGCGCGGCGGCGTGCGCCTGCGCGCGTTGGTGCTGATCCGCTGGGCCGCGGTCGCCGGCCAGGTCTTCACTGCCGCCGTGGTCCATTGGGGCTTGGGATTCAGCCTGCCCGTGCTGGCGGTTGGTGGCGCCATCGCTCTGTCGGCGTTGCTCAATCTTACTGTCAGCATCGGCCGCCCGGCGTCGGCGCGCATCGACGATCGCGAGGCTGCGATCTTCCTCGCCTTCGATATCCTGCAACTGGCGGTGCTGCTCTATCTCACCGGCGGCCTGATCAATCCGTTTTCGCTTCTGTTGCTGGCCCCGGTCGCGATCGGTGCCACGATCCTGTCGCTCGCCAGCAACATCGCCCTCACCCTGCTCACCATTGCCAGCATCGCCGTTCTCGGCCTCTTCTATCAGCCGCTGCCGTGGAGAGGACCGCCGCTCCACCTGCCGGAGATTTACCAGGTCGGCGTCTGGGCTGGTCTTTCGCTCACGACCTTGCTGATCACGCTCTATGGCTGGCGGCTCGCCGAGGAGGCACGGCAGATGGCCGATGCGTTGGCGGCGGCGCAGGCTGCCCTCGCGCGCGAGCAGCGCATGTCGGCACTGGGTGCGCTGGCTGCAGCCGCCGCGCACGAACTCGGCTCGCCGCTTTCGACCATCGCCGTCGTCACCAAGGAGATGCAGCGCGAAATCGAGGCCGACGATCCGCTGCGCGAGGATGTCGAGCTCTTAGCGGCCGAGTCCGACCGCTGCCGGTCGATCCTGGCGCGGCTCTCGGTCGATCCGGCCGGTGACGTGTCCGATGCCTATACCCTGGTGCCCTTGCCGGCGCTGATCGAAGCCGCGGCGCAGAATTATCAGCGTGAGGAGATCAAGATCGCCTTCGAAGCGGGACCCGCAGGCGAGGGGGCGCCCAGCACGGCGCCGATCCAGGTGCGTAGCCCGGAAATCATGCAGGGTATCGGAAATATCGTGCAGAACGCCGTGTCGTTCGCCCGGCGCGAGGTGCTGATTTCGACCCGCTGGACATCTGAATGGTCCGAAGTAGAGGTCAGCGACGACGGTCCGGGCTTCTCGGAGGCATTGCTGGACGAACTCGGCACCCCCTTCATTTCGACCCGCCAGGGTGAGGAAGGCCACATGGGATTGGGCGTTTTCATCGCCAAAACACTACTGGAGCGCACCGGCGCCAGTGTCACCTTTGGAAACCGCACGGCTGGTGCGGGTGGCGCCGCAGTGTCCGTGCGCTGGCCAAACCCCGTCTTCAAGGCTACATAGCGGCCGATGTCGAAGGAGTCCCTATGACCCAGGACACCGGTGGCAACCGCCCCGTGTCGCCCGTGATCGCCGGTGCGGTGAGCAACAAAGACCGTACCTTGCTGATCGCGGACGACGATGCAGCGTTCCGCAACCGCATTGCCCGCGCGCTCGAGCAGCGCGGCTTCATCGTGACCGCTGTCGGCTCGGTTGCCGAGGCGCTGGCCCAGACCGCGCGCCCCCCCGCCTTTGCCGTCCTCGATCTGCGACTGGGCGATGGCAACGGGCTGGAGCTCGTGGGACCGCTGCGTCAGGCGCGACCGGACATTCGCATCGTCGTGCTGACAGGGTACGGCAACATTGCCACCGCCGTCGCCGCCGTGAAGGAAGGCGCTGTCGACTATCTCGCCAAGCCTGCCGACGCCGACGCGATCGAGCAGGCGCTGACGGCGCATGGCCGCAAGCTGCCGCCGCCGCCCAGCAATCCGATGTCGGCTGACCGCGTTCGCTGGGAGCATATCCAGCGCGTGTTCGAGCAGTGCGATCGCAACGTCTCGGAGACGGCGCGCCGACTCAACATGCATCGGCGCACGCTGCAGCGGATCCTGGGCAAGCACGCCCCCCGCGAGCACTGATCACGGCCCAGCTTCTGCTCAACGCATTGGCGTTGGGCATGGCCTATGCGCTGGTGGCGCTGGGTTTCGTCCTCGCTCTCAATGCTGCCGGCGCCGTCAACTTCGCCCATGGCGATCTTGTCGTGCTGGGTGGCGCCGCGGCTGTCGTCATCGGATTGTGGACCGGTTTGCCGGGGCCGTTGCTGCTGCCGTTCGTGGCGCTGGCGCTCGGTATTGCCGGCATCGTCGCGGCGCGCGTGGCGATCCTGCCGCTGGTCGCTCGTCCGCCTGAAGCGACCTTCGTCGCCACCATCGCGCTCGCTGCCATGATCGAGCAGGGCCTTACCGTCACGATGGACGCCGCGCCGCGCACTGCGCCGCCACTGTTGGGAACCGGCGCTGTCGAAATCGCCGGTATTACACTCGGCCGTCAACCGATCGCCATCGTGGTTGTCGGCGCGACGCTGGTCGTTGCCATGTGGTTCCTGCTGGAGCGCACGCAGGTCGGGCGGCGCATGCGCGCGGTTTCGGCCGACCGCCACATGGCGCGGGCCGTGGGCATTCCCGTGGCGCGCTATGTCGTCCTGTCGTTGGCGCTGGCCGGCGCCTTGGCCGGCATCGCGGGCTTCCTCCTCGGTCACCAGTTCCTGGTGGCGCCGACCCAGGGGGCCGGCCACATGCTGAAGGCCTATATCGCCGTCGCCATCGGTGGCTGGGGCAGCGTGCCGGGCGCCTTGCTGGGCGCGTTGGGCATCGGCCTGTTCGAGACCTTCGTGTCGGCGGCCGTCGGCGATGCCTGGGCTTCGGCGGCGCTCTATCTTGCCGTGCTTGCGGTGCTGGTCCTGCGTCCGCAGGGCCTGTTCGGCGAGCCGGTCGGCCGACGTGCCTGAGAGGGACGCCTGAGATGCGAGCCCTGGACAAATTCTGGCTCGCTGTTCTCATCCTGCTGCCGGTGCTGGCCCTGCTCGTGTTGCCGCCGTTCGGTCAACGCATGGTGATCCTGGTCGGCGTCTATGCCCTGATGGGCGTGGGCTATCAGCTCGTGTTCGGTCAGCTCGGCGCGCTCAACCTCGCGCAAGGCGCGCTGTTCGGCGTCGGCGCCTACACCGTTGCGTTGACCGCACCGACGCTGGGGCTGCTGTCGTTACCCGTCGCGATCTTGGCCGCAGCATTGCCGGCGGCGATCGTCGCCGGCCCGATCCTGCGTCTGCAGTCGCACTACTTTGCGCTGGCCACGCTGGCGCTTGCGTCGCTGATCCATCTCGCCGCGGTCCATGTCGAGAGCATCACTGGTGGCGCCAATGGGTTGGCGGGTTTCACGGCGTTGTTGCCGCGCGGACCGATCCTGTTGGTCATCGTCTGGATCTGTTTGATCCTCACCATTGTCGTGCAGGCCCGCTTGTTCGCTGGACCGATGGGTGAACGGGCGCGACTGCTGCGCCAAGCGCCCCTGGTGGCGGCGACTCTCGGTATCGATGGTGGACGCTGGCGTCTCGTGGCCTTTGTGATCGGCAGTGCGTTGGCGGGTCTTGCCGGTGGACTCTCGGCGGCCGTGAGCGGCGTTGTCTCACCCGAGATCACCGGCTTTCCCATCATGGTCCTTTGCCTCACCTCCGTGGTTCTGGGTGGCGCACGTCATCCGATGGGGGCGGTACTGGGGGCGGCGATCGCCGTCTGCCTGCCCGAGCTTCTGCGTGATCTGCAGAGCGCATGGTTGCTGGCTTATGCCGCCGCGACGCTGCTGGTCGTGCTCTGGGCGCCCGAAGGGTTGGCGACGCTGATCGATCGCTGGCGCGGCGTCCGACCCGTGCCACCGGTATCGCCCGTAGTCCCGGCGCACCTGGAGGCCGTCGACGGACCGCAGCGGCTCACGCTCGATGGCGTCGCCAAGCACTTCGGCGGCGTCGCGGCCTTGCAGGGCGTGTCGTTCACGCTGGAGCGTGGCGAGGTCGTCGGCCTGATCGGCGCCAACGGATCGGGCAAGACGACTCTGCTGAACGTGATCGGGGGACTCGAGTGTGCGGATGGCGGCACAATCATGCTCGACGAGCGCCGCATCAACCACCTCGCGCCCCACGCCATCGCGCGGGTCGGTGTCGGTCGCAGCTTTCAGAGCCTCGCATTGACCGGCGATACGCGCACTGCTGATATCGCGCATGCTATCGAGACCGGCGCATCGTTCCTGTTGCTCGACGAACCGGCAGCGGGCGCCACGGACCGTGAACGGTCCGATCTCGCGAGCTTGATCGCACGATTGCGTGCGGCTGGCCGCGGTGTGCTGATCATCGATCACGATATCGAGCTGCTGTCGCGGACCTGCGATCGGTTGATCTGCCTCGATCGTGGCGCCGTGGTTGCAATCGGTCGGCCTGCCGAGGTCCGTGCCAATCCTATTGTACGCGCCAGCTTCCTTGGCGTCGAAGAGGCCGCGGAATGAGCGCGCCTGTCCTGCAGGTCGGTGGCCTCGCTCTCGCGGCCGGCGATATCGTGGCGCTGTTGGGCGGCAATGGCGCCGGCAAGACGGGCCTATTCGAGACGATCCTGGGTTTCCGGGCGTCGGTGAGACCTGTTCATCTGTTCGGACGAGACGTGACGGGCTGGCCGGTCGAGCGGCGCGTGCTGGCGGGCGTCGGCTATGTGCCGGAAGGGCGTCGTGTCTTCGCAGGCCTCACCGTGCGCGAAAACCTCGAAGCCTCCTCGTCATTGGTGCCTGTCGAACGACGGCGTCGAGTCGAGGAAATGCTGGAGATGTTCCCCATGCTCGGCGAGCGACCAGATGCACGCGCCTGGCTGCTGTCGGGCGGCCAGCAGCAGATGCTGGCATTGGCGCGCGCGCTGATGAACCGGCCGCGCCTGCTGCTTCTGGACGAACCGACCCTCGGTCTCGCGCCGCTGGTGGTCAATGACTTGCTCAGCCGGCTCGGTCCCATGGCGGCGGAGGGCATGGCGATTCTGGTGGGGGAGCAGCGCGCAGGGCTCGTGCTTCGTGTCG
Organism: Reyranella sp.; assembly: GCF_004297405.1. Taxonomy (GTDB): domain Bacteria; phylum Pseudomonadota; class Alphaproteobacteria; order Reyranellales; family Reyranellaceae; genus Reyranella. The sequence continues at coordinate 199,757 of NZ_SCVC01000021.1, forward strand.
CCCAGCGCGGACTCGTCTTGAGCCGTGGCCGGATCGTACGCTCCGGTACGGCGTCTGACCTCGCCGCCGATCCAACTCTTGCCGACCTTATGGCCGGAGCTTGATCAAGCTCTATGCGCGTCGGCTTTGAGCGTTCCAGTATTGCTCGAGATTGGAGATCAGCGCCGGACTGAAATGACAGTAGGCCTGTTCGCGCGCGTAGAGCGCGGCGTAGCGGCGGAAGAGATCGAGCGGTTCCGCCGAGAGGCGCAGCGCCCGACGATTGCCGATGGCGCCGACAGCACCCGATCCGGTCAGCCGGTCGATGACCTTGCCGATTGTGGCGTCGATCTCGGCTGGCGCCACGACCTCGTCGCAGATCATGCGGCCGATATCTGAATCGCAGTCGATGCGGCGCTCGTACATGATCGCCTGGCGGGCGATGCGGTCGCCGACGAAGCGCGCGAGCCGGAGATTGGCCATCGCCGGGATGATGCCCTCCTTGCGTGCGGGCAGGGTCATGTAGGCATCGCGGCCGGCGATATTGAAGTCGGTCGCCAGCAGGATCTGGCAGCCACCGCCGATGGCGAAAGTCTCGACCGCCGAGATCCAGAGCTTTTCGATCGAATCGCCGGCGACTTCATCGGGTGAGACATCGGGCCGGGCGAGGCCACGGAACATCTTGTTCACGAAGCCCAGGTCGCGGACCAGGAACCACAGGAACGGGATCTTGCCGTAGTAGAGATGCGTGAGGTTGATGCCGGCATTGTAGACGCGGCGGCCGGCATACTTGCCTTCCGGCACCACATCGCCGCGCAGCACGGCGACTTCGCTCTGCCGGTCGAGGATGCAGACATCGGCGCCGATCTCGGTCGCGGCCTGGGTCGAATTGTCTTCGGAATTGAGGAAGCGGCGGTTGGCGAGCAGCAGCACCGCCGCCTTGCCCTGGCGCTCGACCCGCGCAAAGCCGAGGTCGAGCCGGCCGTCGCGCTGGAATTTGGCGAGCGCGTCGGCCGATTCCTCGCGCGGCAGCAGCATGGCGTGGCAGAGGTGCATCCCGCAGCCGGGATCCGCCAGGAATTGATTACAGAGGATGCCCTGGTCGATCTCCACGCCTTCTTTTTCGGACTGACGCAGTTCGGCTTCGGCGGCGACCTCGGCGCGGGTCGGAACGAGGCCGGGCACAAGGTCGGCCGCGTCATAGACCAGCCGCTCGATACGCACGAACCTGGTCCGGTTGGCGGTCAGTCTATCGTAGATCGAAATGGCGTAACGGCGCAGGAAGGCGAACCGGGCGTCGCGCGCCGCCTGCTTCAGCGTCTCCGCCTCGGCATAGGTCTTGTCGTCGCGTTGTGGCTTGGGCGGGAGCTGGGCGAGCTTACCGGCGAGATGCTGCCAGTAGGCGGTGAAGCGCGGCCCGTCGAATTCGAAGTCACCGCCGTCGGGAACCGGAATCGACTCGACCGGTGGCGAAATTACCGACCCCATGATGCCGACGCTTCCTGCCTTAAGAATCTTTGGCGAAGATTTTTGGAGCGGGCGACGGGATTTGAACCCGCGACCTACGGCTTGGGAAGCCGACGCTCTACCCCTGAGCTACACCCGCGCTGACAACATTCTAGCCCGCGGTTGCGCTCAAGGTCCAATCGTGTATCTCAAGCCGATGCTGGACGAGATCATGACCGTCGAAGAACGCGCCGTCGTAGCGCGTGCCCGGGCGTTTGCCGAAGAGCATGTCGCCCCGAACGCCGCCCGCTGGGAGTGGGACCGGCACTATCCGCTGGAGACGATCAAGGCGGGCTGTGCGCAGGGCTTCAACACGATCGAGCTAGCCAAGAAGCATGGCGGCCAGGGGCTGTCGTTCTCCTGCAAGCTGCGCGCCTTCGAGGAGATCGCCAAAGCCGATTTTGCTTTCGCCTTCGCCATGATCAATCATCACAATGCCTGCGCACGATTTGCCCGCGACGGCCAGCCGGCGCATGTCGCGCGGCTGCTGCCGCGCATGCTGACCGGCGACCTGATCGGTTGTGCCGGCCTCAGCGAACCCGGTGTCGGCAGCGATTTCGGCGGGCTGGAAATGGAAGCCGTCCGTGTCGACGGTGGCTGGAAGCTGAACGGCGCCAAGGCGTGGATCACCAATGCCGCGGTTGCAGGCCTGTCGGTCGCTTACGCGCAGACCGACAGGGCGAAGGGCTACCGTGGCATCGCCTGCTTTGCGATCGAGGCGGAGCGGCCGGGCTTCCATCGCGAAAAGCCGTTCGAACTGCATGGCGGCCACGCCATTGGCGTCGGGGGCTTTCGGCTTGTCGATTACTTCGCACCGGACGAGGCGGTGCTGCATCCGCCGGGCGAGGCCTTCAAGGCCGCCCTTGCCGGTATCAACGGCGCGCGCGCCTACGTTGCCGCCATGTGCTGCGGCATGCTGCAGGCTTCGCTCGAAACGGCGGTGCGCTACACGCAGCAACGCAAGACCTTCGGCCAGCCGGTGCTGGACCATCAGGGCGTGCGCTGGAAGCTCGTGGACGCGGCGACCGATCTCGAAGCCGCGCGGCTTCTCACCTATCGCGCTGCTCGTTTGATCGACGAGGGCGCCGATGCCGTCCTGCCGGCGGCCTATGCCAAGAAGTTCGCCACCGACATGGCCGTTCAGCGCATCGCCGATTGCATCCAGGCGATGGGCGCCAACGGCCTGCGTGCCGACTATCCGCTGGCGCGCCACCTCGCAGGTGCCAAGATCGCGGCCTACACCGACGGCTCGATCGAGATGATGAACGAACGTATCGGCGCCGGCCTCGGCCAGGTGTTCGGCGTCGCCAAAGAGGCGGGCGCTTGATCCTCTCGACCGTCGAGATGCACACGGGCGGCGAGCCCACGCGTATCATCGTCGACGGTTGGCCGGTCTTTTCCGGCAAGACGCTGCTCGACAAGCGGCGTGAGGCGAAGGAGCGTTTCGATCAACTGCGCCGTGGTTTGATGCTGGAGCCGCGCGGCCACGATGGCATGTACGGCGCGCTGGTTGTCGAGCCCGATCATCCCGACGCCGATCTCGCCGTGCTGTTCATGCACAACGAGGGCTACAGCACGATGTGCGGCCACGCGACGATCGCTCTGGCGCGCTGGGCGGTCGAGAGCGGAAGAGTGGCGCGTACCGAACCCGAGACCATCGTGCGCCTGCAGTGTCCCTGTGGCCTCGTCACGGCGCGCGTCGCACCCGACGGCACGGTTCGCTTCGAAAGCGTGCCGGCCTTCGCCTACGTGCTGGACCGTATCGCGCCGACCGCAACCTGGGGGCCGGTGACCGTCGATATCGCCTATGGCGGCGCTTTCTACGCGATCCTGGCCGTGGACTCGATCGGGCTCGATCTCAGGACGTCGCCGATGCGGGCCATCGTCGATGCAGGCGAGGAGATAGCATTGGCGGCGGCTAAGGCCATCCCGATCGAGCATCCATCGGAGCCCGACCTCGCCTTTCTCTACGGCACGATCCTGACTGATGATGGCGACGGCGCGAACGGACAGGCGAGCCGCAACGTCTGCATCTTTGCCGGCCGCCAGATCGACCGCAGCCCGACTGGCAGCGGCGTTACCGCGCGCATGGCGCTGATGGCGGCGCGGCGGCAGGTTCGCAGCGATGAAGAGCGACTGTTCGAAAGCTGTACTGGCGCCCATTTCAGCGGCCGTATCGTGCGCGACGCGCCGGCCGTCGGCCCACGCAAGGCGTTGATCGTCGAGGTTGGTGGCCAAGCCCATATCACCGGCGAAAGCCGCTTCCGTTTCGACGCGGACGATCCGTTGCGCGAAGGGTTTACTCTCAGCACCTAGGCGTTGTGCGCGCGCTTCAGCGCCTGGTCGAGATCGTCGAACAGGTCGTTCGTTTCCTCGACGCCGACGGAGAGGCGCAGCAGGTCGGGCGGGCAGGGCGTGCCGGGACCTTCGATGCTGGCACGGTGTTCGATCAGGCTTTCGACGCCGCCCAGCGATGTCGCCCGCTTCCACAGCTCGACCCGCGCTGCCGTCGCGATGGCCGCACGCTCGCCGCCCTTGACGCGCACCGACAGCATGCCGCCGAAGCCGCCGGTCATTTGACGGGCAGCGGCCTGATGGCCGGCGAAGGAAGGCAGTCCGGGATAGAGCACCTCGGCCACCATCGGATGGGCCGCAAACTTTTCGGCGAGCGTTTGGGCCGAGCGGCAAGCCCAGGCGACCCGGGGAAAGAGAGTCCGCATGCCGCGCATCAGCAGCCAAGCTTCGGTCTGGCCGAGGATCGTACCGAGCTGCGCACGGATGGTGCGGAGCTTGGCCCAATAGGCGTCGTCGCGCGCGCCGACCAGCGCGCCGGCGATGATGTCGGAATGTCCGTTCAGGTATTTGGTCGCCGAGTGCATGACGATGTCGGCGCCATGCTCGATCGGTCGCGTCAACACAGGTGTCGCCACTGTCGAGTCGACGCCCAGCAGGGCGCCAGCCTTGTGCGCGATCTCGGCGATCGCGGCGATGTCGGCCACGCACCAGGTCGGATTGGCCGGCGTCTCGATCCAGACCAGCTTGGTGGCGCCGGGCTTGACGGCGGCGGCAACGTCATCGGTGCGATCGGCATCGACGAAATCGATCTTGAGGCCCCAATGCGTGGCAAAGGTCATCAGCCAGTTGCGCAGCGCCCAGTACATGACCTTCGAGGCCACGACATGGTCGCCCGGTGTGAGAGCGAGAAAGCAGGCGGTGGCCGCGCTCATGCCCGAGGAGAAGATCAGGGCCTTGGCCCCGCCCTCGAGAGCAGCCAGAGTTGTTTCGGCCTGATCGAACGTGGGGTTATCGGCACGGGCGTAGATACGGCCGGAGCGATAGCCATTGTCCTCGTCCCGTAAATACGTGCTCGCCATGTGAATGGGCGGCACCACGGCCTTGGTGACCGGGTCGATCCAGCCCATAGCTTGCGCGGCGAGCGACGCAGGAGCAAAGATCTTCTCGGACATCTGGACACCTTGATTGACGGGCGTGGCTCGATGGCTAGCTTACAGGTTGCTTACGGCGATCGCGCCCTTATAGCGCATCGTCGCATCGGCGGCGGAGATGCACTAGTATCTTCGTTCAAGCCGAGTAGCCTACACGCTATAGATGTGTCGAAAGAAGGTTGTCGGAGAGGCCGCAACCACTTGCCGGGGGATCAGTGCATGGACGGTCAAGCCCTGACTCAATCGAAGCCGCTGCAGAATGCCGGCCGCGGTGATCGCGTCGCCCGTACCCGCGAAGCCATCGTCGCCTCCGCTCTTGCCCTCGCCGCGGCGGGGCAGGTCGCGCCGATCGTGCGCGACATTGCGCAGATGGCGGGCGTGTCGGCGCGCACGGTGTTCCAGCATTTCGCGGACACGGCGGAACTCTATGTCGCGGTTCTCGGCCGCATGCTCGCGGCCCTGGTCGGCGAAGCGCCCGAGCTGGTCGGCAGCTTCGCCTTCGAGGACCGCATCAACTACCTGGTTAGTCAGTGCGCCGATCGTTACGAGCAGCTCCGCCCGATGTGGACCTTCGTGGAGACGCTGCAGCGTCGCTCCTCCGAGGCTGCGGACATGATCTCTCAGATCTACAGCGCAAATACGGCGCACCTTTCGCAGGCCTTCGCCAACGAGCTGGCCGCGCTGCCGGCCGAATCGCGCGAGCGGACGTTGACGGCGCTGGCTCTGGCCATCGCCCCGGAGAGCTGGGTCGTGTTGCGCCAGCGGCTCGGCCTGTCGGTCGACGAGGCACGCGACGAACTCAAGTTCGTCGTGAAGTCCGTGTTCGCAAACGAGACGGCGCGCCGCTAGCCGCGGCCTGCTTCGCCAGTGCTTCGAGCGCTGGATCGCGCAAACCGAGGTCGTCCAGATGGGCGACCGTGTTCAGCACATAGTCGAGATTGGTCCCGGTAGCGCCGCGTCCGCGGCGTACCAAGGCTGTTGCCGTAGCAAGCGGCAGCTTGCCGGCAAACTGCCGGTGCTTGCGATCGGCGAGATAGACCAGCGCCGGGACCGTCCGCCCGTCGTCGAGATGGATCGGTCGGACCGTCTCCTCGTAGACGCCGTCATTGTCGATCTCGCGATGGATCAGGTAGCGCCGCACTTCGTCATAGGCGGCCGCCGGCAGGCGATGGGCCAGGCCGCGACAGGCGCCGCCCGGCAGCAGGCCCAGGATCAGCCCTGGCTGCTTGGGCGTGCCGCGATAATGCTCGGAGTAGATGCAGAAGGCGCGGTGCCAGCCCTGCAGGCGGGCGGGCTGGGTTTCGGGCGTGGCAAAGCCCGGATTCCACATCAGCGAGCCGTAGCCGAAGACCCAGCGAGGTTTGGCTGCACTCACGCCTGATGGAGATGGATCAGGGCGCGGCGAATTTCGCGTGTGCGCGTGAAGAGGTCGAACAGCTTGTCGCCTTCGCCCCAGCGGATGGCGCGCTGCAGGTAGAAGAGATCTTCCTGGAAGCGCTGCAGCACTTCGAGGACGGCCTCGCGATTGTTCATGAACACGTCGCGCCACATCGTGGGATCGGAGGCGGCGATGCGCGTGAAATCGCGAAAGCCGCCGGCGGCGAATTTCAGCACTTCGCTGTTGAGGTGACCGCCGAGATCGTCGGCCGTGCCCACGATCGTGTAGGCGATCAGGTGGGGCAGGTGTGAGGTGATCGCCAGGATGCGGTCGTGGTCCTTGGGATCGATGCGCTCGACCTGGCTGCCCAGTCCCTTCCAGAAGGCTTCGAGCTTTGCGACCGCAGCGGCATCGCTGTCGGGTAGCGGCGTCAGGATGCACCACCGGCCCTCGAACAGGTCGAGCAGCGCGGCTTCGGGGCCGGAGTTCTCCGTGCCGGCCACGGGATGGGCCGGCACGAAGTGCACGCCCTTGGGAATGTGCGGCGCCATGTCGGCGATCACGGTCTGCTTCACCGAGCCGACATCCGACACGATGCAGCCGGGCTTCAGGCTCGACGCGATAGCCTGGGTGGCCGGTCCGCAAGCGCCGACCGGCGTGCAGACGATGACCAGGTCGGCATCCTTGCAGGCTGCCGCAAGGTCGGTGCCGCAATGGTCGGCGAGCTTCAGCTTGTTAGCGAGAGCCGCGGTTTCCGGGCTGCGTGTGGCGGCAACGATGCTCTTGGCCAAGCCGCGCTTGCGTGCCTCCAGGGCAATCGAGCCGCCGATCAGCCCGATGCCGATCAGCGCGATCTTTTCGAAGATCGGTTGGCTCATTTCGCTGCTACGAACTTCGTGAGCGAGGCGGCGATAGCTTTCACTTCGGTCTCGGTGCCGATGGTGATGCGCAGATGTTCGGGCAGACCGTAACCTGCGACCATGCGCGGGATCAGGCCGTCGTTCATCAGCCAGTCGTTGGCAGCGGCCGCCCGTTCTTTGGAACCGAAGCCGACCAGCAGGAAGTTGCCGACGCTGGGCAGCGGCTTCAGGCCGAGCTTCGTGAGCTCGGTGCTGAGCCAGGGCAGCCAGATATCGTTGTTGGTGCGGCTGGCGTCGGTGTGGGCAATATCTTCCATCGCCGCGACGCCGGCCGCCTGTGCCGCCAGGTTGACGTTGAACGGCTGACGCAGCCGGCTCATCACGTCGATGACGCCGGCGGGGCCGTACATCCAGCCGAGCCGCAGTCCGCCCAGCCCGTAGATCTTGGAGAAGGTGCGCGTCATCACGACGTTCTCGGCCTGGTCGACCAGCTCGACGCCCGACTCGTAGTCGTTGCGGCTGACATACTCGGCATAGGCCGCGTCGATCACCAGCAGCACGTCCTTCGGCAGGCCGGCATGCAGGCGGCGGACATCGTCCTTGGTGATGTAGGTGCCCGTCGGATTGTTCGGATTGGCGAGGCAGACGATGCGCGTCTTGTTGGTCACCTTGGACAGCATCGCGTCGACATCGGCGCGATAGTCCTTCTCCGGCGCCGCCACTGGCGTCGCCCCGACGCCCAGCGCATTGATCGGATACATCAGGAAGCCGAACTGGCTGTAGAGCAGCTCGTCGCCCGGCCCGCAGTAGGCGCGCACCAGCAGGTTCAGGAGCTCGTCGGAGCCGGCGCCGCAGACGATGCGCGCGGCGTCGAGCCCGTAGTGACGGCCGATCGCCGTACGCAGCTTGTCGGTGCCGCCGTCGGGATAGCGGTGCAGTTCGGTCGCCATCTTGGCGTAGGCGGCCATCGCCTTGGGCGAGGGACCCAGCGCACCCTCGTTGGACGAGAGCTTGGCGATGGTTTCCTTGCCCTCGACCGAGTCCTTGCCCGGCACATAGGGCGCAATCTTCATGATGCCCGGACGCGGGGTGAGCGCGCTCATGGCAGTCTCCCGTAATGGTTCAGGTTACGGCCGGATATCGGCCGGAACAGCGTAGGCGCCGAGCACCGCAACGAGACCGTTTTCGAGGCCCAATGCCGCTCCGAGGTCGCGCAGGCGCTGGTCATCGTCGGCGATCACGCCCGGCAGTTCGACGAGATAGTGATGCACGCCGGCTACAACCTGGTCCAGCGCGGAAGTGAAAGGCGGCAGGCCGACCTTGGCCACAGCGCCGGCAATACGGTCACGGCTGAGGCCGTTCTTGGCTTCGATCGAGATCAGGGCGCGATCGTCGCCGCTGGGTTCCGGCTCGATACGGCCCAGCACGAAGGCTGAAATACCGCGTGCCCGGGCGTTGGGCATGACGAGAAAGGGCAGTCGTGCCACGACGTTGGGCAACGTCGCCTCGCCGCTGGCAAGCAACGGCCACCACGGTGCGCTATCGGCTTCGATAGGGGCTGGCACGACGCCGAGCGTCGTCGGGCTGGCACGCACTGCCGCCAGCACCTGAGCCGGCGTATCGTGGGCGACGAAAGGGATCTGGCAACCGAAGTGATCGCGCGCGAGGTCCCAGTAGCCCGGCTGGTCGACCGGACGGCAGATGGCAATCTTCAGTCCCGGTGTCTGCATCAGGGTGAAGGAGCTCACCATCTCGCGCCACATGCGATAGATCGCGGGCACGGGGAAGCCGCCATCGTGGGCAGCCAGCCGCTGACGCATGACCTGGGCTTCGCGGCCCGGGCGCAAGGCCAGGCCGCCGGCCGGCTTGGCGGCAGAGATTTCACCGACGAGGGCTGCGCGACGACGAATCAGGCCGTGCAGTTCGCCATCGATGGCGTCGATTTCCAGTCGCAGATTGTCGAGGGTCGAAGCGTCCATAAGGCCGGTTGTTCCTGTGCGCAGCGGCGATACTACGTTCGGCCTGCCGGCGTAAAGCCAAACAAATGCAAGGCGCTTGCGCCCAGCCGCAGGGGTCCGTATAGAACTCACCGTGGAATTTGAGCCGACCGGCTTGCGGCCACGTTAAACACCGCTAAAAGGTCGGAGCGCTCGAAAAAGCCCCCGCCCTTCCGGTCGGGGGCTTTTTCGTGGGCCTTTCTGTTGTGAAGGCCAGTAGAGAGGTCATGTGCTGGACGACCTGACCGATGCCGAGCGCAAGGCGCTCGCCCAGTGCCGCCACGCGGTTCTGGGCGTGGAGCGTCCGCTGCGGCTCGACTGCGGTGTCGATCTCGGCCCCTATCGGGTCGCCTACCAGACTTACGGCACCCTCAATGCAGCCAAAAGCAATGCTGTTCTGATCTGCCACCCGCTGACCTGCGATCAGTTCGTCGCCGAGCGGCACCCCGTGACCGGGAAGGAAGGCTGGTGGGACAGTCTGGTCGGGCCGGGCAAGGTCCTCGATCCGGCGCATTACTATATCATCTGCGTCAACGTGCTGGGCCATTGCATGGGCACGACCGGGCCGCTGGCGCGCGATCCGGCGACCGGCGAGCCCTGGAACCTGCGCTTTCCGGTGGTGACCATCGGCGACATGGTGCGCGCCCAGGCGGCACTGCTCGATCACCTCGGCATCCCGGACCTGTTCTGCGTCATCGGCGGTTCGATGGGCGGCATGCAGGTGCTCGAATGGGCCGCGACCTACCCCAGCCGGGTCTTTTCGGCCGTGCCGATCGCCTGCGCCGCGCATCATTCGGCGCAGAACATCGCGTTCCACGAGGTCGGCCGCCAGGCGATCATGGCCGATCCGGAATGGAAGGGCGGCGACTATCGCCTGCACCAGACCGTGCCGGCGCGCGGGCTCGCAGTGGCACGCATGACGGCGCACATCACTTATCTTTCGGAGCAGGCGTTGCAGCGCAAGTTCGGCCGCGCCCTGCAGGACCGCAACGTGCTGGGCTTCAGCTTCGATGCCGACTTCCAGGTCGAGAGTTATCTGCGCCACCAGGGCTCGACCTTCGTCGATCGCTTCGACGCCAACTCCTACCTCTACATCACGCGCGCCATGGACTACTTCGATCTTGCCGGCGCGAACGGTGGCGTGCTGGCCAACGCCTTCAAGGGCACGCCCACGCGCTTCTGCCTGATGTCCTTCACCAGCGACTGGCTGTTCCCGACCCGCGAGAGCCGGGAAGTCGTGCATGCGTTGAATGCAGCCGCGGCCAACGTGTCGTTCGTCGAGGTCGAGAGCGACAAGGGCCACGATGCCTTCCTGCTCGACGAGCCGGAGATGTTCCGTACCCTGTCAGGCTTCCTCAAGGGCGCGGCCGCCGTGCGCGGCCTCGGTGCCGTGTCGTGACCGCCACCATTCGCGTCGATCTCCAGCTCATCGCCGACATGGTCGAGCCGGGCACGCGCGCGCTCGACGTCGGCTGTGGCGACGGTTCGCTGCTGGCCTATCTGGTGAATTTCAAGCGCGTCGATGCCCGCGGCATGGAATTGAGCCAGGCGGGCGTGAATGCCTGTGTCGCCAACGGGCTGTCGGTGATCCAGGGCGATGCCGATGCCGACCTGCGCGACTACCCCGACGATGCCTTCGACTACGTGATCCTGAGCCAGACTCTGCAGGCCACGCGCGAGCCGCGCGAAGTGCTGCGCCAGATGTTGCGGGTCGGCAAGCACGCCATCGTGTCGTTCCCCAACTTCGCCCATTGGCAGGTCCGGCTGCGGCTGGTGTTCGGTGGGCGCATGCCCGAGACGCCGTCGCTGCCTTACAAGTGGTACGACACGCCTAACATCCATCTCTGCAGCATCGACGATTTCCGTGCGCTCTGCCGCGACATGGGCGTGCGGGTCGAGCGGGCAATTGTCCTGAACAGCACGAGCCGTCGCATCCAGATGCCGCCGCTGCTTGCCAACCTGATCGGCGAGCAGGCGGTGTTCATGCTGCGCCGGGACTAGGCGCCCTTCGCTTCGATCCGCGTGATCAGGGCATCCCGGTCAGGCAGACGGATGCCGAATTCCTTTTCCAGCGTGTCGCAGATGGCGGCGGCGTCCTTCAGCATCCGCCGTTGCGGGGACTTGCCGGTGGGATAGATCGTGAAGTTATGGTTGCCGAGGGCCATGCGCTGCCCTGCAACGTGACGTGCTGCGATGATGCCTTGGGTGAAAAAGGAATCGTCGCTGTTGGCGAGATAGTAGTTGCTCGCTTTGTAGTCGATCGGGATCTGCGCATTGAGATCGAACCGGTAGACATCGCTCCAGGTGCCGGCGACCTGGGCCTGCAGCAGCCAATCGGCGCCATCCCGCAACAGCCGAAACGGCTCATGTGGCGTTTCCTGGACGATATCGGCCACGAATTTCAGCGGACCCGTCGGCGTCATGCCGCCAAAGCCTGCATCGGTGAGGTAGGGACCTTCAGGCAGCGTCACGTGGATCATCATGTGGCTGCGGGGTGTTACGTTGTCGGCAGGGGCGCCCCAACGCACTCGTCCCATCAAGCCATGCGCATCGAAGCCGATATGCTGCAGCATGCCGAGATAGAGGCCGTTCTGCTCGTAGCAGTAGCCTCCGCGGCCGCCATGGACGAGCTTCGCCATCAGCCCGTGCGCCGACAGGTCGGGCGTGTGGCGGAACATCGGATCGATGTTCTCGAAGGAGATTGCGGCCACATGATGCGCATGCAGGGCGCGGAGCGTTGGAAGATCGGGCGCCACCGGCCCCGAATAGCCGATGCGGTCGAGATAGGCTGCGAGATCGGTAGCATCGAAATGAAGACGAGACTGGTCGGCCATGGTCACACATCCGCAACGAAACAGCGCTGCCTCTCAGGATGGTGCCTCGGCTCAGGCTCGTCCAGCCTACGACCTGGTTACCGAGTTGCCGTCGGCGTCGGCCGTTCATAGGTGCGCTCGATTTCGTCTTCCTTGATCTTCCGGAAGCCGTGGCGTTCGTAGAAGCGATCGGCGGGGCTGCCCTGCAGCACGTCGAGATGCACCGGCTTGGCCAGCGCATCGGCTTCGGCCAGCAGCACCTTGAGGATCGTCGCGCCGAGCCCGCGATTCTGGAAGCGACGGTCGAGATAGAAGGAGTCGATCGAGATCGCGTCGTTACCGGGCCGGAAGGCGACGCAGCCTGCCAGCGTGTCGCCGATCAGGATCAGGCGCATACCCGGCTGATCGAAATGCTCGCGGAAGACCCGCCGGGCCCGCGACGGCTCGTAGCGAAAGACGCGCTCCAAGTGTTCGCGCATGACGTCGATGCGGATCGCCAGCAGCGGCTCGAAGTCGGCTTCGCTCGCCGGTGCGAATCGCCATTCTGGAGCCTCACCGTCAACCACGCGCGGCGATCCGCGCGATGCGCGGCTGGGCCGCCGCGATCCAGTCTCTGGTGTCGAGCTCCATCGAGCGGTCGAGGCGGCCTGCATTGAAGAACAGCGTTTCGTTGGCGAGCAGATCTTCCTCGACCACCACCGCAAGGTCCGGGTTCAGGGCAAAGGGCGGCACTGCGCCCATCACGCAACCTGTCAGCTCCTGCGCGGTGTCCGGCGAGGCGAAGCCGCATTTGCGCGCCTCGAAGAGCGTGGCCACGGCGTTGAAGTCGAGCTTGCGATTGCCCGGCAGGATCGCCAGCACATGGCGCCGGCCACCGCCACCGCCGCGCACATCGAGCACCATCGCCTTGGCCGCTTGATCGGGACGGTTGCCGCGGATGGCGCTGATTGCCTCGGATTTTCCTTCGGCCTCGTGCTCGATGACGCGGAACTTCGCCTTTGCGTCGTTCAGCAGTGCCACGAGCCGGTCGAAGACATCAGACCCCACGGATCACCTTCTCGGAAAGGATCGTCAGTGCATCGTCGAGGCTCGGCACCTGGCCGTTGGCCGGTGCGATCCCGGCATCGACCGTGCGCCGGTGGTTGCGTTCGATGGCTTCGGTCATCAGCGGATCGACGCCGGTCTCGCGCAGGGTCTGCGCCACGAGGCCCATCTCCTCCCAGCGCCGATGGGCGTGCACGATGTGCGTCTGCACCAGCATGGCGATGAAGTCGCGGAATGGCATCTGGTCGGCATCGGAGAGGCAGGCCAGCACTTCTTCCAGGATGCCCTGGCGTTTCGCCGTCACCAGCGCCTCGACGCCGAGCGCTTCGACACCCTTGATCAAGGTGCTGCGCAGCATCTTTACCGAGGAAGCGCTGCCGGGCTTCGGACCCAGCAGCTTCGCGTCGAAGCCGTTGGCGTTCATCCAGGCCACGGCTTCAGTGGCATCCTCTCCCGCGACGAGCATCGGCGCCTTGATGCCCTGCTTGAAGAAGCCGCCCATCACGGCAACGTCGATGTAGCGTCCTGCGCCCTTCTCGATCTCGGCGCGGTCCTCGTCGGACATCTTGCCGGTCACGGTGCAGAGGTCGAGGAAGTGCACGCCTTTCTTGAGTAGTGGTGCAGCGGCGGCTGCCGCTTCGAGCGCATGCTCACCCTGCACGGCGCAGATCACGAGATCAGCGTCGCGCAACGTCTCGGTGTAGCTGTCCGAGATCGCAACATCGAGGGCGCGCGCCGCCTTGCCCAACGCGGTACCGCGCGCGTCCTTGTCGAGGGCGGTGTCGATCGCGATCAGGCGTCGCGGCGCATTGTCTCCCAGCGCGGGTACGCCCCGCCAACCACCTTCGACGCAAAGGCCCTGGGCAATAGCCGAGCCTGCTTCGCCAAACCCGAGCAGCGCGATCACGCGCGGAGAGAAAGCCATGTTATCGATCCGGAGGTGAGGGGTCAGGAGGCGGGCGCTTCGCCGTCCTTGCTGTTGCGCGCCGCTTGCGTGTCGCGCGATGTGGCGACCCGAAGTTTGGGCCGGACGACGGCGAGCTCGGGCGTATGGGCGCGCTCGGCGATGCCGGCATAGAGCTGCTTGCCGGATTCGATGACGCTGACGCCGGCGAAGCGACCGAGCCAGCGTTGGCCGAATCGCTCGACGGCAGGGGCCATGCCCATCAGGAGCCGAGAGTTGGTCGGCGGCATATAAAGCGCGCGCGTCTGGCGCAGCGGCGCGAACATGTTGGCCCGCAGGAGCGCGGCGAGCTGGCCCGCCGAATAGGGATGGCCTTGATAGAAGGGAGAGCGGTCGATTTGCGACCAGAAGCCGGCGCGAGTCGGGGCCACGACGATCATGCGGCCGCCATCGGACATGACGCGCCAGATCTCGCGCAGCATCGGGCGGAGCTGTTCGGTGCACTCGACGGCATGGACCAGCAGCACGCGGTCCACGGAGCGGTCGGGCAGCGGAAGGTCGAGTTCATCGACCAGGGTCGCGTGATTGCGGCCTTCGCGTGGCCAGCGCGTGACGCCCTGCTGGGCCGGCATGAAGGCCAAGGTGCGGCTGGCTTCCTCGACGAATGGGCGCAGCAGCGGCGTGGCATAGCCCAGACCCAGGACGGCCTCGCCGCGCACATTCGGCCACACGTCGCGCAGCCGTGCGCGCAGCAGGCGGGCCGTCATCTGGCCCAGGGTGCTGCCGTAGAACTCCTCAAGGTCGAGGACGTCGCTCCACATGGCTCGATCCTAGCAGAAATCGCGCCCCTGCTGCCACGGTCCGGCGATGGCCTGCGCATCACAGCTCTGCTAGCGTTGCGCATCATGAGCACCACACTAGACATCGTCCGTATTCCGGTCCTGAGCGACAATTACGTGTGGTTGATGCGCGAGCCGCAGAGTGGAGCGGTCGGCGTCGTCGACCCTGCCGTGGCCGGGCCGATCCTGGCCGAGGCCGAAAAGCGCCGCTGGAAGATCACGCATATCCTGAACACCCACCATCATGGCGACCATGTCGGCGGCAATCTCGAGATCAAGCAGGCGACGGGCTGCACGATCGTCGGCCCGCGACAGGATCGCGCACGCATTCCCGGCATCGATATCGAGGTCGATGACGGCGACCGCTACCGCTTCGGCGAGGCCGAGGCGGAGATTTTCTTCGTGCCCGGCCATACCAGCGGCCACATCGCCTATGCCTTCCGCGAGCAGAAGGCGCTGTTCTGCGGGGATACGCTGTTTGCGCTCGGCTGCGGGCGCATGTTCGAAGGCACGCCGAAGCAGTTCTGGACATCGCTCAGCCGTCTGCGTGCGCTGCCAGACGAAATGCGCGTCTACTGCGCCCATGAGTACACGCAGTCGAATGCACGTTTCGC
This sequence comes from Reyranella sp., assembly GCF_004297405.1. Classification (GTDB taxonomy): domain Bacteria; phylum Pseudomonadota; class Alphaproteobacteria; order Reyranellales; family Reyranellaceae; genus Reyranella. The sequence continues at coordinate 215,137 of NZ_SCVC01000021.1, forward strand.
CGTGACCGTCGAACGCGACAACAAGAAGCTATTCGAGCGGTCCGCCGCCATCGATGCCGCGCGGGCCAAGGGCGAGGCCACCGTGCCGTCGCTCCTGGGCGAAGAGAAGGCCACCAACCCCTTCCTGCGCGCCGACGTGCCGGCAGTGCAGGCGGCGGTCGGCATGGTGGGCGGCGACCCGGTCGCGGTGTTCGCCGAAGTGCGTCAGCGCAAGGATGTGTTCCGCTAGCGCCTGACTAGGCAGAAGTAGCCGGCGAGTCCCAAGGCTAAAGAGAGCGCCGCGTAGAGCGGCGTTTGCGGCACGTTGAGGAACAGCCAGGGCGCGGTGAGTGGGCCGACAGCGGCGCCGAAGTCGCGCCACGTCGAATAGCTGGCCTGGCTGGAGAGCACGCCGCCATGGCCGCGCTCGATCACCAGCACGGGGATCAGCGTGTTGAACATGCCGCGCGTCATGACGATCAGAAGCGCGCCCAGCAGTTCGTGATCGGCGGCGATCAGCACGAAGCCGCCCACCAGGAGGATGGCGTTGGCGATCGCGATGCGTCGCGCGCCGAAGCGGTCGCCGATCCAGCCACCGATCGGCCCCGTCGTGACCTCGACCAGCCAGCGCAGCGCCAGCAGCATCGCCGTCGCCATGATGGCCGCCATCGAGGTGATCGAGTCCTTCATCAGGAAGGCGAGGGTGAGCAGGAACACGCCGTCGCCGGCGAAGCCCATCACGAAGCCCCAGACTTCGAGCCGGTGCGGGACGGGCAGCTTGAAGCCATTCTTGGCGATCGGTTCGGGTGGCAGGCGCGGCAGGATCAAGGCGGCGGCAAGCGCGATCAAGGTCAGCCCGCCATAGATCAGGAAGACCGAGCGAGCATCGAGCTGCAGGACGATCCAGGCGCCACCGACCAGCGAGGCCGCCTGCACCAGGCCGATCGCCGCACGGCTCGCGCCGACACGTTTGCCGGCGTTGGCGCGGTCGCTCACTGCATAGGCCAAGGTGGCGAGATTGAGCGAGGCATAGGAGATGCCCCAGAGGATGCGCGCAAAGATCTGGACGGTCGCGTCCTCGAACAAGCCGTAGGCCGTCGTCGAAATGGCCGAACCGACTGCGGCGGCGATCATCAGCGCATGCGGGCCGATGCGTTCGCCGATATGAGCGACGGCTGAGTTGGCGAGCAGGCGGATCCAGCGGTTGAGTGACAGCAGCACGCCGACCATGGCCAGACTCAACCCGAACTGGTCATGGTAGAGCGGCAACACGGCATAGAGCAGCGTGTCGCCAATCATGCCGATGGCGATCACCAGCCCCGGCAGCGCCATGCCGACGGGGGCGGCGCCGGGGGGCGTGTTGGGCGCGGCGGTTGCGCTCACGCCGGAGGCCTCACTGGTCGCGCAGGACCAGCGCCTCGCGCAGTGCCGCGGCGCAAAGCGTCGTGCCGCGTCGGGCGCCATGCAGCAGCATTGGTGAGCTCAGGAAGCCGTGCAGCATGCCGCCGAACTCCACGAGATCGGCCTGCGTGCCTTCCTGGTGCAGGCGGAAGGCGTAGGCCCGGCCTTCATCGCGCAGCGGGTCATATCCCGCCGTGACCACCAGCGCCGGCGGCAGGCCGGCGAGCGAGGCGGCGCGGATCGGCGAGACGCGCCAGTCGCCGCGCGTTGCCTTTTCGGGCGTGTAGTGGTCGAAGAACCATTCCATGGTCACGGCATTGAGGCCGTAGCCGTCTTCATACCGGCGGTAGGATTCAGAGCGCGCGACCGCGTCCGTCACGGGATAGGCGAGGAGCTGCAGGCGCAGCTTCGGTCCACCATTGTCGCGTGCCCAGATCGACACGGCCGCCGCGAGATTTCCGCCGGCGCTGTCGCCACCGATCGCAAGCCGCGAGGTGTCGATGCCGACCGAGCCGCCATTTGCGGCCACCCACTTCAGCCCGGCCACGACATCATCGAAAGCGCCGGGGAAGCGCGCTTCGGGTGCCAGACGATAGTCGATATGGAAGACCACGATGCCGGCTTCGATCGCGAGCTGGGCGCAGAGCACATCGTGGCTGTCGAGGTTGCCGAACACCCAGCCACCGCCATGGGCGTAGACCAAAGCGGGCAGCTTGGAGTCGGCCGGCGCCGAGGTCGGCCGATAGATGCGCACGGGCAGCTCGCCCGCCGGTCCAGGAATGGTGCGGTCGACCACTTTCACCTCGGCCGGGCGCGGTCCCTGCGCGGCGGGGCGCAGTGCGAGATACTGCGCGCGTGCATCCTGCGGGCTCAGCGTGTTCCAGGCCGGACGGTTAGCCGCCGCCATCAGATCGATCAGCCGCTGTGATTCCGGATCGAGTGCCATGTCGCAAAACTCCCTACAAACTTCATTCAACCGACAAACATGCACTCTAGCAGGCAGCGCCCCTGTTTCGTCACGAGCCGAATGGTAAGGTGGGCTATGACATTCGAACCGGACTACGGCGCACCACAACCGGCAGCGCCTTCCTGGTGGCGGCGGACCTGGGAACGCGCGCGGTCATGGCGTCCGGGACGGTCTGCGGCGTCGGCGACCGCAGCACCTGCAGGCCGCAGATCGATATGGGGCTGGACCTGGCGCGTCCTCGTCGTCCTGATCCTGCTTTACTATCCGGTCGGCGCGATCATCACCGAGGATATCGACGACGATCCGCAATTCACGGCGCGTGGGGTTGCGCCTGGCGAAAGCCGCGCCGTAGCGACCGCGGCGGATCTCGTGACGCGCGAGGTCGACGTCCACACTTGGACGCCGATGATGCCGTTCTTCACGCCGGCGGGCCTGCTCGACAACATGCCGAACTTCCAGCGCGGCATCATGTCGGCGCTGGGCCGGTTCAGCACCGAGCTGATGGACCAGCTCGGCCGTACGCGCGGCTCCAGCCAGACTGACCGTGACCTCGAGCAGGCGCGCGGCTTCCTGAACGAACAGCCCAATATCTGGTTGTGGCAGCCCAGCGTTTCGCTGTTGCCGTCGACGACCTCGGCGCAGAAGTATCGCGCCGGCCGCGACAAGCTCCTGGCCTACAACAAGCGCCTGGGCTCGGGGCAGGCCATCTTCGAGCGCCGCGCCGACAATCTGCAGGCCCTGCTCGACCGCATCTCCAACGATATCGGCTCGGACTCTGCGACGATCGACCAGCATGTCATCGAAAAGGCGGGCGATCTGTTCGATTCGACCTGCGACGACATCTTCTATTTCAACAAGGGCCGCATCTACGCCTATTACCTGCTGCTGCGCGATCTCGGCATCGACTTCCAGAACGTCATTCGCGATCGCGAGCTCACCAACGCGTGGAACGGCACGATGGAAACCTTCCGAGTGGCAGCCCAGCTCGATCCCTGGGTCGTCTGGAACGGCTATCCCGACGCGCTCCTGATCCCCAACCACCTCCTCGCGCAGGGCTTCTACCTGCTGCGGGCACGCACGCAGTTGCGTGAAATCAGCAACATCCTCCTGAAGTAGGCGCCAGAGTGGAGATTTATCTGCCCATTGCCGAGCAGTCGATGAACGTGTTCATCCTGCTCGGACTGGGGGCTGCAGCCGGCCTGTTGGCGGGCATGTTCGGTGTCGGCGGCGGCTTTCTTGCGACACCGCTGCTGATCTTCGTCGGTATCCCACCGGCGGTTGCCGTCGCCAGTCAGGCCAACCAGGTGATCGCCAATTCGGTGTCCTCGCTGCAGGTGCAGTGGCGACGCGGCAACGTCGACCTGCGCATGGGGCTGGTGCTCCTGTTGGGGGGCATGATCGGCTCGTCGGCCGGTGTCTCGCTGTTCACTTACTTGAAGCGCATCGGCCAGATCGATTTCGTCATCGCGGTTCTCTACGTCGTGATGCTGTCGTCGATCGGCCTCCTGATGCTGGCCGAGAGCCTGCGTACTTATCTCAAGCGCCGGCGCAATCCCGAGGGACCGCGCGGCAAGCTGCACACGCACTATCTCGTGCACCGCCTGCCGCTGAAGCTGCGCTTCTACAAGTCGAAACTCTACATCAGCGCGCTGCTGCCCCTCGGGCTGGGCTTCTTGATCGGCATCCTGTCGGCGATCCTGGGCGTGGGCGGCGGCTTCGTGCTGGTCCCGGCCATGATCTATCTGCTCGGCATGCCGACCTCGGTGGTGATCGGCACGTCCAACTTCCAGATCCTGTTCGTGGCGGCCAACGTCACCTTCCTGCAGGCCGTGACCAACGGCACCGTCGACGTGGTGCTGGCGCTGCTGCTGATCCTGGGCGGCGTGGTCGGCGCGCCGATTGGCTCGCGGATCGCGGCCAAGTTGCCGGGCGTGGCGCTGCGCGGGCTGATGTCGATCCTGGTCCTGGCCGTGGCCGCCGAACTTTTGACCGAGCTGCTGCGCACGCCAAGTTCGATCTATTCCCTCGGCACCCGCGAGGTGTTGCCGTGAACTGCCGCCGGCTCGCCCTTTGGGTTCTGCTGGCCGCACTGCCGGCAGCCTTTGCGTCACCGGCATTTGCCCAACGTGTCGAGCCGCCGCCGGCGAATTTGCCGCCCATGGGCGGCCCGCCCGATGCCAGTGTGCCGCCCTCCGTGCCGACCGAGCCGACGACGCCGGAACTGATCGTCGATCTTTCGCTCGCCCGCGTGTCGATCACCTCGGCCTTCCAGGGCGAGAGCATCCTGATGTTCGGCATGTTCGACCCGCCGGGCGAGATCGTGGTCGTGGTGCAGGGGCCGGCGGCGCGCGAGACGGTGATGCGCAAGCAGCGCGTGCTGGGCCTGTGGCTGAATACCGGCCGGCAGTCGTTCGACGATGTCCCAGCCTACTACGCCATCGCCGCCAGCCAGCCATTGCAGCGCCTCCTGGCGCGTGGTGCGGGTGGCGAGATCCTGTCACTGGAGGATCGGCTCTCGACCATCAAGCCGGCGACTCCGCGCCTCTCCGAGGAACTGGCGAAGTTCCGGTCCGGCCTGGTCGAAGTGAAGCGGCGGGAGGGTCTCTATCCCGCGGCGATTGGTCAGGTGACGGTGCAGGCCGGTCGGTTGTTTCGTGTCGACCTGCCGTTTCCGTCGCGGTTGCCGGAGGGGATCTACGAGGTAAAGGCCTACCTGCTGCGCGATGGCGTGATCGTGGCAGCGGTGTCGCGGCCTCTGCCGGTGGGCAAAGTCGGGTTCAGTGCCCAACTCGCCGGTTGGTCGGTCCACGACGGGCCGCTCTATGGCCTCGGCGCAATCCTGATGGCGTTGATTGCCGGATGGTTGGGCGGCGCCATCGTGCGGCGTCTCTGATCGTACGACGTCTTTTTTAGTAAGGGGGAAGCGGATCATGAGCGTGCAGCCCAGGACCGACGAGCGCGTCTTCCTCGTGGTCGTCGATGAAAGCCCGGAAATGCCCAACGCGCTGCGCTACGCCTGTCGCCGCGCCAAGCGGACGGGCGGCCGTGTCGCCATGCTCTATGTCATGGAGCCGCCGGAGGGCCAGCAATGGGGCGCAGTGGTCGAGCTGATGCGCGAGGAGGCGCGCCAGCAGGCCGAGCTGGTTGTGGCGCGCCACGCCGATGTCGCCGTCTCCCTCACCGGCCAGCCGCCGGCGACTTACATCCGTGAGGGCAAGAGTCGCGACGAACTGATCAAGCTGCTGAGCGAGGACAAGTCGATCTCCGTTCTGGTGCTGGGAAGCGCCTCCGGCGTCGAAGGTCCGGGGCCGCTGGTCACTGCTTTCACAGGCAAGCTCGGTGGACAGCTTCGCATCCCGCTGACCATCGTTCCCGGCGCGCTTACCGAGGCAGAGATCGACGCCATTTCCTGATCTCTCATGACCCATGTGTCATGTTTGGTTGCGAAATCTGCGTCGATCTGCTTCTCACGCTTCTTTGTATCTAGTGCCGGGGTCAGGGTTGCGTTCAGGGAATGAATAGTTAATCTTTTGGAAAATAATAATAATAAGTGAATTTTCCATAATATTTATACAATTGTTTCGAAGAATCGTCTTGATCGGCTTTGCGGCGGTTCCTACGTCCAAGGCTATCGAGTGGGGGCGGAGACGTCCTGTCCCCCAGCCTGAGCGACGCGAAGCGGGATCTCCGCGGAGCGTTCGACACGGAGGTAGGTTTGTTCATCCAGACCGAGCAGACGCCAAATCCGTCTACCCTGAAATTTCTCCCGGGCCGGGTGGTCATGGAGAAGGGGACAGCGGACTTTGCCAACGTCGAGGCTGCCACGCCGTCGCCGCTTGCCAAGCGGTTGTTTGCGGTGGAAGGCGTCGAGCGTGTGTTTTTCGGTTCCGACTTCGTGACCGTCACCAAGACGGCCGACCGGGACTGGCAGATCCTCAAGCCGTCGATCCTCGGCGGCATCATGGAGCATTACACTTCGGGCGATCCCGTAATCGCCGAAGAACAGGCAGCTTCCGTTTCTGCCGATGACGACGAAGTCGTCGCGCAGATCAAGGAGTTGCTCGATACCCGCGTCCGGCCCGCTGTGGCCCAGGATGGCGGCGATATCGTCTTTCACGACTTCCGCGATGGCATCGTCTACCTGCACATGCAGGGATCCTGCTCGGGCTGCCCGAGTTCGACGGCCACGTTGAAGATGGGCATCGAAAATCTTCTGAAGCACTACGTGCCAGAAGTTGTGGAAGTGCAGGCGGCCCAGTAGCGGGCCGCCTTCCGATCTAAGCGTAAGCGTAGGAGGGGTTCGCGGCCGTGGGGGCGGCCGCGCGATCTGTCGTTCGTTCGAAAACGAAACGAAGAGTGTGGCAATGCGACTATCTATTCGACCTGCAATGCAAAGCGGGCGCAAATATGCTTTCCCTGCCGCCTGGGCTGCGATGTTTACCGCAGGCGTGGGCTTTCACGAACCCGCACCGTCGATCGACGTGGCATCCTACCTCTCCTTTGTGACAGTGGGCTCTGCGCAAGCGCAGACTCAAATGCTCGGCGAACCAGTGTTTCTGGCCGTGAATGCCGATCCGGCCGCGCTCATCTTCGTGCGCCATGAGATGGCCGAAGTCGCCGATACGCCGCGCACGTCCCGTGATTCCGCGAATGCTTCGGTGAATGGTTCCTCCGGTGGCCATGGCCGCTTTGCCGCTCCCGGCAATGCCGTCCGCCGGCAGGTGCAGGTCCGCGCGATCAGCCCGCGTTCCGCCGACGAACTCGCCGGTTTCTTCCGCGACGTTGCCTATACGTTGACCGACGTCCGTCTGGGCGAAGCAGTGCCGCCGCTCAAGGTCGATCGCGTGCCGGGCGATCTCAGCGCCAAGGACGGCAACGAGCGCAAGATGCTGTTCATCACGGCGTTGCTGCCCGTCATCCTCGAGGCCAACCAGCGTGTGCTCGCCGACCGCGAGCAACTCCTCTATCTGCGTAACAAGCTCACCACCGACCCGCGGATGCTGACGGCCGTCGAGCGTGTCTGGCTGGACGACTTGGCCGACCGCTACGAGAGCTCGATCGACAAGCTCGATGAATTGGTCCGTCGCGTCGATATCGTACCGCCGTCGATGGCGATCGCGCAGGCCGGTGTCGAATCGGGCTGGGGCACCTCTTTCGCCGCGCGCAACGGCAATGCCCTCTTCGGTCAGATCCAGGTTACCGGCCGCCACAGCGTCGAAGTTCCCTGGAAGCCGGGGGCGGGCATGCCACAGCCTTTCGCCGATGTCGGCGAGTCGACCGACGCCTATGTCATCAATCTCAACACGCATCCTGCCTATGCCAGCTTCCGCGCCGAGCGCGCTGCCATGCGCGAGCGCGCCGAACATCCCGATGGCTTCCGCCTGATCGGCACCTTGCTGCGTTACTCGGAGCGTGGCCAAGGTTACGTGCAGTTCGTGCGCCAGATCATGCGCGAGAACGAGCTCACGGACTTCGATCGGGCGCGGCTCTCGAGCTTCTAGATCGAGCGCACTGGCGTATCACATCATTGGGCGCGGCAGGTCGGCGTCGCTGACCAGCGGATAGCGACGCGCTTCGAAGAGCTGATAGTGCCACCATTCGTTGCGGTAGAAATCCCATCCCGCCGAGGTCATGAGGCCCATCAGCAGCAGGCGGTTGCGCTGCGCCTCGACCGACACGTCGGTTCGCGCATGGTGCGAGAGCGGCGTAAAGGCATCGAAGGCGGTGCCCATGTCGAGTTCCTTACCTTCGGCATCGAGCAAAGTGAGATCGACGGCTACGCCGCGCGAATGCGGCGAACCGCGGCGCGGATCGGCAAGGAATTCAGGATCCGGGCAGGCCTTCCACAGGGCCCATTGCGCCTCGGTCGGCCGCAGCGCGTCGAAGATACGCAGCCGAAAACCGAGGGCGCGCGCGAGCGCGATCGCTGCGCCGAGCTTTTCGGCGGCCTCGCGATGCAGCCAGCATTCGGCATTCCGGTAGACCGGTCGTCCCGTTAGATTTGCGTCCGTCGCATAGGCCAGTGTCACGTCGACATCGAAGTCGGGCGGGGCGATCGCAACCAAGTCGAGCTTCATGACCACACATTGCCCAGCCCCTCGAGGCGGCGCCAGCACCGTCCTCGCCTTTGATTGCGCCGTCAGCGGGCAGAGCGTGGCGGTCGTGCGCAATGGTGCCTGCCTCGCGGTGGCGCGTGAGGAGGGCCGCGACCAGGCGGCGCGGCTCCTGCCGGCGATCGGCGAAACCCTCGAACGAGCCGGCATCGGGCGACGTGAGATCGATCTGATCGCCGTGACGGTCGGCCCGGGCAGCTTTACCGGCGTGAGGGTGGGGCTCGCTGCGGCGCGCGGCCTCGCCGTCGGGCTGGGCGTGCCGCTGGCGGGAGTATCTACAACCTCGGTCCTGCTCGCGCAGGCATCGACGACCGAACGTCTGGCTGTTGCGGCTGTCGATACGCATCTCGGCGACTGGTTCTGTGCGCTCGGTGAAGGCGAGGCCTTGCCATTTGCGACGTCGACGCAAGACCTGGTGGCCCGGCTCTCGGGACGCGCCTGCCTCGTCATCGGTCATGGGGTGAAGCCTCTCGTGGAAGCGCTGGTCGCCGATGGCACGGATGCGACCGCGTCGGATACTCCGCCTGATCCCGTGATACTCGCCGGCTTGGCCCTGCGTTCGAGCGTCGAGGCATGGGCTGTGCAGAATCGCGAGGAGGGCCTGCCGCGGCCGCTCTATCTGAGAGGGGTCAACATCACCCTGCCCGACGGCGCCCGTCGTACGGTCGAATGACCAGCGACGAACCTGCCCCGTGCGTTTTGGGCGCTCTCGACCTCGATCGTGCTGCACGCCTTCATCGCGAAGCCTTCGTGCCGATGGGGGAGCGTGGCTGGACGCGTCAGGATATCGCCGGCCTTCTCGCCTCGCCGGGAACGGCCGGGTTCTTGCTGGAGGGGAAAAGCGGCGATGTCGGCATGGCGATCTGCCGCGTCGCTGCCGATGAGGCAGAACTGCTGACTGTTGCGGTGAACCCGCACCATCGTCGTCGCGGGGCTGGTCGCCGGTTGTTGGAGGCCGTGATCGGACAGGTCCGGCTTGCCGGCGCCCGGACCCTATTCCTTGAAGTCGGCGTGGATAATCCAGCCGCGCGCGCTCTTTATGATTCTCTTGGCTTCATCGTTGCCGGCCGTCGCGCAGGCTACTATGCGCGTGTCGATGCCCCGCCAGCTGACGCCGTTATCATGCGTCTCACTCTCAACTGATTACGCCCGGCGGATCGTCACGATATGGGTGTCGCCATCGGCTTCGATCCCCAGGATTGTATGGCCCTCGTCGCGGGCCGCACGGGGGACATTGCGCAACGGCTCCTCGCCGCGTAGCCGGACGCTCAGGGTCTCCCCCGATTTCAGGCGCTCCAGACGCAGCTTGGTGCGCACGAAGGTCATGGGACAGACCTCACCGGTAATGTCGATGTCATGGTCTGCCTGTATAGGCTTGTCGGACATGTCCCCAACTATACCGCGAACTCCGGCCAGTGTAGGGTATGTCGTCATGCCTGACCGGAAATCCAAACTCGAAGTTCTTTGCGCCGAGCGCGGCCTGAAGATGACCGACCAGCGCCGCATCATTGCGCGCGTCCTTTCGGAAGCCTCGGATCATCCCGATGTCGAGGCTGTGCATCGTCGGGCAACGGCGATCGATGCCAATATTTCGATCGCCACTGTCTACCGGACGGTGCGGCTGTTCGAGGAGGCCGGCATTCTCGCCAAGCACGATTTCGGCGACGGTCGCGCGCGCTATGAAGAAACACCCGAAGAGCACCACGATCACCTGATCGACATTCAGAGCGGCAAGGTTGTGGAATTCCACAACGACGAGATCGAGGAACTGCAGCGCAAGATTGCTGAAAAGGCCGGCTACCGCCTTGTCGGTCACCGCCTCGAGCTCTACGGGGTGCCGCTGGACAGCAAATCCGACCGCCAAAAATGAGTGGACGGAGCCCGAGACACCTCGATAATGGGCACATGATCGGGGCGGCCCCCTTGCGGATCACACATGCGCATCGACCGCGCTGACAGCGAAGCCGAGCTTCTCGGCCCACCTGTCTCCAACGCGGAGATCGTGAAGGTCGTTGCTGGCGACTTCGAGGTTCGCCTGGCACAGAGCGCTGCTGAGATCGATGCAGCACAGGCCTTGCGTTATCAGATCTTCTTCGAGGAGATGGCGGCGCACCCGACGCCTGAGGTGGCGGCGCGCCGGCGCGACTTCGACAAATTCGACACTGTCTGCGACCATCTGCTGGTGCTCGACCGTCGCCGCGGCGAGGGGCCGGAGGGCATCGTCGGCACCTATCGCTTGATGCGCCGTGCCGCGGCCGCGCAGATCGGGACATTCTATTCCGCCTCGGAGTACGACATCCGCGCGATGATCGACTACCCGGGAGAGGTCCTGGAGCTTGGTCGTTCCTGCATCGCCAAGGACGCGCGCAACACCGCGACCATGCAGATGCTGTGGCGGGGCATCGCGCTCTACGCCTACCATTACAACATTCAGGTGATGTTCGGCTGTGCCAGCTTGCCTGGCATCGATCCTTCGCAGCACGCCATGGCGCTGAGCTACCTGCAGCATCACCATCTGGCGCCGCCGGAAATTCGCGTGCGCGCCGTCGACAGCCGCTACATCAAGATGGATATGCTGGAGCCCGGTTCCTACGATCCGCGCAAGGCGATGGCGCGTGTGCCGCCGCTCATCAAGGGCTATCTGCGGCTCGGTGGCTTCGTGGGTGACGGCGCGGTCATCGACCACGAATTCAATTGCACCGACGTCTTCATCACCGTGAAGACCGAGCTGGTGACGGAGAAGTACATCCGCCACTACGAACGCGGGATGCGTGACCAGCACGACTGACGCACCGCTTGCAGCGATGTGGATCGGTTCCCCCCTGCGCGGCGCGTTCCGGCTCGTGAGCTACCTCCTGCTCACCATCATCGCATTGCCGTTCCATCTGCTCGCTTTGGCGCTGCGGGTGAGGCCGGTCGTGCGTTGGCTGCCGGTGTTCTATCATCGCATGGTCTGCGTGATCCTCGGCATCAAGGTGAAGGTCAACGGCCAGCGTTCGACGGTGATGCCGACGCTCTTCGTCTGCAACCACGTCTCCTATCTCGATATCGAAGTGCTGGGGGGACGCATTCCCGGCTGCTTCGTCGCCAAGGCGGAAGTCGCGACCTGGCCGTTTTTCAGCACGCTTGCCAAGGCGCAGCGCACGATCTTCGTCGACCGGCGTTCGAGCAAGACCAGCAACAGCCGCGACGAGATGCTGAAGCGCCTGGATACCGGCGACAATCTCATGCTGTTTCCCGAGGGCACCAGCAGCGATGGCACGCGTGTGCTGCCTTTTCGCAGCGCGCTTTTCGCCGTGGCCCAGCTCCGCCGCGACGAAAGGCCGATCGTCGTCCAGCCGGTGGCGATCTCCTATACGCGTCTCGACGGCATTCCGCTCGGCCGCTACTGGCGGCCGCTCTTCGCCTGGTTCGGCGACCTCGACCTGGTGCCGCACCTCTGGCAGATGGTCTGCCTCGGCGAAACCGAGGCGGTCGTGACCTTTTTTCCGCCGGTCGACATAGACAGGCTCGGTGACCGCAAGAAGCTTGCCGAATATTGCTTTCAGCAGGTCTCCGCCGGCGTCCAGTCGGCGAATGCTGGCCGCCCGGATTTGCTGCCATCCCTGGATCAGCCCGCCCTCGATTCGGCGGGCGCGACCCCTCGACCCTGAGGGTCGGTGGTGATAGAACCGCGCCGTTCCAGCAACGGAGACCGATGAAAGACGTCCGCACAGGCTCCGAAGGCCAGTGTCAACGCAAGCGCGTGTTCATCCGCACCTACGGGTGTCAGATGAACGTGTACGATTCCGACCGCATGGCCGACGTCCTGCGGCCGCTGGGCTATGCGCTCGCGGACACGCCGGAGCAGGCGGACCTCGTCGTGCTGAACACCTGCCACATTCGCGAGCATGCCTCCGAGAAGGTCTATTCGGAGCTGGGCCGGCTGCGCGACACCAAGGCTGAGCGGCGCGCCGAGGGGCGCGACCTCACCATCGCCGTCGCGGGTTGCGTCGCCCAGGCCGAGGGCGAGGAGATCGTGAAGCGCCAACCCGCAGTCGACATCGTCGTCGGTCCGCAGGCGTACCATCGCCTGCCTGAGCTGCTGGCCGAGGCCGAGCGCAAGTCGTCGATTCTGCGTGCCGGCAAGCGGTTGCCGGGCGCGGGTGTGCTCGACACGGAGTTCCCTGCGGAAAGCAAGTTCGACCACCTGCCGTCGCCGCAGGGCGTGCGGGCGGGTTCCGCCTTTCTCTCGATCCAGGAAGGGTGCGACAAGTTCTGCACCTTCTGCGTGGTGCCCTATACGCGCGGCGTCGAGTATTCGCGGCCTGTCTCGGCTGTGCTCGCCGAAGCCAAGCAGCTTGTTACGGCGGGCGCCATCGAGCTCACGCTGCTCGGCCAGAACGTCAACGCCTATCACGGCGAAGCGGCAGATGGCTCGACCTGGTCGCTCGCCCGCCTGATTCGCGAGCTGGCCGAGATCGAGGGCGTGGCGCGGCTGCGCTACACCACCTCGCATCCGCGCGACATGGATGACGACCTCATCCGGGCGCACGGTGAGGTGCCGCAGCTCATGCCCTACCTGCACCTGCCGGTGCAGTCGGGATCGGATCGCATTCTCGAGGCGATGAACCGTCGCCACGGGCGAGACCTCTTTCTGGATATTGTCGACCGCCTGCGCAGTGCGCGGCCCGATCTCGCTCTGTCGTCGGATTTCATCGTCGGCTTCCCGGGCGAAAGCGATGCCGATTTCGACGATACGATGCACCTGATCGATCAGGTGGGTTTCACGTCGGCTTTCTCCTTCAAGTACAGCCGCCGCCCCGGCACGCCGGGCGCCGCTTTGCCGGACCAGGTGCCCGAAAGCGTGAAGGCGGCACGGCTCGCCGCCCTTCAGGCGCTGCTCGGCCGTCAGGCACGGGAGTTCAATGTCTCGAAGGCCGGAACCACGGTGCCGGTGCTGTTCGCCGAGACAGGCCGCAAACCTGGCCAGATCATCGGCAAGACGCCTTGGCTGCAGTCGGTCTATGCCGAGGGCAATTCGCGCTTGATCGGTCGGATCGTCGATGTGCGCCTGACTGAGGGGCACGCCAACAGTCTGGCCGGCGAGATCGTGACTGGCTCCTACGAGGTCGCCGCGTGAGCGATCCATCGGCGAACGCTCCCGCCCGCGCGGCCGATGTGCGCCGCATGACCTTCGACGACAATGCGCTGCTTGCCGTGCTCTACGGCAATCACGACCGCAATCTCGTGCGCATCGAGCAGCTCACGAACGCGCAGCTCAGCGCGCGAGGCAACCAGCTCGCCATCGCCGGCGCCCCCGATGATGCGGCGGTGGCGCAGAAGGCGATCTCGGGCCTCTACGAGCGGCTGAAGCGTGGCCTGTCCATCGAGTCCGCCGACGTCGATGCCGCCGTGCGCTTTGCCCGCACGAGCAACGAGGGCGGCGACGGCGAAGGCATCCGCACGCGGCGTCGTACCGTGCAGGCGCGCTCACCCGGCCAGCGCACCTATCTCGCCGCTTTGCGCGAGCGTGACATGGTCTTTGCTTTGGGGCCGGCGGGCTCGGGCAAGACCTATCTTGCCGTGGCGATGGGCGTCTCGCTGCTGCTGGCCGGCAAGGTCGAACGCATCGTTCTGTCGCGACCGGCTGTCGAGGCGGGCGAGCGGCTGGGCTTCCTGCCCGGCGACATGAAGGAAAAGATCGACCCCTATCTCCGGCCGCTTTACGACGCGCTGCACGACATGATCCCGGCGGAGCAGATTGCTCATCGCATGGAGTCCGGTGAGATCGAGATTGCGCCGCTTGCCTTCATGCGCGGCCGCACGCTCGCGCATTGCTTTGTCATTCTCGACGAGGCGCAGAACACCACGCCGATGCAGATGCGCATGTTCCTGACCCGGCTAGGCGAGGGCTCGCGCATGGTGATCACCGGCGATCCCAGCCAGACCGACCTGCCGGGTGGACAGAAGTCCGGCCTCAACGACGCGGTCGACACGTTGAAGGACGTCGACGGCGTGCGCTTCGTGCGACTCACTTCCAAGGACGTCGTGCGCCACGACCTCGTGACCCGCATCGTCGAAGCCTATGACGCGCGCGACAAAAAAGCCAAAAGCTGAACCATCACTTGGCTGCACGATCGTCGTGCTCGACGAGGGCTGGTCGAAAGCGCTTCCCGACGCTGCAAGGCTCGCGCGCCGCGCCGCGCGTGCGGCCTTTGCGGGAACACGGCGGCGAGGCCGGCGTTCCCTGAACGTCGCCCTGGCGGACGACAAGGCTGTGCGCAAGCTGAACGCGCGCGATCGTAAGAAAGACAAGCCGACCAACGTCCTGTCCTATCCGTCGGGCGAGCGTGAATTCCTGGGTGACATCGTGTTGGCGCGGCAGACCGTGTGGCGAGAGGCACGTGATCAGCGCAAGTCACCGTCCGACCATTTCACGCATCTCGTCGTGCACGGCACATTGCACCTGCTGGGCTACGACCACGAAACCGGCGAAGCCGATGCCGAACGTATGGAAGCGCTGGAGCGGCGCGTGCTGGCGAAGCTCGGGATCGCCGATCCTTACCTTGCACGCTGAGCGCTAGAGCATTTCGAGCGGCTGCTTGCCCTTGGGTGGTGGAAACGCGCGGTCGAGTTCGGCCAGGATCTGCGGTGAGAGTTTGACGTCGAGGGCGCCGAAGTTTTCCTTCACGCGGTCGCGGCTCGCTGATTTCGGAATAGTGACGACGCCCGGCTGGGCGAGCAGCCAGGCGAGCGCGAGTTGTGCTGACGTGCAACCTACCTCATCGGCGAGCTTCTTGAGCGGCGCCTTGCGCAGCAGCCCGCCTTGGTCGAGTGGTGAATAAGCCATCAGCGGAATCGACCTTTTGCGCATCCACGGCAGCAGGTCGAACTCTGGTCCACGGCGCGACAGACAGTAGAGCACCTGATTGCTGGCGGTCAGGCCCTTATCGAGACGGGCGGCATCTTCCATATCGTCGAGATCGAAATTGCTGACGCCGAAGTCAGCGATCTTGCCGGCGTCGCGCAGGCGATGAAATGCCTCGAACGTCTCTTCGAGGTGTGCGCCGCCGCGCCAGTGCAGCAGATAGAGATCGATCCGTTCCAGCCGCATCCGCTTCAGGCTGCGTTCACAGGCGGCGATCGTGCCACTGCGGGTAGCGTTGTGCGGATAGACTTTGCTCACGATGTAGGGCGGCGAGGTTCGGCCCTGGAGCGCGTCGCCGACGATCTCCTCGGCGGCGCCTTCGCCATACATCTCCGCCGTGTCGATCATCGGATAGCCGAGATCGAGGCCGTACTTCAGCGCGTCGAGCTCCTCGACACGCCGCCGCGCGCTCTCGCCCATGCGCCAGGTACCGAGGCCGAGGACCGGCATTGTCTTGCCGGAAGGCAAATTGCAGGAACGCATCAGGAACTTCCATGATTGCAACGCGGGAGCGATAGCCTATCTTAGCGATCATGCCGGACTCCACAGCGCACAGTACACGGCCGGGCTCCCACAGCCCGGCGTCTACAAGCGAGCCCGCGGTTTCGACCCCATCACTGGTCCCCGAGGCGCCCTCTAATGGCGGGTTGCTGCGTGCAATCCTGCGTCGCCTCCGGCGGCGCGAAAAGAACGAAGCTGTTCGCGAAGCGATCGAGGAGCTGATCGAGGAGACGCCGGAGAGCGATACGCCGATCAGTGAAGATCAGCGCGTTCTCCTCGCCAACATTCTGAAGCTGCGCGACAAGACCGTGGCCGACGTCATGGTGCCGCGGGTCGATATCTCCGCGATTGCCGCCGATACGCCGCTCGACGAGGTCGTGCGCCTGATCCAGGCCGAAGCGCATTCGCGCTACCCGATCTATCGCGAGTCACTCGATGATGTGATCGGCATGATCCACATCAAGGACGTGCTGGCCTACTGGGGCACCGCCAAGAAATTCAATCTGCGGGATATTCTTCGCCGCGTCGTTTTCGTCGCGCCGACCTTGCCGGTACTCGACATGCTGCTCGATATGCGCCGCTCGCGCACGCACATGGCGCTGGTGGTCGACGAGTTCGGTGGCACCGACGGGCTTCTCACCATCGAGGATCTCGTCGAGGAGATCGTGGGTGAGATCGAAGACGAGCACGACGTGGCGCAGACGCCCACGGTCGCACGTCGCGTCGATGGTACGATCGACGTCAACGGCCGCACACCCATCGGGCTCCTCGAGGAGGAGATCGGCCGCGTCCTGTCCGACGACGAGCGGCGCGAGATTGACACCGTGGGCGGCCTGATCTTCTCGCTGCTCGGCCGCATTCCCGAGCGCGGTGAAGTGGTTCGTCATCCCTCTGGTGTCGAGTTCGAGATTCTCGACGTCGATCCCAGGCGCATTCGCCGCCTGCGAGTCCGGCCGCCGACCCAGTCGGCGCCGGTCGCCTGATCGCAGCATCATCGTGAAGAACCTCACGGGCTGGCGCGCCGCCGGCGTCGCCTTCATCGCTGGCGCCTTGGCCGCGCTCGCCATGCCGCCGTTGCAGTGGCTGCCGTTGGCCGTCCTGGGTGTCGTGGTCTTCGTCTGGCAGTGGGATGCGGCATCAGGCCCCAAGAGCGCGCTCTGGCGCGGATGGGCCTGGGGTCTCGGCCATTTCGCGGTCGGGTCCTATTGGATCCTCGACGCCTTCTTCGTGCCACCGGCCGACTACGCCTTTGCGGGGCCGCCGATCGTGATCGGATTGGCCGCGCTTCTGGGATTCTTCCCTGGCCTCGCGGGTGCAGCGGCAAAGTCGGCTGCGCTGCGCTGGCCGCGGCTCGGTGGACGCCATTGCCGGCTGCTGCTGCTCGCCATCGCCTGGACGGCGACGGAATGGCTGCGCGGACATGTCTTCACCGGCTACCCATGGAACCCGCTCGGCCATGTCTGGGCCTTCGCCACACCGCTGATCCAGAGTGCCGCGCTGTTCGGTGTCTATGGGCTAGGCCTTATGAGCTTCCTTGTGCTTGCTGCCCCGGCGGCTGGCTGGCGGGCATCGATCGCGGCACTGGTGCTGGTTGGTCTTGCGGGCTTTGGTGGACAGATGGCCATGGCGCCGGTCAACGCGGCCGAAGGCCCGCTGGTGCGCATCGTGCAGCCCAACACGCCCCAGGCGGAAAAGTGGCTGCCGGAGAATCGCGCGACACAGTTGGCCAAGCTCGTGGAGATGAGCCGGCGTGCGGGCTTCGATCGGCTGAGCGCCGTGGTCTGGCCGGAGACGGCGCCGCCGTTCATCGTCGAACCAGGCTCACCGGCCCTCAAGGTAATGGCTGCGGCCGCTCCGCCGGGCGGCTATCTGCTCACTGGTGCGGCGAGAGGGACTGGCATCCGGGGTGATGGCGTCTGGAATTCGCTGCTGGTGATCGATCCTACGGGCGCGATCGTGGCGCACTACGACAAGGTCCACCTCGTCCCGCTCGGCGAATACATCCCCTTCCATCGCCAACTCGCTCCGGTTGCGGGCTTCATCGGTCGCGGCTCGTTCGAAGAAGGCGAGGCGCGGGTAACTCTGGACCTGCCGGGCCTGCCATCGGTCTCGCCGGTGATCTGCTACGAGGTGATCTTTCCGGCGGCGGTCACCGGCCCGGGCGCCCGACCGCGCTGGCTGCTGAACGTCACCAACGATGCCTGGTTCGGCCTGTCGAGTGGGCCCTACCAGCACCTCGCCAGCGCCCGGATGCGGGCAGTCGAGGAGGGGCTACCCATGGTCCGCGCCGCCAACACCGGCGTCTCGGCCATAATCGATGCTTATGGCCGCGTGCTAGCTGCACTTGATATGCAGCAGGAGGGGGTCATCGATCACCCGCTGCCGGTGGCCCGTGACATGACGCCCTACGGGCGGTGGGGCGACTGGGTTCTGCTCGTCCTTCTTGCAGCCGCCACAATTGTGCTGGTTGTCTCATCTCGTTTCGCCAAGTCTGAAAACGCTTAGAAATTCAGGCGCTTAACGAACAAGGTTCGGCTTGCATTATGCTCGAAAGGGGCTAAAGTGATATGCGACATGCGCGCATAGATATGCATTTCTGCACATGTGAAGTCGGGACGGTTTGAGACGCCCGTTCGGCACTTTTGTGCCGAAGCGGCGTTTAACCTCGTGATTTGTATCCGGAAAGATGGGGACCCCATGGCGAGATCGCATCCCGTTGATGTTCACGTCGGAGCGCGTATGCGCCAGCGACGCACTCTCCTTGGCATGAGCCAGGAGAAGCTCGGGACGGCGGTCGGCCTCACCTTCCAGCAAATTCAGAAGTACGAACGTGGTTCAAACCGCATCGGCTCCAGCCGGCTCTTCGAATTCGCGAAGGTGCTGGACGTACCAGTCTCCTATTTTTTCGACGAGATGCCGTCCAATGCTCTCGCCGGTCGGCCGATGTCAGGCCGTGGCCGCAAGAGCGGCTTCGGCGAGGCGGCCACGCCGTTCGAGCAGGAGAAGGATCCGCTGATCAAGCGCGAGACGCTCGAATTGGTGCGCGCCTACTACAAGATTCGCGAAAGCCGCGTGCGCAAGCGCATCTTCGAGATGGTCAAGGCAGTCGGAGCGGCCAGCCATGCCGAGGTCCTCGGGGGCCGCAAGGGCCGCAACAAGGACTAGCGGTCGCCGAAAGGCCACCGCCTGAGGCATGCGAGCCTCTTGATTTCTCCTGTCAGTTGGAGTTTTTAACGGCGCGGCTTCGATGGTCGAAGTCGCCGCGGACGGATTTGGACGACTTGCCACCGCGCTAATAAAGGCTAAGCCGGACGTTGGCGGTCTTTCCGCCCTGCCCGGGAGTCCAGCGACAACCGTGGAGGGCTTAAAGTGGCGCTCAAAGACTATATTTTCACCAGCGAGTCGGTTTCCGAAGGCCATCCGGACAAGGTCTGCGATCAGATCTCGGACGCCATTCTTGACGCGTTCATCGCCAACGACGTGAAGCTCGGCCATGCCGACGACAGCCACGCCAACACCCGTCTGGGCTGCGAGACGCTGGCTACGACCAATAAGATCGTGATCGCTGGCGAAGGCCGTGCGTCGGAGCCGTACATGAAGAAGTACGGCAAGCACACCATCGTGAACCGCGAGGCCATCTCCGAGATCGCCCGCGATGTGGTGCGTGACATCGGCTACGACCAGGACGGCTTCTCCTTCCATGGCGCCGACATCGACGTGCTGCTGCACGGTCAGTCGCCGGACATCGCCATGGGCGTCGATGCCAAGAAGAAGGGCGGCAATCTCGGCGAGCAGGAGGGCGCGGGCGATCAGGGCCTGATGTTCGGTTTCGCCTGCCGCGACAGTGAGGAGTACGAGAAGGGCTCGTTCATGCCGGCCCCGATCTATTTCTCGCACAAGATTCTCGAGGTGCTGAGCAAGGCGCGCCGCTCGGGTGAGCTGCCCGACCTGCAGCCCGACGCCAAGAGTCAGGTGACGGTGCGTTACATCGACGGCAAGGCCGTCGGCGCCACCAAGGTCGTGGTTTCCACGCAGCACCGCGAAGCCAACAAGAAGGGCAAGAAGTACAACTCGGGCATGATCCGCGAGATGATCGCCGGTCACGTCGAGAAGTCGCTGCCGAAGGGCTGGATGCCAAAGAAGGCGGCCGACTTCTTCGTCAACCCGACGGGCAACTTCGTCGTCGGCGGCCCCGATGGCGATTGCGGCCTCACGGGCCGCAAGATCATCGTCGACACTTACGGCGGCTATGCCCCGCATGGCGGCGGCGCCTTCTCGGGCAAGGACCCGACCAAGGTCGATCGCTCGGCTGCCTATGCCGCGCGCTATCTCGCCAAGAACGTCGTTGCTGCCGGCCTCGCTGATCGCTGCCTGATCCAGGTGGCCTATGCGATCGGCGTCGCCGATCCGATGTCGCTCTATGTCGACACGCAGGGCACCGGCAAGGTCGACGAGCGCAAGCTCGAGAAGATCCTTTCGGACCTCTTCCCGCTGCGGCCGACGAACATCCGCCGCTCGCTCGAGCTCAACAAGCCGATCTACCGGCGCACTGCGGCCTACGGCCACTTCGGCCGCAAGCCGGAGAAGGACGGCGGCTTCTCCTGGGAGCGCACCGACCTCGTGCCCGAACTGAAGCGCGCCTTCAGCGCCCGCTAAAGCGGCAAGCCTACTCTTCGAAAGGCGCGCGGGGTTCTGCCTCGCGCGCCTTTTGCTTGAGGACTCGGCGCCAACTAATTGAGTCTTAATGTCTTTCCGGGTACCCTCCGGAAATGGCTCCGCTTGAGAACGGCGGCTTTCAGCAGTCCCTGTGGGACAGTGCGAGCCGTCCCCGCGTCGACTCGCTCATGAGGGCCCTGCTGTACATCGCCCAGCAGATCGGCCGGCCGGTGAGCGAAGCCGATGTGCGGCGCCTCGCGGCGGTTCCGGCTTCGGGCCTGGATGAAGCGGCCTTCCTGATGGCCGGTTCGCGACTTGGCCTGGCCGCCGATGCTGTCGATCTCACGATAGCGAGACTAGACGAGCTGTCTCTGCCTTTTGCCCTGCTGGCGCCTGATCGGACAGTGCATGTCGTCGTCTCCGGTCGGGCCCATCGCTGGACCGTCCTCGACGTGGTCGAGGGCCGCGCCTGGCAACTCGGTGACGACGAGCTGTCGGCGCTGGGCTCGCGTGCATTGGTGTTGCGTGAGCCCGCGCTCAGGCAGGCAACAGAGCAATGGTACATGCCGTTGTGGGCGCGCGTGCGGCCTGTCGTGCTCAAGCTCGCGGCCGCCTCGTTCCTGATCAACGTGCTTGGTCTCCTGACACCGCTCTTCGTGATGCTAGCCGTCAATACGGTGATCGGCCGCCATCCGCCGGAGAGCCTGTCGTCGGTGATGACCGTCCTCTGCATCGGCATGCTGATAGCCTATGCAGCGGATTTCGGTCTGCGTGTGTCGCGTGGCTGGCTGTCGGCGCGGACTGGCGCGCGGCTCGATGCGCTGATGAGCGCGGAGGTGTTGCATCACCTCGTGGCGTTGCCCTTTCGGCACTTCGAGCGCACGCCATCGGGAATCATTGCCGAGCGGTTGCGTCAGCTCGACGTGTTGCGCTCCTTCCTCACTGGCCAGATGCCGGTGCTGGCGATCGATCTTCTCTTCGTGGCGCTGTTCCTCATCGCCACCTTCGCCATCAGTACCATCCTGGGACTCGTTGCCGCCCTTGCCGTTCCCGTGCTGATCGGCGTGTCGCTCGTCATGCATCGTGCTCAGCGCCGGCTGGCCGATGAAAGTTTCCAGGCGCTCGCGGCCAAGAGTTCGACGCTCACCGAGACGGTGACCAATGCCGCCACTATCAAGGCGCTGGGGCTCGAAGCCGAGGTCGAGAGGCGCTGGCAGACGCGGGTCGAGCAATCAGCCCACACCAGCTTGCGCGCCAACAACTTGGCCAATATCGCGGCCAGTGCTTCGGGCACCTTGCAGCTTGTGGCGTCGCTCGCCATCGTCGTGATCGGTGTCGGCGAGATCGCCGATCATCAGCTGACTGTCGGCGGGCTGATCGCGGCCAACATGCTGGCGGCGCGAGCTCTGCAGCCGATGCGGCAACTGGTCGGCGCCTGGCACCAGCTTCAGGCCGTGGGAGCTGCCTTCAAGCGTATCGACGAGTTGATGAGCGAACCGGTAGAGAGCCCGCCGGGCGAGTTCGCGCCCATGCCGCCACTGGCAGGCGACATCACGCTCGATCGTCTGACTTACCGCGCCGACGAGCGCGGGCCGGCGATCCTGCGCGATGCCGACCTCAATGTGATGGCGGGTGAGATCCTGGGCATCGTCGGACCTTCCGGTTCCGGCAAGAGCACCATCGCCAATTTGATTCAGGGCCTCGTGCTGCCAATCGATGGCCGCGTGCTGGTCGACGGCACCGATATCGCCCACATATCGCCAGCGCAATTGCGTGCGCAGATTGGCGCCGTGCCGCAGGACGTCCAGCTCTTCACCGGGTCGGTGCGCGAGAACATCGCGATGGGTGTCGCCGACAAAGATCCTGGCCGCGTCGTTGCAGTCGCCAAGTTCGTCGGTGCGCACGAATTCATTCAGCGCCTGCCGCAGGGCTACAACACCGTGCTGGGCGAACGCGGGCAGGGCCTGTCGACCGGCCAGCGCCAGCTCCTTTGCATCGCGCGCGCGTTGATCCGCAATCCGCGCATCCTGATCCTCGACGAAGCCACCAGCGCGCTGGATCCCGCTACCGAGGAACAGCTTCTGCGCCAGCTCAAGGGCAATACGCGTGGCCGCACCGTGATCATGATCACCCATCGGCTGGCGCCACTCGCCATCGCCGACCGTGTTGCTCTGGTGATGGACGGACGTATCGAGCGCGTCGGTCCGCCGACCGAGATCATGGCCTATGCTCGCATCCGCATGGCCGAGGCGAGCCGCGGACGGACACCCAGTGCTAGGTAAAGTCGGCGAAGTCCGGATCGTTGAGACGGGCGAGCCGCTCCGACGCCAGTCGCGCGCAGTCGATCAGCAATGCCTTGCGCCGGGCCGCAGCCACGGGATGTCGTGACGGTCGGCGCAGGATTTCGCCACCGTAGGCGTCGGCCACAATCAGGCCTACCTCTTGAGCGATCAGCTCCTGCGGAAAGTCGATCGGCACGGCGAAGAAGAGCTGGTCGCACCAAGCGAGGTAGTCCGACCACTTCTGGTCGACACGCCAATCCTCGATCGAAGATTTCACCTCGACGATCGTCAGCTCGCCGTTGGCGCTGATCGCCATGACATCGGCGCGGCGACCATCCGGTAGGGGCAGCTCGAGGAGCACGGAGTAGCCGGCCTGGCGTAGCAACCGGCAGGTGCCGCGACAGACGGCGAGGGTGATCTCGGGGCGCGTCGATCGCGCTGAAGAGGGTGGCGTTTCCACCTATCGGCGTGGCGCCATGAGGCGGGGCTGGCCGTCGTCTTGCGGCAGCTCGGAGGTCGGCTTGAACGCTTGGGCGAGGGCTTCGGCGCGCTTGCGGTCGCGATCGGAAACTTTGTCGGCGAGCTTGTCGCGCGCTGCGCTGGCGTCGGGGCGGCCGCTGCGTTCGGCGAGCAGTAGCCATTTGTAGCCTTCGGCCGGATCAGTCGCGCCGCCAGCACCACTTACCAGCAATACGCCCAGCGCCTGCTGCGCTTCGGTAAGCCCTTGCTGCGCAGCGCGGTTGTACCAGAGCTGGGCTTGCGCCGGATCGCGCGGGACACCGACGCCGCCGAGATAGGCATTGGCGAGCTTGAACTGCGCCGATGGCACGCCGCCGTTGGCGGCGAGTTCGTACCAAGCGATGGCGATCTTCAGCGCTTTGTCGTTGGCAGCTTTGTCGCGTTGCATAGGCATGCGCACGGCAATGTCGCCGAGCGCGAGTGCGGCCTCTGGTACGCCGTTCTCCTGAGCCTGCACCAGCCAGCGATGGGACGCCGAGAGATCTTTCTTGACGCCGGCGCCTTCGGACAGGGCGAGGCCGTAGCGCAGCGCGGCCGTGGGATGGCCTTTCTCCGCAGCACGGCGGAACAGATCGGCGGCGCGCGTCGTATCGGCCGCCACCGGCGGAGCGGCTTCGTCCATCGCGCGTCCGAGGGTGTAAAGCGCATAGGGGTCGCCGTCGGAAGCTGCCTTCTCGAGCCAGGCGCGCGCCTGGACGAGATCGCGTGGCACGCCTTGGCCGCGAAGATAGAGCAGGCCGAGATTGGTCTGGGCGCGGCGATGGCCTTGCTCGGCGGCCTTGGTGAACAGCTCGGCGGCGCGCGTGTCTTTGCGCGGCTGGCCGGCGTCGCCACGGGCATAGACCAACCCAAGTCGGTGTTGGCCTTCGGCCGATCCGGCATCGGCTGCACGTTGGATCAGCCGAAGTCCTTCGGCCGTAGCGCCGCGCTCGATCAGGATGGCGCCAAGCCAGGCGTCTGCATCGGCGCTGCGCAGCGCGCGCAGCGCCTGCTCGGCCGTGGCCACGTCGCCCTGGCGATAGGCCGTGACCGCAGGGCGCAGTGCCGCCGCGACATCCGACGCATCGCTTCGCTGAGCTTGAGCGGCTGTGCTCGCGACGAGCAGCGCCGCGACCAGCGCCGCTCGTGCGGCAATCATTTCGTCTTGAACTGGAAGGCCATCGCTGCGGCCTTGGCCTTCTCGACTTCGTCGGGCTTCAGTTCACGAGCCGCCTGATCGAGGGCGAGCTGGGCGTTGGGTACGTTCCACTTCTCGGCAATGGCGCACCACTTGTAGGCCTCGAACAGGCTCTTCGGTACGCCCTTGCCTTCGGCATAAGCGCCAGCCAACGGGATCATCGCCGGCAGATAGCCGCGCTCGGAAGCATCGAGCAGAAGTGGCGCGGCTTTGCTGAGGTCGAAGAGCTTGGATTCGGCGTTGCCGTAGATGTAGAGGCCAAGCAGGAACTGGGCGCGCGGATCGCGTTCCTTGGCAAGGACCTGCAGGTCCTTTTCCGCCGCGACGACATCGCCGGCTTGCAGTGCCTTTACGGCTTCTTCCATGTTGGCGGAGGCGGGCAGGGCGAGCGCGCCCAACATCACGACAGCGCTGGCCAAAGGAAGAAGAGCACGGCAGGAACGGACAAGGCGCACGGAGAAGCTCCCGATGTCTGTGGCCGGTCGTGCCGGCCGATATTGGCATGACGCCGCGTCGTCTAGCATGGAATTAGGGCTGAAACACGAAACGCCGCCGATCCGCGCGGCACGATCTGTAGTTTGCATTGAGTTCTGACGGCTTGTGCACTGCAAATTCTCATTAACCTATTGCAAACACGACATTTTCTTTCTCGACCGCCTTATTGTGCGCGTTGCCTGCATTCCCCTTCCCGACTATCTGATGAGCGAATTGTGCAGGAATCCTTAGTCTTTTGGAGACCTCGCCAAATTCAGATATGCAATTTTGCAACTAACGGGAGTGGGTTCTCATTTGTTAGGGTGCCCTCATAAGAGACGCTTCAGCGTCGTCGAAATTCATATCTGGAAGGAATTCAAAGCTGGCTGCGCTTCTCTGGAGCGCGCCGTACACCAAGATCCGAATGCCCGCCGGCGGCCTCCCAAGCCGCTCGTTGAAGCCCCCTTCCCACACACCCCAGGGCTTCGACAACCCCACACCCAGGCGGGTTTCTAAGGAAGGCCGGTCGTTCCCCAAGCGGCCGGCCTTTCGTATTTTTGACCTGTTTGCGGGACGTGGTCGACCCTTCCGAGATACTAGTAAAAGGCTGGATCCGCGCCGACGGGCGCATCAATTCTGCGCGCCTTCTGCAATGTCAGATCACCCAAAAACGCCTATCTCGGAGAAAAAATACCGCGAAAATCAGGCATATTATTTGACAAGATATGCATTTTTGCAGATTACGGCGGTGCGGCGGCATGTTAAGATTCAGCCATTAAAGCAAATCTTATTTTATCGGTTCACCTATGAAAATTGTCGGATTCCCAATCGACGTAACGCGTTCGCAGGATGGCCGCATCGTTCGTGGCCTGCGGACCCGCCAAGCCTTGATCCAGGCAACCCTCGACCTCATCCAAGCCGGTGACGTCGAACCGACGTCCGCCGCCATCGCCACCATCGCCGGTGTTTCGAGCCGCGCGCTCTTCCAGCACTTCACCAGCCTCTCCGATCTCTACGCGGCGGCCTTCGATCTTGCGGTCGGCCGCGCCTTCGATGGCAACCGGCCCGTCGACGCTACGGCGCCGCTGTCCCGTCGCATCGAATTGCTGGTCTCCGATCGCGCGCAGCTCTTCGAGGAGTGGCTGCCGGTTTGGCACTTCGCCGAGCGCGTGCGCAGCGTGGCGCCCGCCGTCGGCATGGGGGTCGTGCAGCTTCGCCGGCTTCTACGCGAAAGGATCGCCGCATGGTTCGAGGTCGAACTGAGCAATCTCGATCCAGGCTCGCACGATCTCGTGCTCGATTCGCTCGATCTGGCCTTCGGCCTCGATAGCTGGATGAACATGCGCGAACAGCTTCGTCTTTCGCCGATGCATGCCTCGCGGACCTGGCGTTTCACCGCGCAGGCAATCGTCCTGCAGGCGCTCACAGTTCCCGATCTGCCCGTGGCGGTGGCCTAGTCAGCCACCGAGGCGAAGCTCCTCCCAACACCCCAAAGGCTTCGTTTCAAACCTCCCACACCAGTCACGGGCCATCGCGGAGGCCGGCCGTTCCCCAAGCGGCCGGCCTCTTCCGTTTCGGCAAAGAAAAAGGCGACGGCATTGCCGTCGCCTTCATCTCGAAAGCGCCGATATCGGTTGGGCTTAGTTCGCCTTGGCGCGGAACTTGTCGTGGCACGCACCGCAGGCCTTGCCGGTCTCGCCGAAGGCTGCCGTCAATGCCTCGAGATTGCCCGACCCGGCGGCGACGGCGAGCTTGTCGTAGGCGGCGTCGGCTGCCTTGTTGGCTGCCTGGAAGCCGGCCATGTCGGTCCAGATCGCGGGGAGAGCCTTGGTCTCGCCCTTGTCGGAGCCGGCCGGGAACATCTTCACGAAGGAGGCTTCGAGGGTTTTGAGCTTGGCCGCCTGCTCGACGGCGCCGCTGGTCGCTCCCTTGGCGTCGATGATGCCCTTGATCGCGCGCATCGCGGCGGCGGCCTGCTTGCGGTTCTCCTTGCGCTCGGCGATCACGTCGCCTTGGGCCATGGCGATCGTCGCGCCGCCCACCATCGCACCGGCAGCAAGCGCGCCGATCAGTGCCACAACCAGAGTCTTCCTCATAGGCCATCCCCTATAAATTCAACGGATCGGCGGGCAATTTATGCCTAGCCGATGGGGTATTTGTTGCAGAGGTTGAGCCGGAAGCGAACAAGACTTCTGCGGAACGCCCCATCACGACTGCGTGTGCTGGGACTTGCGTGAAGGGACACCGGCCTGACAATGGCCGCGAAAGGGAGACGAACGATCGCATGGCCGGCAAGACTTCGACACGGATCCTCGTCTGGGATGTTCCCGTCCGTCTTTTCCATTGGACCCTCGCGCTGCTGCTGGTGGTTTCCTATTTCACCGCCCGCGCCGGCGGCGACTGGATGAAGCTGCACTTCTGGTCGGGTTACGCGATTCTCACGCTGCTGTTCTTCCGTATCGCCTGGGGCTTCCTCGGCAGCACGACGGCGCGCTTCTCGAGCTTCCTCAAGGGGCCTTCGGCAGCGCTTGCGCATCTCGGCCATCTGCTGGGCCGCGGTCGTCCGCGCGATGCTGGCCACAATCCGCTGGGCGGCGCGATGGTGGTCGTCCTGATTCTTGCCGTGCTGGCGCAGGCCGCGACTGGGCTCTTCGCCGCTGATACCGACATGGGCATGGTGAATGGCCCGCTGGCCTTGAAGGTCGCGGATAAGTGGGTCGAGCGCGCCACCGATTTTCATTCCTTCTGGATCAACGTGCTGTTGATCCTGACGGGTCTGCATGTGCTGGCCGTTCTCTTCTACCTGGTCTGGAAACGGCAGAACCTGATCGGCGCCATGTTCACCGGACGCAAACCAGCCGATGATGTGGTCGAGCCGGGCGCGGCTACGCCGAAGCTCGTCTTCGTTTCGAACCGCCTCGCGATATCGCTGCTACTGGTATCGGCAGCGTTGGTCTATTTCATCGTCCGCGCGGGCGGCTGACCTGCGCGCGCGGTCTTGCTGGCCCCAAATCACCCCTCTAGGGTGATCTTCACTGATCTCGTGAAATCTGGATTTTGCACCATGAAATTTACCGGTACCGACTCCTACGTTGCCAGCGACGACCTGCGCGTGGCCGTGAATGCGTCCATCGCGTTGCAGCGTCCGCTGCTCATCAAGGGCGAGCCGGGCACCGGCAAGACCGTGCTGGCGCATGAAGTCGCCAAGGCGCTGAACGCCCCGATCATTGAGTGGCACATTAAGTCGACCACCAAGGCTCAGCAGGGCCTCTACGAGTACGACGCGGTGTCGCGTCTGCGCGACAGCCAGTTGGGCGACGAGCGCGTGAAGGACATCTCGAACTACATCAAGCGCGGCAAGATGTGGGAGGCTTTCACCGCCGAGACCCGGCCGATCCTGCTGATCGACGAGATCGACAAGGCCGACATCGAGTTCCCGAACGACCTGCTGCTCGAGCTCGATCGCATGCAGTTCTACGTCTACGAGACGCAGCAGACGATCAAGGCGGAGCAGCGCCCGATCGTGATGATCACCTCGAACAACGAGAAGGAACTGCCGGACGCCTTCCTGCGCCGTTGCTTCTTCCACTACATCCGCTTCCCCGATCGCGAGACGATGACGCAAATCGTCGACGTCCACTTCCCGGACCTGCAGCGCAACCTGCTGCGCGAGGCGCTGAACGTTTTCTACGACATCCGCGAAGTGCCGGGCCTCAAGAAGAAGCCCTCGACCTCCGAGCTGCTCGACTGGCTGAAGCTCCTCATGGTCGAGGACATGTCGCCCGAGTCGCTGCGGTCCAAGGATTCCAAGCAGCTCATCCCGCCGCTGCACGGTGCGCTGCTCAAGAACGAACAGGACGTCCACCTGTTCGAGCGTCTGGCCTTCATGGCGCGCCGGGAGCAGCGCCAATAACTCCATAGGAGTCACGCCATGTTCGTGAACTTCTTTCTCGAGCTCCGTCAGGCCAAGTTGCCGGTCTCCATCAAGGAATACCTTTCCTTGATGGACGCGATGGACAAGGGTGTCGCCGAATACAGCGTCGACGACTTCTACTACCTGTCGCGCGCCGCACTGGTGAAGGACGAGCGTAACCTCGACAAGTTCGACCGCGTGTTCGGCCATGTCTTCAAGGGACTGGAGGCGCTGCCTGCCGAAGGCATCACCGCCGAGATTCCCGAGGAGTGGCTGCGCAAGCTCGCCGAGAAGCTTCTGACCGAAGAGGAGAAGAAGCAGATCGAGGCGATGGGTGGTTGGGAAAAGCTCATGGAGACGCTGAAGAAGCGCCTCGAAGAGCAGCAGAAGCGCCATCAGGGCGGCAGCAAGTGGATCGGCACGGCCGGCACGTCGCCGTTCGGCGCCTACGGCTTCAATCCCGAAGGCGTGCGCATCGGCCAGGATAAGAATCGCGAAGGCCGTGCGGTCAAGGTGTGGGACAAGCGCGAGTACAAGAATCTCGACGACACGGTCGAGATTGGCACGCGCAACATCAAGATCGCGCTGCGCCGGCTGCGCAAGTTCGCGCGCGAGGGCGCCGAGGTCGAGCTCGACATGCCCGACACGATCCGCTCGACGGCGCGCAACGCGGGCTACCTCGACATCAAGATGGTCCCGGAGCGGCGCAACAAGGTGAAGCTGCTGCTGCTGTTCGACATCGGCGGCTCGATGGATGCGCATATCCGCGTCTGCGAGGAGCTGTTCTCGGCGGCGCGCACCGAGTTCAAGCACCTCGAATTCTTCTACTTCCACAACTGCCTCTACGAAAAGCTGTGGAAGGACAACCGCCGTCGCCACGTCGATACCTTCTCGACGGCGCAGCTCCTGCATACCTATCCGCCCGATTACAAGGTCATCTTCGTCGGTGACGCCTCGATGAGCCCCTACGAGATCGCCTATCCCGGCGGCTCGGTGGAGCACTGGAACGAGGAGGCGGGTCAGGTCTGGATCCAGCGCATGGCCGACACCTATCGCAGCATGGTGTGGCTGAACCCGGTGCCCGAGCGGCACTGGAGCTACACGCCGTCAATCCAGCTCCTGCAGCAGCTCTCGAGCAATCGCATGTTCCCGCTGACGTTGGGCGGCCTCGATAGCGCGATGAAGGAACTGAACAAGTAGTATTGGGGGAGCGAAGATGAAGACCGGACCGGCCGTCGCCGAAATCCTGAAGCGCGAGGGCGTCGAGTATCTCTTCGCTTACCCCGTCAACCACTTGATCGAGCATTGCGCGGCGATCGACATCCGTCCGATCATCGTGCGCCAGGAGCGCATCGGCCTGCACATGGCCGATGCCATGTCGCGGCTGACCAAGGGCCGCAAGATGGGCGTGTTCTGCATGCAGAGCGGGCCGGGCTCGGAGAATGCCTATGGCGGCGTCGCCCAGGCGTTCGGCGAATCGGTGCCGCTGCTGGTCATCCCCGCAGGCTATTCGCGCCGCATCGCGCACGTGCCGCCGAATTTCAATTCGACGATCACCATGGCCCACGTCGCCAAGCATGCCGAGCCGATCAGCTCGGGCGCCGACATCGAGAACATCATGCGCCGGGCCTTCAGCCTGCTGCGCAACGGCCGTGGTGCGCCGGTCATCATCGAGTTTCCCGCCGAGGCCAACGGTGAGGATGCGCCCGATCCGCTGACCTACCAGCCCGTCGTCGCCACCAAATACGGTCCCGATCCCGCCGCGGTGAAGGAAGCCGCCAAGGCGCTGGTCGAGGCCAAGCGACCGGTCATCTATGCTGGCCATGGCGTGCATTGGGCCGAGGCCTATGACGAGCTGAAGGAACTGGCCGAACTGCTGGCGATTCCGGTCTGCACGTCGCTGCAAGGCAAGAGCAGCTTCGACGAGACCCATCCACTGTCGCTCGGCTCGGGCGGTCGCGCCTATCCCAAGGCGGTGCGCTACTTCCTCGACAATTGTGACGTGCTGTTCGGCATCGGCTGCTCCTTCACCGAAACCAACTTCGGCGTCTCGATGCCCAAGGGGAAGGTGGTGATCCACACGACGCTCGATCCCAACCACCTGAACAAGGACGTGCGCTGCAAGTACGGCCTGGTCGGTGACGCCAAGCTCGCGTTGAGAGCCATGATCGACGAATGCAGCAAGCTCGTGGGGGGCCAGAAGCGCGATGCCGGCCCGGTGGTGGCCGAGATCAAGCCGATCGCCGACGAGTGGCTGCGGGAGTGGATGCCGAAGCTGACCAACAACGAGGCGCCTCTCAATCCCTATCGCGTGCTGTGGGATCTGCAGCACACGGTCGACGTCGCCAACACCATCATCACGCACGACGCCGGCAGCCCGCGCGACCAGCTTTCGCCCTTCTGGAAGACGACCGCGCCGCACACCTATATCGGCTGGGGCAAGACCACGCAGTTGGGTTACGGCCTTGGCCTCGCGATGGGCGCCAAGCTCGCCTGCCCGGACAAGCTCTGCATCAATGTTTGGGGCGACGCCGCCATTGGCTTCACCGGCATGGATTTCGAGACGGCGGTGCGCGAGCGCATCCCGATCATGTCGATCCTGCTCAACAACTTCTCGATGGCGATCGAGCTTCACATCATGAAGATCTCGACCGAGAAGTACCGCTCGACCGACATCTCCGGCGACTACGCCGCCATGGCGCGCGCTTTCGGCGGCTACGGTGAGCGCATTACCAAGGTCGAGGACATCGTGCCGGCCATCAAGCGTGGCATCGAGCAGACCAAGAAGGGCGTGCCGGTCCTGCTGGAATTCATCACCTCCAAGGAAGTGACGATTTCGGTTCCGAAGTAACGACAAGTTGTCGTCCAGGCCGTAGCGACGAACCTTTCCCCCTAAGGGGAAAGGTGCTTCGCTGTCGGGCATGACCACCATCCTTACGCCGACCGGTGAGCACGACGTCGCGACGCGCGACGGCCTCTGGATGAGTGCGGCCGATGCGGAGAAGGTCACCGGCTGGACCCTGAAGCCCGAAGGAATGTGTCGCGCGGAGCTTTGCGTACCTCTGCCGGCCTCGGCCGTGAGGGGTGCCGACGTCGACGTTGCGGCTTTCTGGACGAAGCTCGGTGGGCCGGCGATCGCCAGCGAGGCGGGCGACGTATGGGCGCTGGGCGCACCGGCCGATGACCGCAATCACGCCCTCGAAGGGCTCATGGCGCCGGACTTCACCTTGCCCGATGTCGACGGCGTGCCGCGTTCGCTGTCGCAGCTCAGGGGCACCAAGGTCTTCCTTGCTACATGGGCCAGTTGGTGAGGCTGCCGCTTCGACTTGCCCGTGTGGCAGACTCTCTACGATGAGCTGAAGGACAAGGGGTTCATGGTCGTGGCCGTGGCGGAAGAAAGCCGTGGTGCCGAGCATGCGCGTCCCTGGATCGACCAGGCGCGGGCAGGCAGCCTGTCCAGCTACTGGCAGCTCATCGACACCGAGCACCGCCTCGAAGATCTCTACAATCTCGTGAACGTGCCGCAGGCCGTGTGGATCGACGAACGGGGCCGCATCGTTCGGCCGCCGGAGACGGCCGGTTCGACCGATCATTTCCGGCGCATGGATCTCTCGACCCGTACGATGTCGGCGGCTGATCAAGCCGCACGCCTTGCCGCACGCCAAGCCTATCTCGATGCCGTTCGCGAATGGGTGAATACTGGCCTGCACGCCATGCCTCCGGATGTCGCCCGCGCCCGCTTGCCCAAGGTGACGCCCGAGATCGCCGAGGCGAGGGCTCGCTTCAGGTTGGGTGTGTGGCTGCGTGGCCATGATCGTGCCGACGAAGGTGATCGTCAGATGGCAGAGGCGAGCCGGTTGCATCCCGACTCGTGGAGCATGTGGCGGCAGGCGCGTGACCTCGAGGAAGTCGGCAAGGCGTCGGGCCCCGACTTCTGGAAACGCGTGCAGGCGTTGGGAAACCGACCCTACTACCCACCACCGAAACTCTAATTGTTGCGTGACATTGTTGGGTGCTTTTCGCGCGGCGTTCGTCCGTGGCCTGTACTGCAATTAGTCATGTAGATGATTGCGGTGGCCTCTTTGACATCCCGTCCACCGAGAATCTTGATGCAATCTTGACGTGAATACTACCTTGGATTCGGCTTCCCTTCGTTAAGGTCCGGCGGGAAAGTTGGAAACCGGGGTGGGGTAATGGAGCGAAGCGGCAAGCGGAGCGGCACGCTCCGCAGGGGGATGCTGCCATTTCTTTCGCCTGAGGCGACAGCGCCAAAGGGGCGACAGCCGGCTTGGCGTTCGCTGCGGACGGGCTTGCTCGCCAGCAGTGCATTGGGGGCCTTGGTCCTCACGGCCGGCGTGGCCAATGCCGAAAATTTCTCTGTTACCAACAATAACGATGGCGGGCCCGGCTCCCTGCGCCAGGCCATCATCGATTCCAACTCCTTCGCTGGCCCCAACTCCATCACGATCAACTCAGGCGTCGGCACCATCGTGCTCGGCAGCGACCTACCGCAGGTCATGTCCAGCGCCACGATCTCCGGCAACGGCGCCACGATCTCGGGCAACAACCTGTACCGCGGCCTGTCGATCGGCGCCTTTTTCGCCACGACGCCAGTGGCGGTCAGCGTCACGGTCGAGAACCTGACGATTGCCAACACCAAAGCCCAGGGCGGCAGCGGCGCGCAGGGTGGCGGCGGCGGTGCCGGCTTGGGTGGTGCGTTGTTCGTAGCCGACAAGGGCAATCTGACCGTCCGCAATGTCAACCTGGTCAACAACACGGCGGCCGGCGGCAACGGCGGGTTGTCGAGCGGCTCGGATGCCGGTGGCGGCGGCGGCATGGGCGGCAACGGCGGTAGCACGGCAGCCGATGGACAAGGCGGCGGCGGCGGTTGGGGCGGCGGCGCCAATGGCGGCAATGGAGGGCAGAACGGCTCGACTGGAACAATATCGAGTGCCATGCCGGGCGGTAACGGTGGCAACGGCAGTACCTCGGGCGGGGCCGGTGCTCAGGGCGGCGGCGGTGGAGGTGGCGGTGGCACCGGCGCAGGCGGTGGCGGCGGTGGCGTCGCCGGCGGCAACGGCACGAATGCCGATGGCGGCAGCGGTGGTTTTGGCGGTGGTGGCGGCGGTGGCTCGACGGGGACCGGCGGAACCGGCGGCTTCGGCGGCGGTGGCGGCGGCAGCACTGGCACGGCAGGCGGTGTTGGTGGCTTCGGCGGCGGCGGCGGCGGTCGCACCGGTGGCGCGGGTGCAGTCGGCGGCTTCGGCGCTGGCGCCGGCAATAGCTCGGGCAACGCGGCAGGCGGTGGTGGTGCGGGCCTTGGCGGCGCGATCTTCGTCCAAGAGGGCGGAACCCTCAATTTCGGCGGGACCTTGGCGATCAACGGCAACACCGTCGCGGGCGGTACCAGCGGCGGCAACGGTGCCGGCGCCGGGTCGGGCTTCGGCGGAGCCCTGTTCCTGCAAGGCGACGGCACGATCCAATTCAGCCCGGACAGTGGCCAGACGCAGACAGTGTCCGACGCCATCGCCGATCAGAACGGCTCGGGCGGCACCGGCAGCTACGCACTCCTCAAGAGTGGTGCCGGGACATTGGTTCTGAGCGGCACGAACAGCTACTCCGGCGGCACTCAGATCAACGACGGCACACTCTCGGTGTCGGCCGATCCCAATCTCGGCAAGGCGGGCACCGGCATCTCGCTCAGTGGCGGCACCCTGCAGGCCACGGCGAGCTTCACGGCCGGACGTACTCTGACGCTGAATGGCACCGGCGGCACCATCGAGACGGCCACGGGCACGACGCTCACTCTCAACAACGGTGTCCACGGCGCCGGTGGCCTGATCAAGACCGGAGATGGGACGCTGATCCTGGATGGGACCATCTCTCCGCCCGGGGTCAACTATGCCGGTGCGACCATTGTCCGGCAGGGTACCCTCGGTGGCCAGCTCTCGGCCGCCAGCGCTTACACGATCGAAACGGGCGCCATCCTCACCGTCTCCGATGATCAATCCATCGGGTCGCTGAGCGGCGCAGGCACTGTCAGGGCAACAGGATCGAGCGTGGTAGATACTCTGCGGGTCGGCGGGACCCACGGCTCCACGATCTTCAGCGGTACGCTGGAAAATGGCCTTGGTCTGTTGCAACTGAGCAAGACCGGCACCGGCACGCTGACCCTGACCGGCACCAATACCTATACCGGTGGCACAACGATCAGTGGGGGCACGCTTTCGGTCTCGAGCGACGCCAATCTCGGCGGCTCTGGCGGGATTACCATCGGCAACGGCACGTTACAGACAACAGCGACATTCGCTTCGGCGCGCGGGATCACGCTGGGTGGCACCTTAGGGGACACGATCGAAACGGCGGCAGGCACGACGCTTACGCTGAGCGGCTCCATCATCAGCTTCATCGACGTTCAACTCATCAAGACCGGCGCTGGCACCCTGGTTCTGTCCGGCACCAACAACTACACCGCCGAGACGGTCATCAAGGAAGGTGTGCTGGCGATCACCCACGATGCCAGTCTCGGCCATGCCACCAGCGGCGTAACCTTCGACGGTGGCACGTTGCAGTTCCTGGGATCGTTCGACCTCGTCGCCTCGCGGGCCCTCAAGCTCGACAGCGGCGGCGGCACCATCGACACCGGCACTTTCAATACGACGATAAGCCAGGCCATCGCCGGTACGGGGGCGCTGACCAAGATCGGGACCGGCACGCTCACCCTCGGCGGCAGCAATCTCTACACCGGCTCGACGGCGATCAACGGCGGCACTCTGGCGCTGTCGGGCACCGGCAGCATCGCACCGTCGGCCGGCGTCGACCTCGCCTCGTCCGGTGCGGTCTTCGATATCTCGAGCGTCAGCGGCAGCGGCACGACAATCCAGGCCCTCTCGGGCGTGGCCGGCACGAATGTGGTGCTGGGCAACAAGACGCTGACCCTCGGTTCCGCTTCTTCGACGACCTTTGGCGGCGTCATCGCAGGCACGGGTGGCTCGCTCGTCAAGCAGGAGACGGGGACGCTGACCCTCACCGGCGCCAACACCTACACGGGCGGTACGACGGTCTCGGGCGGTACCCTCGCAGGCAGTTCAACAAGCCTGCAGGGCAACATCCTGAACAATGCGGCGGTGACGTTCGACCAGTCAGGTAATGGCACATATGCGGGCGACATGTCAGGCAGCGGCAGCCTGACCAAGACCGGCACCGGTACATTGACGCTTTCGGGAACCAACAGCTACTCGGGCAGCACGACGATTTCGGGCGGTACGCTCGTCGGCACGACGACCAGCCTCCAAGGCAACATCCTGAACAATTCGGTGGTGACGTTCGACCAGGCAACCGACGGCATCTATGCTGGCGCCATCACGGGAAGCGGCCGACTGATCAAGACTGGCGCAGGTGCGGTCACGCTCTCAGGTGCCAATAACTATTTCGGCGGTACGACGATCTCGGGCGGCACCCTGATCGGTACCACGACGAGCCTTTGGCGCGGCATCGTCAACGACGCTGCACTCGTCTTTGACCAGGCATTCGACGACTTCTTGACTGGGGACATTTCCGGCAGCGGCAGCGTAACCAAGCGCGGTACGGGGAAGGTCACCTTCGCTGGCACCTTTACCTACACTGGTGAGACGGTGATTGCCGGTGGCACGCTGGCGTTGACGGGCAATGCCAGTATCGATCAGTCGAGCGGCGTTCGCCTCGATGCTGCCGGCACAGCATTCGATATTTCCGCTGTCGGCGGCAATCCTCGCACGATCAAGGATCTCTCCGGCGTCGCCAATTCGACGGTGATCCTGGGTTTCACCAGCCTCACGGTCGGCACGTCGAACAACACGACGTTCAGCGGCATCATTGAAGGTGACGGCACTTACGCGTGGACCGGCAACCTG
Source organism: Reyranella sp. (assembly GCF_004297405.1). Classification (GTDB taxonomy): domain Bacteria; phylum Pseudomonadota; class Alphaproteobacteria; order Reyranellales; family Reyranellaceae; genus Reyranella. The sequence continues at coordinate 251,921 of NZ_SCVC01000021.1, forward strand.
ATCAAGCAGGGGGCAGGCACGCTGACCTTGGCCGGCGTCAACACCTACACCGGCGCGACCACGATCATCGCCGGTACCTTGGCGATTTCGGGCGCCGGCAGTATTGCCGCGTCGCGTGATGTCGAACTCGCAACGACAGGGAGCGTCTTCGACATCTCCCAGACGACCAGTGGCACCACCATTACGAACCTCACCGGCGTAGCGGGCTCGACGGTGGCGTTGGGCAGCAAGACCTTGACCGTCGCATCGGGTGCCTTCGATGGCATCATCCAGGACGGCGGAATAGGTGCCGGCAGCGGCGGGTCGCTGACCAAGCAGAGCACCGGCACGCTGACGCTGACGGGCGTCAACACTTACACCGGTGAGACGAGGATCACCGCCGGCACCTTGGCGCTGTCGGGCAGCGGCAGCATTGCCTCGTCGAGCGGCGTCATCCTGGATGGCACGGACGCGGTCTTTGACATCTCGCAGACAAGTAGCGGTGCTTCCGTCGCTTCACTCGGCGGCACATTCGATAGCAGCATCATCAATTTGGGTGCGAAGACCCTGACTGTCGTCAATGGCGGAGACTTTGGTGGTGTCATTCAGGGTACGGGTGGGCTTACCCTCGCCAATGGTGCCAGCCTCGGCCTCAGCGGCACCAACACCTACACCGGCGTCACGACGATCGGTACCAATGCCGTGCTGGAGTTGGACGACAGCGGCACCATCGCGCAGTCCAGCCTCGTCGACCTGGCCGGAAGCGGAGCCGTCTTCGACATTTCCTGCGGCTGCACGAACCCGCAGACGATCAACGACCTGCAGGGTGTCGCAGGTACGGTGGTCCGCCTCGGCATCAACAGCCTGACCATGGGCACGGCGAACTCGACGACCTTCGCCGGCGTGATCGACGATTTTGGCGGCAATGGCGGGCTGATCAAGCAGGGCAGCGGCACGCTGACCTTGAGCGGCGCCAACAGCTACACCGGCGGTACGACGTTCAAGGGCGGGGCGCTCGCCGTCTTCAACGACGGGAATCTCGGTGACACCAGTGGCAGCCTCACGTTCAACGGCGGTGCGCTGAAGTTCCTGGCGCAGTTCGATCTGGAGAACACGCGCACCATCACCATGGCGGCCGGTGGCGGCACGATCGACACCAACGGTTTCGACACGACGATCTCGCAGTCAGTCAACGGCGTCGGCGGTCTGACCAAGGCCGGCGCCGGCACCCTCACCTTGGCGGCCTTCAACGCCTATAACGACCTGACGACGATCAGCGGCGGCACCCTGAAGCTCAGTGGCACCGGCAATATCGCCTTCTCGAATGGCGTTTACCTCGCCAGCGGCACGGCCGTCTTCGATATCTCCGCTGCAGATGGCGAGCGTTGGATCAAGGCCCTCTCGGGTGTTGCCGACTCACGGATCGTTCTCGGGGCCAACAACCTCAAGACCGGCACGCTCAACGGCCAAAAGACCTTCAGCGGCATCATCGAAGGCAGCGGTGGCCTCATCCTGAAGGACGCGCTGGGCAAGCTCACCTTGGAAGGCGTCAACACCTACACCGGCGCCACGAGGGTCGAGGAAGGCACTTTGGCGATCGGTGGCAGCGGCAGCATTGCCTCGTCGAGCGGACTCGTCCTGTTCGGAACGGCGGTGCTCGATATTTCCAGTGCCACGGGCGAGGTTGCCCTCAAGACTTTCGAGGGCGGGACCGGCACGGTCGTTCAGCTCGGCGCCAATACGCTCGTCCTCGATCCCGCGACCTCGGCTATATTCGGCGGCGTCATCAAGGGCAGTGGTGGCGTCACCAAGAAGGGTTCGGAAACTCAGGCCTTCGATGGTGTCAACGAGTATACCGGCCTGACCAGAATCGAGGGCGGCACCCTGACGCTTGTCGGTGCCGGTGACATCGCAAACTCTAGCGGCGTCGAACTCGCGACCGCAGGGGCGCTTTTCGATGTGTCCGGCGCGACCGGCAATCGCACGATCCGCGGGCTTGACGGTGTCGCCGGGACGACCGTCGCGCTCGACGGCAAGACCCTCACCATCGACACATCGCGCTCGACCACCTTCAGCGGCACGATCGACGGCCTCGCCGCGGCGGGTCTCGTGAAGCAGGGCATGGGCACGCTGACCCTGACGGCAAACAGCCATACCTATGGCAGCGCAACCCAGATCCTCGCCGGCACTCTGGCGCTATCGGGCGCGGGCAGCATCGCACAGTCGAGCGGCGTCCAGCTCGATGGCACCGGCACCTTCGACATTTCCGCCAGCACGAACGATCAGACCATCAAGGACCTGAGCGGCGGCGTCGACGGCAGGATCGTGCTCGGCAGCAGGACGCTCACGGCCGGCACCGCGAACAATACGACCTTCGGCGGCGTCATCTCCGGCGATGGTGGCTTCACCAAGCAGGGCACGGGCCAGCTCACCTTCGGAGGGGCCAACGTCTACATCGGAACGACGACGATCACGGCCGGTACGCTGGCACTTGCAGGTAGCGGGAGCGTGTCGGGCTCGAGTGAAGTCTCGGTCGCCAGTGGTGCCACGTTCGATGTGAGCGGCATCGCAAGCGCTACGGCGATCAAGAACCTGACCGGCACGGGCACGGTCAAGTTGGGCGCCCGAGAACTGCAGATCACCCAGGCGGCCGGTGAGTTCGCCGGCACGATCGGCGGAAGTGGTACCGGTACGGCACTCTCCGTCCTGGACGGGACACTGACCCTTACCGGAGCGTCCACCTATACGGGCGATACCTTCGTCGGCCCGACAGCGACCCTGGCGCTGAAGGATGGTGGTTCGATCGCCTCCACGGCCAAGGTCGTATTTGGTTCGTCGGGATCGTTCGACATCTCGCAGACCACGTCGGGAGCGACCGTCGGCGGGCTGGAAGGCGGTGGTCTCGTGTCGCTCGGCAGTCGCGACCTCACGATCAGCGGCGCCGGTGCCTCTTTCAGCGGCGTGATCCAGGGCGGCGGCGGTCTGCAACTCGCGGCCGGTGCCCAGCAGAGGCTGAGCGGTGCCGCCACCTATGGCGGTGGAACGACGATCGCGGCCAACGCGACACTTTTCCTCGACGGCAGCGTCTACATCACGACGTCGTCCAAGGTCGATCTCGCGGGCGCTGGCGCCACGCTCGACATCTCCGGCAGCACCGTCTCCGGGCCGCAGATAGTCCGGGACCTGCAGAGTGCGTTCACCGGCTCGAAGGTCGTGCTGGGCGCCAACAGCCTCTCGGTGCTTTCGTTCAACGATACGGCCTTCGCCGGTGGGATCGAGGGCAGTGGCGGCCTGATCAAGGACGGCTCGGCGACCCTGACGCTCAGCGGCACCAGCACCTATGGTGGCGGCACGACGATCACGTCGGGTACGCTCATCGTGTCGAGCGACGCCAATCTCGGTGCCGCGTCGGGCGGCGTAACCTTCAACGGCGGCACGCTGCGGCTCGGCGCCAGCTTCAATCTCGTCGCGACCCGCGCGATCACGCTCGACGTCGTCGGCACGATCGACACCAATGGCTTCGACACCATCATTTCACAGACGATCGGCGGTTCCGGCCAACTGGCCAAAGTCGGTTTGGGGACGTTGACCCTGGGAGGCGTCAACACCTATGTCGGCGACACGTTCGTCCAGGGCGGCACCGTTGCGATCACCAGCGACGCCAGCCTCGGAGCCACGTCGGGTACCCTCTATCTCTACGATGGCGCGCTTCGGTTCCTGGCGAGCTTCGATCTCGACGCGACGCGCCAGATCGCGCTGGGCGGGTCCGGCGGCACGATCGACACCAACGGCTTCGACACGACGATCAATCAAGCGATCACCGGCGCCGTGACTTTGACCAAAGTCGGCGCAGGCGTCCTAACCTTGAGCGGTACCAACAGCTATCGCGACGCGACGTTCCGGGGAGGCGTGGTTGCCGTCTCGCGCGATGCCAGTCTCGGCTCGATCTTCGGCAGGCTCACCTTCGACGGCGGTACTTTGCGGTTCCTGTCGAGCTTCGACGTATTTGGCGCGCGCACGGTCGCCCTCGACGCCGGTGGTGGCACGATCGATACCAACGGCTTTGTCACGATGTTCGACCGGGGGATCACCGGCGCTGGCCAACTGACCAAGGCCGGAGCCGGTACGCTGACCCTCAACCGCGCCAATACCTATACCGGCGCGACCACGATCGGCGCCGGCACGCTGGCGCTGTCGGGGGCAGGCAGCATCGCAACCTCGAGCGGTGTGAATCTCACGGGGGCGGGCGCGACGTTCAGCATCTTGGGTGCCAACGGCAGCCGCACGATCCGGGACCTCGCCGGTGTCGCCGGTACGTCTATTGCGCTTGGTGGCAATGGCCTGACGGTCGGGACGGCCAACAACACGAGTTTTGCGGGCGGGATCAGCGGCACTGGTGGCCTGACCAAGCAAGGCAGCGGCACACTGACCCTCGCGGGCATCAACACCTATACTGGCGGCACGACCGTGAGCGCCGGCACGCTGCAGGGCACTACGACGGGCTTGCAAGGTGCCATCACGAACAACGCGGCGGTGGTCTTCGATCAGGCGAGCAACGGCACCTATTCCGGCAACATGTCGGGCAGTGGTTCGCTGACCAAGACGGGCGGTGGGAACGTCACCCTCTCGGGCACAAATACCTACTCAGGCGGCACGACGGTATCGGGCGGCACCCTGACCGGCACGACGGAGAGCCTGCAGGGCAACATCCTGAACAACGCCGCCATCGTGTTCGACCAAACGACCAGCGGCACCTATTCGGAGGTAATGTCGGGCACGGGCACGCTCACCAAGACCGGCAGCGGTACGGTGATCCTGACGGCCAGCAATATCTATAGCGGCGGCACGACCATCAGCGGCGGCACGCTGCAACTCGGCAACGGCGGCACGACTGGCTGGATCGTGGGCAATGTGGCGATGAGCAACAACGCCATGCTGGCCTTCAACCGCTCCGACGACGTCATCTTCGGCGGCAACATCAGCGGCGTCGGCCGGTTGATGCTGATGGGGCCGGGCAAGGTAACCTTGACGGGCACCAACAGCTATTCCGGCGGCACGGTGATCGGCGGCGGAACCGTCGAGGCAAGCTCGGATGCGGCCTTCGGTGCTCCCGGCACGACGTTGACGGTGGCGGGCGGCGCCACGGTGCAGGCGCTGGCAAGCTTCACGAGCGGCCGACCGATCGAGCTGCTGGGCGTCGGCGGCAAGTTCGACACCAACGGCAACACGCTCACCTTACAGGGCACGATCACAGGCGACGGCGCGCTGACCAAGATCGGCGCCGGCACGCTGATCCTTACCGGCACGAACAGCTATACCGGCGGCACGACCGTCGAAGCCGGCATCGTGATGGGCAACAGCATCAGCCTGCGAGGCGCCATCATCAACAACGCCTCGGTGGTGTTCGACCAGGCGACCGACGATACCTATGCCGGTCCGATGTCGGGCACGGGCAGTCTGACCAAGACGGGCGCGGGCAATCTGATCCTCGCTGGGATCAACACCTATACGGGCGACACGACGGTCAGCGACGGCACCCTGACAGGCAGCACGACCAGCCTGCGGGGCAGGATCGTCAACAACGCGACGGTGGTCTTCGATCAAGCAACCGATGGCGTTTATGGCGGCTCGATGTCGGGTAGCGGCGTGCTGGTGAAGAGCGGCGCAGGCGTCCTGACCTTGGGGGGTGTCAACACTTATTCCGGTGGCACGACCATCAGGGGCGGCGTTGTCTCGATCTCGTCCAACGCCAATCTCGGCGACAATGTCGGCGGCCTGACATTCGACGGCGGCGGGTTGCGCTTCGATGCGGGCTTCGCCCTGTCGAGTGCGCGTGCAATCGCTCTCGATACCGGTGGCGGCACGATCGACACCAACGGCTTCAACACGACGATCGCGCAGAGTATCACCGGCAACGGCACGCTGACCAAGATCGGTAACGGCACGCTGGTGCTCGGCGGCAGCAACAGCCACGGCGGCACCATCGTAAGCGGAGGTGTCGTTGCGGCGGCCAACGATGCCGCATTTGGCGTCACCGGCGCTTCGTTGGTGGTCGCCAACGGCGCAACGGTTCAGGCGCTGGCGTACTTCATCAGCAACAGACCGGTCGAGTTGCAGGCGGGCGGCGGTGTCTTCGACACCAACGGCAACACGCTGACCCTGCGGGGCGCGATCTCGGGTAACGGCGGCCTGACCAAACAGGGTGCGGGCACGCTGGAGCTGACCGGCGCCAACACCTACACCGGTACGACGACGATTTCTGGCGGTACGTTGGCGCTTTCGGGGGGAGGCAGTATCTCAGCGTTGGGCAGCGTTGCTCTCACGGCGAGCGGCGTGACCTTCGACATCTCCGGTGCCAGCGGTAATCAGACGATCCAGGATTTCACCGGTGTTGCCGGCACGTCGATCGTGCTCGGCGGCAACACCCTGACGGTCGGCACGGCAACCTCAACGACCTTCAGCGGCATGATCGGGGGCGCCGGCGGGTTGACCAAGCAGGGCAGCGGCACGCTGACGCTCGATGGCTATAACGGCTATAGCGGAGCGACGACGATCAACGCCGGCACGCTCGCGATCGTGGGTGCGGGCGGCGTCGCCTATTCGAGCGTCACGGTGGCAAGCGGCGCCACCTTCGACATCAGCGGCGGTGACTACTCGGAAAACCTGGTCACGGACCTGGCCGGCGGCGGCACGGTGAAGCTTGGCAGCAACGAACTGGTGGTGGGCGCCGCCACGGGTACGTTCTCCGGGGCAGTCGTCGATGCCGGTGCCGGCAGTACGCGCGGCGCGCTGACGATCATCGAGGGCACGCTGACGTTGTCGGGCATGTCGACCTACGGTGGCATCACGCGGATCTACCAGGGGGCGAGCCTGGTGCTGACGGGAGCGGGTTCGATTGCCGACACGCGCTACGTGGCCTTTTCACCGAGCACCGCCGGCGCGGCGACCTTTGACATCTCGGGCACCACCGGCGGCGCCACGGTCGGTGGCCTGTTTGACACGAGCAGCGCGGGCCTCGGTCGCGTCGTATTGGGAAGCCAGACGCTCACCGTCACCGGAAGCAGCGGCGCCTTCAAGGGCATCATCTCGGGCAACGGCGGCCTCGCGCTCGCGGCCAATGCCACGCAAGCGTTGGCCGGGGTCAACAGCTATGCCGGCACGACGACGATCGGGGCAGGCGCGACGCTCATGCTCTACGACGACGGCAGCATCGCCGCGTCGAGCGGTGTCTCTCTCTCAGGGATCGGCGCGAGCTTCGACATCTCCGGCGCCTACGGCGGCCGTACGATCCAGGATCTCGCCGGCGTCGCTGGCGCGACCCTTTTTCTGGGCGGCAACAGCCTGACGGTCGGCACGGCCAACAGCACGACCTTCGCCGGTGTGATCGCTGACGATGGGTTTGACGGCGGCAGGGGCGGGTCCCTGGTCAAGCAGGGCAGCGGCACGCTCACGTTGACGGGCGCCAACACCTATACCGGCGGCACGACAGTGTCGGGCGGTACGCTGCAGGGCACGACGACGAGCCTGCAGGGCAACATCGTCAACAATGCCAGCGTGGTGTTCAATCAGAGCAGCAATGGCACCTACTCCGGCAACATGTCTGGCACCGGTTCGCTGTCGCTGACGGGCGGCGGCAACCTCACTCTTACCGGCACGAACACCTATTCGGGTGGCACGGCGGTGTCGGCTGGCGCGCTGACCGGCACGACGACGAGCCTGCAGGGCAACATCGCCAACAACGCCGCGGTGGTGTTCAACCAGACGACCAGCGGCACCTATGCCGGGGTGATGTCGGGTTCGGGCACGCTCACCAAGACCGGCAACGGCACGGTGATCCTGACGGCCAACAATAGCTATGGCGGTGGCACGACCATCAGCGGAGGCGTTCTGCAGTTGGGTAACGGCGGTACGACCGGCATGATCACGGGCAATGTGGTCGTGAACGGCGCCGACAGCCTGCTGGCCTTCAACCGGTCGGACGCGATCACCTTTGCCGATGACATCAGCGGCACCGGCGGCATCATGTTGATGGGGCCGGGAACGGTCGCGCTGACCGGCAACAATACCTTTACCGGCGGCACGGCGATCGGCGGCGGCACGGTGCAGGCGGGTTCCGACAGCGCCTTCGGTGCAGCCGGCACAAGCTTGACGCTCGGTGGCGGTGCCACGGTGGAGGCGCTGGCGAGTTTCACCAGCGACCGGACGGTGCAGTTGCTGGTCATGGGCGGCACTTTTGACACCAACGGCAACACGCTCACCCTGCAGGGGGCGATTACGGGCGTCGGCGCGCTGACCAAGACGGGCGCGGGCACGCTGATCCTGACGGGCACGAACAGCTATACCGGCGGCACGACGGTCGAGGCAGGCACGGCGCAGGGCGACAGCGCCAGCCTGCAAGGCGCCATCATCAACAACGCGACGGTGGCCTTCGATCAGGGGACGAACGGTACTTATGCCGGCACCATGTCGGGCACCGGTGCTCTGGTGAAATCCGGCGCCGGCAATCTCACGCTCGGCGGCAGCAACAGCTATACCGGCGGCACGACGGTGTCGGGCGGCACGCTCACGGGCAACACGTCGAGCCTTCAGGGCAACATCGTGAACAATGCCGCGGTGGTGTTCAGCCAGAGCACGGACGGCACGTACGCCGGCATCATGTCCGGCGCGGGCGGGTTCACCAAGAGCGGTGCGGGTAACCTTACGCTGACAGGAGCAAACAGCTACGGCGGCGGCACCGTGGTATCGGGCGGGACGCTGACCGGTACGACGTCGAGCCTGCAGGGAGCCATCGTCAACAACGCGACGGTGGCTTTCGATCAAGGGACGAACGGCACCTATAATGAGGTGATGTCGGGCAGCGGCGCGCTGGTGAAGGCCGGCACGGGCACCCTCACGCTGACCGGTGCCAACACCTACACGGGCGGCACGACGGTATCGGGCGGCACGCTGACCGGTACGGCGTCGAGCCTGCAGGGCAATATCCTGAACAATGCGGCCGTCGCTTTCGATCAAGTCACGAACGGCACCTACGCCGGCTCGATGAATGGCAGCGGCGCCCTCACCAAGAACGGTGCCGGCGCGCTAACGCTCACCGGCGCCAACAGCTACGGCGGTGGCACGACGGTGAATGCCGGCAGCCTGATCGGCAACAGCGCGAGCCTGCAGGGCAACATCCTGAACAATGCCGCAGTGGTGTTCGACCAGGCGAATAACGGCACCTATGCCGGCGCCATGACCGGCAGTGGTTCGCTGACCAAGAGTGGGGCCGGCACGCTGGTGCTGACCGGCGCCAACGTGGTGGGCGGCGGCACGACGATATCGGGTGGTGTCCTGGCGGTGAACGGCTCGCTGACCAGCAGCATCACGGTGACCAATGGTGGTGTGCTGGGCGGTAGCGGCCAGCTGATCGGTGCTCTGGCAGTGACCGGCGGCACGCTGGCGCCCGGCAACTCGATCGGGACGCTGAATGTCACGGGTAACTTCACGCAGACCGGCGGCGTCTATCAGGTCGAGGTCAATAGCGGCGGCCAGAACGACAAGATCGTCGCCACCGGCACGGCCACGCTCGGTGGCGGCACCACAGTACAGGTGCTGGCCACCCAAGGCGCCTATCAACGCAACACGACCTACACCATCGTCACGGCAACGGGCGGGCTCACCGGCACCTACGACGGTGTCACTAGCAATCTCGCCTTCCTGACGCCCTCGCTGAGCTACGACGCTAACAACGTCTATCTGCTGCTAGAGCAGATGGCGAGCGCCTTTGCCTCAGGGGCACAGACCGCCAACCAATACGCCGTGGGCATGGCACTGGACACCGCCTCGCCGACGGCGACGGGGGATTTCACAACGGTGCTGACGGCGCTGGCGGGCCTCAGCACGGCGCAGGGTCCGGCGGCGCTCGATACGATCAGCGGCCAGCCCTATACCGGCTTTGGCACGGTCAATATCCTCGCGGCACGGTCGTTCCTCAACGTGGTCGGCCAGCAGACAGCGAACGCACGCGTCGGTGCCGACGGCACGCAGCGTGTTGCCTTGGCGGAAGCCTGTGTCATTGCCTGCGACACGCCGGAGCCGCCGCGTTGGGGCGCCTGGATGAGCGGTTACGGCGGCGTGGGTGGGGTCGGCGGCAACAACAATGCCGGCGCGTTGAACTATAACTTCGGCGGTACGGCGGTCGGCGTCGACTATCGCCTCGATCCCCGGTTCCTCGTGGGCCTGGCGGTCGGCTACTCGAGTGGCCGGCAGTGGGTGGCTAACTTCCAGGGCACGGGCTGGACGGATAACTACAGCGTCGCGCTCTATGCCTCATTCAATCAGGGTGGGTTCTACGCCGATGCGCTGGCGGGCTATGCCTACTCTGACAATCGTCAGCAACGGATCCTGTCGATCCCTGGCTTGGCGACGCGCTACGCCAGCGGCACGACAGGAGCGAACCTGTTCCTGAGCCAGATCGAGGCGGGCTACAAGATTGGGTTCGGCCCGGCAGGATTCGGATCGTCCGGGACGGCGCAGGCGAGCATCACGCCGTTCGCGCGCTTCCAGACGGTGGCGGCCTCGCAACGCGCCTTCACCGAATGGGGCGCCGATTCTCTGAACCTGATGGTGCAGCAGCAGAACACCACCTCGGTACGTACCGTTCTCGGTGCCGATCTGGCGGCCAACCTGCCCCTGGGCGACCGGACCTTGGATATCGCGCTGCGCCTCGGCTGGGCACACGAATATGCCGATACGGGCCGTCCGATGACGGCATCATTCGCCGGAGCGCCGACGGTGCCCTTCACCGTCTATGGCGCGCAGCCCCTGCGCGATGCGGCGGTGATCGGCCTCAACCTCGGCACCAGGATCACCGACTCGATCTCAGCCTATGTCCGCTACGACGGCGAGCTTAACGGTCGTGACGATACGCACGCTTTTTCGGCCGGCTTCCGCATGACGTGGTAGCGTTCTTCTCGAGTGTAGATCGCATATCGAGTGTATCGGCATGTTCCGTTCGGCTGATTCCAGCCATGCAAGACATGCTCTAAGCTCCTTCCCCTTGAGGCTACCTCAAGGGGAAGTCGATGCAGCTCCGCTGGAATGATCTCGGAACGCCGCGCGCCGACAGAGCCGCCGGCAAGAGAGTGGAGATCGCGGGCTTTCCGCTCACGTCCCTTTTGGCGAGGAGCGCCGACCATTTTCTGATGATGGCCGAGCCTGGTTGCTGCCAGGGTTGTGTGCCGGCCAATCCGTTGGCTGTCGTTGAAGTCTCCGCCGATCGACCGCTGAAGCTCGGCAACGGAGCCTTGCGATTGAGAGGCACATGGTGCGTCTCGCCCGATTCCGAAGGTTGGCGCTATCGGCTCGAAGGCGCCGAGGTGACACCGGGTCTCACGCGCCGCGCCGCGATCACCGCAAGCGCACTCTTCTGTTTGCCGGTGCCGGCGATGGCGCAGGCGGGCGACGGCGCGGCCGTCGATATTCATAGCCACGCCGGAAATCTGATCTGGTTGAGCTTCGGCCGTGGCCAGTCCGTGCCGGTCGCCGATCCGATGCGCCAGGGCGGCATGTCGGCGATCGCTCTCGCCGTCGTGGCGGATTCACCGATCATCAAGCTCACCGATGGCCGCCTACGGCCCAGCCGCGATCCGCGGCCCGGCGAGCTTTACGAATTCAGCCAGCGATCATTTCCGGCGTTGCACGCGCTGGCGCGCGAGCAAGGGTTACCGATCATCAAGACGGCCGCGGATTTGCGCGCAGTGCGAGCCAGCCGGCCGTCGGTCATCGTTTCTGCCGAAGGCGCCGACTTTCTCGAGGGCAGGATCGAGCGTCTCGACGAGGCGTTTCAACGTTGGGCGCTACGCCATCTGCAGCTCACGCACTATCGGCCGAACGAGCTCGGGGACATTCAGACGGAGCCGAGTGTGCACGGTGGCCTGACGGCGTTCGGCGCCGATGTCATCCGGCGCTGTAATCAGATGGGCATCGTGGTCGACGTGGCACACGGCACTTACGAACTGGTGAAGAAGGCAGCCGCTGTCACGACCAAGCCGCTGATCCTGTCGCACACCTCGTTGACCGAGAAGCCTGTAGCCTGGACGCGGCGCATACTGCCCGATCATGCGCGCGCCATCGCAGCGACCGGCGGTGTCATTGGCCTCTGGCCGGTCACGGCCTATTTCCCCAACGTAGTGGCCTATGCCGAGGCCTTCGCCAGAACCGCGGAGTTGGTCGGCATCGATCATGTCGGCCTCGGCACCGATCAACTCGGTCTGGTCGGGGCAAGCGCCCTACCAAGCTACGCCGACCTGCCGCAACTCACCGCCGCCTTGCGGACAAAATTCAATGAGGCGGAGACGGCCAAATTGCTCGGCGGAAATTACCGGCGAGTCTTCGAGGCCAGCGTTGCCTGACAGGCTCACGGCACCGTGAACCACCGCCGCTAGGCGAGGCCAATATCGCGCGCTAGGCTTATTTCCATAAATCCTGAACAACGGAGAATGGGATGGCTGTTCTCAACGTCAACGGCAAGGCGCTCGATCACAACGCCGAGCCGGATACCCCCCTGCTTTGGGTGCTGCGCGAACAACTCGGCCTGACCGGCGCCAAATATGGCTGCGGCATCTCCCAATGCGGCGCCTGCACGGTGCATGTCGATGGCGTGGCGACGCGGTCCTGTGGCGTGCCGGTCAGTGCGGTGGCCGACAAGAAGATCGTGACCGTCGAGGCCTTGGCAACGAACGGCACCTTGAACAAAATCCAGCAGGCCTGGGTCGCGCTCGACGTGCCCCAATGCGGCTACTGCCAGACCGGCATGGTGATGGCGGCGACGGCGCTGCTGGCCACCAATCCCAAGCCGACCGACGCCGACATCGACGCGGCCATGACCAACATCTGTCGCTGCGGCACCTATCAGCAGGTGCGCGAAGCGATCCACGCCGCGGCGAAGGCCTAAGGGAGGAGGGCGCATCATGACGATCCAGACATCCCTCGGCCGGCGCAACTTCCTGGTCAGCAGCGCGGCCGTCGCCGGCGGTTTCTCGCTCGGCTTCCACGTTCCCTTCCTCGATGACGGTGTGGCGAACGCCCAGGCCGTCAAGGAACTCAACGCCTGGGTGGTGATCCATCCCGACGACAAGGTGGTGGTCCGTATCGCCCGCTCCGAGATGGGGCAGGGCACGCTCACTGGCCTTTGCCAGCTCGTGGCCGAGGAACTCGAGTGCGACTGGAACAAGGTGACCTGGGAATATCCCACTCCCGGCGAGAACCTGGCCCGCAACCGCGTCTGGAAGAACTTCTCGACTGGTGGCAGCCGCGGCATTCGCGAAAGCAACCAGTATGTCCGCGAAGGCGGCGCCATGGCGCGCGAGATGCTGATCGCCGCTGCCGCCACGCAGTGGAAAGTGCCGGCGAGCGAATGCAGCGTCGACAAGGGCGTGATCACGCACAAGGACAAGAAGCTCACTTATGGCGCGGTTGCCGCGGCGGCAGCCCAGCTCGAGCCGCCCAAGGAAGTGAAGCTCAAGGACCCCAAGGACTGGAAGATCGCCGGCAAGCCGCTGCTGCGGCTCGACACGGTCGACAAGGTCACCGGCAAGCAGATCTACGGCATGGACTACACCATGCCCGGCATGCTGATCGCCACTGTGCGTGCCTGCCCGGTGATCGGCGGCAAGCTGAAGAGCTTCGACGCCGCCAAGGCCGAGAAGATGCCGGGCGTGAAGAAGGTCCTCGCGATCGACGGCAATGCCGTCATCGTCGTGGCCGATACCTATTGGCACGCCCAGGCGGCGCTTGCGGCCGTGACCACGGAATGGGATGTCGGCGAACTGGGCAAGGTCCAGCAGGCGACGATCAATGCCATGCTGAAGGAAGGCCTCGACGCCAGCGAAGCTTTCGTCGGCAACAAGGCGGGCGACGCCAAGGCCGCGATTGCCGGTGCCGCGAAGAAAGTGGAAGCAACCTACAGCTTCCCCTACCAGCATCACGTCACCATGGAGCCGATGAACGCCACGGCGCGCTACACGGCCGACAAGTGCGAGGTCTGGTGCGGCACGCAGAACGGTGAAGCAGCCCTCGCGGCAGCCTCCGAGGCCTCCGGCCTGCCTGTTGCCAAGTGCGAGGTCTACAAGCTGTTGCTGGGCGGCGGCTTCGGTCGTCGTGGCCGCTCGGACTATGTCCGCCAGGCCGTGCTGGTCGCCAAGGAGATGCCCGGCACGCCGATCAAGCTGATCTGGTCGCGCGAAGAGGACATGACGCACTGTCAGTACCATCCGATCACGATGGCCAAGCTGACCGGCGGCCTCGATGCGCAAGGCAATCTGGTCGGGCTGCAGATCCGCATCTCGGGCCAGTCGATCCTGGCCTCGTTGTTACCGCAGAACCTGCAGAACGGCATGGACCCGGTGGTCTTCCAGGGGCTGATGCAGTCTGGTGTTGAGGCAGCCTATGGCTATGAGCTGCCGAACCTGCTGGTCGATCACGCCATGCGCAACCCGCACATCACGGCGGGCTTCTGGCGCGGTGTGAACGTGAACCAGAACGCCGTGTACATGGAATGCTTCATGGACGAGCTGGCCGCAGCCGCGGGCCAGGACCCGCTGGCCTTCCGCATGAAGTACCTGAAGCCCAAGTGGGCGGCGGTGCTGAAGGCGGCGTGCGACAAGGCTGGCTACGGCAAGCCACTGCCAGCGGGCCACTTCCACGGCATCTCGCAGGTCATGGGATACGGCAGCTACGTCGCCGGCGTTGCCGAGGTTTCGGTGAGCCAGGATGGTACGCTCAAGATCCACAAGATCACGGCAGCGACCAACCCGGGCCATGTCGTGAACCCGGCGCAGATCGAGCGCCAGGTTGCGGGCTCGTTCGTCTACGGTCTGTCGGCGGCGCTCTACGGCGAGATCACCGTCAAGGATGGCGTCGTAGAACAGACCAACTTCGACAGCTACAACGTGATGCGCATCGACGAGATGCCACAGGTAGAAACGGTGCTGGTGCCGACCCATGATTTCTGGGGCGGCGTCGGCGAACCGACGATTGCGGTGGCGGCACCTGCAGTGCTGAACGCGATCGCCAAGGCGACGGGCAAGCGAGTGCGCAACCTGCCGCTGATGAATCAAGACCTCAAGAAGGGTGCTTGATGCATCGTCTGCTGCTGCCGGGCCTGGCTGCGGCATTGCTGTTGGCGGGCGGTTCGACCTGGGCGGTTGACGGGCCGCCCGGAGGACCGCCGGGCGCGAGTTCGTGCACTGGCTGCCATGCGAGCGCGAAGATCACCGATTCGGTGATCCCGCGCATCGCCGGGCGCAAGGCGGCGGACATCGTCACCTTCATGCGCGAGTATCGAAGCGGCGCCTGGCCGTCGAGCGTGATGGGGCGCATTGCCAAGGGCTTCGACGACCAGCAGATCGACGCCATTGCGGCCTGGTTTGCCGCGCAGCCGGAGTAGCGTTGCATGTCGACGCGTCGACATTTCCTGAAGCTCGGTGCAGCAGCGGCTATGGCACCTGCCGTCGTTTCGGCGCAGGGCGCCGGCGCAGGCCGTGTCGTCGTGATCGGTGGCGGCTTCGCTGGCGCCACGGCCGCGCGCACCCTGAAGACGCTGGAGCCCAAGCTCACCGTCACGCTGGTCGAACCCAATCCCGTCTACACCTCGTGTCCCTTCAGCAACTCGGTGCTCGCCAACCTGCGCGAGATCGAGCAGCAGCAATTCCGCTATGACGGCGTCAAACGTGCCGGCGTCACCGTCGCGGAGACCAGCGCGACGGCGGTCGACGTCGATGCCAAGGCCGTGACCCTGGCCGACGGCAACCGGCTTTCCTACGACCGGCTCGTGATGTCTCCGGGTATCGACTTCAACTGGACCGCCATTCCCGGCTACGACGAGGCGGCGGCGCAGAAGATGCCACATGCCTGGAAAGCCGGCGCACAGACGGTGTTGCTGCGCCAGCAGCTCCAATCAATGCAGGATGGTGGTCTCGTCGTCATGTCGGTACCGGCCAATCCGTTCCGCTGCCCGCCAGGTCCTTACGAGCGCGCCAGCCTGATCGCCTATTGGCTCAAGATCTGGAAGCCGAAGTCGAAGTTGCTGCTGCTCGACGCCAAGGACGCCTTCTCCAAGCAGCGCCTGTTCCAGAACGGCTGGGCGGAACTCTATCCCGGCATGATCGAATGGGTGCCATTGAGCCAGGGCGGCAAAGTGACATCGGTCGATCCCGCAACGCTGACTTTGGTCACCGAGTTCGGCAGCCACAAGGCGGCCGTTGCCAACGTCATCCCGCCGCAACGCGCCGGAGCCATCGCCGCGCAGGCCGGCGTGGCGGACCGCACGGGCTGGTGTCCCATCGAGCCAGTCGCCTTCGAGTCGACCCTGCGTCCCGGCATCCATGTGCTGGGCGATGCGGCGATCATGGGTGGCATGCCCAAGTCGGCTTTTGCCGCGAACGCCCAGGCCAAGGTCTGCGCCGCCGCGATCGTCGAATTGTTGGCTGGCCGCAAGGCCCCGGATCCGATCCTGATCAACACCTGTTACAGCCTTGTCGCGGCCGACTACGGGATCTCCATCGCCGGCGTCTATCGGCCGACCAACGGCCAGCTCGCCGACATCCCGGGCGCTGGTGGTGTCAGCCCGCTCGAGGCCGTGGGCGGCCTGCGGGGTCAGGAAGCGCTCTACGCGTCGAGCTGGTTTCGCACCATCACCGCCGAGGTCTACGGCTGACGCCATGTGGAGCCGGCATCTGCTCGCCCTTGCATTGGCCTTGGCGGCGCCGGCTGCGCTGGCTCAGGAGATCGTGGGCGATGCCATTCCCAAGTCGTTGACCGGTCAGCCTGGCGATGCCGCGCGTGGACGCGCCATTGTGGCTAATCGCAGTGTCGGCCTCTGCCTGCTCTGCCACAGCGGTCCGATCGCGGAGGAGCGCTTCCAGGGCGATCTCGCGCCAAGCCTGGCCGGGGCAGGGACGCGCTGGTCGGCGGGCCAGTTGCGCTTGCGCATCGTCGATGGTTCGCGTCTCAATGCCGACACGATCATGCCGCCCTACTATCGGACGACCGGGTTGCAGCGCGTCGCCCGCAACTTCGAAGGCAAGACCATCCTGACGGCTGCCCAGGTCGAGGATGTCGTGGCCTATCTCGTGACCCTGAAGGATTGAATGGATCGACGTCGTTTCCTTGCCGGCACTGCCGTTCTTGCCCTCCTGCCGTTCGACCGCGCAGCGGCAACGCCCGACGCCATGGCCGAAGCCATCCGCAAGGTCGTCGGTGGTGCAGTCGTGCGCGAGGAGCGGGTCAAGCTCGACATGCCGCCTCTGATCGAGAACGGCAACACCGTTCCGCTCACCGTGTCGGTCGAAAGCCCGATGACGGACGGCGATTATGTGAAGGCCATCCACGTCTTCAACGAGAAGAATCCGCAGCCCAACGTCCTTTCAGCGAAGCTCTCGCCGCGCACCGGCAGGGCGGTGGTCGGCACGCGGATCAAGCTGGGCGACAGCCAGAAGATCGTGGCCATCGCCGAAACCAGCGACGGCAAGTTCTGGAGCGCCAGCGCCGATGTGATCGTGACTCTGGCCGCCTGCCTCGAGGAGTCGACCTGATGGCCAACATCCTCGTCAATGCACCGAAGACGGCCAAGCGCGGCGATGTGGTCGAGATCAAGGCGCTGATCATGCACCCCATGGAGACCGGTTTCCGGCCCGGCCCCAACGGTCAGATCATTCCGCGCAACATCATTGAGCACTTCACCGCGACCTGGAACGACGCAGAAATTTTTGCGATCGAGATGTCGCCCGCGATTTCGGCCAACCCCTTCATCTCCTTCTTCGCCGTCGCGACCGAAAGCGGCAAGATCCGTCTGCGCTGGACCGGCGACCAGGGTTTCGCCGTCGAGGAGCAGGTCGCGATCACCGTCGAATGACTGCCCTGCGCTTCAGTATCGCGCTTCTCGTCGTGTTCGGTACGTCGCTCGCTCTCGCGCAGGGCGGTGAAGACAAGCGCCGATCCGGCTATCAGGATATGGGCGCCGCCCTCCAGCAGATGCAGGACGACGACACGGCCAATCCCGGCATGCTGTTCGTTCAGCAGGGCGCGAAACTGTGGGAGCAGCGCGTTGGCGCGGCCGACAAGTCCTGTGCCGACTGCCACGCCGCAGCGAACGTCAGCATGAAGGGCGTGGCGGCGCGCTATCCGGCGATCCCGCCTGGCGCCGACAAGCCCGTCGATCTCGAAGGGCGCATCAACCTTTGTCGCGTCGACAACCAGAAAGCTGTACCACTGCCGCTTGAAAGCCAGGACATGCTGGCACTTCTTGCATTCGTGTCGCGGCAATCGCGGGGCCTTCCCATTGCGCCGCCCGACGATTCACGACTGGCGGCCTGGCGCGAGCAGGGCGCGGAGATCTACGGGCGCCGGCAGGGTCAGCTCAACCTCTCCTGCGCCATCTGCCATGACGACAATGCCGGCAAGAAGCTCGCAGGGGTGACTATCCCCCAGGCCCACCCCACCGGCTATCCGATCTACCGCCTCGAATGGCAGGGGCCGGGCACGCTACGTCGGCGGCTGCGCAACTGCCTGATCGGCATCCGCGCCGAACCCTACCCGGCAGGAGCGCCCGAGTATGTCGCCCTGGAGCTTTATCTCATGGACCGCGCCAAAGGCATGGTCATGGAGTCACCGGGCGTCAGGCCTTGAGAGTTTTGTTGTGCAGTGCAGCGGCGTAGGTCGCGCTTAGAAGCCTTCCGGATTGCCGATATACATGGCGTATGGCTTCTGTTGCTCGCCGTTCGATGCTCGCGTCGCTGCCGGGACTGATGCTGCTGCGCGATGCGGCTGCAGCGCCCACGAAGGTGAGTGTCGGCACTGCCTCGGAGGGAGGTGCCTTCGTCCTCTACGGCGGCGCTTTGATCGACGCCCTCAAATCGGTAGAGCCATCGCTCGAGATGCGGGAGCGCATGACGCGCGGCACGCTCGACAATGTGCCGATGCTGGAACGTGGCGAACTCGATATCGGATTCGTATTCGGCGAAGTGGTGCACGAGTTGTTCTCGGGCGTCGGCGGAGCGACGACGAAGCTCACCGTCATCTCGGTCATGTATCCCACTCCCGGCATGTTTGCCGTGCGGGCCGACAGCCGCTACCGCTCGATCACCGATCTTCAGGGCCGACCGGTCGTCTGGAATGCGCGCGGCTCGGGGCTTGCCGTTCAGGGACGCTACGTGATGAGCGGCATGGGCCTCGACGTCGACACGTACTTCGACTCGGTCTACCCGGAACAGCTTTCCGACGGGCCAGCCATGGTGATCGACGGTACGGCATCGGCGCTATGGGGCGGCGGCCTGCGCTGGCCGGGCTTTGTCACTATCGCCAATAATCCCAACGGCGTGCGCTTCGTCGTACCGACGCCAGAGGAAACGGATCGCATCCTGGCGAAGTACGACTTCCTTCGCCGCTTCACGGTGCCGGCTGGTCTTTATGCAGGGCAATCCGAGCCGATCCAGAGCGTGGGCTCGTGGAGTTTCATCCTGGCACGGGCCGACCTCGACGAAACCGTCGGCTATCGGTTGGCGGCGGGCCTTCATCGCGTCGAGCGCGCCGGTCTCAGCCCACGCCAGCTCGGACAGAGCACGGCAAAGAACACGCTCGCGGCCGTATCGTCACCCGACGTGCTGCATCCTGGCGTCAGGCGCTTCTATCAAGAGCAGGGGCTGATCAAGTAGGCGGCGGCCCCCTGGGAGAGGAAATTCTCTCTCGACACGCTGGCAGAGGTATTTCTACCGCCGGGCGCCGGCAATTCGACCGCGCGTTTCATTGCTGCTGCTGTGAGCTGGCCTCTACAGTCAGGCTATGTTGAGCCTCGCCACCAGTCTCGTTGCCCGTGCTGCCCGCCTGATCCAGGCGGCTCAGGACGAGCCCTCCCTCTGGACCATCTCCGTGCACGGCCGCGTGGTCGGCTCGCTGGTCTGTGAGGCTGGAGCATGGCGGCTGTCCTGGTTCAACGGCGCCGATCCGCGGCTGGCGAGCCATGCCGGTCCGGTGGATGGCGACATCGACGGGTTGGCCGAGACACTCAGCCTTCGGCTCGGCGCCCCCGTGCGTCTGGAGTCGCTTCCGGTCTAGACTGGCCGCAGGCCGACCACAGGTATTTCAATCATGGATGCGATCGACAGGAAGATCGTGGCTCTCCTCCAGGAGGATGCGAGCCTTTCACTGGCGCAGATTGCGCATCGGGTCGGGCTGTCACAAAGCCCGTGCTGGAAGCGAATCCAGCGCCTCGAGAAGGCCGGCATCATTCTGAAGAGGGTGGCGCTGATATCGCCAGAATCGATCGGCATGGGGCTGACCGTATTCGTCTCCATCGAAACCGGCGACCATTCCTCGGCCTGGCTGTCAAAGTTCGCCCAGACCGTCACCGCCATGCCCGAGGTGATGGAGTTTCACCGCATGGCCGGCGATATCGACTACATGCTGCGGGTCGCGGTGACCGACATGCAGGCCTACGACGCCTTCTACAAGAAGCTGATCGACACCATGCCGCTCAAGAACGTGACCTCGCGCTTCTCGATGGAGCGCGTGAAGTCGACCACGGCCTATCCGATCGCTACGGACCTCAAGCCGACGCGCAAGCGCTAGGCTCTCCTTCTGAGGGCGTCGAAGAGCCGTCGCGCCGGTCGTGACAGGTGGTGGGAATCGCGGACGCAGAGGGTGAGCTGGCGTGCGGCCCAGGGCTCGGCGATGCGCACCATGGCGAGCGGCAGGGCGCGCCGCTGACGGCGGGCCGTCGCCTCCGGCACGATGCCCACACCGACCCCGGCCGCCACCATGGCGCATACGGCATCGAGACTGTTGGCCCTGACCCTGAGCCGCATCGCTCGCCCCAGCCGCGCCGCGTGCCGGGCCACATGCTCGTCGAGTGCCGTGCCGCGTGTCAGGCCGACAAAGTCGAGGTCGAGCAGCTCGGCGAACCCGACCTGACGCTTGCCGGCAAGGCGATGGCCTGAGGCGACGGCCAGTACCAGCCGGTCGGGGCGGAAGGGATGGCTTTCGAGGCCGGGCACGAGCGAGGCTTCGGTAGCGATGCCGATATCGGCGTCGCCTGCTGAGATCGCGGCGGCGATCGCCGGGCTTTCGCGATCCTCGAGATCGAGATCGATGCTTGGATTGGCCGCCAGGAAGTCCGCCAGCAGCGCGGGCAGGTGCTCCGACATGGCGGCGGTGTTGGCGAGCAGCCGCACGTGACCCTTGAGGCCGCGCGAATAGGCGCCCAGCTCACCGCGCATCGTCTCGATCTGCTGCAGCACGATGCGCGCATGGTCGAGCAGGGCGCGGCCGGCATCGGTCGGCTGGACGCCGCGCCGGCCCCGCTTGAGGAGCGGCACGCCCAGCACCTCTTCCATGCCCCGGATGCGTGCGCTGGCCGACGCCAGCGCCAGGTGTGTCCGTTCGGCGCCGCGCGTGATGCTTTCTGTCTCGACGACATGGCGGAACAGGCGGAGGTCGGTGAGATCGAAGCGCATATGCTCCTCTCTGAGTCAGCCTTCGTATAGAACGAAGGCATACTCCGTATTCTCCACATTGCCGGTCGTGCCGTCTCCCGCCATGTGTGGGCCATGACGGCGACCGTTCTCGTGTTCGTCCTGGCGGTTTTCGTCCTGGCCGGCTTCGCCAAGGGCATCATCGGCCTGGGTCTGCCCACGATCTCGATGGGCCTGCTGGCGGTAGTGTTGCCTCCGGCCGAGGCTGCTGCGCTGCTGATCCTGCCGTCGCTCGTCACGAATGTCTGGCAGATGGTGGACGGCCCCCACCTCCGCTCCGTCCTGCGCCGCCTCTGGCCGCTCAATCTCGGGGTCTGCGTCGGCACCTGGGGAGGGGCGGCCTTCCTGTCGGGCCTGGGCGGTCCTTACGGGGCTTTGGCTCTGGGGGTGGCGCTGATGGCCTATGCCCTTTCGGGCCTGGCCGCCCTGAAGCTCGCTGTACCTCGCCGCACGGAGCCTTGGCTCGGCCCGCTGACCGGCGGCGTAACGGGCGCCATCACGGCGGCGACGGGCGTCTTCGTGATCCCGGCCGTGCCCTATATGCAGGCGATCGGGCTGCAGAAGGACGCGCTGGTGCAGGCGCTCGGCCTCTCCTTCACGGTCTCGACCCTGGCTCTGGCGGTGACCTTGGCCGGCGAACGGGCCTTCACCTGGGAGCTGGCCTGGCCCTCCCTTGCGGCGGTCGTCATTGCGCTTCTAGGCATGCGGCTCGGCCAGGCCGTCCGGGCCCGCCTGTCACCACAGACCTTCCGGTTCTGGTTCTTCGCCGGGTTGCTGGCCCTCGGCGCCTATCTCGCAGCGCGCGGGCTGATCTAACCGGCCGATGGACGGTCAGGCCGTGCCGGGTTTACGGTCCGGGATCGAATTCCGCCCCGGAGCGTTTCCATGGCCGTGCACGCCCTCAAGACAGCGAAAGTCGCCAGCCTCCGATCGCAGGTCTCGCCCGAGGAATGGCAAGCCCGCGTCGATCTCGCCGCCTGCTATCGGCTGATGGACCTCTACGGCATGTCCGACCTGATCGCGAACCACATCTCGGTCCGCGTGCCCGGCGAAGACAATGCCTTCCTGATCAACGCCTACGGCCTTCTCTACGAAGAGATTACCGCGTCGAGCCTGCTGAAGATCGACCACGAGGGCAACATTCTCGCCAAGCCGGAATTCCAGGGCGGCTTGGAATACGGCGTCAACCGCGCGGGCTTTGTGATCCACAGCGCCATCCACATGGCCAAGCACGACGTCGCCTGCGTGATCCACACGCACACCTGGCCGGGCATGGCGGTCTCGACCATGGAATGCGGCCTGCTGCCCAACACCCAGACCTCGATGCGCTTTGCCAAGATCAGCTACCACGACTTCGACGGCGTCGTGCTGGACACGGCGGCCCGCGAAGCACTAGTGGAGAGCCTCGGCGACAACAACGCCATGATCCTGCGCAACCACGGCCTGCTGACGACCGGCGCCACGATCCCCGAGGCCTTCAACGCCATGCATCGGCTGGAGCTGTCCTGCAAGACGCAGATCGCGGCCATGTCGTGCAATACCAAACTGATCGAGGTTCCAGCCGAGGTGGTCGAGGCGACCTACATGAACTACCAGCCCCATGTCCGCCGGCCGTTCGGCCTGTTGGACTGGCCGGCGCTGCTGCGGAAGCTTGACCGGATCGATCCCGGCTTCCGCGACTGATTGGATACACCGCACAGCTCTCTGCGGGCCTTCGCGGCCGTCGCCTGCGGCTACTGGACGGCGCCCGGCTACCGGGGCGTCGCCTGGCTGCTGACCGCCGGCATGACGGTGTTCGGCATCGTCAATGTCGCGATCGCGCTGTGGCTCAACATCTGGAATCGCGACTTCTTCAATGCCCTGGAGAAGCGCGACACCACTGAGCTCGTCGAGCAGCTCTACATCCTGGCCGCCATCGTCGCGTCGGCAGGCATTGCGGTCGCCATCCAGCTTCACATCCGTCGCCGCTTGCAATTCAACTGGCGCGCCTGGCTGACCCACGTCACGACGCTGCGCTGGCTGAACTCGGGGCGGCAGTATCAGCTCAGCCTCCTGGCCGAGGAATGCGACAATCCCGATGGTCGTATCGCCGAGGATATCCGTATTTCCACGGAGTTCGCGGTCGAGTTCGCCCAGAGCATCCTGCAGTGCGTTCTGCAGCTCATCACCTTCCTGGGTGTGCTCTGGGTCCTGTCGGGTGACCTGCCCATCACCATCGGCGGCATGGCGTTCAACTTGCCGGGCTACATGGTCTGGGCCGCCGTGCTCTATGCCCTGTTTGGTTCGATCCTCACCTATGCGCTCGGTCGAGGTCTGATCGAGGCTGGCAACGTACGTCAGGGGCGCGAGGCCGACATGCGGTCGGTCCTGATCCGTGCCCGCGAGAATGCCGAAGGCATCGCCCTGATGCGTGGCGAGCAGGATGAGCGTGATCGGCTCAAGGAGTCGGTCGGTGACCTACGTAAAGCCTGGCATGTTCAGACACGTGGCCAGGGCAGTCTGGCGCTGCTGACCAGCTCGCTCGCCTACCTCGCGCCGGTCGTGCCGCTGGTCGTTGCCCTGCCACGCTATCTTGGCGGTGAGCTCCAGCTCGGTGGGCTCATGCAGACAGCTCAGGCCTTCTCGAGTGTGCAGTGGGCGTTGTCATGGTTGATCGACAATTTTTCGAAGTTTGCCGATTGGCGCGCCTCGACTGACCGTGTGGTCCACCTTCACGTAGCGCTTCACGAGCTTGAGGAGACGGTAGAGGCACCAAACGGCGAACGCATCGACGTGACGCCAGGCGAAGGTGACAGGTTGATCCTCCGCGAAGTCGGGTTGTCGCGACCCGACGGCGAAACGTTGGTGGCCGAGGCGGAGGTCGAGATTGGCCGCGGCGAGCGCGTTCTTATTCGCGGCAAGTCCGGCAGCGGCAAGAGCACCATAATGCGCGCCGTCGCCGGCGTCTGGCCGTGGGGCAGCGGATCGGTCGAGCTGCCACGTGGCGAGATCGCTTTCATGCCGCAGAAACCCTACTTCCCGCTCGGCACCTTGCGCGAGGCGATGCTCTATCCCAAGGAGCCGAATGGCATCTCCGACGACGATCTGCGCGAAGCGCTGCACGAAGTCGGGCTCGACCATCTGCGCGGCCGCCTCGACGAGGATGAGCGCTGGGATCACATTCTTTCCGGCGGCGAGCAGCAGCGCGTCGCTTTCGCCCGCACCCTCATCCACAAGCCGGACTGGATCTTCATGGATGAGGCGACCTCGGCGCTCGACGAGGTAGGGCAGGAGAACGTGATGCGGCTCCTGATGGAGAAACTACCCGAAACGGCGGTGGTGAGCATTGGCCACCGGCCAGGCCTCGAACTGTTCCATACCCGCGAACTCGAGCTCGAGCCCGGCAAGAAAGGTGCGGAGCTGAAGCCGCATGGCAAGCCCCGGTCGCTCAGCGACCTCTACCGCCGCATGGCCATGCACAGCCGCTCGACGCCGCGCGAGCCTGGTTTCTGGGCCAATGTCAGGGCGAACCTGATCGGCCGTTGAGCGCCGTCATCCGGAGCGGCGAAATTTCCGACGGTAGGGAACTTTTTGCCCGCTCCGTAATTATCGAGCTGGTTGCTTGCGAATTCTCCTGCAAGCGGGGGAGCCTCCATGAACCTATCCAAGCCCGGATACTGGACGCTGCTTATGGCCAGCGCCGCACTGGCGAGCCTCACCATTGCATACGCTCAGCAACCGCCCGTAGCGGCGCCACCGCAGCGCGGGGCGACCAGTTATGCGCCGGTCGACATCAAGGAGCCGTTCGCAACGACCCTGGCGCGTATGAAGGCGGCGCAACCGGAGATTCAGAAGCGGCAAGCTGATCTCCTCGCCGAACGTTACGATCTCGCCAACCGAGCGGCGTCGGGCGTGACCATGACGCGCGGCAAGCCGGTGCAGGAGGGAGTGAGAGTCAAGCTGCCGACCGGGACGACCTGGGATCAGCTCGCCAACTTCAGTCCGACGGAAATCCGCGACAGAAACCTCTTCCCCAAAGGCTTCCTGCCCCTTCCGCATCCCAACCACGCTGAAGGCGGCATGCTGTTCCCCAAGTTCGAGATCGAGGAGCTGAAGAAGCAGGAGGCTCGCGACCTCACGCGATTCGACCTGGAATTCGATCTGCCCGACCATGTTCTGCCAGAATTCCCGGCGCCGATTTTCCTGACGACGCGGCCCGATCTCGGCGATGTGTCGCAAGGCAAGCTGGTCACCATCGATAACTACTATGAGCTGTTCAACGGCATCCTGAATCCCAAGCAGATCGAAGGACTGCGGCTGCTGGTGACGCCGTTCCCCCAGCAGCAATTCAATCAGACCGAGGATCGCCGGTCGGAGAAGGCGAGCCGTGGCGTCGCCTGCCTGGACTGCCATGCCAACGGTCATACCAATGCGGCAACGCATCTGGTGGGTGACATCCGTCCACAGGAGTTCCGCCATCGCATCGACACGCCGCCCCTCCGCGGCGTCAACATACAGCGGCTGTTCGGGTCGCAGCGGGCCTTGAAGACGGTCGAGGACTTCACCGAGTTCGAGCAGCGCGCCGCCTATTTCGACGGCGACCCGGTGATCGCGACCAAGAAGGGCGTCAACATCCTGGAGCGCGGTAGCCAGGTCCATTTCATGGGGGAATTCCAGTCGCTACTGGACTTCCCGCCGGCGCCAAAGCTGAACGTGCTCGGCAAGCTCGATCCCGCGAAAGCAAGTGCCGCCGAGCTGCGCGGGCAGGACATCTTCTTCGGAAAAGGCCAGTGCGGCACCTGTCACGTCGCGCCGTTCTACACCGACAACCTGATGCACAATCTTCAAGCCGAGCGCTTTTTTAAACCGGTGATGATCAATGGCAGGTTTGCCACCGCTGACGGTCCGATCAAGACGTTCCCGCTGCGCGGCATCAAGGACTCGCCGCCCTATCTGCATGACGGACGGTTGCTCACGCTTGAGGATACGGTCGAGTTCTTCAATCTCGTGCTCGGCACCAAGCTGACGACGCCGGAGAAACAGGATTTGGTGCAGTTCCTGCGCGCTCTCTAGGTTCCAGCTCGCGGCTTCAGCTCCATTCCATAAATAAGCGTCGGAACCATGCCTGATTGAAGGGAGGCGGCCCATGCCATCGGTGAAGAACATCGTTCTGGTCCACGGTGCCTGGGGTGATGGCTCGCATTGGCGTCGCGTCATTCCACCGCTTCACGCCAAGGGTTATCGCGTCTCGGCGGTGCAGAACCCCCTGACTTCGCTGACCGATGATATCGACCGCACCGCCAAGCTGGTCGCGATGCAGGAAGGCCCGACCTTGCTGGTCGGTCACTCCTATGGCGGCGCGGTGATTACTGGCGCCGGCCACGCCCCGAACGTCGTAGGCCTGGTCTATGTTGCGGCGTTTGCGCCGGATGAAGGCGACAGCCTGGGCAGCATCTTCGCCCGGCGCGACGCACCGGCGGGCGCGGCGAATATCCGGCCCGACAAGAACGGATTCCTGTGGATCGCAGCCGACAAGTTCCGTGAGAGCTTCGGCCAGGACGTCGACGAGACCGAGGCGCTGGTGATGGCTGTAACGCAGAAGCCGATCGCCGCGCGCTGCTTCGAGGATAAGAGCGGCCCACCCGCCTGGAAGACCAAACCGAGTTGGTATCAGGTGTCGACCGCCGACCACATGATCCCGCCGGAAACCGAAGCCTGGATGGCCGAGCGCATAGGGGCACGCAAGACCGTCACGCTGCCTGCCAGCCATGCATCGCTGGCCTCGCAGCCCGATGCCATCGTCGCCCTGATCGAGGAAGCTGCCAACTCAGCCACGTAGCACGCACGTTGATCAAGAATCGTAGTGACGATCCGTGCGTTGGACGACCCGGACCAGCAGCGCCGTCGACCAGCCAAACATCATGATGCCGACGGCGGACTCGATCGCGCCGGCGATGCGGTGGGCGGGGGACAGGTTCAGCTCGCTGGCGCCCAGTGTCGTGAAGCAGGCGAGCGAAAAGTAGAACGAATGGGCGAAGCTGCCGAGCTCACCCCAATCGTAGTAGAGTAGCGCCCACATCATGACCTGCAGGACATGGCCCGCCATCAACACCAGCACCGCCAGTACGCTGTGCAGCAACATGTAGGAGGTCTTGTGCACCGTCGCGCGCGGTGTCGGGATGACATCCATCAGCCAGCTGAGCGCTAGCTGCGCCATCGCCTGCACCATGCCGGTGGCGCCGACCATGGCGACACCGCGCAGAATGCGCCCAAGAGGTGACAGTTCCTCCATCAGGCTGCCTTTTGCTTACCCAGCAAGTGATCGGAGATGATGCGCTGCTGGATCTCCGAGGTGCCCTCGAAGATCTTGGTGAGGCGGGCATCGCGCCAGTAACGCTCCACGGCATGCAATGTCGTGTAGCCCGCGCCACCGAACACCTGCAGTGCCTCGGAGGTGACGCGCTCGGCCATTTCCGAAGCGAAGAGCTTCACCATGGCGGCCTCCTTGTCGCAGCGACGCTTCTGGTCGATCTCGTCGCAGACGAAGTACATGAGCTGCCGCGCCGCTTCGATGTCTGTCGCCATACGGGCAAGACGAAAGCGCGTGTTCTGGAAATCGCCGATTGCTTGGCCGAATTGGCGGCGTTCCTGGGCGTAAGCGGTGGCATCTTCCAGCGCACCACGGGCGAGCCCGATCGAGCGGGCGGCGGTATGGGCGCGGGCGCGCTCCAGGCCGGCTGAGATGTAGTAAAAGGCGCGGCCTTCCTCGCCGATCAGGGCAGAGCCGGGCAGGCGGCAATCGTCGAAGGCGAGCTCCCAGGTCTTCCAGCCGAAGTACCCGATCTTGGGAATAGGCGCGCCCTTGACGCCCTTGGGCAGGGTGCCGCGCGGCTTCTCGATCAGGAAGGAGGAGAGGCCGACATGCTTACGCTTGGCGTCAGGGGCGTCGGAGGTGCGGGCGACCAGCATGATGTAGTCCGCGCCGTCGGCGAAGGTGCACCAGTATTTGTTGCCGTTGATCACCCAGTCGTCGCCATCCTTGCGCGCCCGGCAGGAAATGCTGCCGAGATCGGAGCCGACATTGGGTTCCGACATGGCGGCGGCGCCCAGAAATTCGCCGCGAGCAGCGCGGGGCAGGAAGACGGCGCGCTGCGCGTCGGTCATGCCGCGCCCGGCGCTGAGGCCGTTGCCGCGCGCGATGATGGAGGCGACGCTCATCCAGGCGCGCGCCAGTTCCTCGGCGATCAGGCAGTATTCGAAGACGCCCAGCCCCATCCCGCCATATTCCTCGGGGATCACGATGCCGAAATAGCCCATGTCGGCCAGCTTCTGGATCAGCTCGGGTGGGATGTCGCCCTTCTCCGGATCGAGCTTGTTGGCGACTGGCAAGACCTCTTTCATGGCGAAGGCGCGGGCCGTCTCTTGGATCAGGCGGCGCTCTTCGGTCATGTACCCCATGGCGTTTCTCCTCACATTGCCGCAGCATAGTAGCCAATTCGCCCTGCGTGAGGAGACGCGCATGCTGAGATCGTTGCTGGGAGCATTTGCGGCTTTCCTCACTGCGACATCTGTTCAGGCGCAAAACCAGGCAGCGGAATGGCCGAGCAAGCCGATCACCGTGCTGATGGGCTTCCCGGCGGGCTCGGGCGTCGATGTCATCGCGCGCATGCTGCAGCCCTCCCTCGAGAAGTCTCTCGGTCAACGCCTGGTCATCGACTACAAGCCGGGCGCCGGGGGCAACGTTGCCTCGGAAGCCGTGGCTCACGCCAAGCCCGATGGCTACACCTTCCTTTTGGGGACGGCCGCGACACACGGCGTCAACCCGGCGCTCTATCCCCGACTGTCGTTCGACGTTGAAGCTGACTTCACGCCGATCTCGACCCTGGTCGATGTTTCCAATGTACTGACGATCAACCCCACGGTGATCGATGCTACGTCGGTGAAGGATTTCATCGCCAAGGTGAAGGCTGCACCCGGTAAGTACAACTACGCGTCGACGGGCAACGGCACGGGCACACATCTTGCCTTCGCGGAATTCGTGCACAAGGCCGGCCTCGACATGGTGCATGTCCCTTACAAGGGCGGACCCGACGCCATCCAGGCGGTGTTGAAAGGCGATGTCTGCTGCATCTTCAATCAGGTGCAGACGGTGTTGCAGCACGCCAAGGCCGGCAAGGTGAGGCTGCTCGGTGTCACGACGAAGAAGCGAGTCGCGGCGATCCCCGATGTGCCGACGATCGACGAGGCCGGCGTGCCGGGCTACGAGAGTTACACGTGGTTTGCGATCTTCGGGCCCAAAGGTCTCGACCGGCCGATCGCCGAGAAGATGAATCTCGCCATCAAGACGGCGCTCGACGATCCCGAGACACAAAAGAAGCTCGCCGAACTCGGCAATACGCCGCGCTACGAGACCCTGGACCAGTTCAAGGCGACGGTGAAAGCCGATCGCGCCAAGTGGGCCGAGGTCGTGAAGCAGGTCGGCGCCAAGGTCGATTAACTGCGCGGTTTTACCGGCTGCCGCAGGATGGTCTTGAGCTTGGCAGGCTCGGTCTTGCGGGAGTCGCTGAGATAAATCTCGTGATGCCGCCCGGCGAAGGTCAGGCCCTGCGACGGCATCACCTCGTCATGCAGCCTGGCAAGCGTCGGCGCCTCGTCGTCGTAGCTGCCAATGTGCAGGATCTGCAGGGACGGGCCTTCATCGAAACGTTCGAAGCGCAGGCTTGCCGGTGGCGCCCCGAGTTTCTTCTTCGACTTCTCGACGGCGGCTTCGAACAGGGGGCGAACGATGAAATCAGGCGCCATGATCATCATGGTCCAGCGCCAGCGGTCTTTGCGGCGCGCGACGAAGTCCGCCGGATCGTCGGCCCACCACAGGCCTTCGAGCGGTGGCACCGCATAGTCCTTCTTGTGGGCCACCTTGGTGGCGAACTTCATGGCGTAGCTCGTCGAATAGAGCCATTCGATCGCCTGTTTGTAGGCGGAGGCCGTATTGGGATCTCCCGCGCCATCGACCATGACGAACTGCATCGCGGGTACGTCAACCGAGACAAAGCGGTCGCGCGGCGCCGCATAGAGAGCAGGCAGCGCCTTCTTGAAATCGATCTTCGCGAGCGGCGTCACGCCCGGGCGTCCTCGCGGATCATCGCCGCACCCTTCTCGCCGATCATGATGGTAGGGGCGTTGGTGTTGCCGGTGGTGAGTGTCGGCATCACCGAAGCATCGATCACGCGCAGGCCTTGGAAGCCGTGTACACGCAACCGCGAATCGACGACGGCGCGTGGGTCTTCGCCCATCTTGCAGGTGCCGACAGGGTGATAGAGCGTGTTGCCGGCGCGGCGAGCATAGGCCAGCAGGTCGGCATCGCTCTGGATATCGGGGCCGGGCTGGATCTCGCCCACGCTGTGCTGCGCCAGCGCCGGTGCCGCAAAGACGCGGCGCACCTTTTCGATGCCGCTCAGCAGGGCCAGCTCGTCGGTGCGTGCCGAGAGATAGTTGGGATGGATGGCCGGCCGGGCGAAGGGATCGGCCGAGGTCGCCATGATGGTGCCGCGGCTATCGGGCTTCACGACACAGACCACGCAGCTCATGCCCGGCAGCTCGTCGAGCTCGCCGAACTTCACGGGATGCGAACTGCCCGGTGTGAACAGGAGCTGCAGGTCGGGCGAGGCAAGGCCTTCGCGGCTGTCGCAGAAGACCTGGGCCGAGGTGACGCCGAAGGTCAGCGCGCCGCGGCCGGTGAGGGCGAAGCGCAGCACTTCCGGCACCACGCGCGGGAAGCGGGCGATCTGATTCATCGTCTCTGCGCCCTGCACGCGATGGACGACACGCACCACGTAGTGGTCGATCAGGTTCGCGCCTACACCCGGCAGGTCGTGGACGACGGGGATGCCGAGCGACTGCAGATGCGCCGCCGGGCCGATGCCGGAGATCTGCAGGATGTGCGGTGAGTTCACCGCGCCGCCCGCCACGATCACCTCGCGGTTGGCGCGCACTTCTGTGAGCGTGCCGTTGCGCTGGAAGGTGGCGCCGACACAGCGCTTGCCCTCGAACAGGAGCTTGCCGGCTTGAGCGTCGGTCTCGACCCTGAGGTTCGGGTAGCGACGGGCCTCGCGTAGATAGGTCTGCGCCGTCGAGCCGCGCCAACGGCCGCGCCGCGTCATCTGCGAGTAGCCGACGCCGTAGCGCTGCTTGCCATTGAGATCGGGATTGAAGGGAAAACCCGCCTGCTGCGCGCCTTCGACGAAGCGATGGGTGAGCGGCAGGATGGTGCGATAGTCCTCGACCTTGAGTGGTCCGCTCTGGCCACGCACGCTCGCGTCGCCGCCCTGCGCGTATTGCTCTGACTTCATGAAGTAGGGCAGCACTTCGTCCCAGCTCCAGCCGCGGCAACCCATCTGCGCCCAGCCGTCGAAGTCGGCCGGTGCGCCACGCACATAGAGCATGCCGTTGATCGAGCTCGAACCGCCCAGCGTGCGGCCGCGCGGCCAGTCGATGCGGCGCTCGCCCGAACTCTTCTCCGGCTCGGTGGTGAAGTTCCAGTTCACGACCGGATGGCGGATCAGCGAGCGCACGCCGGCCGGGATATGGATCATGGGATGGCTGTCGCGCGGGCCGGCTTCGAGCAGGATCACCGACGCGCCGGTTTCGGCAAGCCGCGCGGCGGCGGTGCAGCCGGCCGATCCGGCTCCTACGACGACATAATCCGCCTGCATGGCGTTTACTCCCTTCAGAGCGTGCCCGAGCGCTTCTCGCGCGCGACGAAGTAGTTGGTCGGCGCGAGTTCCGGGTCCTCCTGCTCGACCATGTTCTGGACGTGGCGTGCGACATCGGCGGTGAAGAGATCGTGTGAGATCGCCTGCACGACCCGGGTGGAGCCGACGAACAATCCCGGGATGTCACCGGCCAGCGCGCCGTGGCTCAGGATGCTGCCCCAGTTGAAGAGGTGGATGTTGGCAAGCAAGGGGGCGCGGCCCGGTTCTTTCTCGATCAGCTCGAACCCGCGACCGACATAGGGATAGCGGGCGGCTTCGGCATTCGCCCTGGCTTCCTCCGGTGTTCGCACGTCGCTCCACAGCTTGGTGTCAGGCGCGAAGGCTGCCAGCTCTGCAACGCGCGCGAGATCGACATCGAAGCCCGTGCCCATCAGCACGACATCGAAACGCTCGGTGCCCTTGGTGGTCTTCACCGTGACACCGTCAGTGTCGGTCGTGAGATCAAGCCAGGGTTCGCCGAAGCGGAAGGAGAAGCCCTGGAGCTTCTGCGCCCGTAGGACCGATTCGTGCGGCGGCGGCGAGCCGGCCGCCAGCATGTAGGTGTAGATCTTCCAGCGCCAGTCGTCGTCCAGCATGCCCTGGCCACGCTGGAAGCCCGGGAACGATACGCCCTTCGCCTTGTTGACCTGCGGCAGATGCGATCGACGGGCAAAGCAGATCGCTTCGCGCGCGCCGGCTTCGAGTGCCGTGCAGGTATTGTCGATGGCCGTTGCGAGCACGCCCAACACCCCGATGCGCTTGCCGACGAGTTTGCCGAAATCGATTTCTTCCAGGGTATGGAACACGCGACCGGCGCGCTTGGGGTCCGCTGGGTCGAACGACGGAAAGGACGGCCAGCGAAACCCACCGGCGCCGTCGCGGCCATTGGCCATCACCAGCTTGCGGACATGGATCGTTTCGCCGGTCGAGAGTGTCACCTTCAGGAGATCGCCAGCCGGCTCGACCTTCTGCAAGCCAACATCGTTTTCGACCTGCAGATCGACGACCCGGCGGACCCACAGGAGGTAACGCAGCCAGTCGAGCCGATCGATCTTGTAGAGCTTCTCCCAGCCGTCCCGCCCGTGCTGCGCTTCATACCAGGCGCGAAAGGTGAGGGAGGGTACACCGAGATCGGGGCCGGTGAGGTGCTTGGGAGAACGCAGGATCGGCATGCGCGCCGTGGTGTTCCACGGGCCTTCATGGCCATTACCATTGCGCTCGATCACGCGGATGTTGCGGATTCCTTCGCGCAACAGGCCATAGCCCACCGTCTGGCCGCACATGCCGGCGCCCACCACCAGCACGTCGAGGACGCGCTTGCCGTTGGGTCCCGTGCGCTCGGGCACCCAATTGGCCGGCGGGTAGTTCAGCCTTAGAAGATCGTGGCGCGCCGTTTCTTCCAGCGCATCCAGGCCTAGCGATTGCGGCTCGACAAGAGCGACCATACCGTGTTTCTCACCCTATTCTGGTTCCATAGCAGGGACGCAGAGCGGAAGGGAGAAGAGTCTATGCGCGGTCGTCAGGTTTTCTTCGAGACGCTGGCCAATCACGGTGTCGATCGAATCTTCGGCAATCCTGGCACCACCGAGAGCCCGCTGCTCGACGGGCTGCTCGATCATCCGCAGATCAAGTACGTCGTTCATCTGCACGAAGGCGTCGCGACCGGCGCCGCCAACTTCTATGCCCAGGCGAGCGGCAAGACCGCGTTCGTGAACCTGCATGTGGCGCCGGGTCTAGGCAATGCGATCGGCGCCATCTACAGCGCGTGGAAGAACAACTCGCCCATGGTCGTGACGGCAGGCCAGCAGGATACGCGGCTACGGCTGCGCGATCCCGTTCTCGGCCACGACCTTGCCGCGATCGCAGCACCCGTCACCAAGTGGAGCGTGCAGGTCGAGCGCGCCGACGAACTGGGCCCAATCCTGCAGCGCGCGTTCAAGATCGCCAACGAGGCGCCGGCCGGCCCGGTCTTCGTGGCGCTGCCCATCGACGTGATGGAGCAAGAGACCAACGTGCCGGCGGGCAGGCCCGGCCATTCCTTTACGGCAACGCGCCCCGATCCGGCCGGTATCGCCGCGATGGCCAAGCTGCTGGCGGCGGCCAAGGCGCCGGCCATCGTCGCAGGCGACGATATCGCCCGGGCCAGCGCGCACCGGACCCTGGTGAAGCTCACCGAGAAGGTCGGCGCCTCTGTGTGGTTCGAGGGCCTGCGCGGTCAGAACTCCTTTCCGACGGATCATCCGGCGGCGCGCGGCACCTTGGCATTCGACGCGCCGGGCATTGCCAAGCAACTCGCCGGCAACGATCTCGTGCTGATGGTGGGTGGTCCCTTCTTCGAGGAAGTCTGGTACGCGCCGGGCTCGCCATTCGCCGCAGGCACCAAGGTGCTGCAGATCGAAGCAGCACCGTCGCGGCTTGCCTACAATTTCGCGCTCGATGCCGGCGTGGTGTCGGATGTTGGCGCCGGGCTGGAGGCGCTGATGAGCGCGCTGGGAGCCCAGGAGGTCGCGGGCGCGAAGCAGCGCAACGATGCGCTCAAGGCCCAGAAGGAAGCCGAGGACGCGGCCCAGAAAGCCCGTGTCGAAAAGGCCTGGGCGCGCACGCCGACGTCGATGGCGCGCGCCATGGCGGAAATCCGCGCCGGTGCGCCTAAGGACGTGATCGTGGTCGACGAGACCATCACGGCCAATCTCGACCTGTTCAAGGCCTTCACCTTCGCCGGCCCGGGCGACTATTACAGCGGCCGCGGCGGCGGCATCGGGCAGGGATTGTCGGGAGCCATCGGCGTTGCGGTGGCGGAGAGCAAGCGGCCGGTCCTTTGCATCTCGGGCGACGGCTCGTCGATGTACTCCATCCAGGCCCTGTGGACCGCGGCGCATCACGACCTGCCGATCGTGTTCGTGATCCTGGCGAACCGCGAGTATCGCGTGCTGAAGCACAATATCGATGCCTACCG
The DNA here is from genome assembly GCF_004297405.1 of Reyranella sp. Taxonomy (GTDB): domain Bacteria; phylum Pseudomonadota; class Alphaproteobacteria; order Reyranellales; family Reyranellaceae; genus Reyranella. Next base: position 287,092 of record NZ_SCVC01000021.1, read on the forward strand.
CGCCCGCTTCGACGTGAAATCGAACAAGCCCTACATGCACATGGACCTGAACGGTCCGACCATGGGCTTCGTCGACATGGCCAAGGGCATGGGTGTTGCCGGCACCTATGTCGCCAAGGCGGACGACATCAAGGCGGCGGTGGCGGCCGCCTTCGAGTCGGGCAAGCCGCACTTGATCGAGATCGAGATCGAAGGAAAGCGCTAGGGCAAGGGCGCGCGACTACAATCGCGCGCCCTTCTCGTCCTTACTTCTGGAATGCCCTGACCTTCGCCTGGTGCGCCCGCGCGGCGGCGGTGAGCATGGGCAGGTCATTGCCGGAGAGTAGAAAGCGCATGCCCTTCTCCGTGTAGAGCTTCAGCAGCTCTTCCGTGTAAGCGCCGCCCATGCCCGGCCACTTGCCGTGTTTCTTGCAGGCGGCCACGACCTTGTCGACGGCGGCCTGGATCTTCGGATTGCCGGTATCGCCGGGAATGCCCATTTCCATCGAGAGATCGCTCGATCCCATCAGCAGGCAATCGATGCCGGGAACGGCGGCGATGGCCTCGGCATTCTCGACCGCCTTGGGCGTCTCGATCATCACGGTGATCAACGTGTTGTCGTCGATCTTCGTCGTCATCTCGCCGAGTGGCATGGGCGCATAGTCGAACTGTGCCTGACCACCGCCGACCGAGCGATGGCCGCGCGGCGGATAGCGCAGTTTGTCGGCGATCTCCTTTGCTTCCTCCGGCGTGTCGACATGCGGGATCACGACGCCCAGCGCACCACCATCGAGCACGCGCGTCGCCATCGTGAGTTCGCCGTAGGGCACGCGCACGATCGGTGCGATGCCGGAATCCTGGGCGGCCACGGAGATCTCACAGGCGGTCTCGATCGACATCGAACCATGCTCCAGGTCGATGAACAGCCAGTCGAAGCCTGCCGCTTTCATCACCTTGATGATGTCGACATTGCGGACAAGCCGGATGCCGATGCCAATCGACAGTTCGTTCTTCTTCAGCCGCGCCTTGGCAGCATTGACAGCGATTGCCATATCTCCTCCCGATGCGATGCGCGGGCATTGGCCCTTTGGAAGGTAGGCTAGTCACCATGAGCTTCCATGTCGAACGAATCGACCATGTCGTGTTGCGTGTGCGTAACCTCGACGCGATGGTCCGTTTCTACGAACAAACCCTGGGATTCAAGGAAGAGCGTCGGTTGGAGAAACTGGGGCTGGTGCAGATGCGCGCCGGCGCCTCGCTATTGGATTTGATCGCCGCAGAGCGTGCGAACGGTGCGCCGAACATGGATCATCTCTGCTTCCGCGTTGAGCCATTCGATCGTGACGCCATCGTCACTCGGCTGGCGCCGTTCGGGGTATCGGTCGGCGAAACCGTCGAGCGCTACGGTGCGGAAGGCAACGGACCTTCCGTCTACTTCGATGATCCCGAAGGCAATCAGATCGAATTGAAAGGTCCGTCGAGCGAGCCGAGCGCGCATTAAGGCTTGGCCGCTGCACATGATGTGATAGCCTCTCGGCCAACGGGGAAAAACAAACACGCCCGCACGTGTCGAGTCTGGGAGGACTTTCATGCGCACTCGTCTGGCATTCGTTGCCAGCGGCTTAGCCGCTTTTGTTGTTGCTGCGTCACCTGCGTTTGCACAGAAGCAAGGTGGAACGCTTCGCGTCTCTCATCGCGACAATCCACCAAGTGCCTCAATCCACGAGGAAGCGACGGTCTCGGTCATCCAGCCTTTCATGGCGGTGTTCAACAATCTCGTGGTCTTCGATCCCAAGGAGAAGATCAACAGCCCGGACAAGATCGTGCCGGACCTCGCCGAAAGCTGGAGCTGGAATCCCGATCAGACCAAGCTCACTTTCAAGCTGCGTTCTGGCGTGAAGTGGCATGACGGTAAGCCGTTCACCGCCAAGGACGTCAAGTGCACCTGGGATGCGCTCAGCGGCAAGGCTGACGAGAAGTCGGACCTGATCCGCAAGAACCCGCGCAAGGTCTGGTACAACAATTTGAAGGAGGTCACGGTCGGTTCAGACACCGAGGTTACCTTCACGCTCAATCGGCCGCAGCCTTCGTTCCTGTCGATGTTGGCCGCGGGCTACTCGCCCGTCTACGCCTGCCACGCGCAGGGCCGTGACATGCGGTCCAAGCCGATCGGTACTGGTCCCTTCAAGGTCGTCGATTTCAAGCGCAACGAGTCGATCAAGCTGGTGCGCAATCCCGACTACTGGAAGAAGGGGCGGCCCTACCTCGATGCCATCGACTGGAAGATCGTGCCCAATCGCAGCACGCGCATGCTGGGCTTCGCCGCTGGCGAATTCGACATGACGTTCGACTCCGATGTCACCTTCCCGCTGCTGAAGGACATCAAGAGCCAGAAGCCCGACGCGGTTTGCGAAGGCAGGCCAAGCAACGTCAATCAGAACATCCTGATCAATCCGGAAGCGCCGCCGTTCGACAAGCCCGAGGTACGTCGTGCGGTCGCCATGTCGATCGATCAGAAGCCGTTCAACGACATTTTGTTCCAGGGCCACGCACTGAGTGGTGCGGCCATGCTGCCGCCGCCCGCCGGTGTCTGGGGTATGCCCAAGGAGATGCTGCAGACGCTGCCTGGCTTCGCCACCGACGTCGAGAAGAGCCGCGCGGAAGCCCGCAAGATCATGGAAGGGCTGGGTTACTCCAAGGACAAGCCGCTCAAGGTCAAGGTGTCGACGCGCAATATCGCGATCTACCGCGATCCCGCTGTCATTCTGATCGACCAGCTCAAGAATGTGTATATCGAGGCCGAGCTTGATCCGATCGACACGACAGTCTGGTACACCAAGATCCAGCGCAAGGATTACCAGCTCGGCATGAACTTGACGGGCCTTGGTGTCGACGATCCGGATACGAACTTCTACGAGAACTTCTATTCGACCTCCGACCGCAACTACACGTCCTACAAGAATCCCGAAATCGACAAGCTGATCGACCAGCAGTCGGCGGAGATGGATCGCGAGAAGCGCAAGAAGATCGTGTGGGAGATCGAGAAGAAGCTCGCCGAGGATGGCGCGCGGCCAGTGATCGTCCACAACGTCGCCAACACCTGCTGGACACCGCAGATGAAGGGTCTCGTTCTGCAACACAACAGTATTTACAACGGCTGGCGGTTCGAGGACGTATGGCTCGACCGCTGACCATGACCAGCCGCCGCTAGGGAACAAAGATGGGAGCCTATCTCACTCGCCGCTTTCTGCTGATGATGCTGACACTCTTCGGAATGTCGATACTCATCTTCGTGATGCTGCGTCTCGTGCCGGGTAATGTCGCCGACATCCTCGTGGATTCGGCGGGCATTGCCGATCCGAAGGAGAAGGCCAAGATTGCCGCGGAGCTCGGCCTCGATCAGCCGATCTTCGATCAGTATCTGCATTGGATCAGTGGTCTGTCGCGCGGCGACCTCGGTTTCGCCTATGTCTCCGAGCGACCGGCGATCGAGGAGATCGGGCCTCGTATCCCGATCAGCGCCAAACTGGCGGGTTTGGCGTTGTTCTTCTCCGTGATCCTGGGCGTACCGCTCGGCGTCATCAGCGCGGTACGCCAGAATACTGGCCTCGACTATTTCCTGCGTATCTTGAGTCTCAGCGGTCTGTCGTTGCCATCATTCTGGCTGGGGTTGCTGATCCTGATGGCCTCGGTCCAGTGGTTTGGGATGATCCCGATCTACACCAACGAACCGCGAAGTTTCATCGACGAGGTGCTTCTGCTCAGCATTCCTGCCGCGGCGGTGGGTTTCCGTAGCTCGGCGTTGATCATGCGATTGACGCGCTCCTCGATGCTCGAAGTGTTGCGCCAGGATTATATCCGCACCGCGCGATCCAAGGGCGCCTCTCAGACTTCGGTGAACTACGAACATGCATTGCGCAACGCGCTCCTGCCCGTCGTCACCATCATCGGCATCGAGGCGGCCTTCCTGGTCGGCGGTCTGATCGTCACCGAGACAGTGTTCAATATTCCGGGCGTCGCCCGCTTCCTCGTCGAGGCGATCCTGTGGCGCGACTATCCGATCGTGCAGAATCTGGTGATGTTGATCGCCTTCATCGTGGTGGTGGTGAATTTCCTGGTCGACATGGCCTACATGGCCCTCGATCCCCGCATCAAGTTTGCGGATTGAGGGGGCATAGATGGCCATCATCAACCACGAAGCCGAACTCGCCCGCGCGGGCGCAAACGTCTCGTCGACCAGGGGCCAGATCCTGTTCCTGGCGCGCCGCTATCCGCTCGGCGCCGTCGGGGCATTGATCGTCCTGCTGTTTATCTTCACGGCCGTCTTCGCAAATTTCATCGCGCCGATGGACCCGACGACGACCAATGCCAAAGCCTCGCTGGCCAAGCCGGGCAGCGTCTATTGGCTGGGCGCGGACTTCATGGGCCGCGACATGTTCAGCCGCATCGTCTACGGCGCGCGCATCTCTCTGGCGGTCGGCGCCGGGGCCACTCTGCTGGGCGGCGTGCTGGGTGTCGCGATCGGTCTGATGTCCGGTTATCTCGGCGGTTGGTTCGACCTCGCCACGCAGCGCGTGATGGACATCATGCAGTCCCTGCCGCTGCTGGTCATGGCGCTGGTCATGGCGGCGTCGCTGGGGCCGTCGCTTGAGAACACCATCATTGCCATTGCCATCCCGCTGGTGCCGAGCGTGGCGCGCGTGGTGCGTTCGAGTACGTTGTCGTTGCGTGAGCAGCCTTTCGTCGAGGCGGCGCGTGCCGTCGGCATGGGCGAGGTGCGCATCGCCGTGCGCCATGTGCTGCCCAACACGCTGGCCCCGCTGATCGTGCTGGCGACCGCGCAGCTCGGCTCGGCCATCCTGACCGAGGCCTCGCTTTCCTTCCTGGGGCTCGGCATTCCCGAGCCCTATCCGTCGTGGGGCCGCATGCTGTCGGAGTCGGCGGCGGAGTATGTCCGCACCGCGCCGTGGCTGGTGATCTTCCCGGGCGTCGCCATCAGCCTCACCGTGTTCGGCACGAACCTGCTGGGCGATGCGTTGCGTGACATCCTCGATCCGAGACAGCGTACATGAGTTCTCTTCTGGAGGTCTCAGACCTCGGCACTTGGTTCTATACGCGGCAGGGTATCGTCAAGGCGGTCGACGGCGTCGACTTCCAGGTCGCCTCCGGCGAGACCCTGGCGATCGTCGGTGAGTCCGGCTGCGGCAAGAGCATGACGGCGCTGTCGCTGATGCGCCTGATCCCGAGTCCACCGGGGCGCATCGTTTCCGGCTCGATCAAGCTCGGCGGTCGCGATCTCCTGAAGATCAGCGAAGACGAGATGCGCAGCGTGCGCGGCAACGAGATCTCGATGATCTTCCAGGAGCCGATGACGTCGCTCAATCCGGTGATGACTATCGGCAAGCAGATTTCCGAAGCACTGATCCTGCATCGGAACATGGACCGCAGGGCAGCCCTCAAGCGCGCCGTCGAGATGCTCGATCTGGTGCGCATTCCCGAACCGGCGCAACGGGCCAAGGAATATCCGCACCAGCTCTCGGGCGGCATGCGCCAGCGTGCCATGATCGCCATGGCGCTCGCCTGCAATCCTAAGGTGCTGATCGCCGACGAGCCGACCACGGCCCTCGACGTCACCATTCAGGCGCAGATCCTTGAACTGATCGTCGACCTGCAACGCGAGTTCAGCGCCGCGGTGATCCTGATCACCCACGATCTCGGTGTCGTCGCCGAGACGGCGCGTCGGGTCATCGTCATGTATGCCGGCCGCAAGGTCGAAGAGGCGACGGTGGGCGAACTGTTCAGCAAGCCGCTGCATCCTTACACCGTGGGTCTGCTGGCCTCGATCCCGCGCCTCGACCTGATGCGCGGGCAGACCGATCGCAGCCAGGAGCGGCTCCAGGAAATTCCCGGCATCGTGCCGCCATTGTTCGACCTGCCAACGGGCTGCGCCTTCGCGCCGCGCTGTCAGCGTGCCGACGATCTTTGCCGCCGCGAGCGGCCCGCTTATGAGGAGAAGCAGTCCGGCCATTGGGCCGCCTGCTGGCACACCAATGGTTAACGCCAACGCCCCCGTCATCGAGGTCAAGGACCTCAAGAAGCACTTCCCGGTGAAGAAGGGATTGCTGCGCCGCACCGTCGGGCATGTCTATGCCGTCGACGGTGTCAGTTTCGCCGTCAAATCCGGCGAGACTCTGGGTCTGGTCGGCGAATCAGGTTGCGGCAAGACGACAGCCGGCCGTGCCGTGTTGCGGCTCACCGAGCCGACATCGGGATCCATCCAGGTCGATGGCACCGAGATCACAGGTCTCTCGAAGGCGGAACTGCGGCCCTATCGCCGGCAGATGCAGATCATCTTCCAGGACCCGTTCTCTTCGCTCAATCCGCGCATGACGGCGGGTGACATCGTGGCTGAGCCGTTGCTGGTCCACGAAGTCGCGAGCGCCAAAGACCGGCGCGAGCAGGTTGCGGCGCTATTTGCGCGCGTAGGGCTCCGGCCTGCACAGATGAGCAACTACCCGCACCAGTTCTCGGGTGGCCAGCGCCAGCGCATTGGCATCGCTCGTGCCCTGGCGCTGGGGCCGAAGCTGATCGTGGGTGACGAGCCGGTGTCGGCGCTCGACGTGTCGATCCAGGCGCAGGTCATCAACCTGCTGATGGATCTGCAGCGGGAACGCCAGCTTTCCTATCTCTTCATCTCGCACAACCTCGCGGTGGTGGAGCATATCAGCCACCAGATTGCGGTCATGTATCTCGGCCGCATCGTCGAATACGCCGATACGCGCTCGATCTTTACGCGCGCCCAGCACCCTTATACCGAGGCGCTTCTGTCGGCCGTGCCGGTGCCAGACCCGGCCATCAAGCGCCAGAAGCGGGTGCTGCAAGGTGACGTGCCGAGCCCGGTGAAGCCGCCCTCGGGCTGCCATTTCCACACCCGCTGTCCCTATGCCGAGGCGCGCTGCAAAGTGGAATCGCCACCGCTGCGCGAAATCGCTCCGGGGCATCACGTTTCCTGTCATCTGCGCTAGACTGTCTCCCGCCAAAACAACCAAGGCGGGAGGCAGGAGTATCATGGCTGATTGGGATTATATCGTCGTAGGCGGTGGCTCGGCAGGGTGTGTACTGGCGGCGCGGCTGAGCGAGGACCCCAACGTCAAGGTGCTGCTGCTCGAGGCCGGCCCACGCGACAAGTCGATCTGGATCGACCTGCCGGTCGGCTTCTCCCAGCTCATGCGCGGCACCAAGTTCAACTGGGCCTTCGAGATGGAGCCGGAGGACAATGTGGCAGGCCGTGCCATTCCCTGTCCGCGCGGCCGTACCCTGGGCGGCTCGAGCTCAATCAACGGCATGCTCTACGTGCGCGGCCAGCCGCTCGACTACGATACCTGGGCGCAACAGGGCAATCGCGGCTGGTCCTACGATCAGGTGCTGCCCTACTTCAAGAAGTCGGAGCACTACGAGGGCAAGGGCGACGAAAGCCGCGGCAAGAACGGGCCGCTGAACGTCGCCGACATGATCGAGCGTCACGAGCTTTGCGATGCCTTCGTCGATGCCGCCGAAGGCATGGGCTATCCACGCAACCCCGACTACAACAACGGCAAGCAGGAAGGCTTCGGCTACTACCAGACCACGATGAAAGGCGGGAAGCGCTGGTCGACGGCGCGCGCTTTCATCGACCCGATCCGTCATCGGCCCAACCTCGACATCGAGACCGATGCGCTGGCGAGCCGTCTGTTGATCGAAGGCAAGCGGTGCGTCGGCGTCGCCTATACGGTCCACGGTCGCGAAAAGCAGGCGCGTGCCCACCGCGAGGTCATCGTCTCCTGTGGCGCGGTTCAGTCGCCACAACTCCTCGAGCTTTCGGGTATCGGTCAGCCTGAGCTGCTGAAGAGCCACGGTATCGAAGTCCGCCACGAGCTGAAGGGCGTCGGCGAGAACTACGGCGACCACTTCGCGCCGCGCATGAACTGGCGGGTCAAGAACAAGTTCACCCTGAACGAACAGTCGCGCGGCCTCAGCCTCGTGAAGGAGGTCGTGAAGTACTACACGACCCGCCGCGGCATCCTCACCTGGACGGCTGGCGTCGTGTACGGGTTCGTGCGGACGCGGCCGGGCCTCGAAGGCCCGGATATGCAGTTCCACATGGCGCACGCCAGCTACGATACCGCCGCCACCCGCCTGCTCGAGAGCGAGCCCGGCATGACGGTGGTGATCGGCCAGTGCCGGCCCGAATCGCGTGGCTCGATCCATATCAAGTCGGCGACGCCCGGCGCACCACCCGCCATCCGGCCGAACTTTCTCTCCAGCCAAACCGACCGCGATTGCACGGTTGCCGGCATGCAGATCGCCCGCAAGATCGTGCAGCACCCGGCGATCGCCAAGTACATCGCCTACGAGAACAATCCCGGCGACAAGGTCCAGAGCTACGACGAGTGGCTCGATTTCGCCCGCCGCACCGGCCAGACGACCTATCACGTGGTCGGCACCTGCAAGATGGGTTCCGACCCGATGGCCGTGGTGGACGATCGGCTGCGGGTGCACGGGCTGGCCGGCCTGCGCGTGATCGACGCCTCGATCATGCCGACCGTGACATCGGGCAACACCAACGCTCCCACGATCATGATTGCCGAGAAGGGGGCAGACATGATCAAAGAGGACGCCAAGGCGGGGCTCAAGGTCGCTGCCTGACAGGGGACAGAGGGGAACGAGATGAAGCCGATCAGGACAATCCTTGCCATCCTGGCGGTTGGCGCCACCGCTGCGGCCTGCTCGTCGAAGCCGGAATCCAAGCAGGACATGCTGGCGGATTCGGGCTTCAAGGTCGTTTCCCTCAAGACGCCGGGCCAGGCGGCTTCGTTCAAGAAGCTGCCGCCGCACAAGCTCACGCGCAAAACCTACCAGGGCAAGACGGTCTGGCTATATGCCGACCCGACCATGTGCGGCTGCCTCTACATGGGCACGCAGGACGCCTACAACGCCTACATCAAGGAAGCGTCCCGCCAGATGATTGCCCAGGCCATGAAGGCCAACTACCAGGACGATCCCTACAGCCCGTCCGCGATGGATGCCCAGGTCGACAGTGACTGGGACTGGGGTGAGTGGGGCAACCCGGGCTACTACGGCCTGCCGTACTGAGGCGCGCCATAGGCACCAGCCTCGCGACTCCGAAGATGTCGTGAGGGTGGCCAGTTAAGGATTTGGGCGACTAGGAACCGGCTTCGCCCAAGTAGGCGGTGGCGTCGATCTCTACGAGACAATCCGGCGAACCGAGGCCGCTGACGATGCAGGAGACGCGATGCGGCGCGTCGTCTGCGAAGTTCTTGAAGTAGACTTCGTTCATCGGCTCCCAGTTGGCGCGATCGGTGACGTAGACAGTGCACTTCACGACGTCGCGCAGATCGGCTCCAGCTTCCCGAAGCAGGGCCGCGATATTGTCGATGCACTGCTGGGTCTGGCGCCTGACGTCGCCGGTCGCGAAACGTCCCTCGAGGTCCCGACCGGTGCAGCAGACGAACATGAAGCCGCCGGCGATTGTAGCCTGAGCGAAGGGAAGCTTACCCTTGAAGACACGGGGAGATGAAACGACACGTTTGGGCATGATGAAGTGACTCCGCACAACCTGAGGGGTTGGTGGTCAAGAGTGGAGGAAGCAGTATCGCGCTGCAACGCGCGAGAGGCGGGATAGTGAAACGCAGGCGATTGCTTGCCGGAGGGCTGGCGTAGATTTCGATCCGGTGAAACACTGCATCAACGTTCACGTCCAGGAAGCCTTCGCGAGGATCAAACAATGCCGTTGCGCTGGGAAATCCTTCATTCCGAGAAACTCGTGCACGTCGTTGCGGAAGGACCGGTCACCCTCAAGCAGATGGAAGAGCATTTCGACGCCATCGTAGTGGCCAATGCGTTGTCCTATTCCAAGCTGTTCGATGCCACTCTTCTCGAACCTGTCTACGACGACCACGACGTCATGATGCTGGGCGCTAGACTGAGCGCCTATACGTCCAATTTCGACAACGGGCCGCTGGCAGTCGTGGGCGAAAGTGAGGACGCGCAGATGGCGTTCAAGCGGTTCGTCAATATCTCGCCGTCCAAGCGGCCTGCGAAGCTGTTCAGCACGGAGGCGGACGCGCGTGCCTGGCTCGCGACGAAGCCGACTCGAAAGCCACTCTGACCCTCAGGGTGAGCTCACGGAAGCCATTCGGTCCAACTTGCAAGAACCGGGGTGGAAGGGCCAGAGTCGAGCCAACGGGGTGGGAGCTCGAAGACCATGATTCGCGACAAGCAATTGATCACACGGCGCGCGGCACTGGCTGGTGCGTCCATCGTTGCAGCTGGCGTTTCGCCGCTATCTGTCCAGGCTCAGGGGCGCTTTCCCGACCGGCCCATCAAGCTGATCATCCCCTGGGCAGCCGGCGGGCCGGCCGATGGCGGCTTCCGTATCCTGGCGGAGTCGGCGGCCAAGAAGCTCGGCCAACCGGTTGTCGTCGAGAACAAGGGCGGCGCCTCGGGCGTGCTGGGTGCGTTGGCGCTGCAGGATGCAAAGCCCGACGGCTATACTATCTCCCAGATGCACATGAGCGTGCTGCGCCAGCCCCTTCTCAATACGCAGCTTCGCTACGATCCGATCGAGGATCTCACCTACATCTTGCAAATCACCGGCTTCGTCATGGGCGTCGTGGTGCGTGCCGATGCCCCCTGGCAGACGCTGCCGGAACTGCTGGCCTATGCCAAAGCCAATCCTGGCAAGCTGAACTGGGGCACCCTGGGCATCGGTTCGACCCAGCATCTCGCCATGGAGCGGCTCGGCATGATGCAGGGCTTGTCCTGGACACATGCGCCCTATCGGGGCACCGCCGACACGATGCGCGCCCTCCTGGGCGGCGAAATCGACTTTGCCTCGGAATCCTCGGGCTGGGCGCCCATGGTCATCGCGGGCAAGCTCCGGCTCCTGGCGGTCTTCACCGCGAAGCGGGCGAAGCGCTTTCCCGATGCGCCGACGGTGCGCGAACTCGGCTTCGACGTGGTCGTCGACAGCCCCGGCGGCCTGATCGGCCCGCGCGGCATGGATCCTGCCGTGGTGAAGGTGCTGGCCGATGCCTTCCGTACTGCTGCAGAGGAGCCGCAACACCTACAGTTCCTCGACAATATGGATCAGCCTCTGATCCTGCTCGACGGCCCCGCCTATCGCGACGAGATGGCCCGCACGCTCGAAGACGAGCGGGAACTCCTGCGGCGGCTGAAGTTACTGCCGTCGTAACCTCGCCTCTCGCGCCGAGCTATCCCTGCGTTGCCGGCACGCCCAGCGACAGCATCAGCCGGTTAGCCCAGTTGAAGAACGAGGCGGCGCCAATCAGGTCGGCGATGGCGGCATCGTCGAGGCCAACCTTACGCAGGCGCTCGACATGCTCCTTGCCGAAGGTCATCGGGATGGTGGTGAGCGCCACCGAGGCGGCCACGATCGCTTCCCAGCGCTCGTCGAGCTTGGCGCCGACACCTTCGTCGAGCAGGCGTTGCACGTCGTCGACGCGCTTGGAATAGGTCGCCGCGAAACGCGCATGGACCGAAGCGCAGTAGATACAGCCGTTCAGCCGCGACGTCGCCGCGGCGGCGAGTTCGCGCTCGGCGCGTGGCAGGCCGGCTTCCGGATTGTAGAAGATGTCCTTGTCGGTACGGGTGCGCGCTTCCAGCACGTCGGGATCGCGCGCCAGCAGCCTGAAATAGGGCGACTTCACACGCGCCGCATCGACCAGGCTGGTCAGGTGCCGCTCGGTCATGTCGGCTTCCGCCATCGGCTCCAGCCACGGCAGCCAGTCGAGCATGTCGCGGGTGAAGACCACCGGCTCGGTGTGCGGCGGCGGCGTCAGCGTCTTTTCGGAAGTCTTGGTCTCGCTCATAGCGTGCTCGCAAGCGTGCTCAGGCCGGCAACGACCCGGATCTGATAGGAGAGGAAGGAGACGAGCTGGGAGATCGTCACGATGTCGGTGGTCGACCAGCCGGCATCCAACAGCGATTGCAGCGACGGCGCCGCCGCGTCGCGCGGATGGAAAACCAGCATGTGGGTGTGCTCGAAGGCAGCGGTAAGGCGTGGCCCCAGTATCTTGCGGCCGGCGTCGCTCACCTCCCAGGTCGGCCCCGGTGCGTCTTCTGCCGAGAGCGGCCCCTTGGGGAAGTGGCCGTAGGGGCCTTTGCTCTTTGCCGCAGCGACTTCAGCAGCAACGGCGGCGCCGAGGCCCGCCGGTAGCTTGGCTGCGTAGAAGGCGCTCGTCTTCGGCTCGCCGTGCAGCCCTGCCACGAATGCCGCGATGGCGTGGCGTTCGTCGGCCGTGACTGTGCCCAGATCCTTCGGCTCGAACAGGGACGTATAGCTTGCCTGGGCGTGCTTGCGCGCCTCGGAGCGCTGGGCGCGGATTGCATCCAGCTTGGAGCCGGGCGCGATGCCCACCAGCGTATCGATCACATCGGTCATGCGACTTGTCGTGCTCCCGCTTCCTTGTGGGGCGTCCAGCCCAGAGCCGGCGCAACCTTGCCGGCAAAAAGTTCGATCGAGCGCAGGATATAGGGATGCGGCGGATCAATCGAGTGAACCTGCATGGTGAGATCGGTGGCGCGCTGCAGGGTGGAATCGGCCTGCAGAGAGGCGATCACCTCATCGGGCGTGCCGATGTGCACGTCCATGGCGGCGATCAGGTCGCCCACCAGATTGCCCGAAGAGAGATTGCCGGTGGCCGCCAGCCGGTGGCGCATGCGCGACAGCCCGACTTCGGCAAGCCGCATTGCCTCGTCATGGCTATCGGCCACGAATACGGTTCGCGAGGCCAGGATACGCGGCTCACGTCCCTTGGGCAGCGCTTCGAGATAGGCGTCGAGCATGGGGTTCTGGATATCGGCCAGCGACGCCTGCGGCGCTTCCGGCGGACGCGGCTGAGTGCGCGACAGCATCAACCCGTCGCCAGCGGCGCCGGCGCGGCGCGCGCCCGATACGGTAAAGGTCGCCTGCCAGATGCGGTCGACCAGGCTCGCGCTCGATGGGTAGAGCTTGTCGCCTCCCTCCAGCTCGCGGCCCGACCAGGCCGTTTTGAGCGTGTCGAGGTGGCTGTCGAAGAGCTTGTGGCGATCGTTGCTGTCGAGGCCGAAAGCGGTGAAAGCCGTCAGGTTGCCGCCGGGCCCGACGCCCACTTCGAGGCGGCCACCGCTCACCAGGTCGGTGACGACGGCATCCTCGGCAACGCGGATCGGCAATTCCAGCGGCAGGGTGACGATGCCCGTACCGAGCCGAATGCGCGACGTGTGGGCGGCTGCATGTGCCAGGAAGACGAAAGGTGCCGGCAAGCCGCCTTCGCCTTCGTGGAAATGATGCTGCGCGATCCAGGCCGAATCGAAGCCGTTCTTCTCGGCATGCACAATCTGCTCTGTGGCGAGCCGGTATCGCTCCGAGGCGGTCGTCTGGTCGAGCAGACGCGTGAAGAAGCCGAGGCGCTTGATCGGAAACATCGTCATGGGCTCAACCTTGCGTGAAGACCGGGCGGGGAAGCAAGTGCAGCGACATCAGGCATACTGCGACCAGGAATGGCGTCGATCAGCTCGCGCGTGTAGGCGCTGTCGGGTCGGCCGAACACCGCCTCGATGGGGCCGCCATCGACCTGTCGTCCCTTGTGCATCACCGAGACCGTATCGGATATCTGCCGCACCACGGCGAGATCGTGCGAAACGAAGAGATAGGTGAGGCCGAGCGTTTTCTGCAGTTCGTCGAGCAGGGAGAGGATCTGGGCCTGCACCGTCACGTCGAGCGCCGAGACGGCCTCGTCGAGCACCAGCACGCGCGGATCGAGGACCAGGGCGCGGGCAATGGCCACCCGTTGGCGCTGGCCACCCGACAGGGCGCGGGGATGGCGTTCGAGGAAGCTCTCCGAAAGGCCGACACGGTTCAGCATGTCGCGCACCTTGCGCGCGCGATCGGCGGCGGGGATGGGCTCGAAGTTCAGCAAAGGCTCTTCGACGATTCGCGCGATGGTCTGGCGCGGATCGAGTGAACCATAGGGGTTCTGGTAGACGAGCTGGATGTGCTTGCGGAAGCGACGCAGCGCCTCGCCTTTCAACGTCGTGAGATCGACGCCGTCGACCAGGATGCGACCGGCGGTGGGCTTCAGGAAGCCGACGACGCTGCGCACCGCGGTGGTCTTGCCCGAGCCCGACTCCCCCACGATGGCATGGGTGCTGCCACGCCGGACCTTGAAGGAAATGCCGTCCAAGGCACGAAAGGTCTTGGCCGCGCCGCCTGTCAGCGGGAAGTCGTGCGTCAGTCCCTCGACATCGATGGCGAAATCCTGATTATCGACCAGGATGCGCACCGGCCGCGGCTTGCCGAGCGAGGGCGCATCGGAGAGCAGACGTCGCGTATAGGTACTGCTGGGTGCTGCCAGCACGTCCTTCACCGCGCCCTGTTCCTGGATACGGCCGCCTTGCAGCACCACCAGCCGGTCGGCGCGATCGGCAGCTACGCCAAGGTCGTGCGTCACCAGCAGGACGGCCGTGCCGTTCTCGCGGCGCAGCTCGTCGATCAGGTCGAGGATGCGGCGCTGCACCGTGACGTCGAGAGCGCTGGTCGGCTCGTCGGCCACGATCAATGCCGGATTGAGCGCCACGGCGATGGCGATGAGCACACGCTGCCGCATGCCACCCGAAAGCTCGTGTGGGTACTGCCGTGCACGCATCTCTGCAGGCGTCAGGCCGACCCTCTCCAGTAGTTCGATGACGCGAGCCTGGATCGTCTTGCGGTCGCCGCGCTTGTGGATCTGCAGCACTTCGGCCAGTTGCGAGCCGATGGTCCGCACCGGGTTCAGCGAGCTGCCGGGGTCCTGCGGGATCAGGCTGACGACGGCGCCGCGAATGCCGTCGAGCCGCTTCTGCGACCAGTGCGCGATGTCGGTGCCGTTCAGGCGAATGGCGCCGCCCTCGACCTTGCCATTGCCGGCCAGCAGGCCCAGCACGGCCTGCGCCGTCGTGGTCTTGCCCGAGCCCGACTCGCCCACCAGCGCCACGACTTCGCCGGGCATCACCTTGAAGGAGACGCCATGGACCACCCTCTGGTCGCGATTGCCGGTGCGGTAGGAGATGGCGAGGTCTTCGACCTCGAGAAGGGGGGCGGTGCTCATGGTTCGGTCCGGCCGATGGCCTTGGAGATGCGGTCGGCAGAGAGGACGACCAGGACGACGACGAAGCCGGGGGCGGCGGTGAGCCACCAGGCGCGCGAGAGGTAGTTGCGGCCCTCGGCGATCAGCAGACCCCATTCCGGTGTCGGCGGTGGTGCCCCGTAGCCCAGGAAGCCGAGGGTCGAGATGGCAAGGATCGCCGAGCCGAATTGCAGGGCTGCCAGCGCGATTACCGAAGTCAGCGAATTGGGCAGCACATGCCGGTACAGCACGGCCCAGAAGGTGCCGCCGCTTCCGAAGGCTGCCTCGACATAGTCGCTGCGGCGCACGCGCAACACTTCGGACCGGGCAAGACGGGCGAAACGCGCCACCGAAACCGCACCGACGGCGATTGCTACGTTCACGGTGCCAAAGCCCAGCAACACGATGATGCTGAGGGAAAGCAGCAGCGAGGGCACGGCCAGCATGGCGTCGACCAGCCGCATGATGAAGGCGTCGAGCCAGCCGCCACGCGCACCAGCAATCAAGCCCAGCAAAGTGCCAAGCAGCAGGCCGACGCTGACGGCGACGAAGGCGCCGGAAAGCGAATGACGCGCGCCATAGACGATGCGGGCATAGAGGTCGCGGCCGAGGCCGTCAGTGCCCAGCACATGTTCCTCGCTGGGGGCCTGGAGCTGCGTGCCCGGCACGCCCTCGGTGCCGCTGTAGGAGGTGAAGGCCGACGGGAAGGCGGCCCACAGCAGGACGATCAGCACCACGGTCCAGGCGAGAACCAAGGTAGGGGAGAGGCGCTTCAGCCGCGTGGTCCAGCCGGTGGGAAGGTCAGCCGAAAGGGACGCGTTGGCGCCGTTTGCCGTCTCGCTGCTCATGTCGTGGCTCCGACCTTGATGCCGAGACGCGGGTCGAGGATAGGGAAGAGGAGGTCGACGATCAGGTTGATGACGACGAAGGCCAGCGCCGAGATCACCACGATGGCTTGCAGCACGGCCGTGTCGTGATTGCCGACCGCCTGATAGGTGAGGCCGCCCAGGCCGCTCAGGCCGAACACCGCCTCGGTGACGACGGCGCCGGTCAGCAGCTCACCGAACAGGACGCCGGCAATGGTCAGGGTCGGCAGGATGGCGTTGCGCGCCACATGCCGCCACAGCACCCAGTTGCGCGAAGCACCCTTGGCGCGGGCTACGGCGACGAACGGTTGGGCCAGCACCTGGTCGATGTTGCGCATCAGGATCTGCGCCAGTGGCGCGGAGATCGGAATGGCGAGTGTCATCACCGGCAGGACCAGTTTCTCGACCGGGCCGGGGCTGATCACCGATACCAGGCCGAGCTGGAAGGAGAAGAGCTGGATCAGCATGATGCCGAGCCAGAAGACCGGCACCGAGATGAACAGTGACGGCAGTGACTGCAGCCCCGCACGCAACCAGCCCATGCCGGTCATATTCGACGCGGCGGCGAGGATGATCGTCAGGATCAGCGCCGCCACGAAGCCCAGAGACGCGAGCAGCAGGGTCGACGGCAGGTTGGTGGCGAGCAGTTGGCTCACCGGCACGCCGGCCTGGATCGAATAGCCGAAATTGCCGGTGATGAACTGGCCGACCGTGCTGAGATAGCGTTCCCACAACGGCAGGTCGGCGCCATAGGCGGCGCGGATATCGGCGATCTGATCAGGCGTGAGGCCCATCTCGGGCGCCATGAACTTGATCATGATCGCATCGCCCGGCAGCACCTGCAGCAGCAGGAAGGCTGCGGTGAAGGTAAGCGCCAGCACCGCCAGCGCTTGCCCGAGGCGACCGAGGAGATAGCTGGGCATTACTTCTGCGCGATCCAGGTCGAATAGAAGCTCGGCCGGCCGACCGCCTCGAAGGTGAAGCCCTTCACGCGTGGCGAGGCGGCGAAGGCCTGCGGCTCCTCGAAGATCGGGATCGCATAGCCCTGGTCGATCACATAGGCCTGGACTTCGCCGACCAGGGCCAGGCGCTTCACCGGATCGGTGGCGGCGGCAATGTCCTCGAGCAGGGTGTTCAGCTTGTCGTCGCTGAAGTTTTGTACCTTGGCGCTGACGCCACCCTTCTGCAGCAGTACGTTGCGTGTCGTGGGATAATACTGGCTGCGGATCACGTCGGGATCGGCGCGGCCGACCATCCCTGGCGAAACCGGCGTCTTGGCCGGGTCGAGATTGTCGGCAACGCGGCTGCCAGCATCGCCTGCCAGCACATTCAGCTTCACGCCGACTTTGGCCCACTGCTGCGCCACGAGCTGCAGGGTCTCCTTGTTCTGCGGCTGCGGCAGGGATTCGTACGCCGTCAGGACGAGTTCCTTGCCGTCCTTCTGACGCAGGCCGCGTGGGCCGACTGTCCAGCCGGCCTCGTCGAGCAGCTTGGCGGCCAGCGCCGGGTCGTAGGCGAGCTTGGCCGAGTTGTCGACATAGCCCTGCGCCGTCGAGGCGATGATCGACTTGGCCTGCGGGTAGTTGGCCGAGAAGAGCGTGCTGACGATTTCCTTGGTGTTGGTGGCGTGCAGCAGCGCCCGGCGCACCTTCACGTCGGATACCAGGAGATTGTCGGGGCGGAAGGAAATGCTGTTGTTGATGCCGCGCGTCGGCGCAGCATAGATGATGAAGCCCTTGGACTGGACCTGCTTCTCGTCATAGGCTTGGACCTGACGGATGACCTGCGCCTGGCCCGCCAGCAGCGCGCCGATGCGCACACTGTCCTCCGCTGTCACGATGTATTTGATGCCGTCCAGCAGGGCGCGCCCCTGATGCTCGAGGGTCTTCGGACCCCAGGCGTAGTCCTTGCGCGCCGTCATGGTGAGTTCGCGGCCCAGCACCTCGCTGGCCACGACGAACGGGCCGGAGCCGATGATCTTGGTGGCGTCGCCCAACGCTTCGAAGGGCAGCGACAGGGTCTTGAGCGAGACCAGGCCCGAGCCGATGACCGACGTGCCCTGCAGGAAGCCGACCGACGGCTTGGAGAAGAAGAACTTCACCGTCAGCGGGTCGACGACTTGGCTGCCCTTGTAGTTGGTGATCACTTCCGAAACCGGGTGCTTGAGCTCCTTGTTGCCGAGGCCGTAGGTGTCGAAGTTCTTGGCGACCGCAGCGGCGTCGAGCGGCGTGCCGTCGGAGAAGGTGACGCCCGGCCGGATCTTGAAGGTGAATTCCGTGGCGTCGGCGTTGACCGTCCAGCTCTCCGCAATCCACGGCTCGATCTCGAGCGTCTTCGGATTCTGGTAGGTGAGCTTGTCGGTGATCTGGTTGAGCACACCACCGTTGGGATAGAAGCCGCCGGCCGGCGGGTAGAGATTGGTGTGCGCCTGCTGTTCCAGATAGATCAGCGTGCCGCCTTTGACCGGCGTTTGCGCAGTCGCGCTGCTGGCGAGCAATGGAATGGACACGAGTGACGCGACTGCGCCGATAACGAAGCGCCGAGACTTTGACTGGGACACGACTCACCCCTTCTGCCGTTGCGGCACAGGAGTCGCCATGCAGTATTTGGACCGAAGCTCGCCCGTGCGGGCCAGAGATATGGTCAAACTAATGCGGCAAAGACACAGAGCAGATTACCAAATTCACGAACTGGCCGAAGGAAATCCTGCTCTCTTTCTAGGCAAACTCAGAAGAATCACCCACGCCGCGCGTCTGCCCGGCACGGGCAAGTGTTCGCGCGCTCAACGTCAGAACTCTCAACAGTCCTTCGGCGTCGCTGTGATCGAACGATCCTTCTGCCTCCATCGAGCCGTCCGCATTGAACAGTGAATGCGCGACGTCCGAAGCGGAGACGAAGCGAACGGTGCCGCGATAAAGCGAGACCTTGATCGTCCCTGTCATCAGAGCGGCCGTTTCGGCGATGGCGGCACGCGCCATGCGTGATCCGAGGTCCTGCCAGTATCCCTGATAGAGCTGACGCGACAGATAGTCGGACAGACCAGCGAAGAGTTCGGTCGCTCGCCGATCGAGCACGATCTGGGTCAGAAAGGCATAGGCGGTGGCGAGCAACTCCATTGCGGGTGCTTCGTAGATGCCGCGTGATTTCACGCCGACGAACCGATTCTCGACCATGTGCAGGCCGATCCCGATCGCGTGCCGACCGGCCACGAGATTGAGCCGTTGAAAGAGCAGGGGGAGTGGCAACGTTTTGCCGTCGAGGGAGACAGGCCGCCCTTTCTCGAAACGTAGTTCAATGGTCGTGGCCCGATCCGGCGCATTCTCCGGCCATTGGCCCATGATGGGGATCACGAGGTCGGCCGGTGTCTGCAGCGCCTCGAGCAATCCGCCTTCGTGGGTAAGTCCGAGCAAATTGGCATCGGTCGAGTAGGGTTTGCCGCGTGTCGCCTTGACCGGGATGCCGTACTGCTCGCAATAGTCGATCATCTGCTGTCGGCCGCTGAAGCGTTGCAGGAACGCTGCATCTCGCCAGGGGGCGTAAACCTGGATATCGGGGTCGAGCATGGTGGCAATGATCTGAAAGCGAACTTGGTCGTTGCCTCGTCCGGTCGCACCGTGGCTCATGATCGAGAGGTCGCGCTTGTGCATTTCCCCGACCAGGCCCTGGACGATCGCCTGTCGCCCGGCACCTGTCGTGTTCCAGTAACGACCTTCGTAGCAAGCCTGGGCCTGCACGACCTTGAGGCCCAGCTCTGCAATCGTCTCCTGCAATGGAAGACTGACGAAGTCTTCCGCACCGCTTGCCAACATACGGGATTTGATCTCGTCGACGCTCGCTTCGTCCGGTTGTCCGAGATCGGCCGTCATGCAGACGACCTTGACGCCCTGGGCGGTCAGCCAATGCGTGATGGTGCAACTGTCGAGGCCACCGGAAGCAGCGAACGCAATCCGTTTGCCCTTGAGGTCGTGTACGTTCATCCCTGCCTCCGGTTCGTTCTGTCTCCTCCTTGCTATCGGCGTGGCCTGCCGGTTTGTAGATCGCAATGTGCCGGCGGACGGCAGTTCATCCTGGCATTGTGCTAGGTTGCCGTCAGATTGTCGGTTTGGAGATCAATCGGTGGGCAGCAGGCAACGTGGCGGATTAGACAGCACCGACCAGGAGCTCATTCGATTACTGACGGCGAACGCCCGCGAACCCGTCACGACCTTGGCGCGAAAGCTGAACCTTGCCCGTGCGACCATCCAGGAGCGGATCGACCGCCTGAAGCGAAACGGCGTGATTTCTCGGTTCACGATCGAGGTGAAGCCGGAAGCGACCGCTCCCCAGATCACGGCCTGTGTCTTTGTGAAGGTGAACCTAAAAGCGAGCGCCGCCGTGGGCCGGGCGCTGTCGCGGATCAAGGGGATCCGCGAACTCTACAAAACCGCCGGCGAGAACGATGATTTTCTCGCCATCGTCGATGGCGCCGACACGGCGGCCATCGACGCGACGATCGGGGAGATCGTCGCCATTTCCGGAGTCGAACGGACCTCGTCCAAGATCATGCTGGCGAGGGTCCGCTAGAGCTAGGCCGCGCGGGCGAACTTCGCCAGCCGCTCGCCGATGATGGCGTTGGCTTCCGCCATCGTCCGGTCGATCAGCTGCTTTACCGTCGGAATGTCGCGGATCAGGCCTGCGACCATGCCGCAGGACCAGGCGCCCGCATCCATCTCGCCCTTCTGCATGATCCGCGGATAGACACCGGCGACCTCGGGGAGGATATCCTCGAACTTGATCTTCGACCCCAGCTCCTTCTCCTTTTCGATGAGGCGGTCGACGGCGGCGTTCTTCAACACGCGCTCGGTATTGCGCAGAGGCCGCATGACCAGCCGCGTGTCCAGCTCGCTCGCGGCCACCAGCGCCTGCTTCACATGCTCGTGGATCGGCGCTTCCTTGGTCGCCATGAAGCGCGTGCCCATGTTCATGCCGTCGGCACCCAGTGACAGGGCGGCGACCAGCGAACGGCCATCGGCCATGCCACCAGACGCCACGAAGGGAATCTTGAGCTCCTCGGCGGCACGCGGCAGGAGGATGAAGTTCGGCACGTCGTCCTCGCCGGGATGGCCACCGCATTCGAAGCCGTCGACGCTGACGGCGTCGCAGCCGATCGATTCCGCCTTCAGCGAATGGCGCACCGACGTGCACTTGTGGACCACCTTGATGCCGGCTTCCTTCAATGCCGGCAGCCACTTCTGCGGATTGTTGCCGGCCGTTTCGACGATCTTGACGCCACCCTCGACGATGGCGCGGATGTAACCCGGATAGTCGGGCGGGTTGATGGAGGGCAGGAAGGTGAGATTGACGCCGAACGGCTTGCTGGTCATCTCGCGGCACCGCCGGATTTCGTTAGCCAGCGCTTCCGGCGTGCGCTGCGTGAGACCGGTGATGATGCCGAGCCCGCCCGCTTCGGAGACGGCGGCCGCCAGTTCGGCGAAACCGACATAGTGCATGCCGCCCTGGATGATCGGATGTTCGATTCCCAGCAGCTCGGTGATCCTGGTCTTCATCGGTTTCTCTCCCTTGAACGCGTGACTGGTTTCTTGGTGCCGGACGCTGGCGGCAGATGCTGCGGGCTTCGCGCACCGGGGCCGCGATGGGCATGTACCCGCTTAGGATCGAGCGGCTCGCCGCATTGCGAGCAGATCATAACGGGGTCGAAATCCTTGCCACAACTGAGATGCTGATGCAGCAGCGGCCGGCCCTTCTTGCCGGACATATGGACGTCGCCCCAGTGAACGATCGACATGACGATGGGGTAGAGGTCGAGGCCCTTCTGCGTCAGCCGGTATTCGTAGCGCAGGGGCCGCTCCTGATAAGGCACTTTGGCCAGGACGAAATCGTCGACCAGCTTGCGCAGACGGCTGGCGAGGATGGGGCGCGTCACGCCGAGTCGGGCCTGGAAATCCTCGAAGCGCCGGATGCGCAGGAAGCAGTCGCGCAGGATCAACAGGGTCCAGCGATCGCCGATGACCGAGACGGTCCGTGCCAGCGAACAGGCCTCGTCTTCGAGGTTATTCCACTGCATGGCGGTTTCGGCGCTCTGGCATCCTCACTCTATCGTTTGGCGACGATCGCCTCTTCGACGTCGCGCAGCCTGTCCTTGCCGAAATAGATGTCGTCGTCGACGAAGAAAGTCGGCGAACCGAAGGTGCCTCGATCGACGGCACGCTGCGTTTCGGCCATCAGAGCTTCCTTTACCGGCGCCGTCTGTACAAGCTCGAACAGGCGATCCGCCGGCAGGTCAGATTCGAGCAGGGCCGCGCGCAATACAGCCAGGTCGTCGAGCTTCTTGGGTTCGGCCCACATGTGCCGATAAACCTCGTCGACATAGCGTTCGAAGATGCCGAGCTGCTGCGCCGCCACGGCGCCCCGCATGATCATGAGCGTGTTCACGGGGAAGAACGGATTGTGCTTGTAGCGCGTGATGCCGTGCTGGCGCACGAAGCGCTCGGTTTCGAGGCGCTGGTACTCCGGCTTGTTCTTGATGCCGGCATTGGTCTCGGCGGGTGAGCGATTGTTGGTCAGCTTGAAGACGCCGCCCAGCAGCACCGGCAGATAGACGAACTTCGCACCCGTGCGCTTCTCGATCTCCGGAATGACGAGGTGGCTGAGATAGGCGTTGGGGCTGCCGAAATCGAAGAGGAATTCTACCTTGGGCATGGGTCACCACTTCTCGCCGAAGGGACGGATCTCGAGTTCCGAACTCCAGGCATCGCGCGGCTGCTGGTAGAGCGACCAGTAAGCCTCCGCAACGGCTTCGGGGCGCATCAGCCGGTCGGGCGGCAGGGCGGCAAGCGCCTCATCGCCTTCGCGCTGCTTGATACGATCGCGCACCCAGGCGGTATCGACACCGGAATCGATCACCAGGTGGGCGACGTGGATGTTCTTGGGGCCGAGTTCGCGGGCGGCGGATTGGGCGACGGCGCGCAGGCCCGCTTTGGCCGCGGCGAAGGCGGCATAGCCCACGCCGCCGCGCAGGCTCGCAGTCGCGCCGGTGAAGAAGATCGCGCCTTTGCCGCGCGGCAGCATCAGACGGGCGGCTTCACGGCCCGCCAGGAAACCTGAGTAGCAGGCCATCTCCCAGACTTTGCGGAAGACGCGTTCCGTCGTGTCGATCAGGGGAAAGTTCACGTTGGCGCCGATATTGAAGATGCAGACTTCGAGGGGCGCCTGGGCTTCCGCCTCCTGCAGGAAGGAGGTGATGTCGGCTTCATTGCGGGCGTCCAGCGACCGACCCTTGGCGGTGCCGCCGGCCTTGGCAATGTCGGCGAGCAGGGGACTGAGCTTGTCGCCGTTACGCCGTCCCGCAAGAACCGAAAACCCCTCGGCAGCGAACTTGCGCGCGATCGCGGCGCCGATGAAGTCGCCGGCACCGATGATCGCTGCCGATGCGTTGCGTGCTGTCATGTTCCCTCCTGAGCGCCGAGAAATGTCAGTTCTTTTTCAACACCTGTCAATTCTGGTCAGGAACATAGATTTTACAGTGTCATGAGTTTTTGGCATTTGAATAGTGTTGTTTTCAAACTGACTATCAGAGCCGAAGGAGATCACCGGGATGAGCCGTCCTCTTGCTCTGGTTACGGGTGTCGGTCCAGGCACCGGGAGTGCCATCGTCCGTCGCCTCGCTGCCGGCGGCCATCGCGTCGCCATGCTGGCGCGCAGCGGCGAACGCCTTGCGTCGCTGGAGCGTGAGATCGCGAACACCAAGGGCTATGCCTGCGACGTGACCGATGAGCAGCAGCTCGATCGTACCGTCGCCGCGCTGCAGAGCGAGTTCGGGATGCCATCGGTCGTGGTGCACAACGCCGTCGGCGGGGCTTTCGGTACGTTTCAGGAGATCGATCCGCAGATCCTGGAAAGGAACTTTCAGGTAAATGTCATGGCGTTCCTGCACCTCGTGCGGCGCTTAGCGCCTGCCATGGTGGAGCGCGGTGAGGGGGCCATTGTCGCGACGGGCAACACCTCGGCACTGCGGGGCCGGGCGAGCTTCGCGGGCTTTGCGCCAACCAAGGCAGCGCAACGCATCTTGGCCGAAGCCATGGCGCGCGACCTTGGTCCCAAGGGCGTGCACGTCGCTTACATCGTGATCGATGCGGTGATCGATCTCGAATGGACGCGCAAGCGCTACGCCGAGGTGCCGGACAGTTTCTTCATCAAGCCGGCGGCGATCGCCGATGAAATCTGGCACGTGATTCACCAGGACAAGAGCGCCTGGTCGTTCAACGTCGAGGTCCGACCCTTCGGCGAGAAGTGGTGAGTCGCATGGCCGACATGCGCATCTTTTCCTACCTGCCCAATCCCCGTCTCTGGAAGGCGACGATCGCCGCCCGAATGTGTGGCGTAGAGATAGAGATCCGTGGCGCCAAGCCTGCCGAGTTGAAGGACTGGCTGTGGGACTTCGAGGCGCGACCTCTGTCGGACGCCGACCTCGCGGGCGGTGCTCCTGCGGCGACCGAAGGCCGGGTCGGCTTCAAAGGCGGTTTGCTGGTCAAGACGCCGGCGTTCCTCGACGCGCACCCGTTCGGCACGGTGCCGGCCGCCTTCAGCGGAGACGGCACGGTCGGCATCTTCGAGTCGAACAGCATCATGCGGACGGTCGCGCGGCTGGGGGCCGCACAGTGTCAGCTCTATGGTGGGGATGCCTACGAGGCGTCGCGCATCGACAGCTTCCTCGACGCCAGTCTGGTCTTCGCGCGCGACAGCCAGATCTATCTTCTGGCGTTGCGCGAACCCGATTTCCCGGCGCACGTCCATGCCCGCGCCGCCGAGGCGTTTGCGATCTACCTGGCCGGAATCGACCAGGCCTTGAAGCCTGCTCGCGCTTTCCTGGTGGGCGATACGCTCAGCCTGGCCGACATCTGCTTCGTCGCCGAGATCTGCCTCTTCTCGAACGAACGCCTGCGGCACACGAGCCTGATCGAGCGTGGTTTGGCTCCCGTTCTATCGAAAGACTGGCCGTCGCAGTTCCCGCGCGCCGCGGCCCATTTCGACCGGCTTGCCCTCCATCCGGCTTTCGCCCCGGATGTCGGGCCCTATCTCAGCAAGCTCACGGGGAGGGAGAAGTAACGAATGTCAACCAGCGCGAACCCAAGCCAGGGCCGGGTCTTCCACGAGCGTCACGACCATATCCTCAAGATCGTGATCGACAATCCGGCCAAGAAGAACGCCTTCAGCCCGGAGATGATGGCGGAGCTGTCCGACGCGCTCACCCTCCTCGACAAGGACGACGGCCTCTGGGTCGGCGTGCTCTGCGCCGAGGGCAAGGATTTCACGGCCGGTCTCGACATGCCCAAGTTCTTCGGGCCGACGGCGACGCGCAAACCGCGGCCGGAGGGCAACACTGATCCCTTTGGATTGGCGAACCAGTGCCGCAAGCCAATCGTCACGGCCGTGCAGGGCATCGTTTTCACGGTCGGTATCGAGCTCATGCTGGCAGGCGATATCGTCGTTGCCGCCGACGATTGCCGCTTCTGCCAGATGGAGGCCAAGCGCGGCATTGCCCGTTGGGCGGCGCCCACTTCCGTTTCATCACGCGTGCCGGCTGGGGTGACGCGATGTACCACCTGCTGCTGTGCGACGAATTCTCGTCGACCGAAGCGCATCGCATCGGCCTGGTGCAGGAGGTCGTGCCGACCGGTCGTCAGGTCGAACGGGCGATGGAGTTGGCGCGGATCATCGCGCGCAATGCGCCGCTCGGCATCCAGGTCACCAAGGAGGCGGGGCGCAAGTTCATCGAAGCCGGCGAGAAGGCCGCCATCGACGCGATCCCGCATATCCGGGAGCGCGTGATGGGCTCGGCCGACGCCGCCGAAGGCATCAAGTCCTTCGTCGATCGCCGCGCCGCGGTCTTCACCGGCAGATGATTTCCGTCAGCCGCCCAGCAGAGCGGCGGCGGGCTTCAGCTCCTTGCGCTCGACCTTCTTCACGATCTCGGTGAGCTTGGTGTGGGTGGGCGCCGGCACGCCGATGTATGTGCCGCGCTCGGCGACATAGCCGTTCATGAACTCGATCTCGGTGCGGCGGCCCTTCAAAATGTCCTGCGCCATCGAGGGGCGTTGGATGTCGGCGCGCGGGTTGGGATTGGTGTTGGAGCCGGGCCGCAGGATCGCCTCGACCTGGTCGAGGGCGGCCTTGTCGTTCTCCGACGCTTTCGCCAGCATCTCGGGTTCGAGCTTGCCGATCTTCTCGATGTGATAGCCCAGCGCCTGGCCAACCCGCACGGCTTCGCCGCCGAGCTGGATCGAGAAGCGGCGCACCGCATCGTTGCGGTCGCAGTCCGTGCCGGTCATGCCGGTGGCGGCCGAGACGCCGTTCTTCATGCCGTTCTGGCAGAGCTTGGCCCAGCGCTCGCCCCACAGGTTGGTGGTGGTCTTGGCGCTGTCGATCATGGCCACCATCTCGCGCAACTCCTCGACGCGTTTGGTGATGCGGCCATGGACTTCGCCGACACGGAACACGGTGTGCTTGTCGCCGCCCTTAGCGACAGTGCGGCGGATGCGGCCCGCCTCGTACATGTCGACGGAGATCAGCGAGGCCACCATGCCCACGGTCTTGCCCCAGCCGACGACGCCCGCGATGCGCTCCTCGTTCAGGCAGTTCTGCAGCGACACGATATAGCCGTCGGGCGAGAGATACTGCTTGATCAGCGCCGTCGCCCATTCGGTGTCGTAGGACTTCATCGCGACGAAGGCGATGTCGATCGGCTTCTGGCGTGACAGGTCCTGCATCTCGGTGAGGTGCATGGTCTTGGCGTTCTTGACCGTGAACTTCTCTTCCGGCGTCACGCCATCGAGCTCGAGCCCGCGGCTGCGAATGATTTCGATGTTCTCCGGCCAGAAGTCGATCAGGGTGACGTCGAGGCCGGCCTTGGCGAGATAGCCGCCGACATAGCCACCCAGGGCGCCGGTGCCAACGACCGCGATCCGCTTGCTCATTGTTCTTCTCCTTTAGGTCTGGGGCAGTTTGGCGAGGAACGCCTCGACTGCCTGATTGAAGAGGGCAGGCTGGTGCAGGTTAGCTGCGTGGCCCGCGTCGGGGATGACCGCCTTGGTCGATCCCTTGATCTTGGCCGCCATGTAGTCGGTGGCGGCGAGGAAGTTGGTGTCGTTGGCGCCGACCAGAACCAGGGTCGGTGCTGCGACCTTGTCGAGCGACTGGATCACGCGATCGTTCTGCTGGGCCAGCATGCGGCGCGCGGCTCCAGCGAGACCCGACGCATCGCGGTGGCGGACGATCTTGACCTCGTCGCTGCTGTTGAGCGCGGCAAGTCCCTCAGCGTCGAAACGGGCGGCACGCTGGTGCGCCGTCTCGTTCCATTTGGCGCGGGCCTCGTCTTTCTTGAAGCCGGGACCGGTGTCGAACAGCATCAGCGCGCCAACGCGCTCGGGATGCGTGGCATTGAAGGCGAGCGACATGTAGCCGCCGAGCGACAGGCCCGCGATGATCGCCCTCTTCGCGCCGACCGTGTCCAACAGCGCGGCCATGTCGCCGACGGTGAGGGCTTCGGAATAGCGGCTCGGATCCTTGGGATAGTCGCTGTCGCCATGGCCGCGCATGTCCCAGACCACGACCTGATAACGATCCTTCAGGGCGGCGACCTGGCCGTCCCACATCCGCGACGTCGAACTGTAGCCGTGGCTCAGCAGGATCGTCGGTCCTTTGCCGTGAACCTCGTAGTGGATCTTCACGCCGTCGCGATCGAGCTTGGCCATGGCGATCTCCTCTAGGGTGCGACGCGCGGCTCGCGACCGGCGCGTTCGATGTAGAGCGCGGCGTCTTCGGGCAGGATCAGCCGCTCGGCCAGCAACTGATCGACGACGGCCTGAACCTTGGCGAGATAGTCGGCGCCGCTCTTGTAACGTTCCGCGATCGAGGGTCGGGGATCGCCCGAGCTTTCGCGGGCCATCTTGTCGACCGGGAAGGGCAGGCAGCTTCCATCGCGATCGGCGATCTCACCCTTCGGGTAGGGCGGCTTGTACTCGTTCCAGCCGGTGTAAGTGGCGAGAGGCACCGCGATGTCGGGCAGGCGTACGCCGGCGGCCTCGTTGCCGTCGGCGTCAACCCTGGAGACAAGCGTGCGATAGGTCTTGTCGGCAGACTTGGGAGTTGTCCAGTCACCGGGCGGCGAGACGCTGTTTGTGACACGGACCTCGGCCGCGCCGGGCACCGCGGGGAACTCGGTCTTGGCTGCATCGACCAGGGTGCCGGCCGCGAGTGTCGGCACCTTGCTGGGTGGCGGCGTTTTGCCGGAGACGACCCACTCGTCCAGTGCGACGAGGAGCGCGCGAACGGCCGGCATCGGATTGTGCGGGTTGCGTGGATTGATGTTGGGGCCGGGGTCGGTCGTGGCGCCGGCGCGGCCGCCATGCTGGGTCCCGGCGATCATGTAGACACGCGAGTTGGCCGGCAGCTCGATGTCGCGAGTGCCGAGCGGGTCGGTGTGCAGCAGCGAGGCGCCCTTCTGCCAATACTCGGTCGAGGTGTTGGTTTCGATCAGCAGCGGATCGCAGCCGTCGCCGCGGAACAGCGAGCCCGTCTTGCCGGTCAACGGATCGTCGAGGCTTGCGGTCGAAAACGGAAACTCGTTCTCGGGGAAGCCGTGATCCTCGTGCTGGGTGTTGGTCCGCGCGGGCTGGGCGAACGGCATGTTGAAGAAGATGCGGCCGACGCCCGCGATATGACTGTGGACGCCGTCGAAGACCCGGCGGCCCTGTTCGTCGCGGTTGAAGCCTTCGGAGATGTGGTTGCGCAGATAGCGGCCGGCCTGGGAGAACCCGATGGCTAGCGCATGCGTGATCGGTCCGCCGGTTGCCTTGGCCGCGGCCGGGTCGTGGCGCAACCAACTAATCAGATCGCGTGTGGCGGCGAAGCCCAGCCCCTGCACCTTGGGATTCTTGGCGTCGTAGTGGAATTCGTAGAGATAACCGGGTTGCGCCTTCGTGCCGTCGCGCAATTTGATCGAACGGCCATCGACGAAGGACCATTGATTGAGAGGCAGTTCCCGTGGTGCGTCGTCGGCGCGTTCCCGCACCGTGAGGCGGGCGCGGTTCTGCTCCAGGCTCGCGGCTTCGTACGAGAGCTTGAACGTTTCCAGCACGCCGACACGCGTCCCTGAAACCCACTCTTCACGCACGGTCTGCACGATCGGTTGGCCGTTGGTCGTGGCAACGGGGGCCGTAAGGGCGAGTCCCATGTTGGCGCGCGGGGCGTCGGGATCCCAGCCCGACCAGACGATCGTGTAGCCTCGCCGCAGCGGAAATGCGTTGCCGAGATCGGCCAGGGTCTTGGGATCGTTTACGCCCTGCGGTCCATCGGCGATGTTGCCGAACAGCATCTTGCGGCCGCGATTGTTGACCTCGTAGAGGATGCGGCCGTTGCCACGGCCAGGATCGCGCGGCCGCAGGATGAAGATGTCGGTCTTGTACTCGACCTTGCCGGCGGCGTTGCGCGGCGCCTTGTCGATCAGCGCGATCCCCTTGTTGCCGGGATGCGCCGGATCGACCTCGCCACGGGCGGACGCGATCACGCGCTCATAGGGACCGGCCTCGCCGAACGGGGCGCCGTCGGCGAGGGGCTCTACGCGCTCGATATCGAGGGCGAGGAGCACTTAAGCCCTGGCGCCGGCTTTGGCTTCATCCGGCGGGAAGTTGAGTTCCACGCCGACGCCGTCGGGGTCATAGAGGAAGATCTGCGCCGCCCCGGTGCGCGGCACGATCTGCTCGCGGAACGTCACGTTCTTGGACTGCAGGCGCTTGCGCACACCAGACAAGTCGGTGGCGGCGAAGGCGATATGGTCGAAGCGGCCGGTATCCTCGAATTTCTTCTCGGTGCCGCGGACCACGATGCCCTCACGCGGCTTGCGCTCGCCGAGCAGGTGCACGGTCGCCACGCCGCCCGAGTAGAGCCAGTAGCCGGGGAAACCCAGAGGCGGCCGGTCGCCGTTCTCGAGGCCGAGCACGTCGCAGTAGAAATTCTTGGTGGCTTCGAGGTTGGAAGGCTCGATCGTGTAATGCTGAAGAATGCCAAGTGGCATGGCCCGTCTCCGTGGCTCTGGTCAGACGAAAGTGAGGTCGGCGTCGACGCCCATCATCCAGGCGCCGACGGTCTCGAAATGGGAAAGCCGACCCTGCAATTGCTGGGTCACGGTGTGGATGTCGCGGAAGCGGCGCTCCAGCGGATGGTTTTCGAAGATCGCCGTGGCGCCGGCAGCGTTGTAGGCGAAATCGACCGCGTCCTTCGCCTTGTGAATGGCATGGGTCGCGGCCATGCGGACGGTGATGCGCTGTTCGATGCTGATCGTGGCGCCGGCCGCGAGATCCTTCCAGATCCCGGCCATCGTCTGCAGCACATAGGCACGTGCCGAGCGCAGGCCGACCTCGGCCTGCGCGAGACCGGCTTGCACCACCGCATTGTCGCGGATCGGGCTCTTCATCCCGCGCGGCACCTTGTTGCGAGCCACGTCGACGAAGCTGTCGAGTGCGCCACGCGCGATACCGCAGGCAACGCCCGCGAAGCCCACCTGATAGCAGGTGCCGGCACCCATGCGGTAAAGCGGGCCAGGTTCGCGACATTCCTTCTCAAAGTCGCGCGTGATCGAATGATCGGCGCGGACGAAGAAGTCGGTCAGGGCGAATTGATCACTGGCGGTGCCGCGCAGTCCGACCGTGTTCCAGATGTCGGTCCACTGCACGTCCTCGGTCCGCACCAGCATGGTGCGCTCCTGCTGCACACCGTTCACGTCGAGCCGCGGCGAGCCGTCAGCCTGGTAGATCGGGCAATGGGCGCCAAGCCAGGTCGCATGCCGGCCGCCCGAAGCGAAGGCCCAGATGCCGGTGACCTTGTATCCGCCCTCGCATTCGATGGCCTTGACCCGAGGACCGGGGCCCCAGGCCAGCACGGCGCGCGGATCACTGCCGAAGATCGATTGCGCAACGGGCAGGTTGAGATAGGCGGCCGACATGGCGCAGCCACCCGCCTGGCTCAGGCACCAGGCCGTCGAGGCGTCGCCGCGGGCAATCGTTTCGATGACGTGGAAGAAGGTAACAGGATCGGTCTCGATTCCGTTCGACGAGCGTGGCAGCAGCAGGCGGAACAGCCTTGCTTCGTGCAGCTTGTCGAGCAGTGCCGGCGGCAGCCGGCGCTTGTCCTCGATCTCGTTCGAAGCGGCCTCGACGGCCGGCCGAACGGCCTCGGCGCGGGAGATTACGGTCTGGTCGCCCGCAAGGTCGGCAGAAGTCGGGATCAACGTATCCACGGTAATTCCTCGTCGAACACGGTTGTGTCAGGTGGTCGCCAGTTCCTTGTCGATCTGTTCGATCGACTTGCCCTTCGTTTCCAGCCCGAAGAAATAATAGACCAGCCCGGCCATCAGGAACCAGCAGCCGAGATAGAGAAAGGCCGTCGGAATCTGCGGCAGCGGCACATCAGGTTTAAGGTAGTTGTTCGAGCCGACGATCAGCGCTAGGCCGAGCGGCCCGATGATCTTGCCGATGCCCCCGAAGCCATAGGCCGAACCCATGCCTGTGGTGCGCAGATGCGAGGGCCAGACTTCCGCCGCGTACGGCCCGACGATGGCGAAGCCGCCGTCAGCAAAGAAGAAGGTCAGCGCCAGGAGCAGCCAGAAGGCGGATACGCCCAACAGTACAGAGTCGTAGTTGTAACCTGCGACAATGGTGAGAACGCCCGCGCCGATGCCTAACAGCCCTCCGCCCGAGCGCCGTCCGATCTTGTCGGAAAGGTAGGAGAAGGAAAGCCGGCCGATGAAGCCCATGACGGTGAGCAGGATCATCATCTTGGCAGCTTCCTGCGGCGTCACCTTCAGCAGCAGCACGAACAGTGACGGCGCCCACAGCGTGATGCCGTAGACGCCCGTCTGGGCGCCGGCATTGCCGAGCCACGAAACCAGCAGACTGCGCGGATACTTGAAGAGCTCGAACCAGCTCGCCTTGGGTGGTTCTGCCGGCGGCGCCTTGGGCAGCGGCAGGTCGCTGGGCTTCATCTGAAGCGCCCAGGCGAGCGACTTGCGGGCTTCTTCGTAGCGGCCCTGGCGGACCAGCCACACCGGCGATTCTGGCACCCAGAGGCGGACCAGCAGGACGAGCAGCGACGGCAGCACGCCGATGGCGAACAGCAGGCGCCACTGATCGGCACCCATGAAGGCGCCCAGCACCGCACCGAGGCCGACACCCAATGGGATGACGCAAGTGACGAGGCCACCGACCCAGCCGCGCTTGCGGGCCGGCACGAACTCCTGCACCAGCGGCAGGTCCACGCAATAAAGTCCGCCGACGCCGAAGCCGACGAAGAACCGCATGATGGTGATGTAGATCCAGCCGTTCTCTGGCGTGAAATAGAGCAGGCCGGTGGCGATCGAGAAGTTCAGCACCGTACCGATGAACACCTTGCGGCGTCCGATGCGGTCGGCGAGCCAGCCCCAGATATAGGCGCCGAGGATTGCGCCGACACCGGACGACAGCAGCACGATGGCCGACTGACCGAAGGTGAGCTTCCAGGGTCCGATCAGGAAGGCGAGCACGAAGCCGATCAGGAAGTAGTCGAAGAACTCGAGAGCGTCGCCGATCACCGCCGCGGCAATGATTTTCTTCTGATTGCCGGTCAGCCGCGTCTGCCGGTCGAGAACGTCGAACATGGACATTTCCCCAATGCGCCTTGTCATGGGTCGGATGAGCGCATGATCCATCACAACCCTGAGCGGCAACGCTACGCTCTCGCCGTCACGAGCGACAAGCGCCGTACGTCTTTTGCGTTTGCGCGTCGAAACATGCCGCTGCATGGCGGCTCGCAGCTTTGCTACAAGGCAGGGAAGAGGGGGAGTTTGTCATGCATTGGACCGATCGCCGGAAGCGCTTTCGCGCACTGCTTGCCGGACAGCGCTGTGTTCACCCAGGATCGGTGTTCGATCCGATCTCCGCGCGTATCGCTGAGGATCTTGGTTTCGAGATCGGCATGTTTGCGGGCTCCGTTGCTTCGATGACGGTGCTGGGTGCGCCCGATCTGATCGTGCTGACGTTGAGCGAGTTCGCAGACCAAGCCTATCGCATCAATCGCGCCGGCAATCTGGCTCTGATGGTCGATGCCGATCATGGCTACGGCAATGCCCTGAACGCACGACGCACGGTCGAAGAGTTGGAGACCGCGGGCGTCGCAGGCCTGAGCCTCGAAGATACCGATCTGCCGACGCCCTATGGCACGGCCAAGCCGCGGTTGATCTCGATCGAGGAGGGCGTGGGCAAGATGAAGGCGGCGCTGGGCGGCCGCCAGGATCCCGACCTTTGCATCGCGGGCCGTACCAGCGCCGTTGCGATCACTGGCCTCGAAGATGCGATCGCCCGCGGCAAGGCCTATGAGGCGGCGGGCGTCGATGCGCTGTTCTTCGTCGGCGTGCGCACACGTGCTGAACTGGATGCCATCTCTGAGGCGACCACGTTGCCGTTGATCCTGGGCGGCGTCTCCGGTGACCTGACCGATCTTTCCTATCTCGGCGCGCGGCGGGTGCGCATCGCCCTGCAGGGGCACCAGCCCTTCGCTGCCGCGGTGAAGGCGGTCTATGAGACCCTGAAGGCCCTGCGCGACGGCACCCAGCCTTCGAAACTGCAAGGTGTCGCGAGTGCAGACCTCATGAAGCGGGTCACGCGCGACGACGACTACGCGCACTGGACGAAGGACTTCCTGGGTGGCTGAGCGTCAATCCGTGGGGACGAGGGTGACGGCTACGCCGTAAGAGTGTGAATCGCCACCGAGGATGACGCCGCGCAGCGGGCTCACGTCGGAGAAGTCGCGACCCCACGCGACGGCGACGTGATCCTCCTGCGCCACGAGATCGTTGGTCGGGTCGAGATGGACCCAGCCGGCTTGTTCGCCACACCAGACAGCGACCCAGGCATGGCTGGCGTCGGCGCCACGCAAGGCGATCTCATCCTTGGAGTGAACGGTGCGGATGTAGCCCGAGACGTAGCCGGCCGCGAGGCCGTGGGCACGCAGCGCGGCGATCTCGACATGGGCAAAGTCCTGGCAGACACCGGCCTTGCCAGCGAAGACCTCGGCGAGGGGCGTGCTGATATCGGTCGCGCCGGGGTGATATTCGAAGTCGGCCTTGATGCGCGACGTGAGCTCGCGGGCAGCCTCGAGAATCGGCCGACCGGCGGTGAAAGATGGGGCGCCGTACGCACGTAGTGCCGAGACCGAAGGGACGAGCGGCGAGTCGTAGACGAATTCACTCGCCTCGACCGGGACGGGAAAGCCATTGCCGTTCAGCGCAGCACGGATTTCTTCCCAGGAAGGCGTCGACGCCATGGGGGGCGGCTCAGGAAAGCGCACATCGACTTCAGCACGTACTTCTATGTCGAAGCGGGTATGCGGCTTGTCGATGCGGTAGATGTCGATGAGGTTGCCGAAATGATCGACATGCTGTGCCGCCAACGCTGGCACGGGGTCGGTCTCGATGCCGATCGAACTTACCTTCTGGCCGGGAAAGTCGCGGGCGCGCAGATGGGCAATGTGATGCGCGGAGTCGACCGCGCTGGCGTAGGCGTAGGTGGTGCGGTGCGAGAGCAGGTAGCGCATGGGGGTCAGCCGCCGAACGAACCGACAGCTTGCGCGGCCGGTACATGACTGAAATAGGCGCGCGTGATCGCCTCGGAGAGCTGGTCGAGCCGTTGGTCGGCGTCGGACACCACGTCGCGCAGCATGGCAAGGGCCAGCCCTTCGTGGCGCCAGGCCTGCTCGTCGCCGGCGAACTGGCGCACGGTGGCTTCGAAGTCTTTCTCGAGTGACGTCGGCAGCGAGGGCACGCGGACGTGGGAGGCACGCGCCAGATAGGCGAGATGGCCGTTGATGGTGTGGAGCTGGAACATCAACGCACGCGGATTGCTGTCATCCAGCACGACCAGGTCGAGCACCGGCGCGGGCTGGAGCTGGCCGAGATAACGCGTCCGGTAGGTGATGGTGCTGTCGCAGAGTTCGAGAGCGAGGCGCATCGCGGCTTCCCAATCGATCGGCGACTGGATGAAAGGGGTCAGTGCACTATTCAGCACATGCTGCGCACGCTCCAGCCGACGCCCGAGGTCGAGGAAGCGCCAACCTGTACCGCGGGTCATGTTCTCCTGCGCCAGGCCCGACAGCGTGGCGACGAAGCGGACGATCTCGTCGAGCGCGTCGAGCAACGGATCGAGGTTGCCGCGCGCCGCCAGCAGGCGGTGGCGCACTTCGCTCATCAGCGGGCCGGCTGCCGTCGTCATGTCGGCCGAGAAACGATCACGCATGGTGGCGGCGAGACGCTGTATGGCATCGAGCACGGTGGCGAGACCGCGATCGTCAGCCACGACAGTCGCCAGACCCTGCTGGAAGGCGGCGCTGTCGGGCGCGGCCAGCGCGGTCGTGTGATCCATCAAATTGGCCTGTTCGAGCAGACGGCCGAGCAACCGCAACTCGACCATATCACGCGGACCCATGGTGCCTTGCGCGACGCGTATCGCCGTGGTGCGCAGCAGGCGGGCGTCGTTGTCCAGCCGCTCGATATAGCGACCCAGCCAGAAGAGATTGTCGGCAACGCGGCTTTGCAGATCGGCGCTGCCACGCTCTACGGCGAGCTGGTGGAAGCGCCGCATCGGCGGCACCTGGACGTCGGCTGCATCCTCAGCCAGCACCCAGACATCCTTCAGCGTACCGTTCAGCCGTCCCAGCGAACGCAGCGCCGTATCGCCGATGGGTTCGCGTGCCAGTCCACCCGGCAGGACGCGGTAGCTGTCGCCGTCGGCGACCACGAAGGCGCGCAGGACGACGGCCGATGGTGCCAGAGTCTGGCCGTCCCATTTGGGCGTCAGCGATGGCGTCATCGGATATTGCGCCACGAACTGGCCAGGCTGCGCGCGAATGCGCTCTTCCAGCGCCTTGCGGTCCGGCGGTTCGAGCATGCCGACGACGATCGGTTCGCGATCGGCGCCGAGGCAGGGCCGCACAATCATCAGGTCGAGGTTGGCCAGCGCGAAGGTGAGGGCCGAGGGCTCTCCCAGCCACCAGACGTCGAGCGACGGCAGGTCGAGGCCATGACCCAGCAGGCGCTGGCTCAGTCGATCCAGGAAGGGGATCAACGCTGGCGTCTCGACCAGGCCCGAGCCCAGGGCATTGGCGAGCGCGATGCGGCCGTTGCGGGTCGCCTCGACCATGCCGGTGACGCCGAGGGCCGAATCGGCACGCAGCTCCAGTGGATCGGCGAAAGCGCTGTTCAGCCGGCGCAGCAGCACATGGACAGGTCTGAGACCGGCTAGCGTCTTGATCGAGACCTGACCATCGCGGGCCACGAGATCACCACCCTCGACCAGGGGCACGCCGAGCAGCCGCGAGAGATAGACATGCTCGAAATAGGTCGCCGACAAGGAGCCGGGTGTCAGCACCGCCATGTTGGGTTGGGCGACTGCAGCAGGCGCCATCGCCTGCAAGGAGTCGTGCCAGCGGTCGATGAAGGGCCGCAGGTGACGGATCGGGACGGAGCGAAACGCTTCGGGCAGGCTGCGCGCCAGGACACGACGCATTTCGATCGCATAGCCGATGCCCGAGGGAACCTCCGTGTGATCGGCCAGCACGTACCAGCGGCCATCACCCAGCCGCACGAGATCGACGGCATAGTTGGCGAGGTGGCGCTCGGGCGCCTTGCCGTCGGTGACCTGCACGGGGCGCAGGAAATGCTGGTTGGCATGCACCAGCATGGGCGGCAGCAGATGTTCCTTCAGGAGGTGCTGGGGGCCGTAGAGATCAGCCAGCATCGCATCGAGCAAATGGGCGCGCTGGATAAGACCCGCTTCCAGCGCCGACCACTCATCGGGCGCGATCACGAAGGGTAGGGGATCGAAGGTCCAGCGCGGCGCACCGCGATCGTCGAGCAGGTTGACGGTGGCGCCCGATTCTTCGAGCTGCCGGCGCGCACTCTCGACGCGTTCGCTCAGCCCGCCCGGAAGCGAGCGGATGACGCTCAGAATGCCTTGCCAGTGGTAGCGGATCGACTTCTGGCCGGTGACCAGTTCGTCATACGCGCTTGCCGGCGAAGAGATGAGGCCGCGCAACGACTCCATGGGTCCGCGAAAGGAAAATCGACTAGATTGGCCAGAATCGCACGGGGAGCGGGCGAGGTCTACCGCATCAGGCGCGACGCAGATCGAGTGTCAGTGGATGCTCGGGATTGTCGAGCGGGCGCGGTTCGGAAGTGGTGCCGCCGGTATAGCCGATCGGGAAGAAGCGGGAACGCCGGCGGGCCTCAGCCTCGTTGGCGTTGACCGGCACGCGGTCGTAGTTGCGGCCGCCGGGGTGGGAGACATGATAGGTGCAGCCACCGATCGATCGGCCGTTCCAGCTGTCATGGATGTCGAAGATCAAAGGCGCATGCACGCCGATGGTAGGATGCAGAGCATTGGCCGGTTGCCAGGCGCGATATCGCACGCCGGCGACATATTCCCCGGCGATGCCCGTGGCGCGCAGCGGCAAGCGCCAGCCGTTGCAGGCGACGGTGTGGCGCTGATCGTTCAGTCCAGTGACCTTGACCTGCAGTCGCTCGACCGAGGAGTCGACGTAACGCACCGTGCCGCCGCCCCCCGGTTCCTCGCCCAGCACATGCCACGGCTCGAGGGCGTGGCGCAGTTCCAGCTCGATGCCGCGCTGGGCCATCTCGCCGAGGCGCGGAAACCTGAATTCGAAGTGCGGCGCGAACCATTCCGGCGCGAAGTGGTAGCCAGCCTCGGCCAGATCGGAAAGCACGTCGGTGAAATCCTGCCAGACGAAGTGCGGCAGCATGAAATCGTCGTGCAGGCGCGTGCCCCAACGGCTGAGCGGGCGCTCGTAGGGCCGGTCCCAGAACTTTGCGACCAGGCCGCGCAACAGGGCCTGCTGCGCCACACTCATGCGCCAGTGCGGCGGCATCTCGAAGGCGCGCAATTCCAGCAGGCCGCGACGGCCGGCGGCGGAGTCGGGCGTGAAGAGCTTGTCGATGCAGAACTCGGTGCGATGCGCGTTGCCGGTCGCATCGACCAGCAGGTTGCGGAAGATGCGGTCGACCAGCCAGGGCGGTGTCTGGCGGCCCGGCTCGATCTGCCGGAAGGCGATCTCCAGCTCGTGCAGCGCATCGTTGCGCGCCTCGTCGACCCGGGGATGCTGACTGGTCGGGCCGATGAACAGGCCGGAGAAGAGATAGGAGAGCGAGGGATGGTTGAGCCAGTAGCCCAGTAAGCTCTTCAGCAGGTCGGGCCGGCGCAGCATCGGCGAGTCGGGTGCGGAGGGGCCACCCAACACGAAGTGATTGCCGCCGCCGGTGCCAGTGTGACGGCCATCGATCATGAACTTCTGGGCGCCGAGCCGCGTCGTGCGCGCCTCCTCGTAGACGATCTCGGTGCGCTGTACGAGTTCGCGCCAGTTGGTCGAGGGATGGATGTTCACCTCGATCACACCGGGGTCGGGTGTGACGCTGAAGCTCTGCAGGCGTGAATCGCCGCCGGGCGGCGGATAGCCTTCGAGGAAGACCGGCTGGCGCAACTCCTCGGCCGTATCCTCGATTGCCGCGACAAGTTCGAGATAGTCCTCGGTATGCTCGGTCGGCGGCATGAAGACATAGAGGTGGCCGTCGCGTGGTTCGAAGACCATGGCGGTGCGCACAATCCAGGACGGCGATGAGCCGACGCCCGGCTGCATCGCGAGATCCGGCGCCAGGGCGCGCTGCCACGCTTCGCGGCGCGCAGCATCACCGTCGCCGTTGGCATCGGTGGCGATATTACGTTCCTGCCGGCGCAGGACAGGCGCGCGTCGAAAAGCGTCAAGCGGCGGCAGATCGGGATGCGGCGCCATCGGGTCGGGTTCGACGATGAAGCCGGCATCCAAGGGTGCTGCCCATGGCAGCGAATCCAACGGCAAGCGGAAGCCGACCGGCGAATCGCCGGGGATGAGATAGCATTTCTCCGAACGCAGGAACCACGGTCCGCTCTTCCAGCGTCCGCTGTGTCCGTTCTGTGCCTTGCCGTTCTCGCGCGCGACAGGCAGCACATAGCCCACGGCCGATTCGAGGCCCTTCTCGAAGATGCGGGCGAGCCGCTCGCGCTCCAGCGGATCCTTCACTTTCGATTCGTCGACCGTGACGTTGCTGGGCAGCCGCCGCTCGCGCCACAGGTAGTACCAGGTGTCCTCGAAGGCGCCGAACAGATAGCCAGGATCGAGTTGCAGGCGCTGCGCGAAGGCGAGCGCGAAGCGATGCGCTGTTTCAGGCGTGACGTTGGTCGGCTTCGATTCTAGCGCATAGAGATGCGGATTGCGCCAGATCGGCTGGCCATCCTTGCGCCAATGGCAGTTCAGCGCCCAGCGCGGCAACTGCTCGCCGGGATACCATTTGCCCTGGCCGAAATGCAGCAGCGGCCCCTGGCCAAACCGGTCCGCCAACTTGCGGAACAGCACGCCGGCCAGGCGCCGCTTCTCCGGTCCCAGCGCCAGTGTGTTCCACTCGGCGCCGTCCATATCGTCGACCGACACGAAGGTCGGCTCGCCACCCATGGTGAGCCGCACATCGTGCTGGCCGATATCGTGTTCGATCGCCTCGCCGACTTCGAGCAGGCTCGCCCACTGTGCGTCGGTGTAGGGCTTGGTGGTGCGCGGTGTCTCGCGCACGCGCGCCACCGACATCTCGTGCGCGAATTCGACCTCGGCCTCTTCGACCAGCCCTTCGACTGGCGCCGCACTGGAGGGTTCGGGGGTGCAGGCGAGCGGGATATGGCCTTCGCCGGTCAGCAAGCCCGAAGTCGGGTCGAGGCCGATCCAGCCGGCGCCCGGCAGGTAAACCTCGCACCAGGCATGGAGATCGGTGAAGTCGTGCGTCGGCCCTTCGGGGCCGTCCAGCGGCTTCTCGTCGGGCATGAGCTGGATCAGGTAGCCCGAGGCGAAGCGTGCCGCGAAGCCCAGGTGACGCAGAATGGTGACCAGCAGCCAGCCGGTGTCGCGGCACGAGCCCTTGGCGAGGCCAAGCGTCTCCTCGCAGGTCTGCACGCCCGGCTCCAGGCGCACGATGTAACCGATTTCTTTTTGCAGCCGCGCATTCAGCCCGACGATGAAATCGACAGTGCGTTGCGGGCTGCGGTCGACCTTGGCGAGCCAGGCCTTCAGCAGCGGTCCCGGCGGCTCGAGCTTGCGGAACGGGGCGATCTCCTCCGCCAGCGAAGCGTCGTAGGCGAAAGGCCACTGCTCAGCCTCGGGCACCAGGAAGAAGTCGAACGGATTGTTCACCGACATGTCGGCGACGAGGTCGATAGTCACCTCGAACAAGTCGGTCTTTTCCGGGAAAACTAGGCGCGCCAGGTGATTGCCCTGCGGGTCCTGTTGCCAGTTGATGAAATGCTGGGCCGGCGTGACCTTGAGCGAATAGGAGAGGACAGGCGTGCGGCTGTGCGGCGCCGGCCTGAGACGCACGATCTGGGGTCCCAGAGCGACCGGCCGATCGTATCGGTAGGTCGTACGATGATGCAGCGCGACGTGGATGCTCATGACGACCGATGGGCTCCCTCTGAGACTAGCCTAAGCAAGTGACATGCCAGTGTCAGCCGGCCAGTGTCAGCCAGCACGTGTCAGCGGTCTTGTGTCGCCTCCAGCCTCTTGGCGTATTTCGTACCCCAATTGGCGAGCGGCGCCAGCGCCTCGTCCAGCGACGCACCGAGGCGGGTCGCCGAATACTCGACCCTTGGCGGGACCTGATGGAAGACCTCGCGATGGACCAGCCCGCTGGCCTCCATCTCCCGCAGGGTCTGGATCAGCATCTTCTCGCTGATCTCGGGAATCAGCCGCTTCAGTTCGCCGAAGCGGCGCGGCTCTCGGTGCACCTGCCACAGGATCAGCGCCTTCCACTTGCCACCGATCACCTGGAATGCCGGCCCCAGGCCGCAGCTGTCGGGTTTGGCCATCGCCTCCTCCTTACAAACAAAAAGGTAAGTACCTGATAATTTTGTCAGTACTTGTCCGATGTCAAGTGAGGCCCATCTTGCCTTCTATCGAAATGGAGCTTGAGCAAGATGGGCAAGTATCAAGGAAAGAAGGCTGTGGTGATCGGCGGCACGCACGGCATGGGCCGCGCGGTGGTCGATGCGCTGATCGCAGAGGGGGCCGAGGTCGTGGTGACGGGCCGCAACGCGCGCAACGTAGAGGCGGCACGGCGCGAGCTTGGCAAGAAGGCCGAGGTCGTCTCTTCCGATATCGCCGACATGAGCGATATCGCGGCGCTGGCGCTCCGGGTCGCCGACGGGATCGGCCATATCGATTTCCTGTTCGTCAACGCGGGTTACTCGCGGCTCGATCCAGTCGCCGAGGTGAGCGAGGAGATCTACGACCGGACCTTCGCTATCAACACCAAGGGTGCGTTCTTCACCGTGCAGCGCCTGCTGCCGCTGATGTGCGATGGCGGCTCGATCGTCTTCACGACATCGGTTGCCAATGATTCGGGCGCGGCGGGCATGTGCGTCTATGCCGGCGCCAAGGCAGCCGTCAGTTCCTTCGCGCAGGTCATGGCGGCCGAATTGTTACCGCGCCGCATCCGCGTGAACTCGGTGAGTCCGGGCTTCATCGACACGCCGACCATGGGCGTGGTCGAGGCGACGGCGGAGGAACAGGCCGCTTTTCGCAAGATTGGCGATGCCGTCACACCGATGGGTCGCCACGGCACGGTGGAGGAGGTGGCCAAGGCCGTCCTGTACCTCGCCTTCGATGCCACCTTCACGACCGGTTCGGAAATCGTCGTCGATGGCGGTTTGAACCAGCGTCTGTCGATCCTGGGCAATGGCTGAGAGGGGTGTGTCATGAGTGATGTAACGGTCATCGGCCTTGGTGCCATGGGTACTGCGCTCGCCGACGCTCTCCTCAGAGCCGGCCAGTCGATAACGGTGTGGAATCGCACGGCTGACCGCGCTGCGCCTTTGGTGCAGCGTGGGGCCACCCAAGCCAGCGGCGTTCGGCAGGCAGTGACGGCGAGTCCTGTGATCGTGGTCTGCGTCTACGACTACAAGGCTTCGCGCGCGATCCTCGAAGAAGTGGGCGACGCCCTGGTGGGCAAGGTGCTGGTTCAACTCAGTACCGGCAGCCCACTCGACGCCCGCGAGGGCGAGCGCTGGGCCAAGGCGCACGGCGCCGATTATCTCGACGGGGCGTTGCTCGCCACGCCGAGCCAGATCGGCCGGCCCGAT
Source organism: Reyranella sp. (assembly GCF_004297405.1). Classification (GTDB taxonomy): domain Bacteria; phylum Pseudomonadota; class Alphaproteobacteria; order Reyranellales; family Reyranellaceae; genus Reyranella. The sequence continues at coordinate 329,353 of NZ_SCVC01000021.1, forward strand.
ACGCCGATCTTCCTGTCCGGCGCCGAAAGTGCCTACCGGAAGGCCGAGCCGGCGTTGAAGGCGATGGGTGGTGGCTTGATGTATCGCGGCGGCGAGGCGGGAGCCGCGGCGGCCTGGGACATCGCGGCCCTTTCCTGCATGTTCGGCGCGATGTTCGGGTTCTTCCACGGCGTGCGCGTTTGCGAAGCCGAGGGGCTGAGCGTCGAGGGTTTCGGCGACATGATGGGCCAGATCTCGCCGGTGATCGGCGAGATGGTCCGCAGCCAGGGCAAGGCCATCGCGGCCGAGGACTATGGTCATCCCGAGAGCTCGATGGAAATCTGCGCCGGCTCGGGCACGCTTTTCCTGCGTCAGGCGCGCGAGGCCGGCATCGGGTCGGAGTTCCCGACTTTTGCCGACGGCCTGTTTCGCCGCGCCATGGCGGCTGGTCTGGGTGAGGAGAAGCTCGCGGCGATGATCAAAGTGCTGCGCGCATAAATAGCAACTAAATGGTTGCCTGTTTCCGTGGGGGTCTCTATAGATACAGGCAACCAGGAGGTTGCATATGACTGATCGCATCGAGAAGTCTATCGAGCTCAAGGCGCCGATCTCGCGTGTCTGGCAGGCATTGACTGACCATGCCGAATTCGGCTCGTGGTTCGGCGTCCAGCTCGAAGGGCCCTTTGTACCAGGCCAGGTCGCCCGCGGGCGGATCACCCATCCCGGCTACGACCATCTGACGATGGAGGTCGTGGTCCAGAAGATGGAGCCGGAGCGGTACTTCTCCTTCACCTGGCATCCCTATGCCGTCGAGCCCGACAGGGACTACAGCGGTGAACCTTCGACCCTGATCGAGTTCAGGCTGGAGAAGACGCCGACGGGGACGCTGTTGCGTACCTGCGAATCGGGTTTCGACAAGCTGCCGCCCGAGCGCCGCGATCTGGCGTTCCGCATGAACGAAGGCGGCTGGACCGCCCAGATGGAAAACATCGCACGGCACCTCGAACATGCCGCGTAGCGCTGCTGCCACGGCGCTGAAGACCAATGCCTCGATCTTTGCGGCATTAGGCGACGAGACACGGCTCGCGCTGCTGGCGGAGCTGACCAAGGGGGAACCGCAATCGATCACGCGGCTCACCTCGAACACGCGGCTGACGCGACAGGCGGTGACCAAGCATCTGCGCGTCCTCGAAGAGGTGGGGGTGGTGCGCTCCGAGCGCAGTGGACGCGAGAGCCTGTTCGAGCTGCAGCCCAAGCCGCTGGTCGATGCCCGGACCTATCTCGATCACGTTTCGCGGCAATGGGACAATGCCCTGGCGCGGCTGAAGGCGTTGGTCGAAACCAGCTAGTCGGGCAACGGGTACGTTTCGGACCGCGGATCAATGCTGAGGTGGTGTATGGGCCTCCGCCGCCAAGGTCCGATATGCTCCGGACCATGAGCAGAACCTATTTCGATCTCACGGGCAAAGTTGCCCTCGTCACCGGCGGCAGCCGCGGTCTTGGCTATCAGATGGTGAAGGCCTTCGCGCAGCATGGCGCCGATGTCTTCATCACCAGTCGCAAACTCGAGACCTGCGAGAAGGTCGCGGCCGAAGTGCGCGCCATAGGCCGCAAGGCGGCGACCTATGCTTGTAACGTCGCCAACTGGCAGGAACTCGACGGGCTGGCCGATGCGGCCTACGCGGCCTTCGGCAAGGTCGACATCCTGGTGAACAATGCCGGTTCCTCGCCGCTGGCGCCGTCGTCGCTGGAGACGCCGGAGCAGCTTTTCGATCGCATAATCTCGCTGAACTTCAAGGGACCGTTCCGCCTGATGTCGCTGGTCGGCAGCCGCATGGCGGCAGGCGAAGGCGGCTCGATCATCAATATCTCGAGCGCCGGTGCGCTGCGGCCGCGGCCACAGATTGCGCCCTATGCCGGCGCCAAGGCGGCGCTCAATGCCATCACCGAGGCGTTCGCCTTCGAGTACGGGCCGAAGGTCCGCGTGAACACCATCTCGCCCGGCCGCTTCCTCACCGATGTCTCCAAGGCATGGAGCGATGAGCACAAGCTCAATCCGACGGCGGCGCTGAAGCGCAGCGGCCTGCCGGAGGAGATCGTGACCGCCGCGCTCTATCTCGCCTCGAGTAAATCGAGCTTCACCACCGGATCTCTGGTCCGGGTCGACGGAGGGATTGCCTGATGAAGATGAAAGCTGGAGTCCTCACGGTCTGCGGCGCGCCGCGGCCTTTCGCCAAGAGCAAGCCCATTCATGTCATCGAGGTCGATCTCGATCCGCCCGGCGAGGGCGAGGTACTGGTCAAGGTCGGCGGTGGCGGGCTCTGCCACTCCGACCTGTCGTTGATCAACGGCGACCGGCCGCGGCCGGTACCGATCGTGCTGGGCCACGAAGGCTCGGGCGAGATCGTCGAGGTCGGCTCGGGCGTCAACGACGTCAAGAAGGGCGACCATGTCTGCTTCACCTTCAATGTGAGCTGCGGTCGCTGCCGGCGCTGCCTCGAAGGGCGACCCTATATCTGCGAGCGCTCGATCAGCCCGCGCGCAGCCGGTCAGCTCCTCTCCGGCCATCACCGCCTGCACCATGACGGCAAGCCGGTGCACCATCATTCCGGCGTCTCCTGCTACGCCGAATATGCCGTGGTCGATCGCGGCTCGGTCGTGGTGATCGACAAGAGCCTGCCGCTCGACGTGGCGGCGCTGTTCGGGTGCGCTGTCGTGACCGGCGTCGGCGCGGTGATCAACACCGCGCAGATCCAGCCCGGCAGCACGGTCGCCATCGTCGGCTTGGGCGGTGTGGGCTTGAGCGGCCTGATGGGGGCAGTGCTGGCGGGCGCCGGCCGCATCGTCGCCATCGACCTTTCCGATGACAAGCTCGGCCTGGCGCGCCAACTCGGTGCTACCGACACGGTGAACGCCAAGGATGCCGATCACGTGCAGCAGGTGCGCGACCTCACCAATGGCGGCGTCGATTACGCCTTCGATCTCGCCGGCACGATCAAGGCGATGGAGACGGCCTATCTCGTCACGCGCTGGGGCGGCACGACGGTGACGGCCGGCCTGTCGCCGATCGCGGCCGACTTCTCCTTCAAGCAGAGCATGCTGGTCAGCGAGGAGAAGACCATCAAGGGTTCCTACATGGGAAGCTGCGTGCCGGTGCGCGACATCCCGCGCTTTATCGCGCTCTACCAGCAGGGCAAGCTGCCGGTGGACCGCATGGTCAGCCAGCGCATCGGCTTCGACCAGCTCAACGAAGGCTTCGACCGCCTGCAGGACGTGGCGACGGTGCGGCAGGTGCTGGTGCCGCACGGATGAGCATTGCCGTCGCCGTCGAAAGCCCCTTGCAGGATGACGTTCGCGAACTCGTCGCCGAGTTGAACGCCACCCTGCTGGAGCTGACGCCGCCGGAGTTCGTGTTTCACATGACCGTGGAGCAAATGGCGGAGCCGGCGACGACGGTTTTCATCGCCCGCGACGGCGGCAAGGCCGTTGGCTGCGGGGCGCTGAAGCGGCATGAGGACAGCATCGGCGAGGTCAAGCGCATGTACACGCGACCATCGCATCGCGGTCGCCGGATCGGCGCAGAAATCGTGCAACGCATCGAGGCGTTGGCGCGCGAGAAAGGCGTGAAACGTCTGGTGCTGGAAACAGGCGACCAGCATCCTGCCGCCTGGACCGTCTATGAGCGGGCCGGCTTCACGCGCTGCGGGCCGGTGCTCGATTACCCCGACTCGAAGTGGTCAGTGTTCTACGAAAAATCTCTCTAGCGGATTTCGAAGCCGAGCTTGGCCAGGGACGCGCGGATCGTCTCGCGGCCGTTCATCGACTTGAGAGGGGCCAGGCGGTTCAGCACACGCTGGGTCCAGGTCGCCGCCTGGAGTTCATGGCGCGCCGAGAACCGGCTCATTTCGGCGTCGTACACCTTGCGCTGGGTCGCCTCATGCGTGGCGTCGTAGCGCTCATGGTGCAACACGGTGCTCTGCGGCAGGCGCGGCTTGACCTCGCCCTCGCCCTTCTCCGTCGCGTAGCCAACACAGAGGCCGAACACCACGAACGACTGGTGCGGCAGGTCGAGCAGCTTCGCGACCCGGATTGGGTCGTTGCGCATGGCGCCGATATAGACTGTCCGCAGGCCGATCGACTGGGCGGCCACCACGGCGTTCTGCGCGGCAAGCGCTGCATCGATGCAGGCCACCATGAAAGTCTCGAGCCACGGCATCGTCTCGAAGGCCGTCTTCTCGGCGTCCGAGATGCGCTGGTTGCGCGACATATCGGCGACCCAGGCGATGAAGAGCGGGCACTGCTCGATATGCTTCTGGCCGCCGGCGACCTCGGCCAGCACCCTCTTCTTCTCGGGATCGGTTATCGCGACCGCCGACCACCATTGCATGTTCGAGCTGGTAGCGGCCGATTGCGCGGCGGCAATCAATGTCTCGAGTGCACCTGGTGGCAGCGGGTCGGGCTTGTAGGTGCGCACCGAGCGGTGGTCGAGCATGACCGCGATGGTCTCGTTCCACGGTCCCGCTGGCGGGATCGCATCGGCGCCATAGCGGCGTGTCAGGGCCTCGGTCGTGTCAACGGGCGGAGGTGTCAGCGAGTCCATGGGGCGTGCTCTGTGGTTTGGTCCGGGTGATGGCGGTGACCAAGGCAAGGAGGATGAAGCCCGCCACGATCATGAAGATGGCGCGTGGTTCGTGCTGGTCCATCAGGAAGCCGAAGAGCAGCGGCGCCACCATACCCCCGAGATTGAAGCCGGTGCTGACGAAGCCGAACACCTTGCCGAACGAGCCTGGAGGCGTGACGGCGCGCACCATCATGTCGCGCGACGGCTGGATGATACCGTTCAGCAAGCCGCCCACGGACATCAGGACGATCAACGCTGCAGCCGGCATGTTCACCCAGGCCATCAGGATCGCCATGGTCGAGGTGCAGGCAAAGCCCACGGCGGCCACACGCTCGTGATGGGGCGTGCGGTCGGCGATGATGCCGCCGACCAGCACGCCGAAGGCGCTGCACAGTAGGAAGCCGGAGAGGGCCACGTTGGCGACCGAAAAGGGCGTGCCGTGGATCTCGCCCATGCCGACCACGGTGAAGGTCTGGATGCCGCCATTGGCCATGGCGAGGCAGAAGAAGAACAGGAGATTGCGCAGGACTGGCCCACTTAGCAGCAGGTCGAGGCCGACCTTGGCGCCGCCGGCTGCGGCCTGCTGGCCGGGCTTGTGCGAAATCCGCGGCAGGACGCTGCCGGCCACGATCAGCAGCATCGCCGTGGCAAAGGACAGGCCCGCCGCGACCAGGAAGCCGCCGCGCCAGCCCCAGATCGCCGCGCAGGCCAGAACCAGTGCCGGGGTGATGCCTGAACCGAGGTAGCCCGCGAACGTGTGGATCGAGAAGGCCTTGCCGATCCGCCGGTGATCGATGGTGGCGGAGAGGATGGAATAGTCGGCCGGGTGATAGACGGTGTTGGCCAAACCCAGGACGCCGTAGGCAATGACGAAGGTCCAGTAGCCCGGCAGCATCGCGGCGGCGACCACGGCGACCGTTCCCAGGAGAAGTCCGCCGGTCAGCATGGCGCGCGGCCCGACGCGGTCGACCATGAAGCCGGCCGGTGTCTGCAGGAGCGCCGACACGACGTTGAAGGCCGTCAGTGCCAGACCGATCTGGATGTAGCTGACGCCAAAGGCCTCGCGCACTTCGCCGAACAGCGGCGGCAGCAGCATGATGTGCACATGGCTCACGAAATGCGCGATGGCGATCAGGGCGATTACCTTGATCTCGCGGCCGCGCTCGCGATCCGTGCCGACGCTCAGCGGCACATCGAAAGGGTCACTCGTCGACGACATTGACGCTCAAAGTCCCGATTCCCGAAATTTCCACGTCGACCTTGTCGCCGGGCTTCATCCAGAGAGGCGGCTTGCGGCCGGTCCCGACGCCGTCGGGGGTGCCGGTGGCAATGATGTCGCCCGGCTCCAGCCAGGTCACGGTCGAAAGATACTCGATGATGGTGGCGACATCGAAGATCATGTGATCGGTCGTGTCGTGCTGCACCACGGTGTCGTTCAAGCGCGTCGTGAGTTCCAGCCGCTGCGGATCGGTGATTACGTCGGTGGTGACCATCCAGGGGCCGAGGGGGCCGGTTGCCGGGAAATTCTTGCCCGCTGTCACGGAATGCTTCTGGAAGTCGCGCACGCTGCCGTCGAGGAAGCAGGTGTAGCCCGCGATCACCGAAAGGGCGCTGGCACGCGAGACATGGCGGCAGCGCTCACCGATCACGATCGCCAGCTCACCTTCGAAATCGAAGTCGATCGAGGCGCGCGGCCGCACGATGTCACCGCCGTGCGCAACGAGCGTGTTGTGCAGGCGCGAGAAGACGCTGGGTTGGGTTGGCACTTGTCGGCCGACTTCACCAACGTGGCTTGCATAGTTGAGGCCGATGCAGAAGATCTTGTCGGGATCGGGAATGACCGGCAGCAGCTCTACCTCGTCGAACGGCAGATCGGCTTTGGCATCCTTGGCCGCCGCCGCAAGCTCATCGAGTCCCTTGGCGGCAATCGCCGCACGCAGGCTCCGCCAGCGGGCACCGGTACGCTCGGAGAGATCGACAATGCCGCCGTCAACGGCCGCGCCAAACTTGGGCGAGCCTGCATGGCGAAAGCTGACAAAACGCATCGGAAGACCCTAAGGCGATCCGAGCAGCTTCGAAAGACCTTTGGAAAGATTGACGCTTGGCACAGGGGCGGGAGCGGCAAGAATGCCGACGGCTGCCTTGATAGGCTTCTGCTGTGCGAGACCTTCTGCCATGGAGATCGCGCAAGCAACCCCATCAAGCAGAGGGGCATCGACCATACCCTTCAGCCTTGCTGCAAGGCCCGCCAGCCCGGCGCCTCCCAGGATCACAACGTCGGCGCCATCTTCGCGTACGCACGCCTTACAGCCTTTAGCTAGTAATGCCATCGCGGCCTTTGGGTTGCGCGCGATATCGGCGCCGGTCGGCGCGACGGTGCGCACCGACGCCAACCGGGAGGAGAGGCCGCGGCTCGCGACGAATTCTTCGAGCATCGACTTCCATCGTTCCCCGCCGGTCACGATGGAGAAGCGGCCGCCGAGCGCGCAGGCTTGCAGGACCGAGGCATCTGCCATGCCCACGACCGGCACCTTGCTCACTTCCTTAAGAGCGGCCAGGCCGGGATCGCCGAAGCAGGCCAGTACGACAGCGTCCTTGCGGCCCTTGTCGTTGGCGAAAGCATCGAGTGCGGCATGGCCAGCAATCGCATAGGCGGCACGCGAGGCAATGTAGCGCGGACCGAACGCACCGGTGGTGGCGCGCAGGTGAGTGTCCTTCGCAGCAAACTGCTTCGCGGTTTTCAGAACCAGATCGGTGATCGAGGCCGTCGTGTTGGGGTTGATCAGCAATATCTCGACCACGGGCTACTCCTGCATCGTCTGCTTCAAGCGCACCGCGTCATGGTTCTCCCCGATAGACATGGCGCAGATGCGGGAGATGTGGGTAAGCGGCAGGCCGGTTTCCTCGGCCCATTCGTTGATCTGCGCCTGGGCGAGCTTCATGTCTTTCTTCGAGGTGCCCTTGGCACTGAGTGGCACACCGCTGTCGCGCAGGCAGAGGATCAGGTCGTTGGTCAGGATGAACGAATCGCGACCGAGAAAGCGCAGCAGGTACTGGGCGGAGAAGCCACCCAGCCGCGAGCCGCGCTTGTCGAGGATTTCGAGCAGGCCGATCTGATCGTCGGCAGGCCAGGTCGCGAGGAACTTCCCGAAACTGCCGTGTTCAGCCGCGATGTCGCTTACGAACTTGGCGTTCTCGCGCACCGACCTGATCTTCTGCGGATTGCGCACGATGCGCTTGTCCGAGGCAAGCTTCTCCCAGAACTCCGCCGGCTGAAACAGCAGCCGCTTGGGGTTGAAGCCGAGGAAGGCCTCTTCGAAGCCCGGCCATTTCTTGTCGATGACGCTCCACACGAACCCCGCGGAGAAGACGCGGCGCGCCATTTCCGAGAGCACGCGATCATCTCTCAGCTTGGCCAGGGCTTTGTTGTCTCGTTTCTTCGGCAAAAGCGTCGTCAGCACCTTCTCGCCGCCCTTGCGCTTGGCAGCGCGTTCGCGAATGCGCTTGAACGGAACTTTTGCCATGGCGGCTACTCCAGCCAGCCATCGAAGAAGTCGAAGACGCTGGCCTTGAACAGCGGATGGCCGATGCAGGAGAAGTGATCGCATCCCGGCAGGGTGACCGCCTTGGCGCCGGGAATGGCATCGGCCAGGCCCTGCGGGGAGCCGGCAAGCTGGTCGCGCGCGCCGGCGACGACGAGCGTGGGGCGACGGATTGCCATCAGAGTGTCACGAGTGAGTGGCGTGCGATCGCCGCGCGAACAGGCAGCGAGGGCCAGGCGGTCCTCCTTCTGCTCGTCGGCGAAGTGGCGGAAGCTCTTCAACATCGGATCGGAAATCTCTTCCGGGTTGGTCGCTTCCATGGCGGCGGCCATGGCGCCTTCCTCGCGCGGCGGATCGAAGATCTTGCCGCCCACGCCCGCCACCACGAGATGGTCGATACGGCCGGAGTCCGTCAGAGCCGCAGTCAGAGCGATGTGCGAACCCATGGAGAAACCGAGCAGGTGAGCACGCTCGACGCCAGCATGGTCCATCAATGCAAATACATCGCGTGCCATCGCCTCGCGGCTGTACTGCGCGGGATCGTGCGGCTTGGCGCTCTCGCCATGGCCACGATTGTCGAGCGCGAAGCCGCGTAGGCCCTTGGAGGCGATGGCATCGTACCAGCCCATGCGCTTCCAGTTCTCGTAGCGATTCGCGGAGAAGCCGTGCACCAGCACGATCGCTTTGCGCGCGTCGGCTGGACCGAATTCGTCATAAGCGAGGGCAAGCCCGTCGGACGTGAATTGAGCCATGACTTTCCCTAACCCGGGGCATGAATTGCGACAAGGTTGATCGCCGGATGTAAGTATCGGACAACCGGTGAAACAAAGGGAAACGCATGACGGGCGACGGACACGGCAAGATCGGTAAGACTGTTCAGGACTCCCAGCCCTACTGGCCGGAAGCTCCCAAGCGGCCCAAAGGCGCGCCCAATATCCTGGTCATCCTGTTCGACGATGTCGGTTTCTCCGACTTCGGGTGCTACGGCTCGCCGATCGCGACGCCGTCTATCGACGCCATTGCCAAGCGCGGCCTGCGCTACACCGGCTTCCACACGACGGCGATGTGCTCGACCACCCGGGCGGCGCTGCTGACCGGCCGTAACCATCACTCCGTCGGCGTCGGCTGCCTCGCCAACTTCGATTCGGGCTATCCCGGCTATCGCGGGAAGATCAGCCGCGAGGCTGGCACCATCGCCGAAATGCTGCGTCCGCATGGCTATCGCAACTACATGCTGGGCAAGTGGCATGTGACGCCGCTCACGGAATCGGGCGCGACCGGCCCGTTCGACGGCTGGCCGCTCGGGCGCGGCTTCGATCGCTTCTATGGCTTCATGGATGCCGAGACGGACCAGTACGCACCGGAGCTGGTGCGCGACAACACACCGGTCGATCCGCCGGGCACCTTCGCCACGGGCTACCATCTGACATCCGATCTCGTGGACCAGGCGATTCGCTACCTCGCCGATCATGTCGGCGACAATCCCGGGACGCCTTGGCTCACCTGGGTGGCCTTGGGCGCCTGTCATGCGCCGCACCAGGCGCCGTTCAACATGATCTCGAAGTACGATTCGGTCTTTGCGGAGGGCTGGGATGTCGAGCGCGAGAAGCGACTCGCGCGGCAGATCGAGATGGGCATTGTCCCGAAGAAGACGCAACTGCCGCCGCGCAACGATTCTGTGCGTCCCTGGGCCGAGATTGCAGAGCCCGAGCGGCGCATGTTCACGCGCTTGCAGTCCGCTTACGCCGCCATGCTGGAGCATGCCGACCAGCATATCGGCCGCCTGATGCAGTTTCTCGAGACGGCGGGTCAGCTCGAAGACACGCTGGTCATCGTCATGTCGGACAATGGCGCCAGCCAGGAGGGCGGTCCGTTCGGCATGATCAATGCCATGGGCCCCTACAATCTCCGCCGTGAGTCGCTGGACGAGAAGATTGCCCGCATCGACGATATCGGCGGCCCCGATACGCACTCCAACTTCCCCTGGGGCTGGGCAATGGCGGCCAATACGCCGTTGCGCCGCTATAAGCAGAACACCCACGGCGGCGGTATCCGCGATCCTCTGGTGATGGCCTGGGGCAAGGGCGTCAAGGCGCGGGGCGAGCTGCGCCACCAGTTCTGCCATGCCAGCGATCTCGTGCCGACCCTGCTCGACGTCGTGGGCATCAAGCCACCCAAGGTGATCAATGGCGTGAAGCAGATGCCGCTAGAGGGCACCTCGTTTGCGCCGAGCCTTGCCAACGCCAAGGCGCGCTCCAAATCGAAGGCGCAGTATTTCGAGATGTTCGGCCATCGCGGTCTGGTGCAGGGTGGCTGGAAGGCGGTGTCGTATCATCCGCCAGGGTCCGACTTCGCCAACGACAAGTGGGAACTCTACAACCTCGCGCGCGACTTCAACGAGGTCGACGATCTCGCCGAGAAGGAGCCGGAGCGGCTCAAGGCGATGATCGAGGAATGGTGGCGGCAGGCCGAGCGCAGCAAGGTGCTGCCGCTCGACGACCGCTTTGCGCCACGCTTCGCCGACAATGCCAAGCGCTTCCACGGACCGCGCAACCGCTTCGTCTTCCATGCGGGGATGGGGCATGTGCCAACCGACGTGGCGCCCGACGTGCGCAACCGCACCTACACGATCGAAGCCGACGCCCATGTCGATGGGCCGACCACCGAGGGTGTGCTGATCGCACACGGCGACGCCACGACCGGCTACTCGCTCTACATGAAGGACGGCCGGCTGACCTACGACATGAACATCGGCGGCGAGCACCACCTGATCGTTTCCGATCGGCCCGTGCCGGCCGGCAACCGGCGGCTCGGCGTGCGCATGCGGCGCAATCAGGGTCGCAACCTCGCGACCCTGCTGATCGACGGCGAGCCAGCCGGTAGCTTCGACACCCAGAACGGCTTCGTGAGCTTCATCTCCTGGTCGGGCCTCGATATCGGCCGCGACCGCTCCAGCCCGGTCTCGCATTACGAAGCGCCGTTCGCCTTCACCGGCAAGCTGCGCAAGGTGACGGTGTTGATGGACGACGACCAGGCGCTCGATCCCGTCGCAGCGGCAACGGCAGCGCTGGCACGGGAGTGAACACCACCCCCAACCGGTCGGGTATTGACGGGCCTTACGCCTGGCGTTTGGCGCTGGTGTCGATGGCCTGTATCGCGTTGGGCGGCGGCGGCATCTATCTGCCGATGGTCGGACTGAAGGAGATGGCGGCCGATTTCGGCGACCAGCGCGCGGTGCCATCCTTCGCCTATATGGTCGGCTTCTTCGGCATGGGCGTGGGCGGTGTCTTCATGGGCTGGCTGGCGGACCGGACCAGCCCGCGCGTGCCGCTGGTGATCGCCGGCATTTCGATCGCGATCGGTGGCTTTGCCGCCTCGCGCGGCGGCGAGATCGCGCTCTATGCCGGCTACGCGGTCCTGCTGGGCTTCTTCGGCAATGCCGGCACCTTCACGCCGGCGATGAACAACGTCCAGGGCTGGTTCGACAAGCGCCGCAACATCGCCGTCGCCATCATCTCCATCGGCCCCGCGATCGCGGGTTCGGTCTGGCCGCAGATCTACCGTCTGCTTCTTCCCGAGATCGGCTGGCGCGATACGCTGGTGGTCTACGGCCTGTCGGCGGGGATTCTGCTGCTGCTGGGTGCGCTCTACGTGCGGCCGGCGCCGATCCTGCGCGGGCCCGGCGGCCGCCGGCGCGAGGATAAAGTGCCCCTGCCGCTGCCCTCGTCGGCGATCATGACCTTGCTGTCGGCGGCCGGCTTCTGCTGCTGCGCGGCAATGGCCATTCCCTTTGTCCATATGGTGGCCTTCTGTGGCGACCTCGGCTATCCGGCGGCGCGCGGTACGGAGGCGGTTTCGCTGGTCCTGCTCTCGGCCATCGTCGCGACCTTCGTGATGGCGCGCCTGGCAGACCGCATCGGGCCGCTGCCCGTCAGCCTGCTCTGTTCGGTGATCCAGATCGGCTCGCTGGTTGGCTTCCTCTATGCCCGCGACATCACGAGCATTTACGCCCTGTCGCTGCTGCACGGCATTCCGTTCATCGCCATCGTCCAGGGCTATGCGCTGAACCTGCGGTTCCTTTACGGGCCGACGATCGCAGGCTGGCGACTGGGCGTGGTGATGCTGTTCGCCATGGCCGGCATGGCGGCAGGTGGCTGGCTGGGCGGCGCGATCTTCGACGCCACGCTCTCCTACCAGTCGGCTTTCCAGGCAGCGCTCGCCTTCAACCTGCTGAACCTGATGCTGCTGGGCATTCTCTATTTCGCCCAACGCCGGCGGACAGGTGCCGCGGTGCCGGTGTAGGCTTCTACATCCCGAGGAGTTGCCATGAGCCACGATCACGAACATGACCATGATCATCACCACGATCACGGGCAGGACATACCGTCGGATACGGCGCTCAGGGTAAAGGCGCTGGAATCGCTCCTGATCGAGAAGGGCCTGGTCGATCCTGCGGCGCTGGATGCGGTCGTCGACACCTATGAGAACAAGATCGGCCCGCGCAATGGCGCGCGCATCGTCGCCCGTGCCTGGACCGACCCCGACTACAAGGCCCGCTTGATGGGCGATGCGACTGCTGCCATCGCCGAGATGGGCTACACCGGCGCGCAAGGCGAGCACATGGTCGTCGTCGAGAACACGCCCGAGGTACACAACCTCGTCGTCTGTACCCTGTGCTCCTGCTATCCATGGCCTGTGCTCGGATTGCCGCCGGTCTGGTACAAATCGTCGGCCTATCGCTCGCGTGCCGTGATCGAACCGCGCGGCGTCCTGAACGAGTTCGGCCTCTCTGTGCCGGACGATGTGGCCGTGCGCGTCTGGGATTCGACGGCCGAGATTCGCTACCTCGTCCTGCCCGAGCGTCCTGCCGGGACCGACGGCATGGATGCCGAGGCATTGGCAGCGCTGGTGACGCGCGATGCGATGGTCGGTGTAGCCAAAGTGGCGGGCCCGGCCGCGAAGGAGGGCGCATGAACGGCGTGCACGATATGGGCGGCATGCACGGCTTCGGGCCCGTCGAGCCGGAGGCCAACGAGCCGGTCTTTCATGCCCCTTGGGAAGGACGAGTGCTGGCGCTGCGGCGTGCCGCGAGCGCCTGGCGACGCTGGAACATCGATGCGGGTCGCCACAGCATCGAACGGCTGCCGCCAGCCGACTATCTGCGCATGAGCTACTACGAGAAGTGGTTCGCATCTTCTATCAGGCTGCTGCTCGATGCCGGCCTCATCACACCGCAGGAACTGGCGACAGGACGGCGTGACCCGACGTCACCCATCGCCACGCCGCCACTGACGGCGGATAAGGTGCCGGTGGCAATCGCCGCCGGTGGTCCGACCCTGCGGCAGATTTCGGCCCAGCCGCGCTTTGCCGCTGGCGCTGCTGTCCGGGCGCGCGACATCAATCCGACCGGCCATACGCGACTGCCACGCTATGTGCGCGGCCGGCAGGGCGTGATCGAGTGCCATCACGGCGCGCACGTCTTCCCTGATTCCAACTCCCGCTTCGAGGGCGAGAATCCGCAGTATCTCTACACGGTGCGCTTTGCCGCCCGCGAATTGTGGGGCGACAGTGCCCACGCATCGGATTCCGTCCATCTCGATCTGTGGGAGGACTATCTCGATGCAGCGTGAGCAGGTCGCGGTGCTGCCCGGCCTCCCTGTCGATGCGAACGGCCCGGTCTTCGCCGAGCCCTGGCAGGCGCAGGCCTTCGCGCTGACCTTGAAGCTTTGCGAGGCTGGTCATTTCACCTGGGCGGAGTGGGTGGAGACGCTGTCAGCTGTGTTGCGGGAGGCGCCATCCGACGATGGTTCGGCCTACTACGACCATTGGCTCTCGGCTCTCGAACGCTTGTGCGTCGCGAAATCGCTGACGGAGCCGCGGGCGCTCGATGCGCGGGTGCATGCCTGGGCCGAAGCCTATCGCACGACGCCGCACGGCCAGCCCGTGGAACTGCAGCAGGCTTCCAGCGTCAGTCGGCCCTGATACCCGACGCCGCAATGGCCTTGCCCCAGCGGGCATACTCAGCCCTGAGGAACGCATCGAACTCCGCCGTGGTGCTCGGTTTGGGCAGTGCGCCGACGGCCATGAATTTCTGCTGATTGGCGGGTGTCCGAACGATCTTGTTCAGGGCCGTGGCCAACCGATCCACGGTTTCGCGCGGCGTGCCGGCAGGCAGGAGCATGCCGATCCAGGCATTGGCTTCGAAACCCGGAAAGCCCTGCTCGGCGATGGTCGGTGTATCGGGGAAGAACGGCATTCGTTCGAGGCTGCCTGCCGAGATCAGGCGTAGACGACCGGCCTTGATATGCGCCTGGGTGGCGGCGACCGTATCCATCGCGATTTGAACGTTGCCGGCTATCAGATCGTTCATCGCCGCGGCACTGCCTTGATAGGGCACGTGCAGGATCTTCATGCCCGTCGCGTGCTTCAGCTCCTCCATGGCGATATGGCTCACCGTGCTGTTGCCTGACGAAGAGTGCGAAAGCTTGTCGGGCCGGGCCTTCACATAGTCGATCAGCTCCGGCAGCGTCTTCACCGGCAGCGAGGGATGCACCACCAGAACCATCGGCATGTCGACGACCCGGCCGACTGGCGCGAAGCTGGTCAAAGTATCGTAGGTCACGTTCTTGTAGAGGTGCGGTGCCACGACGAGCGCGGCCATGGCAGAGATCAGGATGGTGGCGCCATCGGGCGTGGCGCGCGCTACCTGGCCGAGGGCAATGCTGCCGCCCTGGCCCGGCTTGTTCTCGACGATGACCGTCTCGCCGACCTCTTCCTTCATGGCATCCGCGACGATGCGCGACACCAGGTCGATGCCCTGGCCGGCGGGAAAGCCGATGACAATTCGGGGGACCTTGTTGCCCTGTGCGGCAACGGGCAAGGGGCAGAGCGTTGCCAGCGACAGCGCCGCGAAATGGCGTCTCAGCATGTGGTCCTCCCTAGATGACCTTGCGTGCCTTGAGGGCCGCGATCTCCGCCGCGGACAGTCCCAGGCCACCATAGACTTCGTCGTTGTGCTGCCCGATCGCCGGGCCGGCATGTCGGACCTGGCCTGGCGTTTCCGAGAAGCGTGGCACCACGCCTTGCATGCGCACCGCGCCCAGTTCGCCGTCGGGCACGCTAACGATGGCGTCGCGTGCGGCGAACTGCGGATCGGCGAAGACGTCGGCGATGTCGTAGATCGGCGAGAAGCCGACCTCATGGCGGGCAAAGCTTTCGCGTAGTTCGGCCAGAGTCAGCCGCCCGATTGCAGCGCCTACGATGTCGTCGAGCTCGCGGTAGTTCTGCACGCGCGCCGGATTGGTCGCGAACCGTGGATCATCGAGGAGATGACGGAGGTCGAGTGCCGTGCACAGACGATCGAAGATGCTCTGCGTTGAGGCAGCGATCGACGCCCATTTGTCGTCGGCCGTACGGTAGACATTGCCGGGCGCGGCGTACTGGCTGCGGTTGCCCGAGCGCGTACGCACAGCATCGAGCTGGTCGTATTCGATGGCGAGAAATTCCAGCGTACGCAGCATCGCTTCTGTGGCCGAGCAGTCGATCTCTTGGCCGCGCCGTTCGGGATGGCGGGCGAGGTCATGCAGGGCGGCCAGGATGCCCAGGGCACCGAAGAGGCCTGCAACGGCGTCGGAGATGGGGTAGCCGAGATGCAGCGGCCGGCCATCCTCCTCGCCGCAGATCTGTGTGAAGCCGCTCATCGACTCGAAGATGCGGGCAAAGCCCGGCCGGCCGGCGTACGGCCCGTCCTGACCGAAGCCCGTAACACGCAGGATGGTGAGCCGTGGGTTGATCCCTTGCAGCCAGGGGCGGGTGATGCCCCAGCCGTCGAGGGTGCCGGGGCGGAAATTTTCGACCAGCACATCGGCGTCGGCGATGAGCTTCGCGAACAAGTTTCGGCCGTCGGGCTGACGCAGGTCGAGCGTGATGCCTTTCTTGTTGCGATTGGTGACCTTCCACCACAGCGGCACGCCGTCCTTGTGTGGTGCGAGCGCGCGCAGCGAGTCGCCGATGCCCGGCATCTCGACCTTCACGACCTCGGCGCCATAATCACCCAGCAGGCCGGCCGCGAAGGGTCCGGCGACAACGGTGGAAATATCGACGATGCGCAGGCCAGCCAGCGGGCCGGGAGCTTGCTTCTTGTTTTCGATCACAGGCATTCCCTCGAGTCGGAATTTTAGGTCGTCCCGCTCGCATGCAGAACAGTCAAGGCAGCTAAACTAGGTTTGCCGGATATGGATGGCAGACAGAGTTTGGTCGGTGCTGGCACACTCCGGGCCGAGGAGGAACATCATGAGTAGCGAACTGTGGCGTCTGAGTGCCGTCGAGGCCGTACATCGACTGAAGAAGAAGGAGATCACCCCGCTCGACCTGATCGACGCCTCGGCACAGCGGATCTCGGAAGTCGAACCGGCGCTGAATGCGCTGCCCACGCTCTGCCTCGATCGCGCTCGCGATCACGCCAAACGGATCATGGCCGGTAAGGCCAACGAGGCCGAAGGCGAAGCGGGCTGGCTTGCCGGCCTGCCGGTGTCGATCAAGGACCTGACGGATGTCGCCGGTGTGCGGACGACCTATGGCTCGCCGATCTTTGCCAATCACGTGCCCGCCAAGTCGCATCCCCTGGTCGAACGGATTGAGCGCAAGGGTGGCATCGTCGTCGCCAAGTCGAATACGCCGGAGTTCGGCGCGGGCGGCAGCACCTTCAACGAAGTGTTTGGCCGGACGCGCAACCCCTGGAACACGTCGCTGACCTGCGGCGGTTCAACGGGCGGCGGATCGGTCTCGGTCGCGGCGGGCGAGGTCTGGCTGGCGCACGGTTCCGACCATGGCGGGTCGCTGCGGCGTCCCGGCACCTACTGCTCCACGGTAGGGCTGCGGCCGTCGGCCGGCCGCGTGACGCGCGGCACCTCGAACAATCTCTATTCGCCGCAGTCGGTGCAGGGGCCGATGGCGCGTAACGTGCCCGATCTTGCGCTGTTCCTCGACACGATGGCCGGTTTCTGTCCGCAGGACGCCATGACCTTCGATGCGCCGGCCGTCTCGTTCAGCGCGGCGGTCGCCAATCCAGTAGCGCCGAAGCGGGTCGCCTTCAGTGCCGACTTCGGCGGCCGATTCGAACTCGATCGTGAGATCCGCGAGATCTGCACCAAGATGGCGCGTCGCTTCGAGGAGCTGGGCTGCATCGTCGAGGAAGTGTCGCCTGACTTTGGGCCGGTCGACGACGTTTTCATGGCGCTGCGCAGCCAGCAGTTCGTGGTCGATCGCGAGCAGCAGATCGAACAGCATCGCGATCTGATCAAGCCGGACATCATCTGGAACACCGAGCTTGGCCTGAAGCAGACCGCAAGCCGGTTGGCTTGGGCAGAGCGCGAACGCGCGGCTCTGTATCGGCGCATGAACGAGTTCTTCCGGACATACGATCTGTTCGTGACACCGGGAGCGCCGACGGCCGCTTTCGACGTCAATCTGCGGGCGCCTGAGACCATCGCCGGCAAGAAGCTCGAGAACTACATGGCGGGCTCGACATTGAATTCAGCCATTACCGTGACCGGCAGCCCGGCTCTGGCCGTACCTTGTGGCTTCGATCAGTACGGTCGACCGGTCGGGCTGCAGCTCGTCGGCAAACCGCGCGGCGAGGCGGCATTGCTGCAGGCCGGGGCTCTCTATGAAAAGCTCGTGGGCCTCGACCGTCTGCTGCCCATTGACCCCAAGCAAGGGACGGTGCCGCCTCTCCAAGCTTGAAGTAAGCTCGCGTCGGACGCCGACTCTTCCCTGTAGCTTCGAGGATTGCAATGGGTCTGTTGAGCGACGACGAACGCGGCCGGCTTGCTCCTGCCAGCGTGGCCGGTGGTACGACACCGGTGCCGACCCAGGTCGTATCAAGCGACGAGTTTCTGCCGATCGCCCGAACCGAGCGCCAGAAGCAAGTCGAGGCACGTATGAACGCACTGGGCGACGAGTATGGCCGTCGCAATGGCTTGTCGCGGCGGCGTTTCTTCCAGACCGCTGCTGGCATGGCGACGGCCTTCGTCGCCATGAACGAGGTCTACGGCCCGCTTTATGGCGCCGCACCAGCCGAAGCCAAAAGCGTCGATCTTGCCCAGGCACGCGCCGACGGTCTCAAGGATCAGTTCGTCATGGATGTGCATACGCACTTCCTGCGCGACGACACGCGGCTCGAAGGGTTCGTGCGGGGGCGTGAGGCGGTCGGCAAGGCCGGCTGGAACCCGGGATTGGTCGGCAAGCCACAGACCACCGACGATCTCAAGTATCCCAACTGGTTCAAGGAGATCTATCTCGACAGCGACACCAAGGTCGCACTGATCAGTGGCTCGGCGTCGGAGGACCCACGCGACTGGTTCCTGACCAACGAGATGAAAGCCGACGCCCGCGAGAAGGTGAATCGCGAAGCCGGCTCCAGGCGTCTCCTGTCGCACGCCATTTTTACACCGGGCTACGACGGCTGGATGGACGAGGTCGACAAGTGCATCGCCACACTCAAACCGGACTCGTGGAAAGGCTATACGGTCGGCGACAACACCAACAAGGATCTGGCGCGTCATCCCTGGCGCATGGACGACGAGAAGCTTGTCTATCCCTTCTACGAGAAGATCGTGAAGGCGGGCTACGACATCGTCTGCGTTCACAAGGGCCTCTATCCGCCTTCGGTCGCGCAACGCTGGCCGCATCTGACGCCCTATGCGACCGTCGACGATGTCGGCAAGGCGGCCAAGGACTGGCCGCAGATCCGCTTCGTCGTTTATCACTCGGCCTTCCGCTGGACTGGCGCGCCGGGTGCCGCGGCGGGCGGCTACGACCAGTTCGAGAAGACCGGCCGGGTTGAGTGGACCAGCGATCTTGCCGAGATCCCGGCCAAATATGGCGTCAGCAATGTCTATGCCGATCTCGGCCAGATCTTCGCCCAGACGACGGTGACCGAACCGCGTCTTTGTGCGGCGCTGATGGGCATGCTGGTAAAGGGCATGGGCGCCGACCATGTCGTCTGGGGAACCGATGCGGTTTGGACCGGGGCGCCACAGTGGCAGATCGAGGCCCTGCGCCGGCTCGAAATCCCCGAGGACATGCAGAAGAAGTTCGGTTATGCGCCGCTCGGTCCGGCCGATGGACCGGTGAAGCGGGCCATCTTCGGTGAGAATTCAGCGAAGATGTATCGCTATGACATCAAGAAGGCGGCATGGCGGGACGATCGCTTCGCGGCCATCAAGTCGCACTATGAGCATGTGGGGCGTGATCCCTCTAACCTGAGGTACGGGTTCGTCGTTCCGGGCTGATTGCACTGCGGAGGCGTGCCTAGACCCGGCGCGCGCCGCAGTCCAAGATTGGCCCAGAACAAGGGAGCCGTCATGAAACGCTGGGTCGGACCGCTGATTGCGGTCTTTGCCGTCGTTTGCCTGGGATTATCCGCGCCTGCACAGGCGCAGACTCAGGCCACGATCAAGCCCGCTATCGTCTTCAGCACCGGTGGGAAATTCGACAAGTCCTTCAATGAAGGGGTCTGGCAGGGTGCCGAACGCTTCAAGAAGGATACGGGGATTGCTGTCACCGAATTCGAACCCAGCAATGAGACGCAGTTCGAGCAGGCGCTGCGCCGCTTCGCCCAGCGGAGCCAGGACCCGATCATCGCCGTCGGCTTCGCCCAGGCCGTGGCGCTGGAAAAAGTCGCCAAGGAATTCCCCAACATCCATTTCACGATCATCGACAGCGTGGTGAACCTGCCCAACGTACAGTCCGTCGTGTTCCGCGAACAGGAAGGCTCGTTTCTGGTCGGCGTGCTGGCGGCACTCGCCTCCAAGACCGGCAAGATCGGCTTCGTGGGTGGCATGGACATTCCGCTGGTGCGGCGTTTCCAGTGCGGCTTCGAGCAGGGCATCAAGTATGCCAACCCCAGCGCTGAGCTGATTACCAACATGACGGGGACGACGCCTGCCGCGTGGAACGATCCGGGCCGAGGCGCCGAACTCGCGCGTGGCCAGATCGATCGCGGTGTCGACGTCGTCTATGCCGCCGCGGGCAGCACCGGGCTCGGTATCCTCCAGGCGACCAAGGATCGCGGCAAGCTCGGCATCGGCGTCGACTCCAACCAGAACCATCTGCATCCCGGCAACATGCTGACCTCGATGCTGAAGCGCGTCGATGTGGCGACCTACGAGAGCTTCAAGGCGGCCCAGGACCATCAGTGGAAGGGCGGTACGCAGGTGCTGGGCCTTAAGGAAGGCGGGGTCGATTGGGCGCTCGACAAGGATAATGAGAAGCTCGTGACGCCGGAGATGAAGGCCAAGGTCGAAGCTGCCAAAGCCGATATCATTTCGGGCAAGATCGTCGTGCACGACTATATGAGCAACAATTCGTGCAATCGCTGACGGCCGCTGCTGCAGCCATTGAACTGAGAGGCATAGACAAGTCGTTCGGTGCTGTGCACGCCGTGCGCGGTGTGTCGCTTGCCATCCCACGCGGCAGCATCACCGGTATTGTCGGCGAGAACGGTGCCGGCAAGTCGACCTTGATGAGCATTCTCTATGGGCTTTATCGCGCCGATGCCGGTCAGATTCTGATCGATGACCGTCCCGTCGATATGGCAAGTCCGCGCGATGCCATCGCCCATGGCATCGGCATGGTTCACCAGCATTTCATGTTGGTCGACACCTTTACCGTCCTCGAAAACCTGATGCTGGGGGCCGAAGGCGGTCCCCTGTTGGCCGGTGGATTCGCGGCTGCGCGTGCCGAGCTGGCGCGGCTTGGTCGGGAATACGGCCTCAGCGTCGATCCTGATGCGCGCGTGGCTGATCTTTCGGTGGGCGAGCAACAACGGGTCGAGATCCTGAAGGTCCTGTTCCGTGGCGCGCGCATGCTGATCCTGGACGAGCCCAGCGCCGTGCTAACGCCACAGGAGACCGACCGGCTGTTCGAGATCCTGAAGAGCCTGCGCGCCCGCGGTGTCACCGTGGTGCTGATCACCCACAAGCTGCGCGAGATCATGGCCGTGGCCGATCGGGTGATTGTCATGCGCCAGGGCGCCGTCGTTGCCGAGCGGCTCACCGTCGAAACCAGCACCGGCGAACTGGCGGAGCTGATGGTCGGCCGCAAGATCCGGCTCGACCTTGACAAGGCGCCAGCTGAGCGCGGCCAGACGATGCTGGCGGCACGCGGTCTCTCGCTGGTCGACCGCCGCGGTGTGCGCCTGCTCGACGGTATCGACCTCGAGTTGCGCGCCGGCGAAATCGTCGGCATCGCCGGCGTCTCGGGCAATGGCCAGACGGAGCTGCTGCAAGTCCTGTCCGGCATTCGGCCACCGACCGCGGGCCAGGTGGAAGTCTGTGGCCGGGTGATCGACCCGGCGCGCCCTATCGACCCGGCCGAGATGCGCGCACTCGGCCTCGCCCATGTTCCGGAAGATCGCCTGCGGCAGGGATTGGTCGCCGCTTTCGAGGCATCCGAAACGTCGATCCTGGGCTACCAGGACCAGCCGCCCTACTGTCGCAATCACCTGCTCGATGCGCCCGCCGTGGGCAGGCATTGTGCCGATCTGATGCAGCGCTTCGATGTGCGGCCGCAGACACCGGGATTGCGTTCGTCGCATTTCTCTGGTGGCAATCAGCAGAAGCTGATCCTGGCCCGCGAGATGTCACGGATTCCCAAAGTGCTGCTGGTCGGGCAGCCGACGCGCGGTGTCGATATCGGCGCCATCGAGTTCATCCATCGCGAGCTGGTGAAGAGCCGCGACGCAGGCTGCGCTATCCTGGTCGTGTCGGTCGAACTCGAAGAGATCCTGTCGCTGGCCGATCGCATCCTGGTGATGTCGGGTGGACGGATCATCGGCGAGGTCGCGGCGGATCAGGCCGATGAACGGGCGCTCGGCCGCATGATGGCCGACGCATGAGCCTCGTCGTCCCGAGGTCTGTTCGCCGACCGTTGCCGCGCTGGGTCGAAATCGGTGTGCTGCCGCTGGTCAATGTCGCGCTGGCCTTCCTGGTGGTCGGTATCATCGCGCGCATTATCGGTGTCGACTCCTTCCATGCGCTGAAGCTCCTGCTGGTTGGTGCCTTTGGCTCGTCGGAATCGATCGGTTACACGCTCTACTACGCCACCAACTTCATCTTTACAGGACTTGCCGTGGCGGTCGCCTTCCACGCCGGCTTGTTCAACATCGGGGGTGAGGGCCAGGCCTATATCGGGGGCCTGGGCTGCGGGCTCGCCGTGCTGGCGCTCGATCGCTATCTGCCGGGGCCGTTGCTGATCCTGCTCGCCATCCTGGCAGCGGCGGCGTTCGGCGCGGCCTGGGCGGCGGTGCCGGCCTGGATGCAGGCTTGGCGGGGCAGCCACATCGTCATCACCACCATCATGTTCAACTTCGTCGCCTCGGCGCTGATGGTCTACCTGATGGTGAATGTGTTGATCGCGCCGGGCTCGATGACGCCGCAGAGCCGTGGCTTCGCCGACTCGGCATCGCTGCCGTCGATGCAGGCGGTATTGAAATCGATTGGCATCGCGGTGGCGCCGTCGGCCCTCAATCTCGCCTTCGTCCTGGCCCTGCTCAGCAGCGTCGCCGTCTGGATTTTCCTGTGGCGTACGAGCTGGGGCTACGCGCTGCGGACCATGGGGCACAACGCCGAGGCCGCGATCTATGCCGGCACCAGCATCCGGCGCATGACCATGCTGGCGATGTGCCTGTCTGGTGCCCTGGCTGGCGGCGTCGCGGTCAACGAGCTGCTGGGCGTCCATCATCGTATCGTGCTCGACTTTCCGGCCGGCTACGGTTTCGCCGGCATCGCCGTGGCGTTGATGGGGCGCAGCCATCCGTTGGGCATCGTGCTGGCGGCTCTCCTGTTCGGCGCCCTGCAACAGGGAGGCGCGGAGCTCTCCTTCGAAATTCCCGCCATGACGCGCGAGATGGTCGTGGTGATCCAGGGACTGGTCATCCTGTTCTGCGGGGCCCTGGCACATCTGCCGCGGCCCTGGTTGCAGGCGCTGTTCGGGCGCCGGGGCTGAGCGATGGAGGAGACGCTCACCTTCATCACCCTGACTCTCGCGGCAACCCTGCGCGTGGCGACGCCGCTGGTGCTCTGCGCCATGGGCGGGCTGTTCTCGGAGAAGAGCGGCATCATCGATGTCGGGCTCGAAGGCAAGATGCTGATGGCTGCTTTCTTCGCGGCCGCGACGGCATCGCTCACAGGCTCGGCCTGGGCAGGTGTCGTTGCCGCTATCGTTGCGGCTGAGGCGCTTGCGCTGCTGCATGGCTTTGCCTGCATCACCCATCGCGGCAACCAGGTCGTGAGCGGCATTGCCCTCAACATATTGGCGGCGGGGCTGACCGTTGTGTTGGGCACGGCCTGGTTCGCGCGCGGCGGCCAGACACCACCGCTCGGTGACGGTGAGCGGCTGAAGCCGATCTTCTTCCCGGTGGCCGGCGACAATGTGCTGGTCTACGTGGCGCTGTTGTCGGTGCCGTTCACCTGGTGGTTGATCGCGCGCACACGCTTCGGTCTGCGGCTGCGTGCCGTCGGCGAGATGCCGCTGGCGGTCGATGCGGCCGGTGTTTCGGTCGCCTGGCTGCGGTATCGCGCCGTCCTCCTGTGTGGCCTGTTTTCGGGCCTCGCCGGTGCCTATCTCTCGATTGCCCAGAACGCCGGTTTCAGCCGCGACATGACGGCGGGGCAGGGGTTCATCGCTCTGGCCGCCATCATCTTCGGCAAGTGGCGGCCGTTCCCGGCCTTCGGTGCCTGCCTGGTCTTCGGTCTGCTCGATGCTGTTGCCATCCGGCTGCAAGGCGTGAAGGTGCCCGGCGTTGGTGAAGTTCCAGTGCAACTGATCCAGGCCTTGCCCTATCTTCTCACTCTGTTTCTGTTGGCCGGTTTCATCGGCAACGCGGTGGCGCCCAAAGCAGCCGGCGTGCCCTATGAGAAGGAGCATTGAGGTGGACGATCTGCTCCATGTCGCGCAGCGCATGATGCTTCATGCTCATGCGCCCTATTCGAAGTTCCACGTCGGGGCAGCACTACGCGCTGAAGACGGCTCGATCCATGGCGGCTGCAACGTCGAGAACGCCGCCTACCCGCAAGGGATCTGTGCCGAGGCAGGCGCTATCGCGGCTCTCGTCGCGGCCGGCCATAAGCGCATCCTGGAATGTGTCGTCATGGGACCGGGCCCCGAGACCATCACGCCCTGCGGAGGCTGCCGCCAGAAACTGCGCGAGTTTGCGGCCGACGACACGCTGGTCCACCTCTGCGGCCCGGATGGGCTGCATCGCACAGTAACCTTGGGACAGCTCTTGCCGATGTCGTTCGGTCCACATCACATCGCCCAATCATGATCGACGCCATCACGCGGGTTGCTCCCGGCTTCGAACCGAAAGTCGCGGTGATCCTGGGGTCCGGCCTGGGCAGTTTCGTCGAGGACGTAAAGCAGGTCGCTGTTCTTCCTTATGCTGACCTGCCGGGGTTTCCGCAGACCACGGTCGGCAGCCACGCCGGCCGCTTGGTCCTGGGCCATGTCGGGCCGACGCCGGTCGCCGTCCTGCAGGGCCGCGCGCACTACTATGAACGCGGCAAAGCCGACGAAATGAGGGGCGCGATCCGTGCCGTTGCCGATCTCGGCTGCGAGACACTGTTGCAGACCAATGCCGCGGGCAGTCTGCGGCTCGACATGCCGCCAGGATCGGTGATGGCGATCAGCGATCACATCAATTTCGCCGGCATCAATCCGCTATTTGGCGTCGGGCTGGGCGACAGCCGCTTTGTCGATATGGTCGACGCCTACGATCCGGCCCTGCTCAAAAAGCTGATGGCTGCCGCCCACGAGGCCAACGTGACGTGCCACGACGGCGTCTACATCTTCTTCAGTGGACCGAGTTTCGAGACGCCTGCGGAAATTCGCGCCGCCCGCGTGCTGGGCGCCGACGCTGTCGGCATGTCGACGGCTCCCGAGACGATCCTGGCGCGCCATGCCGGTCTCAAAGTCGTGGCCCTGTCGCTGATGACCAACTATGCCGCTGGCCTCGTGCCTGGCGTGCTGGGGCACGAACAGACCCTTGCCGTGGCGGGAGCAGCGTCCGGTAATGTGCGCCGATTGCTGCGTACCTTCCTGGAGCGTTACGGCTAGGCGCCATGCTGCCGCAGGAGATCATTCGTCGTAAGCGCGACGGCCACGAACTCTCGGCCGAGGAAATCGGCTTCATCGTGCGTGGAATCCACGATGGCAATCTGAGCGAAGGCCAGGTCGCGGCCTTTGCGATGACCGTTTTCTTTCGCGGCATGACGACGCCCGAACGGGTCGCGCTCACCTTGGGCCTGGCACGGTCTGGTCTCATGCTGGACTGGGCGGATCTCGATCTGCCGGGGCCCGTGCTGGACAAACATTCGAGTGGCGGTGTCGGCGACAAGGTGAGCCTGATGCTGGCGCCGATCGTGGCGGCGTGCGGCGCCTTCGTGCCCATGATCTCCGGCCGCGGCCTCGGTCATACCGGCGGCACCCTGGACAAGCTCGCTTCGATCTCGGGTTACGACGTGCAACCCGACATCGCCACCTTCCGCAGGGTCGTGCGCGAGGTCGGCTGTGGCGTGATCGGCCAGACAGACGATCTGGCGCCCGCCGACCGGCGGCTTTATGCGACGCGCGATGTGACGGGCAGCGTCGAGTCGATCCCTCTGCTGGTGAGTTCGATTCTGTCGAAGAAGATCGCCGAAGGTCTCGACGGGCTGGTGATGGACGTGAAGTGCGGTTCCGGCGCTTTCTGTGACACCGAAGAGATGGCGCGCGACCTCGCCGAAAGCCTCGTCGCGGTGGCCAACCAGGCCGGCTTGCCGACGGTGGCACTGATCACCGATATGGACCGCGTACTGGGCCGCGATGTCGGCAACGCGCTCGAAGTTGCCGAAACGGTCGCCTATCTCACAGGCGAAGGCACGCGTGAGCCGCGACTGCACGAGGTGACGATGGCCCTGGCGGGCGAGATGCTGGTGCTCGGCAAGCTGGCGCCCGATGCGGCGGCTGGCCGGGCCCACGCGGAAGCAGCCCTCGCCGACGGTCGAGCAGCTGAGACGTTTGGCCGGATGGTCGCGGCGCTGGGTGGCCCGACCGATTTCCTCGAGCATCCCGGTCGATACCTGTCGCCGGCGCCGGTCATCCGCTCCTGTTCGGCCGAGCATACGGGCTATGTCACCGGCATGAATGCCCGCGATGTCGGCATTGCGGTCGTGAACCTGGGAGGTGGCCGCACGCATGCCGACGATGCTATCGATCCTTCGGTCGGTCTCACCGAGGTGGTCGACGTCGGAACGCACGTCCGGGCGGGCAGTCCGCTTTGTATTGTCCACGCCGCGACCGACGCAGCGGCCGAGCAAGCGATCACCGAAGTGCGCCGGGCGATCCGGATTGGGGAGGTTGCACCTGCGCCCAAGCCCGTCCTGATGGAGCGAGTGGCGTGACGGCGGTCGATCTCGACGCCTATGCGCGGGACGGGTTTCTCGTGCTCGAGGATTTCATCCCCCAGACAGATTGCGATGCTTTGCAGGTGCGAGCGGCAGAGTTGGTGGCAGGATTCGATCCAGGGCCCGTGCGGACCGTCTTCTCGGCGCGCGACCAGGGGCATGCACGAGACCGCTACTTCCAGGAGTCCGGCCAGGCGATCCATTTCTTCTTCGAGGAGGGAGCGACCGACCAGCCCGTATCGCTGGCTCTGAACAAGATCGGCCATGCTCTGCATGATCTCGATCCGATGTTCGACCGTATCTCCCGCCGACCGCAATTCGCTGCCTTGGCCAATACCCTGGGTTTCGAGCGGCCGCTGCTGTTGCAGTCGATGTACCTCTTCAAGCAGCCGCGGATCGGCGCCGAGGTCGGCTGGCACCAGGATGCGACCTACCTCCATACGCGGCCATCGACCGTCACCGGCTTCTGGCTCGCCCTCGACGATGCCGATCGGGACAATGGCTGCCTGATGGCCTTGCCGGGCGCTCATCGCGGTCCGCTGCGGCAGCGTTTCCGGCAAGTCGGGAACGAGATGGTAACCGAGGTACTCGATACGACATCGTGGCCTGACATCGAGCCCGTAGCCCTGGAAGCAAAACGCGGCACGCTGGTCGTGCTGCACGGGCTCCTGCCGCATGCCAGCGCCCCTAACCGTTCGCCACGGCAACGCCACGCCTATGCCTTGCACCTGATCGATGCTCGTGCCGATTATCTGTCCGACAACTGGCTGCAACGGCCTGGGTTGCCGCTTCGAGGCTTCACGTGACTCCCAAGATTCAGATTCCCAAGGCCGAAATTCACTGCCATCTCGAAGGGTCGATCCCGCCGGTCCTGGCGCGTGAACTGGCCGAGCGCAACGGGCTTTCGCTGCCGGCCAAGCTGTTCGATGCGAAGGGCCACTACGCCTGGAAAGACTTTCTAAGCTTTCTCGATTCCTACGATCGCGTCTGCACAGTGCTCAAGACCCCCCGCGACTTCGGTGACGTCATCTATTCGTACCTCGCTTCGGCGGCTCGCGACGGCGCGGTCTATGTCGAGATGTTCTGCTCGCCGGAGCGACCGGCGGCGCTTGGCATTTCCTATACCGCCTGGCTCGCCGCACTCACCGACGGTATCGATCGGGCCGGTCGCGAGTTCGGCATCGTCGGCCGCATCATCATCATCTGCATTCGTCACCTGGGGCCGGATCGCGCCTTCGCCATGGCGAAGGCGATGGTCGCCGAGCCGCATCCCTATGTTGTCGGCTTCGGCATGGGAGGCGACGAGGCGCGGTTCAGCCCGATCGACTTCGCGCCGGCCTATCGCCTGGTTCACGAGAAGGGCTATGGCTGCACCGTCCATGCCGGCGAGGTCGTCGGGCCGGAGAGCGTCTGGGCGGCGATCCGCGATCTGCCTGTGACGCGCATTGGCCATGGTGTGCGTTCGGCCGAGGATCCGGCCCTGATGGAGGAGCTGGCACGGCGCGGCATCGTCCTCGAAGTCTGTCCCGGCAGCAACGTGGCGTTGGGTCTTTACGCCGATCGGGAGGCGCATCCGCTGCACCGGTTGATCGACGCCGGTGTTCCAGTCACGCTGAACTCCGACGATCCGCCGTTCTTTCACACCACGCTCGGCACGGAGTACGACATGGCCGGACTCAGCGAGAAAGAGTTGCGTCGCATCGCACGCCGGACGATCGAGGCGTCCTTCCTCGATGCCGATACCAAGCGCCGATTGCTGGAGAAGGTGACGCCATGATCGCAAGAACGAGCCTGGCGCTCGTCGCCGTCCTGATTGCCTTGTCCGGTGCTGCTGCACGCGCCCAGGACGCCAGCGACCTGCTGCTGGCGGTGCTCTGGACGCAGCGGTCCGTCGAATACAAGGCCAACGCATTGACGGTTTTTGCCTTGGCGCGCATCCGCCTCGACGAAGCGCTGGCCGACAAGAGCTGGACGGCGGCGCCGGCGGAGCAAGTCGGCGACTATCAGGCGCTGCCACCGGCGGTCATCCTGGATATCGACGAGACACTGCTCGACAATTCGAAATACCAAGTCTGGATGATGAAGAGCGACCAGACATTCAGCACCAAAACCTGGAACGAATTCTGCGCCGCGCAAATTTCGACCGCGATTCCGGGAGCGCTGGAGTTCGTGAAGTATGCCGACTCCAAGGGCGTGAAGATCTTCTACATCACCAATCGCGCTGCGGAGACCGAGAAGGATACGCGCGAGAATATGCAGAAGCTCGGCTTCCCGCTGGGCGGCAATGTCGACACGTTCCTGATGCAGAACGAGAAGCCGGGCTGGGGCGGCGCCAAGAGCACGCGCCGCGCCGTGGTGACGAAGGACTATCGCGTGTTGCTGAATATCGGCGACAATTTCGGCGACTTCGACGACCGTTACCGCAGCAGCGAAGCCGACCGTCTCAAGGCCTACGAAGCCGACATGGCCTACTGGGGCAAGCAATGGCTGATGCTCGCCAATCCGACCTATGGTTCGTTCGACACTGCGCCCTATGGCCACGACTTCAAGAAGTCGCGTGAAGACCAGCGCAAGGCCAAGCGGGACGTGCTCGAGAGTTGGGCTGGGCCCGCGAAGTAGTCGCAAGGCCGCGGGATGCAAGAACTCAAGATCTTCAGCACGATCGCTATGCAGAGCGTCCTTGAAGTGCTCGCGCCGCAATTCGAGGCGCAGAACGATCTTCGCCTGTGCATCGAGTGGAATACCGCCCCTGTCCTGGTGAAGCGGTTACAGGGCGGCGAAACGGCGGATGTGCTGATCCTCAATCGCGCGGGCATCGACACCATGACCCGCGAGGGGCGGGTGCTGGCCGGCTCCGAGGTCACGCTGGCGAGTTCAGCTACGGCCATTGCGATCAAGGCAGGTGCGGCCCGGCCAGACATCTCAACGCCCGAGGCGCTGAAGCGGACGCTACTCGCTGCCCGTGCGATCTCCTACACCGATCCGGCCGCCGGTGGCGCCAGCGGCATCTACTTCGCGAAACTGTTGGAGCGCTTGGGTATCGCCGACGAGGTCAATGCCAAGACCAAATTCCCGCCGCCGGCCGGGCTCAGCGGCGATTTCCTGCTGACCGGCGACGCCGATCTCGCCGTCCAGCAGAAGCCCGAACTGTTACAAGTTCCCGGCATTGAGATCCTGGGAACGCTGCCAGGCGACCTGCACATGGTTACGGTCTTTGTTGCCGGCGTCGAAGCCTCAAGCTCGCAGGTTGGGAGTGCGAAAGCGTTGATCGACTTTTTGCATACCGGTTCGGCAACGGAGGTCTTCCGCGCCAAGGGGCTCGATCCTGCGTGAGATCGAGCCGACATCCCGTGCTCTAGATCGCGGCCTCGGAGCCTGCATCGAACAGGTGAAGGCGCGCGGGGTTCATCGCGAGCTTCAGCCGGTCGTGCACTTTCAAGCGCAGGGTCGGATCGACGCTCGCCACGAAGGCCGAATTGCCGACTCTCGTATCGAGCACGATCTCCGAGCCGAGCTGTTCGATCACCTCGACTTCGGCATCGAAGCAGAGGTCGGTGGGATCGGTCGGTCCCGCAAGATGGATGTCCTCGGGCCGGATGCCCAAAGTGGCATGGGCGCCATTGCGGCCGTTGGCGCGGCGGGCGATCTCCCCGGGTATGCCTATCCTGAGGCCCTGGGCCTCGGCCCATAGCTTGCCGTCGCTCTCGGCGAGAGTGACATCGGCAAAGTTCATCGCCGGTGACCCGATGAAGCCCGCCACGAATTTGTTGGCCGGCGTATTGTAGAGTTCGAGCGGTTCACCGACCTGCTGCACGATGCCGTCCTTCATGACGACCACGCGGTCGCCGAGCGTCATCGCCTCGACCTGGTCGTGGGTGACGTAGATCGCTGTGGTGCCCAGCCGCTCATGCAGCTTCTTGAGTTCGACGCGCATCTGCACGCGCAGCTTGGCGTCCAGGTTGGAAAGCGGCTCGTCGAACAGGAAGACCTGCGGATGACGCACGATGGCGCGGCCCAGCGCCACTCGCTGGCGTTGGCCGCCCGAGAGCTGGCGCGGCTTGCGGTCGAGTAAGGTCTCGATGCCGAGGATGGCGGCGGCGTTGCGCACGCGCTTGTCGATCTCGGGCTTCTCGAACTTCCGCATCTTCAGGCCGAAGGCCATGTTGTGGAACACGCTCATATGCGGATAAAGCGCGTAGTTCTGGAACACCATTGCGATGTCGCGATCCATCGGCGGCAAGTTGTTCACCACGGTGTCGCCGATCAGGATGTCGCCCGACGTGATCGATTCGAGGCCGGCGACCATGCGAAGCGTCGTCGTCTTGCCGCAGCCCGACGGGCCGACAAAGACCATGAACTCCTTGTCGCGGACCTCGAGGCTGACGTCCTTCACGGCATGGACATTGCCGTCATAGACCTTGTTGACGCTACGGATGCTGACCAGTGCCATGGCTTCAACCCTTGACCGAGCCGGTGAGGCCCGAAACGTAGTGTTCGACGAAGAAGGAGTAGACGATCGCCACCGGGATCGAGCCCAGCAGCGCACCGGCCATCAGCGGCCCCCAGAAGAAGACGTCGCCGCGGATCAACTCCGATGTGACGCCGACCGGCACGGTCTTCTGGTCAGGTGAGGACAGGAAGACGAGGGCGTAGATGAACTCGTTCCAGGAGAGGGTGAAGGCGAAGATGCCGGCGGACAGGATGCCCGGCACCGCCACCGGCAGGATGATGTAGATCATCGCCTTCCAGCGCGACGCGCCATCGATGCGGGCACATTCCTCGAGTTCCTTCGGGATGGCCTTGAAGTAGCCCATCATCAGCCAGGTACAGAACGGGATCAGGAAGGTCGGGTAGGTGAGGATCAGCGACCAGGGCGTGTCGCCGAGCCGGAAGTTGCGGATGATCTCGGCCAGCGGGATGAAGAGCAGCGTCTGCGGCACCAGGTAGGTGACGAAGATCACCGTGCCGAGGCCACCGGCGAAGGGAAAGTTGAGGCGGGCCAGTGCGTAGCCCGCGAGCACACCACAGAAGAGCGAAATCACCGTCGATACCGCGGCGATGAACATCGTGTTCAGCATCCAGCGCCCGAACGACGTCTCCTCGAACAGGTAGAGGATATGATCCAGCGTCGGATTGTTGGTCCAGAACGGCTGGTAGTTCGCTGCATTCCACGGCCGGTAGAGCTCGCCGTCCGGCCGGAAAGTCGTGATGATCATCCAGTAGAAGGGGAAGAGCAGGACGAACACGAAGAGAATGAGCGGGATGTTGTAGAAGACCCACTTACGCCAGGCTGCACCTTCGATCATCACCGGGTCTCCCAGCTCATCGGGTTTCAACGCGACGGATGTAGAGGAGCTGCACCACCACGATCAGGAA
Organism: Reyranella sp.; assembly: GCF_004297405.1. Lineage (GTDB taxonomy): Bacteria > Pseudomonadota > Alphaproteobacteria > Reyranellales > Reyranellaceae > Reyranella. Next base: position 361,317 of record NZ_SCVC01000021.1, read on the forward strand.
CAGGAAGGGGAACATGGCGAGCGACACCGCCGCCCCCTCCGAGAGCAGACCGGTGCCGATGCCGAGCTGGTAGGCATAGGTGGCGAAGAGATGGGTGGCATTGGCCGGGCCGCCGCCGGTCATCACATAGACGAGCTGGAAGTCGGCGAAGGTCTGGATCACCGAGAACAGCACCACCACCATTGTGACGGGCAGCAGCAAGGGCCAGGTGACGTGCCAGAAGCGTTGCCAGGGCCGGGCGCCGTCGATGGCGGCAGCTTCCTGTAGTTCGGGACTGATCGTCTGCAGGCCGGCCAGCAGGCTGATCGCGAAGAACGGCACGCCGCGCCAGACATTGACGATGATGATCGAGGTCATCGCGAGATCGGGATCGCCCAGCCAGTTGATGCGCTGGGTGATGAAGCCGAGTTGGAACAGCGTCCAGTTGATGACGCTGAAGGTGGGGTCGAACATCCATTTCCAGGCGAAGGTCGACAGCACCGTGGGAATGATGAAGGGCAGCAGGATGAAGGCGCGGACCAGCGCTTTACCCCTAAAGTGGCGGTTGAGCAGAATCGCCAGCCACAGGCCCAGCGCCAGCTTGAACACGGTCGTGACGCCCGTGTACCAGAAGGTGTTCCAGACCGACGTCCGGAAGATGCTGTCGTTCCAGACCTTGTCGAAGTTCTTGAGACCGACGAACTCGCCCTTGATGCCGACACGCGTGCTGTTGAGCGACAACAGCACGCCCTCGACGAAGGGATAGGCGATGAACAAGCCGAGCAGCACGGCTGTCGGCACGAGCAGCGCGAAGGCGAGCCAGCGCTCATCCTCCATGCGCCGCAGTCGCGGGATTGGTCGGGCTACCGAGCCCGAAACTGCGGTCACCGCCATGATCCACTCACCGGTTGGACTACGCGAACGTCGTTTCGAACCTCGCTGCGGGCGTCACGCCGAGTAGATCTTCTTGAGTTCGGCTTCAGCCCATTTCACGGCGTCCTCGGCCGGCATGCCCTGCACGGCCTTGGCGTACATGTCGGTGATAATGTACTTCGACAGGCCCTCCGCCGCCTTGGCATTGGGTGGTCCGCTGAAGCCCGGAGCCTGGCCGAGACGGGCCGCGACCTTGTAGGGCGTCATCACGGGATCTTCATCCCACAGCTTGTCGGACTCCCACTTCACCGTGCACGGCGTGGCGAAGCCCTTCTGCGAATTGAAGAACTTCGCATAGTTGGCTTCGGTGTGGAGCCACTTCAGGAACTCCTTCGCCGCATCCTGGTTCTTCGAGTACTTCATCAGCATGTTCGACTGCAGCAGATGGAAGCCGAACTGGCCCGCCGGACCCTTGGGCAGGGGCGCGTGCAGGATGTCCTTGTTCATCGGCATGCCCTTCTCAGTCTTGTACTGGTCGGGCTTGCGCAAGGTTTCGATGTAGATCGAGGCGCCGTTCAGAGTCGCGGAGATGGTCTGCGACAGGAACGCGCGATTGTTGTTGGTGTCGTCCCAGGCAAGGCCGCCTTCATCCATGCCGTCCTTCCATAGGCCTTGCATGAACTTGACCGAGTCGATCGTGCCCTTGGAGTTGATGACGACGGTCTTGCCGTCGGCCTCGACTTCCTTGCCGCCCCACGACCACATGTAGGGGTAGGTGAAGCCCGGCGCGTCGCCGAACGTGTGGCCGAGCGTCTGGCCCATCGGCCGTCCCTTGGCCTTCAGCTTCTTGGCGGCTTCGCGATAGGTTTCCCACGTGTCGGGGAACTTAGTGTAGCCCGCCTCTTCGAGCCACGACTTGCGATAGGCGATCATGCCGCCGATCACTGCCCAGGGCATACCCATGAACATCTTGCCGTCGCTGCAGATCGAACGGGCGTAGGGAAACAGACCGCCCTCTCGCTTGGCGACCGCCTCGGCGATCTCGGTGAGATCGACGACGCTGTTGGCATAGAGATAGGTCTGGTTGTTGAAGGACATGATCAGGTCCGGCCCGGCGCCGGACTGGATGCCTGCCGTCACGCGCGGTTGCAGGTCGTTGCCGTTCACCGTCTCCAGGTTGACCTTGATGCCCAGCGCTTTCTCGGCTTCCGGCATCATTTCCTTGCGGAAGAGCTGGTCGGTGGCCGGGACGAAGTCGACCCACTTCAGCCAGTGGACCGTCTTCTGCTGCGCGTACGCGGGAGTGCGGCCAGTGGCAAGAATTCCCGCCAGGCCGCCCAACGACACGGCGGCCGTGCCGCCGGCAAGCTTAAGCACGCTACGACGCTTGGTCTTGGCCATGTTGTCCTCCCAGGACTGCCGCCTCGTTGGACGGCTTCGTTGTTGCCGTCATCGTAGGCACCTGGGAGGAGGTGACGCAAGCCGGGATACGGAATTTTTACCAGCGAGAGTTGGATTCGCTCTGCGGTTTCTACTCCAGCAGCGAGCGCAGCATCCACGCCGACTGTTCGTGCACCGTCAGGCGCTGGGTCAGCAGGTCGGCGGTCGGCTCGTCGCTGGCCTTGTCGGCCACCGGGAAGACCCCGCGGGCCGTGCGCGCCACGGCCTCGTGGCCGTCCACCAGGATGCGCACCATGTCGAGCGCCTTCGGCGGCTTGGCAGGCGCGTCGGCGAGCGAGCTCAGCTTGCCGAACTGGCCGTACGAACCCGGCGCCGGATAGCCCAGGGACCGGATGCGCTCGGCGATCGGATCGACGGCGTTCCAGAGCTCGGTGTACTGCGTCATGAACATGGTGTGGAGCGACGTGAACATCGGCCCGGTCACGTTCCAATGGAAATTGTGCGTCGTGAGATAGAGCGTGTAGGTGTCGGCCAGCAGATGGCTCAGCCCTTCGGCGATCTTCTTGCGGTCTGCTTCCTTGATGCCGATCGAAATTGCGGGCGTCTTTGCCATGGGCTGCTCCAGATGTTGTCTGGTCTGGAAAGTATCAGGCCCAGTGGTAGGGACAACTATATGAACGGCTAGATCAATTCCGGATCGAGGGTGAAGAGTTCCTGCGCACGGCCGACGCCGCGTAACGCGAAGCGACCGACTGAAACGAGTCCAGCCCGCTCGCGTGCTGACAAGGAGGTCGCGAAGGCCGAGGAAACCAGCACGGGCCGGTCGACGGAGCGGCACATCGAGGCGATGCGGCTGGTCTCGTTGACGGCGGGGCCCACCACCGTGAAGTCGAGGCGGTCGAAGCTGCCGACATTGCCGTAGAATACCTCGCCGACGTGCAGGCCGAGATAGACAGAGGTCACGGGTCTTTCTTCGGCCAGGCGCTTCTCGTTCAGCTCCTTGATACGCACCCGGAGATTCTCTTCAGCCAGCAGCGCGCGCCGGCACGCCTCCGCCGGGTCGTCGGCACGGAACAGCGCCAGCGTGCCGTCGCCGATCAGCTTCAGCACGTCACCACCCGCTTCGTGGATCGCGGTAATGACCGCCTCGGCATAGTCGTTCAGCAGCGGAATGATCTCACCGGGCGGTGCGGTGTCGGTGATGGTCGTGTAACCGCGCAGGTCGGAGAACCAGAGCGCGGCCTCGATGCGGTCGGCGACGCCGCGTTGGGTACGGCCCCCCAGTACCCGCCTGCCGGCGTCGCGACCGAGATAGGTCTCGACCAGCGTGTGCGCGACGTTTGCGAGCGCCGCACTCTTGATGGCGAGCCCCAGGACGGGCACGAGCTGACGAAGCGCGGCAATGCACACGTCGCTGAAACCGCCGGGGTTGCGTGTCGACCAGCCCGAATAGACGCAATCCATCTCGCCGATCGTAGCGTTGGTCGCAAAGCGATACACGAAGACGATGTAGTCCGTGTGGCCCAGCTCCTTCATCTCCTCGATGATGGAAAAGTCGGCAGGCTCGCCGAAGCCGATGCGGCGACGCAGTTCCTCGCCGCCGGTCTGCAGCAGGTGATAAAAAGGACTGCGGTGCCAGGAGTCTGCGGCCGCGCCTTCGGTCGTGCGGCCGTAGGTGGTGGCCGCTTTCTCCTCGATATCGTCATTGCGCCAGCGGAAGACGGTGCCTTCGTGCACCGGATGCAGCGTGTCGATGACGACCAGCGCCCGCGCAACCGGAAGGTCTGCCGCGTTACACTTCTCGCAGAACTCGCGCAGCAGATCGGATTCCTGCGCACCCTCCAGGCCGCGGCGGACGATCCAGTTGGTGATGCGGTCGACGTCTGAGGCTTTCATGGGGCTATCGCCCCATCAACTCACGCGATCCCTGAAATGGCAAGCCGCGCGATGCCCCTCGGCAACAGCGGCGAGGACGGGATCCTGTGACACGCAGATGTCAGCCTTGAGCGGGCAACGCGGGTGGAAGTGACAACCTGGCGGTGGGTTGAGCGCGCTGGCGATCTCGCCGCGCGCCTTGGCCTTGGCGCTGATGGCGGCGCGGTGGAAGGGGTCGGGGATCGCAGCGATCAAGGCACGCGTATAGGGATGGCGCGGATTCTCGAAGATTTCCTGCCAGCCGCCCTGCTCGACGATGCGGCCGAGATACATCACCGCCACGCGGTCGCTGACATGTTCGACCACGCCGAGATCGTGGCTGATCATGATGTAGGACAGCCCCAACTCGTCCTTAAGCTCGAGCAGCAGATTGATGATCTGCGCGCGGATCGACACGTCGAGTGCCGAGACCGGTTCGTCGCAGAGCACGAGCTTGGGCTTCAGGATCAACGCACGGGCGATGCCGATGCGCTGACGCTGGCCGCCCGAGAACTCATGCGGATAGCGATCGGCCTGCTCGGGCCGGAGGCCGACCCTCGCCATCATGTCGGCGACGCGCGCTTCGACTTCGGCCTTGTCGGTAACGCCATGCAGGCGCAACGGATCGGCCAAGGTGCGACGCACCGTCTGGCGTGGATTGAGCGAGGCGTAGGGGTCCTGGAAGACCATCTGCACCGTGCGGGCCATTTTCATGCGGTCCGGCGCCTTGTTGCCGGAGATCTCCTGGCCATCGACGCCGATGGTGCCGCGCGTCGGCGGCAGCAGGCCCATAATCGCAAGCGCCAGGGTCGACTTGCCGCAGCCCGATTCGCCGACCAGCCCCAGGCACTCGCCGGGCTTTACGTCCAGGGTGACGCCGTCCACGGCCTTCAGAGTCTTGATGCCGCCGCCCAACATGTTGCCGATCTTGAAATGGACAGCGAGGTCATCGAGGGAAAGTAGTGGCTCAGCCATGGTGATGGCACCTGACAAGACCTTCGGCCGGCAGCGGCGTCGCCTCGGGCACCATTTCGCGGCAAACGTCGGTCACGGAAGGGCAGCGCGGGTTGAACCGGCAACCCGCCGGATAGGCTGCGATCGAGGGCACGACACCCGAAATTTCACGCAGCCGCTGGCGTCCGCGCTTGGAGCGTTCGCCCAATCGCGGCAGCGAATCGACTAGGCCTCGCGTGTAAGGATGGCTCGGCGTGGCGAAAATGGCCTCTGCCGCCTGGCTCTCGACAATACGGCCGGCGTACATCACGGCCACCCGCTTGCACATGTTGGCGACCAGGCCGAGATCGTGACTGATCATCAGGATCGCAGTGCCCTTGGCAGCACATAGCTCGGCCATCAGGTCGATGATCTCCGCCTGCACCGTGACATCGAGCGCCGTTGTCGGTTCGTCGGCGACCAGCAGGTCGGGGCCGCAGGCCAGGGCAATAGCAATCATCACCCGCTGACGCATGCCGCCTGAGAGCTGGTGGGGATAGTCTTTAATTCGCCGTTCGGGCGACGGCACGCGAACCTGCCGCAGCGCCTCCTCGGCGCGGTCCATTGCCTCGTTCCAGCCCATGCCTTCGTGCAGCACGAACATCTCGGCGATCTGCTTTCCAACCGGCGACAGCGGATTGAGTGCCGTCATCGGTTCCTGGAAGATCATCGCAATGCGCTTGCCGCGCAGCCGGCGCATCTCGGCGGGCGAGGCATCCTGGATCTCCTCGCCGTCGAGGGCGATGCGGCCGCCACCCAGGGACAAGGGCCGGCGCAGCAGGCCCATGACGGCCAATGCTGTGATGCTCTTGCCGCAGCCCGATTCGCCCACCAGGCCGAAGGCCTCGCCGCGGCCGATCTCGAACGACACGTTTTCTACGGCATTGTAGGTCGCGCCGTCGCCGGCGAGGGCGATGCGCAGATTGTCGACCTTGAGAAGAGGGACGGTCATGCCCGCCTCGTGGTTGACTGCGGATCGAGGATGTCACGCAGGCCATCGCCCAGCAGGTTGAGGCCGAGAACGGTGAAGAAGATGGCGAGTCCGGGGAAGACCGAGAGCCACGGCGCCGTCGTGATCTGGTCGCGTGCCTCGGAGAGCATGCTGCCCCAGCTCGGGAAGGGCGGGCGGATACCGAGGCCGAGAAACGACAGCGCCGCCTCGGACAGGATGGCGCCGCCCATGCCTAGCGTGGCGATCACGATCAGTGGCCCCAGGATGTTCGGCAGGATCTGCGTAAACATGATGCGCAGGTCGCCATAGCCCAGGATGCGTGCAGCCTGGACATAGCCCTGGCTCTTCAGCGACAGGACCTGGGCGCGCGCGATGCGGCAGGAGTAGGACCAGCTCGTGAGGCCGAGCGCGATCACCAGGCTCACCAGACCGGGGCCGAGGATCGCCATGATGGCGAGCGCGAAGACCAGCGAGGGGATCGCCAGCATCAGGTTGGTGAGTCCGCTCACCAGATCGTCCCACCAACCGCCCCAGTAGCCGGCCGTGAGTCCCAGGGTGACGCCGATCAGGCTGTTGCAGATCTGGCTGATGATGCCGACGCTCAGCGAGATGCGGGCGCCATAGACGATGCGCGAGTAGATATCGCGGCCCTGTGCGTCGGTGCCGAACGGATATTCGAGGCCGGGCGGAATCTCGGCGTTCATCAGGTTGGCGTCCATCACCGGGTCGGTGAGGGCGATCCACGGCGCCAGGACCGCCGCCATGATGGCCGTGGCGACCAGGCCGCCACCGATCCAGAGAGACGTCCCGCCCTTTAGGCGGAGGCGCGGCCGCTTGATTGCAATGCTCATTGGTAGCGGATCCGGGGATCGATCACGACGTAGGCGAGGTCGACCAATGTGTTGATGGCGAGGAAGAACAGCACGATCATCAGGATGCAGCCTTGGACCGTCGGCATGTCGCGCTGGAACACCGAGTCGACCATCAGCGAACCGACACCTGGCCAGGCGAACAGCTTTTCGACGACGACGGCCTGGCCCATCAGCGAGCCGAACTGCAGGCCGACAATGGTAATGACCAGGACGAGGGCGTTGCGCAGCACGTGCCACTCGACGACCCGGCGCTCGCTCATGCCCTTGCTCCGGGCGGTGCGAACGAAATCGGCGTTGAGGACATCGAGCACCGCGGCACGTGTCGTGCGGGCCAGCAAGGCCATCGGTCCAACCCCCAGTGCGACCGCCGGTAGGATAAGGTGACGCAATCCGCCATCGCCGTAGCCGAAGCTCGGCAGCCATTGGAGCTTGAGCGCGAACAGATACATCAGCATCAGGCCGAACCAGAACTGCGACAGCGACAGGCCTGAAATGGCACCCACCATCGAGGCCGTGTCGATCCAGCTACCGGGCTTGAGAGCGGCCAGGAACCCGAGCGTGACACCGACCGCGATGGCGAAGGTCATGGCGGCCAGGACCAGCTTCAGCGACGGCCAGATGCGATTGCTCAGCATCTTCGTCACGGGCTCGCGTGTCCGGAAAGACGTGCCGAGATCGCCGGTGACGGTGGCGGCGACGTACTTGCCAAACCGCTCAAGCAGAGGGTCGTCGAGGCCCATCTCCTTGCGCATGCGTTCCATCACGGCGGGGTCGATGGTCGAGCGGCCGTCCTCGTTCATGCCGGAGATGAAGCTGCCGGGCAGGACGGAGAACAACAGGAAGACGAGGGCGATGACGGCGAGCAGCGTCGGGATGACGTTGGCGAGGCGGCGGCCGAGGACAAGAAGCATTGTACAGACTCTGAAGGCCCTCGCTGACGCTCAGGATGACAACGGCGCTGTCATCCCGAGCGGAGCGAGGAAACCCTCACTTCTTTCTTGTTACTTGGCGGGCGATTTCGCGTCGACCCAGATGTCCTCAGGATACTGATGCGTGATCTCGGTCGGGTTGGCCTGCAGGCCGTGCACCCACGGCTGATAGGCCAGCACGGCCTTGTTGTAGTTGAAGAACCACACCGGGGCTTCTTCGTAGAGCAGGTTGTTGGCCTTCTTCAGGAGTTCTTCGCGCTTGGCCATGTCGCCTTCCTGGGCGGCATCGTCGAGCAGCTTGTCGAACTCCGGATTGTTGAAGCCGGTGTAGTTGCAAGCCGTGCGCGGCGTCTTGGAGTAATAGCAGCGCAGCGTCGCCAGCGAATCGGGGCCGGTGAGGCTCGAAGCGATCAGCGACTGGTGCTCGCCCTTCATCAGCAGCTCGGTCAGCACTGTGACCTCGACCAGCTTGGGCTTGGCCTTGATGCCGACCTTGGCCAACATCGGGATCACCGCTTCGACGATCGGCAGGCCCCAGCTCTCGTTTTGGCTGGTCGTCCATTCGAACTCGAAGCCGTTGGGATAGCCCGCCTCGGCCAGCAGCTTCTTGGCCTTCTCGGGGTCGAACGGATAGGCCTTCATCGTCTTGTCGAAGGCGGCGGCCGAGGGCGGCAGCCAGCTTGTCGCACGGTAGGCCTTGTCCTTGACCAGGCGCGAGATGATCAGGTTGGAGTCGATCGCGTAGTTGATCGCCTGACGCACGCGCTTGTCCTGGAACGGCTTGATCGAGGACAGGTTGATGTGCATCGAGCGCGTGAACATCTCGGCTACTTCGAGGATGCCCTTGGAGAGCTGCGGGTCGGCGCGGTAGGCGACGTACTGCGCAGGCCCCAGGATCGAGGTGTCGATCTCCTTGTTGCGGAAGGCGACGTCGCGCGCGGCGGCTTCGGCCATGATCATGACGTCGACCCGGTCGAGGTAGGGCTTGCCGGCCTTGTAGAACTTGTCGAAGCGCTCGGTGCTAACGCGCGAGCCCGGAATGTGCTCCTTGAACTTGAAGGGGCCGAGGCCGACCGGATTGGAGGCAAAATTGCCCTTCTCGACCTCTTCCTTGGGCAGGATGGCCGTCGAACCGGCGAAGAAATAGTAACCCGGGTCGACGCGATCTGTGATCGTCATTTCGAGGGTGAAGTCGTCGATCTTCTTCAGGCCGGAGATTTCCTTGGCCTGACCCTTCTCGACATCGACCGCGCCCTTGATCACGCGGACATAGCGGGCGGCGGGATAGCCCTTGCTGCCGTCCATGATGCGGGTAAACGACCAGATGATGTCGTCGGCCGTCATCTTACGGCCATTATGGAAGAAGGCGTCGTCGCGCAGCTTGTAGGTATAGGTGAGGCCGTCGGCCGACACGGATACCGACTTCGCCAGTTCGAGGGCCAGCTTTCCCTCTTTGGTGTCCCAATTATAAAGCGTGCGATGGATCGCCTTGTTGACGATGTCGTCCTGGGCGCGGGGCGTCACATGGGGATCGAGGCTGCCAAAACTTGCGGCATAGGGCGCCGTCATGCGAAGCACGCCACCTTTGCGCGGCGTTTCCTGCGCCTCCGCGGTTCCGAACGCGAGGACGGCCAGCGCCGCTCCTGCCAGCCAACTCCAAGATTTCATATCTCCCATCCCTTCAGTTCTCGTTGGAGCGATCTGAACACTGCACGCTCCCTGTCGCAAGAGGCGAACGCGTCGATCCACGTTAGGGACACGAGTCGCGGGCCAGCCATGCTAGAACGGAGACTTGCAAAGGAGAGGCCAAGGCGTGATCGAGCGGTCGACAAAGTGGGTGAAGGCGGCGCTGTGCGCTGTCGCGTTCGGCGCTGCAGCATTGCCGGCTGAGGGGCGGGCCGAGAGCACGCTCAGGATCGTCATGTCCTCGGATCTCAAGATCGTCGATCCGGTCTGGTCGTCCATCCAGATCAGCCGCACGCACGGCTATCTCGTCTACGACACGCTGTTCAGCGTCGACGCCGATCTCAAGCCCCGTCCGCAGATGGTGGAACGCCACACGGTCAGCCCGAACGGTTTGGAATATACTTTCACCTTGCGCGAAGGCCTCACCTGGCATGACGGCACGCCAGTGACGGCAGCCGATTGCGTGGCCTCGCTGCAGCGCTGGATGCCGCGCGACACGATGGGCCAGAAGCTACTGGCCAACATGCGGGAGCTCGTGGCGGTCGATGGCCGCACGATCCGGCTCACGCTCTCGGGGCCTTATGCCTTCGTCCTGGAGTCGCTGGCCAAGCCCGGTGGCGTCGTGCCTTTCATGATGCCCGAGCGACTCGCCAAGACGCCCGGCACTCAGCAGATCACCGAGTCGGTTGGCTCCGGACCTTTCAAGTTCAAGGCCGACGAGTGGAAGCCCGGCGAGAAGACCGTCTACGTCAAGAACGAAGCCTACAAGCCGCGGCCGGAACCGCCGAGCAACTTCGCTGGCGGCAAGGTCGCCAAGCTGGACCGGGTCGAATGGGTCGCCATTGCCGATCCGCAGACCGCCGTGAGTGCCTTGCAGGCGGGCGAGGTCGATGCTGTCGAGCTGATCTCGGTCGATCTGCTGCCACTGGTCGAGGGCGACAAGTCGCTGGCCATCGTGCGCAGCACCCTTCCCAATCAGTTCAGCCTGCGGCCCAACTGGCTGCATCCGCCATTCGACAATCCCAAGGTGCGTGAGGCGCTGGGCTACCTCGTGAACCAGCCCGACTTCGTCGTCGCGGCCATCGGCGATCCGCGTTTCTATCGGGTCTGCAAATCCTACTTTGTCTGCGGCACGCCGCTCGCCGGCGATGCCGGGATGGAAGGACGCCTGGAAGGCAATGTCGCCAAGGCCAGGGAGCTGCTGGCCGAGGCCGGCTACAAAGGCGAGCCCATCGTGTTGCTGCACGCTACGGATATTCCTGCCATCGCCAGGCTGGCGCCCGTTGCGAAGGCCCAGCTCGAGCGTGCGGGCTTCAAGGTCGACATGCAGTCGATGGATTGGCAGACGCAGATCAGCCGCTTCGTGCGTCGCGATCCACCGGATCAGCGCGGCTGGAACCTGGTGACGGCAAGCTGGGGCGCCCTCGACGTGGTCGATCCCGTGGTCTCTGCCTTCCTGAATGCCGCTTGCGACAAGGCCACGGGCGGCTGGCCGTGCGACAAGACGATGGAAGAGCTTCGCGACCGCTTTGCGCGTGAACAGGATCCGGCCAAGCGCAAGGCGATCGCTTCTGAAATCCAGGCGCTTGCCGTCAGGGCGGGAATGTATTTCCCGCTGGGTGAGTGGTTCAACATTGGCGCCTACAGCACCAAGGTCCACGGCATTCTCGCCACACCCGCCGCGACCGTCTTCTGGAACATGGAGAAGACGTCGCGCTGAGCGTGTTCGTCAGGCCGGCACGCAGTAGCCGTCGCGACGCGGGTCGCAGCCACCCGTGAACATGCCGGTCTCGGGATCGACCGCCACGCCCTGCATGCCGCCTACCTTCATGGTCCAGTCCGGACCGGTCGTGACGTTATGGCCGAGCTTGCGCAGGTCGGCGTGTATGTCGGCCGGCAGCCGCGATTCCAACAGCACTTCTGCGCCGTCGGTCAGGCGGCCGCGTGGAGCTTCGATCGCTTGCTGCAGCGGCAGGCCGAAATCGACGTACTGCACCATCGCCTGCGCCTGGGTCTGCAGGATGCCGTAGCTGCCCGGCGTGCCCAGTGCCAGGACGGGATTTCCGTCCTTGATCGAGATCGAGGGCGCCATGCACATCGGGAGCTGTTCGCCAGGCTTCACGCGGTTGGGGCTCTCCGGGTTGACGTCCGCCCAGTAGAGGAAGTTGTTGAGGCAGAGGCCGGTGCCGGGCACCACGACGCCCGAGCCGAAGACGCTGCCGAGGCTCTGCGTCAGGCAGATGAGATTGCCCTCGTTGTCGGCCACGGAGAACGACGTCGTGTGGCTTTCGTCGACGGCCGACACGGGTTCGTTGGTCGGCGTCCACTGTTCGGTCGGTCCGATCACTGGTTTGCCGTCGCGCACACGGGCACGCAGGCTTTCGACATGGCTGTCAGACAAAATTTCCGCGAGCTTCTGCGGCGCCGGAATACCGGTCGCGATGCGCACGCCGGCGGCCAGGCGGATGGCGCGCAGCACGGTATCGAGATGCTCCGTCGAGTTGCGCTTCATCTTGGCGAGGTCAAAGCCATCGAGGATGCGCAGGGTCAGCAGGAACTGGAATCCCTCGCAGGGCGGTGGCGGCACATGCACGGTGCGGCCGCGATAGGTGACCGCCACCGGATCGCGCCAGGTCGCCTTGGCCGACAGGATGTCGTCCATGACCATGCAGCCGCCGAGTTCGGTCAGCCGGTCGAGGATCTTCTGGCCGAGCGCGCCGCCGTAGAGGAGGCTGGGCCCTTCGGTGGCCAGTGCTTCCAGAGTGCGGGCAAGGTCGGGCTGCTTCAGCACGAAGCCCGGCTTCACCGTGCCCGCGCCCGCGGTGTAAACGCGCGACCACTCGGGATGCAGGGCCTTGTAGCCCGCAAGCTCGCCGGCCACGCCCTGGATTTCCTCGAGATTGAACTCGATGAGCTGGAAGCCGTCGCGCGCGATGGCGATCGCGGGCGCAAACAATTCCGGCAGCTTCTTCTTGCCGTGCGCCTTGTTGAGTTCGCACCAGCCCGCGAGATTGCCCGGTGCGCCAACCGCCACGGCGCCGCGCTGGAGCTGGCTGCGGTCGCTGAGCTTGTCGATCGGAAAGTTCTTGGAGATCTGTCCGACAAAGTCGAGCGTGCGGACCCGCTTCTCCTTGGCGATATAGCAGGTCGCTACGCCACGACCAGCCAGTCCGGACATGTAGGGTTCCACGACATTCAACGCTGCTGCCGTGGCGACCGCAGCGTCGAAGGCATTACCGCCGTTCGACAGGATGCGTGCTCCGGCGGCGGCGGCTAGCGGATGGGCCGCGGCCACCATGCCGTGCCGCGATGCGATTGTCGGACGTTTGCCGTGTTGCAGCATCCCTCGGTGTCTCCCCCTTGAGCACAAGGGATGGATCGTGCCGATTTCGGAACGCGGTCACCAGAGCGAATTGCGTATTCTGTCCTGCGCTTGTTTAAATGCAGCCATGTCCCTCACTCGACGCACTGCTCTGGCCTCGCTCGCCCTAGCTTCGACCGGCCTCGGCGCGCGCGCCCAATCCTGGCCCGCCAAGCCGCTGACGATCGTCGTGCCGTATACGGCCGGCAGCGCCACCGACACGCTCACGCGCATCATTGCGGAGCGACTGTCACCGCGGCTCGGCCAGCCGGTGATCGTCGACAACAAGGCTGGCGCCAATGGCTCGATTGCGGGCGGTATCGTCGCCCGTGCGCCTGCGGACGGCTACACGCTGATGATGGCGACCGCTGCGACGCACGCCGGCAATCCCAATCTGATGAAGGCGGTGCCCTACGATTCGCTGGCTGACTTCGCACCCACGGGCTTTTGCGGCTCAATCCCTTTTACCTTGGCGGTGCGAACGGACTCTGGCATTTCGACCGTCGCGGACTTCGTGGCGCGCGCAAAAGGCGGCCAAGCCTTCGCTGACCTACGGGGCCGGCACGCCGTCGGCGCGGGTCATCTCCACGACGCTCGCCCAACGCACCGGTACCGAACTCGTGCATGTGCCCTATAAGGCGGCGCCTCTGGCGATGGCGGACGTGCTCTCGGGCCAGATCGACATGACGTTCATCGACGTCGGCACCGGTATGCCGCAGTTCAAGGCAGGCAAACTGAAGGCGCTGGTCGTTGCTTCCGACAAGCGCTCGCCGCTGATACCGGATGTGCCGACCTTCGCAGAAGCAGGGCTTGGCGCCTTCGCGCTCGATGCCTGGTTCGTGGTAGTGGCGCCGGCGCGCACGCCGCCCGATGTGATCAACAAGATCGGCCGTCATGTGTCGGAGATCGTTGCCGAACCGGAGGCGGCGGCGCGGTTGCGGGCGATTTCGATCGAGCCCGAGCCAATGGCGCCGGATCAGATCCGCGCTTTCATCAAGGCGGAAAAGGAAAAATGGGCGATGCTGGTCAAGGCGGCCGGCATCGATCCGGAATGACGGGAGAGTAGAGATGAGTAGAGAAAAGCGTCTGGAGTTCGGCTGGTTTTTGCCGACCGCCGGCGATACCACGGCCTACGGGTTGGCGAGCGCACAGGTGGCGCCGTCGATGCCGCTGTTCGACAAGATCGTCGATGCTGCCGAGGCGGCCGGCTTCGAATACATGCTGGTGCCGGTGCAGACGGCCTGCTGGGAGGCCTGGATTGCCAGCGCCATGATGGTGGCGCGCTCCAAGTCGATGCGCATGCTGGTGGCCGCGCGGCCGAGCTACATCAATCCGGTGTTGCTGGCCAAGATGATCACGACCTTCGATCAGCTCTCGGGCGGGCGTATCTGCATCAACCTGATCGCGGGCCAGAGCGAGACCGAGAATGCCGCCGAGGGCATCAAGTGGGGCAAGGAAGAGCGCTACGAGATCATGGACGAGGAAGTCTCGATCCTGAAGGCGCTCTGGACCACGCGCGGTCCCGTGCATTTCGACGGTAAGTTCTATCAGCTTAAAGGCGCGCAGATCCGGCCTTATCCGCTGCAGAAGCCCTATCCGAAATTCTATCTCGGCGGCGGTTCGAAGCAGGCTTGGGAGATTTCGGCCAAGCATTCGGATGTTCATCTCTTCTGGGGTGACACTTACGATCGCATCCGCGCCAACATGGCCGAGATCAAGTCGATGGCAGCGCAGCACGGTCGCGAGAACGAGATCGGCTTTGGCATGCGCCTGCAGATCGTCTGCCGGCCGACCGAGAAAGAGGCTTGGGAGTTTGCCCACGGGCTCGTCGCACATGCGACGGAAGGCCAAAAGCAGTTTGTGACGCAGCATTTTGCGACGTCGGAGGCCAACCGCCGCGTGCGCGAGCTGGCTGCGATCGGCGAGACCATCGAGCCGCATCTGTGGACGGGCATTACCCAGGTCAGGCCCGGTGCGGGGATTGCGATAGTCGGCGATCCCGAGCAGTGCGCCGACACGCTGCAGAAGTTCATCGACCTCGGTTGCCACTCCTTCTGCCTCTCGGGCTACCTGCACGACGAGGAGGCGGAGCGCTTCGGCAAGTGGGTGATGCCGATCCTGCGCGACCGCAATCGCGAGCGGATGCTGGCGGCCTGAGGCCGGTGACCAGATGCGGCGGGCGACCCTTCCGGATTTCAGCGCCCGTCAGCTCGAGGCCGTCCTTGCTCTCGCCGAATATGGCAGCTTCGTCGCAGCAGCGGCGCGGCTGCGTCTCTCGCAGCCGGCCCTGACGCGAGCCATCAAGCGGCTGGAAACGGCGCTCGGCGTACGCCTGTTCGATCGCAGCACGCGGCGTGTCCAGATCACGGCGGCGGGCCGCGAGTTTGCTGCGGTCGCCGAGCGCATGCTGAACGATCTCGGCATCACGGTGCAGAGCGTCCGCGAAGTCGCCGAGGAGCGTCGCGGTCTCGTCGTGCTGTCGACGATCATGTCGGTGGCCGGTGGGCGACTGCCGTCGATTGTCGCGGCCTATCGCGCCGACCGTCCGGGTGTCGAGATTCATATCCGCGAAGGCGTGCATGCGACGGTGCTCGAGGATGTCCGAAGTGGTGTCTCCGATTTCGGTATCGGCTATGTCGACGAGCTGCCCGACTTCGTCGTCGGCACGGCGCTCGGTCGCGAGACTTTCTGCGCCGTCATGCCGGCGCGTCACAGGCTGGCGGGACGGCGAAAGGTCAGCCTAGCTGATTTGGCCAGCGAAACGATCGTGGCCCTGCCGACTGGCTCGCGCACTCGCCGCACCATCGACGCGGCGGCGGCGACGATCGGCGTGCCGCTGCGCCAGATGGTCGTGGTCACCCAGCTCGCCACCATGCTGGCCTTCGTGGGCGCCGGCGTGGGGGTGGGTCTCGTGCCGAGAGGCACCACGCGCGGACCGTTGGCGCGTGGCCTGCGGGCGGTGCCGCTCAGCGAACCGCGGCTGGTCCATCGCCTCGGCCTGATCGCCTTGCGCGAGCGGGAGCCAACGCCGGCAGCATCCGGCCTGCTTGCCTTCCTGCGGCGCGAATGGGCCCGTGCCGATTGATGCGTCGAGTGCAACAATCCTGTCTATCAGCTTGATCTTGGCATAGCGATCGCGGTGGCTATGCTGGCCGTGGAGGACCATCGTGCAACTCGCTTCACGCACCTACGACGTCGACAGCATTTCCGCCGTCCAGGAGCTTTACCACTCCAACGGCTGGACCGATGGGCTGCCTGTCGTGCCGCCGACGCAGGAGGCGGTCGAAGCCTGCCTCGAATGGGTGATGATGCCGCCCGACCAGCTCATCGGCATCGAGCCGGTGCGCGGGCTCGCCATCACAGCCGAAAAGCTTGCGATCAATGCCGTGATGGCGGGCTGTCTGCCCATGCATTTCCCGGTCGTCGTGACCGCCTGGATGGCCATGATGCAGGAGGAATTCCTGATGCACGGTGCCACGGCGAGCACCGGCGGCTGCGCCGTACTGGTCGTGCTGAATGGTCCGATCCGGCTCGAACTGGGCGCCGGCGGTACGTTCAATGCGCTGGGCAATTCCGATCGCGCCACGGCCGTTATCGGGCGAGCCATCCGGCTCTGCCTGATCAACCTGATGGATGTGCGGCCGGGCGTGATCGACCGGTCGACTCTCGGCCACCCTGGCAAGTTCAGCTATTGCGTTGCCGAGGACGAGGAGGACACGACGTGGCTGCCGCTCGCCGAGCAGCGTGGCGTTCCCAAAGGCGCGTCTTCCGTGACGGTGATGGCTGCCGGTGCGCCGCGTCAGCTCATGAACGAGTGGACGACCAAGCCCGAGGAGATCCTCGAAACCTTCGCGGCCGAGATGCGCGCCAACCTGCGGCACTATTCGATCCATCCCGGCAACTACGCGCTGATCATTCCCAAGCAGTTGCGGGAACATCTCCAGGCCGGAGGGTGGACCAAGAGTGACATCGCGGGCTTCATCCATGAGCGTGCGCGCATCCACCGCCGCGAATGGGCTGAAGTGGGCAAGGGCGCAGTCGTTCGGGACCGCGGCGACAGCGTCTATCCGGCCATGGAGTCGGCCGACCAGCTTTTGGTCATTGCGGCCGGCGGGCCGGCCGGTGGTTTCGGTGCCGTCATTCCACCCTGGCTCGGGAATAAGAGCCATGCCGTGACCCTGCCCATCGGCGTCTGCGTCGATTGCGAACCGCCGAAGAAGTGACAGAGATATAGAGAGTAGAGGACTGCCATGACCTTTCGTGTTCTCGACCCCACGCCCGGAACGGCTGCTCCGCTCGGCCAGCTCGCGCCGCGCCTCGACACGCTCCAGGGCAAGACCGTGGGCTTCATCTCCAACGGCAAGGAAGGCACCAAAGGTTTCTTTACGCACCTGGACCAGATCCTGCGTGAAGAGTACGGCGTGGCCAAGGTCGTGAGCCGCACCAAGTCGAATTACAGCGCGCCGGCCGATGCCCATATCGTGGCGGAGATCAAAGGCTGGGATGCCGTCGTCTCAGGCTTAGGGGATTGAGGAAGCTGTTCATCGTGCAGTCTGCACGACTCTGTAACGGCTGAGAGACTCCAGGTTCCTGCTTTCAGCGTGATGACGACCCGGTTCGCCAGTGCGGCCGAGATGATGAGCCGCGTGCTGGGCATGCCGGATTATCGCTTCGCCCAGATCGGCCATCCGGTCAGCAGCGCCACCGACGACGAGTTGCGCGCCATGGCACGCACGGCGATCGAGCAGGGCAAGAGTATGCTGCTCAAGGCTTGAGCACCGGTCCTTGCGTGCAACCTCAGGCAGCAACTCACGTTGCCTTGGTCAGCCGCAAGGAAAGGGAGTTCAGGGCATGAAGCCGGCGATAATCTTTGGAATCCTGCTGATCGCGATCGGCATCGCCGGTTTGGCGATCGACAACATCTCGTTCACTGAGCGCAAGACCATTGTCGATGCTGGCCCGCTCAAGGTCACGGCCGATGAGCAGCGCACCATCCCGATTCCGAGCATCGTTGGCGTGGTCGCGGTGGTAGCCGGCGCTGCGATGCTCTTCATGGGACGTCGAGCCCGAGGTTAATTCCCGAGAGGCCAAGTGAAGCGGATGTTGTTCTTGGCGAGACCGTCGAGAACGATCTGCACACCGCCCGACTTCATCATCCATTCCAGACGATGATCGCGATATTCGCGTCGAATTGTGCCCGACGCTAGTCGGTCGGCCGCGTTTGCCATGCCTGCTGCTGCGGCTTCGAATTCCTTGAAGGTCGCGGCAACGGATGGCCTGGGGCAGAGGCGATCTCGCCATTGCGCCAACGGTGAATCGGCCGGCGTGCCCAATCCGTAGAAGAACGAGCGATTGAGATAAGGTGCCACGCTGAGATCGGCCCAGCCGAAAGCGTCGCCATTGAACCACGGAGACTTGCCGAGCCTTTCGGTCAGCCAGGCCTGCAACTCGGCGGTCTGACGTGCCGCCGTTGCCCTCATCTTTTCCGCCTGCTCGCCTTCGGCCCGCTTGAACCAGCGGACTTCGCTCAAGCCCCAGTTCACGGCTTCATAAAGGGTATCGCAGACATCCTCGATCATGCGTGCATTCGCGCGGGCCACCGGATCGCGCAGCAGGAGAGGGGGCGACGGGTATTTGTCTTCCAGATATTCGAGGATGATCGTGGAGTCGAAGATGCGAGCCTCGCCGTCGATGAGAGTCGGCACCTCGTTGCGTGGGCTGGCGGCGGCGAACGCGCCGCCGGCATTGCCGCTACCGAGTGCTGCAGGCGTCTCGACGTCGAAATCGAGGCCCTTCTCGCGCAGGGCGATCTTCACTTTCTGGGCGTAGGAGGAAAGCGGATGCTCGTAGAGCAGCATGGCACCATCTCCCGAACGTTCAGGGCAACTCCAGCCGGACGGCAACCGCAGCGCTGGCGATCACGGCAGGGTCATTGTGATCGGGATCGGCGATGTCGAGACCGCCCTTCACCACTTTTACCGTGACGATGCCGTGCGGCAGAGAGGCACGTACCTTTTCCGCATCGACCTTGTCCGGCTGCTGCACGCCGATCGTGACATCGACGAACATGTCGGTCTTGGGATTGATCTTGAGCGTCCGGATCATCGCCAGCGAGGAATGATGCAGGGCGTCCTGCACCGCGCGCAGGGCCGCCTTGGTGTAGTCACCGCCATGCAGATCGTTGCCGGTGCCCAGCTCGAGGATAACGCGTTTCGCCGCCATGGTGCCGCCTCCGCCTACAGGTCGAGCCGGACGATGGCCGCCGCCTGGGCGATCACCGTCTTGTCCGTACCGGCCTCGTTGGGAATTTCGAGGCCGCCTTCGACGACCTTCACCGAGCCGGTGCCGTGCGGCAGCACCGCAAGCACTTCCTTAGTGTCGACCTGATCGGGCTTCGGCACGCCGATCAGGACTTCGACCTGCATATCGTCGCTCGACTTGCCCAGTGCCGTGGCGACGGTGAGCGAGTTGTGCCACAGCGCATCGCGCAACGCCCGCACGGCGGCCTTGGTATAGTCACCGCCGCGTATGTCGGTGCCCATGCCGATCTCAAGAGCCACCTTCTTCAGCGCCATGGCTTTCTCCCTACGACTTGTTGTCCCTTAGGACTTGGCGAGGCCTGCCTTGATCAGCAACGGCTTCACGTCGACGTAATACTTCTCGGCGAAGGCACGATACTCGGCCGGGTTCTTGTCCCAGGGAACCTGGATGAACTTGGCGAGATACTCCGTCACTTTCGGTTCGGCCGACGCCTGCTTGAAGGCCTGGTAGATCGAATCGACGATCTCCGGCGGCATGTTCTTGGGGCCGACCAGGCCATACGGGCTCTGACCCACGACGTTGATGCCGCGCTCGATCAGCGTCGGCGTATCCTTGTATCGCGGGATACGCTTCTCGGTCGCCATGGCGAGGATGCGGCACTTGCCGTCGTCGACGAACGGCGCCCATTGCGCGGCGTCAGCCAGGAAATGCACCTGGTCGCTGAGCAGCGCCTGCATCCACTCGGCACCTCCCTTGTAGGGGATGTGCGTGTACTTGGTGCCGGTTGCCTGTTCGACTTCGATCATCATGAGCTGGCCGGTGCCGCCGACGCCGCTGGTGCCGTAGTTATACTTCTCCGGCTCTTTCTTGCCGGCAGCGATCATGTCTTCGAGCGTCTGCCAGGGCGAGGTGGACTTCACGACGATACCCATCGTGTAGCCCGACAGGCCGGTGATGTAGGTGAAATCCTTCAGCGGATCCCAGTTGGTCTGCTGGTAGTGGGGATAGCGCAAGCTGTTGATGGACATGATGGCGAGCGTCTGGCCGTCGGGCTTGGCGTTGAGCAGCATCGCCGGCGCCAAAGTGCCGGCCGCACCGGCCTTGATATCGACGACGACTTGCTGGCCCAGGACCTTGCTGACGGTCTCGCCCAGCAGCCGGACATGCACGTCCGTCACGCCACCGGCGGCAAAGGGGTTGTAGATCGTGATCGGCTTCTCGGGCTTCCAGCGTGCCTGGCCGCGCGCGACCATCGGGGCAGCCAATGTGGCGGCGCCCGCAAGAACGGCAAAACGACGACGATTGACGATGATTGGCTTGGACAAGGCGCTTCCTCCCACACGGTACGCATTTGTGCACAGCGAAACGGCTGCCACGAGGCAGCCGTCCGACGTTCCATACAGGCTTGGTGAAAGCGCGTTAAGCGTTACTTCTTGCGGCCTGCGTCGATGCTCCATGGGCCGGGGCCTGCCGCCGCGAGATAGAGGAACACGAAGCAGTAAAGCGCCGCCAGCTCACCGCCGTTCAGGATCGGATAGAAGCCCTTCGGGGCATGCGCGATGAAATAGGCAAACGCCGTCATGCCCGAGAGGATGAACGCCGTCGAACGGGTGAACAGGCCAAGGATAATCAGCACGCCACCCACCAGTTCCAGGATGCCGGCAATGCCCGGCAGCGACGTGATGCTGAGATTGGCGAACATCGGAATGACCGGGATCTTGAACAGCTTGGCTGTGCCATGCTGCAGGAGCAGCAAGCCCGTCATGATGCGCATGATGCTGAGCAGACGTGGTGCCCATGATGCGGCAAGCGCGTCGAAATTCATGTGAAGACTCCCCCGAACTAGTTGCAACAATTCATCCTGAATGCGGCTCGCACTTTCGACAAGCGGCTATCGGTGACTAAGTCACTGATCTCTCAGTATGCGCTCGCGCGTTACATGCGCATTGCATATGATCCGCGGCGCCAGACCGGTCGCAAGAGCCGGCAGTTGTACAAGTACAAGGCGGTATCACCGCCCGCGTGGAGGAAAAATGGCGACGGTCGAAGTCCGTAACGTGCGGAAGGCCTTTGGGCCTGTCGAAGTGCTGCATGGAGTCAGCGTCGATATTGCGGACGGCGAGTTCGTTGTGTTGGTCGGCCCGTCGGGCTGCGGCAAGTCCACCCTGCTGCGTATGCTGGCCGGCCTCGAGAACATCACATCGGGCGAGATCGCGATCGGCGGGCGGGTGGTGAACTCCGTGCCACCGAAGGATCGCGATATCGCGATGGTCTTCCAGAACTACGCGCTCTATCCGCACATGACCGTCTACGACAACATGGCCTTCTCGCTGACCTTGGCGAAGGCGCCGAAATCGCTGATGGACGAGGAAGTCGGTCGGGCGGCCAAGATTCTCGGCCTCGAGCAACTGTTGCATCGCTTCCCGCGCCAGCTCTCGGGCGGCCAGCGTCAGCGCGTTGCCATGGGCCGCGCCATCGTGCGCAACCCGCAGGTCTTCCTGTTCGACGAGCCGCTGTCGAACCTCGACGCCAAGCTGCGTGTGCAGATGCGTTCGGAGATCAAGGAGCTGCATCAACGGCTCAAGGTGACGACGGTCTATGTCACCCACGACCAGATCGAGGCCATGACCATGGCCGACAAGATCGTCGTGATGAACAATGGCTATATCGAACAGGCGGGACCGCCGCTCGAGCTCTACGACCGTCCGGCCAACCTGTTCGTTGCGGGCTTCATCGGCTCGCCGGCCATGAACATGCTGAAGGGCACAGTCAGCGGCGGCACGTTGCGCACGGACGACGGCACGAACTGGCCGCTGCCCGTCAACGGCGCACGGCCGAAGGAAGGGCCGGCTATCTACGGCGTGCGGCCCGAGCATCTCAGGATCGACAGCGAAGGAATTAAGGCGACGGTTCAGGTCGTCGAACCGACCGGCTCCGAGACCCAGGTGCTGATGAAGGTCGGCAGCCAGTCGATGATCGGCGCCTTCCGTGAACGTGTTTCGGCGAAGCCCGGTGAGATCCTGCCTGTCCGGCCCGATCCCGCCCTGGTCCACCTGTTCGACCAGCAATCCGGCCAGCGCCTCTGAGATCGGGGAAGAAAACAAGCAAAGCAAGCAATCAGGAGGAAACGACAATGGTGTTCATCATAAAGCGGCGCGAAGCCGTAATTCTCGGCGCTGCCGCGGCGGCGCTGGCGATGGCCCGCTCGGCCAACGGCCAGAGCATTCCGACGGCGACCGCGACGCCGCCCAAGCTCGACATCGAGAAAGGCGCATCTCTGCGCATTCTGCGTCCCGCGCGTTTCGTCGAGCCCGATGAAGTGATCTTCCGCGCCAACACCGCCAAGTTCGCCAAGGAGAAGGGTGTCGAGGTCCGTGTCGACTTCGTCGGCTGGGAAGATATCCGCCAGCAGACGGCGGTGTCGGCCAATACCGGCGCCGGCCCCGACATCG
Source organism: Reyranella sp. (assembly GCF_004297405.1). GTDB lineage: Bacteria > Pseudomonadota > Alphaproteobacteria > Reyranellales > Reyranellaceae > Reyranella. The sequence continues at coordinate 383,990 of NZ_SCVC01000021.1, forward strand.
TGCTGGGCTGGGCAGAGGATCCGCACATCTATTCCGACAAGCTGCTCGAGGTCACCGACGTCGCCGAGTATCTCGGCAAGAAGTACGGCGGCTGGATGTTCCTCGGTGAGAAGTACGGCAAGAAGGCCAAGACCAACAACTGGATCGGCCTGCCGTTCGGCGGCTCGACCGGCCCGATCGTCTATCGCCAGTCGGCCGTCAAGGCCGCCGGCTTCGACAAGGTACCGGGCGATCACGCCAACTTCCTGAAGCTCTGCCAGGCCCTCAAGAAGAACAACAAGCCGGCGGGTTTCGCGCTGGGCAATGCGGTCGGCGACGGCAACGGCTTCGCCAACTGGCTGGTCTGGAGCCACGGCGGCTTCCTTGTCGACGAGGACGGCAAGGTCTCGATCAACAGCAAGGAGACGGTGGCAGCCCTCAACTACCTGAAGGAACTCTACCCGACCTTCGTGCCGGGTACGCTCTCCTGGGGTGACGTCAGCAACAACCGCGCTTTCGCGGCCAACGAGCTGTTCCTGACGGCCAACGGCGTGTCGATGTACTTCGCGCTGAAGAACGACCCGGCGACGAAGCCGATCGCCGACGATACCGACCACGCGCCTTTGCCTCCGGGTGTCGTGGGCAAGCCGCCACAGTCGGCGTTGATCCTGAACGGCATGGTGTTCAAGCACTCGAAGTTCCCGAACGCTGCCAAGGCCTACATGCAATACATGATGGAAGCCGAGCAGTACGATCCGTGGCTGACGGGCTGCCTCGGTTATTGGTCGCACCCGCTCGCCGCCTACGGCAAGAGCAAGGTGTGGGACAGCGATCCCAAGCTCGCCGTCTATCGCGAGGGCATGAACAACCCGTTCTGGAGTGGCTACAAGGGCCCGATCACCCAGGCGGCCGGCACGGTCGCGGCCGAGTACATCCTGGTGCAGATGTGCGCCTCGGTGGCTGCGGGCCAGGCAACGCCCGCCGAGGCGGCGAAGGAAGCCGAGCGCCGCGCGCGCCGGTACTACCGCTAAGAAGGGAACGGAGCGCGGCCGGGTGATCCCGGCCGCGTCTTCCGCCCACATCCTGGCGACCGAGTTCCGGAGACACGATGACTGCCGTCACCCTGACCGACTGGACGCGCACCCGACCGCAACCGACTTGGCTCGGTCGGCTGTTCGACAACAAGGCGTTCCTGATCTTCCTTTGCCTGCTGCCCGCCGGCGGGTTGCTGACGGTGTTCCTCACCTATCCACTAGGGCTGGGCGTTTGGCTCGCCTTCACCGACACCAAGATCGGGCGCACAGGCCAGTGGATCGGCTGGGAGAACTTCGAGTATCTGCTGGAGGATCCGCTGTTCTGGAAGGCGGTGTTCTACAGCGTTTTCTATACGGCGGTGGCGACCTTCGGAAAATTCGCGCTGGGTCTCTGGCTGGCGTTGCTGCTGAACAACCATCTGCCGATGAAGAGCCTGCTGCGTGCCATCATCCTGCTGCCCTGGATCGTGCCGACGGTTCTCTCGGCCATCGCCTTCTGGTGGATCTACGACCCGCAATTCTCGATCATCTCCTACCTTGCGGTCGATGTGTTGGGCGTGCGCACCACCTACTTCGACTTCCTGGGATCGACCTGGCCCGCGCGCTGGTCTCTGATCGCGGCCAATATCTGGCGCGGCATTCCCTTCGTCGCGATTTCGCTGCTGGCCGGCTTGCAGACCATCTCGCCCTCGCTTTACGAGGCCGCACTGCTCGACGGATCCACGGCGTGGCAGCGCTTCCGCTACATCACCTTCCCGCTGCTGCTACCGATCCTCGCGATCGTGATGACCTTCTCGATCATCTTCACCTTCACCGACTTCCAGCTCGTCTATGCGATCACGCGCGGCGGTCCGGTGAATTCGACCCACCTCATGGCAACGCTTGCCTTCCAGCGCGGCATCGCTGGCGGCGAGCTGGGCGAGGGGGCGGCCATCGCCGTTGCGATGATCCCGTTCCTCGTCTTCGCCACGCTGTTCAGCTATTTCGCGCTGGCCCGTCGCAAGTGGCAGCAGGGAGAGGCCAATGACTGACGCCACTGCCAACCAGCCCGAAACCCAGTCGACCGCCACGGCCGTACCGGAGCAGATGGCGTGGGACAGCCGCGCCCGGCGCATGGTGACGATCTATGTGCCGCTCGCCTGCTTCGTCATCATCCTGCTCTTCCCGTTCTATTGGATGACGATCACGTCGTTCAAACCGAACGCGGAGCTCTACGACTACAAGCGCTACAACCCGTTCCTGATCGATAGCCCCACACTCGACCATATCTACAAGCTCCTGTTCGAGACGGCTTATCCGCGGTGGTTGATGACCACGATGGGCGTCGCCGTCTGCGCCACCTTCCTGTCGTTGTTGTCGAGCGTGCTGGCGGCCTATGCCATCCAGCGCCTGCGCTTCAAGGGCAGCCAGTATGTCGGCCTCGGCATCTACCTCGCCTATCTGGTGCCGCCATCGATCCTGTTCATCCCACTGGCGACCACGGTCTATCAGCTCGGCCTGTTCGATACGCCGTTCGCATTGATCCTGACCTATCCGACCTTCCTGGTGCCGTTCTGCACCTGGCTGTTGATCGGCTACTTCAAGTCGATCCCGTATGAGCTTGAAGAGTGTGCGCTGATCGACGGTGCCACACGGCTGCAGATCCTGCGGCGCATCACCTTGCCGTTGGCGGTGCCGGGACTGATCTCGGCCGGCATCTTTTCGTTCACGCTGTCCTGGAACGAGTTCATCTATTCCCTGGCCTTCATCCAGAGCGGTGAAAAGAAGACTGTTCCCGTCGCGATCCTGACCGAGCTGGTATCGGGCGACGTCTACCAGTGGGGCGCGCTGATGGCGGGCTCTCTGCTCGGCTCACTGCCGGTCGCGATCTTTTATTCGTTCTTCGTCGACTACTACGTCTCCTCCCTCACCGGAGCGGTGAAGGAGTAACGAATATCCGCCAGGCCGCCGGAGTCGGCGGACCTGGCGGATGGGGTACCGGCGGGGGTACGTCCTCCGGCTCGGGCATGCCGGGCACCGGCATTTCGGGTGGAATTGGATCCACCTTGCCGGGAACCGGCGGCACGGGCGGGACCTCCCGTGGCGGTGACGGACTACTCGTCCTTGTCATCCGGACGCTGCTGCGGCTGCTGCCCCGGCTTCTGGCCGGGCTTCTGATTTTGCCGCTGCTGCTGTTCGCGCTGGACCTGTTCGCGCTGCTGGCGATCGCGGTCCGGCTGCTGTGAGGGATTGTGCTTGTTGGGGTCGTTCATGGCGTTGTCTCCATGTTCGCCGCGGCTGCCAGAATGGCGCCGCTGAGGAGAAAACGCCCCGCGTCGGAGCGTGGTTGCGCGCTGAGATGTCTAGTTTTCTTGTACTTTTCCGATCCGTTCGACAGCGACCCGAAGCCTCTCGGAATCACGGTCCAGGAAAGTTTTGAACTGAGGTGCGTCAAGATAAGCGATCGGTGTCTCGACCTTGGCCATCGCTTCCTTGAATTCTGGATCCTCGGCCGTGCGCCGGGCCGCGTCTCGCAGGATGGTCATGACGGGTTGTGGTGTGCCAGTCGGCGCGAACAGGCCTGACCAGATATAGAAGGTGGCGTCGTAACCCAGCTCCTTCATGCTGGGCACGTCCGGCAGCGAGGCGAGCCGCTTGTCGCCCCAGACGGCGAGGGCGCGCATCTTGCCGGCCTTGATCTGGCCGATCGCCGCAGACGGCCCCGACGCCAACGCGTCGATCTGGCCGCCGAGAAGCGCCGCTACGGCGGGACCGCCGCCTTGGTAAGGGATGTGGAACAGCTTGATGCCGGCGGCGCCCGCAAAGATTTCCATGGCGACATGCAGGGTGCCGTAAACGCCTGAAGAACCGTAGTTGATCGTGCCGGGCCTGGCTTTGGCGGCATCGACGAAGTCCTTCAGCATCTTGTAGGGGCCGTCCTCACGCACCACGAGCACCGTGGGGTCGGCGCTGATCAGGGCGATGGGTGCGAACTGGTTGAGTTCATAGGCTGGCGTGCGGCCCTGCAGGCGATCCGCCACCGGCAGCACAGAGATCGAAGAGAGTGCCATCAGGATGGTGTAGCCGTCCGGCGTCGAGCGCGCGGCCTGCGCTGCGCCGACCGAACCGCCGGCCCCCGGCCTGTTCTGAACGACGACGGACTGCCTCAGCAGCTTGCCCATCACATGCGCCGTCGGCCGGCCGGTGATGTCGGCGACACCGCCGGGCGGGAAGGGCACGATCATCTGGATCGGCCGGGAAGGAAAGGCGTCCTGAGCCGCCGCACTGAAAGCCAGCGGCAGCAGGGCCGTGCCGGCGATCAGGGTGCGGCGCTGCATGTTACTTCTCCTTCGAGCCGGCCTTCGCCGCGCCGGCCCGCGTCGCGGGATAGGTCGCGGTGAAGCCGAAGATCGTGCTGAGCGCGTTTGGCACGGCGATCTTGTCGAGATCGTCGAGGCCTGCGGTCTTGGTAGGCTTCAACCCCACGACCAGCGGCCCCTTCGGCGCCTTCCAGTCGAGCAGGAACGAGGAGACGGCATCGAGCGCCTTCAGCGTTTCGCCGGTCTGCATCTGTGCGAAGCCAGCCAACGCATCCAGCGCACCGCCTACCAGCTCTCCTGCCGTCGAGCCTTCCTCCTTGGCGAAGGCCGGCACCAGCTTGGCCAGCAACTCCTTGTCGTCGAGAGTGAGCGACGCCGAGCGCAGGCGGCCGTCGTCCTTGGCGCTGCCCATGTCGCTCTTGTCGCTGATGCCATCCATGACCAGCGCCAGGTTGATCTTGGCCTGACCACGCAGATTGATCTCCAGCGTATTCAGCGTCAGTACCTTCGCCGCAGGATCGATACGATAGTCCAAGGCGAGGTCGACCGGCACTTTCGGCACGCCGTAAGGCTCGAGCGAGGAGAAGAGCTCGTCGTCGCCCGTCATGCCTTCGATCTTGAGCTTGGCGAAGCGAGGTGACGCGTCGTCCTTGGAGTTCTTCTTCAGGCGGTCGAAGTCCAGTTCGTCGACCGTGAGCTTCTCGATCTTAACCGTGGTTTCCTTGTCGTTGGTCGCCTCGCTGGCCGGCACGACGGCCACGACGTTGTTCAGGATGAAGCCCGAGGTGCCGAGCGGGCGCGCGTCGGCATAGGTGAATTTTTTGAGTTCGAGTTGAGGCTTGATGTCCTTCTCGAAGCGCTCCAGCCCGTTCTGTGCCGACGCCGTTGCCGCCAGACAGACCACGAGCAGCGCTCCCAGGAACGCCCGCCAAACCGACCGCATGAAATTCTCCCCGCTTTGAGTGAGGAGACCCTAGCATCGACCAAAGAACGAATCGACGCTGTCACAAAGCCGGTGCAGGCTGCGCCGGTAAACGACCAGTTATGGAGACGATCATGATTCGCAAGGCACATGCCGAATGGCGCGGAACTGGCAAGGACGGCAATGGCGACCTCACCACCGATTCCGGCGTGCTCTCCAAGACGGCCTATTCCTTCAAGACCCGCTTCCAGGGCGAGAAGGGCACCAATCCCGAGGAGCTGATCGCCGCCGCCCATGCCGGCTGCTTCACCATGGCGCTCGCCTTCCAGCTTCAGACAGCGGGCTTCACACCGACTTCGCTGTCGACTGAGGCCGCCGTCTCGCTCGATCAGGAAGGCGCCGGCTTCAAGATCAGCAAGTCTGCACTCACGCTGGTGGCCGATGTGCCGGGCCTCGATCAGGCTACCTTCGACAAGCTGGTGGAAGCGGCCGAGAAGGGCTGTCCCGTCTCCAAGGTGCTGAACGCGGAGATCACGCTCACCAAGACGCTGAAGAAGTAGGCTACCGGTATCCGGCAGCCTGTAGCTCGAAGAGCTCGGCATAGCGGCCCTCCTGGGCCACCAGCTCGTCGTGCGTGCCCTGAGCCTCGACCTTGCCGTCGGCAAGGACGAGGATGCGGTCGGCCATACGGACGCTGGAGAAGCGGTGCGAGATGAGCACCGCCGTCTTGCCTTGGCTCAGTTCCTTGAAGCGCTGGAAGACTTCGAACTCGGCACGTGCGTCGAGCGCGGCCGTGGGCTCATCGAGGATCAGCACTTCAGCCTCGCGCATATAGGCTCGGGCGATCGCCAGCTTCTGCCATTCGCCGCCCGAGAGCTCGATGCCGTTCTTGAAGCGCTTGCCAATCATCTGGTCGTATTGGCCGGGCAGGCGCGCGACGACCTCGTCGGCCTGGCTGCGTTCCGCCGCCTGCTCGATGCGGTCCTGATCGCGGCGCGCGTCGATGCGGCCGACCGCGATGTTGTCGCGGGCCGTGAGGTTGTAGCGCACGAAATCCTGGAAGATGACGCCGATGCTGCCGCGCAGCTCGCCGAGGTCGTAGGCGCGAAGGTCGTGTCCATCGAGCAGGATGCGGCCTTCATTGGGGTCGTAGAGCCGCGTCAGCAGCTTCACGAGGGTCGTCTTGCCCGCGCCGTTCTCGCCGACCAGGGCGACGACTTCACCGGCCTTCAGCGTGAAGGAGAGATTACGCACCGCCCAACGCTCGGCGCCCGGATAGGCGAAGCCGACATTCTCAAAGACGAAGCCGTGCTTGATCGGCCTCGGGAAGGGCAGCGGATTCCTCGGAGATAGGATCTCCGGTCGCACCTCGAAGAAGGAGAAGAGATCGTCGAGATAGAGCGCCTGTCCGGCGACCGACGAGAAGCCCTGCAGCAGCTGTTCGAGCAACGTGCGCAAACGGCGGAACGAGCCGGCGAGAAAGGTGAGATCGCCAACCGAGAATTCGCCCGTCAATGTGCGCCACGCGATATAGGCGTAGGCCAGGTAGTAGGCGACCGTGCCGATGGTGGTGAACAGGCCGCCCCAGGCTGCGCGGCGCAACGCCAGGCGGCGGTTGGCAGCATAGAAGGCCGAGGCCAGCCGCTGATAGCGGTCGATCAGGAAGCCGTGGAGGCCGAAGATCTTCACTTCCTTGGCCGTCTCCATGCTCGCCGCAGTCTGTCGAACATAGTCGAGTTCGCGCCGCTCCGGCGTCCGACCGAAATCGAGCGTGTAGCTCTGGGCATTGAAATGCGCTTCGCCGAGGAAGGCCGGCACAAGGGCCACCAGCAGCAGCACGATCAGCCAGGGCGCGAAGACGATGAGGCCGGCGGCGAGGCTCGCCACGGTGACGAGATCCTGCGCCTGGCTGAAGAGCTGGCTCATCAGGGTCATGCGGCCGCTGGTCTGGCGACGGGCGCGTTCGAGTTGGTCCTGGAAACCGGCATCCTCGAAATCCTCGAGGTCCAGGGTCGCGGCATGCGCCATGAGCCGCACGCTGGACGCGTTGGTGACGCGCTCCGCCAGCAGGCTGTCGACCAGGGAGACGACTCTGCCCAGTACATCGGCCAGAACCGCGATGGCGAACTCTGCCAGGAGCAGGAGCCCCAGCTCGTTGAGATGCCCGCTATCCAGCCATTGCTGAAGCGTCGCGGGCTTGTCGGGGAGCTGCACGAGCCGCACGACGTCGTCGATGATCAGCTTACCGACGAACAGCGTCGCCACAGGCAGCAAAGCGCGCAAGGTGCGCAACACCATCGACAGGGCGGTGAGCTGCGGGCTGGTGCGCCACACCATGGCGAGGAAGGGCCGCAGGTTGCGCAATGCGCCGACGCGCTGCTTGAAGGACGTGGGAGTGGCGGCTGAAGGCCCGGGCATGCCGCCACCTTATCCTCGATTGTGGCCTCAAGATTGCGGCCTCGGGGCCGTGAAGATCAGCCCTCGGGCAGCGGCTGGGCGTCGAGCCACTGCCGCGCCGCATGCAGCTCCCGGAAAATGGCGAGCGGCCGGCGTGCCGTCGCGGCGGCGGCAAAGATTTGCGCTTGATTGAAGCTTTCGTCGGAGGCAGCGACGATCGCCACCGGACCGATCTGGCCGTGCTGGGCATAGAGGACCACCCGTTCGCCCAGGGCGCGGAGGTTCTCTTCGCTGAGTGCTGTCGGCGTATGGGTGATCTCGAAAATCTTGCGGTAGGCCATCGCGCCGTCAGCGGTCATCCCGGCGAAATACTTCTCGATGTCGGACACCGTCACCTGGTCCTTGGCGACGGCCACGACCAGCTTGTTGGCATGTGAGATCGTCCAGTGCACGGGCATGGGCGGCTTCCTCTTTCCGTCATTCTATCGTCCCGCGGCGGGCAACGGAATGCGTGGCGGCCAGCCGCGAGGGACGGCATATTTGCCACCCCGGGGGAGAGTTTCATGAATGTCCGCGTCTTCGTTGCCACTGTCGTCGCCTCGTTGCTGGCAGGTTTGATGCCGGCTGCGGCGCAGCTCGAGCCGACGCCGCCTGGCTGGCAGATCGAGCGCGCCATTGTGCTCAGCCGTCACGGCGTTCGGTCGCCGACACAGACGAATGCCGAGCTCGACCGGCTCGCCGCGAAAGCCTGGCCGACCTGGCCGGTGGCGCCGGGCTTCCTGTCGCCGCGCGGCGAGGAGTTGATGCGCCTGATGGGCGGTTATTACCGTCTGCTCTATGGCGCGCGCGGTCTCATCCAGGCCGATGATTGCCCGGCCCCTGGCACGGTGGCCGCCTGGACCGATACTGACCAGCGCACGCGCGCCAGCGGGGCTGCGCTGCTGGCAGGCATGTACCCGCGCTGCGGCAACCTCGCCTTGCGCAACCAGGCCAACTTCGACGTTCCCGATCCGCTGTTTCACCCGCAGCCTTCGGCTTCCTGCCCCATGGATCCGGCGGCAACGCGCAAGGCGATCATGGCGCGTATCGGCGGCAGCTTCGCGTCAGTGCAGCGCGACAATGCCGGGCCGCTTCGCATGATGCAGTCGGTGCTCTGCCCCAATGGCACGACGGCTACGGCGGCTGGCGGCGGGACCTGCGGCGACGCGACCGCACCCACGGCGCTGGAGACCGGCCCGGACGGGCGCACCCGCCTAAAAGGGCCGCTCGGTCTGGGTTCGACAGCTTCGGAAGCCTTCCTCATGCAGGCCGCGGAAGGCCTGCCGAAGGACCAGGTGGCCTGGGGCCGGCTGGCCAGCGATGCCTCGCTGCAGGAATTGCTGACGCTGCACCTGCTCGACATGGACCTCACCGAGAAGACGCCCGAGATCGCGCGCGAGCATGGCTCGAACATGCTGAACCAGATCGCGACTACCCTGGAGAGCGGGCACAAATTTCCCGGTGCCCTGCCGGTCGGTCAGCCTGTCCGCTTCGGGCTGTTCGTCGGTCACGAGACCAACATCTACAACGTGGCCGCCTTGCTCGACCTCACTTGGCAGGTGCAGGGATTCCTTCCGGGTGAGGCATCCCCGGGTGGCGCACTGGCCTTCGAGCAGTTTCGCACCGGCAACCAGCGCTATGTCCGCATCGCCTACTATGCCCAGACGCTGGACGAGATGCGCAATCGCAAGCGGCTCGACTATCGCGATCCGCCGGGCATGAAGACCGTCGAACTGCCGGCCTGCAAGGCGCAGTCGCATCTGCACGCCTGTCCGCTCGAGCGATTTTTGGAGATCGCCAAGGCGGCACTCAACTCGCAGTGCCTGACGCCCGGCACGCCCTAGCCGGACTTCCTTCACACGAGCGGTTGCCAGCGGCCGAAGCGCCTGTCTAAAGTGGTCAGACCACGGACTGACCAAGGTTCGCATGCTCGATATCGTCCGCCAGGACACCGACGAGAACCCCAGTGGCGCTGATCGTGTTTTCACGTTCTTCCGCGATCGGCTGCTGTCGGGGGAACTGAAGGCGGGTGATCGGCTGCTGGGTGAGCGAGAGCTCGCGTTGACGCTGGGCGTCAGCCGCCCGGTCCTGCGCGAGGCGCTGCGTTCGCTTGCCATGCTGGGTCTGCTCGACATTCGCCATGGACGCGGCGCCTATGTGCGGTCGGCCGACGCCTCCGTGCTGGGTCAGGCCTTGACGCTCTGCCTCGCGCCCGAACCCAACATTCTCGACGATGTGCTGCAGGCCCGTATTGCGATCGAATGCCAGGCGATCCGGCTCGCCTGTCTGCGGGCCAGCGAACGTGATCTGCAGGCAATCGCCGCCTTGCTCGATACCTTGGTCGATTCGCTCAACGATCCTGAGACCGGCGGTGGCGCGGATTACGCCTTCCATCTCGCCATCGTGCGGGCCAGCGGCAGCAGCGCGCTGATGAAGATCTACGAAGCGATCTCGCCGTTGCTGATGCGCAGCCATGTCGAGCGCCGCCGCGACACGTTCCGCGAGCCTGCCATCACCTCAGGCCTGGTCGAAGCGCATCGCCAGGTGTTCCTGGCTTTGGCGCAGCGCGATCCCGACGAGGCCGAGCGCCGATTGCGCGCTCACTTCGCCATCGGCGACGAACTTCGTCGCAAGAACCTGATCTCCACGTACCAAGGACAAGGAAAGGCTTCATGAAAATCGTCGTCGGATCGGATCACGCAGGCTTCCCGATGAAGGCGGAGCTGCTCGCCTTCCTGCGCGAGCGCGGCCACGAGGTCGAGGATGTCGGCTCCTACGATCCCAATCCGGTCGATTTCCCGGATGTCGCCCGCAAAGTGGCTGAGGCAATCACCTCCGGCCGGGCCGAGCGTGGCCTGATGGTTTGTGGCACCGGTGTCGGCGCCTCGATCGGTGCCAACAAGATGAAAGGCATTCGCGCAGCCGTCTGCCACGACGTGCATTCGGCGCATCAATGTGTCGAGCATGACGACGTCAACGTGATGTGCATCGGCGCGCAGATCGTGGGGCCCTGGCTCGCTAAGGACCTGATTGCCGCCTACCTCGACGCGAAATTCTCGACGGCGGAGGAATTCCGGCGCCGCGTGGCCAAGCTCGCCGACATGGATGCCGGCCGGTAGAGTTCAAGCAAACAACGAAATCAAAACGGAGGAAACGATGAAGAAGATGTTGTTGGCCGTAGCGCTTGCCGCGGTGGCAGTCATGGGTGTGAACGCGGTGGCACATGCCGATGCGCTCGACGATATCCGCAAAGCCAAGAAGATCCGCATCGCCGTCGACCTCGGTGTGCCGCCCTACGGCATGACCGACGACAAGATGCAGCCGACCGGCTCCGATATCGAGACCGCAAAGCTGTTGGCTCAGGATTGGGGTCTGGAGTTCGAGCATGTGCCGACCACCGGTGCCTCACGCATCCCATCGCTGCAGACCGGCAAGGCCGACCTCGTGATCTCGACGCTCTCGATCACGCCGGAACGCGCCAAAGTCATCGACTTCTCGAAGGGCTATGCCGTGCTGCGCACGGTCATCGCCGCACCCAAGAGCGTGAACGTGAAGAGCATGGCCGATCTCGACGGCAAGACCGTCGGGACCGTGCGTGGCACCACCCACGACACGCAGCTCACCAAGGAAGGCCCCAAGGGCATGAAGCTGGTGCGCTACGAGGACGATGCGACCGAAGCACAGGCTTTCCTCTCGGGCCAGGTCGATATCTTCTCGACGGCCGAGCTGCTGGTCGCGCCGATCGACAAGAAGAACCCGGCCCGCCAGGTCGAGGTGAAGTTCGTGCTCGACACCTTCAAGCTCGCCGTCGGCGTCAAGAAGGACGAGAAGCGGTTGCTCGAAGAAGTGAACAAGTGGATCGAGACCAACCTCAAGAACGGCAAGCTGGACGCGATCTACAAGAAGTACCACGGCAACGGCCTGCCTGACGTCATCCTGAACCAGTAACAGCGGGTTCTTCCATGAAGACCGGTACGGTGCTGCGCTCGCTCCTGGGCGTAGCCTTTGCGGCGGTCCTGTTCGCCCTGCCGGCGCAGGCCGATACGCTCGACGACATCAAGAAGGCGGGCAAGGTACGGATCGCGATCGACCTCGCGATCCCGCCCTTCGGCATGACCGACGACAAGATGCAGCCCACTGGGTCCGACGTCGATCTGGCGCGGTTGCTGGCCAAGGATCTCGGCGTCGAGCTCGAGATCGTGACCACGACGGGCCCGACGCGCATCCCGTTCCTGCAGACCAACAAGGCCGACCTCGTGGTCTCGACCCTGTCGATCACGCCGGAGCGCGCCAAGGTGGTCGACTTCTCGATTCCCTATGCGGACCATCCGTCGGTCGTCGCCGGCATGAAGTCGGACACGATCAAGCAGATGTCCGACCTCGACGGCAAGAAGGTCGCGGTCGTGCGCGGCACGACACAGGACACCGACCTGACGCGACAGGCCAAGGGCGCGCAACTCGTGCGCTACGAGGACGACGCCACCATGGCACTGGCCTTTGCCTCGGGGCAGGTCGACGTTCTCGCCACGGCGCGTTCGCTGTTGCCTGCCATCAGCAAGAAGAACCCGGCGCGCACGCTCGAACCCAAGATCACCATGCAGACCTTCTATCTCGCCATTGGCATGCGCAAGGGCGAGCCGCGGCTGCTCGAATGGGTGAACAACTGGGTGCGGACCAACCTGCAGAACGGCAGGCTGGTCGCCATCTACAAGACCCATCACGGCGTCGATATCGACCCGGCGATGCTCCTCAAGGCCGGTGGCTGACCGCCGATGCGGCTGAGCCATGTCGTATAAGTTCGATTTCGAGTTCCTGGCCGAGCGCTGGCCGGACTTCGTGGCGGGCGCCTGGCTGACGATCCAGCTTACCGTGGCGTCGATTGCGCTCGGCTTCCTGGTCGGAACGGTCTGCGCCCTGGCCCGCGTCTATGGCGGGCCGGTGCTGCGCCGGATCGTCGGCGTCTATGTCGAGGCGATCCGCAACACGCCGCTGCTGATCCAGATCTTCATCGTCTATTTCGGCCTCTCCAGCCTTGGGTTGAAGTTGAGTGCCGAGGTCTCGGCCATCGTGGCGCTGACCGTGAACATGGGTGCCTACACGACCGAGATCATGCGGGCCGGTATCCAGTCGATCCAGCGCACCCAGCTCGAAGCCGCCGATTGTCTCGGCCTGACCCGACTGCAAACCATCCTGCACGTCGTGTTGCTGCCGGCGATGGAACGCGTCTATCCGGCGCTATCGAGCCAGTTCGTGTTGCTGATGCTGGCTTCCTCGATCACCTCGCAGATCTCGGCTGAGGAGCTGACGGCGACCGCCAATCTCGTGCAGTCCGACACCTACCGCAGCTTCGAGGTCTACGTGATCGTGGCTGTCGTCTATCTCGCTCTCTCGGCGCTCTATCGCTTTGCCTTGTGGGCGATCGGTCTCGTGCTGTTCGAGCGTCGGCGCCGGCTGGGGACGCCGCTGTGATCCAGCTCAGCTCGACCCACATCCTCTACCTCATCGAAGCGGCGCGCTGGACGGTGCTGCTGTCATTGATCGCGTTCGCTGGCGGAGCTTTGGTCGGACTGCCGCTCGCCCTGATGCGGGTCTCGCGGTCGAAGCTGCTGCGCGGTCTGGCGAGCGTCTACATCCAGATCGTGCAAGGCACGCCGCTGCTGATCGTCCTGTTCCTGTCCTATTTCGGCCTGGGCATCCTGGGCTACAAGCTCGATCCGCTGGTCGCCGCCGGTATCTCCTTCACGATCTACGCCGCGGCCTTCCTGGGCGAGATCTGGCGCGGCTGCATCGAGGCGGTGCCCAAGACACAGTGGGAAGCATCCGACTGCCTGGGCCTGAATCCGGTTCAGCAATATGCCTATGTGATCCTGCCACAGGCCGTACGTATTGCGACGCCGCCGACCGTGGGCTTCATGGTCCAGATCGTGAAGAACACGTCGCTCGCCTCGGTGATCGGTTTCGTCGAGCTCGCCCGCGCCGGTCAGATCGTCAACAACTCGACCTTCGAGCCGTTCGTGATCTTCGCCGTGGTCGGCGCGATCTATTTTGCCATCTGCTACCCGCTGTCAGTGGCGAGCCGCCATCTCGAGAGGAAGGCCAATGCCGGAAGGTGAGGCAGTCGTCCGCGTCCGCGACGTCATCAAGGAGTTCGGCCCGTTGCGCGTGCTCGACGGCGTGGGCTTCGAGGTAGTGCGCGGGCAGACCGTGGCGATTGTCGGCCGCAGCGGCTCGGGCAAGAGCACTCTGCTGCGCTGCGTGGCCGGTCTCGAGACCATCCAGGGTGGCGAGATCGAGGTTTGCAGCCATCCGGTCGGCCGTCCCGGCAGTGCGGCGCGCGCCCAGCTCCGGCGCGATGTCGGGATGGTCTTCCAGAGCTACAATCTCTTTCCGCACCTCACGGTCGAGCGGAACATCACCCTGGCGCTGACTCTCGTGAAGAAGCAGCCTCGCGAGGAGGCCAAGAAGCGGGCGGCCGAGGTGCTGGGGCTGGTCGGCCTTACCGACAAGATCGGTGCTTATCCCGAGCAGCTATCCGGTGGTCAGCAGCAGCGCGTGGCGATCGCCCGGTCGCTGGCGTTGCAGCCACAGGTCATGCTGTTCGATGAAGTCACATCGGCCCTCGATCCCGAGCTGACGGCCGAGGTGCTGGGCGTGATGGAGGACCTGGCGCAGCGTGGCATGACCATGATCACGGTTACCCACGAGATGGGCTTCGCACGCCGGGTCGCCGACCTGGTGGTCTTCATGCACAAGGGCAAGGTCTGGGAGATCGGCCCGACGGCGGAGCTGTTCGCCAATCCTCGGACGGCGGAGTTCCGCCAGTTCGTCGGCAGCGAGCTTTAGCGGTCGGCGAAGAGTGCCGCGTCGCGCCGGACGGCACTTTCATTGGCCATCAACACGAGCCCGTAAGTGGTCGCCAGCACGAACACGATGGTGGCGTAGAGCGTATAGGGATGGAACTCGGCCACCCGGCCGGGAGGCAGCCATTCTGCCGACTGCAGGGCAAGCGTCGCCGCGCGAACGAGCCTCGCCAGGCCGAGCCCCGCCAGGGCGAGCGCTGTTGGCAGCCGACTGGTGAGGCCATCTCGGTGGCGGCCCTGCCAGACTTCATAGGCGGCACCGCTCGAAAGCAGGCCAAGAAACAAAGAGAAGGGTATGGACGCAGCATTGCGGCCGGCACCGGCTGATTGTGCGGCGCCGCAGATTGCGAGGTAGGCGATAACGATCGCCGCTACGAGAAGCAGGAAGCGACGAGCGTCGACACTGTCGTCGTTGAACTGGCGAACGCCGGTCCACAGCACGGCAAAGCCGGCGACGATCACGGCATTGGCGGCCAGCACGATCCAGGTCGAGGAAGCGGCGGAGGGAAAGCGCAGGATCAGCGCGCCGAGGCTGCTCAGCAGCAGCGCGGCGGCCCAGGCGCGCAGTCCCGGCGCATCACGATGATGGTACCAGGTGAGAAGGGCCGCCCCGGCGCCACAGGTCATGACGATGCCACCGACCAGGAAGAGCGTCTTGACGTTGAGTTCCATGGCGCGGCGCGAACTCGGAGCGCGATCTCAGGCTGGCGGCGCCACGGAGAGGCCCTTGACCTTGTGGCGCTCGATCAGGCTGGCGACCAGGCCGGACTTCTTCGCCGTCTCGACGAATTCCGCAAGGAAGGCGGCGCCTGCCACATTGGGCTTCGCCGTGCCGACGGCCTGTTGCACGGCCGTGAACTTGCCGTCGAGGATCTTGAGGCCCGGTGCTTTCTCGACGTCCTTCAGGAGGCCGGGACGCAGGCCCGCCAGAACATCGAGCTTGTCGGCCATGAAGGTCTGGTAGGCGGCATCGAGCCCGCTCGCCCGCACCAGAGTGGCGTTGCGGATATTGTTCTCGAGCCAGAGATCGTAGGCCGAGCGCGCCGACACGGCGATGCGCACGCCCTTCTTGTCGACGTCGGCGATGGAGGTGATCGGCGATCCCGCCGGCACCATGTAGGTCGCTTCGATCTCGACATAGGCCGCCGTGAAGCTGATCTTCTCCGCGCGCTGCGGCTCGGCGCCGATCAGGCCGATGTCCCACACGTTCTTGCCGGCTTGGTCGGCGAGTTCGCCGGGCGTCTTGAAGGGAACGTAGGTCACGGGAACGCCGAGCTTGTCGGCGATCTCGCGGGCCATGTCGGGCGCTACGCCGACCGGCTCGGATTTCTCCGTGCGGCCGGTGACCAGCAGGAAGTTGGAGAGGTTGATGCCGGCGCGCAGGACGCCAGTCGGGGCAAGTTCGCTTCGGGCTTTGTCGGACATAGCGCCAGTCTATGGTCAACCGCGGTCCGATGATAGGCTCGACCGCATGTCCTCTCAGCCGACAGCCCGTCTGCGATCTATCTGCCTGGCCTTGCCCGAGACCGTCGAGAAAGAGGCGTGGGGCGATCCGACCTTCCGGGTGCGCGACAAGATTTTCGCCATGGAGAAACGTGGCGATGGCCGCATTTCGATCTGGTGCAAGGCGGCGCCCGGCAGTCAGGCGATCCTGGTCGGTGCCGACCCTGAGACCTTCTTCATTCCACCCTATGTCGGGCACAAGGGCTGGATCGGCATGCGGCTCGACCGCAAGCCCGACTGGAGCGAAGTGGCCAAGGTGGTGCAACGCAGCTACCGGCTCACGGCGCCCAAGAAGCTCGCTGCACTTGTGGGTGATGAAGCCGCGCCACGCGCCCTTTCCTCGCGCTAGACTGCTGCCATGAGTGCTGAAATCATCGTTGAGACGACGGCCGGCCGCGTGCGCGGCACCGCCGAACGTGGCGTCGACATCTTCAAGGGCATCCCTTACGCGGCGCCACCGCTTGGCGAACGGCGCTTCCGGCCACCCGAAAGGCCGGAGCCGTGGGCTGGTGTGCGTGACGCTCAGGCCTACGGCAACATGGCGGTGCAGAGCCTCAACGTGTTCGGCCTGCCGGACGATCTGCTCAAGATCTTCACCCTCGCGGGCCGCCAGAAGCTCGATGAGGACTGCCTCTATCTCAATGTCTGGAGCTCAGGTCGGCAGGGCAGCCACCGGCCGGTCCTGTTCTGGTGCCATGGCGGCGCCTTCATCACCGGGTCCGGCTCTTCGCCTTGGTCCGACGGCGCCAATCTCTGTCGCCTCGACGATGTCGTCGTCGTTTCGTTCAACCACCGCCTGGGCGCATTGGGCTATCTGCACCTCGAGGATATTGCCGGTGCCGATTTTGCCGGAGGTGGCCTCGCTGGCGTGCTCGACATCGTGGCGGCCCTCGAGTGGGTGCGGGACAATATCGCCCGGTTCGGCGGCGATCCGCGCAATGTCACTATCTTCGGCGAATCGGGCGGCGGCGCGAAGGTGAGCGTGCTGATGGCGATGCCTTCAGCCAAGGGCCTCTTTCACAAGGCGATCATCCAGAGCGGCCCGGCCGTGCAGATGGCCAATCACGACGACGGCACGAAGACGGCCCGTCAGATGCTCGAACATCTGGGCCTCGATGCCGCGCAGGCCGGCACGTTGCGGGAACTGCCGGCGGAGAAGCTTCTGGAAGCGCAGGTGAAGGTGTTGGCCAATGTCAGCCGGGCGGCGTTCGCAGACCGGCGACGGCTTGGCTTCAATCCGGTGATCGACGGCCACCTCTTTCCTGGTGGCCCCTTTGCACCGCATGCGCCGCTCGCCTCGGCCAACGTGCCGTTGATGATCGGCAGCAACAAGGACGAGATGACCTTGTTCCTGGGACACATGCCCTGGGTCAGCGACGCCACGTTCGACAATCTGCCGGAAGCGCTTGCGCCGTATCTCGGTGAGCGGGCTTCCGAGATCGTCGGCATCTACCGTAGAGCTCAGCCGCGGCTGCGGCCCGACGAGATCGCCATCGCCATCGTTTCCGATCAGGGCATTCGCGCGCCCTCTCTCCTGATGGCGGAGCGCAAGATCGCCCAGGGTGGCGCGCCGGTGTTCGTCTATCTCTTTGCCTGGGAGACGCCGGTGCTGAACGGCAGGTTGCGGTCCTGCCATACGCTCGAGATTCCCTTTGTCTTCGGCAATCTCGAGACGGCCGAGTTGACCGGCGACGATCCTGCCCGGTTGTCCCTTGGTGAAACGATGGGCCGCGCCTGGATCGCCTTCGCACGCAATGGCGATCCCGGCCATAGCGGTTTGCCGGTCTGGCCGGCCTATTCCACGAGCATGCGCACCACGATGATTTTCGATGCCGTCTGCCGGCTCGACATCGATCCCTATGCAGCAGAACGACGGGTCTGGGAGAGTAAATAATGAAGATCATCGATGTAACGCTCACCCTGTTCGCCTGGGACGATATTCCGCCAACGACCTACGGCGCCCACACCGGCCGTTTCTCCGGCAAGAGCGCTCTCGGCCTTCTGCGTCTGGTGACCGACCAGGGCCTCGAAGGTCATGCCTTCCTGGGCTCGGCGATGAATCCCGCGACGACGGACGGGCAGGGGCTGATCACCCATCTCAAGCCGGTGCTGATGGGCAAGAACCCGCTGCAGCGCGAACTTCTCAATCAGGAAATCTGGAAACGTCAACGCTCCGCTGGTGTACGCGCGATCGGTGCGGTGGATGTGGCGCTCTGGGACCTCGTTGGCAAGGCGATGGGCCAGCCGATCCATCGACTGCTCGGCACCTACCGCGAGTCGGTGCCGGCCTATGCCAGCTCCGCCGTGCTGGCCTCGCCGGCAGCCTATGCCGAGGAAGCGGTGCAGTTCATGGAAAATGGCTGGGCTGCCTACAAGATCCATCCGCCGACACGCTGGAAGGAAGACATCAAGGTCTGCGAGGCAGTACGCAACGCCGTCGGCGACTACACGATCATGCTCGACTCGACCTGGAGCTACGACTATCCCGCTGCGGTCCGCGTCGGTCTCGCCGTGCAGGAACTGGGCTTTCATTGGTACGAGGACCCGCTCGCCGATCAGGACATCTACAATTACGTGAAGCTGAAGCAGCAGCTTTCAATCCCGATCCTGGCGACGGAGTATCCGATCACCGGCCTCGATTCCTATCAGCCGTGGATCATGCAGCAGGCCACCGACTATCTGCGCGGCGATGTGGCGGTGAAGGGCGGCATCACCACTCTGGTGAAGACGGCGCATCTCGCCGAGGCCTTCCGCATGAACTACGAGGTCCATCACGGCGGCAACTCACTGAACAACGTCGCCAATCTCCACGTCATCGCCTCGATCCGAAACACCGAGTTCTTCGAGGTATTGCTGCCTGACGCGGCGCAGAAGTATGGACTGGAACAGGACATCGTGGTCGGGCGGGACGGGCAGGTGCACGTGCCCAATGGTCCCGGGCTCGGGGCGGCCATCGATTTCGCCCTGATCGAGCGAAAGAAAATTGCCGTACTGAGCTGACTCCGGTTGTTTGCGAGCGCAACCCACGGATAGTGGGTTGCGTTTCAGAGGCATCCTGATCCCAAGGAGGCCTCCATGTTGCACCGCACGTTGCTTGCCATGGCGCTGATAGCTTCGGCTGGCGCCGTTCATGCGCAGACGGCCAATCCCGTCGATCCGTATGGTCGACCACTGCTCGGCCGCAATGACTGGGTTCGCCAACCAGGCGATCAGCCCGGTCCGAGCACAGGTGTTGGCGCCGGCATGACCACGACCACCACCACCATGACCCCCGCTCCCATGACCTCCATGCCTATGACGGGCAGTGTCGCAACCATGCCGCCGTCGACCACGGCCATGCCGATGCAGACGACTGCGCCTGCCGCGGGCGAACCGCTTGATCCATATGGCCGGCCGTTGATTGGCCGCAACGACTGGGTCCGTCAGCCGGGCGACCAGAAAGGCACCACGGGAATGACGGGGACGACGAGCGCTTCCATGGGCTCGGCGATGCCGCCGGTATCTGCCGGGGCCGGTGCGAACTCGCAGATCGGGTCGGGACCGCACCCGGTCGCCTTCAAGGACGAGTTCGGTTTCCGTTACGACGCCATGGGCAACCGCCTCGATGCGCGCGGTTATGTGATCTCGCCGCAGACGAAGTAACGACAGTTCAAACTGCCTCTGGAACCATTCGGCAGAGATGGTCAGGACCATTCCACGGTCCTGACCGTCCGAGCGGTAGACGGCGCCAGGCGATCACGGCAGAACCGGTCGATGAATCTTCCGACCGCGATCTATGTCGATGCCGATGCATGCCCGGTGAAGGCCGAGATCTATCGCGTGGCCGAGCGCTACGGGCTCAAGGTCTATGTCGTGGCCAATTCCTACATCAACGTGCCGCGTGATCCCCGCATCGAGCGAGTCGTGGTGAGCGATGGCTTCGATGCTGCCGACGACTGGATCGCTGAGCGCGTCGGCCCGGACGATATCGTGATCACCTCGGACATCCCGCTCGCCGACCGCAGCTTGAAGAAGGGCGCGGCGGTGATCGGCTCGACCGGCGTGCCCTTCACCACCTCCTCGATCGGCATGGCGATGGCCAGTCGCGAACTGATGTCGAACCTGCGCGCCATGGGGGAGGCGACGGGTGGACCGAAGCCGATGACCGCGCGGGACCGATCACGCTTCCTGTCGGCGCTCGACGAGGTCATCCAGAAGTTGAAGCGGCGTGGCGCTGCCGGAGGCTAGCGTCGGTCCAGCCAAACATCCTCGAAGCGGAAGCCGTTGTACGAGCTGTTGACCTGAGGCACGTAGCCTTTGACGGTGGGCTGCCAGCAGGTTGCCGCACGGTTCCACACGATCGGCGGGCGCGCCACATCGGTCAGCAGTTTGGCGTCGATTTCCTGGGCGAGATGGCGGCGCTTGTCGACATTGAGCTCCGCTGACTGCGTTTCGAACAAGCGCTCGATTTCCGGATTGCAGTAGTGATTATAGTTGCGCTCCGAGCGGCAGGAGAAGTTTTCGTAGAAAGTCTGGTCGGGGTCGTCGATGGCGTTGCCCGTGGTTTCGAGCGCCAGCGCATAGTCGCGGCGCTCCAGGCGCGTGAACCAATGAGACGTTTCGACGACATCGAGGGTTGCGTCGATATGGATTTCCTGGAGCTGGTTGGCCAGCACGGCAGCCGGGCTGCGGTAGAGCGAAATGGCCCGCGTGAAGATCTTGAGCGGCAACGCGCGTTCTGGGCCGTAACCTGCCTTGCGCATGAGCGCGCGAGCCGCTTCTCGGTTCTTCTCGATATCCGGCCCAAAGCCCGGCACGCTGGCCAGCATCTCGGATGACATGCCCCACAGACCATCGGGCGGGGGCTGCAGGTGCCCGCCGATCGCGCCGCTGGCGCCGGTAAGCGCCTCCATGAAGGCATTGCGGTCGAGGGCGAGGGCAAGCGCCTGCCTTATGTCCGGATTGTCGAACGGCGGCGCGTCGCGGTTCAGCATCAAATTGGTGTTGTTGTTCATGCCCGTCGCTTCGCACTGGACGCGCGGCGACTGACGGCGGACGTCGCGCAACTGCGCCATCGTCACGTCGTTGGGGAAGGTCATATCGTAACGGCCGGCGACGAAGCTCAGCAGCGCCGTCGAACGGCTGGTGACGACGGAGAATTCGATGGCATCGAGAAAGGGCCGGCCCTCCTTCCAGTAGTCGGGATTGCGCACCAGGCGGATGCGGTCGAACTGGTTGAAGGAGTCGAGCTTGAAGGGGCCGGTGCCGATCGGCTTGGTGCGCATCTGGGCGAGCGGCACATGGCACGGATAGATCGGCGAGAAACCCGAGGCCAGCATGCTGAGCAGCGCCGGCTGCGGCCGATTGAGGTGGATGGTCACCTCATAGTCGTTGGGGGCATGGACGAAGTTGATGTTGCCGAACCAGGCTCCCCGCGGATTGCTGCGCAGCTTGTTGCGCGCGCGGCCGGTCCACAGGTTGAAGGTGCATTCGACATCGCTGGAGGTGAAGGGAAAGCCGTCGTGCCACTTCACATCCTTTCGCAACTTGAATGTCAGCTCGGTTTTGTCGTCGTTCCAGCTCCAGGACTCGGCGAGGTCCGGAATGATCGATTCCGGCGTATTCTGCGACACCGACGGGTCGAACATCACGAGGTTGTTGAACACCGGCATGAACGCCACGACCGTCGACGCCGCCGTCTCCTCGAGGATCGAGGCGCTGACGGGGTTGTCGCGGTGAAAAATGCGGAGCACGCCGCCGCTCTTCTGCGCTAGCGCCGAGTCGCACCAGCCCAATATGACTGCTGCCAAACACCAGATTGCGACCCTCGAACGCATTCCTCGACCTTCACGCGCGTTGCCGGGCCTGGCGCCGCAGCTTCTGGAGAAGCTTACAGCGTCGGTGCGCCCTCGGTAGTTTCATTCATGCACATCCAATCGATTCGTTTCCACTTTGGATGCAATCAGAGAAGCTGAAGAAACAATGCATACAAACGCGGAGTAGGCTTCGGACGATCGGCTTCCTTTGTCGTTTCCCGGTTTTCAGCGCGATAATGTAGAGTTCGGGGTTCAGGGGGAGGGGCAAATGACGGTCGCGACGCGCGCACTCGCAATACTCGGTTTGATCTTGACGGTTCTGCTGCCCGGCGTTGCTGCGGCGCAGAAGAAGGTCGTGGTCTACACATCGAACGAAAGCACGCTGAACGATCTCGTGTTCGGCGCCTTCACCAAGGAAACCGGCATCGCCGTCGAACCGGTCGTCGCCGGCTCGGGCGTCGTGATCCGGCGCTTGCAGGCGGAGAAGGATCGGCCGCTGGGTGATATCGTCTGGGGCGTGAGCCGTTCGCTGCTGCAAACGAACAAGGCTCTGTTCTCGCCTTACGTATCCAAGAACAAGGACGCCATCCCGGTCGAGTATCGCGATCCGACCGACCTCTGGATCGGCAATAACCTTCATCTGCTGGTCATTCTTCAGAACACCAAGATCCTTCCGGCAGACCAGGGTCCCAAGGGCTGGAACGACCTGCTCGACCCGAAATGGAAGGGCAAGATCGCCTTCACCGATCCGGCGAATTCGGGTTCGGCCTATGCGACCGTCACCATGCTGGTCGACTTGTGGGGCGGCGGTGATGCGGGATGGAAGAAGGTCGGGGCGCTGTTCAGGAACCTCAAGGTGTTGAACCGCTCGTCGCTGGTCTTCCAGGGCGTCGGTAACGGCGAGTACCCATTGGGCATCTCGCTCGAATATGCCGGGCCGATGTGGGCCTCGGGCGGCGCGCCAGTGAAGGCGATCTATCCCAACGACGGCACTATCGCCTCGATGGAAGGCGTTGCCATCATCAAGAACGGCCCCGATCCCGAAGAAGCGAAGGCGTTCGTGGACTTCGTGAACCGCAAGGACGTGCGCGAGATGATCCTGAAGGCGACCTTCCGCCGGCCGACGCGCACCGATCTCGACCTGTCGAGCCTGCCCGGCGGCTTGCCGTCGCTCCAGCAGGTCAAGATGCTCGATTACAAAGAGGATGCCTGGACCGACAAGCGCAAGGAAACCCTGGAGCGCATCAAAGACCTGATCCAGGAGTCGCGCTGAGCGTGACTGGCATCGTTATCGCAGGCGCGACCCGGTCGTTTGGCACTGTCCGCGCCGTCGATGGGGTGAACCTCACCGTCGGCGACAGTGAGTTCTTCACCCTGCTGGGCCCGTCAGGCTGCGGCAAGACCACTCTATTGCGCATGATCGCCGGCTTCTGCGAGCTCGACGCTGGCGAGATTCGGTTTGGCGACAAACGCATCGACCGGCTGCCAGCGCACACGCGCAACATCGGCATGGTGTTTCAGAACTACGCGGTGTTTCCCAACCTCACCGTGGCGGGCAATGTCGCCTATGGCCTGAAGGCCCGTCGGGTGACTGCTGCCGATGTGGCGCGCCGTGTCGACGAGGCCCTCGCCCTGGTGCAACTCGCGGGGTACGGCGAGCGCTGGCCGCACCAACTCTCGGGCGGCCAGCTCCAGCGCGTCGCCATTGCCCGCGCGCTGGTCATTCGTCCGCAGGTGCTGCTGTTCGACGAACCGCTCAGCAATCTTGACGCTCGGCTCCGGGTCAGCATGCGTGGCGAGATTCGCGAGCTGCAGAAATCGCTCGGCATTACGGCGATCTACGTCACGCACGACCAGGAAGAGGCGATGTCGGTTTCCGACCGGATCGCCCTCATGCAGAGTGGCCGGCTGGAGCAGGTCGGCGCTCCGGCGGAGATCTATCGCAATCCCACCTCGCGCTTCGCTGCCGAATTCATGGGAACGACGAACCTGGTCGAGGCACGGGCACTCGGCCGCGGGGGCGCGGGCATGATTTCGCTGCGGCCCGAGGCACTGCGCCTCGATGCCGATGCGCCGGCCGGTTGGCCGCGGCTTGGCGGTTCGGTAGCCCATGTCGAGGTGCTGGGGCCGATCACGCGGTTCGACGTCCGTCTCGGCGACGGTTCGTTACTCAAGGTCGCTGCCCTCGACGAGCCACACCGCACTTTGACACCAGGCACGTCGGTGACACTGGCCTACGATCCGGCGCGGATCACCGTGCTGCCGTGACGAGATCGTCATGAGATTGGCGATCCCGCATCAACAACGCCTGCCACTGGCGATCGCCGCGCTGGGTTTCCTCTTTCTCGGCCTGTTCCTGCTCTATCCGCTGTTCAATGTCTTCAGCGCCAGCGTGCTGGATGGCGAGGGCGAGAAATTCACTTTCGCCAACTACGTGAAGATCCTCGGCCGGCCATTCTATCGCGGCGCGGTCATCAACACGCTGACGATCGGTGTTGCCGCCACGATCACCACGATCCTCATCTCCGTGCCGTTCGCCTTTGCGCTGGCTCGTCTGCCGGTGCCGGGCAAGGCCGCGATCATCGCGCTCGCGGCCATGCCACTGGTGCTGCCGTCCTTCGTCAGCGCCTATGCGATCGTACTGCTGCTGGGGCGGGCCGGCATCGTGACGCAATGGCTGCAATCCTGGGGCATCGGCTTCGGCTCGATTTACGGAGCCGGCGGCATCGTGCTGGTCTACACGCTGACCCTCTATCCCTACGTGCTGCTGCCGACGATGGCGGCCTTCAAGGCAGTCGATGTTTCTGTCGAGGAAGCCGCACAGAGCCTCGGCTCCTCGCCGCGCCGCACCTTGTGGACGGTGACTTTGCCGATCGTCATTCCGGCCATCCTGGCAGGCGGCCTGCTGGTCTTCATCGAGACCCTGGAAAATTTCGGTGTGCCCTTCGTGTTGGCCGAGGACATGCCGATCTTCGCCGTCGAAGCCTTCAAGCTGTTCGTGGGCGAGACGGCGCCGAACCCGTCTTCGGCCGGTGTGTTGGGCGTGCTGCTGATCGCCATGACATCGCTGGTGCTGCTGATCCAGCGCCGCTTCCTGTCCAGCCGGCGCTTCTCGACGGGCGCACGCTCCGCACCGCCGATTCTGCGCGTGGGGCTGGGCTTGCGCATCCTGGCCACGACCTACTGCTGGGCGATCGTGCTCCTGGCGCTGGTGCCGTTCTTCGCCATCGTCGTGCTGTCGTTCATGGAGTTCCGTGGTCCGGTGCTCCATCCCAATTTCAGTCTGGCCAATTTCACGGCCCTCTTCGAGCGGTCGACCCGGCCGCTCCTGAACACGCTGATGTTCGCCACGCTAGCGGCGGTCGGCGTCACCCTGGTCGGTGTGCCGATCGCCTATGTCGTGACCCGCATGCGCTCTGCCATGGCCTCCCTGCTTGATGTGATCGCTACCCTGCCGTTTGCGGTGGCGGGCACCGTGCTCGCCATCGGCTTCGTCGTGTCGTTCAACAGCGGTTGGCTGATTCTGACAGGCGGACCATTCATCATGGTGCTGGTCTATACGGTGCGGAAGGTGCCGTTCGCGGTGCGCTCCTCGAGCGCGATCCTGCATCAGATCGATCCCTCGCTGGAGGAGGCGTCCATCAGCCTCGGCCGCTCGCCGCTGCAAACTTTTGGCCGCATTCTGGTGCCACTAATGCTTGGCGGTATCCTGAGCGGCTTCGTGTTGACGTGGGTGACGATCGCCTCGGAGCTCAGCGCGACCGTGGTGCTGTACAGCGGCCAGTGGAGGACACTGACAGTGGTTATGTTCCAGGCCCTCGAAGGCGGCGGCGGCGGCATCGCAACGGCGGCCGCCTCGACCCTGATCATCGTGACCCTGCTGCCGATCGCGTTGCTTTATCGGCTGGTGCGCCGCTACGAACTTTCGACGTGATCGCGTGCCAAAGATTGCGGTTCAGGGCATCCTGACGGCCCTGGAAGCGTTTTGACGGGGCCATGGCCAGAAAAGTGCGGACCCGGATCGTGCTGGCGATCGCTGCGGTACTCGGCGTGCTGGCTCTTGCCGGCGTGGCCGCGCCCCATGTGGTGGATGTCGACGCGTACAGGCCAGCCATCGTCCAGGCGGTCAAGGAGGCGACTGGCCGCGAGCTGGTGATCGAAGGCCCTCTGAAGCTCTCGATGTTTCCGCAGCCGCGTGTCAGCGCGCGCAAGGTCCGCTTCGCCAACGCGCTGGGCACCAAGGGCGCACAGATGGCCGATGTGGAATGGATCGGCGCGTCGCCGGCCTGGTGGCCGCTGCTGCGGGGTGAATTCGAGGTCGGCCGCCTCACGCTCTACAAGCCGACCATTATCCTGGAAGCTGACGCCGAGGGTCGTCCCAATTGGCAGTTCGACCCTGGTGCCGGCGCTGTCCAGCCGGCGGGAGCGCCCAGCGCCGGGTTTCACCTTGCCATTGGTCGCCTGCGGATCGTGCAGGGCACGCTGACCTACACCATCCCGGCGACCGGCAAGACTCTGACCGCGCAAGGGGTCGATGTAACCGCGTCGGCCGGTTCGCTCGAAGGGCCGTTCACCCTGATCGGTACGGCGACTGTGAACGGTGTGCCGCTCAGTCTCGATGCGATCGTCGGTGGCCCGACCGAGAAAGGCCATCCTGCAGTGCTGAAGTTCAAGGTCGAGAGCGGCACTCTGGATTTCGACGGCCGCATCAGTCGCATTGCCGCCGATGCCGAGGTGAACGGCAAGCTGTCCGTGGCGACGGGGGGATTGACCGATTTCGTCACCTCGGTGTCGCGCGCCATAGGCCAGGCCCCGCCGGCCATCGCCGCGTCACTGGTAGGCCGATCTACGTTCGACGGAGGCGTTGAACTCAAGGCCGATCGTCTGGCGCTCACCGACTTCAGGATGTCGATGGGAGGCGATACCGCCTCTGGCAACCTGACTCTCACGGGCGCCGCCGCGCCGTCGATACAGGGCCGCCTGTCGATGCAGAAGGTTGATGTCGATCGCTGGCTGGAGGTGATGTCCAAGCCGGGGCAACCTCAACCACAGGCCACACCGCCATCGCCAACGCCACCGGTGACATCCTTGTCGCCGTTCCCGCCGAAGGTCAGCGTATCCTTGGCGGTGGAGGCCAAGGAGGTGATCTATCGGAAGGGCACGGTACGTGACCTCGACATGGCCGTCGCGATCAGCCAGGGCATCATCGAGGTCCCCCGGCTCCGCGTTGTCCTGCCGGGCGAAGCCATTCTGCAAGCCAATGCCTCCGCCACGCCTGCTAAACCCTCCAAGCCCGGCGCCCCTGCTGGCAAGCCCGCCGCCGATGCTGTCCAGTCCGCCGGCACCATTAGCTTGGTGAGCACGAAGCCGCGCAAGACTCTCGCCTGGATCGGGATCGACATGTCGGGAGTGCCGGCCGGAAAGCTCCAGACGCTCGGGTTCGATGGCAAGATCGCCTCGACCTCCAACGCCGTGAAGATCGACGAACTGGTGCTCGATCTCGATGGTCAGCGCGCGACGGGCAGCGGCAGCATAACTTTTGGCCTGCCGCTCACTGTCGTGTCTATGGTCCAGTTCGATCGATTTGATCTCGATGCTTATGTGCCGAAGTCCACTGCAACGGCGCCACCCACTGCACCGCCTGTCGTGCCGGCAACGGTGGCTCCTGCAGTGCCGGCGGTGACAGACAAGAGCGCACTGGTCCTGGGAATGAAGGCCAAGGTGGCCAAGCTCGTCTATCGCGGCGAGACGCTGAACGGCGTCGATGCCGATGTGAGTCTTCAGGGCAACCTTCTGAAGCTGAACGGTCTCAAGGTCGCAGATCTTTTGGGTGCCAAGCTCGACCTCAAGGGGCAGATCGCGGACTTCGGGACGGAGCCGCGCTTCGACCTCACCTTCACGGCCAACATGCCCGATACCGACAAGCTGCTGATCTATGCCGGCCTGCCGAAGTTCATCAATGGCAAGATCGGCGCGGCGACGGCAGGCGGCGGAGTGGTCGGCACGATGGACACGGTCGCCGTGCGCAATGCCACTGTCACCATGGCCGGTGCCACGGCGCGGGCCACCGGCTCATTGGTGCTGGGAGACAATTTCGCCTTCGACTTCCCGAGCTTCGGCCTGCAGGCGCGAGATGCCAGCCAGTTGGTGTCGGTCGCCACAGGGCGCAACCAATCTGGCATTGGCGGGCTTGAAGCCGCCGGTGCCTTCAAAGGCAATGAGAAGAACGTGTCGTTCGAAGGCAATCTGACCGCAATGCGCACGCCGATGATCGGCCGCATCGAGGCCAGTTTGGCGGAGCGGCCGAACATCACAGCCAATCTTCGTATTCCGGGAACGCTGGATTTCGACAGCTGGCTGGGTGTCGCTGACGGCGCCCCGCCACCACCGCCGGCCGCTGCAGGCAATAGCGGCGAAGCTGCACCGGCTCCGGTGCGGACTGCCCCGGCCCGCGTTGCAACTGGCAAACCGATCGACCTCTCGGCTTTGCGCGCCTTCGATGCCACGCTCAATCTCGAAACCAGTGCCCTCGAACTCTCGTCGCTCAAGGTCCTCTATGGCGATATGACGGCGAGCCTGCGCAACGGCGTCTTCAAGATTTCCAAGCTCACCGGCCAGTTCTATGGCGGCGCCGTTGATTTTGTCGGCACAGTCGATGCCTCGAAAGCGTCAATGTCGATCGATCTCACCGGCTCGCTGCAGGGCATCTATCTCGGCGAGCTGCTGCGTGGTGCTGCGAGTACCAGCACCTTCGGTAATGACCATCTGATGGTGGCGGTCGACGGCAAGATCAACGTCATGCAGATCGAAGTACATAGCCAAGGCAATTCACCCGAGCAGATCCGCGACTCGCTGACGGGGCGTGGCAAGGTGAGCGGCTATCTCTATCCCTCGGTCGCCGCGGGATCGTTGGGGCTCGCTTCCTTCGCGACCGGTATCGGCAGCATCTTCAGCACCGAAATGGGATTCGGTTCGGCCGTCCTTTCGAGCTTCATCAATGTCCAGAGCAGCGTCGCGGGTGATCTCGATATTTCCAACGGTATGCTCGCCTTGCAGAATCATACGGTGCAGGGGCAGAACGCCGTGGCGCTGATCAACAGTCGCACCAGTCTGACGGCGGCCACGACCGAGACAACGATCTCCCTGGATACCGGATCGCGCGGTTCGATCGACTACGTGATGACGGTGAAGGGGCCGGTGTCGTCACCGACGATGAATGTCGGTGGCCGTTAGGCTGCGCGGTTCTTGAGGATGTCCCAGGCCCGGCGGAAGCTGCTGGCCATCTCTTCAGCCGGCACGGCGCCGGAAAAGAGCACGTGGCCCTGCAACGCAAAGCTCGGCACGCCCTGGATGCCGGCATTGCGGGCCATCTGGTCGCCGGCCAACACTTCCTTGCGACCTTGATCGCTTGCCAGCATGGCCAGCACCTCGGCGCGATCGAGGCCGCCTTCGGCGCCGAGGTCTGCGAGGATCTTCGAGTCGCCGATATCGGCACCCTTGCAGAAGTAACCCTCGAACAGCTCCTCGACGACGGCATCCTGCACGCCCTTCTGGCCTGCGAAGCGGATCAGCCGGTGTGCGTTTATGGTGTTGGGCGTGCGGACGATCTTCTCGAGGTGGAACTCCAGGCCGACATGCGCGGCTGCCTCGGTGAGGCGCTGGTCGATCTGCCGGGAGCGTTCGAGGCCACCAAACTTGGCGATGCGATATTTCTCCCGCTCCACGCCTTCGGCGGGCATGTCGGGATTGAGCTGGAACGGATGCCAGGCGACGGCGATCTTGCAATGGTGTTCGGCCAGGATATCGAGCGCGCGCTCGAGGTGGCGCTTGCCGATGTAGCACCAGGGACAGATCGCGTCGGAGATGACGTCGATGCGGCCGATCGGATGGGCCTGATCCATGGTTGTTTCCTTCCCTATTGCGCTGAATCGTATACCCGCGTCGAATTGGGAGCAATGATCCGAACCCTTTGGAGAGCTTCATGGACAAGCCGAAATACCGCTCTGCGCTGATCGTGGGCACGGGCCCTGGCCTCAGTGCCTCGCTCGCCCGCCTCTTTGCCCGGAACGGCCTTACTATCGACCTTGCAGCTCGCCAGACAGACAAGCTTTCCGCACTTGCGAAGGAAACAGGCGCGGCCGTCCATACCTGCAACGCCGCCGACCCGGGAGATGTTGCCGCCCTGTTCGGCGCGCTCGATGCTGCCGGCCGGACGCCGGATGTCGTGGTCTACAACGCCAGCAACCGGGTGCGCGCGCCATTCGTCGATTTGGTGCCTGACGACGTGAAGCGGGCGATTGAGATCAGCGCCTTCGGCGCCTTCCTCGTCTCCCAGCAGGCGGTGAAGCGCATGCTGCCCAAGCAGCACGGCGCGGTGTTGTTGTCGGGCGCGACTGCCGGCGTAAAGGGCTTCGCGCTTTCAGCCACCTTCGCCATGGGCAAGTTCGCGTTGCGCGGCCTGGCGCAATCGATGGCGCGCGAGCTCAGCCCAAAGGGCATCCATGTTGCTCATTTCGTCATCGACGGTGGCATCCGTAGTGCGGCACGGCCGGTGCCAACCGATCGACCGGACAGCCTGCTCGATCCCGACGCCATCGCCGAAACTTATTGGGCCGTGCTGCAACAGCATCGCAGCGCCTGGAGTTGGGAGGTCGAGGTGCGGCCGTGGGTCGAAAACTTCTGAACGCTCAGGCAGCCGCGACGATTTCGAGTTCGACGAGCCAGTCGGCAACGAGAGTCTGGACGACAATGGCGGTCGTCGGGACGACACGGCCCTTGAGGGCGGCGACGCGCGCGTTCTGATTGGCCTCTGCGTAAGACGGGTCACGCAGATAGCTGGTGACCCGGACGATGTTGTCGACCGACATGTCGGCGCTGGCCAGGATGGTTCGCAGGTTGGACCAGATCAGCTCGAGCTGATCCGCAAGTGTCTTGCCGGCGATGCCGCGCTCGTCGAGGCCCATCGTGCCGCTGACGTACAGGAAGCGGCTCGGGTTGCGCACCTCGAGTGCGTGCAGGTAGTCGGGCGTCGCCGGATAGATGCCCGCCTCGGGGCTATGCTGGATCATCTTCATGCGGGCTCCGATCTCTTCCTAGAGGGCGGCTTCGAGCAACCGGCGTGCTTCGTGTAGGCTGCCCAGCACGGTGATGCATTTGTCGCGAACCTCGGGGAGCGGCAGCAGGATGTCGGGCACCATGATCGCCATGGTCCCGGCGGCGTGCGCAGCTGTCAGGCCGACATTCGAATCCTCGAACGCGACGCAGCGTTCCGGCGCGATGCCGAGGCGGCGTGCGGCCTCCAGGTAGATGTCGGGTGCGGGTTTGGCGTGCACGACGTCGTCGCGTGTCGCGACCGCCTGAAAGCGGTCGAGCAGGCCGGCGCGGCCGAGATGGCGCTCTGCCGTGGCCCGGCCGGCCGACGTGGCGACCGCCAGCGGTAGGCCACGATCCGCCAGGAAGTCGAGCAGTTCGACCACGCCCGGCTTAACCGGGATATTTGCTTCCAGCAAACCTTTGGCATGGCTGGAGAATTGCATCCGGAACTCCTCGATGCGAAAGCCTGCACCGTAAAAGTCCTGGATCATGACGTCGCATTCCTTGCCGGGAATGCCGACCATCGAATGGCAGAAGGCCAGAGGCATTTCGAGGTCGAGGCTTTGCGCCGCCGCCTGCAGCGCCTCGACATAGACGGCTTCCGTGTCGATCAGCAGACCGTCCATGTCGAAAAGGGCGGCCTCAATAGGTTTTCTCAGCATGCTTTCGTTCTAAGCTCGATTCTTGGCAGGGCAAGGCGGAGAAAAATTCATGCGCATCCATAACCTATATGTCGACGCCGATGGCGAGACGCACTTCCGCGATATCGAAGTTGAATGGAAGAACGAAGGGCGCGGCGGCAAGACGTCGGCTACCCTTCCCGCAACCGGCATCATCTTTCGCGAGACACCGGGCACCTACGATTATGAATGGCATCCGGCCCCGCGTCGGCAGTACATCATCAATCTCGATGCCGGCGTTTCCATTCAGGCGAGCGACGGCGAGACACGCATCATTGGTCCCGGCGAGGTCATCCTGGTGGAGGACACGCACGGCAAGGGCCACTTCTCCAAAGCGGTCGCAGGTAAGCTGCGCCATTCCATTTTCGTCCCGATCGAGTAGCGCTTAGAGGAAGCCATGAACATCCAGACCCAGATCGATCCGACCAACGAACTCGTCGAACAGGCCAAGCGCGTGCTGCCGGGTGGCAGCTTCGGCAACATGCCGGCCGAAGTGATCCTCAAGGAAGGCAAGGGCGGCCGCATCTACGACGAGGCCGGCAAGGAGTATGTCGACTTCCTCCTGGGCTCGGGGCCGATGTTCATCGGTCATGCCCATCCCGACGTCACGGCCGCCGTCCAGGCGCAGCTTCCCCTGGGCACGACCTTCTTCGGCAACAATCGACATGGCATTGCGCTCGCCGAGGCGATCGTCGACGCCGTGCCCTGCGCCGAGCAGGTGCGCTTCGTCTGCTCCGGCACCGAAGCCGATCTCTACGCGATGCGTGCGGCTCGTGCCTTCCGCAAGCGCGACAAGATCCTGAAGTTCGAGGGCGGTTACCACGGCATGAGCGACTACGCGCTGGTCTCGCTGGCGCCCAAGAACCCCGGCAACTTTCCGCGCGGTTCCTTGGACTCGGCGGGTATCCCCAAGTCCGTGGTCGACGAGATGGTGGTTGCCGCCTTCAACGACATCGAGATGGTCGAGAGCCTGATCGAGGAACAGAAGGATGAACTGGCTGGCGTCATCGTCGAGCCGTTCCAGCGGTTGATCCCGCCCAAGCCCGGCTTCCTGCAGGCGCTACGCGCCGTGACCGCCAAGCATGGCATTCCGTTGATCTTCGACGAGGTCGTGACCGGCTTTCGCTTCGCCTATGGCGGCGCCCAGGAATATTACGGCGTTACGCCCGATCTCTGCACCCTAGGCAAGATCGTGGGCGGCGGCTTTGCACTTGCCGCAATCGCCGGCCGCGCCGACATCATGAAGCACTTCGACCGGCTCGCCATGACCGACGAAGATTTCATCTTCCAGGTCGGCACGCTCTCCGGCAATCCGGTGGCCGCTGTCGCGGGTCTCGCTACGATGCAGGTGCTGAAGCAGCCAGGCACCTACGACAAGGTCTTTGAGGCAGGCCGGCAGTTGATGGGCACGCTGACCGAGCTCATCCAGAAGGCCGGCCTGAAGGCGCAGGTCGTTGGCGAGCCGCCGCTGTTCGACATCGTCTTCACCGACCACCCGATCAAGGACTATCGCGATACGCTGAAGGGCGATGCCGCGATGCTGAAGCGCTTCAACCAGCATTTGCGCGCCCGCGGCATCATGAAGGGCGAGAGCAAGTACTATGTCAGCGTGGCGCATACCCGCGCCGATCTCGATCACACGATTGGTGCGTGGAAAGAGGCGATCGACGAGCTCAAGGCCGGGCGCTGAGAAGACTGCCCAGCATCAAGCCGAGGACGAGATCGTCCTCGGCGCCGAAGCTGTGGCGGGCGATGCGTCCCTCACGATCGATCACGACCGTCGAGGGCGTTCCCTTGAAGCCGTAAGCCGCCATCGTCTGAGGGATCGGGCCATCGGAAGAGGCCCGGTCCACGGCCACCGGAAAGGTCAGGCGGTATTCGTGCAGGAAGGCTTCGAGCGACACCGGCGTCATCGCCGCGTGATGCTCGAACACCGTGTGTATGCCCAGCACCACGAGATCGTCGATGTTCTTGGCGATCTCATGCAGACGCCGCGCTTGCGGCACGGCCTGCGATACGCAGCCAGGGCAGAGCATCTGAAAAGCGTGCAGCACCACGACCTTGCCGTGGAACATCTCGAGGCTGAGAGGCAGGTCGGTGTTGAACCAGCGTTCCGCTTCGATCGGTGGTGCAGAAACAAGCGTTTCGGTCATGGTCACGGGCTGTCCAGCCCCTTCTTCTTCAGGATCGGTCCGTTGCTGGGATCGGCCAGCGCCAGCAGAAGAGCGTCGGCCGCGGCGCGGTTGCGCGAGGCCACGGAGACGCCGCCGGAATAGATCGTGTAGTTCTGAACGTCGAGCGGGATGGGGCCGACGAACTGAACACCCGGCACGCCCATGAGTTCGCTGCTCTGCTGCAAGGCGATGTCGGCCTTGCCGTCGACGATGCGGTCGGCGACCAGACCGCCCTGAACCAGCACGGCCTTCGCCTTGATCTGGTCGGCGATGCCCATCTTCTCGAAAAGCTTGGCAAGATAGATGCCGCTCGAACCGCCAGCGGCGGGATCGATATAGGCCACGGCGCGGGCGGCCAGCAGCGCCTTCTTGAAGCCGTCGACATCGGAGAGGTCGGGCACAGGTGCACCCTGCTTGACGCCGACGCCGATGCCGGCGCGCGCCAGCTCCTTGGCGCTGCTTTCATCGACGCGATTGCCGAGGAGCGACGCCATGGGGATCGGCGGGATCACGACCACATCGAAATACTCGCCATCGGTGACGCGTTTCTGCAACGCGCCTGCCGTGCCGTTGTCGATCGTCACCTTGTGCCCAGTCTTCTTCTCGAACGCAGCGACCAGTTCGAGTGCTGCCGGCTTGTAGGCGCCGGCCGTCAGGAGCTTGAGATCGGCAGCCGAGACGCTGCCACCAGCGACAAGAATGGAAAGGAGAACGAGAAGAAAGCGCATTTTTCCCTCAGGCCGGCGTGCCCATGATGTAGGGCTTGAGCGCAGCATACATCACCGCATGTGTCGGTGTCGGGACATTGTGCTTGGCGCCGAGTTCTATGAGCTTGCCCGACAGCCAGGGCAGTTCGATACGATTGCCGCGCAGCAGGTCGGTCGCCATCGAGGGCATGAGGTGGGGAGGCGCCTTTCGGGTGAACGACACCGCCCGATCCATGGCGTCCGCCGGAAGGGCAATGCCGACGGCACGACCGACGTCGACGACTTCACGATAGGCGGCGTGGAACAGGGCATCGATGTCCTTGTCACCGCGGATCTTGCCGAGCGGCAGACGGGTCAAGGCCGATACGCTGGCATTGGCGGCAAGCATCAGGAACTTCAGCCACAGGTCGGTCAGGATCGCCTCGCTCAGCACGCCATCGATGCCGGCCTTCTTGCACATCTCGGCAAAAGCCACGGCGCGCGGGCTGCGGCTGCCATCGGGCTCACCGAAGGTCATGCGCATGGCCTTCCCCGTCTGACGGATCAGGCCCGGCTCGGCGATGGTCGCGCTGATACCGGCGACGCCCGGCATCACCGATTGCGGTCCAAGGATCGGGATCAGCCGCTCGTGCGCGTCGACGCCGTTCTGCAGGGTAATCACCGCCGTCGACGGGCCGACCATCGGTTTGATGGCCTCGCCCGCGCTTTCGACGTCCCACAGCTTGACGCAGAACAGCACATAGTCGACCACGCCCACCGTCGCGGGATCGTCGGTGGCTCGGGTCGGCTTCAGATGAGTGTTGCCGCGTTCGCTCTCGATCCTGAGGCCATGGTTTTTCATGGCGGCGAGATGAGCGCCACGCGCGATAAACGTGACCTCCGCTCCAGCATGGGCAAGGGCAGCGCCAAAACCGCCTCCGACGCCGCCGGCGCCGACTACTGCAATCCGCATCGAAAATCCTCCAGGTGCCCAGGCTTAGTCACTCGCGGGCCATATTCTCGGTCGAGGCTCGATCCCTGCCGAACGTTGAGGGAAACCGCTATGAAAGCCAGTCTTCTGTCTGTCATGCCGGCTCTGTTGGTCCTGGCATCGGCGGCGAGTGCGCTGGCCGATGGCCGATCACAGAAATATCGCAGCAATGGCTGCGAGGTCGAACGCAAGTTCGATGACGATGGAAAGTCCGAAACCAAGGTCGACTGCAAGCCCGGCTATGGCCGGGCGTATGTCGGCGCAGGCAAGGAAGAATTCCGCCAGGGTGGTTGCGAGATCAAGCGCGAATGGAAACCCAACGGCGAATACAAGGAAGAGGTGAAGTGCAAGTGAGGCGGCTCCTCAGATGATGCTGGCAACCAACAGGCAGCCTGTGATGCCGGTGAGGCGCAGCGGCCCCGTGAGCTGCAACCTCAGCGCATAGTCGGCGCCCAAGGGTCGTTCGTCGCCCTGCACGGCAACGGTCGCCTCGCCGCGGGGATTGTAGGCGATGTGAAGACCGGGCTGGAGATTGAGGGTGTGGCCCTCGTCGAGCACGACCATGTCGATGGTCACCTCCGCCCGCGCGCCGATCAGGTTCACGACCTCGACGGGCCCTGCTTCCAGCCGGCTGACGATCGGCGTCTCACCGGCAAAGCGCACGGGCCGAAACGGTTGGCGCACATCGATCTCGCCCTGGGGCGTCTGCAGCACCAGGCCACTGCCCGCCACCAATGCCTGTACGCGATCGTAGCCCGTGTAGTCGGAGAAGGGGCCGGGCTGGACAATCGGCGTGCGGCCGAACCGCCAGCTCTCGCCCGAGAGGGCGATGTCGACGGTCGTGCCGCCGCCGTTCTTCCACGGGGTACGCTGATAGCTGGCCGGATCGAGCAGGGTAATCACGGAACAATTCTCTCTTTGCGGAAACGCGTCAGCAGACGCTCGAACATCACCTCACTGTCGACCACCTCCTGGAAACCATGCAGGCGGCTCTTGGTGACATCGGACATCACATCCCAGTCCGAACCAAATACATAGTCGGCGAAAGGCCAGGCGACGAGTTGGTCGAAGTCGAATTTTTTGAGGCCATACTTCTTCGTCATGGCCGTCCACAGGTCCGCCTTGTCGGCCATGTGCTGGGTGAGGCTGATGGTCTGCACGTCACCCACCTTCATGCCGAAGACATCGGCGATGCGCGGCCAGACGTTGCGCCAGCGGAAGTAGTCGCCGTTGGTGATGTTGTAGGCCTGGTTGGCCGTCCGCTTCTCCGTTGCCGCCCACAGCGCAGCGCTGGCGAAGTGCGAGGACTCGGTCACCTGATAGATCGTGCCATAGGCGCCGGGCTTGCCGGGAAAGCGCAGCGGCAGGCCGAGTTCCTTGGAGATGGCCGCATAGACGGCAATCGCCGGAAGAATGCTCATCGCCGTGCCCGGCGCAAAACCACAGAGCGTCTGGGGGCGAAGTTCCGTCCAACTCCACTTCTTGCCGCGCTGGAAGGCCGTCAGCCAGTCGATCTGATCGAAATAGAAATCCGGCGGCATGTGACGCGGGTCGGTCTCACGCATCGGCGTCTTCAGCGGCCCGAGATGCGTGCCGTAGTATTTCGTGCCCGTCACCAGCACGACCCGCTGCAGCGATCGTGAGGCCTTGGCGATGGCGCTTACTGAATGCACCAGCATGTCGCGGTTGGGTGCGATCACCGCCGCATAGTTTGCGGCGTTGCCGGTGCCGGGTTGGAAGGCGGCGTAGAAGATGTGGGTGACGTCGCGAAGCTTCCCGAGCTTGTCCGCGACATCTTCGAGATCGAGCAGATCGACGGGGATGTGTCTGTAGCGTGGGCCATCCTTTGCGGGACGGCGCGACAGACCGACCACCTGCCAGTCGCCTTCGGCCACGAGCTTCTCGACGATATAGCGGCCGATCACGCCCAGCGCGCCGACAACAACGGCTTTCTTCTTCATGGCGGCACTCTACCTCGCTGCGGCGACAGTGCCATTGCCCAGCAGGGACGCAATCTCGGCGGGTGTGTATCCATGCTCTGCCAGGATTGCGGCACTGTGCTGACCCGGCACGGGGGCGTCGGCCCGTGACGTGCCTGGAGCGGGTGGCGGCATGCCGGGAAGCGCTGGCACCGGCACCTTCTGCGGCAGGCCGGCCTGTTCGAGCCAATGGATCAACCCGGTTTCGCGCACCTGAGGCTGGTCGAGAAAATCGGCGTAACTGTTCAGGCGCTCGTGCATCAGCCGCGCTTCAGTGAGACGTGCACTCCAGTGTGCCGACGACTTGGCGGCAATCGCGGGGCGGACGATTGCATAGACGGCAGCCTCGTTGGCAAGCCGCAGAGCCGGCGTGGCAAAGCGGGCATCCTGGGCCAGTGCCGGCATGTCCATCGCCGTGCACAGGCTCGCCCAGTCGCGGTCGTTGATCGCGATGATCGACATCCAGCCGTCGGCCGTCCTGAACACGCCGCCCGGCACACCGCCGGGTTTCATTGTGCCGCCTTCGAGATGGCAGGCCATCAGCCGGATCGACTGCAGCGCCGTCGCCGCCTGCATGAGGCTGACGTCGATGTAGCGTCCCCGGGCTTCGTCCCGTCGTGCATAAAGGGCCGTGCTCAGCGCCTGATAGGCGTAAAGCGCGGTCGACATGTCGACCACGATCACCGGCACGCGGTGGGGAATCCCATCCTCGCCGCGATTCTCGGCCATCATGCCAGTATAGGCTTGCAGCACCGGATCCATCGCCGGCCGCTCGGCGAGCGGGCCGGTCTGGCCAAAGCCCGAGATCGAGACGTAGAGGATGCGCGGCTCGCGGGCCGATACCGCCTCGTAGTCGAAGCCCAGCCGCTTGATCACACCGGGCCGGAAGCCTTCGAGGAAGATGTCCGCGCCCTCGAGGAGACGCCACAACACCTGCTTGCCGGCCTCGCTCTTGAGGTCGACCGAGATGCTGCGCTTGCCCATGTTGCCGATGATCGAGAAGGCGGTGTGGCTCTCGTAGCGCACGCCCAGCGCGCGCGCCCAATCGCCCTCTCCGATACTCTCGACCTTGATCACTTCCGCACCATGCTGGGCGAGCAGCATGGCGCAATAGGGGCCAGCGATTCCCTGGCTGAGATCGACGACCTTGAGGCCGGCGAGGGGCGCGTCGTAGCTCATGGCAAAACTCAGACGAGCTTGATCAGCATCTTGCCGAAGTTCTCGCCACGCAGCATGCCGATGAAGGCGCGCGGGGCCTTGTCGATGCCGGCAACGACATCCTCGCGGTACTTCACCTTGCCGGCGCGAACCCATTCGCCCATCTGGCGCATCGCCGGTCCATACTGTTGGGCGAAGTCGGTGACGATGAAGCCGCGGGCTGTCACGCGCTTGCCGACGAAGGTGCCCATCAGGCGCGGGCCCATTTCGGCGGCGGTGGCATTGTACTGCGAGATCGAACCGCAGAGCGCCACGCGCGCAAAGAAGTTGAGGTTGCGCAGCACGGCGTCGGAGATCGCGCCGCCGACATTATCGAAATAGACGTCGATACCGTTGGGGCAGGCGGCGCGCAGAGCCGCATCGATATCCTTCTCGGCCTTGTAGTCGATGCACGCATCGAAGCCGAGTTCGCCGGTCACGAAGGCGCACTTCTTGGCGCCGCCCGCGATGCCGACGGTGCGGCAGCCCATGAGCTTGGCGATCTGGCCCACCACCTGGCCGACGGCACCCGAGGCGGCCGAAACCACGACGGTTTCGCCGGGCTTGGGCTGACCGACATGCAGCAGGCCGAAATAGGCGGTCATGCCTGGCATGCCGAGCACGCCGTTGGCGGTCGAGATCGGCGCGATCGTGGGATCGACCTTGCGCAGGGTGGGGCCACCACCGATCGCATATTCCTGCCAACCGAGGCGATCCTCGACGATGTCGCCAACCTTGAAGCCCGCATGCTCGGACTTCACCACTTCTCCTACGGTGCCACCGGTCATCACCTCGTTGAGGCCGACTGGGGACGCATAGGAGGCGGCATCGCGCATGCGCCCACGCTGATAGGGGTCGAGCGAGAGATAGTGGACCTTCACCAGCACCTCGCCGTGCCGCGGCTCGGGCACTGGCGCTTCCTCAACGCGGAAGTCAGTTTCGGCAGGTTCGCCCGGCGGCCGGCGCACGAGAACGACACGGCGATGGGTTTTGGGAATGCTCATGGGCGTTGTCTCCAATCCAGTTTGGCGCGCACCATAGACCGAGAGGAGAGGAAGCATCCATGCCCACCATCAAGCGTCTGTCGTTCACTGGTCTGGAGTACGTCTTTGCGCCGGAAAAGGCCTACGGAATGTCGCGTGGCGGTGGCTTCCGCCGTCAGGGCGGCCTCATCGAGGTCGAAACCGACCAGGGTGTAAAGGGCATCGGTGAGGTGTTCGGCAATCCGTTCGTCTCGCGCGAGTATTTCCGCATGCTCGAGCCGATGTTCGTCGGTCGCAGCGTGTTCGACTTCGACCATGTCGAGGCGCGTGTCCGCAACGCCATGTATCATCTCGGTGTCGGCAATCAACTCACCGCTTGCCTGGCCGGCATCAACGTCGCGTTGTGGGATGCCATCGCTCGCGGATTCGGCGTCAGGGTCTGTGACCTGATCGGCGGCTGCGGCACGGTGCGGATTCCCGCCTATGCTTCGACCGGTTTCTTCTCCGACGATCCCGACCGTCAGCTCGACCACATGCTGGCCGAGGCGGCGGACCATCCCTACGCCGGCGCCAAGATCAAGATCGGCCGCGGCATCCGCGACGACGTCGCTCGCGTGCGCCGCAGCCGCGAAGCGCTGGGACCCGACAAGCTCCTGATGGTCGATATCAACGGCGCCTACACCGCCGACGTGGCGTTGGAATGCGCCCGAGCGATCGAGCCTTTCGGCATCCACTGGATCGAGGAACCGCTGCCGCCGGGCGACCTCCGCGGCTATGCCGAGCTGCGCGCTCGTTCGCCGATACCGCTGGCGGCCGGCGAGGCGCATCACACGATCCGCGACTTCCGCGCCCTGATCGACGGGCGCTGCATCGATATCGTGCAGCCTTCGGTTCCCGGTGTCGGCGGGCTCACCGAGGCAAAGCGTATCGCGACGCTGGCACTGGCACAGAACCTGCGACTGGCGCCTCATGTCTGGGGTGGCGGCGTCGGACTGGCGACAGCCTGCCATTTCATCGCGTCATTGCCGGCCTCGCCGCACACCGAGCATCCGCCTTATCCGCAGATGCTGGAATACGACATGAGCGACAATGCACTCCGTACGCAATTGCTGAATACGCCACCCAGGCTAGAAGCCGGGCATGTCCTGCTACCCGAGGGGCCGGGGCTGGGCGTCGAACTCGATCCTGCCGCCGTCGAGCGTTACCGGATTTGCTGATGGCCTAGGGGCGTGCCAGACTTTCGTTGTGCGGGCACGTCTGATCTGGGGGACATCAATGATCAAGGCTATGCGTCGGACTGTGGCGGCGTTTGCCGCGCTTGCTCTTCTGGGACTTGGCGGGACCGCCGGCGCCCAGCAGGTCGTCAAAATCGGTGCGGTCTATCCCTTGAGCGGCAACTCCGCGAGCACCGGCAACTACGCCAAGATGGCCTTCGAGATGGGGGCCGACATCATCAACAACGGCAATGCCGAACTCGCCAAGGTGATGCCGCTGGCGAAAGGTGGCGGATTGCCGGGCCTCAAGGGCGCCAAGATCCAGATGGTGATCGCCGACAACCAGGGTACGCCCGCGGCCGGACAGAACCAGACGCTGCGCCTCATCACTGAGGAAAAGGTTGCCGCCGTCATCTGCTGCTACCAGTCGGGCATCACGCTGACGGCGAGCGCCGTCGCGGAGCGCTACGGCATTCCCTTTCTCAACGCCGAGTCCGTTGCCGCCAATCTGACGGAGCGCGGCTTCAAGTGGTTCTTCCGCACGACGCCGGTCGCCGC
The DNA here is from genome assembly GCF_004297405.1 of Reyranella sp. Classification (GTDB taxonomy): domain Bacteria; phylum Pseudomonadota; class Alphaproteobacteria; order Reyranellales; family Reyranellaceae; genus Reyranella. Next base: position 425,373 of record NZ_SCVC01000021.1, read on the forward strand.
CGACTTCGCCAAGGCCTACTCGACCTTCCTCAATGAGCAAAAGGCGGCGGGCCGCAAAGTCGATTCAATTGCGATCGTCCATGAGAACACCGAGTACGGAAACTCGGTCTCCAGCGTGCTGGCAGATGCCTTCGGCAAGGCGGGCCTGCCGGTCACGCAGAAGATCGCCTATTCGGCCAACTCCACCGACGTGCAGCCGCAGGTGCTGCAACTCAAGGAGAAGAACCCCGACGTCGTCATCTTCATCTCCTACACGTCGGACGCGATCCTCTACGCGAAGACGATGAAGGAGCTGAATTGGAAACCGGCGATCCTGATCGCCGACGATGGTGGCTTCAACGATCCGGCCTTCGTGAAGGCGATGGGTTCGGTCACCGAGGGGCTGATCAGCCGCTCGGTCTTTGCCGCCGGCAAGCCGGGCAGCGTCGCGGCCATCCTCGACGAGCTCTACAAGAAGAAGACTGGCGGCGACGGCCTCGATGACGTCTCGGCGCGCGTGCTGCAGTCTTTCTTTGTGATGGCGGAGGCCATCAACAACGCAGGCTCCGCCGATCCCGCGAAGATCCGTGATGCGCTCCGCGCCGTCGAGATGAAGCCGGAACAGCTCGTGGCGGGCTATGACGGCGTGAAGTTCGACGACAAGGGCCAGAATGTGCAGGCCTCGACGCTGATCACGCAGATGCGCAACGGCAACTACGTATCGGTCTGGCCGAAATCGCGCGCCACCCACGAGCTGATCCTGCCTTACAAGGGCTGGTAGGCACGGTCGCGGCGGGAAGCGTCCCGCGATGTCGATGACCCTCGTGCAGGTCGTGGTCAGCGGCCTGCTGCTGGGCGCGGTCTACGCGCTCTTCTCGTCCGGCCTCACCCTGATCTGGGGCATGATGAACGTCGTGAACTTCGCTCACGGCGACTTCGTCATGCTGGGCATGTACACCGCCGTCATGATCTGGACGGCGCTGGGCGGCGGCCCGTGGGCGTCGGTGCCGGCTGCCGCCATGCTGATCGCAACCTTGGGCATCGCGAGCTATTTCCTGCTGGTCCGCCACATCATGCGCGGCCCGATGCTGGCGCAGATCCTGGGAACTTTCGGCCTTGCGCTGTTCCTGCGCTATGGCGCGCTCTGGACCTTTGGCGCCAACTTCAAGACGCTGCCCGACGATCTGGTCGGCCACTCGTTCATCCTGGCGGGCATCCGCTTCGAGGGCGCGAGGGTCCTGGCCGGCGTCGTCGGCCTGGTGGTTACTTTGCTGCTCCACCTGTTGCTGACGCGCACGGCCATCGGCAGCCGCATGCTGGCCGTCTCGGAGGATGCGACGGCGGCCCAGCTCATGGGGATACGGCCGCAGCGCATGCAGGCGCTGGCCTGGGGCATGGCCGGTGCCGCGACGGGCATTGCCGGCGCGTTGATCGCGACTTTCTTCTACACCTCGCCGACGGTCGGTGAGACGCTCGCCATCGTGGCTTTCGTCACTGTGTCGTTCGGCGGCTTCGGCAGCGTCTTGGGCGCGCTGGTCGCTGGCCTCGTCATCGGTGTCGTGGAGTCGCTGTCGGCCTATCTGATCGGCCCCGTCTACAAGGACGTCATCGTCTACATCCTGTTCGTACTGGTCCTGTGGTTCCGGCCACAGGGCCTGATGGGGAAGGCATGACGCGCTACCGCCTGCTCCAGATCGTGCTCGTGGTGCTGGTGCTCGCCTATCCGCTGGTGGTCGCAGGATCGCCTGTCTGGGCGCGGCTCGGGGCACTGGTCCTGTTGGCGGCGATCGGTGCCTCCGCCTGGAACATCGTCGGTGGCTATGCCGGCCAGGTTTCGGTCGGCCACTCCGTCTTCTTCGGCATCGGCGCTTATTCGGCCGTCGTGACCTATACGCATCTCGGCCTGCCGCCGATTGCCGGGGCGCCGATCGGTATGGCGTTAAGCGTTCTCGTTGCTGCCGTGATCGGCGTGCCGACGTTGAAGCTCTCCGGCCATTACTTCAGCATGGCGACCATCGCTGTCGCCGAGCTGGTGCGCGTGCTGAGTTCGACGTCCGAGTTCTTGGGCGGTGCGCAGGGTCTCGGCGGGCCGCCAGTGCCGCGGGGCGTGCTCGATCTCTCCTTCATCTCGGCGACGCCTTACTACTACATCTTTCTTGCTGTCCTAGCGGGCCTGCTCTGGCTGACGCACATGATCGAACGCGGCCGCATGGGGTTCTATCTGCGCGCGATCAAGGACAGTGAACGTGCCGCGCGCTCGCTGGGCGTGTCGGCCGGTCGCTACAAGCTCTATGCCTACATGCTGAGCGCGGCCTTCACCGCGCTTGCCGGCTCACTCTACCTCACCATGTTCGGCTTCGTGGATCCAGAGTCGGGCTTCGGCATCCTGATTTCGGTCAAGATGGTGGTGATGGCCGCACTCGGCGGTGCCGGCCAGCTCTTTGGTCCGCTGGTCGGCGCGCTGATCCTGGTGCCGCTGGAGGAACTCTCGAACAGCTATCTCGGCGGGCAGGGCGCAGGCCTCACCTTCGTGGTCTATGGTGCGATCATCGTGATCATCGCGCGCTTCCTGCCGAGCGGCCTGCTCTCCCTGCTCGATCGGCGGCGGCCGACGGCGCCCCGTGCCTCGAAGACGGTGGACGGCCATGCTGATTGACGCCCGCGGCATCACCAAGGCGTTCGGCGCCTTCAAGGCCGTCGACAATGCCTCGGTGACGGTCGAGGAGGGCGACATCCTGGGGCTGATCGGACCGAACGGTGCGGGCAAATCGACCTTCTTCAACTGCCTGACCGGCGACTTACCGCCGACTTCGGGCAGCGTGCATTTCGCTGGTGCCGATGTGACCAGGGAGCCACCGGAAGCGCGGGCGCGGCTCGGCCTCGCACGCAGCTTCCAGGTGCCGCTCACCTTCGAATCCATGACGGTCCTCGACAATGCGATGATCGGCGCGCTGCTGCGCCATCCCAATGCCAAGGACGCACGGGCCAAGGCGCGGGCGGTGCTGGACAGAGTCGGACTCGGCCTGTTCGCCGATGCACCGGCGCGGAGCCTCGGCACGCCCGGCCGCAAACGCCTGGAGATCGCGCGCGCCCTTGCCTCGGAGCCCAAGGCGCTGCTGCTCGACGAGGCGATGGCGGGCCTGACGCCGACCGAAGTGCGCGAGGCGATCGAGCTGGTGCGGCGCATCCACGGCGGTGGCATCACCATCGTGATCGTCGAGCACATCATGGAAGTGATCGTGTCGCTCGCGAAGCGTGTCGTGGTGTTCCATCAGGGCCGTGAGATCGCGCGCGGCACGCCGCGCGAGGTGACGAGCGATCCGATGGTAATCGAAGCCTATCTCGGTCGTCGCAAGGTACGGCACGGATGAGCCAGCCGCCGCCCACATTGCTCAAGATCAGCCATCTCGAGGTGCGCTACGGCGACCTGATCGGCGTCGCCGATGTTTCGCTCGAAGTGCCCCAGGGTTCGGTCGTGGCGCTGCTGGGCTCCAATGGCGCCGGCAAGACGACGACCTTGAATGCCATCGCCGGCATCGTGCCAGTCTCGAAGGGTGAAGTGAACTTCGCCGGCGAGAACATTGCCGGCCAACCGGCCTATGCGATCGTCCGCAAGGGGCTCGCGCTTTCGCCGGAAGGCTGGCGGCTGTTCACCCAGCAGAGCGTGGAGAACAACCTGCTGCTCGGCGCCACGCCGCTCGCCGACCGCAAGCGCATTCCCGACCTGCTCGATCGCGTCTACGGCGTCTTTCCGCGACTGAAGGAACGGCGGCTGCAGCAGGCCGGCACCATGTCGGGCGGCGAGCGTCAGATGCTGGCGGTCGGCCGGGCCCTGATGAGCGAGCCGCGACTGCTGTTGCTCGACGAGCCTAGCCTTGGTCTGGCGCCCGCCATCGTCGACACGATGTACGACAGCTTTGCCGCCCTCCACAAAGCCGGCCAGACGATCCTCTTGGCGGAGCAGTCGGTCGATCTCGCCCTCGAAGCCGCCGACCATGCCTATGTCCTGCAGGTCGGCCGCACGGTGCTCGAAGGGCCAGCCAAAGCGATGCTCGACAACCCTGACGTCCAGCGAATCTATCTCGGCGTCGAATAGGCGATCAGCGCAGAGTCGGATCGAGCCGGTCGCGCAGCCAGTCACCCAACAGGCTGATCGAGAGCGTCGTCACGACGATGGCGCTCGCTGGCGCCAGCATTATCCAGGGCGCGCGCGTGATGTACTCCCGGCCATAGCCCACCATGTTGCCGAGCGAGGTCAGCGGCGGCTGTACGCCGAGGCCGAGGAAGGACAGGCCACTCTCCAGCAGGATGATCTCGGGAAAAGTGAGCGTCATCGAGACGATCAGGGTCGAGGCGATGTTGGGCAGGATGTGCAGGCCGTAGATGCGGCCGGGTCCGGCACCGAGCTGACGTACCGCTGCCGCGTAGCCCTGCTCGTTGGCGGCCAGGGTGAGGCCGCGCGCGATGCGGGCATAGCGCTCCCAGGAATGGAAGCCCATCAGCGCGATGAATAGCACGAGGTTGTTGCCGAAGAAGGCCAGCACCGACAGGGCGATGATCATGAACGGCATGCTGGCCTGAAAGTCGATCGCCATCAGCACGAGCTGCTCGACCTTGCCGCGGAAATGGGCAGCCAGGAAGCCAAGGGCAGTGCCGAGACTGGCGGCGATGATGGTCCCAAACAGGGCGATCAGCAGGCTCATGCGGATCGACACGATGAGCCGCGAAAGCACGTCGCGGCCGAGTTCGTCGGTACCCAGCGGGTGGGCCAAGCTGCCACCCATCAGCAGCGGCGGCGATAGGCGTGCCTTGAGATCGAGTGCCGTGAAGGAATAGGGCGTCAACAGCTCGGCGCCGAACGCGACCACGATCATCAGCCCGAGCCAGCCCAATGCCAGGGAGACGCCGACCGGCAGCTTGAGAAATCGACGGCGACGGGAGATCGTTTCGGGTGCGTGCTCTGCAATGGCCATGACGGTCCTCAATGCGCCGTCGCGTTGCGCACGCGCGGATCGAGCCAGCCATAGGCGAGGTCGACGGTGAAGTTGGCGGCCACCATCCAGGTCGCGATTACCATCAGGATGGCCTGCACCACGGCAAGGTCGCGGTTGGCGACGGCGGAGACCAGCAGCCGACCGATGCCCGGCCAGGCGAAGACGCTTTCGACGACCACGGCGCCAGCCACCAGGCTGCCCACCATGAAGCCCACGATGGTCACGGTGGGAATGGCGGCGTTGGGGAGCGCGTGGCGCGAGACGACGCGGTGCCAGTTCACGCCCTTGGCCGAAGCCGCGCGGATATAGGGCTGGCCCAGTACTTCGAGCATGGCCGAGCGTGTGAAACGCGCCATGATGGCAGCGCCACCGGTCCCGAGCGTGATGATGGGCAGGATGGCATGGTCGAGCGAACCGCTGCCACTCGCCGGCAGCCAGCCGAGCTGGACGGCGAAGACCAGGACCAGCAGCAGGGCCAGTACGAAGCTCGGCATGGTGAAGCCCGCCACGGAAGCGGCCATGGTCAGCCGGTCGGCCATCGAGTTGCGATGCAGGGCGGCATAGATGCCCGCCGGAATCCCGAGGCCGATCTTGAGGGCCAGTGCCGGCATCGTGATGGCAAGGGTCGCGGGCACGCGCTCCATCACCAGGTCGATGGCGGGCCGTCCGTCGCGCATCGACTTGCCGAAATCGCCGGTGAAGGCATGGCCGATATAGGAGAAATACTGTTCCCAGATCGGGCGATTGAGGCCCCAGGCTTCGCGAAAGGCGGCCACCGCTTCGGGCGGTGCATCGACCGACATGATGAGCAGTGCCGGATCGCCCGACAGTCGCAGCACGATGAAGGCGAAGGTCATCACGAACAGGATGGTGAGACCGGCGCGCAGCAGGCGCGAGATGACGAACGTCAGCATCAGGCAGCGACCTGCAGCGCGGGTTCATGAACGCGATGACAGGCGACCAGTCGGCCGTTGGCCATCGGCTGCAAGGTCGGCGTCTCGGCACGGCACTGCGGGGTCGCGAAGGGGCAGCGCGTATGGAAGGCGCAGCCCGATGGCACGTTCACCGGATTGGGCGGATCGCCCTGCAGCAATAGACGTTCGCGGCGGGGACCGATGGTGGGGATCGCCGAGACGAGGGCACGCGTATAGGGATGCGCCGGTGCTGCGAACAGGCTTTCGGCTTCGCCCTGTTCGACGATGCGGCCGAGATACATCACGGCCACATCGTGGCTCACCTGCCGCACCACCTTGAGGTCGTGGCTGATGAAGAGATAGGCGATGCCGAGCTGCTCCTGCAGGTCGAGCAGCAGGTTCACGACCTGCGCCTGGATCGAGACATCGAGCGCCGATATCGGCTCGTCGCACACCAGCAGGTCGGGACCGGTCATCAGGGCACGCGCCAGCACGACGCGCTGACGTTGGCCACCGGACAGTTCGTGCGGATAGCGGTCGTACTGGTGCGGCTGCAGACCGACATTATTCATGGCGGCAAGGGCGCGGTCGCGGCGCTCTGCCGGCGTGGTCTGCTCGTGAATGGCGAGCGGTTCCTCGATCTGCCGGCCGACGGGCAACCGGCGGTCGAGGGCGCCCAGCGGATCCTGGTAGACCATTTGAATGCGTCGACGTAGCGCCCGCCAGACCGGCGTGCCGACGGCAGGAAGAGCTTCGCCGCGATAGCGCACCGTCCCCGCACTCGGCGGCACCAGCCCCAGCACGAGCTTGCCGGTGGTCGACTTGCCACAACCGGACTCGCCCACAAGGCCCAGAGTTCGTCCCGGCGCGAGCGTCAGCGAAACACCATCGACGGCGCGCAATGTTGCCTTGGCGGTGAAGAGGCCGCTTCCGGCGCGAACCTGATAGTGACGGCGAAGATCGGTGGCTTCGAGCAGCGCGCTCATTCCGCCGCCTGTGGCAACGCCTGCGGCAAGGACCAGACCGAGTAACCGGCCTCGACCTGCCGATGGCAGGTCGCGACATGGCGGAAGCCCACGGAGCGGGCGGGCGGCGGCACATTGGTGCAGCGCATCTCGGCGACCGGGCAGCGTGGGGCGAAGCGACAACCGGCCGGCACGTTCCACGGATCGGGCACCGTCCCGGGGATCGCAGCGAGCCGTCGGCGCGGACCGATGAGAGAGGGAAGGGCCGCGAGCAGGCCCTGCGTGTAGGGATGACGCGCCGCGCCGAACAGATCGGTGCCGGGCGCTTCTTCGACCAGGCGACCGGCATACATCACGGCGACCCGATCGACATTCTCGGCGACGACGCCGAGATCGTGGCTGATCAGAATCAGCGCCATGCCCGTATCGCGGCGGGTGCTGCCCAGCAGCGCCAGAATCTGCGCCTGGATGGTGGCGTCGAGTGCCGTGGTCGGCTCATCGGCCACCAGCAGGTCGGGCTGGCCTGCCAGCGCCATGGCGATCATCACGCGCTGGTTCAGGCCGCCGGAAAGGAGATGCGGATAGTCCTGCAGGCGTCGACGTGCGTCGGCAATGCCGACCTGATCGAGCAGACGCAGCGCCTCGGCCTCGGCCGCCTTTCCATGGAGGCCGCGATGAAGGCGCAACGCCTCGACGAGCTGCCAGCCGATGCGATGAACCGGATTGAGGCAGCTCGACGGGTCCTGGAAGATCATCGCGATGCGCTTGCCACGCACGTCCTCGAGCACGCGCGCCGGTACGCCGATCAGCTCCTGTTTCTCGAGCCGGACGGAGCCCGCAACACGTGCCTTCGCTGGCAGCAGGCCGAGCGCTGCCAGCCAGGTCACGCTCTTGCCCGAACCCGATTCGCCCACGATGCCCAGCGCTTCACCAGGCGCGATCTCGAGATCGACGCCGTCGACGGCGCGCGACATGCGCCCGCCATTCTCGAAATCGACGGTAAGGCCGCGCAGGGCGACGAGGGGAGCGCTCATCGCCAATACCTAGTTGCTGGCGAAGTTGGTGTTGCGGAACTCCATCGCGAAGGACGGCGAGGCCTTCCACTTGATGTCCTTGCGCTTGGCGGTGAACGTCGCGTTCTGGTGCAGCACCGTATAGGCGGGATCTTCGCGCTCGCAGATCTCAAGCATGCGCTTGAACATCGCCCGGCGCTTCTGCATGTCGGTTTCGACTTCCAGGGCTACGGAGAGCTTGTTCATCTCCTCGTTGGTCCATTCGCCGACCTGCTGCTGCTGCCCCTGCGGGCCGTGCTGCGCCACGATCGAGGAGATCGGATCGTTGAAGCCGGCACTGTTCGACCAGTCGCGCACGGCGCGCGGGCTGTTGGTGTCGAAGACCTGCTGCCAGTTCTCCTTCATCTCGATCTGCACGTTGAGGCCGGCCTGGCGCCACATCTCGACCAGCACCTGCGCCGTCGAGACCTGGTTGGTGTAGTAGTTATTCAGGAGGCGATAGGGGATCGGATCGCCCTTGTAGTTTGCTTCCTTCAGCAGCGCTTTGGCCTTGGCGAGATCGAAGGACGGCACCGTCCAGTTCTCGACGAACATCGGCCCGTAGAATTCCCACTGCAGACCCGCCGGCACGCGGGTGCGGCCCGACCACAGCGCTTCCACGATCGCCTGACGGTCGATTGCGTGGGTGAAGGCCTGGCGGATGCGCGGGTCGGCGAGACGCGGATGGTTCTTGTCGAACACCGTAATGCGGTGATTGACGATCGTGCTGCCCAGCACCTCGAATTTCGGGTTCTTCTCGATACCGGGAATCTGGTCGGGCGGCACGTCGCAGATGAAATCGAACTGGCCGGCCAGCAGGCCGTTGATGCGGGTTGCGACCTCCGGGACCACCACCAGGCGCACGCTCCTGAGCGGCGGTCGGCCACCCCAGTAGTCGTCGTGCGCGTCCATCACCAGCACCTGGTCGGGCTGGAACTCACGCACCTTGTAGGGACCAGTGGAGACCGGTGCGCGCGCCCAGTCGAGCCAGCTCTTGGCTTCCTCGTAGGCACGGCGGGAGATGATGTCGCTGCCCAACCGTCCGATACGGCCTTCCAGCGTGACGTCGGGTGTGCGGTTGGTGAAGCGCACGGTGTACTTGTCGACAGCCTCGACCTTCTCGAGCGCCGGAAACAGCCGCTTGGCCACAGCCGGCACTTCCGGCGGCAGGTTCTTGCCCTGGTTCGCGTCGCGGATCAGCACCGAGGTGAACAGCGTCTTGGTCGAGGCGATGTCGTAGTCGGGGCCGAACATGCGGTCGCGGCTGAAGGTGAACACTACGTCGTCGGCCGTAAGCTCGTCGCCATTATGGAACTTCACGCCCTTGCGCAGGCTGAACTCCACGGTGCGGTCGTCGATCCGCTTCCAGCTCTCGGCGAGGCCCGGCTTGGGCTCCAGCTTGCCGAGCAGGTTCGACATGATCAGCGTTTCGAAGAGGAAGGAGAAGGCGCGCTGGCCGACATTCGACTGCTCGCGCAAGGGCTCCAGCGCGGCGCTGTTGGCGATCTGCTGTACGGCGATGGTGACGCTCGGCCGTTGATCAGTCTGGCCGATGGCGACTCGGGGGAGGGCGAAACTGGTAGCGGCGAGGCCCGAGGCGGCGATCAAGCGGCGGCGCAGGAACATGGCGCAAACTCCTTCGATGAGGAGCGGACGCTAGGACGCTTTCATGACCGCCGAGTTTCGGTTCGGTGACGCTTCGCTTGTGCAGCGCGGCAAGTCATCCACACGGTTGAAGAACTTGGCGGAAAAGAATGCTAAACTCGGCTCGGGGGAGTGGGATGTCTGGTGTCGTTTAATGTTCGGGGGAACTGAAGATGCCCATCGCCAATCGTCTCTATGCTGAGTTTCTTGGAACCGCCTGGCTGGTGCTCGGCGGCTGTGGAAGTGCGGTTCTCGCTGCGGCCTTTCCCCAGCTCGGGATCGGCTTCGCTGGCGTCGCGCTCGCCTTCGGCCTTACCGTGCTCACGATGGTCTATGCCGTCGGCGGCGTGTCGGGGGGGCACTTTAATCCAGCCGTGACGGTTGGCCTTGCTGCCGGCGGTCGCTTTCCCTGGAGCGAAGTCATCCAGTATGTGATCGCGCAGGTCCTGGGTGGTATCGCGGGAGCGGCCATTCTCTATGTCGTCGCAACCGGCAAGGCCGGTGCCGATATTGGCGGCTTTGCCACCAATGGCTACGGCGACCATTCGCCCGGCAAGTACGGAATGACCGCGGCTCTGGTGATCGAAATCGTCCTCTCCTTCGGGTTCGTCACCGTCATTCTCGGCGCCACGGACAAGAAGGCCCATCCGGCGATGGCGGGCCTCGCGATCGGCCTCTGTCTCACGCTGATCCACTTGATCAGCATTCCCGTCACCAACACGTCGGTTAATCCCGCGCGCAGCACGGCGCCGGCGCTGTTCGTCGGAGGGGCGGCGATTTCGCAGCTCTGGCTGTTCTGGGTGGCGCCGATTGTCGGTGGCCTGATTGCCGGCTTTGCTTATGGGTTGCTCGGCCGTAAAGACTGACGGCGCGGTTCCGCCGCTGTAGAGTGTTGGCGGGACCGGAGGGAGACCGAATGATGAAGATTGCAAAGCTTGCCGCTCTCGCGCTTGTGGGAGCGGTTCCTGTGGCCGCCTCGGCGCAGGACGCGGATGTGAAGTTCTGGCTGAAGGCCGACCCCAAGAACATCCAGGGCTGCATCTCGGCCGATCCATCATTCACACGGGAGCACACGTTCCACATGGTGAACGGTCAGGCCGAGATCAAATCGGCAGGCGGCATCAACGTGAAGCTGAAGCAGCGGGCCAATGGCGTCTATACTGGTGACTTCGATCTGGGGCGCATGAACCTCAACATCGTGGCCAATGTTGCGTCCCAGCCAAGAATGCTGACCGTCACGACGCAGAATCTCGGCTGCAAGTGGGCGGCGGTGAGGGAATAGCCCGGCAGGGTATTGCCTCCAGCATCGAGTGAGATGAAGCAAGTTCGTCGGTCTATTTCATTCAGCGTCACCATCCTGACGCTGATGGCGCTGATTGTGCTGCCGCTCGCTCTGGCGTTGCTCTGGCTTGGCTGGCGCTCGGTCAATTCGCTGGAGCAGCGCGGTACCAACCAGCGTGTCGCCGCGCTCGAAATGGCGGTCGAGCGCTTCATGACGGAGGGGCTGCGCACTGTCGTCTCGGTTGGCCAGACGCTGGCCGATGGTCCGAGCTTCAATGCCACCGAAAACCCGATGATCGACGAAGAGCGTCGGCGGCAGCTCATCGCGATGCTTGGCCGGCATCCGGTGGTTCAGGCCGGCTTCGTCGGCTACGACGACGGCAGCTTCATCTACGCTGGCCGGTTGGGCTCCTTCTCGATTGCCCAGCGCCTCGAATTCGACGCTCCCGATGGCGAATCGCTCATCGTGCGCATCATCGCCGATGGGCGGGAGAGCTGGTGGTTCTATGCGCCGGACGGCAAACACGGCCCCGCGAAGGAACGCCTGACCGACTTCGATCCACGCACACGTCCTTGGTACATCGAGGCGATGAAGGTGCATGGGCCGATCCTGACTCAGCCTTATCGTTTCGCTCAGACAAACGATAAGGGGATATCCGCTGGCGTTCCCCTGCGCGATGGCCACGGGGTCGTCGGCTTCGACTTCACCTTGTCGACCCTGTCCCAGCTTCTGACTGCCTACAAGATCACCAGCAACTCGGTGATCATGATCGGGACCGGTCCTGGCTCGGTCGATATCGAATCCGAACCCTGTGCGACCGATACGCCGGGTTGCTTGCCCGGGGACGCCGCGGTGCGAGAGCGGTTGCGTCAGTCGATCAGGCAGGCCCTCTCGACCGACACAAAGTTCGATCGCGAAGTACAGGTGGCGGATCGCGCTTACCGCGTCATCACGCATCGCATGCAGGAGACGCTCGGCCAGCGGTTTGTGATTGCCGTTGCCGTGCCGTTGTCGGAACTCAACGCCGACTCGCGTACCTTGGTCGAGCGCGCCGCCGGCGCTGCGGCCATAACGGTCCTGCTTGCCATCCTGGCGGCATTCGTGGCGTCGATCCTGGTGTCGCGATCGCTTGCCCGTATTGCCGTCAAGACCGACCAGATTCGCCAGCTCGACTTCTCCGATCAGACGCCGGTCGAGAGCCGCATTACCGAGATCGTGCGCCTGTCCGACGCCGTCGAACGCATGCGCGAGGGGCTGGAAATCTTCGGCCGCTACGTGTCGAAGGATCTTGTCCATCAGATCATGCGTTCACCCTCGACGTCGGGCGTCGGGGGCATACGTCGCGAGATCACCGTGATGTTCACCGACATCGAGGGCTTCTCGATGTTGAGTGAAACGATGGAGCCGGAGCTGCTGACCAGCCGCCTGTCGCGCTATTTCGAGGCGCTGGGCTCGGCGATCTCGGCCAATCGCGGCATGATCGACAAGTATATCGGTGACAGCATCATGGCGTTCTGGAATGCGCCGGTGCCCGATCCCGATCACATCGCCAATGCCTGCCGCGGTGCGCTGCAGGCCGCCGCCGCTGGCCGCGAGCTTTCCGAGAAATGGCGTGAGCGCGGCCGGCCGGGCTTCCGCACGCGCTTCGGCCTGCATACCGGGCCAGCCGTGGTCGGCAATGTCGGCGCCCGCGAACGCATCAACTACACGCTGGTGGGGCAGGTTGCCAACCAGGCGTCGCGGCTCGAAGGCATGAACAAGGTCTATGGCACGGAAATTCTGGCGAGCGGCGAGGTCGCCCAGCCGACCGCCGAGCTTTTCGTGTGGCGCCATATCGACCGCGTTGTCGCCGTAGGCACGACCGAGGCGCACGATGTGCACGAACCGCTGGGGGAGATTGCCAGTGCTCCGGAGCATGCGGCGTTCCTCGCTCGGTGGGATGCGGCGCGTGAAGCCTATGTTGCCGGCCGGTTCGACGAGGCCCTTGCTGCGTTCCGGTCGGCCGCCGCGTTGCGCGAGTCGGATGCGCCGTGCCGAGTCTTCATCGGCCGCTGCGAAGCCCTGCTGCGAGACGGCATGCCGGCTGGCTGGGACGGTACCTGGCACATGGACCGGAAGTAAGCTCTCTCTAGAATCGGATGGTCACGCCTATCGTGGCGAACAGTGTATTGGTGTCGTCGAAGGTTGTGCCGACCAGAAGGTCGAAATCGTACCGACCGTTGTTCGGCGTGTAGCGCAGGCCCATCTGATTGCCGATCGTTCCGGGATGGCGACCGAAAGCCTCCAGCATGAGGGAGATATCTCCACCGATATCGACTTCCGCCTGTCCACCCCAGAAGAAAGCGTTGGGCTGGTCGCCAGCGAGATAACTCCAGCCGCCGTTGATGTTGATCCGGAGGTTCTTGCCGATGGGGATCGTCACCAGGCCAATGATCGATCCGAGGTTCACGCTCCCCGTCTCGAGATTGACCGCTGCGTTGAATCCCAGACCAACGCCGACACCCTCGGTATCGCTTTGGAGGTTGATCTTGATTTGCGGGCCCAGCAGGGGCGCACCGATGATCTGGTCCCAGTAGTGCTGATAGGCGACGGCGATTTCTAGCCAGGGGACTTTGACAGGTGTGCAAGCTGGTTCGAAATTGGCGTAACCGTCGCCGGGAATGAAGCGCGTCACCCACATTTCGAGGTGGCATCCGCCTGGCGTTTCAACTTCCGAATCATCGACGATGTGTGCGCCGCCAGCAGCCTGTCCCATCGACGGCGAGAACAACAAACTCGACGCCAGGAGAAATCCGGCGACGATGCCGGCGACACACTTGTGCATGTCGCCGACTATCGTCGAGCTCTATTGCGCTCCAGTGTCAGAAGCGTGCCGACAACCTGCCGCTGAAGACATGCACCGGGCCGCGCACGGTGTTGTACGCAGGGTTGACCAGCAACTGGTAGTCGGCGGTGGCGGTAATGCCCTTGGCAATCTGAAAGGCGTAGTAGGCTTCGACGACGCCTTCGGAGCCATAGGTGAGGTTGCCGTCGCCGACCAGGACACCGAGGCCGCCGGCGACCAGGAAGCTGCTGTGGTCGCCGGAGATCGAGTTCCAGGCGCCGGCGATGCCGATGCGATCCTGCTCGCGGCCCCACCGTGTGCCCTTGATCGAGACGCCGAGCGACAGGCTGGTGTCGATGTCGGTAAAGGCCACGATCTCCGACTTGCCGTTGTTCCAGCTGAAGCGACTGAACAGGCCGATGTCGTCGGTCAGCTCCTGTTCGAGGTTGACGTAGAATCCAAACTTGGTGCGGCCTTGCCGGGTCTGGGCAATCGTTTCGTCGGCCGCAACGCCGTTCGCGAGCGCCAACGCCACCGCTTCATTGTAGGAACCGGAGAAGACGCTGTTCATCCAGGCGCCGAAGCGGATGGCGCCCGGCCGATCGAACGGGCGGTAGCGCAACTCGAGCTCGCCGACATAGCCGCCGCGCGAGAAGAGCGCGAGATCGAAGGTGTTGGCATTGGGCTCGTTGCCCACCAGGAAGTAGCCGGCGCGTACCGCCCAGTTGGGCTGGTTGAGTTCAGCCAGGAAGCCCCAGGTGAGGCCCAGCCGGTCGGCGGGATAGTCGAAGGCGCCCGACGCCCAGATCGACCAGTTGAGGAAATCCATGCGTGGATCTTCGGCATAGGTATTGCCGTCGAAGACGTCCTTCACTGAGAACTTGCCGATCTGCAAAGTCACTCGCGACACGTCGCGCTCACCCGAGAGCTGGCCATAGTCGCTCGCGACCTTCTCGCGTTCGCCACCAAGACCGATCTCCTGGCGCAGGAAGAGCCGCGAGGTGTTGTAGCGCGGGTAGGGGAAGTTGGACTTCTGTGCCTCGCCATTGGGATAGCCGCCGGCGCCGGTCGTATTGGCAACGCCGAAACCCTGCAGCAGCTCGGGATTGTAGTAGAGCTCGGCGCCCTGCCAGAGCCGGATTCCGAGGAAGGCCGAGGCCGTCCAGGTCTCGCGGCTCTGACCCTCTGGCGGCAGGCTGTTGGCGCCGGAGTAGGCGGCGTTGAACGGCGGATAGCCCTGGAAGATGAAGGTCGTCTGCCCGTGGATTTCCCACGAACCGAATCCACGATCGGGCCTTTCGGACTTGGAGTCTTCTTTGGCCCCGAACTTGTAGTTCAGGCCCAACCGGATGCGATGCAGGTCGTAGAGAGAATCGTAGCGGGCCGGCGTGGCGAAAACGAAGCCGTTGAGCGGCAGGCTGGTGTAGAGATATTCGGCACGCGCCGACCAGTTCGAGTCGAGCTTGTAGTCGATGCCGGCACCCAAGACGTAGCCCGCCCGGATATTGCTGGGGCTCGCATCCTCGTTGCCGGTGGTGAGGTCCGTACGACTGGACCGCGTGCTTGCCCAGGCGATGCCGCCGGTGACGAAGGGCGTCCAGGGACCAATGCCATAGCCAATGCGGCCACGCAGGCTCGCGAGATACTCGAGCTGCTGGTTAGCCGTTCCCGCGGCCGTCGCGCGATAGGACAGGACCTGCGCCAGGTCTTCGGCGCCGGGGAAGGACATGTCGACTTCGAGGCCCAGCATCAGGCGCGAGTAATAGTGCTCGTAGCCCGCCTGCACGCCGCCGAAGAAGGTGCCATAGGGGGACGTGCCACCAGCCGTCGCGACGCCAATAGGATCGGCGAAGGTCGCCGTCGCATTGCCAAACAGGTAACCGACATGGCCGCCGACATAGAAGCCCGAACGCGGCAGCTCCGGATCTGCTGCCCAGGCAGGCGAAGCAATGGATGGGGCGGCGAGCGCCGTTGCGGCGGCCGCCAGCCTGCCCAGAACCTTATGTGTTGCCCTGGCTGCCTTCTTCATTGTTCTCGCCCCATTATGCGCCTTGCGGCCCGGTTCCGCATCTTCGTGCTGTAGCCGATCTTCGTCGGGTGCAGTTACGCTCTTGTGTAACGTGACCGGAACGCGCCGGTCGTTGAGCCGCACGACGTTGCCGATCCTTCTGGGCAGACGTTGCCAGATGCACTCCAGGCGGCCGTCAGGACGCAGTTTCCAGTAACAGGAGAGAACGGGGATGCCCGGAAACACGGTTGGGCTGATCTTGCGGACGATGGTCATCCGCGCCTCCTTCAATCAGATCGGTTGCACCGACCGGGAGGGGCGCGGATCAGGAGGAGGTCAGGTCAGGCCGACCCTCGAGAACCCACGCCGCCGCTCATGCCGGCGTCGACATCAGGACCAGTCGAACGACGACTATGTCCTTCCGTCGAGTTGCTGCTAGATCGCGGGTTCATCGGGACCTTGCTGTTGGGTGGATTCGGTGTGCCCCATCCGGCAAATGGACAGGTCGCGCCGATGAGGCGTATATACCCCCCTCCAGGATAGGATCAAGCAGAATGTCGGACACCCTGCGAGAAAAGGAAAAGCGAAAACTCCTGATGCGTGTGCGGCGTATCCGGGGGCAGCTCGATGCCGTCGAAAGGCGACTCGAGGAAGATGCGAGCTGCTCGTCCGTACTGCAGCAGGCGGCAGCGTGCCGCGGCGCGCTTGACGGCTTCATCGCCGAGGTGATCGAGGACCATATTCTGGAGAACTTCGTCAATCGCACGTCCAAGCGCGATGACATGCGCGTGCAGGCGGCAGAGGAACTCGTCGAGATCGTTCATTCGTACTTCAAGTGACGCTACTGCACTTGACCGGTCTCCGGCCGAGGCGTATTGGGCCGCACGAAAGCAACCGTAAGGGATTCGATGAACCCGCGATCTAGCAACACCTCGTCCGATTGCCACAGTCGCTCTGCGACCGTGACGACGGCCGGGATTCTTGCCCGGGAGATCGAGATCCCGAGGACCAGCCTGCTGCTTTAGGCTCTCCTCAGGTCGCGCCGCCCGGGTCGAACACACGATCCGATCTGAAGGAGGCGCGGATGAAGGCAATTCGCAACATCTGTCCTCTAGTTTGCCGCGCGGCGGCGAGCTGAGGGGGCAAGTATGGACAACCGCAAGGAAAAGAGCCGGCTTCCGACACCGCTCGGCTTGGGCGGAGCGCGGCTGTGGCTTAATTTCCACGACCTCGCAATCTTCATCCTGATCGCCGGTGTCTTCGTCGCCATCGCACATGGCGCGCGCGGCATGGTCGCGCCGGCAGCGTGGCTCGCCAGCGATCCCGTGACGCTCGATCCGGCCAATCTGCCAGACTATGCGCTGCGCACGACCCTTCGCATGTTCGCCGCCATCGTGGCATCGCTGGTCTTCACCTTCGTCGTGGCAACACTTGCAGCCAAGAGCCGCCGCGCCGAGCTGGTGATCCTACCGGCTCTCGACATCCTACAGTCCGTGCCGGTGCTGGGCTTTCTGACGTTCACCGTCGTGTTCTTCATCGGCCTGTTTCCGCAGAGCCAGCTTGGCGCTGAATGCGCGGCGATCTTCGCGATTTTCACCAGCCAGGCCTGGAACATGGCCTTCAGCTTCTATCAGTCCTTGCGGACCGTGCCGGGTGACCTCGACGAAGCGGCACGTCACTTCCAGCTTTCGCCATGGCTGCGCTTCTGGCGACTCGAAGTCCCGTTCGCCGCGCCCGGCCTGATCTGGAACACCATGATGTCAATGTCGGGTGGCTGGTTCTTCGTCGTCGCCTCGGAGGCGATCACGGTAGGCGACACCACGATCAAGCTGCCGGGTATTGGCTCGTGGCTGGCACTTGCCATCGCGCAACGAGATGTAGCGGCCGTGCTGATGGCCGTTGGCACCATGGCGGCCGTCATCCTGGCTTACGACCAGCTCCTGTTCCGCCCCATCGTTGCCTGGGCCGATAAATTCCGCTTCGAGCAGACCGCCGCGCAGCAACGGCCGCGTTCCTGGGTCTATGACCTGTGGCGACGCGGTCGCCTGATCCGCCGAGTCTCCGCCCTGATCGGTGCCTTGTCGGCGCACATCACCACCGTCGCACCGCGTCGTGCGCCGTCGCCGCAACGGGTGGGACCGGTTGGTGCTGGGCGGAGAGCCGATTTCGTGTGGCTGGCCGTGGTGCTGATCGCCGTCGCCTGGGCACTGTGGCGGATCGTGCTGTTCGCCGATCAGACGCTCACGCTCGATGACGTTGCGAAGGCCGTGGGCCTTGGCTTCCTGACGCTGCTGCGGGTCGCCGTCTTGATCGCGCTCGCCAGTCTCGTGTGGGTTCCGATCGGCGTCTGGATCGGCCTGCGTCCGGGGATCGCCACACGCGTGCAACCGATTGCACAGTTCCTGGCGGCATTCCCGGCCAACGTGCTGTTTCCGATTGCCGTCGTCGCCATCGTGTCGTGGAAGCTCGATCCGGACATCTGGCTCAGCCCGCTCATGATCCTGGGCACGCAGTGGTACATCCTCTTCAACGTGATTGCCGGTGCCAGCGCCTTTCCGACCGACATGCGGGAGGTCGCTTCCCTGTTCCGGCTGCGCTCCTGGCAGTGGTGGCGCAAGGTCATCGTGCCGGGGATCCTGCCGTACTACGTGACGGGGGCGCTGACGGCCTCGGGCGGTTCGTGGAATGCAAGCATCGTGGCCGAGGTCGCGAGCTGGGGCGATACCAAGCTCGAAGCCTCCGGGCTCGGCGCCTATATCGCGCAGGCGACGGAGGCGGGCGACTATCCGCGCGTCGTCCTCGGCATCGCCGTCATGTCGATCATGGTCGTCGCCTGCAATCGCCTGGTCTGGCGACCGCTCTATCGCCTCGCCGAACGACGCTTCCGCCTGACTTGAAGGAGACGACAATGGACACCAACCTCCTCACGCGGCCGCTGGCGCCGTCTCCGTCGCCCCTGGTCGTCGTCGACAAAGTGCGGCAGCTCTATCCCAAGGGCAGCGGCGAGAACCTGCTCGTTCTTGACGGCATCTCGTTGACGCTTGGCAACAATGAGATCGTCTCACTGCTCGGTCGCTCCGGCTGCGGCAAGTCCTCGCTGTTGCGCATCATCGCGGGCCTCCTGCCGGCCAGCGAGGGCCAGGTGTCGATCGCCGGCCGGCCGGTGGCGGGGCCAGCTGGCGACGTCGCGATGGTGTTCCAGACTTTCGCGCTCTTTCCGTGGCTTACCGTGCAGGAGAACGTCGAAATCGGCCTGGAGGCGCAGGGCATTGCGCCCGCTGAACGGCATCGGCGGGCCCTCGCAGCCATCGATCTGATCGGCCTCGACGGTTACGAGAGCGCCTATCCGAAGGAACTGTCGGGCGGCATGCGCCAGCGTGTCGGGTTGGCGCGGGCGCTGGTCGTTCACCCCAAACTCCTGCTGATGGACGAGCCTTTCTCGGCGCTCGACGTGCTGACGGCGGAGACCTTGCGCACCGACCTGCTCGATCTCTGGGGCGAGGGGCGCATGCCGATCTCGTCGATCCTGCTGGTCACGCACAATATCGAGGAGGCGGTGCTGATGTCGGACCGCATCCTTGTCTTCTCGTCCAATCCCGGGCGCCTCGTGGCTGAGATTCCGGTCACCCTGCCGCAGCCGCGCAATCGCCTCGATCCGACCTTCCGTCAACTCGTCGACGACATCTATGCGCTGATGACGGCACGGCCGGCGGGAAAGGCACCGGGTGCCTTCGCCGGCAGCGGCATCTCCATGCTGTTGCCGCACCTCTCGCCCAATCTGCTGGCCGGATTTCTCGAAGCCGTGGCGGGCGACCCCTACCGCGGCCGCGCCGACCTGCCTGCGCTGGCGGAGACCTTGCAGATGGAAATCGACGACCTGTTCCCGATCGCCGAAACCTTGCAGCTCCTGCGCTTCGCTGAGCTGGCCGAAGGCGACATCAAGCTGACCGAGGCAGGACGCCGCTTCGTCGATCTCGATCCCGATGATCGCAAGCGGCTGTTCGCCCAGCATCTCCTGGCCTACGTGCCGCTCGCCGGCCACATCAAGCGGGTGCTCGACGAGCGCGGCGCGCATCGCGCACCGGCCAGCCGCTTCCGCGACGAGCTCGAGGATCACATGTCCGAACAGTTCGCCGAGCAGACCTTGCGCGCCGCCATCTCGTGGGGCCGCTTTGCCGAGGCCTTCGCCTACGACGAGGCAACCGGCGTCTTCAGCCTCGACAACCCGGCCTGAACGCGGGCTGTCATCAAATTGCAACCTGCCCCGATCATGGAGGGGCCATGTCCTTTGATCTTGTGGCCCTGGGCGATCCCGCCCTGCGCCTTACGCTCGCCCTGGTGCTGGGTTCCGCGATTGGCTTCGAGCGGCAGTGGCACCAGAAGATGGCCGGCCTGCGCACCAACGCCCTCGTGGCGCTGGGCGCGGCGGGCTTCGTCGTGTTCTCCGGCCTAGTCGGCCAGGGCGATCCGACGCGCGTCGCAGCCCAGGTCGTGACCGGCATCGGCTTTTTGGGCGCGGGCGTGATCTTGCGCGAAGGCGTCAACGTCCATGGGCTGAACACCGCAGCGACGCTCTGGTGCTCGGCCATGGTCGGTACCCTGGCGGGTGCGGGTCATGGTGGTCCGAGCATCCTCGCCGCCGTCTTCGTGATCGGCACCAATCTCTTCCTGCGGCCGCTGGTGCGGCGCATGAACTTCAGGCTGCTGACCTCGACCGACTCGGAAACCTACTACACGGTCGAGATCGCCTGTCGTGGCGCGGAGGAGGCGCATATGCGCTCCCTGCTCCTGCATGCGCTGTCCCAGGCGGGCCTCGGCCTTCGCCGTCTCGACAGCGAGGATATTCCCGATACGTCCAAGGTCATGGTGACGGCGCAGGCTGTGGCGGCGAAGCGCAACGATGCGGCGCTGGAACAGATCGTCGGCCGGCTCAGCCTCGAGTCGCATGTCAGCGCGGCGACCTGGCAGATCGACCGCGCCATCCCCGAGTCCTGAACCGTCAGGCGGCGTCGGCCGCCATCAACGTCCGCACGTGCGTGGCGACCGATTCGGCGAGAGCGGCGAGGTCGTAGCCGCCTTCGAGCACCGAGACGAGGCGGCCGCCGGCATGGCGTCCGGCGATGGCCAGCAGCTCTTCGGTGAGCCAGACGAAATCCTCGGTCTCGATGTCGAGCTGCGCCAGCGGATCGCGACGGTGCGCGTCGAAGCCGGCGGAGACGATCACGAGCTCGGGCGCGAAGCCGTCGAGCGCGGGCAGGATGCGCTCGCCCCAGGCCGTACGAAACTCGGCGCTGCCGCTGCCGGCGGCCAGCGGCACGTTCACCACGTTGCCTGCAATGCCACGCTCGCGCGGAAAGCCGGTGCCGGGATAGAGCGGATATTGGTGCGTCGAGGCGTAGAAGAGCGTCGGTTCCGGCTCGACGACGGCCTGAGTTCCCTGGCCGTGATGAACGTCGAAATCGATGATCGCCACACGTTCGACGGCGAAGGCTGCCTGCGCATGCCGCGCGCCGATCGCGACGTTGTTGAAGAGGCAGAAACCGCCGGGGACATCCGGCGTCGCGTGATGGCCCGGCGGTCTGACGGCGGCAAAGGCGGTCCGCGCTGCGCCGCCCAGAACACCGTCAACCGCCGCCACGACGGCGCCCGCCGCATGGCGGGCGGCATTGGCGCTGCCGGCACTCATCACCGTGTCGGCGTCGATGTGGACCAGCTCACCGGGCGGTGGCCGGATGCCCAGGATGGCATCGACATAGCCCTGCGGATGGACGCGCGTAAGTTGCTCGATGGTGGCTTCGGGCGCCACGAGACGTCTCAGGCCGGCGAATTCCTCGTCGGCCAGGATGGCCATGACCGCGCGCAGCCGGTCCGGTCGCTCGGGGTGGTAGTCGCCAGTGTCGTGTTCGAGAAAGGATGGATGGCTGATCAACAGCGTCATAGGGCCCCTCTAGCGCGGTTCGACGATCTGCGACAGAGTCGACCGCAACGCTTCTTCCCTCGTGAGGTTCATTGTTCATGTTGCGCAGTCTGGCTGTTGCCGCCCTGGTCCTCGGTTCGGGGGAGGCGTTTGCCCAAGAAACCATGTTCCGGTTGAAGAATGCCACGGGTTACCCGATTAGCCAGCTTTCCGTGTCGCCGACCCAGCTCAATTTCTGGGGCCCCAACTTCTTGCGGCCACCGGTCATCAAGCCGGGCGAAGCTCGGGAAGTCTCCTATCGCGCGCCCACCGACTATTGCATGGGTGATCTGAAGGTGAGCTTTGCCGACGATGGCGCGCCCGCCGTATGGCAATATCTGAACCTCTGCACTCTGCAGAAGATCTCGCTGCACTACGACCGAGCCAGCGGCATCACGACTGCCCGTTACGACGAGTAAACCCACCGCGAGTAAACCATGGCGAACCCGGCCGGCCTGCCTTTCGACAACAGCTACATCAAGCTGCCGGAGCGTTTCTATGCCCGGCTGGCACCGACTCCGGTCGCAGCACCTCGGTTGGTGAAGCTCAATCGGGCGCTGGCTTTCCAGCTTGGCCTCGATCCCGAGGTGCTGGCGTCGCCGGAAGGTGTCGAGATGCTGGCCGGCAACCGCGTCGCGCCGGGCTCGGAGCCGATCGCGCTCGCCTATGCCGGCCATCAGTTCGGAAACTTCGTGCCGCAGCTCGGCGATGGCCGCGCCATCCTGCTGGGCGAGGTCATCGACCGTGACGGCCAGCGCCGCGATATCCAGCTCAAGGGATCGGGCCGCACGCCGTTTTCGCGTGGAGGCGATGGCCGCGCCGCCGTGGGGCCGGTGCTGCGCGAATATATCGTCAGCGAAGCCATGGCGGCGTTGAACATTCCGACCACACGCTCGCTGGCGGCGGTCACGACCGGCGAGCCGATCTGGCGGGACGGCGAGCTGCCTGGCGCCGTGCTGACCCGTGTCGCGTCGAGCCATATCCGCGTCGGCACCTTCCAGTTCTTTGCCGCGCGCGGCGATACCGAAGCGCTGCGCCTGCTGGCCGACCATGTGATTGCGCGCCACTACCCGGAGGCACGCGACTCCGACCAGCCCTATCGCGTCCTGTTCGAGCGGGTGATCGCCCGTCAGGCGTCGCTGGTCGCCAAGTGGCTATTGGTTGGCTTCATCCATGGCGTGATGAACACCGACAATTGCTCGATTGCCGGCGAGACGATCGACTACGGTCCCTGCGCCTTCATGGACGCCTACAATCCCGAGACGGTGTTCAGCTCGATCGACCAGCAGGGCCGCTACGCCTATGCCCATCAGCCGAGCATCGCGCACTGGAACCTGGCGCGGTTTGGCGAGACGTTGCTGCCATTGCTGGCCGAGGACAGCGACGCCGCGCTCGCGATCGCCAACGAAGTGCTGCCGACGTTCCGCGGCCACTACGTCGAGGCGCTGACGGGTGGCCTTCGCGCCAAGCTGGGCCTGACCACCGAACAGGAAGGCGACTCCGAGCTTTCACAGGCCTTCCTGAATGCCCTGACCGATGGCCAGGCCGATTTTACCCTGGCGTTCCGTCGTCTGGGCGATGCGGCGGCCGATCCCGCTGCCGACGCCACGATCCGCAGCCTGTTCGGGAACAAGCCGGAAGCGTTCGACGACTGGGCGGTGCGCTGGCGTCAGCGGCTGGCGGCCGATCCGATGGATGGCACCGCCCGCAAGGCGGCGATGGATGCGGTCAACCCGGTCTATATCCCGCGCAACCATCGCGTCGAGGCGGCTCTTACTGCCGCTGCGGAGCGCGAGGACTACGCCCCCTTCGAGGAACTGCTGACCGTGCTCGCTAAGCCCTACGAGGCACGATCCGAATTTGCAGCCTACGAGGAACCGCCGCCGCCAGATCAGCGCGTCTATCGGACGTTCTGCGGCACGTGAGGATCGGTCGCCGTCTCAGATGTTGACGGCGGATTCCGGCCTTGCCTCGTTCCAGTTGATCCAGTCCTTGAGCGGCATGAAGCTGCCGTCGTCGACGCCAATCTCGCGCGCGATCAAGGCATTGAGCTTGGCGTTCATCGCGGCGATGAGGTCGCGATTGCGGTCGAAGTCGTAGGCGAGGTTCACGATCTCGTCGGGGTCGTTGCGCAAATCATAGAGTTCGAGATCGTTCTTCGTGCGCAGTTCTTCCAATGTCGCTGGCGTGTTGAAGCCGCGGAACGAGAAGTATCGGCTGAACTTGTAGCGCTCGTCGACGATCGACCGGATGCAGACACGCAGCGGCCAATTGACCGGGAAGGTTTCGATCGTGCGGAACAGCGCTGACCGCGCGATCGACTTGTTCTGCAGGGTCTCGTAGAGCGTCTTCGTGAACTGCGGATCGTGCACCATGAGCTGGCTGTAGCAGAACAGCACGCCGCCACGGCGTTGCGTGAAGTCGGGATTCACCGGCTGGCGCAGTAGCGGCGAGAAGTCCTGGCCCTTCATCCGCGTCATGACGTCGGCCACCGGCGCCGTCGGCTTGCCGGTCAACGAGACGATCGTCGGCACGAAATCGAGATGCGATGTCGTCTCGACGCAGCGCTGTCCGCCCTTGATTGCGGGATGTACCACCAGCATCGGCACGTGGTTCTGCTGGCGATAGGTCGTCGTCCCTTTGCCTGACAGGCCGCCGTGGCAGCCCAGCAATTCGCCATGGTCCGACGTGAAGATGACGATGGTGTTGTCGGTGAGGCTCAGCCGGTCGAGCTGGTCGAGCAACTGCACGATCTGCTGGTCGACATCGCGGACGGCATTGAAATAGTAGTTCTGGCGCATCCGCACCCGGCTTTCCTCCTGCGGGATCAATCCCGTCAGGATGCCGTTGGCGGCATAATAGATCCGGTGCGCCGGCACGCGATCGGGCGTGTCGAGCGATTGCTGCCAGGTCTTTTGCAGCGGGATCTCGTTCCATTGCCGCTTGTAGAGCGCATCGTTGGGCGGGAAGGCGATGCTCAGCTTGGCCTCGACCGCCTGCTGCGGGGGCTGGCCCGGCGTGTCGGTGTTCACCCACATCACATCGTGCGGGTTGACGAGGTTGACCGCGAGATACCAGGGCTGGCGCTTGTCGGCCATCGGCCGGCCCTTGGCCTTCAACCACTGCACTGCCTGCGCCGTCGTGATCTGGTCGTACTGATAGCCACCCCGAGCGCCTTCGATGAAGTCGCCGACGCCGGTGTAGTCGTAGAAACCGTAGTCGCGATCCATCATGGTCTCGAACAGCGCCTTGATGTCGTCGGGATGGTTCTCCATCGCCATCGCGCCGTTGAGATGCCACTTGCCCTTGTAGGCCGTGTAGTAGCCGAGCTTGCGCAGGACCTTGCCGATGGTCGGCAGCTTGGGGTCCAGGCTCTTCATGTAGGGCACGCCGGCATTGTCGAAGATGCCGTTATGCGGCATGTGCAGGCCGGTATAGATCACCGCCCGCGAGGCCGAGCACATGTCGGCGGCGATCTGGTGATTCTCGAAGAAAGTGCCGGTACGACGCAGCCGCTCGTGTCCCGGCAGCGGCACCGGCCAGCGCGGACCCATATAGTGTTCCTGGTCCGTCAAGATGAAGAGAATGTTGTAGCCGCCGTCGTTCGACCCTGGCGCATCGGCAGATGGAAATTTGGACTCCGTGCCGCCGGTGATGCGTACGCCTTGCGCCGTATTGGTCGCCGGGGCATCGCAGGCCGCGACCGTCGAAGCGGCTGCAGCGGCCGAGGCGGCTTTGATAAAGGTTCTGCGTGAAGAACGAGCCACGGGATCCTCAATCGTTGAAGCTGGTGCGAAGGCGTTCGAAGGCAGCATCGCTGCCGGGCAGGCCGAAGCGCAGCCAGGTCGGCTGTTGTCGGAAACTCCTGACATGGATGCCGTGATGGCCAAGCCGCTCGACCATGACCGGCGCTTCGGAATGTTCGGCAAGGCAGAAGAGTGGCGTACCGCCTTTGATGGCGCAGCCTGCCTCGAGGAGAACGTCGTCGAGTCGCTGGCGATCCGCCGTCAGGCGCTCTGCCGTTGCGCTCAGCCAGGCATCATCGTCGAGTGCCGCTCGACCGATCTCCAATGCGGGACCTGAAACTGCCCAGGGACCAAGTTCGCCGCGCAGCCTCTCGGCAAGCTCGCGGCCGGCGATGGCGAAGCCCAGGCGCAGGCCGGCCAGGCCATAGGTCTTGCCGAAGGAACGCAGCACGATCGTGCGCGGCGGCAAACTGCCCGCGAGGCTGCTGGCCGGCGCCAGGAGATCGATGAAGGCTTCGTCGACCACCAGCAGCTTGGACGGAGACGGCAATTCATCGGCGGCCAGAAGGCGGCCCGTGGGATTGTCTGGATTGACCACCACCACGACCTCGGCCTCTTTCGCCTGATCGGGATCGGTGACGGTCGAGACTTCGTGTCCCTGCCGGCGCCAGCAGATTTCGTGCTCCTCATAGGTCGGGCCGATGATGGCCACCCGGCTCGGCGGCAGGACGCGCGGCAACATCTGGATCAGGGCCTGCGTGCCGGGGGCGGCGACGATCGTGGCCGGGTGGGAGACGCCATAGCGACGGGCGGCGGCAGCAATCAGAGCCTCTTCCTCGGCTCGTTCGGGCAGTCGTGCCCATGCTTCTGCAGACGGCGCCGGCACGGGATAGGACACCGGGTTGATGCCGGTCGACAGGTCGATCCAGGGCTCCGGCGCGTCGGGAAAGCGGGCGCGGACCGCGGACAAGTCGCCGCCATGCTCTACCCGTTTTCCGAGTGCAAGCGCCGTGTTAGGCAGAGCATTCATGTTCGCCGGTCTTGCCCTTGTCGCCGTCGCCATCGAAGCGGCCGTTGGATATCCCGACCCGCTCTATCGTGCGATCGGCCATCCAGTGACCTGGATCGGGCGGCTCATAGCATGGGCCGACGACGCGTGGAATTCGCCCACGGCCTCGTTCGAGCAACGCCGCGGGATGGGCGTCGTCCTGCTTCTCGTGCTTCTGGGCTCGAGCATCGCCGTGGGTGTCTTCGTGGCGGACCTGCTGGACGACATCTTCGACGATCTCTTTGGTGCGCTGCTCTGCGGCCTGCTGGCGAGTTCGTTGATCGCGCAACGGAGCCTCGCCGCGCATGTTGCAGATGTAGCGCGCGGGCTCGATGAGCACGGGCTGGTCGGTGGGCGCAACATGGTCTCGCGTATCGTCGGCCGCGATACCGAGGCCCTCGACGAAGCCGGCATCTGCCGTGCGGCGATCGAGAGCCTCGCCGAGAATTTTTCCGACGGCGTCGTGGCGCCGCTCTTCTGGATGGTCGTGGCGGGCCTGCCGGGCGCGTTGGCCTACAAGGCGGTCAACACGGCCGATTCCATGGTCGGTCACAAATCCGATCGCTATCGCGCCTTCGGCTGGGCCTCCGCTCGCTTCGACGATCTGGTGAACCTGCCGGCCTCGCGGCTGACGGCCCTCTGGTTGATCGCGGCGGCGGCATTGCTGCCGGGCTGTTCGCCGGCGAATGCGATGGCGGCTGTGCGTCGTGATTCCCGGCATCATCGCTCGCCCAACGCCGGTTGGCCGGAGGCCGCCATGGCGGGCGCACTCGGTATCCGGCTCGCCGGTCCGCGCATCTACGGTGGCGTGACGGTCGATGATCGCTGGATGGGTGATGGTCGGGCCGAGCTGACGGCCAACGACATCCGCGCTGCGTTGCAGCTCTATCGCACGGCCTGCGGCATACAAATCGCGGTCATCGCTTTGTTGGCCGCCATCATCGTGCTGGCGTGAGATCGGGCGCGCGCGCCAACGCGTAGAGCCGGTCGAGATCGATGTGCTGCTCGATGTGTTCGGCCAGGCGATCGAGCGTGACTTCGATGCCGGCTTCGTAGTCGAAGCCCGTGCTGGCCGCGCCGATCCTTTGCAGCCAGTGGCGACGCTGCCGGTCGTCGGCCAGCAGCCCATGAACATAGCAGCCGGCAATCCGTCCGCTCTCGTCGACGGCGCCGTCGCTGCCTCCGCCGTCCAGCGTCAGCAGCGGTCGCATATCGCCGGTCGTGCGGCCGATATGCATCTCGTAGCCTTTGAAGGGGACGCCGCCTGCTTCCGTCTGGCCTGTGACTTCGACCAGCACCTTGTCGCCGCCTAGCACGGTCTCGACATCGAGCAAGCCCAACCCCTCGACGCTGCCGGGCGGGCCTTCGATGCCATCAGGGTCGGCGATATGGCGGCCGAGCATCTGATAGCCACCGCAGATTCCCAGCACATGCCCGCCACGGCGCAGGTGCGCGCGCAAATCAATCTCCCAGCCCGCGGCACGCAGGGCCGCGAGATCGGCGATGGTCGCCTTCGAGCCCGGCAGGATGACGAGTGCGGCATCACCGGGGATCGCTTCGCCGGGGCGCACGAACACCACGTCGATCTCCGGCTCCTGCCGCAGTGGATCGAAGTCGTCGAAGTTGGCGATACGCGGATAGGCCAACACGGCAATGCGAACTGCGCCGCTGGCAGTGCGGACGTTGTTCGGCAGGCCGAGGGCATCTTCGGCAGGCAGCCGGTGGGCGTCCTCGAAGAAGGGGACCAATCCCAGCGCCTGCCATCCCGTATGCTGCTCGACCAGCTTCATGCCATCGGCAAACAGAGCGGGATCACCACGGAATCGATTGACGATGAAGCCTACGATCATGGCGGCATCGGCAGGATCGATCACTGTCTTGGTGCCGACCAGGCTTGCGATCACGCCGCCACGGTCGATGTCACCGACCAACACGACGGGCACGTTAGCGGCGCGGGCGAATCCCATATTGGCGATGTCGGCCGCACGCAGGTTTACTTCCGAAGCCGAGCCTGCGCCTTCGACCAGAAGAAGATCCGCTTCGGCGGCGAGCTTGCCGAAACTTTGCAGCACGGCACCCAGCAATCCTGGTTTCATCGTCTGGTATTCGCGTGCCTTGGCATTGCCGACGACGCGGCCCTGCACCACCACCTGCGCGCCGACATCGCTCTGGGGTTTCAGGAGCACCGGATTCATGTGGACGCTGGGCGCGATGCCGGCCGCGCGTGCCTGCAGCGCCTGGGCACGTCCGATCTCGCCGCCATCGGCCGTGACGGCCGCATTGTTCGACATGTTCTGTGGCTTGAACGGCCGCACCTTGAGACCGCGCCGCGTGTAGGCGCGGGCCAGGGCCGCGACCAGCAACGACTTTCCGACATCGGAGCCCGTACCCTGGATCATCAGGGCGCGCGCGGTGGTCCTTTCGGCCATCAGAACTCGATGCCTTCCTGGGCTTTTACGCCGGCCGCGAAGTGGTGCTTCACCAAGGTCATCTCGGTCACCAGGTCGGCTGCCTCGATGAGCTCGGGCTTGGCGTTGCGGCCGGTGACGACGATATGCTGGTCGGAACGCCGCGCCTTCAGGGCGGCCACGACCTTGGTGATGTCGAGGTGGTCGTAGCGCAGTGAGATATTGAGTTCGTCGAGCACGATGAAGCGGATCGACGGATCGGCCATCAGCTCCAGTGCCTTCGCCCAGGCGCGCTCGGCGGCTGCCACGTCGCGCTCGCGATCCTGGGTTTCCCAGGTGAAGCCTTCACCTAGTGTGAACCACTGCACCTGATCGCCAAACCGTTCGACGGCAAGCCTCTCCCCGGTTTGCCAGGCACCCTTGCCGAACTGCACGACACCGCAACGCAGACCTCGACCGATGGCGCGTAGCAACAGACCAAAGGCTGCTGTCGACTTGCCTTTGCCCTTGCCGGTGTGGACGACGAGGAGGCCCTTCTCGACAGTCTTGAGGGCAACCTCTTTGTCCTGGATGGCCTTTCGGTTGGCCATTTTTGCTTTATGGCGAGCTTCTTCGTCCTGTTCGATCGTCATGGCTGCCTGCTGTGCGATGGGAGTACAGAATGATCGCCGGGGCACACGACAGCAAGGTAGACCGAAGATTGTTGACGGCTCTTGGCCATCACCCGTATCAAAAGAACAACGGTGAGATTGGGAAGGCTCGCTGCAAAAATCGGGGAGGCTATGTCGGCATCGGTCCGTCGAATGGGCATGCTGGCGGCCGTGTTAATGGTCGCCCTTCAAAGCGTCGCCTTCGGCCAATCTGCCGTCGACGAAGAACTGCCGCGTACCTTTGCGGAGGGCTTGGCTTCGGGTGTGGGCGATCCGATCTTCGAATATTATCACCTGGCGGCAATTGTCGGCATTGGCATCCTGGCGGGTATCGCTGCGCGAGGACTCGTTCCGCTACTGGCTTTCAGCGCAGCTTCTATCATCGGCGTGGCCATCCAGATCAGTCCCGCCACGCTTCCCTTCGACGAGACAGTGGTCGCCCTGACGACAATCGGTATCGGCGCACTGGTCGTGCGGCGACAGACGATTCATCCGCAGATTGCATCCATTCTTTTCGCCATCGCGGGTCTCTTCCATGGCTACTCGTTGAGCGAATCAATCGCCAAAGCGCCAACGGCACCGTTATTGGCCTATATCGGTGGCATGCTCCTGGTCCAGATTGGCGTCGGCGCGATCGCCTGTGCATTCGCGATCAAGATCTCCGGTCGGCCGACTCAGATTCGGGGACTGACCCTCATTGGCGCCGTGGTGACTGTGGCGGGCGCCGTCGCCGCGGCCAACTCGATCGGCCTCTTCAGCTGAGGGTTGCTGCGGCTCGATTCCCGTTGACGGCGCTTCACCGCGACCCGTATCAAGCGCAGGACGGTGCCCCGCGAGGGGATCAAAAGGGAACACGGTGACGGGTTTAGGCCCCAATCCGAGGCTGCCCCCGCAACTGTAATCGGCAAGCCGAAGGCCTTGATACCACTGGGAAACCGGGAAGGTGGCCTGAGGCGGAGAGCCGAGAGCCAGGAAACCTGCCGTCGAAAGTGCCGCATCCGAGTCCTGGCGCGGGGAACCGCCGGGAGCGAGGTCCACCCGACATCCGGTCCTGACCGGAGGCGGGCTCCGTCGGAGACGGCAGCGAGACGAGTCCAGTCGGGCTCGCGACGACGGAGGCAGGCGATGACGACCCCGATCCGGCGAACGGCCATCCTGACAGCTTTTCTCATGCTCGCCTGGCAGGTGCCCGCCTATGCGCACCATGCAATGGATGGTGACCTGCCGCAGACTTTTGTGCAGGGCCTGTTGTCGGGGCTCGCCCATCCCATCATCGGCCTCGATCATCTGGCCGCCATTGTCGGCGTCGGCGCTCTGGCGGGCATCGCTGGCCGCGGCGTGGCGCCCGTTCTGGCGTTCAGTGCGGCCATGATGGCGGGCGTTGCGATGCATCTCGGCAGGATCGATCTGCCGGGTGGTGAATTGCTGGTTGGCCTGGCGACACTGGGGATCGGCGCACTCCTGATCCTGCGCATCGTGATCTCGCCAGTGCTTGCGGTTGCTCTGTTCGCCGTCGCGGGACTGATACACGGCCATGCGCTGGGCGAATCGATCGTCGGGGCGGAGCCTGCGCCGATCGTGGCCTATCTCGCGGGTCTCTTCATCGTGCAGACCGCGATCGGTCTTGGCGCGTGCCTCGCGGCTCAGCGCCTTGCCAGTCGGGCCCGCACCCTAGCGCTTTCGGCGGCGGGCACTGCGGTTGCGCTGATCGGCGGTGCGGTTGCTGCGTCTGCAGCTGGCCTCGCAGCCTGATCGGAATCGCTACATGACGATGTCTTCCACGCTTTATGTTTGCGTGACGTGTCGCGGCAATGGCGACATATCCGCCGGTGAGCCGCGGCCCGGTGCGCGTCTCCTGGCGGCGATTGAACATGGATCGGCAGAAGTTGGCGAAGGTGTCGCCGTCATCGGCGTCGAATGTCTGTCCAACTGCTCGCGAAGCTGCAGCGCTGCCGTCGCCGCTCCGGGCAAGTGGACCTATGTGATCGGCAATCTCGATCCTGAGCAGCACGCCCCCGACATTCTCGCTTTTGCCCGCCAGCACAGCGCCCATGAACTCGGCCTGCCCGTGTGGCGCGAGCGTCCCGAACACATCCGAAAGAACACCATAGCGCGTGTCCCGCCGATAGCCCTGAAGGAGTCCCCATGAGTACGCTTGCCAAAGTACCGTGCACCATCGTCACCGGTTTCCTCGGGGCCGGGAAGACGACACTGGTTCGTCACGTGCTGGAGAATGCCGGCGGCCGCCGTCTGGCGGTCATCGTCAACGAATTCGGCGATGTCGGCATCGACGGCGAAATTCTGAAGGGGTGCGGTATCGAGAGCTGCCCAGAGGACGCGATTGTCGAGTTGGCGAACGGTTGCATCTGCTGCACCGTCGCGGACGATTTCGTGCCGGCCCTCAAGGGGCTGCTCGACCGGCCCGTGCCGCCCGAGCATATCGTCATCGAGACCTCGGGCCTCGCGCTGCCCAAGCCGCTGGTGAAGGCCTTCAACTGGCCCGAGATCGCCTCGCGCGTCACGGTCGATGGAGTGGTGGCCGTCGTCGACGGCGCCGCGGTGGCGGCCGGCCGCTTTGCCGACGATCCCGAGGCGATCGCCCGTCAGCGTGCGGCCGACGACTCGCTCGATCACGACAATCCCTTGGAAGAAGTGTTCGAGGATCAGCTCCTCTGTGCCGATCTCGTCATTCTGAACAAGGCCGACCTCATCGATGCCGCCGAGAAGAAGTCGGTGATCGATCAGATCAGCCAGACTTTGCCGCGCGCTGTTGCACTCGTGGAGGCGCGCAACGGCCAGGTGCCGGTGAAGGTGCTTTTGGGTCTTGGCGCCGCGGCGGAAGCCGACCTCGAGGCGCGGCCTTCGCATCATGAACTCGAAGGCGAGCACGATCATGAAGATTTCGACACCTTCATCATCGATCTCCCGGTCTTCGCCTCGCCGCAGCAGCTAGTTGAGCGCATGGTGAAAGCGGCCGAGACGCACGATGTGCTGCGCATGAAGGGCTTCGTCGACATCGAAGGCAAGCCGATGCGGTTGCTCGTGCAGGGCGTCGGCGCGCGCATTCAGCATCAGTTCGATCGCCGCTGGCCGGACGGCAAGCAGCGCCAGGGCCGCCTCGTCGTCATCGGTGAGAAGGGTTTCGACCAGGCGGCGATCCGGACGCTTCTCGCAGGGTAGGCCAAATGCACGTCCTCGCGACCGAGCTGGCGAGCCTCGAAGAAGTCGAGACCGCCATCGACCTCGGCCAGTCGCCGGCGGAGGTCGTCGTGCTGTCCTTTTCGGACAGCGACCTCTCGGCGCTGGCGGCGGCCTGGCGCCACGACGTCGATCTGCTGCCGACCTTGAGGCTCGCCAGCCTGAAGAAGCTCAGGCATCCGATGTCGGTCGATCTCTATGTCGATCGCGTATTGTCCGACGCACGGCTCGTCATCGTGCGCGGCCTGGGCGGCCTCGATTATTGGCGCTACGGCTTCGAGCGCATCGGCGATCTGGCACGCGACAAGGGCATACTGTTCGCGGCCCTGCCTGGCGACGACCGGCCAGATCCGCGCCTTGCCGCTGTTTCGACTTTGGCGGCCGAAAAGCTTGCGGGCCTGGATGCCTACTTCCGGGCGGGCGGTACGGAGAATTTGCGCCAGGCGCTACGTTATGCCGCCAATCTGCTGGGAAGCGATCTCATTGGGGAGCCACCCCAGCCGGTCGGTGCTCTCTCCGTCATCGGACCGCCCGCCGACGGCCGTCCCGCGGCGATGGTCGTGTTCTATCGCGCCAACCTGATGGCAGCGGATATGGCGCCCATCGAGGCGCTGTCGCAGGCACTCGATCGCGAAGGGCTCTCGGCTTTCGCGGTAGCCGTCGGCAGCCTCAAGGATCCGGCGATCCAGGCCGATCTCGATCGGCTGATCCGAGAGCGTTCACCAAAGATCATCCTGAACACCACGGCCTTTTCGGCGTTGCGCCAGGACGAGACGACCGTGCTCGATGCTGCCGATGCGCCGGTACTGCAGGTCGTGCTGTCGGGCAGCACGCGCGAGGCCTGGGAAGGCTCGCCGCGTGGCCTGTCGCCATCGGACTTGGCAATGAACGTCGTCCTGCCCGAGCTCGACGGGCGGTTGCTGGCGCGCGCCATCTCCTTCAAGGCCGAGACGGCGGTCGATCCACGCCTCGAGTTCGCGAGTGTGCATCACGCACCTCATCCCGATCGCATCGACTATGTCGCGCGCCTTGGCGCGGCCTGGGCGAAGCTCGGGATCAAGTCGCGCCATGATCGCCGGCTGGCGTTGGTTCTCTCCGATTACCCGGCTCGCGGTGGCCGCACCGGCTATGCCGTCGGGCTCGACACGGCCGCCAGCGTGATCGAGATCATCTCCTTGCTGCACGACGAAGGCTACGATGTCGGCACCGAACCGTGGCAGCCAGCCGATGTCGAGCGGTTGCTGGCAGGCGCCGTCGATCACATCGATATTCCTCTGGCGCGCTACAACGAATGGCGTGCCGAGCTGCCGCCGAGCCTGCAGCGCGATCTCGTCGAGACCTGGGGCGAGCCGGCGCAGGATTTCCGATTGCCGGTGCTGCGTTGTGGCAAGGTGCTGGTTCTGCTGCAACCCGATCGCGGTACGAGCCTCGATCGCAAGTCGGGCTATCACGACACGAGCTGCCCGCCGAGCCACGCCTATGTCGCGCTCTACGCCTGGCTGCGCGAGCAGGAACGCATCGACGCGCTGGTTCATCTCGGCACGCATGGCACCCTGGAATGGCTGCCCGGCAAGGCGTTGGCACTGTCGGCGGAATGCTGGCCCGAGGCCGTGCTGGGCGCGTTGCCGGTCGTCTATCCCTTCATCGTCAACAACCCCGGCGAGGCCGTGCAGGCCAAGCGCCGCCTGGGCGCCGTGACGATTGGCCATCTGACCCCGCCGCTCAGTGCCGCCGGTTTGCACGGCGCGCTGGCCGAGATGGAAAGCATCATCGAGGAATATGCCGCGGCTGATGGACTCGATCGCCGACGTTTGCGCTTCCTCGAAGACGAGATCGTGGAGCGTGCCTGGAGCAACGGGCTCGCCGCCGAGTGCGGGTTGATGAAGGACGAACCCAATCGCCAGGCCATTTCCAAGCTCGACGCGCAGCTTTGCGACATCAAGGAACTCAGCATTCGCGACGGCCTGCACATCTTTGGCCGTACGCCGGATGAGGCGAGGGTGAGTGCGCTTGCCCAGGCGACAGGCCAGGAAGCCGCGGTCCGCGCTTCTGCGGGACGTGAGCGCAGTGCCTTGATCGCGGCTCTCGACGGCCGGCGTGTCGCGCCTGGTCCTGCCGGCGCGCCGACGCGCGGCCGTGCCGACGTGCTGCCGACCGGGCGCAATCTCACCTCGATCGATCCGCGGGCCATTCCGACCCGTACCGCTGCAGCCATCGGCACACGCGCGGCGGCGGAAGTCGTGCGGCGCTACCTGCAGGATCATGGCGACCATCCGCGCGCCCTGGTGATCGACCTTTGGGCCTCGGCCTCGCTGCGGACCGGCGGCGACGATCTCGCGCAGGCGCTGGCCTATCTCGGCGTGAAGCCGACATGGGATGCGGTGTCCGGCAGAGTTACCGGCATTGAGGTGATGCCGCTTGCCACCCTCGACCGGCCTCGCATCGACGTGACGCTGCGCATCTCCGGTCTGTTCCGCGACATCTTCGAGGCGCAGATCGCGCTGTTCGACATGGCGGTGCGCAAGGTGGCGGCGCTCGACGAGCCGGCGGAAGACAACCCGCTAGCTGAAGCCCATCGCAAAGGCGCCGATCTTGCGCGCGTCTTTGGCTCTGCGCCGGGAAGCTATGGTGCGCAGGCGGCCGACCTGGCGCTCGATGGCGACTGGCGCACGCGGGCCGACCTGGGCGAGGCCTATCTCGCCACCGTGACCCACGCCTATGGCGGCGCCGAAAGCGTGCGCGACGCCGGCGTGGGCTTTCGCAGCCGCGTGTCGGAAGCCGAGATTCTGGTGCATCCGCAGGATGATCGCGAGCGCGACATCCTGGACGGCGACGGTGTCGCCGATTTCGCCGGGGGCTTCGCCGCCGCGGCGGCCCTGCTGGGCAACGAACCCGAGCTCTATCATCTCGATACCAGCCGGTCCGAGCAGCCCAAGGCGCGTCGTCTGGCCGAGGAAATCGCGCGCATCGTGCGGGGGCGGCTCACCAATCCGCGGTGGATTGGCGGCATGCTGGAGCACGGCCATCGCGGCGTGGCGGAGATCGCCCAGTCGGTCGACGCGCTCTACGCCTTTGCCGCCACGGCCGAAGCGGTGCCGGCGCCGCTCTTCGATGCGACCCATGCGGCCCTGATCGCCGACGAGGCGGTCCTGGACGCCATGATGGCGCGCAATCCGGCCGCCACAGCCGCTATTGCAGGGCGGCTGCGCGATGCGCTGGAGCGTGGTCTCTGGGTAACGCGGCGCAATGCCGTGGAGCGTGAACTGGTACGGGCAATCGGACTTGCGGAGCCGGCGCGGGCGGTTGAATAAGACCGGACAATGAGCATGGCAGCGGCCATAGAAGCCAGAAGCGACGTAAAGGGATGGTGCCCCGGCGTTCTGCGACCGATGCAGAGCGGCGACGGGCTGATCGTGCGCGTGCGTCCGCGCACCGGCGTCTTTTCGCTCGACGAGGCGCGGGCCCTGGCCGATCTCGCCGAGCGGTTGGGCAACGGCCATATCGACTTGACGCGCCGCGCCAATCTGCAGATCCGCGGCCTCGAGGAAGAGGCTCTGGCCGAGCTGCAGGCCGAACTCGGCCGCCTGGGGCTCGTCGACAGCGATGCCGAAACGGAAGCTGTGCGTAACGTCATGGTGGCGCCGCTTGCCGGTGTCGGATCGGACGTGCGCAGGATCGCGATCGCCGTCGAAGCGCTGCTCGCCGGCGACCGGCGCTTGCTCGACCTCCCGACGAAGTTCGGCCTGTCGATCGACGATGGTGGCCCGGTTTCCATCGCGGGCGAGCGTGCCGATATCTGCCTGCGTGCTGTTGGCAAAAACTTCGCCGTCGGCCTCGATACACGCGAGGGTACGCGTTGGCTGGGAGCGTGTGCGCCGGACGCGGCGGTGACTGTGGTTTCGACGGTGATGCATGCCTTTCTCGACTGCGCACCGCACCGCCGCTTGCGCGATTTAGCGGGAGTGGATCAGGCTCGGGTGCAAGCGGCCGTGTCGCCATTGCTCTCAAAGCTGCCATCCTTCGAGACGACCGGCGGCCGCGTTCTCGGTCTCGTTCAGGGCGGCGCCGGCATTGCCGCACCGTTCGGGCGTCTCGAGGCGATCCAGCTCCACCGTCTTGCCGATCTCGCAGCAACAGCGGGCGCACGTGAATTGCGCCTGTCGCCGTGGCGCACGCTCTACATGGCGGTCCGCGATGATGCAGCAGGACGCGCTCTGCTGGACGGCGCGGAGACAATTGGCCTGATCGTGCGCGACGACGATCCCATCCTGCGGATCGAAGCCTGTCCCGGCGCACCGGATTGCACGTCGAGCAGCGTCGATGCGCGCGGCGATGCACGGCGCATGGCCAGGCTTGCCTCGGCAAAAGGCTTCACAGGCTCCATCCATGTCTCGGGCTGCGCCAAGGGATGCGCGCGGTCGGCGCCGTCGGACCTCGTGCTGGTGGGCAATGCCGGTCGGTATCAAGTGATACGTCATGCGACGACGCGAGGACCGGTCGAACGGCTGGTCGATGCCGACGATCTCGAGTCGATATTCTCGGAGGCATTCTGTGGCTGAGCCACGCGACTACGTTCGGGACGGCGCGGAAATCTATCGCCGCTCCTTCGCGATCATTCGTGCTGAAGCGGACCTCGGCCGCTTCGATGCCGTCGAGGAGCGCGTCGCGGTGCGCATCATCCATGCCTGCGGCATGCCGGAGATCGTGCGCGATATCGCGATGTCCGAGGCCTTCGCCCGGGACGCACGGCAGGCCCTACGAGACGGTGCGCCCATCCTGTGCGACGCCAAGATGGTGGCCAACGGCATCACGCGCTCGCGCCTCCCTGCCCAAAACGACGTTGTCTGCACCCTCGACGATCCTACAGTGCCGGAGTTGGCGCGGAAGATTGGCAACACGCGCTCGGCCGCAGCGATGGAGTTGTGGCGTGACCGCCTGGCCGGCGCCGTCGTTGCGATCGGCAACGCGCCAACATCGTTGTTTCGCCTCCTCGAAATGCTCGACGCCGGCGCCCCTAAGCCCGCGGCCGTGATCGGCCTGCCGGTAGGCTTCGTCGGTGCGATGGAATCCAAGGAAGCGCTGGCGGCTGATGGTCGCGTGCCGTTCCTGATCGTGCGCGGCCGCAAAGGCGGCAGCGCTATGGCCGTGGCTGCCGTCAACGCGCTCG
The DNA here is from genome assembly GCF_004297405.1 of Reyranella sp. Taxonomy (GTDB): domain Bacteria; phylum Pseudomonadota; class Alphaproteobacteria; order Reyranellales; family Reyranellaceae; genus Reyranella. The sequence goes on from NZ_SCVC01000021.1 coordinate 463,208, forward strand.
CCAGCGATATCGAATGACAAGCCTCGACAGTCTCGCCGGTACTGCCAAAGCCGGCACGCTCTATGGCATTGGGGTCGGGCCGGGTGACGTACGCTATCTCACCTTGCGCGCCGCCGGACTGGTGCGCGCGGTCGATATCGTCGCGTTCTTCGCCAAGAAGGGCTCGCAGGGTAACGCCCGGCGCATCGTGGCGCCCTTGATGGGTGAGGGACGGACCGAACTGCGGCTGGAATATCCCGTCACGGATGAGATCCCGGCCGAGCATCCCGACTATCAGAGCCTGATCGCGGGTTTCTATCGCGAGTCGGCGGAGCGGCTGGCGTCGCTTCTGAAACAAGGCCGATCGATCGGCCTGATCGCCGAGGGCGATCCGTTCTTCTACGGCTCCTTCATGCATATGTGGCGGCGGCTGGCGGCGGATTTCCCGGTCGAGGTCGTGCCAGGCGTCACTGGAATGTCCGGCTGCTGGACGCGCGCCAATCTGCCGATCACCTGGGGCAATGACACGCTCGCCGTGTTACCGGGGACGCTCGAGGAGACGCAACTTACCAATCGCCTGCGTCTGACCGACGCCGCGGTGATCATGAAAGTGGGCCGCAACCTGGGAAAGGTGCGACGCGCCGTCGAGGCGGCCGGCCTGCTGTCGCGCGCCGTCTATGTCGAGCGCGGCACCATGCAGGAAGAACGCATCCTGCCGCTGGCCGAGTGTGGTGAGCCCGCTGGCGCCTATTTCGCGATGATCCTGATTCCCGGCCAAGGGAGAGCGTTGTGACCGGCTCGCTCGTCGTGGTCGGCACCGGGCCGGGCAAGGCAGACCTCATGACACCGGCTACGCGCGCCGCCCTCAATCGCGCCACCGATCTCGTTGGCTATGGACCCTATCTCGATCGCGTTCCGGCGATCCGCGCCGATCAATGCCGCCACGCTTCGGATAATCGTGTCGAACTCGACCGTGCGCGTCACGCGCTGGAACTGGCCGCGGCGGGCCGGCAGGTCGTGGTGGTATCTGGCGGCGATCCCGGCGTCTTCGCCATGGCGGCGGCCGTGTTCGAGGCCGTCGAGGCTGGCGATCCGGCGTGGCGGACGCTCGACATCAAGGTCGAGCCCGGCGTGACGGCCATGCTGGCGGCGGCGGCGGAAGTCGGCGCACCCCTCGGCGGCGATTTCTGCGCGATCTCGCTGTCCGACAATCTCAAGGGGTGGACGACCATCGAACGGCGTCTGGCGGCGGCGGCCGAAGGCGATTTTGTGATCGCGCTCTACAATCCCGCCTCCAAGGCGCGGCCGCATCAGCTCGGCCAGGCTTTCGATCTGCTGCGCAAGCTGAAGGATGCCGCCACGCCGGTGCTGTTCGTGCGGGCGGCGGGCACAGCCGAGGCCAAGGTCGTGGCAACGACGCTCGGTGCAGCCGATGCATCCGTGGCGGATATGCGGACGCTGGTGATCATCGGCGCCAGCACCACGCGGCAGGTCGGCCGCTGGATCTACACGCCGCGCAGCGAGCGCCGCACATGATCGAGCCACTGAACGGCCTGCGCCGGACTGGTCACGACATGGCCAGCAGGCTTGTCAGGTCGCGCGATCATGATCACCGGCAGGCCGAGGGTGCGGGCCGCGGCGATCTTGGCGTAAGTCGGGTCACCACCGGCATTCTTGGAGACCACCACGTCGATCCGCTCATCGCGCATCAGCGCCGTTTCGGCCGCGAGGTCGAATGGTCCGCGTGCCTGAAGCAGCACCAAGTCGGGCGGCAAGCGTTCACCTTTGGGTGCATCGATCAGGCGCGCCAGATAGTGGTGCTGCGGCGCGGACGCGAAGACGGGAAGCTCCTGGCGGCCGATGGTGAGGAACACGCGACGCGGAGGTTCCCCCAAGACCATCGCGGCGCTTTCGGTGTTCGACACATGCTGCCAGCGATCGCCAGCTTGTTCGGTCCAGGGCGCGCGCGTCAGCGACGCAAGCGGCAGGCCGGTCTGTCGGCAGGCGGCAACGGCATGCGCCGACATCTGCGCGGCATAGGGGTGCGTGGCGTCGACAACCGTCTCGATCTTTTCGGCTTCGAGATAGCGCACCAGACCTTCGACACCGCCAAAGCCGCCGATCCGCGTCGGCAGCGGCTGAGCGGCGGGCGCCGATGTGCGGCCAGCCAGCGACAGAGTCGCCTCGAAGTGGGTGCCGTTGGCGAGCTGCCGGGCAAGCGACGCGGCTTCTGTGGTGCCGCCGAGAATGAGAACGCGCATTGCAGGATCGATCGATGACGGCTGAGGGCGCAACCTGCCCGGCGACGCGCTGGCTGTCCATTGTCGGGATCGGTGAGGATGGCGTGGCCGGTCTGTCGCCAGTCGCGCGGCAGCTCATCTCCTCGGCCGAACTTGTGCTTGGCGGCAAGCGTCACCTTGCCCTGGCAGGCGAGTTGATCCGTGGCCGCCAGGTGTCCTGGCCGAGTCCGATCGGCAAGGTGTTGCCCGAAATCGAAAAGCAGCGCGGTCGGCCCGTGGCGGTGCTGGCCAGCGGCGATCCGTTTCATTACGGCGTCGGCGACATGCTGATGCGCTCGATTGCCGTCGAGGAAACGATCTGCCTGCCGCATCCCTCGTCTTTCAGCTTGGCTGCCTCGCGGCTCGGCTGGTCGCTGCAGGACGTGACCCCCGTGAGCCTGCATGGGCGGGCCCTGGAGCATGTCGTGCGCCATCTTCAGCCCAGGGCGCGTCTCCTGGCGTTGTCGTGGGATGGCGGAACGCCGGCGAAGCTTGCGGCGCTTTTAGTGGCGCGTGGCATGGGGGCCTCGACGCTGACGGTGCTGGAGTCACTCGGCGGACCCAAGGAACGCGTGCGGACGACGACGGCTGACGCCTTCGCCTTCACCGACGTCGTGCCCCTCAACATCATTGCTCTCGACGTCGTCGCCTCGGCGGAGGCGCAAGTCGTGACCCTGGCGCCTGGCCTCGACGATGCGCTGTTCGAGCACGATGGCCAGCTCACCAAACGTGACATCCGCGCCGTGACGCTCTCGTCGCTGGCGCCCCGACAGGGCGAGCTTCTTTGGGATGTCGGACTGGGCGCGGGCTCCATCGCCATCGAATGGCTGCTGCGTCATCCCTCGATGCGCGCGATTGGCATCGAGGAGGGTGCGGAGCGAGCCGCTCGTGCTGCCCGTAATGCTGCAGCACTCGGCACACCCGACCTGCAGATCGTGCGGGGCGCCGCACCGGAGGCCTTTGCAGGATTGCCGACACCCGATGCGATCTTTGTCGGCGGTGGCCTCTCCGATCCCGGCCTGCTCGACGCCGCCTGGACTGCCCTGAAACCCGGCGGGCGTCTGGTAGCCAATGCTGTGTCGCTGCAGTCGGAGGCGCGGCTGATCGACTGCTTCCAGAAGCATGGTGGCGAGATCACGCGGCTGCAGGTCGCCAAAGCTGGCCACGCCGGCGCCGGCAATGTCTTCGTCTGGCGTCACGCAACTCCCGTCACCCAGTGGCGGGCGAGGAAGCCATGATCGTGGCGGGTGTGGGATGCCGGCGAGATACGTCAGCCGACGAAATCGAGCGGGTCGTGCGCATGGCGCTCGGTATGTTCGACCTTGCTGTCGAACGGCTGGACGCCATTGCCACCGAGTCGGAGAAGGCGAGGGAGCCTGCGTTTCCAGAGGCGGCACAGCGGCTCTCGGTGAAGCTGGTCGCCTGCACGGCGCTCGATCTCGACAAGGTTGCAGGCCGCGTGCTCACGCGATCCAAACTCGTGCTGGAAGCCAAGGGGCTGCCGTCGATCGCGGAGGCGTCGGCGCTCGTAGTGGCAGGCCGTGAAGGTCGGCTGCTCGGCACACGCGTCGCCACGGAGCGCGCGACCTGCGCCATTGCTATTGGAGAAGGACGTTGACTGTTCATTTCATCGGGGCGGGCCCAGGTGCTCCCGACCTGATCACGGTGCGTGGCCGTGACCTGATCGCGCGCTGCCCGGTTTGCCTCTACGCCGGTTCGCTGGTGCCGCAGGCGCTGCTCGATCATTGCCCGCCGGGAGCGGAGATCGTCGATACCGCGCCGATGTCGCTCGATGAGATCGTGGCGGCGTGCCGTGCGGCCACCAAGCAGGGGCGTGACGTGGCGCGGCTCCACTCGGGCGATCTCTCGGTCTGGAGCGCGCTCGGTGAGCAGCTCCGCCGCCTGGACGAAGAGGGCATTCCTTACACGATCACGCCGGGCGTGCCGTCCTTTGCCGCCGCCGCCGCTGCGCTCGGCCAGGAGCTTACCTTGCCGGAGCTTGCGCAGTCGGTGGTGCTGACGCGCACCTCGGGCCGTGCATCGGCCATGCCGCCGAGTGAAGCCCTGCAGGCGTTCGGCGCGACGGGCGCGACCTTGGCGATCCATCTTTCGATCCATGTGCTCGACAAGGTCGTGGCCGAACTGGTGCCACACTACGGCGCCGACTGTCCGGCCGCTGTGGTCTACCGCGCGAGCTGGCCGGATGAGCGCATCATTCGCGCCACCCTGGGCACCATCGCCGCTGAGGTGGCCAAGAACCCGATCGAGCGCACGGCGTTGATCGTGGTCGGCAAGGTCCTGGGCGCGCGCGACTTCCGCAACAGCGCGCTCTACGACGCCGCCTATCAGCGCCGTTTCCGTGGTCGTGGCGTATGATCCTCGACGATTTCCCCGATCTTCCCGATTTCCCGGCAAGCGAAGTGTGGCTGGCCGGTGCCGGTCCCGGCGATCCGCGCCTGCTCACGGTCCTGGCCTGGCATGCTGTGTCGAAGGCCGACGATATCGTCCACGACGCGCTGGTCGATGCGCGAGTTCTGAAGCTCGCGCGAACGGACGCAGAGTTCATCAAGGTCGGCAAGCGCGGTGGACGGCCATCCCCGCACCAGCGCGATATCAATGAAATCCTGATTGAGCGGGCGCGCCTTGGACGTCGCGTGCTGCGTTTGAAAGGCGGCGATCCTTTCGTTTTCGGACGTGGCTGGGACGAGGCGTTGGCGCTCCACGCAGCGGGTATTCGCTTTCGCGTGATTCCGGGCCTTACCTCTGGCCTCGCCGGCACGGCTCTTGTCGGTATTCCTGCGACCTCGCGCGACACCAACCACGCCGTGGTACTGGCGGCGGGCCATCGCGCCGAGGATGGCCGCTCTGCCGCCGATTGGGAGGCACTGGCGCGGCTTGGCCAGCCGCTCATCCTCTACATGCCGATGGCACAGTTGCCGGAGATCGCAGCCGCCCTGGCGCGAGGCGGGCTTTCCGCCGGCACGCCGGCCGCTCTCATTCAATCCGCGACGACCGGCGCCGAGCGAGTCGTCGAAAGCACGTTGGGCACGCTTGCCGCCGATGCTTCGCGCGAGGGCATTGGCTCGCCCTCTATTGTTGTCATTGGCGCCATTGCAGGTTTGCGCAAGGAGCTCCTGTCGTCGATGGTCGGCTGGCAATGAGCGGTGGCCCGCGCGGCTTCATCGTTGCTGCCGCCCGGTCCGGCGCGGGCAAGACCGTCATCGCGTTGGGCCTGATGCGCGCGCTCGCCCGCCGCGGCCATGTCGTGCAGACCTTCAAGTGTGGCCCCGATTATATCGACCCCGCCTTCCATGGCGTGGCGGCGGGCAAGCCCAGCTTCAATCTCGATACCTGGTCGATGGCGCCGCCGACGCTCGCGGGGTTGGTGCAGCGCCACGCCGCCGACCTGGTCGTGGTCGAGGGGGTGATGGGCCTGTTCGACGGCGTCGCGTCTGTCGGCCAGACCGCACGCGGTGCAACGGCCGATCTTGCAGCATTGACGGGCTGGCCGATCGTGCTGGTCCTCGATGTATCGGGGCAGGCGGAGACCGCCGCGGCTGTCGCTACCGGCTTGGCGCGCTATCGCGATGACATCACCGTGGCCGGCATCATCCTCAATCGCGTGGCCAGTCCCCGGCATCTCGCCACGATCGCGCCGTCGCTGGAGCGCGAAGGCTTGAAGCTCTTCGGCGCCATCGCGACCAACAATCGTTTCGCTCTGCCCGAACGCCATCTCGGTCTGGTGCAGGCTGTCGAGATGGCCGACGTTCCCCAACGCCTCGACGTGCTTGCCGACACTGTCGAGGCTTCGCTCGATCTCCCTGCCATCGAGGCCGCCGCACGACCGGCTACACTGCCCGCAGCAGGCAGCACCGCAGGACTATCGCCGCCGGGGCAGCGGATTGCGTTGGCGCAGGATCGCGCCTTCACCTTCATGTATCCGCATCTGCTCGAGAGCTGGCGCATGGCTGGCGCCGAGATCGTGCCCTTCTCGCCATTAGCCGACGAGGCGCCCGACGCCAGCGCTGACGCCGTGTGGTTGCCCGGTGGCTATCCCGAGCTTCATGCAGGCACTTTGGCGGCCGCCAATCGGTTCATGGACGGTCTGCGCGCGCACGCGGCCAGGTCGGTGCCCATCCATGGCGAATGCGGCGGCTACATGGTGCTGGGGCAGGGGCTCGAAGATGCCGGCGGCGTGCATCATGCGATGGCGGGGTTACTGCGGCTCGAATCGTCCTTCGCCAAGCGACGACTCCATCTCGGCTATCGCCGTGCGAAGCTTCTGGCCGATAATGTCTTGGGAAATGCCGGAACCGAGATCGCGGGACATGAGTTCCATTATGCCAGCATCCAGTCGGTGGGTGATGAACCATTGGTCGACTGCCGCGATGCAACGGGTGGTGCCGTTGCTGAAGCGGGGGCCCGCCGTCGTTCGGTGAGTGGCACTTTCTTTCACGCAATCGATAGATGGCAGACATGACACCCGACTTCGACGCCGCCTTTCGTAAGGAGTTTCGCGATCTCGTTCTGTGGCGGCGCGATGTGCGACGCTTCCGCACCGATCCGGTGGCGCGCGAGCGGATCGACGGCTTGCTCGAAATCGCAAGCCATGCGCCGTCGGTCGGGCTCAGCCAGCCCTGGCGGTTCGTCCATGTCGATTCACCTGATCGTCGGCGCGCCGTAGTCGAGAGCTTCACGCAAGCCAACGAGAAGGCATTGGCTGGTTATGCCGGTGAGAAGCACGCGATCTATGCCGGCTTGAAGCTCGCCGGGCTGAAGGAAGCCCCCGTGCATCTTGCTGTCTTTTCCGACGATGGCACCCATAGCGGCAGCGGGCTCGGTCAACAGACCATGCCGGAGACCTTGCACTACTCGGTCGTCGCGGCGATCCAGACACTGTGGCTCGCCGCGCGCGCCGACGGCATCGGCATGGGCTGGGTTTCGATTCTCGATCCCAAAGCTGTGACGCGCGTACTCGACGTGCCGGCCGGCTGGAGCCTCGTCGCCTATCTCTGTCTTGGCTTTCCGGCTGAGGAGCATCTCGATCCCGAACTGGAGCGGCACCACTGGGAGGTACGCAGCGACCTCAAGGACGTCGTGTTCACACGCTGACGCCTTGACGCATTTCAGCTCCACTGCCAGAACAGTCGGCGGTGGTTCCCGCAAGGGATCAATAGGGAATGCGGTGCGTTCGCTTCGGCGAGCAATTCCGTGGCTGCCCCCGCAACTGTGAGCGGCGAGCTTTCGACCAAGATGCCACTGGGCACCGTGAGGTTCCTGGGAAGGCGGGCGAAGGCTGCGACCCGCAAGCCAGGAGACCTGCCACCAGCCGCGGTCACGCGCGAACGCATTGGGCGGGGTGTTCCGATGTAGCAACCGATCTGTCGTCGGCCGCCTGAAGCGGCACGACACGGGAAGGCTACGGTTCGCAGTGACGTCGAGACGTACGCCGCGAGTCTGACGTGACGAATTTATGCTTCACCACAAGCGCTTACTCATCGCCATTTGTGATTTCGAGTGATAGTTATGTTATAACATAACATACTAGAAGTTTCGTAAATGCACGCTGAAATCACTCTCGACCCGCTTGAGCTTTATGCGTCGGCGATCGACGCGTCGGACTACGTGCCAAAGATCGCGCCGCTGGTGCGTCGCATGGTGCCCACGGTCGGCGAGCTGCTCGATGTCGGCGCCGGCGGCGGCCAGCTTGGCGCGGCTCTGCGTGATCCGGCGCTGCCATGGACGGCCGTCGAACCGTCACCGACAATGCGTCGTCGTCTTGTGCGTTTGAAGAACCCGCCGCGCGTCGTCGAGGCCGGCTGGGCAGAGGCGGATGTCGCCACCGCTGCACACGACACGGTGCTCGCAGCGACCATGCCGGCGTTCTTCGAACAGCCCGAAGCCTTTCTCGCGCGCTGCCGGGCTTGGGCTCGCAACACCATCGTCTGGGTCGTGCCGGCGCATGCTGGCCCCAAGGGCCTATGCTTCGCGGGATGCCTGCCGTCGGAGTGGCATCGCGAGGACGAGACGCCCGGCATCGATATCGTGATGCGGGGATTGTCATCAGCGTCGCGGCCGCAGGAAGCGGCCTTCGTCGATTGGACGTTCACGGGCATCGTATCCGACCTCGACCAGCTCGCGCATTGGATGGCCACCCGTCTCGGTTGGTCCGGCGCCGATGAACGCCGCACCCTTCTGCATGCGCACCTCGCCAGCAAGGCTAAGCGCACCAGCCAGGGCTTTCGTCTCGACATTTTCAGAAGAACTGCCGTTCTTGTTTGGGGGAATAAATGAACCGGCTCTATGCCTCGCTCGTCTGGGGGAGCATTGCCTTCACCTCGGTCCCGTCCATCGCCCAGGATCAGTCGCAAGGGCAGGCGCCGACGCCAGCACCGGCGAAGGACGCCACGCATACGCTGCCTGAAGGCTTCATCACCGCGACCGGCCGCTACGAGCCGATCAATCGCATTGCCGGCACGGTGCAGATCATCCACCAGGATCGCATCGAGAAGTCGACAGCGCGTTCGGTCGCCGAACTCCTGTCGGAAAACGCCGTGGGCTTCATGAGCGAATGGACGCCCGGTCAGACCTCGATCAATATCCGTGGCGCGCAGACCGAGGGCCAGGGCCGCGATTTCCGCAGCCAGGTGCTCGTGTTGATCAATGGCCATCGCGCTGGCACGGCCAACGTCTCCAAACTGTCGAATGCTGATATCCAGCGCATCGAGATCGTGCGTGGACCCAGCTCCGTGGTCTACGGCAGCCAGAACATGGGCGGTGTCATCAACATCATCCTTAAGAATGGCCGCACCGCACCCGGTGGTTTCATCGAGGGCTCCGCCGGCTCCTGGGATCTCTTCGAAGGCCAAGGCCAGTATGGCGGTGTCACGAAGGGCGGCTTCGACTATTACGGTGGCGTTGCGTCGAGCACGCGCAACAACTACGCCATTCCCGGCGGCAAGTCTGAAGAGAACACGGCCTGGACCCGCTTCAGCGCCACCGGTGCATTCGGCTATCAGATCAACGAAAACAACCGCATCGACATGACGGCGCGCACGGACGGCATCTACAATGCCGGCTTCCGTGGTTCGGCGGCCAACATCTTCGCCTTCGATACCCGCACCAATGCGTCTTTCGATATCAGCATCACCGGCAACACGCCGGACAAGGTGGCCAACTATTTCTTCCAGGCCTACTACGTCAACGATGTCGACGCGCTGAACAATCCCTCACCGCTGAGCGCCCTCAACACCATCCCGAACCGGACCTTTACCGACTACAACCGGCGCCAGCTCGACGTCGTGGGAACGCGCTTCCAGCCGAGCTTCAATGTTTGGAAAGGCAACCAGCTTCTGGTCGGCGTCGACTGGGAAAGAAGCTGGCTGCGGTCCGACCGCAACCGGGTGGGTGGCGCGGCGGTGACGCAGACCTCGCCGCAGGACAACAACCAGACGGACAACGTCTTCGCCTTCTACCTGGAAGACTCGCAGAGCCTGATCGATGACCGTCTCGTCGTACGTGGCGGCATCCGTCAGACCTTTGGCACGACGGCGCTCGACTGGACGCCCTATTCGCCGACCTTGATCGCCGGCAGCACCAACTACCAGGTCACGACTTGGATGGCCGGAGCGACGTTCCAGGCGACCGACTGGCTGGGCTTCCGCGCGGGCGCTTCGACGGGCTTCCGCGCCCCGACGGCTACCGAACTCGGCGCCAACTTCACGATCACGCCAATTGGCACGACGATCTTCGGCAATCCCGGACTGAGCGCGGAAACCGCTCAGCAGATGGAGGCGGGGACCACCCTCACCTGGGATGGTGGCCGCTTCGATGCCGTGGTGTTCCAGAACACGATTGCCAATCGCATCTCGGCGGTTACGGCCTCCTCTGTCGGCGGCCGCACGATCCAGATCTATCAGAACAATCCGGCCAACATCGTGGTCCAGGGCCTCGAGTTCCAGGCTGAGGCCGACCTGGTGAGAAGCTTCAAGCTGCCCTTCGAGGAGAGCTGGAACTGGAAGGTCTTCGGCAACGGCTACTACAACTTCAAGATGGTCGACTATGGTGCGCCGGCGGCGGCTGGCTCCAACATGGCCACGCGCATCAACCAGTACGGTATGGATATCGGCACGCAGTTCGGCCAGACCGGCACCAGAATACCCTGGAACTTCCAGCTTCTCGGCATTCTGCGCGGTCCGATGTGGTACAACACCGAGGAGAGCCTTTCCCCGGTTTTCTTCCCGGGCCAGATCCGCAGCACGACGGTCTATCAGAAGGATCCGTTCTGGATCTGGAAGATGCGCGGCGAGGTCGAGGTCTACAGGGGCGTGAAAATCTTCGCCGCGGTGAACAACATCTTCAACGTGAACGCTCATCCGATCTTCATCGCCCAGGACCAGGTCCCGTGCGTGGCCATTCAGGCCAACCAGAACGGCGCCTGCGGCACCTCGCTGGCCGGCCGTGAGTTCATCATGGGCTTCCAGTTCCGGTTCTGATGCGGAGGGCAGGGCTTGCGCTTCTGGTGACAGCGTTCGCACTCTCGAGTGCGAACGCTGTGGCGGAACCCATAACGGTCCGCGATGCGTTCGGTCGTGAAGTCACCGTACCGTCGCCACCGCAGCGTATCGTGACGATCTTCGCCTCCAACACCGAAATGGTGGCAGCGCTCGGTCTTGCCAATCGAATCGTCGGCATCGAGGCCTTTACGCGGTTTCCGCCCGAGGTGTTGGGCAAGCCACTGGTTGGTGGCCGACTCGGCTTCTCGGTGGATGCCGTAGTCGACCGCAAGCCTGATCTCGTGGTGGTGACGCCGGCTCGCCAGGCCGCCAACCAGCTCGTCGAACCGATGGAACGGCTCGGCATTCCGGTGCTGGTACTGCTGCATCGTCGCGTGCCGGAAATTCTCGATAACATCCGGCTGCTCGGGAAAATATGTGGCGTGCCGGAGCGTGGCGAAGCGCTGGCGGCGGAACTGCAGGCCAGGCTCGACAAGGTCAAGAAGCAGGTCGAAGGCTTGCCGCGGCCGAGCGTGGTGATGATCACCGGCCGATTGGGCAACGGCCTGCTGTTGATCGCCCGCCCCGGCACCTACACGGGGGATGCCGTGCTGATGGCCGGCGGCCGTTTCGCGTTGGACAGCGGCGCTATTGCGCAGATTTCTCCCGAGGCGGTGCTGAAATCCGATCCCGACGTGCTGTTGTTCGCTGGCAGCGACAAGGACCTGAAAGAGCTGATCGCTCGGCCGGGCTGGGCCGATATGCGCGCGGTTCGTGGCGGTCGGGCCTTCACCGTTGTCCGCGCCGAGTTGCTGATCCCCGGACCGCGTACGATTGCCGGTGTGGAGAAGCTTGCGGCGGTGCTGCATCCGCTGGCGACGGTCAAGCAATGAGGGTTTGGGCGTCTCTCGCTCTGGCGCTTTTGCTGGCGATCATCGTCGCTGCTTGCGCCGGTCATGACTGGGCTTCGCCGGGAGACGTGCTTCGGGCGATCGCTGGCGATCCATCGCTCGGGGCGCGCTTGCTGGTCGAGTGGCGCATTCCGCGCGTGCTGGCCGCCGCCTTGGTCGGGGCTCTATTGGGGTTGGGCGGCACGGTTTTCCAAGGTGTCTTTCGTAACCCATTGGCCGAACCCTATCTGCTGGGCTCGGCTGGCGGTGCGGCGCTGGGCGCCACGTTGGCGCTGCTGGTGCCGCTCGCCGTGCCGCAGTCGCTGCTCCTACCGGTACTCGCTTTTGCCGGTGCCTGGGGCGCTACGATCCTGGTGATCGGCATCTCGCGCGTCTCCGGCGCGGTCGATGCCGCCGGCATGTTGCTGGCAGGTGTCGCCATGGCTGCGATCCTGGGAGCTTTGCGCTCTTTCCTCATGCTGGCGCTCTCGGACGAGACGGTGAGCCTGCAGATCGTGCTGAGTTGGGTGCTGGGTGGTGTGCAGACTCCGAGCTGGCCTGTGCTGGGCCTGATGGCGGCGATCTCGGCGGCCTGCCTCGGCCTCACTCTCGTGCTGGCGCGCAACCTCGACATACTGGGGCTCGGCGAGACCATGGCGACGTCGTTCGGGCTCAACGTGACCCGTTTCGTCATGCTGGCGGTGCTGGCAGGGTCGGTCGTGGTCGCTGCCGCCGTGGCGTTCGGTGGTCTCGTGGCCTTCGTGGGCCTTGCCTCGCCTCATATTGCGCGCTGGCTGGTGGGGCCGCTGCATCGGCCCTTGCTGCCGGCTTCGGCTCTGGTGGGTGCCATCGTCGTCACCGTGGCCGATGCTATCGCACGGTCGGCTCTGCCGCCGGCGGAGATTCCGCTCGGCCTCGTGACCGCAGTCGCGGGCGGGCCGTTCTTCATTCTGCTGCTGGCTCGCAGGTTGCGCACATGACCGCGCTCGTCGCTGACAAGCTCACGGTGAAGCGCGGGAATGCCACTTTGCTCGATGGCCTGTCGCTGTCCTTGGGGCCGACCGGGTCCATTGCCGTCATCGGCCCCAATGGTGCGGGCAAATCGACTCTGCTGAAGGTGATGGCGGGCATCGAGACGCCGACCTCTGGCCGGATACTGTTGGGTGACCGCGACCTCGCCTCGCTTTCGCATGCGGCGCGCGCCCATGCGCTGGGATTCGTGCCGCAGCATTTCGATCCGCACTGGGATTTGAGCGTCGGCGAGTTGGTGCGGCTGGGGGCGGAACGCGGCGAAAGGGTGCCGCAGGAGGCTGTCGACAGGACCATCGCCGCCTTCGAACTCTCGGGGTTGGGGCATCGACGCTGGTCGACCCTGTCGGGTGGTGAGCGGGCACGGGTGCTGCTGGCAATGGTGCTGGTCGTCGATCCGCCGGTGTTGCTGGCGGATGAGCCCGCGGCCAGTCTCGATATTCGTCATCGGCTGGACGTGATCCAGGCCTTGGCCGCGCGCGGCCGCGATCGTCTCTCGATCGTGGTCGTGCACGATCTTGATCTCGCCTTCAGCTTCTTCGACCGCATCGTGCTGGTCGACCGCGGGACGGTCGTGGCCGATGCGCCGGCGCAAGCCCTGCTCGACGATCCGCAACTCGATGCCGTATTCGGTGTTCGGTTCGAGCGACTACAGACCGATGACGGCTGGCTGCTGCGCGCCCGCCTTTGACAGAACGAGATCGACGGGCATTATTGCCGGCCATCATTGGAGGGCGCGTGTGACAGCAGGAGATCGACCAGCAAGGGCGCCGATCTCCGACGGCCTGTTCTACCTCCTTGCCGCGATCTGCGGTGCTCTCACCGGCGTGGTTGGGGCGGCCTTCCACCTCGTGGTCGACACGTTGATGGTCTGGCCATCGTGGATAGTGGCGCGTTTCGGTCACGGTATCGGCGCCATTCTGCTGGCGGCCGCTATTGCCTCGGCAATTCTGGTTCTTGCCTTCTTCCTGACTCGCCGGATCGCCCCCGAGGCAGCGGGTAGCGGTGTTCAGGAGATCGAAGGCGCCATGGAGGGCCTGCGCGAGGTCCGCTGGCGTCGTATCCTGCCCGTAAAGTTCGTCGCCGGTGTTCTGTCGCTGTCGTCGGGGCTGGTCGCCGGTCGCGAAGGGCCGACCATCCACATGGGGGCCTCGATCGCCGCGGCGATTGCCGAGCGCTTGAAATTTCAGACAACCGAGCTGCGCGGCCTTCTCGCCGCCGGCGCGGCGGCAGGACTTGCGGCGGCTTTCAATGCACCGCTGGCGGCCATCCTGTTCATCATCGAGGAAACGCGCAAGCAGTTCGCCTATACGTTTCGCGCCTACACCGCCGTGATTATCGCCTCGGCGTCGAGCGCGATCGCGATGGAACTGGTGGGAGGCACGGCGCCTCAGCTGAAGCTCGACAATGCCGAGATGCCCTTGTCCATGCTGCCGGCCTTTCTTGCCCTCGGTGTGTTGCTGGGAGGCGTCGGTTGGCTGTTCAATCGCACCATCCTCTTCATGCTGGACTGGACGGCGAAGACCTTCCGAAAGGTGCCGTTCGTGCCGGCACTGGTCGTCGGCGCCGTGGTGGGTGCACTTGCTCTTATCCTGCCCCAGGCGGTCAGTGGCGGAGAGCTGTTGATTCCAGGGCTGGTCGCCGGCCATCTGCCGCTGGCAACCTTGGCCGTGCTCGTCGTGCTCCGCTTTATTGGCGCGATGGTGAGTTATCCGGTGGGCGTGCCGGGGGGCATCTTTTCGCCGATGCTGACCCTCGCGACGGCACTCGGCCTGATCATTGGCTTGCTGGTCGAGGCCGCGTTGCCGACGCCGCCACTCACCAGTGCAGCCTTCGCCATTGCCGCCATGGGAGGCTTGTTCGCCGCCACCGTCCGCGCGCCGTTAGTCGGCGTTGTATTGGCGGCGGAGCTGACTGGTGGTTATGCGCTGATCCTGCCGCTGATCGTGACCTGCATGACGTCCAATGCCGTGGCGCAGGCATTGGGTGGCCGGCCGATCTACGAGCTGCTGCTGGAGCGCACGTTGCGGCTCTCTGGCCAAGCCATGCCGCCGTCACGGGCTGGCGCTTCCGCACCGGTCGGCGTCGACGACCCGCCACGGCCTTAGGCCTTATCTGGCAGGAACCAGTCGAGGATCCGCGCATTCTCGTCACGCGGATAGGTATGGGAGAGATCGGCGATCTCACGATAGACCACGGCGGCGCCAGCCTCTTTCAAGGTGCGCTCCGCGCCTTGCGCCATTTCCGGCGGAAACATCCAGTCCTGTGCGCCATGCACGATATGGATCGGCAAATCGCGGAGGCGCGTCGCATCCGCGAACGTCATCAGCAGGGGATGGAAGCTCGCGGCGATAGGGGCGAGGTGCGTGAACTGGCAACCACCGCGCAGACCCAGCACATAGCTGAAAGTGCCGCCGTCGCTCATGCCGGTCAGCAGCTTGTACGAGGCGTCGATGTTCCACTCGTTGGCGACGTCTTCGACCATGCGGTCAATGCGCGGGCCGTCGACCTCGGGCTCCATCAGAGACCAGGTTGAGCCGGCAGCCGTCGGAGCAATCAGGATGAAACCCCGTGTGCGGGCTTCGCGCAGCCAACTCCAGAGGAAGGCGCCGCCATTGCCGCTGCCGCCATGCAGGGCCACGACCAGCGGCCAGCTTTGGCTCGAATCGTAGTACTCAGGTACATAGAGCGAGAAGGCGCCCCGCGTTCCAGACGGCCCGCCGACATGCATGAAACCCACGCCTTCGCGTGTCGGGTCGGCCGCGGCAATACGATCTACCAGTGCGGTATCGGCGCGCGCCGGCTGCTCGAGAAAGAAATGGCTGACCGGCCGCAGATGCGCCGCCAGGGGATAGAGCGACTCGCAGGCACGGGCATAGCCACGCAGGCTGCGATAAGCAGCGATAATGGGCTGAGACGCATCGGGGGCGGCGAGTATGCCGGCCAGTGCCTCGCCAGCGGCTTCGGCGGCACGTTCGAGATGGTCGCGCACGGGGGCGAGCCGGCCGGGCCACTCCAGTGCCCGAGATGCGGCGAGGGCCGGAGCGAGGTCGTCGTTGCGGCCGGCAAGGGCGTCGATGATTCGCGGCAGGGAGGTTGGCGAGAGGTGACGGCTCGCGAACTCGATGGCATGTAGCGCGCGCAATGTCGCGGGCACCAACGCGGAGATGGCGTCGATGGCGGGCTCGGTGGCAGCGTCGGCCATCAGTCTTTCAGGAGCACGGCGTCGAGGGCTGGCCGGCCGCGGATCATGTCGGCGGCCTTCTCGGCGATCATCAATACCGAGGCATTGAGGTTGGCGGACGGCATGGTCGGCATGATCGAGGCATCGACCACGCGCAGCCCCTCGAGGCCGCGGACACGTAGCTGATCATCGACGACGGCCGTGGGGTCGCTGTCGGGCGCCATGCGGCAGGTACCCATGAGATGGAAGGTTGTGGTGCCGCGTTCCTTGGCGGCCGCCATCAGATCTTCATCCGACTGTGCCTGCGAACCGGGAAACTCCTCGCGATCGTAGTATTTGCTGAGCGGCCGGGAGCCCAGCAGGCGGCGCGCCAGCTTCATGCCGGCCAGCAGCACCTGACGGTCGCTTTCCGCCCCCAGATAGTTCGGCTGGATGATGGGATGTTCGAACGGATCGGCCGAGCGGGCGCGGACATATCCGATGCTGTCGGGACGTTGCTGCCAGGAGGCGATGGTCATGCCGGGGAAGTCGTCGAGGGTCGACTGCACGCCTTCCTTGTAGCTCGCCGGCGTGAAGGTGAGCTGCAGATCATAGTTGTCGACCCGCTCGTCGGACTTCCAGAAAACGTAGATCAGGGTCGGGTTGAGCGAGAGGATGCCGCGTCGCGTCGCGGCGTATTTCAACACCTCGCCGACCAGCCGCAGGCCCTTGGAGCGCTCGTTGATGCTGATGGCATTCTTGACGCGCGCGACAAAGCGCGGCGCGTAGTGGTCGCGCAGATTCTCGCCGACGCCGGCCAGTTCGTGCTTCACGTCGATGCCCAGCGACCGCAGCAGCGGCGCCGGGCCGATGCCCGAAAGCTGCAGGAGCTGCGGTGAATTCACCGTGCCACCCGACAAGATGACTTCCTTGTTCGCCCGTACCTCGACCGGCGCGCCGCCGCGGCCACCCTTCAGGTAGCGCACGCCGACGGCGCGTTTTCCTTCGAGAACGATCAACGTGGCGTGCGCATTGGTGCTCACTGTGAGATTGCGCCGCTTCATCGCGGGATGGAGGAAACCGCGGGCGGCGCTGACGCGCCGGCCATTGTTCACGATGCGCTGCACGTAGCTGACGCCCGCTTGCATCGTGCCGTTGTAATCGCGGTTGCGCGGGATTCCCATCTCGACCGCGCCTTCGATGAAGGCCTCGCACAGGGGGTCGCGCCATTCGAGATCGGTGATGGGCAGATTGCCGTCGCTGCCACGGAAGGCCGCATCGGCCTCGCCCATGCGCCGTTCGCTGCGCCGGAAGTAGGGGAGAACGTCGGCATAGCCCCAGCCGCGATTGCCGCGCTGCGCCCAGCCGTCGAAGTCAAGACGCTGGCCGCGATTGTAGATGTGGCCGTTGATCGAGCTCGAACCACCCAGAGTCTTGCCGCGAGGCGCCGAGATGGCGCGGCCGCCGGTCCATTCGCTGGGTTCGGACTTGTAGAGCCAGTTCACCTTGGGATCGACCAGCGTGTACATGAAGCCGGCCGGAATATGGATGAAGGGATGCCAGTCCCGGGGGCCGGCTTCGAGGACGCAGACCGTGACGTTCGGATCTTCGCTCAACCGGCTTGCCAGTACGCTGCCAGCGGAGCCAGCACCCACGATCACATAGTCAAAGCTGTCCATTCCCGCTCTTTTCCGCCCCAGGTCGGCTCTCTGAGCCCCGTTTCTTATGAGCGTGATTGACCACCGGATTTGGGCAGGAAGCAATGCTCCATTGCAGGAAATCGCCGTGCTCGCACATCGGCTGCATAGCTGGCGGCGGCCTCGGAGATCTGGTTTCCGATCTCGGCATAGCGCTTCACGAACTTCGGCGTGAACTCGCTGTACAGACCCAGGACGTCGTCGATGACCAGGATCTGGCCATCGCAGGCCGGCGACGCGCCAATGCCGATCGTGGGGATCGGCAGCGCCTCGGTAATCGCCTTGGCTACGGGCTCGAGCGTGCCTTCGAGGACGATCGTGAAGGCGCCGGCCTCGGCCATCGCCTCGGCGTCGCGCGTAACCTGCCGGGCCTCCTCGTCGGATCGTCCTGTGGCCTTGAAGCCACCGGCCACGTTCACCGCCTGCGGCATCAAGCCGACATGGGCGCAAACCGGCACGCCACGCTGGGTCAGGAATCGCACCGTCTCGGCGAGCGCTTCGCCACCTTCGAGCTTCACGCCGCTGGCGCCGGTCTCGGCCATGACGCGTGCCGCACTATGGAAGGCCTGCTCCGGGCTCGCCTGATAGCTGCCGAACGGCAGGTCGACGATCACGCAGGCGCGCGAGGCGCCGCGGACCACGGCCGCCCCATGGGCGATCATCATGTCGAGGGTGACGGGCAGAGTGCTGTCGAAGCCGTAGATCACCATGCCGAGCGAGTCGCCGACCAGCAGCAGGTCGACATGGGGATCGAGCCGGCGGGCCATCTCGGTCGTATAGGCCGTAAGGCAGACGATCGGCTCCTGACCCTTGCGGGCACGGATCTGTGGCGTGCTGATTCTCTTGGCGGCTTTGACGGCGCTCATTTTGACCTGCGGGCTGGTGGAACCCTGGTTTCCCATGTCCGCATGGCCGCCAAAAGGCAAAATCGCCGTCCATGCCGCCAGTCGAAGCCCGGAGCCGCCGGGCGGGTGCTCAGCGCATCAATGCACGGCGCCAGCGCAAAGCATCCTCGATCTGCGTTTCGAGGCCGCGCTGGGGGATCCAGCCGAGCTGCTCCTGGGCTTTGGCGATGGCCCCGACCAGGCGCGGCGAATCGCCCGGCCGGCGGGCGCCGAACACATGGGGCACAGGCTGGCCGGCGAGCTTGCCGACGCAATCGACGACCTGCCTGACGCTATAGCCGATGCCGGAGCCGAGATTGAAGGCATCGTGCCGTCCGGTCTTGCCTTGGAGCAACAGCCAGCGCACGGCGCGCAGATGGGCATCGGCCAGGTCCGTCACATGCACATAGTCACGCACGCAGGACCCATCCTCGGTCGGATAGTCGGAACCGTGCACGACGAGACAAGGGCGTAGTCCCAGGGCGGCGTCGATGGCGAGCGGAATGAGGTGCGTTTCGGGATCGTGCGCTTCGCCGATCAGGCCGCCGGCATCGGCGCCCGAAGCGTTGAAATAGCGCAGCGAGGCCGCCCGCAGACCGCGCCACGCGGCAGCGGCCAGGGCTTGTTCGACGCTCGCCTTGGAGGAGGCATAGGGATTGATCGGCGCGAGGCGATGGGACTCTGCCAGCTGTTCGGTTTGCGGCAGGCCGTAGACGGCACAGGTGCTGGAGAAGACGAAAGCCTCGACGCTATGGCGCACGGCGGCGCCGATCAGCACGTGGCTCTTGCCGGCATTGTTGTGCAGGTAGCGTTGAGGCTGCGTGACAGACTCGCCGACTTCAATGTAGCCCGCGAGATGGATCACAACGCGCGGCTTGTGGCGCACGAAGACCTCTTCGACGAAGCGACCATCGCCGATATCACCGCGTTCGAGTGGCCCCCAGCGTACGGCCCAGTCATGACCTTTCTCGAGAGTGTCGAGGCATATCGGCTGCACACCGGCTTCGGCCAATGCCTTGCAGACGTGGCTACCGATGTAGCCAGCACCGCCGGTCACCAGGACCGGTCCGGGAATAGGGGGCTCGAACACGTTACATAATCCAATCGTTAAAGCTGAGTTGTTACAGACGCGCGCCGAGGCGCAGCATGATGACGTTCTGCGAATAATTCAGGCCGGGCTGATTGGATGTCCGGTAGACATACTGATAGCTCGGCCCGACGAAGAACTGTCGCACGGGCGTGTACATGATGCTGGCGCCTAGGGTGACGTACTGGTCATAGCGCGGACTAGTGGACGAGAAACTCTGGAAGCTCTGATAGTCCGCGATGGTGTAGTCGGCGAGGCCGCCGAGCTGGACGTTGGGCTGTAGATTGTAGGTGGTGGTGAAGCCCATCGACGTATTGAGATAGCCCGAATCGCCGACGAACGCGGCCTCGTTCACCGTGCGCTTGACGTAGGGTCTAAACCAGAGCTCCTTCAGCGGATTCCAGTGTGCCAGCAGGCCGAACATCGGACCCTGCAAAGGCGGCGTGCCCTGGTTCACGTAGTTCTGCTGCAGATAACCGGCGAAGGCTTCGGCGGAAATCAGGCCGCCGAGATCGAGGGTGATGCCGCCCACAATGTCCCAACCATTGGAATTGCGCGCGAAACCTGTTGCGTCGACAGCCGTGTTGTACATGCGTTGATTCAGGCTGCCTCGCACCCAGAATTCGTAGCCATCGAGGAACTCGTAGCCGAAGCGTAGAGACTCGCGCAGCTCGGTGCGATTACGGTCGGTGTTGGGCACGACACCCTCGGCAAGGCCAAGGCCGTTGTCGAAGTAGGTGTAGTTGTCGACGAAGAACTCCGCGCGAGTGCTGAAACGGTTGACCTTCTGGTAGTAACCCGCGTTGCCGGACAATTGGTTGTAAATCGTGACGTTGGTCGGTCCGGTCACCGTGTTGGGAAGGCCGGGATCCTCATGCTTTCGATTGAACGAAAAGCCACCGTAGATATTCCAGTTGCGCTGAATGTCGATGCGGCCGTCGGTCCCCACCGAGACGTCCTGATAGTCCAGGGCCGACGCATTGGTATAGAAGCCAATGGCGCTACGGGCATAGACGTTCAGCATGTGGGTTGCCCAGGTGGAACGCAGCTCCAGCGTCGGCTTGATCACTTGAATGAAGCTCGCGGTGGGGCCGCTTCCTGCAGATTGGGCGAAAACGTTGTCGTTGAAGACTTCGTCAAGCTCGAGCGCGGGAAAGAGCAGAAAACTGCCAACCCGCACCCCCTTCGCATCGTAGCTCTCCGCTTCGCGGGCGGACTCCGTACGCTCGTCCTGGCGTTCGAGACGCTGCTGGGGCAGCCCGGGGCTGCCCGGCATCTGCTGCGCTTCTACACCTGTGTTCACGATTGAAAGTAGAACGGCCGCACCCCAAAGAGCTCTTGCGCCACATCTTGTGGTCATACTCACTCCATTGCTTTGGCCGAGCGCGACATTCAACCATCAGCGCAGAACAGTCTCAATACGATACGCGCTTGTTAAATCGACTAGCCATCGCGCTCAATCTGGGGATGTCACGATCACCAACTGGTCACGGCGAATTCGCTGAAAATGCAAGGAGTTAGACCGATACTTAGGACCACCCATTGATCACTGTTGTTCTGCTCGGGCTTGGCGAATGTTCGCCTTCCTGTTCCCCGCCCGGAGATCGTTCATGCTCAAGATCGTCAAGGATTCTGTACTCAAGGTCAGTCGGTCGCTGGGCTATGACATCGTACCGTTGCGCGAGATGCGTGAACGCGACTTCGCACTGCACCTGCGCGAGCTGCTGACGCGACTGGACATCGACTGCGTACTCGATGTCGGCGCCAATGTCGGCCAGTACCGGGACTTCCTGCGCGATCGCGTTTTCTACGAAGGGACCATCGTCTCGTTCGAGCCGGTGGCGCGCCATGTCGAACTGCTGCAGGCCCGCGCACGCGAGGATGCCAACTGGCACATCGAAGGCTATGCGCTGGGCGCCCGCGATGAGCAGATGGCCATCAACGTCATGGTGTCCGATCAGTTCAGCTCCTTTCTCGAACCCGATCATCGCCAGGTACAGGAATTCTCGGAGCTCAATGTGCCCTGCGCCAAGGAGGCCGTAACGGTACGCACGCTCGATGTCGTGTTGCCGATGCTGCGGGAACGCCTTGGGTTCGATCGGCCATACCTCAAGCTCGACACCCAGGGCTTCGACATCGAGGTGCTGCGGGGGGCGGGCGATAGCCTGCAGACGGTGCGGGCGCTGCAGACCGAAGCGTCGGTTCTCGGCATCTACAAGGGGATGCCGGGCTACCTGGACACGTTACGCCACCTCGATGGATTGGGCTTCGACATCACCGGCATGTACGCCGTGAGCCGCGACGCGGCGCTGCGGTTGGTCGAGTTCGACTGTGTGATGGTCAATCGGCGTGTCGTTGCGTCCTAGAGAGGTCTCCTCTCTAGGTAAGCATCCCGCAAAGTCGGTGTACATCCTCCCCGGCGACGAACATGCTGCGCGGCGACGCGCCAAGGCGGCCTAGCACGCTATCGTACTCGTCGGGCGTCAACGTCTCGAAGAAGCGGACCAGCGAATCTTCGAGAGGCGTGTCGAAGGTCCAACCGATCTTGTGCTGTTCGAGAACTGAACCGACCTCGAAGCCGCGCACCGCGAGGCAAGGGACGCCGAAGTAACCTGCTTCGTAGAAGCGGCAAGGCATCAGCCAGCGCGAATTATGGTCGGTGTGTTCGAGGTCCAGGGCCCAGGCGAAATCGACCTCGTCATACATTTCTTCGAGGTCCTGGTGGGGCAGATAAGGGCCGCCATAGACAATATTGGGATGACGTCTCAGAGCCTCATCGAAGCGCGCCTGATCGACAGTCGTCAGCACGCCACGGAACTTGAAGATGACGCGGCCCTCCAATCTCTTGGCAAGGCGCGTCATGAGGTCGAACGTCTCTTCACCGCGGATCAAGCCGAAGTAGCCGACCACCCAGGGCCGCTGGCCGCGATCACTGCGCATCGGTGCCTCCGCGCGACGCGAGATCGACGGATGCAGCTTGTTTTCCAGCAGGAACCAGTCGCCGTGGTAGCGCTGGATAGCTTCGTAGAAGGCGCGATGAAAACCCGGAGAGGAAAGAACCAGAAGCCGTGTGTCGCGCAGGCATAGCCGCTCGACGGCGCGGATCAGGCGTGACGCCATCCCGTCACGGATCAGGATGGGTGGGATATCGAGCACTTCGTAAGTGAGTGGCGCCCGCGAGAAGGTAATGAGCCGCGCCAGCATCGCCAGCACGAGCTGGTCGATGTTGCGCGCATAATAGGCAGAGGCTGTCTTCAGTTGTCGACGATGCGCGATGATGGTGGGAATGGCGCGCAGCAAGGCACCCAGCCGCTGGCCATAGCGGCCGTCGCTGGTGAGGCCGAGCGGCACATGCGGCCATGTCGGCTGATACGAGCTGTTGTAGCGATGGCGACGGAAGCCGAACACGGTGACGCGATAGCCATGATCAGTGAACTGCTGCACGCGCTTCAGCGTGCTCGCATCCGTGACATCAGGACAAAAGAACACCAGCTCGCGTCCGTCAGTATTCGTGACGCGTATGCTATCCATTTTGTCATTGTCGTTTGTGCAATCGACGGTCACCTTCTGATCTTGGATGTCGACCGATCCGTGCATGCTTTCGCCTCCAGCGCGGAGTATCGGAGAAGCGTAGCGTTTACAGCGTGACCAATCTGTGTCGTTGCTCGTGACGCGTCCGGACAGTCACAGGTTAATCACTAGCCGCAGCACGATGCGCAGTGCTTCGATGTACCCACATGAACACCGCTGTCATCCATGCTCACGAGACGCATCTTGCCGATCGCTCGCCGCGCTTCGACCGTGTGGCCGTAAGCTGCGTATTCGGCAATCCACGTGATCTGCGTTCGTGGTCCGGCGCCCCGGCCAACGTGTCGAGTGCGATGGAGCGTCTGGGAGTCACTGTCGAAGCGATCAATCCGAAGCTCGGAAAGGCGGCCAAGCTCGGCGTCGCACTACGCGACATGCTGAGCGGTTATGGACGGCCGATTTCAAGTGAACAGGTGTTACGTAGTTTGCGGGCGCGTCGCCTCATGGCGCATGAGGTGGCACGGCAAGCCGAAGCACTCGGTGTGCGTCACGTACTTCACACGGGCACACTCGATCTGCCGGCATGTGATCTCATCCGCGGCACCCGGCACTATCTCTATTGCGACCATAGTTGGGAGTTGGCGCGCCGCCATCACGTGCATGCCGACCGCTATTCCGGCAAAGCCCTGCACGCCTTCGAAACGGCCGAGCGCGAGGCGCTGGCCGGCCTCACTCATGTCTTCACTTTCGGCTCCTATGTCCGGGACAATCTGATCGCTCACTATGGCCTGCCGGCCGATCGCGTGACGGCGGTCGGGTCGGGGATGGGTGCGATCGAGCCTTGGTTCGGCCCAAAGGACTTCTCTCGACCGGCGCTGCTCTTCGTTGCCAAGCATCTCTTCCAGGCCAAGGGCGGCCTGCTGTTGCTGCAGGCGTTCGCGGAGGCGCGTCGCCAGCGGTCGGATCTCAAGCTCACCATCGTTGGCGACGAGCGCAGCCGTGCTTTCGTCGATGCGCAGCCCGGCGTCGAGCTGCGGGCGCACTTGCCATGGGTGGAGCTGCAGAATCTCTACCGCCAGTCGACGCTGCTCGTGCAGCCCATGCTCAACGATCCCTGGGGCCAGGTCTATCTCGAGGCCATGGTCTCACGCACACCGGTGATGGGCCTCTGCCGCAACGGCCTGCCCGAACTGGTCGATGGTGGCCGCCACGGCTTCCTGGTCGATCGCGCCGAACCCACAGCTCTCGCGGAGGCCATCCTGAGCGCGCTCTCCGACCCCCGGCGGTTGGAACGCATGGCCACCACCGCACAACGTCATGCGATCGGTTCCTATTCCTGGGACCGCGTCGCTGAACAGATCGTCTTTTCCTGAACGGAAGGTCATCAGCATGTCCAAGGACAAAATCGCCTTCATCACCGGTATCACCGGCCAGGACGGCGCCTATCTCGCCGACTTCCTGTTAGGCCAGGGCTACGTGGTGCATGGCGTGAAGCGGCGCTCTTCTTCGCTTAACACCGAGCGCATCGACTATCTCTATCGCGACCGCCACGAAAGCGACGTTCGCCTGTTTCTTCACTACGGCGACATGACCGATTCGACCAACCTGCTCCGGTTGCTGAACGAGGTCCAGCCGACCGAAGTCTACAATCTTGCTGCCCAGAGCCACGTGCAGGTGAGCTTCGAGACGCCGGAATACACGGCCAATACCGATGCTCTCGGAACGCTGCGCATGCTGGAGGCGATCCGTATCCTGAAGATGCAGGATCGTGTGCGTTTCTATCAGGCTTCGACGTCCGAGCTGTTCGGCAAGGTGCACGAGACGCCGCAGCGCGAGGCGACTCCCTTCTATCCGCGCAGTCCCTACGCGGTAGCGAAGCTCTATGCCTACTGGATCACGGTGAACTACCGTGAAGCCTATAACATGCACGCCTCCAACGGGATCTTGTTCAACCACGAATCGCCGATCCGCGGCGAAACCTTCGTGACCCGCAAGATCACGCGAGCCGTCGCCGCCATCGAGCGCGGCTATCAGGATCGCCTCTATCTCGGCAACCTTGATGCCAAGCGTGACTGGGGTCATGCTCGCGACTATGTCGAAGGCATGTGGCGCATCCTTCAGCAGGAGGAACCCGACGACTACGTACTCGCCACCGGGGAGACCCACACGGTGCGCGAGTTCGTCGAGCTTGCTTTCGGCCAGATCGGCCGGACCATCGAGTGGCAAGGGACAGGCGAGGACGAACGCGGCTGCTGCAAACGTACCGGCGAGGTGCTGGTCGCCCTCGATCCGGCCTATCGCCGGCCGACCGAAGTCGATCTTCTCCTCGGCGATCCGGCGAAAGCCATCAGCAAGCTTGGCTGGCGCCATCGCACCAGCTTCCCGCAACTCGTGGCCGAGATGGTCGAAGCCGACCGTGTCATCTTGAAAGGAATGGGAGAGCGTTATGCCCAGTACCCCACGCTACACGCTGCGCAATAAGCGAGTCTGGGTCGCGGGTCACCGCGGCCTGGTAGGTAGCGCTCTTGTGCGCCGCCTGCAGAGCGAGGGTTGCGAGATTGTCGTGGCGCCGCGCGATACTGTGGACTTGCGCCACCCCGATCAGGTCGAGCGCTGGATGCGCGAGGCGAAGCCGCAGGCCGTGTTCCTGGCAGCAGCGCGGGTCGGCGGCATCTATGCCAATGACACGCGACCGGCCGAGTTCATCTACGACAACCTGATGATCCAGTCGAACGTCGTCGAAGCGTCGCGTCGCGTCGGCGTCGAGAAGCTGATGCTGCTGGGGTCGTCCTGCATCTACCCGCGGCTGGCGCCGCAGCCGATCCCGGAATCGGCGTTGCTCACGGGTGCTCTGGAGCCGACCAACCAGTGGTATGCCGTCGCCAAGATCGCCGGCATCAAGCTCGGTCAGGCCTACCGCCGGCAATATGGCTGCGACTTCATCTCCGTCATGCCGACCAACCTTTACGGCCCGGGTGACAATTTCGACCTGATGCAGAGCCACGTCGTGCCGGCCCTGCTCGTAAAGGCGCACCAGGCCAAGCTGTCCCAGGCGCCGACGATGGAGGTCTGGGGAACGGGTGCGGTTCGCCGCGAGTTCCTGTTCGTCGACGATGCCGCCGACGGCATGGTCTACCTGATGCAGCACTTTTCGGACGAGGGGATCGTCAACCTCGGGCAGGGTTCGGACGTGCCGATCCGCGATCTTGTCGAGCTGATCTGTAAGGTCGTCGGCTACAAGGGAGGCATCCGCTTCGACACGTCGCGGCCGGACGGCACCCCGCGCAAGATGATCGATACGTCCTATGCAGCCTCGCTCGGCTGGAAGGCGCGCACGCCTCTGCAGGCCGGTCTCGAGGCGACCTACCGCTGGTATGTAGACAATGTCGCTTCCGAGAAGCGACGCGCCGTCGCCTGAGGCGGAGCTCGCGACAGGCCATCTCGACGCCGATTTAAGTCGGCGCTCTCGCCGCGGCGGCGCGCTGCTCATGGGTGCGCAGGCCGTGCGTGTCGTGGGACAGCTAGCCACGCTCGTTGTTCTGGCGCGCCTGCTGCCGCCATCCGCCTTCGGCCTGCTGGCGATGGTCGCCGCGGTTGGGCTTGTGCTCGACCTCCTGAAGGAGCTCGGCCTTTCCTCGGCCACAATTCAGAAAGCCAACCTGACGCAGGCACAGGTCTCGGCCCTGTTCTGGATCAATGCTGCCGCCGGCTCGTTGCTGGCGGTCACCCTTGTCCTGGCGGCGCCGCTGCTGGCGGCCTTCTACGGTCAGCCGGAGCTCGCGCCGGTGGCCCGCTGGCTTGCCCTCGGCTTTGTGATGAGTGGCCTCACGGTGCAGCATTGGGCGCTGCTGCGCCGCCAGATGCGGTTTGCCGCCATCGCTGGCCTGGAGACTACGGCAGACTACGCAGGGTACGCGACGGCCATCGGCCTTGCTCTGGCGGGTGAGGGCTACTGGGCCCTGGTCGCCCAGCGCCTCGTCACGCCGGGCGTCCTTATGATCGGAAGCTGGATCGTCTGCCGCTGGCGGCCGGCGCGGCCTGCGGCTGCACCAGAGCTGGGCGACCTGCTGCGGTATGGCGCGTCCGTTACCGGCAGTGGCCTCGCCACGGCCGTGGCGCGCAGTTTCGACCAGGTGATGATCGGCTGGCTGTGGGGGCCGGCGGCACTCGGCCTTTACGAACGCACGACGCGGCTGCTGCTGCTGCCGATAAACACCATCAACGCACCGGTCTACTCCGCCGGCATGCCGGCCCTGAGCCGTCTCGTCGACCAGCCGGAGCGCTACCGCGCGATGTTCCGCCAGATCGTGCAGAAGCTCGGCCTGCTCACCATGCCGGTCTTCGCCGTTGCTGCGCTGACGTCTGACTGGATGGTCGAGATCCTGTTTGGTCCCTCGTGGACGGCTGCCGTGCCGCTCGCTGCGCTGTTCAGCGTGTCGGCGATCTTCCTGCCCGTGCTGATGTCGATGGGTTTGCTCTACATGACGCAAGGTCGCACAGCCGAGCTGCTGCGGGCGACGTTGATCGATGCCGGGCTCTGCCTGCTGGCGATCGTCGCGGGCCTGCCCTGGGGAGGGGTGGGTGTCGCCGCGGCGCTGGCGATTGCCGGTCTCGCGCTGCGTACGCCGCTCTCCTTCTGGCTTGCCACGCGGCATGGCCCGGTACGGAACATCCACGTATGGCGGGCCATCGCGCCACCGGCTTCGGCGGCGCTTGCCGCGGCGGTTACCGTGGCCTTTGTGCGAGCCGTTGTGCCGCGCAATCTATCGGTGGAATCCGTGACGGCCGTCGGGGCGGCCGCCTCCGCGGTCATTGTGCTGGTGTTGCTGCTGTGGCCGGAAACGCGGCGCGAGATCCGCTCAGCCGCCCACCACGCTGCCATCCTCATCCGACGCCGGCGCGCCGTTCTCGAGCCTTAGCCGCCCCTGGCGGTCGACCCGCAGGTGGCGTGAGAGGCTGGCCCGTCTGGGGGCGAAGGCGACATCCATATGCCGATCGGATTATGTCGCGAACCTCGGAGGGACGAGAGATTGCCAGCGCGACATGGCGAGCTGTTCGCGGGTTGCGCGTGTGCTCAGGATCGAGGTGCCAGCGGCGATCAGCAGCACGGCCCAGGTCTTGGGGCCAACGTAGGAACCCGAAGCCTGCCCCAGGATCAGCCATACAGCCCAGCAGTAGAGAACGCTCGGTACACCCAGCATCCGCAGCCACACGGAGAGCGCCGCGAACATGATCACGCCCCCCACCAGGCCGAGATAGATCCAGTGCAGCCAGAAATAGTTGGTCAACACGTCGCCGATTCGGCTGATGCGCCAGGCGGCCTGGAAAGACGGCGAGTTCATGTAGACGTTCATCACATTGTCCGTGATGAAGGATTCGCCGGTGAGGCCTGCGCCGGCCACGGGGAAGTGACGGAAGATGTCGAAGGCCACCAACATCGGTCCGGTGAAGCGATAGAAGAAGCTCGCATCCTCGCCGCGCGACAGCTCGGCCAGGCGGGCGGCGAACAGCGACTGCCCCACAGCTACGGTAATGCCCAGCACCACTACGGAAAGCGCGATCATGCCCACGATTCGCGTCGGTGAGCGCCGACGGTTCGCTCCGGAGAGCAGGATGAGGTAGGGGATCATCAGGAGCAACATCAGGACGAGGGTCGGGCCTGGCAGCACGATCATCGCGAGGCCCACGAGTCCGAGATAGATCGGGAGCTTCCAGCGCCACGGGCTCACCACCAGCCAGGCCGCACAGTAATGCGTGTAGGCGAAGGTCACGGCCGAGGGTTCGGAGGTGAACAGCTTCGGTCTGATGTGACCATAGAGGAGTTGGTCGCGGAGATCGGCATCATAGACGACGCCCGAGTCGTAGATCTTCTCGCGTACCCTGTCGCTGATCGCGCGCAGACCTGTATGATTCTCCAGAACGCAGCCGATGATGATGAAGATACAGAAACCCAGCAAAATCCCGGCGATCTGTCGCCGCTCCGCACGAAGCAAGGTCAGAAACAGGCCATAGCCGATCACCAGCCCATAAGTGAGCTGCACGAGGCCAGTGAATCGCTTGCTGAGGAAGGCGAGGTCGGTCGCAATCAGGATCGAGACGAGATAGAGCGCGACCACCCCCAGAAGGCCAGCGAGATGACGGGGCTGGATATCGTCTCGTCGGCGCCACAGCATGATCAGGCCGGCAAAGCCCGATGGAGCGCAGGTGAGGGGAATTTTGGAAGTGATCTGGAGAGAAACGCCGAGATAGAGGCCGATCAGGAAGAGCGCGATCAATGCCAGATCGATTCCGGTCAGGCGTCGCGCAGGAGTCTCCAGGCCTATCGCTTCTGCTGTCATCACGGCTCGGCGATCGCTGACAAGATCTGGCGGCCACGGCTCGACCAGTCGAACTGATCGCGGCACGCCGCAAAGGCGCGTTCCTGCAGACGGTTCAGCAAGTCAAGGTCGTCGATTGCTTCGAGCACGCCATGTGCCAAAGCGGCGTGGTCGGGAAACAGCATGACGCTGTCGTTGTGGCGCAGGGGTACACCTGCGAAGGACCCCGTCAGTGCGAAGACAGGCACGCGGTTGAAGACATACTCCAGCACCTTGAGCTTGAAGCCGCCACCGTTGCGCTCGGGCACGATGGCGATCCGGGCATTGTCGAGGAAGGGCCCGATCTCCGGAACGGTGCCGGTGAATTCGGTGGCATTGGCCTTCTGGCGAAGTTGAGCCAGGAAGGTCTCATCGGCGCTGCCGACGGCCTGCAACTCGGCATGCGCTTCGGCGAACATCGGGTCGGCGATGCCGACGAACTCGGCCAGGTTCATGCGCTTGGCAATCCAGTCGTAGCTGCCGACGATGACGGCCCGGCGCGGCAGGTCCTCCGAGAGCTGCCGTTTCTCAATGCGGCGGCCGCAATAGCCTGGCGTCAGCACGCCCATGGGTTTGTCACAGCGGCGGCGGCGATAGAGGGAAAGATCTTCTGGTGTGATGGCGGTAACGAAATCGACCGCGTCGACCAGGTCGCGCTCCAACCACGACACCTTGAGCGCGTCGAGACGCACGGCCTGACGTTTCAAGAACAGTGGCTGGCTTTCGGCGATCTGCGCTCGCACGCTTTCTTCATGATTGTGCGAGACGTAGATCAGCCGCGGCCGATTGGGTCGGCCGGCATAGAAGTCGAGCACACGCGGCAGCGCCCAGCCCACCGAAATGCCATCGAAAACGACGCCATCCCAATCACCGTACTGCAGCAGCTCATCGAGCGTGCGGCGCATGCCCGAGGTGCGGCAACGATAAGCGGTGTGCGGCAGCGCGGAAGCGAGGCTTCCCCAACGTGAATGTGGCGTGTCGTCTGGCAGCCACCAGACGATGTGATCCTCGCGCCAGCCGTTGCCTTTATTTGACTCGGCGCGGCGCAGGCCTAACACCTCGACTTCGCTGCCGGCCGAGCGCATCGCATCGATCAAGCCACCCGAATAGATGAACTGACCATTGTGGCGTGGCTCGGGGTCCGCGAGCGTCAACCACAGGCAGCGCGGTGGCCGACCCAGCCGCTCTTCAGAAGGCGTTGCGACCGGTGAAGCCGCCGAACGCGGTGCGGAAGATGATTCTGAGGTCGAAGCCGATCGACCAATGCTCGATGTAGTAGAGGTCATGCTCGACACGCTTCCGTATTTGTTCGACGGTGTCGGTCTCGCCTCGCCAACCATTGACCTGGGCCCAACCAGTGATGCCCGGTTTCACGCGGTGACGGGCGTCGTAGTACTTGACCGCCTCTTGATAGAGGAGAGTGCCAGCTTTGGCGGCCGTAGCGTGCGGGCGCGGGCCGACGACCGACATGTCACCGCGCAGCACGTTCAGGAATTGCGGAAGCTCGTCGAGGCTGGTACGGCGCAGGAAGGCGCCGAAGCGAGTGATGCGAGGATCGCCGCGCCGCGTGAGCTGCTCGGCGTTCGCGTCACTCTTCTCGTGGTACATGGTGCGGAACTTCCACACCTCGATCAGCCTGTTGTTGAAGCCATAGCGCTTCTGGCGGAAGAACACCGGCCCTGGGCTATCGAGCTTGATCAGGATGGCAATCGCCAGCAGGAGCGGCGAGATCAAGGTGACGATACCGGCCGCGATCAGCCGATCCTCGATGCCCTTAGCAATCCATCGCCAGTCGCGCAGCGGCCGATCGATGGCATTGAGGAATGTGTGGCCGCCGATATGGCTCACGGAGACGGCACCGAGCCGAAGACCAAAAACGTCGGGGCAAAGCCGAACATCGACCGGCACAAGGGCGAGTTTGTTCAGCGTCTCGACGAGTTGGCGATCGGCGCCGAGTGGCAATGCAACGATTACCGTGTCGATGCCGTGGCGGCGGACGTCATTGACCAGATCGTCGACGCGGCCAAGGATGTCGTGACCCATGCAGCGGTGCGGCAGGTTTCCCGCTTCATCATCGTAGACGCCGACAACTCGCAGGTTCGAGGTTGCCGAGGTGCCGTTCAGATCGCGCAACAGATGCTGAGCGACCGGCCCGGCGCCGACGACCGCGATGCGCTCACCCAAGCGGCCCTCCTGCGCCCAACGTTGCATCCGTCGGCGCAGGAAGATGCGGCCTGCACCCAAGAGGGTGATGCTGCCCGCGAACCAAGCCGCGATCCATGAGCCATCGGCGGCATTGATGGGTTCGATGAACAGGGCTGCCAGGAACAGCACGAAGAGGGTCCCCAGCCAACCGAGCAGCATGCGTCCCAATGAGCTGTCGAGATGGGCAAACTGCGCGAAGCGATGCGCGCCAGCGAGGTGCAGAAAGTTGAGGCCGAGCACGGTGCCGAGCAACACGACGAGGACTTCGAGACGCCAGTCGATGGTCGCGCCGCGCCATTGCAGAGCGGCGACGCCAGCTCCGAGAATGCATGCACCGTCGAACGTCGCCACGAGGCGCGTCACGATCGCTTCCGAGATCGTGCGGCCACCGGCACCGAGTACGGGTGCCGTCGTGTCGACGGCATCAGTAACGACGTCGGGGAGAGAATGCGCCATCGGCATAGCGGCCGATTGCGACTTGTAGCGAGAATTCATCAGAGGCTCCGTACGGGCGGGTCTCGACGATATGGGGTGATTGTCTACGCCTGCTCGCGCATGTGTTGTGATCATGCTGAGGCCGCTTCACAGCCTAGGCGGCAAGCACGGTCGCGGCGAAGCGTTGTGGCGTTTGTGAAGCTGCGAAGGCTTGGGCAGCGGAGAGGTCGATGAACGATGATGGACCGACCTGTGCCATTTGTGTGATCGCGGCAGCGACTGCCACAGGGTCAGATGAATCGACGGAGAGACCGAGATGATGTTCGCGTGTCAGGTGCCCGACGAGGCCGTACGCTTGCGCCAACACGGGCTTGCCGGCACGAGCGGCCCAGAGCAGCACACCGCTCGAGCCGACGAAGCGCTGATAGGGCGCCAGCACAACGTCACTGCGTTGAACCAGGCTCTCGAGTTCCGCCTGGTCGAGGCGTCGGTCTTCGATGCTCAGTGAAAGTCGCGGATGAAGTGTCGAAAGATGCGCGCAACGCTCCTCGAGGCGGCTGCGCAACGCCGGGTCGACACGGCCAGCCAGCACGACGCCGACCTTGGCGGCGGTTGAAGGAGTAAGACGTTCGAGCGCGTCGAGAACGACCAGGGGGCCTTTGCGTTCAGTCAGGTAACCGAACAACAGAAAGGTCGTGCGGCCGTTCGATTTCGGACCGTTGTCATTGCCCGCCGGGACCGTGGTCGCGACCGGATGCGTCGGATCCGGCAGATGCTCGACCTTGTGGCCTTTGGCGTAGCGTCGCGCAGCATAGGCAGGAAAGAACGGATCAAGCGAGAGAACCCGATCGAGCGCAGGATTACGCAGCATCAACCGATAGAAGAGATTCTTGCGCACGTCGCGCAAGCGTTCGCCACCGCGCGTGCAATGACCATCGAAGCTGCCGTAATGCACGGAAGGTCGAAACAGGATGCCCGACACTGTTTTGTCCTTGGCGCCGAGACCAAGCGCCAAAGGCAGGGCGAGGAGGTCGAGCGAAAGAAAGAATCCGCTGTCGGCGCCGCTCTGTTGAAGATGCCGCCGCATCGTCCACCAGCGTGCAAGGGCTGCAAGCGTAAGCCGCCGGTCGGTACACCAGCGCAGTTCCTGTGGTGAGAGCGGCCGCAATTCGACCCTTCCCATCACCTCGGCAGGAAGCGATCGAGCAAGTGCGAGACACAGTTTTTCCGGTGCTGCCACGGAGATCGCCGGCCGGGCGCGGTCAGCCGCTGCGAACTCGATCAGATGCTGTAGCCACTCTTGCGAATGGCCCTCTGCATCCGGCTCGAAGACCAGAACGCGGCGCGACACAGTCTCACCGTTGCGCGGTGAGGGCATCGAGCCGGCTCATGAATGCGCCCAGGACACGCGGCTTGGCATAGTTCAGCTCGACGAATTCGCGGCCGCGGCGGCCGAGTTCCTGGCGCAGCCAGGTATCGTCGGCCAGACGTAGCACGGCTTCGGCAAAACCCAACGGCTCGCCGGGCGGCACACAAAGGAAAGCACCGCTCTCGCGCTGCAGCTCCCAGAGCACGCTGCCCGGTAGCGCCGTGGCGACGAAGGGGCGGCCGACCGCCATGATGTTGAACACCTTGGACGGCACGGCGAAAGCGGCTGCCTCGGGATTCTGCGGCACCAGATGAATATCTCCGGCCGAGAGCGCAGGCCCCAGCGCCTCGTTCGGCTGCAGCTCGGTGATATGTACGTTCGCGAGACGCCGACGGGCGATTTCGGCGGCGAGTTCGCGGCCCTGGCTGCCATTGCCCCGCAGGATGATCTCGATATCGGGGCGGCTCACCGCGAGTTCGGCAGCCAGGTCGACGATCTGGCCCAGCCCCTGCTTGCGGCCGAGATTCCCGCTGTAGAGCACTTTTACAGAGCTGCGTGCGACGGGTTCGACAACCTTGATCTGGTCGGTATCGACCCAAAGCGGCACGACCTCGATGGGCACGGTCACGCCGATGCGGCGGAGCTGGTCCTTCATTTCGGCGGACAGGACCACCACGAGATCGGTGCGATTGAGCACGAGCCGTTCGCAGGTCCTCATCAGGCGTGCAAGGCCACTGCCACCGCCCGTCATGCCAAGCTTCTCGGCGAGGCCTGATTGGATATCGTGCACCACGGCGACACAGACACCGTTGCGTCGCTTGGAGGCAATCCCGAGAGCCACGGACAGGATCGACGGGCAGAGCGCCAGCACGATGGGATGGCGGTCGACGCGACCGGTCACCAGGGCCGCGAGGCCGCGCAGCAGGAACTCGGCTTCATTGGCGATGCGTGCGCGAGCGCCGCCGCCGCTTGGTGCGCCGACAGGCAACCGTTCGACCGCGCTGCCGCCCACGATCTCGCGCCGGCACTTCCCGTCACGGTAGGCCGGGAAGACCTCCGGTTCGGGATAGTGCGGCAAGCCGCTCACCACTGTCGTGCGCCGCCCGTGTCGGGTCAGCCATTCGGCAATGTCGGTGCTGAACGGCGCTGACCCGATGAGCTCGGGCCAGAAATAGCGCGAGACGAACAGGACGTTTGAGGCGGGGGTCATGAGCGAAAGCTCGCGCGGGTCGACCGCGCAGACTCGTAGAAAGGTGCGAGATAGCCGTACTGCCGATATTGCTTGGCGACGACTCGGGACATCACGACACCTGCGACGCTGCCCTGGGCGTCGACGATCTGCTTCAGTGCCTCGAGAGCGCTCTCCTGCCGCGTATGGCCCCACCGCACGACGAACACGACCTTTTCGACCAGGCGGGACAGGGCCAGCACATCGGCCGTGACCAGTGTGGGAGGGGTGTCGAGCAGTACGAACTCGTAATGCGAGGCCAAGGCGTCGAGCAGCTGGCGCATGCGATCCGAGCTCAGCAGATGGGCCTGGCGCGGGTTCCAAGGGCCGGCCGGCATGACATCGAGGCCGGAAAGCGCGTCGTGATGAATAACCTCGTCGAGGCTTGCCGGCTTGTCGGTCAGCAGGCTGGCGAGACCGGCTCGATTGCCGCAGTGGAAGATCTGGTGCAACCGTGGGCTACGCCAGTCGCAGTCGATCAGCAGCACGCGCTTGCCGTTGCTGGCCAGCAGCCGGCCGAGCGAAGACACCATCACCGACTTGCCTTCCGACGGCGTGGCCGAGCTGAACATGATGGTGCGCGGCGACTCGGCGGTCTCCGACAACTCGACGCCGATATGGAGGCGACGCAGCGCCTCGCTATAGATGGATGTCGGCTGACGCAGCACCTGCATGGCAGGCGGCGTGCGGCCGCTGATCTGGGGGATCATCGCAATGACAGGTAGGCCGGTCATCGCTTCGATTTGGTCGGCGCGGCGAAAGGTATGATCGCCACTTTCGCGCATCAGGGCGATCGCTGCTCCCACCATCAGGCCGCCGGCGATTCCCAACAGCGCGATCAGGCTCTTGGGCGGGTAGCTGGGTGCTTGCGCCGGGGCTGCGGCCGAGACCAGCTTGGCATTGGCGTCGAGAATGTTCTCGGTGCCCATTGTCTGCTTGGCGCGCACCAGCATCGCTTCGAGGAGGTTGCGGTTCACGGTGGCGTCGCGTTCCAGCGCCTCGAGCTGGATGGACTTGTCGTTCACCGCACCCATCTGCTGCTTCAGGCGCTCGAAGTTCTGGGACAAGGCATCATAGCGAGCCGTTGTGGTCCGCGCCTCGCGCGCCAGACCATCGATGATCTTGGCGACCTCGGCATTGACGCGGGCATTGATGTTGCCCACTTCGGCGCGTGCCTTGGCCATCGAGGGGTGGCGGGCGCCGAGCGATGCCGCCATCTCCGCTGCCCGACGCTCGGAATCCGCAAGCTGTTGCTTCAGCGCTCCGATCAGCGGTGAACGCAGGACGTCGGGCACGCTCTCGCCGCCCAACCCGCCCTTGCGCATCTCTTGTGCTTCGGCGAGCCGCGAATCGGCCTCGGCCTTGGCGGTCTGGGCCGCGATGAGCTGGCTGTTGAGTTCATTGAGCTGCTGGGCTGTGACGCCGCTTCCGGTGCTCTTGTAGAGCTCATTCTTGCGGCGATAGTCCTCGACTGCCTGATCCGACTTCGTCACTTGCTCGCGCAGCTCGGCGATGCGACCCATGAGGAACTTGTCGATCCGGTCCATCGAGCTGATTTTTTCTTGGCGCTGATAGTCGAGATAGCGCTCGGCCAATGCGTTGGCGAGATTGGCTGCCATCGCGGGGCTCTGCGCCTCGGCCTTGACGCTGAGTACATGCGAGCGGCCGAGCGTCGACACATCGACGCGCGACAGCAGCGTGTCGATCATGCGGTTGTCGCTGTCCTCGGCGCTGAGGGCCGGCGTTTCCTTGGCCGGCGTGCGTCCCAGCCATGCCTTGAGCGGCTCAGGCAAAAGATTGTTGAGGTCGGTGAAACGCGCCCAACTCGATTGCTTGCGCAGAGCCGGATTGAACTCGGGATCGTCGCGGAGCTGGAGCTGGTCGATGACCTGCCGCGCGATGGCGCGCGACTGCAGGATGAAGCCTTCGTTCTGGACGCGTTCGGCATCCGGGCTGACGTCAGCGAGGACGGATTCGACGTTGAGCACACGCGGCGCCTGGAGGCCAACGAGAACGCGGGCTTCCGACACATAATAGGAAGGCATTGACCAGGCGGCGAAGACAGCCGCGCCGCCGAGTACGATCGTGCAGGCAAGAATTAGACTGCGGTGCCGCCACAGCTTGCGCAAGGTTTCACCGAGACCATCCGGCTCCGGCATCGGTGGAAGGCGAAACGGTTGTGCCTCCGGCAAATATCTCCCGGGCGGCGGCACAGCACGCAGAGCCGTGCGCCGCCGCGGAAGCTGAGAGGGAGCGCCGGAGCCATGATCCATTAGAAATACCGCTCGCGAACTTCGAGGGTGTCACCGGGACGGACGATGGTCTCGGGCTTAGCGACGACGCGAACCATCTTGCCCTCCTTGTCGAGGCGCTTGATGTAGAACTCGGTGGTCTTGGCGCGGTAGGTATAGCCGCCGGCCATCGCCACGGCGTTCAGCGCCGTGATGTCGGTGACATAGGGGTAGTTGCCGGGCTTCTGGACTTCACCCAGCACATAGAAGGGACGGCGCGTCAGCACTTCGACGCTGACGCTGGGATTGCGCAGATAGTCAGGGTCGAGTTTGCCTGCGATCGCCTGCTGCAGTTCGCGCGGCGTCATACCGTCGGCATTGATGTTGCCGATCAGTGGGAAGGCGACCGAGCCATTGCCATCGAGCATGAACTCGCCCGTCAGGTTCGGTTGGCCAAACACGGTGATGCGCGTCCGGTCATTGGGACCGAGACGATAGTCGCTGGAGACCGCGCCTAGGCCGCCGTTGCCGCCGGTACGACCGGTCGGTGCAAGGTTGAGACTCTGAGAGTCATTGACGATCGGTGTGGGATCGCTCTCGCAGGCAGCAAGCACACCGAGAGCGCAGACGATGCCGCAAACGCGGAACGAGGCGGCGACGATATTGGTCGACATGGCTTCACCTCAATCGAGGATTGAAAAGGCGTCCCTCCGAGGAACAACGCTGGAGATACCGCCCAGGGCAGTCGGAGGGTGTGACCAATCCGGGGCATTGCCTTCAAAAAGCATCAGACGCGGCCGTAGTTGTCGGACAAGCGCACGATATCGTCCTCGCCGAGATAGCCGCCGGACTGCACTTCGATCAGCTCCAGCGTCAGCTTTCCCGGATTCTCGAGACGATGTTCCGTGCCGATGGGGATGTAGATGGACTGGTTCTCGTGCAGCAGCCGGCGCTCTTCGCCGCATTGGACGATGGCCGTGCCATGCACCACGACCCAATGTTCGGCGCGATGGTAGTGCTTCTGCAGGCTGAGCTTGCCGCCCGGCTTCACGGAGATGTGCTTTACCTGGAAGCGATTGCCAGCATCGATGGTGCGGTAGTTGCCCCAGGGCCGGTGACAGGTCGAATGCCTGAGCGGTTCAGACCTGTTCTCACGGCGCAGACGTTGGACGATGCGCGAGACGGCGCCTGCAGAGTCGGCACCGGCGACCAGTACGGCGTCGTCGGTCGCGACGACCGTGATGCCGTCGAGGCCGACGGCTGCCAGCAGACGGCCTTCGGATCGCAGATACGAATTGCTGACGCCATCCTGCACGACGTCACCCTGGATCACGTTGCCGTCGGCATCGCCCGTAGCGACGCCATGCAGGGCGGGCCACGAACCAACGTCGTTCCAGGCCATGTCGACGGGAACCACGGCAGCGTGGTCTGTATGCTCCATCACGGCATGGTCGATCGACAGTGCCGGCGCCCGCCCGAAGGCCTCGGCATCGAGGTGATGGCAATCTGCTTCGCCGCGAGCCGATTCGAGAGCGGTGCGGCACGCGTCGAGCATGGCGGGAT
Source organism: Reyranella sp. (assembly GCF_004297405.1). Classification (GTDB taxonomy): domain Bacteria; phylum Pseudomonadota; class Alphaproteobacteria; order Reyranellales; family Reyranellaceae; genus Reyranella. The sequence continues at coordinate 501,626 of NZ_SCVC01000021.1, forward strand.
TGATGCTCGCCAGCTCGTCCAGATAAGCGCGGGCGCCCAGGAGGAAGATCCCGCTGTTCCAGAAGAATGCGCCACTGTCGACGAAGCGCTGTGCCGTATCGCGATCCGGCTTCTCGACGAAGCGCTCGACATCGAGCACACCATCGTTGCCTTCGAGTGGCGTGCCGCCTTGGATATAGCCGTAACCGGTATCGGGCCGACTTGGCTTGATGCCGAAGGTGACGAGGCGTCCCGCTCGAGCCGCCGCCATGCCCTGCATGACGGCCTGATGAAACGGCGGCAGTGTCGCGATCACATGATCGGACGGCTGCACCAGCATCAGCGCTTCGGGATCCTGTCGCAGCAGCCATAGCGCGGCGGTGGCGATTGCCGGCCCGGTGTTGCGTGCCAGAGGTTCCAGCAGCAGCGTCTGCGGCTTTATGCCGACCTCTTCGAGTTGGTCGGCGACCAGGAAGCGATGCTCGAGGTTGCAGACGACAACAGGCGCGGCGAACCCGACATCAACCAGTCCGCGCATTGCCGTTTCTTGGAGCAGCGTGCGATCAGAGACCAGCTTCAGAAGTTGCTTGGGATAGGATGCGCGCGACAGTGGCCACAGGCGTGTGCCGGCACCGCCGGACAGGATGACGGGATGAATCTGGGCCGAACCCTGCTGATGAAAGCGGCCGAGGTCGGGGATGGTGTCCATGGAACTCCGCGCGAGGCATTTGCTTGCACGAAGCTAAGGAGCGCCCACTGCGCCGACCAGTGATCAAGCTGTGTCTCGCAGACCGCGCTTTCGAGCCTTTATTGGTGGCCGTTACGTGGCAGGACGATGACGATCGACAAGCCGCCGCCGAGGCGGTTCACGGCGCTGACCTGACCGCCCAGGGCTTCGATATTGCGCCGTACGATCCATAGGCCCAGCCCCGAATGTTCGACCGCTCCGTCCGACCCGATCCCGACCTCGGGCCGTGAGGAGAAGTAGCGCTCGAAGATATGATCGACCTTGGCAGGATCGATGCCGGGTCCCTGATCGTCGACTTGCAGCTCCACCGTCTCGTCGTTGGCCGTGAGCGTTACGATGATGGCTGAGCTTTGGGGCGAGAAGCTGATGGCATTCTCGAGGACGTTCTGCAGGGCCACTTCGAGCATGCCGTGGCCAGCGCGGACCATCGCACGCTCGTCGAGCCGGCGGATCAGCCTGATGTCACGTGCGGCCAGGATCTCACGGAAGTGCCGCGCTGCGTCGCCGACAAGCTGCGTCAGATCTGTCGGCACGCGTGGTGCTTCGATCAAATCGGCCGTCGCCGTATCGTAGTGTTGCGCGGCGTTGACCAGGGCGAGCAGGCGGGCGAGGGAGGAGTCGACAATCTCCAGCGCCCGTCGGGCACGTTGGTCCGTCTCGGGCACCGCGCGGCGCACCGGTCGCAGTGCCGATTGCACGGCGGCGAGCGGCGTCTTGAACGAGTGCGCATTGTCCTCGGCCGATTGCCGGATCTGTCGCGACACGCGGCGCAGTTCGTGCACCAGCTTGTCAAAATCGCGCGCCACACTCGAGAGTTCGGGAACGACGTTCTGCCGGGTGAAGGCAGAATCGCCGATGCGGCCCTGGCTGATCTCGTTGGCAACATTGCGGAACCGGCCGAGGCTCAGCCGGATGCTGATCGCAATCAGTAAGGCAAGCACAGCGACCACCAGATAGATTGCAGCAGCGACCCGGATCTCGCGCGTTTCCCAGTAGGGCCGGCCGATCGACGTGTTGAGGAACTCCGACGTGACGTGCGTGGAGGTGAGCACCCAGCAATTGCCGCGCGCCCGAATCGGGATGATCGAGGTCAAAAGTTCGATCGAACCGTCGGCCTGCTTGTAGCGGATCTCGTTGGACGCATCCCACATGCAGGCCTCGGAAAGGCGCTGCAGGATGCCGCGCTGACGCAGCTCGTCGAGTTCGGCGGCTATCGCCTCGGGACGGATCGCTGGCGCTGAACCAACGAGATAGAACCGTCCGGTCGCCTTGTCGGCCGGCGGTTGGAACATCAGCTTGAGGACCGTACCGTCGCTGCCGTACTTGGCGAGCTCATAGTTCAGCGCCATCGGCGCCGTCGGATCGGTCTCTTTGAGGATCGGCGTCAGCGCCTCGGCGATCAGGGCGGAGCGGTCTTGGATGGCACGCGTCACAAGTGCGCGCATCTGGCTATCGGCACTTTCGAACTGCCCATAGAGCACAACGGGCAGAGCCAGGAAGATGCCGACGAGGACGATGAGCTTCAGTGTCAGCGAGGCGGCGAGCCGGCGTAGTGCCGGCCGCCAACCTCGCGTTGCTGTACTAGGTTTTACCCCAGCGGTAGCCGAAGGATTGATAGTTATCGATTTCGCCGAAATCGGGATCGATGGCTCGGAACTTGTTTCTGATCCGCTTGATGCAGGAGCGGACGTTTGTTCGATAGCCATTCTCGCCGCTCCCCGCGATGAAGCCCACGTAGTGCATGCAATCGTAGACGGCGCGGTACGTGACATAGGTGCCGATGCTCGAGGCGAGCAAATGCACGATCTTGAACTCGGTCAACGTCAGGTTGACGTCAGCGTCGTCCCAGTAAGCACGGCTGATGCCAGGCTTCAACAGCAACCGGCCGCAGTGGAAGTTACCTTCGAACTCAGGGTCAGCTGACTTCTTATGCGAATCGGCGATCAAGCGCAGGCGCTGCGCGAGGATCGGTACCCCGCGCGATTTGTCGACGAAGTCGAGGGCTCCGCGGTCGAACGCCTCCTTTTCGTAGGCAGGTAGTGTGCGACCGGTCAGGAATACGACCGGCAGGACGACGCCCATATGCCGAAGCTTTGGCAACAGGTCGATGCCCGACACGCTGGGCATGCTCCAGTCGAGCAGAATGATATCGGCATCGATCCCCTGAGCGAAAGCATCGAGCAGGAATTTGCCGTCGGCGAAAGGAATTACGTCGAAGCCATAGTCGGCGAGCTCGCAGCTCACGGCTTCCCGGAAATCGTCATCATCCTCAGCAAAGACGACGCGAATTTTCCCCTCACTCTCGCCGTCAACGACGGGCTTGAACACGGGATTGGAGCTGGGCCACGCAGAGACGTCTGCCTTCATCTGTGTTGTCATCGCTCTTCACCTTGTACGCAAGAGTTCCAAACTGTTTGGTCTCGACATCCGGGTAGAGCTGGATGTCGATCGTGCACTTGCCGTCCTGATACCGCCACTGCTTACCCGGCGGATGGTCCTCCTCGCTTGTTGGGGGGCCGAGCATCGCCCGGAGCTCCCTTTCACTGGTACCTGTACGCAGGACTGCTGCGTCGTCTGTCCCCGGCACCGCTACGGCTGTTCCCTGAGCGGCCGCAACGCGGTCCGATGGGGCTGCAGCGGCCGACGCCTCGACCGTCGATGTCGAAGCGCCGGGCCGTATGCTGGCCGCCTGAACGCTGGCTGCCTGTGCGGCTGGCTGCGGCTTCGGCGGAGTATTCTTTCGCACCTGCGAAGGCGCTGTTGAGGGGCCCGTCAGACGGGCGAGATCATCACGTGCCGAGCGAGCTACCTCACACCCCGACAAGAGCAGCAATCCGACCCCCACGGTCTGCTTCACCAGGTTCGTGATCCTCATCCCGTTTCCAGAAAATTCCACACCTACGACGATTATAGCCGCCATATGGCGGGTTTACGGCATCATGCCCCACGAACGAAGAAACGACACCGAAATCATTCCGGTTGCATGCAGGAGGCTTGACAACTCGTCGCAGGAGTTTGCGGCGGCGTCCTTCTGGCTTGCGACGCAGATGCGATGTTGCGTCTGCACAGCAACAGGGCAAGAGGCGCCCGACTTCGCGACGGGCGATCACAGATTGGCCACTGAACGCGCAATGATAAGTCTTGGGTGTCCCCGATACGGCAACGACTCTTGTGAGCACGCCTGCGACTTAGATGTTCAAGCCGACGCAGCCCACCGTCGGTCAGCGCGCAAGTTTTTATCGTGTGGCACGAACAGCAGATCGAGTTGCGCGGTGGCGTCATCGAGCGGACGCCGGCGCAATCCGACGATGTCGGCAAGGACGAAGCCGTGATCGCCGAGGAAGCTCACCACGTCGCGCACTTCAGCGCCGCCTTTCACTGTGGCGATCGTGCTGGTTTCGATGACCAGCGCATCAATCTCGGCGAGCCGGCCTGTCATACCGGCAAGCACCATGAGTTCGGCACCCTGCACGTCGATCTTGCAAAGCGACGGACCGGTAATCGGTCCAAACAGGCTGTCGAAGCGGCGCAACGGGACGCGATCGATTCGTCGCACGCGCCGTGGCCCGACCTCTTCGAGAAGAGTCGACTCCTGGATGTCGCCACGTACCTCGAGTGCGGCATCGCCGTCGCGATCCCCTAGCGCGACTGCGTGCAACTCGCAGCGCAATTGCTTCGCAAGGCGCTGCATGTAGGCGTAGGACTCCCGTGCCGGGTCGACCAAATGATAAAACGCGTTCGGAAACGCACGGTAGAGCGGGAAAGTGCCATAGCCGACGCCAATGTCGAAGACTGTCTGCGGCGCGAAGCCGTGGTGCTGCAGCACGCGCATGGTGCGGGCCCACGACGGCAATCCCGAGAATGAAGGCAGAGCCGCAGCGAAAGGACGTAATACGTCCTTCAGGCGGCCCTTCATCGTCGGGCCATGCTCCGGTCCCTTCGCGTCGATCGACGTCAAGGTCATCTCCACGGCTGTTTCAAGCAGGCGGAGATGCTAGCTGTCTGGAGCGCGGCGGTGTGTGATCAATAGGTGGCGGGGACAGACAAGAATTATCCGTCCTCGCGCGCTGGTCCTCAATTTGCCGATCGCTACTTTGCCGGACGACCCAGCACTTCCTGCGTATGCTGGCCGAGCGTTGGCGCCGGGCGTGTCGAACGCGGGCGCTTGCGATCGAAGGAGATCGGCAGACCAACGACGCGAGGACCACCATCGGGAAGCTGATGCACCAGATCTGCCGCAGCCAACTGTTCGGTCGCGGCGAGTTCGGAGATATCGTTCACTGGGCTGCAGGGCACGCCCGCTTCTTCGAGGGCTGCCAGCCAGTGCGCGCGGCTCTTGTGGCGCATTACCGACGCGATCAACGGCACCAGTTCGGCGCGATTGCGCACGCGTTGCGCGCTCGTGGCGAAGCGCGGATCCGTTCCCCATTCCGGATGGCCCAGCACTTTGGCACACCGCGCCCACAGGCGATCGTTGCCCGCTGCGAGGCAAACCGGAGCGTCGGTCGTTTCAAAGAGCTGGTAAGGAACGATGGCGCCGGAACCAGTGCCATGCCGCTTGGGTGGCTGATTGTCCGAGAGATAGTTGTTGAGTTGCCCCTCGACCCAATGCACGGCCGAGTCGAACAGTGAAGTGTCGACGAGGCAGCCCTTGCCCGTGCGATCGCGCAGCCGCAATGCCGCCAGCGCGCCGATCGTGCAGAACATGCCCGTCGCCTTGTCGTTGATCGAGGCACCGCAGAAGGTCGGCGGATCTTCGGGCCGACCGGTGACACTCATCATGGCGCCATAGGCCTGCAGCAGTGGATCGAAACCCGGCTTCATGCGCATCGGCCCCTGATAACCGAAGGCCCAGATCGAGCAATAGATGAGCCGCGGATGACGCTCGAGCATCGTATCCGGGCCGATGCCGATTTCGTCGACGACACCTGGCCGGAGATTCTGGATCAGGATATCGGCGTTCTCACAGAGACGATGCAGCGCTTCGACGTCGGCCGCCAGCTTCAGGTCGAGGACGACGGAGCGCTTGTTGCGGTTCTGGCTGTGGAAGTAGAGCGAGGTCACACCATCCGGGCCGAACGGAGGGCCCCAGATGCGCGCATCGTCACCGCCATCCGGCTTCTCGATCTTGATGACGTCGGCACCCATGTCGGCCAGCAGCACGCCGGCGAGAGGCCCGGCCAGTGCCTGACCCACTTCGATAACGCGAACTCCTTCGAGCGGTAGTGTCACAATCGTTCCTTCTCGTGCTCTGTCTTCCTCTCGCGACATTGCCCTGAGGCTGGACCGATTGTCATCGTTCGCGCCGCTTCAATGTCGGCCTGCGAGTGGTCAGGTCAGGTGGGCGTTATTGCGGTCAGCCAGATGGTCAACGCCGTGGCGCCGGCGTCAGGATGGCCGAGCGCGCGATCGCCGAGGTAGGCCGCACGACCCACGCGAGGATACATGCCTGCCGTCGCCGCCGTCCCATCACGAGCGGCGTCGAGGGCCTCGACCCATGCGTCAGCAGGCGTCCTGCCGGCTTCGAGAGCGGCGCGGAAGGCCGTTGCGGCAGGCACCAGCGCATCAAGCATGGTGCGATCGCCGGGCTTGGCGCCACCCAGCTCGGCAATCGCGGCGGCTGCGGCATCGAGTGCCTCGGCCCAGTCCTGCGGGCCGGGATCGTCGGACAGGCCACGCGCGGCGCGGACCAGGGCCGTCGCGTAGAAGGGGCCGGAGCTGCCAGCAATGGCGCGCCCGAGGGCAGCTGCCAGATGTTTCAATGCCGTGGATGGCGTGGCCCAATCGGACGCCGGCATGGCTCGGATCGCTGAGGCGGCGCGAGTCATGCTGAGGCCGAGATCACCGTCGCCGGCGACGGCGTCCAGTTCCGTGAGCTGCACTTCGGCCGCCGCCAGCGCCTCGGCAGCCTTCAGGGCCGACTGACGCATGATGCGGCCGGCCCTTGTCGGCGTGAGGATCGGTGTCGTGGGCGCAGGCGCCGGAGGCGCCGGTTGAAGGGACAGGGCATCCGCGAGGCGACCCTGCCCCGGCCAGGCCGGCGCTGCAGTAGCGGCGTCCAATCGTGCCAATCGTGAGTCGTCAACGATGAGAAGGCTGAGCGAGACGCCCGGCATCTCCAGGGCCGTCATCAGGTTTCCCGACCAGGCGCGCGCGACGTGCAAGCCGGAGGCGCGCAGCTGGGCCAGAGCCTTGCGTGCGACGATGGCCAGCTCCATTGGCGGCGTGCCGCCTAGCCCGTTCACCAGCAACGCCGTACGTGCACCGGGCGACGGCGCGAGGTCGCTGAGGATCGACGCCAGCAATTGATCGACGATCTCGTCCGCCGACACCAGCTTGGCGCGCCGCACGCCTGCTTCTCCGTGAATGCCCAGACCCAGTTCCATCTCGTCGGCCGCAAGCGTGAAGCCCGCGCTGCCGCCTGGAACAGTGCAGGCTCCGAGGGCCACGCCCATCGTACCCAATGCAGAGGCTGCTTGACGTGCCTCCGCCGCGACGGCTGCCAAATCGAGGCCCGCGGCCGATGCGGCGCCGGCCACCTTGTGCACCAGCACGGTTCCCGCGAGGCCACGCCGCCGTTCCGGCGCCACCGTGTCACGCAACGCCACATCGTCGGCGACCACGACGGTCTCGACGGGAATGCCTTCGGCGCGCGCCAGTTCGGCGGCCAGACCGAAGTTCAGGCGGTCGCCCGTATAGTTCTTCACGATCAGCAGGGCGCCGGCGGGTCCAGAGGCGGCGCGGATGGCGGCCAGCACGGCGTCGGTGGACGGCGAGGTGAAGACATCGCCTGCTACGGCGGCGTGCAGCATGCCGGCACCGACATAGCCCGTGTGCGCGGGTTCATGTCCGCTGCCGCCACCGGAGATGATGGCGACCTGTCGTGCTGCCGGTGGTTCCAGGTCGGCACGCAGCACCACGTTCTCATCGGCCAGTAGAGTCTGCCCGGCGTGCAGGCCGACATGGCCTTCAAGCATTTCGCGAACGACGGCGCGAGGATCGTTGATCAACTTTTTCACGAGACTCGATACCTCTCCGCGGCGACTTTCCTGTTAGCAAGGAGATTAACAGGGAACTTTGCAAGGTCTTGCCGCGAGGTAAGTCGCTACTTTCCCAAAGTCTCGAACGGCCGGATGCCTGGATGGAGCGATCCTCTTTCGACTTTCTCGAAAGGGCCGCTTGAGCGGCGGCAAATGGCGGTGCAGCCAGTCGCGCGCGAACTATTCTCCGAGCGATTCCCTGTTTAACAGGGAAATTGCAGGGAAAACGAGTTAGCCGAGAGTGGACAGGACTCGAAAGGCGCCCGTGCCGCCGGCTTCTGCAGCATTGTTGCCGTGCAACACCCGTCGCTCGGAACAGGGAGTTTCCAGACCCGAGAACAGGGAATTTTGCGTCGACAACAGGGAATTTCTTGCTGCCTGGACGGTGCACCGGTCAGTTCGCTGTTAGCGCTCGAGGTCGGAGACGAACCTCCGCCAGAGGCAATTCGCGGCGTCGTCGGCACTCAGCTTCTGTCGGTCCAATCCGTCAGCCGCCCGACCACCGAATGTCTCCATCAGCGCGTGCAAAGAAAGTTCGCCCCTTCGCTCGGTCAGGCTCAGAGCCTCGCTCTCGCTATTGGACCGGTGGGTCGTGCTCCCCTCGACGTGGGAAATCTCGTTGCTTCCCGAGAGCCCGCCAAGCGCCGCGCGATGCGACCGCATGCGGCATGTCGAAGTTGGGGTTTACGCTAGTCATCTCGGTGAAGACGGGGATCGGTTCGGGGCGCTGCTGCCCCCGGCGAACCAGCGCCATGCCGCCGGCCTGTGAGCCGGTGAAGGCAACGGCCTTGATGGCCGGATGATCGACGAGTGCCTCGACGGCCGCGTTACCGGCGCCGGCGATGAGCGAGAACACGCCTTCTTGTAGATCGACCGAAGCCGAGTGCGACGAACACAGGGGCCTGGCTTGGAAGGATAGAGCCTGAGTTGCAGGCCGACGTTTCGCTCCGTCTGCTCGCACGACAACACGATGACATCGATGTCGAGGTTGGTGATCGTGGGTTCGAGAAATGCATAGGTTGCGGCGTCGTCAGCGCTCCTTGCTGCGGCGGTCTCTGCCTGACTGGTCGCGCCAGCCGTCGGTCTCAGCGTCCCGATAGGCGTAGCCGATGCCTCCCTGCATGACGAACAGGACCTAAATCAAGGTATCGCTCGCCTTATCCCTCGACCCAATCGATCGTACGGACGGCTGCCCGTAGCGTCGTTGAGCCGTGTGTAGAGCGGTGATCAGAAGGAAACAGACATGAGCTTGGATATCGCACCACGCCCCGGTAGGCCGGGCACCGAAGAGCTGGTTCCGTCGCGCTACGCCGTGCGGATCGGCAAGGTCGACGTGCTGGTGATCAGCGACGGCGTGCTACCGCTTCCAACCGAGATGCTGGGACACAATGTCGGCGCCGCTGCGCGCGCGACCTGGCTGAACGACATGTTCCTGCCGCCGGACGCTTTTGACTGGGCGCTCAACGTGCTCGTGGTCCGGAGCGGCAATCAGACTATCCTGGTCGATAGCGGGCTGGGGGCCGACCCGAACCTGAACCTGTCACGGGCCGGGAAGCTGACTCAACGTCTGGAGGCCGCCGGGATCGACCTTGCGTCCGTGACAGACGTGGTCCTCACCCACATGCACATGGACCACATTGGCGGGCTCCTCGAGGACGACTTCAAGGACAAGCTTCGTCCGGACCTGCGGATCCATGTGGCGGCCGCCGAGGTCAAGTTCTGGGAGTCGCCCGACTTCAGCCATGTCCACATGCCGCCCGGTTTTCCCGACGCCCTTCGCTCTGCCGCCAATCGGTTCGCGAAAGCCTACAGCAACCAGCTCCGGCAATTCGACGAGGAGCACGAGGTGGCGCCAGGAGTGGTCGTCCGTCGCACCGGCGGCCACACGCCGGGTCACAGCGTCGTTCGCATCGCTTCCGGCAGCGAGGCCCTGACGTTCGCCGGCGACGCCATATTCGCGGTCGGATTCGATCATCCCGACTGGTACAACGGTTTCGAACACGATCCCGAGGAATCGGCGCGCGTCCGGATTCGGCTGCTGCAGGAGCTGGCAGCTTCGGGCGAGCAATTGGTGGCCACCCATCTGCCGTTTCCGTCCGTCGGCCGGGTGGCGGTCGATGGCGACGCGTTCCGCTGGGTCCCGGTCTTCTGGGACTACTGAGCCCCCGTTCGCTTAAGGCCGGACCGGGCGCAGTTTCAAAGCTGCGCCCGGCGAACCGATCAGCCGTACGCTTTGCCAGCGGGCCCTTTCTCGTCATTCGCAAGAGACGTAATCGCGTCGGTTCCGAGCATCCAGCGATCCCAATCCGGGTCAGGCGCTGCACCGACCCCGCGATAGAATGCCTGGGCACGCGCATTGTCCTTCAGCACGAACCAGCAGAATTTGTCATGGCCCGTTTCCCGTGCATGACGCGCCATGCGCTGCATCAATAGCCGGCCAACGCCTGCGCTGCGCAAGTCGGGATCGACGAACAGCCACTTCATCATCAGCAATGGCTGCAACGTGTGCATGAACGGGATCTCGTAGTGCACGGCCATACCACCGAGTCGGCCATCGCCGCGATCGGCGACGAAGGCACCGAACTCGGGTCGATCGCTAAACCCGCGGCGTAGCAATTCACCTTCAGTCAGCCGGAATCTCGTCCCTCGCTCGTAAGTGACGATGCCTTCCATCAGTCGCAGCAGTTCGGGCAGGTCCGTGCGCATCAGGGACCTGATCTGCAATTCGTCACTCATCGTTCGCCTCGCGAGCAGCTGACCGTTCTCCCGCTACTCTCTATGGTGTAATCGAGAGACGCTGCGATAGAGTTGCTAAAATCTGCTAATTGGATCGATTTCATGGGGGAACCTTCGAGTTTCGCCTTCGGCCCGTTTGTCTTCCATACGCTTAGTCGCCGCCTCGAGAGGCAGAGTGACCTGGTGGTGCTGAATTCCCGGGCGACGGATCTGCTGATGCTGTTGCTCAGGCGTGCGGGGGAACTCGTCTCGAAGGACGATCTTCTGCAGGCCGCGTGGGGCAATCGGGTGGTTGCGGAAAACAATCTCACCGTGCACATAGCCGCGCTGCGCCGCGTGCTGCGCACGGACGGCGATCCCGATCGCTACATCCGCACCGAACACGGGCGCGGCTATCGCTTCGTCATGCCGGTCGAGATCACTCAGGGCGAGCCCGGCGGGCTGATCGACGTCGTGACGCCGGCGGGCCGGCCGGTCGTGCACGGGATGTCCATCCTTGTTTCACCCGTCCAGTGCCTGCCGAACGACGACAAGTCGCGGACATTCGCAGCCGAGATTCGCCGGCACCTCGCCGTTCACCTGTCCCGCATTCCGGGCTTCGTGGTGGTCGGCATGCCGGCCGAAAGCGACAGTCTCGATGATGCGGCGGCGGGGAAGGCGTCGGCTTCGGGCGAGCCGGCTGCCCGCTACGTGCTTCGGACCGCGGTGCGGCCGGGCCATCGTGATGCGCAGGTCGTCGTGATGATCGACGATTCATCGAGCGGCGCCACAATCTGGGCGGACCGGTTCGAGCATCGGCATGTCGGGCTCGCCGTGATCGAGAGCGAGATCGCGAGCCGGCTGTGCCATGGCGTCGTCACGGAGCTGGTCGACCGCGAAGCGGCCCGGCCTCCCGAACTGGAGGGCGCCGCGCGCGTCGCCCAGTCGGTCTTTCGGGGGTGGAGTGCTCTCAATCGGGGCCTGCTGGTCCACCAGGACCTCGACGAGGCGAGGCAGCGCTTCGAACAGGCGCTGGTCGATGATCCGCTGAACGCTTCGGCAATGGCGGGACTGGCCTATGCGATCGTCGCGGGCAACATCCGCGCGACTACCGATCTCCGGGCCTCGCGCTCGAATGCCGCCATGGTGCCCGAGGTGCGCCGCGCCGACGAACTTTCGATGCAGGCGGTCGCGCGAGTACCGGACTGGCCGCGAGCCTGGTTCTGTCGCGGGTATGTCAGGTTGCGGCAGGGCCTGTTCGAAGCAGCCCTCACGGCGTTTCAGCGTGGGCTCTCCCTGGATCCCTGCGATGCGGAGTGCCTGGCCTATATCGGCCATATTCACTTCCTGACGGGGCAGCTCGAGGAGATGCGCACGCCGCTCGAACATGCGCTGACGCTTTGTCCGCGCGATCGGGGCGTTGGCCTCTGGCACCACTTCCTGGGGCAATATCATTTCTGGCATGGGCGCGACGAACTCGCGATCCCGTATTTCGTGCAGGGCACTGACCTGTGCCCGAGCCTCGTCTATCCCATGACCTTTCTGGTCGCCGCGCTCGCTCATGCCGGCCGCCTGATCGAGGCGCGCCGGACGCTCGATTCATGGTGCGAGGCGATGGGCGGTTTCGATCTCACGATTGATCACCTGCGCGCGCAGGTCTTCTCCGACGATCCGACTTATCTCGCCTGTCATGACCGCATGCATCGCGGGCTGAGGCTGCTCGCGGTGCCGGAGGCGTGAGTGATCGTACGTTGTCGTTTTAGCAAGTCTTAGCAAGCTCCTTAGCGACCTCGGCAGGCTGCTTCCCTAAGGTTCCATCCTCCAGCCCGCCCGACTCGCCGCGCGAGTTCCGCCAATGCGGGCCATCCTGCGATGAGGACGTACCATGCCCGGGTATACGGAAGCTCTTTCGGAAAGCCGGCCAATCTCGTCATGGAAAGCCGACCATGGATCGGCTCGCGCTGTGCGGGCACAGGGCAGCGGCGGGGCGCAACCCGCGTCTAGAATGGCGCCTTCTGGCGCGGAAGCACCGCTTGTCATCGTTGTCGACGATGACGAGGCGGTTCGGCTGGCTCTCGTCGAATTGATGGAATCGGTGGAGCTCGATGCGGTCAGTTTTGGCTCGACCCGCGAGCTGCTCGAGGCGGATCTGCCCGATCGGCCCGGTTGTCTCGTCCTGGACGTGCGTATGCCCGGCCTGAGCGGGTTAGATCTCCAGAACCAACTGGCCTCGAGCGGCGATGCGAAGCCCGTCATCTTCGTCAGCGGCCATGGCGATATTCCCATGACTGTCCAGGCAATGAAGGCGGGGGCGATCGATTTCTTGACGAAGCCCGTTCGAGGCCAGGCGGTGCTGGACGCGGTCAAGCTCGGGATCGAGCGCGACATCGCCCAGCGCGCTGTAACCCGTATCATCAGGACTCAAGCAAACCGCTTCGCCACGCTGACCGCGCGCGAGCGCCAGGTCATGAAGGAAGTGGCGCGCGGGCGCTTGAACAAGCAGATCGCGTTCGACCTCGGGATCAGTCAGATCACGGTGAAAGTCCATCGCGCCAACATGATGCGGAAGATGCAGACGACGTCGGTCGGAGAGCTCGTCCGCGCCTGGGAGGCGTTGCCGGCCCAATTGCGGGCCGATCGGCCGGCCGAACATCGTATCTGAGCACAGGAAAGCCATCAGGCGGCATCAATCGGGCTCGTGCGAGCCCCATCAACGAGGATCATCGGTTTGCCCAGCCTCCCCGTGATTGCGGTCGTCGACGATGACGAAGCAATGCGTGACGCCCTGTCGGAGCTTCTTCAGGTGCTGTCCATGGATTGCCGGACCTTCGAGCGGGCGGAATCGTTTCTCGCGGCCTACTCACCAGGGACGTTCGACTGCCTGATCTCGGACCTGCGCATGCCCGGCATGAGCGGCATGGGCTTGATCCGGGAGCTGAAGGCTCGTGGATCGCGGCTCCCGGTGATCGTCATCACATCGTCGACGGAAGTGGAAAGCCAGTCGGAAGCGATCGCAGGTGGCGCTTTTGCATATCTGACCAAGCCGGTGAGCGAAGAGCTCCTGACTCGGCATCTGAACGCGGCGTTGGCGCTGTAGTGCCAGCTACCTGAGGGCTCCGCGCCTGTGTCTGTGAACGGATTCATCAAGCGATCGCGATACGGAGGTTTCCTCGTCGCGAGCAGGGGGTGACGAGATGTTGCACAACCAGGGCCTTTCCCATCAGCGCGGCACGCCAGCCTCGGCAGGCGAGAGCACTGTGGGCGCCGGTACCGAGACGGGGCTGGCCGACCTGGCCTCGGAGAGTGTCATCGTCTGCGATCCGGAGGGCGTCATCCGGTACTGGAACCCTGCTTCCGAAGCGATCTATGGCTGGCCCGCCCTGGCCGTAGTCGGCCATCGGCTGGACGAACTTTTCTCCGGACACGATCTGGAAGAAGGTCACTGGCGGCAGTTGCTGCGGGAAGGGACGTGGCAAGGCCCTGTCCGTCGGCAAACTGCCGCCGGGGTGCCGATTACCACATCGGTCAGGCAGACGGTCCGATACCAGACGTCGGGCCTGCCACACGACATCGTGGAGTATGGCAAGGGCATCAGTCTCGGCGTGGCGAAGACAGGCCATGCCGAACTCGCCGAGCCGCATCGCGCCACGGCGGCTTGCTGGGAACTCGATGTCGCCGAGGTGCGTGACGACCTGGAGCGGATCGTTGTGCTTGCGGGTGACGATATGGGATCGCCGTTTGCCCAGGATCCCGGTCGGCTGGACCAACTGCTCGCGCGCTGCCGGATCGTCAACGTGAACGACAAGGCGGTGCGCCTTTTCGGCGGCAATGCGGACCGCATGACGATGCTGGCGCAGCCAATCCTGAATTTCTGGCCACCGCAGTGCCGTCCTATCTTGGTGGAACTGCTGGCGACGGTGCTGGCACAGCAATCATGGCGGATCACGCAGACCCGCGCCCTGCAGGCCGAAGGCCTTTTCCGAAACGCCTCCGTCGCGGCCTGGCGCTCCTTGGATCAAAGTCGCACCAACACGATCTACCTCATGATCAACGGCATCCTGAGCGACGACCGTTCCGCTTGGGAGTTGCATGCCAGCGAGGATCGCTATCGCAAGCTGATCCATCACATGCCGACCGCGCTCTGGCAGGTCGATGCGCGCGCGGCAGGCGAAGTCTTCGATCGGCTCAGGTCGGAAGGCGTGACCGACATTGCGGCCTTCCTCGACGCCCATGCTGAATTGGTCGAGCTGGCCAAGGACGTCGTCCGGGTGACGGAGGTCAATCGCGAGGCCGTGGCGCTGTTCGGCGGTCGAAGCGCGGCGGACCTCATTCGCCCGGTCCGCTATCTGTTCACCGCAACGCCCGACATGGCGAAGCGTGTCATGACCGCCCACTTCGAGGGGCGACGTAACTACATCGAACAGACCAAGGTCCTCACGTTCGATGGCCGGGTGAGGGACGTGGTGTTCTCGGTGACCTATTCCACGCCGCCCGAGCAACTCGACATGACGTTCATCACCATGCTCGATATCACCGAGCGATTGCGCACCGAGGCTCAACTCCAGCGTCTCGAGGCGGACTATGCTCATGCGGCCCGGATTTCAACCCTGGGCGAGCTTGCCACTTCCATCGCTCACGAGGTGAAGCAGCCGCTCGCGGCCATTGTGACGAATGCGGAGACCTGCCTTCGGTGGCTGGAGCGTGGCGATCCGAACGTGGGCAAGGTCAAGCACCTCACGAACCGGATCGTGTCGAGCGCCTATCGCGCCAACGACATCATCCAGCGTATCCGGAGTCTGGCGGCGCGAAAGGAGCCGGAGCGAAACACGCTCGATCTCCACGAAGTGGCGGAGGAAGCGCTGGCCTTCGTGCGCCATGAAATCGAGTCCCGGGGCATTGCCTGGTCGATCAATGCGGTGCCGGGATTGCCGATGGTGCTTGGAGATCGCGTGCAGCTTCAGCAGGTGATCGTCAACCTGCTCGTGAACAGCATACAGGCGATCTCGCAGGGGGACGGGCCGGACCGACGGATCAACGTCTCCGTCACGGCCGTCGACAGCGACTCGGTCGAGCTCTCGGTCCGCGATTCCGGCCCCGGTATCGCCAACGAAGCGCTGGGACGTGTCTTCGAGAGTTTCTTCACGACCAAATCGGGCGGCGTCGGCATCGGCCTCGCGATCTGCCAGTCCATCATCAGATCGCATGGAGGGTACATCCGGGCCGTCAACCAGCCCGCGGGTGGGGCGCACTTTTCCTTCGCTCTTCCGGCCATTCAGGAAGGGGCGGTCGGTTCGAAAGCCGAGATGCAGGCGCAGGACTGATGTCTGACGATGTCGGCGGAAGGCGACCGGCGGGATGAACGACCGCCCCGCCGTGCTCATGCTCAATCACCGCCTGGCGAACACTGCACGCAGGTACCGGCAGGCCTCCGCGACGGCAGCACGCGTTGCCGGCGTTTCGGCGACAGGATTGAGCATCATGAAGTCGTGGATCGTCCCATTGTAACGGACGGACATCACCTCGACACAGGCGCTGGCATGGTGGGCATCGCCAGTGATCCCTTGGTCGTAGGCATTTCGTGATTCCTTGTGCGGGTGACGAGCGGTGCGCGTGATGCGTCGCTCTTGCGAGCATTTGCGCTCCTGCGTCGCGCGCGAACCATCCGCCGGAAGGTGTGGTCGGATTAAACCCTGGGATTAGCTCACCGAATCCTCGGATGAATGGGCGCGCAGAACGCCTTCGACCATTCTCCGCCCAGTTGGTCGGTCAGGCCGTCGAGGAGGTGAAATGCGAAAGCTGCTCTTGGTTGCGTCTGTGGCCGCTGCCGCCGGACTGGCCACTCATGCCGAGGCACAGTCGCCGGCCGTGCAGCCCCTGCCGACGATCATGCTGGTGCACGGCGCCTTCGCGGAGTCGTCGAGCTGGAATGGCGTCATTGCCGCGCTCGGCACGCGCGGATACCGGGCGATCGCCGCCGGCAATCCACTGCGTGGCGTCGCAGGCGATGCTGGCAATGTCTCCGCCGTCGTGAAAGCGATCTGGTCTCCGGTGATCCTGGTCGGCCATTCCTACGGCGGTTCCGTCATCACCGAGGCGGCGAATGGCAACTCCAATGTCAGGGCTCTGGTCTATGTCGCGGGCTGCATGCCTGATGCCGGCGAGTCGAGCCTGGACCTGTCAGCGAGGTTTCCCGGCAGTACCCTCGGCGATGCGCTGGCTCCGGTCGCGTTGCCGGGCGGCGGCCAGGACCTCTACATCGCGTCGGCGAAGTTTCACGCGCAGTTCGCGGCAGATCTGCCAATCCCACAGGCGGCCCTCATGGCGGCGACGCAGCGGCCGGTGACGGAAGCGGCTCTCGCCGAACGCGCAGTCGACCCCGCCTGGAAGCGCCTGCCGTCCTACGTGATCTACGGCTCGGGCGATCAGAATATTCCTGCCGCCGTCATGAAGTTCATGGCGGAACGAGCGAAGGCCCGAAGGATCGTCGCGGTCGACGGCGCGTCCCACGCCCTGATGGTCTCGCACCCCGACAAGGTCGCTTCCCTCATCGAAGACGCCACCACGGCGCAGTGAAGGGAAATCCCATGTCAACGCTGACCGGCAGGGTCGTCATCGTCACCGGCGGAAGCTCCGGCATTGGCCGTGCGGCGGCGCTCGGATGTGCGACGCGAGGGGCTAAGGTGCTCGTCACGGCACGACGTCGTGCGCAGCTCGATGAAGCCGTCGCGGACCATCCCAACATAGAAGGGTTCGTGGCCGACGTTGCGAGGCCCGAGGACGCCGCGCGGACGATCGCAATGGCGGTCGAGAGATGGGGCCGGCTGGACGTTCTGGTCAACAATGCCGGAGCGGGCGCGATCCTTCCCCTGGCCGATGTGAGTGCCACGGCCATCACAGGGATCTTCGCCGTGAATGTCGTCGGTCCAAGCCTGCTGACGGCCGCCGCGCTGCCTTATCTCGAAGCCGAGAAGGGTGCGGTCATCAATGTCTCCAGCACATTCGGTCAGAAGCCCGGCGCTGGTCTCTCGCACTACGCGGCGAGCAAGGCGGCACTGGAGCACCTCACACGCTGTTGGGCTCTCGAACTCGCGCCGCGCGGCATTCGTGTCAATGCCGTTGCGGCCGGTCCTACGGAGTCGGGCGCGCTGACCGGGATGATGGGACTGTCGTCGGAGCAGGCAGCAGCGATCGAAGATCAGGAGCGGCAACAGATCCCGCTCGGGCGGCGCGGCCGGCCCGAAGACGTCGCGTGGTGGATCATCCGACTCGCCGAGCCCGGCTCGGGCTGGATCACCGGACAGGTGATCGGAGTCGACGGTGGCCTCGCGCTCACCTGACCAATCAGCGCATCAACGCATCAACAAGGAGAAGTCGTCATGAAGATTGTCGTCATCGGCGGAACCGGCCTTATCGGTTCGAAGGTCGTCGATATCCTGAAGGGCAAGGGTCACGAGACGATCGCGGCCGCCCCGAATACCGGCGTGAATACGATCACGGGTGAGGGACTGGATGCGGCGTTGGCCGGTGCCCAGGTCGTGGTCGATGTCGCGAATTCGCCGTCCTTCGAGGATAAGGCGGCGATGGACTTCTTCCAGACGGCCGGAAAGAACTTGACCGCGGCCGAGGTGAAAGCCGGCGTAGCGCATCACGTGGCGCTCTCCGTCGTCGGGACGGACCGTTTGCAGGCCAGCGGCTATTTCCGCGCCAAGCAGGCACAGGAAAGCCAGATCAAGGCTTCTCCGATTCCCTACACGCTGCTTCACGCGACCCAGTTCTTCGAGTTTCTGCGCAGCATCGCGCAATCGGGGAGCAACAGCAGCGACGTGCGGCTTCCGCACGCTCTGTTCCAACCCATGGCTGCCCAGGATGTCGCCTCCGCCGTGGCCGAGGCCGCCCTGGCGGCGCCTGCGAACGGCACGATCGAGGTCGCCGGACCGAAGACTTTCTCCATCGATGAGTTGGTCGGCCGCGTCCTCGCCTTTGACAAGGACCCCCGCCGCATCGTCGCAGATCCCGAAGCTCTCTACTTCGGCGTCAGGCTCGACGATGGGTCCCTCATGCCCGGTGAGAACGCGCGGCTGGGCGGTACCGAGTTCGATTGGTGGCTGACCCACGTGCCGCCGCCGCCGAAGCGGTAACCCGATGGGCAAAGGGGAACGTCCACAATGTGCCTAGATCCGCGAGATTCGCGAGATCTACGCCAGGTCGGAGCGGCCGACCGTTCTGAAGACGAGGAGTCAGATGATGCTGAAGACAATCTGTCTTGGAGTTGCGGCCGCTCTCGGTGTCGCCGCCGAGGCCAACGGCATCTTCATGCTCTGGTCGCCCGAAGCCTGGTACCTGGCGGTGCCGGGCGTGACGACGACGGGCCCGTTCAACCAGCACTTCGTCCGCGATATAGGGCTGATCTTCCTGTTCGTGGGCACTGCGTTCCTGGCTGGAGCCTTCCTGCCCGGGCTCCGTGTCATCCTCTGGACGACGCCCACGCTCTGGCTCTGGGGGCACGCCCTCTTCCATTTCTGGGAAGTCGCCGTCGGCATCTGCGGCCCGTCGGTTCTCGCGCGGGATTTTCCCGCCGTCACTTTTCCCGCCCTCGTCGGCACGGTTCTGACCCTCTGGGCCATTCAGTCGGCTCGTGCCGCCGAGAGTGCCCGCACGTCTTTGTAACGCGCACCTTCCACCACTCATCACAACCAACTGCAAGGAGAAGTCCGATGAAGCCACGCATGAACATTTTCCAAGTGGCGCCCGAGGGCACCAAAGGCATGATCGCTGTCGAGGCAGCCATCGAGAAGAGTGGCCTCGAGCATGGCCTGGCCGAGCTGGTGAAGCTGCGCGCGTCGCAGATCAACGGCTGTGGCTACTGCATCTACATGCATGCCAAGGACGCCGTTAAGCACGGCGAGACCGACATGCGTATCCACCTGCTGAATGCCTGGCGGGAATCGCCGCTGTTCACCGCCCGCGAGCGCGCCGCGCTCAACTGGACGGAGAGGCTGACCAGGATCGCAGACGCCGGCGCGCCCGATGAGGACTACGAGCTGCTCAAGGGCCACTTCAACGAGACCGAGATCGCCTATCTCACGCTGCTGATCGGTGCGATCAACGTCTGGAACCGCGTCCAGGTCGGCTTGCGCTGGATCCACCCGGTCGAGGGGGGCAAGGCTGCCTGAGCAGCAAGCGATATGGGTGCGGTCTTCGGGACCGCACCTTCGTTGCGCGGTTGGGCAGATGTGGTTGCTGCGGCATGCGGGCGCGTCGGAAATCAGCCCTTCGTCTGCAGGAAGCTTCGCGGGTGCCTGTCGCCATGGGACTGGAGTTCGGCCCGGCACGCCGCGCTGAAGGCGAAGAGCGGATCGAGCTCGCCGGCGGGAGCGATCTCGGCAAACAGGCGGACATCCTTGTTCGGCGCAAAGTAGGTCGCGCCGATCTGTGACATCACCTTTTCGGCCTCCCGCAGGGGACCTGGTCCGCCGAAGAGGCGAATCGTGCTCACGATCGCATAAAGGGACACGAGCTTCGCTGGATCCTCAAGGTCATGCTCGAAGGCGTCGACAAAGAGCCGCGAGGCTTCCCGTATGAATTCGCCATAAAGCGCTTCCCGATGGGCTCGCTCCTGCGCCCGCTGGGTGGCGCGTGCCTGCGATGCCTGCGTGGTCCATGTGGTGGCGAAGGATGCCAATGCGCCGATCGCAGATCCGGTCAATGCGGCCAGGGTGGAGATATAGGCGGGATCCATCCGTGCCTCCTACCGGGCAGAGGCACGGCGGTCGATTGGTCGAAGGCACCGATGACCCTGTCCAAAGGTATCGGATCGTCAGGAATGTCCACCCGAAGCCTGGCCGCTTTCGAACAGGAACCAGATCCGGCTCTCTGTCTCGCCGATCCAGCCGTCGACTAGGCTCATCGTGGCGGCATCGCCATGCTCCTCGCAAAGCCTGTGTTGCTGGCGCAGAATCGAGAGGAGCTGTCGGTTGTCGTCGCGCAGTTCGGCCAGCATCGTTCTGGAGCTTAGTGCTCAAAGGGTTGCAAGCCGTCTCGAGCATTTGTGCGCAAGGGCGCAACCGAGGACCTGGGCCTTCGTTCAATGTCCTTCTTTGGGTTGCGACCCGCAGTTTGAAGGTCTCTGGTTTTAGGAGATGTCGAATGGCCAGCTCGAGGTCCGTCGAAATCGAGATCCTCACCACTGAGGAAGCCGATGTCCTGCGGGCCATCGTGCAAGGGGACCGAGGGCCGGATTTCCGCGCGGCTGCGCTGATCAGGCTGAACCATCTTCGTTTGATCATGTCGCCGGGTGTCCACGGGTTTCTACCGACGGCACTCGGGATCGCCTGGTGCAGAACTTACCCAAGAGGGCAGGAACCCAATGGCAGCAAAGAAGAAGGCCCCTCGCAAGAAAACCGCGCGTAGGAAAGCGGCCAAGCGTGAACTGATCGACACCGGCATCAACAAGCTGTTCGTGCGGCGCAACGCGCGCGGCACCTCGTTCAAGGAAGTCGAGGATGTCGGCCGGTCGCTGGCCGCCGATCTTCGGCGCAAGGCTAAGACAGTGGCGAAGCGCGGTCAGGGTGATCGCGGGGATCGACCCTCAACTCAGCGGGTTGGGAGCGCATTTAGGCCTGCATGCAACCGCGGAGCGGGCGGTGCGTTCGCTTGTCTTCTTCGGTCTGCGTCCCTCGCGGGACCGAAGGGCCCAAGTTTGGAGTACTTGGGAGGGCCCGTTCCAGTGGGGTGGGCGGGCCCACTCTCCCGATTCCGATCTCTACCGGACTACCACGGGAATCGTAGCAGGACGTGCAACCTCTCAGCGTGGTCGTGCATTGGGTCGGTATTCGGGCAGTTGTCATCCATTGCTGCTGCGAACTGCTCCCCCGAGAAAGGAAAGGGCCCGCTCCCCCGCGGGCCCTTTCTTATGTCGCTAATCTGGCTTCTTGGTCAGGAGCTTGAAGTCTGCATCGAAGGTCAGGTCGTACTTCTTCCCTTCCTGGCAGGTCGACTCCTCGACTTCGAACTTGCCGTTTGGATGGGCGGCGGCCTTGTCGTCGTCGAACTCCATCTTGCCGCCACTGCAGCCCACCTCCTTGAGTGCGGCCTCGAGCTTTGGGCGTTCCGCATCGGTGATCGGGCGGTCCTTGGCCATCGCTATCGTTGCCGGCAGGGCGATCGCGGCGGCGAGGATCGTCGGCAGCATGAGTTTCATTCGTGCCTCCTTCTGTTGATCTCATGACAACTGAGCGCTGTTGAAGGGGTTGCGATCATGTGTCTGTGAGGCGCCACTGTCCGCCGGTCGCACGCTGTCGCGCAGGTAGCTCCCCGCTGGCCAGGAGGCCACCCTGAAATAGCCTGTCCCATCTCCCTCATATGTCGAAGCCCCGCCCGGTGATCCCGGTGCGGGGCTTTTGTCGTGTGAGCACGCTTTCGTCCCGCCGATGTGCCGCCGGGTCGCAACCAAGTCCGCCGTCACTCATTTTCTCCATTGCCATTGTGCTCAGTGGAGGATGATCCATGGCTGGCAATAAGGCGCGGCCGGACATCAAGCGCGCTTATGGCCGATACAGCGCATCCGACCAGGCAGATAAAAGCCGGCGCGATGAGCAGCGCGACCATGGCGTTTCTGGCCACCCGTCGAAAGATGCTCCCGGCCAGGCCAAAAAGGGCCGCCCACAGCAATCGTCGAAAGGGGCGTCCGGCACGAGTCGTAAGCCATCGCCGTCTGGCCTTCCTCGCGAGAAGGAATACGAATGCCTCAATCCGGGCGCGGGTGGGCCGCCGGGCCAGCAACAGGAACGTGACAAGCCGAAT
>NZ_SCVC01000022.1 GCF_004297405.1 Reyranella sp.
CATGGTCATGTCGAAGTCGATGGCGCTCATGATGCCGTCGCCGAATTCTTCCTGGATCAGTTCCTTCCAGGTCGTGCCGTAGACCTGCACCAGCTCGTAGAAGCGGTAGATCAGCGGGTCAGTCGGCGGGATCTGCGGGAGCGAACCGCGATAAGGCACTTCCTGCAGCAGCAGCACTTCTTCCTTGCCCAGTCCGAACAGCTTGCCGGCCTTCGTTGCCTGTTCCTTGGTCATCTTCATCTGGCCCATGCAGGCCGCGGTGACGACGATCTTCGAGGCGCCGCCGATCTTCTTGGCGATCTCGTCCCAGGTGAGCTCCTTCAGGCGCTTGGCCGTCAGGATCTTCTCGGTGACTTCTGCCCGCTTCATTGTCTTCTCCCGTGTCGATTGCCAGTGTCAGTTGATCGTCAGTGTGTGTGCCGAAGAGGCACGACTTCCGCCGGCGGATTGACCGCCGACAAACCAGGCTTCACCAGTTTCAGCCGCCGCGGATCGTAGGCCACGCCGGCGATCTCCTTGTCGAACGCGCGGCTGCGGTTCACCAGGAACTCAACGAGGTGGTTGCGGATCGCGTAGTACTGCGGATGCCGGTGAAGGTCGTTCCGGTGCCGCTCGTTGCGCGGCATGGTGTTGACCACGATCTCGGCGATCTTGGCGCCGGGGCCGTTGGTCATCAGCACGATCTTGTCGGCAAGCAGGATCGCCTCGTCGACATCGTGCGTGATCATGAACACGGTCTGCTTCGTATCTGCGCAGATGCGCAGCACTTCGTCCTGCAGCATGCCGCGTGTCAGCGCATCCAGTGCGCTGAACGGCTCGTCCATCAGCAACATCTTGGGCTGGATGGAGAGCGCGCGGGCAATACCCACGCGCTGCTTCATGCCGCCCGAGAGCTGCGCCGGCCGCTTGTTCTCCGCGCCCTTCAGCCCGACCAGCTCGATGAAGCGACGCGCATGTTCCTGCACCTTGGCGCGATCCCACGTGGGCCAACGCGAGGAGACGGCAAAGGCGATGTTGCCCATCACCGACAGCCAGGGCAGCAGCGCATGGCCCTGGAATATCACGGCGCGGTCGAGGCTCGGCCCGTCGATCTCGCGGTTGTCGACGATGACGGCGCCGTCGCTCGGGCTGTCGAGGCCAGCCAGCACGTTCAGGATCGTGGTCTTGCCGCAGCCGGAATGGCCGATCAGGCAGCAGAACTCTCCCTTGTCGATGCCGAACCAGATGTTCTCGAACACGGCGGGCTGGCCGGAGTCGCCGAAGCGGCGCGCCAGGCCCTCGACGCTGATGAGGGGTCGATTATCCATGGCGGCCTACTCCGGATAGGTGACGAGCTTGGTGATGCGCGCCAGGCCCTGGTCGAGGGCGAGGCCCACCAGGCCGATCAGCAGGATCGCGGTCACGATGTTGGCGATCGAGAGGTTGTTCCATTCGTTCCAGACGAAGTAGCCGATGCCGGTACCGCCCACGAGCATCTCGGCGGCCACGATGACCAGCCAGGCGATGCCGATGGAGATGCGCATGCCCGTCATGATCGTGGGCGCCGCCGCCGGCAGGATCACCTTGAAGGCGGTACGGAACGGCCCGACCTCGAGGGTGCGCGCCACGTTCAGCCATTCCTTGCGCACGCTCGCGACGCCGAAGGCGGTGTTGATCAGCATCGGCCAGACTGAGCAGATGAAGATCACGAAGATCGAGGAGATCGCCGAGTCCTTGATGGTGTAGAGCGCAAGTGGCATCCAAGCGAGCGGCGACACCGGCTTCAGGATCTGGATGAAGGGGTCGAGCGCGCGATAGACCAACGGCGACATGCCGATGAGGAAGCCGAGCGGCACTGCCACGAGAGCAGCGAGGCCAAAGCCCAGGAGCACGCGGCCCAACGAATAGGCGAGCTGGATGCCGATGCCCTTGTCGTTGCTGCCGCGCACGTAGAAGGGATCCGTGAGATGGCCCCAGATCGTGACGGCGATGTCGGCCGGCGTCGGCATGGAGGATTTGGTGCCGGTCGCCGCGGCATTGCCCACCAGCTTGGCATATTCGGGATCGACCGCCGGGCCGCTGGCTGCCGTCGGCAGGGTAGCGATCTGCCAGAGCCCGATGATCGCAGCGAAGATCAGCAGCGACAGCAGGCTCGCCCGCAGGCCGAGCGAGTTTTTCAGGGTCGCCATGTCTCAGCTCCGACGGATGGCGAAGCTCGCGATATAGTCGTCGGGCTTGGCGGGATCGAACGGCTTGCCCATGACCACGATCGTCTTCTTCGACGGATCGGGCGGCGTGAGGCCCATGTCCTTCATCATCGCCGCCGTATCGGTGGCGAGATAGACCTCGGACGCGACCTTGGCATAGTCGACATCGGCCTTGAGCTGACCCCAGCGCTTCATCTGGGTCATGATCCAGACCGCGAACTGGTTCCAAGGGAAGGGATCGAAGTCGATGCGGTTCGGGTCCTTCTTCACGCCGCCCAACCCGTCGGCGTAGGTGCCGGTCAGAACCTGCTCGAGCACCGTCTCCGGCTGGTTCAGGTAATTCGCCGGGGCGATCGCCTTGGCGATCTCCTTGCGGTTCTCCGGTTTGTGCGCATAGGCCGTCGCGTCGATGATCGACTTCAGGAGCGCGCGATAAGTGTTGGGATTCTGGGTCGCGAATTCCTTGCTCACCGTGAAGGCGCAGCAGGGATGGCCATCCCACAATTCCTTGGTCAGGAGATGAATGAAGCCGATGCCGTCATAGACCGCGCGCTGGTTGAACGGGTCGGGCCCGAGATAGCCGTCGATATTGTCGGCGCGCAGGTTGGCCACCATCTCGGGCGGCGGCACGGAGCGGATCGAGATGTCCTTGTCGGGATCGAGCCCGTGCTCCGCCACGTAGTAGCGCAGCAGATAATTGTGCATCGAGTAGTCGAACGGCACGGCAAAGCGGAACCCCTTCCAGTCCTTCGGGTTGCGCTTGTCCTTGTGCTTCATGGCCAAGGTGATCGCCTGGCCGTTGATGTTTTCGACGGCCGGCATGGTCCAGGGCACCGGGTTCGATCCGACGCCCAGCGAGATCGCTAGCGGCATCGGCGAGAGCATGTGCGCGGCGTCGTATTCCTTGGCCAGCGACTTGTCGCGGATCACTGCCCAGCCCGCCGTCTTCACCACTTCTACGTTGAGGCCATGCTTGGAATAGAAGCCCATCGGATGCGCCATGATGATGGGTGTGGCGCAGGTGATCGGGATGAAGCCGACCTTGAGGTCTTTCTTTTCCAGCGCCCCGCCTTGGGCGAAGGCCTCGCGCGCCAGGCCGAGCGGCAGCACCGAGGAGATGGCTGCCATGGCCGTCGCCCGGCCGACCGTCTTCAGGAACTGCCGCCGCTGGGCATCGACCGGGAAGACTGCCCGCAGGACCGCTGCATCGACCACCCGGTTCCAGCGTGATTCCTCGCCGACCGGCACTGCTGCCGCGGTCAGGCGGGCATGATCGGCCTCGGCATGATTGCCGCCGCAGCTACACCCCTTGCCCAGCAAGGTGCTGGGGTCGAATGGGTCTTTGAACATCGAGAGCCTCCCACGGGTCTTGGCGCCACACCGCCTGCTTGGGACCCCTGAAGGCAAAGCCCGTGCCAAGGCTCATATGAGGTGCGTAAACGCAAGGCGATCCGCAGATCGGAGTCGGAATTGCACAAAAGATGGGCACATGAAGTCGATTCGTCTTGCGGAATTCCAAGACTCGAATCTTAACGCTGGGGATTAAATTCATGGAATCCCTGACTCTTTTCCCCATTCTGGACCGGATTTCTTATTGCGCCTCGATTTCCTCGGTGGCACGCTACCGCTGCTAGTGGGTTGTTGGGTGCCCACCACGATATGTCGGCCACCCGCCTCAGAATGGCTCATGCGGAGCCGCATGGCGGAATGGTTGGGGAGCGGTCGATGGCGTTATCGCGACAAGAGCGGACCAGACGGAAAGCCGACCTGAACCCGCTGGAAATGATCGAAAAAGTTGTCTCCGCCAACGATTGGCCCTTTGACCGGACTTCGGACCGGGAAATCGCCGTCGAGGTCGCTGGCCGCTGGTGCGACTACCGCATGTTCTTCAGTTGGCGGGACGATGTCGAAGCGCTGCACTTCACGTGCGCCTACGATGTCCGCATCCCCTCCGAACGCCACAACGACATCCACGTCCTGCTGGCGCTGATCAACGAGAAGATGTGGCTGGGCCACTTCGATCTCTGGTCCGAAGAGGGCCTGCCGATGTTCCGCCACGCCATCCCGCTGCGCGGGACGACGGGCTTGATGGCGGAGCAGCTCAACGATCTCGTCGAGGTGGCCATCACCGAAAGCGAGCGTTTTTACCCTGCCTTTCAGTACGTCGTGTGGGCCGGCAAGTCGCCCGCCGACGCGTTGACCGCTTCCATCCTGGAAACGGTCGGCGAAGCGTGAACAAGAAGGACCTCCGACGCCCCCTCTCACAATAAGACCAAAAAAGTCTCTTCGTTCGGAAAGTCCCAGCGGCGCCGGTTCACCAGAACCGGCGCCGTGATCATTTCGGAAGGCAGGCTCGCCCGCCGCGAGGTTCGCCCGCTATAAGGGCGCCCTCATGACCCTCCTCGCCATTCCCTACCCTGAGATCGACCCGGTCCTGGTTCAGCTCGGGCCCTTCGCCATCCGCTGGTACGCCCTGGCCTACATCGCCGGACTGGTGATCGGCTGGCAGGTGATGCGTCGCGTCTGCGAGCAACCGCCGAAGCTGCTGACGGCGTTGAAGATCGACGATTTCCTGCTGTGGGCGGCACTCGGCGTCATCCTGGGCGGGCGGCTGGGCTATGTCCTGTTCTACAAGCCGGGTTTCTACATCGAGCACCCGCTGGCCGCGCTCACCCTGTGGGAGGGCGGTATGTCCTTCCATGGCGGCTTGCTGGGCGTGGTCGCCGCCATCCTGCTGTTCGCGATCCGCAACAAGGCCGATCCCTTCATGCTGTCGGACCTGGTGGCCATCGTGGCGCCGATCGGCCTGTTCTTCGGCCGCCTCGCCAACTTCATCAATGGCGAGCTGTGGGGTCGCATCAGCGACGTGCCGTGGGCCATGGTGTTCCCGCGCGGTGGGCCGCTGCCGCGCCATCCCAGCCAGCTCTATCAGGCCTTCTTCGAGGGCGTGCTGCTGACGCTGTTGGTCGTTGCCGTCTGGAAGCTCACCGACGGCCGCCGCCGCCCCGGCCTGCTGACCGGCGTATTCTGCGCCGGCTATGGCGCAGCGCGCATCGTGGGCGAGATCTTCCGCGAGCCGGATGCGCATCTCGGCTTCCTCTGGGGCCCCCTCACCATGGGCATGTTGTTGTCGGTGCCGGTGCTGCTGTTCGGCGCCTGGCTGATCCTGCGCGCCTACCGCAAGCCTTTGCTGCCGTAAGGGGGCCACCTGTGACCGATAGCGAGCTGGGCGGCCTGATCGCGCGGCGCATCGCGCTCACCGGGCCGATCTCGCTGGCCGACTTCATGGCCGAGGCACTGGGGCACCCCCGCCTCGGCTATTATCGCCACGCCACACCGGTCGGCGCGGCCGGCGACTTCACGACGGCGCCCGAGATTTCCCAGATGTTCGGCGAGCTTTTAGGCGCCTGGCTCGCCGACCGATGGCTGGCAATGGGCCAGCCGACGCCGGTGCGGCTGGTCGAACTCGGCCCCGGCCGCGGCACCCTGATGGCCGATGCTCTGCGCGCCACGCGCGGCGTGCCCGGCTTCCATGCCGCCATCGACCTGCATCTCGTCGATACCAACGAGCCGCTGCGCGCCGCTCAACGCGACGCCCTGCAGGGCTTCGCGCCCGGCATCGTGCCGACCTGGCACGAGCGCTTCGACACGGTGCCGGAAGGCCCGCTGCTGCTGGTTGCCAACGAGTTCTTCGATGCGCTGCCCGTCCGTCAGTTCCATCGCGCGCCACACGGTTGGGTCGAGCGCATGGTGGGTATCGACGAGAGTGGCGCGTTGAGACTGGCCCTGGCGCCTGGCGTTACCCCCTTTGCCAAGCTGCTGCCCGAGGCCGCGGTCGACGCCGAGGCGGAGATCTGCGAGGCCGGACGCGCGCTTGCTGCCTCGATTGGAGCCCGCATCGCCCGCGACGGCGGTTGGGCAGTGATCATTGATTACGGCGGCGAGAACGCTGGCAGGGCAGCCTCCCTTCAGGCCGTGCGCAACCACCAGGGCGCCGGCATCCTCGACCGGCCGGGCGAGACTGATCTCAGCGCCCATGTCGATTTCGAAGCTCTTGCAAAAGCCTCGGGCGTCGCTTCCTTCGGGCCAATCGGCCAGGGCGCATTCCTGCGCCAACTGGGCATCATCGAACGTGGCGAGGCGCTGAAGCGCAGAGCTTCGCCGCAGCAGGCGCGCACCATCGATGCGGCATCGGTTCGCTTGATTGCGCCCGACCAAATGGGCACCCTCTTTCGCGTGCTGGCGCTGGGCGACGGCAAGAGCGCCCCGCCCGCCGGCTTTTCGGACCATCCCACTTCGTCGAACCTCCCCCCGGACGCGACATGATCCTCGCCAAGACGCTCGCCGACCTCGACGGGGTGCAGCACCGTTTCTTCACGCGCCAGGGCGGCGTCAGCGCCGGGCTCTATTCGTCGTTGAATTGTGGTTACGGATCGGGCGACCAGCCCGAAAACGTGCGCGAGAACCGCCGCCGCGTCGCCGAGCATTTCAGCCTGGACGAGCCCGACCTCCAAACCTTGCACCAGGTCCATTCGACCGACGTCCTGACGGTGGCCGACGATCGCTGGAGTTCGCCAGGAGCGCCCAAGGCCGACGGGTTGGTCACGGATCGCCCCGGCGTGGTCCTGGGCGTGCTGGCGGCAGACTGCGCGCCGGTTCTGCTGGCCGACAATGACGCCGGCGTGGTCGGCGCCTGTCATGCCGGTTGGAAAGGGGCCCTGGGCGGCGTCGCCGATGCGACCATCGCCGCCATGGAAAAACTCGGCGCCAAGCGCGAACGTATCCAGGTCGCCATCGGCCCCTGCATCGGCCCGGCATCCTATGAAGTGGGCCCTGAGTTCCCTGCGCCGTTCCTGGCGCAGGACAAGAACAACAGCACCTTCTTCCGTGACGCCAAGCGCGCCGGTCATTTCATGTTCGACCTGCCGGGCTACCTCCTGCACCGCATCGCACGCACCGGCGTCTCGGTGACAACGACCGGCCACGACACGCTCTCGGCGACCGATGATTTCTTCAGCTACCGCCGCAACACCCTCCAGGGCGTTCGCGACTACGGACGCGGCCTCTCGGCGATCGCGCTCAGGAACTGACGTGCCCTACCTGATCATCCTGGTGTTCCTGTGCCTGCTCGGGGTCGTCGCGACATGCGCCATGCTGTGACGCTGCTGTGCCTGCTGGTGCTGGCAGCCTGCGCAAGAGTACCGGGACCTTTCGAGCACGATCCTTCACGGGACTATTATGCCCGCCCCCGGACCGACAAGGCCGAGGTGGCGATCAGCCCGCCACGGAACATGCCGCCGCAGATGGGCCAGCGCGTCGCCGCGACCCTGGCCATGGAACTGCAATCCTACGGCATCGTCGCCACGGTGGCGCCAGCCGATGCGCCGATCCAGGTCGACGGCGTGATGAGCACACGCGATGCCGACTTGTCGATCGAAGTCCAGGTCGATTGGCGCGTCGTAGGCAGGCCGCGCACCGACGAGCCTGCGACCGTCAAGACGCGCGCCCGGCCGGAAGATTACGCCGAACAGAGCGAACGGCTGATCTCACGCATGGCTCAACAGGCCGCGCCGAGGGTCGCGACGCTGGTCGGCAAGCCGCCGAATTTCATCCCGCGCGCCCCGGGCCAGGTAGCGGCCGGCATCACCATTCCCTACGAATTCCCGTCCGACCCCGCAGCCGACGGCACGGCCGCCGCTGCGGCGGCTGCAGCGGCCACCGGAACCACGCCTACGACGGCGCCGGTCCCTACAAAGCCCGCGGAACAACAGATCAAGGTTCTGGTGGCACCGGTGACCGGCGCACCGTCGGATGGCAACCGCCAGCTTTACTCCGGCATGCGTCGCGCACTGGGCTCGAGCAAAATCGTGATCGTCGACGGTGCTGGCGAGGATGTCTTCACCGTTGTCGGCGCGGTCAACCTGACGCCCATCGACGACCGCACCGGTAAGCTCGTGGTCAAATGGGTGTTGAAGGACCCCGCCGGCAAGATCGTCGGTGACATAGAGCAGTCCAACCCCGTGCCGCTCGCCGCCGCGCGCGGCTCGTGGGCCGGATTCGGCGATATTGTTGCCTCCGCCGCATCCGAGGGTGTGCTCGAACTGCTCGAAAAGGCGATCAACCGCCCGCGCTGACGTTCGCTGACGCCGGTTTCAATTTCGCGAATCGGCTTGTCAGAGGGGGGTTCCCCACTGCTACTGTCCGCATGGGGAGGCGCGAATCTTGCAGGCCCAGAATTTGCAAGCGTCGCACCCGAGACAGGGAGTTTGGACAATATGTTTTCTTTCAAGAAGTCAGCTCTGGCGCTCGTCGCCGCGGCTGGTGCGACTGCATTGCTGACGGCTGCGCCCGTTCAGGCGCAGACCATCAAGGCCGTGATGCATTCGGACGTGAAGATTCTCGATCCGATCTGGACCACTGCCTACATCCAGCGCAACCACGGCTACATGGTGTGGGACACGCTCTTCGCGATGGACGAGAAGTTCGACGTGAAGCCGCAGATGGTCGACAAGTGGGAGGTCTCGGCCGACAAGCTCGTCTGGACCTTCACCTTGCGCGACGGCCTCGAATGGCACGACGGCAAGCCCGTCACTGCCGAGGATTGCGTCGCCTCGATCAAGCGTTGGGCAGCCCGCGATTCGATGGGCCAGAAGATGATGACATCGGCCGAAGGCTTCGAGGTCGTCGACGCGAAGACCTTCAAGCTGAAGATGAAGGAGCCGTACGGGCTGGTGCTGCAGTCACTCGGCAAGCCGTCGTCGAACGTGCCGTTCATGATGCCAAAGAAGACGGCCGAAACCGACCCGATGCAGCAGATCAAGATCGAAGACGTGATCGGCTCGGGTCCGTTCATCTTCAAGGCCGACGAATGGAAGCCCGGCGAGAAGATCGTCTACGTCAAGAACGCCAAGTACAAGCCGCGCGCCGAGCCGCCTTCGGGCCTGGCCGGTGGCAAGGTCGTCAAGGTCGATCGCGTCGAATGGCTCTGGATCCCCGACGTGCAGACACAGGTCGGCGCTCTGCAGAACGGCGAAATCGACATGATCGAATCGCCCGGCCACGATCTGCTGCCGATCCTGGCCAAGGACAAGAACATCAACCTGTTCAACGGCAACCCGACCGGCAACCAGTACACGTTCCGGTTCAACAGCACGGCCAAGCCCTTCGACAATGCGAAGATCCGCCACGCCGTGTTCGTCGCCTTCGCCCAGGAGGACTTCCTCAAGGCCACCATCGGCGATCCGCAGTGGTTCAAGGTCTGCAAGGCGCCGTTCGTCTGCGGCACGCCGCTCGCCACCGACGCCGGCATGGCCGACGTCCTGAACGGCAACGCCGCCAAGGCCAAGCAGCTCCTCACCGAGGCAGGCTATGACGGCACGCCGATCGTGCTGATGCAGTCGACCGACCTGCAGGTGCTGACCAACCTGGCGCCGGTCGCCAAGCAGCAGATGGAGCGGGCCGGCTTCAAGGTCGACATGCAGTCGATGGACTGGCAGACGCTGGTCGGCCGCCGCGTGAAGAAGGATCCGCCGAGCCAGGGTGGCTGGCATGCCTTCCTCACCTCGTGGGTAGCCGCCGACATCCTGAACCCGGTCATGGCCGGCTTCTTCAACTCCTCGTGCGACAAAGCCATGTTCGGCTGGCCGTGCGATGCGACGATCGAGAAGTTCCGCGACCAGTTCGCCAAGGAAACCGACCCGGCCAAGCAAAAGCAGATCGTCGAGGATCTGCAGAAGTACTGGGCCAACAACCCGACGCACATCAACGTCGGCCAGTGGTACTCGCCGATCGCGCGCCGCAACAACATCGAGGGCAACATGATCGCCCCGGCGCCGGTGTTCTGGAACATCACTAAGAAGTAGTGAGGTTGCGCGCGGGGCTCCTCGCCCCGCGCGCCCATCGACGAAGGTGGGTCGGGGGACCTGCCTTTCTCAATGGGGAGAGACACCCGGAGGGGACGCTATGAAACAAGTGTTTAGGCGTACACTTGCGGCAATGGCCGCAAGCACCATTGTTACCGGTGCATTTGTCTTGAGCACGAGTCCGGCGCTGGCGCAGGGCAAGGTCCTGAAATTCGTCCAGAACGGCAATCTGACGATTCTCGATCCGATCTGGACCACGGCCTACGTCACACGCAACCATGGCTATTTCGTCTACGATACGCTGTTTGCGTCGGACGAGAACAATGCGGTCAAGCCGCAGATGGTCGACAAGTACGAGGTGTCGCCGGACAAGCTGACCTGGACGTTCACCTTACGTGACGGCCTCGAATGGCACGATGGCAAGCCCGTCACCTCCGAGGATTGCATCGCGTCGATCAAGCGCTGGGGTGCACGCGACGCCATGGGCCAGAAGCTCATGGACTTCGTGAAGGAGATGAAGCCGGTCAACGACAAAACCTTCCAGATGGTGCTGAAGGAACCGTATGGCCTGGTGCTCGACTCGCTCGGCAAGCCGTCGTCGCAGGTTCCCTTCATGATGCCCAAGAAGGTCGCCGAGACCGATCCGTTCAAGCAGATCGACAGCCAGATCGGCTCCGGCCCGTTCATCTACGTCAATGCCGAGTCCAAGCCCGGCGAAAAGCACGTCTACATCAAGAACCCGAAGTACAAGCCGCGCGCCGAGCCTGCCTCGGGCCTGTCCGGCGGCAAGGTCGTCAAGGTCGACCGTGTCGAGATCATCGAGATGCCGGACACCCAGCAGCAGGTGAACGCCATCATCGCAGGCGAAATCGACCTGATCGAGCAGCCGCCACACGACCTGATCCCGATCCTGAAGAAGGACAAGGGCGTGAAGCTGGTCGACTGGAACCCGCTCGGCCACCAGTTCATCATCCGCTTCAATCATCTGGTGAAGCCGTTCGACAATCCCAAGGTCCGCCAAGCGGCACTGCTCGCGATGCGGCAGGAAGACTATCTCAAGGCGACTGTCGGCGAGCCGGAATATTACAAAGTCTGCTCGGCGGCTTTCGTCTGCGGCACGCCCAATGCGTTCGACGCACCGAACGGCCTGCTGGTGAAACCGGACTTCGAGAAGGCCAAGGCGCTTCTCAAGGAAGCGGGCTACGACGGCACGCCGATCGTGCTGATGCAATCGACTACTCTGCCCGTGCTCACCAACACGGCCCCCGTGACCAAGGCGCTGCTCGAACAGGCTGGTTTCAAGGTCGACATGCAATCGATGGACTGGCAGACACTGGTCACGCGGCGCACCAAGAAGGAGCCTCCCGCTCAGGGCGGCTGGAACGTGTTCCATACTTTCTCGGTTGCTGCGGACATCCTGAACCCGATCTCGACCTCCTACATGGTGGCGCAGGGCGACAAATCGTGGTTCGGCTGGCCGACCGATCCCGTGATCGAGAAGCTGCGCGACGAATATGCAAAGGAGACCGATCCCGTGAAGAACAAGGCACTAGCCAAGGCTGTGCAGGATCGGGCACTGGAGACGGCGCAGTACGGCTGGATTGGCCAGTGGTACGGCCCGGGCGCTTCGCGCGCCAACATCAGCGGTTGGCTGAAAGCGCCGGTGCCGGTGATGTGGAACGTAGAGAAGAAGTGACGGCAACCTTGTTGCCGTCATCCTGGGCGAAGCGAAGGACCGATTTTTGCTTCGCTCGGGGTGACACGTAGAGGGAAAATGCTCGATTTCATTGCCCGTCGTTTGATCGCCATCATCCCCGTGCTTGCGGTGGTGGCGGTTTTTGTCTTCCTCATGCTGCGATTGACGCCGGGTGATCCGGCTGCGGTGATCGCCGGCGACAATGCCACCTCCGACCAGATCGCCGATATTCGCGAAAAGCTCGGCCTCAACGAGCCGATCTGGACGCAGTTCGCCATCTGGATCGGCGACATCGTCCAGGGCAAGTTCGGCGAAAGCTACTTCTTCAAGAAGACCGTAGCCGAACTGATCGCCCAGCGCGTCGAGCCGACGCTCGCCCTGGCATTGTGCACGTTGATTTTCGCGGTCTGCGTCTCGGTGCCGATCGGCGTGTTGGCGGCCTACCGCCAGGGCACGCTGTTCGACCGCATCGTCATGGGCTTCTCGGTGCTGGGCTTCTCCGTGCCGGGCTTCGTCATCGGCTACTGTTTGATCTACGTCTTCGCCATCGAGCTCGGCTGGTTGCCCGTGCAGGGCTATGTCCGCATCGGCGTCAACTTCTGGCAGTTCGCCGAGCGCATGGTCTTGCCGTCGTTGACCCTGTCGGTGGGCTTCGTGGCGCTGATCTCGCGCATCACCCGCGCCTCCGTGCTCGAGGTGCTGAACGAAGACTATATCCGTACCGCCCGTGCCAAGGGCTTGAGCAACCGAGTCGTGCTGATGCGTCATGCACTACGCAATGCGGCGGTGCCGATCCTGACCATCATCGGCCTCGGCATTGCCATCTTGATTGGCGGCGCAGTGGTAACGGAAAGCGTCTTTGGCCTGCCCGGGTTGGGGCGGCTCACGGTCGAAGCGGTGCTGAGCCGTGACTTCCCGACCATTCAGACCGTCATTCTTCTCTTCTCCGTAGTCTATGTCGTGATCAACCTTCTAATCGACATCAGCTACACCCTGTTCGACCCGAGGATCCGGTATTGAGCGCGATCACCGAAGAAGTCGTCGACTCTGCCTCAATTGCGGCAGCGTCGACCAAGCGCAAGAGCCTTTGGCTCGTTGCCATCCGTAACCCGAACGTGATCTTCGGCGGCGTCATTCTGCTCGTCATGATGCTGATTGCCCTCCTGGCGCCGTTCCTGGGCACCGTCGATCCGACCCGCATCGATCCGGCATCACGCAACAAGAAGCCCGGCACCGAAATCACCATGCGTCTCGATGACGGGACGACCGTCAAGCGCGTGGCGATCATGGGTACCGACAGCCTGGGACGCGATGTCTACAGCCGCGTTCTCTATGGCACGCGCGTGTCCCTGGCGGTCGGCATCTCCGTCGCGCTGGCGTCCGTCGCCATCGGCGTGGTGATCGGGCTGGTCTCCGGTTACGTCCGATGGGCGGACGGGATCATCATGCGCATCATGGATGGATTGATGGCGATCCCGGGCATATTGCTCGCGATCGCCCTTGTCTCGATCTGGCGCGCCGGCCTGATCACCGTGATCTTCGCCATTGTCGTACCCGACGTACCGCGCGTAGTGCGTTTGGTGCGCTCGATCGTGCTGACGGTACGCGAAGAACCCTATGTCGAAGGCGCCATTTCGGTCGGCACGCCGACCTGGACCTTAATGTTCCGGCATATCCTGCCCAACACCATCGCGCCTCTGATCGTGCAGGGCACCTTCTTGGCCGCCGCCGCGATCCTGACCGAGGCCGCGCTCTCCTTCCTGGGCATCGGCATCCCGCCGGAGATCCCGAGCTGGGGCAACATCATGGCCGAGGGCCGCACGCTGTTCCGCGTGTTCCCGCACAACATCCTCTATCCCGGCATCTTCCTTGCCTTGACGGTGCTGGCCATCAACATCATGGGC
>NZ_SCVC01000023.1 GCF_004297405.1 Reyranella sp.
CGCCAGGAACACCAATCCAGCGGCAATCGCGCGTCTTGAGAGGGGTCATGTCGGGGAGATCGGCCTCTGTCTCACTGTTGCATCGTCTGTAGCTTCCGCCATTGCATGTAAACCACGCCGAGGGCGAGCGTGCTTTATCGCACATATGCCACCCTGCTCTCGTGGGCGGAGTAATGTTTTGTGCGATGCAGCACGGGCATTAGACACCACATTGATGTCACACATTTCAGCCCAAAGTTGTTGGCAGAATTCGCTCATGATTATCGTGGATAGAGCACTCCAGGAGTGCGCTTCAGCGGGCCGGCCCATCAGATTGGGCATCGTCGGAGCCGGCTTCATGGGCCGCGGTGTCGTCCTGCAGATTGCGACAGCCGTGCCAGGCATACGCGTGGTTGCAATTGCCAACCGGCATATAGAACCAGCCCTCCGAGCGTACAGCGAGGCCGGCCAAGGCTCGGCGTGCGTTGTTGAGGATGCGCTAGCCCTTGGTCGCGCTATCTCTGCTGGCAAACCAGCAGTCACCGAGGATTGGCGCCTGCTCTGCTCGTCCGATCAGATCGATGTCATCCTCGAGGCGACCGGTTCGATCGAGTATGCGGCCCAGGTAGCATGCATGGCGATTGCCAACCGCAAACACCTCGTCCTGATGAATGCGGAGCTCGATGGTACGGTCGGGCCCCTGTTGAAAAGTCGCGCCGACTCAATGGGCGTGATTTTCACGAACGTCGATGGTGACCAGCCGGGCGTCACGATGAATCTGTATCGGTTTGTGCGCGGGCTTGGCATCCGCCCAGTCGTGTGCGGAAACATCAAAGGACTCCATGATCCGTACCGCAACCCAACCACGCAGGAAGGGTTTGCGCGTAAATGGGGCCAGAAGGCGCACATGGTTACTTCGTTTGCCGACGGCACGAAGGTCTCCTTTGAACAGGCCATCATCGCCAATGCGACCGGCATGAGCGTAGGACGGCGCGGCATGTTCGGGCCGACGGCACCTACTGGTACGCCCATCGAGGAGGCTGCAAAGTTGCTGCCCGCCGAGCTCTTTCTCGATGGGCCTGGTATCGTCGACTATGTTGTCGGGGCATCGCCCGGCCCGGGTGTCTTCGTGCTTGGCACGATCAATCATCCAGCACAGCGCCACTACCTCAACTTGTACAAACTGGGCGAGGGGCCGCTCTACTGCTTCTACACACCCTATCACTTGTGCCATTTCGAGGTGCCAAACACGATCGCGCGTGCCGTTCTGTTCGGCGATGCAGCCATTGCGCCGGCCGGCAAGCCGATGGTCGATGTCATCGCGACTGCCAAGACGGATCTCGCGGCAGGTTCCACTCTCGACGACTTGGGACACTACATGACCTATGGACAGTGTGAGAGTGCCGAAGCAGTGCATGCCGAGGGCCTATTGCCCATGGGCATTGCTCCCGGCTGTCGCCTGCGACACGACGTGCCAAAGGATCAGGTTTTGCGCTACGCCGATGTCGAGCTCCCTGCTGACAGGCTGATCGACCGGTTGCGCGCCGAGCAGAACGCACTGTTTGCGGGTGTGGCCGCGGCCGTTGCATGAGGCTGGCTATCGCCACCTAGAGGGCTATGGGCATGGTCGAGGTCCTTCGTTCTCCCTTCATCGATACCGGGCCGGTTCGGTCTCCCGCTATGTCCGCGCCGGTGACAGGGGCCGAAGGTCCGCACGGTAGCGCCCCGCCGGCGATCGCTGTATTGCAGAACAGGACAGACCGACCGTTCTGGTCGGTGATGATTCCGGTCTACAACTGCCCGGAGAACTATCTGCGCGGCACGCTGGAAAGCGTTCTCGCACAAGACCCGGGCGCGGCCGAGATGCAGATCGAGGTCCTCGATAACTGCTCTACAGAAGGGAACACCGAGGCCATCGTCCGCGAAGTCGGTGCCGGTCGGGTCGCCTATCATCGCCAAACCTCGAACGTCGGTATGGTGGAGAACTTCAACGACTGTATCCGTCGTGCGCAAGGGCATTGGGTACATATTCTCCATGGGGACGATACCGTTCGGACGAGCTTCTACAGCCATCTCCGCCAGGGGATCGAAGCGAACCCAGATGTAGGCGCCGCACTGTGTCGGACGATCTACATGGACACCGACGGGCAATGGATGGGTATCGGTGAACTCGAGGCGCGCCAGTCTGGCGTACTCGATGAGTCTTTTGCGCTTAAGCAGCTTCTCGAACAGCGTATTCAGTTCGTCTCGATCGTCGTGAGCCGCAGCACCTACGAGCAGCTGGGCGGCTTTCGAACGACACTCAGCCACTGCATTGATTGGGATATGTGGAAGCGAATCGCGGTGCGTAAGTCCGTCTTCTACGATCCCGAGCCGCTTGCCTGCTATCGGCTCCACGCCGGTGCGGCAAGTTCAGGCTTGATGCGATCGGGCAAGAACGTCGCCGATGAACGCCGGTCGATTGCCATTTCCTACGAAGACTTGCCGCGGCCGCTGGCGAATGGCCTTAGCCGTGCCGCTAAACGGGCGGCAGGCGTCCGTGCAGCTCGTCGAGCCCGAACCTTGTGGAAGGAGGGCGAGCGGGCCGCAGCCTGGAGACAGGCGGCGGAAGCCGTCCGATGCAGTCTGGCGCCGGCGGTGGTGGCCCGTTCCATCTACTTCGTGCTGCGCACGGTTATTCGCTGAGGCCTACTCTGAAGACGCAGGGATTACAGCGGCCTGCTTCGATGTCAGAGCATTCATGACAAGACGTGTGTAGGTTTGGGCACTGCTCCAGAGGAAATGAACGCCATCGGCATAGTGGAGATCCTGGAGGGCCCTCTGTCGACCGCTTACGAAGGCTGTGGTCGGC
Source organism: Reyranella sp. (assembly GCF_004297405.1). Taxonomy (GTDB): domain Bacteria; phylum Pseudomonadota; class Alphaproteobacteria; order Reyranellales; family Reyranellaceae; genus Reyranella. Next base: position 2,831 of record NZ_SCVC01000023.1, read on the forward strand.
GACCTAAGAACGCTTTTCAGGCGTTGCTCGAAAGCATCGAGCAGACTCCCATCGGGGTCATGGAGATCCCGCCACGCTGGCTGCATGGGAAAGGCGGCAACGATCAGCCTCGCATCATGTCGATTGACGACCTTTTCCAGTTCCGCCAGTGCCTGGAAGCAGGTTGGGACGAGCAGCGGCTCAGGGAGCCAGTCCGAGCTGCTGTAAAGCGGACCGCTGCCGTAGCCATCCATCACTATGGAGAACTGATGTTGCGGATCCTGCCTCATCTCGCGAATATGCAACAAGTCGCGAACAAACAGCGCCGGCTTAAGGTTGGATAAGTAGATCGGAAAGCTCGGCATACCTTCGAAAATGTATGCCTCCGCGAGAGGGCGTGAGAAGAAGGCTTCATTAGGTTGTTTACACTGCTCGAAGTCGCGTGGAGCGACCACTGTTATCACCTGCTTGACCTTGCTCATTCGGCTCAACAGGAATTCCGTGAAGTAAGTTGTCTCCCCAGCGTGCAAGTAACAGGGAGCAACGTTCAGCGGATGCTTCGACAAGCCCGCTTTCTTGACGACCGCGAGATCGAGATTGCGCCAGGTGACCGACGATCCCACGGCGATCAGGTCCACGTTCTTCAAGTCCTGTTGCGCCAGGAAGCGAAACTTCTCGTCTATGCACACGTTGGCCGTCAGCGGAGGGGGCGGCAAGCGTCCCGCCTGATCCAAGCCTAGAAGCACCAGGGCGAAGCAGGCGATGATGATACCCAGAGAAGCGGCGAACCGCCGGATGAATTTGCGATGGATTGCGCTGGTCGCAGCAGTCGCATCGACTTTGGCTGAGTTGGGATCCATGCGCGCCTCGAGCGATCAGAACTGGAAATAGACGAACTCACGCACCGCCGACATTTGCGTGATGGATAGGAAAAGCAGGAATGCCAACGCGACCGACCATGCCATCGTTGGCCGCCATTTCAGGCCCAAGACGCTGCGCAGTGGCGAACCTCGACGTTCGCCTTCGATTAGCTGCTGGGTGTTCGGCAGCAGCAGGGCGATAGCTGCAACGAAGATCAGCATCAGGGTTTTTCCCACGCCGACCACATCGGCGAGCCTGTCGGAATGCAGCCCATTCAAGCCGAACAAGCCTTCGATCATGGCCCGGGCGTGCTCGAAACTGGGGCTGCGGAAGAAGATCCACGCAATCGAAACGGCACAGAAAGTGAGGAGCCAACCGACAACGGCCGGCAGCCTGACGTCGCGTCCCCGTGACTTCAATCGGGCGGTAAGTCCGTTCCATCCGTGATTGATGACCAGAAAGGCGCCGTGCAGCAGCCCCCAGACCACGAAGGTCCAGGCGGCGCCATGCCACAACCCGCCGAGCAGCATCGTGAGCAGCAAGTTGGCGTAGCGCCGCGTAGATCCGTGCCGACTGCCACCCAACGGGATGTAAAGGTAGTCCCGGAGCCAGTTCGACAACGTAATGTGCCAGCGACGCCAGAAATCGATGATTGAGGTTGCTTGATAAGGTGAGCCGAAATTGAACGGCAGCCTGATGCCGAACATCAAAGCAAGACCGACAGCCATGTCGGAGTAGCCGGAAAAGTCGAAATAGAGCCCGAACGTGTAAGCCAGTGTACCGGCGGCAGCCTCCGTCAGAGTAGGAGGCGCGGCGATGGCTCCATTGAAGATTGGATCGGCAATCGCCGACAGAGAATCAGCAATCAGTACCTTCTTGGCCAGACCAAGAATGAAGTAGCTCACTCCTTTGGCAAAAGACTCGGGGTCGAAACGAAGGAAGCGCGAACTCTGGAGCTGCGGCAGGAGTTGATAGTGATGGACGATCGGTCCGGCGATGAGCTGTGGGAAGAACAGCACGAACAGCGCATACGAAAGCAGCCGCGGCTGCTTCACTTTGCACCGATACGAGTCCACCAAGTAGGCAATCTGCTGGAAGGTGTGAAAAGAAATCGCGAGCGGCAGAACGAGAGGCGCCAGCACCCACTCAGTACCGAGAGCGGCGGTGAGATTCTCGATAAAGAAATTGCGATACTTAAAGTATCCCAGCAATGAGAGGTTCGCGGCCACGCTGATCACCAGCAGGGACCACGCCGATGCCTGTCCGCCCTCCTGTCTGCGCTGAATCTCCCGTCCGAACGCGAAGTTCACAACAATGGTGGCGACCATCAGGAGCCCATACTCGAAGCTCCACCAAGCGTAGAAAGCGAATGAAGCGATCAAAAGGAACAGGCGTGCGGCTGCACCATCCCGGCGAGCGATCGCAAAGAACAGTATTAGTGTGATCGGGAGGAAGACGAGAAGGAACTCGTATGAGTTGAAGAGCATGAACTGGCGAACCCAGGCGTGATGGCGGTCGATCTAATGATGAAGTGCCGAAGGAAAGGCGTGATGACCCCGTGATTTCAGGGCTTATCCTTGTGCTAGCGCAGCCACATTCACAGCTAATGGGTCGGTGCCACAATCTGGTCACTCGCAGCGAAACAAGGCGTCTGGAAGGATTGTCGAGTGAAGTCGTACGGCGTCGCTTTGGGGCCAGTGCCTCGTCGGAGGAGCGCCATGAAGGTGGTTATACTTGCCGGTGGCTATGGCACTCGCATCAGCGAGGAGAGCGCGGTCCGGCCCAAACCACTGGTTGAGATTGGTGGGCAGCCAATTCTCTGGCACATAATGAAGATCTACTCTTCCTATGGCCTCAACGACTTCATCATCTGCTGTGGCTACAAAGGCCATCTGATCAAGCAGTATTTCCGTGACTACGCACTTCATCGCTCCGACGTCACGTTCGACATACACGCGGGGTCCGTAAAAACGCATCGCAATGGCGTCGAACCCTGGAACGTGACGCTGATCGATACCGGCGAGTCGACGATGACTGGGGGCCGGATCAAGCGGATACGCCCCTATCTCGACGACGAGCCCTTCTGCCTGACATACGGTGACGGCGTCGCCGACATCAACGTGACCGAGCTGATCGACTACCACCGGGCCGCCGGCGCATTGGTGACGGTCACTGCCGTGCGGCCACCCGGTCGATTTGGCGTTCTTGCCCTGCGTAGTGGCGAGGACCGCGTTATGGGGTTCCGAGAGAAGTCGAACGAGGATAGCGACTTCATCAACGGCGGGTTCTTCATTGTCGAACCACGAGCCCTCGATTTCATCGACGGCGACGACACTGTGTGGGAGCGCGAGCCGCTCGAAGCCATGGTTTCCGAAGGACAAGTGGTTGCCTACCGCCATCGCGGTTACTGGCAAAACATGGACACGCTGCGCGACAAGCACGTACTCGAAAGCGAATGGACATCCGGGAGGGCGCAATGGAAAACCTGGTGAACGGGGAGAGTGCCGCGAACGCACGATCGGCGGCGACAAACTTGGCCAAGCCGCGGGTTCTCGTGACCGGTGCCGACGGGTTTATCGGAACTGTTCTGACGCCCCTCCTCATGGAGCGCGGCTATGACGTTGTTGGATTGGACACCGGCTTCTATCGCGCCGGCCTGCTGTACCACGATGGACAGGACCGGCCGGCGACGTTGACGCGGGACATCAGGACCGTGACGCCACGCGATTTGGAAGGCTTCGAGGCTGTCGTACATCTCGCAGAACTATCCAACGATCCGCTCTGTGAACAGGATCCAGCCAAGACCTACGCTATCAATCATCATGGGTCGGTCGCCTTGGCCGCAGCCGCGAAGGCAGCCGGGGTTTCTCGATTCATCTACGCCTCTTCCTGCAGCATCTATGGTGCGGCAACCGAGGGTGTGGTGACGGAGACTTCTGAGCCCAACCCACAGACGGCCTACGCGCATTGCAAAATGCTAGTGGAGCGGGATGTCTTGGCGCTGGCAGACGACGAATTCAGCCCCACCTTCCTGCGCAACGCCACGGCATTCGGTGCTTCACCGCGTATTCGCTTCGATATCGTTCTTAACAACCTGTCGGGTCTCGCCTGGACGACTGGCCGCATCGCCATGACGAGTGACGGCACGCCGTGGCGTCCTCTGGTCCATGTGCGGGATATCGGCGGTGCAATCGTGGCCTCGCTCGATGCGCCGCGAGAGGTCGTGGCCCGGCAAGTGTTCAATGTTGGCGACAACAAGAACAATTATCGTGTCCGGGATATCGCTGAGGCCGTCGGCCGGGCGTTTCCGAACTGTAAGGTGACGTTCGGCGAATTTGGCGGTGACAATCGCAGCTACCGCGTTTCCTTCGACAAGATCGGCCAACTCCTGCCTGGCTTCCAATGTGAATGGGACGCGGATCGGGGCGCACGCCAGATGCGTGCCTTGTTCGAGCACATCGGTATGGATGACGACGTCTTCAACGCGCCGCCTTACACGAGACTGCGTCAACTACAGAAACTCCTCGAGAGTAAGCAGATCGATTCGGACTTCTTCTGGAGAAGCTATGATTTTTCATGAAACGCCGATCAAGGGCGCCTTCCTGATTGAGCTGCAACCGCATGTCGATGAGCGTGGACAGTTCGCCCGCGCCTGGTGCCGCGAAGAGTTCGCTCAAAAAGGGATCGAGATCGAGGTGTTGCAGGCCAACGTCTCGATCAATCCCGCCAAGGGTACCATGAGGGGGCTTCACTGGCAGGTTGCGCCTTTCGGTGAGGCCAAATTGGTGCGGTGTGTTCGCGGCGCGCTTTTCGATGTCATTGTCGACATCGACCCGACGTCGCCGACTTATCGTGCATGGTTCGGCGTCACTCTTTCGCCGGACAAGCCGCAAATGCTCTATGTGCCCCAAAACTGCGCGCATGGGTTTCAGACGCTGGTCGATGACACCGAAGCCAACTACCTGGTGTCTACTCCCTATACGGCTGCAGCGGGCAGGGGATTGCGGTACGACGATCCGGCCGTGGGAATCACCTGGCCGCTACCGGTCAGCCTGATTTCCAAGCAGGATTCCAGCTGGCCCCTTCTGGATGCGGCATCTGTTCGTGCGGCATAGAGCATGATGTGTGGTTCTACCGCCGTCCGTTCGCGCGTATGAGTTGAGATGGAACCCTGAGCGGTTCCATCTCAACTCATGCCGCTCTAGCGATGTCAGCGGGCGCTAAGCGTTTGCATCAAGCGAGATAGCGCCCGGCGCTCAAAGACGAGCAGGCAGATCAGCAACACCGCGCCGCCGCACGCCAGCTGCAGCCACCACCACCGATCGAGCGTCGCAGGCAGGGCGTTCAGGGTGAGCGCAACTGCCATCGAGCAGGCGAGCGGTGGACCAATGACTGGCAGCATCGGATGCCAGAACAGGCGGAGCCGGCGGCGCACCGTCAGACCAACGATGACGACGAGTAGTTCCGAGGCCAGCGTCGCCGCGACTGCGCCCCAAGCCCCATACAGCGGCAGCGCAACCGCATTGACGGCCACATTCAGCGCTGCTGCGCCCACCGTGATCTTGAACTGCAGACCACTGCGGCCCCAGGGGACGAGGCTCGCGACAATGCCGTAATTCAGGAAAGTTAAACCGATGGTCAGGCAAAGCCATTCGAAATAGCGTCCGCTCGGCGCGAATGCAGGTCCATAAAGCAACTCCACGACATGGCGGCCGAGGGCCCATCCGAGAGCGGCGATCGGCAGGCCCATCCAAGCGAGCAGGCCGAGGTATTCCCGAGATAGCCTTGTCGCTTCACTCGGGGTGTTGTGCGAGCGTGCCAGCGCCGGAAAGTATGCGTTCCACAGGGCGGCGGTGATCACCGAGGCGACCAGCATCAAACGATAAGCTGTCGCATATTGCCCGACAGCGTCGTCGCCGTCCGTGAAACCCAGGATGAAGGTCCCACTGTGGAGCATTATCACGATAGCCGCCTGGGCAGCGGCCAAGGGCCAAGCTTCCCGCAGTATCTCGCGAGCCCCAGCCAAGGTCGGTCGCAAGCGAAGTGGGTTGATAATGCGCCGCCGCGATAGGTACCAGATGTTGTAGATGACGCCCGCCATCGTAAAGGGCAGGGCAAGCGCCGCGTAGAGCAGAAGATCCTCCGGTCCATGGACCAGCGCGATGAGCGCGGGGAGTTGAAGGAAGTTGAGCGCCAGAGCCACCAGGCTGGGCGCGACCATGCGCTCATGGGCCTGCAGCACCCAGCCGCTGTTCCAGGCGATCAGCAGCAGCGAGAGGCCCTGGATAGCGAGCAGAGCGCTCACTACCGGACCGCGGGGCTCCAATGCTGCGAAGGCCACCACCAGCCCGTAGAGTAGGCCCGCCAGCAAGGTCTGCATTGTCAGGACCAGAGCAAACAGATGTTCCGTTCGTTCGGGACTGCGAGCGATGTCTCGTTGGCCTACCGTGGCAAGGCCGGGGCTTGCGAGCACTGTCAAATAGCCCACCGCGGCCATGGCCCAGCTCACCTGGCCGATGGCGGAGGGACCCAGAACGCGGCGTACGTAGACACTGATCAGGATGGTGATGGCCAAGCCTGCGACACTCGTCACCGCGAGTGTCAGGAAATTGGTGGCGATGCGGCGTTGCGCAGCACTGGTGTGCGCCCCCTCGTTGTCGAGGGCGGGGGTGGCCGAGGACATGCCTCATTGTGATCATGAAGCATTGTGGTCCAAGTGACCAAAGCGTGGCGTCGCTCGCCGGACAGGCCAAGGTGAGGGCTAGGAGTGCTGCCCAGTCGCGACACTTCACCCAATCTGCGGTGTTGGAGTGACAGAGGGACGGAAAAGGCGGGGCGGCAGGTCACATTGTTATCACCTCGCGCCTTGCGCGGCTGGGCGACACTGCAAGCCCCTCGCATGGAGGCCCGATGTCGACAAGGCGGAAGCTTCTCGCGGGCGCAACGGCGGCGCTGTCTTTGCAACTGGCCACGTCGCGGGTGACCGCCCAGCAATGGTCGCGAGCCCCGGTGATAGTGCCGCCTCACCCGGATCCCGCTGACTTCGAGGCAGCCTTGCGTGCGAAGTTCGCAACCGGGGACATGCTCAATTGGACTGGCGGCAATGTGCGGCTGAGACGTCCGATCGCAATTGACGTCACCACGAATATGCTAGGGCCGGGTGTCGACTTGAACGGCGCCAAGCTCATTGCCGATTTCGATGACCCGCGGCAGAACGCGATCACTATTCGCATTCCGGCTACTGCGAGCAAAGTCTCCTTGCGCGGTATGAAGTTCTGCAACGGCGTAATCGTTGCCGGAAGTCCAGCGCAGGACGCGATCGCTCTCATTTGCGCGACCAATCAGAGCTGGATCTACAGCTGGAAGTTCATGAACCTCGACGTCGGGGGCTTCGCGAGAGACGGGTTGTCCTTCAATGGCAGCGTCTTCGAAGGCGAATGCCATGCCGTGACGTGTGCCGACAACGGCCGCAATGGCATGACCTTCCGCAACGACGGGCCAAGGGATGACCTGGGCATCGTGTCGGCCATCTCCATCTTCGGCGGCCAGCTCCGCACGAATGGCAACGCGGGCATAGAGACCCAAAGCGTCATCCCTTACGAAGAGCCCCGCGATCTCAATATCTCCCAGACCTATTTCGTCGAGAACAAGGGGCCGGGCCTTCACGCGACTGCAGGTCTTTCAATGGCTATGGGGTGCGGTTTCGAGAACAACGGCGAATGCGGGATCAAGTTGATGAACGAGGGCCGGCTCTATGCGTGCCGCGCCAGCACGTACGGCACACAACCATATTTGGTTGAGGCATATCTCAATGACGGTGACCTCCTTTTGGACGGCTGTCGCGTCGAGGGCTATAGCGGGTTCGAGAACAAAATGAAGCTGGCGAAGATCTCTGGTAAGGGCCTGGTGAGCATGAGGTTCTCGGGCGATCGCTCGAACCTCGACCTTTCAGGCAACATCGACGTCAAGACGACGTAGCTGCGCGGATCGAGTGGACGGCTATCTACGTTCGTGCGCGCCTGGCCTGCGACAATCGCCGTCTTTTCGGCCGATCTTCCTTCTCAAACTGGTCACAGCGAATTTGGCAATGTGATGGTACCAAAAGAAATGATTTGACGACGGGCTCGGACAAATCTCGGGAGGAAAAAGCGCTTCACCATTCGACTACGAACGCGGCCTATCTCGCGACCAAAGCAATAGCTTTTCGGTGTCGACAGGTCGTCGGAAGGGGACTTTGCACATGAAGGCGCCGCTTGATGAAGGTCAGGAGAATCAGCTGCGTCGCGGTGCCATACAGGTCGTCGCCGTTGAAGACGATGCTCTATTTCGCGAGTTGATTGCCAACGAACTGGCAGCGCAGGGTTTCGCTGTCTCGATCTACCCGGATGCGGAATCGCTTCTCGAGGCTCCGGAGGTCGCGGCGGCGGCGGATGCCATCGTTCTCAACTGGCAACTTCCCGGCTTGTCGGGAACCGAACTGCTCGGAGAGTTGAGAAGGCGCGGCATCGACAGGCCTGTCGTGTTTCTGACGGGGCGACCGTTGGTGGCAAACGAGCTGCGGGCGTTCGCGGCCGGCGCCCTGGACTATATCGACAAGGCACGCGGCTTCGGAATTCTCGCCCGACGCCTGCGCATCATCACCAACGACGCGCCCGGCGAACGCGCCCAGCGCCGGCTGCAGAGATTCGGAAAGCTCGTTTTGAATCCGGTCGAAAGCCGCGCGACATGGGACGATGCCGATGCAAGGCTGACGCTGGGCGAGTTCTCCCTGGTTCAGCTTCTCGTCGAAAGGTCCCCCAGATACGTGACCCATCGCGAAATATATGATCACATCCGTTATCCGGGCTTTATCAGTGGGAGTAGCGAGCAAGGCTATCGGGTGAATGTGCGTTCCGCGGTGCGCCGTATCCGCGCGAAGTTCTGCTCTTGCGACCGCCTGTTCTCGTCCATCGAGACCCATAGAACGTTGGGTTATCGCTGGCGTGATGACGGAGACAACCCCGCGGCCCCAGAGGTGAGGTAGGTGCCGAGTTTAAATCTGCGGCGGCCTACGGCGAGGAGGCCGAGATTCACGGTGGTTCTGCGTCGGTCAAGACCGAGTTAAGTCCGGTTCGATAACGTCACTACCAATGTCGGCGCTCGCCTTCGAAACCTAAGCAAGCTCGTCCAAGCAACTGCAATCGGCTAGGAGTTTGGGGTGGCGTCAACGACGAAGGCTTTTGCGCGCTCATCCTCGGAGCGAAACGATCAAGACGGCCTTTCGAGGCTTTTTGAAGTGCTGGCACGTTCGTTGAGGAGGGGTACGATGCTGTCGAGGACGAGTGACAGATCGGCCGGCTGTGTCTTTCCCGGCTGGGACCGCCCAAGCAGGATCCAACTCGGCGTTGTCGCGACACTGTGGAAGTGATGAGTGAGGTGGCTCCTGTAGTAGCGCACCAACGCCATCGTCCAGTCGATGTTCGTCGGTATTCTCGGGATGAGAACATAATCGACGTCGGAGAGATACTCTGCAGGCGGGCGCAGCGGTGCCGTCCACTCGGACCACAAGTTGGCGCCGCGCGCCGGGGGCAGACCGAGCATGAAAGGAAGCGGGTTGATCGTTTCGAGCAGCGCGATCCGGCCCGGCGAGCGCTGCTCGCCGGCTCGATTGCTGCCGAACAGGTCGGCTGCTTCCAGCAGAAGTGCGACGTATCCGTACTGAGAGTAGTTGTAACGCAGCGGCCCCACATGGACCTGCCGAGGATGTTCGATAAGGTTGGGGGCGAACGCACCGCGTTCGCCGGCCGGCACGGCCAACCCACGCAGGTTTGTCCGGTCAACGACGTACAAGCCTCGCGGGTTATTGGCCGCTGCGAAATAACCGCCAAGGGTCACCACTGACGTAGCGATCGAGAATGCGGGAAAAACGAGCAGTGTCGACAGGAGTACAACCAAACTACCGTGCCGTAGCGAGGCAAAACGCGTTCGAAAGAAGTCGTAGAGCGCCAGGACGATTACAATGGTCGAGGGCAGCCCGGCGGTTTGTGAGTTCTGCGACAGCAGCACCAGCGCCATGCCAAACAGGAAGGCGAGGGAGAGGGGGAACCCAAACGGTGCCTGGCCTGTCCACCACATGACAAAGGCAGCCACCACGCAGGCAATGTAAGGCACATACTCGCCACTGGCGGCAGCAAAATACCGTAGGTGCATTGACAGGTAGCTGCGCACCGCCCCGTCTTTGGCGGCATCCAGTATGTCGACGAGATACGGATGATTGAAGGGCGCGAGAGCAATTGCGACGACGAAGATTCCGACGCAAGACCAGCCAAGCCATTGCCGACGAATGCGAGGCTGGATCAGGATGGCGAAGGCCACCGTGGCCAGCCCTGCCGCGAAGTAGGTGATCTTGAGATAGAACATCGCCACGAGCAGCAGAGCCGCCAACACCATGTCGACCCAGTCGCCGCTGCGTCGCTGAGGCGGTACGAACAAGATCAATGCCAGAATGCTGAATGCGCTCCAGCAGTACCGGTTGTACGACATGGCAAACGTGTATTCGAACTGCTTGTCCCCGACATTGACTGGCACGAGTGCCAGCAGACAGACGAAGATCACGAATATTGCCGCCGGTAGCAGTGGAAGACGCCGCCAGGAGGCCAGGATGGAGACTGCGAACAGGAACGAGACGACGATCGCTACATTGACCAGAAAGGCAAACGGACTAAGTCCCAGCAGATGGAACCCGATCGCTGTCAGAATGAAATTGAGTTGGCCGACCGGTTCATGAAAGTCGATGTGGGCCGTCTGCCCAGAATACAGGTGCCACGCACCGGACAGGTTGAAGAGGAAGTCCCATGTCATCGCCGTCGAGAGGATGTGGGCGGGCGACATCAGCGCCCAGGTCGCAACCAGCACCGGCAGGCCGGCGATCACAACCAGCGCCAACGCCGACGCTGGGGCCTCGACAAGCGACCGCGTGATCAGCCGTTTTGCGTCATCACCGAACAAGGTTCGAGTGCCCCCAATAAGCGAGCCGTCGCATGCTCAATGATGAGCACGGCCTTCCTTCGCCCTGCCTAACAGTCTGCGAGGCGGGCCGGGTGTGGCAAAACCGTGAAGAAGGTCGAAGCCGCAGCCTCGCTTTGATGAACTGCCGACTCAGCGTGGCGCGTCGGTACCGGCTTCGCTGGCCCCGTCGGCGAGAGCTGACCGAAGAGCATTGATATCGTACGGCTTGCGCAAGATCGGGAATCCCTCGTTGGCTGCTGCTTGCGCCTGGTCGCTGTAGCCAGTCGCCAGAATGACCCTGACTGCATCGCCCTGCTCTCGTCGGATTTCCCGTGCAAGGTCCAGTCCGCTGGCACCGCCTGGCATGACGATATCTGAGAGAACGATATCGATTTCCTCGACGCCGTTGTTCAGCACCGTCCGAGCCGAGGCGACGTCGCATGCCACACGGACGCTGTGGCCGAGTTCCTCCAAAAGACCACGGGTCACCTCCGCGACGGCAGAATTGTCTTCGACAAGCAGCACCCGCCATCGCTTCTGCCGTTCCTTCGGCTCTTCGGCCGTGAGTCGGGATTGCGACTCAGCCTTGGCCTCATCCAAGGCCCGCGGGAGATACAGGGTGACAGTGGTCCCGTGACCTGGTTCGCTTGTGACGGCAGCTGTGCCGCCGGCTTGCGTTGCAAAGCCATAGACCTGGGAAAGACCAAGGCCGGTCCCTTTACCCACCTCTTTGGTCGTGAAAAAGGGCTCGAAGATGTGGCCCAGTACTTCGGGAGGGATGCCGCTGCCGGTGTCTGTCACGGCGACGGCGACGAAATCGCCGACGATCCCGAGCGGGTCGTCAGGGGGCACAACCACGTTTTTGGCAGAAAGCTGAAGGAGCCCGCCGTCGTTCATCGCATCGCGAGCGTTGACGGCGAGATTGAGCAGGGCAAGCTCGAATTCGCTGAAATCGACATATACTGGCCAAGTCTCTTCATCCATGTCGACCGAAATGGAGATATCGCCTCGTAGGCTGGACTGCAGCATTGCCTGCACTGCCGGCAATCGCTCCGTGAGATCGACTACCTTTGCCTCATGAGTCTGACGACGCGAGAATGCCAAAAGCTGCCGGATGAGGTCGCTGCCATGCTGGACGGCGATGCCAATAGCGTCGAGGGCCTGACGCGTGCGTGATTCCTCGACCACGATGCGCCGCAGACGCTCCGCGTTGCCGCTTACAATCATAAGGAGATTGTTGAAATCGTGCGCTACGCCGCCTGTTAGCTGACCAATGGCTTCCAGTCTTTGGGCGTGCTTCAACGCGGCTTCGGCGGCCTCGCGGCGCGCTACTTCTTGCTCGAAGCGTTCAGCGCGGCGCAGCGCATAGAGTGCGAGGCCGAACATGACAAAAGCGGCGGGCAGCCCGACGATGAGGCGTACGAGAATGGCGGTACGGAACTGATCGGCGATGGCGTCGGTGTCGAGTCCAGCGGCTACGAAAACGGGGAAGCCCGGCACCTGACGATAGCCAACCCGGCGCTCGACGCCATCGATCTGGGAGACCACGGTGAACTGCCCACCTTCGGGTTGGGTGCGAATGGCCGCGATCAGCGTACTGCTTGAGGTTGGCTGGTCTTCCCTCGTTTCTGGATAGCGTACCAGAACTGAGCCATCGGTCCGAAGGAGCGTGAAAACATCATTGCCGCGGGCGAGCTTGCGATAGAATTCCCCAAAATGATCGGGCCTCATCGTAATCGCTATGACGCCTTCGAAGGTGTTGGATTGAGTGCCCTCTCGGCGCCCACTGACCACGAAAACGCGCAGCGAACCAACGCGCGCGCGAACCCGCTCGGCGACAAAGGTGCCAGCATGCCCCTTCCGCAATGCATCGAAGTAGCTTCGGTCGGAGTTGTCGAACCCCCGGGGGGCGGGAAGAATGGTGCTCGACAACAAAGGGTGGCCGTCGCGGTCGAACACCCAAATGGACTCGATCTGGGGTAGGTCCTGCTGGATGCGGTTGAGCCGAAGATGGAGGTCGGCCTCCCTGTGCTGGATGTCGCGGTCTGAAAGCCCGCGCACCACCTCGTTCGTTTCCGCTATGGCGCGCTCCACTGTCTGGAACGCCTTCAATGTGTGTTCCTGAAGGATGTCCAGCGATCGTTCGATGCGCTCGCCGGCCTGTAAATCGAGGTCGCGATGGGTCTCCCAGGTCGAGTAGGCAAAGAGGACACCCGGCACGAATAGGCTCAGCACGACAATCAAGCGCAATGGCCAGAAAAGGCTGGTCTTGGCGGGGCTCACAACTAGGAGTTAGCCATATTACTTCCTGTGCCGCTATAGCGTGCGGAGTGGATTTATGTTGCGCCCGACGACCGGCATTACAGCAGGGGCTTGATGGCTACCCGAGAGGGCATCGACGATAGGCTTATGCAATCGGTGATATCAGCGCCTCGTCACGACCGCGGTGCCGGCGGCCTGCCTACCTACGTGCCGAATTGGCGCGAGGCGCTCTTCTATGGGCGTTTCGGCGAGGTCGAAGTACATCTGGTTGAGTTCCCTTGCCGATGGGGCGCCAAAGGTTTCCGGGGATCGACGTACGAGTCGAACAAATCGCACTTTACGATGAAGTCGGCTCCGTCGAACTGATAACGTCGGCGATAGACGCTGACGCGGCATTGGGTTCTTCAAGCAGCCTGCGTCGCGACTCCGCATCTTACGCTACCTGCCACGCCGCGAAGGTTCCCATGGCGCCGCTCGACTCCGTCTATCGTGGTCACACTGGATTCATCAAAATAGGTGTCGCGGGTCGCGAACGGGCAATCCTAGATGGGGCTGTGCACACGATCCGTCGTTGCCGACCCCGTCTGCTGGTGAGGATCGATGACCAGGGACTGGAGGGTGCGCTCGCGTTCACCTGCGCCTACTTCAACCGGCTGGGCTATACGGGCCACTTCATGCACCAAGGTCGGCTCGAGCCGATGGCCTCCTTTTGCCGAGAGCGCACGCAGCGCGCTGCCGCGGGCGCTCCTGTCTACAACTTCATCTTCCTGCCGCCTGACGAGCCCATCAGCACGATCCGTCGCATCTCAGACCGGCTCGCCACGCTCTGACTCGCTACGAGCCCGGTCATCCTGATGAGACCGGCAGTGGCCGAAGCTGCGCCGGTGATGCTGGCAAGCGCACGACCCCTAGCAGCCCTTTGAGCTACCCTTCGTGCCCAGTTGTGCTTCGAAGGCAATGTACGAGAAGTATTGGAGCCCGTTCGATGGCCCCAATACCTTCCCGCTCTCCCATAGGAGCGCTCCTGCCTGACTCCGGCTTCTTGTTGGGTGCCCGGTCACGGCCTCTCCGCGTATCCGGAACGCCACTTGATTTTGATGCTGCACAGAAAGTGCAGTCGAGGGGTGTGATCAGATCTAGATATCGGGTGCCCAGCGATACAGTGCTGCGGTCACGGAAGGAGATGCTGTCGAACACAATTGAACGCAAACAAGGCGGCGAAGACCGCTTCCCGATGTGCCTTCACTAACAATCGATCCTTCCAGCGCTCTGCCACACAACCCGACCGCGCGCTAGAGTTGTCGGCGGCTCTGCGTCCACGCCTGGTTCGGCCAGGTTCGCGCGACGGTCGGGATTCTGCCTCGATACGGCTGGCCCGCGGCGCGTGTGTCCACCTTAGGCCGTTCCACGTCGAGGCCATTCGCACCGCGCCAGAAGATCTCCCGCACCAGATATTGCGGCTTGCGGTTGACCGCCAGGAACATACGGCCGAGATACTCGCCGATCATTCCCAGAACGACGAGCTGCACACCCGTCAGCACGAGCACAGCGACCATCAACGAGGCCCAGCCTTGCGGCGCCTTGTCGGAGATGATTGCTTCGATGATGGTGAACGCCGCAGCCAAAGTGCCAAGTCCACCGACCCCCAGGCCCAGTAAGGTCGCCAGCCTGAGCGGCATCACCGAAAAGTTGAGAAACATTGCCAACCAGAGCCGGACCAGGCGCCGCAGCGTGTAGTTGGAATGGCCTTCAGCGCGAGGCAGGTGGCTGACCTGCATGCGGCCGACATTCTGTGTGACTTGGAAGACCAGGCCGTCAATGTAGGGGTAGGGGCCCTCATAAGTGGCTGTAATGCGCTCCCGCACGAAGCCGGAGATGCAGCGGAAGCTGGAAAGATAAAGACCCGGGGGCTTGTCGATTAGTCGATCGGCGCACCAGTTCGTGAATCGGCTGCCAATGTTGCGCCACGCCGCGTGTTCCTTCTTCTCGTAATAGGTGTAGACGGCGTCGTATTTTCCGTCGCGGGCGTGCTCGAACAGGCGGCGCACCTCTTCGGGTGGATTTTGAAGGTCGTCATCCATCGTGATGACGTAGTCTCCACGCGCTCGTGACAGGCCAGCCATCACGGCATTATGCTCGCCAAAGTTGCGGCTGAGACTGAGGACGGTCACTGGCGCTCCAGGTGCGACGGCCAGCATCTTGCAGACGTCCAGGCTATTGTCAGGGCTCCCGTCGACCACCAACACGATCTCGAGTCCACCCTCGATCTCGAGGGCACGCAGCGCGCGGACGAGATCCCCGATAGTCGCCGCACCGTTATAGACCGGCACGACTACGGATAGTGCCATGCTGTGCAACCTGCTCCTCCCCTTGTGGAACTGGAGCAGGTGACCGAGTGGTGCTCCAAGGATGATTGCTACCCTTGTGCAATCGAGATCGGCCGCAATCGTTCGGTGATCTTCGAGATTGCGTCGACCCAATGTTGTCACAACGCGGCACGGACCATTGGCATTAGGGTCAAAAACCACCTTCGTTGGTGGGGCCCGTGTGCAGATGGTTGGACGGAGCAGATCCATGCTGCGTGATAACGGCTACGGCGCTGACACACCGAAAGTGACATCGGAGGCTGCCGTCGGATTGCAGGGCTCGAAGGGCTCTGGAGCCGGCCGTACCGTGTTTCCAGGCAAACCCGCCCCGGCCACCGAGAGGCCGGCGTCCGAGGAGAAGTTCTTCAAAAATCTCGAAGTGCAGGTAGCGGCCCGGCGCGCTGCGTCGCAGCCCGTTGCCTGTCCATCGGAGATTCTACCTTCGCTCGAAGATTCAATGATACCCGAACGCGAAGGCAAATTCAGTCGGTCCTCCGCCCCGAATGTTGCGAGCTACTGGTCGGGAGTCGGCATTATCGCTGCCGCGCTGACCGTTGTATCCGCAGCCTGGTGGTTCTCCGACGCGAAGCACGCTGGTGCCAACGTGCCCCAGCCAACCATGACGGCAGGCCTCGCCGAGACAACGCACATGTTGCAACAGGAACGCGCCAAAGCCGACGCGCTGGCGGGAGAGCTGGCAGTTGCCCGGACTATCCTGAAGTCGCAGACGGCCGAACTGGCCGGCAGGGCCGGGATCGACGAAGAGCTCGACAGCCTTCGGCAGGCGCTGCAGCAGTCGCAAACCTCCGCCAAGTCCGCCTTTGACTTGCTTGCGCAAGAGCGAGGCCGCAGTGATGAGCTGGCCAGCCAGCTGGCCGAGCAAGTGGCAGCGAGATCAATTGGGCCGGAAACCGACAAGGAGCTCGAGGCCCTCCGGCAGGCGCTGCAGCAGGCACAAGCCTCTACCCGGAATACTCTCGATCAGTTGACGCAGGAGCGAGGCCGCAGTGAACAGCTGGCGGCCGAACTGGCCGACCATATGGCAGCAAAATCACGGGAAGGGCAGGCGGTGTCAGCCGCTGTCGAACCGGTCGCGCCACCGGCTTCGATAGCTGTAACCGATTTGCCTGTACACGAGCTATCGCTCCCTTCCGTGCTGACCACAAACGACGTTGCAGGGGAGCCGCCGGAGTCGGTGGTCCTGGTGCCTGGATCGACCTTGCCCGAGCGCATGGCCGACACCGTCCCCTTGATGAAGCGCGCCAATGTCCTGATCGGCCAGGGCAACATCGGTGCGGCCAGGGTTGTTCTCGAGCATGCCGCGGAACCCGGCAGCGCAGCTGCCTTGTACTCACTTGCCGAAACATACGATCCAGTCGCGCTGGCGAAGTGGGGAGCCGTCGGCACCCAGCCGGACGTCGCCAAGGCGCGAGATCTCTACGCTCAGGCTCTTGCTGCCGGTGTGCTGGAGGCAAGGGCGCGGTTGGCGGCCTTGCCCTAAGCCACCGCGTCGAGAAGGCAAACTCGATTGGGCGCCGGCAACACGCGAGCGCAAGGTTGGGGGCTCATGAATATGTCCGCACGATACTTGATCTGCTTTGCGGTGATCGTCGCTACTCTCGCTCCGGCAGTGGGTCGGCTCGAGGCCCAGGACCAGTCGTCCGCCCGGCGCCTCTCGGCGTTTGAAGCTCGCCAGGAGAAGATCAACGCCTGGACGGTCGGTATTGCCGGTGGTCTGATCGAGGGAGCTCCCTTGCGCCTTGCGGCTGAGATGGCGCGGGTCGTCGACGATGGGACCAACCTCCATGTCCTCCCGATCGTCACACGTGGTCCAACCGAGAATGTGAACTCGCTGCTTTACCTGCGGGGAGTCGATCTCGCCGTCATCAACACCGATGTGCTGGACGAATACCGAATCCAAATGCCGGATATTGGCCGGCATGTTGTCTACTTGCTCAATCTCTTCCCCTCAGAACTGCACGTCTTCGTCCGTCCTGAAATCCGTAACCTCGAAGATCTTGCCGGCAAGAAGGTCAACTTCAACACGTTGGGTACGGCGGCGTCCTATTCAGGCCCACTGATATTCAGTCGCCTTGGCATCGACGTGGAGAAGATGTTCGTGCCCCATCCTTCGGCACTTCAGCAGATGCGCAGGGGCGACATTGCCGCCGTCGTGTTCGTGACGTCCAAGCCAGTCGAAATCTTTCTCAGGGAGAAGTGGGAGCCTGGCTTCAAGTTTCTGCCAGTACCCTACGACTCGCGGTTCGAGGACTACTACCTGCCGGCGTCCCTGAATGCCGTGGAATATCCCGCCCTGATCACGGCCGGAGAGCGCATACCAACCATTTCGGTACCGACGGTTCTGGTCGCTTACAACTGGCCGGTCGGCTCCAATCGCTTTCAGCGCGTCGCGCGCTTCACCGAATATCTCTTCTCTCGAATCGATCGACTCCAGGCTCCCGGCTTCGACGCCAAATGGAAGACGGTGAATCTTGGCGCAACGGTTCCCGGGCTGAGCCGGTTCGCGGCTGCGCAAGCGTGGCTGGATCGGCAGGTACACAAGGCACAGACGAAAGAATGAATATAGCGATGATCAGCTTCACTGCGGCCCTTATGGTGATGGGCGAAGCGCAAGCCCAGGCTGCTGGCGAAGCCTTGGACAAGATTCGTGCCTGCTTGCTTCTTCCGCAGACCGAACGGCTGGAGTGTCTTGACGCGATCTCCACGGCAACACCATCGCCAGGGTCTACGTCACCATCAACCGCACCGTCGGTCCCAACTCAGCAAGGCCGCGCGACAGAACATTGGGTCGTAAGCCAGACGGTGTCGCCTCTCGACTATTCACCCGTAGCTGTTGCAACGGCGGTCTACGGCCCGCCCGGCGGCAGCCAGATGGTGCTCACGGTGAGCTGCCGCAGCGGGCGCACGGAAATGATCTTGACGGAACGAGGCGCCGCCCCGCGCGCGTCCAAGGGAACCATCTTCTATGCCGTCAATGGCAATCAACCGATCGTCGTTCCTAATACTCCAGCAATTGCGGGGCCGGGATTCGTGCTGGGCGTCGACGTGCACAGGCTGATCATGTCGCTGCCAGCGCAAGGTGAAATCTCCTTTCGTGTGGTCAGTGGGCAACGGGAGGACGCGGAAGGACGATACGGCATCGCCGGATTAAAGGGCCTGCTGGAGCGAATGGCTGTCCCTTGCAAATGGCCAACTGCAACGACGCGTCCCTGAAGGTTTTGAGCGGCCGCGAAAGGAGAAAGAAATGGCGATCTTCAATTTTCTATCCGTCGTGATCGCGTGCCTGGTGATGATGCTGTCCTTGGGCACGACACCTGGCGTTGGCCAGAGCAGTTCGATGAGCTCCAATCCTCTTGCGAGTGACAAAAAGACTCATCGGCTCGTCATTCAGGTGAACGTCAATGAGCCGGCGACCATGACTCTTGCCCTGAACAATGCGACCAACGTTGAGAACCACTACAGAGAGCTAGGGGAGCGCGTTGAGATCGAAATCGTGACTTTCGGTGCTGGCCTGCACATGTTGCGCGAAGATACTTCTCCCGTGAAAGATCGGATTAAGGTGATGGCCGAAAAGTCACCCTCTATCTCGTTCAAGGCCTGCGCCAATACGCAAACCAACATGAACAAGGCCGAAAGCAAAGATATCCCGCTCATTTCCCAAGCCACCGTGACCAAGTCGGGAGTCGTCCGCGTTATGGAATTGCAGGAACAGGGCTGGGCATATCTTCGCCCCTGAGTCCACTACCGGCGACTCAATCGGGATGAGTGGCTAACGTCACCAGAGTGGGAGTGGGGCTCCGGGGGAATTCGAATACTGCGACCGTCCATAAGCCCGGCGCGATGGCGAATTTACCAAGGGGCCGTTCGCGCACCAGGCGACGCAGCTTAAGTTCGGCGAGCCAGGCGGCAAAGCTCTCCCGACCCCGCGGACAATCGAGATGCGGCGTCAACGTCGCGAGGGAGATGGAAATCTCGGTGCAGCGTTGGGCAGCTGCTCTTTCAAGTAATGTGGTGAGGAGTCCTTTTGCGCCAATAGACAGGCCGTCGGTCGCTTGTCGCCATTCTTTGCGGACGATGAGGACGTATTCCACGGATCAGCTCCTTGAAGAGCGTCGAGCCTACGCTTCACCGCTCGACAGCCAAGAGGCCAACCATGCTGATCATGAAAAGGCTACACCTATGGTTGCGAACGTTGTGGCGCATTGCGAGGACAATTCCTGCGTCGCTGCAGCTCGCGGATCAGTATGCAGAGTGTCTCTTCTTCGGAATGCCGGAAGAAAGCCGCCGCACGCTTCCGAAATCTTCGTCACGATCTCGCCACACGAATTGGAGGAGCAAGCCTGTATCGTGGGCAAAGAACGCCGTGTCTTGCCCAGCTGCGATACACCCCCCGTGTGCGAAGCTGGCGCCCGCCTGCGGAGCTCCGCAGGCGGGTTCTTTTTCACTCCCTGTTGCGCGTGCTTAGCTCCCGGAACCACCAACATGGTGCCTTCGAATACAGCTATGCTATCGATCCCTAGCCTTTCACATGTGATGAACACCCCGAGCTGTTCATGCCGCCGCCTCGAAGGGCGCGCGCGAGCGCTGTCGGGAGGAGAGGGTCCATCCCTCTCGGGGGCCTTCAAGTTGCCGAGGCCAAGGTGAACATCGCGTGGGGGGCCGAGTTCGGCCTATGGAGCCGGCGGCTTGGTCGACCTGTAGCTTTCACGCTACCGTTCCCAGGCTTGTTTCAGCACACGGACTGGGCACGGTAGGGGCGCAGGTATGCTCGCATCATCGCGATCGGTCTTGTGGACCTTGAAGCATGCACGTCCCTTGCATTCGTATCGGCTGTTGAGGCGCTTTGATCGTTGGAACGCCTACACGTTGAAGACCCGCCGAGCGGCATTTGCAGAAGCAGTGGCAGCCGGCCGCTCGGTCGTGGTGCACTCGCCTCTTTTTGGCGCTGTCGATATCGAAGCAATTGAGGCTCACCTGAAGACCTCAGGTTATGGAGGCGGGTTGCAATTGCCTGCCACCATGGTGGCGTCGATAACTCGATACGCGAGCTCAGCGCCCTGTCGGCAGGGCAACAATGCCGAGACTTTTCTCATCGATGAGGTTCAGCAAGGCCGCTCGCCTGCTGGAGCCGAAATCGCCGTGGCTGACGTCGACGCTCCGGACAACTGCCCGGATGTCGAAACACTTCAGCATGACGCTGTAATCAGGACGCTCGCGACGCGCTTTCTTGGTTACCCGCCCACTGAATGCCTGACCAGGCTTTACTGGAGTCCGGCGTCCACAATGGGGGAGGAAGAGAGGCGCTGGGCGGGGCAGACGATTGACTATCACTACGATATCGAGCCGCGGCATACGCTTTATGTCTACTTCTATCTCACCAATGTCGACGTGCGCGCCGGCGCTCACGTCTTGATCCGTGGATCGCATCAACAGAAGAACTGGCGATTGAAGCTCTCGTCGACACGCCAAACCGAGCGGACTTTGTTCAGGTATTACTCTCGCGACAGAGTCACGATCGTGGAAGGAAAGGCCGGCTTCGGCTTTCTCGCTGATCCTGCGTGCTATCATAAGGCCCTGGCGCCGGACAGCGATCGGCGACTAATGCTTCAGCTGAGAATTAGCTGAAGCTGAGCCGTCGGTTTTGTCCGGCGGATCGTTGAACCAACAATACCCGCAGGAGCTCGCGCATTTTATCCAGCTGGAACGGCTTGGAGAGCAGCGGCACGGATCGATACTCGGTCGGAATCACTGACAGTTCTCCGTAGCCCGTCAAGAACAGGAACGGAATGCGACGCTCGACCAGTATCGAACAAACCGGAAAACTGAACCGATCCGCCAGCTTGAGATCCACGATGGCAGCATCCATCTCGCTCTCGCGCGCTAGGCTGCAAGCGGTTTCGACGCGGCCCACGGGTCCGATAGGAACGAGCTGCTGATCGCGCAGGTATTCACACAACACCTCAGCAAACAGCTGGCTGTCTTCCACGACCAATATCCGCGCGCCCAAACACGGATCACTGCTCATCTCTCATGCCCCATGATGACTAGTCCTCGTTTTGGACCATTGGACAGGTCAACACGTCGTGCCGCCCCATAACCTGACTTTAGCGGCAGGCAGGAATTTTGCTGAGCATTCAACTTGGTCGACACATAGTTGTCACACGCTGTGACAACCATCGTTGTGATCTGCGCGGCTTATAGACGACCGCCTAGTCGCAACATGATCACGTTCTGCCCGTAGTCCAATCCAGCCTGGGTAGAGGTGCGATAGACATACTGATAACTGAGAGCCACGAAAAACTCGGACACTGGCAGATACATCACACCGGTACCCAAGGTGATGTACTGATCGTAACGCGCGTTTGTGCCGGAAAAGCTTTGATAGTCGGCGATCGTATAGTCGGCCAGGGCGTTCCATCGAACGTTTGGACGAAGGTTATAAGAGGTGTTGAAACCCATCGCGGTGCTCAGGTAGCCCGAGTCACCAGCGTAAGCCGCTTCATTCACCGTGCGCCGGACATAAGGTTTGATCCAGAGTTCCTTCTGGGGATTCCAGTTGGCCATGAAACCAAACATGGGGCCTTGCAGAGGCGCGGTCCCTTGATTGACATAGTTCTGCTGCAGATAGCCCGCGAACGCTTCAGCTGTCGTGAGACCGCCAAGGTTGAGTGTGATACCGCCAACCACATCCCAGCCGTTCGAATTACGCGCGAAGCCTAAAGCATCGACAGGCGTCTGGTATATGCGCTGGTTAAGGCTGCCGCGCGCCCAGATTTCGTAGCCATCGAGAAACTCGTAGCCGAACCGCAGCGATTCCCGAAACTCGATGCGGTTACGGTCGCTATTTGGAACAACGCCTTCGGCGATACCGAGGCCATTGTTGAAGTAATTGTAGGTATCGACGCCAAATTCCGCGCGGCCGCTCAGCCGATTGACCTTCTGATAATAGCCGACCAATCCGGTCACTTGATTATAGATCGTGACGCCGGTTTGGCCGGTTGGTGTGTTCGGCAGGCCGGGGTCCTCGTGCTTTCGATTGAACGAGAAGCCACCATAGGTATTCCAGTCGCGCTGAATATCGATGCGGCCATCCACACCGACCGACACGTCCTGGAAATTCTGCGCCGGAGCAGCGGTGTAGAAGCCGATATTGCCTCGAGCATAAGCGTTCAACATATGAGTCGACCAAGTCGAGCGCAGCTCAGCCGATGGTCTGATGAGTTGAAGGAAGCTGCCGATCTGTCCGCTTCCTGATGAAACGGCAAAGACGTTATCGTTATAGGCCTCGTCCGCCTCGAGCGCCGGGAAGAGGAGGAAACCGCCAAGCCGCACGCCTTTGGGCTCGTAACTCTCCGCCTGCTGCTGAGCGGGTGTGCGTTCGTCGGGGCGCTCGAGACGGGGCGGAGGTGGGGTCCCGCTGGCCCCGCTGCCTGGCGACATTGTTTGCGCATAGGCGGAGCAGGTTGTGCACAGGAAAAGCGTGAAAATCAGAGGATTGTAAAATCCAGGTGAAACGCGGCTCTGTTTTGAGTTCATTCTTTCCCCAAGCCCCGCATAACTGCACAAGAATACCCACTTGGGCGAAAAAGGGAACCGAACGCTGCTTGCCGGCCGACGGACAACCTCTAGTGGATTTCGTCAAGCCCCCTACTAGGGCGAGCATTCAGGCGCTGATTTTCTTGCGAACGGTTCTTAGTTTCGAGAAAAAGCTGAAATGCCCTGACGACCGTTCACATCCTTTTTGCATCGTAAAGAGGCCATTTGAACACATCTGTGACTAGATTGTGACTGACACTTACGTGATCGTAGCCTGGCTACCCATGGGCCGCGGGCTGGCTATAATCCACAGGGGTTGTGGAAGATTGGGAAGATTGGGAAGCCGGATCGTGTCTGACACCGAAGTGGAAAGGTGTCGGCACCGGCGCTGTTTTTGGGGTTTTACCGTGGGAATTTTGGCCAAGGTGCGAGCCAGGACGCCGATGCGTTCCTGAGGCTTAGTGCCCAGCCGATCACAATTCGTCCGCTAATACGGCGGAAACACATGTCGGCCCAGGTGGACAGCGTTGCGAACTCTGCTGCGAGGAGATTGCCATGCCGCTATCGATCGAGAGCACGATTGTCGTTCCAGTAACGGCGCCAGCCAAGCATTTGCACCGCATCTTGGCCGTCGATGATGATGAGCATTTCCGCGAGATGCTCTGCTGCGAACTCGCCGAGCACGGCTTCGTGGTCGAAGCCTTCGGCGATGCGCGGACTTTCTTACAGGCTCTGGTCACAGCTGAGGAAGCCGACCTTATCCTTCTCGACTGGAGCATGCCCCAAGGCAGTGGGCTCGACATATTGACGCAAATTCGGCGGCTGGGCGTCACACTGCCAGTCATTTTCCTGACAGGGCGTGCGTTGACGTCGAATGAGATGCTGGCCTTCGACCGCGGTGCCGTCGATTTCATCGACAAGGCCCGTGGTATTCCTATCCTCGTGCGACGCGTCCGCAGCATCATCTCGGGCTCCAGACACGCTCCGCCCCTTGAGGAAAGATTTATCGACGTCGGTTCCCTGAGGCTGAAGTTGCAGGCCAGCCGGGTCCTCTGGAAAGGCCACGATCTCGATTTTACTTTGGGTGAGTTCAAGATCGTCAATCTTCTCGCGTCGAGGGCGGGACGATACGTGACTTACCGCGAGATATACGATTGCCTTCGTTACCGTGGTTTCATCGGTGGCAATGGCGAGTACGGGTATCGAACGAACGTTCGCTCGGCGATCAAGCGCATTCGAGGCAAGTTTCGCGCGGCCGATCCCACCTTTACCGCCATCCAGAACTTCACGTCCTTTGGCTACGTCTGGAAAGCGATCGATGGGGACTGAGCAGAGGCTTGCTCATGCCCTCCACCTCAGGAAATCGATTGCGAATGGTGGTCGTCATTATGCTCGCGATTCCACTTTGCATTGGTTGGTGTGTACTGGCGCTGCAGCAAATGCTGGAGACGCTGACCAGCCAAGTCGCTTCCTTTCCTACGGAAAGAGAGGTCATCGAAGATGTTCAATTGGCACAGCGCCAAACGGACACTCAAAGCTGGCTGGGCGACGTCGTTCTAAGGAAAGCTGGAGATGCGATTGGTTCGATAGGAACGCCAGACGTACAACAGACATCCAGCGTAAACTTTGTCGTCGCTGCTGTAGCAGCTGATGATTTTTACACGTTGCAGACGGTGCTTACTGTAGTTCTCGTCTTCTCTTTGATTGGCGTGGCGATTCTTGCCACCGCAATTCACCGGCTATCGAGCGAACGCATACGTGTCATAACACCTGCTGTCGGTTCTGAGGTGGGCGGCGAGGCTGCGAAATTCGACGCGGAGCCGATGGACGTGCGCGACTTGATGACCGCGATGCATACGCTTGGGTCGGAAATGCGCCGCCAGGTGAGCGAAGTCAGTCATGAGATGCGCACGCCGCTTGCCATCATCGCGGGGTCGCTCGCTTCGATCCAGCGAACCTTGCCGCAAGATCATCAAAAGGCCAACCGGGCGGCCGCGCTTATTGGCGAGTCTTGCGACAGGCTGGTCGGAATTCTCGATTCGCATCGGGCCGGTACCTCGAGGCTCGTCGATTCGTTTCTCGGCTTCCACAACTCGATCGATATCGGCGCCTTCCTGCAGGACTTCATCGTCCATGCTGGCATGGGCAGTGCCGTCTCGTTGACCCACCCACCTCAACCCTTGATCGTGTGGACACAGACGGATGGCCTCAAGGAGGTGATGAAACTGTTCCTCGTCGCCAGTCTGCAACGTTGCGAGGGGCTGACCGCTCGACTGTCCCTGTCGGAGAAACGCAGCTGGATCGAGATCGTCATTTGCTACGATCGCACTGGGAGTGATCGGACCGCTCTATCCGTCTTGCCGGCGGTCGAGTGGGCTCTGGACGAATGTCGACGTCACTTGAGCATGATGGGCGCCACCCTCAAGACCGCTGTTCAGCCCGACGGGCAGGTCTTTGTCCATCTCTTCCTTCCAATCGATGGTGCGACCTAACTCTCTGGTGCTGGATGAACTGCGAAACGGCGCCCTGCGCTATCCCATCGCGCGCGAACCAGATCGACGAACAAAGGGCCTAACCGTTGATTTTAAAGCAGAAACGCGCGCTTGACTGCGCGGGTTTCGCCAGTATGTTCCGCGCTTCTCCGGAGAACGTGGTTGCAGGCCCTCCAGCCGGCATCCCGCCCCAACTCTTGTTGGATCCAGGCCTATCCGGACAAACAGCGTCGCATATGACGTGCAACAACAGGAGTGTCGCGTGAGCAAGCGCGAGAATTCGAAGTACAAGATCGACCGCCGCCTCAGGGTCAACCTGTGGGGCCGTCCCAAGAGCCCGATCAACAAGCGCGAATATGGTCCCGGCCAGCACGGCCAGGGTCGCCAGAAGCCGACCGACTACCGCCTGCAGCTCATGGCTAAGCAGCGCCTCAAGGGCTACTACGGCTCGGTCTCGGAGCGTCAGCTCCGCCGCTACTATCTCGAGGCCGTGCGCCGCAAGGGCGACACCGGTGAAAACCTGGTCGAGATCCTGGAGCGCCGGCTGGACGCGGTCATCTACCGCATGAAATTCGCCATCACCGTCTTCGCCAGCCGCCAGCTGGTGAGCCATGGTCACGTCAAAGTGAACGGCCGCCGGGTCAACATCGCGTCGTACCTGGTGAAGGACAACGACGTCATCGAGCTGACCTCCAAGGCCAAGGAAATGGCCCGGGTGCTCGAGGCTACGCAGACGGCCGAACGCGACGTGCCGGAGTACGTTTCCGTTGATCATAAGGACATGAAGGGCACTTATGTGCGCGGGCCGAAGCTCGCCGACGTGCCGTATCCGGTCCAGATGGAGCCGTCGCTGGTCGTCGAGTACTACAGCCGTTAGTCGGCTCCCGACCACCTTTTCGACGAAAAACCCGCCCGGTTGTGGCGGGTTTTTTGCATTGAGGTCGCTAAAAAATAACGCTGCCGTCTGTGCGGGAAGCCATGCTGGCCCTATAATTCAAGCGGGGCTTGGGGTCTGGAGAGAAAAGAAATGTGGATTGGCCGTATGGCAGTCATCGCGACGGCCGCGATTGTGATCTGCGGGGCTGCCTACATCTATCGAGGCCAGATTGCCCAACAATTGGGCATGGGCACGACGGCCAAGGCCGCCGAGCAAGCCCAATCGAGCCCGGCGGCCCAGGCGCAGCCACAGGGACGGCGTGGCCGCGCCAATCCGGCCGGCGCGGTCCCGGTCATCGTCACGACCGTGGCCAAGAAGCCGATGGCGGTCGTCGTCGATGCCGTCGGCACCGTGCAATCGATTGCATCGGTCCAGATCAAGCCGCGGATGGACAGTCAGATCATGAAGGTCAATGTCGAAGAGGGCGCCTTTGTGAAGGAGGGCGATATCCTCTTCGAGCTCGATGGCCGAACGCTCCGGGCGCAGCTCGCGCAGATCGAGGCGCAGATCCGCAAGGACCAGACCCAGGTCGTGCAGGCCAAGCGCGACCTGCAGCGCTATGAGGAGCTGTTCTCCAAGAATGCCGGGACGCTGGTTCAGCGCGACAATGCCAACACGGCGCTGAAGTCGGCCGAGGCTCAGCTGGAAGCCGACGAGGCATCCAAGACCAGCGTGCAGACCCTGCTCACCTACACCGAAATTCGTGCTCCCGTGTCTGGTCGCATTGGATCGATTGCCAGCAAGGCCGGCGCCGTTGTCCGCGTCGGCGACAATACGGCGACGAGCACACTCGCCACCATCAATCAGATCGATCCGATTTACGTCAGCTTCGCCATCCCGCAGGTCATCCTGCCGGACCTGCGCGCGGCCATGGCCAGCGGCCCGGTCAAGGTCACGGCGATCGTCGACGATCAGAAGAAGCGCTCGGGCGTGATGGCCTTCATCGAGAACAACGTCGATCCCAACACCGGCACGGTGACGGCCAAGGCGCGCATCGACAACGCCAATGAGCTTCTGTGGCCTGGTCAGTTCGTGAAGGTGGAGATCACGCTCGGCGTCGAGCCCGAAGCCATTTCAGTTCCGGCTGCGGCGGTCCAGCTCGGACCGCAGGGTGCTTATGTTTACCTGGTGAAGGACGGCGTTGCCGAACTGCGCAACGTCGACGTCAAGCGCACCCAGGGCGGTGAATCGGTGATCGGCAAGGGCCTCGCGGGCGGTGAATCGGTCGTCATCGACGGCCAGCTCCGCCTCGCCAACGGGGCCAATGTGAGCATCAAATCCGGCGCCAACGATCCGGCAACGGCCACGGCGCCCCCGCGGGGCTAGACAGTGGAAGAGGTCGAGGACCGGAGATGTTATCAGCGCTTTGCATTCGCCGTCCGGTCATGACCATCCTGCTGATGGCGACTTTCGTCATCGCAGGTGGCTTCGCCTTCAAGCAGCTTCCCGTCGCCGCCGTCCCACGTGTCGACTTCCCGACCATCCAGGTCTCGGCCCAGCTCCCTGGCGCCAGCCCGGAGACCATGGCCGCGTCGGTCGCCTCGATCCTGGAACGTCAATTCGCGACCATCGCCGGCGTGACGGCGATGACGTCGACCTCGTCGCTCGGCAACACTTCGATCGTCCTGCAGTTCGATCTCAATCGCTCGATCGACGGCGCGGCGCTCGACGTGCAATCGGCGATCTCCTCGGCGATGCGCCGGCTGCCCCCCGAACTCACGACGCCGCCCAGCTTCCGCAAGGTCAACCCGGCCGATTGGGCGGTGATGTTCCTGGCCCTGCGATCCTCGACGGTGCGGTTGTCGGACATCGATGCCTTTGCCAATCGCGCGATCCTTCCGCGCGTTTCGACCCTGCCGGGTGTCGCGCAGGTATTGATCTTCGGGACGCAGAAATTCGCCGTGCGCGTGCGCGCCGATCTCGATCAACTCGCCGTCCGCGGACTGACCCTGCAGGAGCTGCAGAACGCGATCGTCGCCGCCAATTCAAGCAAGCCTGTCGGCTCGATTGCCGATCGCAGGCAGAATGCGATCCTCGACGCCACCGGCCCGATCAGCAAGGCGTCCGACTACATGCCGGTGGTCGTCTCCTGGCAGAATGGCGCGCCGGTGCGTATCTCCGACGTCGCCACCGCCGTGGACAGCGTCGAGAACGACAAGGTGGCGAGCTGGGTCGACGGCACCCGCGCCATCGTGCTCGGCGTCTACCGGCAACCCGATGCCAACACGGTCGAGGTGGTCGACCGGGTCAGGGCGATCCTGCCTCAGATTCAGGCTGAGCTGCCGAGCGGCGTCGAGATTTCGCTGCTGAACGATCGTTCGAAATCGATCCGCGAGGCCGTCGAGGACGTCGAGTTCACCCTCGTATTGGCGGGCGTGCTGGTCATCATTGCGATCTACTTTTTCCTGCGCAGTTTCCGCGCCACCATCATTCCAGCGATCGCGTTGCCGATCTCCGTCATCGGCACCTTCGCCGGCATGTATGCCTGTGGCCATTCGATCGACAACATATCGCTGCTGGCGCTGACACTGGCCGTGGGCTTCGTCGTCGATGACGCTATCGTCATGCTGGAAAACATCGTTCGCCACATCGAGGCGGGCGAGAAGCCGATGGAGGCGGCGTTCAAGGGGTCCAAGGAGGTGGGCTTCACCATCATCTCGATGACGCTCTCGCTGGTGGCGGTGTTCATCCCCGTGCTGTTCATGGGCGGCGTCGTTGGCCGCATGTTCAACGAGTTCGGCCTTGTCATCAGTTTCGCCATCCTGATCTCGGGCGTGGTGTCGCTCACTCTTACGCCGATGCTCTGCTCGCGAATCCTGAAGCCAATCGACCATCACGAGAAGCACAACTTCCTGCTGCGTGCCTTCGAGTGGAGCTTCACCAAGATAACCGAGGGCTACGGTTGGGCGTTGCGTCACACAGTGAGGCTGCCACGCCTGGTGCTCGCGATCACGCTCGGCACCTTTGTTCTCACGGCGATCCTCTTTCAGGCCATTCCCAAGGGCTTCTTTCCGATCGAGGATATTGGTCAGATCTCGGCCTCGACGGTCGGTCCGGATGATGCGTCTTTCGACGCCATGGTGGCCCGCCAGTCGGTGCTGGCAGAAATCCTGAAGAGAGATCCCGACGTCGTCTCGGTGGTGTCGACAGTGGGCGGCGGCAACGCGGCCAACACGATCAACTCCGGTCGTATGTTCATCACCTTGCGTGACAAGGGTGATCGCAAGGATACGATCCAGGAGGTTATCGCCCGTCTGCGCCGAGTGACCGCATCGGTGCCTGGCATCAATATCTATTTCCAGCCGATCCAGTCGATCAATCTCGGCACGACCCAGACCCGCGCCCAGTATCAGTTCGGTATGCGCTCCAGCGACCTCACGGCGTTGCGGGAATATGCGCCGATGATGGAAGAGCGGATGAAGAAGATCCCGTCGATCATGGACGTGAACTCCGACTTGCAGGTGCGGGCACGGTCGGCGCTGATCGACGTCGATCGCGATACGGCGTCACGCCTCGGCCTGTCGGTCGACCAGATCCGCCTGCTGCTCTACTCGGCCTTCGGCACGCGCCAAGTCTCGACGATCTACGCACCTGACGACACCTATCAGGTGATCCTCGAGGCCGATCCCAAGTACGCCGACATTAATGACGTGTTGCGGCGCCTGCAGATCAGGACGCCAAGCGGCGCTCTGGTGCCGCTCGATACGGTGGCAAAGCGCGTCGACAAGCCGACGTCGCTCACCGTGAACCACATCGCGCAACTTCCCTCGGTCATCATCTCGTTCAACCTGCAGCCGGGCGTCGCGCTCGGCCAGGCGACCGCTGACATCCGCGCGGCAGCCGTTGAAATAGGTCTGCCGAGCAACATCGCCACCAGCTTCGAAGGTAGCGCACAGGTCTTCGAGCAGGCAGTCGCCAACCAGGGACTGCTGCTGTTCGCGGCAATCCTCGTGATCTACATCATCCTGGGTGTCCTCTACGAGAGCTTCATCCATCCGCTCACCATCCTGTCGGGCCTGCCGTCGGCCGGTATCGGTGCACTGATCACTCTGATGCTGTTCGGCATGGACCTGAGCGTCATCGCCATGATCGGCGTCGTCATGCTGATCGGCATCGTGAAGAAGAACGCCATCATGATGGTCGATTTCGCGATCGAACGGCGAGGGCAGGGCGCCACGGCAGAGCAGGCGATCGTCGAGGCTGCGCTACTGCGCTTCCGGCCGATCATGATGACCACGGCCTGTGCCTTGCTGGGTGCGTTGCCCATCGCGTTGGGTCATGGCGCCGGGGCCGAGTTGCGCCAGCCGCTCGGTGTCACCGTCGTGGGTGGCCTGCTGGTGTCGCAGCTCCTCACGCTGTTCATCACGCCGGTGGTCTACATGTGGTTCGACAAGCTGACCGGCATGAAGTTCAGTCCCGGCTGGGCCAAGCGCTGGCGCACCAAAGGGCGAGTGCCAGCCACGCCGGCTGAGTAATCGTTTCTCTCCACAAAGTGAGTAGCGTTCCATGACTGACGATATCGGCGCCTTTGTGCCGGGCCCTCGCGCGCGCGTAGATGGCTGCCCCGATGGTCCCTTGTCGGGGCTTACCTTCGCGGCCAAGGATCTGTTCGACGTGGCAGGCGTACCGACGGGCGG
The DNA here is from genome assembly GCF_004297405.1 of Reyranella sp. Classification (GTDB taxonomy): domain Bacteria; phylum Pseudomonadota; class Alphaproteobacteria; order Reyranellales; family Reyranellaceae; genus Reyranella. Next base: position 33,909 of record NZ_SCVC01000023.1, read on the forward strand.
CGGCAACCATGACTGGCCGACGGGCCGTCCTATTCCGACGCGGAATGCCTGGGCCGTGCAGACCCTGCTCGACGCCGGTGCCAGCTTGATCGGCAAGACGATCACCGATGAGGTATCGCTCGGTATTCTGGGTGAGAATGCGTTCGACGGCACACCGCGCAACGTGCGCGCTCCCGGCCGCGTCCCTGGTGGCTCATCTTCGGGCTCGGCTGCGGCGGTCGCAGCGGGGATCTGTGATACGGCGCTGGGCACGGACACCGGCGGCTCGGTGCGTGTTCCGTCGAGCTTCTGTGGTCTCTACGGCATTCGTCCTACACACGGCCGTCTCGACGTTACTGGCATGCTGCCCCAGGCACCGACCTCCGACACGACCGGCTGGTTTGCCCGCGATGCCGAGACCTTCGCCAAGGTCTCGTCGGTGATGTTGGGCGAAGCCATCCCCGCGTCGTTGCCCAATCGGTTGATCGTCGCTGTCGACACTTTCGGCTTCGCCGACGCCAATGTGGCCGAGGCCCTGCAGCCGATGGTCAAGCGTCTTGCCGGCATCATTGGATCGAGCCGCGAAGACGTCATGGCACCGCAGGGGCTTTCGGTATGGGCGCGTGCTCAGCGGACGCTGCAGCCCGCGGAAGCCTACAACACGTTCAAGGGCTGGCTCGACGAGCGCAATCCGCGTTTCGCCTTCTCGGTCGCGCGGGCGCTGGTGATGGGCTCGATGATCTCCGAAGCGGACCGCGCCTGGGCCAACCTGATGCGGCAGGAAGCACGGGCGCGGATGAAGTATCTGTTGCCGGCCGGCACCATTCTCTGCCTGCCGACGACGCCGTTTCCCGCGCCGCTGACGAGCCAGTCGCTCTCCGTGCTTGAGCCGCTACGCGATCGCATCACCTGTCTCTGCGCGCAGGGCGGACTTGCCGGCCATCCGCAGGTCAGCCTTCCGGGCGCGACGGTTGACGGCCTCCCCATCGGTCTGTCCATCATCGGCGCAAGGGGCAGCGATGCCAGCCTGGTGGCTGTGGCGCGCGCTCTCGAGGGAGCCCAGTGAAAGACCAAGTGAACGCCGAGTCTGCAAGAGATCTGACGCCCAATCTTCCTGAAGTTGTTGCCGAGGTGAGTGCGCTGTTCGAACGCTACGAACAGGCGTTGATCGACAAGAATGTCGACGTGCTCGACGCGACCTTTTGGAACAGCCCGTACACGATCCGCCTCGCCAACAACGAGCACGGCTACGGCTTCGACCGTATCCATGCCCATCGGATGGCGCGGCCGCCGGGGCCCGGCACCAAGGAGAAGCGCTATCGCGTCGATATCCTGACCTTGGGACGGGACATCGCCACCGTGAACCTCGTCTACAAGGTCCGTGGCAAGGACATGACTGGGCGGCAAAGCCAGACCTGGGTACGCTTTCCGGATGTCGGCTGGAAGGTGGTATCGGCGCACGTTTCGATGATCAGCGAGCAACCCGTCCTGTAGGACGCAAAGAAAACGAGGAGAACGCCCATGAGCGCATCACCGAAACTGGGCAATGTCATCGCGCCAAACCTCGAATGGGTCGCCAAGGTGACGGAGGAAGCGCTGGAGCCGGCGTTGCCGATCGTCGATCCGCACCATCATCTCTGGCAGCGTACCGGCAACGACTACATGTTCCACGACCTGCTGGCCGACACGCAGACCGGCCACAACATCGTGGCCACGGTGTTCGTCGATTGCCATTCGATGTATCGCAAGGAAGGTCCGGCGGAACTGCGCTGCCTTGGCGAGACCGAGTTCGCCAACGGAGTCGCGGCGATGAGCGCCAGCGGCCTCTATGGCGGTCTGCGCGCCTGCGCCGGTATCGTGAGCCATGTCGACCTCCGGCTTGGCGCGAAGGCCGGTGCGGTGTTCGACGCCCAGATCGCTGCTGGCAATGGCCGCTTTCGCGGCATTCGCTACCAGACCGGCCTCGACAAGGACCCTGGCATCCGTCCGACCCGCACCAATCCGACGCCGGGCCTGATGGCCGATGCGACGTGGCGCGAAGGCTTCCGCGAACTCGATCGCCGCGGCCTGACCTTCGACAGCTGGACCTATCATCCGCAGATCGGCGAAGTCGCCGACCTCGCGAGCGCCTTTCCCAACACCCAGATCATCCTCGACCATGTCGGCGGTCCGCTCGGTTATGCCTCCTATGCCAGCCGCCATGACGAGGTGTTCGCTACCTGGAAGAAATCCATGACGGAGCTGGCGCGCCGGCCCAACGTCACGGTGAAGGTGGGTGGGCTCGGCATGGCGATGGGCTGGTTCGATTTCTACGAGCGGCCGACTCCGCCCGGTTCGCAGGAATTGGCCACCGCCTTCAAGCCCTGGGTCGAGACGACGGTCGAGATCTTCGGCGCCGACCGCTGCATGTTCGAGAGCAACTTCCCGGTCGACAAGATCAGCTCAGGGTACGGCGTGCTCTGGAATGCCTTCAAGCGGCTCGCCATGGGTGTGTCGGCTGCTGAGAAGACAGCCTTGTTTTCAGGTACGGCGGCGCGCGTCTACAAGCTCGCGCTCAGCTAGCAAGAATCGTGTCAGGACGACGCTGCGAGGAATCTTTTCAGCATTGAAAGGATTCCTCGCTTCACTTCGGATGACACGAGACATTGCACCGCCTTAGACTTCGGCCACCATTGTTGGAGGCCGTACATGCGTCGCTTTGTTGTTTCCCTCGCAGCCTTTGCAACGCTTGCTGCCGCCTCGGCCGCGTCGGCGCAGACCCTCAAGGTCGTGATGCATTCCGACGTGAAGGCGCTCGATCCGATCTGGAGCGGCGCCTACATCACGCGCAACCACGGCTACATGCTCTACGATACGCTGTTCGCGATCGATGAAGCATTTCAGGTCAAGCCGCAGATGGTCGATAGCTGGACGACCAGCGACGACGGGCTCACCTGGACCTTCAAGCTGCGTGACGGACTCGAATGGCATGACGGCACGCCTGTCACGTCCGAGGATTGCGTCGCTTCGCTGAAGCGCTGGTCGGCGCGAGATGCGATGGGCCAGAAACTCGCCATGTCGCTCCAGGAATACAAGATCGTCGATCCCAAGACCTTCCAGATCGTGCTCAAGGAGAAGTTCGGGCCATTGATCGAGGCGCTCGGAAAGCCCTCGGTGGTCGTTCCTTTCATGATGCCCAAGAAGATGGCCGAGGTGGACGCCTTCAAGCCGATCGATGACTACATCGGCTCCGGCCCCTTCATCTTCAAGAAGGACGAGTGGAAGCCGGGCGAGAAGCTGGTCTACGTCAAGAACCCGAAATACAAGCCGCGGCCCGAGCCGATGTCGGGTCTCGCCGGCGGGAAGGTCGTGAACCTCGACCGTGTGGAGTGGGTCTGGATCCCCGATGCCGAGACACAGCTCAACGCGCTGCTGAACGGCGAGATCGACATGATCGAGGGCGTTTCCTACGACCATCTCGGCATCCTGGAAAAGGACAAGAACATCCGTCTCATCCGCGGCCGGGCGTCGAACCAATACGTCTTCCGCATGAACTGGCTACAGCCGCCCTTCAACAACGAGAAAGTGCGCCAGGCCGCTTCCTATGCGCTGAGCCAGGAGGAGTTCCTGCAGGCCGGTATCGGCGACAAGCGCTACTATCGCGTCTGCAAGGCCATGTTCACCTGCGACTCGCCGCTCGCGTCGACGACCGGCATGGATGGTCTCATCGAGGGCAATGTCGCGAAGGCCCGCGAACTCCTCAAGGAGGCGGGCTATGACGGCACGGTCGTGGTGATGCCGCAGCCGACGGACCTCGGCGTGATCAAGCAGATCGCCCCGGTCGCCAAGGCGCAGCTCGAAAAGGCGGGCTTCAAGGTCGAGGTCCAGCCGATGGACTGGCAGAGCATGGTGGCGCGGCTCGCCAAGAAGGGACCGCCGTCTGAGGGTGGCTGGAACGCCTTCGGCACAAGCTGGGTGCAGCTCGACATCCTCGATCCGCTGATGACTCCGTTCCTCACCGCGACCTGCGACAAGGCGCGGTCGGGCTGGCCGTGCGACGAGGCCCTGGAAAAGCTGCGAGACAAGTTCGTGAAGGCGACCACTGACGCCGAAAAGAAGGCCGTCGCCGAAGAGGTGCAGCGTCACGCCATGCAGGTCGTCACGCATGTTCCCCTCGGCGAATGGTTCGGCGTGCAGGCCGTCCGCGCCAATGTCGTAACCCGGCCGGTGCCGGCGCCGATCACGACCTTCTGGGGCATCAGCAAGAAGTAACGGCTAGAGGCGCGCGCCGGCCGCTCTCAGCCTTTCGCGCAGGGTTGCGGAATCGAGCTGGTTGGCCGGCTGTCCTGTTCGAGCGAGCAGAACTGCGGCGATGCCGACGGCGTGGGCGGCCGCCAGTGCCAAGGCTGGCGGCAGATTGGCCGGGATGACGAGCACATTGTCGATGGCCGGCGCCAGCGCTGCGCGATAAGGCAGGGCATATCGACCGCCCGGTCCCTCGGTGACCGCGATTGTGTCGATGTACTCGCGGCCAGCAATCGGCTCGAAGGCCTGCTGGTCGGCAAGAGACGGGCCGGCAGCGGTGTCGACGAAAAAGCGGGCGCTGATCTCGCCGTGGTCGAGGGCAATGGCGGAGATGGACCGGCCGCGACGCACGACACGGCGGGTTTCGCGACCGGGCAGGAGGCGCCCGCCAGCCGCCGCCATCGTGACGAGAGCATGCAGGCCATGGCCGATGACCAGCACATCGCAGGTCATCGAATTCATCTTAGATCGGTCTTGAGTCGCAGATTACTCCGCGGCCTTCAGCTCCGTTGCCGCGGCGCGTAGCGCACGGTTGGCCGCGTCCTCGGCCTCCCAGCGCGTGCCGATCTCGGCAAGACGTCCCATGACGTCGTCGAGCTCGTGCCCACGTTGGGTCAGCGAATAAGTGACCTTCGGAGGGATCGTCGCCTCGTAGTCGCGCTTCACCAGAGAGGCGCCTTCGAGCGTGCGCAGACGCTCCGTCAGCATCTTCGCGGAGATGCCCGCGACACGCCGCTTCAGTTCGCCGAAGCGCTGTGGGCCGTGCGTGCGCAGGTTGTAGAGAATGTACGTCGTCCAGGGGCCCATCAGCATGCGCAGGATGAAGTCCATGGGACAGGTCGCGCTCTCCTTGGCCTTGGCGGCGGGGACGCTGGCGACCGGAACTTGGCTGGCGGGAGTGGTCATCGGACAATATTCCCAAGGTTACGAATTGGTACCTACTGGTGAAGATATAGTCCGCCTCTCAGATGTTTCCAGTCACTTTGAGAAATCAGATCAACTGATGAAACAAATGGAAATTTCTTAGTTAAATCAAAAGATTGGCGCTCTCTATGAGGGCGGCACGTCGATCGGTGCGATGGGCAGGCTAGCGCCGATCGGTGCGTCGAAGGCATCGCCGCACACGACTTCACGACCTTTGACGCGTTTGGTCGCCGTGTCGCGTAAGGTCGCAGCCTGACAAAGAAGAAGGGCGCCGTCATCGGGCGCCCTTCCTTTCGGTCACTTCTTGCTGATGTTCCAGATCACCGGTACGGGGCCTTCGAGCCAACCCGAGAGCCGGTCCTTGCGGTAGGCGCCGAAGGCCTTGTACTGGCCGACCGGCGCATAGATCGCCTCGTTCATCACGCGGTTGGAGATGGCGAGCCCCAGTTCCTTCTGCTTGGCCGGATCCGTCTCCTTGATGAAGGCGGCGCGCAGCTTCTGCAGCTCCTCGTCGCACGGCCAGCCGAACCAGGCCTTGTCACAGGCACCCGACGCGAAGGAGTTGGTGCCCGGATTGTCGAGGTCGAGCGTGATGTTGGTGGTGAAGAAGATGTTCCAGCCACCCTTGTCCGGCGTCTCCTTGCGGGCACGGCGCGAGACCACGGTCTGCCAGTCCATCGGCATAAGGTCGACCTTGAAGCCGGCCTTTTCGAGCTGCTGCTTGGCGACGGCCTGGACCTGGTTGGAAGATTGCAGGTCGGTCTGCTGCATCAACGCCACCGGGGTGCCGTCGTAGCCGCTCTCCTTCAGGAGTGCTCGTGCCTTCTCGAGGTTCGGCTTGATCAGCAGGTCGCCATATTCCTTGCCGTAGGCCGTGCCGCAGACGAACGGCGCATTGCAGACCTGGTAGATTTCCGGGTCGCCGACCTGGGCGCGCAGCATGTCTTCCTGCGCGATGGCCAGCATCGCGGCCTGCCGGGCCTTCACGTTGTTGAAGGGCGGGTGCAGGTGGTTGAAGCGCATGATGATCTGGCTGCCGAGCTTGTTCCAGCCATAGAGCGCAATGTTCTTCTCGGCCCGCAGCATCGGGAAGAGATCCGGCACCGGCGATTCGATGAGGTCGATCTCACCAGCCATCAGCGCGTTGACCGCCGTGCTGGGGTCGGGGATGGCCAGCCATTCGACGCGATCGACCTTGGCCACCTTGCCACCGGCCAGCATCGACGGCGCTTCAGCGCGCGGCTTGTACTTGGGGTTCTTGACGTAGACGACCTTCTCGCCGGGCTTCCACTCGTCCTTCTTGAAGACGAAGGGGCCGGAGCCTGTGTAGTCCTCGATCTGCTTGAATGGATCGGTCTCGGCGACCCGCTTCGGCATCATGAACGGAACCAGCGAGGACGGCTTGGCCAGCGCCTCGAGCACCATGCCGAACGGCTCCTTGAGCACGATGGCGAAGGTCTTGGCGTCGATCACCTTGAGTTCGCCCGTTGCGGCGGCCAGGAGCTGGCCGAAGGAGTCGCGTACCATCCAGCGCTTCAGCGAGGCGACGCAGTCCTCGGCGGTGACCGGCTTGCCGTCATGCCATTCCAGACCGTCGCGCAACGTGATCGTCCAGGTGAGCTTGTCCGGCGAGACTTCGTACTTCTCGGCCATCTGCGGCTGGACCTTGAGGTTCGCGTCCTTGGCGAACAGCACGTCGTAGATCATGTAGCCGTGGTTGCGCGTGATCAGCGCACTGGTCCAGACCGGGTCCAGAACCTTGAGATCAGAATGCGAAACCATCTTCAGGGTGGTTTGCGCCATTGCAGCGGGCGCTGCCGTCAACAGCCCGACGCAGGCTGCGAGCTGCGCGAGTTTACGCGTTACATGCATGATACTTCCTTCGACTCCTCGGCTCCCCGGATTGCGTGGATAGGCCATCACCTGCCTGAGGCATGGAGCAATGTCCATGCCGCCGAGTTTCGCGCCGAAGCAGCAGGCCGGCCCGCGGGCCTCAGGGCCCACAGTCCGGCGTACCGGTTACTTCTTGCTGATATTCCAGAGGATCGGCACGGGAGCGGGAAGCCAGCCCTCGACGCGATCCTTGCGATAGGCGCCGAACGCCTTGTACTGGCCCAGCGTGATGTAGACCGCCTGTTCCATGACCCGGTCGGAGACGGCGAGAGCAATCGCCTTGCGGCGCTCGGGATCGCTTTCCTTCACGAAATCGGTCCGGAGCTTTTCCATTTCGGGATCGCAGGGCCAGCCGAACCAGGCCTTGTCACAGCCGCCGCTGGTGAAGGAATTGCCGGCCGGGTTATCTGCATCGACCGTGACGGTCGTGGTGTAGAAGACGTTCCAGCCGCCTTTGTCGGGCGCTTCCTTGCGGGCTCGGCGGGCGACCACGGTCTGCCAGTCCATCGCCTGCAGGTCGACCTTGAAGCCCGCCTTCTCCAGCGCCTGTTTGCCGACCGGCGGAAGCTGGTTCGACGACTGCAGGTCGGTCTGGTGCAGCATGACGATCGGCGTGCCGTCGTAGCCGCTCTCCTTCAGGAGCTGACGCGCTTTTTCCAGGTTGGGTTTGACGAGGAGGTCGCCGTAGCTCTTCTCGTAGGGAGAACCGCAGACCAGAGGCGAGTTGCAGACCCTGTAGATCTCGGCGTCCCCGACCTGGGCGCGCAGGAAATCTTCCTGGGCGATGGCGAGCATCGCCGCCTGACGCGCCTTCACATTGTTGAACGGCGGATGGAGATGGTTCAGCCGCATGATGATCTGGCTGCCGAGCTGGTTCCAACCGAACAGGGCCACGTTCTTGTCAGCCTTGAGGACAGGGAAGTGATCGGGGATCGGCACCTCGATCATGTCGATCTCGCCCTGGATCAGCGCATTGACCGCTGTCATCGGGTCGGGGATCGCCAGCCACTCGATGCGATCGACCTTGGCGACCTTGCCACCGGCCAGCATGGACGGCGGTTCGGGGCGCGGCTTGTACTTGGTGTTCTTGGCGTAGACGATCTTCTCGCCGGGCTTCCACTCCTCCTTCTTGAAGACGAACGGACCGGAGCCTGTGTAGTCGTCGATCTGCTTACCGGGATCGGTTTCGGCCACCCGCTTGGGCATCATGAACGGCACGTTAGACGACGGTTTGCCCAGCGCGTCGAGCATCAGGCCGAACGGTTCCTTGAGCACGATGCGGAAAGTTTTGGCATCGACCGGCGCCATCTCGCCGACGCGCGCCATCATCTGCTGGCCGAGCGCATCGCGGGCGGCCCATCGGCGGATCGAAGCCACGCAGTCCTCGGCCGTCACCGGCTTGCCGTCGTGCCATTCGAGGCCGTCGCGCAGGGTGAAGGTCCAGGTAAGCTTGTCGGCCGAAGTCTCGTACTTATCGACCATCTGCGGCTGGATGCGCAGCTGGGCATCCTTGGCGAACAGCACGTCGTAGACCAGGTAGCCGTGGTTGCGCGTGATGAAGGCGGTCGTCCAGATCGGGTCCAGCACCTTGAGGTCGGAATGCGCGACCATCTTGAGCGTCGTCTGCGACATGGCTGGCGTCGCCAGCGACATTCCCATGGCAAGGCCCAGGCCGGCGGCCAACTGCCCCAGTCTCCGTGTTACATGCATAATCCACCCCTCCCAGGAATCGGTCCCCCCGATTTGCACACAGGCTGCCACGAGCCGGATGAGGAATAAAGCGATGTCGATGCCGACGATCTTCGTGTCCCATGGAGCGCCGACCCTGATTCTGGAGGATGTGCCGGCGCGGGCATTCCTGGCGAGCCTCGGTCAGCAGGTGCCGCGCCCGCAGGCGATCGTGGCCGTATCGGCGCACTGGGATACCGACGTGCCGGCGGTATCGCTGGCGCGTAAACCCGAGACGATTCACGACTTTTACGGCTTCCCCGAGGAACTCTATCGCCTGCGTTACAGCGCGCCCGGAGCCCCGGCGCTGGCCGAGAAAGTGGCGAAGCTCACAGGCGCAGCGCACGACCATCGTCGCGGCCTCGACCATGGCGCCTGGGTGCCGGCCATGCTGGGCTGGCCGGAGGCCGATATCCCGATCTTCCAACTCTCGGTGCAGCCAGGCCAGACGCCCGCGCATCATATCGCCCTTGGCCGGAAGCTGGCGCCGCTGCGCGAGGAGGGTGTGCTGGTGATGGGCAGCGGCAGCGCCATTCATAATCTCAGGGCGCTGGTGCGCAGCGGCGATTCATCCGAGCCCGAGCCCTGGGCGCAGGCATTCGATGACTGGCTGGCGGAGACTGTGGAGAAAGGGGATGAGGTGGCGCTCGCCGACTATCGCACGCAGGCGCCGTATGCCCGCGAAGCCCATCCAACCGATGAGCATTTCCTGCCGCTGCACGTCGCCTTCGGCGCGGCAGGCGAGGGCGCACAGGGGCGCACCCTCCATCGCAGCTTCACTCTGGGTAATCTCTCGATGGCGTCCTACGCATTTGCGTAGGACCGCGGCGAAGGGAAGTTAGGCGGCGGCGGCCAGCGCCACGCCCTTCTCCTTCAGAAGCTGCTCGAGCTCACCGGTCTCGAACATCTCGCGAATGATGTCGCAGCCGCCGACAAACTCGCCCTTTACGTAGAGCTGGGGGATCGTCGGCCACTGGCTGAATTCCTTGATGCCCTGACGCAGTTCAGGGTCGACCAGGATATTGACGCCGTGGAACTTGACGCCGAGCTGGCTCAGCACGTCGACCACTGCCGCCGAGAAGCCGCACTGCGGGAACACCGGCGTGCCCTTCATGAACAGCAGAACCTCGTTCTTGCCGATCTCGTCACGGATACGTTCGAACACCTGGGGTTCGCTCATGTCGGTCTCCTGGAGCACCACACGGTGGGTGCGGGATTTGACAACAATATAGGGCCGTCAGGGCCGTTGCGCCATGGTGGTCAATTTCAGGGCATGCAGAACGCCACCCATGCGACCTCCTAACGCGCCATAGACCATCTGGTGCTGCTGAATCTTGGATTTGCCGGCAAAGGCCGCCGAAATGACCGTGGCGGCATAATGGTCGCCATCGCCGGCGAGGTCCTGGATTTCGACCTCGGCGCCGGGGATGCCGTCCTTGATCAGGCGGACGATGTCTTCTGCGTGCATGGGCATGGGTGTCTCCTCAGGCCGCGCTGCTCATATAATCCGGAAGCCAGCCTTCGTGTACGGCCCGCAATTCGCTGAGTGGCAGGTCCAGAAGGCCCTCGACGACCAAATTGACACCGCCTGAATAGCCGAGCTGGACCGCCGGAACGCCGGCCTTGGCAGCCGCGGCGAGCAGAGCCTCGCCATCGTCGGTCGCGACCAGGTACCGGGCCTGATCCTCGCCGTAGAGATAGGCGTGAGGCGCGTTGATGCCCTTCGGCAGCTTCAGCGTGGCGCCGGTCCCGCCCGCCAGGCACATCTCAGCCAGACCGACCAACAGGCCGCCATCGGAGAGATCGTGACAGGCAGCGACCCGGCGGCCCACGATCTCGCCGCGCACGAAGTCACCATTGCGGCGCTCGGCAGCGAGGTCGACCGGCGGCGGTGCACCTTCCTCGCGGCCGTGCAGTTCGCGCAGGTAGATCGACTGGCCGAGCCAGCCCTTCGTCTCACCGAGGAGAACGAGCGCCAGGCCCGACTGCATCAGCCGCGAGCCGACGGAGGTGGCGATATCCTCGATCACGCCGACAGCGCCAATGGTCGGTGTTGGCAGGATGGGACGGCCTTCGGTCTCGTTGTAGAGCGAGACGTTGCCCGACACGACGGGGAAGTCGAGGGCGTTGCAGGCCTCGGTCATGCCCATGATGGCGCCGGCGAACTGGCCCATGATCTCGGGCTTCTGCGGGTTGCCGAAGTTCATGTTGTCGGTGACGGCGAGCGGCTTGGCGCCGGTCGCGGTGATGTTGCGCCACGCCTCGGCCACGGCCTGGCGGCCGCCGGTCTCGGGATGGGCCTGCACGTAACGCGGTGTGCAGTCGGACGTCATGGCGAGGCCCTTGTGGCCTCCGGGCACGCGCACCAGCGCGGCGTCGCCGTCCTGCGGGCGGATCGCCGTGTTGCCCATGATGAGATGATCGTACTGCTTCCAGATCCACGCCTTGCTGGCGAGGTCGGGCGAGCCCATCAGGGTGATCAGCGAGGCGTTCCAGTCCTTGGGCGCCGGTACTTTGGCAGCGTCCAGTTCGGCGGGCAGCGGCGTCAGGGTCCACGGCCGCTCGTACATCGGCGCTTCGGTGACCAGCGGCGGGATCGGGATATTGCCCACGATGTCGCCATGCCAGGACAGGACCATGCGCTCGGTGTCGGTGAGATGGCCGATGACGGCGAAGTCGAGCTCCCACTTCTCGAAGATCTTACGCGCCAGCTCCTCGCGGCCGGGCTTCAGCACGATCAGCATGCGCTCCTGGCTTTCGGAGAGCATGAGTTCGTAGGGATTCATGCCGGTCTCGCGCATCGGCACCTTGTCGAGCTCGACCACAACGCCAAGGCCGCCCTTGGCAGCCATCTCGAACGACGAGGAGGTGAGGCCGGCTGCGCCCATGTCCTGGATGGCCACGATCGCGTCGGTCGCCATCAGCTCGAGGCAGGCTTCCAGCAGCAGCTTCTCGACGAACGGGTCGCCGACCTGCACGGTGGGCCGCTTGCTCTCGCTGTCCTCGTTGAATTCGGTCGAGGACATGGTGGCGCCATGGATGCCATCGCGGCCGGTCTTGGAGCCGACATAGACCAGCGGATTACCGATGCCCGCGGCGGCCGCATAGAAGATACGATCCGACGGCGCGATGCCCACGGTCATGGCGTTGACCAGGATGTTGCCGTTGTAGGCGGAATGGAAGTTCGTCTCGCCGCCCACCGTCGGGATGCCCATGCAGTTGCCGTAGCCGCCGATGCCGGCGACGACGCCCGACACGAGATGCCGTGTCCTGGGATGGTTCGGGTCGCCGAAGCGCAGGGCATTCAGGTTGGCAACCGGCCGGGCGCCCATCGTGAAGACGTCGCGCAGGATGCCGCCCACGCCCGTCGCCGCGCCCTGGTAGGGCTCGATGTAGGAGGGGTGGTTGTGGCTTTCCATCTTGAAGATGGCGGCCTGGCCGTCACCGATGTCGATCACGCCGGCATTCTCGCCCGGACCCTGGATCACCCACGGGGCCTTGGTCGGCAGCTTCTTCAGCCAGACCTTCGAGGATTTATAGGAGCAGTGCTCGCTCCACATCGCCGAGAAGATGCCGAGCTCCACCATGGTCGGCGTGCGGCCCATGATCTTCAGCAGGCGCTCGTACTCGTCCGGCGCCAAGCCGTGCTCGGCGACGATCTGGGGGGTGATCGCGGGTTCGTTGGGGAGCTTGACCGGCGGGTTCTTCTCTTGAGCAATCGTCACGACAGCGCCTCGACCATACCCTCGAACAAACCCTTGCCGTCGGTTCCGCCGAACATCGGCTCCACGGCATTCTCCGGATGCGGCATCAGCCCCAGCACCGTCTTGGTTTCGTTGAAGATGCCAGCAATGTTGTTGGTCGAGCCATTGGGATTGCCCGCACCCTCGACCACGCCGCTCGGCGTGCAATAGCGGAAGGCGATCTGGCCGCGATCCTCGAGTCGCTTCAGCGTGTCGGCGTCAGCGAAATAGTTGCCCTCGGCATGGGCCACCGGAACCTTGATCACCTGGCCTGCCTGATAGCGGTTGGTGAACAGGCTCTGGCTGGTCTCGACCTTGAGGTGGACGTCCGAGCAGACGAACTTGAGATGCGAATTGCGCATCAGCGTACCCGGCAGCAGTCCCGCCTCGGTCACGATCTGGAAACCGTTGCAGATGCCCAGGACGGGCACGCCCTGGGCGGCGCGCTTCTTGACCTCCGCCATCACCGGCGACTGGGCCGCCATGGCGCCGCAACGGAGATAGTCGCCGTAGGAGAAGCCGCCCGGCACCACGATCAGGTCGACCTTCTCGAAGTCGCCGTCGCCGTGCCAGACCATTGAGGGCCTGCGACCCGTGACCAGTTCGATTGCCTGCGCCACATCGCCTTCGCGATTGGAGCCGGGGAAGACGAGGACCGCTGCTTTCATCAGCCGACCAGCTCGATCGAATAGTTCTCGATCACGGTGTTGGCCAAGAGCTTCCGGCACATCTCATCGAGCCGCGCCTTGGCCTTGGCTTTGTCGGTCTCGGCCAATTCCAGCTCGATGAACTTGCCCTGGCGGACGTCACCCACCTCGGGAAAGCCCAGACGGTTGAGGGAATGTCCGATGGCCTTGCCCTGGGGGTCGAGCACGCCGTTCTTGAGGGTCACGTGAACTCTGGCTTTCATGTCGTCTCGCTGGGGCAGGGCTATTGAAGGGTGGTAGGGCCGCGCACGTCGCCCGGTCCCTGGTCGATCAGGATGCCGAGGCGCCGCGCCACCTCTTGGTAGGCTTCCTCGACCTTGCCGAGGTCGCGGCGGAAGCGGTCCTTATCCATCTTCTCGTTAGTGCGCAGATCCCACAGGCGGCAGGAATCCGGGCTGATTTCGTCGGCGAGCACGATGCGGACCATGTCGTCCTCATATAGGCGGCCGAACTCGATCTTGAAGTCGATCAGCTTTATGCCGCAGCCGAGGAAGAGGCCGAACAGGAAGTCGTTGACCCTGAGCGTGAGCGCCACGATGTCGTCGAGGTCCTGCGGCGTCGCCCAACCGAAGGCAGTGATGTGTTCCTCGGTTACCATCGGGTCAGCGAGCTGGTCGTTCTTGTAGAAGAACTCCATGATCGAGCGCGGCAGCTGGGTGCCTTCCTCGACACCGAAGCGCTTGGCGAACGAACCGGCCGCCACGTTGCGGACCACCACTTCGAGCGGGATGATCTCGACTTGCCGGATGAGCTGCTCGCGCATGTTCAGCCGGCGGATGAAATGCGTGGGTACGCCGATCTCGCCGAGCTTGGTCATCAAGAACTCGGAGATACGGTTGTTGATCACACCCTTGCCGGTGATCGTACCCTTCTTCTGGTTATTGAATGCGGTCGCGTCGTCCTTGAAGTACTGGACGATCGTCCCGGGCTCTGGCCCCTCGAACAAGGTCTTGGCCTTGCCCTCGTAGATGCGGCGGCGGCGGGACATTTCTTACTCCTGCGCGGGCAAGTTGAGCCGCCCGCCAATGGGCCGGAATATGGCGGAAACCCCATGCTCCGGTACTGGGGAAAAATCCATTGAAAAAGGTGACGCGACCGTCATATTGATCCTCGAAACGGAGGCCCCCAATGGCCCAGCAAATCACCTATGACAAGGCCTACGATACTATCGCCCCGGAAGATTTCCCGGCGATGTTGCAGGTAGCACGCTACGGCCGCCGAACCGATGCCTTCGACGGCATCATTTCAGCCACTCATGACCATTTTTGGGACCCGCTGGACAAGAATTACATCGATTTCGACCAGCCGTTCGATATGGAAGCGACGCCGGTCATGCCGCAGGAGACCGTGGTCGAACTGCGTAGCGCCGTCGCCGATCGGCTGGACGAGCGGCAGAAGATCCAGCTCTCCAACGACGTCATGCACTGGTCGGTCTCCAATCTCCTGCATGGTGAGCAGGGCGCTTTGTCGCTGTCGGCCAGTCTCTGCCACATCCTGCTCGACCCGGGTGCCCAGGAATATGCTGCCAACCAGGCACGCGAGGAGGCCCGCCATGTCGCAGGCTTTACCCGCTACATCGCCCGACGCTGGGGCGAACCGTTGCCCGTCGGCAAGACCATCGCCACCGTTCTCAACGATCTGGTGAGCACACAGGAGGTCTACAAGAAGATCGTCGGCATGCAGATGCTGATCGAAGGCCTGGCGATGGGCTCGTTCGCGACGCTCAATGCCAAGACCAACGATCCCGTGCTGCGCCGGCTGGTGCAGCTCGTCATGAGCGACGAGGCCTTCCATCACCGCTTCGGCCGCCTGTGGGCCGCCAAGACGATCGGCCACCTCAGTGCCGACGAGCACAAGAAAGTCGAGGACTGGTCGGCGCAGATCTTCCAGACGCTGCTCTTCAACCTGATCAACGCCGAGCAGAAGCAGGTGATCTACGCCAAGTACGGGCTCGATTGGCAGTGGGTGCGCGACGCCGTGAAGGAGACCTTCACTGACGACGATCGCCGCGACCAGCTCAAGGAAAGCACCAACATCTTCCGCGTGCTGATCAAGACGCTTCTGCATGCCGGCATCATCACCCAGCGCACCGCGCCACTCTACGCGGTGTGGGTCGACATGAAGGAACTCGAAGCCGAGGGCGACGGCATCCCGGGCGATGTCGTTGCCGAGGAAATGCTGGTCGTGCTGCGCGAGATCAACGCCAAGCGCAAACGCATCGTCAGCAAGGACCTGGCCGCAGCCTCTTAAGGCTTCCTCGCGAGCACGAAGGCGGAGAGGCCGGCGAGACGGTTGATCGGGAAGAGTGGGAGTTCGGCGGCGCAGATGGCGGTCAGTAGGCCGTTGGTGAAGGTGCCGTGCTTCTTGAGGCTGCTGCGTGGTTCGGTCGTGTTGCGGTCGGCGAGGCGGACAGTGGCGGCCAGTGGAAAGACCAGGCCGAAAAAGTAGGCGCCGCGCACGATCTCGAGCCCCGCATCACGTAGAGCCGTCTCGATCTCGGGCAGGCGGTAGCGCCGCTTGTGCTCCAGGAAGACGTCGTGGCCGCTCCACAGGAAGGAGAAGGCCGGCACTGTCACCAGGAAATGCGCGCCCGCAGGAACCCTGTCGGCATAGTGCCGGACGAGGCCACGGTCGTCGTCGACATGCTCCAGAACGTCCATCATCAGTACGAGGTCGCAATCCGTCGGGCCTGTGTCGCGGCGATAGAGTGCCGGTTTGCCGGCGACGCTGTCGTCGCGGTCGGCCGGATAGCCGATGTCGACGCAGAGCGCACTGGAGGCCGCTGTTTCCACAAGCAAATGCCGGGAGAAGAAGCCCGAGCCCGCGCCGACATCGAGCAAGCGTCGGGGTTGGAGGCCAGCCACGGCGTGGCGCAGCGCTGCCGCCTTGGAGCGGTAGTACCAATGCCGGGCAATGTCTGCGCCGAGGATATCCTCTTCCTTGAGGTCCATAAGGTCAGGCCTCGAGGATCACGCGTGTGGGGGCTCGTCCGCGCCGTCCTCGTAGACGCCTTCCACGACATAGATCGGCCGACCTTTCACCTCGAGGAAGAGGCGGCCGAGATATTCGCCGATGATGCCGAGCGAGAGGAGCTGAATGGCGCCCATGAGCAGGACCGCGATCAGCAACGAGGCATAGCCGGGGGTATCGATGCCGAGGATCAACACGCGGGTCACGATGAAAAGCGCGTAGAAGACGGCGATGGTGGCGATCACCACGCCGACATAGAACCAGGCGCGCAGCGGCGCGGTCGAGAAACTCACGACGCCATCGAGCGCGAAGTTCCAGAGCCGCCAGAAGTTGAACTTGGTGGTGCCGGCGGCGCGTTGCGGCCGCTCGTATGGCACACCGATCGAATTGAATCCGACCCAGGCGAACAGTCCCTTCATGAAGCGGTTGCGCTCGGGGAGCTGCCGTAACACCTCGACGGCGCGCCGGTCGACCAGACGAAAATCGCCGACATTGGGCGGGATGCGTACGGGCGACATGGAATTAAATACACGGTAGAACCAGCCGGCCGACATGCGCTTGGCGCGCGTGTCCGTGAGCCGCGCCGAGCGTACGCCATAGACGATGTCGTAGCCCTCGCGCCAGCGGGCGATGAACGGCTGGATCAGGTCGGGCGGATCCTGCAGGTCGATGTCCATCGGGATCAGGATGTCACCCTTGGCGTGGTCGATGCCGGCAGTAAGGGCCGCTTCCTTGCCGAAATTGCGCGACAGGTTGACGATGCGGATGCGTCGGTCACCGCGGCCTCTGTCGAACAGGCGGGCGAAGGTGTTGTCACGTGAGCCGTCGTTGACGAAGACAAGCTCGAAGCGCAACGACGCGCGCTCGAGCAACGGTATGACCGTGTCGAGGAAGAGATCAATCGACTCCTCCTCGTCGAACACGGGAATGACCAGCGACAGCAGCGGATCGACGGGTCGGCGTTCACGGCGCGCGGCGAGCTGGTGCTCTAGCGCCGCGCCCTTTGCCTCAGTGAAAGGGAAGGCTTGTTCGGGCACCAACGCCCTCAGGTCACAGGCTCGACAGCGCCGCTCAGGTCCATGATGCCCAGTTCGACGATGACTTGCGGCTGCGCCTTCTTCGTCTGGTCCCGGAAGGCT
This sequence comes from Reyranella sp., assembly GCF_004297405.1. Taxonomy (GTDB): domain Bacteria; phylum Pseudomonadota; class Alphaproteobacteria; order Reyranellales; family Reyranellaceae; genus Reyranella. The sequence continues at coordinate 51,276 of NZ_SCVC01000023.1, forward strand.
CGTAGTGCCTGGGTGAGCATCTGGGTTTCAAAGGCCCGGTCGGTCTTGAGGCGATCGCCATAGGCGACGGCGGCTGCGCCACAGTCGCGGTGCACGATGCCGATTACGCGCTTCACGTTGTGAAGCTGGACGGAGACGTTGAGGTTCGCCTCCCAGGTGGCCCGCCATTCCTGGAAAGCAGGCGCCACGGCAGCGATCGGACCACCGGCGATGTTGAATTGGCTGTAGGCGTTCTGCCAGCCGCGCCCCGCCATGTAGGCCCAGGTGTTGGTGGTGAAGCGCGGGTCGATGCACTTCATCAGCATGGCTTCGTAGCCCTTGTCCTCGACGGCATGGGCGGGCGCCGTGGCGGCGGCAACGGCCGCGCCGAGACCAAGACCGAACAGGCCACGGCGTGACAGGGCTTGCAGGCAGCCGCAGCCGCCGTGATGGATATGCGTTCTCATTGGAAAATAGTTCTCCCCTCTTGTGCCAGGCCGCCGTTGGAATTGGCGACCCACGTCTTTATCGAGCCGTCTTGTTCACGACGGGCCTGCACACTGAACGCACCGCCAGCGAACACCGGCGACAGGGCTCGGAACTCGAAGCTCTTGGCGATTCTAGCGGGGTTCGTGCGGCGCGCCAGTTCCATCTGGAGCAAACCCATGAGAGGGCCATGAACGATCAGTCCGGGATAGCCTTCAGTCCCGGTGACATAAGGTTGGTCGTAATGGATGCGATGGCCGTTGAAGGTGAGAGCAGAGAAGCGGAACAACAGCACGGGATCGGCCTGGATCGTCTTGCGCCAGGTCGGATCGGTCGGAGCTGGCTTCGGTGGCCTCGGCTTTTCGTCGGGCTTGGCGGCCTCGCGGTAGACGATGTCGTGTTCCTCGACCAATGACACGCCACGCGGTCCCGAGATCGTGTGCTGTACCGTGACGAACACCATCGAGCCGGTCGAGCCTGTCTTGGGTTCGACGGATTTGATCGTGGAGCGCCGTTCGATCGTCTCGCCGACGCGTACTGGCTCGCCGTCGAAGGTGAAGCGGCTGCCCGCCCACATGCGGCGGGGCAGCGGCACTGGCGGCAGGAAGTCGCCGCGCTCGGCGTGGCCATCTGGCCCGATCTTGGATTGCGGCGCGATCTCCAGGAAATAGAGCCAATGCCAAAGGGGCGGCAGCGGATCGCCATTTCGGGGATCGGGATCGCCCTCGTCGAGGGTAGCAGCCAGTGCACGGACCGGGAAAGGAGCGGCGAGATCCTCCACGGACTGCGTCCTGCCGATCCATTCCTTGAGCTTTTCCAGTGACATAACGGTCGATCCTCCTCGCGAGGCGCGACTTTGCCACCGCCAGCACAGGGTGGAAAGACGCGCGCGTGATCGCTATAAACCCGCGCGACGAGTTAACTGGAGCGGCCGATGACCACGTTCGACGAACGCGAAAAATCCTTCGAAAAGAAGTTCGAGCTCGACCAGGAACTGCAATTCAAGGTCAAGGCCCGCCGCAACAAGCTGCTCGGCCTGTGGGCCGCCGGCCTGCTGGGCAAGACGGGCGCCGATGCCGAAGCCTATGCCAAGGAAGTGGTCCTGGCCGACTTCGAGAAGCCGGGCGACTCTGATGTCGTGCACAAGATCATGAAGGATCTCGCCGCCGTCGGTAAGCCGATGGAGGATCACACGATCCTCAAGCAGGCCGAGCGGCTGCTGGTCGATGCCAAGAAGCAGATCATGGCGGACACCCACTGACCCAGGGTCAGCGGAAGCGCGTCTTCAGCCGAAGACGCGCTTGAAGATCGTGTCGACGTGCTTGGTGTGATAGCTCATGTCGAACAGCGCCGTGAGCTCGTCATCGGCCAGGAATTCGCCGATCTCCTTGTCGGCGCGGCAGAGCGCCAGCAGCGAGGCATTTCCCCTCCAGGCATCCATCGCGTTGCGCTGCACGGCAGCGTAGGAAGCCTCGCGGCTCATGCCTTTCTGCGTCAGCGCCAACAGGATGCGCTGTGAGAAGACCAGCCCGCCCAGCGAGTCGAGGTTGGCCTTCATGCGATCCTTGTAGACCACGAGCTGCTCGACGACGCCCGCGATGCGGTTCAACGCGAAATCGAGCGTGCCGGTGGCGTCGGGGGCGATGTAACGCTCGGCAGAGGAGTGCGAGATATCGCGCTCGTGCCACAGGGTGACATTCTCGAGCGCCGGAACGACGGCGCTCCGTACGACGCGGGCGAGGCCGGTCACATTCTCGGTCAGCACCGGATTGCGCTTGTGCGGCATCGAGGAGGAGCCCTTCTGGCCCTCGGAGAAGAACTCCTCGGCCTCGCGGACTTCGGTGCGCTGCAGGTGGCGGATTTCGGTGGCGAGATTCTCAATCGACGACGCAACCACGGCAAGGGCAGCGAAGAACGCAGCATGGCGGTCACGCGGGATGACCTGAGTGGACACCGGTTCGACCGTCAGGCCGAGCTTCTTGGCGACATGCTCCTCGATGCGCGGATCGACATTGGCGAAGGTGCCGACGGGCCCCGAGATGGCGCAGGTCGCGATCTCGGCGCGTGCCGCCACGAGCCGCGCTCGGTTGCGCTCGAAAGCGGCGTAGTGGCCCGCGAGCTTGACGCCGAAGGTTGTCGGCTCGGCATGGATGCCGTGGCTACGGCCGATGGTGAGCGTGTCCTTGTGCTCCAACGCGCGCTTCTTCAGCGCCGCCAACAGCCGGTCGGTATCGGCCAGCAGGATGTCGGCCGCCTGGGTGAGCTGCACGGCGAAGGAGGTATCGAGCACGTCCGAGGAGGTCATGCCCTGATGGACGAAGCGCGATTCCGGGCCGATGAACTCGCCCAGCCAGGTCAGGAAGGCGATGACGTCGTGCTTGGTGACCCGCTCGATGGCGTCGATCTTCTCGACATTGCCCGCTGGATCGGCCTGCAAAGCGGCCATGGCCTTCTTGCCGCCGTCCCAGATCGCCTTGGCCGAGGCCTTGGGGATGATGCCCAGTTCCGCCATGGCGTCGCAGGCGTGCGCCTCGATCTCGAACCAGATGCGGAAGCGGTTCTCGGGGGCCCAGATGGCCGCCATCTGCGGCCGGGAATAGCGGGGGATCATGGCCGGGTTTTTAGCGCCGAAGCCTGTGCGACGCCATGCTAGAAGTGGCGCACATCAATCTGCAGAAGACATGGAACCGCTCAAAAACTGCCCCCGCGACACCCTGGCTGCCATCAAGGGCGTGCTGACTGACATCGACGAAACACTGTCCACCGACGGCAAGCTGACAGCCGAGGCCTATGGCGCCCTGGAGGCGCTGAAGAAGGCTGGCCTGCTGGTTGTCCCCGTCACTGGCCGGCCGGCCGGCTGGTGCGATCTCATCGCCCGCTTCTGGCCGGTCGACGCCGTGGTGGGGGAGAACGGCGCCTTCTGGATGTGGCATGACGCTGGCGCGGGCAAGCTCCGCACCCGCTTCATCCAGTCCGACGCGGAGCGTGCCGAAGGTCGCCGCCGTCTGGACGCGGTGCGCACCGAGGTGCTGCGCGAGGTGCCCGGGACGGGGATTGCCTCGGACCAGCCCTATCGCGCGGCCGACCTGGCCGTCGATTTCTGTGAGGATGTTCCGCCGCTGCCGGCCGCCGACATCGAACGTATCGTCGCGATCTTCGAAAAGCACGGTGCCCACGCCAAGGTGAGCTCGATCCATGTCAACGGCTGGTTCGGCGACTACGACAAGCTCACGACCAGCCGCACGATGATGGCCGAGCTGTTCGGCGCCGATATCGCTGCCGAGCGGGAACGGTACGTCTTCGCGGGCGATTCGCCGAACGATGCGCCGATGTTCGGCTACTTTCCCAATGCCCTGGGTGTGGCCAATGTCCGCGACTTCGCCGACCGCCTCGAGCACAAGCCGCGCTGGATCGCGTCGGCGCGTTCGGGTGCGGGCTTCGTGGAACTGGCGAAAGCGCTGATCGCCGCGCGGCGCTAGCGCGTCGGCGGTGTCGGCGGGGCCACCAGCAACGAGCCGTAATGGGTGATGCTGTCGGCCTGGCTCCAGACGCCCATGGCGCCGGACTGGACCAAGCCGCGGTCGGTGGCGGTGAAGAGCGGCTTACCGTCGAGCGCCACCTCGAAGCGGTCGTTGACGGCGATCACGCGCAGGGAGTGCCATTCGCCGAGGGCAATCGGCGCCTCCTTGCCGGCAATCTGGCTGCGCTTGCCCTTTTCCACGCGATAGAGGCGCACTGAATTGTCGCGCGCATTGGCACGGACGAGCAGGTAGTCGTTGGCGCTCTGCGCCCGGAAGGCGAAACCCGCGACCTGCTCACGCGACCCGGAAATCGGCTTGAAGCGCAGCGTCGCATCGAAGTCGCGCGCGACGGTCTGCTCGGAAATGCAGAGGGGAAAACGCAGGTCCGTTGCGTCAGCGGCGGTTTCGGTGAGCGCCCAGCCGTCGGGCCCGTCCTTGTCCGGAACGGCCTGCCAGACCGGCGGACGGCCGATCCCCGTCATCCCCTGGGTGCAGCCGACACGGCCATCCGGCGTCGTGAGCGGCACCACGAGTTGCGCGGCCGCTGGCGTGGCGAGGAAGAATGGCAGAAGAAAAAGAACGATGCGCATGCTGCCAGCCTAGCAAAAAACGTGTCCGGCTTGACCGGCTCTTCGGGAGGGAGGAGTTTACGCCGCGGCCGTATTTCGGACGAACTTTTCAGGGGGAAACACGATGCGTTTGTGCACCATCCAGAACGGCGGCAAGGCCGTCGTCGGCGTCAAGACGGGCAACGGCAAGATCATCGATCTCAGCAAGCAGATGCCGCGCGGACCGAAGTCGGTCGTCGAGATCCTGGCTGGTGGCAAGAAGCTGCAGCAGGCCGTCCTCAAGGCCTGCGCCAAGCCCAAGGCGGGCGCCACGGTGTCGGAGAAGTCGGCCAAGTATCTGCCGCCGGTTCCCAATCCCGGCAAGATCCTCTGCATCGGTCTCAACTACCGCAAGCACGCCGAGGAAACCGGCAGTGCGATCCCGGACTATCCGCTGGTGTTCACCCGCTTCAACAACACGCTGGTGCCGCATAACGGCAAGTTGCTGCGCCCCAGCCACTCCAACCAGTTCGACTGGGAAGCCGAGCTCGCCGTCATCATCGGCAAGAAGTGCCGCAACGTGCCGAAGGCAAAGGCCCTCAGCGTGATCGCGGGTTACGCCTGCTTCAATGACGGCTCGCTGCGCGACTGGCAGCGCAAGTCGGGCGGCCAGTTCACCTTGGGTAAGGGCTTCGACGGCACCGGCGGGTTCGGCCCCGATATCGTTACCTCCGACGAGCTCCCGCCAGGCGGCTCGCCGCTGCGCATCATGACCCGCGTCAACGGCAAGACGATGCAGGACAGCAACACCGACGATCTGATCTTCGACGTGCCGACCCTGGTGCACGAGCTCACCAAGGTCATGACCCTCGATCCGGGCGACGTCATCATCACCGGCACGCCGTCGGGTGTCGCGATGGCGCGCAAGCCGCCGAACTGGCTGAAGCCGGGCGACGTCTGCGAGATCGAGATCGAGAAGATTGGCGTGCTGCGCAACCCGGTGATCCAGGGCGCCTAGGCGAATAGACCGAGGGTACGCCACTTCGGTGGCGCACTCTCGGTGCGACTGCGCTACCGCCGCGGCAGTCGGTGCAGGCCGCCCAGCATCAGGCGGGTGGCGAACTCGGTGGCGGCCTCAGGATCGACGGGGTCGCGGGTGACCATCACCATCGAGATTTCGAAGGCGACACCCGCCATCGATGCGCTGAGGTAGGAAACATCGACATTCGGCAGCACGCCCGAAGCGATGGCGGTTCGGATGTCGTCGTTCAGCGCTTTGGCCAGCGCGCGCACATCCGGCTTGTCGAGCAGCGTACGCACGGCGGTGAAGCTCGAACGCGCCAGCGCCAGCAGTTCGGGATCCTCGGCCAGGAAGTTGAAGTAGACAGAATAGTGCTGATGGAGAAATTCCTCGGCCGTCGCCGCCTTGGCACGCCCCTGGCGATGGCGATGCAGCAGGACACCGGTGAGCTCGCCCACCACGGCCTCGAAGATCTCGTCCTTGTCCTTGAAGTAATTGTAGAACGTGCCTGAGGCGAGATCGGTGCGTCGCACGATGTCGCGCACGCTCGCCGCGCCGTAGCCCATCTCTGCAAAGACCGCGCGAGCGGCTTTCAGGAGGGCGGTGCGGTTCTCCGCCTTGTTCTGTTCGCGCCGGCCGGATCGTTCGGTGCGCGAGTCCGCGGTTGCAGTGTCTTCAACCATTCTGGCGTCCTGTCATCGTCCCAACTGCGCCAGTTCGTGGCGCAGACCCGCTACCATATCGTCCATCGCCCGTGCGGCAGCCTGCAAGGCCCCACGCATGCCGACAAAGCCGTGGATCAGCGTATCGAATTCACGATGGATGGTCTTCACGCCTGCTGCCGAGAGACGCTTGGCGTAGGCTTGGCCTTCGTCGCGCAACGGGTCGAAGCCCGCCGTGAAAACCAGCGCCGGTGCCACGCCCGAGAGGTCGGTGGCCCGAAGCGGCGAGGCGCGTGGATCGTCGATCTCGGCCGGCGTGTTGAGGTATTGGCCGCGAAACCACTCCATATCGGCATGGGTCAGCAGGAAGCCGTCACCGCAGCTCTTGTGCGAGGGGGTGTCACCGCCGAGATCAGCGGCGGGGTAGATCAGCCATTGCAGGCAAGGTGGACGGGGTTCACTTCGCAGCTCCTGCGCTGCCACGGCAGCGATGGTGCCACCGGCCGAGTCGCCCGCCAGCACGATGCGGTCGGGATCGAGGCCAAGGTCGACTGCCTCAGCTGCCAGCCAGCGAAAGGCCGCGACGCCATCATCGATGGCAGCGGGAAATTTGTGTTCTGGAGCCAGTCGATAATCGACCGAAACCACGGCGCAGCCCGAGCGGGCGCAGAAGTAGCGGCAGGCGAGGTCATAGCCTTCGAGGCTGCCGATCACGAAGCCGCCGCCGTGGAAGTAGAGGATAGTCGGCAACAGGCGGGCAACGGAGTGCGCTGGCCGGTAGATGCGAATACGCAGGGGGCCTGCTGGACCTGCCATGGTGCGATCGACGATCTCGCCCACCGGGGCAGGCCGGCCGCTCAGCAGCAGCATGAAGGCATCGAAATCTTGCCGGGCCTCGACGACGCCAAGTTGATGCAACGGCTTTTGGCCACTGCGGGCGAGGAGCTGCAGGAACCACTGCGTACGGCCATCCAGCGTGCGGCCGTCGACGGCCGCAGGCGGCCCGGTGATGATATTCACCCAAGAGATCGGCATGCGCAGGGCCAAGTTGGCGGCCTTGCCCTGCAGTTCTCGCGCGATCTCCTTCAGAACCATGGGATCGTTCCTACCACTGCGTCCCGCCGTTGTGGAGCCCGGCCGGTCTGGGTAGCGTGAGAAATGCCCTATACGGAGGCAGACGACACCTATTCCGATGCGCTTCGCCGCGAAATCATGCGCAGCGAACAGCAGCGCATGCGGGTGATCGCGATCGTCCTGGCGGTCTTGCTCGTTGCCGCGCTGCTCGTCCTGAATTTCATCCCGCAGATGGACGAGCGCCTGTTTGACCAGAAGGTCCCGGACTGGGTACCACTCGTCGGCATCGGACCCTACCTCCTTTACGAGTTGGCGGCGCTCGGCATCCTCCGGTGGCGAATTGCCAGGGGCAAGGACTTTCCCCGCATCGCGCGCTTCGGCAACGCCCTGATCGAAACGTCGTTGCCGGCAACCATCACCTACGCGCTGAGCAGCTATATGCAGCCGCAACTCGTGTTCGCCTTCTGGCCGCCGCTGCTGTTCTTCGTTTTCATCCTGCTGTCGACCTTGCGGCTCGATTTCTGGCTTTCGGTATGGACGGGCGCTGTCGCCGCGACGCTGCAGATGGCACTGGTGTTCGTGTTGCTGCCCCAGGAGCCGGGAGCTACCGCCGAAGACATGCCGCTGTTCTATGTCGGTCGCAGCACCGTGCTGTTCTGCAGCGGCATCGTTGCAGGACTGGTCGCCATGAGCCTGCGCCGTCAGTTCGAGAATTCCATCCTTGCGGGAGCGGCGCGCGATCGCGTGACCAATCTGTTCGGCCAGCATGTCTCGCCCTCGGTCGTCGAACGTTTGCTCGCCACGCAGGCCGAACCGCCGAGCGAGTTGCGCACCATATGTGTACTTTTTCTCGATATCCGTGGCTTCACGGCGATGGCGCGAAATCGGTCTGCCGAGGAGACGGTGGCGCTGCTCAACGCCTTCTTCGCCGAGATGGTCGATGTCGTCGATTGCCACCACGGCATCATCAATAAATTCATGGGCGATGGATTCCTCGCCTTGTTCGGCGCGCCCCTCGATGATCCGGCCGCCGCGAAGAATGCGCTGGCGGCGGCGCGGGCGATGATCGAGACGGTTGAAGCGTGGAACAAGGAGAGGCCATCGCAGGCGCTGCGTGTCGGCATTGGCATCCATATGGGAGAGGCCGTGACCGGCGTCGTCGGGTCCCCGCGACGCAAAGAATATACGGTGATCGGCGATACGGTAAATCTGGCGGCTCGCCTCGAACAGCTCACCAAGGAGACCGGGGCGCAGGTACTGGTGTCCAACTCTGTGCATTCGGCCGTCGCGGCCGATGGCGCGGTCGATCTGGGACCGCTCGCGATCCGCGGTTACGACGAGAAGGTGCAGGTATGGCGGGTGATGTGAGCTGGTACTTCGCCTATGGCTCCAACATGGATGTCGACCGGCTCTTCGAGAAGCGCTTGCGGCCCGAAGGCGTGGCGCCGGGCGAGCGCGTTGCCGGCCGGCTCGACGGCTGGCGGCTGGCCTTCAACAAGATCGCCCGCTCTCCGGTAGGGGCTGGCGCCGGCAACATCGTGCTGCAGGACGGGGGCGCGGTGCACGGCACGTTGAACGCGTTGCCGGCAAAGGGCTTCGATATCCTGGATCATTTCGAAGGCGTCGCCAGCGGTCACTATGAACGCCGCACGGTTCGCGTCGTGCGCCCCGACATCGGGGCCGATGTCGAAGCCATCACCTATGTTGCGCTGAAAGTCGGCGAAGGACTGCGGCCGACCCGCGAATATCTCGGCTTCCTGCTGGCCGGTCGTGACCTGCTGCCGGCCGACTACTGGGAGAGGCTGCGCACGACCTCGACGCTCGATTGACGTCAATCGCCCAGCAGATGGCGGCGTACGTATCCCTTCAGATCTTCCACCGATTGCCGGGAAGCCGCGTCGTTCGGGCCACCACTGACGCCTAGGGTGCGACAGACGGAAAGGGCCTTGGCCTGTGCGCCAGGGATCGGCTTGCCGTCGGCGCCGCTTGTCATGATGCCGCTCTTTCGCTCGATCCACGAACGATCTGCCTGCTGCTGCAGGACGCACTGGGAGTAGTTTTCGCCGGCGCCAATGGAGTAGGGTCGGCTGCCGTCGAAACCATGTGGGGCATTCGGATAAACCTTCACGTCAATGCGTGCGCCGGCCGCTCGCAGCGCGTCGGCGTAGGTCTGGCACGGTTCGGTCCCGACATAGGTGTCAGCGCCGCCGAGCAGCATGTAGATCGGCGCGCCGGTGGTACGGGGTTGGTAATATTGTATGGCGCAGGCCGGGTAGAACGGCACATGCAGGGCATAGCGAAGGCCGGCGGGAAGGCCAGCAGCGGCAACAAGCTGTTCGTGTGAGGCCATCAGGGCCGAGGTGCCGCCCTTGGAGAACCCCATGATGCCGATATGCGCCCGATCGATGCGGCTATTGGTGCCCAGCGCCTTCAGGGCCATCAGCGCATCGAGATTGAAGTCCTGACCTGTGACGGCCGACTGATCGTGCACCGTCGACGTCACGCCGCGCGGCTTGAAGGAGTCGATCACAACGGCGGCGACGCCCATGGCCACCATCTCGCGCGCAAAACGCCCCTCGCGCGGGTCGCTGACGCCGCCGCTGCCGTGATGGATCACCATCGCCGGCACCGGTCCCGTTTTAGCCGGCCAGTAAATCTCGGCCGTGACCTGAACGGGCTGGCCTTTCTGGCGGCTCTCGAAGCTGATGGTCTCGCGCTGCTGCGCCTCTGCACCGGCACAGGCCAGCAGTGCGATGGCTATCGCGAGAGCCGTGAGCCTCATTGGGCTGCGACGGCTTTTTCCTTCTTGGCGCCGGCCTTGTTGGTCATCGGGTCGAAGCCTTGGAGCTCCTTGACGTCTTCTTCGTGCCAGAAGTTGAGCTCGATCATCACGCCGTCGGGATCATGCACGAAGACCTGCTGCAACGGTCTCGCCGGCACCTTCCTGACCTCGAAGGGCATGTTGTCCTTCTTGATCTGATCGAGAGTGCCGCGGATGTCCGAGCAATTGATGGCGATATGGTCGATGGCGCCGCTGCCCTGATCGCCGCGTCCGGTCTCGGACACGATATGCAGGATCGCCTTCTCCCCGGCATACATCCAGGCGCCAGGGAAGGGGAAAGGTGGCCGGTCACCGTTGGTCAGGCCGACATAGCGCTCATAGAAGCGCACCGTGGCGTCGAGGTCTTTGCAGAAAATATTGTAGTGGTCGAGCGAGAGTGCGGGCATTGGCTTCTCCCAGGGCTTGCTGTGGAGAAGCTTACAACAGTCGGGCTCAACCGTGGCAGCAGGATTTCTCGGCCTTTTGCTCGTATTTGTCGTGGTGTTTCACCCAGTCGGAGAGGTTTCCGCCGGGCGGCTCGTTGCGGCCCTTGGGCGTGATGTCGAGGAAACCGTAGACCGTGCCGGTATGCTCTGTGCCGCGGGCGAACACCGAGTAGGTATGGAATATCTGGCCGGCTTCATCTTTGGTGAAGACGGAGTAACCCGGCAGCTCGTCGATCTCGTAGTCCTGTTCCACGAAATTGTAGAAGACCTTGCCGCGCGCGCGATCGGCCTCCGTGAAGGAGACGTTGTAGTCGAAATTAAAGTCCGAGCCGGCCGAGGACACCCATTTGAAGTGCCAGCCCATGCGCTTGTGGAAGGGCGCAATCTTGGCGTAGGGCGCACGCGAGACGGCGACCAACATCACGTCATGATTGACCAGATGGACTAGCGAACCGTCGGACTGGTCGGCGCCGAACGAACAGCCGACGCATCCTTCCTCCCAATCCGGTCCGAACATGAAATGCTTCACGATGAGCTGGCTGCGGCCGGCAAACAGGTCGGACAGCGTCTCCTTGCCGTCAGGCCCTTCGAATACATAGTCCTTCTCGACCTTTACCCACGGCAGCTCGCGGCGCTGACGGGCAATCTCGTCCTGGGCCCGAAGATGGGCCTTCTCCTTCTCGAGCAGGACACGGCGGGCGGTGATCCATTCTTCGCGAGAGACGGTCTTGTGCGTCTGCATGATCGACTCCTCTCTAGAGTTGCTCGTGACGATTCAAGACAGCGTTGAGTACGGTCGGAGGAACGACTATGCGCTCATCCTCGTAAGCACGTCGTAGTTCGTCGACATGCTTGTCGGGCTCACGCGTCAGCCCGGCAATCCGGTCGATGAAGCTGAGGTCGAGTTCAGCATCGTTCAGCGTCATTGCGCCCCAGACGTCCCAAGGCAGCATCTCGTGGTTGTTAAGAGCCGCCACGTCGCGGATGACGTTGCTGGCAATGAACCACAAACCGAACATATCGAGTATGCCGAATGTGCCGGGATCGGCCCTGCCTTGGCGGCACAGCGCCCACGCATCGCCAGCAATCAGGAACTTGTCGCGTGGCACGTCGAGCGGATCGAAATCGATCCCAAGGAACTTGCGTTGGCGCGCGTCAAGCTGCGCATCGGCCAGCACCCAGCGCTCCTGGTCCTCGTTCCAGTATTCCGTCACCCAGTGATCCAGGAACTTGCCCTTCTCGAAATAGGTGGCGAAACCGCAGCGTGCCCGCGCCGGCACGCCCCGCGTGCGCAACATGGCGACGTGCATCAGGGTGAAGTGCCGGCAGACGCCGACCAGGCGCTCGTCCACGGGGCGGGCTTCGAAGAGGGGCCTGGAGTCGCGAGAGACGATGCGCTCCAGGATCGATTCAACACCCCGGAGGTGTGGTTCCTCGAGCTGGGCAGGCTTCAGCGTCACTCCGTAGGCCGGGGCGATGTGCTGATGGAGCAGCACGCCTTGGGCGACCCCGGCGAGGCCGCCTACATCTTGTGGCAGGCCGTTGAACAGGGCGGCGTGACGGCCAGCATCGGTGAATGCCGTAGTGCGCCGCCACTGGTCGACGTTCATGCGAACACCCTTTCCAGATTATCGAGCGCAGCGGTCCAGCCGCGCCGATGATCGTCGCGAGCCGTCTCGCTGAAGAACTGCTCGTGGGTCAGGGTAAGGATCGTCCCGTCGGTGTCGGGCTTGAGGTCGACCGTCACCTGCGATTCGCGTTCGGGCGTGCTCTGCCAGGCCCAGGAGAAGACGAGCTTCTCGTCCGGTACGATCTCGCGATAGATCCCGCTCACGCTGTGATGTTCACCGTCCGGCGTCCAGAACTGGACGCGGAAACGGCCGCCGACACGCAGATCGGTCTCGGCGATGGGCGTCTTGTCATGGCCGGTGACGCCCCACCAGCGGATCATTTTTTCCGGCTTCGTCCAGGCTTCGTAGACTTTTTGCGGCGGGGCTTTGAGGCGTCGTTTGAGGGCGAGGCTGGGCTTGCTGGCCATGAATCTTCCTCCAGGAAAGCGGCGAGGCGATCGAGCTGCTGTGTCCAGTAGCGCTCGTAATGGGCGAGCCAGTTCATCGCTTGCTCCATCGGCTCTGCCTTGAGCTGGCAAGTGACGGTGCGGCCCGTTTTGGAGCGCACGATCAGGCCGGCATCAGAGAGCACGTCGAGGTGCTTCATGATTGCGGGCAGAGAAACCGGGAAGGGGCGCGCGAGTTCGCTGACGCTGACCCCGTTCTCCTCGTCGAGGCGGGCGAGCAACGCACGCCGGGTCGGGTCGGCCAGCGCGGCGAAGGTGCGATCGAGGGCGGCAGCTTGATAGTTAACCATAGAGTTAAGTGTTAGTGCGGCAAGCCGCGCCTGTCAAGGGTGGCGGGTCGCCGGGCAGAGGTGACGCTACGTCCCGCGCCGTAACATCGGCTCGACGCCGACACCTATGGTGACCTCCCCACAAGCATCGGGAGGTCACCATGACGGTCACCGTTTTCATCCGTTACGTTCTCGATCCCTTCAAGCTCGACGCCTTCGAGCGCTATGCGCAGAAGTGGCTCGAAGTCATCCCGCGCTGCGGCGGCAGGTTGCAGGGGTACTTCATGCCGCACGAGGGCACGAACAATATCGGCTGGGCACTGATCTCGTTCGACAGCCTGGGCGCCTACGAGGCCTATCGCGGCCGGTTGAGGGCCGATACCGAAGGCGTGGCGAACTTCGACTTCGCCAAGCGCGAACGGTTCATCCTGTCCGAGGAGCGCACCTTCCTGCGTCAGGTCACGCCAGCTTCTTGATCAGCTCCTGAGCGGCGGCTGGATTGCGCACCTTGGCGCCGGAGATGAAGTAGACGAAGGCATCGCCCTTCTTCGCCCAGGCCTTGCTGCGCTTGGCCCACTTGTCGAGGTCGGCCGGCTTGTAGCCCGTCTTCACCTTTTCTTCAGCGCCCATCAGCCGTGCATAGGTGAAGTCGGCCGTTGGCTCGTCGATCTCGGGGAAGTCCTTGTCGTGGGCATAGATGATGGCGGCGTTGTACTTGCGCGCCAGATCGTAGAAGCGCTTGTCCTTGAAGCTGTCGTGCCGCACCTCCAGAGCGTGGCGCAGCGGCAGCTTGCTCACTTCTCGCGGCAGCAGCTTGAGGAAGGCTTCGAAGTCCTCGGGATCGAACTTCTTGGTGCCCATGAACTGCCAGTTGATGGGCCCCAGCCGGTCTTTCAATTCGACCAGCCCCTGGGTGACGAAGCGCTGCACCGATTCGCCGGCCTCGGCCAGGACGCGACGGTTGGTGCAGAAGCGCGACGCCTTGACGGCGAATACGAAGCCGTCGGGTGTTTCGTCACGCCACTTGGCCCAGCTCGCGGGCTTGAAGCTCGAATAGTAGGTGCCGTTGATCTCGATCGAGGTGAGCTTGCGGCTGGCATATTCGAGCTCGCGCTTCTGCGTCAGCCCTTCGGGATAGAAAGGGCCGCGCCAGGGTTCGAAGGTCCAACCGCCGATGCCGACATAGATTTTACCGCTCATGGTATCGAGTATATCGCAATCGACGGCGAGAGCAGCCCTGTCAGGCGATCTCCAGCACGGTCTTGCCCAGCCCCTGTCCCGTCAGGGCGAACTCCAGCGCCGGTGCGAACTTTTCGAGCGGGAAGGCGCGGCCCACAGCGGGAACGAGGCGGCCATCGGCGACCCACGAGAGAAGCTCGGCGACATGAGCGTTGGCCTTTCTCTCTTCGAACAACACGAACTGGCGGACATCGACGCCGACCAGCGCCGCACCCTTCATCAGGGTGAGATTGGACTTGAGCGCGGGAATAGGGCCGCCGACGAAACCCACGACGAGATGGCGTCCGCCCCAGACCAGGGACCGGAACGCCGGTTCGAAGAGGGGCCCGCAGACCGGATCGAAAACCACGTCAGGGCCCTTGCCGCCGCATGCCGCCTTCAGCCGGTCGCGCCAGCCCTCCGGTGCCGTGTCGATCACGTGATCGGCGCCCTGGGTGCGGGCGAAGGCGCGCTTCTCCTCGGTCGACGCGGCTGCGATCACTTCCGCGCCCATCGCTTTGCCCACCTGGATGGCGGCCATGCCGACGCCGCCGGCCGCGCCCAGTACGAGCAACCGCTCGCCTGCGGCCAGCGCGCCGCGGTCGCGCAGACCGTGCAGGGCCGTGAGGTAATTGACCCGAAAACCCGATGCCTGCGCGAAGCTCATGCGTGCGGGGATCTGCACCGTGTCGGCGGCCGGCGCCAGCGCGAACTGCGCGAAGCCACCGCGTACGGACGCCATGACCCGGTCGCCCGGCGCGAGGCCATCGACCCCCGTGCCCACGGCCTCTACCCAGCCGCCGACTTCCTTGCCCGGCGTGTGCGGCAGGGGCGGCTTCACCTGGTACCGGCCCAGGGCGACCAATGCATCGACATAGCCGACACCGCAGGCCGCCACCTTGATCAGGACCTCACCTGGTCCCGGCTTCGGCGTTTCGCTCTCCAACAGGTGATAGTCGGCGATCGAGTCGAGTGTCGAGGCCTGGACGAACTTCATGCGGCGTCTCCCGGAAGCTATTTGCCGGACGTGTATAGCCGCAGAAAGGCCTATGCCTACACCGCTACTGCGGCGATTGTGGTGGCGGGCGTGTCTCGGGCATCAGGAAGCTGACGACCGTCAGGCCGACGGCCGCGACGGCAGCGAGACAGAGGAAGGCGATCGAGCTGTCATACGAGTCGGTGACGTAGCCAGCGAGCGTAGGGCTGAGCGATGCGCCGATTCCCGTCATCGTGCCGACCATTCCCTGGGTGAGATTGAATCGCCCGGTGCCACGCGTCAGGTCTGCAATGGTGAGGGGGATCAGTACGCTGAAGACCGATGCCGTCAGGCCATCCAGCAATTGCACGGCGACCAGCAGATAGGGGTCGCTCACCGTAGCGAAGAGAACGCCACGAATCGGCAGGAAGGTGAAGCCGGCGATCAGCAGCGGCCGGCGGCCCCAGCGTTGCGCTTGACGCCCGACCCAGGGCGAGAAGATCGCGACGATGAGTTGCGGACCGACCATACAGGCGGCGATCAGCACCGTCGCCCAGTCGCTGAGACGCGTCGTGAGAACACTGCCCATGAGCGGCAGCATTGCGGCGTTGGCGAGATGGAACAGCAGGATGCAGCCACCGAAGATCAGCAGCGGAGACCTGAGCAGGAGGCGGCGAAGATCGGTCGGCGCGCGCAGTTCCGCTTGCCCCTCATCTGGCTTGCGCTTCATCGGCGCGTTGCCATGCGCCTGTTCGGGATCGATCTCGCGCGGTGCGATGGTGCGAAGCGCCAGCCAGACAGGAATGAGCAGTGCCGCGGTCACGAAGAAGACGGCACTCGTCGAGACCAGGTAACCGACTACGCCCATCACGCCGGCCGTCAGGCCCGCTCCGATCGACGCAAAGCGGGCGTTGCGTCCGAGCCGTTCGCCGATACCGGCCGGACCGACAAGGCCGAGACTGATCGCCACGATGGCGGGGCCAAGGACGCAGCTCGCCGCGGCGTGCAGGCAGGCGGCGGCGAGCACCACCGGGAAGATCGGCCAGAGCGCGTAAGCGAGTGCGCTCACGCTGATCAGGCCGACGGCGATGGCGGCGACAAACCGCTCGGAGCGCGCCGCATCGAGCAGCGCGCCGCCTGGGATCTGGCCGACCAGACCGACCAGGCCGGCGGCGGTGAGCACGAGGCCGATATCGACCTGTGTCCACTTCTCTGCGGTGAGATAGACGGCAACGAAGGGCCCGAAGCCCGTCTGCACGTCGGCGACGAAGAAGACGAACCAGTCGAGCCCGCGCAGGCTGCGCTTCGATGGATGAGATACAGTGCAGGAGGGTTCGGCCACGATGATCCTGTGGCCAGTTAGGGAAGAGGCTCCAGGATCCCCGATGCGCCGAGGACCACGATGGGCTTGCCTTCCTTGAATTCAGGGGCGAGCTTGACCTGATCGCGCGTCAGCTCGAGGACGATGCCGTAACGCTTGCTCGCTGCGGGCACGAAGTGAAGCGCCTTCCACTCGACGGCGATCTTGCGGCTGCCGACACCGAGAAAGCCACCGAAGTCGATGATCGCCGCGCGCGTTCGGCCCGCGCTGTCGACGATGACGTCGACGATGCGTCCCATGTTCTCATCGGCGGCACTGCGGACCTCGTTGCCGAGAATGCCGCGGGCTTCCTGCGTGTCGATGACGGTGACTGAAGGTGCTGCGACTGGTGGTACGGCCGGGGGAGGGGCAGGTGCCGGTGCCGGCGATGTTGCTGCGGGAGGTGCTGGGGACGTTGGCTGTTGGGCGGTGTCGGGACTGCTTTGTGCAGTCAGCATTTTTGACGCCGAGACGAGCATAAGCAGCGCCATCGCCGGCACCATCACTCGAAGCCTGCCACCCATTGCCCCCTCCAGCGAAACATCCGCCGGAGTGTCAACACGTCAGGCTTTGCGTGGTTCCCTCGCTCAACGCGATGAGACGATTGAAACCTGCACGTGGCCCTGCGAACGCAGCATCTCGAGCGAGACTTCCTCGCCATGGCGCCGCACCTTGATGTCGACGCTCGATGAGCCGAGCTGCAGATTGCGCAATGTCACCTCGTCCAGAAACGCAGGCATTCGTGGATTGCGCAGGCATATCTCGCCACGCCGTGGTTCGAATTCCAGCCCGAGCGACGCCTGGACCAGCGAGAACGGCGTCGCGCTCGCCCAGGCCTGCGGCGAGCAGGCCACGGGATACAGGGTCGGTCCCTGGCCGCGCTGCCGCTGGAATCCACAAAACAGCTCCGGCAGACGACGCAGGTCCATGTAGGACGCCGCATTGAACAGACCCTTGAAGACCTGTTCGACGGCTCCGCTGAAGCCATAACGTGCCAACCCGAGCGCGATCAATGCATTGTCGTGTGGCCAGACCGAGCCATTGTGATACGACATGGGATTGTAGCGTACTTCTCCCTTGGCGACCGTGCGGACGCCCCAGCCCGAGAAGAATTGTGGACTGAGCAGTCCGGCACTCACTGCGGCAGCGCGATCGGCGCGGGCAATTCCCGTGAAGAGCAGATGTCCGGCATTCGAGGTACGAACGCGGCAAGGTTGCTTGTCGCCGTCGAGCGCCAGAGCATAGGTTCCCAATTCAGGGCACCAGAAGGCGGCGTCGAAGCGCTTCGCCAGGCTCTTGGCTTCGGCTTCGAGACGACGGGCCATATCGACCTGGCGCATCCGCCGTGCGCAACGGGCGATGGCTACTTTGGCGGCGTAGACATAACCCTGCACTTCCGCCAGGGCGATGTAGCCTTCGGCCAAGCGGCCGTCAGCATGGAAGATCGCATCGAAGGAATCCTTCCAGCCTTGATTGGCGAGGCCCAATTCGCTGGCGCGGCGATACTCCACGAATCCGTCCTGGTCCGGATCGCCGAGACCGTCGATCCAGCCGAGTGCCGCCTCGACAGCAGGCCAGAGGGCGGCGACGGTATCGAAATCCTCCGTCCGCTCGGCATAGAGACCGACGAGCAGCACGAAGAGGGGCGTGGCATCGACGCTGCCGTAGTAGAGCCCGAATGGCACTTCGCGCAGAGCGGCCATCTCACCGCTGCGCATCTCGTGGACGATCTTGCCCGGTTGCGCATCGGCGAGCGGGTCAGTTTGCTTGGCCTGATGGGCTGCAAGGCGGCGCAGGACTCCGCGGGCGACCTTTGGATCGCACCACAGCATCTGTAGTGCCGTAATGAGGCCGTCCCGGCCGAACGTCGTCGAGTACCAGGGAATGCCTGCGTAGGGATAGCGGCCCTCCGGCGTATCCGTCGTCAGCATCTGCAAGTCCGCCGCGGAGCGGCACAGGATCTCGTTGAAGATCTCGTTCGAAGTCTCGATCGTGGTGGAATCGCGTGTGACGCTGCGCAGCTCGCGGCGCACCGTCAGCAATCCGGAGAGGAACGGCGCGGCTCGTTGTTCCTCGGGCTTGTCACAAGCCATAGCGAGGAAGATGGGCTGCATTTCGCCCGGTGCGACAACGAGCCGGTAAGTTGCGATGGTGGGTGCGAGTTCGGTCGGCGGTGGGTCGAACGTGAGCGTGGTGGTGCGGGTCTTGCTGTCGAGACCTTTGTACGCCAGCAGTACGCGATCCGGTCCGAGCACTTCTTGCCGGGCGACGCCGCGACGCGGGCGCTGCAGACCTCTCACCTCGAACAGGTCGGCAAAGTCATTGCGGAACAGGATCGACAGAGAGAGCTCGATGGGCCTGTCGCTGTGATTACGCACGGCTACCCGCTGGTAGGCCGTTCCACGCCAGAGGAACATCGTGCGGCCGATATGCAGCAGGTCCTTCTGCAACATGATCTTGCCGTCGACATAGAAGTCCGCGTTGGTCAGGTCGACCGAGAGAAGTGTGTTGTCATCGCGCAGATTGGATCCGAGCAGCAGGAGCTGCTGGCCGTTCACGAGTAATTCGAGATGCGAAAGGAATCGCGTATCGTTGTGGAACACACCGTCTGTTCCGCCCGCTGATGCGCCGATATCACCATAGCTGTCGACGACGGCGAACGTATCGCCGTACTTGAGGGTGCGGCGCGGCCGCGTCGCCGTTCCCGTCGCGGGGATATAGAACGGCGTCTCCGCGACTGCGTCGCCGTGAGTGGCGGTCGTTGCAAGCAAGGTCTGGCCGGCCGACATGACATCTCCGATCCGTTCGTTTGCACCATGATCAACTTACGATGCTCGGCGTCACCTTCAATGGTTCATTACGCCGCCGCCAGGATCGGCCGTCCTTTTAGCAAAGTCGGAGTGAGCGATTGCGTTCGGTCGGCAACCGCCTTTTGAGATGGAGAGGTCGCGTGAGTTTGGTTAGAGAAATACTGGGCGGAGCGCCTTGATGAGGTCCAGTGTGGCCAAAGCGACGATGGCGGCGAAGACACGAAAAACATCGGAAGCATCGGCACCGGGTGAATGTCTTTGCGGTGCCGTACAGATCGAGATCGACGTTCCGGCCCGATGGGCTTGGCACGATCATTCCAGTGCCACCAGGCGTGCGCACGGTTCCGCCTACGCGACCTACGTCGGCAGTTGGCGCAGCCGCTTTCGGATAACCAAGGGCCAAGCAGAAGTCACGCGGTTTCGAGACGAGACCACCGGGACGACAAGGAACTTTTGCGCCCGATGTGGAACGCCGCTCTTTTATGAGCGAGCTCGCTCGGCGCAGATGGTCAACGTACCTCGCGCACTCTTCAAGAGCCGCACGGGTCGCGAACCCCGCTATCACGTTGCCATCGACGAGTTGCAGGAGTGGACCTATCTCGGTGAGAGACTCGTTCCCCTAAAGGGCTTTCCTGGGGTCGTGTGGGAGCGCCCGACCAGAAAGAAGCGGCGCGAAACCAGTGGACCATTCTGATTCGATTGCGGGAGTCGCTTACCGATCGACCCGGTAAAGGCGCCACCGCTTCGGCACGCCTTTGAGTTGGTGAATGCCGCGATCCTTGAATCGGATTTCAGACGGCGACATCAGATCCTTGACCGAGCTCGAGACCAGGACTTCGCCTGCGCGCGCTTTCGCGGCGACGCGTGCGCCGATGTGGAACGCGAGACCGGAGACGTCGGGCCCGCTCACCTTGTATTCGCCGGCGTGTAGTCCCACCCTGATCTCCAGCCCCAGCGTGCGCACGGCCTCGCGGATTGCGGTCGCGCACTGGATCGCCGACGCCGGCGCCTTGAATGTCGCGAGCAGTCCGTCCCCCGTCGTCACGACTTCCTTTCCACGCAATGTCTTCAGCTCTCTACGGACGGTGGCGTAGTAGTGATTTATCACCTGTGTCCAACGTGAATCGCCGAGCCGCGCGGCTTTTTCCGTGGACTGGACGATGTCGACGAACAGGATCGTGGCGAGCACTTGTTTGAGTTCGGCGGCCCGATTGGCAGGTCGGCGCTTGATGGCGATGTTGCCGGCCAGCGGTTCATAGCGATGGCTGCGCCGCCGGGCGATCGCATTTCTCACATAGTCTTCGGCGGCTTTCACTGCGCCGCAACGAATTGCTTTCTCTCGCGGTGGAACCGTCCAGTAGACCTTTCGTCCATCGCCAACGCCATGGACCTCGACGGCTCCCCACTTCAGGAAAACCATCGAGCCAACCCGGCGAATCCACCATGCCTTTGACGTGTAACCAGACACGTTCGATTGGTGGACTCCAATGCGAAGAAACTTGGGCATGTGCGTGCGGTGCGGCTATTCCGTATGGCCCATCAAGGGTGAAATGTGATCGCGCATTCCCGCCTTGGCAACAATCTTCAGCACTAAGTCAGCAGCCCAAGGCTTCTGAAACTCGCACGTCCTTTGCGACCGATCACGAGATGGTCGTGGATCGAGATGCCAAGGGCTCCTGCCGCGGACTTGATTTCGCGCGTCATCTCGTGATCGTCTTTTCACGTCAAGGGCTTCGACCGGGGACGTGTAGTGGGGACAGTTGTTCGTGGCGATTCGTGGTCGTCCTGCCAGAATCACGTTCGGTCTCGCCGCGTACCTTCAGGTCACGGTCGATCACTTATCAATGTCCGCTTTGCGCTCGGTTTGGGAGATTGTCCTGTTGTCTGGCAATGTCGGAGAAGGGCGATTAGCAGACATCGCATGGCACGCTGGGCGTTGAGCGCATTATCGATCATCATTGCAACGCGCGGGGAACCGGTGGCACCTGCTCACCATCCGTGCTCGTTCCGGTGATGACCACCACCGAGGCAGTAGTGCCGGCGCGCAGTTTGATGCCGTCTGGAACCTTCTCGATGCGCACCATCACCGGTATGCGCTGCGCGAGCCGGATCCACTCGAAGGTCGGCTTGACGGAGGGCAACTGCTCGAAGCCTGTGCTGCCGTTTTGCTGGGCAATGCCCCAGCCGATGCTGTCGACACGGGCCTCCAAAGGAGTGTCGGGATAGCTCATCAGCGTGACGACGGCCCTATCGCCTTTCTGGAAGCTCCCCACGAAGGTTTCCCGGAAGAATGCCTGGACGTAGAAGCTGTTGGCATCAATCACGGCCAGCATCGGTTGATTGGCAACCGCGGAATCCCCGACACGCAATTGTAAGTTGGTGACGTACCCATCTGCGGGGGCCCAAACCTTCGTGAAACCCAGGTTCAATTTAGCGAGTTCCAGGTCCGCCGTGGCCCGGCGCAGCCGGGCGTTCGCCTCTCCGGGCGCGCCGAGATTGGCCAACCCACGAGCCACATCGTCTTTCGCTTGCGTGTGCGCAGCGGTCACCTGGTTCACTCGCGACCGGGCCTCGTTTAACCGTGCGTCGGCCGTCAGGTGCGCCGTAAGCGCGTTGTCGTATTCTCTCTGCGACGTGACATTCGACGCAAGCAGCTGCTTGGCACGCTCGAAAATGATCCGCGCGTCCTCCGCCGTTGCGGTGGCACTCCCGACCTCGAACCCGGCCTGGTTGAGCTCTGATTGGCGTTGCTCGACGATGTCCTTTAGTCCGTCAACTTGTTTGACGAGAGCCGCGATGATGTCGCGCATGTTATCGCGCTCGGCATGCGCGAGATCCACGGTCGCCTGGAATGTGCGTGGGTCGATCTCGAACAGAAGATCGCCCTTCTTCACCAGCTGATTGTTCTGGATCGGCACGCGAACGAGCTCACCGGAGACGCGCGGGACGATCTGGATAACCTGCGCCCGCACTAGGCCGTCCCGCGTCCAGGGATATTTCACATAGTCATAGTACTTGTAGGCAATCACGCCGAGGGCTGCCAGCACGACCACGCCTGTGGTGATGAACTTCACGTTCGGTTTCATGCCTGTCATCCCGGAATCAGAAAGATGGAGAACAGGCCGGTGTAGATCACGGTCAGCGCGATCAGCACCAGCGGCGGATGATAGAAGTAGCGTGACAGCCGGAAACGGTTCGAAAGCCGCGCCGTGATCGTGGCGGCGAGGAGACCCAGCGCGGCATCGACCAGCATTGGCGGGAAGAAAACTTCTCCGACGTACAGCTCGTGCGGAATCAGGGTCATCGCCATGTCTCCGTCAGAACCGGGCCTCACGCAGGCGAGCCCAATCGGTGCCGCCCGAGTGCTTCGCAAAATTCACCAACTCTTCCGATACGCCACGAAAGGCACCGAGCAGACGAATTGAATTCTCGTTCTCGCGTGTCGAAGTGCTTGTCTGGTCCTCCCCGGCAATCACCTCTTCGATCTGATCTTCAAGTCGCTCCACCATCGCGTCGAGCCGCGACCGAAAATCGGCAAAATCCGCCGCCTCGGGATGCTGCGAAAGATTGCTAAAGATATCCTGCAATCCGGCTCGCCAGTCGTGGACCTGGGAAAGCAATTCGCGCGCAAGCACCTGCGATTGCGGCGTCGCGCGGGCCTCGATGAGGTCCTGCATGCGGTAGGCAAGGGCTTGCACGCTGTCGGCGAGCGCCTGCGCCTGCTCGGTCGTGGATTGACCCAGGGCCGCCGCGGGCAGCGCACTTCCCCAGAGGGCGAGCTTGCCCGGGATTCTTGCCAGGCCGCCGAGATGCAACGTGTACCGGAGACGCTGCCATCGCGTCGGCGGCTTGGCGGGGTCCCACTGCAGCGTCGAGGCAAGGTAGGCGCAGCTGCGAAAGAAGCGGCCGAGCAGGCGGAGGAATACGTGCTCGGCGCGGAATGACACGGGGAAGTATGTTGCAACCGCTAGCACGGCAAAAACCAGCGGGAAGACCACGGCGAGGTTTGCAACATTGAGAAAGTTGTAGCTCTGCTCGTTGGCGACCCCCATCACCATGACGAGCAATCCGAGCGCCGCTGCCTTGCCGGCGGCCTGCGTTGGCCGATGGAACAGGCAGCAGATCACGAAGACCGCCGCGAAGAGTACAGCCCCCAGGCCGGCGAAGCTCGCGAGGTGGGGCATTGCCAGCACGTAGATGGCGCCTCCGAGAGTGAGGCCGAATGCGACCGGCAAGAAGATGCTCGCCATCCTAAGCTGCGGCATGACACTAAGCGCCATCGAGAGCGTATTGGTGAGAACGATGAAGTCGACCGTAGCCGGGATGTCTGGCACGTAGATGGCGATGAACCACGCCAGCCACAGGCCCGTGAGCCATCGTGCGACGCTCGCGAGGCGCTCGGGATCGAGCGCCGATGCCAGGGGCGGTACCGCCTCGCCGGTCGGATCGACTTTCGCGCGGCTAAAGTTCCGGATGTCGGCGACCGTCTCAAAGAGATCGCGGGTGAGCTTGTCGATTTCCTGCATGTGACTGCGATAGAGGAGGAACGCGGCCCGCTGGAACGGCGAAAGCGAAGCCGCCTCCTTGTCTTCGAGGTCGAGCGGCACGGATATCGGCCCGCGCTCTGGCGGATGCCCCTCGAGCATGCGGCCGATTTCAGCGAACCGGCGGTCGAGCTCGCTGGCGAATCTTGTAAGCTCCGGAACCAGTCGCCGGCGGTCGACCTCGCTCACCTCTGCCGAACTCTGCCGCCAGCGTTCCAACGTGCCGGTCAGTTGCGACAGCCGATGGATCAAGCGCCGCCACGCGTGGCGGGCCTCCCATACTTCGTAGCTGTCGATCTCCGCGCCGTCGAGCAGATCGCCAAGACGTGCCAACCCTTGCGTGGTCTGTCGACGGAGGGTTTCTGGGCTCTTCACGATGGTCGGCGTGAGATAGTGTGCGGTGAGTTGGCGATGCGCCGTCGCGAGCCGACGGACTGCATCCTCGAGGGCTTCACGGCTGCTGGTCGGCCAGATCAAGAGAAAGACCAGGCTGTAGCTCACGATGCCCAGCGCTGTTTCTTCGATACGAACTACAACGGTCTGAAAATCGTTCAGAGGGTCGGAGCCGCCGGCAAGTGCAAGGAGCGGTACCGAGAACCCGGCGACGTACCAGAAATACCATCGGGAGGTACCCGGCATCATGTAGGTGCAGAAGCCAGTGAAGAAGCTCATGCCGATCAGGAACAGCCAGCGATCCTGCGGGAACAGGGCAATGAGAGTGACGGCCGCCAGACTCCCCAAAAGGGTCCCGGACAACCGCAGCAGGCCCTTGTTCAGCGATTCTCCGACAGTCGACAGGGTGCAGAACGCCACGGCAAAAGCGGCCCAGTAAGCATTTTCCCAATCCATGGAAAGCGCGACGCCATAGGCAAGTACCGTGGCGAGCGCGGTCTTGATTGCCGTCTTGACCCGATCTGACACCACTCTCTGGTCAGGCATGTGCGCCAACTTGCTCAGTTCGAGCGCCCAGCTTCCGACCGAGCATTCGATATGGTGCAAAGGGCTTACGCGCGGCGGCCGAAGCCGTTGACAGTCAAAGCTTAGCCGAAAGGCCTATTCGCCGCCATGCCAGGGCAAGGGCGCCCGGCGCATCAACCGTGTGCCGGTGTGACGGGTCGGGAATGCCGACGCGCTTTTCCTCGACCTCGGTTCGGAGAGGGCGGCAGCGTCAGTGACGGCGAGAGAACATCGACCAGTAGGCCTGCATCAAGGCGAAAATGTAGCCCGTGCTAATGCCAAACAGCAGCATACCGTCAACGGCCTCCAGCGCGCCCATCATCCGCCAATGCCCCTCCAGCGTCAGCCCCGAGGCGCCTCTCGTGGACATCGAGTCCACCGAATAGAGGATTGCATCCAAAGGCGAATCGAGCGCGCCCAGCCATAAATATGCAGCTGCCCAGATCGCGGCTTCGATCCCATGCAGCACAGCCAGCACCAGTCCGGTCGAAGCGACCAGACCAATCACGATCGGAACCACATACCGTAGACCAAGGTGCCGGTTCACTATCCGGGCTCGGATCCTCTCGCTCACGACGGCCAGCATTACCACCCCGGTCGCGTGAATTGCGATCGTCAGCGCGATGAGCGAAAGACCCCAGGTCCAGTTTACGGGTTCCAACAGATCTCCTTTCATCGCGCATTCTTTGCCATGGTGAAACGATCCGCCAAGCGCCCGCCGAGCTACGCTACTCACGTCTGCAATTAGTGACTCTCATTCATTGGCCCATGCATTCGAGCCTCAGTGCGGCAGCTCAACAGGACAGCCTCCAGGCATGGGCCCTGTCGATTTGAGTCAAGGACGCGCACTCTTCCATCTCGGCAAGCTGTCGATGAACAGCCAGCTTGCGGTCTATTACAATGTAGTCAAGCCGGACTATGGCCGCGACTGGCAGTGCTGATTGACCACGACCGTATCAGAGAATTTAGCCGGTTCCTCTGGCACGAGGTGACGGAGTGAGGCGGCGCGTCTTTGCGATGGGTTTCGCAACTTTTCGATTTCGGCCGGAGGCGGCTTTGGGGCATGAGCTGAATGAACACGCGAGCACATCTCGCCCGCAATGCCCTCGACAGCGGACGTACGCGAATTGGGGGATATGCCGCGATAAGGGAGTGTGACTTCCTGCTTTCTTAAGTGAGCAGCCCCAGGCTCCTGAAGCTGGCATGACCCTTGCGGCCAATCACCAGATGATCGTGGATCGAGATGCCCAGCGCTCCTGCCGCGGACTTGATCTCGCGCGTCATCTCGATGTCGTCGCGCGACGGCTTGGGATCGCCACTTGGATGATTATGGACGAGGGTTTCGTGAGGCATATGACATTGATTTTCAAGGAAGTTCGCCAGCATCGATGAGTCAGTGGGGTATGGAACGGGGATCGGTAGTGTATGATCCAACGTGATCTGCATTCTCGATAACACACAGGCATGCCTGTGAACTGCGCAGCACGTTCGATACACGACGTTCATGTAGCGAGCTCGACAGCTTCGGGTACTGTTGTCGTAGCTC
>NZ_SCVC01000024.1 GCF_004297405.1 Reyranella sp.
GGCGCATAGACGATCAGCGACCACAGCGCCATGAACCACATCATCGCCGAGAACTTCATGCGCTCGGCGAAGGCGCCGGCGATCAGGGCCGGCGTGATGATGGCGAAGGTGAGCTGGAAGGTGAGGAAGACCGTCTCAGGAATCGTCTTGGCAAGGTCGTGAACGCTGTCCAGCGTCAGGCCGGCCATGAAGACGCGGCTCAAGCCGCCGACGATCGTGCTGCCCGGCGTGAAAGCGAGGCTGTAGCCAATGATCAGCCAGAGCACCGAGATCAGACAGGTGATGGCGAAGCTCTGCATCACAGTCGACAGCACGTTCTTCTTGCGCACCATGCCGCCGTAGAACAGCGCCAGGCCGGGGATGGTCATCATCAGGACGAGCGCCGTCGAGGTGAGCATCCATGCGGTGTCGCCGGTATCGAGCTTCGGCTTCTCGTCGGCCGCCAGTGCCAGCGCCGGCAAGAGGAGCGCAGCCGTCGCCCCCAGACCGGCAAGCACTGAGTTGGTCTTGAACTTCATCTTTATCCCCTAGGCTTCTTACGTTGGATTCGAGTTGCTGGTGTCGGCGTGCGGATCACAGCGCTTCAGCGCCGGACTCACCGGTGCGGATACGGACGGCCTGCTCGACCGGCAGGACGAACACCTTGCCGTCGCCGATCTTGCCGGTGCCGGCTGCTTTGCAGATCGTCTCGACAGCACGCTCGACCATGGCGTCGTCGATCACGACCTCGATCTTGACCTTGGGCAGGAAGCTCACGGCGTATTCGGCGCCGCGATAGATTTCGGTCTGGCCCTTCTGCCGGCCGAAACCCTTCACTTCGCTGACCGTCAGGCCCTGGATGCCGAGCGATGTCAGCGCATCGCGCACCTCGTCCAGTTTGAACGGCTTGAAGATTGCCATGACCATTTTCATCTGTGTCTGCCCTCCACGGGGAGTTCGCCCCAAAGTTCGACACGTGAAGAGCAAGGGTCGTGCCAACTTCACCCACAGCCCCGGCCGGGCATGGCACAGTGTTTGCGAGACACGGCCCGTAATGAATCGTTCAGCTTTTAGGGGTGGTCGTGTTGCTTAAAAAGATTTCTACCGTGGGCATGGCACTGTTCACAATCTGCGCATCAGCCAATGTCTATGCTCAAGGGACGCCGGATCCGGCGGCGCCGACGGCGCCTGCCCCGCCCGAGAAGGAAGTCTGGAAGGGCCCGTTCGGCGGAACCTTCACCGCAGGCATCGCCGTCCTCAACGAGTATTCCTATCGCGGCATCTCGCAGACCCAGCGACAGGTCGCCGTCCAGGCCGCCTTCGGATACGAGACCGCTCCGGTCTCCGAGAAGGTCCCGCTGTCCGCCTACGTCAGCGCCTGGGGGTCCAACGTCAACTTCCCCGGCACCGGCGCCTCCGTCGAAATCGACCTCAATGCCGGGCTGCGCCTCAAAGCCCTCGACGACAAGCTCACCTTCGATCTCGGCTACATCCGCTACAACTATCTCGGCGCCCCCGAAAACCTCTACTTCGACTTCAACGAGTTCGGCCTCGTCGCCGGATACGATTTCGGCGTCGCCCAGCTCCAGGCCGCCATCCGCTACAGCCCCAACTTCTTCGCCAACTCCGGCAACGCCTGGTACAAATGGGGACAGATCACCGTTCCCCTGCCCTTCCTGCGCGTCAACGAGAACATCGCCTTCAAGGTCTTCGGCAACGTCGGCAACCAGTA
>NZ_SCVC01000025.1 GCF_004297405.1 Reyranella sp.
ACGACATCGAGCGTGCGTACCGTTACGGCCTCCTTGGCGCAGGGCACATTGAGCTCGGAGAATTCCTGGACCTGGCGATGATCGGGTTCGAGAAAGGAGCTGAACTGATCGGACACCATGACGTTGATGGCCATCTGCTCGTCGCGGGCGCCCAGCGCATAATCCTCGATGTGCCAGTTGGCATCCTCGCGTGCGCGAGCCTGCAGCAGTTCGACATGGCGCGCCACCGGCTCGAATGAGACGATGGTACCTTCGTAGAAAACGCGATCGCGCAGGAAGTCTCGGTACTGGCCGACATTGGCGCCGACATCGAGTACGCAGTCGACGTTCAGTCGAGTCAGCAGCTCGCGCAGGTGCAGTGCGAAGTCGCGTTCACGCATCTCGCGCAACGGCACGATGTCATAGCCCAGCGACCGACTGACTTTGAGTACAGAATCCTTGACGATCTTGAGCATGAACGATCTCCGGGCGGGCCGGCGGAAGGCAAGCATCCGCGATGCCTCGAACCGAAAAGCGGTGATAAAAAGCAGTTCCGACTATCAGTGTAACCCCTTGCTTCTTCAGCAAATTGCCCGTGACCTGTCCGTGATTTCACTCACTATGCATTGAAACATTCGACTAAGGCGGCGACGAGGTGGCAAGGCTATTTGGCAAGACGGAAGCTCGGCAATGGAGTGGGCCTGATGGACGGTCGGCCCTAGCGACTCCGTCCTCCTGTGGCCGCGCTTCGAGATTCGTGACCTCCTGCACCGATCCGGGAAATCTCCTGATGCCGGCGATTCTTGGGCACGATGCTTGGTCGACCTTGCTGGTCATCGATCGTGAATGGAAGTGAGGGTCGACCCGCGTTGCACTGTGACGCGTTTGCTCAGGAGCGACCAAAGAAAGAATGAGCTGAGTGGCATTCTCTAGGTCCTGTTCACGCTCAAACCCTAGCGTAGCATTCGTTCGCCTTTAGCAGAGAAATGCGGGCGCAGCCAAATCGCGTTGCAGACAAGCGCGGCTCATTCATTGTTGATGCGCAGCCATCGGAAAGCGAAAGCCTGTACGACGCAGCCGCCAGCCTCATCGAAGAAAAGCAACAGTTCTATTCGCGACACAC
The DNA here is from genome assembly GCF_004297405.1 of Reyranella sp. Lineage (GTDB taxonomy): Bacteria > Pseudomonadota > Alphaproteobacteria > Reyranellales > Reyranellaceae > Reyranella. The sequence goes on from NZ_SCVC01000025.1 coordinate 1,103, forward strand.
TCTTCAGCTCGATTGAGGCGACCTTCGCCTACTTGATGTGGACCAACAAAATCTGGTGCAGCCGCTGTCGCCGAGCTGCGTCGATAGACTTCGCGGCTTCTCTATTGCTTCGTGCCGACATAGGCACTTCCTGAAGTCTACTATGGCGCTTTCGCGCGGGTCGGTCGCTTTGACCTAACCTCGCAATGGCTGCCCTAGCCGGATCGCGACACGCTACTCTGCTCTGGCCACAGAACGTATAATCTCGAACCCCAACGGCCGACGAGAGAACAATGAGTCAACCGGGCGCGTTCGCTGATTGTTGAGTAGCGAATCCATCGATCCACTTCTTAGCCAGTTCAAGGTCTTTGAAGAGGCGCAACGGGTGATGCGCCATCGCCATGATGCCAAGCATCCTGGCGAGAGGTTCGGCCTGTTCCTTAGGCATCACGATCGCGGCAGGACCTGCCACCACATCGCCCCGCAGCATCCGAATGCGTACGCCAATCTCCACGGCCTCAGTCAACGTGATCTCCGGGATGGCCTGCGACAAATCGAGCAGTTGGCGATACTCCAGGGCATTGACCCCCGCGATAGTCTTCAAATAGTTCAACAGATCACTCGATGTAAGCACGCCGGCCGCGCTTCCAAGGATTAGCTTAGCTTTGGAATCGATGTGCCAGTGGAATGCCATGAGTGACACGAACTGCCTGACCGAGGGTGAGGGAGTCTTAATGTCAGTACGAACAGGTTCATGCGAGTCGAATTGGCGATAAGAGATTAGGAGAATGTCGCTGTTCGGATTCTGCGACACGTTAGTGTCGCAAGCATCGTCCGTATGTAAGAAGTCGAACCATAAACATTTCGGGAGCACTTAATAATCTGTATGGTCTTCAGCACCGCCGGCTCACATACTAACCGGAGACCTTCGACAGCCGATCGCCGGCCAGATGGACCGGCCGCATGACCAAGAAGGCGCCCAGCACCAGCAGCATGAGGACCGCAACGACAATAAAGGCGATCCCCCAGGCGATTGGCGACATGCCGCCGGCGAGTGATCCTGGGCGGCTCGCACAGCTCCTTTGCCATGGCATGGGCGTTGCTTCAACTGCCCGGCGCAGCGAGCCTCGGCGACGGGCAGATCGAGATCATGTAGCGCCGTTCTCCGAAGGTCTTCTATCCCGACGCTGCCGCCGCGGCTTCGGACCTCCATCCGGTTCACCCCGTTGACGGATGCCCGCGCACCGGCCGCGTGCACCGCATGGGCGGGCTGCGTGGCTTCGGGCGCGACATGTGGCGGCAGATCGCAAGGCGCCCAGGCACCACGCCAGACCCGCGGGTCGGCACACGCGCTGGCCGGCCTGCCCTCAGAGCTGCTGCGGGTCATGCTCGAGAAGGCGGCGCTTGTGGTCGCCTGCTTCGGCTACAGTTCGATCACGCTGCCCGTGCTCGACCAGACCGGCGCGCCGCTCACGCTCGCCGCGAACGCAGGCAGTGCGGCCGTGGGCGAAGACTGCAACCTGCTCTCCGCGCAGGGCTGCCGGATTGACCGCGTGTTCGGCATAGCCTTGGAACCGGCTACTGCCTGCCCGCCCGCCCGCCCGCCCGCCCGTATGGGCGGCGAACCCACCTTTGACGGTCAATGCAATAGCTTGTGGCTCTACCAGAACGACATCGGTGCCACGATGTACCGGGCGATCCTGCGGCTAACGCAGGCACTGCCGGAAGCCTTTGCAGCGGAGTGACTGCGCCTCTGCCGTGGCAAGGAGCGTGCAGCGAATTCGTTGATTGGGATGTCGGTGCCACATAGCGCTCTAGCCACCGCGCATCGCCAACCAATGCGGACTTATGCAGGCGGGCGATTGGAGCCGGCAGCAAGCCCACGGTGTGACGGGATGCGCGCGAAGACGAAGCTGACGTGCTGAGATATTCGGTCAGGGCGCTCCGGGGACTGGGCTATTGAATGCTCGGAGTCAGACTGGTCTTTCGGCCAAGTCTGAGCCGAGCGGCGAACGACTTTACTCTTGCTTTGATGAACGGTGCCGAGCGCCATCGCTAACATTGCCGCCAAGGCTCGGCGCCTGGCGGTGATCATTCCGTGGTGGCGGGTGCGTTTGACCACTGCCGAGGAGCGGGAACGGAAGGAAGGAGGCATCGCGGATCTCCCTTACGGACCCGCCCGGGCGCCTTACCCTCAACCTGCCAGACCCGTCACGGCGACTGCCGAGGGCCTCTAGCTCCTAGTCGCGAATTTCCACGGACCGGGTCAGACGCGAACGTGGCTAACAGCAAGCGAAGGCGATCCCCACCAGGTATGTTGCCCGGAGGGCGCTTGCCCTGGTCATTGTTCTACAAGCGAGTAGACCCTGCGAAGAAGCGGCATCTCTGGTATGGATAACTCTTCGGTCCGTCCACCGGCAGACAACTCAACAATTGAGTGCGCTTTTCGGAGAAACGCATGAAGCGGACGTCAGAAGTTCGGGAGGCGAGTCCAGACAGTTCGCTTAGCTTTCTGGCCAGCGGTGGCGAGATGGGCGCGCTGATGCGCGCGCACGACTGGACCACCTCGCCACTCGGCGATCCCGGGACCTGGCCGCAGTCATTGCGCTCGGTCGTTCAGCTCATGCTGAACAACCGCCAACTCATGTTCGTCGCCTGGGGCAAGGAGCTCGCCTTCCTCTACAACGACGGCTACGTGCCGACCTTCGGCAGTAAGCACCCGCGGGCGCTCGGCCGACCATTTAGCGAGGTGTGGTCGGAAATCTGGGACGATATCGAGCCCCTCGTGAGCAGGGCGCTAGCTGGCGAGACGACCTACAACGAGAACCTGCATCTCGTGATGGAGCGCAATGGCTACCCCGAGGACGCCTGGTTCACCTTCTCCTATTCGCCGGTTCGCGACGAGAGCGGCGCCATTGAAGGCATGTTCTGCGCCGGCATCGAGACGACGGGCCAGGTGCTCGCCGAGCGGCGGCTAATCGAGAGCGAGGCGCGTTCGCGCGCGCTAATGAATGCCAGCTCGGATGTCGTTTACCGGATGAGCGCGGACTGGACCGAGATGCGCCGGCTCGACGGGCGCGGATTTGTTGCGGATACCGACCAGCCGTCAGTCAAGTGGATCGATGAATACGTCTTCTCCGACGATCGGCCACACGTCCGGGCGGTAATCGACGAAGCCTTGCGGACCAAGGGCGTCTTCGAGCTTGAGCACCGGGTCCGCCGAGTCGACGGCACCGCCGCCTGGACCTTCTCGCGCGCAGTCCCCGTACTTGGCGCCGACGGTGAGATTGTCGAGTGGTTCGGGATGGCGAGCGACGCCACCGAGCGCGTCAACGCCGAGGTGGCGCTACGCGAGAGCGAGGCGCGCTACCGCAGGCTGTTCGACACGATCGATGAGGGCTTCTGCGTCATCGAGTTCATCGACGGACCGCACGGTTCTCTGTCCGACTATGTGCACGTCGAAGCGAACCCTGCCTACACAGCGAACGCCGGCATCCCCGATATTGTGGGGAAACGCCTTCGCGAGATTGTGACCGACGAGGCGGACGCCTGGGCCGAAATCTACCGCCGCGTCCTCCTCACGGGCGAGCCCGTCCGCTTCGAGCGCGAGCTCGTCGCCACAGGGCGCCACCTTGAGCTCGCTGCTTTTCGTGTCGAGCCCTCCGAGCGTCGTCAGGTCGCCGTAATTTTTAAAGACGTCACAGCGCGTCGCGCGGCAGAAGCAGCGCTGCGCGAAAGCGAAGCGCGCTTCCGCAACATGGCGGACCACGCGCCGGTGATGATGTGGGTCACCGACCCCAGCGGCTACTGCACCTACCTTAACGCCCGCTGGTACGAGTTCACCGGTCAGACGCAGAAGGAGGCCGAGGGCTTCGGTTGGCTCGACGCCACACACCCCGACGACAAGGCCGAGGCCGAGCGGGTGTTCCTCGAGGCGAACGCGGCGCGGCGGCCGTTCCGCCACGAGTACCGCCTACGCCGCGCCGATGGCGCTTACCGCTGGGCAATCGACGCGGCCACGCCGCGTGTGGGGGCAAACGGTGTATACCTCGGCTACGTAGGCTCGGTTATCGACATCGACGAACGGCGCGAGGCCGAGGACGCGCTGCGGGCGAGCGAGGGACGCCTGCGCGAGCTTAACGACACGCTAGAGAGCCAAGTCACCGCGCGCACGGCCGAGCGCGACCGCATGTGGGACACCTCGCCCGACCTCATGCTCGTCATTGAATTCGATGGTGTGTTGCGGCGAGTGAATCCGGCGTGGACAACGACGCTTGGCTACATGCCAGACGAGCTCGTCGGGCACCATGTCAATGAGTTCGTCATCCCCGATGATCACGACAAGACGGTGCAGGCCTACGAGCTTGCGGGCGCCGCCGGGCGCCCCGCGATCGAGATCCGCTATCGGCACAAGGACGGCTCGATCCGCTGGATCTCATGGGTGGCTGCGCCCGCAGGTGACGTCACCTACGCCACCGGCCGCGACATCACGGCCGACAAGGCGCGTCAGGCCGAGCTGACGCAAGCTCAGGAGGCATTGCGCCAGAGCCAGAAGATGGAGGCAATGGGGAGCCTAACCGGCGGCGTTGCCCACGACTTCAACAACTTGCTTACGCCGATCGTCGGGGCGCTCGACATGCTCCAGCGAAGAAGTCTCGGAGGCGAGCGAGAGCAGCGTCTCATCGCAGGCGCAACCCAATCAGCGGAGCGCGCGAAGGTCCTCGTCCAGCGCCTGCTCGCCTTCGCGCGCCGGCAACCGCTGCAGCCGGTTGCGGTCGACGTTGCCAGGCTGGTGCGTGAAATGGCGGACCTCGTGGCGACCACGACGGGGCCGCAGATTAAGGTCGTGGTCGAAGCCGACGATGGCCTGCCGCCTGCCAAGGCTGACCCGAACCAGCTCGAGATGGCGCTCCTGAATCTCGTCGTGAACGCCCGCGACGCCATGCCGGACGGCGGTACGCTACGGATCAGCGTGTCAGCCAACAAGTTGCGTGACGGCGCGGCCTCTTGGCTGGAACCTGCTGAGTACGTCCGAGTGTCTGTCGCCGACACCGGTATCGGCATGGACGAGTCCACCCTCGCCCGTGCGGTTGAGCCGTTCTTCTCGACCAAGGGCGTCGGCAAAGGCACTGGCTTAGGGCTCAGCATGGTTCACGGCCTTGCCTCACAGCTCGGCGGCGCGCTGACGATCAAGAGCAACCCCGGGCTCGGCACAAACATAGAGCTCTGGCTTCCGCAGACTAAAGCGGCGCCTGAGGCGCCGGCGATTACGCAGGATGCTGAGCTACCTCCCGGGCGCGGCACGGCGCTCCTCGTTGACGACGAGGAGCTCGTGCGCCTGAGCACTGCCGACATGCTCAGCGACCTCGGCTACCGAGTGATCGAGGCTGCGTCGGCCGACGAAGCACTAAGCGTGATCGGAAATGGAGCACACGTCGATCTCGTAGTCACCGACCACCTCATGCCGGGCATGACTGGCACCGACCTGGCGCGGGCCGTCCACTGCCACCGGCCTGAACTGCCGGTGCTGATCGTTTCGGCCTATGCCGAGGTGGAGGGCGTCGCACCCGACCTCCCGCGCCTCACTAAGCCGTTCCGCAAGGAAGAGCTTGCAGTGAGTATTGCCGGACTGTTCTCTGCCAACCGCTCGAACCGGGGCGTTGCGGGGTGTTCCCCCTGAAGGGGTCGGGCCGAGCCCATAGCTCGGCCGCGGGCGAAGCGCTCCCCTCACATCCCGTTACGGGAAAGGGCACAAGCGCACCAGAGTAAGCCAGCATTGTGATGTAGGGATTCCGTCATTCTTCACGCTGCCTTCCAATGCGAGGGCGGCAAGGAGGTTCTTCGCTAGATAGTCCTTATGCCTTTGCCTTGGGTCACTCCCACTCCTCGTCGGGTGGTGAGCTCGCAGGACGAGTCGTGCTCGCTTAATGTCAACAAGACTGACAGGATGTGATTGAGCCTGACGAGTACGTTCATCCCTGTGCGCCGTAGTGATTCGGGCATGCAGAATTCGCTATGCGGTTTGAGCGTGCTTGCGCCGCTCTAAGCTAGCGAGGGGAGAGTAAAGTGTCGCTAGCGAATACCCGGGTGCTCGTCGTGGAAGATGAAGTCCTCATACTGTTGACGCTTCAGGCCATGCTCGAGGACCTAGGGTGCACGGTCGTTGGCACTGCTCATTCGCTGGGTGACGGAATGGCAATGGCTAGCACTTTGGCTTTTGACGTCGCGATTGTTGATATGAATCTGGCCAACGAGCGCGCGCAACCGATCATTGAGGAAGTGGCCCGACGCCAGATTTCGGTAATTGTTACGAGCGGCTACGACGCGATGCGTAGTCTAGAACACTTCAAGGGACGAGCGTCGTTCACAATCCTGCCTAAGCCATACACATTTGATGAACTGAGCTCCGCTCTGTCAGCTGCGTCCGCGGGTACACCTTAGTCGGAAAGCGCTGCAATGTATGACACGCCCGCACGAGCATTGGATTGTCGCAATTTCCCCTGTGCAAGCGCGCGTCTTCATGCCGAAAGAGCACCTGGCGCGAAATCTCCCATCAGGCCGATCAAGCCTTGCACGCTTGGCCCTCCTCGAAACCCGACCGGCAAGCGGACAAACAGTGCTCCAAAGGCAGATAATCCCTTTCTCGATCGCTAGGCCGGGGCGTGCGAACTCTGAACTGAGTTTCTAACCCGCTGTCATCGCTCATTGAGACCGCCCTGCCGCAAGCGTAATGCGCAGGAAGGTGCCGCCGAGGGTAAGTCGACCGCAGTGTGCAGCAGAGACGGAAGGCAAGACCGATCGAAGTCGCCAGAACTGCACCCGATTGGATGGGCCAAAAGCTCTGATTAGGATCGGCGAGAGAATTGGGGTCGCAGATGACATTCTCTGCAGAAGTGCCCAGACAACAGGCACGCGGCTTTTGCTATGAACTTAACGCCTATTCCTTATCGGCATTGTCATCGTCGTTCGCGAGCAACGAAGCCTCATCGGTCAGTTGCTGCTGCTGCAACTGAACCTGTACATGCTCTACTCTAGCGCCGGCGGGCAATCGAGAGGCCTCGAGCGCGTCCGCTTCCGCATCGAGCTCCATGGCACGTGCGGACAGACGCTTGGACAACTCCTCATCCGCAGCGCCCTTGATCCAGCGCCGGGCTCGCCTCGCGTTGTCGCGCAGAAGGGCGATCCTACGGGCGATTTCCTCATCAGTCATCGCCACCTGCGAAGCGTTGGATGGTTATACGGGCGCGACCCCGCGAGATACCTTTGCTCTCAATGATCTCCAGCCGACCAATGCCGGAACCGAAGATTACTGATCCATAACGAGGTAGGCACAGAGCGGTTGCGCGCAGAAAGCAGTTTGTAAGCTCAGTGATCCGGATGGCGTGTCACACCGTAGTATGACTGGCACGTCCGAAGGGGATACCGCATGGTTGGTCGTATAGTATGGTTTCTGGCCGGGATCGGCCTCTTGAACGCAGGCGCCGCCTGGGCGCAGCCAGCTTCGATCGGTAGCGAACTCTCTGGGCCGCCGCCGCGCGACTGGACTTTCGACATCGGCCCCGGCGTGGTCATGGCGCCGTGGTTCGAGGGCGGAAAATACTATCGCGTCCTCCCAGTCCCCAACCTTGATTTGCGGTACCAACGCGACAAGTTCTTTATCTCGGCACGCGACGGCGTAGGCGCAACACTGTTCGAATCGTCGGGCTTCAAGATCGGGCCCATTCTGCGCTATCGCTTCCCTCGCAATGAGTGGGATGGGCCTGGTCTTTACGGTACCGGCACGGTGCCTTTCACCGTAGAGGGCGGCGGTTTTCTGCGTTACGACCATCCCTGGTTCGCGGCCAAAATTGAACTCCGCCGCGGATTGGGTGGCAGCAACGGTCTAGTATTCGACGCGCTGCTCGACGGTAAACTGAGACTCAGCGAAAGTCTGTTCCTCTCCGGCGGCCCGCGCCTCTCGGTGACCGACGCGACCTTTAATCAGGCCTATTTTGGGATCAATGCCGCACAGTCGTTCAACTCCGGCTATGAGCAGTATTATCCGGGAGCTGGTCTACGTAGTGTTGGTGTGGGCATGAGCGCACTTTGGCGGATCAACGACAAGCTCAGCTTGGTCGCTTTTGGCAGTTACAACTACCTCGCCGATACCGCTGCTAACTCGCCACTTCTGCAAGGCCCAGCGGGATCGCGTAACCAGTTCGTCGTCGGTTCCGCGCTCTCGTGGCGATTCGAGTGGTGAACCTGGCGAAACTCAAGCTGCGGGGTTAAGGCGCAGTAAGGCATAGTTCAGCGATGTTGCGAAGGCAACCCAAAGCGCGTACGGCACGAACAAGAATGCAGCAACGCGATCGCCGTTCAGATTTCGAGCGATGAAGACGATGATGCTGACCAGCAGAAGCACGATCACGGCCAGCGCCAAATCTATACGGTGCGCGACAAAGAAGATCGGGCTCCATATGAAATTCAGAGCTAGCTGCAGCCACCACAACAGCTTGTTCCTTGCGCCAGATGACCCGTTTTGCCGTATGCGCCAACCCGCAATGGCGATCATCACATAAAGAGACGTCCAAACCGGCGCGAACAGCCAGTTCGGCGGATTGACCGATGGCTTTGTGAGCCTGGCGAACCATTCGTCGGGACCGGTCACCATGCCGATCGCCAAGCCACCTCCGACGACCAGCACCAGAAAGCCGATCAACGATATCGTGGACTGGAGCCGGCTGTATGTCATCTCTGCCATGTCGCACCTCCTGCGCGAATCCAAGTCGATTTGGTAACGAGAGAGAGAACAGGCCTGCATGCCGAAAGGCGCCGCGGCCACGTGTTTGCGGGGCGTTTCCCGTCACCTTTAGTAGTAGGTGTCTCATCTACCGGCACTGTCAGCGCTACATCTATGGCCTGCGCCGTCGCAGTTCGAGCTCCGGATGCTAAGCTCTTCACTTGCCAGACCCTTGATCAGTACACCGATGCTCGCTCGAATCTTGGGACTCTGGATCCTGTAGTACGCTCGCATCAGCTTGAGCGTCTCTCGCTGCGTCAGTGGATCCAATGCTGGGTCTGCGCTCTCACACTTGAGATCCCGCGAGGCACGTCTTGTCGGGGTGCGCGCATCCGCTTTCGACATCGTACCGAAAAAATAGTCGACTGGCACCTTGAGCACGTGTGCCGCTTCGAATAGACGGCTCGCGCTCAAGCGGTTCAGTCCCCGTTCATACTTCTGGATTTGCCGGAACGAGACGCCAATGTTCTTTCCCAGCACTATCTGGCTCATGCCCAGCAGCATACGCCGTTGTGCCATGCGCTTGCCCACATGCACGTCGATCGGATGCTGAGCAGTCATTGATCCATTCTGTTCCGTTGCCTTGAGCTGTACCGGCTGGTCTTGCTATCGGCTGCGACACTTCGATCGGTAGGACCCATTACTGGCTACGCTAGATCGGTTCAGCTTCGCTAAGCCTTGGTATTTGGGTGTTACGATCCCGGCGCGCAAACGGATCACCGACGCAAGCTACTTAGTTCATAGACGTTCTCGGCACATGTGGACGCAGAGCAGGGCTGCACTGGTTGCCACCCGCGGGCTTTGCCGGCTTGCCCGTATCGCAATGAGTGATTCGCTCTCCAGGTCCACGTCGGTTGCACTGGTGATGGAGTTGGTTGTCACACCACTCCTATGCGCATGGCAAAGCCGTATTCTCGTGGCAACATTGCCGGAAAGAACCTGCCGATGATGGTAGCGCTATCGGGTTCCCGACCCGGCCGATCACGGAAGCATTCGGGCTCCCGAAACGTGGAACTTAGATCGAGCCGGCACAGAATGTCGAACGCGAGTTGTCAAGGATAGTGCGCCGCCTGTTCGTTTCGACCGCGGCTCCGATCCTGAGCAACCATGCGTTCGCAGCGCTCTATGCCCTACCGTTGAAGCTTAACTCCCGTGAACAACAGGAAGAACGCAACTGAAGAACTGATGATCGCTAGAGTTTACTGAGTAGGCGTCCAGATCACATCCTTGCACAACAACCCACCAAGAATGCAGCCTCTCGTCACCAGTCGGGCCCGCTCCACAATGAGCGTCATCGAGTACGTTCTATCTCTCTTGGGATCGTACGCCTTGCCCACTAGCTCGGTATCGGACTGGCGCCGCAATGTCATGATGAGCTTGTCGCCTACTTCCTCGCCCTTGCTGGTATCGCCTATCCAAAGGTTTGTGGCGCACAGCTGCTCACCGCAAGGAGCTATCTTCACTTTTGCGTTGCCGTCATTGCGGAACCAGATGCCGTCAGGATCAGCTGCCATTGCAGAGAACGACATCGCTGCCAAACACGCTAGAGACGTGCCCAGAACGCCTATGTGCGTCATTGTTGACCCTTTAGAATAAGTCAAG
>NZ_SCVC01000026.1 GCF_004297405.1 Reyranella sp.
CGCCTTTGGCTCAAAGGCATTCGCGTTGTGCGACGGGCTGCACCCCCCGAGGCTAGGGTGACCGCCAGTCAGCAACTGCCCAAACTTAGAAGATTGAGCGGCGAGAACGATTGACGTTCTCGTCCTTTAGCCGCTCCGGACCGATCGTCTTGTGGCGCCGGTTGAGGTGAATTGAGTATGTCCAGTTCCATTGTCTGGTTCCGCAACGACCTTCGTCTGTCGGACAATCCAGCGCTAATCGCCGCTGAACGATCCGGCAAGGGCGTGTTGCCTGTCTACATCTATGACACCGAGACGCCAGACGTACGGCCTGCCGGTGCCGCGTCCCGCTGGTGGCTCCACCACAGTCTGAAGGCACTCGACGCGGCCTTGCGAGCGCTTGGATCGCGCTTGATCCTCCGGCGAGGCTGCCCGGAGACGATCATTCGCGAGCTCGCCGCGGAGTGCAATGTCGATGCAATTTTCTGGAATCGCGCCTACGATGAAGGATCGCGAGACCGCGATGCGCGCCTCAAGAAAGCATGCCGTGAGCGCGGCATCACAGTAGAGAGCTTCAAGGCAAACCTTCTATACGAACCCTGGGAGGTGACGACGCAAAGCGGGCAACCGTTCAAGGTGTTCACACCATTCTGGCGAGCCTGCAGCCGCCTCCTACCTCACAGCCAACCTTTGCCCCACCCACAAAACCTAGCGCCCCCTGACCCTTGGCCCGTCAGCGACTGTCTCATGTCCTGGTCTCTTTTGCCCACTGCACCAGATTGGGCCGGCGGTCTGAGGGAAACGTGGGAGCCTGGAGAGGCCTGCGCCCAATTGCGGCTTTCGGAGTTCATTGATCATAAATTGTCGAACTATCGTATGAAACGCGAGCTTCCGGCTTTTGAAGGTACGTCCCGCCGATCGCCTCACTTGGCATTCGGTGAGATTAGCCCGCTTCAGATCTGGCAAGCCGTTACGACAAGAACGCCTTCCCTTGACGCTGATAAGTTTCTTTCCGAGCTCGGTTGGAGAGAGTTTGCCTACAGCATTCTATTCCACGAGGGTGATATTGCGCAGCTCAATGTTCGAAAGGAGTTCGATGCGTTTCCGTGGAGTGATCCCAACGAAGGTGGTCGCTTGGAGGCTTGGCAACGGGGCCGAACGGGCTACCCCATTGTCGATGCGGGCCTTCGCGAGCTATGGGCCACTGGATGGATGCACAATCGCGTACGAATGATTGCAGCATCATTTCTCATCAAGGATTTGCTGATTGATTGGCGCATCGGCGAACGCTGGTTCTGGGACACATTGGTCGATGCCGACGCCGCCAATAACCCTGTCGGCTGGCAATGGATTGCTGGCTCCGGAGTTGATGCTGCACCTTACTTCCGGATCTTCAACCCCGTTCTGCAAGGTGAGAAGTTCGACACTGGGGGCGACTACATACGCCGCTGGATACCCGAGATCGCGGGACTACCGAATGACAAGATTCATAGACCTTGGTTGGCTAGAGTGGCTCCTAAAGTCTATCCGGGCCCCATCATTGACCATGCTGCCGCGCGCGAACAGGCGCTCTTACTTTACCGTCAAGGTCATCATCGATGATTTGCGCAGGACCCTCACCGCCAAGGCGAAGACGCCCCTTCCGCCCGTTCAACCGAAGGACGACTTCTGTGGCCCCCGAGCCCGTCAAGCGGCCACATCGAGCGAAGCCGGATGGATGATCCATCGTCCGTCGCATGCAAAAAGCTCCGAGCAACAAGCTCCTCAGGTGAGTTCGCCATTTTAGTCGGAATCTCGGCCTGAGCGCACATGCGAGCAAAGAGAAGGGCGGAGATCAACTGCCGCTCGAGTTCGGCCACGGCACCCAGGACCTGCAGAGCAAAGACGCCCTGCGGGGTCGTGGTGTCGATCGGATCTGCCAGCGAGCGGAAACCCGCCCCTTTCTGTTTTAGCTGCTCAATCACCTCAAGAAGGTGGCGCACCGATCGGGCGAGCCGGTCGAGCCGCACGACAAGCAGCACATCCCCTGCCCTACAGGCGGCGATCGCCCGCGCGAGCTCCGGCCGATCTCTATCGGCACCGGAGGCATGCTCAGTGAACAGGGTGGTGCAACCAGCGGCTTTCAGTTCGTCGAGCTGGCCGGCCGTCGTTTGTTCGTCGGTAGAAACCCGGGCATAGCCAATCAGGCTCACAGAATGCCCCACACCTGATAGCGGTTACGGCCGCTGAGTTCTTTCACGCTGGTGCCCAACTGCTCTCGTAGCCGGCGAAATCCGGTGCTGGTGAGCTTCAACTCCCGCTGCGCGATCTCGGCGCTAATCAACGGCCGCGACAGCACCAGGTCGATGAGAGCCGGCAGGCGCGAGTCGACGTGCTTACTCTTTGCCACCTGTCCAAGGACCTGGTGGGCGAGGCTGAGGCGCTTGAGTTCGGCCTGCCCGGCAAGCGCCCCTTGGGTCACCCAGTCGAGGAAACCGCCCATGCGCTGCACGAGCGGACTGCGACCGTCATAGCGATAACGGGATCTGCGAGCGCCGATACCCAAAGCGAATTGGTGATGTAGGGTCAGCCCTCCTTCTCTCATCACTGCGGCGGCCATCAGCGCAGAGCGCCAGGCACCGCCATGCAGCGGGTCGATCTGCAGCCAGGCATCCCAGGCGACGGCCGCTCTGATCATCACCGGCAGCGGAGGCAAGCCCGCCAAGAGTTTACGCCATTGGTCGGCGCGCTCATCTTCGTCCCATTCCACTTCACCGAGCGCCTTCAGCAGTTCATCCCGAGGGACGTCAACTCGCTCACTAAAGAGCGCTGCATCGCTCCAGACCCAGGAGGGTAGATCGGCACCGGCCGATCGGCGCGCTTGAAGGATGATGCGTGCCCGCGTGAGTTCAATGCTTGACAGACGAATTGGCGCACCGGCGTCGACCAGCACTAGATCATCGATGGGCACGAGCTCCCCGGCGATCGCACGCAGCGCGCAAGCCTCTTGGAAGTCGGAGCGGGAGCGGTACCCCTCTCCTACGCGGCCGAGGCGGACCACCTGTTCATCCAGGCGCACTACAGCATTCACGGCCGTTTCAAGCTGCACGGCAAACTGCGAAGCGACATTAGACAGTGAAGACTTCGAGTAGTCAGACATGCATTCACTGTGGATTCTTGAAATAGGTAAGGTGGAGTTTTGACTACGCCAAATCGACTGGCCTGCAAAGAGCATCGGCTGGCGACCTATTTGTCAGAGCATGGCTGGCCTACGAGCCATTTGTCGAGTTCGTACACTAACAACAGGGCACGCCATTCACCGTATTCGCCGGTCTCAAGGCAAGGTTCTGATGAACGATGTCCTCGTTTCCGCAGCATTAGCGCCACACAAGCACCCGTTACAATGTGGCTCTAGGCGAGTTGTAGCGGTGGCCATTCCGCTCTACCGTGACCGAGAGCAAGCTCCTGGGGGTGCCATGGCAAGGCAACAACGCCGTCTGGCAGCAATCCTCGTCATGGACGTCGTGGGCTCGTCGCGCCTCATGGGCCGGGATGAAAGCGGAACGGTCGCAAGACTGCGAGATCACCGCATTAATCGCCTCGAGCCTGCCCTGCTCCGCCACGATGGACGCCTCGTCAAACTGATGGGCGACGGCGCGCTTGCCGAGTTCACGAGCGCCCTGGACGCGCTCAGCGCGGCCATCGAATTTCAGCAGGCCATGGCGGACGCCAACCGGGATGCGTCCGAGAACACGGCCATCATCTTCCGCGTCGGCGTGCATGTCGGCGACGTGCTCATCGAAGAGGACGACCTCCTCGGTGACGACGTGAACATCGCAAAGCGGCTGGAAGAGCAGGCGCCGGGCGGAAGCGTGGTGGTCTCAGGGACGGTGCGGCACGCCGTAGGCGACCGTCTCAAGGTTGGCTTCGCCGATCTGGGCAACCCTTCGCTGAAGAACATCGAACGGCCGGTCCAAGCTTACCGCGTGACCTGGGACGCCGAGGACTGGAGGGTCCCGCTCGTCCCCGCCGGCGCCTTCTCGATGAAGACGCAGCGTGGTCGGAAGCGCCTCGGCCTGTCGCTGGCGGCTCTCGCGGGCATCGTGATTGCGGCAGGGTTTGCGTACATGGCGCTGGCGCCCCTGCCGCCCCCCACCATCGCCCAATTGCGCGATCTCAAGGCGGAGGACCTGGAGCGTCTGCTGACCGAGCGGCGCGCCGCCGATGCTGCGGCGGCCGAGAAGAAGCACATCGAGGACGAGGCACGGCGCAAGGCCGATGACGAAGCAGCGGCCGTGCGTCAGGCCAATGCCGATCTCGAGAAAGCGCGGCAGGACCGGCAGAAGGCGGAAGCGGACCTTGCGAAGCTCAAGGCCGACATGGAAGCCCGCCGTCAGGCCACGGCCGCCGATCAGCGACAACTGGCCGACAGTGCGGCCCAGCGTTCTGCCGAAGAGGCGGCACACCGGCAAGCCGAGGTCGAGATGGCGGCCCTGCGTCTGATCGAGGAGGAAGCTCGGCGGAAGGCGGCGGAAGAAGCAGAGAACAAGCGGCAGGCCGACGAAGCTCTCGCGCTGGCGCAGGCGGCTCGACAAAAGGCCGACGAAGAGGCAGCGGCGCGACGGCAGGCCGAGGAAAAGGTCGAAGCCACCGCCCAGCAGCGAGCGCAGGCCGAAGCGGCGGTTGCCGCCGCTCTGAAGCAGCGGACAGAGGCCGGAGCCGTCGAGAGCGCCCTTCGCCTTGCACCGGCGGATCGCCAGCGCCTGCAAGTTGCCTTGACATCGCTCGGCTTCGACACGCGGGGAGCGGATGGTACCTTCGGGCCGCGCTCCCGCGAGATGATCGCGAGCTGGCAGAAGAAGATCGGCACGCCGTCGACCGGGTTCCTCACGAGGTCGCAGCAAGAGGCTCTGCTGCGTGAGGCCGCACCTGCTTTATCGAAGTACGACGAGAAGAGAAAAGCCGAGGAGGAAGCGAGGACGCGGGCAGTGGTCGCGCCACCGGCCCCTGCCCCATCATCGCCTATCGTTGCCGGCGCGGCTTCGGCTCCTGCATCGGCCGGCGCATTCGACGGGATCTATAATGGAAATGTTCCGATAAGCGGCGGCGGTGCCCTCAGGCCGGTCCGCATCGAAGTGGTTAACGGCAAGGGCACTGGAACCATGCGTGTCCCGGGATGTGACGTCGGCCAGATTACCATAACGATAACACCGCAGGGCGACGTCAGTGGGACAAGCGAGCTAACCACGATCGGCACAGGTGGGACCTGCCGAAAAGGATCCTTTGAGCTCAAGGGCACTGCGATGGGAAGGGAGCTTCGTCTCAGGCTAGGCGGCTCCACGATCTACCTGACACGTTAGGCGCCGGGGCGCGCGGTACTGACGAGGTCACCCAACACCTCAGGCGAGGTAGTCGCATAGGAACAGGCCGTACAGAATTGTGCAGAGCGGCGGTCACTGCCGATGATGGGTGGCCGGCAGTCTGAAAGTTGTGCGACCAACTAGGCCGACCAATTCAGAAGGCCCGCGCGGCGAGGAATCTGCATCGCCTGCAGTTGCGCGCCGACCTCCCGCAAAAGACTAGGTTTCGTGAGGCGCGTAGAACGGCTTTCCTTCGACGCTCGCGATATAGTGCTTGGGTTGTTGCCTACTGCAAAGCCTGAGGACCCTAGCTTTCCTTGGCTGCATGCCACGCCAAGCTTTGCGCCTTAAAGGTAGTTTGTATAGTTCTGGCCCCACAATTTTCATCGCCGCGCCGCCTCCAACTGTGACGCGCAAGGAGTTTCGTCCGACCAATTAGGATCTTGCATGCGGGGCAAGCATTGCTGTGTTGACTATCGTCTCCAGTGGCGTCCACCAACTGCTCTTCGACGATGAGTTGTGAGGATGCGCCACTTTTCGTAGATTGGTTCGAGAATGTTCAAGTTCGTCCACGCTGCCGATATCCATCTGGATAGCCCTTTGCGAGGCCTTTCAGCCTACGAGGGCGCACCTGTAGAGACTTTGCGGGGGGCCACCCGTGCCGCCTTTCGCAACCTGGTCGATCTGGCCATTCGCGAAGAGGCCACGTTCATCGTCATTGCCGGCGACCTCTACGATGGGACCTGGCGCGACTATCAAACGGGGCTGTTCTTCGTAAGCGAAATGGCCCGCCTGCGTTCGGCTGGCATTCGCGTGTTCCTCCTGTACGGCAACCATGACGCAGAGAGCGAGATCACGAAGCGCCTGCGCCTGCCGGACAATGTGTCGGTGTTTCCGTCCCGAGCGGCCAAGACCTTCACTATCGACGATCTGAACGTCGCCCTGCACGGCCGAAGCTTTCAGACCCCTGCGACGCTAGAGAACCTTGTTCCGACCTACCCGGAACCGGTAGCGGGACGGCTCAACATCGGCGTGCTCCACACCGCCCTGGAAGGAAACACTGAGCACGCGGCCTACGCCCCGTGCTCTCTTCCGGAGTTGATCGCCAAGGGATATCAGTACTGGGCGCTGGGCCACGTGCATGAGCACTCAATTGCGAATCGCGACCCGTGGATCGTGTTTCCCGGCAATCTACAGGGCCGCCACGCCCGTGAAACCGGCCCTCGTGGTGCCATGCTCGTGACGGCCGATGAAACGAGTATCCTCTCGGCCGAGCGTGTGCTCACGGACGTCCTTCGATGGCACCAGCTCGTCGTCGACCTGTCATCGGCGACGACAGTGGATCAGGCAATCGACCTGGTGAAGGACGGCCTTGTGCGCACGGTCGAAAACGAACCGGACGGCCGACCGCTTGCGATCCGCATAAGGCTCACGGGTGAGACGGCCGTTCATGGCGCCCTTTTCGAAGAAGAAAGGGAACTCGCCGAGAACGTGCGAGCGATTGCCGTGGGAAATGCCGGCGAGGCGGCCTGGATTGAGAAGATCCAGATCGAGACGAAGCCGCCGGCGTCGACACAGTCCGCTCCTAGCGATGCTCTTGGCGAACTCGAGGCGATGATCGCCGAGGCGGCAAGCGATCCGGTGATTCTGGCGAACCTCGCCGGGCAGCTCGGGACGATGATGGGTCGTTTGCCGCCCGAATTGCGCGCCGCCGAGCTCCCAGAGCTCACCGCGATCCGGGAAGGCCGAATCGGCGACATCGCCCGTGAGCTGAGCTCATCGGTGGCGACGTGGATCGCACAGGCGAAGTAGAGGGATGACCTACCTCCGCCAGCCCGCCTGGGATACGGAGTCCTAGCGTGCGGATCCGCACTCTGGAGCTTCTGCGCTACGGTCGTTTCGCCGACAGGGTCCTTCAGCTCCCCAGGAGCCAATGCGACTTTCATCTCGTTGTCGGCCAGAACGAGGCTGGCAAGACGACGGTCAGAAGCGGCATCAGCGAGCTGCTGTTCGGCTTCGGGCACAACAGCCCTTATGGCTACCGGTTCGAGAGCGCCCAGCTCAGGATTGGTGCCGAGATCGAGCGCGACAGCGACGAGCTATATTTACGCCGCCGTAAGGGGCGCTCCCAGACGCTTCTCGACCGAAATGAAAAGCCCCTCCCGGAGGCGGCCCTTGCCTCATTCCTGGGCCAGGCTGACCGCGACTTCTACGAACGCCTGTTCAGCCTCGACCAACAGGGGCTTGTAAAGGGCGGCCATGACATCGTGGAAGCGCGAAACGACCTTGGTCGCATGCTCTTCCAGTCCGCGGCTGGGATTGGCGGCTTCGGGGACGCCCTGAAACGGCTCGAGGACCAAGCCGACCTCTTGTGGGGCCCACGGGCCGCTGAGAAACGCCTCTACACCCGCGCCGAGCGCACGCTGGCTCAGGCAGACAAGGCCCTCAAGGAAGCAACTCTGCGAGCACCTGACTACCGCGACGCCGTGGCGAAGCGCGATGAGGCCCTTGAAGCTGCCGCGGCAAGTGACAAAAAGGCCGGCGATCTGCGCAACGAGGAACACAAGCTGCGGCGTATCCAAACCGCCCTTCCCCGCCTCGCCGAACGCACCCGCCTGCTCGACGAAATCGACGCCATGGGGCCCGTCATCTCGCTTCCCGAGGACGCGCGCCAGCGTCTGACAGATGCACGCAACAAGCTGACGATGGCCGATGAAATTATTCGACTGGTTGAAGGCTCCCTTGCGGCCAAGGAAGGCGAGTACGCCCAGCTATCTGTCGACGACGGCTTGATCGGCAGAGCCGAAGAAATCGAGCAGCTTCGCGAGCTGCGATCGCAGTACAGGCCCTATCCCGCCGACATTGCCAAGCGGCAGGTGGAATTGCGCTCGCACCGGACGCAGGTCGAACGGTGTGCCAGGGATCTGGGTTGGCCCCCCGCCTCCGACGACGAATTCACAGCCCGCCTGCCGAACCGATTGCTCCGGTCTAAGCTGCAATCCTTAGCGCAGCAGCACGGACGCCTCGAAGCGGCCGTTACCAGCGCGGCGACCGCCCTTGAAAAGCAGCGGACTGCCAACAGCGACGCGGAAGTCGAGCTGGGTGGCATCCCCCTATCCGAACCGTCGGCGGCGCTTTGCGACGCCCTCGCCGCTGCACGCCGCTTGGGTGACGTGCAGAGCAGGTCGGACAGCCTGCAGCGTGTCAGGCGCACCAGCGAGTCCGAAGCCGGCGCAGCGCTGGTGACTTTGGCCCCCTGGACCGGTGACACCGAGGCGCTTCAAGCCTTGGAAGTCCCCAGCCCTGCCGCGTTGACCGACCTAAAGGCACGGATCGAGCTCGCTCAAAGCAACCTGCGGCGCGCACGCGACCAGGCAAGCGACAAATCCGAGGCACTCGCCCGAGCGCGGCTTCGCGTGGCTCAGATCCAGCGCGACGACAGCCCGGTCGCTATCGAGGCGCTGACCGCCGCACGCTCGGGCCGCAATCGGTCCTGGGAGGCAATCAAGCAAGGGATCCAGAACGATGATCTTGGGCGGGCGCGCACGGAGGTCGCACCGTTCGAAGCGTCGATGACGCTTTCCGACGATCTGTCGGATCGCCGCTTCGAGCGGGCGGCACAATCCGCCGACCTCACGCGCTCGCGCCACGAGGTCGAGCGGCTGGAGCTGGAAGCTACGGCAGCCGAGACCAAGGCAGCTGACCACGTTCGGGAACGTGACAGTGTACTCGCCGAATTGACGACGATTCGAGACCGGCTTGGCTTGCCGAGCGGGACGATTGGCGAGCTCGAGGAGTGGGTTCGAGCGCGTACCACGGCCCTCGATAAGCTCCGGGGGCGGGATGATAGCGTGGCGACCCTCGAAGCATTCCAGGCGGAACTCGCGGGCGCGATCGACGGCCTGCGCGAAGCGGTCGGGGCAGCAGCGATCTCTGCCAGCAGTTCGACGCTGGACGCCTTTAACACCCTAGTCGGACTGGCCGAAAGCCTGATCGCGGAGCAACAGGGCCACGCTCAGCAACGAAAGGCCATTCAGCGACAGCTTGAACGGGGCCGCAAGGACATCGCGACGCTGGAAGGCAATCTGCAGCAGGCAGAAGCCAGTGTGGAGACATGGAAAGTCGACTGGAGTGCTGCGTGCCGCCTCTTGTCTGTAGACGAGACCTTGTTACCCGACCAAGCCACGGCGGTCCTGGATCTCATTCGTGAGCTCGAGGAGGCACTGAACGCCAGCGCCGATATTCGTATCAACCGAATCGGAACCATGACCCGCGACCTCGAGGGTTTCGCCGAGGAGGTCGGAAAGCTCGCCCGGTCCGCCGCACTGGATCTCGTGGACCAAGCGCCGTCCGACGTTATCGATGCACTCTCGGCACGCCTGGAGGAAGCCCAGCGCGCCGCGGCCCGACGCGCCACACTTTCCCAGGAAATCGAGCAGGATCGTGCTAGGCGTCAGGCTGCCGCCACCAGCCAGGAAAGTGCGTCCGACTCTCTTCGCCCGCTGCTTGAGCAGGCCCAGGCCCCCGACCTCCAGGCACTGTCCGCAGCCATCGATCGCTCGGTCCAGCACCGAGCCCTCAAAGCGGACGTCGCTCGGACAGAACGGGATCTTCTGGAGCACGGTGACGGTCTATCATTGGCTGAACTCGTAGCGGAGGCCAGCAGCCAGGACCGGGATAGGCTCCTCGCCCGGCTCCAGGAGATCGGGGCGGCCCTTCGCGATCTCGGCAACGAGCGGCAGCGAATCGGCGGCGACGTCCAGGAAGCCGAAGCCCGTCTGCGCCAGATGCAGGGGACTGATGCCGCCTCGCTGGCGGCCGAGGCCCGGCAACAAGCGTTGGCCGATATGGGGGACGCCGCTCAACGTTGGGTCCGGATAACCGTCGGGGTCGGGCTGCTTCGCGCGGCCATCGATCGCTATCGTGAAGCCAAACAGGCTCCAATCCTCAAAGTGGCGGAGCGGATATTCGTCAAGTTGACGCTCGGGGCCTTCAAGGCGCTCCGTATCGACTATGGCCAGGCTGACCACCCGGTGCTGCTAGCTGTGAGGCACCATGACGAGGAAGTGCCCTTGGAGGGGCTGAGTACGGGCACCGCCGATCAGCTCTTCCTAGCACTGCGGATCGCGGCCCTGGAAGAATACCTGACCTCCTCGCCTCCCCTTCCGTTCGTCGTCGACGATCTGTTCGTGAATTTCGATGATGAGCGCGCGGCGGCGGGGTTTGAAGTGCTGGGCGACCTCGCTCGTCGCACCCAGGTGATCTTCCTGACCCATCATGCGCATCTGATCGGCGTGACAGAGGCGTCCCTACCGGACATCGCGGCTCCAATACGTCTCTAGAGCCAGGAGCAATCCAGCCGGTCGAGGCTGTTATAACAGGATACCGTTATGCACCTTTTGGAGTGAGCCGGGAACGGACGTAATGCCGATGATACCTCTCGACTCGGTCGTTGAGGGCGTAGTCGGCAGCACGATGGTGGAATTGCGTCGGTGGGCGACTAGCCGAATAGGCTTCAGTTCTGCGCTCAGCAGAATCACGTAGCCTGCCTGGCATCCTCTTTGGCTTTGACGTAGTTCTTTTCGTGCGTCGACCTCGTGTCTGGCACTATGCTTTCCTGCACTTCTGAGAGGAAAACCTTCATACGAGGCGGGCTATCACCATCAGCTCCAAGCTAGATTCAGTTTTCGCGCTTCAGCTCCCCTAACTTGTCAGGAAGCTCAACGCCCCAGAATATTCTCCACCCTTCTGGCATTGAGACGACTTCCACCAGCAATCGACCTCAGGCCCGCCTCTGCATTGACGGCCACTGGGCTTCCCAGCGCCCCACGCGCCTTTAATTCAGAGAATTTCCGGTTCAGAGGACTTTAGGAAGCGCTCGATTTCAGCTTTGACTAGTTCTGCGCTCATTCAGGTATCTCCTCAGCGAAGTATGCTTCGCGTCGCTAATGCTCTTGCTCAGCGCGCAGGCCCGACCTTCCAAGGCTAGAGATTAGCGAGGCTTCTTGTTTATGCAGTGGTTAGCGGCAAATAGCAGCGCGCTACAGCTGCCCGACAAGTATGTCGTCGCGACTATTGGGCAGCAGATGTCGCTAGCTTAGGCGATCTGCAGCTGCAACAGCGCCGCATTGAGTGGCAGCTCGAAAGTCCCATCCCCCCAAGCGGAGGCGATGGCTGCCCGCACTGTCGCGCTGCCCCGAAAGGCGTTCCATTGGTCTGTGGCCATCACCAATACAAACGGGTTGCTGAAGGCCGGCAGGTCGGCCCCCGCGATTGTCAGCGATTTCGCCACGACCTGGCCGGAAGCCAGCCGCGCGCCATCCAACTGAGCCTCGAAGGTCTTGAACTTCGTTGGACGTGAGAGAAGGTTGCGTTCGGTCTCGAGCAAGGCCGTGAGCCTAGGAATCGCGCGATCCGACGACACGCCGAGGTTGGCGATCTGGGCCGTCAGGGCGACATCGGCGCGATTGACGGCGAGCGGGTTGGCATCGCCGGGATTCCAATACTTCGGCGCTCCACCCTGCTCAAGCTTCATGACCCAGCTGGCGGGATTGAGCTGGATCTGAGGCATGTATCGCGCCGGCACGCCCGGCCGGCCGCGTACCGACAGGATCGGACCAATCCCCGCCGCATTGAGTACATTCATGAGCTGGGCGGCAAACAGCCGTCGATCCGTTCCCGCACCGTCGATCCCGTCGAACTGGCTCGACGTCGCGACGTTGAGCAGCGCAGAGCGCAACTGGGCGAATGGCGTTTCAGCCGTGTCGCTGTTAGTGAAAAGCCGGCCCTGCAGAACCAGTTGCAAGGCGCAGAACACCAGGTTGCCGACATAGTTTGGACCGATGGCGACGGCCCTCAGCTCGGTTTCCGGATGCTTAAGCGCTGTGCCCGCCTGCTGCGCCAACATCGCGAGCGCCCGCGTCACGATCGCGCAATTCCAATGAATGTAGCCGTGATCGTTCTTGGGCTTGGCGAACTTGATGGCCTTCGCGAGCGTACCGCTCAATTTGTAGTAGTCGGCGTAGTGATTGGGATACTGACCGCGCTCGACAAGGTCGTTGGGCGACAGGCGGTTCGGCTTGAAGGCCGCCCAGGTGGCGTCGCGCAAGGCTGGTACTGCATCGACGTAGAGCGTGTCTTGGCGAATCCACGGAAGATCGAAGATCGCGCGCGTGTTGTTGATCAGGACGGCGAACAGATCAGCAAGTGCCTCATCCAGGGCACCGCTCTCCAGGCTATAGTCGAAGGTGCAGCACTCATAGGTCATTGCGTGAGCGATTTCGTGCGCCATGACGGTCTTGTCGCTGCAATAGCTCCATCGCTTCATCCAGGAACGCGGCAGGCTGTCGTCGGCATTCGCGATGACAACCGTCGAGTTCGACTTGCGCCACTCTCCCGGCTGCGCTGCAGGGAACACTTGGACCGCGACATTGAGCGGGTTGGGAAGTATCTGGTCGGCGATGCCATTGCGATTGCGGATATCCAGAAAGGCCGCGACGACCTCGTGAGCAAACGCGTGGGCGTCGGTTGCCACTCCGAGATTGGAGCGCGAGGGACCGCCCACAGCGTTCTGCCAGCCGTTTCCCCGGAAGGCCTCGACCGCCGCGATCGCATTCCGCGAGAATCGACCCGTATGGATCACCGGGCCGTTGTCGCCGGCGAAGCTATCGTCGACGAGCTCGTAGCGCTGCCGCTGTGGCCGGCGTTGTCCGCCACGCGCCTGGCCCTGGCCCTGACCAGCGGCCCCCACGAGGCCACGCACATAGAGGTCGGTGGGAGCACGGTGATAGGGCCCGGTGTTGCCGCCAAGCACGTCGGCGTAGCTACCATCGGGTTCGACAAAGTATGGCCGCGTCGGATCGCCCACCGCTGGCCAGTACACTACCGCACCTCGCTTCCATTTTCCCACCAGGCGCCGTTGGGCGGGAAAGGCTATCTTCAGACAGAACTTCGGTTCGTCGGTGTCCGGGAAGTATCGCCTGATGATCTTGATCGACGACGGCGAAGGCTCGATGTCGCCCCGTCCAAAAACGGCCTTGGCAGCAGCTTCTACGGCTAGGTCGATTGACGTCACGAATCTCAGGCCGGCGGCCACGGCGCCGGCAACCAGGCTGTTGTCGAAGCCATCGAGTTGCCACTTGTTGCCAGGTCGCGCCGCCACCCTGGCAGTCAGCACGGCGCCAGTCACTTCGACCGGCGGCAGGCGGACGGCAGGCACGCTCTCGAATTGCTGTCCGGTAATGATGGCGAGCTGTGTGGACACCGCCGAAACGACGAACGACGGGATCATCGCTGGCGGGCCGCTTTCGCTCGGGTCGAACAGGACCCGGCGGTCGTTGTCGTTCCACCAGAATTGACGCACGACGTCGGTGACCGCGCCATCCTCGTTGAACTTTCCGGGGTTGTAGGGTCCGAACTCCTGGAAGTTGCCCCTGAGCCGGCGGACCACGCGCTTACCGGCCTCGTCTCGCACTTCGGTGAAGTCTGGAAAATGATGCTGACGAAGATCGTTCAATGCATCCTGGACCGGATCGACAACTTTCGGTTCTACATCATTCGGTTCAACCATAGGGTCATCTCCCGCAATTGCGGTCGCATCTTCTCCAGCGCGCGGCTGCGTTCGGGCCTAATCCAGATCGCACGCATCCATCAGAGCACGCTGGCCGGCCGCCGTTTGCTCGTCCTCGTCGACGAAATCATCGGGGTAGGTGTAGAGCTGCAGCAGCGCCATCAAGCGTTCGGTCGAGCCGGGATCGTTGGCAAAGCGGCGCCTGAGCTTGCGGAAGAGCCGCTTGAAATCGTCGTTCGCGAGCAGGTCGTACCATTGCGCGATCGGATTGGTGCCCCGATAGGCCCACACCGTGCGGCACTCGTACCAGCCACGCTCGCTCGTCGCCGATATGAAGGTGCCTCGATACTCGATCTGCCGAAGCTGGGGGTCAGGAAAGAGCTCTTCGCAGATCAGCTTGATGATCGTGATCTCATCGTCCTGAAGGAAGTCGATGAAATCCTCGGTATCCGACTGCGGCACACCGTAGTTCCATTCCCAGAAAGCGACGGTGGGAAGGGCTTTCTCAAGCTCGGGATCGGCATCGCTCTTGAAATTCGGCGCGCCCTGCGACCGCACCTCGGTCTCGAGGATGTTGGTGGTCGGCACAGCATTGCCGCGCCGCACCGCCCTTCGCAGCCTCTCACGTTCGTCAGCCATTGGTCTCTCCCCTATCGTTCGTGACGCCTACCCCGTCACACGCCAACTCGCTCCTTCTATCAATCGCATGCGGCAAAGCCGCTCCAGTGACTCCTCGAACTCCGCCCGCGCCCGCTTCCGCTGGCTTTCGATTCGAAACGTCGAAACGTAGTCTGCTTCCGCATCACTCCGATTGCGGTCGTCGCACAGTTCGAAAACGAGCCACGCGGCGGAATTTAGAGTGTAGATTTCCCGCGCGCGCGGGTCGTAGACGAGGCAGAACGCCATCTCCGGTACCGGGCGCACGCACAGTCCCGGGGCCCTGCTCAGCCAGCCATTGGGGGAGGACACGCAGATCCACTCCGTCGTTGAGCGAGGTGCAGAAGGGATCGGGAGCCTCCCATCGGCCATGGAAGGCGTAGGCTGCCGCGCGGCAGCCGCCCTGTGTCCCCTCTGATGCCGTGCATTGCGAACAATGTGCCTCGACCTTGCCCTCGCGCAAGTGCCGATACAAAGGATCGTTGCGCCAGGTGTCGACCAGCCGGGTGTGGCGGACGTTGCCGAAGTTCACGAACTCGCGCAGGTAGGCGCAGCCGATCGAATCGCCGCGCGCCGAGATGCAGGCCGACTGCCAGCAACAGTTGCGATCGTTGGGATGCCAGGATTGCATGATCCGCAGGCCCTCGGGCGGATCGAGCGACTGGATGGCTTCGGTCATCTCGGCCAGGGACAGGGCAAGCTCGTCCCACAGCGCCCTTGCCCGGCCAATCGGATAGAAGCGGAGCACGCCAAATCGCTTGGCGCCGAGCGCGCTGGCCAAGCGCATCAGCGCAGGTAGTTCCGCGGCCGTTCGCCGGTTTAGGATTGTCAGCACATCGACCGGCACGCCGACAGTGACCAAATTGTGCACGGCATCGCAGGCCGCCGCGAAGCTGCTTGGGGTGCGGGTGAACCATTCGTGGGTCTCCGCCGAAGCACCCATGAAATCGACCAGGACGCGCCCGACGCCGGCTTCTTTCAGCCGTTCTGCCATCGTTCGATCGATCAACGTGCCATGTGTACGCAGGAGCGTCATGGCGCTGCGCGCGGCATGTGCGAGGACGCCCAGGAAGTCGGGCCGCCAGAGGGGTTCGCCGCCCTCGATGTAGAATTGAATGACGCCGTCGGCGATCAGCTCATCGACGACCTTCAGCCATTCCTCGCCGGTCAGTTCGTCGGAATCGGGCTGGCGCGAGCAATTACCGTAGCAATGCCGGCAATCAAGATTGCAGCTTTCAGTGTAGGATAATGCCACCAGTGGTGGTGTTTCGAACGACGGCTGCCGCATCTTGGACGTCACAGGGAACCGCCCCAGACTCGCTTTTACGTGGTAAAGTCCGGCCTGTCTATTGCTTACCCAACGCAGGGTTGCATCCCTTCAGAGGTAGGACTCAAAGTGATTCGCTGCGCCATCTGTGGCACCGAAAATCTCCGCCCCACGCGGCTGTGCGGAAACTGCGGCAATGCGCTTCAGCTCGGCGAAGGCCATGGACCAGCGGAACGGCGTCACGTTACCGTCCTGTTTTGCGACTTAGTTGCATCGACGTCGCTGTCACAGGAAATCGACGCAGAAGACTTCGGTGAGATCCTCGTAAGATATCGAAACATCGTCGCCGAGTCTGCGGAGCGCCACGGCGGTCATTTGACCAGGTTCTATGGCGATGGCGCGATGCTGTGCTTCGGTTATCCGACGGCGCACGAGGACGACACGGTGAATGCCGTCAGATGCGGGCATCACATCGTCGATTCGATGAAGTCGTTGGATTACAGCCAGTTTGGTCCCATCTCCTGGACGCCAGCCGCGCGCGTCGGAATTCATACCGGCCTTACTCTGGTCGGCGACTTGGGGTTCGGTGAACTCAAGGATCGAGGCAACCTGATCGGTGAAGTGCCGAATCTCGCCGCGCGGATCCAGCAACAGGCGCCCAAGAACGGCATCGTGATGAGCAGCATCACCCGCCGGCTCATCGAATCGCGCATCGACTGCCGCCCGTTGGGATTGGTGCAACTGCCAGGCACGCGTGAGCCCATCGCGCTCTTCGAGTCGCTGGGCGTGCGAACCGATTTGGACGATCCGCTGCAGGTGCAGGTCGCGGTCGCCGGACCGCCGATCGGCCGGGATGCCGAATACAACCTTATCGTTTCGCGCTGGGAACTTGCGCGCGCCGGAAATGGTCAGATCGGAGTGCTGGTCGCCGAAGCTGGCATGGGCAAGACTCATCTTATCCGAGCAGTGGCGGCACAGGCGCTCGGGGAAAACGCTCGGCTGTTGATCGCAGCCTGCCTCCTGGAAACGTCGGGCAGCGTACTGCACCCAATCGCTTCGATGATCCGGCGCGAGCTTGGCCTCTCCGGCCTTGACGTCGACCAAGCCATGGAGGCACTTCGTGCCGCCTTGGCGCCACTGGGCGGAGACGAACCGACCGCTCATGCCGTGGCGACCCTGCTCGGTTTCGCCGAACCGGAAGGCAGCACAATCCTCAGCACCTCGGTCAACCGCGCTCAGGCCTTCGCGCTGATCGCCGAATGGATCGTCGCGGCGGCAGACAACCGGCCCACCTTATTCGTCGTCGAGGATCTCCATCTCGCTGATCCGTCAACCCGGCAGTTCCTAGCGGAACTCACCGACCGCATCGCAGGCGCATCTTGCCTACTCCTGGGAACCATGCGCCCTAGCGCGCCGCCGCTTTGGGACCATCGCAGCCACGGCTTCACCCTTCATCTCGGACGCTTACCAAGCTTGTCGGTCGTGCGCCTGATTGAGTCGGTGACCCGCTTGATGGGCGAGACCGGCGACCGTGAAGTCCTTTCCGACGACGCCATACATCACATTTCGCAGCGCTCGGATGGTGTTCCGCTCTACATCGCGGAGATCACCAAGGAGGCCATCGAAAATCGGCAGCATGGTCTACGGCGGAACGGCACGCTTGAGCTCGTCATCCCACCAACACTGCAAGAGCTGCTGCTGTCACGCCTTGATCGACTAGGTCCCGCAAAGCCGATCGCGCAGCTCGCGTCGTGCCTGGGTTCGGAGTTCGGCGGCGAGCTGCTCGCCGCGCTGCACGCCGGCAATCCTGCCGATCTGCGTGAATTTCTCGATGTCCTTGTCAGCGCCGAGATCATCATCAGGCACGGCCTGAGCAACAACGCACGCTTGTCCTTTCGGCACAGTCTTTTCCAGGAGATCGCCTACAATTCCCTGCTGCGCAGCCAGCGGCGCGCCTATCATGCGCAGATCGCCAAACTGATCCCCGACGGCTTCCCCAGCGTAGCGGAGAAGAAACCGGAGATCCTTGCCCGGCATTGCGCGGAAGGCGGGATGCCAGAGCTGGCCATACAGCATTGGCGGAAGGCCGCACATCTTGCCTATTCGAGCTCGGGATTCGTCGAGGCCGTCGACTTCTTGCATTCGGCTCTCGATCAGCTGCCATACATTGCGCCCGAAGCCACACGGATCGGCCTCGACCTGGCGTTGCAGGTCGACCTTGGTACGGCGCTGATTGCGACTAGGGGGGAGGCGTCGCCTGAGGTAGAGCAGGCTTACAGCCGGGCGGAAATGCTCCTGCAACGAAACCACGGCAAGGAACTGAGCTTCTCTGCCCTACGCGGGTTGCAGGCGTTCTATCAGGTGCGCGGCCCTCTCCGCACATCGCACCAGCTTTGTGAGCGACTGAACATAGTCGCCAACACAACAGGTGATCCCATAGCAAAGGTCGAGGCCCTCCGCCGTCTTGGCTGGTGCCTGTTCTGCAAGGGCGACCTCATAAAGGCCCGCGATCATCTGCACGAGGCCATCGAGCTCTACAGTCCACGCAATGCCGAGGAACACATCATCGGCCACTCCGTCGATCCTTTGGTGCTCGGCAGAATCAACCTCGCCTGGCTTGAGGCGATTGCCGGCGATGCCGACAAGGCCACGCGAGAGGCAAACGAGGCGATCCGCTACGGCAGCGAGCTCGGACACGGGCTGAGCCTGGCGTATGGCCTGGGAATTTCAGCAGCCGTCTACCAGACACTCGGCGACGCCGAACGGGCGGAGCAGTACGCTTCCGAGACCCTCACCCTTGCCCGTCGCCGTCATCTTCCCTACTGGATCTCCTTCGGCACCTTGATGAAGGGTTGGAGCCGTGCGGCCTCCGGCGCCGTCGACGGCCTCGTGGAATTGGACGCCGGCCTGAAAGCCTATCGGGCAACAGGCGCGCGGCTGTTCGTACCCTATGCGCTCGCACTTAAGGCCGAGGCTATGCTTCGATCGTCGCGTGCGGCCGACGCCCAGAATCTCTTGACGGAAGCCTTGCGCGAAGCGTCCGAGCTCGAATGTCGTTTCGCAACGCCGCAGATCATGCATCTCGCCGCCACTTGCGCTCTGCAGATGACCAAGAATGCCTTGGCTGTCGCTCCGGCCTTCGATGCAGCTTTGTCCGAGGCCCTGAGCATCGGTGCCGGGCAATTGGCAGAACGCGTCCTATCGGACGCCGCCAAGGCCGAAGTATGGACGTCGCAGGAAATTGCGGCCCTGCGAGCCCGACGACGCGACCTTTAGGGGCTATTTGGTCGCCTGGCGGGGGCAGAAGGCCGGCTTGGACCGCGATCTTGAACGCCTAAGACCAGTGTGCAGACGGGCCAAGCCACGATCACTTCCGACAAGCTGAAAGCCCTCTCGGTGGCGACGCAGAAGCGCCTTGTCGAAGGGTCGCCCGAACTGCGTCAGGCGTATACCTGCCGCCCTCACTACTAGCTCTGAACGGCCGTCCCTCGATTGTGGGGCTTCAACCATAGTCCGAGGGTCAGTGCCTCGTGACGGTTGAAAAATGTCTCGAAGCCGAACAGGTGTGAGTCTCCATTGCGATCAAGCAGGATTATCTCGCTTTGGCCGAGACTTCCGCCGCTCTGCGAGCCGCAGTAGCCAACGATCGCTGCAAACAAGTCCGTTTCCTTGAGGCTGCCAAAGCTCTCTCGAAAGGGGAACGATTCCACACAGTAACGGCATGGTTTGGCAGCATCAAAATCGGCCTTGCGTCGCGCCGGATGTGGGTGGCCAGTGACTAAGGCGACAATTGGCCGGCCGCCATGTGCCTGCTCGACGAACCTCCAGAGCGTCGACGTCATCGTATTACCAAACCCTTTGCTCAGGTTCCGCACAAGAGCAAGACTTGGCGCCGAGGCGGTTGCCTCTGCTACAAAACGATCAGCGAGGAACAGTATCTGCCCCGCCGCGTAGTTCGCTTCCGCCTCCATGATCTCATGGCAGGCTGGTGTTAGTGTCTGCTCGGTGTCACCCAACATCATTCCGGCATGCCATGGGATGATGTCGTGGCCGATCTCGTGCGCTTCGTTCCACCGATGTTTTAGGGGCGGCAGGTCTTGGTCGAGTAGGATTCGCTTCTGGTCCGGCAGGTACAAGGCTTTCAAGCTGAGGCTCCGCACCGCATCGCCCAAGATCGTTGGACGCAAGAGAACCTGAAGGCCGGCGACCTTCATGCGCGAGAAGGTTTCGCGCAGAAGACTGTCGTCTGTTGTGCTGTAGTATCCGCGGTCGAGCTTCAGCAGATCCCGGACGACGCGCAGGTCGATGGGTGGTTCAGGGTTGCCCAAGCCACGCAGGACTTTGGCGATCTGTCCGTCGATATCAGCGACAGTTCTATATCCGAGACTAACGTTTCTCACTTCACTCGCTTAGGCTCTCGGTCGCTCAGAACAGCGACAAACGCTTCAAGTGCAGAGCTTTCCTCTAAGGTTAACTTCTGCACAGACTCAGAACGCGCGGCGAATCTTACGGCTTCCTGTCGAAAGCCGGCATCGTTCGCTGCCGTCAATCCGGCAAGCTGCATCAATCGCCTCTGCGATACCTCAAAGGTCTCCGCCAGCTTGAATATGGTTCGCGGTTCCGGAACGTAGTGGTTGTGGTCCTCGATTACGAGTAACTCGCTCGCATCAAGGTCGGCCGCCTGAGCCAATTGTTCTATCGAGAAGCCGCGGCGGCGGCGCATTAGATTCACGAATTTGCCGAAGGCTATACGGGTTTCCTCCGCTGCCGCGCTCTGCGCACCCGATCCATGCTCTTCCGGCACGGGGTCGAACGCGAGCAGGCCGGCGCCGATGACAGCGCCGCCTTCACGACGTGCCTGAGCCATCCACCAATCTTTGCTGCGTTCAAGTTTCATCGTCCTCACTCCTCTTCAAGAAACGCACGAGCCTGCTCGACGGTCATCTCGAAGTAACTCAAGTTCTGATATGCTGAATCCTGTCCAAGGTCGGTCATTCCAATCTTGCGGTAGAAGGCATCGGCCTGGGGTAGCGAATGAAGTCCCAACCGCCCCTTAAAGCCTTCATCAACACTCAATGCGACGGCGGCCGTTATCAGCGCCGAGCCCACGCCACGCATGCGGGGGGCTGGTCCAAGCTCCGGCCGATTCCAAGGCGCCACTTCAAGATAGTCAAGATAGACTAGGGGCTTACCCACTTGGCTCGGCTCCCTGCCCGCCTTCCTCAGGTCGACTTGCGCCAGACCTTGCGTCTCGCCACAAGCGACGACGCTGAACCCGCGGAAAGCCAACAATCCCTGCACTTGGGCCGTCTTCTGCGCCCAATTCCAGTGCCAGCTTTGTGGCCATTGCGACATTGGTACGCCGTTGCGAGCGAGATCCTGCAGCACCGCTAGCAAGGCAGGCTGCCACTTCACCTGCCAATCGTCGAGTTGCGCTTGCTCGATCGCATCTCGCAACTCGGCTTCGATACTCCCCCCGGTCGCGACGTCGAGAAGATAGATCGTCGAGACATCGGTCGTCATAGAAGCATCAGCTCCGCCTTTTCCTTTGTCGCCTCGTTCTCAAACAAGAGCTTCTCGCCCTTGTCGACCCGAGCGTCGATCGTCTGGTAGAGGCGCAGAGCCTGCCGGAGCACGGCGGTCTTGGTGATGTCCTTCCGGACTGACAATTCGTCCAAAACCCTCATCTCGGCGTCGGTGAGGTTCAGCGTCATCGTCCGCTTCGCCACCATCTCATCCTCCGTCGTTGAGCGCAGCATATAGGCAGAATATGGGCTTCTGTCAACGTAAAATAGCTGTCCCACATCATATTGAATAGCCATTTTCTAGCTACTATATCCTTCCTTCAAGACGCCGCCGCCCCCGGGCCGCCGGCCAACAGGGAGTGAGATATGGGCCGGCAACACGTCAGTCACGATGAGATCGCCGCATTCGCGCAAGACAAAGTGAACCTGCCGAAGGACAAGGCGGATGAATATCGGGCGCAAGCGCGCCGCTTGCGCGAGAAGCTCGACGGCTATCTTGACGAACATCCAGATTTCACCCTGAAGAAGATGCTGCTCTCGGGCAGCCTCGCAAAAGGAACGGCACTTCGCTCCCTCAATGACATCGATGTCGCTTGTTATGTCAGCGGCGCGGACGCACCCGATGACGTGCAGGCGCTGCTCAACTATTTGGCCGAGCGGCTTCGCAAGGCGTTCCCAAACTTTAGTCCCGACCAAGTGCAGCCACAGACATACTCGGTCACGGTCTCATTCCGTGGGACTGGGCTCGACGTGGACGTGGTGCCGATCCTCTATAACGGCGACCCGCAATGGTACGGGAACCTCGTCAGCCAGGATGACGGTTCTTTTCTGAAGACGAGCATTCCGCTCCATCTGGATTTCGCTGCGAAGCGCAGACGCGCCCAAGAGAAGCATTTCGCGCAGGTGGTCCGGCTTGTGAAGTTCTGGGCCCGCCGCATGAAGCAGGAGCGCGACGGCTTCCGCTTCAAGTCTTTCATGATCGAGATGATCCTCGCAAAGATCTGCGACGACGGCCTGGATTTCTCCGACTATCCGGAGGCGCTCCAGCACTTCTTCACCTACATCGCCCGGACCAATTTCCGGCAGCGGATCGTGTTCAGTGATTACTACCCCATCGCATCGGTGGGTACGTTCTCCGACACGGTGCAGATCATCGATCCGGTGAACGCCACCAACAACGTGGCGCACCTTTACACCACAAAGAACGCCGACGCGATCGTCGAAGCGGCTCTCGAGGCCGGAGACGCCATCGACGCGGCACTTGCCGCCCCCACCAAACAACTGACCGTCGGCTATTGGCAGAAGGTCTTCGGCTCCTCCTTCCAAGCGTGAGGTCGACAAATGTCCTACAGCTCCAGCTACACGGAAAGCTCAACCTTTTCGGTAACCCATGCTCGGCACATGGCGGCCAAGGTCGCAACTGATCTCAAGCGCATGCAACGCTTCTACAACAGCCCGTCCGACACCAAGATCGCGGAGCTCGAAGCCGAGGCGACTGAGTTGATCAAGGCCGGCTATCTGGAGACTGTCACGTATGGTTTCAAGAGAGACGGCAACTGGATCGAGCCGACGTTGCGCTACATTGCTCGTGATCTTGCCGGCGCATCGGCCAACGATGACGATCCCGGTCGCGTCCGTCCCGGAGCAAATATCAGCGGCGCCACCTTCTACAGCTATATGACCTACACCTCCGCTTGGTTCCAGTTGACCGAGACCGAGCGCACCGCCTTTGAGAGAGCGCTTCCGTTCTCGCGGAGCGGAGCGCCGGAACCAGGAATCACTGGTTATTTCGCCGGTGACCGCACTTATTCATCCGGTGGTCGAGCGCTCGACCGTGCCAGCGTTCGGAGCTTTTGATGAACACCAAGCCCACCCTCAGCGAACTCTTCGAGCGTCGCCTCACCTATCCCGACTTCGAACCGCAGGCGCGGCTTGCCCGTCTAGTGGGCCTGGATGACCAGAAGAGTCGCCTTGCCAAGATCCTCGGCCTTCTCGTCAATCCAGGTGGTCTCACGGATTGGGCGCAGCGGCATCATCCGGGAGCCCAGGCGCTTTTGGATACGATTCTGCGCCGGCCGCCGCTGGTGGTGCTCGCGGGGGACGTCGGTTCAGGTAAGACGGAACTTGCCGAGACGATTGGGGATGCTGTTGCGCGGCAGGAGAAAATCGACATTACCCTTCTACCGCTGAGCCTCTCGACCCGCGGCCAGGGCCGAGTCGGCGAGATGACGCAGCTCCTCTCGGCCGCCTTCGACTACACGGTGATCGAGGCGACCAAATTGAAGCCCGCTTCCGGCAAGGCGCGTGGAGCAGTGATTCTTCTCGTCGATGAAGCCGACGCGCTCGCCCAGTCGCGTGAGGCGGCACAGATGCACCACGAGGACCGGGCCGGGGTGAATGCGTTCATCCGTGGCATTGACCGCATCGCCAACGCCAAGCTTCCGGCTGCCGTGCTCATGTGCACGAATCGGCTGAGCGCGCTCGACCCGGCAGTACGGAGGCGAGCGGCTGATGTGTTGAGCTTCGCCCGCCCCGGCGAGGAGCAACGCCGTTACGTCCTGTCCAGCAGTCTGGAGCCTATTGGCCTCGGCCGCCATCACATCGACGCTCTCGTCGCAACCACCGGGCCGCACCGCGGTGTTCGTGACTATGGTTTCACCTTCTCGGACCTCACGCAACGGCTCCTGCCTGCCATCGTGCTGGACGCATATCCTTCACGGGCAGTAGACGGCGCACGTGCCGTAGAGATTGCACGCTCCATTATCCCGACGCCCCCTTTCCGCGACGGCGAGAAGCCGGCATGAGGAAGCGGTCATGACTCAGGCGGTGACTGTCCGACGCGACGGTGATACCTTTCAGGCGCGTCTTTTCTGGCTGCACGCGGCCCGATTGCTCGATCCCGAAAGCCCGATCATACGAGTCGGCTTCGAAACCGGACCGAAGGGCTTCGATGATATCTGGGTCGAGTATGATCCAGCGCGAAGCGCGCTCGATCAGCATAGTGACCCGCTGCGCCGCGAGCACATACAGTGCAAATGGCATGTGACACCAGATAGCTATGGGTACGCGCATCTCGTTGATCCGGAGTTCATCAACGCCAATGCCCGCTCGCTCTTGCAGCGAGCGCGCGATGCGCAGCTCGCTTATGCCCCCCAGGGAAGCGGCGTGCGGTTCAAGCTGCTGACCAATTGGCGGCTCGATCGAAATGATCCGCTACGTGAGATGGTGGGCAATCGCTCCGGTGCGATCCGGCTCGAGCGCCTTTACGGCTCCGTGACGGATAACAGTAGAGCGGGCATGGTGCGCAAGGCTTGGCGCGAGCACCTCGGCATTGGCGAAACGGAGCTTCGACTTCTGGCACGGACTCTCGCCTTCGGTGAGGCCACCGATACGCTCGATGGCCTTCGAGAGCACCTTGACGTCTTGTTCGGCTTCGTTGGCTTGCGTCGAATCGCTGCAAACCAGAGCGCGTTTCCCTATGATGACGTCGTATTCCAATGGATGGCGCGAGGCCGCCTCGAGTTTGACCGTGCTAGCTTTCGCACCATCTGCGCGCGCGAGGAGCTGATCGGTCCAGCCCAAGGTGGGCAACGCGTTTATGGTGTAAAATCGTTTGAGCACCCCCTTGATCGGCTCGAGGAGCGTTGTCATGCGGTCCTCGATCTGATCCCATCGTTTGATGAGCGTTACATCCGCAGTGATACCGATTGGGAAACCACGCTATATCCTGCGCTCCGGTCTTTCCTTCTCGCGGCAGCTAAGGATGAACCGCGGCTGCGACTTGCACTCGATGCACACGTCACGCTCGCCTTTGCCGCCGGTTCGATTATCAACATCAAGTCTGGCCGTCAGGTCGAGCTGGAACAGCGCAGTACAGGCCGACGCCTCTGGGCCGCCGATGATATGATCTCCGATCCAAGCTGGCCGACCCTCGCCGCTGAAGCTGTAGTGCTTCGTCAGGATCAGCCGGATTTGGCTGTCGCAATCGGCCTGACGCATGACATTTCGGCTGACGTGCGCCGGTACTGCGACGGGCACCTTCCCAACGTAGGCCGGCTATTGAACTTGAGACCGAGCACAGGCTTCGGCGCTCAATCGGTTGCTTGCGGCCGCCACGCATTCGAGCTCTCTGACGCGGCGACCAGTGCGGTCCGTGTCGCAAGGGCTGATTGCTCAGGCCGCATACACCTCTTCATTGCAGCGCCCAATGCTTTCACTTTCTTTCTCGGTCAGCGCCAAGCGGTCCTTGGCCCAGTTCGCCTATACGAATTCGATTTTGAGGGCGGACGAGATCGGTCTTATGCACCGGCGCTCACTTTGCCACTGGCGCACACTTCGGCGAAGGATGCTTGAGACGCTCCCAATCCGCCCTTAGTCACGCTCCCTCTCGGTGGCTGCGCGGAAGTATGGCCCTAGTCGTGCCAACCTGAAAAGTGATGGCGAATCACCAATTCGACGTGGCCATTTCAGCGGCCTAGGGCGCACGCACGTCAGTGCCATTTTTCTCCATCATGGCGGCAAATCGTTGCCAAGACAGCCGCTTTCTGTTGACCGAATTCCGCGCCGGCACCCACTCAATGTTTCCCTTGCTAATTAGAAGCGTGCCGAGCTTGGAACCGTCCTTCTTGACTTCGATTTCTACGTCCTTGTGCAGTACAAATTTGGTTGAGATATCCAACGTCACTTGATGAGCCATGCGCCCAAACTCCTGATGCTACAGTTCGCTCTCTAACGGTCGAGCATCCTGCCTGAGGCAACACGGAGATCAACATAAATAGCACAATGGGTGCATATATTGGCATTCACAACTTTTCCAGCGGTGGGATCCACACAAGTCTTGCCCCCTCTTTGCGACAATGGCCAGTAGGGAGCAGAGCCGCGTCGCCAAGCGGTCAGTGCAAAAACACCACCGAGTGTGAAACAGTACAAAAGCCATAAGTTGCTTTGGCTATCAGTGACCAAGTCGAAGCTCCGGCTAGGGTCTCCCTTGAAGACGCGCCGCCCCGCTATCGAGCGCCGCATGGACCACCAATCGGACATAACTGTCTTGAGTGCGTGGGCCCGACTCGAGTCGCTGCAGGCGGGGCGGCGTCTCACGATGAAGCTTCAAACAGTCGAAGCGACCCATTCATCTTCACCGACGCCGGCACTCCAAGTCACCGCCGATCTTCAAGCAGGCATCGGTGGGGCAGTGGTTGCCGCCGTACCCCAATGCTGTGCGTCCAACAGCCCTTGGCCACCGGCATGAACAAGGAGCGTTGACGGATCGACTGCTTCCCCGGTTTCGGCAAACTCCCCTTAGGGCAAGCCACGTCTTCCGAATTCATGTGTGCATGAATTCTCGCTCCTTTGCAGATGCAAAGATGAATGCACCAGAATCTCCCAAGAGCTCCAAACTAGGCAACGGCTATCAGCCCGTCACGTTATCGCGCGCTGGTCGCGAGGTGACTGGCTCCCGAATGGAGCCCACTGTCAAAACACGCTGAAACTTCCAGGCGCCGAGAGCGAGTTCGCGTCAACGCCGCTAAGGTAGAGGCGCTTCCTCTTGAGCGGATAATTGTGCAGCGGAACTCGTGAAGAGCCATACATCTCCGCCTGCGGCACGACCTTCGTTAAATACAGCTACAGCGCGCGCGCGATCGCCAATCTTCCAAAAGGCTTCGGAAACATCTCGATACACCATA
>NZ_SCVC01000027.1 GCF_004297405.1 Reyranella sp.
AAGCACATCAGCGTCGAGCCTTACCTCATACGCCAGGTCGATTGGGTGCCCTCGGGCGTCATCACCAACGCGCTGGGCTTCATCCTGATCATGGCCTTCTAGAGGTCGAACTCGACGAACAGCGGCCAGTGGTCGGAGGCCATGACGCCGTGGCCGATCCAGGCCTTTTTCACCTTAGGCGTGAGATCGTGTGTGACGAAGACATGGTCGATGCGGCCTTCGTTGGGGAAGGACTCGACGCCATCCTCGCTGTTGCCTACGGCAGTCCAGGCATCGGCGAGATGCATCGTGGTGCCGAGGCGGCCGTAGACGCTCATCTCGCCGCAGACCAGCGGATATTCCGGATGAGTCGGCGCGAAGTTGAAATCGCCGGCCACGATGGCGGACCGCGGAACGTCGGGGCGGCGCTCCTGGAACATGAACATGTCGCCTGCGGCGCTGTCCCAGGTCGGTCCGGTACGTTCGGCATTGGCGACTGTATCCATCAAAGCGCGAACCTGGGGCAGGCGCTGCTGTGGACCGACATGACTGAGATGCACGCTGTAGACGCGCAGCGGTCCCGAGGGCGCGTCGATTGCCGCCTCGACGAAGCCGCGCTGCAGATCGAAGCAGTCCACGAGTTGTGTCTTAGGCAGCATATGTCCGCGTGCCCAGGCAATCGGCCAGCGCGAGATCACCGCGTTGCCGAAGGAACGGCGGCGATTGACGATCCGGCCATCGGCGCCGACTTCGCTCGCGTCTGCCTCCATGGCGCCGTGATACCAGTGGTAGCGATTGAGCTGCTGGGCGATCTGCTCTGTCTGGTCGGCGAAGTCGTTCCTCGACCAGCCCGCGACGACCTCCTGGATACATACGATATCGGCTTTCGCGACCGTATCGGCGATGCGCGCCACGTCGTATTTGCCGTCGGCGCCGACGCCGTAGTGGATGTTGTAGGTACAGAAAAGCATGTGCGCCTGAATAAATTCGGGAGACGCCCTATTCGGGCAGGTTGTCGATCCAGGCCGATGGATTGAGCTGGCCTGAGTGACGATAAGGATCGGCGACGATCCCCAGAGACCAGTAGGCAATGGTCGTTGTCGAGGCGAGCAACGCTAGCGCGACCGCGCCAGCGCGCCGCCGGTCGAAATGAACCGAGGCCACGGCGAGATGAGTCAGGAAGCCCAGCAAGGCAACGGCCAGCCACGAAGAAACCTCCGTGTGATTACCGCCGATCCACAGACGGTCCGATCGTGTGCGCGCGATGTCATTCATCAGCACATTCAGCTGGGTCGCGGTGGATGACGGCAGTGTCTGCGTGGCCTTGAGCACGACTTCCTGAAGGTTGCGAAAGGCGCCCTCGGCGCGATCGCTGCCCTTCTGGTTCCGGTTCTTGCGCCATTCGTCCTTGAACACATACTTCACGTAACGACCGAGTTCGCGGTGCGCTTCCGGTAGATTGAGCTGCGAAGGCCCAACCAGTTCGTCGAAGCGCTTGATCGCGGAGCCCGCCTGGATGAAGGCGCGTTCCGCCTCGCGCTTGTGCGTCCAGATGTCGGCAGCGTGGAAAGCAAGGAACAGCGCGAAGACCATCGAGATCGCCGCAAAGAACGGCGCCACCGGCGTCCACTGCAGCACCTCGGGCTTGCGGTTGAAGTACGACAGGAAAGTGAAGGCGATGGCGTAGACGATCAGCCCGTGGACGACAAAGACCAGAAGCTGCGTCGGCGCCGACGACATGAAAAGCTGTTCGAGCAGCCCCTTTGCCAGGGCCACCGCGGCCTCGATGTTCATCAGCGGCGTTCGTCCTTGTGCACC
Source organism: Reyranella sp. (assembly GCF_004297405.1). Taxonomy (GTDB): domain Bacteria; phylum Pseudomonadota; class Alphaproteobacteria; order Reyranellales; family Reyranellaceae; genus Reyranella. The sequence goes on from NZ_SCVC01000027.1 coordinate 1,798, forward strand.
AACCGTGGCGCCGCAATTGCCTCGGAGAGCTTCTCGTCGACGCCCTTGGCCTCGTTCACCGTCACGTGGAGATCGTGCAGCAGCCCATCCTGGATGCCGTAGATCCAGCCATGCACCGAGAGTTCCTGCCCACGACGCCAGGCATGCTGCACGATCGACGTCCGGCAGACATTGCGGACCTGCTCGATGACGTTGATCTCGCAAAGCGCATCGACCTGCTCGGCCTTGTGCGGCAGGGCGGTGATCTGGTCATGATGGCGACGGCCCAGCACATTGATGCTGTGCAGCCAATTGTCGAGCAGACCGAGCTCGTGGTTCTTGAGCGAGGCCTTCACGCCGCCGCAGCCATAATGACCGCACACGACGACATGGCGCACTCGCAACGCCTCGACCGCATACTGCAGGACGGCCAGGCAATTGAAGTCGACCATCATCACCTGGTTGGCGACGTTGCGATGGACGAAGACCTCGCCCGGCAGCATGCCGATGATCTCGTTGGCCGGCACCCGGCTGTCGGAACAGCCGATCCACAGCACGCGCGGCGCCTGCTGCTTGGCCAGCTTGTCGAAGAAGCCAGGATTGTTCTCTTCTACTTGCTTCGCCCAGGCCCGATTGTTTTCAAAGAGCCCGTCGAGGAAACCGTTTTCGTCCGAGTCAGCCATGGGTGAGATATCCCGAAAAGAGAAACGTCCTGCAAGCGGGCCATTGGTCGCTCATGCCGGCTGACCGCCAAAGACATTGCGGAGCACGCCAATGCCATCGATCGCCACTTCGACCACGGTGCCCGGCTTCATCGGCAGGACACCGAGCGACGTACCGCAGGCGATCACATCCCCGGGCACCAGCGTCATATCCTGCGAAATCCGGCTGACCAGCTCGGCCGGTGAAAAGACCATGTCAGTCACGGGGTAGTTTTGCCGCTCCCGGCCGTTGACCAGCGTGCGAACAGTGAGCGTCGACGGGTCGAGACCCGTCGCGACCACCGGGCCGAAGACCCCGAAAGTGTCGAAATTCTTGGCACGGGTCCATTGCGGGAAGGTTGGATCGCGGTTCAGCAATTCCAGCGCCGTGACGTCGTTCACGCAGGTGTAGCCGAGGATATGGTCCGCGGCGTCTACGGCCGAAACGGCCCGACAGGTCTTGCCAATGACGATGCCCAGCTCGCCCTCGTAGGCCACCCGGCCATCATAGGATCGGGGCGCACGGATCGGCTCACCATGCGCAGCGTAGGAACTGGGGGCCTTGAGGAAGAAGAGCGGCTCGGCCGGAATCGCCCATCCGTTCTTTTCCGCTGCGGCCCGGAAGTTATTCCACAATGCCACCATCTTGGTGGGCTCGGTCGGGGTCAACCAATGCGCCTCGGCAACGGCAACACTCTCGCCGGTCGCCGGACCGGGATCGAACAGCGTGCCCTCGTGCAGGCGGATCGTCTCGCCATCGACCGTGCCGATGCGCGGCCGGCCCGCCAGCTCGATGCGGGCCCACAATGTCGTTGCAGCAGTCATCAGGCGTCGGCGATCCGCTTGCCGGTCTGCGAATCGAAGACATGCAGATGACCCGGCTCGGCCTTGAACCGGCGCTTCTCGCCGGGCTTGGCCTGGACATGCCCGCCCTGCCGCACCGTCACCAGTTCGTGCGCTTCGCCGAACCGGCCATGCAGCAGCGTGTCGGCGCCCAGCGGTTCGGCGAGCTCGATCTCGAACTCCAGCGAGCCATCGGGATCAGGATGCAGATGCTCCGGCCGGATGCCCAGCGCCACCGGCGTGCCGGCCGCGGCCGTCGTCGGCAGGCCGAGCGGCAATGTGATGCGCTGTGCGCCGGTGCCGGCGAGATCGACGGCACGACGGTCGGCCGTCACCTTGCCCGCAAGGAAATTCATCGACGGCGAGCCGATGAAACCCGCCACGAAGACCGAGGCCGGCCGCTCATAGACATCCATCGGTGTGCCGATCTGGTCGGCGACGCCGGCGTTCATGACGATGAGCCTGTCGGCCAGGGTCATCGCCTCGACCTGGTCGTGTGTGACATAGATCGAGGTGACGTCGAGCTCACGCTGCAGCCGCTTGATCTCCAGCCGCATCTGCACGCGCAGCTTGGCGTCGAGGTTGCTGAGCGGCTCGTCGAACAGGAAGACGGCCGGCTCGCGCACGATGGCACGGCCCATCGCGACTCGCTGGCGCTGGCCACCCGAAAGCTGACGCGGCCGGCGCTGCAGCAGCGCACCCAGCTCGAGGATCTTGGCAGCCTTCTGCACGCGCTGGTCGATCTCGGCCTTGGAGAGGCCGCGGATCTTCAGGCCATAGGCCATGTTCTCGTAGACGCTGAAGTGCGGGTAGAGCGCGTAGTTCTGGAACACCATCGCGATGTCGCGATCCTTGGGCTCCAGCTCGTTGACGACACGATCGCCGATCGCGATCTGGCCGCCGGTGATGCGCTCCAAGCCCGCCACCATGCGCAGCAAGGTCGACTTGCCACAGCCCGAGGGACCGACGATGACGATGAACTCGCCATCGGCGATTTCCATGTCGATGCCGTGGATGACCTCGAGCTTGTCGTAGTTCTTCTTGACGCCGCGCAGATGGACTTGCGCCATGGTCTACTTCTCCGTCTCGACAAGTCCGCGCACGAACTGACGCTGCATGAACACCACGACCAGAACCGGCGGCAGCATGGCCAGCATCGCCATGGCCATCAGCAGGTTCCAGCTCGGCACCGAATCGACGACATTGGCCTGGCGCGAGACCGTCATGACCACGGTGTAATAGCTTTCCTTGGTGGTGATCAGCAGCGGCCACAGATACTGGTTCCACCCGTAGATGAACTGGATGACGAACATCGCCGCGATCGAGGTCCGGCTCATCGGCAGCAGGATGTCCCAGAAGAAGCGCATCGGTGAGGCGCCATCGACCCGGGCGGCCTCGGTGAGCTCGTCGGGGACACTTAGGAAAAACTGCCGGAACAGGAAGGTGGCTGTAGCCGAAGCGATCAGCGGGATGATCAGGCCACCATAGGTGTCGATCATGCCGAGATTGGCGACCACGCCGTAGGTCGGCACGATGCGGACCTCGACCGGCAGCATGAGGGTGACGAAGATCGCCCAGAAGAAATACATCCGGCCGGGGAAGCGGAAGTAGACGATGGCGAAGGCCGAGATGATGGAGATGGCGATCTTCCCGATGGCCACGCCCAGCGCCATGATCAGGCTGTTGGTCAGCGTCATCATGACTGGCGTGCTGCCGACGCGGCCATAGCCCTCGGTCAGCACCTGCGTGTAGTTCTCGATCAGGTAGGGACCGGGCAGCAGCGGGATCGGCGACTGCAGCATGGTCTGCTGGCTATGCGTCGAGGCCACGAAAGTCATCCACACCGGGAAGGCGATGATGACCAGGCCGAGAATGACGACGAGGTGGCTCAGCATCGTGAGGAAAGGCCGGTTCTCGACCATCAGTAGTGTACCCGGCGCTCGATGAAGCGGAACTGCACGAAGGTGAGCGCGATGACCACGACCATAAGGATCACCGACTGCGCCGAGGAGCCGCCAAGATCCTGGCCGCGGAAGCCGTCGTTGAAGACCTTGAACACCAGGATTTCCGTGGCCTTGCCCGGTCCGCCTTTGGTCAGCGAATCGACCACGCCGAAGGTGCCGAAGAAGGCATAGATGATATTGACGACGAGCAGGAAGAAGCCGACGGGCGAGAGCAGTGGGAAGATGATGTCCCGGAAGCGCCGGCCGGGGCCCGCGCCGTCGATCGCCGCCGCCTCGATCAGCGATTTCGGGATCGACTGCAGGCCGGCCAGGAAGAACAGGAAATTGTAGCTGATCTGATTCCACACCGCGGCGATCACCACCAGCAGCAGGGCCTGATTGCCGTTGATCACGTAGTTGAATTCGATGCCGATGCCCTGGAGCATCCAGGCGACGATGCCAACCGAAGGATTGAACAGGAAGCCGAACAGCACACCCGCGACGGCCGGCGCCACGGCATAGGGCCAAACGAGGAAGGCCTTGTAACCGGTGGCGCCGCGGACGACGCGGTCGGCCATCACCGCCAGCAGCAGCGAAACGGCGAGCCCGATGGCGGCGACCAGAAAGCTGAACACCACGGTCAGCCGCGCCGAGTGGTAGTAGCCCGGGTCGCTGAAGAGGTGGATGAAATTGTCGAGGAATACGAACTTGGAATTGCCGCCGAAGACATCCTCGATCAGCACCGACTGGTAGATCGCCTGGCCCGACGGCCAGAAGAAGAAGACCAGCGTGATGATGATCTGCGGTCCCACCAGAAGGTAAGGCAGCCAACGCTGGTTGAAGGTGACGCGCTTTTCCATGTCGCTTGGAGGAAGCCCCCACCCTTGCGGGCGGGGGCTCCTTCATCAGCCTACTTGTTGGCGGCTTCGAAGCGCTTGAGCTGCTCGTTGCCGGCCTTCACGGCGTCGTCGAGCGCGGTCTTCGCGTCCTTCTTGCCCGACCACACGTTCTCGAGTTCACCATCGACGATGTCGCGGATCTGCACGAAGTTGCCGATGCGCAGGCCCTTGGAGTTGGCCGTCGGCGGGTTGAGCGTGAGCTCCTGGACAGCGATCTCGCGGCCCGGGAACTTCTTGTAGAAGCCGTCTTTCTCGGTGACCTCGGCCGCGGCCATGGTGACCGGCACGTAGCCCGTTTCCTGGTGCCACTTGGCCTGCACCGGGGTGCTGGCGAGATAGTTCAGGAACTTGGCGACGCCCTTGTACTCAGCCGCCGGCTTGCCCTGCAGCACCCACAACGTGGCGCCGCCGATGATCGAGTTCTGCGGCTTGGGCGCGACATCCGGCGAATAGGGCATCATCGCGATGCCGAACTTGCCGGTGCCCAGCGCCTTGTCGATCGCCGAGGCCGTGGCGGACGAAGCGATATGGAAGGCGCAGTCACCCGCATTGAACAGCGCCGTCGACTTGCCCTCACGACCACCGTAGACGAACGTCTTGTCCTTGCTCCAGTCGGCCAGCATCTGGATGAACTTCACGCGGGGCGCGTCGTTGAACTTGAGCTCGATGTCGATACCGCCGAAGCCGTTGTCCTTAGTGGCATACGGCAAGTTGTGATAGGCGCCGTAGTTCTCGATCATCGTCCAGGTCTGCCACTGCGGCGTGAATCCGCACTTGGCACCGGCCGCGACGGCCTTCTTGGCCATCTCACCCAGCTCCGGCCAGGTCTTCGGCGGCTTGTTGGGATCGAGGCCGGCCTTCTGCAGCAGGTCCTTGTTCCAGTAGAGCACCGGCGTCGAGGAGTTGAACGGCATCGACAGCAGCTTGCCGTCCGTCGTGGAGTAGTAGCCGTAGACCGGGCCGATATAGGCCTTGGGATCGAACGGCTCCTTGGCATCGGCCATGAGCTGATAGACCGGATAGACCGCGCCCTTAGCAGCCATCATGTTGGCGGTGCCGACTTCGAAGACCTGCACGACGTGCGGCGCCTGCTTGGCGCGGAAGGCCGCGATCGCCGCGGTCAACGTCTCGGTATAGGAACCCTTGTAGACCGGGTTCACCTTGTACTCGGTCTGGGACTTGTTGAAGCCCTCGGCCAGAGCATTGACCGCATCACCCAGGTTGCCGCCCATGGCGTGCCACCACTGGATCTCGGTCTGGGCGAACGCCACAGGCGCGCTCGCGAGAACCGCCGCCGCAGCGACGGAAGACAAAAGAATCCGTGTCATATCGAAAAACCTCCCAATGAAGCCCCACCGTTGTATCGGCGGACGACAAGACTGCGATGTGTCTGTTTTGTTTCAGTCTGATGACAGTCCACCAAGACTGCGGTGCGAACGCAACCCCCAAATGGTCGACTAGCGGGCGAGCGCCGCCAGAATGACGTCCGGCATGTCGGTAATGACGCAATCCGTGCCCATGGCGACCAGCACCCGGGCGACGTCGGGGTCGTTGACCGTGTAAGTGCTGAGCAGGTAGCCGGCCTGCTTGATCTCGACAGCACGGGGGGCCGTCAGCCGCTTGCCGCTGGTGTTGATACCGACGGCCTCCACGGCGCGGGCGCGTTCCCGCCAGTCGTCCTTCAGCTCGTCGACCAACAGGGCGCGCGCAAATTCCGGCACTGCGGCGCAGGCCGCGGCCAGCGAGGCGTCCTTGAAGCTCGAGAGCAGTGGCGCGGGCAGGTTGGCCGGCCAGAGGCGACGCAGGGTGGCGACGGCAACGCGCGCGGTTTCCTCCTCGCGGCCCTTGCAGGGCTTGATCTCGATGTTGCAGCCCAGCCCCAGCTCGCCGAAGCAGGCGATGGCCTGCTCGAAGGTCGGCACCGACGCTGGCAATTCGGCCACCGGCGTCTCCGCCGCCAGTCGGTCGACACCCGTGGTCCGCTTCAAAGAATCATCGTGCACCACGATCGGCACGCCGTCGGACGTCAGCTTGACGTCGATTTCGACCCAGGTCGCGCCACGGCGGTGCGCCTCGCGAAAGGACTCCAACGTGTTCTCCGGCGCATAGGCCATAGCACCGCGATGACCGATGACTTTAGGCAGTTGCAGCATGCACCAATCCAAAGCTAACTCGATCGTCGCAATAAACGAGTACCCCCTCCCATGTCGACTTTTCCCGACAAGTTCCGTCTCGATGGCCGCACCGCCCTGGTGACCGGTTCGGCCCGGGGGCTCGGCTGGGAAATGGCCAAGGGCCTGGCCGAAGCCGGCGCTCGCATCCTGCTGCATGGACGCTCGCACAGCCAGCTCACGCCCCGGCTGGCCGAGTTGCGCGCCGCTGGTCATGAAGCCGAGGCGCTGGCCTTCGAGATGGCCGACAGGGCTGCGATGGCCGCCGAGGTGGCGACAGCCGAACGAATCGACATCCTGGTGCATAATGTCGGCGAACGCGACCGGCGGCCCTTCGCCGAGATCCAGCCCGACGATTTCGCCCGGCTGGTCGACACCGACCTGTCGGCCGGCCAGGCCCTAATCCACCATCTCCTGCCCGGCATGGTCGAACGCGGCTGGGGCCGGTTGATCCTCGTGAGTTCGATTGCCGCCGATCTCGCCGCGCCTGGCGCCTCTTCCTACATCGCGGCCAAGGCAGGGCTCGCGGCGCTGGCCCGGGCCCTCGCTTCGGAGTTCGGCGCCAAGGGCATCACCTCCAACGCGCTTTCACCAGGCTTCTTTGCGACCGAGACCAACGCGGCGTTGATCGCTTCGACGGCCGGCAAGCGGTTGCGCGACCGTTGCCCAGCCAAACGCTGGGCCGAGCCGTGGGAGATTGCCGGCGCCGCCGTCTTCCTGGCGTCACCTGCCGCGTCCTACGTCAACGGTCACACGCTCACCGTCGATGGTGGCGTGTCGGCGACTTACATCGCGTGATCCTCTTGAAGTTTGGTCTTCTGTTCGCGCTCGGGGCCGTGCTCGCGCTTGGTGTCGCGCTCCCCGCGCTGGCGGCGGGTCCCGAAACGCCCGCGATCGACGGACGCCATCTCGGTCTGTCATGGATCCTGCCCTTCGTCGGCATCCTGCTCTCCATCGCGATCATGCCGCTCGCCGCGCCGCGTTTCTGGCATCACCATTTCGGCAAGGTGTCGGCTGGGTGGGCGGCCCTGGTGGTCGTGCCGTTCGCAGCACTCTACGGCGTGCCGACTGCACTCTATGAAATCACCCACCTGCTGCTGCTCGACTACATTCCCTTCATCGTCCTGCTGACGACTCTGTTCACGGTGACGGGCGGCATTCATATCCGCGGCAACCTCTACGGCTCGCCATCGATGAACACCTCACTTCTGGCCATCGGCACGGTGCTGGCTGGTTGGATGGGTACGACCGGGGCGTCGATGCTGCTGATCCGACCAATGATCCGTGCCAACGACGACCGGCGTCACAAGATCCATGTCTTCGTGTTCTTCATTTTCCTGGTGTCGAACATCGGCGGCGCATTGACGCCACTGGGCGATCCACCACTCTTCCTCGGCTTCCTCAAGGGCGTGAGCTTCTTCTGGACGACGGAACATCTCTTCAGCGAGATGCTGCTGTGCGCCGTCGTCCTGCTCACGCTGTTCTACGGCATCGACAGCTACTGGTATCGCAAGGAAGGCCGCAAGAAACCCGACCCGACGCCGGAGTCTCCGATCCGCATCGAGGGTGGCGTCAACATCATCCTGCTGGCGATCGTGGTGGGCATAGTGCTGGCGAGCGGCACCTGGAATCCCGGTGTGCACTTCACGGTCTACCACGTCCCGCTGGAGCTCCAGCATGTGCTGCGCGACCTCGCCCTGGTCGCCGTCATCGGTCTGTCGCTCAAGCTGACGCCCCGCAAGACACGTACAGACAATGCCTTCACCTGGGGGCCGATGGCCGAAGTCGCCAAGCTGTTCGCCGGCATCTTCGTCACCATCGCGCCGGCCCTGGCCATCCTGCGCGCCGGTTCGGACGGCGCGCTGGCGCCGCTAGTCTCCCTGGTGACGGGCCCGGATGGTCAGCCGCTCAACGTCTGGTACTTCTGGTTGACGGGCATCCTCTCGAGCTTCCTCGACAATGCGCCGACCTACCTCGTCTTCTTCAATCTGGCTGGCGGCGATCCCCACCTTCTGATGGGCGCACTCGCCAGTACTTTGGCGGCCATTTCCTGCGGTGCGGTGTTCATGGGCGCCAACACTTACATCGGCAATGCGCCCAATTTCATGGTCAAGGCGGTGGTCGAGGAAGCCGGCATCCGCATGCCGAGCTTCTTCGGCTATATGGCCTGGTCCTCTGCCATCCTTTTGCCGTTGTTCGTGGTGCTCACTTTCATTTTCTTCTGAGGGGCGGTCTCGTAAAATCGGCGCCGCTCCCGTGAGCGCAAACCCCTGATTTGTTTGGTGGAATTCTTTCGTGGCCCATGCCGCCAGCGCCTCCTCGTATCGCTCCGACCGGATGTCTCCGGTCGCGCTGGCGCTGGCTGTGTTATTGCACGCACTGGTAGTGCTGGCGATATGGTGGCTGGTCGAGAACCGGCCGCAGCTGTCCCCCGCCGAAGAGCCCGTCATGGTCTCCTTCGAACAGCCCAAGCCACCCGAACCGCCACCCCCTCCACCGCCGCAAAAGGCGCCTCAGCCGGCGCCGCAACCTCCGCTCGACATGGGCCTGAAGCCACCGGCCGCCACCACGGCCGATAAGGCCACGCAAGTGCCGCCGCAGGCGCCGCCTGGCAAGGAAGCATCCGCGCCTCAACCGCCCTCGCCGGATGACTTGCCGCCGTTGCAGGCAAATCCACCTCAGCCCACGGTCGCCGAGCCGCCCAAGCCCGCCCACACTCCGACGCCGACACCCGCGAAGCCGCCGGAGCAGCATGCGCTGGCAACGCCACCACCCCCGCCGGCGAGGCCGGCGCCGGGAACGCGGCAGGACGTGCGCCCCTCGCCCCTCCCGCCTGGCCAGCAGCGACGCGCGCCTGCGGTGCCCAATCCGCGCGACGCGCCAACGACATCGCACTTCGTCAATCCCGCAGACGCCTACAATCGCTCGCGCGCGGCCGACAACTACCTATGGCAAGTCGCGATGAAGCTTCAGGGCTATCGCTATCAGGCAAACACGAATGCCAGTCGCGGAACGACAGTAGTGCGCGTCACCATCGCGCGAAACGGACAGTTGCTCGCGGTCGAGGTCATCCGGTCGAGCGGCGTTCCGGAATTCGACAGAGGCGTGTTGGCCGGCGTTCGCGCCGGCTCGCCCTACACGCCGCTGCCGCCCGACATCCAAGGCGAGAGCGCGAGCTTCAACCTACCGCTGATATCGGTGAACCGGAATTGATCACCGGCCGCTAGGGCAGCACGACCTTGACGAGTCGCCCGCCCCGCACATCGACGCGCTGCATCATCGACCCGCCTTCGACCTGTGAGGCGCTCGCGCCCTGCCATTTGACGCTCGTCGTCACATACCAGATGCCGTCGGGCACTTGCGCGAAGGAGAAGCTGCCCTGCACGTCGCAGCGGCTCGTGCGCAATGACGAGACGTAGAGCGGGTCGTCCCGCTCGAATTTGACGGGGCCGCGGCTGGCGGCACGCATACCCTTCGTTGCGTTGCCAAAGATCGCCGTCATCCTCGCTTGGGCGTAGGCACTGTCGGGGATCAAATTCGCCGATTGTCCGGCACAGGAATGGCTTTCGCCGTTGGCCGACTTCATGACGGCCAAGCCACTGACGGTGTTCCTGCCGCTTTTCTTCGACCAATCGATCTCGGACTGGGTAATTGGTTTGGAGAGTGCTGCTTCTTGCTGCCCGACCTGCCCAAACTGCGCACATCCGGCAGTCGCTAGGGCTAATCCCACAATCAACGCAGCACGCTTCATTCGTCGGTCCTCTCCAAATTAGCGGGCAAGTAGACATCAACGCTCGGAGCGAGCCTGTGTTCCTTCAGTGACCCGAAGAACCAACGCTTTCGCCTGATCCGAGCGGCGGATCGCAACATCGCAACAGTCACCGCAAAGTCCGAACAGCGCTGCGCAGCCATCCAGGTGATCCTACAGCCAAGCCGGAAGCGGCACTCCAGCCGACCAAACAGGGAAGCGTAACCATGATCACCTTGCATCAGGCGCGCACCTTGGTCGCCGCCGCAGAAGCGAAGGCCGATGACCTCGGCATCGCCGTCAACATCGCGATCCTCGATGGCGGCGGACATCTCAAAGCCTTTAGCCGGATGGATGGCGCCGTGCTCGGATCGATCGACGTCGCCACCCGGAAAGCCACCACGGCAGTCCTGTTCAACACGCGTAGCGAGGCGATCTGGGAGTACTGCAAGCCCGGCGCGCCGGCTCCAGGCCTCGAACTGACCAACGGAGGCCTCGCGCCTTTCGGTGGTGGCATCCCACTCCACGATTCTCGGACCAATCTCGTCGGCGCAGTCGGCGTCTCCGGCGGCACCGTTGCGCAAGACGTGGAAATAGCTTCAGCGGCCGTCGCGGCCTTCATAGCCAAACAGGAGACAACATGAGCAAGACGATCCTGATCACCGGTGCCGGTTCGGGCTTCGGCGAAGCTGCCGCCATCGGAATGGCGCGCAACGGACACACTGTCATCGCGACGGCACAGATCTCGCCGCAGGTCGCCGCCCTGCGCGGCAAGGTGCGCGAACTGGGGTTGAAGAACCTGCATGTCGAGAAGCTCGACCTTTTCGACAGCTACGACATGGCCGCAGCCCAGAAATGGGACATCGATGTGCTGTGGAGCAACGCTGGAATGGGCGAAAGCGGACCGGTGTTCGAGATTCCCCTGGACCTCGTGCGTCGCAATTATGAAGTGAACGTCTTCCTGCCGCTCGCTCTCGCTCAGAGCTTCATCAAAACCTGGATCACGGCAAAGAAGAAGGCGAAGGTCGTCTTCACCTCCTCAATGGGCGGCCTGTTCACGCCGGCCAACTGGGGCGTCTACGTCTCCACCAAGCACGCCCTCGAATCGATCGCCGAAGCGATGCAGCAGGAACTCGTGCCCTATGGCATCAAGGTCCAGACCATCAATCCGGGTGCCTACTTCACGGGCTACAACGAGACGATGGCGGACACCCCCTTCCGCTGGTTGGATGACTCCAAGAACTTCACCAAGCGCGCGACATTGCGCAAAGCGTTCGATGACTTCCTGAACGCACCCGACGGCCACCTCGACGCCAAGGAGATGATCGACCGCATGATCGAGATCGTGCCCGCCGACACCGGCAAGTTCCGCAACGTCGTTCCGAAAGCCACCGAGGACATGCTGAAGCAGCATCAGCTCCAAGCCTGGGAAAACACGATCTGAGGATATGCCGATGCGTGCATTGATCCTTTCCCTGCTGCTTTTCGTTACGACCCCGTTACAGGAGACCATTGTCATGGCGCAATCGAAGGACGACGTGCCGGCGCGCAACAAGGCCCTCGTCGAGGACCGTTTCAATGCCTGGCGAAACGGCACCGGCAATCCATTCGAGCTTTTAGCTGACGAGGCGAGCTGGACGATCGTTGGCCGCTCGGCCGCTTCGAAGACCTACAGCAGCAAGGAGGATTTCCTGCGCGAGGTCATCCGGCCGTTCAATGCGCGCATGAAGGAAGGCTTGAAGCCGGCAATCCGCAACATCTACGCTGACGGCAACACGGTGATCATCTTCTTTGACGCAGCCGGAATCGCTCGCGACGGCAAGCCCTACACCAACACCTATGCCTGGTTCCTGGAGATGCGCGACGGCAAGGTGGTGAAAGCATCCGCTTTCTACGACAGCATCGAGTTCAACGACCTCTGGACGCGAGTGGCTCCTTAGTCGCAAGGGGATACTAACGTCTGGTTGCGAACATTAGGCAGCATGATGCACTCTCCCGCAAATCGGACATGACTTGCGGGAGATCAGCCTATGCCCGATCGGTTGGGGATTTCCACAACGAGCCCCACGCTTCGACATAGCCGGAGACCGCCGGCTCGGATTCGGCCAGACGGTCCATCCGAGATGGCGCGTATCCTCGACGCCCCTCCGGTCCTGGCACCGGAGATCCTGCGGGGCGACACGCGCCTGACCCAACGATGGGTCCATGGCGGCTTGTACAACTACATGCGCGGCATGACCGGTCATGTCGTTGTTGGCTGCCACTCCGGCGAGGAGGAGATCAGCTGGCGCGTCGAAAGGAAGCGCTTCGCGTCTCGTACGCAGCGACGGGCCTTCACACTGATCCCCGAAGGGCACGACGGACACTGGGAGATTGGCGGCCAGGTCGTCGTGTCTCACGTCTACCTGACACAGGAACACCTCCAAGCCTGCGCCGACGAGGTCGCCGCTGGGAAGGCCGTCGAGCTGCTGGTCCGGGTCGCCTTCGAGGATTCGGCAGCAGCCGGCCTGCTCGAAATTCTGAGCGATGAGGCCGCCCGCGACAGCAGCTCGTCGCGCCTCTTTGTCGAGCAGGCGATCGATCTTCTCTGCTTGCGTCTGATCCGAGGTCACTCGTCGCTCGACGCCTTACCGACACCGACCCCAAGACACGGGCTTGCCGACTGGCAGGTGCGAAAAGTGACGGCTTTCATGCGCGACAATCTAGAACGGCAGATCGGGCTCGACGAACTCGCTGGGCTTGTCCGCCTCAGCCGCTTCCACTTCTGCACGGCATTCCGGCGCGCGACCGGGCACTCGCCGCATCAATGGCTGACGCGGCAAAGAATCGCCCGTGCGCGCGATCTGTTGGTGAATTCAGAGCTCAGCATCACCGAGATCGCATTGAGCGTCGGCTACGAGACGCCATCAGCCTTTACTGCACGCTTCCGCAATGCCATGGGGATCACCCCGTCGACCTTTCGTCGCAGCATGTAGGCGCTTGGAAATGGATGAACTGAAGCGCGCACATGATGGTGCGCTGGCGCTTCCTCAATCAGGGCACCGCAAAGCCACCCAAATAAGGTGGGGAGCCGGCCTACTCCTGCTGACGGCGATCCTTGCAGGCGAGGCGCATAGCCAGTCCGTGAGCAGCCAGACTCCGAATGCGCTGACCTGCGGTACTCTAGCGGCCGAGTCCTCGCGAACCTCCTCAAGCTCACGTTGGACGATCTCCGGCCCCTCGGGGAAGACCACGGAAACGGGTGTCCTGCGCAGCGGCCCGCGCTTCGAATGTATCGACGGCGCCATCCTGATCGTGGAATTTACCTCGTCGGCAGGACATTCTTTCTTTGAGGCCTATTTCGCGGACGGCACCAACCTCGGCTATGGCCGCCAGCAGGTTGACCGTCGCGGTGGTCGCTTCGTTCTCCCCATTCAGGCGAAGGCGCGCATTGCCGCGCCGTATCGCGCCGCGTTCGACTATCACTGCCGCCTCGAAATGCCGGCCGATCCCATTCAGCCGGCCACTCGGGCTGACTGCATCTTTTAGAGCGGTACTTGGGCCAGGCCTTGGAAGCTCCCTAGGCGCGCCTGTGGCGACGATCTGCGATTAAAGCCCAGGCACATAGGCGCTTATGTACTGAAGCAACCTGACGTCGGGAAAGCCAACGTAGGCCCGTCGACCGATCGGACATCCAGAAATATTCCTGGAATCGACAAGCACAACCAGGACCTGTGCGGTTCCGAGCTTGTGGCCCCGGGAAACACTCGCCAGATCAGATCCCCCGAGGCGCGACGATGCTCCGCGCGTGAACAGCACGGTTGCCTTTCGCACCTGCGGATCGCCTTCAAGAGATACGTTGGCACGCATCCCCTCATACAACAGCGCCGCAAGGGTCTCCGTAACGGGCACGTCGACGAGCAATGTGTTGCAGTCTATCCAGGAGAATAGCTTCTCGCCTTGCGTAACAGATGCATTGTTCGTCACCGCGGTCGACCATATCGTCATGCCCGCAGCAACTCGAACTGACACTGTCGTCGACGCTTCCAGGTTCTTGCGCTCTTGGTCGAAGATCGAGCGGGCGGTACTGAGTTCTTCCTGCGCATCGACCACCGCACGTTTGGCCCTGGCCGCCTCGAGATCAATCTCGTCGATGCTTCGCCACGACCATTCCGGTTCCTTACCGTCCTGCTGAATGAACACGCCGGTTCCGGCCAGGCGGCGGCGCTCGCGAACACGCTCGAGTGCCTTGGTCATTTGCGTGAGCGTGACTTGTACTTCGCGATGGCTCGCCGTCGCGAGATCTTCGTCGGCCTGAGAAGCCGTGCCCGAAACCCTCAGCGCGCGTCTTCTTTGCGCCGATGCGTCCGCCAGCTTGACCCGCTCGCTTTGAAGAGCGAGCCGCTGTTCAAGATCCTGAATCTCGAGATCCAAATCACGACGAAAGCCTTCGGCGTAGCGTGCCTTGCGGTCCGCCCATTCCTTGCTGAGTTGCAGAACTCTTTCATTGTAGTGGCCGATCTGTGTCAGTCGGGCTTCTGCTCTACGTTCCTGGCCTTCAGCACGAATCACAGCGCTGCGATCGGAACTGTGATTGACAATTCGAGCCACCACCCCCGTGACGTCTACTTTCTGGCCTGCCCGCGTCTCGAAGCCTTCCACGGTGCCTGCAATCGGCGCCGTGGCGACATTGAGCCAGGAGGTTACCGCGGCGTCGCGATCAAGCACGACGTATATTGGTTGATAGACGGCTGCCACGATCGGTATGGCCGCCAGTACTGTGACCAGAGCAATCCTGCTCTTTCGCCCGAACCGATCCAGGAACCGGGGAGATAATACCGACGCGTCCTTACCGGGCGATGCTCCATCGACCGGCATCAGATGTCGGTCACTCACCCCCGCATTCTGGAGCATTCTGACGGTAACCAGCTTCAGCAGGTGGATGCCGAGCGTAGGGTGTTGCAGGAGAGCGGCAAACACCGCCTTCTTGGTCAGCGCCATGATCGTGCAGTCAGTGACTGCTATGGCAGTAGCGGTTCGGCGCCCTGTTTCAGAGAAGAGTGCGAACTCACCAAGAAATGAGCCGGAGCTGACGGTCCTCTGAACTTCGGGAAGAAACAACTCACCTTCGACGACATAGTAGAGTTCATCCGCCAGTTCGTTTGCCGAGAACAGGATGTCCTTTGCCCGGACGACCCGCTTGCTCATGAACGGCAGGATGGCCTGCGCCGAAAACTCCTGGGTCGCGGCTCTTTCCACTTGGGCAGTGAATTCGCGAATCTGCAGGAGCCGCAGCAGGTTCAGTGGCAGCAGCGCCCCGTGCAGGATCAGGATTGGCGTCAGCCCATCAATCAGGGCGTAAGTAATGAACGCTACGTTGCTCGCGAGGGCCACCACGCGCAACGGAAGCATGGTTCGCATGTAGAAGGTGGCGAACACCAACGCCGATGCGATGTAGCCGAATATTTCTCCCGAACTCACGACATGTCGCCCCTGCCAAGGTCCGCCATGCCATTCTGCCAAGAGAATTCACGCCTATCTACGGGCGCGAGCTTCCCATCGCCTGTTCCACCCTCCGATGTCACGCTTCGAAGGCCGATTTGTCGCTGCAGGCATCGTCAGTTCCCTCGAAGGGCGTGACCATGCTCTCCGCGAATGCGATAGAGAGTGAAGCCCTCGGGAAAGGGCTCCACTCCTCCTAACGACCGATCAGACGACCCGGAAGTTCTTGAACTGCCAGGGATCGGACTTGTCGAGATCCTCGGGGAAGAGTTCGCCCCGGCCCTGCAGCGGGGTCCAGTCGCTGTACTTGCCGACGACCGGTCCGAGATAGGGCATACAGATCTCAAGGTTGCGCGCGAAGTCCATCTCATCGGCCTCGACGATACCCTCGTTCGGGTTCTCGAGCGCCCAGATGATGCCCGAGAGCACGGGTGCCACGACCTGGATCGAGGTCGCGTTGTTGTAGGGCACGACCTTGCGCGCCTCGTGGATGTCGATCTGCGAGCCGTACCAGTAGGCGCCCTTCTTGTGGCCCATCAGCAGCACGCCGAGCTCGTCGCGGCCCGAGGTGACCTCCTCGACGATCAGGCGCTGGCGCTTCTGCTGCTTCAGGTTCTTTCCGGCAAGCTCGTGCATCGACATGATTGCCTGGTCACACGGGTGATAGGCGTAGTGCACCGTCGGCCGATAGGCGACCTTTTTGCCGTCGTGCACGGTCAGGTAATCGGCGATCGAGATCGACTCGTTGTGCGTGATGATGAAGCCGTGGAACGGCCCCTCGATCGGCGTCCAGGTGCGCACTTGGGTCAGCAGGCCCGGACGGTTGAGGTAGATCGCTGCGTCGCAGCCGAAGGTGTGACGCTTGCCGTCGGGCGGCAGTGCCTTTTCGTGCGTACCCCAGCCCATCTCGGCGGGCTGGCCGCCCTCGGAGATGAAGCCGTCGATCGACCAGGTGTTGACGAACTCGCCCACTTCCTTCGGCTTCGGCGAGACCTGCGTGTCGCGCTCGGCGATATGGATCACCTTGACGCCCAGGCGTTGGGCGAGCTTGCCCCAGCCCTCGCGCGTGGTCGGCACGGGCGCCTTCACACCGGTATCGCGCGCGATGTTCACCAGCGCCTGCTTGGCGAAGTGCGACACCAGGCCGGGATTGGCCCCATGGGCAACCACGGCCGTCGAGCCGCCCTTGAAGCGTGACTTGAGCTTCAGCATCGTGTCGCGCAGCGCGTAGTTCGACCGGCGCGAGACCGACAGGTTGGGGTCCGAATAGCCGCCCGGCCACGGCTCGATGCAGGTGTCGAGGTAGAGCACGCCCTTCTTCTGGCAAAGCTCGATCAGCGCCGTCGAGGCGACCTCCACCGAGAGATTGAGCAGGAAATCGCCCTGGCCCAGCCGGTTGTCCAGCGTCGACCGGACGTTGGACTCAATCAGACGCTTCTCGACGAACTCGACGCCGTAGCGCTGCGCCTCATCTTCGCCGCCGCGCATGTCGTCGGTGATGATGGTGATCTGCTCGGGCTTGATGCCGATGTGGCGCAGGATCAGCGGCAGCACGCCCTGACCGATCGAGCCGAAGCCGATCATGACCAGGCGGCCTTTGAAGTCGAGGTACTTCTTACCGACGGCCTTCTTGCTGGAAGCTCCGCGCGCGACTTTCTTCGCCATTTCAGCGTCCCTCGTCCTTGGTTAGGGGTGGTCGATAAACAGCAACGGGGCCTTTCTCAAGGCCCCGTTATTCCGTACGCCTGAAGTGTGTCAGCTCAGATGCAGACCGCCTTGAGTGGCGCAAAACCGTTGAAGGCGACCGACGAATAGGTCGTCGTGTAGGCGCCGGTCGAGAGGATCTCGACCTTGTCGCCCGGCTTGAGGGACAGAGGCAGTTTGTACTCCGTCTTCTCGTAGAGGATGTCGGCCGAATCGCAGGTCGGGCCGGCCAGCACCACGGGGCCGACGCGCGTGCCGTCGCGGCTCGTCCGCAGCCGGTACTTGATGCTCTCGTCCATGGTCTCGGCCAGGCCGGAGAACTTGCCGATGTCGAGGTAGACCCAGCGCTTGCGGTCGTTGGCCGCCTTGCGCGACACCAGCACGACTTCGCTCTGGATCACGCCGGCGTCGCCCACCATGGAGCGGCCCGGTTCGATGATGACCTCCGGCATACGGTTGCCGAAGTGGCGCACCAGCGCGCGGCCGACCGCCTCGCAGTAGGCCTCGATGCTGTTCACTTCCGCGCGGTAGCGCGCCGGGAAGCCGCCACCCAGGTTGACCATGCGCAGGTCCACGCCTTCTTCGGCGAGGGCGAAGAACATCTGCGAGACCTGGGCCAGCGCCTTGTCCCACTGGTCGAGGTCGGTCTGCTGGCTGCCGACATGGAAGGAGATGCCATAGGCATCGAGCCCCCACTCCTTGGCCTTGCGCAGCAGGTCCTTGGCCATCTCCGGCGCGCAGCCGAACTTCTTGCTGAGCGGCCACTCGGCGCCACCGCAATCGACCAGCACGCGGCAGAACACGCGGGCGCCCGGCGCCACGCGGGCGAGCTTCTGCAGCTCCGCCTCGCTGTCGAAGGCGAACAGGCGCACGCCCTGCTGATAGGCCCAGGCGATGTCCTTTTCCTTCTTGATCGTGTTGCCGAAGGAGATGCGGTCCGTCGAGACGCCGTTGGCCTGCACCAGCTCGATCTCGCCGCGGCTGGCGGTGTCGAACTTCGAGCCAGCCGTCGCCAGACGCGACAGGATCTGCGCCGCCGGATTGGCCTTCACGGCATAGAAGATGTGGGCGGCCGGCAGCAGTTCACGCATGCGCCGGAAGTTGTTCTCGACCACATCGAGGTCGATCACCAGGCACGGCGTCTCGGGCTGCTGCTCACGGAGATAACGAAAAATACGCTCGGTCATCGCTGGGGGGTTCCCCGTCAAATCGTCAAATTGTCAGTGCAAAAGTCGAACGGGACGTATGGCGTCAGATCGGGCTGCGCCCGACCGACGGCATGCGTCAGCCGATACTCGACGGGGTCTGATGCCGCTTGAGCGGCAGAGCGAACACAAAAGGTGTGTCTGACGTGGCCCGGCCGGAATTCACCGGGCAAATGACATAATAGCGGGGAACGCGCCCCGCGCGGTAAGCAACCATCTCAGAAGCTCCTTCCCGGACCCGGCTCGAAGCCGGCACTGCCAAAAAGAACACTTTCCGTCGTTGCGTAACCACTAAGGGCCAGCGGCACGTGCGTGGGCGTCTTGTACGTTGGCTATCTACAACTAATCGACACGGTTACAAGAAGATTCTGCCCCGCCTCGTAAATTTTTGAGTCGCTTGTGGTGGAAAGGGCACAAAAGCGTGTCAGACACGCGGCGTCGTCGAGCCCGGCAGCCGGATCGACGCGGCGAGCACGGTCAGCGGCACCAATGCCAACGACGAGGCAATCAGCGCAGCCTGTACGCCGAAGAGATTGGCGATCTTTCCCCACAGCAGGGAGCCCACGACCATCGCGCCGAAGAACACCATCTGGTGCACCGCCATGCCCCGCGCGCGCATGTAGTTGGGCAGGATCATCTGCACTGAAGTGCCGTTGTTAGCGATGACGGTGATCCAGCAGGCACCGTTGATGGCGACGACGATCCCGACCACCCAGGGCACCATCGCCAGCGCCGCAAGCATCGTGGCGGCGGCAGAAACACCCATCGCCCAGATGTTGGCGCGATCGGCGCCCAGCAGGCGGTTGATCCTCGGCATGGCGAAGGCGGCAGCAACCGCGCCGACGCCAAATACGCCGTACAGGATGCCGAAATCGAACTCGTCGAGGCCGAGCTCGAAGCGACCGATCACCGGCAACAGAGTGCCCAGGGCAATGCCGGGCACGAAGAAGCAGAGACCGCGAGCGAAGATCGCCCGCAATTCGGCCGAGCCGCGCACGAAGGCGATACCCGCCCGGGCTGCTTCCGCGAAGCCCTCGCGACGCTGGGCGGCCCGCGCCTCGGCCGGCCGCTTCCAGGCTCGCATGGCGAAGATGACGCCCACGTAGGTGAAGGTGTTGATCGCGAAGAGCAGGAACACGCCGACCAGGCTGAGCAGAAGCTGGCCGATGACCGGCCCGATGGTGCGGGCAAGGTTGAAGCCGGCGCTGTTCAGCGCGATGGCGGGTCTGAGTTGCGGCCCCGAGACGATCTCCGGCACGACGGCGTGCCAGGCCGGCGCGTTCATGGCGTTGCCCAGCCCCATGCAGAAGGAGAGGCCGAGCAGGCTCCAATGGTCGAGCTTGCCTAGGAAGGCGAGGACCGCGAGCGTCGCGGCCACCGCCATCATCCAGATCTGGCAGCAGATGATGTAGCGGCGGCGGTCGAAGCGGTCGGCCAGGATGCCGGCGAAGAAGCAGAACAGGAACATCGGCAGGGTGCCGGCCGCAGCCAGCAAGGCCACGAAGATCGGCTCTTGCGTCAGGCTGGTCATCTCCCAGGCCGCGCCGGTGTTCTGCATCCAGCCACCGACGTTGGACATCAGGTTGGCCGTCCACATCGCCAGGAACGATTTGTTGGCGAGCGGTGCGAAGGCCGAGACTCGGGGAACGGGACCAGGTGAACCCGGGCCGGGCGGCGTGGAACCTGGCGCGCTCACCCCACCAGAGCTTTCTCGTAGATGCGATGCGTCTTGTAGTGAACGCCGCCCACGGACCGGATGATGTTGTTGGTGGCCTTGTTGTCTTCGAGGATCCAGCCCAGCTCGGCCGAGGTCTTGCCCAGTCGCTTGCCGTTCTGCCTCAAGTGATCGATGGCGATCATCGCCAGTCCTGCTCCCATCAGCGGATGGTTGCGGAACTTCTTCTTCACGCCCATCAGCGGCACACGAGTACTGCCGACGCCGGCGATCTTCAACCGGTAGAGAAGCTTCGCCAGATTCACCGGCCCCAGCTTGCCGTTGAAGTCACGGGTCGCCTCGTTGAGGTTGGTGAGGGCCACGATGAAGGCTACCGTCTCGTCGTCGACATCCACGAAGACCGCGAGCTCCGGCACGATCACCGGCCCGAACGCCTTGGAGGCGTGGTCGATTTCAGCCTGGGTGAAGGGCACGAAGCCCCAATTGTCGCTCCAGGCATCGTTGAAGACGCCGACCAAGGTGCGGACCTCGGCATCGAACATCTTCATGTTGGCGGTGCGCACCTTTACGCGGTTGCCCATGCCCGCCCGCGCCAGCAGCTTGGCGCCGATCGTCTCGGGCGCGTTCTGGACGTCGTAGTCGTAGGAGAAGAGATCCTTGATCTTCGTGTAGCCGCAGGCTTCGACCCGGCCACCGGCGTAAGGAGGATCCCAGGGAACCATGAGGACCGGCCGGCTCTCGAAGCCGTCGATCAACATCCCGACTTCCTCGTTGACCGAGAGACTGAATGGTCCGGTCGCGCGCGTCATGCCCTTGGCCTTCAGCCAGGCTTCGGCGGCAGCGAACAACGCCGCAAAGATCGCCGGATCGTCCTCAGCGACGACGCATCCGAAGTGGCCGGTACTGTCCGCGTAGCGTTCGAGATAGGCGCGATCGACCTGAGCGGTGATGCGGCCAACCACACGGCCGGCGCGGCGGGCCAGGAAGAACTGGACCTCGACATGGTGGAACAGGGGATTCTTGGCCGGCGAAAAGGCTTCCTTCCGCTCCAGGTCGAGATGCGGCACGTAGCCTTTCTGGCCAACGTAAAGCCGCTTGGGCAGATCGATGAAGGCCTTGAGGTCGGATTTGCCCTGAACCGGCGTTACCACGATGTCTGACGAAGCCATTTACGCCTCAAGCTGCCTGGGCGAGCGGCTCGCCACTCTCGAACACGATGCGACCATCGGGCTCGCAGCCCGTACCGTCGGCCTTCAGGGCGCGGAGCTGGACGCCGATCCGCCAACCCGCTCCTGCCCGCTCGATGCCGAGCAGGTGATAGCGCGCGCGGCCGTACTTGCTACCCGGTGCGGCTGACGCGGAGGTGACGCCGACCACCGGCACGGCAGCGCCCTGCGGACCAGCGATGCGCGCAACCTCGCTGCGATGATTGTGGCCATGCAGGACGATCTCGCAGCCGACCCTGCGGATCATCGCCTGGAACTCGGCCGCGTCGGTCAGCCGCTTGAAGTGTTTCTCGGTCGTGAGCGGCGGATGGTGAATCAACACCACCCGGCAAAGCCCTTCGCAGCCGAGATCGGCCAGGAGCTTCTCGGCCGCCGCAATCTGCGCTGCGCCGAGGGTGCCGGTGGCAAAGAAGGGCGGCTTGGGCACACCGCTGTTCAGCCCCACCAGGGCCACTGGCCCACGGCGACGTACAGTTGGAAAGACATCGAATCCAGAAGCCGGCGGCGCGCCATCGCCGGAGATATAGGCGCCCCACCGGCCGAGCCCCTGCCCCCACTTCGTGGCGACATAGACGTCGTGATTGCCCGGCACGAGAGTAACGCGATCGGGTGAGCCGAGCCCGGTCAGCCACTGCGAAGCGCGCTCGAATTCCTCGGGCAGCGAGACGTTCACCAGATCGCCGGTCAGGGCAATGTGATCGGGATTCTCTGCCTTGATGTCGGCCACGATGCCGGCCAGCGCTTCGGGCCGATGCATCCCGACGCGGCTGCGCCACCAATTGGCGTAGCCGGTGGCGCGCTTGCCGAGAAGATCGACGATGCGTGCCCGCGGCATCGGCAGATGCGGGTCGGACAGATGAGCCAGGGTGAACATGGCGGCCGCCCCTAGCGGGCGCCGCCAACCACGCGGCGCGTGCGGTCGTCGATAACGCCGAGCTGACGGCCGATGCCCGTCATGACCTCGACCATGTGCTGGAGCTGCTCCGGCGTATGCACGGCGCAGACCGAGCAGCGCAGCAGCGACACGCCGTTCGGCGTAGCGGGCGGCACGGCGACGTTCACGTAGATGCCGGCATCGAGCATGGCGCGCCAGAAGCCGATGGCGACCATGCGGTCGGGCAGGTGCACGCCGACCACCGGGCCATGCTCGGGGCCGAGCTTGAAGCCTTGGGCGGCGAGCCCGTCATAGAGGGTGGCGACATTGTCCCAGAGCTGCTTGCGCAGCTCCGGCCTGGCCTTCACGACCTTGAGCGCCTGGCGCACCGACGCCACGATCGACGGTGGCAGCGAGGCCGTGAACATGTAGGAGCGGACGGTGACGCGCAGGATGTCGAAATCCGGATCGTCGGAGACGCAGTAGCCGCCGATGGCGCCCAGGGTCTTGGAGAAGGTGCCGACAATGAAGTGGCAATCGTCGATCACGCCGGTCGATTCGCAGAGGCCACGGCCAGTCTCGCCCAGTGCGCCCAGCGAATGGGCTTCATCGATCAGAACGTAGGCGTTGTACTTCTTGCAGACGTCAACGAACTCGCGCAGCGGCGCGGTATCGCCCAGCATCGAGTAGATGCCTTCCAGCACCACCACCCGATTGCCCGGCCGGTCGCCCAGCCGGCGCAGGCGCGCCTCCAGGCTCGACGGATCGTTGTGCTTGAAGCGGACGACTTCGGCCTGCGTCATCTTGCAGGCGTCGTAGATGGAAGCGTGGCTGTCGGCGTCGATCAGGAGTTGGTCACCCTCGCCCGCCAGGGTCGAGATGATGCCGAGATTGGCCTGATAGCCGGTCGTGAAGACCATGCAATGCTTCTTGCCGTAGAACTCGGCGATCTCCTGCTCGAGCGCTACGTGTTCGTTGTAGCTGCCGTTGGCGATGCGCGAGCCGGTCGTGCCGGTGCCTTCGGCGCGAATGGCCTCGATCGCGGCCTCCATGCAGGAGGAATCGAAGGTCAGGCCGAAATAATTATTGGTGCCGACCAGGAGCGTCTTGCGCCCGTTGATGATGGCTTCGGTCGGCGACAGGACCCGTTCCATACGGATCTGGAACGGATCGTAACCGGTGGTCCGAACGTCGCGATAGGCCTCGAGCAGGCCCGCATGGCGATCGAACAGGCCCATGGCTAACGCCGGGCGTGGAGCTTCAGGATGGTATCCGCGAGCTGGTCGACGGTATGGATCTCGGCCACGACGTTCATGGGAATCGAGACGTCGAACCGATCCTCGAGTTCCATGACCATGTCCATGATCGCCAGCGAATCGATGGTCAGGTCCTTTGCGATCACGGTGTCGCCGGCGATCGGCTTCTCACCAACCTGGAACGGCGACAGGTGATGGCAGATTTCACCCATGACTTCGCCACGCGCGAGCGTGCTCCCGCGGCGCAGTTCGAGGGTGTCGGCGATGCCGTCGTTCTCGACGATCATTTGATGGGCAGTGCGCAAAACGCTCTCCGGGTCCCGGGGTCAGGCGGGCAACTTGTGCCAGAAACCCGGATTCCTTGTGAAATAACAATTTGTTACGCAGTGTTTCACAGGCCCTAAAGCCAATGCTGGCTGCGATACCACTGCACGGTGTCACGGAAGCCGGCCGTCAGGTCATAACGCGGCTGGAAGCCAATGGCGGCGGCGAGCCGGCGATCATGGACGGACCAGTCCTGGTGAAAAATCTCGGCGACCTTGCCCTGGGTCAGGATCTGGGTGGGCCCGCCCAATGACTGGCGAAGCCCGTTCCACACTGCAATACCGGCCATAATCGGCCGCGGGACCTTCACATGCCAGGGCTGCCGCCCCAGCGCCGCCCCCGCCGCCCGGGCCATGTCGGCATAGGAATATGCACCCGCCGTGCCGTCGTCGATCTCGTAGATCGACCGCTCCGGCGACCGCTCGACAGCCAGCGCCAGGGTCTCGGCCAGATCTGAGACGTGGATCAGGGACAGTCGCGCTGACGAGAGCCAGGGCTGCGGCGCCAACCCGAGTTTCACAGAACGAAAATAAGCCAAAGTCTCCCGATCACCCGGCCCGTAGACGGCCGGCGCCCGCACCGCGAGCCAGGGGCCGCTCCGGGCCGCGATGGCCACCTCCCCCGCCCTCTTGCTGGCACCGTAAGCCGAGAGTTGCGGCTCACGGGCGGCGAGCGAGGAAAGCAGGACAAGTGTCGCCTCGGACGCCAAGGCCGAGAGAAGCGCGGCGCTGTCCCGATTGACGGACATGAAGTCAGCCGGCGTGCGGGCCTTGATCAGGCCCGCAGCATGGACCACGGCATCCGCCCCACGGACCAATTCCCGTAAGGCGGGTTCGGAGAGAACGTCGCCCATGACGATCTCGGCATCGATGCCGGCCAGCGACGGCAACGGCGACCAGCGTCTCACCAGGAGGCGAAGCCGCCAACCGCGACGCGCCAGAGCAGCTACGAGGTGCGGACCGACGAAACCGGTGACACCGGTGACGGCGACCAGCTTGCTCATCGCCGGATCAGGCCGCTGCGGGTTTCAAGGACGGCGACGCCGACGCGTAGAGACCGGCGAGATAGTTGGCCTTGGTCCGCGCACGCGACAGCTTGCCCGACGACGTGGTCGGCAGGCCGACCGTCGGCGGCACCAATGCCACATCGCAGTCGACGGCAATCGCTTCGCGCACGGCGCCGGCAACATCACGCGCCAAGGCCAGCCGTGCCTCCTCGCCGGAAACACGCGCCAGCACGGCCACCACCACGCGCTCGCCCTCGCCCGTGTCTATCGAGAAGGCAGCAGCGTCACCGTTCTTGGTCAGGCGCTTGGCCTCGATCGCCCATTCGATATCCTGCGGCCACACGTTGCGGCCGTTCACGATAATCAGGTCTTTGGCGCGGCCGGTGACGACGATTTCACCCGCCAGCGTGTAGCCAAGGTCGCCGGTATCGAGCCAGCCATCGGCCGACAGGACCTCTTGGCTGGCTTCGGGCTCTCCAAAATAGCCAGGCATGATGCTGGGCCCGGCAACGAAGATGCGGCCCACTTCGCGGTCGGCCAGTACCTCGCCGTCGGCACCACGTACTTCGAGCTGATGTCCCGGCAGCACGCGCCCACACAGGACGAAGCGGCGCGCCTGGCGGTCGTCGGCAGGATCGGCGGCGGGCACTGCGCGCTGGGCTTCGGCGAGCGTCGTGCGATCGACCGTATCCGTGCGCACGCCTGTACCGTGCGGGCTGAAAGTGATGGCGAGGCACACCTCGGCCATGCCGTAGCTCGGGATGAAGGCCTTACTGTTGAAGCCTGCGCCTTCGAAGGTCGACGCGAAGCGCTCCAGTACATCGGCGCGCACCATGTCGCCGCCGATGCCGGCGTGCCGCCAACTCTTCAAGTCGAGATCGGCCGGCACCTGGGCGGCACCACGACGGACGGCAAGGTCGTAGCCGAAGCTCGGGCTGTAGGAGATCGTGCCGCGATTACGCGACATCAGGTTGAGCCACTGCATCGGCCGGCGGGCGAAGTCACGCGGCGTCATATAGTCGATCGAAAGCTGGGCGCTGAGCGGTGCCATCAGGAAGCCGATCAGGCCCATGTCGTGATAGAGCGGCAGCCAGCTCACGGCGCGATCGCCCACGACGACGTCAAGACCGGCCGGGCCCGTCATGCCGGCGAGGTTGGCCATCAGCGCGCGCTGGGTGATCTGCACACCGTGCGGATGGCGCGTGCTGCCGGATGAAAACTGGATGTAACAAAGATCGTCCACACCAAGCGGACGAAGATCGACCGGCTTCTCGGGCAGCTCGTGCAGCACGTCCATGCCGCCATGGAGGCGGACCCCAGGGAACTCCTTGGCCGCTTCGCCGAGATAGCCCGCGAGGTCGTCGAGACCGAAGGCGGCCACCGCACCGGAGGCGTCGAGTTGGCGGCGAAGCTGGTCGAGATAGGCTTCTTTGCCACCGATACCGACCGGAATGGACACCGGCACAGGAAGGAGGCCGGCATATTGCGCGCCGAAGAAAGAATCGAAAAAACCCGGCCAGGTATCGGCCGTAATCAGAATTCGCTCGCCGCGCGCAAATCCCGCGCCGATCAACTTGCGTGCCACGACATGGGCACGCTGACGTACGTCGCTCCACGGCAAGGCCGAGAGCTGCTCACCCTTGGCATTATAAAAGGTCACGCCGGTCTCGCCCTCGGCCGCATAGTCGAGCATCGCCGGTACCGAGGCGAAGCCGGCGCGGTGCAAGGCGAGCTTGGAATTGCGAGTGGGCAGCGATTTCATCGGAAGGCGGGTCTCCTAGCAGAGGGGCTGCCCCCCCTTCAAGGCGGGCCCTTCGCATCAATTCCCACCTGGAGTGCTCAAGTTGACACACCCTAACCCGGATAAGATAGTGCCCGATCCTCGCCAAAACCCGGAGTTTCCATCCCGGAATCGCCGGCTCTGGCGAGGCTTTTTACTTTTGACGGAGGACTGGTTGTGATTACGGCTGTGATGCCGACGTACGGTCGCAAGGACGTCGTGTTCGAACGCGGAGAAGGCAACTATCTCTACGCGACGGACGGCCGACGTTATGTCGACTTTACCTCGGGCATCGCCGTGAACGCGCTGGGCCACTGCCACCCCGCCCTGGTCAAGGCTCTGACCGAGCAGGGCTCGAAGCTCTGGCACACCTCCAACCTGTTCCGGATCGGCAATGGCGAGAAGCTGGCCAAGCGGCTGGCCGACCTCACCTTCGCCGACACGATGTTCTTCTGTAATTCCGGTGCCGAGGCGATCGAGGGTGGCATCAAGCTGATACGCAAGTATCAGTACATGAACGGCCATCCGAAGCGGTACAAGATCATCTGCTTCCAGGCGGCGTTCCATGGCCGCCTGCTCAATGCGCTCGCCGCGACCGGCAACGAGAAGTATCTCGAAGGCTTCGGCCCGCCGGCGCCCGGCTACCGCCATGCGCCGCTGAACAACGCCAACGTCGTGCGCGACATGATCGACGACGAGACCGCCGGCATCCTGGTCGAGCCGATCCAGGGCGAAGGCGGCATTCGCGAAACGACGCCCGAGTTCCTTAAGGCGCTGCGCGCGATGTGCGACGAGTTCGGCCTGCTGCTGTTCTACGACGAAATCCACACGGGTTTCGGCCGGACGGGCAAGCTGTTCGCCTACGAGTGGTCGGGCGTCGCGCCCGACGTCATGGCGATCGCCAAAGGCATGGGTGGCGGTTTCCCGATCGGCGCCTTCATGGCGACCGAGAAGGCGGCCGTCGGCATGGTGCCGGGCACGCACGGCTCGACCTACGGCGGCAATCCGCTCGCCACGGGCGTGGCCAACGCAGTGCTCGACGAACTGCTGAAGCCCGGCTTCATCGAGGGCGTGCACGAGCGCGGCAAGTACCTCAAGGCCGAACTCGAGAAGCTGGTCGCCAAGCACCCCAAGGTGTTTGCCGAACAGCGCGGCACCGGCTTCCTGCAAGGCCTGCGCTGCGTGGTGCCGGCCGGCGAGATGGTCGAACGCCTGCAATCGCTGGGGCTGCTCGTGCCACCGGCGGGCGAGAACGTGATCCGCGTCTTCCCGGCACTGATCGCTGACAAGGCCGCACTCGACGAGGGCATCGCCATCCTCGAGAAGGCTGCCGTCTCGTTCGAGTCGTCCAAGGCTGCCGAGTAGGCACCATGGCTGCGCCTAGACACTTTCTCGACCTCGACCAGGTCGATCCCAAAACGCTTCGCCAGATCCTCGATCAGGGCAAGGCGATGAAGAAGGCAAGGTCCAACGGCGGGCACGACAAGCCGCTCGCCGGCAAGACCCTCGCCATGATCTTCGAGAAGCCGTCGACACGCACCCGCGTGTCGTTCGAAGTCGGCATGCGCGAGCTTGGCGGCGAGACGATCATGCTCGGCCGCGGTGACACGCAGCTCGGCCGCGGCGAGACGATCGCCGATACCGCACGTGTGCTGAGCCGCTACGTCGACATCATCATGATGCGCACCACCGTCGAGGAGAAACTCCTCGAAATGGCGAAGTATGCGACCGTGCCGGTGATCAACGGGCTCACCGACAAGACGCATCCCTGCCAGCTCATGGCCGATGTCATGACCTACGAGGAGCATCGCGGCTCGATCCAGGGCAAGTCTATCGCCTGGTCGGGCGACGGCAACAACATGGCGACGAGCTGGATTCATGCCGCCGTGCAGTTCGATTTCGAACTGCGCATCGCCTGCCCCACCGAACTCAAACCGCCGCAGGACGTCGTCCAGTGGGCGGAGAAGTCGAAGGGCCGCATCTCGATCGGCCACGATCCCGAGGCGATGGTGAAGGACGCCGATTGCGTCGTCACCGATACCTGGGTGTCGATGGGCGACGAGGATCCGCAGAGCCCGAGTGCCGCGCGACGACACAATCTCCTGCGCGCCTATCAGGTCGACAAGCACCTGATGAAGCAGGCCAAGAAGGATGCCATCTTCATGCACTGCCTGCCGGCACATCGCGGCGAGGAGGTCACCGCCGAGGTGATCGACGGGCCGCAGTCGGTGGTGTTCGATGAGGCGGAGAACCGCCTGCACGCACAGAAGAGCATCCTCGCCTGGTGCCTTTCATGAGCAAGACGTCGGAAGGCTCCCCTTCCGACGGTGCTCCCTCCACCGACTGGGATCGCGTACTGCCCTTCCAGCTCGATGCGTTAGGCGTGCGCGGCCGCTTGGTCCGGCTGAGCCATGCCTTGGACGAGATCATCGAACGCCACGGCTATCCTCTGGCCGTGGCGCGGCCGCTGGCCGAAGCGATGGTGCTCTGCGTTACCTTGGCGACCTCGCTGAAGTACGACGGCATCTTCACCCTCCAGATCTCGGGGGACGGGCCGATCCGCCTGCTGGTCACCGACCTCACGACCGATGGCGCGCTGCGTGGTTACGCCCAGTTCGACTCCTGGAAGCTTGCGGTGGCGCTGGGTAGCGGCAACGAGGATGCGCCCGAGGGCTACGTGCCGAAGCTGTTCGGCCAGGGTCGGCTCGCTTTCACCGTCGACCAGGGCCAGCACACCGAGCGCTACCAGGGCGTGGTGCCGCTCGAAGGCGCTACTCTGGCCGACTGCGCCCACACCTATTTCCGCCAGTCCGAGCAGCTTCCGACCGGCATCAAGATTTCCGCGCGCCGCGAGGCGAGCGAGGGCGGCCATCATTGGCATGCCGCGGCGTTGATGGTTCAGCAGATGCCGGAACTCGATGCCGGACGAATCGACGTCGATCTGGAACAGCGCGAGGATGACTGGCGACGGGCCGTCATTCTGATGGCTTCGGCGACTGAGGCTGAGATGCTCGATCCCGCGCTGCCCGGCACCAAGCTGCTCTACCGCCTGTTCCACCAGGAACGGCCGCGCCAGTTCGAGCCCCGCGCCTTTGCCGCGCGCTGCCGCTGCAGCCGCGACCGCATCGACCGCGTGCTGCGATCGATCAAGCGCGAGGAACTCGACGACCTGCGCGACAAGACCGGACGGGTCGCGGTGAAGTGCGAGTTCTGCTCGACCGAATACACTTACGACGATCGCGATCTCGACCGGATCTACGCCTCCGCGGCGTAGTCGCAAACGCCTAGGCGTCGGTCCAGTCGAATTTCAGCGGCGCCTCGCGGAAGGCGAAGCGATCGATATGGCGGGCAACAGCATCTTTCAGAGCCGTCAACTGCCCCTCGACGCTTGCCTCCAGGCGGCATTCCAGGTTGTCACCGTTTGCCTGTAGCAACAGCGTCGCGTCGCCCGGCCAGTCGGCGCCGCGGGCATTTCGCGGAAACACGACCTTGCCTTTCTCCGGCGTGAACTCGACGGCGAGGTTGTGGCTCCAGTGCTTGCAGAGCTGCTGGAGGTAGCGACTGCCGTTGGTGGTGGGCACGCGCACGGTGCTGAGGATCGTCATCGAAATCTCCTATTTAGGTGAGCCGTTCGATCTTCTGGGCAGCCTCGTCGATGATGGAGACCGCTTCATGGAGCGTCTGCATCTGGATGTCCTCTCGGCCCAGGCGATGGATCAGCACGGCGCGAAGGTTCGACATGGCCCGACGGATCGGCGCCGAGTCGGTGCGCTCCTGTTGATTGGCGAGTTCGGCCAGTCGGGCGAACAGCGCGTCGACTTCCGTTTTCTTTGCAGCGAGCTCGGAAATGCCGTCTTCGGTGACCGCGAACGCCTTGCGCGGACCTTCCGACTTGGCTTCCGCGACGTGGCCCATCTCGAGCAGCATCGTCAGCGTCGGATAGACCATGCCAGGGCTCGGTACGTAGCTGCCGCCGGTCAGATCCTCGATGGCCCGAATGAGTTCGTAGCCGTGGCGGGGTTGGTCGGCGATCAGCTTGAGCAGCACCAGCCGGAGTTCGGCCGAGTCGAAGACGCGGCGGCGCCCGCCCCGGCGCTCTCCGGAACCGCTGTCCCAGCCTCGGCCATGATGGCCAGGGCCGCGCCGCCCGAAATGATGTCTGTGGCCCTCATGGCCATGATGATGGGAGGGTCGCATTGACCGTATCCTTTTATGTTTGAACATGTCTAAGATATATCTTGATCGGATTTAAAAACAAGGGTCGGGCAAAAAAAATCTGGAGAGCTTCAAGGCCCTCCAGATTACTTTTTTATACTAAGGAGAATATCGGCATTCTGGGCCGGCGGCAGGGCCTCAGTCTCGGCAGGCCCACTCCAGCATACGCTTCATGAATTCCTCGCAGGCGCCGATCTGCGGCTCGAGGATGAACTCGTTGGGCTGGTGCGCCTGGGCAATGTCTCCCGGACCGCAGACTACCGTGGGCACGCCCAACGTCTTGCGGAAGATGCCGGCCTCGGTGGCGTAGACCACGCTGCCGACCGTGTTCGAACCCGACCAGCTTCCAGCGAGGGTCTTGGCGTCGTCGTTGCCCTCAGGCGAGAAGGCCGGGGTCGAGGAACGCAGTTCGGTCTCGATGGCGGCCGACGGATGCTTGGCCTTCATCTTGGGCAGCAGTTCCTCGGCGAGCCACTTCTTGGCGCGTTCGCCCAACTCTTCGATCGGCCGTGTCGGCAGCTCGCGATAGCCCCACAGCACCTCGCACTCGCGCGCCAGGATGTTGCCCGCCGTGCCGCCGACGATCGTGCCGACGTTGAAGGTCGCGGCCGCCGGCATGAACTCGCTGTCCTTCGGCGCCTTGGCCTCGAGCTCCTCCTGCACCTCGTTGAGGTAGTGGATGAATTCACCGGCGAAGTGGATGGCGCTTACACCGAGATGGGTCATCGAGGAATGCGCCTCGAAGCCGGTGAACTTGGTGACGTAGGATTGGCTACCCTTGTGGGCGTGGACCACCGTCATCATCGTCGGTTCGCCGATGATGATGACCTTGGGTTTCGGCACCTCGCTCGCCATGCGCGCAGCCAGCGAATGGGCGCCGAAACAGCCGATCTCCTCGTCGTAGGAAAGCGCGAAATGGATCGGCTTCTTGAGCGGGGCCTTCTTGAACTCCGGCAGCATGGCGAGCGCGATGGCGTAGAACGCCTTCATGTCGCAAGTGCCGCGGCCGTAATACTTGCCGTCCTTCAAGGTCAGCGTCCACGGATCGGTCGTCCAGGGCTGGCCGTCGACCGGCACCACGTCGGTGTGGCCCGAGAGGACGACGCCACCCTTCACATTGGGGCCGACGGTGGCGAAGAGGTTGGCCTTGGAGCCATCCTCGTTCGGGACCAGCTTGCTCTCGACGCCGTGTCCGGCGAGGTAGTCCCTGACATAGTCGATCAGGGCGAGGTTGGAATTACGCGAGGTGGTATCGAACGCCACGAGCCTGCGCAGCATTTCGACGGAACTGACGATCTCTCCGGCCATGATGTCCTTGTCGCGATCAAATCGTGTTGCGACCGATCATGGTCAGAAATTCGCGTCGTGTCTCGCCATTATCGCGGAAAGCACCCAGCATCCGGCTGGTCACCATCGTGACGTCCGACTTGTGCACGCCGCGCGTGGTCATGCATTGGTGCGCCGCCTCGATCACGACGGCGACGCCGCGCGGCTGCAGCACGTCCTGAAGGGTGTTGGCAATCTGCGCCGTCAGTTTCTCCTGGATCTGCAGACGGTGGGCATAGGCGTCGACCACGCGGGCGAGCTTGCTGATCCCGACCACGCGCTTGTCCGGCAGGTAGCCGACATGGACCCGGCCGATGATCGGCACCATGTGATGCTCGCAATGCGACTCGAGGCGGATGTCGCGCAGTGCCACGACCTCGTCGTAGCCCTCGACCTCCTCGAAGGTCCGCTGCAACATCTCGGCTGGATCCTCGTCGTAACCCGAGAAGAACTCCTGATAGGAACGCACCACGCGATCGGGTGTGCCGATCAGGCCCTCACGGTCAGGATCGTCACCAGCCCAGCGGATCAACGTACGCACCGCGGCTTCGGCCTCGTCGCGTGAGGGCCGTGTCAGACCAGTGGCGAGCGAAACCACCTCGCTCTTCTTCATGATCTTGTTCATCATCGCTCTCCTTTGCCCATACCCCTCAGCCGCGCTGCTCAGTTCAGCCGCCGTTGCGAGCTGGGTGTGTCCAGCGAGAAAGTGGGAATCTCGATATCGAAGGCCTCTCCCGACTCACTCACCATCTGATATGTGCCGCCCATGAAGCCCGATGGCGTGGAGAGCGGTGTGCCGGAAGTGTACTCGAACATTTCACCCGGGCGCAGCAAAGGTGTCTTGCCGATCACGCCGGGGCCCTTCACTTCCTGCTGGCGGCCGAGCCCGTCGGTGATCTTCCAATGCCGGCTGCGCAACTGCACCGCGATATCGCCCTTATTTTCAATGCGGACTTGATAGGCCCAGACAAACTGCGATTTCGCAGGATCTGACTGGTCAGGCAGATATTGCGGTGTGACCGTGACGACAATGGCACGGGTTGTGGCGGAGTACATCGCTCAATGATTTCCTTGCGACAGTGAGATGGGAGTTTCCCGCCAAAAGGTCAAACAGGCTAGAGCCACTGCGGATCGGCAGTGAAATCGATCGTGAGCCAGCGATGCGGCCCTTCCTCGCCGATGGCTGCCGCAATTTCGCGACGGATGGCATCGGCCTTGGCGACACTGTCTATCGGCGTATCGGCCGGCACGGCAATATGGATCTCGATGAACTGCGCGCGTCCCACCTTGGCGACGTAGCTCGTGTAAGTGCGAAAACCGTAACGCGCCACGGCATCGTCCATCACCTTGCGCACATGGTCGTCGAGTTCCGACGGCGTGATAAGCAGGATCTCGGTCAAAGCCTTGCGCACAGTGTGGATTGGCACGAAGACCAGCACCAAGGTCAGCAGCGCCAGCACGACAGGGTCGGCGTATGGTGTGAAACGCGCATAGGGCGTGTCGGTAAGAACCCAGGCAATGGCAAAGGCGACCAGCAGCGCCAGAGTGATGCAGGCCGACATCAGCCAGCTTTGCGCATCCAGCCGTATGAAATCCGAGCCGATATGCCTGTTGGCATGACGTTCATAGAAGAACATGGCGAAGCAGACGGCGCAGACGACGACGGCGTAGGCCATTGCCCAGTCGAAATTGAGCTGGCGGCCACCGGCCAGGAAACTGTCGATGGCATTCAGGAAGGCATAGAAGCAGAGCAGCATCAGCGTGCCGCCGTTGAAGGCCAGCACCATCGGCTCGATATGCCAGTAGCCGAACTGGAATCGCCGGTTCTCGGTCACGCGGCTGACCAGCCGCGACACGAACAGCGCCAGGCCTGACATCGCGGCATCGATCGCGGCGAAGACGCCGTCGAACACGATCGACATGGAACCCGACAGCAGGCCGAACAGCACGCCAGCCGCCGCCACGGCAATTGTCACTGCGATGGAGAGTTTCAGCAGTCGTTGTTCGGCGGAGGGCTGCATGCGGAGGCCAGACTATCGCAACTCTCCGCACCGCCGAAGGGCGGTCGAGGCCGCATCGGCTGACTTGAAATTTAATGCAATTGCATCCATATCAATGCATCTGCATTCACTCACAAATCGGTAACCCACGATGGTCCGAACTGAAGTAACGCCGTCATGAGCACGAGCTGGGGTTGGATCTACCTCGTCGCGTCGGGCTTCATTGACGTCGCCTGGGCGCTCACGATGAAGAAGGCGCAGGGCTTTGCGAATCCGGTGTGGACGGCTGCGTCGCTGCTGCTGCTCGCAGCTTTCGTCTACCTGCTGACCAAGGCGCTACAGGTGTTGCCAGTCGGCACCGCCTACGCCGTCTGGACCGGCATCGGCGCGGCAGGCACGGTGCTCGCAGGCATGTTGCTCTTTGCCGAGCCTGCCTCGGCAAACCGCCTGATGTGGATCGCCGTGATCGTGATCGGGATCGTCGGCCTCAACCTGTCGTCGACCTAGATCGGGAAAACCAGGCAGGTCGTGGTGCCGTGCGCCAGGAGCTTGCCGGACGCGTCGGTGAGCCGGCCTTCCGACGTCGCGATGCGCGAACCGACATTGATGATCTTGCCTTCGGCCCGCACCGGGCCGGTCTTGTCGGTCATGGCGCGCACATAGTTGATCTTGATCTCGACGGTCGTGTAGCCGGTCCCTGCCTTCAGGGTGGTGTGAATGCAGCAGCCCATCACCGAGTCGAGCAGGGTGGCGGCAATGCCGCCATGGACCGTGCCCAACGGATTGTAGTGGTCGAACACTGGACGGTAACCGAAGACGACGCGGCCCAGTTCGACCTCTTCGAGGGACATGCCCAGAGCCCTGGAGATCGGCGGCGCCGGAAGGCGGCCCTCCCGCATGGCCTCGAAGAGCGCCAGCCCGTCCATCGGACGCACCTGTTCGATCGGCACCACGCCATATCCCGCCGTCGCGGCCATGCTCTTCTCCATCTCAATTTTGCGTGCATATACACAGTAATGCTTTGCCGGCGCAACCCACCGAAGCTAAGCTCACAGCGATGAACACACCGCTCCCGATCCGGCCTTCGCCTGCCGATTGCACCTGCTTTCGGGTCCGCAGCGCCGCGCGGCGCGTGACGCAGATCTACAGCCGGCACCTCGCGCCGACCGGCCTCAAGATCTCGCAATTCTCACTGCTGGGATTCGTGACCGCCCGGGGTCCAGTCACCATCACCGAGCTGTCCGACCTGCTGGCCACCGACCGCACGACCCTGACGCGCAACCTGCGGCCGCTGCTGAGTTCGGGAGTGGTCGAACGCGCCACGGCCGCCGACAAGCGCCGTCACGAGCTGGTCGCCACACCGGCAGGACGTGCGCTCTTCAAGCGCGCCTTGCCGCTTTGGGCGGCAGCAGAGCAGGAAGTACGTACGGCGATGGGCGCCAAGCTCACCACCGACCTGCATGGCGCGCTCGAGCGCTCGATGGAAAAACTGGCGGCGCTGTAACGCCTTCAGATGTTGGCGTCGAAGAAGCCGTATTCGAGTTCCATGCCGCGGCGATAGGCAGCGCGGACGGCATCGCAATCCTTGGCATGTAGATCGAGCAGCGCCTCGACCCCTGCCGCCAGCGCCTCGAAGCCGGGATCGGCATAGGTCTTCACCCATTCCGCATAGAGTGGCTCCACCTTGGCGGCAGCGAGCGAGCGGCCGAGAAAGGCATAGAGGCGCATGCAGGGCGTCATGGCCGCGATCGTCTCGCCGAGATCGCCGCGCCGCGCCGTCTCCAGCAGGAAGTCGACATAGGCCTTCGTTGCCTCGACCGGCGTCACATAGGACAGATCGACCTGCCAGCGTTCGGCATAGCGCTTGTGGAGCTTGAGCTCCTCCAGGACACCGGCAATCAGATCGGCGAAACCATAGAGATCTTCGCGCGACGTCGAGTTGGCAAGGCAAAAGGCGTAGGCACGCGCGAAGGCCTCGAGAAAGTAGGCATCCTGGGCGACGTATCCCTTGAAGCGCTGGATCTGCAGGCTGCCGTCAGCCAGTCCGCGCACGAAGCCGTGCGCCCGAATGCGCTCGGCCAGATCGGCGTTCTCCGCCCACAGGGTCGCGGACAGTGGCGCGGCGCCAGCCGTTTGGGCCGACGCCTCGGCCATTGTCACTTCGACCGCTGTCATCTCAGTTGCTCCGTCTCAGGTTCCGAGAGATTGAACGAGATCGGCGATGATGTCTTCGGCATCCTCGAGACCGACCGAAAGCCGGATGGTGCCGTCGGTGATGCCGAGCTTGGTGCGCTCCTCGGCACCGATGCGCATATGCGTCGTCGTCGCCGGATGCGTGGCCAGGCTCTTGGCGTCACCAAGATTGTTGGAGATGTCGACGATCTGCAGACGGTTCAGCATCTCGAACGCGGCCCATTTGCCAGCCTTGAGATCGAACGTCACCACGCCGCCGAAATCCGACATCTGCTTGGCCGCGAGCTTGTGCTGCGGATGGTCAGGACGGCCGGGATAGAGCACGCGACCGATCGCCGGATGGGCTGCCAGCGCATCGGCGACGCGGCGGGCGTTGACGCAATGGCGCTCGATCCGAATGCCGAGCGTCTCCAGACCCTTCACCAACACCCAGGCGTTGAACGGGCTGAGCGACGGACCGCAGTTGCGGATGATCGGCTGCAGCTTGTCGAGGATGAACTCTTTGCTGCCGAGCACTGCGCCACCCAGCGTGCGGCCCTGGCCGTCGATGTACTTGGTGGCCGAATGGACGACGACGTCGGCGCCGAACTCAAGCGGCCGCTGCAGGATCGGCGTAGCAAAGGCATTGTCGAGCACGACCTTGGCGCCAGCCTTGTGCGCGAGATCGCACACTGCCTTGACGTCGACGATATCGAGCATCGGATTGGAGGGCGATTCGAAGAGCACCGCCTGCGTGGGCTTGCTGAGCGCCTTCTCCCATTGCGCGAGATCGCCACCATCGACCAGCTCGCTCTGCACGCCGTACTTCGGCAGCAGATCGGAGACGATGTAGTGACAGGAGCCGAAGAGCTGGCGCGCGGCCACCACACGATCGCCGGCCTTAAGCAGCGCCAACAGCGCGAAGAACACGGCCGACATGCCGGTCGAAGTGGCACGACAAGCCTCGGCCCCTTCGAGAGCGGCCAGCCGGTTCTCGAACATGCTGACGGTCGGATTGCCGAAGCGCGAATATTGATAGTGGCTGCTCTCGCCCTTGAAGGTGGCCTCGGCCTCCTCGGCACTGGCATAGGCGTAGCCCGACGTCAGGAACAGCGCTTCCGACGTCTCGTCGAAGTTGCTGCGGATCTGCCCGCTGCGCACCGCACGGGTCTGCGGCCGCCACTTGCTGGTATCGGCCTCGGTCTTCTTCCTGGGAATTGCTCCGTCCATCACACTCTCTCCTCTCGTCCGCGGCCTGCGCGCAGGACCGCAAACGAAAAACCCCCGACCTGGAAGGACGGGGGCTTTGCGAGCACTCCGACCTTTTAGCGATGTTTAACGTGGTCGCAAGCCGGTCGGCTCAAATCACCACGGGCGTCTCTATAGAGGCCGAACCGGGCCCGCGCAAGCCCCCTGGTCCGGCGTCTCCTTCCCCGCGCACGGCGGGGAAGGAGGCCGATAAACAGTTCAGTGCTTGTGCTTGGCGAGCGCCTGCTCACGCAGCTTGGTCAAGGTGATGCGCGAAGTGATCGCCTCGGCGTCGGTCTTCACGTGGATGATGGAAGGCCGGTCGGCAGCGAGCGCACGCTCGAAGGCCTGCTCGAAGTCCGCCGTCCTCTCGACCGTCTCGCCATGGCCGCCGAAGGCACGGGCATAGGCGGCGAAGTCGGGATTCTTGAGTTCCGTGCCGTGCACACGCGTCGGATACTCACGCTCCTGGTGCATCCGGATCGTGCCGTACATGCCGTTGTCGACCACGATGAACACGACATTGGCGCCATGCTGGACCGCGGTGGCGAATTCCTGACCGTTCATCAGGAAGCAGCCGTCGCCACTGAACGACACCACCGTGCGGCCGGGAGCGGCGATCTTGGCCGCCACCGCCGACGGCACGCCGTAGCCCATCGAGCCGTTGGTCGGGGCAAGCTGCGTCCGGAAACCGCGATACTGGAAGAAGCGGTGAACATAGCCCGCGTAGTTGCCGGCGCCGTTGGTGACGATCACGTCGTCCGGCAGACGCTTGTTCAGCCAAGCCACGATCTCGGCCAGATTGGCCGAGCCGGGCTGCGGCGAGGGCTCGATGTTCTTCAGATAGTCAGCACGCGCCGTGGCGACACCAGTCTTCCACGCAGAGGCATCGACCGGCTTCATCGCCTTCGCGGCGGCGGCGAACTGCGCCATGCCGCTGTTGATCGGCAAGGTTGCCTGATAGACGCGGCCGAGTTCTTCGGCGCCGGCATGGACGTGCACCATCTTCTGCGCCGGCACCGGCAAGTCGAACATGGTGTAGCCGCCGGTCGTCGCCTCGCCGAGACGGGGACCGATGGCGATGATCAGATCGCTCTCCTTGATACGCTTGCCGAGCGGCGGATTCACGCCGAGGCCGAGATCTCCCACGAAGTTGGCGTGGCGATTGTCGATCAGGTCCTGATTGCGGAACGCCGTCGTCACCGGCAGGTGATTGGCTTCGACGAACGCCTTGATGTCGGCGCACGCCTTCGCGTCCCAACCGCCGCCGCCCAGAATGACCAGCGGCTGCTTCGCCGCGGCGAGCAGATCGCGGAACGTCGCCATGTCCTCAGGCGCTGGCGCACCTCGCGAAATCTTGAACGGACCACCGTCGGCGACTTCGACCTCGTCGGTCAGCATATCTTCCGGCAGCGCAATCACCACCGGCCCGGGCCGACCGTTGACGGCGCGATGGAAAGCCTGGCTCACGATTTCGGGAATGCGGCGAGCGTCCTCGATCTGGGTGACCCACTTGGCCATCTGGCCGTACATGCGGCGATAGTCGATTTCCTGGAACGCCTCGCGCTCGGTCTGCTCGCGCGCCACTTGGCCGACCAGCAGAATCATGGGCGTCGAATCCTGGAAGCCGGTATGCACGCCGACGCTGGCATTGGTGGCGCCTGGACCGCGCGTGACGAAACAGACGCCGGGCTTGCCTGTCAGCTTCCCGTAAGCTTCGGCCATGTAGGAGGCGCCGCCTTCCTGGCGGCAGATCACGTAGCGGATGGAATTACGCTGGGCGTAGAGCGCATCCAGCGCTGCGAGATAGCTCTCGCCGGGAACGCCGAAGATCGTATCGGTGCCGTGGATGCGAAGCTGGTCGATCAGAACCTGCGCGCCGCTGCGGCGCGGGTGTACGGTGGCCATATCTAGTATCTTTCCCTTACTTCGTGGGTGAGAAGGAGGTTGGCACCAATATCTTGTTGTTCATGTGCTTCATGAATTCTCGGCTCTTCTGCAAATAAGACTGCCAGGCGGGATCTGCCGCCATCGCCGCGCGACGCTTGGTGCGATCAGCAAGGTCTTCATAAGCCCAGATGTGAACAATCTCATTCACATTGCCGACCTCGGTTGTGAAATATCCGACAAGATTGCCGAGATGCTTCATCTGAACCGGCAGTCCTTCCTTTTCGTAAAGTGCCAAAAATTCGCGCAGTCGGCCCGGCTGCAGTTCGTACGTACGATGGTCGACAATCATCTAGGGTCCCTCCCGTTCTCGTGGCGATTGTGTGACGTGACTCCCACTGTCTCAACCCTGCCGTAGACTCACGGCGGGATTCAGCGCATAAGTGCTGCATTGCGACACTAGCCGACGAGCATCATCATGAGTCTCGGCGCGGTCGCGGAGCGCGATACCGGTCAACGTCTTCCGTGAGATTCTTGGTCATCTGTCAAAGGTCAACGAAACGCTTGGACACATCAGTCCAGCAAGCGCGCGCCGGACTCCGCTCGATCCTTCCTCTAGCCCAGAGCCTTGAATGAGTCGCAAATTGTTTGTGGGCAACCTGCCCTATTCGGTCACGTCTGAGCGTCTGTCTGAAG
>NZ_SCVC01000028.1 GCF_004297405.1 Reyranella sp.
AAGGCGTGCCGGCGACGGCCATCGCGGTTGTCGGCCGTGGCGAGCAGGGCCTGCTGGTTCAGACCGGCCCGAACGTCCGCGAGCCGCAGAACCGCCGCGTCGAGATCGTCATCCAGTAAGACGATCCGAAGCCAAGTCTTCGAGGAACGGCCGGGGGCGACCCCGGCCGTTTTCTTTTCAGCTATGCGATGAGATTGGGCGCTTTTCAGGTTGGCGGGACCTGAGGCGGCCTCTATATCCGGGCGAGGAGAGTGAATTCATGTCGCAAGTGTTGATGCCCAAGGCGACCGCCGTCTGGCTGGTCGAGAATACGACCCTCACCTTCGACCAGATTTCGGCCTTCACCGGCCTGCATCCGCTCGAAGTCCAGGCGATTGCCGACGGCGAAGTTGCAGGCGGCATGACTGGATTCGACCCGACCACCAACGGGCAACTCACCAAGGAAGAGATCAAGCGTGTCGAGGCTGACCAGACAGCCCGTCTGAAGCTCAGCCCGCGCGACGTGCCGATGCCCGTCGCCCGCTCCAAGGGCCCGCGCTACACGCCGGTTGCCAAGCGCCAGGACCGTCCCGACGCCATTGCCTGGTTGCTCAAGGTCCACCCCGAGCTGCAGGAAAGCCAGGTCGCGAAGCTGGTCGGCTCGACCAAGAGCACGGTCCAGTCGGTACGGGATCGTACGCACTGGAATATGCAGAACGTCCGTCCGCGTGATCCCGTGACGCTCGGCCTTTGTTCGTTGAAGGATCTCAACGATGCGGTCGACAAGGCGCGCCGCAAGGCTGCGCGTGAGGATGCCGCGCGCAAGAAGGAAGCCGCCAAGGCTGGCCTTCCGGTCGAGGAAGCGACGCCTGTCGATCCGGCCGAGGCCGATCAGCCGGACGTCGAAGAGACCTCGCACAACTGATCTCTGGGTGCGCCACTCAAGGACGAAGGCTTGCTTCGTCCGAAATGGCGCAGTCTTCTCGCGATCATGAGTGGACGCGACGAGAGTCGCGTCCTCAACTGATCCTGCCGCCCTAAACCGTCATCATCACCTTGCCGACATGGTCGGCGCGTTCCAGCTCGGCATGCGCCTCTGCGGCCTGCTTGAGCGGGAAGGTCTTGAAGATGATCGGCTTGATCGTGCCGGCCTCGAGCAGCGGCCAGACTTTCTCCTGCAGGCCACGGGCCATGCGGCCCTTGTTCTCTACGCTCTGAGGGCGCAGCGTCGAGCCGGTCAGGGTGAGGCGATTCACCATCATGATGCCGGCGCTGATTGTAGCCGTCGCGCCAAGCTGCACGGCAATCACCACGCAGCGGCCATCGAGTTTCAAGAGGCCGAGATTCTTCGGCAGATACTCGCCCGCCACCATGTCGAGCACGACGTCGACACCACCCGACAGCTTCTTCACTTCGGCCGCCCAGTCGTTGTCCCTGTAGATGATGGCATGATCGGCGCCGAGCTCCGTCACCGCCTTGGCTTTCTCAGGTGTGCGGACCGTGGTGAACACCGTGGCGCCGAATGCCTTGGCGAGCTGGATCGCTGTCGTGCCGATGCCGCTTGCACCGCCGTGGATCAGTACCTTCTCACCGGCCTTGAGCTGGCCGCGCTCGAAGAGATTGTGCCACACCGTGAAGTAATTCTCCGGCAGTGCAGCCGCCTGCAGCATGTCGAAGCCCTTGGGCAGCGGCAGGCACTGCGGTGCGGGGACGGTGCAGTACTCCGCGTAGGAACCGCCCGGCGTCAGCGCACAGATCGCGTCGCCTACCTTCCAGCCGGTCACGCCCTCGCCCAGCGCGGCGACCGTGCCGGCGGCCTCGAGGCCCGGCAGGTCGGAGGCGCCCGGCGGCGGCGGATAAAGGCCAGCACGCTGCGCGATGTCCGGCCGGTTCACCGCCGTGGCCGCGACCTTGATGAGGATCTCGCCAGCCTTGGGCTGTGGCACCGGCCGCGTCGTCGGCACCAGCACCTCCGGTCCGCCCGGTTTGGTGATCTCGACGCAGGTCATCGTTGCGGGCAGGGCGCTCATGGTCGGCCTTTCGAAGGAAGGGGAGCAATGCTAGTCCTCCCTTAGCCGCTTCCGTGGAGCCGCGCTATGGCCTTTGACCTCGACGATCTCGACCCCCGGCAGAAGAAGCCGCAACTGAAGAACCTCGATGCGATGAACATCGAGGACCTGAAGGAGTATGTCGCTGCCCTGAAGGCCGAGCTGGCACGCGTCGAGGAAAAGATAAAGGCCAAGCAGAGCCACGCCGCCGCTGCCGCCTCTTTCTTCAAGAAGTAAGTCTCACGCGGCAAGACCGCATAAGAAGAAGGAAGACATCGTGGTCGACGCCAAGTTCCTGAAGCCCGATACACTTGCGCTACACGCAGGCCAGCATCCAGATCCGGTGACCGGCGCGCGTGCCGTACCGATCTATCAGACGACGTCTTATGTGTTCCGCGACGTCGACCATGCCGCGAGCCTGTTCAACCTCGAGGTCGGCGGCCATATCTACAGCCGTATCTCCAATCCGACGGTAGCGGTGTTCGAGGAGCGCGTCGCCGCCCTCGAGGAAGGTTCGGGCGCGCTCGCCGTGTCGAGTGGGCAGGCGGCGCTGCATATTGCCATTGCTACCTTGATGGGCGCGGGCAGCCACATCGTCGCGTCGACGTCGCTTTATGGTGGCACACGCAACATGCTGGGGCTCACCCTGCCGCGCTTCGGCATCGAGTCGAGCTTCGTGCATCCCGGTGATCACGAGGGTTTCCGCAAGGCCATAAAGCCCAACACGCGGCTGATTCTCGGCGAGACGATCGGCAACCCAGGTGGCGAGGTGCTGGACATTCCGGCCATCGCGGCGATCGCGCACGAGGCGAAGATCCCGCTGATGATCGACAATACCTTCGCGTCGCCGATGCTCTGTCGGCCGCTGACTCTGGGGGCGGATATCGTCTTCCATTCGGCGACCAAGTTCATCGGCGGCCATGGCGTTGCGATCGGCGGTGTGATCGTCGAATCCGGCCGCTTCGATTGGGAGGGATCGGGCAAGTTCCCGACCATGACCGAACCCTATGCCGGTTATCACGGCATCGACTTCGCCGAAGAGTTCGGCCCGCACGCCTTTATCATGCGGGCGCGCACCGAGGGCGTGCGCGACTTCGGCTGCTGCATGGCGCCTCAGACGGCCTTCTATCTGCTCCAGGGGCTGGAGACCTTGCCGTTGCGCGTGGCGCGCCACGTCGAGAATGCCCGCAAGATCATGGCTTTCCTCAAGGCCAATCCGGCGGTTGAGCGCATCGCCTCGCCGGACATGCCCGACCATCCCGACCATGCACTGGCGCAACGATTGCTGCCCAAGGGCACGGGCTCGATTTTCAGCTTCGATATCAAGGGCGGCCGCGAGGCCGGACGGCGTTTCATCGAGCGGCTGAAGCTCTTTTCACATCTCGCCAATGTCGGGGATGCCAAGTCGCTGGTGATCC
This sequence comes from Reyranella sp., assembly GCF_004297405.1. Classification (GTDB taxonomy): domain Bacteria; phylum Pseudomonadota; class Alphaproteobacteria; order Reyranellales; family Reyranellaceae; genus Reyranella. The sequence goes on from NZ_SCVC01000028.1 coordinate 3,446, forward strand.
ATCCCGCCTCGACGACTCACGCCCAGCTCGATGCGGCGGCGCTAAAGCAGGCCGGCATCGGCGAGGGCATGATCCGGCTCTCGGTAGGGCTGGAAGATCCCGAGGACCTCATCGACGATCTCGGGCAGGCGCTGCGCGCGTCGCAGAAGGGCTGACCATGAACCTCACCGTCGATGGCCGGACCGTCTTTGCGACGACCGGCGGCACCGAGTTCGATGCGGCCAAGCCCGCGATCGTCTTCCTCCATGGCGCGGGCTTCGACCGCACGGCCTGGCGCTTGCAGACGCGCTGGTTTGCCCATCATGGCCGCGGCGTGCTCGCGGTCGATTTCCCGGCACACGGCCGGTCGGAAGGGCCAGCCCTCGACAGCATCACGGCGATGGCCGACTGGACGGCGAAGCTGATCGAGGCCGCCGGGTTGAAACAGGCCGCCCTGGTCGGCCATTCGATGGGCGCGCTGGTCGCATTGGATTGCGCGGCGCGGCACCCGGAGAAGGTGAGGGCGCTCGGCCTCTGCGGTGTCGCGGTCGACATGCCGGTGCATCCCGAGATGCTGGAGTCGGCCAAGGCCAACACGCTCAAGGTGCAGGAACTCATGACCTTCTGGGGTATGGGCAACGCCTTGCACAAAGGTGGCATGGTTTCGCCAGGCCTGTGGCTGCGCCGAGAGTCGCTCGCCGTGCTGGCGGGCAATGAACCCGGCGTGATCCACACCGATCTGGCGGCCTGCAATGCCTACAAGGATGCGCCGCAGCGCGCGGCGGCTGTGAAGGCGCCGACCGTACTGGTGTTGGGCGACGGCGATCTCATGACGCCGGCCGCCAAGGGCAAGGCTCTGGCAGCCGCCATCGCAGGGTCGAAGACGGTCGTCATCCCGAACTGCGGGCACTTCATGATGGTCGAGCGGCCGGACGAAACGCTGGAGGCTCTGAAGGCGCATGTCTGAGCGTGTCGCCCTCGTCACCGGCTCGACGTCGGGCATCGGTGAAGCCATCGCGCGTCGGCTCTCCCGCGATGGCTACAGAGTAGCCTTGCATGGACGGCGTCAGGCCGAGCTCGGCCGTGCGATGGCGGCTGAACTGCCCGGCGCGAGCTACCATCAGGTAGATCTCGCGGACGTCGAACACGCCGGCAAACTCGTGCGCGAGGTCGTTGCGCATCATGGCCGGCTCGACGTGCTGGTGAACAATGCCGGCATCGTGGCGCGCTTCCCGCATGCCGATCTCAAGGCGGCCACTCCCGAGATCTGGCGGAGCATGTTCGACGTGAACGTGATCGCGCCGTGGATGCTGATCGCCGAAGCCGAGGCCGCGTTGCGTACGTCGGCAGAGCAGGGACGGCCAGCCTCGATCATCAATATCGGCACGCACGCCGCCGTGCGTCCCAAGGGCTCGTCGATTCCTTACGCCGCAGCCAAGGCGGCCCTGCATCATGCGACGCGCCTTCTCGCCTTGACCCTGGGACCGGCCATTCGGGTCAATTGCGTGGCCCCGGGACTCGTCGACACGCCCATGAGCACAGGCTGGGAAGCCGCCTATGAACTCTGGAACACCAAATCGCCGATGAAGCGCCCTGCGAAACCAGAAGACATTGCCGATCTTGTGGCTGCGTTGTGTGCCAACGACTACGTTACGGGAGAGATTGTCATCGCCGATGGTGGGCTCAACCTCACCTAGCCAGACACGGAGGAAACAATGAACGTCCAGACCTTGCCGCCGGGCTACAAGACCGCGCCGTGGTCGCCGCCGGAGAAGATTACCGGCGCGATGCTGACGGAGGCCAGCACCAAGCTGATCGACCTCCTGCGCATCCGTACGCAGCCGATCGGCATGCGGCTGTTCGAAGACCCGGCCGAAATGGACAACATCAAAGGGCTGCGCAAGCCAACTGAGGGCTTCAAGTTCACCATGTGCCAGATGGTGACGCAGGCGCGCTGGTACGGCTTTACGCTCGGCATCACCGTCGACAATACGCGCGGCGGCAACTGCGGTGGCGTGGTCGGCCTCAACCATCCGGGCGAGGGCTTCCTGTCGGGCGATCACATGAACGGCGTGTGGTTCGGCAACAAGGAGGCGTCGGCGGCGCATCAGGCGCAGATGCCGCGGGTGCCGCACGGCACCTACAACGGCCTGGTCGTGGCGCCACTGCGTTCCGGCCGGCTCGATCCACCGGACATCTGCCTGTTCTACGGATCGCCGGGCCAGATGATCTATTTCATCAACGGACTGCAGTATCATCGCTATCGCCGCTACGACTTCACCGTGACGGGCGAGAGCGCCTGTGCGGACTCGTGGGGACGCGCGCTTGCTACCCGGCAAACGTCGCTGTCGCTGCCGTGCTTCGCCGAGCGCCGCTATGGCGGCGTGGCCGACGATGAGCTCCTGATGGCCTGCCCGCCGGACGAGTTCCTCCGCGCCATCGAAGGCATGATCCAGCTCGGCAAGAACGGCCTGCGCTACCCGTTCCCGCCCTATGGCGCAGCGATGGATCCGGCGCTGGGTATGGCCAAGAGCTACAGCTGATGCTCTATGTCGTGGCCTTGCCGGTTCTCGGCGAGGCCGACGATACCGCGCTGCGCCGCCTGCGGGCGCAGTACCATCCGCGCGAGGCCGATCTGATCGGCCCGCATTTCACCTTGGTGTTTGGCGCGCCGCTCGATCGTGAATCGGCTTTACGCGCCATGCTGGAGGCTATCGAGCGGCGGCCCTTCTGGTTCGTGCTGGAGCGCCTCGTGCGGCACGACCTGCCGCCGCCATCGCGCGGCGCCTATCTCTATGCAACGCCAGCCGACGGCTTGGCCGAACTGGTCGAGCTTCACGAGACGTTCAATCCTGTGGGAAGCGGCGAACCCTTTGAACCGCACATGACCCTCGGCCTGTTCGAGCGTGCGACAGAAGCGGAGCAGGTCGCCCGCATCGTCGAGCGCCAGCATTTGCCGATGCACGGTCGCGTCGAGGCGCTGGCGCTGCTGCGCCGCACGGCCGAAGGCCTCGAGACGCTGAGGAGCGTACGGCTCTAACCTGCCTTGCCATCCTTCAGCAGGCCGACAAGCGGGTTCGGCGCCGCTGGTCCGACGCGCCGCAAGGTGTTCGTGTCGTGATGGTTGAAGGCCGGCTCCTTGCCGCGGACGGCCAGATCGGTGCGCGTCACATAGGTCCAGCTATCGTCATCGTTGAAGGTGATGTCGATGCGGTAATAGTCGGTGCGGAACGCCTCTTCCAGAAAGGTGGTCGAGCAGATCCCGAAGCGCGTATCGCCGCGCTTCGCCTCGACCGAAATGCGCTTGTCGTCTGGCGCTGCCTTGCCGCCCGCCAGTACGACTTGGCCGCGCGGGATGGCGATGGTCTGCATGATCAGCCCGGTGGCTGGTTCCCACAGCCAGTAACCGACCTGATCGTGGAAGGTGATGGCCTCTTCCGGCGTATTGATGTGGATGTGGTAGCGCAGGCCGTAGAGGAGCTGAGGGCCATTGGCCTGCGGATCGCAGGGCTCCATCCGGATATGCTCGCGGAACACCCGCCGTTCGGGACCATCCGCCTTGGGACTGACATCGACTCCTTTGTCGGACTGCCACACACCGGCCAAGCGACGCAGCGGCCCCAGATTGGCCAGGGTGTCAGGCGCGACGTCCTCGGGCTCAGTGAAGATGTCATCAGGAATGGTCGACATGAGGTTCCTTGTGTGGCGATGGCTCGCCCATGCGGGCTGCGGCTCTAGTGCCAGAGCGGGGGCAGGGGCGGCAAGCGAACGTTGCCCGGTCGCGCCGAGATGCCGAGATGCGCCAGGGCATCACGCACTTCGCGCGGCAGGCGAACGGTCGGGCCGGCATCGGTGCTGGCCAGCTTGAACAGGCGTTCGAACATACGCTGCCAGCGCTCGGTCTCGTCGGGGTAGCGCCTGATCTCGACCTTCTTCGTCTCGTCGAGGCCGGCTTTGGCCCGGGCGATATTGAGAGCGAGTTGCAGGCCGCCCAGTTCGTCGACCAGTCCGGCCTTCTTGGCGTCGATGCCGCTGAAGACGCGACCGCGGGCTGCAGCGTCGATACGTTCGGCGTTGAGTTTGCGCGCATCGGCAACGATGCGGGTGAACTCCGAGTAGATCGTATCGAGCTCGCGATTGACCGCCCGTCGCTGCGCCGGGCTTGGTGGCTGGAAGGTCGAGTACATGCCGGCATTGGTGCCAACGGAGACGCGCTCGACATTGACACCGAGCGAAGCCAGCAGCTCGTGCGCCATCGGCCAGATACTGAACACGCCGATCGAGGCGGTGATGGTCGTGGGCTGTGCCACGATGACGTCGGCCCTGACAGCCGCGAGATAGCCACCCGACGCGGCGACATCGCTCATCGACACGATGACCGGCTTTCCAGCCGCCCGTGCGCGGCCCACCGCGTCCGCGATGGCGTCGGCGGCAGGGTAGGTGCCGCCGGGTGAGTCGATGCGCAGGACGATGGCGCGCACGTCCTTTGCCTTGGAGGCTTCGTCGAGTGCATCGACCACATCCTCCGAGTTGGCTGAGGTTTCTTCCTGAAGCGGGTTGTCGCCGGAGGGACCGGACATGATGGCGCCACTGGCGCGGACCAGGGCGATGACCTCGCCGCGTGGCTTGGGCCGCGTCTCGTCGCCGGCATATTCTGAAAGCGTCACGAGATCACGCTTGCCACCAGCGCGCTGATAAACCTCGTCCAACGCATCGGTACGATAGCCGATCTTGTCGACCAGGCCGTCGCGTCGCGCTTGCTCGGGTTCGTGGGGCGCCGTGTCGATCAGGCGGTGCAGCTCGGCGGGCTCGAGGCGGCGGTCGCGCGCCGCGTCGGTGACGAACTGGCCGAACAGGCTGTCGAGGAGCTGCTGGAGATTCTCGCGGGCCGGGCGGGTGTAGCCAGTTTCGAGGAAGCTGTCGGGCGCGCTCTTGTACTCATAGCGCTTGCCGCCCTCGACCTTCACGCCGAGCTTGTCGAGGGCACCCTTGAGAAAGGGGGTCTCGACGGCAATGCCCGCGACGCCGAATCCGCCGCTGGGCTGTAGCCAAATCTGTTCCAGGGAGGAGGCGAGATAGTAGTCGGCGAAATGACTGCCGCTACTGCCCAGAGATTCGGCGAAGCCGACGGCGAACTTGCCCTTGCCGCGGAAGTGGGCGATCGCCTGCCGCAGTTCCTGAACACGCGCGAGACCCGCCTGCTCGTCACCGATCTCGACATAGAGGCCCGCGACCCTCGGATCGTCGGCCGCCTGCCAGAGAAGTTGGACTGTCTCGACGATGTCGCGTGAGCTGCGGAACAAGCCGCCGCTCAGGATATCGGTCGACGTCGTCTCCGGCGGTAGCGACCGCAGATCGAGCGACAGCACCATCTGCTGTGGCAGCGGCTTGGCGGAGAAGGGACTCGACGCGACGAAGGCGATGCCGCCTGCGATCGCGAGCAAGGTGAGCGCGCCCACGGTCGCGAGGAGGCCGACGATGTATCGCCGCATGCGAGAACTCCGCTGTGTACTTGCTAGGATTGCACCAGATTCGGCCGGAAGCGCTTCACCGCGTCAAGCATGGCCGTGGCCTTAGTATCGAGTCCGTTGTCGCGTACCAGCACCGCCGTCGGCATGCCGCGGATCGGGCGCAGGCTGTCGTCGAGATTGAGCAGCGAGAGCCGCAGGTCCGCTGCAATGAAAGCTTCTGGTGCAATGCCGACCTGGAGCTGTGGGCGCAACGCCAGCCGGCGGAGGCGGACCCATTGGATATCCTGCCAAGGGATGCGCTTGTTGCGCCCGAAGCCCAGGATCAATCCCTCGTGGTCGACGACGATCTGAGGGGTGCGGTCGAGGGTGTGACGGATTCCCAGGAAGATGTAGTAGGCGAGCGCCAGCGCCAGTACCGAAAACAGGACGAAGCGCGGATCGTTGAGCGAGAGCGTCGGCGCGTTGGCCGAGCCCGAGGCAAAATGGACGATCGCCGCGCCGATCATGAGGACCGACACGGTTGCCATCCCGGCATTGTGCAGCACGCCGTAACGGGCTTCGAGCTTGGACTGCCCCAACGGTCAGCCGCCCGCGATCAACCGCATTGGGCGCGGTGGCGCATCAGGTGATCGGCCAGTACGCAGGCCATCATCGCCTCGGCCACCGGCACGGCGCGGATACCGACGCAGGGATCGTGCCGCCCTTTGGTGCGTAGCTCGATGTCCCGGCCATTGCGGTCGACGCTGTGGACCGGCGTCAGGATCGAACTGGTAGGTTTCACGGCGAGCCGGCAGACGATGTCCTGCCCGGTCGAGATGCCCGCCAGGATGCCGCCGGCGTGATTGCTGAGGAAGGAGGGTTCGCCGTCCTTCATGCGCATCTCGTCGGCATTCTCCTCGCCGCTCATGGCGGCCGTCGCGAAGCCATCGCCGATCTCCACGCCCTTGACGGCGTTGATGCTCATCAGCGCTTTGGCGAGATCGGCGTCGAGCTTGTCGTAGACGGGATCACCCAGTCCGATGGGCGCGCCGGAGGCGACAACTTCGATGACGGCGCCGCAGGAGCTGCCGCGCTTGCGCACGTCGTCGAGATAGCCTTCCCAACCTTGGGCGGCCTGACGGTCGGGGCACCAGAAGGGGTTGTCGCCAGTGGCATCCCAATCCCAATTGGCCCGGTCGATCTTTTGCGTACCAATCTGGATCACGGCGCCGCGGATGCTGACGCCCTCTCCCAGGATCTTGCGGGCGATCGCACCGGCGGCGACGCGCACCGCCGTCTCGCGCGCCGACTGGCGGCCGCCGCCGCGATAATCGCGCGCGCCATACTTCTTCCAGTAAGTGTAGTCGCCGTGGGAGGGGCGGAACTGGTCCTTGATCTCACCGTAGTCGCGGCTGCGCTGGTCCACGTTCTCGATGTGCAGCGCGATCGGGGTGCCGGTGGTGACGCCTTCGAACACACCAGACAGAATCTTTACCGTATCGGGTTCCTGACGCTGCGTAACGAAACGCGACTGGCCCGGCCGGCGCTTGTCCATCCACACCTGGATATCGGCTTCGGCGAGCGGGATGCGTGGCGGCGTGCCGTCGACAACGCAGCCGATCGCTGGCCCGTGGCTTTCGCCCCAGCTCGTGAACCGGAAGAGGGTACCGAAACTGCTGCCGGCCATGGTCGCCGGCTCCTCGCGCTAATCGCCTTCGAAGTTGCCGAGCAATTCGGCGATCTGCTTCGCGGACGAGGTGTTGATCATGCCGACGACGTGATAGCCGGCATCGACGTGCATCACTTCACCGGTCACGCCGGTGCCAAGGTCGGACAGGAGGTAGAGACCGGCGTTGCCGACTTCTTCCGTCGAGACGTTGCGCTTCAGCGGCGAATTGAGTTCGTTCCACTTGAGAATGTAGCGACCGTCGTTGATGCCGGCGAAGGCGAGCGTCTTGATCGGGCCGGCGGAGATCGCGTTGACGCGGATCTTCTGCTCGCCGAGATCGGATGCGAGATAGCGGACGCTGGCTTCCAGGGCGGCCTTGGCAACGCCCATGACGTTGTAGTGGGGGATGACCCGCTCGGCGCCGTAGTAGGTGAGCGTCAGCAGGCTGCCGCCGTTCTTCATCAGCGGGACCGCCCGCTGGGCAACCGCCGTGAAGGAATAAACGCTCACGTTCATGGTGAGCGCGAAGTTGTCCGCCGTCGTGTCGAGATAGCGGCCGCGCAACTCGTCCTTGTTCGAGAAGGCGATGGCATGGACCAGGAAGTCGAGGTCGCCCCACTTCTGCTGGATCTCGGCAAAGGTGGCGTCGATGCTGGCCGGGTTGGTGACATCGCAGGGCAAGATGATCTCGCTGCCGATGGAACTGGCCAAAGGCCGGACCCGCTTTTCGAGGGCCTCCCCTTGAAAGGTGAAGGCTACCTTGGCGCCAGCGTCGTGGCAGGCCTTGGCAATGCCCCAGGCGATCGAGCGTTCGTTGGCAACGCCCATGACGAGGCCTTTTTTGCCGGCCATCAGTTGTGCAGCAGCGGTCATCCCTTGTTCTTAGCGGGGGACGGCTATTGGGACAAGATGCCGGTGGTGGAAGGCTTCCAACCCCCTCATATTGTGGTCATGATCCGGCAAACGACCGACCCGCTGGAGCTTTTCGGCACCTGGTATGCCGAGGCCGAGAAGAGCGAGCCCAACGACCCCTCCGCGATGGCGCTGGCCACGGTGGGACCCGACGGGACGCCGTCGCTCCGAATGGTCCTGCTGAAGGACTATGACGCCGACGGCTTTGTCTTCTACACCAACTATGAAAGCCGCAAAGGCACGCAGTTGCTGGCCCATGCCAAGGCTGCACTTCTGTTTCACTGGAAGTCGGTACGCCGACAGGTCCGGCTGGAAGGGCCGATCAGCCAGACGACGGCGGAAGAGGCCGATGCCTATTTCGCCTCCCGTGCGCGGGGTAGCCAGATCGGGGCCTGGGCGTCGGAGCAGTCACGGCCGCTGGAAAGCCGTTTTGCCCTCGAAAAGCGGGTGGCCGAGGTCACGGCACGGCATGTGGTCGGCAAGGTGCCGCGGCCGCCGCACTGGTCAGGGTTCCGCCTGCAGCCGACCCTGATCGAGTTCTGGCAGGACGGTGCCTTCCGCCTGCACGATCGCCTCGAATACCGGCGCGGTTCGGCAGCCGAGCCATGGACCACGCGCACCCTCTATCCCTAAGACCACGATGGCGATGGAACCCCAGCGGCTGATGCGGCTGGCTACCGTCGCCTCGACGTCGGTGGCCTTGACCCTGGTGGGGGCGAAGGCCGTTGCCTGGGTGGTCACGGATTCGGTGAGCATGCTGTCGTCGCTGGTCGACACCTCGCTCGACCTGGTGGGTTCGCTTGTCACCTTCTTTGCTGTCCGCCTGGCGCTGACACCGGCCGATGCCGACCATCGTTTCGGCCACGGCAAAGCCGAGGCGCTGGCCGGACTGGTGCAGGCCGGCTTCATCGCAGCGTCAGGCTGCGCCCTGCTGTTTGCTGTCGCCGAGCGGTTCAACGCACCGAAACAGGTGCGGGAGGAAGACGTCGGCCTGATGATCAGTGCGCTGGCGCTGGTTCTCACGATCGGTCTCGTCACCTTCCAGCGCTATGTCGTGCGGCATACTGGTTCGATCGCCATCGGCGCCGACGTGGCGCATTACGGGACCGACCTGGTGGCCACCCTGGTGACAGGCATTGGGCTCTTCCTCTCAGGGCTGCTCGACCAGCCGCTGATCGACAGTTCGGTCGCGGGCTTCGTGGCGCTCTACCTGTTGCACGGTTCGTGGAAAGTCGGTCGCGATTCGCTCGACATCCTGATGGATCGCGAATTGCCGGAGGAAGATCGCCGCCGCATCGACGAGATTGCCCGGCAGAATCCCGGTGTGAAGGGGATCCACGAGTTGCGTACGCGTTCCGGCGGGCTCACCCGCTTCATTCAGCTTCACATCGAAGTCGATCGAAACCTGTCATTGCTCAGTGGGCATGAGATCGGCCGGCGAGTGCAGGGGGAGATTGCCAAGGCCTTTCCCGGCGCTGAGATCATCCTTCACGTCGATCCATCGCCCGCATCATGACAAACCGCCCTGCGTTCGTGGTCGAGGATCAGTCCGAGACCGTGGCCTTTCTCGAGAGTCAGCTGAAACCCGAGCGGCGGATCGACACCCACGGCGCCGTCGTCTTTCTCGGTCGCGAGCGCGCCTACAAGCTGAAGCGAGCGGTGAAGTTTCCCTACATGGACTTCTCGACGGCGTCGCGTCGTGCCGACATGTGTGCCGCCGAGATCGGCATCAACCGGCGGCTTGCACCGGAGATCTATCTCGGCGTCATGCCGGTGTTTCGCCGTAACGGGCAGTTGAGGCTGGGCGAGATCGGCGAAGTGGGAGAGGAGGCCATCGACTGGCTGGTCGTCATGCGTCGCTTCGACGAGGAAGGGATGCTCGATCGCATGGCGACGCGGGGCGCCCTGACGCCAACCCTGATGGCCTCGCTCGGTGGCCGTATCGCGGGCTTCCATGACGGTTTGCCACCGATCACGAAGGGCTTTTGCTCTCCCGACGATTACCGCCACTCCGTCGCGGCCGACGTGCGCCAGATGCGCGAGGCAGGCGAACGGCTCGATCCTCCGACCAGCGAGGCCCTCGCCGAGGCGATGCCGCGCTCGCTCGAGCCTTTCGTCGAGTTGGTGGCGCGCCGAGTCGCGGCTGGCGCCGTGCGCCGCTGCCATGGCGATCTGCACCTGCGCAACATCGTGATCCTGCAAGGCGAGCCTGTACCGTTCGACGCCATCGAGTTCTCCGACAAGATCGCCAATATCGACGTGCTCTACGATCTTGCCTTTGCGCTGATGGATCTAGCGCGACAGGGGCTCGGGGCGCTGGCCAACCGGCTGCTGAACGAATGGCTGTGGCGCATCGGCGAGTTGCCGGAGGCTTCGCACGAGGAGGCGCTGGCGCTCCTCCCGATGTTCCTCGCCCGCCGCGCCGCGATCCGCGCCTATGTCGATTCGGCGGTCACGGCCGTAAGCGGTGCCGACAACGCACCGGCGCGAGCCTATCAGAAGGCTGCGCTGGATTTTCTACAGCCCGCACCGCCGCGGCTGCTGGCGGTCGGCGGACTCTCGGGCAGCGGCAAGACCACTCTGGCGCTGAAGCTCGCCCCGGATATCGGTCGTTCACCCGGTGCGGTCGTGGTTCGCAGCGACGTCGAGCGCAAGCGACAGGCCGGTGTTGCTCTGGAGGAGCGCATGCCCGCGGGCAGCTATACGCCCGAGGCATCTGCCAAGGTCTATGCTTCTTTTATGGCACGAGCGGAGCGGGTGTTGCGGGCTGGCCACAGCGTCGTGCTCGACGCCGTCTTTGCCCGCGAGCCGGAGCGGGCGGCGGCGGAAGCGCTGGCCGCCAAGATGGGAGTGCCATTCCAGGGCATCTGGCTCGATGTGCCGAAGGACGTTGCCCAGCAGCGTGTGGCCGCGCGCAAGGCCGATGCGTCCGACGCGACCCCCGAGGTCGTCGAACGCCAGTTTGGCTATGAGCTTGGGGCGATCCGCTGGGAGCGGCGCGCTCCCAGTTAAGCTCGCTTCTTCGCTGCTGAACTGCGCGGCAGGAGGCGGGCGAGATACTGGCCCGTGTAGCTCTCGGCGACCTTCACGACCTCTTCGGGGGGGCCCTCGGCGACCAGGCGGCCGCCGCCGGAGCCACCATCGGGGCCCATGTCCAGGATCCAATCCGCAGTCTTGATGACTTCGAGATTGTGCTCGATCACCAGCACGGTGTTGCCCGTCTCGACCAACCGATGAAGAACTTCGAGCAGCTTGCGCACGTCCTCGAAATGCAGACCGGTCGTCGGCTCGTCGAGGATGTAGAGCGTGCGACCGGTAGCCCGGCGCGAAAGTTCCTTGGCGAGCTTGACCCTCTGGGCCTCGCCGCCCGAGAGCGTCGTCGCCTGCTGGCCGATATGGATGTAGCCCAGGCCGACCTGCTGCAGAGTCAGGAGCTTGTCGCGGATTATCGGCACGGCCTTGAAGAACTCGCAGCCCTCATCGACCGTCATGTCCAGCACGTCGGCGATCGACTTGCCGCGGAACACGATCTCCAGAGTCTCGCGGTTGTAGCGCTTGCCCTTGCAGACGTCGCACTGGACGTAGACGTCGGGCAGGAAGTGCATCTCGATCTTGATGACGCCGTCGCCCTGGCAGGCTTCGCAGCGGCCGCCCTTGACGTTGAACGAGAAACGTCCCGGCTTGTAGCCGCGCTCGGTCGACTCCGGCAGTTGGGAAAACCAGTCGCGGATCGGCGAGAAGGCGCCGGTATAGGTCGCGGGATTGGAGCGCGGCGTGCGGCCGATCGGCGACTGGTCGATGTCGACGATCTTGTCGAGCTGGCTGACGCCGTCCAGGCCGGTATGCACGCCGGGATGCTCGCGTGCCCCATTGAGCCGCTTGGCCAGTGCCTTGTAGAGCGTCTCGACAATCAGGGTGCTCTTGCCGCTGCCCGACACGCCGGTGACGCAGGTGAAAGTGCCGAGCGGGATGCTGGCCGTCACGTTCTGGAGATTGTTCTCCTTGGCGCCCTTCACCGTCAGCCAGCGCCCGTTCTTCGGCGGCGGCTCGCGCCGCACCTTGGGAACCGGGATCTGTCGGAAGCCCGAGAGATATTGCCCGGTGAGGCTGGCGCTGTTCTGCATCACCTCCTCGGGTGTGCCCTCGGCAATCACCTTGCCGCCATGCGCGCCGGCGCCGGGGCCCATATCGACCAGATGGTCGGCGGCGCGGATCGCGTCTTCGTCATGTTCGACGACCAGCACGGTGTTGCCGAGGTCGCGCAGGCGGGTCAGCGTCTTCAGGAGCCGGTCGTTGTCGCGCTGATGCAGGCCGATCGACGGTTCGTCGAGCACGTAGAGCACGCCGGTCAGGCCGGAGCCGATCTGCGACGCCAGCCGGATACGCTGGCTCTCGCCGCCCGACAGCGTGCCCGAGGTCCGGTTCAGCGTGAGGTAGGACAGGCCGACATTGTCGAGGAAGCCCAGCCGCTCGTTGATCTCCTTCAGGATGCGTTCGGCGATCTCGCGCTGCTTGGCCGTCAGCTTGGGCGCCAGTTCGAGGAACCACTTCACCGCGTCGCCGATCGAGAATTCGGTCGTCTGGCTGATGTTGAGCCCGGCGATCTTCACCGCAAGCGCTTCGGGCTTGAGGCGGGCGCCGCCACAGGCCTCGCACTTGCTCTCGTGCTGGAAGCGCTCCAGCTCCTCGCGCACCCAGGAGGAGTCGGTTTCCTTCCAGCGGCGGTCCAGGTTGGGAATCACGCCTTCGAACGGCTTGGTGGTCTGATACTGACGAATGCCATCGTCGTAGCGCATGGCGATGGACTCGCCGCCGCTTCCTTGCAGGATCGTGTCGCGCACCTTCTTGGGCAGGTCGCGCCAGGGCACCGACATCTTGACCTTGAAGTGCTTGGCGATGCTCTCGAGCGTCTGCATGTAATACTGGCCCGAGCTGTCGGCCCAGGGCGCGACCGCCCCCTCGGACAATGACAGCCGATCGTCCGGCACCACCATTTCAGGATCGAAGAACATCTTCACGCCAAGCCCATCGCACGACGGGCAGGCGCCCTGCGGCGCATTGAAGGAGAAGAGGCGAGGCTCGATCTCCTCGATGGTGAAGCCCGAGACTGGACAGGCGAAACGCGCAGAGAAGACTGTGCGCTCGCCGTTGTCGGCATTCTCCGCGACGGCCAGGCCCTCGGCCAGATTGAGCGCCGTCTCGATCGAATCGGCGAGACGGTTACCGAGGTCCGGCTTCACGACGAGGCGGTCCACCACGACGTCGATGTCGTGCTTGAACTTCTTGTCGAGTGTCGGCGCTTCGGTGATCTCGTAGAGCTTGCCGTCGATCTTGACCCTCTGGAACCCCTTCTTCTGTAGCTCCTGCAGTTCCTTGCGATATTCGCCTTTGCGGCCACGTACGATCGGCGCCATCAGGTAGAGGCGCGTGCCGTCGGGCATCGCTTTCACGCGATCGACCATCTGCGACACGGTCTGGCTTTCGATCGGAAGGCCGGTCGCCGGTGAATAAGGCACGCCGACGCGCGCGAACAGCAAACGCAGGTAGTCGTAGATCTCGGTGACAGTGCCGACCGTCGAGCGCGGATTGCGCGAGGTCGTCTTCTGCTCGATCGAGATCGCCGGCGACAGGCCCTCGATCGAATCGACATCGGGCTTCTGCATCAGCTCGAGGAACTGACGCGCGTAAGCCGACAGGCTCTCGACGTAGCGCCGCTGGCCCTCGGCATAGACCGTGTCGAAGGCGAGCGAGGATTTACCCGAGCCCGACAGACCGGTGATCACCACCAGCCGGTCGCGTGGCAGATCGAGGTCGACGTTCTTGAGGTTGTGTTCGCGCGCACCGCGGATCGAGATGTAGCGGTGCGGCTCGGCGGCAGGTAAGCGTGACTTAGCCATGTGGACCGGGAGAATAGGCGAAGCGCGGGATCATCGCATATGGCGATTCACCCCCAGCCGCGCCAGTCCTCCACAAGTCGCAAAAATCAGGCTGCGGATGCCTGCGCTGCTAGCACCCGATCGGTCGGCCGGTCGTTCATCAGGAGCTGCATGGTGCCCGCGATCAGGCCGATCAGGACGCCGATTTTCCAGGCCAGATCGTAGGATCCCATGAGATCAAAGAGATAGCCGCCGCCCCAGGCGCCGAGGAAAGAGCCCGCCTGGTGGCTGAGGAAAGCGATGCCGGTCAGGGTCGACAGGAAGCGCAGGCCGAAGATCTGCACCACCAGCCCGTTGACCAGCGGAATAACCCCCAGCCAGAGGGTGCCCATGGCTGCTCCGAACAGCACCACGGAGAGCGGCGTCGGCGGATACATGAAGAATAGAAGAAGGGTCAGGGAGCGCAGCAGGTAGATCGCGCCCAGCAGGAGCCGCTTGGGATACTTGTCGCCCAGCCAGCCAAACAACCAGGAACTCAGAATGTTGAAGCCGCCGATCAGCATCAGCGCCACGGCGCTGTAACTCGCATCCATGCCGCACTGAGCGAGGTAGGTTGGCAGGTGCGTGGTGAGGAAGACGAGCTGTAGGCCGCAGACGAAGAAGGCGATCGCCATCACGACATAGCCGGTGTGTCGCCGCGCCTCGTCGAGCGCGCCCATGAGTGTGAGATCGCGGTCACTCGCCAGGGTGTTCGGCAGCTTGTCGGCGCGGCTGCCGATCCACGCAGCAGGCAGCATGGCGATGGCCAGGATCACGAACGACCACGAGGCGGCACGCCAGCCATCGGAAGTCAGCAGATAGGCCGCGATCGGTGCCGTGACCATGGTGCCGACGGAGCCGGCGGCCGAGACAATGCCGAACGCCAAAGTACGTCGGCCGGGTTCGACGACGCGCGCCGCGATGTTGGCGGTAATGCCCGAGGTGGTGCAGGCCAGTGCAATGCCGATCAGCACGCCGGCGCCCAGGATAATCGCCAAGGCGCCCTGTGCGGTGGCCGTGAGCCAGATACCCAGGATGAACATGGCGCTGCCCAGGAGCGCCACCCAGCGCGTGCCGTACTTGTCGGCAAAAACGCCGGCGATCGGCTGGCTCAGTCCCCAGGCGACCTGCTGGACGGAAATCGCCAGCGCGAAGTCGGAGATGGCGATTCCCAGCTCTTTGGAGGCGGGCGCCTGGAACAGGCCGAGGTTCTGACGGATGCCCATGGCCAGGGTCATCATCAGCGCGGCACCGCCCAGCATGGCGTAGGCCTGGCCGGTCGAAACCTGAGGGACGTGAAAAGATTTACTCATGACGCGGCAAGATAGGGGAGGGTTTGCTGCGAAAACCAATGAATTGTCGGAGGGCTGGCATGAGTGAAGCTCACGGCGTCTGCGGTCCAAAGGGGGACACAACCCAAATTAGGTGGCTGCCCACAGGCCGCCGGAGCTAGGTTCGCCACCATGAGGTAGGTGCCGCGCCCCGCGGCACCGGGAAGGCGAAGGAGGCCCCCATGGCGGGCAGCGTCAACAAAGTCATCCTGGTCGGCAATCTCGGCCGCGACCCCGAAGTGAGGTCCATGCAGGATGGCCGTTCCATGGTGAACATGTCGGTGGCCACGTCGGATACGTGGCGTGATCGCCAGAGCGGCGAGCGTAAGGAGCGCACCGAATGGCACCGTGTCGTGATCTTCAACGAGAAGCTTGCTGAAGTTGCGCAGAAGTTCGTGCGCAAAGGCTCGAAGGTCTATGTCGAGGGGCAGCTCTCCACGCGCAAGTGGACCGACCAGAGCGGACAGGAGCGCTACACGACCGAGGTCGTGATTCCGCGCTTCGGCGGTGCGCTCACCATGCTCGATGGCCGTAGCGGCGGCGAGGGCGGCGGTCCCGGCGGCGGACCGGATGACGATTTCGGTGGCGGCGGCATGTCCGGGGGCGGTGGTGGCAGCAGTGGTGGCGGCCGGCCGGCATCGCGCGGGAGCAAGGCAGAACTCGACGACGACATCCCGTTCTAGAGACGGTCGCGTGTGCGCACGGCTGCTCGGTGGTTTCAGCGGCCGTGCGCCTCTTAAGCTAGATATTCAGGCGTAAATACCCAGGGCGTCTCACGCAGGCAGGCCCATCGCACGCAATTCAGCAATGGTCCCTTCCGCCGATTGGTGGTGGATGGCGTTCATGCCGACGGCGCGTGCGCCGTCGACGTTGGCGATCACATCGTCGATGAACACGGCGTCCTCCGGCTGGAAACCGCCGGTCCGGCAGACCAGCTCGTAGATCGCGGCATCGGGCTTGGAGCAGCCGACGAGGCCGGAGACGACGTAGTCTCGGAAATGGCCGATGAAGGGGTGTCGAGTGTGGGCCGGCCCGCGCAGCCAGGGATCGAGCAGGTTCGGCGCGTTGGAGAGAACATAGAGCGGGGTGCCGGCGTCGTGCAGCCGGTCGACCAACTCGGCCATCGGCGCGAAGGCGTGGGCGCACATCTCGTCGAAGCGGCCGTAGAAAGCTGCAATCAGCTCTTCCTTGCCGGGGTGTAGGGCCTGTAGCGCTCGCGTTGCCGCTGCCGGATCGCCGCCATGGTCCTGCGGCTCATGCCACGCGCGCGTGGTCACTTGAGTGAGGAAATCCTCCATTTCAGCGGGGTCCGAGATCAGCGTCCGGTAGAGGTGACGGGGGTTCCAATCGATCAGAACACCGCCGAAATCGAAGACAGCGACCGAGGGCCGGCGAGGGGGCGTTTGGGGGCTCAAATTCGGGCCTTTCCGAGGGGTGTTTATCGATAGAATTTAGGTAATAAAATCAAATAGTTAAAGGCGGGTCGTGCAGTCGATTTTTGTTGGTCTTCCGGGGCTGGTTTGCTAGTGTGCGAAATCGTTCCGCCGGAGTCTCCGGAGGGGCCACCAATACGAGATAAAAACCAGGTTTTTTGTGAGCGACGATACGATTCTGCCGCCGGCGCCGCCGCCTTCTGATGCGCCCCCGCCTCAGCCCCCTCCGCACAACATCGCGCCGATCACGATCGAAGAGGAGATGCGCCGGTCCTACCTCGATTACGCCATGAGCGTGATCGTGGCGCGCGCCTTGCCTGACGCGCGCGATGGGCTGAAGCCGGTGCAGCGGCGCATTCTGTACGCCATGAAGGAAAGCGGCTTCGACTCGACGCACGCTTTCCGCAAGTCGGCGCGCATCGTCGGCGAGGTGATGGGCAAATATCACCCGCACGGCGACAGCGCGATCTACGACGCCATGGTGCGTATGGCGCAGGATTTCTCCATGCGCCTGCCGTTGATTTCGGGGCAGGGCAATTTCGGCTCGATGGACGCCGATCCGCCAGCGGCGATGCGCTATACGGAAGCGCGCCTGGCGCGCGCCGCCGAGGCGCTGCTGGCCGACATCGACAAGGACACCGTCGACTTCCAGCCGAACTACGACGAGACGACGCATGAGCCGTCGGTTCTGCCGGCGGCCTTCCCGAATCTGTTGGCCAACGGCGCGGGCGGCATCGCCGTCGGCATGGCAACGAACATCCCGCCGCATAATCTCGGTGAATTGCTCGATGCCTGCTGCGCACTGATCGACAATCCCGAGCTCACCATACAGCAGGTGATGGAATATGTGCCGGGTCCGGATTTCCCGACCGGCGCCACCATTCTCGGCCGCAACGGCATCCGTGCCGCCTACGAGCTCGGCCGCGGTTCAATCGTCATGCGGGCGCGCACCAGGATCGAGGAGGGGCGCGGCGGACGCGAGATGATCATCGTGTCCGAAATCCCCTATCAGGAGAACAAGGCCCGCCTGCACGAGCGCATCGCCGAGGTGGTACGCGACAAGAAGGTCGAAGGCGTCTCCGAGATCCGCGATGAAAGCGACCGCGACGGCGTGCGCATGGTGATCGAGCTGAAGCGCGACGCCATGGCCGATGTCGTGCTGAACCAGCTCTACCGCTACACGCCACTGCAGACGACGTTCGGCGTCAATGCCCTGGCGCTCGACGGTGGGCGGCCGAAGCTGATGAGCCTCAAGGAGCTGTTGGAGGCGTTCATCCGCTTCCGCGCCGAGGTCATCACGCGCCGGACCAAGTACGAGCTCAACCACGCCCGCGACCGCGCCCACGTATTGGTTGGTCTCGCCATCGCCGTCGCCAATATCGACGAAGTGATCGAGATGATCCGCCGCTCCCCCGATCCGGTGGTGGCGCGCGAACGCCTGATGGCCAGGGACTGGCCGGCGTCGGATGTGGCGCCGCTGATCGAGCTGATTGCCGAGCCAGGTCGCGAAGTCTCGGCTGAAGGGACTTATCGCCTCTCGGAGGTGCAGGCCCGGGCCATCCTTGAGCTGCGCCTGCAGCGACTGACCGGTCTTGAGCGTGACAAGATTGCCGAAGAGCTGACCGAAGTGGCCAAGCTCATCGAGGGCTATCTCGAGCTGCTGGGCGACCGCGACAAGCTTTTTGCACTGATGCGCAAGGAGCTGCTCGAGATCAAGGAGCAGTTCGCGACGCCGCGCCGGACTGAGATCCTCGACAACGAATTCGAGCAGGATATCGAGGACCTGATCCAGCGCGAGGACATGGTCGTGACGGTGACGCATGGCGGCTACGTCAAGCGTGTGCCGGTCTCGGCGTATCGTGCTCAGCGCCGCGGCGGCAAGGGCCGTTCCGGTATGGCTACGCGCGAGGACGATTTCGTTTCGAGTCTGTTCGTTGCCAATACGCACACGCCGGTACTGTTCTTCTCCAGTCGCGGCATCGTCTACAAGCTGAAGGTCTGGCGTTTGCCCCTCGGAGCACCGCAGGCCCGCGGCAAGGCGTTCGTCAATCTGCTGCCGCTCGCCGAGGGTGAGACGATCAGCGCCGTGATGCCGATGCCGGAGGACGAGGCGAGCTGGGCGACCCTGCATGTGATGTTCGCCACCGCCCGCGGCGGCGTACGGCGCAACGAGCTGAGCGATTTTGTCAGTGTCAATCAGAGTGGCAAGATCGCCATGAAGTTCGATGGCGACGACGCTGGCGACCGTCTGATCGGGGTAGGAGTCTGCAGCGAGGAGCAGGACGTGCTTCTGGCTACGCGCCAGGGCCGCGCCATGCGTTTCCCCGTCTCGACAGTGCGTGTCTTCCAGAGCCGGGCATCGACCGGCGTGCGCGGTATCGCGCTGGCCGAGGGCGACGAGGTGATCTCTATGTCGCTGGTCGACAATGGCAAGGGCATCCCGACCGAGGATCGCGACGCATACCTTCGTCAGTCGCGGGCACTGCGCCAGGCGGAGAATACTGCCGAGGCGGTCGACGTGGTCGAGGAGGAAGTTGCGGCAGCGGCCGAGGAAGCTGCAGCGCCGACGACTGCGCTCTCGCCGGAACGCTTCGCCGAGCTGCAAAGCAAGGAGGAGTTCGTCCTTACCGTCGCCTCGTCGGGTTTCGGAAAGCGTACGTCGGCCTACGAGTATCGGGTGACCGGTCGCGGCGGCAAGGGCGTCGAGCTGATGAACCTCGGCAAGGGCGGCGAAGTCGTTGCGGCTTTCCCCGTGCTCGACAACGACCAGATCATGCTCGTCACCGATGGCGGCACGCTGATCCGTTGTCCGGTCGACGGTATTCGCATCGCCGGTCGAGGCACACGCGGAGTCCGCATCGTCAATGTGAGCGAAGGCGAGCGTGTCGTTTCTGCAGTGCGCATCGGCGAGGACGATGCTGGAAATGGCAACGGTGACGCGAGTTCCGAAATGCCTGATTCCGAAACGCCCAGTTCCGAAACAAACGGTGGATAAGGACCGGTCGTGTCGCTAAGACTTTGCCGTCGCAGTCTGCGAACAGAACGTTGCGGAGTGGGGGGGAAACATGGCCGTGGAACGCACCGGTGTTTATCCGGGCACGTTCGATCCCATCACGAGCGGGCACATGGAAGTGGTGCGCCGTTCGCTGCGGCTCGTGGACAAGTTGGTGATTGGCCCGGCGATGAGCATCAGCAAGGGGCCGATGTTCTCGCTCGAGGAACGCATCGACATCATCAAGGACGATATCTCCGACTTTCCCCAGGCCGACCGGGAGCGGATCGAGATCGTTCCGTTCGAGGGCCTGCTGATCCACTTCGCGCGCAAGGTGAATGCGTCGGTGATCATCCGCGGGCTGCGGGCCGTTTCGGACTTCGAGTACGAAATCCAGATGGCCAACATGAATGCCCGCATGGAGCCTGCGATCGAGACCATCTTCCTGATGGCGTCGGACCGGCACCAGTTCATCGCCTCCTCGCTGGTAAAGGACATCGCCCGGCTGGGCGGCGACACGTCGCAGTTCGTTTCCAAGCGGGTATTCGAGCGTCTGAAGAAGAAATTCGCCAAGGAGTGATTTCCGGCCCGCAAGCCCCCCAATTGGCACTCCTGCCACCCCAAGGGGCTGCGTTGACCGAAACGCCTGCACACCTTATACGGGCGCCGCGCGGGACTGCCGCCCGCGGCGCGGAACCGGGACGAGCCCGTAGCTCAGCGGTAGAGCATCTGACTTTTAATCAGGTGGTCGTAGGTTCGATCCCTACCGGGCTCACCACTGGACCCAAGAAGGAGAAGCGCGGCTCATGCCGTCGGTGAAAGTCGTCAACGGCAAGCAGATTGTGGTCGAGAACCTCGGTCCGATCGAGCGCCTCTTCAGCTTCATCGTGAAGCCGTTCGTCCGCATGTTGCAGCATCGCGACCTGATCGCCGCCATCCTGCGGCGCGAGGTTCGCGAGCGCTTCAAGGGGTCGATCGCCGGATGGATCTGGGCGATCATTGCCCCCCTGCTGATGATCGCCGTCTATTCCTTGGTGTTCAGCACGGCCCTGACTCTGCCGCTGCCCGAAAATCTGGCCAAGAGCCAG
>NZ_SCVC01000005.1 GCF_004297405.1 Reyranella sp.
TGAAGAGCCATACATCTCCGCCTGCGGCACGACCTTCGTTAAATACAGCTACAGCGCGCGCGCGATCGCCAATCTTCCAAAAGGCTTCGGAAACATCTCGATACACCATAGCGGTAGCACCTGGCTTTTGCTTCGGATCCATCAAGTCGAGGGCCTCCTTGGCACTATTAAAGCTACTTTCCCCACCTCTCTTGTCGCCGTCCAGTATCTGGTATTCAGCCAAGCTACTGTAAGCTAACGCGAGCGTTCCGCAGTTTAGCTTCTTAATTCGCGAGCATTCATCAGCAGTGGAAAAGCGGGCGACCTCTTTCTTTGCGAGGCTAATCGCCGTTTTTTGATCGCCGGCCTGCGAAGCTTGCATTGCCACTTGCTGATGAGAAGTGTTTGTAGAGCATGCGGTCACAAAGGCGCCGATGATGAGCCAAGGTACATGTGCTCTTCTGCAATGAAGACCTCGCGCCAGTACGACCATCTGGATCCCTAAATGAACACCGCGAGTCCGCCCGCCAACGGGCGCCTGCGGAGAGAGCGTTGCTAAAGCGAACCAACGATCGGGCGCAAAACGCACGACTTGCCGCAGAGAGCGTCCGCGAGCTTACGAGAACTAGTCCGGTTGGTCTGCCTCGATTTGAGGGGCATCAAACTGCATGTGAAAGCGCGCCACGGCCGCACCCTCAGCTCTGGCTAACGCCTCCGCCCCAAGGTCTTCTCATAGACGTCAGTGCTACAGCTGACGATGACAGTCATGACGCTGGTCTCGCCGTAGGTCACCGGCTAGGCGAAAACGCCAACGTTGGATTGATCACTCGTGGCCTCCTCCTCTAATTCCTGACGACACACCTGAATCCGACATGGCTGGTCGAGGTATCGACTGGTTCGGCATGACGCGCGGCCGGGCGATAACGCCGGCAATAGCTGGGCGCGCAGAGATGCGAGCCGCCCTTTGGCACCTTGCGTGGGATGCGGATGGTGGGCTGGCGCGGATCGTAGCTGCCTTCCATCGCTGCACCGTGTGGGTTCTGCGGCACGCAGCAGGCCTTGGCAGCATCGGCCTCATGACGCTCCGACCACCAGAATGCTACCGCAGGCGACGTGGGTGTGTGGTAGGCTCCGGTGATAGAAAGCACACTTACGGCGCCGAGTGGGAAGATCCGCAGAATGAACCGGGATCTTGAGAACTTGGCTGCACTGTTGGTAGCCAACGGGAAGGGGATCCTAGCGGCCGACGAAACCGTGCCGACCCTGACGAAGCGCTTCGATACGCTCGTCATCTCTTCGACTGAGCAAAGCCGACGCGACTGGCGCGGCGACTAAGACCACCGTTTGCGCCGAGGCGGCGCAATCGAAGCTCGATTGGCATTGCATCGGGAGGTAATGATGGCAAACTCGCTATCCGAGAAAGATCGTGCGCTGATCGATGCGTACTGGCGGGCCGCCAACTACCTCTCGGTCGGCCAGATCTACCTCTACGACAATCCGCTGCTCAAGCAGCCCCTCAGCAAAAATCACATCAAGCCGCGGCTGTTGGGCCACTGGGGAACCACCCCGGGTTTGAATTTCATCTATGTTCACCTGAACCGGCTCATCAAGAAGCACGACCTCGACATGATCTACATCACTGGCCCTGGACACGGCGGGCCCGGTCTGGTCGCAAACGCCTATCTGGAGGGGACCTACAGCGAGGTCTATCCGAACGTCTCCGCCGACGAAGAGGGTATGAAGCGCCTGTTCACGCAATTCTCGTTCCCGGGCGGTATTCCAAGCCATGTGGCGCCCGAAACGCCTGGCTCGATCCATGAGGGTGGCGAGCTCGGCTATGCCCTTTCTCACGCCTATGGCGCCGCATTCGACAATCCCGACCTGATCGTCGCCTGCGTCGTCGGTGATGGCGAGGCCGAGACCGGGGCGCTCGCAACAAGCTGGCATTCCAACAAGTTCCTGAATCCCGCAGCTGATGGCGTCGTCCTGCCGATCCTGCACCTCAACGGCTACAAGATCGCCAATCCCTGTGTTCTCGCCCGCATCAGCCATGAGGAGCTGGACCACCTGTTCCGCGGCTACGGCTACACGCCCTATTTTGTCGAAGGCGATGATCCGCAACAGGTGCACGAGCTGATGGCCGCCACCCTGGACACCGTCATCGCCGAAATCGGCCGCATCAAGGCGAGGGCGCATGAGGGCGCTGTCGAGCGTCCGCGCTGGCCTATGATCGTGATGCGTACGCCCAAGGGTTGGACCTGTCCCAAGGAGATCGACGGTCGGTTGAGCGAAGGCTACTGGCGCGCTCATCAGGTGCCGATGGGCGACATGGAGAAGCCCGAGCACGTGAAGATCCTCGAGCAGTGGATGAAGAGCTACCGGCCGCAGGAGCTGTTCGATGCGGGGGGGCGATTGCAGCCCGAACTCGCCGAACTGGCGCCCAAAGGCCATCGTCGCATGAGCGCGAATCCCAAGACCAACGGCGGCCAAGTGCTGCGCGCGCTGAAGCTTCCCGACTTTCGCGACTATGCCGTCAAGGTGACCGCACCGGGCGCGGTCACGGCCGAGTCGACGCGCGTGATGGGGCGCTTCCTGCGCGACGTGATGGCGCTCAACATGGAGTATCGCAACTTCCGACTCTTCAGCCCGGACGAGAACAACTCCAACCGCTGGCAGGACGTGCTCGAGGTCACCAACCGCGCCTGGGTCGCCGAAACGCGGCCGGAGGACGACCATCTCGCCGCCGACGGCCGGGTGATGGAGATGTTGAGTGAGCATCAATGCCAGGGCTGGCTGGAAGGATACCTGTTGACCGGACGGCACGGCTTTTTCTCGTGCTACGAGGCCTTTATCCACATCATCGATTCGATGTTCAACCAGCACGCCAAGTGGCTGAAGGTGTGCAATCACATCCCGTGGCGACGGCCCATCGCCTCGCTGAACTATCTGTTGTCGAGTCACGTCTGGCGGCAGGACCACAACGGCTTCAGCCATCAGGATCCCGGCTTCATCGACCATGTCGTCAACAAGAAGGCCGAGGTGGTGCGCGTCTACCTGCCGCCCGATGCCAACTGCCTGCTGTCGGTCACAGACCACTGTTTGCGCAGCCGCAACTACGTCAACGTGGTGGTCGCCGGCAAGCAACTCGCACCGCAATGGCTCACCATGGACGAGGCGGTCAAGCACTGCCAGGCGGGCCTCGGTATCTGGGAATGGGCGAGCAACGACAAGGGCGGCGAACCGGACGTGGTGATGGCCTGCTGCGGCGACGTGCCGACTTTGGAGACGCTGGCCGCGGTTGACCTCATTCGTCGCCACGCGCCGGAGGTCAAGGTGCGAGTCGTCAACGTCGTGAATCTGATGACGCTGCAGCCGCCGTCCGAGCACCCGCATGGTCTGTCGGATTGGGATTTCGACGCCTTGTTCACAACGGACAAGCCGGTGATTTTCGCGTTCCACGGCTATCCCTGGCTCATCCATCGCCTGACCTACAGGCGGCATGGTCACGAAAATGTCCATGTGCGCGGCTATGTCGAGGAAGGCACGACGACGACCCCCTTCGACATGTGTGTCCTGAACGGGCTCGATCGCTTCCATCTCGTCGGCGATGTGATCGATCGGCTGCCACAGCTCGGGGCGCGCGCCGCCTACGCCAAGCAGGCGATCCGCGACAAGCTGATCGACCACAAGGCCTACATCGCCCGTTACGGCGACGACATGCCGGAGATCCGCGGCTGGACCTGGGATCAGGTTGGGGCATCCGGGCCACGCGGCTCCACGGAGGCCGACAATGTCTGAGGCGCGTACGTGAAGTTGTTCGCCATCAGGCACGGGGAGACGGCCTGGAGCCTGAGTGGGCAGCATACCGGCACGACCGATATTCCGTTGACGGACAACGGCCGTCGGCTCGCCGAGCGGATGCGACTGGTGCTCACACGGGAGCCGTTCGAGGTCGTTCTGTGCAGCCCGATGCAGCGGGCTCGGGAAACTTGCAGGCTCGCAGGCCTCGGGGAGAGGGCGATTGCCGATCCCGACCTGGTGGAGTGGAATTACGGGCAATACGAAGGCCTGACGCTCGAGCAGATTCGCAAGAGTGCCCCAGGCTGGCTCGTCTTCCGGGATGGATGCCCGGATGGCGAAACGCCGGAACAAGTGGCTGCCCGCGTCGACCGGGTGATAGGCCGCGCGCGCAAGGCCGACGGGAACGTCGCGCTGTTCGCGCATGGGCACATATTACGGGTGCTGGCAGCGCGGTGGATCGGGCTGCCCACGCACGCCGGTGAGCATTTCCTGCTCGATACAGGTACGCTTTGTGTCCTCGGCTACTACCGCGAGGCGCCTGCAGTCGAGATCTGGAACGGGCCTTTCGTCGGCTAGGCGATTTGCCCTGGAGAGTGGGGAACGATCGATGCGACAGCCCAGCGGCGGAAGTCTGATCACCCGCGACCGGTACGACGCCGTCCTGTTCGACCTCGACGGGGTGATAACGAACACGGCCAGCATCCACGGTGCCTGCTGGAAGCAGATGTTTGACGAGTATCTCCGGGAGCGTGGAAGGCGGACAGGCGAAGCCTTTCGACCCTTCGACCCGGTCGCCGACTACCGGCTCCATGTTGACGGCAAACCCCGATTCGACGGCGTTCGCGACTTTCTGAAATCACGCGGCGTCCATCTTCCCGAGGGAAGCCAGCACGATCCTCCGGAGGCTGAGACTGTCGGTGGCCTCGGGAACCGCAAGAATCGCTTGGTCACCAGGGCCATCGAGGAGAAGGGTGTCGACGCTTACGAAGGAAGCGTTCGATTCATCCACCAGCTTCGCCGCCATGGCTGGAAAGTCGCGGTCGTTTCCTCGAGCGAGAACTGCGAGGCCGTCCTGAAGGCCGCCAACGTGGATGGACTGTTCGAGGTGCGGATTGACGGTGCCACGGTCGAGGCGCAGCACCTCGCCGGGAAGCCTGCTCCCGATACCTTCCTGATAGCGGCAAGGTTGCTCGGCGTTGAGCCCGCGCGAGCGGTTGTTGTCGAAGATGCCCTGTCGGGAATCGAGGCCGGACTTGCGGGGAAGTTCGGCCTCGTCATCGGCGTCGCGCGACGAGACAACGCTGAGGAGCTTCGGCGCCACGGCGCACACCTAGTGGTCAACGACCTGATCGAGCTCGTCGACTGATGACGCCCACGATCTGGGAGGACTAGCCCGATGCTCCATCACGAACGGCTGAGACCGCCCTCGCATGACTATCCCGCGGACGAGTGGAACGTCGTCGAAAAGGGTTTTCATCCCGAGTTCCTGGCCCAGCTGGAGACGATGTTGGCGCTTGGAAACGGATACCTGGGAATGCGGGGCTGCCCGGAGGAGGGAGGACCCTGCGCCGAGAACAGCACGCTCATCAATGGATTCTACGAGACCCGGCCGATCGTTTACGGTGAAGACGCCTATGGGTTCGCAAGAACCGGCCAGACCATCTTCAACGTGACCGACAGCAAGATCATCAAGCTCTTTGTCGATGACGAGCCTTTCTGGCTGCCTGGCGCAAACCTTCTGAACTACGACCGCCGGCTCAACATGAAGTCCGGGACGCTCGACCGGGCGATTCTCTGGGAGACCCCGTCAGGCAAGCAGGTGTCGATCGCATCCCGGCGGCTGGTCTCGTTCGCCCACAGGCACGTGGCCGCAATCTCGTACAGCGTGACGGTCAACGAAGCGGCGTCGCTTGTCATCTCTTCAGAGATGATCGCAAATGGACAGAGTGCTTCCAGTGACGAAAACGACCCACGTCTGGCGCAAGGGGTTGCCGGTCGGGTACTCCATCCCCGGACCAGTTATGCGAACGACCGCCGCATCGTGCTCTGTCACGCGACCGAAAAGAGCCAGTTGGCTGTGACGTGTGCCGTTGACCATGTCATGGAGACGTCGTGCAAGCACGCGTACAAGGCGGTCAATAGCGACAATTTCGGCCAAGTGGCCTTCACGATCGAGGCCAAGCCCGGCGCGGCCATCCGCCTGACCAAATTCATGGTCTATCATACCTCCCCGACGGCATCGCTGGAGGAACTCTGCGGCCGGGCCGAATGGACCATAGATCGCATGGTCAGCCTGGGGTTCGATCAACTGCTCGCTTCCCAGGAGCAGTACGTTGACGATTTCTGGCGGCGCAGCGACGTCCTTGTCGAGGACATCAGGCCGGATCGCACGCAGCGTACCACCGTGGAAATCCAGCAAGCGATCCGATTCAACCTCTTTCACATCCTGCAAGCCTCCGCGCGGGCGGAGGATGCCGGTGTGCCGGCAAAAGGTCTCACCGGACGGGCCTACGAGGGCCACTACTTCTGGGACACTGAGATCTACGTGCTTCCGTTCCTGGCGTACACCTCGCCGCGTATCGCCAAAAATCTGCTGACCTTCCGTTACAAGATGCTGCCGCAGGCACGGGCCCGCGCCCGGCAACTGGGCCATCGTGGCGCGCTGTTTCCTTGGCGCACGATCAGCGGCGAAGAAGCGTCGGCATACTATGCCGCGGGGACCGCGCAGTACCACATCAACGCTGACATCATGTACGCTCTGCGCAAGTACGTGCAGGCGACAGGTGACGAGCAGTTCCTGTTCGATTGTGGCGCAGAAATGCTGGTGGAGACGGCCCGCCT
This sequence comes from Reyranella sp., assembly GCF_004297405.1. Taxonomy (GTDB): domain Bacteria; phylum Pseudomonadota; class Alphaproteobacteria; order Reyranellales; family Reyranellaceae; genus Reyranella. Next base: position 6,622 of record NZ_SCVC01000005.1, read on the forward strand.
CTGGCTGGACCTGGGGTTCTACTCGGAGGCAAAGGGCGGGAATTTCTGCATCAACAGCGTCACCGGGCCCGATGAATACAACACAGTGGTGAACAACAACGCCTATACCAACCTGATGGTCCGCGAAAACCTGCGCTACGCAGTCCAGACCATCGAAACTCTGCGGTCAACCAGGCCCACGGCTTATGTCGGTCTTGTGGACAAGACGGCACTGGAGCCTTCCGAGCCGAAGGCATGGGCCCGCGCTGCGGAGAGCATGTATGTCCCGTACGATGAGAGATTGAAGATCATCCCGCAGGATGACAGCTTTCTGGACAAAGAGCCCTGGGACTTCCGAAACACGCCGAGCGATCGCTACCCGCTGTTGCTGTTCTACCATCCGCTCAACATCTACCGAAAACAGGTGATCAAACAGGCAGACGTGATCCTGGCCATGTTCCTGTTGGGCGATGCGTTTTCTCGGGAGGAGAAGAAGCGCAACTTCGAATTCTACGATCCGCTCACGACGGGCGATTCCTCATTGTCGTCGTGCATCGAGGCGATCGTTGCCGCACAGATCGGCGATATGGACAAGGCCATCAGGTACGGGATGGCGGCTCTCCTGATGGATCTTGCGGACATCGGTGGCAACGTGAAGGATGGCTGCCACATCGCCTCGATGGGCGGCACGTGGATGATGCTCACCTACGGTTTGGCTGGCATGCGGGACGACGACGGCACACTGTCGTTCTGGCCGCGCCGGGCACCGGAAGATGACGCCAAGCTTCGGTTTGCCTTGACGTACCGCGGCCAGATGTTGGCGGTCGAAGTCGGTGCGGACCAGGTGAAATACACCTTGCGCAAGGGTGACGGTCTCGTGATCCGCCATGAAACCGAACAGATACGGCTTACCCCGGAACATCCGGCTGCAGTCCGGCCGGTCAGCAGGATTGAGGAGCCGGCGCGATGAGCGGCCGCCTTTCCCCGATCGGCGCGGAGGCTGCCGGAAGCGGCGCAGATCCACAGAGCGCAGCTGATCCAGGTCACCCCGAGGGATGAGCATGAGTACGCCAGGAACGACCGCGAGCGTCGTTACACCGGGTGAAAGCGCTCTGCTCGGCGCCACGGTCCAACCGGGCGGCGTCAACTTCTGCGTCTATTCTAGGCGCGCGACGCTGATAGAGCTGCTGCTGTTCGATGACGAGAATGCCGGGCAACCTTCGAGGACTATTCCGCTCCACGCCGACAAGCACCGCACGTATCACTACTGGCATGTCTTCGTCTCGGGCCTGGAACCCGGGCAAGTGTATGCCTACCGCGCGCACGGACTCTTTGAGCCGGCACAGGGACTTCGCTTCGATGGCGAGAAGGTGCTTCTTGATCCCTATGGCATCGCCGTAGCTGTTCCGAAGACATATGATCGTGAAACTGCGGCACGGTCGGGCGACAATGCCGCCACAGCCATGAAAAGCGTGGTTGCCGAGCCGCGCCGCTACGACTGGGAGGGCGATCGACCGCTCAAGCGGCCCCTGGTCGAAACCGTGATCTACGAACTGCACGTGAGGGGCTTCACGCGTCATCCCAGTTCAAAGGTTGCGCCGGAGAAGCGCGGCACCTACGCCAGTCTGATAGACAAGATTCCGTACCTCAAGGAGCTCGGCGTCACTGCCGTGGAACTCCTGCCCGTGTTTCAGTTCGATGCCCAGGCCGCACCGACGGGCCTCGTGAACTACTGGGGATACCAGCCGGTCTCATTCTTCGCACCGCATAACGCTTATTGTTCGCGCGGCAGCGCGCTCGCGGTCCTCGACGAGTTCAGGGATATGGTCAAGGCGCTCCACCGCGCGGGATTGGAGGTGATCCTGGATGTCGTCTTCAATCACACAGCCGAGGGCGGCATCGACGGGCCGACGCTGTGTTGGCGCGGTCTGGAGAATGGCTCCTATTATATTCTGGACGGGGACAAGTCACGTTATGCCGACTATAGCGGCTGCGGCAACACGCTGAATGCCAATAACCCGATCATGCGCCGGCTCATTCAAGACAGCCTGCGCTACTGGGTGAGCGAGATGCACGTTGATGGCTTCCGCTTCGACCTGGCGTCGATTCTGTCGCGTGAAGAGAAGGGCCGCCTCCTGCCAAACCCACCTGTCTTGTGGGACATCGAATCGGATCCACTGCTGGCCGGGACGAAACTGATTGCAGAGGCCTGGGATGCCGCAGGACTCTACCAGGTGGGCAACTTCGTCGGTGATACGTGGCAGGAGTGGAATGACCGCTTCCGCGACGATGTGCGGCGTTTCGTGAGAGCAGACAATGGCTCGGTACCGCGCGTAGCCGCCCGTATCCTCGGCAGCCCGGACATTTATGGACACGAAGAGCGCACGGCCGAGCAAAGCATAAATTTCATCACCTGCCATGACGGCTTCACTCTCAACGACCTCGTTTCCTACAACCACAAGCACAACGAGGCCAACGGCGAGAACAACCGCGACGGCTCGAACGACAATCTGAGCTGGAACTGCGGCGTGGAAGGCCCGACTGACGATCCCGCGATCGAGGCGTTGCGTAACCGGCAGGTCAAAAACTTCTTCGTCCTGCAGCTTCTGGCAATGGGTACGCCGATGCTGCTGATGGGCGACGAGGTGCGTCGAACCCAGAGGGGCAACAACAACGCCTATTGCCAGGATTCCGAGATAAGTTGGTTCGACTGGACCCTGCTGGAGCGACACGGCGACATCCATCGGTTCGTGAAAGTGCTAAACGGCTTTCGTCAGCGTCGGGATGTCGTGATGGAGGGCCGGGCGCATAGCCTTAACAGCCTTCTTCGCAGCACGCGGTTGGAGTGGCACGGCGTGGAACTCGGACGTCCGGACTGGAGCGAGGGCTCGCACTCTGTGGCCTTCACATTGCGAAGTCTGCGCGCCCGCTTTTTGTTGCACGCAATGTTCAACGCGTACTGGAACCCGCTTACGTTCCAGTTGCCACCCCTTCCTGGGGGAGATCGAGAAGCATGGCGTCGTTGCATCGACACAGCGTTGCAGACGCCCGACGACATCTGCCTATGGCGCGATGCGTCGGTTGTGACGCAGGCCAAGTACGAAGTGCAGCCACGGTCGGTGGTTCTACTCGCGCTGAGGCTCAGTGAGACCGATGGGTAGCTGTCCGGCAGGGCTGGAGCATTGGTAAGCTTTCTGGACCGCAGGGACTCTGCTTTATCGAACGAGGTGATCGAGTAGGTCCGACCTCGATCGTGTCCGGACTGGCGCATCGGCACGACTGATCCTGCTGGACGGCCGCACCCTGCCCCTCGTTGTCAGCGAGGTCGCGCATGTTTCGACACGTCCCATCGATGTACCGGAGCTGGCTTCGACCAACGAAGGGCCTATTGCCGTTCGGCGTGGCACTGGCGGCTCACTCGTCCCCGAGCGAGCTATCTATCGGGCCATCCTGACCACCAGCGCCCCCTCGGCAGAGACAACGTCACGACTGGCTGGGCGGGTAGTCATCGAGGCCGCACCGCGCAGCTTCATCGACATCCTCTATCGCAAGACAGTCGCGTTGGTCATTCGAGAGTCTTCGATGTAGGGTTCGATGAGCGGCCGGCATCGACGCAGCCCCTAGCCTTGATCCGTTGGCCGATCCCTCTCCATTGTTCACGCATCCCTGCAATGGCGCCTGCAATCCCTGATCCTGTGTTTGGAATTCCCTTCCGTGACTCGGCCGCTAAGCCAAGCCATGCTCCCGCGTCACGAGGCGTCCGCCTTCAAGGCTTCGGCAAGCTCGACAGGATCGACACACACGACGTCTCGCCTGCAGCCGGGTGATGGGGTGGCAGGCAGGTGGAGCATCGTCGA
>NZ_SCVC01000029.1 GCF_004297405.1 Reyranella sp.
CAGGATGCGGAACTGATGGCCGCGCTCGCCCTCGAAATAGAGCACCGTGTCGACCATGTGCTCGAGCACGCGCGGGCCGGCGATGGCGCCGTCCTTGGTGACGTGGCCGACCAGCAGCACAGCGATGCCGCGCCGCTTGGCCAGTTCGACCAGGGCCTGGGCCGAGGAGCGCACTTGCGTCACCGTGCCGGGCGTACTGTCGACCGTGTCGAGCCACATGGTCTGGATCGAGTCGATCACGGCGACCCGCGGCGCATCGGGACGCTCCAGGCTCGCAACGATATCGCGGACCGAAGTCGCCGCCGTGAGCTGGACCGGCGCGTCGGCCAGGCCCAGCCGTTCGGCGCGCAGTCGTACCTGATCGAGCGCCTCTTCGCCGGAAATATAGGCGCAGGCGGTATTCTTGCGGGCAAGAGCCGCGGCCACCTGCAACAGCAAGGTCGACTTGCCGATGCCTGGATCGCCGCCGATCAGCAGCGCAGAGCCCGTGACCAGGCCGCCGCCGCAGACGCGGTCGAACTCGGAGATGCCGCTCAGGTAGCGCGGCGGTTGAGGCGTCGCGCCACGCAGGCCAGCGAATTCGAGCGAACGTCCCTTGCCGCCACGCGCCAACCCACCGCCGGCAGGGCCGGGCGCGGGCGCTGCTTCCTCGACGATGGTGTTCCACTCGCCGCAGGACTCGCAGCGACCGCTCCACTTGCTGGTGACGGCGCCGCAAGATTGGCAGACGAAACGTTTGAGCGGCCGCGCCATCAGTGCAGCTCACGCTTGGAGAGGCACCAACCATCGCGGTGCAGCCAGCACGTCTCGTCGGGCTGGTGTAGATCGCGCCGGAGACTGCGAACGGCCTGCTGTCCGACGGGATCGGAAATGGCCTGGCCGATCGCTTCAGCGTCTTCGGGGCTGCGCGCCCCGGCGCAGGGATAGAAGGCGACCCAACCGGCAGAACGTGCGGCAAGACCGTCCCCTCGACGGTCCAGGCGCAGCATGAAGCCGCCACGCCGGCGCTCAGCTGTCATCGGCAGCAGCATCCGGCCCCCGTCGGCCAGTGCCTCGAGCCACCAGCCGTGTGGCGTGGTGGCCCCGGCGAAGGCCACGATGACATCCCATTGACCATCGACCGGTTGGCTCGCATCGCCCAGGCGGACATGAGCGTTCGGCCATGTCGAGAGATTGCGTTGCGCAAGCTCGGCGAGCGGTCCGTCGATTTCGACCGCGTCCACTCTGCCTGTCGGTCCAACCAGTTCTGCAAGGATCGCTGTGTAGTAGCCTGAGCCTGCGCCGAGCTGCAGCACGCGCGCGCCGTCCGGTACGCCAAGACGGTCGAAGTGGCGTGCCCACAACGCCGGCTCACCGATGTTGAGCCCACGGCTCTCGTCGAGCGCCACCAGCACATTGTGATAAAGCCGGCGTGGATCTGCGTCCCGGGTGCTCCAGTAACCATCGGCGAAGTGGAAGAGGCGCCACGGGCCCGGGCCGACGAAAGCCTCACGCGGGACGGTGGCGAAAGCCTCCACGACGCGCGCATCGGTGAGATGGCAGGTCGTACGCAGGTCTTCGGCGAACCAGCGCCGGGCCACTTCGAGGCTGGGCTGGCGATCGTCCATGTCAGAGCTTCCTGACTTGCATACGAATCGGGCCTTCTGCGCGGCCGTGGATGAACTGATCGACATGGGCGTTGCCCGACCGGTCGATCTCACCGACCGGACCCTGCCAGATCAGCTTGCCTTCATGCAGCATGCCGACGCGATGGCCGATCTTGCGGGCGCTGGCCATATCGTGGGTGATCGAGATGGCGGTCGCGCCGAGGTCGTGGACACACTTCACGATCAGGTCATTGATGACGTCGGCCATGATCGGGTCGAGGCCAGTGGTCGGTTCATCGAAGAAGATGATCTCCGGCTCGCGGGCGATGGCGCGCGCGAGGGCCACGCGCTTCTGCATGCCGCCCGAGAGCTCCGACGGGAAGAGTTCGCCGATCTCGGGGCCAAGGCCAACGGCACCCAGCTTGGCGGCAGCGACCTCGCGCGCCTCGTCGACCGGCATGCCGTCGCTCTGGATGGGGCCGAAGGCGACATTTTCCCAGACACGCAGCGAGTCGAACAGGGCGCCGCCCTGGAACAGCACGCCGAACTTGCGCATGACCCGCGCCCGCTCGTGTCTGCCAAGGTCTGTCGTCTCCTCACCATCGACCTGGATCGAGCCGGCGTTGGGTTCCATGAGGCCCAGGATACACTTCAGCAGGACCGATTTTCCGGTGCCCGAACCGCCGATCACCACCATAGACTCGCCGGCCGCGATCTCGAGATCGATGCCCTGCAACACCTTCTTGGGCCCGAAGGCCTTGGTGACTCCGTGCAACGAGATTTTGGGGGAAGCCATGAATGTGCCGGTCAGCGGGCGAAGAAGGCTTCAGTGATGAAATAGTTGAACGTCAGGATCAGGATCGAGGCGGAGACCACGGCGTTGGTGGTGGCCATGCCCACGCCCTGGGCACCGCCCTTCGACGTGTAGCCGTGGTAGCAGCCCATGAGCGTGATCAGGAAACCGAAGACGGCCGCCTTCACGAGGCCGGAGAACACATCCTGAAACTGCAGGAAATCGAGCGTGTTCCGGAGATAGGCCGCATCGTTGAAGTCGAGTTTGTACACGCCGACCAGAAAACCGCCCAGGATGCCGATGATATCGGCGACCAGAACCAGAACGGGCAGGGTGATGATACCGGCGATCAGGCGCGGCACGACGAGGTACTTGAACGGATCAGTCGAGAGCGTGGTGAGCGCGTCGATCTGCTCGGTGACGCGCATCGTGCCGATCTCGGCCGCCATCGCCGCGCCGACTCGGCCAGCGACCATAAGGCCGGCGAGGACCGGCCCCAACTCGCGTGTCAGCGACACCACGACGACGTTGGGGATCGCGCTTTCGGCAGAGAAGCGGGCAAAGCCCGTGTAGCTCTGCAGCGCCAGCACCATACCGGTGAAGATCGCAGTCAGGCCAACGACGGGCAGCGAGTAGTAACCGATCTCCATGATCTGCCGCAGGATCTGCTGGCGGTACCAGGGGGGCTGCACCGCCTGCCGGATGGCATGGAAAGCAAAAGCCGAAACCGAACCGATGGCCTCCAGGAAGGCCAGCGTCATGCGGCCGAGGACAGTGAGCAAGGGAACGCTCACGCAGCCTCTCCGGGCGGTTCCGGTTCGGCCGGATCGTCAACATAGCTGTCGACATAGGCCCGGTGGTAGCGCCGCCCAAGAGCAGTCATCACCTCGTAGGCGTTGGTGCGGGCGTGGTCGGCGAGGTCATCTGGCGTCAGGTGCGGCCCCAAAACTTCAACGGTAGCGCCGGTCTGACAGGCAGCCTCCGGCACGTCGGTCACGTCGATGGTCACGAGATCCATGGAGATTCGGCCGACGACGGGCACATTGTATCCGGCGATATGCACATGCGTGCGGTTGACGAGGTTACGGAAATAGCCGTCCGCATACCCCAGCGCAATCGTGGCAATCCGGCTCTGGCGGGCTGACCGCCAGGCCCCGCCATAGCCCACGGTCTGGAAAGCATCGATGTTGCGCGTCTGCAGGATGCGTGCCTGCAAGGTAACCACGCTTAGCATCGGATTGGACCGGCCGGGCAGGGGATTGATGCCATAGAGCGCCGCGCCCGGACGAAGCAGGTCGAAGTGATAGTCCGGGCCGAGGAAGATGCCGGAGGAATTGGCGAGCGAGGTCGGCGCGCCCGGCATGGCCCGCACGAACGACCGGAAGCGCGAAAGCTGCTCGCCGTTGATCGGGTTTGTGGGCTCCTCGGAAGCCACGAGATGGCTGATGATCAGCGCCAGCCGGAGCCCGCGCAGGCGGCCGCGTTCGTTGATCAGGACCTGCGCATCCTCGGCGCCGAAGCCCAGCCGATGCATGCCGGTGTCGAGATGAACGACGGCGTCCAGCGGCCGCTGGTAGCGTTGGGCGGCGGCGCGCCAGGCATTGAGCTGACCCAGGTGGTTCAGCACCGGCGTCAGCCCGTGCTCGACAAAGTCGGGTTCTGTCCCGGCGAGCAGGCCGTTCAGCACATAGATCGGATGCTCGGGCAGAACGCGGCGCAACGCGATGCCCTCGTCGATATGGGCGACGAAGAACTGCCGGCACCCCTCGGCCGCCAGACGTGGTCCCACGACGGTGGCGCCACAGCCATAGGCATCGGCCTTGAGCACGCCGGCGCAGTCGACCGGCCGGCCGGCGGCGCGCCCGGCATCGCGCAGACCGCGCCAGTTGGCGGCGATGGCGCCCACGTCGATGGTGAGGACGGCGCCAGCCCGGCGCGCGCGCTCGTCGTCGGGAAAGGACATGCCAGCCCGTCCTAGAAGGCCGGTGAGTCGGGCCGGTCCTCATAGGCCGGCAGGTTGCCGAACTTGGTGAACTGGCCTTCGAAGGAGAGCTGGACGATGCCGGTAGGACCGTGGCGCTGCTTGGCCACGATCACCTCGGCCTTGCCGTAGGTCTGCTCGCAGCGCTGCTTCCAGGCATCGTGACGCTCGTTGAACTTCTGGTCGCTTTCCTCGCCACGGCGACTCGGCTCGGAGCGGGTGAGATAATATTCCTCACGATAGACGAACATGACGACGTCGGCGTCCTGCTCGATCGAGCCCGATTCACGAAGGTCGGCGAGCTGCGGACGCTTGTCCTCGCGCTGCTCGACTGCACGGCTGAGCTGGCTAAGGGCGATGACCGGCACGTTCAGCTCCTTGGCCAGCGTCTTGAGACCTCGCGTGATCTCCGAGACCTCCTGCACACGGTTTTCCTGCCGCGACTTGCCCGACGGGTTGAGGAGTTGGAGATAATCGACGATCAGCAAACCGAGGCCGTGCGTGCGCTTCAGACGGCGCGCGCGGGTACGCAAGGCCGCGATGGAGAGCGCCGGCGTGTCGTCGATGAAGAAGTTGAGATGCTCGAGTTCATGGCTGACCGACAGGACCTTGTCGAAGTCGCTGCTGATCAGCTCGCCTTTGCGGATCTTCTCCGACGAGATTTCCGCCTGCTCGGCGAGCATGCGGGTCGCGAGCTGCTCGGACGACATTTCGAGAGAGAAGAAGCCGACGACCGCACCATCTACGGCGTTCGGCTTTCCGTCGACGATTTCCTCGCGATAGGCCTTGGCGGCGTTGAACGCGATGTTGGTCGCCAACGCCGTCTTTCCCATCGACGGACGGCCCGCCAGGATGAGCAGATCGGACTTGTGCAAACCACCCAGGAGCTGATCGAGCTGGAAGAGGCCTGAAGACACACCGGTGAGCTGGCCGACCCGATGATAAGCCGCCTCGGCCGCGACGGTGGCCTCGGTCAAGGCCATCCGGAACGGCTTGAAGCCGCCCTCGGTTTGGCCGCTGGTCGCGAGGTCGTAGAGTTTCTTCTCGGCAGCTTCGACCTGCTGCAGCGCGGTTTCATCGACATCGCCCGAGAAGGCGCCGTTCACCACGCTTTCGCCGAGGTCGATGAGCTGCCGGCGCAGGTAGAGATCGTGCACGGCGCGGCCGAAGGCGCCGGCGTCAATCACATGCACCGAGGCGGCGGCGAGGCGGGCGAGATAGGCCGCGCCGCCGGCATCCTTCATGGCCTCGTCCTGCTCGACATAGGTTTTCAAGGTGATGGCGCTCACCACCTGGCCACGTTCGATCAGGCGCGACAGCGCATCGAAGAGCTTGCCGTGCAGCGGATCGGCGAAATGTTCGGCCTTCAGGAACTCCGCGACGCGCTGGTAGGCGGCGTTGTTCACCAGAATGGCGCCGAGCAGAGCCTGCTCCGCTTCGAAATTGTGCGGCGGCTCGCGCAGCCGGATGTCTTCCGCGCCAGGCAGACGGGTGACGTTCGAGGTGTCTTTCAGGGGCTCCATGGAGAGCCTTTGTTAGTCACGAGAGGGGACTGCGACCACCACTAATGCGATGGCCTCGTCAGGATAGCCTGAAAGGTGGGGACAACCCTAGTGCAACGTCATTCCGCCGCGATTGACCGTGTCGCACCCTCCGTGCGTTCGGCTTCGACCATGTAGTCGCGCGTCAGCGGCGTCGCGTCCTGTCGGCGCGCGATCTGCATCTGAAAGACCATTTGGTTCATATGCCGGAAGGCGACTTCGCAGCCGGCCAGATAAAATTCCCACATGCGACAGAAGCGATCGTCGTAGCCGGCGAGCTTCTTGATCTCCTCACGGTTGGCCAGGAAGCGTTTCCGCCAATGCCGCAGGGTCTCTGCATAGTGGAGCCGCAGCACCTCGACGTCGGTGACCCAGAGGCCAACCTTCTCGATCGCGGTGAAGACTTCCGACAGAGCGGGCGTATAGCCGCCGGGGAAGATATATTTCTTCAGCCAGGTGTTGGTGCCGCCCGGCGGCTCCATGCGCCCGATCGCGTGCAGCACCATGATGCCGTCGTCGGCCAGCAGCTCCTTCACCTTGGTGAAGTATTCGAGATAGTGTGCCGCGCCGACATGCTCGAACATGCCGACCGAGACGATACGGTCATAGCGCTCGGGCTCCTGGCGATAATCGAGCAGCTTGAAGTGCACCCGGTCGGCGACGCCGCCCTCGAGGGCGCGCCGGCTCGACACCGTGTGCTGTTCGGTGGAGAGGGTGACGCCTGTCACATCGACCCCGAATTCGCGGGCGAGGTAGAGGGCCATGCCGCCCCAGCCCGAGCCAATATCGAGGACGCGCTGACCGGGCTTCAGGAGCATTTTCGCGGCGATGTGCCGTTTCTTGTCTTCTTGTGCCGTTTCGAGTGGCTCATTGCCGGTCTTGAAGTAGGCACACGAATACTGCCGGTCACGATCGAGGAAGAAGTCATAGAGCTGGTCGTTGAGGTCGTAGTGGTGCGCGACGTTCTTCTGCGCCTTGCCGATCGGATTGTACTGCTCGAGCGCGCGGAAGCACCGCTGCAGGGTATAGGACCAGCGCACCATCGGCGTTGCCTCAAGGGCGGCGATATTGCGGCCGAGCAGGTCCAGCAGATCATAGAGGTCGCCCTGTTCGACCGTGATCCGGCCGTCCATGTAGGCTTCGCCCAGCGCCAGGCGGGGCCGCACGGCAATGCGAACGCCTGTCCACCAGTCGCGAATGCGCAGGGTGACTTCAGGGCCGGGCTTGCTCCCGGTGATGCGATGGGGCCGACCGGCCTCATCGATGATGGTCAACTGGCCTTCGCCCACTACACGGGCAAGGACCTTTGCAAGCAGCATCGTCTTTCCCCCGGGGCAACGAGCTGTGGGGTGGCCGCAAGCTCGTCCCGTAACTCCACGTCGTTCTTGGGTGAAATGTTAATCCGAATGGCTTTTTCAAGGCAAAGGGGGAGAGTGCAAAAATACCTAGGGACGGCCAGAGGTTAACTTGCAATTGATTTGCAGTCCTGCATAGCGAGTGATATCGGACTGATATTCACTCGCAGTGGAGGAAGACGTGAAGCGACGCGCATTGATGAAGACTGGTCTCGCGCTAGGTGCCGGCCTGTTCATTGCCCGACGGGCCGACGCGCAAGGCGGAACGCTGAACCTCTATTCGGCTCGTCACTACAACACGGACGAGGCCCTCTACGGCAATTTTGCGGATCTGACCGGCATCAAGATCAACCGTGTCGATGCCGAGCCCGACCCGCTCGTCCAGCGCCTCAAGGCGGAAGGGGACAAGAGCCCCTGTGACGTCCTTATCACGACCGACGCCGGCCGCATCGAGCGCGCCCGCGAGATGGGGCTGCTGCAATCCGTGAATTCGGCAGTGCTGACCAAGGCGGTGCCCGCGCACCTGCGTGATCCGGACAACAGCTGGTTCGGCTTCTCCAAGCGCGCCCGTGTCATCTTCTACAACAAGGAGAAGGTGACGGCCGCCGACGCGCCCAAGACCTACGAGGACCTGGCCAACGCCAAGTGGAAGGGCAAGATCCTGATCCGGCCCTCAGGCCATATCTACAATCAATCGCTGGTCGGCTCGATCCTGGCCGCCGACGGCCTGGAGAAGACCGAAGCCTGGGCCAAGGCGGTTGCGGGCAACCTGGCGCGTCCGCCGCGCGGCGGTGATACCGACCAGATCAAGGGCGTCGCCGCCGGCGAGGCCGAGATCGCGGTGGCGAACACCTATTACTACGTGAACCTCATGCGCTCGAAGAAGCCGGAGGATCGCGAGGTTGCCGCGAAGGTCGGCATCGTGTTCCCCAACCAGGCGAACCGCGGCACGCACGTGAACATCAGCGGCGGCGCCGTGGCCAAGTACGCGCCGAACAAGGAAGCCGCCGTGAAGTTCCTGGAGTACCTGGTGTCGCCGCAGGCGCAGCGGTACTTCGCCGAGGGCAATTCGGAGTTCCCGGTGGTTGCCAGTGTCGAGCTGTCGCCCGAGCTGAAGTCGCTGGGCACCTTCAAGGAAGATCAGCTCAACGCTCGCGTCTTCGCGCAGAACAACGCTGAAGCGCTGAAGATCATGGACCGGGCGGGCTGGAAGTAAGCCTGGCTGTTGCCGCGACGGCGCGGCTGAGCAAGATCACCGGGACGAGCGAGACGGTGACAATCAGGATCGCTCCGACGGCTGCCTGAGCCAGGCGCTCGTCGGAGGCGAAGCGGAAGACACCGACCGCCAGCGTGTCGAAGTTGAACGGCCGGATCAGCAAGGTCGCTGGCAACTCTTTCAGAACCTCGACGAAGGCGATGATCGCGGCCGTGAGCAAGGGGCCGCGCAGCATCGGCATGTGGATGAAGCGCAGCACCTGGCGCGGCCGGGCGCCGAGCACGCGCGCACTGGCATCCATAGCCGGATCGATCGCCGCCAGCCCGGGCGCGACATTGGCCAGACCAACTGCCAGGAAACGCACCGTGTAGGCTGTCAGCAGGGCGAACGCCGTGCCGCTCAGCAACAGGCCGACCGGCAGTCCGAAGAGGCTTTGCGCCACTCGGTCGATGCCGTGATCGGCTGCCGCCAGAGGCAGCAGCACGCCGACCGCGATGACGGCGCCGGGGATCGCATAGCCCAGCGACGCGAACTCGATCGTCCGGTTGAGCGAGCGCCGGCGCACGAGGCGGCCGGCGTAGCTCAGGAACAGCGCCATGGCGACGATGATGATGGCGGCGAGCGTGGCGAGCACGAGGCTGTTGATGGCATCGCCGACGAAGCGTTCGTCGGCGATCGTGGCGCCTGAGGTCAGGGCGAGGCCGGCAAGATGCAGCGTCGGCAGCACGAAGCCCAGCAGTACTGGCAGGGTGCAGGCGACCACGGCCAGCAGACCGGCACCAGCCGACAAGACCGCCGGCTCGGCGTGATGGCGCAGGTTGGAGGCGATGGTGAAACGCGCCCGGCCGCGCGAGCGACGCTCCAGAAGGATCAGAACGGCCGCGATCGCGATCAGCGCCAGGGAGATTTGCGCCGCGCCTTCGCGATTTCCCATGCCGTACCAGGTCCGGTAGATCGCGGTCGTGAAAGTCTGGACGCCGTAATATTGGACGGTGCCGAAATCGGCGAGCGCTTCGAGCAGGGCCAGCGCCGCGCCGGCGGCGACGGCGGGGCGGGCGAGCGGCAGTCCAATACGGAAGAAAGTTCGCCACGGGCCATGGCCCAGGATGCGGCTCGCCTCCAGCAGCGCCGGTGATTGCGACAGGAAGGCCGCGCGTGCCGCGAGATAGACGTAGGGGTAGAGCACCAGCGTGAAGAGGAAAGCCACGCCGCTTGCGGAGCCGAGATCAGGGAACCAGTAGTCGGCACGGCTCCAGCCCATGGCGTCGCGCAGCGCCGTCTGGATCGGGCCGGCGAAGGCCAGGAGGTCGGCATAGGCGTAGCCGATGATGTAGGTCGGCAGCACCAGCGGCAGCAGCAAAACCCATTGCAGTATGCCGCTGCCGGGGAAACGGCACATCGTGACCAGCCAGGCCGTGCCGGTGCCGATGACGACGCTGCCAACGCCGACACCCAACAGCAGGACAATCGTGTTGGCGACGATATCGGAAAGCTGGGTCGCGGCGAGGTGATGCCAGAGATCGCCCTGCCAGGTGAACAGGCTGGAGGTGATGCCGAGCAGGGGCATCGCCACGAGGGCAGCAACACTGAGAGCGCCCAGTCGCCAGATCACGACAGAACCTTAATCATCCGGCGCCACAAAAGAAAACGCATGCCATCGCGGTGCGATGGCATGCGTTCGAAGAGATGCACGGTGCCCGGGGGCACGCGGGCTACTTCTGGTCGGCCGGCGCTTCCTCGGCCTCGGCCGGAGCCTCGGCAGCTTCGCCTTCGGCGGCTTCGGCAGCCTTGGCTTCGAACAGCGCGGCAGCCTGCTCGGAGGCGCGGCGAGCGGCTTCAGCCGCTTCCATCGCCGCACGTTCGGTTTCTGCGACCAGCGTGCCACCCTTGGCGAGGAACTCGGCCTCGTCGGGCGAACGGGCGACGATCGTGGTGATCTCGACCGTGACCTCCGGATGGAGGTGCACCTTGATCTTGTGTGCGCCCAGCGTCTTGATCGGCTTGTCGAGCTCGATCTGGCTGCGCTGGAGCTTGACGCCCTCGGTGGCGGCGCCGTCGGCGATGTCGCGCGAGGTGACCGAACCGTAGAGCTGCAGGGCTTCCGATGCCTGGCGGATCAGAGTGACCTTGAGGTCGCTCATCTTCGCGCCGACGGCTTCGGCTTCCGAACGACGCTCGAGGTTCTGGGCCTCGAGAGTCTTACGCTGCGATTCGAAGTAGGTGATGTTGTCCTTGGTGGCGCGCAGGGCCTTCTTCTGCGGCAGGAGGAAGTTGCGGGCGAAGCCGGGCTTCACCTTCACAACGTCGCCCATCTGGCCGAGCTTCGGCACGCGCTCCAGCAGGATGACGTTCATCGGCATGATTGCGTCTCCTGGTTAGGCGATGATGTAGGGCAGGAGCGCCAGGAAGCGGGCGCGCTTGATCGCCTGGGCGAGCTCACGCTGCTTCTTGGACGAAACCGCTGAGATGCGGCTCGGAACGATCTTGCCGCGTTCGGAGACGAAACGCTGCAGAAGGCGCACGTCCTTGTAGTCGATCTTCGGCGCATTGGCGCCCGAGAACGGGCAGCTCTTGCGGCGACGGGTGAAGGGGCGACGTTGCGCGCTCATTCTTCTTCTCCTGCTGGGGCTGCGACGGGGGCTGCGCCTTCGTCACCGAATCGCGGACGCTCGCGGCGAGGCGGACGGTCACCCCAGCGATCGCCACGATCGCCGCCCGGACGGTCCGACTTCTCGGCGCTGCGCTGCATGACCGCCGAGGGGCCTTCCTCGAGTTCGTCGACGCGAACCGTGATGAAGCGGATGATGTCTTCGTTGATCGACATCGTGCGCTCCAGCTCCTTCACCGCCGCCGACGGGGCGTCGATGTTGAGCAGGGTGTAGTGGCCCTTGCGGTTCTTCTTGATGCGGTAGGTCAGCGAGCGCAGGCCCCAGTACTCCTTCTTGGAGACGGTGCCGCCCAGGCCGGTGACCAGTTCGGCGAACTGGGTGGTCAATGCCTCCACCTGCGTCGTCGGGACATCCTGACGCGCAATGAAGACGTTCTCGTAGAGTGCCATGTCGTTTTGGCTCCTTATGGCTGTTAGTGACCCGGAGTTCAGCGAACCGACCGGATCTAGCCGGCTCCCTGCATTTGCCCCGAAAGGGCGGATGCTCGAGCCGGCAAGGAGATCAGGGCCGATTTAGGCCCCGAAGAGCGGCGGTTATACAGGCCCACGGCCCGAAATCAAGCAATCCCGGCGCAGCTTGACTGCGTCAGGGGCGCCGGTATGACTGCCCGCAATTCGCGTCGAACAAAGGGGGAAAACGCGTATGAGTCGGGCTTTCGTCTTTCCAGGCCAGGGATCTCAGGCCGTCGGCATGGGCGCCGACCTCGCAGGGGCCTTCGCCACCGCCCGCGACGTGTTCGGCGAGGTCGACGAGGCGCTGGGCCAGAACCTGTCGAAGCTGATGCGGGAAGGGCCCGAAAGCGACCTGACCCTGACCGAGAACGCCCAGCCGGCTTTGATGGCCGTGAGCGTGGCGGTTGCGCGGATCCTCGAAAAGGATGGCGGTAAGCCACTACCGTCTCTGGCGGATTACGTCGCCGGCCATTCGCTCGGCGAATACTCGGCCCTTGCCGCGGCTGGCGCACTGCAACTCGCAGACGCTGCGCGGCTTCTCAAGCTGCGCGGCCAGTCGATGCAGAAAGCCGTGCCGGTTGGCGTTGGCGCCATGGCGGCCCTGCTGGGCATCGAGCTCGAGCCGGCCCAGGAAGCCTGCAAGGAAGCAGCCCAAGGCCAGATCGTCGCCGTGGCCAATGACAATGGCGGCGGCCAGGTCGTGGTCAGCGGCCACAAGGAAGCCGTCGAGCGCACGATCGAGGCGGCCAAGGCCAAGGGCTGCAAGCGCGGCATGATGCTGCCGGTGAGCGCGCCCTTCCATTGCCCGCTGATGCAGCCGGCCGCCGACGCGATGAAAGCGGCGCTCGAAGGCGTCGCACTGATGCCGCCACGGGTACCGCTGGTGGCCAATGTGCTGGCCGCTGAAATCAGCGATCCCGGTGCGATCAAGCAGCGGCTGGTGGAGCAGGTGACGGGGCTGGTGCGCTGGCGCGAAGGCGTGCAGTACATGAAGACGAAGGGCGTCGACATGCTGGTCGAGTGCGGCACCGGCAAGGTCCTGTCGGGCCTGGTCAAGCGCATCGACAAGGATATGACGGGCCTGGCGCTCAACACGCCGGCCGACATCGAAGCCTTCCTGAAAACCGCCTGAGGAGTAGCGCCATGTTCGATCTCAGCGGCAAGGCAGCCCTTGTCACCGGTGCCTCTGGCGGCATCGGTGGTGCAATCGCCAAGGCCCTGCACAAGCAGGGCGCGACCGTCACCCTGTCCGGCACGCGCGCCGATGCGCTGGAGCAGCTCAAGGCCACGCTCGGAGAGCGCGCCCATGTCGTCGCAGCGAAGATGGACGATGCCGCTGACATCGACCGTCTGGCCAAGGAGGCCGAGGCAGCGATGGGCAAGCTCGACATCCTGGTGAATAACGCCGGCATCACGCGCGACAACATCTCGATGCGCATGAAGGACGACGAGTGGGAGAAGGTGCTGCAGGTGAACCTGACCGGCACATTCCGCCTCACGCGGGCGGCGATGCGCGGCATGATGAAGCGCCGCTTCGGCCGCGTCATCAATATCACCTCGATCGTCGGCGTGACCGGCAATCCCGGCCAAGCGAACTATGCGGCCGCCAAGGCGGGCCTGATCGGCATGTCGAAGTCGCTGGCGCAGGAGCTGGCCTCGCGCGGGATCACGGTGAACTGCGTAGCGCCCGGTTTCATCGCTACGCCGATGACCGACGCGCTGACCGACGACCAGAAGAAAACGATCCTCGGCCGCGTGCCGGCGGATCGCCTGGGCACGCCGGAGGAAATCGCTTCCGGCGTTGTTTATCTCGCAAGCGACGAAGCGGCCTATGTCACCGGCCAGACCCTGCACATCAACGGCGGGATGGCGATGATCTGAGGGGAGGTCCTTGGGACAGCCCTTCAAGTGCCTGATTCTGTGGGCTTTTCGATTCTAGCCAATGGCCGTGGAGCTATGTTAAGAGCCCGGACTTCGCCAACCCCTTCGGCGACCGGGATTTCAGAATAGACGGGAAGGACAAGAAAATGAGCGATATTGCCGAGCGCGTTAAGAAGATCGTCGTGGAGCATCTCGGCGTCGAGGCCGCGCAGGTCAAGGAAGACGCCAAGTTCATCGACGATCTCGGCGCGGACAGCCTCGACACGGTCGAGCTGGTGATGGCGTTCGAGGAAGAGTTCGGCATCGAGATCCCCGACGACGCGGCGGAGAAGATCCAGACCGTCGGCGACGCGATCGGCTTCATCAAAGGCAACGCGAAGTCCTGATCTTCGCCAGTTCCTGCAACTAGGAAGGCGGAAGATGAGGCGAGTCGTTGTAACTGGCATGGGTATGGTGACGCCGTTGGGTGACGGCGTCGACACGAACTGGCGTCGCCTGATGGCGGCGGAGTCTGGCATCCGGGCCATCCAGGCGTTCGACACCTCCGATCTCGCGACCAAGATCGCGGGCGAGGTGCCTTTGGGCGAGAAGGCGAACGGCCACTTCAATGCCGACGCCTATATCGCGCCCAAGGACCAGCGGAAGCTCGACAAGTTCATCATCTTCGGTCTGGCGGCCGCCGAGCAGGCGGTCGAGGACTCCGGCTGGAAGCCGCAGGACGAAGAGGGCATGACCCGAACCGGCGTCATGATCGGCTCCGGCATCGGCGGCTTGCAGACGATCTACGAGACGTCGCTGGTGTTGAAGGAGCGTGGACCGCGGCGCGTCAGCCCGTTCTTCATTCCTTCGGCACTGATCAACCTCGTCTCCGGCCAGGTCTCGATCAAGTACGGCTTCAAGGGCCCGAACCATTCCGTGGTCACGGCCTGCGCCACCGGTGCCCATGCACTGGGCGATGCGGCTCGGTTGATCCAGCTCGAGGATGCCGACGTCATGGTGGCCGGTGGGGCCGAAGCTGCGATCTGCCGCATCGGCATGGCAGGTTTCAATGCCTGCAAGGCGCTGTCGACCGATTTCAACGATACGCCGACCCAGGCCTCGCGGCCGTGGGACAAGCGGCGCGACGGCTTCGTCATGGGCGAGGGTGCGGGCTGCGTGGTGCTCGAAGAATATGAGCACGCCAAGAAGCGTGGCGCGAAGATCTATGCGGAGATCATAGGCTACGGCCTGTCTGGTGATGCCCACCACATCACCGCACCGTCCGAGGATGGCGACGGCGCGATGCGTGCCATGAAGGCGGCGCTGAAGCGCGCCAAGCTCGGCACCGACCAGATCGACTATGTGAACGCACACGGCACCTCGACGATGGCCGACGTCATCGAACTCGGCGCCGTGAAGCGGGCGTTCGGCGAGGACGCTTACAAACTCTCTATGTCGTCGACCAAGTCGGCGACGGGACATCTGCTGGGAGCTGCCGGCGCGATCGAGGCGATCTACGCGATCAAGTCGATCAACGAGCAGGCCGTTCCGCCGACCCTCAACCTCGACGAGCCCGACGAAGGTTGCGACATCGACCTGGTGCCCAAGCAAGCCAAGCAGCGCAAGGTTCGTTACGCGCTCAGCAATTCGTTTGGATTTGGCGGCACCAACGCCTCCTTGATCGTCGGTCCCGTTTGACCACCGGGAGCTGAGTTTGCTCAGCTATTTTCGTTGGGTCCTCTTCTTTGTCGCGCTGCTCGTCACGGTGATGGGCGGCGGGCTTTATCTCGGCCACACGATCCTTACTGCCGAGGGGCCACTCGAGAAGACCAAGAACGTCGTGATCCCGCGAGGCGCGGGGCCCACCACCATGTCGAAGCTGCTGCAGGAAGAGGGCGTCATTTCCCATCCGCGGCTGTTCCGCGTGGCGTTGATGATCGATCCGTCGCCCAAGCCCATCAAGGCGGGCGAATACGAAGTGCCGGCCCACACCTCCATGCAGACGCTGGTCGAGCTGCTGCAGTCGGGCAAGGTCGTGCAGCGCCGCCTCACCGTGCCTGAAGGTATGACGACGGCCGAGGTGATCGACCTCGTACGCAAGACCGAGGCGTTGGCGGGTGAGATCACGCTCGACCTCAAGGAGGGCGATCTCCTGCCGGAGACCTATTTCTATTCGCGCGACGATACACGCGACGGTCTCCTGATGCGCATGAAAGAGGCGATGGAGAAGACGCTCGACGAGGCGTGGCGTAAGCGAGCGGCCGGCCTGCCTCTGGCCAACAAGCGTGACGCGCTGATCCTCGCGTCGATGATCGAGAAGGAAACGGCGGTACCGGCTGAGCGTACCAAAGTGGCCGCGGTCTTCATCAACCGGCTGCGCCGCCGCATGAAGCTCGAGAGCGACCCGACCACGATCTACGGCCTGACCGATGGCAAGGTCGCGTTCAATCGCGAGCTGACGCGCGCCGATCTGACGTCCAACACGTCCTACAACACCTACGTGATCAACGGCCTGCCGCGCGGGCCGATCTGCAACCCCGGCCGCGCCTCGATCGTGGCGGCGACCAATCCGTTGGCGCGCGACCGTTCGCTCTTCTTCGTCGCCGATGGCCAGGGTGGGCATGCCTTCGCGCTGACGCTCTACGAACATCAGCGCAACGTCGAGCGTTGGCGGCAAATCCAGCGCGAGCGGGCGGAGTCCCAGGGACAGACGCAGCCGCAGACACCGGCGGCACCGGCTCCGCAGACGCCGGCGCCCCTGCGACAGTAGGTATGCCAGCCGTCCTTCTGGCGCTGGTCGTTCTCGCGGTGATGGCGTTAGGCCTTGCCTGGGTCCTGCGGGCAAAGCCGTCGGCTCTGGCGCGAACGCTGCGCGTCGTGCTGGTGGTGTTGGGCGGCATCGGTGTCGGTGCGTTGCTGATCTTCGGATTGCGTTTCCTGCCCGGCCTGTTGCCCGAACTTCTTGGCCTTGCCGGCATCGTCATCACAGCATTGATCGCGCGCGCCGTGCGGCACCGTTCCTCGGGTGGCTTCAGTTCACCGGGCAATGGCCAACGCACGGAAGTGCGTACAGCTTTTCTTCAAGCCTGGATTGACCATGGCAGTGGTGATGTCGGCGGCACGATCCTGTCGGGTCGCTTCGCCGGGCGCACACTCGATGCACTATCCGATGCGGAGCTTCTCGATTTGCGGGCGGAGTGCTCTGCAGACGCCGATTCTCTCAGGGTGCTGGAAGCCTATCTCGATCGTCGTTTGGGCGCGAACTGGCGCAATACTCAGCAACAGCCGCCGCCGCGCGGACCGCGTACCGACATGACGCGCGAAGAGGCGATGGCGGTTCTCGGTCTGGCGGAAGGGGCGACAGCGGATGAGATCCGCGCGGCGCACCGTCGCCTGATCCAGCGCATGCATCCCGACGTCGGTGGCACGGCCGATCTCGCAGCGCGGATCAATCGAGCCAAGGACGTCCTGCTTGGCGGTTAATCTTGCCAGCGGCGGCTCTGGGTGGCATCTAGCCCGACCCCCGGATTGTCACCCGGCAATCCTATCAAAGCATTGATTCATCAATATAATCCACCCGTTCAACGAGGTTGGTGAGCATGGTTCAGCGTATCCGTAAAGCCGTTCTGCCCGTCGCGGGTTTGGGAACCCGATTTCTGCCTGCGACCAAGGCCATGCCCAAGGAAATGCTGACCGTGGTCGACCGGCCGCTGATCCAGTATGCGGTCGAGGAGTGCCTGCAGGCCGGGATCGACGAGTTCGTCTTCGTCTCGGGTCGTAACAAGGGCGCCCTGGAAGATCATTTCGATCACGCCTACGAACTCGAGATGACGCTGCAGCAGCGCAAGAAGGCGCCGGAGCTGAAGCAGACACAGGCTGCCACCATCAAGCCCGGAAACGCGATCTTCACGCGCCAGCAGAAGCCACTGGGTCTGGGCCATGCCGTCTGGTGTGCCCGCCACTGGATCGGACGCGAGCCCTTCGCGGTGCTGCTGCCCGACGAGCTGACGCTCGACACGCCAAGCTGCATTGGCCAGCTCGCTGCCGCGCACGACAAGACCGGTGGCAGCGTCGTCGCCGTGATGGACGTCCCGCGGAAGCAGACCAAGAGCTATGGCATTGCGGCGGTGAAGGACGAGAAGGACGGTCTCGCCGAGATCACGGGCATGGTCGAAAAGCCCAAGCCCGAAGACGCGCCCTCGACCTTGGCGCTGATCGGTCGCTACGTGCTTTTGCCGGAAGTGTTCGACCATCTCGACCAGCATGAGACGGGCGCCGGCGGCGAGATCCAGCTCACTGATGCGATGGCCAAGATGATCGGCAACGAACCGTTCCACGCGATGCGCTACACCGGCCGACGCTACGATTGCGGCAGCCGCCTCGGCTTCCTCGAAGCCAACGTCGCGATCTCGCTCGACCGCGAAGACACAAAGGCCGAGAGTCGCGCCCTCATCGAACGGTTGATGAAGGGCTGACGCCATGCGCATCGCGATGATCGGTTCGGGCTATGTCGGACTGGTGTCCGGTGCCTGCTTCGCCCAGTTCGGCCACGACGTCATCTGCGTCGACAAGGAAGCCGCCAAGATCGAGCGGCTGCGTAAGGGCGAGATCCCGATCTACGAACCGGGACTCGACAAGCTGGTGGCGGACAATGCGCGGTCCGGCCGGCTGTCCTTCGGTACGAGCCTCCGCGACGCGGTGGCGGACGCCGATGCCGTCTTCATCGCTGTCGGCACACCAACCCGGCGCGGCGACGGCCATGCCGACCTGAGCTATGTCTATGCCGCCGCGGCCGAGATCGCCGACGCCCTGCAGGGCTATGCGGTGGTCGTCACCAAATCGACGGTGCCGGTCGGCACCGGCCGTGAGGTGGCCCGCATCATTCACGAGGCCCGGCCCGGGGCGGAGTTCGACGTGGTGTCTAATCCGGAGTTCCTGCGCGAGGGCGCGGCGATCGAGGATTTCATGAAGCCCGACCGCGTCGTGATCGGCGTGGAGAGTGCGCGAGCACGCGAGGTGATGTCGGCGATCTACCGGCCACTGAATCTGATCCAGACGCCGATGGTGTTCACCAACATCGAGACGGCCGAGGTCACCAAGTACGCGGGCAACGCCTTCCTCGCGACCAAGATCACTTTCATCAACGAGATTGCCGACCTTTGCGAGAAGGTCGGCGCCGACGTTCACGATGTCGCCCGCGGCATCGGTCTCGACGGCCGCATCGGCCGGAAGTTCCTGCATCCGGGGCCAGGTTTCGGTGGCTCGTGCTTCCCCAAGGACACGCTGGCGCTCGCCTATACGGCACGCGAGGTCGATGCCCCGCAGACGATCGTCGAGCAGGTGATCGCGGTGAACGACGCGCGCAAGAAGCGGATGGCCGACAAGGTCATTGATTTCTGCGGTGGCTCGGTGAAAGGGCTGCGGGTCGGCGTGCTCGGCCTGACCTTCAAGCCCGACACCGACGACATGCGCGACGCGCCGTCGCTCGACATCGTGCCGGCTCTGCAAGCCGCCGGCGCGACGATCGTGGCCTTCGATCCGGAGGGGATGACTGAGGCGGGCCGTCTGTTGAAGAACATCGAATTTGCCAAGACGGCCTATGAGGTGGCCAATGGGGCCGACGTCCTGGTGCTGATCACCGAATGGCACGAGTTCCGCGGTCTCGATCCGCGCCGCCTCAAGGAGCTGATGCGCCAACCACGCATCGTCGACCTGCGTAACGCGTTCAACCCCGAAGAAATGCGAGGGATGGGCTTCGCCTATGAAGGCGTCGGCCGGCCCGCGCCCCGCAATTAGACATCAACGTACAACCCCGGAGTTCCTGCATGAGCCAGACGGCGCACAAGTTCGAGGCCAGCATCCTGCGCGAGTACGACATCCGCGGCGTCGTGGGCAGCACCGTTCATGCCGCAGATGCGCGTGCGATCGGCCGAACCTTCGGCACCCTCGTCAAGCGCAAGGGCGGCAAGCGCGTGGCGCTGGGCTATGATGGCCGGCTGAGTTCGCCCGAGCTGGCGGCGGCCTGCATCGAGGGGCTGACGGCTGCCGGTGTCGACGTCGTAAATATCGGCGTTGCGGCGACACCGATGCTCTATTTCGCTGTCTATCATCTCAGCGCCGATGGCGGCATCCAGATCACGGGCTCGCACAATCCGCCAGACTACAATGGCTTCAAGATGATGATGGGCAAGAAGTCGTTCTTTGGCGCCGACATCCAGACGCTGGGAGCGATGGCCGGTAAGGGCGACTGGGAAACCGGGCAGGGCAAGGTCGAGAAGAAGGACATCCTGGCGGACTATGCCGCGCGCCTGCTGCGCGACGTGAAGCCTGGCAAGAAGCTCAAGGTCGCCTGGGACATCGGCAACGGCGCCGTCGGCGTTTCGATCCGCGCCGTCGTCGACAAGCTGCCGGGCGAGCATTTCGTGCTGAACGAGAAGGTCGACGGCACTTTCCCAGCGCACCATCCCGACCCGACCGTGCCGAAGAACCTGGAGCAGCTTATCGCCGAGGTGAAGAAGCACGGCTGCGACCTCGGCATCGCGTTCGACGGTGACGGCGATCGCATCGGTGCGGTCGACGGCAAGGGCCGCATCCTGTGGGGCGACCAGCTTCTGGTCCTGTGGGCACGCGACGTCCTGAAGAGCAATCCGGGCGCCACCATCATCGCCGATGTGAAGGCGAGCCAGGTGCTGTTCGACGAGATCGCCAAGGCTGGCGGCAAGCCGATGATGTTCAAGACCGGCCATTCGCTGATCAAGAGCAAGATGGCGGAGATCGGCTCGCCACTCGCAGGTGAGATGAGCGGCCATGTGTTCTTCGCCGATACCTTCTACGGCTTCGACGATGCGCTCTATTGCGGATTGCGGCTTCTGAATGTCGTGGCCAACGCCAAAGAGAGCCTGGCCGAGATGCGTGACGGGTTGCCCCAGCCGGTCAACACGCCCGAACTGCGCTTCGACTGCCCGGACGACCAGAAGTTCGGCGTGGTCGAGAAGGTGAAGGCGCGCCTGCAGAAGGAGGGCGCCAAGTTCTCCGACATCGACGGCGTGCGGGTCAGCACCAAGGACGGCTGGTGGCTGCTCCGCGCATCGAACACCCAGCCCGTCCTCGTGGCGCGCTGCGAGGCGGCCGATAATGCGGGCCTGGATCGGCTGAAGGATGAGCTGAAGGCTGCGCTGGCCGCCAGTGGCGTTGAACTGCCCGACGATGTCGAGGCGGGTGGCGCTGGCCATCACTGATGCGTTTCTTCTTCTACGGCACCTTGCTCGATCGCGACGTCACCGCGATCGTGCTGGGGCGTCGCCTGCCGCCGCAGGCCTTTCTTGCGGCGAGCCTGTTGGGCCATGCGCGCCGCCGAGCCAAGGATGCCACCTATCCGGTGGTGATCCCCGATCCGTGCGAGGAGGTTGCCGGCGCTATCGTTGGCGGTCTCAGCCGCCGCGACGTAGCCCGGCTCGCAGGCTACGAGGGGCCGGGCTATCGCATTGCGCCGTTGCGGGTGAAGGTCGGCGGCGCCTTGACGACCGTATCGGTATTCGAGCCGATCCAGACTCGGCTGCAGCCGAGTGGCGATCCTTGGGACCTGGCGCTATGGCAGCGCCGTCACAAACGGCCGTTCGTGAACTGGCTGCGCAAAGCGCTCAACGAGCGCCTGGGGTATTCCACGCCGTGATCTGCAGCGCCGAGCAGTAGATCTTCTTCTTCTCGAGCTGCTTGCAGCCGTCGACGGCCTGGTCCTGCGAGAGGTTGCCGAGCCGGGCGCGATGGAACGTGCGATTCGCCATCTGGACTTCATCGACCATGGCGGCGGCCGATTTGGCCGAGGCGGGGAGCTGGGACGTGGCGCGCGCCAGGGCGAGCTGGGCGGCCTGCGGATCGTTGAAGGAGCCGACCTGAATCACCCAGCTGCCGAGTGCCGGCGTATCGTTGGGAGCAGGGACTGCAGCGGTGGCGGGCACAGTGGCGGGCGTTGCCGGAGCCGGGGCGACGAAGCCGGCGTACTTCGGCGTAACGGGCGGCCTCTGGGAACTCGGTGCATCGGCCTTGGCGACTGCCGCCGGCGGACGATAGGCCTCGGCGAAACTGGCACCCGGATCGAACTGGGCGGCGGTGTACCGGGCCGACGGCGGCTTGCGCTGGGCCGTCCAGGCCGAGAGCTGCATGGACTGGGCGATGGAGA
Source organism: Reyranella sp. (assembly GCF_004297405.1). GTDB lineage: Bacteria > Pseudomonadota > Alphaproteobacteria > Reyranellales > Reyranellaceae > Reyranella. The sequence goes on from NZ_SCVC01000029.1 coordinate 21,633, forward strand.
AGCCGCGATCCATGAGGGCGGCCATCTGCCGGTCGCGCTGGGCAGCGCTGTCGCCGCCCATGACCACGCCGATCAGCCGGCGATTGTCGCGCACGGCCGACATCACCAAGTTGAAGCCAGAGGCGTTGGTGTAGCCGGTCTTGAGACCGTCGGCGCCGTCGTAGCTGCCGAGCATGCGATTGTGGTTTGCAAGCGTGCGGCCGCGGTAGGCGTAGCTCTGCACGGAGAAGATCGCATAGTAGTGGGGGTAGTCGCGCAGGAGCGCGTTGGCGAGCTGGCTGAGATCGCGGGCCGTCGTCACCTGCTCGCGGTTGGGCAGACCCGAGGCATTGCGGAATACCGTCGACGTCATGCCAAGCTGACGCGCCTTCTGCGTCATGGCTCGGGCGAAGGCTTCCTCGCTGCCGGCCATGCCCTCGGCCAGCAGGACAGCGGCGTCGTTGGCGGAGCGAGTCACCAGGGCCATCACGGCGTCGCGCACGTTCACCGTGCCGCCGGGTGTCATACCCATCTTGGTGGGCGGCGCGTTCAGCGCATTGACCGACACCGGCAACGAATCCCCCAGCGACAGCCGGCCCGAGTCGAGGGCCGAGAAGGTGAGGTAGATCGTCATCATCTTGGTAAGCGAGGCCGGATAGCGCAGCTCGTCCGGCCGGTCGGAGGCCAACTCGCGGCCGCTCTGGGCATCGACGATCAGATAGGCATCACGGCCGCTGACGGCCGGATTGGGCACCCACGACGACGCAGCAGGCGTTACTCGTTTTGCCTTGGAGCGGGCCTTGGCTTTGACTGGCGAACCGGCGCGTTTGACCGATGTCGTCTGCGCGTCGGCGGGCGCCGGCGCCACGGTGACGCCGACAAAAACAACACCCACGGCAAGCCAGGAAAGGCTGACCGCGATTCGCCTGAAGGGGAAGGTCATCGCGAATATGCCATACGCTCAAATCTGATTTTTGTGCCCAGCCAATAGCTTATGAGCAATTGTTGTAAGATTACTAAAGATCACGCGGTTATGCAACGATCCAGCCGCCGCCGTAGTGCCAAAGTTGGACCGGAAAGTGCAAGTCCCCATCTGGAGGCAGCGATGAAGGCTATTTTCTTGGCGTTGACGGCCTTGACCCTTACTGCTGCCCCGTCGGCCTGGGCGCAGCGGGCGGATCGCAACGTCGACAAGCCCATCGTCCGCAGCTTCCATTGGTTCGATTATGTCGCCGCCAACGACATCCGCAAGGAATGTGCGCCGGGCGGCCGTAACCGGCTGCGGCTGATCTACAATGCCCTGTGGGAAGAACAGGTTCGCGCCTACGAAGTTTACCTGCAGCCGGACGGGACGGCCGGCCTCGATATCGGTGTGCTGACCGGGCAGGGCACGGTGACCACGGGTATCACAAACATGTTGCTATCCGACCCGTCTGATATTTTTGCACCCTGGAGCATGAAGCGCGGTCAGCGCCTGCTGAACGCCGGCGAAACCCGCGAGTTGACCAGCTTGCTCGACGCCAGCCGCGGCTTCGGCCCACCGCCCGACGGGCTCCGCCTGCCGGACAACGATTTCTGGTGGACGATCGCATCCTGTCGCAACGGCGTGTGGGGTTTTCAGGCTTACCACTACCCGACCGATGGCTTTGTGAACGTGAAATTTTCCGCCAAGCTCTTCTCGTGGGACACGGTGAAGATTCCGGTAAATCCGCCACGCAAACTGGAGCCGGCCGAACTGCGACGCGACATGAACGCGCCGATCGAGCGCGCCCGGGCAGATCGCTGGATGCTGGTGGTGGGGAAGGATGGTCTGCGGCCGAGGTAGCGGAATCGCCAGCGCTGCCTATATAATTCATGTGTGGCTTGGATTTGGAGTTTGATCGGAACGATGGACTTTGTGCGTAGTGCAGGCGAATGGCGGTTGGGCGGCCCGAACGAGCCTCCCGGTGGTCCGCCGCAAGAGCCGCCGCGCCGTGACGATGGGCAAGGCGGTGATGATGGTCGTACTGGCGCCCTAACGCTCACCCGGACGCGCACCAAGAAGCCGTCGATGTACAAGGTGTTGATGCTGAACGACGATTACACTCCGATGGAGTTCGTCGTCGACGTTCTGCAGAACATCTTTCAGAAGAATCGAGATGAAGCCACGCAGATCATGCTTCACGTCCACCAGAAGGGTGTGGGCGTGTGCGGCGTCTACACCTACGAGATCGCCGAGACCAAGGTGACTCAGACGGTGGATTACGCCCGCAAGAACCAGCACCCTCTCCAGTGCACGTTGGAGAAAGAGTAGCGACCGGAGAGTAGTTCGTTTTTCTGCCGAGGTGGTTCGATGTCCATGCTGTCCAAGAACCTCGAGAAGTCCCTGCATCGCGCTTTCGGCCTCGCTGGCGAGCGCCGCCACGAGTACGCGACGCTCGAGCATCTGCTGCTGGCGATGACGGAGGACGAGGATGCGATCCCCGTGCTCAAGGCGTGCGGCGTCGATATCGACCGCCTGCGCCACGATCTCGAAACCTTCGTCGACAATCGCCTGAAGGGCATCATTACCCAGACGCCCAGCGAGCCGCTGCCCACGGCAGGCTTCCAGCGGGTGGTCCAGCGCGCCGCAGTCCATGTGCAGTCGTCGGGTCGTAAGGAAGTGACCGGCGCTAATGTGCTGGTGGCGCTGTTCTCCGAACGCGACAGCCACGCCGTGTCGTTCCTCGAGAATCAGGGTATGACCCGGCTCGATGCCGTCGACTACATCAGCCACGGCAAGGCCAAGGTACCGGGCCGGGCCCGCGCGCGTCGTGTCTCTGGTTCGGAAGAGGAGAATGGTGCCGAGCCCAGCGCCAAGCAGGGCAACGAGGCACTGGCCGCCTATTGCGTCGATCTCAACCAGAAGGCCCGCGACGGTCGCGTCGATCCACTGATCGGCCGCGAGCACGAGGTCGAGCGCACCATCCAGGTCCTGTGCCGCCGCACCAAGAACAATCCGCTCTATGTCGGTGAGCCCGGCGTCGGCAAGACGGCGATCGCCGAGGGACTGGCGCGCAAGATCATCGATGGCGAAGTGCCCGATGTCCTGAAGGAATCGGTGATCTACGCGCTCGACATGGGTGCGCTGTTGGCCGGCACGCGTTATCGCGGTGACTTCGAGGAGCGGCTGAAGGCCGTCCTCTCGGAGCTGAAGAAGAAGCCGAACTCGGTGCTGTTCATCGACGAGATCCACACGATCATCGGCGCCGGCGCCACCTCCGGCGGCTCGATGGATGCGTCGAACCTGCTGAAGCCCTCGCTGCAGTCGGGCGACCTGCGCTGCATCGGCTCGACGACCTACAAGGAGTACCGCAACTACTTCGAGAAGGATCGCGCCCTGGTTCGCCGCTTCCAGAAGATCGACGTGCCGGAGCCTTCGATCGGCGACGCCGTCGAGATTATGAAGGGGCTGAAGCCGGTCTACGAGAAGCATCACCACGTGAGCTACACCGACGACGCCATCAAGGCCGCCGTCGAGCTCTCGGCGCGCTACATCCACGACCGCAAGCTGCCGGACAAGGCGATCGACGTGATCGACGAAGTCGGTGCGGCGCAGATGCTGCGCACCCCGGACCTGCGCAAGACCACGATCGAAGTGCCGGACATCGAGGAAATCGTCGCCAAGATCGCGCGCATCCCGCCCAAGAGCGTGTCGAAGGACGACACCGAGCTGCTGCGCAACATCGACCGTGACCTCAAGACCGTCGTGTTCGGCCAGGACCGCGCGATCGACCAGCTCTCGGCGTCGATCAAGCTGGCCCGCGCCGGCCTGAGGTCGCCGGAGAAGCCGATCGGCAGCTACCTGCTGGCCGGCCCGACCGGCGTCGGCAAGACCGAGGTGACACGCCAGCTCGCGCGCCTGCTCGGCCTCGAGGTCATCCGCTTCGACATGTCGGAGTACATGGAGCGCCACAGCGTTTCGCGCCTGATCGGTGCGCCTCCGGGCTATGTCGGCTTCGATCAGGGCGGCCTGCTCACCGACAAGGTGAACCAGCATCCGCACTGCGTCGTGCTGTTCGACGAAATCGAGAAGGCGCATCCGGACGTGTTCAACGTCCTGTTGCAGGTGATGGACTACGGCAAGCTGACCGACCACAACGGCCGGACGGTCGACTTCCGCAATGTCATCCTCTGCATGACGACCAATGCCGGCGCCGCCGACATCGCCAAGCCCGCGCTGGGCTTCGGCCGTGAACAGCGGCACGACGAGGACGACGAAGCGATCAACCGGCTGTTCGCGCCGGAGTTCCGCAACCGTCTCGACGCGATCATCAAGTTCGCGAGCCTCGGCCCCGAGTCGATGGGCAAGGTGGTGGACAAGTTCGTGGCCGAGCTCGAGGTCCAGCTTGCCGACCGCAAGGTGTTCATCGAGCTGAACGACAAGGCGCGCAATTGGCTGGCGGAGAAGGGCTACGACAAGCTGTTCGGCGCCCGGCCGCTCGCCCGCGTCATCCAGGAGTACGTGAAGAAGCCGCTGGCCGAAGAGGTGCTGTTCGGCAGGCTCTCCGACGGCGGCACGGTGCGGGTCGATACCGAAGGCGAGGGCGATGCCACCAAGCTCGCCTTCACCTTCCTGCCACCGGAGCGCGGAGCGCTGCCGCCGGCTAGCCAAGAACCCGTTCTGGCCGAGTGAACGCTTTTCGGCCTCTCTGGATCGCCCTCCGCGCCGCGGTGCTCGCCACCGCGGTGTTCTGGGTGGCGTTGTTCCTCGTCGACAAGATCGGCTGGCAGGCGCCGCTCGGACTTACCGAGCAGCTGCTTTTCTTCGTGATCTTCTTCATCGGGGTGCTGATGACCAAGTAGGTCGTCAGCCCTCGTTTTCTTTCCTGAACGGCGAATACTGCATCAGACCTTCGATCTCCTGCTCGACAGCAGGACGCTCGCGCTTGAGATAATCGTCGATGGCACGGCGGAAGCCGGGATCGACGATCCAGTGGGCGGAGAAGGTCGGCACCGGTAAATAGCCACGCTGGATCTTGTGGTCGCCTTGGGCGCCGGCCTCGACGCGTGCCAGGCCGTGGGTGATCGCATAGTCGATCGCCTGGTAGTAACAGGCTTCGAAGTGCAGGAAGGCGTGGCTTTCCAGGCAGCCCCAGTAGCGGCCGTAGAGCGTGTCGTCACCCTTGAGGTTGAGCGCGCCACCGACTGGCCGGCCGTCGGCCTCGGCCATCACCAGCACGACCTTGTCGGCCATGGTGGCGCCTAGAATGTCGAAGAAGGAGCGGGTGAGGTAGGGCGACCCCCACTTGCGGCCGCCGGTGTCCATGTAGAAGGCGAAGAAAGTATCCCAATGCTCAGGGGAAATCTCGTCGCCGCACAGCGCCCGGACGGTCAGGCCCTCGCGTCGTACCTGTTCGCGTTCCTTGCGGATGGCCTTGCGCTTGCGTGACGCCAGGGCACCCAGGAAATCGTCGAAGGTGCGGTAGCCGTCGTTGTGCCAATGATACTGCTGGCCGAGTCTCAGCAGCCAGCCGCGCGCGCCGAAGCGCTTCCAGTCGGCCTCGGTGCAAAAGGTGACATGGACCGAGCTGATATTGTTGTCGCCGGCGACCTTGGCCAGCATGTCGATCATCGCGTCGCGCACCGCCTCGGCATAGGGGCCGGGCCGGGCGAAGAGCCGTGGACCGGGTACCGGCGTGAAGGGCACTGCGACCTGCAGCTTCGGGTAATAGCGTCCGCCGGCGCGCTCCAGGGCCTGTGCCCAGCCATGGTCGAACACATATTCGCCCTGGGAATGGCCTTTCACATAAAGCGGCGCTGCGCCTTGCAAGGTGCCGTCGGCCGCTTCGGCCAGGAGATACTGAGGCTGCCAGCCGGTGCGTCGACCGACCGACTTGGAGTCCTCGAGCGCCTTCAGGAACCCGTAACTGAGGAAGGGATTGCCGGCCGAGCCGGGTGCCAGTGCGCAGGCATCCCACTGGGCGGCATCGACGGCGGCCAGCGAATCGACAATGCGCAGGCCGATGGTCGGGGTGTCATCCGGCATGCCTACAGCATAGCGTGAATCGTGCCAGGAAAAGGGCGAAGAGATCTCGCAGTTTTTCTTGGCTGGCTTGCGAACGGAATCCGATGAAGCCGCAAAGAAAAAAGTCCGGCAGACCGAAGTCGCCGGACGCTTTAGCTAGTTTCGCCTTTCCGCCCTGGCAAGCCAGAGCGTCGGATCGGCTTATTGCTCGTCTTCTGTAAGGTGGCTTCCGGTGGGGCCCCTTGAGGGGCGCCCACACGGAAGCCGAAAGGCGTTGGTTAGAGGGGCCAAAGTAAACTTTGGCCTACGCCCTTTCCTATTTACTGCTTCTTCTTCTTAGCAGCCTTCTTCTTAGCAGCCTTCTTCTTAGCAGCCATAACTGTCTCCTATGGTTAGCTATGAGGTCCCCAACCGTGAGGCCCCCGGGGTACGCGGGTACGCTACGCCACGCATGCTCAACTGCATCCGGTAGTACCGCCGCAGGCCGTGCATTTGAGGCACGTCCCGTTGCGGACCATCGTGAAGTTGCCGCATTCCGGACAGGCATCCCCTTCGTAACCCTTGAGCTTCGCCTCGAAGGCGAGACCCGAGGGCGAGGAGGATGCTTCTCCGCGCGCGACGCCGACGACGGCCGCCTTGGCGATGTGCGCCGTAGCGACGGCTGGGCCGTCCGTCAGTCCGTTGGGCAGGGGGCCGGCCGCGATCGCTTCGTTGGCGATCGCGACATTGCCGGCCGTCCGGCCATTCAATACGTAAAGGTTGCTGCGCATGTAGCCGACGCTGGCGATGCGGCTCACTGCGGCGGCGGCTGCTTCGGCAGCATCGGTGCCCGGAACCGGCAGCTCGCCCTGGATCTCGCCGCGGCCGACGCCGTCCGGCTGAAGATCGGCCTGCTCGACATGCGAGAGATCGTTGCGCCCGAGATAGGAGATCGCGAGCTCACGGAAGATGTAGTCGAGGACCGAGGTCGACATCTTGATGGCGTCGTTACCTTCGACCAGGCCTGACGGCTCGAAGCGCGTGAAGGTGTAGGCCTCCACGAACTCCTCGAGGGGGACGCCGTACTGCAGGCCGATTGAGATCGCGATGGCGAAGTTGTTCATCAGGCTGCGGAACGCCGCGCCTTCCTTGTGCATGTCGACGAAGATCTCACCGACCCGGCCATCCTCGTATTCGCCCGTGCGCAGGTAGACCTTGTGCCCGCCGACGATGGCTTTCTGCGTATATCCCTTGCGGCGCTGCGGCAGCCGCTCGCGGCCGGCGCGAACTTCGCGTTCGACGATGCGTTCCACGATCCGCTCGGCAATGATCGGTGCCCGCGCAATCGGCGGCATGTCGGCGAGATCGTCGTTAGCGGCGAGATCGTCGCCGAGAACCATGGCGGACAGCGGCTGCGAGAGTTTCGAACCATCGCGATAGAGCGCGTTGGCCTTCAATCCGAGCTTCCACGACATCTCATAGGCCTTGCGGCAATCCTCGACCGTAGCTGCGTTTGGCATGTTGATGGTCTTGGAGATGGCGCCCGATACGAACGGCTGGGCTGCAGCCATCATGCGTATGTGACTCTCTGCAGACAAGCAGCGCTTGCCATCTCGTCCACAGGGATTCGCACAATCGAACACAGAAAGATGCTCGCGACGAAGATCGACAGCGCCTTCGATGCTCATCGTCCCGCACGCGTGGATGTTCGCGGCAGCGATATCGCTCTTGGAGAAGCCGAGGCTCGCAAGGATGTCGAGGCTGCTGTCGGCGAGTGCGACGTCGTCGAGGCCGAGCACGTCGCGGCAGAAGGCGTCGCCCAGAGTGTAGCGGTTGAAGGCGAAGCGGATGTCGAAGGCGGTGGCGATCGCCTGGTCGACGCGCTTCAGCGTCGTGGCATCGAAACCGCGTGCCGCAAGGCTCTGATGGTTGATGGCCGGCGCTGCTTCGAGCGATCCATGGCCCACTGCATGGGCAACGATGCGATCAATTGCGGCCGCGCCATAACCCAAGGTGCGCAGCGCCAGGGGGACGGTCTGGTTGATGATCTTGAAATAGCCGCCGCCGGACAGTTTCTTGAACTTTACGAGCGAGAAGTCGGGCTCGATGCCAGTGGTGTCGCAATCCATCACCAGGCCGATCGTGCCGGTTGGCGCGATCACCGAGACCTGGGCGTTGCGGAAACCGTGCCGTTCGCCGAGTTCCAGCGCCCGGTCCCAGGCATGACGGGCCGCGACGATCAACCGTTCGTCCGAGCAATTGGCGGCGTCGAGCGCAATCGGCAGGGTGGAAAGCGCTTCGTAACCGCCGCGGGCGCCTTCGGCAGCGCGGCGGTGGTTGCGGATGACCCGCAGCATCGCCTCGCGATTGGCGGCGAAGCCGGGGAACGCGCCCATCAGACCCGCCATTTCCGCCGAAGTCGCATAGGCAGTGCCGGTCATGATCGCGGTCAGGGCGCCGGCGATGGCGCGACCCTTGGCGCTGTCGTAACCGAGACCCGACGCCATCAGCAGGGCGCCGAGATTGGCGTAGCCCAGGCCCAGGGTGCGGTACTCAAAAGAGAGTTCGGCGATCCGGCGAGATGGGTACTGCGCCATCATCACCGAGATTTCGAGCACGACTGTCCACAGGCGGCTGGCATGCTCGAGGGCGCCGACATCGACTGAGCCGTCTTGCCGGCGGAACCGCATGAGGTTCAGCGAGGCGAGGTTGCAGGCCGTGTCGTCTAGGAACATGTACTCCGAGCACGGATTGGAGGCGTTGATGCGCCCCGATTCCGGGCAGGTGTGCCAGTCGTTGATCGTGGTGTCGTATTGCAGGCCGGGGTCGGCCGAGTGCCAGGCGGCTTCGGCGATCTGGTCCCACAGGGCCCGCGCGCCGACTGTCCGGCAGACATTGCCGGTGGTGCGCTCGGTCAGCGCCCATTGCCGGTCAGCCTCGACCGCGCGCAGGAACGTATCGGTTACCCGCACCGAGTTGTTGGCGTTTTGACCGGAGACAGAGGCATAGGCTTCCGATTCCCAATCCGCATCGAACGTCGGGAATTCGATGTGCCGATAGCCCTGACGCGCGAACTGGATGACCCGCTGGATGTAGTTTTCCGGCAGTTCGGCCTGGCGGGCAGCGACGATCTCGCGCCGCAGCTTCGGGTTCTGTCGCGGATCGAAAGCGCCATCGCCAGCCATGCCGCTGTCGAGGCAAGCCTGCATGACGGCGTTGAGGTGGCGGTTGGCCAGACGGGAGCCGGCGACCAGGGCGGCCACCTTCTGCTCCTCGAGCATCTTCCAGGCGATGAAGTCCTCGATATCGGGGTGATCGATATCGACCGTCACCATCTTGGCCGCGCGCCGGGTCGTACCGCCCGACTTGATGGCGCCGGCCGCGCGGTCGCCGATCTTGAGGAACGACATCAGGCCGGACGACTTGCCGCCGCCCGACAAACGCTCGTCGCTGCCGCGCACCTTGGAGAAGTTGGAGCCGGTGCCGGAGCCATACTTGAAGAGACGCGCCTCGCGGACCCAGAGGTCCATGATGCCGCCTTCGCTCACCAGATCGTCGGAGACGCTCTGGATAAAGCAGGCGTGCGGCTGTGGCCGCTCATAAGAAGAGTCCGACAGGTAGGTCTGGCCGTCGCGATGGTCGACATACCAGTGACCCTGGCCGGGACCATCGATGCCATAGGCCCAATGCAAGCCGGTGTTGAACCACTGCGGCGAGTTGGGCGCGCAAACCTGCGCCGCCAGCATGTGGCAATGTTCATCGTAGAAGGCGCGTGCATCGTCTTCGCTGTCGAAGTAGCCGCCTTTCCATCCCCAGTAGGTCCAGGCACCGGCCATCCGGTGGAATACCTGCCGCGCGCTCATCTCGCTGCCGTAGCGTTCGGCTGCGGGCAGTTCGGCGAGGGCAGATTCGTCGGCTACCGAACGCCACAACCATTCCGGTACATCGGCCTCGGCAACGCGCACCATGCGCGCGGGCACTCCGGCGCGGCGGAAATACTTCTGCGCCAGGACATCGGCCGCCACTTGCGACCACTCGGCCGGTACGTCGACATCCTTGAGCTGGAAGACGATCGATCCGTCGGGATTGCGAATTTCGGAATCGGCAGCACGAAACGCCATCCCTTCGAATGGCGATTTTCCTGCTTGCGTGTACCGACGCTCGAAGCGCATCGACGATCCCCCGTGCCCAATTCCCGTCGTTCAATCCCTGTCGCGGGCAATGTTCGATCACTTTCGAACACGCACATATGGGCACGCGATGATAGTAAATTACAAAATCTTGTGTGCGCAACTATATTTTGTAGACCACCATGTTGATGATACTAGATGATGCAAGCGCGCAACAGGTGACTGAGTTACGCGATTCGCATGACGACGAACGATGCGAATCATGTCTCGATCACGTCGCGTTGCACGCGATGAAGCGCCCGCGTACAAGCGGCGCGGTCACTTACGACAACGTGGTTGGTCCATGACTATCGGCACCTGGCTCTTCACCAAGATGCGTGGCGAACTCGTCGGCACGGATGGCGAGGGCAATCGTTACTACCTCGACAAGCGCACCATTCCGGGCCTGCGGCGCAAGCGCTGGGTGATCTACAACGGCGTTGCCGAAGCCTCGCGCGTTCCGCCCGAATGGCATGGCTGGCTGCACCACACGACCGATGCCATCCCGTCTGCCAGTGATGCGTCGCGCAAGCCGTGGCAGAAGGAGCATCTGCCGAACCTTACTGGTACCGACCATGCTTACCGGCCGCCCGGCCATACGCTCTCCAGTGGTGAGAAGCCGAAGCCGCCTTACGAGGCATGGCGTCCAGGTTGACGAGAGCGGCAGCGAAGGAGACGAGGGTGGGCCGCAATATCGTCGAGACGATCATAGGTGCGTTGGTCCTCGTGGTGGCCGGCGTCTTCGTCTTCTATGCCTTTGCAAAATCGGATCGCAGCGGTCCGGATGGCTATGAAGTCATCGCCCGCTTCGGGCGTATCGATGGGTTGAAGCGCGGCGCCGATGTAACGTTGAGCGGGGTCAAGGTCGGCGCCGTCACGGGTTTCAATCTCGATCCCAAGACCTACCAGGCCGTCGTACGGCTCGCGGTCTCGTCCAACGTCAACCTGCCGTCCGACACCAACGCCAAGATCGTGAGTGAATCGCTGCTGGGCGGTGTCGTGGTGGTGCTCGAGCCCGGCAACGACAAGACGATGATTCGCGCCGGCGGCGAGATCAACCATACGCAGGATTCGATCCCACTCACCGAACTGATCGCCAAATTCATGTTCGGAAGCGCAGGGAGCAAATGATGAATGCTCATGCCCCCAAGGCACCGCCGGTGTGGCGGCAACCGGATGGCAAGCCGGTCTCGTGCCTCGAAAAGATCAAAGTCCTCAATCAGAACATCCAGGAGATCGAAACCCTCTGCGCCGACGCGCTGGAGGACGGAGTTCTGATGGGATGCGACGCGAGCCAGATCAAGCAGGCGCTTCACGAGTTGATCGACGGACTCGCGCCACCGCACGCCAAGAAGTGAGCTTGCGCACCTTCCTCATAGCGGCCGCGATCGTGGCCTGTGCCGCTGCGGCTGCTCCCGCATCCTATGCTCAAACCCAGACTCAGGTCCCGCAACGACCCGGCAATGCCAACTTGCGGCCGATCCCGGAGGGGCCGGGGACACGCTCGGCTGAGCTGCAAGGGCTCGACAAGGTGACGGCGCGGACCCAGCGTTTCTATGCGCCGGTCGGACAGACGACGCGCTTCGGCACCCTGGAGATCAAGGTCGATGATTGCTTGGTGAACGTGCCGGAAGCGCCGCCGGAGTCCGTCGCCTATCTCACCATCACCGATCACAAGCCTGGCCAGGCGGAGGAGAAGCTGTTCGCCGGCTGGATGTTCGCCTCGACGCCATCTCTCTCCGCGCTCGACCACGGCGTCTACGATGTGCGCGTGCTCTCCTGCACGATGGCGCAGGGATCGACACCACCCAGCTCGCGCTGAAACGTCGCCGTCCGATCGATTGCCTGGGCCAGCAGCACCTTAAAGTCGTCACGCGGGATCTCGACGGCGCCGAAACTCCGCAGATGCTCGGTCATGAACTGACAGTCGAGCAGGCGGAAGCCACCTTTGATGAGGCGCGCCACCAGGTGGACAAGCGCCACTTTCGAGGCGTCGCGCTGGCGCGAGAACATGCTCTCGCCGAAGAAGGCCGCGCCCACCGAGACACCGTAGAGCCCGCCGACCAGCTTGCCGTCGACGCGACACTCCACGCTATGGGCGTGGCCGCGCCGGTGGAGCTCGGTGTAGAGGTCGACGATTGGTTCGTTGATCCAGCTCTCGGGATGGCCCGGCCGCGGCTCGGCGCAGGCGCGGACGGTCTCGGCGAAGGCCGTATCGGCGCTCACGTCGAAGTGGCCGGCTCGAACGGTACGGGCGAGGCGATGCGGCAGGTGAAAGCCATCGAGCGGAAGCACCGCGCGCAGCCGCGGATCGAGCCAGTAGAGCTTGGGATCGTCGCGGCGCTCGCCCATAGGGAAAACGCCAATACGGTAAGCCTGCAGCAGGAGGTCGGGCGTGATCTCCAGCATGCCGCCGCTACTTCTTCAGGCCGACCAGCTTCTCCAGCCAGTGGATGTCGTAGTCGCCGTCGATGAAGGCCTGCTCGCCGATGATGCGACGGTGCAGCGGTATCGTCGTATCGATGCCGCCGATCACGAACTCTTCGAGCGAACGGCGCAGGCGCATCAGGCACTCGTTGCGCGAAGTGCCGTTGACGATGAGCTTGGCCACCATCGAGTCGTAGTAGGGCGGCATGACGTAGCCGGTGTAGAGGCCGGAATCGACGCGCACACCGAGGCCACCCGGCGGGTGATAGTCGACGATCTTGCCGGGGCAGGGGATGAAGGTCTCGGGGTGCTCGGCGTTGATGCGGCACTCGATGGCGTGACCCTGGATGACGATGTCCTTCTGGGTCATGCCGAGCGGTGCACCGGCAGCAATGCGAATCTGTTCACGCACCAAGTCGATGCCGGTCACCGCTTCGGTGATCGGATGCTCGACCTGCAGGCGTGTGTTCATCTCGATGAAGTAGAACTCGCCGTCCTGAAACAGGAACTCCAACGTGCCGGCGCCGCGATACTTGAGCTTGCGGACGGCGTCGGCGGCCAACTCGCCGATCCTGTTGCGCTGCTCGGTATTGAGGGCAGGCGAGGGGGCTTCCTCCAGCACTTTCTGGTGACGGCGCTGCAGTGAGCAGTCGCGCTCGCCCAAATGCACGCCGGCGCCGAGGCCATCGCCCAGCACCTGGATCTCGATATGGCGCGGCCGGGCGAGATACTTCTCGACGTAGACGGCGTCGTTGCTGAAGGCCGCCTTGGCTTCGGCGCGCGCCAGCGAGAAGGCTTCGGCCGCTGCTTCGGGGCTCTCCACGACCTTCATGCCGCGTCCGCCGCCGCCGGCCACGGCCTTGATCAGCACCGGCCAGCCGATCTTTTCACCAAGGGCGATGATTTCTTCCAATGATTCGACCGGACCGGGCGAGCCCGGCACCAGGGGCAGGCCAAGATCGTGCGCGGTCTGCTTGGCCACGATCTTGTCGCCCATCATCGAGATGTGCTGCGGCGTCGGGCCGATGAAGGTGAAGCCGTGCGCCTCGACCGCTTCGGCAAAGCGGGCATTCTCCGACAGGAAGCCGTAGCCGGGATGGATCGCATCGACGCCGGCGATGGTCGCGGCGGACAGGATCTGGGGAATGTTGAGATAGCTGTCGCGTGCGGGCGGCGGTCCGATGCATACCGACTCGTCGGCCAGCCGCACATGCATGGCGTCGCTGTCAGCCGTCGAATGTACCGCGACCGTCTGGATCCCCATCTCGCGGCAGGCGCGATGGATGCGGAGCGCAATCTCGCCGCGATTGGCGATCAGGACCTTGTCGAACATCCCCGCGGGGCCCTTACTCGACGACCATCAGCGGCTCGCCGAATTCCACCGGCTGGGCATTCTCGACCAGGATCGACGTCACGGTGCCGGCCTTGGGCGCCTTGATGGGATTGAAGGTCTTCATCGCCTCGATGATGAGCAGTGTCTGGCCGGCCGTCACCTTGTCGCCGACGGCGACGAAGTTGGGCTTGCCGGGCTCGGGCGCCAGATAGGCGGTGCCCACCATCGGCGACTTCACGGCGCCGGAATGCTTGGCGATGTCTGCGGCGCCGGCGGCTGCCGGGGCGACAGCTGCGACGGCCGCAGCGGCGAGAGGGGCGGCCATCTGGACGGGAGCAGCGGTCATCGTCACGGCCGGACGGGCGACGCGGATGCGGCGCTCACCATCGGCCAGTTCGATCTCGCCGAGATGGGTCTCTTCCAGGATCTCCGCCAGCTTGCGGACGAACTCGGTATCCATCTCGAATTTTGCCATGGAGAAGCGCTCCCGATGTTTGTCAGCGTGCCAGCAGACGCGCCAGCGCCTGGAGGGCGAGAAGATACCCCTGCGTGCCCAGTCCCGCGATCACGCCGACCGCAGCCGGGCTGATGTAGGACCGATGGCGGAAGCTCTCACGCTTGTAGATGTTGGACAGGTGGACCTCGATGGCCGGCAGCTCGGCGGCATTCAGCGCGTCGAGCAGGGCAACCGAGGTATGGGTGTAGGCGCCGGCGTTGATGACGATGCCGGCATTCTTCTCGCGTGCCGCCTGAATAAGGTCGACCAGCACGCCTTCATGATTGCTCTGGGCAAATTCGACATCGAGGCCAAGCCGATCCGCTTCCGCGCGGCACGCCTTTTCGACGTCGGCCAGCGTTTCGCGGCCGTAGATTTCCGGCTGTCGCTTACCCAGCATGTTGAGATTGGGCCCGTTGAGCACCAGCACCGGCTTGCTGGCCGGTGGGCGCCGGGCGGCCTTTGCGGCCAATCCTGCCTCCCATAGAAGAGGCGGGCGTTATAGCATGGGGAGTCGGCCCGACAAGGCGGCCTCAGGCCGCCTTTCTCAACAGTTTGGCGTGGGCGAACAGCCGATCACACAAGCCGTTGAGGGTTTCGCGCTCCTCCGGGGAGAGGGCCTGGTAGAGTTCGCCCTCGTAGCCGAGGGCCAGGGGAACGATCCGGGCGTGCATGGAGCGGCCTTTGGCGCTCAGCCGCAAGGACGCCCGCCGGCGGTCGTTGAGGTCGGTCGCCCGCTCGATCAGGTCCCGTTTCATGAGCCCGGCCACCGCCCGGCTTACCGCCACCTTGTCCATGACGATCCGCTGTCCCACCTCAGAGGCGGTGAGGGGGGCGAAGCGCCCCAGGGCGGCCATGACCCGCCATTGCGTGACGCTCAACCCGAACGGCTCTGCGTAGAGGTCGTGCAGGGATTCACTCACAAGCTGGGCCAGGACGGACAGGCGGTAGGGGAGAAAATTCTCCAGTTCGAGGGCTTGCAAAGCGTTCGGCATAATAGTTACATTTGAAACTAATTCAGCATACCGGTCAATCTCGGGAGGTCATCATGGCGAGCATCGGCGATCGCAATGTCCTGGAGATCGATGAAATCAATCCCATGGGGACCGACGGCTTCGAGTTCGTCGAATATACCGCGCCCGATCCGGCGGCGCTGGGCGCGCTGTTCGAGAGCATGGGCTTCACCAAGGTGGCGCGGCATCGCTCGAAGGATGTCTCGCTCTATCGCCAGGGCGATGTGAACTTCATCGTCAATGCCGAGACGGAGAGCTTCGCCCAAGGGTTCGCGCGTGTGCACGGACCCAGCGTCTGCGCCATTGCGCTGCGCGTGAAGAATGCGGCCTTCGCCTACAAGCGGGCGCTGTCGCTCGGCGCCTGGGGGGTAGAGGGCAAGGTCGGGCCTATGGAGCTCAATATCCCCGCGATCAAGGGCATCGGCGATTCGCTGCTCTATCTCGTCGACCGCTATGGCGAGCGGGGCTCGATCTACGACGTCGACTTCGAGTACCTGCCGGGCGTCGATCGCAACCCGAAGGGTGTGGGGCTCACCTATATCGATCACCTGACCCACAATGTGCATCGCGGCCGCATGGACGAGTGGGCGGACTTCTACGAACGGCTCTTCAATTTCCGCGAGGTCCGCTACTTCGACATCGAAGGCAAGCTGACCGGCCTCAAGTCCAAGGCGATGACCAGCCCGTGCGGCAAGATCCGCATCCCGATCAACGAAAGCACCGACGACAAGTCGCAGATCCAGGAATATCTCTCGGCCTATCACGGCGAGGGCATCCAGCACATCGCGTTGGGCACGCACGACATCTACGAGGCTGTCGAGACGCTCAAGACCAAAGGCGTACCGTTCCAGACGGTGCCGGACACCTACTACGAGCAGATCGACAAGCGCCTGCCGGGCCACGGCGAAGACCTCGACCGGCTCGCGCGCAACCGCATCCTGGTCGACGGTGCCCCGACCGAAGGTGGCGGGCTGCTGCTGCAGATCTTCACCCAGACGGTGATCGGGCCGATCTTCTTCGAGATCATCCAGCGCCGCGGCAACGAAGGCTTCGGCGAAGGCAACTTTCGCGCCCTGTTCGAGTCGATCGAACTCGACCAGATTCGCCGCGGCGTGCTGAAAGCATAGGAGGAAACCATGGCCAAGAACTGGATCCCGCTGCGCCAGGTCGAAGGCACGGCCTCGCGTCAGGCCCATGTGCGGTTGCCCGAAGGCACCTACGAGCGCGAGATCAGCAAGGAGGGCTTCTTCGGCCCTTCGGCGCAGTTCCATCACAAGCACAAGCCGACGGACTGGATCGACTTCGACGGCCCGATCCGGCCTCGTGCGCTCGATCTCAACAAGCTCGTGACGGCCAAGGTCAATCCCTGGAACGCCGAACTCGTGATGAGCAACGCGCACCTGCAGATGCGCATCTGGCGGCTGGACAAGGCGATGCCCGAGCTGGCGCGCAACAGCGACGGCGACCAGCTCCTGTTCGTCCACGAAGGCCAGGGCGCCCTGTTCTGCGACTATGGCCACCTCGATTACAGCGAGGGTGACTACCTGGTGATCCCACGCGGCACGATGTGGCGCCTGGAGCCGGCCAAGCCCACTGTTTCATTGATGATCGAGGCGACCAACGACCATTTCACTCTGCCCGAAAAGGGACTGGTCGGACGCCACGCCATCTTCGATCCGGCGATACTCGACACGCCGCACATCGACGATGCCTTCCGCGCCCAGCAGGACGAGCGCACCTGGAAGGTGTCGGTGAAGCGGCGCAACCAGCTTTCGACGGTGACCTATCCGTTCAATCCACTCGATGCAGTGGGCTGGCATGGCGATCTGAGCATGGTGCGCATCAACTGGCGCGATTTGAGGCCGCTGATGAGCCACCGCGCCCACCTGCCGCCGTCGGCGCACACGACCTTCATGGCCGGCCGCTTCGTCGTTTGCACCTTCGTGCCGCGGCCGCTCGAAAGCGACCCGGAGGCACTGCGCCTGCCATTCTTCCACAACAACGACGATTTCGAGGAAGTGATCTTCTATCACAAGGGCAGCTTCTTCAGCCGCGACAACATTCATCCCGGCATGATGACGGTGCATCCGACCGGCTTCACGCATGGGCCGCATCCCAAGGCCTTCAATGCCGCCACCAAGGGCGGCAAGACCGAGACGGACGAAGTTGCCGTCATGATCGACACGCGCGATGCCATCGATGTCGCGCCCATGCCGGCCGGTGTCGAGTTCGAAGGGTATGTGAAGTCCTGGCGACCGGCGGACGTCAAACAGGCAGCAGAGTAGGGGGAAATCCAAACAATGAAGCTGGGATCGCTGAAGGAAGGCGGCCGCGATGGCACGCTGATTGTGGTCAATCGCGCGCTGACGCGGGCCGTGCGCGCCGCCAATGTGGCGCCGACCCTGCAACGGGCGCTAGACGACTGGGCCGCCGTCGAACCTAAGCTGCAGGCGCTGGCCGCACAGCTCGAGAACGACAAGGCACCGGGCACGTTCGCGGTCGATACGACGGCGCTCGCGGCGCCGTTGCCGAGGGCTTATCAATGGGCCGACGGGTCGGCCTACGTCGTGCATGTCGAGCTGGTCCGCAAAGCGCGCGGCGTCGAGATGCCGCCCTCCTTCTGGACGGACCCATTGATGTACCAGGGCGGCTCGGACTCCTTCACTGGCCCCAACGATGCGATCGAGATGGCAGACGAGGCCTGGGGCATCGACTTCGAAGGCGAGATCGGTGTGATCGTCGACGACGTCCCGATGGGCGTGTCGGCGCAGGCAGCGCGCAAGCACATCAAGCTCGTGACGATCTTGAACGATGTCTCGCTGCGCAACCTCATCGTGACCGAGTTGGCCAAGGGCTTCGGTTTCTTCCACGGCAAGCCCGCCACGGCTTTCGCCCCCGTCGCCGTGACGCCGGACGAACTGGGCGATGCCTGGGATGGCGGCAAGGTCAACCTGCCGCTGATCTCGACCCTGAATGGCAAGGAATTCGGCCATCCGAATGCCGCCACAGACCTCACTTTCGACTTCGGGCAGCTCATCGCCCATGCGGCCCGGACCCGTCATCTTGAAGCAGGGACGGTCGTTGGTTCTGGCACGGTCGCGAACCGAGATGCAGCCGTGGGCTGCTCCTGCATTGCCGAGCGCAGGGTCCGTGAGACGATCGACGGCGGCAAAGCCGTGACGCCCTTCATGTCGTTCGGCGATCAGATCCGCATCGAAATGTTCGATCGTGCCGGCAAGTCGATCTTCGGCGCCATCGACCAGAAGGTCGTGCGCTACACGCCACCGACCTGAGCCGTGCTAGAGTGACCGCGGGAGGCGGTCATGAAGCTTATCGGCTATTTCCGGTCGTCCGCGGCGTTCCGCGTACGCATTGCGCTCAACCTCAAGGGAATCGAGGTCGAGCATGCGTCGCGGCATCTGCGCAAGGGTGAGCAGGCGGCTCCCGACTATGTTGCCCTGAACCCGCAGAAACTGGTGCCTGCATTCGTGCTGGACGATGGGGCCGTGCTTACCCAGTCGCTGGCGATCATGGAATATCTTGAGGAGACGCATCCCGAGCCTGCGCTGCTGCCCAGGGATCCGGTCGGCCGGGCCAAGGTGCGGGCGCTTTCGCTGATCGTCAGCGCCGATATCCATCCGATCCAGAATCTGCGGGTCATGGGCTATCTGCGCGAAAAGTTCGGCCAGACCGAGGAAAGCGCCTTCGCCTGGTCGCGCCACTGGATCGAAACCGGTTTCGACGCTTACGAAGCGACGTTGGGCAAGGGGCCGGAGGCCGGCACCTTCAGCTACGGCAACTCGCCGACCATGGCCGACATGTGCCTGGTGCCGCAGGTGTTCAATGCGGCCCGGTTCAAGGTCGACATGAAGCGCTATCCGACCATCCAGCGGATCTACGACGCCTGCATGAAGCATCCGGCCTTCGACGCAGCCCAACCCTCGAAGCAGCCGGACGCCGAACCGTGAAAAAAGCCGTTGTCGTTGTTGCCGCGCTCCTTGTCATTCTCGTGGGGGCAGGCGCAGTCGCCGTGCCCTTTGCCGAAGACTATGCCGCCCGCCACATCAAGGCCGGACTGGCGCAGAATGGCCTCGAAGTCGAAAGCGTGAAGGTCCATCTGCTCGAACGCAGCATCGCAATCGACAAGATTGCCAGCCTCAATGGCAGTGTGAAGATCGGGGGCTGGAAGGTCGAAGGCCTCGTCTGGCCGTTCGAGGAAATCAGACAGGGACGCTTGCCGCTCGACGGCTTGAACTGGGGTGATCCATTGAAGGCGGATCGTCTGCATCTCAGCGACGTGCGCCTCGCCGATCCCGACGAGGGCGGTGCGTGGACGATCAAGGAAGTGGTCGCGACCGGGCTCGATTTGCCGCGCTACGACCCGGTCTACGACGGGCCCTTTCGTAGTCAGGTCCTGACGGCTCGTCTGCTGCGCGCCCTCTCGGCGAAGCAGATCGAGCAGACGGAACTTGCCCACATCAGCATCGACGAGACATCGGTAGCCGCCCGCAAGCTCGTCGTTGCCGACTACGTGCAAGGCCTGATCGGCAAGCTCGACGTCGAGGAGGCGAAGGCGGGAAGCACTGGGGCGAAATCACCGGAGCTGACTTTGGGGGAATTGCGGGCCTCGCGGATCGACTTGCGACGCTCGCTCGACCTCGCCTCGTCGATCGACTGGGAGCCGGGCATGCCGATCGGCCGCGTCCCAGTCGGTTTTGCAGAGCTTTCGGGCTTCGGCGGCAATCTGATGACCCAATACGGCCTGTCGCTGGGCAAGATCACCATCGAAACGACCGCCGAGAGCCGCGATATCAGCCGCTCACGGCTGCGCGTCGAGGGGTTCGTGCTGGCGCCCTCGTGGCGCAGCGTCCAGGCGATGGCCACGCGCATGGTCCTGCAAGCCATGAATCTCGATGCGGTGCGGCTCGATTTCGACTGCAGCGCCGTCGACGATCGCGCCCGCCACGAACTGAGGGTGGACGACTGCAAGCTGGGCGGGCCAAATCTTGCCGATCTTTCCTTCACGGCGCGCCTCGTCGATATCGACGAGGAATTCTGGGAGGCCGTCGACTTCGGCGAAGTCTACGCTTTGCTGGGCACCAAGGCCGCACTTGCGGCGGCCAAGCTGACGATCGCCGACAAGGGGCTGCTGCAACGCAGCCTGCAGGCCAAGGCGAAGCTCGGAGGCAAGGACGCCGCTGCCGAACGCGCGGAACTCGCGAACGAGATCAGGCGTCATCAACCACATGGCGTGCTGATCACGCAGGACATGACCAAGCTGCTCGACACTGTCGCGCGCTTTGTCGAGCAGGGTGGCACGCTCACGCTCGACACGACCCCTCAGCCGGCGCTCGGGCTGGACAAGCTGGAATATCTCGGGAGGCCCGGCGCCGATCTGGTCAATGCGCTGGGCCTGACGGCAACCTTGTCCCGCTAGCTCTTGCTCTTGCGGGCTTCGGCAATGAGCTGCTTCAGGGTGGCAGCGTCGATCGCACCGGGGACGAACTGCTTGCCGACCACGAAGGCCGGCGTACCGCGTACGCCCAGCGCATTCGCGAGCGCGATGTTGCGATCGATGATCTCCTTCAGCTTCGGCTCTTCCATGTCCTTCTGAAGCTGGGCCATGTCGAGGCCGACCGACGTGGCGATCTCGAGAATGCGATCGCGATCGAGCTTGCCGTTGTACTCCATCAGGGCGTTGTGCAGTTCCGTGTGCTTACCCTGCTTCACGGAGGCGAGGGCGGCGAGGGCGGCGATGCGCGAGGGTTCACCCAGGATCGGCAGGTCCTTGTAGATGATCTTGACCTTGCCGTCGGCGCTGGTGACCGACTTCACCGCCTGATGGGCACGCTTGCAGTAGGGGCACTGATAATCGTTGAACTCGACCATTGTGACATCGCCCGTGGGGTTGCCGCCGATCGGGCTGTCGCCGTCGCCGAACAGGGCGGCGTCGTGCTGGGAGATCGCCTTTTGGGCGACGGCATCGCGCTGGGTGTCCTGCTTGCGCTCCAGCTCCTGCATCGCTTCGACCAGCACTTCGGGATTGGCGAGCAGATAGGCGCGGATGCTCTGGCCGAGGTCGGCTGGGACGCTCGATGCGTTCGGCGCGGCGGCGGCGGGTGAAACCGCGCTGCCGGGGGCGCCGGTACGTGTGGCGACCAGGGCGCCGACCACGATCAATCCGAGAGAAATGGCCAGAAGAAATGAGCGCATTGTCTTGTCTCCAAGGCCGGCGCTACTTGCGCGGCCGGCTATTGATATAGGCTTTGAGATCCTGGGCGCGCTGCCATGCCGGCGTGCCTGCCGGCAGTTGACGCGCGGCGGTGTCGGCATGGCTCTGCGCTTCGGCACGCTGGCCGCGCAGGGACGCCATCTCGGCGCGGGCAAGCGAAGTCATGCCGGGATTGTTGAGCTTCGAGTAACCCGAAGCCATGAGCCGCCACAGTTCGAAGCTGTCGGACTCCTGTTGCATGGCGAGTTCGAGGTTGCGCACGGCCTCGCGATCGTTTTCGACGTTGTTGGTGTCGAGCAGCGCACGGGCGAAGTCTATCTTCACGATGGCGGCCGACGGCAGGAGCTGCACGGCGCGGCGATACGAGGCAATCGATTCGGCAGCCCGCCCATTCTCATAGAGCATCTGGCCCCTGACTTCGTGGAAGTACCCGTCGTTGGGATATTCCTTCAACAGCCCGTCGATGGTGAGCAGGGCCGAGCCCAGCGCGCCCTTGCGGTAGAGCGCAATGGCACGGGCGTAGCGTGCCGGCACGGCGCGATCGCCTTCGACATAACGCGACAAGGCGAGGTCGGGCGCGATGAAGCCATAGAGCTTGGCAACCATGCGCTGATGCAGCATCACGAACTGCGGTGTATCGGGGGTCTTGAGGTAGGAAGAATTCTTCGCTGCCTGCTCGAAGGCCGCAATTCGCTCGGGTGTCAGCGGATGGGTGGTGAGGTAGGGGTCGCGCCGATTGATGGCGAGCTTCTCTTCGCGCTGCAGGATGCGCAGAAATTCGATCGTGCCTGTCGGCGACTGGCCTGTGCGCTGCAGGTAGCTGATGGCAGCCTGGTCGGCCGCGCTTTCCTGTGTCTGTGTGTATTTGAGGAAGGACATCAGCGAGCCCGGCGCCATCGGCTTGCCGCCCATGCCGCCCGAACCGGCGGGGCCACCGACGCCGCCGCCGCCACCGCCGATGGCACCGCCCGCCATGGCACCGCCGGCCAAGATGGTCTCCAAAATCTGCAAGGTCGACAGGCTGCGCAGCTCTTCCTGCATGCGGGCCAGATGGCCGCCCGCAATATGACCGCTTTCATGGGCCATGACGCCGATGAGCTGGTTCGGCCGCTCCGTGCGCATGATCAGGCCGGTGTTGATGAAGATGCGCTGGCCGCCGGCCACGAAGGCGTTGAGTGAATTGTCCTGGACGAGCATGATCTCGACCCCATTAGGGTCGAGGCCGGCCGCTCTCCAGATCGGAACCGTGAAGGTGCGGATCGTGGATTCGATCTCGGCGTCGCGGATGAGATTGAGTCGTTGACCTTGCTGCGCTGTCGCGGCACGAAACGGCGCCAGCGCCAGAAGGGCGACACAGATGAGGGTAGTGATGCGTCTGAACACAGATGGCACGGGTCTGCAGAGGGCTAGAAACGGTCAGCGGTCGCGTCAACTATACAGTGCCGCCTTCGCGGCGGCTGCCATCTTCTTGCTGTCGGGTTGTGGCACAAATGAGACGAGCCGGGAGATGGATCGGGCCGCAAATGCCGCGAATCCAGCCGGGCTGTCGCCAGGACGGGGAGGTCTTTCACGGGTTGTTGCAACCGCATCCTTCGCAGCGGCTACCTCCGACGAGAGCCGCGCGACCGAGGTCGGGCGCGATATCCTGGCGAATGGAGGCAATGCCACCGACGCCGCCGTCGCCATGTATTTCGCATTGGCCGTGACTCTCCCGTCGGCCGCAAGTCTCGGCGCGTCGGGGGCCTGTATCGTCCACGACGACAAGACCAAGCAGGCGGAGTCGTTCGTCTTCGCACCGATCGCGGCTCCTGGACCGATCAAGGGCACATCGTTCTCCGTGCCGAACGGCGTGCGTGCCGTCACCTTGATGCATGTTCGCCATGGCTCGTCGCGCTGGGAGGCAGTGGTTGCCCCCGCCGAGCGGCTGGCGCGTTTCGGCGTGCCGGTCTCGCGGGCTTTGTCGCGCGATATGCAGGCCGGTGCCGGCATGCTTGGGGACAACGAGGCGCGTCGGGTCCTGGGCAATGCGCGTGAAGGAACCACGCTGGTCCAGGCCGAGCTTGCAGGGACGCTGGGCGCGATCCGCCAGCGTGGTGGCGCTGAATTTTTCCAAGGCCAGCTCGCACGGACCATCTCGGAGCAGATTTCCCAGGCCGGCGGCAGCATGCCGGTCGAGGCGCTGCGCAATGCCGTGCCGCAGGCGACGGCGCCGATAAGTGAGTCGCACTATCGTCGGCGGGTCTATGTCGCGCCGGCGCCGATGGCTGGTGCTTCGGCCCTTGCCGGATGGAAGGGCAGCGCGCCAGTCGGCGGCGTACCGGTCGATTCCAATGGCTTCGCGGGGCTGGCCGCGGTCGACGGCAAAGGCGGAGCGGCGGCCTGCGCGCTCTCCATGGGACAGCTCTTCGGCGCTCGTGTCATGGTTCCCAATACCGGCATCATGCTTGGCGCGCCGACGGCCGATGCGGCTGCGGTCAGCCCGCTCATCATCGCCAATCCCGGCAACGGTGAATTCACCTTCGCAGGCGCCGGCGGCGGTGCGGCGACAGCGGCCCAAGCCGTGGGTTGGGTGGCGCGCGGGACTATCGAGGAAGACAAGCCCCTGGCTTCCGTGCTGGCGCAACTGCGTGGGCAGGGGGGCTTCGTCAATGCGATTGCCTGTCCGTCTGGCCTGCGCGCGGACGGGAGCACATGCCGCGTCGCGGCGGATCCGGCTGGGGCAGGCCTCGCCGCAGTTACCCGGTAAGCGGCGATCATCATGTCGGGTAAGCTCTCGCGCCGCGCCGGCGGCGTCGATCCTTTCATTGTCATGGACGTGATGGCAGCGGCGGCCGAAAAGGAAGCCGCCGGCGATACCGTTATCCATCTCGAGGTCGGACAGCCCAGCACACCGGCGCCGAAGGGCGCGCTCGCGGCGGCTCATGCGGCGCTGGACAATGATCGCATCGGCTACGCTGCTGCTCTCGGCGTACCGGCGCTGCGCGAACGCATCGCGCGTCACTATCGCGACGTCTATGGCGCCGAGGTTTCACCCGACCGTGTGATCGTCACGACAGGTTCGTCGGGCGGCTTCCCGCTGGCTTTCCTGTCGAGCTTCGATGTCGGCGATCGTGTGGCGCTCGCAGCGCCTGGCTATCCGGCCTACCGCAACATCCTGACGGCACTGAACCTCGAGACCGTCGATCTGCCGACGTCGGCGGTCGATCGCTACCAGCCGACGGTCGAGGCATTGGAGAAGGCCGGCCGCATCGACGGGCTGATCGTAGCGAGCCCGTCCAATCCGACCGGCACGATGGTGAACCGCGCCGAACTCAAGGCACTGGCGGACTGGTGCAACGCCAAAGGCGTGCGGCTGATCTCCGACGAAATCTATCACGGTATCGTCTACGAGGGCGAAACCGCGTCGGCGGTCGAGATCACTGACAATGCGATCGTGGTCAACAGCTTCTCCAAGTACTTCTCCATGACCGGCTGGCGCGTCGGCTGGCTGGTCGTTCCGCCCGATCTGGTGCGACCGATCGAACGGCTGACACAGAACTTCTTCATCTCGGTGCCGACGCTCAGCCAGTACGCGGCGCTGGCTGCTTTCGAGTGTCGTGAGGAACTTGATGGCCATGTCCGCCGCTATCGCACCAATCGCGATCTCCTCATGGCCGGCCTGCCGGCGGCGGGACTCGACCGGCTGACACCGGCACAGGGCGCCTTCTACATCTACGCCGACGTTTCGCATCTCACCAACGACAGCCGAGAGTTCTGCCGGCTCATGTTGCGCGAGGCTGGTGTCGCGACGACGCCCGGCGTCGACTTCGACCGCGCCCGGGGGGCGGGGACGCTACGCATCTCCTTCGCCGGCTCGACCGCCGAGATGGAAGAGGCGGTGCGGCGCCTCAAGGCCTGGCGTCGCGCATGAGGAGGCTGGCGCCACTCCTGGCGCTCGCTGTCGTGTCGCCGGCATTCGCCCAGCAGAAGCCGAGCTTTGATTGTGCAAAGGCCGCCAGCCTGGCCGAAAGGGCGATCTGTGGCAGCGCCGATCTTGTTAGTGCTGACCGCGACATGGCAGCGATCTACAGGCAGCTGTTCAACCGGCTGTCCGGCGCGGCCAGGGAGCATTTGATCACGGACCAGTTGCGCTGGATCGCCGCCCGCAACGAAGCCTGTATCTATGAACCCACGCGGATGGATACCTGCCTCTGGGATTTCCATCAGAGGCGGATCGCCCAACTGAAGGAGTTGGGGCAGGGCAGCTATCCCTTTGTCGGCACCTATTGGCTGATCAGACACGACAGAATCGGCAACATCTTCTATCGCATCGAGGCAGCCTGGCCGCAGTTCGATGGAACAACGGCTGATTTTTCCGCGGTGAACCGCAGCTTTGCCGGGCGTGCGCGCGAATCGGCGGCCGAGGTCATGCCAGACACCAAAGCTGGCCGCGACGCTGCGAGCGAGGAATGGTCGAACGAGCAGACCTTCGAGCTTTCCTATCCCGGCCCTCGCGCCGTCGCGGTATCGACATCGCGATGGACGCGGATCGGTGATGAAGTCAGCCGCGGCGGCATCGAAGGGGCGTTGGTCGATTTGCGTACAGGGCGGTTCGCCGGCCCTACCGACGTCTTCAGCGGTGATTGGCTCGGTTTCTTGACGGCGCAGGTACTTGCCAAAGCCAGGTCGGTCGACGCCGGCAAACTCAAGACGCTCCTGCAGGAAGCGACGCCCTATCACTATCGTGCGGACCGGCTGGACCTGGTTTTCGAGCCGGGCGCAGTAGCACCCGAGGCCCAGGGACGGTTGACGGTTGCCGTGCCCTACAATGCGATTCGGAGTCTGCTGCGTGCCGACGGTCCCCTCGGTCGCTAACTCTGGAAGGAGATTGCGATGAGATTGTTTCTGGCGACTTCTTTCGCCGTTGCTCTGACGACGGCTACGGCAGCTCAGGCGCAGAGCGGGCCCAGTTTCGATTGTGCGAAAGCCTCCAATGTCGTGGAACGTGCGGTCTGCAAGGATGCAGACCTCGCCAAAGCCGACCGCGAATTGGCGAGCCTCTACACGGCGTTGCTGGGGCGGCTGACCGGGCCGGCCAAGGAGAGCCTGGAGAAGAACCAGGTGAGCTGGATCGTAAGCCGCAATCGTAGCTGCGGCGCCAGCGAGCCCGATATGACGACCTATTGTCTCAAGAAGAGATACGAGGAGCGGATTGCCGACCTCAAGGCATCCGGTACGGGTACCTATCCCTTCGTCGAGGCGCAGACGATTGAGAAGAAGGGCAAGGTCGGCAAGGTCAGCTATTCGATCGACATTCTCTATCCGCGCTTCGCCGGAAAGACAGCCGACTTCTCTGCGGTCAACAAGGTCTATGCCGACAATGCCGCCAAGGCGGCACGTGAAACCACTCCGACTTCTGATCCCGGCGTCGATCGTCCGCAGGAATGGTCGGCGATGGGCAGCTACGCTCTCTATCGTCCCGGCCCCGACGCCATCACGGTGGCGTTGGACTTCTGGAGCTATACCGGCGGGGCGCATGGCTATGGCGCCATCACATGCAAACTGGTCGACCTGCGTTCAGGCAAGGCCGTGGCCCCCGAGGCTGTGTTCGCGCCGGGCGATCAATGGTTGAAGGAGCTCGTCATTCTCACGGCCGCGGATCTCAAGAAGCAGTTTGTGGAGAATCCCGGTTTCGACGATGCCTTGAAGCCCGCGAGCCTCACCAAGCTTCTGCGCGAAGGCAGCCACTATTGCTGGCAGGCCGGCAAGCTGCAGCTTTACTTCAATCCCTACGAGGTCGGGCCATACGCTGCCGGCGCTTATACGGTCGACATTCCCTATGCGCGGCTGCGGCCGCATCTGCGCGCAGGCGGGCCTGTCGCCTTCTGATTCCAGGCTAATGCAGTTTGCGCCGGTCGCGGGTTGCGGCCAGTGAACTGGTGGGCGCGGGGCGTTCGGTCGCGACAGGCGGCACCGGGCCGGAGTGGTGGCTCGCCATGCGCCAGCCATCGCTCGTTCGTACATAGAGATTGCTCGCCATGAGCTGGCCGTTGGGCAGAATTTCCCGACAGATCACCAACGCCAGCCCCGGCCGGCCGACCACCCATTCCTCGGCGCAGCGCACGCGCGGCGCTTCCGGGTGCTTCATGATGGCGCGCCAGCTCGCCATGATCTCGGTGCGGTCATGAAGGGCGGCCTGCCCGGGATGAAGGCAAATCACCGAACCAGTCAGCGCCCAGATCTGATCCATCGCATTGGCATCACGATCGTTGAAGGCGCGGTAGAAAGCACGGTTGGCGGCCAGTACGGCGTCGCGTTCGTCGTCGTCGAATTCCGCCAGAAGCGGTGGCAGGCGAGGTGGACGGCGGGGCATTCGACCCTCGAAACTCCCGGGTTGCGCGCCACAGGATTAGCCGACAGAGAAGGGGCATCCAACCGCCGAGATGATGATGTCCATCCCCAAGCTCGAATTCCCACCGTTCCACTTGCCTGCCGAAGCCGAGGCGTTGCGCGGCGAGGTCCGCGCCTTCCTCAAGGAGACACTGCCCGGCATCCAGACCGAGGATCGGTTTGCGAGCTGGAACACGCCGTCGCCGGAGTTCAGCCGGGCGCTCGGCGCCAAGGGCTGGCTCGGCATTACGTGGCCCAAGCAATACGGCGGCGCCGAGCGCACCTTCCTCGACCGCTACGTCGTGACCGAGGAATTGCTGGGCAACAGCGCGCCGGCCGGTTCGCACTGGGTCGCCGACCGCCAGTCCGGTCCGCTCCTGTTGAAGTTCGGCAGCGAGCAGCAGCGCCAGGCGATCCTGCCGCGTATTACGCGCGGTGAATGCTATTTCAGCATCGGCATGAGCGAGCCGGACTCGGGTTCGGACCTCGCCTCCGTGCGTACGCGCGCCGAGCCGGTTCCCGGCGGCTTCCGCGTCAACGGTACCAAGGTGTGGACCTCCGGGGCGCATCGCAATCACTATTGCATCACCTTGGTGCGCACGTCAGGGCAGCATGGCGACCGTCACAAGGGCCTCAGCCAGCTCCTGGTCGATCTCAAGACGCCGGGCGTCACCATCCGCCCGATCATCAATCTCGCCGGACGGCATGACTGGAACGAGGTCACGTTCTCCGATGCATTCATCCCCGAGGATTGCCTGATCGGCAACGAGG
This sequence comes from Reyranella sp., assembly GCF_004297405.1. Lineage (GTDB taxonomy): Bacteria > Pseudomonadota > Alphaproteobacteria > Reyranellales > Reyranellaceae > Reyranella. The sequence goes on from NZ_SCVC01000029.1 coordinate 50,387, forward strand.
GCGATGGCTGGCTGCAGGTGACGAGCGAACTCGCCTTCGAGCGGTCCGGCCCCGAGCGCTTCATGCAGAACGTCTATGTGCTGCGTGAATTGATCCGCGTCCTGGGCCGCCAGCCGGCCAAGCGCGCGAGCGCCATCGTCGGCCGTCTGATCGCACGCCTGTGGACCCTGCGTCAGATGTCGACCGCCGTTGCAGGCATGATGCAGGGCGGCCAGTCGCCGGCGATCGAAGCGTCACTGGTGAAGGATCTCGGTACGATCTACGAGCAGGACCTGCCCGAGATCGCCCGCACGTTGGCCGAGTCCGACGCTACGACCGAGGACGATCTCGCCGATTTCCTCGATATCGCCCAGTACGCCACGATGATGGCCCCGAGCTACACCATCCAGGGCGGCACGACCCAGGTCCTGCGTGGCATCGTTGCCCGCGGCCTCGGACTGCGTTGAGGAGAACGACCATGGACCGCGAAACCCGCGACATGCTGCTGGAAACCGCCGGCCGCTTTTTCACCGAGCGCAGCAGCAAGGACGTCGTTAACGGCGTCGAGAAGGGCGTATGGCCGGCCGATCTCTGGAAAGAGATCGAGGAGATGGGCCTGCCACTGATTGCCGTGCCCGAAGCCCAGGAAGGTGTCGGCGGCACGCTGGCCGACCTGTTGGCGCTCCTGCGTGTGGCCGGCGAGCATGCCGTGCCGGTGCCGCTCGCCGAGACGACACTTGCCAATCTTCTCGTCGCTGCGTCGGGCGGCAAGCCCGCGAGCGGCCCCTCAACTCTGGCGCTTGGTGGCAGCGACTTGTCGCTTCAGGGCAATCGCCTGTCGGGCAAGGTGACGCGTGTACCGTTCGCCAGCGTCGCCGACCGGTTCGTGTCGGTCGTGAATGCTGGCGGCAAGCCGACCCTGGTGGTCGTGGCGCGCGATGAGGCGTCGGTCGAGGAGACGCCGAGCCATGCCGGTGAGCCGTACGGCACGGTGGTCTTCGACAATACGCCGGTCGAATTCTCGGCAGCGTCCGCCGTGAGTGCCGACCGCGCGCTGGAACTCGCCGCCCTGATGCGCACGATGCAGATGGCGGGCGCGGCCGACAAGGTGCTGGTGACGGCAGTCGAATACTGCAAGCAGCGCGTCCAGTTTGGCCGGCCGATCTCGAACTTCCAGGCGATTCAGCACATGCTGGCGGAACTCGCGAGCTGCGTGGCGGCTACCATCGCGTCGGCCGAGTCGGCCTCGCGCGATGCCGACGAGGGCGGGCTGGCCGATGGCGGCAGCTTCTCGATCGCGGCGGCCAAGACGCAATGCTCGGACTTCGCGCACCGCATCGCGGCGCTCTCGCATCAGTCGATGGGCGCCATGGGCTTCACCCACGAGCACATCCTGCATCACTACACGCGCCGCCTCTGGGTGTGGCGTCGCGACTTCGGCAGCGAGGCCTTCTGGGGCGAGAAGATCGGCCAGGCCTTCGCCAAGGCCGGCCGCGACGCCATGTGGCCCGCCCTGACCGAGAGCAAATACGCGGCCTGAGCGGGCAACCAAGCCCGACAGCGGCCATTTCCTCCAATGGGATCATGCCCAATGGAGGATTCATGGTTCATGACGACAAAGAGCGGCGGGGCGTCAAAAGCGCCTACGGCCGCTACAGCGCCTCCGATCAGGCGGACGAGCGTCGCAGCAAAGAGGTGCGCGATCACGGTGTCTATGGGCACCGTCCGGAAGACAGTCCGGGTCATGAGCGTGAACGCACAGCACGACCGACGAACGGCCGGAGTTCCCAGAAGAAACCTCGCTCGCCCCCTCGTGCCGGCCAGCGCTGATCGAAGGTAACGTACTGAACGGCGCTCCTGCACGGGGCGCCGTTTGCGTGTCTGGGTATTCTCTGGCGATATATCCGCAGGGATACGTCGACGGTCCATGGGAGCTGGCCGCTGATCGCACGTCGCAAGCGCATTGGCATCATCGGGGCGGGATTCACGGGCTCGATGCTCGCGGCCCGGCTCGCCCGACAATCGCCTGCGCCGGTGGATATTTTCCTGTTCGACCGCAACAGAGCTTTCGGGCGTGGCGTTGCCTACGCGACCGAGATCGATCGCCATCTCTTGAACGTGCCGGCAGCCAGCATGAGCGCCCATGTCGAGGAGCCGGCGCATTTCCTTGGCTGGCTAAGAGGAAAGGGCCGCGAGGTCGAGGACGGTGCCTTTCTGCCGCGCGGTCTCTACGGAAACTATCTGCGCGATATCCTCGGCCGATCTCCCGATGTCTCCACGATTTCCGCCGACGTCCAGGGATTGCAAGTCGGTGACGGTGGTGTGGCGCTTTCGTTATCGGACGGTCGGGGATTGGACGTCGACCGGGCCATCCTTTGCCTCGGCAATTTTCCACCCGCTTCGCCAGTAGACGAGCACATCGACGAAACCTGCGTCGATCACTATGTCGCCGATCCCTGGCATTCCGGCAGGCTGTCGGAGGTGACGCCCGATGACACGGTCGTGTTGATCGGCACCAGCCTCACCATGGTCGATGTCGTGTTGGAACTCGTCGCCAAAGGTCATCGCGGCCGTCTGGTTGCGGTGTCGCGGCGCGGTCTGCTGCCGGCGGCGCACCGCAAGGCGCAGCCCGCCAGATCGCCTTTCTCGCTCGACCATTTGCCGAACGATATGGCGAACCTGGTCCATGTGCTGCGGACGGCGGCGGAGGAAGAGAAACGCCGTGGTGGCGACTGGCGCACGGTCGTGGATTCGCTGCGCCCGCATACGCAAGCCCTGTGGCGCCGCCTGCCCATCGCCGAGCGCCGTCGCTTCATGCGCCATGTCAGGCCGTACTGGGAAGTTCACCGCCACAGGCTGGCGCCGCAGGTCGCGGAGGAGTTGGCGGCCCTACGACGAGACGGCCGGCTCGAAATCGTGGCCGGACGGGTGCGCGAGATCGTGGCCCGTCCGAACGGCGTTCGCGTCAGCATCGCCAGGCGGCGCAGTGCGGCTCGGGAAGTCGTCGACAGCGGCTGGGTGGTCAACTGTTCGGGGCCGGCGCTCGACTACAGCCGGATCGATGATCCGCTCCTAGTGTCGCTGTTTGCCGACGGCCTCGTGCGGCCGGGGCCGTTGCGCCTTGGGCTGGATGTCGATGACGATTACCGCCTGATCGATCGGATGGGGATCGCCTCGCCGCAGCTCTTTGCCCTGGGGCCGATGATTCGCGGCGTGCTCTGGGAGACGACCGCCGTGCCCGACATTCGACGTCAGTGCGACGCGTTGGCGAAATTCCTCGCGGCGTCCTAGTCGCGTTGCGGGCCGACGACGTAGCGCCCGCTTTCGGTGCGCTCGACGATGACAGGCACGCTGTAAACGGAACTCAGCACAGGGCCCGTCAGAGTTTCGTGCGACGTGCCGTAGGCGGCGAGGCGGCCGTCGGCGATGACGGCAACCCTGGTTGCCAGTTCGCGCGCCTGGTCCGGATCGTGGGTCGAGAAGACGACACCGAAACCGCGCTCGCGCAAGGTGCGCACGCGATCGAGCACCAGGAAGCGATTGCCCAGGTCGAGGCTCGCCGTCGGCTCGTCCATCACCAGGAGCGGTGCATCTTGCGCCAAAGCGCGGGCGACCAGGCAGAGCTGGCGCTGGCCGCCGGAGATGCGATTTGCCTCGCGGTCGGAGAGATCGAGGATGCCGAGTTCGTCGAGCGCGGCCCGTGCGCGATTGTAGTCGGTGGTGCTGGGCGCTGCGAAAGGTCCGAGATGCGCCGTGCGGCCCATCAGCACCAGGTCGAGGACGGTATAGGCGAACTCCATCACCTGCGCCTGCGGAACATAGGCCACGGCGCGGGCAAGCGCCTGGCGTGACAGGCTGGCAACCGGCTTGCCCTCGATCTCGACTTCACCATCGAGTGCTGGGATGAGACCGAGGAGGGTCTTGAACAGCGTCGTCTTGCCGGCACCGTTCGGCCCCAGCAGGCAGAGCACTTCACCGCGGCCGACGGCGAGATCGATTCCTTCTGCGACGCGACGCTGCGGGTAGCCGATGGCGAGGCGGCGGGCCTGCAGCATGGTCAACTCCACACGCGACGGCCGCGCGCCAGCAGCCACACGAAGAGCGGTGCGCCAATCAGCGCCGTCAGCAGGCCGAGCGGGATTTCGATGCGGGCAGCGGAGCGCGCCAGGGTATCGACCAGCACCAGGAACGCTGCTCCCATTAGGATGGACGCCGGCAGCACGCGGTCGTAGCGCGGACCAACCAGCGGGCGGACCATGTGCGGGATCATCAGGCCGATCCAGCCGACGACACCCGAGACGGAGACGGCCGCGGCGGTGATCAACGTGGCGGCGGCGATCACGACACCGCGCACGAAGCCGACATTGACGCCGAGCGCGCGCGCTTCGTCGTCACCCAGCGACAGGACGCCGATCCGCCAGCGCAGCAAGGCCAGTGGCAGGAGTCCGACGATCACCAGCGGGGCGACGCTCCAGACATCGTCGACCTTGATGCCCGACAGGCTGCCCAGCAGCCAGAAGGTGATGGCGGGAAGCTGGTTGTAGGGATCGGCCAGGATCTTCACCAGCGAGATGCCGGCACCGGCAAGCGCGCCGACGACGATGCCGGCCAACACCAGCACCAGGACTTCATTCTGGCTGCGCAGTGTGCGGGCGAGGGCGTAGACGATGGCGACCGTTGCAAGGCCCGTCACGAAGCCCAGCCCCTGGATGGCAATCACGGGCAGCGACAGCAGGATGCCGAGGACGGCGCCGAAGCCCGCACCGGCCGAGACGCCCAATATGTCCGGCGATACCAGCGGATTGCGGAAGAGTGTTTGATAGCTGGCGCCGGCGGCGGCCAGGGCGGCGCCGACCAGAGCCGCCGCCAGAACGCGCGGCAGCCGGATCTGAAACAGGATGGTGTCGATGTGAGGTGAGTAGACGTCTCCGCGGAGCCGCGCGAAAAGCGCACCGATGACGTCGCCTGCCGGGATCGGGTAGGGGCCAACCATGCTGCCGACCAGCATGGCGGCGAGCAGGCCTAGGGCGAGCAGGGTTACGATTGGGACGGCGCGCATGAGGCCGTCAATTTGCCGTGCCGCCCAGCAGTCGCGCCAGTTGCTCGTCGGTGAGGACGACGCCGTAGAACAGTTCGTAGAAGCCCCGCGTCTCGGCGCGCAAGTCAATGCCTGCCTCGGTCGGATAGAACAGGGACAGCAGCCAGCGCAGGCCGATCAGCCGGTTGAGCGAGGGCGGTGCATCGATCCAGCCCCACGGGAGGCTCGGCGCGAGATGGACGCGGTTATTTGCGACGGCGCGTACCTGATTCCAGCCGGGCTTGGTCTTCACATTGGTGAAGAAGGTCCGGTCGAGCGTGACGATGATGTCAGGCTGCCAGGCGATGATCTGCTCCAGCGAGGCATTGGAGATATTGCCGCTGCCACCCAGTCCCTGGGCGACGTTGACGGCGCCGGCATGCTCGATGATTTCGGTATTGATCGAGCCCCGGCTGCCGGTCTCCAGTCCTTCGGCTCCGCGCGCGAGATAGACCCGCGGTCGGCGGTCGGCGGGAACACGCGCCAGCACCCGATCGACCATGGCAAAGCTCGCCTCGGCATAGGCGGCGAGGTTGGCGGCCCGTTCGGCGCGGCCCAGCATGTCGCCTGCCAGCTTCAACGACGCGGCCGTTGCCGCAAAGCGACCGTCGATCAGGGCGTAGGGAATGCCGGTCTGGCTCTGCACGCGGTCAGCCAGTGAGACGAATGTCTCCGACACCGACCCGAAGTCGAGGACCATGTCGGGCTTGGCCGCAACCAGCCGCTCCAGGCTCACCGTGTCGCCGCGTCCGGTGAGGCGGCCGGTCTCGGGCAGATCGCGCGCCGGGGCGGCGAGAAATTCCTTCTCGGCGGGCGAGGGCGTGCGGATCCAGCCCACCATTGCGTCGCGGGCCAGCGTGTACGCCAGCACCGAGGCCGGCGGTCCGGCCACGAAGAGGCGATCAATGCGTGCGGGGAGCGTGACTTTGCGGCCGGCCGAATCGACGATCGTTCGGGTTTGGGCAAGGGCCGGACGTGCGATGAGGCCGGCGCCCAGCAGGGCAAGGGCGTCGCGACGCCTCACGGGTCTCCGACCTGGAAGTCACCGGCCTGTGCGGGCGCGAGCGGCTCGAACAGCGTCCGGTCAGGTTTCACATCGAGCAATGGTGTGCCGTCGAGGCAATCCAACCCGCGCACGAATAGAACCGGTCCTTCGATCTTCACCAACTGCACGATCGACGTGCCGATCGGGTTGGGCCGCACCGGTGTGCGCAAGGAGAAGACGCCGCGTGCTTCACCATCATTGCCCGGGCTTTGATGCACGAGGTCGCGCCGCGATTCGTGCAGCCAGTAGAGGACCTCCAGCCGCTCGAACTCTTCAATGCCCAGCAGACCTTCGTCCCACGGGGCCTCCAGCTCAAGCCGGCACGTCGGTCCGTCGAGCCGGCCTTGCCGCGGTGTTTCCAGCCGCGACGTCCATGGCGTGCGAATGCAGCCGATAAAGTGCAGCGAGGCGTCGAAGCCTTCCGGCGGATCGACCGCCCGTTCGCCTCGACGGATTTCGTTCAACCGGACCATCGGCGTGGATCAGTCGAGGCCGACCATGACGTCGGAGGCCTTGATGACGGCATAGGCCTCCTGGCCGACCTTGAGGCCGAGCTCGTCGACGGCGTCGTTAGTAATGGCCGCCGTGACAATGATGCCGTTCACGTCGATCCGGACATGGGCGGTCGTCTGGCCTTTCTTCACCTCGACGATCTTGCCCTTCAATCGGTTCCTGGCGCTGATCCGCATGTGTCCTCCTGGGAAATGGCGACCGGAGTATAGGGGTGGCGGGGCCATATATCCATTCGGCTACAACGAGGGGGCTTTAGCCTCGTTGATATGCAGATTGTCCGCGATTCCAGTGGATATCGATATGTTCAAACTGATATATCGCACGATCAGAACGTGGGAGAGTTTCATGCTGGCAACTCGTCGAATTTTCACGGCAGCCTTGGCCGCAGCCGCGCTGGCGTTGGCCGGTGGCGGGACACGGCCCGCTGAAGCGCAGAGCAAGGACGTCGTCATTCTTGCGGCGGCCAGCCTGAAGAACGCCCTCGATGAGGTCTCGGCTGCCTGGAACAAGCAGACCGGCAAGTCGACCAAGGTTTCCTATGCCGCGAGCTCGGTGCTTGCCAAGCAGATCGAGGGCGGCATTCCCGCCGACATCTTCATTTCAGCCGACGTTCCCTGGATGGACTATGTCGCCGAACGCAAGCTGATCAAGGCGCCGAGCCGTTCCGACTTTCTCGGCAACCAGATCGTGCTGATCGCCGCCAAGGATTCCAAGATCGATCTCAAGATCGACAAGGGATTCGGGCTGCGCGCGGCGCTGGGCAATGACGGCCGGCTGGCCATGGGCAATGTCGACTCCGTTCCGGCAGGCAAGTATGGCAAAGCGGCGCTGGAGTCGCTGGGCGTATGGTCCTCGGTGGCCGACCGCGTGGCCCAGGCGGAGAATGTGCGTATGGCGCTGACGCTCGTCTCGCGCGGCGAGGCGCCGCTGGGTATCGTCTACAAGACCGATGCCGCGTCCGATCCCAATGTGCGCATCGTCGGCGCCTTCCCCGATGGCACGCATCCGCCGATCATCTATCCGATGGCGCTGCTCGCCAGCTCGACCAATCCGGACGCGCAGGCCTTCGTCGACTATCTGAAGTCGCCGGCCGGCAAGCCCTTCTTCGAGAAGCAGGGCTTTACTGTACTGAAGTAAGGGCAGGTGCTTCGCTGCCGGCGAGGAGCAGGGAACGTCCCAGCTTCTCGGCGGCAGCGGCTGGCATGGAGAAGCCCACCGTTGCTGGGCCGACGGCGACCGCCAGCAGCGTCTCGCCGCCCGGCAGTTCTCCGACGCTGAGTGAGTCGGTCGGGACCAACGAGAGCTTGGCGCCGGCATCAGGTTCGACTTGAGGCAGGGCGCGGCCCAGCAGAAGCAGGAGAGGCACCAGCCGCTGCAGGTCCGCGGCCGGAATGGTGAGCGTCGTGCGCTCGCCGCCGCGGCGTACCACGGAAAGCTGAACGGCATTGGCCTGCGGCAGGAGCTCGCCGCTCACCTCGACTGCCTGACTGAGGTCGATCCGTTGTTCGTTGTTGTCCATCCACCAAGGCCTAGTTGAAGGCTGCACGCGGCTGATCGACATCGATGTCGACCAAGGACATGGCCAGCCCTCCGGCATCTTCGGGCGACAGGGCAAAGGACACCTTGAAGCCGTCCGGCGTCGTCATGGTGAGGATCCGGCTATCGCTGCCGGCCGCCGCCTGCAGGGAGAAACCGCCCATCGGGTAGACGACCTTCAACGTATCGTCGCGGTAGCGCGCCTTCAGGGCCTGCTCGATGACGTTAGGCAAGGTCATCAGCAGCGCACGCAGGCAATCGGTCGGCAACACGACCGAGGCGGGGCGGCCGTCGGCGTCTTCCATGACGATGCGAAACGAGTCGCCCGTGGGATCAACCTGGCAGGTGGTCAGAGCCTTGCCGACGATTTCCATGGCGAGATACCCGTGCTCGTGAAAGACGCTATATCCAGTAAGATATAACGAGAGCTGGCGCAAGCGGCGGCCGGGTTTGAGCCGGGTCCGCTGCTAGTGCAGCTTGTCGGCCGGAGGCGTCAACAGGCGGGCGAGCGAGCGCATTTCCGGCGTCGAGGCGCCATAGGCGCGACGTTCCATCTCGCGGTAGAGCCGGACGATGTCGTTGCCGGTTTCGGTGACCACGGCACCGCCGCCGCCGCCGCCGCCCGTCTGGGCCGTGACGACCGGCTCACGAAACATCTTGTTGAGTTCGTCGATCAACAGCCACGCCTGACGGTAGGACATCTCCAGGGCGCGGCCGGCCGCAGAGATCGAGCCGGTCTCGTTGATCAGCTCGAGCAGGCGGATTTTGCCGGGTCCGATTGATCGCTCTCCACCGAAGTCGATCCGCAGATGCAATGAGGTCTTCTCGGTGGCCTTGGTGGCTGGCTTGGTCAGCGTGCGTCCCATGATGATGCAATTATGCGATAGGCGGCCCGTCAAAACCAGATGCTGTGGGGCCTGGCCGGAGCGGTCTTGACCTCGGTGGATTGGCCGTGACGGCTGGCAAACCGCTCGTTATATTCAATTAAATATAACGAAGAAGAGTTTGCTGAAATCAGGAGGAAAACATGGACGTTTCAGCCAATGTCGGGCGCCTCGGCGCCGCTGCTTCCGCTTTCATTTCCAAGCCCCACAAGCTTCTGATCGATGGCAAGTGGGTCGTCGCCAAGGGCGGCAAGACCTTCCCGGTATTCGATCCCGCCACGGGCGGCCAGATCGCGGCGGTCGCGGACGGGGGAGCGGCCGATATTGATCTCGCCGTGAAAGCCGCACGCAAGGCTTTCGACGACGGACCCTGGGGCAAGGTGAAGCCGACGGAGCGCGGAAAGATCGTCTGGCGGCTGGCCGACCTGCTCGAAAAGCACGCCACCGAGCTGGCCGAAATCGAGAGCATCGACAATGGCAAGCCGGTCAGCGACGCCAAGATGGTCGACCTGCCGTTCTCCTGCGAACTTCTGCGCTACATGGCCGGTTGGGCGACCAAGATCACCGGCCAGAGCATTCCGCTGTCCGCGCCCGGCGAATGGCATGCCTATTCGATGCGCGAGCCGGTCGGCGTGGTTGGCCAGATCATCCCCTGGAATTTCCCGCTGATGATGGCCGTCTGGAAGATCGCGCCGGCCCTCACGGCAGGCTGCACCATCGTGCTGAAGCCGGCCGAGCAGACACCGCTTTCGGCTATTCGCCTCGGCGAGTTGATCATGGAGGCGGGCTTTCCGCCCGGTGTGGTGAACATCGTGACGGGCGACGGCACGCCGGGCGCTGCGTTGGCGGCTCATCCCGATGTCGACAAGGTGGCCTTCACCGGGTCGACAGAGGTCGGCAAGCTGATCGTTCAGGCCGCTGCGGGGAACCTCAAGAAGGTGAGCCTGGAGCTCGGTGGCAAGTCGCCGTCCTTCGTGTTTCCCGATGCCGATCTCTCGGTGGCCATTCCGGGGGCGGCGACCGGTATCTTCTTCAACATGGGCCAGTGCTGCACGGCAGGCTCGCGCCTCTTCGTGCACGAACGCCTGTTCGACAAGATGATGGCCGGCCTGTCCGACGAAGCTCAGAAGCTCAAGATCGGCCCAGGCCTCGACCCGACGACGCGCGTGGGTCCGCTGGTCTCCGAGGAGCAATTCCAACGGGTCACCGGCTATCTCGCGTCAGGCAAGGAGCAGGGCGCCGAAGCCATCACCGGCGGCCGGCGGCATGGCAATGAGGGCTATTTCATCGAACCCACCGTGCTGACCAAGACGACACCCACGATGAAGGTCGTCCGGGAGGAGATTTTCGGACCGGTCGTCTGCGCCATGCCCTTCAACGACGACGATCTCGAGCGTATTGCCCGCCAGGGCAATGCGACTGAGTACGGGTTGGCGGCGAGCATCTGGACCCGCGATATCGGCGTTGCTCACAAGCTTGCGCGCAAGCTCAAGGCCGGCTCGGTCTGGATCAACGTCCATAACTTCAACGACGTGGCGCTGCCGTTCGGTGGCTACAAGCAATCCGGCTGGGGCCGCGAAATGGGTTACGAGGCGATCGAGCTCTACACCGAGGTGAAAGCCGTCGCCGCAATGCTCTGAGAGGAGAGAATCAATGACTGTAGTTGAGAAGGGCGTTGCCCAGCGCCCAGCCTATATCGATGGCAAAGTGAAGCTGATGCTGATCGATGGCCGCTGGGTAGCGGCCGCATCGGGCAAGACGTTTGAAAGCCGCAACCCGGCGACCGGCGAATTGCTCGCCCGGGTCGCAGAAGGTGATCGCGAGGACATCGACCGGGCGGTGGCTGCCGCCCGCAAGGCCTTCAATGGGCCGTGGAGCAAATGGAAGCCGGCGGAGCGGCAGTTGCTGCTGCTCAAGCTCGCCGATCTGGTCGAGCAGCATATCGAAGAACTGGCGGCGCTCGACACGTTCGACATGGGTGCCCCCATTTCCCGTACACGCAACAACCGGCAGCGTGCTGTCGGCATGCTGCGCTACTACGCCGGGATGGCGACCTCCTTGCATGGCGAGACCATCGAGAACTCGCTGGTCGGGGAGATCTTCTCCTACACCTTGAAGGAGCCGGTTGGCGTGGTCGGCGCCATCATTCCCTGGAACGGCCCGCTCACGGCGACCATCTGGAAGATCGGCCCGGCGCTGGCCACGGGCTGCACCGTCGTGCTGAAGCCGGCGGAAGAAGCGCCGCTCACCTCGTTGCGACTGGGCGAGCTTTGCCTGGAAGCCGGTGTGCCGCCCGGTGTCGTCAATGTCGTGCCAGGATTCGGCGAGACGGCGGGCGCCGCCTTGTCATCGCACCCCGACGTCGACAAGGTCGCCTTCACGGGCTCGCATGTCACCGGCCAGAAGATCGTCCAGGCGTCGGCCGGCAATCTCAAGCGCGTGTCGCTGGAACTGGGCGGCAAGTCGCCGGACATCGTCTTTGCCGACGCGGACCTCGACGCCGCGGTACCTGGCGCCAGCATGGCGGTGTTCGCCAACTCCGGTCAGATCTGCAGCGCCGGAACGCGGCTCTTCGTCGAGAAGAAGGTGTACGAGGAGTTCACCGACAAAGTGGCCCGGTTCGCCAAGAACCTGAAGGTCGGCAATGGCGTTAATCCGGAAACCCAGGTCGGTCCACTCGTCTCTTCCGAGCAGCTCGATCGCGTCACCGACTATCTCAGCATCGGCCGGCAGGAAGGGGCGAAGCGGCTGAGCGGCGGCGAGCGGCTGACCGACGGCGACTACCAGAAGGGCTACTTCGTGCCACCGACGGTATTCGCCGACGTGCGCGACGACATGCGGATCGCTCAGGAAGAGATCTTCGGGCCGGTGATCTCGGCGATCCCTTTCACCGACATCGACGAAGTGATCCAGCGCGGCAACGCCACGACCTTCGGTCTCGGCAGCGGTGTGTGGACCCGCGACGTCAGCAAGGCTCATCGCCTGGCCAAGGCCATCCGTGCGGGCTCGGTATGGGTCAACTGCTACCAGGCGATGGACCCGGCCGTACCCTTCGGCGGCTACAAGATGAGCGGCTATGGCCGTGAAAGCGGCAAGCAGCACCTCGAAGAGTACCTCAACGTCAAGGCGGTCTGGATCAAGACCGCCTAAGCGCATTACGTGTGACATAACCTCTGGGCTGGATGGTCCTCCGGCTCAGAGGCTGCGGCCTCGTAGGCCCTGCAATAGTGCCCTGTATGGGGCATAGTCCGTCCGAGAATCGGCAGTAGGCCGTAAATGGATGGAAGAATGAACGACGTCGAAGGCGATCTCGGCCTCCTCCGGGGGCGTCTGCTGCAGTGGTTGATGAACGATGCTCTGCCGATCTGGTGGAGCGTCGGCGCCGACAAGACGGGAGGTGGCTTCCACGAGGCCATCGACCACGCTGGCGAGCCAATCATCGCCGATCGCCGGGCGCGGGTGCAGGCGCGGCAGATCTTCACCTATGCCGTGGCGCGGGACATGGGCTGGAGCGGACCGGCGCACGAAGCCATGACCCACGGTCTGGACTACTTCCTGGGGCGGTATCGGCGGCCGGACGGCCTGTTCTGCAACGCCCTGACCGTCGACGGAAAGCCGGCCGAAGCAGCGCCTTACCTCTACGAGCAAGCCTTTGCGCTCCTGGCCATGGCGACTGCCCATGGGGTTGAGAACCGGACGCCGGAACTGGTGCCGGTCGCCGAACAGCTTTTGGAGCGCTTGCTCAGCGAGCGGCGAGGTCATGCGGGTGGGTTCACCGGCTTCGTGGACGATGCCGTCTACCAGTCCGATCCGCACATGCATCTTTTCGAAACGGCATTGGCCTGGGAGGAAATCTCGTCCGATCCGCGCTGGTCTCGCCTGGCCGATGAACTGGCCGAGCTCTGCCTTGCGCGTTTCATCACCAAGGATCGTGGCATCCTGCTCGAATATTTCGACTCCTCCTGGGCGCCGGCGGCAGGTGATATGGGACGCCTGGTCTGGCCGGGGCATCAGTTCGAATGGGCGGGCTTGCTGGAGCGCTGGGCGCTCTCGCGTGGCCGTGATGATGTCCGCAAAGTCGCGCGGCGTCTCTATCGCATCGGTGCGGATCACGGGATCGATGCGAAGCGCGGCGTCGCAGTCTTCGAGTTGACGGACGAGATGGTCGTGAACGATCCCAAGGCACGGCTCTGGGCACAGGCCGAATGGCTGAAGGCCGCGATCATCCTGGCACGCTCGGAGACGGACGCGGCGACACGCTTGAGCTATCTCGCCGATGCTGCAGCAGGGGCGCGGTCGTTGCTGTGCTTCCTGCAGACGCCCGTCGGCGGTTTGTGGCGAGACAAGCTGACTGGCGAGGGGGAGTGGATCGACGAGCCCGCGCCGGCGAGCTCGTTCTATCACATCATCGATTCGCTGCGCGTACTGGCGGCGTGGCAGGCCGACCCGAGTAAATCGGGCCGGCCCAAGATGTAACCAGCAGGCTCAGGCGGCCTGATAGCCGATCACGGCCTTGGTCTCGAGGAACTCTTCGAGGCCCCACTTGCCGTATTCACGGCCATTGCCCGATTGCTTGTATCCACCGAAGGGCGCGGCGGTGTCGCCCATCGGATAGTTCACATGCACGTTGCCGGCGCGCATTTGCGAGGCAACCTTGCGGGCATGGTCGAGGTTGGCACCCTGCACATAGGCGGCTAGCCCATAGATCGTATCGTTGGCGAGGCGGATGACCTCTTCCTCGCTCTTGTAGGGCAGGATGGTGATGACCGGCCCGAAGATCTCTTCGCGGGCGATGGTCATGTCGTTGGTGACGTTCGCGAAGACGGTCGGCCGCACGTAGAAGCCACGGTTCAGGTTCTCCGGCCGGCCGGGGCCGCCGGTGACGAGTTCCGCACCCTCGTCGATACCAGCCTGGATGAGGCGCTGGATCTTTTCGTACTGCGTCGCGTTCACGACCGGGCCCAGCCGGGTCTCGGGGTTGCGCGGATCGCCGACCACGAAGCGCTCGGCCGCTGCCTTGGCGATCGCCTTGACCTCGTCATGCCGTTCCTGCGGTACGAACATGCGGCTGGGCGCGGTGCAGGACTGGCCCGAGTTCACCATCATGCTGTTGATGCCCTTGGTGACGGCGGTCTGGAAGTCGACGTCGGGCAGAAGGATGTTGGCTGACTTGCCACCCAGCTCCTGCGCAACGCGCTTCACCGTCAGCGCTGCAGCCTGTGCCACGCGGATGCCAGCGCGCGTCGAGCCGGTAAACGACATCATGTCGATGTCGGGATGGTTCGACATGGCCTGGCCGACGACAGTGCCCGTGCCTTGGACCATGTTGTAGACGCCCTTGGGCGTGCCGGCGGCATGCATGATCTCGGTCCAGATGATGGCGTCGATCGGCGCTTCCTCAGAAGGCTTCAGCACCATGGTGCAGCCGGCGGCCAGGGCAGGGAGCACTTTGCAGGCGATCTGGTTGGTCGGCCAGTTCCACGGCGTGATGAGGCCGCAGACGCCGATCGGCTCGCGCGCGATCAGGGTCGTGCCCTCGACCGTCTCGAACGGATAGGTCTCGAGCACGGAGATCATGCGCTCCAGATGAGCGGTGCCGCGGCCGGCCTGGATATCGCGCGCGAACTGCAGCGGTGCACCCATCTCTCGGGAGATCGCATCGCCCACATCGCTGCGGCGCTTGTTGTATTCGGCCAGGATGGCGCGCAGCAGTTCGAGCCGTTCCTTGCGTGTCGTGCGGGAGTAGGAGGTGAAAGCAGTACGAGCCGCGGCCACCGCGCGGTCGACGTCGGCGGCACTGCCGACGGCGATCTGCGTATAGGCCTCCTCCGTCGAGGGATCGATGACGTCGAGCAATGCCGGCTTCACCGGATCCACCCATTTGCCGTCGATGTAGAACTGCTTCTCGTGTGCCATGGGGCTCTCCGGGCTGGTGTGATTTTTGCGCTACGTTGTATATATATGGATACAACGTCGGAAAAGCACCACCTAGCGGGGCCACAATGCCGGGGAAGTTCGATCTGCGAGAGCTGCAGCAGGTTTCCTACGTCACCGGCGATGTGACATCGGATGGCAGTGCGATCCTGCTTCGGGTTGAGACGGAACAAGATGGTCCCGTCGAACTTTCCTTTCCGACAGTCGACCTCCAGCATCTCGTGACGCTCCTGCTGGTCCTTGGCGGTAAAGCGGCCGTGAATGGCCGATTTGCAGCCTTCAGCGAGACCTTTCAGGCTCAGCCATTGCCCTTGCATGGCGTTTCGCTGGGCGTCGAGGAGAATGATCGCGGCGTGCTGACCGTGGAAGTCGGGGCCGCCATCCTGTCGTTCTCCTTGCCACGCAGCTCCATGGCGGAGATGGGCCGCACGATCCTCGATCTGACACGAGCGTCTGCCGCCAACTAGGCGGCAAGTCGGCGCGTCAGGTGGTGGAAGAGGCCGTGCATCACCTGGTCATCGGCCCGACAGATCAACTTGGTGGCGTCACGCGTCTGCGTGACGAGCCCAGCCGAGGTCAAGGTCTTGAGGTGATGCGAGAGAGTGGAGGCATTGATGCAGAGCATGGACTGCACCCGCCCGACCGTCAGCCCGTCCTCGCCAGCACGCACCAGGATTTCGTAGATCCTGAGACGGGTCGGATTGCCAAGAGCCTGCAGATGTCCAGCGGCGGTCGCGGTGTCCAATGTCGCCTCGGGCGTCGAATATTCGTTATGCTTAATAAGATATAACGATATTCGCAGGCGATGACCAGCTACCTCAAAGTAACCAGATTCAGCTTGCCGGCGGGCTCCTGCCGCGTGGACGCAGGGCCAGGAACGGCGCCCGGGGGAGCCGATAGGGCTTCGCGTACTTTCTGGGCGAGGTCGCGCTTGCGATAGGGCTTGGGCAGCAGCAATACGCCGGATTCGAGGCGGCCGTCATTCTGTAGAGCACCCTCGGCATAGCCCGAGGTGAACAACACCCGGAGGCCGGGGCGGGCGCGGCGTACTTCTTCAGCAACCTCGCGGCCGTTCATACCGCCAGGCATGACAACGTCGGTGAACAGAAGGTCGACTTCGCCGACGCGATCCAACAGCTCCAGCGCCTCACGACCGCTGGCGGCGCTGGTGACCTCGTAACCCAGGCTGGCGAGCATGGCCGAGACGTGGAAGCGCACCTCGTCATTGTCCTCGACCAGGAGAATTCGTTCCTTGCCATGCGGCGTAGCTTCACGCTGTGCAGCAAGCTGTTCGCTGGTGCCTTCGACCTTCGGTAGATAGATGCGAACGGTTGTCCCCCAGCCGACCTGGGACTTGATGTCGACGTGGCCCTTCGACTGATGAACGAAGCCATGGACCATGGAGAGGCCGAGCCCGCTGCCCTTGCCGACATCTTTGGTCGTGAAGAAGGGATCGAAAGCGCGCGAGGCGACGTCGGCCGGCATGCCGGTGCCGCTGTCCGTCACCGAAAGCATCACGTAGTCGCCCGGGGCGATGTCGCCTTCATTGCCCCGGCCGAAGCTGACGTTGCCGGTCTCGATCACCAGCCGGCCGCCGGCCGGCATGGCGTCGCGGGCGTTGATGCAGAGGTTGACCAGGGCGGTCTCGAACTGGCTGCGATCGACGCTGGTGTGCCCGAGCCCGTCGGCCAGCCGCATGTCGATGTCGATTTCGCCGCCGAGGGTGCGGTGCAGGAGGCTGCCGGTGACGGTGATCAGCTCGTTGAGGTCGGTGATCTGCGGCCGCAATGTCTGCTTGCGCGAGAAGGCGAGGAGCTGCCGTGTCAGGTCGGCGGCACGCCGCGCAGCGCCACCGATACGATCCAGCCGTTCGGCGACCGAACGATCGACGATCTCCTCCTGGAGCGCCTCCACGTTGGCTGCGATCACCATCAGGATGTTGTTGAAGTCATGAGCGACGCCGCCGGTCAGCTTGCCGACGGCATCGAGGCGTTGCGACTGGCGGAGCTGTTCTTCGAGATGGCGCTGTTGCGTGACATCGATCATCGAGCCGACCATGCGCAGCGGCTTGCCGGCATCGTCGCGGATGACGCGACCGCGGTCGATCACCACGATCGAGGAGCCATCGCCGCACAGAAAGCGATACTCGTCCTGCCAGTCATTGATCGGGCCATTGATCACGGCGTAAATCCCGGCGACGACGCGCTCGCGATCGTCGGGGTGGATATGGTTCTTCCAGCTCGCCGACGGCGCGTCGGGACCGAATTCGTGTTTGAAGTGCAGTTTCAAACCGTCATTCCAGCGAATCATGTCACTGGATAAATTCCAATCCCAGACGACATCGGCCGTGGTCTGGGCGACGATGCTTAGACGCTCTTCGCTCTCGCGCAATCTGCATTCGGCGTTCTTGGCGTCGGTGACGTCCTTGGCAATGCCGACCAGCCGTATTAACCGGCCTTGGTTGTCGTGCACCGGGAAGCTCCGGTCCTCGATCCAGCGCACCGCGCCGTCGGGCCGTATCAGACGATACTCGTTTAGATGTGATCCGTTCGGGAAACGTGTCGCGGGAAGCTCGATCCTGGCGCGATCCTCGGGATGGATGGCGTCGATCAGCGCATTCAAACTTCGATAGAGATCTTCGCAGCGTCGGCCCGAGATCTTCTCGTAGGCGGAGTTGACGTAGAGCACGCGATTGTCGTGAACGGTCGCGATCCAGAATATCTCGTCGACATTTTCGGCGAGTTGCAGCGCGCGGCGTTCGCTTTCACGCAGCGCTTCCTCGCGGCGGACGTGTTCGATACCGAGGGCCGCCAGCTTGACGAAGTGGTCGAGCAGAGCGATGTCAGCTTCGGTTGGGCCTTTCGCAGTGTCGCGATAGACCGCGAAGGCGGCCACGACGGAGCCGTCGGAGTGCAGGATCGGCATCGACCAGCAGGCGCGCAACCCGTGGCTGGCCGCAACAGAGTGCAAGCCTGCCCAAAGTGGACTGTCGCCGATGCTGGTTGCAACGGTGAGCTCGCGCCTGTGAACGGCGGTGCCGCAGCAGGCCGCGGTCGGGCCGATGGCGAGTCCGTCGAGGACCGAGATGAACGAAAGCGGCAGATGCGGCGCGGCGCCAAGCTTCAGCCGCGCCGTGTCGGGATCGACCAGAAGGATCGAAGCGCGCTGTCCGGGCGACACGTCGCTGATGGAGCGGGCGCAGGCGCGCAGGATGGTGGTCAGTGCACCACCGAGTGCAATCAGCCGAAGGACGCGATTGCTCGCTCGCTGTTGCAACTCCTCACGCTTGCGGCCGGTGATATCGCTGACATGAGCGGTGAGCCCGTCGTCCAAAGGCTCTGCCGTGACCTCTAGCCAGCGGTCGCCGGGTTCATGGAACGCCTCGAAGCGATGCCGAACACCTTCGCGCATGGCCTTATGCAGGCCGCCTGACAGCGCAGGGCTGGCGATGCTCTCCTGTGTATCGCCCAGCAATCGGCTCGCTTCACCATTGGCGAAGGTGACGCGGAAATCATGATCGACAGTGAAGACGCCGCCGGCTACGCGATCGAGGGTCGTCCGCAGGCCACGGCGGACAAGGCCCAGCTCAAACAACTCGGTGAGCTGTCGCGCCAGATCGATCAATGCTTCCGTCTGGAACGGCTCCAACTCGCGCGGTTCACGGTCGAGGATGGAGAGCGTACCGATCGGCAGGCCATCGCCGCAGCGCACCGGAACTCCGGCATAAAAACGCACCTGCAGTGGGCCAGTGACCAGCGGACTGTCGCGAAATGTCGGGTCGAGTGTGGCGTCGCGCACGATGCACAGCCCGTCGCTACGAATGGTTCGGTCGCAGAAGGCGAGATCGCGCGGTATTTCCGATACGCCGAGGCCGACCTCCGATTTGAACCACACACGCTCCCGGTCGATCAGCCCGAAGGCGGCCTTCGGAGTTCCGCAGATCCGGGCGGCCAGCCGGGTGATGGCGTCGAAGGTGGGATCGGCGGGTGTGTCGAGGATCTCGTACTGACGCAACGCCGCCAGGCGGGCGGCTTCCGGCCAGGCAAGGTCAGATATGCGCGCGGTCGTCATGCTCCTTGCCTATCAGGAGACGGACCTGCCGCCAGCGCTGGATTGATCCGTTCTGGAACAAATGTGCATAGGCGCCGCTGGTACTATTCCGGTTCGATGCCGGCGACCTTCATCATGTCCCTGTAGAGCTGGATCTCCGCCACCATGATCTGGCGCATTTCCTCGGGGCTCGAGGGGGATATCTCCGAACCGCCCTGGGCCTGGCGTTCGACATAGGCCGGGTCGGTGATCGCCTTGATCATCGCCTCGCGCAGCTTTGCCTGGATGGGCTGGGGTACTCCGTGGGGCAACAGGATGCCGGTCCAGGTCATCAGCTCGAAATCGGGAATGCCTTGCTCGATCAGGGTCGGGATATCGGGCGTGAGCTTGTAGCGCCCGCGGCTGCCGACGCCGAGGCAGCGTACCGTACCCGCCTTGACCTGCGGCAGGCTGGTCACCGGATCGGCGAAACACATTTGTACGTGGCCTGCCATCAGGTCCTGCAGCGCCGCGGGTGTGCTCTTGTAAGGCACATGCACCATGTCGACCCCGGCCTTGGCCTTGAACAGTTCGCCCGAGATGCGGGTCGAAGCGCTGCCCGAACCGAAGTTGATCTTGCCGGGGTGGCGCTTGCACAGCGCCGCGAACTCGGGCGCCGTCTTCGCCTCAACCTCGGAATTGACGATCATGAACACCGGCGCGCGGCCGATGATCGTGACGGGATCGAAGTCCTTCAGCGGATCGTAGGGCAGGGACTTCATCATCGCGACGTTGGAAGCCGCCGCGGTGTTGGAGCAGACGAAGATCGTCTGCCCATCGGGCTTGGCCTTGGCCGCGACTTCGGCCGCGATCGCGCCATTGGCGCCGGGCTTGTTCTCGACGACGGCGGCGACCCCGAAGGCGCGATTCAACCCTTCGGCGACGTTACGCGCGCTCTGGTCGGTCGCCGAGCCGGGACCGAAAGGAACGATGATGCGGAAGGGGCCGTTGGGAAAGCTGTCGGCTTTCGCCGCGCCGCCGATCGACAGCGCGGCCGTGCTGGCCAGAAGGAAGCGACGACGATCAATCATGGCGAAGATTGTCGTCGCTCGACGCGCGCAACTCCAGTTGCGCGTTTCTCACTGCGGGTAGCGCCGCCTCAGCGACGGCGCTTGCCGTGCTTTAGCGGCGCCACCATCCGCGCTTGGGCTTTTCCGGCGGCGCGTCGATCACGGGGACCGGGGGCGGCGCGGGAGTGGGCTCAGGCTCAGGCTGCGGAGCTGCGACCATGACCGGCGTCACCGCGACAGGCTCCGGAGCGGGCGGCGGCGGTGGCGGAGGAGGAGGTGGTGGCTCTGCCGCCTCGACATTCACCGGCGGACCTGGATCGAAGGGCGCGAGTTCCATCGGCGCGGCATCGACATGCGCCGGCTCGTGCGCCGTGGTTGCAGGCGGGAACTCCGAAGCAGGTCCCTCCTGCGTCGCTGGTGCATCCGTCGCGGGTGCATCCTCGCCATTGGCGCTCTGCTCGTGCTGCGGGAAGTCACCCGGCTCGGCTTCACCGTTTTCGCGACGACGGCGGCGGCCACCGCGGCGGCCGCGACGGCGGCGGCGATCACCACCGCGTTCGTCGTCAGTTGCGTCGCCGTTGCGTGCGCCTTCGGCCTGCTCGCCGTCAGCCCGTTCAGTATCACCCCGTTCGCTATCGCCCCGGTCGGCATCACCCTCCGGCGCGTCACTCTCGTCGGCGTCGCTCTCGCGGGAAGCATCGTCGCGTGGTTCGTCGCTGGCGCCTTCTTCGCCGGCAACGCGCGGACGATCGGACTCCTCGCCCTCACCATCGCGACGACCGCGACGACGACGACGGCGGCGGCGGCCACGACCGCGACCATTTTCATCGTCGGCGCTGCGCTCCTCGCCGCGATCCTCGCTGTCGCCACGGCTCTCGGTCTCGTCTTCGTGGTCGGCCGGGGCGGCTTCACCCGAGGTTTCCTCGTAGGTGGCTCGCGCCAGCTCCTGGGCCGGACGATCGCTGCGATCTTCGCGACGCGAACGCACGCGCTCGATCTCGCAGTCCGCCGCATGCAACTCGTCGTCGGCCTCGATCGTGACGTGGAAGTTGTAGCGGTTCTCGATCTCGCTGATCGTGTGTCGCTTCTGGTTGAGCAGGTAGAGCGCCACGTTCGGTGGCAGGCTGACCAGGATTTCGCTCGCCCGCCGACGCACGCCTTCTTCTTCGATGGCACGCAAAGCATGCAGCGCGGCGGACTCGATCGAGCGGACGCGGCCGGTGCCGGCGCAATGCGGGCAGATTTCGGTAGAGTGCTCGAGCAGGCTGGGCCGGAGCCGCTGGCGCGACATCTCGAGCAGGCCAAAGGCAGAGATGCGGCCGATCTGGATGCGGGCGCGGTCGTTGCGCATCGCATCCTTCACCTTGTGCTCGACCTGACGCTGGTGGCGCGTCTCCTCCATGTCGATGAAGTCGATCACGATCAGGCCGGCGAGGTCGCGCAGGCGGACTTGGCGGGCAATTTCCTCGGCCGCCTCGATGTTGGTCCTGACCGCCGTCTCCTCGATGTTGCGCTCCTTGGTCGAGCGGCCCGAGTTGACGTCGATGGCGACCAGCGCCTCGGTCGGGTTGATCACGATGTAACCGCCGGAGCGCAACTGCACCGTCGGCGAATGCATGGCGTCGAACTGGTTCTCCACCTGGTAGCGGTGGAAGAGGGGGATCGGCTCCTTGTAGAGCTCGACCTTATTGGCCTGATGCGGCACGAGCTGGCGCATGAACTCGGACGCGGCCTGGAAGCCGGCCTCGCCCTCGACCAGCACCTGGGCGATGTCGGTGTCGTAGACGTCGCGCAGCGAACGCTTGATGAGGTCGCCTTCCTCGTAGATCAGCGCCGGCGCCGTCGAGCGCATCGTGAGCTCGCGGATCGAATCCCAGAGACGCGACAGGTATTCGTAGTCGCGCTTGATATCGATCGTACTGCGCTCGAGGCCGGCGGTACGCAGGATCACGCCCATGCCCTGCGGCACGTCGAGCTCGGCCAGGATCTCCTTCATGCGCTTGCGATCGGCGGGGTTGGAGATCTTGCGCGAGATGCCGCCGCCACGACCGGCGTTGGGCATCAGCACGCAGTAGCGGCCGGCCAGCGACAGGTACGTGGTCAGTGCTGCGCCCTTGTTGCCGCGCTCTTCCTTGACGACCTGGACCAGCAGGATCTGCCGGCGCTTGATGACTTCCTGGATCTTGTACTGGCGGATCGGGTTGCGGCGGCGGCGCTCGCGCGTCTCGCGCTCCTCGACGACCTCGTCGCCACCCAGCGTCTCGACCGTGACGTCGGGCTGCGGCGCTTCCGAGGGATCGGTCGACGTCTCGGCATGTGTGGGCTCGGAAGAGGGCTCGCCGTTCTCGGATACGACGACTGCTTCGGCTTCGATCACTGTCTCGGCGACGGCAGCCGGCGTTTCGGCAGCTTCGTGATGAACCGGGCCGTCGATGCGTTCGACGGGGATTTCGGCTGCCTGGGCCTGCGGCTCAGGCTCGCTGGCCGGCGCCGATTCGATGGGAGTCAGTTCGACGGGAGCCGGTTCGACGGCAGCCGCTTCGACGGCAACGGGTTCAACGGGAGCCGGTTCAGTGGCTGCGGTTTCCACAGGGGCCGTTTCAGCCGCAGGCTGCTCGCTGGCAGGCTCTGCCGGGGCGGCTTCGGCTGCCGGTGCTTCGGCGACAGCCTCGGCGGGGGCGGCCTGTTCGCCCTCGGCGGCGGCCGCTGCCTCGCGATTGTCCTCGCGGACCTCTTCGATGTCGGTGCGATCGATCCGATTGCGCCGGCGTGGCTCTTCATCCTCGGCCTCGGCGTGCAGGCGCTGCTGCTCGGCGATCAGCCGTTCGCGGTCTGCGACAGGGATTTGATAGTAGTCGGGATGAATTTCGGAGAAGGCGAGGAAGCCGTGGCGGTTGCCGCCATATTCCACGAACGCCGCCTGCAGCGACGGTTCGATGCGGATGACCTTCGCCAGGTAGATATTGCCCTTGAGGGGCTTGCGGGTCGAGGTTTCGAAATCGAATTCTTCGAGTCGTGTTCCATCGACGACGACGACCCGGGTCTCTTCCGGGTGACTCGCATCGATGAGCATGCGCCTTGCCATGGGCTCGCTCCGAGGCGTTCGATCCCAACCGGTGCGAGCGACCGGCGGCCTAGCCGCCTCACTGGTGCGAGGGGGACGGTGCGTCATCGACCCGTCGAACGGCCAACTCAGGCCAAGACGGGGAAGCTACGCGCCGCCGGATCACAACTGGATCCTGCCGACCTCGAGGTTCCTGATAGCCACCGCCTGCCTGACAATCCCGACTCAGACCCACCGCGCCCATTCTCTGTAGGGGCGCCAGCCCGGCCCGGCCCGGAGACTGCCGTCGGAGCACTCCAAGCCTCCCGAGGGAGAGGGGCGCTACGAACGACGGCGACTGCTCGCATCCGCAACATACGGGGTTCGAAACTGAGCGACAATCAAAACATTGCGTCGCACGAGTTTTCACCTTTAAGCAATTGAGAATACTTGAAATATTCGCGCTTCTTGTGTATCTAGTTTAAGATATTCCAAAGAATAATTGCCGTTCCTTCTAATTTTCTGGCGTCCGCCATGTCCACCTTCCGTCGCCGCGAGCTGCTTGCCGTCCTGGCCGGGCTGACCGCCTTTGGCCTCGGCATGGGCGATGCATGGGCAGGTCCGTCCAAGAAATCGAAGCGCCAGCAGAACCGCAAGTCGGTGGCCAAGCCGACGCCGCCGCTCGCCAAGCCGAGGCCGAAACTGGTCGTCCTCGACCCTGGCCACGGCGGCAAGGACCCCGGCGCCATCGGATCCCGTGGCACCCAGGAAAAGAAGGTCGTCTTCACCATCGCCCGCGAGGTGCAGCGCGAGCTGCAGGCGGGGGGCCGCTACCGTGTTCTGTTGACCCGTACCGGCGACAGTTATGTTGCGCTGCGCGAGCGCGTTGCCCGTGCCCAAGCAGCCAAGGCCGATCTGTTCCTGTCGCTTCATGCCGATTCGCATGACAATTCCGATGTACGCGGCGCTTCGGTCTACACGCTGTCCGAGGATGCCAGCGATCGCGAGGCGGCAGCACTCGCCGCGCGTGAGAACCGCGCCGATGCCGTCGTGTCGGGCATGCGGCTGGCTGACAAATCCGACAACGTCGCCCAAACCCTGGTCGCCATGAGCCAGCGCGGCACGGTCAACGAATCACGCCGGCTGGCCGAAACGATCGTGGCCACGTTCGCCAAGAACGGTGTGCGGCTGCTGCCGCGCACCCACCGCCAAGCAGGTTTCGCCGTCCTGACCTCGGCCGAAATCCCGGCGGCGCTGGTCGAGCTGGGTTACCTCTCCAACCCTCAGGACGAAAAGCTGCTGACGGTGCGCCAACACCAGATTTCTTTGGCACGAGCCCTGCGCGCATCGGTCGATGCCTATTTTGGGGCAGGAGTCGCCACAAGAAAGGCTTAAGTCCGGGGCACCTTCCGTTTCTCCCCCTGCTGCGCGGGGGAGGAAAGACTAGTAGAAGATGAGTGTGCTCAATTTCATAAAAGTGGCGCTGGCCTTCGCAACGGCCGCATTGATCGTAGGTACCGGCACGGTGGCGGGCCTGTTCTGGCATTTCAGTCATGGATTGCCGGACCACAAGCAGCTTGCTGACTACCAGCCGGCCATCACCTCCCGCCTTTATGCCGCCGACGGGCGCCTGCTTGCCGAGTATGCCCGCGAAAAGCGCGTCTACGTGCCGGTCGCGGCGATGCCCAAGCGCGTCCTCGAAGCCTTCGTTGCCGCCGAGGATCAGCGCTTCTTCAGCCACCCCGGCATTGACGTGATCGGCGTGCTGCGCGCCGTCGTGGCCAACGTCGCCAACCCCGGCAAGCGGCCCGAAGGCGCCTCCGGCCTGACGCAGCAGGTCGCCAAGAACTTCCTGCTGACCAATCAGGCGACCCTGGCGCGCAAGATCCGCGAGGCGATCCTCGCTTTCCGCATCGAGGAGACCTACTCGAAGGAGCGCATCCTCGAGCTCTATCTCAACGAAATCTACCTGGGCTCGGGCAACTATGGCGTGGCGCAGGCTGCGCTGAACTATTTCGACCGCTCGTTGGGCGAGCTTTCGCTGTCGGAGATCGCGTATCTCGCGGCGCTGCCCAAGGCGCCGAACCGCTACAACATCGTGCGCAACGAGAAGGAAGCCTACTCGCGGCGCGACTATGTGCTGAACCGCATGACCGAGGACGGCTACATCACAGCGGCAGAAGCGCAGACGGCGCGCGCCGAGAAGCTGCAGTATCGCCGCCGCAGCAATACCGAGACCGCGAATGCCGATTTCTTCGCCGAGGAAGTGCGCCGCAACCTGATGGCTGCCTATGGCGAGAAGAGCCTCTACGAAAGCGGCCTGACCGTCAGTACGACGCTCGATCCGTCCATCCAGGCCGTGGCCGATACTGCCCTGCGTGATGGGCTGATCAGCTATGACCGCCGCCACGGCTGGCGCGGCGCCTACGCCAAGATTCCTGACATGAGTGTCTGGGAAGAAGAATTCGCCCGCATCGCCCAGCGTCGGCCGCTGCTGGGTCCGACCAGCTGGCAACTTGCCGTCGTGAACAAGGTCGACGCGCAATCGGTCCAGATCGTTGGTCTTCCCGGCGACGGTGAAGGCACGGTGCCTTTCGCCGAAATGACTTGGGCGCGCCCGACCCTCAAGGACCAGAACGTCGGCGGCGCCCCGCGCGGGCCGCGCGATGTCGTGGCCGTGGGCGACGTGATCGTCGTCGAGAAGGTCGAGAAACCGGCCGGGCAGAACGCCAAGCCTTATCCGCCGAGGACTTACGCACTGCGCCAGGTGCCCAACGTTGAAGGCGGCGTTGTGGTGATGGATACGCAGACCGGGCGCGTGCTCGCGATGTCCGGCGGCTGGGCTTACGGCCGCAGCCAGTTCAATCGCGCCGTCCAGGCCGCCCGCCAGCCGGGCTCGGCGTTCAAGCCTTTCGTCTATCTCGCGGCAATGGATTCGGGCTTCTCGCCCGCCAGCATCGTGCTCGATGCGCCCTTCGTCTACGACCCGGGTTATGGCCAGCCGCTGTGGACGCCGAAGAACTACGGCGGCGACATGCTCGGCCCCACGACCGTGCGTCGCGGTCTCGAACTCTCGCGCAACCTCATGACCGTCCGCATGGCCCAGCAGGTCGGCATGAAGAAGATCGTTGAGGTCGCCAAGGAATTCGGCGTCACCGACAATATGGGTGCCTATCTGCCGATGGCGCTGGGCGCGGGCGAGACCACGCTCCTGCGCATGACCATGGCCTATGCGATGCTGGCCAATGGCGCGCTGGAGATCACGCCGTCGCTAGTTGATCGCGTGCAGGACCGCGATGGCCGCACGATCTACCGCCACGAACCGCGCACCTGCCGCGGCTGCGGCGAGGCGGCGAGCGGTGGCGCGCCGGCCGCGCCAGAACTGATCGACGGCCGCAAGCCGTTCCACGATCCCGCGTCGGTCTATCAGGTCGTCAGCATGATGCAGGGCGTCACGACGCGCGGCACGGCCGGGCGGCTGGCGGCGCTGGGCCGGCCGATCGCCGGCAAGACCGGCACGACCAACGACGCGCACGACAACTGGTTCCTGGGCTCCACGCCGGACATCACCGTCGGCGTCTACATCGGCTTCGACGAGCCGCGCACCCTGGGCTCGCAGGAGACCGGTGGCGGCAACGCGGCGCCGATCTACGAAGCGATTGCCAAGGAGATCTTCAAGGGCAAGCCACCGACGCCGTTCCGCGTCCCGCCGGGCCTGCGCATGGTGAAGTTCTCGTACGAGGGCGGCACGATCGACGAAGTCTTCAAGCCAGGCACCGAGCCGGGCTCGGAAGGTTATCAAGTCTCACCGCTTGACGGGTCGGCCCCTTATTCCGCTATAGACCCCACCGCGGGCCCGCAGCAGGCGGGTGGCGCCCGGCGTCCGGGTCTCTCGGGCACCGGCGAAACCTATTGATCTTTGGACCACGGGCCTCAGGGCCCGTGCGTAAATGCGGGCCGCTTGGCCCGCGGTCCATTTGAGGAGTGACGATGCGCGCCGAAGCTCAGGCCATGGTGACCGAAATAGAGGAGTCGCTGACACTCCTCAGGAGGCGTCTTTGACTACGACCGAGCAGTCGTACGTCTGGATGAGCTGAACGCGCGCGCCGAGGATCCGGCGCTCTGGAACGACCCCAAGGAGGCCCAGGCCGTGATGCGCGAGCGCACGCGGCTGGAGGGCGCCATCGCCACCATCAAGCGCCTGCGCGCATCGATCGACGACAATGTCGGCCTGATCGAAATGGCCGAGGCCGAGAAGGACGAGGCGATGATTGCCGACGCCGAGAAGGCGCTCGGCGAGGCGCGCTCGGAGGCGGCGACAGCGCGTCTCGAGACGCTGCTGTCCGGCGAAGCCGATCCCAACAACGCCTATGTCGAACTCAACGCCGGCGCCGGTGGCACCGAGGCCCAGGACTGGGCTGAGATGCTGGCGCGCATGTACACACGCTGGGCCGAGCGCCGCGGCTACAAGGTGAGCTGGCTCGAGGAGAGCGCGGGCGAAGAGGCGGGCATCAAATCCTGCGCCTTCAAGGTTGAAGGGCCGAATGCCTACGGTTGGCTGAAGACGGAGTCGGGCGTGCATCGGCTGGTGCGCATCTCGCCGTTCGACGGCAACGCCCGCCGGCAGACATCCTTTGCCAGCGTCTGGGTCTATCCCGAGGTCGACGACAACATCGAGATCGAGATTCTCGACAAGGACCTGCGCGTCGACACTTATCGCGCTTCAGGCGCAGGCGGCCAGCACGTCAACAAGACCGACTCGGCGGTGCGCATCACGCACATCCCGACCGGCATCGCCGTTGCCGTCCAGCAGGAACGCTCGCAGCACCAGAACCGCGCCAAGGCCATGCAGATGCTGAAAGCGCGCCTCTACGAGGTCGAGCTGCAGAAGCGTGAAGCCGAGCGGCTGGAGGCGGAGGCAAGCAAGACCGATATCGGCTGGGGCCATCAGATCCGGTCGTATGTGCTGCAGCCCTATCAGATGGTGAAGGACCTGCGCACCAACGTCGAACGCTCCGACCCGCAGAAGGTGCTCGACGGCGATCTCGACGAGTTCATGGCCGCGTCGCTTGCCGCAAGGGTGGGCGAGGGTAACGACAAGGAAGCCGCCTGAAGGAGCGCGTCATGTGGTTCGTGTTCGAAGCCGAGTATGCCATCGAGAACCGGCGCGCCAACTGGAACAAGCCGGTAACCGAGACCATGGCCTGGCACGGACCCTTCACGACCGAGGCCGAGGCTGACGCCATCGCAGTTGCCCGCATGTGGG
The DNA here is from genome assembly GCF_004297405.1 of Reyranella sp. Taxonomy (GTDB): domain Bacteria; phylum Pseudomonadota; class Alphaproteobacteria; order Reyranellales; family Reyranellaceae; genus Reyranella. The sequence continues at coordinate 78,763 of NZ_SCVC01000029.1, forward strand.
CGAAGATCGACATCTATGCCCACAAGGCGCGGACCGTAGACATGACGGTGCGCGACTGACGCCTGCCAGTGTATGCTCCGGGGCAAAACGAGCCTCCGGGAGAAAACGCCATGGGCAAGCAGAAGATTGGGCGCCGTCCATTCGTCTCAATGTCGGTAGCGGGGCTGCTTGCTGCGCCTGCTATCGTCTCTGCGCAGAGTGAATGGCCGACACGGCAGATCCGCGTCGTCATCCCTTACCCGCCAGGTGGTCCGTCCGACGTCACGACGCGGATCGTGCTGGAGCGGGCGAGCTCGATCCTGGGCCAGAGCATCCTGTTCGATAACAAGGGCGGCGCCAGCGGCGCGATCGGCGCCGAGCACGTCAAGAACACGGTGCCCGACGGCTATACGTTCCTCATGACGACGACAGCGATGGTCTGCATCACGCAGCATCTGCAGCCGCTGCCTTACGATCCTGCAGCCGACTTTGTTCCGGTGGCGCGGCACGCGACATCCTGGATCGGCATGGGGATCAGCCCGCAGGTGCCGTCCAACAACCTCCAGGAGTTCATCACCTACGCCAAGGCCAATCCCGGCAAGATCAACTTCGGGTCGGCGGGGCTCGCCACGATCACCCAGCTCTATGGCGAGATCTTCAACATCGAGGCCGGCGTGAAGATGGTTCATGTGCCCTACAAGGGAAGCGCGCCGGCGACCAACGACCTGCTGTCGGGCCAGATACAGGTCCAGTTCGATCCGACGACCCTGCCGCACATCGCAGCCGGCCGCCTGAAGTGCTTCGCCATTGCCAGCGAGAAGCGCTGGCCGGGCCGACTCGATATCCCGACCCTGAAGGAGCAGGGCTACGGCAAGATGGGCGGCGATGCCTGGTACGGCATCCTGGCGCCGCGAGGGACTAACCCTGCCATCGTCAACAAGATGAGCCGGGCGATCGGTGAGGCTGCGGCCATGCCGGACATCAACGAGAAGCTGGTCGCCAGCGGC
>NZ_SCVC01000030.1 GCF_004297405.1 Reyranella sp.
GCCGTAGCCCGGCCCCGACAGTGACGTGGCACCACCTGCGAGCTGGTAAGCATTGGCCTGCGCCGCAGCGGCATAGCCCGCCTGCCCCGGCTGCAGGCCGTTGATGGTGCCAGCATAGTCGTCGACCCTATAGAAAGTGATCGACAGCGAATCCTGGCCGTTCTGGCGTACGCGCACCACCGCCTGCTGGTCGTCGGCACTACCAGCCGTCTCCGCGATCGCCACAGGCCGCGCCACGCGCACGACGCCGTCGCTCGACATGAAATCAGCAAAGCCGAACGAGCTGGTGAGGCCTGCCTGGATCGCCTGCGCGTTTTTGCCGTCGATCGACACGTCGACCGATTGTCCTGCAGCGACGTAACGCTGCATCGCCATACCCTGCCCCTGCTTGTCGAACAGCGTCACGAGAGCGGAATCGAAATCCGCCTGCAGCGACTGCATCGCAAGCTGGCTGGTCCAGGCATAGGTGGCCGACGCATTGCTGGTGTAGTCGAAGCCGCCACTGCCGATGGTCACGTCGACAGCGACGCTGCTGCCCGCCATGGTCTGGAACAGCAGGCTCTGCGCCGTGCCGCTGGTCCAGCCGTCGGCCAGACTGCCGTTCACCACGTCGGGCTGGTCGGCGAAATACATCTGCGAGTGCGCCGCCGCGCTCAAGGTGCGCGCCAGCACCGTGCCGTTGGGCGAGCCCAGGCCGGAGACGAGATCGTAGCCCGGCCCGGCATAGTAGCCGAAGCCGGTCGGCGTGATGGCCACCTGATCGCCGGAGTAGCTTTCGGTCGTGTAGGAGCCGCCGAAGACGAAGGACGAGATGTTGTTGCCCATCGTCAGGTCGTTGAACGACGCGGGCGCGATCGCCGAGGCGGTGTAGAGCAGGTCGTGCGCGTAGCCGAGGTCGGGCAGGCCCTGGTCGTCGAAGATCGTGTCGATCTGCGCGATCAGCGAGGCCCATAGCGGCGACGCGGCGCTGGTGCCGTAATAGAAACCTTCGGTGAAGCTCATGTTGGCGTTGGCCAGCCGGTAGCTCGCATTGCCGCCGGCATTGGCCGTGACGTCGGGCGCGCCGCGGCCGACCTGCGCCAGCGGATCGCTGGTCGTCGGGTTGAGCCCATAGGCCACCTGATACGACGGCACCGGCTGGGTCGGATCGACGCCGCCGTTGGTCGTCGTGTTCTTCATGTAGCCGCCGTGGAAGTTCGTCGTACCGCTGATCTCGGTGCCGGCGACGTTGTAGTAGTTCCACGGCGTCTCGACGAAGAACTGAAACTGGCCGCTCGTCATGTTGGCGGGCAGGATGTCGAGCCCGCCGACGACGAGCTGCCAGAGCGTCGCCATGTCGCCCGCCAGCGCCGGCGCCACGATCGAATTCACCAAGGTAGGATCGGCCTGCGCGGCGCCCAGCGACGACAACGAACTGCCGCCGACCAGCAGGCTGAAGGGCTGCGTGCAGTTGTATTGGAGGTTGGTCAGGCCGTTGCCGATCTCCTCGCTCGAGCCGCCGTCGCCCAGCGCCGTCACCGCGGTCTGATTGGCCAGCACCGTATCGACATAGAGTTCCCAGTAGGCGCGATAGAACGGCGAGTCCGGCGACATGCTCTGCATATCGCCGAACGAGTCGGACCAGGCGACGACCCGCTCGACGCCCTCGCCGGGAAAGGTCGCGCTCTGGATCGCGGTGTAGGTCGTGGCCTGCGCGCCGTTGCTGGTCTGGCCCGAGCCGTTGAACAGCGCGATGTCGCTGTTGGGGTTGACGCCGGCCACGATGCTGACGTCGAGCGAACGTTCGCCGGCGCTGTTGTCGTAGACCTGTCCGTTGGCGCCCTGCACCGTCACCACGCCGTCGCCGCTCTGGCCGATGTCGGCGAGATACTTGGTGAGCTTCTCCTGGAAGGTCGTGCCCATCTGGTCGCCAGGCAGCGCCGAGCCGATGCCGGGTTCGATCAGCCCGACCTTCTTGGTCTGCACCGCCGCGCCATCGAGCGGGAAGTCGTATTGCGCCGCCATGTCCTGCGGCACGAGGTTGGTCGCCTCCGAAGGCGTCCCGCTGTTGCCGAGGCTCTGCGGCCCTTGAGGCAGCGTGACCGACGCGCCGGGCGCGAGGTTCGATCCCGGCGGGATGACCGACGTGTCGAACCACAGGCCCGCCACCTTCAACTGCTCCGGCAGCGAGAGGCCGCCGTTCCAGTAGCCCCTCAGGTCGCCGTTGGTCGCCTCCATCTGCGGGGTGTTGAACAGCTTCTCGAACTCGGCCGGCGACTGGAGCTGCACCCAGATGGTGCGCGACTCGGCCGAGGTGACGTAGTTGCTGTTGGAGGCATTCAGGATGGTGAGGCCGAGATCGTCCTTCAGGACGCCCAGCGCCGCGTCGAACTCGGCCTGCGAGGCGCCGTAGGTCGACCATAGCGAGCTGCTCTCGTTGAGGTCCTTCAGCGCCTCCTGGCGCTCCCCCCAATTGCCCGCGAGCAGGTCAGTCGGATCGTTGGCCCGGTCCAGCACGATGGCGACGTTCGTATAGAAGGTCTCGCCGGATGGGATGCGCTGCCCCTCGGGGAACCCGAAGGCCGCCGGCACCGTCGTGGCGTCCGTGATGCGATAACCGCAGAAGTCGAGATAGCTCGAATTTTCGATAGACGTATAGGTAATTGCCACCACCACGCTCCCGACTGATCTCGACCTCACCCTTCATATCGCAGGCGGGTGCCGGGGCCAATGATGTCACACAATTGGCCGACCAAGGTGAACCACAACGCCCCTACGGTTTGGAGAAGAAACCAGGGGAGGCATCAATGGGCAGGAGGATTCTTGCGGTTGCGACTGCCGTCGTCGCCGCGGCGGCCATGATGGGTTCGCTTCTGGCTCAATCGGCATCGTTCGGCGATATCGCGGGCAAATGGGAAGGTGTTGGGGCGGGCGGGACCAGGCTCGACATGGATATCGACGCCGCCGGCAAATACTCGGTCTCCTCGGCGCGAGGCTCGGAGTCGGGAACGGCAAAGATGGAAGGCGGCCAGGCCGTGCTCTCGTTCACCAAGAACCCGGGAAACATCAAGGTCGCCAAGAAAGGCGAAACGCTGGTTGGAACCCTGACGCTGGGCGCCAACACCAACCCCATCACGTTCAACCGGAAGAAGTAGCGTGCAATCGATTGCACGGCTGGGGGCGCACGCTGGGGGCGCGCCACTCCAGTGGCGCGATTCATGATCATGACCGCGCGACTGGAGTCGCGCGCTCCCAGCGTCAGGCCAGCCGGCGACTCATCCTCCTCCCCCGTCATCGGGGGAGGTGCCGCGTCTCACGCGGCGGAGGGGTCATACCCCTTTCTCCGCTTGACCCCTCCGTCGCCGGAAGACGGCGACACCTCCCCATTTGAATGGGGAGGCGACGACGGAACAGTCCATCGAATGCGGCCGGGGAGGACGTACGAGAGTCGTACAATCGATTGCACGGCTACACAGCCCGGCAATGGACAGGCCGCAACTGGCGTCCGACAATTGGTGATGCCTTCGGCAGGATCCTTCCTCGGTGCGCTCGTTGCCCTGATCGCGACGGCGGCCTCGTGCTTCGCGGGCACGCAAGTGGAGATCCCGGCGGCCGAGCCGGATCAGAAGCCGTTGCCGGCCTATCTCGCCCGTCCCTCCGGTGCGGGCCCCTTCCCGGCCGTCGTCGTGCTGCATGGCTGCGGCGGCTTCGGCTATCGCCCCGTCTCATGGGCCGATCTCCTCGCGAGCTGGGGCTACGTGGCGCTCGCGATCGACAGTCTGACGCCGCGCGGCAAGACGACGGCGTGCAGCACCGGCCTGGGCGAGCAGCCGGTGGATGCCTATCAGGCGCTGAAGTACCTCGCCGCGCAGCCGTTCGTGCGCGCCGATCGCGTTGGCGTGCTCGGCATGTCGATGGGCGGCTGGTCGGTGCTGTTCGCCCTCCAGCGCGACATGCTCGAGCCCAAGTACACGCAGAAGTTCCGCGCGGGCGTCGCGCTCTATCCTCAGTGCCGGGGCATGTCCGGCCTGATGACGGCGCCGACGCTGATCCTGATCGGCGAACTCGACGACTGGACACCGGCCGCCGCGTGCCGCGCGATGGTCGCGGGCGAGGCCGAGAGCGGCACCTATGCGCCGCCCTACGGGAAGCGGGAGTCCGGCGACCGTTCGATGCTCGAACTGGTCGTCTATCCGGACACCTATCATTCGTTCGACGCCGCGAACCTGCGGTTCGGCGACGGCATGCGCTTCCTGGGTCACTTCCTGCAATACAACGATGCCGCGACCAGAGACTCCGTCGAACGGGTCCGTACCTTCCTCGGGCGTACGCTCGCCGACTAGGTGCAGGTGCATGGCATCAGCTCTGCAATAGCGGTGCCTTGATTCATCGCAGCCCGGCACGGCAAGGTGGTGCCCCCGGCGTCGAATGGAGGACCGCATGAAAGGTGATCGACCGAGCATCGCACGATTCATGGTCGCCTTGCTGGCGGGAAGCGCCCTCCTCGGGCTGGCAGACAGCGCCCTTGCCCAGCAGCAACCGGCGCCGGCCGGCACGCCTTCCGTGCTTCCCCGCCCCGACTTCCGCTTCCACGGCAATGTCGGCCGCACCTATCTCGACTCCGATCCGGCGCAGTTCCCGCAGCCCGTCCAGGCGCCCAAGGGCGCACCGAACATCGTGCTGATCCTGCTCGACGATGCGGGGTTCGGGCAGTTCTCGACATTCGGTGGCGGCGTGCCATCGCCGACGATGGATCGTCTGGCCAGCGAGGGCCTGCGCTACAACCGCTTCCACACCACGGCGCTGTGCAGCCCGTCGCGCGCCGCGCTCATCACCGGCCGCAACCATCATTCGTGCGCCTTTGCCGGCATCACCGAAGTAGCGACCGGCTACGAAGGCTACACCGCCGTCATGCCGCGCGAGTGCGGCACGGTGGGCGAAGTGTTGCGTCAGAACGGTTACATGACGGCCTGGATCGGCAAGAACCACAATACGCCGCCGTGGGAGACCAGCGCGGTCGGCCCGTTCGACCGCTGGGCCAATGGGCTGGGCTTCGACTATTTCTACGGCTTCAACGCCGGCGACATGAACCACTGGAACCCGACGCTGTTCGAGAACCGGGACCTCGTGCCGGTCAGCACCGATCCGAACTATCACCTGACAGCCGACATCGCCGACAAGGCCATCGACTGGGTGCGCAAGGCCAAGTCCATCGCGCCCGACCGGCCCTTCCTGCTCTACGTCGCGCCCGGCGCCACCCATTCGCCGCACCACGCACCGGCCGACTGGATCGCGCGGTTCAAGGGCAAGTTCGACATGGGCTGGGACAAGTACCGCGAGGAGACGCTTGCCCGGCAGAAGCAGCTCGGCGTCGTGCCGCAGGAGGCCAAGCTTACCCAGCGCTCCGAAGGCCTGCCGGCGTGGGATTCGCTCAACGCCGACCAGAAGAAACTCTACGCGCACATGATGGAGGTCTTCGCCGCCTACGGCGCACATGTCGACCACCATATGGGCCGCGTCATCGACGCCGTGAAGCAGCTCCCCGACGCCGACAACACGCTGTTCGTCTACATTGCCGGTGACAACGGCGCGAGCGCGGAAGGCGGCATCGAGGGCTCGATCAACGAGAACCTGTTCTTCAACGGCTTTGCGGAAACATGGCAGGACAATCTCAAGGCGATCGACGATCTCGGCGGACCGAAATACTTCAACCATTTCCCGTCGGCCTGGGCGCACGCGATGAACACGCCCTTCCAGTGGACCAAGCAGGTGGCGAGCCACTTCGGCGGCACGCGCAACCCGATGATCGTGTCGTGGCCGGCGCGCATCAAGGACAAGGGCACCGTGCGCAGCCAGTTCCTGCACGTGATCGACGTGGTGCCGACCATCTATGAGCTGGCCGGCATCACCGCTCCCACGATGTTGAACGGCATCCCGCAGAAGCCCATCGAAGGCGCGAGCTTTCTCGACACGTTCACCGATGCCAAGGCCAAGGACCGGCACGTCACGCAATACTTCGAGCTTGGCGTCAATCGTGGTCTCTACCATCAGGGCTGGATGGCCTCGACCATCTCCTTCCCGCCGTGGCAGCCGATCCGCACCGGCTTCGATCCCGACAAGCAGAAGTGGGAGCTCTACAACGTCGCCGAGGACTTCTCGCAGGCGACCGACCTTGCGGCCGCGAACCCGCAGAAGCTGCGCGAGCTGCAGGACATGTGGTGGGCCGAGGCCGGCAAGTACAATGTCCTGCCGCTCGACTGGCGCGCCTCCGAGCGGCTGAACGCCGAGGCCATGGGCCGGCCGAGCCTGACCGGCGACCGCAAGGTCTTCACCTACTATCCGGGCCAGGTGGCGCTGCCGAGCGAGGCCGCACCGCGCACCCTGAACAAGTCGTGGACCCTGACCGCCACCGTCGACACCAGCGATGGAAAGAACGAGGGCATGATCGCCACACACGGCGGCATCGTCGGCGGCTACGGGCTCTACCTGCGCGCGGGCAAGCCCACCTTCGTCTACAACTTCCTGGCCCTCGACCGCACGACCGTGGCGGCCGAGCAGCCGCTGCCGGCCGGCAAGGCCGAGATCAAGGTCGAGTTCGCCTACGAGGGCAAGCCGGGCGAGTTCGGCAAGCCCGCCACCGTCACGCTCTCGGTCGACGGCCGCAAGGTCGGCGAGGCGAAGATCGCCCGCACCGTCCCCGTCCAGTACTCGATCGGCGAAGGCTTCGACATCGGCGAGGAAACCAGCTCTCCGATCGACTTCACCTACAAGCCTCCGTTCAAGTTCACCGGCAAGATCGACAAGGTGGTGGTCGAATTGAAGTAGTCGAACTGAAGTAGTGGTGCATTGTTGGAGGAGTAGGCCATGAAGCGGACCTTTCTGCGAACGAGTGCACTGTGCACGGCGGCGCTCTCGGTCGGTCTCTCCTGGCCTGCAGCGGCTCAGGATCGGTCGAACCTGCCGATGCCGCTGTCTCCCTTCACCGGCAAGATTGGCCGCGACTACACCCAGTCGACGGCGGTCTGGCAGCAGGTGCCGACCGCCCCGGCGGGCGCGCCCAACGTGCTGATCATCCTGCTCGACGATGTCGGCTTCGGTCAGTCGAGTACCTTCGGCGGCCTGATCCCCACGCCCAACCTCGACCGGCTGGCCAGCGAAGGCCTGAAGTTCAACCGCTTCCACACGACGGCGATCTGCGGCCCGAGCCGTGCGGCATTGCTGACCGGACGGAACCACCACACCACGGGCAACGGCTTCCTGATGGAATGGGCCGTCGGCCTGCCGAACTACAGCACGATGATTCCGCGCGAGACCGCGACGGTGGGCGCGATGCTGAAGTACAACGGCTACAGCACGTCGTGGCTGGGCAAGAACCACAACACGCCGGACTGGGAGACCTCGGCCGCCGGCCCGTTCGATCGCTGGCCGACCGGACTGGGCTTCGAATACTTCTACGGCTTCAATGCCGGCGAGACCCATCAGTACTATCCGGTGCTGTTCGAGAACACGGTTGCCGTCGATCCGTCGAAGTCCCCCGAGCAGGGCTATCACTTGATGACGGACATGACCGACCGGGCAATCTCGCGGTTGCGTCTCACCAAGAGCGTCGCACCGGACAAGCCGTACTTCATGTACTTCGCCCCCGGCGCCATGCACGCGCCGCACCATGTCGCCAAGGAATGGCGCGACAGATTCAAGGGGCAGTTCGACATGGGCTGGGACCGGTATCGTGACACCGTGTACCGCCGCCAGCTCGAGATGGGCATCATCCCGCCGGACACCAAGCTCACGCCGCGGCCCGACTGGGTCCCGGCATGGGACAGTCTCTCCGCCGACCAGAAGAAGCTCTACACGCGGCTGATGGAGAACTACGCCGGCTACTTCGCCTTCACCGATCACGAGATCGGCCGCCTGCTCGACGCCGTCCGCCAACTTCCGGGAGCGGACAACACCCTGATCTTCTTCATCGTCGGCGATAACGGCGCGTCGGCCGAAGGCGGCCCGGATGGAACGGTCAACGAGATCAAGGCGCTCAACGGCGAGAAGACGACCCTCGAAGAGACGCTGAAGCGCTACGACGAGATCGGCGGCCCCAACACCGAACCGCACTATCCCGTGGGCTGGGCCTGGGCAGGCAACACGCCATTCCAGTGGGTCAAGCAGGTCGCCTCCCATCTCGGCGGCTCGCGCAATCCGATGGTCGTCTCCTGGCCGGCCAAGATTAAGCCCGATCCCAAGGCGCGCGATCAGTTCCTGCACCTCGTGGACGTCGTGCCGACCATCCTGGAAGCGTCGGGAATACCCATGCCGACGACGGTCGACGGCGTGACGCAGAAGCCGCTCGAAGGCGCGTCCTTCCTGTCGGTGCTGAGCGATCCCAAGGCGCCATCGCCGCGCAACGAGCAGTATTTCGAGATCCTCTCCAACCGCTCGATCTATCTCGACGGCTGGAAGGCCAACGCCCAGCACACCTTGCCGTGGCGACAGGACCTCGCGCCGGGCAACTGGGACAAGGACCGCTGGGAACTCTATGACCTCACGAAGGATTTCAGCGAAGCCAACGATCTCGCCGCCAGCCGGCCCGATAAGCTCGCCGAACTGAAAGGACGCTTCGAGGAACAGGCGGCACGCTACAACGTCTTCCCGCTGGATGACCGCGGCGCGGCGCGGCTCCTGGTTCCCAAGCCGCCGGTGCCGGGCTCCGATCCCAAGGCCACTCAGTTCGTCTACTACAGCGGCGCCACGCATCTTGCGGAGAACACCGCGCCGCCGATGAAGAACCGTTCATGGTCGCTGGTCGCCGACATCGACGTGAAGGACGACAGCAACAGTGGCGTCATCATGGCCTTCGGCGGCGTTGCTGCCGGCATGGTGCTCTATCTCGACAAGGGCGCGCCTGTCTTTCACTACAACTGGTTCGAGGAGAACCGTTACGTGATCACCGCCACGGAGAAGGTGCCTTCGGGCAAGAGCAAGGTGAAGCTCGACTTCACCTACGACGGCAATGGCGCGGGCAAAGGCGGCACGGCGGTGATCAGCATCGGCGACAAGAAGGTCGCCGAGGGCAAGATCGGCAAGACGGTCGCCGGCCGCTTCGGCATCGACACTTTCGGTATCGGCGAGGACAGCGGACAGCCGGTGGCGCCCGCCTACAAGCCGCCCTATCGCTTCCAAGGAAGCATCGACAAGGTGACGATCGACCTCAAGTAGGCCATCGAGCCCTGCCGCTCGGAAATCAACCGCTCCTAGTTCAGCCGCCGGTGTGGACGTATTCGAGTTTCATGCCGTCCGGGTCGGCAAAGAACACCGAGTAATAAACCGGGCCGTACTTCGGATAGTCGGCCGGCGGATCGAGGATCGTCACCTGCCTCGACGCGAGGAGCGCGTGCAGCGCGTCGACCGACTCGCGGCTGTCGGCAGTCCACGCGACATGGTGCAGGCCCGCCGTGTAGCGGTCGTGCGCCTGCTGGGAATGTGCGGGCCGGAGCGCCAGCGAACAGACATAGCGGCCGTCCGGTTCGAGATGCCAGACCACGACATCGTCAGAGGATTTGACCCGGCGATAATCGAGGAAGGCCAGGATCGGCTCGTAGAAGGCGACCGCCGCCTCGATGTCCCGCACCGACAAATCCAGATGATGGAACGATCCCTTCATGAATCCTCCTTCCCGAACGTGTCGGTCTTCAACCCTGCAACTCGGTGACGAGTTCCCCCGGCGTTCGGCGCGCTCAATCATGACACGAGCCGTAAACCGTCATGTTCCTCGACAGGTGCAGTGAATGTGCATACAAGTGTGAGACCGTCGCCCACCAAGCCCTAGGCTTGCGATGGCTGAGAGATGCGTGTGCTCCCGCCCGGACAGCGCGTGCACCTTCTCCAGCAACGGCCCACACCGCCCGTCCTGTTTCAGATTTCTCCTGTTGCTGATCGTCGGCGACGCAATCTTGCGCTCGCCGAACTGAGGCCGCTTCGGCTTTGAAAGCCGGCTGGCCTCGAAAGGACGTGTCATGGCAATTGCAATTCCCAAGAACGCCAGTTCGTATTTCTGGGCCGCCGTCGGTGGCGCCGTCGTCTGCGCGCTCGTCGGCTTCACCTGGGGCGGCTGGGTCACCGGCGGCTCGGCACAGAAGCAGGCCACCACCCAGGCCCGCGACGCCGTCGTCACTGCCCTGGCGCCGATCTGCGTCGAGCGCTTCAACGCCCAGAGCGATGCGGCGGCCAAGGTCGTCGAACTGGCCAAGGCCAGCTCGTGGGATCGCGGCAACGTGATCGGCCGCAGCGGCTACGCCACGATGCCCGGCGCCAAGGATTTCGACTCCGATGTCGCGCGCGCCTGCGCCGAACTGCTGGCCAACCCGCCGAAGCCCAAGGCCTAGGCACTACGCGCACGCTGCGGACGCGCCCGCACTCGCCCTCGAGTGCGGGCCTGCTCCGCAGCGCGAGCCTCACCACGGCAGCATCAACCGTGCGGCCGAGACGATCGACAAGAAGGACGACACACCTTCGCGACGGTGATGACAGAGCTGCGTCGAAGACGAACCATGCCGCTGTGACAATCCTCTCTGCTAATTGCAGTGGACCTCGATGAATATCGCCTGCCGATGGCCGGCCAACGCGCGACATTTACAAGAAACGTGCGCCGATTAAAGTCCGCCACCGTGCTCTATTGGATTATCGATTCGCGTAAACGTCTGGTCACGCATACCGCTGAAGGCGAGCTGACGCGTGGCGATCTCACGGCCTACTTCGATGCCGTCACCGCTGCGGACGCCTGGAGCTGGCGCAAGCTGTTCGATGCGCGCAAGGCCCGCCCCACCATGACGGCCGAGGATCTCATGGCGATCGGCGTCCGCATCCGCGCCCAGCACGCGCGCGGCGTGGCGGGGCCGATCGCCATCGTCCTGCCCGAGGTCGAAAGCGACACGTTCACCCGTCTGCTGGGATTCATCGCGGTGGCCGACCGTCCGATGCGGGTCTTCAAGACGCTGGACCCGGCCCGGCAATGGATCGAAACGACGTGAGCGTCATCTGGAGTACGGAACCGGCCAAGTGAGCCTCGCGTTGAAAGGATCGTTGCGGGCGTCGCCCGAGATGTCGCCCGAGGGTTCGCATGGGAGGTGGTGCATGCGTCTCCACACGACTCTGACCGCCGGGCTCTCGGCGATCGCGGCGCTGCTGGTGCTGTGGGCCTGCCCCACCGAGGCCCGCGAGCTGACTGCGGCCGACGTCTATCCGCCCGATCATCCGAACGTGCAGGCCGTCGCTCACCTCTCCACGCTCGTCGCGGAGCGCACGGAGGGACGCCACAGGATCGTCTTCCAGTCCAGCCAGCGCGGCAGTTCCGAGGGCTATCTGATCGGCCAGGTCCGCAACGGCACGCTCGACATGGCGCGCATCGACTTCGCCTCGCTCGCCAGCCTGGTGCCGACGGCCAACGTGCTGGCCCTGCCCTACATCTTCAAGTCGGCGGCGCACCGCCACCGCGTGCTGGACGGCGAGATCGGCGCGATGATTCTGGCCCAGCTCGAAGCGCAGGGCCTGATCGGCCTCTGCTTCTACGAAACCAGCCCGCGTTCCTTCTATGGCACGAAGCCGATCCGCCGCCCCGCCGACCTGCAGGGCCTGACGGTGCGTGCGCCGCAATCCGGTCCGTGGATCAGGATGATGCGCACGCTCGGCATCAAGCCCCTGGCGATGCCCTACGAGCATGTCTACGCCGCCCTGCAGCAGGGCACGATCGACCTGGCCGAGAACAACTGGCAGGCGTTCATCGGCTCGCGGCACCATGAGGTCGCCAGGTATTTCAGCCTCACCGAGCATATGAGGACGCCGTCGGTGGTGATCTTCTCCAAGCGGACCTGGGATACACTCGGCGCCGACGACCAGGCCAGCCTCCGCGCCGCCGCCCGCGACTCGGCGAACCATCTGCGCGACACCGTGGGCGACGCGCGGCCGACCCCGTCGATGGCGCCGGCCGGTGTCGAGATCGTCGCCGATGTCGACCATGCCGCCTTCGCCACGGCCGCCCTCCCGCTCTACCAGGACCTCGCGACCACGCCGCAACTGCAGGGCATCCTGAAGCGGATACAGGCGATGGAGGAGTAGCGACGGCGGGCGGCGGGCGGCGGCTAGCTGGACTCGCCGGACTCGCCCGACTTGCCGCCATCGAGGGCGGCTTTCACCGCCGCCTCGAGCTGGCTCAGCGTGTAGGGCTTCTGCAGCATGACGTGCTTGCTCCAGCCGTCCTTGCCGCGCATCTCCGCGAGATCGTAGCCGCTGGACGCGACGACGGGGATGCTGCGGCGCATCAGGACATCGATGATCGGTTGCGACGTCTTGCCGGCGAGCGACATGTCGATGACCGCGACATCGGCCTCCAGCGCGCTGGCCTTGTCCACGCCCTCGTCGAGCGAGGTCGCGGAGCCGACCACGTCGTAGCCCAGCTCCGCCAGCATGCTCTCCAGGGACATCACGAGGACGATTTCATCGTCGACAACGAAGACCTTCTTTCTGCGCAAGCACCGTCTCCTTTTCTCGCTGGAGTGATCCTCCTGCCTTCGGGATGCGTAAACGGGGACGCGGCGGCGAATGTTCCGGCCATTATTTGGCGCGATCCACGGGAACCGACTGTTCTGCTTGACCAGGGAACAACCCCCGCGTCCGAGGCGTTGGCCTAGACAGTAGAGTAGGATTCCCATGGCCGAGGAGCGACGATCGCGACCACAGTCGAGAGCTAAGGTAAAGCGTGCAGCCGCAGCGCGGGCGCGGCGGCTGGCCTCGGCGCTCAACCCGGAAGAGGACCGCGAGCGCCTGCTCGATTACGCGAAAAAGCTCGACGCCGAAGCCGACGCCCTCGACCGCCAGGACCCCGTCTCGACCCACAAGCAGGAACAGGCCCAGCAACAGGAAGCTGTGCAGGCACCGCCCGAAGGCGAGCCGAAGGGTTAGGACGATCGGTCCCTACTTCTTCACCACCGGCGGTGGCGCCCACTTGCCTTCGAGGAATTCCTCGCGGGGTGAATAGAGGCGCATCAGGAGCGTGAATGGCGCCTTGCCGACGGGAAGCCAGTTGGCCTCCTTTTCCTTCCCCGGCGAGTCGGCCTGGATGTAGAGGTCGAGCGAGCCGTCGGCGTTGGGCACGAGCCTGTCACGGTCGCCGATGGCGTAGCGCTTCAGCGTGTTCGGAATGAAGTAGCCTTCGATGTCGTAGGCCGTCACCGACCAGAAGGCATCGACCGGCGGCAGCTTGCCCTTATCGAAATGCAGCACGTAGGCGTTGTTGCCATCGAGCGGCCGTCCCTCGCCATCGCTCGACAGCGAAGGATAAACCGCGTCCTGCGGCAGGTTCATGCCCAGGCCGAAATCAGCGACGGCGGCACGGTAGAGATAGTCCACGCCATAGGCGCCGCTGCGCGTGGTGTAGATCCAGCCCTTACCGCCGATGCCCGCTTCCTTCTTGCCCGCGGCATGCACCAGCGCCTTGCCCTCGGCATAGCCGCGTTCGAGCGCCAGCCTGATGCTTGCCGGCGCTTTCGCGAGGTCGAAGCTCTGGCCGGCCTTGAAGCCCACCCGCTCCAGGCGATGGAGCGTGGGATAGTCGACGGGGTTCGGTGGATTGTCCTTCAGGAGATCGGCGAAGCGGCCTAAGTAGGTCGCGGCGTCCATGCGGTCGACGATCACCGGCGGCGGCGTCTTCATGTCGATGGCCGGATCGACCTTGTGCTTGGGCAGCGTGGAGACACCTTTCCCCCCATCCTTTCCCCATGCCGAGAGCGGCGTGAGCTTCATGGCGTCCTGCACCTTGTGGACGTTGGCATAGTCGGCGGCGCCGTTGGTCTGGGTGCGGCCGATGATCCAGACATAGCGCGTCGGACTGCGGATCAGCTCGAGGCCCGCCGGCACGCCGCCCTGCCACTGCGGCGCGACCACGAGGAAATCGCGCGCCGTGTTCCTGCCGGTCGTGCGCGTACCGGGCACGGCGAACACGTCGGTCCACAGGCTCAGCATCGGCAGCATGAAGTAGCGGTCGGTCGACGGCACGGTGAGCACCATCGGCTCGGCCTTCAGGTCGAGCGTGGCGGCCGAGTAGAGCGTGTCGACATTCTCGCGGATGACGATCCTGTCGTCGGGGTTGGGAAAGGCGCGCGCGTGGTTGAAGCGGTTGGGCGGGCCGAAGGCGTCGCCGTCCTTGGGCTCGGCGAAGTTGCTCAACTTCTGCAGAGTGGCATGAGTCAGCATCATCGGATAGGCGTAGACATAAGCGTCGCGGCCGATCGCCTGCGCTTCCTGCTCGGTAATCGCCAGTGTTTGCACAGGCGCCGTGTTCTGGGCGAATGTCGCGTGAGGAACAGCGCTCGCCAGGAACGTTGCGGCCGTGAGGGATACGAACCAGCGCCTCATGGAAGCCTCCTTGTCAGACGAACGGCGTCCCACCAATACCATCGCGTCGCCATAATCGCTGGGCTAATTTCACACTCCCATGTCCGGCGACTCCCCCACGCTGATCGTGACGACCCGCAGCGGCGTGCGGCCGCTCGGTGTGCGCGGCGAGCCGCTGCACAATGCGGCGCCGCAGCTCAGTCGCGTGCTGCGCCGGCGGCTGGGCGACGCGGCGGCCGATCTGCTGGCCGAGCCGCAGGTCCACGCCGACGGCAAGGCCATCGACTGGTATGCCGGCTGGTCCGGCGCCGTCCGCACGCTCGACTCTCTGCCGGCCGAGCAGCGCCAGTCCGTCATGGCCGGCGTCGAGAGCACGCTGGCGGAGATCCGGCGGCTCGGCGACCTGCTCGCGGGCCACGGTCCGAAAGAGGAAACCGGCGTCGTCGGCCTCTCGCTCAAGCTCGCCGCCCGCGCGCCCTCGCCCGCCTTCGTGTTCCTGGTCGGCGACCGTCCGGTGATCGTCGCCTGGGGTTACGAGAAGGATGGCGCGCCCGCGCTGCCGCCTCTCGGTGCCGTGCGCGTGCCAGAGAGACAGCCGGCGCGACGGTCGGTGCTGCAGCCCGAGCCGGAGCCGCACTCGACAATGACCGCGCGAGTGGACTCGCGCGTCCCCAGCATCCCCCCGCCTGTCGCCGGCATTCCGTGGTGGCGCACGATGGCCGCCGCGTTGCCGTTGCTGCTGCTGTTGATCGGCGGTGCGTGGCTGTTGCGCGGCTGCCTGCCGGCCGAGCCCGATCTCGACATCGTGACGCGCGAAGGCCCCGACACGCCGCTGCCCGGCATCGCGCCGCCGGATCGTTTGCCGGTGCTCAAGGCGTCGCTCTCCACCGAGCAGTCACGGAGTCGCGCGCTAAAAGTCGAGCTGTCGCTGGCCGAGGCCGAGATCAAGCGGCGCATCGCCGACTGCAAGCCGCCCGAAGCCGCGAAGCCGCCGCCGCAGGTCGCCATTGCGCCACCGCCGCCGCAGCCCGCGCCGCAACCGAAGGTGACGCCGCCTGCACCGCCGCCCCAGCCCAAGGTCGCGCCGCGCAATCCCAACGACAACCGCCTGCGCCTGCCGCAAGCGCCGACCAACAACTATTCATTCATGGAAGGCTGCTGGCGCACCGATCCGTTCCGCCACGAGGCGCAGCAGATGCAGCCCGGCGTCTCATCCTATTGCTTCGACGCCAGCGGCAACGGCCGCCTCGAATGGCGGCGCGGCCGCACGGCCTGCCGCACCAACGCGCAGGCCCGCTTCTCCGGCGCGGTGCTGGCGCTGCGCGACGCCGACTCGACGTGCAACGACGGCTCGCGCTGGTTCGCCGACCAGCTCAACTGCCAGCGCGGCGCCGACAATGTCGCGCAATGCAGCGGCAACTCGCGCGATGCCTACGGCCGCCTGGTCTCCTGGACCGTCAACCTGCACAAGCTGAATTGAGTCTCTATTTCTCTTCCCAGCCAAAGTCGTAGAAGACGCGGAAGTAATTGCCGTCGGGGTCCTGGGCGAAGAACTCGTAGAGCTTGTACGGCTTGGCCTCGGGCGGACCGGCGATCGTGGCGCCCGCGCCGGCCCACTCGGCGTGCAGCGCGTCGATCTCGGCGCGATTGTCGAGGTTGAGCCACAGCACCACCGGCGCCTTCAGGCCGAGCCCTTCGCGGAACGCAGCCGTCGACAGGAACATCCGGCTGCCGCCGCGCGACAAGCCGGCGAGACCGATATCGTCCGCCACCCAGTCGACGCCGAACCCCAGCCGCTCACGATAATACGCCACCGCCGCGCCGAGATCGGACACGGGGATTTCGGGACAGACCGACGGAAACCTCATCGCGCGTTTCTAGAACGCCTTCGCCTCCCCATTCAAATGGGGAGGTGTCAGCGTCTTACGCTGACGCAGGGGTCAAGGTGGAAAGAGACTATGACCCCTCCGCCGCATCAGATGCGGCACCTCCCCCGATGACGGGGGAGGAGAAGTCATGTCCTCCCCATTCAAATGGGGAGGTGTCCGCGTCTGCGCGGACGGAGGGGTCATACGGCCCCTACGCGCCCCGGCTCAGGCGGGGTTCTTCTGCGTCAGGGTGCGCACGGCCTCGAGCCATCGCGCGCCCTCGCCTTCGAAGCGGCGTGTGAAGTCTTCGGGCGAGCCGCCGACCGGCGACAGCGCGGCGTTGGCCAGGAGCTTGATCACCTTCGGATCGGTCAGCGCGTCGCGCAGGACGGCCGACATACGATCCACGATGGCTTTCGGCGTCTGCGGCGGCGCGAAGAGCGCGAACCATTGCGAGATGTCGACATCGGCATAGCCCAGTTCGGCCATGCCGGGGACATCGGGCAACAGCGGATCGCGGTCCTTCGACGTGACGGCGAGCAAGGTCAGCTTGCCCGACTGGATGTAGGGCACGACCGGCGCCGAACCCAGCAGACCGAGCGGCACGACGTTGCTCAACAGGTCCTGCACCGCCTGGCCGCCGCCCTTGTACGGCACGTTCATCACCTTCGCACCGCTCCGCCGGAAGATCGCCTCGGCCGCGATGGTGTTGGAGCCCATGCCGGACGAGGGCGTGGCATAGGACAGGCCCTGCGGCTCGGCCTTTGCCGCCGCGATCACGTCGGCCACCGTCTTCCAGCCGCGCGCCGGATTGGCCGCCAGGACCAGCGCCTGCGTGGTCAGGATCGTCACCGGCGCCAGCGGCTGGCCGGCCTTGACCGGCGTCTTCTGTTCCAGCGCCATCTGGTAGAACGACTCGGCCGGACCGACCAGGAAGGTCTGCCCGTCGGGCTTGGCGCGCGCGACCATGTCGATGGCGATGCGGCCGAGCGCGCCCGGCCGGTTCTCGATCACCACCAGTTCGTTGAGCCGTGCCGCCACCGCCTCGCCCAGCACGCGGGCAGTCACATCCGACGTGCCGCCGGGCGCATAGCCGACGATGAACTTGATCGGCCCGTCGGGCCACTTGTCGGCGCGCGCGGGCGATGTGCGTGCAATGAGTGCCGGAGCGAGACCGGCCGCGAGTGCCCCGAGGGAAAAGGAACGGCGCTTCATCGTCGTGCCCATGATCACGCCATCCCGATCTGCGGCAGCGGATCGATCTGATCCTTCGGCCGGCTGCGGATCATGTCTTCGAGTTCGCGCTGCACCTTGGCGACGCCGGGATCGCCGAAGCGGTTGTCCATCTCCTGCGGATCGTTCGCGAGATCGTACAGCTCGCCCGCACCGGAGTTGGTTTCGAGCGTCAGCTTGTGCGTGCCGGTGCGCACCGTGCGCAGCCACAGGTCGACGCCGCAGCGCGAGGCGCGCAGGTCCCATTCGCTGTAGGCGAAGTCGCGCGTCGCATCCTTCTCGATCAGTGGCTTCAGGCTGCGGCTGTGACGGGCGTCGCCCAGCGACACGCCGGCATAGTCGGCGAAGGTGCGCGGCAGGTCGATCGTCGAGACCGGATCGGCCACCACCTTGCCGGCCGGCACGCCCGGCCCGCGCATCAGCAGGCCGACGCGCAGCAGTCCCTCGTAGGCCATCGGGCCCTTGAGGATGAGGCCGTGGTCGCCCAGCCAGTCGCCGTGATCGGTCGAGTAGACGACCAGCGTATTCTCCGACAGGCCGTAGGCATCGAGCGCCGCCAGGATGCGGCCGACATTGTGATCGACCAGCGAGATCATGCCGTAATAGTTGGCGATCAGTTCGCGGAGCTGCTTGTCGGTCTGCACCGGCGTGCGCGAATGCTTTTCGCGGAAGTTGAGCAGCATCGGATCGTCGAGCTTGGGCTTGCCGTAGAGGCTCTCGCGGTGCCACCACGGGCGGCGTTCGAGATCCATCGTGCGATGCTCCGGCAGATCGACCTCGTCGGGATGATGCAGGCGGCTCCACGGTTCGGGACAGTCGAACGGATGGTGCGGGTCGGGGAACGAGGCCCAAGCGCAGAACGGCTTGTCCTTATTGGCGCGCAGGAACTCGATGGTGCGGTCGCCGATCCAGGTCGAATTGTGCCACGCGACCGGCAGCGCCGAATTGTAGGTCTGCGCTGCATCCGACAGCGGCGCCAGGCCGGTGTGCAGCAGCTTGTTCTTCTCCTCGCCGCGGCCGTCGGCGTAGTACCAGCGCTCGTAATGCTGCGTGAACGGCGGCTTGCGCGGCGCCCGCGTGTTGTGGCCCTCAACCATCAGCTCGACATGGTTCCAGCCCATGTAGGGCCCGTACCAGTCGTCGCGCTGTTCGGTCAGGCGGCATTCCGGCGAGCCCGTCGCGTGGAAGGTGTTCGACGTCTTGAAGTGCGCCTTGCCGATATAGCCGGTGCTGTAGCCCGCGCGCGCGAAGTCGCCGGCATAGCCCGCCTCGCCCGTCGCGTCGGGCAGGTCGATGCCGTTGTCCGAAACGCCGTGCGTCGACGGCAGCAGGCCGGTCAGGATCGAGGCGCGCGTCGGCTGGCAGACGAGGTTCGGCGTGATGCAGGCCGAGAAGCGCGTGCCCTCGCGCGCCAGCATGTCGAGATGCGGCGTCTTCACCTTGCGGCCCTCGAAGCCGTAGCAGTCGGCGCGCTGCTGGTCGGACGTGATGAACAGGATATTCATGTTTTCTCCTGGCGGCGGCTCTGGGGCACTGGGCCCGTTTCCTCAGGTGTCGGCGTTTGCAACGCTCTGTCTGCTCAAAACCTAGCTTGCCGGGATCATGCCGAAAAATGATAAGTTCTGATCAGTTCATGCATCAGGCGCATTACATGACGACCGTCGACCGCCCCCTCGATCTCCTGCAACTGCGCGCAGCACTCGCCGTCCGGGAGACCGGCACGGTGACGCGCGCCGCCGGCGATCTCGGCCTCAGCCAGCCCGCCGTCAGCCGCCTGATCGGCGCACTCGAAACCGAGCTGGGCTTTCTCATTTTCGAGCGGCGGGCCAAGCGCATGGTGCTGTCCGAGCGCGGCCGCCAGTTCCTCGACGAGGGCCAGTCGGCGATGCGCAGCATGGCACGGCTGGGCGTCGTGGCCGGCGAGCTGCGGCGTGGCAATCACGGCCTGCTGCGGATCGGCGCCATCGCACCGCTGGCGGTCGGGCTGGTCGCGCGCGCCGTCGCCGTGCATCGGCGGGCCTGGCCCAAGATGACCATCGACGTCGAGACGCGCGGCCGCGAGGCGCAGTTCGAGGAGCTGCGCGCCGGCCGCCTCGACATCGGCCTGGCCGCGATGCCGTTCGCCGGCACGGGCCTGCGCGTCGAGCCTGTCATGGACGCAGATGTCGTCTGCCTGCTGCGCACCGACCATCCGCTGGCACGCCGCGCGGCGCTGGGCCCGGCCGACCTCGCCGACGAGCCGCTGGTGCTCAGCCGGCCCGGATCGATCATCCGCCATCGCCTCGACGATATCTTCCGGCAGGCGGGCGTGGTGCAACGGGTCGCCGCGATCGTCGACAGCACGCCGGTGGCCGTCGCGCTGGTGGGCCTGGGCACGGGCGTTGGCATCATGCACGCCTTCCCGCAGGACGCGCTGCCGCCCAACGTCGTCTCGCGCCGCTTCCGGCCGCGCATCCCCTTCACCTACGCGATGATCACCCAGGACGACGATGCCCGCTCCGCCGCCGTCGCCCAGTTCGGCACCACCCTGCGCAGCGTCGCCCGCGCCGTCCATCGCGCCCACCGCCCCAGCCGCCCAGGCCGCTAACTGCCTCCCCCGTCATCGGGGGAGGTGCCGCGTCTGACGCGGCGGAGGGGTCATGCGCGTCGCATGCACGATGACCCCTCCGTCGCCGTAAGACGGCGACACCTCCCCATTTGAATGGGGAGGAGGATTGGCGCGGAAGATGCTGGTAAGACGGGGCACGGTTTTCGAGGAGAGAGAAGTGAAGGTTTCGCGTCGGTCGGTGATGGTGATGTCGAGCGCTACGGCGGCAGTATCGGCGGGTTCGGCATTTGCGAACGAATGGCCGAGCCGGCCCATCCGCTTCCTGGTGCCGTGGCCCGCTGGTGGCCTCAACGACCTGATCGCGCGCGCCTTCAACGATCGCGTCTCCAAGACCTTGGGCCAGACCATCATCACCGACTTCAAGGCGGGCGCCGCCGGCCGCATCGGCGTCACCGAGATCGCGAAGGCGAAGCCCGACGGCTACACGATCGGCATGGGCAATCTCGGACCGCTCACCATCTTCCCAGGCCTCTACAAGACGATGCCCTACGATGTGGGCAAGGAGCTGATCCCCATCACCATGTTCGCAGCCTCGCCGCTGGTGCTGGTGGTCGGCGCGGACTCACCGGTCAAGAGCGCAGCCGAGCTGATCACCGCCAGCCGCGCCAAGCCGGGTGGCTATAACTTCGCCTCGGTCGGCATGGGCAGCCCCGCGCATCTCACCTACGAGATGCTGAAGGTGAAGACCGGCATCGAGGTGGTGCACGTTCCCTACAAGGGCACCAACGAGTCCCTGCCCGCCCTCTTCGCGGGCGACATCCAGTCGACGTTCGACACCTTGCCGAGCCTGCTGCCCTTCATCCGCTCCGGCAAGCTGCGGGCGCTGGCGGTGACGACGCCGAACCGCGTGCCGCAGCTTCCCGACGTGCCGACGTTGAAGGAGCTGGGCCTGGGCGATGCCGACGTCATGTCGTGGTACGCGCTGATAGCGCCCGCCGGCACGCCGCAGCCGATCGTCGACCGCCTCTACACCGCCTACACCGCCGCCGCGCAGACGCCGGAGATCCAGAAGCTGCTCGCCGACCAGGGCCTGATCTACATCCCCAACACCACCGCGCAGTTCCAGGCCCAGATCGTCGCCGAGACGGCCCGCTGGGCCAAGCTGATCAAAGACAACAAACTCGAGATTGATCAGTAGTCACGCCGGGGGCGCGCCACTCCAGTGGCGCGGTCATGAATCGCGCGAGTGGACTCGCGCGCCCCCGGCACCTGCCCTTCGCCTCGTAGCAGCTAGTGGGCCTGGGCGTCGCGTCGCCAGGCCGTTGGCGTGGTGTCGAAGCGATCGCGGAACCAGCGTGAGAAGGCGCTGAGCGAGGAGAAGCCCGCCATGTCGGCCAGCGTGCTGAGCTTCCTCTCCGGATTCAGCAGCGCGCGCGACACGACCTCGGCGCGAACCGCCTCCACGATGCCAGAGAACGTCTGATCCTCTTCGGCGAGCCGGCGATGAAGCATCCGGCGGTTGAGATTCAGCTGTCCGGCCACCAGCTCGACCGTGCAGCAGCCCGTCCCCAGTTGCAGCGAAACGAGTTCGCGCACCTTGTCGGACGTTCCGACATTGGGGCGCGCCAGGAGCGAGTCGAGATGCTGGCGCACATAACGCGCCAGCGCGGGGTCCGCCGTCGGAATGGCACGGTCGAGGTCGCGCGTCGGGCACACGATGCCGTTGAAGTCGTGGCCGAACTCGACCTTGTCCCCGAACAGGCGGTGGTATGTTTCCCGGCGCCGCCCTGCCGCATGGGAAAAGCAGACCAGCGGTTTCCAGTGCGGCCCGATCAACGACTGCACCACGCGGTAGAGGACGCCGACCGTCAGCTCCGTTCCCTGCCGGAGAGGAACCGGTCGGGGAACGCGGATTTCCGTGATCATGACGGTGGTCCCGTCCCGTTCTTCGAGGCGCATATGGAGCGACTCGTTGTGCAGCGGGATGTAGCGCATCAGCGAGGTCACGGCGTCGCGCACCGTGGCCTCCTCGCGCACCAGCAGGCCGATGGGCCCGAGCACTGACAAGGTCCGGGTTTCCGCGAGTCTCAGGCCGAAATCCTCGACCTTGGCCACCCGTGCCGAGTTCTCCAGCAGCCGGCGGAGCGCCGCCGCCGACACCTTTACATCCGGGCTCTCCAGGAACCGCCGATCGATCCCGGCCTCCTTGAGCATGCGCAGCGGATCGAGCCCGACCGATCGGGCGATCTCGGGGTAGGAAGTGAGACAGGCGCTGCGAATGAGGTCGGTCACGGTGTCCGGCCCGAACTGTCAAATCCGTGTCCCCAAATGTCAAATGGCGTTCCCCGTCCCCCGCTACGCTCGGGCAAATCTCGGGAGGGTCCCATGGCCTATCAATCAATCGACGTCAGGAAACTCACGCCCACGATCGGCGCCGAGATCTTCGGCGTCGACCTGTCCACGCCGCTGGGCAACCAGCAGTTCGACGAGGTCCACCAAGCATTGATGGACAACCTGGTGATCTTCTTCCGCGACCAGCAGATGAGCATCGAGCAGCACAAGGAATTCGGCCAGCGCTTCGGCCGCCTGCACGTGCATCCCAACGCGCCGATCGGGCTGCCGGAGCATCGCGAGATCCTGGTGATCAAGGCCGACGAGACCTCCAAGCGCGTGGCCGGCGAAGAATGGCACAGCGACGTGTCGTGCGACGCCGAGCCGCCGATGGGCTCGATCCTGCATCTCACGGAGGTTCCGCCCGACGGCGGCGGCGACACGCTGTTCGCCAACATGTATCGCGCCTTCGAGACGCTGTCGGAGCCGATGCGGAAGATGCTGACCGGCCTGACCGCGATCCACGACAGCGCCAAGGCCCACGGCTACCGCGCGAAGGCGACCGACCGCGCCGACCTGGCCTTCCCGTCGACCGAGCATCCGATCGTCCGCACCCATCCCGAGACCGGCCGCCAGGCGCTTTATGTCAGCCGCGGGTTCACCAGCCGCATTCCGCAGTTGCGCAAGCACGAAAGCGATGCGCTGCTCGACATGCTCTATCGCCACATCGAGACGCCCGAGCTGCAGTGCCGCTTCAAGTGGCGGCCGAACTCCGTCGCCTTCTGGGACAACCGCGCCACCCAGCACCACGCGATGTTCGATTACTTCCCGCACCGTCGCTACGGCCACCGCGTGACCATCTGCGGCGACAAACCCTTCTACAGGGGCTGACACCATGAAGCGCCGTCTGTTCCTCGCCACGCCGTTCCTGGCCTCGCCACTCCTGGCCGCTGGCGCCGCCGCCGGCGCCGAGCCCTATCCGAACAAGCCCGTTCGCGTGATCCTGCCGGGTCCGGTGGGCGGCCTGCTCGACGTGGCGGGCCGCGCCGTCTCCGACGTCATGCAGCGCGAACTCGGCCAGCCCTGGCTGATCGATCCCCGGCCCGGCGCCAACGGCATCCTGGCCGCCCAGCTTGTCCTGGGCTCGCCCGCCGACGGCTACACCCTCTACCTCACCGTGTCGGGCCACGTCGTGCTCAACATGCTGATGAAGGCGCCCTTCGATGCCATGGCCGACTTCAAGCCGATCGCCATGGTGGGCGTGAGCAGCGGCCTGATCTGCGTGGCGCCGAATTCGCCTGCCAACACCATCGCGGAGTTCGTGGCCCTGGCGCGCGCCAATCCCGGCAAGCTCAACTATCTCAATCCGGGCAACGGCACCGGCGCCCACCTGATCCCGGAACAGCTCAAGATCAAGTACGGCGTCGACATCACGTCGATCTCGTACAAGGGCCTGCCGCCCGGTGTGCAGGACCTGCTGGGCGGCCGCCTCGACATCGGCGTTGTCAGCACCGTGCTGGCGGCGTCCCACGTCAAGGCCGGGCGCCTCAAGGCGATCGCCGTGGTGGGACTGAAGCAGTACGACGACCTGCCCGGCGTGAAGACCATGGCCGAACAGGGCGAGGCGGATCTCGAAGTCCAGTCGTCGATACCGCTCTATGGGCAGAAGAGCCTGCCCGATGCGGTCGTCAGCCGGCTGAACAGCGCCATCAACGCGGCACTGGCCGACCCGACCGTCCGCGCCCGTCTCGCCAGCGCCTACATCGACCCGATGCCGATGACTCCCGCCCAGCTCGGCGACGCCATGCAGCGCGAGCATGTGCGGCTCGGCAAGGTCATCCAGAAGCTCGGCATCACGGCCGACGGCGCGTAAGGCCAGTCCGGCCGTCCTCAGGAGGCCGGTGACGCGGCGGCCAGGGCGATGCGCGTCTCGGCGATCCAGCCGGTGGCCTTCATCTCCTCGAAGAGACGCAGCGCGCGTTCGAGCAACGGCCGGTCCTCCTGCGCATTGTCGCCCCGGCGAAAGCGGCCATACGCCAACAGCGTTTGGGCGAGTTCGGGAGGACACTGTATGTCGTCGAGGACCTCCAGACTGCGCCGGAAGGCAGCGTCGGCCTCGGCCCGGTCACCCATCGCTTCATGGATCTGTCCCAGGACACGATGGGCTGCGACTTCTTCGAGACGAAAGGAACGCCGCACGGCAGCAGCGAGCGCCTGATAAACGGTATCGAGGGCCTCGCTGTAGTTGCCGGCCGTCAGGTAGATCTGAGCGCGGGCGATCTGTGCATACGGCAGTGCCATCCATTGCGACTTGACGGCGCGCACGGGCAGTTCATCGAAGAGCCGATCGAGAACCCGCTGCGCATTGTCGGCCTGTCCGAGCTTCGAATAGGCCAGCGCCAGCCAGGCGGAGGAGAAGATGATCACGGGCCATTCGCCGATCTCCCATGCAACCGGCAATGCGTCCTGCGCCGCCACGACGGCTTCGTCCCAAAGCCCCCTGTAGTAATAGGGCTCGGCGTTCATCGCGCACCATGCCCGAAGCTCGGCATTGTTGAGAGCATCGGCGTTCTCGCGGACCTGTCCTGCGAAGTCGAGCGACTGATCGAGCTTTCCGGCTCGGGCGTTGTAACAGCGGCCGCCGCTCGCCATGACAATGCTCTGGCGCAACCGATTGCCCTGCGTCCCATAAATTTCGACGGCTCGCGCGAAATGCTCGAGTGACGCCTCGAATTGGCCATGCCCTCCGAGAACATCACCGTAGCGTTGGGCGCAATACGCCATGGCGAGCTTGTCTCCAGAGACCTCAGCGCGGGCAATCGCGCCCTCCAGGAGAGTCCTGTCATCCAGAATGCCGCCCCTTGTTGCCTCCAGCCTGGCCAGGTTCGCCGTTTGGCCCGCCTCGCTCGCATCGGTCATCGCGAGGTCGAGATGGTGCAGCATGCGCGCTTCCTCTTTCTCGTCCCGCCTCCAGCCCGGTAGCTGAACGATCGACACAAGGATCTCGAAGTGGACGCGGCTGCGTTCGGACGAGGCGGGCAAGCGCTCGACCAGCTCGAGCGCTTGCCAGTAGTGATTGATTGCTTCGGGACGCGCATAGAGGTTGCGGGCCCGTTCCGCCGCCTCCAGCGTGTAGGCGAGCGCTTTGTCCCACGCCTCGGCCCTGAGCCAATGATGCGCGAGGAGCGCCGACCGTTCACCGACAGACGTGTCTTGCTTCGGGAGTGGCCCGCCCAGCTCTTCGAGCGCTTTAGCGATGCCGGCATGAAGCTCCTGGCGCCGGCCGCGCAGCAGCGTGCCATAGGCCGCGTCCTGCACGAGCGCATGCTTGAAGACGAACGACGTCTGCTGCGCGCCGCCGCGGCGGAAGATCAAACCTGCGTCGACCAGTTGGTCCAGCTCGGCCCCCAGCCGATCGTCCGGGCGGTTCGTGACCGCCTTCACGATGTCGTAGGTGAACTCGCGCCCGATCGCGGCCCCGATCTGCGCCACTTCCTTCACCGGTCCCAACCGATCGAGTCGGGCCATCAGCGAATCGTGCAGGCTCGACGGAATCGCCAGCGACGGCATGGGACCGGAGAGAATGAATTGCCCGCTGACTTCCTGAAGGAAGTTGCTCTCCAGCAGCGCCTTGGTCAGTTCCTCGACGCAAAGCGGGATGCCGTCGGTGTGCTCGATGATCCGATCGAGGATTTCACCCGGAAGCGGCTTGCCGCCAGCGACGCCTCCGGCCAGTGCCATCGTCTCCCGCTCGCCAAGACGGCCCAACAGGACCGAGGTCACCTGCGCCTGGCCGATCCACACCGGCTCGAACTCCGGGCGGAACGTCACGACCATGAGGACAGGGAGCTGGCGCACGCGCTCGCCGAACCGCTCCAGCAGATCGAGGGAGGTCGAATCACTCCAGTGCGCATCCTCGAACAGCAGCAGCACAGGTTGCTGGCGGGCCAGATCTTCCAGCCGCCAAACGAGCGCCGAGAGAATCCGCTCGCGCTTTTCCCGAGGATTACCGGGCAGATTCGGAATGCCATCGCCGGCCGGCACCGCCAGAAGATCGGCGAAAGCGGCCTCCAGGTCGGGGACGGCGTTGCCCGACTGCGACAGCAGCGCCGAGAGCTTGGTCCGTTTTGCCGTGGCGTCGTCATGGCGTGCAAAAACCGCAGCGCGCTCGAGCTCGGCAATGATGGGAAAGAGCGCGCTGTTGCGGCGATTGGGCGAGCAGAAATAGCGTAACCGTACAGGCCGCTCCGCCTGGAGCCGTTCCTGCAACGCCGCGGCAATGCGTGACTTGCCGATGCCGGCTTCCCCGGAAATCAGCACGATCTGCCCTTCGCCGGCCTTTGCCTGTCTCCACCGTCGCAGCAGCAGCCTGACTTCTTCCTCGCGACCGACGAGTGGGCTCAACGTCGCCGAACGCAAGGCCTCGAAGCGACTTTCGATCGAACTCTCGCCGAGCACTTGCAAGGCCGATACGGAGTCGCGAAACCCCTTGATCGCGACGGGCCCCAGGTCGCGATACTCGAAGAGATCGCCGACGAGCCGTCGCGTACTCTCTGCCACCAGCACAGCGTTGGCCGGCGCCATCTCCTGTAACCGGGCCGCGAGATTGGGTGTCTCGCCGACAACCCCCCGCTCCTGCGCCTGGCCGACGCCGATGAGATCGCCCACGACGACCAGTCCGGTGGCAATGCCGACCCTGCTCGCCAACGCAGTGCCGCCAGCCTTCAATCGTCCGACGCCGGCGACCACGGCCATGCCGGCCCGCACCGCCCGCTCTGCATCATGCTCATGGGCTTGCGGGTAGCCGAAATACGAGAGGACGCCGTCGCCCATATACTTGGCCACGTAACCACTGCCATCCGCGACGACGGCAGCCACTGCCGCGCGATACGCCTCGAGGACTTCCCGCAGATCCTCCGGATCCAGCCGCGATGCCAGCGCGGTCGATCCGACGAGATCGCAGAACATGACGGTGAGCTGCCGTCGCTCGGCAGCGTTCGGACCAATGCCGGCATCTTGCTCCCGTCGCATAGGTTCCGCGGGCGACGCTGCTACGAACGAACCCCTGCCGTCCCTCAAGGCCGCAATTGCCGCCAGCAGCTTTCGCCGATGCCCGATCGACGTGACACCGAGGCCAACAAGGTCGTCGGCGGTGATCTCCAGCAGTATTTCGGCATCTATGTCATTGGCGAGGAACGCAGCTGCATAGTGCTCGAGCCCCAGCCCGCGCAACCAATGGACGATGTCCATCGACATCTCCGGTCGACCGGCTACCGCCCGAGGCGGCAGCGCCAACGGCGATCCCGCACTCCAACGCCGATCCGCAGAGTGTCGCCGGTCGTCGAGGACAGCCTGGAGGACGTCATGTCAACTCCCCTCCGCCGCTCGCAGTATAGCGTGAAACGCGCCTGGCAAGAAACGCACCGAGAGCGCCACCGGTAACGATTGAGTTCCCTGGCAGCGGAGAGGTGGTGCCGTCTGCGGCGACAGAGGGGTCATGACCCCTCCGCCTCGCAAGACGAGGCACCTCCCCATCTGAATGGGGAGGATGAAGAAGCGCGCTAGAAATCCGCCGTCAGTGACAGGCGGAAGGTCCGCGGCAGGCCAAGCGACAACAGCGTGGCCCCCTGCCCACCCAGCCAATAGTTGGTATCGAGAACGTTATCGACATTGAAGCGGATGGAGACGGGCTTGCCGGTCGGGCTGCGGTCGGTGTCGAAGGTATAGCGCGCACCCAGGTCGAGACGGGTCCAGTCCGGCAGGCTGCGCCGCGGGCTGGTGGTGTCGATGTACTGCGATCCGGTGTAGACGACGCGCCCGGTCAGCGTCAGTCCGCGCACGAAGGGCGTATCCCACTCGCCACCGAGATTGAGATTGAAGTTCGGCGAAAACGGCGCGGTCCAGCCGTCGGTAAGTCCTCCTGGTGTCTTCGTGAGGACCGCGTTGAGGAACATCGCACCGCCCAGCACGCGAACACCTTCCAGTGGTTCGCCGAAGAAATTGAACTCGAGACCCTGATTGCGTTGCTCGCCGGCCAGGACCTGCGTGTTGGTCGCGACGTTGGTGATGATGCTGGGCTGCGTGATCTGGAAAAGGCTCGCGGTCGTTGTGAACTTGCCCCAGTCCACCTTCACGCCCGCTTCGAATTGCGTCGACTTGTAGGGCGCGAAGGTCTCGCCGGCGTTCGAGAAGGCCGGACCGACAATGGCGCCTTGCTGAAGTCCCTGGATGAAGTTGCCGTAGACGGACACGTTCTGCCAGGGCTTGAACACGAGCGCCACCGAGGGCGTGAACGCGCTTTGATCGTAGCTTGAGGTTTCTGCTCCGGTCACAGGGTTGAAGTTCGACGCCTTCACCTGCTGCAACCGACCTCCGACCGTCAACTGGATGCGCTTGCCGGCCGCCGACAGCGTGTCGGCGATGGCAATGCTCGACATTCCCTGGGTCACCGACTTGTTCGCCGCAGGATTGGGAAGATTGGGGCGCGCGATGACGACCGAATTGTAGATGTTGGTGGCATAGGCCGGACCACTGACGCTCGCATAGCCGGAGTCCAGCGCATAGGTCGTCGCACTCACCGCAATCTCGTGGGTGATCGGGCCGGTGTCGGCCACGGCGCGCACGCCCACTTCTCCTGTCAGATATTGATTGTAGGCATTGGCAACCATCGGCGCCGCCGTCGCCGCACCGTTCTGATTGGTGGCGGTCATGAAGATGCCGCCGAGCAGATCGCCTTGTCGATTGTCGTGAATGCCGAAGGCCGCATAGGCCGTGACACGCTCCGTCAGATCGATTTCGCCGCGGACCACACCGAAGAGATCCTTGCGCTCGCTGTTGCTCCAGGGCTGCCCGCCCGGATTGTTCCGGACATTCGGCGCCCAGGGGAGCGGAACACCAGCGGCGACACCGAGATACGGGACGACGCCGCCTATGTACTGATACTGATAGCCGAGATCGGCCGAGAGCCGCACGCGCTCGCCGCGAAAGTCCAGGCCCAGCGTGGCCAGTGCCCTTTGATCGCTGTTCCACTGCATGTCCGTCTGGCCGGACTTGAACACGCCGTTGAAACGCACGCCGAACTGCTTGTCGGAGCCGAAGCGGCGACCGATGTCGGCATGCCCGCCAAACTGCGATGCCGATGCATAGGCCGCCGTGACCTGGGTGAGCGGCGCGTCTGCCGCGCGCTTGGGAACGAGATTGATCACGCCGCCGATGGCGCCGACCGGCTGCATGCCGTTCAGCATGGCGCTCGGCCCCTTCAGCACTTCGATACGTTCGGCCAGCTCCGGCATGATGGAGAAGGTCGGAAGCATGCCATAGAGGCCGCCATAAGCGATCGACGTGCTTCCCACGACGAAACCGCGAATATAGACGTTCTCGGCCGCGATGCTGCCTTCAGGAAGCGAGGCCCGCACGGACGGATCGTCGATCAGCGCGTCGCGGACCGTCTTCGCCTGCTGGTTTTGCACCTTCTGCGCCGTGTAGCTGGTCTGGTTGAACGGCGTGTCCATCACGTCACGGTTGCCGAGCAGGCCGAGCTGACCGCCGGTCGCGACCTGGCCACCGGCATAGGGCGGCGGCACATTGTCGATCATCGCCTGCGGCGGCACCGGGAAGACGCCCTGGACCTGCACGGGATCGAGCTGCATCGCGGCGCCTGCATCCGGCCCGCCGGTAACAGTCACGACAGTTGCCGAAGTGAAGCGATAGCCGACGCCCGTTCCGGAAAGCAGTCGCTGCAAGGCTTGCTCGGCCGTCATTACCCCGTTGACCGCCGTGCTGCTCTTCCCGGCAACCACTGTTGCATTGACGCCCACCTGGAGACCGGCTTGAGCCCCGAATGCCATCAAGGCCTGCCCGAGAGGCTGCGAGGGGATGTTGAAGTTCACAGTCCGCGGGGATTGTGCCTGCTGTGTTTCGGCGGGAGGAAAGGTCTGTGCCGTCAATTCGCTTGTGAGCAGGAAACTCGCCACAACAGCCATAACCGCAATGCCGCCGTTCGCTCGCCGCGGCGTCGTTCCTTGAACTGACACGAAACTCTCCCCCGAACTGTCCGTGCCGGCGGGTCACGGAACCTCATTCCTGCGAACAAAAATCGTTCGCCTGGGGTTTGACGAAAGCTGCCCTCGACATTTCTAGGGCGCAGCGAAAAAGATTTCGCGGCAGCCTAACGTCTCGACACGATGATCAGATAGGGAGTGATCTGCGTAAGCTGGGCATCCTGGGATCCCGCAAGAGCCTGCAGGGCATCCGACGGGTTGGACAGGTCGAAAACCCCGGTAACCAGCTGCCGGTTCAGCGACTTGTCCCTCAGTATGATCGCGCCCGGCACGTGCCGCCCGACTTCCTCAAGGATATCCTCGAAAGGCTCCTCGTGAATCATAAGGCGTCGGGAGCGCCATGAGGCGATCGTCGTCGAAGGCACATCGCGGCGGCTGACGACGCCGCTGTCGTGATCGTAGACAAGGGAATCACCTGCCGTCAGGAGGCTTGTCGGCTCGGAAGGCGTCGATACTTCGACGCTGCCGGATTCTACCAGCACCGAGGTTGAACGCGGCGCGATTCGCACTCCGAACGCCGTACCTGAGACCGCGACCGTAACCTTGTTCGCTTCAACGACGAAAGGCCGGTCGCTGTTCTTGACGACCTTGAAGAAGGCCTGTCCCTCCAGGAGGGTAATGTCCCGGCGCGTTCCGCGATAATTGACCGCAATTGCACTCCCAGCATCGAGATAGGCCGTACTCCCGTCCGGCAGTTCGACTTCGCGGAGCTGGGCAACCCCTGTCACATAGTCCGCCAGCATATGCTTCTGCAGGACCGGAAACAGCGCAAACGCCAGGCAAGCCGCGGCAACCAATGCCGCCCCGGCACCGACTAGCCGCAAGCCCCGACGCCGGCGCTCCGGCAATCGGATGACGGTCTCCGACTGAGCCGCCGCCTGACTCCCCCGCTTGACCGTGGCCGAAATGAACTCGACTTTTCGGTACGCGGCGCGATTTGCTTCACTTGCATCGAGCCAGTGCTCGAATTCCTGGCGCAACAGGGAGTCGGACGGCGACTCCTGAAGGCGCAGCAACCAGTCGACCGCCTGCATTCTTGCGGGGCTTCGCTCGTCAGCCGATGCGTCCACGAACTTCCATCCCGGTTGCAAGGTGCGCATGCAATTGCACGGCCCGATAATTGTAGATCGTTTGGGCACCACGTTTTCTAGGCGGCGCCGGAAATATATCTGCTTCAGTCGTCATCGCCGAAGAAGCGACGGGACGCATGCATGAACCCGTCTTGCACGAGTTGATGGGCGCGGCCAACGGAGATGTTCAAGACAGCCGCAATCTCATGCAGCGGCTTGCCCTCGATCTGGGACATCTTGAAAGCGATCTGCGTGCGCTCGGGCAGTTCGGCTATTGCCTCCATCACCGAACGAAACTCGTCCCGGTGGTAAACCACATCTTCCGCGGAAGGCGCATCCACCGGATGCGCCTTCCAGGTGGAGCCCGTTGGGTCCTCGATGACTTCGCGATGGCCCTTGCGTATCCAATCGAGGGCAAGGTTCCTGACGACCGAGTAAAGATAGCTCAGGGTATTGGCGACCTCGCTGTGCTTGCGGCCTGATACGCGCAGCCAGGCTTCCTGGACGACATCCTCGGCCTTCGCTGGGTCTCGAATGAAGCGATTCGCGTATTTCACGAGATCGCTGCGATTCTCGATGTAGACGTTCAAAAAGGAATCCGAGGGAGCCACGCCGGGGTCCAAGCAAATGCGAATAATTCGCAATCGTATAAACCCCGCCCCCGCTCAAAGCAATTGATGCATCCAAGCGCGCCTGCGAACGGCCCCCGACAGGAGTGAACAAGGCATCAGAAGTCCGCGGTCAGGGACAGGCGGAAGGTGCGCGGGGCGCCGACCATCAGGCTGGTCGCGGAGCCGCCGCCGGACCAGTAGTCGTTGTCGAGAAGGTTTTCGACGTTGAAGCGGGCCACCAGCGGCTTGCCCTTGGCGGCCGGATTGTCGAACGCATAGCGGACGCCGAAATCGACGCGCGTCCACTCGGGAATCATGCGGCGCGGATAGAGCGTGTCGTAGAACTGCGCGCCGGTGTAGATGAACCGGCCGTTGAGCGTCAGCCCGCGCACCCAGGGCACATCCCATTCGCTGGCGATGTTCAACTGGACCTGCGGCGACGACGGCGCGATCCATCCGTCGGTCGTGCCGCCCGGCGTCTTGGTCAGCACGGGATTGAGGAACATGGCGCCGCCCAGCAGGCGGAAGCCTTCCGTCACTTCGCCGAAGAAGTTGAGTTCGAGACCCTGGTTCCGCTGCTCGCCGCCAAGAGTCTGGGTGTTGCTCGCGACGTCGGTAATGACGCTGGGCTGCGTGATCTGGAAAAGGCTCGCCGTCGTGGTCAGCTTCCCCCAGTCGACCTTGACGCCCACTTCGAACTGCGTCGACAGGTAGGGTGGGAACGCTGTGCCGGCATTGGCAAAGGTCGGACCGACCGTCGCTCCGGGCTGCAGGCCCTGAATGTAGTTGCCGTAGACGGAGACATTCTCCCAGGGCTTGAACACCAGCGCGACCGACGGCGTGACCGCGTTCTGGTCGTAACTCGTCGTCACGGCCCCGGTCCCCAGCGCGTAGTTGGTGACCTGGACCTGCTGGATGCGGAGGCCGGCCGTCAACTGGATGCGCTTGTCGGCAGCGGAGAGGGTGTCGGCGATGGCGATGCTGTTCAGCGAGAGCGCGCTCGTCTTGGTCGTGTTCGGCGCAGGCACGTTGGGCCGGGCGACCACTGTCGGATTGTAGATGTTGGTGGCGAAGCCCGCGCCCTGAATGACCGAGCCCACGCCGCCTTGCCGGTTGTACGTCGTCGCGACGACGGCGATCTCGTGGCCGATGGGGCCGGTGTCGGCGAACGCCCGTACGCCCGTCTCCGCGGTCAGGTGGGAGAAGTATTGCTGGCTGTTGAAGTAAGGCCCCGCCAGGCCGTTGCCATTGAAGTTGTTGATGGTGATCGTGCTGGAGGAATAGATGCCGAGCCGATAGTCGTGCGCGCCGAACGCGGCATAGGCCGTGACGCGCTCGGTGATGTCGTACTCCGCGCGGACGACGCCGAAGATGTCGGTGGTCTCGCGGCTGCCCCAGGACTGGCCCATGTTCTTGCGGGCATCCGGCGCCCACGGCAGCGAGACCGTCGCCGGCGGTCCGAGATAAAGATACGGAACGACGCCGCCGATATACTGGCTCTGGTAGCCGAGATCGGCGGAGAGGCGCAGGCGCTCGCCGCGGAAGTCGAGACCGATGAGCGCAAGCGCCCGCTGGTCGGTGTTGTTCTCGATGGCCGTCTGGCCGGAACGGAAGGCGCCGTTCACGCGCACGCCGAACTGCTTGTCCTCGCCGAAGCGCCGCCCGACATCGGCCGCGCCGCCGAACACGCCGAGCGAGGAATAGTTGGCGGTGATCTGCGTCAGGTCCTCGTCGCGGGCGCGCTTCGGCACCAGGTTGATCGTGCCGCCGATCGCACCGTTGGGCGGCATGCCGTTCAGCATGGCGCTCGGACCTTTCAGCAACTCCACCCGCTCCGCCACTTCCATCATGACGGAGATGTCGGGCAGCATGCCGTAGAGGCCGCCATAGGCCATGTTCTGCGGACCGACCGGAAAGCCGCGGATGCTGACCTGGTCCTGGCCGGCGGTGCCTTCGGTGTAGGTCGTCCGCACGGACGGATCGTCGACCAGCACGTCGCGGATCGTCTTGGCCTGCTGGTCCTGCGCCTTCTTCGCGGTGTAGCTCGTCTGGTTGAACGGCGTGTTCATCACATCGCGATTGCCGAGCAAGCCGAGCTGGCTGCCGGTGCCGACCTGACCACCGGCATAGGGCGGCGGCACGTTATCGATCATCGCCTGCGGCGGCACCGGGAAGACGCCCTGGACCTGCACGGGATCGAGCTGCATTGCGCCGGCGCCGCTCGGCTGATCGATCCGGTGAACCGTGATCGTGCCGCCGGCCGCACCGCTGAAGGTGAGGCCGGTGCCCGCGAGCAACCGGCCGAGCGCTTCCTCGGCAGTCATCGTGCCCTGCACGCCCGGCGTCGCGGCTCCGCGAACGAGCGCGCCGTCGACGGTGAGATGCCGGCCGGCCTGCTGGCCGAATTGCACGAGCGCACTCGACAGCGACTGAGCCGGAATGTTGAAGGCGCGCGCGTTGCCTTGCGCCATCTGCGTCGGTGCATCGACCGCTTGAGCGCGAACGACGGCGGGCGACAGCGCCACCGTCGCGGCCATCACCGACGTCAGCATCCCCAATCCCGAGCGGCGAGCCCTGGTCCTCATACGCGATCTCCCCCAACGCAAACGCGACGCATCCGCTGTTCCGAGGGGTAGACGGAGTCGACCGATGGCTTTCTACAAACGCCGCAAAAAAAGTTTCGCTACTTGCTCGACAGGACGAGCATCCACGGCGAGATCCGCCGAACATCCGCACCGATGGCGCGGGCAATGTCGCGCAACGATGCTTCCGGATCTGCCAGTCCATAGACGCCCGTCACCCGGCGCGTCGCCAGCGCGGAGTCCATGATCACGATCGTGCCGCCGTAGTAACGCGCGAGGTCGGCCACCGCATCGCCGACCGGCCGATCGTCTGCCAGCAGCAGCTTCTGGCGCCACGCTGCGACGGTTGGAGTCGTGTTGCTGGTCACGCCGGTGCGGCCGACACGGGCCGACTGGCCGGCACCCAGCCGCGTATTCAACGAAGGAAGCTGCCGGTCGCTCAGTGCGACCAGCCCCTCCTCGACCGAAACCGTCACGCCGTCGTCGCCGCGGTTCACCTCGAAGCGCGTGCCCAGCACGGTCGTCTCCACCGCGCCAGCCTGCACGATGAACGGCCGCTCGGAATCCTTGCGCACGGTAAAGAAGGCCACGCCGCTCAGAAGCTCGACCTTGCGCTCGCGCGCCGCATAGTCGACAGCGATCGCGCTTTTCGGCGCCAGGGTGACTTCGCTGCCGTCGTCGAGCGTCACCGTGCGCAGCTCAGCGGTCGCGGTCGTGTAGTCGGACTTGAGCTGAAGCAGAACCGCGGGCGCTGCGAACGCGGCAATGCAGGCCGCCAGTGCAACACCTGCAAGCATCGCGGCCGGCCGACGCGCGAACCAGCGTTGTCGTGGTCCTGGGCGCGGGCTTGCGGGTTGCGGTCGAGAGGAGTCGCGGGGATGCGTTGCCCATTCGTCGGCATGCGCGGCCTGGACCTGTTCGAGTCCGCCCGACAAGCGCAGGGTCGATTGCCAGGACGCGGCATGGATCGGGCTGGCGTCGTGCCATTCCTCGAAGCGGCGACGCAGATCCTTGTCGGCCGGCTCCTCCTTCAGGAGCAGCAGCCAGTCCGTCGCCTCGCGTGCGGCCTTCCGTTGGGGTGCGTCGGGCGTGAGACCCATCGTGCCTATTCCGTCGGTCGCGTTAGACATCCATCCTAGACGGGCTAACGGGTGAAAATTCTACAAGAAGATTGAAACGCCGGTGTTGGTGCGATCTACCACCAGCCCAGCCGTTCGCGACAATGCTCCAGCCCCTCGGCGACGAGCCTCTGCGCATAGGGCAACGAGATGTCGAGGAACGCCGCGATTTCCCTGAGCTTGTAGTTGCCCAGCCGGTGCATCTCGACGGCGATGCGTGTGCGCTTCGGCAGCTCCGCCAGCGCCTGCTCCAGCGAGCGCAGCTCGTCCTTGTAGAGCGCGATCGTCTCGGGCGACGCGCTCGCCGTGCCGGAAAGCACGGGCGCATTTTCGTGGCTGAGGTGAAGAAGCCGCTGCTTGCGCGCGAACTCGCGGCGGCCGTCGTGCGCGAGATTGCGGATGATGCGGTAGAGATAGGCCAGCGGCTCGCCGACCAGGCGCTCGCGCGTCGCCTGCTCGAGCCGCACCCACGCTTCCTGCACCAGGTCCTCGGCTTGCGTGCGCGACCCCACCATGGTGGTCGCGTAGGCGACCAGCGAGCCTCTATGCTCGACGAAGACTGCCGTCGGATCTGAAGACACAGCGACTCTCGGAGCCCCCGCCCAGTTGCGCACAAACGAGACTGCCCTTAGCGCAATTGCGAATTATTCGCAATATCTTCTCCTCCCCATTCAAATGGGGAGGTGCCCCTGTAACCAGGGGCGGAGGGGTCAGGGCCACACATCGCGCATGCCCCCTCCGCCTCGTAAGACGAGGCACCTCCCCATCTGAATGAGGAGGCGTACGGAGCATGCGCCCTCCTCTTCCTACTCCGCCGTGACGCCGCCCTACTTCGCCGCGCCGGCTCCCAGAATCTTCAGGTGGAAGTCCACGAGCCGGTAGCCGAGCCGCTGCGCCACCTTCTCGATCTGGCGTGCCAGGTCCTCGTCGTCGACCTCGACGATCTCGCCGGTCGTGACGTCGATCAGGTGCGGATGTGCCCTCCGGCCGAGGATCTCGTAGCGCGCCCGGCCGTCGCTGAAGAGGCTGCGCTTCAGGATGCCCGCTTCGGTCAGCATGTTCAGCGTGCGGTAGACGGTGGCCAGGGCGACCCGGCGCTTGCGCGAGATGCGACGCCTGATCTCGGTCGCACAGGGATGGTCGGTCGCCTGTTGCAGCACCTCGAGGACGATCCGCCGCTGACGCGTAAGCGTAATGCCCAGGCTGCCGCACAGCCGCTCCACGCTCTCGAACGCCGTATCGGCCCCTGGCCGGGTACTGTAGTCGCCCTCCATCGCGGCCGATCTGCCGGCGGGCATCGGTGTCGTTTCCAGGCTCAGCGTCGCCTCCCAGCGAATGCCCCTCTCAAGACTAGACGTATGAGCGCTGGGGATATTTCGCAAAAAAGAGACATTTGTTCGTGAACCACTCTGGTCCACGACCGTGCGAAACCCGACCTGGTGCTGCCCGCCGTCGACGTTCCAGCGAGCTGGCATCCGCGTCAAAATGGAGACGCCCGACACAAGTGGTTGCGAGAGTTCTTAGTCAAAGTCTCGGGAATGCAATAGGCCCGCTTGGGTCCTCCGCGTCATTTCTGTGGCTTCGCAACAACTCGGTCATGTCCAGGGCGACTGGGGGTATTTCCGGCGAAAGAGACACTTGTTCCTGAGCCGCCCTGGTCCACGTTCCTACGAAGCCAGACTTGATGGCCTTGGGGCAGGACCGAGGGAGCTCCCATGGTTTTCTGGACAGCGAGCGTGGTTGGGCTGGCGTTCGCCTATCTCTTCGGCTCCATACCGACGGGCTATCTGGCGGGGCGCCTGCTCAGAGGCATCGACATCCGCGAACACGGCTCCCGGTCGACCGGGACAGCGAACGTCCTGCGCACCCTTGGGAAAGGGCCGGCGCTGGTCGTGCTCCTGGTCGATGTGCTGAAGGGCGCGGTCGCGATCGTCCTTGCGCTCTGGTTCTATCCCTGGCTCGTGGAAACACCCTATGTCGAACACTTCGACGAGATCGATCCGGAAATCTGGTTGCCGTGGGCCATCTGCCTCGCCGGACTCGCCGTGATGCTGGGACATAGCCGGTCGATCTGGCTGAACTTCGCCGGTGGCAAGGCCGCAGCGACGGGGCTCGGCGTGCTGCTGGCCTTGTCGTGGCCGGCCGGTGTCGCCGCCGTGGCGGTCTTCGGCGCGGTGCTCACCCTCACGCGCATCGTCTCGCTGGCAGCGATGCTGGCCGCCCTGACGGCGATCGTCCTCGTCTTCGCCCTGGAGGAACCGCTGCCCTATTGCCTGCTGGTGCTCGCCGGCGGCCTCTATGTGGTCGTCCACCATCGCGCCAGCATCCGGCGCCTGCTCGCAGGAACCGAGCCGCACCTCGGACAGCACGTTCGGTGACCGCCGGGGGCGCATCACCTCGAAAGCGCTAGTCCGCTGTCTTGCGGAGCCAGACCTGACTGCCCTTCGAGAGCATCGTGAACTTGTTGGCGTAGAGCGCGACGAAGGCGTCGATGGCGGGCTTGGGCCGGCCGTGTTCGCGCAGGCGGCTGTCGTCCCACCTGTAGTCGTCGAACGCCAGGATGCCGCCGGTCTTGAGCAGCCGGAACGACAGCACCGCATCCTCCATCACGTCGATGGTCGCATGGCTGCCGTCGACATAGATGAAATCGTAATGCAGTTGCGGCAGGCGGCGCAGCGCGTCGCGCGACGGCTGGTTGACGAAGGTGACCTTCTCCGCACCGCCGGTGGCCGCGACATTGCCGTCGAAGACCGGCTGCTTCACGCCGTCGATGCAGGTCATCGTCGCGTCGGCATGGGTGGCGACATGCTGCAGCAGCCAGCAGGTCGCGCGGCCTTCGTGGCA
Organism: Reyranella sp.; assembly: GCF_004297405.1. Classification (GTDB taxonomy): domain Bacteria; phylum Pseudomonadota; class Alphaproteobacteria; order Reyranellales; family Reyranellaceae; genus Reyranella. The sequence continues at coordinate 38,624 of NZ_SCVC01000030.1, forward strand.
GCCGATCTCGAGCAGATGGCAGGGCATGCCCGCCAGCGGCGCGAGCCGCTTGTGAAACTGCTTCGTATTCGCGGAGAACCAGTCTTCGCTGAACGAAAATCCCGGCGGATCGGGCCGTTTCGGCAGCAGGCGTGAGACAAACCAGAAATAGCGGCGCAACATGCGTGCGCTTCTAGCGTGCGGCCTCGCCCACCGTATCGAGGCAAACGGCCGCCCCCTTTCACCGCTTGCGGCCTTGCTTACTCTGGAAGCCCCGCCCTGCGAAGCGCCGTTTCGAAGAGTTTGCGATCCGAGGCTTGGAAAGGACCGAAGCGCGCCATGCATCCTGCGATCGAAAAACGGGGACGCAACGATTTCAGTTGCTCAAGCAGATCCGCCAGTTCGTCGGGACGGTTACCCTCCATCGCTAGTGCAACGATCTTCCACATTATGGCCAGAAACGAGCGCGGCCTGTCGCGAAGCGCCCGTTCGGCCCAATGGAGAGCCTGGTCATGGCGACCGAGGAAAAAGCAGGGAGTGACGAAACCGATGTACGTTTCAAATGCAAAGTCATCCCTGGGGCTGAGCTGCATCGCCCGTTCAAAATACTGAATGGATTTCTCGTGCTTTCCGATCATCGAGTGCGCGGCACCGCCAAATCGCCACGCCATGAGGAAATTGGGATTTAGAGTCAGCGCGCGTTCTATGTGCTCCACTCCCTCCTCAGGCTTTCCGCCGAGAGAGGCAATGCCGAATCCTCCGAGCGCAAGGGCAACGGGATCGTCCTTGCCAATCTCGACAGCTCGCTTCGCTGCTTCATAGCCCTGTGCCCTCGCCTCGCGACTCGAACCCCATCCTTGATGCAGGCGCCCCCAATGAGCGCGGGCCACGTAGGCATAGGCGGACGAAAACTGCGGGTCGGCGGCAATGGCACGATCGAGCAGCATCAGGGCTTCGCTGATTGAGCTCTCCGTAGCGACGGGGACAATCCCCGGAATTGCACGCAGATAGAAATCGTAGGCTGTCAGGTTGCTGGTCGGCTTCGCCTGGGCGCGGGTTATCTCGGAACTCATGAGCTGAGGGTAGATCGTGGCGACGATGCTCGACGTGATGCTGTCCTGCAGATCGAAGACGTCCTCGATGGCGCCGTCATAGCGTTCGGCCCAAATGTGATTTCCGCTTGTCGCGTCGATGAGCACGCAATTGATACGCAGCCTGTTTCCGGCACTGCGAATGCTGCCGTCGAGGACGTAGCGGACCCCGAGTTCGCTCCCTATCTGCCGTACGTCGACGGAACGGCCTTTGTACGAGTAAGAAGAATTGCGGGCGATCACCAGGAAGTTCGGAACACGCGACAGGATGGTGATGATGTCGTCGACCATGCCGTCCGCGAAATACTCGCGCTCGGCATCGCCGCTCAGATTTCGGAAGGCAAGCACGGCGATCGAGGGCTTGTCGGAAAGGGCAAAGGCCGGGACGGGGATGACGGACTTGGGCAACGGCGCTTGGGTAGCGGTCGGCCAGTCAGCTTCCTTCCACTCCACTCGAAAGGCACGGATCGGCCGCACGATGTTCTTGAGGGATAGCTCTCCTAGGGCGTGAAGCTCCGCCTTGATGCGGCCGTCTACCGCCTCACGTACGGCGCGCGAAATTAGGATGCCACCTGGCGGGGACTCACCCTGGAGGCGTACTGCGATGTTCACGTCGTCGCCGTAGAGATCATCAGCCTCCACGATCACTTCGCCGAGATGGATGCCAGCCCGAAAGACAATGCGGCTTGGCTCCGGCTGGTCTCGGTTTGCACCGGCCATCGCTTGCTGCAGCTCGATGAGGGCGCTCAGCGCATTGACGGCGCTATCGAACTCGGCAAGCGCGCCATCGCCGGTTAGCTTGACCACGCGACCTCCATGGCGGTGGATGGAGGGCTCTACGCGTTCGGCAAGATGCGTCTTGAGGAGAGCATGGGTGCCACTTTCATTTTGGCCCATCAGGCGCGAGTAGCCCACAACGTCTATGGCGACGATAACCGCAAGTCTGCGCTGCTCGTGGGCCAATGGCGTATCCTCCGTCGCCTGGCCACGATGATATGAAGGGCCTTCGAACAGGGCAATGGCCGCAAGCCCACCCCGGAAGGACCGCAAGGAGCAGCGCTCGGTCGATCCATAGCTCTATCGCCAGCGCAATCCGGTCGAGCGCTTCTTCGACAAACTCAAACACTTCCGATGTATCGCAGCACGCTACGACAAGACCGCCCGAAACTTCCTCACTGCCGTCCTCATCTCATCTGCCAGACTGTGGGTTATGTTTGAGTCCACTACTTAATCCGAATCGCCGAGGAAGATTTCCTGGCCGACGTTGAGGTGCAGGACGAACTGGCTCATCGCGTAGGCGTTAACGAGTTGCGTGGCGGTGTCGTTCAAGTGATAGCGCGCGCCGCGGTCGTTGACCGGGTTGCCGCCGAAATCCTGGTGGCGGTCGGCGATGTCGTGGAACGCCTCGTGGATCAGGATGGTCGGCCGCAGGAACCGCCCCGACACGCCGTAGTCGAGATTGATGTAGGTGTGGCCGTCGCGCGGCGTCGGCGTGTCGGCGAAACCGGGGCTCGTGCCCTGACGCAGCCAGGCGCGCGCCGACAGCAGCCGGCTCGACACCTGCGCCAGGTTGTTGCGCACCTCGCGCGCGACGCGGTCGACGTCGGGCGCGGCCGTCACCTTGTAGTGCCGCGTAAGAGCGGCGAGCCCCAGGGTCCGGTCCGCCGCAGCACCGCCATCGATCACGGCGTTGAGCACGGTGCGCGCACGGTCGCGCATCCCGCTCGCGGCGGGTACGGCCGCCAGCGCGAGCGCGAGTGTTGACTGCGAGCCGCCGCCCGTGAGCTGCTTGGCGGTGCCGCCTGAGGAGCCGCCCGCTCCACCCGTCGAGTCGACAGGAATCGCGAAGGCGAAGAAGTGTTCCTTGCGCGCGCCGCCGCTGGCCGGCGTGTAGGTGCAGCCGCAGCGCTTGAGGCTCACCTGGCGGCCGAACATCTCGTTGTCGAGCGAGGCCATGGTCATGCGGCCGACGATATTGTCCGGCGTCGTCTGGTAGCGCGCGTTGACGATGCGGCGCCGGCGCTTGTAGGCCAGCACCGCCGCGGCCGTGCTCGGGCCGTAGAGGTCGTCGGCGAGTTCGTCGCTGGCGATCTCGGCATCGTCGAGCAGCATCAGCGCGAGATGGATCTTCTCGACATGCGGGCCACGGCCGCCCGGCACGATATGCGCGCTGTCGCGGCTGGCCGCGCCCTCCAGTCTCGTATCGCCGCGAAACAGTTCCGACCGGAGAGGCATGGCGTACCTGAATAAAAAGGGTACCTACTTCGAGGTGCGTAGTACGGACGCGCCGAGCATCCCATATGGGGCGGATGACCGACACAAGATCCGCTCTCCCCAACAAGACTGCCAGCTGTGCATGCGGCGGCCTCAGGCTCACCGTCGCCGGCGATCCTGCCTCCGTCTATGCCTGCGGCTGCCTCGAATGCCAGCGCGCCACCGGCACCGCCTTTGCCTGGCGTGCGCGCTTCGCCAAGGCGGCGATCGTGAGCGTCGACGGCGAACGCCGCTCGTGGCGCCGCAGCAGCGACTCCGACCGCTGGATCGAGCAGACCTTCTGCCCGAGCTGCGGCACGCTTCTTTACATGTCGGCCGAAGCCATCCCCGATGACATCGTGGTCTCCGCCGGCTGCTTCGGCGACCCCGCCTTCACCGCTCCGGCCGCGTTCTTCTGGTCCAAACACCGCCCCGCCTGGTACGCGCTCGACAACGGCGTGCGGTCGGTGGCGTGATCTCCGCCTCCCCATTCAGATGGGGAGGTGCCTCGTCATACGAGGCGGAGGGGTCATGACCCCTCCGTCGCCGCAGACGGCGCCACCTCCCCATTTGAATGGGGAGGGGTCATGAGCCTTCCTCATTTGAAGGGGGAAGAGGAAAGCGACTATAGAGAGCGCCCCGTTTCATAGGTCTTTCCCCCGTGTCCCTTTCTGCGCGCGTGACGTGGCGAAGTTTTCAGGCCGGTGCGTTGCGCATGATCCTGCCCGGCCTCGCCTCGCTGCCCTTCGGCATCGGCTTCGGCGTCGCCGCGGCGCAGAAAGGCTTGAGCGCCTTCGAGACGACGTTGATGAGCTTCACCGTCATGGCCGGCACCAGCCAGATGGTGGCGCTCGACATCTGGGCGCGGCCGCTGCCGCTGGTCGCGCTGTTCGTCTCGGTGTTCGTGGCCAACCTGCGCTACTTCGTGATGGGCGCCGCACTGCAGCCGCATCTGCCGCACCTGCCGTGGTGGCAGCAGCCGCTGGTCTGGTACGTCACCGTCGACCAGAACTGGGCGATCAACATCGCCGAGTATCGCCGCGGCCATGGCGACCTCGGCCGATTCCTGGGCGGCGGCTTCATCATGGCCTGCATCTGGTCAGGCTCGACGCTGCTCGGCCATCTCGCAGCGGGCGGAGTTCTCAGCGATCCCACGGCCGCGCGTCGGCTCGGCCTCGACTTCGTGGGCGTCGCGGTATTCGTCGTGGTGGCGACGATCCTCTTTCGCGGCAAGCGCGATCTCGCGCCGTGGGCCGTCGCCATCGTGGTCGCGCTTGCGGCCAAATGGTCGATCGGCGGCAACTGGTACATCGTGATCGGCGGACTGGCCGGCGGCCTGTTCGGCGCGCTGCGCGATTACCGCAAGACCGGCGAGAAGACGCCCTCATGAGCGCGAGCCCCGAGAACCTCGTCGCGATCTTCGTGATGGCGCTGGCGGCGATGGCGGCCAAGGGCGGCGGCTTCATCGCCATGCGCTGGCTCGGCCGTCATCGATTTGTCGCAGCAATGTTGGATCATGCGCCGGGCGCCGTGCTGGTCTCGGCGGCGGTCGTGCCCCTCACACAAGCGGGCGGCGCCTACTGGGCGGGCGCGATCGCGGCCGCCGTGCTCACGCGCACGGCGGGCGGATTCACGCCCGGCCTGTTCGGCGCGGTCGGCGCTGTGGCGCTCGCGCGCTGGGCCGGACTTCAGTGAGTGAGGAAGATTAGTGAGGTGGTGCGGCCCCGCTCAATCGGACGATCTCGTCCTTGATCATTAATTTTCGTTTCTTGAGGCTGCAGATCGCATCGTCATCGGGATGCGGGCGCGTGCTTTCTTGATCGATCGCGTGCTCCAGCGAAGCGTGCTTGGCTTTCAGCGCTTCGATGTGGTCCACGGTGCTCATAAAGCGACCTCCGAGCTGGTTGTGGATAGCCGACTCTGACTCTTACATAGGGACGAGTCACGCTGAATCGAGCACCAGTTGTCGCACCCCTCCCGGACTGTGCATAAGCCGCACGAAACGAGCTGCCGTGACGTGAGTTGTCACGACGTGAGTTGTCACGGGCAACGGCTTCAAAAGCGTGGAACGGATGGAAGGACGCCGACGTGCGACGGCTCGCGGATGTGGCATACCCAATCGGCAACCCCGCCGGTGCGTTTTCGAGTGGATCGTCCTGACCGGGGATGGTCGTGGCACCCTGCTCTACGCGCACCTTGCTGAGATCGCCTACGGCATCACCAGCAAATTGCTGACGCGAGCCGCCGACGTCGTGCTGAAGAAACGCCGCAAATTGGTCTTGGTTGCCCGAGAAACGCCTTTGCCTGTGGATCGTCTTTGATGTCGTCCTCCTCCCCATTCAAATGGGGAGGTGGCGGCGTCTGCGCCGTCGGAGGGGTCATGACCCCTCCGCCTCGTATGACGAGGCACCTCCCCATTTGAATGGGGAGGTGTTGACGCCCGACCTAGCCGCGGCAAGCCTCGGTGAGCTTGCGGACATGCGCGCCGTCCTGGTCGGTCGTCGCGTACCTCTTCACCTCTTTGCCGTCGGCGGTCAGGGTGAAGCCGCCTTGCAGCAGGTCGGCGAGTGAGGGCGTCATCGTGGTCTGGCCGTCGATCACATAGCGGCCCCTGTACATCTGGCCAGTCGCGTCGATCGCAACCGAGGTGGCGCCGCGCGACAGCGCGAGCTTCACCTGCGTCTTGCCGTCCGGCCCCTTGGTCTCCGGCATGAAGGCGACGATCGTGTCGGTGTAGCCCTTGGTGCAGGACACGGAAAAGCTCACATAGGTCGGCTCGTAGAAAGCGAGGTCCAGCGTCGGTGCCAGCTCCTCGTGCAGGAACCAGCCCTTGGGTATCACCTTCGTCTGGGCGGATGCGGCGAGGGCGCCGGCAGAGAGTGCAACCGACAAGAGCGCAGCACGCGACCACAGTGACATGGATACTCCCCCGCTTCGCTCCAAACGAAACACCATCGTGGTTGGATGAGCAACCCCCTCTGTCGTCCTCAATCGAAGGCGACTTCCACCTGGCCCAGCGGGCCGAAGTCGGCGGTGTGCGTCGTGCCGGGAGCGATGAGGGTCATGCCAGTGCAGCTCCCCGTGGTGACGATGTCGCCCGCCTTCAGCGGCATGCCTTCGGCGGCGCGGCGATTGGCGAGCCAGGCCAGCGCCTTCAGCGGATGGCCGAGCACTTCCCGGCCGCTGCCGCGTCGGCGTTCCACGCCGTCGATGCTCAACGCCACGGTCGCGGCCGCGAGATCGTGCCGGCGCCAGTCCGGTACCGCGGCGCCGAGCACGAGATGGCCCGCGGCCGAGTCGTCGGCAATGAGCGCGGCAATCGGTACCGGATGGGTGCGCGCGATGCGCCGCTCGCCGACCTCGATGGCGGGATGCAGCGCGGCGATGCGCTCGGGAAGATTGTTGCCAGACCACGGCTCCGCGCGCGCCGGCAGATCGTCCGCCAGCACGAAGGCGAACTCGCACTCGTCGACCGGCGTCATCAGGTCGGCGAAGCGAAGACGGCACGGGCTGGGACGGACGGCGCTGGCGGCAACCCGGCCATAGATCGGCTGCGACGCGCCGAGATCGCGCAGGTTATCGAGCGCGGTGGCGCCGATCTTCCACGCGCCGACGGTCTGTCCTGTTGTCTCCGCGACAAGCGCGGCAACGCGATAGGCGGCGTCCTCGTCCGGCGGCACCAGCCGATCCGCCAGACGCTCGATCGGCCGGCGCGTGCGCCGCGCTTCGACGAGCTGCGCCGCCAGCTCGGCTTCCGGCGAAGTCATGTGACGCGATCGGCCTGCAGTCCGACCGCATCCGCGATCTCGACCGGCACCAGCGCGGGAAACGTCGCGCGCATGAGCGTCGCCACGGCCACACGATCCTTCTCGTCGGGCACGACGCCGAGACAGACGGCGTAGACGCCGAGGTTGCCGACCGCGGCGCGCATCCGCTTCTCGGGCGGCTCGTCGCGATGGATGGCGCGATCGGCGAGCGGCATGTGCAGGCTCGCGAGTTCGAGCTGCTCGGCATGCTCGGCCGCCAGCTCGGCATCGGCGACGCGACGACGCACGGCTTCGACGGTCTCGGGCAAGGCGCCAGCCCAGCTTCCATCCTTCAGCTTGCGCCGGATCGCGCGCAGCGGCTTCACGACATCGGCCTGCCAGGCATCGCTCGCCTTCAGGATCGCGCGCAGCCGATCGGCGCTGAGCGTCGGCCGCCCCGACGCGGCGAGCCAGCAGCAGAACAGCAGCACGTTGACGTCGCAGCCGCGCCGGTCCTGCAGATCGAGACAAGCCTCGGCCACGCCCTCAGCCCCGTAAAGCTCGAGCGAAAAATTCCAGAACGGATGCGGCAGGAAATCGGACACGGCGCAGGTTCTAGACCCTGTCGCCGCGGGACTCCAGAGGACCAGTTCTGCTCAATCCGCCTTTGCGAAATGCGCCAACTGGTCGGCGTGCGCCTTCGCGAAAGCCGGACGGGCCGTGGCGCGCGCGACATAGGCGCGGCAGGCGGGATAGTCCGCCAGCCCGTCGAAGCGATGAACGGGACGCAGCACGTCCGACATGACGATGTCGGCGGCGGAGAACGACCCCGCCAGCCAGTCGCGTTTCGCCAGCACAGGCTCCATGCGCTGCAGCCGCAGCGTGAGGAACCCGTCGAGAAATTTCCAGGCCGGCGTATCGTCGTTGTTGTTGGTGAACATCAGGAGCGCCCAGGGCAGGCTCGCCATCTCGACCGAGTTGAGCGCGGCGAACAGCCACTCCGTCGCCTCGCTGCGCGCCCGCGGATCGGCCGGCAGCAGCGCCTCGCTCCGCTGGCCGAGATGCAGCAGGATCGCGCCGCTCTCGAAGATCGAGAGGTCGCCGTCGGTCAGCCACGGCACCTGGCCGAACGGTTGATGCTCGATATGCGCCGGGCCGCGGTCGCGAAACGGCACGCTTTCGACGCGATAGGGCAGCCCCGCTTCTTCCAGCGCCCAGCGCACGCGCAGATCGCGCACGAAGCCGCGCGGCATCTCGGGTACCCAATCGAAGGTGGTCAGGACCAGCTCGCCCATTCGGCAACTCCCTCCATCGATGCCGACCTATGGCAGCTTTACCCGCCGTATTCCACGCACACCGCGTTGTAGTCGACGATCTCGGCGGTCGTGTCGGCGGTGAGCGTGCCGTCGGCGTGGGCGGTGGCCATGACGCCGAGCAGGCGTTGCTTGAGGTCGTTCATGTCGGCGCTGTTCGGTTCGACGGTGAGATCGACGGCGAGACGGATCTTCTTCTGGCTCATGTGAGTCCTCCTTCCAAAGTGTTCGCCTCACCCTGAGGAGCCGCGCGAAGCGCGGCGTCTCGAAGGGTCGGCAACAGCATGACTGGCTCCCACCCTTCGAGACGCGCTCCTATGGAGCGCTCCTCAGGGTGAGGTTTTGTTTTGTCCCCTTCCCTCGCAATAGGTCGCCGGGCAGACCCTCCTTGGTCGTACAGCCCTCCTTGGCTGGCCCGGCTTCCCATTGCAGCGACCTTCCCCGGTCACTGAAACTCGCACTGAAACTCTTCGGCGATCATCCGATCCGAGTCTGCGAAACGCGAATCTTGCGCGCCAAACTTTTTTGCAGATCAGCCTTCCTCGCCTAGCTCTCCTCGACGGTGAGAGCGAGATCGGGAAAGTTTTGTTCGAAGACCGCCAAGGTGGCTTCCCAGCCGATGGCGGCCATGTGCGCCTTGAACTGCGCATCGGTAATCGCGGAGGCTGAGATCGCGGGTTCCGAAGAGGCGACACGCCGTTGAGTCCCCTCGCCTTTCGCCTCGCCCTTCGTCTCGCGCACCAGCGCGTGCAGCTTCAGCACCGTCATATCCTCGGCCGCGGCGGTCGCCAGCCATTGCGAGGCATTGTCCTGGGTGATGACGCCGACCAGCTCCTTGAGCTTGGACCAGCCGACCGGCTTCAGCTCGTTCCATGTCAGGCCGAGGTCGATCACGCTTTCGTAGATCGACACGAGATAGAGCGCCTTGCGCAGCTTGAAGCCGTGGCGCTGCTCGACGTAGCTGCGGAAGTCGGCATGGCCGGCGCCGACGAACCATTTCTCGCGATGGATGCGCGCCAGCAGGCCGCCCAGGCGAAAGGCGTCGAAGTCGCTGGTTTCGGCAATCTCCGCCGCCAGCATATGCGCCTCCGCTTCGGACATGTTCTCGATCTCGTGCGCGGCGCAGGTCAGCGGATCGGGCGCGAGCACATCGCCCTTGAGTGCGCGCGCCATAGGGACGTGAGTCTTGGTGGCGAGTTGCATGATGCTGCCTCTATCGAATGAAGGCTTGGGTCGGCGCGGCGAAGGCGGCGGGATAGCGCGTGATCCCGCGCGTCGCCTTGAAGCGGCGGATCGCCGCCTGCTCCTCGTCGACCGTGAGGCGCGGCTGGCGTGCCAGCTTTGCCATCAACAGGCGGTTGGCGATGAGCTGCGCGGAACGGCGTTTGTATTCCGCGCCGTTGCGGCCCGCTGCACCGCTCGTCGCTGCCGTGGCTTCGCATTCCTTGACGATGGGTTCGGGCGCAGGCGCAACACCGCGCCGCACGATCGTGATGGGCATGTCCAGCGACCCTCCTTGGTCTTTGCCAGAATCCTACTTCTGCGACGTTTCTCCAGGAACGCAAGGAATCCCGCTTAACGAGGATTCCGAAAGGATGTGCAATCGAGGGGCGTGCAATCGATTGCACAGCCAACCACCTGCAGCGCGGCGCGCAGGTTGCCGATGTTGGGCGTGCGCTGGCCGCGCGCCCACGAGCCAATCGTGTCCTTGCCCAGCCCGGCATCGAGCGACACCTGCTCGCGCGCGAGCCCGCGCTCCTCGATCTCGCCGACGAGGCGATGCACCAGCGGATCGAGGGCCGTGCTGTGCTGCGGGCTCATGCTCCTCCCCATTCAAATGGGGAGGTGGCGCCGTCTGCGGCGACGGAGGGGTCATGACCCCTCCGCCTCGCAAGGCGAGGCACCTCCCCCGTTGACGGGGGAGGAAGCTTGATTGCGGCGCTCACATCGCCTCCGCCAGCTTGGCGATGTCGAACGAGCGTGGCGTGAAGGTGGCCGCCACTGGAGCGCGGCCGAGGCCGAGCTGGATCAGGCGCGACGCGGGCAGGTAGGGAAACTCCTGCTCGTAGTTGGCGGGCACGCCCTCAGCGCCATACTTCTCCGCCAGCACGTCGAGCGGCGTGCGTTCGACGAAATCGAACTCCGTGCCGACGCCGGGCGAGAGACCGTCGCCGGTGTCGAGGCGCGTCACCGCCATGGTCACGCCATCAAGGCCACCGAGCGTCGTCGCCTTGAACTGCAGCTTGGCGAGCGTGCTCTTCTTGGCGACGAACAGTTTGCGCTGGTCGACCACGACCGTGCCCGCCTTGGGGCCGCGGCGGATCGTGTAGGGCCGGTGGTCGATCACCGTGAAGGCCGCGACCAGCGCCGGCGGGCGGCCACTGTCGCAGATCGGGCACGGCTCGGCACCGCCGCCGACACAGACGAACGTCGCCCAGCGCCCGGCGAGCTGCACCGTGTGCTCGTAGAGGCTGGGCACCGCCAGCAATCCATCCTCGTCGAGCGCGCCATCGAGGAAGGTGATGCGCGCCGGTTCGTTCACGTCGATGCGAAAGCGATGCAGGCGCCGCTGCGCCTCGCGGCGGACCTCCTGCTCGGCGGCATCGCGCGCATAGGCCTCGTGCGCGGCCTTCCCGCGCATCATCCAGCTTGGTGTGGTGTTGGGAGTCGTGGGAACAGCGTCGTTCGGAGCGATGGACATCGAAATGGTCCTCCTTGACCGGTGAATGTCGAACACGGTCGAGGAGTAGCCGCCCCTCACAATCCTGCAAGTTTTCTGTCGATCTTTCAGCGGTCGCGGAGCCGGTTCCAGTCCGTGCGCGCCAACTCGTACCAGACGTCGCCGTGCTCGTTGCCCGGAATGGGATCGGGCCTGTCGACGAAAACCGTGCGCGCGTACGTCAAGCCGATCTTCTCCATCACGCGGCGCGAGGCGTGGTTCACCGCCATGGTGGTCGCCACGACCTTGTCATACCCACCGCTTCTGAATCCCCAGTCGACGAGAGCCGACGCCCCTTCCGAGGCGAACCCCTGCCCCCACTCCGTCCGGCGCAGGCGATAGCCGAGTTCGGCCACCGTCTCGCTCTCCGGCCACAGACAGAACCACCCGACGAACGCGCCGTTGGCGGTGCGACGCGCCGTCCAGACGTGAGGCTCCGTGCCTCTCGGCATGAGGAACGTCGCGTTCGGATCGATTTTCTCGTGGTCGACGGCGTGTCCGCCGTTGAGAAAGCGCATGACCTCCGGGTCGCGCTCGAGGCTCATGAAGTCGGCGCGGTCACTCGGGCAGCACGGACGGAGCGTCAGCCGCATCGTCTGCAAGACGGTCATTCTCGAACATCCATCCATCGCATTGCCGAGTATCTATCGCTTCTTCTTCGGCTTGCTCTGGTTGAACGCGATAGCGGCGCGGACGAGGGTCTTGAGGGCGGGCGCGTCGACCTTGTCGCCCTCTGAGAAGTCGATGGCACGCCACACCTTGCCGCCGAGGCCGGCGTTGAAGAGCTTGTCGGGGTCGGCGAGGCTCGCGCCGTGGCTGAAGGTGAGCTTCACCTTGTCCTTGTGGGCGTTGCCGACCGCGATCATGCCGTCGCGCGACCAGACGGGGCTGCCCATCCACTTCCATTCTTCGACGATCTCGCGGTCGGCCGCGAGGATGGCCTTGCGGACGCTGGCGAGCGTCTTGCCACGCCAATCGTCGAGCTTCTCGATCTTCGCGTCGATCAACTGAGCCGCAGTTTCTTTCGTCTTCGTCGTCATGGTTTCGACCCCAGTTCCTCGGCCGCGATGGCGAACACCTCGTCGCCCGATCCGACGGCCACGAAATGGCCGGCGCCCTCGACCTCATGCCAGACCGCGCCCGGCATCCGGTCGGCCACCGTCCTGTTGATCGAGGCGGCGACCAGCCGGTCGTCCGTTCCCTGCCACAGATGGACCGGCCGTTCGATCTTGGTCACGTCGAACGCCCAGCGCCGGTAGAGGCATTCGCTGTCGCGCACCAGCCCGTCGCTGCCTTGCGCGAAGCATTCGGCGGAAGTGTCGGCGAAGGCCGCGTCGACTTCCGGCCGACGCAGGATCGCGCGGTCGTAGTCGTTCACGGCCTTGCGCACCTGCTCGACATAGGTCGTGCGGAAGTGCTTCGCGGTGAGGCCGAGCATTGCATAGAGGAGATGGAAGCCGGGCGTGAAGCGCAGCGCCAGGGTTCCCCCCAGCGCATCGGCCTTGGAGAGACGATCGGCGGCCCAGTTGTCGCCAAAGGCGCCGTAGCTGCCGCCGGCGATGCTGCTGACATGGCGCAGCCGCGCGGGATCGATATAGGCCGCCGCCGCCAGCGCCCACGGGCCGCCCTCCGACCAGCCGGTCACGCCGAACTCTTTGTATCCCAGCGCGTCGGCGATGGTCGTAAGGTCGTCAGCCCAGCCCGCATAGGTGCGGTCCTTCTGGCGCGTCGACTGTCCGATGCCGGGCCGGTCGACGCAGACGAGCCGCAGCCGGTTCTTCGCGGCCGAGCCTGCGAAGAGGCGCGCCTCCAGGCGGCTGCTGGGGCCGCCGTGATTGTGCAGGATGAGCGGCCCGCTGGGATTGCCGACTTCGAGACAGGCGAGCGTGCGGCCGTCGCGCGTCGTTACTGTCGTGCTGGTGCCGCTGCTGCTGTTCACCGTCTTGTCGTTCACAGGCGCTCGCCGGGTAGTTTGCTCGCCTGCTTGATCCAGTCGGCGAGTTGGGCTTCGTCGATCGGATCGTCCTCGCGGATGTCGAGGTAGCGCACGTCCTTGTGCTTGGACGCGCCCGGCGGCACGGGCTTCAGCGACGCGCCGCGGAAGAACGCCACTTTCACGTACTTCGTGAAGCAATGAAAATTGAGGAACCAGCCCTCGTCCTTGAGGCCATAGAAAGGCGAGTTCCATTTCACCGCCTTGTGCACGCCGGGAACGGTACGCTCGATCAACGCGTCGAGGCGTCGGCCGATTGTGCGCTTCCAGCCCGGCATGGCGGCGATATAGGACTGCAGGACCGCATCGCCCTCGCCCTTCGCGATCTGCGGATTGCCGCCCGCGAGGAGGACGGGCTTCTTTTTGCTGGTCATTACCTTCAACCGTGGACAGTGTTCGTGAGTTCCAGAGGGGACCAAGGGGGAGAGCGCATGAGAAGAAAATGGCGTGACCGGCCGCGTACCGAGCGCTGGGGTATCATCGGCGCGTTCCTGGGCATGATACCCGCGATCTTTGCCGTGTTCGAGTTTGCCTACAACGGCACGACGCTCGACCGCTACCTGATCATGGCCGCCGGCTTCCTGGGCGGCTTCGGGATCGGTATCCTGCTCGCAAAGCTCACCACGCCAAAGCAGCCGTCGTAGCAAGCGCCGTGCTCGTTCCCACCCTTCGAGACGCATCGCTTAAGGCGCATATGAATGCGCCGACGCGATGCTCCTCAGGGTGAGGTGCTTTCTTGGACTCCTCATCCTGAGGAGCGCTCCACAGGAGCGCGTCTCGAAGGATGGGCCTCAGGCGTGGTGCTCGCTCCTCAGGATGAGGTTGTTGACCGCGCCAACACCTGTTCGAGGTTGGCGAAGAACTTCGGCCAGCCGTACTTCGCGCCCTGATAGGCCTGCTGCTGGTCCGGCCGGAAACCGACCTGCTCCATGCGCAGGTGCGTCCCCGCGCCCGTCGGCGTCAGGGTCCAGGTGACGACGCTCTCCAGACCCAGCGCCGCCCAGGTGTAGGACAGCGTCTTGTTCGGCTCGACGGTGCGGACCTGGCACTCAACGGTGCCCCAATCGGCGCGAAGATTGAAGCGATGATCCACCGCCGGCTTGAAGTCGTTCTTCATCAGCCACTCTTCGATCAGGTGCGGCTGCGTCAGCGCGCGCCAGATCTTCTCCGCCGGAAACGGGATCTCCCTTTCGACGACGACGGAGAGCGTTTCGGTTGCTGCTTTGGTGGCCGCATCGGTCATTGGTCCATCCTCTTCAAAAGGTCTTCGAGATCGTCGAACCGGTTCTCCCAGAACCGGGTCATCTGGTCCGCCCAGGCGATGAGCGGCGACAGCGCCCCGAGCTGCGCGCTGTAATGGGTCTGCCGTCCGTCGGGACGATCGCGGACCAGCCCAGCCTGCTTCAGCACACCGAGATGCTTGGAGACGGCCGGCTGGGAGATGCCGGCCCGCGCCGTCAGCGCCCCGACCGTCTGCGGCCCGTCGCGGCACAACCGCTCGAACAGAGCCCGCCGCGTCGGATCGCCGAGCGTCCGGAAGAGCACATCGTGAGCCTTCGCCATCGTCGATTCATAACCCGTCAGCTATTGATCAGACTCATAACCACCGGGCTATGGGTTAGTCAACCGGAACGTCTTGCAGCCCACAAAAAAGGGATGCCGTGCAATCGATTGCACGAATATCATTCGCGGCAACGGGGGAGAGCGAACAAGGTGTATCAGCCCAAGAACGCCGTGAAGACGGCCGCCGAGGTCAAGGCGATCCTCGGCCCGGACTTTCCGAGCCAGGTCGCGAAGATCCTCGACCATATCGATCAGCATTGCCGGGCGTGGATCGAACGATGCCCGTTCGTGGTGATCTCGAGCAGCAACGCGGCAGGCGCCATGGATGTGTCGCCGAAAGGCGATCCGCCGGGTTTCGTCAAAGTCCTCGACCGGCATACGCTGGCGATTCCCGATCGCATCGGCAATCGTCGCGGCGACACGTTGATGAACGTGCTCGAAAATCCCAACGTGGGACTCCTGTTCATCGTGCCGAAGCGCCGCGAGGTCGTGCGCGTCAGCGGCACGGCCGAGGTGGTGAAGGACCCCGAGCTGCTCGACAGCATGGCGGCGGCCAACGGCAGAGCGCCGGACCTCGCGCTGCTCGTGCGCGTGCGCGAAGCCTTCTTCCATTGCGGCAAGTCCGTGATCCGCTCCGGCCTGTGGGAGCCGGAGCGCTGGGGCTCCATCGACGGACTGCCGAGCTATGGCCAGGCCCTCAAGGATCACGCCAGCCTGCAGTTTCCGCTGCCGGACATCGAACGCAACCTGGCATCCAACGAAACCGACCGGCTCTATTGACGAACCGAGGTGCCTACCCCTGCTCCTTGCGCAGCGCGGTGAGATAGCGGACGGCCTGCGTCGAGAGCGTGAGCGGCCCCCTCGCCGGCGGCGTCATCGAGATGATGCCGTAATGCTCCAGCGAATAGACGCCCGAGGCGATGCCCGCGATGTGGAGATATTCGAGCCGGCGGATGCTCGGGCCGTCGCAATCGACCCGGCCGTCGACGACGCCGGTCTCGGCTTTCTGGAAGTCGCGGATGGCGGCGTCCGTCAGCGGACCGGGAATGCCGTCGACGGCCAGCACCTTGAGCCCGCGTGGCCGCCGCCATTCGTTGAGCAGGAACTGGACGTACTTGGCATCCGGCGGATGGCTCTTCACCGCCTGGCCGACGGGCTTGGTGAGTCGTGTCATGGGTTCCTCCTCACGCCGCCTCTTTACGCCGAAGGTCCGCTCGGCGGACCGAGGAGACCGCCCGCCGGCTGCGTCTGCGGCACCCGCCCGCCCATCATGATCAGCAGCGCGATGCCCAGCAGGAGGATGAGCGCCGCCTCGCCGACATGACTCGTCTGCTCCTGTTCCTGCTCCTGGCGCTTGCGGTAGCAGATCTCGTAGAGGATGAGGCCCCGCTCCTCCTGCCACCATTTGAGTTCGAGTTCGTAGACGAAGCCGCCGATCGTGATGGAGCTGGGGAACGGCGACGACTTGATCGGGTCGTATTCGTGGCCGGCCCGGATGCCGAGGTGGAAATCCTTGATCAGCCGGTTGAAGTTCACGATCTTCGCCCGGCCCTCGCGGCGTCCGTTATGCGAGTCGGGCTTGATCTCGTAGAACTCGCTCGACGCCATCGGCTGGCGCTGCGTGACGATGTCGGGCACCGAATAGATGCCGGCATTGTATCCGGCCCTCATCTTGGACGTGTCGACGCTCATCCCCGGCGTGTTCTGCGACAGCCACTTGATGATCTTGTCCGGCCCGGTGCCGTCGCCGGGATCGATGAAGATGCTGGCGGCATGCGTCCGCGCCGTGCTCGTCATGAAATGGCCGACGATGATGCGCTCGATCTGCTGCTCCATCTGCTGCCGTTCTTTTTCGATCGGCCACAGCTCGTTCGGCGTGACGCAGCCGCCGTTCGGATTCAACGCCATACACACTCTCCACGAACGCTACAGTTACCGTTCTCGCTCCAACCTCTCTCCGTCTCTCCTTCGTCTCTCCCTCGTCCTTAACCCTGAGCCTTGCGCAGCTCGTCGAGATAGTGATCGGCCATCCGTTCGGGCGTGAGCGTGCCCAGCACCGGCGGCAGGCCCGAATGGATGCTGTAGGGGTCGATCGGGTTGACGTGCGCGACAATGGTCGCGATGTGCAGCGCCTCCAGCTTCTTGATCGACGGGCCGTCGCGATCGACCTGACCGTCGACGAGGCCGGTCTCGGCCTGCTGGAACGCACGGATCGCGGCGTTGGTCAGCGGACCGACGATGCCGTCGACCGCCAGCGCCTCCATCCCGCGCAGGGCCCGCCACTCGTTCAGCAGGAACTGCACGTACCTGGCATCCCCCGGCTGGTTCTGCACCGCCTGCCCGACCGGCTTCGTCAGTCGCGTCATGGGGACCTCATGTCTCTTTGTCTCCCTTCCCCGGGACGATGCCGCCGCCCGCGGGCTGCTGCGCCGGCATGAACTTCAGGCCCACCAGGACGAGCCCCGCGATCAGGGCGGCAATGGCCAGCAGCACCTGATCCGTCAGCTCGACCTTCTTGTCCCCCACCCGCACTGTCCGGGTGAAGCAGATCTCGTAGAGGATCAGCCCGGGCTGGTCCTGGAACCACTTGAGTTCAGCTTTGTATTTACCGTCGACGAACGGCAGGCCGGCCACAAGCGTGAACGCACCGTGCGGGTCGTATTCGTGGCCCGGTGCGATGCGCAGGGAAAAATCCCGGACGAGCTGCATGAAGTCGTCGATCTTGCGACCGCCCTCGCGCCGGCCGTTCACCGACTTGGGCTTGATCTCGTAGAACTCGCTCGACGCGACGGGCTCGCGCTGGGTGACGATATCCGGCACGGCATACTTCCCGGCATCGAACCCGGCCTTCATCTTCGCGCGGTTGATGACGGTGCCGGGAGAGTTGTTGGACAGCCACTTGATGATCTTGTCCGGCCCGGTACCGTCGCCGGGATCGAGGAAGACGCTATGTGCGTTCTGCCGCGCCTTGCTCGTCATGAAATGGCCGACGATCAGGCGCTCGATGGCTCGTTCCGCCTGCTGCCGGTGCGCTTCGACCGACCACAGCTCGTTCGGCGTCAGGCAACCGCCGTTGGCATTGGTGTCCATGGCAGCTCCCCGGAAACGCGACAGTCGAACGCAACGGTCGGACGTGAGCAGGCAGGCACGGTATCGCCGTCGATCTGACGGCGGCGGAACGGCGGGGT
Organism: Reyranella sp.; assembly: GCF_004297405.1. Classification (GTDB taxonomy): domain Bacteria; phylum Pseudomonadota; class Alphaproteobacteria; order Reyranellales; family Reyranellaceae; genus Reyranella. The sequence goes on from NZ_SCVC01000030.1 coordinate 56,469, forward strand.
CAACCTGCAGGAATGAAGGTCTCGGTTGCCGCTTTCGTTCAGCTCCCGACCCGGCCGAAGGTCATGAGAATGACGCTGGCGTCGGCCTCTCGCCCACCGATACTTGATCTCCACCACAGCGTGCATTCAACATTCGGCGGACGAGAGGTCCGATCGTGGCAGCCATCTTCATCAGCCATTCGAGCCGCGACAACGAGGCGGCCGGACAGATCAAGTCATGGCTCGACGCCGAAGGTTACGAGCAGGTCTTCCTCGATTTCGACAAGGAAACGGGTCTGGGCGCCGGCCGCGAATGGGAGCGGCAGCTCTACGAAGCGATCGACCGCTGCCATGCGGTGCTGCTGCTGGTGACGCCGGCATGGCTGGCGTCCAAATGGTGCTTTGTCGAGTTCACGCAGGCGCGTGCGCTGGGCAAGGTGATCTTTCCCATCGTGCTGACGGCGGATGATCGCAACCTGCTGGGCCCGCCGCTCAGCACCATCCAGGCGGAGCAATGGAACGATGCGGGGCGGGCTCATCTCGCGCATCGCCTCAAGGACGTGGCCGCCGAGATTGCCCGGGGGTATCGCTGGGACCCATCACGCGCGCCCTGGCCGGGCATCATGTCGTTCGCGGCCGAGGATGCGGCAGTGTTCTTCGGGCGCGACCCGGAGATCCGCGAAATCTGCGAACGGTTGGAGGCGCGGCGTGCGCAGGGCGGCGCGCGGCTGCTGCTCATCGTCGGCGCATCGGGCAGCGGCAAGTCGTCGGTCCTCAAGGCGGGCGTGTTGCGCTATCTCGCGAAGGATCGACGGCGCTTCGTGACGCTGCCGCCGTTCCGTCCGGGCCGCACGCCCATGGTGGCGTTCGCAAAGGTGCTGGCCGAGGCGCTGGGCAAGCCCGGCGAATACCGGGCGATACGCGCCGAGCTGGCCGGCGCCGATCCGGCGCTGGCCTTCGCTGAATTGACCGAAGCGCTGACGATCGGACCGGCGCGGGAAGCCACGATCCTCATCTCGATCGATCAGTTCGAGGAACTGTTCACCACGGCAAAGGCCACCGATCGGGCCGATTTCCTGCGCCTGCTGTCCGCCGTGACGGCGGTCGGGCCGGAGGCCGCGCTGCCCGTTCAGCTCGTGGCGACCGTGCGATCCGACCTGCTGGGCGAGATCCTGAAGTCCGATGGATTTGCGGCCGCGCACGACGTCTTCACGCTGGGCGGCCTTCCCGCCGATCGGGTGAAGAGCGTGATTGCGGGACCGGCGGAGGTTGCAGCCATTGGCCTGGAAGACGGGCTGGTCGAGCGCATCCTGGGCGATGTCGGGACCGCGCCCGAAGCGCTGCCGCTGCTGGCCTTCACCTTGCGCGAGCTGTACGAGCGCCACGGCCGCGACAGGAAATTGACCTTGCTGGAGTACGAGGAGCTCGGCGATCGCGAGCGGAACCTGAGGCCGCTGGAGAATGCGGTACGACGCACCGCGGAGGACACGCTGAAAGCGGCGGCGCCCGAGCCCGACGAAATGCTCGCCCTGCGCGAGGCCTTTGTCGGCCAGTTGGTGCGGGTCAACGACGAGGGAGTGCGGCTGCGCCGTCCCGCGCGCCAGAAGGACATTCCGGAACGGGCGCATAGGCTGGTGAAGCACCTCACCAATGCCCGCCTGCTGTCGAGCCGGTCCGAAGGCGACAGCAACGCCGTCGAGGTGGCTCACGAGGCGCTGTTCAAGGCATGGCCCCAACTGGCTTCCTGGCTGGACGAGGAGCAGGATTTTCTGATCGGCCGGCGCCAGATCGAGGACGCCGAGCGCCGGTGGGCCGGCACTCCCGACTCACTCAAGGACAAGGCCCTGCTTTCGGGCCTGCTGCTCGACAAAGCGCGCGAATGGAGCCTCGCCTACCCCGACCGACTCAAAAGCGTGCACGCGTTCGTCGCCGCATCGCTCCGTCAGGCGGAGCAGGAAGTGCTGCGCCTGAAAGATCTCTACCGACGCACCTTGCTGAACGAGACCCGGGCGCTGTCTGCCGTCGCCGACCTCGCCCTTACCGAGGATCGCCCCGCCGAAGCCGTGAAACTCGCGCTGGCGGCGTGGCCCCGAAACAGCTCCGACGAACGTCCGCAACTCGAGAAAGTGCTTCAGACCCTGTCGACTGCCATTAGCCGATACCGATGGGCACGCAGGATCGAGCGCTTCGACGACCCCGTCCGGGGCGCGCTGGTGTTGGCCAACGGCCGCGTGTTGTCGTGGTCCCAGAAGGATACGTTGCGGCTATGGGATGCGGCGACGCATGCGCCGGTTGGTCGGGCCATGTACCACGATGAGATTCGGGGCGCGCTGGAACTGACCAACGGCCGCCTGTTGTCATGGTCCTTCAACGATACGCTGCGCCAGTGGAATGCCGACACCGGGATGCAGATTGGTCCGACGATGCAACACGACGACAGGGTCGTCGGCGCGCTGGAGTTGGCCGACGGCCGGCTGTTGTCGTGGTCCGAAGACAAGACGCTCCGACTGTGGGATGCGGCCACGGGCAGACAGATCGGTCCCGCCATGTCCCACGACGACAAGGTCTGGGAGGCGCTGGTGCTGGCCGACGGCCGGCTGCTCTCATGGTCCGAAGACAAGACGCTCCGGCTGTGGGATGCGGGCACGGGCGCGCAGATCGGTCCTGCTCTGTGTCACGACGGCCCGGTCTCGGGTGTGCTGGTGCTGTCCGACGGCAGGCTGCTGTCGTGGTCCGAAGACAAGACTCTCCGACTGTGGGATGCGGCCACGGGAGCGCAGCTCGGCCCCGCCATGTCCCATGACGGCAAAGTTGGCGGCGCGCTGGAGCTGGCCGACGGGCGGCTGCTGTCGTGGTGTAGTGACGTGTGGAACTTCTTTGGCGGCGACGACAAGATCGTGCGGCTGTGGGATGCCAGAACATGCACGCAGATCGGTGCGGGGATGCGCCACGACAGTGCGGCCGAAGGCGTGGTGGTGATGGCCGGCAACCGGCTGCTGACATGGTCGGGCGACCGGACTCTGCGCCTGTGGGATCTGACGACACAGACGCAGATTGGCCCGATCATGCGCCACGACGACATTGTCAGAGGTGCGCTGGCCCTGCCCGACGGCCGGTTGTTGTCGTGGTCGCGTGACAGGACCTTGAGATTTTGGGATGCGAGTACGGGAGAGCAGGCTGGTCCTGTCCTGCGCCATGATCACGACGTCTGGGGCGCACTGGTCTTGCCCGATGGTCGTCTGCTGTCGTGGTCCGAAGACAAGACCGTGCGGTGGTGGGATGTGAGCGCGGGGGTGAAGTTTGGTCCCACCATGCGCCACGACGACAAGATCCGCGGGACGTTCGCATTGCCCGATGGCCGCCTGCTGTCGTGGTCCAATGACAAGACCTTGAGACTGTGGAACGCGGCGACGGGCGCGCAGATAGGTCCTGCAATGTGCCATGACGGCGCGGTCGACGACGTGCGGATGCTGGCCGACGGCCGTCTGCTGTCGTGGTCCAGGCAGGATCGGACCTTACGGCTCTGGGATGCGGCTACGGGCGCGCAAGTTGGCTCCGTCATGCATCACGACGCCATGGGGCAGGTGCTGGTACTGACCGACGGCCGCCTGCTTTCATCCTCCTGGGAGGAAGGTACGATGCGCCTGTGGAATCCCGACACGGGCGCGCAGGTCGGCCCCACCCTGCGCCACGACACCCGTCTGAGAGTGCTGGTCCTGGCCGACGGCCGCCTGCTTTCATTCTCCGCAGACGAGAGCACCCTGCGACTGTGGAACCCCGACACGGGCACGCAGGTCGGGCCCACGTTCCACCACCGTCACGTCTGGAACGCCCTCGAATTGTCCGGCGGCCGCCTGGTGTCGGGTTCCTCCGATGGAACCCTGTGCCTGTGGGATGTGTCGACCGGAGAGCAGATCGGTTCCACCATGAGCCACGACAATTGCGTGGATGGCATGCTCGAACTGGCCGACGGCCGGGTGCTGTCGTGGTCCAGAGACGACACACTGCGATTGTGGGACACCACGACAGGAGAACAGACCGGTCCCGCCATGAGTCATGACAGTTCCGTCGAGGGCGCGCTGATCCTGGCGGACGGTCGTCTGCTGTCGTGGTCCCAGGACAAGACCCTCAGGCTGTGGGACGCGGCCACAGGCGCGCAGATCGGTCCGGCCCTGCGCCACGACGCCTCGGTCTGGGGTGCGAAGGTGTTGGCCGGCGGCCGGCTGCTCTCGTGGTCCAATGACAATACGTTGAGGCTGTGGGATGCCGGCACGAACGCGCAGATTGGCCCCGCCCTGCGCCACGACGATGCGCCTGTAGGTGCGCTGGAGCTGGCGGATGGCCGCCTCCTCGTGCGGGTGGCGGATGATACGCTCGTGCAGTGGAAGGTCCTGCCTCCGGGGTCTCTGTTCGAAGTCGCCTATACGTTGCTTCCCGACCTCGATCTCGAAAGCGTCGCGGCGCGATATGGGCTGGGCTCGATCGAACAGATCTCGCGATCGCCCCAGGAGATCCCTTTGCCGGACTGGAACACGATCGAGCGGCTACCCCGGTGATCCTTCGTGGGTGAGGATCAGCCCCTTTGACGGCGATGGAATTCGCGCGAGACTGTTGCTTCCGAATAACTCGGAGAGAGCAATGCCCAAGCCAACCAGTCCGGGCGCATTGGAAGAGAGGCGCAAGCTGTTCGAGCTGCTTGATCGACTGGCGGCCGTGGACCGGCAGGCGGCCCCCAGGCACATGCCCCACGACGGCATCGCCTCTCAATGGCTCCGCGGCGATGCTGACACGCGGCGGAAGATCGAAGAAGAAGTCGACCGCTTGCCCAAGAAATCAAACTGACCCACTGCGATGAAGCGCATGGATCGGCTCGGGTCGCTGTTGAGCGGCCTTGCCATGGCGGTGCTGCTTGGGACTCTTCTCGGAATCCCGTTCTGGCTGCTCGGCCTGTTCCGCATCATCAGGATCAGCGGCTACTGGCGCACGATGAACCTCGTGCGACGCGGCCGCGTGCTGATCGTTGCAAACCATCCATCGCTCATCGAGACGTTTCTCATTCCGCTCGTGTTCTGGCCCTGGGCGATGTTCAGGCTCAGGATGTTTCCGTGGAGTCTTCCGGACAAGAATCTCTTCAAGGGATTCACGCCGGAGCATCATGAGCGGCTGCGCTGCATTCGGGTCGGCCGCGACGACACGCTGGAGTCGCGCAAACTGAACTGGTCCGCGATGAAAAGGGTGATGGAACTCTTCGAGAGAGAGCAGTGCTTCGTCGCACACCTCGAAGGCGGTCGAACCAGCAAGCAAGCCGAACACGTGTCGGTCGGGCCGAACAGGATGGGCAGGATCAAGAACGCCCAGGTCCTCAAGGCCGCCTGGAAAAAGGGCGCGTGGATACTGCCGCTGCACGTCGGGATGAAGGATGGCATGACGCGGGACCTGCCGGGATTCGGCCAGAGCCTGCGGCGCCTGCTCTTCAGTCCAAAATGCTGGCCGATCAGGCTCGAGTTTCGCCGCCCCTACAGGATCGTCGGACAAAGGTTCGACGAAGAAGCGGAGAAGAGACGTCTCGAGCTGGCGATCCTCACCCCCGCTCTGCCGGCATGACGACGCCTCAGACCCCGCCCGACGGATAGGCGTAGGGGTCCGGTGTTCCCGAGGCGAAGGCCGGCAGGACGGGCTGTTCGGGAAGGTGGACGACGGGTCCCTTGCCCAGCACCGACGCTTTGACCTGAGCCCCCAGGGCGGCGCGCGTCGTGCCGAAGCCCGCTTCGCGCACCAGGCAGGCATAGGCATCGGCGTTGTGCAGGCGCTGCTTCGAGCTGTTGGTGAGGTAGGCCGGTTCGTTGGCGTAGCCCAGATCGTCGAGCGTCCAGCCGCCGGCCATGTCGCCGATGAAATGCGCCAGCTCGTGCACCAGGATGTGCGAGCGAAAGTCGTCGTGCGACTGGTCGAACACGGGCGTCAGATAGATGCGGTCGAGATAGTCGGGCGAGACCTTGCCCGACAGATCGGCGCCCTGGATCTTGTCGTTCATCTTGTGCCGCTGCCAGGCGCCGCCGAGATAGGTATAGCCGGGATGGCCGGCGACCTTCGCGGGCGTGCGCCACAGCGAGACGAAGATTTCCGGCGCGGGCGCGATGCCGGGGATCGGCTTGCCGACGCGATTGACCAGGGTGATGCACATGCGCCGGATCATCGTCTCGACCCGCTGGGCCCCTGCCCGCGCCGCGGCGGCGTCCTTCTCGTGCAGCTTGAAGTGTTTGGCGATCAGCAGGAAGGCCAGGCGGTCCTCGTCCTCGCGCGCGACCTTGGGCGCGGGCAGCCGCTGGGCGTGGGCATTCGCGCGGGTCGCGATGCGCACGGCGCTGAGTGCGGCGCGATAGGCGGCGGGCAGCCAGACGGTCCTCACCATCCCGAGGCGGATGCCGGCCTGCATGATCGCCTGTTTATCTTCGAAGGTGAAATAAGGAGCGGCGGGTGGCTTTGGTGGCTTCGGCGCACCGACGGGTGTGGGACCGGCGGTGGCCATAACAGGCACTGCGGCCGCCAGCGACGAGCCCACCGCGCGGTTGAGCGCATGCAGCGTCCCCTTGTCGGGCTCGATCTTGCTGTCGCGCCAGGGAACCCAATGCTCCTGGAAGCGCAGGATGGCGTTCTGGGTCTTGGGTCCGGCGATGCCGTCTTCGGCGAGCGCTTCACCCGGCCCGCCCATCGCCGCGAGGACAGAATTCAGCGAGGACTGGATGGCAACGACGTCGTCGGTGCGGTTGGTGCCGTTGTAGCCCACGGATCCGTCGAGGATCACCGCCCCCGGCAAGCGGCATGGCATGCGGGACGGCCCGAGCCGCCCCCTCAGAACGCGCAATTGCATGGTCCTCTCCACTGACAGGCTGACGGGAGCGATGCGCTGCAGACCTACTGAGAATGCCAAGCCGATGCGCGCCGGACAACGGCGCGCCAACGGGCGCCGGTGGAGCGAATCGAGGGCGTACAACCGCCGGGATGTGGAAGAGAGGCGCGGAAGAGAGGTGCGCAAGGGGGAGAGGTCGGCAACGTCGTCGCGACGTTTCCCAAACGCCGCGACGACGCCCCCACCGGCGTTGTCTGTTCCTTCTAAGAGAACCCCACACACAACGCCGTTCCCAAGGCCGCGGAGCATGCCGATTGTGAAAGCAACCTGCAATTCGCGTCGCGTTGCGCCGCGAAAATTCACGAGATCGTCAAAGACTCGCGTCAGGTTGCGTACACACAGGCAGTGTGTCTTTAGGTCGACGCGTCAGCTCAAAGCGCGCCGGCCTCGACCGTCCTCGCCGCGATGCCTCACTTGAGCATCAGATAGAGCACCCCCCACACCAGAACGACGAAGATCGCGCCGACGACCAGCGGAAACAACGTTTCCGACGCATCGTCGGGCCGCGCCGGCCTTGGCGGCCTGCGTATCCCAAAATGCATTGAAGCCTCCCACACGCCCTTCCAACGTTTCAGCGTGGGAGAGGATGCGTTTCGTCGTGGAGATTCAGTCCAGCGCCTTCTTCTCGTAGACGTCGCGGATGCGCGTACCGTCCCAGACGTAGCTCAGGTGACGTTCCTGGCGGCAGTTCGACAGCACGCGCGGACGGAACACCGCCACGCATTCGCCGTCCTTGCCGTCCTTGCCACCCTTGTGGCGAACGCTTGCATAAACGATGCCATCGGAGCCGGCGGCACGCAGCGTGCGGCCAAGACGCTGGGACGCCGTGTAGTCCTCCGGGTGATAGAGCAGCGGCGCCGACGCCTGCTGTTTCCGCACATCGTGCAGGCGGCCGTCGAGGTCGGTCAGGTAGACGCGCATGTCGAGATGGATCGGCGCTTCGTTGGTGTCGCGCAGGAAGCGCTCGCGGTGATAGCGCGTCTCGGCGATCGCCGTGTCGAGCGAACGCGCGGCGTAGAAGGCGCCGTAGGTGCCGTCGCTGAAGCGGCTGCCCGCGGGATTGGGATGCGTGAACGCCGCCATGATAGCGCTGGCACCCGGCCCCGACACACGCTCTGCAACGGGAACCAGGCTGATGTCCCCCGCTTCGTCGCGCAGCCGCGGGTTGGTCAGCGACTCGATCTCGATGACGGCTTCCCAATCCGCCGGCTCCGCCACCCGCTCGAAGAGATTGATCGGCGGAAAGCGGCTCGGGATGATCCGCCACGACGGCGTCCAGACGATGCGTCGAAGCGGCGGTGCCTCGGCGGGCGTCACGCCCAGCCGCCGCGCTGCGCGTCGAGATACTGGCGCACGGTGTAGAGGTCGGCGACCTGGCCCGACAGCATGCGATCGAGCGCCGACCGGCCGCCAAACAGCGGGTTGGCGTTGGGCCGCCGGATCCAGCCATCGGCCGCCTGGTCGCTGGGCAGCAGGATCTGCAACGCCTTGTAGATGCCCAGCACGTAGGAGATGCGCTCCAGCGTGTCCCTGGGCAGGCTGACCTCCGGCTTCTTCTGCCAGTTGAAGAAGGTCGAGCGCGTCGTGAGGCCGAGCAAGGTCATCTGCTCCTCGACCGACAGCTCCCACAGCCCGGCGATACGAAAGAACGTCCGCAACGCCACCGGCGACAGCTTTCGCCGGTCGGGCTTGGGGGCGATGGTCGGGGTGACAATGGCCATGGAAGAAAGATAGTCCATTTTTGGACTGTTTCAAGTGTTTGATACGTATTTGCACCTCACAGGAATTGTCATGATGGCGAGCATGGTCGCCAGCGACTCCTTTGCCGAATTCCTGCGCGAGCAGCTTGCGCCGCTGGGCCGCGTCACGATGCGGCGCATGTTCGGCAAGACCGGCCTGTTCTGCGGCGGCGTGATGTTCGGGATGGTGACGGAGAACATGCTCTACTTCCGCGTCGACGCGGAGAACGAAGCGGCGTTCGAGGAAGCCCGCTCCTCGCCGCCGCTCAACTACGAGAAGGGGGGCAGCACCATCGACCTCTCCTTCTGGCGTGTGCCGGAGCGGCTGTTCGACGAACCCGACGAACTCCTCACGTGGGCCCGCGCCGCGCTGGCCGCCGCCCACAGGGTCGCAGCGAAGCGCAAGCCGAAGCCTCCTCCTGCGCGAAAAAGGCCTGTCGCGCGATGAAGGCCGCCGGGGGCGCGCCACTCCAGTGGCGCGATTCATAACCGCGCCACTGGAGTGGCGCGCCCCCAGCGCCAGTTGCCAGCGTGCCAGCAACGGGACAAGCTTGGTGCGAGGGCGTGAGTGTCAAACGGGTATCAGCTTCTGACGAGGGAGTTGGCCATGCGTTTGTGGCACTGGATCCTGGGACTCTTCCGCGGACGGACGACCGAGCCGACCGCTGCCGATCTTGATGCGCAGCGCCGCGCGCATCTCGATGCAAGGGCTGCCGATGCCGCCCGCACCGCCGACGCACGGCTGCCGCCGCACAACACGACCCTGCCCTACTAGACGCGCGCCGCAGCAGGGCCGATCGCCGACAGGCTAGCCTTTCATCTCGGCCGGCATTGCCGCCATGTCGACCGATACCGCTTCGAACACATGACCATCGGGATCTTCGAAGGTCCGGTTGTAGAGCCAGCCCATGTCCATGCGTTCGCGGATATCTGCCTTGCCGCCGGCAGCCGCCGCTGCCTCGGCGATGGCGTCGACTTCCTCCCGGCTATCGCGCGACAAGGCAAGCAGCACCTCGCTCGTCTTATGGGCGTCGGCGATCTTCTTCGGCGTGAACGTCGCGAAATAGTCGTTGGACAACAAGTGGAACGTGATGGTGTCGGACCACACCATGCTCGACGCCTGATGGTCGCTGAACTGCTCGTTCTTCTCGCACCCGATCGCCTCGTAGAAGCGCGTCGCGACGGCCAGGTCCTTCACCGGCAGATTTACATAGATCGTCTTCGGCATTGTCGTTCTCCGTTGGATATCTGGTTTGGATATCTGGCTTGTCTGGCTTGGGTTTCCCTTCCACCGCTCAGAAGACCGGCGAAAGTGGCTCGAGGCCGAAGGCGGCGCGGCCCGCATCCTCCATGGCGGAACGCTGCAGCGTGATCTGGGCAATGGCGGCACGGACATCGCGCAGGGCACGCCCGAAGGGTTGCGATTCGAACAGGGCGTGCCCCCCGGCAGCGCGGCAGCACAGGTCGACCGCCTCGGCGCTCGCTTCGGCCGCCTGCACGCAGGCGCGCCGCGCGCGCTCGCGCTGCGCCGGCTCGATCTCGCGCCCGGCCAGGATGCTGCACCAGATCGCTTCTATCGCGTCGTCCAGGTAAAGCTTGGCCGACTCGACGAGCGCCTCGGCCTTGGCCACGGCATAGTGCGCGTACGCTTGCTGCCGAAGCGGATTGCCGCCGGAAGCCCCGCCCTTTGCCCGGCCCTTCACCACCGCAAGCTGCTTCAGGCCCTCGGTTGCGCCGTGACCGATGCCGAGCGCGACGCTCGCGACGGCCGAGCCGAAGAACGCGCCGGGAAGCCGGAAGACCGGTGCGGGGTGCTTCGGTTTGTCGAGGAATACCCGGAAGGTCATGTCGGACGGCACGAAGAGATCGTCGACCTCGTACTCGGTGCTGCCGGTCCCCCGCAGGCCGTTCGCATGCCAGGTGTCGAGCACGTGGAACGCCTCGCGCGGAGCGAGCGCTTGACGTATCTCGGGCGGCGTCTCGTCCGTCCCGTCCTGCGCAGCAACGCGGAAGCCGAAGACCATCCAGCGCGCCTGGGCTGCTCCGCTTGCCCAGCCCCAATGACCGCTGACCCGGTAACCTCCGTCGACGATTTCGCCGTGTCCGAAAGGCGCATAGGCGCCGGCGATGCAGGAAGACACATCGGCGACCATCGGACGGCTTCGCTCGACCGGGAGATAGCCGACATAGAGTCCACTGCCCGCGCCGATGGCAAGGTTCCAGGCGGTCGATCCGTCGACGCGGGCGACCTTCTCGACGAGATCGAGATAGTCGAGCGGGTCGACGTCTCCGCCGCCGAGGTCGCGCGGCAGGATCAGACGGTAGACGTCGTGGCGCTGAAAGGCTTCTGCGAGCGCCGGCGGCAGTTGCCGCAGCCGGTCTCCCTCGACCTTGTGCCGTGCGGCGAGACCCGCAATGTCGGCAACTATCGCCGCCGGAGCCGACCTTGCCGCAGCCGCTTCGCTTCCGATCGCGCGGTCCATCCTCGATTGTGCTCTCACGGTCGTCCTCGAACAGGTTCGCAGGCGGTCGTTCTGCCGAAATGAAGACATGCGCGCGGCTCCCATTTGGGAGCCATGCGCGAGGCGTCAGTGCACAGGGTTCACGAACGCGCTCAGAAGGAGTTGGACAAGATTGGCTTGACGATGGGTTTCGGTCTTGGCGAGAGCACGTTTCAAATGTTCGCGCACCGTCCCGAGACCGATCCCGAGTTTGCCTGCGATTTGCGCGGGACTGCGCCCTTGCGCCAACAACGTGGCGACCTGCACTTCGCGCGGCGCCAGGCGATAGGTTTCGGCCAGAGCGCGCGTATTGATGTCGGGCGGACGGCCGGGCTCGATCAGGAACACGGCGACCTGGTTTGCGGCCCCTCCTGCCCCGTCGAACCTTGCGTCACTCAACGGCATCACGAAGGCGGTCAGCGGCGGGCGCAGAGAGGGGCGCGAAAGGGGCAACGTGGTCTGCATCGCCGATGTTGCGGACCGGACGATCGTGCCGGTCGTGTCGCTCTGGGTCAGCTTCGTGGTGATGGTTGCCGCGGCGGCGATGATGCGCCGAAGTGCCCGGGTCTCTGCCGGCAAGGCGGCAGCAACTCCGCGCGCGCCGAGACGGAATCCATCGGCCTCGGCAGCAATCGCCTCGGCGCGCGCATTGGCGAACTGCGGACGTGCAGATGCGTCGGTCAGGACGATGCCGATATCGAGACGATCCAGCATCGCGTAGGCGCCGCGCGTGCGCGACTCGCCTTCGTCGAACTGGTGGCGCACACGCAGGGCCGTGACGAGATGCGGCACCAACACCTGCAGCGTCTTGATGCTTTCGGAGTCGAAATCGTCGCTGCCCAGCCGCCGACCGACCGCGATGAAGCCACGATGGGTCGTCGCATAGTCCAGTGCTGCCGTCGCGCTATGGAACGTGCCTGTCGGGCGAACGGTCTCGTTGTAGAAATCGCTGCGCGCAAAGGCCGTATCGGACATCACGGCCGAGCTTCGCCGAGCGATGCCCGGCCCAGGCGTATCCATCCACGGCGCCAGCATGCCGGCCTCGCATGCCGGTGCGAACGCGGCATGGATTTCCGGTGCATGACCGCAGCCGGAGGCGGACTTGACGCGCCCGGTGCGCAAGTCCTGCTCGAGGAAAAGCGTACTGTCGCCGCCAACCATCGAGACCACTGCGGGCAACGACTTCTTCCACGCGTCCGGCTCGAGAACCGCGTCGTAGAGCTTGCGGATGGCCTCGAGAATGAAGTCGCCCCTGTCCATATGCTCACGCCTTCCTTGATGTTCGGGCCTTGATGTTCAGGCCTTGCAGTGAGGCAGTAGACCGATCTACATATTATGTAGACCAGTTCTCATAGTCGGTCAATTCTGATAGAAAGCCCTCATGGCGAACGTGACGAAAGACCGGATGTTGCAGGCCGCGACGAGGCTCCTGCAGACGCGCGGCTACTACGGGACGGGACTGAATGACGTCCTCGCCGAAAGCGGCGCTCCCCGCGGTTCACTCTATTTCCACTTTCCCGGCGGCAAGGGGCAGCTTGCCCTGGAAGCCACACGAGCCGCGGTCGATGAAGTCACGCTGGCGACCGCCGCAACCATCGCCGAGGCCGAAACGCCGGGCGCCGCGCTCAGAACCATTGCCGACCGTATCGCCGAACTCATGAGAACCACGGACTACGAGCGGAGCTGTCCGATCTCGCCGCTCGTCCATGATGGAGCAAACGACCTGCCGGCCCTTCTCGATCTGTGCCGCGAGGCGTTCGACACCTGGATGGGCCTTATGGCGGAGATGCTTCAAAAATCGGGCCTGCCGCCTCACCGCGCCAGGACACTTTCGTTGCTGGCCCAGACGGTGTTCCAGGGTGGCGCCATCGTCTCGAGGAGCCACCATGATGAGCGGATGCTTCTCGATGCGATCGACGAGGTCGCTCGGCTGATCGACCGGGAAGTCGCCAGCGCTTCGCGCTAGCCGCGGCCATCTCGACAGGACAATCGAGACTCTGGCAAAACCGGACGGAGCCGATTCAGCAGACAGGAGCGAAGGTGGCTTGGCGACCATCCTCTTCTTCTGCTGTGGCGCTGCTCGTTGCCGCCGCCGCCGCTTCCGTGACGCTTGCCGGTGAAGCGAGCGCCCAGAGTGCCAAGCAGGAGCGCCCGATTCCCGCCACGCCGGCGGAGAGCATCACGGCCATCGAGAGCGCCTTCACCCTGCCGAAGCCGCCGCCCCTCACCCTGTTTCCGCACTTCCGCGAGCAGATGAAGGACCAGCCTGACTTCCTGCGCGACTCGAAGTTCGACATCAATTTCCGCAGCTACTATCGCGACGAGGCGACCCGCGGACCGGCCGCCTCGCCCATCAAGGAAGCCTGGGCGGCGGGCGGCTCCGTCTCGTTCGAGACCGGCCGGCTGTTCGACGTGCTGTCGCTGGGCGCCGTGCTCTACACCTCGCTGCCGATCTACGCGCCGGCGGATCGCGGCAACACCGGGCTGCTGCTCGACAACCAGCAGGGCTATGCCGCGCTCGGCCAGCTCTACGCCCGCGCGCGCCTGTTCGAGAACCACTACGCCACCGTCGGCCGCTACTACTACGACACGCCGTTCATCGGGCCGCACGACAACCGCATGTCGCCCAACACCTTCTACGGCTACACGCTGACCGGCACGTTCGGCGACCCCGACAGCGGTCGGCCGGCCTTCCACTATGGCGGCGGCTGGATCGGCGCGATCAAGCCGCAGGACGCCATCGACTTCCAGGGCATGGCGCGCGCGGCCGGCGCCAACGCCGACTACGGCACGGCGGTGCTGGGCGGCCGGCTGACCTGGGGCAAGGCCTCGATCGGCGCCATCGAGTACTACACGCAGGACACCATCAACATCTTCTATAGCGAGGCCAAGTACGGGCTGAGCCCGGCGCCGGATGTCCACCTCCTCGGCGCCGTGCAGTTCGCGGCTCAGAACAGCGTCGGCCAGAACCTGCTGAATGGCGGCACCTATTTCGCCACCAACCAGCTCGGCGCCAAGGTCGAGCTGGGTTACGACACGGCGATCCTCACGCTGGGCTACTCCGCCGTGAATCCGGGCTTCGCCATCCAGACGCCGTGGAGCGCAAACCCGTTTTACACCGATGCGCAGATCCAGGACTTCCAGCGCGCCGGCGAACAGGCCGTGATGGTCGGCGCATCGTACGTCTTCAAGCATCTCGGCCTGCCCGGTGTGGCGGCGTCGGTCTTCTACTTCAACGGCTGGACCGCCGCCCCCGCCGCCGGCGCGCCGCTGGTCGAGACCGAATGGGACTTCACCCTCGAATGGCGGCCGGAGTGGAAGCCGCTGAACGGCCTCTGGTTCCGCGCCCGCTACGGCACCAACTCGGTCTGGCAAGGCGGCAACCTCAACACGACCGAGGAAGTGCGGCTGATCCTGAACTACAAGGTCAAGCTCTACTGAGAGCCACCCGCGTCATGGCCAGCCCTCGTCACGGCCAAACAGGGACGCCGTCCAGGCCTGCGGTTTCCGGCAGGCCGCAGATCAGGTTCGCATTCTGCACCGCCTGGCCCGCGGCTCCCTTGCCGAGATTGTCGACCACGCCCATCGCGATCACCAGGTTGCGCTCCGGATCGGCCGCATAGCTGACAAAGGCGAGGTTCGAGCCGGTCGCCCATTTGGTCTGCGGCGGCCTGTCGGTCACGCGGATGAAGGCCCGCCCGGCGTAGAAGCGCCGGGCCGCGTCCAGGCACTGCTCCGTGGTGGCGCGGCCGCGGCAATAGATGGTCGCGAGAACGCCGCGGGTCATCGGCACCAGGTGCGGCGTGAACACCAGCCCGGCCGCGCTGCCGCCGCTCAGCCGCTCGATCGTCTTCGCCATCTCGGGCATGTGGGTGTGCTTGAGCAGACCGTAGGGCACCAGGTTCTCGTTGCTCTCGGCGTAGCCGAACTTGCTGTCGGCGCCGCCGCGGCCGGCACCGGAGATGCCGGTCTTGGCATCGATCACGATGTTGCCGGGCTCGATCAGCCTGTCAGCCAGCAGCGGCGCCAGCGCGGTCAGCACCGAAGCGGGGAAGCAGCCGGGGTTGGCAACGCGAGTCTGGCGCTCGATCTCTGCCGGCCAGACATCGGCCAGGCCATAGGCCCAGCCCTCGACGTAGCGGTGGTCGCCGCCGATATCGACGATCTTCACGTCCCGAGGCACGCGCGCCAGCGCCTCGGCCGAAGCGCCGGTGGGCAGCGACGCGAACAGCACGTCGAGCTTCGGCAGGGTCGCAGGGTCCCACTTCTCGATCACCAGGTCGGCCAGCCTGGCCGGCACACCCGGGAAGCGGTCCACCAGACGGCTGCCGGCGCTGCCTTCGCCTGCGGCGTAGACCAGCTCGAAGGAAGGGTGGCTCGCGACCAGGCGCATCGCCTCGCCGCCGCCAAAACCGCTGATGCCGACAATGCCGACGCGAATGCTCATGATGGTGTCCTTCCGTGGATGAGGTGGGGTTTGGGCAAAAGAAAACCCCCGAAGCCGAGGGCTGCGGGGGTTCAGGAACGCGGGCCGGAGCCGCTCCGGCGGGTGGGACCTACGGTGAGGCCATCACCACACGGACGGACGCCGAACGACGCGCAGCCTGAAGAGCCGCCGCTTGGGTGCAGCGGCGTCGGCGTCGGTCGCAAAGGGTCCGGTTCCTGAGCATGTGCTTCGACACTGTCGCTGCCCTCATTGATCGTCAAGGGCGAATGTTTGCTAGTCTCGCGTCCATGGCACTGATCTTCAGAACGGCTTCGAGCGAGGGCGCAGGTTTCTTGGGGGAAGACTTGGGATGAACACACCGAAGTCGAGAAAGCCGAGGCGCTACATTGCACCGGGGTTAAACGCCGATCCTGCAGACGAGGAGGGAAACTACGAACCGTCCATCCTTCAGCCATTCCTGGCCGAAGTCATGGGCAACATACTCACGCTGTGGCCTCACATCGAAGGGCACATGATCATAATCTTCAGCGAACTGATCGGCGCCGAGGATGTTGGAAACGCCCGCCTCATGTTTCGGAGCATCATCAACCAAAAAGCTCGTATCAGCGTCATGAAGGCGATGCTGGAGAAATCTCCCGACCACATCGAAACGAGCGACTGGTACGATCGCATCATCGATGAGTTTGCCGCGCTTAACCGGATCCGAAACATCTATGCCCATGGCCTGTGGTACACGCATAAGCAGACGCAGCGCCTCTACCTTGACGAGGAGACGGACAACTACGAGTCCCGCGGCCCGAGACGCGAGGTAAAGGTGGCAGAACTGCAAGCGCTGGCCGAAAGAATGTCAGCATTCGTCGATGCGCTAGAGGCACATTTCACGGAGAAGGGCTACCCGTCCGTGTCAGAGCCATCCTCTCAAATACAGCCTCAGCAATCATCCGCAGACGGCCCCGAGGAGCGCAATCCGGAAGACTCTCCTCCAGAACGCGGCCCCCCTCCTCGATCATCTCGAGACTGACTTCAATTTCCGACCTGTCATGCTTGCCGTGCCGGTTGCACTGGCGGGTGTTTTGTTTGCTAGTCTCGCGTCCATGGCACTGATCTTCAGAACGGCGATGCTTTCGGAGGGCAAAGAGGTCGCGCGCATCATAGGCGACGCCTTCACGCCCTATGTCCGCGCTTTGGGGCGCGAGTGGCCTGCCGAAGGAACGCCCGAGTATGCCGAGAGGTGGAAGCACTTCGTGGCGGAAATCGAGCGCGGCGACGTCTACGTTGCAGTGGAGGGTGATCCGGAGGGCGAGCGCATCGTCGGTGCCGCGCGGACGAAGCCGCAGGAGGAAGACCTCTACATCGACCAGATCGCCGTCGATCCGGCGCAGCAGGGCACCGGCGTCGGGAGCTGGATGCTGCAGCGCATCGACGAGCTGGCGCGAGCGCGCGGCCTGGGCGGCCTGTCGCTCATCACCGCCGAGATGGCCGTGGCCAACATTCGCCTCTACGAACGGCACGGCTTCGAGATCGTGCGCCGCGGCCTGGTCGACCACGGGCTCGACCCGCATCCCCGGGTCTACATGGTGAAGTCGTTTCGGGTCGTGGCGTCTAGCGCGGAGTAACCTCCGCGTTGGCGAGAAGCGCCCTCACCTCCGCCGCCGTCAGGTCCGCGGGATCGCATCCCTCGTAAGGCAGCTCGATGGGATGGAACCGTGTCCCGGGCAGCGCGCGTAAAAGCTTGTCGCGGGCGCGGGCACCGGCGGCGTCGCGGTCGAACATCGGCAGGATGGTCCGCACGCCGCGCAGCCGCGCGATCTTCGCCGGCCCGAGCGACGCGGTGAGCGGGCAGACGACGTTGCGCCAGACCTCGTAGACGCGCGCGAGATCGAACACCGATTCGACCACGACCAGCGGCCGTTCGGGATCGGCCCACGACTCGCCCAGCCAGACCTCGGGGCTGCAGCGACCGTCGAGCGTGTACATGAGATAGCGCAGGGTGACGTGATCGTGGATCGTGCGGCCGTGCAGCCCGCGCAGGCGGCCGTGATGGTCGCGCACGGGAAAGCAGAGGCGCTGGCGCAGCGGATCGAAGCGCAGGTCGAGCGCGCGCGCCACCTCATAGGGAACGCGGCGCGCGGCGAGATAGGGATGCACTTCGCCGTCTGCATGAGCGGGCTCGAACTCCGCGAGCCAGGACTCGGGGAACACGAAATCCTCGCGCTGCCCCCACGTTCGTTCGTCGAGCGAAGGTGTATGGCCGGCCGCCGGGCTCCCTGTTGCCAGCAATGCCAGCGCCGCCTTGAAGTCCGGACGCCGCCCGCTCGCCCTCTGCCGCTCGAGATGCCGCATCTCATAGAGAAGATCGAACGCCGTCCCATGCCACTGACAACTGAAGCAGTTGCAAAGACCGTCCTGAAGCTTGAGCCCAAAACTCCCCCGCCCCGACCCGTCGCGATGTCGCCAAGGTCCCAACGGACACGCCCCCGTCACCCATCCCGCCCGACGCGTCTGCGGCATCGCGAGCCCGAGACAGCGCAGGAAGCTCGTTGCCGTGTCGAGATTCATGGTGGGCTTCACTTGTTCTGTCGTCCTGAGCGCAGCGAAGGACCTCATCGCCGCCAGCCACGCACACGGCAAACGCCATGAGATCCTTCGCTACGCTCAGGATGACAAGGACGTGCGCGCCGCTAGGAAGACGCTCCCGTCACACCCGCTTGTGCAGCGTGATCGCCCGCGTCTCGCTGCGTGAGATGTCGAGCACCTGCTCCTTCTGATCGCCGGTCAGATGACGGTCGATGTCGGCGAGGTTCACCCGAGCGATGCGCAGGAACGTCTCGCTGCCGAGCAGCGCCGCCAGCCGCGGCATGTCCTTGACCGCGCGCACCGTCCGCCCCTCCGCCTCGACCTCGACGAAGAAGTGCCGGCCGTTCTTCACCGCGAGATCGTCGGCCACCAGCTTGTCGCGCACGACGCCGAGCCGGCTCTCGAAGTCGCGGATCAGCCGGCGCGCGCTCTCGACATGCTCCTGCAGGAGCCCAAGCGCATCGATTTCCTTGGCGAGGGTATCAGTCGTCCGGGGCACCGTGATCCTCCTTGATCGTGTGCGATGTGACGATGCCCAACGCTACGCAACGCGGAGGAGATGGCAAATTAATTCGCCAATGAGATGCTTTGAACTGCGTTTAGCGTTGTACAGACGATGCCCTCTCCTTCCGACGCCTAGGCAGCCGGTAACTCAGGACGAGAGAACTTCCGTCTCCAATTCATGCCCTTTCCATTGCCTTCCGACTGGACTCTGCGTGTGGAATCGAAGGCATACTCAACGCGGCATACAGTGCATGAGATGGTTGGTGCTTGGAAAACATTTGTCAGAAATACCGATCCAGCGATAGGTGCCAGTCAATCTCGTGAGCTGCTTGGGGCCACCTCAGTTGCACCTAGTCATCTTTGGAGTGATTTCGGCGTCTAATGATGATCAATCAGGGAGGATATGAATGGCTAACGTCATGGGAGGCATAAGCGCCTTTACTGGACTGATTGGAATGGCGCGAGGTCTGAAGGACATCAATGACGCAGTCGTCCGTAACGAAGCAATTTACGAACTGACGGGGAAGCTTCTTGACGCCCAACAGGAGTACGCGGAGCAGATTGAGAAAGTAAGGGCGTTAGAAGCAAAATTGGCCAGCTACGAAAACTGGGAAAGTGAAAAAGAGCGTTACGAGCTGACGGAAGATGAGTACTCGAAAGTCATAACATATAGCCTTAAGGAAGGAGCGCAGCCGTCAGAGCCCTCGCATTCCATATGTCCAGACTGCTACCAGCAACGGAAGAAGTCGATAATCCAACCTGAGCGCCGAGTTGGAGGAACCGAGACACTTGTGTGTCGTGTCTGCGGGTGGGAAGCCTTCAAGTCTGGCTTTGCCACAAGCAGAAACGCGAACTCGCGAAGGTGATCAGAACGCAACAAGGGGCTCAAGGGTTGCTCTGCGAGGTGATACGCGAAGCGGTACTATTCGAGATTCTTGGTGCCGGGCAATCGTCATCAACCTGACTGTTGCCAATGTCTTTCACAGCTAGCGACGGCTCATACCTAGAATGCTTGGCCTCGCTATCGAAGGGCGCGGGTGTGCCAGACTCCTCGCCGACCATGAGGGCGGCTTGCAATACTATGGTCCAAGACTCATGCTCTTCAAGCAAGCGGGAGTGGTGGGGCCAGGAAATGTTCAACATAAAAACCTCGCGGGATTTCTACAAGAAACTGCTCGAAGATTTCGCCGATCTTCAAGACAACCCGACGTCGGCGCGTATTGCAATCAACTGCTCCATCACCGCTTATCACATGCATGAATGGATATGGGGCGATTGGCTTAAGAGCGACCATGGGACGTGGAGGATTCTTGGTATCCGCGACAAGGTGACTTTTATTAACTGGCTAGACAGCAGCGCACCCTACTTTCAACTCATGCAGGACATCTGCAACGGGAGTAAGCATTTCGACCGCAGGACCAGTCAACAGACGAAAGTCGCGGGCGCCTTCGATAGCGCCGCCTTCGATAGATCAGCGTTCGATACTCAGCGTCTCGAGATCGAAGTACAACAAGATGATCTCAAGGCTTGGATTGCAGCGGAGATCGTGATCGAGAGCGTTGTCCAATTCTGGAGAGACTTCCTCCTGAAGCATAGTCCGTTCAAGGACAACATGCCGACTGCCCGAGTGCATTTCACCGACTTCAAGTCTTAGATATACCTTCGCAAAGTATGGCAGGTGGGTGCCTCGCCAAACGAAGCTCGGAAGCGCCAAGCTTGTACGCCTGTTCGCTCTCCGTCGTTTCCGTAGATTCAATTCACTCCACCTCCAGCTCCTCCACCCGCTCCGTCACCTCCGAAAAGTCCGTCGTCCAGTCGAAGTTCCAGTTCACGGTGAACGAGCCGGTCTCGCCGTTGCGGCCCTTCAGGATCGAGACCTCGCGCTGCTTGATCGTCTCGGCGCTCTCGGGCTGCATCAGGCCCAGCGCCAGCGAGGAGAGCTGCAGGATCGCATCGGAGTAGCCGATATCGTCGCCGGTCTGCGGCTGCTTCTTCTGGTTGCCCGTCGAACTCTTAGGCGGCCGCGCGAACTGCCATGAGCACGCGGTCGGCGCGAGATCGCAGATATGCTGCTTGATCAACGACGCGTTCTCCGCCACGCGCTTGAAGCGGTCGCGCTCGGTGGGATGCGTGAGCAGATAGGCGCCGTCGATCACCACGAAGTCGGGCTTGAGCTGGCGGCAGAGCGCATGCAGGTCCGCGACCGACGCGGTGAGGTTGCCGTCTACGACATGGAACGGCACCGGGCTTTGCGCGCTCTCGACCAGCATGTGCTTCATCTGCTGATACTGCTTCGTCGTGAGCGCGGCATCGCGGATGCCCTTGAACGGCAGCTTCGCGTGGATGGCGAGCAGGCGCTGCACGATGGTGAGCGGCTTGATCTCCATCGAGACGAACAGCGGCACCTTGCCTTGCGCGGCCCAGGCATGCAGCGCCATCCACAGCATGAACCAGGTCTTGCCCGCCGCGGGACGCCCCGCCAGCCCGATCATGTCGCCGGTGCCGAGGCCGCCGGTCATCGCATCTAAGGTCGGCCAGCCGAGCTGCAGGCCCATCGTGCCGGCGTCCATCATCTTGGCCTTGAACGCCTGCATGATCAGGTCCTGCGCGCGGCGATAATCCAGCACCAGCGCGCCGCTGTTCTGCACCGACAGCGCCATCACCGCGTTGCCGAGACGGCTCAGCGCTTCGCGCGGGTTGGCGTTGCCGTTGCCGTTGATACCGGCGAGGTATTTGTGATGGACCTCGGCCAGCAGTGCCAGCAGGCTCTGCTGCAGATGGTTGTCGCGCGCGCGGTCGAGATAGAAGGCGGCGGGCTGCGTTTGCGCGGCGAGATCGAAGCCGGTGTCGGCCTTGACCAGCGCGAAGTCCGGCAGGGTGCCGTAGGTCTTCACGTGGCGGTCGAAGTAATTCCACAGCCGCTCCTCCTCGCCCGCGAAGAGATGCGCGACCGGCCCGTGCTTCAGAAGCGTCTCGACCGTGCCCTCGGCGATGACGGCCGCGAGATAGCGCTGCGCGGAGGAGAGCATCAGATGGCGACCTCGAGATAGTGGTTGCGCAGCAGGTCCGCGACGAAGCCGCCATATTCTCGGCCCGCGTCGGCGAGGCTCGGTGCGTGCAGCACGGTCTGCAGGCCCGACGCGCTCCAGCGCGATGTCAGCAGTGCTGTCATCTGCGCCACCCGCCAGGCCGGCGCCTCGCGCACCGTGGCGCGGTCGGGCACGAAGTCGGGAATCAGCAGACAGGTCGCGGCGATCGGCGCACCGTCAGCGACGGCTTCGAGTGCCTCGAGCAGCGGCACGACCCGCGCCCGCACGAAGTTGCGCGACAGACACCCCGCCAGCGCGCCGATGCGCTGCAACGGATCGAGCGCCGGCGCCTCGCCCGTCAGCAGCAGGCCGCAGCGTCCTTCGCCACGGTGATGATGGAACCGCGCCAGCCAATCACGTTCGGAAGCCGTGAGCGCCGGCAGTTTCTGCCACAGCAGATGCACCGGAATCCCCGCATCCCGCGCGATGCTCTCGCGGTTTGCGATCAACGCCGCATGCCGCTCCGGATCGAGCACGCCATGCGGCTTGAACCAGGGTTCGCCGCTCACGCCGCGATCCCTTCGAGCGCCAGCATCTCGCGGTAGGTCATGACGCGCCGGTCGGCGCACACTTCCCATCCTCCCCCGTCAACGGGGGAGGTGCCCGCGTCTGCGCGGGCGGAGGGGTCATCAGCGGCGTTTGACCCCTCCGACAGCGTCAGACGCTGCCACCTCCCCATTTGAATGGGGAGGCGAAGATGCTGAGAGTGCTCCCCCATCAGGCCTCGCGCCGCCTCGATGTGTTTCACGAGAAACCCGAGCTGCGGCACGTCGGGCGACTTGAACGCGCCGTGATGCTTTTCGGCGGCGCGCACGATCGCGGGCCAGTGCGCCAGGGCGAAGCGCACCACACGCTCCGCCTCGCCCACGCGCAGGGTGCGGACGAGGTGGCGGAACTGACCGCGCATCTTCTTCGTGATCGGCGCCGACGGCCGCGCTTCCCGCCACAGCGCTTCGAGGGCCGGGACCTTGATTTGGGTTGGCGTTGGGGCGGGTGCCGCGGCGGCCGGCGGGCCGCTCGCAATCTTAGTTACTTCAATAGGTTTCTGATTCGAGTTTCTTATGAGTTGGGCACTTTTGCCCAAACCGGTCTGGGCACTTTTGCCCTTACCGGTCTGGGCGATCGCCACGCGCGTGTCGTCCGACAGGCGCACGAACAGCACCTTCAGCCCGCGGAAGCGATGCTGCTCGCGCACGACCTGGCCGGCGGCGGCGGCCTTCTCGAGCAGGTACTTGAACTGCGTGTAGGAGACGGCGAGTTCGTCCGCCCACTGATTGTAGGTAAGCGCGACCCATTTGACGCCGCCGCGCACGATGCGCGTGAAGTTCGTCCAGTGATGCAGCCGGTACAGGAACCGGCCGACGCGATCGCCGCCCGCGACCTCGATGCAGCGGTTGAGTGTGATCATTTGTTCCTCGTCTGCTGGCGCCGCACATGGTCGCGCAAAAGCTGGTTCACGTGCAGCAGCAGCGCCGGCACAGCGCCGTTGTTCAGGAGGTTGGCGTCGACCTCGAAGCTCGCCTGTTCGGGATCGGGAGTGACGGCCTCGTCCTCGCGCACGATCCGCCAGACCAGCCCACCCATGGTGCGCACCATGTCGACCTCGTCGAAGCGGCTGCAATCCTCGGCAACGACAGGCCCCGCCTGCAGCATCGGCTCGACCGCGCCGCGCCAGCACTGCACCCAGAGGTCGGGTCCGATCGCCTCACGGCCCCAGCCCTGGGACAGCGACTGCAGTGCATGCCGCGGCGTCCGCCCCGCCAGCTCGCGCACCGGCCGTGTCTTGAGATCGCCCTCGAGGCAGCGTTTCACATAGTCCGGCGGCTGGCCTTGCGCGGCGATCAGCGCCCCCAGCATTGTCTTCAACGGATCGCCGAAGCGCAGGCGGCGGAAGCCGTGGCGCAGCACGAGATGATCCGCCACTGTCGATTTGCCGGATCCCGCGGATCCGGTCAGAGCCAGCACCAGCACGCCACCCTCCTTGGTGATTGCGTTGCGTTGCGTCGTGTTGTGTTGTGTCGTGCTTCCTCGACTAGCTACGCTTGCGGGCGGCAGCAAGTTTTTCACCTGGAATGACCGGGAGTTTCGATGATCGACGTCGCCTACGCCCAACGCATGGCGCGCTACAATCGCTGGCAGAACGAAAACCTCTACGGCGCGGCCGGCCGGCTCTCCGAAGAGGAACGACGGCGCGAACGCGGCGCCTTCTTCGGCTCGATCCACGCGACCTTCGCCCACCTCGTCTGGGCCGACACCCTCTGGATCAGCCGCTTCGAGCAGATGCCGGCGCCGCCCGCCGCGCTGGCCGACGGCCTCTCGGCCTATCCCACCTGGGACGCGCTACGGGCAGAGCGCGTCGCCTGCGACGCCGAGATCGTGCGCTGGGCCGATGCGCTCGGGCCCGGCTGGCTCGACGGCGACCTCGCCTATTTTTCCAGGAGCGTGCATCGGGAGGTCAGCGGGTTGCGCTGGATCTTCGTCACGCATTTCTTCAACCACCAGACCCATCATCGCGGGCAATGTCACTGTCTTCTCACGCAATGCGGGCTGGAACTGCAGGACACCGACCTGCCGATGATGCCAGAGTAGCCGATCAGGTCGACAGTAGAGTTCGCAGCGCGCGCACAACCCGAATACGAACCCGGGAGGTCCCATGGTCGTCTTCAGCGTCCTCTATCCCAGCAGTGACGGCGCGCGCTTCGACGCCGCCTACTACGACAACAGCCACATCCCGCTGGTCAAATCGGCCTTCGCGTCGACGGGCCTCAAGACGGTGCAGGTGATGCGCGGCGTCTCCGCTGGCGGCGGTGGACCGGCCCCCTACATCCTGATGGCCCATCTCACCTTCGAGAGCGCCGACGCCCTGAAGGCCAGCCTCACCGGCCCGCGCGCGCCCGAAGTGTTCGCCGATATCGCCAAGTTCACGGACGTCCAGCCGGTGACGCAGGTCAGCCAGCCGGTGGCGTGAAGCCGGGCGCGTAGCCCAAGGGTGCTCGTGCAATCGATTGCACGAGCCTGCGCCTCAATTCCCCAGATGCCCGAACCGGCTGCCGGGCGTGAGCCACGTCACGAAGGAGTTGCCGTCGACGGCCCAGCCGCCGAGGCCGCCACTGCCGCCCGCGCCGCCGTTGCTCGCCGCGGCGCCGGAGCTGCCGGTCTGCGCCCAGTCGCCGCCCGCGCCACCGCTGCCGCCCTGGATCCACACGACGCTGCCCTCTTCGCCGCCGATGGCATGCGCAACGCCCGCGCCGCCCGAGCCCGCGGCCGCGAAGGAGCCGCTGTTGCCCGGCACGCCCGGGATGTAGCCCGCATTGTTGATGCCGCCGCCGCCCGCGCCGCCGCCGCGACCGCCGCCGCCGCCCGATCCGCCGATGAAGGTGTTGGTGCCCCAGTCGATATAGTCGGCGCCGACGCCGCCACCACCGCCGCCGCCTGCGATCACGCCGTTGTTGACGACGTTCAGCGTGTTGCGCACGTACATCGCAAGCCCGCCGGTCTCGCCATTGCTGCCGGCTACCCCGTTGCCGCCCTGGCCGCCGCGGCCGCCGATGGTCCTGCCGCCATTGACCGTGAGTTTGATCACCGATCCCGCGGGCAAGCCGTGGCAGTAGAAGGCCGCGACGCCGGTCGAGGTCGAATAGAGGTTGGCATTGACGGTGACGTTGCCCACCACCGGATCGGCGCCGTTCCAGCCCAGCGACGTGGCCAACGTTGCCATGCTCGGGCTCGCCGTGTCGGTGCTGTAGGTGTGATTGAACCGGAAGGACTTGAAGTAGACCTTCTTCCACCCTCCGCCGTCATGGACCCAGATGCCCTTCACCGGCTTCCACGCGCCCGCGTCCTTGATGTGGATGTTCGTCGCCTGCTTCCAGGCGCCGCCATCCTTCAGCCAGGTCAGCTCGTTCGCCATGGCTACACCTGGTACCAGATGTCGCCGTTGTTTCCGCTCGACGGGGTGGAGGTCGAGACGGTGCGCGTGCCCTTGCCGTTGAGGCCGGGGGCGATCTTCGCATCGGTCACACTTCCATCCGCTAGCTTAGCCGTCGTCACAGCAAGATCCTGGAGCTTTGAAGTGGTGATGTTCCCATCCCAAATCTCACCCACGCCCACCGCATTCAGCGTCGCGAGACTTCCCAAGCCTAGGTTAGAGCGAACGCCC
Organism: Reyranella sp.; assembly: GCF_004297405.1. Taxonomy (GTDB): domain Bacteria; phylum Pseudomonadota; class Alphaproteobacteria; order Reyranellales; family Reyranellaceae; genus Reyranella. The sequence goes on from NZ_SCVC01000030.1 coordinate 82,374, forward strand.
GCCGCCGTCGTTGCGCCGGTACCGCCGAAGGCGATGCCGAGCGCGGCGATGCCCGTGATGGTGCCGCCGGTGATCCACACCGCATTGAAGTTCTGCGTCGCCATCGAGCCGAGGCCAAGATTGCTGCGCGCCCCGGCGGCATCGGTCGCCTGCGTGCCGCCCCAGGCGATGGGCACGACATTCGCCGTCGCCACCACGCCGAGGCCGAGATTGGTGCGGGCGCCGGCCGCCGTGGTGGCGCTGGTGCCGCCGCCGGCGATCGAGATCGCCTGCGTATAGAACACGCCGTCCCACAGCTTCTCGAACAGGTAAGTCGAGGTATTGAACCGCATCGCGCCGTTCGGCAGGTTCGACGGCATACTGCCCGTGCCCAGCATCGTGATCGCCGCATTGTCGCGATCTTTGATCATCTGCATCACGTCGGTGTAGAGCGACGTGTTCACCGGATTGTTCCAGTCAGCCATTTCGGTCTCCTTATATTCACCTCCCCCGTCAGCGGGGAAGGTGCCGCGTCGTACGCGGCGGAGGGGTCATGTTGTGCACCGCCCTGACCCCTCCGCCCTCGTAAGACGAGGGCACCTCCCCATCTGAATGGGGAGGTGAGTTATCAGTATCCCCTCGCCGTCCAGCTCACCTGGCCGGTCAGGCGATTTCCCGCCGCGTCGAACAGCAGCACCTTGAAGCTCGTCGGATAGGGCGTGCCGGCGAAGTCGTAGATCGCGTAGCGCGCCGCGGTGCCGACGGGCGTCACCTGGATGGAGCTCACCGAGGCGAACGGCGTGTTGAAGGTCACCGTCGTACCTCCGGCGTCGCCCGCCACGGCCAGCGCCATTCCGGCATCCGTCTTTGTCTTGGAGGCGAGCTTCACCGACACCGCGTTGATCGCGCACACAGCACCGGCGCTGGTGAGGTTGAGCGTCACCCTCAGGTAGCGGAAGTTCGACACATATTGCTGCGCGCCGGTGCCGACCATCGTCCAGGCGACGCCGTCGAGGCTGCTCTCGAGCGTGATCGATAACGCCACCGCGCCGGAGAAGTCGGTCTTGTTCGGCGCGATCGTGACCAGTGTGCCCTGTACGATCGAGTCGTAGTCGAAGACCTCGACATAGCTTGCCGTGCTGGGCCCCGGATCGAGCCAGTCGAGATAGCCGGCGGCGATCTGGTCCGAGGGCTGGTCCCAGCCCTGGTCGGTGAAGTGCGTCGCCCAGGTCTCGCCCGTGTCGGCCGGTCCATAGAGCACGCCGGCCTGCACCGTCATGTTGGTGAGCACGCCGTCGAACGGCCCCGGCACGGCGTTCTGAATGCCCGTGCCCGCTCCCGAGTAGTACCAACCCGAACCGCCGAAATCGAACGGCAGCAGGTTCGTCAGAGAGCCCACTTGAACGATCTCGGCATCGGCCAGGAGAAGGCTCGCCCCGACGGCACCGCTGTCCCCTATCGGGTTCACATAGACCACGATGTCGGGAACCGCCCCCGAGGGGAACGTCGCCTGCACCTTGTAGAGCTGCCAGCTCGACGTCGGCGTGAAGTCGAAGGTCGCATATTCGGTGTTGGCGCCGTCGCGCAGATGCAGACGCACCGGGCCGGGCTCGGTCCAGGCCTTGGCCCAGATCTGGAAGCGAAACGTCTTGCCGGCGGTTACGGGACACAAGGCCGTCGTGCCGGCATACATGTCGCCGGCCGTGATGCGTGAGTAGACATGCCCGGTGCGGCCCGCGCCGAGGTCGGCGAAGTCCTCCGTGCGCAGCAGATAATCGGGCGGCTGGCTGACCACCGCCGTCACCGACATGGGTACGCCTTCGTTGCCGCCGCTGTCGACCGCCGCGACCCAATAGGTGTAGGTGCCCGACGCGCTTTCGAACACCGACGTGAAGGTGCCGGACTTGTCGCCAATCAGGGTTCCGCTGGCCCAGGTCGCGCCCTTCTTCACCACATACCGGTCAATGGGTAGCGCGGACGTCGCCTGTCCCCAGCGCAGCAGCACGTTGTTGTCGATCACCTGCGCGGTGAGGTTGGTGACGGAGGTCGCGGCCGATACGTTCAAGTCTGCTGAAGCGGGCGTGCTGTAGTTGCCCGCCTTGTCTTTGGCCGCGACCCAGAACCGGCGGCTACCTCCCCAGCGAACGGGCGCGGTGAACGTCGTGCCTTTTACGAAGGTCACGAAGGTGGCGGAACTCCAATCCGCACCGGTACGGACTTCGTATTCCTCGACTTGGAACCCATGGGCAGCAACACCGCCGGTCCAAGTGAGTTTGTAGAGATCAGCATCGAGCGCCACCTGGACTGTCGGTGTGGGAGGGGCAGCGACCACAACGTTGATGCCACTCGGCGTGGGGCTATAAATGCCCTGCGGCTTGGTAACCGCGGCGACCCAGTAGGTGTGCGTCCCGGCAGCGACGCCCTTCTCCGTGTAGCGAAGTTCGCGCGGAGTGCCGACTCTGGTAGAAGTGCCCCAGCTCGCGCCACGACGCACTTCGTAGTAGTCGACGTTGAGGTCTTCCACGGCGTCCCATTTGATCGCTACACCGTCGGGATCGAAGACGGGCTGCAGCCCCGTCACGTCGCTGGGCGGCACCGCTGTGGTGAGCGTGACTGGCTTGGCCTCCATCCACGCGCTGGTCTTGCCGTTCAGCGCCTTGGCGCGCACCCGGAAAACATAGACGCCTTCCTGGCTGTCCTGATACTCGATGCTGGTCATCGAGGTCGTGCCGATGGTCTGGTAGTCGAGGTCCTGCGGCCCCTTGACCTGCACCTCGTAGGCATAGACGCGGCCGTCGTCAGACTTCTCCCACGAGAGAAGCACGGCAGCGCGCACCGCCGAACCCACCTGATAGAGCCGCATCTTCGAGGTCGGGCCGGTCGGCGGCACGATCGGTCCGGTCGGCGTCACGTTGTAAGGCGGCGGCGAAACGACGATGCCCTTCTCGACACGATCGAACTTGGCGGGGTCGTGGAACACGCCCATCGCCTCGAAGGTTGCCGGTCCCACTTCGATGTTGGAGACCAGCAGGAACTGCCGCGCCTGCAGCGACGTGGACGTGATGACCCATACCGCGCCAGCCAACGGCTCCTCGTGCAGCGGCGTCGACCAGGTGAAGGTCGCGGTCTCGCCCGCCACGTTGGTCAAGGTGCGCTTCTGCAACGTGCCGTCGGGCATGGTGATGTGCAGCGTGTAGCTGAAGGCCGCCAGCACCGCGTAGGGTTGGTCGACCGTGACGCTGGTGTGCGTCGCAGAGATGATGCGGCCGCCGAAGATCTGCTGCGCATAGTTCTCGTCGGCGATGGAGACGATGTCGCCGGGGAACTTGTCGGCCAGCTCCAGCCCCGACCGGAAATGCACCGTCTCGGTCGCGGTGCGTTCGGTGTCGAGCACCCACTTGCCGGTGCGGATCGCCTGGCCGCGGCTGGTGCAGCCATAGGCCACGATGTCGATCTGGCGCACGCCGTAGAGCGACACGCCCTCGGGATCGTCGACCCATTCGACGGCGGGGCGATAGGCGTCGGCCGGATCGTTCCACACGACCTTGGCCGTGGTGTGCCGCGCCTTGAGCGAGGTGCCCTCGTACTTGAACTCGCCGCCCAGCACGTTCGCGTTCGTGAACAACGCCACCGGAGCCTTGGGCATGTCGGCCGTCGCGCGCACCGCGCCGGAGGACCAGAACGGCATGCCGCGGAAGATCGACGCCATGGTGTTGATGACGGCGTAGGCTTCCTGCCGACTGTTCAACAGCATGTTGCAGGTGTAGCGCGGCTCTTTCCCGCCAGCGCCGTCGTCGACGCCGACATAGGTGCCGGTCTCGTCGACCGCGTCGCAATACTGGCCGATGGTGTAGAGGTCCCACTTCCACGGATTCACCGCGGCGAGATCGAGGCCGAGCCCGTAGCGCGTATTGGTCAGCAGGTCATAGAAGCACCAGGCGGGATTGTCGGACCAGGCGGTGGTGAAGGTGCCGTTCCAGTCGCCTGTGTACTTGCGGGTGATCGGATCGTAGTTCGACGGGATCTTGATCAGCAGGCCCTTCACGTCATAGGAGCGCGCCGGCGCCTTGCCCGAGAACTGCGCCGTGTCGATCTGCACGCCGCAATAGGCGGTGTTGGGATGGGCCAGCTTGCCGTCGACCACTTCGGTGACGGAGGTGAGGTACAATGCATCTTGAATGTAGTTGGCAGTGTGGTCCTCGTTCTCTCGGAAGAACGTGATCAGCCACGGCGCGCCGCCAGCAGGCAGGGCCACGCGGTAGTCACGTTGATAGGTCGAGGTGCACTTGCCGTGGAAGCCGACATAGTGCGTCTCCACAGGCGTACCGCCGTGGGCAGTAACAAAAATGCGGAAATTGGACGTGTAGTTGTTCACGTCGCCGGTAACATTGTTCTGAATGTAGAGTGCGGGCGTCGTGATCTTGACGATGGCGGCGTTGGCCATCGGATTGTTGATGGTATGGGTGGCACCGGGGGTCAATCCGTTACCCTTCTTGATTTCGATGCCGTTACCACCACCCACCGCCACCGTGCTGCGGCTGGAGGGGAAGCCCGCCATGTACTTCTGCGTGCCGAAGGGAAATCCGTAGCGCGTGTCCCAGGCGACGCCTGTAAAGTTGAATGACCCGTCTGCATTTTTGAGCGGCGTATCGTCGAAGAAAATCGACTGGTCTTCGTTGACCAGCCCTTCGATAGGACCTTCGCACCACAGGTCGAGAAAGCGAGCGATGGACCGCGACTGCAGCGAGTTCGGCGCCTCGACCGGCGACCGCCCCACCGGCTCCTGCCCGCCGCCCTTGCCGCCTCCACTGCCGCCGCGCCCAAAGACGGTGTGGCTCTCGCTGATCGAACTCACAACTCGCCTCCTTCTACACCTCTCTTCGCCTCCTCCCCATTCAAATGGGGAGGTGCCCTCGTCTCACGAGGGCGGAGGGGTCAGATGCCTCACCACATGACCCCTCCGCCGCGTATGACGCGGCACCTCCCCATTTGAATGGGAAGGTGGCGTTTTGCCTTAAGCCTGATCAGCAGACAGCCTAGCCGCGGCGGGCGTTGAGTTATGCGGAGGCGGACATGGTGGCTCGGGAGTGGACCACTTTATTCGACCGTGTCTCAGTCGAGCGGTGGTAAAATCACCTAAGGCGATGGTTTAGGTGATGAAATATGAGTGACGATGCCAGTTCCGGAGCACCGAAGGATAAGACAGCTCAAACACCAAAATCTTATGAGCGGGTTACCTTTCCAGACGGAAGGCAACTTGTTCAGGTTTATGACCTGAGGCTTTCGATTCCAAAAGATACAGGCAAGCACTATCACGCAAAAATTACCTTCCGCGATGGACAGTCCGACGTGAAAGGCATTCTGCACAATCCCAAACGCCACCTGGCGAACGATGGATCGGGCTACATTGACTGTGTGTATATCCTAGTCGACCAAGGGAATATTCCCACAGTCACCCTCGACGCAATACAAAGCGTAAAAGTCCTCGAAGAGCTTTCTCAAGCAGAGTACGAGGCCGCTGTTAGCGAAATCAAGAAAATGACCAACCGGAAATAGCAGGATGACGATCCCACCCTGCCCAAAGACGGTGCACCGCTCTTCGCCTCCTCCCCATTCAGATGGGGAGGTGCCCTCGTCTTGCGAGGGCGGAGGGGTCGGACGCTTCACGGCATGACCCCTCCGCCGCGTATGACGCGGCACCTCCCCATTTGAATGGGGAGGTGGTGTTGTGCCAATGGCCCCAAACAGAACACAGGCGCGTGAAGAGGTGCCACCCAGAACAACCTTGAATCGTCATTCCGCCTTCACGAGAATCCCCGAAGCCGCAACCTTGGGACAGGTCCGGTCTCGATGAACCGCCAAGTCAAAGGGAAAGCGCAGACGACCAAGCTGGCGGAGCGAGCCTGCCAGGTTGGCGGCGCTGTCTGTGCCGCCAGCATCGCCTGTGCGCAAGCCCAGCTCCCCGACTGGACCTGGTTGTTCGTGGTGACGGCCGCTCTCGGCGCAGCGGCCTTCTGCAGTGGCGGACTGTTCCTGATCCTCGATGGCCTGCACGCCATTTCTAAGTCCAGCAAGAGAACGGAGATCATCAAACGCGGCTTCCTGCTCTCCCTCGTTGCGGTGCCGCTCGTCGCCATTGCTTTGGCCACGTTCTTTTGGTTTCCCCCGGCCGCCCGCCTGTTCAATCAGCCTGAGCGTCACGCGTCCGGCGAGACGGCGCCCTCGCCTCCTCCCTCGCCCCCGCCGTCACCCTCACCGGGCCAATCGACCGCAAGCAATCCTCCACCGGCGCCGCCCGCCGTCTCAATGCAGCCTGCAATTCCAGCGCAGCCTCCAATCGTGGCGCAGCCCGCGCCTCTTCCCGCCCCGACGGGGGGAACCTCAGCCGCGCCAACGACGACGCCTCCCGCGACGCCCCCCACGCCACCGCCGCGCGTTCAGGAGACCCCGATCGTCGAAGAGACCGAATTCGTCTCGCTCTATGGCAACACCCCGCGCACTCTGTGCGGGCAGCCCCGACTGAGCGCGCGACCGAGTTCAGTGGCCAAGCCGTCGCCGACCGGCTGGATCCTCTACAGCACCGACTATCTCTCCGGGTTTCAGGAGCAGCCGCTCGTCTATGGCGAGCCCATCCGGTTCGGCAACTGCACGCTGATCCTGGAGAGGATCGAACCGGAGCTGCCCAGGTTCGACTTCAAGGTCATCAACAGGGAATAGGAAATCGCCTTACAAGGGGAGACGGCAGATGGTGATCCGAACCTTCATCGGCATGCTCGTGGGCCTGGTCTCCGCCGCCGCGAATACGGCGCTTGCTTGCGAAAAGCTCGTCGACATCCCCGCGCCCCGGATCGAGGAACTGATGGACGTGATGAAGGACGCCAAGAGCAGCGAACTGAAACAGCTCCTCGCTTTCGAGGAACTGGCCTGCTCGAACCGGCCCGCTGTCCGCAAGTTCGCCGTCGATGCGGGTCTTGCCTCCAAGAGCAAGTCCCTGCGCAGCCAGTCGCTCGCCGCACGGCTGATGCAGCGCGATCAGATCCGGCTCGATCTCCTCGAAGAGGTCAAAGGCGACACCACGATGGAAAACTGGGTCCGCAGCAACGGCCGGAGCCTGGCCTATAAACTCTACGCCAAGGATGCGTCGCAGAACTGCATCTCCATCTCGGCGAGCTACAAGTGCCCCGGCACGGACATGATCGTGATCGACGGATTGAACGTCAGGATCATCGATCCGCGCCACTACCTGACCGGCACCTTCGCCCTCCAGCCGGACAATTCACTGCGCGGCACGATCCTGATCACCCGCGCCAGCCGGCCCGTCGCAGCAAAGATCGAACTCGAGAAGTGAACCGAGACAGCTCACAGCTCCCCTCCCGAGAAGGCCTGACGGGCCGTGGTGCCGGGGGCGCCGGCCTGGGTCGTGCTCTCGATCTGGTCGGTGGACACGCTCGCGGCCACCAGGGTCGAGCCGATGCGCATGCGGCCGTAGAGAATCGGGATCGGCCCGCCCTGCTCCGAGGTGTTGACCGCGCCGCCATAGATGAAGCTCGTCCGCGCCTCGGGCCGCTCGAAGTTGGTGTAGGCCGCCTGCGAGGCCTGCGGCGTCGGCGAGATAAGCTGCGACACACCGGACAGCGCCATCATCAGACCGACCGAGGCGATGTTGCCGTAGGTGATCGAGCCCAGGATCGCGCCGGCGCCGATTGCGGCGCTCATGCCGCCAGCACCCGCGGTCGCCGTCAAGGTGGCCGCCGGGACGCCATACATCGCCGCATCCAGCGCGATCATGGGAGCCAGGGAGGCGCCCGCCGTGAAGAACGCACCCGCGATCATCACCACGCCCAGCACGATCTTGCCGACCGTCTTGCCGGTGCTGCCGCCGCCTGCGCCCATCGCTGCGGGCATGATGTGGATGTCGTGCCGGCCAAGCGTCATCGGCAGTTCGGCAAGGTCGAGGTCGATGCCGCCGCGCCGCGTCGCGCCTTTGACGAAGGAATAGGCCGGCCCGCGGAAGAAATACTCCTTGAAGCCCGGCCGGATCGCTGACAGCGCCCAGATCGCTTCGGGCAACGTGTCGACCTCGAGCCGGTGGCGATAGCCGAAGCGGCGGCCCAGCACGCCGTAGAGATAGACCTGCCGCATCATTGGCCCGCCCCGTGTGCAATCGATTGCACGGCAGACGAAGTGGCGGTCGGCCGCATCCGCATCGTCCTGGCGTGATACTTCTGCTTCCACGGCCCCAGCACGTCCTTGCGCGAGAGGCGGTTGGTGAGGTGGTGCAACACCAGCCCATTGCCGACATAGATGCCGGTATGGTTCACCGTCGGCGCACCGACCTGGAACAGCAGCACGTCGCCGAACTGCAGCGGCTCGCCGTCGCTGAATTCGTCGAAGTCGAAGCGATGGAGATTGTCCTCGATCACGCGCTGGCCGTGGTTCCACCATTCGGGGTCGCGCGGCGTCAGCGGCAGGGCGAGTCCCCGCTCCTGCCGGTACCAGTCGCGCACCAGGGCGTAGCAATCGGCGATCCCGTGGCGGAACGGCCGCTGCTCGTAGGGCGCGACCGGCAGCATGTCGCCCCAGAAGAAGAGTTTTGGCCGGTGCACAGGGTCGAGCACGGCGATGCCCCACGGCACATCATCCGCCGCCGCCTGGGCCATGTCGGCTTTCGACGGACCGTCGAGCCCGTGCGGGTGGGAATGGACGATGGCGCGCAGCTCGCCCGACGACCGCGCTTCTGCCATGAAGCCGGCGTCGATCTCGAACGCGGTCGTGCGGTCCGCGGCGATGTTGGCGCAGGGGACGTAGCGCTCGCCGCCGTCTTTGCCCAGGATGACGCCGCACACTTCCTCAGGCGCGCCGTCGCGCGCGTGGTCGACGATGGCGTCGCGCAGCGCAGGAGAGATGTCGAGCATCAGCGAGTCCTCGATACGGCGGGAAAGCCCGAGAACGGCAGCTCGCTGTCGGCGCCATAGCGGGCCTTGCAGCCCGAGAGCTTGTGGCTGCAGACATCGAGATGGGCCGCATCGGTCGGCGCATCCTTGGCGGTGAACTTCGCAGTACCTGCATAGGGGCAGGTGCCGGGCACGAACTGGCCCGTGGTGGCGTCCCACTTGCGATAGGTCTCGGTGCAGGCGTCGCGGATGATCTGGCGGCGCGGCAGCATCACGCCCTGCTGGTCGAGCGCCGCCGAGAGATCGAACTCGATCATGCCCTTGGTCTGCGAGACCTTGCGATCGACGTGATAGATGTCGGGGATGTAGTGCGTGTCGGGATCGGCGTTGGGCTGGCCGTCGAGATATTTCTTCAGCGTCTTCCAGCGCGTGACCTTCGCGCCGAGCAGGTCGTTGTATTGCACGACGGCCGCCTGCAGGAGACCGAGCGCGTTGCCGACGGTGAGCTTGGGCCGGGGCAGCTGGCCGCGGCCCGCCCACTCGAAGCCCTCGGCCACGATGGGATGCGGCGCATAGGTGTTGCCCTTCCACATCGGCGCCGCGCCATCGACCAGGCCGGAGCACAGATACCAGATCTCCGTCCCGCCGATCGGCGCGGTGTCGATGTCGAACAGCACGACGATGTCGCCGGGCGTGAGCGACTGGCTGTCGGCCGCGAGCCGCGTGACGGCGAACAGCTCGTCGCCATGCGGCAGCACGCCGTGCGGCGCGGTGGATGACATGGGATGCCTCTCGGCAGGAGCGTTACGCGGCCGACCAGGGCAGCGGCAGCGGAACGATGGGTGGCGCGATGCGGTCCCCGATCATTTTGCCGAGCGCGCCCTTAAGGGTCGTGATGCGCTCGGTCCCGAGCTTGGTTTGCACCCACCCAATGACGGTTTCTTCGGTGAGTTCCTCGAACGGAGTGAATACCACGCTCTCCACGAGATCGACCTTCTCGGAGCCATAGACCGAGTCCTGCACGTCACCATCGGTACCGAACAACCGCCAGTGCACCGTCGATACGACGTTCTCGTATTCACCAACTTCCGGTCGGCATTCGATCTGCTCGACTTTCCACGTATAGGTAACAGACATGCGATGCGACCCTCCTTGGTCGGTTGTGTCTAGGCGTTCGCGATTGTCGTGACGGTGCCTGAACTGCCTCTCCACTTCAAAGCACCTCCGACAACAAAAAGATACCCCCCTGCGCCGGGGTTGACCCCAGGATCGCTCGTATTGGCCAGATACATCTGGCCAGAGTTCTCAACCTTAAACCAAAGCTGATTGGCTAGGTTCGTGATCGCGACGCCAATCCCTTGGATCGCTACGCCACCGGAGACACCTGAACCTGTGGTGAGTTCCACAATCGGGTTTGAGCCGTTCTTCCGAATACGAAGGCCGCCGTATGCCCAGGGCACGGAACTGAGATCTATAATGAAAGCTGATCCCGCTGCGGCGTCCAGACTACCATTCGCGACACGAACACCACCTGAACTGGCCTGGCTGTAAATAACGTCCAGCTTGTACGGTCCGGGCGCACCGCCGATGCCCAGGTTGCCTCCAACTAGGCGCATGAACTCCACTCCGGTATTGTTCCGCCAGAGATGCTGGTCGAAATCAGAATATCGGGTCACGACGCCACTACCTATTTCCTGATAGTGCGTCCCTGCATAGCTTACGATATGCCGAACATAACGCCCCCCCGCGCTCAGGCGGAGCTGTGCATGGGAAGTTGGATCAGTCGAGTCATTGTGGATCAGCGACATCAGAGTACCAGCGGAACTCGCCTGCACTGAAAATTGCCCTCGGTCGACAGCGTAAGAGCCACCGACTATCACTGCCCCGCCATAGGGCTGCAACAGCATCACCCCCTTTACATTATCTTTGTCGGCGACCTCCATCAGCATCGCGTTCGTATTAATCTGGGCGATCAACAGTCGCGTATGGTCCGTAAGACCTACGTTGTTGAAGGCCCCAAACAGCGCGATCTGATTGTACCCAGTGCCTACTGCCGATGAAAACACGTCCAACGAAGCACCCGGGGCCCGGCCGATGCCAAGTCCGACTGCAGTCAGTTGCATGCGCATAGCGCCACCAGTCGACCGCCACTGATGCGTGTCGAAATCGCTGTACCTGGTCGGGACATTCTGCCCGACCTCGAAATAGTATTGGCCGTTGTAGTCGACTATTTGGCTGACGATCCTGCCGCCAACATTCAACCTCACGCTGACCTGCTGGCCGGTAGTACCGTAATTGACAGCTCTAATGTGCGCGTAGCTGGGACTACCGATCACATCGAGTATGCAATTGTCCCCTGGCACGCCGCCAATACCAACTTCTTTGCCATACGGATTGAGAAGTAACTTCCATGGATTGGCGTCGCTATTCGTATGGTACGATTGGATGAAAGGATACTGATTGATCCCATCGCTAAATACACCCAGTCGCATGTAGCGGCTGGCACTGGCATTCCCGAACCTGGCGATTTTTTCGGTAGCACTGACTGTGGTGCCCAACACGTCAAGACGGGTGGAGGGATTTACACCGACGCCGAGCCCCAAGTTGTTGAGCTGCGCAGCCGCTGTTGACCCAATGCCCGTGTACCAGCTGTGATTGCCACCCGACCGATAGTCGACCGAGCCACTGGAAATGCCGATGCCACCGATCCAACCGTTGCCGTCATCGTAAAAACGGAACGTGCTGACGGTGCCGGGCACGGCATCGATGATGTTGGGCGCCAGCCTCAACGTCCGCGCCGTGAAGTCCAGCTTCCCCGCCACCGGATAGAGCATCAGCACGTCCTTCGTGCCCTCGGTGAAGTGCACGATCGCGCCGGTCGAGGACTCCTTGAACTCGAGCCGCGTCAACACCGGCTCGCCGCCGACGCCGGCGATCTTCCACGAGGAGTGCTCCCACTGGTTGGCGCTGCGGTTGACGACGATGGCGTCGCAGGTGTCGCCGTTGGTCATCACCGCGTCGAAGGTACGGAAGTTGAGCAAGGTCGACCGCGCCAGCACCTTCGCGCCGTTGCCCGTGCTGGTGGTGGTGTCCTTGACGCGAAGCTTGACGACGTGAGCCATTGCCTGCCCCTCCTTGGGCTGGATCTGCGGAATCCGGGATCACCCTCACCGGCTAAAGGTCGAACACCTGCTCGAAGGTCGCCTGCACGTTGCCGGTGGTGCCGCTGGTCTTCTCGCGCGACCAGCTCTCGCATTTGACCTGGAGCGGCGCCTCGCCCGGCGGCGTCCACAGGAACGGCAGGTAGCCCTTCTGCGCCTTCAGGAACGTGTTGATCGCCAGGCACTCGCTCCACTTGATGCCCTGCCACGCCACCGTCCACTTCTCGGCGATGGTGTTCAGCCCGTCGCCCACCCTCTGCTCGTAGCCGTTGCCGTAACCATTCTTCAGCACGCGCGGCGCATAGCTCACCGGCGTGCCGAAGGTGCAGTCGATAGCGGGAAACTGAACCGTCGTCGTCATTGCATCACTCCCGCGCTGAACGAGCCGCTGGGGTTGAGCAGCCCGCCCGGCCGCATCTGGTCCTGCAGGTTCTTGTTCACCATGGCGGTGACGATGGCGCCGAGCTCGCGCGCCTGCTCCATCATGTTGCCGCCGCGGCCGCCAGAAGCTTGACCGTCAGCGGGCGCTGCCATGTTGACGCTGATATTGGTCTGCACCGTCATCGCCCCGCGCCCGCCGCCGCCGCGCAGCTCGACCGGAATGCGCCCCGACGGCACCGGCACATAAGCTTCCGGCACCGATCCCTCGCCGAACATCGCGAGCTGCGGCGAGGTTGCGATGCCGCCACCCGAGTATTTGCGCAATGGCACCGGCCCCCGACTGGTCATGATGCCGCCGTCAGCGAACGGCAATAGCTTGGCCATCCAGGTGATCGCCTGGCTGAGCATGCTGCCCGTCGACGCGCCCGGCCCCTTGCTGCCGCCATCGAACATCCAGTCGACGACACCGTTCACCATCTTGTCGAAGATCGTGTTGGTGAGCTTCTCGATGATCTTGTCGAGCGCCGTGCGCGCCGCCTTACCGAAGGCCTCCCAGAATGTCGCGCCTTCCTTCAAGCCAGTGCGAACATCGTGCAGGAAGCTCTTGATGGCTTCCTTCGCGCCGGAAACAGTCTCCTTGATCCGTGCCGTGTGGGCTTCTGCCGCGATCCGTTCGTCCACTTCCTTATCAAGCCTATCGAGACCCGTCGCGTCGAGAACCACATTCTGGTTCTTCGCCTTCGCAATGTATTCTTCTCTATACTTGGCTCGCGTCGCATTCTCTGGCGTCATGAAGATCTGCGCGCGCGCGTTCTCCTGAGATGTACTGGTTTCCTTGCGTATGCTCCCCAAGAAGCCTTCGACCTTCGTTTGGGCTTCCGTCATGCCCTTGGCGAAGTCACCTACCGCCTTTGTAAGACCCGCCTGGTAGGCAATCGCCTCGTTTTCAGAGTCGTTGAGTTGTTCCCGCCCCTTCCAGACCCTGGTCGTCGCTTCCGCATTCTGGCCGAGCACCTTGGTCTCGCCCCGCTTCAACTCGTTGTACTTCTCCAGATGAGGGAAGAGGTTGTTGAGTATCGTATTGGTTTGCGTCGTCGTTCCAGCCAGACTCCCAGTACCCGCTGGAATGATGGTCGGTTCGATCGAAGGCTTTTCACCTGGTGTCGAGCGCTTCCCGAGCAAGGCTCCTACGTCACCAATGGGATCGCTGGCCCATATCTCCGCCTTCCTGGCAGCCCGGGCGTCATCATTCTCTTTCAGAATCTTGGCATACTGATTGTTGAGTTCGGCAATCCCATTACCCCGGGCGACCTCCTTCCAATTGACGAGCCCCGTGTTGTTTGCCGCCCTGATGAGCCAATTTATTCCATCCGCCGCCGCGAACAGGAGATCGTTGATGGCCTTAATGGCGATGTTGACGCCGCCATAGACCGCCGCGCCGATCATGTTGCCGAAGTTGTTCCAGAGGAACTTGATCTCCTCCCAGGCCGCCCGGAAGACGTTGATCAGAAGGTTGCCGGCTATCTTGGTGACATCGACGACGTCGATGCCAATCGCCTTCTCAATTTCGTCCCGAAAGTAGTAGACGGCCGTTACCGCACCTACCAGGGCTGTGGCAAGGAGCACGATCGGGTTCGCCATGAGCGCAACGCCAATGGCTTTCAAAGCCGCGACAGCGGCCGTGCCAATCGTCGCGAATCCGCTGGCGATACTGGCCATGATCGCCGGACCGAAGGCCGCCAGCAGTGTTGGCGCTACGACGGCCAGCACCGACAAAACGCCGTCCATGTTCTCCAGCAGGAAGGTCAACCCCTGGACAAGCAAGGTGACTCCGTCGACGGCAAGCGCCGTGGCACCGAACAATGCCGCGCCCAGCGTCGCGACGAAGTTCAGGAAGGCGGGATTGTCGATCGCCTTGCTCAGTTCTTCGAGCGACTTGCGCACCCAGTCGAGGCCGCTGCTCGACTTGAGAGCGGTGTCCAACTGTTCCTGGATCTTCTTGTACTCGTCCGTTTTGGCGATGATCTCCTGAAAGGCATACGTCGCCACGCCCTTCACGGCGGCCCAGGCAAGCTCCCACGCCTTGGTAGCGTCGCGGCTGGTCACCAGCGACGAGTTCAACGTCGCCAGCCCGGCAGCAGCGCTAAGCGTGACTTGATTGAAGGACGACGCGCTGGTGGTCGTGGACTGCAGGGCCGTCCCGAACATCGCCGCGCCCTGGACACCGCCATTCAGGGCAGAGCCTACGGCAGCGAAACCCGAGCTGACCTTCTGGCTTGTCTGATTGAAGGTCGACGCACTCGTGGCGGTGAGCTGCAGGGCGGCGCCAAACGCCTTCACGTTTGTGGTCCCTGCGGTCAGCGCCGCGAAGCCCGCCCCGACGCTCCTGCTGATGTTGCCGAAAGCCGTGACAGTCGCGCTGACCGTCTTAAGAGCGGTATTGAGCGACGAGACCTTCTGCGCCGCATCATTGGCCGATGCGCCGAGGTCGCGGAATGCCGCCATCGCCTGCTGGAGCACCGCCGACGCCTCGTCCCGCATGCGAACGACGACTAACAGTTCCTGGTCAGCCACGGCCCCACCCCTCCTTGGGTTCCGCGCCACGGCGGCGCGTCGTCAGCTCTTCTTCTCCATCTGCTCCACGCGGCACTCGTTCACGGTGCCGTGGATCAGGCGCATGATCGCGAGGTACTTCACCGCCTGGCTCATCACCCCGCCCTCGTCGGCCAGCACGCCCTCGGCATACATGCCGTAGAGCGACATCAGCTCGCCGAACAGCGCCGGATCGTCCTTCACCGGCCGGCGCGGGCAGGCCCAGCTCTCCGCACCGTCCACCTCCATCGGGACCAGGGACCGGTCGGTCCACGATCCGTCGGGCCGTTGCTTGGCGTCGCAACCCCACTCCTTCTGCTGCCGCACCGTGCAGGTCGCACAGTTGCGTTCCGGCAGCAGGTAGAGCGCGATCACGCCGCGTCGGATTTTCCCGCGTCGTCGGCGCTCACCGTGTTGATGGTCTTGATCTCGCGCGCCAGCCAGCCGGTCAGTTCGGCGTCGATCAGCGCCAGGCAGTCGTCGGCCACCACCTGGTACTTCTTGCCCATCACGACCTTCTCTGCCGTCGCGAAGGCGACGTCGTTGCCGCGCGCATCGGCGAACTTCTCCCAGCCCTTCAGGCCGAAGCGGACATATTCGAGGTTGGCTTCGTTCAGCTTCACCTGCGCCACGGCGCGGCCATTGTCCTCGCCGTCGGTGAAGGTGAGGCTGCGGTCGTTGACATAGGCCGCGACGAAGGCGTCGATCGCGCCGATGGTGAACTTGGTGGCGTCGGGCGTGCCGTAGGCCTCGTCCAGTTTGGACTCGATGGTCTTCACGGCGGACAGAGTGAGTGCCTTGATGGCCATTCTGCTTCTCCTCCTCGAGATGCTGTTGGCAGGGTGATCCCTGCCGGCAGCCTAAGGAGCAGAGACGAGTGGACTACAGCCGGTCGCAAGCTTGGGTCGTCGCTGCGTCCAAGGCTCGGGACAGGTCAGGGGCGGATTGCTTGTCGGCGATCAGCGGCGTGACCTTCGCCGGTGCATGACGCCGTGCAACCGATTGCGCCGCTTCGCGCGTCAGCTTGGCGCCGAGAAGCTCGCCGTTCTCTTTCTGGATGATGAAGACTTTGACTTCGTACATCGGCCTCCAGTCCCGCATCCTGCCGCACGCCGGCTGACGCGGGGGACCGCACACGCGGGCGTTGAGGCACCGCGCCACCATGGTTATCGGCCGGCGTCTTCTAGCGAGGAACCAACGGCGGCGACAGCGGCGACGTGGCAGTGGCGTCGAGACCATCGGCGTATGCCAGAGCTTCGTCGATCGTGTCGAACAGGCGCTCCCCTACGACCATCTTACCCAAGGCATCGTTCTTCTCGATCTTGTATTTCTTGACGAGGAAGATCCTGTAGGCGTCGCTCGTCAGGTCCCGGCTGCCGGGTCGCGCGCCCATCGCAGCGGGGGACATATTGACAGCCATCGCCGCCCTCTGGTTGGCCGCATCGGTGTCAGCCAGCACGTAGCCCTGCCCAATCAGCTTCTGCATGTGATAGGCGTTGAACTGGAAGGCCCAGACCACCCCGGCGACCGCCATTAAGAATATGCCCAGCATGGGTAGCACAATGCTGATCACCACCACGACGCCGAGGTACACCAGGAAGATCAGATACTCTCCCCGGAACAAGGCCGGGAACGGACCGAAAAACAGAGTGGTCCAGGAAAAGCCGGCATAGCCGGTCTTCTCGAGCCCCGTATCCTTGTGTCTTAGTTTTACTGGCGTCGCCATTTCATTCCCCACCCAAAAGGTGGGGATCCTAGTTTCACACTACCTGTGCGTGCAAGTGGATCGCTCAAAGAAAAGGCCGTGCAATCGATTGCGCCGCCCCGCGCATCAGCTTGGCGCCGAGCAGCTCGCCGTTCGCTTTCTGTGATACGAACGGCACGCTGTACCTGTGGCAAGATGCGGCCACATTGTCTCGGCTACCGGCCGAGGTCGTTGATCGAGAACGTGTCGCTTCCCGCGGGAGATAGGCCGCGGCAGACATCGGCGACCGAGTCGACGGACCTTCGCAGATTGGTCCACCCGACCGGGGTAACCTCCGTTGCCGCCATGGGTGCGACGCTGCCATCCTTACCGACCACGTACAGATCGAGGACCACCCGCACGTTGGGGCCCTCTTGGGAGACGGTATAGAGGGCGCGGTTGCCGTTCTTGTCGGCGATAATCTGCCCGGATACATCCGACGCGGCGATCTGGAATTGGCTGCGAACCAGATTTTGCGTCATCCGCCGCTGCATACATTCGATGTTCACGCCATGGCTTACGGTGTCGAGCTTGGCGGCGGGTGCGCCGGGAGCGGCGACCGAAGCAGGACGGGCTGCGCAGGCCGCCATCAACAAGCCCAACGCGACGCCGGTAGCAATACGTACGATCATCTGCCTTCCATTTCGTTGAGATCGCATGAGTCTATAAAACGACCGGCATTGCAGCCGCATTCGGCGCTTTGCGCATCCCGGGTAACGCGCTTACCGTGCGCGGCCGGCGCCACGGCATTCGCCCTTCACGGTATCGGCTTGGAGGAGACAACATGGTCCATACGCGACGCCGCCACACGCTCGGGATAATTGCCGCGCTCTTTGCCTCCGGTGCCGCGTCCAGCGTGCTTCCCGCCGCCGCGCAGACCACGGGCCAGGCCACTTCCTTCCCGTCGCGGCCGATCCGGCTGATCGTGCCGCATGCGCCGGGCGGCAACTCCGACACGTTCGGCCGCATCCTGGCGCAGAAGCTCGGCGACCGGATCGGCCAGCAGGTCGTGGTGGAGAACCGGCCGGGCGCCGGCGGCACCTTGGGCAGCGCGATGGTCTCCAAGTCGCCGCCCGACGGCTACACGCTGGTGGTGGCCGACAACGGCACGCATGCCATCGCGCCCACGCTCTACGGCGCGAAGCTCTCCTACGACGTCTTCAAGGACTTCACGCCGATCACCTTGGCGGCCACCTTTCCGACCGTGATCATGATCCACCCGTCGGTGCTCGCACAGAACGTCAAGGAGTTCGTGGCGCTGGCCAAGAGCCAGCCGGGCAAGCTCACCTATTCGTCGGCCGGCACGGGCAACGGCTCGCACCTCACCGTCGAGCTGTTCCGCGCGGCCGCGGGTGGCCTCGACATGGTGCACGTTCCCTACAAGGGCGGCGCGCCGGCGGTGCAGGCATTGCTGGCCGGCGAGGTGCAACTGTCGTCGGTCAGCGTCAACACCGCGCTGCCGCATATCCAGGCCGGCAAGGTGCGGGCGCTGGGCATGGCCTCGATGAAGCGCTCGCCGGCGCTGCCCGACGTGCCGACCTTCGCCGAGAACGGCATCCCGTTCGAAGCCGACAGCTGGCTCGCCATCATGGGCCCGCCCGGCATTCCGGCCGACGTCGCGACGAAGCTCAACCAGGAGATCGCCGCCACCCTGAGCCAGCCCGAGACGCAGGAACGCCTGGCCAAGATCGGCCTGGTCGTGGTGGCTTCACCGCAAAGCGGCCTCACCGACGTGCTGAAACGCGATGTCGCCAAATGGGGCAAGGCCGTGAAGGATTCCGGCGCCGTCGCCGACTAGCTTGTCTTGAGCTGGGCGCGCGCCGCTCCAGCGGCGCGATCATGCTCATGAATCGCGCCAGCGGGATGACTTCACCCCTCAGCCTCACCCTGAGGGTGATCGGGAATCGGAGCGTGCGGGCACGCCGACATGCTGTAACGCCACGGCGGCAAGGATGGCGAGCATCGCGACGCCAACCGCACTTGCGACGGACGCCAGGTTGAAGCCTGCGATGAACGCCGCCTGTGCCTGCTCGACCAGGTCCGCTGGAAGCCTCGACGCGATCGAGGAGACCGCCCACAGACTGTCGTTCACGGCCTCGCGTGTTTCCCGGCTGAGGTTTTCCGGCAAGCTGGCGACCATCAGGTGGCGATAGACAGCGGCAGAGAGGCTTCCAAGGACGGCGATACCGAGCGATACGCCGAGATCCTGCACCGTCTCCGACATCGCTGAGGCCGATCCCGCCTTTTCGGCCGGCGCGGAGCCAACAACGAGATCGGTACCGAGCGCGGCGATGGTGCCGAGGCCGAGATAGGCCAGCGAGAAGCCGGCAACGACCGTGACAAGGCCATCGGTGCCGCTGCCGAGTTGGCTGAGCATGACATAGCCGGCCGCAGACAGGCCGAGGGCCAGGGCAACGACGAAACCGGGCCGGATGCGCCTGGCGACGAGCGGCGCACCGACGCCGGCAACCACCATCCCCAGCGCAGGTGGCCCCATCCACAGGCCGGCGACAATGGGAGAGAAGCCGACAACCAGTTGCAGATATTGCGTGACCAGAAGCATGGTCCCGCCAACGGCGATCAATCCGAAGAGCAGCACGATCAGCGCGACGGAAAAGGCCCTGTTCCCGAACAGGCTCACGTCAAGGAGCGGATCGGAAAGTCTCCTCTGCCGTCGGACGAACAACGCGCCGAACACAAGGCCCACGACAATTGCGCCGATGGCGCCCGGAGCGAAGCCATCCTTGGCGATCTGCTTGACGCCGTAGACGGCGGGCAGCATCGCCGCGAGCGACAGGGCGACGCTGGAAAGATCGAGCCGTCCTGCGTTCGGCGCGCGGTATTCGGGCAGCAGAATCGGTGCGAGCAGAAGCAGCAGGACGACGACGGGTGCAGCGATCAGGAAGGCCGCGCCCCACCAGAAGTGCTCCAGCAGCGCGCCTCCGACAACGGGGCCCAGGGCCATGCCGAGCGCAAACATTGTCGTCCATATGCCGAATCCGAGCGCGCGCTGGCGCGGATCGGCAAACAGATTGCTTATGAGCGCGAGGGTCGATGGCATCAGCGTTGCCGCCGAGATCCCGAGCGCCGCCCGTGCCGCGATGAGCGTCACGGCACTGGTCGAGAAGGCCGCGATCACCGAGGCAATCGCGAAAGCGGTCGCGCCGATCATCAGCAGCTTGCGACGGCCGATGCGATCGCCGAGCGTGCCCATGGTGATGAGAAAGCCCGCGATCATGAATCCGTAGGCGTCCATGATCCAGAGCGCCTGCGTGCTCGTCGGCTGCAGGTCTGCCGCCAGTGCCGGCAGTGCCAGGTGCAGCAAGGTGAGGTCCAGGCCGAGAAGGATCGTCGGCAGAGCTAGCAACGCCAGACCCGCCCATTCGCGTGCGCCGGCTCGGGGGAAAGACAGGGCTGTTTCGGTTGCTACGTAGGTTTGGCCGAGCTCGGCTTCGCAATGGGATGTCATGCTGCCTCCTTGTCAGAGGCCCACAAGCACGACAGGATTAAACTGTTACAAGATTGCAAATTATCCTGTTACTGGAAGCAATACCCTGCCCTCTCGAACCCTCGCGCGCACGCGAAGCGACCTCTCCGATTTCCTGGTGCGCCAGAGAGCGAAGCTCTCGCCCGCCACCGTAGGCCTGCCAACCAATGGCGGCCGTCGCACGCCGGGGCTGCGACGCGAGGAAGTCGCCCAGCTCGCAGGCGTCGGTCTCACCTGGTACACCTGGTTCGAGCAGGGTCGCGACATTCAGGTCTCGGAGAGCTTTCTGCTCAAGATCTCGAAAGCCCTGAAACTGGACGACTCCGACTGCAGCCGTCTGTTCCTGCTGGCGCACCGTCGCCCCCCGCCACCCGAAGCCTATCAGTGGCCCACCGTCACCCCGTTCATCCAGCAGTTGCTGGACGATCTCGTCACGCGTCCGGCCTATGTGCTCAACCTGCGGTGGGATGTGATCGCCTGGAATGCGGCGGCCGACTGCCTGTTCGACTTCTCGAGCCGCGACCTGTCAGATCGCAACCTCATGCGCTTGGTTTTCGCGGATCCCGGGATGCGTCCCCGTCTGCCGCGATGGCAGGAGGAAGCGCCGAGACTGCTCGCACAGTTTCGCAGCGATCTGGCGTCCGCACCCGACGACCCCGCCATGCTCACCTTGATCGACGAGTTGAAAAGATTGTCCCCGGACTTTCGCCGCTGGATCGAGCAGCCGAGCATGGACAGCTACAGCCGAGGCATCGGAGTCGTGCTCGATGACCGGGGCACGCGCCTGAACTTCGCCCATGAGATGCTGCTCGTCGACGAGCACCGGCATCTGAGGATGATCGTCTACTTCCAAAAGTGACGGCAAGGACGCGCGACCACAGTCGCGCGTCCCTCCCTGCACCGTCCTCAACACGCGTAGAACATGATCTCGTCGTCGCCGTTCAGGCGGTTGAACTGCAATGCGGCGTCGAGGGCCTGCAGGCCGTTGCGGTCCTTGTAGGTGAGGCCGGTGTACTGGACGCACGGCGCGTGGATGTACCAGCTATTGCCGGGTGTCGTGCCGACCCGCATGCCGAAGGGCATCAGGCGGGCGTTGGCGAGCTTGGTCCAGAAGTCCTGGCTGGCGACCAGCGTCGCTTCGGGGTCGATGCCGCCGGAGCTGCCGCGATCGGTGATGCGGAGCCCGGTGTAGCCGTTGGCGGCATTGATCGAAGTGCGCGGGTCGATCTTGTTGGCGATGTCGTAGCTGAACGTGTCGACCACGCACGGGTTGTTGAGCGGGCCGGCGATGCCGAAGCCGTCGACATGCAGGCGGCCCAGCTCGACCTGCTGCGGTAAGGTCGACTCGAAGACCGGACTCACTGGAAAGGCCGCGTCCGTCGGCGTGCTGTAGATGCCGGTGAACTCGAACTCCACCGTCGCGCGCCCGCCGGCCTGTGCGTTCACCTTGAAGGTGCCGTAGCAGCCCGTCGCCTCGTGCAGCACGCCGTCCTTGTAGAGGCGCAGTGCGATGCTCTCCTGCTGGTTCTCGACGGACGTCGGCTGATACTTGATGCCGGCCGGGAAGACCGTGACGATCCACTTCTGGCCCGCGATCAGCGCGCCGCTCCAGGTCGGCGTCACTGTGGCGCCGGAGAGGCCGCCGGTCGTCAGGGTGGCCGCCGTGCCCGAGATCATGTCGACGCCCGCCTGCGCCGCCGTGCCGTCATCGGCGGTGATCGTCATCTCGGCCGTGCCCGAGAGGCCGCCGGTCGTGACGTCGATCAGCAAGGTCTTGGGCTCGGTGATGCCCGAGAGGCTGCCGCCGGTCGTCCAGGCGACAGTGGGAGCGCCGCCGACATTGCCGATCGGCAGGAACGCGCCCCACCAGGCCGACGCCTTGTTCTCGGCGACCAGCGAGCAGGCGCGCAGCAGACGGCCCAGCCGGCTTTCGGAGCCGACCGTGCCGCTGCCGCGCAGCTCGTGCGTGAAGGAGAGCTTGGAGATCTTGCGACCGATCATGTCGGGCGTCGGCGAGAGGTCGGCGCGATAGAGTGGCCGGTCGATGTTCTGGAGATCGAGCTTGTAGTCGGCGTTCTCGATCAGGATCGGGCTGGTCGAGTCGTTGAACGCTGGCAGCGTGCCATAGGCCGGCTCGATGCCGGCGTAGAGCATGGTCTTGCGGGTGAGAATGCTCATGGAAGCCCCTCCTTGGGCCAAAGGGAATCGTTGGGTGGTTAGACAGCAACCGTGGACGCGACGCCGCCGGTGGCGTCGCCCAGCGCGTTGAGCTTGGTGGCGAGTTCCTTCACGGCGTTGGCGATCTTCTGCATCACCGCGCCGGCATCGGCCGCCTTGACGATGGCATTGGCCGCCGTCGTATCCGCGCCCGACGCCGCCGTGCCGGTGCCTTCGGGAATGTCGGCGAAGGCGAGGCTATAGGCGGGCTTGCCGCCGGAGAGATCGACGATCTCCGCCGCCCCACAGGCGACGGCGAGCTTGTTCGTGTGCAGCACGAGCTGGGCCAGCGCGTTCCTGAGCCGCGCCAGCACGAGGTTGGCGCCGGTGGCCGAGGCCATCGCGGTGCCGACGCCGGTGTAGGAGACGTCGATGGCGGCGATGGTGCCGTCGGCCGTGGTGCCGACGATGTTGTCGACCAGCACTCCCCCCAGCGCCGGGACCCGCGCGTTCAGGAGATTGATCTGCGCGATCAGCTCCTTCAGCGCGTCGGTGGCGTTGGCGAAGCCCGCTTCAAGCTCGGCCTTCTGCGCGGCGTCGCTGCTGCCGAGCGCGGCCGGCGTGAAGCTGCCGATGGCCTCGATCGTGCCGTTGGCGGTCTGGCCGCCGGAATTGTCGACAAGATCGGTCACGGTCGACGCGGCGATGCGGGCCAGCGACTGCGCCAAGCCGCGCATCGCGGGCGTCAGCCCGTTGCCGTCGACGCGAAAGATCTGGCTGCCCGCCGCATACTGCGCCCGGGAAATCCTGACGGTCATTGGAGCACCTCATTGTGCGGGATGCGGATGCATCCCTCCATGCCCGCCCTGAACTGACACCGCCCTCCTCGCCCCGGTATCGCCTCCTGTCAGCGTGGTTCGGCGCTGCGCCAATGACGAATACTACTTATACGTGTTTTACAACAGCGTATGCTCGTCTATAGTTTGCGCAAAGGGTCGTTCAACACCCTGGTTTGGAGGAATAGTGATGTCGAGGCTCTTTCCGAAACTGATGCTGGTTGTGGGCATCGGCATGATCGGGTTGGCCTGCCTAGGCGACTACAGTCCCGCAGATGCTCGATCGCGGGATGGCTATACCACGGTGACGGTGACGAACCGCGGCCAGAACGGATATCCCGACCACGTCGTTAGGCAGCGGGTCCGCTGCTGGAGCCAGTACTACGACGGCTACCGTCAACGAACCGCACGGTGCTGACACGGGCTTTGCTTTGGCCGTAGGGACCCGTACAAAGCGCTCCGGTCAAACATCGAGAGAACTCAAGAATGCCGTCCGTCATTGCCGCGATCCTGGAGTCGCGGACGTTTCTCGTGCTTGCAAGGGTGGAACTCACCTTCGTCTTCTGGTCATCGGGTCTTGCCAAGCTGTTCGGGTTCGACGGCGCCACCCTCGAAATGGAAAAGTTCCACCTGCAACCAAGCTGGCTGTTCGCTGTCGCGACCGTGATCGTGCTGCTCGGCGGCTCGCTGGCGATCATCCTGAACCGTGGCGTCTGGCTCGGCACCGGCGCACTCGCCGTCTTCACGCTCCTCACCATCCCCATCGCCCATGCGTTCTGGAACAAGACCGGCGATGACGCCTTCCAGCACATGGTGATCTCCTTCGAGCATGTGTCGATGGTCGGCGGGCTGGCGCTGGCGGCGATCCTCTCGAAGAGGATGCGCACCAAGTCCTAGCGCGCTTTCGTCCGGGGTGAGCTATGGGGTGGCATGTCCACCCCAGCTCCCCTCACCGTCGGCGAGGTCGCCCAGCGCAGCGGGATCGCCGTCTCGACGGTGCATTTCTACGAGAAGAAGAAGCTCATCGCCGGCTGGCGCACGGCCGGCAACCAGCGGCGCTATCACCGCGCCGTGCTGCGCCGCATCGCCATCATCCGCATCGCCCAGCGTGCGGGCATTCCGCTCTCGGTGATCCACGACGCGCTCGCCGACCTCCCGCACGACCACGCGCCGACCGTGCGCGACTGGCGGCGCTTCACCAACGCCTGGAAAGGCATACTCGAGGAACGCATCACCGGCCTGATGCAGTTGCGCGACCAGATCGCGAGCTGCATCGGCTGCGGCTGCCTGTCGCTGAAAGAATGTCCGCTACGGAATCCCGACGACGCGCTGGGCAGGCAGGGTCCGGGGCCGCGACGTTTGGTGCCAGCGCCCAAGGCTTTACCTCGACCATGGTTGAGGTCCTACAAGGCACACCGCAACACCAAGCGGGGGTAAAGAGTGCCAAGCGTATTTGCAGCGATCCTGGAGTCACGCGCCTTCCTCTTTCTGGCGCGGGTGCTGCTCACCTTCGTCTTCTGGACCGCAGGCCTCGGCAAGCTGATCGGGTTTGATGCAAATGCCACCGAGATGGAGACGTTCGGCCTCTACCCGGGCTGGCTGGTGAATGCCGCGGTGCTCACCTTGCAACTCGGCGGCTCGGCGATGATCATCCTGAACCGCGGCACCTGGCTCGCCGCCGGCGCGCTCGCGGTCTTCACCGTCCTCACCATCCCGATCGCCCATCCCTTCTGGGCCAGGACCGGCGCCGAAGCCTTCCGCGACCTGACCGTCGCACTGGAGCACGTGTCGCTGATCGGCGGGCTGGCGCTGGCGGCGATACTCGGGGCACGCCTTCGGTGATGCCCTTCCTCCCCCGTCAACGGGGGAGGTGCCTCGTCATACGAGGCGGAGGGGTCATGACCCCTCCGTCGCCGCAGACGGCGCCACCTCCCCATCTGAATGGGGAGGAAAAGCCCAGCGTTAGACGATCCGCCGCGGATCCTTGATCGAGTGGCGGTATTTCATCGTGTAGAGGATCACGCCCGCGACATGGCGCTGGTTCTCGTCCTCGACATCGGAATCGTTGCTGGTCTCCACGAGGTCGATCACCAGACCGCCCAGGGTCGGGTCCTCGGCCAGGCGGCGCTGGACGGCGCCAAAGTAGGCGTTCATCTCGCTGCTGGGCTGTGCACTCGATTGCACGACCAGCTTGATCTCCAGCGCCACCGTCAGGCTGCACTCGCGCACCATGTGGAGGTCGCGCTTGGTCTCGCGGCCGTCGAAGATGCCGAGCGAGCGCTGCTTGCGATAGGCCCAGTCCCGGAGCGGCGCCCGCACCACCAGATCCCAGGCGAAGCCATAGTCGCCTACGGGCTGCGTGCGGATCACCTGCTCGAGCGCCGCCAGCGCGCGTTCGCGCACGGTCAGTTGGTTGGGAACGAACTCAGCCACCGCTCATCTCCTTCAGGATCGCTTTGAGGGCGCGTTCGAGGAAGTAGTCTCCCTCGCTCTCCAGCGTGCGCAGCATCTCCAGCCGTGTCCGTCCCCGCCGCGCCTGCAGCACGAACGGAATCCGCGTGCGACCCGGCCGCCGCGCCGTCACGAGCACGCGCCCCTTGATCTCGCCCAGGCTGCTGCCCGTGACCTCGACGCTGGCGCCCGAGCCTGCCGTCACCGCTTTGAGATGGGAGTCGAGTTCGCGCCGCAGCGCGCCCGGCACTCTTTGCCAACCGTCGGTGAGCGCCTTGGCCGCCGCCTCGAAGCCCGCCGCCGCGTCCGTGTAATGCCGGCCGCGGAACGAGACTTCGATGCCCATCAGAGGATGACGCCGGCGCGCGGCGTCTCGGCCCACGGCATGTAGCGCGTGTGGCGGCCGAGGATGCGCACCAACTGGCCTTCCAGCAGACGCGCGTCGGCGGTCGACCGGTTCTGCACGAACATGGGATGCGCGCTCAACGCCACACGGGCATGGAGTCGCGCCGCAAGCGCCAACCACCCCGGCACGGCGTCGAAATGCTGGCCATCGGTCGCGGTGAAGCCCGCGGTGTAGGACACGCGGAACCACCAGGGCCGGAAGCCGCGCAACTCGTCGTCGCCCGCGATCGACACGACGCCCTTCTCGGGATCGACGGTCGCGCGGGCCGTGAGGTCGATCTCGCTCGTGCCAAACTCCGCCGGCAGCCGCGCGGCTTTCACCGTCGGTGTCCCGGTGAGGAAGCCCCGCGAGAGGCCGAGCCGCACGAGATGGCCGGCGGGATACTGGCTCATCTCCACGGCGAAATCGTCGCGTGCCGTCACCCGCTCCAACGTGGTGCGGAGACGGCTCGCGATATCGTCGGTCGCGGCATCGAGCGCGGCCAGGATGGCGTTGTCGCTATCCTGACCGGCCTCGACGCCCAGCGCTTCCTGTACGGAAAGCAGGCTGGCGAGCTTCATGATGTGCTCCGACGGTCAGACCGTCCCGATGTTCGTGTACTTCACGATGGCGTCGGTCTCCTCGACCTGCACGGCGACGCGGGCGGTGAGGACGACGATGTAGACGCGCTCGCTGATGTTCTTGTCGAACTCCAGGCTGATCTGGCGCTGGATGCCGAAGATCAGGTTCAGCGGATTGGTGAACAGGCCCAGCGTCTCGGGCATGAGCTGCACCGACTTCATCGGCACGCCATAGGGCGAGAGCAGCCCGCTGGTCTGGACCTGCAGGTCGCCCAGCACGCCGACCCTGTTGGCCAGCGTATCGCGATACTCGGTCTCCTGGTTCACCGACACGAAGTGGCGCATCGCCGCCTTGTTGCGGAGATACTGGACCGGCATGTCGGTCATGCCCTTCTTGAACATCTCCTTGGCGATGGCGGCGTTGGCCCAGTTCACGACATGGCCCGAGCCCGCGAGCTTCAGCCAGCCGTCGAACATCGAGAGATAGGCCTGGTCGTCGGCGTCGCCCGGATTGGTGTAGGCCGTGTCGCCCAGCAGGCACAGCTCCTCGAGATCGAGGGCCGCACGCTCGGCAATGAGCGTCACCAGTGTCTCCTGCAGGCCGCTCGACCACGGGCTGTTCGACGGCTCGTTGCCGGCCGCGACCGCGCGCTCGATATTGTCCTCCAGCACGTCGTAGGGCAGCCGGATCTCGGCCATCACCTCCTGCGTGGAGAGCATGATGTGCTCGGTGCCGGGCTTGGCGCGCTGCGCTGGCGTCAGCGCCACGCCGGACTGCGCCTTGCGCAGGATGCGGTTGGCGAAGCCGATCTTGTTGATCTTGCGCTGCGGGGCCGCCATCTCGACGACGCGCGCCTCCTTGATCAAGGTCGGCTCCTTGATGAGCTTGCGGATGAAGGCCGCGCCCTGCTCGGGCATCAGCAGGCCGCCATTGGCCGCGAGGTCGGCGAGCGCGAGGTCGGCTTTCTGCAGCAGGATCTGGTTGCTGGACATAGTTATGACGCCCCTCCTTGGGCAGTTGTCGAGTACGGGAGTCGAAAGCAGGTCAGGGCTTGATCAGGCCCGTATCGAGCAGCCGGGGAATCCCCGCGCCCGCCCCTTTGGCGAGACGCACCGGCTGATCGCGATTGGCCTCGCCCAGCACGACACTGGAGACGACCGCATCGGTCTTCTGCACCTTGGCGACGAGCTGGCCGACGGTTTCGGCCAGGGCGCGCTGTCCTTCCTCCAGGCGCGCGAGTGCCGCCAGGACGGGATCCTTCGACTCCTTGGGCGGCGCTTCAGGCTTTGGTGCAGAGGACGGCGCGGGTTTCGCCTCCTCGTCGCTCTTGCGGAAGAGCTTCACGAAATCGAGCATGCGGCTTGTGTCTTCCTTGGTGAGACGGAACGGGATGCGGTTGGCACCGCGCTTGACCAGCGAGACGAAGCGCACGTCGACGTCGCTGAGTTCGTTGACCTTCACGTCACGACGCATGGAGGAACCCTTCGACATAGGAGAAACGATGGCTGTGGTCCGCACTCTCGTCGGTCAGCGTGCCGCGCGTGATTGTGTGGCGATGGCCCTGCACGGTGTCGGTCTCGCCGCCGAGGAAATTGCCATCGCTGTCGAAGCGCACGGTGAACTGATGGGCGTGGTTCTCGATTCGATCAGTGAGGCCCGACAGCTCTTCGGGAATCTCGACCTCGACGGTCACCTCCTCGCGAAAGCCCGCGCCATCGAGGGAAAAGCCATTCAGCTCACCCTTCTTGATGGCGATCCATAGCGCCGGGTCGGGTACCTTCACACCGATCACCCACGCGCCCGGGATGAACGTCGGGTCGCCCTCGCGCGCGATGAAGGTCTCGACGATATAGGAGCCGTTGGGATGGAGATCGTGGTTGGTGTCGATCTTCGCCAGCCGGCCCTTCTCCATGAAGAGATAGGCAGCCTTGGCGATCTCCTCCGCCGACATGCGATCGCCCTGCGCATCCGTGACGTTCGGGGCAAAGACTTCCCCGAAGACGATCTGCTGCTCGGCGTCCTGCTTCTTGATCGCGATTTCGATGGGAGACATGCGAGCGACGTTAGCCGCCGCAAGCCGGGCGGCTATGGCCGCGCCCGGCCCTGGTTCTGTTTACGAGCCGTGTGCTCTCTTCTGTCGTCCTGAGCGTAAGCGAAGGACCTCATCACCGCTTGCAACCGACATGAGATCCTTCGCTGCGCTCAGGATGACAAGAGAGAGGTAACTAGACCGAAGCGTTCAACCGCTGCCGCCGAACCGCGGCGCGGGCTTCGAGAGCTGCCGCGTCCGCCCCGTCGTCCTCGGTCGCGAAGCCGTCGAAGATCGGAGCCAGCGCCTCGATCTCATTGGCCGAGAAATCGAGGTCGAGATCCTTCACCTCGATCTTCTTGAAGGGGAACGGCACCGTCTCCTCGTGCACGCGCGTCATCGCCTCGATATAGGCGCCGAAGCCCGGCAGGTGCGGCAGCACGCGATATTCCTCCGGCTTGTCGGGCACCGGCTCACCATGGCGCACGATCAGCTCGTTCTTCACGGTGGCGTAGAGGCGAAACTCCTCGTCGAGATACTTCACGATCTTCGACAGGCGATAGCTCACGGCGCCGGGCAACGGCTTGTCACGCAGGCGGGCGATGGCCTCGTGCGCGGCGACGATCTGGATGACGGTCAGACTGGTCAATCAACCCTCCTTGGTTGTGTGGAGGGTGAATAGCACCGGCCGGCGCGAAGGCAATTATTTGTTCTGCAGCGCGTTGGTCATCGCCTCGCTGCGACGGTTGTTGCTCGAGGTCGAGCCGAAATAGTAGCTCAGCACCTGCGTGGTGTTGGCCGCGAGATAACCCACCACCGACGAGATCAGCGCGATCGACGCGGGCTCGTCGGCCGGCAGCTTCTTGTTGAAGACGTAGTAGACCCCGGCCATGAACATGCCGAGCACGACGGCCGCCAGGACGTTGATGCCAATGTGCGCCCACGGACTCGGCCGCGCGCGCGTATCCGGCCGCAACGCCGCGAAGGTGAAACCCAGCGCGCGCTGCTGCTCGACGATGGCGCTCTCGACCAGCCGCAGCCTGCGCATCAGCTCCGGCGTCTGCTCCTTCAGGATCATCTCGACGATCTCGTCCGGCCGCGCATCGTCGCGCTCCAGCAGGACCTTCCCCGCCACCCCCGCCGCCAGCCCCTTCAACGGCCCTTCCAGCGCACAGGCAAAGGTCGGCGCCACGACCGCAACGATCGGCTTCCAGTCCATGGCGCGAACTTAGGACTCGGCGCGGCGATGCTCAGCGGCACGGCGCGACGGCGGCGCGCTCACGATCAGAGGGCGGCGCCGGTTGTGTTTCTGATATGCCAAAATACTGATGTCCCCGCCTTCGTGGGAGCGGTACGGAGTCATCGTCAATCCGCCGACGAGAATTCAACGGGGGAGGCAGCGATGGTGCAGGACTCACACCGGAGTCATGAGAGCGACCTTCTGCGCATTGGCGACGATCTGCTACCGGACATCGACGAAGAACTCGACCGCGAGCTTCGCAAAGGCGTCACCAAGCGCGTGATGATCCTGCGCGGTACCGAGGGGCCCGCCGCCGGCCGCAAGCCCTATGCCCAGACCAAGGCCCGCATCACCTTCTCCAACGAACGCGACCTGCGCCAGTGCGTGCGGCTGCTGCGCTGGTCGGACGAAAGGCTGCGGCTGCGGCCCGAACTGCTCGTGCTGTGGGAGTGGAGCTCGTCGTTCCGCGAAGGCATGACGATCTCCTTCGGCGTGAACTGGTACGACAAGGCGTTCTTCGAGACGCGCAAGGACGTCTTCAAGAATCCCGAGCATCGCGGCTACTACGCCATGTTCGGTGCCTCCGCCGACGATTTCGAACTCGAGCACGTCGTCCTCGGGAAGTAGCGCGCTTCCCCTGTCACTTCCCCTTCAAACACGTCTCGTCGAACACGTCATTATGCGCGTTCGTCTGGTTGAAGAACGGGCGCCAGGTGCGGCGGCTTTCGGGAGAGCGCTTGGCGTCGTCGACCTGCGCGTCGGTCATCTCCAGCCGCGAGAAGCGCGCGCAGGGATCAGGGCTCAGCACCATCACGGGCGCGGGGGCGCATGCGCTCGAAAGCAGTGTCGTCGTCGTCGCCAGCAGCGCGACGCGCCGCCTGGTTGCGCAGCCTGATGCCTTCATGGGTCTTCTCCGCCGCCTTCTCCATCGCCCGGGTAGAGACGTCGTTGCGGCCGGCGGATTTGCCTTCGGCATAGGTCCACCACAGCGCCGCCACGACGATCGCCAGCGCCAATGCGACGGCGGCGAGCTTCAGTCCCAGCAGCGCGCTCATGCCGGGATCGGCGTGCAGTGAAAGGCCAGCGCGTAGAGCAGCAGGTGCAGCCAGGTCTTCACCCGGCAGAGCCGGCTCACGATTCGGCTCGTGCAATCGATTGCACGGGACGTAACTGCACAGGTGTATCCGAACACCGGAATTGCAGCTCGAGCTCGGCCGCCTTGTTGAGCTGATCGACGACGCTCTCGGGATCGATACCCGGCAGGCCCGCCGCCAGCGACAGCGCCGCGATCTGCTGCGTCACATCCTTGATGGCGATGGGGTTGGAGCGGAACACGTAGCCCGCACCGCCCAGTTCCGGCAGCAGCTTGCGCGTGACGATCTCGTCGAACAGCCGCCGCTCGGGCCCGAACACCTGGCTCTCCGCCGCGAGATAGCTCGCATAGGCCGTCGCGAAGTTGAAGTCGGCCGACTTGCCGAGGAACAGCGGTGAGAAGCGAAACGCCCGCAGCACCCGCTCCGCGCATTTGTCGTCGTAGCGCTCGAACATCGAATCGCCCGCGCGCTCATGGCCGAAGCGCTCGACCGTGACCTTCACCGTGCCCGGCTTGTCGAGCATGCCGTCGGTCGCGGGGACTTCGAGGATGGCGGCGCGCGATTTCTGGCCCGGCGCGAACTGACGCTCCAGCGCCTGCCGCGCCTCGCCCGCCACGATGCCGCCCTGCACGATGATCAGCGCCGGCGGCAGGCCGCCCGACTGCAGATAAGTGAGGTTGTTCTCCTCCGCCGCGCGCGAGCCGACGACCGAGGGAATCTGCCCCTCCCAGCGCGGCACGCCATAGGGGCTGTTGGGGTCCTGCCCCACCTGGAAGTAAAGCAGCTCGGTGGCGCGCGCCGGCACCGACACGGGCCGGTCGGCGCTCTCCCACTGGCCGGTGTGCTTGTCGAGCTGGCGCGAGGCGCCGAACTCCTTGAAGAATAGGAGCTGCCCGGCCATGAGCTGCACGAAGCGCCGCTCGCGCACCATCACGTTGACGGACATCTCCGCGCCGCCCCGCGACACAGTCTTGGCGACCGGCGCCGGCGCATCGAGCTTGCAGAGGCGGATGGTGCGGGCCGGCGTGTTGCGCAGGAACACGACCTCACCCGCGGCATTGCGCATGATCTCCAGCGCGCCGTAGCCCACCCGCTCCATGTCGCGTTCGAGGTCGCGGCGCATGGTGATGAAGCTCGTGCCGGGGAACGGCTCGCGGAAGAACGCTTCGAGCTTCTGCGCGACCGGATCGTCCTGCTCGTCGGGCTCGTCGGCGCGCTTGGTCTCGCGCTCGATGCGATGCCCGGTGCCCGCGACATTGACCACCATGGCGTCGATGCAGGCGCCCAGGACGTTGTTCTCCTGCGTCAATCGCTCCAGCGATCGCGGATCGTAGGGCGGCCGCAGCACATGGCCCGCCGCCCCGTCGGTGCCGGCCATATAGAAGGCGTTGAACTCGTCCTCGACCTGCAGCGCATTCGACGCCATCGCAGGCGCAGCGGCGGGAGCAAGCGAGGTGACACGCATCTCGGGCTGTTTGATCTTCATGCCGCGAGCCTATGGACCGCCCGCGCGCCCTCGCCATCACCACCCGCCTCGCCGGCTCGTTCCTGCGCCATGCCGGGGGCGCGCGAGTCCACTCGCGCGATTCATGATCATGACCGCGCCACTGGAGTGGCGCGCCCCCAGCGTCACCCCTTCATCTTCACCATCGAGCCCATGTCGGGGCCGTATTCGTGGTCGAAGGTTAAGCGGAGTTGCGGGCGCCAGCCGCACATCGTCTCGATCGGCAGGTTGCCGGCGACCTCTACGATGCGGCGACCGATCTCCTCGGCGCGGTCCTCGGGGCAGTAGCCCAGCACGGCGTCGTGGATCATGGCGCAGGGTCGGGCGTCGGGAATTTGCCGGTCGATCTCGCTCAAGGCCCAGCAGGTGAGATCGGACAGCGTCGACTGCACCGGCGCGTTGATCGCCTGGCGCTCGGCGCGGCTTGCGACCTGGCGGTCAGACGAGCGGATCCACGGCAGATGCCGCACCCGACCGAAGGGATTGGCGACAGCGCCGTCGCGTCGCGCCCGCTTGCGCGCCGTCTCGTGCCAGTCGAGCAGGCCGGGATAGGTCGCGAAGAAGCGGTCGATCATCCCCTGCGCCTGCGTCTCGCTGAGCACCATCTTGAAGGTCTGCCAGGCGTAGCGCACGAAGCCCTTGGCCTGCATGCCGTAGAGCAGGCCAAAGTTCGCGGCCTTGGCCTTGAAGCGGCCCAGCTCGAAGCGCTCCATCTTCTCGCGGTCCTGAACGTCGGCGGCCAGCGCCATGAAGGCGTCGGTCGGCATGTCCATCATCGAGGCGCCGGTGACGGCGTGGAGATCGAGCCCGGCGCGATAGGCGGCCAGCATGTTGGCCTCGTCGGCAAGGCAGGCCGCGATCTTGAGTTCGCCTTGCGCGGCGTCGGTCGACCAGATCGCCATGCCGGGCGGCGCGACGAAACAGCGGCGGAGTTTCTTGGCCCACGTCCCGCGCTTCGGCACGGTCTGTATGGCCGGATCGCGCGCCGAGGTGCGGCCGGTGACGGTGCCGCTGTCGGCCGTGTCGCCATCATCCGCGCGGCCGGCAAAGAGCATGTAGCTCGGGTGAAAGCGGCCGTCGGCGTGCAGGTGCTTCAGGAAGCCCTTCACGTAGGCCGACAGCATCTTGGCCGCCGCACTGCGCGCTTCGAGCACCTCGACCATCGCCGCCGCCTCGGGCACGTCGTGGAACATGGCGAGATGGGCCTTGGCGGTCGAGGGCTCACCCTGGCGAGGCGTCACCATGCGCGGCTTCAGGTGCAGGCCGGCGGTGCCGAAGAAGAAGTCGCGCAGCATTGCAGGCCGGACGGAGAGGTTATCGGCGTACTTCATGCGCAGCCGGCCCGGTAGCAGCGCCAGCACCTGGCGGTCGAGATCGGCCAGCGCGCCGCCGCGCCCGTCCTCGCCTTCGAGCTCGACCCGCAGCGCCTCGAAACGCTCGCGCGAGGCCAGCACGCCGTGTCGTTCGAGGCGGCCGAAGGCGAGCGACGCGGGATGCAGCAGGCTCACGTAGAAGTGCGCCAGTGCCGGCGATGCCAGCAGTTCGTGACGAATGGCGGCGGCCGACTGGAAGACGGCATCGACGGCGCGGCCCAGTCGGTACAATAACGGATCGTGAGAAGTGCCCTCCTCGATCTCCGTGTAGAGGCGCGTGTAGGTGGCGAGGCTGTTGGAGCGGTTCTCGTCGAGCAGCGAGCCCGTGAGCAGAGGATCGAAGGCGAAGTTGGTGCAGTCGATGCCCAGCCGCGCCGCGAGCCAACCCATGTCGGCCTTGAAGTTGGCGCCGCGCAGCCTGATCCGCGGCGAGGTCAGCAAGGTGCGCAGGCTCTCGACGACAGGGTCCGGCAGCTCGTGAGCGAGATCGAGACAGTCCGCCGCGCCTGCTGCCATGCTGAAGCCGATCGCGAGGACAGTGCCGCCGTCACCAGCGCAATCGGCGGCGACCTCGACCGGCCGGCCTGTGTCCGCGAACGTGCAATCGATTGCACGGATGAGGTCGTCGAAATCCTCGACCCAACGATAATCGCCCGTCATCCCCCCGACGAGTAGCCACACCCGGCGTCCACCGCCAGAGCCTCTCCTCCCCATTCAAATGGGGAGGTGCCCCGGAGGGGCGGAGGGGTCAGAGCATCGAGAGATACATGACCCCTCCGCCCGCGCAGACACGGGCACCTCCCCCGATGACGGGGGAGGCTGAATCGTGGCGCTCATCAAAGCCGGTCGAACAGCCAGGCGAGGCCGGCGTCCATCATCGCGACCTGGGGCGCGACGGCGGTGAGGCGGAAGCGGCCGAGCGGCAGCGGCGCTTCGCGGCGCACGACGCCGAAGCGGCGCGCATGCAGGGCAGCAAACCGGCGGGGCAACGCGGTGATCAGGTCGGTTTCGGCCACGACCGCCAGCGCGAACATGAAGTTGGGCACGGTGAGCGCGATCCGCCGCGCGCGGCCCTGTTCGGCCAGCACACGATCGACGAAGCCATAGGGATCGCCGGTGAGCGAGACCACGAGATGCCGCATCGCGCAGTAGCGATCCAGGGTCGGCGCGCGGGCGAACGGATGGCCGGCGCGCATCGCCAGCACGAAATCCTCCTCGAACAGCACGCGCCCGTGGAAGCGCGGCGGAAACTGGTCCGTCGGCACGATCGCGATATCCATCGCGCGCGCTTCGAGCTCGGCCAGCGCGCCCCGCCAGGCGCGATCGGGCGACGTCTCGCCCTGCGTCGGCAGGAGCTGGCGCACGCCGATGTCGATGCCGGGCGCTTCCTTGCCGAGCCGAGCGAGCAGCGGCGGCAGGAACACCGCCGACACGCCATCGGGCGCGCCGACCGTGAAGCGGCGCGTCGAGGTCGCGGGCTCGAACGGCGCGGCGGTCGCCACGACGCTCCGCACCCGCGCGAGAATGTCGGCGATCGGCGCGGCCAGCTCCAGCGCGCGCGCCGTCGGCACGACGCCCTTGGGCGTCTTGAGGAACAGCGGATCGTTGAGCAGCCGCCGCAGCCGGCCGAGCCCGTGGCTGACCGCCGACGAGGAGAGGTTCAGCCGCTCCGCCGCGCGCCCGACATGTCCCTCCTCGCGCACGATCTCGAACAGGACCAGCAGGTTGAGGTCGGCGCGGGACAGGTCTGCGCCGGAGTGGTCAATTCTGCTCAGCATATTGGTGAAATCATATCACTTCATTCAGGAGGCATACAGGTGCCATCTCCCGGTCGTGACAATTCACCAACCCTGGAGTCCCGCATGTCCGCCCTGCACCCGTCGGGTTTCGCCGCCGCCGCGGCCGAGGCCTTCATCGACATGGAGGTGGGCGACCTCATCGAGCGATCCCTGGAGTCGAACGCCGCCCTGATGCGCGGCGACATTCAGCGCTATCTCGCCACGGTCGCCCTCACCGACGACTTCACCCTGATGTCGCCGTTCGGCGGCGCGCCGACGCATGGCGCGGAGATCACGCCGGAGCGGATGGCGGCGATGGGGCGGTTCTTCCGCAACGGCACCCTGGAGCAAGAGGTGGTGCAGTCCTACGGCTCGGCCGACATGGTGGTGCTGGCGATCATCGAACGCGCCCGCGTCGAGGTCGGCGGCCTGCCGGCGCAGGACTGGTCGCTGCGCGTCACCCTGGTCTATCGCCGCGACGGCCACCGCACTGGGGGCGACTGGCGGCTCGCCCATCGCCACGCCGACCCGCTCGTCACGGGCATCAGCCTCGAGCAGGCCGCCGCGTTGGCGCGATGATCATCGCCTCTCCTCCCCATTTGAATGGGGAGGAGAAAGACTGCCCTTCGCCGTCACTCACTCAGGCACCGTGCCACGACAGGCCCAGGCGACGGCCGCCATGGAACGTGGACCGTCGGGACGGTTGGCGAGGTAGGCGCGGCGCACGTGCTCTCTCAGAATGTCGCGCTTCTCAGGGGGCAGCTTGACGACATACTGGCCATGGGGTCCTTCGCCGCTGGCAAAGGGCGTCCAGTAGTCCTCGAAGGATTGGAACTCCATGTGGGTCAGCAAGCTCGTCTGCTCGACATCGCGCAAGCCGAGATCCCGCCACAGCGTCTCCATCTCGCCGGGCCCGTTGAGAGGACGGAAGAGTGGCCGCTCCAGCGCGGGATCGAGGACACCCGCGATGTCCCAGAGGATTCGCGCGAAGGGTTGGCCGCCATAAGCGTCCCACACCGCGGCGGCGATCGTGCCGCCGGGGCGGACGACGCGGCACATTTCCTCGACTGCCTTGCGCGCGTCGGGAATGAAGTGCAGAACCAGCAACGAGAAGGCCCGGTCGAACGACGCATCCGGGTATGGCAGGGCACGCGCGTCGCCCACGTCGAAAGCAAAACGCGGATCGGTGTTCCGCGCGCGAGCGGCTGCGACATAGGACTCGGTCAGATCGATCCCGGTGGCCGATGCGACGTTGGCGAAGTCTGGCAGCGCGAAGATCAGACTGCCGGTGCCGCACCCCATGTCGAGCACGCGATCGCCGTCGCTGAGACCACCGAACCTGATCAGCGAAGGCGCCAGCCGGCGGCTCCAGCGACCCATGAGCTGTTCGTAACGGTCTGCGTCCTGGAAACCGCTTGCAGCGGGCATGACAGGTTCATTCACCGTTCGCCCCCTAACGCTTCATGCGTCATCGCCCGGCATCGCCTTTCCGGATCAATCTTGCGTCAGCCGGACGGACACGGCCGTCTTTCTGCTTGCCACCCTGGAGAATTCGACGGATGACTAGGCAGGAGAAAGGCAGAAGCGGTTTCGTGGCTGCCCGACTTAGGTGTCCAATTTCGGACAGTAGAGGGTTGCAGTAAAGCGTAAGCGTCACGTTAGACACCGATGAGCAGATGCCTCTCTGGACTTACTTCCATGTGGCCTGCATTGCCTACTCTCGACTTCACTAAAGGATACACGTCATGGCTTCAGGCACAGTTAAGTGGTTCAACGCGACCAAGGGTTTCGGTTTCATTCAGCCGGACAACGGCGGCAAGGATGTCTTCGTCCATATCAGCGCCGTCGAGCGCGCGGGACTGAACGGCCTCAATGAAGGCCAGAAGATCACCTACGAAGTCGCCAGCGAGCGCGGCAAGGAAGCCGCCGTCAACCTCAAGGCCTGATCTCGTTGAACACAGGAAGGACGATTCACTCGTCCTTCCTCGATTGAGACCGCATCGACCTGGGCATCATTTCGACCAGGCGGCGGCTCCTCATTGCCTCACCTCCCCATTCCGATGGGGAGGTGTCAGGGCGAGGCACCCCCTCAACTCGCACATCCTGAGCTCGACCTGAAGTCGATGCGCCGAGGCAATCGGAGCGGTCGACCAGGAAACTTTCGCATGATAGTTTCCTAGTCAACTAAGGAACTGCCATGCCTTCGCCTTTGCCCGTCTCGGACCTCACTGCACATCTCGGCTTCTGGCTGCGCACCGTGTCCAACCACGTCTCGCATGCCTTTGCCAGCAGGCTTGCCGTCATGGGAGTGACCGTTGCCGAATGGGTGATGCTGCGCGCGTTGTACGGCAAGGATCCGATTCCGCCGAGTCGCGTCGCCGACGAAATGGGCATGACGCGCGGCGCGATCACGAAGTTGGCCGATCGGTTGATCGACAAATCGCTGATCGTCCGCAAGGCCGACAGCGATGATGGCCGCGCTCAGACGCTCGCGCTGACGCCGCGGGGAAGCAGTTTGGTCCCGAAGCTGGCCGCGCTGGCCGATCAGAACGACGCAGAATTCTTCGGCGCCCTGAGCAGAGCCGAACGGGACACGCTGGAAGGGCTCCTGAAGCGGTTGGTCGAGCATGGTGGGATGGCGGCCCTGCCGATCGACTGAACCCGATCAACTGAACTCAACGCAACTCACGCAGAGGATAAAGCCGCATGGACGATCACAAGAAAGCTGTCGCCAAGACCTGCCTCGACGGCGCGGAAAACAACACGATGACCTTTCCCCAGATCGTCACGACGTTGATGCAGACGGGCTTCGAAGGTTACGCGATCGACTTCCGGCGCGCGCTCGCGACCTTCTACATGCCAGATGGCGACCTCGTCGACGTGCCGACGCACAGGATCGACGATCCCGTCGCCCCGTCCTTTGATGCGGGGCGCATCCAGGCTGCCATCAGGGAAGCGCAGCAACTGGTGCCCGGCTATACCTATCTGGGCTTCTGCAAGAAGGCCGCCTCGGCCGGCTGTGCGGGTTACATCGTGTCGTTTTCCGGCCGTCGAGCGCTATACATTGGCCGGACCGCCGAGACTCACGTGGAGCAATTTCCGGACTAGGGCGGCCACGCTTGCCGCCGACGTGGCGACTCCTCATTGCCTCTCCTCCCCATTCAAATGGGGAGGAAGTGACCGCAATCAGATTGCGAATGATTATCAATATTGCTAAGGGGAGCCAAGGCTGCCGCCGCTACGCCGAGACCAGTCACGACGGGCAGCTTGCAGGACGACGACTCCAGATTGAGGCTCTATCTCGCGCACCGGGCGGCGCTCGTGGAGTATGCGACGCCGATCGTCGGTGATCGCATGCGCGCCGAGGACGTGGTGCAGGAAGCCTATATGCGATTCGCGCCGCGCCCGGATGATGTGCGGGTCGAGCAGCCGGCGGCCTATCTCTATCGCATCGTCCGCAACCTCGCCTATGACCTGCGCCGCCGCCTGTCGGCCGACAAGCGTCGTGACGAGGCCCATCTCGTCCTCTCCGAGACGCTGCCGCCCGCGGTGTCGCCGGAAGAAGAAGCCTTGCAGCGTGACGAGCTGCGCCGCGCCGAGGCCGCCCTCGCCGAGCTGCCCGACAATGTCCGGCGGGCCTTCGAGATGAACCGCATCGGCGGCTACACCTTGCAGGAGACCGCCGACCATCTTGGCGTGCCGCTGTCGACGGCGGCGCGCTGGGCGCAGACCGCGCTCATGCATGTCGCCCGCCGCCTGCAACGGCCGTCCTCCACGCAGACCCCGAACCGGTGAGCGGCGCGATGACGAATCTCCGGAAAATTTTCGCCGCTCCTTCGTCTTCCGTGTATGGCGGGAGCGCTCCGATGTCCGGCGACGACGACATGATTCCCGATCGCGTGCTGGAAGCCGCCTCCGCCTGGGCGTTCCGTCTGCAGGACGCACCCGACGATGCCGGGCTGCGGGCCGAGCTGGCAGACTGGCTGGCCGAAAGCGACGTCCATGCGGAAGCGTGGGCGCTGACGCAACGGGCCTGGCAGGTAACGGGACAGGCGCGCGCGGCCTTTGCGCATGAATGGCCCACTGCGTCATCGACGCGATCTGTCGTTTCTCGACCCACCGTTTCTCACGGGCAATCCAACGTAACGCCCCTGCGCCGCCGCCGCTTCGGCGTGCGGGTGACCGCGCTCGCCATCGCGGCCTGTCTGTTGCTGGTCTTTGCGCTCCCCGTCCTGAGGGTGCAGTTGAACGCCAGCCATGCGACGTCGGTCGCGGAGATGCGCGAGGTCTCGCTCGAGGACGGCTCGCGCGTCACCCTCGCCGCCAGCAGCGCCATCTCCGTCTCCTTCGCCGCGGGCGCGCGCGAGGTGACCCTGCTCGAAGGCGCCGCCTACTTCGAGGTCGCGCCCGACCGCGCGCGGCCCTTCACGGTTCGCGCGGGCCCTGTCAGCACCACCGTCACCGGCACGGCGTTCGATGTCGCGATGACCGACCGCACCGTCTCCGTCGCCGTGGCGAGCGGGTCGGTGAGAGTCGCACGTACCGACAATCTCTCGTCGTCGCTGGCCGATCTCGGCGCCCAGCAAGGCGTCGTCGTCGATCGCAGCAGTGGAACCGTCGTCGAGACGGCGCTGCAGCCCGGTACCGTCGCGGCGTGGCGCAAGGGCCGGCTCATCGTCGAGAATGCGCTGCTGACCGATGTCGTGGCGGCCCTCGACCGCTCGCATGCCGGCTCCATCGTCGTCGCCAGCGAGTCGCTGCGCGGAAAACGCGTGACCGGCGTCTACGATCTTGCCGATCCGGCCGGCGCGCTGCGCGTTCTGTCCGCGCCCTATGGCGGCGTCGTGCGCGCGTTCACGCCCTATCTGCTGGTGCTGTCCGTCGACTGACGCGCCTTCGAAAAATTTAGTGAGAAGTTCGGCGCGCCGCTTCGTCTCTGGTCGGTAAGCGAATGGTGATCATTCGCAGGAAGCCGCTCGGGGGAGTAGCGTATGGTATCGAGTCGCCGGAAGTCGCGTTGGCCTGTCTCGTTGATGGTGCTGACGACGAGTACCTGTCTGGGCACAGGTCTTGCCGGTGTTGCGGTGGCTCAGGAGACGGGAACGCCCTCGCCGCCCGTGCTTGCGCAGGCGCAGGAGTCGATGGTCTTCGACATTCCCGCGCAACCGCTCGCTGGCGCCGTGACGACGTTCGGCCGCCAGTCCGGCTATCAGGTCTCCGTCGATCAGGCGACGCTCGCCAATCTGCGCTCCGCCGCGGTGTCCGGCCGCATGACGCCGGAAGACGCGCTGCGCCAGATGCTGGCGGGCACGGGCGTCACCTGGCGCTTCGCCGGTGGCCGCAGCATCTATCTCACCAAGCTGCCCGATGGTCAGCGGGACGGCCAGCAAAGCGGCGCGCTGCAGCTCGATCCGGTGCAGGTGCAGGGCTATCCGGTGCCGCAGCAGGCGATGATCGACAACCTGCCGCCAGCTTACGCCGGCGGACAGGTTGCGACCGGCGGACAGTTGGGCCTGCTCGGCAATCGCGACGTGATGGACACGCCGTTCAACCAGAGCAACTACACGTCGAAGAAGGCGCAGGAGCAGCAGGCCAAGACCGTGCAGGACGTGCTGATCGACGATCCGTCGGTCCGCACCATTCGCGCCGACACCAGCCCCGGCACCGACGGCATGCGCATCCGCGGCTTTCCCGTCGATAATTCCGCCGTCGCCTATGGCGGGCTGTACGGCGTGCTGCCGACCTACAGCATCATGGCCGAGGTGGCGGAGCGCGTGGAAGTGCTCAAGGGGCCGAGCGCCATGCTGAACGGCATGGCGCCGACCAGCGAGATCGGCGGCACCATCAACATCGTGCCCAAGCGCGCGCCCGACCAGGGGCTGACGCAGTTCACGGCGAACTATGTTTCCGGCGCGCAGTTCGGCGGCCATGTCGACGTCGCGCGGCGCTTCGGCCCCGACAAGCAGTTCGGCGTGCGCGCCAACGGCGTCTACCGGAACGGCCAGACCGACGTGCGCTGGAACACCGACGAACGCGCGCTCGCTTTGCTCGGCCTCGATTTCCGCGGCGAGCGGGTGCGTTTCTCGACCGACTTCGGCTACCAGCACCGCTATATCGGCGGCGTCGCGGGCTATATCTGGCTGACCGCCGGCACGCCGCTGCCGTGGGCGCCCAACGTCAGGAGCAATCCCGCGGGCCAGCCCTGGGCCTATTCGCGGAACAAGGATCTGTTCGGCACCTTCCGCGGCGAGCTCGACATCACCGACAACATCACCGCCTACGTGTCGCTCGGCGCACATGACCAGCGCGTCGAAGGCCTGATCCAGTCGTCGGCGAACCTGATCCGCGGCGCCAATGGCGGCGCCAACGGCCAGATGAACAACAGCAGCGACTACGGCATCTACCGCACGGCCGAAGCGGGCCTGCGAGCCACCGCCCGCACCGGCCCGATCGACCACCAGCTCTCCTTCACCGCCACGACCTACAATGCCGAGTTCGGCTCGGCCTTCGTCGTCGGCACGCCGTTCGCCACCAACATCTACAATCCCACCATCATCGCGCGCCCCAACATCGCCACGCCGGCGGCCAACAAGACCTCGACGTCGGACATGACGAGCATTGGTTTTGCCGACACGCTGTCCGCCGCCGACAAGCGCATCCAGTTGACCGTCGGCGGCCGCCTGCAGCGCGTCGCCGCCGCCAACTTCGATCCGATCACCGGCCTGCAGGACTCGACCTACGACCAGAGCGCGTTCAGCCCCTCTGTCGCGCTGGTGTTCAAGCCCTGGCAGAACGTCTCGATCTACGGCAACTGGATCCAGGGCCTGCAGCAAGGCGTCATCGTCGGGCCGCAGTACCAGAATTCCGGCCAGATCTTCGCGCCCTACAAGTCGACGCAGTTCGAGGTTGGCGTGAAGGCCGACTGGGGCGGCAAGTTCACCACGACAGTGAGCGCCTTCCAGATCGCGCGGCCCAGCACCATCGCGGTGCCCGGCGCCACCCTGCCGACCCTGACGCTCGACGGCGAGCAGGTGAACCAGGGGCTGGAGTTCAACGTCTTCGGCGAGCCGATCGAGGGCGTGCGCCTGCTCGGCGGCATGATGTTCCTCAATCCCGTGCTCACCAAGACGCAGGGCGGCGCGACCGATGGCTGGATCGCGCCCTTCTCACCCACCTTCCAGTTCAATCTCGCGGGCGAATGGGACCTGCCCTGGGTGCCGGGCCTGACGGTGAACGGCCGCGCCATCTACACCGGCGCGCAATATGTCGACACGACCTGGCCGCGCCGCATGCTGCCGGACTGGACGCGCTTCGACCTCGGCGTCCGCTACGCCTTCGAGAATCCCGGCGCCAAGGGCAAGCTTCTGGTCGCGCGCTTCAACGTCGAGAACGTGGCTGACGCCAACTATTGGGCCAGCGGCAACAACGCCTTCACCCTCTCCCTCGGCGCCCCGCGCACCTTCCGCCTCTCCCTGACCGCGGATTTCTGAGCGGCACCGCGCTGTTTGCAATAGTCGACGGATCCCGGCATAGTGCGATTGAGAACCGTTCGCATTTACTCAGGATCCGCCGTGGCGCCACACGAAACGGCTCTCTCCGTCTACATCAAACACCGGGCCGACCTTCTGAACTATGCGAGCCGAATCGTGCGCGATCGCGCGAGCGCCGAAGATGTCGTCCAGGAGGTGTGGCTGAAATTCTCTGCCAGATGGGAACAAGGCGAAGAGATCCACCAGCCGCTGAGCTACCTCTACATGATTGTCCGCAACCTGGCGCTGAACTGGGTCAAGCGGACGGCCCTGCAGGACAAGGTCATCGATCGAGGGTCGTCGGCCGAGAGCGTGCCGCACGACGTCCCCTCGCCCGAGCGGATCCTCTACTTCAGGGACGAGATGCGCGTGATGGCCGATGCGATTGCCGAACTGCCGGAGCGCACGCGGATCGCGTTCCAGATGTACAAGCTCGAAGGGCGCCCCCTCCACGAGATCGCCGCCCGGCTAGACATCTCGGTTCCCCGGGCGCACCAGCTCGTGAAGGAAGCGGGCCTGCATGCAGCCCGACGCCTCCTGGGCGATGAGCGTGCGTCGGATAAAGCGTTCGGCAAACCTTAAAGAACCAATACTCCCTCGCTCTAAGAATCGAGGGGCGAACAACTTCGATCCTGCCTCAGCTTCCGCAGGGACAACAGGACAAGCCTTGAAACGATCCGACGACCCAGAGGACTCTCCAAGATCGCAGGCCATGGACTGGCTGCTGCGGCTCGAGGCGAATCCGGACGACAAGGCGTTGCGTGCGGAACTCGATGCATGGCTCGGCCATCGCGAGGCGAATGCCGAAGCGTTCGGCGACATGAAGCGTGTCTGGTCGAGCCTCGATGCACTGGCGGATCGTCCCGACGACGGCCTGGGGGCCGCCTTGCCGCGTGCCGGGCAGGCCGTCCACCGCATCGCGCCTTTCCCTGACCGTCGGGCCCGC
The DNA here is from genome assembly GCF_004297405.1 of Reyranella sp. Taxonomy (GTDB): domain Bacteria; phylum Pseudomonadota; class Alphaproteobacteria; order Reyranellales; family Reyranellaceae; genus Reyranella. The sequence continues at coordinate 126,516 of NZ_SCVC01000030.1, forward strand.
GGCAGCAGGCTGCGGCGTTCGGGGACGATCCTCGCCGCGGCGATCGCCGCCTGCATCGCCATCGTCTTCTTCCCCGCTCTCCAGATGCGGCTCGCGGCCGACCTCACCACGGGAGTCGCCGAGGTCCGGACCATGACCCTGGAGGACGGCAGCGTCGCCCTCCTCGATGCGCGCAGTGCGGTGGCCATCGACTACACGCCGACCCGGCGCGAGATCGTATTGCTGGCAGGTAACGCTTTCTTCGATGTGGTCTCGTCGGCCGATCGGCCGTTCGTCGTGCGGGCGGCCGACGTGACGGTGACGGTCACAGGCACCGGCTTCGCGGTGCAGACGACCCCCGATCAGGTTTCCGTATCGGTACAATCCGGAACGGTTCGCGTTGCCACGCGCCAGGGAGAGACGTCACCTGTCGTTCTCACGCGCGGCCAGCGGCTCACGATCGACCGGCACTCCCGACGCGAAACGAGAAGCGAGGTTGCCCCGGACGAGGTGGCCTCGTGGCGTGCGGGCCGGCTGGTCGTTCACGACGCCCGCCTGGGCAGCGTCGTCGAAGAGATCGGCCGCTACTACGGAGGCATGATCGTCTTCAGGGATCGCGCCCTGGAGGACCAGTTGGTGACGGGCGTCTTCGATCTGCGGCGCCCCGTGGAGGCGCTTGCCGCGGCGATCGATACACAGGGCGGCAAGATCCACACGATCACGCCGTACGTCCTGTTCATCTCGGCCAAGTGACGCGGCGATCTCCGCTTTCGCGCGCCACCAACTTTTTTCGGAACCTTCCTTAATCGGCCGGCCGGCCGCTTGTCGTTTCAATAGATGCGGATGCTTCGTCCGCGTCGGCATCTCCGTGAACCCGTCGGCACGGATCGACGGGGGATTTGTCGTGGCGAGCAGCGTTGAGCGTGCGGGAGCAGGCAGGGTCTTTCTTTTCACGGTACTCGTCGGAAGTGCCGCCGCACTGACCGCCACGGGACCGCACGATGCGGCGGCACAGGCACCGTCGATCGGCCAGGCCGTGCAGCAGGCCCAAGTCGGCGGCATGTCGATCGGTTTCAATATTCCCGCGCAACCCTTGGCGCAGGCCCTGACCCTGTTCGGTCGCCAGTCCGGCCTGCAGATCGCGGTGAACGCCGCCGCCATCGCAGGCAAGTCGACGGGCGGCGTGACGGGCGTGATGAGCGCCGAAAGCGCTCTGCAGCAGCTCCTGGCCGGCAGCGGCGTCACCTATCGCTTCACCTCTCCAACTTCCGTGACCGTTGCAGCGCCTGGGCCCGATGCGTCCGGCGCGCTGCAGCTCGACCCGGTGCAGGTGCAGGGCGCCTTTCCGGTGCCGCCGCAGGCGATGATCGACAACCTGCCGCCGCCCTATGCCGGCGGACAGGTGGCAACCGGCGGCCAGCTTGGCCTGCTCGGCAATCGGAGTGTGATGGACACGCCCTTCAATCAGACGAACTACACCGCCAAGAAAGCGCAGGATCAGCAGGCGAAGACCGTCAAGGATCTACTGATCGACGATCCATCGGTACGAAGCATGCGATCCGACAATACTGTCGGTGGCGACCAGGTATCGATCCGAGGATTTCCGGTGGATTCCGTCGGATTCTCCTACGGCGGTCTTTACGGAATCCTGCCGAGCAGTTCGCCCATGGTGGAGCTCGCGGAACGGGTCGAAGTGTTGAAAGGACCGAGCGCGATGCTGAATGGCATGCCCCCGAACGGATATATCGGTGGCACCATCAACATCGTGCCCAAACGGGCGCCGGATGAGCCCCTCACCCAAGCCACAGCCAACTACATCTCCGCCGGCCAGGTTGGCGGACATATCGATTTCGCCCGCCGTTTCGGCGCGGACAACGAAATAGGCGTTCGCTTCAATGGAGTGTTCAGAGCGGGTCAAACCGAGTTGCAATACAATTCCGATCAACGAGCTTTGGCCGTCCTGGGATTGGACTTCCGGGGCGAAGGTGTGCGTCTCTCGGCCGATCTGGGCTATCAGAATCAATATGTCGTTGGAACGGTGCCTTACCTGGATCTGGCGGCTGGCGTGCCGCTTCCCTGGGCGCCAAATGCTCGCAACAATCCAACGGCGCAGCCGTGGGGCTACAACCAGCGCAAAGACCTTTTCGGTGTCGCCAGGGCAGAAGTGGACTTGGCTGAGAACGTAACGGCGTATGCCGCACTCGGAGCGCACGACAATCGCTATTTGGCTCTGTTTTCCAACTCCACGACCATCACCAGTGTCGACGGAACTGCGACGGCCGGACCGCCTTTAAATCTCAGTAATTATACGACCTACTTCACTGCCGATGCTGGCGTACGAGCACTCGTTCGTACCGGTCCGATCGACCATCAACTTGCTCTTACCGCCACGACGTATTCGCAGACGGGGGGGCTTGGCTTCGCCTTCGACGCGCCATTCGCGACCAACATTTACGCTCCGACACAGATTGCCCGGCCCAACATTGCGACACCCTCATCGAACAAGACTTCGAACCAAACGCTATCGAGCATCGGATTTGCCGACACTCTCTCCGCTGCCGACAAACGGATACAGCTGACGGTGGGAGTTCGATTGCAGCAGGTTCAGGCGACAAACTTCAACATCACTAGCGGCGCGGCGACCTCTTTTTATGATCAGAGCGCGTTGAGCCCATCGGTCGCCCTCGTGTTCAAGCCCTGGCAGAACGTGTCGATCTACGGCAACTTCATCCAGGGTCTGCAACAAGGCGCAATCGCCGATGCGACTTACGCAAATGTGGGAGAGGTATTTCCGCCATTCAAGTCAACGCAGTTCGAAGCTGGGGTAAAGGTCGACTGGGGGAAGTTCACGACTACCGCAAGCGTCTTTCAGATTTCGCAGCCAAGCTTGATTGCAGTTCCGGGTCCGCTGCTTCCCACGCTCACGATGGCCGGCGAGCAGCGTAACCAAGGCCTTGAGCTTAATTTCTTCGGCGAGCCGACTGAGGGCGTGCGGTTGCTCGGCGGCCTGATGTTGCTTAGTCCCGTTCTTGCCAAGACCCCTGGCGGGACAACCGACGGGTGGATTGCTCCGTTTTCACCGACTGTACAAATGAATATCGCCGGCGAGTGGGACCTGCCATTCGTTCCGGGCCTAACTGTGAACGGTCGCGTGGTCTACACGGGTTCGCAGTACATCGACACGACTTGGCCGCGACGCAGTTTGCCGGAGTGGACGCGATTCGATTTGGGGCTGCGCTATGCCTTCGAGAATCCGGGGGCGAAGGGCAAGTCGCTGGTGGCACGCCTCAACGTCGAGAATGTTCTCGACGCCAATTACTGGGCAGGTGGCAGTCCCTCCGCGCTGTACCTCGGATTACCCCGCACCTTCCGCCTCTCCCTGACAGCGGATTTCTAGGGCTCGTTGCCTCCCCTCCCCATTCAAAGGGGGAGGAGAAAGAAGGAGCCGCGCCGGGCTTTGGCCATTACAGTCGAGCCATGACGATTGGGAGGATGCCCATGCGTCTCTGGTTGGCGGTCCTTGCTGCGCTGGTTGCAGGGTTCCCCCTCTTCGCGCCGATCGCCGCGCCGAGTACCGCGCAGGCGCGCGATCCGCAGGCGAAACCCTGGCCGACCGAGTCCTGGTCGGTGTCGACGCCCGAAGAGCAAGGCATGGACTCGGCGCGCCTGGCCCGGCTGGTCGAAACGATCGGCACCTACAGGCAGGACAGTTTCCTGATCGTCCGGAACGGGCGGATCGTCGCCGACGCCTACTACGCGCCCTTCGCGCCGGGCATCAGCCACGATCAGCGGTCGATCACCAAGAGCGTCGTCGGCACCTTGACGGCGATCCAGCTCCACAAGGGCATGCTCGACAGCGTCGACCAGCGGGTGATGGATCTGTTCTCCGACAGGAAGATCGAGAATGTCGACGACTGGAAGAAGGCGATGACGATCCAGAGCCTTCTCGACATGACGTCCGGCATGGACTGGAGGGAGAAGCACTACACGCCGGACGAAACGCTGATGCAGATGTTCCGCAGTCCCAACCGCACCGCCTTCGTGCTCGACCGGCCGATGGCGCGCGAGCCCGGCACCACGTTCAACTACGGCGGCGGCAACCCCTACCTGCTCTCCGCGCTGATCAACCAGAAGTCCGGCAAGAGCGCGCAGGACTTCGCGATGAAGGAGCTGTTCGGACCACTCGGTATCAAAAGCGCGAGATGGGGCAACAACGATGTGAACGGCGTCACGGACGGTCAGTCCGGTCTTTTCCTCTCGCCGCACGACATGGCGCGGTTCGGCTACCTCTATCTGCGCAACGGCCAGTGGGAGGGAAAGCAGATCATCCCGTCGGCGTGGGTCGAGCGCGCGAAGGAAGGAAAGGTCGTCACGCCGGGGGGCTTTCACTACGCGAATCTGTGGTGGTCGCTCCCCGGGAGAGGCGCCTTCATGGCGCGCGGCCGTCATTCCCAGCTCATCGTCGTCATTCCGAGGCTCGATGTCGTGGCGGTGATGACCGGCGTGATGCTGGATGGCGAATACTATCCTATCGCCTCGCTGATCGACGACATAACCAGCGCGGTCAAATCCGACGAGCCGCTGTCGGCCAATCCCGCAGGCTTGGCGCTGCTGACCGGTGCGATCCATCAGGCGACAGTCGCGAAGCCCGGCCCCGCCGCTGGTGTGGCTCCCGGTTCGTCCGACCTGGCGAAGACGGTTTCGGGCAAGGTCTATCGCCTGGCCGACAATGTGCTGCGCATGAAGAGCATCCGGCTCAATTTCTTCGACCAGCCGGACCCGACATGGGAGGTCATGCTGCACGCCGACCCGCCGACCGACCGCCTCGCCGGCGTGTTCGGCACCGACGGCTTCTATCGCACGAACCCTCCCGCTCCGTCCGGAACAAGCGTCATCCGCGGACGCTGGCTCGACGACCGCACCTTCGAGATGGACAGCCGCACCCTGGGCCGCGGCGAGACCCAGACCTGGACGCTGACGTTCGATGACGGCACGGGGGGCGACAAGCCCGGCGACACGGTGAAGATCAAGTTCGAGAACACCGATGGCGCCAAGATCGAGATTGGCGGCGCCGCGAGCGACTAGAGCCGTGCCTGCGGCCCACCCTCGAAGGGTGGGAACGAGCACCGCGCCTACTCGCTGTGAGAGAGCTGTCGCAATGGTGTGCCGATGCGTAGTATCCCACCCGACATAACGGGGTGCTGCGCAGATGACGGCCACGACTTCCGAACAAACCCAGCGGAGCGGAACAGGCGCTTTTCTCGGCGGCATGGGGATCGGAACGCTTGGCGGCCTGATCGGGCTGGGCGGCGCCGAGTTTCGACTCCCGCTTCTCATCGGCATGTTCCGGTTTGGGCCGTTGGAAGCGGTCATCGTGAACAAGGCGATGAGTCTCATCGTCGTGGCCTCGGCGCTGCCGTTCCGTACCAGCACCACATCGGTCGGAACCATTGCCGATCACTGGACGATCATCGTCAACCTGCTCGCCGGCAGCCTGCTGGGCGCCTGGGTCGGCGCATCGTGGGCAACCACGCTCCGATCCGAAACGCTCTACAGGGTGATTGCCATCCTGCTGGTCGCCATCGCCGTGGTGCTGCTGGTCGGCCATAGCGCAGAAGGCGGCCGAGCGGTGTTTACGGGGCCGGTCCAGATGGTCGCCGGGGTGGTCGCAGGCTTCGCCATAGGCGTGGTTGCTTCGTTGCTCGGTGTTGCTGGCGGCGAGCTGCTGATACCGACCCTGATCCTATTGTTCGGCGTGGACGTGAAACTCGCCGGCAGCCTGTCGCTGGCGGTCAGCCTCCCCACCATGCTGGTCGGCTTCGCGCGTTACAGTCGCGACAGCACCTTTGCGGTGCTGCTGCGGAATAGAGCGTTCGTCATCATCATGGCGGCCGGGTCCATCGTCGGCAGCTTCATCGGGGCCATGCTCTTGGGGATCGTGCCGGGCTACATCCTGCTGCCCGCTTTGGCGGTGATCCTGCTGATCTCCGCCGTGAAGGTCTGGAAGCATAAGTAAAGCAATCGAGCGGTTGGATCGCTCGGGCCTGAATTCTACTCGGCCGGAACGGTCGAGCGCGCGGCGCGCACGGAGCGCAGCTCGCCTGCGGCCTGCCGCAGCACGATCCACGATCCCTGAAGCGCAAGGCCCGCCATGATCGCCGCAACAACGGCGTCCGGCCATCCTGCGCCGGTTCCAAAGACACCAGCCGCCGCGAGCAGGACCGCAAGATTGCCGATGACATCGTTACGCGTGCAGATCCACGCCGAACGCATGTTGGCGTCGCCCGTGCGATAGGCCCAGAGAAGCGCGAACGAAGCGCCGTTGGCGATGAGCGCCGTCAGTCCGACAGCACCCATGGTGACGGCCTGCGGCAGCGTTCCATGCCAGACATGCCAGGCGGTGATGCCCAATACCCACAACCCGAAAACGCCCATCGTCGCACCCTTGGCGAGCGCCGCCGAGGCGCGATAGCGAAGCGCCATCCCTACGACGAAGAGGGATATCCCGTAGTTCGCCGCATCGCCGAGAAAGTCGAGTGCATCGGCCTGCAGGGAGGCTGAACCAGCCATCACGCCCGCGCCGATCTCGACGGCAAACATCACGGCATTGATGGCGAGGACAGCCCAAAGGACGCGGCGATAGGCCGGTCCGCCATCGTCAGGTTCACAATGCTGGCAACAGTTCGCGCTCATCGGCATCGCTCCTTGCCGGTGAGCATACCGCAAGGGAGTAGAGGCCGCGAGCGCCCCTCGTTTGAGAACGCCCCTTGGTCCACCTCAGATCGCCGCGCGCAGCAGGTGCCTCAATGCTGACGGTGATGCCGATGCTGCACCGGATTTGGCGACGCGGCGAAAGCCTGCCACCCTCCCGGGAGTGTCGGCCGAACCGGGTGAGCGTGCATGTCGGGCCAGATCATCATCACCGCCTTTGAACGGTCGCCCGATGGCGGCCAGGGGCTGGCGCGCGACACGCGGGTCCGCTGGGCGCTCGAAGAAGCGGGCCAGCCTTACGAGGTTCGTCTCGTGTCGTTCAAGGCGATGAAGGAGCCCGCGCATCTCGCCCTTCATCCCTTCGGCCAGATCCCGACCTATGAGGAAGGCAGCCTCGCTTTGTTCGAGACGGGAGCGATCGTCTTCCATATTGCGGAGCGCCATGCCGGTCTGTTGCCGGACGATGCCAGTGCGCGGGCGCGCGCGATCACCTGGATGTTTGCTGCGGTCAACACGGTGGAGCCGCCGATCCTCGAACTCGCGAATGCCAGGCTTCTGGAGGGCAACAAGCCCTGGAGCAAGGAGCGCCTGCCTCTGGTCGAGGGTCGCGTGCGCGACCGGTTGAAGCAACTTTCCGCGCACCTCGGCACGGCCGACTGGCTCGATGGGGCGTTCAGCGCGGCCGACCTGATGATGGTGTCCGTGCTGCTCCGGCTGCGATCATCGGGCCTTCTCGACGAGCACCAGACCCTTGCCGCCTACGTCGCCCGCGGCGAAGCCCGGCCCGCCTACAAGCGCGCCTTCGCCGATCAACTGGCCGTGAACAAGCCACCGGCCGGCTAGGCATAGGCACTACCTGCCCGGCGCGCCATAAATCGTCTAGGCTCGCCCCATGCCTCCAGCCGACACGTCTCCGGTTGATGCAATCCAACCGCCGCAACCCACACGCTGGGGGCTGGCGACCAAGCTGTTCGCCATCCTGATCCTGCTCGGCGCGATTGCCGTACTGGTCACCGGTGTGCTGGGCTACATGCGCGCCCGCGATGCCCTGCAGGAGTCGATCTACAACCAGCTCACGGCGACCCGCAAAGGCAAGGTGCGCCAGGTCGAGACCTACTTCCGCACCATCCGCAACGAGCTGAGCCAGCTTGCCACCTCGAAGATGGTGGTCGATGCCGCTCGGGATTTCCGCTCGAGCTTCGACGAGCTCGACCGAGCCGACGCCCCCGTCGAACTGCGCCGCAAGGTCGAGGACTGGTACGGTGCCGAGTTCCTGCCCGAGATGCGCCGTGTCCTCGGCAAGGAACCGAACATCAACGACTACCTGCCGGTCGGTCCCGCCGCCACCTATCTCCAGTATCACTACATCGTTGCCAATCCCTATCCGGCCATCCGGCGCAGGCTGCTGGACGATGCCGGCGACGGCAGCGTCTACAGCCGCCACCACGCGCTCTTTCACCCGCTGCTGCGCGGCGCGGCCACGTCGTTCGGCTTCTTCGACTTCCTGCTGGCCGATCCCAAGTCCGGCCGGATCGTCTATTCGGTCGAGAAGGAAGTGGATTTCGGCGCGGACCTGCGCGCCGGCATCTACCGGCGGTCCAACCTCGCTGCCGCCGTTGCCCGCTGCGGCGCCGTTCCCGACAGGTCGGCCATCTGCTTCGAGGACTTCGCTTCCTATGCGCCCTCCGGCGGCGCACCCATCGCCTTCATGGCGGCGCCGATCATCGACCAGAGCGTGGTCATCGGCGTGGCGATCGCCCAATTGTCGATCGACGCGATCGACGCTGTCGTGACCGGCGAGCGACGCTGGCGGCAGGACGGGTTCGGCCTCACCGGCGAGGCCTACCTCGTCGGGTCGGACTTTCTCGCGCGCTCCGGCACGCGAGGCTTCTACGAGAATCGCGAACGCTACTTCGCCGAGCTGAAGCAGGCCGGCGAAACCGACGAGGATATCGACGCCATCCGCCGCTACGACACGCCGGTGATGCATCAGCACGTCGCGACCGACGCCGTCCGGGCCGCCCTCGCCGGCATCGAGGGTGTGGGCGAGGTGCTCGGCTATCGCGGCACCCCGACGCTCGCCTCCTGGGGACCGCTGGCCATTCCCGGCTTCAAGTGGGCGCTGGTCGCCAAGATCGACGTGGCCGAGGCGTTCGCGCCCATCTACCGGCTGCAGCGCGACCTGATGATCGTGGGCGCGATCGCGCTGCTGGTCGTGATCGTGACCGGCGCCTGGCTGTCGCGGTCGCTGCTCGGGCCGTTGCACGAACTCACCGAGGGCGTGGCGCGCTTCGCCGCCGGCGACTACAGCGCCCGGGTGGCGGTGCGCACGCGCGACGAGATCGGCCGGCTGTGCGCGGCCTTCAACGGCATGGTCGACGAGCTGCGCGGCAAGAACGTCGTCATCGAGAACAAGAACCGCGAGAACGAGGAGCTGCTGCTGAACGTCCTGCCGGCGCCGATCGCCAACCGCCTGCGCGGCGGCGAACAGCGCATCGCCGACGGTTTCGCCGAGGTCACGGTGGTCTTCGCCGACCTGGTGGGCTTCACCGAAATGTCGTCACACATGCCGCCGGGCGACGTCGTCAGCCTGCTGAACGGCCTGTTCACCCGCTTCGACGAGGCCGCCCAGGAACTCGGCATCGAGAAGATCAAGACGGTGGGCGATGCCTACATGGCGGTCTGCGGCATGCCGGTGCAGGTGCCCGACCATGCCGCGCGCATGGTGCGCATGGCGATCCGCATGGTCCATATCACCCGCGAGCATGCGATGGAGTACAAGGTCTCGATGAAGCTGCGTGTCGGCATCAACAGCGGGCCGGTGGTGGCCGGCGTCATCGGCAAGAGCAAGTACATCTACGACCTGTGGGGCGACACGGTGAACCTGGCGAGCCGCATGGAATCGGGCGGCCTGCCCGACATGATCCAGGTCACGCGTCCGGTCTACGAGAAGCTCAAGGACGAGTTCGTCTTCGAACCGCGCGGCATGATCGAGGTCAAGGGCAAGGGCAGCGTCGAAGCGTGGCTGCTGAAGCTGTAGAAGCTGAGCCCACTACCGTGCATTCAATGGAGACCAAGCGATGAAGCCGTCGAAACTGCCGATGACGGGAAGCTGCCGCTGTGGCCAGGTGAAATTCGAGATCAGCGCGCCGCCGCTGATGACAGCGGCGTGCCATTGCACGGGCTGCCAGCGCATGAGCAGCAGCGCCTTCTCGCTGACGGCCATGGTTCCGGCTGACGCCTTTGCCGTGGTCCAGGGCGAGCTGGTGATCGGCGGCCTGCGCGGGCCGCAACTGCACCATCACTTCTGCCCGAGCTGCATGAGCTGGATGTTCACGCGCATCGAGGGCATCGACGCCTTCCTCAATGTCCGCCCCACCCTCCTCGACGATCCGGGCTGGTTCTCGCCGTTCATCGAAACGATGACGAAGGAGAAACTTCCCTGGGCGGAAACGCCGGCGCGGCATCGCTTCGAGGGCTTCCCCGCGATGGAAGACCTGCCGCGCCTGATCGCCGAGTTCGCGGCGGCCGGCTGAGTCCCGGCTCAACCGCCGAGCTGGCGGGTCACGTCCTCCGTCGACACCACGTCGGCGAAGGTGAGCATCATCGCGTTGAGGGTGCTGTTGTGCTCGTAGTCGGTATGCGTCGCCGTGCCGTCCGACACGAACAGCACCTTGTAGTTCATCATCATGGCGTCGCGCGCCGTCGACTCGCAGCAGATGTTGGTGGCGCAGCCCGTGATGATCACGGTGTCGATGCCCTTCGCCTGCAGCCTGGCGTGCAGGTCAGAGGAGCCCTCGACGAAGGTGCCGAACCGGAACTTGTTGATGTGCATGTCGCCGGGTTCGACCTGGATGTCGGGGTGCAGCGCATGACCCGGCTTGCCCACCATGAAGGTCGCGTACATCCCTTCCCGCTTGTCGGGCGTCCAGAAGGCGTCGAACCAGTTGGACCAGCTCTTCTTGCTCTCCTCGCTGATCGAGTTCTGGATGAAGACGTTGAGGGCGCCGGCCTTGCGGCAGGCGGCGCTGATGCGATTGATGTTGGGAATCACTTCGACCGCGGGTGCGATCTCCGCCGGCGCGCCGGGCGTCATGAACCCGGTCTGCATGTCGATCACGAGATGCGCGGTCCGCTTCGGGTCGATGGTCTCGAACAGCCGCAGGCGGCCGCGCCTCTGTAGCGCAATCTTCACGATATCGTCGTCGAGCTTCACCTTGTGCACGGCCGCTACTCCCGATGTCCTGTCCCGATCTTCTGCGAGCGGCGGCACGTTCGCGTGGGCCGAGGTTGGGTGCAAGCCCGACGTGCACCTGGACCTGCGCTCGTGTCTTCGACTTCCGCAAAGCAGGTTGTGAGACGGTGCCTATGACAAGAGCATGAAGCTGGCGCGGTACTGCGCGGGCGAGATGCCCATACGTTCGGTGAAGACGAGTCGCATGCGGTCGGCGGTGCCGAAACCGCAGTCGTAGGCCACGGCTTTCAGCGGCCGGTCGGTTCCTTCGAGCAGGCGCCGCGCGGCGTCGATGCGGGCGCGCTCGACGAATTCGTGCGGCGTGATACCGGTCTGCAGCAGGAACTGCCGGCCGAAGTTGCGCGTGCTCATGCCGGCCGCCTTCGCCAACGTCGTCAAAGTGTGGCGGGTGCCGACATCGGCCATCACCGCGGCCTGCGCCCGCGCGATCGGCGAGCCGTCGTCGGCCGGCGCGGTCAGATAAGGACTGAACTGCGACTGGCCGCCCTGGCGCTGTGCCACCACCACCAGGCGCTTGGCGACGGCGATGGAGACCTGCGGGCCGTGCCGCTCGCCGACCAGCGACAGGCCGAGATCGATGCCGGCAGTAACGCCCGCCGAGGTCACCAATCGCCCTTCACGAATGTAGATGCGGTCGTGCAGCACCTCGGCGGCGGGAAAGCGCGCGGCGAGCTGCGCGGCGTTCTGCCAGTGCGTCGTCACCTTGTGGCCGTCGAGCAGGCCGGCATGGCCGAGCGCAAAGGCCCCGGTGCAGATCGAGCCGTACAGCTCGGCGCGATCGGGCGCGGTGCGCAGCCAGCGCGTGAGGGCCGCATCGGGCTCGGCGGTCGGCAGTCCGGGCCCGCCAGCCACGAGCAGGATATCGAACCGGCCCCCTATGTTGGCAGAGTCCGCCTCGGCAAAGCTCAGGTCGGCGGCGATCTTCATGCCGTTCGAGGCGCGCAGCGGTTCGCGTGTCGCGCCGATCAGGGTCGTTTCGTAGCGGTTGCCGGCCGCGATGAAGGCGTTGGCCTCGGCGAAGACGTCGACCGGGCCCGCCACGTCGAGGGCCTGAACGCCCTCATGAATCACGATCGCCACGCGCTGTATCGCCATGCTGGCGTCACTCTAGACGAGGCTGGCGCGATTTGAAGGGTGGTTGGCGCGTTCCGGCGGAGCAGCGTCGTTGAGGGCCATCGCTGCACTCCCCAAAACAGGAGCAGCGAACATTGCCCATAGAGGAGCCCTGAAAATGTCCGAGATCATCGCCGGTATCCGTGTCCCCGACAGCGCCATGGCCAAGGCCGCGACCCAGCTCGTGCGCGATACCGAAGACGACCTGCTCTACAACCACAGCCGTCGCGTCTTCTTCTGGGGCGCGCTGACCGGCGAGCGGCGCGGGCTGAAATACGACTCCGAGCTGCTCTACATGGGCGCCATGTTCCACGACATGGGCCTCACCGAACACTATTCGAGCCCCGACCTGCGCTTCGAGGTCGACGGCGCCAACGCGGCGCGCGACTTCCTGAAGAGCTACGGCGTGCCCGAGCGCGACATCGAGGATGTGTGGACGGCGATTGCGCTGCACACGACGCCCGGCGTGCCGGAGCATATGCGCCCGACCATCGCGCTGGTGACGGCCGGCGTCGAGATGGACGTGCTCGGCATCGCCTACGACGACTTCTCGCACGAACACCGCCACGATGTCTGCGCCTGCCATCCGCGCGAGGCGAACTTCAAGGAAGGCATCATCGATCACTTCGCCCAGGGCATCATCAAAAAGCCACTGACGACGTTCGGTAATGTCAAAGCGGATGTGCTCGCGCTGAAGGATCCGACCTATCGCCGCCTGAACTTCTGCAGCATCATCCTCGGGTCGACGTGGCCCGGATAGCGGCCCACCCACAGGCGACACAAGGAAGACGGCCATGACTTCCTCCCGACGTGACCGTAAGAGCAACGACCGCGCCCCTGCCCGCCCTTCGGCCAAGGACGCCGCTCCGGGCGAGCGCGAGAGCCGCGCCAAGCGCCTCGACCGTTCGCTCGAAGTCGCCCTGGAGGACAGCTTCCCCTGCAGCGATCCGCTCTCGTCGCTGCGCTTCGACTGAAAAGGGCGGTACTTCGATGAACACGGCGGATGAACTCAGGGACATCCTACAGCGCAAGGCCGCGGCTCTCCTGCAACGGTCTGCGCCGAAGCTGTTGGAACTGCTCGAGGAGAACTTCGTCTATGTGACGGCCTCGGGGCGCCGGCTTCGTCGCGACGACTATGTCGAGCACGGCACCGGCCCCCACGGGCTCCGCTTTCAAAGCCAGGAGATCGACGGGTTCGAGGTCGCGGATTTCGGCGACACCGCCATCGCGACGATGATCCTGCACGATCGCTTCGAGGCCGACGGCCACGCCGTCTCCGAGACCTATCGGTCGTTCTGCGTGTTTCGCCGGCACGGCACGGGGTGGCTGTGGGCGGGCGGACAGACCTGCGTGGCCGGCAAATAGCCTGTCAAGCGAGCAAGATTCACCCGTCGCACGAGGAAGACCACCATGACTTCCGCCTGCCGCGACCCTAAGTGCAAGGCAATGGCCTGCCTCGCCGAAATTGGGTAGAGCGCAGGTCCTTCCTATCCGAGTGCAAGAGGATCCCGCCCATGAGCGCTGAAAAGACCTACACGCCGCCGGCCGTCTGGCAATGGAACAAGGAGAATGGCGGGCGCTTCGCCAACATCAACCGGCCCATCGCGGGATCGACGCACGAGGCGGAACTGCCCGTGGGCAAGCATCCGCTGCAGCTCTATTCGCTGGGCACGCCGAACGGCCAGAAGGTCACGGTTATGCTGGAGGAGCTGCTGGCCGCCGGCCATAGCGGCGCGGAATACGACGCCTGGCTGATCGAGATCGGCAAGGGCCAGCAGTTCGGCAGCGGCTTCGTTGGCGCCAATCCCAACTCCAAGATTCCGGCGCTGGTCGACCGCAGCGGCAAGAAGCCCCGCCGCGTGTTCGAGTCGGGTTCGATCCTGCTCTATCTCGCGGAGAAGTTCGGCGCGTTCCTGCCCAAGGACATCGACAAGCGCACCGAAGCGCTCAACTGGCTGTTCTGGCAGATGGGCAGCGCGCCCTATCTCGGCGGCGGCTTCGGCCACTTCTACGCCTATGCGCCGTTCAAGAGCGAATACGCCATCGACCGCTTCGCGATGGAGACCAAGCGGCAGATGGACGTGCTCGACAAGCACCTCGCCGACAACGAGTTCTTCGCCGGCGACGAATACTCGATCGCCGACATGGCGATCTGGCCGTGGTACGGCGCGCTGGCCAAGGGCAAGATCTACAACGACGCCGGCACCTTCCTGCAGGTCCAGGAGTACAAGCACGTGAACCGCTGGACCGACGCGATCGCCGCGCGGCCGGCCGTGAAGCGTGGCCGTCTCGTCAACCGCCTCCAGGGCAACGACCCCGGCCAGCTCCGCGAACGCCACGACGCCAGCGACTTCGACAAGGCCGTGGCACCGAAGGCCGCGGACTAGTTAGGCTGGGGGCGCGCCACTCCAGTGGCGCGGTCATGAATCGCGCCACTGGAGTGGCGCGCCCCCGGCGATTCGTCAGCAACGCCTTCCCCTCGTCTTGGGGAGCGCTCCTCAGGATGAGGCTTTAGGAGCTGCCTCTCTTACGAGACCTGTTTCACGCCGGGTGGCTGCCATGTGCCCTCGCCCGCCGGCAGGATCGACGGTGGCGCAGACTTCGGCCAGTACAGGCGCATCACGAGATAGATCCTGTCGTTCGGCGCCGGAAGCCAGTTGGCTTCCTTGTCGGCGCCGGGGCTGTCCTTCTGAATGTACAGCGTCAGAGAGCCGTCCGCGTCCTTCTTCATCGCCGACAGCATCGGCGAGTTGATGAGGTAGCGATTGATCGGGTTCTTCACCAGGAGCTGGCTCTTGCCGTCGTACATCGTCACGGACCAGAACGCATTCACCGGCGGCAACTGGCCGGGAGCGAAGGTGATGGTGTACTTGTGCTTGCTGCCGTCGAGCGGCTCGCCGGTCGCGTCGGTCCGGGCATAGGGATACATGGCTTCAACGGCATCGTTGCCATAGAGGCCGCCCTTGGCAGCCCCGGCCCGCATCAACCAGTCGCCGTTGAAGAAGGCCTCGTCACCGAAGAACGCACCGACGCTCCAGCCGTTGATGCTCTTGTTTCCATTGGCCAGCCATTTGTCGACCTTGTCGTCACCCTGCTTCATGGCCCCCAGGATTGCCGCCTTGTGTTCGGGCGACAGATCCTTGAACGCGAAGGTCTTGCCGGGGCCGATGCCGATCTTCGCGAGTTTCGCGCGAACCGCCTTGTCCCTCGCCGTCTCGGGGACGAACTGCAGGGCCGCGTCGAGATACTGGAAGAAGTTGTTCTTGATCCCGGCCGTGGTGGCGGGAAGGAACTCGATCTTGGGCGCGGCAGCCGGGGCGGGTTGCTTGAGGAAAGCGGAAAGCGGCTGCGCCTTGTAGCCGGCCTGAACTTTCTCGACGTTCGGCATGTCGCCAGGGTTGAAGAGCTGGGTGCGGAAAGCCGCGAACGTGAACGGCGTCGTCGATCGGAAGACCTTCTTCAGTCCGGTCGACGCCGCGGGCGTTTCGCCCTTCCAGTCGGGGCCGACCACCAGATAGTCGCCCGGCTCGGTCCCCGTGGCGCGCGTGCCGATATAGCCGAAATTGTAGGTGTTGCCGTCGATCAACTGAACCGAGTAGTAGCGGTCCCTTGCGATCGCCGGCACCGAGATGACCATCGGCTCGGCGCGCAGGTCCAGCCAGAGGATCGAGTAAGGGGTGTCGCTGTTCGGCGTGATGATTGCCGTGTCCGCCGGGGTGGCGACATGGTGCATGTTGTTGATTTGGTTAAACGGCGCCTTGAACTGCCCCGAGTTCCTGTCGACGGCGAACTCCTGCATGACGGCATAGTTCATCACGAGCGGCAGGCCGTAGATGAAGCCTTCCTCGGCGATGTCCTTGGCCTCCTGCAGGCTGGGCCAGCCGGCCTTGTTCTGCGCAAGGGCCGGGATGGACTTCGCCGTCGTGGCGGCGAATGCGGCCATCGCCGCCGAACAAAGCAGGTCGCGTTTGGTAAGCATCTTAACAACTTCCTTTCAGGGCGCGGCTTGTGGTCGAGCGCGCGCAGACAACAAAAGAGAGGGCTCCCGCCCCGTCACCGAGGTTGCGTCACCGACGTTGTGTCACCGGCGTGGGGGTATCGAGGCGGGCGGGTTGCGTTTCTTGGCGCCGGTGACGATCAGGAGCTGGCGCGGCGCCTCGATCATCAGGCGACAGGCCTTGGTGGTCATGTGGTCGCCGATCTGCAGGAACACGCCTTCGTCCACCTTGGTCTTCTTCTGGTCGTCGACCTCGAAGGCGGCGCCGTCGCGTGCACGCGACACGCGGACATTCCCCTCCGACACGATTTCCCTCAGAAAATACTGGTCCTTGTCGACGTAGAAGTCTTCGCCTTGCTTCAAGGTGAGTACCAGAGCCATCGATCGCCCCTCCCTGGGCTCGTGTCGGGCGGGCAAAATACGCAGGCGGGTGCTGGCACCGCAATCGATTTCGGGGTGCAGGTGTTGCGAGTTCGTGACGCCGCCGGTGCGCCGCGATATCGTGCCGGAGGTCCTGGGGCGGCTTGGGGGTGATGTGTTGGCGCTCGTGCGCAACAATGTCCGTACGGCGGGCACCGGCCCCGCGGCGATGATGTTCGCCCATGGATTTGGCTGCGACCAGAACATGTGGCGGCACGTGGCGCCCGCCTTCGAGGTCAGGTTCCGCACGATCCTCTTCGACCATGTCGGCGCGGGCGGATCGGACCTGAAAGCCTACGATCCCGAGAAATACGCCACGCTCGCGGGCTATGCCGACGACGTGGTCGAGATCGGCCGCGAGCTCGGCCTCCGGGATGCGGTCTTCGTCGGCCATTCCGTCAGCGCGATGATCGGGCTGCTGGCGTCCCTGAAGGCGCCCGGCATGTTCCGCAGCCTCGTCATGGTCGGGCCGTCGCCCCGCTACATCGACGACGACGGCTATGTCGGCGGCTTCACCAAACAGCAGATCGGCGAGCTGCTGGATTTCCTCGGCGACAACCACATGGGCTGGTCGGCCGCGATGGCCCCCATGATCATGGGTAATCCCGACCGGCCGGAACTCGGCCAGGAGCTCACCAACAGCTTCTGCCGTACCGACCCCGACATCGCGAAGGAGTTTGCCCGGGTCACGTTCAACTCCGATAACCGGGCCGACCTCGGGAAGGTCACGCTCCCGACGCTCATCCTCCAGTGCAGCGAGGATATCATCGCCCCGACCGCGGTCGGCGAGTACATTCACAGGCAAATGCCGAACAGCCAACTCGTGATCCTGAAGGCGACGGGCCACTGCCCGAACCTCAGTGCCCCCGGCGAAGTCATCGCGGCGATGCGCGCCTTTGTCTGATCCCTTGTCCGATCCCGGCCCCATGGAAGAGGATCTGCAAGACCTCTACGAAAACGCGCCCTGCGGGTATCTCTCGCTGCGTGCCGACGGGCGGATCGTCAAGGCCAACCAGACGTTCTGCCGCTGGACGGGTTACGCGCCGGCCGAGCTGATCGGCAAGCGGCTGCACGACTTCCTCAACATCGCGGGCCGCATCTTCTACGAAACCCACTTCGCCCCTCTGCTGCGCATGCAGGGCTTCTTCAACGAGGTCGCGCTCGATCTCGTCAGGAAGGACGGCGGAACCTTTCCCGCGCTGATCAACGCGACGGAGCGAACCGATGCCGAAGGAAAGCCTCAATTCATCCGGCTGACGGTCTTCAACGCGACGGACCGGCGCCGCTATGAGCGCGAGCTGCTGAAGGCGCGCGACGAGCTGAAGACGCTGGCGGCGACGCTCGAGAAGCGCGTTGCCGAGGCCGCGGCGAAACAGTTGCGCAGCGACAGCGCACTCAGCACGCAGCGCGAGGATGCCGAGCTTCGCGAACAGTTCATCGCCGTGCTGGGGCACGACCTGCGCAATCCCCTGGCATCCATCTCCTCGGGGTTGCACCTGATCCAGAGGTCGAAGCTGGACGAGCAGGCCGAGGAGATCATCATCCTGATGCAGAAGAGCATCGTGCGGATGGCGGGCCTAGTCACCAATCTTCTCGACTTCGCGCGGGGCCGGCTGGGTGGCGGCATCACGCTGACGCTCTCCGCCCTGCCGCTCGAACCCGTGCTGCGGCAGGTAGTCGACGAACTGCAGAGCATTCATCCGGACAGGATCATCAAGACGGACTTCGCCTTGACCAAACCCATCACGGCCGATCCGATGCGGATCGGGCAGCTCTTCTCCAATCTGCTGGGCAACGCACTGACCTATGGCACCGAAGGCAAGCCCGTGACTGTGATCGCGAAGACGGAAGAACAGTTCGAGCTGGCCGTCTGCAACGCAGGAACACCGATCGAAGCGGCGGCGATGGAGCGGCTGTTCCAGCCCTTCTCGCGAGGCGAAGTGCGGCCGAGCCAGGAAGGTCTGGGGCTCGGCCTCTACATCGCGTCGGAAATCGCCAAGGCGCATGGCGGCACGATCGACGTCACCTCGACGCCCGAACTGACCTGCTTCACCCTGAGGATGCCGCTGCAGCGCTGAACCGTTCGGATCGGCGCGTTAGGTGTTGGACTTCACTTGCGGGATGGGTAGTGGGTCAGTTTGATTTGACCGGGCAGCTACCAGCAGTTTGACGATGGTGTTTTGCACACCCGCTGATGCGGAAGATCGTCCGGATGGAAACACTCTCGACCATCGTTGTAAGTGCTTGGTTGCGGGAAGCTTGTTCATTCCCGACTACCTGACCGGTTTGTTCAATTTTCTGCTTGCACCAGCTGGCCGCAAGCATATGCTTGCAAAATGATATGCAAGCAGGAGCCATCATGTCCGATGAGGAGAAAGACCAGAGCAAGGTTGTAGGGGCCTTGGCCCGGGCGCAGTCGCTTAGTCAACAGGAGCGAAGCGCGATTGCCCGCAAAGCTGCGTTGTCACGCCATCGCAAGGATATGCCGAAGGCGATCGCGGAAGGCATCTTGCGGATTGGCAATCTGGCAATTCCCTGCGCTGTGCTTGACGACGCCAAGAACACTCGCGTCCTCAGCCAGAACGGCTTTTTAAAGGCGATCGGACGACACCCGTTCGCATCTGGAGGCAGCGGATCAGCGATCGACGATACCGCGCCATTTTTTCGGGCAAAAAACCTAAAAGACTTTATTTCTAAGGATTTAGAGCGATCGTCGACTCCGATCCAATACTTGCCGAAAAACCCTACCTCCGGCGCTGCTGGCGTTGGCTACGGCTATCGAGCAACACTCTTGCCAGATGTTTGCTGGGTCTATCAGGACGCCATGACCGCGGGGCGTCTCTTAAAGAGTCAGATACATGTCGGCCAAGCTGCCAGAGCCTTTCTAAAGGCTCTCACGAATCACGCGATCGACGATCTTATCGATCAGGCGACGGGATTTGACGATGTTCGCAAATACAATGCGGTCATCAAGCTTCTCGAACAGCAGGTGTCCGACGAAAAATTGACGTATGCTAGAATGTTCAACACGGACTTCTATCGGATGCTTTACCGGCTAAACGGCTGGCCGTTCGATCCCGAAACTACCGCCCGACCAGCCGTGCTGGGGCACTGGATGAACAACTTCTACGATCGAATGACACCGGGCATCCGGAAAGCCTTACATCAAAGAGTTAAGCGCAACTCTCGCGGACGCCCGACGGAAAAATTAACTCAGTATCTAACAGACGATGAAGGAAAGAAGCGGCTTCGCGAGCTAACGGAGGGCATCATGGCGATTGGCCGCCTCTCGTCCGGCAAAGTCGACTTCTGGGAAAAGATGGACATCGCATATCCAAAGTTCGGCGCTGTCCCGCTCTTGCCGTTCGATGGGGGGCTGCCAAAACTCCGCCCGCCTCAGAACTCTATTTCCAGCGAATCTGAGTAGCTTTTCGAGCAATCTCTGCCCTACGCTCGCCATGAGTCGCGCCGCTTTTTCTTGCCGGAGCAACGGCGGCGGGGTTCTTCCCGTCGTCCGGCCGGGTGTCCTTCCTCCCGCGGCAATGTCGCCAATGAGCTTGGCAAGGGAGAGGGAATCGTGGGGGCGGTTCAGAGCTTGGTCACATCCATTGATCGACCTGCCCGGGCGCTAGTTTCCGCGCATCCAGTTCTGCTTCAGATAACCGACTGACAGCCTCTACAAGAACGTCCGAAGTGTCGATTTGGTCATACTTTCTGACAGCTTTCTCGGCTTCGATAGGGTCAGAACACGCAGCATGGAACAGCCGCTGAGATGTTCCCCCGCCGTTTACCTTCATCGTTACTCGAACGGTCCATCCACCAGACATACTTACCTCCCAAACCTCCTCCATTGTGGGCCGTCTCTGCGTTAGTTGAAAGCATGGTCAACGGCTAAGAAGTTCAACTGAGCCGCTACTCTGCAGCAAGCGACGTCGCCCTTCGAACATGGGTCAGTCCTTGTAGACCTCGACCGTCTGCATCATGCCCATCTCCTCGTGGTTCATCATGTGACAGTGCAGCATGAAGATGCCGGTGTAGTCGAGGAAGCGCGAGCGGAACACCGTGCTGCCGCCGGCGCGCGTCACCACCACCGTATCGCGCCAGGTGAGGTCATCCGGTCGCTTGCCGTCGATCTCCGTCACCTGGAACGGGTTGATGTGGATGTGGAACACATGGTCGTCGTGTTGGTGGATGTTACGGATCGTCCACTCCTCCACGGCGCCCAGCTTCACCCGCTGGTCGATGCGCGTAGGGTCGAAGGTCTTGCCGTCGATGAGCGTGGTGAATTCCTGCCAGTGCGCGCCGGGGTCGTTGCCCGGCGGATCGCCCGCGCCCGAGAAGACGAGCGTACGTCGGCCGGTGATCTCCTCGTCGCGGATCGTCTCGAACGGCGGCTTGGAGGGCAGCGCGGCCGGCAGCTTCATCGCCATCGGCTCGCCCGAGACGACGACCCGCGCCAGCGGGCCGCTGGGCGACGGATGACCCTGGTTGTACGGCATGGCGTTAAGCTCGTAGGTACCCGCGGCACCCGCCTGCACCAGCACGTCGGCGCGCTGGCCCGGCGCCATCAGGAGCTGCTTCTTCTCCTGCATCGACGTGAGCGGGATGCCGTCGTAGGCGATGACGTTCAGCCGGTGCCCGGCCAGCTCCATCAGGATGTTGTCCTGATACTGCGAGCCGACCACGCGCCAGCGCTGCACTTCGCCCGGCCGCATGTCGATAGTCGGGCGGCGCTGGCCGTTGATCGCGAGGAAGCGGGTCGCGTCCTCGGGAAAGAGCGTGCTGCCGAAATCCTCGATCATGCCGAAGGCGTCGAACACGACCTGCGACAGCAGCATGACCCTCTCGCGCGCCGCGGCGATCTCGGGCACTTCGGCGAAATCGCCCTCGACGACGATGGCGCCGACCATGCCGCTCGCCACCTGAACGTCGGCCGAGCCGTGATGATGCGGATGGTACCAGTAGGTGCCGCGCGTATGGTCCTTGGGCAGCGCGATCTCGACGTCGTAGGACTTGCCCGGCAGCATGGTGCGCATGACGTTGTCGGCAATGCCGCTCGGGCTGCAATGCGCGCCGTGGAAATGGAAGTTCGTGTTGTTGAACTGGTGCGGCCGCGTGATGTCCCTGGGCATCAAGTCGCGGTTGGGCGGCAGGTCGTTGTCCAGCCGGACCTTCAGCGTCTCGCCGGGCTTCATGCGCAGGGTCGGCGCCAGCCCGCCCTCGTAGCTGCGCAGATAGAGCCGCCGGGCGCCGATGTTGCGCCAGGTGTAGGCACAGCGAATGCTGGTGTTGAGCACGCCGTTCTGAGAACGACGAGCTTCCGGCTCGATCAGCGGCTGGTCGAGCGGCGGCGGGGCCGTGCTCGCGGCCACGCCGATTTCGGCCATATGGGCGTGGCCAGCATGGACGGCGGGCGATGCCGGCGCGACGGGCGCGGGAGCCCCCGGCGTTACGTGGCCGGCGTGACCCGCATGAGGGCCGCCCGGTTGTGCACCGCTGGTCTGCGCCAATGCCGTGCCGCCGCCGAGCGCGACGGTACCCAAAGCAAGGCCAGCCTGAAGCACGCCACGACGCGACGCCTGCGAACCCGGCGTGCGGCCGGTGCCGGTGATTTCCGATTTCTTGGTCATAGCCCCCAACTCTCCAGTCCCGCCCGTCCCGGTTGCACCGGTCGAACGAGACTGCCCACACCCCCGTACTGCCGAGAACATAGCGGCCCGGACGGAAAACGGCCAGCGTCGAGGCGCGGCCGCTCAGGGAAAGAGGCCTAAGGGGATAGGCTCAGCGAGACAGGCTTAGAGAGACAGACTCAGGAGCGCACCGGCCCCTGGTACTGCAGCGACACGCCCTGCATCTGCATCGTGGCGTTGCGGCCGGCTTCGAGATTGTTGTCGGTCGTGACGTCCTTCACGAAAAGGAACACCGCCACCACGAGGATGCCGCAGGCCAGCAACATCCCGAGTCCAGATCCACCGTTCATCGCCGTCCCTTTCGTTTGCTTCTTGTCGTTCTTCCTTAGCACAGGAATGGCCGGCGTGGCGCCCGATACCGGCAGCCAGCCCACCAGGCGCGCGGCCATCGTCTCGACGTCCGCCGCGTTCCAGTCGCCTTCGGGCAGCATTGCGATCGTGACGGCGAAGGCCCGCGCCGCGGTCTCCTGCGGCAGGCTCGCCAGCCGCGCGGCCTCGCGCCAGGGATCGTAGCCCAGCCGAGTCAGGGCGCTGAACACCGACAGCGGCACGCCCTCCTTCTCTTCGCCGACAGTCGCGAAGAGGAACGCGTTGTAGGGCGAATGGCCGAGTGTGTATTCCGGTCGCAAGGTCATAGGAGACCTCCCGCAAGCCCCGCCTAGAAGCCCATGCCGCCCATGCCACCGCCGCCCGGCATCGCGGACATGCCGTTGTCGGTCTTGGGCACGTCGACCACCATCGCTTCGGTGGTGATCAGCAGCCCCGCCACCGACACCGCGCCTTGCAGCGCCGCGCGCACGACCTTGGTGGGATCGATGACGCCCGCCTTGATCATGTTCACGTAATCGCCCTTCTGGGCGTCGAAGCCGTAGGCATGGTCCTTCTGGTCGAGCATGCGGCCCGCGACCACCGCGCCGTCGAAGCCGGCATTCGCCGCGATCTGACGCACCGGCGCCTGCAGCGCACGGCGCACGATGTCGATGCCGACCTGCTGGTCGTGGTTGCCGCCGCGCTTTCCTTCCAGCACGCGCGTGGCGTAGAGCAGCGCGGCACCGCCGCCGGCCACCACGCCCTCCTCGACCGCGGCCTTGGTCGCGTGCATGGCGTCCTCGACCCTGTCCTTCTTCTCCTTGACCTCGATCTCGGTGGCGCCGCCCACCTTGATGATGGCGACGCCGCCCGCGAGCTTGGCCAGCCGCTCCTGCAGCTTCTCGCGATCGTAGTCGGAGCTGGTCTCCTCGATCTGCGCCTTGATCTGGCCGACCCTGCTCTCGATGTCCTTCTTCTTGCCGGCGCCGTCGATGATCGTGGTGTTGTCCTTGTCGATGTGGATCTTCTTGGCGGTGCCCAGCATGTCGAGGGTCACGTTCTCGAGCTTGATGCCGAGATCCTCGCTGATCTCGCGGCCCGCGGTCAGGATCGCGATGTCTTCCAGCATGGCCTTGCGGCGATCGCCGAAGCCTGGCGCCTTCACGGCCGCGACCTTCAGCCCGCCGCGCAGCTTGTTCACCACCAGGGTGGCCAGCGCCTCGCCCTCGATCTCCTCCGCGATGATCAGGAGCGGCCGGGCCGTCTGGACCACCAGTTCGAGCAGCGGCAGCAGCGGCTGCAGGCCCGACAGCTTCTTTTCGTGGATCAGGATGTAGGGGTCGTCGAGTTCGACGATCATCTTCTCGGGGTTGGTGATGAAGTATGGCGAGAGATAGCCGCGGTCGAACTGCATGCCCTCGACGACCGACAGTTCGGTATCGAGGCTCTTGGCCTCCTCCACGGTGATCACGCCGCTGGTGCCGACCTTGTCCATCGCCTTGGCAATCATGGCGCCGATCGCCTTGTCGCCGTTGGCCGAGACGGTGCCGACCTGGGCGATCTCCTCGTTGGTCGAGACCTTGCGCGAGCGCGCCTTCAGCTCGTCGGCGACCAGGTCGGCCGCGAGATCGATGCCGCGCTTGAGGTCCATCGGGTTCATGCCCGCGGCCACCGACTTGGCGCCTTCGCGGACGATCGCCTGGGCCAGCACGGTCGCAGTCGTGGTGCCGTCGCCGGCCGAATCGGACGTGCGCGTCGCCACCTCGCGCAGGAGCTGGGCGCCCATGTTCTCGAACTTGTCGGAAAGCTCGATTTCCTTCGCGACGGTGACGCCGTCCTTGGTGATGCGCGGCGCGCCGAACGACCTGTCGAGCACGACGTTGCGGCCCTTCGGCCCGAGCGTCACCTTGACCGAATCGGCCAGGACATCGACGCCGCGGATCATGCGGGTGCGGGCATCGCCGCCGAAGCGTACTTCCTTCGCTGACATGGTCGTGTTCCTTATTGGACTGAAAGACGGGGAAGCAGGAGCCGGGAGGCTGGACGCCGGAAGCGACAGACAGGCCGATCCAGCCAGTGTTTACGCCGTCGACTTCCTGACGATGGCGGGGCCCGGTCTACCGATAGAGACTTGGTGTGCCGCGGGCAACTAACAAGCGATATCTGGGGGAATCGGGGGCTGGGAAGCGGGTTAGTAGGCCCCGAGACGCCCGAGGACAGGCGCGGCCCCCTTCTCGCCTCACCCTGAGGAGCGCCCATCGGCGCATTCACATGCGCCTTAAGCGGTGCGTCTCGAAGGGTCGGCCTCAGGCACGGTGCTCGTGCAATCGATTGCACGGCCAGGCGCCACCGGGCTTGCGAGTACGATCTTCAACGCCTAGCTATCCGCCGGTACCAGCTGCATCGGGCCGGAGATGTTGAAGCAATTCGGTCACGAGATCTGGACCTCGGAGGGAGCCGACGTCGTTGTCGCCGGCTTTCATTATCCCACGCGGATGGCGGTCATAAGATTGTCAGGCGGCCGCCTCTTCGTCTGGTCGCCGATACGGCTCACGGACAGTCTGCGGGCAGAGGTCGAGGCGCTCGGTACGGTGCAGCACATCGTTGCACCCAATTCGCTTCACCACCTGTTTCTTCCCGAATGGAAGCGCGCCTGCCCCGCCGCCAAGGTCCACGCTGCGCCGGGACTGCGCAAGAAGCGCAGGGACATTGCCTTCGATGCCGACCTGGGAAATACGCCGAGCGCGGAGTGGATCGGCGAGATCGACCAGGTCCTGATGCAGGGCAATCTCATCACGACAGAGGCGGTGTTCTTCCACGCCAGGAGCGGCACCGTGCTCTTTACGGACCTGCTCCAGCAGTTTCCCGCCACCTCGTTCTCCGGTTGGCGTGCCCTCGTGGCGAAGCTCGACCTCATGGTCGGCCCCGAGCCGGCGGTGCCGCGCAAGTTTCGCGTCGCCTTCATCGACCGCCGCGCCGCGCGCCACTCCCTCGAACGCATCTTCGCGTGGCCCGCCGAGACGGTGCTGATGGCGCACGGCACGCCCGTCGAAAAGAATGCCCGCGCTTTCCTGCGCCGTGCGTTTGCCTGGCTGGCTCGCTGACGCCGCCGATTGCACGGTCCTTAACGCCCGAAGACCTCGCGCAAAACGGCACGCTCTTCTTCCCAGGCGGCATGGGCCGCAGCCTCGTTGTATTCGCTGCGGTAGCCGTAGGTCGTTTCCGGCTTGTCGCGCAGGCGGGCGCTGGTGAACGCGTGATGCGCGCCGGGATAGACCACGAGCCGCAGCGGCGCACCCTCGCCGCTCCGCCCGGCCATCATGTCCCGGCAGGCTCGCGCCGGCGTCGCTTCGTCGAGGTCGCCGATCAGGATGACGGCGGGCACCGACACGGCGCCATAGGAGGCGACGCAATACGGAAAGTAGGCGATGGCGGCGCGGAACTTCCGGTCGAACTGCGTTTCGATGCCGCCCAGTTTGACCGCCCCGAGGGCCGTATCGGCGCCCTGCGAATATCCCGCAACGGCAATTCTGTCGGGGTCGATGAACGGAAGGCCGGCGAGATATATCAAGGCGCCATAGGCATCCATGATCCGGTCCGCCGGAACGCCGGATTCGGTGGCGCAGCGCTGCGTGACGCCGCGTGGGCCGAAGCTGTCGACGACCAGCAGCGCATAGCCGAGAGCGACATAGGCCGCGCCAGCAGCATCCGCGACCGCGCGAGATGGCGGGCCAGCACATCCATGCAACGAAACCACGGCAGGAAAGGGCCCCGTGCCGGCCGGTCGATAAAGCTCGCCGGTCAATTCGACGGCGGGTGACGCGGCGGCAAGCGGCTGCCCGCGCTCGCGCGCCAGCCGCTCCTGCAACGGCGTCGGCGGAGTCGTCGCGACGGGAAACCGGACCGTCTCTGCGGCTGCATCTGCCGCCGCGACGATGGCAAGGAGCAAGGCCATGCCGATGGCGGCGATGAAGGCCGATAGCGACGTGCTGGTGGCCCTTCTCATGCTCGCCTCTCCCGCCGCCAGCTTGCCCCCTTCGCCCCTTCGGGGCACCTCCCTATTTGAATGGGAAGGAGTCTTCACCTCCCGTCATTGGGGGAGGTGCCCGCGTCTGCGCGGGCGGAGGCCATGCCAATTGAACGGCGAGGCCGAAGATGTCGGAATCGCGCCGACCCGCCCGTCTTCCAGACAGACACACTAAGGAGAACGACGATGACGGTCACGATCACCGCCTTCGAAGCGTCGCCGGATCGCGGCCGCGGGCTGGCGCGGGACATGCGCGTGCGCTGGACGCTCGAAGAGGTGGGCCAGCCCTACGAGGTTCGTCTCGTCTCGTTCAGGACGATGAAGGAGCCGGCGCACCTAGCGCTGCAGCCCTTCGGCCAGATCCCGACCTACGAGGACGGCGACCTCGCGCTGTTCGAGTCCGGCGCCATCGTGCTCCAGATCGCGGAGCGCCATCCCGGCCTGCTGCCGGCCGATGCCAATGGCCGGGCGCGCGCCATCACCTGGATGTTCGCCGCCATGAGTACGGTGGAGCCGCCCATCGTCGAGCGCGAGATGGCCAGCTACGTGGAGCGCGACAAGGACTGGTTCGAGGCGCGCCGGCCGATCCTGGAGGAGCGCATCCGCACCCGGCTGGATCAGCTCTCGCGACGGCTGGGCGATGCCGACTGGCTCGACGGTGACTTCAGCGCCGGCGACCTGCTCATGGTGACGGTGCTGCGCCGGCTGGAAAGTTCGGGCCTGCTCGACGGCACGCCCAACCTCCCCGCCTACATCGCCCGCGGCCAAGGCCGCCCCGCCTACCAACGCGCCTTCGCGGCTCAGTTGGCAGTCTTTGAGGCGGCATCGAAGAGGTGACGAAGTCCGGTATGAAACTCGCCCAGCTAGCGTGCTCGCGCTATTAGGTGACGCCCGCCGCCTCGGACTTCGCCTGGACGCGGCAATGTTACTCGCGAGGCGCGTGCTCTCTCCTCCCCACCTTGAGAAGAGAGCGCAGCGACGGGGCAGCTTCAATCCAAATAGAAGACTGCTCGACTGCCCTATTGTTCATACAGCGTGGCGACGGGAAGAGCTGCAATCTCAAACAAAGTCTTTCGGTGTAACGCTCGCATTTAAGCTGGCATTGATATTCGCGTTAAGGTTGAACCGATTTAGCATCTTTGTGATCAGACCCTCACGGGGCCGAAACCTGATCAAGGTTCTTGTTGTCCGACCCATCTCGGTAATCTCAACCCCATGTTCACCATCTAGAACGTAGCCACGTTCACCGAGTTGATCGAGCAATTCAGGAAGCTGGGTGGTCGCAGGCACCAGTTCAGTGGAGCCTAGGGGATGTCCCATTGCTGGTGCGTCTCTCACAATATCCACGATCTGCGAAGGCGAATTGACACCTTTCTCCGCTAACCCCAAAGCGAGCTGATCGGGTGATGGAAAGAAATACTGGTAGATATTCAGCTCCTGCAGACGCCGTTGTGCATCGTCGATACGCTTGCCGCTGAAAAACAGCTCCCAATCATTCTCCTCAAATTCGTACAATGGCACCGCGCAAACGCCATGCTGTCGATCGACTTCAATCGTATCGAACCGCCGCAATGCTTCTAGAGAAACAGGTGTGCCTACTGTGTCCTTGAACGCGGTGATAATTCGGTTCCAGTCAAGAAATCTCGCCTGCTGAAGCACATCCGTAAGTTGAACCAACGCAGGAATCGGCGCATGCGCCAACGCCATCAATGGATTTCTCAAGTGGGTCTGTGTTGCGATCTCCAAGGCTTTTGTCTGGCTCTCCGAGTCCATCTGGTTGAAATCGGTCAAACGTTGCATGAGCGCAGAGATGTTGACAGTTGCCTCAGCGGATGGCGGAAAGAATCCTCTTACGATTGCTCCAAGATCGACGGTAACGGGGCGGCAGATTAAGACATTGACGTCCGGCATAGTCGCTTGCACATCGCCCTGCATGAGGGCAGCTATCCGCGCATTCTGCTCCGCTGAAAAGATAATCACGCGTTTATTCTTGTCGTCGACAGCGATGGCGAGCGCAGGATGTTCGAGACCGGTTGCTCCTTTGATGGTTTCGAGGTCGCGCAATTCGGCGCCGATGGCTCGGCTGAAGGTCGCCCAAAGACGTCGATTGTCAGTCTTGTTCAGCGGCGAGGTCTTGGGCATTGCGCTCATCTGCGGCCACCTCCAGTTTGTAGTTGTTGTTTTTGCGCTTGCTACATGCTCGGCCTAACAGACAGGCGGTGCGTCACCTTGCTTCCAGTGAAACTGAGTGACGCACCGTTCGGTCAGGCCCGCAGCAAAGCAAGAGCGTTACGGATCGCGGGAAGGCCACCATCAGTTCGATGCTGCGTATTGCAGACGGGATTCCAGCGGCCGATGAGATCCCGTTCTTCGGTCTCGCGCAGCCATTGGTTGGGCTGGCGATGCGCCATCACATGAGTTGCCCCGAAAGCAAGCGCTAGCGGCCACTTTTCATGATTAGTACACAGTCGCTGACGTAGATTGTCAGTGATACCGATATAGAGGGGCGCCCAAAAACCAGGACGCGCTTCTCGGACAAACATATAGTTTCCGGGCTCGGAATAGATAGGCCGGTTTGCAGCGTCGACAATAAACCAGTAAGAGTAGGTGAGGCTGGACCAGCCCGGCCAAACGATGTCTGCCATGTGGTTCTCCTATTGCATGGCGATGGACTGACGCCCGGCATGGCTAGATGCTGGGCGTCACTATTTTCCATCCACAATAAGTGGTGAGTCGAGTGCTATTTTTGTTCTCGGCGGTGGAAATGCGGCCCAAGATATCGAGGGCTCAGTTTCGAGCCTCTTCGACAGCGGTGGCATCGAAGAATAATACTATTTATCAGTGAGTTAGCTCTGGCCGCGCTTCTGACTTACCTCGAAGGTGAGCCGCTGCTGTTGTGATCGCGCGCCTGACGTGGCGCCCTAGCTATCCCCTATGCCGTCCCTGCCCCGCCGCTCGCGCCGTCTCTGACTTCACGTCCTTCTGGTCGATCTTTTGTGCAATCGATTGCAGGATGGCGGCCATGGATTCGCCGTGGCGGGCCCAGGTGTCGCGTCGATAGGTGAGGCCGTAGATCACGCCGGCCATGGCGTCGGCGCAGTCCTTGGAGAAGCCGGCGGGGTGGTCGATGCGGCCGGTCTTGGGATCGCGTTCGAGGCGGATCAGTTCGGTGCGCGCGTGTTCGTGGCGTGGGGCGGCGACCCGGCCATCGTAGAGCGCGGTCTTGGCGACGTCGTAGGCCGTGGAGTCGGCGTCCATGGATTGCGTGCCGGTGACGAAGCCCTGCTGGCGCAGGAGCTGGATGCTGTCGCGCGATTGATAGGTGTCGAAGCTGATCCACTTCAGGTTCATGCCGCTTTCGCGCAGGGCATAGAACAGGCGGCGTAGGCTCTCGAACTCGATCTCGCCGTTGCGTGGCGGCTTCACCTCTAGCACGAGGTCGAAGTTGATCTTCGGCAGGCGCTCGATCGTGCTGCCGGAGCGCGACACGTCGACGAAGCGCTCGACATAGCCGATGGCGACGCCCGCGCTGTCGCCGCTGACGGCAAGATCGACATGCGCCAGCCGCGGCTCCTGCGGCTGCGCGATGTGCTCGCGATGGATCGCGGGCCGCGTCGTCACGAAATCCGTACGCTCCAGCGACAGCACCGACGGCCGTGCGCCGAACGCGGCGGCCACCGCCTCGGTGTTGATGAGGTAGGGGTTCATCGCCAGGGTCGAGCAGCCCGCGATGTCGCGGATCGCCGACAGGAGATCGTGCTCGAATTCCGATTTGAACTCGTGCGGGATGCGGCGGATCAGGTGTGCGTCCTCGGGCGGTACGGACGCGCCCTCCTCTTCATTCAGGATGCGCGGCCGGCGCGTGGCGTCGCCGAGGAACAGGCTCCAGCGCGCCGCGCCATAGGTGCCGGCGGGTTTGATGTCGTAGACCGTCCTGTCATAGACGAAGATCGAGCTGCGGCCGCGCTGGTCGCGCTCGCGCCGCGCCTCCTCGATCTTGCGGTCGGTGAACTCGCCCGGATAGCGCTTGGACGAGACGAGATAGATCATGCCCGGCAGGCGCTGGTGTTTCAGGAAGCGCGATTTCCGCCGCCGCACGATGCCGTTGTACATCTCCAGCGCCTGGTCGAAGACGCCGCCATCGGCCGACTGCGCCGAGTCCTCGACGATGCGCATGAAATTTACCTCGTCCAACACCGCGTTCATCACGTTGGCGCCGATGGCGGCGTGGACGTTGCCGGTCAGCGAGCGCGCGACGATGCGGCGGGGAAAGACCATCTCGGCCTCGCGCGCGGCATCGAGCGGGAAGACTTCGCGGAAATAGGGCGAGGCCGCGATCATGTTGCGGAAGCGCGTGTAGTCGTTGTCCCGAGCGGTGCGGGCGTTCAGCGACTGGAACACGCTCAGGATCTCCGACGCGGGATCGAGGCCGTAGTCGCGGTGCGGGTCCTTCAGCACGGACAGCAGATAGTGCTGCCACGCCATGCCTAAAAGCGCCGCCGTGGTCTTGCCCGAGCCGATGCCGCCGGTCAGCACGCTCTCGACATAGGTGCCGTCGTTCATCTCGACGAGGGCTTCCATCACCGCCGGATAGACGATGCCGCGGCGGCCGAGATATTTGCGGCTCTCGACGAAGGTGCGGAGATCGACCGGCAGCAGGCGGTAGCGGTGCGCGTCAGGCATGAGGCCGGCGAAGTGCGTGGCGGCGGCGATCAGATAGGCGCCGCGTTCCTCGCGCGGCAGCACCGCCGCATGATCCAGCACCGTGCGGCCCGACACCGGCACCTTGGCGATGAGATCGTAGGCGGCGTCGATGTTTCGGCGCTCCTCCCCATTCAGATGGGGAGGTGTCAGCGTCTGCGCTGACGGAGGGGTCATGACCCCTCCGCCTCGTCAGACGAGGCACCTCCCCCGGTGACGGGGGAGGAGGATGAGTGCGCCACCCCCTCCAGCAGCCGGTCCTTGGAGAAGCGGGCGGCCTCCTCTTCGGTGAACTCGAACACCGCGCGGTTGCCCATCAGGTCCTGCACCATGCCGGTGACCCTCCGCGGCATGCGCTGGATGAGGCCGGTTTCGAGATAGAGCCGGGCCAGCCGCTCCAGCGCCTCGCCGTAAGCAGCGGCGAGTCGCGTCACCGCCGGCAGCGGCAGCGGCGCCTCCTTCTCGGCGGCCAGCCCGCGCCGGAAGCGGGCGCGATGTTCGAGGGCGAGGTCTTCCAGTTCCTCGATGAGGTCGAGCTTGCGGCGCACCGAGGTGACGCCGCGCTCCTTGGCGGCCATCAGCACCTCGCGCATCCGCTCGGGCAGGATGAAGGCCGTGCGATAGCGCTGGAACCATCTCTCGATCCGCAGGATCGCCGTGCCGGGAAACATCGGCGGATCGGTCGCCTGCACCTTTTGCGCGACCGCGCGCGGGCCGAGCCCCGCAAAGAGCAGACGATGGATCTCATCGACGTTCTCGGGCGTGGTGAGCGCCGTCCACTCCGGCGGCCTGCGAGATCCGGCCTTAGACATGCAACGCGGCCAGGAAGCGGCGGTGGTAGCCGGCGACCAGCTCGGCGCGGTCGCGGCCGTTGATGATCTGGCGCGCGCCCACGGGATCGTCCTTGGTGACGCCGAAGAAATCCTCCAGCGACAGGCCGGTGAAATCGCCGAAGCCCGACTCGGCGTCGAGCATGCCCTCGAACAGGATCGCGGTGGCGACGTCGAGCTGCAGCGCCGCGTCGGGCTTTGCCACGAGATCGAGCCCGAAGCGCGGCATGCCCAGGAGGTCGGTCATGCGCTGGTAGTTGCGCCGGCCGGTGAGCTGCACGAAGCCGCGGCCGCAGAAGCGCGCGCCGTCGCCGGGCTTGAGGTTGCCGAGATGACGCGCCGTGCCCGGCCGCTCGCCGGCGATGTCGTAGAGCCGGAAGAAATAGCGCTCGTCGCCCCATTCGCGGATCGGCTGCATCGAGCGCGCGACCTCGTGATAGACGGTGGCCAGCATGTAGGCGAGATGGCGCGGGTCGTGGTGCAGGCCGGGAGGCCGGCGCACCTCCCACTCGTCGAGGATCGCCTCGATGCCGTCGACCTGGCCCTGATAGAGCGTGCCGCCGAACAACGAGACGCGCACGGCGGCGAAGAACTTGTTGCGATCGATTTTCATCGACCGCAGCCTTTGCGACTTCACAATCGCGCGATACCGGCGACGGCCCCCATGGCGGCGGCGTGCAACCGCGGGTAACGTAAGGCTTCTGTAAGCATCCGTGCAGAAAATGCAGGGGCTTGAACGCAGCGCTTGGGGACGTGGGGGTATTCTTGGGACAAGAAGGGAAGCGGACCGGCGGCGATGAGAGGCCGCCGGCCGATAGCGTTTTGCCGAAAGCGAAGAAGCCCTACGCGCCGCCAGTGCTGATCGAATGGGGTTCCCTGCGCGACATCACCCAGTCGGTTGGGTGGTCGGGCCGCAGCGACGGCGGCAAGGGCAAGCAGCCGCGCCGCACGCGCTGACGGCACGCTGACGGGCGGCAGAGGCTCCAGTCAGCCGCCTCCAGTTCGCGGCCTCGTCATGCTACCAACGCGCATGGCCCGGGCCCAGCAGACCATCGCGCAAACCGTCGTCGACTTTCGCATCGTCATCGAGCAGCCGGTCATCGGCGTCGCCCACAGCCTTCAGTCGAAGGATGGAGAGCCGCTCGATCCGAAACAGTCGCGCGGCGGCGAACCGCTCGTCTTTGATTTCCCCGTCCGCATCGCCCCTGGTCCCAAATTCTCCGGCGATCAGGTTCGTCGCGAAGGTCCGGAACGTCGATTTGTCTATATTCGGATCGGCCAGTTGGCCGGCGATGCGTCCTCGCCGTGGTCCCGACGGATGAAGATCGACATCCACGACATCGGGAACGACCTGCTGAATCGAGCCGCAAAGAGCGGTGGCGTTATCGAAACACGGGTCGCCGGCACCGGCGCGGACGGCACGCCCACTTGCGCGACGGTGCGCGGCGGGCGGAGGGTCGTCGCGCGTTGAGCCCCTACACCGGCAGCGCCGAAGCCGGTTTCAGGATCTGGCTCGGCACTTCGGTCCTCACATTCTGCACGCCCTTGATGCGGCTGAGATGCTCCGACTGGAAACGGCGATAATCCTCGATGTCGGCCGCCACCACGCGAACCAGCGCATCGTACTCGCCCAGTATCAGGTGGCACTCGACGACCTGCGGCAGCTTTGCCACTTCCTTGGCGAAGTGGGCGATCGTGTCCTCGTCCTGGGTCTTGAGCCCGATGCGCGCGAACAGAGTCAGGCCCTTGCCGACCTTCGCCGGATTCACCACCGCGACGTAGCGGTCGATCACGCCCGCCTCCTCGAGCAGCCGCACACGGCGAAGGCACGGCGACGGCGAGAGGCCGACCTTCTTGGCCAGCTCGGTGTTCTGGATGCGCCCGTCCCGTTGCAGCACGCGCAGGATGCGGCGGTCGATCTCGTCCAGGGTCATTGGCATTCCCTTCCAGGAAAGGTCTAGCTTTGTGATTTAAATGCCAATTCTCCCGCAAAGACCGGCATGAACGCAATCAAAATGCTCGCGGTGTGGAATACCGTCCGGCGCATGACCATCGAACTGGAGACATCGCTCGGCGGCGCGCGGAGGGATGACTGGCGCTCGGAGTTCCGGCGCGGCGTCGCCGCCTGCATTCCCATCCTGCTGGGCGTCGTGCCCGGTGCGCTGGTGCTGGGCGCGCAGGCGGCGCAAAAGGGCCTCGCCCTCGGCGAGGTGCCGCTGATGACCGGGCTGAACTTCGCCGGCGGTTCGGAGTTTGCCGCGATCCAGCTCTGGACCTCGCCGCCGCACATCGCCCTGATCGGCTTCATCACCTTCCTGGTGAACAGCCGCCATCTCCTGATGGGCGCCGCACTCGCGCCCTATCTCCAGCACCTGCCCAAGCGCAAGGTGTTCCCCGCGCTGTTCCTGATGTGCGACGAGAGCTGGGCGCTCAGCCTCGCCGATGCGCGGCGGCGCGCGGCGCGAGGTAAAAGCGCGAGCGAAGATCCGGCGTTCAGCCTGCCCTACTTCATCGGCTGCGGCCTCTGCCTCTATCTCGCCTGGGTCGCCTTCACGACTCTGGGCGCCGTGCTGGGGCCGTTGCTGGGTGACGCCGAAGCCTATGGCTTCAACCTCGCCTTCCCGGCGATCTTTTTGGTGCTGTTGCGCGGCATGTGGACGGGCTTCCGCGCGGCGCGGCCGTGGCTGGTCGCCCTCGTCGTCGCCGCCCTCACCTATCTCTTCGTGCCCGGCGCCTGGTATGTCGCGGCCGGCGCACTGTCCGGCCTCGCCGCCGCCTGGGTGCTGGCGGGTGACGCCTCATCCTCGAACCGTCCATGATCGAGCCAACCGTCCTGCTCACCATCCTGCTGATGGCGGGCGTCACCTATCTCACGCGGATCGGCGGCTATCTCGTGCTGCGCAATCGCACGCTCAGTCCGCGTGCAATGGCGGTGGTCGAGGCCGCACCGGGCTGCGTGCTGATCTCCGTCATCGCCCCCAGCTTCGTCGCCGACAACCCGGCCGACCTCGCCGCGCTGCTGATCACGCTGCTCGCGGCCACGCGCCTCTCCATGCTGCCCACGGTGCTGATCGGCATCGCCTCCTCCGGCCTGCTGCGTTACCTGCTACAATCTGGGATATAGTCAGCACAGCAGAGTCGCGTTCCAGCGTTGCCGAGTTCACCCGCCAAGCAGACCTGAGGGGGAGACGCTCGATGAATTGGGACAGTGTGCAGTTGGACGCCAAGGCGAAGGGCCATCTGGTCTTCGCGATGGACCAGGCGCAGACCTCGGTCCTCACCCAGCCCGGCCCGTGGGGCAGCGCCTACGACGGTTACTGTATCGGCCTCGCCGCGTGCTGGATCGCCTATCGCTATCAGGGCCTGAACTTCCCTTTCACCGGCCAGGTTTGCGACAACCCACCCTGGCACGCGACGATGTCGCAGAACCTGTCCGACGCCATGAAGCGCGTCGAATGGACGGATGGCTGGAAGGCGGCCACCAGCGGCTTCGCCTGCACGGTCTCGACCGCCCTCGTCGCCTCGCGCGACCGCGGGCCCAGCGCCAACTTCTTCTGGTCGATCATGTCGAAAGCCTATGGCTGCTACGGCATCTCGCTGCGCGGCGCGAGCGGCGCCCACGCCATCGCGCTCTGCCACGACCGCCAGAACCGCTATCACCTGTTCGACGCCAACTACTTCCACATCTCGATGGCCAGCGAGAGCACCTTCAAGACCTACGTCACCGCCTATCTCGACAAGACGAAGTACAAGACGACCTACAATACCAAGACCGGCATCGTCGGCATCCGCCCGCCGCACAGTTGAGCGTCGTTGAGCGTCACCGCCCAGGTCTCAAAGTTGACACGACGTTCGGCTGTGCGATCGGGCGTAAACTTCCTGAATCAGCAAATCCGGCAACGGACAGCGGAGCGAACTCGCACAGGGGGCCGCAATGGCATCAATCAACGAGGTAGCCACCCAGTTCTTCGAAGCCTGCGAGGCCGGCAAGGGATGGGAGGCGTGCCAGGCCTTCTGCAAGCCGGACGCCACCTTCTCCTCGCAGGCCGAGCCGCTGGCCGATCTGCGGACGCTGCAGGAATACGCCACGTGGATGAAGGGGCTGATGGGGATGATGCCCGATGGCCGCTACGATCTGAAATCGTTCGCGACCGACAGCAAGCGCAACAACGTCACCGCCTATGCCGTGTTCTCCGGCACGCACACCGGCCAGGGCGGGCCGCCGCCGACCGGCAAGAAGACGAGCAGCGACTACGTCTACTCGATGGACTTCGACGGCGACAAAATCCGTCACATGACCAAGATCTGGAACGCCGGCTGGGCGATGAAGGAACTCGGCTGGGCGTAGGGTTCCGACGAGGGCGTGTTCTCGTAGACAGGCTCACCCCTGGGCCATGATCGCCATAACGCGCTTCATCAGAGCAGGATCGTCGCGATAGACGCTGCGCGGCTTCAACAGGCTCTGGACCTCGGCCGTCAACCGATGAACGGCCGGGTCTTCTGCAGCGAGCCGGGTCAGGGCCATGCTGAACGCGAGCCTCGTCTCGAAATCCGCCGGACGTTCTCCCCGCGTCTCGGGATGAACGAAGTCGAAGGTGGCCACCGACCATGGCGTCTCGATGAGCGCCGGCATCTCGGCGAAGAAGACATGCGCCAGCGTGGCGATGGGATCGCCCTTGTCTGTCGGCGTTTCGAGCAATCGCCTGAGGAGGCAAGCCTCCAGAGCGGCAACGCTCATGCCCTGGCCATAGACGGGATTGAAGCGGCAGATGGCGTCCGCGATCGGCAGAAGCCCGCGCGGAAATGTTTCGAGGCGCTCGAAATGACGCCGCACGCTCTCGGGAGCGCCGTAGCGCGCGACGCTGCCCAGACGCTTCGCGTGCTTGATCGCGTTGTACATTGTCGGTGTCCGCAGCCCGCGCATGAAGGCCAGATAGCCTTCGGTGTCGCCGGGCGGCTGATCGCCGTGACGGCCGCCGAGGCCCGCCATCCAGCGGTTGCCCTCGAGTGGAAACAGAAGACCGCCCCGTGCGCCCTGGGGGCCCGGGCCGCCGAAGGTCATGACGCCTTTCCAATCGGTCGGCGCATCGTCGGGAATGGCGAAGACACAGGTGGCGTAGCCGAAGTCGACGCCGATGGCGGTCTCCTCCGGCAGCGGCCGGCCGGTCGCTTTCAAAAGGGCAAGCGTGAGTGCGCCGCGCCCGGAAGCGTCGACGACGAGATCGGCCTCGAGCGTTTCCGTCGAGCCGGCGCCGTTCTCAAGACGCACACTCGTAACCGTCGCGCCCTCCGGCGTCGCCAGCAATTCCCGAACGCGGCAGCGCTGGCGGAGCGTGACGTTCGCGAGGCTTTCGACGCGCCGTCGCACCGCACGCTCGATGGCAGGCCGCGACAGAGCGTATGTGCGCCAGCCCAGATCGCGTTGCGGGAACGGATCGTAGCCCGGGCGCTCCATGCGAACATCGAGACCGGCGATCAACGATACAGCGCCGGCGCGCACGAGGTCCTGCTCGAAGCCGGGAAACAGTTCGCTCAGCGCGCGCTGGCCGCTGACCAGCAGTCCATGGGGATGCGGCCCCTGCGGAATCCCCGGCCGGTCCACGGGCTCCGCGGGCAGTACGTCCCGCTCCACCACGACCACCTGCTCGAAGTGCGGAGCGATCGCGCCTGCGGCCGCGAGCCCGCCCATGCCGGCGCCGACCACGACGGCCTGCCTGCCGATTGAAGAAGGCGCCATCGCTTCCTCCCCCGTTTGTAGCGAAGACCTTACGTGAGCCGCGATTGTGTGTAACGGTGGCTCAAGCGGTTCCGAAGACTTTTGGCGTGGAGATTTTGTGGCATGGCGAAGCTCGTCTTCGGAATGAACCTGTCGCTGGATGGCTATATCGACCACGAGCGCTTGGCGCCGCCGGATGCCCCGCTCTATCGTCACTGGATCGAGCATGTGCGCGATCTGGCGGGCAGCGTGTACGGACGCCGCATGTACGAAGCCATGCGCTACTGGGATGAGGACCGCCCCGAGTGGAACGCCGAGCACCATGAGTTTGCCGCGGCGTGGCGGCGGCAACCGAAGTGGGTGGTGTCGCGGACCCTGAAGTCGGTCGGGCCCAACGCGACGCTCATCGCGGACGACGTCGCGGCGACGATACGCGGGCTGAAGGAACGGCTCGCGGGGGAGCTTTCGGTTTCGGGACCGGAGCTGGCGGGCAGCGTGACCGAGCTGATCGACGAATATCGACTCTACTTCCATCCCGCCGTGCTCGGGCACGGCAAGCCGTTCTTCACGCGTACCCGGCCGCCGCTCCGACTCGTCGCCAGCGAACGCATCGGCGGCGACGCGATCAGGTTGACCTACGTTCCTGCATAGACGACGGCTCGTCGTCACTTGACTGCAGTCGTGGTGATCTATCACCGTGCCGCGAACGCGTAGAGGAGAAGACGAGATGAAGACCGCCGATATCGAATACCGCGACGGCTCGCTGACCTGCCGTGGCTTTCTTGCCTATGACGAGACGAAGACCGGGCGTCGTCCGGGCGTGCTGGTCGTGCACGAGGCGTTCGGTCTCGGCAAACATGCGATGGATCGAGCGAAGATGCTGGCCGAACTGGGCTACGTCGCCTTCGCCGCCGACATGTTCGGCGACCGCAAGCAGGTGACCGAGCTGCCGAAGGCCATCGAGATCATCACCGACCTGCTGGGCGATCCGCCGAAGCTGCTGGCGCGCGCCGGCGCCGCGCTCGACGTGCTGCGTCAGCGGCCCGAGGTCGACCCGGCGAAGCTGGGCGGCATCGGTTTCTGCTTCGGCGGTTCGACCGTGCTGCAGCTCGCGCGCGGCGGCGTGGACTTGAAAGGCGTCGTCAGCTTCCATGGCGGACTGCAGACCAAGGCGCCGGCCCAGGCCGGAAGCGTCAAGGCAGGCGTTCTCTGCTGCACCGGTGCCGACGATCCCATGATCCCGGCCGATCAGGTCGTGGCCTTTGAGGAAGAGATGCGCGCCGCCAAGGCTGACTGGCAGGTCATCAGCTACGGCAACACCGTGCACAGCTTCACCAACCCCGAGGCCGACGGCTCGCTCAACCCGGCCATCCTCTACAACGAGAAGACCGACAAGCGCTCATGGGCGGCGATGCGTGGCTTCTTCCACGAGCGGTTCGGCGCGTAGAACGCCGCCGGAGCACGGGCCTCACCGCTTGAAATAGAAGTAGGTGAGCAGCGCGGTGATGGTGCCGGCGGCCATCATCTGGCCGATCGTGCGCAGCATGCCGTGGCGGATGGCGCGGTAGGCGTCGACCAGCGAACGCCATTCGGCAATGTCGCGCACGGCATTGCCGTCGGCGAGGCCAAGCCGGGCCAGCGCGCGCTCGGCGCCTTTCTCGGCGCCCTTCTCAACGGCGGCCTCGATCAGGGCGTTCAGTTCCAGGTGGCTCAGGATGATGGGGTCGTTGGGGTGGGCGATCAGGTTCGTGCTCATGGCGTGCACTCATCGCTCGGGTGGATCGGGAGGCAGAGGATGGAGCGCGATGCCGCCGGCAAAGCCGCGGAACATCAGCTCCAGCTCGTAGCCCAGCGCGTCGGCCACGGCCTCGACGAGCTGGAGGTTGCCGCGCGACTGGCCCTCCTCGAAGCGGCGCAGAGAGGCGCGGTCGACGCCGGCCAGTTTGGCCAGCCGGCGCTGGGAAATGCCCTGCTCGTGGCGGATGCGCCGGATCTCGACGCCGAGAGGCGTCGGCGTGCAGATAGTGGGGTGGGTCGCAGGGGAACGGGTCACGGGAAGGCCCCTCCTTGGGCGCAACATCACCGTAGGCCGGCTGGCGTATAGATAAAGAACCACCAGCCCCGCATTGGTGGGGGTATGATGGGCCGACATATCCACAGTTCCGGTCCGCCGGAACCCGACTATTTTCTCCGGACGGTACGCCCAGAAATGACCGACACGACGTCTGATCCGCCGCTGGACGCCGGAGCGATCAAGGCCAAGCTCGAGACGCTGCGCAGCGAGCATCGCGATCTCGACGAGGTGATCGATCGCCTGATCGAGAAGCCGCCCTTCGACCAGCTCCAGCTGCAGCGGCTGAAGAAGCGCAAGCTCGGGCTGAAGGACCAGATCATCAAGCTGGAAAGCCAGCTCATCCCCGATATCATCGCCTGAGACAGACAGGGTGTAATGGCCAGGAAGAAAACGACGCCGGCGAAAGCCTCGCCCGGCAAGACCGCCCGACCGTTGGTCGGCGTGATCATGGGCAGCCAGTCCGACTGGACGACCATGCGCCATGCGACCGAGACCCTGGCGGCGCTGGGCGTGCCTTTCGAGGCGCGCATCGTCTCGGCCCACCGCACGCCCAAGCGCATGATGAGCTACGCCTCCGGCGCTAAGGCGCGCGGGCTGCGCGTGATCATCGCCGGCGCCGGCGGGGCGGCCCACCTGCCGGGCATGACCGCGTCGATGACTCCGCTGCCGGTGCTGGGCGTGCCGGTCGAAAGTGCCGCCCTTAAGGGCCAGGACAGTCTTCTTTCCATTGTCCAGATGCCGGCCGGCATCCCCGTCGGCACCCTGGCGATCGGCCGCGCCGGCGCGGTAAATGCAGCACTTCTGGCCGCCTCGATCGTCGGACTTGACGACGCCAAGATCATGCGGGCGGTGGAAAGTTGGCGCGCTCGCCAGACCGCCGCCGTCGCGCAGGCGCCGTCGGACGACGTAGCCACTGGCGCAGCCCCTCACCGCTAATGTCTTCCTCTCAGATCATCCCGCCCGGCTCCACCATCGGCATCCTGGGCGGCGGGCAGTTGGGGCGCATGACGGCGCTGGCCGCGGCGCGGCTCGGCTATCGCTCGATCATCTACGCGCCCGACGAACACTCGATCGCCGCCGAGGTTTCGGCAGGCTATGTGCGCGGCGCTTACGATGACGCGGCCGCCCTCGCCGCCTTCGCCCAGCAGGTCGACGTCATCACCTACGAGTTCGAGAACGTGCCGGAAGCCGCCGTGCTCGAATGCCAGAAGCTGAAGCCGGTCCGTCCGGGCACGATGCCGATCCACCTCGCCCAGCACCGGCTGCGCGAGAAGGATTTCCTGCGCACCTTGGGCATCGGCACGGCCGACTACCGGCCGATCCGCTCCGAGGCCGATATCGCCGCGGCGGCCGCGTTCCCGGGCGCCCTGCCCGGCATCCTGAAGACCTGCACCGAAGGCTATGACGGCAAGGGCCAGGCCAGGGTCGCCGACAAGGCCGCACTGGCGGCGGCCTGGGCCGATCTCGGCAAGCGCGAATGCATCCTCGAAGCGCTGGTGCCGTTCCGCTGCGAGGTCTCGGCCATCGTGGCGCGCGGGCAGGACGGCGAGACGCGCTGCTTCCCGATCGGCCGCAACGAACATCAGGGCGGCATCCTGCGCACCACGACCGTGCCGGCCGACCTGCCGGCGGCAACGCTCGCGACGGCAGAACGCTATGGCGTGCTGCTGGCCGAGGGGCTGGACCTGGTGGGCCTGGTGGCGCTCGAGATGTTCGTCACCGCCGACGGCACGGTGCTGGCCAACGAGTTCGCACCACGCCCGCATAATTCCGGCCACTGGACCATCGACGCCTGCGCCACCAGCCAGTTCGAGCAGCTCGTGCGCGCCGTGTGCGGCCTGCCGCTGGGTTCGGTCGAGGCGCTGGCGCCCTCACGCATGGAAAACCTGATCGGCGACGAGGCGCTCGACTGGCCACGCTATCTCACCGAGCCCGCCGCGCGGCTGCATCTCTACGGCAAGGGCACCCCGCGCCCCGGCCGCAAGATGGGCCACGTCACCTACGTGCTAAGGCCTTAGAGGCGCTTACGGCTGCTCACGGTCAGTGATCCCGGCGAGCGCCAGATAGTAGCGCGTGTGCTTGAGTTCGCCGGTTCGCGACAGCGCCCCCTTTGCCACGAGGTCCTGCAAATCCCTCGTGGCGGTCGCCCGTGAGGCCTTCGTTATCGTGATGTAGTTCTCGGCACTCAGACCGCCTTTGAACCCGTCAAGCCCTTCCCGAAACATGCGGGCAACGACCCTCTCCTGGCGCTCGTTCATCTGGCCCTGCAGGCGCTCGTAGAACCTCGCCTTGGCCATGTAGAAGTCGACACGCTTGATCGTGGTGGCCTGCGCTTCCAGAACGGTGTCGGCAAAGTAGAGCAGCCAGTCGGTGATCTCCGTCTCCCGGCTGCTGTGTTCGAGCGCCGCGTAGTACGTCTTGCGCCTGCGCTCGATGGTGTAGGCCAGAGCGATCAGGGTCGGCCGGCCCAATCCCTGCGCCAAGGTCTTTTCGGCAACGGCGCGGCCGATGCGGCCATTGCCGTCCTCGAACGGGTGAATGCATTCGAAATAGAGGTGCGCGATGCCCGCACGCGTCAAAGGCGGTAATGGACGCTTTCCATCGGGCGCGCTGTCATTGAACCAACTCACGAAGGCTTTCATTTCCTTCGGGACGGCCTTCGAGGGCGGCGCTTCGAAGTGCACTTTCCTCTTGTGAAGGGGGCCGGAGACGATCTGCATCGGATCGCCCTGACTGCGATACGTTCCGATATCCTTGATGCCCTTCTCTCCGGCCATCAGCATGGCATGCCAGCCGAACATCGTCTTGTCCGCGAGGGGAGATGCGAAGGTCCGGTAGAGATCGACCATCATCTCCGCGACACCGCGCTCGGCATCGGGCACG
This sequence comes from Reyranella sp., assembly GCF_004297405.1. GTDB lineage: Bacteria > Pseudomonadota > Alphaproteobacteria > Reyranellales > Reyranellaceae > Reyranella. The sequence continues at coordinate 169,221 of NZ_SCVC01000030.1, forward strand.
CGGGCGCCGTCCTTGCCCCCATCCTTACCCAGGCCGAACTGCTGGATCAGGGATGACTGGACGCTATCGCGATTGAGGAGTTCGCCCTCGATCTCGGAGGTCTTGAGCGCTTCGTCGCGGATAAGTTCGATCCTGAGCCGGTCCTGATCATCCGCCCCAACATGACGGAAGGCGCCGACGAACTCGCCCGACTGAAGCAGGAACTGGCGCTCCAGATCGTCCAGCGCGCTCGCCCGGTAGGTGAAATCAGGCCATTCAGGCTGCTGCCAGATCCACTCCATGAGCTATAGACATCCTTTCTATAGCTCACGATACCATAGTTTCATGAGTTATAGGAACGACGCCTATAGCTCACGCTTGGCGCTGGACGGCCCGGCCCCATCACCTACGTGCTGCCGGGCGGCCGCCGGGCTTGGAGCCGCCACCGGTCCATGACTGGACCTGGCTCTTCAGCTTCTCGAACTTCATCACGTCCTCGATGCGGCGGTCGAGGAAGGACCAGGTCTGCTCGGCGCCGGGCGAGCGGTCGTTCAGCCAGTAGAGCAAGGTCGAGGAGTAGACGCCGGCCAGGGTCGCGCGCTTGGTGTAGAAATTGAAGTCGGTGCTGGTGTCGCCGGCGGCGTACCACATGGCGTCGACCGTCTTGTAGAGCAGCTTCAGCCCCAGCCCGGCATGGAAGGGCAGCGACAGCACGGCCAGCGCCCGCCGCGCCGCCTCGCGGTTGCCGGCATGGCGCTCCAGCCGGATGCGGACGGCGGCCTTGATGCGATCGCGGATCTTGAGCGCGGCGACGCCCTCCTTCTCCATGTCCTCGACCGTCCGGATATCGGCGAGCTCGCTGACATGGGTCAGGACCTGGATCGGCCCGCCGGGAAACAGGCGGTCGGCCTCGCCCGCCGGCAGCTCCAGCCGCCGGCCCGCCGCCGCCAGCGCCGTGCGGGTCCAGCCCTCGAAGGCGGCCTCGGCGGTGACGGCGTCGGCCAGCCGGTCGCGCAGGGCGGCGTCTGGATCGGTGGGGGTCCGGTCCATTTCCGCAGAATCAGGGGTGTTTTCTTCGCTCATAGGTGGGAATATAGGCCCCGTGCGGGGGGTTCCCAAGGGTAGCGCCCTGTGATACCTACGCCGCCTCAGTTTCGGCCCCGGAGGGTTTCCGGGGCCTGTCGCCATATGGAAGGAAGCGATCGCAGTGCAGGTTCTCGTTCGTGAAAACAACGTCGATCAGGCGCTGCGCGTCCTGAAGAAGAAGATGCAGCGCGAAGGGATCTTCCGTGAGATGAAGCTTCGCCGCAACTACGAGAAGCCCTCCGAGCGCCGCGCCCGCGAGCGCGCCGAGGCCATCCGCCGCACGCGCAAGCTGATGCGCAAGCGCATGGAGCGCGAGGGCTACTAGCTCTCTTTATCTGTCCTCATCGAGCGACAGAGACGACGACACCCCCGGCAACACCGGGGGTTTTGTTTTGGCTACGCCCTTCCGGGGCGCGACCTGCCCTTGGATCGCGAGTCCGTCCTTCGCTCATGAGGCGGCTGTGCAACCGATTGCACGGCTATCTCGTCGGCTCGACGCTGCGCCTGAAGTGCGCGCAGCCGTTTGAACACCTCTCGCGACGGTATGCTCGACCGCGGGTCAGCCATCACCGCGTCGACATATCGCCGAAGCTCGTCGGATGTCATGGGTCTGTTGGTGTGAGGCATGCGATGGCCCTCCATCGAGCGGCCATTCTATCACACTGCCGCGCCGCCGGCTTGCCCCTGGCGCTACTTCAGCAGCGCCTCGATCGCGGCATCGAGTTCGGGGACGTCTGTCACGACGGCATCGGGGGTTTCGGCTTCGGTGCGGGGGCGCTGGCGGCGCCAGCGGCCGGAGCGGAACTGGATGGTCGTCATGCCGCTCGCCTTGGCGGGCGCGATGTCGGTGTCGAGGCGGTCGCCGACGAAGAGGCAGGCCGCGGGCGGCACATCGACCTCGCGGGCAAACAGCTCCGCGATCCCTGCCCGCTCCAGCCGCGGCCACTGATGCGACGGGTCGATCACGCCGAGCACGAGTCCGCGCACGTGCAAGCGTTGCAGCAGGCCGTCGATGCCGGGGCGCAACTGGAAGACATCGAGATTGCCCACCATGGCGCGCATCCGCTGGCGCACTCGCGCGATGGTCTGCGGATCGCCGCCGCACAGCGTCTCGATCATGTGCACGTAAGTATCGGGTGCGAAGGCAGCGACAGCGGCGTCCGAGGCTTCCTCGACCATCGTCTGGTCGACCCTGATGCCTTCCAGCCCGCACGACGCCGCAATGGCGCCGTCGACCGCGCTTTCCCAGGCGAACTCGAGATCGAGAGCGCCGCCGACGTCGAAGAGGATGGCTTTGTATTTCATGCCGGGCGCGCGACTTCAGTGGCGCGCCCAGGCCGCGCGTGTCAGTGCGACGAGCCTTCGAGGGCCTTCACGATGTTTTCGCACATCACCTTGGCGTCGGCGAAGAGCATCATCGTGTTGTCGCGGAAGAACAGTTCGTTGTCGACGCCGGCATAGCCCGAGGCCATGCCGCGCTTCACGAACAGCACGGTCTGCGCCTTCTCGACGTCGAGGATGGGCATGCCGTAGATCGCGCTCTTGGGATCGGTCTTGGCGGCCGGATTGGTCACGTCGTTGGCGCCGATCACGAAGGCCACATCGGTCGCCGCGAAGTCGCGGTTGATGTCGTCCAGCTCGAAGACCTCGTCGTAGGGCACATTGGCTTCGGCCAGCAGCACGTTCATGTGGCCCGGCATGCGGCCCGCCACCGGATGGATGGCGTAGCGCACCTGCACGCCGTCCTTCTTCAGGAGATCGGCCATCTCACGCAGCGCGTGCTGCGCCTGGGCGACGGCCATGCCGTAGCCCGGCACGATGATCACCGAGCCCGCGTTCTTCATCAGGAAGGCCGCATCCTCGGCCGAGCCCGCCTTGACCGGCTTGTCGGTCTTCGCGGCGGGACCGCCGGCGCTGCTGCTGTCGGTGCCGAAGCCGCCCAGGATCACGTTGAAGATCGAGCGGTTCATGCCCTTGCACATGATGTAGCTCAGGATCGCGCCCGACGAGCCGACCAGCGCACCGGTGACGATCAGCGCCGTGTTGCCCAGGGTGAAGCCGATGCCGGCCGCCGCCCAGCCCGAATAGGAGTTGAGCATCGACACGACCACCGGCATGTCGGCGCCGCCGATCGGCAGGATGAGCAGGAAGCCCAGCGCCAGCGACAGCACGATCAGCAGCACGAAGGTCGAGGGGTGGCCGCGCATGGCGAACCACACCAGCAGCACGACCAGCGCAATGCCGAGCAGCGCGTTCAGCGGATGCTGGCCGCGGAAGACCAGAGGCGAACCGGAGACCAGGCCCTGCAGCTTGGCGAAGGCCACAATCGAGCCGGTGAAGGTGATGGCGCCGATGATGGTGCCGAGGCCCATCTCGATCAGGCTCTGCACCTTGATCTTGCCGACCGTGCCCAGGCCAAAGGCTTCGGGCGAAATGAAGGCTGCGGCCGCCACGAACACCGCCGCGAGGCCGACCAGCGAATGGAAGGCCGCCACGAGCTGCGGCAGCGCCGTCATCTGGATGCGCATCGCCACGAAGGTGCCGATCGCGCCGCCGATGATCAGGCCCGCGACGATCAGCCAGGGCGAGACGACGCCCGGCGTGGCCACGGTGACGCCGATGGCGATCACCATGCCGACGATGCCGTAGAGGTTGCCGGCGCGCGACGTGGTGGGCGAGCTGAGCCCGCGCAGCGCCATGATGAAGCAGATGGCCGCGATCAGATAGCCGTAGGCGGCCAGTTCCTGGGTGAACATCCCTTAATCTCTCCGCTTGCGCCCTGGGCCTACTTCTTGACCGGCTGTTTCTTCTTGAACATCGACAGCATGCGGTGCGTAACGATGAAGCCGCCGAAGATGTTCACGGCGGCCAGCGCCACGGCGATGAAGCCGAAGATCTGCGCCGCGCCCATACCCTGCAGGCCGGCGGCCAGCAGCGCGCCGACGATGATCACCGAGGAGACGGCGTTGGTGACGGCCATCAGCGGCGAATGCAGCGCCGGCGTCACCCGCCAGACCACGTAGTAGCCCACGAAGCAGGCCAGCGCGAAGATGGTCAGCAGCGCCACGAACGGCATGTGGCCGTCGGGAATGCCGACCGGCGTCGCCGCCGCCGCATCGGTGATCTGCTGCGCCACGGCCTTGAGCTGCGTGGCCAGATCCTGTGCCTGGGTCGCGAGCTTGGAGGCTTCGCCTGCGATCTTGTCGTCCATTGGGGACAGCTCCCTTTTAGCTCTGCTGGACCAGCGAGGGATGCACGATCTGGCCGTCGCGCGTGACCAGCGTGCCTTTCACGACCTCGTCCTCGAGGTTGATGGTGAGCGCCTTGGTCTCCTTGTCGACCATGGGCGTGATGAAGTTGAGCAGGTTGCGCGAGAACAGCGAGGAGGCATCGGTCGCCAGCTCGCCCGGCAGGTTGGCCGGCCCCACGATCTTCACGCCGTACTTCTCGACGACCCGGCCGTATTCGGAGAGCGGGCAGTTGCCGCCCTGTTCGACGGCCATGTCGACGATCACCGAGCCCGGCTTCATGGTCTTCACCATGTCCTCGCTCACCAGCACCGGCGCCTTGCGGCCGGGAATGAGCGCGGTGGTGACCACGATGTCCTGCAGCTTGATATGGTCGGCCACGAGGGCCGCCTGCTTGGCGCGATATTCCGCGCTCATCTCCTTGGCATAACCGCCCGCGGTCTCGGCCGCCTTGAACTCGTCGTCCTCGATGGCGACGAACTTGGCGCCGAGCGACTGGACCTGCTCCTTAGTCGCGGGCCGCACGTCGGTCGCGGTCACGATCGAGCCGAGGCGGCGCGCGGTGGCGATCGCCTGCAGGCCGGCGACGCCCACGCCCATGATGAAGGCGCGCGAGGGCGCCAGCGTGCCGCCGGGCGTCATCATCTGCGGGAAGATGCGGCCATAGTTGTTGGCCGCCAGCAGCACCGCCTTGTAGCCCGCGAGGTTGGCCTGCGAGGACAGGATATCCATCGACTGCGCACGCGTGATGCGCGGGATCAGCTCCAGTGCAAAAGACGTCACGCCCTTGGACGCCAGCGCCTGCACGAGGTCCTTGTTGATGAGCGCGCCGAGCGGCGACATCAGGGTTTGACCCTGGCGCAGCAGCGCAAGCTCGTCCGTGCCTTCCGCCGCCGACATCGGCCGCTGGATCTTGAACACGATGTCACCCGCGGCAAAGGCCGCCGCCGCATCCGGCACGATCGTTGCTCCGGCATCGGCATAGGCCTGGTCGGTATAGGCGGCCGCGATGCCCGCACCGGCCTCGATCGTGATCTCCGCGCCCAGCGCTTTCAGCTTCTTGACGGTTTCGGGAGTGGCGGCCACGCGGGTTTCGTGCGGGCGGCGTTCTTTGACGATGGAGATCTTCATGACTTGTTCAGATCGCTCGGCATGATCGGTTACAGATCGGTGGGAACGCGAAAAGACGCATCTTGCCGGGCACCATGCACAGCGTTCCGTTCTTTGCCAAGCCGGTTTTTCGCCGCGCGATCACTGTGGCTCGAGCGATGGTTTAATCGCAGTGAACAGCGCGTCATACTGCAGCATGTCCGATAATCGACCTGCCATCCTCACCGGCTTCCATTTCACCAAGACGACGCTCGGCGCCTTCTCCGAGGGCTATGACATCGTCGGTCACATGGACAAGCCAGACCTGGCGTTGATCCCACCCGGCGTCGCCGATCGCGTACAGGCGCTGGTGACGACCGGCAGCGTCGGCGCCACCGACAAGTTGATGGCGGCGTTTCCGCGGCTGTCGCTGATCTGCTGCTACGGCACCGGCTACGAGCGCATGGACCTCGAAGCCGCGCGCCGCCGCAACATCATGATCACGCACGGCGCCGACGCGAACGCGCCCGATGTCGCGGAGATGGCGGTGGGCCTCGTGCTCGCCACGCACCGCCGCATCGTACGCGCCGACAAGATGATCCGCCGTGGCGAGTGGACCAAGCGCATCCCCAACCGCTTCGGGTCGATCTCGGGCCTGACCGGCGCGAAGTTCGGCATCCTGGGTCTCGGCGCCATTGGCCTGGAGATCGCGCGGCGCATGAAGGGCTTCGATGTCGAGATCGGTTACTGCAACCGCAACAAGCGCGACGATGTCGACTTCCCCTACTTCGCCGACGTGATGGATCTGGCGAAGTGGAGCGACATCCTGATGGTGGTGCTGCGTTCCGACGCCTCGAACCGGCACATCATCAACGCCGAAGTGTTGAAGGCGCTGGGGCCGCGCGGCCATCTCGTCAACATCAGCCGCGGCTGGGCCGTCGACGAAGCCGCCCTCGCCCACGCACTGCGCAACAACATCATCGAAGGCGCAGCACTCGACGTGTTCGACGAGGAACCCTACGAGGGCACCGAACTGCTCGACATCGACAACCTCGTGATGACGCCGCACTTCGGCGGCGGCACCGAACATGCGCAGCGCCGCATGACGGCGAGCGTCCGCGCCAACCTCGACAATCACTTCGCCGGCAAGCCGGTAGCGACGCCCGTGCCCGAACTGCGCGAGTGGGCGAAGTCTGCGGATGCACCGAAGCCGAAGGCGTAGAGTTCTTATGACCCCTCCGCCTCGCAAGCGAGGCACCTCCCCATTTGAATGGGGAGGCGAAGGATCTCCTCCCCATTCAAATGGGGAGGTGCCCGCGTCTTCGTGGGCGGAGGGGTCAGAGCGCGCAACAAGAACACAAGCAAAGGGGGAGCCGCCATGATCGACGAAGCACTCGCGAAGAAATTGATCGAGGCCTGTCGGAGTGACGGCGAGTTTCGGCTTGCGGCGCGGCACTGGACGGGGGGTCTGCGTCTGGAGTCGCCATCCGGTGCGTGCGCGATGCTGATCGAAGACGGACAGGTCGGCCCGCCCCAGCCGCCGCGCAGTGCCACTGGCCGCATCGTTCTCAAAGCGTCGGAGGAGACATGGGCGAAGCTGCTCTCGGCCAAGCCGCCGCGCTTTCATAACGACCTCTCCGCCCTCCTCGCGCTCAAGGCAATGACCCTGGAGGCCGATCCGGTCTGCTTTGCGCAGTATTATCCGGCGGTCATGCGCGCCATCGAACTGCTGCGTCCGAAGACGGCGCAGGCGCCGCTGTCCGTCGCGAAGCCCGCCGGCACCTTCGATAGCCCGGTCGGACGCTACGTCCATCTCGACATCGAGGGTCAGGACTACCGCATCTATTTCGAGGAAGCGGGCTCGGGCATTCCGATGCTGCTGCAGCACACCGCGGGCGCTCACGGCGCGCAGTGGCGGCACCTATTCGAGTGCCGCGAGATCACTGATCATTTCCGCCTGATCGCCTACGACCTGCCGTTCCATGGCAAGTCGCTGCCGCCGGTCGGGCCGAAATGGTGGACAGAGGAGTATCGCCTGACCGCCGCGTTCGCCCGCGCTCTTCCGGTGACCTTGGCGCGCACGCTCGATCTCCAGCGTCCCGTCTTCATGGGATGCTCGGTGGGCGGCCTGCTGGCGCTCGATCTCGCGCGCTATCATCCGGATGTCTTCAGTGCGGTGATCTCGCTCGAAGGCGCGCTCAAGATCGAAGTCGCCATCAGCGACCTCGGCCGCCTCTGGCATCCGCAGGTGAGCAACGAATACAAAGGGCGGCTGATGAACGGGTTGATGAGCCCGACATCGCCCGAGGCCTATCGCAAGGAGACCAGCCAAGTCTACGCCTCGGGCTGGCCGCCGGCCTTCCTTGGCGACCTCCACTACTATGTCGACGACTATGATCTCCGCCAGGAGGCGTCGAAGATCGACACCGGACGTGTCGCCGTCCACATCCTGAGCGGCGAATACGACGCCAGCGGCACGATGGAGCATGGGCGGGCCGCGCATAAAGCGATCGCGGGCTCGACCTGGGCTGGCATGGACGATGTCGGCCACTTCCCGATGTCGGAGAATCCGAACGCGTTCTTCAGCTATCTCCTGCCGATCCTGAAGCAGGTTCACGAAGCATATTCACAGGCCGCGCCAAAACCGAAATAAGCTGCTGGGTGCGCGCCAGCTTCTCGCAATCTTCCTTGGCTAGAAGAGACGTCCGGCAACCCGGACGGCTCTGCGGCGTTGTGCCGGGAGGAAGGTTGAGTACGTGACCCATAATTTTCTACGTTCCCATCTGGTCAGCGCAGTTCTGTTGCTGGCCCTGGCCGCCGGTCTCTCGACGAGTCTGACCGGCTGCGGCGTCGTGGCGTTCCCGGTGCGCGCCACCAGTGCCGCGGTCAAGATCGTCCCCGTCGCCGGCGATGTCGTCGCCGCCCCGCTCGACGTGACCGCCGACGTGATCGACTGACGTTCATCTTCGCTGGCCTGTTCGTTGGCCTGTTCGGCTGGCGAGAACGTTGTGTTCACCGGAAGGCAATTGCTCGCGGAGGGCACGCAGCACCACACTGATCGCATCCACGCCTCGACGGGAGGACGTGAGCCTTGCGATCTTCACTGCGCCTCCGGGTTCGCGCCATTTGCTACATGGCGATCGCGGCCCTGTTCCCTCTCGCCGCTGTGGCCCAACCCGCGGCGCCGACTGCGCCGCCCACTGGGCTTCCTGCCGGTCCGCCCGACTTCAAGCTCTTCCGCTACGACGAAGACTACCGCTATCTCGCAGATCCCTCGGCGCCCAGGGATTACTGGGATCCGATGAAGTACATCGTCCTCGACCGCGAGTATCCGATCTATCTCAGCGTCGGCGGCGAGCTGCGGGAGCGCTTCGAGTATTACTCGGCGCCGGACTTCGCCCTGCTCGGCACACCGCCCAACGGCTATCTCCTGCAGCGCTTCCTGATCAATGCAGACCTTCACGTCGGCGACAGTTTCCGCGCCTTCGCCCAGCTCGGCAGCTACTTCGCCTTCGGCAAGGACTTCGCCGCCCCGCCCTACGAGGATCAGCTCGACCTGCAGCAGGCCTTCGTCGATATCAGCCTGCCGCCCGTGCCGAGCGCCGGCCTCACCTCGATCCTGCGGTTCGGCCGCCAGGAAATGGCCTTCGGCTCGCAGCGCATCATCGCCGTCCGCGATGCGCCGAATGTCCGGCGGGCCTTCGACGGCTTTCGCCTCCATGCCGAGACGAGCACCTTCCGCGTCGATGCGCTGGCGGTGCGCCCCGTGCTCAACCGGCTCGGCGTCTTCAACGACCAGTCGAATCCTAATCAGGCGCTGTGGGGGCTCTACGCCACGGCGCTGTTCGGGCCGGGCCGCGGCATCGACCTCTACTATCTCGGCTACGACAATGCCCGCACCGCCTTCGCCGGATCGGTCGGCCAGGAGACGCGGCAGTCGATCGGCCTCAGGCTGTTCGGCACCGCGGCGGGATGGGACTGGGACTGGGAGGCGCTGTGGCAGTTCGGCTCCTTCGCCAACCGGCAGATCCTCGCCTGGACCGTATCATCGAACACCGGATACACGTTCCGCGACATGCCGTGGTCGCCGCGACTGGGGCTCAAGGCCGATATCGCGAGCGGCGACAGCACACCGGGCGGCCGGACCGTCGGCACCTTCAACGCGCTGTTCCCCAAGCTCGCCTACTTCAACGCAGCGGCCCTCCTCGCGCCGGCCAACATCATGGACCTGCAGCCGTCGATTTCGATCCGGCCGTTCCGCAACGTCACCGTGACCCTCGGCTGGGACTTCGCCTGGCGCCAGACGACGCAGGACGCGATCTACATCGAGCCGTTCGTGGCGGTGCCCCGCACCGCCGGCCAGGGCAGCTCCTACATCGGCAACCAGATCGCGCTCGACATCACCTGGCAGGTCAACCGGCACATAACGCTCGAAGCGAGCTACGTCCATTTCAGTGCAGGCGACACGCTGAAAGCTGCCGGCGGACGCGATGTCGATTTCGTGGCGTTCGCCGCGACCTACCGTTTCTAGGCTCCGGACTAATAACCAGTAGCCTACGATTTGCGCGCGGCCAGGTGGTCGGCGAGCTTGTCGAGCGTCTGGCCGCCGAATTCGACCGCACCGAAGGCAATGCCCGCGTCGCGCCGCGCGCGCGTCGGATGCATCTGACGCAAGGTGAGGACCGTCTTTCCGTCCGTTTGCGCGTCGAACGTGACCAGCATTCTAAACTTGCCTGGATCATCGTCCTTGTCGGAACCGTGATCGACCTCGATCAGATGCGGCCGCTCGATGCGCAGAAAGGTCATGCGATTGTCGTAGCGAACGCCGTTCGCACCGACCATGTCGAACCGCCACACGCCGCCCACGCGAACGTCGATCTCGTGCGTCTCGATCGCGAGGCCCTTGGGGCCGAACCACGCTGCGAGCTGCTCGGGGTCGGTCCACGCGTCGAAGACGTCCTCGCGGGGCGCATCGATCACGCGGGAAAGCACGATCTCACGATCGAGCGGCCAGGCGGCCCATGCCGATTCAGTCTGTGCGGATCTGTCAGTCATCTCGTTGTGTCCTTCTTTCTGCGGGCCAGGTGAGCTTCCAGCCGATCGAGCCGGCTTTCCCACGTCGCGATATGCGTGCGCAGCCAATCGTCGGTGCTGCGAAGCGCCTTCGGCGTGAGCGAGCACGTCCGGACGCGCCCGGATTTTTCCGACGAGACGAGGCCGCCGCGTTCGAGCACGCGAATGTGCTTGAGCAGTGTCGGCAGCCCGATCTCGAAAGGCTCGGCGAGTTCGCCGACCGTGGCGTCTCCGCTGCACAGGCGAGCGACGATCGCGCGCCGCGTCGGATCGGCCAGCGCTGTGAACGCGAGGTTCAGGCGATGCTCATAGTTTTCCATACGGCGAACTAATTCGAGAGGCGCCTCGGAGTCAACATTAGTTTTCCAGTTGGCAAACCTTTCCCTCAGGGAGACACCCTGCAGACAGCGTGAACCGTCCGATCGATGGCGCCCCTGTCCATGACCATCCCTGTTCGCTATGGTCGAACGATGAGGTTCCGCATGGACGACCTTCTGACGTTTTTGCACGTCGTCGAGACGTCGAGCGTCAGCGCGGCGGCGGAACGCCTCAAGATTTCAAAGTCCGTCGTCAGCAAGAGGGTCTCGGATCTCGAGACGGAACTGGGCGTGCAGTTGTTTCAGCGCTCGGGCCACCGGCTCTTTCCGACGGAGAACGCGATCGTCTACTCCCGGCGGCTTTGCGAGATCGTTGCCGACCTCGACAAGGCGTCGGACCTGGTCGCGCAGGATCGCGAATCCATCGCGGGCGACGTCAAGATCGCCTGCCCGATGGCGCTCGGCACGCACCTCCTGACACCGAGCCTGATCACCCTGGCGCAGCGGCAGCCGCGGCTCGTCGTCAGCCTGGTGCTGGACGACCGTATCTACGATCACAGGGTCAGCGAGAGCTACGACATCGCAATCCGCATGGGGGCGCCCCGCAGCGAATCGCTGATCGTGCGCAAGCTGGCGATCAGCCACCGCGTCGTCTGTTGCAGTCCGGCTTATGCCGACCGGTTCGGACTGCCGCAGACGATCGACGACCTGCCGAACCACGCCTGCCTGACCTACACGAACGCCCTGACGTCCAGGGTCTGGCAGTTCGAGTCACCGACGCGGCGCGGCAATCACCGGACTGTCCCTGTCCAGGGACGCCTGGTGGCAAACAGCCCTGAGATCCTGTGCAACGGCGCCATCGCCGGGCTCGGCCTCGCGGTGCTCCCGATGTTCGTCGCCGCGCAGGCGTTGCGCGACGGGCGCCTGATCGACGCCCTGCCGAATGCCCGTCCGCTGGCGGACACAGTCTATGCGATACGCCCGCCGAACGGCCGGCTGCCGACGCGCGTGCGGGCCGTGATCGACCATCTGGTCGGCGCGTTCGACGCGAAGTCGGGTTGGGAAACCGCCATTCGCTGAACCGTCGACCGACGGTCAGACACGCTCCGAGTCGAGCTTCTCCTGCTTGGTCGCGACCTCCTGCGCCTTGGCGTAGCTCTCGTAGAGCAGCGCATAGGACGGGAAGATCTTGCTGTAGACCTCGGCCCATTGCTGGGCATCGTCGCGATGCCAGGTCCGTTGCAGCTCCGCGGCCACGGCGGCCGTGTCCATGGGCACGACGCCGGCCTGCACGACGCGCGCCAGGGTGATCTCCTGCGCCATCTTGGAATAGGTGCCGGAGGCGTCGACCACGGCGAAGACCTTGTAGCCTTCATGCACGGCCGCGATCGCGGGGAAGGCCATGCACACGCTGGTGATGGTGCCGGCGATGATCAGCGTCTTGCGGCCGGTCGCCTTCACGGCGGCGACGAAGTCCGCATTGTCCCACGCGCTGATCTCGCCCTTGCGCGCGACGTACTTCGCATGCGGCGCATTCTGGTGGATCTCGGGAATCAGCGGCCCGTTGGGTCCCTGCGGCACCGAGGCGGTGGTGATGACCGGCATCTTGCAGAGCGTCGCCATCTTGGCGAGCGCGGTGGCGTGATTGCGCAGCACCGGCATCGGCATGTCGCCAACCGTCTGGAACAGGCCGCTCTGATGATCAATCAGAAGCATCACCGAATCGTCGGGATCGATGACTGGACGCTGCCCGTCGAAGTTCGCGATGTTGTTTGGAGCCATAGATATCTCCTTTCAAGAGAGGCGCGGCGCACTCTACTGCCGGCCTCTTCACCCGGAACCGCCGTTCGGTCGAACCTCCTGTTCGCGATCGTCGAACAGGCTTCGGGCCTTCCTCACGCAATGCGATTGAGCTTGAGCACGGAGTCGATGGCTTCCACGTTCCCGGCGCCATGCGCATGGAAGTGCTGGATGTGCGGCCCCTGGGTGTGATGCTTGTGCTGTGCATCGGCCGATGCCCAGTGCTCCACGAAGACGAAGTGCCCCGGATTGTCCTCGTCGACGAAGAGCTCGTAACGCAGATTGCCCTCGTCTTTGCGCGACGGCTCGACCACGGCGATCAGATCACGCCGTAGCTCTTCCTCTTTTCCCTTCTTCGCGCGAAGGGAGACGACCATGAACAGCTCGCTCATTTGCCAGCTCCTGTCGGTGGCCCGGTCGTTCCTTCGGGCGTCGCTCCTCACTCCGTCTTGTCGTACGAGAACTGGATTCCCGCCGTGCCGCCGGTTTCGATGAACAGCGACATGAAGCCCGGCACCGTTTCCTTGCGGGCCCAGTCGCGCTGCAGTTCGCAGAAGAGCTGGGGGACGCTGATCATCTTGCCGCCGGCCTGTTCGATGCGGCGGAGCGCGGCTTCATGTGCCGCGAGCGAAGTGCCGCCAACCGCGTCCGCGACGACATAGACCTCGTAGCCCTCGGCCAGCGCATCGATCGCCGGGAAGGTCAGACAGGCTTCGGTCCAGAGCGCGGTCATGATCAGCTTCTTGCGCCCGGTCTTCTCGACAGCGGCCTTGAACTCGACATCCTCCCAGGAATTGATGGTGGTGCGGTCGATGGTCGGAACCCCCTTGAGCGCCTTCTGGATCTGCGGGATCGGCGGCTTGTTCAGGCCCGTCTTCACGTTCACCGTCGAATGGACGATCGGCAGGTCATAGACGACGGCCGCCCTGGACGCGCCGACGATGTTGTTGACCAGAAGCTGCCGGTCCATCGAGGCAATCGAGTTCACCTGAACGGGCTGGTAGTCGATGATGACGAATGCCGAATTCTTCGGTGTCAGCAGGCGATCCTTGACGGGATCGCGAATAGGTTCGCTCGCCATGCTCTGTCTCCTTTGAATTTGATTGGAAACGAATCTCGTGCACTCCGGGCGAAGCCAAATCTCGCGCCGGGCAAGCACCACCCTAGGCGCTTCCTGCCGACCCTGGTGTTCGTCTTTTTCGAAACCGATGTTCCCCGCCGCCGAACATGTCACGCGGGCAGGTCTTTACGAGCGCCCGAGGCGGCCGGACGGGAGCTTTAGCCAGCCCTCGACAGGGTGAGCGTGCAGAGGCTTTCGCTGGGGCCGACGCCGCCCTTGAAGTCGGCGCGCGACATGGTCGTGGTGGTGATGCTGTTGCCGGAGATGGTGGCGGAGAACGAACCGCTCATCGTCTTGTCCCCGCTCTGCGGCCGCCAGCTCACCGTGCCGGAAACCCGGTTGCCCGACATGTTGATCGTCACCACCGTGCCGCCGCGGCCGGGGAAGGTCTGGGAGACCTGACCGTTCACCGGCGCGAGCGTGATCGGAATGCCGGAGCCCTGCCACAGGTCGCACTTGAACGTGCCGGTCCAGCGCAGCTCGCCCGCGGGCGTTCCCGGCGCGGAAGGATTCGATGCCGGCGGACTCGGCGCGACAGGCGATGGCGTCGTCGCCGCTGCCTTCGTCTTGGCGGCATCTTCGGCGGCCTTCTTGTCGTCCTCGGCCTTCTTCTTCTGCTCCACCTCTTTCCTCTGGTCGGCGTCGTACTTCTGTAGCGCCGCCGACGCCTCGCGCGCCAGCGCTTCGTGCTGTGCGCCGTCGAGGAAGCCGGTCGCCGGCCGGTTCCGCGCCTTCTGCCAGGCGGCGATCATCTCGCGGCTGCGCGGCCCCAGCGCGCCGTCGTTGCCGCGCGTGTCGAAGCCCAGCGACGTCAGCGCGACCTGCACCCGCTGGCGTTCGGGAACGCCGAGCCGCAGCCCCGCCTCCGCTGCTTCGGCGGTCTTCTTGGCCGCGGCCTCCGCATCGGCCTTCGCCTTGGCGTCGGCATCCGCCTTTGCCTGTGCCTGGGCCTTTGCCTTCTCCTGCGCCTCCGCCTCGGCGATCTGCTTGGCGCTGGCGTCGGCCTTTTCCTTCGCTTCGGCCGCGGCTTTCTTCTGCGCCTCTTCTTCCGTCTTCCGGCGCTCAGCCTGGGCCTTCACGAGCGCTTCGTCGGCCAGGCGCTTGGTCTCGGCCTCCACCGTCGCCTTGCGGCGCGCATCCTCTTCGGCCTGGCGAAGGGCGGCCATCTCCGCCTCGGCCTTGCGTTGCGCCGCCTCGGCTTCGGCCCGCCGCGCCTCGTTCTGCGCCTCCTGCCGGCGCACCTCGATCTCGGCCTTGAGACGCGCGAGTTCCTCCTCGGCCGACTTGCGCGCGGCCTCGGCCTTTACCAGTTCGGCGTCAGCGGCCTGCTTGGCGGCGGCGTCGGCTTCGGCTTTGCGTTGCGCCTCCTCTTCGAGCCGCCGCTTCTCCGCGGCGGCCGCATCGGCAGCGCGCCGCTCGGCCAGCGCACGTTCGAGGTCTTCGACCTTCAGGTCCTGCAGCACGACCGCCTGCGGCGCCGCGGCCGACTTAGGCTCGGACGGTGACAGGCCAAGGTAGCCGCCACCCGCCAGCAGCAGCACCGCGGCGGCGACGCCGACATAAAGCGGCGCGCGACTCTTCCGTGACGGAGAGGGCGGCGCCGACTGCACCGTCGACGACAAGGTGGACGACGCCGTCGGTAATACGGTGGGCGTACGGGCCAGCATCGTCGCGTCGGGGTCGATCGTGCGCGAGGAAGAGAGCTGCGTGGCGTCCGTCGAGTCGGAGGCCGACATCGAGAGCAGCGCCCGCCAGCCTGCGATCGACTGCGGCCGGTCGGACGCGCGCACGGCGAGCCCGGCGTCGATGCCCGCGATCAGGCCCGGCGGAAAACCCGGCGGCGCGAGGCGCGCCAGCGGCTTGTACTCGTCGTCCAGCATGCGATCGAAGGCATTGGGCGGCGGCTCGCCGATGATCGCGTGGTAGAGCGTGGCGGAGAGGCCGTAGATGTCGGTCCACGGCCCCTGCTTGGCCGAGGTCATCTGCTCGCCCGCCGCATAGCCCGGTGTGAAGATCGCCGTCATCGCGATCGTCCGCCCGGTCATCGCCGCACGCGACGCGCCGAAGTCGATCAGCGTCGGATTGCCCTTGGCGTCGAGCAGGATGTTGGCCGGCTTGATGTCGCGATGGAGGAAGCCCGCGTCATGCACCTGCTCCAGCCCGTCGAGCAGCGTGTGCAGGATGCGTTCGACGGCAGCGCCATCGAGCGGCGGCCCCGACTTGATGCGGCCCTCGAGCGTGTCGCCGCGCAGCATCTCCATGACGATGTAGGCGGTGCCGTTGATCTCCAGGAAGTCGAAGACCCGCACGATGCCCGGCGCATGGTGGAGGCTGGCCAGGGTCCGGCCCTCGGCGACGAAGCGGTCGCGCCCCCAGGCGAAATCCTCCGCGACCTTGGTCGAGCGCGGCAGCACCGTCGTGCCGCCGGAACGATAGGCCAGCAAGGTCGGCAGATATTCCTTGATCGCGACATCGCGGTGGAGCTGGCTGTCGCTCGCGCGATAGGTGATGCCGAAACCACCCTGCCCCAGGACAGCGAGCACCTCGTGTCGCCCGATCCTGGTGCCCGGTTTCAATGCAACGATATCGGCATCCGACGCATTCTCTGCCCCGTCGGACTTCTGCTCCACCATGACGCCTGACTGCCCTACCCACACATCCCGGCGCACGCGCACGGGAGACACCAGCCAAGGCGAATACTCTAGAACCCGGAGTGAGGTCCAGTGTGTCGGCGTGCCGCCATCGACGACTTCAGGCTGGACGCTCTTCCTGCAAGGCGGATGGCATCGCTTCGATCCATCGACGGGCCGGCTCGAGTTCGCGGAACAGGCGCATGGGACGCTCCGCCGCCGACAGGAACCCGAGGAAGCGCATGAACGGGCCGGCATCCTCGTGTGGCAGGATCACCGCTATCGGCCCTGAAGGAGCACTCGCATGGGTGCCACGGATGCGCGCGCCGGCCGACATCAGCTCGTCTTCGGTCATGGCGAGCCGTGCGTTGCTCGCGTCGAAGAGCTTGCGCCAGCTCAGGACCTTCGCGCCTTCGACCGCGTCGATATAGGCCATGAGGTCCGCGTGCGTGAAGTCGCCTTCCGCCGTGTGCGTAACAAGGAGCCGTTGCGAATCGAAGATCCAGTGGAGCGCCACGGTGATTGACCTAAGTCAGCCCGGGCCTCGTGTAAACGCGCGACCGACTCGCGATTTCGCTGCGCCGGTTTCCGCAACGTCCGATCTAGTTCTTTGCTTCCTCGACGTAGCGCGCCAAAGCCCGCGCGAGCTGCTCTTGTGCAACGGGAAGCTCGGCAGGCATGGCACCGGGCAACGTCCTGTAGCGCTGCCGGCCAACATCCGTGAGCCGCAATCCAGCCTCTGAGTCCTCGATCAGTGCGAGGTTCTTCAGTCGCACGATGGCTCGCGCGGACAGCTCGTGCGTCGGCGTGAGACCGAGTGCTATGCGACGCAACGCGACTTCTTCGTGTGGGCTAAGCGGTGCAATGAGGCTTCGTCTCATGGGAGTATCCTTTCCCGCTCTGCGTCACAGCTTGATCACCTTTGGCTGCGGCTGGCAAGGACGCCCGCTCGAAAAATGCACAATCTGAATTTGCTCTGCAGACAGGCGCTGGCAGCAGTCGACAGAGGGGAGCGCCAGGAACTCGCTCTTCAGACCGTCGGAAGAGGTGGAACCGCGCCGAGCTGCTGCATGACTGAATAGAGGTTGGCGACGCCCCAGTGCTCTACGATCTTGCCGTCGCGGACGCGCATGGCGTCGACTGTCTCGAAAGCGACTTTTTTCCCGGTTGCGGGAACGCCGAGGAAGTTCCCTTTCTGGGTGCCGTGATAGGTCTTGAAGGTCGTGACGACGTCGCCATCGACGCACTGCCAATGGATTTCCGGCGTGAAGTCAGGAAAGGTTTCGCGCAGCCGCTTGTAGAGAACGAGCACGCCCGCCTTGTCGCGGGTCCCGCCGGGCTGCGGTGTGTGATCGTAGAAGTCGTCGGCGAAGAGTTCGTCGAACAGCTTCCAGTTGCCCTGCCCTTGGACCTCTTCGGTATTGCGGCGGATGATCGCCTTGGCGGCTTCGCCTGCTGAACTCGCGGCCATTCCCTGCGCCTCCCCATTTATCGTTTGTTCGCGATCATACCCGCAGGCGCTGACCTATGCGAAGCACGCTGTTGAAGTGTGATCTCGTCCGGTTATTCTCGTGCCGTTCGTTCCAGCCCAGGGAGACATCAATGGCGTCTGATCGGGACCACGACACCTCAAATGACAAAACGATGAAAGACGCGCCTGCGAAAGCGGGACGGCGCGGCATGCTTCTTGGCGGCACGGCGTTGTCGGCACTCGCGGTGGCGACGCTCGGCCGGCCGATCCAGTTGGCGCAGGCGCAGCAGGCCGCCCCCACTCCAACGCCGGGCAAGAAGCCCAACATCCTCGTCATCTTTGGCGACGATATCGGCATCCCGCAGATCAGCGCCTACACGATGGGCCTGATGGGCTACCGCACGCCCAACATCGATCGCATTGCGAGTGAAGGCGCGATCTTCACCGATGCCTACGGCCAGCAAAGCTGCACCGCCGGCCGCGCCTCGTTCATCCTGGGACAGGAGCCGTTCCGCACCGGCCTGCTCACCATCGGCATGCCGGGCGATCCGCACGGCATCGCGGACTGGATGCCGACCATCGCCAACGTGATGAAGGTGCAGGGCTATGCCACCGGTCAGTTCGGCAAGAACCATCTCGGCGACCAGGACAAGCACCTGCCGACGGCGCACGGCTTCGACGAGTTCTTCGGCAACCTCTATCACCTCAATGCCGAGGAGGAGCCGGAAGGCTACTTCTACCCGAAGGATCCGGAGTTCCGGAAGAAGTTCGGCCCGCGCGGCGTGCTGAAGACTTCGGCCGACGGCAAGATCCAGGACACCGGGCCGCTCAACACCAAGCGCATGGAAACCGTCGACGAGGAATTCCTCGGCGCCGCCAAGGATTTCATCGACCGGCAGGTCAAGGCCGACAAGCCGTTCTTCGTCTGGTTCAACTCGACGCGCATGCACGTCTTCACCCACCTCAAGAAGGAATCGCAGGGCAAGACCGGCATGGGCATCCATGCCGACGGTATGGCCGAGCACGACGCGATGGTGGGCGAGCTCCTGAAGCAGCTCGACGATCTCAAGATCGCCGACAACACCATCGTGCTCTACACCACCGACAACGGCGCGGAGATCGCGTTGTGGCCGGACGGCGCGATGACGATGTTCCACGGCGAGAAAGGCACGACCTGGGAAGGCGGCTTCCGCATTCCGATGATGGTGCGCTGGCCCGGCGTCGTGAAGCCGGGCACGCAGGTAAACGACATCATCTCCCTGCTCGACTGGTTCCCCACCCTCGCCGCGGCGGCGGGCGAGCCCAACATCAAGGACAAGATGAAGGCGGGCTACGCCGCGGGCGGCAAGACCTTCAAGGTCCATCTCGACGGCTACAACTTCGTGCCGTTCCTCAAGGGCGAGGCAAAGGCCGGGCCGCGCGACGCGATCTACTACTTCGACCAGGGTGGCAACCTGAACGCCATCCGCTGGAACGACTGGAAGGTGAGCTTCGCCGTTGCCTCGGAAGGCAACATCGCGACGGCGTTACGCGAAGTGCCGTCCTGGGCGCTGATCACCAACCTGCGCATGGACCCTTACGAGCGCGGCATGAAGGAAGGTGCCGGCGCCATGGAGTTCGTTGGCCGCCAGATGTGGCTGCTCGTGCCCATCCAGGCGAAGATCAAGGAGTTCTTCGCCGACTTCGACCAGTATCCCTTCCAGCTCGGCAGCACGCTCAACGCCTCGGGCATCAACTACCACTTGCTGCAGCAACAGCAGGCGCTGAAGCGGCTGAAGGACGTCGAGAACCTGCGGCCGCGCTGACGGCCGGTCGGGATCTACGAATCAGACGGGCGGCGGGGCGACGCAGCGGTCGCGGGCGGCGGAAAGCTTGATGGTGAGGCCCGGAGTGTCCCACTCGCGGGAAATCTCGCCGCCCAACTGGGCCACGGTCGCCTCGACGAGGATGCTGCCGAAGCCCCGCTCCTTGCCGACCGCGTCGATCGGCGGGCCACCGCGTTCGGTCCACCGGATGTGGACCATGTTCTCCCGTTCGCTGCAAACGATGGCCACCGTGCCGTCCGGCGTCGACAGGCTCCCGTACTTTGCCGCGTTGGTCGCGAACTCGTTGAAGAGCAGCGCGAAGGAGGTGACGGAACCGCCGCTCAGCGCCAGATCGATTCCCTCGATCGCCAGGCGCGGGCGGGCGGCATCCCGCGTCTCGTAGGGCGACAGGATCGTCCGGAGCAGGTCATGCAGCGTGGCCGTGCGCTCGGTCAGGCCGCCCTCGGCGGTCAAGTCCGGCAGGGTGAGCGACTGGGCGCGCGCCAGCGCGGCGAGGCGATCGTTCACCGCCGATGCCAGCTCCTGGACCGATTGCGTCGAGCGCGCGCTCAGCATCACGACGCCGCCTGCCAGCGCGAACAGGTTTTTCACCCGATGGTTCATTTCCCGCAACAGCAGCCGCTGCCGTTCCAGCGCCTGGCGCCGCTCGGTGATGTTGCGGGCGATCTTCGAGGCGCCGATGACGACGCCGTTCTCGCTCTTTATCGGCGATACCGTGAGCGAGATGTCGATCGGGCTTCCGTCCTTGTGCTGGCGCACGGTTTCGAAGTGATCGATGCGCTCGCCCGTGCGCAAGCGGGCGAGGATGCCGGTCTCTTCGTCGAGGCGATCGGCCGGGATCAACAGAGTGATGTGCTGTCCGATGGCTTCGGCCGCCGTGTAGCCGAACAGCCGCTCCGCGCCACCGTTCCAGCTCGTGATGATGCCGTCGAGATTCTTGGTGACGATAGCATCGTCGGAAGAATCGACGATGGCCGTGAGCAGCCGCGACGAGCGCTTGTGGTCGCTGATATCGACCAGGACATTGACCGCCCCGACGAGGACGCCGGACCGGTCGTACAACGGCGTCGGGAACGGGATGAACGGAACCCGGCTGCCGTCGGGCCGCTCGGCGACGGCTTCGACATTGCGAACGGTGCGGCGCTCGCGCAGCGCAACCGCCATCGGGCATTGATCGTGCAGCAGCGGCGTGCCGTCGGGCCAATAGAGCTTCCACGATCCGCAGAAGGTGCTCTCGCCCAGCGCCGGACGGCAGCCCCAGAGGTCGGCCGCGGCCTGGTTGTAATAGGTGATCGTGCCCGCGGCGTCGGTCGTGTAGACCGCCACGGGAAGTGCGTCGAGCAGGTCGGGAGGTAGATAGGGGAGCGGATCGGACGTCTGTTGCCCGATCACCGGTGGAAGGGCGCCATCCGGCGTGACGTCGCTCAGGCACGCGACGGCGCCGACGAGCTGCCCCGCCGGGTCCCTCAAGGGATCGACTGTCATCGCCACGACGACGCGCGTGCCGTCCGGCCGCTCGACGACGGTCCCGCTGTTGCGTACGGCAATGCCGTTCGCCAGCACCTTCGCCATCGCGCCCTCGGCCCGCGTCGGCTTGCGGCCCCACAGCGCCTCGGCCGCACGATTGCAGCGGATGATATTTCCTTCGATATCGCAGACGCAGACACCGACCGGCAGCAGGTCGAGCAGACTCGACGGAAGATCGAGCAGTTGTTCCTCTGGAAGAGGCGGCAGCATCACAAGACTCCGAGCGTCAATGAAACCTTTCATCCTGCCTCCCGTTCGCTCCCGGGGGCTCGCCGGGGCCCATGGGCCTCGGCGCGCTCGTGATTGAGAGTGCCAGCCTTCGCACCTTGCGGTGCCGCAACACACAACGCAAGGAGCCCCGTTCGCGTTCCGATTGAACATGACATTCGCCAGACCGCCGGGCGCCGGCGAGCGGGCAGCACAAAGGCCATTCGTTCCCTCCCAACGGTAGAAAAAGCCTTCGGTTTGGAGGGGAACGATAAAGCAATGGCGCCGTTTGTCAGGAGCTGATCCCTTCCCCCGGGGCCCCCCTCCCGGGGCCTCAATGACGGAGCCTGGACATGTTGGGAACCATCCTGCTGATCATCTTGATCCTGATCCTGGTTGGCGCCCTGCCGACATGGCCGCACAGCAGAGCTTGGGGCTACTACCCCAGCGGCGGCATCGGCATCGTTCTCATCATCATCATCATCCTGCTGCTGATGGGGCGAATCTGACCGTCCGAGCGTTTTTGGCCCGAATAACCCTCTCGTTTTCCGGAAAAGACAGAGAATTCCAGCCCCTTCCAGTCGTGGAAGCTGACGGACTGCTTCCCCTTGGTTAAGCCTCCGCTGCCGCACTCCCATCGTGCGCGTTAATCAAGGAAGAAGCAGATGTCGTCACCGCTCACTGCGTCGGCCGTCCTGTTCCAAGATGACTTTTCGACGAACGGACCGCTCAACTCCGCCAACTGGGACTTCAACCACTGGACCCAGAACAACAACTCGTCCTTTCTCGGCCAGACCCAGATGCGGCAGAACCTGCCCTCTGCCGAAAATGGCATGGCCCGCATCAAGATGGACACCTACACCCCGCCCCCGCCGGATAACCCGAATGCCCCGTCCAATTCCTATTACGGTTCGGAGGCCATCACCAACCAGGCGTGGGACCTGACCGGCGGCGGCCTCGCCTTCGAGGGCAAGTTCAAGTTCGAGGGCAACCAGGGCGGCATGATCGCCGGGTTCTTCAGCTACGAGAAGTTCGCGCCGGGCGTCGGGCACGAGATGCACGACGAAATCGACTTCGAGATCATCACCACCCAGATGCAGAAGATCTCGACCAACATCTTCAAGCATCAGGCATCCGGCACACCGGAGTCGAAGCCGGTGGACGGCGGGCTGGCGATCGACCACGTCTATCGCTTCGAGTGGCTACCCTCGGTGGTGCGCTGGTACGTCGACGGCAAACTGATCCGCGAGACAACGGAGAACGTCCCGACCAAGCCGCAGCAGCTCCACATCAACCTGTGGGGCGCGCCGCAGGCCGGCGGCCCCAATGGCGGCCCGTGGGGTCCCAACCCCGGCGATCCGGGCGGACCGAACATCACCGATCCGACCTTGCTGATCGCGCACACCCCGGCAGAGAACAAGAGCTACTATTTCGACGTCGACTACGTGAAGGTCGAACGGCTGGCGACGCACCTCGGTGACAGCGGGCACAACAACCTGCTCGGCAGCGCGGCCAGCGAAGCCCTCGACGGCGCGGCCGGCGACGATACGCTCGACGGCGGCGAAGGCCACGACACGGTCGCGGGCGGCGCAGGCAACGATACGCTCAAGGGCGGCGTCGGCGACGACTCGCTCTATGGCGGCACGGGCACCAACATCCTGAGCGGCGGCGCCGGCGCCGACCGGTTCCACAGCGGCGACGGCGCGGACACGGTGCGCGACACCCTGGCCGACCTTCACGGCGACACGTTCGCCGCCTTCGGCGCCAACGATGCGGTGCACATCCAGGGCGCGCTGGTCGGACGCGGCGACGTCGTCGTCACGCCGGGCGCGGGCGGCACGGGCGGCAGCTCCGTCACCATCGGCGGCACGACCTTCCAGATGGAAGGTGATCAGTCCGGCGGCGACTTCATGACGGTGGCGCGCGGCACCGGCCCCGACGCCAACACGCTGCTGACCTTCCAGAACTTTCTGCCGACCCTGGCGGAAGGCGCACGGGTCGACTCGGCGAAGATCAATGGCATCGCCAACGAGCCGTTCCTGACCGGCGACGGCGCGGTCGGCTACACGGCGGAACTGAAGTCGGCCGCGTCGGCCTACGCCAACACGCTGGGCTACTACAAGATCGCCGCCGACGGCACGATCGGCGACGTCAACATCCTGTTCAACAACACGATGAACGTGGCGTCGGGCGCCCGCACCGTCGATCTCGGCACGCCAGCCGATGGCGAGCGCGTCGCCTTCTTCCTGATCCAGAACGGCTTCAGCAAGTTCGGCGCCCTGCCGGACAACCTGTCGTTCGTGACGCCAGGTACGGGGACGCCGTCCGACGTCGATCTCGGCGTTCCGCCGGTCCTCAGCAGCGCCACCCTGGGCCTGCTCAACGGCGCGACCATCTTCCACTCGCTGTCGACGCTCAATCCGAACGACGCGCTGCAGGTCCTCTCCGGCACGTCCGCGGGTGGCAAGGAACTGCTGATCGGCTTCGAGGATCTGCCGGCCGCCACCGGCGACAACGACTTCCAGGACATCGTCATCAGCATCAAGACCAACACCGACGACTTCCTGCTCGCCGCCTAGGTCATCTGGCCGTCCGATCGGCCTCAGCCAACGAAGAAGCGCCCGCCCCTCACAAGGGGCGGGCGTTTTCGGTTGAAGCGGGTGCTGGCGCAGGACTGCCGTTTGCGTCGCCGGATCGGGCGCCCGACCGCGATCCGGCGAAGCGTGGAAAGGACAAAGAATTCCGCCATTTTCCACTCGGCAGGATTGACGAACAACCTTACCGAGACATTAGTCGGCTCACTGGGGAGACTTTATCGCCGCCGGCGCTTGCGGGCGTGCCGATCTGAGAGAAGGTAGAAACGAATGTCCTCACCGCTTGCTGCATCGGCCGTTCTGTTCCAGGACGATTTCTCGGTCAACGGGCCGCTCAACTCCGCCAACTGGGACTTCAACCACTGGACCAAGGACAACAACCCGTCCTATCTCGGCCAGACCCAGATGCGGCAGAACCTGCCGTCTGCCGAAAACGGCATGGCCCGCATCAAGATGGACACCTACAACCCGCCGCCGGGCAAGCCCGACTCCTATTACGGGTCGGAAGCCAAGACCAACCAGGCGTGGGACCTCACCGGCGGCGGCCTTGCCTTCGAAGGCAAGTTCAAGTTCGACGGTAACCAGGGCGGCATGATCGCCGGGTTCTTCTCCTACGAGAAGTTTCCGCCGAGCGCCCCGCACGAGCCGCACGACGAGATCGACTTCGAGATCATCACCACCCAGATGGCGAAGATCTCGACCAACGTCTTCCAGCATCAGAAGAGCGGCACGCCACTCTCCTTCGCCGTGGATGGCGGGCTGGCGATCGACCATGTCTACCGCTTCGAATGGCTGCCCTCGGTGGTGCGCTGGTTCGTCGACGGCAAGCTGATCCGCGAGGAGACGACGCACGTCCCGACCAAGCCGCAGCAGCTTCATATCAATTTGTGGGGTGCGCCGCAGACCGATCCGCCGAACGGCGGGCCGTGGGGCAAGAACCCTGGCGATCCGACCGGGCCGAACATCACCGATCCGAGCCTGCTGATCGCGCCCAACGCGGCCCAGAACAAGAGCTACTATTTTGATGTCGACTACGTGAAGGTCGAACGGCTGGCGACCCTGGTCGGTGACGGCGCTCACAACAACATGCTGGGCACCGCGGCGGCCGAAGCCCTCGATGGCGGGGCGGGCGACGACGTGATCGACGCCAGCGGCGGCAACGACGTGGTCGCGGGCAACGCAGGCAACGACACGCTGCGCGGCGAGGCCGGCGACGACGCGCTCTACGGCGGCACGGGCAGCAACATCCTGAGTGGCGGCGCCGGCGCGGACCGCTTCCACACCCTCGACGGTGCGGACACGATTCGCGACACCTTGGCCGACCTGCACGGCGACACGATGACCGGTTTTAGCGCCAACGATGCGATCCAGATCATGGGCGCGCTGGTCGGACGCGGCGACGTCGCCGTCGCGCCGGGCACGGGCGGCAGTGCCGTCACCATCGGCGGCACGACCTTCCAGGTCGAAGGCAATCACTCCGGCGGCGACTTCATGACGGTGGCGCGTGGCACCGGCCCCGACGCCAACACGCTGCTGACCTTCCAGAACTTCCTGCCGACCCTGTCGGAAGGCGCGCGGGTCGACACGGCGAAGATCAACGGCATCGCCAACGAGCCGTTCCTGACCGGCGACGGCACGGTCGGCTTCTCGGCGGAACTGAAGTCCGCCGCGTCCACCTACGCCAACACGCTCGGCTACTACAAGATCGCCGCCGACGGCACGATCGGCGACGTCAACATCCTGTTCAACAACACGATGAACGTGGCATCGGGCGCCCGCACCGTCGATCTCGGCACACCGGCGGCCGGCGAACGCGTCGCCTTCTTCCTGATCCAGAACGGCTTCAGCAAGTTCGGCGCCCTGCCGGACAACCTGTCGTTCGTGACGCCGGGTATGGGAACGCCGTTCGACGTCGACGACGGTAACACGCCGATCCTGCAAAGTGCGACGCTGGGAACGCTCACCGGCGCTTCCATCTTCCACTCGCTGTCGACGCTCAATCCGAACGACGCGCTGCAGGTCCTCTCCGGTACCTCCGCCGGCGGCAAGGAACTGCTGATCGGCTTCGAGGATCTGCCGGCCGCCACCGGCGACAACGACTTCCAGGACATCATCATCAGCATCAAGACCAACACCGACGACTTCCTGCTCGCCGCCTAGGTCTTCCGGCCGTCCCATTCGGCCTTAACCAACGAAGAAGCGCCCGCCCCCTCACAAGGGGCGGGCGTTTTTCGTTACGGCACTTGTTCGTTGCCGGGCGCCTCGAATCCGTTCCATGGTGGGTCCGCCCGACAGTCCCGGCTGCGGCAGAGCACCTGGACCGAGGATGACCAGCAATCACACTCCCCCTGCCGACGCGCCTTCCCGCCGTGGGCCGCTGCTGCGCTGGTTCGTCTCGTCCGCCACGCTGGGCGTGCCACAGGCGGCAGGGCCCATCGCCTTCTCGCTCGTCGCGCTGAGCGTCACCGGTGACACGCGTGGCGGCGCCGCGATGATGCTGGCGATGACGCTGGCCCAGGTGGTCGGCGCCATCCCGATCGCCCGGCTCGGCGCGCGTTTTCCTTTGGCGACGTTCCTCAGGCTGCTGATCGCCGTTCGCACGGTGGCGCTGGCCTCCGTTGCCTTGCTCGCCGCCTACGAAGCCCCCTTCATCTGGCTCGTCGCCCTTGCGGCCGTTGCGGGATTGGTGAACGGCGCGGCGTCCGGCTATCTGCGCGCCATCCTCAACCACCTGGCGTCGGCGTCGCGGATGCCCCGTGCCCTCGGCATCGCCGCGACGCTCAACGAGACGACCTTCGTGCTGGCGCCGGTCATGGCGTCGGGGTTGGGCACGATCTCGCCCGCCTTCGGTGTCCTGGCCCTAGCGGCAATAGGCGCGCTGCCGGCGTTGCTGGTGCCAGGCACGGGTTCGTCCCACCTCGACGCCGTGCGCGGTGCCAGCGGCTCCCTTCTCAACCGTTCCCTCCTGCTGTGGCTGATGTGTGCGGCCGCGGGAGGCGCCACCGTCGCGTCCATCGAGATCGGCGCCGTCGCGCTGGCGTTGAACTTCGGATACGAGCCGGCGCTCGCAATCCTGTTCACCGTTCCGCTGTGCCTGGCCTCGGTGGCCGGCGGCATATGGGTCAGCATACGGAACCGCATGGCGACGCGGAAAATCGTGCTGGCTCAACTCTCGATCATGTCGATCGGGTCGGCTCTCGTCGCCCTCAACCTGTCCGTCGCGACAACCGTCGTCGGCGCCGTCCTCATCGGCTCGGTCCTCGCGCCGTTGGCGACGTATTACTCGCTGATCCTGGACACGCTGGCGCCGCCGCAGCGACGTGCGGAAGTGTTTGCCCTGCTGCGCACCGCCAACGCCGTCGGCGTCATCTTCGCCAGCGCGGTCCTGACCGTCGTCTCCCTGTCCCTGACACTGATCGTCGTCACCGGCCTGATGATGGTCGTTACGCTGGTCGTCGGCATTGCCTCGCTGCGACGCCAGGCTCCTGCCCGGCAGCGCGAATAGGCACTGCACCGCGCGCCGGTCAGCCGCCCCGCCGCTCCGCAAAGGAGGAGCAGAAGCTGGCGACACGCCGGGCCAACTGCCTTGTCGGCACGATTTCAGGGCCGTCGCCGGCAATTGCCGCCTCGGGCATCTCGCGCACCGCCGCTTCTCGGGGATCCTGAACGAGCGCAACGCCGCCACGCGCTCGAATGGCCCTCAGCCCCTCTGCTCCATCGGTTCCCTCGCCACCCAGAATGATGCCGATCGTGCGTCGACCGAACGTGGCCGCCGCCGACGCAAAGAGGGGATCGACGGCGGGGCGCGTAAAGTGGAGCTTGGCCCCTCGGTCGAGCTGGATGCAGCCCGGCGGGACCAGTCTCATGTGCAGATCCGACGGCGCGATATAGACGTGCCCGGGCATGAACGTTTCCCCATCCTGGCCGAAGCTGACGGGCAATGGGGCGTACCACTTCAGGATGTCCGCCAAATGGCTGGGATGCGCCCCGACATGCATCACCAGCGCGACCCCTGCTCCGCAATCGGGCGGAAGACGCTCTATGATCTGCCGCACGGCCTCAAGCGCACCCGTGGAGGCACCGATAACCACAACTGGAAATTCATTCATCGCCTGCGACCAGCACCTTCCACTCGGGATGGGACAGGGCGGCAACGTCACCCGAGAGGTGCGGTTGCTGATCGGCTTACAGGTCAGGTGCGCCGGATGGTAACCGTGGTGCCGTTCAGTCCCGTCGATGTCGAAACGGTCGCGCTGAGCTGGTGCGCCAGCGCATCGACGATGCTGGTCCCCAGCCCGGATCGCGAACGTCCCCCCGGCGGAGGCTTTTCGACGAGACCGGTGCCATTGTCGGAAACGGTGAGTGCCCAGGCGGCCTCTTTCATCTGGTAATTCACGACGATCCGTCCGCCGTTCAATGAGGGCGGAAAAGCATGCTTCAGGGCATTGATCACGAGTTCGGTGACGATGAGGCCGAGGCTCACGGCATGACTGGAACTGAACGCGCCTTCGCTGGCGATAACCTCGATCACGACGCCGCTTTCCTTGCTGGTCATCGACTTTGCCAGAGCGCCGCAGAGCTTCTCGAGATAGGGAGCCACATCGACCGATCCGGTCCGGCCGGGCGCATAGAGATGGCCCTGTACGGCAGCCAGAGACAGAATGCGGTCGTGCGCGTCGGTCATGTGCTGACGGGTTTCGTCGTTTTGCGCCGACCTCGCCTTCAGCATCAGGATGCTGGCGATGATCGCCAGACTGTTGGCGACACGGTGCTGCAACTCCTTCAGCAGGAGGCCTTTCTGTTCGAGCAGGTCCGCGACCTGTCTCTCGAGCACACGTCGGTCCGTGATGTCGTGGATGTGCAGGAGCAGCGATCGTGGTCCGCCATTCTCGTAGCGGACCTCCCGAGCCGCAAGAATCATGGTCCGCAGGCCAAGGCCCGGGAATTCGCGATGGACCTCGAACCCGTCGAGCATTCCTTTTTCCGGCAGAATCTTTTCGAGCAGGACGCGAAGCTCCGGACTGTCCCATTCACCGCCACCCAGCTCGTAGAACATCCTGCCCTGGGTGGCCTGGCGATCGACGCCGAAGGCGAGATAGAACGACCGGCTTGCCGTGATGACGCGCAAATCCGCGTCGAGCACGACGAGGGGATCGATGACCGAGTCGACCATCGCCTGTGCGAGCGTACGCGCATCGGCGATGCCCGCAAACGTGTCGATGTCGGCCATGTGCCACCCTAGCCGGGAAAAGTGGGCGGGCCAATGAGGGGCCAGTTCAAAATCGTACGCGGGAAAGCGTTGCAGCCCCCGTGCTCCCCCTCAAAAAGAAACGCCCGCCCCTTTCGGGGCGGGCGTCCGTCGTGGTTGTCAGTCGATGTTACTCGTCGCAGCAGGGCATCGCGTCTTCGCAGCACGGGCCGCCGTCACAGCAGGGCTGTGAGGCGTGCGCAGCTGTTCCGAAAGCGAACAGCAGGACGAGCGTCGAGAGAAGTGTACGCAACATTGTGTTCTCCTTTGATTTGAGAAAATTTCGACGACGGAGAGTGATCAGCGCGGAGGGGGTTCCGCGGGTGCCGGATCGATGCCGGTGGCCGACGTGGCCGACAGGCCGAGCCACGCGGCCGTAACGGTCATGTATCGCAGAGGCAGCGCGCCGTCGTCGGGCGTACTGGCCGGGCAACTCGGACACGCGACGATGCTTGCCGGCGTCGCCTGCCCTTCACAGCATGGACAGGCCTCGCCCTCGGCATGCGCCGCGTTCGCTGACGCGACGACGGCGGCCGGCAGAGCGACCCACAGCACCGCCGCCACGAGGGCGAGCATCGAAACGATTCGGGTGACGAAAGCGATCACGGCGTCGAAAATACCTGCAGGATCGCCTCCTGTCAGGGGCGCTCTCGTCACAGGCGTTCGCACGATCACGTTACCGATTGGCCGCTCCTGACGGTACGATTTCAGAACGGAAGGACGGCCGATCCATGCGTAAATCCTCCAGGCGGACCCTTCTTGCCGGCGCCGCAGCGGTGCTCGCTGCCCCGCTGGCTCCGCTGGTTCCGCTGGCTTCCTCACCTGTCCTGGCGCAGACCGCGACCAGGGAGAAGGTCGCGGCGGCGCTGCCCAAGCTCGAAGCCTTCGCGCGGCAGATCATCGACAAAAAGCTCGTGCCCGGGCTCTCGATCGCCGTGGTCCATCGCGACGAGGTCGTCTTCCTCCACGGCTTCGGCCTGCGCCAGGTCGGCAAGCCCGAACCGGTCGACGCCGACACGGTGTTCCAGCTCGCCTCGCTCTCCAAGCCTCTCTCCTCGACCGTCGTGTCGGCGCTGGTCAGCGACGGCAAGGTCTCGTGGGACAGTCGCATCCGCGACATCGATCCGGGCTTTGCGCTTCAGGACGAGCTGGCGTCGGCGGCCGTCACGGTCGGCGACCTGTTCGCCCACCGCAGCGGACTGCCGGGCCATGTCGGCGACGACATCGAGGAGCTGGGCTTCTCCCAGGGCGAGATCCTGCACCGGCTGCGACTCGCGAAACCCGAGTACAGCTTTCGCAACGGCTACTCGTACAGCAATTTCGGCCTGACCGAAGGCGCCGTCGCGGCCGCACGGTTCTCGGGCATGGGCTGGGACGAAGCGGCCGAGGAGAAGCTCTACAAGCCGCTCGGCATGAAATTGACCAGCTCGCGCTATCGCGATTTCGAGAGCCGCCCCAACCGCGCCTCTTTGCATGTGCCGGTCGACGGCAACTGGGCGTCCTTCACGCGGCGCAATGCCGATGCGCAGGCGCCCGCCGGCGGTGCAAGCTCGAACGCGCGCGACATCGCGCAATGGCTGCGCCTGTTGCTGGCCGATGGCCAACACGATGGCCGCCAACTGATCGACAAGGCGGCGCTACAGCGCGCGCATGTTCCCGCCATCGTGCGCGGCATCGATCCGAAGACCGGTGCCGCGAGCTTCTACGGCTACGGCTGGGCCATCAATTATCGCGAGCACGGCGTCGAATGGAATCATGCTGGCGCGTTCAGCGCGGGCGCGCGGACGCTGGTGCACCTGATCCCGGGCGAGCAGCTCGCCATCGCCGTCCTGGCGAATGCCTTTCCGACCGGCGTGCCCGAGGGGATCGTCGCGACCTTCTTCGACCTGGTCTTCAAGGGCGCGCCGACGCGCGACTGGGTGGCCCCGGCAAACGAGGCCTTCGAGGCCGGCTACAAGGAGATGATGAAGCCGAGCCTCGCCTACGCGACGCCACCGGCGTCGCCGGCGGCAGCGTTGCCGGTCGCGGCCTACCTCGGGGACTACGGCAACGATTATGTCGGCGACGCCAAGGTCATGGAGTCCGGCGGATCGCTCTTCCTGCTGCTCGGGCCGACCGGCAAACGCTTCCCGCTCACCCACTTCAATCGCGACGTCTTCGTCTACAGCCCCATGACGGAAGCGCCCAAGGCGCGGATCGGCGTGAGCTTCCTGATCGGCCCCGACGGCAAGGCCGCCGAGGTCACGATCGAGGACCTCAACCAGTATGGACTGGGAAGACTGACGCGGACCGACGCGAGGTAAGGGCGACATCGCGCCGGTTGACTCGACTATCCAATATAAGCGATGAGTCGTCCATTATATTGGACGACGCCAATGCCCTCTTCCGCTAACGCCTCCTCAGTGAATGATCGCATCGCTGCCCGTGTACGGGAATTGCGGGCGGAGCGTGGGCTGTCGCTCGAGGCGTTGGCGGAGGCGTGCGGGGTCAGCCGGTCGATGATCTCGCTGATCGAGCGCGGCGAGACCAGTCCGACGGCCGTCGTGCTGGAGCGGCTGGCAACGGGGCTGGGCGTGATGCTGGCCTCGCTGTTCGATGCGCCCGCAGCGGCCGCACCCGCCGATCCGGTGTCGCGCCGTGCGGCGCAGCAGGAATGGCGCGATCCGGCGTCGGGCTATCTCCGGCGCAACGTCTCGCCGCCGGGCTTCCCCTCGCCCATCCAGCTCGTCGAGGTGTCGTTTCCCGCCGGCGCGCGCGTGGCCTATGAGAGCGGTGCGCGGCAGACGGCGACGCATCAGCAGATCTGGGTGTTGCAAGGCACGATAGAGGTCACGCTCGGCAAGGTGCGCCACACGCTCAGCGTCGGCGACTGCCTCGCGCTCGAACTCGACCGGCCGATCACCTATCACAACCCGACCGCGAAGCCCGCGCGCTATGCCGTGGTGATCGTCTCGTTGCCGCGCTGATCCCGACGCTGACGATGCCCATGACTCTCATCGACGTCGCCGCCGCGCTGTTGAGCGCGCTGCTGCATGCCGGCTGGAACGCCGCGGTGAAGGCCAACCGCAATCCCGCACAGGCGATGATGGCGCAGATGGTGCTGGGCGCCATCCTCGTGGCGCCGCTGCTCTTCTGGACCGGCTTGCCGGCGCTGGGCGCCTGGCCGTGGATCGCGGGCTCGGCGCTGCTCAACCTCGTGACGGTGAACGCTCTCCTGCGCGCCTACGAACTGGGCGGCTTCGGCATCGTCTATCCTGTGGTCCGTGCGCTGGCCGTACTGTTCGTCGTACCACTCGCCGCGCTGGTCACCGGCCATCTCGTGGGCTGGGGCGCATTTGCCGGCATCGCCATCATCGCCGTGTCGCTCGGCGTTCTGGCGTGGGACGCCTCGCGCGGCCACGGCCTGGTGCTGCGCGCCATCGGCTGGGCGGCGCTCGCCGGCCTCGGCACCGCAGCCTACATCCTCTGCGATGCGCAGGGCGTGCGCGCTTCGGGCTCGCCGCTCGCCTACGGCTTCGTCGCCTCGATTTGCAACGCCTTAGCGATGTGCTGGCGCCAGCGCCGCAACGGTCCCGTGTGGCAGCAGATGAAAGGCCAGTGGCTCTACGCGACGCCGGTCGCGGTGGCGTCGATGGTCTCCTATCTCCTGATCCTCTGGGTGTGGAACCACGCGCCCGTCGCGCCCGCCGCCGCGCTGCGCGACACCAGTGCCGTCTTCGCCATCCTGATCGCCGTCATATGGCTGCGCGAACCGCTCACCCGCACGCGCCTCGCCGCCGTGTTGCTGGCCGCGGCGGCGGTGCCGTTGCTGCGGCTGGGGTGACGCCGCGGGCGCGCGACTCCCGCTAATCGGCCCAGACGTCGAAGTAGGCGCGCAGCGCCGAGGGGTAGCGGCGCAGTTCGGTGAAGATGCTGTAGGCCCGCGCCACGTCGCGCGCCTCGAAGCCCCACGCTTCGATGTCGCGCTCGCGCGCGAGGAAGATCGCGCGGGAGAGGTGGAAGCGCTGCGAGACGATGATCATCCGCTTCTGCCCGAACTCCGCCTCCGCGCGCTGCACCGACGCCAGGGTGCGCACGCCCAGCTCGTCGCGCACGATCGCGCTCGCCGGCACGCCTCTCTTGATCAATCCGGCTTCCATCGCCGCCGGCTCATCATAATCCGGTGGCCGCTTGTCGCCACTCACCAGCAGCCTCTTCACCTTGCCCGCATGCCACAGCGCGGCTGCGGCATCGAGGCGATAGACGAGATAGCGGTTGGGCCCGCCTTCGGGGCCGATCGGCGCGGCACCGAGGACCAGGGCAAATTCGACATCGGGCAGGCGCGCGGGATCGTCGCTGATGTAAGGTGCCGACAGCCGGTCGAGCCGGCGTTCTGCCGCCCAGGCCAGCAGCACCAGGATCAACGCTGCCGCGCCCGCGGCCAGGAGTGCGTAGAGTAACAGCCGCGTCGCCATGCCTAAGTGTCCATCGCTTTAGTCGCTTCCTCCACGTTCACAGAGAGAGTTGATGCCCCGCCTCAGCACCGCCGAAGCCACGGTCGAAACCCTTCTCCGCCACGGCCTCGATACGGTCTATGCCCTGCCCGGCCTGCACCAGGACCCGCTGTTCGACGCCTTCTACCACGCAGCCGATCGCCTGAGGGTGATCCATCCGCGCCACGAACAGACCGCGGCCTACATGGCGCTGGGCGCGGCCCTCGCCACCGGCAAGCCGCAGGCCTTCGGCGTCGTGCCCGGCCCCGGCCTGTTGAACGCCGGTGCCGCGATGCTCACGGCCTACGGCATGAATGCGCCGGTGATCGGCCTCATCGGCCAGATCCCGCAGGCCGACATCGACAAGGGCCACGGCCATCTGCACGAGATCCACGACCAACTCGGCCTGATGCGCCACATCACCAAGTGGGCGGAGCGCATCCGCGGGCCGCAGGAAGCGCCGACCCTCGTCAGCCAGGCGATCTGGCAGGCGACCTCGGGCCGGCCACGTCCCGTGGCGCTGGAATGCGCGCTCGACACCTGGGCCAAGCGCAGCGAAGTGGCCCTGCCCGACGCGCCGCTGCCGTTGCCGCCACAGGTGGTCGACGACGAGGCGATCGAGGCGGCGGCAAAGATCCTCGGCAATGCCGAGCGGCCGATCCTCGTACTCGGCGGCGGCGCGCTCGATGCCAGCGCCGAGGTGATCCATATCGCCGAGATGCTGGAAGCGCCGGTCTCGTCCTATCGGCGCGGCCGCGGCGTCATCCCCTCCTCGCATCGACTGGCCGTCGACATGCCGGTCGGCCATCGCCTGTGGAAGGACGCCGACGCCGTGCTGGCGGTCGGCACGCGCTTCTTCATCCAGAACGGCAACTGGGGCATCGACGACAAGCTCAAGGTGGTGCGGATCGACATCGATCCCGACGAGCCCGACCGTTTCCGCAAGCCCGACGTTGCGCTCGTGGGCGATGCCGCGCACCAGTTGCGCGCCCTCATTGCGGCGCTGGCCAAACACAACCGCAAGCGGCCCTCGCGCGCCGAGGAACTGAACGGTCACCGTGCATGGCTGGCCGAGCGCCTGTCGCGGCTGGAGCCGCAGGTCTCGTTCCTGCGCGCCATCCGCAACGCGCTGCCCGAGGACGGTATCTTCGTCGACGAGGTCTCGCAGATGGGCTTCGCCTCGCGCGTGGCGTTGCCGATCGAGAAGCCGCGCACGTTCCTCTCGCCCGGCTACCAGGACAATCTCGGCTGGGGCTTCGGCACGGCGCTCGGCGCCAAGGCCGCGATGCCCGACCGGAAGGTGCTGGCGATCGCCGGCGACGGCGGCTTCATGTACCAGGTCGGCGAACTCGCGACCGCGGCGCGGCACAATCTTGCCGTCGTGGTCGTCGTGTTCGACAACGGCGCCTTCGGCAACGTGAAGCGCATCCAGCAGGAGCGCTACGGCAACCGCCTCATCGCCTCGGACCTGCACAACCCCGACTTCGCCAAGCTCGCCGACTCCTTCGGCATCGCCTCGTTCAAGGCCATCGACGCCAAGCAGCTCGAAGACGCCCTGCACAAGGCCTTTGCGCTGAACGCTCCCGCCCTGGTCTGGGTCCCGCACGGCGACGTGCCGAGCCCGTGGGACCTCATCATGATGCCCCGCGTTCGTTGAGTATCAATGGTTTAGCCAATGGTTAGCCCACAATTGTCCTTGTAGCTTTTTGCAAAGGCTGGCTGACTTTCTTCTCGCAATCCGAGTGCCGGTGGCGTGCAATTCCTCCGCCGGGCACATCTTTGACACGCGCGTTTCCGCCACGTTCCAGCCCAACTAGTGTCTGAGGCCGTCCCGATCACCAGCCCCGCATTCGTCCCGGGCCTCGTGTCGTGAATGCTGACAACGGAGGGAGGCTAACAGGATGAAAGTTTTTATCAGTTGGTCAGGCCCGCGGGCGCAGGCAATCGGCGAGGTTCTGCGCGACTGGATTCCCAGCGTGCTGCAGGCCGCGAAGCCCTACTTCAGCCCCGAAGACATTTCAAAAGGCGCCAGATGGTCCTCCGAGATTTCAAACGAGCTCGAATCGTCGAACGTCGGCCTTCTGATCCTGACACCGGACAATCTCAATGCCCCATGGCTCCTGTTCGAAGCGGGCGCGCTGGCAAAGAATCTCGAGAAGTCGAGAGTGTGCCCCATTCTCTTTGGAGAGTTGAAGCCAAGTGACATATCCGGTCCGCTCACGAGCTTTCAGGGCGCACCGTTCAGTGAAGGCGAGATCAAGCGTGTGGCCAGGATGATCAACGATCAGCTCGGCGCGCAGGCCCTGGAGCCCAAGCTCTTCGATACGGCGTTCCTGAAATGGTGGCCCGATCTCAATGCCGGCGTTCAGAGAGCACTCTCCGGGCACGCGTCGGTCGTGACCAAGCAAGCCCGGCCGAACAGCGAGATGCTGGAAGAGGTACTGTCGCTCGTCAGAAAGATGGCTGCAGTCGAGACGACCGCGCCTGAATTGAGCACGAAGCAATTCAACGACAGACTTTCTGCAGCACAGGCAGAACAGCACGTTGCCCTGCGCGACCTTGCCTCGGCGATCTCCAAGTTCGCTCTGACGGTCATTCTCGACGGTGAGGCGAGGAATCAACCTCTTAGTTCCTTCACCGAGTCGAGTCTCAACGAGCTCCGGGCGCCCCTGGAAAAGGTGCTGCAACTGGGTGCAGCGGGAAGAGAAGTCGCGCGGCTGGTCGAAACGATCTTCAATCGGCAATCGAGGCCCCAATCATCTCAGCCTCAATCGTTCCAAACAGATTTCGACAGCAACACTTAGGGCGCGTCGCGATCCAAAAAGAAGGGCTCGCGGGGGGCGAGCCCTTCCACTCCTCCGAAGAGAAGATCGGAGCAGCATGGGGTGGGTCCCTGCCCCGATACCTATCTAAAGCCCGAACACGACGATCGGTTGCGTGCGCCGTCCAACCGTCTTTCATTGGCTCCGGTTGCGCCGTCAGATCGCCAGGGCCAACAGCAGTTCGCGGCTTTCCATCTTGTTTCCGGCTTTCGCATTCGCGGCCTGGATGGTCGCCATTTCGCCGCTCTTCAAGGCCGCCTCGCGGCATTTCTGGAAGTGTGCCAAGTCCTCGAAATCCAGTTCGAAGAGCCACTGCCCGAGATGAGGTCCCGTGAATATCTGCGTGACCCGATAGGCGCTCGCGCCGGCTTTCTCCCACATTGCCTTGGCTCGTTTGGCTTCCGCCGTGCCTACATCCACGTCGGCCACGGAAAACCGGACAGCCCATGTCACTGTAGTCATCGCTGCTCTCCCCGGAGCTGGTTGCTGATCGATGTCAGCTACGCCACGCGACGCCCGGCGATGCTTTCACGCCAGCCGCGCGAGTCAAGGTGGGGCGCAGCCGGCGATCGTGATCATTTCGGGTCTATTCCGGTCAGTCGGCGACGGCCGATGGCGATACGGCCGTCGACGACACGACTCTCTTGGCTGCCCGCTCGGTCAGGATCAGACCCACGATCGAGGTTACAATCACCAGGACGACTGTTGCGTTAAGCATGGGCTTGTCGATCAGCCGCTCCCCTGCCGGATTCTTCGTCGCGTAGGCGACGAGCGCCACGGCGAGGGTCGCGGCGACCTGAGGCACGGTGAGCGCGAACATCAGCGACCGTTCACCGGGGCGGTAACCGAACAGCCGGCCGGCCGCCTCTGCCGCCAGCCACTTGCCGCCGAACAGGGCAGCCAGGACTCCAACCACCAGCAACGGCTGGTCACGCAGGGTGAAGAAGAACAGCTTGAAGTCGACCAGGAAGCCCGCCGTGATGAAGAAGACCGGGATGAACAGCGTTTGGCTCATGACCTCGAGCGCGTTCCCGCCCTCGACGTCACCCAGCGCCCGCTTCAGCGCCACGCCGGCGAGGAAAGCGCCGATGATGCCCTCCATGCCGATCCATTCTGCGACCTGTGCCGACACCGCGATCACCAGCAGGACGATCGTCGTGCGCGCCGCCTTGCTCGTACCGAGCACGCGCAGCAGCCATTTGGCCACCGCGCTCAGACCGAAGAGGACGCCCGGCACATAGACCGCGAGCCAGGCCAATTGAATCGCCACAGCCGCCGGATCGACGCCGCCGACGTGGATGGGCAGGCAAATGGCCAGCACCAGGATCGCCAGCATGTCGGTGAGCACCGTGGCACCGACCGTCGCAACCACGGGCTCGTGTCCCATCAGATCGTACTTCTTGAGGATGGGCAGGCCGAGCAGAGTATGCGAGGCGAGCACGGCGCCGATCACGGCACAGGCGACCGGCGAGTAACCCAGCGATGCGCCGAGGGCGGCGGCCAGGAGGAACGGGCCGGCAAAGGTGAGCAGTCCGAACGTCGCGGCCTTGCGGCGCGTGCGGTTGAACTGGTCGACGTCGACCTCGAAGCCGGCGAAGAACATCAGCAGCAGCTTGCCGAGATCGGCAAAGAAGTTGACCACCTTGCCGTCGGGATTGAGGATGGCGAGCACGTTGGGACCGAGAATGATGCCGGCGAGGATGTAGCCGACCGGTCCCGGCAGGCGCAGCCGCTCCATCAGCTGCGGCAGCAGCAGAGTCAGCAGCAACGTCAGGGCAAGGTTGGTCAGGTCGGGCAGATGGGTCAGGAACTCCACGCTTCTTCTCTCCCCTGGGAACTCGTTAGTTTCCCATGACATTGACGGTCGCGACGTGCAGGCCCTGACGTCATCCCCCTTTTTGGTTGCAGGTCTCCTTCTGGTGATCCTGCTGGCCTGCCATGAGGCGGGCTACCGCCTCGGATTCAGGGTCGCCAAAGTCGATGACGACTACAAGCGCCGCGTCGACATGATCCGGAATGCCATCCTGGCCCTGGTCACCTTCCTGGTCGGCTTCAGCTTCGCCGGCGCCGGCGCCCGTTTCATCGACCGGCAGGACATGATCGTGAAGGAGGCCAATGCCATCGGCACGGCCTGGTTGCGGGCCATGCTGCTGCCCGAGCCTCAGCGCGGCGAGGTGCAGACCGAGCTGCGCCAGTACACGACCGATCGCCTGGAATTGCTGAGAAGCTACGACACGGCGAGCATCCAGCGGCTGCTGGCAAAGGCCGGAGAGGCGCAGAATCGCTTTTGGCGGAGCGGCGTGACCGGCGTCGGCACCGACCGCGAGTTCGCCAACTTCATGTTGCCGGCGCTCAACGACGTCATCGACATCCACTCCGAACATCTGTCCGCGGCGCGTCGGCATGTGCCGCAGCCAATCCTCATCGTCATCATCGTCACCGCTGCGATCGGCATGGGGATGATCGGCTACGACAACGGCCTGGCGCGCCGACGCTTCTTCATCCTGAGCAGCGCCTTCGCGATGGTCCTGGCGGCGGCGCTCTGGATGACGATCGATCTCGACCGCCCCCGGCACGGCTTCGTGCGCGCCAGCGCGCAGCCCTATATCGACCTGCTGGCGTCGATGAAGCCTTGAAGGAGCGATGCCGCCCGAATCGATCGCCGCAACAGACGATCAACCTCGTCCTGTTGCAGCGCATCAATGTGCATAAACGCTGCAAGACACGCTAGCTGGCGGGTGATAATCTCCGCCCTTCGACCGGGGGG
Organism: Reyranella sp.; assembly: GCF_004297405.1. GTDB lineage: Bacteria > Pseudomonadota > Alphaproteobacteria > Reyranellales > Reyranellaceae > Reyranella. Next base: position 208,497 of record NZ_SCVC01000030.1, read on the forward strand.
AGACTCGATGGACAAGGCTACCGAACGCGCGCGTTTCGACGCGGCGACAGGCACAGTTGTTGTCGAATGCATCAAGCCGGACGGCGGCACGCGCAGTATTCAAATCAATCTCGACGCCGCTGAAGCCATCGTGGAAGCGCTCAACAGCGCGAAGCCGGAGCCGGCCTTGGTCGGGCTGGAAGACACGGGCGTCTACAGTGTCTGCGACCTCGAACTGGCTTCCTTCACAGGCAAGTTGCACCTGGATCTGCGGATAGCAGACGGACGGAAGGCCACGTTCATTCTGCAGGCGCCGTCATATTCACAAGACGAGATCGAATCGATTTCCAATGACCTGCAGCGCGCCTTGATGCGCCTGCAACCGGCGCAGTCTCGCCACTGACGAACCAGGAGCGCGACTTCCGTCTCAAGCCTAGCGTTGAGGGCTTGGTGGTGTGGCGCGGCGGTCCGTATCGAGACCTGGTCCCGGCTGCTGAGGCGACGGGTTCGCGGTCGACGGTGTTTGCGGACCAGATTGTGGTGAAGACGGCACCGTAGGCGACGTGCCGCCCGGCGCCGGTGACCCCGGTGCGGGTGATGTTGTCGTGCCGCTGCCGGGTGAGCCCGTGCTGCCACCCGGAGACCCGCCGGGCGTTTGCGCGTAGGCCGTTCCGGCAAATGCGCTGCAAACCGCCACTGCAATGACAAACCTGATCATCTGTCTGCTCCTTCCGGCTGAAGAAGGAACAGGCTGGCGACTGGTCGCGTTGCGCGTACTGACAGAAAATATCGCGGATGCGGCTACCGCACCGAGAAGCTCTCCAGCTTCTTGCCCTGCTTGAGTGCCGCCGACAGCCACCTCGGCCTGTTACCGCGGCCGGCCCAGGTCTCCGATCGGTTCTTGGGATTGCGATACAGCGGCGGAAGCTTTCTTCCCTTCAAGGCGTGACTGCCGCGCGGTTGCTTGCCGTTCTCGCTGCGCTGAGAACCCACTTCCTTCAACGCGGCCATCAGATTCTGTCGATCCTGTGCCAGATGAAGATCTATCGCCGCTTCAATCTCCGCCCTCGTTTTCACCAACTCTTCAAAGGACATCGACCGAATGCTCTTCATCTCTACGTTGCCTCTCGCCGTTGTCAGGTTCGCGGTTCGCGATTCTGTCTTTCAGATGGAGAAGTGAACGAGACGAGTCAATTCCTGTGATGGCGAGTCCCCTTCACTCAGGCAGCAACATTTTCTTTTCATACAATGAAGAGGGCGCGCCTTGCCTGAGCGCACTCGATCTTTGGACAAACGACGATAAGTCGTGGCCTGGCTTTTCAAAACCATGGCGCTGCGAACGACGTGCTGATGTCGACGTCTGTAACCTTGGAGTCATGCCTGGTGCGCGTCATGCCTTGCCCGGCGATCCCGCATCCCCCTATTGCGAGCGCATCACTCTCCGATGACACACCAAGTAAGCCATTCCGGCGTTCGCACATGCAGCTATTGCAGCGCATCTGTCGCAACAGGAATGTGCATATAGCATGACGCAATCAATAAAGTGCCCACTACACTTTATTTACGCGCTTCGGCAGTTGCCGTTCCGGTGCGGGTCCCCAACCCCTTCCGGTCGCCACCCAACCCAGCACACCGAGTAGTAACCCACCCGGCGGGCGCGTTCCCATCCGCGCAGCTGGGCCCTGCTCTTACTTCATTGCTTTTGCCAGACGCTCGCGCAGCTCGGCCGTCGTCACCACGACGTTCGTCGCCTCGAGATCGGAGAATTGCGCAGGTATCGGCGCCAATTGCTCCGCACGCCGCAGGGCGCCGTCCGCTTCCTGCCACCGCTCCGTCTTCAGAAACTCGAGGAAATCCTGAAAGTGAAAGCTCTCCCGCCGGTTCAGCGGACGCTTATGGCTGTCGATGGCGTTCAGCAACCGCTCGAACCGTCGTACGAGTTCGAGAAGCGTGCCGCGAAAATCATCAGGCTCAATGGTCATGCCCATACAGGATGGGATGCCACAGCTCGTCACCGAGGTGAAGCCGTTGGATGAGAAGAGAGGACCCGCCCACCCGACGGGTCTCTCCTACTCTACTGTCCGGTCGCCCCAATCGACCGTGCCCAAGGTGTAGAGTTCATTTGTGCTAATTTTATGGTACTAAATGCGCATAAAGTGCCACAAAAAAGGACCAAAGCAGCGCTTAGCGACAGGCCTCAGCGCGGTCCATTCGTCTCCGTCCCCTGACCGGCCGCCGTTGTCGCACTGGTGAGTTCCTGTATGGACTCCTCGAACCAGCCAACGCGCTCTTCGCGGGCGCCGAGCATGGGCACTTTGTCGATCTGGTGCGCCACGGTTTGGATACGCTCGCAGACCGACGCATCTTCGTTCACGACCCGATTGAAATAGTGGCGGTAGATGCGGCGGCGAAACGGATCGGTGATCGGTCGCGTCGCTTGCACGAATCTCCGACGGCCGGACTCGAACGGCGCGGTAAACAGCCAGGCCCTGAAGGCCGTGCGGTCGTGCGTGGCTGGAGAGTATTGCAGCACGTTGCAGAACCAGAACGACGAGTCCGCCTCGGCGTGCGCGACGATCAGATCAGGCAAAATCTGGAAAACGAAATAGTGGCCGGACCGGTAACTGCCCGAGCGACATCCTGCGAGCAGACTCGCAAGGCAGTTCTCGTCGTCCGAATTGATGAAGGCGCTGTGCGCTCCCAGCCTGAAGTAGCGATGGCGGGACATCGAACTCCCATAGCCGTGTCGGCCGAAGGTCGTCGGATGGACGGCAGGACCGTGATACTCGTCCAAGGTGATGTGGAGGTTCAGTCGCCAGTTGGCCTGAATGGAACGCTCTGTATAAAGCCGCCGTTCGTTCTTCGGCACCATGGCTTCGAGGATCGGGAAGGTCTCGCCCAGGAAATCCTCGAGTGATCCTGTCGCTCCATTTCTCATCTCATCAGGAGCTGGGAAGCGTCCAAAGACCATCGGGCCGCACGTCGCCAGTTCGAGCGGCCGCAGCCGGGCGCCAAGCTCATGCGGCGGCTTGCCGAAGACCATGTTGCAAATCGGAATGCCGACGGCCCGCCCCTCGCGATTGTACTGCCAGTGATGGAAACCGCAGATCAGCGGACCGTTGCCCCTGGCCGCCGTGCGCAAGGGATGGAAGCGATGGGCGCAGACATTCTCGAAGCCACGCAGTTCATCGCCGAAGCGCTGCACGAACACCGAGCGTGTGGCGAGAGATGCGCGGAACCAGTCGCCGTCGCGCGTCAGTTCGTCGGCAAAGCCCAGGAAAGTCCAGACATGTTCCAGGCGTCGTTGCTCATCGCGGAAGGCCCGCGGATCAATGAGCGACTGGGTCCAATCTGAGGTGAACCCGGACGTGGAATGTCTGGTTTCAGCCATCTGCCATCGGAACGTTCGACCACCACGGCGAGCGTAGGCAACGCATTTGATCGATGTCAAACGGCGATGCCAACGGGCGATGCCAACGGGCGATGTCAAACCGCCCGAAGCTATGCGTCCTTGAAGGCTGAATCGGGAATTGAAGGCGGTTTAGCATCCTCGGATTGCGGGGGCGGACCGCCCCGCCGAGGGGAGGGCGCATGAAGTTCTGCTTTCCGCCGCATGTCCTGTTTTCTTCGCCGCCGCTGTCGAAGACGCTGCAAGGCAAGATCTTCTTCAAGATCGGCAAGTTCGCAGAAGATCACATTGCCGACGACTACCAGAAGTTCACCGGTCGCAAAGACTGGTACCCGAAGCCGATCACCGCGGACGACTTCAGGGACGGCAGCCAGCAACTGAGTGCAAAGACGCTCTACTTTTCCTTTCTCGTCGAGAAGAACCCGGGCGTCGACAAGGCCAAGCTGGAAGAGCTGATGAACCAGCGCGCCATCAGCGGACCGGACGGACAGATCGTCTACATTCCCGATTTCATCAGCGAGAAATCGCCGGCGGCAAAGCGCTTCTACGAGGTGAAACCCGGCATCGCCAACGAGCGAAACGAGGCCGGCGAAACCAAGATCGCCTCGGTCCGCGCTTTGATGCAAGACGTCGACCTTCCCTACAAGCCCGGTGCGCTGTTCAAGCCGACAGGGAAACATGAACTCTACAAGCAGACCATCTACATCCCAGGCGCGATGATCCTGCCTTTGCCGATCACGGTCACCTTCGAGTACCAGCGGCACGACAAGATCGATGGCTTGATCGTCTATTCCTTCTGCATCGATGCCGACTTCAAGAAGACGCTGTTGGCTGCGGCGCTGATCGTCGCCATCGTCGCGATCATCGTTCTGGCCGTCTTGTTCCCGGAACTGCTCAAGGAGATACCGCTTCCGCCGTGGTTCCCGAGCCCCGCCAGCACGCCCGCTTTTGGCCTGGCGCCGGCGAACGTCCAGCCGTTCAGAAACCTCCTGGCGTCCTATCCCGCGCCCAGGACCGTCCCCGACATGCGCGCCCGCGCGCTGACGGGGTCCGTCGGGGCTGGCGGCCGCAACGCGCCCGACGACGTGCAGATCGTTCAGTTTCTGCTGAACGCCTGGCAGGGACTCGTGCGAAGCCCGTTCCTCGAACTCGATGGGATTGCGGGCCCTCTGACACGCGGCGCCATCGTCGCCGTGCAACAGGCGGCGGGGCTGAGGTATGTCGATGGGCGTGTGGATCCGGGTGGTCCCACTCTCGAAGTGCTGGGCAAACTCGGCGCGATCGGCATTGCCATGACGCTGCGGAACACACCGCGCTCGCCTTATGTGATGCGCAATCTTTATCCTCCCTTGATGGAGGGCGACCTCCTGTCGATCTTCTGGTCGTCGCTCGCCTCCAGGGGCCGTGGCTAGACATGAACCTTGCGCGAGGTGAGACGTTGTCCCGGCAGTCACCCGCGCCACCATCGAGATCATGGGTAAGCCCGCAGAACCCTTCGGCCAGGCACTGAAGTGCGACGGTGTCACGACCTTGATCGTCACGGGTGGCGAGACCGATGTGTGCGTTCCGGCCACGGTGATGGCCGCCATTGATCGCGGGTTTCGGATCGTGCTGCCGACGGATGCGCTTTGCAGTGCCGAGGACAGTACGCACAATGCCTTGCTGCAGTTCTACCGGCGGCGCTTCTCGCACCAGATTGAAGCGACCACGACAGTCGACGTGCTCGACCGTTGGTGCTGACGCACCGGCAACAGCGTAGCACCTTGACCGTTATGCCGCTTACGGCAACCCATCTCTGGATGAGTCGACAACGGAGGCGACCTTGGACAGCCTGCTCGAGATCGATTGGAAGGCAATCTTCGTCCCGCAGAACTCGTTGATCGAGCCCATCCTCCGCGGAACGATCATGTATCTCGGCATCCTGGCCATGCTCCGGCTGGTGCTGCGCCGCCAGGTCGGTGGCATCGGCACGGCAGACGTTCTGGTCATCGTGCTGATCGCCGAAGTGGCGGGCAACAGCATCGCGCCGGCCGAACAGTCGGTCGGCGAAGGCCTACTGCTGGTCGCCACGATCCTCTTCTGGAGCTACCTCATGGAATGGCTGCAGTTCCGCTTTCCCGGCTTCCAGCGCCTGATGCGCGATCCCAAGCTGAAGTTGATCGACAACGGCCGGATGCTGCGCCGGAACATGCGCCGGGAATTCGTCACTTCCCAGGAACTGATGGCGCAGGTTCGCGAAAAGGGTCTGGAGGACTGCAGCCGGGTCAAGTCGGCCTATCTGGAGGCCGATGGCTCCATTAGCATCATCGAGCGCGAGCACTAGGCGCTGCGATGGGCACGCGACCAGAGTTGGGGCAGGACACACACGATGGATGCGCTCGTCGTCTTGGTCATCTACCTCGGCCCCTTCATCCTGATCGGGCTGGCGGCGATGTGGTGGGCGCGTCGAAAGAGTACCGACCTCTCCGATATCCAGGCTCAGGCGGGCGAGAACCGGCGGAAACGCCGCGTCTTCCTTCTGGGATTCTGGCGGTCGGAAGAGTGATACGGATTACCTGAGGCTCACTCATCGTCCCAGGCGAGCGGCTGCTCCGGCGGCGGCGGCTCCATCAGCTTCATGCCAAATCCCATCGCGACGACGATCACGGCGATGGAGAGCGTGGTCGCAACCAGCGACGGACCGATTTCGTGGTGCAGTGCCCTCATCCACATCCAGAAGATGCCGGCGGCCAGGACCAGAGGAATACCGATCGCAAGAAGTGTCGCTGTAGGCGGCATTGCCGACGTATATCGCATAACAACTGCAGGCTTCAAGACAGGGCAGCGCGACCATTTCGCAAGGATGCCCATCCGTTGCGTCATATATCGAACTGGTGGCCGCCTCTAGCGTTCGGACGCTAGTGCCCGCGGCGGTTGCCATGGAACATCAACGCCATCAGCCCGATGCCAAGGGCCAAGGTCGCGATGATCCCGAGCGCCATGGCGATGAAGCCTGAATTGCTCACCTGAGCAGGTCCGACACCGGCCGTTTCCCAACCGATGACGCTGAAGGCGACCGCGAGCGCCAGAAGTACGAGCAGGACGGTGATAACTCCCCACGGCCCCGCGTGTCGGCCCGGATTCTGAGAAGCCATAATGTCTCTCCTCCTTGCCTCCACTAAAGCAAAGGGCGGAGCGGGCATTTGGTTGCCTGATGCGGTCCGTTTAAAGGGCGGATCCGGGGCGGCCGGCGCCTATCCCCGGCGGAAAAGACCCGCCACCATCTGTCTGATCCGCGGCGAGAGGAACGGCAGCACCAGCCACGCCGCCATCAGGTAAGGCATGTTCAGGTCGGGCCGGAGCCAGGGGAGCAGCCCCAGCGCGAACAACGCCATCATCAGGTGGCGATGCGTGCGCCGCTGGCTCGGCAGCCAGGGCGCAAGGACCTCATTCGCCGTCTCCAGCGCCCGCATCGTCTTGGATTGCTCGTCCATCGCCGCCCGCCCCCTGCCCCGGTCGACAGCTTGGCAGGACGGCGGGCACGCCGGCAACCCGGCCGCCCGATCGGACGTTCAGCCTTCATGGGAGGCGCCCTATGAAGCTCGCTGTTGCAGGCGTTGCCGTCGCGATGATGCTGGCAGGGAACGGCTTCGCCCAGACCGCTCCCGCCTCGGCGCCGATCGCCCCGACGGACAAACTGGCGGTCAATCCCATCCCGCCGGATGTGCAGGCCGAGGAGTCCAATCTCATCCGCTCGAAGATCGAGCGGGCCGGCTACACCGAGATTTCCGTCCTGTCGCGCGACAGCTGGGGCGTCTGGCGAGGTCGCGCCAAGAAAGGCGATCAATTCGTCAACGTCGTCGTCGACAAGGGCGGCCGGATCAAATCCGAGCCGCGTTGAGATCGCCCGCCTGCTGACGTCGGGGCTGTGGCGTCACCGCGGCGCCAGGTTCGCGATCAGTTCGTTGGCGACCTTGGCCATGGCCATGGCGGCGGAGAAGTTGAACTGGCTGATGGTGACGAACACGCCGACGCCGCGCGTCGGGGCGAAGGCCACGTAGGAGAAGACGCCCTGCAGCCCGCCCGCCTTCTGCAGGATCATCGGCTCGTCACCCTTGGGCGCCATCACGATCCAGCCCAGCCCCATCGCGCTTGCATGGCCCGATTCGTCGAGGCCCGACGCAGGCTTCATCCCGTCGCGCGGCACGTAGGCCGCATGATCGATCAGCCGCACCTCCGCGCCGTTGGGTGAAAAGCGGTCGAGATGCCAGGTGAGCCAGCGCAGGATGTCGTTGGGCGTCGAGTAGAGGCTACTGGCGCCGGCCATCACGTCGGTCGCGCGCACGTCGGGCAGCGGCGAGCCGTCGAAATTGTGGCCCTGCATCAGGCGCGCCGCATCGCCGGGACGCAGGGTCATCACCGTGTCCTTGAGCCCGACCGGATCGAGCACGGTCTCCTTGAGCAGCGCGTCGTAGGGCTTGTTCGCCGAATTGGCCAGCGCTGCGGCCAGCATGTCGAAGGCGAAATTGGAATAGAGCAGCCCGGTCGCCGGCGCGAACAGCAGCGGGTCGGACTGCAGACCCTTGATGTAGGTCTCCTTGGTGAGCGTGCGGAACGGATCGTCGGCCGGGCCCGACTCGCGCTCGACCTCGCGCGGCAGGCCGGAACTGTGGGTGGCGAGCTCGATCAGCCGGATCGGCTTGCCGTCCTTCTCCGGCACCTTGACCATCCAGCCGATGCGATCCTGCAGGCGGTCGGTGAAGTGGACGCTGCCGCGCGCCACCTGGGCCGCCAGCACCTGGCCGGTGAAGGCCTTGGTGATCGAGCCGATGCGCATCATCGTGTTGCCGTCGGGCGTCTTGCCGGAGCCCTTCGAGGTCTCACCGAAGCCGAACACCGCGGTCTGACCATCGCGCACGGCGCCGATCACCATCGCCGGCACCTTGGTGTCGAGGAACAGCACCGCGCCGGTGAAGCCGACCACCTCCTCCAGGAGTTTGTCGGCGGCGCGCGCGGCCGTGCCGGCAAAAAGGACCGCTGTGGCCGAGAACGTGACCACCGCGCCCCGCCAGGAGCGCGCGCCGAGACGCGACGATATCTTCATCCTGATTCTCCCCCAATTGGTCTCTGAGCGGACGGCTTCCGCCAGCTATTGCTTCTCGAAGGCGCGCGGCCCGGCCAGGACGTATTCCCGCCCCTGTTCTTGCGACACTTCTTCGACCCCGACGGTCGACGTCGGACGGACGTAGACGACCAGGAACCGCATCTCGCGCGGCGAGAGAGTGACATAGTGACGTCCGGCGCCGGTGCTGCTCGTGGCGCGCACGTCGTAGGTGCCTGGCGCAAGCTCGACCCTGAACCACGACTTGTTGGCGAGATCGCCGAGCTGCCGCGAGCCGATGCTGACGTTGAGGTTTGGAGCGCCGCCGCCCGGCCGGTCGGCATTCACGATGTAGAGCGCCGCCATGCCCTGCGAGGGCGCCGCGAACCGCGGGCCCTGCGCGTCGTAGTTCGGATCGGCTACGGGCACACCCGGCGGAGCGCAGGCAGCGAGGAACAGGAGAAGCCCGATCACTACTGAAACACGACGCATGTCCGATCCTTCAATCTACCTGAACTCGCACGCACTCGACCCTTAAAGCGTGGGTCGTGGTGTCCGCCATCTTTGCAAGCCAACGAATTGCGCAGCAAGCACCGCCACTCCCCAACAGCCCCAAGAACAACTTCGAATGCAAAAAGATTTCAGTCACATGGCAAATTGACTCTTTCTATGTGTTGATTAATTATTGCACAATAGATGCAACGTCGTGAAACAGACCAATGAAAGAGGACACGGTGATGAACGACGACACACCTGCTCCAGCGACGTGGCACGCCTCTTCGGACGGCGAAGCCACTCCCGATGCCCCGGCCAACCCTAAGAAGAAACCCTATGCGGCGCCGACGCTGGTGCGCTGGGGCACGCTGCAGGACATCACCCGGACGACCGGTTGGCGAGGCGCCGGCGATGGCGGAAAGGGCTTCTATCGCAAGACGCGCTGGTAGATCGGCGGCCGCTTCGCGACATTGCCCTAAGGCACGCCCCACTTCTCGGCGATGCGCGCGTAGGCGCCATCGCCGCGCATCTCCGCCAGCGCCGCATTGATCCGCGTCAGCAGCGCCGGATTGCTCTTCGAGACTCCGATGCCGAGCGGCTGCGGATCGTCCGGCACCTGCGCGGCGATGCGCAGCCCCGGCGTCTGCCGCGCCAGCCACGCGGCGACCGGATAGACCTTCATCACCGCCGTGATGCGGCCCGCCGCCAGATCGACCATAGCGTCGGCGATGCGGTCGAAGGGATAGACCTTGATCGAGCCGATCTGTCCCCTCGCCTGCATGACCTTCGCGATGTCGTAGTCGGTCGTCGCAGCCTGCACGCCGACGCTGGCATTGCGAAAATCGCCGATGCCACGAATGCCCGGCGAGCGCCGGCCATCGACGACAAGGCTCAGGGTCGTGGTCATGTAGGGTGTCGACCAGGCCAGCGTTTTCTCGCGCGCCGGCGTGATGGTGATGCCGCCCACGATGCAGTCGTAGTCGCCGCGCTGCATCTCGCCGAGGATCGTCTCCCACTGCGTGTTCACGAACTCTGGCCTGAGTGAAAGACGCCGCGCGATCTCGTTCATCAGGTCGACCTCGAAGCCGACGCGTTCGCCCTTATCGATGTACTCGAAGGGTGGATTGACGAAATAGGTGCCGATGCGCAGGACGCCGGGCGCCTTCGTCAGGCTGCTCTCGGACACCTGCGCGCACGAGGCCAGGAACGGCATGAGCGGCGCGAGTGCGGACGCGGCGACGATCGCCCGCCGGGTCGGCTTCTTTTCAGGAGAAGCCACGATAGACCACCGTCGTGAACATGCCCGCCGCCATGTGATAGAGGTTGTGGCAGTGGAAGGGCCAAAGGCCCGGATTGTCGGCGTCGAAGACCACCTTCACCGTCGCCATCGGCGTCACCAGCACGCAGTCGCGCACCGCGCCCGCGATCTTCTCGCCGTCGATCTCCGTGACCTGGAAGTTGTGGCCATGGAGATGCATGGGATGAGACATCATCGTTGTGTTGCGCATCACCAGCTCGACTCTCTCGCCGCGATCGACCGTGACCGGTGCGCCGCCCATGCCATGGACCTGCAGGCCCCAGGTATAGGCCGCCATGTCGCCGATCAGGTCGACCGGCACGGAACGATCGACGCGACGTGACGACAAGGGCACCGCTGCGCGCAATGCCTTCTCGTCGGCAAGCGTCAAAGCGGGCGCCGCGGCCTCGGCCGTCTCGCTGACTTTCACCACCGCAGCGCCACGCGGCCGCAGCAGGAATCCGGTGCGCAGGGCCCGGCCCTCGCAGACCGCGAGGATTGGCAGCGCCGCCGCCGCGTCGGGCGGGATGCGTACGATGAAGTCGGCACGCTGGGCGATGGCGAGCGGAAAGCGGCGTACCGGACGCGGCGTCACCGGATTGCCATCGACAGTGACCAGCGTGCCGTCGAGCGCGCCGAGGTCGACGACGAAATTCGACGATGCCGAGCCGTTGATCAGCCGCAGCCGGACCTGCGCGCCGCGCTCGACATCGAACACCGCCGGATCGGCGAGCGTGCGATCGTTGGCGAGGAAGGCATCGAAGGTGACGTCGTTGAGGTCGGGTTTCCCCATACTCATTCCGCCACCACCCGCTCCTCTCCCCATCGGCATGACCATGGGCTTCGGCCGGCGCAGGCCCGCGAGGATTTCCTGAGGCGGCGTCCATGAGAAATCCTCGAACATGACCACGACTTCCTGCACGCCGCTGGCGATCGCCGCGGTCTCACGGATGATCAGCGGCGCGGCCAGCAGGTCCTGTTCCTGCAATCCGAAATGCGAGTGCATCCAGCGTGTGCCCGCAGGCTTCGCCGGGAAACGATAGTCGGCAGAGCCGCGCGCCGGGATCGGCGGGGCGGAAATCCACGGAACGCCGTCCTGCCGCCACGGCGGCGTGAGGCCATGCCAGTGAATGCCCGACGGAACGGAAAGCCCGTTCTCGAGCCGGACGTTGAACTCGTCGCCTTCGTCGAGGGTGAGCCCGTAGGCGCCGGAGGATTGAGCGATGCCGTAGCGCGTGGCGGCCTTGCCGTTGACGTCAATCTGCCGCGTCTGCAGGCGAAGGACGTGGCGCGCGGCCTGCGCGCCAAGCGGCAAAGGAAGAAGAGACGCAACGGCGCCCGCAACAAAGGTGCGACGGTGACTGAGCAAGATCCCCTCCCCAGGCCGCTTCTTTTACGTTTCTTGGTCGATCTGAAGGGTTGCAGCAGGCGCACAACTTGGCAAGTTGCCTGCCCCCGAGGAGTCCACCTGATCATGAGCCTGCCCCGCCAGCCCGTCGCCGTCGTCTTCGACATGGACGGCCTGCTGTTCGATACCGAGACGCTCTACCAGGAAGCCGGCGTGCTGGCGGCGCGCGACATGGCGCTTGAAATGACGCCCGAACTCTTCCGCAGCATGGTCGGCCTTCCCTGGCTCGCGACCGGTGCGATGCTGACGAAACACTTCGGTCCCTCGTTCGACGTCGACGCCTTCGCCGAGACCTGGCGCGGGCATTTCAGCGTCATTGTCGAGACGCGCCTCGCGCTGAAGCCGGGGGTGCTGGAACTCCTCGACAAGCTCGACGAGCACAAGCTGCCGCGCGCCATCGCCACTTCCTCCTCGCACAAGACGGCGCAGCATCACCTCGCGTTCCACAATCTCGCGGGACGCTTTCACCATGTCGTGGCGAGCGGCGACTATGCCGCCGGCAAGCCCGCGCCCGATCCCTATCTCATGGCGGCCGAACGGCTGGGCGTCGCGCCCGGTCTTTGCCTGGCACTGGAGGATTCCTACAACGGCGTCCGCTCCGCCTCGGCCGCCGGCATGATGACCATCATGGTGCCCGACCTGCTCGATCCCACCGACGAGATCAGGAGCCTCTGCACCCTGATCGCCCGTGACCTCCACGCGGTTCGTGACTTGCTGCCGTAGCGCTGCCGGCGCGCGTCCTTTCACCTCGGCGGTGTCGGCGTCGGCCCACGTCTCGAAGGATGGACGACGGGCACGGGTTCGTTGCCCCGGCCCGTGTCCACCCTTCGAGCGGCCCTGGACGCCCCCCAACCAAAACGCGGGCTGATGCAGAGCAGCAGGATTACGATCGCGACGCCGAAGCCGGCTTCGCGATGGTGCGCGAACCAGTCGGCAAGCAGCGGCTCGCGCACGATCATCGAATAAGCGGTCCAGCCCAGCACGGCGGCGCCCAGCAACACGACTGACGGAAAGCGGTCGACCAGCCAGATCACGAGCTGGCTGCCCCACACCACGATGGGCACGCTGATCGCCAGCCCCACGACGACCAGCACGACGCTGCCATGGGCAACGCCCGCGATCGCCAGCGCATTGTCGACGCCCATGACGGCATCGGCCACGATGATGGTGCGCAGCGCCCCGGCGAACGTCGTCGCCGACACCTCGACGGCGGGATTCTCCGGCGAGGCCGGCGCAGGCTTCACCAGCTTGCGCGCGATCCAGACGAGCGCGAGGCCGCCCGCCAGCATGAAGCCCGGCACGCCCAGGATATAGACCACCAGCACCGCCATGGCGGCACGCACCACGATGGCGCCCAAGGTGCCACACAGGATCGCCTTGCGCTGGTTCTCCTTCGGCAGGCGGCGCGCCACCAGGCCGATGATCAGCGCATTGTCGCCGGCCAGCACGAGGTCCATCAGCACGATCGCCATGAGCGACGACAGCGACTGCATCGAGAACAGGTCGTGTTCCATCAGTCGTGTCCGCTGCGGCTGCTGTAGAAGACCAGCGCCATCAGCCCGACGCCGAGCGCCAGGGTGGCGACGATGCCGATGGTCATGGCGGTGTAACCGGCGGACGTCATCGAATTCTCGGGATGATCGCCGCCCATGCCCCAGCCGACATAGAGGAAGGCCATCGAGAAGACGAGGATCACCATCAGGACGGAAATCACCATCCACATTCCGGCGCGGCTCGATTTGTAGGGCTGCTCTGCCATGGCGGCCTCCTCTCGACTTCGACAGCCAATCGGTAGCACCCGGAGAGAAGCGCGCTTTGCGTACGCGCAAAGTCGCGTGCGGCGTTATGACGGTGCCTGCATGGTGAACAGGCCGTGTTCCGTCAGTCGCGTCCGCTGCGATGACTGTAGAAAAGCAGGGCCATCAGGCCGACGCCCAGCACCACTGTGGCGATGATCCCCATGGTCATGGCGGTATAGCCCGATGCCGTTACCGCGTTGTCGGGATGGTCGCCGCCCATTCCCCAGCCGACATAGAGCATGGCCAGCGAGAACACGAGGATCACCAGCAGGGACAAAATCACGGCCCACGTCCCGATGCGGTTCGGCTTAGGCGGTTTGTCTGTCATGGCGACTCCTCTCGGTTTCGATAGCCGATCGGTAGCACCCCCGGCCAGCCACGCATTGCGCTAGCTCAAAGTGCGGGTACAGGTGTGGTCACGACGACGCAAGATAGGCCGGCCTGAACTCGCCGAGCCTCTGCAGGCCCGCCCGGTCAAGGACGGTGATCTCGTGGCCGTCGACGGCGATCAGGCCGCCGCCTTTCAGCTCGGCCAGCATGCGGTTGACGTGCGGGCCGCTCAGTCCGACCACGTCGCCAATCCCCTCCTGCGACAAGGGCATTGCGAAGGAGGTTTCCGTGGCGAGGCCGACCGCCTGCAGGCGCGTCAGCATTTCGAGGAGGAAATGTGCCAGCCGCGGCAGGGGCTCTCGCCGGCCGGCGCCGATGATGTGCTCGGCATAGATGGACGCCTCGCGCGCGGCGAACCAGACCAGCGCCGTCGCGATGTTGGCCCGCTGCAGGCAGAGCGCGGTGAAGGCGTCGAGAGGCACATGGCTGAGGCTCATCCGGTCCACCGCCGAGACCGAGAAGACGGCGTGCTCGTAGAAGCAGGCGGGAAAGCCGATGATGTCGCCGGGTAGCACCACGTTCACGATCTGCCGCTTGCCGCTGTCGAGCAGCTTGTAGCGGATGGCGATGCCCTCCTCGACGACATGCAGCGCCTTGTACTCGTAGCCCTCGACGATGATGTCCTTCGCCTTCTTGGCGACGGTGCGGTGGCCCAGCAGATGCTCGAGCGCCGCCAGGTCCTCACCATCGAGCCGGATCGACCGATCGAGCCGCGCGACGAAGGGATGGAGGCGGATGGGGTTCATGATGGCGCGGACTATAGCACCGTGCCTGGGGTCCATCCTTCGAGACGCACCGCTACGCGGCGCTCCTCAGGATGAGGGCTAAGTGTCCAACCTCATCCTGAGGAGGCGCGAAGCGCCGTCTCGAAGGATGGGCCTCAGGAAAGCCCGTCGAGCACTTCCTTAAAATTGGTACGGCAGGTGAACCCAAGGACCTTCGCCGCCTTCGACGAATCGTAGACGCGGTCGACAGTGTCGAACATCGTCCAACCACGGCTTGCGTAGCGCTTGCGATAGTCGGGGAAGTAGCGCGCGACGACCGACGGCGCGTCGGCGATCAGGGCGCGGCAGTCCTCGCGGCGGAACGGCGTCAACGCCGAGACGATGAAGGTGTCGAAGCCGATGTCCTTTGCCCTGGCCAGCGCCACGACGTGCGCTTCGGCGGCATCCTCGACCGAGAGGCGGCGGAACAGGAATTCGTTGGCCTTGGTGTTCTCGCCGGACTGCGCGATGGCGTGCGCCATGTCGTCTTCCTCGGGGAAGAAGCGCGAGGTACGCAGCACCAGCACCGGCAGCCTGTGCAGGTGGTTGAACAGCCGGCACAGTTCCTCGGCTGCGAGCTTGGTGACGCCGTAGATATTGCGGGGCTTCAGCGGCGTCATGCTCTCGTCGATCCACACCGCCTCCTTCGCCCCGCCTGCTTTGCCGTCTCGGATCTCCTGCGAGATCATGAGCGAAGTGGTCGAGGTGAAGACGAAGCGGTCCACCCTGGAACCTGGCGCCACCGCCTCCTCCAGGAGGTTTAACGTGCCCTGCACGTTCACCGCCACGAACTCCGAATTGTCGTGGGTCTCGATATGCGGCTTGTGGCGCGCCGCGGCATGGACGATCGCCTCGATGCCCTCACCCTGGATGAGGCGATGGACCAGCGTGCGATCGACGACGGAGCCCACGACCGACGTCGTCGGCCCCGCTTCGGGATCGAGCCCGATCACTCTGTGTCCGTCCGCCGCAAGCCGGGGCACCAGGGTCTGGCCGAGCCAGCCCGAGGAGCCCGTCACAAGGATGTTCACGGCAGTCCCGCTTCCTTCAGCGCCACGTCCTGACGCTCGGTCAGCGCTTCTACATCGAAGCCCTCGATCATGCCCTCGAAAAGCTGATGCCAGTTGATCGAGGCGCGGAGGTGGATGAACACCGAGCCGAGGCCGATGGCGGCGCGGTCCATGAACACGAACTCGCGCGGCGGCCGCACGCCGCCCATCTTGCGCAGCTCGCCGAACACGTTCTGCGCCATCTCGCGGCCGTAGCCCTCGGCCATGCCTTCGGTGAGGCGGCGCGGCCGGTCGTCCATCAGCGGCCCGTAGAGGAAGGCCGCCCAACGGTTCAGCACCTGGATCATCTCGCGGCTGAGGCCGGTGAAGCCCCAGTCTTCATAGGCCGCGACGGCGCGCGCCTCGTCGTCAGTCATCAGCGCGCGATAGAGCTCGATCGAGCCGCGCACGAATCGCGGCGGGAAGATGCGCACGCAGCCGAAATCCATCAGGTTCACCGACCCGTCGGGCCGCACCGAATAGTTGCCGAGATGCGGATCACCGTGGATGACGCCGTAGCAATAGAACGGCACGTACCAGGCGCGGAACATGGCGATGGCCAGCGCATCCCGCTCCTCCTGCGAACGGGTCTTCCAGTTGAGCAGCGGCTCGCCGTCGAGCCAGCCCATGGTCAGCAGCCGGTCGGTCGAATGCGAGGCGACGACATCGGGCACATGGACCCGAGATTCGTCGCGCAGCATGTAGCGGTAGAGCGCGACGTGCCGGGCCTCGCGGCGATAGTCCAGCTCCTCGCGCAGCCGCGACGTGATCTCGGCATGGATCTCGTCGGTGCGGATCGCCGGATCGAAGCGCTGGCCGACGGCAAAGACCAGCTTGAGCTGGTTGAGGTCGGCTTCGAGCGCCGAGGCCATGTCGGGATATTGAAGCTTGGCGGCGACCGGCGTGCCGTCCTTCAGGGTGGCGCGATGCACCTGGCCGAGCGAGGCGGCGAACGACGCTTCCTTGGCGAAGCTGCCGAACTTCGCCTGCCAGTCGGGACCGAGTTCGCTCGCCATGCGCCGGCGCACGAAGGCCCAGCCCATGGCCGGCGCATTGGCCTGGAGCTGCGACAGCTCGCGGGCATATTCCGGCGGCAGCGCATCGGGGATGGTGGCGAGCAGTTGCGCCGCCTTCATCAGCGGCCCCTTGAGGCCGCCCAGTGCGGCCTTCAGTTCGCCCGCATGCTTGTCGCGGTCGAGGCCGAAGCCGAGATAGCGCTGTCCCGCCAGCTTGACCGCCAGCCCGCCCACCGACGTGCCGACCTTGGCGTATCGGCCGAGCCGCCCGCCGAGGGAGTCGTTTTCGTTACTCATGCTGGGCGCGCGCCAGTCCACTGGCGCGATCCATGACCGCGCGACTGGAGTCGCGCGCCCCCGGCGTCACAACTTTTCCAGTTCATCGACGAAGCCGGAGATGACGCCCAGGCCCTTGTCCCAGAAGGCCGGGTCCGAGGCGTCGAGGCCGAAGGGCGCCAGCAGTTCCTTGTGCCGCTTCACGCCGCCTGCCTTCAGCATGTCGAGATACTTCGCCTGAAAGCCCTCGGGCTTGGCCTGGTAGGCGGCATAGAGCGAGTTCACCAGGCAGTCGCCGAAGGCGTAGGCGTAGACATAGAACGGCGAATGGATGAAGTGGCCGATGTAGGACCAGTAGTATTTGTACTCCTCGTCGTAGGTGAAGGCGGGGCCCAGGCTCTCCTTCTGCACCGCCATCCAGATCTCGCCGATCGCATCGGGCGTCAGCTCGCCCTCGCGGCGCGCCATGTGCAGGCGCGATTCGAAATCGTAGAAGGCGATCTGGCGCACCACAGTGTTCAGCATGTCCTCGACCTTGCCGGCCAGCATCGCCTTGCGCGTGGCCTTGTCGGGCGCGGTCTTGAGCAGCGACTGGAAGGTCAGCATCTCGCCGAACACCGACGCCGTCTCAGCGAGCGTCAGTGGCGTGTCGGCCATCAGCGGACCCTGCCCCGCCGCCAGCACCTGATGCACGCCATGGCCCAACTCGTGGGCCAAGGTCATCACGTCCCGCACCTTGCCCTGGTAGTTCAGCAGCAGATAGGGATGCGCCGAGGGCACGGTCGGATGGGCAAAAGCGCCCGGCGACTTGCCCGGCCGCGCCGGTGCGTCGATCCAGCCCGTGCCGAAGAACTTCTGCCCCACGTCGGCCAGTTCGGGCGAGAAGGCGCGATAGGCGTCGAGCACGATCTTCTCGGCCTCGGGCCACGGGATCGTGCGGTCGTCATGCTCGGGCAGCGGCGCGTTGCGGTCCCAATAGGGCATGGTCTCGACGCCGAACCACTTGGCCTTGAGCTTGTAGTAGCGGTGCGCGAGCTTCGGGTGGGCGGCCTTCACCGACTTGGCGAGCGCGTCCACCACCTCGTCCTCGACGACGTTGGCGAGGTTCATCGCCGACTGCGGCCGCGCATACTTGCGCCAGCGGTCGTCGATCTCCTTGTCCTTGGCGAGCGTGTTCGTCACCAGCGAGAAGATCGCGATATTGTCGCCCTGCACCTTGCCGAACGACTTGGCGGCGTCCTTGCGGATCTCGGGGTCTTTGTTCGAGAGCTTGTCGAGGATCTGCGGCTCGCTCAGCACCTCGTTGCGAAAGGGATAGCGCAGCCGCGCAATGGTCTCGTCGAACAGGCGCGACCAGGCGGCGCGGCCGACGACGTACTTTTCGTGCAGCGCCTTTTCGAGTTCGTCGGAGAGCTGGTGCGGGCGATAGACGCGCAGGTCGCGCAGCCACGGCGCATACTTGGCAAGCTCCGGCGCCTTCATCTTGGCCGCGAGGTCGGCGTCTTCGAGCTTGTTGATCTCCAGCCGGAAGAAGACGAGCTGCGAGCCGATGTCGGTCAGCTTCTCCGAAATGTTCTGCGAGAAGCGGCCGCGCTCGGGGTCGGCCATGTTCTGGGCATAATAGAGCGAGGCGTAGGAGCCGATCCGGCCCATCAGGTCGGACAGGCGCTCGAAGCGCGCAATCGCCCCACCCAGCGCCTTGCCGTCGAGTGCCGCAATCTTGCCTTCATAATCCTTGGCGAAGGCCACTGCCTCGTCCGCCGCCCGCTTCAGATCGGCGTCGAGATCGGTGCCGGTCGGGCTCGAATAGAGATCGGCGAGGTTCCAGGTCGGCAGATCGCCCAGCACAGCGTTCATTTCAGACTCCTTGATCCCCTCCGATATCGGGGTGCAATGCGGCAACGTCAAGGAACTGAGGCGTTTGACCCCTCCGTCCGCTGCGCGGACACCTCCCCATCTGAATGGGGAGGAAAAGAGCATTCGCCTCCCCATTCAGATGGGGAGGTGTCGTCGTCATACGACGACGGAGGGGTCACGCCTGAAGTCGATTGTAGCTCTTGAACCAGTCGACGAAGAGCGGGATGCCCTCTTCTACGGTCACCTTGGGGGACCAGCCGAGGTCGCGGGTGGTGGCGGTGATGTCGGCCGCCGTTTCCTGCATGTCACCCGCTTCGCCGGGCTTGAGTTCGATATTTGCCGACTTGCCCAGCGCCGCCTCGAACAGGGAGATGACGTGGCGGATGTCCACGCTGCGCGTGGCGCCGAGATTGTAGAGACGATGCCCGGCGTCTGCGGGCGGATGATCCAATGCAGCAATCGTGCCGGTCGCGATCTCGTCGATATAGGTGAAGTCGCGCTTGATCTTGCCCATGTGATAGAGCGGGATCGTCTTCCCCTCGTGGATCGCGCGGGCAAAGATGTACGGCGACATGTCGGGCCGGCCCCACGGCCCGTAGACCGTGAAGTAGCGCAGGCCGGTCGCGCGCATCCCGTATTGATGCACATAGGTCTCGACCATCAGCTCGTCCGCGCGCTTGGTGGCGGCGTAGAGCGATTCGGGATGGTTCACCGGATCCCCAGCCGAAAACGGCAGCTTGGAATTGCCGCCATAGACCGACGAGGACGAAGCATAGACGAAGTGCTTCAGCCGCTCGCCCAACCCGCGCGCCAGCTCCAGCATCACGAGCTGGCCCATCACGTTGGTCTGCACGTAGATATAGGGATCGACCTTGGAATGCCGCACGCCGGGCTGGGCCGCGAGATGCACGATGCGGTCGACCTCCGGATGCGCGCCGGCCAGCGCCTCCATGGCGTCGCGATCGGCCACGTCGGCGTCGAGGAAGGTGAAGCCCGCCGTCTCGCGCAGCGGCTTCAGCCGCGCGAACTTGAGGACCGGATCGTAGTACGGGCTGAAATTGTCGACGCCCACCACGGCCTCGCCACGCGCCAGCAAACGCTGCGCAACCTGCGAGCCGATGAAACCCGCGACACCTGTGACGAGAACGGACATGCGGGGGGACGCTTACAACATTTCGCCTAAACCTAACACCGTGAAACGGCTCGCCGCGAAAGGCGGGAGCGGCCAGCGGAAAACGTCTTTTTGACGGCTGCCTGCGATCCGGCTTGGCGGGACCAAGAAAGTTTCGTTACCGTTCGCCGACAAGAAGTCTGAGACCAAGAATTCAGGGAGGTTACCTTGCCCCAAGCGGTGACCCTGGACGACAAGTACGTTCTGGAAAGCGGTCGCGTCTATCTCACCGGCACGCAGGCACTGGTGCGCCTGCCGATGATGCAGCGACAGCGCGACCTCGCCGCCGGGCTCAACACCGCAGGTTACATCTCCGGCTATCGCGGCTCGCCGCTCGGCGCCTTCGACCAGGCGCTGTGGCAAGCCAAGAAGTTCATCAAGAAGCACCACATCGAGTTCCAGCCCGGCACCAACGAGGACCTGGCCGCGACGGCGCTGTGGGGCACGCAGCAGATCCATCTCTATCCCGGCGCGCGCTACGATGGCGTGTTCGGCATCTGGTACGGCAAGGGCCCCGGCGTCGATCGTTCGGGCGATGCGCTGAAGCACGCCAACTATGCCGGCACCTCCAAGCATGGCGGCGTCATTGCGCTGGCGGGCGACGACCATATCGCCAAGTCCTCGACGACGGCGCACCAGAGCGAGCCGGCGCTGATCGCGGCCGGCATGCCGGTGCTGCACGCGGCGTCGGTGCAGGAGTATCTCGACTTCGGCCTGCATGCCTTCGCCATGTCGCGCTACTCGGGGCTCTGGATTGGCTTCAAGGTGCTGAACGAGACGGTCGATTCCTCCGCCTCGGTCCATATCGATCCGCACCGCATCGTGACGCAGATCCCGAGCGATTTCGTGCTGCCGCCCGACGGGCTGCACATCCGCTGGCCCGACGACTGGGCTGGCCAGGAACGCCGCGTCGTCAACATCCGCCAGCCGGCGGCACTCGCCTACTGGCGCGCCAACAAACTCGACCGGCTGATGATGGGCCGGTCCGACGCGCGCTTCGGCATCATGACCGTCGGCAAATCCTATCTCGACGTGCGTCAGGCGCTCGACGAGCTGGGTATCGACGAAGCCGAAGCCGAACGCATCGGGCTCGCTGTCTACAAGGTCGGCATGGTCTGGCCGCTCGAGACCGAAGGCGCGATGGCCTTCGCCGCGGGCAAGCGCGAGATCCTGGTGATCGAGGAGAAGCAGCCGATCATCGAGCAGCAGCTCAAGAACGCGCTGTTCAATGCCCCCGCCGACCGCCGCCCCGTAGTCGTGGGCAAGGTCGACGAGCTCGGCCAAAAGCTCCTGAAGCTCGAAGGTGAACTGACGCCGTCCGAGATCGCCGCGGTCATCGTGGCACGCTTCGGCTTCGATGCCTTCAGCGGCGCCACGAAGGAACGCTTCGAGCAGTTGAAGCGCCGCGCCACCCGGCAGGTGCGCAACGAGGCGGGCCTCGCGCGCGTCCCCTACTTCTGCTCCGGCTGCCCGCACAACAGCTCGACCAAGCTGCCCGACGGCTCGATGGGCATGGCCGGCATTGGTTGCCATACGCTGGCCATCGGCATGGAGCGCAACACCAAGACCTTCACGCACATGGGCGCCGAGGGTGCGTCGTGGGTCGGTGCCAGCCACTTCACCGACATGCCGCACGTTTTCCAGAACCTGGGCGACGGCACCTATTTCCATTCCGGCTATCTCGCGCTGCGCCACGCCATCGCGACCAACACCAACATCACCTACAAGATCCTCTACAACGACGCCGTCGCAATGACCGGCGGCCAGCCGCACGACGGCGACGTGCATCCCTGGACGATCAGCCAGCAGGTCCATGCCGAGGGCGTGCGCCGCATCGCGCTGGTGAGCGACGATCCCGACAAGTATCCGCTGGGCACGAACTGGGCGCCGGGCGTGAGCTTCCATCACCGCGACCAGCTCGACGAAGTGCAGCGTGACCTGCGCGAGTGGAAGGGCGTCTCGGTCCTGATCTACGACCAGACCTGTGCCGCCGAGAAGCGCCGCCGCCGCAAGCGCGGCACCTTCCCCGATCCCAACCGCCGCGCCTTCATCAACGAAGCCGTGTGCGAGGGCTGCGGCGACTGCTCGACGCAATCGAACTGTCTTTCGGTCGTGCCGCAGGAAACCGAGTTCGGCCGCAAGCGCGCCATCGACCAGTCGTCCTGTAATAAGGACTTCTCCTGCCAAAAAGGCTTCTGCCCGTCGTTCGTCACGGTCGAAGGCGGCAGCCTGCGCAAGGGCAAGGTGGCGGCCAAGAAGACCGCGGAGCCGGCAGCGGAACCGGCATTGCCGCCCGCTCCGGCGCTCCCCTCGATCGAGGCGAAGCCCTATGGCGTGCTGATCACCGGCATCGGCGGCACGGGCGTCGTCACCATCGGCGCCATCATGGGCATGGCCGCGCATATCGAGGGCAAGGGCGCGACCGTGCTCGACCAGCTCGGCATGGCGCAGAAAGGCGGTGCGGTGATCAGCCATGTCCGCATCGGCGCCACGCCCGAAGTGCTGCATGCGATGCGGTTGGGCGCAGGCGGCGCCAACCTGCTGCTGGGCTGCGACCTCGTCGTGAGTGCCAGCGCCGATGCGCTGGCGCGGCTGGAGCCCGGCCTGTCGAAGGCCGTGGTCAACACGCACGAGACCATCACCGGCGAATTCACGCGCCGTCCCGACCTCGCCTTCCCGGCCAACACGCTGAAGCTCTCGGTCGAAGCCGCGGCCGGCGCCGATGCCGTGGACTTCCTTGACGCCACCGGCATCGCCACGGGCCTGATGGGCGATTCGATCGCCACCAACATGTTCGTGCTGGGCTATGCCTATCAGAAGGGCCTGGTGCCGCTCGGCCACGAAGCGATCGAACAGGCGATCGAGCTGAATGGTGCGGCGGTGGCGATGAACCTCGCCGCCTTCCGCTGGGGCCGCCGCGCCGCCGCCGACCGCGCCGCGGTCGAACTGCTGATCGCGCCGAAAGACAGCAACAACGTCGTCCGCCTCGCGCCGCGCCTCTCCACGACGCTCGAAGAGATCGTGGCGGCGCGGACGAAGCATCTCACCGGCTACCAGAACGCAGCCCTTGCCCAGCGCTACGCCGCCCTTGTCGAGAAGGTCCGCGTCGCCGAGCAGCTCAAGGGCGGCGGCAAGACCGGCCTCGCCGAAGCCGTGGCGCGCTACTACGCCAAGCTGCTCTCCTACAAGGACGAGTACGAAGTCGCGCGGCTCTACAGCGAGGCGGCGTTCCAGGCCCGGCTCGGCCAGCAGTTCGAGGGCGACTACAAGCTGAAGTTCCACCTCGCGCCGCCGCTGTTTGCGCAACGCGATCCGCAGACCGGCCACCTGATCAAGCAGGAGTTCGGAAGCTGGATGCTGCCGGCGTTCCGCCTGCTGGCGAAGCTCAAGGGCCTGCGCGGCACCGCCTTCGATCCGTTCGGCCGCACCGAAGAGCGCAAGACCGAGCGCCGCCTGATCGCCGACTACGAGAAGCTGATCGACGAGCTACTGGCCGGCCTCACGCCGCAGAACCACGCGCTCGCGATCAGGCTGGCCGCGATCCCCGACGACATCCGCGGCTACGGCCACATCAAGGACGCCAACCTCGTAAAGGCCAAACGCAAGGAGGCCGAGCTGCTGGCCCAGTGGCGCAATCCCGAGGCGATGAAGGCGGCAGCGGAGTAAGCGCTACGTTCTAACCGTCATTCGTATTAGCGTCTTCGCCAAGCAACCGCTCTATCTCAGCCAACAGCACGTCGAGCCCTTGAGAAAAATTTACCTGTGTTGCGTTGGGCAGGGCGTCACTACGACGAGCGACCCCGTGCAATAGCTGATCTGCGATCTTTCGAGACATACCGTTAAGGTGTGTCATGGCTTCCTTGAAGCTGCGCTCGCCCGCATAGTTAGCTGTCACTTCTTGAAATCCCTTGTAGCCAAACAGCGGTGGAACGTGATCGAGAATTGCCCTCAACAGGATCGCGGTACTAAGGTAGTTTTGAGCGTTGTAGTTTGAATTTAGCTCCTCACATAATCGAATGAGCTTTTTGAGATCAAACTTGTCACCCGATAGACGCCTCAGCGCTTCCAGTCTCTCCTTGTTGACATACTCAAAATTAGGGAGAGGCGTCGCAGATATACCTATTCCACTCCGCCACGCCCGAAGCTGTTGAACATCAACTCGCAAATCGATCCAATTTGATACGTGCACGGATACTAGGGCGCGTTCTTCGTCGGTAGCATGATCGGAGATACCGAAATTATTCTTGGCTAATTGAATAGTCAGCGGAAGTCGAAAGCACTCCTTCGGAAGAGCCTCCCATTCAAGAATACTACCGTCTCTTCTTCCCAAGCATTGCAATTGTCCCCGCTGAAATGCCTGAAGGAGCTTCAGCTCCCATTGATCAGCAAGACGATTAATGAATCCCGCGTCGCTCGTGGGGATATCATGCGCCTGCCTGAAGTCTTCACATGTTTGAACAATCAGCTGACGCCACGACGCTTGTTTCGCGAACGCCGCGAGAGCCCGCTGCATTGCATTCCGCCTCTCAACTGCATCTTGCGCGGCGTAGCCCCGCAAACTAGTCAGCTCAGATGAACGAAACCTAGCTTCAGTAGCTCTTACTCTGCGATCGGCTTCTCTGAAGCCATAGAGTGAATCGGCATAGGAGTTTCTTGCTATCGCGTAATCTTCATCGGATCGCTTGATAGTTTCGCCGACCATCCACCCAACTGTTGGAATGGCTTTACCAAAGGCACACCAAGTGACTGCTTCGACAAGAGTGACTTCGACGGCATCGAGCAGCCCATCCTCGTCGAGGCGCAACTGCATCGGCGGTTCGTGTTGGACTTTGCGCTGCCGTCGCTCTGCCCAGACTGCATCGCCTACTCTGTCTGGCCGCCAATCCTGAGCATAGACATTGGCTGACCGACGACGCCGGGGCAGCGCCCAGTGGCGAACGACAGCATCAGCCAGCAGGAGAAGGTTGTCCCACCATTGGGACGTGAGACTACGATCTTCAGACGACGCCGCGACAACTCCCCTTGAGGCGTCGTCACGAATCTCCAAATTAACCCAGTCATCGCCTGGCACGATGACAATTGGCGCTACGCCACGCCGACGCCCATAGACAACGATAGCAGCAGCCTGACAGGCTTCCAGAAGAGCAACGCAAGCATCGGCAACCGGCGTTGGCGTCTTCTTGTCACCTACTTCCGTCTCATCAAGTGGCGGCAATGTTCGCGCAGCGACGAAGTCCTCGGCATTAGCAAGCAAGTCCCTTGCGTCTACCGCATTGACTAGACGCTCATCCCTGGTCGCAATCCACACGCAGGCTTGCGCGATCGTCCATTGAGAACTCATCAGGGAAAATGAAGCTTGGTGGACACGTAGGTTGCAAACACCAATGCTATCATTTGCGGCTTACCATCCTCTCCTTACAAGCTAGAATACTATGTACGGTAGCATGCTGCATTCCAATGCACGCAGCTGGGGATAGTAGGCCAAGATTGACGTGTCGCCTGAGCGCTATTTCCTCCTGGTATTTCTCATAACGACTTTCCATGAGGCATGCTCATGCGCCAAGTGTCCCAGCGGTAACGGCGCGCCGGACTTCAACGTCTGGATCGCAATGCTGCCGCGGACCTCACGGACCAGCGGCAGGTTCAGGAGCTTGCCGACCAGGAAGCGGTGTCAGTGGTGGAGGTTGGGCACGATGACTTCCAGCAGATAGTCGGCCTCGCCGGAGATCATCTGACAGGCGATGACCTCGGGAAACGCGACGACCTCGTCCTCGAAGGCCGTCGCGCGATCGTTGGCGTGGCCGTTGATCTTCACGCCGACCAAGACGCTAAGGCGTAGCTCGATCCGCTCGCGTCCGAACAGGGCATAGTAGCTTTCGATACAACCCTCGCACTCCAGCCGGTTGACGTGGCCGGCGGTCTGGACGCTCGGGTGATGTCGATCGATCCCGGACCGGCGGGGCACCGCTGCACCGAATTGTTCCTCCTGGCCAGCGCAAGGAAGCCAAGCTGCTGGCCCAGTGGCGCAATCCCGAGGCGATGAAGGCGGCAGCGGAGTAATTGCCGGAGGCGCGCCCAGCACCTCAAACGTGAGGAATTGGGCGTAACTCCCTAGATTTCATGACATAGCTATCGTCTTGCCTCGAAACCGCCGCGCGGATTTGGTGTGGATTGATGGGCCTACTTGCTGTAGGCCCTTTCCGGCTTTGGCTTTTCGCCAGAAGGACTTTTGATGGCAACCGTTCGGTACTCTGTTTTGGCGGCGGGTCTGCTGGGCTTCGGCCTGTCGGCCTGCGCCGGCTACGATCTTGCGCCCTTCGGCGCCGAGAGCCTGACCAACCAGGCCATCAACAAGGCCTACAAGGACAGAGATGCTTGCCTGGAGGCCCAGGTGAACATTAACGGCGCCGACGCACCGACCGCCGCCGCGGGCTGCCGGACGCAGACGAAGAAGCTCGACAGCGTTACCAACCCCCATCGCGATGCCATGGTCTCGGCGGCCATCCAGCAGGATTCCGAGTTCAGGGCGGTGCGTTATGCGAGCCGCGGGCGCACCAGCCCGACGACCGTGCAGGCCGCGCCTGTCATGCAGGCTGCGCCCCCGGCACCGTTGGCCCCCGCGCAGGCGGCCCCCCTGCAATCGATTGCAGAACAGCCGTAGCCGGCGCCCGGCGGCGGGTGGCATGCTGTCCGCCGCATGGGTTCTCTGAAATCACGCCGCAAGAGCTTCACCTTCAACGAGCGCACCCTCGAGATACGGGTCGTGTTCGACGACGATGCGGAGTGGACCACCTGGGTCTACGAGGACGGCCATCGCCTTGCTGCGGTGGCGTCGATCGAACACGAAACCGTCGTCGAAGGCCTCACACAGGGCAACGACGTGATCGGCGATCTGATCGAGGCCTCAGTGTCGGATGTTCTGGCCGGCGACGTGGAGCTCCCACCGCGCAAAGTTTCCTAGATTTTTGGTTCCGGCGCGTTCTGCGCCGGCATCAGCGCCTCCTGGACGCTCTGCTTGCCGAGCCCGCCTTCAGCCGCCGGGGCAGGTGGAACCAGCCGACGATGAGGACGCCGACAGCGGTCAACAGGCCGCCGATCGCCAAACCCGCGGGAACGTTGCCCTTCGTGCCCGAGAGGTGCAGCGACAAGCCGACTGTCGCCACGATCAGGGAGGCCGCGAGGAGGCCCCAGAATATCCGCCACACGAGCACCGGCGAATGCCGCGCCAGATCGCCGAGGTCTTCAACACCGGCAATGGCGCGTTGGTAATGGCGCAGCACCCGGTCGCCTGCCTCCATGGCCGAGGCGGGAACCGGCAACAGCAGGCGCGAACGTTTGGTACTGTAGCTGCCGGTGCTCGCCACCCGGCTGACGACGCCGATGGTGATGACGATGCAGGCCGGACTCGTTCTCGCCCCCCACTCGGCATTCAGCATGCCAGTCCTTTTCCCCGGATCGAGGCGAAAGTAGCAATCATCGATCAGCACGCTTCGCTTGCCGGCGATGATCTCGACGCCTGCAGCGTGGTCTCGGCGACGGCGCGGTGTGAAACGGGACCATGTCCGGGTGCCCGCGCAGTAACGTTCCCAGTCGGCTGCGCCCACGGGCCAGCGGGCGACGACATCCGTGCCCGCCAGCAAGCGCGCCCGGCCCCGCGCCGCCAGCAGCGACACCGGAACGAAGTACGCGGACGCCAGAAGCAGGGTAAAGCCGATCACACCGGCGCCCATCGTAGGCGCGGACTCTTCCGGCCCCAGCCGCTCGGAGATCGCCAGCCAGAACAGCAATCCACCTGTGCAGAGAGCGATCAGCGCATAGCCAAGCTTACGTGCCGGATTACGCATCAGATTATTTTCTCGTGCGATGGTTCGCGCGGCGTTGGCTCTCTTTTCCTTCCTTCCACCGCAGCAGGAACGTCATGCCGCCGACCAGGGCGGAGGGAATCGCGACGAAGGTGCCGCCCAGCGTCAGGAAGCCCGCGATCATGCCGGCATATTCCCCTTGGCTCCGAGCGATCGCTATCATGACCGCGCCCGCGACGGCGGCGACAAGACCGACCCCGAAAAGAGCTGCCGTGATTTGATAGGTGCGGCGCGGGTTGCGCAGCGCGATGGCGCCCTTGGCGCGCCGCTTTTCGAGCGCCGGCGCGAAGTGGCGATAGGCCGACAAACCCTGTGCCCGCGCAGCCTCCGGTACCGGCACGCGCAGACAGGTATAGCGGACGCCGCCGTAGCGGCCCGCCGGATAGGCGAGCAGGAATTCGAGGCAGTCCGGAGGGCGGCCGGGCCGGGGTGCATTGTCGAGCCAGCCGATGCTGCGCAGCTCGGGGATGCCGTTCATGCGCAGCGGGTGATAGGAGCCATCGACGATCAATGCCTTCTTGCCAACGGTGATCTCCACACCCTCGGGTGGCGTCTGCCTGCGTATCCAGAGATCGTTGGCGAGGAACATCGGGTCCGTCCCTGCCCGCTCGGCATCGAGCGCGCGGAACTTGTCCCAGTCGGCAGCGCTCACCTGCCATTGCGTGATCCTGCCGACTCCGGCCTGAAGGCGCGCCCTGCCGAGTGCTGTGGGCAGGACTCTCAACAACAGGTACAGAGTGGAACAGACAAGGGTGGCAAACCCGACCGCTGACATGACGTCCGATATGTCGTCGCGTCCCGCGGTGTTTTCCCGCTGCACGCCGAACCAGAGCAGCGCGGCGCCCGACAGGGCCAGAGTGGCGAAGATGATGGCTTTACGACGTGGGTTGCGCATGACTTCTACGGTCGGCCTTCGGTGAATCGAGCCACGCTGTCGCTACCGCATTATCGCTTTGCGGCGACGCAGGATTTCTCGACAAGCTCGATTGTCTTCGCGGCAGCAGCCCTGTCTGCGGGTGTCGGCACCGCAACCGTCCATGTCTTGTAGCAGGTCGATTGAAACGCCGGCTTGGCCGTCTCGAGATGGACGACGTCGCGGCACAGCCAGGGCGTTTCTGCATCAATCGCAACGGTGCGCACTTCGGGATCGTCCATAGGCCGGGATGATGCAGAGGCACGATCGTCCGTGGCCGACAGCCAACGCACCTGCTTGATCTTCGTGAAATCGAACGAAAGGGTGGTGGATTCCGCCCAGTCTTTCGGCAATTGCCTGAGACCCTGGAAACGGATGATGCACAGACCAGGCCCGGGAGCGAATACGCCGACGAACGATAGTTTGTCCGACCGATTTTCGATCAGCAGGCTGCCGTTGACGATAGTGCCGGGTAGCGGCTGAGAGGGTGGAGCCACCGAAATCAATGAAGCCATGGCCCGAAGAACTTTCTCGTCTGCCTTGGCCTGACCAACCACTCCGACAACCAGAACCGCAGCAAGAACACCAAGCGCAGAACGCACGATCATTCCACTCTCCCTCAGACCCACGCAGCCTGGGATCAAATGGAATGTTTGTCCACGCACCATGCATGGCGGCCGCCTGTGGGCCGCGGACCGCACCGCCGAAGTGGTGAGTATGCGCGCTAGTCGACGCGAACGTTGCCTGCGGCGTCGACCGTCACGCCGACTTCGGTCTGTCCACGCCGCGCACGGCCGCGCCACGAACCATCGGCGGCCTTGCTGACCACCTTCACGTTCTTGTAGCCGTCGCGCTCGATCGCCGACTTGGCGAAGCGTGCGCCTTCCTGGTCTTCGGTGGGCGGCGCGCTCGCCGTATCGACGGCCTTGTCGCCAGTCTTCTCGCTCGATTTATCGCCAGCCTTGTCCGCGACCGTGGTGGCGGACTTGTCTTCCTTGACCGGCACCGGCGGTCGCGGCGCATGCCGCAACGGCACCGGCGGTCGCTGCATCTCCGGTTGCGTGGAGGTGGAGATCTTGGTCACGGCGACAGGCGCCGCCGTCGACGTCACCGTCGGTGGCGGCTGCCGCTGCGGTTGTGGCTGCAGTGTCGTGACACGCTTCGGTGTTTCGGGGCCGGACGAAAAGACGCTCGCGCTCGCTACGCCGGCCACCACCAGCACCGCACCCATCGCTGCAATCATTGCCCGTTTCATGGCACCCTCGCCGTCAAAGACTGCTGAGGTCCGCGATCGCTCCCGCAATCATGCGCGTGCCGATCGCCATCAGCAGAATGTCGTTGGCTACACGTACATATTCGTAACCCGAGGGGGCGGGCGTCAGTTGCGTCAGCAACACGCCGGGCAGCGGATAGTAGACGATGCCGGCTGGCAGCGGCTGACCCATTGCCCACATTTTCTTCGCCTGACCCGGTGGCAGGCAACCATTGTTTTTCTTGGCCAGCCCCGGCGGGCAGCCCGCCGAGGCGTACTCGGTACGATAGTAGGAGTAGACCGCATTACGGTCGCGCTCCTGGACGACGACATTGACCTGCGCCGGCCCACCGCCGCCCGACCGCGCGTTGCCCTGGCCCTTGCCTGGCCCCTGGTCTTTGGCCGGACCTTGGCCTTGGCCCTGATCCTTGCCCTGGCCTTTACCTTGGCCCTGGCTTTGGCCCTGACCGCGGCCGTTGTCCTTGTCTTTATCCTTGTCGGCAAAGGCGGGCGCCGCGAACAGCGCACACACCGAAACCGCCAGAGCAATCGCCACCATCTTCATGATCAACTCCACTTCACCCCACTCAACGCAGGAAATGGGGCAAGAGGCAGGATTCTTACCGCTCGCGTGCGAAGAAATTCCTCCTGTGGCCGGCTGGTCACAGTTAGGTCACAGCTCCAATGGGAACCGCACGGCTTGTCGGTTGCGAATGAAAATCGCTGCCCTGTCGGGCTCTATTGATTGCGATCGTTCTGCATATTGTTCGACCGCAACGCGAACCCGGGTAACCGCAGCGCGCCTGCTGGCTGTTTGCCTTGCTGGCCCAGGCGAAAGATGGAGAAGTGATCGCCGGGGAGGATGAATGTCGCGCAGCCTGAACGCACCACTTAGTCCAAACGAGGAGATCACCTTGCGCCGTGTCGCGCTCGGGATTTCATGCGCCAGGGATCTGTCGCAGCGCGATCTGGTGCGGCTGAAGACTCTGTCGCTGGTCGAGATGGAAGGTGATCGCCTGCAGCTCACCCCTGACGGCCGCCTGCGCTACAAAACCCTGCCACGCGCCACTTCCCTGACGGACGCGCCGACCTACGAAGAACTCGTGAGCGCGCTGGCCGAACGCATGCGCAAGGAACAGAACCAGAGTCAGAACGAAAGCTAGCAGCGGCTCGCGCTAAGGCGAGACCTTGGCGCAGCCGGCGCCCTGCCAGCGATAGCCCTTCGCCGAACCGCCAACCATCGTCCATTCGACGATGCAGCCCTGGCGGACCAGGGTCGGTGGGAAACCACCCATCGGCATCCACATCCCACCGCCCCAGCCGTATCCCCAACCGCCGAAACGGCCGTAGTAGAGCGGCGGCATGCCGGGATCGATGTAGGACGTGTCCCAGCGCCATTGCAGCACCTTGCTGCCATCCTCGAGCTGGTAGCTGTTGTCGGGGATGCGGCCCATGCTGGTCAGCAATCCGGCTTCCTGCGCGCCCGACATCTCGCGCAGGCGATTGTCGAACACGGCTTCGCGCTCCTCCTTGGTGGCGCAACCTCCCGGCAAGAAGGCGAGCGGCAGTAGGAGAAGAATGATCGTCGTCGAAATCCTGCGAGGCATGTCGACCTCCTGAAACATCACGGCCGAAACATCACGGCACAAAGTAGCCCGCCTTAGTGACCGACCCATCGAGGGCCAGGACGAGAACGCCGATGCTCTCCGTTCCCTGCAGATAGGTGAAGACCGGCCGCTTCGCCATGCGCAGGGCATTCCACGCAGCGCGCTCCACGCCGGTCTCGGCGTACCAGACGGTGTCGCCGCGACGCAGCGCGCCCTCCTCACCCTGCTTCCACTCGGGCAACTGCTCGCTGCCGGTGATGCTGCGCAAGCCTTCGACCAGCATCTGCGCCAGCGCCTTCTCCATCGCGGCACCGTCACGCGGCGCGTCGTCGGGGAAGCGCCATTCCGCCAGCACGACGTCGCTCCACACCGGCGCGCCATCGGGACGACGCACGACATGGACGATCACCGCCTTCTGGCAGGTCGGCCCATCGGCCACGGCTTCGACGAGATAGCCCGCACCTGCCCGCGCCCACGCCATCGACGCTCGCGCACGGCAGGGTTCATCGGCGAGGGCTGGCGTTGCGACGGCTAACGCTGTGGCAAGAAGCCCGACTCTGTACATGGCGGGGAGTCTAAGCGCTGCAAGCGCACCGCTCCAGAGGCGTCCCTTCACAAATGCGCCACTCCGACGTCCGCACCCCTACTCGGGCAATCCGGCGGCTCTCAACGCTTCGACATAGGCTCTCGCCATCGATTCGAGGGGTACCGGAATCCTGCTGAAGAACCGCGAAATCGTCAGCTCGGGCTCAATCACCAGCAGTTCGCGAACGATATCGGCGGCGAGATCGTGCTTGCCGATCTTCACAAGGGCCACCGCCAGGACGCGAAGCGCGACGGCGAAGCGCCGGTTCTGCACGAGAGCCTTTTCCGCCCAGGCAATGGCTTCGACATAGTCCTCGTCGACGATGGCCGTGATGGCCATGGCACCCGACATGAACCAGCCACGCGGATCGAGCGGGTTCAGCCGTCGTGCACGCTCGATCATTCCGCGGCCCGCATCGAGGTTGCCGCGCATCGTTTCGATCCACCCGCCCAGGGTCAGGGCCATGGCCGAGTTGGGATTGATCGCGAGGGAACGGTTGAACAGCTCCCGCGGGGCCTCGCTTATTTCTGGCGCCAGGTTCCAGACGGCAAAGGCCGCCATCCACAGGACCTGCGCATCGTTTGGCGCCAGCTCGACCGCGCGCCAGGCGAGCTTCATGCCTTTCAGGCGATGCGTCTCATCCAGCGGGACCCATCCCTGGAAGTGACACTGCGCGTGGCAATAGGCGGCAGCAGCCATCGCCGGCGCATAAGTTGGTTCGATCGCCAGCGCTTGGTCGAGGCACTCCAGCGCCGCCGTCATGCTCTCGGCGGTGAACTCGTTCTCCAGCCCATAGGCCCGCAGCAGAAGATCGTAGGCGTTGAGCTTGTCCGGCCGGCTGCGCTTGCGCCGTTCGATCTCGGCAAGCAGCAAGGCGGGCTCGATCGCTGCCACGACACTTTCGGTGATACGATCCTGAAGCTCGAAGACGTCCTCGAGGTCACCGTCGAAACGATCCGCCCAGAGATGGGCGCCTGAGGATGCGTCGATGAGCTGTCCAGTGATCCGCAGCCGTTCGCCGCCCCGACGAACGCTGCCTTCCAGCACATAGCCGACGTCAAGCTCCTGTCCGACACTACGGATGTCGACGGCCTTGCCCTTGTAGGTAAACGTCGAATTGCGCGCGATGACGAACAGGCCACTGCAGCGCGACAAGGCCGTGATGATCTCCTCGGCCATCCCATCGGCGAAATAGTCCTGCTCCGGATCACCACTCATGTTCGTGAAGGGAAGGACGGCAATCGACGGCCCTTCGAAGTCTGCCTTTGCCGGGGTCGTCGGGAGTTCCAGCCCGGCAGGAACGTCGGCCGCCTCCCGCACAGTGCCGACGAAGCGGAATCCCTTGCGCGGAAAAGTCCGGATCAGGCGCTGCTCCTCGCCGCTGTCGCCAATGGCAGTGCGCGCCGCGTTCACACGGCTGCTGAGCGTCGCTTCGGAGACGATGCGGCCTTGCCAGACGGCCGCGAGGAGATCGTCGCGGCTGACCACCCGCTCCCGCGCGCGGACGAGAAATTCCAGCAGGTCGAATACCTGTGGCTCCACCGCAACAAGACTGTCTCCCCGGCGCAATTCTCTCCGTTGCGGATCAAGGACAAGATCGTCGAACCGGTAGATCAACCGGGGGCCCCACTGGTCAAAATTGCGGCAGAGACGCGAACCTATCACGGCCCCTCTGCCGGAAAAATCACGACCATCTGAAGAGAAAATCCACGCTCTCTCAAAGCGCGAGCGAGTCCTTCGTGCTTTATCTCGCCTCGACAAGACCCGCTCGGGTCGGCCTACGCGTCAGGAGATTTACGCATGAACACCGCCGATACATCGACCGCCGTCGACTATTCCCGCCGTCGCCTGTTGGGCGCCGCAGCGTTGGGCGTCTTCGCATCTCAACTCGGCAGGATCGGAACGGCGAGCGCACAGGTCGGAGACCGGGTGGCGGCCTCGTTCGGACCGTTGAAGCAGATCGATGCCGGCGTCCTGAAGGTCGGATATGCAGAAGCCGGCCCCGCCAATGGGCCCGTGGTCGTCCTCCTCCACGGCTGGCCCTACGACATTCACACCTACGTCGATGTCGCGCCGTTGCTGGCATCGGCGGGCTACCGGGTGCTCGTGCCGTTTCTCCGCGGTTACGGCACGACGACGTTCCTGTCCGACAAGACTCCCCGCAACGGTCAGCAGGCCGCGATCGCCACGGATATCGTCGCCTTCATGGATGCGCTGAAGATCGAACGTGCCACGATCGGCGGCTGCGATTGGGGCGCCCGCACGGCCAACATCATCGCGGCACTGTGGCCCGAACGATGCAAGGCCATGGTTTCCGTGAGCGGCTATCTGATCGGCAGCCAGGCCGCCAACAAGATGCCGCTCCCGCCCAAGGCCGAGCTCGAATGGTGGTACCAGTTCTACTTCGCCACCGAACGAGGCCGCGCCGGCTACGACAAGTATCGCCGCGAATTCTCCAAGCTGATCTGGCAGCTCGCATCGCCGAAGTGGCGCTTCGACGACGCCACGTTCGACCGCACGGCGGCAGCCTTCGACAATCCCGATCACGTCTCCATCGTGATCAACAACTATCGCTGGCGGCTCGACCTGGCCGAGGGCGAGCAGAAGTTCGACGAACTGGAGAAGCGACTCGCGGCGGGTCCCGTGATCTCCGTGCCGACCATCACGCTCGAGGGCGACGCCAATGGCGCGCCGCATCCCGATCCCAGTGCCTATGCGAAGAAGTTCACCGGCAAGTACGCCCACCGGACCATCACCGGAGGCGTCGGGCATAACCTTCCGCAGGAGGCGCCTAGTGCCTTCGCACAGGCTGTCATCGACGCCGACCGCCTATAAACGTCACGACGCTTGATCGTCGCGAAAGGAAACAGCCGATGACCTCGACCCGTCTTGCCCTGGCCTCTGCGGCCTTGGCCCTTGCGACGACCGCCGGACTGCTCGTTGTGGAAGCCACGGCGAAGACAGATCGCGCCTCGCCGATCTACGGCGTCACGATCCCGGACGGCTATCGCCAATGGGAGCTGATCGCACCGGCCCAGGAAGGCGAGCCTTTGAACGAGTTGCGGGCCGTCCTCGGCAATACAACGGCGATCAAGGCTTATCGTGACGGAAAGTTGCCTTTCCCTGACGGCACCGTGCTCGTGAAACTCGCCTGGAAGCATGTTCAATCGCCCGAGTTCGAACCCGCCTCCGTTCCCGGCGCTGCAACGACAGTCCAGGTCATGGTCAAGGACTCGAAGAAATACGCGAGCACCGGAGGCTGGGGTTTCGGTCGTTTCATCGCCGGCCAGCCGGTCGACATGGCGCAGCACGAGACGTGCTTCGCCTGTCACGAAGCCCGGGTGAAGGGACATGATTTCGTCTTTACCCGCTACGCGCCGTGACGACGGCGCCAACGCCCTCCAGCCCGCTCAGCGCGGCAGGGAGTCGAAGTAGTCCTTGCAGGCCTGCGTGATCTGGTTGGTGCGCTGCATCTCGCAGGGACGCTGGCGTTCGAGCAGGACCATGCCGGCGTAGAAGACCATCACGCCCAGGATCCAGCCGGTCATCGACCAGGAGAGCGCCTTGTCGAGCCGGTCGGCCCAGGACGGGCCGGCGATGGCGCGGATCACGATGAGGGTCAGCGGAATGGTCGCCGCGCCGCACGCGACGAACAGCAGGACATAGTCCAGCGGACCTAGCCCTTGTCCCTGCCCTAGTCCCGGCACGGTCTTACCAGCTCAGCTTGGGCATCTGGATCGGACCGGTCTTCTTCGGCGTCCAGCCGCGCGCTTCCATGCAGCGCGCCACCATCCGGTCGACGTTGTTCTGGTAGCCCTGCTGATCCATCGTCCGGTAGAGGTCCTGCTGGCCGAAGCGATCGCGCTCGCCGGAGAAGACGGCGCGACGCTGGTCCTCGATATTGCGCTCGTTGCCCGCAACATTCTTCGCCTGCGCGCGGCACTGTCCTTCGTCGCGCGCATACTGCTCGGCCATGGTGGCGTCCTGCTTGCCGTCCTTTGTGAAGGACGTCGGCGCGCAGCCCGCCGCCAGCAGGCCCGCCGCAAAAACGACGAGCGCGCGCTTCACTTGACCCCCGCCAGCGCGGCCTCGATCGCTTTCAGCGCCTCGGGTGCCTTCGCCGCGTCGGGGCCGCCGCCCTGCGCCATGTCGGGACGGCCGCCGCCGCCCTTGCCGCCCAGCGCCGCGACGCCGGCCTTCACCAGCTCGACCGCGCTGTAGTTCTTCGACAGATCGTCGGTCACGCCGACCACGGCCGAAGCCTTGCCGTCCTCGACGCCGATCAGCGCCACGACGCCCGAGCCCAGCTTCTTCTTGAACTCGTCGGCCATGCCCTTGAGGTCCTTGCCCGGCACGCCGTTCAGCACGCGGCCGATCAGCTTCACGCCGCCGACATCGCGCACCTCGTCGGCCGCATTGCCACCGCCCGAAC
The DNA here is from genome assembly GCF_004297405.1 of Reyranella sp. GTDB lineage: Bacteria > Pseudomonadota > Alphaproteobacteria > Reyranellales > Reyranellaceae > Reyranella. The sequence goes on from NZ_SCVC01000030.1 coordinate 245,139, forward strand.
CGCCAGCACCGGCGAGCGCCAGCGCCTTGCGCGCCTCCGCCAGCTCACGCTCGATCTTGCGTTGGCCATCGACCAGCGCCGCGAGACGCGCCGGCAAATCCTCGGCCCGCACCTTCAGGGTTGCCGCCGCCTCGGCCAGAAGCTCGGCCTGATGGCGGACATGCGCCTCGGCCGCATGACCGGCCAGAGCTTCGATGCGCCGGACGCCGGCAGAGACCGCACCCTCGCCCACGATCTTGAACAGGCCGATATCGCCGGTGCGCCGCGCATGGGTGCCGCCGCACAGTTCGACCGAGTACTTGTCGCCGCCCTCGTCGCTGCCCATCGAGAGCACGCGCACTTCCTCGCCGTACTTCTCGCCGAACAGCGCCATGGCGCCGGCCGCGATCGCCTCTTCCGGCGTCATCAGCCGCGTCATCACCGCCGAATTGTGGCGGATGCGGTCGTTGACCTCGTCCTCGATGCGCTTCAGCTCCTCGGCCGAAATCGCCTTGGTGTGGCTGATGTCGAAGCGCAGCCGGTCGGGCGCGACCAGCGAGCCCTTCTGCGTCACATGCTCGCCGAGATGACGGCGCAGCGCCTCGTGCAGCAGATGCGTCGCCGAATGGTGCGCGCGCAACTGCGCACGGCGGACCGGATCGACGGTCATCACGAGATCGTCGCCGACCTTCAGCTCGCCCTTCGCGACCTTGGTGTGATGGGCATGGAGATCGCCCACCATCTTCTGGACGTCGAGCACGTCGCCCTGGTTGGCGCCGCTCACGAGCTGGCCCTGATCGCCCTGCTGGCCGCCGGACTCGGCGTAGAACGGCGTCTGGTTGGTAATGATCCAGCCCGTCTGGTTGGCCTTGAGCGAGGAGACTTCCTTGCCGTCGAGCAGGATCGCTTTGATCTGGCCCTCGGCGCGCTCGGTGTCGTAGCCCAGGAACTCGGTGGCGCCCGCCTTCTGGCGCACGTCGAACCAGATCGCCTGGTCCGCGGTCTCGCCCGAACCCGCCCACGCCGCGCGCGCCTTGGCGCGCTGCTCGTCCATCGACTTCTCGAAGCCATCCGTGTCGACGGCGATGTTGCGCGCGCGCAGCACGTCCTGCGTGAGATCGAGCGGGAAGCCGAACGTGTCGTAGAGCTTGAAGGCGACTTCGCCCTTCAAGGTGCCGCCGGCGCTCAGGCCCTTGGTCTCGTCCTCGAGCAGCTTGAGGCCGGTGCCGAGCGTCTTTTTGAAGCGCGTCTCTTCGAGCTTCAGCGTCTCGGTGATCAGCGGCTGCGCGCGGCCGAGCTCGGGATAGGCATCGCCCATCTCGTGCACCAGGGTCGGCACCAGCTTGTAGACCACGGGATCCTGCGCGCCGAGGATGTGCGCATGGCGCATCGCGCGGCGCATGATCCGGCGCAGCACGTAGCCGCGGCCTTCGTTGGACGGCAGCACGCCGTCGGCAATCAGGAACGAGGTGGCGCGCAGATGGTCGGCGATCACCTTGTGTGACGCCGACTGCGGGCCGTCGGGATCGACGCCGGTCTCGTGCGCCACCGCTTCGATCAGCGCGCGGAAGAGGTCGATGTCGTAGTTGTTGTGCTTGTGCTGAAGGACCGTCGCCAGCCGCTCCAGGCCCATGCCGGTGTCGATCGAGGGCTTGGGCAGCGCGACGCGCTCTTCCTTGGTCACCTGCTCGAACTGCATGAAGACCAGGTTCCAGATCTCGATGAACCGATCACCGTCCTGGTCGGGGCTACCCGGCGGGCCGCCGGGGATACCCTCGCCGTGATCGAAGAAGATCTCCGAGCAGGGGCCGCAGGGGCCGGTGTCGCCCATCGCCCAGAAATTGTCCGAGGTCGGGATGCGGATGATGCGGTCGTCGGACAGGCCCGCGATTTTCTTCCAGTAAGCCGCCGCCTCGTCGTCGGTGTGGAACACCGTGACCAGCAGACGGTCCTTGGGCAGGCCGTAATCCTTGGTCAGCAGGTTCCAGGCCAGCTCGATCGCGTTTTCCTTGAAATAGTCGCCGAACGAGAAGTTGCCCAGCATCTCGAAGAACGTGTGGTGGCGGGCGGTGTAGCCGACGTTTTCAAGGTCGTTGTGCTTGCCGCCGGCGCGAACGCACTTCTGCGAGGTCACGGCGCGGCTGTAGTTCCGCGTCTCCAGTCCGGTGAAGACGTTCTTGAACTGCACCATGCCGGCGTTGGTGAACATCAGCGTCGGGTCGTTGCGCGGGACGAGCGGGCTCGAGTCCACGACCTCGTGGCCGTTTTTGCGGAAGTACTCTAGGAAAGTACGGCGGATTTCGCTGACGCTTTGCATGCGGGCCTTGTAGCGTGCGCCTGCCAGCCAAGTCCAGAAAACCAACAGACCGGGGAACCCGTCGAAAATGGCCGCCGAGGCCCATTCTACCGCCACTCTCAGGCTCTCCGTGGGCGATCTCAAGGTGGTCCATCCGATCACCGTGCCGAGCGGGTCCGTGCGGGCTGCCGCCGTGGTGCCTGCCCTGCAGGGGCTGGTGAACGCTGTGGTTACCGCTGCCGAAACAAAGCTCGGGGAAGCCGGGACGGAAATCTCCTGCCGCAAGGGTTGCGGTGCCTGCTGCCGTCAGCTCCTGCCAGTTTCGCGCACGGAGGCTGAACGCTTGTTGGGCGTGATCGAGGCGATGCCGGCGAAACGGCTCCGGGCGCTCAAGGAGCGGTTCGCGACGGCCTCGGCGGCGATCAAGGCGGCGGGCCTCGCCGAGAAGGCGGGCCGCGCCGACCGCGAGCTGTCGGTCGGCTATTTCGCGCTCGGCATCCCCTGCCCCTTCCTCGAAGAGGAAAGCTGCTCCATCCATCCCGAGCGGCCGCTGGTCTGCCGTGAGTACCTGGTGACCTCGCCGGCCGAACTCTGCGCCGGCCCGCAGCAGGACGGCGTGACACCCGTGCCGGTACCCAAGGTCTCGATGGCCGCGCGCGGCCTGCAGGACGAACGTGAGAGCTGGTTCCCACTGGCCTTGCTGCTCGACTGGGCCAAGACCCGCCCTCGTGATGGCGTGAAGCGCACAGGGCCGGAGTGGGTTCAGCGGTTCTTGAAGAGGATCAGCTCGCGACCGGGGTGAGCCTCTCCTGTCATCCTGAGCGAAGCGAAGGATCTCATGCCGGTCGCCCCACTGATGGCAGGTGGCGATGAGATCCTTCGCTTCGCTCAGGATGACATGAAGGTGTGTAGCACCGGCGGTATTTGTTCTGCGCTGAGCGAGCTCTCGCGCCTATGAAGGCGCTGCCGCTCGCCCGCCCTTTTCTTTTGCGCTTTGCGCAAAAGAAAAGGGCGGCGCCGCGCGTGGGGTGCGGCACCGCCCGGTAAGGAACCCGGAGACAGGGGATACGGGCTCCTCTATTGGCCGCCTCTATTCATCGTCGTCCTCGTCTTCCTTGCCGCCATCCATCAGGGCGTTGGCGACGATGCCGGCATTGGCGCGCACCTTGTTCTCGATCGTCTGCGCGACCTCGGGATGCTCCTTGAGGAAATTCTTGGCGTTCTCGCGGCCCTGGCCGATGCGCTGGCCATCGTAGGAGTACCAGGAGCCCGACTTCTCCACGACGCCGGCCTTCTCGCCGAGGTCGATCAGCTCGCCGACCTTGGAGACGCCCTCGCCGTACATGATGTCGAACTCGACGACCTTGAACGGTGGCGCCACCTTGTTCTTCACCACCTTCACGCGCGTGGCGTTGCCGACGACCTCGTCCTTGTCCTTGAGCGCGCCGATGCGGCGGATGTCGAGGCGGACCGAGGCGTAGAACTTCAGTGCATTGCCGCCCGTCGTCGTCTCGGGGCTGCCGAACATGACGCCGATCTTCATGCGGATCTGGTTGATGAAGATCACCAGCGTGTTCGACTTGGAGATCGAAGCGGTGAGCTTGCGCAGCGCCTGGCTCATCAGGCGGGCCTGCAGGCCGGGCAGCGAATCGCCCATCTCGCCTTCGAGCTCGGCGCGCGGCACGAGGGCAGCCACCGAGTCGATCACCAGCACGTCGATGGCGCCGGACCGCACCAGCGTGTCGGCGATCTCGAGCGCCTGCTCGCCGGCATCGGGCTGGGAGATCAGGAGGTTGTTGATGTCGACCCCGAGCTTCTTGGCGTAGCCCGGGTCGAGCGCATGTTCGGCGTCGACGAAGGCGCAGGCGCCGCCCTTCTTCTGGGCCTCGGCCACGACATGCAGCGCGAGCGTCGTCTTGCCCGAGCTTTCCGGTCCATAAATTTCGACGATGCGGCCCTTGGGCAGGCCGCCGATGCCGAGCGCGATATCGAGGCCGAGCGAGCCGGTCGAGATCGCCTCGATCTCCAGCGCCTCGCGCTGGCCCAGCTTCATGATGGAGCCCTTGCCGAAGGCGCGCTCGATCTGCGCGAGAGCGGCATCCAGCGCCTTGTTCTTGCTTTCCATGCCTTCTTTCTCGACTACTTTCAGCACCGCCGACATTGGCTTTCTCCTTCTTCCCACGCCCCTGTCAGGAGCAGCAATGCGGATAAGTCCGCCGCCCCGCTGCGCTTCGGACGGCGCCTCGGAGGACGCCAATGTACGCCTTTTGTTCCAGTCAGCAATGGAACAATTAACCCGCTGAAAGAACTAATGTTCTTGACACAAGTTCTAGTTCCGTTCCCCGCGGATTATCCCACCAAGGGGATGAACTGAGCTAGGGGCTAAGCACCTGCCAGCTCCTGCTCCTTCATGCCGATACGCTGGCGCGTGCCTCGTCGCATTCCGCGCAGCCCGCCTCGGCGCCGTGCAGGAACAGCAGCGGCTCGTCGCGCAGCGCATCGACGGCGAGGCGCACGATGTCCCGCGACCGTGCGAGGCGTGCGATGCCGTGACCGACCGGGCCTTCGGCCTGCAGCCCCCTCGCCCGCAGCCAATCGTCGGCGAGGGCGAATCGCTGGCAGCAATGATCGTTCTCGCGATAGTCGATGCGCACTGGCCGGCCGTCTTCCCCACGTCCGGTGAAGTGCTTGGGCACGCCATAAGGAACAGGCGTCAGCAGCTCCGCGACATGCAGCGACGTATCGGCATCGTGGCCGACGCCCAGCAGCAGCACCTGGCCGTCGTGATCGCGCACACGGCCGACGGGGCTGTCGGGCGTGTGCGGCGGCAGCGGCAGTGCCGTCTTCACGATCGCCTCGGCCTTCGGGCCCGCGGCGGCGCAGGCGAAGGCATGATCGGAACGCAACGTGCCGGGCTGGCGCCAGAACAGATCGGCGGTGACGCCGAGATCGGGCGAGGCGGGCGTCGTCGCGGGATCGAAGGGCGTTGCATCATCGCCGGTCCACGACGGCATCACGAGCGTGCCCTCCGGTCCCAAGGCCGTGCGCAACGCCGCGATCAACCCCAACGGGCCACCTTTGATCGGGCGCAGGGCGCGAAACGACGTATGCACGAGCAGCACGCCGCCCGCCTCGACGCCAAGCGCCCGAAGTTGATCCACGACTTCGCTCTCTCGAAATTCATGCTGCAACATCCGCCGGCCACTCCTGCTGAGTGCCATACATAGGCGCAATTACCTCGCAGGCAATTGCCAGTACTTTCCGGCATTCCCAGCTTGCATCGACTAACGACGAGGTGACGCGTGACGACACTGCGATTGCACCACAGCATCTTCTCCGCCTCCTCGCAGAAGGTGCGGCTGGCGCTGGTCGAGAAGGGCCTCGCCCATGAGAGCGTCACGGTCGATCTGCAGGCCGGCGAGCAGCACACGCCCGCCTATCGCGCCCTCAATCCGCGCGGCGTCGTGCCGACCTTGATCCACGATGGCGCAGTGCTGATCGAAAGTGCGGCTATCCTCGAATATCTCGACGACGTCTTTCCCGAACCGGCGCTGCGGCCGCGCGATCCGGTGGCGCGCCAGCGCATGCGGGCCTGGGTGCGTCGCCTTGACGACGTGCATCATCCCGCCAACGGCATGATGCACTACGCCATCCTTGGCCGACCTGCGTTGCAGGCGCTGCCGCCGGAACGGCTGGAGGCGATGCTGCAGGCCATGCCCAACCGGCGCGACCGGGCACTGCGCGCGGCGGCGGCACGACAGGGCGTCGAGGCGCCGGAGTTCGCCGACGCGGTGAGGACGCAGGAGGAAATGCTCGACGCGCTCGACGCGAGTCTAGCAGCGGGCCAGCCGTTCCTGATCGGCGATGAGGTCAGCCACGCCGATCTGGTGGCGCTCCCCTACGTTGCGCGCCTGGAGCAAATGGCGTTGCTGGCGTTGATCGACGATGCCGACCGCGCCTCTCTCGTTGGCTGGTACCAGCGCATGAAGGCCCGGCCCTCATGGCGGGAGACTATCGGCGCCCTTCGCCCACAGGTGATCCAGCACTGGCAGTCGCTCGGCCGGCAGGCGTGGCCGCAGATCGCGCAGCAACTGCGGCGACAACCGGCCGAGTGCAATTGATTGCACAGCCGAGAGTTAGGCCGGTCCCAGCATCCCTGCCGTCTTGAGCTTGCCGATACCGGCCGCGTCGTAGCCCAGCGCTGCCAGCACCTCGTCATTGTGTTGGCCGATCTCCGGCGGATCGCTGACAAGCGGCGGACGCCAGCCCATCATCTGGAACGGCAGCAGCGGCAGGCGGGTCTGCACGCCGCCCGGCAGGGTCGTCGGCGCCAGCGAGCCGTTGGCCAGCAGGTGCGGATGGTCGAACAGCTCCTGCGGCCGAGCCACGGGCGCGAAGGAGATGTCGGCGTCGAGGCAGAGCTGTTCGAGCGCCGCCCGATCGTGGCGCTTGAAGACCTCGGCCACCGCTGGGACAAGCCAGGGCCGGGCCTCGATGCGCTGGTTGTTGGTAGCGAGCCGGAGATCGGCCGCCAGCTCCTGCTGGCCGAAGATCTCGCAGAAGCGCTTCCACTGGCTGTCGCTGGTGATGCCGATGAAGACCTGCTGGCCGTCGGCGGTGTTGAAGATCTCGTAGACCGCCCACGAGCTTACGCGCTCGGGCATCGGCGGAGGTGCGGCGCCGCCGTTCATCGCCGTGATGGCGAGATGCTGGCCCATCAGGAACACCACCGATTCGAACAGCGCGCTTTCGACCAGCCCGCCCTTGCCCGTGCGCTCGCGCTGCTTCAGCGCCAGCACCGTGCCGAAGGCGCCGAAGATGCCGCCCATGATGTCGACCACCGAGGTGCCGGCACGCAGCGGCCGGCCGCTGGGCCCGGTCATGTAGGCGAGCCCGCCCATCATCTGCACGACTTCGTCGAGCGCCGGCCGCTTCTCGTAGGGTCCGGGCAGAAAGCCCTTCAGCGAACAGTAGACGAGACGCGGGTTTATCTTCTCGAGATGTGCCGGCCCCAGCTTGCGCTTGGCCATCGAGCCCGGCGCGAAGTTCTCGATCAGCACGTCGGCCGATTCCAGCAGCTTGGTGAGGACCGCCCTGCCTTCGGCTGCATCCGAGTCGAGCGCGAGGCTCTTCTTGTTGCGGTTGAAGTAGCCGAAGAAGCCGGCGCCGAAACCGCACAGCTTGCGTGTGCGATCGCCGTCCACCGGTTCGACCTTGATCACCTCGGCGCCGAGATCGGCCAGGATCATGCCGCAGGACGGCCCGAGAATGGTGTGCGTGAGTTCGACGACGCGAACGCCCTTGAGAGGCGGAGTCATGGTGGAGGTCATGTCCCTCTTTACCTCACGGTGGGCAGGCTTGCAGCCTTACTGTCGTCTTGGCAGAACTGTATATTATGGTAATATACGCTCGTGATTGATTTCGACGGGATCGAAGGCTTCAACTGGGATGAGGGCAACGCCCGGAAAAGCGTCGAGAAGCACGGCGTCAGCCAAGCGGAGGCTGAGCAGATCTTCTTCAACGATCCGCTGCTCGTCGTCGCGGACGTTGGCCACAGCACCCACGAGACGAGGCTACATGCCTTAGGCCGTACGGATGCGGACCGACTGCTTCATGTCACGTTCACGCTGTGTGGCGACGGCCGGTTCATCCGGGTGATCTCGGCAAGGACAATGCATCGCAAGGAGCGGAGTCGCTATGAGCAGGAAACCTAGGAACGTTCCGAAGTTCCGTAACGAAGCCGAGGAGCGGCGCTTCTGGGAAACCCACGACTCCACGGGGCTCGTCGACTGGAGCAAGGCGGAGCGCGTTCGCCTGCCCAACCTCAAGCCGTCGACGACGTCGATTTCCCTCCGGCTGCCGGTGACGCTGCTCGAGCGCATCAAGATCGCCGCCAACAAGCGAGACGTGCCCTACCAATCCTTGATCAAGACCTGGTTGGCCGAGAGGACAGAGAAAGCAGATCGATAACGCCGCCCCTGTCGGGTGTGCACAACGCCGGTTAGGCGAACCAGCTCTCTATGTCTTTGGTGAGGGGCAGGCCGGCGGTTTCGGCGAGCACGCGGTGGGACATGCCGGCGCCGACCATGAACGCCTCCTGGTGCGGCAGCGCGTTGGCCTTGAGCATCGTCCGGATCGCGGGACCGTCATGGCCCCAGCCGATCGCTTCGACCTTGCCGTCGAAGGCGCGGTTGAGGGTCGCCAGGAAGTCGGCGCGCTCCGTTTCGCTGAGCGCGGGAACGGCGTCGATGTCACCCAGGATGAAAAGACGGCCGCGGAACTTCGCGACGAGGTCGGCCACCGAGTTGCGCGGCTCGATGATGATCTCGCGATTGGGTCCGCGGCGGACGCGCGCGGCCAGCGACAGCGGCATCACGGCGGCGCTCATGTGGGCGCCCGAATCCATGATGACCGAGGCCAGTTCCTTGTAGGTGATGCCCAGCCGCTCCGCCCGCTTCAGCCGCATCATCGCGACCTCGGGCTTGGGGGTTTTCCACACCTTGGCCGAGGCCCGGCGCCACACCCAGGCTTCCCAGGACATGTCGAAGGTCGGGCCATTGTTGTGGCCGATGCCCGGACGGCGCAGCAAAGCCTCGACATTGGCATGTCGGACACTTAGACGGTCGAAACGATCACCCATGGCCCTATTTTAGCGCTATTTTGGCGTTCCCGGGTTCGTGAGATGCAAAAGGAGTGCCAAGTGGACGATTTCCAGGTCGATGTGTTGGTGGTCGGTGCTGGCAATGCGGCGGCCTGTGCGGCCCTGGCGGCGCGCGAGACGGGCGCGTCCGTGGCGATGCTCGAAGCAGCCCCCGAGGAAGAGCGTGGCGGCAACAGCACCTATACGGCCGGCGCCATGCGCGTGGTCTTCCACGGCGTCGACGACCTGGTCCAGCTCTACGACCTCACCGAAGATGAGAAGCGCGATGTCGATTTCGGCAGCTACAGCGCCGACGAGTATCTCGACGACATGGGCCGCGTGACCAACTACCGCTGCGACCCGGAACTGACCGATATCCTGATCAACCGCTCCTTCGAGACCATGAAGTGGATGCGCTCGAAGGGCGTGCGCTTCCAGCCGAGCTACGGCCGTCAGGCCTTCAAGGTGAACGGCAAGTACAAGTTCTGGGGCGGGCTGGCGGTCGAAGCCTGGGGCGGCGGTCCGGGTCTGGTCGATCTCGAGCACAAGGCTGCCGTCAAAGCAGGCATCCCCATCCACTACGAGACGGCGGCGGTGTCGCTGATCGAAGAGGACGGCGTGGTGCGCGGCGTGATCGCTCGCCACAAGGGACGTCGCGTGAAGATCGGCGCCAAGGCCGTCGTGCTGGCGTGCGGCGGCTTCGAGAGCAATGCCGAGATGCGCACGCGCTATCTCGGCCCGACCTGGGATCTCGCCAAGGTCCGCGGCACGCGCTTCAACACCGGCGCCGGCATCAACATGGCGCTGGCGATCGGCGCCAAGCCGCACGGCAACTGGTCGGGCGGCCATGCCGTCGGCTGGGACATGAACGCGCCGGAGTTCGGCGACCTCGATGTCGGCGACAACTTCCAGAAGCACTCCTACCCGCTCGGCATCATGGTCAACGCCAATGGCGTGCGCTTCGTCGACGAAGGCGCGGACTTCCGCAACTACACCTACGCCAAGTACGGCGCGGTGATCCTGTCGCAACCGCAGCAGTTTGCCTGGCAGATCTTCGACGCCAAGGTGCTCGACAAGCTGCGCGACGAATACCGCATCAAGCGCGTGACCAAGGTGCGCGCCGACACGATCGAGGAACTGGCGACCAAGCTCGAAGGCGTCGACCCGCAGGCGTTCCTGAAGACCATCAAGGAATGGAACGCCGCCGTGATGACCGAGGTGCCGTTCAACCCGGCGATCAAGGACGGCCGCAGCACCCGAGGGCTCGCCGTGCCGAAGAGCCACTGGGCCAACACGATCGACCAGGCGCCGTTCGAGGCCTATGCCGTGACCTGCGGCCTCACCTTCACCTTCGGCGGGCTCAAGATCACCACCGAGGGCGAGGTCGAGAGCACCGATGGCCATACCATCCCCGGCCTGTTCGCCGCGGGTGAGCTGGTGGGCGGGCTTTTCTACCACAACTATCCCGGCGGCACGGGCCTGGTGTCGGGCGCCGTCCTCGGCAAGCTGGCGGGCGATGGCGCGGGGCGCTACGTTTCCGGCAAGAACTGAGAAAAGTGGAGGAAACGATGACCACCCTGTCCCGGCGTTCCGCCCTGGCTCTCGGCAGCGGTGCGCTCTTCGTACCCTCTGCTCTTCGCGCGCAAGCGACATGGCCGACGCAGCCGCTCTCCTTCGTCGTGGGCTATGCAGCCGGAGGTGGTGCCGACATCGTGGCCCGCGAGCTGGCGCATCTCATGACGCCGTTGCTTGGCCAGCAGGTGATCGTCGAGAACAAGGGTGGCGCGGCGGGCGCCATCGGCGCGCGCTTCGTGTCCAACGCCAAGCCCGACGGCTACACGATCTTCTACGCCGTCGGCACCAACGTCGTGACCAATCCGCATGTGCTCAAGAGCTCGATCGACACGCTGAAGGGGCTGGTGCCGATCATCCAGACCACCGACTACCAGTACGTGCTGGCGGTCAATCCCAACGTGCCAGCCAACAACGTCAAGGAGCTGATCGCGCTCGCCAAGAAGGAGCCGGGCAAGCTCACCTACTCGTCGTCGGGCGTCGGCGGCAACAACCACCTGGCGGGCGCGCTGTTCGCCGAAGCGGCCGGCATCCAAATCACACACGCGCCCTACAAGGGCACCGGCCCGGCGCTGATGGACGTGATCTCGGGTGTCATCACCATGAACTTCTCCTCGCTGCCGCCAGCGGTCGGCCAGATCAAGTCCGGACGCCTCAAGGCGCTGGCCGTGACTGGCGAGAAGCGTGTCAGTTCCCTTCCCGACGTGCCGACGCTCAAGGAGCAAGGCGTCGATGTCGCGGTCACCGGCTGGCATGGCCTGTTCGCCCCGCCCAAGACGCCCGACGCCATTCTCGATCGCCTTCACAAGGAAACGACCGTGGCAATGAAAGAGGCGAAGTACACCGAGGCGCTGGCCAAGGATGGTCTGGAGCTGCCGCCGGCGCGCAGCCGCGCCGATTTCACCAAGTACGTCCACGACGAACACGCCTTCTGGGGTAAGAAGCTGAAGGCGCTGAACGTCCAGGCGGAGTAGCCGCAGCCGCTTGCGGCCGGCGTCATGGGCCTCAGAGGCGCATGACGATGCGGCCGTCGATCTTCGCCTGCTCCATGCGGTGGAAGATGTCGTTGATGGCGTCGAGCGGCTCCCATGAGAAGTGCGGCTTGACCTTGCCCTCACCGGCAAATTCCAGGCATTCGACCAGGTCCTGCCGGGTGCCGACGATCGAGCCGCGCACCGTGATGCGGTTGAGCACGGTGTCGAAGATCGGCAGGGGGAAGTCGCCGGGAGGCAGCCCGACCAGCACCATCGTGCCGCGCCGGCGTAACATCGCCTGTGCCTGGGCGAAGGCCTTGGGCGACACGGCCGTCACCAGCACGCCATGCACGCCGCCCATCGCCTTGTGCAGCGCCGGACCGGGATCTTCCTCGCGGGCGTTGATCACCATGTCGGCGCCAAGCTTCGTGGCGAGTTCGAGTTTCTCGGGATGCACGTCGATCGCCGCACAGTGCAGGCCCATCGCCTTGGCGTACTGCACTGCCATGTGCCCGAGCCCGCCGATACCGGAAACCGCCACCCACTCGCCGGGCCGCGCTTCCGTCTCCTTGAGTCCTTTGTAGACGGTGACGCCGGCGCACAGGACCGGTGCAGCCGGCCCGAACCCGAGGCTTGCCGGGAGCTTTCCCACGTAGTCGGGGTCGGCGACCACGTAATCGGCGAAGCCGCCATTGACCGAATAGCCGGTGTTCTGCTGCTCGTGGCAGAGCGTCTCCCAGCCGGTGCGGCAGTGCGGGCAATGCCCGCAAGCGGTGTAGAGCCAAGGCACGCCGATGCGGTCGCCTTCCTTGACGCCTTTCACGTCGCGTCCGACGGCAGCGACGAAGCCCACGCCCTCGTGCCCCGGAATAAAGGGCGGCGACGGCTTGACCGGCCAGTCGCCGTGCGCGGCGTGGAGGTCGGTGTGGCAGACGCCCGACGCTTCCACCTTCATGAGGATCTGGTTAGCGCCGACTTCGGGAACAGGAACTTCGCGGATGACGAGCGGTGCCTTGAACGCTGTCACTACGGCGGCCTTCATCGTCTTTGCCATGGGGCCCTCCTCGGATCGACCGTCTGGATCGACGACGAATAGTACCCGCAATGCCACGGCTTGGCGAAGTCCTGCGGTCCCACCGATGTTCCGGTGGGACCGCCGTCAGTTCCCGTTCTTCAGCCCTTGTTCCGTTGCGGCACCATGCAGAAGCCCTGCGCTTCGACGCCCAGCGTCGGATTGAACTTCGATCGGAAGTTCTCCATCGCAATCGCGGCGGTCAGCTCCACCACCTGCGCTTCGGTGAAGTGCTTGCGCAGTTCGGCGAAGAACGCGTCATCGACCTGCTGGTCGGTGTAGGTGATGCGCTCGGCATACTCCAGTGCCAGCCGTTCACTCGGACTGAACAGCTTGCTGTCGCGCCAGTTCAGCACCTCTGCGACCTTCTCCAATCCGCCTTCGCTTTCCGTCACACGGACGGAATTGATGTCTATTCAAAAGGGACAGCCGTTGATCGACGCCACGCGCAGGTAGATCAGTGGCGGCAGGTCCTTCGGCAACTGACCCGACTGCTCGATCGAGGCGCCCAGCATCTTGGCGGCACGCAAGATCGGCGGGCAATGCGCCAATACCTTCGTTGGATTCAAGAGATCACCGAAGATCTCGCGCTCCTTGTCGAACACGGCCTTCAAGGTCGGATCATCACCATCTTCCTCGATCTCACTGACGCGGGGCATCGGACGCTCCTCAAGTTGTCGGGGACGGCGACCCTACGCCGGCTTCTCTGATTCATCCAGTTGGAGGCCCCGCTGTGGCCATTCGGTGACTCGGACGGCGCGCGATGGCATTTGCCGGTCCGCGGTTCAAGATAGGCGCCAACACTCAACGCAAACGTTGACCACGTCCGAAGAGAGGAACGCGCCATGGCAATCTACGGCGACACGTCGGGTATCCTTCGTCATCGCGCACAGGGTGGCGATCAGAATATCGTGCTCGAGGGCAGCGTCGGTGGAACCGCCTATGGCGATGCCGGTCAGATGCTCAACAAGAGCCGGGGTGGCGACGACACGCTGACCGGCGGCGCCTTTGCCACCAACATCCTCTTCGGCGATGCCAATACGATGCACGATCGCTCCCAGGGCGGGAACGACACGCTGATCGGGAGCAGCCGCAACGACATCCTCTATGGCGACGCCTACGGCCTCTACAATCACGCAAGCGGCGGCGACGACATGCTGGTGATGGGCGGGCCGCAGGCACATCTGTTCGGCGATGCCTACGACATGTTCGGCCATTCTTCCGGTGGCGACGACACGCTGATCGGCAGACCCGACCAGATCGAGATCGGCATCGGGCCGCCCGGCTTTCTCCTCGGTGATGCGTTCAACATGTATGGCCAGACTCAGGGCGGCAACGACACGCTGAGCGACACCGCCGTCGCAAGCGGCGACGCCAACAGCATGTTCGATCGCGCCCGGGGCGGCGACGATACGCTGACCGGCGGCAACGGCCGCGCCAACAATCTGATCGGCGATGCCAACCACATGTCCGACCGCACTGTCGGCGGCGACGACACGATCACCGGCGGCAACGCTGCTGTGGAGACCCTCTCGGGCGATGCCGAGGACATGTCCGGCCGGGCGCGCGGTGGCAACGATCACCTGACGAGTGAGGCCTCGATCGGCGGGACCCTCTACGGCGATGCCCGGATCATGAGCGATCGCACGGTCGGTGGCGACGATGTGCTGACGGCGAGCGGCTCCAACAACCGCCTTTACGGTGACGCCCAGACGCTCGACGGCAAGAGCCGCGGTGGCGACGACACGCTGATCAGCGGACGTGGAAGCGACCACATGTGGGGTGATGCCGCCGTCGTGGAGGCCGGGGCGCACACCGGCGCCGATGCGTTCGTCTTCGCGCCGGGCGGCGGCCACGACGACATCAACGATTTCCGTCAATGCGACGGCGACCGTATCGATGTCAGTGCCTACGGCTTTGCGGGCCTTGAAGACATGACGATCACGACCGACGGCAGCGACACCACCATCGCGTTCGACGCGACCTCCAGCGTCGTCCTGGTCGGCTTCGCCGATTCCGAGTCGTTGCACGCGTCGGACTTCATCCTTTTCGCCTGAGCTTCAGCCGACCGGCACCAGCGCCGTCAACACCAGGCGCACGAGATCGACCTGCGAGGCGGTGTCGGTCTTGGCGCGCGCACTCGCCAGTTGCGTACGCGCCGTCTCGAAGCTCACCCCCAGCCGTTTGGCGATCGCCGGCAGCGACAGTCCTGTCGTCAGCAGGCCGACGAGGCGTGCTTCGGCCGGTGTAAAACCGAACAGGGCGGACAGTGTTCGCGGTTCGACCGTGCGTGCCGTCTCGGGATCAGTGATGATCAGCATGACAGCCGCGTGCTGTGGCGTGAGCATGCCGCGGTCGAAGCCGCGATCCAGGCCAAGAGGCGTCGCGACAACCGTATAGGCCCGCCGGCCCGACGGCCGCGCGATGCGCAGATAGCCGCCTGCCCCACCCCCGACCTCGCCGGCGGTGGTTTGCGCAGCCTGCGCAATCGCGAGTTGCAACTTCGCATCGTCGCCCGCCAGCACCGCATGCACGCCGGCGGCGGTGAGCAGAAGGCCGTCGCCCCCGCCCAGCATTGCGAGCGCCGCACGATTGGCGGTGACCAGCCGGCCGGCCACAGAGAGCTGCACGACGCCGAACGACAGGTGATCCAGCGCCGCGGCCGCGACGACTTCCGCCCGATGAGCGGCGCCGAGACGCGCCCTCACCTGCAGCGCGCGGCCGACATGCGGCAGCAAGCGTTGCAGCACCTCGGTCGCCTCGCGCGCAAAGGGCGCGGCACGGCGCGGCCGATGGATGCCGAACGCATAGACGCCGCCACCGGGCAAGGTGCAGCTGGCCATGACGCCGTGAAAGACATCGGTATGAGGACGGATCAGCTCGCTGTAGATGCGGCTGTTCTGCCATTCGAGGTTGCTGACGAGATCGGTGCCCAGCACCGCGCGATCGAAGACGCGGTGCTTGAGCGCGGCCAAACGCCAGGGATCTTCCTCGTAGTAGTGAGCGCCGTAGAGCTCGACGACCTTCGGTATCATCCCCTGCATGTCGACGATGTCGACAGGGCTGTCGGGGGAACTCTGCATCGTCAGAGTGAACGTCGAACCATCAAACAAAGACGTCAGGCAACGCCCGACATCGCTCCAGGCGACATGACCGAGCGTCGCGTCATATAGCAGACCGATGGCTTCGGTTTCCCGATCGCTCCCCACGACCTCCGCTCCCCGGTGGCATTCTTTTCGTTACACCGAGGATAGCGGGAGCAGAAAGATCCTCCACTCAATTCGACGCGAGCGGGATCGAGGCCTCTTTAGAAGCCCAGCACCTTCGCCTGGACAACGCCTTCGACCGCACTGATGCTGCCGATCAGGTCCTTCGAGATCGGCTGGTCGACCTGGACCAGCGCGATGGCCGATCCGCCCGGCTTGTCGCGGCCGAGATGGAAGGTCGCGATGTTGACGTTGTTTTCGCCCAGGATCGTGCCCAACCGACCGATGAAGCCCGGCTTGTCGTCGTTGGTGATGTAGAGCATGTGCGGGGCGAACTCGGCCTCGATCTCCATGCCCTTGATCTCGACGATGCGCGGATGCTTGCCGCCGAACAGCGTACCCGTCACCGAGCGCGTGTACTTCTCGGTGGTAACCGAGAGGCGGATCAGCGAGTTGTAGTCGCTGTCGCGCTCGTGCTTGACCTCGGCCACTTCGATCCCGCGTTCGCGGGCGATCACCGGCGCGTTGACCATGTTCACCGTGTCGAGCTGCGGGCGCAGCACCCCCATCAGCGCCACCTGGGAGAGCGGCTTGATGTTGAGCGCCGCCACCTGGCCTTCGTACTCGATCGACACGGCCTTGATGTCGGTGTCGGTGAGCTGGCCCGCGAACGAGCCCAGCTTCTCGGCGAGGTCGAGGAACGGCGCCAGCTTGGGCGCATCCTCGGCCGAGACGTTCGGCATGTTGAGCGAGTTGGTGATGGCGCCGGTCAGCAGATAGTCGGCCATCTGCTCGGCGACCTGCAGCGCCACGTTCTCCTGCGCTTCCACCGTCGAGGCGCCGAGATGCGGCGTGCAGACGAGGTTGGGCGTGCCGAACAGCACGTTCTGCTTGGCCGGCTCCTCGACGAAGACGTCGAAGCCCGCACCGGCGATGTGGCCGGAAACCAGCAGGTCGCGCACCGCCAGCTCGTCGACCAGTCCGCCGCGCGCGCAGTTCACGATGCGCACGCCCTTCTTGGTCTTCATCAGGTTGGCGCGGCTCAGGATGTTCTTGGTCTGCTCGGTGAGCGGCGTGTGCACGGTGATGAAGTCCGCACGCGCCAGCACCTGGTCGAGCGTCGCTTTCTCGACGCCGAGCTCCGTGGCGCGCTGGTCGCTCAGGAACGGGTCGTAGGCCACGACGCGCATCTTGAGGCCAATCGCGCGCTCGGCCACGATCGAGCCGATGTTGCCGCACCCGATCAGGCCCAGCGTCTTGAAGCTGAGCTCGGTGCCCATGAAGCGGTTCTTCTCCCACTTGCCGGCCTGGGTCGAGGTGTTGGCATCGGGCACCTGACGGGCGACCGCGAACATCAGCGCGATGGCGTGCTCGGCCGTGGTGATGGCATTACCGAACGGCGTGTTCATCACCACGACGCCGTTGGCGGTGGCGGCCTTGATGTCGACATTGTCGACGCCGATGCCGGCGCGGCCCACGACCTTGAGCTGCTTGGCTTCCGCCAGCACCTCGGCCGTGACCTTGGTCGCGGACCGGATGGCGAGGCCGTGATAGTTGCCGATGATGGCGCGCAGTTCGGCCGGCTTCAGGCCCGGCTTGAAATCGACGTCGCAGCCGCGCTCGGAGAAGATCTGGACAGCGCGCTGGGACAGCTCGTCGGAAATGAGAACTTTAGGCTTGGCCATTTTCTAGGACTCCTAAGAAGGGAACCTCACCCTGAGGAGCGTCGCGCGGCGACGCGTCTCGAAGGGTGAGGTGATTTTTCTAGGCCGCAGCCTTGCCGAACTCGCGCTCGATCTCGCCATAGGCCCAGTCGAGCCACGGCAGCAGGGCTTCGAGGTCGCTCTTCTCGACCGTGGCGCCGCACCAGATGCGCAGGCCCGGCGGGGCGTCGCGGTAGGAGCCGACGTCGTAACCCGCCTTCTCGGTTTCGAGCAGGTCGGCCATCTTCTTGGCCGCCGCCGCCTGCTTGTCGGCCGGCAGCGCGGTGAACCACGGCGCGGTGATGACGAGGCAGACCGAGGTGTTGGAACGCACGGCCTTGTCGGCCGCGAGGAAGGCGATCCACTTGCGATCGGCCACGAACTTCTCGAGCACGCCGAGGTTCGCCTCGGAGCGCGCCATCAGGCCCTTCAACCCACCGGCGCTCTCGCCCCAGCGCAGGCCGTCAATCGCGTCCTCGACGCAGAGCATCGACGGCGTGTTGATCGTCTCGCCCTTGAAGATGCCTTCGGAAAACTTGCCGCCCGAGGTCAGGCGGAAGATCTTCGGCAGCGGCCAAGCCGGCGTGTAGCTCTCCAGGCGCTGGATCGCGCGCGGACTCAGCACGAGCATGCCGTGCGCGCCCTCGCCGCCCATCACCTTCTGCCAGGACCAGGTCACGACATCGAGCTTCTGCCACGGCAGGTCCATGGCGAAGACGGCCGAGGTCGCGTCGCAGATCGCGAGACCTTCGCGGTCGTCGGCGATCCAGTCGCCGTTCGGCACCTTCACACCGGAGGTCGTACCGTTCCAGGTGAAGACGACATCGTGCGTCCAGTCGACCGCCTTGAGATCGGCGATCTGGCCGTAGGGCGCCTTCAAGGTGCGGGTGTCCTTGAGCTTGAGCTGCTTCACCACGTCGGTGACCCAACCCTCGCCGAAGCTTTCCCAGGTCAGCATGTCGACGGGCCGCGCGCCGAGCAGCGACCACAGCGCCATCTCGACCGCGCCGGTATCCGACGCCGGCACGATGCCGATGCGATAGTCCGCCGGAATGCCCAGTACGCTGCGCGTGCGATCGACCGCTTCGACAATCTTCTTCTTGCCGAGCTTGGATCGGTGGGACCGCCCCGTGGCGGCATCTTTGAGAGCTTCGGGCGTCCAGCCAGGACGCTTGGCGCAGGGTCCGGATGAAAAATCGGGACGCGCCGGACGCATGTTCGGCTTAGTCATCATAACCTCTCCCTTACAGAAGAGCTGCACTCCGGTGGGGGAGCGTGGCCCGGCGCCGATATACGGGGAGAGGCGCGTGACGTCAATGTGGGGAGATTGTCGCAAGCTGGATTACCTCATCCTGAGGAGCACCGTGTAGCGGTGCGTCTCGAAGGATGGGCCTCAGGCATGGTGCTCGCGCCCACCGAGACGCTCGCTGCGCTCGCTCCTCAGGGTGAGGCGGTGTTGCTACCTCAATTGCGCCTCGTTGGCGGCCCACCCGACTTCAAAAAATAAGCGATGTGTGTAGCTTGGAGCAGTGCGCGTGCTCGGGATCGGCTCAGCTCGGCGCGACAAAGTGCAAGGCAATCGAAAGGAGCCAACCTTTTGAAGCACGATGGATTAATCGCTGGCCTATCGGTGAGCGAGGGTCGCGCCTTGCTGCGCCACTTCGCGAAGCACCATCAGGTGAACCAAGAGATCGTGCGCGATTATCTGAGCACTGAACGCTGGTACGCCGGGATCGAGGCCGCCCTGAAAGCCGGTCGCATCACGCGCGACCTGCGCAATATCCTTCGCCGCCATTGCAACGATACCGATTGCGTTGAGATATCAGCGCGCTGGGAGTTGGGCTACAAGCCCGCCACCCTCCGTGAGGCACAAGCCATCTGGAAGCGCCTGATCTCGGAGGGCTTGGTCGCCGCCGCGACCGCCGGTGAGCGCTCCGCCTTCTCCAAGAAGATGAGTAGCAAGTGGAAGCTGACGGAAAAGGGCGAACGTCTGCGCACCGTTCGCCTTACCCGGCGTTTCGACCGGAAGAAAGCGGCCCAGGCCATCTCTGCCGCGCTCGAACGCGCGCGTGAAATCAACGCCTGCGATCAGTCGCCACTCTACATCAAGCGTATCGTCCAATACGGCAGCACACTCGACCCCGATGCAGTTGACTTCGGCGACGTCGACATATGGATCGATTTCAGCTCTCGCATCGGCGCCCTCAGCGATGATGCCTTCTCCGAGCGAGTGGAGGCAGTCGCAGAGGCCGCCGGACAGCGATACACTGGGAACTTCATCAACGACATCCCGCGCTTCTTCCTTGAGCGCCAGTTGCGAAAGCACCTGCGCGCCATGTCTATCATCGGCATGGACACTAGCGGCCTCGGGCCGGTGAAGAGCGGCTGGCCGCACAAGGTGATCTTCAAGGGTGTCAAACCGAAACCGTTGGCAGATGAACTCGGGCCGCTGCCCGAGTGGCTAGTCTTCAAGTCCCGGCGGCAACGTGATCAGGATGGGATAGACGACGAAGCCTGAGTGTGTCGAGGCACCAGCGGCCCTTGTCCTGCGCGAAGCGAAGGACCTCGACGCCGTTTGCAACCGGCATGAGATCCTTCGCTTCGCTCAGGATGACAGTGAGTCCCGTGAAGGAAGGCCCGACGCTGCTACTGCGCAGCGATGGCGGCGGGTGGTATGAAGATTTGTTCCGGTTCGTTGTCGAGTTCCGCGATCTGGCGATCGAGATCGCGTTGCACGTATTGCGCGAACGGGCCGAGATGGAGATAGAGCACCATCTGGATCAGGCAGGCTTCCAGCGCCGCCGGATTCTTCTTCGCCACCTCGACGACGGTGCGCCAGAACGGGCGGCGGAGCTGCGGCCGCAGGATGTTCATCTGCACCATGATCTTCATCAGCGCGACGGCCTCGCGCCAGCCGATCTTCTTCGGTGCACCATCGCCCAATGTCGGACGACGCAGCGCCAGCGCAACCGTGCGTACGCGATCGAAGTACGCGTCGGGTGCATAGACCGACGCCAGGATCTCGCGATAGTCCGCGAGGATATCGCGGCGCGGCCGCTTCGGGATGAAGTTGATGCCGGCGGTGCATTGATCGCCGCTGAAGTCACTCTGGAACGGCAGCAAGCGCTGTTCCTTGTCGAGGCGGCGGAAGAGCTGCGTGTTGGGCAGCGCCGTCAGCAGGCCGACCATGCACGCGGGAATGCTGGTCGCCTCGATGCAGTCGATCATGCCCTCGGCGACGCCGGCCTTCTCCGTGTCGAAGCCGACGATGAAGCCGGCGATGACGAAGATGCCGGCGGCGTAGATCTTGTGCACGCTCTCGGCCAGGCTGCGGCGCGTATTCTGCTTCTTGCGCGTGGAGATCAGCGTGTCGGTGTCGGGGCTTTCGATACCGACGAAGATCGCGAAGAAGTTGGCGCGCGCCAGCATCTGGAGAAGCTGCGCATCGTCGGAGAGATTGATCGACGCCTCGGTCGAGAACATGAAGGGAAAGCCGCGCTCGGCCTGCCACTGTTCCAGCACCGGCAGGAAGCGCTTCAGCGCCTTCTTGTTGCCGATCAGATTATCGTCGACGAAATCGACATGGCCGCGATGGCCGGTATCGTAGAGCGCTTGCAGCTCGGCAAGCATCTGTTCGTTGGTCTTCGAGCGCGGCACGCGGCCGTAGAGCTCGATGATGTCGCAGAACTCGCAGTTGAACGGACAGCCGCGCGAGAACTGCACGCCGACATAGAGATAGTTGCCCGTCGTGATCAGATCGAAGCGCGGCACCGGGCTCGTCGTGACGTCCGCGGTGAACTTCTCCGCCCGCAGCTTGCCCTTGCGCTCGCCGCGGTTCCACGCGGCCACGAACTCGCCGATGATGCCCTCGGCCTCGCCCAACACCAGCATGTCGGCGCTCTCGTAGATCTCCTCGCAGGAGGTCGGATCGGGGCCACCCACGACCACCGTCTTGCCCGCTTCGTGGCAAAGCCTGATCACTTCGAGTGTGTCGACGCGCTGGGGCAGCATGCCTCCGGTCATCACGACGTCGGCCCAGGCGAGATCGGCCGGTTTCAATGTCTGCGCGTTGCGGTCGACCAGCCGCATGTTCCATTCCTGCGGCAGCAGTGCAGCTAGCGTAATGAGCCCAAGCGGAGGTGCCGGACATTGAGCGCCGTAGATCTTGCAGGCCGCCCTCAGGCTCCAGAACGAATTCTCGTTGAAGCGAGGGAAGACCATGAGCACTTTTAGGCTCATTCGTCCTCCAGATGACGTAGGTCGCGGGCTTCGAGGAAGGACCTTACAGGCCTTGCGCGCCTGCCTCAAGCCGCTCCCCTTGGCGACGGCAATCGGCTATCAAGCGGCATCATGCCTTCCAATGACAATGACCATCGTGGCCTTTTGCCGGCCGGACTTGCCGATCTTCTGCCTCCCGATGCGACGCGCGAAGCTCGCGCCATCGACATCGCCATCGAACGTTTCGCGGCCTTCGGCTACGAGCGCGTGAAGCCGCCGCTGGTCGAGTTCGAGGAATCTCTCCTGGGCGGTCCCGGCGCCGCGCTCGCATCGCAGACCTTCCGGCTGATGGATCCCGTCTCGCAACGCATGATGGGCGTGCGTCCGGACATGACGGTGCAGGTAGCGCGCATCGCTGTCACACGACTGAAGCACGAGCCGCGGCCGTTGCGCCTCTCTTATGGCGGCAACGTGATCCGCGTGCGCGGCAGTGCGTTGAAGCCCGAACGCCAGTTCGCTCAGGTCGGCACCGAGCTGATCGGCGTCGACAGCGCCGAAGCCGACGCCGAGGCAATCCTGCTCACGATCGACGCGCTGCGCGCCATCGGCGTCGGCGAACTCACGGTCGATCTCAACCTGCCCACCCTGGTGGCTGCCGTCGCCGCCGGCCTGAAGCAGCCGGCCGAGGCGCTGCGCAAGCTGCGCCGTGCGCTCGACCGCAAGGACGAAGGCGCCCTCGCCAAGGCCGCGACCGACAAGAAGGCGGCGGACATGTTCGCAGGCCTCCTGCGCGCCGCCGGCCCGGCCGATCGCGGCATTGCCCAGCTCGGCAAGCTGAAACTGCCGGCGGATGCCGCCGCCGAAGCCGCGCGGCTGGCCGAGGTGGTGACGCTCATCCAGGCCGCCGAGCCCGACCTGCCGCTCACCATCGATCCCGTCGAATATCGCGGCCTCGAATATCAGACCGGTGTTTCCTTCTCGGTGTTCGCGCTGAAGGGCCGCGAGGAGCTGGCACGCGGCGGCCGCTATTCGGCCGGCTATCCCGAGGATGGCGTCAGCGAACCCGCCACCGGCTTCACGCTCTATATGGATGCCGTCCTGGCCGCGTCCGAGCCGCCGCTCGACCGGCCGCGGCTCTATGTCGAGATGGGCACGCCCTGGCGCGACGCCGCCCCGTGGCAGGCCAAGGGCTATGCCGTCGTGCGCGCTGTCGTCGCAGCCCCGGAGCCCCGCGCCGAAGCCAAGCGTTTACGCTGCAGCCATGCCCTGATCGATGGGGAGGCAGTCCCCCTCTGAGGATGCATTTGACCTCGCCCCCGGCGAGGGGAAGTGCTATCCGACCTCACGCCTCTCCGGCACCGGCCCCGGGGAGGCGTTTTCATGTCTGAAGGGATAGTGGAATGGCCAACGTGGCAGTGATCGGCGCCCAGTGGGGCGACGAAGGCAAAGGCAAGATCGTGGATTGGCTCAGCGAGCGCGCCGAGGTGGTGGTGCGTTTCCAGGGTGGCCACAATGCCGGCCATACACTCGTCATCGGCAACCAGACCTACAAGCTGGCGCTCCTGCCGTCGGGCGTGGTGCGCAAGGGCAAGCTCTCGATCATCGGCAACGGCGTCGTGGTCGATCCCTGGCACTTCCTCGAAGAGGTGAAGAAGGTCACGAGCCAGGGCGTCTCCGTGACGCCCGAGACGCTGAAGATCGCCAACCATGCCGTTCTGATCCTGCCGCTGCATCGCGACCTCGACGGCTGGCGCGAGGACGTGCCGGGCACCATCAAGATCGGCACGACGCGCCGCGGCATCGGCCCGGCCTACGAAGACAAGGTCGGCCGCCGTGCCATCCGCGTCGGCGATCTCGGCGAACCCGACATGCTGGAGAAGAAGGTCAACACCCTGCTGGCGCACCACAATGCGCTGCGCCAGGGGCTGGGCCGGCCGACGGTCGACGCCGGACAGCTCCTCGCCGACCTGCTCAAGCTGGCGCCCAAGATCCTGCCCTTCGCCGAAGACGTGTGGGAGCGGCTCGACGCGCTGCGCGCCGACGGCAAGCGCATCCTGTTCGAGGGCGCGCAGGCCACGATGCTCGACATCGACCACGGCACCTACCCGTTCGTGACCTCGTCGAACACGGTGGCAGCGCAGGCGATGATCGGCAGCGGCATGGGCAACGGCGCGGTGGGTTACGTGCTCGGCATCGCCAAGGCCTACACGACGCGCGTCGGCGATGGCCCCTTCCCTACCGAACTCACCGACGAGATCGGCCAAGGCTTGGGTGATCGCGGCAACGAGTTCGGCACCAACACAGGTCGCCGCCGCCGCTGCGGCTGGTTCGATGCGGTGATGGTGCGCCAGGCCGTGAAGCTGAACGGCATCGACGGCATCGCGCTCACCAAGCTCGACGTGCTGGACGGCATGGAGGAGATCAAGGTCTGCGTCGGCTACGAAGTCGACGGCAAGCGGATCGAACGCTTCCCCTTCACCATGGGGGCGCAGGCCCGCCTGAAGCCGATCTGGGAAACCTTCGAAGGCTGGAGCGAGAGCACCCGCGGCGCCCGCTCCTTCGGCGAGTTGCCGGCCACTTGCATCAAATACGTGCGCCGCGTCGAGGAGCTGGTGGGTTGCCCGGTGGCGCTGCTCAGCACCAGCCCGGAGCGCGAAGACACGATCCTGATGACCGATCCGTTCCGCGACTGACACTCCGGTGGACTATCTCAAGGAACTGCTGAACCGGGCAGGTCTCGGTTCCTGGGAAACGTGGAGCACGCAATATCGTGTGCTCGCCGTCGTCGTCGGCCTGCTGGTCGCCTACTGGGGCCTGCGGGTCGTCGTGCCCACGGTGCTGCGCATCCTGCGGCCCGCCCTGTTCCTGGTCATCGTACTCGCCGCCGTCTGGGTGCTCTTCCCCAACGAAATCTGCTCCATCGAGATCTTCTCGAAAGTGCCGCTGATCTGCGCGAAGTAGCTGTCGGGGCGCGACTGCGCCACCGCGCGCGGGAAGACAGGCACTCAATGCGGCATCAGGTCCTCGAAGCGCTTCAGATACTCGCGGGCATGCGCCTTGTAGTCGGCGCCGGGTACGTGGAGATGGGCGTCCGACACCATCGCCCACATCGCCTCACGCAGAGCGCTGGCGGCCTTCATGGCATCGAACGACCGACGAATGGCCTTCGTCACCTCGCCCTCGAAATAGGCATCTAGCAGGGCCGCGTCGTCGGCCTCGGTGAAGCCGCCGTTGGACGACAGGTTGGCGAGATCGAACAGCGGCGTGCCGAAGCCGCCATATTCCCAGTCGATCAGCCAGAGCCGCTTGCCGTCGTCCATAACGTTGCCGGGCAGCAGGTCGTGATGGCCAAAGACGATCGGCATCGGTGCCTGCTGGTGCTCCAGCTTCCCGGCTGCGTCGAGGTAGCGTGGCAGGTCGGACGTGAACAGGCTCTCCGCCGCCGCGATGGAACGCGCATAGTCGCGGATCACGCGGAAGACGGAGAAGAAGTTTGGCGGGCCGGCGAGATGCTGGCCAACGTCGCGATGGCAGCGCTTTAGGAGCGACGCCAGGCGGCCGATATTGGCGCGGAGATCGGCCTCGGTGAAGGTCCGCGCCTCGAGGTGGCGCATCACCATGAGGCCGGGTTCGAGATGAACGATCTCCGGCGACAAGCCGGCCGCGTGTGCCGCTTCGGAGGCGGCGCGCTCGCGGTCGCGGAAAACGTGATGGACGGGAATGTCCTCGCCGCAGCGCACGACGAACTTCTCGCCGCCGTCTTCGACGACATAGGAGATGTTGGTGAGCCCGCCCATCAGCGGCGACATCGCCACCGGCCCGCGCCAGCAGCGCAGGCGTTCGATCCTCTCCTCCAGATCGGTCTCCGGCTTTCGCATCGCGGCGTCGCCTTTCATTGGCCCCCCACAGGATCATTCCACGGCCTGCACCGCCGCGCTACGTTCGCCCCGGATTTTGAAGAGGGAGCGAACCATGCCCGACGCGCGCGTCACCAACACCATCACCGGTCGCGATGCCTTTCTGCGCGTGCTGAAGGACGAAGGCGTTTCGCGGATGTTCGGCAATCCCGGCACGACCGAACTGCCGATCATGCATGCCCTCTCCTCGGCGCCGGAGATGGGCTATGTGCTGGGCCTGCAGGAAGCGATCGTGATTGCCATGGCCGACGGCTATGCCCGTGCCTCGGGTAAGCTGGTGTCGTGCAACGTCCATGTGGCGCCGGGCCTCGGCAATGCCATTGGCTCGATCTACACCTCGTTCATGTCGGGCACGCCGATGATCGTGACCGCGGGCCAGCAGGAGCAGGGCCACGGCCTAACCGAGCCCCTGCTCTACGCCCCGCTAGTGCCGATCGCGCAGCCGGTCGTGAAGTGGGCGACCGAGGTCAACCGCATCGAGGACCTGCCGCGCATCCTGCGCCGCGCCGCCAAGGTCGCCACGACCGAACCGACCGGCCCGGTGTTCATCTCGCTGCCGGGCGACATCCTGAACAACGAAGCCGCCATCGACATGGGCGAAGCGACGCGAGTCGACACCGCGGTGCGCCCGAGTGATGCCGCGCTCGACCAGCTCGCCCGCCGCCTGCTCGCGGCCAAGAAGCCGGTGATCCTCGCCGGTCACGAGATCGCGACCTCCGATGCCTTCGCGGAAGCGACGGCACTCGCCGAAGCGCTGGGCGCGCCGGTGCTGCAGCAGACCGTGGCCTGGGGCGCACACTTCCCGTCGGAGCATCCCGCCTATCTCGGCGCGCTGAACCGGGACCAGAAGTACGTGCGCCGTGTGCTCTCCGACTACGACTTCATGCTCTGCGTCGGCGCCGATCTCCTGAAGATGTCGGTGTGGAGCGAGACCGACCCGCTGCCCGAGACCACCAAGGTGGCGATGATCGGCCAGCGCGACTGGGAGATGGGCAAGAACTTCCCGGCCGAGATCGCGCTGCGCGCCGACGTGAAGGAGACGCTGAAAGCCCTTGTGCCGCTCCTGAAGAAGCTGGGCGGCGCAGCTCTCGCCGACCGCGCCAAGGCTGCGATGGCGGAGATCGCGCCGCGCAACTGGAGCGCCCAGCGCGCGCAGCGCAAGGCCAAGCTCGCCACGCCCGCCACCACCGACAAGCCGCTGCCGGCCGAGTGGGTGATGATGCGCATGAGCGAGAAGTTGCCCAAGGACGCCATCGTGGTCGAGGAAGGCCTCACCAGCACGACGACCCTGCCGAGCTACTTCCCCTTCCGTGACCGCAACAGCTTCTTCGGCAATGTCAGCGGCGGCATCGGCTGGGGCATCGCGGCGGCGGTCGGCGTGCAGATCGCCGAGCCGAAGCGCCGCGTCGTCGCCGTGATCGGCGATGGCAGCGCCATGTACTCCATCACCGCGCTGTGGAGTGCGGCCAACCAGAAGCTGCCGGTGATCTTCCTGATCACCAACAACGAGGGCTACCAGATCCTCAAGAACCGCCTAAAACTGTTCCACGGCAATGACACGCCGATCGGCATGGACTTCAACGATCCGCCGATGAACATCACCGCCATCGCCCAGGGCTTCGGCGTCGCGGCAGAACGGGTGGACACGACGGCCGGCTTCGACGCCGCCCTCGACAAGGCCCTCGCCCGCACCGACGGCCCCACCCTCCTCGAGGTGATGGTGAAGAAGGCATGATGCGCCGGGGGTGCGCCACTCCAGTGGCGCGATTCATGACCGCGCCACTGGAGTGGCGCGCCCCCGGCTAATCTGCCGCCTTCTCCTGCTTCTTGATCGCGGGCATCAGGCCGGTCGGGTCGATCAGCTTGCCGTGGACCAGCATGTTGTGGGTGTGCGCGAGGTGATGGAGCGCAAATGATGTCTGCATGGCGCTCACCCGGCCCTGCGCATCCTGGGCCGCGTTCACGGCCTGCTTGACGAGCTTCAGCGCGAACAGCGGCTTCAGCGCGATGCGCTCGGCCATCGCGAGGCCGAACGACTGCAGGTCCTGGCGTGGCACGACGTGGTTCACCATGCCGACGCGATGGGCTTCCTGAGCCGTGAGCCAGTCGGCGGTGAACAGGAATTCCTTGGCCTTGCGCACGCCCATCTCCCAGGGATGCGCGAAGAACTCCGCGCCGCCGACGCCCATCGCCACGGTGTGGTCGAGGAACTCCGCGTCCTCGGCGGCGACGATGAGATCGCAGGGCCACATCAGCATCAGGCCGCCGGCGATCACCTTGCCGTGCACCAAAGCCATGGTGGGCTTGGGGAGGTTGCGCCAGCGTTCGCAGAAGCCGACGTAGATTTCCTGCTCGCGCGCGTACTGCGCCTCCGCGCCCGGCTTGCCGAAGCCGCCCCAGGTGCCGACAGTCTCGTGCTTGGCCATGTTGCCGTGGCCGTCGACCTCGCGCAGGTCGTGGCCCGAAGAGAAGTGCGGGCCGTTGGCCGAGAGCACGATCACCTTCACGCTGTCGTCGAGCGCGGCGCGGTCGAAGGCCTCGTTCAATGCATAGAGGAAGGCCGTGTCCTGGGCATTGCGCGTGTCGGCGCGGTTGAGGACGATGTGGGCCACGCCGGGCTTCGGCACGTCGTACAGAATGGCATCGGTCATCTCTTCCTCCCGCGAACCAGGGTTGTTTTCGTTATGCCCACAGTAAAGCACACCTTCGTCGAGACACGCGGTTTCACCACTCACCTTGCGGAAGCCGGCAGCGGCGCGCCGCTCTTCCTCCTGCACGGCTGGCCCGAGTTCTGGGCGACCTGGGAGCCGATGTTCGAGCGCCTCGCCGATCGCTGGCGCCTGATCGCGCCCGACTTCCGCGGCTTCGGCGACAGCGAGAATCCGGTGTCGGGGCCGTCGGATCAGGCGGGGCCGGACGTGCTGGCCGACGACATCGCCGCGCTGATGGACAGGCTCGGCATCGCCAAGGCGGGCTTCGTCGGCCATGACGTCGGCGCCTATGTCATGCAGCGCCTGGCGCTTCGCCATCCCGATCGCGTCGCCGGGCTGTTCTTCTTCAACTGCGGCACGCATGGCGTCGGCGCGCGCTGGCGCGACCCCGCCCAGATCAACGAGATCTGGTACCAGACCTTCCATCAGATGCCTTTCGCGCCCGCGATCGTCGGCGCCTCACGCGACAGTTGCCGCGCCTACTTCCGGCATTTCCTGACGCACTGGTGCCATCGCAAGGATACCTTCGACGCCGTGCTGGAACGCTGGGTCGACAACTTCATGCGCCCCGGCAACCTGCAGGGCGGCTTCAACTGGTACATCTCGCAGAATGCCGGCCGGCTCGCGGTGATGTCCGGTACCGCGCCCAAGCCGCCCAAGATCACCCAGCCCGCGAGGGTGCTGTGGGGCCGGCACGATCCTGTGCTGAAGTCGGCCTGGATCGACGTCGTGCCGGAGTATTTCGAGACTGTCGAAGCGAGCATCGCGGAGGATGCCGGCCACTTCGTCCACTACGAGCGGCCCGACCTCGCCGCAACGGAGATCGGGCGCTTCTTCGAGCGGATCGGCTACCGCTGAGCGCGCCGGGCTTGCCCGGCGTTATTCCGCCGCCTGCGCGCGGGCGGGCTTGGCGAGTTCCTCGGCGATCTGCACGGCGTTCCAGGCCGCGCCCTTCAGGAGCTGATCGCCGGCGGCGAACAGCACCAGGCCGTTGGGGTTCGAGAGGTCGCGGCGGATGCGCCCGACATGGATGTCGAGATCGCCGCTGGCTTCCAGCGGCATCGGGAAGTGATTGGCGGCGGCATCGTCCACCACCTTCACGCCCGGCGCCTTCTCCAGAATCGCGCGCGCCTGTTCGGGCGAGAGCGGCTTCTCAAGTTCGAGGGTGATCGCTTCCGAGTGGGCACGCAGCACCGGCACTCGGATGCAGGTCGGCGTGATCGGGAGGTCGGGCATGTGGAACATCTTCCGCATCTCCTCGACCACCTTGTTCTCTTCCTCGTTGTAGCCGTTCTCGGCCACCTTGGTGTTGTGCGAGAAGACGTTGAAGGCGATCTGGTGCGGAAACACGGAACGGGTCAGCTCCTTGCCCTCGCCGTACTGGCGCACCTGGTCTTCGAGCTCCTGCATGGCGGCAGCGCCCGCGCCCGAGGCCGACTGGTAGGTCGAGACCACGATGCGGCGGATGCCGGCGGCCTGATGGATCGGCCACACCGCCGTAGCGAGGATCGCCGCCGTGCAGTTCGGGTTGGCGATCACGCCCTTGTGGTGCGCGAGATCGCCCGCGTTCACCTCGGGCACGACCAGCGGCGTCTCGGGGTCCATGCGGAAGGCCGAGGAGTTGTCGACGACGACCGCGCCCGCCGCCTTGGCGGCCGGCACGAACTCGCGGCTGCGCGTGGCGCCGGCGCTGAAGAAGGCGATGTCGATGCCCTTGAAGGCGGCGGCGGTCAGCTCCTCGACCGGATAGGTTTTGCCTTTGAACTCGAGCGTCTTGCCGACCGAGCGGGCCGAGGCGAGCAGCTTGAGGGAGGCAACGGGGAAGTTCCGTCGCTCGAGGACACGGAGGATTTCGACACCCACCGCGCCCGTGGCGCCGACAATGGCGATGTTTTGAGCGTTCATGACGCAATAATACAGGACCGCCCGGAACGCCGGAACGGGTCAGCCCGCCGCGCCTTCAGTGTTCTTTCTCATCGCAGGCATGAGCCCCATTGGGCCGATCAGCTTGCGAGACCGATCTTCCAAAAGGAAGGGCCGGCACCCCGAGGATGCCGGCCCTTTCGTCGTGTCCTGTGGTCCGGGTGGCTACCGGGCGCCAGCCGCCTCGACGGCGGGCCGGGTCGGCGGCCGCTGCGCGGCCTCGACCACCATGTTCTTCATGGCCTTCTGCAGCTTGTCGAAGGCGCGCACCTCGATCTGGCGCACGCGCTCGCGGCTGATGCCGTACTTCGAGCTCAGGTCCTCGAGCGTCTTCGGCTCGTCGACCAGACGACGTTCCACGATGATGTGGCGCTCGCGGTCGGTGAGCTGCTTCAGAGCCGCCGCCAGCATGTGCTTGCGCTGGTTGAGCTCCTGGCTCTCGCCGAGGCGGGCCTCCTGGTTGGGCGAATCGTCGACCAGCCAGTCCTGCCACTCCATGTCGCCTTCGGCCTTCACCGGGGCGTTGAGCGACGAGTCCGGGGCGGCGAGGCGGCGGTTCATGTTCACCACCTCCTCCTCGGGCACGCCGAGGCGGGTGGCGATCTTGGTCACCTGCTCGGGCGACAGGTCGCCTTCCTCGATGGCCTGCATCTGGCCCTTCAGCTTGCGCAGGTTGAAGAAAAGCTTCTTCTGCGCCGCCGTCGTTCCCATCTTCACCAGCGACCAGCTGTGCAGGATGTATTCCTGGATAGAGGCGCGGATCCACCACATGGCATAGGTGGCCAGACGGAAGCCGCGGTCCGGATCGAACCGCTTGACCGCCTGCATCATGCCGACGTTGCCCTCGGAAATCAGCTCGGCCACCGGCAGGCCGTAGCCGCGATAGCCCATGGCGATCTTGGCGACGAGACGCAGATGGCTGGTGACGAGCCTGTGGGCGGCTTTCGAGTCGCCGTGCTCGCGCCAGCGCTTGGCCAGCATGAATTCTTCCTGGGGCTCCAGCAGCGGAAACTTCCGGATCTCAGACAGATATCGGCTGAGATTGCCCTCGGGCGTCAGCGAAGACGGCAGGGCGGGAAGGTTGGCAGTGGCTGCACTCATGGCTACTCCCCCTTTCATACGCGGGATGGGCCGGTGAACGAGTGTTTAGCACTCTCGCCCCCCGACTGCTAAATCCGACTATATTAGTCGGGTAGTCCCTCGGTCAATTTAATTCCGACTAACCCACTGGGACTTTGGGGACTTTACTTAACGCTGTTCAGTGACTGGACCAACTTGCTGAAATCTTGAGGCAATTCTGTGGCGAAGTGCATTTCCTTGCGCGTGGTCGGATGTCTGAACTCCAGGACAGCCGCATGGAGGGCCTGTCTCGGGAATTCCCTCAACGCCTCGGGTGCGTTCGCGTTGCGGGTCTTGCGGCCATAGACGGGATCGCCCACCACGGGACAGCCGAGGTGCGCCAGATGCACGCGGACTTGGTGGGTTCGGCCGGTCCCGAGCTTGGCGCCGATGAGACTCGCCAGGGGATGGAGGGGCGGACCAAAGCGCTTCTCCAGCCAATAGTCGGTGATGGCCATGCGCCCGCTGCTGTGACGCACCGCCATCCGCTTGCGATCCACGGGATGGCGGCCGATTGCCGCCTCGACCCGGCCCCGGTCCAATTTGGGCGCCCCCCAGACCAGCGCCTGGTAGATGCGGGAAAGGTCGTGGGCGGCAAAGAGCTTCGAGAGTGCCACATGGGTGCGGTCGTTCTTGGCCACGACCATCACGCCCGACGTGTCCTTGTCGAGCCGGTGCACGATGCCCGGCCGGCGCACGCCGCCGATGCCCGAGAGGCTGTCCCCGCAATGAGCCAGCAGGGCATTCACCAGGGTACTGTCGGGGTTGCCCGGCGCCGGATGGACCACCATCCCTGCCGGCTTGTTCAGGACCAGGAGGTCCCCGTCCTCGTAGAGGATGTCGAGCGCCAGCGCCTGAGGCACCGGCACCGCGGGTTCGGGCTCCGGAATATCGACCTCGAAGCGCTCGCCCGTTTTGACCTTGCGGGACGGCTCTTCTATCGTCTGCCCCCCCGTCAGCGCCACGCGACGGCCCTCGATCAGCGCCTTTACGCGGCTTCGCGTGAGGGCCGGCAAGGCAGCCGCCAGAGCGCGGTCCAGCCTTTCGCCGGCCGCGGTCTCGTCGATGGTCACGAAGTGGCGCTCCGTGTTGATCGTCACGTGTCGCTCATGGAGTTGTCTTGGCGTCCCCTGCTCGGGCCTCTGCACCGTTTTGGCTGAAGGTGCTGGTTATCTCGATGGGCCTGCTGATCGTGGCGGGCTTCGTCGTCATCGTGGCCGAGATCGGCCGGCGCATCTCTACGCCCAACGCCGGCGGTTCGCCAGCTTCGGGCCCCGGCACGACGTTCACGGAGCGTATCGCGCTGCCGTCCGGTGCGCGCGTCGTGTCGATGAACGCAGCGGGCGATCGCCTGGTGGTGCATGTCGAGACGCAGGGCGGTCCCTCCGCCGCCTATATCGTCGACCCGCGCAACGGTGCCCTGCTGGGCACGGTCGAGTTCCCGCCCGCCGCCGGCCGCTAGCGATGTTCGACCATCTGTCGATCACCACGACCGATCTCGATCGGGCGCAATCTTTCTATGACGCGGTGCTGGCGCCGCTGGGTGTGCCGCGGGTGAACCGGCGCGAGCGGTCCGTCGGCTATGGCGAGCGGTCCGGCGTCGATGGCGGCCCCTGCTACCTCTCGGTCTATCTCAGCAGCAACGTCGTACCCGACAACCGCCACTGGTGCTTTCGTGCGCCCAGCCGGGCCGCTGTCCGCGCCTTCCACCAAGCCGCTCTCGCCCATGGCGGAACCGACGACGGCCGCCCTGGCATTCGCGAGATCTACAGTCCTGATTACTACGCAGCGTTCGTACGCGATCCCGACGGCAATCGCCTCGAGGCCGTGACACGCCAGCCTGAAAAACTGGGGCCCGAGGAATGAGCATGAACTTTCGCAGCGACAACGAGGTCGGCGCCCATCCCGATATCCTCGAGGCCGTCAGACGAGCCTTCACGGGCAGCACCGCGCCGTCCTACGGCGCCGACGACTGGACGCACCGCGTCGAGCGTCGCCTGCGCGAGATCTTCGAGAAGCCTGATCTGCTCGCCTTCCCGGTCGCCACGGGCACGGCGGCAAACGTGCTGGCGCTTTCCTGCTGCACGCCGTCCTGGGGCTCGATCTACTGTCATCCGGAAGCGCACATCGTCGTCGACGAAGCGAATGCACCGGAGTTCTTCACCTCGGGCGCCAAGCTCGCCCCCATTCCCGGCGCGGCCGGCAAGATGGATCAGAAGAAGCTCGCCGGCGCGCTGGCCCAGCCGGTCTATGGCGTGGTCCATCATCCGCAGCCGGCCGTCGTCAGCATCACGCAGGCGACGGAGTGCGGCACCGTCTACGATCCCGACGAGATCGTCTCGATCGCCACGACCGCGCATCGCCACGGGCTCAGGCTGCACATGGACGGCGCGCGCTTCGCCAATGCGCTCTCCTATGTCGGCTGTTCGGCGGCCGAGATGTCGTGGCGCGCCGGCGTCGACGTGCTGAGCTTCGGCGCCACCAAGAACGGCGCGCTGGCGGCCGAGGCCGTCGTCTTCTTCGAGCCGGAGCTGGCGCGCGAGTTCGAATTCCGTCGCAAGCGCGGCGGCCACCTCTTCTCCAAGATGCGCTTCCTCTCCGCGCAGCTCGACGCCTATCTCTCCGACAGCCTGTGGCTCAGCAATGCCCGCCATGCGAACACGATGGCACGCCGGCTGGTCGCCGGACTCACGACCATGAAGGGCACGCAGCTCCTCTACCCGGTCGACGCCAACGAAATCTTCGTCATCCTGCCCTCGTACATGCATGATGCGTTGCAGGCGGCAGGGGCGCAGTATCATCCCTGGCCGTCGGACCGGCCGGGCGAGCGCGCCTTCCGCCTCGTCACGGCCTTCAATACCGATGCCGACGACGTCGACAAGTTCCTGTCCATTGCCAAGGCTGCCTGAGACCAAATCTCCCCGAGACCAAATCTCCCGAGAGTAGAGTGACATGACCCACCAGCGCACGCTCACTGCCGCCCATTGGGGCGTCTACGAAGTCGAATACGACGACGCCGGCAACGCCACGAAGCTGCATCCCTTCTCCAAGGATCCCGATCCCTCGCCCATCGGCCTGCACATGCTGTCCGACGAGGTGTCCCGGCTGCGCGTGCTCCGCCCCTCGATCCGCAAGAGCTGGCTGGAGAAAGGCCCCGGCGCAAACCCCGAGCTGCGCGGCCAGGAACCGTTCGTCGAAGTGCCGTGGGACGAGGCGCTCGATCTCCTCGCCGGCGAACTGAAGCGCGTGAAGGAGACCTACTCCAACCACGCGATCTTCGGCGGCTCGTACGGCTGGTCGAGCGCGGGCCGCTTCCACCACGCGCAGAGCCAGGTGAAGCGCTTCCTCAACTGCTACGGCGGCTTCGTGCGCCACCAGGATTCCTACAGCCTGGGTGCCGCGCGCGTGCTGATGCCGCACATCGCGGCCAGCATGGAAGAGCTGATGGCCATGCACACGCGCTGGGACGTGCTGGCCAAGGAGTGCAAGCTCTTCGTGACCTTCGGCGGCGTGCCGCACAAGAACGCGCAGATCAACGCCGGCGGCGCCACGCTCCATCACGTGAAGGGCGGCCTCTACGGCATGCGCGAAGCGGGCGTGCGCTTCGTCAACGTGACGCCGACGGCCGAGGATCTCGACAATGGCGGCGACGTCGAGTGGCTGGCCATCCGGCCCAACACCGATGCCGCTCTGATGCTGGCCCTCTGCCACACCTTGCTGGCCGAGAACCTGCACGACCGCGCTTTCCTCGATCGCTACACGGTGGGCTTCGACAAGTTCGCCGCCACGCTCAAGGGCAAGGACGCGGCGTGGGCCGAGAAGATCACCGGCATCCCGGCGCACCGCATCGTCACCCTCGCGCGCGAGATGGCCGCGACACGGACGATGCTCTCCATCGGCTGGTCGCTCCAGCGCAGCCATCACGGCGAGCAGCCTTTCTGGGCGCTGGTGACCTTGGCCTGCATGCTGGGCCAGATCGGTCTGCCGGGCGGCGGCTTCGGCGTCGGCTATGGCCCGGTCAACCTGATGGGCAGCCCGCATCCGCGCTACTCCGGCCCGACCCTGCCGCAGGGCTCGAACCCGGTGCCGGATTTCATTCCCGTCGCGCGCTTCACCGACATGCTGCTGCATCCCGGCGAGCGCTTCGACTACAACGGCAAGAGCCACGCCTATCCTGATATCCGGCTGGTCTATTGGGCGGGCGGCAATCCATATCACCACCATCAGGACCTCAACCGCCTGCGCACGGCGTGGCGCAAGCCGGACACGATCGTGTTCCACGAGCAGTTCTGGACGCCGGCCGCCAAGATGGCCGACTTCGTACTGCCCGCGACCACCAGCCTGGAACGCGACGATATCGGCTACGGCACGCGCGAGCCCTATGTCATCGCCATGAAGAAGGCGCGCGAACCGATCGGCGAGTCACGCGACGACTACACGATCTTCAATGCGCTGGCCGAGCGCCTCGGCGTCGGTGCGGCGCATTCCGAAGGCCGCAAGACGGCGCAGGAATGGCTGGAGCATCTCTATGAGGAAGCGCGGGTGAAGTCGGCCAAGGCGGGCGTCGCCCTGCCGCCCTATGCCGAGTTCTGGGAAGCCGGCATCGCCGAAGCCAAGGGCGAGAGCCGCGACCCGGTGATGCTCGCCGCCTTCCGCGCCGATCCCGAGAAGAACAAGCTCAAGACGCCGTCGGGCAAGTTCGAGATCTTCTCCGAGACCATCGCCTCGTTCGGCTATGACGATTGCCCCGGCCACGCGACCTGGCTGGAGCCGATCGAATGGCTGGGCGCGAAGACGGCCGAGCGCTATCCGCTGCACATGCTGTCGGACCAGCCGGCCGACAAGCTGCACAGCCAGCTCGACCACAGCCCGCATTCGCGCGCCACCAAGATCAAGGGACGCCAGCCCATCACCTTGCACCCCGACGACGCCACGGCGCGCGGCATCGCCGCCGGTGATCTGGTGCGCGTGTTCAACGATCGTGGCGCCTGCCTCGCGGCAGCCCGCCTCAGCGATCGCATCCGTCGCGGAGTCGTGCGGCTCTCGACCGGTGCGTGGTTCGATCCGGCTGATGCCGGCTCCAACCGGCCACTGGAGAAGCACGGCAATCCCAACGCACTGACGCTCGACATCGGCGCCTCGAAGCTCAGCCAGGGCTGCATCGCACAGACCTGCCTGGTCGAGATCGAACGATACGACGGCCCGGCACCTGTGGTGACGGCGCACCAGCTCCCGGCATTTGCCGGGCGCTGACGGCGCTACGCCTTCAAGAGCTGCGGACGAGGCGGCCGGGTAATGCGCCCGTCGCCTCACCGTTGCGATAGACGACCTCACCCGAAACGATGGTCGCATCGAAGCCGTCGGTGCGCTGGACCAGACGCTTGCCGCCTGCCGGCAGGTCGTAGGCGATCTCCGGGCGCCGCAGCCGCATGTTGTCGTAGTCCAGCACATTGATGTCGGCCTTCAGGCCGGGCCTGAGCAGACCGCGATCGCGAAGTCCCATCTCGATTGCATTGTCGGCGGTCAGGCGCTTGATGCCCCATGTCACGGGAAACAGCGAGCCGCGCCGGCGGTCGCGCGTCCAATGCGTCAGCGTATAGCTGGTCGCGGTGGCGTCGCACATGATGCCAACATGGGCGCCGCCGTCGCCGAGACCGATCAGGCTGTTGGGCGCGGCAAGCATCTCCTCGACGACATCGAGATTGCCCGCCGCGTAGTTGGTGACCGGCAGATAGAGGATGCCCTTGCCGTCCCGTTCCATCAGCAGGTCGTAGGCAACCTCGTCCGGTGAACGGCCTTCGCAGGCCGCACGCGCGGCGACGCTCTGGTCGGCAGAGGGCTCGTAGTCGGGCGGATCGCCGAACGGGAACATGCGCTTCCAGCGTTCGACGCGCCTTGAAGCGTATTCGGATTCGTCGATGGAGTCGGCCAGCATCCGTGCTCGAAACTCGGGCTGGCTCAGCATCGCCACACGTTCGGCGAAGGGAAGATGGGCGATCTTCTTGTAGGTCGGCCGGCCGCTGAACGGATTCTGCGACAGCTCGAAGCCCAGAAGCACGCTGGTCGGCCGCGAACGGATTTGCGCGGTGATGCGCAGGCCCTCGGCGTTTGCCCTATCGATCTCGCTCATCAGGTCGCGCCAGCCGTTCGGACGCGCGTCCGACTGCGTCAGCGTGATGGTGACGGGCCGGCCAGACTCGCGCGCGAGCCGGCGGAACAAACCGATCTCGCCCTGCTGGTCCTCGAAATCCGATACGATCTGCAACCAGCCAGAGCCCACCGAACGCATGGCCTGCGCGATCGCCGTCAGCTCCGCTTCCTCGGCGCGCAGGGTCGGGATGTGCCGTCCATCGGCCGCGCGATGGTTGAGCGTGCGCGAGGTCGAGAAGCCGAAGGCGCCGGTGCGCAGGCCTTCGACGGTCAGCTCGGCCATGCGCCGGCGGTCCTGTTCCGTGGCCGGTTCGCGGTTGGCCCCGCGCTCGCCCATCACATAGACGCGCACCGCGGCGTGCGGGACCTGAGTGGCGACGTCGGCGTCGTAGGATCGCGCCGCCAGCGCATCGAGGAAGTCCGGGAAGCTGTGCCAGTTCCACGGCAACCCCTCGGACAGGACGATCTCGGGGATATCCTCCACGCCTTCCATCAGGTTGATCAGCATGTCGTGCTGATCGGCATGACAGGGTGCGAAGCCCACGCCGCAATTGCCGAGCAGGACGGTCGTCACGCCGTTCCAGGTCGAGGGCGAGAGCCGATGACTCCAGGTTACCTGCGCGTCGTAGTGCGTGTGCACGTCGATGAAGCCCGGCGTGATCAGCTTGCCGCGCGCCTCGATCTCCTCGGCGCCCTTCGGGAGGTTTTTGCCGATCGCTGTGATCTTGCCGTCGGCGATGGCGAGGTCTGCCTCGTAAGCATCGTTCCCCGAACCATCGACGATCGTGCCGTTGCGAATCACCAAACTGGGAGGCGACATGCGGTTACTCCGGGACGCGGCGGCGCAGGGTGACAGCCGATCGCCGCACGAACAAGCACAGGGGGTCGTTCCCCATTGACAAAGCGTGCGAATCGTCTGCAAATGCGAGTGAGTTGCATTTGTAAGGGTGAGGCGACCATGGATCAGATCGTGCAATTGCATCCTGCCGCGGAGACGACATCGCGCGGCAAGCCCGACCGCGACGTGCCGAGCGTCGAGAGCAGCCAGCTCATGAGCGGCCGCCGCGAGCTTCTCATTCGCCACGGCGCCAGCACCTACCGCCTGCGCGTCACGGCCTCCGAGAAGCTGATCCTCACGAAGTAGTTCTCCGCGGGGCTCTCTTGTCGTCCTTTGCTCCGCTCAGGATGGCAACGAGCCCTTGCTGAGGGCGTGCTGCTCCCGCAGCGCGCCCTCAGGCCTGCGCGCGGCTGGCCTGGCGCATATCGCGGGGCGTCGCGCCGTAGCGGCGTTTGAACATTCGGGTGAAGGTCGGCAGCTCGCGGAAACCGCAGAGCATCGCGACATCGGAGATCATCAGGTCGGTGCCTTCCTGCGACGTGAGCAGGCGCCGAGCCCGTTCGATACGTGCCGCCCAGATGGCTTCGGCCACCCCCTCGCCCCGACGTGCGAAGACCCGATAGAGCGAAGCGCGCGAACAGCCCAGCCCGTTCGCCACACGATCCGGCGTGAGATCGGGATCACCGCACTGCGTCTCGATCAGCCGGCTCGCCGCGACATGGAAGCCGTCGACGAACTGCTCGGCATCGCCGGTCCCTACCCGTGTTGCCTGCAGGATCACCAGCGCCATCTCGGCCGCCGCATTCGTGGCCACGACCCGCTCGGCCTCGGACATGAACAGCGCTTCGTCCAGCGTGATCTTGAGATGCTGGCGCAGGATGCCTGCCATGCCGCGCGGGGCAATTTGCCGGCCCGCCAGCGCCGACAGATCCCCGCCCATGACCTCGGCAACCCGTCGCCGCGACAGCACGATGCCGCTCGAGCGATGGCGCGAGCGGATGATCTGCATCGGCTTGGCGTAATCCACGACATAGAGGTCGCCCGACTTCAGCCGGTGCTCGCCGTCATGGTCGAGCAAGGCGCTGCGGCAGTCGCGCATCAGTTCGACGGCGATATCGTCGCCACCGTCGAAGCGCGAGCGGCCAGGCGCCCGCAGCGCCTGCACAGCGTCTGAGGTGTGCTCCACCAGTTCGGTGCGTTCGAGGACGATCCGTTTCAGCCGGGCCTTGAACGGCTGGCCGTTGCGGATGATTTGCGGCTGGGTCCGCTTCAGGACGGTGTCGCGCCAGAACGCCAGACGTTCCTCGGCCGGCACGCCGTCAGTGTTCAGTTCGACCAGCCGGCCGTATCCGGGCACCGGCGCATGAGACGCTGGATTAAATTCCACAGGGATGCTTTGAGACAACCGGCCCTCACTCCGACCGCGAGGATTGGGCCAATAATGCCAGAGCGACAAAAGCCTGGGGAGGATTTTTGCGCTCGCAACGAAGCTATCTTGGGGGCTGATCCATATGCGCTACGCGTCCATTCGGGCGGCCGCGGCCACTGATCCCAAGGAGCGAGACCTCTAGGAAGCGACAGTACCAGTGCGTCCGTCGAGCCTCAGCGTTCGCAAGATGCGCTGGAAGCGCGGGTTGCCATAAAGGGGTCGGAAATAGGGATTCTGCCCCACAAAGCACAGGTACGTCGTGCGCGCATTCACGCAGTGTTCGAGGGCGTCGAGCGCGCGTGCCGGCTCGCCGACGGCCATCCATTGCATGGCGGCCCCTTCCCAGCGACCGGTCCGCTCGAGAATGGCGATCCACAAGAGCATCGCCTCTCGCCAGCCTTGGCTGGCGACGACCTCTTCCAAATGATCGGCGAGACCTTGAGCGACACTCAGCCCCTTCAGGGTCTTGAGGCGCTCGGCCATGGCTTCGTCGCGACGCCCGAGCTGGTCGAGAATCATCATGCGTCCGTAGTGGCCCCGGACCGAATCGGGTGCGAGCGCCAGGCTATCGCGTACGACGTCGAGCGCTTGCTCGCCCTCGCCTGCCATCCAGTAGACGATCCCGAGATGCTGGAGCGTTTCGACGCGCCGCGGGTCGAGTCGCCGAGCCTGCTCCATTGTCTCGATCGCTTCATCGTGACGGCCCATTGCACTCAGGAACTGGCCGAAGGTCGCGAGCGCTTCGACCGAGCTGGCATTGAGGGCGACGGCATGCGCCAGATCGGCTTCGGCGCCGTCCCAATCCCAGTCGTATTCCATCTTCACGCGGCCGAGGGCTGCCCATGCCTCGGCCAGCCCCTCGTCGAGGGCGAGCGCGCGCTCGGCCGCCCGCCGCGCCATCGGCATCGCCTCGTCGACCGGCAGCGGCCGCAGCATCGCCGTCGACGCCATCAACAGATAGGTCGAGGCGAGCCCGGCATGGGCCATCGCATAGTCGGGATCGAGCACCAGGGCCTGTTCGAACAGGCCCAGCGCCTTCAGCAGCGGCAGCCGCGTAAAGGGCATGAGGTGCGCACGCGCCTGGAGCTGCAGGAAGTAGGCCTCTGCCGTGCGCGGCCGGTAGCTGCGGAGGCCCTGCTCCATGGGCAGCAATTGTGGGAGCGAGGTCGCGACCCAGGTGGCGATCGCATCCTGCAAGGCGACACCATTCACCTGGGACTGCTCGAAACGCTCGCTCCTCTGGGTGCGGCCGCTTTCCACGTCGACCAGACGCGCCGAGACATGGAGTTTTTCGGCCTCGCGCCGCACAGCCCCCTCGAGCATGTGCGCCAGCCCGAGGGTGCGCGCACCGGCAAGATCGTCCACGGCGCCGACGGACGAGACGGCAAGCCCTGGCAAGCTCCCCAGCATCGTGCCGACCGCATCGGGAATGCCGATCCCGAGATAGGTGTCGGCTTCGGCCAGGTCGCCAGTCGAGAAGGCCTGCACCGCGAGCGGCATGGCGCCGGCCATCTGCGGCTCGCCGGCATCCCGCGGCGGCTGGTCGGCCCTGGACAAGGCCCGCACCGGCACGGACAGGCGATAGCCTGCGCCGGCGACCGTCTCGATGATGTCCGCGGGATCGGCTCCGAGCGCCTTGCGCAGGGTCGACATGTGGACGGTGAGCGTGCGGTCCTCGACCACGATGTTGGGCCAGAGCCTGGTCCGGAACGTCTCGTGCGGCACCAGGCGGCCACCGGCCTCGGCCAGCAACAGGAGGATCTGCAAGGCCTTGCCGGGAACGGCTATACGCCGGCCGGCGCGCGTCAGCCGTCGCTCGGCAGGGTGCAGGGCAAACGGACCGAACACGTAGATCAGCATCACGGCGCTTATACACTGCCCCCGCCAAATCTTGACCATTTCTTGACCCGACGGCGGACACAGGCTGACGCAGGATGCGGGCGTGGGTTCTGGTGGGACGAACCGATGGCATCAGGCGGCCTGCTGAAGAGGCCTCGACTTTCCGTTTGCAGTCGCGCGGTAGCCGCCGGCCGCCGGGCCGCCTGTTTCGCCTTGTTTTCCGGAGCTCTCCTTTTGTCCGGCGGTGGAAGCGCCGAAGCGCAAGCCCCGAAAGTGGCCTCGGTCAGCGGCAACCCGGCCGCCACCGACTATGCAACCGGAACCGGCTGGCTCGGCCGCACGCTCGGCCTACGCGACGAGTGGGGCGTAACGCTGGGTGGACTGTGGCTCGCCGACACCAACCTCGTAGCAGCCGGCGGAGCACAGCCCGGCGGATGGACCAACAACAGCGCGCTGGTGATCGGCCTCGGCATCGATGCCGAAAAGCTCGTCGGCTGGCGCGGGGCATCGTTCGGTTTCGAGTTCCTGCAGTTCAATGGTGCGGACACCAATGCCGAGGCGGGCAGCGTCGCGGGCTACAACGGCATCGTCGGCGCTCCTCCCTTCCAGCGCACCGAACTCCTCGAAGCCTGGTACCTGCAGGAGATGATCAAGGACGTTCTGCAGGTCCGGATTGGCCGAAGCACGCCAGGTTACGACTTCGGCAATGTCCTGCGCCCTGTCGCCCTCGACGACGCGACCCAGAACATCCCGGCCGTGAGCGGCCTCCTCTACTCGCCGCTGTTCGTCAACGGCTCGATCATCGGCGCCATGCCTGGCTACTACAATCCGGGGAATGGCGTGACCGTCAATTTCACGCCGACCAAATCCTTCTATTTCAATCTCGGCGTCTATGACGGCAATCGGGCGCGCGGCGTCCAGACGGGCGTCACTGCCCCGCAGTTCAACGGCTACTACTTCAACATCGCCGAGATCGGCATCAACTGGCTGCTGGGCGACGGCAAGCATCCCGGCCAGTTCGGCATCGGCCTGTGGCGGCAAACGGGTCTGCTCACGGCACGCGGCGTCACGCAGGAAGGCACCGGCGGCTTCTACGTGTTCGGCTCGCAGCGTATTGCCTTCGGCCTGAACCCGAGCGTGGCCAAATCGTCGGTCTCCGTCTTCTATCAGGTCGGCGCGAACGACTCCCTCACCCTTCCGATCACCCAGTATTACGGCGGCGGCATCACGGGCTTCGGTCTGATCGGCAACCGCGAACGGGATTCGATGGGCATCGGCGTGGGGGTATCGCGGCTGAACCCGCTTCTGTTCGCCCGTCCGACCGAACTGATGTTCCAGGCCTATTACCAGGCCCATCTGTTCGCTTCGATCTTCCTGCAGCCGACCGTGACGTTGATCCCGACGCCGGGCCTCTCGCCCGACCTGCCTTGCGCCCTGACCACGACTCTGCGGCTCACGGTGCTTTTCTAACGGTGCTTTTCTAGAGGAGAAAACAGTGACAAACCGCAACGCTCGAATGGCTTACGAAGGGGAGAAGGTCTGATGACGAGAGCTGGAATTCTGTCGCGGCTCGCGATCGGATTGATTGCGGCCGGAGCCGTCGTCGGCCCGGCCTCTGCCCAGACCGGCAACCTGCCCGAGTATCTGAAGAACATCTCGGGGACGACGGCGCCGACGCCGCCGGAGCTGGCCAACCGCGACGTGCTGCAGCTCAACACCACGATGTTCGCGCTCTATGACAATGCCGCCCGCACCTTCCGGCGCAACATCATGGCCAACCACCCGATCATCCTGGCCCTGTTCTCGGGCGCCGGCGGCCGCATGATCCTCTACAAGCCCGGACAGCCGCCCCAGGAAGCACCCTCGGTGCCGATGGTCTATCAGGTCATGAAGTCGACCGGTCACAGCGTCATGGCGATCTCGCAGGTCGTCGTGCCCTATATCGGCAACGCCGCCGACAAGAGCTGGGTGACGCCGCTCGCCTCTTATCGCACCCAGATGAAGGCGGCCCTCGACGGCGTCGATGCGCTGGACATCCAGGCCGACTGGAAGCCCACCCTCAAGACCATCCTCGGCAACAACGTCGCCTACATGGACGACTGCCTCGCCAAGGGCGTCATCAACCTCGCCGACCTCCAGGCCTTCGCCAAGAAGCAGGCGCCGGACGTGAAGCTCATCATCAACTGGGCGGCCTCGACCCAGGTGAAGCACTGGATGGGCGTGCTCGATGGCTGGAAGGCCAATCTCGGCCCCGACTTCGACAAGGCCTACGCCGCCTCCAACACCATCTACGTCGCCCGCCAGAACAACGTGCTGTTCAGCGTGCTGGCGCAGTATTTCGGCCCCGAGGCGATCAACGACCGGCTGATGCTGATCGAGACGATCAACTTCACCACCACGCCCGAGGACATGCTGGGCTCGCTGACCCGCATCATCGCCGACCGCACCGTGGGCGAGCTGTTCTTCGGCAACTACAAGCTGATGGATTTCGAGCTGATGGGAGGCGACGGCCGCAAGACCATCATCTCGGAGATGAAAGCGCGCGGCCGCGAGGCCTTCCTGCCCCCCGCGGTGCCCTTCGGCTCCAAGCAGTGGCCGGCCCTCGTCACACCGGGCCCCGGTCCGACCTCGCTCGACGACCTGAAGTAAGGGTCGCCTTTCAAACTCACCTGCCGAGGCGGGCGCTTGGGGCCCGCCTCGTGGCAAAAGACACTGCGCGAGGCCCGAGTACGGGGAATGGCATGAATCTCAACACGATCGTCGAAGTAAAGCGGCCCGAGTCGTTGGACAAGATCGAATGGGGCGAAGGCCATGCCTGGCTGGGCGGCGGCACC
The DNA here is from genome assembly GCF_004297405.1 of Reyranella sp. Taxonomy (GTDB): domain Bacteria; phylum Pseudomonadota; class Alphaproteobacteria; order Reyranellales; family Reyranellaceae; genus Reyranella. The sequence goes on from NZ_SCVC01000030.1 coordinate 289,559, forward strand.
TGGCTGTTCTCCGAACCACAGGTCAACACCCATACGTTGATCGACCTCGAACGGCTTGGCTGGCCGGCGCTGACCATGACGGCCCAGGGTCTCGACATTGCGGCGACCTGCAAGATCGTCGAACTGCACGACTTCAAGGGCCCGCCGGAATGGCGCTCAGTGCCGCTGTTCAGCAAGTGCATCGACGCGTTCCTGATGTCGTTCAAGATCTGGAACGCCGCGACCGTCGGCGGCAACATCATCATGTCCCTGCCGGCGGGCGCGATGATCTCGCTCACAGCGGCGCTCGAAGGCGTACTGACCCTGTGGCCGCGTAAAGGTGAGCCGCGCCAGGTGCCGGTCATGGATTTCGTCACCGGCAATCACCAGAACATCCTGCAGCCCGGCGAACTCCTGCGCTCCATCCACCTGCCCGCCTCGGCACTCAAGAAGCGCTTCGCCATGCGGCAGGTGTCGCTCACCCATCTCGGCCGCTCGGCGGCGCTGATCGTCGCCACCGTCGACGACAACGACGACGACTTTCTGCTGACGATCAGCGCGGCGACGCCGCGGCCTGTCCATCTGCGTTTCAAGAAGACGCCTTCGGCCGCCGAGCTGCGCCAGGCAATCGACGAACGCCTGCCGGCCGACGCCTGGTTTCAGGACGTCCATGGCTCGGCCCCCTACAAGCGCCACGTCACCCACTACCTTGCCGAACAGATTCGTGCGGAGCTGTCATGAGTAACTACGAGGTCAATGGCCGCTCCTACTCGGCGGAGCCAAAGCCCGGCCAGTGCCTGCGTACCTTCCTGCGCGACCTAGAGGTGTTCGGCGTCAAGAAGGGTTGCGACGCCGGTGACTGCGGCGCCTGCACCGTGTGGATAGACGGCAAGCCGTTCCATTCCTGCCTCGTGCCCGCCTTCCGTGGCGAGGGCCGCAAGATCACCACCATCGAAGGCCTCGCCAAAACCTGCGGCAACGGCGCCGACATGCATCCCGTGCAGCAGGCGTTTCGCGACGCCCAGGCCTTCCAGTGTGGCTACTGCGCCGCCGGCATGATGATGACCGTGGCGAGCCTCAGCCCGGAACAGCGGGAGGACCTGCCGCACGCGCTCAAGGGCAATCTCTGCCGTTGCACCGGCTATCGCTCGATCGAAGATGCCCTGCATGGCCGCTCCAACATCGAGGAGGATGTCGCAGGCAATGCCTGCGGCGCCAGCCTGCCCAATCCCTTCAGCGACACGATCCTGACGGGCAAGGCGCACTACACGATGGACGTCGCCATGCCAGGCCTGCTGCACCTCAAGGTGCTGCGCTCGCCGCATGCCCATGCCCGCGTCACCCACATCGACAAGGCCAAGGCGGAGGCCGTGCCGGGCGTGGTCGCAGTCTATACCTGGGAGGACGTGCCGCGGCGGCTCTACAGCACGGCGCTGCATGAGGACCATCTCGTCGATCCCGACGACACCTACATGCTCGACAATGTCGTGCGCTTCGTCGGCCAGCGCCTCGTCGCCGTCGTCGCCGAAAGCGAAGCCGCGGCCGAGGCAGGCTGCCGGGCGGTCCATGTCGACTACGAACTGCTGCCTGCGGTCTTCGATCCGGTCGACGCCATGGCGCCCGATGCGCCGCTGCTGCACGACAAGGATGTCCTCACCGAAAATGGCAACATCTACTGCGACCTGCACGGCGAGATCGGCAACGTCGCCAAGGGCTTCGCCGAGGCCGATGTCGTGCACGAGGCGACCTACTCGACGTCGCGCGTGCAGCATGTGCACCTCGAGACGCACGGCTCGATCGCCTGGCAGGGCGACGACAAGCGCTGGCACGTGCGCACCAGCTCGCAGGGGCCGTTCGCCGCGCAGAAGAAGCTCTGCTACCTGATGGGCCTGCGCACCCGCGACCTGCATGTCTTCACCGAGCGCGTCGGTGGCGGCTTCGGCGGCAAGCAGGAGATGATCTCCGAGGACCTCGTGCTGTTTGCCACGATGAAGCTCGGCCGCCCAGTAAAGTGGGAATGGACGCGCGAGGAGGAGTTCATCGGCGCCACGACACGGCACCAGATGACGACCAAGATCAGGATCGGCGCCCGCAAGGACGGCACCCTGACGGCGATGGATGTCCAGGTCGTGTCCAACACCGGCGCCTACGGCAACCACGGCAGCGAGACCCTGGCCGCCGCCATGGCGAGCCCGATCGCGGCCTATCGCTGCGAGAACAAGAAAGGTGTGGGCTACGCCGTCTACACCAACATGGTGCCGGGCGGTGGTTTCCGTGGCTACGGTGCCTCGCAGACGACCTTCGCCATCGAATGCGCGATCGACGATCTGGCGCGCAAGCTCGACATCGACCCGATTGCGATGCGACGCAAGAACGTCGTGCGCCCCGGCGACAACATCGAATCGATCTGGAAGGAGCCGAGCGACGCCAGCTTCGGCAGCTACGGCATCGACGAATGCATCGACATCGTCGAGCGCGAACTGGCTCGCGGCAACGGCGTCCAGAAGCCCGCCGGCGAGGAGTGGGCGGCTGGCACCGGCGTGGCGCTCGCCATGCTGGAATGCGGTCCGCCGACCGAACATCGCTCCGGCGCAGAAATCCGGCTGCTGTCCGATGGCAGCTACCACCTCGCCTGCGGCTCCTCCGAAATGGGCAACGGCATCACCACGGCGCACCAACAGATCGCCGCGTCGATCCTGGGTGTCCGCGCGCGCGACATCGACATCATCAATGCCGACACCGACCGCACGCCCTACGATACCGGCACCTTCGCCAGCACCGGCACTGTGGTGGCCGGCAAGGCAGTTCACCTCACGGCCGAGGCGATGCGCGAGGACATCCTCGACTTCGCCAGCCGCCACACCGGGACCGACCGGGCCAACTGCCGCCTCGACAACGATGCCGTGATCTGCGGCAACAAGCGGGTGCCTCTCACCGAGCTCCATGCTGCCGGCACCAAGGTCGAGCACCGCTTCACCGTCGCCCGCAAGGCCTACCTCTCGCCGCGCACCATTGCCTTCAACGTGCAGGGCGTGCGGCTGGCCGTGCATCGCGTGACCGGCGAGATCCGCATCCTGCACAGCGTGCACGCCGCTGACATCGGCCGGCCGATCAACCCCATGCAGTGCCGCGGCCAGCTCGATGGCGCCATCACCATGGGCTATGGCTGGGCGCTCACCGAAAACATGGTCTACGATGACGGGCACATGGTGAACGCACAGCTGCGCAACTATCGCATCCCCGCCTGGGCCGACGCGCCGCGCACCGACCTCTTCCTGGCCGGCACCGTCGACGCCATCGGGCCGCTCGGGGCCAAGTCCCAGGGTGAATGCGCCATCAATCCGGTCGCGCCGGCGGTGTCGAACGCGTTGGCCAATGCAACGGGCGTGCGCTTCGCCCACCTGCCCTTCACACCGGACCGCCTGTTCGCCAAGCTGGCGAAGTCATGAGCCAGGCCGCCAGCACCGCCCAACGCAGCGTCAGCATCGTCACACAGACCTGCGTGCGACCGGAGCGCTCCGAGGACTTTGCGCGCTGGCAAAGCGAGACCAGCTCGCTCATCCAGGGCTTCCCCGGCTTCATCGAGCAGCGCCTGCTGCCGCCGGCGCCACCGCTGCAGGTCGATTGGGTGATCCTTCAGCGCTTCGCCAGCCTGACCGACGCCCAGCGGTGGCTGGGCTCCGTCGAACGCCAGAAGCGTATCGAGGGTGCGGCTCCCATGCTGGTCGGCCGCGACGACGTCCATATCGTCCAGGACGAGGCCGGTGGCATCAAGCCGGCGCCGGTGTCGGCGGTGATCTCGACGCGCGTCCTGCCGGGCAAGGAAGCCGAATACCGCGTCTGGGAACGCAAGATCGCCGCCGCGCAATCCAAGGCGCGCGGCCTGCAGGGCTACCGCTTCGAGCCGCCGGTGCCCGGCGTGCAGGAGGACTATGTCGCCATCCTGCGATTCGATACGGAGGCCAATCTCCAGGCCTGGCTCGATTCGCCGGAACGCAAGAAGCTGGTCGACGAGGCCGCGCCGCTCACAGAAGAGTTCCACGCCCGCATTGCAAGCGCTGGCTTCGAGCAGTGGTTCCGCGACGTCTCTCCCGGCGGCGCGCCGCTGCCGGTGTGGAAAATGGATATGCTCGTCCTACTGATGCTCTACCCTATCGTCTTCCTGTGGAGCGTCTGGATCGGCATGCCGTACATGTCCAACCTCTCCTTCGCGGTCTCGCTGTTCATCGGCAATATCGTGAGTGTCGGGCTGACCGGCTTCCTCGTGCCCTGGGTCGCCAACCGTTTCGGCTGGTGGTTGCAGCCGGCCGGCCACAGGAACGCCCTCGCCGTCCATTTCCTCGGCGCCGGCGTCATCCTGGCGCTCTACGCCGCCATGATCTTCGTCTTCTGGCGCTTCTTCTGAGCCATCGTCCGCCTTAGACTGATGGCCGGAGGAAAAACCGATGGCCAAACGTCTCAGCGCGGAAGCAGTCGCCCAATACCGCCGCGACGGATTCTATTTTCCCCTACCAGTCCTGTCGGCCGACGAAGCCCGGGGCTACCGCCGCAAGCTCGAAACCTACGAGCAGCAGATTGGCGGACCAATCGCGTCCAACATGCGCCACAAGACGCACCTCCTCTTCACCTGGGCCAACGAGCTGGCGCGCCATCCCGCCGTGCTCGACGCCGTCGAGGACGTGATCGGCCCCGACATCCTCTGCTGGAGCACGACCTTCTTCATCAAGGAGCCACAGACTCCCGCCTTCGTTTCCTGGCACCAGGACGCGACCTACTGGGGCCTGAGCACCGACGACGTCATCACCGCCTGGGTGGCCTTTGCCGACGCACCGGTCGAGAGCGGCGCCATGAAGTTCTGGCCGGGCAGCCACCTCAAGAACCAGCTCGAGCATCGCGACACGTTCGACAAGAACAACCTGCTGAGCCGCGGCCAGGAGATCGCGGTCGACGTGCCGGCGGGCGAAGGCGTCGACGTGGCGCTGAAGGCCGGCGACATGTCCTTGCACCACGTATTGCTAGTCCACGGCTCAGGCCCGAACACCACGCACGACAGGCGCATCGGCTTTGCCATGCGCTACATCCCGCCTCACGTGAAGCAGCTCAAGGTGCGCGACTCCGCCATGCTGGTGCGCGGCCGCGACACCCACGGCAACTTCGACCTGGAGCCCTCGCCCAAGGCCGATCTCGACGAGGCGGCGCTGGCCGTCCATCGCGACTCCGTCGAACGGTCCGTGAAGGCTCTCTACGCCGGCACCGACCGCACGGAGTTCAGAGCTTAGTTGCGCCAGCTCGTATCGGTCTTGTCGAGCTTGCGCAGGAGGGCGGCGAATTCGAGATCGCCGATGCCTACGGCCGACTCCATCTCGGAGAAGCGATCCATGTCGGCGCCCGACTTGGCCGCGAGATTGTCGCCCATGACGTTCAGCGCGCCGGCTGCAGCGGCATCGACCTGTATCTGACACGCCCGCTCCAACCGGTAGAGCCGCAGAAAGGCTTCCGGCACCGAGCGGCCGGTGGTCAGCAGGCCGTGGTTGCGCAGCATCATCGCCTGGTTGTTGCCGAGGTTCTTCAGCAGCCGCTCCCGCTCGTCGAGATCGAGGCTGGGGCCTTCGTAGTCGTGATAGGAGAGCTTGCCGTGGAAGGCCGTGGCCGTCATGGAGATCGGCAACAGGCCATCCTTTAACGCGCAGACCGCCATGCCGGCGCGCGTGTGAGTGTGCATCACGACCTTGTGGCGCTCGGCATGGGCCATGTGGACGGCCGAGTGGATCACGAAGCCCGCGTAGTTCACGGGATGCGGGCTCGGTTCGACGATCTTGCCGTCGAGGTCGATCTTCACCAGGTTCGAGGCCGTGACTTCATCGTAGTTGAGGCCGAAGGGATTGATCAGGAAGTGCGGCGCCTCGCCGGGCACCCTCGCGGTAAGATGGCCGTAGATCAGTTCCGTCCAGCCGAAATGATCCACCAAGCGATACGCGGCCGCGAGCTGGCGGCGCAGCACCCATTCGCCGTCGCCCGGCGGCAGCGCGTTGATGTCGACACCGGTGAGCGGCAGTTCGGACGCGATCGGCATATCCATGACGTGCTCTCCTTCAGACGGGCCCTCCGCGAGCAGCGACGAAGCTTAGGCCCGCGCGCTAGGATCGGGCAACCAAGGAGGAAGCATATCAATGTCGGACAAACAGCGCCTGGACACGACCCGCCTGCAGAAGATCGCCCAGGCCTATTGGGAAAGCGCGGCCCTGATGGCGGCCGTCGAACTGGAAATCTTCACCGCGATCGCCCATGGCCATGACACGATCCCGACCGTCGCCAAGGCGATCGGCATCACCGAACGCAATGCCGAGCGCATCCTGACCGTGCTGGCCGCCATGACGCTGCTCTCGCGCGAGGGCGAGCGCTTCACCAACGCGCCCGACGTGCAGCGCTTCCTGGTCAAGGATGGCGAGCGCTATGCCGGGCCTTGGATCCTGTTCACCAAGCCACGCTGGACCGCGTTCGGCGAACTGTCCGACCGGCTGCGTCGCAAGGAGGAGAACAAGCTCGGCGCCTATGTCGACTTCTCGGTCGACGACGCACGGCGCTATCACGCCGCCACCTACTCGATCGGCATGGGCGCGGCGCGACTGTTCAGCCGCAGCGTCGATCTCACCGGTCGCAAGAAGCTGCTCGACCTCGGCGGCGGCTCCGGCGCCTACAGCATCGTGGCGACCAAGACCTATCCCGGCCTGAAGGCGATCGTGCTCGACCTGCCGCCGGTTACAGTCGTGGCCGACGAATACATCTCCGCCAACGGCGCGGCCGACAGGGTCAGCACCCTGCCTGGCGATTTCACGAGCACCGAGTTCCCCGGTGGCGTCGACGTCGTCGTCATGGCGAGCAACCTGCCGCAGTACGAGCCCGACCTGATCCGCCTCGTCGTCAAGAAGGCCTTTGCGGCCCTCGAGCCCGGTGGCGAGATGCACTTGATCGGCGAAACCCTGCACGACGACCGCCGCGGCCCGCTCTCCGCCGCCCTGTGGGGCCTGAACGAAGCGGTTCAGGGCAGCACCGGCCTCGCCCACACCGAAGCGGAGGTGAAGGGATATCTGCAGGGCGCAGGTTTTGCCGACGTCACGGTCCACCCGTTCGTGCCTGGCGTCCTGTCGCGGGTCACGGGGCGAAAGCCATCCTGAACGGGAGGGGTTGCGCGCGGGCAGCCGTTCGACTATCTGTCCGCCTCCAGCCTCTGCTCCCTTCGTCTAGAGGCCTAGGACGTGGCCCTCTCAAGGCTAAAACACGGGTTCGAATCCCGTAGGGAGCGCCAAGGCTGGATACCCGTAAAATCTAGCTTTTATGCGCATCGGACCGATTGTGGTTCGCTGTGCGGCGCACCCTCTTCCTGGGTGCCTTTGTACATCCAAGATCTGCGCATGACCGACACAACGAGGCCGGTGACTTGCTTCGCAAGCGCCTGGCTGTCGCCCACTAGGGCATTGTGCCGCCGGGTCTCTTTTCGCTGGGATTGATGCGACGCTCTTCATCCTCGGGCCCGACACGGCGCGGGCCGGCGTCTCCTTCCTTCCGCTCAGGGCCGGTGCCTCGCTCGATATCGGTACTCTGCTCACGTTCTTCTGGGGTTACCGCGGGTCTCGGGCGTGGTTCGGCCATTTTTGTCTCCAGCTTTGATTGCAGGCTGGCCGTAGAACGGTTCATCTGAACCAGACGTTGCGCCGCTTCCCTTCACTTGGCCGGGAACAGTCCAATGGACGGAAAATCTAATCTTCGTCCGGATCGCGGTCCGGTTCCTGAATGGCAATAGCATCGGCGAACCTCTTGGCCACGACGGGGCTGCCAGCCGCCTCGGCGGCGCGCAGACCCTCCCGGTTGGCATCGAGTCGGAGAAGGTCGTTGGGGGCGGCCGCCGCCAGCGCCTTTTCGATAAGGTCTATGGCCTCGCTGTACCTCTGCTGATCACGCAAGGCGGCCGCGACCTTGATGGCGTCAGCCAAGCTGCTCATGACTTCACTCCGGCGACGTGATCTTGTCCCAACACTACGACAACCATGCACTCAAGCTCTTCGTGATCGACGACAACGATCTGCCTGTTACGTAGTTCCCACCAGCTGACGATTGGTACGGCGTAATCGCTGTGTGCGTGCCTGATGCCGACACTTCGCCATACCTGCAAGGCTGCGGAGAGCCTGTTGCCCGCCTCGAATACTAGTCCTACGCTTTCGGTAGCTTCTTCGGGAGATGCCGTTGGCGCGTGAGCAGCGCAAACTGGCGGCAATCGTTGCTGCGGACGTAGTTGGCTACTCCCGCCTGATGGGGCGTGACGAGAGCGGGACGCTGGCGCGCCTGCGTACGAACCGCTCAGAACATCTCGACCCCATTCTGGCGAAATACGGAGGCCGCTTAGTCAAGCTAACCGGCGACGGTGTCCTGGTCGAGTTCGCCAGCGCAGTTGATGCGTTGTCAGCCGCCATCGAGTTTCAGCAAATCATGGCGGAGGCCAAGCGCGGCCAGTCCACTGACATAGCCCTCGTGTTCCGCATAGGTTTGCATTTGGGCGATCTGATTGTCGAGGGCGATGATCTTTATGGTGATGGCGTCAACGTTGCAGCGAGGTTGGAAGGAGAAGCGCCATCCGGTGGTATCCTGATTTCGCGCAGCGTGCGCGATGCCGTTAGCGGACGGGTGAAAGCGACATTCGAGGATTTGGGTGCCCTGTCGCTGAAAAACATCGAACGGCCGATCCGCGCCTTCAGGGTGCATTGGGAGGCACTGGATTGGCCGACGCAGGCCGCTCCCGAAGTGCCAGGTGCGCCGTCGGTGACGTTGCAGTCTTCACCAACGCCGCTGACGTTGCCTGACAAACCCTCCATCGCCGTGCTGCCTTTCCAGAACATGAGCGGCGATCCCGAGCAGGAGTACTTTGCCGACGGCATAGTCGAGGACATAATCACTGCGCTGTCTCGGACCAAGCAATTGTTCGTCATAGCCCGCAACTCCTCGTTCACCTACAAGGGCCGAAGCGTCGACATAAAGCAGGTGGGCGACGAGCTGGGCGTGCGCTATGTCCTCGAAGGAAGCGTTCGTAAGGCGGGTAATCGCCTGCGAATTGCTGGACAGTTGATTGACGCAACAACAGGCTCTCACATATGGGCGGATCGCTTCGAAGGTTGCGTCGAGGACCTGTTTGATCTTCAGGATCAGGTGACGACGCGTGTGGTCGGTGCCATTGAACCGGAGCTCGAGCAAGCTGAAATCGACCGGGCACGCCGCAAACCCACTCGCGATCTCCAAGCGTACGACTATTACCTTCGCGGCATGGCGAGCCTATACGTTCAAGTAAGGGAAGCAACCAGCGAAGCCCTCGCGTTCTTTCACAATGCCGCCCACCTCGACACCACGTTCGCCCTACCTCTCGCTCAAGCGTCGCTCTGCTACGTGCAGCGCAAAGCGTACGGTTGGAGCGTGGACCATGACCAGGAAATGGTCGAAGCTGAGAGATTGGCCCGATGTGCATTGGAGCTGAATAGGAAGGACCCACGAGTGCTTGCCAGTGCAGGGTACTCATTGGCGTACGTATGCGGGCGCTTGGACGAGGGAGCGGACCTGATTGATCAGGGAGTTGACCTCGATCCCAACTATGCCCTTGCTTGGACTTGGAGGGCGTACACAAAGATGTGGCTTGGCGCTAGGAAGTCCGTGATCGAAGATTACGAACGCGCGCTGCGCCTCAACCCTCTCGATCCCTTCGCGTTCCTTGCACAGGCAGGAATGGCCCAGGCTCATTATCTTGCTGGTCGATATGTTGATGCAGTGGCTTGGGCGGCAAAGTCGCTGCATCTGAGGCCGCATCACTTGCCTACACAGCGCATTTACATGGCATCACTCGGGATGTTGGGGCGCAATGTCGAAACTCGAAAGGCATTTGAGGTTTACCGCCAGTTGGACCCAACCGCGCGGATACTGACCATCAGGGAGCGCACGCCCTTGCGCTTGGAAGAAGACATAGAACGACTTGTGGCAGGACTGCGTCTCGCCGGGCTTCCCGAATGACCGAGCAGCGTCGCCTTGCCGACACCTTATCGGCCGATGTCGCTGGCAACTCGCGGCTGAGGTAGATGTCGCTCTGACAAAGCGACAGGACTAGCGAAAGGTCAGAGAGAAAGCGGGCCTCGACAAACAATCCCAACGGGCTCAATGTTTTCTTTGCGATGGGTCATCTTTTGTGCGCCTCGATGCATAGCGAGGGGTGTTCAATGACGACGCTTTTGCCCTGCTCAAACCACACACGCTTCTATCTCAGGCTCACGGCGACGCTTTTTGCCATAACGGTAGCCGTCACGCCAAAAGCCGAGGAGCTGGGCCATCTTCGATATCACGACAGCGACTATCGTCATTGGAAGCAACCAGGCACCAACATTTCATGCTGTTCGGACCATGATTGCGCACCTGTGCGAGCGGAACTGCGGCAAGGTCAGTGGTTCGCGCTTCGGCACGGCGACTTGTACGCTGAACTTGACGAGATGGGTCAGGGCGAATTGCTGCTGTGGCGAAGCGAATGGATCGCTGTGCCCGACGAAAGAATAATTCTGGTACCCAATCCTACCGTTGAGGGCGGACACCTTTGCTATTCGAGGGGCACGGTTCTTTGCTTTGTTCCCCCGAATACTGGCGGCTGAATTTTGTACCCTAACCCGTTGCGCTACGCGCCATGGCGTCAATAAGGATCTCGATCTGACATCAGGGTCCCGCTTGTCGTCATGCCATCACCGCGACAGGAGCTGACATCATTCGAAACAGTTGCAGCGCCAGCACTTTCAAGGACATCTCCAAGGGCCCAACGAGTGGTTCGGTCGCTACTGCGAGGACATAGGCATGGACGAACGTTTCAGGGATTTCCACTCGTTGCGTCATGGCTGGAAGAGCGTTGCCCGTGGTGCGCGTATGGGTTCGACTTTGAATCAAGATTGCGATTTGGTCACAGCTCGAACGTATACGTTCGAGAAGTCCTCTGGTTTGCTTCATGCGGGGCAAGGCGATTTCAGGGGAGGCGACCATTCAAACCGTCGAAGCAAACTCCATCCAGCGGCACTGGCAGATGCCCCTGCCCATCCCTGCCGGTGAGACTTTTAGGACCGCCCTAGTAGATCACACGCGTGGCATCATCATCGTAGCGGTGATCGATCAGATCGATGACACACTGAAGCATCGGATTCGGTTCGATCACCTACTTCTGCCGAGCCCGGCTGAGTTCGCGGCTGGTGCCTGCGATCCCGATGAACTGCCTCTCGAACCAGGTGAATGGGTGATCCAGTGGACCAACGAGGGTTATGCGCTCATCGACGGTGGGGATAATCCAGCAGCCGACGTAAGGACGATCCAGACGATCATGGCGGACTGCTATTCATCCCAGGGACGGACACGTAGTCTATTGGAGCTGGGGCGATTACTAACTGAGGTTGTCGAGGCCGAACTCGACAGGATCAGGCGAACTGCCATTCGGCGTGGTCTGATGCAGCTCCATTAGCCTGGCCGCGGTTCAAGCGAAAAGGCCCCGATATCTCAACCGTCGGAGCCTCTAGTTTTGAGTCGCACATACCAGGCGCGACGGCCCAATCGAAGCTCCTGGTGGTCGCCCCTGCCAATCAAATGTCGATGTTCTGGATGTTCTCCGTCACGAACGGCGTGATCTTCTTGGCGAGGGCCTCTTTGGTGTCTTCGAGCACCTTGGCGCTGAGCACTGTCTCGCTGAGCGCGCTCTTCACCGTCGCGCCGGAGGTCGAGACCCTGACGAACAATACCTGCGTAATGGTGCTCGTCGCCTTGATGCCGAAGAATACCGTCTTGATCTGGGCGCCGCCGTCCGCGCCGGCATCGACGGCAGTCAGCCCGAACTTGGCGCCCTTGACGGCCTGGCTTTTGCGCTGGAACAGCGTCAGCCAGGGGCTGTCCTTGTTCATCTCCTCGAGACCCTTGAGCGCGGCCAGGATGATCGCGCCGGCCGCAACCCCCGGGCCGAGCGCCGTAGTGAGCACGGGGATGATGGCCTTGTGCAACTCCGCGTTCTTGTCGGAGATTTCCTGCTCGCTCATCTCGACGCTGGTCACCGACCAGCCGATCTTGCCCATGACCTCGTTGTACTTCTCGAACCAGGTGAGTGGTTCGATGTTGCCGGGGCTCGCCTTGTCGGCCGCGAGCTGGCCGAGCAGCAGGCCGTAGCTGATCGTCGGCCGCAGCGACAGCGGCACCTCGCCGCCGAACGCCGCCAGCTGCGAGTTCACGACCAGCGCCTGCTTGCCGCTGGTGAACGACGCTGCCAACGGCGCCATCGTATCGTCGCGGCGGCCCGACGGCGGCGTGGGAAGGTCGACCGCCTGGATGTAGCTGACTGATTTGCTCATGACGTGGCTCCTTGCTGCAGGATTACATGAGGGCTAACGCCATTTCTCCAGCGCCTGGCCTGGACCGAGATCCGGCACGCGTTCGATGAAGTTGGTGTCGCCGAAGTCGATGGTGCTGTCGCGCGAGCGTGTGAAACCCGGCAGCCTCGCCTCGGCCCTGAGGTCGTTCAGCCTGTTGAGCCAGCCCCTCAGAAACTTCGCCTGGCCCGGCCGTGCGGCGAACGTGTGATACAGACCCTCGCGGATGGCGCAGTACTTCACGACGGCGTCGGGCAGCGCACAGGCATCGCAGGCCGCCTGGGTCTTCGCCCCGAAACCACCATCGACATCGGTGCCGACCGCCTCCTGCAGGATCCTGACGGCCCGGCCCGGCCCCATATTGACGCTGGTGTCGAACGTCACGAGGTCGAGCGCACTGCGCAGAGTCTCGCAGCGTGCCGGTTTCCAGTAGCCCCGTGAGTAAATGTCTCCGAGTTCTGCATCCTCGATGACGGCGACGTCGCGGGTGCTGAGACCATTGTTTTGCCGCCAGGTGTCGTAGACGCGCTGCGTCACGCCTTTCATGGTGCGTCCGCCGTGATCGTCGGGATCGTCGGCAAGGCCGCCTTCCCAACGTAGGACAAAGGCTATCGCCTGAGGGTAATTCGCATCCATCGCTCTCTCCCTCTCGTGGTTGACGCTTTCAGACTCGAAACTCGGTGAGCGCCTTGCTCATGCGGCGGATGGGCGCGACCAGGCTCTGCCGGAACGACGCGGTCTCGGGGCAGCCGAAGCCCAGCATGTCCTCGTAGAAGTCGAGCTGCTCGATGACCGACAGGAGTTTCACCGGCGAACCGACATGCTTCCAGGCGTCGAGGTAGGATTGCCGTATGCCGACCTCCTCCCTCTCACCAAATGAGTCGCTGGCCATCGCTGTCATCATCCTGAGGTCGGTCGTGGCAATCAGCAGCCAGAAATCGTCCGGCTCAGGAGTTCCGACCTCCCTGGCAAGCGCCAGGAGCTCGTCGTGCAGCCCCTTCGTCGACTTGCCCGACCGCAACGCCGTGATCAGCCGCGCCGAAAGGCGCATCAGCATCGGGTAGCTGCGATGGATAGGACGCAGGCCGCCGGCCCGCCCTTCGGGCAAGCAGCCTATGGCCTTCTCATAGCATTCGGCCATCCGGGCCAGGGCTTCGTCGGCGGCCTCCGACTTCGCCCGGACCTGCGCCAGCCGCTTCCAGCACCCACCGGCAATCGCCAGCCGCTCCGGCGTCGGTCCCAGCACGCCGATGAGATCCTCGATGAGTTTGCGGGACGCCTCGATTTCTTCGACTGCAACCTCCAGCAGGCTGTCGCTATGACCGGCGTAGTGGAAGCCGACAGCCGCGCTCCGCGCCCTGAGGTTGGCGAGCTGCTCGATCGCCTTTACGTTGAAACGTGAATCAGCTCCCGCCCGCGCCGCCTCGTAGTGCTCGATGGCCTTGCTCAGCTCGCTGAGCTCGGCTTGCGCCTCACCGAGCGCCACACGCAGCTCCGCGACGCCGAGCCAGTTCCGCGCGCTCGCCTCGATTTCGATCGCGTCGAGGCGCGCACGCTGCTGCTCGATGTCGCGTTCGAGTCCGATGTTTACGTCGTCCCGGATCTGCTCGACCGCAGCAATCGCTTCGGCACAGGCAACGAAAGGCTCGTGATGGCCTTCCCTGCTGCTGCTGTCACCCTGGCTTGCCTGCCGGTAGACGCGCGGCAATGCATAGTCGGGCTCGCCGTAGCACTGATAGGCGCCCCAGGTCGTTCCCGACGGCCGGACCTCATAGGCGGCGCGGCGCGCAAACAGGGCAGCCTCGCCGAAGCCGACGCCACTCAGCATGTTCTTGTAGAATTTCTTGCTGAACGCCAGCGCAGCGTCGTCGTCGACCGCCCAACCGGCGGCGACGACGGCACGCACGCCACCCCTGATGAGCTGGACGGCGACGCTGGCCGCAAGTTCCGGCTGGTTGATCACCAGCGCCGCCTTGCGCGCCTCCTCCTCGGCTCCGGGCTCGACCTTGCCGATGTGGCAGCAATTCAGGAAAAAGAGATTGGGCGCGACCGGCATCTTCGACAGCACCGACGGCCCCAGGACCACGCCGCTGCCCAGCACCACGCCGGTCATCGGCCGCAACACGCCGTCGCTGCCCGCCATCTTCTTGCGCACGACGCCGTGGGCGGCGATGTGCACGATCTCCCAGGCCTCGGCCACGAGATGCTGGCAGATGTTCTCGGGTGTCGCGTCACGCTCGCTGAGTACGGTAACATCATGCGAGGCTGCGAGCAGCTCGCGCACCGCGATCGCTTCGTCGAGCGCGCCCGGCAAGGGCAGGAAGCCCATGGCGTGCGCTTCGGGCGGATCGCAGACGACCAACGCCTTGGGCCGGCCAGTCGGCACCACAACACGCTCCTGGAACCGGGATTGCAGGAGCTGCCGCACGAGGCCGTAGCGCACGGCCGGCGGATCGCGTGCCGCATCGCCCAGCACGCTGTCCATGGCCCATGGTCTGCGATCGTCCAGGAGCTCCCACGGAAACTGCGCGCTGTCCTCGTCGAGCACGAGCCGCCGGTTGCGCTCCTCGAGGCTCTGGTCCTTGAGGTTCGACGGCCACAGCAATTCGAACAGTGCGCGGCCCGGCGACACCGTGGCGCCCTCCGGACCTTCGGCCTTGATCGCGCGCCGCATCAGCGGTCCGACGACGTCCAGGTCGGCGGCGATGGTGCGTAGCTCGGCACGGGCCCGACCACCTGACACCGCGAATGCAAGGCCGCGCTGGCCCTCCTCGCCATTGGCGCCCGCCTTCATCATCGTGATCTGGATGGGCTCCCACCAGCTTCGATCGCGCGCCGCAGCACTCCATCGCCGGGCCCCGCCGCGCCGTTCGATTTCCCTGTCGCAGATGAACAGCTTGCCGAGATTCGCCTGCGCCTCGACCGCACGATCGAGGATCCGCCAGACGGCGTGGGCACGCGCCTCGAGGACCTCGAGTATCTCGATCGACGCGAGCCTCGCGGCCAGTCCGGCGCGCGTCGCGAGAGCGGACTGCGCTTCGGCCATCGCCTGCAGGAGCGCCGTCACGCAGGTCGTGAGGTCGAGGCCACCCTCACCCGATCCGACCAGCAGGGCGCTCACCTTGATGTTGCAGGCGGTGCCGTCAGATGTGGTGCGACGCTGGTCGGCCTCGTCGGCGGCGAGAGCAAGGACTCCCTGCCTTATGGTGCGGCGAAGCCCGCCAAGGGAAAGGTTGGCTGCCTCGCCGAGGCCTACGACGACCGCACCGGGCGGCTTCTGCAGCGAATCGAGCACGACGACTGACGTTTCGAGCGGCCCCGGATAGAGGCCGAGATGGCGTCTTTGTGACAGCCGGCCATCGAGCACGCGATCGAGCTGCGCCTCGGCGCCGGCGAAGGTATCGCCATTGTAATGACCGACCAGAACAGGATGCTTGGCAAAAGCCAGATGGCCATGCACCACCTTGATCTGGATCTTCCCGCACGACGCTGATGCGGCCTCCCCCTGGGCAGAGGCTGAAAGACCCCGTGTCGCATCTGTATCCACGTTCGACCTCCGCTGATGCGGGGTGGGACCGAAAACCTAGGGAGGGGACAAAAGCCTACTAACCACGCGGGGCCAAATCAAGAATCTGCGTGTAGCTGCCTAACACAGTACAACCTGATCCTTCTGTGACATTTACCGCTCGGGCGGAAATCGAGCGCGTTCCTGCCGAATCACTCACCGTCGTCAAAGCGACCCGGGATCGATGATCTCGGGTTGGCGTCCCGTCAAGGTGCGTACCAGGTTGGTCATATGCTGCGTGCCGCCCGGGCCATCGCCCTTCTCGCCATTCCAAAGTGCTACGAACGACACTTTCAGCAAACCTTGCGACAAGGCGCTGTAGAGCATCCAGCGGTTACAGCGGTCATGAACGCTCACATCCTTCGGTCCGGGACCGAGCTCGTCCTGCATGACGAGAAGCGTCGTATTGGCGTGTGCCTTGGCGTCGAGGAAGCCCTGCTCCCAGCGGTGATCGGGATCGGCAAAGGTCACGGATTCGGCCAGGAACTGCGGCTCCGGCCGGGCGAGCCGCAACTCGAGCCGCATGCCGCGCTCCAGGCAGGCTTCGGCGAACAGCAGGTCGCCGCCGCTGGCGCCGCCACAGACGCCGAGATCGCCTTTGCCGGCACCGAGCTTGTCGAGGCGCGCGCGAATCGCCGCCACCGCCGCTGCGACTTTGGACGCCGGAAAGCGCGCTTGCTTGGCCTTGCCCGGGCCGCGAACGGCGGGATCGTCGATCATATGGCCGCTGAACAGCACGACATGGCTCGGCGACGCGGCGCGTGGGCCAACCAAATTGTCGAGCTGCTGGTCGGCCCGCTCAATGGCGCGCGACGCTTCCGGCACGATCTCGGGACGGAAGCCGAGCGTGCCCAGGATGCGAAGCTGCTGCAGCATCGAATCGAGTGCGAACCGATCTCGTGCCGCCGCCGCCAGCGCTGCCGCCTCCGCATAATCGTCGATCGCATCGTCCTTGCGGTTCTCGACCAGGGCGAGTTCGGCGCGGCTGGCGAGCGACCAATAGTTCTTGGCCTTCTCCACCTCCACCGCGACGCACCAGCTTACACCTGCCGCCATCTGATCGAGTGGCATTCTGCTCTTGCGTCCCGTGACATGCTCCCAGAGCTTGCCAAGGCTCAGCGCATTGATGCCAGGATAATGGTTGGCCGGCTCGGCGCGGAAGGCATCGAGATAGGCATTGGCTGCCGCCTGCAGGCTCGGTGCCGTGTCGCGCGCCGCCCCGCCGGGGTCGGCCTGGCGCTGCGGATGGGCTTTCCAGGCCTCGGTCCACTCATCCTTCAAGGTGCGGGCGAGAATGCTCAAAGTCTCGCCATCCTTATGGTCTGCGGAGAGGCGTTGCAGAGCCTGACGCGCGTCTGCGTGGCGCCCGGCGCGGCCCAGCGCCACGCCTTCGAGTTGGCGTGCCTTGAGATCGTCTGGATCGACTGCCAGCGCGCGCTGGGCAATCGCTAGCGCATAGAGCGGCCGCCTGAGTTCGAGGAGGGCCTTGGCTGCCTCGCGCAGTGCTTCTAGTTCGAGGACGCTGTTGGGCGTCTCCTCGGCCAGCACCAGAATGTCACCCGGACGCTCCTTGCGATGGGCGACGTCGATCCTGTTCTGCCAGTCCTCCAGCGCCTCCCACAGTTCGTTGGTGTCGCCAACCTTGAGGGTCTTCCAGTCCGGCTCCTGCAGACTAGGCAATTGCTGGAACACCGGACTGGCGCGCCGCCCTCGCCAGGCACCCAGGGTCGCCTCGATCGCACTGGTGAGGCCTTGCCGCTCACGCTCGACGGAATCCGGATCGAGCCTGCCGTCCCTCAAAGTGTATCGATGCATGCGCTGGCCAGCGAGATCGAAAGGTAAACGCTCGCGCATCGCATAAGTCAGTACGGTGCCGCCGGACCGCAATGCATGGCGCACGCCGATCTCGTACCAGACATTGGGATTGTCCATCGTCAGGTCGGCGACGACGAACTCCGCCAGCAGCAGGTCTTGAAACATATCGGCATGGATCGAACCTGCGCGCCAGTCGGCGTCGGCGCGATGAGGCGTAAGGTTCGCCGCTTTGATCGCCGGCGCCAGCAGCTCGGTATAGATCGCATCGCAATCGATCTCCGTGCCGTCAGCCAGCTTCTTCCGGCCAAACGGCATGATCACGAAAGCACGACGGGTCGAGGTCATGGCTTGGGAGCGAACTGACTGAAATGGTCGAGTGAAACCTGCCGGGAATAGGCCTCGCCTACTCGCTGGATGTTGCGAATGAACTTGACGGAGTCCATGACCTGTACGTCCTCCGGCTTTATGTCGCCGAGGCCCAGCGCCTGCAGGCCGGGACCGGAAACGTCCGGATCATAACGGACATAGGTGAACTGCTTCGACCCGGACCAGTTTGCCCCATCGCCCGGCTTCGTCACGCCATCGCCGAACTCGCGATCGATTGGCGCGCCGAAGCGGCAGTCGCCGATCATCCTACAGGTCATGTCCCAGCCCGCAGCGGCTGCATTCATCAGTGCCGCCGGCATGCTCTTTGCATGGTCGAGAAGCCAAAGGTCACCGGGCTTCAGCCCCAGCCTGGCCCGCGGCGCCGTCCCGGTACCAACCGAGACGATGAGGAGGTCGTCGACGCCGGTCTTCCAGTTGACCTTGTACGGTGCCGCCGTCGCCATCTGAAAGGCTAGGAAAGCCGGATTGTTGTAGGTGGTGACGCCGCCATCGACGAAGACGAATGAATACTCCTTCGACGTGCCCTCGCCGAAGACGACCACTTCCGGGGGAAAGAAAGTGGGTGCCGCGGTGCTGGCGCGCACCAGCTGCCACAAGGGCAGCCTGAGATTGCAGTCGCCCCGGCTGGGGTCGTTGTAACGCGCGTGCGGATTGTTGCTGACCGGCCACGGCGAATCCGTCGTGTGGTTGCGCATTACCATCATCAGCAGGCATTGCAGGTTTTCGTTGCCCAATGTCGCCAGAGGCGCGCCATCCTTGTAACCGAGCGCGCGATTGATCTCGGTCTGGAGAATCTGGGCCAGCGGCCCATCGTTGTAGCTGTAGCGCAGGCGCTTGGTGAAGGAGGACGGTTCGAACATCGTCGCGCCGCTTTTGACGTAGAATTCACGGATCTGGCCCGTCGACATTCCCGCGGCGAGGCAGGTCGCGATGATCGCGCCAGTGCTTGTTCCGCAGACGAAGTCGAAGAAATCAGAGAGGACGAGGTCGGGGTTGCCGCCGTGCTGGCGCAGGTCGGCCTCGAGCTTCGCCAGGATTTCCACACTCATCAGGCCCAGGATGCCACCGCCGTCGCATGCCAGGATCTTCTTCGGCCCCTTGGCGGTCATGCGTGCACGCACTCGATCAGTCATGGCGACCTCACGTTTTTTTGATGTGATGCCCTTATGCCGGTGCCCCCCACTCCGCCTCTCCGGCCTGGGCCGGGAGAGGAGTGCGAAGGGAAAAATGCGACGCGACTGTCGACGACACGTTGGGGCAAGGCGGGCGCGACGGCAAGACTCGTCGGATGGTTCCTGGATGCGGACCATATGACATTGCTACCCAAGGTTTAATCGTTGACCTGAAGTGAATTGAGCTTAGACTTTGTGGGCAAGTGTGCGTGTCAGGCGGCCGACCTGTGGGGAACCGGTAGCTAATGGCCTACGCGAACGGGTACAAACACGACGTTTTCATCAGTTTTGCCCTCGTCGACGATGCCGGTGCATCTGACGAGCCGGGCTGGGTCGTGCGCTTTGCCGATGACTTTTCCAATGCGTTGAAGGCCCGGTTGGGCGGGACGCCCGAGCTCGAAATCTTCTTCAGCCAGCGAAAGTCACAGGGCGGCAGCTACTCCATTGCGAGCTTTGCGTCCGATGCACGCGAGTCGGCGTTGATGCTGTCGATCGCCTCGCCGAGCTATGTCGGCGACAGGGCCGGCGCCAAGCCAGTGTCGCTGCAGGAGCTCGACGCCTTCGCTGGCGTTCATGGCGCCCAGAGCGTCGACCGGTTGTTCCTGGCCCAGGTTCTGCCCTTCCTGGAGAGTGAGCCGTGCCCCGAGATGCTGCGCTCGAAGATCCCTGTACGCTTCTGGTACGAGACAGATGCCGGGGCGGCCATAACGCTGGAGCCAACTACACCCGAACGGAGGGAGCAGTACAAGGCCCGGCTCGGTGACCTCGCGGAGGCGATGAGCCGGCAGTTGCTGGCCTTGCGCAGGGCAAGCCAGAAGCCGGGAAACGGTGGACCAGCCCTCGGTCAGAATCAGCCCGGGCCGTCGCCGCAAGATCCAGCGGTGGGTTCGGGAGCCACTCCCAGCCTGGGTACGGTCCTGCTGGCGCAGGTGACGGACGATCTCGAGGAAGAGCGCGAGCAGGTGCGACGCCATCTGCAGCAGTATGGTGTACGTGTCCTGCCGGAGGAGCAGTTCTATCCGGCCGAGTCGGAAGCGTTCACGAAGGCCTTCGAAGCCGATCTGGCGCGCGCCGACATGGTCGTGCAGCTCCTGAGCCGCCTCAAGGGCAGCCGTCCAGATGGCCATGTTCAGCTCCAGGCCGGGCTCGCGGCCAAGTCGGGCAAGGCGCTCGCACAATGGCGCCATCCGGAGACCTCCATTGACGGCCTCAGCGACCAGCAACGCGCGCTACTCGAGAGCTCGACAGTCTTCGTGAGTGGCCTGGAAGCCTTCAAGCTCGACGTGGTCGCGCGGCTCCGTGTGCTGCTCAATCCCAAACCGGCTCCATCGAAGCTCGCTGTATCTGGCGGGGTGCTCGTCTTCATCAACGCCGACACGCCCGACATATCGATCGCCGAGGGCGTCGGACAGACGATCACGGGCGCCGGCCACGGCTGCTCGTTCCCGCTTCTCGAAGGCTCGCAGCAGGATATGCGCGAGGACCTCGAGAATAACATCGTCGGCTGCGATGCGCTGGTGCTTGTCTACGGTGCCACGCAGGCGAAATGGGTGCGCGCCCAGTTGCTGAACTACAACAAGGTGAAGAACAGGCGTCAGCTCCCGGTGCGTGTGCTCGCGATCTATACTGGCGAGGACGAGAAACCACCCGTCGGCATGACCCTGCCCGAGCTGATGCAGGTCAATTCGGCCAGACTGCCGAACGCACTCGCCTTGCTGGCTAATTGAGGGCGCCATGGACTCCCTTGCCGAACCGCGCGCGCCCTACCCCGGGCTGCGGCCGTTCCTGCAAAGCGAAGTCGATCTGTTCTTTGGCCGAGATGGCGATGTCGACGAGATCCTTAACCGGCTGAAGACCAACCGCTTCGTCGCCGTGCTGGGCGCTTCGGGCAGCGGAAAGTCCTCCCTGGTGCGGACCGGCGTGCTGGAAGCCCTCGAGCTCGGCCTGCTCCGGAAGGCGGGCTCGTCGTGGCGCTTCGTCGACCTCAGGCCCGGTGGCCGGCCGATCGCCAACCTGGCGCGCGCCCTGCTGGCAAGCCGCGCCGCCGGCAAGATGGATCCTGCGGAGGGAGCCGGAAAGGTTGATCCCGAAGAGGCGGAAAGCCTCGCCACCATGCTGCAGCGCGGACCGCGCAGCATCATCGAATGGAGCCATGCCGCACTGGAGTTCGGCGGCGCCTCGGGCCCGCGCACCAATCTCCTGATCCTCGTCGACCAATTCGAAGAGCTGTTCGGCTACGACACCTACGCCAAGCAGGAGCAGGCGCAGGCTTTCGTCAACCTGCTGATCGAGAGCGCAAGCGAGCCGAGCTTGCCGATCTACGTCATTCTGACGATGCGCTCGGAGTATCTTGGCGCCTGCGCCCTGATCGACGGGCTCGCAGAGGCGATCAACCGCGGCCAGTACCTGACGCCTCGCCTCTCGCGTGAGCAATGTCGGCTCGCCATCGAGGAGCCGGCGCGGGTGTGCGGCGTCGAGATCGAGAGCGCGCTGACCAACCGCCTGCTGAACGACCTCGCGGCCTTTGCGCCATGGAACGAGATCGAGGTCCGCCCCGCCGAGGGCAAGGAGCCCGGCAGCCTGGCCGGCACGGCACAGCTCGACCGGCTGGCGCGGCGGGCCGACCAGCTCCCACTGATGCAGCACGTCCTCAATCGGCTGTGGACACAAGCGATCGATCGCGGCGAGACGCCGCCAAAGCTGAAGCTCAAAGACTACAACGCGAGCGGCGGCTTGCGCGGCACCTTGAGCGGTCATGCCGATGAGGTGCTGGAAAAGCTGGTCAAGGAGCGTGGCGAGGGGATCCGACCAGTTGCCGAGACGGTGTTTCGCGCCCTGGTCAATGGCGCGTCGGTCGCCGATGCGGTTCGCCGGCGAACCAGCATCGGCAAGCTCGTGGAGCTCAGCAACGGCAAGCGGGACGATGTGCTGGCGGTCGTCGAGGCCTACCGCGCGCCACGCTGCAACTTCCTCGTAACCGAGCGGGAGGAGCTCGACGAGGATACCCTGGTCGACATCAGTCACGAGAGCCTGATCCGCCAGTGGAAAAAGCTGCGCGAATGGGTCGAGGCCGAGGCGGCAACGGCGGCTTGGTGGCGCAGGCTGCGCGAGGATGCCGTCGAGTGGGATCGCCTGAGCAAGGATCCGGCGCGACAGCCCGAGGCGAACGAGCAGCTGCTGCGCGACATCGAGCTCACGAGGGCGCTCGAGCTGCAGGCGGCCTACCGTCCAAGCCCAGCATGGACGGAGCAATACGGCGGCGACCACAAGATCGTCGGACGCTATCTCGACGCCAGCGTGCAGGCCCACAACACTCGTCTGAAGGAAAAGGCCCTCCAGGAGGAGACACAGCGCGATCGACGGCGGCTCCAGTACAGAATCGGTGGCGCCTTGGCGATCGCCATCGTTGTGGCGGGTTTGACGTCGTGGTTCTGGCACCAGGAACGCCAGGGGTTCGAAGCGCTAAAGATCAATACCGCGCACACGTCGATCGATTCGACCCTGTCGACGGCCATGTCTCACCAGAGCACCGGCGACTGGCCCCGCGCGGCAACGATCATCACGACGGTCACAGCTCCCCTGCTCGTCATAGACGAGCGCCAGAAAGTGGCCTTCGACAGCAAACTCAAGAAAGAGCTCACGGACGCGCTGGATAAGGCGCTGCAACGTCAGCGGGCCTACTTCCGGGCGGGCGATGGCATCCGGCCGCTGGCACTGGAGCCGGGACCGGATCGGCCGCAGGGCCAGGCCACCCGACAGGGTTCCCGTGAGCCGCGGCTGAGCCGGGAACCGCTGATGCATGCCTACTATGGATACCCTGCTCATCGCGCGACCGCCGTGGCGAGCGTCTTCGACAACAGCATCGAGATCTACTGGAGCGACGCCTCCGATACGTGGTCGGGTCGCCAGTCTGTCAGCCTCGCCAAGCTCTACGGTCCGACCTCGAGCGAGACTGTCGATGTCTCCGGCGTCGGCTTCTATGGCGGCGGCGACCACCTGGCGGTCGTTTCCGGCGATGTCATCTTCATGGGCCGCTTTCAGGATTTTGCCGCCAACGACGTCCGCCCAGTGCGGATCAAACGCCGTGAGGATCAAACGGCAGCGCGTGGTAGCCGCGAACTTGAAAACACCTACGCCGATTTGTCGTTCAGCGCTCTGTTTGCCTGCCATGCGACGCTGCCGCATTTCCTGGCACGCGACGACGATGACGCCTTTTGGGTGATTACAGCGTCGGCGGACGGCGCCGAGGCCCGCCGCCTGCTCAAGGGGGAGGCCCCGAACGCCTGGACGACAGATCCCGATCGCGGCCGCTATGCGCTCGCCAAGGGGAACCGGATCTATGTCGGCGAGTGCAGCGGCGACGCCGAGCCCAACACCGACATCGCGGTCAGGATGGACAGGGGCATCAGCGATATCGAATTCACCGCGCCGGACGTGCTCGGCGTTGCGGGCAAAGCCGGCCAGGTGCGCTTCATCGACGTCGGGCAGATCGGCCAGTCGGCCCCACGCGAGGAGACGGTCGACATTCCCGACGGAACGAAATACCTGCGGTTCGCCTATGGCCGCCAGGTATGGCTGATGCCGGCCGATCGTCTCGACAGCCGTCAGACACGGACATCGCCGAGGGACTCAGATGAGCGCGACGTAGCGTCTCAGTCGCGCGAAGGCACGATGATTGAATTGTGGGACGCCACAACACGCAAGATCGCGGGCACGATCGTCCCCGACCGGCGGTCCAAGTTTCTCGATCGCGTAGGAACATCGCCGTGGCTCGCCTTTACCTCGTCGGATGGCACGTTGGCCGTCCAGAAGCCTGTGCTCCGGAGCCCGCTTACCTTGCCTGAGCTTGCCGCAGCGACAGTCGCCATCGGTGGTGGTGTCGCGCCGCTGGATATAGAGAAATCCACCCGACAGGCCTTTGACCTGTTGCGATCGAGCGGCGTCAAGATCCGTCCAGAGACATCCATAGGATCGCCGCTCAACTGCGCGCACGCGCTGGAGCGGCTGGCCGACGAGATCGAGCGAAGCGATGGCGATATCAGGGCGGAACCCGTCATCGTGTTGGCGAAGCAGACGAAGTCCGGTTGCGATCAGAGGATGCCCGCGGACCGTCTCGAGCGTGAGCTTCTCGTCTGGCTTTGCGACGAGATCCTCGGCAACAGCGACGCGTCTGAAATGCCTATGGCCACGATCCGTCATCACGCGGCGGTGCTGGCGGCTCGCGGCGATCCTACGGGCCTTCGGCTCCTCGCTGTGGGTTTCAGCCGCGATCGTGCGGGCAGCGCACCACAGGCGCTGCGAGCGCTAGCGGCTCGGCTCGGCCGGCAACTGCCTTATCCCCTCCTCGACCGGGCGCGCCGCGAGCCGACTGACCGGAGCCTCAGCGAGATCCTCACGGGGCGACAGGAGTCGTCGGACGGACGCGACGAAGAAATCCGGGCACTGCTGCTCCTGTCCCGCGACCGCCACGCCGAGGCGCTGGCTCATTTGTCCGCGGCCCAGCGGTACTATTTCGAAAGCGGAGACCGCGAAAGCGCCGCATCCGTCGGACTCTTGCGCAACCGGATCGCGGCCAAGCTGGGCGATCAAGAGCTGGCCAGCCTGTGGCGCGATATGCTTCCGTCGACGAAACCGATCCAGGCCGGCGTGCCGTCTGCCTCACCTGCCTCACCTGCCTCACCTGCCTCACCTGCCTCACCTACCTCACCTGCCTCACCCATGCCGCCCGAGCCCTACGCTGCGCTGGAGAAGGTGGCCGGCCTGCTGTCCGATCCAATAGCCCGGAGCGAGCTGTTGGTTGAAGCGGCGAACGTCGCACCGAGCAACGAGCTCAAAATCGATCTCCTGACCAGGGCCGTCGAGGCAGCAACAAGCCAGCGCCCGACGCGACTGGAGGACACGCCGAAGCTGGCCGAGGCCGCATCCCAGCTTGTGCAACTCGGCGCGCGCAGCAAGGCGGCGGCGGTCATAGCGGAGCATCTTGCGCGGCTGGATGCCCGGGGTGACGTTTCAGAGGAGGCCGTCCGGCGTATCACCAGTGCCCTTCGCATCGCAATCGATGCCAAGGCCTGGACCGATGCCGAGCCACTGGCCCGCCTGGCTGACATGAACTGGGGTTTCGTCAATTTCAGATGGACCTCTCGTCTGGACGACGCACGACGGGTAATGCTCGTGGCGGCGCTCGAGCTACAGGAAGCTCTGGTCGCAGCAGGCGTCAACAAGACATCGCTACGGCTGGCGCAAGCGCGCACCAGGTTCTGGCTCGGTGTCCTCACGATCCAACGGGATGACGCCACCCGGCAAGCTCGGGCCAAGCATTTCACGGAAGCCGTCGCTTCGTTCGACAGCAAGCCGCCTATTCCGCAGACTTTCGAAATCCGGCTGCAGATGGCCGAAGCCCTGCGTTGGCATGCGACCTTTCTGCCATTCCGGTCCAAGAAGGACTTCTATGCCGTCGCCGACGTGCGCAACCGGGCGCGCTCCACCTACGAGACTCTCTTGGCGGAGATGGAGGCACACTCGAGGAGGGACGCCGACTTCGTCTATGTGCGGACGGCGACCGTCGCGGGCCTGTCGTCTGTGCTGCGGGCTCTGGCCAGCGTCGGCACCGAGATCGCCCGGGAAGAGCTTGGCGAAAACAATCTCGACGGCGCACGCAAGGCGGCGGTCACCGTGATGAGGAACGTCTACGAGCAGGCGTCGCTATTCGAGCCCGGCCGTTATGCCGACATCAAGGTGGACAATCCCGCGGCCAGGCCGCTTTGCTGCCTGCGTGCGGAGAACCAGGCGGAGGATGCCTGGATGGTGGGCTTGCTCGCGGGGGCGGAGGCGCTGGCTGGCGACAACCTTCCCGCTCCGACGCAGTGCGAGAAGCTGGCAGCCCACGCCTTCGATCCAGAGCGGCGCGCGCGTGGCGTGCCTGTCGACCCCAAGGCGATCGCCGCCTGCGAGCGCGAGGCCAAAGAGACGGCGGAACCGGCGCGGACAGCTTACCATCTGGGGCGTGCCTACGCCTTCGCAGGAGGCCCGAATCGCGAGAGTGCGCTCGAGCAGTTCGCCCTCGCGGCCAGCGGCAACTACACGCAAGCCTTCTACAACCTGTCATACGCGTTCAGCCAAAGGTCGAGGACCTGCAGCGTCGTGCCGGCTCTCCTGGATCGATATCGCTATCTGGTGTTGCGCGATTACCTACAGCCGGCATTGCAAACGCTGCGCGATCACCTTCAACCGACCGATGAACCAGTGGTGGCTTGGTTGAGGAAGCTGGCGGAGAGTGAACCCGATACGACCCGCGTCCTGCCCAAGCTCGGCGACCCGCTGCCACTCACCTTCCTTAAGGGATTGTGCGAGTAAGCGTCTCGCCGACGGATCGCACTCCGAGAAGATCCAGGCTGGACGCGAGAACGTTGCGTTTTGACGGGCTACTTGCAGCCTGCCCGGGGTAGCCCAAGAGCATGTTAGCCGTTGGTCCGGCCGGTAACCGTGATCAATTCAAGCTGACTGCGACTGCATGTACTCGGCCACAGTAGTCGGGGAGCCGAGGCAAATCCGGGGCAATTTGCCCGATCGATCTCGCCCACGTGACGCGAACCGAACACTCGGCCCATAGACGCCCATTCTTCTAGGATCAGTCCATGGCAGACCATTGCAAGGCGGAGGCCATCATCGGCGCCGCAATTCTCGAGGCGGACGCCCTGATCCGGACTCGCCTCCTCGATGCAGGCATCGAAATCCCTCACATCGTCCTCGCGGTCGACCAGGACGGCACGGCATACGTGCAAAACAATGCGGGTCCCGAAGCGCTCCGTGACTTGGCGACGGTGATCCTGGAGATTGCCGATGACTACTCGGCGGCCAAGGAGCGTCACTAGGCGTTGACAGCCTTCTCGCTGCCGGGAGGTCTCTTCGGCAAGGCGCCGGCTCGAGCTTTCCCTATTGCTTCTGGATGTTCGCCGCGCCGATCACATACTTCCACTTCCTGTTCTCGGCCGCCATGTGTCTGGCGAGATCCTCCGCGTTGCCAGGCCGCTCCCAGGCGCCGGCATCGCGAATCCTCTTGATTGCCGGCTCACACTTGATGCCCTTCACGATCGCATCAGAGAGCTTGTTCACGACGTCGAGCCGCGTGCCCGCGGGCGCCGCGACGTACCACCAGTGCGCGGTATCGAAGTCCGGATAGCCCTGCTCCGCCACAGTCGGCAAGTCAGGCGCGGCGAACCAGCGCTTGGATGAGCTCACGCCCAGCGCCCTGAGAGCGCCCGACTGGAGATGCTGCTGGTAGGGCGGCAGGTTGTCCATGGCGATCGGGACGTGGCCCGCGACCAAGGCTTTCATCATCGCAGATCTGCCGCGGTAGGCGACATGCGCGAGCTTCATGTCGGCCAGGAGCTGCAGATACTCCATCGACAGGTGGCCGGCACTGCCGACCCCGGGCGAACTGTAGGTCACGTTATTGGGACCCTGCACCTTGCAGTAGTCGACGAACTCCTTGAGCGTTGTGGCTGGAAAGCTCGGATGTGCAACCACGACGTTTGTCACTTCGCCGACCAGCGCCACGGGCGCGAAGCTTTCCTCACTGTCATAGGGCAATTCTCTGTAGACATACTGGTTGGTAACCGCCGTGCCGAGCGTGCCGAGCAACAGCGTCATGCCGTCGGGCGGCGCCCTGGCCACTATCTCCGCGCCGACATTGCCGCCCGCCCCCGGCCTGTTGTCGATCAGGAAGGTTGCGGTCGTCGATTCGGCGAGAATTTCCGCGACGACGCGGGCCAGCAGGTCAGCCGTGCCGCCGGCGGCGAAGGGCACGACCATGCGAACTGTCTTGCCCATGCGATAGAGGCTCTGCGCCTCGCTGTAGCGGGCGAGCATCGGCGCAGCGAGGGCGCCCGTTGCAAGTCCGATGGCAAGCGCGGTGCGGCGGCGAACGACCCTGATCATGGTGCTACCTCCATCGTTGGTGGAGCTGAGCAGGCGATCCAGCCGCGACTGGACCGTCGTAGAGGCCTATTCATTTTGTGGTTTCGTCGACGGTCACTTCGCCCCCGTTAAGCGACGCGGCGAGTAACACTTAACTACTATTCAGCCGTGACCGTAAGTGAATTTGGGAAAACTTAGTGGCGTTATGATGACTGCCGGCGAGACAGAGAACTGTCAACAAATGCGAACTGTTATGACGGCTTCCAGCAACACCGTTTGAGCACGCGACTGCAATTCTCACTAGTGTGCTTCCCACGACCGAAGCGCCCTGCTTCGCAGCAAAACGAAAAGGGCGACTGGTGCCCCTACCAAGCCGATCACCGCATTGAGATGGAAGATATGATGCTCCAGCGGCAGTTACCAAATCCCCTGGACAAAGGATCGTAAGCTGGCGCCAAGTCGCCCCGGCAAAGCTCGCATCGTCCCAGACCTTGAATGCTTTGGCACAAATCTCGTCGATGAAATGCAGAGATACGTTGATCAGGCCCACGCAAAGGTAGCCCAGCATCAATCCCACCAAGAGCAATGTAACGACCAAAAATCTGGTGGACACTGCCGACAGAATAGCCAGGACGACGACACATCCCGCAATGGAAGCGATCGCAAGTCCAAGATCCCCGACCAGCCCCAAGCGCACCAGATAGGTATTCCCGGCGACGCCCGTTAGGACGACCAGCAACGCGGCGCTCAGTCTGGCATCAACTCTTCACCAACCATCCGTATCCAAAGCCGACGCCACGACGCTTCTTCGTGCTGACCGCTTCGCCCAATTCTGGGCAAGCTGATACGGCAGTACTCGCCACTGTCGGGCTTACACGCCTAGCCGCACCGCCAGCCGTGCGCGACGCTTACGATACCAGATCACCACGCCGGTGACCGACAGCGCCGCCACCACGAGGCCCATGACCGATACAAGGATGCGCCCGGGCAGGCCCAGGATCCGCCCGGAATGGAGCGGGAACTGCGCCTGCACGAAGATGTCTGCGGCGGTGCCTTTCCACGGCACGCGCTCGCCCAGCGCGCGGCCATCCTGCCCGTCGAAGAAGAGTCGCGGCGGCGGCAGGCCGGTGCCGGTTCGCTCCGCCGTCGAGTCCGAGAACTGCACCGTGTAGACGCCAAAGCTCGGCGAATAGAAGATCCCGGCGACCGGCGGCCATTGGCGGCGTTCGCCTTCGACTCGGGCGAGCGCCAGCATGTCGTCGAAATTCAGGCGCGGCTCGATAGGATGGTTCCGATCGACGCGCTCGCGCAGGTCGAACGGCGTCGGCGTTACCTGCGAAACCAGCGACATCAGCGGATAGAAGACCTCCTTGTAGAGGTTCAGCGAAAAGCCGGTGAAGGCCAGGATGAACAGCAGCGCCCAGGTCCACAGGCCGGAGGCGCGATGGATGTCGAAGTTGACTCGATAAAAGCTGCCCGACGTTTTGATCTTCCAGGCCGGCTTCCAGCGCAGCCACCATTGCCGCCAGCTGCTGGAGGCGCGCCCTGCCCTTCTGGCCGGCAGCGTCAGGTAGAAGCCGACGAAGCAATCGACGGTCCAGACGATGGCGACAACGCCCATCAGCCAGACGCCCCAGTCGTCGATGCCCCACATCTCCGGCATGTGCAGCGTGTAATGCAGCTCGTAGAGGAAAGACACGAAGGTCTCGGTCGTGATCGGCCAGGCAGCGCCCCAGGCGCGCCGGCCCACCTCCTCGCCCGTGACCGGATCGACGAAAACCTGGTTGTAATCCAGCTCATAGGCTTGCCCGGTCGCGGGATCGACGCGCGGCAGCACGCTCATCGGCAGCGCGTCACCCGGTTCGACGAACAATGGGAAGAACGACACGCGGCCGCGCGGATCGCGCTGTTCGACCCGACGCACCAGCTCGGTGGCCGGTAGCGGCTGGCCGACGCCCGTCGCTCGCACCAGGTGAGGATTGAGGACCCGGTCGAGCTCGCGATCCCAGGAGATCACCGCACCGGTCAGGCCGGAAACGAACAGGAAGGCCGCGATGGCGAGGCCCAGCCACCGGTGCGCCAGGGTGAACGCGAAGCGCATCGCGGTCTCTAGAAGTCGAAGGTTGACGACAGGCGGAAGGTGCGCGGCGTGCCCTGCAGCAGGAAACCGTTGGACGAGGTCGCCCAGTAGCTGGCGTCGAACAGGTTCTCGACGTTGAAGCGGATCGTGACCGGACCGCCCGTCGGGCTCTTCACGCCCTCGAAGGCGTAGCGCGCGCCGACATCGATGCGCGTCCAGTCCGGGATGGTGCGACGCGGGTATGACACGTCGATGTACTGTGCGCCGGTGTAGACGACGCGTCCGTTCAGGGTGAGGCCCTTGGCGAACGGCGTGTCCCATTCGCCGGCGAGGTTGAACTGCACATTGGGCACGCCTAGCGCCTGCCATCCATTGGTCGTGCCGTTCTGAGTCTGCGTCAGCACAGCATCAATGAACATCGCACCGCCCAGCAGCCGGATGCCCTCGGCGACCTCGCCGAAGACGTTGATCTCGATGCCCTGGTTGCGTTGCTGGCCGGCGAGGACCAGCGCGTTGGTCGCGGTGTCGGTGATTGTGCTGGGCTGTGTGATCTGGAAAGCGCTGACGGTCGTCGTCAGCTTCCCCCAGTCGACCTTCACGCCGACCTCGAACTGGTTCGACTTGTAGGGCGCGAAGATCTGCCCGCTGTTGGAGAAGCCGGCGGGCACGACCTGGCCGGGCTGAAGACCCTGAATCCAGTTGCCGTAGAGGGAGACGTTCTCCCAGGGCTTGAAAACGAGGGCAACGGAGGGGGAGAAGGCGCTCTCGTCGTATGCCGAGAGTTGCGCACCTGTCACGGGGTCATAGTTGTACGCCTTGACGCTCTGGAAGCGGCCACCGGCTGTGAGCTGGATGCGCTTGTTCGCGGCCGATATCGTGTCTGCAAAGGCGATTCCCGACAGGGTGGTGAGGCTCGACTTGGTCGCGATCGGCGAGGCGATGTTGGGCCGGGCGATCAGGTTCGGCGCATAGATGTTCGAGGTGAAGGCGGTCCCGTTCACCGATCCCGCCCCCGCCTCCTGCTGGAGCGTCGTCGCGCTCACGGCGAATTCGTGGCTGAGTGGGCCGGTGTCCACGAGCGCCCGCACGCCAACCTCGCCGGTGAGGAAGCTGTTGTAGACGGCCTGCCGGAACGGCGTCTGGGTGATGTTGCCGTTGAACGAAGTGCCTGCCGGATTGCCGGCCGAGAAGGTGTTGACCCGGTTGTCGTGGGCGCCGAAAGCGGCATAGGCCGTGATCTTCTCGGTGAGATCGACCTCGGCCCGCAGCACCGCGAAGAGATCCTGCCGCGATGTATCGCTCCAGGTCTGTCCGAAGTTCGACGAATTGAACGGTGCAAGCGGCACCGCCACCCCGGCATTGGGGCGGACAAAGGACACGAGCCCGCCGATGTATTGCGATTGGAAACCGAAATCGCCCGACAAGCGGACGCGTTCGCCACGGAAATCCAGGCCCAGCGAGGTCAGGCCGACCTGCTCTGTGTTGCGCTCGATGGCCGTATTGCCGGCCCGGAAGACACCGTTGAATCGCGCGCCGAACTGCTCGTCCGGACCAAAGCGGCGGGCGATGTCGGCATGACCGCTGAACTGCCCGACATAGCCGTATCCCGCCGTTATCTGGTTGAGCGGCTGCGAGCCGGCGCGCTTGGGCACGATGTTGACCGAGCCGCCGATCCCGCCGCCGGGCGGCATGCCGTTCAGCATGGCGCTTGGCCCCTTGAGCACTTCGACTCGCTCAGGAAGTTCCGCCTGCACCGAGGCGATGGGCATGATGCCGTAGAGGCCGTTGAACGACGTATCGAGGCTGCTGACGGTGAGGCCGCGAATACGCACGATCTCGTCGAAGCTGCTGCCCGCCGGCCAGGTCGAACGGACGGACGGATCGTCGACCAGGACATCGCGCACGGTGCGGGCCTGCTGGTCCTGCACCTTCTTGGCGGTGTAACTGGTCTGGTTGAACGGCGTGTCCATCACGTCGCGATTGCCGAGCAAACCGAGCTGGCTGCCCGTCGCGACTTGGCCGCCTGCGTATGGCGGCGGAATGTTGTCGATCATCGCCTGCGATGGCACGGGGAAGACGCCCTGCACCTGCACGGGATCGAGCTGCAGGGCGCCCGGCGCGAGAGCGCCGGCGTCCAACTTCTGCAACTCGACGGCATTGGCACCGGTAAACCGGAAAGTCAGACCTGTGCCCGCAAGCAGCCGGCCGAGGGCTTCGGAAGGCGTGAGTTCACCGGCAACGCCATTGCTGCGCAGACCCTGGACCCGCGACACGTCGTAGAAGACGCGGATACCGGCTCGTTCAGCGAAGGCCAGAATGGCGCTGTTGAGGTCCTGCGGAGGAATATCGAACGCGACACGACGGTCGGTCCCTGCGGGCGTCTGGCCTTGAGGCTGGGCACTCACCGGTGACGCCCAGACCGCGCCCGCAGCCACCGTCAGAATCGCCGCCACCGTGCTCGACCACTTGCACAGCGGCTTGGCGAGCCCGATCCGCCTTCTCCCAACCCACACACTCATTACAACACCCCGTCGCCCCACAGGCGAGTGACTTGCATTCTCAGTTAGTTGGGATGACGTGCGACGCGGTCAGATCAGGTAAAAAAAGTTCGGAAAATGTTTCCGGCCGTTGGGGTCTAGTAGAGAACCGTCAGGAAGGGCGGCAGATTCAGGGCGCGGGCGCCTAGTTCGCGGGTCATCGACGCGAGCGCGCCGTCCAGCTCGTCAGTCCGAAAGAAGCCGCTGACTCGGCGGTCCGCCAGGCTGCCATCGGAGATGATGATCCGCCCCCGCCGGTAGCGGTTGAGTTCGGCCACCACGTCAGACAATCGGGCTTTGTCGAAGACCAGTTCCCCCCGGCGCCAGGCCGTGGCGCGCTGGAGATTGACCTCTCTCGCATTTCCTATGCCGCTGGTACGGTCATAGCGGACCGACTGGCCAGGCGAGAGCACGATCGAAGCGCGTTTCTCGCGCGTCGTGGTCGCAGAGATCTCTACCTGATGCTCGACGACCGTGACGTCCGCGCCCTCGCGATCCCGGTCCACCAGGAATTCGGTCCCAAGCGCCGTGGCCGTCCCATTTGCGGCGACGACGACAAAGGGCCGGGTCTCGTTCTCTGTCCTTGGGGCGACGGTGAAATAAGCCTCGCCCGCCAGCAACTCGACTCGGCGCTCCCGACCGTCGAAGCGTACGACAAGGGCGCTGGCGGCATTGAGCTGCACCAAGCTGCCGTCGGCCAGGGTCACGCTGCGATTCTCACCGGGCAGCGTGCGGTAATCGGCTTCGAGCAGAAGCAGCGGGTCGCCAAACCAGAAGAGGCCGAGTCCCATACCGACGATGACCAAAACCATGGCGGCCATCGCCCTGCGCATCACGGCTGGCGTCAGACGGCGACCGGCGGACGGAACAAACGATGGTTGCGGTGAGGACGTGACATCGTCGAGCAACTTACCCGGCGCACGCCGCAGTTCGCCAAGCTCTGCCCAGGTCGACCGTGCCCGCTCGAACGCGGCTCGATGCCTGTAATCCTCACCAAGCCAGCGATCGAACTCGTGCCGCTCGTCGTCCGGCAACGGCCCCCGCCCCAGGCGGATGACCCATGTCGCAGCCTCGGCTTCGATTTCGCGTCTTTGGCGCCCGAGCACGCTCACCTTTCCATCCCGATCTCAAGGTCGCCGCGCGACTCTCGTCATAGAGTAGGACGCGTGAGCGTCCCCGTTCCAGTAAAGGAAACCGTGAATTTATTGAAGGTCGGTGCGCTGAAGGACGTGCTGCAGCGCACTGGCAAGGTGCTTCTGCACCGAACTAATTGAGATCCCGAGCCTTCCTGCGATCTCGCTATACGTCAGTCCCTCGATGCGATTGAGCACGAACACCTGCCGGGTACGTTTGGGCAGTCCTTCGACAATGGTTCGCAGGCGGTCCAAGCGCTGGCGGCCGTCGACGATCTGCTCCGGACCCGGGAGATTCTCGGGAAGGTCCGCCAGATCGTCGTGCGTCGTGGAGTCGGTCCGATGCCGACCGATCCGCCGGACATGGTCGATGGCGAGGTTCCTGGCCGTCCTATAAAGGTAGGAACGATCGTCGACGATGGTCGTCCGGGAGCCCTGCTCGGCAAAGCGCAGGAAGGTTTCCTGGGTCAGGTCGGCCGCCATCTCCCGGTCGCGCAGGCGCCGGTTGAGATAGGTCTGCAACTCGCGCCGATGTGCGAGGAAGAGCCGCTTGAGGTCCTTGCCAATCACCTAGATGCCTTTGCTGTCCACGCGATCCGGGGCGAACCTATCGTTATTGCGAACGAGTCGCAAATCGGGACCTTCCGCGGTAGCCTCTCTGTGAAAATTTCGCCGTCCTCCAACCGGAGAGGCGATTGACGATGGTCTCTCGCACGAACCACGCGACCAGCACTTACAAGCCCCTCCTCAGCGCGCGCGATCCAGGATCGTCGAGTGATCGATCCCATACCGAGCATCGAAGCGGCCGCGATCAATCGCCTGACACGACATTTTGCCGAGTTCTGGCCGCAACCACCGTGGGCAACCTGCATTGCCTATTCGAGCGGACGACACAGGAGGAGTTCATGCTGGTTCGAGAAGCAATGACCCGTGACGTACGCACCATCAGTCCTGACCAGAGCATCCAGGAGGCGGCGCGCCTCATGCTTGATATCGACGCCGGTGCCCTGCCGGTCGGCGAAAACGACAAGCTCGTGGGGATGATCACGGATCGCGACATAGCCGTTCGGGGCGTCGCCGGTGGCAAGCCGCCTACGGCCACCGTACGCGAGGTCATGAGCAAAGAGGTCAAGTACTGCTTCGACGACGAAGACACCAACCACGTGTGCCAGAACATGGGCGATCAGCAGATACGACGCCTACCTGTCGTAGATCGCAACAAGCGGCTCGTCGGCATACTGGCCCTCGCCGATCTCGCGACGTCGGCGAAATCCGGTCAGGCGTCGGCCGCGCTTCTCGGTATTTCACAGGCGGGCGGTTCCCACAATCAGACCACCTGATTGCATCAGGTTGCGAATCGAAGCCTGGCTCTGGCTCCCGTTTGCTATGATCCGGAACCTTGATGGCCGCGAGCCGGCGAGCGTCGCTATCCTCACGAACGCACTCCCTACATGAGCCGAACCGCCGATTACTAAGAAAAAAGCCCGCCGCCGTTGCGGGCAGCGGGCCTGTTCAGGGAGGAAACGCTCGCGACACGCATCGCTGCGCGGTCAAAAACGTCTCCAACCGATCGGCCCTCGGTCGCCTTGCAGATCGACGCGTCGGGCGGTTCGTGGTGTCGCCGCGATGCTCGGCTGGGGGGTGTTCCCACGCCGTCGAGAACAGCCCGTCACACACCGGGCGTGGCCATTCTCTACACTTACACGTCGATCGACCGGTCGGACGAATTCTTGCCCTAGTGGCAGCGCCTGCTGCATGTACAAGCTGTGATCTCAAATGCTTGTGAAGAGCGTCGCATGCCCAAGGCGCCAAGGACGCCTCGTCACGATTGCAGCGACGATGCTCGCGCGCCCTTTACGAAGCACCATCGAGCCGCGTGACTCACCTGTGGCTTACTCCTCACTCTGCCGGTCGGGGAGACCACAGCATTCGCACGCATCCTAGCATGGTTTGCTCTGGCGTGACGTCCATCGCCCTGACACTAGGGGAGTCCGACATCAGATAGACATGGCGCATCGCTCATGGCTTTCGACTGGGTAATCGACTCCAAGGAAAAGCAGATCACTGTCTGCGCGGAAGACGAGTTCACTTTCGCCGACGTAGTGAGCTATCTGGACGCGATTGCAGGAGCGAATGTCCTGGCTTACCGACAGTTGCTCGACTTCTCGAAGGCGCTCACCAAGATCACGCCAGGCCAGGCGATCGAACTCGGCGTTCGCATGAGGATGCAGAATGGGGAGGCTATGACCGGGCCCGTCGCGATCGTGCTGACCGAAGACCAGTTTGAACCGCTCGCCCGGCTGCTGGGCATCATGGCAACGGCGGATCGCCCGATGCGTCTTTTCACCCAGCTCGAAACCGCAAAGCGGTGGCTCGCCAGCGCGCCGACCGGCCACTAGCTGGTGCGACCATTCCTTGTCAGTGATAGGGGCGGTGCAAAGACGCCGCCCAGGCAAACGGCCTGGACGGCGGCTTCGCTTCTGGCAGGCATCGACTCGAGAGAGGTGAAGGTGCCTGCTCGCCGGTCAGCCTGTCCGGCGTGAAGAACGATTCCGTAGCAAACGCTGGACCAGATACACTCTGGCCGTCAATCCATCCGGATGAAGATGTATCGCGGCATCCGGAGGGCCGCTCGCGGTCGAACTGAAAACCTCGACACATCGCCCGCGCCTCTGTCCTTGATGTAGGTCTCATATGGCACGATCGGCGCGAGAACGCCGCACGGTTGCGGCTGCTGGGCGTACGGTCGGGCCGTCTCCCCCCACCTCTTCGGCGATCGGATCGGACGATCCACTGAAGCCTCCCTATGGCTATTCTCGCTTACCGAGTTCATCTCGGATTTGAGGTCAGTATTGGACGTTCACAAGCTTAAAGGCGTGTTTAGTTTGTGGCCCCCAGCAGCGAGATTCGGACGCCCGCAGCCATCTTTTGCCTCAAGGCAACCTCTTGCTGTTATCGACGCTATCGGTGAACAGGCACTCGATACAATTTGAAGGTTGGTCGCGGCCCCTTAGACGACCCGCCTGTTTGCCGCCACAACAGTGCCCTGAAATCTCCTTTGGTCTGGTGCAGTTTAGGCTTGGCCGGCTTCAACGAAGAGGCCGTGGCTGGAGGTGGCGCCTTGCACAATTCGGCATTGCTCGTTCTCAACCTGCGCCGCCAGGCATCGCGAGCGCGACGCCTCGCAGAAGGCACGCGCCCCGACGTCCAAGCCCGCCTGCTCACCTACGCCGACGAGTTCGAGCGCCAGGCTCAGGCTCTCGAAGCCGAAGCCAACGATCCGCCGATTGGATCGCCCGCAGATACCTCCACAACTCAGAGCCGTCGCCCAGAGTGCGTCTAGCCGACGTAGAGCTCGAGGGGGCGATCGAATCCCTTCAGCTCGTAGGGCCTGGCCGTTCTATCTTGCAGGTCATCCCCTGCGCGTTGATATACGGCCGTCGTCACCAGAATCTCGCCAGAGGCGGCGACCGATTAGACACGCGACGCCGTGTTCACGACCGTGCCAATGGCCGTCAAATCGCGATGCGTGCGACCGAACTCGCCGAAGCTGAGTTCGCCACAATGAATGCCAACACCGACACCGACCTCGATGCCGGCGTGACCCGTCAACTCGGCAAACTCCGCCCTTCTCGCGGAGCATCGGCGCTGGATTTCGCGCGCGGCCAACAATGCCTGCCTTGCATGGTTCTCCTGGCGGATCGGGAAGTTGAACACGGCCATAACAGCGTCGCCGATGGTCTTGTTGAGGAGTCCATCGTACTCCCAGATGGCAGCCGCACATTCGTCGTAGAAGATATCGAGCAGATTGCCCATCTCAGTCGCCGACAAAGACTGCGACAGGCTCGTGTAAGCGCGGACATCGGCGAACAGGATCGTGGCGTCGATGGTGATCTTCGTCGCCTTCATCACGCGCTTGAACATCAGCTCGCAGAAGGTGCAGATGTTCGGGTTCATGCGGCTCGGACGCAAACCGACAACACGAAATGGCACCGAAAGTGCCCCGCGGAGCGGGATCGGCACATGCATCTGTTGCCAGCATCCCTTGCAGATCAACGACTGCTGCCGCGCCATGTGTCGCTCCCTTTGTCCGATCGCAGGCACGCGTAGCGATCCTGCGCGCAGCTTTCATCGGTTTCAAAGGGAGAATCGGCCCCGTCCCGACCGCGCAAGTCCAGCAGCGGAGCCGAGCCCATCGGAAGCGGACTGCACAAATGGTGCAAGCGCCGGGATCGTTAGCCCTTCGGCACGATGTTGAGCTGCCGGCGCGCTTCCGCGAGCGGCAGCTCGGCATAGGCCCAGTAGTCCCACTTGTCCGACAGGTCGAGATTCACCTGCGCGCCACGCTCGAGCGCAGCGAACATCCGCTCGGCCATGCCGGGCTTGCCGAGCACGCCGGTGGTCGTGAAATCCTCGTTACTGGGCCGCATGTTCACCCCGGTGCTGAAGATCAGCACGGCGAACAGCACGACGTAGAACGGCCGCGTCTCTTTGAAACCCGCCGTGAAGGCGGCAACCTGGACTTCGCCCTCGGGGTCCGTACCGTAGTCACCCAGCACATGGCAGAGATCGTGATACAGCCCGGCCTCGGGGAAGCCCTTACGCTCGCCCGGCAGGCTGAAGCCGTTCTTGCGATAGAAGGAGATCAGACTGTGGCCCAGCGTATCGCTGGGCAGCGTCTCCCAGGCGCGGTAGCGAGCGGCGAGCGCGGGATCCTCCATCAGGCCGCGCATGGTGAGCACGCTTTTGGCCAGGCTGAGGGGGCCCTTCTGCGCCAACTGGTTCTTCATGATATCGGCGACCTGGCTGCGGCGCAGAAAGTCGAGCTTGAAGATCAGCATCTGATGCTCGGCCAGTCGGCGCAGGTCGGTGACCGCAGGCGTTTCGACGCCCAGTGCTTCGGCGAATTCTTCCACCTTCGCCACCATCTCGCGCGACGGCACACCGTCCGCCAACGCCACCACCAGCATGCCGTTGACGAACTGCTCCCTGAGTTCGGAGGTGGGGAAGCCGGACGCCAGCTCGGACGGCGTTATCGGTGGTAAGGCGTCGATGTCGGCGTCGAGTTTAAGGATGACCTTCTGTGCCGCGGCCATGATGGCACGCTGGACCGGGCCGAGCTGGCCCGAAACGGAAGCCATGGTCTTCATGGCACGCAGGCCGAGCAGGCCGGCGGCAGGGTCGGGACGCAACAGACGCATTGTTTATCAGTCCCCCAAAGTCCGCCCCCTCACTACATTCGGAGCCGGCACAGAACAATTTCCCCGTGGCCACGTTAGGATGAAGTTCCGGCTTCAGGCAAAGGCGAGTTTCTGGTGATCGAGCAGGCGCGGCTACGAACCCTCAACGACCGCCCGGAGCGCGCGGGCGACTATGTCCTCTATTGGATGCAGCAGTCGCAACGCGAGGCGTTCAATCCGGCGCTGGAAACCGCGATTGTCTGCGCAAATCGCCTGGAGCTTCCGGTGGTCGTCGGCTTTGGATTGACCGACGGCTATCCCGAGGCAAACGCGCGCCATTATTCGTTCATGCTCGAAGGGCTGGCCGACGTACAGGCCGCGTTGGCCCGGCGCGGCGTGGGCTTTGTCGTCCGGCGAGGCGCTCCCGATGATGTCGCCATCGAGCTTGCCCGTCACGCTGCCCTCGTCGTCTGCGATCGCGGCTATCTTCGTCACCAGAAGGTCTGGCGCGCCAACCTGGCCGAAGCCGCCGCTTGCCGCGTCGTGCAGGTCGAAGGCGACGTCGTCGTCCCGGTCGAACTCGCCTCAAGCAAGCAGGAGATCGCGGCCCGTACCCTTCGCCCCAAGATCCTCAAGGTGCGCGACGAGTTCGTGCGGCCGTTGCCGCGCACCAGGGCCAAGGTCAGCGCGAAGTCGCTTTCGTTGCCGAAGTCTCTCGACCTGTCCGACACGGCGAAGCTCCTTGCCAAACTCGACATCGACCGCAGCGTCCCTCCCGTTAAGCGCTTCAAGGGCGGCTCGGTCGAGGCCCGTCGCCGCTTGCGCGCCTTCGTCCGTGGTGGGCTGGCGGGCTATGCTTCCGGGCGCAGCGAGCCGGCGCGCGAGCAGGTCTCCTTCCTCGGCGCGTACCTGCATTTTGGACAGATCAGCGCCGTCGAGATCGCGCTTGCGGTAAGCGAGGCGAGTGCCGAGCGCGCCGACCGCGCGGCCTATCTCGAGGAGCTGATCGTCCGGCGCGAACTCGCCATCAATTTCGTCGAACACGAGCCGCACTATGACAGCTATGCCTGCCTCCCCGACTGGGCGCGGCGGACGCTGGCCGCCCACAGCACCGACCGCCGCCCTTATCGCTACAGCACCAAGCAGCTCGTGGCGGCCGAGACTCACGATCCCTATTGGAACGCCGCGATGCGCGAGATGGTGGTCACCGGCTACATGCACAATCACATGCGCATGTATTGGGGAAAGAAGATCCTCGAATGGTCGGCGACACCGGAGAAAGCGTTTTCAACGGCCCTCGAGCTGAACAACCGCTACTTCCTCTGCGGCCGCGATCCGAACTCCTACGCCAATGTCGCGTGGTGCTTCGGCTTGCATGACCGGCCATGGCCGGAGCGTCCGATCTTCGGCAAGGTGCGGTCGATGATGGCGTCCGGGCTCGAACGCAAGTTCGACATCGATGCCTATGTGAGGCTGGTGGCGCGTCTCACGTCCTGACGGCGCCTGCAGCGCGGCAGCGTTTCCGCCGCGCTGCTGCGCGACGATGCTACATCGTCGCCTGCTGGATACGCCGCTCGTCGAGGCCGACGGAGCGCGCGGTCTCGACGATGGCAGCCCAGGTGTCGTCCGGCAGCGGTACGCCTTCAGCCAACCGCTTGGCCCGCATGCGGACCTCTGGCTCACCCGGAACCAGAATTTCAGTGCCGGCAGACGCAGGCTTCGAGCTCTTCACGAAGGCCACGTACTTGGCTATGTCGTTCGGGAAGAAGCCTTCGGCATCGAACACCTTGGGATCGATGTAGAAGGACAGCATGCCGTTGGCGAAGCGCCCACGCTTGGGATCGGTCGCACCCGTGCCCGAGAGCGAGCCACCCAGGATCTCGCACATGAAGGCCAAGCCCGAGCCCTTGTGATCGCCGAAGGCCTGGATCGCTCCGGTACCCTTGCTGTGGTCGCGCGGGCCGGTCGGCGTGTAGTCGCCATAGAGCAGATGCGGATCGGCGCTCGGCTTGCCGTCCGGCCCGATCAGCGCACCGTCCGGCACTTTCTTGCCGCCCTGGCTCGCCACCAGCACCTTGCCTTCGGCAACGATCGAGGTCGCGAAGTCGAGGACCAGCGGGTCCATGCCGGGACGCGGCACGCCCACGCAATAAGGCGCGGTCGAGAAGCGCCGCTCGACGCCGCCGAACGGCGCCACCAGGACGCTGCCCGAGGCGTTGACGAAATGCACCGACACCAGCCCCGCCGCTGCCGCCATCTCGGCCCAGTCGCCGACACGGCCAACATGGCCGGCGTTGCGTAAGGTCACGGCCGAGAGGCCACCCTTCAGGCACTTGTCGATGCCGATCTGGACGGCCTGCGGCGTCACCGTCTGGCCGAAGCCATACTTGCCATCGACGACGGCGATCACCGGTGTGTCGACCAGGACGTCGACCTTCACGTCAGCCACCACCGTGCCGCTCTTCTTCTGCTGGGCGTAGCGCGGCACGCGCACCACACCGTGGCTGTCGTGGCCCGAGAGGTTGGCGCTCACGAGGTAACGGCCGATGCGGCCGCCCTCCTCCCTGGAGCATCCAGCCGAGGCAAAGATGTCCGCGACGAAGGACTCGAGTTCCTTCGCCTTGATTGTCACCGTGCCCATATCAGGACTCCAACATCAGGCCTTGCCGCGCTTCAGGCTCGCGATATAGCCGCGGTTCCAGGTCGGGTTGATCATCACCTCGTTGATGACGATGTGCGGCGGCAGGCAGGCGATGTAGCGGATCAGATCGCCAACATCTTCGGACTGCGCCATGCGCGCTCGCTCGGCCTTGGTGATCGGCACCGGCCGCTTGTCGAGGATCGGCGTTGCCACCTCGCCCGGGCAAACCACGCAGGAGCGGATGCCGTTCACGCACTCTTCCATGTTGATCGTATGGCTCATCGCCACCACGCCGTGCTTGGCCGCCGAATAGGCCGGGCCACTCAGCAGGCTCGGCACCTTGCCTGCGACCGACGAGGTGTGGATCAGCACGCCGCCGCCGGACTTGCGCATCAGCGGCAGCACCGCCG
Organism: Reyranella sp.; assembly: GCF_004297405.1. GTDB lineage: Bacteria > Pseudomonadota > Alphaproteobacteria > Reyranellales > Reyranellaceae > Reyranella. The sequence goes on from NZ_SCVC01000030.1 coordinate 331,787, forward strand.
TCGTGCAATAGAAGGCGCTGGAGAGGTTGCCGTGCACCACTTCGTCGACGCCCTTGGCCGAAAGCTTCGCCCAGCTCCGATCGAGGATGTTGAGGCCGGCGTTGTTCACCAGAATGTCGAGGCGGCGATACTTCTTGCCGATGTCGGCGGCGATCTTGTTGACCGCGCTCGCCTTCATGAGATCGGCCGGCTTCACCTCGGCCTTGCCGCCCACCTTCTTGACCATCGCGGCCGTCGCTGCGAGCGGCGCCTTGCGGCGTCCGGTGAGGACGACAGTCGCCCCCTCCTTCGCGAGCGCAACCGCTGCCGCCTGACCAATACCCGAACCAGCACCGGTCACCCAGGCGACCTTGCCCGTCAACGAACCCATCGATGTCTCCTTTGAAATAGCCAGGGGCGCGCGACGCCAGTCGCGCGCCCCCTTAACCTAAAGCACCTTGCCGGTGCTGTCGTCGATCAGATGCATGTTGCTGAGGTCGGCCCTCAGCTTCATCGGCTTGGCGGCCGTCGCGCCGGCGTTTGGATTGACGCGACCGCAGATCTCGATGCCGTTGATCGTGAAATAGACCAGCGTCTCCATGCCCATCGGCTCGACAACGTCGATCACCATGTCGAAATCGTGCTGGTTGGGTTCGCTGTGCGGTCGGGTTTCGGTGATGTGCTCGGGCCGCAAACCCAGGAGCAGGTTGGCCTTGCCGACCTGCGCCGTGTAGCGCGCGGTGCGGTCTGCAGGCACCGGGAACGAGAGCTTGTCGTTCACGCGCACCCGGAGCGCACCCGCTGCCTGCTCGAGCTGGCAGGGAATGAAGTTCATGGCCGGCGAGCCGATGAAGCCCGCCACGAACTTCGTAGCCGGCGAATGATAGAGATCGTTCGGCGAGCCCACCTGCTCGATCAGGCCGCCGTTCATGACGACGACACGGTCGGCGAGTGTCATGGCCTCGACCTGATCGTGGGTCACGTAGACCGTCGTGGTGCGCACCTTCTGGTGCACCTTCTTGATCTCGGTGCGCATCTGCACGCGCAGCTTGGCGTCGAGGTTCGACAGCGGTTCGTCGAACAGGAACACCTTGGGATCGCGCACGATGGCACGGCCCATGGCGACGCGCTGGCGCTGGCCGCCTGAAAGCTGCTTGGGCTTGCGGTCGAGCAGCTCGGTGATGTCGAGGATCTGCGCCGCCTGCTTTACCCTCCGGTCGATCTCGTCCTTGGGCGTCTTCTTGAGCTTCAACCCGAACGACATGTTCTCGTAGACGTTCATGTGCGGGTAGAGCGCGTAGTTCTGGAACACCATGGCGATGTCCCGGTCCTTCGGCGGCACGTCGTTGACGACGTCACCGCCGATCGCGATGTCGCCGTCCGAGATTTCCTCGAGACCGGCGATCATGCGCAAGGTCGTGCTTTTGCCGCAGCCCGAAGGCCCGACCAGCACGATGAACTCCTTGTCGGTGATATCGAGATCGATGCCGCGGACGGCCAACACTTCGTCATACTTCTTGACGACCTTACGCAACGTTACCTGTGCCATGTGTCGACTATCCCTTTGTCGCGCCCGCGGTAAGTCCCGCAATGTAATAGTCCATCAGGAAGGCGTAGATGATGAGCGGCGGTGCTGCGCCGAGCAGCGCTCCGGTCATGATCTGTCCCCAGTTGAAGACGTCGCCCTTGATCAACGTCGTCACGATGCCCACCGGCAGCACCAGTTCGCTCGTCGAGGTGGTGAAGGCCAGCGGATAGAGGAACTGCGCCCACGCCACCGTGAAGGTGAAGATCGTGGCCGCGATGATCCCCGGCAACGCGACCGGGATGAAGATCTTGGTCAGCGTCTGCATCCAGGTGGCGCCGTCGATCAGCGCCGCCTCGTCGAGCTCCTTGGGGATCGAGGCGAAGTAGCCGATCATGATCCAGGTGGCGAACGGCACGGTCAGCGTCGGATAGAGGATGATCATCGTCCACCAATGATTCATCAACTGGATGCCGAACATCTCGTTGACCCAGGCGAACATCTTGAACAGCGGGATGAACAGCAGGGTTTCCGGGATCAGGTAGGTCAGGAACACGCCGGTGGCGAGGGTAGCCGAGCCCCAGAACTTCATGCGTGCCAGCGCAAAGGCTGCGATCACGCTGATCGACATCGTCAACACCACGACGCAGATCGACACGATCGCCGAGTTCCTGAAGAAGACCAGGAATTGGTTCTGTGTCAGGAGATCGATGTAGTTCTGCAGGGTGGGGTTGGAGATCCACCACGGATTGGTCGCCGCCGAGATCTCCGCGCTGGTTTTGAGCGAGGTGATCAGCATGTAGATCGGCGGCATCAGGAAGAAGATGGCGAACAGCACGAGGAAGAAATACGACCAGCGCAGCGCCCAGCGCCGGTCACGACTCATGCTTCCGTACCGGGGGCGCGTCGGGGCGCCTGTGGCGATCGATGCGTTTGCCATCAGACTTCACTCCCCCGCTTGGTGATGTCGCGCAGGATGAAGGTCGCGGCGACGGCTAGGATCGGCACCATGAAGAGCGACACCGCCGCACCGAGCGGAATGTCACCGCCCTCGATGCCGACCCGGAACGCCCAGGTGCCGAAGATGTGCGTGCTGTTCAGCGGCCCGCCGGCCGTCAACACGCGCACGATGTCGAAGTTGGCGAAGGTGACGATCAACGAAAACAGTGCGGTGATGGCGATGATGTTGCGCATCATCGGCAGGGTCACGTACCAGATACGCTGCCACCAGGTGGCGCCGTCAATCGAGGCCGCCTCGTAAAGTTGCTCCGGCACCGACTTCAGCGCTGCCAGATACATGATCATGAAGAACGGCGAACCGATCCACACGTTGACCAGGATCACCGAAAAGCGCGCCCATCCGGCTTCGCCGGTCCACGGGATATTCCCGATGCCGAAGTGAGCCAGGATCCAGTTGAGGGCGCTGTAGGACGGATCGAACAGCCACAGCCAGGCGAGCGTGCTCATGGCCGGCGGGATGACCCATGGCACGAGCAGCATGCCGCGCCACTTGCGCTGGCCCTTCGAGGGGATGTTGTGCACGAAGTGGGCGACCACGAAGCCGATGATCGCCTTGAAGATCACGGCCGTGATGGCGAACAGGCAGGACTGGTAGACGACCAACCAGAAAGTGTCGCGCCCGAAGAGGAATTCGAAGTTCCCGAAACCGACGAAGCGCGTCATGCCCTTGTTCAACGTCGCAAGGTAGACGGCGTAGCCCGCGGGATAGGCGACCAGGATCGCGATCAACAGAATGAGGGGAAGCGCCATCAGGAAAGCGATGGTCGACTTGCGCTGCATCAACTTGTGCAGGCCGCTGCGCTGGCCGCCTGCAATAACGGCCGGATTACGGGCCGCGATATCTGCCATGGCTTGTGCTCCTGAGGGGTGGCCGATGTGACGATCAGGGGGACGCCGCGAAAGACGGCATCCCCCGACCGATCAAAGACGACGCATCAGTTGCGAGTGAAGCCTTCGAGTTCCTTGGCCGCCCAGTCGAGCGTCTTGTCCATCGCCTCGCCCTTGGCATAGCGGACGACCATCTGGGTCTGGATTGCTTGCGTATAGATCTGTTCGGCGATCTTGTGCGGCGCGGGCGCCGCGGCGATCGAGAGCGTCTGGTGGTTGTGCGGGTTCGGGTAGTGGTAGAGCGTGCCCTTGGGCGGCGCTTCCTCGGCCCAGACCTTGAAGGTGGTCAGGTTGGCGAACGACGGCAGGTCATAGCCGCCGCTGGCGATGACCATCTTCTCGGCCGACGCGGCTTGCGAGAGGAAGGTGATCAGGCTCTTGGCCGCCGCCTGGTTCTTGCTGAAGTTCCATACGCCCCAGAAGAACGGCAGGAAGGGTCCGAAGCGGCCCTTCGGCCCGGCCGGGAAGCCGTGCGTCCAGAGCTGCTCGGCGACCTGCGGTGCGTCGCGCTTGGCGACGGCCCAGGCGCTGGGCGGGTTCATGATCAGCGAGCCCTGGCCGGAAACCAGAAACTTGTTGTTGCTGGCGTCGTCCCACGACGGCGCATCGGGCGGCAGGAAGGCCATCAACCGCTTGTAGTAGTCGAGGGCCTGTCGCACCGGGTCCGACTTGACCGTGATGTTACCCTTGGCGTCGACCAGCATGGCGCCAAAAGCGTGGAAGAACGCACCGGCCGCATCGACATTGTCCGACGTCGTGCCGAGGCCGATGCCGAACGGGTTGCCGCCCTTCTGGCAGGCTTCTGCCGCCTTGAGGAAGTTGTCGAGATTCCAGGCATCGGCCTGCGGAGCCGCGCCGGCCGGATACATCGCCTGGATGTCGATGCCGGCATGCTTCTTCAGAAGGTCGATGCGCGAGCACGGTCCCTTGATCTGGCTGCCGACGGTGGCCGGCACGGCGAGCCACTTGCCGTCGACTTTGCCGAGATATTCGACGGTGCCGTTGACGGCGCCGTTCGCCTTGATGAGCGGCTCGACGACATCGTTCATCGGCACGAGCTGATCGGCGTAGCGCGACGGCAACCAGGTCGAAAAAGCGAGAATGTCGTGGCCCGACTTGGCCTGCGATTCCGCGGCGGTCGTCAGCAGCAGCTTATTACCTTGCGAGGTGATGTAGTCGATCGTGACTTCGACTTTCTCCTTGTCCGCCCACTCCTTCACGAGTTCCTGCGTCGCCTTGTTGGCGCCCGGCACCCAGTGATCCCAGAATCCGACCGACAATTTACCCGCAGCATAAGCGCTGCGAACGAACGGCGCGGCGACGACCGCCGTCGATGCAACGGCAGTTCCGGCCACGAAACGACGACGACTGACCTTTGTCGAAACCATGTTTCCTCCTCTGCGCCGGTGTGCCGGCTGATGACAGCGCTCACATTTTTACGAAGAGACTTCGCACGGAGCCTTGGGACAAATGCTATGCACAACCTGCCGAGCAAGCAACGAGTTTTGGCAAGGGACGCAAACTGAGCAAGATTTGACAGGTCGAGAGGACGCCCGGATGCTCCGCGCGCCTCATCGAGCCCTCGCGGAAGGAAGCTGTCGTGCGTGAAAACACTGTGAAATCGATCTGGAAAAAGGGCGGCGCAGCCGTCAATGGCTGGCTGGGCATCCCGAGCGGCGTTGCAGCAGAAGGCATGGCGCAAGGCGGGTGGGACTCGCTCACGGCCGATCTGCAGCACGGTTTGATCGATTATCAGGCAGCCGTATCGCTCTTCCAGGCGATCGCCACCACGCCGACCATCCCTCTGGCGCGCGTGCCGTGGAACGAGCCCGGCATCATCATGAAGCTGCTCGACGCCGGTGCCTTCGGAATCATCTGCCCCATGGTGAACAGCCGCGCCGAATGCGAGGCCTTCGTCGGCGCTTGCCGCTACGCGCCGGTGGGCTATCGCAGCGTCGGTCCGACACGCGCCAACTGGCTGCACGGCGCCGACTACGTGAAGAACGCAAATGACACCGTGCTCACTTTTGCGATGATCGAGACTAAGAAGGCGATGGAGAACCTTGACGACATCCTGTCGACGCCCGGTCTCGATGCCGTCTATGTCGGTCCGGCCGATCTCGGCCTGTCACTGGGCGGCGAGCCGCGGGGCGACCAGACCGATCCCAAGATCGTCGACGCCATCCAGACCATTGTGAAGGCCTGCAAGAAGCACAAGATCCATGCCGGCATCCATTGCGGCTCGACCGACTACGCCAAGAAGGCGATCGGTTGGGGCTTCCAGTTCACGACCATCCTGGCCGACAACGCGTTGCTAGTGAACGCCGCCAAGGCGACGGTCGCGGCGATGCGCGAAGGCAACACGACCGGAGCCAAGAGCTCCGGCGGCAGCATGTACTGAGGTGTCCGTCGTCTGATGCAAACCGTTCCTGCCGCCAATCCCTGGCTCGCCGCTGTCGCCCCCTCGCCCATCGGCGAGACCAAGCGCTGGGTGCTGGGCCGCACCTTTCCCGCAGACCGCCCGCTCATCGATCTCAGCCAGGCCGTGCCGGGCTATCCACCGGCGCTCGAGCTGCGCAAACACCTGGGCGAGCTCCTGCTCGATCCGGCGATGCACGGCTACACACCGATCCTCGGCCTGCCGGCTCTGCGCGAGACCTATGCCGACCATCTCTCGTCCTTCTACAGCGCGCGAATCGGCGCCGATGAGGTCGGCATTACGTCAGGCTGCAATCAGGCCTTCTGCCTGGCGCTGATGAGCATCGCGCAGGCCGGCGACCAGGTGATCCTGCCGCGGCCGCATTACTTCAATCACGACATGTGGATGCGCATGCAGGGCGTCGAGCCGGTGTCGCTCGATTTCCGGCCAGGCTCCGGCGCGGTGCCCAACGCGGAGGATGCCGAGAAGCTGATCGGCCCGCGCACCCGCGCCATCGTGCTGATCTCGCCCAACAATCCGACGGGCGCAGTCTATCCCCGCGAGACCATCCACGCCTTCTACGAACTCGCGAAGAAGCATGGCATCGCCCTGCTGCTCGACGAGACCTACAAGGATTTTCTGCCCGAAGGCGAGCGTCCGCACGCGCTGTTCGACGAGCCCGATTGGCAGGGCACGCTCGTCCACCTCTACAGCTTCTCCAAGGTCTTCGCGTTGACGGGCTACCGGGTCGGTGGCGTCACTGCCGGCGCCAGGCTCATGGCCGAGATCGAAAAGGCGATGGACTGCGTTTCGATCTGCCCGCCACGACTCGGCCAGGAAGCGGCCCTCTACGGTCTGCGCAACCTCCTGCCCTGGGCGCGGAAGAACACCGAGGGGCTGAAGGCGCGCGCCGATCTGCTGGGTCAGGGGCTGCAGAAGTCGAACCGTTGGCGACTGGTCAGCATTGGCGCCTACTTCGCCTATGTCGAGCATCCCTTCGCCAACCAGCCCTCGACCGAAGTCTCCAAGCGGCTCGCCGACGAGGAAAACTTGCTCACCATTCCCGGCGACATGTTCGGTGCAGGCCAGGAGCGCTTCGTCCGATTGGCCTTCGCCAACGTGACGGACGACAAGATCCCCACCGTGCTGGAACGCCTCGAGCGGTTCGGCGCGTAAGGTCTACGGAGCAGACATTCGGCACTGGGAGCGCGCGACTCCAGTGGCGTGCTCCCAGTCCTAGTCCGATCTGACTGTTACGGCGTGATTGAGAGGGCCGTGGCCGCGGCCGAAGCCCGGTGCGGTCTCGATGGCCTTGCGCACATAGCTGCGCGCGCGCGCGACGGCGTCGTGCAGGCTCATCTTCTGGGCGAGGCTCGCGGCGATCGCCGAGGCGAGCGTGCAGCCCGTTCCATGCGTGCTGCGGCTCTCGATGCGCTGGTCTTCGAAGCGGTCGAAACGGCCATCGTGGAAGAGCAGGTCGACGACGCGATCGCCATCAAGATGGCCGCCCTTCATCAGCACAGCCTTGGCGCCGAGCGTCGCGAGCTTCTGGGCGGCGCGCTTCATGTCGGCTTCGACCCTGACAGGAAATCCGGCCAGCACCTCGGCCTCAGGCAAGTTGGGCGTGATGAGCGCCGACATCGGCAGCAACACGTCGCGTAGCGCGGTCTCGGCCTCGCTCAGCAGCAGCCGGTGCCCGCCCTTGGCGACCATCACCGGATCGACGACCAGCGGCACACCGGGCGCATACTTCTTGATCCCAGCGGCCACGACGCCGATGACCTCGGCGCTGTGCAACATGCCGGTCTTCAGCGCATCGGCGCCGATGTCGGTCAGCACGACTTCGATCTGCTGGGCGATGAAGGCGGGCTCGATAGCCACGACCCCGTGCACACCTTCGGTGTTCTGCGCCGTGAGCGCGGTGATCGCGGTGGCGGCAAAGCCGCCCATGGCAGTAACGGCCTTGATGTCGGCCTGAATGCCCGCGCCGCCTCCGGAATCGGAGCCGGCCATAATCAACACACGCCCTTTCATGATTTCCTCTACGCCGCCGAACGCGGGATCGCCTCGATGATCTGATCGACGACGGCACGCACGAGATCGGAATCGTCACCCTCGGCCATGACGCGGATCAAAGGTTCGGTGCCCGACTTGCGGACCAGAATGCGCCCGTTCTTGCCAAGACGGGCCTCGGCATCGGCGATCGCCCGCGTCACCACACCGGCGCCGAGCGCATCGTTGGCATTGGCGACGCGCACGTTCTTCAGGAACTGCGGCACCGGCTCGAAGGCGCGAAACGTCTCGCTGGCGGGCTTGCCGCTGCGGATCATTGCCGCCAGCCCCTGCAGGGCCGCCATCAGCCCGTCGCCGGTGGTGGCGTAGTCGGTCATGATGATATGGCCGGACTGCTCGCCGCCGAGATTGTAGCCGGCGCTGCGCATGCGCTCGAGTACATAGCGATCGCCGACCTGGGTGCGGATCAGCTCGAGCTTGCGCGCACCGAGATAGCGCTCCAGCCCCAGATTGGACATCACCGTCGCCACGATGCCGCGACCCGTGAGCCGGCCGTCGCGTACCCAGTGATCGGAGATCGTGGCCATCAACTGGTCGCCGTCGATCACGCGGCCGCGCTCGCACACCAGCACCACACGATCGGCATCGCCATCGAGTGCAATGCCGATATGGGCGTGGTGCGTTATCACCTGCTCCTGCAGCACACCGGGATGGGTCGAGCCGCAGTTCCCGTTGATGTTGAAGCCGTCCGGCGACACGCCGACGGGCACGACTTCGGCTCCCAGCTCCCAAAGCACGGTGGGCGCCACCTTGTAGGCAGCGCCGTTGGCGCAATCGACGACGATCTTGAGGCCGCTGAGGTCGAGCGCCTTGGCGACGGAGCCCTTCACCGCCTCGATATAGCGGCCATCGGAATCGCCGATGCGCTTGGCGCGGCCGATATCGGGCGAAGCGGCGAGGTTTAACTGATGCGGCGAGGCGACCAGCGCACCGATCTGGGTTTCGACAGCATCGGAGAGCTTGAAGCCGTCCGGGCCGAACAGCTTGATGCCGTTATCCTCGTAAGGATTGTGCGAAGCCGAGATCATGACGCCGACATCGGCCCGCATGGAGCGGGTCAGGAAGCCCACGGCGGGCGTCGGCAGGGGCCCAAGCAGCAGCACATCGACGCCAACCGACAGGAAGCCCGCCGTCAGCGCCTGTTCGATCATGTAGCCGGAGAGCCGCGTGTCCTTGCCGATCACGGCGCGATTGCGATGGGCGCCGCGGCGAAAAACCTGCCCGGCGGCCATGCCGATGCGCATAGCGATCTCGGCAGTCATGGGCTCGCTGTTGGCGCGGCCACGCACGCCGTCGGTTCCGAAAAGAGTTCGAGGCATCGATCTTAATCTACTTCATTGCCGCCCAGACCGCGAGGGCCTGGCGGGTTGCCATGACATTGTGGACACGCACGATGGCCGCGCCGCGCCGCACGGCTTCGACGGCCAGCCATACCGACGCCGGATCGCGATCGGCAGCGGTCGCAAGCCCCGTCAGCTTGCCGATGAAGCTCTTGCGCGAGCAGCCGATCAGAACGGGATAACCCGCTTCGGCGAAGCGGCCCGCGCCGGCAATCAGCTCCAGCTCCTGCGCGACGCTCTTGCCGAAGCCAATGCCCGGATCGAGGGCGATGCGCTCGCGCTTCACCCCGCCCGCTTCGCAGGCCGCCGCGCGGTCGAGCAGGAACGTCCGGATATCCTCGACAGCATCGGCATAGGCCGGACCAGCGAAAGTGTTTTCCGGCAGGCCACGCCGATGCATCAGGATCACATCGGCCTCTTTGCCGGCGACCAGCGGCAGCATCGCCTCGTCGTCGCGCAAGGCCGAGATGTCGTTCACGATCCGCGCACCGGCCTCAAGCGCGGCACGCGCGACCGAAGCGCGGCGCGTATCGATCGAGAGGGTAAGGCCGTGCCGGGCCAGGCCCTCGACCACGGGCAGGATGCGCCGAAGCTCATCCTCTGGCGAGGTCGGCTGCGAGCCGGGCCGGGTCGACTCACCACCGATATCGATGATGTCGGCACCTTCCGCGACGAAGCGCAGGCCATCGTCGATGGCCCGCGCGGGGTCGAGGCGTTCACCGCCGTCTGAAAAGGAATCGGGTGTCACATTGACGATCGCCATCACCAGAGGGCGATGGCGATCGAGCGGGAGCCCCGCAAAACGAGCCGTCAATCTTTCGGCTTCAGACGCCAGGCTGCGGTTCGGGATTGGCGCCACCCGGTGCCGTGCCCGTCTGCCCCGAACTCGTCGGGACCGACGCGCGGCGGCGGCGGTCGGGACCGGCCCCGCCCGTGTCGTCGCGCACGATCTTCTCGCCGCGCAGGATCTGGTCGATCTCGTCCCTGCTCAGCGTCTCGTATTCGAGCAGCGCCTTGGAGACCGTGTGCAGATCGTCCATGTGCTCCGTCAGGATGGTGCGGGCATGGCTCTCGGCCTCCTCGATCAGGCGGCGGACCTCCTGGTCGATGAGCTGGGCGGTCGCCTCCGAGACGTTCTGCGTCTGGGTGACGGCGTGGCCCAGGAACACTTCCTGCTCGTTCGCCTGATAGCGCACGCGGCCGAGCTTCTCGGACATGCCGTAGGCGGTGATCATGCCGCGCGCCGTCTGCGTGGCGACCTGGATGTCGCTGGCCGCACCCGTCGTCACGTTCTCCGGACCGAACACCAGCTCCTCGGCCATGCGGCCGCCGAACATGATGGCCAGCCGCGACTCGAGGTACAGCTTGGTGTGGCTGAGATGATCGCGTTCCGGCAACTGCATGGTGACGCCCAGTGCGCGACCGCGCGGGATGATCGTCACCTTGTGCAGCGGATCGCTCTTCGGCACGTGCATGGCGACCAGCGCATGGCCTGCCTCATGGTAGGCCGTGAGCTTCTTCTCCTCGTCGGTCATCGCCATGGAGCGACGCTCGGTGCCCATCAACACCTTGTCCTTGGCGTATTCGAAGTCGCCCATGGTCACGAGACGCTTGCCGACGCGGGCCGCGCGCAACGCCGCCTCGTTCACGAGGTTGGCGAGGTCGGCACCGGAGAAGCCCGGCGTGCCACGTGCCAGCACGCGCGGCTCGACGTCCGGCGCCAGCGGCACCTTGCGCATGTGGACCTTGAGGATCTTCTCGCGGCCGCCGACGTCGGGGTTCGGCACGATGACCTGACGGTCGAAACGGCCCGGCCGCAGAAGCGCGGGATCGAGCACGTCCGGCCGGTTGGTCGCGGCGATCAGGATGACGCCTTCGTTGGACTCGAAGCCATCCATTTCAACCAGCAACTGGTTCAGCGTCTGCTCGCGCTCGTCGTTACCGCCGCCCAGGCCGGCACCACGATGGCGGCCGACGGCGTCGATTTCGTCGATGAACACGATGCAGGGCGCGTTCTTCTTCGCCTGCTCGAACATGTCGCGCACGCGGCTCGCGCCGACGCCCACGAACATCTCGACGAAGTCGGAGCCCGAGATGGTGAAGAACGGCACGTTGGCCTCGCCAGCGATGGCGCGCGCCAGCAGCGTCTTACCGGTGCCCGGAGGGCCGACCAGCAAGCAGCCCTTGGGAATCTTGCCACCCAGGCGCTGGAACTTCTGCGGGTCCTTCAGGAAGTCGACGATCTCCTCGAGTTCGGCCTTGGCCTCGTCGATGCCAGCAACATCCTCGAAGGTGACGCGACCGTGCTTCTCCGTCAGCAGTCGTGCTCGCGACTTGCCGAAGCCCATGGCACGGCCAGTACCACTCTGCATCTGGCGCAGGAAGAATATGTAGACACCGACAAGTACGAGGACGGGCAGCCAGCTCACGAAGATGCTGCCGAGGTTCATCCCTTCTTCCGCCGGCCCGGCATCGACCCGGTCGACGTTCTTGATCAGCAACGGCATGAGCTGATCGTCGGGCGGCGTGGAGGGCGCGTAGGTCGAGAACTTCTGCACGCCGTTGCGCGGCTCGCGGAAGGTGCCGTTGATGGTGTTGCCCTGGATGCGGACGTCCTGAACCTGGCGCTGCTCGACGGCGCGCACGAAGTCCGAATAGGAAATTGTATTGCCGGCTGTCCGGGTCGCCCCACCCTGGAACACGCTGTAGAGCAGCGCTAGCAGCAACACGATGACAATCCAAAGGGCGGCGTTGCGATTAAACGGGTTCACTTTTGCCTTCCGCTAAGTGGGGCTATTCCCAAGATGGGTTGTGTCGACGCTGCCGCAAGCGAAAAAAGCAGCAGGGATGAGAGGCTGGCCTCCCTTCCTGCCATTTTCAGGGCAGACAATCCACAGCAGGCGACGGCTGGTTTCGGCCTGCCGCAGCAAGAATCGACAACCTGACAGCGTAAAATCCTGGCTGCGGCCCGATTTTCCCCGGGCGGGCGTGCTGGAAAGTCGCGCCATGGCCCGGTCGAGCCGGTCCCGCCGCGGCGGATGATCGCCGCCGCCCAGCGCCTGGACGATCCGGCTGACCAGCCGTCGTTGCAGTCCTGCTGGGATTTGCACGAAGCCCACCCGGTCGAGTGCGACCGCCCCCTCCCGGTCGAGCTCCAGCAGCACCACACCGGCTTCAGCCACCTGTGCCTCCTCGTCGGCACGCTGGCCGTCAACCGCAGGCAGGTCTGGCGCGACGACACCCGCAGCCCGCAGGCGCGCCCGTTCGAAGCGGGGGTCCACATTCGAGGGATCGTCGATCCAGGCGATGCGTCGCGCCTGGAGCGTCGCCGACAGCCTCGACCGTGGCACGGCAAGCAACGGCCGGAGCAGCCGAACATCGGGCCATTCGAGCAGCGCCGCCATGCCGGCGAGCCCGTCTGCGCCGCTCTGGCGCGCTGCACGCATGGCCACCGTCTCGGCCTGATCGTCGGCCTGATGGGCGACCAGCAGATGAAGGAGGCCCTGCCGACGACAGGCATCGCGCAGCAGACTATAGCGTGCCTCGCGGGCGGCCTGCTGCAGACCGGTCTCCGGTTTCGGTCCCGTCCAGTGCAGCACCCGGCTCTCGATGGCTTGACCGGCCAGCAGTTGGCAGGTCGCGGCCGCTTCGCGGGCCGCCTCAGAGCGCAGGCCATGATCGACAATGAAAGCGATGGCCTTGCCACCACGCTCGCGCGCCCATTGATCGGCCAGCAACGCCAGGCAAAGCGAATCACGTCCGCCCGAAACGGCAACGGCCAGTTCGGGACGCGCCTCGAAGGGCGCGAACGACGCCATCAGGCGCGCGAATTCAGGACCGTCGACGGGTGGTGAAGCGATAGCCTCGTCGCTCACCCGCAGCCGTTCTTCTGGCGCTCCTGGTCGATCCGACGCTTCTGCAGATCGGTGGCGCGCGGATAGTCCTGGCTGAAGCGGGCGAATATCGCACAGGCATCGGACTTGCGATTGAGCGCCGCCATGGTGATGCCGAGCTTGAGGAGATTGTCCGGCCCTTTGGGGCTCGCCTTGTAGGCCTTGTAGCCTTCGGCGAAGGCCGTCATCGCGTTCTGGTAGTCGCGGCGGGCATAGTAGGTCTCGCCCAGCCAATACTGCGCGTTGCCGGCAAGCTTGTTCTGCGGGTTGCGCTGCACGAAGGTCTTGAAGCCGCGCTCGGCGCCGGCGTAGTCGCCCTCCTGCAGCTTCTTGAAGGCGTCGTCATAGAGCTGGTCGGCGGAACCGCCACCGTGCGAGGGAGCGGCGCTCGGCGCTGGCGCCGCCGCCTGTGCGCCGGGGCGCGGCGCCGGACGGCCACCGCCTCCACCGCCCTTTTCGAGCTGCTCGATGCGGTACTCGTAGTCGGTCTGCATCTTCTCCAGCTGCTGCTGCAGTTGGGCATTGCGATGCTGAAGCTGCTCGATCTGGCCGGTCATCATCGTGATCGACTGCTGAAGTTGGTTGAGCCTGTCCTCGGTGTAGACGTCACCGCGCTGCGCGGCAGCAGCCGTTGGCAGGGCGAAAGCGAGGAGAAGCGCGAGGCGAGACGGGAGGATCTTCATGACTGATGATAGTTTCATACCAAACGCGGCCATTTTCAGGCATGACCGCCCTGCCTCCAAACGAAAACGCCGGTCGCGAGGCGACCGGCGTATGGGCAAAAGGCGAAAGCCCCTATTGCAGCGCACTGACGGCGCGGCGGTTGCGCGCCCAGGCGGCCTCATCGGAGCCGACCGGATCAGGACGCTCCTTGCCGTAGCTGATGGTCTTGAGACGAGCGGCCGGAATGCCCTGGCCGATCAGATACTGCCGCGCCGCGTTGGCGCGGCGCTCACCGAGCGCCAGGTTGTACTCGCGCGTGCCGCGCTCGTCGCAATGGCCCTCGATGGTGACCTGATAGTTCGAGTACTTCTTCAGCCACTCGGCTTGGCGGTTCAGGGTCTGCCGGCCCTGATCGTTGACGGTCGACATGTCGGTGTCGAAAAATACGCGATCGCCGACATTCTGACGGAAATCAGCAACCGAGCCCGGAGTCACGGTCGTGGTCGCAGCAGCCGCCTGCTGCTGGTCGCTGTTGCTGCTGCAGGCTGCGATGAGAACCATCGCAGCGATGGCCGTCAAAGCCTTGATCATGCGCATATGTCGATCCACTCCCTGACAAAATCGACCCGGCGCAGGTAACGCTCGGGCCGACAAAAAAGATCATAGTTTCCGCTATTGCGGAATCAAGGGTGACCAGGCCGGATCCGAAGCATCGGTCGGCGTCGGCACCTGTCGTTCGAAGCGGCCCGTGATGTCGACCTGATGAATCGTCACCGCCCCTGCCCGGCCAGCACCGCTCGGCTGTCCGCGGAAGAACATGAGCACACGACCGTTCGGCGCCCAGGTCGGACCTTCGACCAGGAAGCCGCTGGACAGCATGCGCTCGCCGCTGCCGTCGGGTCGCATCACGCCGATGCCGAAACCACCCGACGAAATCTTGGTGAAGGCGATGAAGTCGCCGCGCGGCGACCAGACCGGCGTGGCATAGCGGCCCTCGCCGAAGCTGATGCGCCGCTCGCCGCCACCACCCGCGCTCATCACATAGAGCTGCTGCGCGCCGCCGCGGTCGGAGTTGAACACGATCTGCGAGCCGTCGTTGGAGTAGCACGGCGAGGTGTCGATGGCCGGCGTGTTGGTCAGGCGCCGAAGCTGCCGGCCGCGCACGTCCATCTCGTAGAGATCGCTGTTGCCGTCGGCCGAAATGCTCATCACGACCTTAGTGCCGTCAGGCGAGAAGCGCGGTGCGAAGCTCATGCCGGGGAAGTTGCCCAGGAGCTCGCGGCGGCCCGAATCGACGTTCTGCAGATAGACGCGCGGCGGCGTGTTGTTCTCGCCGTACGCCATATAGACGATTTCCTGCAGGGTCGGCGAGAAGCGCGGCGTCAGCGCGATGGTGCGGCCATCGGTGATGTAGCGGTTGTTCGCGCCGTCCTGGTCCATGATGGCGATGCGCTTGGTGCGGTTGTTGCCCGGACCGGACTCAGAGACATAGGCCACGCGCGTGTCGAAATAGCCTTCCTCGCCCGTGACGCGCTTGTAGATCGCGTCGGCGATGATGTGGGCGAGACGACGCCAGTTGCTGGGCTGGCTGGTGAAGGAGAGTCCTGTCGCCTGCTGGCCGACCACGACATCCCACAGGCGGAAGTCGACCTTGATGTTGCCGCCGGACGAAGCGACCTGTCCGACCACGAGACCGGCCGCGCCGACCTGGCGCCAGCTCGGAAATTGCGGTGGCGCGGTGGCGTCGACGTTCTGCTGAATGTAGGAGCCCGGCGGAATCACACGGAACAGGCCCGAGTTCTGCAGGTCGTTGCGGATCACACCCGCCATCTGCGCGCCCACCGCATCGCCCTTGAAGTCGACGATGGCGATCGGCACCGGCTCGAATGAGGGCCTCGTCATGTCGATGGTGAGCTGCGCGCGTGCCGGCATTGTCGTTCCGGCTGCAAGTGCAACACCACCCATCATCGTCAAGCGTCGGGGAAGCTTCATCTCGAACCTCGTCTTCATGGGGCGTGGTTATACCGTGAGGGGATTTAGTAGTCGCGTGGATCGAAGTTGAAAGTAATCGTCTTCCAACCGTTGAACTTCTCGGGCGAAAGCGGCCAAGGCTGGCACCGCGGATTCATGATGGCGCGGTGTGCTGCATCGGCCGCAGCACGAAAGACCGGATCGCTGCCGTAGCGTCCGGTATCGCGCACCACGGCTTGCACCGGCGTGCCGTTCTGATTCATGTCGACGACCAGCGTGATGATCATCGCCTGGTCGCGTGCCCCACCCTGCGTGTTCCAGCACGGCCTGATCTTCTGACGCACGCCTTCGATCTCGCTCGCCGTGACGACGGCGGCAAGATTCGGGGCGGCAGGCGCCTGGCGCGTGATCTGCTGCACAGGCTTGGGTTGCTGCTCAGGCGTCTGCACCTTCTGGTTCGACTGCTTGTTCTTCAGGATGTCATCCAGGAGTGCATCAACGCGGTCCGGTTTCGGAGGTTGCGGCTTGGGTGGCGGCGGTTTCGGCGGCTCGGGCTTCTTCACCTCGGCAGGCTTCGGCGGCTCCGGCGGCTTCTTCTCCTCGACCTTGGGCGGCTCCGGCTCCTTGGGCTTCATCGCCACGGCGTCCTCGACCGGCTTCGCGGCTTCGGTCTTGGGCTTCTCCTCGGGCTTGGGCGGCTGCGGTTTGGCCTCTGTCGTCTCCGGCTTCGGCGTCGGAGGTGACGGCGGCGGGTCGGCCGTCTTGGGCGGCGGCGCCTTGGTCGTCTCCTGCGCGATCGGCGCGTCCTTGGGCTGCGGCGGCGGGTTGCCCACCGTCGGAGCCGCAGCCTTCTTGTCGATCGCTTCGAACTCGACCATCACCGGCTCGGGCTCCATCAGCGGCGGCTTGCTGAAGAAGTCGAGATTGAGGATCGCCGCCCCCAGCACGAAGACGTGCACCATCGCCGACACGATGGCCGGTGTGCGCATCTCCAGGCTGGCGGGGTGACGGTCGAACATTCTGCGCTGCGTCTCCCTCGATTAGCGCCGCGGCGTCGGTGCAGGCGTCGGCGCCGGTGCCGGTTGTCCGCGCGGTGCGGCGGGCGCCGGCTGCTGGGCGGGGGCCGGGCTCACCGTTCCCATGCCCTTGCCGAGCGCTTGCGCCTGCTCACCGAGCAAACCGAGCTGGCGGAAGCCGCTTTCGATCACCACGCCCATCACTTCCATCATCTTGCCGTAGTCGACGGCCTTGTCGCCGCGCATGAACACGCGCTGGTCGGGCTTCTCCTCGTGCACGGCCTTGAGCTTGGCGCCGAGTTCGGCGATGTCGAACTTGGTCTCGCCGAGGAAGACCTCGCCCTGCGCATTCACCGACACGACCAGCGGCTCGTCCTTGCCGCCGACCTGCTGGGCGCTGGTCTTGGGCAGATCGACCGGCACGCCCACTTGCAGCAGCGGCGCGGTGATCATGAAGATGATCAGCAATACCAGCATGACGTCGACCAGCGGCGTCACGTTGATGTCGGCGATCGGTGTGTAGCTTCGCCGCCGGAACTTGCTGCCGGTCGAGCCGGCGCCGGCGGCCGGGATGATGCCCGCCATCAGACCTGTTCCTCGAGCTGACGCGACAGGATGGTGATGAACTCACCGGCGAAGGCCTCGAGCTGCTGGGCATAGCGCGAGACCTGGCCCGACAGGATGTTGTAGGCGCCCGCCGCGGGAATGGCGGCGACCAGGCCGATTGCCGTCGCGAACAGCGCCTCGGAGATGCCGGGCGCCACGACCGCGAGCGAGGTGTTCTTCGACTGGGCGATATGGCTGAAGCTGTTCATGATGCCCCACACCGTGCCGAACAGGCCGACAAAGGTGGCGTTGGCGCCGACCGTCGCCAGGAACCCGAGACGCTTTTCGATCGCCTCCATCTCGCGCTGGATGGTGACGCTCATCACCTGCTCGATACGCTGACGGAGTGCCGCACGCGCCGTGGCGCTCGCAGCCAGGCCCTTGGAAACCGAGCGACGCCATTCGCGCATTGCGGCCGAGAAGATGCTCGACATGGGATCGTCCGGCTTGCCGCCGACGCGATCGTAGAGATCCTCCAGCGACACGCCCGACCAGAACGTATCCTCGAAAGCCTGGGCACTGCGCTTCAGCGAGCGCAACCGCAGCACCTTCTCGAAGATGATCGCCCACGACCAGAAGGAAGCCAGCAGGAGCAGGATCATGATCGCTTTGACGACCCAGTCGGCCTGCATGAACAGGCCGTACACGGACATGTCGATCGACCCTGTGCCGCCGCCGAGGGGGGCACCGGCGACCTGCGCAAACGCGTCCATTTTAGTTTCTCCGTTTTTTCAAGGGTTATATCCGAATATGGCGCGAGCGGGGCGAGCCGTTGGACGATCCACCGGATAACCCACTCACAGCGACCTGGGACAAGGCAGTCCGCACGTGCGGCGGCAATCGGACCGGCCGACCGCCATCACCCATGCAGGCAACGACGAGTTCGGCGCGAACCAGGGTTTCTTCACCGCGGCGCGCGTGCTGGAGCATGTCCAGCGAGGCGCCGCGCAATTCGCCACAGCTCGTGACGATCTCGATCGTATCGTCCAGCCGGGCGGGCTTCAGGTAGTCGATGGCACAACGACGCACCACCCAATTGATTCCGCGTTCGTCGCGCAACGCCGAATGCTCCTGCCCCAGCAGCCGCAGCAGCTCAGTACGTCCGCGTTCGAGGAAGCGCAGCCAGTTGGCGTAGTAGACGATGCCCGCGGCGTCGGTGTCCTCGTAGTAGACGCGCAGCGGCAGCACATGGACGCCGCCCTCTATGTTGCCGGAGGTCGGAAGCGTCATCCCTCCTCCTCCGGCGTACCCGTCAGGAGGTCGAACTGCTGCCTCTGCGCTTTCGGCACGGCAATGCCGAGATGGCGGTATCCTGCTTCCGAGAGTACGCGACCGCGGGGCGTGCGCATCAGCAGGCCGAGCTGCATCAGGTAGGGCTCGATCACGTCTTCGATGACGTCGCGCTGCTCGGCGAGCGCCGCCGCCAGGGTCTCGGCACCGACTGGCCCGCCGCCGTAATTCTCGGCGATGCAGGCAAGGTAGCGGCGGTCCATGGTATCGAGGCCGCGGCCGTCGACCTCGAGCCGGGTCAGCGCCGCATCGGCCACCTTGGCATCGACCGTGGCGTTGCCGCCGACCGACGCGAAGTCGCGCACACGGCGCAGCAGGCGGTTGGCGACGCGCGGCGTGCCGCGGGAGCGCTTGGCGATCTCCGCACCGCCATCCTTGGCCATCTGCATCTTGAGGACACGCGCGGCGCGCTGGACGATCGTCTCGAGTTCGGCCGGTTCGTAGAAGATCATGCGCAAGGGAATGCCGAACCGCTCGCGCAGCGGCCGCGTCATCAGGCCCGAGCGTGTCGTGGCGCCAACCAGGGTGAAAGGCGGCAGCTCGATGCGCACGGAGCGCGCAGCCGGCCCCTCGCCGATCATCAGGTCGAGCTGGAAGTCCTCCATCGCCGGATAGAGGACCTCTTCGATTGCAGGATTGAGACGGTGGATCTCGTCGATGAAGAGCACATCGTGCGGCTGCAGGTTGGTGAGCTGGGCGGCGAGATCACCTGCCTTCTGGATCACCGGACCGGACGTCGCGCGGAAACCCACGCCCATCTCGCGCGCCACGATCTGCGCCAGGGTTGTCTTGCCGAGCCCCGGCGGCCCATGGAACAGCACATGGTCCAGCGCCTCGCCGCGCGACTTGGCCGCCGTGATGAAAATCTTGAGGTTCTCGCGGACCTGCTTCTGGCCGATGAAGTCGTCGAGCGTCTGCGGCCGCAGCGCCAACTCCGCAGCATCCTCCTCGGCGCGCTTAGGAGCGACCAGCCGCTCGGGCACCTGTCCCAACTGGGCGTTCATCGCGCAAGCTCCTGCAGGCCGGCCCGGATCACGGCGTCGAGCTTCGCTTCAGCCCCCAGCCGTTGGGCCACTCGTGCCACGGCGCCAAAGGCCTCGACCCGCTTGTAGCCAAGGTTGACCAGCGCCGAGACGGCATCTTCATTGATCGAGCCGCTTGTCGCCGCAGGGCTGTTGGCGTTGGCCGGCGCTGCCGCAGCCGGCGCCACGCCGAAAGCAGCGGCCTTGTCCTTCAACTCCGTCGCAAGGCGCGCGGCGAGCTTGGGCCCCACGCCCGCCGGCCGGCTGAGCGTGGCGCGATCCTGAGCGGCAATCGCACGCGCAATCTCATCGGGCGCCAAAGTCGAGAGAATCGAAAGCGCCACCCTGGCGCCCACACCTTGCACCGTCGTCAGGATGCGGAACCAGTCGCGCTCCGCCGTTTCGAGGAAGCCGTAGAGCGCGATCGCGTCCTCGCGCACGATGGTCTCGACCAGCATCGTCGCCGGCCCGCCAACGGCAAGATCGCGCAGCGTGCGAGCGGAGGCGGAGACGAGGTAGCCGACACCGCCGACATCGATGACGGCGCTGTCGTTGTCGACCGAATCGACCTGGCCTTTCAACTTGGCGATCACTGCGCGGCCTCGATACGACGTGCTGTTGCGCGGTGATGTGCGTGGCAGATCGCGACGGCGAGCGCGTCGGCGGCGTCGGCACTGGCCTCGACGCCTGGCAGCAGGCGGCCGACCATCATGGCGACCTGGCGCTTGTCGGCATGACCTGCGCCCACCACCGACTTCTTCACGAGGTTCGCTGCATATTCGTACACCGGCAGACCTGCCCGCGCCGGCGCCAGCAGCACCACGCCGCGCGCCTGACCGAGCTTCAAGGTCGAACCCGGATTGACATTCACGAAGGTCTCCTCGACCGCAGCCTCGACGGGCCGCTGCGCCTCGACGACGGCAACAATGCCGTCGAACAGTTCATTCAGCCGCTCCGCCAGGCTGCCGGTCGTCGTCACCTTGATGACGCCGTGGCCGACATGGCGCAGCCGGTTGCCTTCGACCTCGATCACGCCCCAGCCAGTGAGGCGAAGGCCGGGATCGAAGCCGATCAGTCTCATCCCGCCCGGCTCAGGCCGCGAACTTGGCCAGAGCGTCGTCCGACACCTCGAAGTTGGCGTAGACGTTCTGGACGTCGTCGTTGTCTTCGAGCGCGGCGATCAGGTCGAGAAGGGTCTGTACCGTGTCGCCCTCGACCGGTGCCCCCGTCTTGGGCCGCCACGTCAGCTTGGCAACCGTCGGGTGCCCCAGCGACTTCTCGAGCGCCTCGCGTACCGAACTGAAGCTCTCCTGGGCACAGTAGATTTCGTGGACCGCTCCCTCGCCTTCGCCGCTCACCACGTCGTCGGCGCCGGCGTCGATCGCCTTCTCCAGCACCTCGTCGGCCGAGCCGACCGACAGCGGGAAGCGGAATTCGCCCAGCCGGTCGAACATGAACGAGACGCTGTTGGATTCACCCAGGTTGCCGCCGTGCTTGGAGAAGATCGACCGCACTTCGCCGGCAGTGCGGTTGCGGTTGTTGGTGAGCGCCTCGACGATCAGTGCGACCCCTGCCGGACCGTAGCCCTCGTAGCGGACCTCGTCGTAGTTGGCGTCTGCATCCGAGCCCGAGCCGCGCTTGATCGCCCGATCGATCGTATCGCGCGTCATGTTGGCTTCGCGCGCCGCGATCATCGCCGCGCGCAGGCGCGGATTGGACGCCGGATCGGCCGCACCCAGACGAGCCGCCGTCGTGATCTCGCGGATCAGCTTGGTGAAAATCTTGGCCCGCACGGCGTCCTGACGACCCTTGCGGTGCATGATGTTCTTGAATTGGGAATGGCCCGCCATCGCCCGACAACCAGATTAAGTGACAGTGAAGGCCCGGCTATACCACTTCTCGTAGGCTTTGGCAGGCTCGGGACCGCTTTAGAGGGCTTCAGGGCAAAAAAAGGCGGGGGCCGAAGCCCCCGCTAAAAAACGTCGGAACCTAGATTCCGACGCCCCCTCTAACCTTGAAGACAGTTCGCCGTACTGGCGAAAAACCGTTTAACATCAAAAGGATGCCGGTTTTTCCCCAGGCCGTCAATGACCGTCTTCAAGACACTTCTAATAGCTATATACGAAGCTTGTGAGATACAAGATGCTGCAGGCTACGTGGTGGGAGCCAGCCGCCCTCCCAGCCGGATCGGCCGGATCGATTTGGCCAGTCCGGTCCGGTCGTCGGTTTCGACAATAGCCGCGCACAAAGTGCCCTCACCCTCGGCCGGCGCCAGCCGTTCACCCGGCATTTTCCGGATGAAACGCTGGATGGCGATCTCCTTCTTCATGCCGATGACACTGTCGTAGTCGCCGCACATGCCAACGTCGGTCTGGTAGGCCGTACCGCCAGGCAACACCCAGCCGTCAGCGGTCGGGACGTGACTATGACTACCCAGCACCGCCGACGCGCGACCGTCACAATAGTGGCCGATCGACTGCTTCTCGCTGGTCGCCTCACCATGGACGTCGATCAGGATGAACTGCGCTGTGTGGCCCAGCGGGTATTTGGCCAATTCTGCCTCAACGGCGCGAAACGGATCGTCCAGCGCATCCATGAACAGACGACACATGACGTTCACGACGACGATCTTGTGGCCGCGTGGTGTCTGGAAAAGATTGGCGCCCCAGCCGGGCGTGCCGGGCGGGAAGTTGACCGGCCGCAACAGGCGCTTGTCCTGTGCGATGTAGGGAATGATCTCGCGCTGATCCCAGGCGTGGTTGCCGGTGGTGATGCAATCGACGCCGACCTCGTGCATCTCGGCGCAGATCTTGGCGGTGATGCCGAAACCAGCGGCCGCGTTCTCGCCGTTGACGACGACGAAATCCAGGCCCAACTCGCGCCGCAGCCGCGGCACTTCCTTGAGAACGACATCGCGGCCGGCCCGACCCACGACATCGCCACAGAACATGACTTTCATAGATTAGACAAAGGCCGAAGCCCGCCGGTCGGTCAACAGCCAATCGAGTCGCTGGTCGCCCGGTTCATGCGGCACTTCGGGCACGAACTGGCCGTCGAAGCCGACACCGATGGCCATCACGTTCCGTCGCTGTCGCAGCACTTCGAGGGTCCGGTCGTAGAAGCCGCCGCCATAACCCAGACGCCAGCCTTCGCGATCGCAGGCCAGCAACGGCACCAGAAGGGCGTCGGGCTCAATGACCTCGCACTGTGTGGAAGGCTGGAGTGTGCCGAACACACCCGCCTCGAGCGCATCGCCTGGCCGCCAGACGCGAAACAGCAGGCGTTGCCCCCGCCCCTGCACGACGGGCAGCGCAATCGTGCAACCGCCGCCGTGTAGCTCGGCCATCAACGGTTTGATGTCGATCTCGTCCTTGATCGGCCAGAAGCCCGAAACGACTGACGGTATCTCGAAGGGCTTCTCGGCGCGCATCGTCGCGATCAACCGCTGCGCTGCGGCGGCACGCGCCGCGTCGTCGAGACTGCGGCGCCAGGCGAGCATGGCCGAACGCAAGGTTCGCTTAGCGTCGATCAGGGTCATGCAGTGGTGGGAAGCAAGGTGGGGCGGCTCCACGATGGGCCGTGGTTCGTAGAACCACCAAGGCCTGCAAAGCAGGTGGGCGTCGTGTGGCCAAGACCAGGGTCAAGGCCAGGAACAACTCCCAGGAGTTCTTATTGGCCCCGGGGTTTTAAGCGAACCACGCACCGCGCAGAATTCCGCCCCGCTCTCAATCTAGGCATTCGGGGCGGCTACCGCAATGTACGCACCTGCGATGCTGACCCGCTTCAGGCCGCGCCGCTGACCTTCTTCTGCATCTTGTCGACGCGCGCGGTGATCAGATCTTCGAGCGCGGTGGCCAGCGTTTCGGCACTGTCGGTCGCCGTGGCGCGCGCGCTTTCGGCGGCCTTGGCGATGCCGCGGGCCTCGCGGCTCTCGTCGGCGAGAAGCAGCGCCGCGAACACCAGCAGCTTGACCTCGGGCGCGCCGGGCGGAAGCTGCAAGCGAAGCTCGCTCACCTTTTCGTCGACATACGCGGCCAGTTCCTGGACGCGCGCTTCCTCGCCTTCACCACAGGCGAGCTCATAGGTACGACTGGCGATCTGAATCGAAACCTGCGGCATTTTCCGCGTCTCCTGTTTTTTGCGCCGTATTCGGCGTTTGAGGGGAGACACACTCTGCCACGTCGCGTTTGGTAACGCACCCCTACATCTGGGGTTAGCAGGGGATCGTTACTGCTGGTCGGCCGCGAGCAGCGAGCGGATGTATTCCATCGCGCGTTCGAGACGGCCTTCGACTTCGATCGCGACTCTCTTCAGCTCGTCGTGCTGGCGTTCGAGCTTGTCCAGGCGCTGAGCGAGTTCATCGGCGCGCACGCGTTCGACGCGCAGCCGCTCGTCGACCATCGACTCGAGCCGGCTCAGCGCATCGTCGACGCGATCCTTCGCGCTGGCCTTCGCACTGGCTGAACTGGACATCTTTCCCCCGCCAGAGGACGGCAGTGGTTCGCCCGGCTGCATCTGCTCCATCGTTGAAGGATAAGTGGTGCGCCTGTTAGCGGTCAACATCTTGAGGCAGATGCACGCAATCTCCCGCAATATCTTGGTTTCGCTGGCGGTTTTGCGCATTGACGCGCCATGGGGTGGTCGGCATGTTGCGCGCCATTCGAAAAAGCTTACGTAATAAGGACAAAATGACTGAACAGACCGCCGCCTCGCGCGACATGGCGAACGCCATCAGGGCCCTGTCCATGGACGCCGTGCAGCAGGCGGACTCCGGCCACCCCGGCATGCCGATGGGCATGGCTGACGTTGCAACGGTGCTGTTCACGAAGTTCCTGAAGTTCGACGCCTCGGAGCCCAACTGGCCCGATCGCGACCGCTTCATCCTCTCGGCCGGCCACGGCTCGATGCTGCTCTACTCGCTGCTGCATCTCACCGGCTACGCCGACATGACGCTCGACGAGCTGAAGAAGTTTCGTCAGCTCGGCAGCCGCACCGCCGGTCATCCCGAATATGGCCATGCCAGCGGCATCGAGACGACAACGGGTCCGCTCGGCCAGGGCCTCGGCAACTCGGTGGGCTTCGCCCTCGCCGAGCGTCTGCTCGAAGCGCGCTTCGGCCGCGACCTCGTCGATCATTTCACTTACGTGATCGCCGGCGACGGCTGCCTGATGGAAGGTATCGGCCAAGAAGCGATCACTCTGGCCGGCCATCTCGGCCTCGGCCGCCTGATCGTGCTGTTCGACGACAACGGTATCTCCATCGACGGCCCGACATCGCTCTCGACCTCTGAAGATCACAAGAAGCGCTTCGCCGCCGCGGGCTGGCATGTGCTCTCGGTCGATGGCCATGACGCCGAAGCCGTCACCCGCGCCATTCGCAAGGCGCGCAACGTCACCGACAAGCCCTCGCTGATCGCCTGCAAGACGGTGATCGGCTATGGCGCACCGACCAAGGCCGGCACTGCCGCCACCCACGGCTCACCGCTGGGCAAGGACGAGATCGCCGGCGCCCGCGAGAAGCTCGGCTGGAACCACGGCCCGTTCGACATTCCCGAAGCGGTGTTCAGCGCCTGGCGCAAGGTCGGTGCGCGCGGCAAGACGGCTCGTCGCAAGTGGACCAAGCGCCATGCCGAGATGCCGGCCGAGGATCGCGCCGAGTTCGATCGCCGCATGAAGGGCGACATCCCCGCCGCCGTCGGCGAGGCCGTTGCCGCCTTCAAGACCAAGATCGCCGCCGACAAGCCCGCCTGGGCCACGCGCAAGTCGAGCCAGGAAGTGCTCGAGGTCATCAACCCGGTGCTGCCCGACACGATCGGCGGCTCAGCCGACCTCACCGGCTCGAACAACACCAAGACCGCGACCCTGAAGGCCGCGACCAAGGCCGATCCAGCCGGCCGCTACGTCTATTACGGCATCCGCGAGCATGCGATGGCCGCAGCGATGAACGGCATGGCGCTGCATGGCGGCGTCATCCCCTACGGCGGCACCTTCATGGTGTTCACCGATTACTGCCGGCCGTCGATCCGCCTCTCGGCGCTGATGGGCGTGCGCGTCATCTATGTGATGACCCACGATTCGATCGGCCTCGGCGAAGACGGCCCGACGCACCAGCCGGTCGAGCATCTGGCCGCCCTGCGCGCCATTCCCAACCTGAACGTGATGCGCCCGGCCGACGCCATCGAGACGGCGGAGTGCTGGCAGATTGCGCTCGAAGCGAAGAAGACGCCCAGCATCATCGCGCTGAGCCGCCAGAACCTGCCGACGGTGCGCGATGCCGGTGACAGCAATCGCTCGGCGCGCGGCGCCTACATCCTGGCGGGCGACGCTTCGGCGCCGATCCGGCTGATCGCGTCGGGCTCGGAAGTGCAGCTCGCGCTCAGTGCACGCGATCTCCTCGCCCAGGAAGGGCTCTCGGCGGCGGTAGTCTCGATGCCGTCGTGGGAACTGTTCGAGGCCCAGGACGATACATATCGCAACGAGGTCATGGGCGGCGACGGTACGGTGCGTGTCGCCTGTGAAGCGGCAGCCGGCTTCGGCTGGGAACGCTGGCTCGGCGCCCGAGGCGCCTTCGTCGGCATGAAGGGCTTTGGCGCCTCAGCCAAGGCTTCGGATCTCTACAAGCATTTTGGCATCACCGCCGAGGCGATCGCCGCTGCGGCGCGTCAACTGACACAATAACGGAGGGACCAATGGCTGTTCGGGTTGCAATCAACGGCTTCGGCCGCATCGGCCGCAATGTCATGCGCGCCATCATGGAATCGGGCCGCAAGGACATCGAGGTCGTGGCGATCAACGATCTCGGCCCGGTCGAGACCAACGCCCACCTCTTCCGCTTCGACTCCGTGCATGGCCGCTTCAACGGCGAAGTGAAGGTCGACGGCGACACGATCGATGTCGGCCGCGGCAAGATCAAGGTCACGGCCGAGCGTGACCCGTCGAAGCTGCCGCACAAGGCGCTGGGCGTCGACATCGCGCTCGAGTGCACTGGCTTCTTCACCTCGAAGAAGGCGGCTTCGGCCCATGTCGAAGCCGGCGCCAAGCGCGTGCTGGTCTCGGCTCCCGCCGACGGCGCCGACCTCACGGTGGTCTATGGCGTGAACCACGACAAGCTCACCAAGGACCACATCATCGTCTCCAACGCCTCGTGCACGACCAACTGCCTCGCGCCGGTCGCCAAGGTGTTGAACGACGCGGTCGGCATCGACCACGGCTTCATGACGACGATCCACGCCTATACCGGCGACCAGCCGACGCTCGACACGATGCACAAGGATCTCTATCGCGGCCGTGCGGCGGCGCTGTCGATGATCCCGACCTCGACGGGTGCGGCCAAGGCCGTCGGCCTCGTGCTGCCGGAGCTGAACGGCAAGCTCGACGGCGTGTCGATCCGCGTGCCGACGCCCAACGTCTCGGTCATCGACTTCAAGTTCGTCGCCAAGCGCAAGACGGACAAGGACGAGATCAACAAGGCCGTGAAGCTCGCGGCCGCCAACCAGCTCAAGGGCATCCTGGGCTGGACCGACTCGCCCAACGTCTCGATCGACTTCAACCACGATCCGCATTCGTCGACCTTCCACATGGACCAGACCAAGGTCATGGAAGGCACGCTGGTGCGCGTGATGAGCTGGTACGACAACGAGTGGGGCTTCTCGAACCGCATGGCCGACACGGCCGTCGCCATGGGCAAGCTCTAATCTCTCGGACATCCGGCCTTCGGGCCGATACGGACAAGACCGCGGGCCTAAAACCCGCGGTCTTATTTTTTGGGCACCCGCCGGAACGCCGCTTCCAGCGTCGGCGGGCTCGGCGGCGGCTCCCAAGCAACCTGCATCTCCACCAACCCCATCAGATGGTCGAGCATCAGCTTACTCGCTTTGCGACCATCGCGCGCCAGGATTGCCTTCACGATGTCGCCGTGATCGTGCGGGCCGGCGCAATTGTGGAAGCTCTGCGGGGCCGCCAGCGAGAAATGCATCGTCGCGCGGTTCAGCACACCTCGCAGCATCTTCATGAGCTGTTCGTTGTGGCAAAGCTCCGCCAACAGCACGTGGAACTCGCCTGCCAGGTCGAATAGCCGGCCACGATCGTCGGTGCGGATGGCGAACCTCTCTTCACCGATGTGCGCCTTCAGGCGTCGCGCGGCCTCGGCCTCGTACCCAGCGGCGAGCCGACGCACGATGGCACCCTCCAGCATCGCGCGCACATCGTAGATTTCTCGCACTTCCTCGTTCGACAGCATCGGCACGAAGGTTCCGCGATTTGGCACCGCCTCCAACCAACCCTCGTGGACCAATCGGTGCAGCGCCTTGCGCACGCGCTCGCGGCTGACCTTGAGGAGGCGCCCCAGAGCCGCTTCGCGCAACTTTGTTCCGGGCTGCAAGCGCCCCATTAGCAGGGCTTGGCGAATTGCCTCGTAGACAGCACGATCGGCGGCGACATCACCCTTGCGCCGTCGCATCGAGGAGCGGTTTGCTTTGGTTCGAGCTTTCATAATGTGCACATTATGCCAAAGTTTGTGCACAAACTGGGCCATCACAAAGTCGAATCCACTTTCACTCCAAGTGAACCGGCGTTTATCATCCTGGCACGCACATTGCCTCGTGCTTCGGGAGGGAGTGCCGACATGAAGTCGACGAGCCAGAACACAACAGCCGCATCGCTGAGCCAACCGGCGGCGCGGACACTCGATGTCGAAGAGCTGAGCGTGCGCTATGGCGCGTCGTTGGCGGTCGACGGCGTCAGCCTGGCCATCGAGCCTGGCGAGGTCGTGGCTCTCCTCGGTCCGTCGGGCTGCGGCAAGACCACTTTGCTGCGCGTCATCGCGGGTTTTGTACGTCAGGCGTCTGGCCGTGTTCGCGTCGACGGCACACCGATCGACCATCTCCCCGCCAATCGACGCAACATCGGTATCGTCTTCCAGAACTATGCGCTGTTCCCGCATATGACGGTGGCGGAGAACGTGGCCTACGGCCTGCGCGCCCGTGGCGTCGCAAGTGCGGAAATCCAGTCTCGGATCGGGCGCTTCCTCGACATCGTCCAGCTCGGCGCCTTTCGCGAGCGTCTGCCGCGCCAGCTCTCGGGCGGCCAGCAGCAGCGCGTGGCGCTGGCCCGCGCCCTTGCCGTCGAGCCCTCCATTCTTCTGCTCGACGAACCTTTTGCAGCGCTCGACCGCAACCTGCGTCTCGACATGCAGATCGAGG
Organism: Reyranella sp.; assembly: GCF_004297405.1. GTDB lineage: Bacteria > Pseudomonadota > Alphaproteobacteria > Reyranellales > Reyranellaceae > Reyranella. The sequence goes on from NZ_SCVC01000030.1 coordinate 360,691, forward strand.
TCAAGCGCCTGCAGCGCACGCTTGGTCTCACGACCATCCTGGTGACGCACGACCAGGACGAAGCCATGAGCGTAGCCGACCGCATTGCGGTCATGAACAAGGGCAAGGTCGAGCAGTTCGACACGCCCGTCGCGATCTACGACCGGCCGCAGACGCTATTCGTCAATGGCTTCATCGGCACGACGAATCTCCTGAATGGCAAGGTCGCAGCCATCGACGGAGGCAGCACGAAGGTAAAGCTCGATGCCGGCGCAACCGTGACATTGCTCACGCGCCCCGACATCCGTCCCGGCTCTTCCGTGCTCCTGTCGGTGCGGCCGGAGCAACTGACGCTGTCCTCGACTCCAAGCCCGAGCGCATGGCGCGTCGAACCCGGTCTCAGCCTGCCGCTCGGCGCCCAGCTCGTGCACGAAGCCCGTACGATCGATGGTGCCAACCTCAAGATCGTCGAACCTCGACGCGCTGCGCCCGTCGAATCCGGTCGCATCTATTGCACGCTCGCATCCGACGCTCACCCTTCTTTGTTCCCGCATTCCACCTCATGACGATGGAGTGATATCCATGTTCAGTCGCAGAAGCCTGCTCGCCGGCGCCACCGCGCTCGGCGGTGCCTCTCTCCTTCCCGCTATCGCCCATGCCAAGGGCAGCGTCGCCTCGGCGATCTATCCCGGCACCTGGGAGGAGGCCTATCGCGCCATCGTGGCGCCGGCGTTGAAGAAGAAGGACGCGGTCGACCTCGAACTGCAGCCGCTGTTCGCCGTCGACCAGATCGCCAAGGCCAGGGCCGCACGCGGCGCGCCGCCGTTCGATACCTTCGTGCTCGATCCCGGTCCGCGCATCACCGGCATCGAGGGCGGTCTGTTCGACAAGTTCGACGGCAAGAAGATCACCAACGCCTCGAAGCTGCCGGCCGGCACGATCGACGACTGGGGGATCGCCGTCAGCGCCCAGGTCGTAGGCATTGCCTACAATCCCAAGAAGGTGCCGGCGCCCAAGGGCTGGAAGGATCTGTTCACCGATCCCTGGGTCTCGAAACTCGGCCTCACCGGCTTCCAGACCACCTTCGGCACCGTGTCGCTGATCGAGATCGCCAAGATCTTCGGCGGCTCGGAGACCAACATCGAACCCGCCCTGGTCGAACTGAAGAAGGTCCTGCCCAAGGTGGCAGCCGTCGGCCAGCCGGCGGCGATGCCGAGCCTCTTCCAGCAAGGCCAGTGCGACGTGATGTACACCAACACCCAGACGGTCGCGACGCTCAAGGGCCGCGGCGTCGACATTGAGTTCGTGAAGCCCGAGACCGGTGCCATCACCTTCTTCACCACGCTGCATATCGCCAAGGGTTCGGCCGAAGTCGCAAACGCCTACAAGTACTTCGACGTCGCCCTCAGCAAGGACGTGCAGGAAGCGCTGACCAAGCCGCCCTACAACCTGGTCCCGGTGAACAAGGATGTCCCGCTTCCCGCCGACCTGCCGATGAAGAACCTCGACGAGATGGCGACCTACGTCCAGCACGACTGGGCGAAGATCAATCCGCTGCGCGCCAGCTGGATCGAGAAGTTCAACAAGGAAATGGCGAAGTGACCAAGGCCGCAGAGTGGCAGCTCGCGCTGCCACTCGCGCTCTGCTTCGTCTCGCTGTTCCTGGCGCCGCTCCTGCTCCTGATCGGCGTCAGCTTCTTCGACGATGACAAGATCACCCAGCCGGGCTTCGGCCAGTGGGTCAAGTTCTTCGGCGATCCCTTCAGCTACAAGGTGATCGTCGACACGCTGCTGCTCGGCGTGAAAACCGTCTGCGCGACCGTCCTGCTCGGCTATCCGCTGGCGCTGGTCTATCTCGACGCGCCGCCGCGCCTGCAGAAGGTGCTGATCTTCATCATCGTCATGCCGCTCCTGCTGTCCGTCGTGGTCCGCACCTTCGCCTGGATCGTGATGCTGGGCCGCGACGGTGTGATAAACCAACTATTGCTCAGTCTCGGCATCATCTCCGAGCCGTTGAGGCTCCTGCAGACCGAACTTGGCCTCGTGATCTCGCTCACCCAGATCGAAATGCCGTTGATGCTTCTGCCGCTGATCAGCGTCATGTCGCGGCTTGATCCGAATCTGCGCGACGCTTCAGCGGCACTCGGCGCCTCGCGCTGGCGCACACTCTTTACGGTGATCGTGCCGCTCAGCATGCCGGGGCTGGTCGCGGGCTGCCTGCTGGTGTTCGCCAGCTCGACGACGGCGTTCATCTCGCAGACCGTGATCGGCGGCGTGCGGCTGATCTACCTGCCCCTGCTCATCTGGCAGCAGTCCCTGGTCGTCTTCAACTGGCCCTTCGCGGCCGTGGCCTCGATTGCCTTGCTGGTCTCCGTGCTCACGGTGGTGAGTGCGCTTTCCTGGCTCGGCCGGCGCTCCAGCGGGCATCTCCAAGGGTAGACAATATGGGCAGGCAACGCTCCCTGGCTGACCTTTCCTACACCCTGGTGATCGGCACGCTTGCGCTGCTGGCGCTGCTGATCATCGTGGTGCCGGTGGTGATCGTGCTCACGACGTCGTTCACCGAGGGGCGCTCGCTGAAGTTCCCGCCAACCGGCTTCTCGTTGCAATGGTATGCGGAGCTGTTCGATCCCGTGAAGTCGCGGCAGATCCATCGCGCCGTCTACAATTCGCTGGAAGTGGCGGCCTGGTCGACCGCGCTCGGCGTGCTCCTGGGCAGCATGGCGGCCCTCGGGCTGGCGCGCAGCCGCCACAAGCTCGCCCGGGTCGGCGACAGCTTCTTCATGTCGCCTCTGGTGTTGCCCGGCCTCACTTTCGGTCTGGCGGCGCTGATGTACTTCACCCTGATCGGGCTCAGGCCATCGCTGAACCTGATCATCGCCGGCCACATGATCGTCACCGTGCCCTTCATCCTGCGCACGACGACTGCGAGCATCTCGCAGCTCGATCCGGCGCTGAACGATTCGTCACAGAGCCTGGGCGCAAGCTGGTTCTACACTCTGCGCCGCGTGACCCTGCCGCTGATCGCACCTGGCATCTTCGCTGGCGCGTTCCTGGCCTTCATGGCCTCGATCGACAACGTGCCGGTGTCGCTGTTCCTCTCGACGGCACGCACCGACATGCTGCCGATCCGCATGTGGGGCATGATGGAATCCACGCTCGATCCGCGTATCGCCGCTGTGTCGGGCGTGTTGATCGCTGCCTCGTTCCTGCTGATGCTGATCATGGAATGGACGGTGGGACTCACCCGCCGCATGCGCGACTGACGAGGAAACCCCATGGAACTCATACCGCAGCCTCTGACGAAGGAGGCCTTCGCGCCCTTCGGTGACGTGATCGACGTGCCCGAGGCACCCGGCCGCACCTACTACAACGATGCACTGGGCAATCTGCGGCCCGATGCCCAGGCGAACCTGTCGCTCAGCCTGAAAGCCGAGACACCGGACCGGCCGCTGCGCTCCGATTACATGGAGCGTCATGAGTTCTCCTCACAGACCTTCGTGCCGCTCGATGTCGAGCGCTGGCTGATCGTCGTGGCGCCACACGCCTCGGCCGGCGGGCCGGACGTGACAGGCATGAAGGCGTTCATCGCGACCGGACGCCAGGGCGTCACCTACCGACCCAACACCTGGCACCACGGCCTCACCGTGCTCGACCGGCCGGGCCGCTTCGCCGTCTTCATGTGGCTCGACGGCGGCAAGGGCGACGAGGAGTTCGTGCCGGTGCCGCCTTTCTCCATTCGTATTCCCTGATCGGAGTTTGATGATGCCTTACGACGTCCGCCGCGATTTCATCGGCTACGGCGCCAATCCGCCGAATCCCAAATGGCCCAATGGGGCGCGGATCGCGGTCAACTTCGTCATGAATTACGAGGAAGGCTCCGAGCCTTCGATGCAGGACGGCGAAGGCCATACCGAAATCGGCCTCACCGACGCCGGCCGTATGGGCCAGACGATCCAGGGCCGCGACCTCGCCGGCGAAGGCCTGTTCGAGTATGGCAGCCGGGTCGGCTTCTGGCGGCTGATGCGACTCTTCCAGGAACGCAACCTGCCGATGACGATCTTCGGCTGCGCGCTCGCGATGGAGCGCAATCCCGACGCGTCGGCCGCGATTGCCAAGGCGGGCTTCGATGTCTGCTCGCATGGATACCGCTGGATCAAGCACTACGAACTCAGCGAGGCCGACGAGCGCGAGCATATCCGTAAGGCGATCGCCACGATCCAGAAGATGACCGGCGAACGGCCACTAGGCTGGTATTGCCGCTATGGACCCAGCGTGAACACGCGGCGGCTGGTCGCCGAGGAAGGCGGCTTCCTCTACGACAGCGACTATTACGGCGACGAGCTGCCCTTCTGGGTCACCGTCGACGGCAAGCAACAGCTCGTCGTGCCCTACTCCATCACCAACAACGACGGCCAGTTCGCCGCTTCCATCGGCACGTCGGACCAGTGGTTCTCCTTCGTGCGCGATGCCTTCGACATGCTCTATCGCGAAGGCGCGACGCAGCCCAAGATGATGTCGGTCGGCCTGCACATGCGCCTGATCGGCCATCCCGCCCGCGCGGTCGGGCTGGAGCGCCTGCTCGACCATATCCAGAAGCACGAGGGGGTCTGGGTGACGCGTCGCCTCGACATCGCCAAGCACTGGATCAAGACGCATCCCTATCCCGGCAAGGGACTGAATGAGTAGTATCGTCCGCGATGGCGGGCGACTTCGAAGTAGTACACGACTGGCGGCAGACAGAAGCCGCGTTGTTGGCCGCGCGCGCCAACGGCACGGCACCCGTCCTGCTGACACCTGAAGATGCCGCGTCGCGTTACGGCGCGGGCTATCTCGGCGCGTTGCAGGCCCGCGCGCGGCGGGAATTTCCCGACGTTGCTTTCACGCTGATCGTCGATTGCGGCGATGCGCCGGGCTACGCGCTCGCCTGCCTGCGCGCCGGCGTCATGCGAATCTCGATGCGCACCTGGAACGACAAGATCGCCGACATCGCCCGTCAGATGGGTGCCGAACTGGTGAGGAGACCGACATGAGCTGGCAACCGACCCGCGACTTTATCGGCTACGGCGCCAACCCACCCGATCCCAAATGGCCGGGCGGCGCGCGGATCGCGTTGAACTTCGTCGTGAACTACGAGGAAGGATCCGAGCCCTCGATGCAGGACGGCGAAGGCTACACCGAGACCGGCCTCACCGAGTCGAGCACGTCGTCGGTCGGCCTGAAGGGCCGCGACCTCGCGGGCGAAAGCATGTTCGAATTCGGCAGCCGGGTCGGCTTCTGGCGCATCCAGCGCGCCTTCCTCGAACGCGGCCTGCCGCTCACCGTGTTCGGCTGTGCCCTGGCGCTCGAACGCAATCCGTCGGCCGCCGAGGCGATCCGCGCCGCGGGCTGGGATGTCTGCTGCCACGGCTGGCGCTGGGTGCGCCACTTCCAGCTCTCGGAAGAAGAAGAGCGCGAGCATATCCAGAAGGCGATCACGTCGCTGAAGAAGACGGTCGGTGAGCGACCGGCCGGCTGGTACTGCCGCTATGGCCCCAGCGTGAACACCCGTCGTCTGCTGGTCGAGGAAGGCGGCTTCACCTACGATTCGGACTATTACGGCGAGGAACTGCCCTTCTGGCAGACGGTCGAGGGCAAACCGCATCTGGTGGTGCCCTATTCGCTCACCAACAACGACGGCAAATATGCTGCCGGCATGGTCCATTCCGACCAGTGGTTCGGGCTGGTCCGCGATGCCTTCGACGTCCTCTACCGCGAGGGCGCCACGGCCCCCAAGATGATGTCGGTCGGCCTGCACCAGCGGCTGATCGGCCATCCGGGCCGGATGGCGGGCCTGTGGCGGTTCCTGGACCACGTCCAGAAGCACCAAGGCGTCTGGGTCACTGGCCGTCTGGACATCGCCAAACACTGGATTGCCACACATCCCTACGCCGGCAAGGGCTTGAACGAATAGCCCTCCGCCGCTATCACCGGCCCCGATTCCGGTCGAATGAACTGCTTGGGAGCTGGCCCGTGAAGATTACCCGTACCGTCAAGAAGATCCTCGACAACTACGAGAGCGATTGCCCCGGCACCAAGGCCAACCTGGCCCGCATCCTGATGCACGGCCGCCTGGGCGGTTCGGGCAAGATGGTGATCCTGCCGGTCGACCAGGGCTTCGAGCATGGCCCGGCCCGCTCCTTCGCACCAAACCCCGACGCCTACGATCCGCACTACCACTACCAGCTCGCCATCGACGCCGGGCTGAACGCCTACGCAGCCCCACTCGGCCCGCTCGAGGCCGGTGCCGATACGTTCGCCGGCGCCATCCCGACCATCCTCAAGGTCAACTCGGCGAACTCGCTGTCGACCAACAAGGATCAGGCCGTCACCGCCTCGGTGATGGACGCGCTGCGTCTCGGCTGCTCGGCGATCGGCTTCACGATCTATCCGGGCTCGGAAGACCAGTACGAGATGATGGAAGAGATCCGCGAGATGTCGGAGGAGGCCAAGTCGGTCGGCCTCGCCGTCGTCATGTGGTCCTATCCGCGCGGCGGCAAGCTCGACAAGGCG
>NZ_SCVC01000031.1 GCF_004297405.1 Reyranella sp.
GCGGCTTCTCCGAGGACAGGATGATCTGCTTGTTCTGCTCGACCAGCGAGTTGAACGTGAAGAAGAACTCGTCCTGGCTCGCTTCCTTGCCGCAGATGAACTGCACGTCGTCGACCATCAATACGTCAACGTTGCGGAACAGTTCCTTGAACTGGCCTGTGTTCTTTGTGCGCAGCGCCTGGATGAAGCGGTTCACGAAGCTCTCGGCCGTAAGATAGAGCACGCGCGTCTTGGGATCGCGCTCACGGATCGCGTGCCAGATCGCATGCATCAGATGCGTCTTGCCGAGTCCCACGCCACCGAAGATGTAAAGCGGGTTACGCTCCGGCAGCGGCAGGTCCTGTTCGGAGATGTTGCGCGCTGCGGCATAGGCGAACTCGTTGGGCTTGCCGACCACGAAGTTGGCAAAGGTGTAGCGCGCTTCGGGACCTTGCGTGAGTTCTTCGTTGCCACGACCGATCGCCGGACCCATCCGCGGCATCGGCGGCTGGTAGTTGTGCGAGGAGGGGACGGGCGGCACGGCGATGATGTCGCTCGGCCGACGCGGCGCCGGCGGCGGCACCAGGTTGACCTCGACGTTCATCACGTCGGTGTTCACCGACTGCCAGTAGGCGAGCACGCGGTCGCCGTAGTGGCGGCCGACCCAGTCCCGGACGAAGCGAGTCGGTGCATAGAGGCGCAGCTTGCCGGCCTTCAGTTCACCCAGTTCGACCTCGCCGAACCAGGTTTTGAACGCTTTATCGCCGATTTCCTTGCGTAGCCGGTCGCAGACGCGCACCCAATGCGCTTCGAGCTCCTTCCGGCCCGCAGCTTCTTCCATATTTGCCCCCGCCACACTGTTGTCTTCGTATACTGCGTTCTTGTTGCCTTGAATCGGCGCTTGGATTCGGTTCACGTCTGTCTCCACGGAAGTCCCGCTGCCTTCCATCCCCCTGTCACGCCGCGCTTGGCTTGCGTATCCAGGGGCCCCTCAAAGCCGTCTGCCACATTGAGACACGTACTGTAGCCGGCCGCGGTCATGGCTTTCGCCGCCGCGGCCGATCGAGCCCCACTCCTGCAAAGAAAGAGCAGCGGGGCCGACTTGTCCGCCAACGCACTCGAGAGTGCGGCGACGAATTCCGGATTGGGCTGCATGCTCGGGAAGACCTGCCATTCGACCAGCGCCGCCTTCTTGTCGAGCGTGGCGAGGTCGGGCAGGCCGACGAAGTTCCATTCGGCGCGCGTGCGCACGTCGATCAGAACCGCATCCTTATGTTCACTGAGAATCTTCCAGGCCACTGTCGGCGCTACGTCACCGGCGTAGCCGGCGGCGGAGGAGACTTCGTACGTGTCGGTGATCTTGTTGTCTTTCGACATGGCCCCCGCTCTTTGTTCGTCGAAGCGAGGCGCAGCCATGCGAGCCAGAGAATTGAAAGGCGACACACGACGCTACGAGGTGGACGATGAATGTTCAGCGAGCGTCACTTTGAAGGACGCTTCATCTTCTTCTTCTGTCGTCGAGCCTGCGAAGCGTAGTGGTTATGTCTCCCTCGTTCGTCTCTCTTGATGGAGAGGAATCCCCCCGTCTCCATCTGGCTCGCGTTGCAGCGCCCCACGCCCCTTCGCGATGGGGCGACTCTTATCCAGACTCCCTCGTGTGCGCAAACGATTCACTCGCTGAACACCGCACGCTATTCAGACTCTTCGCAAGGTGAGTCGATTGACAAGCGTTGTGATTCGATTCTCCGCAACGCTCGACACGACGCGTCGCTCAACATGTAGCGGCGATGGACGCGCGCTCTCCGATAAATCCGAATCGTATGTCGTTCGGCCAATCGACGACCAAACGTTCATCGTCGCAAAGCGGCAAAAAATTTTTCGACGAGAATCTTTCGAAGATGTTCGGAAAAAAGAAAACGCCGCTCGTGAGAGCGGCGTTCAGCATCTCTGAATTCCGAGTGCGAGAAAGATCAGGCCATCGCCTTGATGCGCGCCGAGAGACGAGACACGCGACGCGATGCGGCGTTCTTCGTGACGATGCGCTTGATGGCACCGCGCTGGATCTCCGGCTGAGCGGCGCGCAGGGCTTCCTGGGCGGCCTTCTTGTCACCCGACTTGATGGCCTCTTCGACCTTCTTGACCGAACCGCGCACGCGGCTGCGGCGGGCCGTATTCACGGCGGTGCGGCGCTCGGTCTGGCGGGCGCGCTTCTCGGCCGACTTGTGATTAGCCATTTAATCCTCTTTCCCTCGGAAGGGCGCGCTTATACGGGCCGTGGCAAGGCGGGTCAAGCGCCGGTCCAACGGGCCAAAACCGCGCAATCACCTGTGTTTCCAGGCCGGTTTCCGCTTTTCGGCGAAGGCGGCCATGCCTTCGGACCGATCATCGAAGGCAAAGGTCGCATGGAAGGTGCGACGTTCGAAGCGAACGCCCTCGGCCAGAGTGGTCTCGAAAGCACGATTGACGGCCTCTTTTGCGACCATCGTGGCCGGCAGCGACATGCCGGCGATCTTTTCGGCCGTCGCCAGAGCCTCGTCCATGAGCTGGGCGAGCGGCACGATCCGGCTCACCAGGCCGCAGCGCTCGGCTTCCGCTGCATCCATCATGCGACCTGTCAGGACGAGGTCCATGGCCTTGGATTTGCCGACGAAGCGCGGCAGGCGCTGGGTACCGCCGGCGCCCGGGATCGTGCCCAGGGTAATCTCGGGCTGGCCGAACTTGGCGTTGTCGGCGGCGATGATGAAGTCGCACATCATGGCCATCTCGCAGCCACCGCCCAGCGCATAACCCGCGACCGCGGCGACGATGGGCTTGCGCACGTGGCTCACCTTCTCCCAGCCGACGGTGATGAAGTCCTGAAGGAAAACGTCCTGATAGGACTTGTCCTTCATCTCCTTGATGTCGGCGCCGGCGGCGAAAGCCTTCTCGCTGCCGGTCAGGATCATGCAGCCGATCCCGGGATCGGCCTCGAATGCATCCAGCGCCAGGCCGAGTTCGCGCACCAGGTCAGCGCAAAGCGCATTCAACGCCTTCGGGCGGTTCAGGCGGATGATGCCGACCCGGCCCTTGGTCTCGGTCTGGATGTTCTCGTATGCAGCCGCCACTGGATGTCCTCCTCGCGTGTCGACCGCACTTAAGCTAGCGCTGGCAGCGGACGCAATAGAAGGTCGACCTCCCGGCCTGCACCAACCGCCTCACGGTATTGCCGCAGCCGCGTGTCGGACAGGCGATGCCGGCGCGGTCGTAGACATTGAAGCGGGTCTGGAAATAGCCGAGCTCGCCGCCGGGCTGGATGTGATCGCGTAGCGTCGAGCCACCGTCTTCGATCGACCGGCTGAGCACACGCTTGATTGCCGCAACCAGACGATCGGCCCGCTCACCTTGCACAGTGTGTGCGGATCGGCGTGGTGAGATGCCCGCCAGGAACAGGGCTTCGCAGGCGTAGATGTTGCCGACTCCGACCAGGGTTTTCTGATCGAGCAATGCGGCCTTGATCGGCGTCTTGCGACCGGCGAGTCGCAGGGCGAGCATCGCGCCATCGAAAGTCTCGTCCAGCGGCTCGGGACCAAGTCCTTTGAAGAGCTTGTGTTGGGGTACGGCGTCGTCGGCGACCAGCAGCATGAGGCCGAAGCGGCGGGCGTCGTTGAAACGAACCTGCCAGCCGTCGTCGATGTCGAACACAACGTGATCGTGCCGGTCGAGCGGATGGCTAGCCGCACTTGCCGCATCGTGCAGCGTCATGCGGCCCGACATGCCGAGATGGGCGATCAGGGTCTGGCCATCGTCGAGGCGAATCAGCAGGTATTTGGCACGTCGGTCGATGGCGCTAACGGTCCGGCCTTCGACCCGGGCGGCGAACTTCGAAGGCAGGGGGACCCTGAGGTCGCGGCGGCGCTGCTGCAGACGCACGATCTGACGGCCGACCAGCCGCGGCAGCAATCCTCGTCGGACGGTTTCGACCTCGGGAAGTTCAGGCATGCACGGGCAAGGGTGGCCGGGCCCCGAAGAGCGCACTGCCAACGCGGACATGCGTGGCGCCCAGCCGCACCGCCGTCTCGTAATCGGAACTCATGCCCATGCTGAGTTTGGCGAGACCGTTGCGTGCGGCCATCTTCGCCAGCAACGCGAAATGCAAAGCGGGTTCTTCATCGACGGGCGGGATGCACATCAGTCCGACGACCGGCAGCTGATGCTGGTCACGACAGGCTGCGACGAAAGCATCGAGGTCCTTGGGCAGGATTCCGGCTTTCTGCGGCTCCTCGCCGGTATTGACCTGGATGTAGCAGGCTGGCTGCCGACCCAGTCGCTCCATTTCCTTCGCCAGCGCGACGGCAAGCTTCTCGCGATCGACAGACTGTATGACATCGAACAGTGCAACGGCGTCACGCGCCTTGTTGGTCTGCAACGGGCCGATCAGGTGCAGTTCGAGATCGGGCCAGGCGGCCTTGAGCTCGGGGAACTTGCCCTGCGCTTCCTGCACGCGATTCTCGCCGAAGATACGATGGCCGACGTCAAGCAATTCGCGCACGCGGTCGGCGCCATGCGTCTTGGAGACTGCCACCAGGGTGACGTCGGCCGGGTTGCGGTTGGCGGCTTGAGCCGCTTCGGCGATGCGGCGGGACACTTCCGCCAGACGGTCAGCCCCTTCACTCATTGGCCTGCACTCATTGCTTTACACCCGTAACCCTACACTCACTGGTCGAGCCCGGCGCGCGCCAGCAGCGCCTCGTCATTGTCGGGATTGGCAGCCAACGCGGCATCCAGCGTCTCGCGCGCCTTGTCGCGATCGCCGAGGGCTGCGAGGCAGAGACCGTAGTTTACCAGTAGTCGGGCGTCGCCCGGCAGAACGCGCAGCGCGTGTTCGTGGTGCGATCGTGCCTCGGCGGCGCGACCTAGCGCGACCAGCACGCGGCCAAAGTTGGTGAGCACGAAGGGATCGTCCGGCGTGGTCTTGGCCGCGCGCTTCAATGCCCGCCGCGCCTCGTCGAACCGTTCCAGGCCCATCAGGGCCAAGCCCTCGTTGTTGAGGGCGCGGGAATCGCGCGACGAGATCTTCAGATAAGGCGCCAGCACGGCCAGCGCCTCCTCGAAGCGTTTGGCCTCGATATGGAGAATCGAAAGCTGCAGCACGGCGTGCCGATCCGACGGATTGCGGGCAATGAGCTGCTTCAGCAGCTCGATCGCCTGGTCGGCCTTGCCCGCTGCAGCTTGCGCCAGCGCCAACGTGCGGTAGCCCGGACCAAAGGTCGGATCGAGGTCCAGCGCCTTCTGGATCGGCGGGATCGCATCGCTCGGACGGCCTGCGAAATGCAGGATGTAGCCCAGCGCGTGATTGATCGTCGGGCTCGACGGCGCCAGTTCGAGGGCCCGGCCGGCTTCGGCAATGGCTTCGTCGTGATGGCCAAGGGCGGAGAGCGACAGCGCCCGGTCGCCGAGGATCTGGCCGCGGCGGGCGGCATCGTCGCCGGCATCGGCCAGTGCCATGTCCAGGACTTCGATCGCCGCGGAGGGCTGATTCAGACGATAGAGCGCATAGCCCAGCATGTTGCGCGCACGCGCCTGCAGCGGCTTCAGCGCTTCGCCCTGGTGCTCGTTGATGGCGCGGTCGACGTTGCTCACGAATTCCGACAGCTCGCGCTCGGCCGCAGCGTAGCGCTCCTGGTCCATATGGATCGAGGCCAGCGCCAAACGCGCTTCGACATGAGTCGGCGCCTGGCGGATGGTATCGCGGAAACGGCGCGCTGCTTCATCGAGGTTGCCCAGCCGGCGCGACACCAGGCCGAGATTGTAGAGCAGCATCGGCTCCCTGGGGTCCTTCGCCACGGCCTTGCGCCACAGGCCTTCCGCTTCCTGCAGGGCACCGCGCTGCGACAGGCAGACCGCAAGGTAGTGAAGGATGTCGGGCCGTTCGCCGTGACGACCCAGGGCACCCCGAAACAGCGGCTCGGCGCGATCGAACCAGCCGGCGCGCAAAAACTGCAGGCCGGTCTGCAGATCGGGGTCGGGTTGAGGTTGGGCGTTGGGCCGAGGAGGGGGAGCGATGGCCATGGCTGGCTGTGTAGACCCGCCTCACGGGCAAGGCTACACCGAAAACCCATGGTCAAAGACGCCGACCTTTTCGCCGCGGCGATGGCCGACGTGAAGCCGCTCGACAAGAAGCGGCGGACCGCGAGCCTTGTTGCGCGTGTCGTTCCGAAGCCCAAAGCCGAGGGACCAACGAAGCTCAAGGCGAGGTCTCTTCCTTCCGCATCGCTCAAGGCGGCAAAGGCGCCGGAGCTGAGCACCGACGACCGGACATTCGACCGTGATGTTTCACGCGCCCTGTCGCGACGCCGGCTGTCGCCCGAAGCCTCGCTCGATCTGCATGGCATGACGCTCGCCGCTGCCGAGCAGGCCGTCGGTCGGTTCCTAGAACGCGCCACGGCCCGCGATTTGAGGGTCGTGCTTATCGTGACGGGCAAAGGCCTGCGCAAGGAAAGCGGCCGCCTGATCGGCGGCCGCATCCGGTCGGAATTCGTGGGCTGGCTGAATCGCGCCGATAACCGAGCGTACGTGCGGGCGGTGCGCTCCGCCCACGCCCATCATGGCGGCAGCGGCGCTTTCTACCTGCTGCTGCGCCGCCGCTCCTCGGCCAAGAGCCGTTCCTTGCGCGCCACGCCCCAGCGATAGCCGGTGAGAGCGCCGCTGGCGCCGACCGCGCGGTGGCAGGGGATGACGACGGCCGCCTGGTTGGTGGCACAGGCCCGGCCGACAGCGCGGGCCGACTTGGGCTCACCGATATGGCGGGCAATCTCGCCATAGGTCCGGGTCTCACCGGCCGGGATCTCCGTCAGGGCCTTCCAGACCTTCCACTGGAAGGCCGTGCCCACGATGTCGAGCGGCACGTCGGGGGCGTCGAGCGCCGATGGCTTGCGGCCATAGAGCCGCGACAGCACGCCTTTGACGCGTGCGCTCAAGCCCTCGTCGTCGCGCTCGATCTCGGCAGCAGGGAAATCCTGCTTCAGGCTTTTCTCCAGCGCACGGTCATCGTCGCCCAGGAACACCGCGGCGATGCCCTTCTGCGTCGCCGCCACCAGGACGCGGCCGTAGTCGGAGTCGACGGTTGTGTAATCGATGTGCGCACCTGCGCCGCCCTTGGCATAGGTCGCCGGCGTCATGCCCAGCGCACGGTCGCTGCTTTCATAGACCCGGCTCGGCGAGCCGTAGCCTGCGCCATAGATTGCGTCGGCGACGCTCGAGCCGTCGCGCAGGGCGCGGCGGAAGCGTTGGCGCTTGCGGGCGATCAGCCAGTCGCGCGGATTGACGCCCAGCTCGGCCAGGAAGCGCTTGCTCAGCGCACCGCTCGACAGGCCAACTTTGCGGGCGACCTCGGCCAGCGATGGCGGGCTGTCAGCATCGCCGGCATCGAACAGTTCGCAGGCCCGCGCCACTGGCCGGCTGAGGCCGAGATCGGCCCGCCAGTCGCGCGGCTTGCAGCGCTTGCAGGCGCGGAAGCCTGCGGCCTCCGCTGCCTCCGGCGAGGCATGGAAGGCGACGTTGGCGCGCAACGGTGGTCGTGCCGCGCACGAAGGCAGGCAAAAGACCCCGGTCGTCTTCACCGAGAACCAGAACCGGCCATTGTAGGCCCGGTCGCGTCGCTGGACGGCCTGCCAGCAGGTGTCCGGGTCGGGGAGGCCCAAATCGGGCAGGATTGAAGTGGCGAGGGCCACGGCGGGGAATGAGAGTGAGTGTTGGGTCATGGCGCCATCAAAGCACCTTGACCCCAAACTGCTCTATCCGGCGTCGGCCGGCAATTCCCACCCTGGAGGGCCTTCAGGAATCCAGGAAAGGCACGATGATCGGCAGCAGAAGGTCGGTGCGGTAGAGGATGTTGAAATGGGTCGCCCCCGGCAGGATGGCAAGCTGTGAGGCCGGCAGGCCCGCCATGCCGCCGTCCGGCCGGGCGCCGCCCAGCAGCCGGAACAGCTCGATCATGGATTCCGGCCGAAACAGGTCGGCATCGCCGGCGATCAGCAGGGTCGGCGCCTTGATCGACTGGACCTTGGCGTCGGGCCAGTCGGTCGAGGACAGCATCAGTTGCTTCATCTTCTCGACGAAGACCGGCCAGCGCTTCGGGTCAGGCGCGGTCTCGAGATAGGCCTTCTCCATCGGCGTGCCGGTGAAGCCCTGTACCGTCATGCCCGGCCACATGGCCCGGATTGAGGGATAGTAGGCGTCCATTTTGTGATGCGAAGAGATGACCACCAGCTTGGCGACGAGCTGCGGCTGGTCCGCAGCAATGCGCAGGGCAACGCCGCCACCCATGCTGAAGCCCAGGATATCGGCTTTCTCGATACCGAGCTGCTTCAGGAGAGCCGTCACGTCGGCCGCCATCTGGTCGAGGCTGAGCGGGCGGTCGAGGTCGGCAGTACGGCCGTGGCCTTCGAGGTCGACCGCGATGACCTGCCGGTTCTTGGCCAGCGCTGGCAGGATCGGCCCCATGGCCTCGATCGTCATGAAGCCGCCGTGCAGGACCAGCAGCGGCCGGTTCTTGGCCTGGGGTTGGGCCTGCCCGTGGAGCTGATAGTAGAGCTTGAGGCTCCTGATATCGGCGTACTTGCCATTACCGGTCTTGCTTTGGGCAAGCGTAATCGCTGGCGCGAGCAGGGCAGCGGCCAGGAAGAGGACGTGTTTCAGCATGTCGGCACTCCGGGATTGCGATCGAATGTCCCTAGGACGTACGAGCGATCCGAAAGCCGACAGGCTTGTCCGATTTTTTGAAGGGACCCGGCCACGCAAGGATCACCGGAGGAAAGGGAGACTCCCTCCGACGATCAATGGCGTGTTTCCAGGGGCCCTAGAGGGCGCGCTTAGCTCCAGTAGCCCTTGCTGGCTTCGAAGCGTGCGGTGGCCCGGTCAATGCCGATATCCCGCAAGAGCCTCTCGTCCAACTGGGAGAGCTGGCGTCGCGAACGGGCGAGCTCGGTTCGAGTCATGGCTTTCTCGATCCCGACCGCGACCACACCCGCCAGCAGCGACACGGCGCGGCCGACAGAGAAGGAAGGGGCTTCCGCACGAGCAAATGCCCGCACGCTGGACAGGGTCGACATGACTTAGCTCCGTTTGAGGCGCCGATTGCCGGAAGTGGCGGTTCCGCCTCGTTTGCAGGCTGTATTTGCGGTATGCTGGGCTCCATTACAAAGGATCAAACCTCGGGGGAGGGATAGAATTTCTATGAACGGGTGCCTTAAATGAGCCGTTCTCAATTGCCTCTGAACGCGCTCCGGGCCTTCGAGGCCGCCGCCCGCCACGCAAGCTTCACCCACGCCGCCGAAGAGCTTCACGTTACCCAGGCCGCCGTCAGCCATCAGGTGAAGGCGCTCGAGGAAAGGCTCGGCGTCGCGCTGTTCGTGCGCCGCCCGCGTGGGTTGGAAATCACCAGTGAAGGCGAGGCGCTGCTGCCAGACTTGCGCGATGCTTTCGATCGCATGACCAACGCGTTGGAGCGGGTCGGTCGCAAGGCCAATTCGGGCACCCTGAACGTCAGTCTGGTCACGACCTTTGCGCTCGGGTGGCTGGTGCCGCGGCTGCATCGCTTCCAGGCCAAGCACCCCGAGATCGAAGTGCGCATGACGACGAGTCAGAAGCGCGTCGACTTCGCACGCGAGGATGTCGACTGCGCCATCCGCTTCACGGTGCAACCGGAGCCCGATATACATGCCACACGGCTTTTCAGCGATGTGCTGACGCCGCTTTGCGGCAAGCGCTATCGCGACAAGCTGAAGTCGCTCGATGATCTGAAGCGCGTGCCGTTCATCGACATGACCTACGATCCCGAGTGGCCGATCTGGTTGCGCGCCGTTGGTATGGGCGACTTCAAGCCCAAGCGCGTGCTCACGTTCGACTCGACGATGATCGCCGTCGAAGCGGCGATGGAAGGCGCGGGCGTGGCGGTTGGTCCACCACAGCTCTTTCGCGAAGAACTGGCGGAAGGCCGGTTGTTCCAGCCGTTCGACCAGATCGTCGACAGCGGCAAGGCGTGGTGGTTCGTCTGCCCGCCGGCGTCGGTCAACCGTCCGAAGACCAAGGCGTTCGAGGAATGGCTGGTCGAGGAGCTGGCCGCACCCCAGGCCCGAACCGGCCGGCCGGCGCTCGCAGCAGCCGGTCGTCGCTAAGAGGGTACCGAGAAAAACTAGGGCTCGACGCCTCGCTCGGGGCGTCAGCGCGGTGGGTAGGGATGACTACCGCCGAATGCATCCTGGACGGTGAGCGCGTCCGGATCGTCGCCCAGATAGGCCGGTCCCACCGGGACTTTGCCGTGACCACCCGGCACATCGAGCACGTAGGTGGGTTGCGCCAGGCCGGAGAGCCGTCCACGCAATGTCTTCATCAGCGCCTGACCCTCCGCGATTGAAACGCGGAAATGGCCAGTGCCGCGCACCAGATCGGGATGATGGAGGTAGTAGGGCTTCACGCGCGCGGCGACGAGCGCGCGCATGAGCTGCTCTAAGGTTTCGACATCGTCGTTCACGCCCTTCAGCAGCACCGTCTGAGACATCAGCGGCAGGCCTGCGCTGGCGAGCCGCGTGAGGGCGGTGCGTGCGTCGACCGTAAGCTCGCGTGCGTGGTTGCAGTGCACACCCAGCCAGACGCCGGCGCGACGCGGCCGAAGGGCGGCAACCAGCTCGTCGGTGATCCGGCCGGGATCGGCCAGGGGTACACGGCTATGGATGCGGATCACCGCGACATGCGACACGGCGTCGAGCGCTGCGAGCAGTTCACCGAGACGACGCGGCGCCAGCATCAGCGGATCGCCGCCGGTCAGGATCACTTCCCAGATTTCCGGCCGGGCCCGGATATAGGCGAGGGCGGCGTCGAGTTCGTCGGCCGACAGCGCCTCGCCGCCCGGCCCCACCTTCTCGCGCCGGAAGCAGAAGCGGCAATAGACCGGGCAGACATGCAGCGGCTTTAGCAGCACGCGGTCGGGGTAACGATGGACGATGCCCTTTACCGGTGAGCGGAACTCGTCGCCGATCGGATCGGCCAGTTCCTCGGGTGAAACCTCGGTTTCGGCCACGCTCGGCACGAACTGGCGGGCGATGGGATCATGTGCGAGGTCGGCGCGATCGATCAGGGCGGCCATTTCTGCCGTGACGGCGATCGCCATGGATTGCGCAGCCGCCTCCAGCCGCGGGTCGGGCGACAAGAGCCCTTCGCGTTCCAGAGCCTCCAGGGAGCGCAGTGTCGGCATGGCGGCGGGTGAGATAGGCGTCGTGCCGCCTCAAGTCCAGCGGGCGGTATCCCGCCGGTCGACGGCCGTCAAAAGGGTCGCGGTCGACACCACGGTCCAGTCGCAGAGGTCGTAGCGGCGGCTGAGCTTCTCCCGAACCTGCGCCTCCGCTGCACCTTCAGGCAGCTTGGAGCGCTCCCACATGGCGAGGTTGGGCCGTCGGGTCAGCAGCAGGCTGCGCACGCCACCGAACCGGCCGGCGCCGCTAGCCTCGTCGTCACCATTGCCCGTGCGATCGCCCGAAGCCTGCCAGAGCCCGACGACCTGCGAATCGTAGGCGTCCTCGAAGCCCGGCCAGGCTGCCGCGCAGAGGTCGAGGAACTCCGGCCAATGCGGCTCGGGCGTCGCGAACCAGCGGAAGGCATAGTTGCCCTGGCGTGTCGGTGGTGTCGTATCGGTGGGCCGGAGCGTCGGTACCATCGCTTCGCTGCGGACCCTGCGGACATCGGGATCCCGCGCGAGCAACGCCTGTTCGGCCACCGCAGCCGTGATCGTCTTCGGCCAGACACTGATCGCCTGCAATTCATCGCGCGGCCGGCCGATCTGGCTGCGCCAGATGCCGTAGAGTGAGCCGCCCGCCTCGGCGAGCCGCTGGGCGCCCCCGCCCGCCAACCGATCGGCCAGCGCCTGCCAGTGACGGGGCGCCGCGTCGATGCGGTGATGGACGAAGGTCGTGACCGTCACGCGACGGTGGCTTCGTGCCGCGAGAGCGAGAAGCCCGGATAGCCGCCGGCCGAGACTTCGTCGCAACGCTTCTTGTAGCGGTCGAAGCCGCCGACATAGGGCATGAAGACACGCGGCTTGCCCGGAATGTTGGCGCCCACGTACCAGGAGTTGGCCAGCGGATAGAGCGTCGAGTCGGCCACGGCATTGACGTGGTTCACCCACTCGCTCTCGGCGTCGGCGTTGGGCGCGATGCGATCGAGCTGGTGCTTGTGCAGGTGGTCGATGGCATCGGCGATCCAGTCGACGTGCTGTTCGATGGACGCGATCATTTGCGTCTTCACGCCGGGGCTGCCGGGCCCGGTGACCACGAACATGTTGGGAAAGCCCGAAACCATCAGGCCGAGATAAGTGAGCGGTCCGCCGGCCCAATGATCGGCCAGCACCGCGCCGTCCGTCGTGCGCACGTCGATCTCGCGCAACGCGCCGGTCATGGCGTCGAAGCCCGTGGCAAAGACGATGGCGTCGAGCTCGACCTCCGTGCCGTTGGTGCGTACGCCCTTCGCGGTGATCTCCTGGATCGGATCGCTGCGCACATCGACCAGGGTGACGTTGTCGCGATTGTAGGTCTCGTAATAGTTCGTATCGAGGCAGAGCCGCTTGGTGCCGATCGGATGATCCTTGGGCGCCAGGAGTTCGGCGGTCGTGGGGTCCTCCACCATGGTGCGGATCTTGTTGCGCACGAACTCCGATGCGGTGTCGTTGGACTCCTTGTTCACCAGGAGATCGGTATAGGCATAGAGGTAGCTGATGCTGCCGCCTTCCTGCCACTTGGACTCATAGGCCTTGTTGCGCTCCTCGACCGGAACGTCGAGCGCCGACTTGGTGGGCTTGGCATGGCCGGCGATGGCGAAGGGCGTCTCCGCGGCCGCAGCGCGACGTGCCGGATACTCGGCCTTGTGACGGCGTTCGCGCTCAGGCTCCATCGGCCCGTTGCGCGCCGGGAGGCTGAAATTGGCGGTGCGTTGGAAGACGTGCAGGTGCTTCGCCTGGCTGGCGATGATCGGGATCATCTGCACACCGGACGAGCCTGTGCCGATCACGCCGACCCTGAGCCCGCTGAAGTCGACGCCTTCGTGCGGCCACAGGCCCGAATGGTACCACTTGCCCTTGAAGTTCTTCAGGCCCTTGAAGTCGGGCACGCGCGGCGTCGAGAGGTTGCCCGCCGCCATCACGCAATAGCGTACCCGGATCTCCTCACCGTCTGTCGTGCGCAACGTCCACTCGTTGGCCTTGTCGTCGAACACCGCCGACTTGATGCGCGTGTTGAGCTGGACGTCGCGGCGCAGGTCGAAGCGGTCGGCGACATGGTTGATGTACTTCAGGATCTCGGGCTGGGTGCCGTAGCGCTCCGGCCACTTCCATTCCTGCTGCAGCTCGTTGGAGAAACTGTAGGAGTATTCGAGGCTCTCCACGTCGCAGCGCGCGCCGGGGTAACGGTTCCAGAACCAGGTCCCGCCGATCCCCGAGCCCGCTTCGTAGGCCCGGACCTTGAGGCCGAGGCCGCGCAGGCGATGGATGGCGTAGAGACCGGCCAGGCCGCCGCCGACGATGGCGACGTCAAGCTGCCGGGCGGGGTGGGCAGGGCTGCGGGAGGCATCAGGCATGGTGGCATCCACGAGTTGAATTTTTGCTGTGCGAGCGGTGCTTGACCGGCTTCGCAAGAAGCGTCGACCGGACCGTTCGATTTGGCAAGCCGCCACGGCCAGAGTGCGAAACGGCTGTCCTCATCGGTGACTTGGCATGCGCCCGGCGCGGTGCAGCAAGACGGGTTTCGGGTTGAAGATCGATGGCCGATCGATTGTTTCAGCCGTATTCTTTTTTCATGACAAAGGCTGACAGCGCATCTCGATTGGGGACGGCGGAGTAGCGTCGTGGATCAATCGGTATCGCCGCCAGACGCCAAGTCGACACCTCGTGAGTCGACTCCCCAACCTGCCTCGCACGTTCCCCGCGCCGCGCCACCAGCGGGCGTATTGCCCCGTGCCAGATCGACAAGAGGGGCAGGCCTCGCGCGTGCGTTGCTACGGCCGCGTTTCCTGGCGATCGCGGCCATGCTGGCCATCGCGCTGTTTTATGGCGGTCGCGAGCTGCATCTGCGGCTGACCCACGTCTATGAATACGATGCGCGTGTCACCGCCGATGTGGTGACGATATCGAGCCGCGCCGACGGCTGGGTCACCGATCTTGCCGTGCGCGAAGGCATGAAGGTCGAAGCCGGCCAAGTCCTCGTGAAGATCGACGACAGGGTCGCCAAGCTCAGAGTTGGCGCGCTGCAGTCGCAGGTTCAGGCCGTGCAGGCTGAGCGCGCCAAGCTGCGTGCCGAATGGCGCCTGAGCGAAAGCCAGATGGACGCGCTCACCCGCACGCGCACGTCGGGCGTGCTGGTGCGTGAGAAGGCGCTGGCGGCGTTGAAGTCGGATCTCGACCTGGCGCGCCTGGAACTGGAGCGCAGCAAGACCCTGTTCAGCACCCGCGTCATCAACGAGCGCCAGCTTCAGGTGTCGCAGGCGGCGGTATCGAAACTCGAAAGTCAGATCCAGCAGCTTCAGGCCGAACACGAACAGGCGACCGGCAGCCTCGAGGAAGCCAAGAGCGAGAGCTACAAGCTCGGCGTCATTGACGCCCAGATCGCCACGCTCGCCCATCAGGAAGCCAACCTCGAAGCGCAGCTCTCCCAGCAGCTCGTCGATGTCGAGGACCGTACCATCAAGAGCCCGGTGCCGGCCGTGATCGACCGCACCTTCGTGCTGCCCGGCGAGTACGTGGCGTCGGGCCAGCGCATCCTGCTGTTGCACAATCCCGACGAGGTCTGGGTCGAGGCCAATATCAAGGAGACCCAGGTCGGCAAGCTGAAGGTCGGCCAGACCGTGCGCGTCTCGGTCGACGCCTATCCCAGTGATGCTTTCGAAGGCCGTGTGGCGCGCATCGGCAGCGCCACGACCGCGCGCTTTGCCCTGCTGCCGACGCCCAACCCTTCCGGCAACTTCACCAAGATCACGCAGCGCGTGCCGGTCAAGATCGACATGGTCAAGATGCCGAAGTCGTTGACGCCCGGCATGATGGTCGAAGTCGAAATTGACATCCGATAACGCTCCGCTTCAGACCGCTGCGGCGCTGACGGAACGCTACGGTCCGGCCTATCGCTGGCTGGTCACCGTCACAGGCATGATGGGCGTCGTCTCGATGGTGCTGGCGATGACCACGGTCAACGTGGCGGTGCCCGACGTCATGGGCGCTTTCGGCATCGGCCAGGACAAGGCGCAATGGATGTCGTCGGCCTATATGGCGACCATGACCGCCGGCATGCTGATCAACGCCTGGCTGACCGGCGTGCTGGGCGAACGCCGCACCTTCGTGGGCTCGCTGTTCTTCTTCTCCGTCGGCGCCGTGATGGGCGGCGCCGCGCCGACCGAGGACACGCTGATTTTCGCCCGCGTCCTGCAGGGCTTCAGCGCCGGGGTGGCGCAGCCCCTGGTCATGGCGACGATCTTCACGGTCTTTCCCGCGGACCGCCGCGGCATGGCGATGGGCGTGTTTGGCTTGGGCGTCGTGTTCGCACCGGCCATCGGCCCGACCCTGGGCGGCCTGATGATCGAATACTTCTCCTGGCGCTACGTCTTCTTCATCTCGCTGCCCTTCTGCGTGATCGCGGCCGTCATGGGGCTGGTGTTCATGCCGACGCGGCCGATCCCGCGCGTGATCCCGCCGTTCGACTGGCTGGGCTTCGCGTTGTTGTGCCTGGCGTTGTTCGGGCTGATGACCGGCATCGCCGACGGCCAGCGCGAAGGCTGGGCCTCCGATGGCATCGTCCTGCGCCTGGTCGGTGGGACCGTGGCGACCGTGGCCTTCGTGGTTTGGGAGCTCTATACGCCGCGCGCGCTCCTGGACGTGCGCATCTTCGGCAATGTCGAATTCTCGGCGGCGGCGTTGATCGCCTTCATCTTCGGCGCCGGCATGATGGGTTCGACCTATATCGTCCCGGTCTTCGTGCAGACCATCATCGGTTTCACACCCCTGCTGGCGGGGCTGATGATGATGCCGGCCGGTATCATGTTGGCCTTCATCTTCCCGCTGGCCGGCCGCCTCTCGGACGCCATGCCGGCCTCGACCATGATCATCGGCGGCCTGCTGCTTTTCTCGCTGGGTTTCGTGTGGATGGCGGCGGCCGACATCGACACGACCTTCTGGACCTTGGTTGCCATGGTGATGGTGTCGCGTCTGGGGCTTGGCTTCATCAATCCCAGCCTCAACGCCTCCTCGTTGAAGGCGCTGCCGGCCGACAAGGTGCGTCAGGGCGCGGGCGTCGCGAACTTCATGCGCCAGCTCGGCGGTGCGTTCGGCATCAACCTGATGGTGGCCTTCTTCGAGATCCGCACGCGCTTCCATGCCGATGCGCTGACGGCCACGCAGGACTGGGGCAATCGCACCACCGACCGGCTGCTCACCCAGGTCGAGCAGTTGATGCAGAAAGGCGGCCTGCCGTTTCAGCAGCAGAAGGCCGGCGCGCTGGAGTATCTCGGCGCTATCCTGCACGGCAAAGCTCAGATGTTGGCATTCTCCGATACCTTCATCATTGTAGGCGTCGTGGCCCTCGTCGCTCTCATCCCGGCGGCCATGCTGTCGCGCTCGCAACGGCGTGCACGCAAGCTGGCTTGGAACTGAGGGCCCGTTTCAGGAGTTGAGTGATGCTCGATGCTGCCGTGAAGACGAAAATCATGAACGAGGTCGATCGCCGGTTCGACGATCAGACCAAGGTGCTGGCCGATCTGGTGAAGATCCCGTCGACGCGGTTCCAGGAAGCGCCGGCGCAGGACATGATGGCCCGCCTGTTCAAGGAAGACGGGCTCGGAATCGACCGCTGGCAGATCAAGATCGACGATCTCAAGCACCTGCCGGGCTACTCGCCGCACAGCCAGGATTACGACGATGCCTGGAACGTTGTTGGCGCCTGGCGGCCATCGTCCCCGAAGGGCCGGTCGCTGATTCTCAATGGCCATATCGACGTGGTGCCCGAGGGACCGCACGAGATGTGGAGCCGCAATCCCTTCGAGCCTGCGGTCAAGGACGGCTGGCTGTACGGCCGCGGTTCGGGTGACATGAAGGCAGGCCTGATCCTCAACGTCTATGCGCTGCGGGCCCTGAAGGCGCTGGGCTACCAGCCGGCGGCCGACGTCTATCAGCAGTCGGTGGTCGAGGAGGAATGCACCGGCAACGGCGCCCTGGCCTGCCTGCAGCGCGGTTATCGCGCCGATGCGGCCTTGATCCCCGAGCCGTCGTCAGGTGTGCTCACCATCGCGCAGGTCGGCGTGATGTGGTTCCAGGTCAAGGTGACCGGCCATCCCGTCCACGTCTACAAGGCCGATGCCGGCTCCAACGCCATCGAATCGGCGTTCCGCCTGATCCAGCAGCTGCGCGAGCTGGAGAAGAAGTGGAACGCCAAGAAGGCGCACGACAAGCACTTCTGCGACCATCATCACCCGGTCAACTTCAACGTCGGCAAGATCGCCGGCGGCGACTGGGCGAGTTCGGTGCCGGCCTGGTGCACCTTCGACATGCGCGTGGGCGTGCTGCCGTCGCAGAACCTCAAGGAATGCCGGCAGGAGATCGAGGATCTGATCCGCCACGCCGCGGCCAACGATCCCTTCCTCGGCAACAACCCGCCGAGCGTCACCTGGGAAGGCTTCCAAGCCGAGCCCTTCGTGCTGAAGAACCACGAGCAGGTGCGCGACGTGCTGGCCAAGGCGCACAAGACAGTGTTTGGCGCCGCACTCGAGGACAAGACTTCGACAGGGACCGCCGACAACCGTTTCTTCGGCCTCTATGCCGGCATCCCTGCGCTGGTCTACGGCCCGCAGTCCGACGACATCCACGGCTTCGACGAACGGGTGAACCTGGAGTCGGTACGCAAGATCACCCAGGCGACGGCCTTGTTCATCGCCGAGTGGTGCGGCCTGCAGAAGGTGTAGTTGCCCACCTCCCCTTTCAAATGGGGAGGTGCATCAATCGACTACGCGGCGATCGTTTCGTCCGCGGGCGAGAAGGGCAGGCCGAGGCTCTCGGCCGCCGCTTTGTGCGTGAAACGCCCGCGATGGATGTTGAGGCCGGCGCGCAGATGCGGATTCTCGGCCACCGCCGCGAGACCCTTGCGCGCGAGGGCGAGGCCAAAGGGCAGGGTGGCATTGTTCAGCGCCTCGCTCGACGTCAGGGGCACGGCGCCCGGCATGTTGGCGACGCAATAGTGAATGACGCCGTCGACCTCGAAGGTCGGAGCGGCATGCGTGGTCGGGTGCGAGGTCTCGAAGCAGCCGCCCTGGTCGATGGCGACATCGACGATCACCGCGCCGCGCCGCATCGACTTCAGCATCGCCCGCGTCACCAGCTTCGGCGCAGTGGCGCCAGCGATCAGCACGGCGCCGATTACCACGTCGGCTGAGAACACTTCGGTCTCAACGGCTTCGAGGGTCGAGAAGCGGGTGCGCACCCGTCCCTGAAACAGTTCATCCAGCTCGCGCAGGCGCGGCAGGGAACGGTCGAGGACAGCGACTTCCGCGCCGAGGCCTGCGGCCATGCGCGCGGCATGTGTGCCGACCACGCCACCACCCAGGACGGCGACCCGTGCCGGGGCCACGCCGGGCACGCCGCCCAGCAACAGCCCGCGTCCACCTCTATGCCGCTGCAGGGCATTGCCGGCCGCTTCGATGGAGAGCCGGCCAGCAACTTCGCTCATCGGCGCCAGCAGTGGCAGGCCGCCATGGGCGTCGGTCACGGTTTCATAGGCGATGGCTGTGCAACCTGACGCAAGAAGGCCGCGTGCCTGGTCAGGGTCCGCGGCCAGATGAAGGTAGGTGAACAGGATCTGGCCCGGCCGCAGCTTCACCCATTCGTTGGGTTGCGGCTCCTTGACCTTCACGATCATGTCGGCGGCGGCGAACACCTCGGCGGCCGAACCGGCGATGGTGGCGCCTGCCTTGCGGTAGGTCTCGTCGTCGGCGCCGATGCCCGAGCCCGCAGTCGTTTCGACGAGAACCTGGTGACCGGCATGAACATATTCTCTGACCGCGCCGGGCGTCAGCCCGACGCGATATTCATGGGTTTTGATCTCCTTCGGCACTCCGACGCGCATCGAACGGCTCCCATTAGTTTCCAGGATATTTCTTTAACAAGGGATTTGGTTCGATATCCTGCGATCTTGCGATGACCTTACCGGTTTGCGCCAGATATCGGCGCTTTGGAGGCGAATGGCGCAGGATTCAAAACCCACCCTTATGGACCGCATCGACGCATCGATCCTGGCTGAACTCACGGCCAATGCGCGGGTAAGCCAGGTCGATCTGTCAACCCGTATCGGTCTCTCGAGCACCGCGATCGCGCGTCGGCAGAAGGGGCTCGAGGAGGCGGGTATCATCCAGGGCTATCAGGCCGTGCTCGATCTCGCGCAGTTCGGACTGGCCACCACCGTCCTTGTCCGGATCACCCTGGAGAGCCAGAGCGAGGATGCCCTCAAGGCGTTCGAAGCCGACGTCGTTGCCTGCCCGTCGGTGATCCGGTGCTTCCTGATGTCAGGGAGCGACGACTACATCGTCACTGTCCTGGCGCGCGACATCGAGGATTTCGAGCGCATCCATCGCACCGAGCTGTCGCGGCTGCCGAGGGTCGCCCGTATCGAATCGAGCTTCGCACTGCGTGAGGTGGTCAATCGGGCTGTGCCGCCGGTGGTCTTCAGCGCGTCCGGCGCGTCGAGGCATAAACCCCTGTCGCCACGCCGCCTAACACGACGATGATGCCCAACAGGCGCATGCCTTCTACCGGTTCGTCGACCAGCAGCGCCGCGAAGGTCAGCGCCGCACAGGGCACCAGAAGTGATACGGGGCCGATCTTCGCGGCCGGATAAGTGCGCAGCAGCGTGCCCCAGATCAGGTAGCCCAGCCACATCGCCGGAACGACTGTGTAGAAGAGCACGAACCAGCCGCCCCAGGTCGGCACCAGCAGTGGCGAGAGGAGAGCCGTTGGTCCGTCGATCACCAGCGCAGCGATGCCGAGGGGGAGCGGCGGCAGCACGCTCGCCCAGACCGTCACTGCGAACATCGATACGCCGCGTGCCGAGCGGAAGAAGAGGTTGCCGGTCGCCCAGGTGAGCGCCGACAGGAGTGCAAGTCCGATGGCGAAGAGGCTGGCCGTGCCGTCGACCGTCCCGGCGATCAGCACGACACCCACGACCGCGATAGCAAGTCCCAGCCACTGGCCGCGCGTCGCATGCTCGCGCAGGAAGAGGGCGGCCAGCACGACCGTAAGCGGTCCCTGCATCTGCACCAGCACGGAAGTGAGGCCAGGCGGCAGACCCGCTTCCATGGCGAAGAACAGGAAGACGAACTGGCCGGTGAACATGAAGCCGCCGATGCCGGCCAGGGTGCTCCAGGAGATCGCGGGCTTCGGGACGAACAGGATCGGCAGCGCGCCCAGCACGAAGCGCCAGGTCGCGAACGTGAAGGGCGTGAACTCGTCGAGGCCGAAGCGGATGACAGTGAAGTTCAACCCCCACATCGCCACGATGAGGAGCGCCGACGCGAGGTGAAGTGGGGTCAAGCGACTATAGCCAGACCCATGGGCGAGCCGTCTTGTCCTGTGACTGCCACGCGGTGATCACGTCCTTGTGCGACATGGTCTGGGCGATGTCGTCCAGCCCGTTCAGCATCGCATGCTGGCGCCGCGCGTCGATCTGGAAGGGGATCGTGCGGCCAGTCGGCGAGACGACCTGGCAGTTCTCCAGATCGATGGTCACGCGAGCGTTGCCGGGCGAGGCCTTCATCTCGTCGGCGAGCTGTTCGATCTCGTGGATCGGCAGTGCCACCGGCAACAGGCCGTTCTGGAAGCAGTTGTTGTTGAAGATGTCGCCGAAGTAGGGCGCGATCACCGCACGGACGCCCATGCCCTTCAGCGCCCACACCGCCCCTTCGCGGCTCGAACCACAGCCGAAATTCTCACGGCTGAGGATGATCGGCGCGTCGCGATAGGGCTGCTGGTTGAAGATGCAGTCCGGGTCTTCGCTGCCGTCGGGCTTGAAGCGGATCTGCTCGAAGCAATACGGCCCGAGGCCATCACGGGTCACGTTATCGACCAGCCGCTCGATGCGGATGATCAGATCGGTATCGACGTTCTGGCGCATCAACGGCGTCGCGACGCCCGTCACCTTCGTGAACTTGTCCATGGTCAGATCTTCCTCACGTCAGCGATGGCGCCCTTGATGGCCGCCGCTGCTGCCATGGCTGGGCTCGCGAGGTGCGTGCGTGCGCCGGGGCCCTGGCGGCCGACGAAGTTGCGGTTGGAAGTCGAGACGCTGCGCTTGCCGGGTGGCACGCGCTCGCCATTGGAGGCGAGGCACATCGAGCAGCCGGGCTCGCGCCATTCGAAGCCGGCGTCGAGGAACACGCGGTCCAGCCCTTCGGCCTCGGCCTCCTGCTTGATGCGCACCGAGCCGGGCACGACCCAGGCCGTGACGTGATCCGCCTTGTGTCGCCCCTTCACGATGGAGGCTGCCGCACGCAGGTCGGAGATGCGGGAATTGGTGCAGGAGCCGATGAATACCCAGTCGACCTTAGTGCCCTCGATCGGCTTGCCGGGCTCGAGGCCCTGGTACTTGAGCGCCGCCTCCCAGGCGCCGCGCTTTTCTTCCGGGCCGGTGCTGGGATCGGGAATGGCGCGGTCGACGGCGATGACGTGTTCGGGGCTGGTGCCCCAGGTGATCTGCGGCGCGACATTCTTCATGTCGACTGTGTGCTCGCGATCGAACTCCGCATCGGGATCGGTGGGCAGCGCTCGCCAGTGCGCCACCGCGCGATCCCACATCGCGCCCTTCGGCGCATAGTCGCGGCCGTTCAGGTATTCGTAGGTCGTGTCGTCGGGCGCCACCATGCCGGTGCGCGCACCCATCTCGATGGTGAGGTTGCAGAGCGTGAGACGCGCCTCGATCGGCAGGGCCCGCACCGCCGAACCGGCATACTCGACGGAATAGCCCGTGCCGGCGGCGGTGCCGAGTTCACCGATCAGGTGCAGGATCATGTCCTTGGCGGTGACGCCCGGCATCAGCTTGCCCTCGAAGCTGGCACGCAGGCGCTTGGGCTTCCTCTGCACCATCGTCTGTGTCGCGATCACATGCACCAGCTCGGAAGAACCGATGCCGAAGGCGAGCGAGCCCATGCCGCCATGCGTGGAAGTGTGACTGTCACCACAGACGAGTGTGGTGCCGGGCAAGGTCAGCCCTTGTTCGGGACCCATGACATGCACGATCCCCTGACCGTCCTGGCCGAGGTCGAACAGCTTGATGCCGTAGGCGCGGGTCGTTTCGCGCATCGACAGGATCAACGGTTCGCCCGGAGGATGGGTCTTCTCGGTCCGGCCCGGCTGCGTCGACATGGTGTGATCGGGCGTGCCGTAGGTCAGGCGCGGCTGTGCCGGCGGATAGCCCTTCTCGATGGCTTCCTTCAGCGCCTTGCCACCCGACATGTCGTGCAGCAGGAGCCGGTCGATATGCAGCAGCACGAAGCCGTTGCCGAGGTCGGTGATGACGTGGCTGTCCCAGATCTTGTCGAACAGGGTTTTGCCCATGGGGTTGGCCTTTGGGTTGAGTGTCCGCTGCAGGAGGCGGATATCAGCACCCGGCGAGCCGCGCCGCCAGTCCTTCGCCATCCTCGTCATGCAGCAGTTCGGCAGACGCATACCAAGGTGATGTTCCGAGGTTCGGACCCCAGAGCCAGTCTGCGGTACGCGGCAGAAGGATCAGCGTCCTGATCCCAAGCGATGCCGCGAGATGTGCAGGCCAGGTGTCGTCACCGACCACGAGGCGGCAGCTCGCGACTTGAGTGGCATCGCGCTCCACGTCGAGGCCAACCGGCGGCTCGCGGCGGCTGAACCAGCCGATACGCTGTGAAGGTTCAGCTTGCGTCTTCAAGGCGATCGGCGGCGGCAAGGAGTCGAGTGTCCAGCCCAGCAGATGCGGAAGGCTGCGCAACGGCGCTGCGGCGGCAAAACCCTCCAGCGGCTCGCCGCGGGCGATCGTCGGTGCGGCGAGATGGTGTGCGATGTCGGATGCGCATTGAACGACGCCGTCGATGCGCGCTAGCATCAGCACATCGCGTCGGGCTTCGTCGCTCTCGATATCGGCCTGTTCGGGATAGAGCAGCAGGCGGCCGTCGAGGGGTTCGCCCTGCCAGCGCGGCAAGGCAGGAGCATAGCGATCGCCCGGAATTTCCAGCCGGGCTTCGTGGTCGGCAAGGCCACGCCACCAATCGCCCTGGCGCAGCAGCAGCTCGCCGCGGCGCTGTCGCAACTGCGGGTCGTTCGGCCGGCTGACCAATGCAGTATCAAGATCGGCCAGAGCGCCGGCCCACTCGCCGCGCGCGGCCAGCAGGCCCGCGCGGGCACTAAGGCTCGGCAGCAGGCGATTATCGAGGGACAGGGCGAGATCGTAGGCGCGTTCGGCTTCCTCGGCGCGGCCCAGCGCTTCGAGGGTGCGGCCGGTATTGTGCGCGATCGTCGGATCGTCCGGCTTGAGATGCGCGGCACGCCCCAAAGCCAACAGCGCCGGCTCGTGCTGGCCGAGCTGTATCAGGCAGCCGGCGAGATTGATCTGGGCGGTTACTTCGCGCGGCAGGAACTTGGCGGCGCGCTCCAGCGGCTCGCGGGCCTCGGCGAAGCGGCCGAGCTTCAATCGGATCTGCCCCAGCAGATGGAGAGCCTGGCCCGAATTCGGTCGGTCGTCGACGATGCGGGCAAAACCTGCCTCGGCACCGGCAAAGTCACCCGCGGCCGCACGCTGCAGGGCCTCGCGGCCCAAGGTTTGAATCTGTTGTTCGGAAAGCGCCACGCGCGGGCTCTAGCAGAGGCCGGGGCGTGATCAAAGAGAAAGCAGGGCAAAGAAAAAGCCGGCGGTCGACAGGGAGGCAGAAGATCGACCGCCGGCTAGTGTCCGGAGAAGGGAGGGCCCGCGCAGGGTAAAGACGGGCCCGCTCCGGATTTCGATGTCAGACGCGCCAGAAGGGCTTGTTCACCTCGAACTGGATTTCCGTCGGGCTGATCCCCAAATCACGCGCAGTGCGCGCGTCGAGGTTGGCGAGCTCGCGGCGCTCCTTGGCGCGGCGGCGCCACGTCGACAGGATCATGCCGAAGGCGGTGAAGGTGCCGGCGAGCGGGGCGTTCGAACTGTAATGAAGCGAGATGTTGGCCATGGGACCTCTCCCGAAAGTGGTGTCGTGTGCTGGCGGTGATGTGAGCTTCGGGGACACCCTTTACAAATGACCCTTTGTCCTATTTTGATTAAAATAACTCATGTGATCGGAGCCCCATGAAGCGATCCCTTCCGCCGCTCAACGGCTTGCGCGCCTTCGAGGCCGCGGCACGCCATATGAGCTTTACAGATGCTGCCGAGGAATTGAGCGTCACCCAGGCGGCGATCAGCCATCAGGTCAGAGGACTTGAACAAAGGCTCGGATTAAAATTATTCGTGCGCCGCAATCGCTCTCTGCTGCTGTCGGAGGCGGGCCAGGCCTATCTGCCAGCAGTGCGGTCGGCGTTCGATCAGCTCAACGAGGCTACCGAGAAGCTCCTGCAGAAGGATCGTGGCGGTCACCTCACGGTAACAACCACGTCTTCCTTTGCCATGAAGTGGCTGGTGCCGCGGCTGGGCGGCTTCCAGCGCGCCAATCCGGAGATCGACGTCCGGATCTCGACCGGCACGTCGCTGGTCGAGTTCTCGCGCGAGGATGTCGATATCGGCATCCGCTATGGGCGCGGCCAGTGGCCGAACCTGGTGGCCGAGCGGCTGGTCGACGAGGACGTGATGCCGGTCTGCGCACCGTCGCTGGTCAAAGGGCCGAACGGGCTCAAGAAGCCCGCCGACCTCAAGCGTTTCACGCTCCTGCACAGCATCAACTTCCCCGACGATTGGCAGGTCTGGCTGACCGCCGCCGGCGTGAAGGGCGTCGACGCCTCGCGCGGCCTCTCGTTCGACTTCGCGCTCGCGACCTATCAGGCTGCCATGGACGGGCTGGGGGTGGCGCTCGGCCGCAATCCGCTGGTCGAGCCCGATCTCAAGGCCGGCCGCCTGGTCGTGCCGTTCGAATTCAAGCGGTCTTCGGACTTCGCCTATTACGTCGTCTACCCGCCCGAGGCGATCCGGCGTCGCAAGATCAAGGCTTTCCGCGACTGGGTCGTGTCGCTTTCGGAGATCGCGTCGCCGGCAGCGGGTTCATGACCTCCAAACCGGCTTCACCGGGAAGGTACACAGCGCGTTTCTAATTGCGAATAATTCGCAACAAAGATACCTTGCCCGCCACTCCGGCCTTTTGTCCGGGGCCGGTATTGGGGAACAAGAGTAAGCGCTGTGCCTGCGGACACCACGGCTCTCTTTGTCGAGCACCGTCGTTCTTTGGTCGAATACGCCGCCGGGATCCTGGGATCGCGGGCGCAGGCCGAGGACGTCGTGCAGGAAGCCTATATCCGCTTCAGCGTGGCGAGCGAGAAAGGCGCGTCCCCGCAAGGGGAGCCCATCCTGCACCCTCTTGCCTACCTCTATGCCGTCGTCCGCAATCTCGCGCTCAACTGGGTCCGGCGCTCGTCGCTGGACGCTGCAGGTTCGCGCACGAGCGAGGAAATCGCCTCGGTGGCGAGCGACGCGCCTTCCGCCGAGGCGGTGCTTCTCCATCGCGACGAGCTGCGCGAGCTGGCCGCGGCCCTGGTCGAACTTCCCGAGCGCACGCGGCTCGCCTTCAATATGAACCGCCTGGAAGGTCGTCCCCTGCGTGAGGTGGCAGATCGGCTGGGTGTTTCCGTCTCCCGCGCCCAGCAGCTCGTGAAGACCGCCATGATCCATGGCGCGAAGCGACTGAGGACCCTGCAGCAGTGAAATGCTCGGCCTCTTTTTTTGCTTGCCCCTTGAAT
This sequence comes from Reyranella sp., assembly GCF_004297405.1. Lineage (GTDB taxonomy): Bacteria > Pseudomonadota > Alphaproteobacteria > Reyranellales > Reyranellaceae > Reyranella. The sequence goes on from NZ_SCVC01000031.1 coordinate 25,907, forward strand.
CCGGCCTTTTGAAATCGTCCTACTTGGTGACGCGACCGCTCCCATGGTCGCCGGCGCACTCCCCTTGGTGGCGATGACAGGCGAACCGACGGACGACGATCTGCTGGCCGAAGCCGTCGACTGGCGCATGCGTATCGACGCGGCGCCCGAGGACAGGGCCGTGCGGGCAGCGCTCGACGCCTGGCTTGCGGGAAGCAACGCGCGCCGACGCGCCTATGCTGATGTCGAGCGCATGGCGCGAGTGGCCAGCGATCTGCCTCCTGGCTACGAAAACCTGCAAGCGCCCCTCGAAGCCGAGCCACTGCGTCCAGCCCCGCCCGCGGGTCTCCGCGCCGCGCGGCGCGCGGGCTATGCGGCGGTCGCCTTGGCGGCCTGCCTCGCCTTTCTGTTCCTGCCGTCCCTGCAGCTTTGGCTCGCTGCGGACTACAGCACCGGCACGGCCGAGCTGCGTACCATCACGCTGGAGGATGGCAGCATCGTCTCGCTCGACGCCGGAAGTGCCGTTGCCACGCACTACGGTACGGCCCGACGCGAGGTGACGTTGTTGTCGGGGCGGGCCTTCTTCGAGGTCGTCCCGGCAGCCGACCGGCCGTTCGTGGTGGTCGCAGAAGACGTGACCGTCACGGTTACCGGCACCGCTTTCGACGTAGGACGGTCGGGTGATGCTGTTTCGGTCGCCGTTCAGTCCGGAACCGTCGAGGTCGCTACGGCACGTGGCAAGGGCACGGTGGTACCACTGGTGCGCGGCCAGCGACTCAGCATCGACAGGAAGTCGGAGCGGATGGCGAAATCTGAAATCGTCCCGGCTGATGTCGCCGCATGGCGCGAACGTCGTCTGATCGTCGACAAGGCCACGCTGGCGGAAGTCGTGGAAGAACTCGGCCGTCACTATCCCGGCGTCGTGATGCTGCCTGATCGCGGGCTGGCCGAACGTCGCGTGTCCGGTGTCTTCGATCTGCGTCAGCCAGTCGAAGCTTTGCAGGCTGCCGTGCGCACGCACGGTGGTTCCACGACAAGGATCACCCCCTATCTCGTCGTGGTTTCAGGCCCCTGACGTTCACAAAATTTTCGAAGTGCCCTTGAATCTGGCCGACGTCGCGACTCTCTCTTCCGTGCGTCGCCGCCGCTCCACCGCACATACCACCTTGCGGGAGAGTTGTTGTGACGTCGATCAATCGAAGGGAACGGGCGCGCAAGAGGGGGCGAGGCGCCGTCGGCGGTTTCGCGAGCGCGGCGATACTGGTGCTGTCGTCGCCCGTCCTTGCTCAAGACCTGCAAGATCAAATGCCGCGACTGGAAGCTCAGGCAAGCCGCACCGTCGCTTTCGATATTCCCGCACAGCCCCTGGCGCAGGCGCTGACAGCCTTTGGTCGGCAATCAGGCCTGCAGGTTGCGTTTGATCCCGCCGCTGCCGCTGGCAAGACGAGCGTTGCATTGAACGGGCTGATGGCGACGGAGCAAGCACTTCGTGCGCTGTTGGGTGGCACGGGCCTTTCCTATCAGTTCACGTCTGCGGGGGCTGTGACGATCTCGGGTGCTGCGAGCGGCGCCGGTGGCGTGCTCCTCGACCCCGTACAGGTCCAGGGTTATGCCGTGCCGGCGCAGGCGATGATCGACAACGTGCCGCCACCTTATGCCGGTGGCCAGGTCGCGACCGGCAGTCAGCTCGGCCTGCTCGGCAACCGCGACGTGATGGACACGCCGTTCAACCAGACGAGCTACACCGCCAAGAAGGCGCAGGACCAGCAGGCCAAGACCGTTCGCGACGTGCTGAACGACGATCCCTCGGTGCGCTCCAGCGTGCCCGACGGCGCGACGCCCGGCGACAACATGTATATCCGCGGCTTCGCGGCGACGAGCTTCATGACCTATGGCGGCCTCTACGGCATCCTGCCGACCTACTCGCCGATGGCCGAAATCGCCGAAAGGGTCGAGGTGCTGAAGGGGCCGAGCGCCATGCTAACCGGCCTGCCGCCGGGCGACGCGATCGGCGGCTCGATCAACATCGTCCCCAAGCGCGCACCCGACGACGGCCTGACGCAGATCACTGCGAACTACCTGTCGAGCGGCCAGGTCGGCGGCCATGTCGACGTGGCGCGCCGCTTCGGCGAGAACAAGGAGTTCGGCGTGCGCTTCAACGGCGTGTTCCGCGCCGGCCAGACCGACATCCAGTGGAACACCGACCAGCGGGGGCTGGCGCTGCTCGGCCTCGACTATCGCGGCGAGCGCGTGCGGCTCTCGGCCGATCTCGGCTATCAGTACCAGTATATCGGCGGCGTGCTGCCGTTCCTCGGCGTGGCCAACGGCGTGCCGCTGCCCTGGGCTCCCAACATCCGCAACAATCCCGGCGGCCAGCCCTGGAATTCCCAGGAGCGCAAGGATCTGTTCGGCGTCGTGCGCGGCGAGTACGACATCACCGAGCAGGTCACCGCCTATGCCACCTTGGGCGCGCACGACAACCGCGTCGGCGCGCTGCGCAACGCCGTGTCGGTGATCGCCACCAACTTCGCCGGCAACAGCACCGTGACGCCCAACACGCTGTCGCAGTACCAGACCTACCTGACGGCCGAGGTCGGCGTGCGCGCCCGGGCCGAGACCGGCCCGATCGGCCACGAGATCGCCTTCAGCGCGACGACCCTCGATTGGGGCAGCGGCTTCGCCGTCGTCAACGGCGCGCCCTTCGCCACCAACATCTACAACACCGCCGCCGTCACGCAGCCCAACATTCCCATGGGCGTCGCCAACAAGACCAGCAACACCACGCTCTCCAGCCTGGCGCTGGCCGACACGCTGACGGCCGCCGAGAAGCGCATCCAGTTGACGGTCGGCGCGCGCCTGCAGCAGGTCAAGTCGGCCAATTTCAATGCGACGACCGGCGCGCAGACCGACAGCTACGACCAGGCTGCGCTCAGCCCCTCGGTGGCGCTGGTCTTCAAGCCCTGGCAGAACGTCTCGCTCTACGGCAACTTCATCCAGGGCCTGCAGCAGGGCTCGACCGTGGCCAGCAACTTCACCAATGCCGGCCAGGTCTTCCCGCCCTACAAGTCGACGCAGTACGAGGTCGGCGTGAAGGTCGACTGGGGCAAGCTCACCACCACCATGAGCGCCTTCCAGATCTCGCGGCCGAGCCTGATCACCGACGTCGCGACCAACACGCAGCTTCTGGGCGGCGAGCAGCGCAACCAGGGGCTGGAGTTCGATTTCTTCGGCGAGCCGATCGAGGGTGTGCGCGTGGTCGGCGGCCTGATGCTGCTCAATGCCGTGCTGACCAAGACGACGGGCGGCACCACCGACGGCTGGATCGCGCCCTTCGCGCCCACGGTGCAGCTCAATCTCGGCGGCGAATGGGACACGCCCTTCGTGCCCGGCCTGACCCTGACCGGGCGCGTGGTCTATACCGGCGCGCAGTATTTCGACACGACCTGGCCGCGCCGCATGCTGCCCGACTGGGCGCGCTTCGATCTCGGTGCGCGCTACGCGTTCGAGAACCCCGGCGCCAAGGGCAAGCTGCTGGTCGCCCGCTTCGCCGTCGAGAACCTGCTCGACACCAACTACTGGGCCGGCGGCACCGGCCCGACCAGCCTCTTCCTCGGCATGCCGCGAACGTTCCGTCTGTCGCTGACGGCGGATTTTTGAGCAGGTAGAGGCTCAGCGGGAAATTCTAGATATTTGCATTTGCAAATATCTGGCAAGAAGCGGATGATCGCCAAAACGGGAGGCGATCATGCAATTCGGCTACTTCACGCTGAGTGACAACCGCTATCCAAACAATCCGCGATCGGCCGAGGACTTCCTCAAGGACATCTATGCCGAGGCGCTGTGGGCCGAGAAGGTCGGACTGAACTCGGCCTGGATCGGCGAACACCATTTCAATCTGTTGGGCGTTAACGCTTCGCCGCTGGCAATGCTGGCACAGCTCGCCGGCGCCACGACCAAGCTGCGCCTGGCGCCGGCCGTCACGCTCCTGCCGGTTCATCATCCGCTGCATGTCGCCGAAGAGTGGGCGACGCTCGATCTTCTCTCCGGTGGCCGGGTCGATTTCGCCGCCGGCCGCGGCTACGACCGCAAGGAGTACGAGCCGTTCCAGGCACCGTTCGAGGACTCGTCCGAACTGTTCGCTGAAGGGCTCGAAATCGTGTGGCGTGCCTGGACCGAGACCGGCAAGTGGTCGCACAAGGGCAAGTTCTACGAGTTCAAGGATGTCGAGGTGCGGCCCAAGCCGGCACAAAAGCCGCTCCGGCCGTATGTCGCCTGCTTCTCGCGGCCTTCGATGGAGCTCGCTGCCAAGAACGACTGGAACGTGATCTACGCGCCCTTCGCCGCGGCCATGGTCTACGGCTCGCTGGCCGATGCCGTGCGCGTTTATCGCGAGACCTGCGAAACCGGCTTCAAGCGGCCGATGCGGCGGGCCATGTGCTCCTACTTCGTGCATATCGCCTCGACGCCGGAGGAAGAGCATTACGGCAAGGAAGCGCTGGTGCGTTACTTCCAGGATGCGTTGATCGCTGCATTCCCCTCATCGTCGGGCGAGAAGGTGCCGCCGACCTACAAATACTTCGTCAACATCGTGAACATCCTGCGCGACATGCGGCCGGAGAAGCTGACCGACAAGTCGATCCTGTGCGGCAGCCCGCAGCATATCGTCGATACGCTGAAGCAGGTCGAAGCGGCCGGCGTCGCCGAGGTGATCCTCTACTTCAACTACGGGCAGAAGCCGCATGCGTTGGTGAAGGAGCAGATGGAGCGCTTCATGCGCGAGATCGCGCCGCATTTCGCCAGCTGACGCGATGGGTCCGCTCGGCTCCTATCTGCCCTATCTGCTCAATCGCGCCGGCGCGCGGATCGCAACCTCGTTCGGCGAGGAGGTCCGGCCACTCGGCGCCACCCTGCAGATCTGGCGCGTCCTCGCTGCTCTGAGAGAACGCGACGGCCGGCGCATGGGCGATCTCTCAGCGACGACGTCGATCGATGTGTCGACGCTCACGCGGCTGGTCGACACCATGGAGAAGAAGGGGCTGGTGGCTCGCCGCCGCGATCCCGCCGACGCCCGCGTCGTCGTCCTGCATGTCGCGCCGGAGGGCCGTCGTCTGACACGGAAGCTCCTGCCCATCGCCGAACGGTATGAGAAGGTGGCGCTGCAAGGCTTCGACGCCGAGGAGGCCGAGCAGCTCAAGGCCGCCCTGCGCCGGCTCTATGCCAACATGGATGCGCTGGAGAGTCCCCATAAGGTGCGAGGTTGAAACTCGCCGCCTTGTAGTCGATTGTGCTGCGAACGATTCTTAAAGGGAGCCCTGCCTCATGGCGCGCCTCAGCTCGACGGACGACCTCCGCCGCATCATCACCGAACCGCGTCCTGCGTCACGCAGCAAGATCCTCGATGCTCTGGACGAGCAGTCGACCGACTTCCTGAAGCGCTGCCCGTTCGCTTTGATCGGCACAACGGCCGCAGACGGTACGATCGAGGTCTCGCCCAAGGGCGACGAGCCGGGTTTCATCCGCATCGAGGACTCCCGGACCCTGCTGATCCCCGAGCGGGTCGGCAACAACCTGGCCTTCGGCCTCAGCAACATCCTGGCGACCGGCAAGGTCGGCATCATCGCGCTGGTGCCGGCGACCGGCGAGACGCTGCGTATCTCCGGCACGGCGGAGATTTATGACGATGCCGATCTGCTGGCGTCGCTGAGTTCGCTCGGCAAGCCCGCCCTGCTGGCAACCCGCGTGCACATCAAGCACTGCTACTTCCATTGCGCCCGCTCGATCGTGCGCGCCAAGCTCTGGGATCCCAAGGCGTGGCCGGCGCCAGGCCGCATCTCCTTCGGCAAGATCATCGCGCCGCGCATCGGCGAGAGCGCCGAGGTGGCGGCCCAGATCGACGCCAATGTCGAAAGTGCCTATACGACGAGGCTCTGGCAGAACAGCTAGAAGCGTCGAGGGAGGCGCGCTCACGTCGGGATGAAGCGCAAGGCCGGTTTGTTCCTGCTCGCGGTGTTGGTGGTCGCGAGCCTCATGACGATGATCGTGGCGTCGCTCGCCATGTACCGGCTGGTCGCGGGGGCGCAGGCCGAAGAACTGCGTAAAATCGAGGCAAGCCTCAGCGAGCGGTTCGCCGTGTTCGAGCTCATGCTGCAGAGCGAGAACCGGCGCAATCATCGGCATATGGAGACGGTGCTGCCGCGGATCGCGGCCGACGTCGAGCGGGCCGGACGCGATCCGCGCACCCTGTCGTTCGCCGAGATGGACGCACTGGCGACCCAATACGGTATCGGCCACCTCTACTTCATCGACCGCGACTACAAGGTGTTCCAGACCAACCTGCCCTCGGATCTCGACTTGGTCTTGCCCAAGGGGCGGCTCACCGACTTTCTCGACAGGGTTATGGGTAGCGGCAAGGCGTGGAACGCCGGCATCGATCTGTCGTTGGTGACCCACACGCTCAAGACCTACAGCTACTTCGGCCCGGCCGACCGCGACTACATTATCGAAGCCTCGACCGATGTCCGCGAGACACTGCAGCGGAGCGATTTCGCCTGGATGGGCAAGTACTTCTTCGAGGAGTTCTTCGCCGACGCCATGGACTCCAATCCCTATGTCCGCGACGTCGATGTCTACCTGGTCAGCAGTACAGGCGCCTGGTCTTTGATCCATGTCGGCGAACAGCTCGCCCCAGCCATCGTCGAGAAGGTCCTCGATGCCGGTCGCTACCGGCCATCCGAGGTACAGGACCGGCTGACGACCCGATACAGCGTCTTCAAGGCCGCCGGAGCGGACGGCAAGGGCGACGGGCCAGGGGCAATGGTGATGATCCGCAAGGTGGTCTTCGATCTCGGCCTGGCGCGCCAGGCAGTCGTCCACGTGTTCGTAAGCTCGCTGGTCGTGCTGGCCCTGATGCTGCCGCTCATCTACTGGCTCGCCGCACGGCTGCTGCAGCGGCAGATCCTCGATCCGCTGTTCACCTTGCGGCGCGAAGCTGGTGCCATCGCGGAGGGCGATCTCGATCAACCGATCGCCAATGTCGAGCGGCGCGACGAGATCGGGCAGCTGGCGCGTAGCTTCACCGCCATGCGCGACGCTGTGCGGGCGACCATCACGGATCTCAAGGAGACCAACCTGTCGATCGAGCGGTTCGTGCCGCGCGCCTTTCTGGCCAAGATTGGCCGGCCGAACATCCGGTCGGTCGCGCTAGGCGATAACAAGCGCCAGGACATGACCATCCTGTTCGCCGACATCCGCAACTTCACTGCCCTATCGGAGCGGATGTCGCCGGACGCCAACTTCGCTTTCATCAATGCCTATCTGGCGGAGATGGGGCCGGTGATCGCCCAACATGGCGGCTTCATCGACAAGTACATCGGCGACGCCATCATGGCGCTGTTCGAGAAGGCCGACGACGGCGTGCGTGCGGGTCTCGCGATGCTGGCGATCCTCGAGCGTTTCAACGCAACGCGTCAGGCGACCGGTGCCGAACCGATCGTGATCGGGATCGGCCTCAACACCGGCTCCCTGATGATGGGCACGATCGGCGAGCGGCACCGCATGGACGGCACGGTGATCTCCGATGCCGTCAATCTCGCTGCCCGTCTAGAGAGCTTGACCAAGGACTATCGCGTGCCCCTGCTGGTCTCGCAATTTACCGTGGATCGGCTGGACGACCCTGAGACCTTTGCGCTGCGCCCAATCGACACCGTGGTGGTGCGGGGCAGGACTCAGCCAGTGGCGATCTTCGAGGTTCAGGCCCGCCAATCGTCTATTGGTCAGGCGCCCACTGATCTGGCGTAGATCGCGTCGACATGGATGTCGGCGCAGTCGATGACGGGGAAGCCCGGATCGTGACCGGCGAAGGCCAGGAAGAGGTCGGTGCCGCCCAGCACGATCGCCTCGGCGCCATGGTCGCGGCAGAGCTCCGCGCCGATCTTGAAGAACAGGCTGCGCTGCCCCTCCGTCACGTGACCGGGAACGGCCATGGCCACGTAGGCATCATGAACCTGTCCCAGCTTCTCGCCCTCGGGATGGATCACCTCGACCGAGGTGATGCCACCGTAGAGACTGCTTTCCATGACGTTGCGCGTCCCGATGATGCCGATCCGCCTCAGGCCACGAGCGCGCAGCGCCTCGTTCACCGCGGGAATGGCGTTGACGAGGGGCAGCGGCGAGATCGCTTCGAGGTCCTGGGCGCAGAAGTGTCCGCCCATCGAGGTCACTGCGGCTGCTTTGGCGCCGGCAGCGGCCATCCGGTGGATCAGCCGCGCGAAGATTTCGGCCTGGGCCTTGGTGTCCTTGATGGTGAGATTGCCCGTCATCTGGCGCGCATCGGCATGCGCGATGGTGACATCGAGCACCGTGCCGGCCTTGGTGTGCCGGTCGATGAGGCCACGGTAGTAGAAGTCCGTCGCGGCGGGCCCGATGCCGCCGATCAAGCCGATATGCATTTGGCGACTACCTCGATGAACGATGGGGCAGCAACCTTACTGCAACAAATGCGAGGTGTGGCGAAAAGCGTCCCTGCGAGCCGGGCGCCACGAGCGCTAGAGTTCGCCGATGCGGCGAGTGGCGGTTTTCGGGACAACGGGATCGGGCAAGAGTTGGCTGGCCGAGCGGGTGGCCAGCCAGGCCGGTTTGCGCGTGATCGAGCTCGATGCCCTTTACTGGGGTCGCAACTGGCAGCCAGCGCCGCTCGAGCTGTTCCGCCATCGGGTCGAACGCGAGACGGTCGGTGATGGCTGGATCGTCGTCGGCAACTACGCGCAGGTCCGCGATCTGGTCTGGCGCCCTGCCGACACGCTGATCTGGCTCGATCTATCGCTGCCGCTCGTCATGTCGCGTCTGGTCCGCCGCACGGTGAAGCGTGTGGCGACCGGCGAGGACCTTTGGGGTACGGGCAATCGAGAGACGATCGCCAACACCTTCTTCAGCCGAGATTCGATCCTGCTCTGGGCACTCAAGACCCATCGTCTCAACCGCGAGCGCTTCGCCCGTGAATGCGAGGGGCTTTCGGAGGACAAGCGCATCGTGCGCCTGCAGAACAGCCGTGAGATTGAGACCTTTCTGAATGCGGCGTAATCAGGAGGCATGGTGGTCCACACCTTCCAGTGCCTCGATGGTCATACCTGCGGCAATCCCGTCCGTCTGGTGACAAGTGGCGTGCCGGAGCTGAAGGGCGCGACCATGAGCGAGCGCCGGCTGGATTTCCTCGCCAACCATGACTGGATCCGCAAGGCGCTGATGTTCGAGCCGCGCGGGCACGATGTCATGTCGGGTTCGATGCTCTACCCCTCGACCCGCGCGGACTGCGACACGGCGATCCTGTTCATTGAGGTGAGCGGCTGCCTGCCGATGTGCGGCCACGGCACGATCGGCACCGTCACCATGGCGATCGAGAACGGCCTCGTTTCACCGATGAAGCCCGGCGAGCTGGCGCTCGATGCGCCGGCCGGTCGGATCGTGGCGCTCTACGAGCAGAAAGGCCGCTTCGTCGAGAGCGTCCGGATCACCAATGTGGCGTCCTATCTCGCCGCGAGTGACGTGACGATCGACGTGCCCGGCTTGGGCGAGCTTGCCTTCGACATCGCCTATGGCGGCAACTACTACGCGATTCTGGAGCCACAGAAGAACTATGCCGGCCTGGAGGAAGTTTCAGCGGCCGACGTGTTGCGACTCTCGCCGCTCATTCGCCGGCTCCTGAACGAGAAGATCCAGCCAGTGCATCCCGAGAACGAGACGATCCGCGGTGTCAGCCATGTCATGTGGACCGGCCGGCCGCGCGATCCCCGCGCACATGCCCGCAACGCAGTGTTCTATGGCGACAAGGCGATCGACCGCTCACCGTGCGGCACCGGCACATCGGCGCGCATGGCTCAGCTTGCGGCGCACGCCAGGCTGAAGGTCGGCGATGCTTTCGTGCATGAAAGCATCATCGGTTCGCTTTTCGATGGTCGCGTCGAGGCGGTTGCCCAGATCGGCAATCACGCCGCCATCGTGCCCTCGATCTCGGGGTGGGCACGCCAGCATGGGGTCAACACGATTTCTGTCGACGACCGGGACCCGTTTGCACACGGGTTCCAGGTAACTTAGCGGGCCGAGGTCAGTCCGCGGCCTTGACCGCCGGCGCCGGTGCGCGCACGCCGCCGCGCGACAACAGCGCATCGACGTCGCCGGCGCTATAGCCCAGCTCGCGCAGGATATCCGGGCCGTCCTCGCCGATATGCGGCGCATGCTGCTGCGGCGCATGCTGCGAGGCCGGCGGCAGGCCGGCGATGTTGGCGACCGGCATGCGGCCGAAGCCATCCTGGTCGATCCAGTCGAGGGCGCCCGATTCCTTGACGTGCGGGTGATCGAGATAGTCCTGGTAGTTGTTCACCCGCTCGCAGAACACGTCTTTGGGCTGCAGGATCGCGATCCACTCCTCGGTGGTCTTGCTGGGCATCGTCTCGTTCAGCGCCTTGATGATCTTGGGCGCGTTCTTGATGCGATCCTCGTGGCTCTGCAGGTCGGGATCGTTGGCGATGTCGTCGCGGCCGATCAGCTCGAACAGCAGGCGGAAATGGTGCGGCCGCATGGCGCTCACCATGATGTAGCCGTTCTTCGATTTGTAGCTGCCGGCCGGCATGTAGAGCACCGGCGGCGCGCCCTTGGAGAACACCCACTCCATCAGCTTGGCGCCCTGGAAGGCAGCGGCAGCCTTCATCAGGCTGGAATCGATGTAGGAGCCCTCGTTGTAGCGGAACTGGCGCATCAGGGCGGTCGACAGGGCCTGGAAGGTATAGAGGCCGGTCGTAACGTCGACGGCGATCATACCCTGACGCCAGGGCGTGCCGTCAGGCATCTTGTTCATCACCATCATGCCGCTGAAGGCCTGGATCAGCCCGTCGACCGTGGGACGCTTGCTGTAGGGGCCGGTCTGGCCGAAGCCCGACACCGAGCAGTAGATCACGCTCGGATTCAGCTTCTTCATCTCCTCGTAGCCGAAGCCCAGCCGCGAGATGACGCCCGGTCGGAAGCTTTCCATGATCACATGGGCCTTGGCCGCGATCTTCTTCACCACGGCGACCCCGTCCGGCGACTTGAGATCCAGCGCGATCGAGCGCTTGCCACGGTTGAAGGCGACGGAGTGGGCGCAGTGATCACCCTTCAGCTCGCCCAGGGCGCGACCCCAGTCACCTTCCGGTGGCTCGATCTTGATGACGTCCGCGCCATGCAGCGCCAGCAGCATGGAGGCGTGCGGCCCCGCAATGCCCTGCGTGAAATCGAGTACGGTAATGCCGTCGAAAGCGCCCTTGATCGTCACTGAATCCTCCCGAGGGCGCTGAACGTACGTTTACCGGTACCGATCATGCAAGGCCGGCTCTGCAGACAAGCCATGCATGAAGAAAAGTTACGTAAATTCGCAGGCAAGCTCGTTTGAGACCTGCGGCGCGGGCGCGCAGATAGGTGCAGTTGCACTTATTGGGAGTTTGCCATGGCGACGCTTCCCCTGCCCATCGCGGCCCTTGCCGCCGCGAGCTACCTCGCACCCACCCTGGTCGCACCATTCTTCCGGCGAATGATGCTCACGCCGCGGCGTCATGTGCGGCCGCCGCCGGTACTGGCTGTTCCCGAGGCCGACACGCGCATTGATCTCGGGAACGGGCTGGTCGCTTGGCGTTGGGGCGATCCGGCGATCCCCACTGTCCTGCTGGTCCACGGCTTTGAAGGCAATCGCGCCCAGTTCGGCGCGATCCTCGAGGCGTTGCTCGCACGCGGCCTGTCCGTCGTGGCGCTCGATGTGCCCGCTCATGGCGAGTCGGTGGGCGATGAGCTGACGGCCGTGAAGTTCATTGCCGCCATCGAACGCACGCTCGACCGTATTGGACCCGTCCATGCCGTGGTCGGCCATTCGATGGGCGGAGCGATGAGCCTGTTCTCCATCGCCCACCGCGGTGGAGCGCGTCGCGTGGCCCTGGTCTCGGCGCCTTCGTCGCTCAAGCGCGAGCTGCAGCGGTTCGCGAAGATGGTCGGCCTCTCCAAACGCGGCGCGCGGGCGTTCATCGCCTCCGTCGAGAAGCATGTCGGCCGGCCGGCTGCCGACTTCGACGTCCGTCACATCGTGGGCAAAGTGAATTTGCCGGTGTTGATGATCCACGATCAAACCGACCGGCAGGTGCCGGTGGCCGAAGCCGCGCGGTCCGCGCACATGCTGCCGGACGCAGAGCTGATCGTGACACGTGGGCTCGGGCACAATCGGCTGCTCGCCGATCCCGCCGTCGTGACGGCCATCGTCGATTTCGTCTCGCGTCAGGAAATGACCGGCAGCGCCTCGATCTCGTAGGCGTGGCTGATCTTGCGGCCGAGGACAGGGTCGTCGAGCTCCATCTCGAAGCGCGATGACGACCGAATGGCGCCGATCGCCGGCATGGTGCCGCAGAACATGACGGCGCCCATCGGCAGGCGCTTCTCGTCCTTCCAACCGAAGATCAGCTCGCGAGGATCGCGGATCTTGGCGAGCGGTCCTTCCTGGTAGAGGACCTTCTTGCCGTCTTCCTGGATGAAGCTGCGCAACATCAGCCTGTCCCAGTGCGGCTCGACTTCCTCGAAACGCCAGGCGATGCGGCCAATCGGCTTGGCGCACATCTGCTTGGAGACGGCGATGCCATAGCTCTCGACCTTGCGGTCGGTATGGTCGGCACCGACCGTGACCCAGAGCCGATTGTCAGCGCCCACCAGTACGGGCTCGACCTCGCCGGAGCTGTCGTCGCCAAGAACCTGGATGCGGTCGGCCTGCGTCAGCATCTGCGCCGCGGCCCGATAATAGATCGGTACGCGCGACGGCGGCTGCACGCCGATCGCCTTCAGCTCCTCGATATGATGATTGAGCGCCGTCACATCGCGGCCGGTCCAGCCGGCGATGACCAAATCCTTGATGTCGACAGCGACCTTTTCGATCGCGCCTTTGGCGTGGCCGTCGAATTCCAGCCGCGCCATCGTCAGAGAATGGCGAGGCGCGAGTTCAGCAGATCGGTCACCAGCATGTAGCCCGGTGCATGGGTGATGCAGAACTCAGGCTTCACTGTCGCCACGACTGACTGCGGAGTGACGCCGCAGGCCCAGAAGACCGGCAGCTCGTCGTCGTGCACCGGCACGCCGTCGCCGTAGTCGGGCTTGGCGATGTCCTTGATGCCGATCATCTCGGGCTTGCCGAGATGGACGGGGGCGCCATGAACCGACGGGAAGCGCGTCGTCACCTGCACGGCACGGATCGCATCGGCCGGTTTGAAGGGCCGCATCGAGACGACCATCGGCCCGTGGAACGGTCCGGCTGGCGCGCATTCGATGTTGGTGCGGAACATCGGGACGTTGCTGTTGCAGGTCTGGTGCCGCAGCTCCAGCCCGTTCTCGATCAGCGCTTCCTCGAAGGAGAAGGAGCAGCCCAGCACGAAGGACACGAGATCGTCGCGCCATACCTTCTTGAGGTCGGTTACCTCTTCGACCAACTCGCCCTTCTTCCAGACGCGGTAGAGCGGGATGTCGGTGCGGATGTCGAGATCCTCGCCCAACGTCGGCAAGCGCCAGTCACCGGGCTCGGACTGGCCGAGCAGGGGACAGGGCTTGGGGTTGAGCATGCAGAAGCGCGTGAAGTCCGCGGCGAGTTCCTTCGGCAGGATCGCGAGATTGCCCTGCACAAAACCCGGCGCCATGCCCGATGTCGGCAGGCGATGGCCGCCGACACGGATACGGCGGCGCGCGTCACGGCCGGTTTCGCCTTTGAGATTGGTCATCGTGTCCATGACGAACTCCTATACGTGCTGGCCGCCGTTGATCTGGATCTCGGCGCCGGAAACGTAGCTCGATCCCTTCTCGCAGAGGAAGTGGATCACGTCGGCAACTTCGTCCGGCGTGCCGAGACGGCGCATCGGAATCTGCTCCTCGACGATCTTCTCGGTGCCCGGCGACAGGATCGCCGTATCGATCTCGCCCGGCGCGATCGCGTTCACGCGAATGCCGCGCGGGCCGAAGTCATGGCTCATCTCGCGGGTCAGCGCCGCAAGCGCTGCCTTCGAGGTGGCATAGGCCGATCCCGCAAAGGGGTGCACGCGGCTGCCGGCGATCGACGTCACGTTGACGACGCAACCCTTAGCCGCCGACAGCTCGTTCATCAGGCCACGCGCCAGAGCGACAGGTGCGAAGAAATTGACGTTGAAGACCTGGCGCCAGAGATCGAACGGCGTGTCGATGGCGCCGAGTCGCGTGCCGCCCGGCCCCTTGGGCGAGATGGCCGCATTGTTCACCAGCGCATCGAGCCTGCCGCCGGCAAGCCGCGTACGGATCTGCTCGATGCCGCGACCGATATCGACCGGATCGGCGAGATCGAGCTGGACGTGATTCTCGCCACCGCTCGGCCAGGGGCAGAGCGCGCTGAAGGGTTGACGCGAGATGGTGACGACCCGCCAGCCACTGGCGCTGAATTTCTTCACCGTCGCGTGGCCGATGCCGCGGCTCGCGCCGGTCAGCACCAGGGTCCGAACATTGTCGCGAGAAAGAGGTGCATTCATGGGGGCGATCCTACTCTGCCTTGCGCGTCAGTTCGCGGTCGATGTTGCGACCTCGTGTTTCGCAAACGGTCGCGACCTATGGTGTGTTCGCCTGAAACTATCACATCATCTATTAAGTCATTGTGATTCCGAGATTTTTATTGAAACATGAACACAATTCGGCCTATATTTCTGCAGGTTTGGTCCAATTTTCGGGCCGCCCGGTCACCCGGGTTCCGACCGCGCTATTTTGTTGAAGCTATTTTGGAGTGGTCCGCCATGCCGGACGATCGCCGGGCGTCTGCGCCCAGCCCTTATCTGCGAACCAGGCCCGCGACCATGCTCACCGCACTTGGTCTCTGTCTTTTGGTCATGATCATGCAACTTGTCCCGGAAGCCCGTGATTCGGTCAGCCGTATGTCCACGGCCGGGTCGATCAGCACGCGATAGTCGCAGCCGGTTCGATTGTGGGCGCTTGTGCAAGCGCTCGGGAACGCGCATCTAGGGGCCAAGGTTGCGCGTGCCCATGACAGCAGAACATGAACAAGCCCTGCCGGTCGGCACGCGACTAGGTGATTATCGCCTGGATGCGGTGATCGGCCATGGCGGCTTTGGAATTACTTATCGAGCGTTCGACACGCAGCTCGCGAAGTTCGTCGCCATCAAGGAATACCTGCCGGTCGAGTTCGCCATGCGCCGCCCCGACGGCCAGGTCGTGCCGCGGGGATCGCGTTTTGCCGACGACTTCGCCTGGGGTCGCGAGCGCTTCCTCGACGAGGCGCGGGCGCTGGCGCGCTTCCGCCATGTCCATATCGTGCCGGTGCTGCGTTACTTCGAAGCCAACGGCACGGCCTACACCGTCATGGAGTTCGAGGACGGCAGCAGCGTGGCGCAGCTCCTGCGTCAGCCGAACCGCCGTCTGCAGCCCGACGAAGTACGTCGTCTCGCCGACGGGTTGTTGGCGGGGTTGGGCGCTGTCCATGCCCAGGGGTTCCTGCACCGCGACATCAAGCCGTCGAACATCATCGTGCGCCGCGATGGCGTGCCGATCCTGATCGACTTCGGCGCGGCCCGGCAGGCGATGGGCGGCCGGACGCGCACCCTCACGGGCATCCTGACGCCGCAGTATGCGCCGATCGAACAGTATGCACTCGACAGCAAGCAGGGACCGTGGAGTGACATCTACTCGGCGGCGGCCGTGCTGCATCATGCCATCGCAGGCTTTCCGCCGCCGGATGCAGCCAGCCGCGTCGGCACCGATCCTTACCGGCCGCTCGCCGTGACGCAGGCCGATCGCTTCGACTCAACACTTTTGGCGGCTGTCGATCGTGGACTTGTCTTCGCGCCGGACCAGCGGCCGCAGACGATCGAGGCTTGGCGCTTTCTGTTCGGCACGGCGCTGCCCATCGTCGAAGACGCACCGACCGAGCGCTTGCCTGGCGCGGCTCAAGCGGTCCAGTCGAATGGACCACGCCTCGGTGGCGTCAGCCGTAGCAACGATGAGCACCTTCCTCTGCCGAGTGCAGGCACTGTGAGCACGATGGAGCCGCCGGCGCGACGGTCGCGTGTCGGCATGGGGCTTACCCTGGTCTTCGTTGCGCTCGCTGCGGTCGGATTGTGGAGGTTCCAGCCTCAGATTCGCGAGCTCATTGCGGGCGCTCCAAAGGTCGAGACGCAAGCCGAGCAGCCGGCTCCCATTCCCATCGGCCAGTCGAGCGAGGCAGCGCAGCCCGTCACGCCCGACCCGACACCGACGCCCACACCGGCTCCAACTCCTGCGCCCACACCTACACCGACTCCAACGACACCGCAGACCAACCCTGCCAGCGCGGCACAGAAGGCGCTGATCGATCAGGCGCAGCGGGCAGCTACCGAGGCTCGGGCGGTGTTCGAGCGCGCCGACGAAGCCTCCAAGGCCGCCCGTGCGATGGCTGGCGAGGCGCGCATCGCTGCCGCCCGCGCCGCGCGGCCCGATCTCGAAAACAGCGAACGCCTAACTTACGACGGCGGGGCGAACTATGTCGGTCAGGTCGCGAACGGCAAGCGCCAGGGGCTCGGCGTCGCCGAGCTTGGCAACGGCGAGCGGCAGGCGGGCGAATGGGCCGATGATCGTCTGAGCGGTCTCGGCACCGTGCGACTTGCCGATGACACGCGCTACTCCGGTCAATGGCGCAATGGTCAATCAACCGGCCTCGGCGTGCGCGAGAAGCCGGGCGCCGAGCGAGCCGAGGGCAACTTCGTTGCCGGCCGGCTCGAAGGGCTGGCCGTACGCCGCACGCTCACCGATCCGAACACCGTGCAGGGCGGCGAGTTTCACGCCGACCTGCTAGAAGGACGGGGCGTCGAGCGCGTTGGCGAGCGCGAACGCTACGAAGGCGGCTTCAAGGGTGGCAAGCGCAATGGCTACGGCCAGGTCACCGACGCGAGCGGCAAGATGCAATCGGGCCGGTGGGCCGACGGAAAGCTCGTCGAATCAGCCCCTTAGTCGTGATGGCACGGAAGTTGCGCCCCGCGAGGCAACAGCTCTCTAGCCATCGCCGTGACGAAGCCACTGTCCGTCCTACTGATCGATGACAATCCCGCCCGCGCCGAGATCGTGCAGGCGGGCTTGCGCGATGCCGGCTACGTTCTGCTGGAGCGCCTCGACGGCACCTACGATCTTTCTGCGCGCGTCGGCGCACTGAAGCCCGACATCATCGTCGTCAGCATCGACAGTCCCAGCCGAGACGCTATCGAGGATCTGCGCCGCACCACCGAACGCCAGCCGCGGCCGATCGCGCTGTTCGCCGATCGCTCCGATCCGGCAACGATTGCCGCAGCGATGGAGGCAGGCGTTTCCGCTTATGTCGTGAAGGGGCTGGCGAAGGACAGAGTGCAGCCGGTGGTCGACGTGGCGGTCGCGCACTTCAATCGCTACCACGCCATGCGGGAAGAATTGGATCGTGCGCGCCTGTCGCTGGTCGAGCGCAAGACGGTCGATCGCGCCAAGGGCCTGCTGATGGAGCAGAAGGGCATCGGCGAGGACGCGGCCTACAAGCTGCTCCGCAAGCTCGCCATGGAGCAGAACAAGCGGATCGGCGAAGTCGCCCAGGACATCCTGACCTACGCCAAAGCGCTGAAGCCCTGAGGTGGCAACCCTGCCTGAGGAGCGGTCATGCTGCACATGCGAGCATCAACCCGTCCGTTACACCGTGTCGATAGCCAGCCAGTAAGCCGCAAATAATGGGCAAAAGGCGCTTGGCACGCTTCCTGCTGCACTGCAGGAACGGCGGGCCAATGGCGGTTCGCTCCTAGGACAACGGCGTCCTGCTCGGTCGGCTTCTTGCCGGCTGAACCGACGTCCTTTGTTCCTGGAGTTGTGTGCCGTGCATCATCTCGAGCGACCGAAAGTGACAGTGGGGTTCATCCCCCTGATCGACTGCGCGCCCGTGCTGTTCGCCGAGGTCCTGGGCCTCTACGAGCGCCATGGTCTCGATGTCGAGCTGCGTCGCGAGGTCTCCTGGTCGAACATTCGCGACAAGGTCGCGCTCGGCCTGCTCGACGCCGCGCACATGCTTTCGCCGATGCCGCTGGCCACCACACTCGGCATCGACAGCGTCAACGTGCCGATGATCGCGGCCATGACGCTGCACCTCAACGGCAACTCGATCACGCTGTCCAACGCGCTCTGGCGAGAGATCGAAGAAACCGCTCCTGACCTTGTCGGCGACGGGCTGGCAGCGAATGGCCCGCTCGATGCGCGGGCGCTGGCGGCGGCAATCGCCCGGCGTCGCGAACTTGGCAAGCCGGTCGTCACCCTTGCTTCGGTCTTTACTTTCTCATCGCACAATCACCTGCTGCGCCTGTGGCTTGCCTCGGGCGGCATCGATCCGGATCGCGACGTACGGCTCACCGTCGTACCGCCACCTCACATGGTCGCGCATCTCTCCGGCGGCACGATCGATGGCTACTGCGTCGGTGAACCGTGGAACCAACAATCGGCGACGCTGGGCATTGGCCGCATCGCCGCGACGAGCCGCCAGATTTGGGACTCGATGCCCGAGAAAGTGCTGGGCACGACTGAAGCCTGGGCGCAGCGCAATCCCAAGACGCTGATCGCGCTGGTGAAGGCCATTGTCGAAGCCGGAGCCTGGCTCGACGAACCGGCGAATCGACCCGAGGCCGCCCGCGTGCTCGCGAGCCCGCGCTATCTCAACGTACCGGCCGAGGTGATCGCGCGGTCGTTGAGCCTGCCGGACTTTCACGTCTTCCATCGCCAGCTCGCCAACTTCCCCTGGCGTAGCCATGCCGACTGGTACCTGGCGCAGATGGTGCGCTGGGGGCAGGTGGCGCAACGCGACGACCTGCGCGCCGTCGCCGACCGCGTGTTCCGCAGCGATATCTATCGCGCCGCCGCCAGCGAGCTTGGCCTGCCGTGCCCACTCAGCGACCGCAAGGTCGAGGGCGCACACAGTGATCCGTGGATCCTGCCCACCAACGGCGCGCCAGTCGCTATGGGCCCGGACCGGTTTCTCGATGGGTCGGTGTTCGACCCTAAGTCGGACAACAAGACATCAACGACCTTCAAGCAGCAGGAGAGCAACCATGGCGACTAGGGGTGGCCGCGCGGGCGGTTTGGGACGGCGCGGGTTCGTCAAGAAGGTGGGTGGGCTGGCGGCGACGGCGGCCTTGATGAGCGCGGCGCGTGCCGCGTTTCCGGCCGGTGCTTTCGCACAATCGGCAGGGCCTGAGACCAACAAGGTGACGCTGGGCTTCATCGCGCTCACCGACTCCTCGCCCCTGATCGTGGCCAAGGAAAAAAAGCTGTTCGACAAGTACGGCATCACCGACGCCAACGTCGCCAAGCAAGCCTCGTGGGGCACGACGCGCGATAATATCGTGCTGGGCTCTGGCTCCGGTGGCATCGACGGTGCGCATATCCTGACGCCGAAGCCGTACCAGATCACGCTTGGCCTCACGACGCCGGAGAACAAGCCGGTGCCGATGTACATCCTGTCGCGGCTGAACACGAACGGTCAGGCGATCTCCGTCGCGAAGGACCTGATGGCGACAGGCGCCAAGCTCGACTGTTCGCCGCTCAAGGAGGCCTTCGCCAAGATGAAGGCCGGCGGCAAGGATCCGAAATGCGCCATGACCTTCCGTGGCGGCACCCACGATCTGTGGATCCGCTACTGGCTGGCCGCCGGTGGCGTCGATCCCGAGAAGGACGTTTCGACCATTGTCGTTCCGCCGCCGCAGATGGTGGCCAACATGAAGGTCGGCAGCATGGAGGCCTTTTGCGTCGGCGAGCCGTGGAACGAGCAGCTCGTCAACCAGGGCATCGGTTACTCCGCCTGCACGACCGGCGATCTCTGGAAGAACCATCCCGAGAAGAGCCTCGGTCTGCGCGCCGATTGGGTCGATAAGAACCCGAAGGCGGCGCTCGCCGTGTTGCAGGCGGTGCTCGAAGCCGCGCAATGGTGCGACAAGCTCGAGAACGCCAAGGAGCTTTCCGAGATCGTCGGCAAGCGTCAGTGGTTCAACTGCCCGCCGGCCGACATCATCAATCGCATCGAAGGCAAGGTGAACTACGGCGACGGCCGCAAGATCGACAATCGCGACCTGTCGATGAAGTTCTGGCGCGACCACGCTTCATATCCGTTCCAGAGCCACGAGCTTTGGTTCCTCACCGAGAATCAGCGCTGGGGCATGATGGCCGCCGACCTCGACACCAAGGCGGTGATCGCCAAGGTCAACCGCGAGGATCTGTGGCGTGAGGCGGCCAAGGCGATCGGCGTGGCGGCGGCCGACATGCCGGCGGGGCCGTCGCGCGGCAAGGAGACCTTCTTCGACGGCAAGGTCTTCGATCCGGCCGATCCTGCGGCCTATCTCACCAGCCTCCAGATCAAGAAGGTGGCGTGATGCCGGCAGCAAGCAAAGCCGTTGCCGTCTCGCCGGCTGCCGCTGTTCCGGTTCCCGGTGCGACCGCCGAGATCGTGACGTTCCGACCGCCGCTGCGGCCGGTACTTGAACGGGTAGGTGAGATGGCGCGCCATGTCGCCGGAATTGTTCTGCCGCCCCTGATCGTGATCGGCCTCAGCCTGTTGGTGTGGCAGCTCCTGTGCTCGGAACCGGGCGCACGTCTGCCGCCGCCGACCAAAGTGGTGTCGGATGCCTGGGATTTCATTGTCGACCCGTTCTACGACAATGGCGGCATCGACAAGGGTGCCTTCTGGCAGATCACTAAGAGTCTCGGCCGTGTCGGCATCGGCTTTAGCTTTGCCGCCGTGGTCGGCGTGGCTTTGGGGGTGCTGATCGGCCAGAGCACCTGGGCGATGCGCGGTCTCGATCCGATCTTCCAGGTCCTGCGCACCGTGCCGCCACTGGCCTGGCTGCCGCTGTCGCTCGCGGGCTTCCGCCACTCCGATCCCTCGGCGCTGTTCGTGATCTTCATCACGTCGATCTGGCCGATCATCATCAACACGTCTGTGGGCGTGCGGAACATTCCGCAGGATTATCGCAATGTCGCGGCGGTCATCCGTCTCTCCTGGTGGGAGGTGTTCTGGAAGATCACCCTGCCGGCGACGGTGCCCTACATCTTCACCGGTCTGCGCATCGGTGTGGGCCTGAGCTGGCTCGCCATTGTCGCGGCCGAGATGCTGATCGGCGGTGTCGGCATCGGCTTCTTCATCTGGGACGCGTGGAACAGCTCGCGCATCTCCGACATCATCGTGGCGCTGGCTTACATCGGCATCGTCGGCTTCCTGCTCGACAAGCTGATCGCCACGATCGGGCACTTCGTCTCACACGGCGTCGCGGCGCAGTAGGAGGACCGGTCATGACCCAGCCCTATCTGAAGTTCGAACAGATCGGCATGCGCTTCCGGCGCGGCCAGATGTCGACGGAAGTGTTGCGCGACATCGATCTGATCATCAACAAGGGCGAGTTCGTCTCGCTGATCGGCCACTCGGGCTGTGGCAAGTCGACCTTGCTGAACATCCTGGGTGGTCTGCTGCAGTCGACCACCGGTGAGGTCTTCCTCGAGGGCAAGGTGGTCGACGAGCCCGGCCCCGACCGCGCCATCGTCTTCCAGAACCATTCGCTGCTGCCGTGGCTCACCGTCTACGGCAACGTCGCCATCGCCGTCGACAAGGTGTTCGGCAAGACGAAGAGCAAGGAAGAACGCCACGACTGGGTCATGCACAATCTCGAACTGGTGCAGATGGCCCAGGCCAAGGACAAGCGGCCGCACGAGGTCTCCGGCGGCATGAAGCAGAGGGTGGGCATCGCGCGCGCGCTCGCCATGCAGCCCAAGGTGCTGCTGATGGACGAGCCATTCGGCGCGCTCGATGCGTTGACGCGTGCTCACTTGCAGGACAGCGTCATGGAAATCCATGCTCGCCTCGGCAACACGGTGATGATGATCACCCACGATGTCGACGAGGCGGTGCTGTTGTCGGATCGCGTGGTGATGATGACCAACGGTCCCTCGGCGACCATCGGCGAAATCCTCGAGATCGGCCTGCCTCGGCCGCGTCGCCGTCTCGAATTGGCGACCGACGCCGAATATGCGCGCTGCCGCGCCGCGGTCCTGGAGTTCCTTTACGCGCGGCATCGCGTGCCGGTGCGCGCCGCAGCCTGATCGGGACCATGAGCGACTTCGACGACCAGCAGAAGCAGTGGCTGCAGGGCTTCGTCAGCGGGATCGAAGCGCGCAAGGCTGCGGATAAGCTCGCCAATCGCACGGCCGGCGGTGGTGCAGCAGGAACGCCGATCGGCCCGGACGCGTTGCAGCACGCGGCGCAGGATCGCGCCGTCGCTGCAGGCGGCAAGTTGGTGGCCGAAGAGATGGCCAAGCGCACCCGCCATCCGCTGGATCGCTGGGACGAAGTCGTTGCTCGTGCCGAGGCTGGCCAGTTTCCCAAAGGCGCCGACGTTCTTCTCACCAAGTATCACGGCCTGTTCTATGTCGCGCCGGCGCAGGACTCCTTCATGTGCCGCCTGCGCATTCCCAACGGCATCGTGAACGCCTGGCAGATGCGTGGCCTGGCCGAGGCCGCGGACTCCTTCGGCGGCGGCTACGCCGACGTGACGACGCGCGCCAACCTGCAGATCCGCGAAATCCCGGCGCGCCATGCCGTCGATCTGCTGCTGGCAGTGCAGGATCTCGGGCTCACGGCGCGCGGCTCGGGCGCCGACAACATTCGCAACATCACCGGCAGCCCGACGGCCGGCATCGACCCGCAGGAGCTTTACGACACGCGGCCGCTCTGCCGCGCCATGCACCACTACATCCTCAATCACCGCGAGATGTACGGCCTGCCGCGCAAGTTCAACATCGCATTCGACGGCGGTGGCAAGGTGCCAGTGCTGGAGGACACGAACGATATCGGCTTCGTCGCGGCCGAGGTCCGGCGCGGCGAGGGGTTCGATCCCGGCATTTACTTTCGCCTGCAGCTCGGCGGCATCACCGGTCATCTCGATTTCGCGTTCGATACGGCGATCCTGCTGAAACCCGAGGAGTGCGTGAGGGTAGCTGGCGCCGTGGTGCGTGCCTTCGCCAGCCACGGCGATCGGACCAACCGTCAGAAGGCCCGCCTGAAATATGTGCTCGACCGCATGGGGCGCGACGCATTTATCGCCGAGGTCGAAAAGGAATACGGCGAGAGGTTGCGGCGGGCGGACGGGGCGGACGTGGCGCCGCGAACACTGGCCGACAAGCACGGCCACATTGGCGTGCATCCCCAGAAGCAGACAGGCTTGAACTATCTCGGCGTGGTGCTGCCGGTCGGCCGGCTTACGACAGCGCAGATGCGCGGTCTCGCCGAAATCGCGGAGCGCTTCGGCAGCGGCACGATCAGGTTCACCGTGTGGCAGAACCTGCTGATCTCCGACGTAGCGGATTGCGATATCGGCGTCTGTGTTGCGGCTCTCGAAGCGCTTGGCCTCAGCGTGGAGGCGAGCGCCATCCGGCGTGGATTGATCGCCTGCACTGGCAACGCCGGCTGCAAGTTCGCAGCCTCCAACACCAAGGGCCATGCGCTGAAGCTTGCGGATTATCTCGAGATGCGGTTGGCCGTTGACACGCCGATCAACATCCATCTCACCGGCTGCCATCACTCCTGCGCCCAACACTATATCGGCGATATCGGCCTGATCGCGGTCAAGGTCGATCGCGGTGAGGAAAGCGTCGAAGGCTACAATGTCTTCATCGGTGGCGGCGCGGCCTCGACGGCCGAGCAGGCGATGGCACGCGAATATGCGACAGCGATTGCCTTCGATGAGCTGCCCTCGCTGCTCGAGAAGCTTTTGGCCGTCTACCTGACGCACCGCGCAGGCTCGCCGGAGTCGTTCTTCGAGTTCTGTCGCCGTCACGAGATCGCTGTGTTGCGCTCTCTCGCAGAGCAGGTGCCGTTGAGGGCGTTGGCGGCATGAACGCGATATCGCCTCTCCCGTCGCTGATCCCGGAGAATGCACCGTTCTCGTCGGAGCAGCGCGCCTGGCTGAATGGCTTCTTCGCGGCCTATCTCGGCGTGAATGGCGGACCCGAGCCGGCTGAAACAGTGGAGCCGGCCGAGCCCGAAGATTTTCCCTGGCACGATCCGACCCTGTCGTTGGCCGAACGCCTGGCGCTGGCGCAGGACAAGAAGCCGGAGCGTCAGCTCATGGCCGCGATGGCGCAGCTCGATTGCGGCCAATGCGGCTATCTTTGCCAGACCTATGCCGAAGCCGTCTGGTCAGGCGCGGAAGCCGATGCCGGCCGCTGCGTTCCCGGCGGCAAGGAGACCCAGCGCAAGCTGAAGGAGCTTTTGGGCACGCTGGAGCCCTTGCGCGACGGCACGGCCGTGGCGGTACCCGCAGTGAAGTCGAGCGGGCCGGTTGGTCAGTCGCGCGATCGGCCTGCGCTTGCGACGCTCGTCGATGCCCATCCGCTCAATCGCAGCGGCTCGGAGAAGGATGTGCGCCATGTCGTGCTCGATCTCTCCGCCACCGACGTCACCTACGAGGCGGGCGATAGCCTCGGCGTGTTCGCCCGCAAAAATCCGGTGCTGGTCCAGGCCGTGCTCGATCGCATCGGCGCCACGGGCGAGGAGATGGTGGCCTTTGATGGCGATGCCCTGCCTCTGCGCCAGGTGTTGCTGAGTAAGGTCGACATCGCGCGGCCCAGCGACGAGTGCATGCTCTTCCTGGCAACGCGCGCCTTCGATGGGGAGGAGGCGTTGAAGCTGCAGACCCTGGCAGCAGGAGAGGGGCCGGCCGATCTCATCGAGGCCGATCTGCTCGACCTGCTGCAGGCCTTCCCCTCGGTCATGCCTTCGCTGCCCGGCCTGCTGAAGTCGCTCGATCGCCTGCAGCCGCGTCTCTACTCGATCGCGTCTTCCTCGAAGGCCCATCCGCGCGAGGTCCACCTCACCGTGTCGGCGGTACGCTGGGACAGTAACGAGCGCATGCGCACCGGCATCGGCTCCTGCTACCTCGCCGATTTCGCCAAGCCGGGCGATGTCATTCCGGTCTTCGTACAGAAGAGCCATGGTTTTGCGCCGCCAGCCGATGATGGCGCGCCGGCGATCATGGTCGGGCCGGGCACGGGCATCGCGCCGTTTCGCGCCTTCCTCGAAGAGCGCGAGGCGCGCAGTGCCAAGGGCCGCAACTGGCTGTTCTTCGGCGACCAGAAGCGGACGACGGATTTCCTCTACGAGGACCAGATCATCGACTGGCAGCGCCGTGGCCTGCTCTCGCGTCTCGACCTCGCTTTCTCGCGCGATCAGGCCGAAAAGATCTACGTACAGACGCGCATGCGCGAGAATGCTGGTGAGCTCTGGGCGTGGCTGGAGCAGGGCGCGCACTTCTATGTCTGTGGTGATGCCAAGCGTATGGCGAGCGATGTCGAGAAAGCGCTGCTCGATATCGCGGTCGGTCCGGGCGGCAAGAGCCCGGCCGAAGCCAAAGCCTGGCTCGACGGCCTCGTCAAAGCCGGCCGGTACCAGCGCGATGTCTACTGAGCGCGCCATGGTTCGCACGACCTGCCCCTATTGTGGTGTCGGATGCGGTGTCGTGGCGACCCCCGACGGCCAGGGCGGCGCGGCGATCCAGGGCGATGCCGGGCATCCGGCCAATCGTGGCCGGCTCTGTTCCAAGGGAGCCGCGCTCGGCGAGACCTTGTCGCTGGAAGACCGGCTGTTGCACCCCGAGATCGACGGCCGTCGCGTCTCCTGGGACATGGCTCTCGATACGGTGGCGAACGGTTTGCGCGATACGATCGAGCGGCATGGCCCCGACGCCGTGGCCTTCTATGTCTCGGGCCAGCTCCTGACCGAGGATTATTACGTCGCCAACAAGCTGATCAAAGGCTTCCTCGGCACAGCCAACATCGACACCAACTCGCGGCTTTGCATGGCCTCGTCGGTGGCAGGTCACAAGCGCGCCTTCGGCAGCGACACGGTGCCGGGCCTCTACGAGGATTTCGAGCTGGCCGATCTCGTGGTCCTGGTCGGCAGCAATCTCGCCTGGTGCCATCCGGTCCTCTTTCAGCGCTTGGAGGCGGCCAAGCGGGCGCGCCCCGCCATGAAGATCGTAGTGATCGATCCGCGGCGCACCGAGACCTGCGACATCGCCGATCTTCACCTCGCGCTGAAACCCGGCAGCGACGTTGCGCTGTTCAATGGCCTGCTGGCCGAGCTGGCGCATCGCGGCCTCACCAACAAGCGCTTCGTTGAACGCCACACCGTTGGCCTCGATGACGCCTTGATCGCCGCGCGTGCCAGCGGCATCGATACCTGCGCTGTACCGCCCACTGAGGTCGCGCTGTTCTTCGACTGGTTCGCCAGCAGGGAGAAAGTGGTCACGCTCTATTCGCAGGGCGTGAACCAGTCGAGCGCCGGCGTCGACAAGGTGAACGCGCTGATCAACTGCCACCTGCTGACCGGCCGCATCGGCCGGCCCGGGATGGGGCCGTTCTCGATCACGGGCCAACCCAATGCGATGGGGGGCCGCGAGGTCGGCGCGCTCTCCAACACCCTGGCGGCACACATGGAGTTCGGCGCACCGGATGTCGACCGGGTCGGCCGCTTCTGGAAGGCTGCACGCATGGCGACCCGGCCCGGTCTCAAGGCCGTCGATCTGTTCGAGGCGGTGCGTTCGGGCCGCATAAAAGCGGTGTGGATCATGGCCACCAATCCCGTGGCGAGCATGCCCAACGCTGATGCCGTGCGGGAGGCGCTACGCAACTGCGACCTCTCGATCGTGTCGGAAGCGATCCGCGCCACCGACACGGTCGACGCCTGCCGCATCCGATTGCCGGCGCTGGCCTGGGCGGAGAAGGACGGCACGGTCACCAATTCCGAACGAGGCATCTCGCGCCAGCGACCATTCCTCCCCGCGCCGGGCGAGGCGCGCCAGGATTGGTGGATCCTCTCCCAGGTGGCGCAACGACTTGGTTATGGTGAAGCCTTTGGCTGGACCGGCGTCGCCGACATCTTCCGCGAACATGCCGCTCTCTCGTCTTTCGAGAATGAAGGCCGGCGCGATTTCGATCTCGGGACAAAGGCAAATCTCTCCGACGCCGAATACGAGCAGCTGGAGCCCTTCGTTTGGGGGCAAACCAAGGACAAGCGCTTCTTCGCCAATGGCGGCTTCTTTCATTCGGATGGCCGAGCCCGTTTCATCGCGACGGCATCACGTGCGCCGGTCAACGCACCCGATGAGGGACGACCGCTGATTCTCAACACGGGCCGCGTCCGCGACCAGTGGCACACGATGACCCGCACCGGAAAATCCGCGCGTCTGGCGGGCCATCGCCCCGAACCGACACTCGAGCTGCATCCGACCGATGCCGCCCTGCGCGGCCTCGCCGATGGTGACATTGCCGAAGTGACGAGCAGCTGGGGCCGCAGCGTATTGCGCTTTCATGTCAGTGAGGCGGTGCGGGCGGGCGAAGCCTTTGCGCCGATGCATTGGACGGCGCAGGTGAGCCGCGCTGGTCGCATCAATGCTGCGGTGAATCCCGCCGTCGATCCCATCTCCGGCCAGCCGGAACTCAAGCACACGCCTGTCGAGATTCGGCGGTTAGATATGCGCTGGCATGGCACGATTCTCGCTCGGCGCCCGGTGATGCTGCCCGAGATTTCATACTGGGCGCGGATGCGAGGCGCCGGTCACTACGCCTACCTCGTGGCGGGCGTGCAGTCGCTCGACGCTGCCCGGCGCGCACTCTCTGCCGCTGTACGTGCCGCCAATCCCGGCCCCTGGCTCGACGGCGACGCGGGCCTCGGGGCTGTGATCAGCGATGGTCGGGTCGAAGCTCTCATGAGTCTCGGTGAGGCACGCGATGCGACCACCCGTGATCGCTTCGCGCCCTTCATGGCGATTGATCGTCTGACCGTCGACCAGCGTAACGAGCTGCTGCACGGCGAAGCGGTGTCCGATCGGGGCGGCGAAATCTGCGCCTGCTTTGGCGTGTCGTGTGGCGCCGTCGAGAACGCGATCGCCTGCGGTGCGGGTTCGCTCGACGCGGTCGGTGCTGCGACTCAGGCCGGCACGAATTGCGGGTCGTGCCGGCCTGAGATCCGCGCGCTTCTGCGCGCCGCCCGCTTGAAGCAGGCCGCGTGATGCAGACCTTTCCGCTCTTCCTCAATCTGCAGGGCCGCCGGGCACTGGTCGTCGGTGGTGGTGAACCTGCCGCCCGCAAGGTCGAGCTGCTTCTGTCGGCCGGCGCGCAGGTCTCGCTGATCGCTGCCACGGTCGAGGGCGAGATCGCACAGCTCATCGGCGAGGCGCGCATTTCCTGGGCGGGCCGCAGCTTCGACGAGGCCGAACTCGAAGGCGTATCGCTGGTCATCGTGGCGACGGAGGACGAGGCGCTGCAGGCCCGCGTTTCCCAGGCCGCACAGCTTCGCTGCCTGCCAGTCAATGTCGTCGACCGGCCTGCGCTTTCGAGCTTCATCATGCCGGCGATCGTCGATCGCGCGCCCATCACCATCGCCATCTCGAGCGGCGGCACGGCGCCGGCCCTGGCGCGCCGCATTCGCGCCGAGATCGAACGCAGCCTGCCGGCCGCCCTGGGTCGCCTGGCACGCTTCGCCGAGATCTTCCGAGAGCAGGTCCGCCGCACGCTCGTGGTGCCGCGCGCGCGCCGCCGCTTCTGGGATCGCGTCTTCGAGAGCCGAATCGGCGAGCTTGCTCTTGCTGGCGACGAGATCGGCGCGAGGCGCGAGCTGATCAGGTTGCTCGATGGCGTACGCCACGAGACGCCGCAGGCGGGCATGGTTCATCTCGTGGGCGCCGGTCCCGGCGATCCCGACTTGCTCACCTTGAAGGCGCATCGCCTGCTGCAGCGTGCCGATGTCGTGGTGTACGACCGCTTGGTGTCCGCGGAGGTGCTGGCGATGGCGCGCCGTGACGCCGAGCGTGTCTATGTCGGCAAGCGACGCGCAAATCATTGCGTGCCTCAAGACGAGATCAACGATCGCCTCGTGGCACTGGCCCGCGCCGGCAAGAGTGTGGTGCGGCTGAAGGGTGGCGACCCTTTCGTGTTTGGTCGTGGCGGCGAGGAAGTCGAAGCGCTCGTTGAGGCCGGCATCGCGGTCGAAGTCGTGCCGGGGATCACGGCGGCGTTGGGGTGCGCGGCAACGGCTGGCATTCCGCTCACGCATCGTGACCACGCACAGGCCTGTGTCTTCGTTACTGGTCATTTGAAAAATGGAAGCGTCGATCTTGATTGGCAGACGTTGGCGCGGCCGCGACAGACCGTCGTCATTTACATGGGCGTGAATGCCCTTAGTATGATTTCAAGCCAGCTTGTTGCGCATGGCCTGCCACTTTCGACGCCAGTTGCTTTGATCGAGAACGGCACCACGGATCGAGAACGTCGCGTCGTCGGTACGCTGTCGAACATAGAACGACAGGCAAATAAGGCAGGCCTCGATGGTCCCACACTTTGCGTGGTGGGTGAGGTTGTTGGGCTAGCCCATTCCAGAGACCGAGAAATTCGCTTTGAGTCGAGGGTGGGTCTCTGATATTTATGTCTGTGACATAAATGCAACAACTTCGGGGCAGGGATGCGCAGCGTAGTGTTGAGCTTGGCGGCCTTGCTGGCGTTTGCCGGAACCGTCGCCGCCCAAACAAAGTCCGCGGACACCAATCGCGGGACCACAGCCACCTCTAAAAAAACACCGGTTGGTGCCAAGGCGCCGGCTCCGACCAGAGCCACCAGTACGAGTGTGCAGAAGACTGCCGCTCAGCAGAAGCCCGCGGCCCAAACGCCGACTGCCCAGAAGCGGACGGTCACGCCGCAGCAGCTCCGCGCGTCGCGCTACGGCGGCTTCGCGCCGCAGCAGGAACTGCCGCCGCCAGAGCTCGATCTCGCGAGCCCGCGTACCCTCAGCCTGGTGAACTACAACACCAAGGAAGAGATTTCCGTCACCTATTGGTCGAACGGCTCCTATCACCGCGAAGCCCTGAACCAGCTCAACCACTTCCTGCGCGACAGCCGCGACAGTGCCGAGACCGAGATGGACCCGCTGCTGTTCGATGTGTTGTGGCACACGACGCGCATCGTGGGATTCGGCGGTTCGATCGAAGTGCTGTCGGCCTATCGGTCGCCCACGAGCAATGCCTGGCTGGCCAGCGTCAGCCGCGGCGTGGCGCGCGACAGCCAGCACATGAACGGCAATGCCATGGACATCCGCTTCCCGGGCGTCGCGGTCTTCCAGATTCGGCAGGCCGCGCGTTCGCTGAACATGGGTGGCGTCGGCTTCTATCCGCGGTCCGGCTTCGTCCATCTCGACACCGGCCCCGTTCGCTACTGGTAAAACATGAGCGGCATCGAAATCATCGAGGGTGACATCACGCGCCTCGATGTCGATGCCATTGTAAACGCCGCCAACGAAAGCCTGTTGGGCGGCGGGGGCGTCGATGGCGCGATCCACCGCGCCGCCGGGCCCGAGCTTCTCGCCGAATGCCGCACTTTGGGCGGCTGCCCGACGGGCGAGGCCAAGATCACCCGCGGCTACCGGCTGAAGGCACGTCACGTGATCCACACAGTCGGTCCGGTCTGGCGCGGTGGCGCCGCTGGCGAGCCCGAGCTGCTGGCGCGCTGCTATCGCAACAGCCTCGCCCTTGCGATGACGCACGGGCTCGCGAGCATTGCCTTTCCGGCTATCTCCACCGGCGTCTATGGCTATCCCAAGGAGGCGGCGACGGCGATCGCCGTTCGCGAAGTGACGGCAGGCCCCGCTCCGGAGCAGGTCATCTTCTGCTGCTTCGGCGCGGAGATGGTGGAGATCTACCGCGCCGTCATTGCCCGAAGCGGTCGGCCGTCTTGAGATAATCCAGTTCGTGCTCGGTGCACTCGCGGCCCAGCACCTCGTTACGGTGCGGGAAGCGGCCGAAGCGGGCAACGATGTCGCGGTGGGCGATCGCGTACTTGTCGTAGTCGGGCTTGTCGAAGGTCGCGAACAGCGCGCAGGAGAGCTCCTGGTCGGCGAGATGTTCGCTGTGTTCAAACGGCGTGCAGAAGAAAGTCCGGATCGACAGTGGATAGGCGAAGGGATAGCCGCGGGCCAGGGCAATCCGCGCCGTCTCGATCGCCTTGGCGTCGCCCGAAAAGGCCCGCGCCGAACGGCGGAACATGTTTCTCGGGAACTGGTCACAGAGCAGGATCAACGCCAAAGCGCCGTCGGGCGCTTCGCGCCAGCAGTCGAACTCACCCTTGATCGCCCGGTCGATCAGCCCGCTGAAGCGTTGTGCGATCTCGGCGTCGAAAGCGGGCGTGCTCGCGAACCAGATGTCGCGCTCCTTCCCATGGTCGGGATGGCTGAGCGGCAGGAACCAGAAATCGAGAATGTCGCGGATGGAGGAGATTTCAGTCATGTCTTCCAGCTTAGCACGCACTTTCTGCTAAGCTTGGCGAAACGGTGGGAGGAACTGGTCGCGTGGGCAAAGTCCGTAACGTTCTCTTCATCATGTGCGACCAGTTGCGCGCGGATCATCTCTCCTGCGCCGGTCACCCGCATCTGAAGACGCCGGCGATCGATTCCCTGGCCAAGCGTGGTGTGCGTTTCCCACGGGCCTATGTGCAGTCCGGTGTCTGCGGGCCCTCGCGCATGAGCTACTACACCGGCCGCTACATGACGAGCCACGGCGCCACCTGGAACCGCGTGCCGCTCTCCTTGCATGAAAAGACCTTGGGCGACTATCTCACGCCCGCTGGCATCAAGGTCGCGCTGGCCGGCAAGACACACATGCTGCCCGACCTCGAGGCGCTGGAACGCTACGGCGTCGAGGGTGGATCGGCGCTCGACGCGCTGCTGCGGGCCGGCCGCTTCATGGAAATAGACCGGTACGATGGCCATTCGCCGCCGGGCAAGGAGAGCGGCTACGCCGACTATCTTCGCCAGCACGGCTACAAGTCCGACGATCCCTGGACGGACTATGTCATTGCCGCCGACGGTCCCGGCGGCACAACGCTCTCGGGTTGGCACATGCGCAATGTCCATCTGCCGGCGCGGGTCGCCGAGGAGCATTCCGAAACCGCCTACATGACGCGCGAGGCTATGCGCTTCATTGATGAGCAAGGTGAGAAGCCGTGGTGCCTGCATCTGAGCTACGTGAAGCCGCACTGGCCCTACATGGCGCCCGCGCCCTATCACAACATGTACGGCACCAAGGATTGCCTGCCGTTGAATCGCGACGAGCAGGAGAGGGTTGGCGAACATCCCGTGCTGGCCGCCTATCGCGAGCACGAGGAGTCGGTTTCCTTCAGCCGACCCGACGCGCCCGGCATCGTAAGACCGGCCTACATGGGCTTGATCAAGCAGATCGACGATTGGCTCGGCCGCCTCTTCGCGCACATGAAGGCTGCAGGCCGCCTCAACGACACCTTGATCCTGTTCACCTCGGACCATGGCGATTTCCTCGGCGATCATTGGCTGGGCGAGAAGGAGATGTTCTACGAGGAGGCGCTGCGCGTGCCCTTCATCGTGGTCGATCCTGATCCCGCCGCCGATGCGACGCGCGGCACGGTCGACGACCGCTTCGTCGAGGCAATCGACGTCGTGCCGACCATCCTCGCGGCACTCGACCAGCCGCCGAACGACCACCTCGTCGAGGGCCGCTCGCTCTTGCCGTTGCTGCGCGGCATGAAGACCGAGACGTGGCGCGACGCCGTCTTCTCCGAGCTCGACTATTCCTTCCGCGAGGCGCGCAAGATCCTGAACCGGCGACCTTCCGAGTGCCGCGCCATCATGATCCGCGCCGACCGCTGGAAATATGTCTGGTGGCAGGATTTCCGGCCCATGCTGTTCGATCTGGTGAACGATCCGAAGGAGCATCACGATCTCGGCGCCAACGGCAACTACGCCCATATCGTCGCCGAGATGGAGGCACGCCTGGCGGCCTGGCTGAAGGCCCGCAAGACGCGAGTGACGGTCGACGATGCCTATGTCGATGCCCGCACGGCCAAGCATCGCCAGCACGGCATCTTCTTTGGCCAGTGGTGAGGACGGCCGTGATCACGCTCTATTCCTACCCTGGATTGTTCGGCGTCGCCGACAACAACGGCTATGGCCTCAAGGTCTATGCCTGGCTCAAGCTGGCGGGCATCGCCTTCACCCATCAACATCTGTTCGATGCTTCTGCCGCACCGCGTGGCCAGCTCCCCTATATCGTCGACGATGGAGAGACGATCGGCGATAGCGACGCCATCATCGCCCACCTCGCGGGCAAGTACCGTCCCACGATCGACGAGAGCCTGACGGCAAAGCAGCGCGATACGAACCTCCTCGTCTCGCGCCTGCTCGACGATCTCTACTGGGTGATGTCCTATTCACGTTGGAAGGACGAGCGCTGCTGGCCGGCCTTCGTCGCCGCCTTTCGCCACGAGCACCCCCAGATGACCGAGGTGGCCCTCCTCAAGGCGAAGGAGTTCAACGCCCAGCGCTACCACTTCCAGGGTATCGGCCGCTATGCGCCGGAGGCCGCCTATGCTCGCGGTATCGCCGACATGCAGGTGCTGGCCAATCTCGTTCCTGGCGACGGGTTCGTGCATGGCCCGAAGGCCGGCAGCGTCGATTGCGCGATCTACGGCTTCGTCGCCAACATCTGGTTCTACGACATCGACACGCCGCTGAAACAGTTCGTCGCAGCGCACCACCCCTTGGTGCGGCATTGTACGGCCATGCATTCCATGGCGATGGCCTAGAGTTTGCGACGGCCTTGCGGTTTTCAGCCCAGGAGACAGTGATGCCCAAGAGTCCCACCGAAGAAACATTCGACAGCGCTGGCGGCGTGAAGATCTTCCTTCGCGCCTGGCTACCCCATGCAGCCCCGCGCGCCGTCGTCGTCATCTGCCACGGGGTCAATTCCCATGGCGGCCAGTATCTCTGGTCGGGCGCCGAGCTCTCCAAAGCAGGCTTCGCGACCTACGCGCTTGACCTGCGTGGCCGTGGCAAGTCCGACGGCGAGCGCTTCTACGTCGAGGACGTGGCCGACTACGTTGCCGATGTGGCGGGCACGGTGAGAATCGCCAAGCAGCGCCACCCCGGCCTGCCGGTCTTTCTGCTCGGTCACAGTGCCGGCGGTGTCACGTCCGCCGTCTATACACTCGACAACCAGGCGGAGCTTGCCGGCTTCATCTGCGAGAGCTTTGCCTTCCAGGTACCCGCGCCGGGCTTTGCGCTGGCGGCGATCAAGGGCCTGAGCCACATCGCTCCGCGCCTGCCCGTGCTCAAGCTCAAGATGGAAGACTTCACGCGCGATCCGCAGGCCCTCGCGGCGCTCAATGCCGATCCGCTGACGGCGCACGAGGTGCAACCTGCTGCGACCGTCGCCGCGCTGGTTCGCGCCGACGAACGGTTGCGCGAGGAGTTTCCGACGATCAAGCTGCCGGTGTTCATCCTGCACGGCACCGAGGACAAGGCGACCGTGCCGGCGGGCAGCCAGTTCTTCTTTGATACCGTCGGTTCGACCGACAAGGCACTGAAACTCTATGAAGGCCACTACCACGACCTCCTGAACGACACCGGCAAGGAAGGTGTGATGGCGGACATCGTGGCATGGATCGACAAGCGTTTGCCGGCGTGAAGGCGCGTCGGCGGGGCGGTCGGGAAGGAGACGTACGATGAGCAGATCCTACGATCGCACTGCCGAGGATGTCGGCAATATCGTCGCCCTGGAGCACGTCAATCTCCGGGTCGAGGACCAGGGACTGGCGACGCTGTTCTACATCAGCGGGCTCGGCCTCACGCGCGATCCCTACATGATGACCAGCACCGACAATATGTGGGTCAATGTCGGGCGCAGCCAGTTTCATCTGCCGACCGGCGGGCCTGCGCAGCGCTTGCGTGGTCGCGTCGGCCTCGTGATCGACGATCGCGAGTCCCTGGTGCGTCGCCTCGGCAACATGCGCAAGGCGCTGGGCGGCACGCGCTTCGACTTCGTCGAGCAGGCCGATCATGTCGAGACGACTTGTCCCTGGGGCAACACGATCCTCTGCTACGATCCGAAGCCCGGCGACGCGATGGTCCTCGGCATGGCCTATGTCGAGTTCGACGTGCCAAGGGGCGCCGCTAAACCCATCGCCGAATTCTACCGTCGCACCTTCAACACCATGGCGCGCGTCGACGAGGCAGGTGCCGCGCCGGCGGCCCGCGTCTCGGTCGGTATGGGGCAGGAGCTGGTCTTCCGCGAGACCGAAGCCGAAGCGCCGGCCTATGACGGCCATCACATCCAGGTCTATGTCGCGAATTTCTCGGGGCCGCACCGTGCGTTGCTGGAGCGTGGCCTGATCACCGAGGAAAGCAACCAGCACCAGTATCGCTTCGAGCAGATCGTCGACCTCGACGGCAACCGCCCGCTGTTTCAGATCGAGCACGAGGTCCGCAGCCTGCGCAATCCGATGTACGCGCGGCCGCTGGTCAACCGCAATCCGCGCCAGAACAACCGCGCCTACGTGCCCGGACGCGATGCCTGGGTACCCGAGCACATCGCCGTCGAGATGGACAATCCGCGACAGGCCGAACGCGAGCGGCGCTACGGCACCTTGCGATAGATCGGCGCCCGCTTCTTTACGGGATCGAGCAGCGACCAGTCGCCCTGTTCGACGACATGTCCCTTCGGGAAGGGTGAGCGCGGTTCCTGGCCGAGGGAGTGCATGACCCTGTCGTCGCGGTAGTAGCAGAGCAATACCACGCGATTGAGCGCGAACAGCGGGGCGCCGCCTTCGGTCTTGAAGCTCGCGGCCACCTCCGCGCGCCGGTCGGCGGGAAGGTCGGCGAAGGGGCCGCCGCTCAACGTGGCGAGTTGCTTCAGCGCGGTGCGCGCATCGTCGGTGTCGCGTTCGAGGCCCTTGAGGATATCGGCAAAGATCAAATCGTCGTCGGCGCCGGGCACCTTGTAGGTCGCGCTGGCGGGAATCATCTGGCCGACGAGGGCGCGCAGGTCGCGAGCTTCGGTCTCGGTGAGGGTGGTTTGCATGGTGTGGTTCACTCGAACAGGGTCGCGTTGGCGAGGCGCTGCTTGATCGCATCCGCGATGTAGAGCGCCAGTGCCTGGATGGTCGAGGTCGGGTTCACGCCGCCGCTGGTGACCCAGATGCTGCCGTCGACGATGAACAGGTTCTTCACGTCGTGGCAGCGGCCCCATTCGTTCACCACGGATCGCTCGGGATCGGTGCCCATGCGAGCGGTGCCGAGCAGGTGCCAGCCGCTGTTGGGCACATGTTCCCGGAAGACGGTGTGGGCGCCGGCCTGCTTCAGGATCTCCTCGGCGCGCGTGTGGGCGTGATCCAGCATCTTCCGGCTGTTCTCGCCGACCGTGTAGTCGATCTTGGGAGCAGGGATACCGTCGGAGTCCTTCAGCACCGGGTCGAGCGTCACCCGGTTGTGCTCCTCCGGCAGATCCTCGCAGATGCCCGCGAGATAGATGCGGTGGTTGAGCAGGCTGCGATAGACCTTGTGATGATCCTCGCCCCAGGGCAGGCGGCCGGCCGCCGTGCTGCTGATCGCCTCGACGATCGAGCCCATGCCGCGGCCGAACTGGAAGATGTAGCCGCGTACGAAGTCGCGCGCCTTGTCGGTCTCGTAGAATTCGTGGCTCCACAGGCAGAGCGGCGGGCCGTGGTTGCCGTCCAGCGGCTCGTCGACATAGCCGTAGGTGAAGGCATAGGGGTGGAACATCAGGTTCTTGCCGACGAGCCCGCTCGAATTGGCGACGCCGTTGGGGAACTTGCCCGACTGCGAGTTGAGCATCAGCCGCGGTGTGCCGACGCCGTTGCAGGCGATGATCACCATCTCGGCCGCCTGGAACTGCTCCTTGCCCTCGGCATCGTAGTAGATCACGCCGGTCGCCATGCCGTTGTTGTCGACGGTGATCTCGCGCACGCGGGCGCGGGTGCGCAGCTCGACGCCGGCGCGCAACGCCATCGGCCAGTAGGTGATGTCGGTGCTGGCCTTGGCGCCCTGCGCGCAACCCGGTGTGCAGTGGCCGAGGTTGAGGCAGCGGCCGCGACCTTCGTAGTCGACCGTGGCAATCGAGGTATCCGACGGCCACCAGTGCCAGCCGAGCTGGTTCATCGCCGTGCCGAAGCGCTGACCCGACTTGCCGAGCGGTATCGGCGGCATGGGCGGCTGCTTGGCCGGATAGGCGGGATCGCCTGCCAGGCCCGAGACGCCGGTCATGCGGTCGTTCTCGGCGAAGAACGGTTCCAGCGTCTCGTAGTCGATCGGCCAGTCGTCGGCGACGCCGTCGAGCGTCTTCACCTTGAAGTCGCTGGGATGCAGGCGCGGATAGTGCGCCGTGTACATGATCGTGCTGCCACCGACGCCGTTGAAGTTCACGACCTTGATCGGCGAGTTGGCGTCGTTGATCGGATAGTCGGTCTCGCGTGCCCGGCGGTTGGGATTGATGGCGAAGTCACTGAACAGGCGTGCCTCCCAGTCGCGGCCGTTGCTGGGATAGTCGGTCGGCTTCACCCAGTCGCCCTGCTCCAGGCAGAGGATGCGCATCTTGGTATCGGCGAGGCTCCACGCCACCGCGGCCCCCGACGCCCCGGAACCGATGATCAGGACGTCGACTTTCTCGTTCATGGCGCTTTTTCTCCCGTGCGGCGGCGGCAGAGACTAGGCCGCATGGCGAGCTGGCTGCAAGCGATTGGCGTGACGCTTTGGCGGGCGGCTGTTAGCGTCTGTGCAACGGGGATTGGGAGGAAACAAAACATGTTCGACAAATCTGTTCGTCGTCGCCGTTTGCTTGCCGGTGCGGGCGCCGCACTTCTCGCGCCGTCGCTGGTGCGTGCACAGGATGCGTATCCGAATAAGCCGATCAAATTCGTCGTGCCGTGGACGCCCGGCGGAGCGACCGACAATATCTCGCGCATCGTCACTGCCCGGATGTCGGAGCTGCTGGGCCAGCAGGTCATGATCGACAACAAGCCAGGCGGCGGCGGCACGATCGGCACCGACGCCATCGCCAAAGCTGCCCCCGACGGCTACACGATCGGCCTCGTCACAGTGTCCATGTTCACCATGGCGCCCGCGCTCTACGCCAAGCTGCCCTATGACCCGGTGAAGGATTTCTCGCCAATGGCGGGCATGTCGATGTGGCCCAACATGCTGGTGGTCCATCCCAGCCTGCCGGTGAAGACCGTGCCGGAGCTGATCGCCCTCCTGAAGGCCAATCCCGGCAAGTACAATATGGCTTCGTCCGGTTCGGGTACGACGATCCATCTTGCGGGCGAGATGTTCAAGCAGATGACCGGCACCGACATGGTGCATGTGCCCTACAAGGGTAGCGCCGGTGCGTTGCAGGACCTGATCGCGGGCCAGACCCACATCATGTTCGACAACATGCCGAGCTGCTGGCCGCATGTGCAGGCAGGCAAGCTCAAGGCACTGGGCGTCACGAGCCGCGAGCGCAGCAAGGCGGCGCCCAACATTCCGGCCATCATCGAGTTCGTGCCGAACTATGTCGTCGAGGTCTGGATGGGCCTCGGCGGTCCGGCCGGTGTGCCTCAGCCGATTATCGACAAGCTGGCCGCTGCAGGAACCAAGGCCCTGGAGGCTCCTGAGGTGAAGGAGAAGCTTGCGGCTCTCGGCAGCGATCCCTGGCCGATGCCGCCCAAGGGGCTGCATGACCGCATCGTCAGCGAAATCGCGGTCTGGGCGCCCATCGTCAAGGCGTCGGGCGCCAAGGTCGACGGCTGACGACAGGCTGCGATCCTGCCGTGAGGCCAATCCTCCTCGCCGCATTGGTCCTGCTCGCGATGACTGCGCCGGCTGCTTTGCCGGCGCAGGATCTCGACG
Organism: Reyranella sp.; assembly: GCF_004297405.1. Classification (GTDB taxonomy): domain Bacteria; phylum Pseudomonadota; class Alphaproteobacteria; order Reyranellales; family Reyranellaceae; genus Reyranella. Next base: position 64,683 of record NZ_SCVC01000031.1, read on the forward strand.
CGATCCTGGCGCGCTTCAATGCCGCACGAAAAACAGCGCCGGAGGAAATCGCGGCCTACATGGATCGCGCTGAAGGCTGCTGGCATTTCGCGGGTGAGGAGCCATACAACGCCGCCCGGCGCGCCGAGATCAATCGGGCCCTGACCGAGCTGAAATGCACGACGCTCAAGGCCGATGGACAGGCATTGCGCCGGAAATATGCACGGTCAGCGCCGGCGCTTGCGGCCCTCGATGCCGCAGCGGCACTGGAATGAGCCGATAAAGATCGTATTCGCGCTACGACTCTCTATATAGAGCGCCATGGCAAGCGACACATTCGGCAAGCATATGGTGTGGACGGTAGATCCGCGCACCAACAACGAAATCGGCATCGGCTACTCGACCCTTGCGGAGGCAGAGGCGGAAGCCGTGAAGCTGGCAGACGTGGGCTACAAGATCCTCCGGATCGTTCCCACCTCGCTGCCCAAGCCCAACTCCTGAGGTTCGCGGGCCCCGAAGGGCCCTACTTCAGCTCATAGGCGTCGATCAGCCACGGCTCGTGCGCCGCTGCATCGATCCATTCCTTCATTGCGGGATGGCCGAGGACGGCGGTGCAATAGGCGTCCGCGTCCGAATCGAGCGTCACGCTGTAGGTTTTGAAGCGCGTCACGACAGGCGCGAACATTGCATCGGCGGCGCCGAAGGTGCCGAACAGGAACCCGTCGTCCTTCTGGAATGCGCCGGCGAAGCGCTTGCGGCAGTCGCGCCACAGGCCCGTGATGCGCTCGATGTCGGCGCGCACGCCAGGCGTCATGCCTTTGCCGGGGAACGAGGCGCGGATGTTCATCGGCATGTTGTTGCGCAGGTCCATGAAGCCCGCATGCATCTCGCAGGAGATGGCGCGGGCATGAGCGCGTGCCGCTGCCGAAGGCGGCCAGAGGCCGACTTCGGGTTTGAGGTCGTTGAGATACTCGGCAATCGCCAGCGACTCCCAGACCGCCAACCCGCGATGAAGCAACACCGGCACACGACCCGAAGGCGAATGCTTGCGGATGGTCGCCAGCGTTTCGGGCCGGTCGAGCGGCACCACGATCTCGTCGAACTCGATGCCTGCGATCTTGGCCATCAGCCAGCCGCGCAGCGACCATGACGAATAGTTCTTGTTGCCGATCACGAGGGTGAAGTCGGCCATACGCCCTCCATCTCACTGAGCTTGCCAGTGCGAGAGTTTCGCCGGCAATCTTAACCGTTGCACTACAGGATTGTGAGCATGGCCATGTCGTTGCCGTTCGTCGACCGTTCTTCTTCTTCTTTGCCCCTGCAGTTTGTGGGCCAATCGACGTGGCGAGGATGGCTGAAAGAGCAGAGCGCTGCACGACGCGGCTGGATCGAATCCCTCGGTATTGCGGGCGTGCCGGGTGATCTCGTGGTTCTGCCGGGACGCGATGGTAAGGCTGCAGGTGCAGTCCTTGTGCTCTCCAATACGCCAACCCTTTGGGACTTCGGCGCACTGGCGACCAAGCTGCCGCCGGGCACATGGAAGTTCGCGGGGAAGTTTGCCAGAGACATGGCGCCCGTCTCGCCGACCGACGCGGCCGTCGCGATCGGGCTCGGCGCCTGGCGCTTCGAACGATATCGCAGCAAGAAGGGCAAGGTGGCGCCGCGCATCGTGTGGCCCGAGGGTGCGGACAAGGCGCGCGCGACGGCGATGGTCGAAGCGCTCTCGCTGGCGCGCGATCTCATCACCACACCATCCTCTGACATGGGACCGGCCGAGCTGGCTGCTGCCGTGCAGGGGGTCGCCAAGAAGAACAAGGCGAAGGTGAAGGTGATCACCGGCGACGATCTGCTGAAGCGGAACTTTCCGATGGTCCATGCGGTGGGCCGCGCGTCGACACGCGCGCCGCGCCTCATCGATCTCGTGTGGGGCCGCGAGAAGGATCCCAAGGTCACGCTGGTCGGCAAGGGTGTGTGCTTCGACACGGGCGGCCTCGATCTCAAGCCCTCGACCGGCATGCTGATGATGAAGAAGGACATGGGCGGTGCGGCGACGATGCTCGCTGTCGCCGCGATGGTGATGGCTGCCAAGCTGCCGGTGCGGTTGCGGCTTCTGATCCCTGCGGTCGAGAACTCGGTGTCGGGCAATGCCTTCCGGCCGATGGACGTGGTGCCGACGCGCAAGGGCATCACCGTGGAGATCGGCAACACCGATGCCGAGGGCCGCCTGATCCTGTGCGACGCCCTGCACGAGGGCGCTTCGGAAAAGCCCGCGATGATGGTCGATTGCGCGACGCTGACCGGTGCGGCGCGCGTTGCGTTGGGCACCGACCTGCCGGCGCTGTTCTGCAACGATGATGCATTGGCGCGTGACCTGCTGGCGCAGGGCGAGGCCGTGACAGACCCGATGTGGCGCATGCCGCTGTTCGCGGGCTATCGCCGCCTGCTCGACAGCAAGGTGGCCGACATCAACAACGTGTCGGCCGGCGGCTTCGGCGGCGCCATCACGGCTGCGCTCTACCTCAAGGAGTTCGTGCCCGACGACGTGCCATGGGCCCATATCGACATGATGGCGTGGAACAACACCAGCCGGCCGGGTCGTCCCGAAGGCGGCGAAGCTCAGGCCGCCCGCGCGATCTTCACCACGATCGAGAAGAAGTTCGGCTAGACGATCTCAATAGCCCGTCTTCGGATCGACGGTGTGAAGGAGCGGCTGGCCGGCGCGCATCCGCTTGATGTTCTCGATCACCCCCGGCGAGGCGGTGCGCGGGTTGGTGGCGCCAGCGATGTGCGGCGTCACCTGCACCTTGGGGTGCGTCCAGTAGGGATGATCCTGCGGCAACGGCTCGACGTTGAACACGTCCAGCGCCGCGCCGCTGATCTGGCCTGAGTCGAGGGCCGCCAGCAGCGCTTCGTCCACGACATGGCCGCCGCGCGCCATGTTGATGAAATAAGCCCCCTTCGGCAGCGCGGCGAACGCTTTGGCGTCGAGCAGGCCGCGCGTGTCGCGCGTCAGCGGCAGGACGTCGATCAGGATGTCGGTGCGCGCCAGAAAGCGGGCAAGTCCGTCGGTGCCGTGAAACGTCTCGATACCGGGCAGACTCTTGGCCGTGCGGCTCCAGCCTGCAGTCGGGAAGCCGAGCGCGGCGAATTTGCCGGCAGTATCCTGGCCAATCGAACCGAGGCCCATGACGCCGATACGGCGGTGGATGGTGTCGACGAAGTCCTCGGGCTTCCATTGCCGGGCGCGCTGGCTGGCGGCGTATTTGTCGATCTCACGATGATGCCGCAGCGCCCAGTAGATGGCGTATTCGCTCATCTGCCCGACCAGGCCGTCATCCATGATGCGCACGATCGGCACGCCGGTGGGCAGGCGATCGTCGGCCAGCAAATGGTCGACACCCATGCCGAGCGACACGATCAGCTTCACATTGGGAAAGGACGCAATCAGCCCGGCCGGCGGCTTCCAGGCCAGCACGACTTCGATGCGCTCTTTGTCGCCAAGATTGTCGAGGGTGCGGAAGTCGACAGGCCCCAGCCCTGCCTCGAGGACCTTCTTCCAGTGAACGCCGTCGGTATCGCGGCTGATATAGGCGATAGCGCCGGCCATGAAATCCTCTCTATGTGGGATGGTTCTATTTCGGGATGGTCGCGGGATCGAGCTTGATCCCCTTCTCCTTGTAATAGCGCACGGCACCAGGATGGAAGGGCAGGAACGTGTTGCGCGTGGCGTTGGCGGCGATTGTATCTTTGGCGGCGGCATGTGCCCGCAGCATCGTCGGGTTGTTCTCCAGCACGGTCTTGGTGATCAGATAGGCCATGTCGTCGGACATGTCCTTGCTGGCAATCGCAAAGTTATAGAGGCCGACTGTCTTCTGATCCGTGGTTTGCTGCTTGTAGATTCCCTTGGGGATCGTCGAGTCGGTGAATTCCACCATCGCCTTGCGGATGCGGGCGATCTCGTCGGGCGTCCAGGTATAGAAGACGACCTTCTGCTCGGCATCGAGCTCGGTGAAGGCCGGAACCGGCGCGCCGGCGCCGAAGCAGAAGGCATCGAGCAGGCCGTCCTTGAGCTGATTGCTCATGTCCACGCTCTGGCCGTTGCGGATGGAGACCTTCATGGCCAGCGCATCGAAGATCATCGGGAAATAAGTTCCCGCCGTGCCGGCCTTGGGGCCGACGCCGACGGTCTTGCCGTCGAGCTGCTTGAAGCTCGTGATGCCTGACTTGGCGAGCGACACACATTGCATCGGCGTGTCGTACATCGGGAAGAGCGCGCGGATGCTGTCGTACTTCTTGCCCTTGGTCCAGGTAGCCGATCCCTGCATCGCCTGCATCGCGACGCCCATGGTCGTCATGCCGAGCCCGATTTTGCCGTCGTCGATCATGATGACGTTCTGGTTTGGCCCTTGCGTCTGCTGCGGGGTGATCTGCAGTCTGGCCTTGTCGGTCAGGATCTGCGCGACGACACCGCCATAGACGTAATAGGTGCCGCCGACCGATGCCGTTCCGAGGACCAGATTCGACTGCGCGTATGCTCCTGCTGCCGCTCCCATGACAGTGGTGAGAGCCAGCGCTGCGGCAAACAGGCCGCGGCGAAATCCGGTCATCTTGGCCCTCCCATTTTTCAGCTATTCCGCAATTTTATGTCGGTCCGACAACCCTCTCATAGGTTCGTCGCAATCACCCCGCAAGCCTGTCGAGACGCATATGCGCCGGTATCAGGTCGCGACGATGCGATTGTCGGCGCCGATGGCTTCGAGGTTGAAGGCAGCCGCAATCAGAGCCTGGGTATAGGGCGTCTGCGGTGCCTGGAAGACCTGGGCGGCTGAGCCGCGTTCGACGACCTTGCCATGGCGCAGCACGACGACTTCGTCGGCCAGCGCCCGCACGACCTTGAGGTCGTGGCTGATGAACAGGTAGGCGAGCTTATAGCGGGCCTGCAGGTCGCGCAGCAGGTCGACGATCTGCGCCTGCACGCTCATGTCGAGCGCCGAGGTCGGTTCGTCAAGCACGATCAGGCGTGGCTTCAGGACTAGTGCGCGGGCGATCGCGACGCGCTGGCGCTGGCCGCCGGAGAATTCGTGCGGATAGCGATCGCGCGCCGCGGCATCCAGGCCGACTTCGCCGAGGGCGCGCACGATCATCTCCTGGCGTTCCTCGCGTGTGCCGATGCGATGGACTTCCAGGCCCTCACCGATGATCTCGCCGACGGACATGCGCGGCGAGAGTGAGCTGAACGGATCCTGGAACACGATCTGCATCTGCCGACGCAGCGGCCTCAGGTCGCGCTGGCTGAGCGCCTGCAGGTCCTGCCCGTCGAAGCGGATACCGCCCTCGCTGTGTTCGAGGCGCAGCAAGGCGAGGCCAAGCGTCGTCTTACCCGAGCCCGATTCGCCCACCAGGCCAATCGTATGGCCTTCGCGCAGCGCGATGCTCACGCCATCGACGGCCTTCACATGGCCGACCGTGCGGCGCAGCACGCCGCGCTTGATCGGGAAGTGCACCTTGAGATCGTCGAGCCGCAGGATTTCCGGGGTGGACGGATCGACGTCGGCCGGTCGGCCCTTGGGCTCGGCCGACAGCAGATGCTGCGTGTAGCTGTGCTGCGGATGGTCGAAGACGTCGGCGACCGGCCCATGTTCGACGATGCGGCCCTTGGTCATGACGCAGACCCGGTCGGCCATCTTGCGCACGATGCCGAGGTCGTGGGTGATGAAGAGCAGCGCCATGCCATAGCGTGCCTGCAGGCTCTTCAAGAGCTTCAGGATCTGCGCCTGGATGGTGACGTCGAGTGCCGTCGTCGGCTCGTCGGCGATCAGCAGGTCGGGCTCGTTGGCAAGCGCCATCGCGATCATCACGCGCTGGCGCTGCCCGCCCGAGAGCTGGTGCGGGTAGGCATCGAGGCGCTTGGCCGCTTCCGGAATGCCGACCTGGTCGAGCAGCTCCAGAGTGCGCTTGCGGGCGGCCTCGCGCGACAGGCCCTTGTGCAGGATCAGGACCTCGTTCACCTGCCGCTCGATCGTGTGCAGTGGGTTGAGCGACGTCATCGGCTCCTGGAAGATCATGGAAATGCGGTTGCCGCGCACCTGCAGGAGTTCGCGAGTCGAGGCGCCGACCAGTTCCTGGCCCTGGAAGCGGATGCTGCCCGTCGGGTGGCTGGCTGACGGGTAGGGCAGAAGCTGCAGCACCGAGAGTGCCGTTACCGACTTGCCCGAACCCGATTCGCCGACCAGCGCCAGGGTCTCGCCGCGGTTGATGTCGAAGCTGACGCCGCGCACGGCCCGGACGGCCTGCTCGTCGGCGCCGAAGGTCACGGCGAGGTTGCGTACAGCGAGGAGGGGAGTGTCGCTCACGCCAGCACCTTGCGCGGATTGAAGGCGTCGCGCACGGCCTCCCCGATGAAGACCAGCAGCGACAACATCAGGGCAATGATGAAGAAGCCCGTAAACGCCAGCCACGGCGCATTGAGGTTGTTCTTGCCCTGCAACAGCAGCTCGCCGAGCGAGGGGGAGCCGACGGGCAGTCCGAAACCAAGGAAATCGAGCGACGTCAGGGTCGTGACCGAGCCGGCCAAAATGAAGGGCAGGAAGGTGAGGCTGGCGGTCATGGCGTTGGGCAGAATATGCCGGAACATGATGCGGGCATCCATCATGCCCAGCGCCCGGGCCGCCCGCACATAGTCGAAGTTGCGCCCACGCAGGAACTCCGCCCGGACCAGCCCGACCAGCGCCATCCAACTGAACAGCAACATGATCCCCAGCAGCACCCAGAATCCGGGCTGGATGAAGCTCGCAAGGATGATCAGCAGGTAGAGCGTCGGCATGCTCGACCAGATCTCGAGGAAGCGCTGCATCAGCAGATCGACCATGCCGCCGAAATAGCCCTGGACCGCACCGGCGGCGATGCCGATCACCGTGCTCAGGATGGTGAGGGCGAGCCCGAACAGGACCGAAATCCGGAAGCCATAGATCAGCCGGGCCAGCACATCGCGAGCCTGGTCGTCGGTGCCCAGCGGATGGGCCCAGGATGGCGGCAGCAGTGCCATGCGACCTTCGCCCTTCAGCACGGTGTCGTAGCTGTAGGGAATCGGCGGCCACAGGATCCAGCCCTTTTCCTCGATCGACTTCTGCAGCTCCTGGTCTGTGTAGACCGCATTGGTCGGGAACTCACCACCGAAGGTGGTCTCGGGATAGTCGCGGATCATCGGCGAGTAGAGCGCGCCGTCGTAGCTGATGAGGATCGGCTTGTTGTTGGCCAGCAGTTCGGCAAACAGCGAGACGAAGAACAGCACGCCGAACACGACCAGCGAGATCATGCCGCGCTTGCTCGATTTGAAGGCCGCGAGCCGGCGCCGGTTGAGCGGGTTCATCAGCCGCGCGCCTCGAAATCGATCCGAGGATCGATCAGCGTGTACATGAGGTCGCCCAAGATCCCCATGACGAGGCCGATCAGGCCGAAGAAGAAGAGCGTGCCGAACATGATCGGATAGTCGCGATTGAGCGCGGCCTCGAAGCCCAGCAGGCCGATACCGTCGAGCGAGAAGATCACCTCGATCAGCAGCGAGCCTGTGAACAGCACGCCGATGAAGGCGGCGGGAAAGCCCGCGATCACGATCAGCATGGCATTGCGGAAAACGTGACCGTAGAGCACGCGGCGCTCGACCAGCCCCTTGGCGCGTGCCGTCAGCACATATTGCTTGTGGATCTCCTCCAGGAAGGAGTTCTTGGTGAGGAAGGTGAGCGTCGCGAAACCGCCGATCACCATGGCGCCGATCGGCAATGCCATGTGCCAGAAATAGTCGAGCACCTTGTCGACCAGGCCGAGCGAACTCCAGTCGTCGGAGACGAGGCCGCGCAGCGGGAACCATTTGAAGTAGCTGCCGCCGGCGAACAGCACGACGAGCAGCAGGGCGAAGAGGAAGCCCGGGATGGCGTTCAGCACGATGAGCGTGGTCGAGGTCGAGACGTCGAAGCGTGAGCCGTCACGCACGGCCTTGGCGATGCCGAGAGGGATCGACACGAGATAGATCAGCAGCGTGGTCCACAGGCCGAGCGAGATCGACACCGGCATCTTCTCGAGCACCAGATCGACGACGCGCTTGTTGCGAAAGAAGCTCTCGCCGAAATCGAAGGTGAGGTAGTTCCCCATCATCAGGAAGAAGCGTTCGTGCATCGGCTTGTCGAAGCCGTACATCTTCTCGATGCGTTCGATCAGCTCGCGCGGCATCCCGCGGGCGCCACGATAGGCGCCGGCCGACTCGCCCGATCCGCCGCGTTGGACCGTCTCGCCGCCGCTCGCGCTGCCGGAGAACCGCTCGGTGGCGCTGATCGCCGTGCCCTGGATCTGGGCCAGCATCTGCTCCACCGGTCCGCCGGGGGCGGCCTGGATAATGAAGAAGTTGACGACCATGATGCCGAACAGGGTCGGCACCACCAGCATCAGACGGCGTAGAATATAGGCGAGCATCTCAGCGTGACTTCGCGATGACGCTCGTCACTTCTTCTCCCCGCGTTGCAGGGCGCGATCCTTGGCCTCGTCGATCCACCAGGTGTCGAAGGCCACGGGCGCGTACTTCGCGCTCTTGGCCGGGCGACCGAAGCGGTTCCAGTAGGCGACATAGGCGGTGTTGCTGTGCCAGTTGGGCACGACGAAGTGACTCCATAGCAGGACACGGTCGAGTGCCCGCGTGACGTTGATCAGGCTCTCCCGGTCGGGAGCGGCGATCAGGGTCTCGATGAGTTGGTCGATCGCGGCATCCTTGATGCCGATCGTGTTGCGGCCGCCTTTGTTGTCGGCCGCCTTGGAGCCCCAGAAGTCGCGCTGCTCGTTGCCCGGCGACAGCGACTGGCCGAAGCCCTCGACCATCATGTCGTAATCGTATTCGTCCTCACGACGCTTGAACTGCGCCGTGTCGACCGTGCGCACGTTCATGTCGATGCCGATGCGCTCCAGGTTCTGCTTGTAGGGCAGCGAGACGCGCTCGAAGCTGGCATCGTTCAGCAGCATTTCGAAGGCGAGCTTCTTGCCCGTCTTCGTCTCGGTCATCTTGCCGTCCTTGATCTCCCAGCCGGCCTCCTTGAGCAGAGCCAGGGCGCGGCGTGCGAGGTCGCGGACATTGCCGGTGCCGTCCGACTCCGGCAGCTTGAATTCCTTGGTGAAGACCTCGTCGGGGATCTTGCCGCGGAACGGCTCGAGATATTTGAGCTCGGCGGGCGTCGGCAAGCCCGACGAGGCAAGTTCGGAGTTGCCGAAGAACGAGATGTTCCGTTTGTACATCCCGTAGAACAGGTTCTTGTTGGACCAGGCGAAATCGAACATCGTGGAGATCGCCTCGCGCACGCGCCGGTCCTTGAAGAAGTCGCGCCGGGTGTTGAAGGCGAAGCACTGCATACCGGTCGGCAGTTCGTGCGGGATTTCGGCGCGCTGGATGCGCCCGTCGCGCACCGCCGGAATGTCATAGGCGGTCGCCCAGTTGCGTGCGATGTTCTCCTGGCGCAGGTCGAGGTCGCCGGCCTTGAAGGCTTCGAACTGCACCGTGACGTCGCGATAGTATTCGTAGCGGATGACCTCGAAGTTGTTGCGGCCCTTGTTCATCCAAAGGTCCTTGGCCCACCAATCGTCGACGCGGCGATAGGCGATCGAACGGCCGACGTCGAAGGAATCGACCTTATAGGGGCCGCTGCCCAGCGGCACTTCGAGCGAGACCTTCTCGAAGTCGCGGCTGGCCCACCATTTCGAGGGAAGGATCGGAAGCTGGCCGAGGATCAGCGGCAGCTCCTTGTTGCTGCTGTCGCGGAAGGAGAACAGCACCTTGCGGTCGCCGACTTTCTCCGCCTTGACCACGTCGTGATAGTAGAGGCCGTAGATCGGCGTGCCCTTGGTCTTCAGAATGTCGAGGGAGAAGATCACGTCCTCGACGGTGATCGGGCTGCCGTCGTGGAAGCGGGCCTGCGGGCGCAAGTTGAAGGCCACCCAGGAGCGATCCTCCGGCCATTCGATCGTTTCGGCGATCAGCCCGTACTCGGTCGAGGCCTCGTCGCGCGAATTCCAGCACAAGGTGTCCCAGATCGCCGTGATGCCGGCGGCGGGAACGCTCTTCACGATGAAGGGATGCAGCGAATCGAAGGTGCCGCGGGCGCCGAGCCGGACGCTGCCGCCTGCGGGCGCGTTCGGATTGAGATAATCCGGTGGCCCGGCATCGGCTTTGTACTTCGGTTCGCCATGCATGGCGAAACCATGATTGACGTGAACTTTGCCCTGGGCCTGAGGCGACGTCTGGGCTAGCAGAATGGCCGGCGCGCCGACCCAGAGGGCCGCGCTGCCCATCAGTACGCTGCGCCGTTTGATCGCCATGCGGTGAGCTCCCCGTAACGAGCCTTGTTTCACTTCATATATAGCGTGCCCGAGTTGGGCGGCACTATGGCCGGCGGGTTACATCGCTGTCAGCCATCGCCCTTGATGCCCGCGTCCTTCACCAGCTTGCCGTAGCGGGCATAATCTGCCCTCCACATGGTCAAAATGTCTGCCGGTGAACGCGGCGTAGGCACTTCGCAGCCGGCCCGGGTCAGACGGCCCTGGGTGTCGCTGCTCTGCAAGGCCTTCATCGCCGACGCGTGCAGGCGATCGACGATGGCGGCCGGCGTGCCGGTCCGCACCGAGATCACGTACCAGCTCATCACCTGGGCGTCGGCGAAGCCTGCCTCGGCGAAGGTCGGGACATCGGGCAGGGTGGGCAGACGCTTGTCGGCCAGGACGGCGAGCGCGCGAAGCTTGCCCGACATGACATGCTGAAGGGCGAGCGGGCCGGGCAGCAGGCCGACCTGGAGACGTCCTTCGAGCAGATCGGTCATTCCCGGCGGGATGCCGCGATAGGGCACCGAGATCATGTCGAACTTGTACTGGTTCTTCAGCAGCTCGGCCGAGAGATGGATCGACGAGCCGTTACCAGGGTTGAGGTAGTTCAGCTTTCCCGGATTGGCTTTGCCGTACTCGACCAGATCTTTCAGTGTTCTGATCGGCAGCTCTGGATTGACGACCGCCACCGACGTGGCGATCGCGACCAGGGCGACGGGCTGGAAGTCCGTGAGCGCATCGTAGGGCACGGGCTGCAGGTGCGGCACGACGACATGGGAGAGCGTCGCCATCAGCCAGGTGTACCCATCGGCCGGCGCCTGCGGGATCATGGCCGTCGCGAGTGTGGAGTTGCCGCCCGGCTTTGGTTCGACGACGACCGGCTGGCCGAGATCGGCCTGCATGGGATCGGCCAGCGATCGGCTCACGATGTCGACGATGCCACCGACGGGATAGGGCACCAGGAACCGGCTGGGCTTGCTCGGCCAAGCCTGTGCGCCAACGGGCGCTGCGGCCAATGCCATGGCAGCAGTCAGCGCCGTACGTCGTGTCAGTTCCTTCATGGGGACTCCCTGATCTTTGCGTTGATTGCGTCGGAAACTACGGCGCACCTGCTAGCTTGTCATCCGCTACGCGAATTTGACTTCATACCGCTGCAGCGCCAATTTTAAGGCATGTCTGACACGATGGATTTCGCGCCGACTTTCGACGTGCCGCTCGAGTATATGAGGCGGACGCGTGAGTATTACCTCGCGCTGGGTTACGACAACCCTTACCGCTGGGCACACTATGTCGATGCCCCTTTTCAGCCGCTGAAGAAGCCGCTGAAGGACAGCACCCTGGCGCTGATCACGACGGCTGCTCCCTATCAACCCGACAAGGGTGATCAGGGGCCTGGCGCTCTCTACAACGCCGGCGCCAAGTTCTACAGCGTCTACTCTGGCGATACATCGGCCGACCACGACACGCGCATCTCCCATATCGGCTACGACCGCAAGCATACGACAGCGACCGACAGCAACACTTGGTTTCCGCTGCCGTTGATGCGCGAGTTTGCAAATCAGGGACGCTTCAAGCTGGCATCGCGCTTTCATGGCGCGCCGACAAATCGCAGCCAGCGCGTGACTCTCGAAACCGATGCGCCGGAGATTCTGGCGCGCTGCCGGCAGGACGCGGTCGATGCCGCACTGCTTGTCCCTACTTGACCCGTCTGCCACCAGACCGTGAGTCTGGTCGCTCGATATCTCGAAAGGAACGGCATCCCCACGATCGTAATGGGGGCGGCGAAGGACATCGTCGAATACGCCGGTGTGCCGCGCTTCCTGTTCAGCGACTTTCCGCTCGGCAATTCCTGCGGCAAGCCGCACGAGCCGGATACACAGCGTTTCACGCTCGATCTTTCGTTGAAGGTGCTGGAATCCGCCATCGGTCCCAGGACCACGGTGCAGTCGCCGCTGCGCTGGACCGATGATGGCGACTGGAAGAACGACTACAACAATATTGAGCGCATGAGCCCCGAAGAAGTCGCCAAGCGTCGGGCGGAGTTCGACAAGGTCAAGCAGGTTGCGCTCGGTCAGCGTCAGAAGGCCGGCGTCGCCTGAGGATCTCTTTGTCATGAGTAAGCCGTTCGCGGGCATCAAGGTTCTCGACTTCACGCGCGTGCTGGCGGGGCCCTACAGCTCCTACCAGCTCGCCTTGCTTGGCGCCGACGTGATCAAGGTCGAATCGCTCGAAGGCGACGACATGCGCTTCGGCAGCCGTGCCAACGATTGGGAAAAGCGCGGGCTGGCCGCTCCCTGGGTGGCGGTGAACGCCGGCAAGCGTTCGATCACACTCGATCTCAAGAAGCCCAAGGCCATCGAGATCATCAAGCGGCTCGCCGCCACGTCCGACGTGGTGGTTGAGAATTTCCGCCCCGGCGTGATGGACAAGCTCGGCATCGGCTACGAGACGCTGAAGGCGATCAATCCGAAGCTGATCTATTGTGCCGTGTCGGGCTTCGGTCAGATCGGACCCGACGCCAAGACGGCAGCCTTCGACGGCATGATTCAGGCCATGTCGGGCCTGATGTCGATCACCGGCTTCGAGAACAACGGTCCGACGCGTGTGGGCTTTGCCGGCGCCGATGTCATGTCGGGCGCCACCGCGGCGCTGGGTATCGCCTCGGCGCTTTTCCAGCGCACCCACACCGGCAAGGGCCAGCTCGTCGACGTCGCGATGATCGACGCGGTGATGGGCTATCTCGCCCAGCAGTTCACCGAGCATCTGATGACCGGCCGCGTCCATGGCCAGGCCGCCAATCTCTCGGTGACGCGCAAGCCCACGGGCAATCTCTTCAAGACCAAGGACGGCTGGATCGTGCTCGCGGTCATGACCGATCCGCAGTTCCAGCGGCTGATGAAGGTGCTGGGGCGTGAGGATGCGCTGGCCGATCCGCGTTTCGTCGACTGGCCGACGCGCATCCAGAACAACACGGCGCTGCACGAGATCGTCGAAGCGGCGATGAAGACCGAGACCTCGGCAACCTGGGGCGAGCGCTTCGCCAAGAACGACATCCCAGCCGGCCGTGTGCTCAGCATTCCGGAAACCGCACAGCTCGATCTTTTCAAGCATCGCACCGTGCTGCAGACGGTCGAGACCGAACATGGTCCGATCAAGGTCGTGGGCTCGGGCTTCCGCCTCGAACATGGCGGCGGCTCCGTCGAGCGGCCACCGGCCACGCTCGGCCAGCACACCGACGAAGTGTTGAAGGAAGCCGGCTATTCGTCGGCGGAGATCGCCGAGATTCGCAGCAGCAAGGTCGCCTGAGCTACCGCCGGAAGCCTTTGAAGTTGACCTCGTAGTTCAGGATCAACCGGTATTCGTTGATCTGCGCGTAGGTGCCATTGGACCACTGGTCGACATGGGCCATGCGTCCGCGCAACTGCAGAGGCTTCAACCACTCCGGCGCGGATTTCGCCGCCACCTGATACATCAGGTCGAAATCGTATTCGTTGTTCTGTGAGAGCGGCAGGCCCGTCGTCGCGTCGAGCGCGCCGCTGCCAAAGGTGCCCGAGGCCAGGAAGGTGAGGCCGGGAATGCCGATGCCGGCGAAGTCGTAGGTGATGCCCACCTGGAACGCGCGTTCGTTGGCGCGATCGAAGTCCAGGGTGATCTGCTTGGTATAGCCGATCCACTGACCGTAGGGCGTACGATAGGCCGCGGCACTGCCGGTCTGGGTATAGGCACCCCACAACGAGAACTCTTTCCAGAGGAGATCGGTGCGCACGCCGGCCGACCAGGTGCTGAAGGGCTGTCCGGTCAGCAGGTTGAGCCCGTTGCTTCCCTGCACCATCAGGTTGCTGGCGAAGCGGAACTTGAGATCGTCGGTGATGTCGAATGTCTTGACGATATCGCCATAGCTCGAGGTCAGGATATCCGGCACATAGTAGACAGAGGCGCGCAGTCTGAGATCGTCGACCTTGCCGTACTTGAGGCTGAAGAGGCCCATGCCGGCATTGTGGTTCGGCGCGCCGGCGCGCTCGGACATGTTGATGAAGGTCCAGTAGTCCTTCGGCTTGATCGCCGCGACATAGCCCGCGAAGTAATCGACCGGCCCCAGCTTGCCGCGCAGCGCATAGGCTTCGAAAGTGATGGGGATCATGCGGTCGTCGTTGGGGTTCACCTCGAGTTCGTCGATGATCTGGCGATAGGCGGTGAAGGTCTGGCCCTTGGCGCGAACCGAGGCATAGCCCTGGCCGAGAATGAAGAAGCCGTACTGCCCCGTCTTCAGGAGCTGGGTGCCGCTGGTGCTGGGCGGCGCCCAGAGTGGCTGCGTCGTGTAGCCGACAGCGCCGATCTGAAGCGTGTCGTAGAGCCAGCCTGACTCGTAGCCGATCCAGCCGCCGCCTGCCCAGGCCACGTAGTTCGGCGGCGTGACGTTGGTGCGGTCCATGTAGAAGCTGCGCAGATGGACGGTCGCCGTAGCGTCATCATGAATGAAGCTCTTCAGCGCTTCGCCCAGCGACTGCGCCATTGCCGGCATTGTCACGATGAATGACGACAGCGCCGTCAGGATCCAGAGCCGAAGGCTCAGTCGTCGTGCATGCATTCCGCGAGCGATACCATCCGAACATGACCGATTTGCTGGACTGGCGTTTATCTTTGCTTCCTCTCAACGACCTCGCGCCTTATTCTTCCGCTGTCCAAGGGGGGTCCCGTCAAGGGGCTGAGATACCGATGACCGTCTTATGGCGGTGGCGTGGTGACCCTTTGAACCTGATCCGGGTCATGCCGGCGAAGGGACTGGATATGCCTCCTTTGCACGACTGCGCCGGATCTCCGTCTGCCTACCAGCCACGGGAGATCCATCATGGACACCATCGTCACCACCAACGCCACCCCGCAGGTTACTACGGGGCCACTGCCATCTTCTCGCAAAGTCTATTCGATACCTGACACTGCGGCTGACCTCCGCGTACCCTTGCGTGAGATCGCGCTCTCGACCGACGACGAGCCGCCGGTGCGCGTCTACGACACGACAGGTCCCTATACCGATTCCGATGTCACGATCGACGTCCGCAAAGGCCTGTCGCGACCGCGCCGTGCGTGGATTCTCGAACGTGGCGGCGTCGAGGAATACGAAGGTCGTGCTATCCAATCGATCGACAACGGCAACGTGAAGGGCACGGCACTCAGGCCGTTTCCCAACACCCCGCGACCGTTGCGCGGTCTCGATGGCAGGCCGATCACGCAGTTCGAATGGGCGCGTGCCGGTATCGTCACCAAGGAGATGATCTATGTGGCCGAGCGGGAGAATATCGGCCGCAAGAAGATCCTGGCCGAAGCGGAAGCGCGGCTGGCCGATGGCGAAAGCTTCGGCGCGGCGTTGCCGGCCTTCATCACGCCGGAGTTCGTGCGGCAGGAAGTGGCGGCCGGCCGCGCCATCATCCCGGCCAACATCAACCATACCGAACTCGAGCCGATGGCCATTGGCCGGAACTTTCTGGTGAAGATCAATGCCAACATCGGCAACTCGGCCGTCTCTTCCTCTATGGAGGAAGAAGTCGAGAAGATGGTGTGGGCGATCCGCTGGGGTGCCGACACGGTCATGGATCTGTCGACGGGCCGCAACATCCACGACACGCGCGAGTGGATCGTGCGCAACGCGCCGGTACCGATCGGCACGGTGCCGATCTACCAGGCGCTGGAAAAGGTCGGTGGCGACCCGACCAAGCTGTCGTGGGAGGTCTTCCGCGACACGCTGATCGAGCAGGCCGAGCAGGGTGTCGACTATTTCACCATCCATGCCGGCGTGCGGCTGGCACATGTGCCGCTGACGGCAAGCCGTGTCACCGGCATCGTGAGCCGTGGCGGTTCGATGATGGCACAATGGTGCCTCACCGAGCATCGCGAGAGTTTCCTCTACGAACACTTCGGCGACATTTGCGACATCATGCGCAAATACGACGTGTCGTTCTCGCTGGGCGACGGACTGCGGCCGGGCTGTAACGCCGATGCCAACGATGCCGCCCAGTTCGCCGAACTCGAGACCCTGGGCGAACTCACCAAGATCGCCTGGGACAAGGGCTGCCAGGTCATGATCGAGGGTCCGGGTCATGTGCCCATGCACAAGATCAAGGCCAACATGGACAAGCAGCTCCGCGAGTGCGGCGAGGCGCCGTTCTACACCCTGGGACCGCTCGTCACCGACATCGCACCGGGCTACGACCACATCACCTCGGGCATTGGCGCGGCCATGATCGGCTGGTTTGGTACGGCGATGCTTTGCTACGTAACGCCCAAGGAGCATCTCGGCCTGCCCGACCGCGACGACGTGAAGGTGGGCGTCATCACCTACAAGATCGCAGCCCATGCTGCTGATCTTGCCAAAGGTCATCCGGCGGCCCGGCTGCGCGACGACGCATTGTCGCGGGCGCGCTTCGATTTCCGCTGGCGGGATCAGTTCAACCTGTCGCTGGACCCGGCCACGGCCGAGAAATTCCATGACGAGACCATGCCCAAGGAGGCGCACAAGACCGCGCATTTCTGCTCGATGTGTGGGCCCAAGTTCTGCTCCATGCGCATCACCCAGGACATCCGCGACTATGCCAAGAAGGGCATGGACGAGATGAGCGCCAAGTTCCGGGACGGGGGCAATTCCCTCTACGTCCCGGAAAAGGCGGCCGACTGATCGTCTACTTAGTGTAGATGGACCGGATGAGGCGGGTTGCCTTGCGCCCGCCTTATCGGTGGGGGAGACTCGTGCGGTTCAGTTCGTAGTATATGTAACTGACCGCTTTTCTAGGGTGTATCTAGGCGATGAAACGGCTGCGGACCCTGCTCGGGATCGGCCTCGGGCTGGCCATTGTTGCTGGCGCGGGCTGGTATATTTCGCAGTCTGGCTCGGCGCCGCCCGCCCGCCAGGGGGCTGGGCGTTTCGCCATGGGCGCCGCTGTCCCGGTCGGTCTGGCGACAGTCGCCAAGGGCGATATTCCCATTACAATCAGGGCTTTAGGCACGGTTACGCCGCTGAACACGGTCAACGTGAAGACCCAGATCACCGGCCAGCTCATGGACGTCTATTTCAAGGAAGGCCAGATGGTGAAGCAGGGTGACCTGCTCGCTCTGGTCGACCCACGGCCCTACGACGTCGCCCTGCAGCAGGCGATTGGCCAGCAGCAGAAGGACGAGGCGCTGCTTAAGAACGCCCAGGCCGACCTCGAACGCTACAAGAAGCTGGTCGCTCAGGATTCGATCGCTCGTCAGCAGTATGACACTCAGATTGCCCTGGTGCGGCAGTACGAGGCGGCGCTGGTCATCGACCAGGCGCTGGTCGATGCGGCCAAACTCAATGTCACCTATACGCGCATCGTGGCGCCGCTCACCGGCAAGATCGGCCTGCGTCTGGTCGACAAGGGCAACTATGTGACGATGGGCGATGCGACCAGCATCTGCGTTATCATCCAGGTCCAGCCGATCTCGGTGATCTTCACGATCCCCGAAGATACTTTGCCGCCGGTGCGCAAGCGGCTGGCGGCCGGCGCCCATCTCGACGTGCGCGTGTTCGACCGGTCGCAGAAGAACGAGCTGGCGCTCGGCCGGCTCGATACGACCGACAACGTGATCGACACGACCACCGGCACGGTGCGCCTGCGCGCGGTGTTCGAGAACGCCGACGAGAGCCTGTTTCCCAATCAGTTCGTCAATGTCCGCCTGCTGGTCGACACGGTGAAGGATGCGACGGTGGTGCCGATCGCCGCCATCCAGCGCGGCCAGCCCGGCACGTTCGTCTATCTGGTGAAGCCTGACGATACGGTGACGATCCGCGTCGTCGAGCTCGGAGTGTCGGACGGGGACAAGATTTCCATCGCGAAGGGCCTGGAGGTTGGCGATCAGGTCGTGGTCGATGGCGTCGACCGCCTGCGCGACGGCGCCAAGATACGCCGCCCAGGGGCGATGCCACCGCGCGCCGCGTCCGGTCCGCCGGTCGCCACGGCGCCACCGGGCGTGAAGGGTCCGGAACAGCAAGGCCAGGGACAACAGGATCAGGGGCGGCGCCAGAAGGCCAACGGTGGCACCGGTGGTGCTGCTGCTGCCCAGCCTTCCGCACCCAGCCAGTAATCCGGCCGCGACATGAATCCGTCGCGGATTTTCATCGAACGGCCGGTTGCCACCTCGCTGTTGATGGTGGCGATCATGCTGGTGGGCATCATTGCCTACCGTTTCCTGCCGCTCTCCGCCCTGCCTCAGGTCGATTATCCGACCATCCGCGTGCTGACGCTCTATCCCGGTGCCAGCCCGGAAGTGATGACGACGTCGATCACGGCACCGCTCGAGCGCCAGTTCGGGCAGATGCCGGGTCTCAACCAGATGACGTCGACCAGTTCGGCAGGTGCCTCGGCGATCACGTTGCAGTTCGACCTGCAGCTCGGTCTCGATATCGCCGAGCAGCAGGTGCAGGCCGCGATCAACGCCGCAGGCAATCTGCTGCCGGGCGACCTGCCGGCGCCACCGATCTACGCCAAGGTCAATCCAGCGGACGCCCCGGTCCTGACGCTCGCCGTTACTTCGCGTTCGGAGCCACTCACCAAGGTCCATGATCTGGTCGACACGCGGCTGGCGCAGAAGATCTCGCAGCTTCCGGGCGTCGGCCTGGTGACCCTCGAAGGCGGGCAGAAGCCCGGCGTGCGCATCCGCGCCAATCCAACGGCGCTCGCCGCTTACGGCATCAACATCGACGATCTGCGCACCACGATCTCGAATTCCAACGTGAACACGCCCAAGGGCAACTTCGACGGGCCGGCGCGCGCGCTCACCATCAACGCCAACGACCAGATCACCGACCCCGACACCTTCCGCGACATCGTCGTGGCCTATCGCAACGGTGCGCCAGTGCGCATCCGCGACGTGGCGACGGTCGAGGAGGGGCAGGAGAACAACCGCATCGCGGCGTGGGCCAATAGCGTCCAGGCCGTGATCGTGAACGTCCAGCGCCAGCCCGGCGCCAACGTCATCGACGTCGTCGACCGCATCAAGGAGTTGCTGCCGCAGCTCCGCGAAACCCTGCCGAATTCACTCGATGTCGCCGTGCTGACCGACCGCACGGTGACGATCCGCGCCTCGGTGCGCGACGTGCAGATCGAGCTCACCTTCGCGGTGATCCTGGTCGTGGCGGTGATCTTCGCCTTCCTGGGCGATGCGCGGGCCACGCTGATCCCGAGCCTTTCGGTGCCGCTGTCGCTGGTCGGCACCCTGGCGATCATGTATCTCGCAGGCTTCAGCCTGAACAACCTGTCGATCATGGCGCTGACCATCGCCACCGGCTTCGTGGTCGACGACGCGATCGTGATGATCGAGAACATTGCCCGCTATATCGAGCGCGGCGAGGATCCCAAGGCGGCGGCGCTGCGCGGTTCTAGGCAGATCGCCTTCACGGTGGTGTCACTCACCGTCTCGCTGATCGCCGTGCTGATCCCGCTCCTGTTCATGAGTGACGTGGTCGGCCGGCTGTTCAGCGAATTCGCCGTCACCCTCTCCGTCACCATCCTGATCTCTGCCGTCGTGTCGCTGACTTTGGTGCCGATGCTGTGCGCGCAATTCCTGCGCCAGCGGCCGCATGCAGCGGCGGAACCTGCCATCGCGACCGAGACACGCGCCCATGCGGGCGGCGAGGAACAGGCGATGGGCGCGCGCTGGTTCGCGCGTCTGATCGACTTCTACGATCGTTGCCTGGTCGTGGTGTTTCGTCATCAGACGCTGACCTTGGTGGTCGCGGTCGGCACGGTGGCGTTGACAGTGTTTCTTTATATCATCGTGCCGAAGGGCTTTTTCCCCGTGCAGGACACCGGCCTGATCCAGGCCGTCACCGAAGCGCCGCAGAGTGTTTCCTTCGACGCCATGAGCAAGCGCCAGCAGGCGCTGGCCGAGGTCATCCTCAAGGATCCCGATGTCGAGAGCCTAGCGTCCTTCGTCGGCGTCGACGGGACCAACCCGACGCTGAACTCGGGCCGCATGCTGATCAACCTGAAGCCGCGCGGTGAGCGTTCGCTGTCGGCGACCCAGATCATCCGCCGTTTGCAGCGCGAAGCCTCGTCGGTCATGGGCATCTCGCTCTACATGCAGCCGGTGCAGGACCTCACCATCGATTCGACGGTCAGCCGCACGCAGTATCAGTTCGTCCTCGAGAGCGCCAAGGTCGATGAGTTCGACACCTGGGTGCCGCGTCTGATGGAACGGCTCGGGCGCCTGCCGCAGATCATCGATGTGACGAGCGACCTGCAGAACAAGGGCCTGTCGATGTTCATCCGGATCGACAGGGATGCGGCGGCACGCTTCGGCATCACCGCCGCCACGATCAACAATGTGCTCTACGACATCTTCGGCCAGCGCATCGTCTCGACCGTCTACACGCAGTCCAACCAGTATCGCGTCATCTATGAAGTCGATCCTGCCTTGGGACGGTCGCTCGAGGCGTTGAACAACCTCTATCTGCCGGGCTCACAGGCCGGCAAGCAGGTGCCGCTGTCGGCCATCGCCACGTTCGAGGAACGGGCGGCGCCGCTGCGGCTCGACCGCTTCGGCCAGTTTCCGGCCACCACCATCTCCTTCAACCTGACGCCGGGCTACGCGCTGGGCGATGCGGTCGATGCCATCGTGGCGGCGCAGCGTGAGATCGAGATGCCGCGTTCCATCACGACGCATTTCCAGGGCGCGGCGCTCGCCTTCCAGAAGTCGCTCGACAGCCAGCTCCTGCTGATCCTGGCGGCCATCGTCACCGTCTATATCGTGCTGGGCGTGCTCTACGAGAGCTACATCCACCCGATCACGATCCTCTCGACCCTGCCGTCGGCGGGCATCGGCGCGCTGTGGGCGCTGATGCTGGCGGGAAGCGAACTCAGCGTGGTCGCCATCATCGGTATCGTGCTGCTGATCGGTATCGTGAAGAAGAACGCGATCATGATGATCGACTTCGCCCTCGATGCTGAACGCAACGAGGGCAAGACGCCGCGCGAGGCGATCCATCAGGCCTGCCTGCTGCGCTTCCGCCCGATCCTCATGACCACCGTCGCCGCTCTGGTCGGGGCACTGCCGCTGATGCTGGGCACCGGCACCGGTTCGGAGCTGCGCCAGCCGCTCGGCCTCACCATCGTGGGCGGCCTGATCGTGAGCCAGGTGCTCACGCTCTTCACGACGCCGGTGATCTATCTCGCTTTCGACCGGCTGGGTCGCCGCCTGCGCGGCCTGCCACCCGATGCGCCACTTCACCCGATCCGTGGTGAGGTGGGCGAGGGCGCGCCGTGAACCTGTCGGCGCCCTTCATCGCGCGGCCGGTCGCCACGACCCTGCTGACGATCGGCCTGGCGCTGGCGGGATTGGTGGCTTTCTTCAAGCTGCCGGTGTCGCCGCTGCCCAAGGTCGATTTCCCGACCATCCTGGTCACCGCCAATCTGCCCGGCGCCTCGCCGGAGACGGTCGCGACCAGCGTGACCACGCCGCTGGAGCGGCGGCTGGGCGCCATTGCCGGCATTACCGAGATCACTTCGTCGAGCACGGTCGGCAATTCGCGCATCATCCTGCAGTTCGACCTGTCGCGCAGCATCGACGGTGCAGCGCGCGATGTGCAGGCCGCGATCAATGCAGCGCGCGCCGACATGCCGACCGATCTGCGCAACAACCCGCAGTACCGCAAGATCAACCCCGCCGACGCGCCGGTCATGGTGATCGCGCTGACGTCGAACACGCTGGGCCAGGGCCGCCTGTACGACGCCGCTTCCAACATCCTGCAGCAGAAGATCAGCCAGGTGGGTGGGGTCGGGCAGGTCCAGCTCGGCGGCAGTTCCCTGCCGGCGGTGCGGGTCGAGATCAACCCCACGGCCCTCAATAAATACGCCATTGGCCTGGAGAGTGTGCGTGCTGCCCTCGCGGCGGCCAACGCCAATTCACCCAAGGGCGCGATCGAGCATGGTGACCGCCGCTACCAGATCTATTCGAACGATCAGGCGACCGTTGCGGACCAATACCGCTCCCTGATCATCGCCTGGCGCAACGGCGCGCCGGTCCGGCTGTCGGACGTGGCCGAGGTGATCGATTCGACCGAAGACATCCGCAACGAAGGCCAGGCCAACGGCAAGCGTTCGGTGCTGGTGATCATCTACAAACAGCCCAACGCCAACATCATCCAGACGGTTGACGCGATCAAGGAACTGCTGCCTGAGCTCCAGGCGGCGATGCCCAACGATGTGGACGTCGAGGTGGTGGCCGACCGTACGACCACGATTCGCGCCGCGCTCAAGGAAGTGGGCTCGGCCCTGGTGATCGGCGTCGTCCTGGTGGTGCTGGTCACCTTCGCCTTCCTGCGCTCGGCGCGGGCCGGTTTCGTCGCGGCGGTCACCGTGCCGGTGTCGCTGATCGCCACCTTCGGCGGCATGTACCTCCTGGGCTACAGCCTCAACAACCTGTCGCTGATGGCGATGACCATCGCCGCGGGCTTCGTGGTCGACGACGCGATCATCGTGCTGGAGAACGTCTCACGGCACATAGAAGAAGGCATGTCGAGGGTCGAGGCCGCACTCAAGGGCGCCCGCGAGGTTGGCTTCACCGTCGTGTCGATGAGCCTGTCCCTGATCGCCGTCTTCATCCCGATCCTGCTGATGGGCGGTATCGTCGGCCGCCTGTTCCGCGAATTCGCGGTCACCCTGTCGGTGGCCATCATCATCTCCATGGTCGTGTCGCTCACGGCGACGCCGATGATGTGCGCCTATGTGCTGCGTCAGCCGAGCCAGCGGCCGCCAGGCCTGTTCTTCCGGGTGAGCGAGCGGGCATTCGCGCTGCTGCAGACCCTCTACGGCCGCAGTCTCGGCCTGGTGCTACGCCACCCACTGATCACCATCTTGGTCTTCCTGGGGACTGTACTGCTTAACATTCACCTCTACGTCTCCATCCCCAAGGGTTTCTTTCCGCAGCAGGATACCGGCCGCATCGTCGGCGGCATCCGCGCCGACCAGAGCATCTCCTTCCAGGCCATGCGCCGGAAGTTCCGCCAGTTCATCGAGATCGTGCGCGCCGATCCGGCGATCGAGAGCGTCGCGGGCTTCACCGGCGGCTTCCAGACCAACTCCGGCTTTATGTTCGCGACGCTGAAGCCGCTCAGTGAGCGCGACGTTTCGGCCGAGCAGGTCATTGCGCGGCTGCGGCCAAAGCTCGCCCAGGTGCCGGGCGCGATGCTCTTCCTGCAGTCGGTGCAGGATATCCGGGTCGGCGGCCGGCAGAGCAATGCGCTGTACCAGTTCACCTTGCAGGCCGATTCGCTGCCCGAGCTCTATACCTGGGGACCGAAGCTGACCGAGGCGCTGCAGAAGGACACGTCCGTCATCACCGACGTCGATTCCGATCAGCAGCAACGCGGCCTACAGATTAACCTCACCATCGATCGCGACGCGGCGAGTCGGCTCGGCGTGTCGACGCGCAGCATTTCGGCCACGCTCTACGACGCCTTCGGCCAACGTCAGGTTTCGACGATCTACAATGCGCTCAACCAGTATCACGTCGTCATGGAAGTGGCGCCGCAATGGTGGGAGAGCCCGGAATCGCTGAAGGACATCTATGTCAGCACCTCGGGCGGGGCGCTGAGTGGCACGCAGACGAGCAGCGGCATTGGCGGCGCCATTGCACCGGCCGCCAACGGCGCCAAAGCTGCTACGACCGATCCTGCCCAGGCGTTGCGCAATGCCCGGACCAACCAGATCGCCATCGGTGGCCGCAGCGGCGCTTCGACCGGCGCCGCCGTCAGCACGACGGCCGAGACGTTGATTCCGCTGACGCAGTTGACCCGATACGAATACGGCACCACGCCGTTGGCCGTGAACCACCAGAGCATGTTCGTGGCCAGCACCGTTTCCTTCAACCTGGCGCCGGGCAAGACCCTGAGCGACGCGGTCACCTATGTGAACGACACGATGCGCGAGATCGGCATGCCGACGACCCTGCATGGCTCGTTCCAGGGCACGGCGCGCGCCTTCCAGCAATCGCTGAACAACCAGCTCCTGCTCGTCCTGGCGGCGCTGGCCGCGGTCTACATCGTGCTCGGCATCCTCTACGAGAGTTACATCCACCCGATCACCATCCTGTCGACCCTGCCATCGGCCGGTGTCGGCGCGTTGCTCGCCCTGCAGTTCTCGGGCGTGGAGTTCAGCATCATCGCCATGATCGGCGTCTTGCTGCTGATCGGTATCGTGAAGAAGAATGCCATCATGATGATCGACGTGGCGCTGGAGCGCGAACGTCGCGAAGGG
Organism: Reyranella sp.; assembly: GCF_004297405.1. Taxonomy (GTDB): domain Bacteria; phylum Pseudomonadota; class Alphaproteobacteria; order Reyranellales; family Reyranellaceae; genus Reyranella. Next base: position 89,285 of record NZ_SCVC01000031.1, read on the forward strand.
CTCGAGCCGGCGGTGGCCATCCATGAGGCGGCCCTGCTGCGCTTTCGTCCCATCCTGATGACGACCATGGCCGCGATCCTCGGCGCGCTTCCGCTGGCGCTGGGGTACGGCGACGGCGCGGAGTTGCGCCGGCCGCTCGGCATCTCGATTATCGGCGGCCTTATCGTGAGCCAGATCCTGACCCTCTATACCACGCCCGTTATTTACCTTTATCTCGACCGTTTCCGTCGTCGCGATCGCGACCAGCCTAGCCGTGTCGCTCGCGCGCTGGGCTCCTCCGGTGGCCCAACGGGAGCTCCGGCATGAGGCGCATCGCGGCGCTTCTCCCGGTCGTTTTTGTTTCGGGTTGTCTTGTCGGGCCGGACTATGTGCGTCCGCCGCCTGCGACCTTGCCGACGCCGGCCTACAAGGAAGCCGAACCGGTGACGGGCGCAGCCGCCGTTTTCCAGCCCGCCCAGCCGCGCGACGGCGTCGAACGGGGCCCGTGGTGGCAGAGCTACGGCGATCCGACCCTGGATAACCTGGCGGCACAGATCGATGTGTCGAACCAGAATCTGAAAGTGTTCGAGGCCGGCTACCGACGGGCACGGGCGTTGGTCCGACAAGACCAATCGGCGCTCTTTCCGACGATCAGCGGCACCGGTGCCACGCAACAGGTCGGCACTGGCGGGTTGCGCGGGACGACCGGCTCGACGACGACCATCACGCGCGGCGACACCTCGCAGGGTCAGTTCACGACCGGCGCGACGTTTTCCTGGGAGATCGACGTCTGGGGCAACCTTCGGCGCCAGATCGAAAGCGATTCGGCCGCGGCGCAAGCGAGCGACGCCGATCTCGCCAATGCCCGGCTGTCGGCGCAGACCGACCTCGCGACGAACTATTTCGGGCTGCGCATCTCCGATGATCGGAAGCGACTCTTCGAGGAGACTGTGGCCGCCTACGCTCGGTCGATGCAGATCGTGCAGAACCAGGTCGATGCCGGCATCGTCTCGCGAGTCGACCTGGCGCAGGCGCAAGCGCAGTACGAACAGACGCGCGCCCAGCTCATAAGCGAAGCCATCAACCGTGCCTTGTTCGAGCATGCAATCGCGCTGCTGGTTGGCAAGGCACCATCCGAGATCGGCATCGAGCCGGCGCGCACGCAGCTCACCGTGCCGACGGTCGAAGCCGGCGTGCCGTCGACTTTGCTCGAACGGCGGCCCGACATTGCCGGTGCAGAGCGCCGCATGGCCTCGGCCAATGCGCAGATCGGCGTCGCGATCGGCGCTTTCTACCCGCAGATCTCGCTGGGTGCCTCGATCAGCTTCCTGGCCGGTGGTCTGGGTTCGCTGCTGCAGATTGGCAATGCCGTCTGGTCGGTAGGGCCGCAGCTTGCCGGAACTTTGCTCGACGGCGGCGCTCTCTCCGCGCAGGTCGAAGGTGCACGGGCCAACTACGATGCCACGGTAGCGACCTATCGCCTGACCATCCTGACGGCGTTCCAGCAAGTCGAGGATGCGCTCGCCCAGCAGCGCATCCTGGTGCAGCAGGAGAGGGTTCAGCGCGCCGCCGTCGCTGCCGCGCGCGAAGCCGAGCGCCTGTCGCTCAACCAATATCGCGTCGGCACCGTACCCTATACGACCGTGGTGCAGACACAGGCCACGGCGCTGGCAGCGGAGCAGACGCTGCTCACTATTCGCCTCAATCGCCTTGTCGCCAGCGCGAACCTGGTGAAGGCGCTGGGCGGCGGGTGGCAGCAGGCGGACCTGCCGGCGGTGACGCCGATTGGTGGCTTGAAGCAGGTAAGCCCGGCGCCGCCGGCCTTGCCGACGCCAGCCGTTTCGGCGACGCGCTAGGACTCGACAACCGCCAGGGAGAAGGATTTTCTTCTCCCGTCGCGGTCTGCAGGCCGGACCTGCCGATCGCGCGTACTGCTTTGGCAGTCATTGCCTTTGACCACGACACGGGCGGCAACGACGTTTGCCGTTCATCGCAAACAGCGAGGCCAGACAATGACCAACTCCCGCCATCCCGAGACTCTGTCGCTGCACGCCGGCTGGCGCGCCGACCCCGTGACCGGTTCGGTCGCGGTGCCGATCCACCAGACCACGTCGTATCAGTTCCGCGACACCGAGCATGCCTCGAACCTGTTTGCGCTGAAGGAACTCGGCAACATCTACACGCGCATCGGCAATCCGACGGTCGACGTGCTCGAACAGCGCATCGCCGCGCTCGAAGGCGGAGCCGCGGCGCTGGCGGTGGGCTCGGGTCAGGCGGCGTCGGCCTTTGCGCTGCAGAACCTGGCGCGGGCCGGCGACAATGTCGTGAGCTCGACCGATCTCTACGGCGGCACGTGGAATCTCTTTGCCCATACCCTCAAGGATCAGGGCATCGAGGTGCGCTTCGTCGATCCGGCCGATCCACAGGCCTTCGCCCGCGCCACTGACGACCGCACACGCGCCTACTACGCCGAGACGCTGCCCAATCCCAAGCTCACGGTCTTTCCGATCAAGGAAGTAGCCGATATCGGTCGCCCGCTCGGCATTCCGCTGATCGTCGACAATACGGCGGCGCCGATCCTCACGCGTCCGCTCGATCACGGCGCGGCAGTCGTCGTCTACTCGGGCACCAAGTATCTCGGCGGTCACGGTAATTCGATTGCAGGCCTGATCGTCGATGGAGGCAACTTCGACTGGGCTGCCCATCCCAAGCGCCAACCGGCACTCAACACACCTGATCCCAGCTATCACGGCGCTGTCTGGGTCGAGGCGGTGAAGCCGATCGGACCGGTCGCCTATATCATCAAGGCGCGCACGACCTTGTTGCGCGATCTCGGCGCGCCGCTGGCGCCTTTCAACGCCTTCCTGATCCTGCAGGGCATCGAGACGGTCGCCCTGCGGATGGAACGCCATGTCAAGAACGCACAGGCCGTGGCCGATTTCCTGGTCAAACGTCCGGAGGTCGCGAAGGTCATTCATCCCTCGCAGCAGAAGGGTGAGGCGCGGCGTCGGGCGGATACCTATCTGAAAGGCGGCTATGGCGGCCTGGTCGGCTTCGAGCTGGCGGCGGGCCGCGAGGCGGGCCGGCGCTTCATCGATTCGCTGAAGCTGCTCTATCACGTCGCCAATATCGGCGATGCGCGCAGCCTGGCCATCCATCCCGCCTCGACCACGCACTCGCAGCTCTCCGCCGAGGAGCAGCTCGCGACCGGCGTTTCGGACGGCTATGTGCGGTTGTCGGTCGGCATCGAGCATATCGACGACATCCTCGCCGATCTCTCGCAGGCTCTCGATGCGGCGGGCAAGCTGAAGCAGGCGGCGTAGTGCCTGTCTAAATCGTCGCGACCAGCAGCTCCTCTGCGCTCGACGGACGAAGGCCATCGGTCCTGCCGACAAAGTAACGCTCGGCAAGACTGGAGGCCGATACATGCTCGACCTGCCGGAAGCCGGCATCACGGGCCAGGGCCAGCATCTCCGTCGGGCTGAAGAAGCTGATGAAGGGCGTCCCTGCAGCCTGCGCGGCTTTCTCCGTCGCCAGGCGCCGGGCGCGCTCTTCTGAGTCGACGAATTCCAACGGCAGCATGAACGACATGACGAGTGTGGAGCCGCGGGCGAGCGCGGCGGCCCGGCGCAGCGTCGTCATGATCGCCTCCTTGCTGAGATACATGGTGACGCCGGCCGAGGCCATGATGGCCGGCCGGTCCGAATCGAAGCCCGCAGCCGCGAGCTTCTCCCACCAGGACCAGCCCGTCTCGAAATCGACCGGCACGAGCCGCAGATACTCGGGGATGCCGAAGCCGGTTTCGATCAGGCGCTGCTGTTTCCAGGCCTGTGCGCCGGGTTGGTCGACCTCGAATGTTCGTAAGCCGGAGGCGATTTCCGGTCTGCGTTGGACGAAGGTGTCGAGACCGGCGCCCAGGATGACGTACTGGCCAATGCCACGTCCGATCTGTTCGACGACGAAATCCTCGATGAAGCGCGCGCGAGCAACGATGGAGGCGCGTGCGCGACGCGTGGTCTGCGCATCCATGTCCGGGCGCTGGCGCCAGCCATCTTCCGGCGTGGCGAGCAGCAAGCCAACTTCGTCTTCGAGTACATGCGGGGGTGGGTCGACCTGGACGTGCAAGGCTCGCCACAAGGCGACCCTGAGGGCTGTCCCGTCTGGAGCTGCGGTTCGCTCGGCCGGCATGACGCACTCCCCCATCCGTTTCGATCAGGGTGTGGAATCAATACCGCGTTGCGATCAGCTTGGAAAAGCCCGCCTCTTCGGCCGTGCCGGTTGAATGCTGCGATGGCTTAGCTGGGGTCGACCCACTCCACGACGTGGTCGGTGCGGTCGGGGCGCGTCAAGGATGGCAAAGACGTTGCCGGTGTACCGACGGTAAGGAAGCCGACCAGATGCGAGGGAGCTTCGAAACCCAGCAGGGCGTTCACGGACGGATCGTAGACGTTCGCGCCGGTCACCCACATGCCGCCAAAACCCAGCAGGTGGATCGCGTTCAGCATGTTCATCGCGGCCGCGCCGGCGGAGAGCACCTGCTCGATCTCGGGAATGTTGCCGCCCTTCACGATCGCGCCGACGGCGATCAGCATCGGGATGCGCCGCACCCAAGCGCGATAGCGTTCGCCGAGGGCTGCACCGTTCGCGGGATCGCGTTTGGCGGCGGCTTCGGCCAGGCGTTCACCGAAGGCGAGACGGGCGTCGCCGCGAATGACGACGAAGCGCCAGGGCCGCAGCTTGCCGTGGTCGGGCGCACGCAGGCCGGCGTCGAGGATCAGGTCGAGGTCGGCACCATCGGGAGCCGGCTCCTGCAGCGGCCCCACCGAGCGGCGGGCCAGCAGTTGGTCGAGGGTGAGCCGTTGCACATCGCGGCTCTCGGGGAAGGCGGGAGCGGTATCGGGCATGGTTAGACTGTATCTGTATTGCGAACGATTGTCATTTGCATATCGGCGATACCCAGGGCTCATACCTCTATAATCAGGTCATGGCGGAAACCCCGATCCGCAAGATCATCCATGTCGACATGGACGCTTTCTATGCGTCCGTGGAGCAGCGTGACGACCCGGCGTTGCGCGGCCAGCCGGTCGCGGTCGGCGGCCGCCAGCGTGGCGTCGTCATGGCCGCGAGCTACGAGGCGCGAAAGTTCGGTGTGCGTTCGGCCATGCCCTCGGTCACGGCCAAGCGGATGTGTCCCGAGCTGGTCTTCGTGAAGCCGCGCTTCGACGTCTACAAGGAAGTGTCGCGCCAGATCCGCGAGATCTTCCTCGACTACACGCCGCTGGTGGAGCCGTTGTCGCTCGACGAGGCCTATCTCGACGTAACGACGAACCTCAAGGGCATGCCGCTCGCGTCGGAGATCGCCCGCGAGATCCGCGCCCGCATCCTCGAGCGCACCGGCCTCACCGCGTCAGCCGGTATCTCTTACAACAAGTTCCTGGCCAAGCTCGCGTCGGACCATCGCAAGCCCAACGGCCAGACGACGATCCCGCCCGAGAAAGGTCCGGCCTTCGTCGAGGGCCTGCCGGTGGCGAGATTCCATGGTGTGGGACCGAAGACGGCGGAGAAGATGAACCGGCTCGGCATCCATACCGGCGCCGATCTCAAGGCGCAGACGCTCGAATTCCTCGAACAGTATTTTGGACGCTCCGGCACCTACTACTACGCCATCGCGCGCGGGCATGACGAACGCCGGGTCGTGCCTAACCGGCCGCGCAAGTCGGTCGGCTCGGAGACGACGTTCATGGAGGATCTTGACCGGCCGCAGGCGGTGGAAGAGGGCGTGGCCTCGGTGCTGGACGATGTCTGGTCCTACTGCGAACGCACCGGCATCGTCGGCCGCACGGTGACGGTGAAGGTCAAGTATGCCGACTTCCAGATCGTGACGCGCAGCCGCACGCTGTCTGAACCGGTCGGCACGCGCGACATGCTGGAGCGCACGAGCCGCGAACTGGTGCGCACGATCTTTCCGTTGGAGAAGAAGGTGCGCCTGCTTGGCGTCTCGCTCTCCAACCTGCACGAGCGCGAGGAGCCCAAAGTGCCCCCACAGATGACCCTCGCGCTCTAGCGATAGAGCGGGGCAATCGTAGCCATGGCCGTTGCAGCCTCGCTTCGATCGGGCGCTTCGTCGGCGTTGCCATAGCCATACATGTCGTTCCGGCCGGTCTCCTGGACGACGATGCCCTCGGGGTGTGGGAGCATGAGGACGTGTCGATAGAAGAGGCCGTAGCGAACTTCCGGCTGCGGCATGAGCCAGGCGATCTGGCCACGCACGGGCACCACCGACTCGTCCTTCCACAAGGCACGGGCGCCGTAACCCGTGCAGTTGACGACCACTGGTTCCCTGAGCCGCGCAAGATCGGCCGGCGTGTCGAACGTCATATCGACGATTTGGCCGCCTTCACGCAGGAAGTCGTCGGTCAGCCGTTGTCCTAATGCGGCGATATTGAACTGCATGGATGTTCCCACCCGCGCATGGGCCACGGGGAAAGGGTTCTCGTTGGTCGGCAGGTAGCGGTAGGGAGACGTGAGGCCGGCCAGGCGCTGGCCGTAACTCGCGAAATGAACTTCCTCGGCCGATATGTTCGGTCCGGCGGGCGTCGGCTGTACCGCGTCGTCGAACAGCACATAGCGATCGCTCATGGCGACCGGTTCGCCCGGCAGGCCGATATAGCTCTGGTAGGTGGCATAGGAGGTACGCGCCATTTCCTCCCATTGGGCGGGAAAGGTCGGCGTCACGCTGTCAGTGGCGGCGATGCGTGAGTCCGGCGACCAGGTGCCCGTGGCGCGCGCCGACCGGGTCTGCGGCAGGCGCTCCTTGGCGTAGATCGTCACGCGGGCGCCGGCGCGGCGCAGCAGGAGGGCCGAGGTAAGGCCAAGGGCACCGCAGCCGATCACCGCGACCTCGCGTGTGCCACCTTCCAGTGCCATGCCGGTGGCGATGGTGCTCGACCCCCAGGCAAGCGACCAACCGCTGCCGCCGTGGCCGTAATTGTGAACCACGCGTTTGTCGCCGACCGTTTCGACTTCGAGTCGTGGACCGGCCGCACGGAAAGGACGCAGGCACACGGTGATGCGGGCGACGCGGCTCATCTGCAGGCGCAGTGGCGGCAGAGGCGGCGCGCCCGATCTGGTGCCGATCGCGCATCCTGCGAGGCCGAGTGCGCCCAGGCTGCCGAGGCCCATGATGACAGTCCGCCGACTGCTTCTCGCCGCCTCGGTCATGCACGCCTCGCTGGGGATCCTATGGAAGGTGATTCTAGCGGCTACGCCGCCGCCGCACCACGCGATATGCTGACACGATGATCGACAAGCTCGAGTTCCTGCTGGCGCTGGCGCGGGAGCAGAATTTCAGCAAGGCTGCGGAGCAATGTGGCGTCACGCAGCCGACATTCTCGGCGGCGATCAAGCAGCTCGAGGATACGTTGGGTGTCATGCTGGTGCAGCGCACGTCGCGCTTCATCGGCTTCACGACCGAGGGCGAGCATGTCCTCGACTGGGCACGCGGCATCGTCGCCGATGCGCGCGCCATGCGACAGGATCTGCAGACCCTGAAGAAGGGCCTGAGCGGCCGGCTGAGAATCGCCGCGATCCCGACCGCATTGCCGATGGTCTCGGCGCTCACCACACCCTTCCGCGCCAGGCATCCCAACGTCAAGTTCACCATCCTGTCGCGCACGTCCATCGAGATCCTGTCGATGGTCGAAAATCTCGAAGTCGATGCCGGCCTCACTTACATCGACAACGAGCCGCTGGGACGCATGCGCACCGTGCCGCTCTATCTCGAGCAGTACCGGCTTCTTACATCGGAGAGCAGCCCGCTCGGCGATCGCGATCAGGTGACCTGGGCAGAGGTCGCCGACATCCCTCTCTGCCTGCTGACACCGGACATGCAGAACCGCCGTATCATCGACCGCCTGCTTGGCACGTCGAACGGCCGTGCCGAGCCCACCCTCGAATCCAATTCGATGATCGTGCTGTTCTCGCATGTGCGCACCGGCCGCTGGGCGACGGTGATGCCGGAGAAATTGGCTGATACTTTGGGCCTCACCGACCATTTACGCGCCATCCCCATCGTCGAACCGTCGGCCGTACACCAGATCGGCCTGGTCGTGCCGCCGCGGGAACCCATGACGCCGCTCTCGACGGCCCTGGTGGCGGAGGCGACCCAGCTCGCCAAGGTGCTCACGCCGCAATAGCGGTTTGCCTGGTAATGCGATCCCATTGATAGATATGTTCTATCGCAGCACCGGACAGCTTTATTGAGAGTGCAGTAGCGAAGGCGGATCATCCCTTGTGAAAAAGCCGGCACCAAGCCGGTCAAAACAGGGATGGGAGCCGATCGATGCCGACGGCGTGGAACGAAAGCCGGGCCAGTGAAATCATCCGGCGGCACGAGGGCCGGGAAGGGCCGCTGTTGCCAATCCTGCACGATGTGCAGGCCGAGTTCGGCTGCATCCCCGCACCGGCCATTCCCCAGATCGCCACGGCGCTGAACCTGACGCGGGCCGAAGTCCACGGCGTCGTTTCCTTCTATCACGACTTCCGCGAAGCACCGGCCGGGCGGCATGTCCTGAAGCTCTGCCGTGCCGAGGCCTGTCAGTCCATGCAGGGTGAGGCCCTGGCCGATCAGGTGCTGCGCCATTTCGGCGTGGCGTGGGGCGGCACGACACCCGACGGCCATCTCACCGTCGAAGCCACTTATTGCCTCGGCCTCTGCGCCTGCGCGCCGTCGGCGCTACTCGATGGCGAACCGCGTGGCCGGCTCACAACGGCATCGATTGCGGCGCTCGCCGAGGAGATCGGGCGATGAGCGCATTGCGCATCTTCGTTCCCTGCGATGCCGCGGCGCGCGCTGTTGGCGCCGACAGAGTGGCCGCGACCATTCGCGACGAGGCGGCTCGGCACGGTGTCGAGGTCGAGATCGTACGTACCGGCTCACGCGGTCTCTTCTGGCTGGAGCCGATGGTCGAGATCGCGACGCCCACGGGGCGGATTGCGTTTGGTTGCGTTACGCCCAACGACGTGCCGGGCCTGTTCGCGGGCTACAGCCGGTTCGCAGCCAGCCATCCGCTCTGCGTGGGCCGGCCGGAGGAGATCCCCTTCCTCAAGCGCCAGACGCGCATCACCTTTGCTCGTTGTGGCATCGTCGATCCATTGTCGCTCGACGACTATCGCGCACACGATGGCCTGCGTGGTCTGGAGCGGGCGCGGAGCCTGGGCCCAGCCGGCACCGTGGCCGAAGTAACGACGTCCGGCCTGCGCGGCCGTGGTGGTGCGGGCTTCCCGACCGGCATCAAGTGGAAGACCGTCGCTGACGCGCCCGCCGACCGCAAATACATCGTCTGCAACGCCGACGAGGGCGACTCCGGCACCTATGCCGACCGCATGCTCCTGGAAGGCGATCCCTTCGTGCTGATCGAAGGCATGATCATTGCCGGCCTCGCGGTCGGTGCGGGCAAGGGCTACGTCTACATCCGCTCCGAGTATCCCGATGCCATCAGGACCTTCTCGAAGGCAGTTGCCGTCGCTGAAGCCGCTGGCCTCCTGGGCGCGGCGGCGGGCTTCGAGATCGAGGTGAGGGTCGGTGCCGGCGCCTATGTCTGTGGCGAAGAGACGTCGCTGCTGGAAAGCCTCGAAGGCAAGCGCGGCCAGGTACGCGCCAAGCCGCCGCTGCCGGCGCACAAGGGCCTGTTCGGCCAGCCCACCGTCATCAACAACCTGATCTCGCTCGCGACCGTGCCGGCGATCCTGGCCGATGGCGCCGAGGCCTATGCCGCACTGGGCATGGGTCGGTCGCGCGGCACCATGCCGATCCAACTCGCCGGCAACGTGAAGCATGGCGGCCTTTTCGAAGCGGCCTTCGGACTTACCTTGGGCGAGATCGTCGACGAGATCGGCGGCGGTACGGCGAGTGGCCGTCCGGTGCGTGCGGTGCAGGTCGGCGGTCCGTTGGGTGCGTACTTCCCGCGCGCCTTGTTCGACACGGCCTTCGACTACGAAGCGTTTGCCGCGCTCGATGGGCTGATCGGCCATGGCGGCGTCGTGGTGTTCGACGACACTGTCGACATGGCCCGCCAGGCGCGCTTCGCGCTCGAATTCTGTGCCATCGAATCCTGCGGCAAGTGCACGCCCTGCCGCATCGGCTCGACGCGCGGCACGGAGACCATGGACAAGATCATCCGTGGCGAGCGGGTTACCGACAATCTCGCGTTGATCACCGACCTTTGCCAGACGTTGAAGTTCGGCTCGCTCTGCGCGCTGGGCGGCTTCACGCCCTATCCCGTGATGAGCGCCATCAAGCATTTCCCCGAAGATTTCGACCGGCCGCGCCTCGTCGCGGCGGCCGAGTAAGAGGCCACTATGTCCCTCGTTCACGAAATCGACTACGGCACGCCGGTCAGTCGCGCCGAAGAGACGGTAAGCCTCACTATCGACGGCCACGCCGTCACCGTGCCGGCCGGCACGTCCATCATGCGCGCCGCCGTTGAAGCGGGCATCCAGGTGCCCAAGCTCTGCGCCACCGACTCCGTCGAAGCCTTCGGCTCCTGCCGGCTATGCCTGGTCGAGATCACCGGCCGCGCCGGGACGCCGGCGTCCTGCACGACACCAGTGGCGGCGGGCATGGTCGTATCGACCCAGACCGAGCGGCTGAAGCAGGTCCGGCGCGGCGTGATGGAACTCTATATCTCCGACCATCCGCTCGACTGCCTGACCTGCGCCGCCAACGGTGATTGCGAGCTGCAGGACATGGCGGGCGCTGTCGGTCTGCGCGAAGTGCGCTACGGCTACGAGGGTGAGAACCACACCAAGCAGACGAAGGACGAGTCGAACCCGTATTTCACGTTCGATCCGTCCAAGTGTATCGTCTGCTCGCGTTGTGTACGCGCCTGCGAGGAAGTGCAGGGCACCTTCGCGCTGACCATCGAAGGCCGCGGCTTCGACTCCAAGGTCTCGTCCGGCGCGGCTGCCGACAATTTCCTGAGTTCCGAATGCGTCTCCTGCGGCGCCTGTGTCCAGGCCTGTCCGACCGCGACGCTGTCGGAAAAGAGCGTGATCGACATCGGCATTCCCGAGCATTCGGTCGTCACGACCTGCGCCTATTGCGGCGTCGGCTGCAGCTTCAAGGCCGAGATGCGCGGCGAAGAGCTGGTGCGCATGGTCCCCTACAAGGACGGCAAGGCCAATCGCGGTCACTCCTGCGTCAAGGGCCGCTTCGCCTGGGGCTATGCCAACCATCGCGAGCGTATCCTGAAGCCGATGGTGCGAGAGACCATCGACCAGCCCTGGCGCGAGGTGAGCTGGGACGAGGCGATCGGCCGGGTCGCGTCGGAGTTCAAGCGCCTGCAGGAGACGCACGGACGCCTGGCGATCGGCGGCATCACCTCCTCGCGTTGCACCAACGAAGAGACCTACCTCGTGCAGAAGCTGGTGCGCGGTGGCTTCGGCAACAACAATGTCGATACCTGCGCCCGCGTCTGCCACTCGCCGACCGGCTTCGGCCTGAGGACCGCCTTCGGCACCTCGGCCGGCACGCAGGATTTCGACTCCGTCGAACAGTCTGACGTCATCCTGGTGATCGGTGCCAACCCGACCGATGCGCATCCGGTCTTCGCCTCCCGCATGAAGAAGCGGCTGCGCCAGGGCGCCCGGCTGATCGTGATCGATCCGCGCCGCACTGACCTCGTGCGCATGCCGCATGTCGCGGCCGACTTTCATCTGCCGCTCCGGCCCGGCACCAATGCCGCGATCCTGAATGCGCTGGCCCATGTCATTGTCACCGAAGGCCTGGTCGACGAAACCTTCGTGCGCACCTTCTGCGACCGCGATGCCTTCGAGTATTGGGCGGCCTTCGTGGCGGAGGAGCGCAACAGCCCCGAGACGGTCGGCTTGATGGCCGGCGTCTCGCCCGAGGCGATCCGTGGCGCCGCCCGGCTCTATGCCGCCGGTCCCAACAGCGCGATCTACTACGGCCTCGGCGTCACCGAGCACAGCCAGGGCACGACCGCCGTCATGGCCATCGCCAACCTCGCGATGGTGACCGGCAATCTCGGTCGGCCGGGCGTGGGCGTGAACCCGCTGCGCGGCCAGAACAATGTCCAGGGCTCCTGCGACATGGGCTCATTCCCGCACGAGCTCAGCGGCTATCGCCACATCTCCGACGATGCGACCCGCACCATGTTCGAGAAGATGTGGGGCCGACCGCTCGACGCCGAGCCCGGCCTGCGCATTCCCAACATGTTCGATGCGGCGATCGACGGCAGCTTCAAGGCCCTCTACGTGCAGGGCGAGGACATCCTGCAGTCCGATCCCAATACGACCCACGTTGCGGCTGCCCTCAAGGCGATGGAATGCGTCGTGGTCCAGGACCTGTTCCTGAACGAGACGGCGAACTACGCGCATGTCTTCCTGCCGGGCTCGACCTTCCTCGAGAAGGACGGGACCTTCACCAACGCCGAGCGCCGCATCAACCGCGTGCGCCGTGTGATGACGCCCAAGAACGGCCTGGCCGACTGGGAGATTACCTTGGCGATCTCCAAGGCCATGGGTTTCGAGATGCCCTATGCGCATCCCTCGGAAATCATGGACGAGATCGCGCGGCTGACGCCGACCTTCGCCGGTGTTTCCTATGCCCTGCTCGACGAGGTGGGCTCGGTCCAATGGCCGTGCAACGAGAAGGCACCGCTCGGCACGCCGGTCATGCATATCGGCGGCTTCGTACGCGGGCGAGGCAACTTCATGATCACCGAGTATGTGCCGACGGACGAGCGCACCGGGCCGCGTTTCCCGCTGCTGCTCACCACCGGCCGCATCCTCTCGCAGTACAATGTCGGCGCCCAGACGCGGCGCACCGACAACATCGTGTGGCATGACGCGGATGTGCTGGAGATCCACCCGCACGACGCCGAACAGCGCGGCGTACGCGACGGTGATTGGGTGAAGCTCGACAGTCGCGCTGGCGGTACGACGCTCCGTGCCCAGATCACCGATCGTGTGGCGCCAGGCGTCGTCTACACGACCTTCCACCACCCCGACACGCAAGCCAATGTCGTGACCACGGAGTTCTCCGACTGGGCGACCAACTGCCCGGAATACAAAGTCACGGCCGTGCAGGTTTCACCCTCCAACGGTCCCAGCGAGTGGCAGCGTGACTACGCGGCGCAGGCGGATCGCAGTAGGCGGATCGCCAAGGTCGCGGCGGAGTAGAAACTATGTCCGCGACAGGGTCGAAAGAGCGGCTGGTGACCATGGCCAACCAGATCGGCCAGTTCTTCGTGCCACAGCGTCAGGGCGATCCGGCTGCGGCCATTGCCGATCATCTTCGGAAGTTCTGGGACCCGCGCATGCGGGCGGCTATCGTCGCGCACCTGGAGGCCGGCGGCGAAGGGCTCGATGGCCCGGTCCGCGAAGCTGTCGGACGATTGAAGGAAACGAGCCGCCCATGAACATCTTCCTCACCGGCGCCACGGGCTATATCGGCGGCACCGTCGCCCATCGTCTCTTGCAGGATGGCCATAAGCTGCGCGGTCTGGTGCGCGATGCCGAGAAGGGCAAGCGCCTCGCGGCCCTCGGCATCGAACCGGTGGCGGGCGGCCTCGACGATGCGGCGATCCTCACCGCCGAAGCGCGCCGTGCAGAGGCGGTGATCAACACGGCGAACAGCGATCATCGCGGCGCCATCGATGCCCTGATCGAAGGCCTCGCCGGCTCGAACAAGCCGTTCCTGCACACCAGCGGCTCCAGCATCGTCGCCGACGAGGCGCATGGTGATAAGGCCTCGGACCGCATCTACGACGAGGAGACGCCGCTCGATCCCGTACCGGGCAAGGTAGCGCGCGTTGCCATCGACAGGGCGATCCGCGACGCCAGCCAGCGAGGCGTGCGCTCGGTCGTTCTCTGCAACACCATGATCTATGGCAACGGCCTCGGCCTGGCGCGCGACAGCGCTCAGATCCCGGGGCTGGCAGCACGAGCGCGCAAGACGGGCGTTGTGCGCCATGTCGGCCAGGGGCTGAACATCTGGTCGAATGTCCATGTCGAGGACGTGGCCGACCTCTACAGCCTCGCGCTCGCCAAGGCGCCGGCCGGGGCTTTCTACTTTGTGGAGAACGGCGAGGCGTCCTATCGCGACATCTGCGTCTCGATCGCCAAGCGCCTCGGCCTCGCAAGTCCGCAAGCCTGGCCCTTCGCCGATGCGGTCAAGGAACTGGGCGAAAGCAGCGCCGCCTACACCTTTGGCTCCAACAGCCGTGTCCGCGGCAAGCGCGCCCGCAGTGAGCTGGGCTGGCAGTCGAAGCACAAGTCGGCGACGACGTGGATCGAGACGGAGCTGCCGCTCTAGGTTGTGATCTCCGCCACCATGCGCTTCAGAAAGGCTGCATCAGGGTAAACGCCGAAGCCCGCCTGCAGGTTGTCCTTCATATGCTCGGGCTTGCTGGTGCCGGGAATCACGCAGGTCACGGCAGGATTGGCCAGCACGAACTTGAGCAGGAGCTGCGCCCAGCTCGTGACGCCGATCTCGCCGGCCCACTCGGGGAGCTTGCGCGGCGAGAGCTTGCGCAGAAGGCCGCCACCGCCGAACGGCTGGTTGACGATCACCGCGATGCCGCGCTCCGCGGCCAGCGGCAGAAGGCGCTGATCCACCGCGCGGTCGTCGAATGCGTAGTTCAACTGCACAAAGTCCCACTTCTCGGCGCGCATCACGCGCTCCAGCTCGTCGTGTGCGCTTTGCGTGTAATGCGTGATGCCGAGATAGCGGATGCGGCCGTCCGCCTTCCAGGCCCGCAAGGTCGGCAGGTGGGCGCGCCAGTCCACCAGATTGTGGATTTGCATCAGGTCGATGCGGTCGGTGCGCAGCAGTCGTAACGACGCCTGCATCTGGGCGATGCCGCTGTCGCGCCCGCTGGTCCAGACCTTGGTGGCGATGAAGGCCTTGCTGCGTGCGTTCGCGGCCGTCAGCAGATCGCCGACCACGGCCTCGGCCGCGCCGTACATCGGCGACGTGTCGATCACCGATCCGCCCGCCTCGAAGAGTAAGCGCAACACTTCGGCGATCGGCACGCGGTCCTCGGGCTTACCACCGACATCGAAGGTGCGCCACGTGCCGACGCCGACGACCGGCAGCAGTTCACCCGAAGAAGGGATCTTGCGGCGATGCATTTGATTACCTGGTTGCGCCGCAACATGGCGGCCGGCAAGCAGGCCGCCACCGGTGAGGCTCAGCAACGCAGAACGTGTCAGCTTCATGGTCCACCTGCGCCGTCAGAGTGCCTGCGAATTGAAGGCTGGTCCATCGAGGCGTGTCATCGCGAAGCAGTTGAGGCGGCCATCGCCGGAGAGTGCCGGCTCATTGTTGTCGCGTACGACCATAAAACGTTGCTGGGTGAGTAACCGATCTCCTTCGAAGAGTTCGAAGATCCAGGGGCCGGGCATGAACTCCCAATCCTCTTCGAAGCCGTAGCCGGTGAACTGGGCAACGCCAACGGTTGCGCCGATCACCCTTTCATACGAGGTGACTTCCTTGGATGTGCGAGGAGGCTTTACCGGCACTGGAAAATGAGTGACCAGCCTCAGGGTCACGAGCGTGCCATCCACCGGGCCGTCGAGACGATAGCGAAAGCCGAACCACAGGTTTCGCCGCGCCGGTATCGTTGTCGTGCTGAGGATGTGACAGAGATTCGACACCGTCGTTGTCATCACGCCGCTCGGCTGTCGCGACCTCTCGCCGGTGTCGAGCGTGTAGATGCCGCGTTCCACGATCGTCGCTGTCAGCGGATCTGCAGCACTGACAGTCGAGATGCAGGACAGCAGCGCCAGAAGCGCGAGAGTGGCTGTTCGAAGCAGTGCCGTGCGTGTCATCGAGACGTCATCATTCCTATGGCTTGGCCATGTTGGCAACGGGGAGAAGCGTTGTCGCCATATTGATGCCGTACGCGAGAGGTCTTCTATCACTCGCCGCAGGTTCGACAGCATCAACCATTGTCATGGCGCGCTGTCGACACCATGTGGGAGTGGCCACAGACACTTCAGCCCCAAGGGAGACCGTGCCATGCCCGAACCCTTCGTCGTCGAAATCTGGGGTCAACCTGCGGGCATCGTCCTGAAGGAAGGCAACGCTTTCCGCTTCCATGCTTATGCGCGTCCTTTCTTTCAGCTCGACGGTGCGCAGTTCAGCACCCCGGGTCAGGCCAAGCTTGCCGCAGCGCGGCTACAGCCGCCACAGCCGCCGCGCGAAAGTCCTCGCGCCGAGTGACGTCTTTCACCTTGTCGGTCGAACGGCGTGGCGTTAGTCCACGTCCAGACCTGCAAGGAGAAAGACCCGGTGATCAAGCGCAAGCAACGAATTCCCCTGCGTGACCTCGCGACCCTGAAGGCCGAGGAACGCGAGGCCGTCGAAAAGAACGCCATGAATGGCCAGGTGTTCAACATCTTCAAGGTGTTGGCGCACCACCCCAACCTCACCAAGCGCTGGACGCCGTTCGCCGGCCACATCCTCTCCAAGCAGACCCTGCCGTTCCGTGACCGCGAGCTCTTGATCCTGCGCATCGGCTGGCTGAACCAGGCCGAATACGAGTTCGCCCAGCACGAGCTGATCGCCAAGCGTGGCGGCGTGAGTGATGCCGACGTCGCGAACATCAAGGAAGGTCCGAAGGCCAGGGGCTGGAACGAGCACGAGGCAGCGCTGATGCAGCTCGCCGACGATCTCTACGAAAACTCCGTCGCCTCCGACGCGACCTGGGCCACGCTCTCGAAGACCTATTCGACGGAGCAGCTCATGGACGCGGTCTTCACGGTCGGCCAGTACAATCTCGTCTCCTGGGCGCTGAACAGCTTCGGCGTGCCGCTCGACGATTTCCTGCCGGGCGCCCAGAAGAAGTGAGGAACTAGGGCAGTTCCCCTCAGACGAGGGGAACGCCATCCAGCGTGATGCGGTGCATCAGGCGCCGCTCACCTTGGTAGTCGTTGATCGCGAGATGCCAGGTGGCTCGATTGTCCCAGAAGGCAATCGAGCCTTCGCGCCACTGGAAGCGCGTTTGGAACTGCGGCTGCGCGGCGTGGGCGTAGAGATAGTCCAGCAGCGGCTTGCTCTCCTGCGCCGTCCAGCCTTCGAAATGCGTTGTGAATCCCGGATTGACGTAGAGCGTCTTGCGCTGGGTCCCGGGATGCCGGATCACCACTGGATGGATCGCATCCTGGGTCGCGAGTTCGGCGTTGCCGATGCGGCCCACGGTATCGCGCGCATACTGTGCCGTTGCGCCGAACACATGCCGGCTCGAATGTACGGCGCGCATTCCTTCCAGCGTGCGCTTCAATCCATCGGACAGCGCTTCGTAGGCCAGCGCCATGCTGGCGAACATGGTGTCACCACCGCGCGGCGGGACTTCGCGCGCCAGCAGGACCGACCCCAGCGCCGGCACCTGATCGTAGCTGTGATCGGTATGCCAGCCGCCGCCGATGTTGCGCTTCTGGTCGGGCTCCTTGCGAACCTCGGCGATCTCGGGGTGACCCTCAACCGCCTTGAAGAACCGGTTGATGTTGATCGGCGCGATGCTTCCGGCGAAGGCGATGTGCTGCTCGGGCGTGAGCTTCTGGTCGCGAAAGAAGATGACGCCGTGTTCAAAGAGCGCGCCACGGATTTCGTCGGCTTCCGACGGCGTCAGCGGCTTGGCCAGATCGACGCCCAGGATTTCCGCACCCACCGCCCCGGATGTCGGGCGTACGTCGAAATGGGAATTGCGCATTTGCTTTCCTCCGGTGAAATTCTTATAACTAGAATTATAATTCTAGTTTTGATTGTCTGGCAAGTGCGTCCAACGCAAGGGTGGGGTTCCGGAGATGCTGGACGAGCAGTTGATCGCCGAGGCGAAGGTGCCGGGGCTGCGGCCGACCCAGCAGCAACGCAGCCGCGCGCTCGTCGTCAGGCTGATGAACGAGGGGCTGGCGCTCCTGGAGGAGCACGATTTCGACGGCCTCTCGGTCGAGGCGTTGTGCGCGCGCTGCGGGACGACAGTCGGCTCATTTTATGCCCGCTTCGAGAGCAAGGACGCCTTCGTCGATACCCTGCAGCGGCTAGTGGTCGAGGATCGCCGGCGCGAGCTGGCCGCTCGCTACGGATCGGATCGCATCCCGCGCGATGACCTCGTCCAGCTCCTGAACTGGATCACCAAGGGCGGCATCATCTGGCTGAAACGGCATCACGGCCTCGTCCGGGCATCGCTGCGCCGCGCCGGCAGCGATCTTGGAAGCTGGACGCCGATGCGCGAACTCGGCCGTATCCAGGTCGAATATGCCCTGCCCATGATCGTGGATTTGCTCGGCGGAAGGTCGACGCCGGACCTCGAGCAGCGAATCCGGTTCGCCTTCCAGATCATGTACGGCACCCTGAACAACATGATCCTGATTGATCCAGGGCCGCTCACCCTCCAGGACGCTGCGACGCCGCGCCTGCTGGCGACGGCCATGCACCGGCTGATTGAACCCGACTCCGGCCACCCCTGAAGCCGCTTGGCAGGCTTGGTGCCCTGACTGGGCATGATTTGTAATTGCGAATTACTCGCAATTAACGTAGACCAGCTATGTCATTTCGACAGCGCATAAGTGACGCAGGTCACTGTAAATCGGCGCCCTCCAATCGTCTTTGAGACAGGAACCCTCGTTGCCCAGGTTCTTGATGCCTGACTCAGAAGAGAGACTGTCTATTGCCTCCGTTCCTGCCGTTCCACGGAGCAGTGTCGATCTTGCTGGTCGGAGCTGGCTGCGGCGACGTGCGATCGTTCGCTGAACGACGGTAGCTGTCGTGCGCCAGCAAAGCCTCAGGATCGTCCTTCGCCTGCTCGCCGCCATCGGCGGCGGCTATGCCGTTGCCGCAGGTCTCGCGGCGCTGACGGCTGTGATCCTGTTCGTGACCGGCGGCTTGCCGCGCAGCGAGGCCGTGATCCTCGCCTCGATGCTGGCCTTCATTTTCTATCTCGCGCTCCTCCTCTGGGCCTTTGCCGAGCGATCCCTGTTGAGACTCTGCTCGATGCTCGTCGCCGCGGGCGTCGTCTCTTGGGGCGCTGCCATCGGCTTGATGCGTCTGGTCGGCGGAAGCTGACATGGAGCCGACCTTCCGGGCCTCGATGAACTGGCTGCACACCTGGACCGGTGTG
Source organism: Reyranella sp. (assembly GCF_004297405.1). GTDB lineage: Bacteria > Pseudomonadota > Alphaproteobacteria > Reyranellales > Reyranellaceae > Reyranella. The sequence continues at coordinate 108,409 of NZ_SCVC01000031.1, forward strand.
GTCCTGGGTGGCCTGCTGTTCGCGATCTTCTGGATGGGCACGCTCTCCGTGTTCGATCGCGAGATCGATCGCTGGATGGCGCCGGCGACACGCCTCGTCGTGCCAGACGACAGTCTCCCCGCAGAGAAGTTCCGCCCAGCCATCGAAGCCGCTGCCGCCGCCGGGGCGACGATGTGGACGATCGTGTTCCCGGAAGAGCGCCAGCCGGTCTATCGCGAGAACTATCGCAGCAAGGACGGCTTTGTCCTGCGTTTCCTCGATCCCGTAACTGGGGCCGCCTTGCCAGACCCCGGAACCCTGGCTGGCACACGGTTCATCTTCCCCTTCCACTACAGTCTTAATCTCAGAGTCTGGGACATCGGCTACTGGCTGGTCGGTATCGCCGGCATGGCGATGCTCGTGCTCTGCGTTTCGGGCGTGGTGATCCATCGCAAGATCTTCACCGAGTTCTTCACCTTCAGGGCCGAGAAGAAGCCGCGCCGGCTGATCCTCGACCTCCACAATGTCACCGGCGTGCTCGGCCTGCCGTTTCACTTCATGATCTCGCTCTCCGGCCTGATCATCTTCTTCTCGATCTATTTTCCGTCGGTCTGGCAGCTCCCCTTCGATGGCAAGCGCGAGCTGTTCAATCGCGAGACCTGGGGCAACTACAGTCGGCCGAAGGCAGATCAGGCGGCACCTCTTGCGTCTCTCGATGACATGGTTGCCGAGGCGCGACGTCTCTGGGCGGGTGAGGAGCCGTTCTACATGCGCGTCACCAACCCCGGTGATGCCGCCGCAGTCGTCCAGATTGGCCGGTCCTATCGGGATGTCGTAACCATGCGCGTCGAAACCCTCTTCTTCGACGCGCCGAGCGGCACTCTCCTGAGCCGCTTCGAAACAGCGCCCGTGGTGACCGCGCAGCGTTTCATCTCTGGCCTGCACTTCATCCAGTTCCAGCACTGGACCTTACGGTGGATCTATTTCGCACTGGGTCTTGTCGGCTGTGTGCTGATCGCCACCGGCTATCTCTTCTGGCTGGAATCACGCCGTCGCAAACACACCCAGCTCGGCTTGCGTGGTGTGTCGATCGTCGACGGCCTGACGATCGGCAGCGTCACCGGCATCATCGCCGCCACGCTTTCCTTCTTTGTCGCCAACCGGCTGCTTCCCGCCGATGCGACAGTCCTGGGCGCAGGCCGTGCTTCGCTCGAAATGTGGGTCTTCTACCTCGTGTGGCTCGCTACCTTCGCCCATGCCTGGATGCGTCCGCATCGTGCCTGGATCGAGCAATGCTGGGCGATTGCCGCGCTTGCCGTTGCAGCCGTCGTGCTGAACGGGATCACCACGGGTGATCACCTCGGACGCAGTCTCCTTGATAGCCGTCTTCAGGCTGTCGGCGGCATGGACCTGCTGCTGCTGATCGGCGCTGCCGTGGCCGCTTTGACGGCGTTGAAGCTCGAATATCGCAAGCCTGACCCGGTGAGAGCGCGACAGCATGCCTGATTACGTTTTTCTGATGCTCCTGGTCACCGTGACCTATTTAGGGTTCGCCCTGCTGGCGCTCAGCCAGGATCGGCATTGGCATCATCTCGGTGGCGCCTATCACTGTCCGAAGCGGGTATTGGTGCTGCTGCGCAGTGTGGGCTACGCCCTGCTCGTAGCGGCGCTGGTCCTGGCAGTGGGACATGAGGGCGCGGGCTTCGGCTCGCTGCTCTGGGCTACGATGCTCAGCATTGGTGCCGTAGCTGTGGTCTGTACGTTGACTTGGCGTGCCCGGTGGCTGCGTCCGTTGGCGCGTCTCTTCCATCATATCTAAGGCTGGCTTCATCACATGCGCGTTTCTCGTCTGCTTGCCGTTCTGATCTTCCTGCCGACGCTCGCCTTGGCTCAAACGACGCCGCCGCCGGCTGCAACGCCTCCGACGTCGACCCCGTCGACTTCCACGCCACCTGCCGCCACGCCTCCTGCGACTACATCTCCTGCGACCACACCTCCTGCGACCACACCTCCTGCAACTACACCTCCCGCGACCACGCCTTCGGCTACCACGCCTCCCGGCGCCCCTCCTGCTTCTTCGACGGAGACGCCGCCGGTTGCCGCGCCACCTGTCGCATCGCCCACAGCTTCTCCCGTTCCTGCCGCCGCGGCAGCGCTGCCGCGCGATCTGTCGGTGCTGGGCATGTTCCTCGCTGCCGATTGGGTGGTGCAGGCTGTGATGATCGGCCTGGTCATTGCCTCCGTGCTGACGTGGACGGTGTTCCTCGCCAAGAGCTTCGAGCTTGCCGCCGCGCACCGACGGCAGACGCGCGTCCTTGCCGCCATCGACAGTGCGCCGTCGCTCGATGCGGCACCTGTCAACGATCTCGTCGCAGCCGCGCAGACCGAACGCAAGCTCAGCGCCGACTCGAAGGATGACCGCGATGGCTTGAAGGAACGCATCGCATCACGGCTGGAGCGGCTGGAAGCGGCGACGGGGCGTCGTATGCTGAAGGGCACGGGCGTCCTGGCGACCATCGGAGCGACCTCGCCGTTCGTGGGGTTGTTCGGCACGGTGTGGGGGATCATGAATTCCTTCATCGGTATTTCGAAGTCGCAGACCACGAATCTCGCCGTCGTGGCCCCCGGCATCGCGGAGGCCCTGCTGGCGACGGCGCTGGGGCTTGCCGCTGCCATTCCGGCGGTCGTGATCTATAACCACTTCTCCCGGCGCATCGCCGCCTACCGCGCCCTGGTGGGCGACACATCGGCTGCCGTTCTCCGCCTCGTGTCGCGGGACGTCGGCAAGTCAGGGGCGAAGTAAATGTCGGTCAAGCTGGATCATGGTTCGGACGAACTCGCGGAAAACCACGAGATCAATGTCACGCCTTTCATCGACGTCATGCTGGTGCTGCTCATTATCTTCATGGTGGCGGCGCCTCTTGCCACGGTCGACGTGCCGGTCGATCTGCCGCTCTCGACGGCCGAGCGACAGCAGAAACCCGACACGCCGCTCTATCTCACGTTGAAAACAGACCTCTCCTTCGTGCTGAAGGAGCAGCCTGTGAATCGTGAGGAGCTGGCCAAGGCGCTGGACGAGGCGACGGGCGGCAAGAAGGACGAGCGCATCTTCCTGCGCGCCGACAAGACCGTGCCCTATGGCGAGCTGATGCAGGCCATGAATGTCCTGCGCTCGGCGGGCTATCTGAAGGTTGCTCTGGTCGGATTGGAGCAATGAGGGAGAGTCTGCGCTGGGGTGCCTCGTTTGCCTTCGTGCTGGCCCTGCACGCCGGCGCGGTCGGCATTGCGCTCGGCTGGACGCATTCAGAGGTGCCATTCGCCCCGCCGCCGGCAGCCATAATGGTGGAGATGGCGCCGCTGCCCGCGGCGCCGGAGGCCACGCCCAACGAGGCGCCGCCGGGCCCCGAGCTCAGCGAAGTCATACCGGAGCCCGAACCGCCTCCGCCGGTCGAGATGCCACCGCCGGTGATGGCCGAGGTGACGCTGCCCGATCCCGAGCCGCCACCGCCGGTCGATCTCAAGCCGCCGCCGCCCAAGCCGCCGGAAAAGAAGGTCGAGAAGAAGCCGCCGCAGCCCAAGGTCTCCGCCCCGCAGGCCGCGCCGCAGCAGGCGGCGGTTGCGGCCGCACCCATGGCCGGTGCGACGCCCGAACCGCCATCCGCGACTTTGCCGACCTGGAAGGGGCTGCTGCTGCGCCACCTCGAGCGACACAAGCGCTATCCCTCCGAGGCGCAGCGCGCGCGACAGGAAGGCGTGACCTATGTGCGTTTCACCATGAGCCGCGATGGCCGCGTGCTTGCCGCCCGGCTCGAGCGCGCCTCTGGCGTCTCGTCCCTCGACCAGGAAGGGCTGGAACTCCTGCAGCGCGCCCAACCCCTGCCGCCGTTGCCCTCCGATCAACCAGGCGAAAGCCTGGAGATCGTCGTGCCGATTCAGTTCTTCCTGAGGCGCTGACGCTCAGCGCTTCGTCACTTCGACGTTCCAGAAGGCGGTGGTCGAAGGTGGGCGAAGCCAGCCCTTGGTACGCGAGCTGACGGCCGAGGCGCTGTACCATTCCCCCAGCGGATAATGCGTGCCGAGTTCCATGGCGCGCGCCTGGATCTGCTCGGCGATCGCCTTGCGCTTGGCGGCGTCGGGTTCGAGGGCGAAGGCGTTGCGCAGTTCCTCGATCTTGGCGTCGCATGACCAGCCGGCCGACGCCTTGTCACACGCCGAGTTGAGGAACAGCGACGTGACCGGATTCACCACGTCGAGCACGCCGGTGCTGGAGAGTGTGACGTTCCAGCCGCGATCCTCGGGCGGCTCCTTGCGCATCACGCGAGAAAGGTGGGTCTGCCAATCGGCCGGCCGCATGTCGACCTTGAAGCCAACTCTCTCGAGCTGTGCCTTGGCGACGGGCGCGAGGTTGGCGAGCGAGGCGAGATCGCTCACCTGCAGGAGCACGATCGGGCGTCCGTCGTAGCCGGCCTCCTTGAGCAGTGCCTTGGCCTTGTCGACATTGCCTTCGAGCAGGCCATTGGTGCCGGCCTCGGTGGCGAGAGGCGTGCCGCAGCCAAAGTAGGTCTTGCAGAGGCGCCAGAACTTCGGATCGCCGACGGCTGCGTCCAGATAGCCTTTCTGATCGATCGCATAGCCCAGCGCGAGGCGCATCCGCGGATCGTTGAACGGCGGATGGAGCCAGTTGGGCCGCAGCGCGTACTGGCTGGCATAGGCGCCGCGCTGGACATCGATGCCCTTGCGCTTCTCGACCAGCGGCAGCAGGTCGTGCGCCACCGATTCGAGCGCATCGACTTCGCCATTCTCCAGCGCATTCACGGCGGTCTGCGGATCGGCGATCGACGTCCATTCGACCCGGTCGAGCTTGACGACCTTGCCGCCGGCGAAGTTCGCGGGCGGCTCGGCGCGTGGGACATACTTTGGATTCTTCACATAGACGACCTTGTCGCCGGGTCGCCATTCGTCGGCCTTGAAGATGAAGGGACCCGAGCCGGTGGGGTCCTTGAGCTGCTGCGTGGCCGGCGCCTCGGCGATGCGCTTGGGCATCATGAATGGCACGATGCCGGCGGGCTTGGCGAGCGAGTCGAGCACCAGACCATAAGGCTGGCTCAGCTCCATCCGGATCGTCTTGGCGTCAGGCGCGGAAAGCTCCTTCACATGCGCCATCAGCTTGATGCCCATGACGTCGCGGCTGCCCCAGCGCTTCAGCGAGGCGATGCAATCCTCCGCCGTCACCGGCGCGCCATCGTGCCAGGAAAGACCATCGCGCAAAGTGAAGCTGTAGACCAGGCCCGCAGGATCGACGGTCCAGGCGCCGACCATCTGCGGCTGCGGCTTGAGATCGCCATCGAGGCCGAACAGCGTATCGTAAACCATGTAGCCGTGCGTGCGGCTGATCTGTGCCGATGCCCAGATCGGATCGAGGACCTTGAGGTCGGAATGCATCACGATCTTGAGCGTCGATTGCGCGGACACAGGTGCTGCAAGCAACAGGCCGGCAAGCGCGCCGAGCAGAGAGCGTAGCTTCATTGTGTTTCCTCTCGTTATTGTTCGGCCGCCAGGCCGTTGATCGTCTGCAGGGCGAAGGCGCGGAACTGGCCGAGGACCATGCCCTTCCAGTCGTCGGCATCGACGTAGAAGGCATTGCGCACGGCACGGCGGATCTCGGCGGACGTCGCGGCCGATGCATCGGGATGGCCTGCGAGCCAGGCTTCACCGCGCAACGCGCGCCGCACTTGCGGCGAGGGCAGGGTGCCGTATTCGAGGGTCGACGGGGTGATCGCGACGCCGGGACACTCCTCCGGCGCGCAGCCGGTGATATGACCCATGGTGCGCGGCGAGACCGACTCGGTGGCCGTGCTGACGATCAGGTCGCGGCCCCACCAGGCGAGCGCGCGGGCGAGCGTCGCTTCGGAATGGCGGCCGAAGATCTTCTCACCATGGCCGTAGGGTCCCAACCCGGTATGCACGTCTATCCAGGCGATGTGCCGGCGGTTGGCGCCCTGCCTGCGCACGATCCCGCGGATGGTGTGGTTGCTCCAAGCTGGTGCCGTGCCGCTATAGAAGAGGCCGTCGGGATGCCTGGCCTGTCCGCTGGAAATGCCGGGCGCGCGTTGGTCGGCGAGGCGAGCCATGGTGGCAGTGAGCTGGTTCTCGTTCTCCGAACTCGGCGGCCAAGCGGCGGGCACGAGCAGATCATGGATCTCCTCGTAGACTGGATTGTCGGGATAGGGCGCCGAGAAGTCGTTGAAGTTGCGGTTGAGGTCGATGTTGTCCTCGTTGGTCCGCTTCAAGTGCGAGAAGCCGAACGGATTGACCGCATGGATCAAGAGCAGGGCGATGCCGCGATCATTTGCGCGGTGGGCAAGCTCGTCGTTCAGCAGCGAAAGTTGGCAGGCCGAACCCGAGAAGCCTTCGGGTCCGTGCGTGCCCGAACTCACGATGAACAGCTTGTCGGCGTCGGCGGCACCCAGCAACGCGGTGTCGGTGCCAATCTCCTCTCCCTCGGCGCCCTTCAGCGGATGCACATGTGAATCGACAGTTGCGCCTGCCTTGTGCGCAGCGTCGAGGAAGCGTTGTCGCGCCTCGCGATAGGTGGCCGAGAAGAAGGTCGCGCTCATCTGATTTTCTCGTCGAAATAATCCAGGGCCCGAAAGGCACCGCCGATCACTGGCAGGAACCAGGGCTTGCCGGAATAGAGCGGAATCGGCGGCAGCGCAGCATCGGCGAAGGGCAGTTTTCCGCGCAGGCGGCCGGCGATCGACCGGCCGATGGCGTCGCCCAGGAACGGCATCATCGACACGCCCGAGCCGTTGCAGCCCACCACGAAGTGCAGCCCGTCGAGTTCGCCCGCATGCGGCAAGGCGTCGTAGGTGAAGGCGACGTTGCCTTGCCAGGTGTGCGTCACCTTGATGTCGGCCAGTTCCGGTAGGCGCTCGACCAGGGCCCGATGCAGGAGTTGGGCGCGCATCTCACCGGGAATCTCGGTGAAGCGGGCGCGGCCGCCGAAGATCACGCGCTTGCCGTCGGGCGAGAGCCGGTAATAGTGCAGCACGCGGCGCGTCTCGGAGAAGGTCCGCCCCTTGGGGCAGATCTTCGCCGCGAGGCCGGGCGGCAACTCCTCGGTGGCGATGATGTGGCTGGCGATCGGCACCAGCCGGCGCTGCAGCGTCGGCGTCAGGCCGCCCGTATAGCCGTTGGTCGCGACCACGACATGGCGCGCGCGGACTTCGCCCGCTTCAGTCTTGACCCGCCAGCCCTCGCCATCGCGGCTGAGTCCGGTGGCGCGGCAGCCGCCGGCCAGGGTGATCGAGTTGCGCCGCCGCGCCGCCGCCAGGAGCCCGCCGTAGAACAGGGCGGGATGCAGCTTGCCCGCGGTCTCGAAGACCATGCCGCCATGATAGAAGTCGCTGCCGATTTCCTGGCGCTGCTCCTCGCGGCTGATCAGCTTGCAGTCCATGGCGCCGCCCGAACGCAGCTTCTCGAAGCGCGTGCGCAGTCCTTCATAGTGCGAAGCGGCGCAGGCCCCGAGGAAGCGACCGCGCTGCTCCAGGTGGCAGTCGATCTTCTCCTGCTCGACGAGATCGATCAGTCCTCGATACGCATCGATCGCCCAGCCGACGACGTCGCGCACCAGCTCCGGCGCATAGTCGAGCGTTCGTCCGGTGAAGCTCTTGCCGATCGACAGCCCGGCGCTCAGCGCGCCGCCGCTGCGGGTCGAGGCGCCGGTGCCGAATTCACCGGCCTCCAGCACCAGGCTCTGCACACCGCCGTCGGCGAGGGCGCGCGCCGTGGCGAGGCCGGCATAGCCGCCGCCGACCACCACCACATCGGTCTTGGCCGGCAGCGTCGTCGTCGGAATGGCCTGCGGACGGAACGCCTCCCACCAGTAGGGCTCTTCCTTGAAGTCGCTGCTGAAGATTGATTGATCAATGGAAGGCATGAACACGCCCTTGTCTAAAATGCCGATGCAGTGGACTTTTGGCTTGTCGCCCTACAGGGTCAAAGTCATTGTCGACCGACTCAAATTCCCTGGAGTTATGATGATCACGTCGCGCCAGCTCGAAGCCTTTCGGGCGATCATGTCCCACGGCACGGTGACGGCGGCGGCCGAACGGCTGGGCGTGTCGCAGCCCGCGGTGAGCAAGATCCTCGCCGGGCTGGAGCATGAGATCGGCTATCCGTTGTTCACGCGCATCAAGCGTCGCCTGGCGCCAACCAGTGAAGCGCGCCTGCTCGAAGCCGAAGTGACGCGCCTCTATCACAGCCTCGAACGGGTGACGGAGGTGGCGCGCGAAATCCGCGAGCGGCAGGTCGGCGATCTCCTGATCTACTCGACGCCGGCGTTCGGCCGCACCGTCTTGCCCGACGTCCTGGCGACCTTCGTGAAGCGGCACGCCAAGGCGCACATCGTCTTCCACGTCCGCAGTTCGACCTACATCAATCAGAAGATGATCGACCAGCAGATCGACCTGGGCTTCTCCATGATGCCGTTCGAGCATCCCTCGATGGTCACCGAGGAGTTGAGCCGCGCCACGGCAGTCTGCGTGCTGCCGGGCGATCATCGGCTGGCGCGACGCAAGGTGATCCGTCCGGCCGACCTGCGCGGCGAACGCTTCCTGTCCTTTCCGCTCGATGGCCGCATGCGCCATCTGATTGATGCCGTGTTCGAGCAGGAGCGCATCGAGCGGCGTCTGCAGATCGACGTCTATTCCTCGGCCGATGCCTGTGCGCTGGCGGCCCGCGGGCTCGGTGTTTCGATCGTCGAGCCCTTCACCGCGCGCGACTATCTCAGCGAAGGCATTGCCGTCGTGCCCTTCGAACCCAGGATCCGCTACCTGTTCCGTGCCATGCGGCCGCGCTATCGCAAGCCGTCGCGTCTGGCCGACGCTTTCCTCGACACCATGAGGACACACCTGAAAGCGAAAGGCTGGGCCTGATCGGCTAGGCCGGATCATGCGCCACGAAGAATTCGAGCCCGATCAGCCGTTCCAGCAGCATCACGACCAGCAGCGTCACCGCGACCGTCACCGTCGAGATCGCCGCCAGCACCGGTGACGCATTCTCCTGGATGAAAGCATAGATCTGCACCGGCAGGGTCGTGACCTGCGGTCCGGTGAGGAACATCGTCACCGTCACCTCGTCGAACGAGATGATGAAGGAGAAGAGCAGCGCCGTGACGATGCCGGATCTCGCCAGCGGCAAGGCGATGCCCAGCGCAATCCGGCGTTCGTCGGCGCCCAGCAGAGAGGCGGCCTCCACGATCTCGCTGTCGATGCGCTGCAAGGCGACCATGATCGGCCGCCAGGCAAAGGGCAGGGTGCAGACGACATGGGCGACGACGATGCCACTTGCCGTGCCGAGATGACCGCTGAGCGCCAGCACGTTCACCAGCGCAACACCCAGTGCCGCATGCGGGAAGAACAGCGGCGACATGACGATGAGCTCGAAGGTCGCCAACCAGCGCGGTCTCAACCGATGGCAGGCATAGGCGCCCGCAAAGGCAATGGCCGTCACCGTCACGGCGACGATCGCGGCGATGCCAAGGCTGGTGAGGAACGAATCGATCCAGCGCGGATCGGTGGCGGCTTCGGCGTACCAGCGCAGGCTGAGTTCGCCCGGCGGGAAGCGCAGATAGCCAGCCGCGGCAAAGGAGGTCGCGCCGATCACGACAATGGGCGCCGGCAGGAAGAACAGCAGCGCCAGGGAGCCCGCGCGGCCGAGCTTGATCAGAGGCGCATTCATTTGTCGGCTTTCGGTACGAGTGCGGCTTCGACGGTGCGCAGCAGCACCAGGCCGAGCCCGCTCAGGATCAGCAGGCAGAGCGCCCAGGCGGACGCCTTGCTCATGTTGAAGTTGTAGACGACCTCTTGATAAATCTGCGTGCCGGCCATCTTCTGGCGGATGCCGCCCAGCAGGATCGGCGTCACGATGGCACCCATCGAGGTCAGGAAGGTAATGCTGATGCCGGTGAATACGCCGGGCAGCGACAGCGGCAGCACGACCCTGCGCCAGGTTTCGAGCGCGCCGGCGCCTAGTGACTCGCTCGCCTCCTCCAGCCGGTTGTCGATCTGCAGCAGCACCGACAAGGTGGCGATGACGGAGAACGGCATCAGCACATGGGTGAGGCCGATCACCACGCCGAGATCGTTGAAGATCAGTGGCAGCGGCGACTGGATGACGCCGGCCCAGCGCAGCGCTTCGTTGAGGAAGCCCTTGGGCCCCAGGATGACCAGCCAGCCATAGGTGCGCACGACCAGGCTGACGAGCCATGGCACCAGCACCACGACCAGCAGTAAGTTGCGCCACTTGGGAAGACGCCAGAGCAGCCAGGCGATGGGATAGGCGAGCAATGCCGACGTCAGCGACACGATGGCCGCGATCGACACGGTGCGCAGAAAGACTTCGTGATAGTCGGCGCGATCGAGGATCTGCTTGAAGTAAGCGAGCGAGAACCCGTCCTTGGTCCAGAAGGCGTGCAGGAAGAGGAGCGCCACCGCCCCCAGGAAGAGCGCGAGGACCAGCACCGCTGGCAGCAGCAGCCAGCCCAGGCCCCTGGGCGTTGCAGTGGCGCCACGCATCTCAGGCGCCCGCTGCGAAGCCCGGCGGGAACTCGGCCGATGCGCCGGTCTCGGCGTCGAACGCCTCGGCGAGTCGGATGAGATGCGCTTCCTCATACCATGGCGCCACGAAGTGGATGCCGATCGGCAGGCCCGCCCTGGAGCGGCCGAACGGGATCGAGATCGCCGGATGGCCCGTCATGTTGAAGGGGATCGTGTAGGTGTACCAGGCGGCGCGCAGGTCACCGAGCGGCTTGCCGTCGACGACCAGCGGCTTGAACTGGTCCTGCGTGGCGAGCGGCGCCGGCGTCGCCACAGTTGGCGTCAGCAGAAGGTCGGCATCGGCGAACAGACGCTGCACCGACTTGTAGGCCGTGGTCCGGTCGGCCAGCGCACGACGCAGCATCACCGCGTCGACCGCATCGCCTTCGTCCAGCGTCTTGGCAAAGGAGGGATCGAGCTCGTCGCGCCGGTTCTTGAGGATGTCGGCGAAGCGCTCGATCTGGTTGGCGCGCAGGACGATGCGCGCCACGTCGAGCTTCCAGTCGACTTCGCGGCCATCCATTTCCTTGATGTGCGCACCCTGCTTGTCGAGAAAGGCGAGGGCCGCGTCGAGGCGCGCTTCGGTATCGGGATCGAGATAGCCGCCGGTCATGCGGCGGATCACGGTGACGCGCTTGCCGGCGATCGGATGCTCGCCCGTATTCTCGGGCCAGGCGAAGGGCGTGCGGCCGATGGCGGCGGTCCAGGGGTCGTCGCGATGGCCGCGCGACATCGACGCCAGGCCCGCGCCGAGATCGGTCGGGTGGCGCGCCATCACGCCGAGATAGGTGAGCTGACCGAACTGGTCGGGCGGAACTTCGTGCGGCACGCGGCCAACCGTGGCCTTGAGGCCGTAGATACCGCAGCAGGCGGCCGGAATGCGGCCCGAGCCCGCGCCGTCGGTCGACATGGCAATGGGGCCGAGACCCAGGGCGATGGAAACGGCCGCACCGCCGCTCGATCCACCCGACGTGTGCTCGCGATTCCATGGATTGCGCGTGACGCCGTGCAGACGGCTGTCGGTCAGAACCTTGTGACCGAACTCCGGCGTCGTGGTCTTGGCGAACAGCACGGCATCGGCGGCGCGCCACTGGGCGATCGCGTCGGCGTCGATGGTCGGAACATTGTCCTTCATGGTGAGCGAGGCGAAGGCCGTCCGCAGCCCCTTGGTCAGGATCAGGTCCTTGGCGGAGACGGGTACGCCCGCCAGCTTGCCGAAGCCGGTGCCGCGCTTGCGCCGGGCATCGAGCGCATCGGCCGCAGCGCGCGCGCCTTCGGCATCGAGAGTTGCGATCGGGTTGAAGGGTTCGGCCTTCTTGGTGCGCTCCAGCACCCCCTCGATGAGGTCGCGTGCCGAGACTTTGCCTGAGGTGAAAGCCTCGACATGCTGGGCGACAGTACGGCCGGCGAAATCCTTGGCGGACATGGTTCTTCTTTCAGGTTGAGACGAAGACGGTGAGCGTGTCGGAAGGCACGGCGACACGCACCGTCTTTCCCTCCGCGAGTTCCGCGGCCTGTGGGGCGCCGGCCATCATCAGCGCCGTGAGTGGCCCCAACGGCGTATCGAGCATCGCCTTCACCGTGGGGCCAAGGCGGTGGAGCACATCGATGCGCGCCTCGAGCGCGAGCCCATTGTTGGTATCGTTGGCGATCGTGACGGCTTCCGGTCGACAGGCGATCTGGCAGGCAGCGCCTGCCGCCGGCTGTCCGACAATGGCCGAAGGCGGCAGGTCGAAGCGATGATGGCCGAGGTCGACCGACACCGACGTGCCGGTCACCGTCGCGATGCGGCCTTCGAGCATGTTGATGTCGCCCACGAAGCGCGCGACGAAAGGCGATGCCGGCCGGCGATAGATTTCGCCCGGGCTGCCGACCTGGCGTACGCGGCCGCCTTCCATGACGACGATCGTGTCGGACAGCAAGGTCGCTTCTTCCTGGTCGTGCGTGACGAAGACGAAGGTGGTCGCGAGCTGGCGCTGGATCGCCTTCAGCTCGACCTGCAACTGACGGCGGAGCTGCAGATCGAGGGCGGAGAGGGGCTCGTCGAGCAGCAGGATCGCGGGCTCCAGGGCCAGCGACCGCGCCAGCGCCACGCGCTGCTTCTGGCCGCCGGAGAGTTGGCCGATGCGGCGGCGCTCGAAGCCCGCCAGCCCAACCAGACCCAGGAAACGCTCGACCTTGGTGGCGATCTCGGCCGTCGGCGCACCACGGACCTTGAGGCCGTAGGCGACATTTTCGAAGACGTCGAGGTGCGGAAACAGGGCGAGGTTCTGGAAGACCATGCCGATCGGCCGGCGCCGCGGCGTCACGCCCTGCATTGGTGCACCATCGATGGCGATGGTGCCACGGCTCGCCTCAAGGAAGCCCGCGATCAGACGCAGCAACGTCGTCTTACCGCAGCCCGAGGGACCGAGCAGGGTCACGAAGCTGCCCCCCTCGATCACGAGGTCGACGTTGCTGAGGACCGTCGTGGCGCCGAATTCCTTTCCGACGCCCGCGACCGTGATTGTGCCTCGCCTCACTTCTGGACGCCGGACAGCAGCTTCTCGGCGCGATCGACGCGCGCCTCGTTGTGGTCGACGACGACGCTCCAATCCGGCGAATAGAGGCTCTTCACGATGTCCTCGTAGGGCCGGCCCAGGGTCTTCTGCAGCTCTTCGGGCAGCTTGACCTTGGAGTTCATCGGCAACCAGCCGTCGAGCAGCGCGGCGCGCAGCTGCGGCTCGGCGCCGGCGATATAGTTCATCCAGACCAGCGCCTTGTCCTGGTGCTTGGCGCCCTTCGGGACCACCACGACATAGGGCAGCATCAGGACGCCTTCCTTCGGCATCACGATGTCGACATTGGCGGCGCCCTGGCGGCGCAAGGCCCAGACACGCGAGGCATAGAAGGGAACGGCGGCGACTTCGCCGCGGGTCAGCAGCGTGTTCATATGCGCCAGCGAGGTGTAGGTCGCCAGCACGTTGGGCACGATGCGCTCCAGCAGCTTGAAGCCCGGATCGATGTCCTTCTCGCTGCCGCCCATGGCCTTGGCCATGATCACCGCGTCATAGGGCGCGAGATAGACCGGCCGCGTCACGGAGAGCTTGCCCTTCCACTTGGCGTCGGCCAGCCCTTGCCAGGAGGCGAAGTCCTCGGCCTTGGCCAGGTCGGTGTTGTAGGCGATCCCGTAGTAGGTGAAGTAGACCGGCAGGCCGACGTGGCGCCCCTTCTTGTCCTTGGTGAGGAACTTGGGATCAACATCGCCGATACCCGGGAGCTGCTTGTCGTCGAAGGTCTCGATCAGGCCTGCGTTGGAAAGGGCAATCGCCTCGAAGTAGGTGACCAGCGCCAGATTGTACTGGCTGGCCGCTGCCGGCGAGCGCAGGCCGCCGGCCGGATTCGGCACTTCCACCATCTTGATGGTGAACTTCTCGGCCGGCGAGAACTGCTTGATGAAGGCCTCGCGCCAGGTGTTGGCGCCGCCGCCGCCCCACACCGCCATGGTGAGTTCCTGTGCCGCGGCACTTCCCGCGACGCACACCATGGCGGCGGCGCAAGCCAGCGCCTTCAATCGGTTCATCATCGTTTGCCCCCTTCACAACCCCTGTTGTTTCAACGTTAGGCGGGTCTGGCGATGACGGAGAAATTCATTCGTCCTCCATGGTTATTCCAGAAAGTTATGAGCATGGAAGTTGCTCACTTCGGAAGGCGCTCCTACAGTCGTGTGGAGAAAACGAAACAGGGGGTCTGTCATGGACATCAAGCGTCCGCACCGCCGTCACGTTCTTTCGCTTGTGGGAGGCGCCGCAGCCGTCGGCGTATCGGGCCGGGCGTTCGCCCAGGCAGAGCCGCCCAAGCCCACTCAAATCGTGGTCAATCATTCCGGCGGGTCGATGGGCACCGCCATGCGCAAGGCCTTCTTCAACGGCTTCGAGAAGAAGTACGGGATCAGGGTCGTCGAAACGAGCCCGGTCGATTTCGGCAAGCTGCGCGCCATGGTCGACTCCGGCAATGTCGAATGGGACCTGACAGAGATCGGCGGCCAGGATGCCATCCGCGCCTCCAAGCTGAACCTGCTCGACAAGGTCGATCCCAAGGTGGTCGACCGCTCCAAGTATCCGCCGACGGCGCAGAATCCCAATGTCTTCGCCTCGTCGGTCTATACGACGATCATCGGTTACCGCACCGACGTCTTCAAAGGCGGCACGCATCCCAAGAGCTGGGCGGAATGGTGGGACGTCAAGAAGTTCCCCGGCGCGCGTTCCATGCGCAACCATCCGACCGACAATCTCGAATTCGCGCTGATTGCTGACGGTGTCCCGAAGGACAAGGTCTATCCGATCGACTTCGATCGTGCCTTCAAGAAGCTCGACCAGATCAAGCCGCATGTGACGGCATGGTGGTCGACCGGCCAGCAGCCGGCGCAGCTCCTGCTCGACAAGGAGGTCGTGTTGGCGACCGGCTGGAACGGCCGCTTCTACGACGTGATCAAGAAGGGTGGACCGATCGAGATCGAATGGAACGAGGGTGCCTTGAAGCAGGGCAGCTTCGCCATCCCGCGCGGTGCCAAGAACCCCTACTGGGCCAACAAGATGCTGGCCGAGCTGGCGGTCCCGCAGCAGCAGGCGGTCTATGCCTCGGAGCTGGGTTATCCCGGCCTCAATCTCGAGTCGCTGAACTTCGTCGACGCCAAGGTGAAGCCCTATCTGCCGACCGCGTATCTCGACAAGCAGTTCTGGATCAGTGACGAGTGGTATGCCGAGAACGGCGCCAAGGCGCAGGAACTATGGAATGCCTGGATGCTGAAGAAGGCGTAACCGGCGTTGCGTACAGGTAAGGGGGCGGGTGAGGGATCGGCCGAACTCCTGATCGAAGGGGTGGCCAAGCGCTTCGGCGATGTCGTGGCGCTTGATCATGTCTCGCTGCAGGTGGCGCAGGGCGAGCTGCTGACCATCCTGGGCCCCAGCGGCTCCGGCAAGACGACCCTGCTGAAGGTCGTCGCCGGCTTCGAGACGCCCGATGCCGGACGTGTAACGGTCGGCGGTGCGAACATCACTGCCCTGCCGCCGGCCAAGCGCGACATCGGCATGGTGTTCCAGAATTACGCGCTCTTTCCGCATCTCTCGGTGAAGGCCAACGTGGCCTTTCCGCTGGAGATGCGGAACGTCGGCAGGGCCGAGATCGACCGCAGGGTCGGCGAGGCTTTGGCGATGGTCGAGCTTGCGGGCTACGAGGCGCGTCTGCCCAAGCAGCTTTCCGGCGGTCAGCAGCAGCGAGTCGCTCTCGCCCGCGCCATCGTCTTCAATCCGCGGCTGCTGCTGCTCGACGAGCCGTTCGGCGCGCTCGACCGCAAACTGCGCGAGACCATGCAGCTCGAGGTGCGCCGCCTGCAGCGCAGGCTCGGGCTCACCACCATCTTCATCACCCACGACCAGGAAGAGGCGCTGGTACTTTCCGACCGAATCGCGGTGATGAACAAGGGCGCAATCCAGCAGATCGCGACGACGACGGAGATCTACGAGCGTCCGGCCAACGATTTCGTCGCCGACTTCGTGGGCGAGAGTAACATCCTGCACGGCACGATGAGCGCGCCCGGCCTCGTCGCCTTGCCCGACGGCCGCAAGCTCATGGTCGACAGCGAAGCGGCGCCCGGTGCCAAGGTCGGCGTGCTGATGCGGCCGGAGCGTTTCGCGCCCGGCGGCATCAACGAGTTCACCGGCGAGATCGTCGAGGCGGTCTATCTCGGCACCACGTTCAAGTTGCGGCTGGCCTGTGAGGGCGGGCAGGAGCTGCTGGTCCGCCAGCCGGCGCGCGGCCCGCTGCCCGCCGCTGGCACGACGATCACCGTCGGCATCGATCCGGAAGCGATCCATGTTTTCTAGGCCGAGAGGAAAGAGAAAACCTCATCCTGAGGAGGCCCGAAGGGCCGTCTCGAAGGATGGGAACGAGCACCACGCCTGTTGCCCATCCTTCGAGACGCGCCGCTGCGCCGCGCTCCTCAGGATGAGGTCGTCTGTTGGGGGACACTCGCGGCGATGACAACCCGTGCAGCCTGGCCGGCGCTGCCGGCCCTGATCTTGCTGCTGGTCTTCTTCCTGTTTCCCGTCGTGCGCATGCTGGGCTTCAGCGTCGAGGCGGGCACGCTCGACTGGTACGCTAAGGCGCTGGGCGAGGGGCTTTACCTGCGCGTCTTCTGGAACACCTTCGAGATCGCCCTGCTGGTGACGCTCTTCTGCCTGCTGCTGGGCTATCCGCTGGGCTTCCTGATGGCCACCACGACGCCGGGTTGGGCGACCTTCGGATTCATCTGCGTCCTGCTGCCGCTTTGGACGTCGGTCCTGGTGCGCACCTATGCCTGGATGGTGCTGCTAGGCCGCAACGGTGTGCTGAACCGCACACTGATGGAGTCCGGCCTCACGACGGATCCGCTGCCGCTCCTGCACAACTTCACCGGCGTGCTGATCGGCATGGTGCATGTGCTGCTGCCCTACATGGTGCTGCCGATCTATGGCGCCGTGCGCCGCGTCGATCCGGCGATCCCGGCGGCGGCGGCCGGCCTTGGCGCTTCAAGTGCGCGCATCTTCTGGCGCATCTACCTGCCGCTCACCTTGAACGGCATCTTCGCCGGCAGCGTCCTGGTGTTCGTGCTGTCGCTGGGCTTCTTCATCACGCCGGCGCTGCTGGGCGGCGGCCGGGTGATGATGATCGCGGTCCTGATCGAGCAGCAGGTGCGCGAGACGTTGAACTGGCCTTTTGCCGCGGCGCTTTCGGCGGTGCTGCTGGTCTTCACCTTCGCCGTCTACGCAGTGGCGCAGCGCTTTACGCAGTCGGAGGCGACGAGATGAGCCGCCGTCTCCTCGTCGCGGTCTGCGCGTTGATCTACTTCTTCCTGATGCTGCCGTTGCTGGTGGTGTTCCCGATCTCACTCTCCTCGGCACCTTACATGCAGTTCCCGCCGCCGGGCTTTTCCTGGCAGTGGTACGAACGCTATCTCGACGATCCGCAATGGATCGACGCGACGTGGCGCTCGCTCTATATCGGCGGCGCGACCTCGGTGCTGGCGTTGCTGCTGGGTGTGCCACTAGCCTTCAGCCTGGTGCGTGCGCGCTTCTGGGGCCGGGCGCTCCTCGATCGCCTGGCGCTGGCGCCCATCATCGTGCCGACCATCATCCTCTCGGTCGCGATCTACGGCCTGTTCGCCAAGCTGAAGCTGATCGGCACCTGGTACGGGCTGGTGGTGGCGCACACGGTCCTGGCGCTGCCCTTCGTGGTGCTGGTGATCGCCGCCGGCCTGCGCGACTTCGACCGCTCGCTGGAACAGGCCGCCGAAGGGCTGGGCGCGTCGCGCTGGAAGACGCTGGCGCGCATCACCCTGCCGTTGCTGCGGCCGAGCCTCGTCTCGGCCGGATTGCTCGCCTTCATCTCGTCCTTCGACGAGGTTGTGGTGGCGCTGTTCCTGGCGGGTGCGAACATGACGCTGCCCAAGAAGATGTTCGACAACATCATGATGGAGATCGATCCGACCATCGCCGCTGTTTCGGTGATGCAGATCCTGCTGGTGTCGGTGGTGCTGGTCCTGATCGGCCGCTTCGGCCGGGGCCTCAGGGACAGCGCGCGTTAGCGGCGTGCGCGTGAGGAGGGAGTGATGGCCGAGTCCGTGTTCCACAAGGATTTCAAGCCGATGCCCTGGTGGTGGGAATGGTGGCATCCCTCCAACGAGCTGAGCCAGGATCCGCCGCTCAAGACCGACGTGCTGGTGGTCGGTGCTGGTTATGGTGGCCTGTCGACCGGACTCGAACTGGCGCGCGCCGGCGTCGATGTCACGGTCCTGGAACGCGGCGATTTCGGCGTTGGCGCCTCGACGCGGAACGGTGGTGGCGTCAGCGGCGGCACCACGATGGGCAAGGGCTTCTCCGGCAAGGGAGTGGGCGGCAATGCCGAAGCCTGGAAGCAGGTGATGGCGCGCATGCTGGCCGACGCCGCCGATTCGCTGGCGCAGGTCGAGACCGTGATCCAGCGCGAGGGCATCGAATGCTACTGGCGCATGAACGGCCGCTTCAGCGGCGCCTACACGCCACGCCATTACGCCGAGCAGGAGGCCAAGGTCGGCACCTACAACGCCAAGGCGGGCCTCGGCACCTACATGGTGCCGCGCGAACAGCAGCGCGAGGAGATCGCGTCGGATTACTACTACGGCGGCATGGTGGTGGAGCGCACCGGCCAGCTCCATCCTGCACTCTATTATGGCGGCCTGCTGAAGGCGGCCCATCGTGCCGGCGCCACGCTTTGCGCCAACTGCGACGCCGAGAAGATCGAGCGCAAGGCGGGCGGCTTCCGCGTGCTCACCAGCAAGGGCCCGATCGAGGCGCGTGAAGTGGTGATCGCGACCAACGGCTACACGACCGAACTGACGCCGACCTTGCGCCGCAAGCTGGTGCCCGTGGCCAGCCATATCATCGCGACCGAGGAACTGCCCGAGGATCTGGTGCAAAGCCTGATCCCGAGGAACCGTGTCGTCAGCGATACCAAGCGCGTGCTCTGCTACTATCGCCAGTCACCCGACAACAAGCGCGTGATCTTCGGCGGCCGCGCGCGCTTCACGCAGGTCACGCCCGAAGTCAGCGCGCCGGTGCTGCACGGCTACATGCTGGAGCGTTGGCCGCAGCTCAAGGGCGTGAAGGTCACGCATGCCTGGACCGGCAACGTCGCCTTCGCCTTCGATTTCCTGCCGCACATGGGCATGGAGCAGGGCATGCACTATCTCATGGCCTGCAACGGCTCGGGCGTCGCGATGATGAGCTATCTCGGCTACCAGACCGCGCGCAAGATCGTCGGCGGCTCGAACGCGCCGGTGAACGCCTTTGACGGTCAGGATTTCCCGACCGTGCCCTTCTACAACGGCAACCCCGAATGGGTGCTGCCCTTCGTCGGCGCCTGGTATCGCACGCGCGACTGGTGGGATCGGGTGAGGGCCTAGGCCGGCAACCGTGTCGCCTGGCTGACCGCGAGTTCCCAGCCGTCCTTCGCCGTGACGTACACGCAGACCCAGCGGAAGTCGTAGGTCTTCTGTTCCTTCACGTTCAGGATCGGGCTCTTGCCGGTCACGATCACCGTGGGGCCGGCGTAGACACGGAAGCTGAGTTCGGTGGCGGGAGCCGCTTCGATCAACGGCTCGCCGGCCATCGCCGAGACGATGCGCGCATCCTTGTTGTCGAGTTTCCCCGAGCCGTGGGTGTGCGTGTAGTTGTCGGCATACGCGGCGCGCAACGCCTTGAAGTCCTTGTCCTTCACGGCCTTGGCGAGCTTCTCGCGGAAGGCCGTCACCTCCTGAATGATCTTCTGGGCTTCAGCCGAATCGGGCTGGCGCGGCGGGTGGGCAAAAGCCGGCAACAGCGGCAGGGTGAGGAGCGGCAGGGAAGCCGCGAGCAGGGAGCGTCTACGCATCCTTGGAAGATACGCCAGCCTCCGCGAAGGTTGCCATACCGTTGTGGCAGGCGGCGGCGGCTTTAAGGAGCGGCACGGCGACCGCTGCCGCTGAGGCTTCGCCCAACCGCATGCCGAGATCGAACAGCGGCGTCTTGTCGATCGCCTTGAGCAGACGATCGTGGCCGGGCTCGGCCGAGCGATGCGCCACCAGGCAATGGTCGAGCGCGCGCTTGTCGACCGCCTGCAGCACCGCCGCGGCAGCGGTGCAGGCATAACCATCGAGCAGCACCGGGATGCGGCCCATGCGGGCGGCGACGATGGCCCCGGTGATGGCGGCGAGTTCTTCGCCACCGACGGCCGCCAGCAGCTCCAGCGGATCGTGCCGCGCGATTGCTTCCCTATGGTGCGTCAGCGCTTCGTCGATGACGGCAATCTTGTGCTCCAGCGCCTTGCCGGCAACGCCCGTGCCGGGCCCCGCCCAATCTTTGCCGTTGCCACCAAACAGCGCGGCGCAGAGCGTGGCGGCCGCGGTGGTGTTGGCGATGCCCATCTCGCCCAGGCACAGAACGTCGATGCCGGGCTCGGCCGCCATCATGCCGTAGGCCATGGCGTTGGCGGCGCGCGCCTCGTTCATTGCCGGGCCCTGGGTGAAGTCGGCCGTGGGATTCTCGAGGTCGAGCTCGTAGATGCGCAGATCGGCGTCGATCGCGGCGGCGAGCTGGTTGATGGCCGCGCCGCCATTCAGGAAGTTCTTAACCATCTGCTGGGTGACTTCGGGCGGATAGGCGGAAACGCCGCGCGCCGCCACGCCATGGGTGCCGGCAAAGACCGCGATGCGCGGCCGCTCGACCCGTGGCTGGGCGCGGCCTTGCCAGGCGGCCAGCCATTCGGCGATCTCCTCCAGCCGGCCGAGCGAGCCGGCGGGCTTCGTCAGCTCGGCCTGGCGCTGCACGACGCGCGTCTGCGCCTCCAGGTCCGGCCCCGGCAGCTCGCGCAGGATGCGGCGCATTTCGTCAAAGGAAGCGGCGGATTTGGCTGTCGGAGGAGTGCTCATGAGGGCGCGGACCATCCTATATTTGCCGCACCGAGGCCAGCCCAAACGGCCCGCATTTCCGGCCGTTTTCGTCGCGCCCCACTGTGTCGCCGGACCGTGCGGCTGAGCAGTGTGGCGGGGTTCGGGCCGGACCATCCGGTTCATTGCCCCGGCCGGGCGGCCCTTCTACGATGCAGGGCGCCTTCCGGGGTAAAGCCGATGGACCACAGGCTTGCGGCGGTGCTGGCGGCCGACATGGTCGGTTACAGCCGGCTGATGGAGGTGGACGAGCGCGGGACGCTCGCGCGATTGCGCGCCCATCGCATTGAGCTGATTGACCCTGCCATCGCCAAGAACCAGGGGAACATCATCAAGACCACCGGCGACGGCATGCTGGTGGAGTTCCAGAGCGTCGCCGATGCGGCCAGGTGCGCGATCGAAATCCAGGAGCGGATGCGGCGGCGTAATTCCGATGTCGCCAGCGACCGGCGCATCGACTTTCGCATCGGCATCAATCTCGGCGACATCATCTTCGAGGACGGCGACATCTACGGCGATGGCGTCAACATCGCGGCGCGCGTGGAGCAGCTCGCCGAGATCGGCGGGATCTGCGTCACCGCCGCCGTGCACGACCAGATCGATGGCCGCGTCGATGTCGCCTTCGAGGATCTGGGCGAGAAGCTCTTGAAGAACATCAGCCGGCCGGTGCGGCTCTACCGAATCGTTATTGCGCCACCGGAACAGAGGCCGGCGCCAGGTGGCGCGCATGCCGCCACGAAGGCCGCCGTGGTGAAGCCCACGGTCGCGGTGCTGCCGTTCACCAACATGAGCGGCGATCCGGAGCAAGAGTTCTTCGCCGACGGACTGACCGAGGACATCCTCACGGAGCTCAGCCGCCGCCGCGAGCTGTTCGTGATCTCGCGCACGTCGACGTTCGTCTACAAGGGCCACGCCGCGAACCTCCGCGAGGTCGCGCAGAAGCTGGGCGCGCGCTATCTGGTAGAAGGCAGCGTCCGCAAATCGGGCGACCGGCTGCGCGTATCGGTGCAGCTCATCGACACGGCGAGCGACGCGCATATCTGGGCCGAGCGCTATGACCGCAAGCTCGACGACATCTTCTCCATCCAGGACGAGATCACTTCGGCGATCGTCGCGACCCTGCCGGGCCGGCTCGAAGCGGCGCAGCAGGACCAGCTCGCCCGCCTGAAGCCGTCCAGCATGGCCGCCTACGAATGCGTGCTGGCCGCCAAGGTCCTGCACCACCGCAGCACGCGCCAGGACAACGTCGAGGCGCTGAAGCTGATCGACCGGGCCTTGCAGCTCGATCCCGACTACGCTCATGCCCACGCGTGGCGCGGGTGCATACTCGGTCAGGGCTGGGGCTATGGCTGGTGCGAGGACAAGGACGCGGTTTTCAACGAGGTCGCGTTCGAGCTCGACAGGGCGATGGCGCTCGACGACAACGACCCCGACGTCCATCGCATCCTCGCCGCGGTCGCGATCGTGCGAAACGACATGAATCGCGCTCGCTATCATCAGGATCGGGCGCTGGAGCTGAACCCCAACTACGACCTCGTCGTGGTCCAGATGGGCGAGCTCTTCACTTGGCTCGGACGGGCTGAGGAGGGGCTCGAGTGGATCCGCAAGGCAATGCGTTTGAACCCGCACCATCCCGCGCGCTTCTGGAGTCATCTCGGCAAGGCGCACTTCGTCGGCCGACAGTATGCGCAGGCCGTCGAGGACTTCATGCATCTGTCGACGATGGACGCCCAGCAGCACGCCTTCATAGCGGCCTGTTACGGATGGCTCGGCGACCGGACCGCTTCGTCGGCGCATGTGATGCGGGTGCGGCAGCTCGATCCCGAGCTCGATCTAGAGAAGTTCCTGGCCACCATGCATTACGCGAACGACGCGGATCTTCAGCATCTCCGCGAGGGCCTTGTGAAGGCCGGCCTATAGAACGCCGAGAGTGTGGATTTACCGCCTTCATGGCGGGCGTGGGTCACCCTATATTGACCGGACCATGACCAGCCCCAACGACCCTTCCTTCGGCTCCGGCAGCCATCGTCCGACCTCGTTCGACGAATGGTTGCAGGCCGCGAAGGAGCAGGCGACCTTCTTCACGGGCCTCAAGCTCGATGTCGGCCTGCCGCGCTGGCAGCTCGCCGATGTCCTTCCGGTGCTGCCCTTCATCGGCGCCGGCATCGGCCTGGCAGCCGGACTGGTCTTCGCCATCGTGCGCGGCATCGCGGGGCCTGGCTGGCTGGCGGCCGTGCTGGCCGTGGGCGCGGCCGTGCTGATCACGCGCGCCTTGCATGAAGACGGTCTCGCCGACACCGCCGATGGGCTCGGTCCGCATGCGCTGGAACCGGCGCGCCGCCTCGAGATCATGCGCGACAGTCGCAACGGCACCTTCGGCGTGCTGGCGCTGGCGCTCTCGGTTTTGATCAAGGTCGCCTGCCTCGCCCAGTTCAGCGGCGCCACCGGCCTCGTCGTCCTGATTTCTGCACATGCCGTGTCGCGGTCCGTGCTGGCCTATCCGCTGCTGGCCTATTCGCCGGTCCATGGTGACGGTCTCGGCGCGCAGGCCGGAAAGCCCACCGATAATGACGTTTGGTTGACGATCGGGCTCGGCGCCGTGCTGGCCTTCCTCCTGTTGCTGGGCAAGGGCTTCTTCGTGGCGCTGCTGACGCCGCTGATCGCCATTGGCGCCGGCATCCTCGCGGCGCGCTGGATTGCCGCGCGGCTGGGCGGCTACACCGGCGACACGCTCGGGGCCGTCCAGCAGAAGGCCGAAATCGCTTTCCTCGTGGTGGCGGCCCTGCTCATCGGCGGCTAAGAAGGCTGCCGTTCGAAAGACATCGAAGCACAGTGAGGGCAGCATGGCGACGGGCGCCAAGATCACCGGATCGGTCACACGTTGGTGGTGGGTGCGGCACGCGCCGGTCCCCAATCCGGAACGCCGCTGCTACGGCCAGTCCGACAAGGATTGCGACGTCAGCAACGAGGAGCTGTTCCGCCATCAGGCGAAGCTGCTGCCCAAGGGCGCGGTCTGGTACGCCTCGAACCTCCTGCGGGCGCGCAAGACGGCCGAGCAGCTCGCCAAGGCCGGCGCAGAGATGGACCGGCTCAATATCGATCCCGACCTCGCCGAGCAGCATTTCGGCGACTGGCAGGGCCTCACCTATATCGAGATCGCCGAGAACCACGCCAACAACCATCTCTTCTGGCTGGGGCCGCCGGAGTACCGGCCGCCGGGCGGCGAGAGCTTCGTCGATCTGCGCGATCGCACCGTGCGGAGCATCGACCGGCTGACCGCCGAGCATAAGGGCCGCGACATCGTGGCGACGGCGCATGGCGGCACGATCCGCGCGGCCCTGGCGCATGCGTTCGATCTGCACCCCGAAGCAGCGGTGCGTTTCGAGATCGAAAACGTCTCGATCACCTTGATCGAGCATTTCGAGCAGGCCGATCCCGCGCATGCCTGGCGGGTCTCGTTCGTGAACTACATGCCGCGCGAGTTGGCCAACGGCCCCGCGGGCGGCCCGGCGTGAAGAGCACTGCCGACCTCGCGGCAGAGCAGGCGGCCTTCTGGAACGGTCCTGGCGGACAGGGCTGGCTCGCTGCCTATCAGCGCATCCAGCGGTCGCTGGTCGACATCAATCGCGTGGTGCTGGCGCATGCCGATGTGCGGCCCGGCGAACGGCTGATCGATGTTGGCTGCGGCACCGGCGACACGACCGCCGCGCTTGCGGCGGCAGTGGGACCGACCGGTCGCGTACTGGGTCTCGACATCTCCGAACCGTTGATCGAGGCGGCGCGTGCAAACGCGGCGCGGAACGCCAGCTTCGTCGTCGGTGACGCAGCGACGCATTCTTTCGAAGCCGGCGCTTTCGATCTCGTCTTTTCGCGCTTCGGCGTGATGTTCTTCGGCGAGCCTGTCTCGGCCTTCCGTAACCTGCATCGCGCCTTGAAATCGTCAGGACGTCTGGCCTTCGTCTGCTGGCGCACGCCGCAGGAGAATCCCTGGGGGCTGGTGCCGGTACGCGCCGCCGCACCCTTCCTGCCGCCCCTGCCGAAGCTCGGTCCTGAAGATCCCGGCCAGTATTCCTTCGGCGACCGCGCCAGGGTCGAACGCATCCTGATGGAAGCGGGTTTCGCGGCTCTTTCTTTGAAGCCGCTCGACGTGCCGATCTTCATGGGCAAGGACGTGGCCGAAGTCGTGGCCAATGCCGATCGTTTCGGTCCGCTGGCACGCGCTTTCGCCGAAGCGACGCCCGAGGCGGCCGACAAAGCGCGCGCGGCGATTACCGAAGTCCTGGCGCCGCATGCGAAACCCGAGGGCGTCCTTCTGCCGGGTGCCTGCTGGCTGGTGAGTGCGAAGGCTTCCTGATGGAGCATATCGGGACGTTTCCGCTGCCGCCGGTGACCCTGGTGCTGGGCGGCGCACGCTCGGGCAAGAGCACGCATGCCGAAAAGCTCGCGACCGGGACGTTGCATGGCGCGACACCGCATCCGGCGGTCTATATCGCCACCGCCGAAGCGGGCGATGTCGAGATGGCGACCCGCATCATGTCCCATCGCGCCCGCCGCGGCGTCGGCTGGACCACGATCGAAGAGCCGTTGAAGCTCTCCGAGGCGCTGGAAGCCGCCGATGCGCATGATCAGCCCGTGCTGGTCGATTGCCTTACGCTTTGGCTGTCCAACCTCATGCATGCTGGGGCCGACGTCGACGAGGCAACCGACGATCTGATGAGGTCACTGGATGATCACAGGTCGCCGGTGGTGTTCGTCAGCAACGAGCTGGGCCTCGGCCTGGTGCCGGAGACGCCTCTCGGCCGGTCGTTCCGCGATGCCATGGGCCGCATGAATATGCGGGTCGCCGAGCGCGCCAACCGGGTGATCTTCATGGCGGCCGGCCTGCCGCTGGTCATGAAGGATCGGCCGGCCGACTGAGGGGCGATCAGGCCCGGATCGGGGCGTTACGCCCCATTTCTGCCCCGAATCATGCTATCATTGGCTCTGTAGGGACCACCAAGGCGCTTCCCCGGCGTCGGTCACCATCCAAGGAGCAGAATAATGAAGCTCGATCGCCGAACCGTCCTCTCGGGGACTGCGGCCGCCATTGCCGCGCCATTTCTCGCGAGCCAGCCGGCCCGCGCCGATGCCAAGCGCCAGTCGCTGGTCGATTCCTGTCTCGCCACGGCCCAGAAGATCCTGGGCGGTCCGGATTTCCCGGACGCTGCCAAGCAGATGACCACTGCACGTGGCGTGCTGATCATGCCCGAACTGGTGCAGGGCGGATTCATCTTCGGCGCGGCCGGTGGGCGCGGCGTCCTGATGGGCCGCAACTCGCCCAACAACTGGAGCTATCCGGCCTTCTACGGCATGGGCTCCGGCAGCATCGGCCTGCAGGTCGGCGGCAAGGTGTCGGAGATGGTGTTCATCATCCGCACCGAGAAGGGTCTGCAGGCGATCCTCGACCACAAGTTCAAGTTCGGTGCGGAAGCCGGCGTCACGCTGGTCGCCGTGGGTGCCGGCCTCGAAGGCGCCTCGACGGCCGCCGGCGGCGCCGACATCGTGGCCTTCGCCAATTCGCAGGGCTTGTTTGCCGGCGTCTCGCTCGAAGGATCCTACATCGACGCCGACAACGACTGGAACGCGCTCTACTACGGCAGCGGCGCGACGGCCAAGGCCATCTTGTCGGAACAGCGCTTCACCAATCCTGGCGCCGAGCCGATCCGGCAATATCTCGCCAAGTGGTGAGCTGGGCCGCGATCACGGATAGATACGCGCGATAGAGCGATCCCGATCCGGTTACATTTGCGCCGGAGTCGCGCGGTCCTATGATGGCTGTTGCCACAGGGGGACCGCATCAAGATGGTCAAGTTTGTCGCTTCCGTTGCGTTTGTTGTCGCGTCCTCCTTGTTTGCGGTGTTGCCTGCCGGCGCGCAGACCGCGGGCGATGTCAAAGGTGCAGCCGACCATCCACTCGTGCCCCGCTACAAAGGCGCAGAGATCCGCCACTACAATGTCGAGCAGTTCAGCGACTACGCGGTCGTTACTGGTCAAACCAAGCGCGGCGACGGAAACCGGCCCGTGCCTGAAACGGCGCTTCCGGTGGACGGCAAGATCACGCACCTGATCTATCGCGCGCCGGCCGACCGGTCGTCGCTCGAAGTGTTCCGCAACTACGAGGAGGCCCTGAAGAGCGTCGGCTTCGAGACGATCTATAGCTGCGCGCGGGCAGACTGCGGCTTTCAGTTCAACAGAGTAATGAATCCCGCGATCAACGACGGGCTGCTCTACGACAAGGAGCAGCGCTACCTCGCTGCCAAGCTGGCGCGGCCACAGGGCGACGTCTATGTGGCGCTCTATGTCACGACCAACGAGGCGAACAAGCGCGCTTTCGCCAAGGTCGATGTCGTCGAGCTGAAGCCGATGGAACAGCGCATGGTCGTGGTGAAGGCCGACGAGATGGAGCAGGCGCTCACCCGCGACGGCAAGATTGCGATCTACGGCATTCTGTTCGATTTCGACAAAGCCGACATCAAGGCGGAGTCCAAGCCGCAGATCGATCAGCTCGGCGAACTGCTGAAGAAGAATCCGAAGCTCGACGTGCTGATCGTCGGCCATACCGACGGGCAGGGCACGTTCGACTACAATCTTTCGCTGTCGCAGCGGCGCGCCCAGGCCATCGCCTCGGCCTTGACCGCGTCGGGCATCGCGGCCAATCGCCTGACACCAGCCGGCGCCGGCATGGTCGCGCCGGTTGCCTCGAACCGAACGGAAGACGGGCGGACCAAGAACCGCCGCGTCGAGATCGTCGAGCGCGTGCCCAGCACGCGCTGACGGTGCTCAGACCGCGATCTTGAGTTTCGCCTTGGTCTTGGCCTTGACCTCATCGACGGTGACGCCGTCGGCAAGCTGAACCAGGGTCACGCCGGCGTCGCCCTTCTTGTCGACGGTGAAGACGCCCAGTTCCGAGATCACCATATCGACGACGCGCCGGCCGGTCAGCGGCAGGGTGCATTCGCTCAGGAGCTTGGAGGCGCCGTCCTTGGAGATATGCTCCATGGTGACGATGACGCGCTTCACGCCGGCGACGAGATCCATCGCGCCGCCCATGCCCTTCACCATCTTGCCGGGGATCATCCAGTTGGCGAGGTCGCCGTTCTCCGCCACTTCCATGGCGCCCAGGATGGAAAGGTCGATATGGCCGCCGCGGATCATGGCGAAGCTGTCGGCCGAGCTGAAGTAGGACGTGCCCTTGACCTCGGTCACGGTCTGCTTGCCGGCGTTGATGATGTCGGCATCGACTTCGTTGTCGAGCGGGAAGGGGCCGACGCCCAGCATGCCGTTCTCGCTCTGCAGCGTGATGTCGACATCCTCGGGTACGTAGTTCGACACCAGCGTCGGAATGCCGATGCCGAGGTTGACGTAGAAGCCGTCCTTCAATTCCTTGGCGGCGCGCGCCGCCATCTGATCGCGGGTCCAGGCCATCGTTCTCTCCTCAAGCCTTGCGAATGGTGCGCTGTTCGATCTGCTTGTCGTAGGGCGCGCCGCAGAAGATGCGCTTCACGAACACGGCGGGCGTATGGACCTGGTCGGGGTCGAGCTGGCCGACCGGCACCAGCTCCTCGACCTCGGCGACGCACATGCGGGCCGCGGTCGCCATCATCGGATTGAAGTTCCGTGCGGCCTTCCGATAGATCAGGTTGCCGGCGGTGTCGCCTTTCCAGGCCTTCACGAGCGCGATGTCGCCGAACAGGCCGCGCTCCATCACATATTCCTCGCCGTCGAAGACCTTGGTCTCCTTGCCCTCGGCCACCAGGGTGCCGACACCGGTCTTGGTGTAGAAGGCCGGGATGCCCGCGCCGCCGGCGCGGCAACGCTCCGCGAGCGTGCCCTGCGGGTTGAATTCGAGCTCGAGCTTGCCGTCGAGGTAGAGCTTGGCGAAGGTCTTGTTCTCACCGACGTAAGAACTGATCATCTTCTTGACCTGCCCGGTCTCGAGCAACAGGCCGAGGCCCGCGCCGTCGATGCCGGCATTGTTCGAGACGCAGGTGAGGCCCTTGACGCCGGAGTCGCGCACCGCGCGGATCAGCTTGTCGGGAATGCCGACCAGACCGAAGCCGCCGCACATCAACATCAGATCGTCGCGCAGCAGGCCTTCGAGCGCCGACTTTGCATCCTTGTAGACCTTGTTCGCCATCGCTCCGCTGCTCCGTTCCGTCCTCGTCCCGGGTGTCCCGGCATATGGTAGGGCCGGCGCTGGCCTGTCAATCAATCGCGAATCGTGCGCTTTCCAGCGACGAATTCGCCCATCAGTCGATGCCCGTCGTCGCTGACGGCGAGATCGAGGAACAAGGTGCGTTCGTTCGCCAGCCCTTGTGACAGCGGTGTTTCAGCCGCGCCGCGGATCAGCCGCTTGATATGCGCCACTGCCTTGGGCGGCTGGCCGGCGAGCCGCTTGGCCATCGTCAGCGCATGATCGAGCACCGACCCGTCGACGGCCGCATGAACCATGCCGAGCGCCGCCGCCTCGTCCGGTGACACGGTGCGGCCCGTGAGCGATAGCTCCAGCGCGCGCGCTTCGCCGACCAGGCGCACCAGGCGTTGCGTGCCGCCGGCGCCGGCCAGGATGCCGATATTGATCTCGGGCTGGCCCAGCCAGTAGGGCCCGCGCTCGGCCAGGCGAATGTCGCAGGCCATGCAGAATTCGAAGCCGCCGCCCATGGCCGTGCCGTTGATGGCGGCGATGATCGGCTTGGGCGCGGCTTCGAGCCGCGTCAGGATCTTGTGGTAGGCGCTCTCGGGCGAGGGCCGGTCGAGCGAGAAGCTGGCCCCTTTGGCGCGCAGCTTCTCGGACAGGGCGACGAGTTCGGAGACATCGTAGTGCTCGACGAACACGCCCTTCAGCGCGCCGGTGAAGACCAGCACGCGCACGCCGTCGTCGGCGAGCAGCGTATCGACGGCGGTGTCGAGTTCACCCACCATCGCGGCGTTCATGTAGCCTTTGGGCGGGTTGTTGAAACGAATGAGGGCAACGGCGTCGCGCCGTTCGATTTCGATCCGGGACATGCCCTAATTGTTTCGATCCAGGATCACGATGGCAATTCCCGCGATCACCAGCGCCGTGCCTGCCGCGAGCGGCCAGGTGACCGGTTCGCCGACCAGCACGATCGAACTGGCGATGGCCAGCAGCGGAACGCCCAGCATGCCGAGCGAGCCGGTGATCGGCGGCAGGGCGCGCGCGACGGAGACGGCGGCCCACGTCGCCGTCGGACCGGCCAGCACGCCGAGATAGAGCAGCGAAAGCCACAGCGAAGGCTGGCCGAGATCGAGATAGCCTTGAGGCTCGACGAAGAAGGCCAAGATCCAGAGCAGCACGGTGGCCAGACCCATCTGCCAGGGCAGCACGTCGAGCGGCGACATGCGCCAGCGATGGCGGCGCGCATGCAGGATGGCGATGGCCCAGGTGAAGCCTGCCGCCAGCAACCAACCGTGACCGAACAGCACCGCGCGGTCGCTCCAGTCGAAACGCAACGGATCGACCAGCACGACGATGCCGGCGACGCCCAGCGCCGCGCCCAGCATCGCGCGCGGGCCGACCTTCTCCCCGGCCATCCAGGAGAGCGGCACCATCCAGAGCATGGTCGTGTAGGCCAGCACACCCGAGCGGCCCGGCGGCACGCTCTGCACGCCGAGATTGGCGAAGGCAAAGAAGCAGGTGAGCTGCAGTGCGCCCACCGACAGGATGATCGGCCAGTCGGCGCGGCTGGGCCACGCCAGCCGCTTCAAGGCCGCGACCAGAACGAACGCGGTCGCCGCCGACAGGGTCGCGCGCGCCGCCGCCATCCAGACTGGCGTGCTGGCGCCGAGCCCGATCTTGATGATCGGCCAGGCAAGGCCAAACAGCACGACGACGGCGCCGAGCTGCAGCCACGCCACGCGCGAGGGCCGCGCGTCGCCCATGTGCATCTCCTCCGGCGCGTTGCTAGGCGCGCTTTTCCGTCACGATGGTCAGCGGCTGCGGCAGGCGCGAGAGCATTTCCTTCGGCACGACCTGCCAGAAACGCTCGACCTCGCGGTTCCAGTCGTTCAGCAGGCGCGCGCCGAGCGGCGACTTGGTCTCCGCAACATGCTCCTGCAGGCGGGCCTTCAGGTCGGCGTCCCAATGCGGATGGTCGATGCGTTGCCACACGACCGTCTCGGGATTGACCTTGAGCTTGAAGCTGTCGTCTGGGTCGTAGACGTAGGCCATGCCGCCCGTCATGCCGGCGCCGAAGTTGATACCGGTCGGTCCCAGGATCACGGCCGTGCCGCCGGTCATGTACTCGCAGCCGTTCGAGCCCACGCCCTCGACCACAGCATCGGCGCCGGAGTTGCGCACGGCGAAGCGCTCGCCGGCGAGACCCGAGGCGAACAGCTTGCCTGCCGTCGCGCCGTAGAGAACGGTGTTGCCGATGATGGCGTTGGCTTCGGGCACCAGCGGGCTCGAAACCGTCGGCTTCACCACGATGGTGCCGCCGCTCAGGCCCTTGCCGACATAGTCGTTGGCGTCGCCGAACACTTCGAGCTTCATGCCCTGGACGGCGAAGGCGCCCAGCGACTGGCCGGCCGTGCCGCGCAGGCGCACGGTCACCGTGTCGGGCTGCAGGCCCGCCATGCCGTACTTCCGCGTGATCATGGCGGCGAGCCGCGTGCCCACGGCGCGATGGGTGTTCCGTACGCTGTACTGCAGCTGCATCTTCTCGCGGTGCGTGAAGAGCGGCTGCACGTCGCGCAGCATCTGGGCATCGAGCGTGTCGGGCACCTCGTTGCGGCCCTCGACCGTGCAATGCGCGACTTCGCGGCCACCGTCGGCGCGCGTCAGCAGCGGGTTGAGGTCGAGATCGTCGAGATAGCGCGCACCGCGGCTCACCTGCTTCAGCAGGTCGGAGCGGCCGACGATCTCCAGCAGCGAGCGGTAGCCGAGTTGCGCCAGGATTTCGCGTACTTCCTCGGCAATGAAGCTGAAAAGGTTGACGACCTTCTCCGGCGAGCCCTCGAACTTGGCGCGCAGCTTCGGGTCCTGCGTGCAGACGCCGACCGGGCAGGTGTTTGAATGGCACTGCCGCACCATGATGCAGCCCATGGCGATCAACGACGCCGTGCCGATGCCATACTCCTCAGCGCCCAGCATGGCGGCGATGACGACGTCGCGGCCGGTCTTGATGCCACCGTCGGTGCGCAGCAGCACCTTTTCGCGGAGCCGGTTCAGGGTCAGCACCTGATGCGTCTCGGACAGACCCATCTCCCAGGGAATGCCGGCGTACTTGATGCTGGTCTGCGGGCTCGCGCCCGTGCCGCCGCTGTGGCCCGACACCAGGATCACGTCGGCCTTGGCCTTGGCCACGCCCGCCGCGATCGTGCCGATACCGGAGCGCGCGACCAGCTTCACGGTCACGCGCGCCTCGGGGTTGATCTGCTTCAGGTCGTAGATGAGCTGGGCCAGATCCTCGATCGAGTAGATGTCGTGATGCGGCGGCGGGCTGATCAGGGTGACGCCCGGCGTCGAGTGACGCAGCTTGGCGATCATCTCGCTCACCTTGAGGCCCGGAAGCTGGCCGCCCTCGCCGGGCTTGGCGCCCTGCGCGACCTTGATCTCCAGTTCGCGGCAGTTGTTCAGGTATTCCGCCGTGACGCCGAAGCGGCCCGACGCCACTTGCTTGATGGCCGAGGAGGCATTGTCGCCGTTCGGTCGCGGGCGGTAGCGTGCGGGATCCTCGCCGCCTTCGCCGGAATCCGACTTGGCGCCGATGCGGTTCATGGCGATCGACAGCGTCTCGTGTGCCTCGGGACCGAGCGCCCCCAGCGAGATGCCGGGCGCCACCAGCCGCTTGCGCAGCTCGGTGATCGATTCGACGTCGTCGATCGTGACCGGCGCGCGGTCGGTCTTGAAGTCGAGCAGGTCGCGCAGGTTGATCGGCGGCAGGCGACGCACTGCTTCGCTGTACTTGCGATACTTGGCGTAGGACTCGGTGTTCACCGCGTCCTGCAGTATGTGGATCAGCGTGCCTTCGAAATTGTGCCGGTCGCCGCCGCGCCGGGCCTTGTAGAAGCCGCCGATCGGCAGCGCGATCACGTCTTCGTCGAAGGCGCGGGCATGCTGCTCGGCGATCTTCTCCTGTACGCCGCGGAGCCCGATGCCCGAGATGCGCGAAGGCATGCCGGGGAAGAATTCGTTGACCAGCGAACGCGAGAGGCCGACCGCCTCGAAGTTGCAGCCGCCGCGATACGACGACAGCACCGAGATGCCCATCTTGGACATCACCTTGAGCAGGCCTTCGTCCAGCGCCTTCTTGAAGTTGGCGAGGCACTGGCTGAGCGACTGCTTGCCGAACAGGCCACGCGCATGGCGGGCCGCGATCGTCTCCTCGGCGAGATAGGGGTTCACCGTCGTTGCGCCGACGCCGATGATGACGGCGACATAGTGCACGTCGAGGCATTCGCCGGACCGCACGTTCAGCGACGTGAAGGTGCGCAGCGACTGGCGCACCAGGTAGGAGTGAACGGCGCCCGCCGCCAGGATCATCGGTAGGGCGGCGCGGTTCTCGTCGATATTGGCGTCGGTCAGGACGATATGCAGGCAGCCGCTGCGGACGGAGTCTTCAGCCTCCTTGCAGATGCGCTCGAAGGCCTGACGCATGGCATCGAGCCCACCCTTCGGATCGAAGGTGCAGTCGATGCGCGCGGCCGTGTCGCCCATGTACTTGCGCATCGCCTCGAACTCGGCGTTGAGCACGATCGGCGACTGCAGCGAGAGCATCTCGCTCTGCTCGGGCGATTCGTCGAGGATGTTGCCGAGGTTCCCGAGCCGCGTGCGGATCGTCATTACATTGCGCTCGCGCAAGGAGTCGATCGGCGGGTTGGTCACCTGGCTGAAGTTCTGCCGGAAGTAATGGTGCATGCCGCGATAGGTGTCGGAGAGCACCGCCAGCGGTGCGTCGTCACCCATCGAGCCGACGGCCTCCTTGCCGTCTTCGACCATGGGATGAAGGATCGCTTCGAGATCCTCGATCGACCAGCCGGCGGCGAACTGCCGGCGGCGCAGCTCGTCGGCCTGGAAGTGTTCGGTGGCCGGCACATCCTGCTTAATCAGCGAGTCGAGTTCGACCGTGCGCACCGTCCAGCTCGCATAGTCGTGCGTGGCGGCGAGCATGTCCTTCAGCTCGCGGTCCTTGTAAAGGCGCGGCTGGTCCATATCGACGGCCAGCATCTCGCCGGGGCCGAGCCGGCCCTTCTCGACGATCCGCGTCTCTTCCTGCGGCACCATGCCGGCCTCGGAGCCGGCGATCAGCAAATTGTCTGAGGTGCAGACGTAGCGCATGGGACGGAGCCCATTGCGGTCGAGACCGACCAGCGCCCACTTGCCGGCCACGGCAGCGATGGCCGCCGGCCCGTCCCACGGCTCCATCACGCCGTTGACGTAGTTGTACATCGCCCGATGCGCGGTCGGCACGTTGGGGTTCGTGCCCGAGGCTTCGGGGATCATCATCGCCTTGACCATCGGCAGGTTGCGATGGCCGCGCACCAGCAGCTCGAACACATTGTCGAGCGCCGAAGAGTCGGACGCGCCGGGCTGCACGATCGGCTTCAGGTCCTCGATGGCGCGGCCGAAGCCGTCATGCTCGAGGCGCGCCTCGTGGCTCTTCATCCAGTTGACGTTGCCCAGGATGGTGTTGATCTCGCCGTTATGGGCGAGCACGCGGAAGGGCTGCGCCAGCTTCCACTGCGGGAAGGTGTTGGTCGAATAGCGCTGATGGAAGATCGCGAAGCGCGAGACGAAGCGCTCGTCGAGCAGGTCGGGATAGAAGGCCGACAGATGCTCGGCGAGGAACATGCCCTTGTAG
>NZ_SCVC01000032.1 GCF_004297405.1 Reyranella sp.
CAGCAAGGCCGACATCCTGTGGCGCAACATCGACGGCGCCGTCGCCCTCTGGAGCTCGACCCCGGCCGCGGGCGTGGGCTTCTCGGCCCAGGATATCGGCGTTATCGGAAACGACTGGCACATTCAGGCCTAGCAGGCGGGTGTTTCCGTCTTTGGCATCGCGCCGCCACCTGATCCCGGTTGAAGGCGCGAGGCTATAGCTCAGCTCAGCACCATCT
Source organism: Reyranella sp. (assembly GCF_004297405.1). Taxonomy (GTDB): domain Bacteria; phylum Pseudomonadota; class Alphaproteobacteria; order Reyranellales; family Reyranellaceae; genus Reyranella. The sequence goes on from NZ_SCVC01000032.1 coordinate 219, forward strand.
CGCGATAGTTCGCCGCCGCGACCTCGTCGCAGCGGGCGCGGTAGGCCGGGGCGCTGCCGCTGTAGCGTGCGATGCGCCGGGTCTGCTTGCCCTCGACATTGGTGTTGATGCCGGTGAACCACGAGTTCACCTCGTTGGAGAGCAATCCCACTGAGGCATCGAGCACCGTCTTCATCCAGGCCTCGACGCCTTCCGGTGTGGCGTCGATGCGCGTCAGCCCGTGCTCGCGCATGAAACGCAGCAGGTCAGTCACCCATTCGACATTGTATTCGATGCTGCGGGGGATATTGCCCAAAGCTGTATGGGGCCCCAGCAGCAGCAGCAGATTGGGAAAGCCCTCCACCGACATGCCGACGAAGGTCTCCGCCCCCTCGGCCCATTTCTCCTTCAGCCGCCGGCCACCGACACCGCGGAAGTCGATGCGGTCGAAGGCGCCGGTCAGCGCATCGAAGCCGGTCGCATAGACGATCATGTCGAACTCGAATTCGCGGGCGCTGGTTGCAATGCCGGTGGGCGTGATGCGCTGGATCGGCGTCTCGGTGATGTCGATCAGCTCGACATTGGGCTGGTTGTAGACCTCGTAGTAGCGCGTCTCCAGTGGCACGCGGCGGGTGCCAAAGCCGTGGTTCTTGGGGATCAGCTTCTCAGCTACCGCCGGATCTTTGACGCGGCTCCTGATCTTGCGTGCCACGAAATCGGAGATCAGCGCATTGGCCTTGGGGTCGGTCAGGATGTCGTTGAAGTTGCCGACCCAGATGCCAAAGCCGCGTTCGCCGTAGAGCTTCTCGAAGAAGGCCTCGCGCTCCTCGGCCGTTACGTCGAAGGTGGCGCGCGGATCGGCGGTGTGCAGGAAGCAGGCGAAGGTCTCCTGGCAGCGCCGGAAGATATCGGGATAGCTTTCGCGAATGGCGGACATCTCCGCCTTGTCGATCTTGCCGTTGTGCAAGGGCGCGCACCAATTGGGCGTGCGCTGGAACACGGTCAGGCTTTTCGCAGTTTTTGCGACCTCCTGGATCGTCTGCACGCCGGTGGCACCGGTGCCGATCACGGCGATGCGCTTGCCCTCGAAGTTCACCGGCTCGTGCGGCCAGCGCGCGGTGTGGCAGGACTGGCCCTTGAAGCTTTCGACGCCCTCGACGCGGGGCATCGTGGGCGCGGAGAGGGGGCCGATCGCCGTGATCAGGAAGCGCGCGGTCGCTGAACTGCCATCCTCCAGAGTTACGAGCCAGCTTCGCGTTTCCTCGTGCCAGTGGGCCGCCGCGACACGGCTCCTCAACTGGATGTCGCGACGCAGGTCGAACTTGTCGGCGACATGGTTCAGGTAACGCAGCGTCTCGGGCTGGGGGGAGAAATGCTCGGTCCAGTCCCATTCCTCCAGCAGCTCTTTCGAGAAGGAGTAGCCGTAGGAATAGCTCTCCGAATCGAACCGCGCGCCGGGATAGCGGTTCCAGTACCAGGTGCCGCCGACGCCGGTGCCAGCCTCGAAGACGCGTACCTTCATGCCCAGTCCGCGCAGGCGGTGGAGCTGGAAGAGGCCCGACATGCCAGCACCGATGACGATGGCATCGAAGTCGGGCGCCGGTGTGCGTTGCTGGGCAACCATGACTCGCCCCTCCTAACGGCCGACGGTCCAGCCGGCCTTGCCCGCGAAATCGGCGAAGAACTCGGGCTCGTAGGCCTTCTCCGGCGTCGCGCGCACCAGGTCGTCAATCAGTTCGGCGTCGCGACCGACCAGGATGCGCCAGCGCTCGTTGCGCACGCCGTCCAGAATGATGGTCGCAGCCTGGGCAGCTGTCGTCGGCGCATCCTCCAGGAAGCGCCGCGCCCGTTCGAGGATCATCTTGCGGATCTCCTCGTCGGAAACCTTGTCGATATCGGGGTTGCGCGCCGCGAGGCGCTTGCGGGCCAGTTCGATCTCGCGGGCAGTGATCTCCTCGCCCTGGTTGCCGGTCTGCACCTTGAGCGAATTCGAGGCGATCGACGTGCCGATATGGCCCGGCATCACCACCGAGCATTTGATGTGAGGGGCGTTGAGGCGCAGGTCGGTGATCAGCGCCTCGGTGAAGCCCTTCACCGCGAACTTGGCGGCAGCATAGGCGGTCTGCGGGATGTCGGGTGCGATGAAGGCCCAGAAGCCGTTGACGCTCGACGTGTTGACGATGTGGCCGGCATCGGCGCGGCGCATCATCGGCAGGAAGGCACGCGTGCAGCGATAGACGCCACCCCAGCAGATGTCGAAGGTGCGCTCCCATTCGTCACGACCATTGACGAGGAAACTGCCGCCGCCGCCGATACCGGCATTGTTGAACAGCAGATGGATGCGGTCGGACTCCTGGTCCTTCTCGACTTCGTCACGGAAGCGCGCGACGTCGGCTTCCTTCGAGACGTCGGCGATGTGCGTGGTGATGCGCTGGCCCTGGCTCATGCCGCCGGCCTCGCAAAGCCGCTTGGTCTCGGCCATGGCGGCACCAGAGACATCGCACATGGCGATGTTGCAGCCTTCGGCCGCCAACTGACGGGCCAGTTCGCGACCCATGCCCGTGCCGCCACCGGTGATGACGGCAATCCTCCCTGCGAAATCTTTCATCGGTCCCTCCAGTGGCAGGAAGCACCGGATCGTGGCACGAGTCTAGGCGGGACGGAAAGCCTAAGTCCTGACGGGCGCCCTCTCGGCGGCCGCTTTGCGCAGGCGCGCAATCTCCTCGACGATGCTGATCTGCGACGTCTGTCGCGCCAGCTCCTCCGCCCGCTTGAGCTGCGGTGTCGCCGCCGCGGTGTCACCTTGCAACAGGCTGCTTCGGCCGGCGCGCAGGTAGAAGACGGCGGCCTCCGACGGCTTCCCGAGCTTCAGCGAAGCTTCACCTGCAAGGGCCAATACGCGGGCCATGCCGCGATAGTCGATCGCCTGCTGCCGGTTGGCGGCGGCCTGTTCGAAAGAGGTGAGGGCGGCACCTGCATTGCCGTCGAGCAAGGCGGCACGGCCCACCAGTTCCTGTCGGTCGGCCTGGATATCTGCCTGTTTGCTGGGCGCGATGGCAGCGATCGCTTGTGCCAGGGTGGCGCCATCGCCACGCTCCGCTGCGACCAGCCCGCGGATGAACCAGGCGCGGGGCGCCGTATCCACGTCGCGCGCCTTGAGTTCCAGTGCCTGCTGCGCAGCGGTCGCGGCCGTAGCGGTATCGCCCGCACGATAGGCGGCGGCGGCCTGAACCAGCATCAGCTCGGCCGGCACGGCGACCTGGCGCCGCTGCAGCTCGGCCTGCGCATTCCGTGTCGTCAGCAACGCGGCCTTGGGATCGCCGGCGCGGATTTCTGCCAGGGCAAGATTGTAGGCCGTATCGGCGATGGCCTCGGCATCGTCGCGTTCGTAGGCGCGGGAGAGGGCGAGCTTGTACTGGCGCACAGCCTGCGCTGGCATACCGAGCGACAAGGCCTGTGTGCCGGCGCGGTTGGCCGTGTCGAGTTTGGTGTCGGGCGGCGGACCCTGGTCGGCCGGCGTGCCACCGCCGCAGGCGACCAGCAGCAGTGCCGCCGCGATGGGAGCGGCGATCCGCAACACCATCACGGCCGTACCTCGATCGCCGGGGCGCGGCGTCCGGTAGCCGGGGTGGCGTTGCTGCCGCTGCTGCCCCCGAAGAGCCAATGATGGCGCAACTGGCCAAGCAGGAGTTCGAGCTCGCGGGCGGCGAGCTGGGCCTGCAGCAGGGTCGTGGGCAGAGCGTCGGTCGTGTCGGTAACGTTGCGGGTGATCTGCGGAGTCGTCGCCGCGAGATTGCGTGTCGTAGTCTGCAGTGAGGCCAACACCGAATCGGTTTTCTGCAGGATCTGGCCGATGCGCGGATCCTTCGAGGTACGTTCGAGCTGGCTGGCGAGTTCGCGGACGCTCACCAGGGTCGTTTCGAGATCGGTCGCCATCTTGTCGTTGGCGATCAGCCGGCCGACGACGCCTTCACCGCTCTCGACCCGCCGCGCGATGCCGGCAGCCGAAGACAGCGTCTGCTCCAGCGGTCCAGCCGGATCGCCGACGCGCTGGGCGACGGCCGTGATGGCAACCACGGCCTTCTGCACTTCGTCCAGGATGGGCAGGACCTTGGCGCGCACCTCGTCGATCATCTGGCCCAGCGTGTCGGTCGCGGCACGCTCGCTGTGGGCTATGACGACCGCGTAGGACCAGTCGAGCTCGGGCCCTGTGCCGCGCGAGATATCGAGATAGGCCGCACCCGCGACACCGAACTGGCGGCGGATCGAGACCTGGGAGTCGCGGCGGATGAATGGCCGCATCTGGTCCTCGACGCGGGCCACGGCATGCATGCGCTGGTTGGGGTCGATGACGATGCGCCGGATCTCGCCGGCGCGCGTGCCCAACACCTGAACCTCGGCGCCCGGCGCCAGTCCGGAGACGCCTTCATCGGGCAGCAGAATGCGCAAGGTGAAGGAGGGCTGGAACCAGTCCTTCAGCAGGCCGGCGTTGATCAGAACGGCGACGAACACGCCGATGCAGGCCAGCACGACGGCGCCGACGAGCTCGTCGAACTGGTAGACGCCGAAAATCGAGCGCTTCATCGCCTCCTCACCTGCACCAGGCCATGGTCGCCGAGCCGGAACACCTGCTCGGCGGTCACGAAGCGAGCTGCTTCCGCTGCCAGGCTTTCAACGATCCACAGTACCGTTGCGCCGCGATCCAAGGCTTCGGCGATCGCCTGCGCCATCGGCACGGCGAGATCGGCCGTGGCCTCGAGCGATTGATCCTGCACCACTATGAGATCGGGTGCACCGAGAAAGCCGCGTACGCAGGCTGCACGAACGAGCGCACGCCGCGGCGTCGTCTCGCGCCGGCCAACCGGCAGGCCGGGCAGACCGAACAGGCGGGCCAGCGCCGTCGCTTCGGCGATCACCTCCTCGCGCGGCCGGTCGAAATGGTAGAAGCGCGCCACCAGCACGGATTCGAGAACGCTCATGTGCGCGGGCCAGACATGTGTCTGTACCACGGTGCCGATGCGGCGGCGGCGCGTCAGCCGCTCGCGCGCGCCACGCGCCTGCCAGTCGACGCCGAGGAAACGCACTTGCCCGTCGGTCGGCGCGGCGAGGCCGATGCAGAGGTCGACCAGCGCCACGGCATCGATCTCGTCGTCGACCTGCACCAGCGTGGCGCCGCCGCGCGGCAGCTCGAGGTCGATGCGGGTGGTCGTGGTGGAGAGCTGGCGCTCGCCTAAAGTTGCTGCTTGCAGGGAAAGGATCGATCGGGCGGGGCGCGCCATCTCAGCCCACCAGATCGAAGACGCCGTTGATCACCAGGATCGCCAGCGCCGACCGCACGAAGCCGCGCGGCACGATACGCTGCAGTTCGTCACCCTCGTCGCGACGGCCGAGTCCGGTCGCGCAGCAGACCAGCGCCACGAAGAAGCCAATGAAGATGCATTTCAGCGGTGGCACGATGAAGTCGCGCACCGTCATGGCGCGTTGCACCATGTCGGAGAAATCCCAGATCGAATAGGCGATGAGACCGAGACCGTGCGCGATCAGGTAGCCTGTGAGCAGGGTCGACAACAGCAGAACCGTTGCCATGCAGAAGGCACCCAGGGCAAAAGCCAGCGCCCGCGGCACGACCAGCAAGACCATCGGGTCGAGGCCCTGGATCTCGAACAGCCGCAGCCAGCCGCCGGTATGTGCTTCGCCCAGCTCGATCAGGGTGGCTGTGCCGTTGCGGCCGAAGATCAGCAATCCGACCAGGATCGGCACGAGTTCACGGATCAGCAGGATGACGATCACTTGGCCTACTAGCCCGGTCTGACCGGTCGCGGCGAGCCAGTAGACGGCCTGTGACACCAGGGCCACGCCGATCAGCAGGCCGGTCGCGACGGTGGTCGACAGCGACCGCACGGCCACGTTGTTCAGCATGCGCTTGAACTCGAGCCAGACCGGCCGACGCCAGGTCGAGCGGCGGCTGGCCACGACGAGTACCGTCGCGCTGAACGAGACGAAGAGCAGCAGGTTGCTGGTGCCTTGGCGCACGATCGCACCCAACCCGCCGAGCGCGCGTCGAATTCGACCGCGATCGAAGCTGTAAGTCGTGGGCGCCATCACGTGCGGCCGACCATGACGAAGGTCCGCATCGTGCCGGTCTCAGGCAGGAAATAACTGCCGCGCGGCCGGAAGAGAAAATCGCCCGACAACACTTCGTAGGCAGTCTCGGAGGCCGCGACGCTGCGTCGGCTGGCCGTCGCGGCCAGCACCTTGGCAACGCCCAGGGCCCCGCCCCACAGGCTACGGGTCGGCGGTTCGGTGCCGACGGTGGAGATCATCACCGTGCCGATATCGATGGCCAGACGGAAGTCGAGGCTGGTGCTCCACTGATCCTCGAACTCGATCAGCCGATCGCGCAGCGCCAGCATCGCCGTCGCCACGCAGCGCGCATTTTCACCGATGCTGTCGGCCTCTGGCGAAAACGCGGCCACGACGATCTGGTCGTCGAGCAGGGCGGCATAGGTAGCGCCGCTGCGTTCGATCGAGAGGCGCAGCTCATGGACGATCGCATCCATCGCCGTGCGCTGGCCGCTGTCGGATGGCCGTTGCGTCACGCTTGTCCAGGTCGGCAGCTTGATCACGCCGACGGCCGCGCGGTCGACAGAGGATTCGCGCACATCTTCGAGAGCCGCGCCCTGCTGCAGCAAGGTGCGTTCGAGCCGAGCCTGGCGCTGCAGGAAACTGTCCGGCGGCCTCTCCTCGGCGGGGGGCGGCATCACGGCCGCAGCGAGAGCCTGCGAAGAGGTCGCCAGGGCGCCCGGTGTCGCGGCGGTGAACCGCAGCGCCAGCAGGATCGACAATGCATCGCAGAAGGCCGCGAGCCCCGCCGCGCGATCGCCTTGCCGCGGGTCCTCGACACTCAGCAGGCCGATCGACTGTCCGGCCGCGACGATGGGGGCGAGGTAGACCCGCGAGATTCCCAAAGGCTCCAGATAGCTCGTGAACAGCTCGGAGGTGCGCCGGTCGCGTCCCGCATCGGCGGCGTCGATTGGTGCCCCCTTGTCGACGGCGGCGAAGAGATGAGGCATCTCATCGCGATGGAATTCGAGGCCGGCAGTATGGTCGTCGACGGTGCGGTCGAAGCAATCCTCACAGGTGAGCGTGCGCCGGTCGGACGTGAGCCGCCAGATCGCCACGCGTTTGGCGTCGCATGCCGTTGCCGCACTTTCGGTTGCGCTCTGCAGGTTCTCGCCGGCAAGACCATCGGCAGTCGCAGCCCCTTGGGCGAGGTCGACGAAGGCCTGCGTGCGAAGCTCCAGGGCCTGTTGCCGGGTTGCGGCGGCGGTAGCACGGCGGTCGGCCAGCATGGAGCGCCAGGCCATCAGGCCGGTCAGTCCTGCTATGAGCAGCACCACGACCACGGACATGAACAGCGCCGCCCAGCCGCTATCGACGACAAAGCCCGTGAAATCGGTCTCGGGCACGACGATCAGGACCACCCAGTTGTGGCCGCTCAACATCTTTACGGGCTCGGACGAGACGATGATGCGGCGCTCGTCGATATCGAGAACCTGGCGGCCGTAGCCTTCGACGCGCAGCCGGTTGTAGACCCGCGTCAGCACCGGATCGCCGATCTCGTCGAGCAGCGGCGAGGTCACGTCGGGGCGGTCGGCCGGCAGCCAGTCGTCACTGGGATAGGCGACGATCCGGCCCTGCTTGTCGATGATCAGGGCCTTGCCACTGACGCCGATACCGAGCTGTTTCAGGAAGGCGCAAAGCGTGGCGAGCTCGATGTCGACACTGAGCACATTCACGAGCTTGCCGTCGGCGTCGTAGTTCGGAATGGCAAACGAGATGCCGGGCTTCTTGACGGTGAAGAACAGATAGGTGGGTGTCCAGAAAGGTTTCTTGCTCTGCTCCGCGCCCTGGTACCAGGGCCGCGTCCTGGGATCGAAGGTGTCGGACGGATCGGTTTCGGTCGCCGTCACCTTGCCGGTGGCGTCGCGCCGAACCCAGGTGACGCGGCGGTTGCCGTCGCGGACGTCGATCGTCTTGGTGTCGTAGCCGCCCTGCTCGTTGCGGACGATGAACTGGAAGTTGCCCTCGGGATCGGCATAGCTGAAACCAGTGACCGGCCCAATCGTCGGCAGGGCATTCAGCGCGAATCGTTCAGCTTCGGGACCGCCCTCGGCAACGCTGCGGCCCTGCGCTGCCGCGCCCGCCAGTTCGAGGAACTGCTGCGCCGGCGAGAGATAGGCGTGCATCTGGACTTCGACACGCCGGTCGATGGCAGTGATCAGGTCGTTGGATAGGATGATCGCGCCGCGGCGGTTGCTGTCATAGACGTAGAAGGCAATGGCCGAGATAAGCAGGACCACGGCGATCACGCCGATCACCGGCAGGCTGCGGCGCAGCCAGGTCCGCCAGGGCGCCTCGTTGCGGCCGGACCGACCGGCGCCTGAGAATACGGCCATGGCGCGAGCCATGGGGCGTGAGGCAGGTTTGGGCGGGCGTGCCATTCGACTGTAACCTTACCATCGTTCCGGCGACGCAGGCATAGTGCGTGAGGCATGCACGCCTATCGCGCGCCATATTCGCGGTTCAGGAGTCCTCTCCCCTCTACCCAAGGAGAAGACATGCCTGCACAGCTCGCCCGCCGCGCCGTCCTCGCAGCACCCCTTCTGACCGTTCCTCTCCTGGCAATGCCGGCTTTTGCCAACGATGCGACGGTCAAATTCGCCGAGCTGGAACGCCGCAATGGAGGTCGGCTGGGGGTGGCAGCCTTCGACTCGGCGAGCGGCCGGCGCATCGGCTATCGCGGTGAAGAACGCTTCCCGATGTGCAGCACCTTCAAGTTCCTGGCGTCAGCCTTCGCTCTGGCGCGCGTCGATCGCGGCGAGGAACGGCTCGATCGCCGTATCGTCTACTCGGCCCAGGATCTCGTGACCTATTCGCCGATCACCAAGGACCATGTCGGTCCGGCGGGTCTGTCGGTGGCGGAGCTGTGCGATGCCACGATGACGCTCAGCGACAACACCGCGGGTAATCTGCTGCTCGCGAGCTTTGGCGGGCCGGCCGGACTCACCGCCTATGCGCGCAGCCTGGGCGATCAGACGACTCGGCTCGATCGTATCGAGACTGCACTCAACGAGGGCCTGCCCGGTGACCCGCGCGACACCACATCGCCTGTCGCCATGCTGGGCACGATGCAGCGGCTCCTTCTTGGCGATGCACTGTCGGCTGCGTCGCGCGAACGCCTCACTGGGTGGCTGCTCGCCAACAAGACGGGCGACAAGCGCCTGCGCGCCGGGATGCCAGGATGGAAAGTGGGCGACAAGACCGGTACGGGCGGCAATGGCAGCGCCAACGACATCGCGATCGTCTGGCCGACCGGCCGCGCGCCGCTGCTGGTGACGGTCTACTACACCGGCTCGACGATATCGGACGAGGCGCGCAACGACGTGATCGCCGAGGCCGGCCGCATCGTGGCAGCCAGCCTCAAGTGATCGCCGTGGCTACCTATTGAGACTGGGGTGACGCGGCAGGAACGCCGTGAGCAGGCCCAGCAGCAGCAGGAACGGCGTCACCTTGTAGACGGCCTCGATGCCGGCATGGTCGGCAATCTCGCCGAGGGCGGCCGCGCCGAGGCCGCCCAGACCGAAGGAAACACCGAAGAACATGCCGGCCACCAGACCGACGCGACCGGGCAGCAGATCCTGCGCATAGACCAGGATGGCGGAGAAGGCCGAGGCCATGATGATCGCAACGGTGACAGCCAGCACGCCGGTCCAGAACAGGTTGGCGTGGGGCAGCATCAGGGCGAAGGGCAGAGCGCCCAGGATCGAGAACCACATGACTGGGATGCGACCGACCTTGTCACCGACCAGACCACCCAGGATCGTGCCGACGACGATGCCGACCAGGAAGGCGAAGAGGTAGAGCTGCGCGGTCTGCACCTCCATGCCGAACTTCTGGATCAGGTAGAAGGTGAAGTAGGAGCCGAGGCTGGCGCTGTAGACGTTCTTGGAGAAGAGCAGCGCCACCAGGATCGCCACAGCGATGCCGACGCGACGGCGCGTCAGCGGGGCGGCGCTTGCGCCTGTATCCGCGGCTGCCTTGCGCGCTGCCGGCTTCGACACCGTGCGGCGCGCCTTGTACCAGCTGCCGACCTGGAACAGCACGATCATGGCCACGAGAGCCGCGGCCGAGAACCAGACGATGCTCTGCTGGCCGTGCGGTACGACGATGAAGGCTGCCAGCAGCGGACCCGCGGCCGAGCCCATGTTGCCACCGACCTGGAACAGCGACTGGGCGAGGCCGTACCGGCCGCCCGCCGCCATGCGCGCGACACGCGAGGCTTCGGGATGGAACACCGAGGAGCCCATGCCGATCAGTGCGGCGGCCAGCAGAATCACCGGATAGGAGCTGGCCTGGGACATCAGCAGCAGGCCGACCAGGGTGAAGCCCATACCGACCATCAGGGAATAGGGTTGGGGCTTCTTGTCAGTGTACATGCCGACGACGGGCTGCAGCATCGATGCAGTGCACTGGAAGGCGAGGGTGATGAACCCGATCTGGCCGAATGTCAGTGCGTATGAATCCTTGAGGATGGGATAGAGCGCCGGCACCAGCGACTGCATCATGTCGTTGAGCAGATGGCAGAAGCTGAGCGACAGGATGACCGCAAAGGTCGTGTTGTTGGCGGAGGCCGCTGCTGTCGGAGAGGCTTGCACCGCCGCGGGCGCTGAACCCGCGGCCATCGTATTGTCGGTCATGGCGCCACTCTAGGTGGCAGGCCGCCCGCTCACCAGCGCGGCATCGGCAAACCAGCGATGCAGGGGCGCGCGATGCCTGTCAGCCGTAGCCGCCGATCACCGGCAGGATTTCACCGGTTATGTAACTGGAGCAATGGGGCGAGGCGAGGAAGACGAACGCCGGCGCGATTTCCTCGGGCTGCGCGGGGCGTTTCATCGGCACATCGGCGCCGAACGTCGCGACGTCGGACGCTTTCTTGTCGGCGGGATTGAGCGGTGTCCATACCGGCCCGGGCGCGACTGCATTCACCCGGATGCCGCGCGGCACCAAATGCCCAGCGAGCGAACGCGTAAACGCATGGATGCCGCCCTTGGTCATCGAATAGTCGAGCAGATACTTGCTGCCGTGCAAGCCGGTCACGGAGCCGTTGTTGACGATGGCCGAACCCGGCTTCATGTGCGGCACGCTCGCCTGAACCATGTGGAAGTAGCCATAGAGATTGGTCTTGAGCGTACGGTCGAACTGCGCCTCGCTAAGATCCTCGACACGCAAGGCATGGAGCTGGAAGGCCGCATTGTTGACCAGCACGTCGAGACGACCGAATGCCTTGACTGTGCGCTCGACAGCGCGGAAGCAGAAGGCGCGACGGCTGACGTCGCCTTGCAGCACCAGGCAACGCCGCCCTTCGGCTTCGACGGCGGCGCGCGTGATCTCGGCATCTTGTGCCTCGTCGAGATGGATGATCGCCACGTCGGCGCCCTCGCGTGCGAAGAGCACGGCCACGGCGCGGCCGATGCCTGAATCGCCACCCGTGACGAGTGCCACGCGGCCCAACAGCTTTTCGGAGCCGCGATAGAAGGGCGCTTCATACATCGGCGGCGGATCGAGCCGGGTTTCGTGGCCGGGCTTTGCTTGATGCTGTCGAGGCAAGGGTGGCACGGGATAAGGCCGTGCCCCGGCCTGCATCGCTTTGTCGGCCGCGAACGGCGGGCGGCTACGGTCAGCCCGCGCTCTGCGGCGCTGGAGGCTGCGATAGCGTGCGGCAACTTTCTTCGGGGACCGAGCTGCTGCCATTATCGACCTTCCTTGTACGCCTTTCTGACTAGGGGATACCTAACGCCAGAAGATCGCGAGCAGGATGATGATCGGAATAGGAACGCCGAGCAGCCAGAGCAAGATGGAACGACCCATGATATCCTCCTTTTGAGTAAATGATTGCCAGCCGACTAAGATCGCCCGTCGCGGGCGGCACCGCCTTCAGCGGCGGTAAGGCCTGCTGCCACGGCGCCCATGAGCAGTGACGCGACCAACCAGAACGATAGATGGGCGGCGGCACGGCGTGCGGCATCGGCTTTGACCCTCACCTCCGCCTCGATTGCGCTGACGCGCTGCTCGGCCGCGGCCGGTTCGAGCCCGGTGCGGGCCGCGACCATCTGCGCGAGGTACTGCCGGTCATCACCGGTGAACTCGGTCCGGCCTCGCTGGTCGAAGGTGAGCAGGATACGCCGTGCGACGTCGCGATCGGCCGCAAGATCACGGCCGCCGGCAAAGACGCCTGCCGCTCGCTGACCGGTACCGCCCGCCAATGCGCCGTAATCCGGCCGGAACAGGCGATCGAGGATCGACGCGGTGGGATCGGCGATCGATTGGCTCGCGCCGTTCTGGTTGGAGCGGCTGGCAATGCCGCCACTCACGACCGTCGCTGCCGAGGCCAGCAAGGCCGCGCCCATGACGGTCGCGAAGGCCCAGCATACCACCCCGTGCGCGGTATCGCGGAAGTAGACTTCGTCGAGCGGCGCCTGCGCCCAGCCGGTCCGCAGTCGACCGGTGATATAGCCGCCAATCGCCGAGGACAGCACAGCAGTCACCGCCATGTAGATGCCGCCCACTGTTGCGGCGGTGGTTGTGCTGATGTCGGGTGGGCCCGACCAGGGCGAAACGACGCTGAAACCCAGTCCGGCGCCCAGGGCCAGAAGCATCAGGGTAAGGGCGGCCGCTACGAAACCGCCGGCGATGATCGCCGGCCACGACACCGTCGATCTCATCGGTACGGGATGGGTTTCGACTACGACTGCGTCCACCATGTGCATCTCCTCGCCTTCTGCCCTTCCAACGGGCACTCGGCGTGAGAGTTCCACTGATTGTGACTAAGGCTAGGCGGGCGCTTTCCTCCCCAGCGCCGCAACTGACGTGCGGCTTCATCGTTGTCTGTATGGGAGATTCTTTTGCGGAGGCCGGCTTGGCCAACAAATCTGGAAGTTATGGCGGCGCGTCGCATGTCGGTCGCGAACGCGCCAACGCCTTTACTTATGATCAAGCGGGGCGACCGGTCCGAGCGGCTTACAGGCGTCTCGACAGCCAAATACGCGAAGACATTTGCGAATGCATGGCCGCCGATCCGTTGCTCGACGCCTCGAACGTCGAGGTTCAGGTCGACGACGGTGAAGTGACACTGACGGGCACTGTCGCGGATCAGCCGGAGCTACTTCGTGCCCAGGACGTAGCGGAGCAGGTCTACGGCGTTAAGAACGTCCGCAATGGTCTGACGATCAGGTGAAACTCGACAGGGTGGGACAGATTAAAGGTTCCGGGCTAAATCGCGCGTATTGAACTATCCGGCGGCTGGTGCGTTGCACCCCGGTGCAAACCGACGTCCCCGCGCGCCTTGATCGCCTTCCCTGGAGCCGTTTCCACCGCCTGGTGGTGATTGCGCTCGGCATCACCTGGATCCTCGACGGGCTCGAGGTTACCCTGGCGGGCTCGGTGGCGGCGGCGCTACAGACCAGCCCGCGGCTCCAACTCACGGCGGAGCAGGTGGGCCTCACCGGTAGCGCCTATCTCGCAGGCGCCGTGCTGGGAGCACTGTTCTTCGGTCACCTCACGGACCGATTGGGCCGCAAGAGGCTGTTCAATGTGACGTTGGGCGTTTACCTCGTCGCCACGGCGGCGACGGCCTTCTCGTGGGACTTCACGAGCTTCATGCTGTTTCGCTTCCTGACCGGCGCCGGCATCGGCGGTGAGTACGCCGCTATCAACTCGGCGATCCAGGAACTGATCCCCGCGCGCCTGCGCGGCCGCATCGATCTCGCCATCAACGGCAGCTTCTGGGTCGGTGCAGCGATGGGCGCGCTGCTCTCGGTATGGCTGCTCGATCCCGAGTTCCTGAGCCCCGACATGGGCTGGCGGGTCGCTTTCGGCAGCGGTGCCGTGCTGGGACTGGTCATTCTCTACCTACGGCGATTCCTTCCGGAGAGTCCGCGCTGGCTGATGCTTCACGGCCGCCCGCGCGAAGCGGAGAAAGTGATCGAAGAGATCGAGGCGAGGATCGTGGCGGATGGGAAGGTCGTCCTCGAGCCGGTGAAGGCGACGCTGCTGCTCGGAGAGACTCACAAGACGACGCTGCTTTCCGTCGGCCGGACGTTGCTCCGGGTCTATCCCGGTCGTACGACCTTGGGCATCGTGCTGATGGCGGCGCAGGCCTTCGTCTACAACGCGATCTTCTTCACTTACGCGCTGATCCTGTCGCGCTTCTACGGCGTGCCGGCTGACAAAGTTGGCCTCTACATCCTGCCATTCGCGATCGGCAACTTCCTGGGCCCACTGCTGCTCGGGCCGCTGTTTGACAGCTGGGGACGTCGACAGATGATTGTGACCACCTATGCTCTGTCCGGTGTCCTGCTGGCGCTGACCGGCTGGATGTTCCATGCCGGCCATCTCGACGCGACCACGCAGACAGCAATGTGGAGCATCGTCTTCTTCTTTGCGTCAGCCGCGGCAAGCTCGGCCTACCTCACGGTGGGCGAGTGTTTCCCGCTCGAGATCCGTGCCCTCACCATTGCGCTCTTCTATGCCTTCGGCACGTTGTTCGGTGGCGTCGGCGGGCCGTGGCTGTTCGGCGTCCTGATCGAAGGCGGCAGCTCGTTAGAAATCTTCTGGGGCTATCTCCTGGGGGCAGTGCTGATGATCGCGGCTGCACTGGTCACCCTGAAGCTCGGCGTCGCGGCCGAGTGCAAATCGCTGGAAGAGATCGCACCGCCGCTTTCGAGTCGTCGCTCTAGCTAGCACGCCTTCACATAGGTGTCTTCCGGCTCCAACAGGCGGCCGTCCTGAGCGCGCAGCTCCAGCCGGCGCACGGGCTTGCCGCGTTTGCGGTCGACAAGCGTGACGTGGCCCTCGCTCGGCCGGAAGAAGTAGTCCTCGCCCCATTGCCGCAAGGCGACCAGAAGGGGGAACAGCCCGCGGCCTTTCTCGGTCAGCACATACTCCTGATAGGCGCTGCCGTCCGATGCCGGGACAGTCTCCAGCACATCGTGCTCGACGAGGTTCTTCAGGCGTGCCGAGAGGATGTTCTTGGCCAACCCCAGGCTCTTCTGAAACTCCCCGAATCGCCGTAGCCCGCCGAAGGCATCGCGGACGATGAGCAGCGACCACCAATCGCCGATCGCGTCGAGCGGCCGTGCGACGGGGCAAAGCGCATCCCGGTGACTAATCCGTTTGACCATTAGGTTGCATATTACAACCAGACAAGTTAAAGGCAATGAGGTTTTAATTTAAAACCAGTCTATCGAAACCGCCCCGAGGTCTCGCATGAGCATCAACTGCAGTTCGGTATCGAATGATGCGGGAGCGGCGCCCGTCACGCTGTCCTTGTCCCGCGGCGTCGCGCTGCTGTTTTCCGTCGCCTGCGGGCTGGCAGTCGCGAACGTCTACTATGCCCAACCGCTGCTCGACACGATCGCCGATACCTTCGGGATCAGTCACGCCAACGTGGGCATCGTCATCACGGTCACGCAGATCGGTTATGGCGCCGGCCTGCTTCTGATCGTCCCATTGGGGGACCTGCTGGATCGCCGTCGCCTGATCCTGGGGCAGTCGCTCCTCTCCGTGCTGGCGCTGCTCGCTGTAGCCTTTGCCCCGACCAGTGTTGCCTTGCTGGCCGGCATGGCGATGGTCGGCCTCCTGGCGGTCGTGACGCAGGTGCTGGTCGCCTATGCCGCCCATCTCGCCGATCCGTCGGAGCGCGGCAGGATTGTCGGTGTGGTGACCAGCGGTATCGTTCTCGGCATCCTGCTGGCCCGTTCGGTGTCTGGCACTTTGTCGGATCTCTTCGGCTGGAGGTCCGTGTACCTAGTTTCGGCGGTCGCGACGCTGTTGGTCATCGCTGCGCTCAGTCAGGCGCTGCCGCGGCAGACCGAGCGCAGTGCGCGCGTTTCCTATCCACGCTTGATCGGCTCGGTGTTCATGCTGTTCGTCGAGGAGCCGGTGCTGCGCGTTCGCGCGGTCCTCGCGCTGCTGATCTTTGCAGCGATCACGACGCTGCTGACACCGATGGTGTTGCCGCTCGCAGCGCCGCCGTTCTCGCTATCGCATACAGAGATCGGTCTGTTTGGCCTCGCCGGTGCCGCTGGTGCGCTCGGCGCGTCGAGGGCAGGCCGGTTGTCGGATCGAGGATTTGCGCAACGGACAACCGGCATCGGATTGATCCTCATGTTTCTGTCCTGGGGCGTAATCGCGCTTCTTCCCTGGTCGTTGTGGAGTTTGGTCGTCGGCGTTGTGGCTATCGATTTCGGTCTGCAGTCCGTCCATGTCGCCAATCAGAGTCTGATCTATCGCGTGCGACCTGAAGCGCGCAGCCGTCTCGTGGCGGGATACATGCTGTTCTACTCGCTCGGCAGCGCCAGCGGATCAATCGGCTCGACGCTGATCTATGCCGAGGCCGGATGGAACGGCGTCTGCCTTCTGGGAGCGGTGCTCAGCGGAACCGCATTTCTCTTCTGGGCATTCACCAGGCACCTCACACCAGAGATGCGCAAAGGATCGTGACGCCGTGCATCGGTTCTACTAGGCTTCGCCTCAACGTTGGGAAAACCCACGAAAAGAAAAGAGTCCGGAGGAAGCAAATGTCGTCTCGTTCGATCACGCGTCGCCGTGCGTTGCAGGGGGCTGCTGTCCTGGGCGGTCTCGCCGCGCCGATGCTGAATACCGTCACTGCCTATTCGCAAAGCGGCGCCTTCAACTGGCAGCGCTTCAAGGGCCAGCAGGTCGAAGTGTTGATGGAAACCGGCCCACGCGCCGATCTGATGAAGAAGTATCAGAAGGAGTTCCTCGACCAGACCGGTATCAAGCTCGGTATCGAGGTGATCCCCGAGCAGCAGGCGCGGCAGAAGGTGGCGATCGAGCTGAACTCGGGCAAGCCGTCCTTCGACCTCTTCAACTTTGCCTTCCATGTCCAGAAGCGCCAGTTCGAGAAGGGCGGCTGGCTGCTCGAGATCACCGACTGGCTGAAGGATCCGCAGATGATGCCGGCCGAGTACGAACTCGGTGACATCTCGAAGCTCGGCATGAGCTTCGCGACCACGTCCGACGGCAAGGTCAATGCCCTGCCGATCCTGTGCGACTACTTCATGGTCTACTACAACAAGGAGTTGTTCGCGAAGAAGGGCGTCGCCTTTCCCAAGACGCTCGACGAGATGATGACCGCCGCTGCTGCGCTCAACGATCCCGCGGCCGGAATCTCGGGCTTCGTCGGTCGTGGCGTGCGCAATGCCAATGTCGTGCTGTGGACGCAGCTTCTCTCGGGCTGGGGCCAGGAGACCGTCGCCGGCAAGCCACTGAAGCTGATCACCGATACGCCCGACGCGATCGCCTCGGCGGCCTACTACAAGAAGCTACTCTCGTCCTATGGTCCGGCCGGCATCGCCGGCTTCAACTGGAACGAAGCGCAGGGCCTCTTCATGCAGGGCAAGGCGGCGATGTGGATCGATGCCACGGGCTTTGCCGCACCCGTCGAGGACAAGACCAAGAGCCGTGTCGTCGGCAAGGTCGGATACGGCCTGCCGCCGTCCGGCCCGAAGGGACATGGTTCGGTGACTTTCGGCACCGGCATGGCCATCCCCAAGGCCAGCGCCCG
Organism: Reyranella sp.; assembly: GCF_004297405.1. GTDB lineage: Bacteria > Pseudomonadota > Alphaproteobacteria > Reyranellales > Reyranellaceae > Reyranella. The sequence continues at coordinate 17,848 of NZ_SCVC01000032.1, forward strand.
CAAGGAGGCGGCCTATTACACGATGCTGTGGATGACCGGCCGCACCATGGCGGGCCGCATGCTGCAGGTAGGCGGCGGCATTCCGTTCCGTACGAATCCGCTCAAGGATCCGGCGGTGCTCTCGAGCCTCACCGTTCCCCGGGAATGGGCGGAGTGTGCTGCCGGCTGCGCGCCGATCAGCATGCCCGGCCTGCCTGTGATCGTGCCGGTGACCGAGTTCCGCGACGTCATCGGAACTGCGCTCACCAACCTGCTGGGCGGCGCCGATCCCGCCACTGAAATGAAGCGAGCGACCGCCGAGTTTCAGCCCGTTCTCGACAAGAGCGAGCAAAGCTAGAAACACACAGGACGGGTCGGGCGTAGCGTATGGCTGGGGCTGACGTAACGATAGCGGCAGGGACGCGGACGGCCGGCGAACGGCGTCTGCGGCCCTACCTTCTGTTCATCTGGCCGGCGCTGATCGTCAGTTCGGCGGTGATCATCTTCCCATGGATCTTCACGGTGTGGATGAGCCTGAACGATTGGCATATCGGCAGCAAACAGACCTTCATCGGGCTCGACAACTACGTGAACCTGATGACCAACCGGCGATTCCTCGAATCGATCGGCCACACGATCTATTTCACCATTCTGGCCGTCATATTGCCGATGGTACTGGGCACGGTGTCGGCGCTGGTGTTTCACAAGAAGTTCCGTGGGCGCGGCTTCTTCCGTACGCTGTTCATCATGCCGATGATGGCGACTCCGGTCGCCGTGTCGCTGATCTGGACCATGATGTTCCATCCCCAGCTCGGCGTGTTGAACTACCTGCTGAGCCTCGTTGGCCTGCCGCCGTCGCAATGGGTCTATGCTCCGGGGACGGTGATCCCGAGCTTGATCCTGGTCGAGATCTGGCTGTGGACGCCGTTCGTGATGATCATCGTGCTGGGTGGGTTGGCATCATTGCCGACCGAGCCCTACGAGGCGGCGCTGATCGACGGTGCCAGCCAGTGGCAGATGTTCTGGAAGATCACCTATCCGCTGGTGGCGCCGTTCCTGGTCGTGGCGCTGATCATGCGCACCATCGACGCGCTCAAGGTGTTCGAGACGATCTGGGTGATCTCCAACGGCGGACCGGGCACGGCGTCGGAGGTGCTGAACGTCTATCTCTACGCCCAGGCCTTTGCCTACAACCAGGTCGGCACGGCTTCGGCAGTGGTCGTGGTTTTCTTCGGCATCATCGTGGCGCTGTCTCTGGTGCTCCTGTGGGCGCGCCAGAAAGCCAAGTGGGCTTGAACTAGATGGCTCTGACCGTTCGAACCAAACGCAAGATCCGCAAGGTTGTCGACAAGGTGGCGCTCGCGGCCACCGTCGCGGTGCTGCTGGCCCCTTGCCTGTTCGTGTTCTTCTGGATGCTGTCGCTCTCGTTGAAGTACGACATCGACAACACCGCCTGGCCACCGGTCTTCTGGCCGGAGGAAGTGACCTTCGACAACTTCGCCAAGGTCTTCGAAGAAAGCCCGATGTTCCTCTACTTCTGGAACTCGGTGCAGGTGACGGGCTCGGCCACCCTGGTGGCGCTGTTGCTCGGCGTGCCGGCGGGCTACGGCATCGCCAAGGCCCGGGCGCACAAGATGGCGGCCGTGTTGCTGCTCAGCCGCATGACGCCTGGCCTTTCCTACCTGATCCCGCTCTTCACCCTGTTCCAGGTGCTGGGCCTGATCGGCACGGTCTGGCCGATCGCGCTGACGCATATGGTGATCACCCTGCCGATCGTGGTCTGGATCATGATCGGCTTCTTCGAGACACAGCCGCACGAGCTGGAGGAGGCGGCGCGCATCGATGGTGCCACCCTGTGGCAAGCCTTCCGTTACGTCGCTCTGCCGCTCAGCCGGCCGGGCATCGTGGTCGGCGCAATCCTGGCCTTCATCTCGTCGTGGAACAATTTCATCTTCGGCGCGGTGTTCGCCGGTCGCACGACGCGCACCATGCCGGTCGCGGTCTACAACATGCTGACCTTCGAAAGCTTCGCCTGGGGCCCGCTCGCCGCCGCCGCCATCGTGGTCATGCTGCCGGTGATCGTGCTCACCATCATCATCCAGAAGGAAATCGTGCAGGGCCTGTCGGCCGGTGGAGTGAAGTAGTACCGTCCCAGGGCGATCATGACGGTTCGTTAGGAGGGGCCTGCGGCCATGACGACCATCGATACCTTCCGAAGCAGCCTGTCGGCGGCGACGCCTCCGGCCGATAGCACGCCGGCTGTGCAGGCCCTGTGGTGGCTGGCGCACGGTGATTGGGAACGGGCGCACGAGTGTGTCCAAAGTCACGAAGGCGAGCCGGATTGCGATCGGGTGCACGCGCATCTGCATCGCCAGGAAGGCGACCTGAACAACGCCGGCTGGTGGTATCGACGTGTCGGCCGGTCCGTTCCCGATCAGTCGCTGGAAGACGAGTGGACGGCCCTTGCGACGGAGCTGTTGGCCCGTAGATAGGCGGGAAGCGAGGGTTCCCGGAGCTGCAACAATGCTCAGCTAGGATGGGAACATGGTTTTCCGCATCGCCCAAATCTCCGATACGCATCTCAGCGAGGAGAAGCCGTTCTTCATTGAGAACTTCCGGCGGATCGGCGCGGCCTTGCGCGCGGATCCGCCGGATCTCGTGCTCAACTCGGGTGATATCTCGCTCGATGGGGCGGCCGGTGACGCCGACCTCGCCGCGGCGCGCGCCTTGCACGACGCGCTCGATTTGCCGATCCGCTATCTGCCGGGCAACCACGATCTCGGCGACAGCCAGGACGCGCCCGCCCACGGCGAGGGGGCGATCGATGCTGCCAGCCGCGATCGCTATCTCCGGCATTTTGATGCGGATTTCTGGTCGTTCGATGTTCCCGGCTGGAGGGTCCTGGGGATCAATGCCCAGCTTCTTGGCAGCGATCTCGAGGCTGCCGAAGAGCAGGAGACGGTGATCGCCGACGCGGCCGCGACGCTCGATGATCGAGCACTGGCGCTCTTCCTGCACAAGCCTTTGTTCGACCGCGACCGCGACGAGACGGCGGTCACCGGGCGGTTCATCAATCCCGTGCCGCGTCGCCGCCTGCTGGCATTGCTGGCAGAAGCGCCGCCGGCGCTCGTCGCCTGCGGCCACGTCCATCAGTATCGCGAGACCCGAGCCGACGGTGCGTTACACGTCTGGGGCACGTCGACGGCGTTCGTCATTCCGGACGCGCGCCAGCCGCGCTATGGCCTCAAGGAAGTGGGCTATGTCGAGCACCGTCTCGGCGCGGATGGAAGCGCCGAGAGCCGGCTCGTCCAGGTGCCCGGCGTGCCGACCCTGAACATCGCCGACTTTCCCGGCGCTTACGGTCCGCTTTAGCCGACGGCCTAGGCCGGAACCGGCCGGGCGCGCTGATTGTAGAGCAGCTTGCGGATGCGGGCCTGCTCCTCGGGCGGCAGCTTGGTGTTGTCGACCGAGAGATCGGCGCCGACGGCCATGCCCTTCTGGACGGCAGGGCGTGCGCCAAGCTCATCGAACCAACGCTTGAAGTGCTTGAACTCCTCGATGTCCTGGCCCTGGAACTTCCAGTTGATGGTCCACGGGTAACAGATCATGTCGGCGATCGTGTACTGGTCGCCCGCCAGATACTTGTGTTTGTAGAGGCGGTTGTTCAGCACGCCGTAGAGCCGGTTCACCTCGTCAGTGAAGCGAGTGATGGCATAGGTCTGGTCGCCTTCCTTGGCCTGATCGACCCTGCGGAAATGGCCACACTCGCCGCTCTTGGGCCCCTGGTTGGCCATCTGCCAGATCAGCCACTGGTTCACGTCGTAGCGTGTCCGTAGATCCTGCGGATAGAACTTCCCGGCCTTCTCGGCGATGTACATCATGATCGCACCGGACTCGAAGATGGTGACCGGTGCACCACCGTCCTTGGGCGCATGATCGACCATCACTGGCATGCGATGGTTGGGGTTCATCTCCAGGAACTCGTCGGTGAATTGGTCACCACGCCCGATGTTCACCGGCACGATCTTGTAGGGCAGGCCGCACTCCTCCAGCAGGATGGTGACCTTCTTGCCGTTGGGCGTGGGCCAGTAGTGCAGATCGATCATTACTTGCTCCGAAAGACAGGGTTGCGTCAGGTGGCGGGAGCGTCCGCCCGTCGCCGCGGTCCGTCAATGGTGTATGCTCGTCGTAACAAAGGGTCCGGGAGGACCGGCACCATGGATGGAAAGTGGGTTCGCAACGCCTGGTACGTTGCCGGCTGGTCACACGATCTGGCGCCCGGCCGTATCGAAGCACGCACGATCATCGAGCAGCCACTGGCGCTTTATCGCAAGGGCGATGGCGGTGTGGTCGTGCTGGAGGATCGCTGCTGCCATCGCTTCGCGCCGCTATCGATGGGCCGGCTGGAGCAGGACGATCTGCGCTGCATGTATCACGGCCTGAAGTTCGCGCCGGATGGACGTTGCATCGAGATTCCTGGCCAGAAGCTGATCCCGCAATCGGCCTGCGTGCGGCGCTACCCTGCGGAGGAGCGCGGCGGCTGGATCTGGGTCTGGATGGGTGAGGCTGCGGCGGCCGATCCGGCATCGATCCCCGACTCGGTGCGGCTCAGCGATCCGGCTTACTGCATGCGCAGCGGACAGATGGATTATGCCGCGCACTATCTCCTGATCGACGACAATCTGCTCGACCTCTCGCATCTCACCTTCGCGCATGAGAAGACGCTGGGCCTCGACATGCCGCAATGGGCCGACGAGCGGCCGCGCATTCAGCCGCTGGAGCGGGGCCTGCGCGTACAACGCTGGCTGCGCAACCAGCCGTCGCGCGGATTCATGCGTCGCTGGGGCGAGGTGCTCGACCTGTGGAACAGCTACGACTTTCTGTTCCCGGGAATCTTCCTGTTGCGCACCGCTTTCTATCCGGCCGGCACCGCCGACCGCTGGAACCGTAAGGAACCCGACGAAGCGCCGCTCTTCCTGCGCTACGATGATCAGGCGGTGACGCCGATCGGCGACCGCACGGCGCGGTACTTCTATGCTGCCGGCGCTCGCAGCGCCGATATCGACGCCGAGCGGGTGGGTCGTCTGTTCGCCATCGTCGAAGCGGCGTTCGGCGAGGACAAGGCGATCATCGAGGCGCAGCAGAAACTGATCGACCTCGATCCGTCGCGCCGTATGCTGCCGACCAGCCTCGATGCCGGACCGACGCAGTTTCGCAAACTCGTACAGGTCCTGCTCGACCGAGACGGACAACCAGGCCCGATGGCCGACAGCCAGGTGAAAGCTTCCTGAGATGCCAGACACGAATGCAGACGTGCGGTCGATCCGCCGCCTCGAAGACGCGCGTTTCCTGTTGGGCCGAGGCCGCTACCTCGAAGATATCGCTGCGCCGACTGCGCTGGCGGGCCATGTGCTGCGCTCGCCGCATTCCCACGCCCTGATCCACCGCATCGATACCGTTCAAGCCGCCGCACTGCCCGGCGTGCAACTGATTGCAACGGCGGCGGACCTCGCGGCCGATGGGTTGGGACATCTGCCCTGCATGGCCGCCGTGAAGCCCTTGATCGTGCCGCCCCGGCCGGCGCTGGCCGAGGGACGCGTACGCCATGTCGGCGATCCGGTGGCGTTTGTCGTCGCCGACAATGCCGATATCGCCCGCGAAGCCGCGGAACTCATCGAGGTCGACTACGAGCCGCTGCCCTCCGTCGTCGATGGCAGCGCGGCTCTCGCGGCAGAAGCCCCCGCGCTGTGGGAGCAGGCGCCAGGCAACCTCGCCTATCATGTGCAGCGCGGCGAGCACGATGCCGTGCAGCGCGCCTTGAAGGAGGCTGCGCATATCGTCGAAGTCGAGGTGATGAACAACCGGGTGGTGGTCGTCCCGCTGGAGCCACGCGCCGGCATTGCTCGCTACGACGCCGCCAGCGACGTCATGGATCTCGAACTGACGGGGCAGGGGCTGCATGGCATCCGTCGCCAGCTCGCCGAATTCGTGTTCAAGGTGCCGCTGGATCGCATCCAGCTCCACGCGCCCGATGTCGGCGGCGGGTTCGGGATGAAGAACTTCCTCTATCCCGAATGGGTGCTTCTGCTCTGGGCGGCGCGTCGGCTGGGCCGGCCGGTCCGCTGGATCGCCGACCGGGCCGAGGAGTTCGTGACCGGTGCGCAGGGCCGCGACATCGAGGCCCGGGCGAAACTCGCGCTCGATGCTACAGGCCGCTTCCTCGCCCTCGATGTGGCAATGGTGGCCAATCTCGGCGCCTATCTCTCGGGCAATGGACCTGGCGCGTCGGTCGTCGCAGCGTCGACAGCACAAGGTGGCGTCTACGACATCCCCGCCATCGCCGTCGACATCCGCGGCGCACTCACCAACACGGTGCCGGTCGATGCCTATCGCGGTGCTGGCAAGCCTGAAGCCAATTACATCATCGAGCGCGCCATCGAGGCCGCAGCGCGTGCGATTGGGCGCGACCCTGCCGATCTGCGCCGTCAGAACCTGATCGCTGCTTTTCCGCATCGTACGGCGATGGGCATGGCGATCGATTCCGGTGGCTTCGGCGACAATCTCGAGGCCGCGATCCAGCGTGCCGATACGGCAAGTTTCGAGACGCGACGGAAGGCATCGAAGGAGAAGGGACTGCTGCGCGGTATCGGTGTCGCCTGTTTCCTTGAAACCTCGCGCGGTGCGCCCAACGAAGGCGCGGAGGTGCGTTTTGAAAGCGATGGCACCGTGACGATCGCGGTGGGTACGGAGTCGAACGGACAAGGACACGAGACGGCTTTCGCACAGATCGCTGCCCAGCATCTCGGCCTGCCGATCGTGGCGTTCCGGTATGTGCAGGCCGACACACGCGCGGTACGCAGCGGTGCCGGCCATGGTGGCGCGCGGTCGATGCACATGGGTGGCGCGGCGCTGGTGAAGGCGATGGACGCGGCGTTGGCGAAGGCACGCCAGCTCGCCGCGCATCTGTTGCAGGCGACAACCGACGAACTCGACTACAAGGAGGGGCGCTTCACCGTCCGCGGCAGCGACCGCGCGATCGATCTCGCTACGCTGGCGCAGAGCGCCGGCGATCCGGCCAACCTGCCGGATGGAATGGCGCCGGGAACCGGTCTCGGCGAGCATGTGCTGAACATCACCGACGTCTTCACCTTTCCGAGCGGTTGCCATGTCGCGGAAGTCGAGATCGATCCCGAGACCGGCGCCATCCGGCTGGTCGACTATACGGCGATCGACGATTACGGCCGGCTGATCAACCCGATGCTGACGGAAGGCCAGGTGCAGGGCGGGGTGGCGCAAGGCATCGGGCAGGCCCTGATGGAACACACGGTCTACGACTCGCAATCCGGCCAGCTCCTCAGTGGCTCTCTGATGGACTATGCCCTGCCACGCGCCGACGATCTGCCGTCATTCGACATCGCCCTGGTGGAGCGGCCGACCGCTGCAAATCCGTTGGGTGTAAAGGGCTCGGGTCAGGCTGGCTGTATCGGCGCACCGCAGACGGTGATGGCGGCTGTGCTCGATGCTCTGCGTACGGCGGGCGTGCAGAGCCTCGACATGCCGGCCACGCCGGCACGCGTCTGGGAGGCGCTGCAGGCGGCGAAGGCCAATCCGTAACCGTCGCTACGGCTACTGCGCCGCCGCCAGATAGCGCGCCAGCGAGCCGGCCTTGTCGGCGGGCAGCTTGCCCGGCGCTTCGTTGAGCTTGATGCCGAGATCGCACGCTTCCTCGTTGGAGAGGCGCTGCAGGGTGCGCAGCTTCTCGAAGTCGGCTGGCGTCAGCCCGGCTTCGCCGAGCACGACGGCGACATCGGCGTCACCGAGAGCGGGCGGTGAGATGGTTCCTGCCTTGAGGGCCGCGCGGCCGGCGCGATAGGCCTTCTCCATGGCCGTCAGCATGTCGCGCATCAGCTTCTGCGCCGTAGCGTCGAGTTTTTCACCACGCTGGATGCCGATCAGGACGAGTTCACGGCAGGTCGCCGGGTCGGTGCTCTTGAGATGGCGCATCAGAGCCAGCCGCGCGGCGAGGACCGCCTGAGCATCGGCCGCATTGGTCGCCTTGAGCGCAGGCACGATCTGGGTGGCGCGTAATTCGGTCATCAAGGCCAGCGGCCGTGGCGGGCCCTGGGTCGAGGGGCTGCGCAGCTCCTCGCTCAGCGCCGTGCGCAGCCGGGCCTCGGCGCCCGGCACATCGTCCAGCACCAGTCCGACCAGCGGCAGGGCGCGGGCCTCGCTTACCGCCTGGTCGACCAGCTCGGTATCGCTGCCGGTCAGATAGTCCAGCCCATAGACGGTCGCACCGCCGGCGATGGCGGCAGCAATGGCCGCGATCGTGGTGCGTCGGAGTTGCTGTGCCGCCGGCCGGGCGCGGCCGAACAGATGGACGATGGCTGCCACCGCGACGGTGATGGCGACGACGATGGCGACCTTTTCCACTGACGATCTCCGGGTTGGCGCAACTCAAACAGCGACCGATCCTTGCGCAGGGCTGCGGTAAAATGTAGGCAGGCGAACATACGTTCCATGCCTATCCACATCGATTTCTTCCACCCCAGCCGCCTGGCTATCATCGTGGTCCGCGGCGTCGTTACCGGCGAGGATATCACCGAGGGGATTCGCCAGATGTTGACGAGCGGTGCAATGCATTACCGCAAGCTCATCGACATTTCTTCCCCATCGTCGCCGATGAGCGAAGAAGATATCGAAAGAACCGCCATTTTCATGCGATCCCAGCCTAACGCGGCGTCTCGCGGCCCGGTTGCCTTCGTAATGAGTCCCGGGAAGGCTGCCGACAATGCCGTGAAGTTCGCCAAGATGACCGAAGGCGAGCGGCCGGTGAGGGTGTTCCATAGCCTGCATGAAGCGCGGAAGTGGTTGGAGCAACAACCGGTGGGAACACTTTAAGGCGATCTAATTGCGGCGTGGCTGCAAGGGTATGTCGTCGCGTGATCTGACAATGTCGAGGTAGCGTAAGCCCCGTCACTGACTTCAGGCAGGGGGCATGCCGTTCAAGCTCGACATCTTCGCACCTGACCGGATCGTCGTTGGCGTCGCGCGTGGCGATATTTCCGCCACCGACCTCGCCGCCTTCGTGAAGGAGATGATCGACGCCGGCGTTCTGCACTACCGCAAGATCATCGATATCACCTCGGCCACCTCGAGCATGGGCCAGGAAGAGCTGTCGGCGATTGCCGAGCGGCTGCGCTCTGCGCCGGTCCTAAAGCCTCGGGGGCCGCTCGCCATTGTCGCCGATCACAAGCGCGGCGAGCTGGCGCGGCTCTTCATGTCGATGACCTCCGATAAACGGCCAGTGGAGGTCTTCCGCAGCATCCACGAAGCGCGCAGGTGGCTGCTAGAATCGAAGCTCCCGTTTTAGCGAAGAAGCGTCAGTCGAAGCAGCGACCGCTGCGGATGGTGCAGGAATCGGCGAGCACACGGGCGTTGCACTCGTTCCAGGCCGATTGCTCCGCGGCATCCTTGGTCGGGCCGGCACCGTAGCCCGAGGCCTCGCCGTTGCCGCTGTGGGCGTAGGAAACGCAGCGAGCAGGTGCGGCGAGACGGATGATGCAGGTCGGGCCGCCGCCGCATTCGGCACGGGCCGAGATCTCGGCAGCCTCGCGCGTCGCCATGCCAACGGCGACGCCGAAGTTTCGCTGACCATCGGCGGCCACCGCGCCCCACACCTCTTGGGCCTCGGCGGCCGTGCTCATCGCGAGCAAGGCTGCCATTAGGATCGCTCCCTTCTGCATCATGGCGTGTTCTTCTCCAGGAAGGCACGCACGCGCTTGATCGACTCGTCCAGATAGGTCGGGCCGCGCCAGTCCTTCTGGACCTCGATGTTGGGCGCGAGGGCGGCGATCTCGTCGCTCGTCTTGGCCGGGTGCGGCTTGTCGGTACCGGGCTGCAGGAGGAGCGGTGTCTTGCAGTTCTTCACGAAGTCGCGCGTAACGGAGAAGACGAAGTCGCCGCCGAACATGTTGTGGCCGAACGCGTCGATGGTGGCCTGCGAAATGTTCGGATCGCGCCCCCGCACCGTCTCGCCATAGCCCTTGACGGCGGCATCCCAGGTGTCGCGGTTCTCGTGCAGGCCGATCGGGTTCTGCAGCACCGCCGCCGCCACGCGATCGGGCGCCTGCTCGATCGCCTCGAAGCAGTAGCTGCCGCCGATGCAGCCGCCCATGACATGGAACTTCCCGAAGCCGAGATGATCCATCAACGCGATGTGGTCGGCCGCGAAGGTGTGCCAGCCATGGTCGGGCTTCACGTCGGCCACCGACTTGCCGGCGTTGCGCTGGTCCATGCCGATCACGGTGAATCGGTCGGAGAGCGCCTGCATCGGGTTCATCCAGGCGGCCGGCTGGCCGGGATTGGCCGGGCTCTCCTTCCATAGACCGAGCTGCGACTTCAATCCGCCGGGAGCATAAAGCAGCAGCGGGAAGCCCGTGCCGTGGACCTCGTAATAGATCTCGGCATCGGGCCTCTTCAGTGTCGGCATCGATCTCTCCCTTTGGGCGTCAACCCTGTGGCTTATAGCCGATCGAGTCGACAGTCTTCTTCCAGTCGCCGAGGTCTTTCACCAGGCGCGCGGTGAATTCTGCAGGAGTTGCCGGCTCGACGTCGAGGCCCAGTTCGACCAGCTTCTTCTGCACTTCGGGCAGGGCAAGCACGGCGTTCAGCTCTTTGTTCCAGGCGTCGAGCAGGGGCGCGGACGTCTTGACCGGGGCGAAGAAGACGTACCAGCCCAGCGAGGCGAGCTGCGGATAGCCGAGCTGGCTGATGGTCGGAATCTCCGGCGCCGAGGTGGTGGGCTTTACGCCCGAGGTGAAGATCACCTTCACCTTGCCGGCGCGGTGATGCTCCAGGAAGTCGGTGATGCCGCCGCAGCCGGCCGCGATATGGCCGCCCTGCAGGTCAGCCACCAGAGGTGCCGCGCCGCGATAGGGCACCGGCTCGAGCGGGACGCCGATTTCCTTGCCCGCCATGACGCCGAAGAAGTGGGTCGAGGAGCCCAGCGCCGTCGTGCCGAAGCTCTGCCGGTCCGGGTTCTTCTTCAGCCACGCGATATAGTCCTTGAGGCTGTTCACGCCGATGGTCGGCGAGACACAGAACGCCGTCTGGACCGTACCGGCCTGCGCGACCGGCGCGAGATCGGTCACGGGATCCCAGGTCACGCCCGGCATGGTGATCTTCTGGATGATCGTGGCGCTCGGCACGTAGGCGATGGTCGTGCCATCGGGCGGAGAGTTCTTCAGGGTTTCGATTGCGATGGTGCCCGAGGCTCCCGCCTTGTTGTCGACCAGGACATTACGGCCGGTGCGCTGCTTCAGCGGCTCGGCCAGGAAGCGCGCCATCACGTCGGTGCCACCGCCGGCCGGAAAGCCAACCAGGATCTTGAGCGGCTTGTCGGGCAGGCCCGTTTGCTGTGCGCGCACGGAGGCGAGGGGTGCTGCAGCAGCGGCGCCAGCCATGAGCAGCGAGGTACGGCGGGTGATCAGTTTCTTGGTCATCTGCGTTTACTCCTAGGACACGAGGCTCCAGGCGAGTTCGGCGCGCTCGCGCGCCGCCTTGCCCATCTTGATTGATTCGGGATTTGCGGCGTTGCCGCCGAGCCCACGGCGGTAGACGCCCTGGGCAATCGCGGCGAGCCGGAACAGCGAGAAAGCGAGGTAGTAGTTCCAGTGCGGAATCGACGTACGGCCCGTGCGCCGGCAATAGGCCGCGACGTACTCTTTCTCTGTCGGCAGGCCGAGCTTGGCGAAGTCCACCGTGGCGTAGCCGTGTGGCGGCTCCTTCAGGTGATAGCCGAGGCAGTTGTAGGCGATGTCGCAAAGCGGATGGCCCAAGGTCGACAGTTCCCAATCGAGCACGGCGACGATGCGCGGCTCGGTGGGATGGACGATGAGATTGCCCAGACGGTAGTCGCCATGGGCGATGCTCGTGGGATCGCCGTCGTCGGGAATATTCTCGGGCAGCCAGGCCGAGAGCTTGTCCATCGCCGGGATGTCCTCGGTCTTGAGTTCGGCGTACTGCTTGCTCCAGCGCGAGACCTGGCGGGCGATGTACTGCCCGCTGCGGCCATAGTCGCCGAGGCCGACCTTCACCGGATCGACCTTGTGGAGGCGGGCGAGTACGTCGTTCATCGAGTCGAAGATGGCGGCGCGTTCGGCCGGCGTCTGGGCGGGCATCGATGGATCGACGAGGATCCGGCCTTCGACGGCATCCATGACGTAGAACATCTGGCCGATGACCGAATCGTCGTCGCAGAGCAGGCGCGCGCGTGCGACCGGAACATCGGTGTCGGCAAGGGCCGAGATCACGCGATATTCGCGATCGACCTGATGTGCCGAGGCCACGAGCTTGCCCGGCGGCTTCTTGCGCAGCACGAAGTCCTGGCGCTGGCCGGTCGACATCTCGGCCGAGACGAAGAAGGTCGGGTTGGAATGGCCCGAGTCGAACTGTCGAACTTCCAGGCCGCCGCGATAGCCCTCAAGACGAGCGGTAAAGTACCGTTCGAGAGAAGAAACATCGAAGCGGTGGCGCTCCATGACGGGAACAGTGTTGGCGTAAGTCGACATGCGCCGAACCTAGAGGCGACGGCGAGGGTTCGGCAAACACCTGGTCCCGCAGGGAGGAACGCATTTCCGGAATGGAGAGATTCTGACTGGAAGCCATGTCGATCAGCGAAGTTTCAACGGCGCATCTTGATGAAACCCGCGACTCCTACGATGCCCCACACGCCGCCGACGATCGCCGAAGCACTCGCGGCGTCGAGTTGACGTTCGAGCACAACGAAGGCCGCGAAGGTGAGGCAGACCGCGCTCACGGCCAGTGCGGCGCCGGCTCCGAGGGCGAGCAATACGCGGTTGACCGCCTTGTCCGTGGCGGCGCGCAACGAGCGGGCCGCAGAGACGGTCGCTGCGGCCCGCATGAGCGCACTGATCATGGAAGGTTGCCCGGAGGGTTGCTTGGTGGGTCCGGAGTCCTTCCTAGGAGCGACGACAAAGATAGCCTGCTAGGAAGCCGATCCCGATGATCGCCGCCACGGTGGTGAGCGGCCGGGTCTCGGTCTGCTCGATCAAGGTATCGGTCGCCTTGTTCTTGAGGTTGATCGTGTCCTGGGCGACGGCCTTGGCCGTGTCACCATACTTGGCGATCAGGGCGCGCGCCGACTTGAGCGTTTCCTCGATTGCTTCCTCGCCGCGGGCCGCGATCGATTGGCCGGTACCGCTCATCGATTCCGTCAGCTCTTCGAGCTGGGACTTCAGAAGCGCGATCTCCTTGGCGAGGTCCTTGCCGTTGTGATGGGCTGTACGCATGTCAGGTCCTCCGAGGCTGCTGGTTGGGCATATCTCAGTGACAAAACGCTGGTCAGGGGAGGAGGTTGCAACCGCAGAGCGGGCCCGGTCAGCCGTCCCAGACGTTCGCGGGCATCGGCAGGCGTGCGAAATCGGCGTCGATCAGCGGGCGTTGAAAGGACGCGCCTTCGCGTTCCAGCAGCATCATCCATTGCCGCACGTGCTGGCCGGAGTGCCAGGTGGTGCGCTCGAGCAATTCATGCAGGCTTTGCGCGCCATAGTAGGTGGCGAGCGATCGGGCCGGGTCGGTATCACCATCTGACCGCCAGGCGCGGAAGCGATCCCGTATGGCTGTACCGTATTCCACGAGAGCATCGCTGGCGGCATCGGGCGCCGGCTCTTCGCGGAACATCGCCTGCTCCAGGGTGAGGCCGCGCTCGGCATCGAGGAAGGCATCGACGACCTTGAAGAGGTGATAGGCGAGCGCGCGATAGCTGCGTGGCCGACCAGGCACATGGACGTGCAGGCGCTTCGCCGGCATCAGCGGCAGCAAGGCGATCGCCGCGCTCATGAACTTGTCGAGGCGCTGGGAGAGTTCGTCGGCCGAGAGGGCGGGGCCTGCCTTTTCGGTAAGCCCGAGGAACGCCACGATCTGCGGCAGGCTCTGGCCGAACACGAACTCCTTGCCGCGCGACAGCACCGGCACGGAACGCACGCCGAGCGCCTGCAGCTCGGCCAGGCCGGCCGGATCTTCGAGCACATTTATCGAAACGAAGTCGATCCCACGGACCGATAGAAACTCTTTGAGTCTCAGGCAGCTCGTTCAACCGGGCTGCCAGAAGACCTTCAATGGTTCCGTCATGGCTTGTCCTGCTGGTCAGGGTTTCTTGTGGCAGACAACACAGATCTTGTTGCCGTCGAGGTCACGCACATAGGCACCGTAGTAGTCGGGATGATAGTGCGACCGGAGGCCGGGAGCACCTTCATCCTTCGCGCCGGCACTCATGGCTGCCTTGTAGGCGGCATCCACGGAGCCCCGATTGTCGGCTTCGAGGCCGATGGTGACGCCATTGCCGACCGAGGCCGCCTTCTGGTCGAGCGGGCTCAGCACCCAGAGCTGCGGCCGGCCGCCGGGACGGCCATATCCAGCGGCTGTCGGAAAGTCGAGATGACGTACCAGGCCGAGCGGCTTCAGCAGCTCGTCATAGAACGGCTTTGCCTTGGCGAGATCGTTGCTGCCGATCGTGACATGGCTGAACATCGACGTTTCTCCTTCCCTCGATTCATATGATCAAAGGGTTGGCTTCATGCCGAGCCCTTGCAGCGTCGCCTGCCACTTCTTCATATGCGCCGCGAGACGCTCGGCACAGACGGCCGGCGTCGAGGTTTCGACCTCGAGGCCGAGCTGGGCAAGCTGATGGCTGACTTCCTTGTCCTTCAGTACGGCGGTGAGAGCACCATTCCAGAGATCGACCAGAGGTGGAGGCGTGTTGGCGGCGGCGAAGAATCCGTACCATTCCTCCATGGTGAGGCCCGGATAACCGGCCTCTTTCGCTGTCGGCAGGTCGGGCGCAACCGAGACTCGCCTGGAGCCGGAGGTGGCGAGAACGCGCACGCGGTTGCCACGATGCGCTACCAGAAAAGAGGTGAGACCCGCGACGCCCGCCGGCACCTTGCCGGCTTCCATGTCGGTCACGAGCGGCGCAGTGCCACGGAAAGCCTGGCCCTCCATGGGCACACCGAACTCCCGGCCGAGCGCACGCGTGTAGAACTGCAGCATGGCGTCGCTGGCCGTCGTGCCGATCTTGTTGCGTCCCGGTTCGCCGGCCTTCAACCACTCGACATACTCCGCGATAGTCGCGACACCGATCTTGGGTGAGACGGCGAAGGCGTCGATATAGGTGCCGGCGGTGGTAACTGGCGCCAGGTCGGTGGCCGGATCGAAGGGATAGGCGGGCGCGAAGAGCTTGGCGACCAGCGAGGGTGTCGGCATGAAGGCGACCATGCCGCCGTCGGTGCCGCCGAACTTGAGCGCTTCGCCAGCCGCCGCACCCGTACCGCCCGGGCGATTCTCGACAGTGACCCTTCGCCCGACCCGACGCTCGAGTGCAGTGGCGATGAGCCGGGCCATGACATCGGAGCCGCCTCCTGCCGCGAAGCCGACGACGATCCGCAATACTCGATCGGGCAGACTGGTCTGCGCATGCGCCAAGGCAGGGGCTGCTAGTGCTGCGCCGAGGATCGATCGGCGGAGGAGGGGTTTCGTCGATGTCACCTTTCGAGGATGCCGCAGGTCATGCGCTCGCGGCAAGAGATTGGTGCCTCAATGATGCGTAGTTGGACGTGGTAAACCGAAATGATCGCGCAACGTTTTGCCTTCATAGGCGCTGCGGAAAAGTCCACGCTTCTGCAACAGCGGAACCACTTCTGCGACGAAGACGTCGAGCATCGACGGCAGCAGCGGCGGCATCAGATTGAAGCCGTCGGCAGCACCGTCGTTAAACCAGTCCTCGATCAGATCGGCGATCTGCTCGGGCGTGCCGGCGGTGGTGAAGTGGCCGCGCGCGCCGGCGAGGTAAGCGAGAAGCTGGCGTAGTGTGTATTTCTCGCGACGGACCAGTCCCACGATCACCTCAGTGCGGCTGCGGGCCGCCTGCACGGTACCAGGATCAGGGAAGTCCTCTGGCGTCAGCGGCCTGTCGAGTGGGAGATGTGAGAAATCGTGACCGCCGAAGCGACCGCTCAGCCGTTTGCGTCCCACCTCGGGATCGGTGAGCTCGTTCAGATCGCGCGCCAGGTGTTGCGCCTCGGCCTCGGTCGACGCGATAACCGGACTGAGGCCAGGCAGGATCATCACGTGTTCGGGCTTGCGGCCCTCGGCTGCCGCCAGCGCCTTCAGGTCGGCGTAGAAATCCTGCGCTGTCTTCTTCTCCATCTGCGCCGTGAACACCGCCTCGGCGTGGCGGGCGGCGAAGCGGCGTCCGGTGTCGGAGGAACCGGCTTGCACGAACACCGGACGGCCCTGTGGGCCACGCGGCATGTTGAGCGGACCTGCGACGCGATAGTATTTGCCCTCATGGTTGATCGGCCGGATGCGATCGGCCCGGGCATAGTGACCGCTCACCCGGTCGTCGAGCACGGCGTCGTCGGCCCAGCTATCCCACAGGGCTTTCACGACCTGGACGAATTCCTCGCCGCGCTCGTAGCGTTCATCGTGGCTGACCAGACTCTCGCCTCCATAATTGCGCGCGGCAGCGGCGAGCCAGGAGGTCACGATATTCCAGCCGACACGGCCGCCGCTGATATGGTCGAGGGAGCCGAAATGGCGGGCGAGATTGAAGGGCTCGGAATAGGTCGTCGACGCCGTTGCGATCAGACCGATATGGCTGGTCGAGCCGGCGATGGCGCCGAGCGTCGTGATCGGCTCGAGCCAGGTGCTGGCGGCATGCGCCACGGTGTCCATCAGCGCCAGGGTGTCGGCCAGGAAGATCGAATCGAAAAGACCGGCTTCGGCGCGACGTGCAAGATCGCGAAAGTACTCGATGTCGGTCAGCGCAAGGGCTGAAGAGTCGGGATGCCGCCACGAGGCTTCGTGATGGCCGCGGCTCTGGATGAAAAGATTGAGGTGGATCTGTCGCTTCATCCCCTCACTGTGCCGCGGGCGCGTAGACGGCGGCAAGCTGGCGTGAAACCAATCGTGCGTAGAGTCCGCCACGCGCAAGGAGCGAAGCGTGCGTTCCGCTTTCCGCTACGCGGCCTTCGTTGAGCACCACGATCAGATCGGCATCGCGCACGGTCGAGAGGCGATGGGCGATCACGATGGTGGTGCGATCGGCCTTCAGCACGTCGAGCGCGCGCCGCACGGCCTGTTCGTTCACCGCATCGAGATGCGAGGTCGCTTCGTCGAGGATCAGGATCGGCGCATCCTTGAGGAAGGCGCGGGCGATCGCGACTCGCTGGCGCTGGCCACCGCTGAGACTGGTGCCACGTTCGCCGACCGGCGAGTCGAGACCTTCGGGCAGGGCGGCCACGAGTTCGCTGAGCGATGCATGCTCGATGGCGGCCTGCAATTCGGTTTCCGTGGCGTCGGGCCGAGCGATCAGGATGTTGGCGCGCAGCGTGTCGTTGAACAGGTACGTGTCCTGCGCGACGAGGGCCACGAGACCACGCAGGGCATCGAGCTTGTAGTTCTTGAGATCGGCACCGTTCAGCAGGATGCGGCCGGAGTCGGGATCCCAGAAGCGCATCAGGAGCTGCGCGGTCGTCGTCTTGCCGGCGCCCGAGGTGCCGACCAGGGCAATCGTCTTGCCGGCAGGAATGTCGAAGCTGACTTCGCTCAGCGCGCGGCGCGTCTGGCCGGGATAGGTGAAGGTCACCTTTTCGAGCGAAAGGGCGGCTGCCCCTCGCGTGACCGGGACGCCGGGGCCGTCGCGTACCGGGATCGGCTCGTTGGCCAGCGCATAGACACGACGGGTCGCGCCCAGCGTGTCGGCAAGCTGGCGGCCGATCTGCGCGATCTCGGAGACCGGCAGGAAGGCCGCCATTGCAAGGATGGTCATCAGCGGCAGCAGGCCCGGATCGAGCGCACCCTGCGCGGACAGGACCGCGCCGACCACGACGACCGCCAGGCCGCCCAGTCCGGTCAGCACTTCGAGGATCGCATGTTGAAGCGTGAGTTCGCTGAAGAAGGGCAGACGCAGCGAGATATGGCGCTGCGAGAGCTGGTCGAGCTTGTCGCCGCGCAAGTTCTCCTGCTGGAAGGCCACGATCTCGCCCAGACCCTGTACCGAGTCGACGGCAAAGGCGCCCAGCTCACCAGCGGCTTCGCGGGCCTGGCTGCCGAGCTTGTCGACGCGCTTTCGCATCAGGAAGGGGCTGAGGCCCACCGCCAGCAGGAACGGCACCAAGGCAAGCGCGAGCCAGCCGTTGGCTGTGGCGAGTGCTGCGACCACGACGGCCGGCACCAGGATCGCGACGAAGGCCGGCGCCACGGTGTGGGCGAAGAAGTATTCCACCAGCTCGATATCGTGGGTGGCCAGCGCCATCAGATCGCCTGTGCGGCGGCGTGTGAGATAGGCCGGGGCCAGCGCGTCGAGCTTGCGGAAGGCGTCGATGCGCATCTCGGCCAACAGGCGGAAGGCCATGTCGTGGGCCAACCAGGATTCCAGCCAGTGCAGCAGGCCAGAGAGTGGCGCCAGCACCGCGAGCGCGATGGCGAGCCCGCCATAGGGCTGGTGGTTCTTGAGCGCCAGTACGATCAGCGCCGACAGCACGCCGATGCCGATGAAGGCGACAACGCGCAACACACCCAGGATGAAGGTCGCAGTGAGCTTGCCCTTCCACGGCATGATGACCTTCATCAGCGCCGCGACCACCTGATACCAGGTGAGCCCCTCGGCCTTGATGATGCCTTCGGTCACCAGCTTCACCGCGCCGCCTGGCGTATTGGCGACGGTCTCGGCGCGGGTCGGAACGTCGATCACGTCGGCTGCCGCGGAGACTTGCTGCTCACGCGCCTGCTCGGCCATCAGCCGGGCATAGACGCCGCCCTGGTTCATCAGCGGCCCATGCTTGCCTTCCTCGGCGACATGGCCACGGTCGAGCACCAGAATGCGATCGCAGTCGATGACGCTCGACAGGCGATGGGCCAGGATGATCGTCGTGCGGCCTTGCATCAGGCGGTCCAGCGCTTCCTGGATCACGGCCTCGTTTTCGGCATCGACGGCGGAGAGCGCTTCGTCGAGCACCAGGATCGGCGTGTCGCGCAACAGAGCGCGGGCGATCGCCAGACGCTGGCGCTGGCCGCCAGAGAGCTTGATGCCCTTCTCGCCGATCACCGTCTGATAGCCCTGCGGCAGGCTCAGGATGAACTCGTGGATGTTGGCGGCGCGGGCAGCGTCCTCCATTTCTTCCTGTGATGCGCCCGGCTTGCCCAGCCGGATGTTCTCCTCGACCGTGCCATGGAACAGGAACGTGTCCTGGTTCACCACCGAGATCAGGGAACGGATCTGTGCAAAGGAAAGCGAGCGCAGATCATGGCCGCCCAGCAGGATGCGGCCCTGGTCGGGATCGTAGAAGCGCAGCAGCAGACGCACGATCGACGACTTGCCGCCGCCCGAGGAGCCGACCAGGCCCAGCCGCTCACCGGCGGCTGCGGTGAAGGTGAGGTTGTCGTGCACGGTGCGGCGCGTGCCAGGATAGGCGAAGCGCACGTTCTCGAAAGTGATAGTGGGGGCCAGCACCGTGCTGAGCGTTGCCGGTGGCGCATCGGCCACGGAAGGCTTGTCGTCGAGAATGCGATAGATGCCCTGCGCCGCCGAGAGGCCGACCATGCCCTGGTGCAACACGGAGCGCAGTTCGCGCATCGGCCGGAAGATCTCGATGCCGAGCATCAGGATCACCAGCAGGGCGGTGAGCGACATGGCGCCGGCTTCGACCCTCGAGGCGCCGTAGATCAGCGCTGCGGCGGCACCGCCGGCGATCGACGTATCGGTGATGCCGCGCGCCAGCGAGTTGGTGCCCAGCACCCACATGGTGCGGCGGAAGAGATCGCGTGCTTCGACTTCGAGCTTGTCGGCGCGCGCCTTGCCCTGGCCGAAGGCCTTGAGCGTCGCGAGGCCCTGGATGGAGTCAAGGAATTCGGCCGCGAAGGACTTGTACGCCGTCATGCGCGCGATCGAGGCCCGCACGTCCCATTTGTGCCAGAGCGCGGGGGCGAACAGGGCCAGCAATGCGAAGCCCAGCATCACCGTCGCGACTGGCAGGTCGATGAAGGCGACGACAACGAAGATCAGCAAAGGCGAAAGCAGTGCGATCATGAACTGCGGCAGGAACTGGCCAAAATAGGTTTCGAGCTGTTCGACGCCATCGATCATCGAAAGCGTGAGGCCGCCCGAGCGCTGGCGGCCGACCGTTCCTGGTCCAAGCGAGGCCACCTTGTCGTAGAGTGTCCGGCGCAGCGCCTTCTGAACCCTCGCCGCCGTCTCGTGTGCCATGACAGCGCGCCAATGCTCGGCGCCGCCGCGCAGCACCATAACGACGGCGATCAGCATCACCGGCAGCACCAGCTCCTGCAGAGGTTTGCCCGCGAAGACCTGGCCGATCAGCCAGCCCAACAGGGCGAGGCGGGCAATGCCGAGCCCGACGCCCAGCAGGCCAACGGCGACAGTAGCGGTGATGCGGGCGCGGACGCCCCGGGTGAACACGAGCAGGCGCGGTTCGATGTGCATGGGAGAATGCTAGGTCGAACATCCCTATTCGTCAGTCCACAAAATGGAAAAGTCGCTGTACAATTCTGTACATGGACCCCAACTGGGACGATCTCCGCGTTTTCCTCGCTTTGGCGCGCGAAGGCACGCTGACCACGGCGGCCCGGGCGCTGGGCGTCAGCCATCCGACCGTGTCGCGCCGCGTGGCGGTGCTCGAAAGGCAGATCGGTGCCCGACTGTTCGAGCGGCTGCCCGATCGCTTCGTGCCGACCAGCGCCGGCGAGGAGCTGCTGGCCGATACCGAGGCGATGGAGAAGGCCGCCCATTCGATCCACCGCCGCAGTGCAGGCCTCAGCGATACGGTGAGCGGCACGGTGCGGCTCTCCGCGGGCGAGGCGATGGCGGCCCTGATCGCCCGCCACCTCGCCGAGCTACGCGGAAAGCTGAAGCAGATCGAATTCGAGGTGATTGCCAGCCATACGCTGGCCAACCTGTCGCGGCGGGAGGCCGATCTCCTGATCCGCGAGCAGGTGCCGGAGCTGGGCGGCATCGTGGCGCGCAAGCTGGGTCGCGTTGCCTACGCGATCTACGCGGCCCGTGATTTTCCGGTAGGCCGCCCGGCCAAGGCCGATCCGGTGGCAGCCCTCGTCGACCACCCCTGGCTCGGCTTCGACGACGACCACGGCTACATGCCGGGTCAGCAATGGCTGCTCGAGCGTTTGGCCGGCCGACGGTTAGCGGTGCGGGGCAACAATTGGCTGGTGTTGCACGAGGCGACGCGCGCCGGTGCGGGCCTCGCCGTGTTGCCCTGCTATCTCGGCGACCCGGACCCGGCCTTGAAGCGCGTGGGCGGAGTCATTGCTGAAGTCTTCGCCGACCAGTGGCTTCTCGTACATCGCGATCTGCGTGCGTTGCCGCGGGTGCGCGCCGTCATGGACGCCGTGATCGAACTCTTCCATCGCGAGCGAGCGCGGCTGGAAGGGCGGTCGTAGCGCTGCAGTGATTCGCCGGCGTCAGGCAGCGATGCGATAGCGCGTCACTGCCTCTTCGTTCCACTCGATCCCTGTCCCGGGCCGCTCTGGAATTTCGACGTACCCCGCCTTCACGGCGAAAGGTTCCTTGAGGATCGGGTCCGCCCAATCCTGCCATTCCAGCCAATGCGCGGTCTCGCTTACACGCATCAGGTGCGCCGACACTTCGGGATAGAGGTGCGTTGAAATCTGGATGCCGGCCGCTGCCGCGATCGGCGCGGCGCGCAGCCAGCCGCTGACCCCGCCGATGCGCATGAGGTCGGGCATGACATAGTCGCCAGCACCGCCCTTGATCGCCGCGAACAGATCGCGTGGTCCGTAGAAATTCTCTCCGAGCTGGAGCGGTGTCCTGAGCTCGCGGGCCAACTGGGCGTAGCCCGCCAGATTGTCGTAGACGATGGGTTCTTCGAACCAATAGAGGCCCTGGTCGTCGAGGGCATGGCAGCGCATGAGAGCGTCGCCCAGCGACAGACCCTGATTGAAGTCCACCATCAGCTTGACCTCGTCGCCGGCTCCCTTGCGCACTTCGCGGATGGCTGCCAGGTCGTCGGCCAGGCGGTCGCGGCCGAGGCGAAGCTTCAGAGCGCCGAAGCCGCCTTCGGCCACAAGCGAGGCTGCCTCCTCGGCGAGTGTCCCCACATCGGTCAGCCACAGCCCGTTGCTGTTGTAGGCAGGAACCGGACCGAGCGATCCGCCCAGCAGGGTTGCGAGCGGCAGTCCTGCTGCCTTGGCCAGCGCATCCCACAACGCCATGTCGAGTCCCGCCACGGCGATGGCGGCGACGCCGCCGTAGCCGACGAGGTTGAGCGATCGGCGGTTTGTCTGGAAGGCATCGAGCGGCGATAGCGCCGCGCCCGTGCAGGCTGCGGCGAGGTCGCGGATCGCCGGCGCGATGTAGCGCACGGAGTTCACGAGGTAGGGTTCCAGATAGCTGCGGCCGACGATGTCCCCACTCGTATGCAAGTCGATGAGGATCATCGGCCAGTTGTCGAAGCGGCCGACCTTGGAAACGACAGGCCGCCGCAGCGGTACGGAGACCGCCCGAACATCGACCGACTTCACTGTTATCGACGTCACCATGGCGACATCCCCCGGTCTGCCAATCGACACCCGATTGGCGCGGATGGGGGAGCACAAGTAAACTCACTAGTCGGTATACCGCGAACTGCGGAGGCATGGCCCGATGCCAAGGCAAGCCGGTGACACGAGGCGGCGGATCGTCGAAGCCGCCTACTATCTCTTCTACAGGCGCGGCTTCGCCCGCGTCGGCGTCGACGAGATTGCGGCCCGCGCCCGCATTACCAAGCGGACGCTCTATGCGCATTTCCGCAGCAAGGACGATCTGCTCGCCGCGGCGCTGCACGGCCAAGGCGACTTCGACCTGGCCCGGCTGCAGGTCATCGCGCGACATTTTCCGCCTGCCGTCGGGCCGATGCTCGACTCGTTCTTCGGTCAGCTCGCGGAGTGGGCCGCTACGCCGGGCTGGTCGGGCTCGGGGTTCACGCGCGTGGTCGTCGAGCTTGCCGACCTGCCGGGACATCCGGCACGGGCCATCGCTCGTCGCGCCAAGAACGTGACCGAGCACTGGCTGACCGATCAGTTGGCCAGTCGGCACGTTGCCGGACCTGGGCAATGCGCCAAAGAGATCATGGTGCTCATGGAGGGCGCGATGATCCTGATGCTGATGCACGGAGATCGCAGCTATGCCGATGTCGCGGCCCGGGCAGCGCGGCGGCTGGTGGAGCCTGCACGGGCCAGCGGGACGCGACGGAAATCTCCGGCTCGCCCATAAGCGACTTTACTCAGGCGAAACGTCACCGAGTCTGGCTTTCGTTACCCTGGCGGCGGCTGCGGAAGGGGCGTCGACACACCGCAGCGCGAGCCTTCTGGCGCAAGTCTGATCGTATGGTGGAAGGTGGCGCGCGTTCGGCCTTCTTTTCGCTGCCGATACCCGACAAGCTTTCGGACGATCTCAACAATGGGAGTGAATCGTCCGTGGGTATCAACAGGCGTAGTTTCGTAGGCGGTGCGTCAGTGTTGGCAGGGTTTGCCGGTACCAAGGCAGCGTTCGCGCAGAAAAAGTATTCCGACGGTGTCACCGACACCGAGATCAAACTCGGCCACACCGGACCCTATAGCGGCCCAGCCTCGGCTTACGGCACCATCGGCAAGGGCATCGAAGCCTATTGGAAGATGGTCAACGATCAGGGCGGCATCAACGGCCGCAAGATCAACTTCATCACTTACGATGATGGCTTCTCGCCACCGAAGACGGTCGAGATGGTCCGCAAGCTCGTCGAGAACGACAAGGTCTTCGCGACCTTCCAGACGCTCGGCACGGCGTGCAATACCGCCATCCACAAGTTCATGAACCAGAAGAAGGTGCCGCAGCTCTTCGTCAGCACTGGCGCATCGAAGTGGGGCAACCCAAAGCAGTATCCCTGGACCATTGGTTGGCAGCCCGACTACATCACCGAAAGCGCCATCTACGCCAAGCACATCCTCGACCAGCACAAGGGAGAGAAGATCGGCATCCTTTGGCTCAACGACGATTCCGGCAAGGATTACGTCTCGGGCTTCATGAAGGGTCTCGGCAAGGAGAACGAGAAGCTCGTTGTATCCAACGTGAGCTACGAGGTGACTGACCCCACGGTCGAGAGCCAGATCATCCAGCTCAAGAGCTCCGGCGCCACGGTCTTCTTCTGCCACGCCACGCCCAAGCATGCGTCGCAGGCGATCCGCAAGGCCGCGGACATCGGTTGGAAGCCCTCCTTCTATCTCGTCAACGTTTCGATCTCGGTCGACTCGGTCCTGAAGCCGGCCGGCCTGGAGAACTGCCAGGGCATCATCACGGCGGCCTACTACAAGGACCCGACGGATGCACAGTGGGCCAAGTCGCCCGACTTCGTGCAGTGGAAGGCCTTCATGGACAAGTACATGCCGGCCGCCAACCAGGGCGATGCCTTCTACACCTATGCCTATGCGGTCGCGGCAACGATGCAGGAAGTGCTGAAGCGTTGCGGCAACGAGCTGACGCGCGAGAACCTGATGAAGCAGGTCGCCAGCATGAAGGACGTCGAGATCCCGTTGTTGCTGCCAGGCATCAAGCTCAACACCAGCGCGACGGATTTCTATCCCATCCAGTCGATGCAGCTGCAGCGCTTCGAGGGTGACACCTGGAAGCTGTTCGGCAACGTGATCACCAGCGAGGCCGGCTGAGCGGTCACTCTCGGGCGCACGCCGCGACGGCTTCGAGCGCCGCCGCGGCGTGAACGGGATCCTGGGCGAGCTCGGCCAGCTCCGACAGCCGCCAGACGTTATTCAACAAAGCCATACGCTCGCGATCCAGAGTGCGACCGGCGAGAACTTCGTACTCGGTCACGATCCGGGTCGTGAGGTCGGCCGCGATCAGGTTGGAATAGATGAACTCCTGATGGAGCGGGCCGAAGCCCGAATCGCCGAAATCATAGAGGCCATTCAGACGCCGGCGCGCATGGTCGAACGCCATGTTCCAGCCGTGGCCGTCGAAGAAGCCATAGATCGTGCCATGGGGATCGGCCGGCAGCTTCTGCCAGGCTGCGATCGTTCGTTCGGCATAGGCCCGAAGTTCTTCCGAAAGCACAGGCCAGGTTCGCTGCAGAATGTCGTCGGGCGGCAGCCAGGCCTTGATGGGCACGGCGCCGGCTGACGCCATGTCGTTCGCTGGCAGTCGGTGCAGCTCGGCGTAGAAGAGGGCGAGGTCGCAGGCCAGGCGCTGGCGGTCCGGTTCGGGCAGCCGCTCGTACGCCGCCGTCATGAGATGCTCGCCCGCGATCTTGTCGTGGCGTGAAAACTGCGTCGGCGGCGTGCCATGCAAGGTGAGGTACGGAACGGGCAGGGAGACGGCCGGGCGCACGATGTCGAGCACGCTCGACTCGACAATCAGCCGGCGGCGCGCCTCGTCGTGACGCGGAAACTTGAAGATCAGGCGGTCGTCGACATCGACCGCGACACTGTCCCAACCTTGCGTCAGGAGGCTGAACGACGCGGACGCGTGTTCGGGAAACGCGCCGACGATCGCGGCGCGCATCTCTTCCAGGGTCACCTAGCCGGCGACTTGCCGGATACCGCCGCGCGGCTGGCCAGCTTCGATATCCTGCCACAGGATTTCATGGCCCTTGGGCAGCGGCCGGTTGTTGCGCATGGTCAGCCAGAGCCGCATCAGCATGCGGTCGTTGCCGCTCGCGGCATTGTCCTCGAACGGCGTGCGCCCGTGATAGGTGACGTGGCTGTTGATGAGCTGCAGGTCGCCCGGCTCGAGAGTCATCTCGAAGCAGAGTTCCTCGGCGGTCGCCATGAGCATTTCGATGGCTTCGCGCTGGGCATCCGTAAGCTTCGGCACGTTGGGCGCCAGTTGGGCGGCCTCGATGAACGTCAGGGAGTAGTGCGAGGTGAACTTGCCATCGCGCAGGCCGAAGATCGGCAGCGGGTAGGCGGTCTCCTTGGTCGTTCCCTCGCCATCCTTGGTCGTGCCTTCTTCGCCGAAGCGGCTGCGCCAGTAGTCCTGGAACAGCACTTCGAGCAGGTCGGGCCGGCGCTCGAGGATGGCATTGTGGATCGCCGGCGTGCTGGCGAGCTTGCTGACGCCGCCGGCGAGCGCCTGGCGCACGCAAAGCAGGCCGACCACGTCGGTGCGGTCGGTGTGGAAGCGCAGGCCGCCGTTGGTCAGGGTGCGGGCGTAGGAGGAAAGGAAGGTCGAACCCTTCTCGTCCTTGGTTTCGCCGTAGGTCCGGCCGACATGGGCGCCCTCGTCGCGGATGAGGCGCATCAGCTCGCCGGTGCGGTTCTGGAATACAGGCGTGCCGATATGCGTCCCGATGGCGAAGTAGAGCCGGCGCAAATCCTCTTCACTGTAGCGATCGACCGGGAAGCCGCGCAGCTTGACGATGCCGCAACCATTCTCGAGTTCGTCGGCGATATCGTCCCACAATTCGCCCAGGCTCGGCAGCCAGACGTCCTCGGCCCTGATCTCCGACCACTCCATGCCGCGCAATCCTTTGAGCGCAGCATCGAATTCCTCGCCGACTTCGGGCGGCAGGTCGCGGATCCAGCGTTTGGAGTCCTTGATATCCTTGCCGTGCCAGGCAGAAGGACCGGTGAGGGGCGCGCGATTGCTAGCAGGGGTGCTCATGGAGGCGATTTTATCCTCCGCGACACCGGGATTGCCAAGAGGCTTAGACCAGAGATTTGCGCATGTTGATCGAGGTCGGATAATCGAACCCGGGATGCGCCTCGCGTGAGATTTCGCGGTAGCCGAGCGACAGGAAGAGGCGCTGATTTTCGGTGAGCGCGACGCGGACGCCGAGGCGAACACCGGCCAGGCCGCGTCGTCGAGCATCGGCTTCCACGGCCTCGATCAGCCGCCGGGCGAGCCCTGTGCCGCGCGCTACCGGCACCACGGCAAGTCGGCCGAAGTAGAGATCGCCCTCGACCTCATAGGTCATGACGCAGCCCAGTATTTCGCCGTTTCGCTCCGCGACGATTGCGCCGGCGTCTTTGGCCAGCTCCGCCGCGATCGCTTCAACGGTTTCCTGGAACGCACCGGAGGGGGGCACCAGCTTGCCGCGATACTGCTCGAAGGCAGCGGTGATGGTCGCCAGGATCTTCGACGCATCGGCAAGTGTTGCGACGCGCAAGACAAGAGTATCGCTCATCCGCTTCTTCTCGCGTAGGCTCGCGGCAAAATCGAGAGGGAATAGCGGATGGCCTTGATCACCTATCTGACGCGCATTCAGTTCGACTTCGGCGCACTGAAGTTGCTGGACGCCGAACTGCAGCTCCTCGGCATCCGCCGGCCGCTGGTCGTCACGGACAAGGGCGTCATCTCGGCAGGCCTCTGGGCGAAGGTGAAGGACCAGCTCCCGGGCAACATGCCGCTGACCATCTATGACGGTACTCCGGAAAACCCGACCGAAGCGGCGATGCGCGACGCGCTCAAGATTTACAAGGATGAAGGCTGCGACGGCATCATCGCCATCGGTGGCGGCTCGCCGATGGATCTCGCCAAGGCGGTTGCCTTGATGGCGACGCATCCCGGCAATTCGCTGCAGCCTTATTCTTTCGTCGAAGGCGGCGCGGCCAAGATCACCGCAGCCGTGGCGCCGATCGTGGCCATTCCCACGACCTCGGGCACCGGCAGCGAAGTGAGCCGCGGCGGCGTCATCATCATGGACTCCGGCCGCAAGCTCGCCATCGGCAGCCCGTATCTCATTCCGAGGCTGGCGCTGATCGATCCGGAACTCACCTTGAGCCTGCCGCCGCATCTCACGGCCGGCACTGGCATGGACGCCTTCACGCACAATATCGAATGCTTCCTGGCCAACGTCTTCAATCCGCCGGCCGATTCGATCGCGCTCGATGGTCTGGAGAAGGCGTGGAAGTACGTCGAGCGTGCGACCAAGGACGGGCAGGACCGCGAGGCGCGCTACAATATGGCGATGGCTGCAATGGAAGGCGCCATGGTCTTCCAGAAGGGCCTGGGCGCCGTGCATGCGCTCAGCCATCCAACCGGTGGTCTCAAGGGATATCGGCTGCATCACGGCACCTTGAACGCGATCTACCTGCCGGCGGTACTGCGCTTCAACGAGCCAGCCGTCGGCGAGAAGTTCAAGAAGGTGGCGCAGGTCCTGGGCCTGCCCGAGCGTGAGGGCAACGCCGAAGGCGTGGCGAACGCGGTCGCCGGGCTGAACGAGCGGTTGGGCATTCCCAAGGGCCTGGGTGCGATGGGTTTGGCTCAAGGTGAGGTCGAGAAGATCGCCGACGGCGCGATGGGCGACCACTGCCATCTCTCGACGCCACGCCAGCCGACCAAGGCGCAGTATGTCGAACTGATCGCGCAAAGCTGGGGGTAGCTGGGTGCGCGCGACTCCAGTCGCGCGATCAAGCTCGTGACCAATGAAGATCGCGCCACTGGATTGGCGCGCCCCCGGCAAAGGAGGAACGCATGAAAGTCAAAGACAAGGTCTGCGTCGTTACCGGCGCGGCGGGTGGCATCGGCGAGGCGATTGCGCGGCGTTACGCCCAGGAAGGCGCCAGGGGCGTCATCGTGGCCGACATGGATGCCGGCCGCCTCGACAAGGTCGCCAAGGATATCGGTGCGCTCGCGGTGGCCGGTGACATCGGCAAGGAAGCCGAGGTGAAGCGCCTGATTGCCGAAGCCGAAAAGAAGTTCGGCGAGATCGACGTCTTCTTTTCCAATGCCGGTATTGGCCGTGGCGGCCACGAGGATGCCACTGACAAGGACTGGGCCGATTCGTGGGCAATCCACGTCATGGCCCATGTCTATGCCGCGCGGGCGCTGGTGCCGCAGATGCTGAAGCGGGGCGAGGGCTATCTGCTCAACACCGCGAGCGCCGCTGGCTTGCTGGCCTCGATGGGCTCCGCGCCCTACGGCGTCACCAAGCATGCCGGCGTGGCCCTGGCTGAGCATCTTTCCATCCAGTACGGCGATCGCGGCATCCGCGTCTCGGTCCTGTGCCCGCAGGCGGTCGATACCAACATGCTGCGCATGGCCGGCGCCACCGCGGCGTCGGTCGATGGCGTGCTCAACACCGAGGCGGTCGCTCAGAGCGTGATCGAGGCGATGGACGAGGAGCGCTTCCTGATCCTGCCGCACGCCGAGGTGAAGGACTACATGGCACGCAAGCTCGACCGCGACCGCTGGCTGCGCGGCATGCGCCGCCTGCGCGACAAGACCGGCGAGGGCCAAGGCAAACGCGCCTGATGTTCCATTGCCGTTGACCGCAAGCAACAGATCGTCGATGGTCCACGCCGCATGAAACGACTGGCCGCGCTTCGACTTACCTGCTGACCCGCCGCTCTTAAAGAGCCGCGGGCTGTCGTCGTCCGCCTCTCGTTTCGAAGTTGTTGTTTCATGCTCCCCTATATCCAGTCGTTGTTCGCCGAGACCGGCCTGTGGACCGCCATCGGTGTCACTCTGATCGCCGGCCTGATGCGTGGCTTTGCCGGTTTCGGCTCGGCCATGCTGATGGCGCCGATCTTCGCGATCCTCTTCGGCTCGGCCGAGATGGTCGTGACCGTCGTGGCCATCGAGCTCGTGGTCTCGCTGCAGCTCTTTCCGCAGGTGCGCAAGCACGCCGACTGGAAGGTGCTGACGCCCATGAGCATCGCCGCCTGTGCCGCCATGCCGCTCGGAGTCTGGCTGCTGGCAAGCGTCGACAAGAACACGATCGTGACAGCTGTCTCGGCCGTCATCGTGGGCTTCGTCGTCCTGATGTGGACGGGCTGGAAGTATCACGGCAAGCGCTCGACCGTGGCGACGGTGATCGTTGGTTCGCTGTCGGGCGCGATGATGGCCACGACCAGTGTCGGCGGCCCGCCGGTGCTGCTCTACCTGCTCTCCGGCAAGGACCCGCCCGAGGTCAATCGCGCCAACATCGTTACTTACTATTTCCTGACGCAGTTCCTGCTGATCGTCATCGTGCTGGCGACGGGGGTGGCGGGCGTCGATGCACTGGTGCGGGCGGTCGTGCTGTTCCCGGTCATGGCATTGGGAGCCTGGGCCGGTGGCCGGATGTTTCACGGCCTTGCCAGCGAGAGGCTCTACCGTAACGTGGCCCTGGCCATATTATTCGCGACCGGCTTGTTTGGCCTGCTCCGGAACTGGTTGATCGGCTGAAACGCCGGGGCAGTCCGTGTATGATGGTGGCCTTCTTTTGGAGACTTCCATGCGTGTGATCGCCCTTGTTTCTGGTGTTGCTCTTGTCGCGGGTCTGGCCGTGAGCCTGTCGACCGTTGCACGGGCCGACGATCTCATGCGCGAATGCATGGTCACGGCCTCCCAGCAGACGTGCCAGTGCATCATTGCGCGCATCCCGGCGGACCAGCGCGAGAACGCGATCCTGGGCCTGCGCAAGTCGAACCAGTCGGTGAGTGTCAGCGGTAACCTGCTCAACCCCTCGAACCTGTCGCCTCAGGAAATGCAGGGCCTCAACGCCGTCGTCGCGGCGCAAGCCTATTGCATGTAGGCCAGCTGCAGGGGTCGCGACACAATCCCTTCTAGGCTGCGGGCGCTCACCGCGCTATCGTCCCGCTCCATAGTGCGACGCCGGTTAACGGCGCGATCATCGGAGGGCAGGATGAGACTATTTTCACGCAGGTTCGGTCTGGTAGCGGCTCTGGCGGCCGGCATTGCGGCGCCCGCTCTGGCACAGGCGCCGGCATCGGCACCTGTACGCGGCGGTGCGCTCACCATCGGCGTCGAGAGCGATTTCGAAGGGTTCGATCCCATCCGCGCCGGCGTCTATTCCAATTCGACGGTCACGGCGGCGTCGCTGATCTACGACACGCTGATGCGGCTCGACGACAAGGGTAACCTCATCCCCGCACTCGCCCTGTCCATGACGCCCAACGAGGACGGCAGCGTCTGGGTCGCCAAGCTGCGGCCCGGCGTTAAATTCCATGACGGCACGCCATTCACCGCCCAATCGGTGGCCGACCATTTCAACCGCCTGCTCGATCCGGCCAACCGCTTCGCTGGCCGCGCCTATATCGCCATCGAGAAGGTCGAGGTCGGGGACGACCTGACCGCCGTCTTCAAGATGCGCGGACCCAATGCGGCGCTGCCCAGGACCCTGGCCCAGCCCACCGTGGTGACGCTGATCATCTCCGTGAAGCAGGCCAACGAGAAGGGCGCCGATTACAACCGCAATCCGGTCGGCACTGGCCCGTTCGTGTTCAAGGAGTGGCGTGCGGCGGACCGTCTGGTGGCCGAGCGCAACCCGGACTACTGGGACAAGGACAAGCCCTATCTCGACCGCGTGACCGTGCGGCCGCTGCCCGACTCCGACGCCCGCTACGCCAGCCTGGTCAAAGGCGACGTGCAGGTGGTCTGGGAGGATCGCGCCGAGAACATCGTCAAGGCCAAGAAGGACAAGAACCTCGTGGTCCTGCAATGGGTGGGCAGCGGCGCGCTGGTAATCCCGCTCAATACCCAGCGCGAGCCGCTGAACGACAAGCGCGTGCGGCAGGCTGTCTCTATGTCGTTGAACCGCAAGGCCAATGCCGCGGTGCTGAGCCAGAACCTGCGCCCGGTCTATGACGATCCGTATGCGCCGTCGTCCGGCATCGTCTGCAAGGACACCGGCACGCTGGGCTACAATCCCGAGGCTGCCAAGAAGTTGATCGCCGACTACGGCAAGCCGGTGAAGCTCACCATGACCGTCACCGCCACGCCGCGTGGCCGTGAGGGGGCACAGGTCTTCCAGGCCGACATGAAGAAGGTCGGCATCGATGTCGAGATCAAGCCGGTCGACCAGACCCAGCTCGTCAAGGAAGCGCTGAGCCGCGACTTCCAGGTCACCGGCTGGCGCATCATCGATCTGGCCGATGTCGATCCGCAGATGTTCGCTAACTTCCACTCCAAGAGCCCGATCAACTTCTCTGGCTACAACAATGCGGAAGTCGACCGTCTGCTGCTGATTGGTCGCACCAGCCTCGACGAGAACAAGCGCAAAGAGGCTTACTGCGACCTGATCAAGATCCTGAACGACGACGCGGTGTGGCTGTGGAGCGGCAGCAACATCGACTTCGCCATCACCCGCAAGAACGTGCACGGCATTCCGGCGCTGCGGGGCGGTGCCGTGCAGGTCGAGGGAGCCTGGCTCTCCAAGTAGCCGTCGACACCGCGTAAGGAGTCTCGATGCATTGGCTCGCACGCCAATTGCTGCGGCTGGTGGCCGTGCTGTTCTGCGTCACCCTGGTCACGTTCCTGATCGTCAATATCCTGCCGGGTGACGTGACGATCGTGATCCTGGGGACGCTGGCAACGCCGCAGGACATTGCAGGCCTGCGTGCCGATCTCGGCCTCGATCGGCCGATGCTGGTGCGCTACTTCGATTGGCTGGGGTCTGCACTCTCCGGTGATCTCGGCCGGTCCTACCGCAACGGCGAGCCGGTGGCGCAGGCGATTGCCGACCGCCTGCCGGTGTCGCTCGAGCTGATGGTGCTGGCCCAGTTGGTGGCGCTCGGGATCGCCATCCCGGTCGCTCTCCTGTCGGTACGCAAGCCGGGCGGGTGGTTCGACCGGATCTCCGCCTCGGCGGCCTTCGGTTTCCTGGCGATGCCTAACTTCATGTTGGGCATCGTGTTGATTTACCTGTTCTCCGTGAGTTTCGACCTTTTGCCGGCGACCGGCTTCTCGCCGCTGTCGGATGGGCTGTGGGACAATCTCGAATCGATGATCCTGCCGGCCCTGACCTTGGGCCTGATCGAGTGGACGGTGCTGATGCGCGTGCTGCGCTCCGACCTGCTCACGACGCTCAAGGAGGACTTCATCCTGCTGGCGCGCGCCAAGGGCCTGCCGCCTTGGCGCGTGCTGCTGCAGCACGCGCTGCGCCCCTCATCGTTCACCTTGATCACCGTCCTGGGCCTCAATATCGGCGGGCTGATCGGCGGCGCCGTGATCGTCGAACAGATCTTCGCGCTGCCGGGTGTCGGCCGCCTGCTGCTGGGCGGCATCTTCAACCGCGACCTCATCCTCGTGCAGGGCACCGTGTCATTCATCGCCGCGGGGTTCGTGATCATCAACTTCCTGGTCGACATGCTCTACGCCGTGCTCGATCCGCGGGTCCGTCATGTCCGTTTCCGCAACTAAGTCCACTCTCGCGGCAGCACCCGCCTCGCGGCCGCGGCGGCGCCTGCACTGGGCGCTCGTCCTGCCGCTCGGCTGGCTGCTGCTGGTGGTCTTCCTGGCGATTACCGCCGACTGGATCGGCCTGCCCGATCCGGCCGCCCAGGAACTCATCCTGCGTCGCAAGCCGCCCTCGGCCGAGTATCTGCTGGGCACCGACAATCTCGGGCGCGACATGCTCTCGCGCATCATCTACGGCGCCCGCACCTCGTTGATCGTCGGTATCTGCGCGCCGTTCCTGGGTTTCCTGGTCGGTGGCGCGATTGGCATGAGTGCCGGTTACTTCCGCGGCAAGATCGATCTGCTGGCCGTTGGCTTCATCGACGTGCTGCTGGCATTCCCTGCACTGGTGCTGGCGCTCACCTTCACCGCCTATCTCGGACAGAGCTTGTTCAACGTCACCCTGGCGCTGGGCATCCTGTCGATCCCGGCGGCAGCACGGGTGTCGCGCGCCAACACGCTGGCCTGGGCCAACCGCGACTTTGTGCTGGCCGCCCGCACCATCGGCGCCAGCAATTGGCGCATCCTGACGCGCGAGATCCTGCCCAACCTGCTGCCGCCGATGTTCGCCTTCTGGCTGGTAGCGATCAGCGTGATCATCGTGGCCGAGGGCGCGCTCTCCTTCCTGGGCCTCGGCATTCCGGCGCCGCAACCGAGCTGGGGCGGCATGATCGCCGATGGCCGAGAGGCGCTCGACGTCGCCCCGCACACGGCGCTGATTCCGGCGGCGGTGATGTTCGCCACCGTGCTGTCGCTCAACTTCGTGGGCGACATTGTGCGCAACATGGTCGATCCGCGCAGGTCCGCGCTATGAGCTGGCTGTCGTGACCAACAAACCGCTTCTCTCCGTGCGCGATGCACGCGTTGGCTTCACGACGGTGCGCGGCGTCGTGCGGGCCGTCGATGGCGTGTCGTTCGAACTCGCCGAAGGGCGGACGCTGGGCATCGTCGGCGAGTCCGGCTCGGGCAAGTCGGTCCTGGTGCGGTCGTTGATCGGTCTGGTGAGCGCGACGACGGGCGTCGAGGTCGAGGGCCAGGTGGTGTTCGAGGGCAGGGACCTCCGGAAGTTGTCGCCTGCTGACTTCCGTCGCGTCCTGGGTAGCGAGATCGGC
This sequence comes from Reyranella sp., assembly GCF_004297405.1. Lineage (GTDB taxonomy): Bacteria > Pseudomonadota > Alphaproteobacteria > Reyranellales > Reyranellaceae > Reyranella. Next base: position 52,159 of record NZ_SCVC01000032.1, read on the forward strand.
ATCGTGTTCCAGGACCCGATGACCTCGCTCAATCCCGTGACGAAGATCGGCCGCCAGATCGGCGAGGGCCTGCGGCTCAATCGCGGCCTCGACCGGGCCGCCGCGGACAGGCGTGCTGTCGAACTGCTGTCGGAGGTCGGCATCCCCGAGCCTGAACGTCGGGCAAGGCAGTATCCGCACGAGCTTTCGGGCGGCATGCGCCAGAGGGTGGCGATCGCTATTGCCATTGCCTGCGCGCCCAAGCTCCTGATCGCCGACGAGCCGACCACGGCACTCGACGTCACGGTACAGCGTCAGATTCTCGACCTGCTGCAGCGCGAGCAGCGCCAGCGCGGCATGGCAATGATCCTGATCACTCACGATCTCGGCGTTGCTGCCAGCCGCGCCGACGACATCATGGTGATGTATGCCGGCCGCGCGGTGGAGGCGGCCTCGACGCGCGAGATCTTCCGCACGCCGCGCATGCCCTATACCGAAGCGCTACTGCGTTCCCTGCCGCGGCTGAGCGACCGCACCCATACGCGGCTCACCGCTATTCCAGGCCGCCCGCCCGACCTTGCGCGGCGAACCGGCGGCTGTGCCTTTGCGCCGCGCTGCAGCTACCGCACGGAACGCTGCGATGCCGAGCAGCCGATGCTGACCCGCGAGGGCGGCCACGGCTTTTCCTGCTTCCATCCGCTGGCGAACGGCGCATGAACGATCTCCTCCGCATCAGCGATCTCGTGGTCGAGTATCCAGTCGGTGGCGGTCGGCGCGTCCATGCCGTCAGCGGTGTGACGCTCACGGTCCGCGACGGCGAAACCCTGGGACTGGTGGGTGAGTCGGGTTCGGGCAAGTCCTCGTTGGCGCGCGCGCTGCTGCAGTTGCCGCCGCCGCAGGGCGGCAGCGTCCTGTTCGACGGCAACGAACTCACACAGTTGCGAGGGAAGGCGCTGCGCGCCGTGCGACCGCGGCTGCAGATGATCTTTCAGGACCCGATTGCCTCGCTCAATCCGCGTCGCAAGGTGGCCGAGATCATCGCCGAACCGCTGATCGTCTCCGGCGTCGCCGATGCGGCAGAGCGGACCCGGCGCGTGCGGTCCGTCATGGAAGCCGTCGGCCTCGACCCCGATCTGGTATGGAACCGCCGGCCGCATGAATTCTCCGGCGGGCAGTGCCAGCGCATCGCGATTGCCCGCGCACTGGTGCTGGAGCCCAGCCTGATCGTCTGCGACGAGCCGGTCTCCGCCCTCGACGTCTCGATCCGCGCCCAGATCCTGAATCTGCTCGAAGACATGAAGGCGCGCTTCGGGCTGACCTTGCTATTCATCGCTCACGACCTGGCGGTGGTGAAGTCCGTCTCCGACCGGGTCGCCGTGATGTATCTCGGCAAGTTGTGCGAGGTGGCGAGTTCGGAAGACCTGTTCGCCTCGCCCGCGCATCCCTATACCGCCGCCCTCATGGCCGCGATCCCGGAGCCGGATCCGGACCTCCCGCTAGGGGACACCAAGCTCAAGCCCGGCGATCCGCCATCGCCTCTCGACCCACCCTCGGGCTGCCGTTTCCGAACCCGCTGTCCGCTTGCCGAGCCGCGCTGCGCCACCGAGGTGCCGCCGCTACGTGCGATCGCGCCGGGCCGCGAGGTCGCCTGTCACTTTCCACTGGTCGCCTGAACTCACAACGCTCGTGTGGTCGTGCCCTTGTAGAGGATCGGCCCCGTCGGGCGGCCGGTCGGCGAACCGCCCGCGGGTTCTAGCGTGATCTCGAACAACTGATCGGCGGTCGTCCCCGGCAGCTTTTCGAGATCGAGCTGGGTCGCCCTCGCTCGGGAGAGCAGTCCAACCGAACGGGGGCCGATCTCCCTGTTCCACAGTGTCCACACCTGGAGTGCCCGTCCCTGGGGGACGTTCATGTCGACCAGCGGGATCATCTCGACGCGGCCGTCGGCAAAGGCGTTCACGACCGCACCCGCTTGCCGGGTCGCATCGTCGATCAGGATCGCCACGTAGATTGGCTTGCGCGCGGCTACCTGCTGAGCGTGCTGCAGGGTTACCACGGCAACGACGGCTAATAAGGCGGCCACAAGCGTGCTGCCCAGCGTCGCGATCCGCAGCGCGGCAACGCTTCTCCAGAAGCGACCGATCATGCCGACAGCAGGAACCTGCGCAACGGGCGCTTCCTTGGAAAGGCTGCCTTCGATTCGCTGCCAAAGATCGTGTGCTGGCACGATTTCCTCGGCGGTATCGTCGAGCGGGGAGAACCGGGCGCGCCATGTTTCGACCTGGCGCGCGAAGTCGGCGTCGGAGGCAATCCGGCGTTCGGCTTCGGCACGGGCCTCGGCGTCAAGCAAACCCATGACGTACTCGGCGGCGAGGGGGCTGTCGTCGCGCGCCGGCGTCATCCCATGCACTCCTGCAGGGAGCGAAGGCCGCGGCGGACCCAGCTTTTCACGGTGCCGAGCGGCACGCCCAGCCGTCCGGCGAGCTCGCCGTGGCTGAAGCCATGGACGTAGGCCAGGACGATGGCGCTGCGCCTGCCAGTGTCGAGTTGCTGGAGACAGCGACGCAACGCGCTCGACTCGGGCAGCCTTGATACCGCAGCCGTCAGGTCCGGTTCGTGACTTTCATCGAGCGTTTCGGCGTCGAAGCGCTGCTCGTTGCGCAGGCTCGTCAGGGCCTGGTTGCGGACGATGGCGAAGAGCCAGGCACGGGCGGTACCTCGTGCCGGATCGAAGCTTTGTGCACTGCGCCAGATGCGCAGGAAGGCCTCGTGCGTCGCCTCCTCGGCGAGGTCCTTGCGGCGCAGGATGCGCATTGCCACGCCTATCATTCGGGCGGCTTCGCGGTCATAGATGATCCGCAACGCAAGCCGGTCGCCGCTCGCGCACCGGACGACGGCGGCGGAAATCTCCGCTTCAGCGGTCAAAGAGTGGTCCGAGTCGCCAGATGACGCCGGTGCGACCGTCATCGACTGCCCGCCTTGTGCCGACCGTCCGCTGTCATCCGTCCTGCCTCCGAGCCCATCCGGCCAGTCTACGCCTGAACACTGTACCGGCCGAATCGGCCAATTGGATGCAGCCGGTAACGAAGAAAATGTTTCTTCTTCGAATGGCATCCAAAGGCTTCTCCCGACCAGTAACCGCAACATGACCCGCTGCTGGGTCTGCAACGAACCGGGAGTGATCGTGATGACAGTGAAGGCATTTCTGGCCGCTTCGGCGGTCACCGTAACGCTGGCGACCGCGGCACAGGCCGCCGACGTCGCGGCCCTGATCGGCAACGACACCATCGCCATCGTCGACACGACGGCGAAGAAGGCGACCAAGCGCATGAAGGTTTCTGGTGTCTCCGGTCCCTTGCTCGGGATCGACGTCCGTCCGGCAGATGGCATGCTTTACGCCCTGGCGGCGGACGGCACGCTCTACACCATCGGCATGGATGGCAAAGCGACCATGAAGTCCAAGATGGAAACCATGCTGCCGGCCGGCGTCGTCGCGACGGTGGACTTCAATCCCGCGGCGGATCGCCTTCGTGTCATCGGCAGCGATGGCACCAGCCTGCGTGTCAACGTCGACGACGGAAAGGTCGTCAAGGACGGCAGCCTGAAGTTCGCGGAAACGGACGCTGCCAAGGGCAAGACGCCCAAGGTGGTCGCCGGCGCCTACACCAATTCGGTGAAAGGCACCAAGGAAACGGCGCTGTTCGACATCGATGCGGGCACGGGCGCCCTGGTCAAGCAGGCGCCGCCGAACGACGGCATCCTCAATACCGTCGGGATGCTGGGCGCCAAGGTCGACACCATCGCCTTCGACATCTGGTCCGACGGCACCAAGAACGAAGCCTGGGCAATGACGGGCGATCAGCTCTGGTCGATCGACCTGGCGACAGGCAAGGCCACCGCGGTCGCCAAGATCGAGGGCGTTGGCGGGCCGGTGACGGATATCGCCATCCTCCCCAAGATGTAACTGTCCGACAGGGACCTTCACGGCCCCTGCTAGGTTCTTCCGAACCACGAAAAACGGCGCGCATTGCTGCGCGCCGTTGGTCTCGCCACAACGCCGGTCTCCCGGCGTTTTATTGGTCGGAGTGAGAGGATTCGAACCTCCGGCCCCTAGCTCCCGAAGCTAGTGCTCTACCAGGCTGAGCTACACTCCGTCAGAAACGGAGACACCCCGCGCGGCGAGGGCGGGTTTATAGCTGCCGCCCCCCGCGGTCGCAAGGGCCGCGCCGGGCCGCTATAGTCCTGCGGAACGACGCCGGCTGGGGGAGAAAATGGCGAAGAACAAGCGATTGAAGATCGCCCTGATCGGCTATGGCGCCATCAGCCAGATGCTGTTCGACGTATTTCGCGAAAAGAAGCCGCCGATCGACATCGTCGGCGTGCTGGTCCGACCCGGCCGGGTCAAGGCGACGCAGAAGGCCGTCGGCAAGAAGGTTGCCGTCGTCGACACGCTGAAGGCGCTCCTGAAGCTCAAGCCGGACGTCGTGGTCGAAGCCGCCAGCCAGCAGGCGGTGCGCGACTGGGGCGAGGAGATCCTGAAGAAGGGGATCGATTTCATGGTGATCGCGACCGGCGCCTATGGCGACCCGGTCCTGTGGCGAAAGCACGTGAAGGCGGCGGAGAAGGGCGGCGCCCGGCTGCGTCTGCCGTCGGGAGCCATCGCGGGCCTGGACGGCCTGCTGGCCATGCGGCTCGGCAAACTGGAGCGCGTGAAATACATCTCGATCAAGCCACCGCATGCCTGGAGCGGCACGCCGGCGGAAAAGGAATTCGACCTGCCGGCGATCAAGGAGCCGACAGTCATTTTCCGGGGCAAGCCCGCCGATGCCGGCCGCCTCTACCCGAAGAACGCCAATCTCGCGGTCACGGTCGCGCTTTGCGGCGCCGGGCTCGACCGTACCGAGATCGAGCTGGTGGCCGATCCCACCCTGCCACCGGGCACAAACGGAAGCCGCCTCGAGGTTGTCTCCGATTCCGGCGAGCTGAAGCTGGAGCGCCTGGGCCGCGCCATGCCGGACAATCCCAAGACCGGCGTGCTGACGGCGCTCACCATGGCCGACGATCTGATGAAGATGGTGCGCTCCAGCGACTGGTAGCGCAGGCTTTTACGTCGTCGCCTCGGCTTCGGCGGCAAGAAAGCCACGGAAGGCCGCGAGCCTGGGATCGTTGGCGCGCGCCAACGGATAGACGAGGTGAAACTCGCGCTTGCTGCGATGGGTGAAGGCGAGCGGCCGCACGAGCCTGCCGAGCGCCAGGTCTTCAGCCACCAGGCAGCCTACGCCCATGGCGACGCCGACGCCTTCGATGGCCGCCTGGAAGGCGAGACTCATCGTCTCGAAACGGGGGCCTCGCGCGCCGTTCACGCCGGTAGCCCCTGCGGCCTGCAGCCAGCGCGGCCAGTCGTCGGGCCGCGGGTCGGAGTGGATCAGGACATGATGGCGAAGGTCGGTGGCGTCGCGTAGCCGCGCCGCGAGGGCAGGGCTGCAGACGGGAAAGACCTCGACTGCCGCCAGCCAGACCGCACCGTGGCCCGGCCAGTTACCGTCACCAATTCGCACGGCCGCATCGAAGCCGTCGCGCGCGACATCGACCGGCGCCAGCGATGTCGTGAGCTGCAGGTCGATGGCTGGGTGCATGTCGTGGAACCGTCGCCAGCGCGGCATCAGCCAGCGCATGGCGAAGGTCGGATAGGCGCAGATGGCCAGCGGCCCCTGCGGGTCGCGGCCGCGGAGCTGCTCGGTCGCGAGGCCGAGCCGGTCGAAGGCTTCCTGCACCTGCCGGGCGTAGACCTGGCCGCGCGCGGTCAGTTCGACTGCGCGGTTGCCGCGCGTGAACAGGCGAACGCCGAGCGACGCTTCCAGCGCCTGGATCTGCCGGCTGACCGCGCCGGGCGTGACCGCGAGATCGGCCGCCGCGCGGGCGAAGTTCAGGCGACGGGCTGCGGCATCGAAGGCGCGCAGGGCGTTGAGAGGGGGCAGGCGAGGGATCATAGGTCGTCTTGAGTTGAGAATTAGTCAATTCCAGATTACCGATAACTCGATTTATGAACCACTGTTTATGGCGCAGTTTCCCTCCGAATTTCTGGAGGGAAAGCGCGTGAATACCCTGACGAAGATGGCGTTCGAGCGGCCGATGTCGCGCTCCGACTTGATCGCTCCGGATTGTCGTGGTCTCAACTTCTGGTCGGTTGACCGCTCGGTGCAGGACCTGCTGTCACTGCACCTCGATCCCGCCGCCCTGGCGCATTTCACGCCGCATTTCGAGCGGCTGGGCGGAATCGCCGGCAATCGGCTCGATGAGCTCGCGCTTCAGGCCGACAAGCGCACCCCGATCCTGCATTTCCGCGACCGCTTCGGGCGCGACGAGGATTGGGTCGAGTATCACCCGGCCTATCGCGAGATGGAGCAGATCGGGTTCGGCGAATTCGGCCTGCATGCCATGTCGCACAAGCCGGTGCTGGGCTGGCACGAGCCGGTGACGCCGCTGGTGAAGTACGCCTTCCAGTACATCTTCGCGCAGGCGGAGTTCGCGCTGCTCTGCCCGCTCTCCGTCACCGACACCTCGACCATGCTGATCCAGAAGTACGGCGACGAGGCGACCAAGAAGCGTTTCGTCGACCGCATGATCACGCAGGACATGAGCCAGCTCCTCAAGGGTGCACAGTTCATGACCGAGAAGGCCGGCGGCTCGGACGTCTCGGGCAATGCGCTCACCGCACGCAAGGTCGGCGACCATTGGGAGCTGTGGGGCGACAAGTGGTTCTGCTCCTGCGTCGATCACGACGTGATCCTGCTGCTGGCGCGCTGCGAGGGGGCACCCGCCGGCAATGCCGGCCTCTCGATCTTCGCCATGCCGCGCCGTCTCGATGACGGCAGCCGCAACCGCTACCGGGTCGTGCGGCTCAAGGACAAGATGGGTTCGCGCTCCATGGCTGCCGGCGAGACCATCATGGAAGGCGCCGTCGCCTACCTGATGGGCGAGCAGGGCCGCGGGCTGAAGCACATGATGGACCAGGTGAACCTGTCGCGTCTCAGCCATGGCTTCCGCGCCGCCGGCATGATGCGCCGCTGCCTCAACGAGGCCCTGCAGGTCGCCCGCCACCGCACCACCTTTGGCCGCACGCTGATCGACCATCCGATGGCGCGGCGCCAGCTCCTGAAGCTGATGCTGCCGACCGAGCAGGCACTGTCGGTCGGTCTCGCCGCAGCGGTGGCGATGACGCAAGGCAATGAGGCGGAGCTGCGCATCCTGACGCCGATGCTGAAATATCGCGCCAGCCGCGACAACATCACGGTGGCGACCGGTGCCATGGAGATGCGCGGCGGCAACGGCTTCATCGAAGATTGGGGCAACGCCAAGCTGGTGCGCGACGCCCATCTCGGCCTCCTGTGGGAGGGCACGTCGAGTGTCAACGCGCTCGACATCGTGCGCCGCGCCGTCGGCAAGGAACGCGCCCACGAGGCGCTGGCCACCGCCCTGCACAAGGATATCGAGAGTGCGCCGATCCCCGGCCAGTTCCGCGGCCGTGTCGCGCAGCTCGTCGACCGCGCCGTCGACTTCGCCGAGAAGGTGTCGAAGCAGCCGGAGGCCGAGGCCTCGTGCCGCAAGGCCGCCAGCGGCCTCTACCACGCGACCAGCGCCGCGCTGATGGCGGCAGAGGGCGCGCGGCTCGGCGAGAAGGGCGGCGACGCTCGCCGCCTGCTGCTGTCCCGTCTGGTCATCGACCACCGGCTAGGTAATGCCGATCCGTTCAGCCTGCCGGACCATCGCGCCGAGGATGCGATGACGGCGGCGCTGCTCGACGACCGCGTCGTGACCTTGGACCGCGCCATGGAACTCCTCGGCGGCTGAACTCAGGAAAGACTGGAAAAATGACTCACGCTCTTCGCCGGCGCTGGCTGCTTGGCGCCACCGCCGCCTCGTTCGCCACGCCGTTCCTCGCTCAGGCTGCTTTCGCGCAGGACAAGTATCCCAAGGGACCCATCAAGCTGGTGCTGGGCTTCGCGCCCGGCGGCATCACCGACATCCTGGCGCGGCTCACGGCCGCTCGGCTGGAATCGGCGCTCAAGACGCAGGTGATCGTCGATAACCGGCCCGGCGCCGGCGGCAATATCGGCGCAGCGGCCGTCGCCCGGTCGACTCCGGATGGCTACACGCTGTTCTTCGGCGCGCTGGGGACTGCCGTTACCAATCAGTTCATCTTCGCCAACATGCCGTTCGACACGGCCAACGACTTCACGCCCGTAGCGCTTGTCGCCAGCGTCCCCAACGCCCTGCTGGTTCACAAGGACGTGCCGGCCAAGACGATCCAGGAGCTGGTTGCCCTGGTTAAGTCCAAGCCCGGCCAGATGACCTATGGCGCGGCCGGCCTCGGCAGCTCGACGCATCTCGCCATGGAGCTGCTCAAGACCGAGACCGGCATGCAGATCGAGAACGTGCCCTACAAGGGAAGCGCGCTTCTGCAGCAAGACCTGTTGGCCGGCCGTATCCCGGTCGCTATGGACAGCATCTCGATCCACTTGCCGCATATCCGCAGCGGCGCGGTGCGGGCGCTGGGCGTGACTTCGCCGACGCGCGCGCCTGACCTGCCCGACGTCCCCACCATCGCCGAGGCGGCCGTGCCGGGCTACGACGCGGTGGTCTGGCTCTACGTCGCGGCGCCGGCGAAGACGCCGCCGGAGATCATAAAGCTCTTGAGCAACGAGATCGCGAGCGGCGTGAGGTCCGACGAAATGCAGGCAAAGATGCGCTCCGTCGGTGCGATCCCGATGCCGGGCTCGTCCGAGGAGCTCGCCCGGCACATCAGCGCCGAAACCGTGCGCTGGAAGAAGATCGTCGACGCCGCCGGCCTCAAGCCGGAATAGGCGACGCCTAGCGGCGGTGGTGGCCGCCCATCATGCCGGCCATCATGGCGCGTGGACGATTGAACACCGCCTTCTGGTCGGCCGTGAGGGTGTTGTAGAGCGCCGTGAGCGAAGGCTTCACGGCCTCGATGGTGGCGACGCGGGCCTTCATCGCTTCCTCTTCCATGGTGAGCCGCTGGAGGTAGTCCGGCCGCTCTTTCATCTCCGTCGGCAGGGTGGCGCAGCGTGCCATCGACTTGGAGCTGGCCTCGTCGGCCGCCTTCTCGAAGGCATTCCAGGCAGCCATCTGCTCGGGCTTCAGTTCGAGCCGGGCCTTGATGTAGGCGCGATCGCCGATCCGGCGGGCGGCTATGTCCAGACACACGGCGCGGGGCGAGACGTTGCGTTCGCCCCGCATCATCCGATCGGCACCAGGCGCCCCTGGAGCGCCAGGCGCCGGTGGCGCCGCCTGCGCCAGTTCCGTCGGACCATCGGTATCGAATGCCAGGGCGGGGCCGGCAAAGGCCAGGCCTGCGGCGAGGACGACGGCAGCCGAAGCGCCGAGAAGGAGGGGACGAAAGGACATCGGAGACCTCATGCGGCGGAAGAGGGTGTTCCGATGATACGAGCCGGCTCTGCCGGGCGTCCCCGGCGGGTTGGTTAATTTATGTAAAGTTTGGTCGCTGCTCGTCCATCCAGCGTGCGAATTCCGTGCGCTGGGCCTCTGTCATGTGCAGGCCTTCCTTGGTCCGGCGCCACAGCACGTCCTCGGCCTCGACCGCCCACTCATCGCGCACCAGGTGCCGGACTTCGGCCTCATAGAGGTAGCCGCCGAATTGGCGGCCAAGGTCGGCGACGCTCTTCACGCCTTCCAGAAGGTCGTCCAGGCCGGAGCCATGACGGCGCGCCAGCACATGCACGAGATCCTTGGGCAGGTTGGGATAGGCGGCGGCGGCGCCGTCAACGAACTGCTCGAAGGCCTTCTCGAAGGTCGGTGCATCGGCCATCTCGCCGTCGTAGACGGCGCGCGAATCGGTCCACGGCCCGCCCATCCGCGGGAAGTAAGGCTGCAGGTCCTTCAGCGCATGTTCGGCCAGCCGCCGGTAGGTGGTGATCTTGCCACCGAACACCGAGAGAAGCGGTGCCGTGCCGACCGCACCGTCGACCTCAAGATGGTAGTCGCGCGTCACCGCCGAGGGATTGTCGTCGCCATCATCAAACAATGGGCGCACGCCGGAATAGGTCCACACCACGTCTTCCGGCCGCACCGGCTTCTGCATGTAGCGGCTGGCAATGTCGCAGAGATAGGTGATTTCCTTGGGTGAGCAGACAGGTGCCTCGCTCGAGTCGACGGCGATATCGGTGGTGCCGATCAAAGAGAAGGACCGCTCGTAGGGGATCACGAAGACAATGCGGCCATCGCTGTTCTGCAGGATGAAGGCGTGATCACCTTCATGCAGGCGCGGCACGATGATGTGGCTGCCCTTGATGAGGCGAACGCGCTTGTTCGTCTTCACCTCGGTCTGTTCGTCGAGAAAATGCTTCACCCACGGGCCTGCCGCGTTCACCAGGCCGCGCGCCTGGAGTTGCACGGGAACGCCGCCGGGCCCTTCGAGTGTGATATTCCAGAGCTTTCCGTCGGCACTGCGCCGGGCGGAAACGCAACGATGGCGGGCGAAGATCCGGGCACCCATCTCGCGCGCCGATTTCAGGTTGCAGATGACCAGCCGCGCATCGTCGACCCAGGCATCGGAGTAGACGAAGCCTTTCTGGAAGGAGGGCTTCAGGCCAACGCCGAACTTGGAGGTCGGCAGGTCGACGGCGATCGACTTGGGCAGGGTCATGTGCCAGTCGAGATGGTCGTAGAGGAAGAGGCCGAGCCGCAGCATCCAGCGCGGCCGCAGATGCGGTTCGTGCGGCAGCACGAAACGCAGTGGCCAGGAGAGGTGCGGCGCCTTGGCCAGCAGCACCTCGCGCTCCTGCAGCGCCTCGCGCACCAGCCGGAATTCGTACTGTTCCAGGTAGCGCAAGCCGCCATGGATGAGCTTGGTCGCCTTGGAAGAGGTGGCACTTGCGAAATCGTGCATTTCGCAAAGGCCAACTTTGAGCGCCCGTCCTGCTGCGTCGCAGGCGATACCCGCGCCGTTAATGCCGCCGCCGACCACGAACAGGTCGAGCGGACGGTCCCCCGTTTCATTCATGGGATACATATAGCCCGCTTGACCGAGTTTCGCAGGAACCGCAAAAGGCCGCATGGGTCTCCTGCTCAAGATCATCCTGTTCGGCGTCGCGCTGTACGGCCTGTGGAAGACATTCCGGCACTGGAAAGGCCTGTTCGACCGCTTCGTCGGCAAGCCGGAAGTGCCGCCACAGCGGCCTCCCGCGCCGCCGCCAGCGGCGCCCAACCCTCCGGCTCCCGCAGTCCCGGCGCGGAAAGTGGTGGTGGAGGATACGGTCCAGTGCGCCGGCTGTGGTGCCTATATTTCGACCGCTGCTGAAAAATGCAGCCATTGTGGTCGTCCCCGGCCATAAGGCCGCATCACGGCTCCAGTCCGGGGCCATGCTTGACCGGGGTAGGGGGCGCTCCTATTTTGCCGCACCGCAAAAACGGCCTTAAGTCGCGGAAAGACAAGGCCTTCTGAGCTTCGGGGAATACTGTGTCGGACCCCTCGTCAGCGCGTGCCAAGCCGACGTGCTTCCAGGAACTGATCCTGACTCTGCAGGAGTATTGGGCCCGCCAAGGCTGCCTGATCCTGCAGCCCTTCGACATGGAGATGGGCGCCGGTACCTTCCATACCGCGACCACCTTGCGCGCGCTGGGGCCGAAACCCTGGTACGCCGCCTATGTGCAGCCGTCGCGCCGGCCCGGGGATGGCCGCTACGGCGAGAACCCCATGCGGCTGCAGCACTACTACCAGTTCCAGGCGATCCTGAAGCCGTCGCCGCCCGACATTCTCGAGCGCTACCTCGGCTCGCTGGAAGCGATCGGCATCGATACCTCCCTGCACGACATCCGTTTCGTCGAGGATGACTGGGAGAGCCCGACCTTGGGCGCCTGGGGCCTGGGCTGGGAGGTCTGGTGCGACGGCATGGAGGTCACCCAGTTCACCTATTTCCAGCAGGTGGGCGGCATCGAGGTCGACCTGGTGGCCGGCGAGATCACCTACGGGCTCGAACGGCTGGCCATGTACCTGTTCGACAAGAAGACCGTCTACGAGCTGCCCTACAATCGCGCCGACTCCGACGTGCCGCTGACCTATGGCGACGTGTTCCTGCAGAACGAACAGGAGCAGTCGGCCTACAATTTCGAGTACGCCGACACCGAGATGCTGTTCCGCCACTTCGTCGATGCGGAAAAGGAATGTGGCAGGCTGATCGAGAAGAAACTGCCGCTGCCGGCCTATGAGCAGTGCATCAAGGCCTCGCACAGCTTCAACCTGCTCGACGCGCGCGGTGTGATCAGCGTCGCCGAACGGCAGAGCTACATTCTGCGCGTGCGTGATCTCGCCAAGGTCTGCTGCGAAGCGTGGCTGGCGACGCAGAAGAAAGCTGCCTGAAGATGGCCGAGCTTCTTCTCGAATTGCTCTCCGAAGAGATTCCGGCGCGCATGCAGACGCGCGCTGCTGACGATCTCAAGCGTCTGGTCTGCGATGGGCTGAAGGGCGCGGGCGTCGGCTTCGAGCAGGCGCGAGCCTTCGCGACGCCGCGGCGGCTGACCTTGGTCATCGATGGCATTCCGGCGTCACGCGACGACGTCAGCGAGGAAAAGCGCGGACCCCGTGTGGGCGCACCGGATCAGGCGGTACAGGGCTTCCTGAAGGGCGCGGGCCTTGCCTCGCTCGATCAGGCCGAGAAGCGTGACACCGGCAAGGGCGAGTTCTGGTTTGCCGTCGTCACCAAGAAGGGTGGCCTGACGGCGGATGCCTTGCCGGGCGTGATCGACGCGGCGATGAAGGCGCTGCCCTGGCCCAAGTCGATGAAGTGGGGCAGCGGTACGATGCAGTGGGTGCGCCCGCTGCAATCCATTATCGCGCTGTTCGACGGAAAGGGGTTGAAGGGCGAAGTGGCACCCGGCGGCCAGATGGCGCCCATCGCCTTCGGCGCCACGACGCGTGGCCATCGCTTCCTGTCCAAGGGCGCGATCGAGGTCTCGAACTTCGCCGACTACACTACCAAGCTCCGCACTGCGCACGTGATCCTCGATCCTGCCGAGCGCAAGGCGATCATTCTCGACGGTGCTCGCAAGCTCTGCGCGGAGGCACAGGTCGGCCTGCACGAAGACGAGGGCCTGCTCGAGGAAGTGGCGGGCCTGGTCGAATGGCCGGTGCCCATGCTCGGCACCATCGACGCCCAGTTCATGGACGTACCGCCCGAGGTGCTGATCGTCTCGATGAAGGCGCACCTGCGTTACTTCTCGACGACCAAAGCCGACGGCACGCTGGCCAATCGTTTCGTCGTGGTCGCCAACAATGTGGCGCGCGATGGCGGCAAGACGATCATCGAAGGCAACGAGCGTGTCCTGCGTGCGCGGCTCTCCGACGCCAAGTTCTTCTGGGACCAGGACCGCAAGCAGACCCTCGAAGCCCGCCTGCCGGCGCTAAGGCAGGTCGTGTTCCATGCCAAGCTCGGCACGCAGGCTGAACGCGTCGAACGCATCGCCAAGCTGGCGGGCGAGATCGCCAAGGCGCTGCCCGCCGTCGATGCCACGGAGGTCGAGCAGGCGGCACGTCTCTGCAAGGCCGACCTGGTGACCGGCATGGTGGGCGAGTTCCCCGAGTTGCAGGGTGTGATGGGCCGCTACTACGCGCTGGGCGAGAAATTGCCGGCGGCCGTGGCCGATGCGATCGGCGATCACTATGCGCCGGTCGGTCCGAACGATCGCTGCCCCAGCGCCCCCGTCTCGATCGCGGTGGCGCTGGCCGACAAGCTCGATGCCTTGATTTCCTTCTGGTCGATCGGTGAGAAGCCTACGGGTTCACGCGATCCCTTCGCGCTTCGTCGCGCGGCACTGGGCGTCATCCGCATCGTGATCGAGAACAAGCTGCGCCTGCCGCTGCGGCCCTTTGTGAAAGCCGATGATCTGCTCGCGTTCTTCGCTGAGCGTCTCAAAGTGCAGATGCGCGAGAAGGGCGTGCGCCACGACATCGTGGACGCCGTGCTGGCTCTCGGCAGCGAAGACGATCTGGTTCGCCTGCTGGCCAGGGTCGAAGCATTGCAGTCTTTCCTCAGCACGGAGGCGGGCAAGAATTTGCTCACCGCCTACGGCCGCGCTGCCAACATCGTTCGCGCTGAAGAGAAGAAGGACAAAGGGCTCGCGGCGAAGATTGCTGGCGCGCCTGATGCCGCTCTGCTGGAACAAGCGGAAGAGAAAGACGTTGCTTCCGCCTTGGCCGAAGTCGAGCGAGTCGTTAAGCCCGCGCTGGCTGCCGAGGATTTCGCTGGCGCCATGAAGGCGTTTGCGGACTTGCGCGCACCGATCGACGCTTTGTTCGACAAGGTCACAGTCAACGTCACGGATAAGCCTGAATTGCGATTGAACAGGCTGAAACTGCTCAACCAGATTCGTGCCACCATGGACACGGTGGCCGATTTCTCGAAGATCGAGGGCTAAGCATGGCCAAGTGGGTCTACAGTTTCGGAGATGGTACGGCCGAGGGCCGTGCGGAGATGCGTAATCTGCTGGGTGGCAAGGGGGCCAACCTGGCCGAGATGTCGAGCCTGGGGCTGCCGGTGCCGCCCGGCTTCACCATCACCACCGAAGTCTGCACCCACTTTTACGACAACAAGAACACCTACCCGCAAGAGCTGAAGGACGAGGTCGAGAAGGCGCTCGCTGCCGTCGAGAAGATCGTCGGTGCCAAGTTCGGCGAGGCCACCAATCCGCTGCTGGTTTCTGTGCGCTCCGGCGCACGGGCCTCGATGCCGGGCATGATGGACACGGTCCTGAACCTCGGCCTCAACGACAAGACCGTGCTGGGTCTCGCCAAGTCGTCGGGCGACGAGCGTTTCGCCTGGGACAGCTATCGTCGCTTCATCCAGATGTACTCCAACGTCGTGCTCGACGTCGGCCATCATTACTTCGAAGAGGCACTCGAGCTTCGCAAGGAAGATCTCGGCGTCCAGATGGACACGGACCTCAAGGCTGCGGACTGGCGCGCCGTCGTCACCGAGTACAAGAAGCTCGTCGAAAAGCGTACCGGCAAGCCGTTCCCGCAGGAGCCGCGTGAGCAGCTCTGGGGCGCCGTCGGCGCCGTCTTCGAATCGTGGATGAATCAGCGCGCCATCACCTATCGCCGCCTGCATTCGATCCCCGAGAGCTGGGGCACAGCCGTCAACGTGCAGGCGATGGTGTTCGGCAACATGGGTGAGGACTGCGCCACCGGCGTCGCCTTCACGCGCGATCCCTCGACCGGCACAAACCTGTTCTACGGCGAATACCTCGTGAATGCTCAGGGCGAGGACGTGGTGGCGGGCATCCGCACGCCGCAGCATCTCACCGTGCAGGGCAAGGAGGCGCAGAAGTCCGATGCGCCGGCGATGGAAGAGGTGATGCCGGAGGTCTTCCAGCAGCTCGACAGCGTGCGCAAGAAGCTCGAGACGCATTACTGCGACATGCAGGATATCGAGTTCACCGTGCAGCGCGGCAAGCTCTACATGCTGCAGACGCGCAACGGAAAGCGCACCGCGAAGGCCGCGCTCAAGATCGCGGTCGACATGGTGCACGAAGGGTTGATCGACAAGAAGCAGGCCGTCGAGCGCATCGTGCCGGCCTCGCTCGACCAGCTCCTGCATCCCACGCTCGATCCCAAGGCCGAGCGCAAGGTGATTGCCAAGGGATTGCCCGCATCGCCGGGGGCGGCATCGGGCAAGATCGTGTTCACCGCCGACGAGGCGGAAAAGCAGGCCCGCGGCGGTGAGAAAGTAATCCTGGTGCGCCGCGAGACCAGCCCCGAGGACATTCACGGCATGCATGCCGCCGAAGGCATCCTGACCTCGACCGGCGGCATGACCAGCCACGCTGCCGTGGTCGCGCGCGGCATGGGCAAGCCCTGTGTTGCCGGCGCGGGCGAGGTGCGGATCGACGGCAAGGCCGGCACGCTCTCGGTGCGTGGCACGGTGGTGAAGGCGGGCGAGCACATTACGCTCGACGGCAGCACCGGCGAGATCATGCTGGGCGTTGTGCCGACGGTGCAGCCCGAACTCAGCGGTGACTTCGCCCAGCTGATGGAGTGGGCCGACGAATTCCGCAAGCTTGGCATCCGTACCAACGCCGAGACGCCGACTGATGCCGCCCAGGCGCGCAAGTTCGGCGCCGAAGGAATCGGCCTGTGCCGCACCGAACACATGTTCTTCGAAGGCGACCGTATCGTGGCCGTGCGCCAGATGATCCTGGCCGACGACGAGAAGAGCCGCCGCGCGGCGCTGACCAAGATCCAGCCGATGCAGCGTCAGGACTTCGTAGAGCTGTTCGAGATCATGGCCGGCCTGCCGGTCACGATCCGCTTCCTCGATCCGCCGCTGCACGAGTTCCTGCCCAAGACCCAGGCCGACATGGACGTGGTCGCCAAGGACCTCGGCGTCGAGCCGCGTGAGATCGAGGCGCGTGCCCATAAGCTGCATGAATTCAATCCCATGCTCGGCCATCGCGGCGTCCGTCTCGGCATCTCCTATCCGGAGATCTACGAAATGCAGGCACGCGCCGTCTTCGAGGCCGTCGCCGAAGTGCAGAAGAAGCACGGCAAGACTGTGGTGCCGGAAATCATGATCCCGCTGGTCGCCACCAAGAAGGAACTCGACCTGATGAAGGCGGTGGTCGACCAGGTGGCCGAGGAAGTGGGCCAGGTCTCGGGCGAAAAGCTCGAATATCTGGTCGGCACGATGATCGAGCTGCCACGCGCCGCTCTCCGGGCCGGCGACATCGCCCAGTCCGCCGACTTCTTCTCCTTCGGCACCAACGACCTGACGCAGACCACCTTCGGCCTCAGCCGTGATGACTCTGCCTCGTTCCTGGAGAAGTACCAGCAGCTCGGCATCCTGGAGCACGATCCCTTCGCCTCGCTCGACATCGAAGGCGTCGGCGAACTTATCGAGATCGCCCGCGAGCGTGGCCGCAAGGTGCGCAATAGCTTGAAGCTCGGCATCTGCGGCGAGCATGGCGGCGATCCGGCCTCGGTGTTCTTCTGCCACAAGGCCGGCCTCGACTATGTGTCGTGCTCGCCCTACCGCGTACCGATCGCGCGACTGGCGGCGGCGCAGGCGGCTCTCGGCGGCCCGCTCAAGACCGAATGACGCTCGACGCGCTCCGCAGCGCGGCCGGCACGATGGGCGGCAAGCGAGCGCTGGCCGCCGCGCTGGCCGGCCTGGAGCGCGATCCCGACGGCGAGGCGGCACAGGCGCTGCTCGATGCGGCCTGGCGCGAGCCACGGGCGCACGTCGTGGGCGTTACGGGCCCACCGGGGGTCGGCAAATCCTCACTCTGCGCGGCATTGGTCGCCGCCTGGCGGCGTGACGGCAAGACCGTCGGCGTGATCGCCGTGGATCCCTCCTCGCGTGCCAGCGGCGGTGCGCTGTTGGGAGACAGGGTGCGGATCGTCCACGACAGCGCCGATGCCGGCAGCTTCGTGCGCTCGATGGCGGCGCGCGATCGGCTGGGCGGGCTCGCCGACCAGACCTTGGCGGCCATGGTGGTGATGCGCGCCCTGTTCGACCGCGTGCTGATCGAGACGGTGGGGGTCGGCCAGTCAGAAACCGACGTGGCTGGCGTTGCCGATACGGTCGTGTTCTGCGTCCAGCCCGGCTCGGGCGATTCGCTTCAGTTCATGAAGGCGGGCATCGTCGAGATCCCGCACCTGATCGCCGTTACCAAGGCCGATCTCGGTGCCGCGGCGGAGCGGGCGCGGGCCGACGTGGCGGGCGCTCTGTCGCTTGCCGCTGGCGGCGAGGGGGACGACTGGCCGGTGAAGGCGCTGGCCGTTTCCTCCCGCAGCAGCGTGGGCATGACGGGCTTGATGGATGCGCTCGATGCCCATCGCGCCCACATGGCGGAGGACGGCAGGCTCGTCGTGGCCCGCCACCGCCAGAGCGAGGGTTGGGTCGTCGAATCGCTGCGCGATCGGTTTGGCCGCGACGGCATTGCAAGACTGGGGCGGCTGGGCTTCGATCTCGCCCTGGCGCCGGGAGTGCAGCCGTTCCAACGGCTGCGTGAGTTGGGCGCCGCACTGGAGGCTTCACGATGACTCATCCGACCGATGGAAGCTGCATCTTCTGCAAGATCGTCGCGGGGCAGATCCCGTGCTTCAAGCTGCTGGAGGATGAGACCACCATCGCCTTCATGGATATCAACCCGGTCAATCCCGGCCACGCACTGAGCGTGGCGAAGGGGCATTGGCCGACTGTCGACGTCATCCCGCCCGACGTGTTGAGCGCGGTCGCGAAGACGGCGCAACGCGTGGCGAAGGCGGTGGTCAGCGAGCTGAAGCCGGTCGGCGTGAACCTGTTGCAGGCCAATGGTGCGGGAGCTGGTCAGAGCGTGCCGCACCTGCATATTCACATCATGCCGCGACGCCCCAACGACGGGGCGACGCTCAACTGGGACTACAAGCCCGGCGACAAGGCCGAGATCGAGGCAGTCTACAAGCGCCTGAAGGCCGTTCTCTAGCTCCTCGGGAGCTAGGCGGCCGCCATGGAGCTACTGCTGCTGCTGCGCGGCGTCGTGGAGAACCACTCGCGCTCGTCCTGACGGAACTGGTCGCGCACGTAGTCGATCACGGTGCGAATGCGTGCACCCTTGTTCGTCTCTTCATGGCTGACCAGCCAGATATCGCGCACGATCTTGAGGTCGATCGGCGCGGCGATCAGGTTCGACGACTTGGCGATATAGTCGGGGAAAACCGAGATGCCGTAGCCGGTCGTCACTGCTTCCATGGCCGCGTAAGACGAGTTCGTGCGCAACACCACCGACGGCGTACGCTCGACCACCTCGCTCCACGGCTTCATGGCCGGCAGGGCGTGCAGGGTGGTGTGGTCGACGATGTGATGCTCCCGCAGGTCCTCGAACTTCTGCGGCAGGCCGTACAGCTCGACATAGGAGGGGGCCGCGAAGATCGACATGTTCACCTGGCCCACCCGCGCCGCGACGAGCTGGTTGGACGTCGGGCGGAAGAAGCGGATGGCCAGATCGGCCTGGCGGGTGGCGAGGTCGAGTACCTGATCGCCCGCGATCACCTGGACAATGATGTCCGGATGCGAACGGCGAAGCAGACCGAGGCGTGGCACCAGCCAGTGGGCCGCAATACCCTCGGTTGCGGCGATGCGGACGATGCCGGCCATTTCCCGGTCGAGGCCGGCGAGGTGCCGCTCGATCGCCGTGGCGTTCGACATCATCGATTCGGCCTGGACCAGCACGCCGCGCGCCGCTGGAGTCACCTCCATGCCATGGCGATGGCGGTCGAACAGCTTGGCGCCCAGCCGACGCTCGAGCGCCTGAATGCGCCGGCCGACCGTCGTCTGCTTCGTATTCAGTTGCGTCGCAGCAGCACTGAAACTGCCCGTCTTTGCAACCGCGAGGAAGAAACGAACGTCATCCCAATCGCCGAGAATATTCGGCACCTTGGTCTTGCGAGTAGGAGGAGTATTCATCGTAACAATCGATACAATAAAGGTTGTTGGCCCAAAGTTTACTTGACGGAGGCCTCATGGTTTATCCTACACCATTATTGGTGAAATGTCGTTTTCTGTCTCTTTCTAGGGGAATAGACGGTTTCTTTCGTGAACCGCACAGGACCTGCATACCCTCTTTAGTGTATATATTCGTTAGTCAATCTACCGGTTGTGCGTTTCGCGATTGACGCTTCGTAACGAGCCTAGGGGCTGCAGCCGTGACCGGCTCAGGCAGACAGACGACGCCGGCGCTTGCCGGCAAGATTCGCCGCTACGTGCGCAGTCCATCGACGCGCATGGCAGCGTTCGGCGGCCTATTGACATATCTCAGCTATGCATATGCGCACGGCAGTTGGACTAACCCGACGCTGATCTGCGTGTCAGTCTTCGTCGGGGCGTTTCTGCCGAGCTACGCCAAGCTCAGTAACAAAGCTGAACTATGGGCCAACAATCAGTTCGGCTTTGTAACGGCTGGCCGGCTCGGGCGGTTTCTCCCGCAATTGGCGTTCAACTTGGTGATGTTCTGGTTGATGCTATGGGGAGGCGCGCTCAATCAACTGGGTATTTCGTCGGTCGGCGGCTTCGCTGGCGCGGCGCTCGTTACTACGCTCGCCTCACAGGGTACGCAGTTTCTCGGCGGCTACTTCGTCGCGCGCGGTGTGGGCGATGCCAACCGCAACACGCTGGTCGGGCTTCTGGTCAACGTCACCCTGGCTGCGTTGGGAACGGCGGGCGTGCCTTATGCCCGGGAGGCCTTCCTGATCGTGGGCTTTGTCCTCGGCGGGCTCTTTTTCGGCATCGGTCTCCTCTCGGACATTCGCTCCAAGGTCGCGCCCAAGGGCGGGATCGGGATGTACTTCGGCACCTTCAATCCGTTCCACAACACGCATCTCGCGATGCTGGAGCGGGTCATCCGGGAGCGCAAGCTGGACAAGGTGATCATCCATCCCGTCTTGGTTCCCAAGCTGCATGTCGACGCCTTCCGCGATGGCCATCTCCGGGTCGGCCGGCTGGAAGGCGGGTTCCAGGTCTACGAGAAGACGGACAAGGCCGATTCCAACGTCGATTACTTTCCGACCGGCAACAAGTTCCTGCCGCCCGAGACACGCAAGGCGCTGATCGAACTGGCGGTTGCCGAAGGTGGCCTCAGCGACAAGATCGAGGTGGCCTTCTATCCCGAGATCTACAACACCAAGGGCTTCCAGGGCGTCATCGCCGAGATCAAGCGGCGATATCCCGACACGCGACTGCATGCGCCGCACGGCACCGACTTTGGTGGGATGCTGGTGCGCCAGATCGTCGACGAGTGTGGTTGGATTTATCCGTGGTGCATCCTGCGCCGCGACAATGTTTCCGCGACTGCCATCCGCAAGGGTGCCAAGGGCATGACGTCAGGTGTGGTGACCGACGTGCTCGAGCAGCTTTCGCAGAACCCTCCGGCGGTGACGGTTGGGGGCCGTCGCTTCCGGAACGACAACGGAGTTTTGACCGAGGGGGACTAACATGACTGTGCAAGCGACGACGGCTCCGAGCAACCGGCCCGTCATTACGATCAAGCTCGCGTCCACATCCGACGAGCTCATGCAATGCTATATGCTCCGTGCTGCCGTCTTCATGGGCGAACAAGCCTGCCCATACTGGGAAGAGTATGACGGCAACGACTATTCGGCGAGCCATCTCATGCTCTACGTCGACGGCGAACCGGCGGCGTCGATGCGCGTACGCTGGTTCTCGGGCTTCGCCAAGCTGGAACGCGCTGTCATCCTGAAGCGCTATCGCTCCTATGGCCTGTTCATTCCGTTCGTGCAGTGGGCCAAGGAATTCTGCCGCAAGAAGGGCTATCCCAAGGCCTACCTGCACGGCCAGCGGCGGCTGTGGGAGATTTTCGAGCGCGACGGCTTCCGTCGGGTCGGCGAAATCTTCCATTTCTCAGACCATGAGTACGGCGCCTTCGTCTGCGACCTGGAGGTCGACGAGAAGACCCAGCCCACGGTGCTCACGGATCCCATGGTGCTGAACCGGCCAGAGGACCGGCTCGACATGAAGGGCATCCTTGAAGAATCGATGGATCGGGGAGCGTCCAATCCGCATGCGGAATGGACCGAGCGTCGCGCGAGCTGAGGGAGAGATTATCATGAGCACCACTTCACAATCGATCGGCGGCCTGGCCGTCACCACGAAGCTCGCGATGAAGATGGAGGACTCCCTGCAGGCCTTCGCCGTCCGGGCAGCCTGCTTCATCGGCGAACTGGACGTGCCGTACTCCGAGGAGTTCGACGGCCACGATTTCGGCGCGACGCATATCATCGCCTATGTCGGGGACGAGCCGGTCGGCGCAGTGCGCGTACGCTGGTTCAAGTCCTTCGCCATGCCGGAACGTCTGGCCGTCATCCAGCGGTTCCGCGGCAACGGTGTCGCCCAGCTTCTGCTGGAGCGCTGCCGCAAGCTCGCCGAGACCCGGGGCGCCGAGAAGCTCTACGTCCAGGTCCTGCCGCAGGACGCGAAGCACTGGGAAAAGCAGGGCTGGCGTCGCCTCGAAGCCGAGGACGCTGGTTCGAGCCCGAAGCAGGTCGTCGCAATGATCCGCGCCGTCGACCCCAGCAAGCCGCTGCCCGAGGCCGACGATGCCCCGGAGTCGGTCGTGCTGCGCCGCGACCAGCAGGCCGATGGCTCGGTCGTGCCGATGAGGTCGGCGAGCCGCTGACGCCGCCGATCTGGTGGCGATACCTACTTGTGGCGGGGGTCCAGCGCGTCGCGCAGGCCGTCGCCCAGTAGGTTGAATGACAAGACGGCCAGGAAGATTGCGACGCCTGGCCAGAAGGCCATCCACGGCGCCTGCGCGATGAAGCGCTGCGCCGAATTGAGCATGCTGCCCCAGGAGGGCGCCGGTGGCTGCTGGCCGAGGCCAAGGAACGAGAGAGCGGCCTCGGCGATGATGGCGCCGGCGATGGCGAGCGACGCCTGTACCAGGAGCGGCGGCACGATGTTGGGCAGCACATGGCGCAGGGCGATGCGCCAGTGCGGATTGCCGACTGCGCGCGCGGCTTCGACATAGTCCTCGACCTTGGCAGCAATGGTCTGCCCGCGCGTCAGGCGGATGAAGACCGGCGTGGCGGTGACGCCGATGGCGATCATCGCATTGCTGAGGCTGGGGCCGAGGAAGGCCGCGAGGGCGATGGCCAGGATCAAGAAGGGGATGGCGAGCATGGCGTCGACGATGCGCGACAGCAGCGCATCGACCCAGCCACCGGCATAGCCCGCGAGCAGGCCGAGGGGGACGCCGAAGGCCAGCGCGATACCGACCGAAACCAGACCGGCGCTGAGTGACGCCCGAGCACCCCAGATGATGCGGGAGAGCACGTCCCGGCCGACCTCGTCGGTGCCCAGCCAATGCGCCCACGATGGTGCCTTGCGGACTGCGCTCCAGCTCGTGGCGATCGGGTCGTAGGGCGCGACCAGCGGTGCGGCCACGGCCAGCAGCACGAAGAGGAGCACGATGACCAGTCCGACCATGGCTCCCTTGCGTCGGCGCAGCCGCCGCCAGGCGCGCCCCCAGGGATTCTCCTCGCGGGCATCGGTGGCTGCGGTCGCAGGGGAGAGCGTGGTGGCGGTCATCCGCGCAGCCTCGGATTGACCAGCACATAGGCGATGTCGGCCAGCAGGTTGAGCGCAATGTAGGCGGTCGAGGTTACCAGCACGACACCCTGCACGACGGCATAGTCGCGGTTGAACACGGCATCGACGATCAGTTTGCCGAAACCCGGGATGGTGAAGATCTGCTCCGTGAGCACGGCGCCGGAGAGGAGGGTGCCGAATTCCAAGGCGCCCAGGGTGATAACTGGCGTCATGGCGTTGCGCAGGGCATGCTTCAGCACGACGCGGCGCTCGTAGAGGCCCTTGGCGCGGGCGGTCCGCACATAGTCGGCGCCCATCGCCTGCAGCATGGCGCTGCGGGTATGGCGCATCAGGATGGCGGCGATGGCATTGCCCAGCACGAAGGCCGGCATGATCGTCGTGGCAAGGCTCGCCTTCCAGTTCTCGCTCAGGCTCACATAGCCCGAGGCCGGCAACCAGCCGAGCGTCACCGAGAACAGGAAGATCATCAGGATGCCCAACCAGAAGTTGGGTGTGCTGATGCCCCACAGCGCGAAGATGTTGGCGCCGTAGTCGAGCGCGGTGTCCTTCTTTACCGCCGAGATGATGCCGGCCGGAATGCCGATGCCCAGCGCCACGACGATTGCCATGGAGGCGAGCTGAAGGGTGACCGGCAGCTTCTCCTGGACGAGCGACAGAACCGACGTCTTGAGCCGCATCGATTCGCCCAGGTTTCCGGAGAGCACGCCCTGGATCCAGTAGAAGTACTGGACCCAGATCGGCTCGTTCAGGCGGTACTGCTGGCGGATCTGCTCCAGCACCTCCGGGTCACGCTCCTCGCCCGCCATGATCAGCGCCGGATCGCCCGGGAGGAGCTGCTGCAGGCCGAAGATCAGCACCGACACGAAGAACAGCGTCGGGATGAGCTGCAGCAGCCGCTGGGTCAGGAAGGCGAGCATTTCGGCTGAATGCCTACTTGAGCTTGACGCCGATGACGCGGATCAGCCCGTCGGGGAGCTGCTTGTAGCCCTCGACCTTGTCGGTCAGCGCGACCAGCACGCGGCGGTGATAGAGATACTTGATCGAGCCTTCGGCCAGGTACTTCTTGGCGACGTTCTCGTAGATCTTCTTCCGCTCGGCCGGATCGCTCTTGATGCGCGCCTCCTTGTGCCAGGCGTCGACATCCTTGTCGCAATAGCCGGAGTTGTTCTGCGGCGCACCACAGGTCTGGAAGATGTAGGAGTTGCCGTCGGGATCGCTGCGGCCCGACCAGCCGATCAGGTAGAGCTGATAGTCGCCGTCCTCCGCCTGCTTCAGCGATGTCGCGAATTCGGTGACGCGCAGCTTCAGGTCGAAGCCGGTCTCGGCGACCATCGACTGCAACACCTCGGCGACCTGCCGCGTCTCGGGATTGTTGGGCACCATCAGGTCGAGCGACATGCGGCCGGTGACGCCCGCTTCCTTGAGCAGCGCCTTGGCCTTGGCGACGTCGCGCTTCGGCACCGGCAGGGACTGCTGATAATAGAAGTTGGTCGGGTTGATCCACTGGTTGCCGACCACGAACTCGCCGTTGAACACGACTTGGTTCAGCGCCTCGCGGTCCATGCTGAGCTCGAAGGCCTGGCGCACCCGGGCGTCCTTGGCCAGCGGTGTGTTGGCCTTGGGACCGTTCGACAGGTTGATGGTGAGGCCCTGGTAGCCGAGTTCGACGGCCGTGATCAGCTTGAGCTTGGGGTTATCGCGCACCGTCTTGATGTCGGTTGCCAGCACGCGCTCGATCATGTCGAGGCCACCGGAGCGCAGGTTCGCCAGCCGCACCGTCGAATCGACGATCGGGAGGTAGGTGATCTTGTCGATGAAGATCTGATCCTTGTTCCAGTAGTCGGCGAACTTCTCGACCACGATACGGTCCTGCTGGACCCTTTCGACGAACTTGTAGGGGCCGGCGCAGACGGGCTTGAGGCCGAACTTGTCGCCGGCGGCTTCGGCGGCCTTGGGCGAGACCATCATGCCGGCGCGATCGGTGAGCTGGGCGAGCAGCGGCGAGAAGGGCGCCTTCAGCTTCAGCTTGATGGTCGTGGGGTCGGCGATCTCGATCGCCTCGACCGACGCCAGCTCGGGCTTGCGGAACGAGCCCTTCATGTTGAGGTGACGTTCGAGGCTGTACTTCGCCGCGGCGGCGTCGAAAGCCTCGCCGTCATGGAACTTCACGCCGGGCCTGAGCTTGATGGTGACAGTGAGACCGTCGGCCGATGTCTCGTGGCTGGTGGCAAGCTGCGGCACGATGTTCAGCTTCTCGTCGATGTCGAAGAGCTTGTCGCAGATCGACGAGAAGACGATGCGGCCGACATAGGTGCGCGCCAGGGTCGGATCGAGCACGTCGGGGTCTTCGGCCAGCCCGATGCGCAGGTTGGACTGGGCGGCCGCCCCCGAGAGGGCGACGCCCGAAAAGGCTGCCGCCAGTATCAGGCGGCGGATTGTCTTGATCATGTTGCCTCCGTTTGAGCAGTGACGAAGGCCGCCTGCAGGCGGGCCAGTCGGATGCGGTCTTGGTCTTGGCTCGCTGCCTCGACGATCGAGGACGCGGGCGGGAACTCCAGCCACCAGGGGCAGGCCGTCGAATGTCCGCTGCCGTCGTCGGCCAACTCGGGCACGTCGCGACGACAGAACTCCTTTACGAAGCGGCAGCGCGTGTGGAAGCGGCAGCCAGCCGGCGGGTTCATGGCGCTCGGGATATCGCCTTCCAGCAAGGTCCGCTCGCGCGTCGCGGTAGGATCGGGCAATGGCACGGCTGCCAGCAGGGCGCGTGTATAGGGATGGCGCGGGCTGCGGAACAATTCGTCCGTCGTTGCCGTCTCCACGATCTTGCCGAGGTACATTACGGCGATCCGGTCGGCGATATGCTTCACGACCGCGAGATCGTGGCTGATGAAGACATAGGCGAGACCAAACCGGTCCTGCAGCGACCGCATCAGGTTGATGACCTGTGCCTGGATCGAGACGTCGAGCGCCGACACCGGCTCGTCGGCCACGATCAGCTTGGGTTCGACGGCAAGGGCGCGGGCAATCGCCAGGCGCTGGCGCTGGCCGCCGGAGAATTCATGCGGATAGCGCCGGGCATGGTCGGGGCGAAGCCCCACCAGGTCGAGCAATTCGCCCACGCGCGCACGCCGCGCCGCCTCGGACTTGGCAAGCCCGTGCAGCATCAGCGGTTCGCCCAGCATGGCGCCCACCGTCATGCGCGGATTGAGCGAGGCGTAGGGGTCCTGAAAGATCACCTGCATGCGCTGACGGCGCGCCCGCATCTGCGATTCGGAAAGCGCCAGCAGATCCTCGCCCTCGAAGCGCACGCTGCCGGCTGTCGGTTCGAGCAGCCGCAGGACCAGGCGTCCGACCGTCGACTTGCCGCAGCCCGACTCGCCGACGATGGCCAGCGTCTCGCCGGCGTTCAGGTGGAAATCGATACCGTCGACGGCCTGGACGTGGCCTGAGACGAAGCCGAAGGCGCCGCGCTTCACTGGGAAGTGCTTGGCGAGACCTTGGACTTCGAGCAGGGCGCTCACGCGGCCATCCGGGAGAGCGGCGCGCGTCGGCAACGCGACAGGTGTCCTGGCGCAACCTCGACCAGTACCGGCGCCGTCGTGCGGCACTCGGGTTCGACGAACGGACAACGGGCCGCGAAACGACAGCCCGGCGGTGGCCGGCTCATGTCGGGCACGCGCCCCTCGATCGAGGGCAGGCGCTCGCGCTTCTCGTCGAGACGCGGGATCGAACCCAGGAGGCCCACCGTGTAGGGATGCTCGGGCCGGGCGAACAGGTCACGCACGGCGGCGCGCTCGACGATCTGGCCGGCGTACATGACCGCCACATCGTCGGCCATCTCCGCCACGACACCGAGGTCGTGCGTAATCAGGACGATCGCCGTACCGGTGTCGCGACGAAGCCCGCGCATCAGGTCGAGGATCTGCGCCTGGATGGTGACATCGAGCGCCGTCGTCGGTTCGTCGGCGATCAGGAGCTGCGGCCCGCAGGCCAAGGCCATGGCGATCATGGCGCGCTGGCGCATACCGCCCGACAGCTTATGCGGATAGTCGTCTACGCGTTTCTCGGGCGAGGGGATGCGCACCAGCTTCAGCATGTCGATGGCGCGCGTGCGGGCCGCCGCCGCGTCGAGGCCTTGATGGCGCTGGATCGCCTCGATGATCTGATCGCCGATCGTGTAGGCAGGATTGAGCGACGTCATCGGCTCCTGAAAGATCATCGCCAGCCGCGCCCCGCGCAGATCGCGCATGAGGTGCGGCTCGAGGGTCAGCAGGTTACGGCCCTCGAAGACGATCTCGCCTCGAACCTTCGAATTTTCCGGCGGCAGCAATCCCATGATGGCGAGAGACGTCACGCTCTTGCCGCATCCCGATTCGCCCACCAGACCCAGCGTCCGACCTCGACCCAGAGCCAGATCGAGGCCGTCGACGGCGTGAACGGTGCCGTCGTCCGTAGCGAAGTCGACGGCCAGGCCGCGCAGTTCGAGGAGCGGCTCGTTCATCTGCGTTCGGCCGCCAGGCTCCTTGCGATACCGGCATCGATCTCGGCGCGGTCGAAAATGCCGGCTGGGTTCTCGCGCGTGGGCACGAAGGCGCGGAAGTGCGTCCAGCGCTCGCGGCTCACTTCTTCCAGCCTCTCCAGTTCCTGCAGCGGCTCGGTATGGTCGTCGACGCGGAGATCGAGTTCGGAATAGTCCTGGTTGCCGTAGATGACGAGTGCCGCCGACTGCTTGCCGCGCTTGTCACCTCCGGCCGCCTCGCCGGCTTTCATGGCGGCGATCAAGCGACGCGGCAGCGGCAGGTCATGCCGCTCGCGCATCGTGCGCACCGTTTCGGCGACCACCTGCGGGCCGGCCAGCATGTTGCCAGCGACCGACATGTTCTCCCCGATCCAGTGGCCGCACCACGGCACGCACTCGGCGCCGGTATGGGCGGCGAACTTGCCGTCGGCGCCCATGACGTGGAGCTGGCGATGGTCGCGGCCAGCGTCGGGCGTCGTGAGGATACGCACGATGTCGGCGGCGCCGACATTCTCGCGAATCAGCCGAAGGCCATGCGGCCCGTAGAGCGGATTGGTCAGCGCCTGAGTGCAGACCGCGCCCTTCTGGGGCGCGATGTTGGGCACGCGGGCGCCGACGGCGAAGAACTTGGTGGCCACCGCGATTGCGATGCGGCCGCTGTCCTTCTCGTGGAAAATGATCGACCAGGTCATGTCGGATCAGCGGCCTGCCGCGTAGCCCTGCATGCCGCGCGGGTTGGCCGCCGCCTTGCGCCACGGGTCCTCGCGGGTCGCGGCGGTGAGCCGGCCTTCCGACCATTCGTCGTTCACTTCGACCTCGTGGCCGCGCTTCTTCAGCTCGGCGACAGTCTCCTTCGGGATGCGGCCTTCCAGCACCAGCACGCCGGGCCGCGCAGTGCGTGGCCAGAAGGAGGAGGGGAAGTGCTCGCTGTGCCAGGCTGGCGCATCGATCGCCTCCTGCAGGTTCATGTCGCAATGGACATGGCGCAGGAACATCTGGGTGATCCACTGATCCTGCTGGTCGCCACCCGGCGAACCCCAGACCATGTACGGCTTGCCGTCGCGATGAGCGAGGGTGGGCGTCAGCGTGCTGCGCGGCCGCTTGCCCGGCGCCAGCGAACCCGGCAGGCCTTCCTCGAGCCAGAACATCTGGCCACGCGTGCCCAGCGGGAAGCCGAGTTCGGGGATGACCGGCGAGCTCTGCAGCCAACCGCCCGACGGCGTGGCCGAGATCATGTTGCCGTCCTTGTCGATGATGTCGAAATGCACCGTATCGCCGGTGGTCTGGCCGATACGGCCGACGGTGGGTTCGCCGGCGCCGCTTGCTGCCACGCCCGCGCGGGAGCCGTCAGCACGGCGCAGCTTCACCACGCCGCCATAGCCGTCGACCTTGCCGGGCCGTTGCTCCAACGAGGCATGTGCCGGATCGACCAGCTTGCGGCGATCCTCGTTGTAGGCGTCCGAGAGCAGGGTCTGCATCGGCACGTCGACGAAGGCGGGATCGCCGTAGAATGCCTCGCGGTCGGCATAGGCGAGCTTCAGGCATTCGACTTGCAGATGAATGAAGTCCGGGCTGGTCGGATCCATGCCGTCGAGATCGAAGCCCTTGAGCAGGGCGAGCTGCTGCAGGACCACCGGGCCCTGCGTCCAGGACGCCGCCTTGCAAACCGTGTACCGACCGTAATCGTAGGTGAGCGGTGCCTCGACCGTGGCCTGCCACTTGGCCATGTCCTGGCCCGTGAGCACGCCCTTGTTCGCTTTGCCGGAGACGTCCATCACCTCCTGGGTACGGCAGAACTTGTCGATCGCTTCGGCGACGAAACCCTGGTTCCACGCCTTGCGAGCGCGTTCGATCTCGGCTTCGCGACCGCCGCCCCCTGCTTCGGCTTCTTTGAGGATACGGGCATAGCTGTTGCCCAGAGTGACGTTGCGGAAGAGCGAGGCCGGCGCCGGCACCTTGTCACCCGGCAGGAAGACGGCCGCCGACGTTTTCCAGTGATTGCGGAACTGGTCGGCCACCGTGGCAATGGTGGCGCAGGCGCGTTCGACGATGGGATGGCCGTTCAGCCAATAGCCGATCGCGGGCGAGAGCACGTCGCTGAGCCGCATGGTGCCGTAGTCGCGCAGGATCAGCATGTAGGCATCGAACGTGCCGGGAATGCAGGCGGGCAGCAGGCCCGTGCCGGGAATGAGGTCGAGCCCCAGGCTCTTATAGTGGGCGATGGTGGCACCAGCGGGCATCGGTCCCTGTCCGCAGACGACCTCGGTCTTGCCGCGCCGCACATCGTGCAGGATCAACGGGGCATCGCCACCGGGACCACAGAGATGCGGCTCGACGACCTGCAGCGTGAAGGCCGTCGCGACCGCAGCGTCGAAGGCGTTGCCGCCCTTCTCGAGAATGCCCATCCCGACCGCGGTCGCAATCCAATGCGTCGACGTGACGACGCCGAAGGTGCCGACGATCTCCGGCCGCGTGGTGAACGGATTGGGATTGATGAGTTTCACGGGGCGATCTCCTAACGCGCAAACGCGGGGGAGACCTTAGGCCCCGTGACGCTCAACCGCTAGGGGCGGCCGGTTCAGGCAAGCGCATCCAGGGCGGGATTTCGGGCGTCACGCGGGCATCGCCGACCGTTAAAGCGCCACCACCGCGTGCGGCTTCGACCTTGAGCAGCGCCAGAGCACGATCGCCGCTGCCGGAGCGCAACTCGCCCACTTCTTCGCCGTCGAGGAGGACAGGCGCGCCAGGCTCGGGCAGCGCGCCCTCGACCTTCACCGGAAACAGGCGCTTCCGGATCAGGGCGCGATACTTGGTGCGGGCCGTCAGCTCCTGGCCCATGTAGCAGCCCTTTTTCCAGTCGACTCCGTTCAACTCGTCGAAGCCATTCTCCAGCAGGAGGGCCTTCTCGACGGTGAGGTCGCGGCTGCCGTCCGGCACGCCGAGAGCGAGCCGCAACGAGTCGTAGGCAGCCAGCGGCGCTTCGGCGAAGCCGCGTGCGGCGAGCAGAGCGGCCGCCTGCCCGGCCGGCGCAATCACGCGCACGCCCAGTCCCTCGAGTCGCGGATCGATGAAGGAGACGGCGCTACTGTCGAGGCCGAGCGCCTTCGACGCGTCGTCGCCAAATGCCACGGCGATCTCCATCGTCGCGCTACGGTCCTCAACGGTCGCCTTGGAGCGCAAAGTGTACATCTTGAGCTTCTTGGCCAGTGCCGCGGCACGCTCGCGCTCGGTCTCCAGCAGAAGCGTCGCGCCGCCTGCGTCGGCCACGAACATGTCGTTCAGGAAGCGGCCTTGCGGCGTGAGCAGGGCGGCCCAGATCGCTTGTCCGGGCGCCACCTTGGTCGTGTCGTTGGAGATCAACCCCTGCAGGAATTCGACCCGGTCGGCGCCGGAGACGGCGATGACGCTGCGATGCGGCAGGAGGCAAAAGGTTGAACCGGTCATGGGCTCAAGATGTGGGGCTCCACGACCGGCTTGGCAAGCTGGATCAAGCGGGCTGGGTCAACCGGCTTGCGCGGCCCGATAAAACGGCTTGTCGCCACACACCGTGACGCGATGGCCATAACGGCGGTGGGGGAAGTAATCGAACATCGCGTGATGCTGCGTGCAGCGGTTGTCCCAGAACGCCACCGAGTTCGGCTGCCACTTGAAGCGGCAATGGAACTCCGGTGTCTCGACGTGGCGGTAGAGCATTTCGAGGAGCGCGTCGCTCTCGTGCTTCCTGAGCTGCGGAATGCGCAGGGTGAAGCCACGGCTGACGTAGAGGCCCTGCCGGCCGGTTACCGGATGGGTACGGACGATCGGATGCTCGGCATTGGGGAACTGCATCTCGTCGCGGTCCGTCGCCTTGGCTCGATAGTAGTGTGCCTTGGTGCTGTCGTGCAGCGCCGTCAGGCCCTGCAGCATCTTCTTCATCGGCTCGGAGAGCGTTTCGTAGGCGCGGTACATGTTGGCGAAGATCGTGTCGCCGGCGCCGTCGGGCGGCACCTCGGTGAGATAGAGGATCGAGCCCATCGGCGGCTCGGGGTCGCACGAAACGTCGGAATGCCATTCCTCGCCCGCCACGTGCCTGGATTTCTCGTCGGCCTTGATGACCAGGATCTCGGGGTGTTCCGCGAAGGTGATCGGTGCATTGGGATGAACATGCAGCGGCCCGAAGCGGCGGCCGAAATCCTTGTGCTGATCGATGCTGAGCTTCTGGTCGCGGAAGAAGATCACCAGATTGTCCATCAGTGCATCGTGCACTTCTTGGAACTGCTGATTGCCGAGCGGCTGGGAGAGGTCGACACCGTGGATCTCGGCGCCGATGGTCGGCGTGATCTTGCGTACCTCGATCGTCTGATAGGCCATTAGGGTTCCTCCTGACGGCAACGGTACGCCTCTCCGCGATCGGGGCGCGGGCAAAGTCGACGAAGTCCGCATTACGGACTAGAGTCCCGCCATGGCGTCTCCACCCGTCATCGAACCCGTTCGGCGCAGCTTCGTGCTGTTGGAGGCACTCAGCCGGCGCCGCACCTCGACAGTCTCGGTGCTGATCGAAGAGACCGGGTTGCCACGACCAACCGTGGTGCGCCTGCTGCACACGTTGATGGCAGTAGGTTATGCCGCCCGCGTGTCGCGCGAGCAGGGCTATCGCCTGACCGACAGAGTGCTGGGTCTTTCCGGCTCGATCCGCTTCATCGATCATCTGGTCGACGCCTCCATTCCGCATATGAGCCGCTTCACTGCCGATCATGGCTGGCCGCTCTATCTCGCGACAATGAGTTACGGCGCGATCACCATCCGCCATTCGACGGCGCCCGAGAGCCCGATGTCGTTCGAGAGCGCAGCGCTGAATTCACGCCGCTCGGTGCTGCAGAGCGCGGTCGGCCGTGTCTGGCTGGCCTTCTGCAGCGACGAGGAACGGCGGACCGTCCTGCGTGACCTCGGTGGTCTCGGGCCGCGCCGTCAGGCGGCGCTCGATGCCGCCCTCCTGCACATCCGAAGTGCCGGGCACGCTTTCACACCGCTCAATCCACGGACCCGTTTGAATGGCATGGCGGTGCCCATTCGACATCGTCAACGCATGCTGGGCTGCCTCTCCATGCGCTTTCCCCATTCGGCAATGAGCGAAGAAGAGGCCGCTGCCCGCTTCGGCAAACAGCTCCCGCTGCTTGCCCGATCGATCGCGGCCGATGTCGTCGGCCGGCGGCCCGATTAGTCGCGAGGCGAAACCGTCGGGGGTCGCGATACTGGCCGCAGCTTGCTAGAAGCCCTGCGTATCTTATGCAGGAGTTCCCATGACATTCCGCGCGCTCGTCCTGAACCAGGGTGCCGACCGCAAGGTGACTGGCGCCGTCGAGACCCTTCCCGAGGAGAAGTTGCCCGCGGGTGACGTCACGGTCGCGGTCGACTACTCGACATTGAACTACAAGGACGGACTGGTCCTGACGACGGGTGGCGGGTTGGTGAAGACTTGGCCGCATGTCGGCGGCATCGACTTCGCGGGAACGGTCGAGGCGTCGGACAATGCCGGCTTCAAGGCCGGCGACAAGGTTGTCCTCAACGGCTGGCGCGTCGGCGAGCTGCACTGGGGCGGCTATGCGACCAAGGCGCGCGTGAAAGGTGACTGGCTGGTCAAGTTGCCGGCCGCGATTTCGTCCAAGCGTGCCATGGCGATCGGCACGGCGGGCTATACCTCCATGCTCTGCGTGATGGCGCTCGAGAAGCACGGCATCAAGCCGGCGTCCGGCGAGATCCTGGTGACGGGCGCCGCTGGCGGTGTCGGCTCGGTCGCCGTCGCGATCCTGGCCAAGCTTGGCTACAACGTGGTCGCCGCAACCGGCCGGCCGCAGGAAGGCGACTATCTGAAGTCGCTAGGCGCGACGACGATCCTGGACCGCAAGGAGCTCACCGAAGCGCCCGACCGGCCGCTGCTGTCGGAGCGTTTCGCCGGTGTCGTCGACACGGTGTCGGGTGTGATGTTCGCCAAGGCGCTGGCCCAGGTGAAGTACGGCGGCGCGGCCGCGGTTTGCGGTCTGGCTGCTGGGCCGTCGTTCCCCGGCTCGATCCTGCCCTTCATCCTGCGCAGCGTCTCGGTCTATGGCATCGATTCGGTGATGCTGCCCAAGGGCCCGCGCGAGGAAGCGTGGAAGCGGCTCGGTGCCGATCTGCCGCTCGACAAGCTCGACAGCACGGTGAGCGAGGCGGGCCTCTCCGACCTGATGGCGCTGGGGCCGAAGATCCTCAAGGGCGAGGTCCGCGGCCGCGTGGTGGTCGACGTCAGCAAGTAGCCGGCGTCGCTAGTCCAGCTTGAGATTGGCGGTGCGGATGATCTCTCGCCAATCCGCGGTCTCACGCTGGATCAGGGCCGCAAAGGCGGCCGGGTTGAGATCGGGCGCTTCGAAGCCCAGGGTCCGGTAGCGTTCCACTACTTCGGGCGCGGCGAGTGCCGTCGCAAGATCGGCGGCAATCTTGTCACTCAGCGCCGGCGACACGCTGCGCGGCGCGAACAGTCCGGCCCAGCCAGTGACCTCGTAACCGCGTGTGGTCGGCGATTCAGCAGTACACGGCACATTGGGGTAGAGCGGGTCGCGCGCCGGGGCGGCGAGGGCGATGAAGCGGATCTTGCCCGATTGCGCCATGCCCCCGGCACTTGCCGCGCTGCCCAGCGCCCAATGAACCTCCTTGGTCGCCACGGCATTGTAGAGCTGGCCGAAGTCGCGATAGGGCACGTGGGTCATTTGTATGTCCATCATCGCCTGCAGGCGAAGCGCGCCGAGATGCCCCGGACTGCCGATGAACCACGATCCATAGTTGATCTTGCCTGGCGCTGCTTTCGCGGCCGCGACGATATCGTCGATGCTGTTGAACGGGCTGTCGGTTGCCACGGCGACGAAGAAGGGCGTGCGCAGCATCATGCGCAGCGGTGCGAAGTCGCTGGCCACATCGTAAGGCAGCTTGCCGAACGTCTGCGGGTGAGTCGTGACATGGGTATTGTCGAGCTGGATCAGGTCGTGGCCATCGCCGCCGCCCTGTTTGAAGGCAGCCACCGCAATGAAGCCGTTGCCGCCAGGTTTGTTGTCGATGACGACCGGCTGGGCCCAGGTCCTTGCCAGCCGGTCGGACACCAGCCGAAGGGCCGCATCCGGCCCGGCACCGGGCGGGAAGGGTGTCACGATTCGGACTGATCGCGTTGGATAGGCTTGCGCCCGAACGCCGCTGGCAGTGGTACCGAAAAGCGCAGCTGAGCCCGCGCCGGCGAGAAGTCCCAAAGTGCGGCGTCGGCCGATCATCGTCGCCTCCCTGCTGCGCGCGGCAGTGAGATTCGTACGCGGCTACACTCGTTGCAGGACGAAAGCTATCGCGGCCCCAAAAATCCTCAAAGGAGAATTAGCCGGCTGCGTAGTTGCCGGCCGGAACAAGTGATAGGGTCGCTGCCATTCACTTTGCCGTCCAATCTACGCTGAAGGTATGCCCATGACGCCGTCGAACACCGCGCCCGCCAACAATCTCGACGCCTTCTTCATGCCGTTCACGGCGAATCGGCAGTTCAAGAAGAACCCGCGCATGCTGGCCAAGGCGAAGGGTGTTCACTACTGGACGCCCGAAGGCCGCAAGATCATCGACGGCACGGCCGGCCTGTGGTGCGTGAACGCCGGTCACGGCCGCGAGGAGATCAAGGCAGCGATCGCCAAGCAGCTCGACGAGATGGATTACGCGCCCTCCTTCCAGATGGGCCATCCCAAGGCCTTCGAGCTGGCGGCGCGCCACGCCGCTCTGCTGCCGGGCGACCTGAACCACGCCTTCTATTGCAACTCCGGCTCCGAAGCCGTGGACTCCGCGCTCAAGATCGCGCTGGCCTTCCAGCGCGCCCGGGGTGAAGGCACCCGTACGCGCTTCGTAGGCCGCGAGCGCGGCTATCACGGCGTCGGCTTCGGCGGCATCTCGGTCGGCGGCATGGTCAACAACCGCAAATGGTTCGGCGCCATGCTGCCGGGTGTCGATCACCTGCCGCACACCCATCTGCCGCAGAACGCCTTTGCCAAGGGCCAGCCCGAGCACGGCGCGGAACTCGCCGACGAGCTCGAGAAGATTGTCGGCCTGCACGATGCTTCGAACATCGCCGCCGTCATCGTCGAGCCCTGCGCCGGTTCGACCGGCTACCTGCCGCCGCCCAAGGGCTATCTGCAGCGCCTGCGCCAGATCTGTGACAAGCACGGCATCCTGCTGATTTTCGACGAAGTCATCACGGGCTTCGGTCGTCTCGGCACCGGCTTCGCCGCCGAGAAGTTCGGCGTCATTCCCGATCTGATGACGGTGGCCAAGGGCATCTCCAACGCCACGGTGCCGATGGGCGGCGTGTTCGTGCGCAAGCACGTGTTCGACGGCCTGATGAACGGGCCGGAGAGCGCCATCGACCTGTTTCATGGCTATACCTACTCAGCCCACCCGCTGGCCTGCGCTGCTGCCTCGGCCGTTCTCGACATCTATCGTGACGAGAACCTGTTCGAGCGGTCGGCCGAACTCTCGCCCTATTGGGAAGAGGGCGTGCACTCGCTCAAGGGCCTGCCGAATGTCACCGACATCCGCAATCTCGGTCTGGCGGCTGGCATCGATCTCGCGCCCAAGGGCGCGGTCGGGACCCGCGGCTACGAGGCTTTCGTCAAGGCCTTCGAGCTCGGCCTGATGGTGCGCCAGTCGGGCGACGCCATCGCCATGTCGCCGCCGCTGGTGATCGAGAAGGCTCAGATCGACGAGATCATCGACATCACGGCCAAGACCATCAAGGCGGTCGCCTAAGACCGCCTCCCTCCGGAGGATGCAATGGTCTCGCTGACGGCCCTGGCAGCATTCGGCGCGGTGGCGCTCGGCATGGTGCTGACGCCCGGACCGAACATGGCCTATCTCGTGTCACGTTCGATCTGCCAGGGACGAACCGCCGGCTTGATCTCGCTGGTGGGCGTCGCGCTGGGCTTCGTCACCTACATGCTGCTGGCGGCCTTCGGCATCACGGCGCTCGTCTTCGCGGTGCCCTATGCTTATGACGCACTGCGCCTGGCGGGCGCGGCCTACCTCGGCTGGCTCGCCTGGAATGCCCTGAAGCCGGGCGGTCGCTCGCCCTTCGAGGTGCGCGACCTGCCACCCGATTCGCCGCGCCGGCTGTTCGCGATGGGGCTGCTGACCAATCTCCTGAATCCGAAGATAGCAGCCCTTTACCTGTCGCTGCTGCCACAGTTCGTCGATGCGGGGCAGGGCGACGTGCTCGGTCAGACCCTGTTGCTGGGCACGACCCAGATAGCCATCAGCGTTACCGTGAATGCCTTGATCGTACTGGCGGCCGGATCGGTGGCTGGTTTCCTCGCCGGCCGGCCGCTGTGGATGGCGGTGCAGCGCTGGCTGATGGGAACGGTTCTGGCCGTGCTCGCCGTGCGCATGGCATTCGACACGGGGCGCCGCTAAAACGCTTCCATGGGCCGCCGCCTGGGATGCCGGCCTGAAGGGCAGGGCAGGGCGCGTGACTCTTGATGATGGGCTAGCGGCGTTGGTCGGAACGGCAGCGGTGGCGGCGCATATTGCCATCGCGGGTTCGGTCACGGTCCACGCGCTTCTCTACAAACGCAATGTCGGTGCGGCCGTCTCCTGGATCGGCATTGCCTGGCTGTCGCCATTCCTGGGCGGCCTGCTTTACGCGATCATGGGCGTGAACCGGGTCAAGCGGCGTGCCCAGCGGTTGCGGCGTGATCGCCTTCCGCCCACGGCGGGTAGTTCCGCAGCGGCTATGGCGGTCGATCCTCTATCGCCGCTCGAGTTCGCTGTCGGCCGCCTGACCGGGCTTCCCTCTGTGCCCGGCAATACGATCGAGATGCTGCGTAGCGGCGATGAAGCCTATCCGCGCATGTTGCAGGAGATCGCCCGGGCGCAGAGGAGTATCGGCCTCTGCAGTTATATCTTTCGGGCCGACGAAGCCGGCGAACAGTTCCATCAGGCGTTGATCGAGGCACGGCAGCGTGGAGTCGAAGTGCGCGTGCTGATCGATGGTGTCGGCGGCGGCTATTTCTGGTCAGGCACCTACCAGCACCTCAAGAAAGCCGGCGTGCCGGTCGCGCGATTCCTGCATTCGTACTTTCCTTGGCAGATGCCGTTCGTGAACCTGCGCAATCACCGCAAGGTGCTGGTGATCGACGGGTGTGTGGCCTTCACCGGTGGCCTCAACATCGGCGCCGAGAACGTCGAAGCGGGAAAGCCGTTACACCTGGTACGCGACACTCACTTTCGCATCGAAGGGCCCGTCGTCGAGCAGCTCACTGACACCTTTGCCGACGACTGGTTGTTCACCACGGGCGAGCAGCTCGTCTCCAAGGCATGGTTCCCCAAACCGGAGGCCATAGGTGGCGTCACGGCGCGCGTGGTCAACTCCGGGCCCGACGAGGACATGGAGCAGATCGAATTCGTGGCGCTGCATGCGATCTCCTGCGCGCGTCGATCGATCCGTGTGGTGACTCCCTACTTCTTGCCACCGGAACCTCTCACCATGGCTCTGGGGCTGGCCGCCATGCGCGGCATCGAGGTCGACATCCTGCTGCCGGAGAATTCCAATCACGCGATCCTCGACTGGGCCCGGCGCGTGCCGCTCAGGCCACTTGTCGAGGCGGGTTGCCGTGTCTGGCTGCTGCCTGCGCCGTTCGACCATTCCAAGCTGATGACGATCGACGAGTCCTGGTCGATGATCGGCAGTGCCAACTGGGACACGCGCAGCTTCCGTCTGAACTTCGAGCTGAACGTCGAGCTGCACGATGCCGCCTTTGCGCGCCGCATCATCGAGGCGACGGTGCCGCAACGGCAGTTGACGATAGACGAGATCGACGGCGACCGGTTGTTCATTCGCCTGCGCAACAGCGCGGCGCGCCTGCTCCAGCCTTATCTGTAGAAGCGCCGCAGCCGATCCTTGCGTGGTTTGCGCGCCGCCGCCGTCGTGATGTTGCTGTCGGCGAGATCGAGTTCGAGCCGGATCGGGCGATGATCGGACGGACCGAAGTCCAGCGCATAGGAGGAGCGGCAAACCAGACCATGCGCCAGGCAGCGGTCGAGTCGGAACGGCATCACGTTGCTGGCAAGGTGCGTGGGCTCGCGTGGGCCGACATCGGTGAAGCCCGGCAGGAGCACCGGGCCGACAGCATTGTAATCACCAATGATCGCCGAGGGGCGTCCCTGCAGGGCCGTTGCGATGCGCGCAAGCTGACGTCGGTTCAGAAGCTGGCCGTGCGACAGGTGGACATTGGCAAAGGTGATCTCGCCCACCTGCACGATCTGCGCGCGTCGGCGCGGCAGGCGGCCGGGCAACCGCGACGCCGGCAGAGAGAGCGCCGTCGGTCGCGGGAAATGATGCGGGCTCCAGACGGCCAGCCCGTGGATGCGGCCCAGCCAGGAAAGCCTGTGGAAGTGACCACCCACCAAGCTGGGCAGCTCCTCGATGTGCTTGGTCGCCTCCTGCATAAGGAACAGGTCGGGCTTCTCCCGGCGCGCTAGTTCAGCAACGTCCTCGACTGCCGCGCCCGTCAGGCGCAGCAGGTTCCAGCTTATGACTTTCACAGGCCGCTCACGGTTTGGCGGCCCTGTCGCGGCGGGCGCGGCGGATCTGCTCGGTCATCGAGGCGGTGCCGCCGGCCGCAGCCTGCAGCTCGTGCCTCACCAGTTCGCGGCGCTCGTGGATCGAAGCGATGACCAGCCCCATTGGCACGCCGAGGCCGACCAGGGCGGATTCTGCCAGTTGCAGGCTCGCTTCGATGGTCTCCGGCACCGTGTCGGTGACAGCGAGTGTGTAAAGATGCCGGGCGTGCTGGGCGTCGTGAGCGCGGGCCACGATCATCACGTCGGGTCGACGGGAGCGCACTGCGCGAACCACGTCGTCGACTGCGGCGGTATCGATCGTGACGATCACACCCACCGCCTCGTCGATGCCGCAACGCTGCAGGAAGAGCGGATTGGAGGCATCACCGAAATAGACCGGGCGGCCAAGCTTGCGCCAGCGCTCGACCCGCGGCGCGTCGCGATCGGCAGCGACATAGGCGATCTCATGCTTGTCGAGCATGTCGCAGACGAGCTGTCCGACCCGACCGTGGCCCACGACGATCACCCGCTTGGCATGATCGTCTGGCGGCAGTGCAGTTGCTGGCGCTCCGTTGGCGATTTCGTCGGCGACACGCTGGGCGGCGCGCCGCGCGAACAGGGAAACGAAGGGCAGGGTGCCCATGGTCAGTGATACGACGGCCAGCACGCCCGCCGAGACGCCACTATCGATCAGCCCGTAGGTCGTGGCGAGCCCGATGCCGATGAAGGCGAACTCGCCGCCCGGGGCCAGCAGCAGGCTGGTTTCCACGCTTGCCGCCCAGGGCACGCCAAACAGCCGGCAGAGCGGCGCCAGCAGGAGCGACTTGGCTATCATCATCGTCACAAAGCCGCCCACCACGAGGAGCGGTTCGCGCCAGATGAAGCTCAGATCGATGTGCATGCCGACGGAAAAGAAGAAGACACCGAGCAGCAGGCCACGGAACGGGTCGATCATCGCCTCGACGGCGCGGCGATACTCCGTCTCGGCCAGGAGGAGGCCGGCGATAAAGGCGCCGAGCGCCATCGACAGGCCGGCATAGGCGGCGATGACCCCCGAGCCGACGGCGATCAGGAGGGTCGCCGCCATGAAGAATTCCGGATTGTCCGTCGAAGCGGCGAGGCGGAACAGCGGCTTCAGGATCACGCGCCCGACCAGGGCGATGATGCCAACGGCCACGACGGCCTCGAGCAGTGCGATGACGATGCCCTGGGCAACATTGCCTTCCGAATGACCCCCCAATGCGCTGATCAGGAACAGGAGGGGCACGACCGCGAGGTCCTGCGCCAGCAGGATGGCGAAGCTCGTTCGGCCGGTGGTCGACATCATACGTCGTTGCCCGGACAGCAGCTCCATCACGATCGCCGTCGAGGAGAGCGCCAGGCAGGCGCCGATAATCAGCGCCGCATCCGGTGGTTGGCCGAGCCACAGAGCGACCAGGCTGATGGCCAGGGTCGAGATGAAGCATTGCAGACCGCCCAGGCCGAACACCAGTCGGCGCATGGTGATCAGGCGGCGCATCGAGAGTTCGAGGCCGATGAAGAAGAGCAGGAAGACAATGCCTAGATCGGCGATGAAGGCGATCTGCCGTTCGCCGGTCACCGTCAGCCAGGCAATTGCCTGGGAATGTTCGGCCAGCCGGCCAAGTCCGAAAGGGCCTAGGGCCGCGCCGACGACAAGGAAACCGAGGACGGGGCTGATCTTGAGACGGTGAACGACCGGTGCCACGACGGCTGCGGTGCCCAAGACGATGAGCGCATCCTTGAATGCGAAGATTTCACTGGGCCCTGCCATTGTCTGCAAACATAGACTGCGGGTGGCGATCTGTGCACACTTTCCTCGACGCAGATCGATATCGGGATGAAACGACATGAAGGTGGTAATCACCGGCGGCGCAGGCTTCCTCGGCAAGAAGCTGGCTCGGCGAATCCTGCAACAGGGAGAAATCGAAGGTCCCTCGGGGCGGCCCGAGAAGGTGAGCGAACTGCTGCTGTTCGACGTCGCCAAGGCAAGTGGACCCGGGCTCGACGATCCCCGCGTCAAGGCACTGGACGGCGACATTTCGAATTTCGCTACGGTGCAGTCGATCATGCAGGGCGCGGCCACCGTGTTCCATTTTGCCGCAGTCGTCAGCGCCGGTGCCGAAGCCGACTTCGACCTCGGCTATCGGGTCAATCTCGACGGCACGCGCAACGTGCTCGAAGCCTGCCGTGCACTCGGCACCAATCCGCGCGTCGTCTTCACGAGTTCGCTGGCGGCGTTTGGCGGCGACTTGCCGCCGGCGGTCACCGACGACACGCCACTGACACCGCAGACCTCCTACGGGGCGCAGAAGTCGATCGGCGAATTCCTCGTGCGCGACTACACCCGCAAGGGCTTCCTGCGCGGCACCGCGGTGCGGCTGCCGACCATCTGCGTACGCACTGGCCTGCCCAATAAGGCGGCCTCGACCTGGGCCAGTTCGGTCGTGCGTGAGCCGCTGACCGGCGTCGACGTCGTCTGCCCGGTCACGCCGGAGACGATCATGGTCGTGCTGAGCCCGCGCAAGACCGTGGATGCGTTCATGCGTCTGCACGATCTCTCGCCCGATGCCTTCGGTCCCGGTCGCACCCTGCTGCTGAATGGCATCAACGTCACGGCCAGGGATCTCGAACAGGCGGTCGGCCGTCATGCTGGCAATCGCAAGGTCGGCGAGGTGACGTGGCAGCACGATCCGGCGGTTCAGAAGATCTGCGACGGCTGGCCTCAAGGTATCGATTCGGCGCGTTCACGCAGGCTCGGCTTCGAAACCGACAAGGACCTCGACGAGGTCGTGCGCAACTTCATCGCCGACGACCTCGAGGAGCAGATGAAGATTGCGAAGCCGGCGTAACTCCTAGCCGCGCAGCATCCGCCACCCGTTCTGCAGGTGGCGCAGGGGCCCCCAGACATGGCGGGTCCGCATCATGTGCCAGCGTTGCGGCTCGTTGTCGGGGCCGGCGATGGCGCCGGCATCCTCGACATAGTCTGTGATGCCGACCGCATCGGTGTCCCACGGTCCGGTCGTCTTGAAGATCGTCGTCTTGGCGCCGTAGCCGGAGAGGGTACGCGACATGCCCGACGCCATGAAATCCATGTAGCGCGGTAGGCTCTCGGGGCGGCAGAGATAGCCCTTGTTGAAGCCGACGG
Source organism: Reyranella sp. (assembly GCF_004297405.1). Lineage (GTDB taxonomy): Bacteria > Pseudomonadota > Alphaproteobacteria > Reyranellales > Reyranellaceae > Reyranella. The sequence goes on from NZ_SCVC01000032.1 coordinate 94,550, forward strand.
CGAGCAGGCGGAAATGGAAGGGATTCTTCTCGAGGTAGCGGATCACTTCCGTCGTGTTGGCCGGATAGCGCGGCGAGAAGAAGTCGTCGATCACCACGATACCGTCGGTGTTGACGATGCGGTTGGCGAACTCGAGTTCGCGGTAGACCGCCGTGCCGGTGTGCTCGCCGTCGATATGGAACCAGCGCACCGTCTGGTGCATCGCCTGCAGGTCGAGCTTGGCCGGCAGGTCGGCCGAGGGACCGGAGAGGGGCACGATATTCTCGGGCCTTGCTCCGACCGATTCGATCGAGCGGCGCACCGCCGGCTCGTCGAGCCTGAGGTCGCACAGATAGAGCTTCTCGTTGCCCTTGCGGTAGGCCGCCAGAACCGACGCCGAACGGCCGCGCCACACGCCGATCTCGAACAGATCGCCGGCGGTGCCGGCCTGTTGGTCGAGCAGGGCGCGCCAGACGCAGTAGGACTGGAACATGAACCAGCCCGGAATGGCGTCGATTTTCTCCCAATTGAGCATCGTCGATCCTCGTTTGCGGCGCCTTGCTAACAGTGCCCCCTCGCTGCCGCAAGCCGTCAACGCTTGCACCCGTGGCAACCGTCCTGTAGAGCCCCGAACGCCGGAAAATGCCAACAACTACAATCGCGTACAGGACCACTGTCGGTCTGCTCTGGACTCTTGTGCTCTGGCATAGCTGGGAGTGCCGGGGGCTGTTCGTCGACGGATCGGCATTCCTCGTGCAGATTGCTCGCCGCGAGTGGTTCTTCGACTTCTACGGGCCGCGGCTCTACGCAATGGTTCTGGGGCAGCTCCCGGCCATCATCGCGCTCTTCCTGGGGGTCACCGACCTCCATCTCCTGGCCAAGCTCCTGTCGCTTGGGCTCCTGGCCCTGCCGACCGCTTTTTACCACATCGCCCTGACACGGGTGCGGCATGACCCGGTCCTGTTGGCTGCCGTCATGGCCGTGATCGGCGTTGTCTTCATGACGACGTCCTTCTTCATCGTCGGCGAATACAACACCGCTTTTGCCGTCGTGATCGCCGTCACCGTACGGCTGATGACGGCGGAGCGGCTGACGGTGACTGACGGCGCGTTTCTGTTCGCGGCCGGCGTGCTGAGCTTCCGTACTTATGAAGTGATGATCTATTGCGGCCCGCTGGTCGCCTTGATGATCGCCTGGTGTATTCGTCGCGCGCCGGAGCGGCCCCGATTCGCCACGACGCTGCACATCCTCGCGACCTTGCTGTTTCTCGGCGGTACCGTCGTCGCTGCCGACTCGCTCATTTACCCGTTTTCGCAGGATCATCTCAGCAAGACGGCCGCGACGGTGCTCAACGCCTGGCAGAACGTGCAGTTCGACCTGACCTTGCTCGCGGCACTCGTGATCGTCATCTGGGCAATCGTCCGGCCGGCCGATCTCTCAACACCTAAACCTTACCTATTTGCCGCCTTCTTCTTGGTGCTGCTGGTCTTCTCGCCGCTGCTGATGCTCACCGACACGTTGGTGCGGCCACATGCCAAGTCGCAGTACGTGGCGCGCAGCATGGCGGGCCTGGTGGTCGCTACGATCGCCGTGCTCATCTGGATCTATAAATCACCCCTGGCCGACAGGATCGCCGCGTTCCGGGAACTGCGGCGGCCGGAAGCGGCCCGCCGGCTGATGGGCTTCGGCTTGCTGATGGTTCTCGCCGTGGTGCCTACTGATGCGTTCTTGACCTTGGAGTGGCGCAACTACCTCCAGACGGTACGCACGATCGTGCGGGAACAGAGCGGCGTCATTGCCTATGAGAACACGCCGCTTGCCAAGCCGCCGTTGGATCTTCTGGTCGAGCCCTGGATCCTGCCCAGCCAGAGCCTGGTGCTGCGCTCCAAGCGCGGCGACGGCATCATCGCGCCGCCGAACAATTTCGATAGCTGGCAACCCTTCCCGCCGGCCAAGCCCTATCCACTCGGCCCCTTCATCTGGCGGGATTGAGGTGCGGCTCTAGGGCCGCATCCACATCGACGAGCGGCCCGACCCGCGTACGGGAGCAGCCAGTTCGACGAACTCGCAGAGGACCTGGCGCGTGTCGCGCGGATCGATGATCTCCTCGATCCAGAAGCTCTCGGCGCTGCGGAACGGCGAACGCAGCTTGTTCAGCCGATCCTCGATCTCTTCCATCTTGGCCTTGCGGTCGGGCGCGGCGTCGAGATCGGCGCGATAGGCGGCTTCAATACCGCCTTCGAGCGGCAGCGAGCCCCAGCGGCCCGACGGCCAGGCATAGCGCCAGTTGAGACGCGAGCCGTTCTGGTGGGCAGCGCCTGCCACGCCGAAGGCGTTGCGGATGATGAAGGTGCACCAGGGCACGGTCGACTGGAACATCGCCGACATGGTGCGCACGCCCTGGCGGATGACGCCGCTCTTCTCGGCCTCGAGGCCGATCAGGAAGCCGGGGCAATCGCAGAAGTAGACGACCGGCAAATGGAAGGTCTCGGCAAGGTCGACGAAGCGCGCGACCTTCTGGCAAGCGTCGGCCGTCCAGCCGCCGCCATAGAACATCGGGTCGCTCGCCATCACGGCCACCGGCCAGCCATCGACACGCGCGAGGCCGGTGACGACCGAGCGGCCGTAGAGCTTGCCCATTTCGAAGAAGCTGCCCTTGTCGACGATCTTCTCGACGATTGGGCGGATGCGATAGACCTTGCGGATGTCGCGCGGGATGGCCTCGAACAGCGACTCCTCGCGACGCTTCGGATCGTCGGTCTGCGTCCCGCGTGCCGGGGCTTCGTCGACCGAGGAGGGCATGTAGGACAGGAAGCGTCGGGCACAGGCAAAGGCCTCGTCCTCGCTGTCGGCAGCTTCATCGATCGCGCCGGCGCGTAACTGGATTTCCCAACCACCGAGTTCCTGCTTGTCGAACTGCTTGGGGCTCAGCCGATTTACGACCGGCGGTCCGGCGACGAACATCGCCGACACTTCCTTCACCATCACCGAAAAGTGCGTGGCGGCAAGCCGCGCGGCGCCGAGCCCGGCCACCGAGCCGAGGCCCAGACCGACCGTCGGCACCGTGCCCATGTTCTGCACAACCCATTCCCAGCCGCGCACGCCCGGCACGTTGGCACGGCCCGTGGTCTCGATGGTCTTCACCGAACCGCCGCCGCCCGAGCCTTCGATCATGCGCACCAGCGGCACACGATACTGGTTGGCGAAGCGCTCGATGAAGATGTCCTTTTCCTTGATCGTCGCGTCGGCCGAGCCGCCGCGCACGGTGAAGTCGTCGCCGGTGACGGCCACGGGACGGCCGTCGATGCGGGCCCGGCCCATGACGGCATTGGCGGGCGTGAGGTCGACGAGATCGTTGCGGCCGTCATATTCGGCCTTGCCGGCGACGCTGCCGATCTCCCGGAAGGAGCCGTCATCGACCAGCCGGTCGATGCGCTCGCGCACGGTCAGGCGGCCGCCGTCGTGCTGGCGCTTCACCTTGTCGGCGCCGCCCATGCGCTTCGTCATTTCCTGACGCCGCCGCAGCTCGTCCATTTCGGGTTGCCAGCTCATGTCCTGCGTTCCCTTCGTTCGTCGTTCCGATGTTCGTAGCAAACGGCACCGGTCGGTCGCTATGGTGAAAGGTGCTCTCGCGGGCCCGCCGGGTCGATGGACGAAACGCGCCGGCAAGACCTGGATATGACTAATGCCTGCTCAAGGACCAATCCTGCATATGATTTGCGGCAAGATCGCCGCCGGCAAATCCACGCTTGCCGCCAGGCTTGCCGACGCGCCGGCCACGGTGCTCGTGAGCGAGGACCATTGGCTGTCTCGCCTTTACGGCGAGGAGCTGAAGACCGTCGCCGATTATGCCCGCTATTCCGGCAGGCTGCGCAAGGCCATGAGCGGCCATATCGAGGCGCTGCTCAAGGCGGGCCTGTCGATCGTGCTCGACTTTCCTGCTAACACCGTCAGCAACAGAGAGTGGATGCGGACGATCTTCGAGGGCGCCGGCGCCGAGCATCGGCTTCATTTCCTCGATCTACCGGATGATGTCTGCAAAGCCCGGCTGCGGCAGCGAAATGCTGCCGGCACCCACGAGTTCACCGCAAGCGATGCCGAGTTCAACACGATCACGAGTTACTTCCAACCACCCACGGAACAGGAAGGGTTTACGACGATCGTCTATCGCGAGGACATTTGAGCATCAGCGAACGCGTGGCAGTCCGGCCCCCATCGCGTGGTCGATGACGTAGAGCCAGCGGCCATCCGATTGTCGGCGCACGAGTTCGGCGGAGCTGCCGGAGACAATGATGGTTCCCTTGTCATCGACAAGCTCCCAATCGGCACGCAGCAAGGCAAGATTACCCTGCACGACGCAGAAGTTGTTCCTCGACGTCATCGTGCCGGGCATCTGCAGCAGTTGCTGAAGTTCACCCGCAATGGCGTCGGTTCCGATCAGGTCTTTGTCGCTGCCATCGACCCGGAGCACCGCGTCGGACTCGTAGAAGGCAAGCAGCCTGCCTATGTTGCGGTCGTTGAAGGTACGCGCGAATGCTTCGTTCATCTGGCGTGGATCGGTGACGGTCATAATGATTTCCTCGCTGGTCGAGCCATGAGTAACCACGTCCGGTCGAAGCTAACCAAACGGGAAGGACTGCACGCATGGCGGCCAGCGCAGCGGTAAAGAGGACGCCTCTCGATCAGCCTGCACGGCGCCGACCCGCCGAGTGTCCGGTGGAGGCGTGGCTTGGCTTTCTCGGTCACCGATGGAACGCGCTCATCCTCTGGCATCTGCAGGGAGGCGCGAAGCGACATGGCGAGCTGGCGGCGCTCTTGCCCGGCATTGCGCCAAAGGTGCTGTCTGAGCGTTTGGATGGCCTGGAAGAGCGCGGCTTGATCCTGCGCTCGTCGATCGCGACTTTCCCTCGGGGCGTGACTTACGCCTTGTCACTCGCAGGCAAAGAGCTGGTCCGGATTCTCGATCAGCTCGAACTCTGGTCGCGCCAGAGTGGTCAGTCCGACAGCCGGTCGTAAACCACGCCGTCGATCAGATTCTCTTCGTAGAGCTTCACGAGGTCGATGCCGCCGGCCGGCCGGGCGACGACGAAGCCCGCGATGGCACGCTGTAGGCGCGCTTCCTGGTCGCGCCGCAGCTTCTCGGCTTCCTCGACAGCGACGGCAGCGAAATGGACTGCCTGCCCTGGCAGCAGACGGCCGAGCCGCGGCAGGTCGACCGAGGCCACGGTAGCGATCTTCGGGTAGCCGCCGACAGTCTGGCGGTCGGCCAGCAGCACGATCGGCAGGCCGGCGCCTGGCACCTGGATGGCGCCTGGGCCGATGCCATCGGAGATGATGTCGGCGCCGCCCTTGTCGACGGCGACGGCGTGCTCGATCACCGGACCCTCGAAGCGGATGCCCATGCGGTCCGCTTCCTTGGAGACGCGGTATTCGGCTTCGACGAACGTCCGCCGTCCGGCCTCGGAGAAGTAATCCTCCTGCGGCCCCCACACGATGCGGATCGGGCCGCTGCCGTAGTCGAACGCCTGTCCGAGCTTGCGCTCATCGCCGCCTGGCGCCGTTTCGCGCGCGAGCGGCAAGGCATCGCCGGCCGCGAGCTTGCGGCCTTCGAAGCCACCGATGCCGGCACGCGAATAGGTCGACAGGCTGCCCATGAAAGGCGGCAGCGCGAAGCCACCGGCCACCGTGAGATAGGCAGTGCTCGCCCCCTCGATCATGCCGACACGCAGGATCTGGCCGCGCTTCAGGAGATGGCTGCGATCGCTTTCCAGCGGCTTCGGTGGCGCGTCGGGGCCTTCGATCAGGGAGGGCGACAGAGGCCCGACGAGCGCCACGCGCACGCTGTCGACTTCGACCAGCAGGTCGGGGCCCATGACACCGATCTCCAACCCTGCCGTGGAGGCAGGATTGCCGGCCAGCGCATTGGCGAGCGTGAGCCCAATCCGGTCCATTGCGCCCGCCGTAGGCATGCCGAGCGCCATGAAGCCCATGCGGCCCAGGTCCTGCAAAGTGTCGAACAGGCCGGCGCGCACTACTTTAAGAGCGGCGGTCATTTGCTCTTCACCAAGGTCGACCAGTCGAAGGAGCCGGCTTCGACCTCGCGCGCGATGCGATCGTAGGTCTTGCGGTCGATGCGCTGGAAGGAGAGCGAATCGCCTGGGGCCAGGAAGACCGGCTGCTCGCGCCGCTGGTCGAACATCCAGAGCGGCGTACGGCCGATCAGATGCCAGCCGCCCGGGCTCTCGAAGGGATAGATGGTGGTCATGTCCATGGCGATGGCCACAGAGGAGCGCGGCACACGCACGCGCGGCTGCGACCGGCGCGGCAGGAAGAGGGAGGGATCGAGCCCGGCGACATAGGCGAGGCCGGGCATGAACCCCAGCACATAGACCTTGAAGGACGAAGCGAGGTGATCGGCGATCACTTGGTCGGTCGTCTTTTTGGTGCGCTCCGCCACCTCCTCGAGGTCGGGCGCGAATTCGGGATCGTCGTAACAACAGGGGACGGTGACCTGGCGGCTCTTCATGCCGGCCGGCAGGCCGCGCGCAACCAGCGCGTCGACCTGCGGCTGCAGTTCGGCGCGCGAGATTGCCATCGGATCGTAGGTCACCATGAGCGACCGCATGGTGGGCACCGTCTCGACGATGCCGGGGATTTCGCCGGCGTCCCGCGCCTGCACAATGGCGGTATGCAACGCCATCACACGTCCGTTGATCTCTGGGGAGATCTCGTTGCCGAATTCGACAGTGAAGGCGGTGTCACCGCAGGATAAGTACCGTACGCTCACATCTGCTAGGATAACGGCTTCGATCTGAGGAGTCTCCCATGGCCGCCACCAACGCCGGACACGTGAACATCAACTCCGACCTCGGCGAGAGCTTCGGTCCCTGGGTTATGGGCAACGACGTCGAGGTCCTGAAAATCGTTAAATCGGCCAACGTCGCCTGTGGCTTCCATGCCAGCGACCCCACTGTGATGATGGACACGGTGAAGCTCTGTGCGGCCAACGGCGTCTCGGTCGGTGCCCATCCCGGCTTCGCCGACCTGCAGGGGTTCGGGCGACGGGTGATCAACCTTTCGGCCAAGGAGCTGGAGGCCAACATCGCCTACCAGCTGGGTGCCCTGCAGGCGATCTCGGCGCTGCACGGCATGAAGGTCACGCACATCAAGCCGCACGGCATGATGGGCAACATGTCGGCAGAGAGCGCCGAGATGTCGGAGGCCATCGCCCGCGCCACCAAGGCGGTCGACCGTGATCTTATTTTCCTTGCCCAGGCGAATACCGAGCAGGGCAAGGCGGCTCGCAAGCATGGGCTGCGTGTCGCCGAGGAGGTCTTCGCCGACCGGACCTACACCGACGCGGGCTTCCTGACGCCGCGCAAGGAAGCCAATGCCATGATCAAGGACCCCGCCCAGGCGGTGGCCCATGTCCGTCGCATGGTCGACGAACAGGCGATCTACGCCACCTCCGGCAAGCGCATCCCCTGCCAGGTCGACTCGATCTGTGTGCATGGCGACGGCCCGACCGCCGTGACGGTCTCGAAGGCCGTCCGCGAAGGCCTGGAGGCCGCCGGCATCCGCATCGTGACCCTGCCGGAAATGCCCAGCCTGCGGCATTGATGCCGCGCTTGTCGGACGCAACCTCGCCGCTATAGTCCGCCCCGACCCAGGGGCGGAGAGCGACAGGAGCGGCGTATGGCGGTGTTCGGCAAGGCTCAGTACATCAAGCGTGTAGAAGACGACCGGCTTCTGACCGGCACCGGTGGTTTTACCGACAATCTCACCCGCCCGAACCAGGCCCATGTGGTGCTGGTCCGTTCTCCGCATGCCCATGCAAAAATCACCCGGATCGACACGGCGGAGGCCAAGAAGGCGCCGGGTGTGGTCGCCGTCTTCACATGGGATGACATGGCCAAGGAGGGGGCGGGCGATTTCTCCTTCCCCGCGATGTTCCCCAATGCCGATGGCAGCAAGCCCGAGATGACACCGCGCCGGTCGCTGGCGCACGAAGTCGTGCGCTATGTCGGCGAAGCGGTGGTGGCGATCGTGGCCGAAACCCACGGCCAGGCGCAGGACGCCGTCGAATTGGTCGAAGTCGACTACGATCCTCTGCCCTCGGTCTCGACCATCGAGGATGCGCTGAAGCCCGGCGCGCCGCAGGTGTGGCAGGGCGCCCCCGGCAATCTGGTCGGTTTCAACCGCTTCGGCGATTCGGCTAAGGCCGACGAAGCCTTCAAGGCGGCGGCGCACGTTATCTCGCTCGATATCATGCACCAGCGGCTGATCGTGAACGCGATGGAGCCGCGCGCCGTCATGGCGGAGTGGGAGGCCGACCGGCTGATCGTCCATATCGGCAGCCAGAATCCCTCGGTAACGCGCGACACGCTGGCCGATGTCATCCTCAAGATGCCGAAGGACAAGATCCGCGTGCTGGTCCGCGATATCGGCGGCGGCTTTGGCATGAAGGTCGGCATCCAGCCCGACGAGTCCGTCGCAGTGTGGGTGGCCAAGGTGCTGAAGCGCCCTGTGAAGTGGCGGGCCGAGCGCAGCGAGGAGTTTGCCGCCACCACCGCCGGCCGTGACCAGCTCCACAAGGCTTCGCTGGCCCTGGACAAGGATGGCCGCATCCTGGCGCTCCGCATGGAAGCCTTCGCCAACATCGGCGCCTATCCGGCGCGCGCCGGCGTGGTGATCCCGTTGTTCGTCGGCCCCAAGGTGACGACCGGCACCTACGACATTCCCGTCGTCGACCTGAAACTCAATGCCGTGATCACCAACTCGGCCACCATCGGCGCCTATCGCGGCGCTGGTCGCCCGGAGTGCATCCTGAACCTCGAGCGCCTGATGGACACGGCCGCACGGCAGATCGGCATGGATCCGGCTGAACTGCGGCGGCGCAACTTCGTGAAGCCCTCCCAGATGCCCTACACGACGGCGATGGGTGAGAAGTACGATTCCGGCGACTTCGACCTGTTCCTGACCAAGACCTTGGAGGCCTCCGACTGGAAGGGCTTCGAAGCGCGCAAGGCCGAGGCCGAGAAGCGCGGCAAGCTCTATGGCCGCGGGCTCGCCTCTTACGTCGAATGGACCTCGGCCAACGTCATGAACGAGATGGCGCATTACGAGGTCAAGGAAGACGGCAAGGTCACGATCTGGATGGGCACCCAGGGCATGGGGCAGGGACTGCAGACCAGCTTCACCCAACTCGCTTCGGAACTGCTGGGCATCGATCCGTCCAAGATCGAGATCGCCATGGGCGATTCCGATTGCGTCGGCGGTGTCGGCTCCATGGGCTCGCGCTCGGCCTATATTGGCGGCTCGGCCGTGCTGACGGGCAGCGAGAAGCTGGTCGACAAGGGCAAGGAGCTGGCGGCCGACGCGTTGGAGGCGGCCACGGCCGACATCGTCTATGCCGCGGGCCGCTTCACCATTGCCGGCACCGACCGCGCCATTGGCTTGGGTGATCTGGCAGCGCGCCAGCCCGACAAGCGCATCTTCATCGAGAACGTGAACACGGTCGACGGGATCGCCTGGCCGAACGGCGCGCATGTCGGTGAAGTCGAGATCGATCCCGATACTGGCCGGGTGGAGCTGAAGCGCTACACGACGGTCGACGACGTGGGCAAGCCGTTGCACCGCCCGATCGTCTTCGGTCAGATTCATGGCGGCTGCGCCCAGGGCATCGGTCAGGCGCTGCTCGAGGAGAACGTCTACGACCGTGAGACTGGTCAGCTCATCACCGGCTCGTTCATGGACTATGCCATGCCGCGCGCCGACACCTTCCCGACCTTCAACAACACGCTGGACGATACCGTGCCAGCCAAGACCAATCCAGTCGGCGCCAAGGGTGTCGGTGAGTCAGGGACAGTGGGTTCCACGCCCACGGTCATGAACGCGATCATGGATGCGCTGTGGCCGCTCGGCGTGCGCAGCATCGAGATGCCGGCAAGCCCGCATCGCGTCTGGCAGGCCATCCAGAACGCCAAGAAGTGACTGGCAAGACGTGACGGGGCAGTAATCTAGAAACCGACGGCAAGAGGATGAAGCAGCGTATCTTTGGTTGGATAACCACCCTCATCGGCATCGTCTTCGCGCTTGCCGTCCTCGAGGTCACGGCGATTGCATGGCTTTACGTCGAGGATGGTCGTTACACACCGGCGGCTGAGCTGTTCGAGCGCACGCAGAACACGTACGTGCGCGACGCCACCAAGGGTACGTCCTGCCGCTACGTCGATACGCTGTTTCCCCATCCCTATGTCGGGTTCGTCCATCACGCCAACCCGCCCTGCGGCCAGCCTTGGGTCAACAATGTCGGCCTCTACGGTCCGGACTATCCCACGGTCAAACCCACCGACCGCTATGTCGTGATGCTGACCGGCGGGTCGGTGGCTTCGCAGCTCGGGCAGAACGGAGAACCGCCGGCGCCGCGCTATCTCGAGCAGGAGCTCAACAACAAGTACGTCAGCCCCAACGGCAAACCGTTCATGGTGTTGAATGGCGGTGACGGCGCCTGGAAGGAGCCGCAGCCCTTCATCCTGTTCTCGCTCTATGCGTCGTCGGTCGATGCCGTGGCCGTGCTGGGTGGCTTCAACGAGCACTATTTCTTCTGGCCCGGCGCCGAGGAGCGGCTGGAGCGCCCGCTCAGCAACTTCATCGACGTCAATCCGTTCGTGGCCGACGAGAATTTCGGCGATGCGGCGATCGGCTGGGTGATGGGTCGCATTGCCGGATCGCTCGCCCTCAATCCGGTCCTCGGCCGTTCTCATGCCGCCTACATGGTCGTGCGCGGCATCGAGCAGGCGGCCAAGGGCAAGGACATCTTCAAGTCGAGCAAGAAAACGACGCTGAACAGCATCTTCCACATGCCCGACAATATTCGCGCCGACCCGCCAAAGGCCTTTGCTGTCCAGCTCGAGCTGTTTCAGAAGTACTGGCGGGCGACCGACGCCGTGGCGCGCGACAACGGCGTGAAGTCGGCCTTTTTCCTCCAGCCGGCGCCGGCCATCGACAAGGTGCTGACCGAGGAGGAGAAGCGGGTGGTTGGTGACCTCGGCTACCGCGATCTCTACCGACGGATGACGGCAGGCATGATGACGCTCCGCGAGCGTGGCCTGCCGATCTACAACCTGGCGGATGTGTTCGCCGACCAGAAAGGTACGATCTACGCCGACCATATCCATGTCGTGCGGGCGCCCGATGGCGAGAGCCTCGGCAACCGGTTGCTCGCCGCCCGGATAGCAGAGTTGCTTGCCGAGACTTGGGGGCTCCAGAAGAAGCCTTAGGAACTGGAGAAACCCTACGAACTATTGTGCAGTGCGAAGTCGGAGGGTCTTCCATCGGCTCGCCGAAATTTGACAATTGCAAACGTATTTTTATTGATTCCCTGGCACTGCAGCGTTTCACTATCCGGTACGGCGCATAACTAAAAGGCACTCAGTGCCAACAAGCGCCGATTAGGGATGGAGCTGCTCATGGCCGTCACACGTCGGCAATTCATGAAGGTGAGCGCTGCCGGCCTCGCCGCATCTTCGGTCGGTGCACTTGGTTTCACGGGAGCAGGTGAGGCGCTTGCCGCTGGCGTCCGGCCCTTCAAGCTGGAACGGGCGACCGAGACCCGCAATGCCTGTCCCTACTGCGCCGTTGCCTGCGGCGTCCTGATCTACACGATGGGCGACCGCTCGAAGAACGCGCGCTCGGAGATCATCCATATCGAAGGCGACCCGGACCATCCGGTGAATCGCGGCACGCTCTGTCCGCGCGGTGCAGCAGCGCTCGACTTTGTGCGCAGCCCCAACCGCCTCAAGTATCCCATGGTGCGCAAGCCGGGCTCCGACAAGTTCGAGCGCATCTCCTGGGATGTCGCGATGGATCGCGTCGCCAAGCTGGTGAAAGAGGATCGCGACAAGAACTTCATCGCCAAGAACCGCGACGGTGTCACGGTCAATCGCTGGCTGACGACCGGCTTCTTCGGCACTTCGTCGCAAAGCAACGAAGCGGGCTACCTCACCTACAAGCTGGTGCGGGCGACCGGGCTGCTGGGTTTGGAAGACCAAGCCCGAATATGACACGGACCGACGGTGGCCAGTCTTGGCCCCACATTCGGACGTGGCGCGATGACGAACTCCTGGAACGATATCAAGAACACTGATCTCGTTCTGGTCATGGGCGGCAACGCCGCCGAAGCCCATCCCTGCGGGTTCAAATGGGTGGTCGAAGCCAAGGCCAACAATGGCGCCAAGCTGATCGTGGTCGATCCGCGGTTCACGCGCACGGCGGCTGTAGCCGATGTCTATGCGCCGATCCGGCCGGGTACGGACATCGCGTTCCTCTCGGGCGTGATGCGCTACCTGCTGGGCAACAACAAGATCCAGCAGGAGTACACCAAGGCCTATACCAATGCCTCCTATCTCGTGAAGGCGGGCTACAAGTTCGAGGACGGGCTGTTCTCGGGCTTCGATGAAGGCCGCAAGGCCTATGTGGATCGTTCGGGCTGGGACTACGAGTTCGACGAGCAGGGAATGGCCAAGGTCGACGAGACCCTGCAGGACCCGCGTTGCGTCATCAACCTGCTGAAGGCCCATGTCGAGCGCTATACGCCCGAGATGGTCGAGCGCATCTGCGGTACGCCGAAGGACAAGTTCCTGAAGATCTGCGAGATGATCGGCACGACTTCGACACCCGATCGCACGATGACGTCGATGTATGCGCTGGGCTGGACGCAGCACACGACCGGCGCCCAGAACATCCGCTCTATGGCCATGATCCAGCTCCTGCTGGGCAACATGGGCATGCCGGGCGGCGGTGTGAACGCGCTGCGCGGGCACTCCAACGTGCAGGGCATCACCGACCTCGCCCTGCTTTCGACCTCGACGCCGGGCTATCTCGTGCTGCCGACGGAGAAGGAAACGACCTTCGCCGATTACATGAAGTCGCGTGCCTTCAAGCCGATCCGGCCGGGGCAGACGAGCTTCTGGCAGAACTACGGCAAGTTCTTCGTCAGCCAGCAGAAGAGTTTCTTCGGCGCGGCCGCGACCAAGGACAATGATTGGGCCTACGACTATCTGCCCAAGTTCGACACGGGCTACGACACGCTGAAGATCGTCGACTTGATGGCAGCGGGTCAGATGACCGGCCTGTTCTGCCAGGGCCTGAACCTGATGATGGCCGCGCCGGACAAGACCAAGGTGCAGGCAGGTCTCTCCAAGCTCAAATGGCTGGTCGTCATCGATCCGCTCGAGACCGAGACGGCGCGTTTCTGGGAGAACCACGGCGAATACAACAACGTCGATCCAAAGGCGATCCAGACCGAGGTCATCGTCCTGCCGACGACGACCTTCGCCGAAGACGAAGGCAGCGCCACCAATTCCAGCCGCGTGATCATGTGGCACTGGAAGGCGGCGGAAGGCCCAGGTGAGGTACGCAGCGACATCGAGATCATGTCCGATCTCTTCCATCGCCTGAAGACAGCCTATGCCAAGGACGGTGGGGCGTTTCCCGATCCGATCCTGAACCTCACCTGGAACTACTCCAACCCGCGTAACCCTGATCCAGCGGAGGTATTGAAGGAGATCAACGGCTACGCCGTCGAGGATGTGCCCGATCCGGCCGATCCCTCGAAGCTGCTATTGCGTGCCGGCCAGCTCCTGCCGAACTTCGGCGTCATGCGCGATGACGGCAAGACGGCGAGCGGCTGCTGGATCTACACCGGCGTCTATACCGAGGCCGGCAACATGTCGATGCGCCGCGACGCGAGCGATCCGACCGGCAGGGGCGTGTTCTCCAACTGGGGCTTCGCCTGGCCGGCCAATCGCCGCGTTCTCTACAATCGCGCCTCGGCTGATCCCAATGGCAAGCCGTGGAGCGAGCGCAAGAAGTACGTATGGTGGAACGGCTCGCGCTGGACGGGACCCGACGTGCCCGACTACGCGCCCACCGTAGCGCCAGACAAGGCGGTCGGTCCGTTCATCATGAACCCCGAAGGCACCGCCCGCCTGTTTGCGCGGACGGCCCTGCCGGACGGCCCGTTCCCTGAGCATTACGAGCCGATGGACGCCTACATCGCCAATCCGCTGCATCCCAAGGTGACGACCAATCCGGTCGTCCGGGTGTTTGCGGCTGACGCGAAGGCGTTCGGCAAACCCGACAAGTTCCCGATCGTGGCGACCAGCTACCGTCTCACCGAACACTTCCACTATTGGACCAAGAACGCGCATACCAACGCGGTCCTGCAGCCAGAGCTGTTCGTCGAGATGGGCGAGCGGCTGGCTAAGGCGAAGGGGGTCAAGGACGGCGACTGGGTCGAGGTCACGAGCCAGCGCGGTTCGATCAAGGCTAAGGCCTGCGTGACCAAACGGCTGCGGCCGATCATGGTCGACGGCAAGCCCTGCGACGTGCTGGGCATACCGATCCACTACGGCTTCGTCGGTCTCACCCGCAAGGCACACCCGATGAACGTGCTGACGCCGCCGGTCGGTGACGCCAGCGTCCAGACGCCGGAATACAAGGCGTTCCTGGTCGACGTGAAGAAAACCACGCCACCGGCGCAGTCGCCGGCGGTTGCCTAGGCGGAGGAGGGCAGAAAATGGCTACCATGCAATCCCTCGACATCCGCCGCCGCTCCGCTTCGACCGAAGCGCCGCCGCAGGTCCGTCAGTCGGCAATCCAGGTCGCCAAGCTGATCGATGTCAGCAAGTGTATCGGCTGCAAGGCCTGCCAGGCCGCGTGCCTGGAGTGGAACGATCTCAAGGCGCCGATCGGTTACACCGACGGCACCTACGACAATCCGACCGATCTGACACCGACCTCATGGACCGTGATGCGCTTCACGGAGTACGAGCGCGGTGACGACCTCGAGTGGCTGATCCGCAAGGATGGCTGCATGCATTGCGATGATCCGGGTTGCCTCAAAGCCTGCCCGGCGCCCGGTGCGATCGTGCAATACACGAACGGCATCGTCGATTTCGTGTCGGAGAACTGCATCGGTTGCGGTTATTGCGTGAAGGGTTGCCCCTTCAACGTACCGCGCATCTCCAAGGTCGATCGCAAGGCCTACAAGTGCACCCTCTGCGTCGACCGTGTCTCGGTCGGCCAGGCGCCGGCCTGCGCCAAGGTCTGCCCGACACAGGCGATTTACTTCGGCTCCAAGGAGGACATGATCGTCCATGCCGAGCATCGTATCGCCGACCTGAAGTCGCGCGGCTTCCAGAAGTCGGGCCTTTACAATCCGCCGGGCGTCGGTGGCACGCACGTCATGTACGTGTTGCACCACGCTGATCAGCCGTCACTCTATGCCGGTTTGCCCGATGATCCCCGGATCAGCCCAATGGTCGGGTTCTGGAAGGGAGTCATGAAGCCGCTGTCGCTCGCCGCAATCGCTTTCGCCGGCGTCTTCGGTTTCCTGCACTACATCACCAAGGGACCGAACGAAGTCTCCGACACCGATGAACGCAAGGCCGACGAGATGGCCAAAGGCAAGGGTGCATGAGCGAGGACAAGAACGTCGTCGCGCGTTATACGACGGCCGCCCGCATCAACCACTGGATCACCGCTGTATCGTTGATCCTGCTGGCGTTGAGCGGGATGGCGCTGTTCCATCCGTCGCTGTTCTTCCTCACCAACCTGTTTGGCGGCGGGCAGGCGACTCGCGCTATCCATCCCTGGATCGGCGTGGTGCTGGCGATCAGCTTCCTCGGCCTGTTCTTTCGCTTCTTCACGCTCAACTTTTGGAAGCGTGAAGATACGGTCTGGATGAAGAACCTCGGCAAGGTGATTAACAACAACGAAGAGGGACTCCCCGAACTCGGCAAGTACAATGCCGGCCAGAAGCTCGTCTTCTGGGGCCAGAGCATCCTGATCCTGCTGCTGTTCGGCAGCGGGATCGTGCTCTGGGATGTCTATTTCGAGGACTACACGACGATTGACCAGAAGCGGCTGGCGGCGGTGGTCCATGCGCTGTGCGCCATCGGCGCCATCCTGATCTGGATCGTCCATGTCTATGCGGCGATTTGGGTGAAGGGTACACTGCGCGCCATGACACGAGGTTCGGTGACGCGCGGCTGGAGCTGGAAGCATCATCGCAAGTGGTTCCGCCAGGAGGTCAAGAAGTCCTGAGTAAACCTCCGCGTACCCCTACGACGGCCTTCGGTGAAAGCACGCTGGGCGACATCGCCCAGAGCGATCCTGTTCGCCTGCCAGATCTCACTACGGTTTTTGTCCGACGTGCCGAGCGGCTTGCGGTGTTGGCCGAAGGGCATGAACTCGAAGGCTTCCTGCGCATGGTCGCCGCGCTCGTTACTGCCCAGGAGGCGGCGCTTCACGATCTGCCGCCGGGCTCTCTGCCGGGGGCAGCCGAGATCGCCAAGGCGAAACTGGTTGGCCGTGCACCGCTCGATCCAACGCTCTGGACCCGTGATGCGAGCTGGCGCGTCGCCCTCTCGCACATCCTCGCGGGCATTGATCGCGCGCTGTTGCCGGAAGCCGCCGAAGCGGCGCGGCGAGCCCTCGAAGGTGCCTCGGAAGCCGATCTCGAAGTGTTGGCCGGACGGTTCCTCGATGGCAGCGTGCGGCCACAGGAGGCCGCACAGGCGGTGTTCGTCGCGGCTGCCTTGCAAGTGGCCTGGACGCGTATGGCTGCACTGCTCGACGTGGCCGATCTCGGCGACGCCGAAGGCGACAGCGGCGCCTGTCCGGCCTGCGGCTCGCCTCCCGTGGCAGGAATGATCTCGCCGGGCGGCACCAAGTTTGGACACCGCCATCTGCATTGCTCGCTCTGCGCAACGGCCTGGCGTTATGTCCGCGTGCGCTGCGTCCATTGCGGCTCTACGGACAAGATTTCCTTCCGCAATCTTGCTGGAACGAGCTTCCTCCGGGCGGAATGCTGCGAGACCTGCCAAGGCTACTCGAAGGTCTTTTATCTGGAGAGTGCAAAGGCTCTGGAGCCGTTGGCCGACGATCTCGGTTCGCTCGGTCTCGACGTTCTGGTGGGTGAAGAGGGATTCGCCCGCGTGCCCAACCCCTTCGTACTGGGCGTGATGGACACGACCGACGCCGATTGATCGGCTGCTCTAGCTAGGTCATCTTCGGCGATGTCGGACGTCCGGTCCGGCCAAGCCAGACCAAGGAAGAATACCGTGTCGCGTGCCGACCGCGCCGAAGGCGCTCCCGAGAATCGTCCTCCATCGATTGACCGTATGGCTGGTTGGCCTGCCCTTGCGTCGCTGATCGAGCGAGCAGGCCGTCCCCTGGTGATCGAAGCGTTGCGCGCTTGGGTGGAGGCCGAACGCGGCACGCCTGATGTCGCTGATGAGATCGCCTGCGCGCGCTGGTGTGCGGCCCGCCTTGCCGGCCTGGTGCAGTCTTCGCAGCGTCGGGTGTTCAACCTCACGGGCACGGTGCTGCATACCAATCTTGGCCGCGCGGTGCTCGCCGAGGAGGCGATCGCGGCAGCGGTCGAGGCGATGCGTTCGCCGACCACTCTGGAATACGACCTTGGCGGCGGTGCGCGCGGCGAGCGCGACCAGCACATCGCGCCCTGGCTCTGTCGGCTCACCGGCGCGGAGGCGGCGACCGCGGTGAACAACAACGCGGCCGCGGTGCTGCTGGCACTGGGCGCCCTGGCCGCCGGTCGTGAGGTCATCGTCTCGCGCGGCGAGCTGATCGAGATTGGCGGAGCTTTTCGTATTCCCGACATCATGGCGCATGCCGGGTGCCGCCTCGTCGAGGTCGGGACGACCAACCGCACGCATCTGAAGGATTACGCGGCGGCGATCGGTCCGGACACGGCCGCTATCATGAAGGTTCACCCGTCGAATTATGCGATCCAGGGCTTCACCAAGTCGGTCGCTGCGGCGGAGCTGGTGCCGCTGGCGCGCGAAAAGGGCCTGTCGCTGATCGAGGATCTCGGCAGCGGCACCTTGGCCGATCTCGAAACCTGGGGCCTGCCGCATGAGCCCACGGCCCGCGAGGCGATCGAGGCTGGCGTCGATGTCGTCACTTTCTCCGGCGACAAGCTGTTGGGTGGACCGCAGGCAGGGCTGTTGGTTGGCCGACGCCCTCTCATCGAACGCATCGCACGGCATCCGCTGAAGCGCGCGTTGCGTCTCGACAAGGTACGGCTGGCGGCCCTTGAGGCGACGCTCCGGCTCTACGCCGATCCGACGCGGCTCGTCGAACGCTTGCCGACCATCCGTGCGCTGGCGCGTTCTGCCGACGAGATCAGGGCGCAGGCCGAGCGCCTGCTGCCCGCCTTCGCGCGTGCGCTCGCAGGTTTGCAGACTTCAATCGAAGAGGTGCGCGGGCAGATCGGCTCCGGCGCACTGCCCGTCGACTTGCTGCCATCGTTTGCGCTCGCCGTCCGCGGCAAGGGCCTCGACAAGATTGCCAATGCCTTTCGGGCGCTGCCCATCCCGGTGATCGGTCGCATCGCCGACGGCACGCTCTTCTTCGATCTGCGCACTTTGGACGATGAAGCAGCTTTTGCCGCGCAACTGGACACGTTCGATGGCGTGGCTGGCTAAACTCCTCGATCGCGCGCCGCCGCAGGAACGCCAGATGACCGATGCGCTCGCCGCTTGGAAGAGCGGTGACTATGGCATGGCGCTCGATCTCTGGGCGCCACTGGCACAGGCAGGTCATGCGCGCGCCCAAAGCAACATGGGCGCGGCCTTCCTCGAAGGCCGTGGTGTCGAACGCGATCCGGCCAAGGCGGCGGCGTGGCTGCGTCTCGCCGCCGAACAGGGTGACGTCGGCGGCCAGCGCAACCTGGCGCTTTGCTACTACGAAGGCTGGGGTGTGCCGCAGGATCAGGTCGAGGCGGCCGCTTGGTACGAGAAAGCGGCCCGGCAGGACGATGCGGATGCGCAGGACATGCTGTCCTGGATGAAGCTGCTGGGCGGTGGCTGTCCTCAGGACTATCTCGGCGCTCGCCATTGGGCGGAAAGAGCCGCGGCCCATGGACGGGCTGCCGCGATGGCGCGTCTGGGCGACATTCACCACAACGCGCTGGGCGTCGAGCGCGATGCGGATGCCGCAGCGCGCTGGTGGGGCGACGCGGCTCGGCTGGGCCATGCCGAAGCACAGGCGATGCTGGGGGCGGCCTATCTCGCCGGCAAAGGCGTACCGCGCGATGTCGTGGAAGCCTTGCACTGGCTGCTGCGCGCAGAAGCCGGAGGTGCAGGGGAGTTGGCGGTGGGCTTCCTGCGGGAGGCGCGGAGCCACGCCCGTCCGGCACAACGTACCGAAGCCGAACGCCGCGCCGCGGAGAAGCTGCCATGATCGTCGGGACTGCAGGCCATATCGATCACGGCAAGACGGCGCTGGTGAAGGCGTTGACCGGCGTGGATGCCGATCGCCTCAAGGAAGAGAAGGCGCGCGGCATCACCATCGATCTCGGCTACGCCTACAGCGATCTCGGCGGCGGCCATCAACTCGGCTTCGTCGACGTGCCGGGCCACGAGCGCTTCGTGCACAACATGCTGGCCGGTGCCACTGGTATCGATGCTGCCTTGCTGGTCGTGTCCGCGGTCGAAGGTATCAAGCCGCAGACTGTCGAACATCTGCAGATCGTCGACCTGCTCGGCCTCGATCGCGGCATCGTCGCCCTCACCAAGGCCGATCTCGCCGACGACGATCAGATCCTCGACCGTATGGCCGAGGTCGAGACATTGCTGTCATCGACGTCGCTGGCTGGCGCAGAGATCATCCCGGTTTCGGCGCTGACGGGGCAGGGCGTCGACGAACTGAAGGCAAAGCTCCTGGCCTTGGGCGAAAGCGGCAAGGGCGCCTCGGGCTTTGCGCGCCTGGCCGTCGATCGCTGCTTCGTGCTCTCGGGCGCGGGTGTCGTGGTGACGGGCACCGTCCATGCCGGCGAGATCAAGGTCGACGACCGCTTGCTGCTGACACCGTCGGGATTGGAGGCGCGCGTGCGCTCGCTGCATGCGCAGAACCGGCCTGCCGAGATCGGCCGGGCCGGCGAACGCTGCGCCCTCAACCTCACGGGTGCGCGGCTGTCCAAGGAGGCGATCCGGCGCGGTGACTGGGTGGTGAGCCCCGACCTGCATGCGCCGACCGATCGAATCGACGTGCGGCTCAGCCTGCTGGCTTCGGAGGCGCATCCGCTGAAGCATTGGTCGCCGGTCCATGTCCATATGGGTGCCGCCCATGTCATGGGGCGTGTTGCTCTGCTCGAAGGCGACAAGCTCGCGCCAGCCGATACGTCGCTTGCGCAGCTCGTTCTTGAGGAGAAGGTGGGCGCGCTGGCTGGCGATCGCGTGATTCTGAGAGATCCCTCGGCCACGCGCACGATTGCCGGTGCGATGGTGATCGATCCTTTCGGCCCACCGCGCAACCGGCGTGCCGAGCGTCGTCTGGCCCAGCTTGGCGCTCTTGCCGAAGCCGATGGCGAAGCGCTTGCCCGGCTGCTGCGACTGGATACCGGCCATGTCGACCTCGCGCGCTTCGGCCAGTCGCGCAACCTGCGTCCAGCCGAGGTCGAGAAGCTGCTGCAGGCCGCCGAAGGTGTTGGCCTCGCGGGCTTCGGCTTTCTAGCCACGACGCTGGCCCAGGCCCGACAGGATATCGTCGACACGTTGAAAGCCTTTCACGAAAGCAAGCCCGATGCGCCGGGCCTTCAGGCGGAGCGCTTGCGTGTCGGCCTGAAACAGCGTTGGCCAGCCCCGGTTTTTCAGGCTCTGCTCGACCAGGAAGTTCGCGCCAAGACGGTCGTGGTCGATGGTCCCTTCCTGCGGCTACCCGGCCACTCGCTGGTCCTGGGTGTGCGCGACGAGGCGCTTTGGAAAAAGATCTCGGCTGAGATGACGCGCGATCGCTTCAAGCCGCCTCGCGTGCGCGATTTCGCCCAGGCCTATGGGGCGTCGGAACCGGATGTCCGAAAGCTGCTGCAGCGACTGGGCAAGCTCGGCCGGGTCGTCGAACTGGCGCCGGATCATTATTTCCTGCGGCCGACCGTGGCCGAGATGATCGGCATCGCAGCCGCCTTCGACCATGACTTCACCGCCGCGGAGTTTCGCGACAAGCTCGACAACGGCCGCAAGGTCGCGATCCAGATTCTCGAATTCTTCGACCGCCAGGGCATCACTGTCCGCCGTGGCGATCTCAGGCGCACTGTGCCGCAGAAGCTCGGTCGCTACGGGCCAGTGACGACAGCTCCAGCGACGACGGCCCCAGAGACGACTGCTTAGGTCTGCGGCTTCAGCACGGGGCCACTGAGGCTGGCCTTGGCGCCGTCGGGCCCGGTGAACAGCGACAGGAGAAACCCGTGCTCCTCGTGCGGCTCGGCGCCGATGTCGATGCCGTGCGCGGCGAGCTCGGCCCGTTTGGCAGCAAGGTCAGGCACGCGCAGGCCGGGCTGCCAGGTGCCGGCGGGATTGGCGGGGGAGGCGGGCTGCAGCGCCAATCGCGTCGTGCCGGTATCGAATTCCGCCCATTCAGGCGTCTGGAACTTGAGCTTCAAGCCGACAGTGTCGCGCCAGAAGGCGACCGCGGCGGCAAGATCGGACACGTTGGCAATGACGTACTTCAGTTCGATGGACATAAACACACTTCCTTCGGTCGACGCGTGACAGTCCGCATATTATGGGGAATTATCGGTCTTGGAGGAGAATCGCTCCCGGTGGGGCGGCTGGCCTTCAAAGCCAGAGAGGGCCGTTAGCCGGTCCTGGGTGGGTTCGACTCCCGCTCTCTTCCGCCAATTCTCATACGAAGTCGTCCAGACAACGACGTGTTGGCATTGAGACGGCGAAATGCCGCCGCTAGGTCCTTGCGCGCGACCAAGGCCGATACGCGATCCTGAAGCTTTTGATGGACCCGTTCCAAATGCCGCGAGGACGTTGCGTTGATTGCTGCCTTCAGCCTTCGCTCGTGCGAAGAGGGGGTTACGAAGGAGATGCAATTGATCGAGCGAAGAGGTCCTTGGAGCGTCGCGTCGAAGCGCGAGGTGTATGACAACCGATGGATAAAGGTCACACATCACGAGGTCACCACCCCTTCGGGCACGCCCGGCATCTATGGAACGGTCCAGTACAAGAACCTGGCGCTTGGGGTGCTGCCGATCGACCGTGAGGGGAACACTTACCTGGTTGGCCAATACCGGTTCGCTCTCCAGGAATACAGTTGGGAAATTCCCGAAGGTGGTGGCTCGCTCGATGGCGATCCTCTGCAATCGATTGCACGCGAACTTCGGGAAGAAACCGGCCTTCGGGCTGAGCGCTGGCACAAGCTGTTGGAGTGCGATCTCTCCAATTCGGTGTCCGATGAACGTGCGATGGTGTTCCTGGCCTGGGACCTGTCTCAAGGCGAGGCCTCGCCGGAGCCCTCGGAAGAACTGGTGGTCCGCAAGGTGCCGCTGAAGCAGGTGTTTCAGATGGCCGAGGCGGGAGAGATCAGAGACGCAATCAGTCTGCTTGCGCTGCAGGCAGTGGAGCGGCTGCTGTTGAAGGGAAAACTTCCAGGGCTTCTCGGGCCGAAAGCCTCTGATTGGATTTGACGCGCAGTGCGTCAGTAGGAGCCCCCATGGCGCCATCGTACGACGCCGGCAGGATAACTTTGGGCGTAGGTGGGGGCTGCCCGCCATTCATCGGTCATGGGGATGGAGCAGCGCGCGTTAGGTGCTTGAGCTGGCTTGGGTGGACCGCGTAAAATCGGCTTGTGGCCGACGCTGTCCGGCGGCCTTGTTGCCTTATCCGTGCAGGAGCCGAGCCCGCGATGCGTGCCCTGATTGCCATTATGTTGCTATCGCTCGCCGGCTGCGGGGCGTACCCGAATTATTCGGATCCGCGCCTCGCCACCAAGATCAACGACCAGTATGCCCTTCGGGACGCGTGCCTGGCGAAGAACGCCGCGTCCAGCCTCAACAGCAGTTCGAGCGCGTCCGAGATCGCGCGCACGATAACGCTGACCTGCCAACCCGAAACCGATATGCTGATCGCGCTCAGCAATCCGAACAACGACCCGAGGATCAGTGCGGCGATCGAGCGGGATACCCAGTTTCGTGCGACGGGCTTCGTATTGAGGGCGCGAAACGCCGGCACGACGGACTAGCTCTCCGAGCATCCCGGTGGCGACGGCAACCCGTTTGAAGACCCCAGCGTAGAGGTAATTGTGCCCAACGAGGACGACGCGAAGATTGCGCTTGCCAATCTCATGATCCGGAAGGCGGGGCTGATCCGCACGATCCGGCATGAAATGCAAAAGCAAGGGGTCGTCTACTGGGCTGGCCTCACGGAAATCCTGGAAGCGATCGAGCGCGCGAAGAAACAGGAATAGCGATTCACAACGCAAGGAGTTGAACATGGTCAGATCGATATGGGCGGCAGCCGGCGTGGCGGGATTGCTGGCCGGGACGGCGATGGTCACCCAGGCGCAGTCTCCGGCCGCGCCCGGTACGCCGAGCGCCGCTGGCAAGAGCGGCGCAAATGTCGGTTCACTGACCTGCAATGTGGCCGGCGGCATGGGCTTCATCTTCGGCTCGTCGAAGGACCTCAATTGCCTGTTTGCCCGCACCGACGGTGTCGGTGAGCGCTATACCGGCTCCATCAACCGCTACGGCGTCGATATCGGCTTCACCAAGGACTCGCAGATCGTCTGGCTGGTCTTCGCGCCGGGCAACATCGCCAAGGGCGCCCTGGCGGGCACCTATGCTGGCGCGACGGCGCAGGCTACCGCTGGCGTCGGCGTCGGCGCCAACGTTCTGCTAGGTGGCGGCAGCGGCCAGATCACCCTGCAGCCGGTCAGCGTCGAGGGCAGCACGGGTGTGAACGTGGCGGCAGGTGTCGCCGAGGTCGTGCTGAAGGCCGCGAAGTAGCGGTACCGCAAACCGCGCACTTGCCGGCTGCCCGAAGCTGGGCTCAACTTCAAGCATGCCGAGTGCCGCCGATACTCTGATCGCCCGCCTTCAAGCGGAGTGCACCGCGGCCGAAACCGCGGAGCGCTCCGTGCGGGCCGCCGTCGAGGCCCAGATCAAAGAGGTCGAGCAGGCCCGCGCCTTCGCGTGGCGCCGGTTGAGCGCACTTTCCGACATGGCGCGGATCGCCGCTCTCGAGCCTGATCGGGAAGCTGCGGTCGAGCGCCAGCTCGAAGCCTTGTTCCGCGATATCGGTTGGATCGAAGGGGGCCTGGCTGAACTGGGCGAGGGCGCACGGCCCTTGCTCGACTGGCTACGCCCCATTGCCGAAGCCCTGCATGCGGCTGCGCATCCCGAGCCGTCCGAAAGTGGTGAACCAGCGGAGCCACCGGTCATCGCCGATCCCATTGCGGCATTCCGCGCCTTTGAGGCCTGGTACGCCGCCGAGCGCGGGCAACCCTTCCTGCAGGTCTTCGAGCGCTACGTGCCACCTACGCCTGTGGTCGAGTTTTAGGTTCGGGAGCGGCTCATGAAGACCGACTTCGAACATTGGCTGGCCGCTCAGTTCGGAGAGACCGGACCCTTCACCCTTTTCATCCTGTTGATGAAGATCGGCGCGGATGACGCCGTTCCGTTGAAGTCGAGTTATGCGCACCTGATCGGCGACGACATGACCTGGGCAGAGATGCGCCGCTTGCTCGACAGCGCGGGGACAGCCTGGGATGGCGTGGCCTTCTTCGTCGGATTGGGCCACGCCGGTGGGCCGTTGGTCGATGAGACCGCGCGGCGCAGGTTGCGCGACGTCGAAGCCGATGTGAAAGCCGATCCGCTCACGCTCAACCGCGGACGGTTCTTCGACCGCGAGGGGCGGCACCTCCAGATCGACGAGACCGCGGCATGACGGCGGCCACTTCCAATCCGGGCTCGATCCATCGCCTGGCGCGCCGCCTCACCGCGACGGGTAGCGAAGCGCTGGACGAGATCGTGGCGGAAGAGGTTGCCGTGGCGCTGGTCTACAACGGCATCAGCCATGCCGTGATGATGGCCACGCCCTGCGACCTCGAAGATTTCGCTCGCGGCTTCTCCTTCACCGAACGGATCATCGAGAAGGCATCGGAGATCTTCGACATCGATGTCGAGGACATGCGCGACGGCGCCGGTGCCCGCGGCATCGAGGTACGGCTGGAGATCGCTGCACAACGCATGGCGGGCCTCCAGGAGCGGCGGCGCAGCCTGGCCGGGCGCACCGGCTGTGGCCTGTGCGGCGTCGACAGCCTGGAGGCGGCGCTGCGGCCCGTGCCGGCCGTGCTGGCCCCCGCAACCGTGCGACGCCAGGCGATCGAGCAGGCCATGGCGGATCTGCCGGGCGAGCAGCGGCTCAACCGTTTGAACGGCGCGACCCACGCTGCCGGCTGGGCCAGCGCCACTGGCAAGCTGATCGCGGTGCGCGAGGATGTCGGCCGGCACAATGCCCTCGACAAGCTGGCGGGGGCGTTGATGGCCCGAGCTTCGGCTGGAGCTGCGCCGGAGCCGGGTGGCTTCGTCGTCGTCACCAGCCGCTGCTCCTACGAGATGGTGCAGAAGGCGGCGGCGCTCGGCGCGTCGGCAATCGCCGCGGTTTCAGCGCCAACCTCGCTCGCCATCGAGACGGCCGAGCAGGCGGGGATCGCGCTGGTCGCCTTCGTGCGCGAGGGCCGGCTCACTGCCTACGTCCACGCCGACCGAATCGGCGCATGACCGGCCATCCTGTCTTCGGCGTTACCGGATGGAAGAACGCCGGCAAGACGACACTGGTCGAACGGCTGGTCGCCGAATTCGTGCGCCGGGGGTGGCGCATCGCCACCATCAAGCACGCCCATCACGACGTCGATATCGACCAGCGCGGCACCGATTCCTGGCGGCATCGCGCGGCCGGCGCCGCCGAAGTCGCTGTCGTCGGCGGCTTGCGCTACGCCATCATGCGCGAAACAGCAGAACCAACCCTCCAGGAAGTACTGGGGCGGCTCCAGCCCTGCGACCTCGTGATCATCGAAGGCTACAAGCGCGAGCCGCATCTCAAGATCGAGGTGCGCGCCGATCATACGAAGCCCATGGCGCCGGCCGATCCGAACATTGTGGCCATCGCTGCCGACAGCCAGCCATCGGATGGCACAGGCTTGCCCTGGTTCCGGCGCGACGACATTGCCGCCATCGCCGATTTCATTGCCGGCCGGATATCAGACCAATAGGCTTCGCAGTAACAGGAGCCACGACATCGGCGCCTTGGCACGTGCCGCCTGCATGCGGAGCAGCATGCGCCGATACTGCCGGTCACCCAGCGCGGAGATGAAGCGCTCGCGGTCGCGCTCCATCGCGGCCAGCATGCGGTCGAGCATCACCGCATGGGTATTGCCCCAGTTGCGGCTCGACAGATGCAGGCGCCCGCCCAGCACGGGGTTGTCGGCCGCGCCGTTGCGGCCATGCAGACGATAGGAATAGAGCGGTTCATCGATCAGCAGCGAGCCCGCCACCATCTGGGCCATGACGACGATGTAGAAATCCATATGCAGGCGGAACGTTTCGTCGTCGTCGGGGAAGACCAGATCGATCAGCGAGCGCCGGAACATCATCGACGACGTGCTAACCCATACCCAGTGCACGACACGCTTGGTGTATAGCCGGTAGGGCGTCTGCTTCTGCCAGTTGGCGGTTCCGTTCGCCGTGTCGATGCGCGGCACCCGGGCAGGGTCGATCGGCGCAAAGGACTGGTCGCGATCAACCCAGGAACGCTCATGGCCGAACCAATAGACGCAGCCCGCGATCAGCGCCCCCTGTCCGTCGATCAGCCGCGCGTTGCAGGCTGTGAAACCGGTGGCAAAGGTCTCATTCAGATGCGCCGCGAGATGGCGTTCGAGGAAATCCTCGTTCCACAGATCGTCCGAGTCGAGAAAGCAGACGAAGGTCGCGCGGGTCTCTGCAAGCCCGCGCCGCGTAGCGCCGGTCTGGCCTACATTCTTCTCCAGGCGAACGAGCCGGAAGCGTGAATCGGCAAGCTCGTCGAGCGTCTGCTGCACGACCGCGGCGGAGTCGTCGGTCGAAGCATCGTCGACGATGACGCACTCGAAGTCGCGCAACGTCTGGCGCGCCACCGAACGGACAGCATCGCCGATATAGTCACGGCAGTTGTAGCAGGTGACGACGACGGAGATGCGGGGGAGCTTGACGTCGCTCACGTGAAACCGATCACTTGGCTGCCGTGGAAGAGGGCGCTGGCCCGAGGAAGTCGAAATCGACGCCTTCGTCCGCCTGCAACACGGTCCTGTGGAACAGGCCGGTGTACCCGCGCTCACTGCCGGGATGCGGCGGGGGCGCCTTCCAGGTCCTGCGTCTTGCCGCCAGCTCCTTGGCGCTGACCAGCAACTCGATCTTGCGCTTCGGCACGTCGAGCGTGATGCGGTCACCGGTCTTCACCAGCGCCAGCGGACCACCGACGGCGGCCTCCGGCGCGATGTGCAGCACGATCGTGCCGAAAGCTGTGCCGCTCATGCGGGCATCGGAAATGCGGATCATGTCCTTCACGCCGGCGCGGGCGAGCTTCATCGGAATGGGGAAGGAGCCTGCCTCGGGCATGCCAGGGGCACCCTTCGGACCAGCATTGCGCAGGACCAAAATATCGTCGGCCTTTACGTCGAGCTTGGGATCGTCACCGCGAGCGGCGAGGTCTTCGAGCGAGTCGAACACGACGGCGCGGCCGGTATGGGTCATCAAAGCGGGCGAAGCTGCCGCGTGTTTGATGACGGCGCCGCGGGGCGCGAGGTTGCCACGCAGCACGGCCATCCCGCCTGTCGGCTTGATCGGGTCCTTCGGAGTCCGGATCACGGTCTGACCAGGCACCATTTCGGCAGCGTCGATCACCTGCTTCAGCGTCTCGCTGGCGACCGTGCGGCACTTCTCGTCGAGATGCGTGCGAATCTCGCGCATCAGCCGCGAATTGCCGCCGGCCCAGTGAAAATGCTCCATGTAGTGATCGCCGGAGGGCTTCAGGTCGACCAGCACCGGCACCTTGCGGCCGATCGCGTCGAATTCCTCCAGCTCGATCTCGATGCCCAGCCGCCGCGCGACCGCGGTGAGGTGGACGAGAGCATTGGTCGAACCGCCGATGGCCTGCAGCACGGTCAAGGCGTTGCGAAAAGCCCCCTTGGTCATGATCTCGCTGGGTTTGGGTCCCTGCTTGATCGCCATTTCGGCAGCGAGCTTTCCGCTCGCTTCGGCGACCCTCAAACGGTCGGAGTGGGTGGCGGGGATCGAGCCGCTGCCCGGCAGACCCATGCCGAGGGTTTCGACGATGCAGCCCATGGTGCTGGCCGTGCCCATCACCATGCAGGTGCCTTTGGTCGGCGCCAGCCGCTCGCTTACCTGCTCGATATCCTGTTCGGAGAAGGTGCCCGCGCGGTACTGGCCCCACAGGCGGCGGCAGTCAGTACAGGCGCCTAGCACCTCGCCCTTGAAGTGGCCGACCAGCATCGGCCCGACCGGCAGCACGACGGCCGGCCGGTCGGCACTGGCGGCGGCCATGAGCTGGGCTGGCAAGGTCTTGTCGCAGCCGCCGATCAGCACCACCGAATCCATCGGCTGCGCGCGGATCATCTCCTCTGTGTCCATCGCCATGAGGTTGCGTAGAAACATGCTCGTCGGATGCGAGAAACTCTCGTGGATCGACACGGTCGGAAAGACCATGGGCAGGGCGCCGGCCAGCATGACGCCGCGCTTCACCGCCTCGATCAGGTCGGGCACGTTGCCATGGCAGGGATTGTAGTCGCTGAACGTGTTGGTGATGCCGACGATCGGCCGGTCCAGCGCATCGTCGGAATAGCCGCCTGCCTTGATGAAAGCCTTGCGCAGAAACAGCGAAAAGCCTGCATCGCCGTAGGTCGCCAAGCCTTGCCGCAACCCGGTCGGCTTCTTCGAGGCGGCGCGTGCGGAACCGTTTCCGCGCTTCGGCGCGCGTCGCTTGGCGGTGGCCATTTCGATCTGTCTCCCTCGTTCAGCCTATTTTGTCAGGTCGGCCCATCACCCACCAGACCGGCGGCCCATTTGGCATGCGCCGCGGCGTCGCGACCACCAGCAATCGTGCGGGCAAGTTCGAGGCCCATCACGGCGCCGAACTTGAAACCGTGGCCCGAGCAGGGCGACATCACCCAGCCGCGCGCGCCATGCTTCTCGACGACGAAGCGCTCGTCATCGGTGACGCTGTAGAAGCAGACCTTGAGCTGCTCGATGCGCCAGCGCTCGAAGCCCTTCAACAGACTGCGACAGCGCTCGAGCAGAGGCCGCATCTCGCCTTCGCTGGCCTCCCGCGGCGCATCGGGATCGCCCGCGCGGCTGAACTCGTGATCGCCGATCTTCATGCCGCGGCCCTCGGCAGGGGGTACGAGATAGAGGCCGACATCGCCGGTCTTCTCGATGACCATCGGTCCCTTGGCCCATGCGGCACGCTGGTCGTCCGGCAGGTCGAAATAGATCACGATCTGACGGGAGGGTACGACACGGCCAGCCAGGGTCGGCAGCAAACGCGGCAACCAGGCTCCAGCGGCGACCACGACGGTATCGGCCGTATGCTTGGCGCCTGTGGCCGTGGTCACGCTGCCGCGTTCGAGATCGACATCGCGCACTGCGGTGTTCGCATGGAGTCGCACACGGGGCTGGCCGCTGAGGTGGCGGACGAGGCCGGCCACGATGTCCTGGGCGAACAGCACACCTCCGGTATCCAGCCAGAAGGCGCGTTCGACCCCTTTGGTATCGAGCAGGGGAAAGCGGCGCGGCAGATCGCCGACCGGTATCTCGGTCATCGACCTGCCAATACCGGCCAGCACCGTGGCAGAACGTTCGGCCCAGTTCGCGCCATTGCCGTTCAGCGCCAAGGTTCCGGTCGGTGCGTAGAAACGTTGGCCAAGGTCACCCCAGAGCAGATCCCAGGCCGCGAATGCCTCGTCGATCATGCGCGCGTAGCCGGCGTGATCGCCGTAGGGATGGCGGATGAGCCGATGCTGATCCACCGACGATGCGAGTGGATTGGGTAACGGTCCCTGCTCGAACAGGTCGACTTCATGCCCTTCACGAGCCAGACCCCAGGCAGTGCTGAGGCCCATGATACCGCCGCCGACAATGATCGTTTTCATAACGCCTGAACCAAATAGGATTGGGATGCGTATAGAGTCCTGTCGATCACCGTTAGCGGATAAGCTCGCCGACGACCTCTAGCATCCAACATTGGCCAAATTTGCACGAAATGACGTTCAGGTCTGCCTTCCCAATTTGAAAATTGTATTGCCTTAGGCGTTGATGTCGTCGAGGTTTACACAACCGTAGAGTAGTAGAGGGGGTAAACATGGCAATGACCATGCTGCAAATGTCGGGTGTGCAACCTGCGCCGGCCACGACGGCCGATGGCGTTCTGCTGATTATCGATGCGCAAAGAGAATATACGGACGGCCTACTGCCGCTCGCCGGTGTCCAGCCAGCCGTCGAGGCATTGGCCGTTCTATTGGAAAAGGCCCGAGCAGCAGGCACTCCGGTGGTCCATGTTCGTCACCAATCGAAGGGCAAGGCGTTCAACCCGTCGTCGACCGGCTACGAGATCGTGAAGGAACTGACACCGCGGACCGGAGAAACAATCATCGACAAGGGATTGCCCAATTCTTTCGCTGGCACCGATCTCGCCAAGCATCTGACGGCGCTCGGTCGCAAGAACCTGCTGGTGGGTGGCTTCATGACCCACATGTGCGTTTCCGCGACGGTACGGTCCGCGACTGACCATGGATACATGTGCACTATTGCCGCCGACACGGTCGCGACGCGCGACCTGCCCGATGCCATGGGCAACGGCACGGTGACGGCTGACGCGCTCAACAAGATCACGCTCGCGGCGCTGTCCGACCGCTTTGCCTGGATCGTTCCGGCGGCCACGAAGATCGTCTGACGCGAAAGAGGCGGCGTCGGCAGGCTGCCGGCGCCGCAAGTCGATCAGGTCGCGCTGATCGACTGAGGGATGGCTGTGGTCCTGGGCTGATCGACCTTGTTGCCGACGTGGCTCATGGCGACGATGGCGGCGACGGCAATCAGCGAGGCGATGAGCGTATATTCGACGGCGCTAACGCCCTCTTCGCTCTTCACCAGGCGGCTGAAAATGCGCAACAAGCGAATCTCCACGGGAAGAAAGTTTTCTTTGTCCCGCGTCGGGCGCGATCGTGCCGAACGCGGGAAGGGCCGATATGCGCCCTACTTCGATGAATAGGCTGTCGACGACAGGATATTGACGCCAAACCCTGTTTCAACGCAGGAATTGTAACAACTTCATCGCCGCGCGCGCGGCGGCGTAGCTCGTGCTATCGTTCCTCAACAGGGAGGCGTGTCATGAAATCAATTCTGACAATGGCCTGGACGGCCGAAGATCCGTCCGCTTTTGATCTGGCTGCCAAGATTGCGCGTACCTTCGGGGCGCGTCTGATTGGTCTCGAACCGCCGTCCTATGGCGTGATGAGTATGGCCTGGGCGGATGCAGGCATGGGGGCGCCGATCGGCGGTGGTCTCGCCGAAGACGCCGAGGAACGTCAGCGCGTCGCCGCGGTGAAACAGGCGTTCGACCAGCGTGCGGCTGGCCTTACGTCTGAATGGCGGACAGCCGACGACAGTGGTCCGACGGCGATCGGTACGATCGGCCGTGCTTACGACCTGATCGTCCTGCCGCAGCCCGGCGCCTTGCCCAAGATGCCGGAGAGCGTGTTCGAGACGGCGTTGTTCGACTCAGGCAGGCCGATCCTCGTGGTGCCGCCGGGCGTCACCGGCATGGTCGGCAAGCGAATCCTCTTCGCCTGGAACGGCTCGACGGAAAGTGCGCGGGCGATCTCGCTCGCCATGCCGGTCATGGCCGGCGCCGAGGCGATCGAGGTGCTGAGCGTCGAGGGGGCGATGGTGCCGGGACCGACCTCGGCGGAAATCGCAGAGTCGCTGAAGAGCCACGGCCTGAACGTCACGAGCCAGCATGTGAAGCCCGGTGCGAAATCGGCCGGTCAGACGATCATCGACCGGGCCCAGGCGCTGGGTGCGGACCTGATCGTGAAGGGTGCCTATACCCAGAGCCGTCTCCGCCAGATGATCTTTGGCGGCGTCACCCGCGATCTCATCCTGACGTCGCCATTACCGGTGCTCTTTTCCTACTGACAATCCGCCGCCGGTGCCTTGCCCGGCGGCCATGCTAGAAACCGCCGCATGACGGCAGGCCCGACCAGGACCGATTTGAAGCGCAACTGGCGCGCGATCGCTGCCGCCGTGATCCTGGGAGCAGTGTTCGCCGTCGGCCTCCTCTGGCCGCTGTATGAAAGCGCGACGACGGCCGGACCGACGGTCGGTGAGAAGTTGATCGCCTTGCGTACAGATCGCGCCGCTCTGCAGGCGCGCGCGGATGGTGTTGCGCGGGTCGAGCTTCTCCACGCCCTTCGTGTCGCCAGCCAGCTCACCGACACGCTCATCGCCCGTGACGAGGGCCATCGAGAGCGCGCCTTCGAGCGACTGCCGGAGCGCCGGCGTCAGTCCTTCGCCGAACTCGATGCGCTGAATGCAGCCCTGCGTGACGCTTTGGAGCGACCGGGCGAGGGTGCACGCTTGGCTGTCGGGCAGGTGGCTGTACAGGCCATGAGTGAGATCGAGCGTTTCGCCGCGGCCGGCGATGGTCCTGTCGTGCTTTCCTATACTCCACGCTTCGTGCCGCCACGCCATGCCACGGCCGAGCTCAGCCTGCCGCCGGGTCAGTCGGTGCCGCCGCTGACAGATGGCACGCTGCGCCTCGATCAATCCCGGGGTCGGGGCGAGGGCAGCACGCAGCCAACGGTGCCCCGCTATGTGCCGCCGTTCGCAGCACCCGGTGGCGAGGATCCACCGGTCGAGGTCGAAGTCGTCGGGCTGCATCTGGCGACAGGCCGCAGCGCGGCACCGATACTGACGATCGGCGCTTGGCGCGGTGAGGCGACCGTCACGCCGGAGCGTTTGCGCTTTTCCGTGCCGCGGAGTGTCTTTCCGACCGATGCCGCGCGAACGCGCTTCACGACAGGCTCGCTGGCGCTCCGCCATGCATCGCGCGCGGTGACGTTCCAGCTTCTCTTCACGGTGCTGCCCGACCGGCCCGGTTCCTTCGCGTTCGACCAGAGGATCCGCACGACCGAACTCGAGACCAACACGCAGGTCTCACCGGAGATTCTGGCGCGTGCACCGGCGGGAGAGACGCGGACCGTGCGGCGTTGCTTCGATCCGCCACCAGGGTGGCGTTTCGACAGCGAGAAGCGGCGCGTCGTCATCGTCGAGCGGCTGGGGTGGGTGGACGATACGCCCGACGAGACCATGAACGCCGGCGCCGTGGAGTTCGTCACGCCGGAGTCGCCCGACCAGATCTGCCTCGCCGTGATCGCCCGGCCGGTCAACAAGGAAGCGCGTACCGCCACGATCGGCCGCTTCGAAACCACCCTCGTGCGCGACAAGCCGGTCGAGAGTGTCGTCCAGAGCGGGATTCGTGCACTGGACTGGCACGAACCCGCGCGCCTCGCGATCGAGCCTGGCATGACGGAATGGAAACTCTACCTCCGCCTGCTCGACGAGATAGACCGCGAGTACGGCGGCAAGGCGGATGCCGGGGCGCCGCCGTCCGGAATCCCCTTCCTGCGCATCACGATCGAGGATGATGGCCGCATGCTGGTCCTGCAGGCCGATCCGACGGCGGGTCCCTAGCTAGCGGCTGCGCGCCTCGAAGCGCAGGCGGCGCTTGCCGGTCGCATCGTTGAGATCGAGCACCGTGCTCGCGATTTGGGCTGAGCGCACGGCGTCGAGTGCGTCGATGAAACGCCTCTCCATAGTCAGGGCGGGAGGCGGGCAGGCCATCAGGGTCATCGGGCCGGGAACGAAGCGCAGTCCGTCGGGATTGAGTTCATAGGTACCACCGAGGCTATTGCAGCCGGTCGACCCTGAGAAACGACCCTCGTCATCGAGGCGCAACTGGGGACGCCGCCGCCAGTCGTCGAAGCTCACCTTCTCGCCGTCGATCTCGATCAGGCGCCATTCGGTGTCACGCAAGGCAGCACCCCGTGGTGCAGGGGACGGGCACGCGCCATCGGGCTTCAAACTCAGAAACTCTTCGATCTCGACTCCGTTGCGATCGATGAACTTGCCGACCACCTCGACATAGAGGGACGCCTCGCGCGACGGCGTCGCCTGCACCCAGGCCCGCTCGAGATCAGGCTCGGCGCCACCTGGAACCACACCGTAGGTGCGGCCGGTGAAGCATTCGGCGAACAGGCCACCGTCCTGAGCATCGCGATACATGCCGCTCAAACGGAACTTGCCGTCGATCAGGTCCGGCGTCGTGGCCTGTGTGAGTTCGACCCCCTTGTCGTCGATCAGCTTGCCTCCCCCGACTTCCCGGAAAGCGCGCCGTGTGGCGTCGCTGCCGCGAAGTACGAGGCGAACGCCGCCATCCACCTCCTGCGCCCATTGTCCGAGGTCGAGGACCGGTTCGGCTGTATTTTCGCGCTTTTCGCGCAGGCGGAACGTGCCGTCGGGAAACAGGGTAAGCGTGGTGTTCGGGCCTGCGAACGTGCGCGGCGGCTCGCCGGGCCGGCCGGCGGCATGGCAGCGCATCGAACGGCCGGCCGCCGTGAGGGTCGCCTCTCGCGCGCGACCGCGCAGCTCATAATAGCCGTCGGTGTAGAGGAAGCCGGTGTTGGTGTTTTGACGCGGCAGCTCGATGTCGGGCTGACCCGGCATGCGCAAGGTGGCGAGATCGCCATCGTTGGTGAAATGGGCGGCAAAATCGGGGCCGCCCGGGCAGATATACATCACATCCAGGCCGGGTGGTGGGCTCGGAAAGGGCTGTGGCGCCGGAGGCGTCGTGCCTGTTTGCGCCAAGGCAGGGGCGGCAACCAGCAGAAGGAGGAGTGCCAGGGCCTTCATTGGCTCGACTCCGGGATGCGACCGTCGGCCGACAATAGCACGGCGACAGGTCGTGTGGTTTCGAATTGCGCCAGGACGATCAACGCCACCACCATGATGGGGACACACAGGAACATGCCAACAACGCCCCAGATGGTGCCCCACAAGACGAGGGAGACGATCACGACCAGCGGCGAAAGGTTGAGCGAACGGCCCATGATCGCCGGTTCGATGACGTTGGCCGTTACCACCTGGATGGTGCCGAACACGAACAGCACGATCAGGAACGGCGTCAGATGGTCGAACTGCACCAGGGTCAACAGAGCGGGCGCGATGATCGCCAGGATCGAGCCGACGGTGGGGATGTAGTAGAAAAAGAACACCATCACCGCCCAGAAGCCCGCGAAGTCGACGCCGACCGACGACATCACGACATAGGCCAACGCCGAGGTCACCGTCGCGAGCGTCGTCTTGATACGGATGTAGATGCGAATCTCGCGGTCAATGCGGTCGAGCACGGCCCGCACACGCGCTTCCTGGCCGTCGCCGTGGAAGACAGCGGCAAGCTTGCGCCGGAAGTACATCTGCTCGACGAACAGGAACAGCGTGTAGATCAGGATCAGACCGGCGACACTCACGACCGAAGCGGCGGCAGCGGCGACGCTGCCCAACGTATCGGCAAGGCTCACGCGGGCGAACAGCTCTGAAAGGGTCGGCGTCTGCTCCAGGCCAATCAATTGCGCGCCCTGCTCGATCAGGTGCGTCAACCGGCTCTCGTAATTCGGGACAGCTTCCACGACGGCGCTGACGTTGCGGCCGATGGTGCGCCCGACGATCCCGAACAGGCCGCCGATGATCAGCACCGCGGCGAGCAGCGCCAGCGGTTGCGGCAGGCGAAAGCGGCCAAAGCGCGGCTGGCTGAAAGTGTCGGCCAGGGCGTCGATCATGTACCAGAGCACAATTCCCAGCACGATCGGCAGCAGCAAGCCGCGGCCCGAGACCAACAGGAAGATGGTTGCAGCGACCACAATCGCCCACAGGGCAGCACGTTGCAGCGTCATGAGTGCACTATAGGCATCGGAGATGAATCTTGGGAGGTGGCGGCCGTTCTAGCCGCGCACGGAAGCAAGGGCCGCCTGGCCGAGCGGCGTCAGCTCGACATTATGCTCGCCCCAGTCGCCGCCCTTCTGGCAAACGAAGCCCTCGGCACGTGCATCTTCCCAGACCGGAAAGCGCGGGCAGGAGCTTTGCCAAGCCTCCAGCACGTCCTCACGGCTTCGTGGCCGGGCGGCCACCCATTCGAGGAACTGCACCATGATCAGGCTTGGAGCGATCGACGTGGCAGGCATGGCGCCATTCTATCGCCGTTGGCGGAGCTGGAAAACAGGGGCCGCTTTCACTGAAAGCCGCAGCTCTGCGCGCTGACGCCGACCGTCGCCCACCGGCTGCCCTCGCGATGGCAACCGTTCAGCCAAGCTCCCGTGAAGACCTGGCCGTCGGCGCCTACCCATTTGCCGTATCCGTTGGCGACATCGTTCGACCAATCGCCATCGTAGCGCGTGCCGTTGTTCCAGACGCGCAGGCCGCGGCCCTGCATCTTGCCGTTGACGAAATCGCCTTCGTAACGTCCACCGTCGGCAAACAGCAGTGTGCCACGGCCGGTCCGCTGGTTGTCGCGAAACTCGCCGATGTAGCGGTTGCCGTTAGGCCACACATAGGCGCCCTGGCCGTTTGGGCGGCCCTCGCGGAAGGGGCCAGTATAGCGACCGCCGCCGGGAAAGACGTAGGTTCCGCGGCCGTCCCGTTCTCCAGCCTTGAACTCGCCCTCATAGCGCGCACGATTGGCGTAAGTGATCTTGCCGGTGCCTTCGTAGAGCCCGTCCTTCATCTCGCCTTCGTAACGCTCTGTCGGTTTGCCGTCCCGAAGCCATTGCAGCACGCCCTTGCCTTGCGCCAGGCCATGCTCGCATTCGCCCGACCAGGTGATGCCAACATTCGGTTCGGCGTTCATGTTCACCACGGCACAGCCGGTCGTCGGATCCTTGATCTCGTCGCTGGCACCGGACGTGCCCGGCGCGGGCGGCGCACCGGGAAAGGTACGCGGCGGCAAAGTGCTGCCGGGAATGCCGATTTCCGGGGCCGGGCGAGAGTTCTGCGCCGCGGCTGACGAGGCGACGGCGAGCGACAGCAGGATCGTTCGGAGGAAGGTGCTGATCACACCGGCATTGTACCAGAGATCGTTGCCAAGGAACTCCGGCGGCCGTGTTTCGTTCTTATCCTGCTGCGGCCTGCATCGCCGCGAGGGAAGGTGATCACGTGGACAGCCGGCAGCTTGACGACCAGGAAAATGACTCAGAGGTTGGTGCCGTACTCGGCCATGGCGCACGTGTTTTGCCGGCTGTGACGGTCGATACCTACAACGAGGAACTGCGCGATTCGGAAGGCTTTGTCGGTGATCGCGCCAGTGGGCGCGCCTTCCGGGCAATCCTCGACGACTGGCGCGACCGCGTCGTGAGCGCGCTGGGTGAAGACCCGTTCGGCGATACGCCGACCGACGAGATCTCGAAATCCAAGCTCGACAAGGCTTTGAGCGGCGACGAAACCGTTGCGGCGGGTCTCGTGCACACCGCCGTCGAGGAATTCGCCCACGAGTTGGCCACGGTGGTGCGCCGCTTCCTGCGCCTCAAGGATTGGCACGGCACGGAGCGCATCGTGATCGGCGGTGGCTTGAGCTCAAGCCACATCGGCCAGCTCGCCATGGGCCGAGCACAGATCATCCTCGCCGGCGAAAGCGCCACCGTCGAACTGCGTCCCATCTCCAATCATCCTGACGAGGCGGGCCTGATCGGCGCTGTCCAGCTCGCGCCGAGTTGGATGCTTGCCGGCCACGATGCCATCGCCGCCGTCGACATCGGCGGCACGAACATCAGAGTTGGTATCGTCGAACTCAAGATGCGCAAGGGCGACGTCTCTAAAGCCGCCGTATGGAAATCGCAGCATTGGCGACACCGTGACGACGAACCGAGTCGCGAGGAAGCCATCCAGCGGTTGGCGGAGATGGTGACCGATCTGATGGAGCGCGCGATCGACGCAAAGCTCAAGGTCGCGCCCTTTGTCGGTATCGGCTGTCCAGGCCTGATCGACGAGCGTGGCATAATCCTGAACGGCGGACAGAATCTGCCTGGGAATTGGGAGGAGGAGGGCTTCCGGCTCGACGCCGCTTTGGCGGGGAAACTGCCACGCATAGACAGTCACCAACCGACGGTGCTGTTGCACAACGATGCCGTGGTCCAGGGCTTGAGCGAAGTGCCGAACATGGAGGATGTCGAGCGGTGGGGAGTCCTCACGATCGGCACCGGCCTCGGCAATGCGCGCTTTACCAACCGGCCGAAAGAGTGAGCCTTCGGGTTAGAAGCCGGCCTCGCTGACGATTCGCTGCGTCTTCTCGCGCAGTACACCGACGCA
This sequence comes from Reyranella sp., assembly GCF_004297405.1. Lineage (GTDB taxonomy): Bacteria > Pseudomonadota > Alphaproteobacteria > Reyranellales > Reyranellaceae > Reyranella. The sequence goes on from NZ_SCVC01000032.1 coordinate 132,804, forward strand.
TTCGCAGGCGCTGCGCTCGAGCCCGGCACGATCGAGAATGGCGATCTTGCCGCGCTGATACCGGATCAGACCAGTCTGCTGTAGTTCGTAGGCAATCAGGCTCACCGTCGGGCGGCGAACGGCGAGCATCTGGGCCAGAAAATCATGCGTTAGCCGGATGACGTCCTCGCCAACGCGATCCTGCACCTGCACGATCCAGCGGCACAGACGGCGCTCCGCCGTGTGAAGAGCGTTGCAGGCCGCGGTCTGCTGCATCTGCGCCAACATCAGCTCGCCGCCGAGTAGCGCTGTCTTGCGCAGGATCGCGCTCTGTTCGATGACGCTGCGGAAGTCAGCGACCGACAGGCGCCATGCCGTCGCATCGATTTGGACAATTGCCCGTGCCGTGGCGCGGTGAGGGCCGAATGCCGCTAGGGCGCCGAGAATGGCTTCGCGCCCCAATGTAACTGTCTCGATGGCCGCGCCATCCTGCATGGCGGCGACGAGAGAGATCATGCCGCTTTCGACGAAATAGACATGTTCAACACGCTGCTCCGGCTCCTGCAGCACCAATCCGTGGGGCAAGCGATGGAAGGAGAGCAGACCTTTGAGCATTGTCTGCTCAGTCGCCGGTAATGCCGCGAGGAAAAGGTTCTTAGAATCAAGGACAGACGTCACTACGGCAGTTTCCTCGTTCGCTGGGGCACCGCAGTGACTCTCGCGCGTACTCTGTTGGACAACTTTTGCAACCACGCGACTGTATGTCGTTGATCGAGGCTTGGTCGGTTCCGTAGCGAACACTGGGCGAGGGGCATGTCTTGGGTTCATTGGGACGGTCCATCGTCAGTCGGAACAAAAAGGAGGGAGGATCAGAACGGCAGAGAACGTCCATGCGGTAGCCGGCGCCCCAGCCGATCCCGTTTCACGGGAGCAACTGGCGATGCTTCCGCAACCTTCTCCCTGGTGTCGTTACCGGTCAGGGCAGCCTGTGCATGGCGTCGTCCCAACGCAGTGAGCCTGGGACCGGCTGGGCCATCATGCAGCAGGCCGAGCAACTCCAGGCGCAACCGATGGGCAGAAGGCAGCTTCACGGCCTGTCCTACGGACAGAGCCCGCAGGAGACGCTGCTCCTCTCCGCTGATCCGCATCTGTGCGGTCGGCATTCGTCTTGGCTCCTCGGTAGTGGTTCAGCCAAAACAACGTGCCCTTTGAAGCCGAGTTCCCTTCCGGAAGAAGCGTTTTGGGGCTCTAATCGCCTGCGATGGCTCGCCAGGCGTCGGTAACGACTTTCTGGCCACGGGCGTCCTGAACGAGGGCGAAATGCTGAACGCCGTCCACAGCCATGATAACGACTTGTGGGTTGGCGGTAGCCATCTTTCGGGCGCGCGGATGTGCCGGCGACACCTCGTCATCCGGCAGAGCCACGATAGTGGTCGGACGATTGATTCGTGCCGCCGCTTCCGGCCATGTCCCGTCGACGTGGAGGCTCATGCGCATCCGATACGTGTAAGCTGGCGAACAGCGTGCATCGGGCTGGCAGGGCCGTGCGTATCGAGCAACCACCAAATCTTGGAACCAAGGCAGGCCGAGCCATTCGAGGGTGCGTAAAGCGAGAATGCGCGGCTTGGCGATGGCCACCCACGCGTTGCCGCTACTGGGCGACAGAGCCGTGTCGCGGGGAATAAACGGCGTCAGCGCGAGATAGGAGTCGAACAGATCGCGGTTTGGACCGCTGGCGATACGTAGCGCGAATCCTCCGCCAACCGAAAAACCGGCCAGCGTCAGGTGCGTGCCGGGTCCTTGGAGGCCAGTGGCCTGTAGAAAGTCTTTCAGATCGTCGTCGAGCTGCCCGACATAGGAGACATCACCGTTGCGCGTGCCGCTGCCGCCATGGCCGCGCAGATCCAGGGAGTAGACCGTCGCGCCGGCGCGACGCAGCGTTTCGGCCTCGTCGTGCACATCGTAACTGGTGCCCGTCGAGCCATGGATCAGGACGACGATTCGCCCTTCCTGGCCGGGATAGAGACGATAAGCGAGCGGCGCACCGTCGCGCGCTGTTACGATGTTGAGCGTTGGTACCCAAGCCAACGGGAAATCCGGGGGTGCCGGAGCCCGGGCGCTGGCGGGACTGAGCTGCTGGGGTGAGCTGAACGCGACCGCAGCGGCGAGTGTCATCAAGCCGCCGGCGGCGACTCCGGCGGCCACGAAGAAGACTCGTTGAATCCACCATGCAGCCACTATCCCACTATGCCCGTTATAGGGGTGTCGTTGCCACAAAACCCTGGAAAGGTAGGGGATTGAGTAGTTTGGAAGGACGTACCGTGCTGGTCGTCGAAGACGATCCGGCAATTGGCCTGGACCTGCGGATGGCATTGACCCGTGTCGGCGCCGTCATCGTCGGGCCGGCGGGTTCAGTGGCGGCAGCCTTCGCCGCCTTGGCCGACCAGGCGGTGGACGCCGCCATTCTCGACATCCGCCTGAAGAACAATGAGCTGGTCTTTGCCGTGGCCGATGCCCTGGCAGCCCTTCGCATCCCTTTTGTCTTCGCCTCCGGACGCTCGGCAGCTCTGATGCCGCTCAAGCACAGCGACCGGCCTTTCTTCGACAAGCCATTTCAGTCTGCGGAAGTGGTCGAAGCCCTGAGCCAGCTCGTCAATCCATCCCGGGCATAGTCAGGGGTGGAAGACGTGCGTCCAAGACGTCCGTTCGTTGCCCATGTTTACCTGCGTGAACATGCGGCGCTCGTAGCCCGACCCGCATGTATCGGAGCGGATGGTGAAGGCCTGGGGGCTGATGCAGAGCGGTACCGTACCGTTCCATTCCCGGCCGGACCGTTTGTCTCGCGCATAGACAAGGTAGGAGAGGTATCTGAGAGGGGCTTGCCATAGCATCGTGCAAGCGCCGGGCGGGAGCTTGTACCACCCCTCCGAAATGATGATCCGCTGGCCGTTTTCGGTGGCACCGGTGTTCACGGCTTTGGCCACTTCGATTTCGCTGGCGGTCTGGTTGCAGACCTGGAAGCCGGGCGGTCCGGGCCGGCGTTGCTGTGCGGCTGCCTCGGTTGCACCGCCCAAGGCCGCCAAAGCCAACAGAATTGCAGCGATTCTCATGATCTCCCCCGCGATCTGCCGGCGATCCTGCGACGGCATGGCTTTCTGGCGCAACGACTGAATGTTGCCTCGTTGCCACAGTCGTGGTTTGGTCCGCCCCCATTGGGGAGTTGGGCAAACAGGAGGAAATAGTGAAACGACGCCAATTCATCGCCGCCGGCACGACCGCCGGCGCGCTGGGCCTTACCGCTGGATGGGCACTTCCCGCCGCGGCGCAGGCGCAGTTCTCGATCGCCACCGGCACCACGGGCGCCGTCTACTATCCGCTAGGCGGGGCGATGGCGAACATCCTGAGCAAGAAGGTGCCAGGCTGGGCGGTTACCGCCGAAGCGACGGCGGGCTCGGTCGCCAACATGCACATGATTCGCGACGGCAAGGCGCAGATGGCGCTGACCCAGTGCGATACCGCCTACGATGCCATCAAGGGCCTCGACAAGTTCAAGGACAAGCCCGTCGACTCGCGGACGCTCTGCGTCGTCTACCCGAACCTGGTGCACTTCGTGACCATGGAGGGTACCGGCATCAACAAGCTCTCCGACATCAAGGGCAAGCGCATCTCGACCAGCGCGCCGGTCAGCGGCTCCGAAGTCATGGCGTTGCGCATCATCGAGGAACTCGGCCTCAAGCTCTCCGACATCAAGCGTGAGCGCCTGTCGCCGGCCGAGAGCACCAACGCCATGAAGGACGGTAAGCTCGACGGCTACTTCTTCAACGGCGGCCCGCCGGTCGCGGCGATCACCGACTTGGCGGCCACGCAGGGCATCAAGATCAAGCTGATCCCGACGGCCGACCTGGTGCCCGCCCTGAACAAAAAGTACGGCCCGGTCTTCGCCGCGAGCGAGATCAAGGCCAAGGCCTATCCCCATCAGGATGCCGCGGTGCCCGTCATCGCCATCTGGAACATCCTGATCGTGCCGGCCTCGATGAAGGACGATCAGGCCTACACGATCATCAAGACCCTGTGGGACAACCACGGCGACCTCGTGGCCACCCACAAGGCGTCGACCGACATGACGCCCGAGAATCAGAAGACGGCCAATTCGTCGGTGCCGTTCCATCCGGGCGCGATCAAGTTCTTCAACGAGAAGGGCATCAAGCTCTCGTAACGCGATCGACAATGAACGGGGCTCCCGATGCCATGGGAGCCCCGTTTCCATTTGGGGTGGGGGCGACATGACGGTCCAGGCCGAGCTGCTGAGCGACGAGGAACGACGCAAAGTCGAGGAACTCATCGAGCAGGAAGATGGGGCAATCCACAAGTTCGTGGGCTGGTGGGGCAAGGTCCTCACCTTCATCGCCTTCCTGATGACCCTGTTCCACCTTTATGCGGCAGCTTCGACCGTCGACACGCAGTCTCTGCGTGAGATCCATGTCGCCTTTGCGCTGTCGCTAGTCTTCTTGCTGTTCCCGGCGGTGAAGAGCTGGCGCAACAGGATCGCTCCCTGGGATATCGTGGCTGCCGGCCTGGTGATCGTCGTCATCTGGTACATGATGACGGGCGGCACCTGGACCGATCTCAGCGCGTCCGACGACTTCCTCGACCGTTATGTCTCGCCCACGCCCACCGACCTGATCATCGGCGGCCTGCTGATCCTGCTGGTGCTGGAATCGACGCGGCGCGCCACCGGCTGGATCATGCCGATACTGTCGATGCTGTTCCTGGCCTATGCGCTGTGGGGCAACTACCTGCCGGCTCCGTGGACGCACAAGGGCTATCCGCTGTCCGACATGATCGCCGAGCTCTACATGACGCTGAACGGCATCTTCGGTTCGGCGATCGACGTTTCGGCGACGCTGATCGTGCTGTTCACCATCTTCGGCGCGATCCTGCAGGCGTCCGGCGCCGGGCGCTTCTTCATCGACTTTTCGCTGCGTGCCATGAAAGGCCAGCCGAACGCGGCAGGCCGCGCGGTCGTGCTTTCCTCCTTCCTGCTGGGCGGCCCCTCGGGCTCTGGTGTCGCCACCACGGTCACCATCGGCACGGTGGCGTGGCCGATCATGAAAGAGGCGGGCTACGGAAAATCGGCGGCGGGCGGCCTGTTGGCCGCGGGCGGCCTCGGCGCCATCCTGTCGCCGCCGGTGTTGGGCGCTGCTGCCTTCCTGATCGCTGAGTATCTGAAGATGTCGTACCTCGACATCGTTCGGATGGCCCTCATCCCGACCTGCCTCTACTACTTCGGTCTGCTGGTGATGACCGAGATCGATGCACGCAAGTATGGCCTGCGCGCCGTCGATCCGGCCATCGACATGACCATGGGCCAGCTTCTGACCCGCTACGGCTTCCATTTCACGTCGCTGATCTCCGTCGTCGTCCTGATGATATGGGGCTTCTCGGCGACCTATGCGGTGTTCTGGTCGATCCTGCTGGCCATCCTGGTGAGCTACCTGCGCAGCGATACGGCACTGTGGCCGGGCAAGCTGTTCCGCGCCCTTGCCGACGGTTCCATCCAGGCGCTGGGCGTCGCGGCCACTTGCGCTTGCGCCGGCATCATCGTCGGCGTCATCACCAAGACCGGTCTGGCGCTCAAGTTCTCGTCGATCGTGATCGATCTCGCCGGCGGTTCGGTCTTCTGGACGGCGCTCTACACGGCACTGATCGTCTGGGTCGTCGGCCTCGCCGTGCCTGTGACGGCGTCCTACATCATGTGCGCCGTGATCGCGGCGCCGGCGCTGATCAAGCTCGGCATCCCGGATTATGCCGCGCACATGTTTATTTTCTACTACGCGGTCCTTTCGGAAGTGTCGCCGCCGACGGCGCTGGCACCGTTCGCGGCCGCCACGCTCACCCGCGCCGACCCCTACGTCACCACTCTGCAGAGCTGGAAATACGCACTGCCGGCCTTCCTGGTACCGTTCATCTTCGTGCTCGACCCGATCGGTATCGGCCTCCTGCTGGAAGTACCGAAGGACATGAGCTGGGCCTGGATTCCCTGGGTCACTGTGGGCGCCGCCGGTGGCATCCTGGCGCTCGCGATCGCGGCCCAAGGCCATCTGTGGCGGCCGCTCAGCCTCGGAACACGCGTGGTCGCGGCTCTGGCGGGAATTGCGCTGACATTTCCGGAGATTGTCGACGATTGGGTCGGCGGTATGGTCATCGCCCGCCTGCTCGGTCTGATCGTTCTGGCGGGCGTTATCGCCTACGAATATGCCGGCTCACGCCGGGGCATCGCCTCTACTCGAAGGTGACACGAGCTTCGCGGCCGAGCATCAGCGGCATGCCCGACGGATTGTCGGGTTTGATCTCGACCTCGACCAGGCGGGTGTTCTGCTCACCGAGGTCGGCTTCGGAGCGCTTGCTCCGCTTGATCGTGAGCGGCGTGCGGACGATCGTTCCGATATGCGCGGTCCGGCTGCCCTGGAAGGTGAACTCGACCTTGCCGCCCAGCTTGAGGCTACGAAGGTGGATCTCGTCGACGTCGGCGAAGATGCGGATCTGGCTGAGGTCGACGATCTTGGCGATGCCCTTGTAGGGGAAGATGCGCTCACCGGCGCGCGTGTAGATATCGACCACGACGCCGTCGAGCGGTGACCGCACCAGCGAGGATTCACGCTCGAGCTTCGCTGCATCGAGCCGCGCCTTGATGATGGTGATTTCCGATTCGATCTGGGCCAAGTCGGCGGCCAGCACGTCCTTCAGGAACTTGAGCTTGGCCTGCTCGCGTTCGAGGCCCTGCTGGGCGATCGTCGACTGGAGCTGCTTCTGGTCGGGCGGCGCGCTCGACCGCGACAGCTCGAGGTCCTTGAGGCGGCTCTCTTCCGAGGCGGCCTTCACCGACACTTCCTGCTGGGCGATCTCCGAGGTGCGATACCCCGAAACCATCGTCTCGCGCTGCTGCTTAGCCTTGGTGAGTTCGGCTTCGCGCCGCCGTACATCGATGTCGGCCGTGGCGTAGTTGTTGAGCACGGCGACGATCTGGTCGCGTTTGACCTCCTGGCTTTCGACGATCTTGAGCTCGACCACCACGTCGCCGCCCATCGGATCGCCGGCGATCACCGCCGTTCCGGCAGGCGCTTCGGTATAACCACGCGAAATCAGCGGGCCGATCACCTCAGCCTTGTTCTGGGCGTTGCCGATCTGGCCTTCGGACAGCCCCGTCAGCACGACGGCGCCAATCGCGGCGGCGAGAATCGCTACCACCCCGACCCATGCGAATTTGTTGGTCTGCGCCATCTCGGATTTGCTTTCCACACCCTTAGAAAGCCCGCTTCCCTCGACTAGGGCAAGGGTGCGCTGGTGCTGCCGGACAGGATTGAACTGTCGACCTCTCCCTTACCAAGGGAGTGCTCTACCACTGAGCTACGGCAGCGTGCGGGGCGGGGTATGCCACAGCACTGAAGGCCATTCAACCGCTGCCGCCGACCGAAACGGGCGTCGCGCGGCGGCTTGCCGCGCCGCTCGGCCTCTGCCTACCATTTTGCCAACGAACACAGGAGGAACCCCCCATGGAATGGCGCCCTATTTCTGCTGATTCGCACATCACAGAACCGCCCAATTGTTATATCGACCACATCGACCCGGCCTGGCGCGAGAGGGCGCCGCGCATCATCCACAAGGAAGGCATGGGTGATATTTACATCGTCGACGGCATGAAAACGCCCGTGCCGATGGGACTTGTCGCAGCGGCTGGCGTGGAGCCCAAGGACATCCGGATCGGCGGTGCGAAATTCGACGATCTCCATCGCAGCGGCTGGGATCCCAGCACACGTATTGCCGACCAGGAGCGCGACGGCGTTGCCGCCGAGATCATCTATCCAACGGTCGGCATGTTGATCTGCAACCATCCCGACTTCGATTACAAGAAAGCCTGCTTCGACGCCTACAACCGCTGGCTCCAGACCTATTGTGCGCATGCCCCCGATCGCCTGGTGGGGCTCGGCCAGACGGCAATGCGAACGGTCAAGGAAGGCATCGCCGATCTGGAGCGCATCAAGGCGATGGGATTTCGCGGCGTCATGATGCCGGGCAACCCCGGTGAGCACGACTATGACCACGATGCCTACGATCCGTTCTGGGAGGCTGCTGTCGCGCTCGAGATGCCGCTGTCGTTCCACATCCTGACATCGAGCGGCGACAACTCGCTGGTGAAACCACGCGGCCCCAAGATCAACGGCTTCCTCTCGATCATCCGCGGCTGCCAGGACATCATGGGAATGCTGGTCTACAGCGGAGTCTTCGAACGTCATCCTAAGCTGCGCGTGGTTTGCGTCGAGGCCGATGCCGGCTGGGCGCCACACTTCATGTATCGCATGGACCACGCCTACAAGCGGCACCGCTACTGGATGAAGGGCAAGGAACTGGCACGTCTGCCGTCGGAATATTTCCGCGACCACATCGCGCTCACCTTCCAGGACGATTGGACGGCGTTCCAGTTTGCCGATCACATGGCGCCCAACCAGCTCATGTGGGCGAACGACTTCCCGCACAGCGATTCGACTTGGCCGTGGAGTCAGGACGTCATTGCCGAGCAGACATCCCACCTGACGCCGGAGCTGAAGAAGCGGATTCTCCGGGACAACGTCGCTGAACTCTACAAGCTCACGGCATAAGATCCCTGCGCTCAAAACAACGTTGTGTTCTGAGCGTATGAAATTTCACTAAATGCGAACAAATACCTGCAACAACGACTTGTAGTTGCAGGCACCATGCGCATCACCCATGATCTCCTTGGCTATCGTAGCCAAGGGGAGAAGGACGATGCTGAGAAAACTGATGGCAGTTGCCACGGCTGCCTTCCTGCTGAGTGCCTGTGACGAGCCCCAGACTGCCACGACGGTGCCGCCGCCAGCGGCCGTCGCGCCGCCATCGTACATGGTATTCTTCGATTGGGATCGCTCGAACCTGTCGGCGCAGGCATTGAATACGATCCAGCAAGCAGCCACGACCTACAAGTCGAGGTCGAGTGCACGCATCACGGCAACCGGCCACACGGATACATCAGGTTCGGAGCAGTACAACATGGCGCTGTCGCTGCGCCGCGCCAACAGCGTGAAGGCTGCGTTGGTAAAGGAAGGTGTGCCGGCGGCGGCGATCTCCGTGGTCGGCCGTGGCGAACGGGGGCTGCTGGTGCAGACCGGTGACAATGTTCGCGAGCCGCAGAACCGCCGCGTCGAAATCGTCATCGACGGGCCGTCAATGGCGGCAAGCCCCATGGATGATGCCGCCTATTGCAGGGCGCTGGCTGCCAAGTGGCGTAGCTACGACCGCACGGACGCTTCTGGCCCGGGCCCGCAGGCGATCGCCAAGTGCGATGCCGGTGACTATGCGGCGGGTATTCCGACGCTGGTGAAGCTATTGACGGACGCCAGGGTTCCGCTGCCGCCGCGCGCCTGAATTCGCCACGCATTCGATAAAAGGCGGCCCTGGTGGCCGCCTTTTTTTGATGTGCACTATTCTGCCTTGGAGGGCCGCGCGGGGAGCCGCGCCCAACGCTCGGGCTGCAGTTCGCGATACTCGATCCAGGGGCCGGTCTCGGCAAAGCCGGGATCGAGCCGGCCGACGTCGCTCACCCAGTAGCCGAGCGAGCGCCGGTTTTCGTCGAAGCGCCAGGTGCCGACGACGATCTCATCGGCGACATGCCCAGCGAGTCCGGGGCAGAAGAGCAGCAGGGGACCTTCGTCCTTCGGCGCGCTGGCCATCGGCTGCCACGTGGCGGCCAGGGCCTGCCGCAAGCGCTCGATTTCGGCCGCGGCCTGCCATCTCGCATCGCTTTCGTGTTCGTGGCATTGCGCCCGCAGCTCTTCGACGATGTCCTTCATCTTCGCCCGATATCCCCGTTCATCACGAAGCCTGCCGACTGTAGAGCCGACCAAGCAGATCGGCCAGCGTCGCCGCTTCCACCGAAGAGAGATGCCGGCCGACCGCATCCTCGATGGCGGCGGCATATACGGGCCACATCCGTTTCCGTATCGCTTTGCCTTCCCGGGTGATCGTCAGGACCTGGCCGCGGCCATCTTCCGCGCTTGCTGCGCGGGTGACATAGCCCGCTGCCGCCAGGCGATCGATCAGGCGCGAGAGATTGTATTGGGCGAAGAGCATCTCGCGCTGCAGTTCGAAGGGACGCAACCCGGCCGGCCCGGCGCGCTCCAGCTCGAGCAGGGCGTCGTACCAGGCAAGCGCAGGCAGCCCTGCCTCCTTGAGGCGCGCTTCGACGGTGGTTTGCGCGGCTCGATGGGCGCGCTCCAGGCGAGCCCAGGCGCGTACTACCGACTCGGACGGCGAGGAGGAAGGGGGAGGCATGAGCACAGATTATAGATAAATGCAGGTGCATCAACATTGACGGACGAAGATGTCGAACCTATTTAGATGCAACTGCATATTTATGGAGACCGCCATGCTGACCCTGGTTTCTTTCGATCTCTGTCCCTATGTGCAGCGTGCAGCGATTGCGCTCGCCGAGAAGGGCGTGCCGTTCGAGCGTCGTGACGTCGATCTCGACCTCAAGCCTGATTGGTTCAAGGCAATGTCGCCGCTGGGCATGGTACCGCTCCTGCAGGTCGGCAATGAGGTGCTGTTCGAAAGCACCGTCATCGTCGAGTACCTGGAAGATACCCAGGCGCCGCCACTGCATCCGGCCGACCCGCTGGCTCGCGCCCGCCATCGCGCCTGGATGGAGGTCGGCTCCTCGATCCTTGCCGATATCTGGACGATCGAGACGACGCCCGATCGCGCGGCCTTCGACGCCAAGATCGTTGCGCTGCGCGACAAGTTCCAGCGCCTGGAAGCCGAGCTCGGTGACGGCCCCTATTTCGGCGGCCAGCATTTCGGCCTGGTCGACGCGGTGTTCGCGCCAGCCTTTCGCTACTTCGACGTGTTCGATCGTTTCATCGATCTCGGCGTCTTCAATGGTCTTGCCAAAGTCCAGGTCTGGCGGCGAGCGCTGGCGGCGCGGCCCTCGGTGAAGAACGCTGTCGTCACTGACTATGAAGCGAGGCTGGAAGCCTTTCTGCGCAGCCAGTCGTCGTGGCTCGCGAGCCGGATGGGATGAGAGCGCGCTTTTTCCCCGAAGGCGGCTTGTGCTGGACGCCGCGCGGTGCCAGCATCTTCCTGATCACTGTATATCGTTGATGACCGAGGAGACGCCTATGGAGGTGGATGGCCTTGTCACGGCGTTGGAACGGATCGAACACGCCGCCCGCGACTTCATGCATCCAGCCGGCAAGCCCGATGCGCCGACGGCACTCCTGCATGTCCTGACCGAATGCAGCCGGACTCTCGGCCATCCCTATGGCATCGATCCCGGCCTGGATGACGTGCGCAACGAAGCGTCGCGTCACTGCGCAGCCGTGCAGGAAAATCTCGCAGCGGTGCTGGAGGAGGTCCGCCAGCTCCACCTTACGGTGAGTGAATTGCTGCCGTCACTGGTCCGGATCGCCGATCGCGAGTGAGCCGTCAGGCTTCCACGACAACGCCGACTACGGCCGCGTAGTGGACCGCTGCGGCGGCTAGCACGAAGCCGTGCCAGATCGCGTTGTGGTAGGGCAGGCGATGCCAGAGGTGAAACACGACCCCTGAGGAATAGAGGACGCCGCCGGCCGCCAGCAGGCTGAGAATGACGGGATCGAAGGCCGCCACGAACGGTCCGGCCGCCACGACGCCAATCCAGCCCAGAGCAAGATAAAGCCCGATCGAGACTGTCTCGATGCGGTCTGGCTTCAAGAGCTTGATCGCAATTCCCGCCGCCGCTACGGCCCAGATCACTGCCGTCAGACCGATCGACCAGGCGCCTTTGAGACCGAGCAGGGTGAAGGGCGTATAGGTCCCGGCGATCATGGCGAAGATCGCGGCATGGTCGAAGCGGCGTAGCCAGTCCCGCCAGCGGCTGGTGTGAAACATGTTGTAGGCTGCCGAACAGCCCAGCATCGCGAGCAGGCCGATGGCGTAGATCAGGATCGGCGGCAGGTCATCCAGCCGCCGCATCACGGCGGCGATGACGATTATGGCTATGGCGCCGGTGACGCCGAGCGCGACGCCGACCAAGTGGACAATACGGTCTGCCGCGAGTTCGCGCGCAGCGAACTCACGAAGGCCTCCCGCCACGCCGATCCTCAGCCCTGGTCGAGGAAGGAGCGCAGCATCCGCGAACGGCTGGGATGCTTCAGCTTGCGCAGTGCCTTGGCCTCGATCTGGCGGATACGCTCGCGGGTCACCGAGAATTGCTGGCCGACTTCTTCCAGCGTGTGGTCGGTGTTCATGCCGATGCCGAAGCGCATGCGCAGCACGCGCTCCTCGCGCGGCGTCAGCGTCGCCAGCACCCGCGTCGTGCTCTCACGCAGGTTGCCCTGGATCGCCGCCTCGAGCGGGATCACGGCGTTCTTATCCTCGATGAAGTCGCCGAGATGGGAATCCTCCTCGTCGCCGATTGGCGTCTCGAGGCTGATCGGCTCCTTGGCGATCTTCAGGACCTTGCGCACCTTCTCGAGCGGCATGCCGAGCTTCTCGGCCAGCTCCTCGGGCTGCGGCTCGCGGCCGATCTCGTGCAGCATCTGGCGGCTGGTGCGGACCAGCTTGTTGATCGTCTCGATCATGTGCACCGGGATACGGATGGTGCGTGCCTGGTCGGCGATCGAGCGGGTGATGGCCTGACGAATCCACCAAGTGGCGTAGGTCGAGAACTTGTAGCCGCGGCGGTACTCGAACTTGTCGACCGCCTTCATGAGACCGATGTTGCCTTCCTGGATGAGATCCAGGAACTGCAGGCCGCGGTTGGTGTACTTCTTGGCGATCGAGATCACGAGACGCAGGTTGGCCTCGATCATCTCCTTCTTCGCCCGCATCATCTCGCGCTCGCCGTCCTGGACGGTCTTGCACATGCGGCGGAACTCGAAGATCGGTGCGCCGGCGTGATCCGAGATCTCCCTGATCTCGGCCCGGATCTTCTCGATTTCGGGGCCACGCTTCTTGGCGAAGTCCTTCCAGCCCCGGCCCGACAACTTGCCGACCTTCTCGAGCCAGTTGGGGTCAATCTCGTGAGTGAGATAGTTGTCGAGGAAGTCCTGGCGCGGGATGCGGAAGGTCTCCGCTTGGCGCAGCAGCTTGCCTTCGAGCAGCATCAGCTTGCGGTTGAGGTCGTAGAGCGAAAGCTTGAGCTGCTCGATGCGGTTGGCATTGATATGCACCGTCCGCACCAGCTCGACGATCTTCTTGCGGTGCTTCTCGTAGCTCTTCTCGAATTCCGTGCTCGGCTTCTGGCCGCGGGCGAGAGTCGACAGGCGCCGGTTCTGGACCTTCGACATCTCCATGTAGACTTTATAGATCTTGGTGAGGGTGCGCAGGACCTCGGGCTTGAGCTTCTCCTCGAGCGCCGAGAGCGACAGCGCGTTCTCATCGTCTTCCTCACCGCCTTCGGCCGGAGCGGCAGCCTCGCCGCCACCCTCGCCGTTCGCCGCCGGTGGCGGCGCAGCCGGGCGCACAAGCTTCGGCATTGCCGGACGCGGCATCGGCGCAGCCATGGGAACGCCCGGTACTCCCGGCGCGCCCGCTGCCGGCGGCATGATACCCTTGCCCTCGCCGGGGGCGCCGCCGCCCTGCGTCGCCTCGAGGTCGATCACGTCGCGCAGCAGGATGCGGCCCTCGTTGATCGCGTCGCGCCAGTGCAGCAGCGCCGTGATCGTCATGGGGCTTTCGCAGATGCCGCCGATCATCTTGTCCTGGCCAGCCTCGATGCGCTTGGCGATCTCGATTTCGCCTTCGCGGCTCAGAAGCTCGACGCTTCCCATCTCACGCAGGTACATGCGGACGGGATCGTCGGTGCGGCCGAGCTCTTCATCCTCGCCGGTCGCCTCGGCGGCGACCACGGCGGTCTTCGCGGGCTCGGTCGGCGCGGTGGTGGTGTCTTCCTGCTCTTCGGCTTCGACGACATTGACGCCTGCCTCGGACAGCATCGCCATCGTGTCCTCGATCTGCTCAGAGGACACTTCGTCTGGCGGCAGCGCGGCGTTCAGCTCGTCGTAGGTGATGTAACCTCGCTCCTTGCCTTTCTGAACCAGCTTCTTGAGTTCGGCTCCGAGCGTATCGAGCAGGGGAGCGTCGGGACCCTCTTCGCGGGCGTCAGTGGCTTCAGGCTGGGCTACGGTTGCGGTTTTGGTCGCCATTACTAATCCTTGGATGCGACAAACAGATAGAACGGCCGGTCTGGCCGTGAATTTGGCTGCAAGAAGGGGAGGCGGGGAGGGCGACCCCGCAAAACTACCCTTCTACTATATGGGACTTAAGCGCAAGCAGCGATAGGGGGAAGTCCCTTATTCCGCCGCAAGCCAGCTATCCAGCCTAGCCTGGCCCGTGGTCTGCGCTTTCCCGTCGCATGCGGTCCAATATGGCCTGCAACCGCCGCAAATTCTCCTCACTCAGATCCTCCGCCAGGGCTTCCTCAGCCCGCTTCAGTTCCTCCGGATCGGCCGTGAGCTGGGTCAGGTGGCGGGCAGCTCGGCGCCATTGGTTGACCCAGCCGTCGGCATCGGCCGGATCGTCCCGGAAGACTTCCCGGGCCTTGGCCTGTGCCGTTTCGGCCACGCGCCCCAACCCGGAACGCTTCAAATGATCCTCGATCAGCTGCGCTTCAAGGGGGAGGTCGCCGGCCACAGCTTCATCTGCTGCCGGATCGACGCCCGACGGCACCAGCGACAGGGCATCGAGGAGGCCGCTGCGCAGGCGGGCCAGCTCCGGGCTGGCAATGGGCAGGTGGGCCAAGTCCTCCGCTAGGATGTGCAACATCGCCGGCCGTTCGATCAGGGCGCCCAGGAGTGCGCGCTCCTGGCGGGAACCGTCGAGGTCGCTACCCGAGCGCCGGGCGGCGGAGCCAGCGGCAAAGGGTGGTGGTGGTGGGTCGCCTGGGCGGCGGAAGGGCCGGCGCCCGCCTCCCGGCTGCCAGGCGGGAGCATCCGGCCGGCGCAGGCGGTTCAGCCGGCTGCGCATCTCGTTGCGATAAAAGTCCCGCACGACCGGGTCGGCGATCTCGGCGACCTGCTGCTCGACGGTGCGCTGCAAGCTGGCGCGGCGCTCGGGCGTGTCGATCGGCTTGTTCTCTGTCGCCATGTCCCAGACGACATCGGAGAGCGGCCGCGCCAGATCGAGCACGCGACGCACCGCCTCGGGGCCGCGCGAGCGGATCAGGCTGTCGGGATCCTCGCCGGCCGGGAGCGCGAGAAAGCGCAGGCTCTTGCCAGCGCGCAGCAGCGGCAGTGCCCGCTCGGCGGCGCGGGCGGCGGCGCGACGGCCGGCATTGTCGCCATCGAAGCAGAGGTAGGGCTCGTCGGCCAGTTTCCACAGCTCGCCGAGCTGGCCTTCGGTCAAGGCCGTGCCGAGTGGCGCCACCGAACCCGTAAAGCCCGCGCCGTGCAGGGCGATCACGTCCATATAGCCTTCGGCCACGATGACCGGCTGATCCTTGGTGGCCGCTTCGCGTGCGCGGTCAAGGCAATAGAGGTTGGCGCCCTTGTGGAAGAGCGGAGTCTCCGGCGAATTGAGGTACTTGGGCTCGCCCGTCCCCATGACGCGACCACCGAAGGCGATGGCGCGGCCACGGCGGTCGTTGATGACGAACATCACGCGGCCGCGGAAGCGGTCGTAAGGCTCGCGGTTATCGTCCGGTTGGATGGCAAGACCCGCTTCGACGATCTTTTCGATCGGCACGTTCTCGCGCTTCAGCGCCGCGATCAGCCCGTCGCGCGAGTCCGGCGCAAAGCCCAGCCGGAAGTCGTCGATCGTCTGGTCGCTGAGGCCACGACCGCGCAGATAGTCGAGCCCGTGGCGTCCGACCGGTAGGCGCAGCTGTGTCTGGAACCAGCGTGCCGCCAGCTCGACGACCTGCTGCAGGGTTGCCGCCCGCTCGACCCGCTCGCGCTCAGCCGGTGTGGCGCGCGGCACCGGCATGCCGACCTCACGGGCCAGCTTCTCGACCGACTCAGGGAAGGAAAGACCTTCGGTCTTCATCACGAAGCCCACGGCATCGCCATGCGCGCCGCAGCCGAAGCAGTGGAAGAAGCCCTTCTTGTCGTTGACCGTGAAGGACGGCGTCTTCTCGTTGTGGAACGGGCAGAGGCCAGCATACTCCGACCCCGAGCGGCGCTTCAGCACGACCTTGCGTCCGACGATGTCGGACATGCTGAGGCGCGCGCGCAATTCATCGAGGAAGCCTGGAGGGAAGGCCATCATCTAAGATGGCCCTCGGTCGGCGGCCGCGCCAGAAGGGATAACGGGGATCATTACCGGGGCTGAGAAGCTCCGGTTGTCGTCAGTTCAGCCGCCCAGCGCCTTTTTCACCGCAGCCGATGCCTTGGAGAAATCGATCTGGCCGGCATACTTGGCTTTGAGCTGGCCTACGACCTTGCCCATGTCCTTGATCGACGCGGCGCCGGTTGCCGCGATGGCTTCGCGGATGGCGGCCTCGACAGCGGCTTCGTCCATTTGCTGTGGCAGGAAGCGCTCGATGACAGTGATCTCGGCTTTTTCCTTGTCAGCCAGGTCGGCGCGGTTGCCCTTCTCGTACAGTGCGACCGATTCGTTGCGCTGTTTGATCATGCCCTGCAGCATCGACAGGATCCGGTCGTCGGCGACGCCCTCGCGGTTCGCCTCGGTGCGGGCGGCGATGTCCACTTCCTTGAGCTTGGCCAGGATCAGGCGAATCGTGCCCAGCGCCGCGGTGTCGCGGGCGCGCATGGCATCCTTCATCGCGTCGTTCAGCTTGTCGCGCAGCATTGTTTCGGTTCCATTGGGTCGAAGAGCGGAAACTAATCGCCTGCGACGCTATTGGCAAAGCAAATAAGCTATTGAAAATGCTTGTGAATTAGCAGCAGGCCACACCTTGACCCTCTGCGACCGCTTGGTTACAACCCGCGCGGTTCGCAGACGCCAAGGCCACGGAGGGCCAAGGCGAAGCGCGAGCCCTCACGAACGGGCAAAAATTCATCATGACACCTCCAAAGACCGCAGGCGCGACCGACGCCGTGCCGCGCTGGGCCACGGCCGCGCTGGTGCTGGCTGACGGCACGGTTTTCTGGGGCAAGGGCGTCGGGGCCGCCGGCCATGCGGTCGGCGAAGTCTGCTTCAATACCTCGATGACCGGCTACCAGGAGATCATCACCGATCCGTCTTACGCTGGGCAGATCATCACCTTTACATTTCCGCATATCGGAAATGTCGGCACCAATCTCGAGGATATTGAGACGATCACGCCGGCTGCTCGAGGTGTGGTCATTCGGGGCGACATCACCGAGCCGGCGAACTGGCGCTCGGTCAAGCCGCTCGAGGACTGGCTGAAGAGCCACAATCTGCCCGGTGTGTGCGACGTCGACACCCGCGCCATCACGCGGCGCATCCGGGACGGCGGCCCGCCCAACGGCGTCGTGGTCCACGCCCCCGACGGCAAGTTCGACATTCCGGCGATGCGCAAGATCGCCCAGGATTGGCCCGGACTCGACGGCATGGACCTCGCCATCGAGGTCACCTCGAAGCAGTCCTACAATTGGAACGAGACCAAGTGGGCGCTGGGCAAGGGCTACGGCAAGCTCGACAAGCCCAAGTACCATGTCGTTGCCGTCGACTACGGCGCCAAGCGCAACATCCTGCGTTGCCTGGCCAACACCGGCTGCAAGGTCACGGTGGTGCCGGCGACCGCGACGGCGGAGGACATCCTGCGCCACAAGCCGGACGGTGTTTTCCTGTCCAACGGTCCGGGCGATCCGGCGGCCACGGCCGTCTACGCCTCGCCGGCCATCCAGGCGGTGCTCGACAAGAAGGTGCCGCTGTTCGGCATCTGCCTCGGCCATCAGATCCTGGCGCTGACGCTCGGCGGCAAGACCCGCAAAATGGAGCGCGGCCATCGCGGCGCCAACCAGCCGGTCAAGGACCTGACGACAGGCAAGGTCGAGATCACCTCGCAGAACCACGGCTTCTGCGTGATCCCCGAATCGCTGCCCAAGAACGTCGAGGTGACTCACGTCTCGCTGTTCGACGGCATCAACGAAGGCATTCGCTGCACTGACAAGCCAGCCTTCTCCGTGCAGTACCATCCCGAGGCGTCGCCCGGCCCGACCGACAGTCACTATCTCTTCGACCGCTTCGTCGAGATGATCGACAAGAGCAAGGGCAAGTAGAGACATCATGCCCAAGCGCACAGACATCAAGAGCATCCTGGTCATCGGCGCCGGTCCGATCGTGATCGGACAAGCCTGCGAGTTCGACTATTCGGGCGTGCAGGCCTGCAAGGCGCTGAAGGACGAGGGCTACCGCGTCATCCTGGTGAACTCCAACCCGGCCACGATCATGACCGATCCGGGTCTGGCGGATGCGACCTATATCGAGCCGATCACGCCCGACATGGTGGCGAAGATCATCGAGAAGGAGAAGCCGGACGCCATCCTGCCGACCATGGGCGGCCAGACGGCGCTCAACACCGCAATGTCGCTGCATCGCGATGGCCGGCTGAAGAAGTACAAGGTCGAGCTGATCGGCGCGAATGCCGAGGCCATCGACAAGGCCGAGGACCGGCTACTGTTCCGCGAGGCCATGACCAAGATCGGGCTGACATGCCCGAAGAGCGAGGTCGTGCACAATCGCGAGGAAGCGGTCAACGCGCTCGACCATGTCGGCCTGCCGGCGATCATTCGCCCGTCCTTCACGCTCGGCGGTACCGGCGGCGGCATCGCCTACAACCGCGACGAATATTTCGACATCGTGCAGGGCGGTATCGACGCCTCGCCGGTCGGCGAGGTGCTGGTCGAGGAGTCGGTGCTCGGCTGGAAAGAATACGAGATGGAGGTCGTGCGCGACCGCCGCGACAACTGCATCATCATCTGCTCAATCGAGAACGTCGATCCGATGGGCATCCACACCGGCGACTCGGTCACGGTGGCGCCGGCGCTCACGCTGACCGACAAAGAATACCAGATCATGCGCGACGCCTCGATCGCGTGCCTGCGCGAGATCGGCGTCGATACCGGCGGTTCGAACGTGCAGTTCGCGGTCGACCCGCAGACTGGCCGCATGGTCGTCATCGAGATGAACCCGCGCGTGTCGCGGTCCTCGGCGCTGGCTTCGAAGGCGACCGGATTTCCGATCGCCAAGGTCGCGGCGCGGCTGGCCGTCGGCTACACGCTCGACGAGCTTTTGAACGACATCACCGGCACGACGCCCGCTTCGTTCGAGCCGACGATCGACTATGTCGTCACTAAGATCCCGCGCTTCGCCTTCGAGAAGTTCCCGGGCGCCGAGGCGCTGCTCACCACCTCGATGAAGAGCGTGGGCGAGGCGATGTCGATCGGGCGGACCTTCCAGGAGTCGCTGCAAAAGGCGCTGCGCTCGATGGAAACCGGCCTGACCGGCCTCAACGAGATCCAGATCAAGGGTGCGCCCGACAAGTCCGCCATCGTGGGCGCGCTGGCGACGCCGACGCCCGACCGCGTGCTGGTGATCGCCCAGGCGTTCCGCCATGGCCTCACGGTCGAGGAGATCGCCCAGGCCTCCAAGTTCGAGCCGTGGTTCCTGCGCCAGATCGAACAGCTCGTGAAGGTCGAAGCCGCCGTCCGCAAGAACGGTCTGCCGACCGACGCCAAGGCGTTCTTCGACCTCAAGAAGAAGGGCTTCTCCGACGAGCGGCTGGCCGAGCTGACGGGGCAGAGCGCCGCCGAGGTGGCGAAGAAGCGCCGCGCGCTCGACGTCCGTCCGGTGTTCAAGCGCATCGACACCTGCGCCGCCGAGTTCGAATCGCGCACGCCCTATCTGTACTCCTGCTACGAGGGTGACGGGCTGAGGCCTGCGGAGTGCGAGGCACAGCCGACCGACCGTAAGAAGGTCATCATCCTGGGCGGCGGGCCGAACCGTATCGGCCAGGGTATCGAGTTCGACTATTGCTGCGTGCACGCCGTCTATGCGCTGCGCGATGCCGGGTACGAGACCATCATGGTCAACTGCAACCCGGAAACCGTCTCGACCGACTACGACACGGCCGACCGCCTCTATTTCGAGCCGCTGACGGCCGAGGACGTGATCGAGCTGGTCGAAGTCGAGCGCAGGAACGGCGAGCTGCTGGGCCTGATCGTTCAGTTCGGTGGCCAGACGCCGCTCAAGCTGGCGAAGCCGTTGGAGGCCGCCGGCATCCCGATCCTCGGCACGTCGCCCGACGCGATCGACCTTGCCGAGGATCGCGATCGTTTCCAGAAGCTGATCCACGAACTGAAGTTGCGCCAGCCCGACAACGGCACCGCGACCTCGCAGGAGCAGGCGATCGCTGTCGCCGAACGGATCGGCTATCCGGTGGTCATCCGGCCATCCTATGTGCTGGGCGGCCGTGCCATGCAGATCGTCTACGATCTCGCCGCGTTGCAGCGCTACATGCGCGAAGCCGTGCAGGTGTCGGGCTCCAATCCGGTGCTGATCGACTCCTATCTGCGTGACGCCATCGAGGTCGATGTCGATGCGCTGGCCGACAAGGACCAGAACGTCTTCGTCGCCGGCATCATGGAGCATATCGAGGAGGCCGGGATTCACTCCGGCGATTCGGCCTGCTCGCTGCCGCCTTACTCGCTGCCGTCCAAGATCATGGCCGAAATCGAGCGCCAGACCGAGGCGATGGCCAAGGCGCTTCGCGTCGTCGGCCTGATGAACGTGCAGTACGCTGTCAAAGACGGCGACGTCTACGTGCTCGAGGTCAATCCGCGCGCCAGCCGCACCGTGCCCTTCGTCGCCAAGGCGACCGGCCAGCCTATCGCCAAGTACGCCGCCCGCCTGATGGCCGGCGAGCCGCTGAAGTCGCTCGGCATCAAGAAGGCCAAGGGCAAGCACATCGCGGTGAAGGAAGCGGTGTTCCCCTTCGCGCGTTTCCCCGGCGTCGACGTCGTGCTCGGGCCGGAGATGCGTTCGACCGGTGAGGTGATGGGCCTCGACATGGATTTCGGCCGCGCATTCGCCAAGTCGCAGCTCGGCGCCGGCAGCAAGGTGCCGGTCGAGGGTGTGGTGTTCGTCTCGGTCAAGGACCAGGACAAGCAGGCGATGGTCAAGCCGATGAAGCGGCTGGCCGAGCTTGGCTTTAAGGTGGTGGCGACCGGCGGGACGGCTGAGTTCCTGCGCAAGCACGGCGTCGAAGCCCAGCGCGTGAACAAAGTGCTGGAGGGCCGGCCGCACATCGTCGATCTGATGAAGGACGGCAAGGTGCAGCTCGTGTTCAACACGGTCGACGGCGCGAGTGCCTTGACCGACAGCTTCACCCTGCGGCGCACCGCGCTGATGCACAAGATCGCCTACTACACGACCGTCGCCGGCGCCAAGGCATCGGTCGAAGGCATCGCCGCATTGAAGGAGGGGGCTCTCGACGTGGCACCCCTGCAATCCTACTTCAAGACCACTTTCTAGACCTCTCAACCTCCGGACAACTTGCAGAATGCAGCCCAGTTCGGGTTGCGTTCGGCGTTGACGCCGTACGATTGATCAAGGACGATTTGGCAATGGAAAGGGTTCCGATGACGGCCGAGGGGCTGAAGAGCCTCGAGGACGAACTGAAAGTGCTGAAGAGCGTGGAGCGCCCGGCGATCATCAAGGCGATCGCGGCGGCGCGCGAACACGGCGATCTCTCTGAGAATGCCGAGTATACGTCTGCGCGCGAAAAGCAGGGTTTTATCGAAGGTCGCATTGCCGAGCTCGAGGACATCATTTCGCGTACCGAAGTGATCGACTTCTCCAAGCTGACGGGGAAGGTCGTGAAGTTCGGCGCTACCGTCCGGCTGGCCGACGAAGATACCGACGAGAAGGTGAAGTACCAGATCGTTGGGCCCTACGAGGCCGACCTGACGAAGGGGCGCATCTCCGTCACCTCGCCCATCGGCAAGGCGCTGATCGGCAAGACCGTGGGCGATACGGTCGAGGTTCAGACGCCGCGGGGTGCCAAGTCCTACGAAGTCGTCACAGTTCAGTTCAAGTAGAGCGGACGGAGCCGCCGGTCAGGCCGCGGCGGCCATCGCCGCCCTGGCGCGGCGGATGCCGGTCGACTTCATCACGGCATACTGGATCAGGAACAGGGCGATCTTGCTACCGATCGCCCATGCTGATTTGACGGCGGCCCAGCTCGCGGGTTCGAGGGCGAGCGCCAGAACGATGTTCAGCACGGCCGAGAAGAACATCAGCCCGGCCCAGATATAGCCGAACCGGATGCCGAGATCGGGCACGGTCGCCTGTGCGATCGGCGGCAGGTAGCGGTTCATCCAGCCGCGCTTCAGCATCACTACGCCGACCACGACATAGATGATGGTGGGCTTCAGCATGATGAACAGCGGATCGCTGGTGAAGAAGGTCGCCGTGCCCGAGGCTAGGATGATCACCACGCTCAGCCATTGCAGGGCTTCGACGGGCTCCCGATGGAAGAGGTGCCAGGCGATCTGGGCGAGCCCCAGTGCCATGCCCAGCCCGACCGCGAGGAAGAGGTTGTCGGTCGCGAGGTAGACGCCGAGGAACAACAGCGTCGACGCCATGTCGAGCAACAGGACGCGCGATGCTTGGAAGAGGTTCTTCATACCTGCGGTCTCCGTGTTATCTTAGTGACAACACTGTGTATTTAACGCAGGCTATGCGTACGCGCCGCTCGCCGCAAGGGCCTTGCGGCGGTTAGGCGACCACCTTGATGTAGGTGTCCTTCATGACGATCAGGCCGCGGCGGAAGGTATAGAGGTCGCAGCCCAGCCACTCCTGGCGCTCGCCACTCTTCAGCGTCGCCGTGCGGTGCCATTCGGTGACGGCGCGGTTACCGCAGATGAACTCGCTGGTGTGGAGCCACCTCACGTCGCCCGCGTTGGCGAACAGCGGTTCGAAGTAGCTGCGGATTGCCGCCTTGCCCTTGAAGCTCTGGCCCCAATAGTCGGGGCCCTTGGCGTTGCGGAACTCGCCATCGTCGGCGAAGGAATTGACGATGCCGTCGACGTCGCGGCGGGCGAAGGCGTCGGCGATTTCGTGCAGGCGGTCCAGAGTGACATCGGCTGCCGTGCTACCATCCATGGCCCATCCTCCTGTTGCCTGTCCTGTTTGCCCGTCGGCTCACTCGGTCGAGATCGGCACTCCCGGCACCTGCTTGGCCGTGCGGAAAACCATCATGGTTTTGACGTGGCTGACATTGGGCGCCGAGGTCAGTCGCGTGGTCAGGAATTTCTGATACTCGTCCCATGTCTCGGCCACGATCTTCAGCAGGAAGTCGGCCTCGCCGGCCAGCATGTGGCACTCGCGCACCTCGTCCCAGTGGGCGATCAGTTCTTCGAAGGCCTTGAGGTCGGTCTCGGCCTGGCTGCTCAACCCCACCAAGGCGAACACCGACACGCTATAGCCCAGCGCCTCGGGGCTGAGATCGGCATGGTAGCCCTTGATGATGCCGGCCCGTTCCAGGGCGCGGACGCGACGCAGACAGGGAGGTGCGGAAATTCCCGCGCGCTCCGCCAACTCCACGTTGGTCATGCGGCCGTTGGACTGCAGGTCACTTAAAATGCGCCGGTCGATTCGATCGAGCTTTGCGCGAGCCATCGTTTTCCTCCGTTGGCCGCGGTCTATGCCAGAACCATGCCATGCGCGCAATAAAGTTGCGAGATTTCGCTCGGCTTCTGTGAACAATTGCGCCCAAAAGTGACATCAACCCGTGCATCCCTGGCGAGGTTTGCATATATGTCGAAGATATGCGGTTGGCGGGATGCGGGGCGCACATGGCAGCAACTCATCATAGTAAGGTAATGATCCTGGGTTCCGGGCCGGCGGGCTATACGGCGGCGATTTATGCCGCGCGCGCCAGCCTGAAGCCGATGCTCGTCCAGGGCATTCAGCCCGGCGGTCAGCTCACCATCACGACCGATGTTGAGAACTATCCGGGCTTTGCCGACGTCATCCAGGGTCCCTGGTTGATGGAACAGATGCAGAAGCAGGCTGAGCATGTCGGCACGCAGCTTTTCTTTGACACCATCGTCGAGGTCGACCTGTCGCGCCGGCCGTTCGTGTGCACCGGCGATTCGGGTGATCGCTACGAGGCGGAGGCGCTGGTCATTGCCACCGGTGCGACTGCCAAGTGGCTCGGCCTGCCCAGCGAACAGACCTTCCGCGGCGGCGGCGTCTCGGCGTGCGCGACCTGCGACGGCTTCTTCTTCCGCGGCAAGGAAGTGGTGGTGGTCGGCGGCGGCAATACGGCGGTCGAGGAAGCGCTTTACCTGACGCACCATGCGTCGAAGGTGACCTTGATCCATCGCCGCGACAGCTTCCGTGCCGAGAAGATCCTGCAGGACCGCCTGTTCAAGAATCCCAAGGTGACGGTGCTGTGGGATCACACGGTCGAGGAAATCACCGGCGAGGCGTCGCCAGCGCCGCTGGTCAAGGGCGTGCGTGTGCGCAACGTGAAGACAGGCGCGGAGCGCGAACTTGCCACCGACGGCGTGTTCATCGCCATTGGGCACTCGCCCAACACGGAGCTGTTCAAGGGCAAGCTCGCGATGGACAGCGAAGGTTATCTGATCACCAGGCCCGATTCGACGGCGACTGATGTGGAAGGCGTCTACGCGGCCGGTGACGTGCAGGACAAGATTTTCCGTCAGGCCGTGACAGCCGCCGGTACGGGCTGCATGGCAGCGCTCGAAGCCGAGAAATGGCTGGCAACACAGGAGGCACGGCTCGCGCAGGCCGCCGAATAGGCCGCGCGGAGAGGCAGGGGAGGCATGGAAATGGACTGGGACAAGCTGCGGATCTTCCAGGCCGTGGCAGATGCCGGCAGCTTCACGCATGCCGGCGAGGCATTGAAGCTCAGCCAGTCGGCGATCTCGCGCCAGATCGGCGCGCTCGAGGAGCAGCTCGGCGTCATGCTGTTCCATCGCCATGCCCGTGGTCTGATCCTCACGGAGCAGGGCGAGCTGCTCTACCGCACGGCGCGTGACATGGCTGCCAAGGTCAACACGGCCGAGGCGTTGCTGCGCGCCAATCAGGACAAGCCGGCCGGCCGGCTCAAGATCACCACGACGATCGGCTTCGGCTCGACCTGGCTCACCGCCCAGATGCACGAGTTCATCGCGCTCTATCCCGAGATCGACGTCAGCCTCGTGCTCTCGGACAACGAGCTCGACCTCGGTATGCGCGAGGCCGATGTGGCGATCCGCATGGTCATGCCGCGCCAGCCGGGTCTCGTGCAGCGCCATCTGCTCACCGTGCGAAGCCACGTCTATGCCTCGCACGGGTATGTGCAGAAGTACGGCAAGCCCGCGACCATCGAGGAGCTCGATCAGCACCGCCTGATCATTTTCGGCGAGGATGCGCGTTCGCCGGTGCAGGACGTGAACTGGCTGCTGCGCGAGGGCAATCTCGACCAGACGGGCCGCACCGTCGTGCTGCGGGTGAACAACGTTTACGGCATCTTCCGCGCCGTCGAATCCGGGCTGGGGATCGCCTCGCTGCCGGACTATCTCGCCCGCGAGTCGACCAAGCTCGAAATGCTGCTGCCGGACCTCAATGTCCGTACGACCGATGTGTATTTCACCTACCCGGAGGAGCTGCGGCATTCCAAGCGCATCGCCGTGTTCCGCGATTTCCTTCTGCGAAAGGTCGCAGAGACACGATTTTGAGAGGCGAGATCTGCAGGAATGCAGATCAAGTGAAAGGCATGCGTCTCTCGCATGCCAGTGTCCAATACTTCACCTCTACCAATCTCACTACCGAAGCCTACTTTAGAGGCAGGTCTTCGACACGAAAGGTTTCGGCTGATCGCGTTCGAAACTCGGGATCCTCATGATCCCACGTCTCCCAGACGTGAAGCCTCCCTGTTTGACTCGCCGGGCCTTCGTGCCCGGCGTCTTTTTTGGGTCACGGCACCTGCGATTCAGCCAAGTTTATCGTGGGGCGAAGTGCCGCTGATTGGGGGTGTTTAAGGCAAAAGCCACCAATTGATGTGGCTGCGACCGCTAACCATATGTAGCTTCAGGCACGAAACGAACCAATGTTCTCTGAGATTCGCCAAGGCATCCTTCCTTTGGCCCTGCGCAATATCCAGCGCCGGGGCGATTTGGAGCGTGCCGGCCTTCTCATCGAATCGCTCGCCAAACATTGGCGCGACAGCAAGCCGTTCGAACTGCTGATCATTTCCCCGAAGCGCGACGCCAGCCTCCTGCGCCAGAACCTGCCGCGGTTCCCCAACATCGAAGTGTCGGTCCGGCCCGAAAGCGACTTCTTCCCGGTTTTCAGTCCGTTCTACCTGTTGACCGGCTGGTACCGTCAGCAAGTCCTGAAGCTGCACGTGCCGACCTTGCTGGGCTTCGGCGGCTACCTGACGCTCGATTCCGACGTCTGCTGCGTCGGCGACTTCGATTCCCAGACCTTTCTGGAGCACAATCGCGCACTGTCGCGCTGGGAACCCAAGCGCCATCACGGCTGGTGGCAGCAGGCGTCCAAGGTCATCGGTGTTCCCTACGATCCCAAGTCGCATGGACTGTCGGTGACGCCGAACATCCTGCACGGAGATCTGGCGGCGCAGACGCTGGAGCGCCTTCGTGGCCGCTATCTCGACCCGCTGTCGGCGCTGGTCTGGTGGAAGCTGCGGTCGCCCTTCAACACCGCCTGGACAGAGTACTCGCTCTACACCAGTGCGGCCGAGATCAACGGCACGCTGTTCGACTATCACGCCGAGTGGGACACCTGCTATTCGTCAGACGTTCACCTCTTCTCCGAACGGTCCTGCGTCTGGGGCGCCGACGATTTCGAGCGTCTCGTGCGGCTGCCCAACGGCAACGACCCTGGCGGTAAGTTCATTATCGTCCAGAGCCACGCCCGTATCCCGCTCGATCAGGTGCGGGATTACTGCCTGAGCTTCGCCGGCTAGATTTTCCCGTTGTGCTCGCCGATCTTGGGCGCCTTCTCGGTGCCGCCGGCGCGCTCGCCATCGATGCTGAGCGGCAGGCCGTGGAAGAGGGCATTCGA
Organism: Reyranella sp.; assembly: GCF_004297405.1. Lineage (GTDB taxonomy): Bacteria > Pseudomonadota > Alphaproteobacteria > Reyranellales > Reyranellaceae > Reyranella. The sequence goes on from NZ_SCVC01000032.1 coordinate 159,801, forward strand.
GCCGGCGTAGGGCTGGGCGAACATGCCGAGAGCGGCGACCTGCGCCAGCTCCATCACCTGCGGCACCGAATTCAACGGCCCATTGGGGACTCCCAGGGCGTCGAGCTTGGCCGACCAGTGGGCGCGGCTTTCCGTCTTCATGATGTCGGCGATCAGGCCGAGCAGCAGCTCACGTCGCTCCGAGCGCTGCACATTGGTCTTGAATCGCTCTTCGTCCGGCCATTCGGGATGGCCCAGCGCCTCGGCGAACTTGCGCCACAGCCGGTCGTTGCCGGGACAGATCATCAGCGGCCCGTCGCTGCACTCGAACGCCTGGTAGGGTGTCAGTGAGGGATGGCCGGTTCCCTGACGAGGCGGCATCCGGCCGGTCACCGACCAACCGGCGACATGGTTCGAGGCCCACATCAGGCCGCTCTCGAACAGCGAGGTGTTGACCAGGCTGCCCTGGCCGGTCGCGGTGCGCTTGGCCAGCGCCGCCAGCACACCGATCGCCGTCCACATGCCGGTCGAGAGGTCGATGATCGACACGCCAATGCGCGCCTCGGGTCCGGTCGGATCGCCGTTCAAGGAGATGAGACCCGCGACCGCCTGGATGATCGGCTCGTAGCCGGGCCGCTCTTTCCATGGACCGGCGTGACCGAACGCGCCGAGATCGGCGTAGATCAGACGTGGAAAGCGCTTGGTGAGGGTGGCCCCGTCGAAGCCGAACTTGGCCGGCACGTCGGCCCGTAGATTGTGCACGAAGACATCGGCCGAGCCGATGCGTTCGATCAACGCCTCGCGCTGCTTGGGATCGGCGAGATCGCAGGTGATCGACTTCTTGCCGCGATTGAGCGCGATGAAACCCGTCGCGTCTCCCTCGATGAACGGAGGGCCCCATTTGCGCGCATCGTCGCCTTCGGGCCGTTCGACCTTGATCACCTCGGCGCCGAGGAAGGCCAGGATCTGGCCGCAGTAGGGACCGGCGAGGTTCTGGCCGAATTCGACGACCGTGATGCCAGCCAGCGGGCCTTGAGGTGTGCTCATCGCAGATTGCTTCCCAGGATTTCGCGCGCGATCACCATGCGTTGCACTTCGCTCGGCCCCTCGCCGACGCGACGGATGCGCATTTCACGATACCAGCGTTCGAGTGGCAGATCTTTGGTCATGCCCATGCCGCCATGGATCTGCATCGCGCGGTCGACGACGCGACCGCCGCCTTCCGACGCGGTCAGCTTGGCGATGGCGGCTTCCGTGCGGAACGGCACGCCCTGCCGCGCCTTCTCGGCGGCTTCGAGCGTGAAGTGACGGGCCGTTCGGATGTCGATCTCGTTGTCGACCAGCATCCACTGCACGGCCTGGCGATTGGCGAGCTTCTCGCCGAAGGTCGTGCGCATCTTCGCCCATTCGATGGCCATCTCGTGGGCGGCGATGGCGACGCCAATGCAGCCCGCGGCGTAGGGGATGCGCTGGCGGGTCAGCCGGTCGTTGGCGACGGCGAAACCCTTGTTGACCTCGCCCAGCACCTGATGATCGGAGACCCAGCAATCCTTGAATTCGAGCTCGGTGGCGTAGTGCGAGGAGCGCAGCGTGTGCACCACCCTTCGCACATGGAAGCCCGGCGTGTCGGAATCGACAATGAAGCAGGTAATGCCGGCGCGGCCCTTCGAGGCGTCGGTGCGGGCAAAGACGATGCCGTACTGCGCCCGATCGGCGTTGGAGATGAAGATCTTGGCGCCGTTCAGCACCCAGCCATTGTCCTTGCGCTCGGCCTTGGTCTGGATGGCGCGCGCCGGATCGCTGCCGCCCGATGGCTCGGTCAGGCCAAAGAAGGCTTTCTTCTCGCCACGCAAGGTCGGGTAGAGGTAACGCTCCTTCTGGTCGTCGTTGGCTTCGAAGATCTGGGCGAGGCCGGCGCCGCCGAACGTGCCGTAGCAAGGCACGTAGAGACCGGCACGATGCTGCGCCATCTCGATGGCGAGCAGCGTGCGCGTCACGATATCGATATCTGGCCCGCCGAACTCCTTGGGAATGTCGATACCGAACAGGCCCATCGCCTTGGTCTTCTCGACCAGCCTCGCGTGATCTTCCGGCGCCAGCTCCGATGCATCCGGGTCGAGCTTGGCTTCGAGCGGGATGATCTCTTCCCGCACATAGCGCCTGACCTGGTCGATCAGCATCTGCTGTTCGGAGTTCGGTTCGAAATCCATCTACTGGCCTCTTTGGGTGGCCTCTTCAGGCAGGACTGAGCCGTCCGAGATTGGGCGGCGGGTTCTTGGCGTTGTCGGGCGGCAGGGTGCCGTGGTCGGCCTTGTGGACCATCAGCAGTTCGAACCAGCGCGAGCGGTATTGCATGTTCACTTCGACGCGGAACTGGCAGCCGGCGCCGCGCTCGGTCAGCTCGCGCTGCAACTCGCTGCGCAGGCCGAAGGGTGAGCGCGCACCGGCCTGACCAATATAGAGGATCTCACCCTTGGCATCGGCGATCTGGTAGATGCCGAGCTGGCCGGGCAGGCGGGCGATCTCCTCGGCGACGAGTGGCCGCCAGGGCTTGTCGAGGCGAAGCCGGATCGACACGGGCTTAGCGGCCCTGGAACTTCGCGGTGCGCTTCTCGAGCCGCGCCTTCATGCCTTCCTGCGCGTCCTGGCTCTTCATCGCCGCCTGCACCAGCGCATCGACGTCGTCGTGCTTGATGCCGTCGCGGAATTCGAGCTGCTTCACCGTCAACGCCTTCATGGCTTTCAGCGACAGCGGTGCATTGGCGGCCAGGCGGTCGATCACCTTCTTGGCCTCCGCTTCGAGCTCGGCGGCCGGGACGCAACGCGCGATCAGGCCCAGCGCGTGCAGCTTGGTCGAGGGCAGGGGATCGCCCAGCAGCAGCATCTCGCGGGTCGTGACCGGGCCCAGCACTTCCATCAGCTTCTTGGCCAGGAACCAGTTGGGCGCGAGGCCGACCTGCGCCAGCGACATGCCGAAGCGCGCCTTCTGGCTCGCCACGACGAGGTCGCAGTGGAGCGCAAGCTCGTTGCCGCCGGCGATGGCGTCGCCCTGCACCACGGCCACGACGGGCAGCGGGCAAAGCTCGATGGCCCGCAGCATGACTTCGATGCCGCTGGCGCTGCCCGAGCCGATCGTCTCGCGGCGCTCGGCCATGTCGAGGCCGGCGCAGAACACATCGCCCTTGCCGCGAATCATGACGACGCGATCCTCAGGCGCCACCGGTGCACGGAATGCATCGATCATGGCCTGCAGCAGCTCGCTATCGAGGGCATTGCGCTTCTCTGGCCGGTTCATCCAGATGGTTTTGACCGGGCCGTTCTTCTCGATGATGACCTTGCTCATGACGCTCACTCCGGCCCGTTACTCTGGTTCGATGCCTGCCGCCTTGATCTCCTTGGTCCACCAAGCCGTCTCGCTCTTCACGTAGTCGGCGAACTGGTCGAGCGCGAGCGGCGCTATTTCCATGCGGCCCTGGGTCATGGCCTTGGCCGTGGCAGGGTCCTTCAGCGCCTCGCCGATGGCATCGGCCAGAGCCTTCTGTACATCCTTGGGGGTGGCCGCCGGCGCGAAGACGGCCAGCCAATAGACCAGCGAATAGCCCGGCACTGTCTCGGCGATCGCCGGCAGGTTGGGCGTGACCGAGGTACGCTTGGGGCCGGTGGTGGCCAAGCCGCGCACGCGGCCGGCTTCGATCTGCGTCAGCGCCTGCGGCAGGTCGGGGAACATGACCTGCACCTGGCCCGCTGCAACATCGCCCAGCGCCTGCGGGCTCGCCTTGTAGGGCACGCGCTCGATCTTCACGCCGGCCAGCTTGTTGAACATCTCGCCGGAAAGGCGCTGCGAGGCGCTGGCCTCGGCGTAGTTGAGCTTGCCGGGGTTCTTCTTGGCATAGTCGATCAGCTCGGCGACGGTCTTCACAGGCAGGTCGTTGTTCACGACCAGCGCGTTGACGCCCATCACGCAGCGTATGATCGGCGCGAAGTCCTTCTCGATGTCGTAGCTGAGCTTCTTGAACAGCGCGCCGTTGGCGGCGTTCGTGGTGTTGGTGCCCATCAACAGCGTGTAGCCGTCGGCCGGGGCGGTCGCGACGGCGGCGGCGCCGAGCTGGCCGCTGGCCCCGGGCTTGTTGTCGATCACGATCGGCTGCTTGAGGATGTCCTGCAGCTTGGCACCGAGCCCGCGCGCCGTGAGGTCGGTGGCGCTGCCGGCCGCGAAGGGCACCACGATCTTGATCGGCTTGTTGGGAAACGCCTGGGCGAAAGCCACTTTGGAAAGTGGCGCGGTCGCCAGTGCGGCTGCACCGGCGAGGGTCGTACGACGATTGATTTTCACGTTTCCTCCACCAGCCCTGACGGGTCGATCTCCGTTTTACCGGCCCGACACGCCCAGGCAAAGGTGAGGGTAACCCTCACCCCGGGGAGGTGGCTACATGAAGAGCTTTTCCGCCTTGCGGTCGGTGTAGAGGCCGGCCACGAACTCGGCGTAGCCGTTGTAGAGCAGGGTCGGGATGCGCTCGTTGCTGCCGAGCGGCTTCTCGGTGGCCTGGCTCCAGCGCGGATGCGGGACCTGCGGGTTCACGTTCGCCCAGAAGCCATACTCGCTGGACTGCAGCTTCTCCCAGAACGAAACGGGCTTCTTGTCGGTAAAGTCGACGCTGACGATCGACTTCACGTTCTTGAAGCCATACTTCCACGGCGCCACGAGGCGCAGCGGCGCGCCATTCTGCTTGTGGATCGGCTTGCCGTAGAGCCCCGTCGCGATGAAGGCGAGATCGTTCATCGCCTCGTCCATCGCCAGCCCTTCAGTGTAAGGCCAAGGATAAAGAAGATCGCGTTGCTCGGGCATTACCGACGGCTTGCTGAGCGTCTTCATGACAATGAACTTGGCACTGCCGAGCGGCTTGCAGACGTCGACCAGCGAGCGCACTGGGAAGCCGCTCCACGGCACGATCATCGACCAGGTCTCGACGCAGCGATGGCGATAGACGCGCTCCTCGAGCTGCACTTTGGCCAGAAGATCGTCGATGCCGATCTCGAACGGCTTCTCGACCATGCCACCGACCTTGATCGTCCAGGGCCTGACCTCGAGCTTCTGGGCGTCGCGCCAGATGCTCTTGTCGGTGCCGAACTCGTAGAAATTATTGTAGGTGGTGGCTTGCTTCTCGGCCGTCATCGGCGTCGGCACGCCGTACTTGTCGTTGCGCTTCGCGGGATAAAGGCCAGCCGACGGATCGGCTGCCTTGCCCTGGGCGAAAGCGGCGCCCGGCAACGCCAGTGCTGCCGCGCCGAGTCCCATGGCGCGCACCAGTTCGCGGCGCTGCAGATAGCGACCTTCGGGTGTCACCGCGGCTTCCGGCAGTTCCCAGCCTTGCTTGCGCTTGATCAACATTCGACTCACTCCTGCATCGCCTGGTCTCGTATCGGCCCTGCTGTCATGGCCGCGAGACACAGAAGCCGCAAATCAACCCTGCTCACCGCGCCGTGACGTTACCTTCTCCCATGGCCTCTGCGAGATCACTGCGCTGGCCCAACACCACCAACGTTTCGGCAACCAGGAACATCGGCCCGATGAAGCCCTGGAAGATATTGTCGATCAGTGCCGGCCGCTTGCCTTCATAGTGATGACCGAGGAACTGCAGTATCCAACCGCCAACGAACAGAACGGCGAAGGCTGCCCACACGGCTGACGTCGAACCCAATGCGCCGGCGAGTGCTTCGGCAGCGTACCAGGCTGGCGCCATGATGATGCCCATAAGGACGCCGACACCGAGATCGAGCGCCATCCAGCCCAGCACCGCTAGAATCGCGATGGCGAGCGACAGTGTCCATACGCGGCCACCCAACTCAAAGCGCCACAGCGACAGGATCAGCAGCAGCGAGAAGACGATGAGAGGAATGCCGACGAAGTGCGTTGCCTTGTTGCGCCAGTCGCGATGGACCGAGGCATAGGCGCGGAGCTGGCGGCGGAAGAGGTCATTGGCCATCGAGAGCCTCCGATCTTGCCCTCCGGAGTCTACGGCTTCGAGTTGGTCACATCCAGCAGGGTCGGCCACATGATGTCGCGCCAGGCATTGTTGCCGACCGCGGTCATGGTGATCTGCCCGCCCTGGATCAGGAAGAAACGCGGCGTCTCGGCGCCCTGTTCCACGCCGACCTGGCTCATCAGGAAGGCGTCGAGCACCCAGCGCAGGTCCGACGGCCAGTTCGCGGGTTTCATCAGCAGGGCGGGGGTTCGGGTGAAGACGACCCGGTAGTCCACTTTCTGGAAAACGGGGGCCTGCTTGAAGAGGGGTTCCCATTGCGTGCGCCAGACCTTGCAGGCTTCCGACGTCTCGTCGCCGGCGAAGATCAGGATCGGCTTGCCGGCCGCCTGCGCCGACGCAACACGCGCAAACGACGGTAGGGCCGCGAGCATCACACCGCCCGCGACCAGCTTGCGTCTCTTCAGCATCAACAGAATCTCCCCGAGAACAACTCCCCGGGGAGATTATACAACCAAATCAGGCCTTGGTGCCCGTCACTTCCTGCAGGGCGGGCCACATCTTGTCCTTCCAGCCGGCATTGCCGGTCACGGTCAGGAGGATCTTGCCGTCCTTGTAGAGAATGAAGCGCGGCGTGGCGTTTGGCCGGCTCTTGCCTTCGTCGCTTGCCAGGAACACCTCCCGGACAGGGCGCGCCGCGGCAGGCCAGCTTGCCTCGACCATGACCAGGTCGGCATTGGCCGGGTGAACGACTTGATAGTCGAGTTTCTTGAAGGCGTCGGACTTGAGGAGTTCAGGCTCGGACTGGGCACGCCAGATCTTGCAGCCACCTCAGAGTTCGTGGCCGACGAACACCAGCGTCGGACGCCCAGCCTGGGCATTCGCGACGCGGGCCAGTGACGACGCGGTAGCCATCGCCAGGCCACCCGCCATCAGAGACCGTCTGTTGAACATTGCAAACTTCTCCCGTTGTCTCGTGAACAGGAGGACTATGGTGAGCCACGGACAGACAGTGAAGCCACCAGGAGGTGGCTTCACCGGCTTGTGACGGCGCCAGCGCGTCACGCCGCGCGCTTCTTGGTCTCCTCGACAATGCGTTCAGCGGCACGCCCGACCAACTCCTGAAGATGGTCGAATTCCGTGCGGAAACTGCCGATGCCCTGCGTGACCGAACGGATCTCCACGATCATGTCGGCGATTTCTGCCTCGGGCATCAGCGCCGAAACCTCGTCCCAGCCGGTCCAGCCCGACCGTGTATCGTAGCCGAGAAGCTGGCCGCGCCGTCCGGAGATCAGCCGCTGCAGCCGCGGTGTCGATTCACTCGGCCCAACCACCGTGACTTTCAGGATTGGCTCCAGCAATACCGGTTTGCACTTGGGCATGGCCTCGCTCATGGCGATGCGCGCGGCCATCTTGAACGACATTTCGGAGCTGTCGACGGAGTGATACTGGCCGTCGAACAGCGTCACCTCGAGATCGACGACCGGCTGGCCGAGCGGTCCTTCCTTCAGATAATCGATCAGCCCGTCCTCGACGGCCGGGATGAAGTTGCGCGGCACGACGCCACCCACGATCTTGTCAACGAAGCGGAAGCCCGAGCCGCGCGGCAGCGGCTTGATCTCGACCTTGATGTCGGCGAACTGGCCGTGACCACCAGTCTGGCGCTTGTAGCGGGCATGTTGCTGCGCGCCAGCCTGGATGGTTTCGCGATAGGCGACGCGCGGTGTCGTCGTTTCGACCGCGACATTGTAGCGGCCCGCGAGCTTGTCGACCGCGACCTTGAGATGCATCTCGCCCTGGCCCTTGATCAGCAGCTCGTGCGTCTCGCCGCGTGCTTCAAAGGAGAGCGAGGGATCCTCCTCGACGATTTTATGTAGCGCGCCCGAGAGCTTGACCTCGTCGTTGCGGTTCTTGGCGGCGAGCGACAAGGTGAAAACCGGCGGATCGGCGACCGGGAAGTCAGCCGATGCAGCGATGCCGCTCGCGGACAATGTCTGTCCGGCCGAGATCGCCTCGACCTTGGCCAGCGCTACGATCTCGCCGGCCTTCGCTTCTGTCGTCTTGTCGAGGCGCTGTCCGAAGGGCCGCAGCAGGGTGCCGATCCGCTGGCCGCCCAGCGACTGGCCTTCGGTGAGCGTGCCCGACCAGACGCGGCAGAGCGAGAGCTTGCCAGCATGGCTCTGGTGCAGGACCTTGAAACACTCCGCCATTGCGACCCCATTCGACGGCAAAGCCCGGCGCTTAGCCGTCACATCGACGAAAGGGGTGTCGTGACGTAATGCTTTCAACAGTCGGCGCACACCATTCTCGCGATCGCCGGCGCCCAGTAGGACGGGCGAGATCTGGTCGGAGCCGAATTCGTCGTGCAGGTCGCGGTAGATCAGCGATTTCTCGGGCGCCACGTCCTCGATGAGCTGTTCGAGCAGCGTGTCGTCGAATTCCGACAGCGTTTCCAACATTTCGCGGCGTGCCTCGCTTTCGCGCGGCAGGATTTCAGCTGGCATCTCGATCAGGTCCGAGGCGCCGCTCGACTTGTAGCGATAGGCGCGTTCGCTCACGAGATCGACATAGCCCACGGTTTCTTCGCCGCCATCGGCGGTCGATCGCCGAATCGGCACCTGGCGCAGCACAAGCTTGCGCGTCGAGATGGCCTGCAGCGCGGCCAGCATGTCGCGCACGCGGACGTCGGCCGAATCGATCTTGTTGATGAAGATGATGTGCGGAAGGTGACGGTCTTCGATGTATTTCAGCAATGGCGTCAGGGCCACGACCCGCTCGGGTGAAGGCTCGCAGACGAGGACGACAGCGTCGCACACGGCGAGGGCCGTGAAGGCATCGTGCTGGAACTCGATCGAGCCCGGCACGTCGAGGAAAGTCCACTGATCGCCGAGATAGTCGACCGAGGCCATGTTGATCTCGGTGCCCATGCCGCGCTTGCGGGCTTCGGGTGAGCCGTCGCCGATGGAAGTGCCCGCACGTGTCGAACCGCGCCGGCCGATGGCTCCCGTGGCGAAGAGGATGCTCTCGAGCAGGCTGGTCTTGCCCGAGAGATACGGCCCGCACAGCGCCACCACGCGGTGCGCGCCGCTACCTGGTCTGCCCCCGGTGATGGTCTCGGTCTTGAGTTCGGCCATGACAATGTCCTCCTTCTTCGCGAATGCAATACGCGTAGAAGCCCCGGAGGCGTCTCCAGGAAGGACGGGCTAACCCGCGGCGCCTCGTTCGGAGCGAAGCCCTGTGTCGACGAAATCGTTTCACCGGGGGCAGGCCGAGTCAATTGGCCGGCTGCGACTTGTGGATGAGATTTCGCTGGGAGGCAGTCGATACGCCTTATATCGACGGGCGATGATCGAGAGGCGCGAAGAAAAACCCAGCCGCCGTGGCCGGCCGCGTTCGACGGCGGCGGAGATTGCCATTCTCGACGCGGCCTACGGGCTCATCGTTTCGAAAGGCCTGGCGGCGGCGACCATGGATGCGATCGCCCGCGCGTCCAAGGTTTCCAAAATGACGGTCTACAAATGGTGGCCGTCGCGCGAAGCCCTGCTGATCGATGCCTTTCTCCGGCATGCGTCGTTGATGCTGCCGCTCACGGACGAGGGCGATCCGGTCGCGACATTGCAGCGGCACGCGGCGGCCTACGCCGAAGCGCTGAAGAGCGAGTTCGGCAAGGTACAGCTTGCCGTCATCTCCGAATGCATCGCCAAGACAGGCTCTGCACAGCTCTTCACGGAACGCTATCTCGACATCCGGCGAAAGACCGCGACGTCGATCATCGAGCGCGGCCAGAAGGATGGCTCGATCACAGCGGGCGTTGCGGCGGGCGACCTCTACGACCGCATCTACGGCACGCTCTTCTATCGCTTCCTGTTCGAGTTCAGGCCGCTGTCCGGCGACTATGCGCGGAAGCTGGTGGCCTCTCTCCTGACGCCTCGGTGAGGCAGCGCCAGGCCGCGGGAACGACCCGGCGGTAGCCCTGGCCCTGATGGACGATCCGCGCAGCGACCAACCGGTTCAACTCGGGGAGGGCGTGGAAGGGGACTGACGGAAACGCATGGTGCTCGGCGTGATAGGGCATGTTCCAGGCGAACCAGCGCACGATGCCGTTCGTATAGGTCGTCCGCGTGTTTTCGAGCGCGCTCGACGAATGGCCACAGCCGGTATGTTCGGAATAGAGATAGGGCCTGAGGAAGAACTGGCCGATCAGTACAGGACCGACCCAAACCCAAAGCAGCAGCGGCGAGGCCAGGGCGACCGATCCTGTCGCCAGCGCCAGGTAGAACGCGGTGTAGGCCCGAGCTTCCCACACGATCAGCCCGCGCTTGTCCTCCGGTACCCAGGGCGCTGCGACTTTGCCGGTGATCGCATGGTGCAGCATCAGCAGCAGTCGGTTGCCGAGTTGCGGCAGGCCGGTGAAGGACAGGAGCCGTCGCGGCAGCGAATCGGTCCGCGAGCTGACAATGAGTTCGGGGTCCTTCTCGAGGTCCTGCGTGTGGCGGTGATGATCCCAGTGGAAGAGGCGGTAGTACTCGTAGGGCAGACCGATCAACACGCCGCAGAGCTGACCGACCGCGGAGTTGAGGACGCGTGTCCTGAACGCCGTCTTGTGCGCGGTTTCGTGCAACGGCGTGAAGAGGAAGGCGATGCAGAAGCCCTGCACGGCCATGAGCGGCAGGGCCGCCAGCACGCCATAGGCCGCGGCCAGCATCGAGATGAGCACCGCCAGCGCCACGATCAGGCCAAGCTGGCTCACGATGCGCATCACCGCCGGCGCATTGTTCTGTACCGAAAGCGCCCGGATGGCGGCGGGACCTGCCGACGGACCAGCCATGCTGGCATCCTCCGTTTAACTGTACTGATAGTACAGTAAATAGAGGGGAGCGGCAAGAAAAAGGGCCGGTCCCCGAAGGGCCGGCCCTGTTCCTCAACTTTGTTTGGGCTCGCTCAGCTCAACGCGGCGCAGGCGCGCTGGATGCGGCGGCCGGCCTCTTCCAGCAGGTCCGTCGCCGTGGCGTAGGAGATGCGGAAGGCTGGACCCTGGCCGAAGGCCGAGCCCTGCACGACCGACAGACCCTCGGCTTCGAGCAGGTAGTTCACGAAGTCAGTGTCGTTCTCGATCGTCTTGCCGTCCGGCGTCTTCTTGCCGATCGTGCCGGCGCAGGACGGGTAGACGTAGAAGGCGCCTTCCGGCCGCGGGCACTTGAGGCCCTTGGTCTGGTTCAGCATCGAGACGATGAGATCGCGGCGCTGCTTGAAGACCGCGACGTTCTTCGGAATGAAGTCGGTCGGGCCGTTCAGCGCCGCCACCGCCGCCGCCTGGCTGATCGAACTGGCGTTCGACGTACTCTGCGACTGCACGGTGATCATGGCGTTGATCAGCGCCTGTGGACCGGCGGCATAGCCGATGCGCCAGCCCGTCATGTTGTAGGCCTTCGACACGCCGTTCATCGTCAAGGTGCGGTCGTAGAGCTTGGGCTCGATCTCGGCCGGCGTCGTGAACACGAAGTCGTCGTAGACGAGCTTCTCGTACATGTCGTCGGTCAGCACGTAGACCTGCGGATGGCGCAGCAGCACGTCGCACAACGCCCGGAGGTCGGCCTTGGTGTAGGCGGCACCCGTCGGGTTGCTGGGCGAGTTCAGGATCAGCCACTTGGTCTTCGGCGTGATCGCGCGCTCGAGAGCTTCCGGCTGCAGCTTGAACCCGTGCTTCTCCTCGCACTGCACGATCACCGGCGTACCGTCACCGAACAGCACCATCTCCGGGTAGGAGACCCAGTAGGGTGCCGGCACGATGACTTCGTCGCCGGGGTTCAGCGTGGCAAGCATGGCATTGAAGATGATCTGCTTGCCGCCCGAAGTGACGACGGTCTGCGACGGCTTGTACTCCAGGCCGTGGTCGCGCTTCATCTTGGCGACGATCGCCTGACGCAGCGCCGGGGTGCCGGCCACCGCGGTGTACTTGGTGTCGTTCTCGCGAATGGCTTTGTAGGCCGCTTCCTTGATGTGGTCGGGAGTCGGGAAGTCGGGCTCGCCGGCGGCAAGGCCGATCACGTCTTTGCCGGCCGCTTTCATCTCCAGGAACTTCGCCTGCGCGGCGTTGGTTGGAGAGGGCTTAATACGGCTAAGACGATCGGCAATAAGAGCCATAACGCGATGCCTCCTTTCAGGCATTGAAAAAGCGCGCGAAGGTACTTGTGGACGTTCGCCACTGCAAGAAAACGCGCAGCTTAATAGAATCTGTCGAGGGCTATTTCTCATAAGTGCTCGCGATATCGCTGCTCGGCCTTCTATCGAACCTTCAAAACAACATCTCTGAAGAAGGCATAACTACTTAGAATATAATGATTTTTCCAATCGTCAGGGTCGTCGGCCCTAATACGATCGGCGCGTCGCTGCAGGGAGATTGCAAGGGGGCAGCAGGTCGGGCATCAGTCCGGCCGGCCCACCATCTGCCTCTTTCGAAAGTGCGTACAGTGAATCGGTTGCTGGTCCCGTTGCGTTTCCTGATCTCGCCGATTTTCATCGCCGCGATCAATCTGCTCATTCTCTTCCCGATGGTGCTGTCCATTATCGACGTGGCCAAGAGCGTCTTTCGGCACGTCGATACCCATGAGCCGGTAACGATCACGTCGACGGTCGCGCTGATAATGATCGGCTGGGGTGTCGCCCTGGAGGAGCGCGACGTGATCCGCAAGTTCTTCGGCGTTTCCGGCCGACCGGACGAAGCGCGACAGGCCCATATAGACAAGGTTTGCCACGACTTTGGTGTGGCCCAGCTCGTGCTGGGACTGTTTGCCGAAATCGCCGTGGCGATGATCAGTCTTCCCGACCGCATCATCAACACGGCCAGCTATGAGTATCCCTTGCTCGCCATTTCCCTGACGTTGATCGCCATCGCCGCCGTCTTCCAAGTCCGGCACATCTTTGTGCTGCTGCTTGGCATGTGGCGTCCGGTGCCGGCGGCCTCCTGAACGACCTCTAGTCGACGAGGCGGATCGAGGCCTCGACGGTCATCTTGGCGTCGCCGAAGCCGATGCGCCGGCCGCTGACCGGCGCGGCATCGCGATAGTCGAGGCCGACGGCGACCCTGAGGCTGTCGCCGCGCGGGCTGATGCCGTTGGCGGGGTCGAAGCCGACCCATTCGAGGCCGGGCACCCAGGCCTCAGCCCAGGAATGGCTGGTACGGCCGACATGCAGGTCGGGATCGTCGTTGCGCAAGTAGCCGCTGACATAGCGCGCGGGAACGCCGAGCCGCCGGCAGCAGGCGATGAAGACGTGCGCGTCGTCCTGGGCGACGCCCGCACCGCGGGCCAGCGCCTCGACGGCCGTGGTGTCCACCGTGGAAACTCCGGTCTTGTAGGCGATACGCTTGGCGATCCGTTCCATCAGCTCATGCAGGACGGCGACGCGCTGCGCCGGATCGGCGGCGCGCTCGGCAAGGCCATCGATCAACGAATCGAAGCTCGCATCGTGTCGTGCCAGCCCGGCGTTGCGCAGCCAGAACGGCGCCGGCAGGCTGGGCGTATCGGCATAGCGCAACCATTGATCGGCACCGCCATACTCGTAGAGCCCGTGCACGACGATCTCGACGGCCTCGTGCTGGTGCGCCACCGAAAAAGTCGTCACTTGATTGCCGTGACCGTCGACCCATTCCGAGCGCTTGCCCGGACCGTCGATGCGCCACGACACGATGCGCTGTCCCGAGGCAGGCTTAGGCGTCAGCCGGACGTCGTGGATCGAATGGCCGGAGGGCTGGTCGAAGTCGAAGCGCGTGGCGTGGTGGATGGAGAAGCGCATGGTCCGTCCCTCAATCCAGCAGGAATTGCCGGCCGATCTCGTCATTCAGCGTCGCGATGTCACCGCGCAGCGTGCCGAGGAACTTTGCCAGGCCGACGTCGAATACCTGGTCGATGCGTGCGTAGCGCAGTCGCGCATGCAGCTCGCCGGCCAGCCGGTCGGCTTCACCATGCGTGCCGTAGGCGTCGGCCAGCTCGCGCATGTTGAGATCGACCATCCAGAGGCAGTGATGCACCGAGCGCGGCACGTCGCGCCGCAGCATCATCAGCTCCGCCACCTTCATGGGATGCAGCGAGCTTCGATAGATGCGCCGGTAGGTGCGGACCGCGCCGATGCAGGCCAGCAGCTCCGACCAGGCGAAATAGTCGAGGCTCTCGGCATTGGGATCGCCGTCAGGCCGCAGCAGGTGGAACTTCACGTCGAGAATGCGGCCGGTATTGTCGGCACGTTCGAGGAAAGCGCCGAGTTGCAAGAAGTTGTTGGCCTCGTCGCGCAACAGGGTCACTTGTGCGGCACCGAAGATCATGACGGCCTGCTTCTTCACCGATTCGATCAGGGCGCCGCGGTCGAGCGTCGCGCGGTTGCCGCGCAGGCGGCCGCTCAGCTCCAGCCACAGCCCGTTCAGGCTCTCCCAGACATCGACGGTGATGTTGTTGCGTTCCTCGCGGGCATTGCGCCGCGCCGCGCCGATCGAGTTCACGATCGAGGAGGGGTTGTTCTCGTCGATCACCAGGAAGTCGATCAGGCTCGCCAGCCGGCCACCCTGGAGCTGGCTCTGGCGGAACTCGTCCTCCATGCCGAAGATCGCCGCGACGCCGGCCGCTTCCTCGCCGCGCGACTGCAGGGCCATGCGCTGCGTCGCCTCGATCAACCGCGCCGTCGACTTGGCGCGCTGCAGGTAGCGGCCCATCCAGTAGAGGTTCTTGGCGGTGCTGCTCAGCATGGCGCTACCTGCTGCCGGCCGGCGCGTCGGGCGCCAGCACCCAGGTATCCTTGGTGCCGCCGCCCTGGCTCGAATTGACGACCAGCGAGCCTTCCTTCAGCGCAACGCGCGTCAGCCCGCCGGGCACGATGGTGATCTTGCGGCCCGAGAGGACGAAGGGCCGGAGATCGACATGGCGCGGCGCTACGCCCTGGCTCACGAAGGTCGGGCAGGTCGACAGCGCCAGGGTCGGCTGGGCGATGTAGTTGTCGGGCCGTGCCTTGAGAAGGCCGGCGAACTCCTCGATCTCGGCCTTGCTCGAGGTCGGGCCGACCAGCATGCCCTTACCGCCCGAACCGTGGACTTCCTTCACGACCAGTTCGGGCAAGTGTTCGAGCACGTATTTGTAGTCGTCGGACCGATCGCAGCGCCAGGTCGGTACGTTCTGCAGGATCGGCTCCTCGCCGAGATAGAAGCGCACCATTTCGGGGACATACATGTAGGTCGACTTGTCGTCGGCCACGCCGTTGCCCAGCGCATTCACGATGTTGACGCGGCCGGCACGCAGCGCGCCCAGGAGACCGGCCACGCCCAAATAGGAATCGGGGCGCATCGCCAGTGGATCGAGGAAGGCGTCATCGACTCGACGATAGATCACGTCGACCCGTTGCGGCCCGCGCGGCGTGCGCATGTAGACGCGGCTTTCGTCGACGAACAGGTCCGAACCCTTGACCAGCTCGATGCCCATCTCGTCGGCCAGGAAGGCATGTTCGAAGTAGGCACTGTTGTAGTGGCCCGGCGTCAGCAGCACGACGTTGGGCTCGACATCGTCGCTGAAGGAGACTGAGCGCAGTGTAGCCAGCAGCTCCTCGGAATAGTCGGCGACGGGCAGCACGCGCATGGCCGAGAACAACTCGGGCGCCAGCCGCATCATCACTTCGCGGTTTTCGAGCACGTAGGACACGCCCGACGGTGTGCGCACATTGTCCTCGAGGACGTAAAAATCCTTCTCGCCGACGCGCACCAGGTCGATGCCGGCGATGTGGGCATGCACGCCGCCCGGCAGTTCCAGGCCCTGCGCCATCGCCACGAACTCGGCGTTCATCAGGATCTGTTCTTCGGGAATGATCCCGGCGCGGCAGATCTCGCGCTGTCCGTAGGCGTCGGCGAGGAAGGCGTTGAGCGCGCGCACGCGCTGCGACAGGCCCTTGTGCAGAAACTCCCATTCGTCCCAGGCGATGACACGCGGGATGATGTCGAACGGGATCGTGGTTTCGTGGCCGTCGGTCGCGCCATAAGCGCCGAACGTAATGCCGTGCCGTCTATAGAAGAGGTCGACCTCGTGGCGGGTCGCGGCGACGCGCTCGGGGGATGTGCGGTCCAACCAGTCGGCGACTCCGCGATAGGGCTGGCGGACCGAGCCATCCGCGCCCGAGTTCATTTCGTCAAATGCCTTTGCCGCCATCCAGCATTTCACCCCCTGTTGATTCACAGTACAAGCAATCGACGGGCCAACAAAGTGGCTCCGTAGATCGGAATTCGAGGGCGTAACGGGAGGGCAGCGTGAAGCAGGTGCTGATCGATCGCTATGGAACGCCGTGGGACGTCGCGCGCTGTGCCGATGTCCCCGATGTCGGTGAGCCGGCGGCCGACGAGGTCGTGTTCGATGTCCTGGCCTTTCCCATCAATCCTGCCGACATGTGGTTCTGCAAAGGCAGCTACCGGTTGAAGCCGCCATTGCCGGCCACGCCAGGCGCGGAGTGCGTCGGCCGCGTCACGTCGGTCGGTTCGGCCGTGACGCACGTCAAGAAAGGCGATCTCGTCATCAACCTGCAACGCGAGAACTGGGCGCAGAAGCGGCGCGTGAAGGGTGACGATGCCATCCCGCTGCCGGCCGGTATCGACCTGCGCCAGGCCGCCATGGTGCGCATCAATCCGCCGACGGCCCAACTCATGCTCCAGGACTTCGTCGATCTGAAGCCCGGCGAATGGGTGATCCAGAACGTCGCCAACTCGGCGGTCGGCCGCCTGCTGATTGTGCTGGCAAAGCAACGCGGGCTGCGCACCGTCAACGTCGTGCGCCGGCCCGAGCTCGAGGCGGAGCTGAAAGCCCTGGGTGCGGACCTCGTGGTCGTCGACGGCAGCGATCTAGCTGCGCGCGTTGCCAAGGCGACGGACGAGGCTGGGATCAGGCTCGGTGTCGAGGCGATTGGCGGCGCGGCGACGGGGCGGATCGTCGAGTGCATCGCGACCGAGGGCACAGTGGTGCACTACGGTTCGATGAGCGGCGAGGACCCCGAGGTAACGCGCAGCAACTTCATCTATCGCGGCATCAAGCTCACGGGCTTCATGCTGGGCCGCGGGCTGGCGAAGCGCAGCCCGGAGAAGATCCGCGATATCTATGCGGATCTCGGCGGGCAGGTGCTGGCGGGCAAGCTGCACGCGCCAGTGGACACGGTCTACCCAATCGAGAAAATCAAGGAAGCGTTGGCCCATGCCGACAGGGGCGGGCGTAATGGCAAAATCCTGGTGGCGCCCAACGGCCCTGTCTGAATGATCTTGTTTGAATAGGGCGCAATCTGAGTGAGGGAGTGAACAGATGAATTCCGATGTCGCAGCGGTCGAAAAGGTCCTGCAGATCTATTTCGACGGCCTCTACGAAGGCGATACCAAGAAGCTCGGTGAAGCGTTCCATCCCGCTTCGCATCTCTACAGTGCCGGTGGCGATGGCAAGGCGGCCGACTTGCCGCGCGCCGACTGGTTCAAGGCGGTCGAGAGCCGCCCGTCGGCGAAGTCCAAGGGCAGCGCGCGGGCCGACCGCATCGTGTCGATCGACTTCTCCGGTCCGGCGACCGCCATTGCCAAGGTCGAGTGTCAGATCCCGCCGCGCTACTTCACCGATTATCTGACCCTGCTCAAGGTCGATGGCCGCTGGCAGGTCATCTCCAAGTCCTTCCACACCGTTACGAAGGACGCGTAAGGAAACCGGAAGCCGTTCTCACAAAGAAAAACCTCCCCCGTTGCGACGGGGGAGGTTCTTATAGAGACCGGAAGAGCAGGTTAGCTCTTCACGTCGGCCGCGACCTGGACCTTGATCATCTTGTCCGGCGGTGCGGCGACGGCGCCCGAACCGGGCGCGCCCTTCTTGATCTTGTCGACGAACTCCATGCCGGACGTCACCTTACCCCACACGGTGTACTGGCCGTCGAGGAAGTTCGAGTCCTTGAAGACGATGAAGAACTGGCTGCGGGCGCTGTTGGGATCGTTGGTCCGCGCCATCGAGACCGTGCCGCGGGTGTGCGGCTCCTTGTTGAATTCTGACTTGAGCGTCTCGCCCATGCCACCGGAGCCGGTACCCGTCGGGTCGCCGGTCTGCGCCATGAAGCCGTCGATGACGCGATGGAAGACGACGCCGTCGTACTTGCCTTCGCGCGCCAGCTTCTTGATCTGGGCGACATGCTTGGGGGCGAGGTCGGGGCGCATCTCGATCACGACGCGGCCGTCCTTCAGGTCGATATAAAGTGTGTTTTCCTTATCCATGGCGGAGGCAGCTCCTGCGAACATGAGAATGACGGCAAGAACGGGCGTCAGAAGGCCAAGACGCATGACGTGTTCCTTTGGCGAAGCCACGGTCTGGCGTGGCGGCCGGACCTTAAAGACCGGTTATTGAAAGACAAGCGGCAACTTCGGGGCGGAATCGTCGTTCGGCCCCAGAATTCGCCGAGGATGTGCATTGTTTGTCGTGGTTTTGACCAAGGCCGCGGTTAGAGTGGTCAGGCGACCGGAGTGGGGCTGGCAACGTCTGCCGGTACCGGTTGCGCATATTGGGAAGTCATTTTTTTTACGGATTGATCGATGACCGCCTCGAGCGGCGAGGATCGGCGCAGTGGCGCTATGTCCTCCACAAGTCTCATCCTCGAACGGCTGGCTGACGCCTCGCTTGGGCCGCCGTCGTCGCTCGTCACTTTCGCGCGCGAGTCGGTACGCGACAACCCGTGGACGGGAGGCGAGGCTGTGCCTAGCGGCCCGGCTCTACCGGATCGGGTCTTCGGCGGGCCGCCCTCGCGGCTCGTGTGGTTCGCTGACTGTGAGCGTCACGGCCCGGGCCCGCTCGATCAGTTGCGAACACCATAGAGCGCGGGCTAGGACCTTTCGCGATCAAGCCCACCTGTTCGAGCTGGTGAGCCGCCTTGCGTGGAACACCATTGGACTTTGTGCCATCCGGTTGCGTAACGACCCCGATGGGACCTCGCGCATCGCCGGCAATCGGCTGGTCCGCGTCGTCCTCGTCTCCGCCAGTGCTCCGATCTTTGCTGGTACCGAGACAGGGTTTCCACGCCGCACTGACTGGCCAACCTTTGCCCGGACCGTGCAGCAGGCTGACTGTGGCGAAGCCCTGAAAATCATCCTCAGCTGATACGGCTGCGACTGGCCGCCACATACCGACCGGGGGCGAAAACCCGTTACCACCCATGGCTATATCTGGTACTAACCCGTTTGAAATGCGGGGGATTTTGCGGGTCGGAAATCCCGTGGGGATCTACACCGCGAGGGGACGGATGAATGGTCGGTAAGCGCGTATTGGGCATTCTGGGCATTTTGTCGGCGATAGCCGCGTTTGGCTTCGCGGGCGCTGCCCAGGCGCAGAAAGTCATCGGCGTGCCGCACGACTGGCAGCTGAATTTCCCACCGGCGTTCACGCCGATCATGGAGCGGGTTGAATCACTGCACGATCTGCTGCTGGTGATCATCATCCTGATCTCGATATTCGTCCTCGCCCTGTTGATCTACGCGATGTGGCGTTTCCATGCGTCGCGCAATCCGGTGGCGACGAACGTCACGCACCATACCGGTCTTGAAATCGCCTGGACGATCATCCCGATCCTCATCCTGGTCGTGATCGCCGTGCCGTCGTTCCGCCTGCTCTACTACAGCGACAAGGCGATCGACGCGGCCATGACGGTCAAGGTCACCGGCCATCAGTGGTACTGGTCCTATGACTATCCCGACCAGGGCAACTTCAAGGTCGAGAGCCGTATCCTGGCCGAGGCCGATCGTGCCAAGACCAAGCCGCAGGTGCCGCGCCTGCTGGCGGTCGACGAGGAGATGGTGATCCCGGCGAACACCGTCGTGCGTATCGTCGGCACCGCCGAAGGCGCCAGCATGCACGGTTGGACCGTTCCCGGCTTCGGCATCAAGAAGACCGTGATTCCTGGCCGTCTCAACGAAGGCTGGATCAGTGTGAAGGAAGAGGGCCTCTATTTCGGCCAGTGCTCGCAGATCTGCGGCATGAACCACACCTTCATGCCGATCGCCATTCGGGTCGTTTCCAAAGCTGACTTCGACAAGTGGGTCGAGGAGAAGAAGAAGGCCGCTGGGTTGCTGCCCGAGACCAACTTCGCTTCCGCCACCGCTCCCGCCACCCGCTAAGCGCTTCGCCGCAGGAGATTACAATGGCCACCGCGCACGGCGCCGCCCACGACCACAGCCACCACGACGACCACCACACGCCGACGGGCATCAAGCGGTGGCTGTACAGCACCAACCACAAGGACATCGGCACGATGTACCTTGTGTTCTCGATCCTGGCCGCCCTGATTGGCGCCACCTTCTCGGTCGTCATGCGTCTGGAGCTGCTGCAGCCGGGCGTGCAGTACTTCAACGTCGACGGCACCCCTGACGGCCATATGTGGAACACCGTCGTGACGGCCCACGGCCTGATCATGGTGTTCTTCGTCGTCATGCCGGGCCTGATCGGCGGCTTCGGCAACTGGTTCGTGCCGCTGATGATCGGAGCGCCCGACATGGCGTTCCCGCGCATGAACAACATCAGCTTCTGGCTGCTGCCGCCGGCGTTCATCCTGCTGCTGATGTCGGCTGCGATCGGCGGTGGCGTCGGCACCGGCTGGACGATCTATCCGCCCCTGACGCTCAGCCAGGGCGCGGGCATGGATCTCGCGATCTTCTCGCTGCACATCGCGGGCGCCTCGTCGATTCTGGGCGCGATCAACTTCATCACGACCATCCTGAACATGCGTGCGCCGGGCATGACGCTCCATCGCATGCCGCTGTTCGCCTGGTCGATCCTGGTCACCGCGTTCCTGCTGCTGCTGGCCCTGCCGGTCCTGGCCGGCGCGATCACCATGCTGCTGACCGACCGCAACTTCGGTACCTCGTTCTTCAAGGCCGAGGGTGGCGGCGACCCGACTCTGTTCCTGCACCTCTTCTGGTTCTTCGGCCATCCCGAGGTGTACATCATGATCCTGCCGGCCTTCGGCATCGTCAGCCATATCATCTCGACCTTCTCGAAGAAGCCGATTTTCGGCTATCTCGGGATGGCCTACGCGATGGTGGCGATCGGCGTCGTGGGCTTCGTCGTGTGGGCGCACCACATGTACACAGTCGGCATGGACGTCGACACGCGAGCTTACTTCGTGGCGGCCACGATGGTGATCGCCGTGCCGACGGGCGTGAAGATCTTCAGCTGGATCGCGACGATGTGGGGCGGCTCGATCCGTCTCGAGATACCCATGCTGTGGGCGATCGGCTTCATCTTCCTGTTCACCGTCGGTGGCGTTACCGGCGTCGTGTTGGCCAACGCCGGCGTCGATTACTCGCTGCACAACACCTATTACGTGATCGCGCACTTCCACTACGTGCTGTCGCTCGGTGCGGTGTTCGGCATGTTCGCGGGCTTCTACTACTGGCTCGGCAAGATGTCGGGCCGGCAGTATTCGGAATGGGCGGCCCAGGTCCACTTCTGGACGACCTTCATCGGCGTCAACCTGACGTTCTTCCCGATGCACTTCTCCGGTCTCGCCGGCATGCCGCGCCATTACGTCGACTATCCCGATGCGATGTCGCACTGGAACTACATCTCCTCGATCGGCGCGTTCATCTCGTTCGGCTCGACGATCTTCTGGCTGATCTTCGTGGTCTTCGGCACGCTGATGTACGGCCGCAAGGTCGGCGCGAACTACTGGGGCGAAGGCGCCACGACGCTGGAGTGGACGGTGGATTCACCGCCGCCGTTCCACACCTTCGAGGAACTGCCGCACATCTCCCCGTCGGCTCACCACTGATCTCGAGGAGCGGAGGCGCCCAAAAGGCGCCTTCGCCTTGAAAGGCTATGACCGACACGGCAAACGGCATTCTGACGATCACCGGCGAGGCGGCTCCCGCTTCACGTGTGCGCGACTATGTCGACCTCCTGAAGCCCAGGGTCATGTCGCTGGTCGTCTTCACCGGTCTGGTCGGCGTCATGATCGCGCCGGGCCATATCCATCCGCTGACCGCGACGCTCGCCGTGCTGGCGATCGCGCTGGGCTCGGGCGCCGCCGGCGCCATCAACATGTGGTATGAGCGCGACCTCGACGCAGTGATGGTGCGGACACGTAACCGCCCGCTGCCGGCCGGCCGGGTCGCGCCGGACGATGCGCTGGGCCTCGGCGTGTTGCTGTCGATCTTCTCGGTCGCCCTAATGGCCGTCGCGACCAACTTCGTCGCCGCCGCGCTGCTGACGGCCGCGATCCTGTTCTACGTCTTCGTCTACACGATCGGGCTGAAGCGCCGTACGCCGCAGAACATCGTGATCGGTGGTGCCGCCGGCGCTTTCCCGCCGATGATCGGCTGGGCTGCCGTGACCGGCGATGTGTCGGCCGTGGGCATCGCGCTCTTCCTGTTGGTCTTCCTGTGGACGCCACCGCACTTCTGGGCGCTCGCGCTCTACCGCAGCGACGACTATCGGCGTGCCGGCGTGCCGATGCTGCCGGTCGTTGCCGGCCCGCGCGAGACCAAGCGTCAGATGCTGATCTACACCTTGCTCCTGGTGCCGGTGGCGCTGGCGCCGACCCTGCTGGGGGCGGTTGGCTGGCTCTACGGCGTGGTTGCGCTGGTTCTCAGCCTCGCCTTCATCGGCCATGCGCTGGCCGTGTGGCGCACGGCGGACGACGAGACCGCCCATGGCGCGGCGCGGCGCATGTTCCGCTTTTCGCTGCTCTATCTCGCGGTGTTGTTCGCTGCGCTGCCGCTCGACCTGGTCGCGGGTCGGATTTTGGCCGGATGAGCGTGATGGCTGACGACCGTCGCCCGGGCGATACCGACATGCACCGCCGCCAGCGCGGCAAGAACCTGTTCGTCGCGGTTTTCCTGCTGGTTCTCGCGGTGGCCTTCTTCGCGCTCACCATCGTGCGCATGGGAGGGCAGGGATGAGCAGCAAGACTCCTCTCACGCCGGCCCAGAAGAACGCGCGCATCGCGCGGCGTCTCTTCCTGCTGACCGGCGGCATGGTCGGCGCTGCCTTTGCCGCGGCGCCGCTCTACGACATGTTCTGCCGGACCACCGGCTTCGGCGGAAAGCCGCTCGTTGCCCAGTCGGGTGACCGGCCGCTGCTCGACCGGACGGTCAAGGTGCGTTTCGATTCCAACGTCGACTCGGCGCTGCCCTGGCGCTTCGAGCCGTTGCAGCGCGAAGTGAAGGTGCAACTGGGCGAGGAACGCCTCGTGCACTACCGCGTGACCAATGTCTCGCAGCGCCCGCTGGTCGGCACCTCGACCTACAACGTCACGCCCGAGAGTGCCGGGCCGTGGTTCAACAAGATCCAGTGCTTCTGCTTTACCGAGCAGTTGCTGCTGCCTGGGCAGTCGGTCGATATGCCCGTGATTTTCTTCGTCGATCCCGACATGGACAAGGATCGGCGCTACGACAACATCCGTACCGTCACGCTCTCCTACACTTTCTTCGAGGCGAAGACGGAACGGGCAAGGACCTTGCTCGGCGGTGTGCCCGCCGCTGATACTGGAAAGGGTGGATGAACATGGCCGACGGCGCTCCCAAGCATCCCTATCATCTCGTAGACCCCAGCCCCTGGCCGGCGCTGGGCGCTCTCGCGGCGCTGATTCTGGCGATGGGCTTCGCGCTCGGCCTGCATCCCGACATGCTGGGACCGGGCGTCGAGAAGATCATCAAGGTCGTGCACTGGTGGGCGCTCGCGCCCGGCCTGCTGATGGTGATCGCGGTCATGTACTGGTGGTGGAGCGACGTACTCGTCGAGTCGCGCACCTTCCATACGCCGGTTGTCCAGCTCGGCCTGCGCTACGGCATGATCCTGTTCATCGCCTCGGAAGTGTTGTTCTTCGCCGCCTTCTTCTGGGCGTTCTTCGACGCTTCGCTCTTTCCCGGCGAGCTCAAGCAGCCTGTACGAGCGGAAGTCACCGGCGGTATCTGGCCGCCGAAGGGCGTCAGCATCATCGCGCCGTTCGACCTGCCGCTGATGAACACGCTGATCCTGCTGCTCTCGGGCACGACGGTGACCTGGGCGCATCACGCGATCATCGAAGGCAACCAGCGCGACGCGGTGCGCGGCCTGCTGTGCACGGTGGTCCTGGGTGCGATCTTCACCGGCGTCCAGGCCTACGAGTACATGCACGCGCCCTTCGCCTTCGATCAGGGCATCTACTCGTCGACCTTCTTCATGGCGACGGGCTTCCACGGCTTCCACGTGCTGGTCGGTACGACCTTCCTGCTGGTCTGCCTGTTCCGGGCGATGAAGGGCCAGTTTAAGCCGAAGCAGCATTTCGGCTTCGAGGCTGCTGCCTGGTACTGGCATTTCGTCGACGTGGTGTGGCTGTTCCTGTTTTTCTGCATCTACTGGTGGGGTGCCGGTAAGGCGCCGATCGCCCTGCACTGAGCAGAAAAGCCGACTATCTTGGAACCGCCGGGTGATCCCCGGCGGTTCGCCTTTGGGAGAC
Organism: Reyranella sp.; assembly: GCF_004297405.1. Lineage (GTDB taxonomy): Bacteria > Pseudomonadota > Alphaproteobacteria > Reyranellales > Reyranellaceae > Reyranella. The sequence continues at coordinate 184,226 of NZ_SCVC01000032.1, forward strand.
ATGCTTGTCGGACTGGCCGCGCCAATCGCCGCTCGACGTCGCGCTCCGCGCCGCCTGCCCGCGCTGCGGCCGCGGAAAGCTCTTTCGCGGTCTCTTGACGGTGGTCGATCGCTGCTCCGAGTGCGACCTCGACCTGCGTGGCAACGACGCCGGAGACGGGCCGGCAGTGCTCGTGATCCTGGGGCTGGGTGCCATCATCATGATGCTCGTCTTCTGGGTGGAGTTTCGCTTCGAGCCGCCGTGGTGGCTGCACGTTTTGATCTGGCTGCCGGTTACCTTCGGGCTCGCGACCTGGATGCTGCGTTTCCTGAAGGCGCTGCTGGTTGCGCAGCAGTACACCCATCGCTCGACCGCTCTCGACGAGTAGAGGAGACATCATGATCAGGCTGCGGCCCGCTTTGTGGCCCACGCTCATCTCGCTGCCGATCCTGGTCCTCTCGCTGGGGCTCGGCATCTGGCAGATGGAGCGCCGCGAATGGAAGAGGGACATCCTCGATCGCATCGCCGCCAACCAGGCGGCCGCGCCGGTTTCCCTCGACGAGCTGCTGAGCGGCAATCCGCTCCGCTACGAGTATGGCCGCGTGAAGGTTGGCGGCACTTTCCTTTACGACAAGGAGTTCTTCCTTGCCGCGCGCAGCCTCAAGAACAAGGTCGGGCATCAGCTCGTCGTGCCGCTCAAGACCGATGACGGCCGCATCGTCCTGTTCGATCGCGGCTGGATTCCCCAGGAGCGGAAGGATCCTGCACGCCGCGCAGAAGGTCAGCTCGCGGGTCGCGTCGAGCTCGTCGGCATCGTGCGCCGCAACCAGGAGCGCCGGCAGTTCGCGCCCGAGAACGTGCCGGACAAGAACGTCTGGTTCCACGTCGATGTGCCGCTGATGCGCAAGATGGCCGGGGCGCCGCCCGATCCCAAGCTCGACAGGTTCTTCCTCGACGCCGATTCGACGCCCAATCCCGGCGGGCTGCCGGTGGGCGGCCAGACACGCTTCGACATTCCCAACGACCATCTTCAGTACGCCATCACCTGGTTCCTGATCGCCCTGGCGATGGCCGGTGTGTATCTCGCCTATCATTGGGAGCTGGGCCGGCTCGAGATCGGCGGACGGAAGAAGGCCGGCACATGATTGCGAACGACCCCTATACCGAACTCGAGCGCCGGTTCGCGCGGCTGAGCGCCGTTGGCCGCGCCTCGGCCATCCTGAACTGGGACCGCTCGACCATGATGCCGGACGGCGCCAGCGAGGATCGCGCCGACCAGCTCGCGACCCTTGGCGTCATCGCGCATGAGATCATTGCCGCGCCCGACATGTCCGATCTGCTGGCGCGGGCGGAAGAGGGACGGACGTCGCTCGATCCGTGGCGGCAGGCCAACCTGCGCGAGATGCGCCGATCCTGGGTGCATGAAAGCGCCTTGCCGGCCGATCTGGTCGAGGCGCGCACGCGGGCTTGCAGCGCCTGCGAATTGGCGTGGCGTTCGGCCAAGAAGAACGCCGACTTCAAGTCGTTGCTGCCGACCCTGTCGGAAGTGCTCAATCTCATGCGCCGCGTCGGCGAGGCGAAGGCCGCGGCGCTCGGGACGTCACTCTATGACGCGCTGCTCGACGAGTTCGAGCCGGGTGGCCGTTCGGCGCATATCGATGCACTGTTCGCCGAGCTGCGCTCTTTCCTGCCCGACCTGCTGGGCCGCGTCCTCGAACGTCAGAAGGGGCTTCCGGCCATTCAGCCTCTCGACGGACCGTTCCCGGTCGAGGCGCAACGCCGCCTGGGCGAGGAGCTGATCCGTCTCATCGGCTTCGACTTTCATCACGGCAGGCTCGACGTCTCGGCCCATCCCTTTACCGGGGGAACAGCCGACGATGTGCGCATCACCACGCGCTACGACGAGACGGATTTCGCCCGCGCATTGATGGGCGTACTGCACGAGACCGGCCATGGTCTTTACGAAGCGGGCCTGCCGCGCGAGTGGCGGCGCCAGCCGGTGGGCAATGCACGCGGCATGACTCTGCACGAGAGTCAGTCGCTGCTGATGGAGATGCAAGCCTGCCGCAGCGACGCCTTCGTGGCTTTCGCCGCACCTCGCATGCGCGCAGCCTTCGGCAAGGACGGGCCGGCGTGGAGCGTGGAGAACATCCATCGCCTCTACACGCGAGTCGCGCCGGGCTTCATCCGCGTCGACGCCGACGAAGTCACCTATCCGTTGCACATCATGCTGCGCTACCGGCTGGAGCGGGCGATGCTGGCGGGCGATCTACCGCTCGCCGATCTGCCGGGGGCCTGGAACGACGGCATGCGCGAGTTGCTGGGTATCGTGCCGCCGGACGATTCGCTCGGCTGCCTGCAGGATATCCATTGGCCGGACGGCGGGTGGGGCTATTTCCCGACTTACACATTGGGCGCCCTGGCGGCGGCCCAACTCTTTGCCGCCGCACGTCGCGCCGAGCCCGGCCTCCTGGACGCGATCGGAAAGGGCGATTTCTCGCCGCTTCTGGGCTGGCTTCGTGCCAATGTGCACGGCAAGGGCTCGATCGCGACGACCGACGAGATCCTGACTGCGGCCACCGGCTCGGCGCTGGGGGCCCAGGCCTTCAAGGCTCATCTGGAAAGCCGCTACCTGTCGGCGTAAGAGGGACTCATGCTCGATCTCCGCCCGAACTGCGAGTGCTGCGACAAGGACCTGCCCAACGGCGCGTCCGACGCCCTGATCTGCACCTTCGAGTGCACGTTCTGTGCGGATTGCGCACGAACTCGCCTGGGCGGCCACTGCCCCAACTGTGGTGGCGATCTGGTCAAACGCCCGACCCGGCCAGAGCGCGCGTTGCAAAAGTTTCCCGCCTCCACCAAGCGCGTCCGCAAGGATCACGAGGCCTGTCGCCAGGTCGCCTGACGGTCGCGATATCGGAGTATTAGTTGCGTTACATCAGCACTCGCCACGGTTCGCAGGGTAATCCCGCGCCGCTCGGCTTCGAAGACGTCATGCTCGCGGGCCTTGCCCGCGACGGCGGTCTCTACCTTCCTGCCGAGTGGCCGCAGTTCAGCAAGGCCGAGATCGCCGGGCTGAAGGGCCTGACCTATACGGAACTCGCTTTCCGCGTGATGCGGCCCTTCGTCGGCGACACATTCGACGAAGTGACGTTCCGCCGCCTGATCGGCGAGGCCTATGCCTCGTTCGAGACGCCGGAGGTCGCGCCGCTGAAGCCGTTGGGCGACAGCGGGCTGCATCTTCTCGAGCTGTTCCACGGTCCGACTCTCGCCTTCAAGGACGTGGCGCTGCAGCTTCTCGGCCGCATGCTCGACCAGACGCTGACCGTGCGCGGCCAGCACGCCACCATCGTTGGCGCGACGTCGGGCGACACTGGCTCGGCGGCGATCGAGGCGGTGCGCGATCGCAAGACGATCGACATCTTCATGCTGTTCCCCAAGGGACGCGTGAGCGAGGTGCAGCGCCGGCAGATGACGACGGTGCTGGCGCCCAACGTGCACAACATCGCGGTGCAGGGCACGTTCGACGATTGCCAGGACCTCGCCAAGGCTTGCTTCAACGATCTCGCCTTCCGCGATCGTCATGCGCTGACGGCGGTGAACTCGATCAACTTCGCCCGCGTTATGGCCCAGATCGTCTATTACTTCTGGGCGGCGCTGAAGCTTGGCGCGCCGGACCGGCCGGTGGCCTTCACCGTGCCCAGCGGCAACTTCGGCAATGTCTATGCCGGCTATGCCGCCAAGCAGATGGGCCTGCCGATCTCGCATTTCGTCGTCGGCGCCAACAGCAACGACATCCTGGCGCGCTTCTTCGAGAGCGGCACCATGACGATGTCTGAAGTCGTGCCGACGCTCAGCCCCAGCATGGACATCCAGATCTCGAGTAACTTCGAGCGCCTGCTGTTCGATCTCTATGACCGCAACGGCGCGACCCTGGCCGATGCCATGACGGCTTTCCGCAGCACCGGCACGCTCAAGGTCGGCGACAATGCGTTCACTGGCGTTCGCCAGCTCTTCGATGCCGGCCGCCTCGACGATGCCGGCACGATCGCCGCCATTGCCGATTGCCGCCGTCGGTTCGGCGAGACCATCGATCCGCACACGGCGGTGGGCTATGCCGTGGCCCAGCAACACCGCCGCGATAACTCGATCCCCATGGTGGTGCTGGCGACGGCGCATCCGGCCAAATTTCCCGATGCTGTCGAGAAGGCCACCGGCGAGCGGCCGCCGCTACCGGCACGGTTGGGCGATCTGTTGGAGCGGGCAGAACGGGTCGATGGGCTGCGCAACGACGTCGAGGCGCTCAAGGCTATGATCGATGAACGCCGCGCAATGGCTACGGCGCCGGCAACGCGCGCCAAGGTGAGGACATGAGCAACGTCAAGGTTACGACACTCGGCAACGGACTGCGCGTTGCAGTCGACGAGATGCCGGAGGTCGAATCGGCTTCGCTCGGCATCTGGGTTGCCTGCGGTACGCGTCACGAAGCCGCCGAGCTGAACGGCATGGCGCACATGCTGGAGCACATGGCGTTCAAGGGGACGCGCACCCGCTCGGCCCGCGCCATCGCCGAGGAGATCGAGAATGTCGGCGGCAGCCTCAACGCCTATACGGGCCGAGAGATCACTGCCTATCACGCCTCGGTGCTCAAAGAGGATGTGGGCCTCGGTGTCGAGATGATCGCCGACATCCTGCGCAACTCGGTGTTCGATCCCGACGAGCTGCAGCGCGAGCGTGGCGTCATCCTGCAGGAGATCGGCCAGGCGCTCGATACGCCCGACGACATCATCTTCGATCAGTTCCAGGAAACCGCACTGCCCGGTCAGCCGCTGGGCCGGCCGGTACTGGGCACCGCGGCGACCGTCGAGGCGATCGGCCGCGACGACCTCTTTGCCTATCTCGCGCGCCACTACACCGCGTCGAACATGGTCCTGTCGGCGGCGGGTCGGGTCGAGCACGATCACATCGTTGATCTCGCCGAGAAGCACTTTGGTTCGGTGCCGCGCACGCCTGCCAACGCCGAGCAGCCGGTGCCGCTGGCCTATGTCGGCGGCGATGGCCGCGAGACGAGGGTGCTCGAACAGGCCCATCTCGTGCTGGGCTGCGAGGGGATCGGCTATCGCGACCCGGACTATTTTGCGCTCGCCGTCTATTCGACGCTGTTTGGCGGCGGCATGTCCTCGCGCCTCTTCCAGCGCATCCGCGAGGAGCGCGGGCTGGTCTACGGCATCCACTGCTTCAACACGGCCTACGCCGACGGCGGCCTGTTTGGCATCTATGCCGGTACGGGCGAGGACGATCTCGCCGAGCTGGTGCCGGCAGTGTGCGACGAATTCGTGGGCGTCGCCGAGACGCTGAACGAGGCGGAACTGGTGCGTGCACGCAACCAGATCAAGGCGGGGACCTTGATGGCTTTGGAGTCGAGTGGCGCGCGCTGCGAGCAGGCCGCACGCCATCTCATCGTCCATGGCCGGCCAATCCCCTATGCCGAGGTCGTGGCCCGTATCGAAGCCGTGGATCAGGAAGCGGTGCGCCGCGTCGCCCGGCGCCTGTTGCAGGGCAAGCTCACGCTCGCCGCCCTGGGACCGATCGACGGCCTGGAACCGCTGGACAAGATCGCCGCTCGTCTGGCGGCGTAACTGGACCTCCTCTCCATTTGAATGGGGAGGAAATGCAATCGATTGCGTACGCCTGCATCACTTCGCCGTCACGACCAGCGCCCGAATGCGGCTGCTTACGGCACCGTGCCCAAAGCGTCTTGCAATGGCTGCTGCTGCGATCCGCGTCGCTTCTTCCAGCGAGCCGCCTCGAGCCTCGATCTCTGTGCGCAGCGGCGTGCCCTGACAGTAGGCCATAGCCGCATCGTTGGGTGAGGGAGCGTTGCTCAAGGTCGCCAACGGCGCGATCGAGACAGTCTCGAAGGCTGCGGCGTCGAGATCGGCGCGGATGGCATTGGGATCGTGATACCCATATGGCGTCCTTGGCAGGAAGCGCGGTGGATCGGAAGGAAAGAGCGGAGCGAGGGCTCGTGTCACTTCGTCGGCGAACTCGTTGTCTTCGATCCGGTCCCACACATTGAATAGGTAGTGTCCACCGGGTTTCAGGACACGCTTCGCCTCCCGATAAGCCTTGGCTCTATCGGGGAAGAACATCACGCCGAACTGGCAGAGCACGACGTCGAACTGGGCATCGTCGAAAGGAAGCGCCTGGGCATCGGCTTGCCTGAAGATGACGTGCGGAGCATTTGCCAACTGTTTGCGCGCCTGGTCGAGCATCGGCTGGTTGAGATCTGTGGCTACCAGTCTCGTATCGGCCGGCAATCCTGCGGCGAGTGCCCGCGTCACCACGCCGGTTCCTGCTGCCACTTCGAGGACAGATCGGGGCGCAAGCGCCACCGCTCTCGCCGCCAGATCGCGCGCACAATATTCGAAGATCAGCGGCACCATCAGCCGGTCGTAGAGTTCGGGAATCGAACCGATGAACGACTTATCGGTGACCGACATGGTGTGTCTCCAACCGATCTCGCCTCCGCGGAAACGCGGTGGCTTACATCGGCGAGACTACGTCTGCCTTGTGTCTGCCGCCACTCGCCTGATGGTGTGAGGATGGGGGCGAGCCGCGAGTGACCGCAGCATTCCAAATGCAACGAGGGACCTTCCCGATCGGAAAGAATCCCTCGCTTCATTCGCAATGACGCTGCAGCCGATTAAGCCGCCTTCGCCAGTTCCGTCTGGGTGGCGCGCGGCGGGACGCCGATCGAGGCGCGTTCGATCACTGCCTTCACCTCGGCGCTGCGGCGGACGAGGTTGTAGCGCAGGCCGGTGTAGAGATTCACCGGGAACGGCATTTCAGCGTTGAAGTCGATGATCAGCACCACGCGCGTCTGGTCGGTCTGGTTCTTCACCCAGTGCTCGCGCGTGTCGTCGAACACCAGCGGCTCGCCTTCCTTCCAGAAGAAGTGATGGCCGCCGATTTCGATCCAGCACTTCTCCGGTTCGGTCGGCACGATCAGCGGGTAGTGGAAGCGGATGACGCCGGCGGCCGAACCACGATGGGGTTCGATCTCGGCATAGCCGTGAAGGATGCTGAAGAGGGCGGTATGCACGCCGGGGATCTTGTTGATCGCCGCGATCGTGTCCGGCACCGCCGCCGCATTCTCCGGGACGTCGTGGCCCCACAGCTTCAGCAGGAAGGTACGCCAGGCGCGGCCCGGCACGTAGAGGTCGCGTGGATGGACCTCGTGGAGCGCCGGGATTTCCTCGTGATGGCTCAGCAGGTAGTTGAGGTCGGCCTTGATCTTGTCGTGGCTCTTCTTGAGTTCGGACAGGACCGGGAAGACCTTCAGCGCATCGTCGCCGCCCAGCGGCAACTTGGGCATGTTGCGCAGAATCATATCGGAGAGCTTGAGATTGAACTTCTCGAGCGGCTCTTGTGGCAGCCAGATGTTCTTCGTCAGGTAGAAGCGGCCCTTCTGGCCGACACTCGGTTTATTATCCGTTTCCATAACAGACCATGCCTCAGCGGATACTCTAAATGGGTTCATACGCCCGTTAGGCAAGCTGGCGGCGGCTCTTTCTCGACCATCAGGCGCGGCGGACAGTCTCAATTTCCTACGCCAATCCTCGGAAAACATGCAAGAATTCCGAAGACCTATTATTATAGACCAAGATGTTCCGCTTTGCCGACGTCCCGTTGTCGCTGTCGGGGATGACCCGGATCGCCGGCAGGCGGGTTTTTCTGCGCGCCCCGACCATGGACGACTGGCCGGAATGGGCTGAATTACGGGCTCGGAGTAGGGCTTTCCTGACTCCCTGGGAGCCGACCTGGCCCGAGGATTCCCTCGGCCGGGACCATTTCCGGCGTCGCCTGCGCCAGCAGATCAAGGAATGGCGGGCCGGCGAGGCCTACGGCCTTTTCGCCTTCCACAACGAGGGCCGGCGGCTGGTCGGCGGCATCAACCTGAGCAACGTCCGGCGCGGCGTCGCCCAGACGGCGTCGGTCGGCTACTGGATGGGCCAGCCCTATGCCGGCCAAGGCCTGATGACAGACGCTCTGCGAGCCACCCTGCCGTTCGTTTTCGACGAGCTGCGGCTGCATCGGCTCGAAGCGGCCTGCCTGCCGCACAACGAACCCTCCAAGGCTGTCCTGACCAAGGTCGGGTTCCATGAGGAAGGACTGGCGCGGCAATATCTGCGCATCAACGGGCAGTGGGCCGACCATCTGCTCTTCGCCCTGCTGCGGGCCGACTATGACGCCCTCCTGCGGGCGCCGCGCTAGGCGCGAGGATCTTCGATGCGCAACCTGACCCCGACGTCGATCACCCAGGCTTTTGCCGACTATGCCCGGAACGCGCCGTCGGCCCGCGCGCGGACCTTGCTGGTCTCCCTGGCCGGCCATCTCCACAGCTTCGTGCGCGAGAACAAGGTGACCCAGGCGGAGTGGGGCGCCGCCATCGACGCGCTGACCCGCGCGGCCAAGTTCACCGACGACAAGCGCAACGAATACATTCTCTTCTCCGACCTGCTGGGCGTGTCCTCGCTGATCGACATGGTGAACGCCGCGGGCAGCGGGACGCCGTCGTCGGTGCTGGGCCCGTTCCACATCGAAGGCGCGCCCGAGCTGCCGAACGGGGGTGATCTGTGGCGCGGCCAGGTCGGCGAACCGCTGGTCGTGAGCGGCCGGATCGTCGATGCGAAGGGCGCTCCAGCCAAGGGCGCGGTGCTGGCGCTGTGGCAGAACGCCGGCAACGGCCTCTACGCCCAGCAGGATTCGGCGCAGTCGCCAACCAATTATCACGCGCGCCTTCCCGTGGCGGTCGACGGCAGCTTCGCCTTCTCCACGGTGCGACCGGTCTCCTACAAGGTGCCGGACGACGGCCCGGCCGGCGACATGCTGCGGGTCCTGGGTCGCGATGCCTGGCGGCCGGCGCATCTGCACATGATCATCCAGGCGCCGGGCCATCAGCCGTTGATCACCGAATTCTTTCCCGAGGACGATGAGCATCTCGACGGCGATGCCGTGTTCGGGGTGCGCAGCGGGCTCGTGCTGCCTTTCGCCAAGGCGACAGACCGCGCGGCGCTGCCGGCCAACCTTGCGGCGCGCGACACGCTGCCGATGCCAGTCTGGTCGGCCCAGCTCGACCTGACGCTCCCGCCCGCCTGACCTCGCTTTAGCCGAAGACTTGATGCGACTCGTCGGCGTTCGTGACGTCTCCAAGGATTTCGCCAACGGTGTGCGAGCCCTCGAAGGGACATCGCTCGACATCGAGGCTGGTGAATTCCTGAGCGTGCTGGGGCCGTCGGGTTGCGGCAAGTCGACCTTGCTGCGCCTGATCGCGGGCCTCGCGCAGCCGACCTCCGGTACCATCGAATGGCCATCGGGCAGGCCGGACCTGGGCTTTGTCTTCCAGGAACCGACCCTGATGCCCTGGACCACGGCGCTTGCCAACGTGGCGCTGCCACTCAAGCTCGCGGGCGTCGCGCGGTCCGAACGCGAGGCGCGTGCGGCCGAGGCGCTGGGCCATGTCGGCCTGGCCGGCTTCGAGCGCAGCTATCCGCGCGAACTGTCGGGCGGCATGAAGATGCGCGTGTCGATCGCGCGGGCGCTGGTCACCGAGCCCAAGCTGCTGCTGATGGACGAACCTTTCGCCGCGCTCGACGAGATCACCCGCCGCCGGCTCAACACCGACCTTCTCGACCTGTGGCAGCGCACGCGGTTCACCGCGGTGTTCGTGACCCATTCGGTGTTCGAGTCGGTCTTCCTCTCGCAGCGCATTGCCGTGATGAGCGCGCGGCCCGGCCGCGTGCTGTCCGAACTCGCCATTCCTGCCGCCTATCCGCGCACTGAGGCCTTCGGCACGTCGGCGGAATATGCCGCCCTCTGCCGGCTGACTTCGGCGCAGCTCTCCGAGGCGCTGGCGGCATGAGTGCGCGCTTCCTCGCGCCGATCCTGGTCGGCCTCGTGATGCTCGTCCTGTGGGAGGCCGTGGTGCGGACCGCGGCGATCCCACCCTATGTGCTGCCGGGTCCGATTCTCATCGCCAAGACGCTGGTCAGCGACTGGTCGACGCTTTGGCCGGCGCTCATCATCACACTGGAGATCACGATGCAGGCGCTGGCCGCGGCGGTGATCGTCGGCGTGGCGTTGGCCATACTGTTTTCGCTGTCGCGCTGGATCGAGCTGTCGTTCTTTCCCTATGCCATCATCCTGCAGGTGACGCCGATCGTGGCCATTGCGCCGCTGATCATCGCCTGGGTCGACGACGTCAATCTCTCGCTGTTGATCTGCGCTTGGCTGGTCGCCTTCTTTCCCATCCTGTCCAACACGGTGCTGGGCCTGCGCTCGGTCGACCGCAACCTGCTCGACCTCTTTGAACTCTATGGTGCGGGACGCTGGCGCACGCTGATCGATCTGCGCCTGCCGGCGGCTCTGCCGTACTTCCTGGGTGGCCTGCGCATCTCGGGTGGCCTGGCGCTGATAGGCGCCGTCGTGGCGGAGTTCGTGGCAGGTTCGGGCGGACGGGAGTCAGGTCTCGCCTATCGCATCCTCGAATCAGGCTACCAGCTCAAGATCCCGCGCATGTTTGCAGCACTCGTGCTGATCTCGTTGGCCGGCATCGCGATCTACCTGTTGCTGTCGTTGCTCTCGCACCTTCTGCTGCGCCGCTGGCACGAAAGCGCGCTCAGCGCCGAGGGGTGACCCTTGATCGCATCGCTGCGCGCGCCAACAGGAACGAGCAGACGGTGACACCGGCCGCCAGTAGGAGATAGCCCGCCTCGTAAGAATGGGTGATTGCCAGGACCGTGCGGAACAGCAGCGGCGAGAGGAGCGCACCGAAAAAGACGAAGAGCTGCGTGGCGCCGGTAAACTCCGCAGCCCGGCCGGGTGGTGCGCGTGAGGCACTCTCGGCGATGAAGACGCCGTTCCAGCCGACGGCAGTGCCGCCCAGCACGATGCAGACGATATAGACGGCGGTGATCGGCCAGTCGGGCGTCGAAAAGGCCATTGTTGTTGCCGCGATCGCGACGATGCCGCCGATGCCTGCCAGCACGGTCGAGGGTCGCCGCAACAGATCAGCCAAGGCGCCCCAGAAGACGCGGCCGAAGGCGCCAGTGACCGTCGCCGCCGAAAGCAGGGCGCCGGCCAGCACGTACGACATTTTCAAGCCGTCGACGGCGTAGACGACCGTGAAGTTCACGACAATCGCTTGCGTCGCCGAGAAGAGCATGCCGATGAAACACATCGGCCGCAGGATCGGGTCGCGCCAGGCAAGCCGCAGCGGCTCGAAGATCTCGGCGGCCGTGGGCAGGAACCGCCGCCCGACCTGGTCGCTCGCCTGTTCCTCGTCGTAGAGCCGACGCAGCGGTTGGACGGCGATGACGGTCGCAAGCGACAGGAAGCCGATGCTGGCCGCGGCCCAGCGCCAGCCGAAATCGAGCGCCAGGGTCGGCAGTACGGCACCGCAGATCGCGAAGCCCACTGGTACGCCGCTTTGCTTCAGCGAGAAGGTGACGTTGGCGAGGCGCGGCGGCGAAACGCGCGCCAGGATGTGGGAGCTGGCAATGGTGAGCGGCCCAGAGCCCAGGCCGACGATCAGTGCCGAGAAGGTCGCCATCGTCACGCCGCCCACGGCGAAGATGAAAGAGCCGATCGCTGCCACGGTGAGGCCGGTCTGGATGAAGCGGATGGGTCCCAGGCGCCGATTGATTGCGCCGCCGCCCAGGGTCGAGATCATCGCCGCGAGATAGACCAGCGAGACATAGTAGGCGACGTCGGCGGCGGCGACGCCCAGCGCCGGTGCAGCGGCGGGCGCCAGCACCGAGGCCTGGTTGAAGCCCATGGTCGCGACGACCTGCACCAGAGTGAGGGAGACGAGGGCGATCAGATAACGGCGAAGGTCGGTCGGCGCGGCAGAAGACATTGCGCCGCGACTATAACGTGCGGGCTGCTTTCTACCTCAAGCCACTGAGGAAAGTTTCGACCAGCGGTGACCAGACGGGTGTGCCGTTGCTCGCACCGGCGAGACTGTGACCATCGCGGTCGAACGGTCCGAGCGGCTTGTATGTCGCCTTGCCGCCAGCCTTGTCGTAGGCCTCGGCCATGCGCTGGGCGAGTGCGGGTTCGAAGAAGCTATCGTTCTCGGCATAGATCCAGAGCATCGGCACGCGCGCTGTCGCGCCATAGCGCCCGGCTGCATCGACCAGCGCGCTCGGCGTGCAGTTGCCGATGCCACCACCGGCGAGCTTCTGATGTCCACCGCGGCCGCCAGCGAAGTTGATCATGCCGGAAACGCCGGGCGGGTTGCGGCTCGACAAGGCGATTGCTGCCCAGCCCCCGGCCGACTGACCGACGACGATCGTGCGGTCCGCCGCGACATAGGGCTGGCTGCGCATGTAGTCGATCGTGGCCTGGATGTCGCTGGCGCTTTGCAGGCCGGCATTGAAATAGTCAGGCGTGTCACAGAAGCCGTAGCCCTCGGCCCAGGTACCGCCGCTGTCGCCATAACCACGTCGCATCGGCAGGGCGACGACGTAGCCGCGCGCCAGGAACCAGGAGGAAAGGGTGACGTACCGTGGCCGTTCCATGGTAGCGCGCCGCGAACCGTCGGCCGGCGAACCGTGATTGATAACGACCAGTGGCTGGCGTACCTCTCCCGGTGGCCGCAGCACTGTGGCGATCAAGTTCGATCCGCCAGGACCGGGCATGCGCACGATCTGCTCGCGCTCCTGCGCCACGGCCGGCCACGCCAACACGAAGAAAAGTAGGGCGGCCAGGGCGCGCAAGCGCATCGCCTATTTCCTATCGGCCGCTGCGCCGCGCCGGCTTGCCGCGTGAACCGGAGCCGGTGCGCACGCCGCGGAAGACGCGGGAGTGCTGCATCTTGCCGAGATGCACGCCGACATTGGCGCTTGCAGCCTGGCCTGGCAGCTCGAGCTCGTGGGCCTCGAGGCGGCGGATCTCGTCGCGCAGGCGGCCGGCTTCCTCGAATTCGAGGTCGGCGGCGGCAGCGCGCATGCGCTTTTCGAGTTCGGCAATGTGGGTGCGCAGATTGTGCCCGACCAGATGGACGTCGCCCGACACGCCGGTGTCGACGGTGTAGTGATCGCGCTCGGCAGTCGACTGCAGGATCTCGGCAATGTTCTTCTTCACCGAGGCCGGCGTGATGCCGTGCTCCTTATTATAGGCCGTCTGCTTGGCGCGCCGCCGGTCGGTCTCGGCCATGGCGTACTTGATCGAGTCCGTCATCTTGTCGGCATAGAGGATGACCCGGCCGTCGACGTTGCGGGCGGCGCGGCCGATCGTCTGCACCAGCGAGGTCGGCGAACGCAGGAAGCCTTCCTTGTCGGCATCGAGGATGGCGACCAGGGCGCATTCGGGAATGTCGAGACCCTCGCGCAGCAGGTTGATGCCCACCAGCACATCGAAGGCGCCGAGCCGCAGGTCGCGGATGATCTCGATACGCTCCAGGGTGTCGATGTCGGAGTGCAGGTAGCGGCAGCGGATGCCGGCCTCATGCATGTACTCCACGAGATCCTCGGCCATGCGCTTGGTCAGCACCGTGACCAGCACGCGCTGGCCCTTCTTGGCGCAGTCGCGGCACTCGGCGATCAGGTCGTCGACCTGCTTCTCGACCGGACGTATCAGCACCGTCGGGTCGATCAGGCCTGTGGGCCGGATCACCTGCTCGATGAAGGTGCCTTGCGTGCGCTCCATCTCCCAGTCGCCTGGCGTGGCGCTGACATAGGTCGTCTGCGGGCGCAGCGTGTCCCACTCCTCGAACTTCAGCGGCCGGTTGTCGATCGCCGAGGGCAGGCGGAAGCCGAACTCGGCCAGCACGCTCTTGCGGTTGAAGTCGCCGCGGAACATGCCGCCGATCTGCGGCACCGTGACGTGGCTCTCGTCACAGATCAGCAGGGAGTTCTCGGGGAAGTATTCGAACAGAGTGGGCGGCGGCTCGCCCGGCTTGCGGCCGGTGAGGTAACGCGAATAGTTTTCGATGCCGGCGCAGGCGCCGGTGGTTTCCAGCATCTCGATGTCGAACAGCGTGCGTTGCTCCAGGCGCTGCGCTTCAAGGAGCCGGCCGGCGCGATTGAATTCGTCGAGCCGCTGCTTGAGATCGCCCTTTATCTGGTCGATCGCCTTCTGCATCGTGGGCTTCGGCGTCACATAGTGGCTGTTGGCGTAGACGATGATGTCCGACAACGACACGGTTTTATCGCCCGTCAGCGGATCGAACTCGGTGATCGATTCGATCTCGTCGCCGAACATCTCGAAGCGCCAGGCCTTGTCCTCGTAATGGGCCGGGAAGAGGTCGACGGTATCGCCGCGCACGCGGAAGGTTCCGCGCTGGAAGGCGTTGTCATTACGCTTGTACTGCTGCTCGACGAAGCGGCGGAGCAGGGTGGTGCGATCGATCTTCTGACCCTTGTGCAGGCGGAAGGTCATCGCCTGATAGTTTTCCAGCGGGCCGATGCCGTAGATGCACGAGACCGAGGCCACGATGATCACGTCGTCGCGCTCCATCAGGGCGCGTGTCGCGGAGTGGCGCATGCGGTCGATCTGCTCGTTGATCGACGAATCCTTCTCGATGTAGGTGTCCGTCCGCGGCACATAGGCTTCGGGCTGGTAGTAGTCGTAGTACGACACGAAGTACTCGACCGCGTTATCCGGAAAGAAGCCCTTCATCTCGCTGTAAAGCTGCGCCGCCAGCGTCTTGTTGGGCGCCATCACGAGTGCCGGCCGTCCTTGCGAGGCGATGACATTGGCCATGGTGAAAGTCTTGCCCGAGCCGGTGACGCCCAGCAGTACCTGGTCGCGCTCGCCGCCCGACACGCCTTCGATGAGCTGCCGGATCGCCTCGGGCTGGTCACCTGCCGGTGTGTAGTCCGAAACCAGCTTGAAAGGTTTCGGCGTTACGCCTTCGAGCTCGGGCCGCCGTTGGATGTACGGCATCAGGAGCGGGGTCGCCGACACTGCGAGATTCTTTGAGGGCATGACCTGCATTATATGATGCTCGGATGACGGTCCGGCAATGCTAGCTTCCGCGCCCGCTATGCCTGACCTGTTGAGCACTCCCTTCCTGATTTCGGCCGTCGTTGCCTGCATTGCAGGCATGGTGCGCGGCTTCGCGGGCTTCGGCGCCGCCATGCTGATGACGCCGGTATTTTCCGCGCTCTACGGACCCGCCGTGGGCATCGCGCTCTGCTTGCTGCTGGAAATTGCCGTGGCGCTGCCACTGTTGCCCAGGGTCGTGCGCCTCGTCGACTGGCGCCGCATCGGCGTCTTGTTGGTGGCGGCGGCAATCGGCGTACCGTTCGGTAACCTCACGCTGACATGGGCCGATCCCGAACCGATGCGCTGGGCGATTTCCGCCATCGTTCTCGGTGCTGTCATAATGCTGGCAAGCGGCTGGCGCTTTTCCGGTCGACCAGGGACTGCGACTACTCTCACGGCGGGTGCGACCAGCGGCTTTCTGAATGGCCTCTCGGGCATGGCCGGTCCGCCGATCGCATTCTATTATCTCGCAGGTGAGGATCCGGCGGCGCGCGTGCGAGCCAACCTCACGACCTACTTCGTTTTCGTCGATTTGTTTGCCATCACAGCTTTCGCGTCGCGCGATCTGATCGGATGGAGCACTGGCGTTTACGGGCTGTTCCTGGCGCCGGCGGTCATAGCGGGTGGTCTGCTCGGCGAGCGTCTGTTTCCGTTAGCCAGTGAACGCTTCTATCGGTGGCTGGCGCTGGTGTTGTTGGTCTGCGTCGCTCTGGGTTCCCTGCTGCTATAAGGCTCGACATGAGGATCTGGGACAAAATTGTGGAAGGCATGAACGGCCTCGGCATCGCCGAGTTGCTGGGCTTGTCTTCGCCGCCGGCTGACGATGGTGGCCATCCCGGCCTGCGCCAGATCGGTTTCACGATCGGCGTCATCGCGCTCGGCGCCAAGATGGCGCGGGTCGATGGCGAAGTGTCGGAGGTCGAAGTCGCGGCGTTCCGTGCCTTCTTCCAGGTGCCGCCGGGCGAGGAAGCCAATGTCGAACGCTTCTTCGATCTCGCCAAGCGCGACGCCGGCGGTTTCGAGACCTATGCACGGCAGGTGGCGGTGCTCTTTCCCGACGCGCCGGAAATCCTCGAGAACGTGGTCGAAGGTCTGTTCAGCATCGCCCAGGCCGATGGCGAGATCGATGTCGCGGAAGCCGACTACCTCGCCAAGGTCGCACGCATCTTCGGTCTGGAGAGCTCGCGCTTCGAACGCGCCAAGGCCGCGGCGCTCGGCGTCATGGAGTGCGAGCCTTGCATTGTGCTCGGTATCGACCCGTTGGCGACCGACGAACAGATCCGCGAAGCGTGGCTGCGCCAGGTTCGCGCCAATCATCCCGACAAGTTAATGGCGCAAGGCTTGCCGGAGGAGGCCATCGAGATGGCCAATCGCAAGCTCGCGCTGATCAACGACGCCTACGATCGCCTGCGCCGGCAACGCGGACTGGTCGCCGCCTGACCGTGAAGCTCGTCGATCAGCCATCGCCC
The DNA here is from genome assembly GCF_004297405.1 of Reyranella sp. Taxonomy (GTDB): domain Bacteria; phylum Pseudomonadota; class Alphaproteobacteria; order Reyranellales; family Reyranellaceae; genus Reyranella. Next base: position 200,728 of record NZ_SCVC01000032.1, read on the forward strand.
AATCATGCGCCACGGCCCGAAGGGGCGGTCGTCGATATCCTGGTGCTGCACTACACCGAGCTGCCGCTGCAGGAGTCGCTCGACATCCTGTGCGACGGCACGCGAGAGCATTGCGTGAGCTCGCACTATGTCTTGGCCGAGGATGGTATGGCGTATCGACTCGTTGCCGAGGATCGCACCGCCTGGCACGCCGGCCGTTCATGGTGGCGTGGCCGCGAAGCGTTGAACGCAACATCGATCGGCATCGAGATCGTCAACCTGCATGGCGATCGCCACGACTATCCGCCGGGTCAGATCGAAGTGTTGATCGAACTTTGTCGAGGCATCCTGGCGCGCCATCCCGCCATCGTGCCGCGTAATGTCGTGGGCCATTCCGACATCGCGCCGCAGCGCAAGGTCGACCCGGGCCGCCGTTTTCCCTGGAAGGTCTTGGCCGACGCCGGCATCGGAGTCTGGCCGCGGGCCGGGGCGCGACCGCTCGACGGCGATTTTCAGAAAGCCTTGCAGCGTTTCGGTTATGCGCCTCCGATCGCTGTCCCACCGAAAGAGATCATAAAGGCCTTTCAGCGCCATTACCGACCTGCACAAGTCGATGGCATGGCCGATCCCGAGACGCGGACGCTGCTGGCCGGGCTGCTTGACCCGCTGGGGGGAGCAGCCTAGTCAAGCGCCCGGGTCAGACGGCTGGATGGCTGCACTCGAACGGGTAACCGGTCGGGTGAGGAAAGTCCGGGCTCCACGGAGACACGGTGCCGGTTAACGACCGGCGGGGGCGACCCCAGGGAAAGTGCCACAGAGAACAGACCGCCGGGCCAGCTTGCTGGCCAGGTAAGGGTGAAACGGTGGGGTAAGAGCCCACCGCGCGACCGGCAACGGAAGCGGCACGGCAAACCCCACCGGGAGCAAGACCAAATAGGGGCGGCACGCCGGGCAACCGGCAGCGGTGTTTCCGCGTCGTCGCCCGGGTCGGTCGCGCGAGGTGCTCGGCAACGGGCATCCCAGAGGAATGGCCATCCATCGCTTTTGGGCGAGGACAGAACCCGGCTTACAGGCCGTCTGACCCTTCATTCCCTTCGTCCGATTTCGCGTCACGAGTCGAACTTACAACTGCTTGCGTTTGCATGTGGCGAGCGCACAATAGATGTTGTGTCTAAGGCCTTCAGATTCCTTGTGGATTCCTGTCTTTGTGAATTGCGCCCCAGGCTTTCCCATGGTATCCCATTGTATCCCGTGTAACAGGAAACGCAGGAGCGTGGGGCACCTGCGGCGGGATGTAGGGGGAGAAGGGCCGTGGCATTCCGGTCCGAAATCCTGATCAAGTTGGATAAGAAGGGTCGGGTCCTGTTGCCCGCCGCCTTTCGCGATGAGCTGCCTGCGGACGATCGCGGCGCCTTCGTGCTCTATCACTCCCCCAATGTTCCGGGTGTCGTGAACGGCAATTCGCGCCTGGGCTTCGACGCCATGCTAGAGCGGCTGCGTGCCGAGGCGCTGGGGCCCAAGGGTTCGCTGAAGGTCGCTCTGGACGACGAGGCATTCGATCCGGCGGGCTATCTCTCGGCCGGCGCCCGCACCATCGCCATGGAGCCGGACGGCCGCTTCTCCATGCCTGCTGAATTCGTCGAGGCGCTCGATGTCGCCGACGGCGTGATGCTGGTCGGCAAGGTCGAGAAGTTCCAGCTCTGGAATCCGGCGCGCTGGCAAGCCCGCCGCGCGGCCGAGCGCGAGAAGATGGCGGCCTTCGTGCGCAACCTGAGTGCCGGTGACGCAGGGGGCGAGGCATGAGCGCCGTCCGCCACGTTCCGGTGATGGCCCGCGAAGTCGTTGATGCATTGCAGCCGCGCGACGGTGGCCGCTACCTCGACGGCACCTTCGGTGCCGGCGGCTACACCACAGCCATGCTCGATCGTGCCGACTGTCAGGTGATCGCCATCGATCGCGATCCCGATGCGATCGCGGCCGGCCAGGTGCTGGCCGAACGCTACGCGCCACGCCTGCGCCTGATCGACGGCCGCTTCGGCGACATGGCCGATCTCCTGTCGGCCGAAGGCGTCGAGGATGTCGACGGCGTCGCGCTCGATCTCGGCGTCTCCTCGATGCAGTTCGACCAGGCCGATCGCGGTTTCTCCTTCCGCGCCTCCGGTCCGCTCGACATGCGCATGGAGAAGAGCGGCGCGTCGGCGGCCGATCTGGTGAACGAGGGCGACGAGACGGAACTCGCCGACATCATCTGGCGCTACGGTGAGGAGCGGCGCAGCCGCCGCGTCGCGCGCGCCATCGTCGAAGCCCGCCGCACCAAGCGCATCGACACCACCGGTGAGTTGGCCGAGATCGTGCGCCGCGCTGTCGGCCCGCAGGGCAGGGACGAAAGCGACCCCGCGACGCGCACCTTCCAAGCGCTGCGCATTGCCGTGAACGACGAGCTGGGCGAACTCGAGCGTGGCCTTGCCGCAGCCGAGCAAGTGCTGGCGCCGGGTGGCCGGCTCGCGGTCGTATCGTTCCATTCGCTGGAAGATCGCGCTGTGAAGGAATTCGTGCGCGCCCGCGCCGGTCGCACGCCGAGCCCGTCGCGTCATGCGCCGCCGCGTGCCGGCGAGCAGGACGCCACGCTGCGCGATCTCACGCGCAAGCCGATGGTGCCGTCGGAGGCCGAGGTCGCCGCCAATCCGCGCGCGCGTTCGGCGCGCTTGCGCGTTGCCGAGAAGCTCGCTGCTTCCGGAGGCCGCGCATGATCCATCGTGGACTCATGTTCTGGTCGGTCGCCGCCATCGCCACGGCCGTGGGCCTGTTCACCATCAAGTACAAGGTGCAGGACCTCGAGGAGCGCATCGACCGCACCAACCAGAAGATCATCGAGAGCCAGCAGGCCACGCATATCCTGCGGGTCGAATGGGCTCATCTCAACGAGGCGGAGCGCATCGAGACGCTCGCCCTGAAACACCTCAAACTCGAGTCGGCCTCGGTCAAGCAGATGGTCCGGCTCGATCAACTCAAACCCGAATCTGTCCCCCCGCGGCGCGAAGCACCACTCCCTTCCCCCCCACGTACGGGCAACGACGTCCCCTCGTCGACTTTGCCCGGTGGTGCCCGCGTCGCAGCGGAGGCCGGCAGCCCCTCGCCGGCCTCCGCACCCCCTCCAGGGCGTTCATCCGGACCCACGACGCCCCCTCGACCGGCCCAGATCCAAGAGCCGGCAACCTCGGGTCCGGTTGGCGACGGCCAGAGCGTCGCAGTCTCTATCGATGAGATCCTCTCGCGAAACGAAGGGGGTCGCCGGTGAGACTGTGGCGCAGGTCTGCCTCGCCCGAACCGGCCGTCGCGCGCAGCGCGGCGGCCGGCGCGCGTTACGGGTCGCCGCAGGATCGTCTCAAGGGCGATCTGCAGGAGACCGCTCGCCAGCGTCTGGTGATCGCCTCGGCGCTCTTCGCCGTGGCCTTCGCCGCCGTCGGCCTGCGCATGGGCTACGTGTCGCTGCTGCGCGATGGTGCGGAGCCGACGCAGCGCGTAGCTGCCCGCGGCGGTTCGATCCAGTCGGAGCGCGCCGATATCGTCGACCGCAACGGCGCCGTGCTGGCGACGTCGGTGCCGGTCATGTCGGCCTTCGTCAATCCGCACCTCGTGATCGATCCGCTCGATGCCGCGCGCAAGATCGTGACGGCGCTGCCGGATCTCAAGTACGAGGACGTCCGCGAGAAGCTCGAAGCCGACAAGACCTTCTTCTGGATCAAGCGGGGGCTCAGCCCGCGCGAGCATGATCGCGTCAACCGGCTCGGCATTCCCGGTCTCGACTTCCAGGCCGAGGAACGGCGCATCTATCCGCAAGGCACGGCGGCGGCGCACATTCTGGGCTATGCCAGCGTCGACAATTCGGGCCTGGCCGGTGTCGAGCGCTACTTCGACCAGCAGCTTCAGAGCGGCGAGACGGTCCAGCTGTCGATCGACCTGCGCCTGCAGCGCATGGTCGAACGTGAACTTGCGCGCGGGATCCATAAATTCTCAGCGATCGGCGGCACCGCGATCGTGATGGATGCGACAAACGGCGAGATCCTCGCCATGGCCTCGGCGCCGACCTTCAATCCCAACAGCACCAAGACACTGACCAACGAGGCGCTGTTCAATCGCGCTACCCTGGGCGTCTACGAGCAGGGTTCGACCTTCAAGATCTTCAATACCGCGATGGCGCTCGACAGTGGCAAGGTGACGGTAGCCAGCGTCTTCGACGCCACGTCACCGATCAGGATCGACCGCTTCACGATCAACGACGATCATGCGCAGCGCCGGCCGATGAACGTGGCGGAAATCTTCAAGTTCTCGTCCAACATCGGCTCGGCCAAAATGGCGGTCGAGGTGATGGGGCCGGAGGGGCAGCGCGCCTTCTTGGACAAGATCGGCTTCCTGAGGCCACTCAACACGCAGCTTCCCGAAGTGGCCGCGCCGCTCTGGCCGCGCCACTGGATGAGGATCAACACCATGACCATCGCTTTCGGTCACGGTATCTCGGTAACGCCGTTGCATCTCGTCACCGGTTCGGCAGCCATGGTGAATGGCGGCATTCTTTATCCGCCATCCCTGGTCAAGCGCACCGCGGCGAGCGACAAGGGTCGCCGCGTCATCCAGACCAAGACCTCGGTGAACATGCGCCAGCTCCTGCGCCTGAACGCCGTCGAGGGCACCGGCAAGAACGCCAACCTCCCGGGCTACGAGGTCGGCGGCAAGACAGGCACGGCCGAAAAGCCGGGCCGCGGCGGCTACCGTCAAAAAGCCCTGATCAGCTCGTTCGTGGGCATGTTTCCCATGAACGATCCCAAGTTCGTCATCCTCTATTCGCTCGATGAGCCCAAGGGCCTGCCCGAGACGGGTGGCTATGCGACGGCCGGCTGGGTCGCCGCACCCTCGGTGAAGGTGATCGTCGAGAATATCGCGTCGCTCTACGGCATCCTGCCGGGCGACCTGAAGGAAGGTTTGCCGCCGATCGAGATTGCCTCGACGCCGGTGCCTGCGACCGTCGCACCGCAACCGCAGCTCATGCCGGTCAGCGTTCGACGCAGTCCGGGCGACCATCGCAAGGCTTTGCCGGTTCGTCCGGCCCCTGGGCAGACGGCGGCAGCGCCCGGTCCAGGAGTGCGCGGCCTTGCGTCTGAGTGAACTCATGCGCCGGAGCGCTGAGGGCACCGCATCCTCTTCCGCGCTCCCGCGCGATCCCATCCTCTCCGGCCTGACGCTGGATTCACGCAAGGTCCGGCCCGGCTATCTTTTTGCGGCCCTTTCCGGTGCCAAGCAGGACGGCGCGGCCTTCGTCGCCGACGCGGTGAAGAAGGGCGCCGTCGCCATCCTCGCGGCGCCCGACGCAGCCTTACCGCCACTCGATCCCGGCATCGTCGTTCTGCGTGATGCCAATCCGCGGCGACGCGTGGCGCTGATGGCGGCGGCCTTCGCGGGCCTGCAGCCCGACACCATCGCGGCCGTGACCGGCACCAACGGCAAATCTTCGACCGTTCATTTCGTGCGCCACATCTGGTCGACGCTGGGTTTCAACGCTGCGAGCGTCGGCACGCTCGGTATCGTCTCGCCGGGCCTGGTGCGCGACGGCGGCCTGACGACACCCGACCCGGTGCAACTCCACGAGGATATCGCCGCTCTTGCGCGGGAAGGTGTGACGCACCTTGCGATCGAGGCCTCGAGCCACGGTCTCGACCAGCACCGGCTCGATGGCCTTCGCCTGTCGGCTGCAGCCTTCACCAATCTCACGCACGAGCACCTCGACTACCACGTCTCGATGGACGACTACTTCGCGGCCAAGGCCCGGCTGTTCGACACGCTGCTGCCGGCTGGTGGCACCGCCGTGGTCAATGCCGATAGCGATCGCGCCGACGCCCTTGCGGCGCTGTGCCAGCGTCGCGGCATCCGTTTCTGGACTTATGGCATCAAGGGCCGCGAGTTCCGTTTGCTTGCCGACGATCCGACGCCGACCGGACAGGTGCTTTGTGTCGAGGTGCTGGGCAAGCGCCACGAGATCGCACTGCCGCTGGTCGGTGGCTTCCAGGCCTCCAACGCGCTGGCGGCCCTCGGTCTCGTCGTCGCGACCGGCGGCGATCCCGACCGCGCCGTTACCGGCCTCACCAGCCTGACCGGTGCGCCGGGGCGGCTGCAGCTCGTTGCGCGGCATCGGTCGGGTGCGGCGGTCTATGTCGACTATGCGCACAAGCCGGAAGCGCTCGAGACGGTGCTGCGGACGCTGCGTCCCTTTGCGCGCGGCAAGCTCGTCGTGGTCTTCGGCTGCGGCGGTGATCGTGATCGCGGCAAGCGGCCGGTGATGGGCGAGATCGCGACGCGCCTGGCCGATCTCTCGATCGTCACCGACGACAATCCCCGTAGCGAGGAGCCCGAGGCGATTCGCGCCGAGATCCTGCGCGGCATTACGGCCGATCGGAAAAATTGGATCGAGGCCACGGACGGCCGGCACGCCGCCATCGAGGCCGGTATGGCTGCGCTCGCCGGTCCCGACGATCTGCTGCTGATCGCCGGCAAGGGCCACGAGACCGGCCAGACCATTAAAGGCGTTACGCATCACTTCGACGATGCCGAGGTCGCGCGCGAGCTTGCGGGAGCCGCCGCATGACCGCGCTATGGACGTCCGATGAGGTGAAGGCGGCGCTGTCACCGATCTCGATGACCGCTCCCTTCGAGGCTGAGGGCGTCACCTTCGACAGTCGCGCGGTCGGCAAGGGCGATATCTTCTTCGCATTGAGTGGCGAGACGACCGACGGTCATGGTTTCGTCGCCGATGCCCTGACGCGTGGTGCCGCCGCTGCCGTCGTGTCGCGCGACGTCGAAGGCGCGCGCGGCACGTTGATCCGCGTTCCCGACACGATGAAGGCGCTGGTCGATCTCGGACGCTCCGCACGCGCCCGCAGCCAGGCGCGCATCGCGAGTGTCACCGGCTCGGTTGGCAAGACCAGCACTAAGGACGCGCTGCGCGCCATGCTGTCGGCGCAGGCGCCGACCTCGGCCAGCATCGCGAGCTACAACAACCATGTCGGTGTGCCGATCAGCCTGGCGCGTCTGCCGCGCGAGGCGCGCTACGGCGTCTTCGAAATCGGCATGAACCATCCCGGCGAGATCGAGCCGCTGGCCCGCCAGGTTCAGTCGCATGTCGGCGTCGTGACAAATGTGGGGCCAGTTCATATCGGCCACATGGGCAGCGAAGAGGCGATCGCCGACGAGAAGAGCTGCCTGTTCGCCGGTATGGCCGAAGGTGCAGTGGTCGTGCTCAATCGCGACAATCGCCACTACGCACGGCTGGCCGAAAACGCCCGCCATTTTGGTGTTTCCCGTGTCGTCACGTTCGGTCGCGACGAGGCTGCTGATGCGAGACTTGTCTCGTCCAATTTGCAGGATTCAGGAAGCGACCTTGTCGCCTTGATCCATGGCCAGCGGATCGAGTATCGGCTGGGCGCGGCGGGCGAGCACTGGGCGCTGAACAGCGTGGCGGCGCTCGCCGTCGTCGAGGCGTTGGGTGCAGATGTCGTGAAGGCCGCTGGAGTGCTGGCCGAGGTGAAAGCCTCGCCCGGTCGTGGCGCGCGACGTGTATTGAAGTTCGGAGCAGGCACGATCGAGCTGCTCGACGAGAGCTACAACGGCAACCCGGTGTCGATGCGCGCCATGTTGTCGGTGCTGTCGCGGACGGAGCCGAAAGCGGGCGGACGTCGCATGCTGGCGCTGGGCGACATGCGCGAGCTGGGCGACGAGGCCGATGCTCTGCATGCCGACCTCGCCGATGCCGTTGCGGCCAGCGGCGCCGCGCAGGTGTTCCTGTGCGGTCCGCATATGCAGGCGCTGTGGCAGAGGCTTGCGCCGGCGCAGCGCGGCGTGCACCGGCCGGACTCGGCGGCGCTGGCGGCAGAGTTCGCGGCGGCGTTGCGACCGGGCGATGTGGTGGCGGTGAAGGGGTCTCTGGGGTCGAAAATGAAAATCGTCGTGGATGCCGTTGTGGCGGCAAGCGGCGGCGAAGCGGGACGTTAAGAATGTTTTACAATTTCCTCTATCCGCTGGCCGACGTATTCAGCCCCTTCAATCTCTTCAAGTATCTGACCTTTCGGTCGATCGCGGCCTTTCTGACGGCGCTGGTGTTGAGCTTTCTGATTGGCGGTCCGCTGATTCGCTGGCTGCGCAGCAAGCAGAAGCAGGGGCAGCCGATCCGCCACGACGGCCCGGCCAGCCACCTTGTGACCAAGAAGGGCACGCCGACCATGGGCGGGCTCCTGATCCTGATCACGCTGTCGGTCGCGACTCTGATGTGGGCGGACCTGACCAACCGCTATGTCTGGATCGTGCTGGGCGTCACGCTCGCTTTCGGTGCAGTCGGTTTCTGGGACGATTTCCTCAAGGTCACCAAGCGCAATCCCAAGGGCGTGCCGGGCAAGCTGAAGCTGGCTCTTTCCGTCGTGGCATCGGGTATTGCGGTCTACCTGGTGGCGCAGGCTTCGCCGACGCCGCTGCGCTACATGCTGGCGGTGCCGTTCCTGAAGGATCTGTTGATCCCGCTCGGCGTCGTTGGTTTCGTGGCCTTCGGTGTCCTGGTGATCGCCGGGGCCTCCAATGCCGTCAACCTCACCGACGGCCTTGACGGGCTGGCGATCGGCCCGGTCATCATGGCCTCGGCGGTGTTCGGCCTGATTGCCTATGTGGTCGGCAATACGATCCTCACCAACTACCTCTACCTGCACCACGTTCCACGCTCCGGCGAGCTGGCCGTGCTGCTGGCGGCGCTGGTCGGTGCGGGTCTCGGCTTCCTGTGGTTCAACGCCCCGCCGGCCATGGTCTTCATGGGCGATACCGGTTCGCTCGCCATCGGCGGCGCGTTGGGCGCAGTGGCCGTCGTCACCAAGCACGAGATCGTGCTCGCCATCGTCGGCGGCCTGTTCGTGCTGGAAACCGTTTCAGTGATCGTGCAGGTCCTGTCCTACAAGTGGACCGGCCGCCGCGTCTTCCGCATGGCGCCGCTGCATCATCACTTCGAACAGAAGGGGTGGGCGGAGCCTACCATCGTCTTTCGCTTCTGGATCATCGCCGCCATCCTGGCGATGGCCGGCCTGGCCACCCTGAAGCTGAGGTGAGCGGATGATCGATCTCGCCGTCCTCAAGGGTTCGTCGTTCGTTGTGCTGGGGCTCGCGCGCTCCGGCCTGGCGACGGTGCGCGCCCTAACGGCGGCCGGGATCGATTGCATCGCCTGGGACGACAATGCGTTGTCGCGCGACGAGGCGGCAAAGGCAGGCGCCCGCGTCGCCGAGCTGTCGACCGTCGACTGGTCGGGCGTCACGGCCCTGGTGATGAGCCCGGGCATTCCCAACCGTTTGCCTGAGCCACACCCGGCGGCGGTCGCTGCGCGTGCCGCCGGCAAGTCCATCATCTGCGACGTCGAGCTGCTGGCGCGTGCCCAGCCCGAAGCGCGGTTCGTGGCCATTACCGGCACCAATGGCAAGTCGACGACGACAGCGCTGATCGGCCACATCCTCCAGGATGCCGGCCTGCGCTGCGAGGTCGGCGGCAATATCGGCCGCGGCGCCCTCGATCTCGCGCCCCTCGGTGAAGGCGGCATTTACGTTCTCGAACTGTCGTCCTACCAGCTCGAGCTGCTGCAGACCTTCCGCGCCAATGTCGCGATTTGGCTGAACATCACGCCGGACCATATCGACCGTCACGGCGATCTGGCGGGCTATGTCGCCGCCAAGAAGAACATCTTTGCCCGCCAGCGCGCCGGCGACTGCGCGGTGATCGGCACCGAAGACGAACCGTCTCGCACGGTCGAACGCGAGATGGCGGCGCGCACCGGGATCGCCTGCGTGCCGGTGGCGCTTGACCGGCCGGTTGCCGGCGGCGTGTCCTATCGTGCGGGCATGCTGGTCGATGCCGATGGCTACACCGTCGACTTCTCGGACGTGCCGACCCTGCCGGGCGATCACAATGCCCAGAACGCAGCCTGCGCCTGGGCGACCTGCCGCTGGCTCGACGTGCCGCGCGAGTGGATTGTGAACGGCCTCAAGAGCTACGACGGCCTGCCGCATCGTCAGGAGCGCGTCGCGGCCGTCGGCCGTGTCGTCTATGTCAACGACAGCAAGGCGACCAACGCCGATGCGACGGCCCGGGCGCTGTCGTCCTATCGCGACATCTACTGGATCCTGGGCGGCCAGGCGAAGGAGGGCGGCGTGGCGCCGCTCGCGCCCTGGTTCGACCGCATCCGTCACGCGTTTCTGATCGGCGAGGCCACCGAGCTCTTTGCCGGTCAGCTCGATGGCAAGGTTTCCTACAGCCGCTGCGGCGATCTCAAGTCGGCGCTCGATGCGGCCCATGCTTTGGCGCAACGCGAGGCGACCGGCCCTGCCGTGGTGCTGCTGTCGCCGGCCTGCGCCTCGTGGGACCAGTGGAAGAGTTACGAGCATCGTGGCGATGCGTTCCGCGCCATGGCGCGGGCGCTGCCCGGTGCCGAGAGTTTGGGGAGGGCGGCGTGATCCAGGTTCCACGCGACGACCGGAGCGTTATCGGTCAATGGTGGTGGACCGTCGACCGCTGGTCGCTGGGCGCCGTCTTGGCGATCATGGCCTTCGGCGTGCTGCTGACCTTGGCGGCGTCGCCGCCCGCTGCCGAGCGTATCGGCGCCGACTCCTTCGTCTTCGCCAAACGTCAGTTCCTCTTCCTGCCGCTGGCGCTCATATTGATGCTGGCGATTTCGCTCGCCTCGCCACGACATGTGCGTCGGCTGGCATTGCTGGTGTTCTGCGGCAGCGTCGTGCTGCTCGCGGCGACCTTCGTCATCGGGATCGAGATCAAGGGTGCGCGGCGCTGGATCTCCGTGCCCGGCCTGTCGAGCCTGCAGCCGTCTGAATTCGTGAAGCCGAGCCTGGCGGTGATCTCCGCCTGGCTGCTGGCGCAGAGCCGGACGGAGCGGCGTGCGCCTGGTTATTTCCTCTGCACCTTGCTGGTCGGCGGCGTGCTGGCGCTGCTGGTGCTGCAGCCGGACCTCGGTATGAGCGTCGTCGTTGCAGCGGTGTGGGCGGCTCAGCTCTTCGTCGTCGGCCTGCCGATGTGGGTCGCAGGCTTCGGCGCCGTCGCCGGCGGAGCTGGCCTGGTCGGCGCCTACTTCATGTTCAGCCACGTCCGCAGCCGCTTCGATCGCTTTCTCGATCCAACGTCGGGCGACAACTATCAGGTCAACACCTCGCTCGAAGCCTTCATGAACGGCTCTCTGTTCGGCCGCGGCCCGGGCGAGGGCACGGTGAAGGCACAGCTTCCCGATGCGCACACCGACTTCGTGATGGCCGTCGCGGGCGAGGAGTTCGGCCTCGTCGTTTGCCTGCTGATCCTCTGCCTGTTCGCCTTCGTGACCCTGCGCTCGATGTCGCGTGCCTCCAAGGAAACGAGCCTGTTCATCACCCTGGCCGCGACGGGCCTCGCGGTGCAGTTCGGCCTGCAGGCGGCGATCAACATGGCCTCGACCATTCAGCTCATCCCTGCCAAGGGCATGACCTTGCCGTTCATCTCCTACGGCGGCTCGTCGGCGCTGGCGATGGCGATTTGCGTCGGCATGTTGCTGTCGCTGACCCGCGAACATGCCGGCCTCCGGGAGGCGGTGTGATGGCAGGAGTCGGCCCCGTCGTCCTCGCGACCGGTGGCACCGGCGGGCATGTGTTTCCCGCCGAGGCGCTGGCTGGCGAGCTCGAGGCGCGGGGCGTGCCGTTCACCCTGGTGACGGATTCGCGCGGCCGGCAGTGGCAGGGTGCGCTGTCGCGTCGGCCGATCCACTACATTCGTTCGGCCAGCCCGACCGGCTCCGTATCGAGCAAGGCGAAGGCGTTGTTCGCTCTGGCGCTCGGTCTGTTCGATGCCTGGCGCGTGCTGGGCCGCATCGCGCCGTCGGCGGTGGTCGGTTTCGGCGGCTATGCGTCGGTGCCGACCATGGTCGCCGCCCGCCTGCGTCGCTTGCCGGCGATGTTGCATGAGCAGAACGCCGTGCTGGGCAAGGCGAACCGCATGGTCCAGGGCAGCGCGGGGCTCATTGCGACATCGTTTGCACGCACGCGCTTCATCGCCGAGGGCGATACGCGGGCGCGGCTCGTCGGCAATCCGGTGCGTGAGCCGGTAAGGGCGCTGCGCACCTCGCCTTACCGCCCGCCGAACGATGGCCGCATCATCGACGTGCTGGTGTTCGGCGGCAGCCAGGGCGCGGCCTCGTTCAGCCAGGTTGTTCCCCAGGCACTGCTCTCGCTGTCGCCGGCCCTGCGGCCGCGGCTCAGGGTCGTGCAGCAATGTCGCGCCGAGGATCTCGGCAGCGTGCGCAAGATCTACGCCAAGCACGGTGTTGTGGCGGAGCTGGCGCCGTTCTTCACCGACCTGCCGCAACGCATTGCCGCCGCGCATCTCGTGATCGGCCGTTCCGGTGCCTCGACCGTGGCCGAGCTGGCCACGATCGGCCGGCCGTCGATCCTGATTCCCTATCCTTACGCCGCCGACGATCACCAGACGGCGAACGCCCGTGCCTTCGAGGCGACGGGCGCCTGCATTGTCGTGCCGCATGCGTCGTTCGATGCGGCGACCCTGGCCGGCCACCTCACGACGCTGTTCGAGGCGCCGGAGCGGCTCGCCGCGATGGCCGCTGCCGCCCACGGCGCCGGCCGTCCCGACGCTGCCGCCCGGCTCGCCGATGTCGTGGCCGAGATCACTGGTCTTTCACTCCAGCCTTCAGGAGTTCCCGCATGAGGGCGCTGCCGCTCGACCTCGGATTGATCCACTTCGTCGGCATCGGCGGCATCGGTATGTCCGGTATCGCCGAGGTGCTGCACAATCTCGGCTACAAGGTCCAGGGCAGCGATGTTGCCGAAGGCGCCAATACGCGTCGCCTCGGCGATCTCGGCATCAAGGTCGCAATCGGCCATCGCGCAGACAATATCTCCAACGCCCAGGTCGTGGTCGTTTCGAGCGCCGTGAAGAAGGACAATCCCGAGGTCCTGGCCGCCCGCGCGCGCCTGGTTCCGGTGGTGCGTCGCGCCGAAATGCTGGGCGAGCTGATGCGGCTGAAATGGTCGATTGCCGTCGGCGGCACGCATGGCAAGACGACCACCACCTCGCTGGTCGCCTCGATGCTGGATGCCGGTGGCCTCGATCCGACGGTCATCAACGGCGGCATCATCAACGCCTACGGCACCAACGCCCGCCTCGGCGAGGGCGACTGGATGGTCGTGGAATCCGACGAGTCGGACGGCTCCTTCCTGCGTCTGCCGGCGACCATCGCTGTCGTGACCAACGTCGATCCCGAACATCTCGACCATTACGGTACCTTCGATGCGTTGCGTGACGCCTTCGTCCGCTTCGTCGAGAACATTCCCTTCTACGGTTTCGCCGTTCTCTGCTTCGACCATCCCGAGGTCCAGGCGCTGCTGCCGCGTGTCGCCGATCGCCGCATCATCACCTACGGCATCGGCGCCAACGCTGACGTACGTGCGATCAACCTCAAGCTCGACCGCAGCGGCGCCGACTTCGATGTGATGATCGAGCACCGAGCCACCAACGAGTCGCGCACCATCACCGGCCTGCGCCTGCCGATGTTCGGCCAGCACAACGTCCAGAACGCGCTGGCGGCAATCGCCGTGGCGCAGGAAATGGGCTTGCCCGACGAGACCATCCGCCGGGCGCTGGGCTCTTTTGCCGGCGTGAAGCGGCGCTTCACCAAGACCGGCGAGGCGCACGGCATCACCGTGATCGACGACTACGGCCACCATCCTGTCGAGATCGCCGCGGTGCTGCGCGCCGCGCGCCAGGCCTATGGCGGTTCGGGCCGCGTGATCGCGGTCATGCAGCCGCATCGCTATTCACGACTGGGTGCGCTGCGCCACGAGTTCGCGACCTGCTTCACCGATGCCGATGCGGTGATCATCGCCGACGTCTATGCCGCGGGTGAGGCGGCGATCGAGGGCGTCAACCGCGACATGCTGGTCGGCTTGGTCCAGCGCGCCGGCCATCGCGATGTCACGCCGCTCGGCTCGCCCGGCGAATTGCCGACGATGATCTGGCAGATGGCACGCCCCGGCGACGTCGTGGTCTGCCTCGGCGCCGGTAACATCACGGCCTGGGCGCATGCACTGCCCGGCCAGATCCAACAGCTCGCCGCAGAGAAGGCCGGCCCTCGCGCTGTGGCGAATGATTCCGGATCGGTCGCATGATGGCGCTCGCGACGTCCAAGCCTCACCTGATCGACCGGCTGACGCAGCCGCGTGGTCGGCTGGCTGCTGACGCGCCGCTCGGGCCGCAGACCTGGTTCCGCGCTGGCGGCCCGGCCGAGGTGCTGTTCCGTCCGGCCGACGTCGAGGACCTCTCGACCTTTCTCGCCGCCCTGCCGCAGGACATTCCTGTAACGGTGCTGGGTGTCGGCTCCAATCTGCTGGTACGCGATGGTGGCGTGAGGGGCGTTGTCATCCGCTTGATGCGTGGCTTCACGGGCATCGAGGTCGAAGGCCACGAGGTCGTCGCCGGAGCAGGGGCGCCGGATCTCAACGTGGCGCTCACGGCGCGGGATCACGCGCTGGCCGGCCTGGAGTTCCTGAGCGGCATTCCGGGGACGATCGGCGGCGCGCTGCGTATGAATGCCGGTGCCTACCAGGGCGACCTCGCGCAGGTGCTGATCTCGGCCGAAGCCGTCGATCGTGCCGGCCGCGTCCACAAGGTCACCGCTGCCGACATGGGCTTCACTTACCGGCACAGCGAGGCGCCGGCTGACTGGATCTTCACCTCGGCCCGCCTGGCCGCGACACCGGGCGACCAGCTCGCCATCGCCCGCCGCATCGCCGAGATCGATGCGGCCCGCACCGATTCCCAGCCGCGCAGCCGCACCGGCGGTTCGACCTTCGTCAATCCGCCCAGCCACAAGGCCTGGCAGCTGATCGATCAGGCCGGCTGCCGTGGTCTGCGCATCGGCGAGGCGCAGGTCTCGGAGAAGCATTGCAACTTCCTGATCAATCTCGGGTCGGCGACAGCTGCCGATATCGAGGCGCTGGGCGAGGAAGTTCGCCGTCGTGTGTTCGAGCAGAGCGGTGTTCAGCTCGAGTGGGAAATTCGTCGTATTGGAGTCTCCGGATGACGCGTCGCGTCGCGGTCCTGATGGGTGGTTGGTCGCCTGAGCGTGAGGTTTCGCTGGTGAGCGGCAAGGCCTGCGCCGAAGGCTTGCGTGAAGGCGGGCACGAGGTCATCGAATACGACGTGAAGCGCGACCTGCGCGCGCTGGTCGATTTCCTGCGCCCGGCGGCAGGCGGTGGACCCGACGTCGTCTTCAACGCCCTGCACGGCCGTTACGGCGAGGATGGCTGCATCCAGGGTGTGCTGGAAATCATGCAGGTGCCCTACACCCATTCAGGCCTTCTCGCTTCGGCCATCGCCATGGACAAGCCGATGGCGCGCCACGTCTTCACCTCGCTCGGCCTGCGGGTGGCGGAAGGCAAGGTAATCGAGCGGCGGTCGCTTGCATCGGGCGATCCCATGCCGCGCCCCTATGTGGTAAAACCAATCGACCAGGGTTCCAGCGTCGGTGTGCATATCGTGCGCGAAGGCGACAATCTCGCAGCTGTCGAAGCCGCCGAAGCCGCGTTTGGCGAGCGTGTGCTGATCGAGAAGTTCGTACCCGGTCGCGAACTCACCGTTGCGGTGATGCACGACAAGGCGGTTGCGGTCACTGAACTCAGGCCAAAGACACGGTTCTACGACTACGAGGCCAAGTACACCGACGGCATCACCGAGCACCTGATTCCGGCGCCGATCCCCGCGGAGGTCTACGAACTCGCCAAGCAATGGGCACTCACGGCATTTCAGGCCCTTGGCTGCGACGGCCTGGCGCGCGCCGATTTCCGTTGGGACGATTCGCAGCCCGGTACGTCCGGCCTGGTCATCCTCGAGCTCAATACCCAGCCCGGCATGACGCCGCTCTCGCTGGCGCCGGAGCAGGCGAAGTGGGCCGGCATCTCGTGGCCGGAGCTCATGACCTGGATGATCGATCACGCGAGGTCCCCGGTGTGACCACCGCTCCCAAGAAAGCCACTCCCAAGGCCGGCACCGCCCGGCGTGACTACGATCGCCGCAAGAAGCGCGCACCGATCCGCAAGTCCGGCCGGCCGTTCTGGCGCCAGCCGCTGCTGCTCGGTGTCATCGTGCTGCTGCTGGGCTGCGGCGGGGGTGGCGGCTGGTGGGCATGGCACGAAGGCTGGCTGGTCGAGGCGCAGAACCGGATCGATGCAGCGTCGCGCGCCGTCGTTGGCGCCATCACGCCGTTCAAGCTGGCCGATGTCACGGTCGAGGGCCGTGACTATGTCGAACGCAGCGCCATCCTGGCGGCGCTGAACGTGAGCCGCGGTGATTCGCTCCTCGGCATCGACCTGCAGGCCTCGCGCCGGCGGCTCGAGGCGATCGACTGGGTCGAGTGGGCCACGGTCGAACGCCGTTTGCCCGACACGCTCTATGTCATTCTGAAGGAGCGTCGCGCCGTCGCGATCTGGCAGAACGGCAATGAATACACGCTGATCGACAAGAACGGCCGGACCGTGCGCGCCAGCCGCATGCCGCCGGGCGCCGAAAGCCTGTTGCTGCTGGGCGGACCGGGCGCACCCGAACATGTCGGAGACCTGCTGCTGCTGCTCACCTATGAGCCGGCCGTGTCACGACAGTTGCGCGCCGCCGTGTGGGTCGGGCAGCGCCGCTGGAATCTGGTTCTGAACAATGGCGTCGAGATCTGGTTGCCGGAGGAGGACGCTGTTGCCGCCTTGCAGCAGCTCGCCAAGCTCGACGGACAGCACAAGCTGCTGTCGCGTGAGTTCGGCGTCGTCGATCTTCGATTGCCGGACAAGCTTTATCTCAGAAAACGCAACACGGGCGAGCCTACGCCTGGGCCGGCGTGATATTGATGTGATACTGGACGTGTACGCGTAGAGACGGGGGACATCGTGGCGAAGACGAGAAACGGCGTCATTGCGGCGCTCGACATCGGAACCAACAAGGTCGTTTGCTTCGTGGCGCGCGTGGACGGGCAAGGGCTTCGGGTGGTCGGTATCGGGCACCAGCCGGCGCAGGGCATGCGCTGTGGCAACATCGTCGACATGGAAGCCGCCACGCGAGCGATCTCCTCGGCTGTATCGACCGCGGAAGAGATGTGCGGCGAGCATGTGCGCGATGTCATCGTCGGCGTCAGTGGCGGGTCGGCCGCCTCGCATAACCAGAGCCTCGAAGTCGCGATCGGCCACCACGAGATCGGCGAACGCGATGTCCGGCGAGTCCAGCAGCACATCCAGTTGCCCGCCGAGACCGCCGACCGCGACATCATCCACTCCGCTGCCATCGGCTATACGGTCGACGGCACGCCGGTGCGGGATGCCCGCGGCATGTTCGGCGAGCGGCTGGGCGTCGACGTCCACCTCGTGACCGCAGCCAGTGGCGCCATGCGTAACCTCCAGGTCTGCGTGCGTCGTGCCCATCTCGAGATCGCCGACCGGGTCGTGGCGGCCCATGCCGCCGGGCTGAGTTCTCTCGTCTCCGACGAGCGCGACCTCGGCGTGACGCTGATCGACATGGGTGCCGGCACGACCTCGATCGCCGTCTTCTATGAAGGCCACCTCGTGCACGTCGATTCGATCCCGGTCGGCGGCGAGCATGTGACCCGTGATATTGCCCGTGGCCTCTCCACGCCGCTGGCGCATGCAGAGCGGATGAAGACACAGATCGGCCGCTCCGTCGCCAAGCCCAACGACGAGTACGACATCATCGACGTGCCGTTGATCGGCGAAGAGGACCGCACGCGCCCCAACCACATCCCCCGGTCGATTTTGGTCGGCATCATTCGACCGCGCGTCGAAGAAACATTCGAGTTGGTGCGTAGCCGACTCGAAGCGAGCGGTGTGGATAAGTTGGCCGGTGGACGCGCTGTTCTGGTCGGCGGCGGCTGCCAACTCGACGGTGTGCCGGAAGTTGCGGCGGCGATCCTGAATAAGAAAGTTCGTACCGGTGCGCCGCTCAGGCTCGCTGGACTCGCAGATTCCACAGGCGGGCCGGCATTTTCGGCGGCCGCGGGTCTATTGTCGTTCGCGCTTCACAATCACGCCGTCACGCAAAGCCAGCCGGCTGCTTCGGAAGCTCCCGCAACACGCATCGGCCGGATTGGCAGTTGGATACGGGAGAATTTTTAGGCAATATGTTGTGTGGGGAATGGCAATCCCCAACAGGCTGTAGACAGAAAGAAATAAAAAGCCGGTGGCGGTGAAGGGACTCCACCCAAAAAGGGGTCCCACGCCGACGCTCCGAGCAGATTACCCCCTCGTTTGCGTGGAGAAAGCCGAATGACAATCAACCTCAGTCTCCCTCAGAAGGAGTCGGAGATTAAGCCGCGTATCACCGTCATTGGTGTCGGTGGCGCGGGCGGAAACGCCGTCAACAACATGATCAGCGCCGCGCTGGAAGGCGTGGAGTTCATCGTCGCCAACACCGACGCCCAGGCGCTCGGCCAGTCGCTGGCCGACCGGCGCGTGCAGCTCGGCATCACCATCACCCAGGGCCTGGGTGCAGGTGCGCGTCCCGAGGTCGGCCGCCAGGCCGCCGAAGAGGCGCTGCCCGAAATCCTTCAGCTCCTCGACGGCGCGAACATGGTGTTCGTCACCGCCGGCATGGGCGGTGGCACCGGCACCGGTGCTGCGCCCGTCATCGCCGCTGCGGCGCGCGAGCAGGGCATCCTCACCATCGGCGTCGTGACCAAGCCCTTCCACTTCGAGGGCCGTCGTCGCATGCAGTCGGCCGAGCAGGGCATCACCGAGCTCGAGAAGGTCGTCGACACGCTGATCGTCATCCCCAACCAGAACCTGTTCAAGATCGCCAACGAGAAGACGACGTTCGCCGACGCCTTCAAGATGGCCGACGATGTGCTGCACATGGGTGTGCGCGGCGTCACCGATCTCATGGTCATGCCGGGCCTCATCAACCTCGACTTCGCCGACATCCGCACGGTGATGGGTGAGATGGGCAAGGCGATGATGGGCACTGGCGAAGCCGAAGGTCCGGACCGCAGCCGAGTCGCTGCCGAGTCGGCGATCTCCAACCCGCTGCTGGAAGATCACTCGATGAAGGGCGCCCAGGGCGTGCTCATCAACATCACCGGCGGCCTCGACATGACGCTGCACGAAGTCGACGAAGCGGCCAACCGCATCCGCGAGGAAGTGGACGGCGACGCCAACATCATCTTCGGCTCGACTTTCGATGCCACCATGCAGGGCCGGATGCGCGTTTCGGTGGTCGCCACTGGCATTGCCGCGCTGGCCTCGCAGCAGCCCGCGCCGAATTACCTGTCACTCGACATGAACCGCCCGTCACAGACCGGCCAGCCGGCGCTGAGCCGTCCGGCCGCACCGCCTGTCGGACGCATTGCCATGCCGGCCGCTGCTATGGCGCCCGCCATTCCGGCAGCACCTGTCGCCGCGCCGATGGCACCGCCAGTGGTCACTGTCGTGCCGCCGCCTCCGCCGATCGTCGAGCCTGCACCGATCGCGGCGATGGCACCGCCTGCACCAGCACCGATGCCGGCTCCGGCCATGGTTGCCGAAGCAGCTCCGGCCGCGCCTATGATGGAGGCTGCGCCGGTCGAAACGCCGGCCGCCCCGGCTTATGTACCGGCTCCCGCGCCTGCTCCCGTCGCGGCCGCCCCGGCGCCTGCGCCGATGCCGGCTCCGGCCCCGGTGGCCGCCCAGCGTCCGCTGGTCGACGAGAACGACTGGCGCGTGAGCCGTCCGTCGACCGCCAAGGCGCCCACGCGCGCCGAACCCGTCGCGCGACCGATGGCCGCGCGGTCGGGTGGGGAAAGCCGGGCGCCGAACCTGTTCCAGCGGATCACGGGCGCCTTCTCGGCACCGAAGCCCGCGACGACGCCGGCGCCTGCTGCGGCTCCGGTCGAGCCGTCGGTGGCCCGTCCGGTGGCGGAAAACGTCGTTCCGGTGGCTCCCAAGCTGCCCGCGGCCCGTCCGGCGCCGGTGCAGACCTCGATCAGCCTCGACGTTACCGAGCGCGCTAAGCCCGCGCGAGATGACGACGACCTGCAAATTCCTGCTTTCCTGCGTCGGCAAGCCAACTGACGTAGGTATTGTTAGTCTCTACGCATCTCCTGGAGGGGCCGTTCGGCCCCTCTTTTTTTAGCCGCCGCATGATATAAACCCGGCCGGCGTAAATGTGACGGATGGGACATGTCGAAAGCGGTCGTACGCAGGACTCTCAGCATCGGTGCAGGGCTGACTCTGGCCGTCGCAGGCTTCGGTCTCGCGGCGTGCGGTGGCTCAGACGACAATGCAAACTATGTCGAGCAACCGGTGGAGCAGCTCTACAACCGCGGCCTCGATGATCTCGGCGCTCAGGAATACAAGAGCGCGGCCAAGAACTTCGAGGAAGTCGATCGGCAGCATCCTTATTCGGTGTGGGCAACCAAGGCGCAGATCATGGCGGCCTTCGCCTACTACCAGTCGAACAAGTACGACGAGGCCATCATCGCGCTGGATCGCTTCATCCAGCTCCATCCCGGCCATCGCGACCTTCCCTACGCCTATTACCTGAAGGCGCTCTGCTTCTACGAGCAGATCTCCGACGTCGGCCGCGACCAGCGCGTCACCCAGCAGGCGCTCGATGCCCTGGCCGAGGTCGTGAAGCGCTTTCCGGATTCGCCCTACGCACGCGACTCGCGCCTGAAGGTCGAGCTCTGCATCGACCATCTCGCTGGCAAGGAGATGTCGGTCGGCCGCTACTATCAGCAGCAGCAGCAGTATATCGGCGCCATCAACCGCTACCGCGTGGTGATCGAGCGTTATCAGACGACCACGCATGTGCCCGAGGCGCTGCATCGACTGGTCGAGACCTACCTGTCGCTCGGCGTGAAAAGCGAGGCCAAGGAAGCGGCCGCCGTGCTCGGCTACAATTTCCCCGGCAGCGAGTGGTATCAGGACAGCTACTTCCTGATGACAGGCGAGGGCACGCGGCCACCCGACGAGTCGCGCGGCTGGTTCTCGGGCATCTTCTGACCGTATGCTGGCCTCGCTTTCGATCCGCGACTTTGTCCTGATCGAGAAGCTCGACCTCGATTTTGCCCGCAGTGGCGGCGGCGGTCTCGGTGCGCTGACCGGCGAGACCGGCGCCGGCAAGTCCATCCTGATCGACGCGCTGAGCCTGGCGCTGGGGGCACGCGCCGAGTCCGGCGCCGTTCGCCGCGGTGCGGCGCAGGCATCGGTGTCGGCGTCATTCGACCTTCCCCGCGGACACCCGGCCCATATCGTGCTGGGCGAACAAGGGTTTGACCAAGAAGACGTGCTGACCCTGCGCCGCATGATCGGCATCGATGGTCGTGGCCGTGCCTTCGTCAACGACCAGCCCGCATCGGTCGCCTTGCTGCGCCGGTTGGGCGATACGCTGGTCGAGATCCAGGGGCAGATGGAGCAGCACGGGTTGCTCGATACGGCAACGCACTGTCAGTCACTCGACGCCTTCGCCGGTCTTGAGAAGATAGCGGCATCGGTCGCCGCGGCGTGGACCGGCTGGCGCGCGGCCGATCAGGCGCATGCCGATGCGCTTGCTGCCGCAGAAGCAGCGCGGCGCGACGAGGATTTCCTGCGTCACGCGGTGAAGGAACTGGAAACGCTGGCGCCCAAGGCCGACGACGAGGAGACGCTGGCGGCGGAGCGGCAGCTCATGCGCGCCGGCAGCGCATTGGGTGAGGCTGTCGCCCAGGCGCTCGGCGATCTGGAGCAGGGGCGTGGGGCCGTTGCGGCATTGCGGTCCGCTCATCGCCACATCGAACGCAATGTCGATAAGGCGGCAGGACGCCTCGATGCGGCCCTAGCGGCCCTCGACCGGGCGCTGAGCGAGGCGACCGAGGCGCAGGCACAGCTCGAGACCGCACGCGATGCGCTCGAATTCGATCCGTCGCGCCTTGAGAAGATCGAGGAGCGACTGTTTGCGCTGCGCGCCGCCGCCCGCAAACACAATGTGACGGTGCCAGAGCTTGCCGCTCTCGCCGCGAAGTTTGCGGCCCAGATTGCCGCCCTCGACGATGGTGAAGCCGGCCTCAAGAAGCTCGCCGCCGCCGCGAAGACGGCCCGCACCGCCTACGTCTCGGCAGCCGAGGCCCAGGCCGCGGCACGGCGCAAAGGGGCTTCCCGGCTCGACAAGGCTGTCGCCTCGGAACTCGGCCCCCTCAAGCTCGAACGCGCCAAGTTTGTGACCGAGGTCGCCCCGCTGCCCGAGGCGGAATGGTCGGCTGCCGGCACCGATCGCGTTCAGTTCACCGTGGCCACCAATCCCGGCACACCGCCGGCGCCGATCGCCAAGATTGCTTCCGGCGGCGAGCTGTCGCGCTTCCTGTTGGCGCTCAAGGTCTGCCTCGCCAAGGTCGGCGACGCGCCGACCATCGTCTTCGACGAGGTCGATTCCGGTATCGGCGGGGCTACGGCAGCAGCGGTTGGGGAGCGGCTGAAGCGCTTGGCGAAGGACGTCCAGGTGCTGGTCGTGACGCATTCTCCGCAGGTGGCGGCCATTGCCGACCGGCATTGGCTGATCCGCAAGACCACGACCCGCAATACCGCCAGTACCGACGTGCTGTCGCTCGATTCCAAGGGCCGTCGCGAGGAGATCGCTCGCATGCTGTCAGGTGCCGAGGTCACGGCCGAAGCGCGGGCTGCGGCCGATAAGCTGCTGGCGACCGCGGGCTAGGAGCAGACATGTCGCGCGCAGCGAAGTTCAAGGCAGCCCTCTCGGTCGACGAGATGACTGAGCGCCAGGGCAAGGCCGAGCACAAGCGCCTGGCCGAGGAGATCGCCCACCACGACAAGCTCTACCACGAGAAGGACGATCCGGAGATTTCGGACGCCGACTACGACAAGCTGCGGCAGCGTCTGAAGGCGATCGAGGAGCGCTTTCCGCAGCTCGTCGACATGTTCAGCCCGACGCAGAGGGTGGCGCCGACACCGACCACGGCCTTCGCCAAGGTGCGGCACGCACGGCCCATGCTGTCCCTCGACAATGCCTTTGCCGAAGAGGACCTGCAGGCCTTTCTCGAACGCGTGCACCGTGCGCTGGAACGCGATATCGATCTCGCCAAGGACGCCGAGATCGCGCTGGCCTGCGAGCCCAAGATCGATGGCTTGTCGATCAGCCTGCGCTACGAGGATGGCGAACTGACGGTCGGCGCTACCCGTGGCGACGGCACGACGGGTGAGGACGTCACCGCCAACCTGAAGACGGTCAAGGACATCCCCCACAAGCTGAAAGGCAAGGCACCCAAGGCGATCGACGTGCGGGGCGAAATCTACATGGAGCGCAAGGCGTTCCAGGAGATGAACCGGCGCCAGGAGGAGGCCGGCGACAAGATCTTCGCCAACCCGCGAAACGCCGCTGCAGGATCGCTGCGGCAACTCGATTCCACGATCACGGCGAGCCGTCCGCTGCGCTTCTTCGCCTATGCCTGGGGCGAGGCCGAGCCGCGCACCTGGAAGACGCACAGCGACTACCTGAAGCTCCTCAAGGACTGGGGCTTCCGGGTCAATCCTCTGTCCAAGCTTTGCCGGACGCCCGAGCAGGTGCTGGCGTACTACCGCGAGATGGGGGTGGACCGGCCGTCGCTGCCCTACGATATCGACGGCGTCGTCTACAAGGTCGACCGGATCGACTGGCAGGAGCGGCTGGGCTTCGTGAGCCGCGCGCCGCGCTGGGCGATTGCCCACAAGTTCCCCGCCGAACAGGCGCGGACCCGGCTGAACGACATCCTCATCCAGGTTGGTCGCACCGGCGCCTTGACGCCGGTGGCCGATCTCGAGCCGGTCAATGTCGGTGGCGTCATGGTGGCACGTGCCACCCTGCACAACGCCGACGAAATCGAGCGGCTCGACGTGCGAGTTGGCGACATGGTGATCATCCAGAGGGCTGGCGACGTCATTCCTCAGGTCCTGGGCTACGTGCCCGAGGAACGGCCGAAGAAGACCGAGAAGTTCCACTTTCCCACGCACTGCCCCTGTCCGCTGAAGACCAAGGTGGCGAGCGAGGAGGGCGGTGTCGTGCGGCGCTGCTCAGGAGGGCTCGAATGTCCGTTCCAGCAGGTCGAGCGCCTGCGCCACTTCGTGTCCCGCAACTGCTTCGACATCGAAGGGTTGGGCGGCACCCACATCGAGAACTTCTTCAACGACGGGCTTCTGAAGGTGCCCGGCGACATCTTCCGTTTGACAGAGCATGTTGACGTCATCAAGAAGCGCGAAGGATGGGGCGATCTGTCGGTCCGAAACCTCATCGCCGCGATCGAAGCCCGCCGGACCATCCCGCTCGATCGGCTGATCAATTCCATCGGTATTCCGCTGATTGGCGAGGCCACGGCTAAGATCCTGGCTCAGGAGTACGGCGATGCCGACACATGGCTGGCCGAGATGCTGGCGGCTTCGCGGGAGCGCAAGAAGTATCCTGACGATGTAAAGAAAGAAAAAGCCACCGACACAGTCGGTCCGAGCTACGGCCGGCTATGCAATGTCGAGCAGATCGGCGTGACCACGGCCGACGCGATGTGCGCTTTCTTCAGCGAGGGCCATACGGTCGAGATCATTCGCGATCTTCTGAAGCAGCTCACCGTCCAGCCGGTAGAACGACGGGTCGTCGCGGCCGATGCCAAGCTGCGGGACAAGATCGTGGTCTTCACCGGTGAGCTCTCCACCATGACCCGCGACGCTGCCAAGGCGCAGGCCGAGGAGCTGGGGGCCAAGGTCACGGACTCGGTCTCCAAGAAGACCAGCCTGGTCGTGGTCGGCGAGAATGCCGGCTCCAAGGCGCGCAAGGCGGCCGAACTCGGCATCCAGACGATGACCGAGGAGGAGTGGCTGAAGCTCGTCGCCGGATGAGCCTCGGGACCGGACTCAGATCGGACGGGTCGCCTCGGCCAGCCAGGCGCGGGTTGCTTCGTCGGCTTCGGGCTCGACCGTTTCGCGCACGCGCCGGTGATAATCGTTGAGCCACTGACGTTCGGCCTCGGTCAGCAGTTTCGGCTCGACACAGGCCAGATCGATGGGCGCAAGCGTCAGGGTCTCGAATTCGAGATAGCGCCGGTCGGCGCCCTCGATCTCGGCTTCCTTCACCGCGATCAGGTTCTCGATGCGGATGCCGTATCCGCCCGCCTTGTAGTAGCCCGGCTCGTTGCTGACGATCATGCCGGGCTGCAGTGCCACGGTGTTGGGCATCTTGGAGATACGATGCGGCCCTTCATGCACCGAAAGATAGGCACCGACGCCGTGGCCAGTGCCATGGTCGTAGTCGAGCCCGACCTGCCAGAGAGCGTAGCGCGCCAGCGCGTCGAGCTGGGAGCCCGAGGTGCCGACCGGGAAGCGCGCCGTTGCGAGCGCGATATGGCCCTTGAGCACGCGAGTAAAGCGGTCGCGCATCTCCGGCGAGGGCGTTCCGATAGCTACCGTGCGGGTGATGTCTGTGGTGCCGTCGCGATACTGCGCGCCTGAATCGACCAGATAGAGGCTGCCGGGTTCGAGCGGGCGCTCCGTCGCCTCGGAGGCGCGGTAGTGGACGATTGCGCCATTGGGACCGGCGCCGGAGATCGTGTCGAAGCTGAGATCGCGGAGCTTGCCGGTTTCCTCGCGCAGTGCCTGCAGGCGGTCGGAGACTTCTATTTCCCGCAGCTTGCCGGTCTTCGATTCGCGGGCGAGCCAGCCCAGGAAGCGGCTGACTGCGACACCGTCACGGCGATGGGCGCTGCGGATTCCCTCCAGTTCGACCTTGTTCTTGCAGGCCTTGGGCAGCGACACCGGGTCAGCATCGCGCACGATGGTGACGCCGGCGGCCTGCAGGCGTGTGGCCGCCCAGTAAGGTGCGGTCGCCGTCTCGATCAGGACTCGCTTGCCCATCTGGCCGAGTGCATCGAGGGCGCTGCCCAGTTCCTCGGGTGGTGCCAGGGTGACGGCATTGCCGAGCCAGGTAGCGGTACGGTCGGGCACCTTGCGGCGGTCCATGTAGAGATCGACATGGCCGTCGGCGTGCAGCACGGCAAAGCCCAGAGGGAAGGGCGTCCGCGGAACGTCGCCACCGCGCACGTTCAGGAGCCAGGCGATTGAATCGGGCGCCGTGATCAGCGCGGCATCCGCACCCTTGGCGGCGATGGCCTGGGCGACGCGCGTCCGCTTGGTCTCGCTCGCCTCGCCGGCAAACTCGACGGGCTGCGGCACGACGGGTGCCAGCGGCGCCGGTGCCCGGTCATGCCATACCGAGTCGACGGGATTGGCCTCGACCGCAACGAAACTGCCACCGGCGCGCTGGCAGGCACGCGCAAAGCGCTCGTAGCCATCGACGGTCTGCAGCCAGGGATCGAAGCCGAGCTTGCCACCGCGTGGCAGGTTCGTCGTGATCCACTGCTCAGGCGACTCCTCGGGAATCTGGTGGGGGACGAAGGCCGCGGTATCGACCTGGGCGCGGACGGCGAGGGTGTAGCGGCCGTCGACGAAGATCGCCGCCTTGTCGGCCAATGCGATGGCGAGGCCTGCAGATCCGGCGAAGCCCGTAAGCCAGCCCAGGCGCTGGGAGCGGCGCGGCACGTACTCGCCTTGATGTTCATCGGCACGCGGCACGACGAAGCCGTCGAGCCCGCGGCGCTTCAGTTCGGCCCGCAGGTCTTCAAGGCGGTTCGCTGGTGCGGGCGAGGCGTCGAGACCATCCCCGGCCTCTGCAAGTTCTGCCCGCCATTTGGTCAATGCCCTGGTCAGTTCAGCGTCGGCGCCGGGTTCGACCAGCTCGACCCACTCAGGCCCTGCCAGGCCTTCGGGCGCTGCAGCCACGCCGCGCATCAGCGAATCGAGGGCCGCCGGGTCGGGATTACGCCCACGCTGGCGGAGGAGGTGAAGAACGTCGTCTGGGGCGGAACTCATGATGGATCGGGACCCTACGCGCCGTGCTGGGGACAGGCAAATTAAGCAATATTTGTTCTTTCGCACCCGCGAGATGCAAACTTATCTTGTGCCATGCATTGGATGCATATCGAACCTTCAAGACCCGCACTTATTGTTGTAACTCAAGGCTCTATATTTGCTGGGTGCAGCGCAACATTGAATACCGCGTTGCACAAGAAGGAGACTATCATGATGACCCAGCCGATTCGGACTTTTAAAGATCTGACCAGCGAAACTGCGCCGGCGGGGGGAAACGAGATTACCAAGATCGGCTTCACCGTCGACGATCGCCACCTGATCGAGCTGCGTGCCCGCTATGCACGCGCCGAGTTGCTGGCCAACGCCGTGGGTGACGGGCTCCTGTGGCTCGGCCGGCAATACGACCGGCTCGTCGCAGGTATCAAAGCCGACATGAAGGTGCGGGCCGCCGAGGCCCAGCTTCACCGCATGACCGACCGCGAACTGGCCGATCTCGGCCTGTGCCGTGCGGATATCTCCTTCGCCGTCCGTGAGGCCGCCGAGGGTGTGGTCCCGCAGATCGACGGTGTCACTGGCCTCGTCGTTGCGGCCAATCAGAATCTGCGTCGCGCAGCGTAGAGTTTGTAGCGTAGCGTAAGCGTACAAGGGCCGGCCTAGCCGGCCCTTTTTCGTTTAGGTCCGTCGCAGCACCAGGCTGCGCCACCAGGCGCCACCGGTTTCGAAATCGATGCGGCGCTCGAAGGCAAAGCCGCGCTGACCATAGGCCGACAGGACCTGAGCGGCTTGCTCGACCAGCAGCCCGCTCAGCAGCACGCGCCCGCCGGGCCTGACCGAGGCGGCAAAGGATTCCGAAAGCTTGACCAGCGGCCCGGCGAGAATGTTTGCGACAACGAGATCGTAGGGCGCGGGCTTCCGCAGCTCGTCGGCTTCGAGGCCAACCGACACGAAGAAACGACAAAGGTCAGCGACACCATTCAGTTCGGCGTTCTCGCGCGCCACGTCCACGGCCTCGGCATCGTTGTCGCCGCCGATCACCGGCCGCCGCCAGAGCTTGGCCATGGCGATGGCGAGGATGCCGCTGCCGCAGCCGACATCGACGGCATTCACGGTCTCGCGAGGATCGAGTGTCGCCAGCATTTCCAGACAACCGCGCGTCGTGGCGTGCGTGCCGGTGCCGAAGGCAAGTCCGGCATCGATGCGCAACGGCAGCAGTCCGCCCGGCATGCCGTCGCTGACATGCGAGGGATGGACCCAGAACGGACCGACGGCGAAGGGGCGGAACGAGCGCTGGTTCTCGGCGACCCAGTCGATGTCGGGAAGGTCTTCCCACTGCCAGTCTGGCCGGGTGACGCCCAATGCTTGTGCCGCGGCGACGATTGCGGCCTCGACCGATGCCGCATCACCTTCTCCGAAGACGTCGATGCGCCAGGGCCCGTCACGCGAGATTTCGCAACTCGCGACGATGAAGCCATCCTCGCTCAACCGCTCTTCGAGGAGCGCTTCCCATGCGGCACGCTCTGCGGCGGGCACGACGAACCCTGCTTTGCGGACAGTACTCATGCGGGCAGGTAGAGCATGCGCTCGGGCGGCAAGGCTACTCCCACGACATCGCCGACGATGCGCAATTCGTTGCCGGAGTGGAACGGCGTCTCGATCAGAATCTCGCTCTCGCCGATGCGCACACCATAGCGCACGGTGGCGCCCAAAAACTCGCGGTGCGTGACCGGCCCGTGCAAGGCGGCGCCTTCGGCGGGTGACAGCGTGGCATGCTGCGGCCGGAAGACCAGACGCTTGCCCGCGGGCACGGCAATCCCTGCGCCTTCGCCCAGAATGTTGGCTGAGCCGAGGAAGCTCGCCACGAAGAGGTTGGCCGGCTTCTCGTAAAGCTCCATCGGCGTGCCGACCTGACGGATGACGCCGGCTTCCATGACGGCGATACGGTCGCAGATCGTGTTGGCCTCTTCCTGGTCGTGCGTGACGAAGATCGTGGTCAGGCCGAGCCGTTGCTGCAGGGTACGCAGCTCGCGCCGCACGCTCACCCGCATCTTGGCGTCGAGGTTGCTGAGCGGCTCGTCGAGCAGCAGCACCTTGGGCTCGATGGCGACGGTCCGCGCGACCGCGACCCGCTGCTGCTGGCCGCCCGAGAGCTGGGCCGGTCGCCGCTGGGCATAGTCCGTGAGGCCGACCAGCTCGAGCGCCTGGGCGACGCGGCGGTCGATCTCGGCACGTGGCAGGCGGCGTTCCTCCAGGCCGAAGGCAACGTTCTTGGCTACCGTCATGTGGGGCCACAGGGCATAGCTCTGGAACACCATGCCGACATTGCGCTTCCAGGGCGGCAATGGTGCCACATCCTGGCCATCGAGCAGCACGCGGCCGGTCTGGGCCTGGGCGAAGCCTGCGATCAGGCGCAACAGGGTGGTCTTGCCGCAGCCTGACGGACCCAGGAAGGCGAAGAACTCGCCGGGCTCGATCGACAGCGCCACGTCCTTCAGCACGTGAGTCGACCCGTAGGAGAGGTTGACGCCGCTGATCTCGATGCCCGTTGCCTTCAAGGCTGTTGCCGGCTTCGACATGGTCATCCCCGTCATATATCGAGGCCGCGCGCGCGTTGCGAGCGGTCGGCGGCGAGCTGCGACAGCCACATGCAGACCGCCACGATGATCACCGCGATCACGCCCAATGCCGCGCCGGCCCCGCGACCGGCCGGCGTCTGCATCAGCACGTACAGCCCATAGGCCAGCGGCGCATCGGAGTTGGACTGCACCAGCATCAGCACGGCCGAGAGTTCGACCGCCGCCGTGGCGAAGCTGGTGACGAAGCCTGCCAGCAGGCCGCCGGTCATCAAGGGCACGACGATGCGGCGCACGGTGCGGGCCTTGGTGGCGCCGAGATTTTCGGCGGCCTCTTCCAGCGATACCGAGATCTGCTGCAGGGCCGCATAGGCGGCGCGCAGCGCGTAGGGCAGGCGGCGAATGGCGATGGCCAGCACGATCACGATCCAGAGTGCTGCCAGCGGCGTACCGTCGGGCAGCTTCACGCCGTAGAAGGCGCGCAGGTAACCGATACCTAGCACGACGCCCGGCACGGCGAGGGCGGTGCTGGCGGCCCAGTCGAGCCACTGTCGGCCGGGTAGGCGAGTGCGCAGCACCAGGTAGGCAATGGCACCGCCGATGACGACGTCGATCGCCGCCGCGAGGCCCGAATAGAGCAGCGTGTTTTTGATGTAGACCGAGCTATCGCCCAGCACGCGTGCGTAGTGGGCGAACGTGAAGCCGTCGGGCAGGGGGCTGAACGACCAGACAGTCGCGAAGGACAGCAGCACCAGTCCGAAATGCGGCGCCAGCACCAGCAGCAGGATCAGGATGACGACCGCATAAGCCAGCACCTGCTCGCGCGGCTTGAGCTGGCGGCGCGCGAGGCCACCGCCGCCGCGTTGCGTGGTGGCATAGTCCTTACCCTTCATCACCAGCGCCGTCGCCCACATGGTCGCCACCGCGACCACGATCAGCACGACCGAGATCACGTAGCCCATCGGATCGTCGATGCCGATCGAGGTGATACGCAGATAGGCTTGCGGCGCCAGCATCTCCTTCACGTTCAGCAACAGCGGTGTGGCGACGTCGTCGAACACCTTCACGAACACCAGGCTGGCGCCAGCGATGTAGCCGGGCAGCGCCAGCGGCAAGGCGATGCGGCGGAACAGGCGCAGCCCATGTGATCCCAGGTTCTGCGCGGCCTCTTCCATGCTGCGGTCGATGTTGCGCAGCGCAGCGGACAGATTGACCAGGATGAACGGGAAGTAGTGGATCGCCTGCAGGAAGATGACGCCGTTCAACCCCTCCATGAAGCCGATCTTGAAGTCGAACCATTCGTCGAGCAGCAGGTTGACCGAGCCGTTGCGTCCGAACAGGAGTTGCATCGCCACGGCGCCGACGAAAGGCGGCATGATCAACGGCAGGAAGCCCAATGTCTGGACCAGCATGGCGCCTCGGAACTCGAAGCGCGTCGTGAGGTAGGCGAGCGGCAAAGCCAGCGCCGAGGCCCAGACGACCGTCATCGCCGAGACGTAGACAGAATTCCAGAAGGAGCGCACGAACAGCTCGGTGCGCGCGAAGTCCACGAAGTTGATCAGCGTGAGTGCGCCGCCGCCCTTCTCGGTGAAGGCGACGTAGACCACGGTCGCCACGGGCACGACCAGGAACACCCCGAGGAAGAGGGCAATGGCCAGCGCCAGGGCAACCTGGCCAGGCGAACGCACGGTCAACGCGTGAGCTTTAGCGAAGGAGCTTTAACGCCTCGTCGGCCTTTGCCTTGGCAGCGGCGTACTTTTCTTTGGCGAAGGCTGACCATTGCTGCTCGAGTTCGGCCTGGCGCGACGACTTCTCCTTGCCGCCGGTGAAGGCTGCCTTGATCTCGGGAGAAGCCGCCTGCGCGTCGGTGATCGGCATGGCGGCGATCAGGTCGCGTGCCTCCTTGGCGAGCGCTCGTGCCTGGGCATTGTCCTTCTTGGCGAGAGCGGCATCGACTTCATGCAGCGCTTTGGTGGCTGCCTTCAGCGGCTCGAGCTGGAAGGTGATGAGCTGGTCGAACAAGGTGTCGACCGCCGCGGTGCGGCTCTCCGACAGTTCGGCATTGAAGGTCAGCAGGCCCTGCAGGTTCTTGTCCTTGAAGGGATTGGGATAGTCGGCCGGCGCCTTGGCGTAGGTCTCCGGCCGGACGGGCAGGCGGCGAATGGTCGGTTCCAGCAGCACTTCCTGGCCGGCCGGAGACAGGAGGAACTCGATGAAGGCTTCGGCGCCGGCCTTGTTGGGGGCGTTGGCGACGACGCCGACATTGGCGGGCACCAGCGTCGTGACCGAGGGGTAGACAAACTTCACCGGGAAGCCTGCGCCTTGCGAGGAGAAGGCGAAGAAGTCGATGACGATACCGTAGCCGACCTGGCCAGAATTCACCGCCTCGGGGACGCCGAACGAGCGATCCGTGACCTGGCGCAGGTTACCCGAGATGTCCTTGATGGTACGCCAGCCTTTGTTCCAGCCCTCGCCCTGCAGGATGGTTTCGATGGTGAGGTGTGTCGTGCCCGAGCGCGAGGGGGCCGAGATCGACACATGGTCGAAATAGGGAGCTTTCGCGAGGTCCTGCCACTCCTTGGGGGACGGCAGCTTGTTGGCCTTTACATAGCGCTCGTTCCACATGATGCCGTAGCCCGAGGCGGCGAAGCCCGAATAGAACCCGTCCTTGTCGTTCACCGGATAGGAGCCGACTTTTTCGGCAATGCCCGTGGCCTTGGGCTTGTAGGCGGCGAGCAGCTTCTTGCCCTTCAACACCTCGAACGCGTCAGGCGCAGAGGCCCAGAACAGATCGACCTGGTTGTTGCCCTTGGTCTCTTCGAGGAACTTCACGCCGGCATTGGTGTTGCGG
Source organism: Reyranella sp. (assembly GCF_004297405.1). Lineage (GTDB taxonomy): Bacteria > Pseudomonadota > Alphaproteobacteria > Reyranellales > Reyranellaceae > Reyranella. Next base: position 233,098 of record NZ_SCVC01000032.1, read on the forward strand.
TTCTGCACTTCCAGCGTGGCGCCCGGCACGGCCTTTTCGAAGGCCTTCTTGATGGGATCGGTGACGTCCTTCGAGAAAGACGTGACCACCGTGACCTTGCCGGCCTGGGCGAAGGCAGTTCCCGTGGCGAGAACGAGAGCCAGGGGAGCAGCAAAGGCGAGGGCTGAGCGGCGGAACATAGCGTTTCTCTCCTGCAGTTTTTTTATCTTTGTCAGGCAGCTTCGATGAAGCTGTCGAGGACCTTCTTTGAACCGGCCTTCTCGAATTCGATGTCGAGCTTGTTGCCGTCCACGGCGACGATGCGGCCGTAGCCGAACTTCTGGTGGAAGACGCGTTGGCCGACACTGAGGTCGAGCTTGTCGCCGTCGACGGCGCGCCGGTCATCGGCCGTCTCGTCACGCCAGCGCGGGCGCCGGCCCGAGGCGACGCCCAGGCTCTCATAGTCGAAGCCACTTGCCTGCTCGCGCAGACCGCCATGATGGCCGGCGGAGTAGGTGGCGTAGAGACCGGCGTCGCTGCTTTCCGCGAGCTGGTCGGTCGGCAGCTCACGCAGGAAGCGCGAAGGGATGGCGGCCTGCCACTGGTTGAACACACGGCGGTTGGCGGCGAAGGAGACGTATGCCCGCTTGCGCGCGCGCGTCAGGCCGACATAGGCCAGCCGCCGCTCCTCCTCGAGACCCGCCAGGCCCTTGTCGTCGAGAGCACGCTGGTTGGGAAACAGCCCTTCCTCCCAACCCGGCAGGAACACCGTGTCGAACTCCAGGCCCTTGGCGGCATGGAGCGTCATCACGCTCACCATGTCGCCGTCGGACCGCTCGGCATTGTCGGTGAGCAGCGCCACATGCTCCATGAACGCCGGCAGGGAGTCGAACTCCTGCAGTGCGTTGGTGAGTTCCTTGAGATTCTCCAGCCGACCCTCGGCCTCAGGTGACCGATCCATGCGCAGCATGTCGGTGTAGCCTGACTCGTCGAGGATGGTTTCGACCACCTCGACATGGTTCATGCCGTCCAGCATGGCGCGCCAGCGCTCGAAGCTGCGGATCAGATCACCCAGCGCCTTGCGCGGCCGGGCTTTCAACTCGTCGGTTTCGAGCGCCCGACGCGTCGCCTCGAACAGCGATACTTTCTGTGCGCGCTGGACGATGCGCAAGGTACGCAGGGCCGATTCACCGAGACCCCGGCGCGGCGTGTTGTAGATCCGCTCGAAGGCCAGGTCGTCGTCGTGCTGCACCGTGACCCGGCAATAGGCCAGGGCGTCGCGGATTTCCTGGCGTTCGTAGAAGCGCGGGCCGCCGATCACACGATAGGGCAGGCCCATGGTGATGAAGCGCTCTTCGAATTCGCGCGTCTGGAAGCCGGCGCGCACCAGGATGGCAATCTGAGCGAGCCTGTGCTTGTCGCGCTGCAGCGCCTCGATCTCCTCGCCGATGGTGCGGGCTTCCTCGTCGCCGTCCCATACGCCACGCAGCGAGATGCGTTCGCCTTCCTTGGTGTCGGTCCACAGCGTCTTGCCCAACCGCCCTTCATTGTGGGCGATCAAATGCGAGGCGGCGGCCAGGATGTGTGGCGTCGAACGGTAGTTGCGCTCGAGGCGCACGATGGTGGCGCCGGGGAAGTCCTTCTCGAAACGCAGGATGTTGCCGACTTCAGCGCCGCGCCATCCGTAGATCGACTGGTCGTCATCGCCGACGCAACAGACGTCCTGCGTGCCCTGCGCCAGCAGACGCAGCCAAAGATACTGCGCCACGTTGGTGTCCTGATACTCGTCGACCAGGATGTGGCGGAAGCGACGATGATAGATCTCCAGAATGTCGGGATGCTGCTGCCACAGGGTGACGCAGTGCATCACGAGATCACCGAAGTCGACGGCGTTCACCTCGGCGAGTCGCGCCTGGTACTGGCGGTAGATATCTGCCGCCTTGCCGTTGGCGAAATCGCCGGCATCGTCGGCCGAAACCTTTTCGGGCGTCAGCGCACGGTCCTTCCAACGCTGGATGATCCCCGAGAGGATCCGGGCCGGCCATTTCTTGTCGTCGATCCCTTCGGCTTGCAGGAGCTGCTTGATCAGCCGGGTCTGGTCGTCGGTGTCGAGAATGGTGAAGTTGCTCTTCAGCCCGATCAGTTCGGCGTGGCGTCGCAGCACGCGCACGCCGACCGAATGGAAGGTGCCGAGCCACATCCCGTCGGCGGCGCCGCCTATCAGGCTCGCCACGCGGTCGAGCATTTCACGCGCCGCCTTGTTGGTGAAGGTGACGGCGAGCACCTGCGAGGGCCGTGTCTGGCCGGTGATCAATAGATGGGCGATCCGGGTGGTCAGCACACGGGTTTTGCCCGTGCCGGCACCAGCCAGGACCAGCAGAGGGCCGCCGGTATGGGTGACGGCCTTGCGCTGCTCTTCGTTCAGCCCGTCGAGATGGGCGGTGGGCGCAACGGCGCGCCGTGCCGGAACGGGATCAGTCGGTACGGGGTCGTCGGTGATTTCAAAAGGATCGGCGGGGGGCGCCATGAACCGTCATATAGCAATCGGGACGGCAGACGCCTATCTTTAGACTGTGGAAGCGCTCGTTGGCGCGCGGGAGGTATGCGGATGGCCCGAGGGTTGAACGGTTCCGCAAATGGTGCAGGCCACTGGCCGCCACCCGGCCAGGAGGGTGTTGTCGCCCAGACGCCGGGCAGCGATGGCTCGAATCTGCCACCGGCGGTCATGGCAGCACTGCCAGCCGTCGTCGGCGTCAAGACGACTATTCCCGCGAACCGCCGCTCGGCTCAGACATTGGGCACGGAGCGTGAAGGCCACGGCATCCTGCTGGATGACGAAGGCCTCGTGGTCACGATCGGTTACCTCATCATGGAGGCCGATACCGTGACGATCACCGATATCGACGGACGGGAGTTGCCGGCCCATATCGTAGGCTATGACTATGAGAGCGGCTTCGGTCTGGTCCGCACGGAGGTTCCGGTGCGCCATAGGCCGCTGCGCTTCGGCGACTCGGATTCCCTGATATTGCGCAGTGAGGCCTATGTTGCAGGCCAGGGCGGCGCCAAGGCGACACTCAAGGTCAAGATTGCCGGCCGCCGCGAATTTGCGGGTTACTGGGAGTATCTCCTCGACAACGCGATCTTCACCGTGCCGGCCTTTCCGCAGTGGGGCGGCTCGGCCTTGATCGGCATAGACGGCGATCTGCTGGGTGTCGGCTCGCTCCTGGTGCCAGAGGCCCTAGGTCCTGGCGCGCCCGCCTTTCCGGGCAACATGTATGTGCCGATCAACCGGCTGAAGCCGATCTTTCAGGAGCTGGTGTCGACCGGCCGGCTGTCGACTCCACCCCGGCCGTGGCTTGGCCTCTACACGCTCGAGCACGTGGGCCAGCTCGTGGTCGCCGGTATCTCCGATGGCGGTCCGGCCGATCGCGCCGGCCTGCAGCGCGGCGACATTCTACACGCGCTCAACGGCGATGTGCTGGACGATCTCGCCGACTTCTATCGCAAGCTCTGGAGTAGCGGACCCGCTGGCACGCCGGTCAAGTTGCGGATGGAACGCGACGAAGATGCCTTCGAGGTGACGGTACGGACCGGTGATCGCGCCACCTATCAAAAGTTCGGCTCGGATTGACCGATCTCGATGACTGCCTGTGTATAGCCGTGCTTTGACTTCGAGCACGGCCGCTGCATAGGTTCACATGAACGACCAAGCGTACGGGAGATGACGATGGCCAGAGCCTTCGCCTCACAGGCGGATATGGCGGAAAAGAAGATCACCTTCAGCCGGCTGTCCGACCATGCGTATGCCTTCACCGCCGAGGGTGATCCCAACACCGGCATCGTCGTTGGTGATGATGCGGTGATGGTGATCGATACGCAGGCGACGCCAAAAATGGCGGAGCAGGTCATCGAGCGTATCCGCACCGTTACCGACAAGCCCATCAAGTATGTGGTGTTGTCGCACTATCACGCGGTGCGCGTGCTGGGAGCAGCCGGTTACAATCCCGAGCACATCATCTGCAGTGAGGCGACGCGCGAGATGATCGTCGAGCGTGGCGCCCAGGACTACAAATCCGAACTGCAGCGCTTCCCCCGGCTGTTCCAGGCGGCCGAAACCATTCCCGGCCTCACCTGGCCCACGATCACCTTCAACGACCGCATGACGCTGTGGCTGGGCAAGCTGCAGGTCGACATCATCCATGCCGGTCGCGGTCACACCAAGGGCGACACGATTGTCTGGTTGCCGGAGGAGCGCACGCTGTTCAGCGGCGACCTCGTCGAGTACGGCGCCACGCCCTATGCCGGCGACGCCCACTACAAGGACTGGCCGGAAACTCTGCAGAAGCTGCGCGATCTCCGGCCTCAGGCGCTGGTGCCGGGACGCGGCGATGCGCTGATCGGCGAGACTGCGGTCGAGGAAGGCATTGCCGGCACGCAGGCTTTCCTCAGCGATCTCTACAAGGCGGTCTCGGCCAGCGCCGAGGCGGGCGAGTCGCTGAAGCAGGCCTACGACAAGGCAGTGCTGGCGCTGCAGCCACGTTACGGCAACTGGGTGATCTTCGAGCACTGCATGCCGTTCGACGTGTCGCGCGCCTACGACGAAGCCAAGGGCCTCGATCATCCGCGCATCTGGACCGCCGAACGCGACATCGAGATGTGGGCCGCGCTGGAGAAGGCCGGCTGAGCTCCTACACGTACCGCCGCTATCCATATCGCCGGCCGGCCGAGCTTGACGGCCAGGCGGAGCGCCGGCCGGTCGTCCCGGTTGTCATCGTAGGCGCCGGCATGGCCGGGCCCACGCTTGCCCTGTCGCTGGCGCAGCGCGGCATAGCCACGGTCGTGCTCGACGAAGACGATACGGTGAGCCTCGGCAGCCGCTCGATCTGCCAGGCCAAGCACAGCCTCGAAATCTGGGATCGGTTCGGCATCGCCGAACGCATGGTCGAGAAAGGCATCACCTGGGAGCAGGGCGAGGTCTATCTCCGCGACAAGCCGATCTATCGCTTCAACCTGCAGCCCGAGCCGGAACAGAAGTTCCCCGCTTTCGTGAACCTGCAGCAATACTACGTCGAAGAATATCTCTTCGAACGCTGCCTGGCGGAGCCGCTCGTCGATCTGCGCTTTCGCAACAAGGTGGTCGGTGTGGCGTCGCGCGACGATGGTGTCACGGTCGAGGTCGAGACGCCTGACGGCCGCTACACACTCGAAGCTGATTGGCTGGTCGCCTGCGACGGCGTCCGCAGTCCGGTGCGGCATATGTTGGGGCTGCCCTATCCCGGCGAGGTCTTCCACGACCAGTTCCTGATCGCCGATATCCGGTTGTTGAGCGAGTTGCCGCGGGAACGGCGCTTCTGGTTCTATCCGCCGTTCCATCCGACCAACTCCGTGCTGCTCCATCGTCAGGCCGACAATGTCCTGCGCGTGGACTTCCAACTCGGCCGCGATGCCGATGCCGAGGAAGAGAAGAAGTCCGAGAATGTCGATCGCCGGCTGCGACAGATGTTCGGCCCCGACGCGCGCTGGGAGCACGAATGGACCAGCGTCTACACCTTCACCTGCCGCATGATGGAGCGCTTTCTGCATGGCCGGGTGATCTTTGCCGGCGATGCCGCGCATGTCGTGTCGCCGTTCGGGGCACGCGGCGGCAACGGCGCCATCGCCGACGTCGACAATCTCGCCTGGAAGCTCGCGCTCGTCCTCGAAGGATCGGCGCCTGCGAACCTGCTCGAAAGCTACTGCAGCGAACGGCGCGCCGCCTCGCGCGAGAACATCCTGAACTCAACGCGCAGCACCGATTTCATCACGCCCAAGTTCGCGGCCGCGCGTGCCTTCCGCGACGCCACCCTGTCCCTGGCCCGCGACTTTCCCTTTGCCCGCGCCCTGATCAACAGCGGCCGGCTGTCGGTGCCCACCGGTCATGCCGGCTCTGCGCTCGACACGCCAGATACCGATCAGGACTGGCGCCGTGGCCCGACCCCGGGCCGGGCCATGGTCGATGCGCCGGTTGGTGGCGAAGGGGAGGGCTGGCTGGTCGACCGCATGGGGCCTGGCTTCACCTTGCTCACCTTTGCCGAACGTGGCTTTGCTTTCGAGCGGCTGCCGCAACGGGTGACCGGACTTTGCGTTTCAGGCGATGGGCTGGCCCGTCAGCGTTATGACGCCCAGCCGGGCACGAGCTATCTCATTCGCCCCGACCGTTATGTCGCCGCCCGCTGGCGCCGCTATGATCCCGCGGCCGTCGATGCAGCAGTCCGGCGTGCGACGGGCAATGGCTGAAGGAGCCGCGATGTCGGATGACGCCCCCTCTGCCGTCGTGACGGGCGCCCTGCGGCGGACGCTGAATCTTGCGCGGCCCGACGAGGTCTACAATGCCATCGTCGAGGCTCATAAGGACCTCACCGATGAGCAGTGCCGCGCTTTCGATGCCAGATTGATCCTGCTGCTGGCCAACCATGTCGGCGACGAGGCGGCGATCCACGAAGCGCTGGCGGCCGCCCGCCAATCGCTGGAAGAAGAGGGTACATGAAGGACGTGCTCACCGGACGACTTGCTCTGGTCACCGGCGCTGGCCGCGGCAATGGCGCTGCCATCGCCCGTGGCCTTGCCGCCGCGGGGGCGCGGGTGATCGTGACCGATGTCGATCTCGACGCTGCCCGTGCCATCGCCGACAGTATCGTGAAGGCGGGTGGCGATGCACGCGGCCATGCGCTCGATGTCACCGATGCCGAAGGCTGCCGCAAGCTCGCCCAGGACATCTCGCTGCTGGTTGGCCCGATCGGCATCTTGGTGAACAATGCCGGTATCTTCCTGCGCGGCAATCTCATGGCGCCGGATGGTCGCGAGCGCTGGGAGCGGACCATGGAGGTGAATGTCCAGGGACCGTACAACGTCACCATGGCCTTCATCGAACAGCTGAAGCACACCAAGGGCAGCATCGTGAACATCGCCTCGACCAACTCGTTCGTGGCGCCCGCTGGCAACGGCGTCTACCCGGTGTCCAAGGGCGCGCTCGCGCAGTTCACGCGGGCGCTCGCGACAGAGCTGGCGGCCGATGGCGTACGGGTGAACGCACTCGCACCGGGCATCATCGCCACTGCCATGACCGAGGTGACTCGCGCCGATCCCAAACGGCTGGCCTCCTTCCTGACCCATGTGCCGATGCGCCGGGTTGGCGAGCCCGAGGAGTTGGCGGGGCCGGTGGTCTTCCTCTGCTCCGACGCGGCGAGCTACATCACCGGGGCGATCCTGCCCGTCGACGGAGGCTATCTTGCCGGATGAAATCAAGGACATCGTCGTACGGCCGGCCACCGTCGATGATGTCGATACACTGCACCGTTTCTCGGTCGATCTCGCGACCTACGAGGATGAGCCCGATGCCGTCACCTCGACGCCGCAAACACTGGCGCGCGATGGCTTCGGCCAGAACCCTCAGTTCGCGGCCTTGATCGCTGAACGCGGCGGCAAGCCCGTGGGCTTCGCGCTCTATACCTTCAATTACTCCGTCTGGACGGCAGCGCGCGGCATCTTCATCGAGGACATCTGGGTCGTGCCGGAGGAGCGCCGTGGGGGTGTGGCGCGCGCTCTGATGCAGGGCCTGGCACTGGAATGCACGGCCAAGGGCTACCAGCGCATCGACCTCAACGTGCTCGACTGGAACCCGGCCCGGGGCTTCTACGAGCGGCTGGGTTATCGCTGGATCCGCAACTGGTTGCCTTACCGGTTGAGCGGCGAGGCGCTGGAGAAGCTGGCTAAGTCTTCTTAGCCAGGCTCATGACCCGTCCCGACTTGGCCGGCTTGGACAACGCCTTGTGCGTCTCCCAGATGGCGTCGAGTCGTCCGGCCACCGGCACCGGCCACGGCGCAGAACGCCGCGTGGCGTAGTCAATGTTCATCACGATCGTCTCGTTGGTCGCCGCCAGATAGTCCTGCTCGGCGTGATACATCTCGTGGAAGAGATGGACCTTCTTGGCGTCGCGGGCCAGGAGCTGCGTCGTGAAGCGCATAGGCGCACCCTCGCGCAGCTCGCGATCGTAGGTGACGTGGGTTTCCAGCACGAAAGTCATGCCGAGCTTGCCGTCGACGTAGCGCCGGCCCAGACCCATGTTACGCATGAAGGCGCCGGATGCTTGGTCGAAAGCGGCGACATAGAAGGCGACGTTCATATGGCCGTTCCAGTCGACCCATTCTGGAACGACGGTCGAGCGGTGGGTATCGAGCGGCGCGCGTGTGACGAGCTCGGGCAGTTCGTAGGGCAGGGATTGCAGCATGAAGGTGACTTCTACTTCTTCTTGATACCAATGAGGCGGCCGGCCTGCTTCGGACGTGGGAGTCCGGCGTGCGCCGCGGCGAGTTTCTCGATGCGCTCCATGGCGAAATCCGGCCAGGGCGCGGAGCGCCGAGTCTCATAGTCGATGTTCATCAACATCAACTCGTTGGTGGCGGCGAGGTAACCCTCGGTCGCGTGATGCATTTCGTGGATGTAGTGGATGCGCTTGGCGTCGTGGTCGAGAATTTGCGTCGTGATGCGCAGGGGATCGCCTTCCTTGACCTCGCGATCGTAGGTGACGTGCGCTTCGAGCACGAAGGTCATGCCGAGCTTGTCGCGCGTGTACTCCCAGCCGCAGCCGAATTGCTGGCACAGAGTATCCGTCGCTTTGTCGAAGGCCACGACATAGAAGCCCACGTTCATGTGGCCGTTCCAGTCGATCCATTCCGGTAGGACGGTCGCGCGGTGCACGTCGAGTGGCGCACCAAGATTGGGCTCGATCAGGGGATAAGGTGGCAATTTCATGCGGCGGACCGTAGCCACGGGGCAGCGTGGACGGCAAGTCTTCTGCTGAAGGCGTCGACGGACTCGTCGCGTTGCGAAAAAGGGCCGGTGTAGGTCACCGGCCCGAGCAGGTTTCAGGGCCTCAGAGCATCGTCAACTTGACGATCATGTCGTTGTAGTCGAAATCGGCGCCCTTGCTGGCGATCGTGTCCTCGAAGCCAAAGACATTCTCGCCGAAAGTGCGGACGTGCTGGCGGCCATCGCTATTCGCCGTGCTGGTCGCCGAGTTGTTGAGCATCCACATGCCATCGGGCGTGACGAGAACGGGTGCGTAGTAGCCACTATCGCCCTGTACGCTCCAAACCGCGTTGGCGGTACCGGTAGAGTGACCCTGGGTCGACATGAACTCCCAGTTGCTCTGGACGGCATTGCGGAAAGCATCCGTATCGCCGTAGGCGACACCACCCACCTGCCACTGCGTTGCATCCGCCGGATTGACGTCGATGCGGACGAAATGCAGCGTGTTCACGTAGTCGCCGCTCCAGGCGAGGTTGACGCCGACCTGCGCGTTCTGGGTGAGATAGATCCAGCCATGATCGGTCAGCCGCTGGCTGGCCGCCAGGGTCGCCGATTCGCTGAGCGTATTGTCCACCTGGGCCGTGAGATTGATGCGGCCGAAGCTGTCGCTTACCGAGATGCCGAGCGTAGGGCCGCTGCCGGTGACGCTGACCGTCGGAGTGGTGTCGACCACGCCGTTGCCCGCAACGATCGCGAAGTGCAGCTCCTGGCCGACAGGCAGGTAGATCGACTGCTCGCCGCTGAAGAACGTCGCGCCACTGTCGCTGGCCACCGAGCCGATGCGGCCGAGGGCTGCGGCGTCCAGCGAGGTCGTGATCGAGCCGTCGCGCGCGATCATGTTTCCGCTGGCGTCTGTCGCGTAGGCGATCAACGTGCCGTTGGGCAAGGTCGAGCTTGTGGCGTTGAGCTGGATCCAGTTGCCGGCCGTCGTCGAACCGCCGGCTGTGAGGCCGAGCGCCGTGCCGCCATCAGCCGAGACGAGGCCGAGCGTGTCGAGGTTGACCGAGAAATCGACGGCCACCGTTGCGGAGTCGACCGGATTGTTGAGGTCGTAATCGGTTGGCCGGTACTGCTGCATGAAGGCGCTGTAGTCGCCGTTGCCGAACTGCGAGCTGAGCTTCGTCACCCAGTCGCCGTTCAGCGTCGACTGGGTGATGATCGGCGTCATGATCCAGTCGGCATTATCTTTGTCGGCGAGCCTGATCTCGGCGATGTTGCCGGCCTCGATCTTGTTGCCGTCGCCGGTCGACGACCAGCTGAAGGCGACATCGCTCTGTTTGAGGTCCAGTAGACTCGCGAACTGGTTGAAGCTGCCACCCGAATTCAGCGTGCCAACGAGCGGCGCCGCCAAGTTCTGCGGGGGAGGCGTCGGGGGTGTCGGGTTGCTCGACGCGAAGTAGGCGGGGTCAAAGGTGATGCTGCCGCCAGGATTGAAGCTGAATTTGACCTGATTCGCCTGACCGGGAATCAACTGGGCCTCGGCCCCACCGTCGATCACGGCGGAGGTGACCGTGCTGGCCGTGCCATGCGCATAGATGTTGTAGGTCTTGGCCGAGCTGCCGGTGCCGAGAACGATCTGATACCAGGAGGTCGAGCCATCGCTGGTCATGGGGGCGCCGGTGATATTGAAGTAGCCAATGGCGCCGCTGCTGGCGTTGGCCGTCAGCGTCCACTGGCCGCCCGAATTGGTCAGCGAGTAGATCTGGTTGTAGTTGACCGGCAAATTGAAGGTGACGAAGCCATCGCTGCCGGCCTGCGCCTGACCGGGCGCATAGAATCGGAACGCCATCGGCGTACCACTGACGGGCGCATACTTGCCGGCCAGCGAGAAGTCGAACAGGAACTGGTCCGACGTGGCAGTTGCGGCCGGCGAATACGTCGAGCCTGTCGGAGCCACATAGTTGAAGGTCGGCGGTTTGTAGCCGGTGGGCGTCTCGCTGAGATCGAACAGCTTGACGTCGATCGCTGTGACGTTGGTCTTGGTGCCGGGATCGTAGACGCTGATACCGGGGTTGACGCCACCGCCGTTGGAAATCAGGTCGGAATAGCTGTAGCCGTAGGCGTTGCTGCTTTTGAAGAACTCCGCAGCGAACGGATCGTAGTACATCTTGCGCGCGGGGTCGCCGACCGTTCCGGTCCCGGTACCGATCGAGTTTGTGTAGCCGAAACTGCCACTGCCCGCCGGCGCATTGATCGCCGCGTAGGCGTAGTTGGCGCCCCAGTTCCAGGTCTGGTTGAGATCGATCTTGCCCGTGGACAGAGGGTTGGCCGAATTTGCGCTGCCGCCCCAGAAGCCGGCATCGAAACCGGCAACCAGATATTTGGCGATGTTGCCGTAGGCATTGTTGGGCGTGAAGGTGTTGTAGGTCTGCACCAAGGTGCCGTTCTGCGCCGTATAGACGTCGAGCGTGCCACCCTGGGTGTAGATGTTCTGCGTCAGCGCGTTGACCTGAGAGCCGCTTGTCTGGGTCGCAGGAATCCGAAGCGAGTAGTTGGTCGTCGAAATGCCGTTGAGCGCGACAGGGTTCAGCCAGAAAACGCCGGCCGAGGAATCGTAGGCCACGTTGTAATACGACAGGCTGGGGCCGGGCCCGCCCGACACGCCGTTGAAATAGGCCGCCAGGTAGACATCGCCCGTCACGCTCTGAAAGCCGGTGACGTAGGAGTTCCAGTCGCTGGCGACGTTCAGCGGATTGGGATTGACGTTGTTGGCGAGCGACAGGGTCTCGCGCTGCTGGTTGAGCGGCGATCCCGGCGCGAATGAATAGTTTTGTGAACCCGACGGCGAGAGCGCGATCAGGTCGTTGATCAGCGTCTGGCCACTGATGGCATAACCGCGCGTGTCTGTCGGCAGGCCGGAGGCTCCGCTATAGCTCACCGACAGCGACATCGGGGCGCCGAATTGCACGATGTTCGTCAGGTCGGCGACGTCGGAGCCTTCGCCCAGCAACGTGACTTCGATCGCGTCGTAGCGATAGTTGCTCGCCGTCGCGTTGCCCGTATTGAGCAGGCTCCCGATTGTCGTGCTGCTGTTGAGGGTGAGGGGCGCGATCGTGCCCCCGGTCTGCTGGACGGTGATGACGACGTTGCCGCCGGTCAGGGTCGTGCCGTTGGTGAGCTGCAGGGAGCTCGTGCCCGACATGACCCCGTTTGAAATCAGGTTGATCGTTCCGACGAAGTTACCGTTGCCGTCGAAGGCCGTGGCATTGACATAGACGCCGTTGTTACCTGCGCCGCTCGACGTCAGATTGTTCTGATACGTCGAGCTCAGCGCAAAATTCATTGCTGTCGTAGACATACACCACCCACAAAACCACACCCTGTACGTTATCGTACCGAACTACCTGCGCGGTGCAATACATCGAGGCGGGTTATTGCAGTCGCGAGCCTTCGTTGGATTCAATCATGAGATGCGGAGGTAATTTCATGCGCCCGGACGGTGGTGAACCGGCAGCGCACGCCGCACCTTCGGTCGAAACCTTTCTGTAATGAGGAACTTCGATGGCAAAGAAACCCAAAGCCCTGATCCTGGGCGTCGGTGCGGAGCGCGGCATCGGCGGCGCGGCGAGTCTACGTTTTGCCAAGGAGGGCTATCATGTGCTGGTAGCTGGCCGCACAGTGGCCAAAATCGACAAGGTCGTCGCTTCCGTCCATCAGGCGGGTGGATCGGCGACGGCCGTCACGGTCGACGGCACCAAGGAAGACGAGGTCATCCGGCTTTTTGACAAAGCGATGACGGATGATGCCGATGGTACCCCGGCCGATCTCTTCGTCTTCAACATGGGCAACAACGCCGCCGTCGATTTCCGCGAGATGACGGCGCAGCACTTCGAGGATTCCTGGCGCGTCGGTTGCTACGCCGGCTTCCTGTTCGGCCGGGAGGCCATGCGCCGATTGGCGCCGCTCGGCCGTGGCACAGTGCTGTTCACCGGCGCCTCGGGCTCGATGCGCGGGCGGCCACGCTTCGCGGCTTTCAACGCCACGAAGGGCGGACTGCGGCTGCTGGTCCAGTCGATGGCGCGCGAGTTCGGGCCGCAGGGCATCCATGTGGCGCATGTGATCATCGATGGCGGGATCGAAGGCGACCGCCTGCTGTCACGCATGCCCGACCGTGCCGAGAAGGCTGGTACCGACGGGTTGCTCAAGGTCGATGCGATCGTCGACAACTACTGGCACCTGCACCGCCAGCAGCGCAGCGCCTGGAGCCAGGAGATCGACCTGCGTCCCTACAAGGAATCGTTCTAGGGAACGGCCAGCAATTCGTTCGCCACCAGATCGGGCGCCGAGATGATGCAGTTGTGGCCAGCTTCGATCGGGCGGTAGCGAATGTGCGGCATGGCCTGCACCTTCTCGTGCATGCCGGCCGACACCGGATAGCGCGGCTTGGTGCAGGCGATATAGGTCATTGGCCGGCCGTTGCCGGCAGGATGGGCGAGCCGGATCGGCTTGGTGTAGCAGGCCAGCGGGTGCGGCGTGAGTTGGCGGTGCGTCCACGCCGCCAGTTCGGGATCGTCGATGATCAAGCTGCCGACCGGCGCGAAAGGCAGCACGTCGGTGCCGTTGACCTGCTTCACCAGTTTCTGCCGCTTGGCGACGATCTCCTTGGGGATGCGACCGAAGATTGATTGGCCATCCTGCGGGATGCCGCCATCGATGATGACGAGATGGGCAATGCGGTCAGGGATTCGGTCGGTGACGAGGCCGGCGATCAGGCTGCCGAAACTGTGGCCGACCAGCACGAGGTCGCGCAGACCCTCTCGCTCCAACGTGGCGATCGTGTCGGCGAGGAAGACATCGTTGTCGAGCTCGGGCGCCAGCTCGGCGGCACGCTCGCCGACGCCGCGAAAGGGAAGGGCGCGTGCATCGTGGCCCGCCGCGGTAAGCCGTTCGAGGACGAATTGCCAGGACCAGGCACCCATCCAGGCGCCGGGCAGACAGACATAGGTACGCTTCGGGGTCATTCAGCGGGCGCCAGCGGCCTCCAGGATCGCAACGATCTCGCGCTGTCCACGCTGGCGGGCGTGGCCGAGCGGGGTGATGCCTTGATTGTCGGCCAGGTTGACGTCGGCCTTGTGGGCGACCAGCAGGCGCGCGATCTCGATATAGGTTGGGCTGCCATCGCCGAGGATCACCGTCTCGAGCAGGGCCGTCCAACCCAGCCGGTTCACATGGTTCACGTCGATGGCGGTCTTCAGCAGCTCGCGCACCGTTTCGACATGGCCGTGATGGCAGGCCGGGATCAACGCTGTGCCGCCGTAGCGGTTGGTGCTCTTGAGGTCGGCGCCGGCCGCCAGGGTGAGTTTCAGGATCTCGAGCCGGCCCTCTGCGCCCGCGAGCAGGAAAGCACTGTCGCGCTTCTCGTCCTGGGCGTTGACGTTGGTGCCGGCAGCGATCAGGCGGCGCGCCGCCTCTATGTCGTTGCGCTGGGTGGCGTCGATCAACGCACGCTCGTTGGCGGTGAGAGCGGGGGCGGAGGGGGACTGGGCAGTCACGACGCCACTCCATAGCAGAATGAGCAGGGTGAGGAAGGTGCGCATCGTTCTCCAGTTTCGATCAGCGTGCTAGCCTGCCGCAAAGATTGGGAGGATTCCATGGCCAGCAATCGTCGCGTGCTCTTGAACTCGCGCCCGCAGGGCGAACCGACCGACGCCAATTTCGCGATCGACGAGGTGTCGATCCCCGAGCCCAAGGATGGCGAGTATCTCTCGCGCACGATCTGGCTGTCGCTCGACCCCTACATGCGCGGCCGCATGGCCGAAGCGAAAGGCTACGCGGCCAACGTCAACCTGGGCGATCCGATGGTCGGCGGCACGGTGGGCCAGGTCGTGAAGTCGAAGAATCCGAAGTTCAAGGAAGGCGACTATGTCGTCGAGTATTCGGGCTGGCAGAGCTATGCCGTCTCCAACGGCGCGGGCGTCATGAAGCTCGATCCGGCCATCGCGCCCCTCTCGACGGCCCTCTCCGTGCTCGGCATGCCGGGCATGACGGCCTGGTGGGGCCTCATGGAGATCGGCAAGCCCAAGGCAGGCGAGACCGTCGTGGTTTCCGCTGCGTCGGGCGCCGTGGGATCGGTGGTCGGGCAGCTCGCCAAGTTGAGGGGCTGCCGCGCGGTCGGCATCGCCGGCGGCAAGGACAAGTGCGACTATGTCGTGCAGGAACTGGGCTTCGACGCCTGCGTCGACTATCGCGCGGCCGGCGCCAACCTCCACAAGGAGCTGCGTGCGGCGGCGCCCAAGGGCATCGACATCTATTTCGAGAATGTCGGCGGTGCCGTCCAGGCGGCGGTCGTGCCGCAGCTCAACGACTTCGCGCGCGTTCCCCTCTGTGGCCTGATCTCGCAATACAACGAGATGCAGATGAATCCTGGTCCCGACTGGCGCCTCTTGCTGATCAAGCGCGCCACGGTGACGGGCTTCATCGTCTCGGATCACTTCAACCAGATGGACGGTTTCTGGAAGGAAGTGCCGGCGGCAATGAAGGCCGGGAAGATCAAGTATCGCGAGGACGTCGTGAAGGGCATCGAGAATACCCCGCAGGCCTTCATGGGTCTGCTCAAGGGCAAGAACTTCGGCAAGCTCCTGGTGCAGGTCTCGGACGATCCGACGCGATCGTGATCACGGAGTTCGGCAAATTACGTCGCTGCGGCGGTGTGCATTCTCCCTTTCCACGGACGCACGTGGTAAAAGAAGAAAGCGACCTCGTTCGGTGGGAATGAAGCCTGAATGATATCTCGTAGGTTGATGTTGGGCGGGCTGGCCGGTTTGTCAGCACCTGCCCTGGCGGGGTGCGGTCAACGTCCGGCACCTTTGTCTGCGGCGTCTTATATGCCGGCACCTGGCTCCGGCGAGAGCTATCGTCCCGCCGTCGAGGGGCTGGATGCGGTAATCGACATCAGCCACAACGTCACGGTCAGCGACTTCCGTGCCGTGCGGCGCAGTGGCATCCTGGGCGTCATCCACAAATGCACCGAGGGCGGCGACTGGATCGATCCCTCCTATTCGTCGCGGCGAAACCAGGCCGAGCAGACAGGGTTGCTGTGGGGCGCCTATCACTTCGGCACCAGACAATATTCCGGTTCCGATCAGGCCATGGCTTTCCTCGCCATCGCGCGACCGGGCCCTCAGACCCTGCTTGCGCTCGATCTCGAACCGAATGAGCGCAACCCGCGCAACACGATGCAGGTCGCTCAGGCCGAAGCCTTCGTACAGGTCGTCTACCAGCAGACCGGTCGGCTGCCGCTTCTCTATTCCCACCCGGCCTGGGCCAACGGTGAGCGCTTCGGCAAGCACCGTCTCAGCCTGGGCCAGGCCGTGTCGCCCAGCTCGGTGTTGGCGCGTTGCGACCTGTGGCTGGCCGACTATCGCGAGCAGCCGGAAGTTCCCTACGCTTGGGCCAACAAGGGCTGGCGCCTCTGGCAGTACGTCGCCGACGAGACCGAGGCGGACGCGGCCTACGGCTCAACGCCGCGGGCCATTCCAGGCATCTCCCATTGCGACCGCAACCTGTTCAAGGGCGACGAGGCGACGCTCTATCGCTACTGGCGAAGCGGCGGCCGCGCGACCTGACGGGCTATCCCTTCGACTCGAGGCTGCGCACCACGAAGGCGTTCAGTCGCTTGGTGAAAGCCGCTGGGTCGGACGGGATCTCGCCGTCGAGGATATGCGCCTGGTCGAGAAGCAGGCTCGCCAGGTCGCCGACATCCTGCTCCTGTCCAGCGGTCTTGGCGGCGCCCAGCAGACGCACCAGCGCATGCTTCATGTTTAGCTCGAGGATCGGCTTGGTGCTGCCGCCGCGGTTCTGGCGTGCCAGCAGGCGCTCCAGTTCGCGATCCCGGCCTTGCACATCGGCCACGAGGCAAGAAGCGCTCTCGGTCAGGCGCTGCGAGGGCCGCACATCGGCGACCTTGTCGCCCAGCACCTCTTTCACAGCACTCAGGATCGCCTCGTCGCTGGCGGTATCCGTCTTGTCGTCGGCCGACTTGTCGTCAGTCTTGTCCACGAGCGGGACGAGGCCGAAATCGACATCGCCCTGGCTCAGCGACTTCAAAGGCTTGCCGTCGAATTCCTGGGGCAGGGTCGTCCAGAAAGCGTCGATCGGATCGGTCAGCAGCAGGACCTCGATGCCGCGGGCGCGGGCTGCCTCCAGCTTGGGGTTCGACTTCAAACGGTCCATGCTTTCGCCGACCAGATAGTAGATTTCGGTCTGGTTGGGCTTCAGGTCCGCGACATAGTCCTTCAGCGAGCGCAGCTTTTCACCGCTGGCCGTGCTGGCAAAGCGCGCCAGGGCGAGAAGCTGGCTGCGGCGCTCCTGATCCTCGTAGAGGCCTTCCTTGAGCACGGGGCCGAAGGCCTGCCAGACCTTCTCGTATTTCTCCGTTTCCTTGGTCGCCGCACTCTCAAGCTCGCCCAGCACGCGACCGATCAAACCGCTGCGGATCTGCTTCACCTGCGGATTGTTCTGCAGCATCTCGCGCGAGAGGTTGAGCGGCAGGTCTTCGCTGTCCACCACGCCGCGCACGAAGCGCAGATAGGCAGGCAGCAGCTCGGCATCGTCGGTGATGTAGACGCGCCGGACATAAAGCTTCACGCGGCCCTTGCGGGCAGGGTCGGTCAGGTCGAAGGGCGGGGTCGTTGGCATGAACAGCAGCACGGCATAGGACTGCCGGCCCTCGACCTTGTAGTGCAGCGTGAGCGCCGGCTCGTCGAACGCCATCGCGATCGAGCGATAGGCCTGCGTGTAATCCTCGGGCTTCACCTCGGACTTCGAGCGCTGCCAAAGGGCGCTGGCGGCGTTGACCTGCCGTGCCTCACCCTTCTCGTCGATCAGCTCGATGGGGAAGAGGATGTGGTCGGAGTAGGTGCGTACGACCCGCTCCAGCTCGTAGGCCTGCAGGTAGCGTGCCGCATCTTCCTTCAGGTGCAGCACGATCTCGGTGCCGCGCGACACACGGCCGGCCTGCTCGGTACTGGTCGGTGCCACGTCGAAGCCCGCTCCGCCGGTGGAGGTCCAGACCCAGGCTTCCGAGGAGCCTGCGCGGCGGCTGGTCACGTCGATGCGGTCGGCGACCATGAACGCAGCATAGAAGCCGACGCCGAACTGGCCGATCAGCCCCAGCCCGTCCTTGGCGTCCTTCAGGCCCTTCAGGAAGGCCTTTGTGCCGGACCGCGCCACCGTGCCGAGATTGTCGATCAGCTCCTGCCGGTCCATGCCGATGCCATTGTCGGCGATGGTGAGGGTCTTGGCGGCGGCATCCGGCTTGAGGCGAATGGCGAGCCGCTCGTCGCCAGCCAGTAGCGCGGGGTTAGCGATCGCCTCGTAGCGGACCTTGTCGCAGGCGTCGGACGCGTTGGAGATCAGCTCCCGCAGGAAAACATCGGTCTCCGAATAGACCGAATGCACCATCAGGTTCAGCAGTTCGGCCACTTCGGCCTGGAACTGATGCGACTGCGCGGTCCCGGTGTCTCCGTTCATTCCCTGCCATCCGACGTAGGTGAATTGTCGGCGGTGGATATAGGACAGAGGGCGGGGCGGACAAGGGCCGTCTTTGCGGCCCCGTCCTGCCTAGATGAACATATCACGCTGATTGTAGTTCTTCAGCAGCGCCTCGCGGGCTGCCTCGGTCCAGCGATTCTGGTCTTCCTGGCCCGCCAGGGGGCGGTAGTCGTAAGCGCGCTCGTGCGGGAACCGCTGCCGACGGGCGTCGATGGCGAGCTGGATAATGCGGGAGCGTTCGGCAATGCGCTCCTCGGTGTAGGTCTCGACCACACCGGTCAGCCGGCGAGTCGTCACGCCCAGCACGCGACGCCGCGGGAAGAATCCCGCATTGAGCGTGATGCGGCGATCGGGCGACGAATTGGCGAACGATCCGTGCAGGAGCTGACGGTTGGTGATGATCGTGTCACCCGCGCCGCTCAGCATGGGCACGGCGCCGTCCAGCCGGTCTGAGCCGCTCTCGGCCGCCAGCTTCTTGATGTCCGCCTTGCCGAGCTTGTGGCTGCCCGGCAGCACCCAGACGCAATTGCCGGCCGTGCTAGGATAGAGCTGGGTCATGAAATTGAAGCCGTGCGCGCCGGGGTCCCAGTCGGCGGCATCCCAGTGGGTCGTGCCGTCCTGGTGCCAGGCTACCGACGGGCCGAGGCCGGCCTCCTTGACGAAGGTCACCTCGTTGTAGGGCACGAAATCGTCGCCGTTGATCGCCGCGGCGACGGCCAGCAGCCCCGGATGGCCGTAGAGCCGCAGGCAGGCATCCATCAGGTGCAGGTTGCCGTCGAGCAGTTCCACGGTCCAGGCTGGGCCGTCTTTGCCCAGCGTCGGCTGCTCCATGGCGACGGGATGCCGTCCGTTGTTCTTCGTCGTCCCACCGAGCGAATCGCTCAACGGCTTGGCCAAGCGATAAGGCGGCTTGATGATTCCCTCGCCCAGCGCCGGACGGCCATTGCGGTCCACTGACGAGCCGGGCTCGGCCGGGGCGCGCGCCAGCACGTCTTCGACATCGGCGCGCAGCTCCGCCAGCTCCTCCGGATCGACTGTGCCCTCGAACACGTAGAAGCCGTTCGTCCAGTAAGCGTCGAGGATCGCCGGGTCGAGCTTGCCGTCGGCGCCGAAGCGGATCGGTCCGCGATTGCCCAGCGCCCGGGCACGCGCTTCGCCGGCCCGACTGTATTCGGCCATCACCTGCGCATGGTCGGCGGCGCTGAGTGTCGTCGTTGTAATCGTGTCCATCTCTCGCCCTCCCTCAGACCACGCAGCCATAGTGCGCCGACGATACCAGCCGGACGTACTTGTCGTGCACCGAACCCGGCCGCAGCCGCCCCGCTGGATCGGGCGCCCGCCATTCGGCCATGCGTTGGGCGATCTCGGCATCCGACAGCTCGACGTTCAAGGTCCGCTTGCCGGGATCGATCACGATCGTATCGCCGTCGCGCACCGCCGCAATCGGTCCGCCGCGCGCCGCTTCGGGTGAGATGTGGCCAATCAGGATCCCGTGGCTCACGCCGGAGAAGCGGCCATCGGTGATCAGCGCCACGTCCTCGCCCAGCCCGCGTCCCTGGAGCTGGATGGTGAGCATCACCATCTCGGGCATGCCCGGTCCGCCCACGGGGCCGACATTGCGCACTACGATCACGGTGCCGGGCTTGATCTCGCCGGCGCGGATCGCCTTCATCGTGTCGGCCTCGGAGTCGAACACCTTGGCCGTGCCGCGGAACTCGCTTTTTTCCAGGGTCTTGCCCGAGAGCTTCAGCACGCAGCTTTCTGGCGCGATGTTGCCGCGCAGCACGCTGATGTGGTTGTTGGCCGGCGCAACTGGCCGGCTGACCGGACGGACGATGTCCTGCTTGGCGATCTCCTCCAGCGTCGGCGTCGCGGCCAAATTCTCCGCCAGCGTCTTGCCGGTGACCGTCATCACGTCGCCGTGCAGCAGGCCCGCGCGCAGCAGCTCCTTCATCACGACCGGCACCCCGCCGATCGCATGCAGGCTCGTCATCGCATAGGGGCCGTGCGGCTGCAGGTTACTGATCAGCGGCACCCGCTCGCCGATCTGCTGGATGCGCTCGATGGTGAGCGGCACCTCGGCCGCCCGCGCGATGGCGAGCAGGTGGAGATACATGTTGGTCGAGCCGCCCATCGCATAGACCGTCGTGATGGCATTCTCGAAGGCGCGCTCCGTCATGATGTCGCGCGGCCGGATGCCGGCCTCCATCAGCCGGTAGAGTGCCTCGACCGACGCGCGTGCCTGCGCCCGCACATCTGCGTGGATGTCGCTGCCCGCCTCGTAGTCGGCGGGATGCGAGGCGCCGCGCGGCAGCATCATGCCGATCGCTTCGGCAGTCGTGCTCATCGTGTTGGCCGTGAACATCGCGCCGCAGGTGCCGCTGCCCGGCATGACATTGCGCTCCAGCTCGACCAGCTCCGCGGCGGAGATGCGGCCGGCCTCCTGGGCGGCGCGGCCTTCGGCATAGTCCATGATGGTGAGGTTGGTGCCCTTGGACGCCCACGGCTCGAAGCTCACCTTGCCCGGCGAGCTGGTGCCAGGATAGAGCACCAGCCCGAAGGCGTTGGTGCGCGCCAGCGGCATCAGCGCGGCCGCGCCGGTCTTGTCGCAGCCGGAGATTACGATCATTGCATCGCCGTGATGGGCGTAGTGGCCGATCTCGAAGCAGTCGGCGACCACGTCGCGGGAGACGAGGCTATAGCCCGCCGTCGGCGTTCCCTGGGTCAAGGCATCCGATACCGCCGGCGCACCGACGACCAGGCCCTGTCCGCCGCGCTCCGCCAGCAGCTCGACCAGCAGGTCGGCGATGCCGCGCACCCGGTTGTTGCAGCGATGTGCGTTCGTCCAGGCACTGGCGATGGTGACCACCGCCGTGGTCTTGGCCGTGCGGTCCGGATCGAACCCGGCGGCGCGCAGCTCGACGCGCGATTTCTTCCAGTAGGTGCTGCTGTCTTGGGTCATGGCGAGTGGGCGTTTCCTGAGGGATCGAAGCCCGCCGACGATAGCCCGGCCGCGACGCGACGACCAAACCCTGTCGTGGGCGACTCCCGCTCTGCGGATGGCCATCAGGCGCCGAGCGCCGTCGCCCTACTTGACGGTTCGAATGGCGCGATTGCCGACCGCATTGCCGTAGGTCGCAACATGATTGCCGGTCTCGTTGACGCCTGCGCCCCGGGACAACAGATACAGTTGCGGCTTGCCGACGCTCTTCCATTGGCCATCGACGAACTCGCGGGCATGGGTAGAGCCGTCCGTCGAGCCTTCGCTGTAGAGGATGTTGGACCCGTAGCCGTTGCTCGGCACGACATAGACGGCTTCGCCCGTGTTCTCTCCGTTGTTGGCAAAGCCGACCCGCAGCCCGTCCGGTGCGACGATGCCGCCCTCGGCATTGAGAATGAACGAACCGAAGACCGCATTGCAGGAATAGACCGATCGCACGCCCGCGCCCATGTTGCGGCTCATGTTCGGGTGGATCAGCTGGATGTTGGAAACGATGCCGCGATTGTCCCGACGGACGTTGGTGTGCTGCATGAGCATGCCGTCCTTGCGGTGATTCTCGCCGTGGACGTTCTCGCACATGCCCTCGAACACCGCGCCCTGCAGCACGATGCCGTAGGTGCCGTAGGAGGTGTAGATGTCGCGCAAGGTGAACTTGTAGAGCGCGCCCTCATCGCCATCCGGTGCATAGAGCTTCAGGCAGGCGCCGCACGGGGTGCCTTTGTAGCCGTTGCCGGACAGAGAAAACTTCTCGAGGAACAGCCCACGGTTCTGCACGCCCTTCACGCCGCGATAGACGATCATGTCGGCATTGGCGGGACCCTCCCAGTTGACCCTGGCGAAGTTGCCGTTGGCGCCCCAGGGGCTTCCGTCGTTACTTTTCTGCCGCACGGTGATGGTTTTGGTCAGCGTGACCTGGGTGCGTGGGTCGAACATGGGAACGTAGCCGTCGTCCGCGCCGCTCTGGAGCGCCTGGGCGAATTCGGACTCGTTGCGGGCCCAGATGAGTCCGCCGCGGTCGCGGCCACCCTCCGGAGGCGGGCGACCTGCCCCGGGCGAGTGGCCCCCGGGTGACTGGCCCCCGGGTGACTGGCCGGGGCGATCCTGGGCGCGTGCGCCACGCAGGGGGGCCGCTGCCGCGGCGGCGGCCGCGACGACAGCCGCAATCGCGCGTCGTCCCATTTGCAGCTTGGCCATTCTGCTCTCCGCATACGGTTTGTTGCCGCGACACCGTATCCGAGGCGAGCCGGATTGGCCCAGTGGCACCGCTGTGACCTGAGCCGGGCCATTCACCATTCTCCGCTGGTGCAATCGATTGCATTGCCTATTCTGGCCCGGGCTGGAACTGGGTGGGATTCGCGAAAAATGGCGACGCTGCTGGCAAAGAATGCGTCCGTCCTCGTCACCATGGACGGTGGGCGTCGGGAGCTGAAGAACGCCGGGCTCTATGCCGAGGACGGCATCCTGAAGAAGGTCGGCCCCAACGAGGAACTGCCGGCCACTGCCGACACCGTGATCGACCTCACCGGCCAGATCTGCCTGCCGGGCTTCGTCAACACCCACCACCACCTCAACCAGACGCTCACCCGCAACTTCCCGGGCGCGCAGGACAACAACCTCTTCCCCTGGCTGAAGGCGCTCTATCGCGTCTGGGCGCGGACGACGCCGGAAGCCTCGCGCGCCAGCACGCTGGTCGGCCTCGCCGAGCTGGCGCTCTCCGGCTGCACCACGGTCTTCGACCATTCCTACGTCTTCAAGAACGGCAACAACGTCGATTGCCAGATCGAGGCGGCGCGGGACATCGGCGTGCGCTTCCATGCCAGCCGCGGGTCGATGTCGCTCGGCGAATCCAAGGGCGGGCTGCCGCCGGACGATTGCGTGGAGGAGGAGCCCTTCATCCTGAAGGACAGCCAGAGGGTCATCGAGAAGTATCACGACGCCAGCACGGGCTCGATGACCCAGATCGTGCTGGCGCCGTGCTCGCCGTTCTCCGTCACGACCTCGCTGCTCACCGAGACGGCGAAGCTGGCGCGGCACTACAAGGTGAAGCTGCACACCCATCTCTGCGAGACCCTCGACGAGGAGCGCTTCACCCTGGAGCGCTTCCAGTTGCGCCCCGTCGACTGGATGGAGTCGCTCGGCTGGCTGGGCGAGGATGTGTGGTTCGCCCACGCCATCCATGTCGACGACGACGAGATCAAGAAGTTCGCGGCGACCGGCTGCGGCGCGGCCCATTGCCCGTGCTCGAACATGCGCCTCGGCTCCGGCATCGCGCCGATCAAGAAGTACATGGCGGCCGGCGTGAAGGTCGGCCTCGGCGTCGACGGTTCGGCCAGCAACGACTCCTCCAACATCCTGATGGAGGCGCGCCAGGCGATGCTGCTGGCGCGGCTGCGGCTCGGCCTGCTGCCGCCCGAGGGGCCGCGCAAGTACATGTACCTCTCGCAGTCGCATCCCGTGCGCGCCAAGGAATGGATGACCGCGCGCGAAGCGCTGGAACTCGCGACCCTGGGCGGCGCGAGCGTTCTCGGCCGCTCCGACATCGGCTCGCTCGAACCCGGCAAGTGCGCCGACTTCTTCACGCTCGACCTGAACACGATCGGCTATGCCGGCGCGCTCCACGATCCCGTCGCCGCCGTCCTCTTCTGTGCGCCGCAGCCCGCCCGCACGACGGTGATCAACGGCCGCGTGGTGGTGAAGGACGGCGAGATCGTCACGATGGACATGGCGCCCGTCGTGGCGACGCATAATCGGTTGGCGGCGAAGCTGGCGGAGGGGTGAGCCCACGTTCTGCCACGTGGGCGTGCCTGCATTACTTCTTCCAAGACCGACCACGCTTCCTTAGCGATAGGAGCGCACGCGAAAATGATCGGCAAGACGCTAATCTTCGTTTCGCATGCTAGTGCCGACATCAAGATGGTACGACGGGTTCGCAACTACCTTGAAGAGAAGGACACTATTCCCCTTC
Organism: Reyranella sp.; assembly: GCF_004297405.1. Lineage (GTDB taxonomy): Bacteria > Pseudomonadota > Alphaproteobacteria > Reyranellales > Reyranellaceae > Reyranella. The sequence continues at coordinate 257,383 of NZ_SCVC01000032.1, forward strand.
TTTTCCATCTCGTAGCTCTAACGAATGCAGAAGAATTCTGGCCGCTGATTGAGCGAGAGATACTTGCGCGCAACTTCTTCCTGTACTGCGAAAGTGAGGCGGCCGAACGGTCCCAATGGGTTCAGCGCGAACGACACGCCGTGGAACTAGCCAGACACAAGAAGCCAAAGCGTATCGGCCACATCCGTGTCGATAGGTCTGACTTCGATGCACAACAGCTTGATAAATTTCTAAGAGATACGTTTGTGTATTTCATGTTCGACGTCGGGGACCGGAAAGCCGTGGCTCCTTACTCTGCTGCGCTTGTGGAGGCAGGCTTTGGTGTCGCGCAAAGCATAGTGGGCGCGGATGCAAGTAGTCAGACTCTTAGGGAAGATTTGGAGGCAAACATCGAGGAAGCCATGGATGGAGGTTGGGTTGTTCTGTTTGCCGGCCTATCCCCTCGTTGGACGCGCACCCAACTTCTCCACTACAACAAATTGAAGGTGAGGGGGAAAGGGAAGGGGAGAGGGATTGTGATAGTTGACCTAGGTGGTCGGCTGCAGGGCCTCGGTGGGATCATAACCGCTATAGACGGTCGTCAGGAGAATGCCCCTATTGCCCTCGTTAACGCCTTACTAACCGAGCAGGCGCGAGATTGATCTGCCACAGTCCAGTCATCGGCAGACATACCCCGGCATTAGAGCGAAGACCTTGACTTGCCAAACTAGGCTAGCGACGTGGCAGCGCGCTAGACGTGGGTGCCGGGAAAGCGGCTAGCTTCTTCGAGCTTGAGACGTTTTCGCCAACTTTCCGATGCATCGTAAGGTCGCCTAGGATCAGCCGAGCCCAGCAGAGCGGTCTGATGACTTAAGCCCGCACGACGATGTCGGGCTAGATGCCCCGCGCCGGCCCGAATGAACAGCGTCTTGCAGGGGCATGCCATGGTCGATGAGGTTGATCAGCGCCTCCATCGCTGAAGGCAAGAATTTGCGACCGCCGGGCTGGCCGAGCTAGTCAAGAGTCTTCATGTAATCTTGAGGGATCATGTCGGCTCCGAGCATCTGCTTGGCCATGATCGGCGCAGGGCCACGGCATTCATCGCGGCAGTCCGCGGGCGCGGAGGTCGCGCGCGAGGTGGTCGACGAAGGTACGGATGCGCGGCGTCAGCAGGCGGTTGGTCGGATAGACCGCGTAGACGCCGCCCACCGGCGCGGGATGGCCGTCGAGCACCGTCGTGAGCTGGCCCGCCACGATCGCGTCGGCCACCAGCCATTCCGGCACGGCGGCCAGTCCCAGCCCGGCCAACGCGGCGGCGCGCAGCGACTCCGTGGCGTTGGTCAGCAACTTCGGCTTCACCTTCACCGTCTCCTTCCCGAGCCGCCAGCTCTCGCGCCAGTCGAGCGGCGAGAAGCCGATCAACTGGTGCCGCGTGACGTCGCGCGGTGCGGTCGGCGTGCCCGCCGCGGCGAGGTAGGAGGGCGCGGCCACGATGACGATGCGCGACGTGGCGATGCGGCGCACGACGAGGCTGGGCTCGGGCTTCGCGACGATGCGGATGGCGAGGTCGATGCGCTCATCGACCAGCCGCGCGGCCGAAGCGCCCTCGATCAGGTCGATATCGATCGCCGGATGGGCGGCGCGGAACGAGGACAGGCCCGGCACGATGAAGCGCGGCGCAAATCCGTCGGGCGCGGCCACCCTGAGCGTGCCGGTCGGGCTCTTGTGGCGCGTCTGCGCTTCGGCGCGCGCCGTCGCCAGCTCGTCGAGCAGCCGCCGGCAGGTGCGATAGAAGGTGGCGCCAGCTTCGGTCGGCGCGACGCTGCGTGTCGTGCGCCCCAGCAGGCGCGCGCCCATCCTGTCTTCGAGTGCGCGCACCGCTTCGCTTACCGAAGACTTGGCGGTCTGCAGCGTCTTGGCCGCGGCGGTGAAGCTGCCGCGCTCGACCACGGCCACGAAGGCCTCGATTCCTGCGAGATCGTGCATGCCGCCATTGTTCGCCCCGGCGAACAATCTGTCCAGAACCGCCGTCTCCTCGGTCCATCGCGGTGCGCCTAGCCTCGTCCGCGTCATTCAACCGAGGAGACCGAGATGAGCGAGACCTTGAATGTGCTGGGCGCGCCGATGATCGTGAAGGAAGAGGCTGGCCTGTTCGTCGCCGAGCATCCCGTGCCGCCGGGCTACTTCGTGCCGCCGCACCGCCATGAGGCGGACGACGAGCTGCTCTATGTCATGGAAGGGCGTCTGACCCTAATCAGCGAAGCCGGCGAGACCGAAGCGGCCGCCGGCACTTGCGCGCGTTTTGCGCGCGGCGACCTGCACGGCTTTCGCAACGACACTGACGCGACCGTGCGCCTGCTGGTCATGGCGCAGCCTGGCGTGCAGGCGGCCGAGATGTTCCGCCATTTCGACCGCGCCGCCGCCAAGGGCCCGCTCACGCCGGACGACGTGATGGGCATTGCCGGCCAGTACGGCGTGCGCTTCGGCTGAGGGGGCGTTGCCCGTTCTGGCTTGGCGTTTGGCCTAGCGCGGCAGCTCGAACCGCACGCCCGCCCGCGCCAGTCCACCACCCAATGCCGCAGCCACGCCATCCGCGCGCCAGCAGGCGGCGCCGGTCATGCTGCCATCGTCGTGGAACTGGATCGCGTTCATGCCGCCGGCGACGGTCGGCATGATCTGCAGCTTGTGGCCGCGCGCTTCGAGGCCCTTGCGGACGGTCTCGGGGATGCCGTGCTCGATCTCCAGCACGGGGCCTTCGGTCCAGATGCGCGGTGCTTCGACGGCTTCCTGCAGGGACATGCCATGGTCGATGAGGTTGATCAGCGCCTGCAGCGCCGAGGGGAAGATCTTGCGGCCGCCGGGCAGGCCGAGCGCATAGCGCACCTTGCCGTCCTTGGCCGCCATCACCGGCGACATCGAGGTCGTGACCCGCTTGCCCGGCGCGATCGAGAGCGCGTTGCCCGGCCGCGGGTCGAAGTTGTTCATGTAGTTGTTGGGGATCATGCCGGTGCCGGGCACGATGAAGCGCGCGCCGAACAGGCTGTTGATGGTCTGCGTGGTGCAGACGACGTTGCCTTTGCCGTCGGCAACGGTGAGGTGCGTGGTGTCCGCGCCTTCCGCTGCCGCGAGGCCGCCGGTCCAGGCGGAAGCACGCGCGAGGTCGAGCGCGGAGCGGCGGGCGTCGGCATAGGCTTTGGCGACGATGCGCTCGACCGGGACCTTCACGAAGTCCGGATCGCCGCTCGCCTCGGCGCGGTCGGCGAAGGCGATCTTCAGCACTTCGGCCAGAAGGTGCAGCGTGTCGACGGTGCCAAAACCGAGACTCGCGATGTCGTAGCCTTCGAGGATGTTCAGCATCTGCGTGATGTGCACGCCGGAGGCCGCAGGCGGCGGCGGGCCCAGGATTTCCCAGCCGCGATACTGGCCGCGGATCGGCGCGCGTTCCGTCACCTTGTAGTCGGTGAGGTCGGCGCGGGCGACGAAGCCGCCGGTCTTCTCCATGCACTCGACCAGCCGGTCGCCCAGCGGGCCGCCATGCAGCGCCTTCTCGCCCTGCTTCGAGACGAGTGTCAGCGCCTCGGCATAGTCGCCCTGGACGAGGCGCGTGCCGGGCTTGAGCGGTGCGCCATCGGCCAGGAGGAGGGCGGCGGCCGGCTTGTCCTTCGCGAGGTCGGAGGCGGCGCTCTGGATGCAATCGGAGAGATAGGGAGTCACGGCAAAGCCGCGCGCGGCGTGACGGATCGCGGGCTGCATCACGTCGGCGAGCGACATCGTGCCGAAGCGCTCGAGCGCCTGGCACCAGGTGCGCAGCGAGCCGGGGGTCGCGACGGATTTCGGGCCGACGAGATTTTCCTGGCCTTCGACGTCGTAGACCTCGGGCGCGGCGCCGGGCACGGGCTTGTACATGTCGGGGCGGCCGGACTTCGGCACGGCGCTCATGCCGTCGAGGATGCGATGGCTGCCATCGGCGAGGCGGATGTGGCAGGTCGTGCCGCCGACGAGCCCGACCATCATCGGCTCGACCACGGTGAGCGCGAACTGCGTGGCAACAGCGGCATCGACGGCATTGCCGCCGGCGGCCAGCATTTCCATGCCGGCGGCGGAGGCCAGCGGATGGTTGGACACCACCATGCCGTTGCTGCCGTGCGCCGGCTGCTTCTCGCAGGTGAACTTTGTGCCTGCACGGTCCCGCCAATTCGACTTGCTCATCTTCCCGTCCTCACTTCGACGATATTCCCGTCAACTTCTCGGCTTCGGCGCAACGTTGTAGCCGGTCGCAGGCGGCTTCGTCCCTGTCACCTTTTTCGTTGAAACAGAGTTCCGCATCGTTCGTGCCATCTGTGATGAACTGTTTCAGCTTCTTGCGGGCGGCCGTGGGTTGCTCGACGTCGAGCAGGCCCTTCTCGGACAACACCCGGGCAAAGCGCATCACCAGCCGCTCGCGGTAGCGCATGGCTTCGGGGGCGCTCTTCTTGGCCTCGCGGCACCAGGCCATCGCCGGCGCGTTGCCGCAGCCCCAGAGCTGCATCTTGCGGAAGCGTTCGACCAGTTCGGTGTTGGCGCCGAGGCAGTAGCCGATAAGTTCATCGCTGTCGGAGACGTGATCGTCAGCTTGTGCGAAAGCAGGGGCTGCAGTGAGGACGAACAGCAGCGCGGCTATGCACCATCGCGGTCTCATTGGCGGGCAAGAGCAGCCTCGATGGCGCTGTCGAGCTTCGGGCCGACTCCGCTCATGGCCGTGAACCAGTCGATCACCCGGCCGTCGCGCCCGATCAGGATCTTGTGGAAGTTCCAACTCGGCGTGCCGAGCGGCCCCGTCTGCGCCGCGGCCCAGCGATAAAGCGGGTGGGCGTCGGGTCCGATGACCGCCTGCTTGTCGGCCAGCGGGAAGGTGACGTCGAACGTGGCCTCGCAGAAGCGCTTGATCTCTTCCTTGGAGCCAGGCTCCTGGCCGCCGAAGTCGTTGGACGGCACGCCCAGCACGACCAAGCCTTTGTCCTTGTATTTGCGCCACAGCGCTTCGAGGCCGCGATACTGGCCGGTGAAGCCGCACAGCGACGCCGTGTTGACCAGCAGGACTACCTGACCTTTGTAATTGCCGGTCGGCAGCGGGCCGCCGCCGATCGAGTCGAGGGAGACGGTGGACCAGTCGATGGGCTGGCGGCCGGCCTGGGCCCAGGCGCTTCCCATGACGCCGGACACCGCCGACACCAGGGCGCCCAGGAAAGCGAACGCCAGCATGCGGACGATTTTCATGCCCTCAAGGTGACGAAAGATCGATCGCAAGGGAAGCGGGCAGGCGGTCGAGTTTGTAGACGCGCATCGCAGTCCCGCTGAACAGCGCGGTCTTCTCGTCGGCGCCGGCGCCGGCGGCGAGACGCTTCAGCGCGTTCCACAGGACCGGGTAGCTGCACATGCCCTTGTCGACCGGGAAGTTGCTCTCGAACATGCAGCGGCTTGGGCCGAAAGCTTCGATGCAGGTCTCGACATAGGGCCGCCACGTCTTCGCCAATTCTTCCGAACCCGGCGGCTTGGGCCGGTGATGGAAATCGAAGCCGCTGACATACATGGTGAGGCCACCGACCTTCACCACGACGTTCGGCAGTGCGGCCAGCTCCTGCATCCGCCGTTTCCATTCGGAGAACACCTCAGCCTGCTTGCCGGCGAAGGGGCCGATGCCCAGCGGGCCGCCGACATGGTCGACGACGACCGTCAGCTCCGGCACCGCCCGTGCGAGGGCAATCACATGCGGCAACTGCGTGTGATAAGCCCACACGTCCAGCGGCAATCCGAACGCGGCGAGACGCTTCGCGCCATCGGCGAAGGCGGGGTGTTCGAGCGGGCCCGGTGGCGGCGTCACGAGGTTGGAGGTCACCTCGGGCGAAGCATGCCAGGCGGTGCGGTTGCGGATGCCGCAGAACCGTCCGCCGGCAACAGCAGTGTGTGCCTCGAGCAGTGGAGCCACGCGATCGCCCAGGGTCAGGTCGACCATGCCGATGATGCCCGCACAGGCGCGCGTCGGACCGTAACGTCCGCTCGCGCTCATCGCCGCCGCACCGGTGACGAACTCCGTCTCGCCCAGGGACTTCTCGTCGTCTGGCCCGCTGGCGCGATACATCTCCCCGCACTGCACGAAGATCGTGCCGCGGACGTCGTGGCCGCTGGCGGTGTCCTCCAGCAGATCCGGCAGGAGGTAGTCGCCGTGGTCCTTGGCCCAGAGATGGTGATGCGGATCGACGATCGGCAGCGCCGGTTCGAGGATCGGCTCCTGCGTCTGCCGCAGCCAGTCCTCGCGCACGATGATCTGGCGTGAGGCGGGATGGACGAGGGGATCGGACATGCGCTCGGCCCTCACTCGATCCGGATGTTGGCAGTCTTGGTGATCTCGGCGAAGAACGCGATCTGCTGTTCGCGGAAGGCTGCGAACTCGGCGACGGTGTTGGCCCGCGTCAGCGCGCCGAGTTCCGAGAGCCGCTGCACCGTCTCCTGCACCTTGAGCACCTGGTTGAGTTCCGCATTCAGCTTGGTGATCAGGCTGGGATCGGTGCCGGCCGGCGCGAAGAGGCCGTTCCACTCCCAGGTCTCGAAGCCCGGCAGCACCCCGGAGATCGCCGGCACATCCGCCAGCACCCCGACCGGCTTCGGTCCGGTATGCGCCATGCAGGTCACTTCGCTGGCGCTCTTCACCGCGACGGTGCCTGGCACGTTGCTGAACTGCAGCGGCACGCGGCCGGCGAACAGATCGTTACGCGCTGTCCCGAATTCCTTGTAGGGCACATGATTGATGCGCACTCCGGCGCGCTGGTTCAGCAATTCCAGCGAGACGTGCTGCACGGTGCCAACACCGGTCGAGGCGCAATCGAGTGCGCCGGGCTTCTTCTTCGCCAGTTCGATCAGTTCGGCGACCGTTTGCGCCTCGAACTTGGAATTGCGCATCAGCGTGTTCGGCGTCTGCATGGTGAGGAACACCGGCAGCAAATCGCGCTGCGTGTCGTAGGGCAGGCGGCCCGCGAACAGCGACGGGTTCACCGAATGCGCGGTGGCATCGTAGAGCAGGGTGTAACCGTCATGCGGCGCGCGGGCGACGATCTGCGCGGCGACCGTGCCGGCCGCGCCCGGCTTGTTGTCGACCGTGAAGGTCTGGCCAAGCCGCGTCGACAGGGCGGCGCAGAAGATGCGGCAAACGACGTCGGCAGTGCCGCCGGGGCTGTAGGCATTCACCACGCGCACCGGCTTCGATGGATAATTCTGCGCGCGCAGGATCGCCGGTGCGGAAAGCACGGCGGCGGCACCTGTCGCCAACACGGCGCGGCGGCGCACGCTTCGGGATCTGATCATGAGCATTGTCCTCCGGGAGCGGCACTGGAGGGCCGCGTTGAGCGCAGCGTGACGCCGCCCCGAAGGCATTCGCAACAACAGTCCGTCGTTGCGACTTGTCAGGCAGACCCTAAGTCCGACGCGCGGAAGCAGCGTCGGATACGATCGCTACTTCTTCTCTTTGAAGCTGGCGTAACGCGCCTTGGCTTCGTCGTTCGGCGGATAGAGGCCCGGCAATGGCACGCCGCGTTCCACCTCCGACATGATCCAGCCTTCGAGCCGTTCCTGCTCCTGGCCTTCCTTGGCGACGGCTTCGACCAGCGCCTTGGGAATGAGCACGGCGCCGTCATCGTCGACCACCACCACGTCGTCGGGGAACACGGCCACGCCACCGCAGCCGATCGGCTCCTGCCAGTTGACGAAGGTCAATCCGGCGACCGACGGCGGCGCCGCAGCACCCTGACACCAGACGGGAAGCCCGGTCGCGAGTACGCCCGCCATGTCGCGCATCACGCCGTCGGTAACGAGGCCCGCGACTTTCTTCTTGGCCATGCGCGCGCAGAGGATGTCGCCGAAGATGCCGGCGTCGGTGACGCCCATGGAGTCGGCCACGACGATTGCGCCTTCGGGCATCGCCTCGATGGCGGCTCGTGTCGAGATCGGCGATCCCCAGCTCTCCGGCGTCGCCAGGTCTTCGCGCGCCGGCACGAACCGCAAGGTAAAGGCGCGGCCCACCAGCCGGCCCTGGCTGGGCTTGATCGGCCGCGTGCCGCGCATCCAGACATTGCGCAGGCCTTTCTTCAGCAGGATCGTCGTGATGCTGGCCGTCGTCACCTTGGACAGGGCCTGCTTGATGTCGTCCGAAAGCGGGGTGGTCTGCACTGTATCTCCGTGAGGGGTAGGAACGCGGGGCGCCCGATCGCAACGACCGATCGTAGCAAGGGTCCTTGCAGCGATCACGCCCTCAGCGACACCGCCGGTGCGGTCAGCCGCCGCGTGGCTTCAGCTTCCAGATGCAGGCGCTCGCCGGCCAGGCCAGCTCGAGGTCGCGTGTCTGGGCGTTCCCCGTGATCGTGAATTTCTGCAGCTTGGTCGTCACGGTCGAATTCAATCCCAAGTCGAGTTCCGCGAGGAAATCGTCGCGCACCGTTCCGTCGGCCGCGACCCGGGCTCGGAACGAATTGGTGGTCGCTTTGCCGGTGAGCGTGTTGCCCGTCAGATCCAGGGTGTAGGTGCTCTCCGCGCCTTTCAGGCACATGCCCGCGGAGCGCGCCCTGTCGAGCTGCATGTCCGCCTTCCAGCTCTCTGCATTGGCCGGCGTGACGAGGAGAGGAAGGAGCATTGAAAGGCCGGCCAGCGTGCCTGCCTGCAGTCGCATGCTTGATTTGCGCCCCATCTGACCCGTCCTCCCCCGGCGTTCCCGTAATGGCTCGGCTATTTCGCCTGCCACTAAGGGTAGAAACATTACGCCTTGGCTCGTGTGGCGGTTTCAGGCCGTGACAGAGGCGAAAAGAGGGCGGAGGGCGCCTATGAGATGGAGATGTGGCGTCAGCCGCGCAATACTTTGCCAGCCTTCGCGTCGGTGAGTTTGCCTTGTTCCCAGGTCACCGCGCCGTTGACAACCGTGTACTCGACGCCCTTCGACGGCATCACGATGCGCTTGGCGCCACCGGGATTGCCGTGCGCAGTTGTCGCCATGCAGCATCGACCTTGCTGATCTCCATTTTTGTTGCACGCATGGTCGAGCCTTAGCTGGTGTTCTGCTTGCCATCGCGCCGGCCCTCCATCACCAGCTTGGCAGAGAGTGCATCTGCTTCCTTGCGTGTTCGTTCTACTGCCTCTCTCTCGAAGTTATCGCTTACGAGACGTGCAAAGCCTTCCGGGTTGCGCTCACAATGATTGAAATAGTGATCCATCCTTCTTTGCTTTTCGGCCTTGGCCTTTTCCCACGGTGATGGCTTTGAGTTGTGCCACAAGCCGTATCCTGCTTTTCCGGCCTGCCACAAACTTAAGACGAGTGCGATAAGCGCGAGCCAATCCGGACCAAAATACTCAATGAGAGCAATGCCGGTTGGAACCACGACAAGCCATACAAGAAGGATCGTCTTCAGGTACCGATTCTGACGCCTACGTTCTGCAGCGTATGCAGCGGCATTCAACTTGACTTGCTCTTGGGTCTTGAATGGCACGTCTTTGTAGATGGCCCGCCGATCCAGCTCGGTCTGATTGACCTCGAGAAATCCGTCTAGATCGATGTAGTGCCAGGAGTGTACGAATTTCCCTGTCGATGTTTTCCAACCCACGAGGAAAGAGTCTCCAGCGTCTTGGGTAAGAATTCGATTTTCTCGTTTGTCCCATGCTGACATCATGATTGGGACGCCATATCGCTCCAACCATATGCCCAGCTCCATTAGCATCGCTTTGGAGACAACTGCCTTCTCAGTCTCCTGCGTGAAAGTGAGACTTGCCTTGGCAAATCGATCGTCTGCGCCGGGCGGATGATACTCAACGAAGTATCCATCTCGCAGCTCTTTAATGCTTTCGAAGTACAGCGTCTCAGTCATGCCGCTCCGTGAGGTGTTCAGCGTTTGCCTAAACGCCGATGCACTAACGTGGCATGGTAGTCTCTACCCCCTCAACACCTTGCCAGCCTTCGCGTCGGTGAGTTTGCCTTGTTCCCAAGTCACCGCGCCGTTGACAACCGTGTATTCGACGCCCTTCGACGGCATCACGATGCGCTTGGCGCCACCGGGGAGATCGTGGCGGCGTTCGCCGTGGTTGGTTGAGCCGATGCGGTCGGGATCGAAGATCGCGACGTCGGCCGGCACACCCTTCCTGAGGCGGCCGCGATCCTTGAGACCGAAGAGGTCGGCGGGATCGGAGGTAAGCTTGCGCACGCCTTCTTCGAGGGTGATCGCCTGCTTCTCACGCACCCAGGTGCCCAGCAGGTAGGTCGGGTAGCCGGCGTCGCACAGCATGTCGACATGCGCGCCGCCATCGCCCAGCGCCATCAGAATGGCGGGATTGTTCAGCAGCTCGCGCATGCGGTCCTCGCGCGTATTCCACGAGGAGATGGTGAGTTCGACGTCGAGATTGTCGGCCAGCACGAGATCGAGGAAGGCATCGACGCCGTCCTTGCCCTGCGCCTGGCCGATCTCGGCGATCGACTTGCGCTCCCATTGCTTCAGCGCCGGGTTGTTGACGTTGTGCACGACCATGCGCCGCCAATCGCTGAAGCCGGTCGGGCTCTTGAGGTCATGGCGGAACTGATCGCGGAAGGTCTGGTCGGCGTAGACCTTCTTTTGTGCGTCCTTCGCCGTATCGGCGAACACCCGCTTCCACGACGGGAAGGCGGCGAAGGCGAAGGGATTGTCCATGTTGCATTCGCGAGTCAGCGGCAGCGGCGAGGTCTGCGGCCGTGCGCCCTTGGCGATCATCGGCGCGGCGCGGCGCAGGGTATCGCGCACCGCTTCGGGAATGTCGTCGCGATCGAACAGCGCGATGAAAGTAACGGGCCGACCGCTCTCTTCGAGCAGGAAGTCGAGCAGCTCGCACTGGTCCTGTTCCAGTACGCCGACCTGGCGGGTCAGTGCGATCTCGATGGCGCCCTTGCCACGCTGCTTGAGCTGGTTAGCGTAGGCCTTCATCTCTTCGCGGCTGGCGTTGCGGCAGGCCAGCGGCTTGCCCTCGAAGCCCATGTGTTGATTGAGCGTGGTCGAGGAGAAACCTAGCGCACCCGCGTCCACAGCTTCGCCGATGAGGGCGGCGATCTGCGCCGTCTCTTCCGCAGTGGCCGCGCGCTCCATCGAGGCTTCGCCCATCACGTAGTGACGGAACGGCGTCAGCGGCGCGATGAAGGCGAGGTTGAGCGATGGCTTGCGCGCCGCAGCGGCGTCCATGAATTCGGGGAAGGTTTCCCAATCCCAGGTGATGCCCTTGTTCAGCACATCGAAGGGGATGCCCTCGACATTCACGAGGTCCTTCATCGCGATCTCGCGCGTGGCGGGCTTGCAGGGCGCGATTCCGACGCCGCAATTGCCCATCACCACGGAGGTCACGCCGTGCCAGGAGGAGGGCGTGACGGCGCCGTCCCAGCAGATCTGCGCATCGTAGTGAGTGTGGGGATCGACGAAGCCCGGCGTGACCACGAGCCCGTGGGCATCGATGGTGCGCTTCGTGCCTTCCGTCACTTTGCCGATTTCAGCGATTTTGCCGTCGGCGATCGCGACGTCGGCCTGGTAGCGCGCCGCGCCTGTACCGTCGACCACGATGCCGTTCTTGATGACGAGGTCGTAGCCCATCGTTTCCTCCTGGGAAGCGTGGGCTCGACGCTACACTGCGCCGGCCTGCCCGGCGCATGCAAAATGTGCAGAGGGCTTTGACGTCAGGCGGCGGCGGGTAGCGCTTGCAAGGCGTTTCGCACGTCGGGGCCAGAGGCTGGCTCGGCGCCGCTGTCGCGCACCAGTTGTACCGCCGCCTCGACCCAGGCGACGTTGCTCATCGACGAACCGAGCGGCGCATCTTCCAGGCCGACCCGCACATGGCCGCCGCGCGCTACGGTTTCGGCAATCAACGGTCGGATGTCGACGGCGAGGCCCGCGATCATCCAGGGCGCACCGGCCGCCGACTCTTCGAGAAGCGCGACATGGGCGGCGAGCGCGTAAGGCTTCGGCGGAAAGCCGAAGGCGAACTTGTCGGAGAACATGACGCGATAGACCGGCGCCTTGACGCCGGCGGCTCGGGCAAGTGCTGCGCCCGCGCGCGTGAAGCCAGGTTCGTAGATCGCGAAGGCCGGATGCAGCCCCTGGCGCGCGGCAAAGGCGAGCGCGTGCCGGACATGATCCTCGGGGTTGAGATAGGTGCCGGCCGGCTTGGTTGTCGCCGTCGTCTTGGTCGTCGTGAAATTGACGCTTCCGGGATCAACCACTGCGAAGTCGAGCAGGCCGCGTGCTGCCAGTGCCTCGACATGTGCGAAACGCGTTGCGGCGTCCATGCCGGCACGCGGGATCGGCGGGTAAGACGGATAGACCGGGACGTCGATCTCGGCACGAATGCCTTCGATGATCCGGGCATAGACCTGCCAGTCGGAGGTGGGCTTCCCGTCGGCACTATAGGCGTGGGTATGGACGATGCCTGCGCCGGCACGGGCGCAGGCGATCCCGTCCGCGACGATCTCTTCGACCGTTTCAGGAATGCCAGGCTGGAGCGCGCGGCCCCATGCGCCGTTCAGCGCGACCTCGATCCAGACCTTCCGCATTCAACGCGTGTCCGTCTCACGCGCGCTGCTTCAGCGCCAGACCCATCGAGATCCAGGCCGAGCCGATGAAGATCAGGTCGATGCCGAGGAAGATGCCCAGCACGAAGAAGCTCGACGCCGGCCACTGCACGATGATCATGATGCCGAGCAGCAACGTGATCAGGCCGGAGAAGACGACCCAGCCCCAGGGCTTGCCAGCGCTTCGCATCTCGAAAGCGAGGAAGATGCGCAGCACGCCGCCGATCACCAGCGCCGCGCCCAGCATGAGGGTGAGGATGGTGGCGGCCGCGAAGGGATTGAGGATCGCGATGATGCCCGCCGCGACATAGAGGACGCCCAGCAGGCCCCAGAACAGAGACCGCTTCCAGTCCTTCACGCCGAACGCGGCGATCAGTTCAGCGGCACCGCCCATGATCATCATGATGCCGACGATCATCACCGCCGATGCCGTGGCCACCACCACGCTGCCCAGCGCGACGACACCAGCGATCAGGAAGACGACACCGAGAGCGACGATCCATCCCCACTTGGCGCGCAGGACCTTGAGACCATCGGCGAGGGAAGTGGGGCCAGGAGTGGAGGAGGGGTTGGGAGTGCGAGCCGTGTCGGACATGGCGTGCTCCTTCAGAGCGGAATGGACAATGTCAGGATACACCGTGCTGTTGGCACTGTCGCGGCTAGTATGGGACAGTCTCGTGTCACAAGAATGCAGGCAAGGATGAACGAACCGAAAAAAGAAGCGGCCCCGCCGCGCCCCGCCACCACCGTTTTGTTGCTGCGTCCGTCTAAGACCGGCGACGCCGCTTCACCGCTCGAAGTCTTTATGGTGGTGCGCCATCATCAGATCGATTCCTTCTCCGGTGCGCTCGTCTTTCCGGGCGGCAAGCTCGAAGAGGCCGACGGCGCGGCCTCGTTGCGCAGCCGCTGCGGCGGCGCCGACAAGATCGGCGATGCCGAGCTCAAGTTCCGCGTCGCCGGTGTACGCGAGGCGTTCGAAGAGTGTGGCGTCCTGCTGGCGCGCAAGCGTGGGCAGAAGGCGTTGATCGCGGCCGCCGACCTCAAGAGCATCGAAGAGCGCTGGCGCGCCAAGCTCGCCAAGGACGAGGCGAGCATCCTCGATCTCGTCGAGGCCGAGGACCTCGAGATCGCGACCGACCTGATGGTGCCCTACGCCCACTGGATCACGCCGACCTTCGTGCCGAAGCGCTTCGACACCTGGTTCTTCCTCGCCGAAGCGCCTCAGGACCAGATCGCACTGCACGATGGATCGGAGTCGGTCGACTCGGTGTGGATCGGCGCGCAGGAAGCGATCGACGAAGCCAAGGCCGGCAAGCGCACCTTGGTGCATGCGACGCAGAAGAACCTCGAGCTTCTGGCGGAAGGCAAGACGGTCGCCGGTGCGATCGCGGCTGCCGCTCAACGCAAGATCGTCACGGTGCAGCCGTGGGTCGAAGAGAAGGAAGGCAAGCGCTTCCTGCACATCCCTGAAGGTGCGGGTTATCGCAACCTGGTGCGCGAGATGCCGGCTGCCGGTGGTGTTCCGCAGACCGGAAGGTAGTTTTGCGGGAGGGGCTGCCATGAGCAAATGCGGCTCGCTCCCCACAGGCGAGCGCGCTAAGAGCGAAGCATAAACGCTCATTCATGAAATGCCGCCGGCAGGAGCCGGCGGTCCGTCGGACCAGTTGGAGGAAAGAAACGATGGTCGGAATCGTGGCCTACGGGGCCTATGTGCCGCGCCTGCGCCTCAACCGTCAGGCAGTGTACGACGCCAACAAGTGGTTCGCCGCAGGCCTGCGTGGCCTCGCCAAGGGCGAACGCTCGATGTCCAACTGGGACGAGGATTCGATCACGATGGCCGTCGAGGCCTCGCGCGATTGCCTCACCAGCCACAAGGCCGAGGACGTTCGTAACATCTACTTTGCCTCGACGACGCATCCCTTCAAGGATCGCCAGAACGCCGGCGTGATCGGCACGGCGCTCAATATCGAGCAGAACCTGCTGGCGTCCGATGTTGCCGGCTCGCTGAAGGCGGGCACTTCGGCGCTGATCGCCGGCCTCAACGCGTCCAAGAGCGGCGACGCTACCCTGGTCGCCGCTGCCGACAAGCGCATGGGCCGCGTCGCCTCCGCGAACGAGCTGAACTACGGCGACGGCGCCGCGGCGCTGCTCTGCGGCACCGAGAACGTGATCGCCAAGCTGGTCGGCCATCACTCCGTGTCGATGGATTTCGTCGACCACTTCCGTGGCGAGGACGCCGAGTTCGATTATGGCTGGGAAGAGCGCTGGATCCGCGACGAGGGCTACTCGAAGATCGTCCCGCCGGCGATCAAGGCCGCGCTCGCTGCTTGCAAGCTGAAGGGCAGCGACGTCACCCACTTCATCATGCCGAGCCCGATGCCGGCCGTGCCGAAGCAGATGGCCAAGATCTGCGGCGTCGGTGAGGGTGCGGTGCGCGACCTGCTGGGCGCCAACCTCGGTGACACCGGCTCGGCGCATGCGCTGGTCATGCTGGTCGATGCGCTCGAGACCGCCAAGGAGGGCGACAAGATCATGGTCGTGGCCTTCGGCCAGGGCGTCGACGTGCTGGTGTTCGAGGTCACGGCCGAGAACGCCAAGCTGCCGAAGCGCAAGGGCCTGTCGGGCTGGCTGGCGCGTCGCAAGGAAGAGAAGAACTACATGAAGTTCCTCGCTTTCAACGAGATGCTGCCGATCGACAAAGGCATGCGCGCGGAGTTCGACAAGAAGACCGCGCTCTCCGTCCTGTGGCGCAAGCGCGACATGATCTACGGATTGGTCGGCGGCAAGTGCAAGGTCTGCGGCACGGTGCAGTTCCCGCGCAGCCAGGTCTGCGTCAATCCCAACTGCCATGCCATCGACAGCCAGGATCCCTACGCCATGGCAGGGCTGGAGGCGAACGTGATGTCGTTCACCGCCGACTCTCTGACCTACTCCCCGGATCCGCCCGCCTACTACGGCATGATCACTTTCCCCGAGGGCGGCCGCTTCATGGCCGACTTCACCGACAGCGACAAGGAACAGGTGAAGGTCGGCGCGAAGATGCGCATGACCTTCCGCATCCGCGACAACGACACGATGCGCGGCGGCTTCAAGCGTTACTTCTGGAAGGCGGCTCCGGTCTGATCGCCTTCCTCCGGTCAAGGGTTTAGAGTTCAACCGTCAACACCAAGGAGACCTGCAATGGCTCGTGGTATCAAGGACAAGGTCGCCATTCTCGGCATGGGTTGCTCCAAGTTCGGCGAACGCTGGGACAGCGGCGCCGAGGAGCTGATGCTCGAGGCGTACAAGGAAGCCATCGCCGACGCCGGCATCGACGCCAAGCAGCTCAACGCTGCCTGGTTCTCGACCGCGATCGACGAGGTGCATGTCGGCAAGTCTGGCATTCCGCTCTCGACGACGCTGCGTCTGCCCAACATCCCGGTTACGCATGTCGAGAACATGTGCGCCTCGGGCACCGAGGCCTTCCGCGGCGCCTGCTACGCTGTCGCTTCGGGCGCGGCCGACTTCGCGCTGGCACTGGGCGTCGAGAAGCTGAAGGACACGGGCTACGGCGGTCTGCCGGGCGGCCGTGGCGGTCCGCTGCAGGCCCTATGGAGCGCCAACGGCACGGCGCCGGGCAACTTCGCCCAGCTCGCCACCGCCTACATGACGGCGCACGGCGTGAGCGGCGAGGACCTCAAGAAGGCGATCGGCCACGTCTCGTGGAAGAGCCATCAGAACGGCGCCAAGAACCCGAAGGCCCATCTCCAGAAGGCCGTCGAGATGGACACCATCCTGAACGCGCCGATGATCGCCTCGCCGCTCGGCCTGTTCGACTGCTGCGGCGTGTCGGACGGTGCGGCCGCGGCCATCGTGACCACGCCGGAGATCGCCAAGGCGCTGGGCAAGGCCAACATCGTCAGCGTCAAGGCGCTGCAGCTCTCGGTGTCGAACGGTTCCGAGTCGGGCCACAACTCGTGGGACGGCAGCTACTTCCACACCACGCGCATCGCCTCGAAGAAGGCCTATGAAGAGGCCGGCATCAAGAACCCGCGCAACGAAGTCTCGATGTTCGAAGTGCACGACTGCTTCTCGGTGACCGAGCTCGTCACCATGGAAGACCTGCACATCTCGGAGACGGGCAAGGGCTGGAAGGACGTGCTCGACGGCTTCTACGACGCCGACGGCAAGATCCCCTGCCAGATCGACGGCGGCCTGAAGTGCTTCGGCCATCCGATCGGCGCGTCCGGCCTGCGCATGCTCTACGAGATGTACTTGCAGCTCCAGGGCCGCGCTGGCGCTCGCCAGCTCAAGGACCCGAAGATCGGCATGACGCACAATCTCGGCGGCGCGCCGCGCGAGAACGTGTCGAGCGTCGCCATCGTCGGCCGCTACGAGTAGCACCCTGCAAGGGTAACCCTCTCTCCGGTCTCGGGACCGGGGAGAGGGTTTTTAGTTTTCAAACCACGGAGGAGGCGGCCCATGCAGCTCGACAAGAAGCTGATCGGTCATACGTTCAAGCCATTCACCACCACCGTCGAAGCCGGCAAGATCCGTCTGTTCTGCAAGGCCATCGGCGAAGACGATCCCATCTATGTCGACGAGGAGGCCGCCAAGAAGGCGGGCTACCGCGCGATCCCGGCGCCGCCGACTTATCTCACCGCCGTCACCAATGATGATCCCGACAAGGGCGGGCTCCTGCGCCTGCTCAATGTCGACATCGGCCTGATCCTGCACGGCGAGCAGCACTACGAGTATCTCGCGCCCGTGCATGTCGGCGACAAGATCACCTGCCAGCAGAAGGTGGTCGACATCTACGACAAGAAGGGCGGCGCCCTGTGGTTCGTGGCCTCGGAGACCGAGCTCAAGGACCAGGCCGGCAAGCTCGTGGCCAAAGCCAAGGGCATCACGGTCGTGCGCAACCCCGACGCGGCGAAGAAGTAAGGGAGGGCACCATGACATCCGTTCCCAAGTTCGATCAGGTCAAGGTCGGCGACGAGATCAAGCCGATCGTGCTGCCGCCGATCAGCCGCCACCAGCTCGCGCTCTATTGCGGCGGCTCGGGCGACCACAATCCCATCCATGTCGACATCGACTTCGCCAAGAAGTTCGGCTTCAAGGACGTGTTCGCGCACGGCATGCTGTCGATGGCCTTCCTCGGCCGCATCGTCACCTCCTGGGTGCCACAGAAGCAGGTGCGGGGGCTCGGCACGCGCTTCACCTCGATCACCTGGGTGGGCGACGTCATCACCGTGAGCGGCAAGGTCACGGGCAAGCGCGAGGCGAATGGCGAGAAGCTGGTCGACCTCGAGGTCAAGTGCACCAACCAGAACGGCCAGGACACGTTGCAGGGCAACGCGACGGTCGCACTGGCCTAGCCCGAGGAAACAGGAGACGTAAGATGGGTCAGATGGATGGCAAGGTGGCGATCGTCACCGGTTCGGGCCGCGGCATCGGCAAGGAGATCGCGCTGCGTCTGGTGCGCGACGGCGCCAAGGTGGTGATCAACGACATCGACGACGCGCCGGCCAAGGAGACCGTGGCCGAGATCGTGAAGATGGGCGGCCAGGCCGTGGCCTGCAACGGCGACGTCGCCAAGCCCGACTTCGGCGATCGCATCGTCAAGACGGCCGTCGACGCCTTCGGTGATTGCCACGTCGTGGTGAACAACGCCGGCTACACGTGGGACTCGGTCATCCAGAAGATGAGCGACGAGCAGTGGTACGCCATCCTCGATGTTCATCTGACCGCGCCGTTCCGCGTCCTGCGCGCTTTCCAGCAGCATTTCCGTACGGCCGTCGAGAAGGAGCGTGCCGAGGGCAAGCGCATCGTGCGCAAGGTCGTGAACATCTCGTCGACCTCGGGTGTCAACGGCAACGCTGGCCAGTCGAACTACTCGGCGGGCAAGGCGGGCATCGTTGGCCTCACCAAGACGCTGGCCAAGGAATTCGGCCGCTACGACGTCACGGTGAACGCCGTCGCGTTCGGCTACATCCAGACGCGTCTCACCCAGCCGCTCTCCCAGGGCGATGCCGGCGAGATCGAAGTCCAGGGCCGCAAGGTCAAGGTCGGTGTCCAGGGTGGCCGTATCGCCGCCATGAACCAGATGATCCCGCTCGGCCGTGGCGGCCTGCCGGAAGAAGCGGCCGGCTCGGTCTATCTCTTCTGCAGCCCCGACAGCGACTATGTCAGCGGGCAGTGCCTGGTCGTGAACGGCGGCCTCTGAGCGCCGGCCACAAGGTCACGATCTTCGAACGTTCTGCAGAGCCCCGCCCGATTGGTGCGGGGCTTTTGCTTTGAGTCCACTGGTCTTGCCGGGTTTCGCGACGTAGACCGTGCCCTCAGCGCAGCACCTGTCCGAGAATGCGAAGCGCCTGAACGTTGGTCTGCGCCACGTTGAAGCGCATGAGATCGGTGGCCGACTGGCTCACGCTGAAAACATTGCCTGGGGCAAGCACGACTTGTTCGCGGAGCGCAGCCTTCGCCACCTCAGCCGCGTCCCGCCCGTCAGGCAGTCGGCACCAGAGGTAGAAACCGCCGCGTGGCAATGTCCAGGGGCGGATGCCAAGCCCTTCGAGCTGGCCGGCAACCTCCCGACGTCGTCTCGCCAAGCGGGTGCGGAGGCCAGCCACGTGTTTGCGATAGCTGCCGTCGGTCAGCGTTCCTACGACGAGCTCAGCCGCGACAGGGCTCGGCCCGCTGAAGTCCGTCGCCACCTGTAGATCCACCAGTCCTTCGATCCAGTCCGGCCGAGTGGCGATGTAGCCGCAGCGTATGGAGGCCGAAAGCGTCTTGGAGAAGCTGCCGATGCGGATCACGCGGGAGAGACCATCGAGCGAGGCAAGTCGCGGCGAGGGCTCAGGCTCGAAGTCGGCGAAGATCTCGTCCTCTATGATGGTGAGGTCGTGGGCCGCGGCCGCGGTCAGGATCCGGTGAGCGGTCTGCGGCGAGAGCGTCGCGCCGGTCGGATTATGGAGGGCGGCGTTGGTGATATAGAGGCGCGGGCGGTGGGTCGCGAGCGCCTCATTGAAGCACGCGATATCCGGCCCGGTCGGCGTGTAGGGAACGCTCACGATCCGAGCCCGGTGCGCGCGCAACAGCGCTCTGAAGTTGAAGTAGCAAGGGTCGTCGACCAGCACGGTATCGTCGGGATTGAGCAAGAAACGGCAGACGAGGTCGATCGCCCGCGTGCCCGAGCTCGTCAGGAGAATCTGGTCGGCGCCGACTTCGATCCCCTCGGCGGCGAACTGGCGGACGAGGAGCCGGCGCAACGCAAGGGATCCGCGCGTGGCGCCGTAATCCGTCAGCACGGCGTCGTCGGCTTTGGCCAGCGCGCGGATTGCCCGTCGGATCGCTGCATTGGGCATCCAGTCAGACGGCAACCAGCCGCATCCGGGCCGCAGCATCGTGGGCCCGGTATCGAGCGATTGCCGCGACACCCAGAAGGGATCGATTGCACGGTCGAGCTCGGGTCCGACATCCGCCAGGGCGACCGGCGGCAATGCGCCGGCGACGTAGAAGCCGGAACCCGGACGGGACCGGATCAGGCCCTCGGCGGCGAGGCGGTCATAGGCCTCAACGATGGTCGAGGGCGAGACATGCATGTCGCGGGCGAACTTCCGGATCGACGGGAGTTTCTCGCCGGCCGTCAGAGTGCGGCTTGCCAGGCGACGATGGATCGCGGCCATCACGGATTCCGTGCGCGTCGCTGCCGTGCCGTTTGCGGTTTCGGGATTCACCAACTGTATGGCTCCTGTTATCCATACTGTTCGATCCCACCGTATGGGTGTGTGGCTGTCGCTGCAATGCCTCATCCGCTATCGCCAAGGGAGTCGCGATGGGGATCATCATGCAGCGCACGGCGGGCGGATGGGGAGACGGGTGGGGCAGTGGCCTCCTCGGTGTCATCATCTTCAGCGGCTCACTTCCGGCGACCCGGGTGGCGGTCAGTGATTTCACCCCACTGTTTCTGACCTCGGCTCGCGCCGTTATCGCGGCGTTGCTTGGTGTGATGCTGCTCCTGGTGCTCCGTCAGAAGCGCCCAGAGAAGGAAGATCTCGTGCCGCTCGCGGTGGTGGCGCTTGGGGTGGTGATCGGGTTCCCGCTGCTGACGGCTTTGGCGCTGCAGCACATCACGTCCGCGCGCTCGATCGTGTTCATCGGCCTCCTGCCGCTCGCGACTGCGATATTCGGCGTCGTCCGGGGTGGGGAGCGGCCGAAGCCAGCCTTCTGGCTTTTCTCGGTTATCGGCGCTGCATCGGTCGCGGGGTTCGCTCTGGCGAATGGCGATTTCGCCGCATCGGCTGGCGATCTGCTTATGGTCGCTGCCATCCTGCTCTGCGGCCTTGGCTACGCCGAGGGAGCCCGCTTGTCGCGCCGCCTGGGCGGCTGGCAGGTGATCTCCTGGGCGCTCGTGGTCGCGCTTCCGATCATGGCGTTGATCGCCGTTGTGACCTTGCCGGATGTCTGGACCGGGATCGGCGGTCCGGCCTGGCTTGGACTGGCCTACGTCTCGGTCTTCAGCATGCTCGTTGGTTTCATCTTCTGGTACAGGGGCCTCGCTCTCGGCGGCATTGCCGGAGTTGGGCAATTGCAGTTGCTTCAGCCCTTCTTCGGGTTGGTGCTTGCGGGGATGCTCCTCGGCGAACCTGTCGCCTGGTCGATGATCGCAGTGACCGGGCTGGTCGTTCTCTGCGTCGCCGGCGCCAAACGTTTCGCTTAGGCGATATTCATCGCGACAGCATCGCCCAGCGTCCAGGTGTCAGCCCGAAACGCGCGGAGAAATGTCGCGTGAGATGGCTCTGGTCGGCAAAGCCCGTGGCCGCTGCAGTTTCCGACAATGCGGCACCCTCGGCGATCATGGACTGCGCCCGCTGCAGCCGGCGTCCGACTTGGAAGCGATGTGGCGAGGTGCCGAAGGTTTGGCGGAAATGGCGGGCGAGGGTGAACCGGTCGAGGCCGCTCACGCGTTCCAGCTCCTCCGAGGCAACTGTGCGATGAGCTTCAGCGACCAGGAACTCGCGCGCTTGATGGACTGCGCGTGCTGCTGTGTTGGTCACCGGCCGGCGACGATAGCCATCGCTGCGGCGCTCCAGCAGATCGGCCATCCGTGCCACCGTGGCATCGATGGCCAGCGGTTCGAGCGGACGCGGAAAATCCGCAAAGGCCTCGTCGATCAGACCGGCCATGGCGGTGTCGCGCTTGACGACGTCGGTGACGAAGGGCGGACTGGCGCCGTCCAGCGCCTGAGAGATCGCCGCTGGATCGACATAGAGCATGCGATAGGCGAAGGCGCCGCCCTCGCCGGCGTGGCCATCGTGAGCCTCGTCCGGGTGCAGCACCAGCACGTCACCCGCCCGGCTCGCGCGCAGGCTGCCGCGATAATTGAACTGCTGCACGCCATAGAGCGTGAGACCGATTCCGTAGGTCTCATGCCGATGCGGGTCGTAGGCATGGCCGCCAAAACGAGCCGCCAGGCGCTGCAGGCCCGAAGAGGGGCGGTCGAGGCGAATGCGGTCGGAGCGGGGAGGGGTGGGGCTCATGCACGAACGTTCAAGACGGTGGGCGCAGCATGCTCCATATGGGGAGCATGATCTACGAGACCAAGACCGCCCTCGTCCTGCGTGCCGATCTTGCCGCCTGGCAACTGGCCAACATCGCCGCTTTCCTCGCCGGTGGATTGGCCGGCACGCGTCCTGAACTGATGGGAGAGCCCTACCGTGATGGTACCGGGCGGTCCTATTCCCCTCTGATCCGCGAGCCGGTCTTCGTCTTCGGCGCCACACTCGAAGAGCTGCGCCGGACCCACCAGCGCGCGCTCTCACGCGAGCTGGTTCCTGCGATCTACATCGAGCCCATGTTCAAGACGACCAACGATGCCGACAATCGCGCCGCCGTCGCCGCGGCGCCGGCCGATGCGCTGGATTTCGTCGGCTTGGGCGTGCACGGGCCGCGCAAGACCATCGACAAGGTGATCAACGGGCTCAAGTTCCTGGCTTAGTCAGTTCCCGCGCGATTGCGCGTGGTGGCATCATGACCAGGATCGATGCGGTGACGTTCAATGCCATGCAGACGGCGAGCGGCACGCCGTAGCCGCCGGAGGCGTCTCGCAGAATGCCGAGCAGGCCGGGACCGAAGGCATAGACGATCTGCACCACGGCAGACGAAAGCGCGACGATGGCGGGGAACAGGTCCGGGCCATATTCGCGCTGCACGATCAGCGGCGAGAGGGTGATGTTGTTGCCGACCGAGAAGCCGTAGACGGCGCACGCGCCGTAGACCACCAGCGGCGCCTCGGCGAAGGCCAGCACGGCAATGGCCGCGACTTGCACCATGAAGCAGGCGGCCGACGCCCGCCGCGGCTCGAATCGGTCGATGACGAAGCCCAGCACGATGCGGCCAACCAATGCCATGAAAGCATTGATGCCGACGGCAAGACCCGGATCGACCGCCGGCGCACCGGCGGCGACGCGCGCGCTGATAAACGGCACGAGGTGGGTGAGGAAACCTACCTGCGAGACCAGCATCAGCGCGAAGGGGGCGGAAATGCTCCAGAAGTGCCAACTGCGCAGCGGCGCTAGGCGACTTGTTCCCGCGGGCGCCGGCTTGGGCGAGAGCGGACCGCGGCGCACGAACAACAGAACGGCGCCGCCGGCAATCACGAGCGAGATCAGCACGATCAGCCGCAGTGCGTCGGCGAATCCCATTATGGGAATGGTCGCAAGCAGTGCCGGTGCCATCACGAGGCCCGCTACGGTCGCGCCGCTCAGCCCGAGGTTGAGCGCGAGGCCACGTTTCTTGTCGAACCACTGGCCGACGGTCGAAGCGATCGCCGCGACGCTGGTGGCGTTCCAGCCCGGCGCCATGACGATGTAGAGCACCGCGAGCTGCCAGGGCTCGGTCACCGATGGCAGCAAGAGCAGGGCTGCCGCAGTCGTGCCGAGGCCGCTGAGGAACACCGCGCGCGGGCCGAAGCGTGTGATCGCATCGGCGATGCGCGGCAGCAGCAGGGCGCCCAGCACATAGTGCGCCGTCACCATCGTGGAGATCAGGCCGGTCGACCAGCCATGCTCCTTCTGCAGTTCGACGATGTAGATGCCGTGCGCGTAGAAGCCGAAGCCCCAGGCAAAGACGGCGGAGAGGAAGCAGGCGAAGACGACTCGCCAGGCGGCCGGCGACGAATCAGCGCCTGCATTCGGGGACATGGAGGATACTCTAGGGTACGCGGGGAAGGTGATCAGCCGCGGCTGACATGGGCCGCGACGCAGCGCCAGCCTTCCGGCCGGAGCTGCCAGTCGTCGGTGTACCAACCGCCGCCCGTGCTGCCATCGGGTTTTATGTAGCTGGTGCGTGCATGGATGATGGCGAAGTCGCCCAGCAGGCGGATCTTCACGTCGTGCTCGCGGATGTTCTTCACCACCGAGCCACGGCCGATTTGCGCCAGGAAGGCGGCCCGTTCGAGCCGCGATCCGTCGGGATTGGTGTTGAGGAAATCGTCGGCAAGGTGCTGCTCGAACCAGCGCACGTCCGCCTCGTCGACCGACCTGATGTAGTTGCGGTTGAGGTCCTGCAGGGTGGCGAGATGCTTCGCCGCAGCGTTGTCCGTCATCGCGTTGCCTCTTGCTTCAGCGCCCATCACAAGCGTGGCGCATACTCGATCAATTGCTCCAGCGAGCTGGCCCAGCCGTCTTCATGCGACTGGCAGGACTCAGGCGAAACGAAGTCGGTTTGCGAGAAGGTGACGTCGGTCATGCCGTCGCGTTCGGTGAAGCGCACCGTGACGATTGTCGGCGAGGTCAGCGTGCCATTGGAACGCACCCAGGCGTGGGTGAAGACGAGGCAGTCCGGCTCGCGAATCTCGCGATAGGTGCCGACCTCGGTTTGCACGGCGCCAGTCTCCTCGCTCTTGATGCGCATGCGCCAGGCACCGCCCTCACGCAGGTCGAGGGCGCAGGAGAGCATGTGAAATCCGCGCGGCGCCCACCACAGCTTCATGCGCTCCGGTTCGATGAAGGCACGGAAAACCAGGGCGCGGGGCGCGCGCAACGTGCGGTTCAGCGTGAACTCACGACGCAGAGGGACCGTGAGGTCACTTGCTCTTGCGGCCATGTGCCTTCGTCCTTTTCCTGGTGGAAGTGGGTGCAGGCGCAGAGCTGGGCGACTGTTGCGCAGTGCGCAGATAGTCTTCCAGCCGGTCGAGACGCTGTTCCCAGAACCGCCGGTAGGTTGCCACCCAGTCGGCAATCTCGTGCAGCGGCTCGGCCGCAAGCCGGCAAGGCCGCCTCTGGGCATCGCGTCCGCGCGAGATCAGCCCGGCTCGCTCCAGCACCTTCAGGTGCTTGGAGATGGCCGGCAGGCTCATGTCGAAGGGTTGCGCGAGTTCACCGACCGAGGTCTCACCCAGGGTCAGGCGGGCCAGGATGGCGCGCCGCGTCGGATCGGCGAGAGCAGAGAAGGTCGAACTGAGGCGGTCGGCGGCGGGGGTCATGGCGAGGTCTTTTGTTAACCGATGGGTGAAATAAGAGACGCGCCGACCGATGGTGTCAAGCCAGCGTCGTGTCCAGTTTCGACGATTGAAAGTCTGGCCGCTAGGCCAGGAACAGCCGTGCGCCGACCGGCAACGCGCGCGCCTTTTCCAGGGTTTCCATCGTGGTGCGATAGCCGAGTTCGATGGCGGCATCGAAGCTCGTCCAGTCGAGCAGATCGATGTGATTCATCGGCGGCACGATCAGCAGGTCCGCGGCGGCGCGATCCTGGGCGGCGCGCGCCGTGCTGGCGACCAGAGCCGAGCGCAGCAGGATGGCCACGATCGAAGGGATGGGGAGGGTTTCGTTGCGTCGCCAGATCAGGCGGCGGAAGAACTGCCAGGCCGACCACGGTTCCATGACGTCGGCGCCGGCCGCCAGAGCGCCTCCGGTGTCGATGTCGACGCCAATGGTGATGCCGCGGCCCAGCCGGCGCATGGCACGCACAGGGAAATTGTCGATGACGCCGCCATCGACATGGACTTCGCCTGCCTCGTTGAACGGCGGCATGACACCGGGGATCGCCACGCTCGCCCGCAGCCAGCGCCACAGCCGGCCGACCGTGTGGATGTCAGCGTCGGAGGTCGTGAGGTTGGCCGTCATGCAGTAGAAGGAAAGGACGAGATCCTCGATGTCCTTTTCGCCAAAAGCGGCACGCAGCAGGCGCGTGACGCGGCGGCCGGAGAACAGCGAGATCAGCGGCACCGTGTAGTCGTTCAACGGATTGGCGTCGACGAAGGCGCGACGGAAGCGCTCGTTGAGCTCCTCGTCATTCCAGCGCGAGGCGACGCCGGCCGCGACAATGGCGCCCATGCTGGTGCCGCCCACCAGGTCGATCGGCACACCGGATTGGCGCAGTGCCTTGACGACACCGATGTGCGTGAAGGCGCGGGCGCCGCCGCCCGCCATCACCACGCCAACGGCATGGCCGGTCAGCAGCCGCGCCAACCGGTCGATATCGGCATGGATGTCGAGGCGGATGTGATGGTGATGGCCGTAGAGGCCGCCGGCCAGCAGAGCCGCCGTCGAGCCCGGCGAGGGATCGTGACCTTCATGCAGGAGAACGAGTTCGCGCCGCCGATGGAACACCGCGCCGCTCTGTGCCGTTTCGACGTCGAAGGGCAGGGTCGTCGGCCCGTCATGCTCGGCGCTGCGGACGGCGATCAGGCAATCGGCCTGACGCAGGCAGAGTTCGGTCCACGGCGTCTGAGTCGCGTCGGCTCGATAGAGCACGAACGAGGACTCCATCTCGCAGCGCGCGAACCATTCCGGCTCCTGGTCGACCGACTCAGGGCCCAGCATCTGCACCCTGTTGCCGATGCGGCCCAGCGCATCCGCCAGCATCACGGCGAAGCGTGCCGACGGCACATTGGGCCCGGCGGGCAGGATGGCGAAGGTGCGCGGCTGGCGCCGCCGCTTGCCGGTTTCCACCGCGTTGCGCGCCACGACGCTGCGCATCAGCGCCGGCAACACCTCGGGATGGTGCTTGGTCAGCGCGTTGAAACTGCTCTGCGCCAGCCGCCACACCTCACTGTCGCGCAACGCTGCCACACTGCGCGTGCGCTTGCCGTGCGAGAGGAGCGACATCTCGCCGACCAGATTGCCGGGAGGCACCTCGGCGATCAGCAGCGGTTCGCTGGCGTCGACTTCTTCTTGATGGCGGAACACACCAAGACAGCCGCTCGCCACGACATAGACCGCGTCGGCCGGCTCACCCTGGCGGAACAGCGGCGCGCCGCCCGGCAGGATGAGCAAGGTCAGTTCGCGCTCGACCGCTGCCAGACCTTCGGGATCGAGGTCGGCAAACAGCGGCGCGCGTTGCAGGACGCTCCGGAGTCGCAGCCGGGCGGTATCTTCGCTCGGCTCGACCAGGCTCATCGGCTCTGTAGCCCCTTCAATGCCCAGCCGATCGTCTGGTCGGCGCGCGTCCACACCATCTCGCGCCACTTGTCGCCCGACGGGAAGAAGCGTTCCTTGATGTCGGCCTTGATGTCGCGGCCGAGCGCCGAGCCGACATCACCCCGGTGGTGAAGCCAGTTGTCGGCGCGCACCGCGCCCAGGACTTCAGGCACGGTGTAGGTGCCATACTCCAGGGCAACGGGCGTCACCTGGGCATCGGGCAGTTCCTGCGAGAAGGCATCGGTCATGACGCCGACCACGACAGCGGAGGTCGAGGTGCCGCCTTCGGGCGAGGTCATCTCGTCGCCGTACCAGGCCTTGGCACGTGCGAAGGACTTGGCGGCCGGCGATACGGCGCAGATCAGCTCGCCATGACCGAACGGACCGAGACCGGTGTGGAAGTCGATGATGCCCACGCGCCGCGCCTGCGAGAGTTCCTCGCGGGCGATGGAGCGAACGGTGCGATTGCTCCAGGTCGGCGCTGTGCCCCCGAAGAAGATGCCGTCTGGGTGGGTGTACTGGCCGCCACTGATCGCGCCCTGCAGGCCGAAGGCGCCATGCTTCTGGGCGTAGGCGTCGAATACGCGCTCCGCCTCGGCCTTGCTGGCGTCGTCCCAAGTCTGCGGCAGCACCGCGTCGGCGATCGCGAGATAGCCCGTGTTGGCGGGATAGCCCTTGTCGTGATCGACGAAATTGCGGTTGAGGTCCACATTGTCTTCCGTAACGCGCCGCGACCAGGCAAAGCCGTAAGGGTTGAGGGCGTGGATCAGGAGTGCGCCGGTTCCCTTGGGCAGCTTGGCGGGACCGCCGGAGCGCAGCCAGGAGATCTGCGCGCCCGAACCGCAATGCCCCTCGACGCCATGCGTGCCGGCAATCAGCACCAGCATCTCGGTGGCATCGGCGGAGCCGAAGCGCGCGGTGTCGAGAAAGAGCGTTTCACCGTTGGGGCCGCGCGCCTTGGGGTTCAACCAGGATCGGATTGCTCCACCGGCGGTAGCGGCGGCACTGCAGAACTTGGAGCGCGCCTCGGCATAACTCTCGGAAAAGCACTCGGACACCGAAAACATCGAATTCCTTCCAAACTTCCGTTCAAGGCATCGTAGCCGGTTTGACGACAGACCGGAAAGCGGCACGATGGGGCATGGGATTCTTCACCGTAGAGTCGGCGCAGCAGCAGCTCTCGCCGGGCGGCAATTTCGGCCCCTGGATCTGGGAGCTGAAACTCAGAGCCGAGCATATGTCCGCCGAGGAAGTCCGGCTTCGCTTACCCTACAGTGACCACATCGCCCGTCCGGGTGGTGTGGTCGTAGGTCAGGCGATGATGGCGCTGGCCGACACGATCATGGTGCTGGCGATCTGCGAGAAGCTGCAGCGTTTCGCGACGCTCGCGACCATCTCGCTCACGACGAACTTCATGCGTGCTGCGGTGCGGCAAGACGTGATCGGCGTCGCACGCGCCGTGAAGGTCGGGCGTTCGACGGCGTTCGGCGAGGTCGACCTGTTCGTCGACGGCTCGCCTGATCCGATCGCCCAGTCGCTCTCGACCTTCGCCGTCCTGCCGGATGGTGTCGGCGCCTTCAATCGCGCCGATCAGCATTGATCGAGGCTAAGGCCGCTCCAAGCCGAAGCGGCGGGCCAATCCGTCGATGTCGAGCGTTGGTGCAGCGTCGTTCAGCACTTGCTTCATGCCGCAGCCGCGCAAGGAATCGACGAAGGCCTCGATGTCGGGATCGCCCACCTCGCGGCCATAAGCGCGCGCGACGACGGCGTCGAAGGCGGTCATATGCTCGTGGACCATGTGCCGTAGCGCGGGCTCGTTCTCGGCCTCGACGATCAGGTTGAGGAAGAAACTGATGCGCCGCCGATCGAAGGCGACCAGCTCGAGCGCCGCATCGATATGCTCGGGATCATGATGGCCATGCTCTGCTTTCGCGTGTCCGTCCTCACCGTGCGTGTGATCGCTCAGCAGCGCTACGATGAGGTCTGCCTTTTTCGGGAAGTAATAGGTGAGGTGGGATTGCCGGATGCCGGCCGCCGCAGCCACCCGCGGCTGGGTCAGCCGTTTCAGCCCCTCGGTGCGCATGATCTCGAGCGCAGCATCGAGGATTCGTGCCCGTAAGGACGGTTCGGACGCGCTGGCTTTGCGGCGTTCTTTGATGGCTTTGGGTGCGGCGGCTGTCACGGCGGCATTATCGCTACGCCGGGATGGAGTTCAATTGCGCCGGGCGAGGTAACCGCGATAGCCGAACGCTTGGAAGAACGGTGACGGGGCGCTGCAATCGGCTTCCGCGAGCAGCGTGGTGAGGCGGGCCTCGGTCAACGGATGGAAGTTGAGTGCGATGCGTTTCAGCATCGCATCGGCTTGGTGAACGTCTGTGCCCTGCGCCATCGCCCAACCGCGATAGGCCGCCTCGAAGGGCGCCGACGGCTCTGCGAGATCGACGAAGGCCAGCGGCGCGCCCGGCCGCAAGGGCCGCGCCATCGCGCGTACGAAGGCGGCACGGTTGCCGTCGTCGGGTACGAACTGCGCCGCCAGGAGTGCGAGCGCACCGTCATGCGGGCCAGCCTCGTCAAAGGCCTGCATCTCGACCGCCCGGAAGGCGATGCGATCGGCATAGCCGCCTGCTTCGGCGCGTGCGCAGGCGGCGTCGAGCATCGGTTGCGAGGGATCGACCGCGGTGAAGCGCCAGGCCGGCGCGCGGCCGGCGAGATCCTGCAACTCGCGTCCAGTGCCGAGCCCCGCGATCAGCATGTCGGCTGGCGTGGTCGGCGAGACATGCGCGGCCAACAGGCAAGCCGCCAGCTCGTGCAACAGGCCGTAGCCCGGCACGAGGCGGACGATGCGTTCGTCGTAGTCGGCGGCCGAATTCTGAGTGAACTTTGACATCACGCGGTCTCCTTCGAAGTCCTGAGGCGCATGGCCACGATCGCCGTCAGCAAACAGACGCAGGCCAGCAACGCAGCAGCGCCGGCCGCAGGCACGAACGGCCCTTTCTGCAACAGTGCCGTACCGACGATCGGGCCCAGCACCATGCCAAGCCCTTGCCCCACCGCATTGATGCCCGCGACCTTGCCTTGCGCGCCTGCGCCGGTGGCGAGACTGAGGGCGGCAAGATTTCCGGGAAGCAACAGGCCAAGCCCGAGACCCATCACGCAAAGGCCGATCAGCAGCGCGGGATAGCCCGGCACCAGCGCGAGCAGGAGCATCGCCGCAAAGGCCAGCGCGCCGCCCGCCGCCATAAGGCGATGCGGCTTCCAACCCAGCCTTCCGACCAGCAGACGCTGCGCGATGACCATGGCGAGCGATGCGGCCGTGAGAGTTGCGCCTGCACGGCCCGCGGCCGCCTCGGGCGTGAGGCCGAGTGTGTCCTGCAGGCGAAGACCGGTGGTGGCCTGCAGCAGCGCGTAGGTCGTGACGCCGAGCAAAGTCACCAGCAGGAACGGCCAGATGCGGCTCGGCTCGATACGAGAGGCATCGTGCTGCGAAGCCTCGACGGCGCGCCGCGGTTCGGGCAGTGCGCGCCAGCAGACGAAGCCGGCCACGGCGACGAAGAGCGCGATGGCGAAGAAGCCCAACGGCAGGCTGATACCGGCGAACAACCAGACGAGGCCCGCACCCACCACCGAGCCCAGGCCGAACGAGGCGGCCATGCGTCCCATGCCACCGGCGCGGCCGTCGGCCGAGGTCGTATCGGCCATGTAGGCTTGCGCTGCGGGAAAGAGACCGCCACTGGTGACGGACTGCAACACGCGCACTGCGAGCAACGCTGCGAAGGTCGCCACGACGGCAATCATGCCGGCGAGCCTCAGTTCGACCACGACGGCCAGCAGCGCCATCGCGACCGCGACGCCCGCGAAGCCGGTCAGCAGCACCGGCCGGCGGCCGCGCTTCTCGGCCACCAGCCCCCAGGCCGGCGCCGCGACGATCAACGCCAGCGCCCCCAGCCCCAGCAGCAGGCCGGTCTGTATGTCGGCCAGGCCCATGCGGCGGCCGAGCGGCGGCAGCACCACAAACAGGAAGGCGTGGCCCGCGGCATTACCCAGCAGGCCGGCGAACAGCGCGAGACGTCCTGCAGTCATCGCCCGCCCCTAGAAGCGCATCCGGGCGCCGACGCCCAGGATCAGCGGCAGGCCGGGTACGCCGCCGACCACGATCTGGCCGGTCGGGTTGGCGCCGGCACGAAAGCCTGACTGCACGTACTCCGCGTTGAACAGGTTTTGCGCGTAAGCATAGACGTCGAAACTGCTGGCCATGAATCCGGCGCGCAGATTCACGACGCTGTAGGGATCGAGTGCGTAGCTGTTGGCCGGATCGATCTGGCGCGAGCCCACGTACTGATATTCGACGCGACCGAAAAGATTGCCGGCGACCTTGCCGATCTCGAGCGGATGCTCGTACTGGGCGGCGAGGCTCGCGGTGAAACCTGGTGTGTAGGGCACGACGTTGCCCACCGCGACGCCGCTGTTGGCCGGCGCTGACGTCACCTGTGCGCTCAACAGTGCCAGCGCGCCGGTCAGGCTGAGGCCAGCCACAGGCTTGGCCTCCAGCTCGACCTCGGCGCCGTAGGTGCGCGTGTTGGCATTGGTCACCGAGAATTGTGCGACCACCGGGTTGAAGGTGAAAAGCTGCTCGTCGGTCGTGTCGTTCAAGAAGCCTGCGACGTTCAGCCGGAGCCGCTTGTCCAGCACGTGACCGCGCACGCCGACTTCGTAGGACCAGGTCGAGGACGGCTTGAACATCGGGCTGGCGGCGCCGGTCGCGGCGTTCTGGTTGTAGAAAGGGAAGCCGCCCGACTTCTCGCCACGCGCCACCGTGACATAGGCCGAGAGATCGGCCGTAATATCGTAGCCGAAGCCGCCACGGCCGGTGACGAAGTCGGAATTCACCGTGCCGAACTGGGCAAAGTAGGGCAGTGCCGGCGCGCCGCCCGGGCTTCCGAGGAAGATGCCGTTGAAGTTCTTGAGCTCGTGTGTGAAGCGCAACCCGCCAAAGATACGCAGGCGATCCGTGATCGGCACAGTGACCTCGCCGAACACCGCGAGGTTGGCGGCGCTTTGTGTTGCAGCATAGTTGCCGTTGGCCAGTGCAGGACTGCGGATGTCGGTCGCCGAGGCGAAGCTCGACCACAGGCCGCTCACGCCGCCGACCCAGCGCAGGCCGCCCGAGGTCTCGCCGTCGAGCCGCAACTCCTGGGTCCATTGCGTCAGGTTCTCGCCGATAGTGCGTATCGCGTTCGGCGTGGCAAAGGCGAAAGGCGAGAAGCCGGTCAGCGCGCTGCTCATGAAGCCGTCGGTGATGTCGGCGCGCAGCCCCAGGCTGTAAGCCTGGAAGCCGGTCAGCGAGGTGAGCCTGGCGTTACCGAAGTTGTGGACGATCGTGAGTGCCGCGCCGCCGGAGTCGAGGTCGTTTTGTGGCGCAGGGTTCAGCGAGTTCTGCGGAAAGCCCGAGGAGCCCACCCACGCCCCCGTTGTCGGGCGCTGGCGGTCGGACTGGAAGCGGCCGGCCAAGGTTGCGGTGGTGTCGGGCCCAAGCTCGATCGTTACCTTGCCGCTCGCTGCACCCAGCACCTGCTGGCGCAGCATGCCACCATTGTAGGTCGTTGTCGGACTGCTGAAGAGCACGTTCGGAATGTCGCCGTCGGTGCCATACACCTGGGCCGCGACGCGCGCCGTCACCTTGTCCCCCAGCGGACCGCTCGCTTTGGCGGTGATCTGGCGCAGATTGTAGCTGCCGTACTCTGCACCGATCTCGAAGGCGCGTTCCTTGGTGGGATCGTTGGTGGTGAGGCTGACCGCGCCAGCCTGCGAATTCTGCCCGAACAGGGTGCCTTGTGGGCCGCGCAGCACCTCGATGCGCGACAGGTCGAGGAAGCGGATGTCAAAGGCGCGCTGGGGCAGTGGGACGCCGTCTATATAGTAGGTCACCGATGGCGAGATCAGCGCCGACGACGAGCCGATGCCGCGGATGTTCAGCAGATTCGATTCGGGGATACCTGAGTCGGTGTAGTTGAAGTTCGGGATCGAGCGGTAGAGGTCGCGACTCTCGCGGATGTTTTGGTCACGCAGCGTCTCGCCCGTGACGGCGGTCACACTGAACGGCACCTTTTGGATTGGCTCCTCGAAGCGCCGCGAGGTCACGGTCAGCGCATCGAGCGTGATGGCCGGAGCTGGCGGAGCGGCCGGCGCTTGGGCCGACTCCTGGGCGAGCGCTGCCGCGCTGAAGAGGGTGACCTGGGCAAAGACCGCCACTGTCCCAACCGCGGCAAAAGCCCGGTTACGCTTAATTCCCCACATACTCGATCCCCACCCCTACGATATTGGTAGGTTACCAACCAATATTCAGTGGTTATCGCGAATGCAACGCACTTGCAATCAGAAAGCGCACTTTCCCAATCGAATGAGAAACGCCGTAGCAGCTTAGGCGCGCGGGTTCGCTGACCTGTCCGACTCGAACAGGAGTGCGCTGTTGAGCAGGGGCGGCTTGTTAGCTGTCGTACTGGACCAGAGTCTCGACCGGCACCTTCAGCTTCTTGCGGCCTTCGAGGAAGGTCAGCTCGATGATGCAGGCTGCCGTCGGCACATAAGCGCCGACGCTCTCCAGCAGCGTCACAGCGGCGGCCATCGTGCCGCCCGTCGCGAGAAGGTCGTCGACCAGCACGACGCGCGTACCCTTCTGCACGGCATCCTGCTGGATCTCGATCGTGTCGGTGCCGTACTCCAGCGCATAGGTGTGACGGACGGTGGTGCCCGGCAGCTTGCCCTGCTTGCGCAGCATCACGAAGCCAGTGCCCAGCGCCAGTGCCAGCGGCGCCGCCAGCAGGAAGCCGCGCGATTCGATGCCAGCCAGCACGTCGGGCTTGTGCGGCCGGATCATGTCGGCCAGCCGCTCGATGGCGGCATGCCACGCCTTGGCGTGCGCCAGCAGGGTCGAGATGTCGTAGAAGAGGATGCCCGGTTTGGGGAAATCCGGGATCGAGCGGATGTGCTTCTTGAGGTCGATGTCGTTGTGCATGGTTACTCCTCCGCTCAGCTATAGGCCGGCGGCGGTTCGAAGCTGCGATATTCCTTCTCCAGCAGTTTGGCGAACTGGATGCAGTCGTAGTCGCCATACTGCCGGCCGATGATCTGGACGCCGACCGGCAGACCTTCCTTGGTCAGCCCGATGGGGGCCGAGGTCGATGGCAGCCAAGTGACGCCCGAATAGCCCGCCCAGAAGATCTGATCGACCACCGGCACCTGCTTGTTGTTGACCACGATGGTCCGCTTGTGGCGCAGGCCGGTCTGATCGTGCGGGAAGGCGGCCGTCACGGCGACCGGGCAGAGCATCAGGTCATAGTCCTCGAAGAACGCATCCCAGGCCCAGCGCATCTTGTGACGCTTTTCGTTGAGCTGCAGCCAGGTGCGATGCGGCAACGAATTGCCCCGCTGCATCTGGGCGAAATAGCTCATGTCGTCGGCTGGCAACTTGGCCGCATCCTTCACGGCCTGCCCGTAGACTTCATCAGACATGCGTGCGGAGGTCGCCGCACGCAGCAGGCGGATGTAGACGTCGTTGATCTCTGCCGTGTCGAAGGCCGGCCGCGCCTTGTCGCTCACCTTGACCTTGTTCTTGGCGAGGAACGAAGCGAGCTTGGAAATCAGCTCCTGCACCGAAGCGTCGACCTCGGCGTTGGGATCGGTCAGCAGCACCGCCACCTTGAAGTCGCGCAGCTTCTTCTTTGTCGAGCGGGGCAAGGTGAGCGTCCAGCCACGGCCGTCGATCGAATCGGGGCCGGCCATCGCGTCCATCGCGATTTCGAGATCGTCGGCACCGCGCGCCAGCGGGCCCACGACACCGATATCGCCATAGGCCACGGCGCCGGCGAGCGCATGGCCCTTGGGAGAAACGATGCCCCAGCTCGGCTTGTGGCCCCACACGCCGCAATAGTGCGCGGGATTGCGGATCGAGGCGCCGATGTCGCTGCCGGCTTCGATGCCGGTCAGGCCGGCGGCCAGCGCCGCGCCCGAACCGCCCGAGGAACCACCCGGCGTGCGGCCGAGATCCCACGGATTGTTGGTCGAGCCGTAGACCTCGTTGTAGCTCTGCCAGTCGGCGAGGTTCAGCGGCACGTTGGTCTTGCCGAACAGGGTGACGCCGGCATCGATCATACGCTGAGTGACCAGCGAGTTCTGTTCGACCGCGCTGTCCTTGAAAGCAGGATCGCCCCAGGTCGTCGGATAGCCTGCGATGTCGAACGACTCCTTGATCGTCATCGGCACACCGTGCAGGGGACCGACCTTCTTGCCGGCCTTCAGGGCACGATCCGCCGCCTTGGCTCGCTTGCGCGCGCCCTCGATATCCGTGGCGATGATGGCGTTGAGCTCGGGATTGTAGGCTTCGACACGCTTCAGGTAGAGGTCGAGCAGTTCGAGGCAGCCGATCTTCTTCTTCCGGACCGCGGCAGCGAGCTGCTTGGCGGTCTGGAACGGGAGGGCGAGGGACATGTCAGGGATTCCGTACGGGCGATGGACGAGACCTTAGCCCGTACCATATTGTCCCGGCCCGCGTGAAGAATAGTGCCGTGAACAAACTCCCTGCCCGCTATTACAAATATGCCCTGCCGCTCGGCACGTCCTTTTTCATGACGTTCCTGGTATCGGGTGTGGCGACCTACCGGGCGCTGGGCTGGGACAAGAAGATGTTCACGACCTGGATGGTTTCCTGGGTGATCTCCTGGGCGATCGCGGCTCCCACGATGTATTTCGTGATGCCCGTGGTCCGCCGTACCCTCGACCGCCTCATCGACCAGAGTTAGGCCGCGGCCGTACGCGCGCCGTGGGTTCAGCGATCAGCGGATCGTCCGGCCAGTAGTGTCGAGGATAGCGGCCCTTCAACTCGGCTTTCACGGCCTTGTAGCCGTTGCTCCAGAAGCTCGCGAGATCGCGCGTCACCTGCACCGGCCGGCGCGCCGGTGACAGGAGATGGACGGTGAGCGGCACCTTGCCGCCGGCGATGCGTGGCGTGTCGGTGAGGCCAAACATCTCCTGCAGACGCACCGACAGGGTCGGCTCGGCCGGGTTGGCATAGTCGATCGGCACGCGGCTGCCACTCGGCACCTCGATATGGGTTGGCGCCAGCCGGTCGAGTTCGCGCTGCTTCTCCCAAGGCACGAGAGCCTTCAGCGCGGCCGTGAGGTCGATCCGTGTCAGATGATCCTTGCGTGAGACGCCATCGAGGAACGGCGCCAGCCAGCCATCGAGCGAGGCGAGCAGGGCGGTGTTCGACAAGTCGGGCCAGTCTTCACCCGCGTGCTGGCGCAGGAAGGCGATGCGCTCGCGCCATCGCGCCAGGTCGTCGCTCCACGGCAGCGCCCCGAGGCCGAGCTGACGGACTCCATCGACCATGGCGGCGCGGACCTTTTCGGCGTCAGGCTTGGCGAAGGGCTTGTCCTCCAATGCCATCGCGCCCAGCCGTCGCCTTTGCCGGGCCAGCACGGCGCCGTCGCGCGGGCTCCATTGAACGATCTGTTCTTCGACGATGCGGTCGTCGTAAAGCTCCTGGATCTCGGCCGCCGTAATCGGCGCGGCAAGGAAGATGCGTGAGTCCTGGGTCGAGCCGTCGAGATCGGCCACGACGAGGAATTCCTCGTTGGCCATCGGATCACCCTCCGGCAGCGCAGCCCCACGACCGCCTGACAGGAGATAGCGTCCAGTGGTACCTGGCCGCCGGCGACCAATCCGGTCGGGATAGGCCAGCGCCAGCAAAGCGCCGGTCATGGAGACGGCGGGTGTTTCGCGCACCTGATTTTGAGTCAGGCGTCTTGCCTGCTCGAGGATCAGCCGCAACGCGCCGTCGCGTTTGCCGCTGAGTGCGATATCGACCCTGTGGCGCAGATCGGCGTCGCGCTGACCGGGCGGCAGGCGCAGGAAATCGCGCTCACTCAGGATGGCAGCCAGCAATGCCGCGACGCGGCCCTGGCCCATCTCTCGACCCTTCAGCACCAAGTGAGCGAGGCGCGGATGCTGACCAAGCCGCACCATGGCGCGGCCATGCGGCGTGATGGCGCCGTTGTCGTCGATGGCCGCAAGATCAGTGAGCAGCGCGCGTGCTGTGGCAAGCGAGGAGGCCGGCGGTGGCGTCAGCCAGGGCAGGCTCGCTGCATCGTTGGCGCCCCACGCGGCCAGTTCCAACGCCAGGGGCGCCAGGTCGGCATCGAGAATTTCCGGCGGCGTGAAGGGCAGAAGCCCGCGCTGCGTTTCCTCCGGCCACAGGCGGTAGCAGACTCCTGGCTCAAGACGACCGGCGCGGCCACGGCGCTGATCGGCGGAAGCCTGGCTGACGCGCACGGTTTCGAGCCGCGTCATGCCCGAGCGCGGCGAGAACTTCGGCACGCGCATCTGGCCGCTGTCGATCACGATGCGAACGCCTTCGATGGTGAGGCTGGTCTCGGCGATCGAGGTTGCGAGCACGATCTTGCGCCGACTCACGGGCGAGGGGGCGATGGCGCGATCCTGTTCGGCAGGCGAGAGGTCGCCGTAGAGCGGCGCCACGTCGACGTCGCCACCGAGACCGTGCAACCGCTCCTCGACCCGGCGGATCTCGCCGACTCCTGGCAAGAAGACCAGCGCGCTGCCACTCTCCTCCGACAGTGCCCGGCGCACTGCAGTGGCGACACCGTCTTCGATTCGGCCCGTCGATTCGCGATCGAGATAACGCGTGTCGACCGGAAACATGCGGCCCGCACTTTCGACAACGGAAGCGCCGCCCAACCGATCGGCGACGGGGCCGGGATCGAGCGTGGCCGACATGGCGATCACGCGCAGATCCTCGCGCAAGGCCGTCTGCGCCTCGCGGACCAGAGCGAAGGAAAGATCAGTTTCCAGGCCGCGTTCGTGCAGCTCGTCGAAGATCACGCAGCCGATGCCGTCGAGGGAGGGATCGTCCTGCAGCATCCTGAGGAAAAGGCCGTCGGTGACGACCTCGATGCGCGTGCGCGGCCCCACCTTGGTGTCGAGCCGCACGCGATAGCCCACCGTCTCGCCGACAGCTTCGCCGAGTGTCGCCGCCATGCGTCGTGCGGCAGCACGCGCGGCCAGCCGCCGTGGCTCCTGCATGACGATCTTGCCGCGACCGAGCCAAGACGCGTCGAGCAAGGCCAAGGGCACACGCGTCGTCTTGCCGGCGCCCGGAGGGGCGACCAGCACGGCGGCATTGCGCGCGGCCAATGCCTCTTTCAGGCGTGGCAGAGCTTCGTCGACGGGAAGGGAATCCATCGAGGGCGCTTATACCTTATGCTTCGCCGCCGAAACGGGAGAAACCATGCTCAAGCTCACCTTTTGCCTGCGCCGCCTGCCGAACCTCAGCCTTGGCGAGTTCCAGGACCATTGGCTGAACAAGCACGGGCCGCTGGTTCGCAGCCTGCAGCCGGCGCTGCGGATCGCGCGCTATGTGCAGCTTCATCGTCTCCACAACGACTGGAGCAACGGCATGCGCGCGGTGCGTGGCGCGCCCGAACCTTATGATGGCGTGGCCGAGCTGTGGTGGCGAAGCGATGAGGACTATCTCGCCGGGCGTCGCGATCCCGCGGCGCGTGAGGCGGGTCGTTTGTTGCTGGAGGATGAAGCCAAGTTCATCGACCTGACCGCCTCGCCGCTGTGGCTTAGCCGCGAACACGCTATCGTCGAATAATGTCCTTCAAGCCTTTCGGCGCGTTCGCGCAATCGATCCAGCCGCAGGCTCCGCTACGGGCGGCAATCACGTCGGCCTATCGCCGGGCCGAAACCGAGTGCGTGCCGCCGCTGATCGAGCAAGCAACGTTGTCCGCTGCTGCGACCAGTCGGGCCCGTGCGCTGGCGCGGCGTCTGGTCGAGGCGCTGCGTGCCAAGTCTTCATCAGGCGGCGTCGAGGGGCTGATCCACGAATATTCGCTGTCCAGCCAGGAGGGCGTGGCGCTGATGTGCCTCGCCGAGGCGTTGCTGCGCATTCCGGACGACGACACGCGCGATGCGTTGATCCGGGACAAGATCGGCGGCGGCGACTGGCGTGCCCATCTCGGCCACAGCCCGTCGCTGTTCGTGAATGCTGCGACCTGGGGTCTGATGCTGACCGGCCGGCTGACAGCCACCAGCAGCGAGCACGGTCTGTCCGCCGCGCTGACGCGGCTGATCGGCAAGGGCGGTGAACCGTTGATCCGAGGTGGCGTCAACATCGCCATGCGCCTGATGGGCGAGCAGTTCGTCGCCGGCCAGACGATCGAGGAAGCGCTCGAAAAGGATCGCTCCAACGAAGGGCTGGGCGTTCGCCATTCCTACGACATGCTGGGTGAGGCTGCGGTCACGGCGCAGCAGGCTGAGGCCTATCTGCGCTCCTACGAACACGCGATCCATGCGATCGGTCGCTTCTCGGCAGGTCGCGGCATCTACGAAGGGTCGGGCATCTCCATCAAGCTGTCGGCATTGCACCCTCGCTACAGCCGTGCCCAGCAGGAGCGTGTGCAGGCCGAACTCTATCCGCGGCTGAAGTCTCTGGCCGTGCTGGCGCGCGGCTACGATATCGGCCTCAACATCGATGCCGAGGAAGCTGACCGATGGGAAATCTCCCTCGATCTGCTGGAGCGGCTTTGCTTCGAGTCCGAACTCGAAGGCTGGAACGGCATCGGTTTCGTGGTGCAGGCCTACCAGAAGCGCGCGGTCTTCACGATTGATTGGCTGATCGATCTCGCCCGCCGCAGCAAGCGGCGCATCATGGTACGGCTGGTCAAGGGCGCTTACTGGGACGGTGAGATCAAGCGCGCCCAGCTCGACGGGCTGGAAGACTATCCGGTCTTCACGCGGCGCATCCACACCGACGTTTCCTACCTCGCCTGCGCCCGTCGGCTGTTGGCGGCACCCGATGCCGCCTTCCCGCAGTTCGGCACGCACAATGCGTTGACGCTGGCGACCCTGCACACGATGGCTGGTGAGAATTTCTACGCCGGCCAATACGAATTCCAGTACCTGCATGGCATGGGCGAGCCGCTCTACGACGAAGTGGTCGGCCCGACCAAGCTCAACCGGCCTTGCCGCATCTATACGCCGGTTGGCACCCACGAGACTTTGCTGGCCTATCTGGTCCGTCGGTTGCTGGAGAACGGCGCCAACACCTCCTTCGT
The DNA here is from genome assembly GCF_004297405.1 of Reyranella sp. Lineage (GTDB taxonomy): Bacteria > Pseudomonadota > Alphaproteobacteria > Reyranellales > Reyranellaceae > Reyranella. The sequence continues at coordinate 297,486 of NZ_SCVC01000032.1, forward strand.
GAACCAGATCGCCAATCCCGAAGTCACGCTGGAGGCCCTGCTGGGCGATCCGGTCGAACGCGCCCGGGCGGTGCAGCCGCTGGGCGCCCCGCATCCGCGCATTGCCCTGCCGCGTGACCTCTTCGGCACGTCACGGCCAAACTCGCGTGGCCTCGATCTCTCGAACGAGCAGGTGCTCTCGTCCTTAGCGAAGACGTTGCCGGCAATCCGTCCGTTGGTTGCTGCGCCTTTGCTCGCAGACGAGTCCTGCAATGGCACTGCGCGCGAAATCCGCAATCCGGCAGACCAGCGCGATCTTGTGGGTGCCGTCGTCGAAGCGACACCCGAACAGGTCGGTCGTGCGTGTGCCCTCGCGAAGCCTTGGCAGGTTACGCCCGCCGAACGTGCGAGCGTGCTGCGCCGTGCCGCCGATCTGATGGAAGGACGCTGCGCCGATCTTCTGGGACCAATCGTACGCGAGGCCGGCAAGACGTTGGGCAATGCCGTCGGCGAGGTGAGGGAAGCCGTCGATTTTCTGCGGTACTACGCGGGCTGTGTCGAAAACTTCGACAACGAAACGCACCAGCCGCTTGGTGTCGTCGCCTGCATCAGCCCGTGGAACTTTCCGCTCTCGATCTTTACTGGCCAGATTGCGGGAGCGTTGGCGGCCGGCAATGCCGTGATCGCCAAGCCGGCGGAGGAGACACCGCTGATCGCAGCGCTTGGCATCGCCGCGCTGCACGAGGCCGGGGTGCCGCGCGACGCCTTGCAGTTCCTGCCCGGCGACGGCGAAACCGGCAAGCACCTGGTCGGCAACGAGGCCATTGCCGGTGTGGTCTTCACCGGTTCGACGGAAGCCGCGCAGTCGATCAATCGGACGCTGGCGCGTCGCCTCGGGCGCGACGGCAAGCCGTTGCCGCTGATTGCCGAGACCGGTGGTCAGAATGCTCTAGTTGCGGATTCGTCAGCCCTACCCGAGCAGCTCGTGCTGGACACGCTCACCTCGGCTTTCGACTCCGCTGGCCAGCGCTGTTCGGCTCTGCGTGTGCTTTGTTTGCAGGAGGATATTGCGGACCGCGTTGTCCCTCTGCTCGAGGGCGCGATGGACGAGCTCGGCGTCGGCAATCCAGACCGGCTGTCGGTGGATGTCGGGCCAGTCATTTCGGCAGAGGCGCAGAAGCGCTTGCTCGATCATATCGCGCGCATGCGGACCGCTGGTCATCGCGTGCACCAGATGGCGCTACCGGCGGAAACGCGACATGGCACTTTCGTCCCGCCGACCCTGATCGAGATCGGCGCTGTGTCAGACTTGCCGGGCGAGGTGTTTGGACCGGTACTCCACGTGCTGCGTTATCCGCGAGAGCGCATGACCGACACCATTAAGGCTGTGAACGCGACCGGCTTCGGCCTGACCTTTGGCGTGCACAGCCGCATCGACGAGACGATCGAGCGGGCCGTCGCAGCCAGTGCAGCGGGCAATCAATATGTGAACCGCAACATGATCGGCGCCGTGGTCGGCGTGCAGCCCTTCGGCGGGCACGGCCTCTCCGGCACCGGTCCCAAGGCCGGCGGGCCGCTCTATGTGCATCGACTCCTGTCGAAGCGACCAAGTGTCGATGTGCCCACAGGCGAACTGGCGGGGCCGGTCGGTGAACGCAATACCTATGCGCTGCGGCCCAAGGGGACCATCCTCTGTGTCGCCTTCGATGCGGCATGCCTGCAGGCGCAGCTCGACCTCGTGAAGGCGACCGGGAATCGATCAACGACCGATGCGACCGATCGCGGCATACGGGCTGTCCTGTTCGCCGGCAGTCCGGGTGACCTGGAGGCGCTGCTGGCGACGATGGCGGGCAGGGACGGGCCGATCGTGCCCGTCTATGTCGAACCTTATCCGCGCGAGTTCCTGCTCGATGAGGTGTCGATCAGCATCAACACGGCAGCGGCTGGCGGCAATGCCAGCCTGATGGCGATCGGATAGGCTGCGGCGCTTGCTGGTTTGTTACAGGTTGTGTGCGAGTTTCGCGTCGATTAGTACAGGCCGTACCTCTTCGGCTTGCCCGGATGATTGACGCACAGCATTTCCGGTGAAACCTCGGGGCCGAGCTTCAGGCGTTCTTCCTCGCATTTTTCATACGAGAAGGGGCCGCCGTACACCTTCGGTCCGCCGACGACGATAATGTAGGACCTTTCGAGGTACCAGCCCGGACCGGTATAGGCCTCGGCCGCACCCTGGCGGCCGGAACAGGCGCCCAGGCTCGCGACCACAGATAGGGCCGCGGCGCAGACCGACAGGCGATAGAACGACCTCAATGACATTTCCCGGCTCTCCCCCAGGGGCTTAGGGGTCCAAGTTACAGGGGCTTTTGCGACGCAACAATTGCTTTCGCCCGGGCCGGCCGCCGCGCTAATAATGCCCCATTCACGAAAGCATCCGGGGGGATGCTGGGCCAGCTAGCGCGCCAGCAGGATAGACGCATGGGATTGCCTGAGAGACAGGGACTGTACGATCCGCAGAACGAGCATGACGCCTGCGGCGTTGGATTCGTGGCCGATATCAAGGGCCGGAAAACCCACGATATCGTGAGCCAGGGCCTGCAAATCCTGGTCAACCTCGACCATCGCGGCGCGGTCGGAGCGGACCCGCTGATGGGCGACGGCGCCGGCGCCATGATCCAAATCCCCGACGCCCTGCTGCGTGACTGGGCGCGCAAGGAAGGCGTCGACCTGCCGGAACCAGGCCACTACGCGGTCGCCATGTGCTTCCTGCCGCAGGACGAGAAGGCACGGACTTTCGCGGTAAAGCGCCTCGAGCACTTCGTGAAGGTCGAGAAGCAGAAGCTGGTCGGCTGGCGCGACGTGCCGACCGATCTCACCGGGCTCGGCAAGGCGGTGATCGCCTCGATGCCGGTGATCCGCATGGCGATCGTCGGTCGCGGCGACAAGGTCGCCGATCAGGACGCCTTCGAGCGCAAGATCCTGGCGATCCGCAAGCAGACGCAGAACCCGCTGGTCGAGCTCGAGAAGAAGCACAAGCTGCCGGGCCTGTCGCAGCTCTACATGCCGTCCTTCTCCTCGCGCACGGTGGTCTACAAGGGCCTGCTGCTGGCCCATCAGGTGCAGAGCTTCTACGACGATCTGCGCAACCCGCTGTGCGAGTCCGCGCTCTGCCTCGTTCACCAGCGCTTTTCGACCAACACCTTCCCGTCGTGGCGACTGGCGCATCCCTATCGTTTCATCGCGCACAACGGCGAGATCAACACCGTCCGCGGTAACGTCAACTGGATGTATGCCCGTCGGCGCACGATGGAATCCGACCTGATCGGCGCCGACCTCGACAAGATGTGGCCGATCATCCCGCACGGCCAGTCGGACACGGCCTGTGTGGACAATGCGCTCGAACTGCTGGTGGCCGGTGGCTACTCGTTGAGCCATGCCATGATGATGCTGATTCCGGAGGCATGGGCCGGCAATCCGCTGATGGATGGCAAGCGCAAGGCCTTCTACGAATATCACGCCGCCCTGATGGAGCCGTGGGACGGGCCGGCCTGCATCGCCTTCACCGATGGACGCCAGATCGGCGCGACGCTCGATCGCAACGGATTGCGGCCAGCGCGCTTCCTCGTCACCGAGGACGACAAGGTGGTCATGGCCTCGGAGTCGGGCGTGCTGCCGATCCCCGATGACCAGATCGTGCGCAAATGGCGCCTGCAGCCTGGCAAGATGCTGCTGATCGATCTTGAACAGGGCCGCATCGTCGAGGACGAGGAGCTGAAGCGTACCCTGGCGGAAGCCGAGCCCTACGAGGAATGGCTGAAGGAGACGCAGCACAAGCTCGAGGAGATCTCCGAGATCCCCGACGCACCCGCGCCGGCGCCATCGAATGATCCGAGCACGCTGCTCGATCGCCAGCAGGCCTTTGGCTACACGCAGGAAGATATCCAGTTCTTCCTCGAACCGATGAGCAAGGAACCCGACGATCCGATCGGCTCGATGGGCACCGACACGCCCATCGCCGTGCTCTCGAAGAAGCCCAAGCTGCTCTACAACTACTTCAAGCAGAACTTCGCGCAGGTCACCAACCCGCCGATCGATCCGATCCGCGAGGAGCTGGTGATGTCGCTGGTCTCGATGATCGGTCCGCGCCCGAACCTGCTCGGCCGTCACGCCGGCACGCACAAGCGGCTGGAAGTGTCCCAGCCCGTCCTGACCAATGCCGAGCTGGAGAAGATCCGTTCGATCGAGGAACTGCTCGACGGCGCTTTCCGCACCGCCACCATCGACACGACCTGGCCGGCGTCGGAAGGCGCGGCGGGGCTCGAGAAGGCGCTGGACCGCGTGTGTGCCGAGGCGACGGACTGCGTGCTGGCCGATCGCAACATCCTGATCCTATCGGATCGCGCAACTTCGGCCGACCGCGTGCCGATCCCGGCGCTGCTGGCGACGGCCGCTGTTCATCATCATCTGATCCGCCGCGGCCTGCGCACCCAGACAGGTCTCGTCGTCGAGACCGGCGAGGCGCGTGAGGTCCATCACTTCTGCTGCCTCGCGGGCTATGGCGCCGAAGCGGTGAACCCCTATCTCGCTTTCGAGACCTTGGAACAACTGCGCATCCAGAACGCGCTGCCGCTCAAGTCCTACGAGGTGCAGAAGCACTTCATCAAGGCGGTCGGCAAAGGGCTACTCAAGGTGATGTCCAAGATGGGCATCTCGACTTACCAATCCTATTGCGGGGCTCAGATCTTCGACGCCGTCGGCCTGCACTCGGGCTTCGTCGAGAAATACTTCACCGGTACCGCCACGACGATCGAGGGTGCAGGCTGGCAGGAGATCGCTGAGGAGACGGTGCGCCGTCATCGCGACGCCTATGGTGACAACCCAATCTACCGGAACATGCTCGATCCCGGTGGCGACTATGCGTTCCGCCTTCGCGGCGAGGACCATGCCTGGACGCCGGAGAGTGTCGCCAAGCTGCAGCATGCAGTGCGCGGTAACTCGTCGGACGAGTACAAGGCCTTTGCAACGTCGATCAACGAACAGAGCGAGCGGCTGCTGACGATCCGCGGCCTGATGCAGTTCAAGTGGGCCGACGCGCCGATCCCGGTGGAGGAAGTCGAGTCCGCGGCTGACATCGTGAAGCGCTTTGCGACCGGCGCGATGAGCTTCGGCTCGATCAGCCGCGAAGCCCATACCACGCTCGCCATCGCCATGAACCGCATCGGCGGCAAGTCGAATACCGGCGAGGGCGGCGAGGAGGCGGATCGCTTCAAGCCGCTGCCCAATGGCGATTCGATGCGGTCGGCCATCAAGCAGATCGCTTCGGGCCGCTTCGGCGTCACCGCCGAGTATCTGGTCAATGCCGACGACCTGCAGATCAAGATGGCGCAGGGCGCCAAGCCTGGCGAGGGCGGTCAACTTCCGGGCCACAAGGTCGATGAGAACATCGCCCGCGTGCGGCGTTCGACGCCCGGCGTCGGTCTGATTTCGCCGCCGCCACACCACGACATCTATTCGATCGAGGATCTGGCGCAGCTCATCCACGACCTCAAGAACGTCAACCCGGCCGCCCGTGTCTCGGTGAAGCTGGTCTCCGAAGTCGGCGTCGGCACGGTCGCGGCGGGCGTCAGCAAGGCGCGCGCTGATCATGTGACGATCTCGGGCTTCGAGGGCGGCACGGGTGCGTCGCCACTCACGTCGCTGACTCACGCCGGTTCGCCTTGGGAAATCGGCCTCGCGGAAACGCAGCAGACCCTGGTGTTGAACGGCCTGCGTGGCCGCATCGCCGTCCAGGTCGATGGCGGGCTGCGTACCGGCCGCGACGTTGCGATCGGCGCGCTGCTGGGCGCCGACGAGTTCGGTTTTGCCACTGCGCCGCTGATCGCGGCCGGCTGCATCATGATGCGCAAGTGCCACCTCAACACCTGCCCGGTGGGCGTGGCGACACAGGATCCCGTGCTGCGCAAGCGCTTCACCGGCCAGCCCGAGCATGTGATCAACTACTTCTTCTTCGTCGCCGAGGAGCTGCGCGAGATCATGGCGCGGCTGGGCTTCCGCTCCTTGAACGAGATGATCGGCCGGGTCGACAAGCTCGACATGCGTCGTGCGCTCGATCACTGGAAGGCTGGTGGCGTCGATCTCTCCAGGCTCCTCTATCAGGCGCCGGCGCGCGAGGGTGTCGCCATCTGGAATGTCGAGCGCCAGGATCACGGGCTCGACAAGGCGCTGGACCACAAATTGATCGAGGCCGCTCAACCGGCCTTGGAAAGAGGCGAGCCCGTCCTGGTCGAGCTGCCCGTGACCAACGTCAACCGCACCGTCGGCGCCATGCTTTCGGGCGAGGTTGCCAAGCGTACGGGCCATGCCGGGCTCACGGAGGATACGATCTCGGTGAAACTCTCCGGTACGGCCGGGCAGAGCTTCGGCGCCTTCCTGGCGCGCGGCGTGTCGCTGGAACTATCGGGCGACGGCAACGACTATGTCGGCAAGGGCCTGTCGGGTGGCCGAGTCGTCGTGCGCCAACCCAGGGGCGCCAAGCGCAATCCGCTCGAGAACATCATCGTCGGTAACACGGTGCTCTACGGCGCCATCGGCGGTGAGGCCTACTTCGAAGGTGTCGCCGGTGAGCGCTTTGCCGTGCGCAACTCGGGCGCAGTCTGCGTCGTCGAGGGCACTGGCGACCATGGCTGTGAATACATGACCGGCGGCGTCGTCGTCGTGCTGGGCGATACGGGTCGCAACTTCGCGGCCGGCATGTCTGGTGGCGTCGCCTATGTCTACGACCCCAAGGCGCGCTTCAAGGATCTGTGCAATCCGGCGATGGTCGACCTCGAGACGGTCGGCAGAGCGGCGGGTGATGGCGACGATCCGGAGCGTCCACGCCAGCGCGCGCCCAGCGTCGAGGACAATGGCATGGGCGATGTGTTGCGCTTCGACGCGGAGCGACTGCGCATCCTGGTCGAACGCCATCACCTCCATACCGGCAGCGCACAGGCACGGGCGCTCTTGGAAGATTGGGACAATGCGTTGCAGAGCTTCGTGAAGGTGATGCCGCGCGACTACAAGCGGGCGCTCTTGCAGGCGCGTGAACGGACGGCGGCGAAAGCCGTGGCGGCGGAGTAAGGATCATGGGTCTCGCCACTGGCTTCCTCGAGATCGAGCGCAAGGACCGGCCTTACGAAAAGGTCGAGGCGCGCCTCAAGAACTGGAACGAGTTCGTTCTGCCATTGCCGCCGGCGGAGATGTCGCGGCAGGGCGCGCGCTGCATGGATTGCGGCATCCCGTTCTGTCACAACGGCTGCCCGGTCAATAACATCATTCCCGAGTGGAACGAGCTGGTGCGCCGCGACCGCTGGCGCGACGCCCTCGAAGTGCTGCACTCGACCAACAATTTCCCGGAGTTCACCGGTCGCATCTGCCCTGCACCCTGCGAGGCCTCGTGCACGCTGAACATCGACGACAATCCGGTGACGATTAAGTCGATCGAATGCGCGATCGTCGATCGTGGCTGGGAAGAGGGCTGGATCCAGCCTCTGCTGCCGACTCGCAAGACCGGCAAGCGGGTCGCTGTTGTCGGTTCCGGCCCGGCCGGACTCGCCTGTGCGCAGCAGCTCGCACGTGCAGGCCATTCGGTAACACTGTTCGAGAAGGCCGACCGGATCGGCGGGTTGCTGCGCTACGGCATTCCCGACTTCAAGATGGAGAAGCACCTCATCGACCGGCGCATGCGCCAGATGGAGGCCGAGGGCGTCGAGTTTCGGACCGGCGTCGAGGTTGGTGCCACCCTGTCGGTGAAGTCGCTGCTCGAAGGCTATGACGCCGTGGCCTTGACCGGCGGCGCCGAGTGGCCGCGCGACCTCGAAGTGCCGGGCCGCGAGCTGAAGGGCATCCACTTCGCGATGGATTTCCTGACGCAACAGAACAAGCGCAACGCCGGCGATGACGAAGCGCGCGCCGCGCCGAAGGGCACGCTCACGGCCAAGGGCAAGCATGTCATCGTGATCGGCGGCGGCGATACCGGTTCGGATTGCGTCGGCACGTCGAACCGCCATGGCGCGGCCTCGGTGATGCAGCTCGAAGTCATGCCGCGGCCGCCGGAACATGAGGACAAGGCGCTGACCTGGCCGGACTGGCCGCTGAAGATGCGCACCTCGTCGTCGCACCAGGAAGGCGCGGACCGTGACTTCGCGGTACTGACCAAGCGTGCGATCGGCCGGAATGGCAAAGTCGAAGTGCTTGAATGCGTGCGCGTCGAGTGGGTGAAGGGCGCCGATGGCCGTACGGCCATGCGAGAAGTTGCAGGTAGCGTGTTCGAACTCAAGGCCGATCTGGTGTTGCTGGCCATGGGTTTCCTGGGCCCGCGTAAGCCAGGTCTCGTCGAGCAGGCAGGTGTCGCGCTCGATCCACGCGGAAACATTGCGGCCAACGTTAAGGACTACAAGACGTCGGTGGATCGCTTGTTTGCCGCGGGTGACATGCGGCGTGGCCAATCGCTGGTCGTCTGGGCGATCCGTGAAGGCCGTCAGTGCGCCCGTGCCATTGACGAAAATCTGATGGGATCGACAACCCTGCCGCGCTGATGTGCGGAACTAGTTAATTCAGCAGCTAAGAAAATTGCACTAAGGTCGTCGTGCGAGCGCGACCTTGTGGGAAGGCCGTGCCCGGTGTCGGGAGGGGCGTTATGAAGCTGCTGCTGATCCAGGGTGCCAACATGGAGTATCTCGGCCGCCGCCAGCCAGAACTCTACGGTACGACGACAGCCAAGGATCTTGATTCAATTCTGCGCCGCCACGCCAAAGAGCTCGGCGTTACCTTGGATATTCTCTACACCAACACCGAAGGCGAGGCCGTGTCGGCGATCTATCGCGCCGATCGCGCCAAGATCGACGGCATCCTGTTCAACCCTGCGGGTTTTCTCCATGCCGGTCACGCCTTGCGTGACTGCTTGCGGTCGATCTCTGCGCCTGCCATCGAGATCCACATCACCAACATCGAGAAGCGCGGCTTTGGCTCGGTAACGGCTGAGGCGGCGGTCGGCATGGTCGCGGGCTTCGGGGTCGATTCCTATGTCCTCGCCCTCGAAGGTATGGTGGCGCGGCTGCGGAAAGCAGCGACCGCCTGACGTTCAGCTTGGCGCTACCACATTCCGGTGGCGAGCGTCGTCGGCGCATAGTCGCCAAATTGCCAGCGGAAGGGGAAGACCCCGCGGCGGAGCCACCCGCGTTCGACATCGACGTGCCACAGACGCTCCGTACCTGATGGTCCTCTGCCGTCAGGATGCCACTCGATGGTGACGTTGCCCTGAAGTTGCAGCAGATCACCCGAGGCGAAATCGATGAACAACAGGCCGGCGCGCGGGTCGCCCAGCAAGTTGCCAAGCGTGTTGAAGAAGCGATTGCCTCGGAAGTCGGGAATCGTGAGTTTGTTACCCTGCACATCGACGAAGCCCGGGCGACCACCACGGTGAGACATATCGAGTCCGCCTTCGGTGCCCAGTTCGTTGCGTGACCTGCTTGCGACGAAGAACGTATCGGCCGTCGCGATGATCGCGCGCGCCGCATCGTCCAATCCATCAAGAGCTGTAACCTGCACCGTCGCCGCGACGGGATGGGGCACTGGCGCGCGCGTCTGAATATACTGCGCGCAATTTCCGAAGCTCTGCGTGATGTGCACATCGACGCCATTGTCCGTCGCCACGATACGACCGTTGGCGCGATTACGCCGACGCGTCGTGAGGTCGATGCCGATCAACCCGATCTCGGCGCCGGCAACGAAACCCGAAGTCGCAGGATCGTCGTCGCGTGGCCGCGACGCGATGCGCAGCGTCGTCGGGTCGGGCGAGGAGACGAAACCATAGGGGCCTGTCAGCACGGACGCCATTGGCCAGCCATGTGAGTCGGGTGTTGCCGTGAAGAGGTAAGGCAGCAGCGGAAAGAACTCGCGATGCTGCTCGGGCATGAACGGCCGGATCGGCGCACGTCCGGCGCCCTTTCCAGCCAAGGCCTGCGCGGCCAGCTCGTCGGCATGGAACGGCAGGAAAGTCATGGTGTCGGCGGTCATCACAAACCCTCCGGCTTCTCCGGCACCTGCCGCTTGGGGTCGTACCAGGAGGCGGCGTCCGATCGCCAAATATGGATCTCCGGCCGTTCGCCGACCGGCGTGTCGAGGCAACCCAGTCGCAGCAACACGACCGGCTGGGCGATCCGCTCGGCCATGACATGCGAGCCGCACTTGCTGCAGAAGCGACGGAACTTGCCGGGTGAGGATTCGATGGCACCCAGCACGCTCTCGCCCTTGGTCCAGCGGAATTTTTCCCGCGGCACGGCCGTCACAGACGAAAAGGCAGCGCCGTGCGTCTTGCGGCAGGTCTGGCAGTGGCAATGGACGATGCATTCGAGAGGCGCGTCGGCTTCGTAGGCGACGGCACCACACAGACAGCTTCCGGTCAGCATCGGCGGTCCTCCTTTGTCGATCCTCAACATAAGGGTGGGCGATTGCGTCTTGAATTGCATCAATGTAAAAATCACTATTCCAATTTTTGGAATAATATCATGGATCGTCTCGACGAGCTCGCCATCTTCGTGCGCATCGTGGAGGAGGGGAGTCTGGTGCGGGCGGCCCAGCGTCTGCGCCGTTCGCCCCCTGCGGTCACGCGCGCCCTGGCGGCGCTCGAGGACCGGATCGGCGTGCGTCTGGTCGATCGCACGACGCGGCGGCTGGCGCCCACCGAGGCCGGCCGCGCGCTCTATGATCGCGCCCGCGCGGTCGTGGCCGACTACGACGCCGCCACCGCCGGCGCGCGTGAAGCGCCGGTGCGTGGCCTGTTGCGCATCACCGCGCCGGTGCAGTTCGGCCGCCGCCACATCGCGCCCATCGCCACGCGCTTCCTCGACGCGCATCAGGATGTCGAGATCGAACTCCTGCTGAACGACCGCAACGTCGACTTGATCGAAGAAGGGATCGATATTGCCTTGCGCATCGGCGCGTTGGCCGATTCGACCTTGAGTGCGCGGCCGGTGGGTCATGTGCTGCGACAATGGGCGGCCAGTCCGGCGTATCTCGCCCGACATGGCACACCGCGGTCGCCGGCTGATCTTGCGCAACACGAGGCTCTGCTCGGCACGTCGCGCGGCGCGATGGAATGGAACTTCGCCGGCAGCCGCCGAGGCGCGCCGTTGCATCTCGCGGGGCGCCTGCGGGTCGACGATGTCGAAACCCGGCTGCGCGCGACGCGAGACGGACGCGGCATCGCGCAGTTCCTGTCGTATCAGATTGCCGATGATCTTGCGGCCGGCCGGCTGGTGCGCCTGTTGAGTGATTATGAGCCGCCGCCGTTGCCGGTGCAGTTGCTCACCAAGGGTCGCGCCCATCGTGCGCCAAAGATCGACGCCTTCCTCGACTTCGCTGTCAGGAGACTTACGTCACTTTCCGTACTGAGTCCGGATTGACACTCGATGTGCAAGTCCCTAGCTCGTAACTCATCGGTTAAGAAGCTGGGAGTATTCAATGTCGTATGTCGATGGTTTCGTCCTCGTTGTGCCGAAGAAGAACCTAGCCGCCTACAAGAGCATGGCCAAAAAGGCCGGCAAGGTTTGGCGCGAACATGGTGCGCTCGATTATCGCGAGTGTGTCGGCGACGATCTCAAGGTCAAGTTCGGTCTGCCGTTTCCCAAGCTCATAAAGACCAAACCGAACGAGACGATCGTCTTCTCCTACATCGTCTACAAGTCGCGCGCGCACCGCGACAAGGTCAACGCCAAGGTGATGGCCGATCCGCGCCTGCAGAAGATGCCCAAGGAGATGCCCTTCGATATGAAGCGCATGGCCTATGGCGGCTTCAAGACGATCGTTGCGGCCTAGCGATCCCGATCGCCAGCGCTGTCATGCTGCATGGTGTCTCGTCTACTTAAGCTGTAGACGAACGCCATGCAGGAACAACACCCGGATCCACTGATCGAAGAAGCTCTGCGCTGGTCTGTCGTCCTGAAGAACAGGTCGGTAAGCGCCGATGACCGCGCCGCCTTCGATCGCTGGCTGCAGGCGGATCCGCGCCATGAGGCTGCTTGGACGCAAGCTCAGCAAGTCTGGATGCGAGTCGGCAAGATTGGTCCGGCCTTCGCCAATCGTGCGCCGCCGCCCAAACCCAGGCAGCCTACACCCGCACCTGGAGCCCGACCGCCTCTCGCCGCCACCCCCGCAATGCGGCCGGCCGTCTCTCGTCCTGCACCGGTCAGCCGTCGTCGTCTCTTCTTTGCCGCGGCGGCCGTGGCGGCGATCGCGGCGCCGACGGCCTTGGTCCTGTCCCGACCAGGTCTGTTTGCCGATCAGCGCACCGCCGTGGGCGAGCGCCGTACGGTTGCCTTGCCGGATGGCTCAACGATCGAGTTGGCAGGTGCATCGGCTTTGTCGGTCGATTTTACGGCAAGTATGCGCCGCGTCGTGCTGCAGGAAGGCGAGGCCTTCTTCAACGTCGCGCACGATCCGGCGCGGCCCTTTGTGGTCGAAGCTGCATCGGGACATGTCCAGGCGCTGGGCACGGCCTTCGATATCAAGCTTGGTGCGGATGCCGTCGTGGTTGCGGTCAGCGAGCAGTCGGTCGAGGTATCGCTGGCAGGGGCGCCGCCGGTGATCGTTCGCGACGGCCAGCAAGTGCGCTATCGCGCAGGCCAACTGAGCGCGGTGCGCGAGGCCGATCTGGCGCAGGTCCAAGCCTGGCGGCACGACCGTCTGGTCTTCCAGGAGGCGAAGCTCGGCGATGTGATCGCCGATCTCGAGCGCTATCGCGGCGGCCGCATCGTGACGACCGATTCCCGCCTGCGCGACATGCCGGTCTCTGGCGAGTTCGATACACGCCAGGCCGATGCCGCCATCGATACGCTTGCCTCGGCGCTATCGATCCGCGTGCGCCGGTTGACAGACTTCCTGGTCGTGCTGTCGCCGAAGGCTTGATGGTCAGTCCGGCGTGACGCCGAACCGACGCTGCCAGAAATCACGGCTGCGGCGCTCGCCGACATCGCAGCCGAGTTCGTATTCCGGCTGGACGAAGCGTGTGTAGTCCTCTTCGCTGCGAGGCGGCCGGCGGCCGCTTTGCGCGAGTTGCACGCCGTGGCGATCCGCGCCGAGATCGCCGATGTCGAAGTCATTCAACGGGCCGATATCGGCCACTTCCTGCAGGAGCTTCTTGCGAATGGCGCGGGGGAAGTCCTCGAAGCTCCGCGCCACCTCCACAAAGGACCGGGGGCCTCCCGTCACACAGTGCAGGTAGTATTTGTCGAGATCGTCCTCGGCTGGGAAGCCGAACGGGTTGGGCCGGCCGTTCATGATCGGCAGCCCGTTGATGACGATGCGCTCCTTCAGCGCGTCGTGGCGCACATCGGTGACGAGGCCGCCGTCGTTGTTCGAGCCGTCGCCCGAGATGTCGAGCACTTTGCGGTCGGCCTCGTAAGGGCTGCGGCTGTACATCGGAACGGCATAGCGGATGGCGCCACTGATCGAGGTACGGCGCGCGATCGAAATCGGTGCGTCGTTGAGCCGGCGCGCAAAGGCCTCGATGGCGGCTTCCGAGTCGAGCAACGTCCAATCGACCAGCAGTTTCTGCACCCAGGCGTCGGACCATTCGAAGTAGGCGACGGAGATGCGGCCGTGGTTGCCGCCCAGGATCGCCTTGACGATGACCGGGTCGCGAAATGCATCGACATACCCCTGGCGCTGCAGGCGGGCTTCGTCGGGGTCGATACTGCCCGAGATGTCGATCGCCAGGACCAGGGCGAGGTCCACTTCCTTTTTGTCCTGCGCCGCCGCGGGAAAGGCCGCGAACAGGAGGAGAGTGAACAGACCGAGCAGCCGACGCATGGCGATCTCCGCGTTGGTGTACGCAGTGCAGGGCAAAAAGCATACCGCTCGTCGGAAGCCGCTGTCAGCCGTGCACTGGACGGTGGCCGTGGGTGATCTGTAGCTTCTGTGTGACGACGGAACGGAGGAAGCCCATGGATCTTGCCCTGAGCGCTGCGGATCAAGCTTTTCGCGATGAGGTGCGCCGCTTCCTCGACGAGCATCTGACCGAAGACCTGCGCGAGGCCGGCCGCAAGACCGGTGGCGTCTTTGCCGACTTCGACGCCGGGCGGCGCTGGCACAGGGTGCTGGCCAAGCAGGGATGGTCGGCCGCCACTTGGCCCAAGGAGTATGGCGGCACCGGCTGGAATGCCACCCAGCGCTACATCTTCTCGCGTGAATGCACAGCGGCTGATGCGCCACGCATCTTCTCGATGGGATTGCGCATGGTCGGACCCGTCATCATGAAGTTCGGGACGCCGGAGCAGAAAGCCAAGTACCTGCCGCGTATCGTGGCGGGCGACATCGTGTTCTGTCAGGGCTACTCCGAGCCGGGCTCGGGTTCCGATCTCGCGAGCCTCAAGACCCGCGCCGTGCGCGAGGGCGACGATTATGTAATCAACGGCACCAAGATCTGGACGACAGGCGCGCATGTCGCCGATCACATGTTCTGCCTCGTGCGCACCGCGACCGACGGCAAGCCGCAGGACGGCATATCTTTCGTTCTCATCGATTCGATGAAGACTCCGGGCCTCACCGTGGCGCCGATCCTGACCTTGGCGGGCGACCACGAGGTCAACCAGGTCTTCTTCGACAACGTACGCACGCCGGTCGCCAACCGCATCGGTCCGGAGAATGCCGGCTGGACGGTGGCCAAGTATCTGCTCGAGTTCGAGCGCGGTGGCGAGGCCTATACGCCCAACCTCTATGCCCGCATCGAGGATGTGCGGCGTATCGCCAAGGAAGAGGCGGCGGACGGTTCTGGCCGGCTGATCGAAGAACGCGGCTTTGCCGAGCGTCTGGCCGAGACCGAGATGGAGATCCAGGCGCTGGAGATGATCGAGATGCAGGTCCTTTCCGATCTCAGCAAGGGCCGCAATCCCGGGGCGATCTCCTCGGCGATGAAGATCAGGGGCAGCGAGACCTTGCAGCGGCTCGATTATCTCGGCGTCGAGGCGCTGGCTTGGTATGCGGCGCCCTTCGAGCCGGAGGCGCGCCTGCTCGGTCACAATCAGCCGACGGTGACGCCGGAAGCGGGGATTACCGCCACGCCGCTCTACTTGAATAATCGCGCTTCGACGATCTATGCAGGGTCCAACGAGATCCAGCGCAACATCATCGCCAAGGCTGTCCTCGGCCTCTGATCGTCGGTAATCGCTGCGAGTTCTATGTTATTGCATTTTGAGCGCAAAATATAGGGGTTGTGCTGGTTTTCAACACAATCCTTCATTAAAGATGCGAACGCTTTGGGTACCAGCAGGTTGGGAAGCGTGCTGGTTGAAGGTGGGTAGAGCGTGTGGGTGCTCGACAGATGCGGCTGCCAACGACGATCGGCGCGGTTCTAGAATACCGCGCTGCGAGAAATATCGAGGCGCCGGCAATCGTCTGCACCGGCCTTGAAACGCTGACGTTCGGTGCGTTGGCGAAGTATGTCCGCGCGCTCGGCGATCAGTTCCGGCGGGCCGGCATTGGGCCGACGTCGCGCGTCGGCGTCGCGCTGCCGCGTGGGCCCGAAGCGGCGCTGGTGAGCGTCGCGGTATGCAGCACCGCGACCCTGATGCCGATCAATCCGACCTTGTCGCCGGCTGAACTGAAGGCCGAACTCGCCAGGATCCGTGTAGACGCGCTGATCCTGCCGGGCTGGACGGACGTGCCGGAATGGGCGGCCACGCCCGATGCCGCTTTCGGTATCTTCAAGGTGTCGAAGGCAATCACTTCGTTCGATGAGATCGCCCTGACACTGACCCGGCCGATTGCGCGACGGCCGCTGCGTTTTGGCACTGTCGAGGCTCAGTCGGTCGCGGCGATCTTCCGTACCTCAGGCACCACGGGTACCGCCAAGCGTGTGCCGGTGACCCATGACAACCTGATCGAGATGGCCAACAAGATGCAGCGATGGCTGCAGCTTTCGCCGGCCGATCGTTCCGCCTGCGTCATGCCGATCTATTACAACGCTGGCTTCAAGGCGACGCTGCTGGTGCCGCTGCTGATCGGATGCAGTGTGGCGATGCCGGCTTCGCCCGGCGCGGCCGACTTCACGCAGTGGGTCAACGAACTCCGACCCACCTGGCTCACCTCGGCGCCAGCTTATCTCCAGGCGGTGCTCGACAAGG
This sequence comes from Reyranella sp., assembly GCF_004297405.1. Classification (GTDB taxonomy): domain Bacteria; phylum Pseudomonadota; class Alphaproteobacteria; order Reyranellales; family Reyranellaceae; genus Reyranella. The sequence goes on from NZ_SCVC01000032.1 coordinate 313,622, forward strand.
TGAGCGCTACACCCGGATCGAAGCCTGCGCCCAGCCTGCGCTTCGTGCTGTCGACGGCGTCGTATCTGCCGGAAGATGTTCGCACCAGGCTGAAGGCGGCGCTCGGTATGCCCGTGGCCGAGTTCTACGGCCTCTGCGAGGCCGGTATGATGACGGAACCGGCCGAGGCGCGACCGGGGACGGTCGGGCGCGTTCCCGAGGGCGAGATCGCCATTAGGGGCGACGATGGCAGTCTGCTGTCGCCGGGCAAGACCGGACAGATCGTCCTGCGCGGCCGCAGCGTCATGCCGGGCTATCTCATCGACGTCGACGACACACCCAGCGGTCTGGTCGATGGCTGGCTGGCGACCGGTGACCTCGGCACCATCGATGCCAACGGCTACCTGACGGTGGTCGGGCGGACCAAAGAGATCATCAATCGCGGTGGCGAGAAGATCTCGCCCTACGACGTCGAGAAAGTGTTATTGCGTCACCCCGACGTTCGCGAGGCGGCGGTCTTCGCGGTGCCTCACCCGCGGCTCGGGGAAAGCGTCGCGGCTGCCGTGGTGTTGAACGATACGGCCAAGGCGACGTCGTCGATCCTGATTGCCTTCCTGCGCGATCGGCTGGCGCCGTTCCAGATGCCGCGGCACATCCACATTCTCGACGCTCTGCCAAAGGGCAACACTGGCAAGATTTCGCGTCAGCAGCTTTCCAGCACCTTCGCGCGGCAGGCCCGCGAGATCGTGGCGCCGATCGAGCCGCTGCAAATTCAGATCGCCGAGATCTGGCAGCGTTACCTGAAGCGCAACGACTTCGGCATCGACGACGACTTCTTCGATGCCGGTGGCGATTCGCTGCAGGCGACCGAGATGCTGCTCGAGCTCGAGGTCGTAACGCGCCAGACCATCGGCCCGTCGGAGATTCGCGCCGAGCTCACCATCCGGCACCTTGCCACGGCGCTGGCTGGCGCGGCGGCGGCCAGGAACGAGCTGGTGACGAAGGTGAAGGAGGGCAGCGGCACGCCGCTCTTTCTCTGCCATGGCGATTTCGATGGCTGGGGTCTCTATGCGTTGCGCCTGACCGAGCTGCTCGACTACGAGGGCCCGATCTACCTGTTGCATCCCAACTTCGACAAGCAGGCCGGGACCGACACGATCGAAGCCATGGCTGCGCGCTATGTTCCCGACCTGCTCGCTGTGCAGCCCGAAGGCGCCTTCCGCCTCGCCGGCTACTGTCATGGCGGGCTGGCAGCCTGGGAGATCGCCCATCAGCTCGAGCGGGCGGGGCGTACGGTCGAGCGTGTGATGCTGATCGACACGTTCTCGATCAACGCCCGTCCGTCGGTTCGCGGTATTGCCCATGCTGTTCGAGCGCTCGGCGACATTGCGCCGGGCCGCCTCGGCGAGCGGGTGAAGACGCGCGGCATGCCCACCATCTGGGCGGGGACGCGACGGTTGATGCAGAAGGACAGGACCGTCCTGTGGAGGGCCGCCAAGCGGCTCTACAGCGCTCAGGGTGCCAGCTACGGCACCATGCGCGGCCAATACTACCGCGCCATGTCGAACTATCTGCCGCCGCGCATCGACAGTGACGTGTTGTGTGTGTTGAGCGACGAGTACCAACTCAGGAAAGAATACTCGGCCAAGGCGTGGAAGGGATTGGCGCGGCACGTTGGCCACGAGCGGGTGCCGGGCAAGCACACCACCTGCATCACCAGTCATGTCGGTGAACTCGCGGGCACGCTCAGTCGCCATCTCAGTCGCGGCCGGGCCTTGTAAGGTCCGAATTCACACCATATCTGTGGGGGTATGAGCGACCCCTATTCCGTCCTGGGCGTGCCAAGGACCGCCTCGGAGGACGATATCCGCAAGGCGTTTCGCAAGCTTGCCAAGAAACACCATCCCGACCTCAATCCCGGCGACAAGGTTGCCGAGGCAAAATTCAAGGAGGCCAGCCAGGCCAACGACCTGCTGTCCGATCCCGAGAAGCGCCGGCGTTTCGATGCCGGCGAGATCGACGCGACGGGGCAGGAAGTACCGCCGCGCGGCTTCTATCGCGATCAGGCGGGCGGTTTTGGCGGCAAGTACGAGCGCGCCGGCGCCCACGAATCTTTCGTCGATATGGGTGGCATCTTCTCGGAGATGTTCGGCGAACGTCGCGGCTTCGGCGCGGGTGGACCAGGCGGCGGCTTCGACATGAGCGGCATGCCGGTCACCTACAGTCTGCGCGTGCCGTTTCTGGTCGGCGCACGGGGCGGCAAGCAACGGGTCAACCTGCCCGATGGCAAGACCCTCGACATCGACATTCCCGAAGGCACGACCGACGGGCAAACCCTGCGCCTGAAGGGGCAGGGCATGCCTGGCAGTCAGGGCCAGCCGGCCGGCGACGCCTATGTCGAGATCCGTGTCGAGCCGCACGCTTTCTTCCAGACGCGCGACAACGACATTCACATCGAGCTGCCGGTGACGCTCACGGAAGCGGCGCTGGGCGCCAAGGTGCGTGCGCCGACCGTGGGCGGCCCGGTCATGCTGAACGTGCCGGCGGGCTCCAACAGCGGCACGTCGCTGCGCCTCAAGGGCCGTGGCCTGCTCGACCGCCGGTCCGGCCAGCGCGGCGACCAGTATGTGAAGCTGAAGGTCGTGTTGCCCGAGCAGCCGGACGAGAAGCTGAAGGAATTCCTCGAGAGCTGGGACGCGGGCCGCGCCTACGATCCGCGCAAGGAGATGGAGCAGTTCACATGACGACCCTCGACGAATTGCTGCGCGAGCATCGTCGGCTCACGGCCGTTCATGTCGAGCGCTGGGTGGCACGGGGCCTGCTGCATCCGGCCGGCAGCGTGGAGACCTGGAGCTTCGAGCAGATCGACGTGGCGCGTGCACGCCTGCTGGCCGAGCTGGTCGATGAGTTGGGCTTCGATGATGACTCCGTGGAGACGGTGGTCGCGCTGGTCGATCAGGTGCACACGCTGCGCCGTCAGCTCGACCTGCTGGGCCATGCCATTGGCGAGCAGCCGGCAGCGACTCGCGAGGCTATCGCGCAGGCGCTTGCAAGGCTGACGGCGAGAGGATGAAGCCTGACGAGATCAAGCTGCGGCTCGACTTTATTCGAGAAGCCGAGCGACTGAAGGACGTCGTCAGGAACTCCTACACATCTCAGGGACGCCGCGAGAGCACTGCCGAGCATACGTGGCGCCTCTGCCTCATGGCGATGGTGTTCCAGGACGAGCTTCGCGATCTCGATTTCTTGAAGGTGCTCAAGATCTGCATCCTCCATGACCTCGGTGAAGCGATACACGGCGATGTTCCCGCGGTCGCGCAAGCCGGCATGCCGGACAAAGGAAGCCGTGAGCGCGTCGACCTCCTGCAACTGATGTCGTCGTTGCCGCCGGAGGTTCGCGCGGAATTTCTGGCGCTGTGGGACGAGTACGAGAATGCCTCGTCGCCCGAGGGGCGGGCCGTCAAGGCATTGGACAAGATCGAAACGCTCATCCAGCACAATCAGGGGCGCAATGCCCCCGATTTCGACTATGCGTTCAATCTGACCTACGGCCGCAAGCACACCGACGGTCGCGACCTGTTCAGACAGATACGCGATGCCGTCGATGAGGAAACGCGGAAGAGGATGACTTCCGGCGCTTGAGCCCTCACTCCGGCTGGACGCCGGCGCGCTTCACGGCGTCGCCCCAGGCAGCGCAGCCAGTCTTCATGATCTCGGTCATCTCCGCCGGAGTCGTGCCGGTGGCGATCAGGCCCATGTCCAGAAGCTTCTCCTTGCCTTCCGGCGTCTGCACCACTTTGCGCAGTTCGGCGCTCACCCTATCGACGATTTCCTTGGGCGTGCCGGCTGGCGCCATGATGCCGTTCCAGCCGACCAGGTTCATCTTGTAGCCGAGCTCTTCGAACGTCGGCACGTTCGGGAGGCGCGGCCAGCGCGTCGTCGAGGTGACCGCAAGCGGTGTCAGCTTGCCGCCGGAGATCGCCGGACCGCTGGCGGCCAGGTCCTGGATGGTCACCGGAATGTGGCCTGCCACCGCGTCCTGGATGGCGGGACCAGCACCCTTGTAGGGCACGTGCGTCATGTCGAGCTTCTCGGCCTGGTTCAGCATCTCGCCCCAGATGTGCGACGAGGAACCCGTGCCGAACGATGCGTAGTTGACCTTGCCCTTGTTCTGGTTGGCCCAGGCAACGAACTCCTTCACCGACTTCAGTCCCAGCGACGGCGTGGTCACCATCGCGAGCGGCGCCAGCCCGTGCTGCGTCACCGGCACGAAATCCTTGAAGCCGTCATAGGGCAGCTTCTTGTAGACGTAGGGGTTGATGCACATCATCGACGAGTTCACGTAGACGAACGTGTAGCCGTCGGGTGGCGCGTTCTTGACGATCTCGGCGCCGACCATGCCCTGGGCACCGGCCTTGTTCTCGACGATCACCTGCTGGCCGAGCGCGGCGGTGAGCTTTTCGGCGAAGTAGCGCGAGACGACATCGGTCTGGCCGCCGGGTGGATAGGGCGCCACGAGCTTGATCGGCTTGTTGGGCCAGGCTTGGGCATAGGTATTGGTAGCGGCTAGCAGCAGCGCGCCGGCAAGAGCGGCGGCGATTTTCTTGTTCATCGGTTTCCTCCCGATGCGAAGCTAGCGCGGCTACCCGTCGCTTGCCAACTTTTGCCAGGCGATGGCGACAGCAGCTCAGCGCTGCAGCGCTTGCCAGATCTTGTGCGGCGTCAGCGGCATGTCGATGTGGTGCACACCGAGCGGACGCAGCGCGTCGAGCACGGCATTGGCCAATGCTGCCGGCGCGCCATTGGTGGGCAACTCGCCGACACCTTTGAGGCCCATGAAATTGTTGGGCGAGGCGGTGGCGATCGTCTCGACTCCGAGCATCGGTACGTCTTCGGCGCGCGGCAAGGCGTAGTCCATCAGCGTGCCGGTCAGGAGCTGACCGGTTTCTTCGTCGTAGACCGCCTCTTCCATCAGGGCGTTGCCCAACCCATGCACGATGCCGCCGTGCATCTGGCCGGCCAGCAGCCGCGGATTCACTACCGTGCCGCAATCGGCTACGGCGAGCAGGCGATCGATGAGCGTGGCGCCAGTCTCGGGATCGACCTCGACCTCGCAGACCATGACACCGGTGGGAAACGATTCGATTTTGTCGGCGAACAGCGCGTCGCCATCGAACGGCTTCCAGGCTGCCAACTCGAACAAGCCGACGCGCCGATCGGTGCCTACGATCTCGAAGGCGCCGTCGCGATAGGCAATGTCGGCGACGGCCGTTTCGAGCCGCTCGGCGGCGAGGTCACGGCCGCGCTGGATCACGACATCGGCCGCGCGCCGCAAGGTCGTGCCGCTGATGATGGTGGAGGAGGAGCCGCCGGTGCCGCCGCCGTGCGGGATCGTACGCGTGTCGCCCTGGCGAATTTCGATGCGCTCAACGGGCACGTCGAGGGCACCGGCAAGGATCTGCGCGAACACGGTCTCGTGGCCCTGTCCTTGGCTTTGCGTGCCGACGCGGGCGATCAGCCGGTCAGGCTCGACCTGGACCACGACATGTTCGTCGGCAACGCCGCCGGTGCCGTGCAGATGGCAGGAGAAACCGAGTCCACGCCGCTTGCCGGCTGCCTCGCTTGCCGTACGGCGCGCCGCGAAGCCCGGCTCGTCTGCCGCCGTGAGCGCCGTATCGAACAGCCGCAGACAATCGGCTGCATCGTAGGTGTAACCGCTTGCCGCGGCATAGGGCATCTCGTCGAGCCGCAGGAGATTGAGACGGCGCAGTGCTGCTGGCGTGCGGCCAGTCTCATGCGCGGCCAAGTCGACCAGGCGCTCCAGCAAGAACAGCGCCTCGGGTTTGCCGGCCCCCCGAATGGCGTCGACTGGTACGGTGTTGGTGAACACACAGTCGAAGTCGATACGGATCGCAGGAATGCGGTAGAGGCCGGAAATGACCTTGGCGAGGCCCGTGGTCGGAATGCTCGGCGCCCACATCGAGACATAGGCGCCGTAGTTGGCCTGAGCTTTCACTCGCACGCCGAGGAACCGGCCCTCCTTGTCGAGGGCGAGTTCTGCCGTCGCTACGAGGTCGCGGGCGTGGCTGTCCGCCAGTGCGAGCTCGGCGCGGTCGCAGGTCCAGCGCAGGCCACGGCGCAGCTTTCGCGTCGCCCAGGCAATCAGGGTCGACTCGGCGTAGATCGGGTATTTCGGGCCGAAGCCGCCGCCGACATCTTCGGTGACCAGCCGGAGCTTGTCCTTGGCGACGTTGAGCACGCGCTCGCACATCAGCCGGTGCGGGATCTGCACGCCTTGAGAGGAGAAGGTGACCGTGACGAGATCGTCCGCCGCGTCGTAGGACGACCAGGCCGCACGCGTCTCCATGTAATGGACGATCTGGCGCGGCGAGCGGATGGACAGTGTCGATACGTGGGCGGCTCGTGCGAAGGCGGCATCGGTTGCCGCACCGTCGCCCTTGCCCCAACGGCACATGAGATTTCCAGGCACATCGTCATGCACCAGGACCGCGCCGTCAGCGAGCGCCTGCGCGGCCGTCACGACGGCCGGCAGCTCTTCGTAGTCGATGGCGAGCGCTTCAGCGGCATCGCGCGCCTGGTCGATCGTTGTGGCGGCGATCATGGCCACAATGTCGCCGACGTGCCGCACCTTGCCGGTCGGCATGGGGAGATGCGTCGGCTCGCGGTGGCGGTTGCCGGCCTGGTCCTTGATCTCGCTGATGGCGGGCAGATGGCCCACGCCATCAGCGACGAGATCGTCGGCTGTATAGATCGCCACGACACCGGGCGATGCGAGGGCCGCTGCCTTGTCGATCCCGGCAATGCGCGCATGCGCATGCGGCGAGCGCACGAACAACACCGCCAGCGCGTCGGCAGGCGCCGTATTGTCGGCGTAGCGTCCGCGGCCGGTCAGGAATCGCTGATCCTCACGACGGGTGATCGGTTGGCCGAGCAGGGAAGGGGCATTCATGCGCAAAGCTCCATGAGGTCGCGCGTCGGATCGAGATGGCGGGGTGTCCAGCCGAGGTCGCGGCGGGCCTTGGCGCCACTGAGTTGCTGGTCGCAGGCATAGCCACGCGCCCATTCACCGAGTTCCCGGGCTGCAGCGTCTTCCGACATGACTTCGAGGATAGGGGCGGCAACACCCCTGCGACGAGCTATTGCTTGGGCGAGTTCGCTGACGGGAATGCCTTCCGTTGCGACCCCGAGATAGGTCGATCGCGGTGCGGCGTGTTCGAGTGCGAGGACATAAAGGTCAGCGAGATCATCGCAATGCACGAGCGGCCAACGCACTGCCTCTCCACCGACGACGCGAATCGCTCGACGCTCCCTGGCATCCTGTTCGAAGCGTCGAAACACGCCACCATCGCCGCCATAGACCATCGCCGGATGGATCACGATGCCCTCGACTTCGTTGCTGGCGAGAACACGCTGCAGGTGAGGCACCATCCAGGCGAAGGCCGGAAGAGGCGATAGAGCGCTTTCTTCCGTCGCCACGTTGTTCCCCGTCGGACCGAACAGCCAGCATCCGCCGGTGTAGATGAAACGTACTCTTCGTGAACCAGCGGCGAGCCGCGGCAGCAAGCCGTCGAGAAGACGCCGTTCCGTCTCGCCCATCGCACTGTCGAAGTCACAGGCCATCTGGATCGCGCCATCGATGTCCGGCAGGCCAGGCAGCCATCGATCGGGAATGCCGATATCACCTCGGACGACAGCGGCGCCAAGCTGGGCAATCTTCCCGGCAGAGGCCTCGGACCGGGCCAGCGCCACGACCTCATGCCCACGGGCAATGAGGGCGCGGAGCACGGCCTGGCCGATCGTTCCTGTTGCTCCGAGAAGAAAGACGCGCACTAAGCCGCCAGGGTGTCGCTGATCACCTTGAGAGCGGTGTCGATGTCAGCGCGGTTGACGTCGAGGTGGGTGACGGCGCGGATGCGGGTGGCCGTGTTGGCGCCAATGCCCACGCCGCGCTCCTTGCAGGCATCGACCAGCTTTGCCGCCGTCCAGCCGGGCTTGGTGACTTCGAAGAAGACGAGGTTGGTCTCCATGCGTGGCACCTCAATCTCGAGGCCCTTGATGTTGGCGATGCCTTCGGAGAGGTACCGCGCATTGTCATGGTCCTCGGCGAGGCGATCCCAGTTGTGATCGAGCGCATAGAGCGCCGCCGCTGCGATCATGCCGGACTGGCGCATCGAACCGCCCATCATCTGCTTGTGGCGCCATGACTCCTTGATGAAGTCCTTGGAGCCGGCGAGGGTGGCGCCCACTGGTGCGCCCAGGCCCTTGGTGTAGTCGAGCCAGAGCGAGTCGACGCAAGCAGCATAGTCGCTGGCCTTGGTGCCCGACTTCACGCTGGCATTGGCCAGGCGCGCGCCGTCCATGTGGAGGCTGAGACCTGCGTCGCGCGCCACCTTGGTCACGCCCTGCATGGTCGCGAGCGGCCATACCGTGCCGAACCCGCCGTTCGAAGTGTTCTCGATCGACACCAGACGCTGGCGCGCGGCGTAGCGGCTGTTGGGATCGCGCAGGGCGGCTTTTACCTGTTCTCCGGTGAACACGCCCTTGGGTCCGTCGAGCGGGCGGATCATTACGCTGGCATTGGCCGCCGGGCCGCCACCTTCCGAGGTGATGATGTGTGCGGTCTTGTCGGTGATCACTTCGTCACCCGGCCGGCAGTGCACGCGGATGGCGATCTGGTTCGCCATGGTGCCGCTCGGCAGAAACACCGCATCCTCCTTGCCGAGCAGTTCGCAAATGCGCTCGCGCAGTCGATTGACGGTGGGATCTTCCAGCTTCTGCTCGTCGCCTACCTCGGCGTCGGCCATCGCCTTTCGCATGCCGGGCGATGGCTTGGTCTTCGTGTCACTGTAAAGGTCGATGAAACGGTTTTGCATGGCGCGTTCAAATCTCCTGCGTCACCATAGCGGCATTCGATGGAGGGAGGAAACATGAGCCAGTTTGCGGCCCAGCCCACAACTTCGGTAATGCCTGAGGAGCTGCTCTATGGCGTCGACGGCGCCGTTGCCACGATCACGCTCAATGCCCCGCAGCGCATGAATACGATCTCCGGGCCGATGCTGAAGCAGCTCACCGATGCTTTGGTGAAGGCCAACGAGGATCGTGCCGTCCGCGTCGTCATTCTGACGGGCACCGGCCGCGCCTTCTGCGCCGGCCTGAACCTCGAAGCGCAGAATAAGGGTACCGACAATCTGAGCGTCGGCTCGGGCGCCACGCCGACCAACATCGACCTGCGCAACACGCCGCCGCCGGTCCTGCACGCAATGGACAAGCCGGTGATCGCCGCATTGAACGGATCGGCGGCCGGCTATGGCCTCGACCTGGCGCTGGGGGCAGACATCAGGGTGATGGCCCAGTCGGCCAAGCTCGCGGCGTCCTATGCCAAGCGCGGCGTGCTGCCGGAATCTGGCGGCACCTGGTACCTGCCGCGCATGCTGGGCTGGGCGAAGGCGTCCGAGCTGATCTTCACTGGCCGTACGCTGAGTGCCGAGCAGTCGCTGGAGATCGGCCTGGTGAACAAGGTCGTGCCCGACGCTGAGGTGATGGGCGCGGCGCGCGAACTCGCCCTTGAGATCGCCACCAATGCGCCGCTCGCCATCCAGGCCGCGAAGAGAATGATGCGCATGGCCTGGAACGAACCCTTCAATGAGCACGTTCATCATGTCTTCCTGCAGCTTCTGCCGTTGATGCAGACGGAAGACATGAAGGAGGGCATCAAGGCGTTCCTCGAAAAGCGCGAACCACAGTTCAAGGGGCGCTAGACATGAAATTCACCTGGTTTCACCTGATGCCCTGGCCGCACATGCCGGACGATTTCAGGGAAAAGCATCGTTCGGTCTGGGTTGATCTGCCGAGCAAGATGTACGAACCCGAGCGTGGGCACGGCATCTATCATCAATATCTCGACCAGCTCGAATTCGCCGAGAGCGTGGGATTCGACGGCATTGGCGTGAACGAGCATCACGCCAATGCCTATGGGTTGATGCCGTCGCCCAACATCATGGCGGCGACGTTGACGCGTCGCACGTCGAAGGCGGCGCTGGTGGTGCTCGGCAATTCGATAGCGCTCTACAATCCGCCGCTGCGCGTGGCGGAGGAGTTCGCCATGCTCGACGTGTTGTCGGGCGGGCGGCTCGTGGCCGGCTTTCCGGTCGGCACGTCGATGGATACCAACTACGCCTACGGCACGATACCGGCGCTCACGCGCGAGAAGTATGCCGAGGCGCACGACCTCATTCGCAAAGCCTGGGCGGCCGACGAACCGTTCGCCTTCAACGGCCGCTACACCAAGCTGCGCTACGTCAATTGCTGGCCCAAGCCGATCCAGCGTCCGGCGCCGCCGATCTTCATTCCCGGTGGTGGCTCGGTGGAGACGTACGATTTCTGCCTCGATAACACCTATTCTTATTCCTATCTCAGCTACTCGGGTTATCTGCGCGCCAAGCTGCTGATGGAGGGGTACTGGAAGCGGGTGTCGGAGCGGAAGGCCGACGAATCACCCTATCGCGCGGGCTTCGCCCAGGTGATCTGCGTCGCCGATACCGATGCCGAGGCGGAGCGGCTCTACGGCCCGCACGTGAACTACTTCTACAATCGCTGCCTGCATGTCTATCCGGGCTTCGCGGATGCGCCGGGCTATCGCACGATCAAGACCATCCAGACCGGCGCCCTGTCCCAGTTCACGCAGGCTGCGGCGCGGGATTATCCCAGCATGACCTGGAAGGATCTGGTCGACGGCCGCTACATCATTGCCGGCTCGCCGGAGACAGTGCGCCAGCAGATGGAAGAGCTGATCAAGAGCCTGCGCGTCGGCAATGTCTTCTGCCTGATGCATATCGGCGACATGCCCGACGACAAGGTTCGGCACTCCACAAAGCTATTCGCTGAAAAGGTGATGCCGCATCTGCGCAACCTGTGGCCGGATTGGAACAACCACGACGACCGCTTCTGGGTCCATCCGATGAACGAGCGCGTTTCGCTGAAGGTGGCTGCCGAATGAAGTCGCGTTTTCTCACGCTCAAACCTTCGGGCGCGCGTATCCAGATCGTCGAAGCCGGTAAAGGCAAGGATCTGCTCTATCTCCACGGAGCGGGCGGCCATATGCCGAACGATCCGCTGATTGCCGCTCTCGCGAGCAAATATCGGGTCGTGGCGCCATTGCTGCCGGGCTATGGCCAGTCGACGGGCGAGGACGGGGTGCGCGACATGCTCGACGTAACCCTGCATGCACTCGATGTGCTGGAGGCGCTCAACCTCAAGAAACCGATTGTGGTCGGCCATTCGATGGGCGGCATGGTCGCCGCCGAGATGGCGGCGATTGCCCACACAGAAGTGACCAAGCTCTGCCTGCTGGCGCCGGCTGGCCTGTGGCTCGACGACCATCCGATCGCCGATATCTTCTCCAAGTTGCCCTATGAGCTGCCGGGATTGCTGTTCCATGACAGCAAGGCCGGCCAGAAGCTGCTGACATCGGGCGTCAACATGGAGGATCCGGAATTCCTCAATGAATTCCTGGTGATGAATGCCCGGCGGCTTGGCATGGCGGGCAAGATCCTGTTCCCGATCCCCGACCGCGGCCTCGCCCAGAGGCTTTACCGCATCACCGCCAAGACCCTGATCGTCTGGGGGCGGGAGGATGTCCTGATCCCGCCGGTTTACGGCGATGCCTTCAAAAGGGCGATTTCCAAATCGAGATTGGTTAGGATTGCCAAGGCAGGCCACGCGGTCGGACAAGAACGACCCGCGGCCGTGCTCAAGGTCATCAGGGATTTTTTCTAACCGGAGACGACGATGCTCAGGGTAATTGCAGGAACTGCAGCGCTTCTTCTGGTCGCGGGCGCCGCGCACGCCGAACCGGTTCTCTACACCTGGACTGGTATGGGCGTGAACGTGCTCGGCAGCTCGAAGTGTCCGGGCTACAAGATGACCATCAACGTCACCGTCGACGGTGACAGCGTCAAAGGCAAGTTTCAGCAGGAAGGCCGGCCAGAGAGGTCTTTCGAAACGACGCTGGGCAAGGACGGCGCCATCAAGACGGCGGCGATGGTCGGGGGCGGCGGCATGATGGACGTAATCGGCCAGATCAAGGACGGCGACTCCAAGATCAAGCTCGACGGCTACTGCAAGTTTGAAGGCCCGCTCACGAAGAAGTAGGGAGCGGCGGGATCGAGCCAGTCGTGGCGACCAAAGACAATTGGGGATGGCGGGCCCGCATCGGGCTGTTCATCGTCGGCAACGAGGCCGTCCCGGAGGCTGAATGGTGGGCGATGGCTCCACCCGGCGTCTCGGTACACGCCGCCCGTGTGACAGCGCGTGCCCCTTGGGCGCGCTGGCGCGAGGATCGCAAAGCGGTCGACCTCGAGGACGATCTGAACCGGGGCTGCCGGCAGTTCGCGGCAATGCGGCTTTCGGCGGTCGTGGTTGGTCACAGCTCGAGCAGCATCCTGGGTGGCAAGGGCTGGGACGAAGCCACCGTGGCCAGCCTCTCCGGCATGCTGGGTTCCGGCGTCTTCGTCACCACGAACGGTCTGGATACCCAAGCCGCGCTCAAGGCTTCGAGTGTAAGGCGGCCGTTTCTGGTTCTGCCACCGTGGTTCAATGACGAGCTGGTGGCTGCAGGTGTTCGTTACTATGTCGATCACGGGTTCGAACCGGCCGGGCATCTTCGCTACGACCCAGGCCGGAAGTGGCGGGACCTGCCACCGGCCGAGCTCTACGGCCATGGCATGGGCTTCGAACAGGAAGTCGAACCACTCTACGCTCAGATCAAGGCGGCCTGTCCATCGACGGCAGACGGTGTCCTGATCGCCGGGACGGGCTTTCGCTGCGTCGCCATCCTGGAGGCGCTGGAACAGGATCTGGGCCGGCCGGTGATTTCAGCCAACCAGGCGAGTCTCTGGCGCAGCCTGCGATCGGCTGGCGTTCACACCAGGATCGCCGGTTACGGAAGCCTGCTCAGCTTGTGAGCAGCGCGTCGTAGCCCTGCTCGCTGAATTGGAGCAAGCAGAAGCCGTGGCCGAACGGATCGGCGAGCATGGCAATCCTCCCGTACGGAGTATCTTTCGCCGGAGCCTCGAGCTTCGCGCCGGCGCCGACCGCTCGCGTGACAGCCGCATCCACGTCGTCCACGACGATGTCGGCATGGACGGGCGTCCAGTGCCTCTCATAACGCCGCAAATCACCACCGGCGCCGACAGTGCCTGCCTTCTTGGTCAGGAGGTAGACCGTCGCGGGCCATCCCAGGAGTTCGACGAAATCAGTGCCGAAGCGTCGGCCGACCTTCAGACCGAAGGCGGCCGTATAGAAGCGCACGCCCGTCTCGACATCGGGCACATCGATATTGAGCAGCAAGGTCATCGCAAGCCTCACGGATGGGAGGGATGATTCTGTATCGAGACCTTCCCATGCAAGTGAAGAGGGGGCTCGCGATTTTCGGACCTCGTCGTCGCCCTGATGTCAGGTTCCGGCGTCAGGCCTCCATGACGACGGCCACGCGGCCCGTCACCGAGCGCTCCAGAAGCGCTTGCATTGCCTTCGGGGCTTCGCCGAGCTGGTAGGTCCGATCGACGTGCGGGCGGCAAAGACCCTGCTCGCACCAACCGCGAATGCGCTCCATCAGTGCGAACGTGCGGTCTGCCTCCTCGAAGCGGGCATCGTGCGGGCTCCAGCCGACATAGTAACCATAGTTGAAGCCCGTCACGGCGATGGTCTTCACCAGCAGGATGTTGGCCGGAACCTGCGGGATCGTGCCGCTGGCGAAGCCGATGGGACAGATACGGCCGCCGACCGCCATGCAGCGCAGCGACTGGGTGAAGACATCGCCACCAACCGGATCGTAGACACGGTCGACACCGCGGCCGCCGGTGAGCTTCAGCACTTCCTCGCGGAAGTCGGTGGCGTTGTAGTCGATCACATGATCGGCGCCATGCGCCTTGGCGAACTCGGTCTTGCGCGAACTGCCGGCCGTGGCGATGACCGTCGCGCCCAGGATCTTGCCGATCTCGACGGCCGCCATGCCGACGCCGCCTGCGGCGGCATGCACCAGCAGCGTGTGGCCGCTGCGTACGTCGAGCGCTTCGGGCCAGGTCAGCGCGCCGGCCGAGGTCGGGTAGGAGATGGCGAGCTGGATCGCTTCGACGAAGCTGAGGTTCTTCGGCTTGGAGAAGACGTTGACTTCGTGCGCGACTGCTTCCTCGGCCAATCCACCCCAGTCGAGGACGGCGACGACCTCGTCGCCTACCTTCAAGCGCTTGCAGGCGGGATCGACCTCGGTCACGACGCCCGCGGCCTCGGTGCCGGGCGCAAAGGGGAAGGGTGGCCGGCGTTGATATTTGCCGGCGATGATCAGGGTCGTGGCAAAGCTCACGCCCGCCGCTCGAATCTTGATCCGGACCTGGCCGGTCTTCAGCGGCTGCGACTTGACCTCTTCCAGACGCAAATCTTCAGGGCCGCCCCACTGGCGGCAAATCATCGCCCGCATAATTCTCCTTTAAGAGAGCTGAACCGGCAGCGCCTTCACGCCGCGCAGGATCAGCGAATCGTGCCACTCCGGCTCGCCGCTGCATAGTCTGATACGTGGCAGCCGCTCCGCAAGGCGAATTGCCGCGATCTGTGCTTCGAGCCGCGCCAGCGGGGCACCAAGGCAGAAGTGGATACCATGGCCGAAGGTCATGTGCGGGTTCTGTGGCCGGCCGATGTCGAACCGCTCGGGATCCTCAAAGGCTTCGGGATCGCGATTTGCCGAGTTCATGAAGGCGAAAACGCGTTGGCCCTCGCGGATCGTCTTGCCGCGCATTTCGATATCGGCGGCCGCGACTCGGGCAAAGGCGCCCGACGGCCCGTCGTAGCGCAGGAATTCTTCAATGGCGCTTTCGGCCAGCGCGGGATCGGCAACGAGGCGGTCCCACTGTTCGCGATGCTTCATCGAATAGAGGAAGCCGTTGCCGATCAGGTTCGTCGTGGTCTCATGACCTGCGAAGAGCAGCAGGATGCAGGTGCCGATGATCTCGTCGGTCGTGAGCGCGTCGCGGTCGTCGCGTGCCAGCACGAGGTGGGTAATCATGTCTTCGGTGGGCCGGGCCGTGCGATCCTCGACCAGGCTGCGGAAGTAATCGGACATCGCCTTGGCGCCAGCCTCGGCACGCAGGTACTTGTTGCCGGCGACCTGGGCGGTGCCGATGAACAGCGCGATGTCGTCGGACCAGACCTTCACGCGTTCCAGATCGGCGCGCGGCACGCCCAGCAGATCCATGATCACCGAGGCGGGCAGGGGATAGGAGAAGTCGGCGATGTAGTCGACCGTCTCGCCGCGGGCGGCCTTGGCCAGCATGCCGTCGATCAGATGCGCGACGATGTCCTCGATGTTGGGCCGCAGGTTGGCGACCGCCGTCGGCGTGAAGGCCTTGGTGAACAGACGGCGCAGCCGCGTATGGTCCGGCGGATCGCGGAACACCATCCAGTGGTTCAGGTAGCGCACCAGGCTCTCGATCGAGCCGCGCTGGTACTCGGCATTGGTCTTGAAGAAGGGCGTCAACCGGTCGGCGGAGATCTGCCGGTTGTTCAACGCCACCTGCTTCACATCGGCGTAGCGCGTGACGATCCATGCCTTCATGACCGGCGACCAATGCACCGGATCCTCGGCGCGCAGCCGCGCGAACTCGGGGAAGGGGTTGGCATTGGTCGCGGGGTTGCCGAGGTCGAAAACGTAGGCCATGCCGCGAGGCTAGCGCTGGCCAGTTTACCAAACAAGTGTTTGTTTGATAGGATAATCCATGTCCCGTGAAACCCTGATGGCGGTGTCGGCCCGTCTTTTTGCGCGTGGTGGCTTCGATGCCACGTCGATGCGCGACATCGCCGGCGAAGCCGGCATGCTGGCGGGGTCGATGTACTATCACTTCCCGTCGAAGAACGACCTGATAGCCGCCGTCTACGAGGAGGGTGTGGCCGAGATCTCCGCAGCCGTCGACGCCGCCGTGGCGGCGACCGATACGCCCTGGACGCGACTGGAGGCGGCCTGCGTGGCGCACCTGCAATCGTTGCTGTCGGACACGGCCCATGCCGCGGTCATGACGGCCGACCTCCGCCGCCTCGATGCACGTCTGCGCCGGCGCCTGATCGCGATGCGCGATGGCTACGAGCGGCGCTTCGTCGAGCTCGTGGCGGCATTACCGCTGGGGCAGGGCACGGATCGGACTTTATGGCGCCTTCAGCTTCTAGGGGCGCTCAACTGGACGCCGACCTGGTATCGGCCGGGCCGCAAGTCGCCGGGGGCCATCGCGCGTGCGCTGGTGGGGGCGCTGAAATGAGCATCGAAATCCGCCGCGTCCAACCGGGGGACGAGCCGCTGTTCCGCCGCATCGCGCCGGACGTATTCGACCATGCCATCGATCCGGAAAACCTCGCCCGTTATCTCGCGGCGCGGGGGCACCATCTTGTCGTCGCGATCGCCGATGGGGAGATCGTCGGGCAGGTGGCTGCGATGGTGCATTTTCATCCCGACGGATCGCGAAGCGAACTTTTCATCGACGAGATCGCCGTGACGCCGGCCTTGCAGCGCCAGGGCATTGCGCGGCGCATGCTCGAGGCGATGCTGGATATCGGGCGTGAGCTTGGATGCCAGGAAGCATGGCTCGGGACGGAGCCCGACAATCTGCCGGCCAAGGGGCTCTATGCTCGGCGAAGCCGCTCCGCCGATCCGTTCGTGATGCACGCTTTCACGCTCTAGCCTTCGGATTTCGCCCCCCTTGAAAGTCTGAGACGACCGGTCATATTTGACCTATGGCAAGAACCGACGTCCGCGAAAGGCTGCTCACCGTCGGGCTGGAAGCCCTGCACAAGCGTGGCTTCAACGCGACCGGCGTGCAGGACATTACCGACGCCGCCAAGGTGCCCAAGGGCTCGTTCTATAATCATTTCGAGAGCAAGGACGCGCTGGGCGTCGAGGTCGTACAGCACTATGCAGCCAAGGGCGCAGAGCGCCGGTTGCCTCTGATGGAGGGCTCCGGTCCGCCGCTCGCCCGGCTGCGGGCTTACTTCAAGAGCCTCAATCAGCTGGGACCGGCGACCGGCTTTAGCCGGGGATGCCTTCTGGGCAATTTCGGCACGGAGCTTCCGGGGCAAAGCCCGGCAATCCGGGCCGTGCTGGAGGCAGCCTTCGACGACTGGGCCAAGGCCATCGCGCAGGTGATCCGCGAGGCCCAGAAGGCCGGGGATGTCTCCAAGGACCTGTCCGCGGAGACGCTTGCGAACTTTCTGCTCAATGCCTGGGAAGGAGCCGTGATGCGCTCCAAGGTCGAGAAGGACGCGGCAGCCCTCGACGCCTTCCTTTCGGTCACCTTCAACAAAATTCTCACCTGAGAGAGGAAAGCTCACTTTAACGCGGATACTCGCACACCTAACTCTAAGACGACCGGTCATCTTAACCTATGGAAGGACCAGCTATGAAGATCAAGGACTCCGTTGCTCTCGTGACCGGTGCCAATCGCGGCCTCGGGCTGGCTTTCACCAAGGCGCTGCTCGCCGGCGGAGCG
Organism: Reyranella sp.; assembly: GCF_004297405.1. Classification (GTDB taxonomy): domain Bacteria; phylum Pseudomonadota; class Alphaproteobacteria; order Reyranellales; family Reyranellaceae; genus Reyranella. The sequence goes on from NZ_SCVC01000032.1 coordinate 331,147, forward strand.
CGCAAGGTCTATGCGGCCGCGCGCGACCCCGCGTCGGTGAAGCAGCCCGGCGTGCAGCCGGTCCGTCTGGACGTTACCCAGCCTGAGCAGGTCGAAGCCGCCGCACGTGAGTTCGGCGACGTTAACCTGCTGATCAACAACGCTGGCATCATTCGCGGCACCGGGTTCCTGACTCCGGACGGACTCGACGCGACGCGTGCCGAATTCGAGACCAACTTCTTCGGGCCGCTTCTTACCGCACGCGCCTTCGCGCCGATCCTGTCCAGGAATGGCGGTGGCGCGATCGTCAATGTGCTGTCGGTGTTGAGCTGGGTCAGCCTGTCGACCAGTTCGAGCTATTCCGCCAGCAAGGCGGCAGCCTGGTCGCTGAGCAACGGCCTGCGCAATGAGCTGCGCGGGCAGGGTACGGAAGTCCTGTCTCTGCATGTCGGCTTCATGGACACCGACATGGTTCGCAACGTGGCTGCGCCGAAAGCGCAGCCCGATGATGTCGTGAAGCAGGTTCTGGTGGCCCTCGAGGATGGCAAGTCGGAAATCCTGGCAGACGATGTCAGCCGGCGGATCAAGCAGAACCTGTCGGCAGAGCCCGGTATCTACTTGCTGCCGCCGGTGGCCTGAGCCCACGGCCCGAAGGGCGGCATGTCCTTGCTGGGCTGCAGCGGGAAGACAGGCGCGCGCTTCTCGAAGAAGGACTTGATGCCTTCCTGGGCGTCGGCGCCGGCCGCGAGATGGCCGACGCACTGCAGGTCGAGGGTCACCGCATCGAGCGGGTCCTGTGCGCCCCACATGCTCCACATCAAGCGGCGGTTCACCGCCGCGGCAACAGCGGAGGAGGTGTTGGCGGCAAATTTCCGCGCCAGCGCCTGCGCGGCCGGCAGCAGTTCGTCGGGCGCATGGACGGAACGAACGAGGCCGCCCTTTAGAGCTTCTTCGGCATCGAACAATTCGGCGGTCATCACCCATTCCTGTGCCTGCTGCATGCCGACCAGGCGTGGCAGGAACCAGCAGCTTCCGGCCTCCATGGCCATGCCGCGCTTGTTGAAGAGGAAACCGACGCGGGCGGCGCTCGACATCAGGCGGATGTCCATAGGCAGGCACATGGTGATGCCGACGCCGACTGCCGCGCCGTTGATCGCGGCCACGATTGGCTTCAGGCAGTTGAAGATTGCGAGCGTGATCGAATCGCTGGCTTCGCGCTTCTGCGGGGCATTGCCGTCATTCCAGACCTTGAAGGCGCCGGTGCCGCCGGAAATATCAGCGCCGGCGCAAAAGGCGCGGCCGGCGCCCGTCACGACGATGGCGCGCACCTCATCCATCGCATTCACACTCTGGAAGAAGTCGATGAGTTCTCTGCTCATGACTGTGGAGAAAGCATTCAACTTGTCGGGGCGGTTGAGGGTCACCGTCATCACGCCGTCTGCAAGATCGGTCAGCAGGGTCTCGTATTTCATGGCTCGAACGCTCCTCATAATCGGTTCCGCTCAGCAAGACGGAATGTCGTTGCGTGACTCGTTGGTTTGGGAAACATTCGCCGCAACCCCAGCGAATCGCAATCTCGGAGGAAGTCGATGTCCCACCTGATCAAAACCGTCGAAGACGGCGTGATGAAAATCGTGCTGAACCGGCCCGACGCCATGAACGCGCTGAGCCGCGACATGATGGGCGCGCTCGACGACGCACTCAACGAGGCTGCGGGCACCCGCGCCATTGGTTGCGTGGTGGTGCGTGGCGCCGGCGACAAGGCCTTCTGTGCCGGTGGTGACGTGAAGTCGATGGCGGCCGGTCGCGACCAGGACAAGACCTACGAAGACAAGGTGCACGACATCCGCGCCCGCATGCGCGTCTCGGAATTGCTGCACGAAATGGGCAAGCCGACGATCGCCATGGTGAACGGCGTCGCTGCCGGCGCCGGCCTGTCGCTGGCGCTCGCCGCCGACATGCGCTTTGCCGGCAAGAGCGCGCGCATGACCACCGCCTTTGCCAAGGTGGGCTTCTCGGGCGACTTCGGTTCGCACTACTTCCTGCACAAGCTGGTCGGCACCGCCAAGGCGCGTGAGCTCTACTTCACGGCCGAAATCCTCAATGCCGAGCAGATCGAGAAGCTTGGCCTCGCCAACCGCGTCGTCGACGACGCCAACCTCGACAACGAGACGATGGCCTTCGCCAAGAAGCTCGCGGCCGGCCCGCGTGTCGCGTGGTGGCACGTGAAGAAGAACATGAAGGTGGCGGAAGAGGGCTCGCTCTCCGAGGCGCTGGACAGCGAAGCCGCGCGCATGATCCGCACCGGCGAGACCGAGGACCACAAGGAAGCGGCGCGCGCTTTCGTCGAAAAGCGCGCGCCGGTCTTCAAGGGCGTCTGAGCTTGATCCGGGCGGCGAGGCGGGACAGAGCACCCGCCACGCCGTCCGGCATCGCCACCATCGCGGCGATCAACAGGACAGCATAGAGCAGCGCCGACAGTCCCTTGCCCAGTCCCGCGGTGACGTCGGGAAAGAACTGCAGAAAGAGACCGCCCAGGATCGCGCCGCTTAGCGAATACATGCCGCCGACCACCAGGCCGAACAGCATCTGGACCGAGAGCGCGAAGTTGTAGGTCGTCGGTCCGACAAATCCGAATTGATAGGCCGATAGGCAGCCCGCGAGAGCGAGATAGGCGCCGGCGATCCCGGATGCCGTGGCCCGCACTTGGCTGACTTTGATTCCCTGCGCGGCCGCCGCAAGATCCTGGTCGCGCGCCGCCTTCATGGCACGGCCGGCGCGGCTGTCGATCAGGTTGTGTGCGAGCCAGAGGCCCACCGCCAGCAGTGATAACACCATCAGGAATGCCCAGCGGTCGTTGCTCAAAGCGTCTATAGGCGGTGTGGGAAAATCGAGATAGAGGCCCTGTACGCCGCCAGTCCATTGCTCGATCGGTCGCCAGCGCAGGAGCTGTGGGAAGGCAATGGCGAACGCATAAGTGACCAGCGCCTGCGTCCATAGATTGTGCCGGCCGGCGACGCGGCCGAGGCCGTAGCCCGCAACGAAACCCAGCACGGGCGCCAGCGCCATCCCCCAGTAGGTCGACAGCGATGTGTGGGTGCCGAGGATCGCGGCACCATAGCCGCCGATGCCGAAGAGAGCGGCCTGGGCGAAGGAGAACTGGCCGCTCACGCCGCACAGCATGACGAGGCCCACCAGCGCGATCGACCAGATCGCGGCCTGCGTGAAGCGGAAAACGATAAAATCCGGCAGGCAAAAGGAGAGGGCGGCCGCTGCCACGAAGCCCATGGTCCACACGGTCCGCATGGCTCTACGATAGCGGCAACCGACAGGAAATGGGAGCGAAGCGATGAGACTGAGGCAGTGCGTTTTCGTCTGCAAGGACCTCGAAAGCTCGCGTGAAGAGCTGTGCGACATTCTCGGGATCGAGGTCGCCTATCGCGACCCTGGCGTGGCGAAGTGGGGATTGGTGAACGTCGTCTGTCCGACCGGACACGACTTCCTCGAGATCGTGACGCCCTTCCAGGAAGGCACGTCCGCCGGCCGCTACATCGATCGCCGCAAAGGCGATGGCGGTTACATGGTGATCCTTCAGGTTCCCGACGCGGCGGCCGAACGCCAACGCGTCACCGGCCTCGGCATCCGCGCCGTCGCGCAGAAGGATCTGCCCGAATACCAGTACACGCACTTCCATCCCTCGGACACGATGGGCGTGCTGCTATCGCTCGACACGACGTTCGCGCCCAAGGGAACCGACCCGGCACTGTGGTGGCCGCCGGCCGAGAAGGATTGGCTGAAGCACGCGCGCTCGGATGTGACCAATGGCGTGGCTGGAGTAGAGATCCAGCACGACGATCCGGACAAGGCAGCGGAGACCTGGTCGAAGATTCTCAATCGTCCGGCCAAGGACAACATCATCAGGCTCGACGGTTCGCAGATCCGCTTCGTGGGTGCTGTCGACGGTCGCGGGCCGGGTGTCTCGGCCTACGACGTCAAGGTCGTGGATCGCGAACGCGTACTGGCGGCGGCGGAGAAGCGTGGCCGCAAGCACGGGCCTGCGCAAGTCGAGGTCTGCGGCTGCCGCATCAACCTGGTGTGAGGACGAACCGGCGCGGTCCGCGCTGGCGCAGGACCAGGAAGAAAAGCACGCCGAGGTTCAGAATGTTGAAGGCCATGCCGACCGAGAAGGCCGACATGTAGTCGCCGAAGTAATCGTAGAGGAGGCCGGCGCCCCAGCCGCCGGCCGCCATGCCCAGCAGTCCGGCGAACAGCACCGTTGGAATACGCCAGTTCGCTTCCTCGATGGAATAGTATTCGCGTACGGCGATGACATAGGCCGGCAGGAGGCCCGAGAGGCCGAAGCCGAAGGCTGCCGATATCGTAAAGAGCGCCGCCTGATCCTTGGTCAGCAGGAAGCCGATCAGGGCGGTGGCCTGGGCGAGCGAACTCCAGAGCAGGGTTTGGATGCCACCGATCCGGTCCGCGAGCCAACCCCAGAACTGGCGTGCGAGGAAGGCGCTGCCCAGAAGGACCGAGAGCATCGCCGCGCTGTATTGCGAGGCAAAACCCAGGTCGCTGCAGAAGGCCACGATGTGCTGCATCGGCACGGCCATCGGCACGCAGCAACAGAAGACCGCGACCATGAGCAAGATCATGACGAGATTGGGCGACAGGCCGAGGCTCGCGGTACTCCGCGAGTTGCTGCCGATAGCTCCGCTGGCGCTGGACGCATCGGGCGGAGCCTGCAGAAAGGCGATGGTGAGGCCCACGACAGCCACCACGACCAAAGCCGCGAACAGGATCATGGTCCAGCGCCAGCCCACCTCATCGATGCCGTACTGCAGGAGCGGCGGCCAGACGGCGCCGGCGACCGACTGCCCGGACGAGATCAGTGCTACGGCCGCGCCGCGGCGGCGCTCGAACCAGCGGCTCACATAGGTGATGAGCGGCGCGAACATGCAGGAGGTGCCGAACAGGCCCATCAGCACGCCGTGACCGGCATAGAGATAGAAGAGGCCACCCGACGCCGAGACGATGAGCCCGGCCGCCATCATGGCGGCGCCAAACAACACGATGCGGCGGATGCCGAGGCGCCCGGAGAGCCAGCCCGCGACGATGCCGCCGAAGGCCGCGCCGAGATAGGTCAGCGCACCCGCTGCGGCAGGACCGGAGCGCGGTGCGTCGAGGTCGGCAGCCATGGGCTTCAGCGCCACCACGGAGATCAGCGGTGCGCCGTAGCAAAGGGTGAGGATCGCAAGGGCAGCCCAGGCGACGATCCAGGCTGTGCGGCTGTCCAATGTGACGGCATGCGGCTTCACGTCAACGATCCTCCGCCAGGGCCTCGGTTTCGAGCGCCAGGCGACGCACGAGATCGACCGACAGCAATCGCTCCAGTTCGGCATTGGCCTTGCGCCACACCGCGAGCGCCGTTTCGAGGCGGCGTGCACCTTTTTCTGTGAGCCACACGAGTTTGCGCCGCTGGTCGATTTCGGCGACGGCAATCTCGACCAAACCCTCGGCCTCGAGCGTGCGCAGGGTGCGGGAGAGGGTCGACTGATCGAGGCCCATGCGCGTGGCCAGTGCCGAGATCGAATCGTCGGATGCCGCGGCGATCTCGGTCATCAAGCCGAACTGGGCAAAGGATAACTCTGCGGCCTGCAGCCGAACTTCGAGAAACTGGGTGATGCGCCGCGCGACAGAGCGAATGTTCCAGCCAGCGCAGGTTTCGACGGCGTTGCGGGCATCGCGCTGGAGCGTCCTGGGGGATTGCGGCTTTCTTGGCATGATTTTATGTATATACATTAATTGTATATACATGGGAATAACCATGAGCGAATATCGTTGCGGCTTGGCCCGGTCCATCGCGCGCAACGCGGGGTGGGGGCCGGCCTACGGTACGTCGACCATACTGGTTCTGATGGAGCTCGCTGATGCCGACCCTCGATCTGCCTCAAGGCAAGAAGCTCACTTATCGCGAGGAAGGCGACGGGCCGCCGCTGCTGCTGGTCCATGGCTCGCCGGGTGACAGTCGATCCTGGGGCCGGGTCGCGCCACATCTCAGGGATCGCTTCCGCGTGCTGGCCGTCGATCTGCCGGGCTACGGCGGATCGGATGGCGTGCCGGACGAGCCGGTCGGCCGCGCGGCATTGATGGGCGCCGCCGTGGCGCGATTGGCCGAAAGCTGCGGCCAGCCGGTCCGTCTTGCCGGGCATTCCTACGGTGGCGTCGTCGCTGTGCAAGCAGCGTTGCAGGCAGTGCCGGGAACGGTGGAGCGATTAGCCCTCTTCGAGCCTGTGTTCTTTCGTGCCCTGCAGCTCATGGACGACAGGGCGGCGCTCGATCCAGCCGCTGCTCATTTCGAGGACTATGCTGGCCGTGCCATCGCGGGCGAACCGGCCGTCGTGCGCCTGATGATCGACTATTGGTTCGGTGAGGGCGCCTTTACCCGCATGCCCGAACCGGTGCGTGGCTATCTCGAGGCCAATGCCCCGCGCAATGCGCTCGATGTGCGCAGCAGCTTCAATGATGTCGCGACGGCCGAGCAGCTCCGCGCTTTCGACCACCCGGTGCTGGTGGCTTATGGCGATCGCAGTCCCGAGATCGTACAGGCAATTGGCCGCGGCCTGATGAAGCTCCTGCCCAATGCTCGCATGGAAGCGCTTGCAGGAGCCAACCACGGCATGCTGGATAGTCATCCGGAAGCGGTCGCACGCCTGATCGCATCATGAGGTCATGCTGCGCATCAATCCCTTCGTCATGGGCCATCTGGTCGGGGCCGTCCTTGTAGGCGGCACGGCGGGGACGTTGTTTCTCGATGCGCAGGCAGGACTGATCTGCGCCGTGGCGCTGCTCGCCGGCGCTTTCGTCAGCTCTTATGTCTGCCAATGGTGGCCGGGCATCGAGGCGCCGGCCTGGAAACTCTGGGCGGTCGCCGTGTTCGCCAGCCCCATCATGCTGCTGACACTCGGCTACATGGTGTTCGACTATGAATGCGTGGTCGGCATCACGACAGGCTGGAACTGCCTCCTCGCCGCACTCGCCATCATGGCGGCTGGCTTGTGCCTGTTGCCGCCACTTTTCGGCCTGCTGTGGCGCTGGTGGAAGCGCCGCAGGGCGCCTCCACCGGCTATGTCTTCTTAAGCCGCAATCGCCTTCGCGAGCTTGCCGCGGATCATTGCTTCGGCTTCGCTGACGATGCGCTCGACCAGCTCCTTGCAGGTCGGGATGTCGTTGATCAGGCCCATGCAGGTGCCGGCCGACCAGATGCCGTGTTCGAGGTCGCCGGTCTCGTAGACGACCTTGCCCTTGGCGCCGGCGACGTACGGCCCGATCTCCTGGATGGTCTTGCCTTCGCCTTCCATCTCGATCGCCTTTTGGGCGACGGAGTTGCCATAGACGCGGCTGGTATTGCGCATGGTGCGCAGAATCAACGCCGTGCTGCGCTCGTCGGAGGAGACGATCTTCTCCTTCACGTTCTGATGGATCGGCGCTTCTTTGGTCGCCATGAAGCGCGTGCCCATGTTGACGCCCTCGCAGCCCAGGGCCAGCGCGGCCACGAGACCGCGTGCATCGGCGAAGCCGCCGGAGGCGATCATCGGGATCTTGATGACGTTGGCCGCTGCGGGCAGCAGCACCAGGTTCGGGACGTCGTCTTCGCCGGGATGGCCAGCGCACTCGAAGCCGTCCATGGAGATCGCATCGACGCCCACCTTCTCGGCCGAGATGCCGTGGCGGACTGAGGTGCACTTGTGGATCACCTTGATGCCGGCTTCCTTCATCTTGGGCAGGAAGGGCTTGGGGTTGTTGCCGGCGGTTTCGACGATCTTGATGCCGGAATCGATGATGGCGTCGATATACTCGCCATAGGGCCGTGGCACGAGCGTCGGCAGGATGGTGAGGTTCACGCCGAACGGCTGATCCGTCATCTCGCGGCAGCGCTTGATCTCCTTGCGCAGGTCGTCGGGCGTCGGCTGCGTGAGGCCGGTCAGGAAGCCCAGTGCGCCCGCATTGGCGACCGCCGAGGTGAGTTCGGCGCGGCCGACCCACTGCATGCCACCCTGTACGATCGGGTGCTTGATGCCGAACATTTCCGTGAAGCGCGTCTTGATCATCGTGCCGTTTTCCCCGCTGGGTGGATTTGCCCCAGCATTAGCGAACCAGTGGCGCGAGAGCCAGTCCACGGACCGTATGGCAGATTAGCCTTCCGCAAAGCGGATCAGGTACGGTCGATGAAGGCGACCGTATCGTCGAGGGTGGGCGCGCCTCCGCGCAGGAGCGACGAGAAGGCGCCGACGATCTCGATATGGTCGACTCCGGGGTAGAGTTTGAGGTCGGCTTTGCCGCCTGCCCGCTGCCAGGCAGCGGCAAGCCGCTCGCTGTTGAAGGGCTTCACGGTCGTGTCTGCCGTGCCATGCAGCAGCAGGATGGGGGGCAGCGGCGCCTTTGCATAGGTAATGGGCTGGGTTTCGCGACGGTCCGGGCCACCGAAGATTTGCTCAAGGCGACGAGACGTGAGCGGCAGGAAATCGTAGGGGCCGGCGATCCCGATTGCGCCTGCGAGCTTCATGCGGTCGACGTCGGCAGCCGAAAGGTATGGTGTGTTGGCGGCAAGCATCATGGCGTTGTAACCGCCGGCGGAATGGCCGGTGACGAACAGCCGTTCAACGGAGGCTTCGTTCGCGGCCCACCGCGTGGCCAAGGCGCAGTCTTCGATGAAGGTCGGATACAGGGCTTCCGGATACACGCGATAGTCGGGAATGATCGTCGTGATGCCACGCGACGCGAGCGCTTGGCCGACGAACAGATAGTCACTCTTGGTGCCGGAATCCCATGAGCCGCCATAGAAGAAGATGACGCTCTTGCCGTCAGCTCTTGGTTTCTCGGCCTTGTAGACGTCGAGCTTCTGGCGAGGGTGGCTGCCATAGGGGATGTCAGACGCGAGCGTGTAGCCGTCGCGTGATACCGTCGTATTGAGAAGCGCCGCGGGAGAACATCCGCCCAGGAGGCCGACGAGGCCCGAAAGGAAGCCTCGTCGCGCCGATGTCATACGGTGGCGATAGTACGTACCCGCTCGGCCAGCGCCAGCGAGGCGGTCAGACCGGGCGATTCGATGCCGAAGAGATTGATCAGCCCTGGAACGCCGTGATCGGCTGGTCCCTGGACCACGAAATCCTGCGCCGGCGCGCCTTGCGGCACGATCTTCGGTCGGATGCCGGCATAGCCCGGCTGCAGGGCGCCGTCTTTAAGGCCGGGCCAGTAGCGGCGAACCGCGGCATAGAACTTGTCGGCGCGATGGGGATCGACGGTGTAGTCGAGATCGTCGATCCACTCGACGTCAGGGCCGAATTTCGCCTGGCCGCCCATGTCGACGGTGATGTGCACGCCGAGCCCGCCCGGAACGGGGACGGGATAGATCAGGCGCGAGAAGGGCGAACGTCCAGCCAAAGTGAAATAGTTTCCTTTGGCGTAGTACGTCCCGGGGATGTGGTTGGATGGCATCCCGGCGATTTTTTTTGCGATGGCGGGGGCGAAGAGCCCGGCCGAGTTGACCACCAGGCCACACCGCAACTTCATCGGCTCGGCGCCGCCGACTTCGATCTCGATGCCACCGTCCGTGGCGCGGCCCTGAATCACCGGACTGTGGAAGGCGAACATGGCGCCGTGCTCCTCGGAGTCGCCCTGCAGAGCCAGCATGTAGGAGTGGCTGTCGACGATGCCGGTGCTGGAGGAGAGCAGCGCCGCCGTGCAGTGCAGGTTGGGCTCCATCACCATCGCTTCGCTGGCGCTGAGCTGCCGCATGCCTTCGACGCCATTGGCCTCGGCGCGGCCCTTGATCTCGGCGAGCTTCTCGCTCTCGGCATCGTTGGTCGCGACGATCAGCTTGCCGCAGTTGATGTGAGGCACGCCATGCTCGGCGCAGTAGGCGTAGAGCAGGCGACGGCCGGCCACGCAGGTCTCGGCCATCAGGCTGCCCTTGGGATAGTAGATCCCGGCGTGGATGACTTCGGAGTTCCGCGAACTCGTCCCAGTGCCGATCCCTTCGGCGGCCTCCACGACGATGACCTCACGGCCGGCAAGGGCAAGGGCACGGGCCACTGCGAGGCCCACGACGCCTGCGCCGATCACAACGCAGTCTACGGTTTCGAACGAGGACGAAGTCATGGTCGCATGCTAGAACCCGCCGTTCTTTCAGTCACCAAGGGCGGGTGTCGCAGTATGCAAGGGGCGTTGGTCACGGGGGCGGGGATGCGGATCGGCCGCGCGCTGGCAATGGCGCTGGCGGCCGATGGCTATTTCGTTTTCGTGCACCATAACCACTCGGCAGACGAGGCGCGGGAGACAGTGGCGGCGATCCTGGCGGCAGGGGGCAAGGCCAAGACTGTGCGGGCGGATCTCGCCTCCGCTCGTCAGGCCGAGGCCCTGATCGGGAAGTGCCAGGCGCCCGGCGTGCGCCTCACCGTGCTGGTCAACAACGCGTCGCTGTTCAAGCTCGACCGGGCGCCGACGGCCACGGCCGCCGATTTCGATCTGCACATGGCGATCAACCTGCGCGCGCCCTTGCTCCTGTCGCAGGCGCTGGCGCGTCAACTGGCGGCCGGAGACAAGGGCCTGATCGTCAACGTGCTCGACCAGAAGCTCTACAACCTCAATCCCGATTTCCTGAGCTACACGCTCTCCAAGGTCGGACTTCAGGGGCTGACGACCCTGCTGGCACAATCCTTTGCGCCGCGGCTGCGCGTGGCGGGCATCGCGCCCGGCCTCACCTTGCGCAGCGGCAGCCAGACCGACGCGCGCTTCGCCGAGCAGCATGCTGCCAATCCGCTCGAGGTCGGCGTTACGACCGACGATCTCGTCCGTGCGCTCCGTTTCATCATGGCGACACCCAGCTTCACCGGCGACACGCTGATCGTCGACAGCGGCGAGCATCTGACCGGTCGGCCGCGCGACATCGCCTTCGACAAGAAAAAGAAGAAGAAATGAACATGCCTGTCGCTTCGGACCGCCGCATCTTCATCCGCGACCTGCGTGTGCAGGTCTCGATCGGCATCTACGATTTCGAACTGGCCAAGCCGCAGGCCGTCGTCGTGAACGTCGATCTGTTCCTGGCGCCAACCGATAAGGCGGCCGAGGACAATATTGCCAACGTGTTGAATTACGACGTGATCCATGACGGCATCATCGCGTTGGCAAAGAGTCGCCACTTCAACCTGCAGGAGACGCTGGTCGATGCGATCCTCGACTTGTGCCTCGCTCAACGACAGGTGACAGAAGCCCGCGTCTCGACCGAGAAGCCCGACGTCTACAAGGATTGCCGCGTCGGCTACGAGGCGGTCCGCCGCCGTACGCAGAGCTGACCGGCCCGCGTCGATGGGTCCGTCCGCCGGTGCGCTGCGGCGCGCCACGATCGTCCTGCTCTTTGCAGCCCTGATCTGGGGATCGATGATTCCCGTCCTGGCGACGCTCGCCCAGCACTACGACATTTGGCTGCTCTCAGGCGCACGCTATTTGCTCGGCCTGCCCGTTCTGTGGTTGGCGGTGCTGTTGAGTGCGCCGCCGGCCGCCGCGCCTGGCAAGTTGAACTGGAGCCGCCTGCTGAAGCTCGGTGCAGCGATGACCGGCTTCTCGGTGTTCTATACGTTCGGCGTTGCGAACACCCATCCGGCGACCGCGGCCATCGTGCTGATGTGCGCGCCGATCTGGGCGACGTTGCTGTCGCGGCTGATGCTGGGCGCCACGACGCCCCAGGGCTTCTTCACGACGCTGGTGCTGGTGGTCCTGGGTGGAATCATCGTCGTGGCCGGGACACCCGGCCGCCAGTCCGGAGGGTACGGGCTGGAAGGTGGTGAGGGGCTGCTGGTGATCGCCCAACTCTCCTGGAGCTGGTACTCGATCCGCGCCCAGCAATGGTTGGCCGATCGCGGACAGATCGCGCTCTCGGCCCTCACGTCGACCGTGGCAAGTGTGCTGCTGGGGATCGTGTGCCTCGTCGTCTGGGGAGCGGGCGGCATCACCTGGCCCGTGCGTCCACCGACGATCGGGGAATTGGGAATGATCGCCTGGGTCGGTGTGTTCGGCGTGGCTATTGCCATCTTGCTCTGGAACACAGGTGTCTCGCTGGTCGGCGTGCCGGTGGCCTCGTTGTTCTCCAATTCCGCACCGGTCTTCGCCATCGGCCTGGCGGCCTTGTTCGGCCATGAGCCGAGCTGGCTGCAACTCGTGGGCGGCGTGGTTGTGCTGGGCAGCATCGGCCAGCTCCAGCTTCGCCAGATGTGGGCGGCGCGCTCGCCGCGCCCGTCGCCATGACCTCGCGCGACCGCGGCCACCTCCTCGGCGCCTTCGCCGCCATGGTGTTTGTGGGCGCAAGCTGGGGCGCCAACGTGCCGATCAGCAAGGTCATGCTGGCGCACTTCGACCTGATCCCCCTGTCGGCTCTTCGTGCTGCCCTGGCCACGATCGTCCTGATTCTGCTGGTAGCGGCGGTCGAGGGGATCCGGTCGCTCAGGATCGATGTCGGCCTCCGCAGGTTCCTCCTGCTCGGCCTGATCATGGGCGGCTTCTTTGCGATGTATACGCTGGGCATCCAGTTCAGCAATCCGATCTCCGCGGCTGCCGTGCAGGTTGCGGGGCCTCTCGTTGCCGCGGTCACCGTACGGTTGGCGACTGGCATGCGTTTCGATCCTGGATTCGGCGTGGCGCTGGTCCTCACCTTGTTGGGCGGTGCCATCCTTGCGGCCGGCAGCTTGTTCGGCCGCGGCCAGGTCACCCTGGGCGGCGGCGAGTTCATCGTGCTGCTCTCCAACGCGCTCTGGACCTACTACAGCCTCAAGGCCCAGGCTTGGTTCGATCGGGCGAGCCAGCTCCACCGCACCTACGTGGCATCGCTCTCGGCGATGGGCTGGCTGATCCTGCTCGCAGTGGTGATGGTTGCGGCCGGTTGGGCGCGCCCGCCGATTGGCGAGGCCGACGGTTGGATCTGGACACAGCTTGTCCTGTTGGCCGTCTTCGCCAGCGGGCTCGGCGGCTATTTCTGGAACGTCGGCGCCAGCCGGCTGGGCGTGGCTGTCGCCTCGCTTTGGGTCAACCTGGTGCCCTTTTTCGCCGTATTATGGTCAATGGCATATGGCTTCATGCCGAACGCGTACCAGATCGTGGGTGGCCTCGTGGCGCTGAGCGGCGTGGTTTACATGCAATGGCGGAAGCTACAGACGATGCAACAGTGAGACAGAGGCCGATCTCCCCGACATGACCCCTCTCAAGACGCGCGATTGCCGCTGGATTGGTGTTCCTGGCG
>NZ_SCVC01000033.1 GCF_004297405.1 Reyranella sp.
CGATGGCACGACCGGCCTGCCAGCGACGGGCGCGCAGAACCTCGGCGCCGTCGGTGGCACCAGCCAGTGGTCGAACGACACGATCACCATCGGCACGGTCACCGCACCGGTCAACGATGCGCCGGTGGTGAGCGGTACGGCAACGGTGCCGCCGAGCAACGAAGACACCCCGAGCCCGACGGGCACGCCGGTGGGCACGCTGCTGGGCCAGGGCACGATCAACTACACGGACGGCACCGACACGGTGCCGGGCGGTTCAACCGGCACGCCGTCGGTCGGCATCGCCATCACCGGCAATGCTTCGACGCCGGCGCAGGGCAATTGGCAGTACTCGACCGATGGCGGCACGACCTGGGTCAATATCCCAACCACGGGCCTCAGCGACACGAATGCCTTGGTGCTGCCGAACACGGCAACCCTGCGCTTCGAGCCGGCGCCGAACTGGAACGGCACACCGGGCAGCCTGACGGCACGCGTCTCCGATGGCGACACCGGCCTGCCGGCGACCGGCACGGGCGACATTTCGACGAGCGTTGGTGGCACGGGCCAGTGGTCGGCCGGCACGATCTCGATCGGCACGACGACGCCGCCGGTCAACGATGCGCCGGTAGTCAGCGGTACCGCGACGGTGCCGCCGAGCAATGAGGACACGCCGAGTCCGACCGGCACGCCGGTGGGTATGCTGCTGGGCCAGGGCACGATCAACTACACGGACGGCACCGACACGGTGCCGGGCGGTTCGACGGGCACCCCGTCGGCAGGTATTGCGATCACGGGCAATGCCTCGACGCCGGCGCAGGGTACCTGGCAGTACTCGACCGACGGCGGCACGACATGGGTCGACATTCCGCGGACGGGCCTCAGCGACACCAACGCGATCGTTCTGCCAAACACGGCCGCGATCCGCTTCGAGCCGGCGCCGAACTGGAATGGCACGCCGGGCAGCCTGACGGCACGCGTCTCGGACGGCGACACCGGCCTGCCGCCGACCGGCGCGGGTGATATCTCGACGGGTATCGGCGGCACCGGCCAGTGGTCGGCCGGCACGATCTCGATCGGCACCACGGCTCCGCCGGTCAACGATGCGCCGGTGGTCAGCGGTTCTGCGACTCTGCCGCCGAGCAACGAGGACACGCCGAGCCCGACAGGTACACCGGTGGGCACGCTGCTGGGCCAGGGCACGATCAACTACACGGACGGCACGGACACGGTGCCGGGCGGTTCGACGGGCACTCCCTCAGCGGGCATCGCCATCACCGGTAATGCCTCGACGCCGGCACAGGGTAACTGGCAGTACTCGACTGACGGCGGCACAACCTGGGTCGATGTTCCGCGTACGGGTCTCAGCGACACGAATGCCTTGGTGCTGCCGAACACGGCGACCCTGCGCTTCGAGCCGACGCCGAACTGGAACGGCACGCCGGGCAGCCTGACGGCACGCGTCTCGGACGGTGACACCGGCCTGCCGCCGACCGGCACAGGTGATATCTCGACGAGCATCGGCGGTACGGGCCAGTGGTCGACCGGCACGATCTCGATCGGCACGACGACTCCGCCGGTCAACGATGCGCCGGTGGTCAGCGGTACGGCAACGGTGCCGCCGAGCAACGAAGACACGCCGAGCCCGACGGGCACGCCGGTCACCAACCTGTTGGGTCAGGGCACGGTCAACTACACCGACGGCACCGACACGGTGCCGGGCGGTTCGACCGGAACGCCGGCGGCGGGCATTGCCATCACCGGCAATGCCTCGACGCCGGAGCAGGGCACCTGGCAGTACACGACCGATGGTGGGACAACCTGGGTCGACATCCCGCGCACCGGTCTTGGCGACAACAGTGCGATCGTAATCCCGGCAACGGCGGGCGTGCGCTTCGTGCCGCAGCCGGATTGGAACGGCACGCCGGGTTCGTTGACCGCACGTATCTCGGACGGCACAGGCGGTCTACCGCCGACTGGCGCCGGCGACATCTCGACGGGTATCGGCGGCACCGGCCAGTGGTCGACCGGCACGATCTCGATCGGCACGACGACGCCGCCGGTCAACGATGCTCCAGTGGCCACAGGCGAGACGAAGTTGCCGCCGGTCAACCAGGGCACGGGCAATCCGCCGGGCGCCTCGGTGAAGGACCTATTCAAGGACAACTTCGACGACTCGCGCGATACGGTGCCGGGTGGCTCGTCGGCGCATGAGTTGGCGGGCATTGCCATCACCGGCAATGCGTCGAACCCAACGCAGGGCACGTGGCGTTACTCTCTCGATGGCGGTTCGACCTGGACCGCGATCCCGACGGATCTCGGCGACGGAAAGGCCATCATCCTGCCGTCGACGGCGATGCTGCACTTCGTGCCGAACAGCGGGTTCTCCGGTACGCCCGGTGCGCTCTCGGTCCGGCTGATCGACAGCTCCTCGGGGCCAGTAACCTTCTCGGCCAGCACGGATGTGACGATCAACGGCGGCACCACGCCGTTCAGCAACTCGGTCGTTCCGCTTTCCACGAGCATCACTCCGGTGCCTCCGACGGGTCCATCGGTGCTGCCGAATGTGGTGGTGCCGTCGGATTATCTGTCGAGGGACGTGTTCGGCTTCTACCGGCGCGACATTGGCGGCATGCCGTCCGACTGGCTGGTGGGCTCCAACGTCTATCGCACGATGCTGGCCAACCAGCCCGGTACAGCGGCGGTCTCGACCGACGTCTTCTACGGTACCGCGCCGCGCCAGACGCTGCGCTACGAGGCAGCGTCGATCAGCGGCGGTCCGATCCCCCCCTGGCTGTACTTCGATCCGACGATGCTGACCTTTTCCGGCACGCCGCCGGAAGGGTCAGAAGGTGCCTACGACCTGCGCGTCGTCGCGACCGACCGTCACGGCCGGCAAGCCACGGCCGACGTGCATATCGTCGTGCTGCGCGAGCCGAAGGATGTCCTGGGGCTGCTGCGTCCCACCGTTGTCGTCGATGACGTCATGCGGACGCCAGCTGCCACACCGCCACCGCCACCCGAGGCGGTCACGCCGCCCGACGCTCCGCCGGCTGTCGATCCAGAGCCGCCGGCAACACCGACAGGTGATGGTGCGACTCCGGCCTCACCGTCCGCTCCATCGGGAGACGGCGTGCAGCTTCTGCTGCCGCCGGGAACTGATCCGGCGAATGGGCAGGCAGGTGGGCAGGCGATCCAGGGCTTTGGTCTCTCGCCGCAGCTGCGCGAGCAGACCCAGGCTGGTCGCCTCGCCCGCGCACGAGCCCTGCTCGACGCCCTGGCGGCCTGATCTGCGAAATCGATCTGTGTTTTGCGTGGCCGCTGGGGGCGGCCACGCTTTCAATTTGGGGAGATTTGGGAATGAGAACTGCTGTTGTTTCCATGGCCGCTTCGCTTGCGGCCTTGCTAGTTGCCGGCTGCGGCAATCTGAAGCCCGATGCGATGACGTTGGAGGAGAACGTCCAGCGGGCCCAGGCCGATCGCAAGAAGATCGACCAGGCCTATGTGCCGCTGAGCGGGTCGCTCAGCCTCTCCGAGGCGATCGCGCGTTCGTTGAAGTACAACTACGACGGTCAGCTCGCCAAGACCGAGATCAACATGCAGGAGAAGCAGCTCGATCTCGCTTTGGCGCAGATGCTGCCGAGGCTGGCGGCCGGTGCCGGGTACGATGGGCGCACCAATTACAATGCCGCGCAGAGCATCGACGTCTTCACGCAGCAGCAGAGCCTGACCTATTCGTACTCACAGCAGCCGCAGTTCTCGACCACCGATCTGACGCTGACCTGGAATGCGCTGGATCTGGGGCTGAGCTTCTTCCAGGCCCGCCAGCAGGGCTATCGCGTGCTGATCGCCATCGAACGCCGCCGCAAGGTGATCGATAACATCGTGCGCAGCACGGCAACCGCCTACTGGCGCGCCAAGACGGCGTCGGAGCTGCTGCCGCGCATCGACCCGATGCTGAAAACGGCGCGGCAGATCCTCGAGGCGTCGCGTGCGGCGAGCGCGCAGAATCTGCAGTCACCGCTGGCGCTGCTCGACTTCCAGCAGAACATGGTGATCGTGCTGAGCGAGCTGGAGCGTATCCGCAACGAACTCTCGGCTGCGCGTATCGAGCTCGCGACCTTGATCAACATTCCGTCGAGCACCAACGTGGTTTTCGCGGGTGGGCTGGCAGACAATATCGAACCGCAGTTCGGTCTGAACAACCATCGGCTCGAGGATATCGGCCTGACCTTGCGTCCGGAGCTGCGTATCGAGGCCTACCAGAAGAAGATCGATCAGCAGGATATCTACAAGGAGATCCTGAAGATGCTGCCAGGCATAGGGATGATCGGTGGCTTCAATTTCAACTCAAACAACCTGCTCTACACCAACACCTGGGGCGAGATCGGCATCCGCGCCACCTTCAACCTGATGAGCATGATCCAGGGGCCGCGCGCCATCGCCGTGGCCAAGCAGGCGGTGGATCTGTCGGAAGAGCGGCGAGTTGCACTGAGCGTGGCGATCCTGAGCCAGATCAACCTCGCCATCAACGAGTACGCCAACTCGCTCGACACCTTCAAGACGGCCAAGGACGTCGACCGCGTTGGCGTGCAGATCGGCCGCGTCGCCGACAGCGTGTCGGAAGCCGGTGCACAATCGGAAGCCGACCGCATCCGTCGCCAGCTCACCGTGCTGACAACGCGCATCGCCCGCGACCGCGCGCAGGTTCGCGTGTTGGCTTCGCTGGCGTCGGTCTACTCGGCAACTGGCATGGACCTCGTGCCCGCCGGCGCCGAGTTGCAGGATCTGCCGACGCTCACGGGCCAGGTCGAGCAGGCGATCATCCGTTGGCAGGCTGGCCAGTTGCCAGAGTTGCCCGCAGTGGCGCCGGCTCCTGAGCCCGCGCCCTCGACATCGGCTGCTCCGGTGGCGCCTCTCCATACTGCGAAGGCCGACTGATCATGATCAAATCTGCACTCTCCGCCGTTGCCCTCGGTGCGTTGTCCATTGGCCTGGCCACCGGTGCTGCCGGCCAGAACGGCGCAGGCAATGGAGCGGCCAATCTGGCTTCCAATGGGGCCTCTTCCGCTGCGCAGCCGATCGGTGCGCAAGTCACGGCCCGTGCGACGGCCGTGATCGCCGCGCCGATGGCCGGTCAGCTCGTGGAGTTCCCCGCGGCCGATGGCGACGGTGTCAAGGAGGGCCAGGTACTGGTCCGCTTCAACTGCTCCCAGCAGGATGCGATGCTCGCCCGCGCCAAGGCTGAGTTGACGAAGCGCCAGGACCTCTTGAAGACGCAACAGGCACTGAAGGCGCTCAATGCCTATTCCAAGGCCGACTTTGCGACGGCACAGAACGACGTCGGCGTGGCCACGGCCGATGTCGCCGTTGCCCAGACCGCGGTTGAGAACTGTGTGATCAAGGCGCCGTTCAGCGGCCGGGTCGCCGCCACCTCGGTGCGAAACTACCAGTTCGTCCAGGCCGGTGCGCCATTGCTCGACGTCGTGGATGACCGTGACCTCGAACTCGAGTTCATCGTGCCCTCGCTGTGGCTGGCCTGGCTGAAGCCTGGTGCCGCCGCGCGGCTGCATGTGAGCGAGACGCAGCAGGATTACGACGCCAAGATCACGCGCATCTCGGGCAAGGTCGACGCGGCCAGCCAGACGATCAAGATCTACGGTCGCATCGAGGGCGACACCGGGGCGTTGCTGCCGGGCATGAGCGGCACCGCGCAGTTCGCCGGCGTATCGCGCTAGGTACGCCTTGAGCAGTCCGGCCCCTCAACCGGCGCCGCAGCCGGCACGTCCGGCTGCCGCCCAGGTTCCACCTCAGGCGCCACTTTCGGCGCCTGCTCAAGTGGGCCGCCTGAACCAGCAGCTCCTGCGCATGACGGAGGTACTGCAGCTTGCCGCGCGGGCGCGTGATGCCGGCCGCGAGGAGCTGCCCTTCGTCATCGTCAACGAGACGGTGCGCGCCGTGGCCTACGACCAGGCTGTGCTGTGGGATGCCCGGACCGAGCGCGTGGTCGCGCTGTCGGGCGCGGCGCGCCTCGAGGCGGGTGCGCCCTATGTGCTGCTGCTCGACCGGCTCTATCGCGGCGTTGTCTCGTCCGGCAAGCGAGATGAGGTTCAGAAACTCGGCCCTGAGGCGGTGAAGGGCGATGAAGAAGGGGCCAAGACCTGGCTGGCACCGCATCTTCTATGGTGGCCGCTTCGCGTACGCGGCAACACCGTGGCGATCCTGATGCTCGGCCGACGCACGGCCTGGCAGGACAATGAACAGCCGCTCCTGAACGTGCTCTGCGGCAGCTATGGCCAGGCCTGGGAACTTGCGCGCGCGCGGCTGGCGCCCGTGAAGCTGGGGGGCCGCCGCAAGATCAAGCGCATCGCCATTGCCGCAGCCATCGCACTGCTGGTCGGCGCGGGTTTGGTGCCCGTACGTTCGAGCGCGATCGCGCCGGCCGAAGTCGTGGCCGAGACGCCGGCCTTCGTGCGCGCGCCTTTCGCGGGCGTGGTCGATGCCATCGAGGTGGCGCCCAATGCCGCCGTCAAGGCGGGGCAGCTCATCGTGCGCCTGGAGCGCCGTCAGCTCGATGCTGAATACAAAGTCGCGGGCAAGGTCCTGGAAACGGCAACCGCTCAGTTCCGCCAAACTTCGCAGGAAGCCATCACGGATCCGCGGGCGCGTGAACAGCTCGCTACTCTGCGCGCGCGACTCGATGAGGCGCGTGCCGACTTCGACTACCGCCAGGCACGGCTGGCGCGTGCCGATATCCTGTCGCCGGCCGACGGCATTGCCGTGTTCAACGATCCGGCGGAATGGATCGGCAAACCGGTCGAAGTCGGCGAGCGCATTCTCCAGGTCTCACCACCGACGTCCTCGCGGATCGAGATCGAGCTGCCGGTGACCGAAGCGACTAGTCTGCAAGAGGGCGCCGAGGTGACCTTCTTCAGCAACCTCACGCCGGATCAGCCGGTGACCGGCAAGGTCGTGTTCGTGAGCTATGCCACGACGGTGACGCCGAGCGGCGTGCTGGCCTACACCGCGCGCGCCGATCTCGCGGCGGGGGCGGACCTGCGACTGGGGTTGAAGGGCACCGCCAAGATCTTCGGGCCGCCGCGACCGCTCGCGGTCTGGCTGCTGCGCCGCCCGCTGGCCTATCTGCGCCAGCTCGTGGCGTGACTGCCGCCGCCGTCCTGCCGCCGCTGCGAGAGGACCTCACCCTCTCGCCGGGGCCGCTGTCGGAAGGTCAACCCACCTGGTCGATCTACGATCCGGCGCGCCATCGCTTCGTGCGGTTGGGCTGGCTCGACTTCGAGATCCTGAGCCGCTGGGGCCTGCGCGCACCCGACGCGATCCTGGCTGCGATCGCCGCCGAAACGACCTTGCGGCCGAGCACCGACGATATCGTGCGCTTCGCCAAGTTCGCACGCGGCGCGGGCCTTCTGCAGGCGACCACGGCGGCCGAGACGGCGCAGATGGCCGCTGAGCGGGCATTCGAGCGCAAGTCCGCGGCCTCCTGGTTGGTGCACAATTATCTCTTCCTGCGCCTGCGGCTGGTCAATCCCGACCGCTTCCTGACAGCCGCCCTGCCGTTGGTCCGCTGGATATTCACGCGGGCCGGCATGATCGGCATCGCCACCTTGGGTGTGTTGGCGCTGTTCCTGATCTCGCGTGACTGGGAACGCTACAGCCACAGCCTGATCGAGCAGACCACGGTCGACGGGCTGATCCAGATGGGCATCGCCATCTCCTTTGCCAAGGTGTTCCACGAACTGGGGCATGGCTTCGCGACCAAGCTCTACGGCTGCCGTGTGCCTTCGATGGGCATCGCGTTCCTGGTGATGTGGCCGGTGCTGTGGACCGACACGACCGACGCCTGGCGGCTCACGGATCGTCGGCAACGGTTGGTGATCGATTCCGCTGGGATGGGCGCGGAAATCCTGATCGCCGCCGTGGCGTCGATCGCCTGGGCGGTGCTGCCGGACGGGCCGACACGCAGTGCCATGTTTGTGCTCTCGAGTTCGACATGGCTGCTGACGCTGTTGGTCAACATCAGCCCGCTGATGCGCTTCGACGGCTACTACATCCTTTCGGACCTGCTGGATTTTCCCAACCTGCAGGAGCGCGGCTTCGCCTATACGCGCTGGCTGCTGCGCGAGATGCTGTTCCGGCCCAATGTCGCACCGCCGGAGCAACTGCCGCCGCATCTCGTCCGGGTAATCGTCACCTGGTCGATCGCGACCTGGATCTACCGCTTCTTCCTGTTCATGGGCATTGCGGTGCTGGTCTACCACCTCACCTTCAAGGTCCTGGGCGTGGTGCTGATGGTGATCGAGATCTGGTTCTTCGTCGCCCGGCCGATCGTGAAGGAGCTGGGCGTGTGGGCCAAGCTGCCGACGGTCCGCAAGCCCAATCGTTACACCTGGGGCACGCTGGCGGTCTTTGCGTTGCTGCTGTTGGCCCTGCTGGTGCCGTGGCGTGGCCGGGTTGATGCACCGGCGTTGCTGCGGGCCGAACGTCAGGCGGTGCTCTTGGCGGCTGAGCCGGGCCGGCTCGTCTCGATGATTAGCGAGAAGGCGCGGGTCACCGAGGGGCAGGTCCTGTTCCGCATGGACTCGGTCGAGATCGATCACGATATCGCTGCCGCCCGCGCGCAGCTCGAAGCGGCGCAGGCCGAGCAGACAGCCGGCACCTACAATCCCGAACGCCGCCGCGCTCAGCAGGCGACCCTGGCGCGCACCTCGGAGGCAGGCGCAGCTCTGGCCCGCTCGGAAAGTCGCGCCGGCAGCCTCGAAGTTACGGCGCCCTTTGCCGGCGAAATACGAGACATCCCGTCCGACCTGCGCGTCGGAGCGCAGATCCGCCGGCTGGAGCGGCTGGGCGTTCTGGTCGCGGCCGAGACCTCGGTGGTCGAGGCCTTCGTGTCGGAAGCCGATCTCGATCGCGTCCAGCCGGGCGCTGCCGCGCGCTTCATCCAGGTCGACGGTGATACGCTCTCGCTCAAGGTCGCGGAGGTGGCGCATGCCTCCACGCGGGCGCTCGAGGTGATCGAGCTCGCCTCGACGCATGAAGGGCCGATCTCGGTGCGCCGCGGACCGCAGAACACGCTGATACCCGAACACGCGCTCTATCGTGTCCTGCTGGTCGGCGAGCGGCCGCTGGGTACGACCACGTCGCGCACCGTCGGCACCGTCGTGATCGATGCGCCGCCACGCAGCATCGCCGACATCATCTACCGGCGCGCCGTTGCGCTCTTCCTGCGCGAGGCCTCGCCCTAGGCTGCTGCGCGCTGGTCGAAGTAGGCGTCGAGCCGCTTGGCCAGGCCGTCGGAAATCCGCGTCAGCGGCAGCCGGCATTCGGGCGAGGCGATCAGGCCCTGCCGCCACAGCAGATACTTGATCGGCATTGGATTGGCTTCGGCGAAGAGCAGCGGCACGAATTGGGCAAGCGGCACCCAGGCAGCGCGCGCGCCCACCACATCGTTGGCCGCAAAGCGACGGCCGACCTCGATGAAGCGTTCGGTCATCAGATGGCTGGCTGCCAGGATGCCGCCCTCGGCGCCGTGCGCCATCATGGTGAAGTAGAGCGCGTCCTCGCCGGTCAGTATGGAGAAGTCTGCCGGCTTGCGCGCTAGTAGCTCGAGCGATTGCGCGATGCTGCCGGAACTGTCCTTGGCGCCGACGATGTTCGGAACCTGAGCCAATTCCAGCAGCGAATCGTTGGAGAGGTTCACGGCCGTGCGATAGGGGATGTTGTAGATCAGCACGTCGCGATCGGTCGCTGCCGCAATTTGGCGGAAGTGGGCAATCAGCCCGTCCTGGCTCGGCCGGTTGTAGTACGGGCAGACCGACACGATGCCCTCGAAGGGAATGCGCTCAAGTCGCTTCAGTGTCTTCTCGACCTTGCGCGTGGCATTGCCACCCACCCCGACCAAGATCGGAACGCGGCCGCGCACCACGGCCGCAGTGCGCTCGACCACTGCGTCGATCTCCGCTTCGTCGAGGGTAGGGGATTCACCGGTGGTGCCGAGCGGGAACAGACCGTCGGCGCCAGCCTTGATGTAATGCTCGACCAGGCGGTCGTAGCTCTCGAAATCGACGGCACCGTCCTTGAACGGCGTGATCAGCGGCACCCAGAGGCCGGAAATGCGGGTTGTCATGGCGTCACGCTATGCCTGGCTGTAAAATAAGAAAATCGAATGTTTTTGATAATATCGTTCACTTAACGTTATATATCCCGATGCGTAGGGATCTCGATCTGGCGCTGGTGCGTGCCTTCTTGACGGTCGTCGAATCGGGCGGCGTTACGCGCGCGGCCGCCGTCCTCGGCATGAGCCAGGCGGCGGCCAGCCAGCAGATCAAGCGGTTGGAAGAGGCATTGGACTGCCGCCTGTTCGAACGCCAGGGTCGCGGTCTTGTCCTGGCGCCGGCCGGCGAGAGATTGCTCGCGCAGGCGCGCCGGCTGGTGGCGATGAACGACGAAGTCTGGTCGTCAATGCGCACGCCGCAGTTCGAGGGCGAGGTTCGCTTCGGCGTGCCCTACGACATCATTGGCAGTTTCGTGCCGCCGATACTGCGCGGCTTTGCCAAGGCGCAGCCGCGCGTCCGCGTCTCGCTGGTCTGCGAAGACTCGAAGATCGTACGCGAGCAGTTGAAGTCGGGAGGCGTCGATCTCGCGCTCACGACAGAGACGGAATGCGGCCGCCATGGCGAAACCTTGCGCACCGATCGTCTGGTTTGGGTGGGTACGCCAGGAGGCGATGCGCATCTCAAGGATCCGCTGCCGGTGTCTCTCGGTGCGCCGACATGTGTCTTCCGGCCCATTGCCATCGAGGCCTTGGGCAAGACGCGACGTGACTGGCGCGCGGTCTGCGAGGTGAGCCGGCTGGAGCCTGTCTATGCGGTCCTCGAAGCTGGCCTTGCCGTTGCACCGTTGTTGCGTTCCTCAGTGCCTGAGCGCTTTGAAATCTTTGCCGGTGCGGCTGCGCGTGCCGCAAAGCTGCCGTCGCTGCCGGAGTTCCGCATCAATCTCTATGCGCCGCCGGGCCTCAGTCCTGCCGCGCGCGATCTCGCAGATCATGTGCGCGCAAGCTTCTCCGGCCGTCCGCGCGGGAACCAGATGCCCAACAATTGATACCAAGCGACATCTGTTGAGATGGCTGCCTGCCGCCTATCCTCGCGCGCATGAGATTTCTCCTCGGCTGGGGCTTCAAACTGGGTCTGCTCGCCATCGCCTATCTGGCGTTGACCGGCGGCCTGTCGCTCAAGCTGCCGCAGACCGTGCTGGGCTACGAGGTGCCGCGTGAGGCGCACCAGTGGGCCGAGCGTGCCAACGGTCTCAATGAGTTGACCGACAAGGCGCAGTCCAGCGCCAAGACGATCGTCGACAGGGTGAGATAAGAGTTCAAGAGGGGGCGTCCAAGGGGCCTGGGGAGTTCGCTTTCCAGGCCCCTTGTTTTTTCCGGTCACGCCCTCCAGCGACATCAAACCGTCACCGACCCATGTTTGATCCGGACCACGGGCATGTGGTTCGGTGGAGGGCACAGTGGACGGTGCAATGAGTGACGCAGTTCGAGAGACGTCGCGCGACGTCAGCGTGCGGCCTTCGACCGAGACCGACGTGCCGGCGATGGTGGCGATCTATACCCACCACATCACGCGTGGCTTGGGCGAGTTCGACCCCGAACCCATGCACGCCGACGACATCAAGCGCCGCCGTAAGAACATGCTGCGCCGCCGGCTGCCGCATCTCGTCGCCGAGCGCGGCGGCGCTGTCGTGGGCTATGCCTATGCCGTGCCGTTCCGCAAGCGGCCAGCCTATCGCTACGCCGTGAAGCACTCGATCTATGTGCACTCCGAGCATCTGCATTCGGGTATTGGCCGGCTTCTCCTGCCAGCCCTGATCGATGCCTGCACGAGCGCCGGCTTCCGTCAGATGTTCGCCTATATCGACGCCGACAACACGGCCTCACAGAAGCTGCACGAGGTTCATGGCTTTCGGCGGGTCGGCCTGCTCGAAGGCGTGGGGTTCAAGTACGGCACCTGGACCGACAGCCTGCTGATGCAGCGCGCCATCGGCGACGGCGCGACCACACCTCCAACCGAACTGGCCTATTCCCGCACCACATAGGTGTGGAAACGGACAGCACCGTCTCTGTCGACTTCGCGATAGATGCCCTGGATCTCGACCTCGAAACCGGGGAAGAGGTTGGCCGCCTTCTCGAACATGCCGAGATAGTCGAGCATCGGCTTGGCCCGTTCGTCGAGCCGTTCGCCGGGAACGATGCTGGCGATGCCGGGCGGATAGACCACGAACATGGTCGTGGCGATGCGGCCGGCAGCCTGATCGATCGGTACGTAGTCGACATTGTTGCGCACGAGCTGGCGCACCGCTTCGTGTGGCGGCATCGCCGGCGTCGGCATGTGCTCGGGCGCGAACTGCGCCTTTTGCAATGTGCTGACGGCGCTGTCGCGAAAGAAGGCATGCATCTCCGAGCAGAGGTCGCGCAGCCGGAGGCCAGAGTAGCGAGCTGGACGCCGCCGCACGAACTCGGTGATGACATCTTCGAGCCGTGCATTGTCGTCGTGCAACCGTTTGAAGGCCACGAGGCTCGACAGCAGCGTACCGGCCTTGCTCGATTCGACGCCCGGCGTTAGCAGGAAGAGCAGGGAGTTCAGGTCGTTTTTCTCCGGCACGACCTGGTTTTCGCGCAGATACTGAGCAACCACGGGCGCGGGAATCCCATGCGCGGCGTAGAGGCCGCTTTCGCGGTCGAAGCCCGGCGTCAGCAGGATCAGCTTGTTGGGATCGGTGATCGCATAGCCCGGTGCGACATGGCTGAAGCCGTGCCAGCGTTCACCAGGAGTAAGCTCCCAGTAACGCGCATCCGTGGCCAGGTCGTCGGTCGGCACTTCCTCCCATGCCGAATTACGGCCGTCGACCGATACACGATCGGGTACGAAGGCTTCGAAGAACCAGCGACGTACCGGATCGCGCTCCTTTTCCTCGAACTCACGTCGGACGGCGCGAACCTTCTTGCGCAGTTCGATGCCGAGGCGAATCGTGTCGTCCCACAGCACTTCGCCCGAACGGCCCTTCATCATCTGCGCGCCGACGTCGAGCGAGGCGAACAACGGATAGAAGGGCGACGTCGAGGCGTGCAGCATGAAAAACTCGTTGAACCGTCGATGTTCGATGCGGCGGCGCTGTCCCTCGATGTGGCTGTCCTTGACGTGGATCTGCGAGGCCTGGCTGAAGCTCGCGAGCTGCTTGTGCGCCGATTGCGTGGCGATGATGCCAGGCGCATCGGGGCCGAGGCCGGCGAGGCCCATGGCGAAGCGGCCGGCATAGATCGGGTGGAACTTCATGAATCCCGCCCAGGCTTCGTCGAACAGGATGTAATCGCAAAGGTGTCCGATCTTCTCGACGATCATGCGGGCGTCGTAGATCGTGCCGTCGTAGGTGCACTGTTCGATCACGGCAACGCGGAACGGGCGCTCACGCTTCCAGGCGTCCTTGTCCTCGATCAGCGGATGGGTGCGGATCTTCTCGCGGATGCGGGTTTCGTCGAAGGCTTCATGGAAGATCGGGCCGATCAGGCCATGAGTATTGCGGTCGGTCTCGAGGAAAACGGGAATGCCACCACCCAGGAACAATGCCCCATGGTGCGCCGCCTTGTGGTTGTTGCGGTCGAACAGCACCAGATCGCCTTCGGCGACCAGCGCCTGCAGCACGATCTTGTTGGATGACGACGTGCCGTTCAGCACGAAGTAGGTCTTCTCGGCCCCGAAGATCGCCGCCGCTTCCTGCTGGGCCTTCAGCGCCGGGCCCTCGTGGACCAGCAGGTCGCCGAGATCGAGCACCGAGTTGTCGAGGTCGTCGCGGAACACCGCTTCGCCCAGATGCTCGACGAAGATTCGGCCGATCGGGCTCCTGTTGTAGAAGATGCCGCCATTGTGGCCGGGGCAGGTCCAGAGCTGGTTGCCTTCCTCGGCGTAGTCGACGAGCGCGCCGAAGAATGGCGTCTTCAGGGTCTCGGCATACTGCTTCAGCCGGCTCACCAGGTTCTTGGCGATGAACTCCGGCGTTTCCTCGGAGAGGAAGATGTAGCCGTCGATATAGTCGAGCACTTCGACCGGGATATCCTCGAGCCGCTTGCGGCGGACCAGGATGACGATCGGCATTTCGAGGCCGCGCCGCCGCATCAAGTTAATCAGCGCAACGGCCTTGCCTTCGAGGCCCTTCTTGCCCCAGTCGACGACCATGCAGCCGACGGCGGCGTCGGTCTGGACCGCGATCTCGGCATCCTCGATGCGCCGGGCGCGCACGACCTGGAAGCCGAGCCTGTCGATGGCAGCGGTGATCTCCCCCAGCCGGTGGCCTTCGAGGTCGTCGGTGTCGAAGGCCGGTGTGCAGAAGAGGAAGGTGAAGCGCCTGAAGAAATCCATCAGTTGAGATCCGTCAATAGACTGCAGGGACATAGAGTTCGGGCGCGACGGGCGTGCGCAAATAGTCGGGCTTGTGCTCGCGCTGCGGCAGCACGATAGCGTCCTGCGTCACCTCCTGATAGGGCACCTGCTGCAGGAGGTGGTGGATGCAGTTGAGCCGCGCCCGCCGCTTGTTGTTGCCCTCGATCACCCACCAGCGCGCCTCGGGGATATGGGTGCGCGCCAGCATCTCCTCCTTGGCCTTGGTGTACTCTTCCCAGCGGCGCCGGGATTCGAGATCCATGGGAGAGAGCTTCCACTGCTTCATCGGGTCATGGATGCGCATCAGGAAGCGGAGGTTCTGCTCCTCGTCGGTGATCGAGAACCAGTACTTCACCAGGATGATGCCGGAGCGGACCAGCATGCGTTCGAACTCCGGCACGGTCCGAAAGAACTCCTCGACCTCGGTCTCGCTGCAGAAGCCCATGACGCGCTCGACGCCGGCGCGGTTGTACCAGCTGCGGTCGAACAGCACGATTTCACCGGCGGCCGGCAGGTGCGCCGCGTAGCGCTGGAAGTACCATTGCGTCCGTTCGCGTTCGCTCGGCGCCGAGAGGGCCACGGTACGGCAGATACGCGGATTGAGCCGCTGCGTCACGCGCTTGATCACGCCGCCCTTGCCGGCGGCATCGCGGCCCTCGAACAGCACCACGACCTTGAGTTTGTGGTTGATCACCCAGGCCTGCAGCTTGATCAGCTCGCGCTGCAGGCGCAGCAGCTCGGTGAAATAGAACCTGCGGTCGATTTCGTTGTGTCGCGTCAGATCGGGTTGATCGGGCAGGTGCGACAGCAGCTCGTCGCCAAGCTCCAGTTCGAGCTCCTCGTCGAGGCTGTCGGCCAGCTCGCGGCGGACGCGGTCTTCGAGCGTGTCTCTGTTCAGTTTACTGTCCATGGCAGGCCCTCCGTCACGTTCCGTCGTATAACGCGAGCGGAAGGTGAGCGCTGCCCGTGACAGTTTCGCGACAGCTGGAAGGAGTCTCTAGGGCTTGGGCAGCAGTCGTTTCGCCTGCATTTCGGCGAAGCATTTGCGAAACATCGCCTCGGTGTCCATCACTTCGGTGAAGCCGGCCTGCATCAGCTTGATGGTCGAGACGAGGGCGGCCGGCCCGGGTTCGGTGCGGCCAAAGCCCATCGTATAGTCGGCGTACTCGAAGGAGAGGCCGACAAACTCCCTGAGAGTCCCGGATACGAGACCGTGGGCGGCGCGGATTTCGGCCCATTCGGTTTCATGCGGGCGGATCTCCTGGTCGAGTTCCAGGGGTACATGCTCGCCCGGTGCAAATCCCAGGGCGTCGGCGATGGCGGGCCAGACGTTCGGCCAGACGAACACGTCGCCGTTGGTGACGTTGAAGATCTCGTTGCGCGCGGTGGCGGCCTCTCCGGACCAGGCAATGGCGCGCGCCAGCAGGTCGCCATCGACCGCCTGGGCGACCCGTCCGACGCCACCGGGATAGTCGAGATTGGTCTTGCCGGCGCGGCGCATCATGGCCGCATAGACGCCAAGGGCCGGGATGACGTTCATGGCGCTGCCGACCGAATCGCCCACGATCAGCACCGGCCGCAGGATCGACCAGGTCCAGTCCTTGCCTTTCTGCTGGGCGCTGAGATAGCGCTCCTGGTTCCAATAGAAGTTCGGCTGCTCGTGCATCTCCGAGCGGTTCTCGCGCGCCGGCACTGTGAGCGGGCGGACATGCACGCCATAGGCCTTGGTGCCCTGCAGCAGCGCGACATGGCGTAGTCCCGGTGCGGCTTGCTCCAGAGGGCCGAACAGGTTGCGCAGCATCTGATCGTTGGTGCGGATCTGCTCATCCTCGCGCCAGCCCGCGACCAAGCCCGGTTGCTCGTAGAGCGCAGCATAGACGAGATGTGTCACCCCGGCGAACTCGGGGGCGAGCTTAACGCAGGCGGCTTGGTCGGTGAGGTCGAGTGGCAGCCAGCGCGCACCATAAGTTTCATCGGGGCGGCGGCGGGAGAGGGCGACCACCTCGCAACCAGGTTCGGCCGCGAAGTGTTTCATGGCGGCGTAACCGACGAGGCCGGTAGCGCCGGCGATCAGGACTTTTTTGCTCGGCATGGGACGCTGTCAGCCTAGCACGCTCTTGGCGCGGGCAAAGGCTGTGCGTTCCGCCGGTCGAGCCGTCAGTTCAGCGCGCGGTCGAGGCTGGTATGGAAGCGCTTCAGATTCTGTTCCAGCCGGCCGACGATCAGCCGGTCGTTGGCGCCGCTGGCCAGCCCGCGCTGGATCTGCTCGCAGATCGGCAGATCCTCGCTGTTGAACACGCCGCGGTCGATCAGGTCGAAGGACCGCGCCCAATGCGCGTCGGCCTTGTCGTCGCCGGGAAGATGCGGCGTCAGCATCGAATGCACGAACAACGTCTCGTCAGGCGCGATGGGGAACAGCCCGAGATGGCTGACATAGTCCGGGTGGTGGATGACGATCGTGTTGGGAAACACGTAGTGCACCAGCGTGCCATGCTCGCTGAGCGTCCAGCGCTCGGGCGGCAGGTCGCGTATTTCCTTGGTGCGGTCGCGCGCCGCGAGAAAGCGGATGTGCGGGCCCAGCGGATCGCTCACCGACACCGAGTCGGTGAAGAACGGACCGATGGTGCCGGCATGCAGCCGGGTCACATGGTAGATCTCGAGGAAGGCCTCGACGATCAGTTTCCAATTGGTGGCACGCCGACTGGTGCTCTGACGATAGAAGCAGTGGCTGCCGAGAGCGGCCGCGTCGAGATCATCGTCGACGCCGTTCAGGAACGACGCCATGTCGGGCAGGCTGGCCGCTGGATCGAGCATCGCCCAGATCATGCCGTGGCGCACGACGGAGGGAAGCTCGCGCAGGCCCGTCAGGTGCTTGTCCAGGGTCGGGAAGGCCTCGGCGCGCGGCACGCCGGCGAGCGTCCCGTCGAGGCGGTAGGCCCAGCCGTGGTAGGGGCAGACCAGGCTCTGGCGGCGGCATGGCTCGCCCTCCTCGACGACCAGTCGTGCGCCGCGATGACGGCAGACATTGAGCAGGACCTTGATGGCGCCCTCGCGCGTCCGCGTCACCAGCAGTGGCACGCCGCAGATCTCGCGCGCCATCACGCTGCCCGGCTCGCGCAACTGGTCGGCGGGGCCGAGGCACAAAGGCAAGCGGCGGAAAAGGCGCGCCTGCTCCTGCTCGAAGCGGTTGCGGTCGATGTAGATCGCGGGATCGAGGCTGGCTTCATCGGCCTGCCAGTCCGGGCTGGTACGCCGGTCCATCTCGCCCAGCAGGCGCTGGAAGATGTTCTGCCAGTAAGGTTCTGCCGCCATCGTCGTCATGGTCAGGACTCCTTGTAAGGGCGGGCCGAAACGGCCTGCAGGCAAAAGGCAGTCACGTCGCGCGCCAGCGTGGCGGCGTTGGGTTGGTGGTCGGCGTCTTGCGCCAGCGGACCGATCAGCCCTTCGGTCAGCGCGCCGATCAGGCCGGCGGCGGCGAGGCGGGCGTTCTGCGGCGGGAAGTCACCGGCCGCGATGCCGTCGGTGATCAGGCCCTCGAACACATCGGCGAAAGCGCGGCGGGAAATGAGGCGGGCGGCATCGACTTCCGGCTCGGCCGGCTCGGCGATCATTGCCCAGGCAAGCCGCCGCGCCCGCACGGCGCGCAGCGCGAAGACCCGCACCGCATCAGCGAGCCGATCCATCGCTGTGCCTTCGGAGCGCGCCACGGCGGCGAGCACCGCGAGCTCGTGACCTGCGTTCAAGGCCAAGGCTTCGGCGAAGAGCTCTCCCTTGGAGGGGAAGTGCCGATAGACCGTGCCGGTCGCCACGCCGGCCGCTTCGGCCACAGTGGCGACCTGGGCGCCCCGGAAGCCGACTTCGCCCACGACAGCGCGAACCGCCTGCAGGATGCGATCCCGCTTGTCCTGGAGCTGTTCCTGGACCCGCTCGGTATGGCGATAGGCCATGATGTGAATTCCGGTTCAATTCTTGGTAAAGAAATGAACCTAGATTCAATTCATGTCAATCCCCTTCCACGGTTGTCCTGCAACGACCGGCGGGTTGGCGGGTTGAGTCGCGACCGTTGTCTCGTGACAGGAGCATTCCCGATGCAATCCAAACTCGTCTTCGAGGAAGCAGGTGAGCGCACATTCGTCCTCGTTCTGGCCGCCGGCGAAGAGGCCTTTGCCGCGATCAGCGATTTTGCGATCAAGGAGAGCCTGTCGGCGGCGTCATTGACGGCGATCGGGGCTTTCGAGCGCACCACCCTCGGCTGGTTCGATCTCGCAAACAAGACCTACAAGCCGATCCATATCGAAAGTCAGTGCGAAGGGCTGAGCCTCCTGGGCGACATTGCGCTGGGTGATGACAGCAAACCCAGCGTCCATATGCATGCCGTGATAGGCCTGAGCGATGGCACGACCCGCGGCGGCCATTTCCTGAAAGGCATCGTGCGACCGACGCTCGAAGTCACGATCAACGAGACACCGGCACGGCTGCGCCGCCGCCAGCGGCCGGAACTGGGATTGGCGTTGATCGATCTGTCATAGAAATCCGCAGCCGGCCTGACCTACTCTCAGGGTCAGGAGGCGGCATGCCCTTGCACGTGGAAATTCACCGACTGTCCCGAACGATCATCATCGTCGCACGTGGCCAGATCACCGCCGAGGACGTCGACCGCTGTGCCCGGGAGATCGTCGATGGGAACGTACGGCAGTTCGCCAAGATCATCGATGTTTCGACATCGACCTCCGACGTGACGGCGGAGCAGATGGAGCGCATTGCATCGTGGTTGCGTGGTGGCGATACGACGCGTGGAGCCATGGCGTTCGTGGTCGATCCCGAACGCGGACAGGCGGCACAAACTTTCGCCGATGCCACGCAGGGTGACCGGCCTGTGAAGCTGTTCCGCAGCATTCACGAGGCCCGCCGCTGGATTGCAGAAGTTTCAGGTGGGTTCGGTGGCTGAGAAGGCGGAGTCCTACCGCTCGCGTTTGAAGTAATAGGCGTCGGGCATCCGTGGCATGCCGATGCGATCGTAGAAACCGACAGCATCCGGCATGGAGGCCAGGATCAGGCTGACCCGTGGCCCAAGCTGGCGGCGCGTCTCGTCGATCAGGCCTTTGCCGACGCCGAGCCCTTGCGCCTCTTTCGAGACGGCGAGTTCGGAGAGATAGCAGCACCAGGAAAAATCGGTGATGCAGCGCGCGATCCCGATCAGCTTACGGTCGGCTCGGTCGAACCGGGCCGTCACGACCAGATCGGCGCCCCGCAACATCTCCCCCAAACGCGGCAAGTCATCCGTCGGGCGCGCGAGGCCCGACTCGAGCAGAACGCACCTGAATTCGGCCGGGTCGAGGTCGGTTTCCCGAACATAGACGACACTTTTGACTGAATTCATGGGCCTCATCCCGCCTTAGTTGAGGCCGTAGACGGAGAATTGCCGGGCGACCTCGGGATTGATTGTTTCTGCGGCTCGCTGGTCTGCCTCGCCACCGGCCTGGTTGCCATTCTTGATCCTGGCGAGGCCACGACCATAGAGCGACAGCGCCCGGTTAGGATCGATGTCGAGCGCTGCATTGTACTCGTTCAAGGCCAAGGCCGGATCGCCGAGCTTGAGATAGATGAAGCCGCGGGTATCGCGGACGTCGAGATTGATCGGCATCAACTTCAGCGCCGTGTCGCAATCGGCGAGGGCCTGCACGAGATCCTGGCCGGCAATGGCGCGTGTCAGGCCGCGATTGTTGTAGGCGAGGCCCAGTTGAGGGTTCAACGCGATGGCGGAGCTGTAGTCGGCGATCGCCTTTTCGTACTCTTTCTTCGCGAAATGAGCATAGCCGCGATTGTAGAAGGCAAGCGGATTGCTTTGATCGATCGAAATGGAAAGATCCAAATCGCGAATCGCCATGTCGAGCTTGCCTTCGCCCAGGTAGATCGCGGCGCGGTTGCTCAAGGCGTCGGCATTGCGAGGGTCATGTTTCAGGGCGACATCGTAGTTTTGCAGCGCCGCCAACGAATTGCCGCGCCGCCCATAGGCCAGCCCGCGCATCAGATAGGCCAAAGCATTTTCGGGGGCGAGGCTCACGGCGCGGTCGAGATCGCTCATGCCGCGGCCGAAGTCGCCGAGCTGGGTGAAGGCGTCGCCCCGGCGGATCAGGGCGTCGACATTGTCCGGTTCGAGGACGAGAACCCTGTCGAAGTCCTGGATTGCCCGGTCATAGGCGCGCTTGCGGGTCGCCAGCAGGACGCCCCGGTTGAGGAAGGCGAGCGAGGCACTGGGGTCGAGCTTGATCGCTTCGCTATAGTCGGTGAGCGCCTTGTCGGTTTGTCCAACCGCGTCCAATGCCGCGGCACGCCGATAGAGGTTCAGGGCGTCGGGATTGGTCGAGCTGATGAGCTGGTCGTAGCGCTGGATCGCGTCGAGATAGTCTTCGCTGGCCAGCACCTTGTCGCCGAGCATCGTACGGGCGACACCGCGCATGAACCGTGCCATCGCCACTTCTTGAGGCTGGAGCTGATGGCTCTGAAGCGCCCTGGAGCAAGCCGCTGCACGCTGCGCAGCATCGGCGATGGAAGGAGGCTTCCGTTGCGTGCAATCGCCATAGGCCACCTTGACCTCGGCGGGGGACAGTGCCGGCGTCGTGGTTGGCGCAGGCGTCGCTGGCTTGTCGGCCTCCAGTCGACTGGGAGAATTGAGGTATCCGACAGTGAGGACGGTAACGACACCTGCCGCTACCACGCCGGCGGCCGAGACGATGAGAATCTTGAAGATGGACAAGCGTCAACTCCTCTCAAGAAACGCCTTTGTTTGCTCCACGGCTTCCGCAAGGCCTATGCGCTCGACGGCGACGCCAGGCGGGAAGGCACTCAGTAGGCGACTGGGCAAGCGCGAGTCGAGCATCACGAACACGCCGCGATCATCCGCACGACGGATCAGGCGGCCGTAGGCCTGCTTGAGGCGCAATCGGGCCAGCATGTCGTCGTAGGCGTTGGCGCCTGCACCCGCCGCCTTCCAGTAAGCCTTGCGGGCGCGATGCAGGATATCGGGCCGTGGCCACGGCACGCGATCGAACACGATCAGGCGCAGCGAACGGCCCGGCACGTCGACGCCGTCGCGCACGGCATCGGTCCCGAGCAGGCAGGAATGCTCCTCGGCACGAAAGATATCGACCAGGGTGGCTGCATCCATACCACCGACATGCTGGGCGTAGAGAGGCAGGCCCGCTTCTTCGAGTGCCGGTGCAATGCGCTGATGGACAGCGCGCAACCGGCCGATCGCCGTGAAGAGGCCAAGGGCGCCGCCGCCTGCCGCCAGGAAGAGTTCGCGATAGGCTGCAGCCACTTGATCGGAATCGTCGCGCTTCACGTCCTTCACGATCAGGACCTTGGTGGCATTTGCATAGTCGAAGGGCGAGGCCATCGCGGCGCGCATCGCCGGTGCGGCGAGATGCTTCGTACCGGTGCGTGCCTCCGCCACTGTCCAATCGGCCAGACCGCGTGGGTCTTCGTCGTTGGCGGCAGCGGGCACGCCCAGCGAATCGCGCAGGGTCGCCGAGGTGATGACCGCACCATGCGATGGCCGAATCACAGAATTCACGAACGGCTCGGTCGGGTCGAGATAGTGGCGATACATGCCGACATCGATTTCGCGACTCTGGCTGCGCTCGACGGCGAACCAGTCGACGAAGGCCGGATCGGGATCGTTGTGCAGACCGCGCAGCATGGCGCGCCAGGCTTCGAGAGTCAGTTCGCAACGATTGGTGAGTGACCTCGCGACACCTTCGATTCGGGCACGCTGGCCAGAGTCGAGCTTGTCGGCCTCGCCTTCGAGCTTGGCGCGCAGCGCCTGCCGCAGCTTGCGGACCGGCACCAGCATCTTGTCGAGCGCATCTGCCAGTTGATCCGCGGCCTCAATGAGGCCGGGATTGAGCGGCCGCACGTCGCATTCCTGGCCAAAACCTTGATCGTCGCCAGCTGCGCGTGCGCGAACCTGCTGGCGTACAAGTGCCAGGAACTCTTCGGCTGGGCCCAGCACCGTGCCGTCGGCCAGCCGCGTCTGCCAGTTGGGCGAGGGCAGTTGCTGGGTAAGATCGAGCAGGCGGCGCAGCGCTTGTTGCGCTTCGACATCCTCGCCGATCAGGTCGCTCAGCCGGCGTTCCAATCCGCGCGCACGGCTGCCGCGACGGCCCTCGGCCCCCAACAACCAGCGTCGGAGATCGGAGGCCTCGACACCACTAAGATGCGCGCCGAACGCGCCATCGGCCGCATCGAACAGGTGATGACCTTCGTCGAATACGTAGCGCAGCGGCCGCGTGCCATCGTCGAGCCCACCCATCGCCGCCTGGATCATCACCAGCGCATGGTTGGCGATCACGATATCGGCCTGGCGGGCGCGGCGGATGGTGCGTTCGACGAAGCACTTCCGATAGTGCTCGCACGCAGAATAGATGCATTCGCCGCGCCGGTCGGCGAGCCGCTGCACGCGGCTGCGGCCCACGAGATCGAGCAACCAGGCAGGCAAGTCGCCGCCGATCATGTCGCCATCGCGGCTGGCCAGCGCCCAGCGCGCCAGCAGGCCGAGGCCGACGGCGTTCTCGGGCACCAGGCCGGTACGCATCACCGCTTCCTGAAAGTTCAGCAGGCAGAGATAGTTCTCGCGGCCCTTGCGGATCACCACGCGGCGGCGCTTCTCGGCGCTGTCGCGATGCAGGCGGTCGAGTTCGTTGTCGATCTGGCGCTGGAGGTTGCGCGTGTAGGTCGCGATCCAGACCGGCGCGCCGTTCTTCTCCGCCCAGAGGCTCGCGGGCGCGACATAGCCCAAAGTTTTGCCGACACCGGTGCCGGCTTCGACCAGCACGACGTTCGGCTTGTCCTCTTCCGTGCGTGGCGCAAAGGCCTGGCTGGCAGCAGAAGCGTAGTCGCTCTGCGTCGGCCGCGCTTCGGCGATGTTGCTGCCGGCCGAGACGAGCTGGGCGAGACGCAGCCGTGCTTCGCGCGGCTCGACCGGCTCGCTGCCGGGCGGTGGTGCCGGCGGCGGCTCCTCCCATACCGGGAGGCTTTTCCAGACATCGAGGCCAGCGCCGGGTCGCGGTCTCTTCGTGCCCGCGCTTTGGCTGACGCCAAGAGCTGCCAGGACGATATCGCCCCACTCCCACTGGCCTCGCGCCATGGCGAGTGCGGTATCCTTCATCTCGGGTGAGGCGAGGGCTGCCATATCTTCGAGTTCGTCGATCAGGCTACGCGCTACCTCGGGGAGGGCCGTAACCTCTTCTTCCGGCGTTGTCGGGACGTTGAGGTCGAGCGCCTCGCACAGGCCGCGCACCGTCGGCAGGCAGAAATGCGCGGGCCGGACGAAGGCGAAAAGTGCCAGCAGATCACGGGCCTGGATGTCCTCGAGCCCGAGCCGGGCCGCGACGGCGGGGGCATGGCAGACCAGGGGCAAGGTGCCGATGGCGCGCAGATTGGCGTCTCTGCCCGACAGGCGTTCGATCGTGCCGTCGGGTGTGCGCCAGAGCGCGCCGCGCGCCGTGGCGACCAGGGCCGGCCAGGGAGGGAGCGCGGAGGAAGTCACTGGGCGGTGCATAGCACAGCCCAATTGTCCGATGCAGCGACCGTCGGTTGCCCCTAGAATCCCGGCTCATGAAGTCTCCCGCTCTCCTCGGCAGGATCACTGCCGTCTTCCGTCAATCCGGCGCCATGGACAAAGGGAAGGGCAAGGTCACCGGGGTGATCGCCCTGACCTTGGGCGGCCTTGCCGTGCTGGCAGTGCTGGCATTCCATTTCCCGCAGTACCTGACGACGCCCGACCTCCGGAAGAAGTACGACGTCGCCATCCTGCGCGAGATCATGCTGGTCGGCATGGTGATCGCAGGCGGCATGGCGCTCGCCAACCTGATCCGGTTGCGCAATCGCTGGCTGAACGGCACGGCGCTGGCGCTGATCCTGCTCGCCGCGGCGCTGGGCGGGCATCGCGTGCCGGTCGACGACTTCCCCGACAACACGCCCTATGTCGGCCTGGATTGGTTCATCCTCGACCTGCTCGGCTCGAGCATGATCTTCATCCTGATCGAGAAGCTGTTTCCTCTGCATCGCGACCAGCCGGTGTTCCGGCCGGGGTGGCAGACCGACTTCACGCATTTCATCGTGAACCATCTGCTGGTCGGGCTGGCGCTGCTGATCGTGAATTTTGCCATCCATCGGCTGTTCGGCTGGATGGTATGGCCACCCCTGCAGAAGTGGGTGGGCGGGCTGCCGTTCTTCGCCGAGCTGTTCCTGGTCATTCTGGTAGCCGACCTGGTGCAATACTGGACGCACCGCGCCTATCACGAGATTCCCTTCCTCTGGCGCTTCCATGCCGTGCATCACAGTGCCGAGTACATGGACTGGATGGCGGGGTCGCGGCTGCATCTCTTCGAACTGCTGACGACGCGCGTCTCGATCCTGGGCGTGCTCTATGTCCTGGGTTTCAACCAGACCACGACCGACATCTATATCGTGATCGTTGGCTTCCAGGCGGTGTTCAACCACGCCAACGTGCGGGTGCCGATAATCTTCGCCAAGGCGCCGCTTAAATGGCTGATCGTGACACCCGATTTCCATCACTGGCATCACAGTTCGGAGCGCGAGGCGATCGACCGCAACTATGCCGCCCACTTCGCCTTCATCGATTATATCTTCGGCACCGCGGTGAAGTCGGAGCGCCGCTTCCCTGGCAAATACGGCGTGCTGGGTGACTACATGCCGCCGGGCTTCGTGCGCCAGCAGCTCTTCCCCTTCACTTGGAAAGGTTGAGCTGGGAAGGGCTGAGGCGGCGCTGCCGTTCGGCAAGCAGCGAGAGCAGCGCCGCTACCACCAGCGCCGCCGCCGCAACGAGCGATGGCGTCGAGAGACTGCCGGTGGCGTCGTAGACATAGCCCGCGAAGATCGGGCCCAGGATCTGGCCGAGGCTGAAGGAGACAGTCATCAACGCGATGCTGCGGCGGGGATCACCCGTGCTGCCCTCGCGGGCCGCGACCAGGCCGAGCGCCGTCAGGCCCACGAACGTGCCGCCCAGGAAGATCGCCGCGACGACCACACCGGCCGTTTGCACCCAAAGCGCACTGGCCGCCACGCCGATGGCTTCGACGAGGTTGGCCACGACATAGGCGCGCATCACGCCCCACCGGGTGCCGAGGGCGGTCCAGAGCGCCACAGACGGCACGGCGCTCAGGCCCACGACCAGCCAGATATACGGTTCGAGATGGGCGATTGCCGGTGCGCCACGCACCAGATCGACGATGAAGGTGGCCGTGATCACGTAGCCGAAACCGAACAGACCATACGCCACGATCAGCGCGATGAACCCCGGAGAGACCCCAGTCACGCTCTGGGTCCGTACGGTCCGCGGCACCGCCTCGTCGGGTGGTACCAAAGCGGCAACAGCGATGACCGCGGCGAAACAAAGAACGGCGCTGGCAAACCACAGCATCTGCCAGGAGGCGTGCGCCATTAGCAGCGTTGCTACCAGGATTGCAGAAAGCGCAATGCCGCTGCCGACGCCCGCGAAGTGCACGGCGGAGAGCGAGGCGCGGCCGGCGGCCGCGAGCCGATCGAGCACCAGGGCCGAGCTGAAGATCAGGACAAAGGCGCTGGCGGCACCGGCGATCAGCCGCAGCGCGATGAAGGGCGGCATGGTCGTGGCCGCGCCCATACCGGCGAGGCAGATCGCGTTGACGGCGAGTGCCGCCAGCAGCCAGGTCCGGCGCGAACCGGGAAGCCGCAACGCTCCCAGCAGGGCGCCTGCGAGATAGCCGATGAAGTTGGCCGAGGCGATCAGGCCGGCCTGGCCCTTGGTGAGCTGCAGCGCTTCGACCATCGGCGGCAGGATCGGCGTGTAGACGAAGCGTCCGATGCCGAGGCCGGCCGCCATCGCCAGAAGGCCGCCGATTGCGAGCAGGAGAGGGCGTTTTTTCATTGCAGGCGCGGCACTTTGGGCGCTTCGCGCGATTGACGCAAATGGCCCCCGCACCTAGTTTGACCAATCCATGTCTCAGATTGATCGTACCCTCGCCGAGGCCGCGCGCGCGTGGCCGTTTGAAGAAGCCCGCAAGCTCGTCGCCCGCGTTGGCGGCAAAACGCCGGCGAAAGGCTACGTGCTGCTCGAGACCGGCTACGGTCCGTCGGGGCTCCCGCATATCGGCACGTTCGGCGAGGTCGTGCGCACCACGATGGTGCGCCAGGCGTTCCGGCGCCTCAGCGACGTGCCGGCGCGGCTGTTCTGCTTCTCCGACGACATGGACGGGCTGCGCAAGGTGCCCGACAACGTGCCGAACAAGGAGATGTTGGCGCAGCATCTCGGTAAGCCGCTCACGGCGGTGCCGGATCCGTTCAGCAACGAGCATCCGAGCTTCGGCGCGGCCAATAACGCGCGCCTGCGCGCCTTCCTCGATTCCTTCGGCTTCGAATACGAGTTCCAGTCGGCCACCGATTGGTACAAGTCCGGCCGCTTCGACAAGATGCTGCTGACCATGCTGCAGCATTACGACGAGGTGCAGGCGGTGATGCTGCCGACACTCGGCGAGGAGCGTCGCGCGACCTACTCGATCTTCCTGCCGATCTCGCCCAAGACCGGCCGCGTCCTGCAGGTGCCGTTAGTCAAGGTCGATGCCGATGCCGGCACGATCGTCTACCACGACGAGGACGGTTCCTTGGTCGAGACGCCGGTCACCGGCGGCAACGTCAAGCTGCAGTGGAAGGCCGATTGGGCCGGCCGCTGGTTTGCGCTCGACGTCGACTACGAGATGTTCGGCAAGGATCTCATCCCCTCGGCTGAGCTCTCGGCCAAGATCGTGAAGATCCTGGGCGGCAAGCCGCCGGAAGGTTTCAATTACGAGCTCTTCCTCGACGAAGAGGGCAAGAAGATCTCCAAGTCCAAGGGCAACGGGCTCTCGGTCGAGGAGTGGCTGCGCTATGCGCCGCCGGAATCGCTGGCGCTCTACATGCAGCAGCAGCCGCGACGCGCCAAGCGCCTCTACTTCGACGTGATCCCGCGTGCCGTCGACGACTACCTTTCCGCCGTCGAGAAGTTGCCGGCCGATGAACCCGCCAAGGCGCTGGAGAATCCCGCCTGGCACATTCACAACGGCACGGCGCCGACCAATTCGGCCGCCGGCGTTACCTTCGGCATGCTGCTGAATCTTGCCGGTGTGGCGAATACCGAAGACAAGAACGTGCTGTGGCAATACCTGCGCCGTTATGTGCCGGGCGCGACGCCGGAGAATGCGCCGTATCTCGACCGGCTGTTGGCCGGTGCGGTCGCCTACTACCAGGACTTCGTCAAGGCTTCGAAGAAGTTCCGCCTGCCCAACGACAAGGAGCGCGCGGCGCTGCAGGATCTTGCCGCGACTCTACGGAAGATCGATGAGACGGCGACAGCCGAGGTCATCCAGGACGAGGTCTACGAGGCAGGCAAGCGGCACTTCGCCAAGGAAGAGCTGCGTCAGTGGTTCAAGGCCCTCTACGAGGTGCTGCTGGGCAGCGAGCAGGGGCCGCGCATGGGCGCGTTCATCAAGCTCTACGGTCGCGACAATGTCGTGAAGCTGATCGAACGCGCGCTCGCCGGCGAGGATCTGGGCAAGGCGGCCTGAGCGTGTCCGATACCGTCGTCATCGACTACCTCAATCCGGATGTTCCATCAGGGCTGCGTCTCCTCGATGTGCCGCTGGTGCGTGCCGATGCGAAGTCG
Organism: Reyranella sp.; assembly: GCF_004297405.1. Taxonomy (GTDB): domain Bacteria; phylum Pseudomonadota; class Alphaproteobacteria; order Reyranellales; family Reyranellaceae; genus Reyranella. Next base: position 28,135 of record NZ_SCVC01000033.1, read on the forward strand.
CTCAAAGGGTATGGCGAGGTCGTGCGCGATCCTAAGAAGCACCGGATCGAGATCGTACCCTGGCCGCTGACTGGCTGGCGGCGGCTCGATGCCGGCACTGGCATAGAAGGCGGTACGACCGAAGGCACCTTCGCCTGCGAATGGCGGGGCAACGAGCTGATCGGCCGCAACGAGGCGGTGGGTGGCCATTATGTCATTGGCTTCCGCGATCTACCGGAAACGGCGCGGCCCGGCGTGAAGCTGAGCGAAGGGCGCGTGCTCCTGTGGCATTGCAACTATCATCCGGACGGCGGCCAGCTCTTCTGGCCGCTCGATGGCCGGCCGTTCGTGGTGCCGGTGTCGCTGCCGGGCGACGATCTGAAGCCCGAAGCGTTCAAGGCCTTCTGGTCGGATGGCAGCTTCGGCATCTACATCAATCCCGGCGTCTGGCACGAAGGCGTGTTTCCGGTGAACCCGACAGGCCGCTTCTTCGACAAGCAGGGCAAGGTGCATGCGCGCGTGAGCTGCGACCTCGCCCGTGAGTTCGGCGTGCTGTTGGCCGTGCCGCTTCCCCACAGCCTCTAGAACGACAGCCATCGGCGCTTCTTTTGTGCTTGTCTATTTATATTCCAAGGAATATATTAATATTCCTTGGAATATTTAGAGGGTTTTTCATGGCTCTTTCACGCAAGGCTCTCCTCCGAGTGCTGGGCGGTGGTGTCGTGGTCGCGGCGGGAGCCGTCGTGGGGATCCCACGGCTGGACGCCATGCCGGCCAGCGCGATCGAAGGCTGGGCTGGTCCCGGACCGTCGGATACCGACCCGCGGCGGCGCGCTTTGGCTTGGGCGCTGCTGGCGCCCAATCCGCACAATCTGCAATCCTGGGCGGTCGACCTCTCTCAGCCCGATACGATCCTGCTCCATGTCGACGGCAGGCGACTGCTGCCCGCGACCGACCCGTTCTCGCGCCAGATCCTGATCGGCCATGGTTGTTTCCTCGAGATCCTGACGATGGCAGCGGCGGCCGAGGGCTGGCGCGCCGACGTTTCGATCTTCCCTGCGGGCGAGTGGTCGCTGGACAGGCCGGTCGCGCGCATCGTCTTCACGCGGCAATACGGCATTGCGGTCGATCCGCTGTTTGCCGAGGTGCCGCGCCGGCGCACCGTGAAGACCAAGTTCGAGGCAAGGCCGCTCGATCCCGCGCATCGCGCTGCGCTGCTTGCGGCTCACACCGCGACCGCACTGCCGCTGTCGATCGTCGACGAGGCAGACAAGGTCGAGCGCCTGCGGGCGCTCGCCATCGCTGGTTCTGAGCTCGAGATGAACACGTATCTCACCCACAAGGAGAGCATCGACGTTGTGCGCATCGGCGCTGCCGAGATCGCGGCCCACCGCGATGGCATTGCGCTGAAGGGACCGATGATCTGGGCGCTGCGCCAAGCCGGGCAAATGACGCCCGAGAAGGCGATGACTCCCGGCACACTCGCCTGGAGCGGCGGCCGCGACTATGCCCTGGCAGGCTATGCCAGCGCGCGGGCCTTCGGATGGATCGCCAGCGCCGACAATACGCGCGCTACGCAAATCGCCGTCGGCCGCGCCTTCGTGCGTCTGCAGCTCAAGGCGACGTCGCTCGGCGTGGCATTGCAACCGCACAGCCAGACCCTGCAGGAATATCCCGAGATGGCCGAGCTACGCAGGGCCATGCACAAAGAAACCGATGTAGCAGGCGACGCCACGCTGCAGATGCTCTTCCGGCTGGGCTATGCTGCCGATCCCGGCCCGTCGCCAAGACGGGCGCTGCAGAGCTTCCTGGCCGCATGACAGAACCGCCGCTTGCCTTTCGCATCGTCAACTGGATCGCCATCATCGACCAGTTGACCACGACCGAGGGCAACCGCCTCCTGAAGCCGCTCGGTTTGCCGCTGCCGCAGCTCGTGGTGCTGAACCACTTCAGCCATCGCCCGGACGAAGCCAAGACCGTGACGTCGATCGCCCGCGCGCTGCAACAACCGCAGCCGGGCGTCACCAAGACGGTGCAGAAGATGGTGGCGCTGGGCTTCCTGCGCGAACGCAGCAACGGCGCTGACGGACGCTCCAAGTTTTTGGTTCTTACACCGGCCGGGCTTGCCAAGCATCGCGCCGCAGTGGCGGCGCTGACACCGTGGACCCAGCGTGCCTTCGCGGACTGGTCGGAGAAGGACCAGCGTACGCTGTTTGCGATGCTCGACCGCCTCAAGATCTGGTTCGACCGGGATCGAGACCAGCCGCGGCCATGAAGACGCCGGCCAGCGCCGACGCGGCCTCGGGTTGCTCGAGCGCTGCGGCGTCCTGCGCCAGCATCTCCCAGACAGTGCCTTCGACGGCGGCCATCGCGACGGCAAGACGTGCGACATCCGGCACGCCCTCGGCCAGGGGCGCCAGCTTGGCCCGGAACGCCGGCGCATAGCTCCGCGCCTCCTCAATGATGGCCTGGCGGCCCTGTACCTCGGGCAGCGCATCGCGCAGCGCCAGCGACAGATCGAGGCTGGTACGCTTCTCGGTGAGGAACGCGGCCATGGCACGACCGATCGCTTCCTTGAGATTCGCTGCGCCCGCAAGGTCGACACCGATCGCGGCCGACATGAGCTTGCGCGTGCGGCGGCGCACGATCTCGACGGCGACTGCGGCGCGGTTGGGGAAGTACTGGTAGAGCGAGCCGACCGATACGCCCGCCAGCTCCGCCACCTTCGTGGTGGTGCAAGCGGTCCATCCGCCCTCGCGCAAAATGCGAATCGCGGCCTCGACGATGGCGTCCACGGTCGCGGTGGAACGATCCTGCGATGGCTTCTTGCGCGGCTTCAACGCGCTCGGCACGGCGGCGGCTCCCATGCGAATGGACGATGGTAGGGGCTGCTCCCATCTTCGACTGAGATCAGCCGGAGTCAAAGCCATGTCGTCGATCGTCCATCTTGTTACCGGCGCTACCTCGGGCGTTGGCCTCGAGCTCGCCCGGGCGCTGCTCGCCGACTCCTCGCATCGCCTGATCGTCGGGGCTCGCCGTCCGGCGGCTGCAACGACGCTGCGCGCACTGGCCGGCCCGGACCGGCTCGCCATATTGCCACTGGACCTCGCTTCGCTGGCCTCGACCCATGCCTTTGCCGATCTCGTCGAAGCCCGGCTCGCCGATACGCCGCTGGCGTCGCTCGCTGCCAATGCAGGCCTGCAGATCGTGGGCCCGCGACGCCTGACCACGGATGGCTACGAGGAAACCTTTCAGGCCAACTGGCTCGCGCACGCCGTGCTGATCGACCGGCTGCGACCGTCGATGGCGCCTCGGGCGCCAGTGGCGATCACCGCCAGCGGCACGCACGATCCAGCGGATGTCGGCGCCCGCCGCTTCGGCTTTCGCGGTGGCATCTATGTCGGCATCGATCGCGTCGCGCACGGCGATCTCGATGCGGCAGTGCCGGTCAAGCAGCAAGGCATGGACCGCTATGCCACCTCCAAGCTCTGCGCGATTCTCGACGTCTACGCGCTGGCCCGACGCGGGCTGCCGGAAGGGCCGCGCTTCTTTGCCTTCGATCCCGGTCTCATGCCAGGCACGGGCCTGGCGCGCGAGCGGTCGACCGTCGAGCGCTGGGCCTGGTCGAACCTGATGCCGCTGCTGGCGCACGTCATGCCGGGCGCCAGCACGCCGCACCGTTCGGCCGCCGCCTACGCCCAGCTCTTGACCGGTCGCGTCTTCGCGCACGAGACGGGTGTCCATCTCGACTTCACGCTGGCCGCGACGTCGAGTTCTCCCGATTCCCATCGCGTCGACTGGCAGGACGAGGTGGCCGACTTCGCCCGCGGCGTGGCTCAGGCCTCACGCTCCACCGCCGACCGCGTGACGGCATCGAGGTAGGCCGTCACCAGACGCACGATTTCATCCTCGAACGCGCGGCTTCTGAAAAAGGGCTGCTCTTCAAGCACCGCGGCGCGGATGGTGCCCATCATGCTGCGTGACAGCACGAACACCTGCTCTGGCGAAAGCGTGGCCAGCATCGGCTTCGGTCCGCGGCCGACCTGCTCACTGGCGTGGGCGATAAAGGCTGCCAGAGGCGCCATCGTCTCCAAGCCGCGTCCTTGCGCCAGGATTGCCTGCAGCACGGCCTTGCGGGCGCGCTGGCGTCCGCGAAAGGCATTCACGATCGCACGCACCATGGCGCGTACACGGCCCTCGACTAAGGGATGGGCTTCGGCCTGGAGCGCACGGCCGACATCGCTCAACGCCAGTTCGAGTTCCTGCTGAGCCAGGGCGAGCAGGATCGCGGTCTTGTCGCCGAAATACTGGTAGAGCGTGCCGACACTGACGCCTGCGCGCTCAGCGACGGCGTTGGTCGTAAAGGCGCTGAGCCCGCCGGCTTCCAAAACCTGAGCCGCTGCCTCCAGAATTGCAGCCACTGTCTCGGTCGCGCGTGCCTGACGCGGAATTCGGCGTTTGTTTCCAACGGATTGGCGGCGTGTGGCCATGGCGTTGCTCCGACAGAAAAGGCGAGTCTAAGAATGTGAGCATTGCTCATATTCTTGGGACTGCAAAGCCTCTGGAGCGCTTCATGGATCAGCTCGCTTCGCTCTATTTCGTCATTCTGCCGGTGGTGATTGGCGCTGCTCTGGTCGAAGGGCTGGTCCTGTCGAAGAGGCGGGCAGAACGCTACGACTGGAAGAGCTGGGCCTGCTCGCTGGCCGACCTTGGCGGCCGTCGACTGCTGGCGCTTATTCCCTATACCTTCGCGGCACCCTGGCTCGACTGGGTCTGGGAGCATCGCCTGTTCACGCAGTCGCTCGACGACATAGGGTCGGTGCTGCTGCTCTTCCTCGGGCTGGAATTCTTCTACTACTGGTATCACCGCACCAGTCACACCGTGCGATGGTTCTGGACGTCTCACTCGGTGCATCACTCACCGAACCAGCTCAACCTTTCCGCAGCTTACCGTCTAGGCTGGTTCGGCAAGTTCACGGGGACGTCGCTCTTCTTCACGCCGCTGGTCCTGCTGGGCTTCACGCCGGTCACGGTGTTGACGGCGCTGTTCCTCAATCTGCTCTACCAGTTCTGGCTGCATGCCGACTGGGTCCCGCGGCTCGGCTGGCTGGAATATGTGCTGAACACGCCGTCCAGCCACCGCGTCCATCACGCCCGCAATCCCGAGTATCTCGATGCCAACTACGGTGGTGTGCTGATCGTCTTCGATCGGCTGTTCGGCACCTACGTCGCGGAGCGCAAGGATCTGCCCTGCGACTTCGGCCTGGTTTCGCCCGCGGTGTCTTCGCGCAATCCCTTCCTGATCAACGTGCATCCGTGGATCGGGCTTGCACAGGATCTCGCCTCCGCGCGCTCACCCAACGAGGCTTGGATGTATCTGTTTGGTCCGCCCGGCTGGCGGCCCGACGGCAAAGGCCTGACAACGGCCGAGATCAAGAAGCGAGCGGATTTGGCGGCTGGGCAAAGCACGCTTTCACCGGCCTAGGCACGCGGTGCCGGCATGCCTGGAGACTGGGTGGTGCAGAGGGGTGGGCAAAAAAGAAGGGGCGCGGACCTTGCGATCCGCGCCCCTCTCGCTCGCCTAAGCACGCAATCGGGCCGTGTGGTGGGTGGGTGGGAGGACCGGGCGCGCGCCTAGACTTGCTCCTGAATTATCGCCGGGGTGCCGTCGCGGCACCGACGCCAGCGCCAACGGCGCCGCCGACCAGTGCGCCTGGCAGTAGGCCGATGGGCGTCAAGGCGCCGATGAGGGCACCCGTACCTGCGCCAATTCCGCCGCCGGTGACGGCTCGTTGGCCCCAAGTCTCACCGCAGGCGGCAAGGCCAAAGGCCATGGCGGAAAGGGCGATGAATTTCAGCATACTCTCAAACTCCCAGTGACGTGACTTGGCGGGAACATGGCCCCACCGCTTCGCGTTCGATTAGACACGCTAACGACCTTCAGGGTGGAAAGTTTCACAAATGCGGTCCTGGCGCTGTGTCCTTCCTGTGACCCTGATGCTTGCGGCCGCCCTTCCCGGGCAGGCGCAGACCGTCGGCGGCGCCGATTATGCGCCGCAATACGATTTTTCGGAGTTCTGGGCCGCCACGGACGGCCGGCGGTTTCAGGTCGTCATGGCCGGGAATCCCTTCCCGGCGCTGCCAATAGGGGAGGTGAAACACCACCTGCTGCCGGTGATGCAGGCGAACAAGCCCCGTCCCAACCTTACCTTCACCTACGAGACGCCACCCGAGGAGGTCAGGCCGAGCTATCGGCTGGCGCTCGTGTTCGACCCGGCCAACGATCTGACGGCCGCGCGCGTCTGTTCCGGCCAGACTTTCCTGAAACCGCCGACGCCGGGCCGCTTCTATGTCTTCGGCGTCTATTGCCGCGACGATCTCGCTTTGTCGCAAACGACCGCCTGGACCCAGGCGGCGGGGCCTGACGATCCGCGGCTGGGTCCACTGTTTGCCCAACTCTTTCTCGTTCTGTTCGACGACCGGCGCTGGCGCCGCTTCCCCTTCGACCCCCGGTTTGGCCGTTAGGGCAGCTTGGCCACAGGTTCAGGATGTGGCACTGCTCCCGCCCTCGGGGGGAGAAGCCGGTGAATCAGGATCTCGAAGTCTGGTTGATGTTTCTGCCATTCTGGCTGCTGGGAACGGTCGCAATCCTGGCGGCCCTCTGGCATGGCCTGCGATTTGTCGTGGTGCACGCCCGTGCCCATGCTGCAGGCCACGTTCCCAAATTCTCGCTGACTCGCAGGCTGCAGTGGCACGAATTGACCGACGACGGTCGGCACCACCTCAAGCGGGCTTTCCTGAGCTTCTTTATCTTCTTCGGGCTAACTGCCCTTGGCATCGCGTGTGTTGCGGCCTGGGCATTCTGGCACCACGGCTGAGAGCCGGCCCTTACTCGGCAGTCAGGGCAACGACCTCATAGTTGCTGGACGGGGCGATCTGGATCACCGGATCGCAGGCATTCACGAGCATAACCAGCACGCCGAGGGATGTAAGAACGCGGAGGAACATGGGGAAAACCCTCCTCTGCTCGACAAACGCCGCCCGCCATCGTCCGGTTGCCCGCCATTTGGCAATGTTCTGCCCTTTTGCAGGTCGGCAGGGAACGCTCAGTGGGTTCTGCCCTGTCGCCATGGCGGCCTGTATGCTGGGGCCAAATCTAAGGAGGAAGCCCCCATGACCGCCGACATCGAGCGCTGGGACGTCATCATCATCGGCGCGGGCCTTTCAGGCATGTACCAGCTCCTGAAGCTGCGCCAGCTCGGCTTCAAGGCGCATGTCTACGAGGCCGGCGGCGGTGTCGGTGGCACCTGGTACTGGAACCGCTATCCAGGTGCGCGCTTCGACTCGGAGAGCTGGACCTATGGCTACTCTTTCTCATCCGAGGTGCTGAAAGAGTGGAACTGGAAGGAGCATTTCTCCGGCCAGCCCGAGAACCTGCGCTACTGCGAGTTCGTTGCCGACAAGTTCGACCTGCGTCGCGACATCACCTTCAACACGCGCGTGAAGTCCGCGCACTGGGACGAGGCCGCCAACGAGTGGGAAGCCACGTTCGAGGACGGCAAGCGCGCCCGCGCCCGCTTCCTGGTGACGGCCATCGGGCCGCTCTCGTCGCCGACCATGCCGGTGATCCCCGGCGTCGAGGATTTCAAGGGCGAGTCCTGGCACACCGGCCTGTGGCCGCATCGTCCCGTGACCTTCGCCGGCAAGCGCGTGGCGGTGATCGGCACCGGCGCTTCGGGTGTGCAGGCCATCACAGAGATCGCCAAGACGGTGGGCCATCTCACCGTATTTCAGCGTACGCCCAACTGGTGCACGCCGCTGCGCAACAGCGCCATCGCGCCGGAGGAGATGGAGAAGATCCGCGGCCGCTACGATGAGATCTTCGCGCAGTGCCGCGACAACTGGGGCTGCTTCATTCACACCGCCGACCCACGCCATGCCACTGAGGTTACGCCCGAGGAGCGCGATGCGTTCTTCGAGGAACTTTACAACATGCCGGGTTTCGCCTTCTGGCAGGGCAACTTCCGTGACGTGCTGATGGACCAGAAGGCCAACGACGCGCTCACCCAGTTCGTGATCAAGAAGATCCGGGCCCGGTTAAAGGATCAGAAGCTCGCCGACAAGCTGATCCCGACCAACCACGGCTACGGCACCCGCCGCGTGCCGCTCGAGAGCGGCTACTTCGAGGTCTACAACCAGCCCAACGTGAAGCTCGTCGATCTGCGCGAGACGCCGATCGAGCGCATCACGGAAAAGGGGCTCAAGACGAGTGATGCCGAGTACGAGTTCGACATGATCATCTACGCGACCGGCTTCGATGCCATCACCGGCGCGTTCGATCGCATCGACTTCCGCGGCCGCAATGGCGAGAAGCTCCGGGACAAGTGGGCCGACGGCCCGCACACCTATCTCGGCATGAACGTCGCGGGCTTCCCCAACATGCTGACCCTGGTCGGTCCGCACAATGCCGCGACCTTCTGCAACCTGCCGCGCTGCATCGAGCAGAACGTCGAATTCGTGAGCGATCTTCTGGAGCACATGCGCGACAAGGGGCTGACGCGCATCGAGGCGACGCCGGATGCCGAGGAGACCTGGACGGCGCATGTCCATGACACCGCGTCACGATTGCTGCTGACGAAAGTCGATTCGTGGATGACTGGCGTGAACAAGAATGTCGCCGGCCGTCAGAAGCGCACCTTCATGGCCTATGCCGGCGGCGCGCCGAAGTATCGCCAGAAGTGCGAGGAGATCGTGGCGAACGGCTACGAAGGCTTCGCGCTGACCTAGGCTGCGACCTAGGCGATGGCGCGTGCCAGGGCCTTCGCTCGCGCGAGAGCCTGTTCCTCCGGAATGTTGGTGAAGCTCAGCATCAGGCCGGAATCGCGTGTCCGTCCGAGGTACTGGGCGGAAAGCGCGGTAGGCAGGAGACCATGCCGGAGGGCGCGGCGTGCGAGTTCGACGTCGTCGCCCTGTTCGGGAAAACGGGCGAGCAGATGCATGCCGCCTGGCCGCAGCGTCATCTCCAGCCGATCGCCAAAGGTGCTGCGCAGTGCCGAGGCGAGAGCGTCGCGTCGGGCCGCATAGAGGCCGCGCATGCGCTTGAGATGCCGGCCGAAGTGTCCTCCGGAAAGAAAGTCAGCAACGACGCGTTGACCCAGCACAGGTTCGCCATGGGTGGTGGCGCGCTTCGCCTCGATGACCTGCTGAATCAGGGAATGAGGCACGACGAGATAGCCGAGGCAGAGGCCGGGGAAGAGGGTCTTGCTGAAGCTGCCGGCGTAGATCACGCGGTCGGCGAGATCGAGACTCTTCAGTGCCGGGAGCTTTCGCCCGACATAGTGGAACTCGCCATCGTAGTCGTCCTCGACGATCCAGCCTTTCGTCTCGGTGGCCCAGGCAAGGAGCCTCTGTCGGCGGGCGAGTGAGAGGGCGACGCCGAGCGCGCTCTGATGGGCGGGCGTCACCACTACGAGCCGGGCGCGGGGCGCGTTCTCTTGCGCGAACTCCACGTTCAGTCCCTGATCGTCGACAGGGATGGTCAGCAGCCGGGCCGATGCCGCTTCCAGGGCATGGCGTGCAAGGAAATAGCCGGGTTCCTCGAACCACACCCCGTCGCCCGGCCGCAGGAGCAGACGAGCCATCAGGCTGAGGGCGTCCTGATAGCCGCTGGTGATGACCACCTGCGACGCGTGGCACGGCACGCCGCGCGAGACGGCGAGGTACGACGCGATTGCCTCGCGGAGATCGGGCAGGCCTGCATAGGCGGGATAGGAGAGGGCGCCGCCGCTTAGTCGCTTGGCGGTGCGTGCGGTCAATCGCGCCCAAAGAGCGCGCGGGAACGCGTCCAGGGCGGGCAGGCCCAACTGGAACGGTCGCGGCTCGGTGCCTGATTCCTCCTCGGGCGCTGGCTGCAGTTTCTCGCGGACCGAGCGCGCGGGCAGAGCGCCGATCTGCAGATCGGGCGAGACGATCGTTCCGGCGGGTCCACGCGAGAGGAGGTAGCCTTCGCCGACGAGCCGCGCGTAGGTCATGTCCACGGTGCCGCGCGCTACGCCCAGCTCACTCGCCAGAGTGCGGACCGAAGGCAGCTTTTCTCCGGGCGTGAGCTGCCGCTTGGCGATTGCCGTCCGGATCCGCTGGTAAAGCTGCTCCTGCAAAGGGAGCGCGGACCGCGCCAGGGGAGTGGAAACGAGGCGTTCGGTATGGCGAGGCATGGCCTAGTGATTTTCTCAAATCTTGGACCATTTATATAGGCCATAAGAGTGCCATCTAACGGACGTCACTTTTAGGAGTAACACATGTCCGTTCAGCGCCTTTCGATCCCGAAAGCCTCGCCCGAGGGATACGCGGCTCTCACCGCCGTCGAAACTTACATCCAGCGCAGCGGTCTGCCGGTAAGCCTGGTCGACCTGGTGAAGATGCGCGCGTCACAGATCAACGGCTGCGCCTTCTGTCTCGACATGCACAGCAAGGACGCCCGCAAGCTGGGGGAAACGGAGCAGCGGCTCTATCTCCTCAACGCTTGGCGAGAGTCGCCAATCTACACGCCGGCCGAGCGTGCTGCGCTGGCCTGGACCGAGTCTCTGACACTGATCGCCGAGACTCATGCACCCGATGCTGACTACGAACTCCTGCAAAAGCACTTTTCGGCCAAGGAGATCGCCGATCTCACAATCCTGATCGGGATGATCAATCTCTGGAACCGGGTCGCGATTGGCATGCGCAACCAGCATCCGGTCGCCAGAGTGGAGGCGGTCCGTGAGCGCGCTTGAGTTGCGTCACGCCGATACCGACGAAGATCTCGGGGCGTGCTTTCCGCTGATGCAGCAGTTGCGGCCGCATCTTGCTGATGGTGTGGAGCTGCTTGCACGGGTGCGCCGGCAGGAGAAGGAGAGTTACCGGCTGCTTGCGGCCTGGCGAGACGGCAATCCCGTCGGTGCAGCCGGCTATCGGTTCCAGGAGAACCTGGTCCGGGGCCGCTTCGTCTATGTCGACGACCTCGTCGTGCTCGACAGTGAACGCCGGTGCGGAATCGGCGCGCTCGTGTTGGACGAGGTCTCGCGGATCGCCAAGGGCGCTGGCTACGACTGGTTGACGTTGGATACCGCGCTCAACAATTCATTGGGGCAGAGGTTCTATTTCCGGTGGGGCATGCTTTCGACGGCACTGCACTTTGGAAAACCTCTGCGATGAATACGGTGCTGCTGCTCGAGGCCAGCCCGCGCTTCGGCCGCTCGCAGAGTCGCGCCGCAGCGGAGCACGTCATCTGTCGTCTGAAGGTGCGTGAGCCGGCGCTGCGTGTTCTTCAGCGTGATCTGGCGGCAGTACCACCGGCGTTGATCGACGAGGCCTTCACCGAGGCCATGTATGTGCCTGCGGCCAAGCAGGACGAGGGACAGCGTCAGGCACTTGCGGAGTCGGAGACGATGATTAGCGAGCTCGAACAAACAGGCGGTCTCGTCATCAGCACACCGATGAACAACTTCACCGTGCCCGCCGTGCTGAAGGCCTGGATCGACCAGGTGCTTCGCCTGGAACGTACATTCCGGTCGACGCCGACCGGAAAGGTCGGTCTGCTGACGGATCGACCGACCTATGTGGTCGTCGCGACGGGCGGGTTCATCACCGGCGAACGCGCCCGGCAACCAGACTTCCTGACGCCGTATCTAAAGGCGGTCCTGGCGACCTTGGGAATCAAGACGATCCAGTTTCTTTACCTGGAGCGCATCCCGCGCGGTTCGGACTGGTCGCCAGACACGGATGTGCAGGTCCAGTGCTGGCTGGACCAACACCTTCCCTGTTCTGGTCGCTAGATCACTCGCTGCGTGCGCGAGAACGCCATGTAGAGTTCATGTGCGCGGGCGGCGATCGGGCCGGGCTGCAGGTCGCGATCTTCGTAGCGGCTGACCGGCTGGACCTTGCCGGCATTGCCGGTGGTGAAAAGCTCGTCAGCATCTTCGAGATCGGCCGTCGTGACGGTGCGCTCCTCAACTGTGATGCCGGCCGAGCGCAGCAGCTTCACCGTGCGATTGCGCGTGATGCCGGCCAGGAATGAACCATTTGGCACCGGCGTCGACACCGTGCCGTTCTTGGCGAGGAAGATGTTGGAGCTGCAGGTCTCCGCCACATTGCCGATTGCGTCGAGCACGATGCCGTTGTTGAAGCCGCGCTTCATCATCTCGGCGACGCCACGCGAAGAATTGGGATAGAGGCAGCTCGCCTTGGCATCGGTCGGTGCGCTCTCCGGCGTCGGCCGACGGATCGAGCGGCAGAGGCCCAGGGTCAGCGGTGTGCCGGCGCGCATCGGCGAGACATAGGTGCAGAGCAGGAACTGCGCTGAGTCGGGATCGACCGAGATCGGCCCGGCGCCACCCTTGCCGGCCCAGAACATCGGCCGCACGTAGAGCTCGGCCTTGGGACCAAAGCGGCGCACGCTCTCGTGCATCAGCTTAAGTATGTCCTGCGGTGTCTGGGTGGGGTTCAGCCCGATGGCGCGGGCCGACCGCACGACGCGTTCCGCATGGAGGTCCAGATCCGGTCCGCAGCCCTCGAAGGCGCGGCCGCCGTCGAATACCATGGAGCCCAGCCAGAAGGCGTGGTCGCGTGGGCCCAGGATAGCCGGGTTGCCCTCGTGCCAGGTGCCGTTCCAGTAGGTGAGCGTGTCCATAGTTTTCCTCGTTCTTGGAAGCCGGCGGGAATAGCAGATTCCCATGAGCGGGGCAGCCCTTCTGGCCCTCGGCGCGGCGTTTTGCTTCGCCCTGGCACTTATCCTGACGCAATTCGGGCTCCGGACCATGCCGTCCTGGCGCTCGCCGCTCTATTCGATCATCGGTTCGGCGGTGGTGGCGTGGTTGCTGGCGCTACCTCTGGTCGATTGGGATGCGCTCGATTGGCGTGCCGTGGCGATCTTCGCCGGAGTGGGCTGCATCTTCCCCGTGGTCGTGTCGATCCTCTCGGTGCGCTCCAACGAGAAACTGGGGCCAGCCGTGGCCGGCGCGGTCGGCAATGTCACGCCGCTCTTTGCCGTGTTGGGGGCCGTGCTGTTCCTGGGCGAGCACTTGCTGTTCGCGCAACTCGCCGGACTCGCGATGGTGGTGGGCGGTGTCGCCTTGCTGGCGCTGCGTGGTGGGGCTGGTGGCCGGCAGTGGTCGGTCTGGGTGCTCGGCTTGCCCTTGGCGGCGGCGTTGGTGCGCGGCTCGATCCAGCCCGCGATCAAGGCGGGTCTCGCGATCTGGCATGAACCCTTGGCGGCGGCGGCCATCGGCTACACGCTTTCCTCCGCTGTGATCCTCCTCCTGGTTGGCCGTCGCGCCTTTCGCGAAGGCCCTGCGATTCGCGAAGGCGTTCTTTGGTTCCTGTGCGTCGGCTTTGCCAACGGCACGGCGACCTTTCTTCTTTATGCAGCGCTGGGGCTCGGCTCGATCGCCCTGGTGGCGCCGCTGGTCGCGCTGTTTCCGCTCATCGCAGTCGTGCTGAGCTATTTCTTCCTGCGCGACGAGAAGCTGCACGCGATCGGCCTGCTGGGAATCTTGGTCAGCGTGGCCGGTGTCATTCTTCTGCTGCTCGGCGGGAAATGAGCGTGTCCAAAAGACGGCGGAATGGGCGCGCGAATTCCCCAGATGGGGAGACACTTTCACAGGGGTCGATGCGTATCTCCCTTTGAGGCGGTGTGATGCCGCCGGGAACGGAGGCTGACTATGATGAAGCGTATCGCTCTCACCACGATCGCCGCCGCCAGTTTCTTGACGGTGGCGCTCGGTACCGCGGCCGTCACACCGGCCAGCGCCCAGTCGTTCGGCATCTATATCGGCAGGCCGGCGCCGCCGCGTTACTACGCGCCACCCGTCCAGCGAGTCTGGGTGCCAGGCTATTGGCGTTGGCATCATGGCCGTCAGGTCTGGGTCGACGGCCGCTGGCGGGGTGGACCGCCGCCGGCCGCCTATTGGACGCCGAACCCCTGGCAGCCGCAGCCCGCTTGGAATCGCGGCTGGGGTTGGGGCCACGATTAGGTGAATTGACTAACTATGGCGGGGCGCTTCGGCGCCCCGCTTTCTTTCCTCCGCTTTCCTTTCCAAGGGGGCGGCCTATCATGCCGCCATGCGCACCGATCGATTTGGCCTTTCCGTCGCCCTTGCCACACCCTTTGCCGAAGACCGGTCGATCGACCTGCCACGGCTCGTCGCACACGCGCGACAGTCGCTGGCGGATGGCTGCAACAGCATCACGGCGTTCGGCACGACAGGCGAGGGCGCCTCGCTTGGGCTGAACGAACGGCAACGGGCACTGGGTGCTCTGGTCGGCGCCGGTATCGATCCCAGGACTCAGCTCGTCGTCGGCATTGCTGCCAGCTCGGTCGAGGATGCGATCGCTCAGGGCCGCGCCGGCCTGATGCTGGGGTGCTCGAGCTTCCTTCTGGCGCCGCCGTTCTATTTCAAGAACCCCGACGATGAAGGCCTGTTCGACTGGATCTCCGCGGTGTTGATGGGGCTCGGCCCGAAGGCGAGCAACGTCATCCTCTATCACATCCCGCAGGTTACGGCGGTCGGGTTGTCGATGGACCTGATCGGCCAACTGAAGAAAGCCTTCCCTGCGCAGATCAAGGGCGTGAAGGATTCTTCTGGTGATTGGGACAATGCTCAGGCACTCCTGAAACAGCATGGCGACCTGCACATCCTGATCGGCGACGAACGCCTGCTGGCGCGCGCGATGAAGCTGGGCGCCTCGGGCGCGATCACGGGACTAGCAAACGTTGCCCCCGATTTGATGCAAGCGCTGCTCGACGGCATCGAAGAACCACGTGTCAATGCGATGGTCGAAGCCGTGCTGCCCTTCGCCGTGACGGCGGCTGTCAAAGCGCTGGTGGGGCATCGCCGCAACGATGCGGCGGCCTGGTCGCGCATGCGGGCGCCGCTGAGGTCGCTTGGCCAGGCCGAGTGCGTGGACCTGTTTGCGACCATCGACGCGATAAGAAGCAAGCGCGCCGCGTAGCGTGCTTGTCAGTTCTGGAGGAAACGACAATGACAGCACCGCTTACCATCCGGTTGCATCCGGCTGACAACGTTGTCGTGGCGCGCATGGACATCTTGCCCGGCACCAAGGTCGAGGGCGAGGTTGCCGCCGCGACGCGTGTGCCGCCTGGCCACAAGATCCTGACCAGGGCCATCAGGAAGGGTGAGCCGCTGCGCAAGTACAATCAGATCATCGGCTTCGCGACCGAGGATCTGGCGCCGGGGACGCACATCCATACGCATAACTGCGTGATGGGCGACTTCGAGCGTGACTATGCCTTCTGCGCCGATGCGCACCCGACCGACTACATCGCGCCGCCCGCGACGTTCATGGGCTATCGCCGCGCCGATGGCCGGGCGGCGACGCGCAACTACATCGGCATCGTGACGACGGTGAACTGCTCTGCCGCGACCAGCCGCATGATCGCCGCGAAGCTCGAGCCGTTGCTTGCCGAGTATCCCAACATCGATGGCGTAGTGCCGCTGACGCATGGCGGCGGGTGCGGCATGGCGGCGTCGGGCCTCGAGATGGATGTGCTGCGCCGCACCCTCGCCGGTTACACAAGACATCCCAACATGTCGGCGGTCGTCGTTCTGGGATTGGGCTGCGAGACCAACCAGATCTCCGGCCTGATGAATGCGGAGGGACTGAAAGAAGGCCCTAAGCTCATTCCGATGGCGATTCAGGATGAAGGCGGCGTCGCGAAGACTGTGGGCCGTGCGGTCGGCTTCCTGAAGGAAGTGTTGCCCGAAGCCAACGACGTGAAGCGCGAACCGCTGCCGGCCAGTGAGCTGATCCTGGCGCTGCAGTGTGGCGGCTCCGACGGCTATTCGGGCATCTCCGCCAATCCGGCGCTGGGTGCGGCCGTTGATCTTCTGGTGCGCAATGGCGGCACCGCGGTGCTGTCCGAGACGCCCGAGATTTATGGTGCAGAGCATCTGCTGACACGCCGTGCCGTCACCAAGGAGGTCGGCGAGAAAATCGTCGAGCGCATCCGCTGGTGGGAGGAGCACTGTGCTCGCACTGGCGGTGAGATGAACAACAATCCGTCACCGGGTAACAAGGCCGGTGGCCTGACAACCATTCTCGAAAAGTCGCTGGGTGCAGTCGCGAAGGGCGGCACGACGAATCTGGTCGACGTGTACAAATATGCAGAGCTGATCACCGCAAAGGGGTTCGTCTATATGGACTCGCCCGGCTACGACCCGGTGTCCGCTACAGGGCAAGTCGCCGGTGGTGCCAATGTTTTGTGCTTCACGACGGGGCGCGGCAGCGTCTTTGGCTGTAAGCCAACGCCATCGCTCAAGCTTGCAACGAATACCTCCCTCTATCGACGCATGACTGACGACATGGACATCAACTGCGGAACTATCGTCGACGGTGAAGAAACAATTCAGGAGAGCGGCCGGCGCATCTTCGACCTTATTCTCGCCACGGCGTCGGGCCAGAAAACCAAGTCGGAAATTTTGGGTATTGGTGACGACGAATTCGAGCCATGGAAGATCGGGGCTACAATGTGAAGGTTCCTTGGGAGCCAACTTGACTTCCAAACGTTACTCACCCATATGCGGCCCTACGACTCACGAACTTGGCCTTGCTTTGGCGGCCCAGCCCACAGCGGCCACGGACTTTCCACCACGAGCTTTTCCCCAAATTCCACGGTTGTCGCAGACGGTTGCAGCGAGCGCTCCGTTTGCGCGCATATGTATGTGCTCGTCTACCAGCCTAGGAGAGAGAGATGGCTACAGGCACCGTCAAGTGGTTCAATGCCACCAAGGGCTTCGGCTTCATTCAGCCGAGCGATGGCGGCAAGGACGTGTTCGTCCACATCAGCGCGGTGGAGCGTTCGGGCATGAACGGCCTCAACGAAGGCCAGAAGATCAGCTACGAGATCGCCACCGAGCGTGGTCGTTCGGCAGCGGTCAACCTGAAGGCCGCCGACTAACGGCATGAGAGTAGCCCCGCTCGTCGAACGTCCCGATCTGGTCGAACAAGTCTCGGCCTGGGGTTTCGCCGAGTGGGGCCATCTCAATCCTGATCAGACGCTCGAACAGCGCACGGCCAGGATCCGGGGAAAGATGAACGTCGATCGTGTCCCGGTCGCGTTCGTCGCCCTCGACGAGGAAGACCGCATCGTCGGTACCGCCTCTCTTATCTTCGACGACCTCGACGGCGATCCTCGCAATCCGTGGCTTGCGAGCGTCTTCGTCCCTCCCGAACATCGCAAGAAGGGCATCGCGTCGGCGCTCGTGCGCACCGTCGAGGATGCTGCACGCCGGTTCGGGTACTCGCGTCTCTATCTTTTTACGTCTTCGGCCCCAGCGCTTTATACCGGTCTCGGCTGGAGAGCGCTTGAGCAGCGCGACTATCGCGGCGAACATATCCAGGTGATGGATAAGTCGTTGTGAAGGAGTACGCATGCCGGCCGATTTGCATTACCTGTCGCTCGACGAGGTCGCGCGGCGCCTGAAGGCGCGCAAGCTGTCGTCCGTCGAAGTGACACAGTCGATGCTCGATCGCATCGCCAAGGTCGACCCCAAACTCAAGAGCTACGCGACGCTGACCGCCGAGCGCGCGTTGGCCGATGCGGCGCGCCTCGATGCCGAGACAGCGGCGGGCAAGTCGCGCGGTGCGCTGCATGGCGTGCCGATCGCGGTGAAGGATCTTTGCAACACGGCAGGTGTTGCGACGGCCGCCGGCATGGCCATCCACCGTGCGAACGTGCCTGCAAAGGATGCAACGGTCGTGACGCGCCTCAAGGAAGCGGGCGCCGTCATCCTTGGCAAGCTGCAGATGACGGAGGGCGCCTATGGCGCACACCATCCCAGCATCCCGGCGCCGCTCAATCCCTGGAACGCTGCCTATTGGACGGGTTCCTCCTCGTCGGGATCCGGCGCCGCGACGGCGGCCGGTCTCTGCTTTGCCTCGCTGGGCTCCGATACGGGAGGTTCGATCCGCTTTCCTTCGACGATGAACGGGTTGAGCGGTCTCAAACCGACCTGGGGCAGGGTGAGTCGCGCCGGCGTCTTCCCGCTGGGCGAGTCCCTCGACCATATCGGCCCGATGGCGCGCAGCGCTCTCGATTCAGCGCTCGTCCTGGGCGTCATTGCTGGCGCCGATCCAGACGACGCGACAGCGGCTGGCATGCCGGTGCCTGACTACGCAGCCACCATTTCATCGGGCGTGAAGGGCAAGAGCATCGGCCTGCCGACGAACTTTCGCGACCTCGATGAGGATTCCGAACGCGCGCTCGCCGGTGCCGTCGAGGTCTTCAAGAAGGCAGGGGGCACGATTGTCGACACGACCTTGCCGGCGAGCTTCTTCGAGGCGTCCTACGACTGGGTGCCACTGTGCGCGGTCGAGGCTGCCGTGGCGCATGCCGAAACCTATCCGAAGCACGCCAGTGAGTATGGGCCCGTGCTCGCAGGTCTCCTCGACGCCGGCTTGAAGCTTTCAGGAGTCGATCTCCAAAAGCTGCTGTTGCGGCGCGCGGCACTGAAAGGCGAACTCGACAAGCTCCTGGCCTCGGTCGATCTGCTCCTTTTGCCGGTGATGAGTCGGGCCGTCTGGTCACTCGAGGCCTTGGCGGAGGGCGGTCGCGATGTCGAGGCCGTGGCTGGGCGGCTGCGTTACACGGCTCCGATCGACATGAGCGGTCATCCTACGCTCACCTTGCCGGGCGGAATGACACGCCATGGTGTGCCCGCTGGCTTCCAGATCGCCGGCCGTGCCTTCGACGAAGGGTCCATTCTGGCGGCAGGCCATGCCTATCAGCAGGTCACTGACTGGCATCTGAAGCGCCCTCCCTCCTGAGACGGTCTTCTGAGAAGACTCTCTGCACCCGTTGGACGCTGAATCTCCTTTCAATTATAGTGAATGAATCGCCTTGGGGGAGGTGGGCAGGGGCAGTGGGTGCATGAGACTTCTTCACGATACAAATCTGCGCCTGCGTCCCAGCATCCTGACGCTGTTCGTCCTTCTGACGGTGCCTGTTTTCATCGCGATCGTGGCGGTGAATTACGTTTCGAATGAGCGAATCGCGCGCGACAACGCCGAAAGCCTCCTGAAGCGCTTCAATGTCGAGGCCGTCGAGAACATCCAGAACGTTTTCGAGCCCATCAAGTCCTTGGTCCGTAGCGCAGCTGCCGTCGGCAGCGAGCAGCCCGAGTTCTTCGCCAGCAAGCGATCGGTTGCCTATCTCTTCAGTATTCTCCAGCACAGCGAACGGATCATCAGTGCCTATGTCGGCCTGACCGATGGTGCGTTCCGCCAGGCCCGCCAGATCGATCCGGCGGTCGAGATTCAAGGCAAGCTGCCACCGCCGGGCACGCGCTATGCCGAACGTTGGATCGATCCGTCGCTACGGGCCGCGCCCATCGACCACTATATATTCCTCGACGCCGAGCGTCGGGAACTGGGCAGCTCCGAGCAGACCACGTCTTACGATCCGCGGGCGCGTTTGTGGTATCGCACGGCCCAGCAGACGGGTGCTATTTCCGTGAGCGACGTCGATGTCTTCGCGACGCTCGGCTTGGTCGGGTTCACGGTTGGTGCGCCGTTCTACCAGGACGGCAAGCTGCAGGGCGTAGCCGCTGCCGATATTACCCTCGACGATCTTTCCAGCTATCTCGCCGACCACAAGGTGAGCCCGGGCACGCTCTCCTACATTCTCGACCACCAGGGCAGGGTCATCGCCAATTCGGAGCGCAGCAAGACCTATGCCAGCCACGCCGGTCGCGTCGAGCTGCAGCACGTCACCTCGCTGGGCAATGAACTGCCGGCGGTCGCCTTCGGCTTTCGTCCGCGTGGCGACGAGAAGATGTTTTCCTTCTCCCATGGCGGCAAGGAATACGTCGCGAGTCTCACGACCTTGCCAGCTTCATTCGGCAAGAAGTGGCAACTCTTCGTCGTCACGCCGCTCGCCGATTTCACCAGCATCTTTGCCGAGCACAACAACAAGCTGTTCATCTTCGGTCTGATCGCCATCGCCTTGCAGATCCTGATTATCTATTTCCTATCGAGCGTCATCTCTTCTCCCTTGGAGAATCTCGCGCGCAAGGTGACGCGGATCCAGGATCTCGGGGGCGAGAACCTGCCTCCACTGCATTCGCCCATTCGCGAGGTGGCGTTGCTGTCGCGTGCTATCGATACGCTCGACACCGCAGTGAAGTCCTTTTCTGCCTTCGTGCCCGTAGGGCTCGTCCGTGAGCTGCTCGAGTCCGACCAGAAACTCGAACTGGGCGGCCACAGCCGTTTCCTCACCATCTTCTTCTCCGATCTCGAAGCCTTCTCGTCGCTGTCCGAGGAGTTGCCGTCGCAAGAGCTGCTGTTGCGCGTCTCGGCCTATCTTGAGATCGTGACCAAGGCCGTGAACGAAGAGCACGGCACCATCGACAAGTTCATCGGCGATGGCGTCATGGCTTTTTGGGGCGCTCCGGCGTTACTCGACGACCATGCGCTGCGCGCCTGCTTCGCGGCCTTACGCATTCGCAAGAGCATGGCCGCCCTCAATGCGCGCTGGGAAGCCGAAGGCAGCAAGCCGATGCGCATCCGAGTCGGCATCCACAGCGACGCCGTCCTCGTCGGCAACATTGGTTCCAAGGAACGCATGAGCTACACGGTGATGGGTGACGGTGTGAACGTCGCTGCGCGCCTCGAAGGCATCAACAAGGAGTACGGCACGCGCATCTGCATCAGCCATTCGGTGTTCAAGGAAGCTGGCGAGCGGCTCTGTGTCCGGCCGGTCGACGATGTCGTGGTCAAAGGGCGCCGCTCGAAGGTGCCGATCTACGAACTGGTTGGCGCCTATGGGATCGGCGAGGAGTTCGAGCCCGATGCCGCCACCGAGAAACTCTGCCGCATGACGCGCGTGGCCTACGAGGCACTGATGTCCGAAGATTTCGCACTGGCACTCGAGCGCTATCGCGAGATCCTGATCGAGTATCCCGAAGATACGGTAGCCAACGAGATGGCCAAGCGTCTCGTTGCTACGGAAACCACGCCACGCGTCCAGCGCCAGATGTCGCGCTGACCGACAGATAGATCGCCAACCATGCTGGATATCGCCAAGCCTTCCCCTGCCACAGCGGCCTTACGACCAAGCGAATACACGGCAGCCCTGATCCATGTCCTGCGGCGTCGCCCCGAGTGCGTGCAGGGCGCGAAGGTCCTCGAAATGGGATGCGGCAGCGGCGTCGTGCTGGCGGCTTTGGGCGCGATGGGGGCAACCTCGTTGAGTGGCGTCGACATCGAGGACGAGGCCGTGTCCACGGGGCGGTTGTTGCTGCGTGAGCTTGGCCACGATGCCCAGCTTTTCCGTGGCGACATGTGGCAACCCGTGGCGGGTCGCCGCTTCGACCTGATCGTCGCCAACCTCCCGCACTTCCCGATGGAGCATGTCGAAGTCGCGGGTCGTCTGCCGACTTGGAGCTCGGGCGGTGTCGACGGCCGGGAGTTTCTCGATTCTTTCCTCGAGGGCCTGGCAGACCACTTCACCGCAAAGGCGCGGGCGGTTCTCACCCATAATGCTTTTGTCGATGTCGAGCGCTCACGTGTCCTTGCCGCGCGTCACGGGCTCGCGCTCACGGTTCTTGCCTCGGTGCTAGTCCACATTGCCAACGAGAAGCTCGCGCTGATGACGCCGTCGGTGCTGCTGGCGGAGGACGGCAAGTCGATCCATCGCTACGGCCCCCATGTCTTCGCCGACCTTCACATCGTGGAGATCGCTCCCGTCGGAACACAGAGCTGAGATGTCCATCCGGCGTGGTCTGTTCGTCTTTTTGGCGTGGCTTGTTTTGCTCGTGGCTCCGGTCGTCCAGGCGGAAACGCCGGACGCCGCGCTCACCACGCTGCTCACCGAGGCGCGTGCTGCCGCGGCAGTGCCCGGCGCCTGCAGCCAATCCGGTCTGGATCGGCTCGTCCGGCTCTATTGCACCGGTAAGATTCGCATCGGTGTGCGCGAATACTATCCGCTGTTCGGCACGCGCGAGGGCCGGGAGCGTCTCGGCTATGACGTGGATGTCGGCCGAGCCATGGCCGAACGTCTGGGCCTCACGCCCGAATTCACACGCGTCAACGCCGCCAGCCGTATTCCGCTGCTGGCAGACGACAAGATCGATCTCACCATCGCCACGATGGGCCACAATGCCCAGCGTGACAGTCAGGTGCGGTTCATCCGTCCGCACTATTACCAGTCCGAAACGACGATCGTTGGTCCGAAGTCGCTGGACATCAAGGATTGGCCCGACGTCTCCAACCGCACGATCTGCGTCACGATCGGCAATGGCTCCAACGCGCAGATCGTCTCGCACAATGCGCGCCTGATGCTGTTCGACGAAGCCGGTGTGTTGCCGGACAGACTACGCGATGAGGTCTGCACCTTGGCGGCGCAGGACGACAGCTTCTTCGCCTACTATTTCACCGACCCGGCTTTCACCGCGCGCTTCGACCAGAAGTTCGGTTTTGCCCAGGTGCCCTGGGGAGTGGCTGTTGCCCAGTCTGGCACTGATCGATTGGCAAAGGCGCTCGATCTGATCAGCCAGATCTTCCATCGCGACGGCGAGTTCCTGAAGATCGCGAAGGAGAATCACGTTGGCACCGGCTTCCTCGAACGCCAACGCATCGTCTGGAATCGGCCTGACTGCAACACGGCGAGCGGCAACACCGATCCGGCCTGTGTTCTTCCCGCGCTCACCGCGGTGCTGGAGCCGACGCCGTTCGCTGGGCGCGTCGCGGCTTTCGAAGCCTGGATGGAGCAGCATACCGGCATCGCCCTGCAGCTCCCGATGTTCAAGACCATGCCGGCGTGGCAACTCTTCAAGGCCGGCATTATCAATTCGCTGATACTGGTGGTCGGCGCGCTGGCGGCGACGCTGATCTTCGCCCTGGCGCTGGGTGCGGTGCAGAGCTCGCGCTCCTTCGTACTGCGCTGGCCGGCTCGGCTTCTCATCGTCGTTCTGCAATCCTCGCCAGTCGTCCTGACCCTGGTCATCTCCGCTGCGGTCGCACACGCTCTCTTCCCGTACTCCTCCGCTGTGGCGATCGGTGCGGCCATCGTGGCGCTTGGTCTGATGAATGGCAGCAATGCCGGTCAGGCGATCGCCGAAGCCCTGCATTCGCTTCGGACGGAGAGGGGCGGGCCACCCGCGCCCACGACCGAGCTGTACGGCCGCGCCGTCAGCCGGTCGGCTACACAGATCGTGTCCTTCCTGATCAATGCGGCGAAGGGCACACCCATCGCGAGCTTCATCGGCGCACCAGAGCTGCTCAGCGCGTTGACCGACATCACTTCCTTTGCCAGCGGGCGCGCCAGCACCTATTCGCTGCTGCTCGTGTTCTATATCGCGGTCGTGATCGTCGTGGTCTGGCTCTGCGGCAAGCTGCAAATATGGCTCGAACGCCGTCAGGTGACAGCATGAGCCGCGTCTCCCCCGATTTCCTGCCGCAGCTCCTCGCTGGCATGGTGGTGAACTTCGAGATCGCAGCGATTGCGCTTCTTGTCGGTCTCGCCGTCGGCGGCCTGCTCACCTGGGCAAAGCTGGTTGGTGGTGTGGTGGGAGCGATCGCCGTGACGCTCATCGGCTTGATGCGGGCGGCGCCGACCTTCGTCGTGATGTTCTTCCTGCTGAACATCATCCCATCCGATGCGACTCTATTCGGCGTCAATGTCGCGCCGTCCGGCGTCATGACGGTCGCCCTGTCGCTGGTGCCCTATGCAGCGGCCTATGTCGCTGACAATGGCAGCGAGGCCCTGAAGCAGCTTCGCGACGGCTCGCCGCTCGGCGCATTGCTCTTCCTGCCCAACGTCACGCGCGCTTATTTCGTGCTGGTGATGTCGTCCAGTGCGGGGGCGGCCATTGGTGTCAGCGAGGGCATTGCAGTGATCCTGCGCGAGGCCGAGCGGATGCCGACGCTTGGCGACAAGATGGTGCTGTTCGCCATTGGCATCGTCTGTTTCGGCATCACCCTGCAGGCAGGCTTTGCCTTGATGCGGCTGTTGCAGCATCGGCTCGGCCGCCTCGCGTTGCGCAGCCGTCAGGGCTAGAGCATTTTGCGTTCGGCCGGACTCGGCCGGACGTAAAATGCCTGAAGCAAAGATGTTTGAAACAGTGCGTTTCCGATCAAGTGGAACCGCTTGCGCGGTTCCACTTGATCGAAAGCCGCTCTAGGCTGTCGGGATGAGTAATGATCTGCAGTACGCGTCCGTCTTTCGTCCCGGCCTGTTCGCTGGCCGCACTATCCTCGTCACCGGTGGCGGCTCCGGGCTGGGGCGGTGCACTGCACACGAGCTGAAATCACTCGGCGCGCGGCTGGCGATCGCGGGCCGCACCCAGGAGAAGCTCGACCAGGTGAAAGAGGAGCTGGGCGATCTCGATACCTTCACCTTCGCCGCCGATCTCAGGCGCGAGGAGGAGGTCAAGGCCATGGTCGATGGCGTGCTGGCCTGGAGTGGAGGGCGCATCGACGGGCTGGTGAACAACGCCGGCGGCCAGTTCCCAGCCCAGCTCAAGGACATCTCGCTGAACGGCTGGAATGCCGTCGTGAACAACAACATGACTGCGACCTTCCTGGTCTCCAAGGCGGTCTATCTCGGCTCGATGGAAAAGCACGGTGGCGCCATCGTGAATGTCGGCGCCGATTTCGAACTCGGTAATCCCGGCATGGGTCACAACGGGGCCGCGCGCGCCGGCCAGACCAACTTCACTTACACCGCCTCGGTCGAATGGGCGCATTCGGGCGTGCGCGTGAATTCCGTGCTGCCGGGTTTCATCGCGTCCTCGGGCTTCGACCGCTATCCCGAACGTGCCCACGATGTGCTGCGCGGTGTGAAGACCCGGGTGCCGCTGAAACGGCACGGCACTGAGTCGGAGATCGCAGCTGCCATCGTCTACCTGCTGAGCGATGCCGCGGCCTACGTCACCGGCACGTCGCTGCGCGTGGATGGCGGCCTGCACAATGCCGGCAAGTCGAGCTTCTACGAAGTGCCGGATCACAACCGGTCCAAGCCGTTCAACGGCTTTCCGCTCTACCGGCCCCCGAAGATGCTGGAGTAGTCTCCTTTTCACCTTACCTGGCCTGAACAACCGGAGGACACGATGCGTATTGGCCGATTTTTCGCTGCCTTGTCTGTCGCCTGCACCTTGGGCATCGCTGCGTCGCTTCCGGCACACGCCCAGACCGCCAAGGCGGCGTTGAAGGACGCCAGCGGCAAGGACGTGGGCACGGTCCAGCTCATCCAGACGCCGCATGGTGTGCTGCTTAAGATGGCCCTGAAGGGCGTTGCCCCCGGCGAGCATGCCTTCCACATCCACGCGGTCGGCAAGTGCGAACCGCCCTTCACCAGCGCCGGTGGCCACTTCAATCCGGCCGACAAGAAGCACGGCATGGAAGCCAAAGAGGGCTCGCACGCCGGTGACATGCCGAACCTCTATGTGCCGGCCAATGGCGAGCTGACGGTCGACGTGGCCAATCACATGGTCACTTTGGCCAAGGGGCAACCGAACTCGGTGTTCGATGCGGATGGTTCGGCCATCATCATTCATGCCGGCGCCGACGACTATAAGACCGACCCGACAGGCAATGCCGGCGATCGCATCGCCTGCGGCGTCATTGTCGAATAACTGAACGTCACCGCAGTCCAGGACTGGAGTCGATAGAATGGATTTGGCCCGTTTTCCGCGTCGTCGCTACACGCATGCTCCCACGCCGATCGAGCTGCTGCCGCATTTCACCAAGGCGCTGGCGGCAAGCTGTCCGGGGGGCGTCGGTCCGGAAATCTGGATCAAGCGCGATGATCTGTTGGGCCTCTTCCCCGGCGGCAACAAGACCCGTAAGCTCGAGTTCCTGGCGGCGGACGCCTTGGCGCAGGGCGCCGACACGCTGATCACCTGCGGCGCCCCGCAGTCCAATCATTGCCGCATCACGCTCTCGGCCGCAGTCAAGGAGGGGCTGAAGTGCCGCTTCGTGATCGAGGAGCGCGTGCCCGGCAGCTACAAGAAGGAAGCCGGCGGCAACAACTTCATGTTCGAACTGATGGGCGTCGAGGCCATCACTGTGGTGCCCGGCGGCTCGGACATGGGCGCGGCGATGTCGAAGGTGGCACAGGAAGTCGCCTCGCTGGGCCGCAAGGGCTACATCATCCCGGGCGGCGGCTCCAACGCCATCGGCGGACTGGGCTATGTCGCTTGCGTGCAGGAGATGCAGCAGCAGTGGTACGACATGGGGCTGGCGTTCGATGCCGTGGTGGTGGGCTCTGGCAGCTCCGGCACACACGGCGGCATGGCGGCAGGCTTTTTCGGCAACAGCATCAAGATCCCGCTGATCGGCATCGGTGTCAGCCGCGATCCGGCCGACCAGGAGCCGCTCGTCTACAAGGAAGCGCAGGCCGTGGCCGATCTTCTCGGCATCGGCAAGGTGCCGCGCGAGGCGGTGAAGAGCTTCGGCGGCTACTGGCAGCCGAAATACTCTGTGCCCAACGCCAAGATGGTGGAAGCCGTCCAGATGCTGGCGCGCACCGAAGGCATCCTGCTCGACCCGGTCTACACCGGGAAGATCATGGCGGGCCTGATCGGTCTGGCCCGCCAGGGTCACTTCAAGCCGAATGCCAAGGTGCTGTTCATGCACACGGGCGGCCTGCCCTCGCTCCACGTCTATGAAGACGTGGTGCTCGGGCGTACGGCGCTGAACGACTGACCGGCTACTCGACCTTGGCGCCGGACGCCTTGATGATCGGCGCCAGCTTCTTCTCATCGTTGGCGCGATAGGCGGCGGTGTCCTTGGGCGACAGCCACATGTTGGTGGCGCCCTGTTGCTCGAACGCCGTCTTCACTGTCGGCGTTTCGAGTGCCTTTTTGGTGAGGGCCGAGAGTTTCTCGACCATCGCCGGCGGCAGATTGGCCGGACCGCAGACGCCGCCCCAGGAGCTGATCTCGAAGCCCGGCAGGAACTCGGCAATCGTCGGCTTGTCGGGCACGGCGGGGTGCCGCGTCTTGGAGGTCACGGCGATGCCCTTCACCTTGCCGCCCTTCATCAGGCCGAGCGGCCCGGGGATGTTGTCGAACATCATGTCGACCTGGCCTGCCAGGATGTCTTGATGCGCCGGTGCGCTGCCCTTGTAGGGGACATGCAGGATATTGACGCCGGCCATCTGCTTGAACATCTCGCCGGTCAGGTGCGGGCTGGTGCCGGCGCCCGAGGAGGCGAAGGAGTATTTACCCGGATTGGCCTTCGCGAGCGCGATCAGCTCGGGAATGGTGTTCGCCGGGAAATCGAGCCGCGTCATGAGGAAGTTCGGCACCGACCAGAGCATGGCAATGCCGGTGAAGTCCTTGGCCGCGTCGAACGGCAGCTTGGCGTAGAGCGTCGGCGAGATCGCGTGCGCGGCGATTGTATAGAGGCCGATCGTGTAGCCGTCGGGCGTGGACTTGGCGATCACGTCGGCGCCGATGTTGCCACCGGAGCCAGCCCGGTTCTCGATGATGAACTGCTGGCCGGTCAGTTCCGAGAGCTGGGCGCAGACGATACGGGAGAGCGTGTCGGTTGGCCCACCCGGTGGGAAGACCACGATGTAGCGCACTGGCCGATTGGGCCAATCATCGGCCGCCCGTGCGACGCCGGATGCGACCATGGGTGCTGCGAGCAGACCGCCCGACAGGGCGAGCGCGCGCCGGCGACGAAGAGACAATTTTGCCATCTTGAAAGTGCCTCCACTGCTTTATAGTTGAGGCACATCCTAATGACTGAAACTCCGCCGGTAAATTACCGCTGCGATGGCGTGAAGTGGGCCACGAGCTGGTGGGCGTCGCCCGGATAGAGCAGGCGCACGTTCGTGATCGGCATCTTACCGCGCCAGGTCCGGCGCTCGACGACGAGGCAGGACGTGCCCTGCGGAACCCCGAGCCGCAAAGCCTCGGCGCGGCCCGCTGCCGTCGCGCGGATGCGGTGCTCGGCTTCGGTCCACGGCACGGTGTCGAGCAGCCACCGGCCCGGCGACACCTCGGCAAAACTCTCGGCCTCCGCTTCCGGCACTGCCTTAAGGTTGATCAGACGCTCTTCCAGGCAGAAGACTTTGCGCCGGGCGAAGTGACGGCAGGAAATCTCCAACAGACGCCCGGACGTCTTGGTGCCAAGAAAGTCGCCATCACGACGATCGCTGCGCCGCACCGTTCGGGAGATCATCTCGAAGCGATAGGGTTGGCCGAGCGCCAGTACCTCGGCCTTGATGTCGTGGATCTCCAGGATGGCCGCCTGCGAACTCGGCTGCCGCACGAAAGTGCCGGCCTTGCGTCGCCGCTCGACGAGGCCGGCGCTGGCAAGCTGCGTCAGTACCTTGGCGACCGTCATGCGCGAGCAGTCGTAGGCCGCTGCCAGCTCGTGCTCGGTGGCGATGCGGGCTCCCGGCGCCAGGGCGCCGGACAGGATGCGGCCTTCGATGTCGCCCAGGATTCTCTGGTGAAGCGACTCCGACGTACCCGCCTTGTCGGCAGTGCGTGTCATGCGTCCTGCAGCATGCGGGCGAGCGTCTGCCGATAGCGCTGCCCGATCACCTCGCGCTGCACATGTCGGCCGTTCGTCACCAGCTTGCGGCCGGCACGCCAGACGCAATCGACGAGATTGTGGCGACCAGAAAAGATCCAGGCATCGAGCCATTGGTCGTGGCGCCGATGCACAAGGGCATTGTCGTCGGCTTGAAGGCTGATGAAATCGGCCGATGCGCCGACGGCAATGCCGCTCGTGACTCCAAGAGCCTGGCCGCCCCCAGCGAGAGCGCCGTCGAACAGGCGACGTCCGGTTGATGGAGTCGAAGTGCTGGCGAGCGCATTGCGTGAGCGCAGCACGAGCCGTTGTCCATATTCCAGAAGGCGCAATTCTTCGGCGGCATCGATCAGGACATTGGAGTCCGAGCCAACGCCAAACCGGCCGCCTTTGTCGAGGAAGCGGCGAGCCGGGAAGATTCCATCACCGAGATTGGCTTCCGTGATCGGACAAAGCCCCGCCACGGCACGACGCGCGATCATGCCATCGACCTCGGCGTCCGTGACATGCGTGGCGTGGACAAGGCACCAGTGCTCATCGACGGGCAGCCGATCGAGCAGCAGTTCGACCGGGCGCTTGCCGCTCCAGGCCAGGCAGTCCTCGACCTCCTTGGTCTGTTCGGCGATGTGGATGTGCACAGGTCCATCGGCGGCCAGTGGCAGGATCGCCGCGATCTCCTCCGGTGTGGCGGCGCGCAGACTATGCGGCGCAATGCCGACGATGGCGTCCGGCAGGGGGGATACGGCCCGCCGGCTGGCGTCGATCAGCCGACCATACCGATCGACGTCGTTGATGAATCGGCGCTGGCCGGGCACGGCAGGCTGTCCGCCGAAACCGGCATGGGCGTAGAAGACCGGAAGCAGAGTGAGCGCGATACCAGTTGCCGACGCGGCCGCGGCGATCCTTGACGCAAGCTCGGCGATATCGCCGTAGGCCGCACCCCGGGTGTCGTGGTGGACGTAGTGAAACTCGCCGACGCGCGTGAACCCGCCTTCGAGCATCTCCAGGAAGGCCTGAGCCGCGATGGCCTCGACATCCTCGGGTTCCATGCGGTCGACGAAGCGGTACATCGCCTCGCGCCAGGTCCAGAAGCTGTCTTCGCTGGGGCCGCGTTGCTCGGTGAAACCCGCTATGCCGTGCTGGAAAGCGTGGCTGTGCAGGTTAGGCAGGCCTGGCAAGCCGATCTCGTGATGCTCGTCCCCGGCCTCTGCCACTGCATCGCGTGTAATGGTCTCGACACGCCCGTCGGCCAGGGTGAGCCGCACATTGTCGGCCCAGCCCTCGGGCAGCAGCAGTGAATGGAACCACAGGCGGGTTCTGGACATGTGATTATGTATAGTCATAATAATGGCACCATGCAATGTGACCGGCTCTGGAAGAACGCCCGACTTGCCACCCTGGAAGGGGAGGGGCTCGGCCTCGTCGAGGGCGGGCTGATCGCCGCGCGCGATGGCCGGATCGTCTATGCCGGGCCCGCGGCAGGGGCGCCGTCGTTCGAGGCCGCGGAGACCGTCGATTGCGAAAGCCGTTGGATCACGCCGGGCCTGGTCGATTGCCACACCCACATCGTCTATGGCGGCAACCGCGCCCATGAGTTCGAGTTGCGGTTGGCAGGAGCGAGCTACGAGGAGATCGCGCGCGCTGGCGGTGGCATCGTTTCGACGATGCGCGCCACCCGTCAGGCAAGCGAAGAGGATCTTGTCCGTAGTGCGCTGCCCCGTGTTGATGCTCTCCTGCGTGAGGGCGTGACCACTCTCGAAATCAAATCGGGTTATGGGCTCGATCTTGCCGCAGAGGAGAAATCGCTGCGTGCCGCCCGCCGCATTGGCGAGCTGCGGCCCGTGGCGGTGACGACGACCTTCCTTGGCGCGCATGCACTGCCGCCTGAAGCGAATGGCGACAAGGACGCTTACATCGCCAAAGTTTGCGACGAGATGCTGCCGGCCGTGGCGCGCGCCGGCTTAGCCGACGCCGTCGACGGTTTCTGCGAAGGCATTGCCTTCACGCCGGAGCAGATCGGCCGCGTCTTCGACGTGGCAAAGGCGCATGGCCTTCGGGTGAAGCTGCACGCCGAGCAGCTCTCCAATCTGGGTGGTGCGAAGCTCGCGGCGCGCTACGGCGCTTTGTCGGCGGATCATCTGGAACATGTCGACGAGGCAGGCGTCGTGGCACTGGCCGAAGCCGGCACCGTCGCCGTGTTGCTGCCAGGCGCCTTCTACTTCGTGCGCGAAACTCACAAGCCGCCGGTCGACCTGTTGCGCCGCCATGGTGTGAAGCTCGCCATCGCGTCGGACAGCAACCCCGGCACGTCGCCCCTCACGTCGTTGCTGCTGGCGATGAACATGGCGGCGACGATGTTCCGTCTTACCGTCGACGAGTGCCTGGCTGGCGCGACGCGCGAGGCGGCACGCGCGCTGGGCTGCCTCGATGCGGTGGGCACGCTGGCGCCGGGCAAGTGGTGCGATCTTGCGATCTGGGACATCGAGCGTCCCGCCGAGCTGGTTTACCGCATGGGCTTCAACCCATTGCACGCGCGAGTCTGGAGGGGTCGATGAAGCCTGTCGTCCTGTCGCCGGGGGAAGTCCCGCTCTCGGCTTGGCGCGATGTCTATCGTGGCGCCGACGTCTCGCTCGATCCCGCCGCGTTGCCGGCCGTTTCCAAGTCGGCGCAGGCGATCTCCGCCATCCTCGCCAAAGGCCAGCCGGTCTACGGCATCAACACGGGTTTCGGAAAGCTCGCCAGCGTGCGCATCGAGACCGCCGACCTCGCGGCCCTGCAACGCAATATCGTGCTCTCGCATGCTGCGGGGGTCGGTGCACCGATGCCGGTTCCCGTGGCCCGCCTCATGATGGCGCTGAAGCTCGCGAGTCTTGCCCAGGGGGCCTCGGGCGTTCGTGGCGCCACGATCCGCATGCTCGAGGGATTGCTTGCCAAGGGATTGACGCCGGTCGTGCCACGTCAGGGTTCGGTCGGCGCCTCGGGCGATCTGGCGCCACTCGCGCATATGAGCGCGGCCATGATCGGCGTTGGCTCCTTTTTCGTCGGCGACAAAGTCGTGCCGGCCGCCCAAGCCCTTTCCGAAGCGGGCCTTGCCCCGTTGCAGCTCGGTCCGAAAGAGGGGCTGGCCTTGCTGAACGGCACGCAGTTCTCGACGGCCTATGCGCTGGCCGGTCTCTTCGAGGCGGAAAACCTGTTTGCTGCGGCGCTGGTAACGGGTGCGTTGTCCACCGATGCCGCGCGCGGGTCCGATGCGCCCTTCGATCCGCGTATCCATCGCTTGCGCCGTCACAAGGGCCAAATCGACGCCGCCGAAGCTCTGCGCCGCCTCATGTCCGGGTCAGCGATCCGCGCTTCGCATCTCGTGGGCGACGAGCGCATTCAGGACCCTTATTGCCTGCGCTGCCAGCCGCAGGTCATGGGCGCGGTACTTGATCTGCTCACCCAGGCCGCGGCGACGCTCGAAACCGAAGCCAACGGCGTCACCGACAATCCGCTGATCTTCGCCGACACGACCGAAGCGCTGTCAGGCGGCAACTTCCACGCCGAGCCCGTGGCTTTCGCCGCCGACATCATCGCCATGGCGATCTGCGAGATCGGCTCGCTCGCCGAACGCCGCATTGCCATGCTGGTCGATCCGGCGCTGTCGGGCCTGCCGGCGTTTCTGACACCGCGGCCGGGCCTCAATTCCGGGTTCATGATTCCGCAAGTGACGGCGGCGGCCCTCACTTCGGAGAACAAGCAGCGCGCCTATCCGGCCAGTGTCGATTCCATTCCGACTTCCGCCAATCAGGAAGACCATGTCTCGATGGCGGCGCACGGCGCGCGCCGCCTGCTCGACATGGCGGAGAATGGTTGCGCCATTGTCGGCATCGAGTTGCTGGCCGCCGCGCAGGGCTGTGACTTCCATCGTCCGCTGGCCTCAAGCCCGCCGCTCGAAGCGGTACGGACTCTGCTGCGCCGCGACGTGCCGCATCTCGAGGACGACCGCCATTTCCATCCCGACCTGGAGAAAGCCAAGGCGCTGGTCGCCGAAGGCGCCGTGGTCAAAGCCGTCGGTGACGGTTTCCTGCCTGCACTGGATCGAAAGGGAACAGCATGACCCGCATCGATAACGCCCGCGTCGTCCGTGCACCGCGCGGCACCGAGATTTCAGCCAAGAGCTGGCTGACCGAAGCGCCGCTGCGCATGCTGATGAACAATCTCGATCCCGACGTGGCCGAGAAGCCCGGCGAGCTGGTGGTCTATGGCGGCATCGGTCGTGCGGCGCGCGACTGGGGCAGCTTCGACCGTATCGTCGAGTCGCTGCGCAAGCTGAACGCCGACGAGACGTTGCTCGTGCAGTCTGGCAAGCCCGTCGGTGTGTTCCGCACGCACGCCGATGCGCCGCGCGTGCTGATCGCCAACTCCAACCTGGTGCCGCGCTGGGCGACCTGGGAGCACTTCAACGAACTCGATCGCAAGGGGCTGATGATGTACGGCCAGATGACGGCCGGTTCCTGGATCTATATCGGCAGCCAGGGCATCGTTCAGGGCACCTACGAAACCTTCGTCGAAATGGCGCGCCAGCATTACAACGGCAGCCTTGCCGGCCGCTGGATTCTGACGGCAGGCCTGGGCGGCATGGGCGGCGCGCAAACGCTGGCGGCCACCATGGCCGGCGCGTCCTGCCTGGCCATCGAGTGCCGGCCGAGCAGCATCGAGTTCCGCCTCCGCACTGGTTATGTCGATGTGCAGGCCAAGGACCTCGACGACGCACTGGCGATCATCGCGAAGGCGACGGCGGAGAAGAAGGCGGTCTCCGTCGCGCTTCTCGGAAACGCCGCCGAAGTCCTGCCGGAGCTTCTGCGCCGTGGCGTGCGCCCGGACTGCCTGACCGACCAGACATCCGCCCATGACCCGGTCAATGGCTACCTGCCCAAGGGCTGGACGCTCGACGAGTGGGAAGCCAAGCGTGCCAGCGATCCTGCCGCCGTCACTAAGGCCGCCAAGCAGTCGATGGCTGGCCATGTGCGCGCCATGCTGGAGTTCCACAAGCTCGGCGTGCCGACGGTCGACTATGGCAACAACATCCGCCAGATGGCCTTGGAAGAGGGCGTGGCCGACGCCTTCAGCTTTCCGGGCTTCGTGCCGGCCTATATTCGTCCGTTGTTCTGCCGCGGCATCGGACCGTTCCGCTGGGCTGCGCTCTCGGGCGATCCTGAGGACATCTTCAAGACCGACGCCAAGGTCAAGGAGCTGCTGCCCGACAACAAGCATCTCCACACCTGGCTCGATATGGCCAAGACGCGCATCAAGTTCCAGGGCCTGCCGGCGCGCATCTGCTGGGTGGGATTGGGCGATCGCCATCGGCTCGGTCTCGCCTTCAACGAGATGGTGGCCAAGGGCGAACTCAAGGCGCCGATCGTGATCGGCCGCGACCACCTCGATTCAGGGTCGGTCGCCAGCCCCAATCGCGAGACCGAAAGCATGCGCGACGGCACCGACGCGGTGTCGGACTGGCCGCTGCTGAACGCGCTGCTCAACTGCGCCTCGGGCGCGACCTGGGTCTCGCTGCATCATGGTGGCGGTGTCGGCATGGGATTCTCCCAGCATGCCGGCATGGTGATCGTTTGCGACGGCACACCGGAAGCGGCCAAGCGCGTGGAGCGCGTTCTGTGGAACGATCCGGCCACCGGCGTCATGCGCCATGCCGATGCGGGCTACGAGGACGCGATCGCCTGCGCCCGTGAGAAGGGACTCAACTTGCCGAGCCTCTAGCGCTCGGCAAAGGCCTTCTCGACGACGAAGTCGCCGGGCTCGCCGTGATTGCCCTCGACGAAGTGCTGGTCGAGGAGCAGTTGCTTGGTGTCGGCAAGCAGAGCCGGGCTGCCGCAGATCATGACGCGATCATGCGCCGGGTGCAGCGTCGGCAGTGCGATCTCGCTGAACAGCTTGCCCGAGGTGATCAGGTCGGTGATGCGGCCGCGGTTGCGGAACGGATCGCGAGTCACCGTCGGGAAATAGATGAGCTGGCTCCGCACCATCTCACCGATCAGTTCGTCCTTGGGCAGGCGCTCGGTGATCAGTTCGCCGTAGGCGAGTTCGGAGACGCGGCGGCAGCCATGCAGCAGCACGACCTTCTCGAAGCGCTCGTAGGTCGCGGGATCCTTGATGACGCTCAGGAACGGTGCCAGGCCGGTGCCCGTGCCGATCAGGTAGAGATTGCGGCCGTTCTTCAGATTGTCGATCACCAAGGTGCCGGTGGCCTTGCGGCCGACGATGACATTGTCACCGGTCTTGAGATGCTGCAGGCGCGAGGTGAGGGGGCCGTCCGCCACTTTGATCGAGAAGAACTCGAGGTTCTCCTCGTAGTTGGCGCTGGCCACGCTGTAGGCGCGCAGGAGCGGCTTCTCGCTGAGCGCGAGGCCCATCATGGTGAACTCGCCATTGCGAAACCTGAACGAGGGATCGCGCGTGGTGGTGAAGCTGAACAGCGTGTCGGTCCAGTGATGGACGTCGAGCACCCGCTCCTGGGTGAAACTGGCCATAATCGTTTGTATGCATACGACCGGGCCGGATCAAGGCAACGGCGCAGCATATGCTGTCGGATTTGGCCGACCGGACGGGATATACTTTCGAGGCCGGGGCGCCCGACGCAATCCTTTTGCCTTCGGGTGAAATTGTCGGGTTTTCAGGGCCCAGATCCTTCACGGGCACGGGCTGATTATGGGAATCGCGTGCCGTTGTAGCGGCGCTCCTGCTAACGCAGCTTCATCAGCAAGGCCTTGAGTGTCTGGCGCTCGGGCGCGGTAAGCGGCGCCAGCGTGTCCTCGGTCGCCTGGAAGGCGCCGGAAACGGCCTGGTCGACCCTTTCTCGTCCCGCCGGCGTCAGCGTAACCAGCAGCCGGCGACCGTCGCCCGGGTCGGCGCTCGTCTTCGTCAAACCGCGCGCGGACAGCCGGTCGATCACGCCCTTGATCGTGGCCACGTCCATGGCGGTCAGTCGGCCGAGTTGGTTCTGCGAGCAGGTGCCGACTTCGGCGAGCTTGGAGAGCGCCGCCCATTGCGTCGGCGTCAGGTCCCCGCCCATCAGCCCGTCGAAGAGGGCGACATGGCGCTGCACGACCTGGCGCAGGATGAAACCGATCTGCTCGTCCAGAACATAGGGTCGGCGTGACGCTCGGCGGCTCATGGAAATGTTCTCCGATGCAGGGGCCGGCAGCAATATGACGACCGAACCCGGCCGTGTGAAAGCAAGAACACATAAGCGCGTGGACCTGTATGATCGAGCCGACCGTTGATGCGCGAGGTCGCCATGTCTGAGTCCATGTCCGAGCCGGGGCCTTTGTCGTTCCATGTGCCTGCACCAGCGGTGCGGCCCGGCGGCACGCCAGATTTCAGCGACGTGAAGATCTCGCGCGCCGGCGAAGTACGGCGGCCGGACGTCGATGTCGCTCCCGAAGAGATCCGCGATCTCGCCTTCCAGATCATCCGCGTGCTCGACCGCAACAGCGAAGCGGTAGGCCCCTGGGCGGGTCTGCTGAGCGACCAGGAGCTGCTCGACGGCCTGCGCCACATGATGACGCTCCGCGCCTTCGATGCCCGCATGCAGATGGCGCAGCGCCAGGGCAAGACCTCGTTCTACATGCAGCACCTCGGCGAGGAGGCGGTGAGCTGCGCCTTCCGCAAGGCGCTCGAGCCCGGCGACATGAACTTCCCGACCTACCGGCAGGCTGGGCTGTTGATTGCCGGCGGCTATCCCATGCTCGACATGATGAACCAGATCTACTCCAACGAGCTCGACCCGATGAAGGGGCGGCAGTTACCGGTGATGTATTCGTCGCGCGAGCACGGCTTCTTCTCGATCTCGGGCAACCTCGCCACCCAGTACATCCAGGCCGTGGGCTGGGCGATGGCGTCGGCGATGAAGCGGGACACACGGATCGCCGCAGGTTGGATCGGCGACGGGTCGACCGCCGAATCGGATTTCCATGCCGCACTGGTCTTCGCCTCGACCTACAAGGCGCCAGTCGTGCTCAACATCGTCAACAATCAGTGGGCGATCTCGACCTTCCAGGGCATCGCCCGTGGCGGCGCCGGTACCTTTGCTGCGCGCGGCCTGGGCTTCGGCATTCCGGCGTTGCGGGTTGATGGCAACGACTATCCGGCGGTGCATGCCGTGGCCAGGTGGGCCGTCGAGCGGGCGCGCCGCAACCTCGGTCCGACGGTCATCGAATATGTGACCTATCGCGTCGGTGCGCATTCGAGTTCGGACGATCCCTCGGCCTACCGGCCCAAGACCGAGTCCGATGCCTGGCCGCTCGGCGACCCTGTGCTGCGATTGAAGAACCATCTGATCCACCGCGGTTTCTGGTCGGAGGATCGCCACAAGCAGGCCGAAGCCGAAGTCATGGCGGCCGTCATTGCCGCCCAGAAGGAAGCGGAAACGCACGGCACGCTGCATACAGGGCCGCATCCCTCGGCCCGCGACATGTTCGAGGGTGTCTATGAACAGATGCCACCGCACCTGCGGCGGCAGCGCCAGCAGGGCGGAGTCTAGCCCATGCCGCGCAAGACAATGGTCGAGGCAATTCGCGATGCAATGGATGTCTCTATGCAGCGCGACGACAATGTCATCGTCTTCGGCGAGGACGTCGGTTACTTCGGCGGCGTGTTCCGATGTACGCAGGGCCTTCAGCAGAAGTTCGGCTCCAGCCGGTGCTTCGATGCGCCGATCAGTGAGTCCGGCATCGTTGGCGCTGCTGTCGGCATGGCAGCCTATGGGTTGCGGCCCTGTGTCGAGATCCAGTTCGCCGACTATATGTATCCCGCCTACGACCAGATTGTGTCGGAGGCCGCGCGGCTGCGCTATCGCTCCAACGGTCAGTTTACCGCGCCGCTGGTCGTGCGCATGCCGACCGGCGGTGGCATCTTCGGTGGCCAGACGCATAGCCAGAGCCCGGAGGCGCTGTTCACCCACGTTGCCGGCCTCAAGACTGTCGTGCCGTCCAATCCCTATGATGCGAAGGGGTTGCTGATTGCCGCGATTGAGGACAACGACCCGGTGATCTTCCTCGAACCCAAGCGGCTCTATAACGGCCCGTTCGACGGTCATCACGACCGGCCCGTGACACCATGGGCACGCCATCCCCAAGGCGAGGTGCCTGACGGCCATTACACTGTGCCTCTGGGCAAGGCCGCGATCCGTCGCGAAGGCAGCGCGGTGACGGTGCTCGCCTATGGCACCATGGTCTTCGTCGCGGAAGCGGCCGCCACCGAAACCGGCATCGATGCCGAAGTCATCGATCTGCGCACGCTCGTGCCGTATGACCTCGAGACGATTGTCGCCTCGGTGAACAAGACTGGGCGCTGCGTGATCGTGCACGAAGCAACCCTGACCTCGGGCTTCGGCGCCGAGTTGAGCGCGCTGGTGCAGGAGAATTGCTTCTACCACCTCGAAGCGCCCGTCACGCGTGTTGCCGGATGGGATACGCCCTACCCGCATGCGCAGGAGTGGGACTATTTCCCGGGGCCGGCGCGGGTCGGGCGCGCCCTCAAGGCCGTGATGGAGGCCTGAGATGGGAATCCGCATCGTCAAGCTTCCTGATGTCGGCGAGGGCGTGGCCGAGGCCGAGGTCGTCGAATGGCATGTCACGGTCGGCCAGTCGGTGCTGGAGGATCAGATCCTCGCCGCCGTCATGACCGACAAGGCAACCGTCGAGATCCCGTCACCGGTCGCGGGCACCGTGGTCGCGCTAGGCGCCGAGGTCGGCGGCGTGCTGGCTGTCGGGGCCGAGTTGATTCGCCTCGAAGTGACGGGCGAGGGCGATGCTGAAGTCGCCGCGGCGCCCCGCGAGGCTGCGGCCGTGCCGCCGCCTGCCCAACCACTTGCGGCAGCGCCGGCACCGAAGCTCCCGGTACCGCCTCCAGCATCACTGCCTGCCGAATCGGCCGCGTCTCCCATACCGACGAGCCGCGCGCCGATGGGGCCGCCTCGGCCACCGGGGGAGAAGCCGATCGCTTCGCCAGCAATACGCCGCCGTGCACGTGATGCCGGTGTCGATCTGCGTCAGGTGCGTGGCACGGGTCCGGCGGGTCGGATCAGCCATGACGATCTCGACGCCTTTCTGCGCGTCGGTACGACATCGGCAAAGGCGGCGCGTGCGGCAAACACCGAGGTCACGACCGTCAAGGTCATCGGCTTGCGCCGGCGCATCGCCCAGAAGATGGCGGAGGCCAAACGCCGGATCGCGCACTTCTCCTATGTCGAGGAAGTCGACGTTACGGCGCTCGAGGAGCTGCGCTCCTCGTTGAATGCCGAACGTCGCCAGGACCGTCCACGGCTCACGCTGATGCCGTTCCTCATGCAAGCATTGGTCAAGGCCGTCGCCGATTTTCCCGAGATGAATGCGCTCTATGACGACGAGGCGGAGACCATCGAACGGCACGGTGGTGTGCATATCGGCATCGCAACGCAAACGCCGTCCGGTTTGATGGTGCCGGTCGTTCGCCACTGCGAGTCGCTCGACTTGTGGGAGTGTGCGGCCGAAGTGCTGCGGCTTGCCGAGGCCGCGCGTGAAGGTCGCGCGACCCGAGCCGAGCTGACTGGGTCGACGATCACGATCACGAGTCTCGGCGCACTGGGTGGTATCGTCACCACGCCGGTGATCAACCGGCCGGAGGTGGCGATCATCGGCATCAACCGGCAAGCCGTACGGCCGGTGTGGCAAGGCACGCAGTTTGTGCCGCGGACCATGATGAACCTGTCGTCGTCGTTCGATCACCGCGTCATCGACGGCTATGTCGCCGCCCGTTTCGTGCAGCGCATCAAGAGCCTGATCGAGACGCCGGCGACGCTTTTCCTAGAGGCGTGAGATGGCCGAAATAACAGCCAAGGTACTGGTCGTCGGTGGTGGACCCGGAGGCTACGTCGCCGCGATTCGCGCAGGCCAGCTCGGCCTTGATACCGTGCTGGCCGAGCAGGGCGGCACCGAAGGCGGGCTGGGCGGGACCTGCCTCAATGTCGGCTGCATCCCCTCCAAGGCCGTCATTCATGCCGCCGACGCCTATCATCACGCCGTCGAGCAGGCGACCGTCGCGCCCTTCGGCCTGCGCGTCGAACGCCCGACGATCGACTTCGCGCGCACAGTCGACTGGAAGGACGGCATTGTCGGCCGTCTCACCAGCGGCATCGGTGCCCTGCTGAAGCGTCACAAGGTCAAGATCGTGCAGGGCCATGCCGAGCTGGTGGATGGCAAGACCTGCAAGGTCGAAACCGACACCGGTCCGCAAACCATCCGTGCCGAGCATGTGATCCTGGCCACAGGCTCGGTAGCAGCGCCGCTGCCGCCCCTGCCGTTCGGTGGGAAAGTAATCTCTTCAACCGAAGCGCTGTCGTTGCAAGCCATTCCCGGGCGTCTTGTCGTGGTCGGTGCTGGCTATATCGGCCTGGAACTCGGAACGGCCTTCGCCAAGCTCGGCGCCAAGGTGACAATCGTCGAGGCCGAAGACCGCATCCTGCCAGCCTATGATACCGAACTGGTGAGGCCGGTTGCCAAGCGTCTCCAGGCGTTGGGTGTCGACATCCTGTTGCGCGCACGCGCTTCGGGCCTCGCCGAGGGTGGCGACGCGGTGCTGATCGAAGAAGGGAGCGGATCGAAACGCAGCTTGCCGGCCGATCGCATCCTTGTCGCCACCGGCCGGCGTGCCCGGCTGGAGGGCTTCGGCCTGGAGCGGCTCGACCTCACGATGAACGGTCCTTTCGTGGCCATCGACGAACGCTGCGCCACGTCGATGCGCAACGTCTGGGCGGTGGGCGATATCACCGGCGAGCCGATGTTGGCGCATCGTGCCATGGCGCAAGGGGCCGTGGTCGCCGAGGTCATCGCGGGGCATCGTCGCGTTTTCGACGGCGCCGTGATTCCCGCTGTCTGCTTCACCGATCCTGAAATCGTCACCGTCGGCCTTTCACCGGAGGCGGCACGTCAGGCTGGCCGGGAGGTGCGTGTCGCCAGTTTCCCGTTCCAGGCCAACGGTCGCGCCCTGACCTTGGGGGCCGACGATGGCTTCGTGCGTGTCACGGCGCGTGCCGACAATCACCTGGTCCTCGGCATCGCGGCCGTCGGCGCCGGCGTGTCGGAACTCGCCAGCAGCTTTGCCCTCGCGCTTGAAATGGGCGCACGTCTGGAAGACATCGGTGGCACCATCCATGCGCATCCGACTCTGGGCGAGGCTTTCCACGAAGCCAGCCTGCGGGCGCTCGGCGAAGCGCTTCACATCTAGGATCGTCATGACCTTTTCCCTCGTCGGGCGCTGCGCCCGGACTGGAATGCTGGGCGCCGCCGTCACGACCTCGTCGATCGCGGTCGGTTCGCGGTGCCAGTACGCGCGGGCGGGCATCGGCGCGTCCTTGACCCAGCATCGCACCGATCCACGGTTGGGGCCTCTTGCGCTCGATTTGCTGGCGCGCGGCTTTACCGCCGAGGAAGCTCTGAAGGCCATCGTTGCGGCAACGCCTCATCGCGATTGGCGTCAGCTCGCCGTGATCGACGCTGCGGGTCGTACTGCCGTCTATTCCGGCGCCCAGGTCCGCGGCGAGCGTGGCGAGGCCGAAGGCCGGGATTGCGCCGCCATTGCCAACATCGTGCGGTCCGAGACGATTCCGCGAGCCATGGTCGAGAGCTTCGAACGGTCGCCGGATCTGCCGCTGGCACGCCGCCTTGTCGATGCGCTGGCCGCCGGCGAAGCGGCTGGCGGCGAGAGGCAGCCGGTAATGTCGGCGGCGCTGATCGTGGTCGACAAGGAGCCATTTCCCTACGTCGACCTTCGTGTCGACGATCACCCCAAGCCGATCGCGGAGCTTTCGCGCCTTTGGTCGATATATCAGGTCGAGGCCGATGCCTACGTGACGCGCGCCGTCGACCCCGAGCAGGCGTCATCGCCTCCCAACATGGCCCGCTAGGCGCACGCGGCGGCGGCCGCTACTTCTTCTCCAGCACGTCCAGCAGCACCAGACTCATCGCCTCGGCGCCGGTCCGGATGGTCGGCTCAGGCACCGGCGCGAACTCTGGCGAGTGATTGCCAGGCACCGGCTTGTTGTCTTTCATCGCCTGGGCGAGATCCTTGGGGTCGAGCCCACCGATGCCGAAGTAGAAGGACGGCACGCCCGCGATGACGAACTCGGAATAGTCCTCGCTTGCCGAGCCTGGCTCCGACATGAGCCGCGCTTTGTCGCCGAACGCTGCCTTCAGCACTGCGCCGCTGCGCGCGGCGAGCGTTGCGTCGTTGATCACTGCCTTCGCGCCGGCTGTGATCTTGATCTCCGGTGGCGGCGCGCCGGCCATCATCGCGACTGCCTTGGCGGTCCTCTCGATACCGTCGATCATCCTGGTGCGCGTGGCATCGTCGTGCGAACGAATCGTGCCGCGCAGCAAAGCGGTATCGGGAATGATGTTGCCGGCGCTGCCTGCCTGCACGGCACCGATCGTCACCACGCCGAATCTGGCGGCATCCTTCTCGCGGCTGATCACACTCTGCACGTCGACGATGAAACGGCCAGCCATCATGATCGGGTCGACGGTGACATGCGGGCGAGAACCGTGGCCGCCCTTGCCGATGAAGTTGATCTCCAAGCCGTCGGAGGTCGAGTTCCAGACACCCGGCTTGTAGCTCACATAGCCGTAGGGGCCTGGCCCGACATGCAGCGCGAAGCCGTAGTCCGGCTTGGGAAAGCGGGTGAACAGTCCATCGGCGACCATCGCCTTGGCGCCGCCGCCGCCTTCCTCGGCCGGCTGGCCGACGAACACCAGGGTGCCGCTCCACTGGTCCTTCATGTCGAGCATGATTTTGGCGACGGCCACCCACACCGCCATGTGGATGTCGTGGCCGCAGGCATGCATCACCGGCGTCTCCTTGCCGCGCCAGATCTGCGTAGCCTTGCTCGCATAGGGCAGGCCGGTCTTCTCCGGCATCGGCAGGGCGTCGAGGTCGGTGCGGACCATGATCGTGGGACCCGGACCGTTCTTGTAGATCGCGACGAGGCCGGTCCTGCCGACCTTCTCGGTGACCTCGTAGCCCAGCGCCCTCATCTCAGCGGCGAGCTTGGCCGCCGTCCGGGTTTCCTGGAAGCCGAGTTCGGGGTGAGCATGGATGTCCTTGTAGAGGGCATCGAGGCGGGAATACTGCGTGTCGAGGCTGCGGGTGATCGCGGCGCGCTGGCCGGCGATATCGACTGCGCCCGCCGAGGCCGTCATCCCCAGTGTCGCGACAAGGACGAGGCAGCTGCTTCTGAGCCAGGACTTGATGGTGATCACGCGTTCCCCCTCCAATGGCTAGGAGTAGAACGTTATCGGAGAGGTGTGCGGTCGGGAAGGTGGGTCGCCGGCCGGATCAGCCGAAACGCTGATTGCCGATGG
Source organism: Reyranella sp. (assembly GCF_004297405.1). GTDB lineage: Bacteria > Pseudomonadota > Alphaproteobacteria > Reyranellales > Reyranellaceae > Reyranella. The sequence continues at coordinate 71,049 of NZ_SCVC01000033.1, forward strand.
CGTCGAAGCGGCTGCCGAGGCGATAGCGGGACGATGGGTGCAGGCAGCGCACCATCGTGACCGGCGTAGTGCGGGTCCACGTGCGACGCGTCAGCAGCAGGCAAGGCTCAGGCACTGTGATCTGCAGATGCGTTGCCTGTTCGTCGGTCGGCAGAACAGCATCGACGACATGCTCGATCTCGTCGAATGGCACGTTCTGCACCAGATAGTCGCCCGGCGGCATGGTGCTGAAATCCTGATCCAGGAAGTTCGGCACGACGCTCGGGTTGACGTAGCGATCCTCGAGCTGCACCGGAACCTCGTTTTCGAGGTGAAGGCACACTGAATGAAAGACCGATGCGCCAGACCGGAGGCCGAGCCAGGCGGCAACATCGGGAGGTGCGGCGACCCGATCGGCTGCGAGCGGGGCGCAGCGATAGTCATGGCCGCGCTGGCGGACTTCACGGCCGATGCTGGCGATCTGCAGCAGTGTCAATTGCGGTTTGTCCTGGGCGACGAAACTGCCGACACCGGCGACACGCACGATGCGGCCCTTCTGCATGAGGTCGCGCAGCGCCCGGTTGACGGTCATGCGCGACATGCCGAACTGCTGTACCAGCTCGTGTTCCGACGGCAGGCGATGGCCAGGCGGCCAGGAGCCGTCCTGGATGCGCCGGACGATATAGTCCTCGACCTGCTGATAGCGCGCCGTCGGTTCCATGCGCTCCCCTAGTGGTCGGCCGCCATGGCTTCGACGCGAATCTCTTCGGTGAGCCGCGCCTTCAACGCCATGAACTCTGAGGAAGTCTTGATCGTGTAATGCCGCGGATGCGGGAAGTCGGCTTCCACCTCGGCCTTGATACGGCCGGGCCGTGCGCTCATCACCACGACGCGGCTCGCCATGAAGATCGCCTCGTCGATATCGTGGGTGACGAACATCACCGTCTTCTGCGCCTGTTCCCAGATGCCGAGCAGCAGCTCCTGCATCAGTACGCGCGTCTGGTTGTCGAGCGCGCCGAACGGCTCGTCGAGCAGCAGGATCTTGGGATCGTTGGCCAGCGCCCGGGCGATCGCCACGCGCTGCTGCATGCCGCCGGAGAGCTGCTTGGGATAATGCTTCTCGAAGCCGCGCAAGCCGACCTGCGCGATGAAGCGCTCGCTGATCTCACGCTGTTCCGCCGCCGGCATGTTCTTCTCGCGCAGGCCGAAGCAGATGTTTTCCTGCACCGTCAGCCAGGGAAACAGCGTGTAACTCTGGAACACCACGCCACGGTCGGCGCCCGGCCCGGCGATCGGCACGCCGTCGAGCAGGATCTCGCCGGTTGTCGGCGTCTCCAGGCCGGCGACGAGGCGGAGCAGGGTGGACTTCCCGCAGCCCGAAGGGCCCAGCACGGTGATGAAGTCGTTGTCGCCGACTTCGAGCGAGACCGGCTGCAGGGCCTGGGTCGGCGGCACGCCACGACGGTTGCTGGCGAAGGTCTTGCCGACGCCGCGGATCGACAGCCGGCTCATCGCTGGAAGCTCCAGGCGAAGAGGCGCTGGTTGACCCACTTGAACATCAGGTCGGAAACCAGGCCGACGAGGCCGATGACGACAATGCCGGCGATGATGTGGTCCGTCGCCATCAGCGCCTGGCTGTCGGTGATCATGTGGCCGATGCCGGAAGAGGCGCCGATCAGCTCGGCGACGATGATGTAGGTCCAGCCGAGTCCCAGCACCTGGCGCAGCGCTTCGGCGATCTCGGGGGCCGCGCCCGGCAGCACGACGCGGCGGATGGCGGCGGTGTCCTTGCAGCCCAGTGTATAGGCCGCCTCGATCAGGTCGCGGCGCGTGGCGCTCACGATCATGGTGATCATCAGGGTGAGCTGGAAGAAGCAGCCGATGAAGATGACGGTGAGCTTTTGTGCCTCGCCGATGCCGACCCACAGGATCAGGAGCGGGATGAAGGCCGAGGCCGGCAGGTAGCGGGCAAAGGAAACGAAAGGCTCGAAGAAGGCTTCGATCGGCTTGTAGGTGCCCATGGCGATGCCCAGCGGCACGGCAATGACGGCGGCGAATAGGAAGCCGCCAACCACGCGCCAGATCGTCATGCCGACGTCGAAGCTGAATCCCTGTGTTGCAAAGAGATCCCAGCCGGACAGCAGCGTCTGCCAAGGCGAAGCGAGGAAGTGCTTCGGGACCGCGCCGCTCCAGGTGATGAGCGCCCACAGGCCCACGAAGCCGACGAAGAAGGCCACGCCGAGGAGAGTTCTTTTCTCCCGGCTGACAGGAACAAGCAGTTTCATAGGTCGCTTTTCTTGGCTTGAGGCCGGGAGCGTGCCTTTCGGAGGCGCGCTCCCGGGGAAGGCGTCAGTTCAGGAACGTCGTGTCGAACAGCGTGTCGAGATTGGCCGGCTTGGCCTTGATAACGCCGATCTCGAGGAGCAGTTCGGCGGCTTCCTTGTTGAAAGCCTGGATCTCGCCGTTGAAGAACTTCTTGTTGGCTTCGCGGTCGGCCCACTTGATCTTGGACTGCGACTTCTCGAACTGCTCTGCCGTCTGCTTGACGTCGGCGCCCATGATCGTGAAGGCCTTCTTCGGATCCTTGTTGATCATCTCGAGAGCCTGGAAGTAGCTCTCGGTCAGCGCCTTGGCGGCCTTGGGGTTTTCCTTGATGAACTTCGGCGTGCAGCCGAACGTGTCGAACACCATCGGGTACTGCAGCGAATCGGCGATCAGCTTGCCCGACTCGGGCTTGTCGCGGACCAGGCTGAGGTAGGGCTCGTACGTTACGGCGGCATCGAGGCTGCCGGTGCCGGCCACGAAGGCATTGGCCGCGGGCGCGGGCTCGAGTGTGACGAGGTTGACGTCCTTCAAGGTGAGCCCGTTCTTCTTCAGGATCCAGGCCAGGGTGAAGTGCGGGTTGGTGCCCGGCGCGGAGGCCGCCACCGTCTTGCCCTTGAGGTCGGCAACCTTGGAGATGGTGTTGCGCGCGACGATGCCGTCCGAGCCCATACCCTGGTCCATCTTGAAGAGCTGTGTGGTGGCGATGCCGTTGGCGTTCCACACGATCCAGGTCTCGACCGTGGTGGCCGCGCATTGGATGTCACCCGACGCGATGGCGAGGTGGCGGTCCTTCTGCGGGATCTTCTTGATGGAGACGTCGAGCCCGTTCGCCTTGAAGATGCCGGCCTCCTTGGCCAGCGTCAGCGGCGCAAAGCCGGTCCAACCGGAAATGCCGATGGCAACTTTTGTCTCCTGCGCCTGAGCGAGCGCCGTGCTGCCGGCGAGGACTGCGAGCGCAGTGAAGAAGGTCCTGAAGGATCTCGACATGGAAGGCTCCCTTTATTGGCCGATGGGGCTGAACGATTACGAACGATAGACGACGGGGAAGATCGGCGCATCGAAGGGATCGCCGTCCTTCATGGTGAGGCCGGTGAAAGGCGGCGAACCCTTGCCCGCGCGTTGGGCATAGACGGCATCGTCGCCGACCCAGCGCGCCGAGAAGACACGGCGTATCCGCGGCGAATGATTGGCCGGCGCGCCGTGCACCGTGCGGAAGCTGAAGGCGATGGCGTCACCCGGCTCCATGTCCCAGCCGACGATATCGAGTTCGCCACGCTTGGCCTCGATATCCGGCATGACCTCGAAATCGTCGTTGGCGTAGAGGCGGGTGCCGTCGAAGCGCATCGGGCGGAAGCCCTTGCCCCAGCGATGAGAGCCGCGCACGCATTCCATCACCACGTCGCGCGGCACGGGATCGAGCGGAATCCAGAAGCTCACGCTCTGCTGGCCCTCGACGCAGTAGTAGGGCTGGTCCTGATGCCACGGCGTCACGGTGCTACCGCCTGGCTGCTTTACGAGCACATGGTCGTGGAAGAAGCGTGCGGTCCTGGAGCCCATCAATCCGGCCGCGATTTCCGCTGCCGGCGACTTCATTACGAAGGCTTCGAATTCACGGATGCGCTGCCAGTTGCACAGGTCCTGGAAGAAGGGGGCGGAGCCGTCTGCCGGCCGGACCGTCCGTTCCAGCGGGCTGGGATTGGCCATGAGGGCGTCGATACCGGCCCGTAGGGGCTCGACCCAATCCTTGAAGACCCCGCGCAGCACAATGGCGCCATCGGCCTGGTAGGCAGCCGTGGCGCCGCCCTGCTCAGAAAATGCTCGCTCCCCGCCCACGCATCCCCCTTCTGCTTGTCTATACAAGTTAAGACAGCAGGAAGCGTGCCAGGCAAGAGGGCCGAAGGAGTTAAGCCTTGATCGAGCCGGCCACCTGGTGGGTTGCCGCATTTAGCCTATTCCACATATTTATAGTGGAAATAGCAAGCAAGAGGGCCGACAGAGCTCGTTCATCATAGTGCCGGGTCGCTTCCCTCCAGACATCGTCCGGCACCGCGTCGGTCCGATCGCTGAGCCGCGTTACCGACTCGGTGAGCGCCAGCGCCGCCCGCTCCGGTCCGCTGAACCATGGCGCCTCCCGCCAGGCCGCCACGGTGTACAGCCGTTCGTCCGTTTCGCCGCCCTTCTTCAGGTCGTTGGCGTGCATGGCCACGCACAGGCTGCAGCCGTTGATCTGGCTGGCCCGCAAATGGACCATGTCGATGATCTGCTTGGGCAGGCCGGCCTTGATCGAGCTCTCGTTCAACGCCATCAGCGCCTGCATGGCGCCGGGAACGACCATGGCGGGGTGCTTCATTCGTGCTTGCATGATGAATCTCCTGATGCGGTCTCAACGTTTCCGTCGCCCGGCCGTCGACACATCACGTGTCACATCGGCCGGGTTTCGTTCGTCAGGGCTTTGACGGACCGGCAGAGGAAAGTGTGACCATGGACGAGCAGAAAATTCTCGGCGACCGCTTCGAAGCCAATCGCAAGCATCTCTACCGTGTTGCCTACCGCATGCTGGGTTCGCCGGCCGAGGCCGAGGATGCTGTGCAGGAAGCCTGGCTTCGGCTGAGCCGTGCCGGTGCCGATGATGTCGACAACCTCTCGGGCTGGCTAACCACGGTGGTGGCCCGCGTCTGCCTGGACATGCTGCGCTCCCGGAAAGCGCGGCGCGAAGAGCCGCTGGAAGTGCCCGACGAAAAAGGTGGTGAAGAGAAGCCTGTGGCGGCAGCCGCCGTCCATGGCGCGATCGACCCTGAACAGGAAGCACTGCTTGCCGACTCGGTCGGGCTGGCATTGTTGGTCGTCCTGCAGACCCTCGCACCCGCCGAGCGTGTCGCCTTCGTGCTGCACGACATGTTCGACCTCTCCTTCGATGAGATCGCAGAAGTGGTCGGCCGCACGCCGGTTGCCACGCGCCAGCTCGCGAGCCGCGCCCGCCGCCGTGTGCAAGGCCAACCCAGTTTGCCCGAGGACGATCTTGGCCGTCAGCGCAGCGTCGTTGAGGCCTTCCTCGCAGCATCGCGCGGCGGCGATCTCGAAGGGTTGCTCGCGGTGCTGGATCCCGATGTGGTGGTGCGTGCCGATGGCGCTGCCGTGAAGCTCGGCACGGCGCCGGAGATGCGCGGTGCGGATGCCGTCGCCCGCTCCTTCAAGGGCCGTGCCCGCAACGCGCAAGTGGCGCTGGTCGATGGTGCGCCGGGGGTCGTTGTCGCCCCGAACGGCAAGCTCCTGCTCGTGCTGCGCGCCAGAATCGTCGACGGACTTATCGTCGAAGTCGAAGCCATTGCCGATCCGCTGCGGCTGGCAGAACTCGAGTTGGCCGTCCTGTAACGAGAGATGTCCCGAGAAGGCGCCTCCATATGGTCACGATCCGGCGCAGAACGATAGCAACCCGGCACCTAGTAGGCCGTTCTTTAACCGACGAACGGAGGCTTCAATGGTGCATGTTGCGAAATTTGCTGTTCTTGCTGCGTTTGCGGGAACCTTGGCTGCGTGCGGTAACAATCCAACGGATCGCGCTCTAACGGGCGGCGCAATCGGCGCCGGTACGGGTGCGGTGGTGGGCTCCACGATGGGCGCGCCGATTGCCGGTGCCGTGGTCGGCGGCTTGGGCGGTGCTGCGATCGGCGCGGCGACGACCCCGCGCAATGACTACTATTATCGAGGCTACTAGCTGATCTGGGAGAACGCTGAGGGCTGAACATCAGCTCTCAGCGTTGATTCCACGTTCGGCCGCGATGCCGGCGAAGGTCGTAATTGTTTGCTCGAAAAGCTTCGCAAAATCAGGTCCATCGAGACCGACCGCATCGAAACCCAGAGTCTGAAGGCGATTGATCACGGCGGGATCCTTCAGGACGGCCAGTAGAGCCGTATGGAAACGAGCACGCGTGGTGTCCGGTGTGCCTTTGGGCGCCAGCACACCCATCCAAGTTGTCTGCACGAAACCCGGCGCGACCGTCTCCGCGGCTGTCGGCACCGTAGGAAACGCAACCGCTCGCGCAGCCGTCGTGACGCCGAGTGCGATCAACTGTCCGGCTGCCGCCTGTTGGGCCGCCGCGGCGAAGGTGACGACACCGGCATCGATGTTGCCGGCAATCAGGTCCTGGATCAGCGGTCCACCACCGCGATAGGGCACATGCGCCACCGTGGCGTTGCCTGCGGCGCGCAGCAGCAACTCACTTGTAAGATGCTGAGAGCTCGCGATGCCCGGGATGCCGACATTGAGCGCTCCTGGCCGCGCTTTGGCTGCCGCCACATAGTCCGCGAGCGTCTTGAGGCCGGAACGCGGATGAGTGAACACGCCCTGAGGGGCGGAGGCTGCCAACGTGACCGGCGTAAAGGCCGAACGCACCGAGGCCGTACCAGGAATCGGCAATGCCTCGGTGGCGGCGAGCGTGTCGTTGGCCAGAAGAACCGTATTGCCGTCTGGCTGGGCGCGAGATGCTGTCTGCGTGCCGACCCGGCCTGAGCCGCCGCCGATATTGTCGATCAGGATGGTCTGGCCGAGCTGCGCGCTGAGTGGCGCCTGGATGACGCGCGCGAACGTGTCGACGCCACCGCCCGCCGGCCAGGGCACGATGATTCGCAGCGGCCGCCCCGCGTCCTGGGCGCGAACCACGAACGGAGACATCGCTGCAACGCCCGAAAGCAGCGTGGCGAAGCGGCGGCGAGTAAAAGCGGAAGCGGGCGCGGGCATGGAAAACCTGTCGGTTGAGGACCTGTCCGAAGGTGGCAGGGCCGCCCGTTGCATTAAATGAAACGTTCAATCGAATTGCGGCACGCGCGAGAGAGACGCGTTCCCGACAATCACCTCCCATGGAAAATTCCAGTGGTTCCTTCTCTCAACCCCGGCCATACGGGGAAGAGAGCAAGGGAGTTTCGTTCATGTCTCAATCGCCGCACGGCCCGCTGCAGGGTGTCCGGGTCGTCTCCTGTTCGACCGCGCAGGCCGGCACTGTGCCGTGGATGCTGATGGCCGATCTTGGTGCCGACGTAATCAAGATCGAGACACCCAGCGGTGGTGATTCCTCGCGGCGTATGACCGTGCTGCCGGGCATGGGCAGCACCTTCTTCGAAACCAACAATCGCGGCGTGAAGAGCGTGACGTTGAATCTCAAGTCCGCCGAGGGCCGCGCAATCCTGCACAAGCTTGCCGCGCGGGCCGATATTTTCAGCCAGAACTTCCGACCCGGCGCCGCCGAGAAGAACGGTTTCGACTGGGAAGAGCTGCGCAAGGTCAATCCGAAGCTCGTGTATGTCTCGATTTCGGGTTACGGCCCCAAGGGACCGCATGCCCATCTGCCAGGCACCGATTCGATGGCACAGGCTCTGGGCGGCATCGCCGAGGCCTACTCCATGCCCGGACAGAAGATGCTCACTGGTGTGGTTTCGGTCGCGGACGAGACCTGTGCTTTCCTGGCCTTTGGCGGGGCGCTGGCGGCGCTCACCTATGCGCGCACCACGGGCATCGGCCAGAAGATCGATCTGTCGCTGTTGGGTGGCCAGATTCGGTTGATGGGCTGGACACTCACGACCGCGATGTGGCGCAATCAGGATCCCATCACCGGCCAGGCGCGTATCACGGGGACAGTGGAGCGGCCCGGCATCAGCGCCAGCTTCAATGATCGCGACGGCAAGCCGCTGGTTTTTCAGCTCGTCGGTCCGGAAGACTGGCAGGATGCAATGACATCGCTCGGCTTCTATGATCGGCTGAAGGCCGCAGGTTTCGAGAAGCTCGGCATCATCATTGAAGATGTCGGCAAGCGTGCCGAATTGCTTGCGTTGCTCGATGATCTCTTTGCCACTGGCACGCGTGAGGATTGGGTGGCGAGGCTGCGCGGTGCCGACATCGTTTCCGCACCGATCAACACGCTGCTCGAGGCGTCGAACGATCCCGACGCCGTCGCCAATGGTTATGTCACCCATGTCGTGCATCCCAAGCATGGCCGCCTCAAGGTGCATGGCACGCCGTGGCAGTTCTCCGAGACGCCGGCCAAGCCTGGCATTGCGCCGGAATTGGGCGAGCACAACGATGCGGTGCTGGGCGAGCTGGGTTACAGCGCAGCCGAACTCGCTGATCTGCGAGCCCGGAAAATCATCTGACGAGGATCGAGTCGCCACCTATCTTTTTAGAATGCATCGCAAGCATATATGCATTGCTTGTGAGGTCTGCGCGCACATCCCCCAGATGGGGGATGTGTGAGGGAGAAGGATCTGGTCTTCGTCAGCGACCGGCAGGTCTGCATTCACAAAGAGGGCCGTCCGCATTTATCTCTACGGTATTGTGTCCTATGATTGATCTGAGGAGACCGAAGCGTTGCCGAGTCGTATCGTCCTCCGTCGAAGACCTGCGCAGCTAGGAGAGTAGCCCATGCCTCCAGATGGTCCGCACGGTGCGCTACCTGAACCCGCCTTCGCCACCGAAGCGCTTACGATCAATAGCCTGCAGCATGCCGTCGAAGCCCGACAGGGTTGTGCGGCTCGATTCGTCGAGTCGGTTGTCGTCTGGGAATTGCTGAAGGGAGAGATCGTCGAGGAGCGGATCGTCCATGTGTTCGATCTCTCCGGACATCCCGAGGCGATGACGGCCTACGCTTGGCGGTCGCCGTCCGAACGACGCTCGAACATCGTGTTGCGCCAGGGCGAGATCGCTGGCCCTGATGACGCCGTAAGAGCAGTTATTTTTGCACGCCGCTAGGCTTGTCGGCTCGATTGTGAGTCGCGAGAAAGGCGACGACATCGCCGACGGTCTCGAACTTCTCTGCAGCCGCATCGGGAATTTCGACGTCGAACTCATCTTCCAGCGACATGATCGTCTCGACGACGTCGATGCTGGTGACTCCCAGTTCATCCATCCGGGCGGCCTCGGTGATCTTTTCGGCGTCGATCTGGAATTTCGCCGCCATGACGCGGCTGACCCGCTCCGACACTGTGTCCATGGTCTATCCTCCTGCTCGGAAGGGCAACGCTGTCACCCTGCCGGCTGATCCTTATCTGGTGCTACGCTACCTGCGTGGCAACATCAAACCCTTGAACTTCCGGGCGGGATCGTCCACGTCACCCTTCGCCGAAACATTCGTACCCCACATCGGCTATTCTGGTTGAAATGGTCGATACTGTCCCGTCTTTGTTGCGCAGTATTCGCGCCTGCACGATCTGTGCGCAGGCTTTGGAGAATGGTCCGAATCCCGTCGTCCAGTTCGCCAAAAATTCGCGCCTGATCATTGTCGGGCAGGCACCAGGGGCAAAAGTGCACGAAAGCGGAGTGCCCTGGCAGGATGCGAGCGGCGATCGGTTGCGCGACTGGACGGGCCTCAGCGCCGCCGAATTCTACGATCCGCAGAAGGTTGCACTCGTGCCGATGGGCTTTTGCTATCCCGGCAAGGGCAAGAGCGGTGATCTTCCGCCGCGCCCTGAATGCGCACCGCAATGGCACGACCGCGTCCTTGATCTTCTGGTCGAGAAGCGGCTCGTCCTGTTGGTCGGCAGCTACGCCCAGGCGCGCTATCTCACCAAGATCAAGGGCAGGCAAAACCTCACCGAGGCGGTGAGGGATTTCAGATCGCACGGGCCATCGGTCTTTCCATTGCCGCATCCTTCATGGCGCAGCGGCATCTGGATGACGCGCAATCCCTGGTTCGAAGCGGAAGTGCTGCCGCCTCTACGCAAGGCCGTGCGTGCGGCCTTGCGCTGACCTCGGCCACTCCTACGGCAGGATCGCGTCGGCTTCGATCTCGACCTTGGCGTTCGGATCGATCAGTGCCGATATCTGCACGAGGGTCATCGCCGGGAAGTGTTTGCCGAGCGTTGCAGCCCAGGCTTCGCCAACCGCCTTGCCGGCGGCGTTGAACTCCGCAATGTCGGTGACGTAAGCGCGTAACGCCACCAGATGACGCGGCTCACCGCCTGCGGCCTTCAATACGGTGACGACATTGCCGAGCGCCAGTCGCCACTGCGTGCCGGCATCGGTTCCCTGCGGAATATGCGCCTGTCCCGGCTCTTTGCCGATCTGTCCCGCGATGCGCACGCTCTTCGTTCCAGCAGCGACGACAGCATGCGAGAAGCCGCGCGGCCGCGGCCAGCCTTCCGGCAGGATCGACGCGTAGGCGATGTCCGACGTACTCATGATCTCGTTTCCTCCAAAGGGGGTATGTGTCGCTCGCAAATGCAGAAGCAGTTTATGAACGATGAGTTCTTCGGGGCAAACTGCGTCATTTCACACAAGGATCTTGACGTAGTTGCTTGAAAGAGGTGATCTTCAACCAAGTGGGGGGAGATCTAATGAAAGTTCTACTTGTAGCAGTATCATTGATACTGATGGGCGCCTGCGCGCCAATGCAACAGATAGAGCGGGTTCCCGAAGTAGACCCGAAGATGGCCGAGTCGTTCGCACAAACAAAGTCGTTTGTATATGAGCGAGCCATCGTGCGCGGCGAGCGTGGTGAAGGGGTGGTGACGGTGCAGGGAGGCCTAGCCTGTGTGCCGCACGCCCAAGGACACGCGCAGTCGGAACAGTATGCTGCAACGAATCAGGCTTTTGAAAACGCCTTTCAGGAGGAGTTTGCGCGAGCCGGCTACCGGATTGCCAGGACGGTCGGCGGCGGTGATCTGTTCACGGACAAGAAGGATATTGCGGCCGATTTCCGTATCGCCGGTGTCGTAACCAAGCTGAAGATGAACGTCTGTTTCCCCATGGCCGGGTTCGGCAACTTTACCACCGGCAAGGGGGAGGCGAGCCTGACGGTCGAATGGCAAGTCTATTCCAACGCAACGAAGAGCGTCGTCTATACCAGCGTGCAAAAGGGCTATGCGATCATCAGTAGTAGCATGGCCGGCCCAGTCAATGAGCTGTGGCGCGAGGCCTTTGCAAGAGCGGTGCGGGGGCTGCTAGCCGATGAAGGCTTCGTCGCCATCGCAAATGGTGCGACCGTAACACCCATCGTGAATGCCAAGCCAAGTAGCTGAGCGGTCGAGAACGCCGATCGGCTCGCTCCGCGATGGCGCGATCAATCACTTGTAGCCGCACGCCTCTGCGCTGGTGCGCACTACCCGCCATGTCGTGCCGTCGCTCCAACAGCCGTCGTGCCATGCGCCCGTGAGGCTCTTGCCGTCGGATTCCTTCAGCGTGCCCATGCCTTCGGGCTTGCCACGGTAAAATTCGCCGTCATAGACCGCGCCGTTCGGCAGTTTCAGCGTGCCGCGGCCATGTTCCTCGCCGTCGCGGAAGTCGCCCTCGTAGCGTTCGCCGTTGGCATAGGTCGCGATGCCCCTGCGGTTCAATTTGAGATCGTTAAACCATCCTTCGAAGCGCGTGCCGTCGGGTCGGGTGAGTACGCCGCGGCCGAACGGAAATTGACCCTGGTAGCGGCTGCCGTCGCCGAGTGTGGCGACGGTGAGGGCGATGAGCTGGCCTTGGCGGTAGACACCGTCGACGCGCAATTGGCCGTTATTGTAGGTCATCACGCCAGGCCCGTCGTACTCGCCGTCCTTGAAGGTACCCTCGTAACGATCGCCGTTGGCATAGGTGGCAACGCCACGGCCGTTGTAGTCACCGTTCCTCATCTCGCCGGTATAGGTATCGCCGGTCGCATAGCGCCAGCTTCCTTGGCCTTCGGCCCAGCCGTTGCGGAACATACCTTCGTAGCGATCGTCGTCGGCGGTGATCCAAATGCCATGCCCTTCCATCCGGCCGTTCTTCAACTCGCCTTCGTAGCGATCTGTCGGTTGGCCGTCCTTGAACCACTGCAGCACGCCCGGCCCCTGTGCCGTGCCACCCGGGCAGGCGCCTTCCCAGCGGATCGCTTCCTTGCCCTCGGGAGTGGGATTCCACACGCGGCAACGCGTCCCCGAGTCGGCGATCCACGCTCCCTGAGGCGGTGGTGGTGACGGTGCTGGCTGCGAGGGTGGTGGCGGCTCCTGTGTCTGGACCTGCGCCTCAGCCACCGTGCCAACCAAAACCATCGCAACCCCGATGACAATCGACGGACGCATGCCGGATGATTGGCGGCCGGCGCGGGCGTTTCAAGAGCCTCGACTTGCCGTCTACTTCCGTTGCACCAGCTCCCGCGCTTTCGCCAATCGGTCGAGGCAACTGTCTTCACGGCCGCGCTCGGCTTCGGCTCGGGCGGCGAACAGTAGTGCCTGCAAGGTTGTCCGGTCGGACGCGCCCTCCCTGTTCCCGTCCTTCGTGCCGGGGGACGTCCCTGGCGCAGGCGATGGTGTGACATCAGGCATCGTCGGCATGCGAGTGTCCGTGCTCGGTGGCGGCGCGATGACCGACCGATCCTCCGTCTGCGGCGGCGTGATCACGCCGCCTGAACGCCCGAGTTCCTGCGTGGTCGTGCCGGGGCCTCGGTTCGGGACACCGCGGTCTGGCGTTGCGACCGGCGGGTCGGTCGCGATGCCATGGCGTTCGGCGAGCTGGCGCACCTGGTCTAAGCAGCTCTCGGCCGCCGCCGCGTCGGGCCACAGCACGAGCAAAGCGAGGCTCACGAAAAGAAGGCGAGCGGTCGTGGAAGAGGGCCGGTGCATGCCGAACCAACGACACGACGCAGCGATGGGTTGCGCTATGTCAGAAGCCGTACAGTCGCGCCGGATTGTCGACCAGGATCTTCTTGCGCACCGCTTCGTCCGGCACACACCGGAAGAACAGCCGCAGCAAGTCGTCTTCCTGCGGGATCTCAGCCGGTGAATGGCCGACATGAGGCCAGTCACTGCCCCAGACCAGACGGTCGGGATTGGCCGCCACCAGCGCCTGCATGAAGGAGGCCGTATCGTCGAACGACGCTCCCTTGCCTGAGCCCTGGCGCGTGTTGCGATCGGCGCCCGAGAGCTTGCACCAGTAACGTCCCGTCTTCAGCTTTTCGCAGAAGTCGCGGAAACCCGGATAGTCGACACCCTTGTCGGCCATCGTGCGACCCATGTGGTCGATCACGAAGTCGAAGGGCAACTTCTCCAGATCCGGCGCCAGCGCTTGAAGGTCGCCGGTCTCGATCCAGAGCTGGACATGCCAGCCGCGCTCTGCCAACCGCGGCGCCAGCGGCTGCAGATCGTCCAGGCTCATCCCGCCGGACGACACGGCCTTGCCGTCCTGTCGTAGAAGATTGATCCGCACGCCGCGAAACCCGGCATCGGTCAGCTCGTCGAGCCGCCGGTCGGTCACGTCGGGCTTCAGCAGCGCCACGCCGCGCAGCCGATCCGGATGGCGCTTCAGCGCATCGAGCGTCACGTCATTATCGGCGCCTGCCGCCAGCGCATGGACGATGACGCCCTTCGCGATGCCCATCGAATCCCAGAGAGCCAGGAGCGTCTCGACAGGCGTTTCGCGCGCCGGCGCGAACTTGCCCTCGCGCACCGGCGGAAAGCGATCGAAAGGGCCGTAGACGTGGACATGACAATCGCAGGCGCCGTCCGGCAGGCCCAATCCCTTTTCCATGACGCATCACTCCAACACGAACGTTCCTGCTCTCGGGGAGAAGGAGGTGACGAAAGAATAGGCGACGGCAGTTCGAGCGTCCTCTCCCGCCCCATAGCGGCCATCGCCAGGCGATGCGATCGTCGACGGATGGCGTGAGTCTCGCCGCGAGTTCGGGTTAGCTAGCGAAACGACGCATCCATCTGAAGGAAGTGATATCAATGAAGATCGATTTTACGGGCAAGAAGGCCATCATCTGCGGCGGCAGCCGGGGCATCGGCCGCGCGATCGCGCTGGGCTTTGCTGCTTGCGGTGGCGAGGTATCGATTTGCGCCCGCGATCCCAAGGCCCTGGAGGAGACCCGCGCCGAGATCGCCAAGCACGGCCACAAGGCCCATGCCGCGAGCGCCGACCTCTCGAAAGGCGATGTGGTACGCGGCTACGTGCGCGACGCCGTTGCCGCTCTGGGTGGCGTCGACTTCCTGGTCAACAACGCCTCGGCCTTCGGCTCGTCGGATGATGACCACGGCTGGACGAGCAATCTGGCGGTGGACATGCTGTCGATCGTCCATGCGACGCAGGAAGCGCTGCCCTCTCTCAAGAAGGGGCAGGGCAGCGTGCTGAACATCTCATCCATCGCCGCACACCATCCCGCGGGACGCCAGCCGCCCTACGGCGCCATCAAGGCGGCGGTCATCCACTACACCGTCACCCAGGCGGCGATGTATGCGGCCGACCGTGTCCGTGTGAACTGCATCGCGCCTGGCTCGATCGACTTTCCGGGCGGCGTGTGGGATCGCCGCAAGACGGACAATCCGAAACTCTACAATGGCACCCTGGCGTCGATTCCCTTCGGCCGCTTCGGCACGCCGGAGGAGGTGGCGAACGTCGCCTTGTTCCTGGCTTCGCCGCATGCCTCGTGGGTGACCGGCCAGACGATTGCCGTTGCTGGCGGGCAGGGACTCTAGAAGGCGGTCGCCTCAGCGAAAATCCTCGGGCCGCAGTTCGATCGCCTGCCCGTGCGGCGTGCGATCGGCTGCGTGATCCCAAGCATGGATATACCGGTCGAGCGTATCGGAAGACGCAATACCTTTGAGCGCAACCACGCGCTCGAGGGTCGCGAGCCAGTGCCTGTAATAGGTGCTGCCATCGTCCGGATCGCCCACTGCGCGAGCCTTCTGGATTTCCTCGCCCAGCAAGGTCGCCCAATCCGACCAGGTGAAGACGCCACGTTGATGCAGGGTGAGCGCCATCGCGAAGGCCTGTGCCTGCCATGGCTCTTCGAACACTGGCGCCTCGCCCTCGCAAGGGACTCCTGGAACAATATCCAGCGCGGCGCGGATAGCGTCGGCCTTCGCGTCTTCCGTCACGCCGCCTCCAGATAGGGCTCGAAGGCTTCGATCGAGACGCGCACCGTCGGATCGGCATCGGGTCCCCACAGTTCCGCTCCCTCGAACGTCACCGTGTAGAGCCATTCCGGCCTTTCGACTCCTTCGGCAACAGTGGCGTCGGGAAATACATGGCAGCCCTGGATGCGCTCGATCGTACCTGTGTGACCACGCGCGAAGCGCGGCAGGCGCGTGTGCGAGACCGGATGGATGTTCTTCGTCCGCACGCGCGCGCCGACCTGGAATCGAGCCGCCGCCGTTGCCGGACGGCTGTAGCTCCGGCGCACGAGCAGTCCGTCCACTTCGGCGGCTGTGGCGCTCTTCTTCTTGAGCGGCCGTCCCGCTCCCGACGCATGCCCTGAAGCGAGCTCGTCCTCCGTGACGAGGCCCCTCGCGAGGCAGAGCCTCTCCAGCCGCAGCATCCATTTCCTATAGTAGGAAGAGGTAAGATAGACCGCGGGTGGCAAGGTCTCGATCCAGTAGCGGCCGACATCGATATTCCATTCGCCGGTCGCGCCCATGATGCGGTTCAGTGCCAATGCCCGGCCCTCCCACGCATTATGAAACGGTGGTTCCGAGGGCGGGGCTTTAACCTTGCCGAACCCATCCATGCCGCCCAGGTCGTGAATGCCGTTCATGCGCCAACCTCGCTCGCCGGCTTTGCCAATCCAGTGCCGATCATCGAATCCCGCGTGACTAACGAGGCGAGCCGTTCCTCGCTCCAGCCCTCAGTGCCCTCAGGGCGCATCGGCAGCACGATGAAGCGCGTCTCCGCCGTCGAATCCCAGACTCGGATCGTCTTGTCGGCGGGCAGGGTCACGCCGAAATCGGCAAGCACGGCGCGCGGCTCTTTCACGGTGCGCGCCCGATAGGGCGTCGACTTGTACCAGGCGGGTGGCAGCCCCAGCACGTCCCACGGGTAACAGGAGCAGAGCGTGCAGACGATCATGTTGTGCGTCGAGGATGTGTTCTCCACCGCGATCAGGTGATCGCCCACCTTCTGTTCCAGCCCCAGCATTTCGATCGCCCGGCTCGCGTCGGCGAGCAGTGCCTGCTTGAAGGCTGGATCCGCCCAGGCGCGGGCGACGACCCGCGCGCCGATATGCGGGCCGATCCGCGTCTCGTACGCCTCGACGATCCGGTCGAGGGCTTCGGGATCGACATAGCCCTTCTCGGTCAGCACCGTCTCCAGCGCTCGTACGCGCAGCTGCATCTCGGAAAGCTCCGAGCTGTGATCGTGATGGTGATCGTCGTGTGGTTCGTGTTTGTCTGGCATGACCGTCATCATTGCGCTTTTTCAGACGCAAGTGTACCGCGTCATGAGCAAGGCGGAACCACTTGAATTCACCCGCTTGTGATCCCGCGCGAGGCATCCGGGAGCGGGCCTGCTACAGTACAACGGTCATGCGCCGCACCTGGACCTGGAGTTTCGACCTGCCACCCCACGAACTGTGGCCGGTGCTGGCCGACACCAGCCGGTTCAACGAGGCGATGGGGTTGCCGCCTTACACGTTAGAAGAGACGCCACAGCCCAACGGCACCGTCCTGCGTCGTGGCCGCGGCAAGGCGGCAGGCTTCACCCTGGAATGGGAGGAGAAGCCCTATGAGTGGATCGCCGACCAGCATTTCCGTCAGTCGCGCATCTTCTCCAAGGGACCGTTCCGCCGCTTCGGGCCGGTGTTCGATCTCGAGGCGGACGGCAAGGGCGGCAGTAAGGTCAGCTATTCCCTCGAATGGGAACCGCTCAGTCTGACCGGCCGCTTGTTCGGTTCGCGGCTGGCCGAGCAGGCGGGCGGCGCAGTGGGCAGACGTATCGTCGAGGCTGTCGGGTTTCTGCGCGGCGAGCGGCTGACGCCCTTCGAACTGCCGCCGCCTTCGTTGCCGCATGGCGCCCAAGAGCGGGCCGAGGCACTGGCCGTCGAGATCGACCGCAACCCTTACGGCAACAACCTCGGTCGCGTGCTGGCCGCCACGGTGTTGGGCGGCATGGCGAGCGACCTCTCGCATCTCAAGCCCAAGCGGCTGGCGCGCCAACTCGGTGTGTCGCCACGCGTTGCGATCGAGGCTTGCCTTGCTGCGGTACGTGCCGGGCTGCTGACGATGAAGTGGGATCTACTCTGCACCAATTGCCGCGGCCCCAAGCTCAGCGCGTCGGCGCTTTCCGAGCTGCCGCGCGGCGCGCATTGTCCATCCTGCAACATCGACTACGACCGCGACTTCGAAAAGAACGTCGAGCTCTCCTTCGCGCCAGCCGCGGCAGTACGACCGCTGATGGCCGGCGATTTCTGCCTGAGCGGCCCGATGTCGACACCGCATGTCGTGGCGCAGGTGCTGCTGGCGCCCGGGGAGCGACGCACCATCGAAGCGACACTGCCGGCCGGCCGCTATCGCTTGCGCACGCTCCATCCTGGTGGTGGTGTCGACATCGACCACGAAGGCGGTGCAGCCTTCCCCGGTCTGCGCGTCACGGCTTCGGGTGTGGAAGCGCTACCCTCACCGGACGTGGGCAAGATCGAGTTCGTGAACGATGCCGGCTTCGAGCTGGCAGCGTTGATCGAAGATCGTACCTGGACACGCGAGGTGTTGACGGCACCCGAGGTGATTTCGCTGCAGGCCTTCCGTGATCTCTTTGCCGCCGCAACACTTCGCCCCGGCGACGAGGCAGGTGTCAGCCAGGTGGCGCTGCTGTTCACCGATCTGCAGGGATCGACTGCGCTCTACGAGCGAGTCGGCGATGCGCAGGCTTACAATATGGTGCGCGAGCACTTCGCGCTGCTGGCCGCCATCGTACGCGATCACGACGGGGCGGTGGTGAAGACCATTGGTGATGCGGTCATGGCCTCGTTCGGTGATCCTGCCGATGCGGTGAGGGCAGCGCTCGCCATGCAGGTAAAGCTTTCGGCCGACACTGAGTTCATTCTCAAGGTCGGCGTCCATGTCGGTCCGAGCGTCGTGGTGACCTTGAACGACCGGCTGGACTACTTCGGCTCGACCGTGAACATGGCCGCCCGTCTGCAGGGCCAAAGCCGAGGCGGCGATATCGTCCTGAGCCGGACCGTCGCTGACGATCCAGCCGTGCAGGCTGTGTTGGCCGACGTGTCGACGCAGGCCGAAGAGGTGAAGCTGAAGGGCTTCGACCAGCCCGTCGGCTTCCTGCGGTTGCAGCCTTCTTCCTAGCTTACGCGCCGAAGTGGGCTGCCATCACGGCGGCCGCCTCGTCGTTGGCCTTCAGGCCCTGCTTCAGGAAGCGGGTGAGCGAGAAGAAGCCGTGGATGGTGCCGGGATAGTTAACGTAGGTCGTCTTCACGCCGGCATCGATCAAACGGTCGGCATAGGCGCGGCCCTCGTCGCGCAACGGGTCAAAGCCTGCGGTCAGAACGAAGGCCGGTGGCAAGCCCTTGAAGTCTTTGGCCAGGAGGGGCGAGAGCCGCAGGTCGGAGAGATCGGTGCCATTCGGCACATAGGCCTTCCAGAACCAGTCCATCAGCGAGCCGGACAGGAAGTAGCCTTCGGCGAAGGCCGTGCGCGACGCACTCTGCTTGCTGGAGTCGGTCGCGGGATAGATGAGCATCTGAAAGGCAGGCATTTGCTCACCGGCGTCGCGGCACGCCTGGCAGACCACAGCCGCGACCGCGCCGCCCGCCGAATCGCCGCCAACGGCGAGGCGCGCGGGATCGGCTTCGAAGGCTGCGGCCTTGTCTCTGATATGGCGGAAGGCCGCGAGACCGTCATCCAGCGGTGCAGGGAAGGGGTGTTCGGGCGACAGGCGGTAGTCGATCGAGATCACCTGACAGCGACTCTTGTTGGCGAGCCTCCGGCAGGTCGAGTCGTGCGTCTCGATGTTGCCAATCACGAAGCCACCGCCGTGATAGTAGATCAGGGTAGGCAGCGGGCCGGGCATGGCGCCGAGCGGACGGTAGCGGCGGAACCGGATCTCGCCGCCGGGGCTCGGCAAGGTGCCGTCGATCGTGGCAGCGACTTCCGGCGGATCGGCTTCACTGTCCTCCGACATTTTGTCGACGGCCGCGCGGCCGATGGCATGCGGCAAGCTCTCCAGCTTGGGTCGTCCAGCCTTGTTGGCCTGATCCATCAGGTCGAGCAGGGCGCGGGCTTCTTGGTCGAGCATATGAATCTCCGAAGTCAGTCGAACAGATGATGGTAGGCGAACAAGGCGGGAGCGCCGCCGGTATGGACGAACACGATATCCTTATCTGCAGTCCAGCGGCTGGCCTGGATCAGTGAGATCAAACCGGCGAGTCCCTTGCCTGAATAAACGGGGTCGAGGACCAGCGCTTCGAGGCGGGCACCGAGGCGGATCGCCTCGATCGTCGCGGCGTGCGGCACGCCATAGGCGGGCCCGGCCAGGCCGGCGACCAATTCGACATCCTCGGCGATGAAGGGTTGCTCCAACAGGTCAGCGGCCCCTTGGCCGAAGCGCAACACGTCAGCGCGAACGCGCTCGGGCTCCGCGTCGATGTCGATGCCGACCACCTTCGTGTCGGGCAGACAGGCGCGCGCGCCAACGACCAGTCCGGCCTGGGTCGCAGCGCTGCCCGAGCAATGAACGATGGCATGCGGCGTGAAGCCAAGTGCGGCGGCTTGGGCAGCGATCTCCGCTACCGTCGAGGCGTAGGCGACAGCACCCAGCGGGCTGGAGACTCCGTAGGGCACGACATAGGGCTTGCGGCCCTGAGCGCGGAGCCTTTCCGCGAGATCGCCAATCGCGCCGTTGCGATCGCCGTTCCAGGGCACGTCGTGCAAAGTGGCGCCGAACAGTTTGTTGAGCAGCGCATTGCCGGTCTTGCCGTAGTCGGACGAGGGCGGCGCGAGCCGGCCGTGATAGACCGTGAGATGGCAGTCGAGACCGAGACGTGCCGCGGCCGCCGCGACCTGCCGCTGGCTGTTCGATTGCACGACGCCACCTGACACTAGCGTATCGGCGCCGGCTTCGATCGCTTCGCTCAGGACATAGTCGAGCTTGCGCAGCTTGTTGCCGCCGAGCCCAACGCCGGTGCAATCCTCGCGCTTCACCCAGAGCCGCGGGCACGATCCATCCTTTGCGAGATGCGCCGTGAGCTGCTTCATCGGCTCGAGCGGCGTCGGCAGATGCGCGAGGCCGAGCCGCGGAAAGCAGGCCAGCCGGTTAGTCAGGCGTTCAATGGAAGAAAGCATGCGCGTGTCCGGCGACCTCTTTAGCGCGCTCCCAGCTCATGCAGAAGCGACCAGCGGAAACGATCTCGATCCGTGCATGCGGGCATTTCGCCTGCAGGAGGGCGCGATGACGGCCATAGATGAAGTGCTCGCCGTAGAGCATCAGGGTCGGACAGCGGAGGGCCGCCATCCCGTTGAGCGTGTCGAACTTCGCCAGGGCCTGCATCGCCTGCCAGCGGTCGCGCCCGATCTCGAACTGGGCGGTGTTGATGCGGTCCATCCAGGATTGCGAGGGCTGCATCGGTGCATGCTCGGGGTCGTTCTGCAGCAGGAACTCGATGCTGCGCGGTGCTGGGAAGCCAGTGGCATCGGTGGGCCGGACCTTGGCGATGTCGGCGATGTCCCGTGTCGCGGTGTCGGCATCCGTGAAATAGGGTGTGTTCACCAGCGCGACCTTGTCGATGCGCCGCGGCCAGCCGGCGCCCAGCGCAATCGAGACGGCGGCCCCCACGGCCTCGCCCAGAGCAAAGGCACGCTCGATGCCGAGCGAGTCCATCGTTTCGATGACGGCACGCGCATAGTCCTCGATGCGCGGTTGCCAGTCGATATGGTCGGAGTGGCCGTGGCTGGGATAGTCGATGGCCACCGCACGGAAGTGTTGGCCCAGCGCCTGCAACAGCTCGATCATCAGCGCCGAGCTTTGCTGATTGATGTGGCTCACCATGACGACGGGACCGCTGCCGCAGGCCCGCCAATGGATATGGCCGGCGAAGGTCTTCGCCAGGCCGCGTTCAATTGGCAATGTCATGGAAGAATGGTCGCGCTCTACTCGAGTTTCACGTTGGCGAGCTTGATCACCTCGGCCCATTTGGCCGTCTCGGCCCTGAGATAGGCAGCAAGCTCGGCGGGCGTCCCGCCGACAGCAACGCCGCCGACCGCGGCATACGCATCGGCCACTTCCTTGCTGCGCAAGGTGGCGACCGCCGCATCATGGATCTTCTGTCGCGCGGCCAGGCTCGATTCGCCCGGAGCAACCAGAGCGTACCAGTTGTCGGAGTTGACCCTCGGCAGGCCGAGTTCGCGCATGGTCGGTACGTCGGGCAGCAGGGCAGCACGGGTATCGGAGCTGACGGCCAACGGCTTCACCGCGCCGGAACGGATATGCGGCAGCAGCACCGGCACGTCGAGCAGGGCGCAGTCGACGGTGCCGGCGATCAGGTCATTGGTGGCGGGTGCCGCCCCACGATAGGGCACGTGCAACAGGTCGATGCCGGCCTCGCGTTTCAGAAGCTCGGTGGCGAGATGGGTGATGCCGCCGGTGCCGGCAGATCCATAGGTCAGCTTGCCGGGATTGGCCTTGGCGCGGGCGACGAAGCCTTTGAAATCAGTGATGCCGAGCTTGGTGCTCACCACCAGCACTTCCTGCACGCGCACCACCAGGGTGACCGGCGCGATGTCCTTCATCGGGTCGTAGGGCATCTTGGGCATCAGGCTCTGCATGATGGCACCGGCGCTCGCGCTCATCAGGCCGAGCACGTGCGGATCGGTGACGGCCTTGGCCACGAAATCGATGCCGGTGACACCTGCCGCGCCGCTCTTGTTCTCGACCACGACCGATTGGCCCAAGCGCTGGCTCATACCCTGTGCCAGAGGCCGGCCGAACGTGTCGGCGGGTCCGCCGGCCGGAAAGGGCACGACGAGAGTGAGTGGTTTGCTGGGAAAGGGCTGTTGCGCGGCCGCCCCCAACGCCGGAAACGCCGCAAGCCCCGCGACAATGCCGCGGCGGGTGATGGTCATCGTTTCCTCCACCTTCGTTGACCGAAGTCTGCGCCTAGCCTTGCAGATTCTGCAATGCCTTTACGGCGCGCGGAGGACTGGCATCCTAGAACTCGACGTCGAGTTCCTCGACCTCCTCGGGCTCGGCCTTCGCGGCCGCCGTCCATTCGAGCATCGCCGGAAATTTCAGCATCAGGTCGCGATATCCTGCCGACGCAGGGTCAAGCTTCACGTCGTAGGTGGCGAACCGCGTGCACACCGGTGCGTACATGGCATCGGCCATGGTCGGCGTCTTGCCGAAGAGATAGGGCCCGCCATAGCGCTGCAGGCAGTCGCGCCAGATCGTCGTCACGCGCTCGATATCGGCCTGGGCGCCGGCCCAGACCTTGAAGCCCTGATGGCGAACCTTGAGGTTCATCGGCAGTGCCGAGCGCAGGTTGGCGAAGCCCGAATGCATCTCGCCGCAAATGGCCCGGCAATGTGCCCGCGCCACGGGATCCTTCGGCAGTAGGCCAGCCTGCGGCTTGATCTCGGCCAGATACTCGCCGATCGCCAGCGTGTCCCAGACCTTGACCGGCCCGTGATCGAGGCAAGGCACGAGGAAGGAAGGGGAGAGCAACAGCAACTCGGCTCGGGTCGCAGGGTCGTCGAGGGGCGCCACGCGCTCGTCGAAATCCAAGCCGGCCATGCGGCAAAGAAGAAAGCCGCGCAGCGACCAAGAGGAATAGTTCTTGCTACTGACGGTGAGCGAGGCCTCTGCCATGGACGCTATCCCTCCCATTCGATGGGTCGTCTGTGTCTTAGGTGCCTAGCAAAGATGCAAATTCCGAGCCGGTCGCCCCCTCATGCTCTATGCGATGTATCAGACCGCTGCCGATATGATGATGCCGCTCCGAGCCTGGTCAGCCGCGGCGGGTAATATCAATCCGGTAACCTGGCGCTCGACCGGAGCATTCTACGAGATGCTGAGCCGGGCCGGCCTCAGCCATCGCCGGCCGTCATTCGGCATACCGGAGGTCAAGGTCGGCCAGCAGATGGTCCCGGTCTGCGAGGAAGAAGTTCTGGCGACACCCTTCGGGACTCTGCTGCGTTTCGCCAAGGAAGGCGTGCCGCCGCAGCCTAAGGTGCTGGTCGTCGCGCCGCTGTCCGGCCATTTCGCGACCCTGCTGCGCGACACGGTGCGCGTGCTCTTGCCGGAACACGACGTGCACATCACCGATTGGGCAAATGCCCGCGATGTCGGCATCTGGCATGGCCCTTTCGGCTTCGATGAATATATCGAGCATCTGATCACCTTCCTGGAGGCGATGGGGCCTGGGGCACATGTCGTTGCCGTCTGCCAGCCCTGTGTGCAGGCGCTGGCCGCCGCCGCGATCATGGCGGAGGACGACAATCCTGCGCAGCCGGCCAGCCTGACCCTGATGGCAGGGCCGGTGGATACGCGGGTGAATCCCACCAAGGTCAACGAGCTGGCCACAGGACGGTCGATTGCCTGGTTCGAGCAGAACCTAATTGCCAGGGTGCCGTTGCGTTATCCCGGCGCAGCGCGGCGCGTTTACCCCGGGTTCGTGCAACTCACCGCCTTCATGAGCATGAACCCCGAGCGGCACGTCAAAGCTCAGGTCGATCTCTACAAGGCGATGGCGAACGGCGAGCATGAGCAGGCCGCCACCATCAAGGCATTCTACGACGAGTATTTCGCGGTGCTCGATCTGACGGCCGAGTTTTATCTCGAAACTGTACAGCGTGTGTTTCAGGAGCATCTGCTTGCACGCGGCCTGCTGGAGTGGAACGGCCGCCGGGTCGATCCCAAGGCGATCCGTCGCACCGCGCTCTTTACGGTCGAGGGCGAGCGCGACGATATCTGTGCCATCGGCCAGACGGTCGCGGCACACGACCTCTGTTCCAGTCTGCGGCCCTACCGCAAGAAGCACTACATGCAGGCCGGCGTGGGCCACTATGGCGTGTTCAGCGGCCGCCGCTGGGCCGGTCAGATCTACCCCTTGGTGCGAAACACGATTTTGGCTAACGAATAGCGGTCTTTTCTGGCCAGAAATCCGCAGTACATTGGGGGTATGACCGACTTTCCGAAGAAGACTACCGCCGACTGGGAAAAGCTCGCCGCCAAGGAGCTGCGCGACCGCCCGCTCGACGACCTGACCTGGATGACTCCCGAAGGTATCGCGGTAAAGCCGCTCTACACGGCGGCCGACCTGGAGCAGCTTGAGACTCTAGGCACGCTGCCGGGTTTCCCGCCCTTCACCCGCGGGCCCAAGGCGACGATGTATGCCGGTCGTCCGTGGACGGTCCGCCAGTACGCCGGTTTCTCGACGGCCGAGGAGAGCAACAAGTTCTACCGCGCCAACCTGGCAGCAGGTCAGATGGGCCTGTCGGTGGCCTTCGATCTCGCCACCCACCGTGGCTATGATTCGGATCATCCGAGGGTCGTGGGTGATGTCGGCAAGGCTGGCGTCGCGATCGACTCCGTCGAGGACATGAAGATCCTGTTCGACGGCATCCCGCTCGACAAGATGAGTGTATCGATGACCATGAACGGCGCCGTCCTGCCGGTGCTGGCAGGCTACATCGTGGCGGCCGAGGAGCAGGGTGTGCCGCAGGACAAGCTCGCGGGCACGATCCAGAACGACATCCTCAAAGAGTTCATGGTCCGGAACACCTATATCTATCCGCCCGGACCCTCCATGCGCATCGTGGCCGATATCATCGAGCACACCGCGAAGCACATGCCCAAGTTCAACTCGATCTCGATCTCCGGCTATCACATGCAGGAAGCGGGCTCGACGCTGGTCCAGGAACTCGCCTTCACTCTGGCCGACGGCCTCGAGTATGTGCGTGCCGCCAAGGCCAAGGGGCTCGACATCGACGCCTTCGCGCCTCGCCTGTCTTTCTTCTTCTGCATCGGCATGAACTTCTTCATGGAAGTGGCGAAGCTGCGCGCCGCGCGCTTCCTGTGGGCCGAACTGGTCAAGCCGTTCGAGCCCAAGAAGGCCGATTCGCTGTCGCTGCGCACCCACTGCCAGACCTCGGGCGTGTCGCTGACCGAGAAGGATCCGTACAACAACGTGATCCGCACTGCCTACGAGGCGATGGCTGCAGTCTTCGGTGGCACGCAGTCGCTGCACACCAATTCCTTCGATGAAGCGATCGCGCTGCCGACTCCGACCTCGGCGCGCATCGCGCGCAACACCCAGCTCATCCTCCAGCACGAGACTGGCGTCACCAAGGTCGTCGATCCGCTGGCTGGCAGCTATTACGTCGAGTCCCTGACCGCCAGCCTGATCGCCGAGGCGCGCAAGCTGATTGCCGAAGTCGAGGCGCTGGGCGGCATGACCAAGGCGGTCGAAGCCGGTATGCCCAAGATGCGCATCGAGGAAGCAGCTGCCCGCAAGCAGGCGCGCATCGACCGCGGCGAGGAGATCGTGGTCGGCGTCAACAAGTTCCAGCTCAAGGAAGAGCCGGCCATCGAGATCCTCGACGTCGACAATGACGTCGTGCGTGAGTCGCAGGTGAGCCGCCTGAACAAGATTCGCGAAACCCGCGACGAAGCGAAGTGCGTCGCCGCGTTGAAGGCGCTGGGTGATGCCGCACGCAATGGCACGGGCAACCTGCTGACGCTTTCGATCGAGGCGACGCGGGCACGCGCTACGGTGGGCGAGATTTCGTCCGCGCTCGAAGGTGTCTATGGCCGCTATCAGGCCACCATCCGCTCCATTTCCGGCGTCTATGCCGGCGAGTGGGAAGGCGATGTGGGCCTGGAGCGCATCCGCACGGATATCTCTGCCTTCGCCGAGGAGGAGGGCCGGCGTCCCCGCCTGATGGTCGTGAAGATGGGCCAGGACGGCCACGATCGCGGCGCCAAGGTGATCGCCACGGCTTTTGCCGATCTCGGTTTCGACGTCGATATCGGCCCGCTGTTCCAGACGCCGGAAGAAGCGGCGCGGGCCGCCATCGAGAACGACGTGCATGTGATCGGCGTGTCGAGCCAGGCGGCCGGCCACAAGACCCTGGTACCGCAGCTCATCGAGGAGCTCGCCAAGCAGGGCGGCCAGGACGTGATGGTTGTGGTGGGCGGCGTCATTCCTGCGCAGGACTACGACTTCCTGAAGAAGGCGGGTGTCGCGGCGATCTACGGGCCGGGTACCAACATTCCCGCCGCTGCCGCCGAAATCCTGTCGATCCTCCGCAAACGCGACCAGAGGCGCGCGGCCTAAGGTGCACTTTTCTTGGTGAGTATCTGATCGTCGTAAATTGAAGGTGTCATCCCAAGCGAAGCGAGGGGTGACACCGTTTTTGTGACCAAGTTGGCTGACTGCGTCATCCTAGCGCCGCATCGCCTGGCTTTCTTCGGGTGTCAGCGGCCGTTCGCGGAAGGAGAGCGTCCTGCCGCGCAGGGTGCCGAAGCCAGTGTGGGCCTCCATTTTGACCGGGTAGCGAATCTGGGTCTGGTCCATACGCGCCAGCCAGATCTTGATCGGCCGCTCGCGCTCAGTCTCCGCTTCCTTCGGGGCGTCGTAGAATTCGCCGGCAACGCGCTTCGTGTAGATCTCGCAGACCAGCAGGTCACCCTGCACGCCCGGAACGTCCGAGGTGGCGCCGGACTCGGTGCCGACCTTCTTGAGAATGACGTCGATGCGCCGCTTGCCGTCGTTGCTCGGTATCGTGCGGTCGCAGGCGCCGTCGCCGGCGAAGCCGACGCTCAGCGCTGCTGACAGGGGATCGAGCGAGCCGCGCTTCTGCTCGTCGGAGATCGATTGCTGCGGTGTGGGCTTCCACTCCGGATTGTGGGACTCCGACATTGTGTTGCCGGCATACTGCGCAATCCAGGTTCGCGGCTTGTCGCCGACGATGATCGAGAGTGAGCCGGCACTGGGTCGGGCTCCGGCGGCCGTGAAGCCACCCCAGGCGCGGTTGCGGCCGTCATAATGGATGGTGACTGCCCGCAGCAGCCCTTCCTTGAAGGTGCGGGTCTCGACATCGTAGTTCGCGCCGTTGAAGCGCGCCGTCAGATCGATGCGAAACCCGGAGAGGCCGGCAAAGGTGATTTCATAGGAGATATCGACCTGGCGGGCTTCCTGTGCCGCTCCCGGTGTGCCTAGGGTGAGACCGCCCGTGACACCCATGCTCAAAGCAACCGTCAGCAAGGCCTTACGAAATCTCATGAAATCCCTTTCCAAAGGGGGCTTACTTCAGGTGTCCCAGCACGATAGAAGGCCGGCGACCCCTGCGCCACAAAGACTGTACGTCCAATAAGGCAAATTTGGTCATGTCGCCGTCCGATAACGAAAGTGTTCCCAAGGTGAGCGCCTCGCATACCTGGGGGGTCATGGCCATTCTTGGTCGCCATTTGTGGCCGAAGGGTGAAAAGACCCTGCGACTGCGTGTGGTCATCGCCCTGGCGATGCTGGTCCTCGCCAAGGTCGTCGCGGTCTACGTCCCGCTTCTCTACAAGCAGGCGGTCGACGCGCTGGGGTCGACGGCGGCGCAGGCTGTCGCTGTGCCGGTTGTGCTTATCCTGGCCTATGGCGGGGCGCGCGTGCTCTCGCAGGCCTTCGGCGAAATCCGCGACGCGGTGTTTGCGCCCGTCTCGCAGCGCGCGATCCGCAATCTCGCGCTGGAGGTCTTCGACCATCTGCATGCCCTGTCGCTGCGCTATCACCTGGAGCGACAGACCGGCGGGTTGAGTCGCGTCATCGAGCGCGGCACCCAGGGCATGGAATTCCTGATCCGCTTCACGACCTTCAACATCCTGCCGACGCTGCTCGAGATTGCGCTGGTCGGCGGCATTCTGTGGAGCCTCTACGACTGGCGCTTCTCGGTCATCACGCTTGTAGTCATCGGCGGCTACATCGTGTTCTCGATCATGCTCTCGGAATGGCGCATCAAGTTCGTGCGGCGCATGAACGATGCCGATACCGAGGCCAACGCCAAGGCGATCGACAGCTTGCTGAACTACGAGACGGTGAAGTATTTCGGCAACGAAGCGCATGAGGCGCGCCGTTTCGATGTCGGCCGTCGCCGCTACGAGGTCGCGGCCATCCACTCCAGCCGAACCCTGTCGCTGCTCAACATCGGCCAGGGCACCATCATCTCGATTGGTCTGGTCGCCGTCATGGTGATGGCAGGCTCAGGCGTCGTGCAGGGAACGATGACGATCGGTGACTTCGTTGCCGTGAACACGTTCCTCATCCAGCTCTATATGCCGCTCAACATGCTGGGTTTCGCCTACCGCGAAATCCGAAATGCGCTGGTCAACATGGAGAAGATGTTCGGCCTGCTTGAGGTGCCGGCCGAGATCGCCGACCGGCCGGGCGCACCGGCACTCAAGGTGGGTGGCGGCGAAATCGTGTTCGATCACGTCGATTTCCATTACGAGCCAGCGCGGCCGATCCTGCACGACGTCAGCTTCCGCGTGCCGGCAGGCAATACGGTGGCGATCGTGGGCTCGAGTGGCGCCGGCAAGTCGACCGTGTCGCGTATCCTGTTCCGCTTCTACGATGTGGCCTCAGGCAGCGTGCGCATCGACGGCCAGGATATTCGTGCGGTGACCCAGTCGAGCCTGCGCGCGGCCATCGGCGTGGTGCCGCAGGATACCGTCCTGTTCAACGACACGATCTACTACAACATCGCCTACGGTCGGCCCGGTGCGACGCGCGAGGAGGTTGAACAGGCCGCGCGCCTGGCCCGCATTCACGATTTCATCATGGCGTTGCCCCAGGGCTATGAGGCAACGGTCGGCGAGCGCGGCCTGAAGCTTTCGGGCGGTGAAAAGCAGCGCGTGGCGATTGCCCGCACGATTCTGAAGAACCCGGCGATCCTGCTGTTCGACGAGGCGACCAGCGCCCTTGATACGCGCACCGAGCAGGAAATCCAGCGCTCGCTGGAGGAGGTGAGCCGCGGCCGTACGACGGTGGTCATCGCACACCGGCTCTCGACCATCATCAATGCCGACGAGATCATCGTGCTCGATCGCGGCCGGGTCGTCGAACGTGGACATCATGCCGATCTGCTGGCCTTGAACGGCGCCTATGCCGAGATGTGGCGCCGTCAGCAGGAAGCCGCGGCCGAGGCCGAACGTCAGGTCGAGGAACCGCCATCGCTCCGTTCGGAAGGTCATTTGCGTGTCGCGGAGTAACGTAGCGACCACGAGCGCAGCCAGCCCTTGGCGGCCGCTGCTGCCGATCTATCTGGCTTGCCTCGCCTTCGGTATCCAGGTTGGCACATCCATGCCACTGGTGCCGCTGGCGCTGGACCAGCAGGGTGTCGACAAGTGGGTGATTGGCGTCGTCGGCGCCGCCTGGGGCGTCGGCATGATTGCTACCACGCCGTTCGTGCCGTCCCTTGTTGCAAGGCTAGGGGCAGTGCCACTGATCTGCGGATCGGCGGTCATCAGCGCCACGCTGTCGGTGGCTTTCGCGTTCACCGAGGGTGTGCCGTTATGGTTCACACTCACCCTCCTGCAGGGTGTGGTCGGTGGCGTTCCCTGGGTCGTGAGCGAGATCTGGATCAATCTCGTGGTCGACGAGAAACGCCGTGGTCGCGCCATGGCGGTCTACGCGACCCTGATCGCCGTCGGTATGGCGCTCGGCCCGCTGATCCTGCAGTTCGTCGGACTTTACGGACCGCGGCCCTTCCTCGTGGCTGCCGGCATCATGCTCGTCGTCATTCTGCCGCTGCTGCCGGCGTGGAAGTCCGCGCCACCCGTGCACCTGGACGAGAATAGTGGCATGTGGCGGGTCATACGGGCCGCGCCGGTTGCCATGCTAGCGGCCTTCGCCTGCGGGCTGGGCGAGCAGGTCGCCTTCAGCTTCCTCCCGATCTTCGCTGTCGAGGCGAATGTGTCGGCCGAAACCGGTGCGCTGTGGTTGTCGGCGTTCGTCATCGGAAACATCGCGCTGCAGTGGCCGATCGGCTGGGCCGCCGACGAGCTCGATCGCCGTTCCGTGCTGGCTGCCTGCGCATTGGCGAGTGCCGTGCTGGTGGCGTCGATCGGTTTCATCGATCCGCAGTCGTACGGCATCCTGGGCGTGCTGGTCCTGTGGGGCGGCATTTCCTTTGGCATCTACACCGTCGGCCTGGCGCTGCTGGGACAGCATTTCAGCGGCGGTGATATTGCCCGTGCCAATGCTGCTTTCACGATCATGTACACAGTGGCAGGGCTGGTCGGCCGGCCGATTGCTGGCGGCGCCATGGACGTGATGGGCCGCTCCGGCATGACCTTCACGGTGATGTTCTTCTACGCGCTGGCAGGCGTGGCTGCCTTGCTGGCAATGCGCCGTCGCGGCTGATAAACCTGCCGCCGCATGAGCGCGTCTGTCGCCACATCGGATAGTTCCGCCGATCCGCTGCTTGCGCCGCTGCTCGCGGGCGACCGGCGAGCGCTGGCGCAAGCCATCACTCTGATCGAATCGACGCGCATCGATCATCGCGAACGCGCGGATGCGCTGCTCGCAGCGGTACTGCCGCACAGCGGCAAGTCGGTGCGGCTCGGCATCACAGGTGTGCCCGGTGTCGGCAAATCGACGCTGATCGAACGCTTTGGTCTGTCGCTGCTGGAGCAGGGGCGCTCACTCGCGGTACTGGCGATCGATCCTTCGTCGAAGCGCGGTGGCGGTTCGATCTTGGGCGACAAGACGCGCATGGAAGAGCTTTCGCGCAAGCATGCGGCTTTCATCCGACCGTCGCCGGCGGGCATCACCCTGGGCGGTGTGGCCCGGCGCACGCGCGAGGCCATGCTGCTCGTCGAGGCAGCGGGCTTCGATACCGTGATCGTCGAGACGGTGGGCGTCGGCCAGTCCGAGACGGCCGTCGCCGACATGGTCGATATGTTCATTGTCCTGCTGTTGCCGGCGGGTGGCGACGATCTGCAGGGCATCAAGCGCGGCGTGATCGAGCTCGCCGACCTGATTGTGGTCAACAAGGCCGACGGTGACCTGAAGGCCACGGCAAAGCGGTCGGCTTCCGATTATCAGCATGCGCTGCGCATGTTGCGTTCGCCGACGGTCGGCTGGACGCCGGAAGTCATGACCTCCTCGGCCCAGACTGGCGAGGGCGTGGCCGAGATCTGGCAGGTCGTCGAGCGTTTCAACAAGGCCGTGGGGGAGAAGGGCATCGCCCGACGCCGGGCCGAGCAGGCCCGCGCCTGGATGTGGAACGAGGTCGGGGAGACGCTCCTGGCCGAGCTGCGCCGGCATCCCGAGGTCCGCAAGCTGGTGGGCGGCCTGGAACGCGAAGTTGAAGCTGGCCGGGCTACCCCTGCAGCGGCCGCCCGGCGTATGCTAGCTGCCTTCCATGGCCGCTAAGTCGTTCCTGAAGCGCGCTCGACGCGCCGCCGAGGCCCAGAAGGAACCCTTCTGGAAGCGCAAGACCCTGGCGCAGATGACCAAGCAGGAGTGGGAATCTCTCTGCGACGGCTGCGGCATGTGCTGCGTCAACAAGCTGGAATACGAGGGGACCGGCGAACTCGCCCAAACCGATACCTGCTGCAAGCTCCTGGACCCCAAGACAGCCCGCTGCCGGGACTACAAGAACCGCAAGAAGATTGTGCCGGACTGCATCCAGCTCACCCCAAAGGTTGTGGCCAAGATGGATTGGCTCCCCAAGACCTGTGGGTATCGGTTGGTCCACCTTGGCCAGGACCTCTACTGGTGGCACCCCTTGATCTCAGGCGACCCGAACACTGTGCACGAGGCGGGAATCTCGGCCCGTGGCCGGGTGATTCCCGAGGATCAGGTCGAGGATATCAGCGAAAGAGTAGTGGACTGGTTTGCTTGACGGGACCCGCTTCGGCCCGTAAAAAGCCCGCCTTCCCGCCCTTCGGCGGGATCGTTTTTTAGCGGATATCGCCATGCCTCGTCGTTGCGCCCTTTCGGGCAAGGCCGTTCAGTACGGCAACAATGTGAGCCACGCGAACAACAAGTCGCGGCGTCGCTTCATGTCCAACCTGCAGGTCGCTTCGGTCCTGTCCGATGCGCTGGGCCACTCTGTGCGCCTGCGCCTGACGCCGCGCGGCATCAAGACGATCGAGCACAATGGCGGCATCGACGCCTACCTGCTCGGCACCAACGACAGCAAGCTCAGCCCGGAGATGAAGGTGCTGAAGCGTCGCGTCGTGTCGGCCAAGACCAAGAAGGACGCCAAGGTCGCAGCAGCGGCCTAAGGCCTTCCTCTTCTCTCCTCCCCATTCGAATGGGGAGGACGGTGCTACGGCGCCAGCTCGAACAGCATCAAGATATTGCGCTGAAGCGGATTGAAATTGTCATCCGAGATCAGCCACAGCAACGTCTCGCCGCGTGCGCCGCGGCTCGATGACAGACCTTCGAGATTGTCGACAGGATAGGGCGAGGCGAGGAACGCGAGTTCTTCCGCCTTCACCGTCGCGCCTGCCTTGAGCTGCGCGGCCTCGACGTGCATCACGCGCA
Organism: Reyranella sp.; assembly: GCF_004297405.1. Classification (GTDB taxonomy): domain Bacteria; phylum Pseudomonadota; class Alphaproteobacteria; order Reyranellales; family Reyranellaceae; genus Reyranella. The sequence continues at coordinate 103,562 of NZ_SCVC01000033.1, forward strand.
CGCGCACGCCGCGTATCACGTCGAAAGCCCGTTCGAGGGTCACGAACGATCCGTCTGGCAGGAGGGTAATGGCGGTCGGCCGGAAGTCGGGGACGGTGGCGTAGCTGAAGGCGCTCCAGGTGTAACGGCCGCTGCCTGCAGGCCGTCCGATCCAGCCCACCACCGTGTCCGGCTTGAGGCTGTATTCCTCGCTGATGGCGATCACGGTGCCATCGGCCAGCGCCGTCAGGGCTTCGATGCCACCGTTACCCGGCTGGCGGCCAATATCAGCCGGCCCTTCGATCGGTAGTGGTGTCGCGTCGAGCGTGCGGTAGTGCCACAGCCGGTGCCGGCGTTCGAACGCTACCAGCCACGACCCATCAGGCAGGCGCGCCATTGCCTCGGCATCGGCTTCCGCCTTCTTCTGGATCGACTTGCCCTCGAGGCCGCGCAGTTGGCCGATTTTCGCGCTGCCGAGGCCCACGAGATTACCCTTGGCGTCATAGTCGATCGTGGCGGTGAGCCAGGCGCCTTCATCGGAGATCGAGGTGAGCGCGCGGCCGTCGGGCGTGACGTGCAAGTCGGACCAGCCGCCGAAGTTGGGCGAGCTGGCCTTCATCTCGATGCCGCCACGCCAGACCAGGCGGCCAATGCGCGTTGCTGCCGGGTCGTCGAGCTTGAAGGTGAGCTGGGAGCTCTGGATCGCGAACGGCTTTGCCTGCGCCTCGGCCGGGGGCGGCGAGACGCTGGTACACGCCGCTACCAGCAGGCAGAGCGTCAGAAAGAAGCGGCTCGCCACCGGAGTTAGGCGGCGCGCTTGCCAGATTTGCCGCTGGTCTTGCCGGGCGTCGCCTTGGCGCCGCCACGGCCACGCTGGCCGCCGCCGCGCGCCGCGCGAACGTCCTTGGCATCTTCCTCGTCGAATAGCGAGGCGAGCTGCTCCATCATCGTGCCGCCGAGCTGGTCGGCGTCGACGATGGTGACGGCGCGGCGATAGTAGCGCGTGACGTCGTGGCCGATGCCGATGGCGATCAGCTCGACCGGCGAGCGCGTCTCGATCCAGTCGATGACATCGCGCAGATGACGCTCGAGGTAGTTGCCCGGGTTGACCGACAGGGTCGAATCGTCGACCGGCGCGCCGTCCGAGATCACCATCATGATCTTGCGCTCTTCAGGACGCGGCAGCAGGCGGTTGTGCGCCCAGAGCAGCGCCTCGCCGTCGATGTTCTCCTTGAGGATGCCCTCGCGCAGCATCAGGCCGAGATTCTTGCGGGCGCGGCGCCACGGGGCATCGGCCGGCTTGTAGATGATGTGGCGCAGATCGTTGAGGCGGCCTGGATTGGCCGGCTTGCCGGCGGCAAGCCACTGCTCGCGGCTCTGGCCACCCTTCCAGGCGCGTGTCGTGAAGCCCAGGATCTCGACCTTCACGCCACAGCGCTCGAGCGTGCGTGCGAGGATGTCGGCGCTCATGGCCGCGACCGTGATCGGCCGGCCGCGCATGGAACCGGAATTGTCGATCAGCAGCGACACCACGGTGTCGCGGAAGTTGGTGTCCTTCTCCTTCTTGAAGGAGAGGGCGTGCATGGGATTGGCGACGATGCGCGCCAGACGCGCTGCGTCGAGCGTGCCTTCGTCGAGGTCGAAGTCCCAGGAACGGTTCTGCTGCGCCATGAGGCGGCGCTGCAGGCGGTTGGCGAGCTTGCCGATCACGCCCTGCAGATGAGAGAGCTGCTGGTCCAGGTGATTGCGCAGGCGGCCGAGCTCCTCGGCGTCGCACAGCTGATCGGCCTCGACGATCTCGTCGAACTTCACCGTATAGGCGTGATACTGCTGGCCCAGCGGCTCGTTGCTGAGCGCGCCTGGCGGCAGCCAGGGACGCTCGGCGCGGCCCGGCTCTTCTTCGTCGCCCGAACCCATCTGCATCTCGGTCTGGGCCTGGTCGGCGACAGTCTCCGAAGCATCGTCCTGCTCGGAAGCATCCTCGGTCTCTTCGCCTTGGGCGCCGTAGCCCTGGGTCTCGCTCGAATCGCTCTGATCGTCGCCGGTCTCGTTGGACTGACCGTCGGCGTTCTCCTGGTCCTGGCTCTCCTCGGTGTCGTCGTCCTGCAGGTCGGCTGATTCATCGCCGAGCTTGAGGTCGCGGATGAGCTGGCGCGCGGCGCGCGCGAAGGTTTCCTGGTTGCCGAGTGAATCGCGCAGCTTCTGGAAGTCGCGGCCGGCCGCGCTCTCCACGTCGGCGCGCCACATGTCGACCATCGCCTTTGCCGACTCCGGCGGTGCGGCACCGAGCAATTGTTCACGCGCGATCAGCCCGATCACGTCGGCGAGTGGTGCGTCTTCCTTGGTCTTGATGCGGGCATGGCCGCGCTGATCGGAGCGCTGGCGCCAGAGGGCCGAGAGATTGTCGGCGACGCCGGCCATCTTGCGGGCGCCCAGCGCTTCGACGCGCACCTGCTCGACGGCCTCGAAGATCGCTCGGGCGGTCTCACCGCGCGGTACGCGGCGTAGATGAGTCTTGCGGTCGTGATGGCGCAGTTTCAGCGCCATCGAATCGGCCTCGCCGCGGACACGGCTGACATCCTCGACCGGCAGATCGCGCGCCGGCACGGTGATGCGGGCTTCGCTGCCGAGCAGCGAGCCACCATCGGGAACGAACGAGACGTTCACTTCCTTGCGCGAAACCGCCCGCATGGTGGTGGCGGTGACGCGGCGGAACTCCTCGAGGGGAGTCGTGTCCTTGGCCATGGAGGCGCTCTCTTACTAGTGCAGCTTGCCGCCCTTGCCGCTGCCGGCCGGCAATTCCTTGCCGAAGCAGCGCTGATAGTATTCGGCGAGCGTGCTGCGCTCGACTTCGTCGCACTTGTTGAGGAAGGTGAGACGGAACGCGAAGCCGACGTCACCGCCGAAGATGCGCGCGTTCTCGGCCCAGGTGATCACCGTACGCGGCGACATCACGGTCGAGATATCGCCGGCGATGAAGCCGGCGCGCGTCAGGTCGGCGAGCGCCACCATGGCGGAGATCGTCTTGCGACCTTCGTCGTTGTCGTAGAACGGCGTCTTGGCCGAGACGATGTTCACTTCCTGGTCATGCGGCAGGTAGTTCAGCGTCGTCACGATCGACCAACGGTCCATCTGGCCCTGGTTGATCTGCTGCGTGCCGTGATAGAGGCCGGTCGTGTCGCCGAGGCCGACTGTGTTGGCGGTCGAGAACAGGCGGAAGGCCGGGTGAGGGCGGATTACCTTGTTCTGGTCGAGCAGAGTGAGCTTGCCTTCGACTTCGAGCACGCGCTGGATCACGAACATCACGTCGGCGCGGCCGGCGTCGTACTCGTCGAACACCAATGCTGTCGGATTCTGCAGCGCCCAGGGCAGGATGCCTTCGCGGAACTCGGTGATCTGCTTGCCATCGCGCAGCACGATCGCGTCCTTGCCGATCAGGTCGATACGGCTGATATGGCTGTCGAGGTTGACGCGGACGCAAGGCCAGTTGAGGCGCGCCGCGACCTGCTCGATATGGGTCGACTTGCCGGTGCCGTGATAGCCCTGGACCATGACGCGGCGGTTGTGAGCGAAGCCCGCGAGGATCGCCATCGTCGTGTCTTGGTCGAACAGGTAGGCGTCATCGACCTCGGGGACATGCTCGGTCGCCGCACTGAAAGCAGGCACCTCCATGTCGGTGTCGATGCCGAATAGCTGGCGGGCGGAAACCTTGATATCCGGCATGCCCGACACATTCTGGCGGGCCGCGGTCGTCGTCGAAGCCATCACACGGATTCCTACAAAACAAAGCCCGCCAAATTGCGGGCAAACAATAGTCGCAGGCCAAATTGTGCGCCGCAAGCGGCCAATTAACGGGTCTGCCCTGAGCAGGGCTAATCACTCCACGGGAAGGTGCTCTGAGGCCCGCAGAGTGGAATAGGCGGCGTTGATTTCCTTGAGCTTTTCTTCTGCGTCCCGGGCCCCGCCATTGGCATCCGGGTGGTGCAATTTGACCAGCTCCTTGTAACGAGATTTCACGACGGCCCGAGTAAGGGGCCATGAAAGTTCAAGGACATCCAGGGCGTTACGCTCGGCTGGTGTCAGTTGCTCACTGCCATCGAGTTTTGGTGGCGGCCGCTCGCCGAGGCCGGCATCGTCTGCGAGGCCCAGCGGGTCCTTCAGATTGGCGTAGGAATTGCCGTTGCGCCGGGCGCCGAGTGGCCATACTGGCCGGCGCCAGGTCGTATCCGCGCGGATATGCGCCTCGATCTGGTCAGCGCCAAGGCCCGCGAAATAATCCCACTTCTTGTTGTAGTCGCGGACGTGCTGGAGGCAGAACCAGCGATACTCGTCGAGACGGTCGCGCGCACGCGGCGCTCGGTACTCGCCCTGCAGCTGGCAGCCCGGCGCTTCGCAGACCCGTTGATGCGGGAGCGGGCCGTCGGTCGCAGTCAGTGGTTTGGCTCGCCGTCGAGACATTAGGCTAATATGTGTTCCGGGATTGCAGCGGGCAAGAGAGGCGAGTGATGGGCAAGGTTGCGATGGCGATTGACAGCAAGCTCCGAACGGCACTGGCGCCGGCGCGTCTTGCCATCGAAGATGAATCGTCGCAGCACCACGGCCATGCTGGTTGGCGCGAAGGTGGCGAGACGCATTTCCGGGTCGAGATCGTGTCAGCGGCCTTCGAAGGCCAGAGCCGCGTGGCGCGGCAGCGTTTGGTCTATGCGGCGCTCAAGCAGGAACTCGACGCCGGCTTGCACGCGCTCGCGTTGACGACACTGACACCGGCCGAGGATGCGAAGCGGGGCTAGCCTTCCATTTCCACGACTTTGCCAGCGTTCGCCGCGCGCACGGCCTCGGCATCGGGACCAGTGTAGAAGTCAGGCACCCATCGCTTGGTGACTTCGCTGTCCGATGCCCAAGTGTGGCACGTGTCGAGCATGTACGGCTTGCGCCGCGGCTTCTTGGGCGCATCCGGATCGGCGGCGGGAAGCGTACCTGCCTTCTCTCGATGGGCGCGGTTGAGTTCGGCGGCCTTCTTCGATGATACGGTCTGGAAGGCCGTCGTCGCGACCGGCCCCAGCAGCTCGACGATATGCGTGCAGCCGTGGGTGCCGCCCAACCGCGCGCGTACTTCGCGATGGAAGCCGCCGCCGATGCGCAGCCCGATCAGCTTCTTGAAGTCGGGCGTGATGTCGCCGCACATGCTGTAGGGCGACTTGTCGGTCACGGTCTCGACATCGACGATCGTGAACTTATGGTCGAGCGTCAGACGGATCGACATATCGTGCACGAAGTCGCCGGGCTGGAGCGGGCCGCGCCATTCGTTGGCGTGCTCGTAGGTCTTCTCGTCGGTGATACGGCCTTCGATATCCCAAAGCCCGTCCTCGCGGAAGAAGCCCTGGCAGGTGACGCGACGCGTATGAAGGTGCTGTCGGCCGACCGGCGGCGGAAGCGGCATGGTCGTTCCCTTGGTAAATGGGGTCAGTTGGCCGCTTGTATGGCGGCGGGCGGCACGATGCGCAACTCGGCGATGCGGGTGCCCTCGCGCTTCAATATCTCGAAGCGAAATCCGTAAAAGGCATAGGTTTGGCCCACTTCCGGGATGCGGCGCGCCTCGTGCAGCACCAGGCCGGCAATGGTCGTGGCCACGCCCTCCGGCAGGCCCCAGCCGAACTCGCGATTGAGATCGCGGATCGGCACGTCGCCCTGGCAGAGCAGGCTGCCGTCGTCGCGCCGCAGGACGCCGCGGCGGATGGCGTCATGCTCGTCCTCGATGTCGCCGACGATCTCCTCGATGATGTCCTCGAGGGTGACGATGCCCCGGAGGGCGCCGTACTCGTCGACGACGATGGCGAAATGCTCGTGGCGTGCGCGAAACGCCTCGAGCTGGTCGAACAATATCGTCGATTCCGGAATGAACCAGGGAGGCGTCATTACCGTATCGATCTTGACCGAGTCGGTGGCGCCCTGTGCTGCCTTGATGGCGCGGAACAGGTCCTTGGCATGCATCACACCTACGACATTGTCCGCCTCGCCGCGATAGAGCGGAATGCGCGTATAAGGCGCCGCCAGGATTTGTGTCACGATCGCTTCGACCGGCTGGTCGGCATCGATCAGAGCGACGTTGCCGCGGTGGGTCATGACGTCGCCTACGGTTCGGTCACCGAGGTCGAGCACGGAGCGCAGCATCGCTTTCTCGGCAGGCGCTGCGTCATCGGTGAGGTCGGCGCCATGCAGCTCGATGGCGCCGCGCAACAGGTCGCTATGTTCCGCGGCGTCGTGCGAGCGATCGGTGCGCACGTTCATCAGGCCAAGGAAGAAGCGCGAGATCCACGCCACGCCGCGCGCCAGCGGCCCCAGGATTGCAACGGTGAACAGAATGGACGGTGCGAGAGTCAGCGCCACCCTGTCGGCCCGCATCAGCGCCCAGGTCTTGGGCATAACTTCGGCAAAGATCACGACCATTACGCCGATCGCCAGGGTCGCGTAGACGATGCCGGCCGCCCCGAAGAGAGCGGTCAGTACTGCCGTCGTGAGCGAGGCCGAGAAGATATTGACTACATTGTTGCCGAGCAGAACGGCACTCACGGTCTCGTCTTTGCGGTCGAGCAGTTGATTGACCATGGTCGCCCGCTTGTTGCCCTGCTGGGCGAGGCGATGCATGCGTGGCCGCGAAGCGCCGGTGATTGCCGTCTCCGCCGCCGAGAGATAGGCAGCCAGGAGCAGACAGAAAACGACCAGCGGCACCGCGATCGACAGCGGCAGATCGAAATGAAGCTCCGCGTCCATCGCCGGGCCCTAGGCCGCGATGGCGTCGTCGAGCAGGCCGCGCAATCCTGCCTCGTCGACCTCGCGCGTCACGAAGGCTTTGCCGATTCCGCGAGCCAGCACGAAGGTGAGCTTGCCGCCTTCAGCCTTCTTGTCCCCGCGCATATGCTCGACCAGCCGCGCGGCATCCCAGCGACGCCGGTTGTCGCCCCCGATCGAGCGTAAACGCACCGGCAGTCCGACGGCGCCGAGATGGTGGCGCACCCGGTCGGCATCGGCCGCGGGGCAGAGGCCCAGCCGCGCGGAAAGGTCGAAGGCCATCGCCATGCCGGCGCCGACCGCTTCGCCATGCAGCAGCTCCGATCCGAAGCCGGTTTCCGCTTCCAGCGCATGACCAAAGGTGTGACCGAGATTGAGAAGAGCGCGTAGATCGGTCGTCTCGCGTTCGTCCGCGGCGACGATGCGTGCCTTGGAGAGGCAGCTCTGTTCGATGGCGTAGGTGCGTGCCGCGGCGTCGCCGGAAAGTACGGCCGCGCCATTGGTCTCGCACCAGTCCCAGAACGCCGGATCGTCGATCAGTCCGTATTTCGCCACTTCGGCATACCCTGCCAGCAGCTCGCGACGCGGCAGGCTGTCGAGCGCGGTCGTGTCTGCCAGGACGAGGCGCGGCTGATAGAAGGAACCGACCAGATTCTTGCCATGACGTGTGTTGATGCCGGTCTTGCCGCCGACCGAGGAGTCGACCTGCGCAAGCAGGGTGGTCGGTACCTGGATGAAGTCGACGCCGCGCAGCAGCACCGAGGCGGCAAAGCCCGTGAGGTCGCCGACCACGCCACCGCCCAGCGCGACCAGCGTCGTCTTGCGGTCCGGTCGCTGGTCGAGCAGCTCGTTCATCAGCCGGCCAAAGCTCGAAAATTCCTTGCTGCTTTCGCCGGCGGGAACCGTGACCGTCGTCGTCTTGATGCCGGCCTTGTCGAAGGAGGCCGCGAGCCGCGCGCCATAAAGCGGCGCAACGGTTTCATCGCTCACGATCGTGACGCGCGGCGCGGCGAGCAGGGGCCGCGACAGTTCACCGGCTCGGTCGATCAGGCCTGGCCCGATGGCGATATCGTAGCCGCGGCCGGCGAGATCGACCCGGATGGTGCGAGCGGCGCTCATGGGCCGGTTCCTGCGGGTTGGACCTGGAGATGGGCGCGCAGCGCGTCGATCACCTGCTCGGTGGTGCGGTCGGCAGGTTGCGCCGTCGATTCGACGATGAGATCGGCTTCGGCGTAGATCGGATAACGTTGTTGCATGAGGCGGTCGAGAATCTCCCTAGGATCGCCCTGGCGCAAGAGCGGGCGATGGGTGCGCTTCTTCACGCGATCGAACAGGACGTCGAGTTCGGCGCGAAGCCACACGGTAATGGCCTTGGTGCGCATCAGTGCACGTGTCTCGTTATCTATATAGGCACCACCGCCGGTCGAGAGCACCAGCGGGGGCTGATCGAGCAGGCGGGCAATCACGCGCCGCTCGCCGGCGCGAAACTCCTGCTCGCCGTATTTCTCGAAGAATTCCGAGATAGTGCAGCCCGCAGCCCGCTCGATTTCATCGTCGGCGTCGACGAACGGCAAACCGAGCCTCACCGCCAGCCGCTTGCCGATGGCGCTCTTGCCCGCGCCCATCAGCCCGACAAGGGCCACGGTGCGCGGCAAGGACAGGGGAAAAGAGGCGTCCATGGCGAGCTGCATCATGCATGTCGCCTATTATTCCCTGTGTTTCAAGCGATTGGGCCGCAACGATTGCCGCTATGGCGTCGGTTGGGTAGTTTGCCCACGCCGTGCCCATGTTCCGTTCCCGAAACCGCTTCAGCATGCCCACCTTGCGCCTCGGCCCGGTGGTTGTGGTCGCTGCTTTGTGCCTGCTGATTGCTGGCCTGGTCGCCTTGGCCATCATCGAGCCGCGGCCGCCGCTCAGGCAGTTCGAAGTTCCGGTGCCCAATGAACGCCTTGCGCGCTAATTCTGCCTGGGCCGCGCCAGTACTCGGCATCGTCCTGGCCATCGCGGCAGCGGTGGTCCCGGCGACTGCCCAGGTGCCTGATTTCGACCAGCGCCCGACAGGCTTCCTGAATGCCAAGACCGGCGGCATGCCGGCCGACGCCTGGGCCGGGACGACGCTGTCCACTGCCAAGCGGCTGGTCTCCGCCTTGCCGGCGGCGCCGCGCAGCCGGGCGCTGCGCGACCTGCAGTTCAAGGTGATGGTGAGCGAGCTAACGCCTCCGGCACCCGATGGCAGCGCGCCGCCGGGCCTGTTCGCGCGCAAGGTCGAAAAGCTTGCGGCCATGGGCGAGGCCGAGAACCTGAACGAAATGGTGCGCAGTGTCGGCGGCTACGCCGACCCGGCGATCGCCGCCATGGTCGTCAACGCGCTGATGATGGTCGGCGAGAAGGAAGGCGCCTGCGCGATCGTCCGCGGCAATCCGCTGCCGCAACCCTTCGCTCTGCGTGCGGATGTCGTCTGCAAGCTCGTCGCCGGCGACAATGCCGGCGCCATGGCCGCGGCCCAGCCGCTGCGCACGTCCGATCCCGCCTTCTACAAGCTGGTCGATATTGCGGCCAACGGCCTGTCGCCTGCCGCAACGGCGCCAGCCCAGCTCGACGGCCCGGCAATGGTCATGCTCGACCTTGCCTACGTGCAGCCGTCGGCGGCAGCCATCCGTTCGACGCAGCCGCCGATGATCCGGTCGCAGGTGGTTCACCGGACATTGCCGCCAGTGACCCGCCTCGAGATTGCCGAGCGCGGTGAGGCGCTTGCCGTCATCGAAGCGACGCGCCTCGGCGACCTCTATCTCGATGCGGTGCGCGACGGGGTGGCCATGCCGGCACCGATGGCTCGCCGTGCCCGGCTGGTCGCGGCCGCGCGTGGAGCTTCGAACGCGCAGCAGCTCATCAGTTCGATCACGGCCGTCTACGGCGAGGAGCGCGGCGGCGCGCTTTTCCCGACGGTCGCGCGCGCTGGTGCCCAGGCACTGCTCAGCCTGCCGCCCAAGGCCGACTATGCAAATGTCGCGCAGGAAGCGATGCGCGGGTTTCTGCTGCTGGGCGACAAGCAACAGACCAAAGCATGGATGCAACTGGCGCTCTCCGCAGCGTTCAACGATGCGCGCGCCATGAACGCGCTCGACCGGCTGATGCCGATGGTCGCCATCGCCGGTGTCGACAATCGCAAGCGCATGTCCGCCGAGGAACTCAATCGCTGGTACGAAGTCATGCGCCAGGACAATCCAGCGCAGGCGCCATTCCGCGGCTACTTGATGCTCGAATTGCTGCGCGCCGTCGGCATCGACGTGCCGCAAGGCTCAACCACTTTGCCGGAAGCGATGCCGGGCGGTGCCCGTCTCGTTGCGCCAGCGCCGGCGACGATTCAATCGCTACAGGTCGCTGGCAATGGCCGGCGCCGCGCTGAAGCCTCGCTGCTGGCGTCGATCGCGACGGGTGAGACAACGCTGTCCGAGCTTCATCCCACGGCGGTGAGCAGCATCATCCGGGCGCTGCGTCAGGTCGGCGAGGAGAATGCCGGCCGCTTGTTTGCGATCGAGATCGCGATCGCCCACGGGCTGTGAAGCGCAAGCCCGCGCTTGAACCTACCCGCGAGGTCGGGGCATTTCTCGAAATGCTCCAGGCCGAACGCGGCGCCTCGAAGAACACCGTTCTCGCCTACAGCGCCGATCTCGCCGACCTCCGGTCCTTCCTTACGCGGCGCAAGCAGGGGCCGGTGACCGCCGATGCGACGGCGCTGCGGGCCTATCTGAAATCGCTCGACTATCTCGGCATGACGCCGCGCACGTTGGCGCGCCGGCTGTCGGTGATGCGGCAGTTCTTCCGTTTCCTGCTGGCAGAACGCCTGCGCGAGGACGATCCCGCCAGTACGCTCGATTCACCCAAGCTCGGCCGGCCGTTGCCCAAGGTCTTGTCGCGCGTCGAGGTCGATCGGCTGATCGAAGCCGCACAGGCCAAGGGCGGCGTCGATGGCGGTCGGATGGAGACGCTGCTCGAGATCCTTTACGGCTCGGGCCTGCGCGTCTCCGAGCTGGTGGCACTGCCGATCACCGCTGCCGAGCGCGATCCGGCGATGCTGATCGTGCGTGGCAAGGGCAGCAAGGACCGGCTCGTTCCCCTATCCGACCCGGCGCGGACGGCGATTGCGCGGTGGCTGAAGGTACGTGCCGGGACGCTCGTGGACGGCGAGACCTCGCGTTACCTGTTTCCGTCGCGCGGCCGCGCCGGTCATCTCACGCGTCAGCGTTTCGCGCAGTTGCTGAAGGAAGCAGCGCTGGCAGCCGATATCGATCCGGCGCGTGTTTCGCCGCATGTCTTGCGACATGCCTTTGCCAGTCATTTGCTGGAAGCCGGGGCCGATCTGCGCAGCGTGCAGCTCATGTTGGGGCATGCCGATATCGCGACGACTGAAATCTATACGCATGTTCTGCCGGAAAAAGTCCGGTCGCTGGTCGAGGATCACCATCCGCTGGCCAAGCGAAAGCGCAGACCGCCGGCGGGTGAGGCCGGTTGACAGGATTCCGGGGCCGGGCGACACCTGACCTTCAATGACGACCTATCTCGACTTCGAGACGCCGATCAGAGAGCTCGAAAGCAAAATTGCCGAGCTCCGGCACCTGCCCAACTCGGGTGATGTCGACATCGCCGAGGAAGTCATGCGCCTTCAGGAAAAGGTGCAGAAGCAATTGCGCGCGACCTATGCGCGGCTGACGCCGTGGCAGCGGGTCCAAGTCGCCCGCCACGCGGAGCGGCCGCATGCCCAGAGCTACATCGACCGGCTGATTACCGACTATACGCCGCTCGCCGGTGACCGCGCCTTTGGCGAGGACGCCGCTATCGTAGGCGGCATGGGCCGTCTCAAGGGCCGCAGCGTTGTCGTGCTGGGCCAGCAGAAGGGCGATGATACCGAATCGCGCATCAAGCACAATTTCGGCATGGCGCGGCCCGAGGGCTATCGCAAGGCGCAGCGGCTGATGAGGCTTGCAGACCGCTTCAAGTTGCCGGTGCTGACCCTGGTCGACACGCCCGGCGCCTATCCCGGCATCGATGCCGAGGCGCGCGGTCAGGCGGAGGCCATCGCCGCTTCCATCGAGACCTGCCTGTCGCTCGGCGTGCCGCTGGTCAGCGTGGTGATCGGCGAGGGCGGTTCGGGCGGCGCACTGGCGATTGCTTCGGCGGATCGCGTCTACATGCTGGAGAATTCCGTCTACTCGGTCATCACGCCGGAAGGCTGCGCGTCGATCCTGTGGCGCTCCAATGCGCATGCACAGGATGCGGCTGAGGCGATGAAGGTGACTGCCGCCGACCTCAAGAAGCTCGACGTGATCGACGACGTGATCCCCGAGCCGATGGGGGGTGCCCATCGCGCCCCTGAAGAGACGATTGATGTCGTCGGCAGGGTGGTGAGCGAAGCTTTCGGCGAACTCTCCAAGCTCGACTCCGACACGCTGCGCGAGCGCCGTCAGGACAAGTTTCTGGCGATGGGCAAGAAGGGCCTCTGACGCCGTTGCCTCTGCGTCTCAGCGTTCTCGATCAATCACCGATCCGCAAGGGCGGTACGCCGGCAGACGCCGTGCGCGAGACCCTGGAGTTAGCGCAGCTTTGTGACCGCCTGGGATACGAACGCTACTGGCTCGCCGAACATCACAGCAGCGAGGCGCTGGCGGGCTCGACACCGGAAGTGCTGATCACGCGCGTTGCAGGTCTGACGCAGCGCATGCGGGTTGGTTCGGGTGGCGTGATGCTGCCGCACTACAGCGCGTACAAGGTCGCGGAAAACTTCCGCATGCTTGAGACGCTGTTTCCCGGCCGGATCGACCTCGGGGTCGGTCGTGCGCCCGGCAGTGACCAGCACACGATGCGCATCCTGGCGGACGGAAAGCCGAACTGGAGCAATCCCGACAAGTATCCCTATCAGGTGCGCGATCTCGTTGCCTGGCTGCACGATGCGTTGCCGCCGAACCACGAAGGCACGGGTGTTACTGCTCAGCCAATTGGGCCCAGTGCGCCCGATGTCTGGCTGCTGGGATCGAGCGACGACAGCGCGGCATTGGCCGCGCATTTCGGCCTGCCGTTTTGCTTTGCCCATTTCATCAATCCCGACGGTGGCGACGGCGTGACCCGCGCCTACCGCTCGCATTTCAAGCCGTCTTCGCTTCATCCGAAGCCGGAGCCTCTGATGGCAATCTCGGTTCTCTGTGCGGAGACCGATGAAGAGGCCGACCTGCTGTCGCGCAGCCGCGAGGTCTGGGCGATGCGACTGCGCACGCTCGGCAATCCCGGCCCGGTGCCCTCGGTCGAAGAGGCGCTGGCGGCAGCCAAGGCGCCGGGAGCTGAACGCTGGCTGCCGGCGCTGCGTCGCCGCTCGGTCGTAGGCTCGCCCAAGACCGTGCGCGCCGGCCTCGAAAAGCATGCCGCTAGCTACGAGGTCGACGAGATCATGGCGGTGACGATCTGCTTCGACTTCGAGAAGCGCAAACGCTCCTATGAACTGCTGGCGGAAGAGTTCGGGCTGAGCAAGGCTCCGCAGTAACTAAAGCCCGGCCACCGGGAAGCCGTTGCCCTTGCCGTTGTGCGGGCGTCGGCTCGAGATGAGTTCGCGCGCTTCGGCGGCTCGGCCAGCGCGCGCCAGCGACGTCGTCACCACATACTCTAGCAGATCGCGTTGCGCGCGACTGCCACCCAGCCGTTCGTGGGTATCGAGCAGCGGCGTGATCTCGTCCGCGGCACGCGTCCAATCGCCATCGGCAAAGGCTTCGAAACCCCGGGCCATCGCCGGCAGCATGTCGGCTGTGGCGCCGCGCGGGCTTTCGACGAATGTCGCGAGCGTCGCCTTGTCGCCGGCCATGGCGTAGGCCAGCACGGTATGCATATCGACGAAACCGAGGCCTGACTTGCCGAACCACTTGGTGGCGTAGTCGGCAATCTCCTTCCAGCGATCGGGCTGGCGCGCTTCACCCGCCATCTCGGCGCGCAGCAGGAAGGCTGGGCAGTCGGTCGCCACATTGATTTGCGGTCCCCAGGCGGCACCTGGGCGTAGTGCGTCGTCGTAGATGCGCCAGGCATCGGCGTGACGTCCCGTCTCCATCGACCACAACGCGAGGTGCCAGCTGTTGTGGCAGTGCATGAGGCCGTCGCGCGAATAATCCTTCATCCAGTCGGTCAGGAAGGTGAGACCGGCTTCGCGCTCGCCGCTTTCATAGAAGAGATGACCACGGATATGAGCGGCATGCGCGCTTTGCGGATAGGCCGCGAGTGCCATGTCTATGTTGCGCTGGCCTTCGTCCAGCTTGCGCAACTCGATCTGCGCGAAGGCGAGCTGGGTGCGATACCACCAGTCGTCGCCATAGTGCTTCTCGAAGGGTTCGAGGATCGCGAGTTGATCGACCTCGCGGCCGACTTTGCCCGAGAAGCCGATCAGGCCGAACACGCTGGTCGCCGGCGCCAGCGCCATGGCATCGCGCGGCCAGCTCTTCATGTGTTCATGGATTGCTTCGAGGGCCGCAACACCCTGGCCGGTCAGGATCCTGTCGAAGATCGCAATCTGGCTCTGCTCGCGCGCTGTGGCGCCAGCGGCCAGCTCCTTGGCACGTGCGAGAGGGCCCTTCGCCTCGTGTCCGCGCCCCAGAAGCTGCTTGGCGCGCGCCAGCGAAATATGGCCGAGAGCGAAGCCGTCGTCGGCGGTCACGGCAGTCTGAAACGCCGTGTCCATTCCGGGTGTCGCAGCCATCAGGCTGTCGACTCCGGCCAAATAAGCGTCGCGCGCCGCGACCGAGCTTGTGCTCAGCTCGTTTCCGTAGCGATCCTTGAGCATTGGCAGCTTCATCCCTTTGATAGGCAATGCGAAACTCTAGCCTCGCCAATGCCCATCCGGCAATTGCGGGAATGGCATTTCGGTGTTCCAATTGGCGATCGGAGAAACCAAACGAACAAGGCTGCTGAGGAACTCGACCCATGGCTATTTCGGTGCATGCCGTTACCCCGGACTTCGTTGCGGAAGTCGGCGACGTTGCGCTCAACAAGCCTCTCGCGCCGGAAGACTTGGCTGCGATTCGCGCGGCCTTCACCAAGTACGCGATCCTGATCTTCCCCGATCAGGAGTTCGACGACGAAGGCCAGCTCGATTTTGCCCGCAACTTCGGTCCACTCGAGACGACCGTGTTCAAGGCGCGTAAGGACCACAAGCTGCGCCTGCACGAAAACATGGCCGATGTCGGCAATCTCGATTCCGAGAACCGCGTCCTCGCTGCCGACAACCGGCAACGGCTCTACAATCTCGGCAATCGGCTGTGGCACACCGATTCGTCGTTCAAGCGTCTGCCGGCCTATTGCTCCATGCTGCATGCACGTTCGATCCCGCCGATCGGCGGTCAGACCGAGTATGCCGACATGCGCGCCGCCTATGATGCACTGCCCGAGGCGACCAAGCGGCGTATCGCGGGCCTGGTGGCGGAACACTCGATCATGACGTCGCGCGCCAAGCTTGGATTCAAGGACTTCGATGAAAGCGAGCGTGTGGCCTTCGCGCCCGTGCCGCAGGTGTTGGCGCGCAAGCTGCCGGATTCGGGCCGCATGAGCCTCTATATCGCGAGCCACGCCGGTGCGATTCGTGGCATGGTGGGCGAAGAGGCGGGCAAGCTGCTGGACGAACTCACCGCGCATGCCACGCAGCGCCAGTTCGTTTATTCGCATCGCTGGCGGGTCAAAGATCTGGTGATCTGGGACAATCGCTGCACCATGCATCGCGGCATGGAGTTCGACGATCAACGCTACAAGCGCGACATGCGCCGCGCCACGGTTTCGGACGTGGCGCCGACCTGTGAGCAGATGGGGCTAGCGGTCGCCGCTGAGTAGCCGTCGCATGATCGTCCGCCGCCACGGCGGATGGCCGTGGCTGTTCTCCTGCATGAACTGAAGGCGGAAGGCATGGGGCCAGTCGCCTCGCGGCAGTTCCTTGAAGCCACGCCGTGCATAGAACGGTGCGTTCCATGGCACGTTGCGGTACGTCGAGAGATGGAGCCAATCGTACCCTAAGGCGCGTGCGGCCTCGCCAGTGCGATCTATCAGCGCCGAGCCGTAGCCATGACCTTGCCAGCGATCGAGCACCGAGAGCTGGTCAAGCCAGGCGGTATTGCCTGGTAGCTTCATCAAGGCAAAACCCACGGGATGGCCAAGCGGCGAGACGGCGACCAAGAGCCGGCTATTTCGCCAGCCCTCCTCCAATGAGGCGATGGAATGGGGCGGCATATCGAGGACGCACTGGAGGCCGACTTTGCGGTAGCGCAGGTCGGCCATGTTTTCGATCTGCGGCAACAGGTCGATTTCATGCGGATGCGGCGGGCGAATCATGACACGGGATTGGCTACGCTGTTGGTTGCACTGGAGGATGTGTCATGACGATCGATATCGAACCGCTGAAGAAGGAACTGGGCCGCAAGATCGAGGACGAGGATGTCGTCACCCAGGCGCCGCTGAAGGCGATGATCGCCACCTTCGATCGCAACGACAAGGTCCCTGATGCAGGTGAGCCGATCGCGCCGGGCTGGCACCTCTGCTTCCTGCATTCCTACGCACGCCGCAACGTGCTGGCCGAAGACGGTCTGCCGACCGAAGGCGGCGTGCTGCCCAAGATCCCGCTCCCGCGGCGCATGTATGCGGGTTCCACCTTCACTTTTGACGGCGATATCCGCGTCGGCGACAAGCTCCGGCGCGAGACGGAGTTCTCCGACGTCCAGGTGAGGGGCGGTGGCACCGGCACCTTGATCGTGACCAGCCAGACCCGGCGTATCTACACACCGCGCGGTTTGGCCGTGACCGAGGTCGCCAACACCGTGTTCCGCGAAGAGGTGAAGGCCGGCGAGAAGAGTGGCGTGCCGGTGCGCGAAGCCGCGCCCAGCGACGTGCCGTGGCGGCGGACGATCAAGGCCGATCCGGTGATGCTGTTCCGCTACTCGGCGATCACCTTCAATCCGCACCGCATCCATTACGACCGCACCTACTGCATCGAGACCGAAGGTTATCCCGGCCTAGTCGTACACGGCCCCTTCGCGCAGCAATGCCTGTTCGACCTGCTTCGCGATTCCGCCCCCGGCCGCACGATCAAGACTTTTGCGATCCGCGCCCGGGCGCCGCTGTTCGACATCGCGCCCTTCGAGGCGGTCGGCCGTCCGACGGCGGACGGCAAGGGCGCCGAGCTCTGGACGGTGACGCCCAAGGGCACGATCGCCGCGCAGGCGACGGCGACCTTCGCCTAGGGACATGCAAGCACCACCTCTGCCGCGGTTTCTGATACCGCGGCTGCCGTTCTTCTACGGTTGGGTGGTTCTGGGATGTCTTTGCCTGGCGGGCTTTGCCCGCCAGGGACCGGCGGTTGCCGTACTGTCCATCTTCGTCGTGCCCATGACCGATGCCTTTTCCTGGTCGCGGACGGAGATGTCGGGGGCGGTGTCGTTAGGTGGCCTGCTGGCGGCGTTCATCTCGCCAGTGATCGGGCCGATTGTCGATCGCCGCGGCGCGCGGCTGATCCTTTGCCTTGCCGTCGCGGGGACCGGTGTGGCGGCACTTGCGCTGTCGCTCACCCAGTCGCTGCTGACCTTCTATCTGTTGTTCTGCTTCGCGCGCATGGTGTGGGCGGGGCCGTACGATCTTGGTCTCTACAGCGCCCTCAACAACTGGTTCGTCGCACGGCGCGCCATTGCCACGTCGATCGTTACTCTTGCCCAGCTCTCGGGCCTGGTGGCGCTGCCGCTGATTGCCCAGCTTGCGATGACCGGCGCCGACTGGCGCGCCGGCTGGATTGCGGTCGGCACCGTGGTGCTCGTGGTGGGCTTCCTGCCGTGCTGGCTGTTGCTGGTGCGGCGGCCTGAGGATGTCGGGCTGCAGCCCGACCGTCTGTCCGACGGCAAGGCGCAGGTGCTCGTCGAACCGCGCTGGAGCCGCGCGCAGGCGATGCGCACGCCAGCCTTCTGGCTGCTCTCGCTCTACACGGTGCTCGTCTATCCGGTGCAGGCCGGCGTCAGCCTGCATCAGGCGCCGCATCTGATCGAGCAGGGGATCTCGCCAGTCGCGGCCGCCGCGATCATCGCGTTCCTGTCGGCCTTGTCGGCGCTTGCGGGGTTTGGCATCGGCTTCCTGCCTCGCCACTGGCCCATCCGCTACCTGATGGCAGTGACGGCGGTTCTCCTCTCGGCCGGCAGTTTCGGTCTGATCAGCGTGTCCTCGGCGGAAATGGCCGCCGTGCCGGCCGGACTGTTCGGTCTGGGGATCGGCGGCGTCATGATGCTGTTACCAATGGCCTGGGCCGACTATTTCGGCCGCGAGAGTTACGGCGCGATCCGTGGTGTGGCGCTGTCGCTTCAGGTGACGGCGCAGGCGGCAGGGCCGTTGGTCTCCGGCATGCTGCGCGACTGGAGCGGCACCTATACCGACTCACTGCTGCTGTTTGGTGCTCTGGGCGCTCTTGCCGTGGTGGCAGCTCTCGCAGCGCGACAGCCCCGGTTGAGAGCGCTCCAGACCGCCTAGTCGTTCGCGGCCCCGTAGCGCAGCGGCCGGAAGAAGGCGCGGATGTCTTCGACCAGCAGACCGGGCTCCTCGAGAGCAGCGAAGTGGCCGCCTCTTGGCATGACCGTGTGCTGACGCAGGTTGAAGGCGCGCTCGATCCACTCCCGCGGCGGGGCCGGCGCGATATCCGCGGGGAAGGCCGCGAACGCGGTCGGCGTCTCGACCCGAGTTCCTTCCGGCAGGGCACGCGGCCTCTGCTGCGCGGCGCCGCGATAGAGCCACGTCGCCGTGCCAGCCGTGCCGGTCAGCCAGTAGACCATGATATTGTCGAGCAACAGGTCCATCGGGAAGCGCTTGAGCGGATCGCCGCCGCAGTCGCTCCAAGCCTGAAACTTCTCGACGATCCAGGCGGCAAGGCCAACTGGCGAATCGGTGAGGGCCACTCCCAGCGTCTGCGGCCGCGTCGCGTGGATGCGCTGGTAGGCGGTCTTGTCGTCCAGCGCACCGCCCATCTTTGCGAGCCAAGCCTGCTCGTCGGCGCTGAGGCTGGCTGTCTTGAGGTCGATGCCCGGTCGCAGGCCCATCATGTTGAGATGTAGGCCGAGCACGCCCGAGTCGTCCTGCTTCGGATGATCGAAAGCGAGCCAAGACGACACGACTGCTCCCCAGTCACCACCCTGCACGCCGTAAGGCCGGTCGTAGTTGAGTTTCTCGGTGACGAGTTTGTGCCAGAGGCCGGCAATCGCCCGTGGACCGATCGGGCCTGTGCTGCCGTCTTCGCGGATCGGCGGGCCGGAGAAACCGTAGCCCGGCAGGGACGGCACGATGACGTCGAAGGCGTCGAGCGGATCACCACCATGGTTCTCCGGATGAGCCAATACATCGATGATGTGCAGGAACTCGACGATCGAGCCCGGCCAGCCGTGGGTCACCACGAGCGGCAAGGGCCGCGGTGCGTCCTCGACCTCCGTCCCGGGCTCCCGGATGAAATGCAGGCGTTGCGGGCCGATATCTACGAGATAGTTGGGCCAGCGGTTGATCGCCTCCTGGCAGCGCTGCCAGTCGTAGCCGTGGCGCCAGTGGTCCACGAGGTCGGCGAGAAAGGCCGGGTCGGTACCGGAGGCCCAGGAGCCGTCGTCGGCGATGGCAACAGGTGGCCGCCAGCGGCGCAACCGCTCGTCGAGGTCGATCAAAGCCCGTTCAGGGATATCGACCTTGAAAGGTTCGGGAGTGTCGTAACGCGTATCGCCCATGAGTACAGGCGTAGCGCGGAACTCACCCTTCCAGCAAATCGCGCTTAAGCCGCTCGCGTAGGTCGGCGCCGATACCGAGGGCCTTCTCAGCAAAGTCCTCGGGGGTGCCGAAATCGCCACGTACCACTTCGAAAGCTGCTTCCAGGTAGGGCGTGCGTGCTTCGATGATGGCGGCGCGGGTGTCGATGTCGAGTTCGGGATAGCGGCCGATATGGCCGGTCCACAGTTCGTTGGTGCGAAGATAGTCTTCGATCACAGCTTCCCACGGCACGCCCAGCAGGGTCAGCAGCAGGGCCGAGGCAAAGCCGGTGCGGTCCTTGCCCGCCGTGCAATGGAACACCAACGGACGGTGTGTGCCGTCGCTCAGAGTAGCGAACAGGGTGCGAAAGCCAGGGGCGCAGCGGCGCGGATAGTCGCGATAGTGATCGGTCAGGAACTGCATCATCAGATGCGGATTGGCCGTGCCATCGGCGACCGCGCCACGGATCTTGTCACCCACGCCTGGTTCGATATGAGCGCCGACGATGCGGCACGACACACCCTCGACAAGGTGCGGCGTCTCCGCCGCTTCGGTCACGCCGCGCAGATCGACGATGGTGCGCACACCAAGCTGGCCGAGGGCCGAGCGATCCTCGTCCGTCAGGCTACCGAGATGGGCCGAGCGGAACACAGTGCCGCGCCGCACGAGGCGACCGTCGGCAGTGCTATAGCCGCCGAGGTCACGGAAATTGGAGCCGCCTTTCAGCGGTACGATGAAGGGTAAGGATTGATCGGGCATGCGTACTGTTTATCACGCCAGGCCGCTCCGGATCATGTCGGATCCGGGTCAGAATTTTTGCGACAGCGTCACGAAGAAGGCCCGTCGCATTCCGTACTGCGGTGCGCCGACGCCCACACCGGTGCCGTCGCGCAGCTGATAGGAGAGGTCGGTCAGGTTGATCGCATCGAAACGGATCGTTGTGCCCTTGCTCCCGGGCAGGGGAATCTTCTGCGCAACGGAGAGATTGACCGTCGCATAGGCGGGCAGGGACGTGTCGTTGGGGGTCACGACGCTGGTGCGCAATCCGCTGCCGAACAGCATGTCGGCCGAGACACGCGTTGCCCACTCGCTGCCGTGGTTGAAGACGTAGGCCGCACCGGCCGATCCTGTCCAACTTTGATCGTGGTCGGCGAAGATCCAGTGGTTGGCGATGTAATCGAGATCGGCTTGCTCGAAGTTGAACTGTGCGGAATTGATATTGGTGGAGGAAACCCGCGACCAGGCGAGGTTGGCGTAGGCCGACCAGGGTCCTTTGTCGTAGTTGCCGAAGACCTCGAAGCCCTTCACCTGGGCATAGGCATAGTTGAAGGCGGTCTGGAAGACCGGGGCGCCGAACTGGCCCTTGTCGAGGTAGTTCTCGGCGAACTTGTAGAAGCCGCTGAAGCCCACCGTCAGGCCGTCGACCGGCTTCACCGTGAGACCGATATCGAAATAGTCGGATCGTTCCGCCCGCACGGGATCGTTGCGTGTGACTTCGGTGGCAGCCGTCGTGCCGGCACGTACGGCGATGGAGTTGAAGCCCACCTGGTTGAGCGGCGCGGGGACGAAATAGCGGGAGTAGCCGGCGCGCAAGGCGATCTTCGGATCGGGTTCCCAGACCAAGTTGACGCGAGGGCTGAGCTGGTTCTCGGTCGTTGCCGCGGAGATGGCATCGAAGCGGGCGCCAAAGTTCATGGTGAGCGTCGGCGTGACCTTCCACTCGTCCTGCAGGTAGACGCTGTAGGTCCAGCCGACCAGCTCGGAGCCATCGGTGAAACCGACGGTCTGCTCGCCCGGTATGAACTCGGCATCTGGATCGCTCGGGTCGGGCACGAGGGGCAGGGCGTTGGTCTGAGAGAAACTCGTGACTCGCTCGCGTTGCACGAGGAAGCCGCCTCGGATCGTATGGTTCGACGCGATCTTCCAGCTCGCATCGGCCTGCGCGCCGACGGCAAAGCTGGTGCGCTTCGCCCAGGGAGCAACGCCATTGTAGAGCAGGTCGCCCAATGCATCGGGCTGGTAGGAAAGATCAGAATAGCGGGCAAAGCCCGAGAGCTGCAGGTTGAAGTTCTGGTAGCTCTTCTGCAGCGATGCGATGCCGAAGTAGGTGTCTTCCCACTGGCGTTGGTCGAGGAACGAGCTGTTCTGGTTGGATATGCCGTTCACCGTGAAGTTCGGCATCTGTCCCGGCACATTGGGAATCTGGTAGCGGGCGCTGGCGCCACCGCCGATGAAACTCAGCCGTGTATTTTCGTCGACGATGCCGGTCACCTTGGTCAGCGCATACCATTGGGCCGTGTTGTCATGGAGGGGTAATGCAGAGCCCGTGGGGTTCTCGATGCCGATGCCGTTGCTGACATACTGGCCCACAGCAAAATAGTCGATCGCACCGCTGCGGCCGCCATACTCGAGAGCCGGCTGGACCCAGTTGTAGGAGCCGATCATGGCCGACGCTTCGCCGCCGGGATTGGTCGTGCCGGATTTCACATTGATGTCGACGACACCCGCGGTGCGCAGACCATATTGGGCGGGCAGGGCGCCGGTGATGAGCGACAGGGAGTCGGCGAAGCGTGGCGACAGGACCTGGCTGAAGAGCGAGAGGCCCTCGGGAAGTTGCACGCCATCGAGCCGGTACTGCAGGCTGCCATGGTCGCCACGAACATGGACCTGGCCGAAGCCGTCCTGGACGACACCGGGCGCCCGCAAGAGCACCTGGTTGAGCGAGGCGTTGTCGCCGAGAGGAATATTCTGGAGCGCGGAAGCGGCAAAGTCGTAGCGCGTCGCCCCGAGGCTCGGCTGGATTTCGCTGCGCTCGCGATCCATCTGCTTGGCTGTGACCTCAAGCGGCGGCACGGTTATGACCGGGCCCGAACCCGCCGTCGGATCCGGCACCGGGCTCGTTTGGGCGAAGGAGGGGGTCGCGGCCGAGAGGGAAGCCGTGAGAGCCAATGCCGATACACCAATACGCCGCCGCATCTCTGGCCCTCGCTGAAATGTTATGTCGTAACGTTACAATATAACATTCTGCGAGGTCAACAAAACACGCCGGTCGCTTTACGGGCTTAACGGCCCATTCCTACGGTTTACTCGTCCAACGGGGCGGCAGCAGGCGGGTATTGAGGAAGAAGCGGGCGCTGTTGTCGGTCAACCGAATGGAGCCGATCAGCGGCAGGTCGTATTTGGCCTGAAAATAGATCTCGGACCGTTGAACGATGCCGGGATCGTCGTTGATCGGATGGCCAATCAACATGCGGTAGGGGCAGGTGAAGGTCGCCGATTCACCGGGTTCGAGGCCTGTGGTCGTGCGAGATGAAAACCGCACGTCGGTCGCCTCGAGCAGAGTTGGCGGCAGCCCGGATGCGCGGACGTGATCGAGAACGCAACCAACCTTCAGATTTGCCAGAGGAAACCAGGGGTCCTTGTTCTCCACCTTGAAGGTCACGTCGAAGGGTGAGCCGTCTTTCACCTCTTCCGACGAGTAGCTCGGGATCGGCCGCAGCGACCATGCGCCAAAGGTCAGGCCGGCAACCACCATCAGAACGATCAGCGTCAGGAACAGACGCTCGAGGGATCGAGCGCCATCTCGCGCCATCATCATCAGTTCTTGCTTGAGCGTCAGCCTGGGAGGCGGTGGTGGACGCACTCTTGCGCGGGATTGTCTCGGCGGTCCTGATCGGGGGGCCGCAGAAGCGCTCTTCTTGCTGTTGGTCTTCTTCTTTGCCTTCGGCTTCGTCGCCATGGGGCCGGCTTACCTCACCTCGGCCGTGAAAAACAGTGACTTCAATTTTACCGTGATAGTGCCAGAAGAAGGCGCGCAAAACTTGGCGCGTCAGGACGAGGACAATACCCAGAGGCAGATCGCGCCCCAGGCGACGATCGCCGAAAGGAGGGGCCAGTCGTAGAGGACGACGTCGGTCGGCGATTCGCCGCTGCCTTCCTGGTCGACAACATACCAGTATCTAAACAGGCCAAAGATGACGAGTGGGATCGTTGCAATGAGCCTGTGATTGGTCGACATCACGAACAGGCTGTAAAAGATCAGGGCGCCCGTCGCCGCCATTTCGGCAAACCGATCGACCAGGATCGGAGAGTACTTGGCGAGAATGACCCGGCTCTCGGCGCCACTGCTGATCAACTCTTGTCGCCGCTTTATCGATGCCAGGTACAAGGCGAGGCACAGGGTCGTGACCAGCATCCAGTCCGAAAGAGGCACGCCCAAAGCGACAGCCCCTGCATAGACGCGCAGCACGAAGCCGATGGCAATGCTGAAGATGTCGACGACAGGCTGATCCTTGAGGACGTAGGTATAGGCAACATTCAGCAGGATGTAGCTGCCGACGACGGGGGCCAGCTTGCTGTTCGCGGCAAGAGAGACCAGGAGCGCACCAAGAATGACGCCCAGGACAATGACGGCATCGCGGGAAGATATTGATCCAGAGGCGAGCGGCCGTGTCAGGCGTTTGGTCGGATGTTGGCGGTCATGCTGAACATCGCGCAGGTCGTTGATGATGTAACAGGCGGAGGCCGCCAGGCAGAAAACCGCAAAGGCAAACAGCGAGTCGAGGATCTTGTCCCAATCGGAAAATTGCCGTGCGAACACCAGGGGCGCGAAGACAAAGGCGTTCTTGATCCATTGCTTGGGCCGGACGAGTCTTGTCAGACCCTGAATTCGCTGACCAGACGAGATACTCATGATCCTCAAAGGCATCCTTCAGGGGCTTTTTGAAGCGATGCCCGGCGCCAAGTAAGCAATGCCTAGGCGACTTTGACGAAATCTGCAACCAGGGAGAGAATTGTTTGGCGGTGGCGTTTTCGTCGAGACGACAGGGAGGGATTCGTGAAGTCTGGGTGTCCGAGACCTGATTGCCCGACGTGCCGTCGATGGGGTCCATAGGATGAAGCGCATCGTCGTTGTCGGCGCGACGTCCGCCATTGCGGAGCATTGCTGTCGCCTCTGGGTGGAAAGAGAGCCTGTCGATCTCGTTCTTGTCGTCCGCGATAGAAGTCGGGCCGAACGGATCGTGGCCGATCTTCGCGGGCGCGGTCCTAAAAGCAGGGTGCGTGTCGAGCAGGTCGATTTCCTGTCCGCCTCGGAGATTGGCGCGCTGGTCGATCGTTTGTCATCCGAAGGGCCGATCGACGTTGCCCTGATCGCGCATGGCCTGCTCTTGCCGCAGCGGCTCTGCCAGCAGGACATCGCCAACGTTCAGGAGACTATCGCCGTGACCGCCCTTTCTCCGGTGTTGTTTGCCGAAGCCTTCGCCAAGGTCATGGAACCCGTCGGGCGGGGGAGCCTCGGACTGATCGGCTCGGTCGCGGGCGATCGCGGCCGGCGCGTAAACTATACCTATGGCGCATCCAAAGCCTTGATGAACGCCTACGCGCAAGGCCTGCAGCACAGATTCGCAGGTACCGATGTCAAAGTGGTCCTGCTCAAGCCCGGCCCCACCGATACACCGATGGCAGCCCCCCATAAGGCAGCGGGCCGCCGGCTCGCCTCTGTCGAGGAGGTTGCGCGCGGCACCGTGCACGCCCTGGATCGTGGCAGGGCCGTCGCCTACCTGCCGCCGAGATGGCGGTTGATCATGTTCGTCGTCAGATCCTTACCGGCGTTCATCTTCAACCGGCTCAACATCTGAGCGTTTCGGGCCGCGCGTTCAGGCGGTCGAGGTTCGGGTTGTGCTGGTTTTTCGCGACGCCAAGTAAAGCAACAGCACGCTCATCATGTAGAGCGACGGCGCGTAGAGCCGCACTTCGGCGGACGGGTAGAGCGGAAAGCGGACAATGACGCCGACGACAATGGCGGCGAGCAGCAGGCTGGGCCAAACATCCTTCGTCGACGCGGCCAGGATCACAGAAAGCAGTCCGACGGCGATCCCTGCATGGGCCCAAGGTTGCGAGGAAATCTCGACCAGCTGCGTTCGAAGCACCGTCGTGTACTGGCCCAGGGTGAAGACAGGACTGTAGCCTGCGAGGTCGGCCTGGATCTCGATGAAGGTGTAGTGAATCTGGGCCCACCAGCCGAGATGACCGCTCATCACGACGTTGAATTGGTAGGCGGCGACGGAGCCGATCGCCAGCACGGCCGCCGCGAGATAGTTCCCGCGCGCCGCCAGCGCCAGGCACAGTATCGCATTCAGGATCACGCTATCGGGGCGTAGCAACGCGGCACCGATCAACAGAACCGTCGCCACAGGGATGCGCGATGACAGCAGCAACGCAAAACCCGCGGTCGCAACAAACGCTGTTATCGAGTCCGGCGTGCTCATGCTGGCGAAGCTGGACAGTTTGAAGAGCAGGACGATCGGCAGCCAGGCGAGCGTTGCAATGCCGTCGAGGTGCCATGCCTTGGCGAACAGCAGGGCGAGCAAGCCCAATGCACCAGCGAGGCTGACCAGAATGACCGCATGCACCGGCCCGGTGACGTTGGCGACCACTCTCAGCAGGAGAACATAGCCGTATTTGCTTTCGAAGAGGGGCAGCTGACTCATGAGCGCGACGGGGTCGCTAAATTGTGCTTGCCGATATGGACCCGTGGTCATGTAGGCGAGCAACTCGGGCGTCAGGTACGGCTCGAGCGCGGCCCATGTCGCAGAATGAAGGGCTGACGCATCGAGCACCCCCTCTTTCATCAGAGTGCCGCCCTTGAGGATTGCTGCCGTGTAGGCAACGACGTCCCAGTCCAGGGCCGGCCGGACATGTGCAAAATAGATGAAATGAATTGCGATGGCCGTTGCCAGGATGGCCGAAACAAGTCTCCAGCCCGTCCATCGGGCAAAGGAAACGAACCACGCGTTGTTACGGAGCAGGACGACCATTCAATGGAAAAGCGGGCTGGACTCTCAGGATCGGCTGAAACCATACCCGTGGGGCTCAGGCCCGGCATCATCCATTCGGGGGACAACCTGGAATTACATTCCAGCGGGAACTTCTTGCGGCCGTCTTTGGCGGATTCACGGTGCCGCAAAACCGGTATCGCCCCGGCGTGGCCTCTCCTGCAGCCTGATCCACAACCAGCGCCGGCCGGAAGCGGCATCGCTGCCAAAGGGGCGGGGCGGTGCAGCCTGCCATCGCGGTACCAGATTTCACACGTGATGACGCCCGTGGCCGGGTTGCGCTCAACAAAGGCCGGCGTTTGGCGCAGCCGTACCGTGCAGGAGGACGACCTAGGGGGCTACAGCACTCCAACGGCAGCCGAGCCTGGGTTCGGTGATGGTGAGTGACTTCGGTGAACTCGCCGCGTTCGCGACAACCCGGAGCGTCGTGCCGCCCATACTGAAGTCCGTGGTGTACACGCCCGGCGATGTCTGCGTCATGTTGCTGGTGATGCCACCAGCTGACGTTACCGAAACCGCGTCACCGGCAGCCCTCAACGTATGGACACGTGACAGAGCCGCGTCGAACCGCGTGCATCCCGCTGGATTTCTCTCAGGGACCACTCGAAACTCAATGGGAGTGCTCGGGAGTGCCGTGGACTGTGTCGATGCTTGCGGTGTCGATGCTTGTTGAGTTGAACATCCAGCGATAACAGCGATGGCCATAGCCAGCGCCAAGAACGTGCCAGTCAAGTTGCGCATTTGCAGCCTCCCTTTCCAACGCCGTCCACATAGTAAACGAGCGGCACCACCGGCAGTGTCTGGACACGGGACGGCTCTGCTAGCCCCCGCCCCATCTTAGCGCTATAGATTCTAAAATGAGAGTTTGTGCACGGCGTATCGCTCTGTAGTTGCCGTTTAGAACATGCGTCCTGGGTACGCAACGCCATCGGTATGAAACACAAAGATGGGGTGTTCAAATGACGCGGCCAAGTCTCACGCTGTTGTCCCTGTTTGCCGGCTTGATATCGTTGGGCGCGCAAGCCCAGACCTCAGGTGCATCGTTGCTTCCATCGGACGGCGGCGCGAGCGCGACCCGGCACTTCGACTCGCTCGGAAAACCGCCGTCGAAGTTCACCATCGAGCTGCGCAACGGCCAGAAGGCCGAGCTGCCGTTTGCCGACAAGCGCGATTTCGACGAGGCGAAGCGGGGGTTTGTCGCGGAGCCATCCTACACGAAGATCATGGCTGACGCCGGCCACGTCGCGTGGGACATGGGGAGCTACGGTTGGCTACTGACTGGCAAGGACTTCGAGAGTATCCACCCCTCGCTGCAGCGACAGGCCATCCTGAACATGGGCTATGGTCTGTACGAAGTTATTCCCGGCCGCGTCTATCAGGTCCGTGGCTATGACCTCGCCAACATCAGCTTCATCAAGGGCGATACGGGTTGGATCGTCTTCGACCCGCTGACCGTGCAAGAGACCGCGCGGGCGGCGCTCGAGTTCATCAACGACAGGCTCGGAAAACGCCCGGTTGTAGGGGTGGTGTACTCGCACTCGCACGCCGACCATTTCGGTGGAGTGCGCGGCGTCATCGACGAAGCCGATGTCGCCGGCGGCAAGGTGATGGTGATCGCGCCGGAGGGCTTCCTCGAGGCGGCGATTTCCGAGAACATCTTCGCCGGCAACGCCATGTCGCGCCGGCTCCAATGGCAATACGCCGTGTTGTTGCAGCGCAGTCCGCACGGCCACGTCGACCAGGCGATCGGCAAGAATGTCGGCAACGGCAACGCGGGCCTGATCGCGCCAAACCGGCTGGTCAAGAAGGGGGTCGAGGAGATCACGCTCGATGGCGTGCACATGGTGTTCCAGAACGTGCCCGACACCGAGGCGCCGGTCGAGATGAACACCTACTTCCCGCAGTTCAAGGCGCTCTGGACCTCGGAGCTCGTCACCGCAACCGTCCACAACATCTACACTCTGCGCGGTGCGCAGGTGCGCAACGCGCACAACTGGTCGAAGCAGGTCGCCCTCACGCTTTACAAGTTCGGGCAGGAAGCCGAGGTATTGTTCGCCTCGCATAGCTGGCCACGCTGGGGCAATGGCCGCATCCAGGAAGTATTGCGTGCACAACGTGACGCCTACGCGAACCTGAACAATCAGGTACTCCACTACGCCAACCAGGGCGTGACCATCAACGAGATCCACAACGTGTACGAGGTGCCGAAGAGCCTGCGCGACCAGTGGGCCGTGCGCAGCTACCACGGCGATGTGCAGAACAACACGCGCGCGGTGATCAACCGCTTCCTCGGCCACTACGACGGCAATCCGGTCAACCTGATCCCGCTGTCGCCGAAGGATTCGGCGCCGCTGTACGTGGAGATGATGGGGGGCGCGGCGAAGATCGTCACCAAGGGCGAGGAACTGCTGGCGCAGGACAAGCTGCTGCTCGCCACCGAGATCCTGAACAAGCTGGTCTTCGCTGAGCCGCAAAACCAGCCGGCGCGACGGCTGCTCGCCGATGTCTATGAGCAGCTTGGCTACCGCGCGGAGAGCACGAGCGTGCGCAACAGCTTCCTGCAGGGTGCCTTCGAGCTGCGCAACGGCCGGCCAGGGGGTGTTCCGCCGCGGCCGACCGGACCCGACGTGATCCGCGCGATGTCTACCGAGCAATGGCTCGACTTCATCGGCATCAGCCTCGATCCGAAGAAGGCCGAGGGGATGCGATTCACCATCAACCTCGTGACCCCGGACAACAGCGAGCAGTACACGATCGAGATGACCAACGCGACGCTCACCAACATCAAGGGTTTCCAGGCGAAGAGCCCGGACCTGACGGTGACCGTGAACCGCGCCGATCTCAACCAAGTGATGATGGGGCAAGCGTCGTTCGATGACTTGATTGCGGCAGGCAAGGCTCGGTTCGAGGGCGACAGAACCGGCTTCGATCAACTGCGCGCTATCCTCATCCCGTTCACGCCCGACTTCGAAATCCTGCCGGGCTCCGCGGCGAAAGCATTGACTACACCGCCGAAGCCCTTCGAGGTTCGCAATGTTGTCGATCTCGATTGAACCGACACTATGCGCCTAGCGTGGGCACTCTAGTGTTGGATCGTGCAACGAGGGGAGAGCATAAAATGATCTTGCGATCCACGATTCGCCTGGCATTGATCGGCGGTACCGTCGGCATCGTCGTTGGTTGTGCTGATCCTAAGGGTGAGCCCGGCACCGATCGGGAGACCCGCTCCACCGCCACCATGGTCACCTGGTCCGACGGCAACCCCGCCATCTCCATCGCCTGCGAGAATCCAGGCGGCTGCCAGCGTCGCGCTCTCGCCATGTGCAAGGGCGGCAATTACACAGTGCTCAACATGGACAACATGCCGACCCGCGGCGACGCCAGGTCTGTACGCGGCCCAGCGTCCGTCGCTGTGCGCTGCAACTGAGACCGCTATGCCCGCGCCGGGCTTTGCCTGCCGTCCTGTCCAGGGCGGGCGGAATTCAGCGGCAACAGTCCGGCGGCTTACCTCAAGGTCTTTGATCTGCCGCGCAAGGTCGGTGAGGTCGCCGGACCGACCGTCGTTCCGTCACCGGGATCATCGCGGCGACTCTGCGACTGCCGATCGCAATGTGTGCCTGAAGCTCATCGTCCATCAAATGAAGCCCTAATTAGCAATGGCGCGCCCGCATCGTTGGGTGTGTGGGAAGGATGGGGGCGGCCATTGCTTAGGCGATCCGGCAGACGTTGGGGCGACGCCGGACTAGTAACTGTCGTTGGGAGCAACAGTACAAAAAACCTTAAGCATCCAAACAAATTGCATTCCATCCATAACGTTACCGGAATGGATGCAATTCAAGCGCGTTAGCGCAGCCCAAAGCAGCGCGCCGTGGCGTTCGGAGGCTTCTGCCTAACAAGAAATGTTAGGCAGGAGCTCTCTAAGTTGTTGAAAGATAAAGGCCTTACACTCGCCCGTGACAGTGCTTGAACTTCTTGCCTGAACCGCAGGGGCAGGCGGCATTGCGCGAGACCTTGCCCCAGGTCGAGGGATCATTGGGATCGGCAGGGCCCTTAGCCATCTGACGTGGCCGTTGCAGTGTCGCGACGCCGCCGCCGTCCGGATCGGCCGGGTCGTAGGCGGGGTCATCACTCATCGAGGACGCGAGCGCAGGATCCTCGTGAATCTCGCGCATCTGCGTCGGCATTTCCGGCATCGGTGGCGGTTCCATGCGGATCTGCAGGGTAGCCAGCAGAGTCACCACCTGCTCACGCAACCCGGTCAGCAGGTCTTCGAAGAGATTGAAGGCCTCGCGCTTGTACTCGTTCAGCGGATCCTTCTGGCCGTAGGCGCGGAGACCAATGCCCTGACGCAGATGGTCGAGGTGCAGCAGATGCTCCTTCCAGTTCTGGTCGAAGATCTGCATCAGCACGCTCTTCTCGACCTGACGCCAGACATCCGGCCCGTACTGCGCGGCCTTCTGGGCGAACAGGCGCTCGGCCGCCTCGTTGAGGCGCGACTTGATCTCCTCGTCGGCGATGCCTTCTTCCTTGGCCCATTCATCGACCGGCAGATCGAGCCCGAAGATGCGCTTCACCTCTTCCTTGAGCTCGGGGATCTTCCACTGCTCGGCGTAGACGTCTTCCGGCACGGTTCGCTTCACCACCGCGTCGACCACGTCGCGCCGCATGCCGGCGATGGTTTCCGAGACATCCTCGGTGCCCATCAGCTCGACGCGCTCACGGTAGATCTCCTGGCGCTGGGCGTTCATCACGTCGTCGAAGCGCAGCAGGTTCTTGCGGATCTCGAAGTTGCGGGCCTCGACCTTGCCCTGCGCCGTCTCCAGCGCCTTGTTGAGCCAGCGATGGGTCAGCGCCTCGTCGTCGGCCATGCCCTTCTTCTGGACCCAGTCGAGCACCTTGTTGTTGCCGAAGATGCGCATCAGGTCGTCTTCCAG
>NZ_SCVC01000034.1 GCF_004297405.1 Reyranella sp.
AGCGTGGTAAAGGCGCGGTTTTTGCCCGGTATGGTTCCGCCGTGACGGGCCATTCACAAGTGCTAACGATAACACCGTTACACTCGCTGCTGCCGCCTAAACAGCGGACGTAAGCGCGGTTCGGGGGGCACCGGGCAACAGAAGCCCCCCACTTTCCTTCTCCTCATTTGCCCGCTATTGGCATCGTTGACTCTCCCGCGATGCGGGCCGATGCTTTTTCTGAAATTTTCCGACAGGCCATGAACGATCGCTTTCACTACGACGCTCTCGTCGACGATGCGCTGCGCAGCGTCGTGCGCAGTGTGCTGACGCAAGTGGCGGAAAAAGGTCTGCCCGGCTCGCATCATTTCTACATCAGCTTCCGCAGCACCGATCCCGGTGTCGAGCTGCCGGAGTATTTGCGCGCCAAGTACCCCGAAGAAATGACGATCGTGCTCCAGCACCAGTACTGGGACCTGATCATCGGCGACACCACCTTCGAGGTGACGGTGAGCTTCAACAAGCAGCAGGAGCGCATAAAGGTGCCGTTCGCGGCGCTGTCGGCGTTCGTCGACCCCTCGGTGCGCTTCGGCCTGCAATTCGACCGCCGCGACAAAGCTGCCGGCGACAAGCCGGACGGCACCGCAGCGGCCCCGACACCGCTGCCGGCACCGGAGAAGCGGCCTCCACTTCCGGCCTCGACCGGCGAGGAAGCAAAGCCGGAAACCGGCACGACGACCGCCGAGGCTGAGGCGAAGCCCGAAGATGCGGCCTCCAAGGTCGTCAAGCTCGACAGCTTCCGAAAGAAGTAGGTAGACGCCGCGGCCCGGCTGCGGCAGGGAATGCGCGCCCCGAGAGGGTCGCCAGGAGAAAGCCATGCCCGAATTTCAGTTCCAGGAGATGTTCCCGAGCCACGCGGATACGACCTCCTACCGCAAGCTCACCTCCGACTTCGTCGGCACCACGAAATTCAACGGCCGCGACGTCCTGACGGTCGAACCCGAGGCCCTGACGACGCTGACGGCGGCGGCTTTCCACGACATCTCCCACCTGCTGCGTCCGGGCCATCTCCAGCAGTTGCGCAACATCCTCGACGATGCCGAGGCCTCGCCCAACGACAAGTACGTGGCGCTGGAGCTTCTGAAGAATGCCAACATTTCGGCCGGTGGCGTGCTGCCGATGTGCCAGGATACCGGCACCGCCATCGTGATGGGCAAGAAGGGCCAGGCTGTGTGGACCGGTGGCGGCGACGAGGAGGCAATCTCCAGGGGCGTCTACAAGACCTACACCGAGACCAACCTGCGCTACAGCCAGGTCTCGCCGATCTCGATGTTCAAGGAAGTGCAGACCGGCACCAACCTGCCGGCGCAGATCGACATCTATGCGACCGATGGCGATGCCTACAAATTCCTGTTCATCGCCAAGGGCGGCGGCTCGGCCAACAAGAGCTATCTGCACCAGCAGACACCGGCGGTGCTGAACGAAGCCTCGCTGCTCAAGTTCCTCGACACCCAGATCCGCACACTGGGCACTGCGGCCTGCCCGCCCTACCACCTCGCCATCGTGGTCGGCGGCACTTCGGCCGAGATGAACCTCAAGACGGTGAAGCTCGCTTCGACACGCTACCTCGACGACCTACCGAGCGAAGGCAACAACAAGGGTGTCGCCATCCGCGATCGCGAGATGGAGCAGAAGGTGCTGGAGCTCACGCGCCAGATGGGCATCGGCGCGCAGTTCGGCGGCAAGTATTTCTGCCACGACGTGCGCGTGATCCGCATCGCGCGCCATGGTGCCTCGGTGCCGATCGGCATCGGCGTGTCCTGTTCGGCCGACCGTCAGGCACTGGGCAAGATCACCAAGGACGGCATCTTCCTCGAGCAGCTCGAAACCAACCCGGCGCACTTCCTGCCCGAGGTCGAGCCGCAGCAGCTCTCAGGCAACGTGATCTCGGTCGACCTGAACAAGGGCATGGCGCACACGCTCTCGGTGCTGACGAAGCATCCGGTGAAGACGCGCGTCAACCTGACGGGCACCCTGATCGTGGCCCGCGATTCGGCACACGCGAAGCTCAAGGAGCGGCTCGACCGCGGCGAGGGCCTGCCGGACTATTTCAAGCAGTTCCCGGTCTATTACGCCGGCCCGGCCAAGACTCCCGAAGGCATGGCCTCCGGCTCGTTCGGCCCGACCACCGCCGGCCGCATGGATTCCTACGTTGACCTGATGCAAGCCAATGGCGGCTCGATGGTGATGCTGGCCAAGGGCAATCGCAGCAGGCAGGTCGTCGACGCCTGCAAGAAACACAAGGGCTTCTACCTCGGCTCGATCGGCGGTCCGGCCGCGATCCTGGCCAAGAACTGCATCAAGAAGGTCGAGGTGCTGGAGTATCCCGAACTCGGCATGGAAGCGATCTGGCGCATCCAGGTCGAGAACTTCCCCGCGTTCATCGTCACCGACGACAAGGGCAACGACTTCTTCAGCGAGCTGAAGATCTAACGAGAGAGCGGCAGCCGCACGATCGGGCTACACTTGGCGCATGAACCTCGCCAAGCAGCATCTCGACATCGGCCTCTTCTCCAACGACCGCGACGGCCAGCTCGCCTTCTGGCAGCAGACCGTCGGCCTGCCCTACGACCATATGGGCAAGCTGGGTGGTGGCATGCAGCAGCACCGCCACCACATGAACGGTTCCATCCTGAAGATGAACCACGCTCGGGGCCCCCTGCCCGACGTGCCGCCCTCGGGCATTGTCGGCCTCGAGATCGCGCGCGAGGGGTTGGCCGCACCGCAGCAGCTCGCCGATCCTGACGGAAACAGGGTCACCCTGGTGCCCAAGGGCTTCGAGGGCGTGCAGGGCATCGCGATCCTGCTCAAGGTCAACGATCCTGCCCAACATGACCGCTTCTGGATGGATGCCATGCAGTTCGAGCGTGTGGGCGATGGGCGCTATCGCTGCGGCGACTCACTGGTCGTGGTCGCCGAACGCGGCAAGGTGGAACCGAGCGTCGGCCAGTGGCGCGGACCGGGCTATCGCTACATGACGGTCCAGGTCTGGGATTGCCTCGCCGAATATGACGGCATCCTTGCGCGCGGCGGCGCCTCGGGCGGCGAGCCGCGCCTGCTCGGCGATACGGTGCGTTATGCCTTCGTCTGTGATCCCGATGGCAATCACATCGAGATCAGCCAGCGTGCCTCGCTGACGGGCGGGACGCTCTAAGCCTCCCGGGCCCCTACCTCTTCTTGCTCTTGCGGGCCTTGCGCGCGGCGTAACGGGCGTCGCGGGCCGCCTTCTGCTCGGCTTCGCTCAGCACGGGCTTGGCGGCGCGCTTGGCTTCCCGCTCCAGCCGCGCCGCCTCTTCAGCCGCCGCAACGGCGGCTTCGGCGGCGGCTCTCTCCGCCTCCCGCTCAGCAGCGATCCGGTCTGCCTCAGCAGCGATCCGGTCTTCTTCCGCCTTCTTCGCGGCACGGCGTTCGGCCTCGCGCGCCTCACGGGCGGCGGCGATCGCAGCGCGTTCAGCCTGTTTTCGCGCGAGTTCCGGATCATTGGCTTTCGCCCGCGCCTTCTCGAGCAATGCCTGCTTGGCTGCAGCGGCGGCCGCCAGCCGGTCGCCGAAATCAACGTTCCTGCCGCTCATCTTGAGTCTCTTGTTCCTCTTCTTCTCTTACTCAGCCGCAGCCGCGGCCTGCTTCTTGGCCCGCTTACGGTCCTCAGCGTTGAGGAAGCGCTTGCGCAGCCGGATCGATTTCGGGGTGATCTCGACGAGCTCGTCTTCTTCAATATAGGCGATCGCCTGCTCGAGCGACATCTTGCGCGGCGGCGTGAGGCGAACCGCCTCGTCCTTGCCGGCGGCGCGGATGTTGGTGAGCTGCTTGCCCTTCAGGACGTTCACTTCGAGGTCGTTGCCGCGGCTGTGCTCGCCGATCACCATGCCCTGATAGACGGGCACGCCCGGGTCGATGAACATCGGGCCGCGATCCTCGAGGTTCCACATCGCATACATCACCGCGTTGCCCGCGGCGTTGGCGATCAGCGCACCGTTGCGACGGCCGGCGATCGGGCCGCGATAGGCGCCGTACTCATGGAAGAGGCGGTTCATCACGCCGGTGCCGCGCGTGTCGGTCAGGAATTCGCCGTGATAGCCGATCAGGCCGCGCGACGGGGCGTAGAATACGAGGCGGGTCTTGCCGGCGCCTGACGGGCGCATGTCCTGCAGCTCGCCCTTGCGCAGCGAAATCTGCTCGACGACGGTGCCGGTGAAGGCATCGTCGACATCGATCACGACTTCCTCGATCGGCTCCAGACGCTGGCCAGTCTGGGGATCGGTCTGGAAGAGAACGCGCGGGCGGCCGACGGCGAGCTCAAAGCCCTCGCGGCGCATCGTCTCGATCAGCACACCGAGCTGCAGTTCGCCGCGGCCGGCGACTTCGTAGGAATCGGCGTTCTCGGTGTCGCGCACGCGGATCGCGACGTTGCCCTCGCTTTCGCGCATCAAACGCGCGCGGATCATGCGGGTCGTGACCTTGTCGCCTTCAGTGCCGGCGAGCGGCGAGTCGTTCACCATGAAGGTCATGGCGAGCGTCGGCGGATCGACCGGTTGCGAGGCGATCGGCTCGGCGATCGTCAAATCGCCGATCGTGTCGGCCACGGTGGCGACCTTCATGCCGGCAACGGCCACGATGTCGCCGGCCTCGGCCGATTCGAGCGCCACGCGCTCCAGCCCGCGGAAGGCCAGAACGCGCGTGATGCGGGTCTGCTCGAGCTCCTTGCCATCGCGACCCAGCGCCTTGACCATCGTGTTGGGCTTGATCGAGCCCGACAGGATGCGGCCAGTCAGGATGCGGCCCAGGAAGTTGTCGGCTTCGAGCGTCGTCACCAGCATGCGGAACGCGGGATCGGGATCGACCTTCGGCGCCGGCACATGCTTCACCAGGAGGTCGAACAACGGGGTCATGTCCGTATGCTCAGCCTCGAGCGAGGTCGCGGCCCAGCCCTGGCGGGCCGAGGCGAAGAGCGTCGGGAAGTCGAGCTGCTCGTCGCTGGCTTCGAGTGCCGAGAACAGGTCGAACACCTCGTCATGCACCTCGTGGGCGCGGGCGTCGGAGCGGTCGACCTTGTTGATGAGGACGATCGGCTTCAGGCCGAGGCGCAGCGCCTTGCCCAGCACGAACTTGGTCTGCGGCAGCGGGCCTTCGGCCGCGTCGACCAGCAGCACCACGCCATCGACCATCGAGAGGATGCGCTCGACCTCACCGCCGAAGTCGGCGTGGCCGGGCGTGTCGACGATATTGATACGCGTGCCATGCCATTCGACCGAGGTCGCCTTGGCAAGGATGGTGATCCCGCGCTCGCGCTCGAGGTCGTTGGAGTCCATGGCGCGCTCGGCGACCTGCTGATTCTCGCGGAAGGTGCCGCTTTGCTTCAGCAGGCAGTCGACTAGTGTGGTCTTGCCATGGTCGACGTGCGCGATGATCGCGACGTTACGGATTTCCATAAATGTTTTGTCCGGAGGGTTGGTTGGCGGCGCTTATACGCACGCTCTGTGACGGCGGCAAGGCGGGTTGAGGAGGCGACTTGCCGCTGTCACAGTCCGGACATGCGCAAACGCTCGGTCACGATCGACGGCCACCGCACCAGCATTTCGCTGGAAGACGCTTTCTGGGCCGAGCTTTCGGGGATTGCCCGCGCCCGCAGCCTGTCCCTCAACGCCCTGGTGGCCGAAATCGACCATGCGCGCGGGACGCCGGAAGCCGGCAACCTGTCGAGCGCGCTTCGCCTCTATGTGCTCGCGGAGCTAAAGAAAGGCCGAGGCTAATATCAGTCGAGCTTGAAGCCTTTGGCGCGCACGAATGCGCCGAAATCGGCCCGCTCCGGCACCGAATATTGCCGGGCCTTGTCCTCCGACCAGCCATAGGCCGGGTCCTCGCCGAATTTGTCGACGAAGCGCTGGTTCTTGTAGGGCTGGGTCTCGTTGCGTCGTTGGTCGTAGGCCGTGATCTTCTCGCGAAGCCCGGTCTCGTCGTAGCGGTCGCGGTGAATCGACACATCGAGGCCGAGCCGCGGGCTCATCACCCCCTCGAAGGATGGCCAGCCAATCCCCAGCCCGGCCACGGGAAACACATGCTGCGGCAGGCCGAGCACCTCGGAGACCTTCGCCGCATGATTACGGATCTGGCTGATCGGGCAGGTGCCGAGGCCGACCCGGTCGGCGGCCGCGATGAAGGTCGCCAGCGCGATGCCGGCATCGACCGCGGCGTTGAAGAACGGGTCGAGATAGTCGTTCACGAAGGGGCGGCCACGCCATTCGAACAGCAGGCGGTGGCGGCGGTTGTTGCCGCAGAACACCAGGAGCGCCGGACCGGCCTTGGCCCAGGGATTCTCCGGGATCAGCGCCTCGAGCTTCTCGCGCTGAGCCTTGTCGGTGACGATCACGATGTCGGCCTGCTGCAGATCGCTCTTGGACGGTGCCGACAGTGCCACCGCACAGAGCGTCTCCAGGAGCGCCGGGTCGATCGGCTTGTCGGAATAACGCCGCACCACGCGGCGGTTGGCCATCTCTGCCAGGACATCCACCCCCTTGGGGGCTTCGTCGAGCGCAGGCGCAGTACCGAACCGCGCCTTGAGCACGGTCTTGAGACGATCGAGCACTTTAACTCCTCAGCGGCCGAAAATGTTGGGAAGGGGAATGTTCGGGATCGGCGAGC
Source organism: Reyranella sp. (assembly GCF_004297405.1). GTDB lineage: Bacteria > Pseudomonadota > Alphaproteobacteria > Reyranellales > Reyranellaceae > Reyranella. The sequence continues at coordinate 6,679 of NZ_SCVC01000034.1, forward strand.
GCGACGGCTGACCAGCCGGCTGTTGTTGCTGCCCACCCGGCAGGATGTTCGACGCGCCCGGCAGGGTGCTGGCCATGCCCGGCGGATCCTTGGCAGTGCCACGCACCACGTTGAGCGACGGCGACGAAGTCGACCCGCGTGCCGTGGTGATCAGGTAAGGCGCCGACGGATCCTCGGCGATGATGAAGTTGATCGTGGTGTCCGTCGTCGAATTGCCGAGATTCGTCCGGGTCGAAATGCGCGCCGTGGCGCGGTTGCCCTGCACCGTCAGACCTTTGTCGGTGAGGACGCCACCAGCGACGTCGATTTGACCGGCAATCGGGCTGTCGTGGTTCACGAAACGGTTCAGCACCAAAGAAATGGCGTTGAGAAGATTGCCGACGCCAACGCCGCCTCTTTGGCCCACGGCCCCCAGCACGTTGCCCAGCGCCTGATCGATGACGCCGCCCGCAGCACCGGTCGCCGCGGTGCCCAGCATCTGCAGGGTCTTGTCGGCGCCGACGAAGATGTGGCCGCTGAGCTGCGTGCCACCGGCCATAGAGGCTTTGATCTGATCCGCCGTCGTGCCGCCACCGCGGATCGAGAGACCACTGGCATTCACCTTGCCGTCGATCGTCACCTTCACGGCGCCACCGAACTGATTGCTGCCCGAGGTGCTGCGCAGCATCTCGCCGATGATCAGGTTGTTGGCATCGCCCTTGAAGTCGAAAGCGAGCGCGGGCTTGCTGGCATTGACGGTACCTGCCATGGCCAGCGAACCGCCATAGAGCGCGCCTTTGAAGTGCTGCACCGTCAGCACACCATCCTTCAAGGTGGCGGCGAGGTCGGCATTGCCGATGCGCAGCGACCCGCTGGTCAGCGTGCCGGCCGACAGCTTCAACGAGCCATCAACACTGCGCAGCGGCGCGGTGTCGATCGGCTTGGCCGCGGCCTGCTGGCCACGCGCCGGCGCACGTGCCGCTCCGCCTCCACCGCCGCTACCACCGAGCTTGTCGAGATCGAGCACATTGGCGCGCAGATCGGCGTTGATGACCGGCCTGCCCGTCAGCCTGGCATCGATCGAACCCTCGATCGCCTGGCCGTTCAGCACGACCGTGCCCTTGTAAGCGGCCGACTGTGGCGCCCCTTTGGCGGCTCCCGGCAGCGCCAGCGTACCGCTCGCCTTCACGTTCTGGCCCACGGCATTGACCGTGAGTTCGCGCAGGGTGAGCTGCTCGATCGTGCCGGCGACGCCACCGCTCGCGCTGACCGCGCCGAGATCCGATGGGCCAGTGGCACCCACCACTTTGAGTACCCGGCCCATGTCGGGAGCTTCGAAATTGAAGGCAATATCCGGCCGTGGCTGGGGCGCCGAATAGTTCGCCACGGTGCCGCGCACCGCGAGTCGCCCACCGCCCATGTTGCTGACCTTGACGTCGTTCAGCCGCAAGGTGCTGCCCTGCAATGCCACGTCGACGTCGACTCCCTGGATCGTCTCTTTGTTGTAGACGAGCTTGGCCACCTTTGCCTTCAGCCCGATCGAGGGGCCAGCGACGGCCAGCTGGGCCGATGCCGCAGGCGGTGTCGCCGCGGGGGATGCCGATGCCGCCGGCTTCTGTGCCGCGGCAGGCACGAGGAACGAATCGAGGTCGAGCGTGTCGATGTTGAGGTTGGTCACGATCGACAGCGGCACGCCGAACGTCACCACGACGCCACCACTGCCCTTGAGATCATCGAGTTCAAAGACAGCGTCGCTCACCTGCACATTGCCACCCGAGGACGCCATGCGGCCTTTCAGGCTGAGCTTCTGCAGCTTGGTAGCCGGCACGGAGGACGTGTCGACCTCGAGCCAGCCCAGCGTCTCGCGCAGCTTCGGCCCGACCAGGCTGAACTCGCCTGTGACGCGTGGCTTCGCCGCATCGCCCGTCATGGTCGACTTGGCCTGCAGGACCATATCGCCCGGCAGAGTGGCGGAGAGCTTCGGCACGGCGACGGCGCCGCCACGCGCATCGAGTTCGAGCACGGCATTGCGGACGGTTTTCTTGTTGTAGACGATCTCGCCGACATCGAGGGCGAGCTTGGCGGTGATATCGCCCAGCACGCTGCCGCCGGACGCAGCCGGCGGCGTGGCTGGCCGATTACCAGCCGGCGGCGCGGCGGGCGGCGGCGAGGCAGCCGGGGCCGACGGCCGCGCGGCGGCGGCCAACCACCTGTCGAGATCGAGCTTGGGGATGGCAATCTTGCCCTCGACAGCGAGCGACGGCTTCAGAACAACCGCGAGCGAACCCGAGCCGCTGTCCTGGCCCAAGGTCATCTTGAAGTCCTTGGCGGCGAAGGCCATCTGCGAGGCCTCGATGGCGCCATCGAAAACGAACTTGCCTGCAAGCAACGGCGGCAAGGCCGGCTCGGGCTGACCGGTCAGCTTGATCAGCGTGCCCACGAAGCCCGTGAGGGAATCCGTCGCGACAGAGGCAACGCCTGCGACTTTCGCCGCCGGTCCAAGCTCGCTCAGGGTCCCCTTGAAGGTGAGCTTGCCACCGCCGGCCTGCAGGGTGAGGTCGGTATTGTGGCCGTTGCTGCCCTTGCTGCCGACGGCGAGGTCGAGCTCCAGGGGCGAGCCGTTGATGTCGGCGCCACCCGCCAAAGTATAAGGGCCGTCGATCGAACCGACCGACGCGGAGAAGTTCGCCTTGTCGGCGACCACAGAAATCCCTGCCTTGGAATCACTGAAGATCAGCGTGCCGTTGTCGATGGTGAGCCGGCCGAGTGACAGTGGCTTGGGCGAGGCCGGCTTGGGAGCAACGGGTTTGGCTTCGGCGACCGACGGCGCGAACTCCCAGTTCGGCTTACCCTCGGCGTTTATCTCGAGCACGATCTTGGGCTCGATCAGCGTCACCTCGCTCACTTCGATATTGCCGGCAAGCAGGCCGAGCAGCGACGGCTTCACGGTGACCGACTTCATCTCGACCATGCTGGCGTTCTTGGAGCCCGGCACATTGGAGAACTTCACGCCGGTAACGGAGACGGTTGGCGTCGGCAGAATCGACAGCGAGATCGGACCGTCGATCACAAGGTCGCGGCCGGTCATGGCCTTCACCTCCGACACGATCATCGGCTTGTATGAATTGACGTCGATGAAAAGGGGCGCCGCTACCAGCGCCACGACGACCAGACCGACTACGCTGCCGCCACCAATCAGGAGTTTCTTGCTCAGGCTCGAGGGCATGGGATTCTCCTGCAATCCGACTCGAGGCGAACACTAGCGCATCGCCCGTACACACGGCATAGAGAAATCGGAGCTTCTCACATGACCGAGATCGTCAACCTGCAACGCGCGCGCAAGGAACGAGCGCGACGGGAACGCGAGGCACAAGCCGACGCGAACCGCCGTCGCTTCGGCCGCACCAAAGCCGAGAAGACGGCCGATCGCGACGCCGAAAGCCGGGCAACGCGCGCACTCGACAACAAGCGCCTCGAAGATCCTGAAAAGGAAGGCTGAGCGCGGCTCAGCGCGGCGTCTTGTTGAGAGCGAGACGCTCGAAGAACGAACGGGTGTTCTGATCGGCCCCCGGCCCGGCAACGGCGCGCACGTTGGTGAGCTCGATCCGTCGGCCGGTGTCGGCATCGATCAGCACCGGATCCAGCGGACGCCCGTCGCCCCGATCGACCAGATCCATCGGCTTGCCGCTGCGGGCTGCCGAACCGTAGCGGTCGCCCCATTGCTTCAAGCCGACGATCACCGTGAAAAGTGCGGCACCCTTGTCGGTCAGGCGGTACTCATGGCGCAGCGGTCGTTGACGGTAGGCGGTCTTGCGAAACACGCCGGCCTCGACGAGTTTTTTGAGCCGTGCCGTCAGCACGTTGCGTGCAATACCGAGATTCTCCTGGAAATCGTCAAACCGCCGCACGCCGTAAAAGGCATCGCGCACGATCAGCAGCGTCCATGGTTCACCCACAACGTCGAGCGCCGAGGCGATCGAACAGTTCATCTGCTCGTAGGATGTGCGCCGCATCGGCAAAGTATAGGGCCGAAGGCGCAGCGTGCAATCTGCCCCGCCGCGCAGACCTGAGGCGCTATCGATGCTTGCCCAGCCGCAACACGAGATAGCCGACCACGGCCGAAAGCACTGACCCTGCCAGCACGCCCAGCCGGACTTCGGCCTCGTAGCGGGGATCGTGGAAGGCGAGCGTGCCGATGAACAAGCTCATGGTGAACCCGATACCGCCCAGGATGGCGACGCCGTAGAGCGTGCGCCATGACCCACCGGCCGGCATGGCCGCCACACCGGACAGGATCAACAGGCCGGCCCCCAGTACGATGCCGATCTGTTTGCCGACGAACAGGCCGGCCAGGATACCGAGCGGCACGGGCTCGATCAGGCTGGTGAGCGACAGGTCGGAAAGCGACAGGCCTGCATTGGCGAAGGCGAAGACCGGCATGATCAACCAGGCCGACCACGGCTTCAGCGCATGTTCGAGATGGATCGCCGGCCGCTTGTCGTCGGCGACTCCCGGGACTTTGAGCGGGATGAACATTGCCAACGCGACGCCGGCCAGGGTGGCATGCACGCCCGACTGCAACACCGACACCCAAAGGACCGCGCCCACCACGGCATAGGGTCCGATACGTCGCACCCCCAGGGCATTGAGAATGGCGAGGACGGCGATGCAAAGGGCAGCAACGGCCAACGCCTCGGTCGAGAGCTGGTTGGTGTAGAAGACAGCGATCACCACGATGGCACCAAGATCGTCGACGATCGCGAGCGTCGTGAGGAAGACCTTCAGGGCCAGCGGCACGCGGCTGCCGAGGGCAGCCAGCACCCCCAGCGAAAAGGCGATGTCGGTAGCGGCGGGGATGGCCCAGCCGTGTAATGCGACCGGATCGTTCCAGTTGATCGCAGCGTAGATGAGGGCGGGAACAGCCATGCCCCCCAGCGCGCCGGCGATCGGCAGGGCAACCTGCGACGGCCGTGACAATTCTCCCTCGACCACCTCGCGCTTGATCTCCAGACCGACGAGCAGGAAGAACACGGCCATCAGGCCGTCGTTGATCCACAGCAGCAGCGGCTTGCTGAGGCCGATCTGCCCATAGGACAGGGTGAGCTTCTCGCTGAGCAGCGTCTTGATGGAACCATCGAGGGGCGAATTGGCCAGCACCAGCGCCAGGACGGCCGCTCCCAGAAGCGGCACGGCGGACGCCGCTTCGCTGTCCATGAAAGATTTGAGCCTGCCCGCCATCGGTGCGTCCCCCACAAAGCAAAACGCCCGGGTCTTTCGACCCGGGCGTTCCTTGAACTGTCTCTCTAGGCCAGGGCTAGTCGCGGTTCTGACCCATAAAGCTCATGAGGAACTGGAACAGGTTCACGAAGTCGAGGTACAGGCTCAGCGCACCGAAGATGGCGACCTTCTCCTGCACGTCCGTGCCCCAGGCCTCGGCATACTGCTCCTTGATCCTCTGGGTGTCGTAGGCGATCAGGCCCGAGAAGATCAGTACGCCAGCGGCCGAGATGATGAAGCTCATCGTGCCCGACGGCCAGATCATGTTGACGAGGCCGGCCAGGATCAGGCCGATCACGCCCATGAACAGGAACTTGCCGAACGCCGAGAGGTCACGCTTCGTCGTGTAGCCATAGAGGCTCAGCGCGCCGAAGGCGGCGGCCGTCACGAAGAAGGTGCGCGCGACCGAGGCGCCCGTGTAGCGGAACAGCAGCAGCGACAGGCTCACGCCCATCAGTGCCGTGACCGCCCAGTAGACGGCCTGTACCGCACCCGTGCTCATCTGCGCCGCGCGGAACGACGTCAGCAGCAGCAAGCCCAGCGGCGCGAAGATCGCGATCCAGCCCAGGATGTTCAGACCGACGACGCGGCCTGCCTGCACCTGGAAGAACAAGCCCGCCAATGCCGGCGAGCTGAACAGTGCGAAGGCAACGATGCCCGAGAGAGCAAGGCCGGACGCCATGTAGTTGTACACGCGCACCATATGGGCGCGTAGACCGACGTCGAACGACGCCTGGTCGGCAACTGTGCCGGCACGGTTGAAGGTGTCGAAGTTTGCCATTTGAATTCAGCCTCCAAGGGGGCCTCGTTTTGCCGAGCCCCTTCGCCGGGTAATTTGGGGTTACAGCTCGACTGAATCAATAGGGATTCGCGCACGCGAGATTGCGATTTCGCGCACCACGGAGAACTATTTGCGTCACTCGTTACGCAACAAGGCCAGCGGCCGCTGCCGCAAGGCTGCCAAAGTACCCACCAGACCGAACGCCAGGGTGAGCGCCATGGCTCCCAGCGCGACGGCGATGGCCACCGTTGGCAGGAACGTCCAATCCAGGTTCATCAAGCGACGCACGACGAGGTAAGCGCCCAAGGTGCCGACGCCCAGGGCCGCGATCGCCGTCGCAAGGCCAAGGGCTGCAAACTCCCAGGCGAAGATGCCAGCGATGCGGCTGCGGGTGGCGCCCAGGACCTTCATGACCACCGCCTCGTGTACGCGCCGCCGCTGGGTTGCCAGCATGGCGCCCGCCAGCACCAGCACGCCGGCCAGGATGCTGAGAAATCCGATGACGCGACTGGCGAGGCCGATATTGCCCAGCACGCTCGCTGCCGTCTCGATGGCGTCGCGGATGCGCACCACGGTGACGTTGGGGAACTTGTCCGTTATCGCCTTGAAGATCGCCTCTTCCGCCTCGGGGGTGGACTTCACCGTAGCGAGGAAGGTGTGCGGCGCCTTGTCGAGCGTGCCCGGCGAATAGACGAACACGAAATTGATGGCGAGCGTCGTCCATTCGATGCGCCGCAGCGAGGCGATCTTGGCCTCGATGTCGCGACCGAGCACGTTCACCGTGATCGTGTCGCCGAGCCCGATGCCGAATTGTCGCGCGAGGTTCTCGTCGAAGGAGATGAGCTGCGGGCCGCGATAGTCGGCCGGCCACCATTCGCCCGCGACGATGCGAGAACCCTCCGGCGGTGTTGCCGAATAGGTGACGCCACGATCGCCTTCGACCGCCCAGCGCGCGTCGGACGGCACGGCGATCTCGCTCACCGGCTTGCCACCGATCTTGACGATGCGGCCGCGCAGCGACGGTACCTTGTCCAACGGCCCGGCGCCCGGAATGGCCGCAATGGCCTTCTCGAAATCCGCCATCTGGCTCGACTGGATATCGACAAAGAAGAAGGCCGGCGCGTCGTTCGGGATGCGCTTTGTGATTTGTTCACGCAGATTGCCTTCGATCAGCGCTGTCGCCACCAGCACGGTGAGGCCGAGGCCCAGCGAGAGCATGACGATCGGCGTCGGCGCACCGGGACGATGCAGATTGGCGAGCGCCAGTCGCAGCGCGGCGAGCTTGGGCTTGCCGACCCGGGCGGCAGCCATCATCAGGAGCCGCGCCAGCAGCGGGAAGGCAATGAAGGCGCCGATCGCCCCCAGGACGAAGTAGGCCGCGATCCGCCGGCTGTCGGCGGTGAAGATGGTGAAGGCCGCGAGCGCCAGGGCAGCGACACCGATCAGCAGCACATCACGCCAGGCGAGCCTGCCCTCCTCCACCACGGCGCCGCGCATCAAGGTGGCGGCCGGAACGCCACGGGCGCGCACCAGCGGCACCAGGGCGAAGAGCAACGAGACCAACAGACCGAAACCCGCCGCCGTCGCCAGCGGACCGGCATAGAGCGCGACCCGCGCGCGCACCGGCAGGACATCGGCGATCAACGACTGGGCGACAAAGGGCAGCGCAGCACCGACAACGAGCCCGATGACGACGCCAATGGTGGCCAGCGCGGCGAGTTGCAGGAAATAGGTCGTGAAGACCAGCCGCTCCGGCGCACCCAGGCACTTGAAGGTAGCGATGGTGCGCAGGCGCCCAGCCAGGAAGCTCGAGATCGCATTGCCGACACCGACGCCGCCCACCAGCAACGAGGCAAGTCCGATCAGGCCGATGAACTGGGTCAGCCGATCAAGCCAGAAGCGGATGCCGCCGCCCGCCTCGTCGAGCCCGCGCACCCGCCAGCCGGCGTCCGGGAAGCGTGCCTTGAGCGCGTCGATGGTGGCACGGTCGGATCGACCTGGCGGCAGGCTGAGCCGGTATTCCCAGTTGAGCAGACTGCCAGGCTGCACCAGCCCCGATTCGACCACTGCGTCGAAGGGGATCATCACCCGCGGCCCGAGGCTCGCGAAGGCGTTGAGACCACGGTCAGGCTCGCGGGCAATAATTCCGCGCACCTCGACCGCGACCTCGCCGATGCGCAGCATGTCGCCCGGCGCCATGTTCATGCGGCGGAGCGCGGACTCCTCGACCACGGCGCCCCAGATGCCGCCTCGCTTGGCGAGCGCATCGCCCAGCGTGCCGCCATCCTGCAGCTCGACCACGCCATAGAGCGGATAGGCGGGCTCGACCGCCTTGAGCTGTACGAGGGTCGGCTTGCCGTCGGCCTTTGTCGGGCGCGCCATGGCGCGACTGTCGATCCAGCGCACGAACCGGCCCTGCTCGCGCATGAAGGCCATCTGCTCCGGAGTGGCTTCGCGATAGAGGATCGAGATCGCCACGTCGCCGCCCATGATCTCGCGGGCATCGGCGCGCAATCCTTCCTCGACGGCGCGGCTGAACGACAGGATCGCCGCAATCGCCGCCACACCCAACGCCAGACAGGCGATGAACAGGCGAAAGCCGCCAAGGCCGCTTCGCATCTCGCGGCGGGCGAGTCGCAGCGCCAGGCTCATATCGGGAATCTCACTGCGCCGCCAGAGCCGCCGGACGCATGCGCTCGTCGGCGACCAGCAGGCCGTCGGCGATCCGCAGCACGCGATCGCAGCGCTCGGCGAGACCCATATCGTGGGTGATCAGGACCAAGGTCGTGCCGTGGGCGCGCGCCAGCTCGAACAGGAGATCCATCACCTGCTTGCCGGTGGCACCATCGAGATTGCCGGTAGGCTCGTCGGCCAGCATCAGCTTCGGTTGGCTAACGAAGGCACGAGCCACCGCCACGCGCTGCTGCTCGCCGCCCGAGAGCTGTGCCGGATAGTGACCGATCCGATGGCCGAGCCCGACCCGTTCGAGCGCGGCCTCCGCCAGCTCGAAGGCATCGCTGCGGCCCGCAAACTCCAGGGGAAGCGCCACATTCTCGAGCGCCGTCATGGTAGGAATGAGATGGAAGCCCTGGAAGACGATGCCGATATGGTCACGTCGAAGGCGGGCGCGATCGTCGTCGCCGAGGGGTCCGAGATCACGGCCCGCCACCTCGACCAGACCGGACGTGGCGCGTTCCAGCCCGCCCGCAACCATCATGAGGCTCGACTTGCCGGCACCGGAAGGCCCGACAACCGCCGCAATCTCGCCCGCTGTAATGTCGAGAGTGATGCCGCGCAGGATATTGACCGTGCCCGCATCGCTTGCCATGTCGAGGTGGACGTCCTTCAGGCGGACGATCGGTGACGTGTCGGGCAAGCAGGCTCCTGGGACGGAAAAGCAGGCGGAACGATGAAACTGCAGACTGCATATGGTCGTTTTGCGGCGACGGTCAATTCACGGACGGTCAATTCACGGATCGTGGCGTTTTTGGTGTTCCTGTTGTGCTTCGCTGCCTTGCCGGCCTCTGCACAAACCGGACCAGTCAAACTCGCCATCCTGGGAGACAGCCTTGCGGCAGGCTATGGGCTCAGCCCCGCCCAGGCCTTTCCGGCCCGGCTCGACGCGGCGCTAAAGGGCCAGGGCCGTAACGTCACCATCATCAATCATGGTGTATCGGGCGACACGACGGCCGGCGGGCTGGAGCGCATCGACTGGATGATGGCCGACAAGCCCGACATCGTGCTGGTCGAACTCGGCGGCAATGACGGGCTGCGCGCTCTCGATCCCGCCGCCACCGAGCGCAACCTCGATGCCATCGTCACCAAGCTCAAGGCTGCAGGCGCTACCGTGTGGCTGGCCGGCATGCTGGCGCCGCGCAACTTCGGTCCCGAATACGCCAAAGCCTTCGACGGCATCTTCAAGACAGTCGCCGACAAGCATGGCGTCCCGCTCTACGCCTTCTTCCTCGACGGCGTGGCGCAGGACCCCGCCCTCAATCAGGCCGACGGCATCCATCCCAACGCCAAGGGCGTCGACATCATCGTCGAACGCATCCTGCCTTTCGTGACCAAGAACCTCGACGATTATGCCACGTCTGTTCGCCGCTCTGCCCGTCCCTGAGGAAGTCGCCGACGAACTCTCGGCCCTGCAGTCGGGCGTGCCCGATGCGCGCTGGGTGCTGCCGGAAAATTTCCACGTGACCCTTTGCTTCGCGGGCGAAGTGCAAGGCAGCACGATGCGCGACCTCGAAGAGGAGCTGTCGGACATCGCCGGCCCGCCCTTCTCCGTGGCCATCGCCGGCGTCGAGCAGTTCAGCAGCGGCAAGCAACCGCGCGCCCTGGTCGCCACCGTGGAGCGCAGCGACCGGCTCGATTGGCTGCAACAGAAAGTGTCGACCGTGGCGCGCAACTGCGGCATCGAGGTCGAGCGCCGCAAGTTCCGCCCGCACGTCACCCTCGCCCGCTTCTCGAGCAACGCCGAGACCGGCCATCACCTCGCCCAGTTCATGGCGAGCAACGGCACCCTGCGGGCCGGTCCCTGGATTGCCGAGCACTTTTCGCTCTATTCCAGCCGGACCGGCCGCAATGGTTCGATCTACACCGAAGAAGCGAGCTATCCGCTGACGTTCTGAGCCAGCGGCTAGACGAAGGTGAGCAACCGCCTCGGATTGTGCACCAGGATGGCGTCGATCTCGTCTTCGCTGTAGCCACGCCGCGTCATCATCGGCACGACGTTGCGGAAGATGTGGCCGTAGCCATGGCCGCCAAAGCTTGCGAGCCGGGTGCGGTAGCAGATGTCGTGGCTGATCACGACGCGTTCGAGATGGCCCGCGGTAATCAGCGCCCGGATCAACCGGAGCCGCGTCGCGTCGTTGGGCATGTCGATGTCGGAGAGGCCGTAGTAGCTCGCCTCCTGCCCGAACAGGTCGAACTCGACCGTGACGCCGGTGTCGGCGAGTTTCAGTAGGCGTGGCTCATCGAAGACCGTGCGGTCGATGTGGCTGATGACGATGCGTTCCGTCGGAAAGCCGGCTGCCTTGGCGAAGTCGGCGACTTCCTGCGGCTGGTCGGGGTCACGGCCGGGATGAACGTTGATCGCCGCGCCCGTTTCCTGTGCGGCGACGAACGCCGCCTGCATCACCCGCTTCTCGGTATCGGTCCATGGCGCCTGGCAGCCGATCTCGCCGATCATGCCGGCGCGCACTTCGGTGCCCCAGGCACCGTCGAGGATCTGGCTGATCATCTCGGCGGCGAAATCGTCGGCCGTGCGGTGGTGGTTCTTTGGATCCTGGTAGTCGTTGACGTAGTAGCCGCAGCCCATGATGAGGTGCACGCCGGTGCCGGCGGCAATGCGCTGCAGGCCCCTGGGATCGGGCGAAAGGCCGCCGCAGGTCAGCTCGACGATGGCGTCGCCACCGTCGTGCTTCATCATCGCCACCTCGCGCGTGGCGATATCCTCGAGATCGAGCATGTACTTGCGGCCGGAGCGCTTCAGCCCATGGCCGTAGTTCATCTGCCAGACATTCTCGAGCGTAATCTCGGGGCCGAGATCGTTGTCGGAGCGCGTGCCGGGCGGACGGATGTCGCAGAGCACATGCTCGTGCATCAGCGTCCGGCCGAGCGCCTCGGGCTCGATGAGCCCGAGGACGGTCTGGATCTTTCCCTTGAGGTCCTTGCGAGTCATCTAACGATCACTTCGTTCGGTCACTGCGGCTCCAGCTTGGCGGCCGTGACAACTTTCTGCCACTTCGCGGTTTCCGCGACCATGTGCTTGGCGAGATCTTCGGACGACCCGCCGAGTTCGGCAGCACCCGCGTCGCGGATCTTCTTGATGATGTCGGGCGACTTCGAGGCCTTGACCAGCTCGTCACTCAACTTCTTCACGATATCGGGCGGCGTGCCGGCGGGCGCCGCGACATACCACCAAGGCGCCGCATCGAAGCCGGCAAAGCCCTGCTCGGCGATCGTTGGCACATCTGGCAGCGAGAACCAACGCTTGCCCGAGCTCACGCCCAACGCCCGCAGCGCGCCCGACTGGATGTGCGGCAGGTAGGGCGGCAGATTGTCCATCGTGCTGGGAATGTGGCCCGCGAGCAGATCCTTCAACACCAGCGAGCTGCCGCGATAGACGACATGCTCCACCTTGAAGCCGGCCAGCGACTGGAAATATTCCATCGCCAGATGGCCGGTGCCGCCGATCGCGGGTGAGCCGAAGCTCACCTTGCCGGGACCCTGCTTCTTGCAATATTCGACGTACTCCTTGGCCGTCTTCACCGGCATGCTGGGATGAACGGCGAGCACGTTCGCAACCTCGCCGAACAGCGCCACCGGCGCGAAGCTCTTCGTCCCGTCATAGGGCATGTTCTTGTAGAGAAACTGGTTGGTGACGGCGGTGCCGACCGTACCCAGCAACAGCGTGTAACCATCCGGCGCCGACTTGGCGACGATCTCGGCGCCGACATTACCACCGGCACCGCTCTTGTTGTCGACGACGACGGTCTGCCCCCAAACTTCGGTGAGGTGTTGTGCCGCTATGCGGCCCAGAAGGTCGGTCGTACCGGCCGGTGCAAATGGAACCACCATCCGGATCTGCTTGTTGGGATAGCTCGACTGGGCCCAGCCATGGCGGGCCAACATCGGCGCTGCCAGCGACGCTACGGCCGTCGAAGCGATCACCCTGCGGCGGGTGATTTTATTGGTCATAGAAATCCTCCCTGAATTCGGGCGACTATATCGCCGACATCGGGGGAGATTAAAGTGACGGCAGCGTTGATTGGATACTCCGACCGCATATCGGTACGCAGCGGCGAGAAAATCGCCTTCAAGATTTCGAGCACCGGTCCCGACCCTTACAATGCGACCCTGGTGCGCATCATCCGCGGCGACAGCAATCCCGACGGACCGCCGCCTAAACTCGAAGACATGTCCGATCTGTTCGACGGCCGTTTCGCCTCGCGTGTTCAGCATGCGTGGCCGGGTTCCTATGGCCTGATCGAGAGCGCGCAGGATACGAAGCTGCCAGCGGCGCTGCAGGTCGAAGCACTGATCTGGCCAACTTTGCCGGAAGATGCACCGCAGGCCGTGCTGTCGCGTCGCGATCCTGCCACTGGTGCAGGCTTTGCGCTGATCCTCACGCCCGATGGCATGGTGCTGGAAACGGGCAGCCATCGCGTCGTGGTGGGCAGGAAGCTCCGGTCGCACGTCTGGTACCGCGTCTGGGCCAGCGCCGATCCCGAGACGGGAACCTTGCGCGTCGGCCAGCAGCCGCTGAAGCGCGCCTTTGCTGCCGACGACGAGGGGGAAGCGAAAGTTTCCGTAACGGGTGGACTGACGCTCGATGCACCGGCGCCTCTGTTGATCGGCGCGGAAGCAGCGACCGACCGGCCGGCTCGCCATTGCTTCAACGGCAAGATCGAAGCGCCGCAGGTGATGGGCTTCGCCGCCTGGGATTTCTCGCGGCGCATGGACTCGATGGAGATCGAGGATACCGGCCCTAACGGCCTGCATGGCCGACTGGTCAACCTGCCGACGCGCGCCATGAAGGGGGCAGCCTGGACTGGCGCGGAGCGCGACTGGAAGAAGGCGCCGCATCACTACGCCGCCATCCACTTCCACGACGACGATCTGCACGACTGCGGCTGGCAGGACGATTTCAGCTTCACCATCCCGAAGGACATGAAGAGCGGCATCTACGGCATGCAGCTCAGCTGCGGGCCGCATCGCGACGTCATCCCCTTCTTCGTGCGGCCGCAAATGGGCAAGCCGCAGGCCAAGGTCTGCTATCTCGCCGCCACCTTCACCTATCAGGTCTATTCGAACTTCGCGCGCAGCATGTATGACGAGGCTTTCCGCAAGAAGGTCGTCGACTGGAAGGCCTATCCGAACAATCCCGACGAACACAAAGACTACGGCCTCTCGACCTATAACCTTCATCGCGACGGCTCGGGCGTCAGCTACTCCTCGCGCCTGCGGCCACTGCTGACCTGGCGGCCGAACTATCTCTCCTTCAACGACGAAGCCGGCTCCGGCCTGCGCCACCTGCCGGCCGATACGCATCTCACCGGCTGGCTCGACCGCATGGGCATCGCCTTCGACGTGATCACCGACCACGATCTCGACGAGAAAGGAGTCGACTTCCTCTCCTCCTACAAAGTCGTGCTGACGGGTTCGCATCCCGAGTATCACACCGAAGGCACGCTCGATGCGCTGCAAGCCTACACGGAGAACGGTGGGCGGCTGATGTATCTCGGTGGCAACGGCTTCTACTGGCGCGTCGCCTTGTCACCCAAAGTGCCGGGCGCCATCGAGGTGCGGCGGACCGAGGGCGGCATTCGTACCTGGGCGGCCGAACCCGGCGAGTACTATCATTCCTTCGACGGCGCCTATGGCGGTCTGTGGCGGCGCTCCGACCGACCGCCCAATCTTCTGTGCGGCATCGGCTTCTCGAGCCAGGGAACCTTCGTAGGCGATTCCTACCGGCAATCTCCGGCGGCGCGCGACAACACCCATGCCTGGGTCTTCGAGGGTGTGAAGGACGAGCCGTTCGGCGGCTACGGCTTCTCGGGTGGCGGCGCGGCGGGTTTCGAACTCGACCGTCTCGACCATCGACTGGGCAGCCCGCTCAATGCCGTCGTACTGGCTTCCTCCGAAGGCCACGACCGCAAGAACTTCGTGGTGGTCCACGAGGAGCGGCTGGGCTTCACCACCACCATCCCCGGCCAGACGCTGGAGCAGTTGATCCGCGCCGACATGACCTACATCGAGAAGCCGAAGGGCGGTGCGGTGTTCTCGGTGGGCTCGATCACCTATTGCGGCAGCCTGCCCTACAACAAGTTCGATAACGACGTGTCACGGCTCACCTTCAACGTCGTGAACCGCTTCGGCGAGCTCGGCCTCAAATGGCCCTTTTGACCTGGGGCGTGAGGCGGTCGAGCAGGCCGCGGCAAGCCACTTCGATCAAGCCGAGTGCGCGCTCGTAGTCCGACCTGTCCAGGCCATAGGGGTCGGCAACATCGAAGATGCCGGCCGGTGGTGCGAAGCTCATGAGGAGCTTCGGCTTGTCCATGAGCGCACGCGGCGCCAGCCAGCGGATCTCCGCGAGATGCTCACGGGTCATCGCCAGTATGTGGTCGAAATGCGCGATGTCCTCGCTGGTGATTTTCCGGGCACGTCCCGCCGCGATATCGTAGCCGCGTTCCGCCGTGATTTCGACGGCAAGTGGCGACGGCGGCTCGCCGGCTTTCACATCGGAAGTGCCGGCCGAGGCGATCTCGAAGCCGGCCGCGAGGCCTGCCTTGCGAGCCATCTCTCGAAACGCACCCTCGGCCATAGGCGAGCGGCAGATATTGGCTGTGCAGACGAAAAGGACGCCGATGGTCATGGCCCGGGACCCTAGCACAGCGTTAGAGTGACGGCATGCATCAGGATTTCCTGCCGCCGGGCATCGCGGTGCTGACCGGCGCCGGCATCTCCAAGGAAAGCGGCATCGACACCTTCCGCGACGAGGGAGGGCTGTGGACCCGCGTGAATCTCGAAGAGGTCGCGACCATCGACGCCTGGTTTCGCGACAAAAAGAAGGTGCTCGACTTCTACAACGAGACCCGCCGCGCTTTCCGTTCCGCCGATATCACACCCAATGCGGCGCACGAGGCGCTGGCCCGGCTGGAACGCGAGTATGACGGCGAAGTCACGATCATCACTCAGAACATCGACCCGTTACACGAAATGGCAGGCTCGCGGAAGGTCATCCACATGCACGGCCGTGATGGCGAGGTCCGCTGCATGGCCTGCAAGACCGAGTTCGCCTCCGACGCCGACCTCACGCCCCAATCAGTCTGTCCCAACTGCCAATCCGTCGGCGAACTGCGGCCCAACATCGTTTGGTTCGGTGAAATGCCCATGCATCTCGACGAGATCTACGAAGTACTGGAGCGCTGTGGTCTCTTCATCGCCATCGGCACCTCGGGCGAGGTCTATCCCGCCGCCGGCTTCGTCCTGCATGTTCGCCGCCGCCAGCCTCGCGCCCACACGGTCGAACTCAACCTCGAACCGACCGACAGCAAGACCTTGTTCCATGAGCATATCTACGGTCCTGCCACCGAGGTCGTGCCGCCCTATGTGACCCGCATCCTCAAGCAGGGCTGGAGATAGGAGAGACGATCAGGCGGCGAGCACGCTGTCGAGCGCTGCCGTATCTTCCCCGGCTTCGAGCGGGTCGCGCGGCAGCAACCGGTAGTTCAAGACCATCCGAGCCAAAGCCAAACGATGCGGAGCGCGGAGTTCCGCGGCTTCGCGCGCCAGGCCAATGGCCGTGGTGATGTGATAGAGCGCCGATGCCGATTGCCGGGCCAGTATGTCCGACTTCCTTGCCGCGACATCGGCAGCGAAGGCGCAGGCCCGGGCGAGAGCACCGGCGAACAACGCCTGCGTTTCCGTATCGAGCGCCGCGCCGCGTAGCAATTCCTCGTTCCTCGCCTTGAGCGCCGGCAGAGCGTCGTCACGCGAGATCGCCCGCGAGACGTCGAGGGCAACGATGTTGGACGTGCCCTCCCAGATCGACCCGAGATGAGCGTCGCGAACCAGCCGCGCGTCCGACCATTCCTCGATGTAGCCGCAGCCGCCGCGGACCTCCATCGCGTCCCCGGTCACCTTGCGAGCATCGCGGCAGGCGCGGAACTTGATCAGCGGCGTCATGATACGGGCGAGCTTGGCGCCGGTTGCATCGTTGTGGTTGGCGCGATCGAGCGCGTCCGCCGTCAGAAACATCATGCAGCGCGCCTGCTCAGCCCACACCAGCATCTTCGCGAGCTGGCGACGCATCAGCGGCAGTTCGACCAACCGCTTGCCGAACGCCTGCCGATGGCGGGCAATGAACAGCGCCTCGGTGGTCGCACGCCGCATCAGGCCTGCGGCGCGCACGCCATTCGACAACCGCGAATTGTTGACCATGTCGGCCATCTGGTTGAAGCCGCGCCCGCGCTCGCCGACGAGATAGGCTTCCGCCCCGTCGAGGCGGATCTCGCCGCTCGCCATCGAGCGGGTGCCGAGCTTGTCCTTCAGCCGCAGGATCCGATAGTCGTTCGGCCGGCCATCGCGCTTCATCTTCGGCAACAGGAACAGCGAGATGCCCTTCATGCCGAGGACGTCCTCGCTTCGCGCCAGGACCATCGCCAGATCGGCATCGGCGTTCGAGCAGAACCACTTGTCGCCGGTCAGCTTCCAGGTGCCGTCAGGCTGCGGCGCGGCGCGCGTCGCCGTGGCGCTGACGTCGGAGCCGGCGCCCTGCTCGGTCATGAACATGGCCCCCTGCGCCAGCTCGTCGAAATCGACCGACGTCAGGCGTTCGAGGAAGCGGCCCACCAGATTGGGATCGCCGAAACGCCGCAGCGTGCGGGTGAGCGAATCCGTCATGCTGACGGGGCACATAAGGCCGAACTCGGCCTGCACGAAGAGATAGGTCAGCGCATACTTGGCCGCAGGCGGCATCGGCTCGTTCCAGCCCAGCACGCCGCGATGCGACATCGCCGCCAGCCCCAGCTCGGAGAAGGCCAACCGCTCCATCTCGACATAGGCCGGATGCTTCTCCACGACATTGCAATCCTCGCCGGTGCGTCGCCGCACCGACAGGGTCGGCGGATTGTGATCGGCAATCCCGGCCAGCTCGTCGAGCCTCCCGCCGGCAAGGCCGCCCAGCCGGTCGAACATCGGCTCGAGATGGCGGAACAGCGGCCGCGGCAGATAGTGGCCGAACAAGGCCGCGGCATCGCGGTCGGCGCGATAGAGGTTGATCCCCCGCGAGTCGGGGATGGCGCCTGAGAGATCGGTATCGGCCTTCATGGAATGAGCCTCTGGGCAGGAAGCGACGCAGGCGCCTATGGTCTGCCCATTCTATTGATACCGTCCAATATTACTTTCTTCGAGATTGATATATCTTTCATATCGATGATCGGAGACAGCCATGGACCTTCGCAAGCTGCGCTACTTCTCCGTCCTCGCCGAGGAGAAGCATTTCGGCCGCGCGGCGCAGCGGCTGTCACTGTCGCAGCCGCCGCTCAGCCTTGCCATCCGCCAGCTCGAGGAGGAGATCGGCGCCCGCCTGTTCGAGCGCACCAGCCGCAACGTCAGCCTCACCGCCGCGGGACTGGCACTGCAGCGCGAAGCGGAGGTGCTGCTGCGCCGGACCGAGGAAACCCGCCTTCTGGTGAAGGCGATCGCCGAAGGAAAGGAAGGACGGCTGCGGCTCGGCTTCGGCAGCTCCATGCTCTATCGCGGCTTCCCGAAAATTCTCGACGCATTCCAGGCCGCATCGCCTGACATCGAGCTGTCCGTCCAGGAACTGAACTCGACCGAACAGATCGAGGCCCTGCAGCGCGACGAGATCGACCTCGGCTTCATTCACGGCCGCGAGGTACCGAGCCGATTGGAGGGTTTTCGCTATCACGCCGAGCCCTTTGTCGCCTGCGTCCCTCGTGATCATCCTTGCGCCGGCACCCGCAGCCTCCGCCTGTCACGGCTCAAGGATGACGAGTTCGTGCTCTTCTCCCGCAACGTGTCGCCGGACTATTACCAGTCGATCATCGCGACCTGCCTCTCGGCGGGTTTCTCGCCTCGCGTACGCCATCAGGTCCGTCACTGGTTGAGCGTGGTCTCCTTCGTTGCCAATGGCCTCGGAGTCGCCCTCGTTCCGAGCACCCTCAAAGCCTCGAACATGGCCGGCGCGGTTTTCGTGTCGATACGGGAGGCGAAGATCCTCTCCGAAACCTGGTGCGTCTGGAAAGCCGGCGGCCCGCAGCGTCCGGCGCTCGACACGCTGATACAGGCCGCACGGAAGCAATCACTGGCGATGAATTAGACCCGGCGTTTCAACACTTCTTCGGTGTGCTCACCCAACAGCGGCTCGCGATAGAGCGGTTGCGACGGCTCGTCCTGAAAACGAACGACAGGGGCGAAGTGTTTTCGGCCCTGCGCATCGGTAACGATCATGCCGCGCTTGGCCAGGTTCGCATCGGCGATGGCCTCGGGCAGCGTGTTGACCGGGCCGTAGCAGATGTCGAGCGTGTCGAGCCACGTCATCCAATGCGCCAGCGGCTTCTCGCGGAAGGTCGCCGCGAGGAAATCCACGACCGGCTTCTGATGCGCGCCCGGCCATTCGCAGAGCGGCGCCATCTCTGGCTTACCGAGCGCGCCCAGCAGGTTCTTGATGAACTTCATTTCCTGACCGGCCACTACAAGCTGACGGCCGTCGGACGTATCGTAGACGCGATAGAAGGCCGAGCCGCCCGTCGTCCGCTGCTGCTTGACGTCGGGATGCTTGTTCTCGGCAAAGGTCGAGCCGACGACGTTGGCACAGGAGGCCATCAACGCCTCGTGCATGGAGACGTCAATATAGTCGCCGCGGCCGGTGTCCTTGCGGCGCAGCAACGCCATCAGGACGCCGGACAACCCATGCAGGCCGCTCACCAGATCGGCGACCGGAATACCCGGGATGGCCGGGCGGCCGTCGTCGCCCAAGGTCAGGCTCAACACGCCGGCCACCGCCTCGAGTGCGAGATCGTGCGCCGCACGACCGGGATAGGCGCCGTCCTGGCCGAAGGCGCTGATCGAGCAATAGACGATGCCGGGGTTGGCGGCTTTGACCGCCTCGTAACCGATGCCGAAGCGCGCCGCGACACCGGGCCGGAACGACTCGACCAGCACGTCGGCCGTACTGGCGAGACGAAAAAGATCGGCCCGCCCCTGTTCGCTCTTGAGGTCGAGCACGACGCTCTTCTTGCCGCGCCCCATGTTACGGAAGAACACCGAGGTGCGTTCGTCGGTCGGCCGGATGTGGCGACCGGGATCGCCTTCTCCTGGCGGTTCGACCTTGATCACTTCCGCCCCATGATCGGCCAGCGCCGTGGTGAGATAGGGACCCGGCAGGAACCAGGAGAGATCGACGACCTTGATGCCTTGAAGTTTCATGTGCGCTGACCCAACACGGACTCGTTGTCGGCACCGAGCAGCGAGCAGGCGGCCTGCGAAGGCCGTTGTCCGTCGATGCGAAGCGGATTGGCGAGCACCCGCAGCTCGCCTTTCGCGGGATGCGGCACGGCGGAGACCATACCCGCGGCCCGCGCGAATGAACTGTCCAAGGCTTGGTCAAGGCGATGAACCGGCGCGGCCGGCAGCAGCCCGTTGAGCTTCGACAACCATTCCGCCGTCGTGTGCGTACGGAAGGTCGGATCGAGCGCCTCGGTCATCGCGGCGCGGTTCGTCGCGCGGGTATTCGGATCGGCAAAGCGCGGATCGTTGAGGAGATCGGTCCGGCCCATGGCCTGGCAAAGCGACAGCCAGAATTTCTGCGTCATGCACATGATGAAGATCCAGCCATCCTTCGTCGGGAAGGTCTGGACCGGCGCCAGCGACAGATGGGCGCTGCGCGGCACCCGCGACGAGACATCGCCTTCGTTCAGGTACCAGAGGCCGGGATAGGTGAGCTGGTGCATGGCGACGTCGTAGAGGCAGGTATCGACGTCACAACCCTGTCCGGTCGTCCGGGCTCGCAACAGGCAACTCAACAGGCCGACGATCCCGGTTAGGCCGCTCATGCTGTCGATCAGGGAAACGCCGACCCGCGTCGGCGGTCCGTCCGGCTCGCCGGTCAGCTCCATCAGGCCGGCCTCGGCCTGCATCAGGAAATCGTAGCCCGGCCAGTCCTTGCGTTCGCTGTCGCGACCGTAGGCTGAGATGTGCAGGCAGACGATCGAGGGCTTCAGATGCTTCAGGCTCGCATAGTCGATGCCGAGCTTGGCGGGCTGCGTGCCGCGCATGTTGTTCACGACGCAGTCCGCACCCTTCACCAGCGCGTCGAACTTCTTGCGACCGTCGGCGCTCTTCAGGTCGAGTGTCACGCTCTTCTTGCCGAGGTTCCACGCCTGGAAGTACTCGCTGTCGTCCTTGCCCAACTTGTAGGGCCCGACCTGGCGCGAGGGATCGCCCTCCGGCGCCTCGATCTTGATCACCTCGGCGCCCAGTTCGGCCAGGAACATGGTGCCGTAGGGCCCGGCGCCGAACTGCTCCAGGGTGAGAACGCGAATACCTTGGAGTGGTTTGGCGTTCATACGATGGCGTTCCGCTTGACCCACTGCCGCGCGATGATGATGCGCTGCATCTCGTTGGTGCCTTCGCCAATGCAGGTCAGCGGCGCATCGCGGTAGAGGCGCTCGATGTCGTATTCTTTGGAGTAGCCGTAGGCGCCGTGGATGCGCATGGACTCGATGCTGTTCTCCAGCGCCGCCTCGGACGAGAAATACTTGGCCATGCCGGCCTCAAGATCGCAGCGGTCGCCGCGATCGAAAGCCTCCGCCGCGTCGAGGGTCAGCAATCGCGCCGCACGGGCACGCGTGGCCATTTCGCCGAGCTTGAGCTGGATCGCCTGATGCTCGCAGATCGGCTTGCCGAAGGTCTTGCGGATCTGCGCGTAGGAGGTGGCGAGCCGCAGCGCGCCCTCGGCAATGCCAACACCGCGGGCGGCGACATTGATGCGGCCAAGTTCGAGGCCGCCGGCCACCTGGGTGAAACCACGACCCTCGACCTCGCCGATCAGGTGATCGGCCGGCACGCGGTAATTCTCGAAGATCAGCTCACCCGAATCGATCGACTTGTAGCCGAGCTTTTCGAGCTTACGGCCGACCGTGAAGCCCGGTCCCTTGGGCGCGATGAACAGGCTCATGCCCGAGTAGCGCGGGCTCGCTTCAGGGTTGGTCTTCACCAACAGCGCAAAGCACGAGCCCTCGATGCCGTTGGAGATCCACGTCTTCGTGCCGTTCAGCACATAGTGGTCGCCCTCGCGGCGCGCGGTGAGACGGATCGCCTGCAGGTCGGTACCAGCATCGGGTTCGGTGAGCGCCAATCCGCCCCGCACCTCACCGCTCGCGAGCTTGGGCAACCAATGCTGCTTCTGCGGTTCGGTGCCGAATTTCTCGATGGCCAGCGCCAGCATCAGATGCGAGTTGAAGATGCCGGTGATCGCCATCCATACCGACGACACGCGCATCACGATTTCGGCGTAGGTCCGGGCCGGCAGGCCGAGCCCGCCATACTCCGGGCTCACCGTGGCGCCGAACAGGCCGAGTTCCTTCATCTGCTCCACGATCTCGGCGGGCCACTTGTCGGCGTGATCGAACTCTTTCACGCGCGGCGCCACTTCACGCTCGATCCAGCGGTCGATGGTGGCGAGAAGCTGCGCTTCGTCGGCCTTGTCGATCGTATGCATTCTTGTCCTCCCGACCTCCATCATGCCCGACGGTGAAAGGCGGACAAGGCCATGGAACCTCAGGTCGAAATCCCGGAGCTTCGACCCTAGGCGTCTCGTCAGGGCTCGTGCATCATCGACGCCGACGGGGACCGATCGAGAAGGAAGAACAAGGATGAGGAGACGTCGTTTCGCCACCGCCCTGGCAGGCTTGCCGTTTGCGTCGCTGGCGGTAGTACCGAGAGCCTTCGCGCAGGCCGACGACTGGCCCAACCGCAATGTGCGGATCGTCTGTCCGTTCACGCCGGGTGGCTCGCAGGACAATATCGCGCGCCGCCTTGCCGCGAAGCTCAGCGACGCTTTTGGCCAGACTTTCGTAGTGGAGAACCGCACGGGCGCCGGCGGCTCGATCGCGGCGGACAACGTCGCCAAGTCGCCGTCCGACGGCTATTCGGTCCTGCTGGGCAATATCGGCAGTCACGCGCTGGTGCCGCATCTCTACGCTCGGCCCGCCTACAATGCCGTAACCGACCTCGAAACCGTGGCCTGGATCGGCACGCAGCCCAATCTCCTGTGCTGCCATCCGAACTTCCCGCACGATACGCTGCCCAAGCTGCTCGCCGCCGCCAAGGCGGAGCCCGGCAAGTTCAGCTTCGGATCGTCAGGGCTCGGCACGTCGCCGACCCTCACCATGGAACTCTTCAAGCAGAAAACCGGCGCGGACATCACCTTCATCAGCTACCGCGGCGCAGCGGCCGCGGCGGCCGACGTGCTGGCGGGCCACCTGCCGCTCGTCATCTCCAACATCGATTCGCTGATGAGCCAGGTGAGTGCGGGCAAATTGAAGCCGGTGGCGTCGAGCGGCGCCAAGCGGTCGCCCGTCACGCCCGATACGCCGACCTTCGCGGAAGCCGTGTCGCCCGACCTGGTGGTGACTTCCTGGTCGATCTGGGCGGTGCCGAAGGGAACACCGGCCAAGATCAAGGACAAGCTCAGGGCGGCGACCGAGCGCGCGCTGGAGACGCCCGACGTAGCCGCCAGCATGAAGGCAGGCGGTTTCGAGCCGGGCACGATGACAGTTCCCGAGATCGACGCTTATATCCAGACCGAGATCAAACGCTGGGGCGAGGTCATCCGTGCCGCGGGCATCAAGCCGCAATAAACAGCTCATTCCCGACCTGCTGGCGCCGGGCCTCGACCTCGTCTTCTGTGGCACGGCGCCCAGCCCCATCTCGTTCAAGGCGCGCGCCTACTATGCCAATCCCGGCAACGCCTTCTGGCCGACCTTGTACGCCATCGGCCTGACGCCCGAGCGCCTGGCACCGCAACAGTTTCCTGAGTTGCTGGGCTTCGGCATCGGCCTCACCGACCTCAACAAGACCGAAGTCGGCTCCGACCACGAGCTGACGCCCGCCGCGATGGACGCCGCTTCGCTCCACTCCAAGCTGCGACAGTTCCGGCCGGCCGCCATCGCCTTTACCAGCAAGAATGCCGCCGCCCTGGGCCTCGGCGTGAAGGCGCCGGGGTATGGGCGGCAGCAAATGCTTCTGGAAGGGGCAGTCGTGTTTGTGCTCGCCTCGCCTTCGGGACGGGCGCGCTCCTTCTGGACGCTCGCACCCTGGCGAGAAGCTGCCGCCTTCGTCGCCGAGCGCCGGAGGCTCCGGGAGCGGGCCGCGTGAAACTCGGCCGCCGCGCTACCCTAGCCGGCCTGATCGCCGCGCCGGCGTTGGCGCGGGCGCAGAGCGCGCCGTCGCTGCGTGAACTGGCGCGGCGGGCTGCGATCTATCTCTTCCCAATCTACGAGATGTATCGCGCGCGCTGGCGGGCGACCGTGGACGAGACCAATCCGGCACGGCAACGACTGAACCGCTTCCGGCACGTGACGACGCTGGCCGATCCGCGCACACGTGCCGTCTCGATGCCGAACGGCGATACGCTGCAATCCTTCGCCTGGCTCGACCTCTCGGCCGAACCGATGTTCTTGCTCGTGCCACCGGTCGGCGACCTCTACTACAGCTACGCCTTCCTCGATCTCTTCACCGACACGTTCGCCACGGTGAGTCATCGCCTGAACGGCGGCCGGCCTGCAGCCCACATGATCGTGGGGCCCGCCTGGAAGGGCGACGCGCCGGGCGAAGTCACCTTGGTGCGAGCGCCGACCAACTCGGTCTGGCTGCGCGGCCGCTTGCTCGTCAGTACCCCTGACGAACTCGACCGGCTCGCGATCCTGCAGACGCGCGTGCTGCTCGAGACGCCGGACATGCGCAACGAGCGGCGTATCCTCGAGACGCGCGAGCTGATGCGTCAGCGTACCCAGGCACCTCCCGAGCCCGTGGCCGACTGGCCAGCGCCGCAGCCGGCCGATCCGTTCGATCTATTTGTCATCGGCATGCGGGCACTTGGTGAAAGCCCTCTCTCCGATCGCGATCGGAGCCAACTCGAAGGACTGGCGCCGCTCAAGCTGGCGCCGGGCCGCAAATTCGACCTGCGCGCCTTTAGCGAGGCCGAGCAACGCGCCCTCAGAACCGGCATCGAACAGGGGCTAGCCGATATCCGGGCCGCCGCCGCGCGACCCGTCAGGACAGTCGACGGATGGTCCTATGCCGAGCCGCATCTCGGCAATTTCGGCGACGATCATCTCTATCGCGCAGCTACGGCGCTCATCAATCTCGGTGTCTCAGAACCTGCCGAGCTCGTGAGCATCGTCGGCGCCGCCGATGCGACTGGTCGCCCACTCCTCGGTGAGCATGCCTATACGCTCACGTTTCCCCGCGATGGCCTGCCACCGGCCCGCGCCTTTTGGTCGCTGTCGATCTACGAGGTGATGGCCGACGGCCGCGCTTTCTTCTTCGACAATCCGATCGCCCGCTACACGATCGGCGAAGACACGCCCGACCTCGTGCGCACAGCTGATGGCGCACTTACTCTTTATATTCAGCGTCAGCCGCCAGCCGGAGAACGGGTAGCCAACTGGCTGCCGGCTCCCGCAGGCCCCCTGCGACTGGTTCTGCGCGCCTACGAGCCCGACCCGCCCCTGATCGAAGGCCGATATCGGGTGCCGGCGGTGTTGCGCAACTCCTCGCGCTGACGAGCGTTCCCGTTTAGGGACACGTAGGAGTTCGATATGACCAACATCCCCCGCCGCTCCCTGGCCGCGGGCGTTGGCCTGTTGCTTGGGGCCATGGCCGTTCCGGCGCGCAGCCAACAACTCGCCATCAGTGCCACGACGCTGCGGCTCACGCCCAAGCCGCTCACCTTCAATCCCGACAAGGTGAAAGGCCTCTCGGCCGATCTCCTGCGCCACCACTATGACGAAATCTATGTGAGTGCCGTGAAGCGGGTGAATGCACTCAACGAGGAGCTGTCGAAGCTCGATTTCAATGAAGCGCCGCCAGAGGTCGTGGCAAAGCTCAAGAGCGAGGAGCTGGCCAGCTACAACACCACGATCCTGCACGAACTTTATTTCGACGGGATCGGCGAAGCGCCCACACAGCCCTCGGGTCTGCTTGCCCAGGCCATGTCGCGCGATTTCAGCAGTCTCGACCGCTGGAAGGCGGAGTTCATGGCGACCGGCCGGTCGCTGTCGGATGGCGACGGCTGGGTGATCCTGTCCCACTCAGCGCGCGACAAGCGCCTGTACAATCACCGCACCGCCAGTGTCTCGGAGGTGCCGGCCGGCAGCACGCCGCTGCTGGCGATGGACATGCATCGCCACGCCTACGAGAAGGACCACGGCAGCGATGCCGTGAAATACATCGAGGCGTTCGTGCAAGCCATCAAGTGGACAAATGCCGAGCGGCTCTATCGTGAAGCGATGAGGCTCTGATGCCGGGGGGGGGCTAAACCCCCGGCTGTACGCGCTGCGACTCTTCTTCGGCTTTGGCTTCGATCGCTTCCATATCGTCGTCGCTCAAGCCGAAGTGGTGACCGATCTCGTGGATCAGCACGTGCCGCACGATGTGCGGCAAGTCCTCGCCCGACTCGCACCAATAGTCGAGGATCGGGCGGCGATAGAGGAAGATGCGGTCGATGTCGTTGGCGACATGGCCGGCACCACGTTCCATCATCGACACACCCTGATAGAGACCGAGCAGATCGAAGGGCGTGTCGAGTTCCATTTCCTTCTCGACCTCGTCGGAAGGGAAGTCGTCGACCTGGATGCGCACGTTGCCGACGTGTCGACGGAACTCCTCGGGAATGGTGGCGAGGGCCTCAGCGGCGATCGCTTCGAAGTCCTCGAGGGTTGGCGCCGTGCCGAAGCAGGGCGTGCGCCGCGGGTTCGTGAAGATCGGCATGACTCCCCCATATAGGAGCGGCGCGCCCTAGCCAAGCACCCCCTCACCGGAGATTGTGCACCATAGGCCCTTGAAATTTGGCGCGAGATTCGCATGGTCGCCTTGGGGAAGGATCCGCACTAAGCTCGCCGCCGCACATGCTCCAATTTCTCGTCCGCCGCCTCATCGTGGCACTGCTCGTCGCAGCCACGGTCATGACCCTGGCTTTCATTCTCACGCGGCTCTCCGGCGACCTCGCGGTCTCGATTGCCGGACCCAATGCCACGCAGGAAGACATCGAGCTGGTCCGCAAGGCCTATGGTCTCGACCGGCCGCTGACTTCCCAATTCTTCGACTGGGTCGGCCGCGCCGTCACCGGCGACCTGGGCGAGAGTTATTTCTTCAAGGCCCGCGTCTCCTCGCTGATCGCCGAGCGAATGCCGATCACCATCACCTTGGGCCTGACCGGCCTCGTCATCGCCCTCCTCGTTTCCTTGCCATTGGGGATCCTGGCGGCGGTGCGCGAGAACACGACGCTCGACCGGGTGGTGCAGATGGTGGCACTGCTCGGCCAGGCGATGCCCTCCTTCTGGCTGGGTCTGATCCTGATGATCACGTTCGGCCTGCAACTCGGCTGGCTGCCAATCTCCGGCACCGGGTCATGGCAGCATTATGTGATGCCGGGCATCGTGCTCGCCTTCTCGGCCATCCCCGCCCTCACGAGGCTCACCCGTGCCGGCATGATCCAGGCCATGGGCAGCGATTACATAAGAACGGCGCGGGCCAAGGGCCTGTCGCGCGCCTCGATCCTGCTGAAGCATGCGCTGCGCAATGCAGCGATCCCGGTGGTGGCGATCGCGGCCGTCCAGCTTGGCTTCATGTTGGGTGGTTCGATCGTGATTGAGCAGGTGTTCGCCCTGCACGGTGTCGGCTTCCTTGCCTGGGAGTCGATCGGCAAGAACGACTTTCCGGTGGTTCAGGCCGTGGTGCTGGTGCTGGCCGTCATTTACGTGGCGTTGACCATGCTGGCGGACCTGATGAACGCCGTTCTCGATCCCAGGCTGCGGTGACCATGAGAGCAGAGCGATGAGCGTCGTCTCCGTCACAACAGGCCCCCGACGGGGCTGGAAAAGCGTCAGCACCTGGATCGGTGCTGTCATTGTCGGCATTGCGATGATCTGCGCCCTCTTCGCGCCGCTGCTCGCGCCGCACGATCCCTTCGCGCAGGACCTCGGCAAACGCCTGCTGGTGCCGTTCTGGATGGAAGGCACCGATCCTGCCCATCTTCTCGGCACCGACCAACTCGGCCGCGACTATCTCTCCCGCCTGATCTACGGCTGCCGCATCTCCATGCTGATCGGCGTCACGGTCACTATCGTCTCTGCCGTGATCGGCATTGCGATCGGCGTGCTGGGTGGCTTCCTGGGCGGCCGGGTCGACGACGCGGTGCTGTTCGCCATCACCACGCGCCTCTCCATTCCCGTCGTGCTCGTGGCGCTGGCGGTCGTGGGCCTGCTCGGCAGCTCCATGCATCTGCTGGTGATCACGCTCGGCCTCCTGCTGTGGGACCGCTTTGCCGTGGTGGCGCGCTCTACCACCATGCAGGTGCGCAATCTCGACTTCGTGGCCGCCGCCTGGTGCGCCGGCTGCTCGCGCTTCCGCATTCTCAGCCGCGAAGTGCTGCCCAACATTGCAAGCCACCTCGTCGTGGTGGCCACACTGGAGATCGCGCTCGCCATCCTGCTGGAAGCCGCGCTCTCCTTCCTGGGCCTCGGCGTGCCGCCGCCCCTGCCCTCGTGGGGCCTGATGATCGCCGAAGCCAAGGATTACATGTTCTTCTCGCCCTGGGTGATCGTGATCCCCGGCATCGCGCTCTTCGTGCTGGTGCTCGGCATCAACCTGCTGGGCGACGGATTGCGCGACGCCTTCGGCACGCACAGGACCGATACATGAGCGCCCTGCTCGAAATCGAAGATCTCGCCGTCAGCTTCGGCCGGACCGGCGCGGTGCGCGGCACCTCGCTCACCGTCGAACGCGGCGAGACGCTCTGCGTCGTGGGTGAATCGGGCTGCGGGAAATCGGTGACGGCGCTGGCGGTGATGAACCTGCTGGCGCGCGGCGCCCGCCGCACCGCCCGCAGCATGCGGTTCCAGGGCGAAGACCTGCTGGGCCTCTCCGATACCGGCATGGCGCGCCTGCGCGGCAACGACATGGCGATGATCTTCCAGGAGCCGATGACGTCGCTCAACCCTGCCTACACGGTGGGCTCGCAGATGACCGAGGTACTGCGCCGCCACAAGGGTACGCCGCAGCGGGTCGCCGTCGACCGCGCCGCCGACCTGCTGGCTCGCGTCGGCATCACAGCCCCCGGCCTGCGGTTGGGGCAGTTCCCGCACCAGCTCTCAGGTGGCCTGCGCCAGCGCGTGATGATCGCCATGGCGCTGATGTGTGAACCCAAGCTCCTGATCGCCGACGAGCCGACCACCGCACTCGACGTTACGGTGCAGGCCCAGATCCTGCGTCTGCTGGCCCAGCTCCAGCGCGATCTCGGCCTCGGCATGATGCTGATCACCCATGACCTCGGCATCGTCGCCCGGGTCGCCCACAAGGTGGCCGTCATGTATGCCGGCAAGGTGGTCGAGAACGCCGCGACCGCGGAACTGTTCGCGAGCCCGCGGCATCCCTACACGCAGGGCCTGCTGCGCTGCGTGCCGGTCCCCGGCAAGATCAAGCGCGACGAGCCGCTGGGCTCGATCCCCGGCACGGTGCCCCGCGTCGGCCCCGACTTCGAGGGCTGCGCCTTCCGCGAGCGCTGCTCCTTCGCCGATCCGACCTGTGAGCACGAGATCCCGCGTCACCAGGCCGGCGGCGCCCACGACTTCCTCTGCAGGCTGCCGGCATGAGCGCGATATCCACAACCCAGGCGCCGGCCATCGAAGTGAAGGCTGTCCGCCGAACCTTCAAGGTGAAGGGCGGCATGTTCGGGACCGACCGCCATGTTGTGGCCGTCGACGATGTCTCCTTCGCCGTGCCCCATGGCGGCGTGCTGGGCGTGGTGGGTGAATCGGGCTGTGGCAAGTCGACCCTGGCGCGCCTGATCCTCGGTCTGCTCGAACCGACCGGCGGCGACATCGCGGTCGAAGGCCAGCGAGTCACCGATATGGACCGCAAGGCCCGCGCACGTCTGATCCAGCCGGTCTTCCAGGATCCGTTCGCCTCGCTGAACCCGCTGACCAAGGTGCGCGACATCGTGGCGATGCCGCTGGTAGCGCAAGGCAGCATCGGCAAGACCGAGATCAAGAAGCGCGTCGACGAGATGCTGGAACGCGTCGGCCTGCGCGCCGAGATGGGCCAGCGTCTGCCGACTGAACTGTCGGGCGGCCAGCGCCAGAGAGTGGCGATCGCCCGCGCGCTGGTGCTGAGGCCCCGCATCGTGGTCTGCGACGAGCCGACCTCGGCGCTCGACGTTTCGGTGCAGGCGCAGATCCTGAACCTGCTGGGCGAGCTGCGCCGCGATCTCGGCCTCACCTACCTGTTCATCAGCCACAACCTCGCTGTTGTCGAGCATGTCGCGAGCGAAGTGGCGGTGATGTATCTCGGCCGCATCGTCGAACGTCAGCCGACCGAGACGCTGTTCCGGTCACCCGAGCATCCCTACACGAAGGCGCTCCTCGCTTCGGTGCTGACGCCCGAGCCCGGCCTCGGCGTACCCGATGTCGGGCTGGGCGATATCCTGCCCGATCCGGCCAACATTCCGCCGGGCTGCCGCTTCCATCCGCGCTGCCCCATCGCCGAGCCGCGCTGCTCAAACGAAACGCCGCCGCTCAAGCCGAGGCCTGGCGGCGGCGTGGAGTGTTTGCTGGTGCCTTGAGCTAGGCCCGCGTTACTTCCACTTCGCGAAGTAGAAGCGCGGCAGCTCGTCGGGGAAGGTCTTCATTTCAAGCTGCTTGGAGAAGGCGTAGATGTTCACGTAGGTGAACAACGGCAGCCAGTAGGCCTTGTCGGTCATCAGCTTGACCGCGGCCGAGTAGTTCTTCTTGCGCACCGCGGAGTCGGCCGTGTTGCCGCCATCGGACACCAGCTTCTGCAGCTCGGGATCGCGCGCATAGTCGTCGCCACCGCCGCCGTACATCACGGGGAAGATCGCCGACACGTCGTTGATCGAGTAGCTGCCCCAGCTGCCGTGATAGAGCGGGTTTTCGCCCTTCTGCGCCTTGGCGATCGCCGCCGCGACCTGGAGCTGGGAGATCTTGGCCCGGATACCCACCGCCTGCAGGTAATTCTGGATGGCGGCGCTCCACGTGGTCGGCTGGACGTAGGTGACGAACTCGATGTCGAAGCCGTTGGGGAAGCCCGCCTCGGCCAGCAGCGCCTTGGCCTTCGCCGGATCGTACGGGTACTTCACCGCGGCATCGCCGTCACAGCCGAACTGGGTCGGGAAGCAGGGTGCCGGCGGCACGCGGCTGCCATTCTGCACCAGCTTCTCGGCCATCTCCTGACGGTTGATGGCGTGCCAGATCGCCTGACGCACCTTCTGGTTGGTCAGCGGATTGCCGGCGCCTGTGCGGCCCGCCGCGTCGATCGAAAGATAGCCGATGCGCATCGACTCCTGCGGCACTGCCTGCAGGTGCGGCATGCGGTTCACGTCCTTGGCCTGGTCAGGATTGATGTTCCAGATCCAGTCGGTGCGCTGGGCGAGCAGCTCGGTCATGCTGGTGGCGAGATCGGGCACGAAGCGCACGTGTAGCTTCTTGATCGCTGGCTTGCCCTTGGGCGAACCGGCCCAATAGTCGTCGAAGCGCTCGAAGACGATTTCTTTGGCCTGCTCGTTCTTGATGATCTTGTAGGGGCCGGCGCCGACCGGCTTGGCCGCGAAGCCTTCAGGACCGACCTTCTCGCGATAGGCCTTGGGATGGATCGGCGTCACCATGGCGAGGTATTCGAGCGCGGCTGGCGTCGGCCGCTTCATGTTGATGCGCACGGTCCAGTCGCCGGTCTTCTCGGCCTTGTCGATCCAGGCATAGTTCGACGGCGTCGCCAGCTTGTTGTCGGGATTGGCCGCCATGTTGATGGTGTAGACCACGTCATCGGGCGAAAGCGTGCTGCCGTCGTGGAACTTCACGCCCTGGCGGATGGTGAGGTCGAGCGCGTTGTCGCCGACGAACTTCCAGTCGGTGGCGAGCGAAGGCTTGATCTCGAAGGTCGAGGGATCGCGGTGCACCAGCATGTCCC
Organism: Reyranella sp.; assembly: GCF_004297405.1. GTDB lineage: Bacteria > Pseudomonadota > Alphaproteobacteria > Reyranellales > Reyranellaceae > Reyranella. Next base: position 38,453 of record NZ_SCVC01000034.1, read on the forward strand.
ACGCCTGATGCGCCAGGATCAGGCCGGTACGCTGGCTGTTGAAGTACATGTCGACGTTGGGCACAGCGTCGGTGAAGATGATGCGCAACGTGTCGGCGGATTTCTGCGCCGAAGCGGGCGCGGCCACTGCCAGCGAGGCAGCGGCGATCAACAAGGTACGACGAAACGATTTCACGGAAACCTCCTGATGGTTGGCGGAGCGTAGGCCGCCCATCGGGAATGATGCAAGCACGGTGCAAAACTGCCAGGAGGACGCACATGACCGACAAGCTCACCGGCCAGGCCCGCTCGGCGGCGCTCGCCAGCCTCTCCGGCTGGACTGAAGTCCCAGGCCGCGATGCCATCCAGAAGAGTTTCAAGTTCGCCGATTTCAACCAGGCCTGGGGGTTCATGACGCGCGTCGCACTGGCCGCCGAGAAGGCCGACCACCATCCCGAATGGTCCAATGTCTACAACCGGGTCGAGATCGTCCTCTCCACCCACGATGCCGGTGGCCTTTCGGAGAAGGACATCGCACTCGCCAAGGTGATCGATTCGGCGGCCTGAACCATCCCATCGGTGAAAGCTGACGCGACAAGCTCGCGGTTCGGTTCACGTCATCTCGTAGAGAATTGCCAAGCAAAGCCATCACATTCGTGTGTGGATGCCAGCACTGCCATCGAGAGAATGAACCTCTATTTATCCGCGTTATGCGCGCGGTCATCTTTTTGACATCTGACCACAGCATCAGCTCTGGCAATTGGCCGGCCCGCTTCCCAAATGCAGCGCCGGAGAGAGATCATGATCAGTACCGTCAGCCCCCGCGCGTTCCTTGTTGGAATTCTTTTGCTCGTCGCATTGCTTGCCTCGGTGTCCGTTACATCGTTTGCGGCATCGGCGGGTCAGCCTGGTTTCTTCGGCGATGCCGCCGACAGTGACACGGCAGCCGCCGCAACGGCGACGGACGAGCCGCTGGTGAGTGGCAAGGTCGTCGCCGTCGATGCCGCGCGTAACCGAATCACCCTCGAGTACCGGCCGATCCCGCAACATTTCCTCGAAGGCGGGACGCGAATCTTCGACGTTGCCAAGACCGTAGCCCTCAAGGGCCTTAGCGCTGGTGACAAGGTCCGCTTCGACCTGGAGCGAGACGGCCGGCGCTACGTCGTCATCCGCCTCGAGAACAGCAACTAAGAGCAGCAGCGGACAGCCGCCGGGGCCCGAGCCAGGCGACTGCCCTTAGCTACATGCCTCTGCCGCGCTCCTCGGCACCCTGATTATGTTCGCCGCCGGGCTGGGCGATGTCGCGATAGGCATTGCCGACCCGTCGGCCATCTGCCTCGTGTGAAGCGACATCGGCCAACGACAGAATGCCGACCAGCCGCTTGTCGCGATCGACGACCGGCAGTCGGCGGAGCTGTTGCTCGCCCATGTTCTTCGCGACGTGCGCGGTGTCCTCGTCGACGAAGCAGTACTTAACGTCCTGCGTCATGATCTCACTCACCGCCGTGTCGGGTCCCTTACCCTCGGCGATGGCACGTACCGCGATGTCGCGGTCGGTGATCATTCCCACCAACCGATCTTCAGTACCGACCGGCAGCATGCCGGCATCGATCGCCAGCATCATGCGTGCTGCTTCCTCGATCGTGTGGTCAGGTCGCGCAACGCGAACGTCGCGGGTCATGGCATCGCTTACTCGCATGGCCAAGTTCCTCCGTTCGGTTAGGGGTTCAATCGAGGAACGCCTCGTCTTGGAGCCGGTTGCACACTGGATTTTGGGCCGAGGGATTCTGGAACCGAGCACCTGGCGAGTCGTTGGCGCCCAACATGAAGAACACGATCGACTGGATGGAGCACGCTGTCGCGTGGGCACCCAATTGGGTGATCGCATGCGCGTGTCTCGTCATCGCCGCCACTGTCGCCGTTACCTTGCATGGCGCAACGCTGCGCCTGCTGCGACGGCTCGTGCCTCCTTCCTGCGAATTCCTGCATTCACTGATATCGGCCACTCAGGCATTGCTGCGTGTCGGCCTCGCGGTCTTCGCCGTGGCCCTCGTGCTGCCAATAGTGCCGCTCGAACGCGAAGCCCGCGCCTTTGTAGGCCATTGGCTGGTAGTGGCTTTCATCATCCTGCTCGGCTGGAGCTGTACCGCCGCCATCACGCTCGCCTCGGACTATTATCTGCGCCGGCCCGGTATCGATTTCAGCGGCGATCCGCTCGGGCGCAAACACCTGACGCAGGTTCGCGTTTTGCGCCGCGTCGCCTCCACTGTCGTTGTGCTGGTCACGGTCGCGGCGGCATTGATGACCTTCGAGGCGGTGAAGCAGTACGGCGTCAGCTTGATTGCCTCTGCCGGCGCCGCCGGCCTCGTGGTTGGCCTGGCGGCACGGCCGCTGCTCACCAACCTTTTCGCTGGTATCCAGATCGCCATCACCCAGCCGATCCGCATCGGTGACGCCGTGATCGTCGAGAACGAATGGGGCTGGGTCGAGGAGATCACTGGCACTTACGTCGTGATCAAGATCTGGGACTGGCGGCGCATGGTGGTGCCGCTCTCCTATTTCCTCGAGCGGCCTTTCCAGAACTGGACACGACATTCTTCCGACCTCATCGGCTCGGTGATGCTATGGGTCGACTATACCGTGCCGGTAGCCCGCATCCGCACCAAGCTCGAGGAGCTGGTGAGGACGTCGAAGCTTTGGGATGGCCAGGTCGTCAACCTGCAGGTCGTCGACAGCAGCGAACGCGCGGCGCAGTTGCGCGCCCTGGTTAGCGCCCGCACGTCGCCTGAGGCATGGGATCTGCGCTGCGAGGTACGCGAAAAGCTGATCGCCTTCCTGCAGGATCAGTATCCCACCGCCCTGCCCAAGCAACGCGCCGAGGTGGTCCCGGCCGAAGCGACAAGCCTTCCGGGCCGCGAAAAAGCCGCCTCGATTTGATTGGCGGGCGGGCAACGCTGGCCCGATGCTTTGCCGCACGCCCACAGAAGGCGCAGGCAGAAGCATGGCGGAGGAAGCATCGTGATATCCAAACGACGGACGTTCATTCTGAACGGACTGGCCGCAGCAACCGCGTCGGCCACAGGCACGCGCGTCTGGGCGCAGTCCTTCCCCTCTAAACCGATACGCTTCATCGTGCCCTTCGCCGCAGGCGGCAATGCCGATGTCACCGCGCGTCTCGTGGGAGACGGCATGTCCCGCAAGTTCGGCCAGACGGTGATTGTCGATAACCGGCCGGGCGCCGGCGGCGTGGTCGGCCAGGAGCTTGCCCTGCAGGCGCCACCTGACGGCTATACGATGGTGATCAGCGCCTTTGGCCCGCTCTATGTCTCGCCGCTGATGGCCGGCAAGCCTTCGATGATCCCGTCTTTCGCGCCTGTCGGCATGTTGAGCACGGTGCCGATGATCGTCGTGGTCCCGGCGACCAGCCGTTTCGCCGACTGGCCTGCCCTGCTGGCCGCAGCCAAGGCCAAGCCGGGCACCATCAGCCTCGGCCATGCCGGCAATGGCACGCCCAACCATATCGACATCTTGCGACTGCAGGAGAACGAGAAGGTGAGCTTCAGCGTCGTGCCTTATCGCGGCTCGGGCGTGGGCCTGAACGACGTCCTGGCCAGCCAGATCGACGCCTATGTCGACCAGCTCACGAGTTCGCTGCCGCACATCCAGTCGGGCAAGCTGCGCGCGCTCGTCGTCATCGGCGAGAAGCGCATTCCCGAGCTGCCGAATGTTCCGACACTGGCCGAGACGGGCTGCACGCCCTTCGACGGCGGCACGACCTTGGGCATCTTCGTGCGTACCGGCACGCCGCAGCCGGTGATTGCCGCGCTGAACACCGCCATGGTCGCGGCGCTGGACGAGCCAGCGGTGAAGCAGAAGCTGGTCGAACTAGGCGCCGCCGTGCGGCCATCAACACCAGAAGCCTTCGCCGCCGCCCTCAAGATCGAGGAAGCCGGCATCGGCGATCTCGCCAAGAAGGGACTGCTCAAACCAGAGTAACAGGCAGCGACGCGGGAGCTTCGCCGCCTGTTAAGAGTGCCTCGTCTCTGTTTGGATTACTTCGTCCGATTGGGATTCTGGTGCCACTTCGACGTGTCGCCAGACTTTCCCTTGGCTTCGGCCGCCTTGAGTTCGGCAGCTTCCTTGGAATCCAAGGCCCGCTTGGCTTCCTGCGCCGCCTTGTCGACCTTGTCCTTCTTCAGGAACTCGGCCGTACGCTTGTTGTAGTCAGCGGTGGCGCTGTAGGAGCCCTCGCCTTCGACCTTGCTGTCGGGTTTGGAACTATGGCGATTATTGGTCATGGAAATGCTCCGTTGTCCTTCATCTGGGACAAACGCCAGCTTCCAGAGCGGGTTTCCGCAAATCGGACTTTTGGTGGCTAGCGCGCGAGGCCTGCGTCTTTGAAATAGCGCATGACACCGGGATGCAGTCGTCCGCTGGGCGTTACGGCGAGCGTATTCTTCGCCGTTGTGTCCGAAAGCTGACGTGACGGCTGAGCCTCCGCGGTATGCAGCGCCTTGGCCAGGCGATAGACAATCGCGTCGTCGAGGCCAGGCCGCACCAGTACGAAGCTCCAGGAGCCGACCGACGGGATTGCTGCGGTCTGACCGGGGAAGGCGTCAGCCGCCTGTGTCACGGGCTTCAGGAAGGTGTGCTTGCCCAGGATGCGCTGGATCTCGGCCGCGTCGGGCGCGATGAAGCGTGCGCCTTCTTTGCTGTTGGCCATGGTCATGAAGCCCGGCCAGCCGGCGCCGCCGCCCCACAAGGCCGCCACTCGGCCATCGAGCACCATCGCCGGTCCATCGCCTGCTCGCTCCAGATAGATCGGCTGGAAGTCCTTCGCAGCATTGAGGCCGAGACCGTCCATCGCATAGCGACCGAGGATCACCAGGCCTGAGCCTTGCGCGCCCCAGGCGATGGGCTTGCCCTTCAGATCGGCAATGGCGCGATAGGGTGAATCTGCCCTGACCACGAACATGCCGGCGGTGGGATACATCGCCGTCAGCACCTTGAGATCGGCCGGCGGCCGACCGACGCCTTGCAGGGATTCGTGCACCACCTCGCCCTGCACCAGCGCGATATCGAGCGTGCCTGCTTCGAGTCTCGGCACGTTTTCCGTGCTGCCCTTGGTGTTGATGGCCTCGATCTCCAACGTGGGATCGGCGCGGCGCACCGCCTCGACGAAAGCCGCGCCATAGACCGGGAAGCCGCCGCCCGGCGTGGCGGTGCCGAGCCGCACCTTCACGGCCTGTGCCCTGGCCGGAAATGCGGCGAGCATTGTTGCTGCCAGCACGACGCGTCGCGAGGGATGCATGACCGCCTCAATGTTCACCGTGGCACTGATGGACCTCGACCGTGATATGCGAGAGGCCCGCGATGTCGGAGAGCCGCGCCTTGTAGGTCTCGACCGGATGAGGGTGGTCGACAACCAGCGACACGATCGCGCCATGATGACCCGGACCAAGGCGCCAGACATGGAGGTCGGCGATGCTGTCGTGGCCGCGCTCCAGCCGCGTGCGGATCGCCTGCACCAACGCCGCATCGGGTGCAGCATCGAGCAGCACGGCACCGGCGTCGCGGATAAGTCGCCACGACCAATGGGCGATCACGATCGCACCCAGGATGCCAACGGCAGGATCGAGCCAGGTCCAGCCATAGGCCCAGGCCGCCAGCAACCCGACGATGGCCAGCACCGACGTCAGGGCGTCGGCCATCACATGCCAGAAGGCTGCGCGTATGTTGTGATCGGCATGGCCATGGTGGGCGTGATGATGGTCGTGGTCATGATCATGGTCGTGATCATGCCCATGCGCATGACTATGATCACCGCCCAGCATCCAGGCGCTCAGCAGATTGACGATCAAGCCTGCGACGGCGATCGCGGTCGCTTCGGGATAGTGGATGGGCACTGGCTGGAAGAATCGCAGCGCCGATTCCCAGCCGATCGCCACGGCGACGAGGGCCAGCACCACGGCGCTGGCAAAGCCTGCGAGATCACCCAGCTTGCCCGTGCCGAAGGCGAAACGCGGATCGCGCGCATGCCGGCGGGCGTAGCGATAGGCAAAAGCGGCGATGGCGAGCGCGCCGGCATGGGTCGACATGTGCCAGCCATCGGCGAGCAGGGCCATCGAGCCGAACAGCGTACCGCCTGCGATCTCGACCGCCATCATGGTCGCGGTCAGGCCGACGACCGCCCAGGTGCGCCGCTCGTTGCGCTCGTGCGCGGCGCCGAGAAAGACGTGCTCGTGCCGCCAGCTATCGAGCGTGTGACTGTGCATGACTCATGCTTTTTTCTCGATGTAGGGCTCGACCTTGCCCTTGAGTTTGATGGTGAGCGGGTTGCCGTGGCGGTCGAGCGTCTTGCCGACGGCGACACGGATCCAGCCCTCGCTCACGCAATATTCTTCGACGTTGGTTTTTTCCTGCCCGTCGAACTTGATTCCGACACCGCGCTGCAACAGCGCTTCGTCGTAGTGGGGGCTCTTGGGATTGGTCGAAAGGCGATCGGGGAGTGTGTCGGTCATGATGCCCTTCTATAGCATCAATGCGTAAACGATACCGGCGATCGAGCTGGCCAGCAGGATCGGGATCATACCGAACTTGAGGCGGAAGATTGCGATGGCGCAGCAGGCCGCCAGCGCCAGCGCCGGCAGATTGGCCGACGTCAGCACGGGCAGATCGAAGGTAGCCCCCAGCAGGCTGACCGGCCGCAGTTCGCCGAACAGGACCTGCAGGCCAAACCAGACCGCGAGATTGAGGATCACGCCCACGACTGCTGCCGTAATGGCGCCGAGCGCACCTGACAGCGCCTTGTTGGCGCGCAATGCCTCGACGAAGGGCGCGCCGACGAAGATCCAGAGGAAGCACGGCGTGAAGGTGACCCAGGTGGTGAGCAGACCTCCCAGGGTGCCGGCGAGCAGCGGATTGAGCCCGCCCGGATCGCGCCAGGCGCCGAGGAAGCCCACGAACTGTGTCACCATGATCAGCGGGCCCGGCGTCGACTCCGCCATGCCGAGGCCGTCCAGCATCTCGCCAGCGGTGACCCAACCATAGTTGTCGACAGCCTGCTGGGCGACATAGGCCAGCACGGCATAAGCGCCGCCGAACGTGACAACGGCCATCTTGCTGAAGAACACCGCGATCTGGGCGAAGACATCGTCGGGACCGCGGCCGAACCACAGCAGCGCCACCGGCACCAACCACAACGCCAGGAACAGCGTGCCGATCGCCAGCGACCAACGCAGGTTGGGCCGGGCATGCGCCGGCGTCTCCTCGCCCAGCAGCGACTGAGCGTCGGTGAGCTGACCGGCTCCGGCCGCGCCATGGCCACCGCCGCTCAGAAACGGCGCCCAGCCGAGCTTGGCGCCGACGAACCCGATCAGGCCGGCGACGACGATGATCAGCGGAAACGGCACGCCATAGAAGAAGATGGCGATGAAGGCTGCGGCGGCCAGCGCCCGCATGACATTGTTGCGCAGTGCACGCCTGCCGACGCGCAGCACCGCCTCGATCACGATCACCAGCACGGCGGCCTTGAGGCCGAAGAACAGGCCCTGGACCAGTGAGATCTTGCCCAGCAGCACATAGACCCAGCTCAGCAACATGATGCAGGCGAGTCCCGGCAGCACGAACAGCGTGCCCGCCACCAACCCGCCCGCCGTGCGATGCATCAGCCAGCCGATATAGGTCGCGAGCTGTTGTGCTTCGGGACCGGGCAGCAAGGTGCAGTAGTTCAACGCTTGCAGGAAACGCTGCTCACCAATCCACTTCTTTTCCTCGACGATGATGCGATGCATCACCGCAATCTGTCCGGCCGGTCCCCCGAAGGAGAGGGCCGCGACCTGGGCCCACACCTTCATGGCTTCGCCGAAGGGAACGCCGTGCTCTTTCATTTGTCGACCTGCTTGCCTGAAAAGGACCGGTAGAGATCATCGAAGACCGCAGCACCGCGCTCCAGACGTTGGTTATCATCGTTATGTGAAGAAGCGATGCCCGCGATCAGGGTCCGTATGCCCGCCGCTTCTTCGCGCCCGTACTTTCCATCCTTGAGGTCGATGTCGTGGATGATCTCCCCGATGGCGGCCAACGCCAGATCGTCGAGAGCAGCCTCCGCCAGCAGGACCTCGAAGGTGCAGCGGTCGCCACGATGGGTGAACTCGCCTTCGAACATGTCGAAACGCAGTTCGCCGGGCTGCGCCACATAGCCCGTGCCCGGCACGAACTTGAAGCGGGCTTGTCTGTCGATGAAACGACGGATCAGCCACGCCGAGGCAATGCGATCGATCTGTACACCCTGGCGCGTCACCCAGACGCGATCCTGCAATTCTCCGGCAGGTGGGCTTTCGCTATCTTCAGCGCTCATAGCCTCTTCCTCCTGCTGCAATTCGGCTTCCAGACCCGACACGAGACCTTCCGTCGGTTCTCGTCCATCGGCGCCGAAGAAATCGATAGCGATGATCTCGTCGAGTTGCCTGCGCAGCCGGGCTACCGGACCGGCTAGCTCTGCGCGACTCGAACTCGAACGCTTGGCCGCCAACTCGCGAGCTGACGCAGCGACCTCTGCGTAGTCTTCGTCGCGCGCGACGCCAAACAATGCCCGGACCTCGCCGTCGTTGAGACCGTCGACAAGTGACGCCTCACAGACGAAGCCCTCGCCGCCCAGTTCAGCGATCTCCTTGATCAGCCAGGCGAAGTCCTCGCGAGTCTCCTCGCTGCTGGGCAAGGCATAGACCGAATTCTTCACCGTCACCGCGCCCAGCCCCTTCAGGCGCCGCCAGATCTTCACCCGCGCATAGGCCGGTTTGGTCGGCAATTGATGGATCAATAGGAGCCATCGCACGCCCTCGGAGGTTTCGTCATTATTCATAGTTCACTCGTATCTAATATCACACATACAAAGAAACGTACGTATCATTTTACCCTTGCGCGTCCTATCGAACAGCGGTATTTCTCCCTTGAAACAAGTGTATCACCGGCGAGGGCACGATGTCTTTCCACGTCCGTCCCATCTCCTTCAAGCCACCCCGGTTGAATGGCCTGTCCGCCAGGCTGATCGCGAGCCACTACGAGAACAACTATGGCGGGGCCGTCCGCCGGCTGAACGCGCTTCGCAGCGAACTATCCGCTCTCGATCCGGTCACCGCTCCGGGATTTCGCCTCAACGGGTTGAAGCGCGAGGAGCTGATCGCGACCAACTCGATGCTCCTGCATGAGGTCTATTTCGAGAACCTGGGCGAGGCAGGTGGTGGTGATCCGAGCGGCACGCTGGCCGAGTCGATCGTGCGCGACTTCGGATCGCTGGCGCGTTGGCGCGCCGAGTTCGTGGCGATGGGGAAAGCGCTGGGCGGCGGCTCGGGCTGGGTGCTGCTTACGCGCTCACCGCGTGACGGCACGCTGTCGAACGTATGGGCGGCTGACCATACGCACGGCCTCGCCGGCGGCACGCCGCTGCTGGCGCTCGACATGTACGAGCATGCCTATCACATCGACTTCGGCAGCAATGCAGCAGCCTACGTCGATGCCTTCATGGCCAACATCGCCTGGCCGCGCGTCGCAGCCCGCTTCGAGGGCAGTCGTGCAGAGCCGAAGCCGCACACAGTCCCGACAACCGCCGCACAAGAAATGCTCGAGGCCGATCCCAATCTCATCGTGATCGATGCCCGGCTGGCCGACGATGCCGCTTCCGTCCCGGTGCGACTGCGCGGCGCGCGCCGGGCACCGCCCGACAAGGTCGACGAGATCGCGGCCTCCCTGCCGCGCGGCGCCAAGGCGCTCGTCTATTGCGCCTGGGGTTTCGAGATCGGCGGCAACTGCGCGGCCAAGCTGCGCGAACACGGCATAGATGCCGTCACCATCGCAGGCGGCATTGGCACCTGGCGTGCCGACGGCCTGCCAACCGAGCCTTTGATGGAAGGAGAACAGACATGAAATGGGTAACCCGTGAACGACCCAAGATCGACCGCATCGCCTGTCCATGGCTAATCCAGCGCTTTATCGAGAAGGAACCGGAATTCCTCTACGTACCCCCCGACAAAGTGCTCACCACTGCCAAGGAAACAGGCGCCACACCCTATGACATCCCTGGCGTGAAATTCAGCCATGTCGGAGAGAAGTGCAGCTTCGATGCCTTCGTCTCCGAGTACAGGCTCGACGCGCCGGGCCTCGACAGGCTGGCCGACATCGTGCGCGGCGCCGACACATCGCGCCTCGACTTAACACCACAATCGGCCGGGCTGTTCGCCATCTCGCTCGGCCTCAGCCACGTCTACCCCGACGACCACGAAATGTTGAAGCACGGCATGGTGATGTACGACGCGCTCTACGCGTGGTGCCGCAGCCTCACAGGTGAGACGCACAACTGGCCACCGAAGATGTGAGACAGGAGATGTCGCTATGCCGTTGAGATCGGCACGATCCATCGAGATACCCGACTGCACCGGCTCCTCGTTCGACCACGGCGCCTTCGAGCCCATGACCCGACGAGTCTTTGTGGCGCACACTGGCCGGGATCGCATCGAGGTGGTTGATCATGATCGCGGTCGCCACAGGGCAACTCTTGAAGGCTTCCCGCATGCCGCGGGCGTCGTCGCGGATGCAGGCCATGTCCTCGTTACCAACCGCGGCTCGGCAAGCCTCGCCTGGCTCGACGCCGACACGCTGCAGACCCGCGCCGTATTCGACACCGGGCCAACGCCGAACGGCGTCGCCCTCGTCTCGGCGATCAACCTGGCCATCGCTGCCTGTATCGGCGACGAAACCCATGGCGCCGAACTGCAGACCATCGACCTGCAGCGAGGCCACCGCTGGACGATCAGCTTGCCCGGACGGCCAAGATGGTGCGTGACCAACGCCGCGGGCACCCACGTCTTTCTTGCGATCCGCGATCCCTCGATGGTGCTGGTTGCCCGGCTTCCTGCCCTCGACGATGTGCAGCATTGGCCGATCCCGGTGACTGGCGCCCATGGCATCGACATCGACCATGCCGGTCGGCGGCTCTACATCGCCTGCGACCAAGGTGCGCTGGTCGAGATGGACGCGGTGCAGGGGCAAGTCCTCAATCAATGGTCGCTCGCTGGCTCGCCCGATGCCACGTTCTTCAATCCGACGAGCGGCCTCGTGCATGTCGCAATCGAGGAACCTGGGCTGGTTCAGTCAATCGATCCACGCACCGGCTCCACTGCAAGGTTCGTTACCGCCCTTGGTGCCAAGACGACGGCACTGGTCCCGCCCGACCGTCTCTATGTGTTTTCGGCAAGCCACGCTGGCGTTCTCGACCTTTTGGAGGCGCCGTGAGCAAGAAGATCACTGCGAGCCTCCATCGCCACACCTTGACCGGTGAACTGGATTGTCATCGAAGACAAGACTGCGCCCACCGGGCCGAAGGTGCTGGTGCTGACCGGCGTCGACTGCACCGACAATTCGGCGATGCCTATTGATCTCCTCGTCTTTCTGGTCACCGCATTCGTGGCGGCTCTCGTTGCAGGCGTGGCGGGATTTGCTTTCGGCCTTGTCGCTGCCGCGATATGGCTGCAGATCCTGACCCCGCTTCAAACAACGACACTGATCGTCGTCTACGGGTTGCTCGTGCAAGGTTACGCCGTCTGGAAGCTGCGTCACGCCATCGACGTGGAACGTCTGCTGCCGCTTCTGATCGGCGGGCAGATTGGCATCCCTTTCGGAGTCGTGCTTCTCGATCGTGTTCCAGCTTCGGAGATGCGTGCCGCCATCGGCGTCTTTCTCATCGTCTTCAGCCTGTACAGTCTCTTCCGGCCGAAGCTGGCGCCAGTGGCCGGGGAGCGGCGGCTGGCCGATGGTGGTATCGGAATCCTGAGCGGCATCGTTGGCGGCGCGACCGGCTTGGCCGGTATCGTTCCAACGGTCTGGGCGAGCTTGCGGGGATGGACCAAGGACGAACAACGCGCCGTTTTTCAACCTATCGCCGTCGCGATTTTCGCGGGTTCGCTCTTGTGGCTCGGCGGTACCGCATCATTCGACAGGCACACCCTGGTTCTGCTTGTGATCGGCCTACCTGCCGTCCTTGCAGGTAGTTGGGTGGGGTTGAGGCTCTACGGCCATCTCAGCGAAGCCGTCTTCCGCCGAATCGTGCTAATACTATTGCTGTTCGCCGGTGCCTCGCTGATTGTGCAATTGCGACATTGCTTCTAATTGCATTGTCGGCGCGATTATCTGTAGATAAGTTGCCGTAGGCGTCGCACGCGGGGGAATCATGAAGTTGGGTCGTCTTCTTTTATCGGCAGCTCTGTGCGTCGTTGCAGTGGCCGCCTGCAGCTACACGATCCGCCCGGTTCAATCGACGGCCCAGATCAAGAAAGCCTATTGGGGCCTGCCTCAGGCCGGCGGCTCGGCGGACGTGACCAGCCTGGTCACCTGCCCGGGCGGCTATCCCTGTGATGTCCCGGCCCAAGGCGCTGTCTTCAACGACACGCGCACCGATCTCAACAAGAAGCTGACTGTGATCTGGACCTGCCAGCCGCAGAACTTCGTGCTGGCCGAGGTCGCGCCGCCCACCTTCAAGGTACACATGGCCTGTGTCGGCGAGCGTCCGGTCCAGCCGCGCCGCATCGACATCGTCGACGCGACCTGGGGCGGGCCGGATGGCCGGCAGATCGACGTCACCCAGCTCGTTCGCGATATTTGCAGCGACGGGCCCACCCGCTGTCAGGTGCCGGCCATGGCCTACATCTTCGGCATGCCGGACCGCGGCACCAAGACGCTACGCATCCGTTACACCTGCAACGGTGAGCGTACGCCCGCGCGCATGGCGACGGAAAACAGCGTCGCCGACCTGCGCTGCGAGCGCATCAGCGACATCAGCTATCCGACCTGAGCGCTGCGTGAACCGCAGCGCCTTAGCGCGCTGACGCCGGTGCGTTGGGTGGCGGCGCGCTGCGCCGGCATTCGCCCTGCAGCATGCCGCCATAGGTGTTCTCGACCGGCGTGATGCCGAGCGCACCGTCGTTGCGATTGTACGTCACGATGAACTGCGGGAAGCGCGTCCGTATCGACTGGAAATTGATGGTCGTGCTGGTGCCGTCAATCAGCGCCGCACCGTCCCATAGGGCGGCGGTGTTACGCCGGTCATCGAACATCATCATGAAGGTAGGCGTCTTGCCGCGCCCGTCGTTGAACTTGCAGGCCAACCAGCGCGGCTCAGCCAGCGCTGGCGTGGCGATAGTAGCCACCATCGCCAACACCAGGCCGAACTTCGCTGTCACTTCGGGGCCATCCGAATGGCGCCGTCGAGACGGATCGTCTCGCCGTTCAGCATGTGGTTCTCCACGATGCTCATGGCGAGCTGGGCATATTCCTTCGGGTCGCCCAGCCGCGAGGGGAACGGCACCTGTGCCCCCAGGCTCTTCTGCGCCTCGGCCGACAGGCCCATCATCATCGGCGTGAGGAAGAGACCCGGCGCGATGGTGCAGACGCGGATGCCCATGCTCGAAAGGTCGCGCGCGATGGGGAGCGTCATGCCGACCACGCCGCCCTTGGACGCCGAATAGGCTGCCTGGCCGATCTGGCCGTCGAATGCCGCCACCGAGGCGGTGTTGATGATGACGCCGCGCTCGCCGTCGTCCATCGGCTCGGCCTGGCTCATCGCCCAGGAGGCGAGACGGATCACGTTGAAGGTGCCGATCAGGTTCACCTGGATCACCTGGGCGAACATGCCGAGATCGTGCGGGCCGTTCTTGGAAATGGTGCGGGCAGCGCGGCCGATGCCGGCGCAATTCACCGCGACCCTCGGGGCGCCCAGCTTCTCGACGACCGTCTTCACCGACGCCTCGGTGTTGGCGGCGTCCGCGACGTTGGTCTTGACGTAGAGGCCCCCGATTTCCTTGGCCTTCTTCTCGCCGAGTTCGTCCTGCAGGTCGAAGATCGCGACCTTGGCGCCCGCTGCCGCCAGCGCCGACGCCGTGGCGCCTCCCAACCCCGATGCGCCGCCGGTGACGATGACGGCCTGACCCTTGACGTTCATTGATATCCTCCGTGGTTGGGCGCTTTTAGCACGGCCACCCCCCTTGCCAAGCGGGCCGGTCATGCCAACGTTTCGGGCCATGAGCGATACCGCAGAGCTGGCCCGAAACGAGGCGACGGTACGTCGCGGCTTCTGGGAAAAGGCACGCCGGACACTGGGCCGTGTCCCCTTTACCGAAGATGCCGTCTCGGCTTTTTATTGCGCCACCGACAGCGCCACGCCGCTCGCCATCCGGGCGACACTCCTGGGCGCGCTGGCCTATTTCGTCCTGCCCTTCGATGCCGTTCCCGACCTCCTGCTGGGCTTGGGGTTCACGGACGATGCGGCCGTGCTGATCGCCGCCTTCACGGCAGCACGCATGCACATTACCGAGACGCACCGCGATCGGGCGCGCGCCTGGCTGCTCAAGGCCCAGACGAATCCGTCGGCGGTTTGACCGCCGCCACGGCCGCCCGCCGCCGCTCGCGCGCGAGCTGGTGCTCGCGATGGGCAATGTAGAGGGCCGAGGCAATGACGATGGCGGCGCCCACGTAGGTCCAGACGACCGGCATCTCGCTCCAGATCAGCCAGCCCATGAATACGGCGAAGGGCAGGCGCAGATACTCGAACGGCGCCACCGCGGACATTTCGCCGGCCTTGAAGGCCTGCACCCAGAAATACTGGCCAATCGTGGCGCTGACCGCGATACCGATGGCCAGCACCCAACCCCACAGGTCGGGCCAGCGCCAGACCCAGAGCGCCGGCGGTGCCAGGAATAGGGTCGAGAAGATCGCGAACTGGGTCAGGATCATCAGCGGCGCCTCGGAGTCCGAGAGCCGCTTCACCAGAAGAATCGAGATGGCGACACAGGCGGCATTGGCCAATGCCACCAGCGCACCCCACTGCAGGCTGCCCTCACCCGGCTGCACCATGACGAGCACGCCGATGAACCCCACGATCGTCGCCGTCCAGCGACGCCAGCGCACTTTCTCCTTGGCGATCACGGCAGCGACGACGACGGAAAAGAGCGGCTGGGAGAAAGCGATGGCCGTGGCGTCGGCCAACGGCAGCATGGCGACGGCATAGAAGCCCAGCACCATCGAGGTCGTGCCCATGAAAGTGCGCCAGAAGTGGCCGGCGATGCGCGGGCTCTTCCAGGGCTTCACACGGCCGGTGGCGATATAGGGCGCCAATAACAGGAGGCCGATGATGGCGCGGAAGAAGGCCGTCTGGACGCTTTCGATCTGCTCCGACAGCAGCCGGATCATCACGCCCGTGGACGTGAAGATGAAACCGCCACTCACCAGCCACAGCGCCCCCTGAACGTTGGGCGGGAGACGCCGCAGCGAATCGAGCATCAGATTTTTCGCTCGTGGCCGGCCCAGTAGGGCTCGCGCAAGGTCTTCTTCAGGACCTTGCCGACGGGGCTGCGCGGCAGGGCGGCAATGAAGTCGACGGACTTCGGCGCCTTGACGCCACCCAGCTTCTCCTTGGCGAGCGCGATCAGCTCGTCGGCACTTGCCGCCGCACCGGGCTTCAGCTCGACCACGGCTTTCACCGATTCACCCCACTTCTCGTCGGGCACGCCGATCACGGCGCAATCCTGCACCGCGGGATGGCCCCATAGGACCTGCTCGACCTCGCTCGGGAAGACGTTGAAGCCGCCGGAGATGATCATATCCTTCTTGCGATCGACGATATAGACGAAGCCGTCTTCGTCGATAACGCCGATGTCGCCCGTATGGTGCCAACCGAAAGCCGATGCTTCGGCCGTCGCCTCGAGGTTGTTGTAGTAGCCCTTCATGACAAGCGCGCCACGCACCACGATCTCGCCGCGTTCGCCCCGTGGCAGGATGTGGCCGTGATCGTCCATGGTTTCGAGCCGCACCAGCGGCGAGACCTTGCCACAGCTCGCCAGGCGGTGACGGTTGTTGGTCTCCAACGCCGCCACATGATCCTCGGGCGAGAAGTAAGTGCAGATCATGCAGGCCTCGGCCTGGCCGTAAGTCTGCGTCAGCACCGGGCCGAACACCTCGATCGCCTCGACGAGCTTGTCGACCGACATGGGCGCAGAGGCATAGACCAGATGCTGGAGCGAACTGTAGTCGTATTTGCGCACGTCGGGATGGGCGAGCAGCATGTAGATCAGGGTCGGCGGCATATAGATGTGCGTGACCTTGTGCTTCTCGATCGCCGCCAGGATCCCGCCGGGATCGGCCGTGCCCATGAAGATGTTGGTGCCGCCAAAGGCCAGCAGCGGGAAGGAGCAGACGCCGGCCGCGTGCGTCATCGGCGCCACCATGAGATGGACCGGCTGCGGCTTCACGGGCATGCAGGCCCAGAAGATCGAGTTCATCGCCTCGATGTTGCGATTGGTGATCTGCACGCCCTTGGGCCGGCCCGTGGTGCCGCCCGAACTCGCCAGGAAGGCGACGTCATCGGGCGCTTCCGGCAGGTCCGGCGCGAGGGGATCCTGATCGGCCAGCCAGACTTCGAAAGAGGGCTGGTCGATGCAGATGAATTCGCGGATCGCCGAACAGGCTTCGCGAATGCGCGGCAGGTAGGCCTCGAAGCTCGAATGGTAGAACAGCACCTCCACATCGGTGTTGTTCAGGATGTAGAGGTTCTCCTCCAGCGCATTGCGCGCATTCACCGGCGCCCAGGTGACGCCGGCGCGCACGATACCCAGCAGGCAGGCATAGGCCGCCGCATGGTTGGGACTGTAGACTGCCGCCTTCGACCCGCGGCCGAGCCCCAGCGCCAACAGCCCGTTGGCGACGCGATGCGTCTGCTCGCGCACCTCGGCATAGGTCCAGCCGCGCGTGCCGTCGTGCAGGCAATGCCGGTCGGGATAGAGGGAAGCGCCACGGTCGAAATAGTCGATCAGCCGCATGGCATCAGCTCCGCTGAGAGACGTTGAGGTCGTCTGGTGCCGCGGTATCGCCGGTACCCAGCGCACGCTGCATGAGGACGCTATCGAGCCAGCGGCCGAACTTGAAGCCGATGCTCTTGAAGGTGCCGACCATCTCGAAGCCGCAGGATTCGTGGAGCTTGATCGAGGCGACATGTTGCGAATCGCCAATGATCGCGACCATCTGGCGGCGGCCGGCCTGAGCGCAGAGGTCGATCAATGGCGGCAACAACGCTCTGCCGACGCCCTGCCCCACCGCTTTTTCGTCGATATAGATCGAGTTCTCGACCGAGTAGCGATAGGCCGGGCGCGGGCGATAGGTGCCGGCATAGGCATAGCCCAGGAGCCGGCCTTCCTTTTCCGCCACGATGTAGGGCAGGCCGAGGTCGAGGACGGCGACGCGGCGCCTCTTCATCTCCGCCAGATCGGGCGCCGTTTCCTCGAAGGAGGCCGTGCCATGCAGCACATGATGTCCGTAGATTTCCGCGCACCGCGCCACGTCGGCCTCGGTCGAGGCCCGCACGATCAGTCCGTTCACGTCTTGCCGTCCCCACGCCTTGTCCAGCGCAGGTTATAACGCCTCAGCGACCGCCGCGACGAATAATGCTGGCGTCAGGGCCATCGAACTTGAAGAGCGAATCGGCAAGCTGCACGCCGGTCTGCAGGCCGTTCAGCGAAACGTCGACCCGTTGGCCGCGATTGTCGATGATCGTCCAGCCGCGCAGTACCATCGGATTTTCGGCGAGCCGCACGATCACCTTGCCCTCCTGCGGCTTGCGGGCCTGGCTCAGCGTGAGCTGCAGCATGCCATCGGCGCGTTCGACCTTTTCGACGGTGAGGTCGCCGCCTTGCAGCACCATGGGTTCCTTCACCAGGAACGAAGCGGCGGTCCAGCCGATCGGCCACTGGCCGAAATCGCGGTTGGCGATGTCCCACATGGTGACCTGGCTGCCGTCGGCCACGATCTTGAGCTGCGAGGGCGGATCGTATTCGAAGCGCATACGGCCTGGCCGTCGCACCGAAAGCGTCCCCTGCACCACGGTGCCGCCAGGATTGGATTGCACGAACCGTGCTTGCATGGTCCGCAGGTTGTTGAAGTACCGCTCGACGGCGGCCACGTCCGGGTTGGCCGTCTGCGCAGAGGCGAAGGAGCCGGAGAAACCTGCAGCCGTGGCAGCGCCAAGGCCCACCAGAAATGTACGCCGGGAACGGATGTTCATGGGCGGGATATGACGGTCGAATACGGCGGAATCAAGCATTCGAGGGGGCTTTCCAATCATGTGAACGGCCGTTTACCATAGTGAAAACCAACGAGAGGAAACGCTGTGCATACCGGAATGGCTGCCGTCTTCCAGAATACCGGCCGAGCGCTCACCGACCGGCAAATCTACCTGAACGAACTGGCGCTGGCCGACATGGCGGAGCCGCTGGGTTTCGACTCGATCTGGTCGGTCGAACACCATTTCACCGACTACACGATGTGCCCCGACGTGGTGCAGTTCCTCTCCTACATGGCCGGCCGCACCAAGACTGTCCGGCTCGGCTCCATGGTGGTGGTGTTGCCCTGGCACGATCCCATGCGCGCGGCCGAACAGAT
The DNA here is from genome assembly GCF_004297405.1 of Reyranella sp. GTDB lineage: Bacteria > Pseudomonadota > Alphaproteobacteria > Reyranellales > Reyranellaceae > Reyranella. The sequence continues at coordinate 56,909 of NZ_SCVC01000034.1, forward strand.
TTCCATGCTCGACCATCTCTCTGGCGGCCGCATGATCCTGGGTCTCGGCCGCGGCGCCGGTAAGGTCGAGTTCGACGGCTTCCGCCTCGACATGGGCGACAGCCGCGAGCTCTTCGTCGAGTACGGCGAGGCGCTGCTGAAGGGCCTCGAGACCGGCGTGATGGAATATCAGGGCAAGCACTACAAGCAGCCCCCGGTCGAGATCCGCCCTGCCCCCTTCAAGAGCTTTCGCGGCCGCACCTATGCCGCCGCCGTGAGTCCGGAAAGCGCGCGCATCATGGCGCGGCTCGGCGTCGGCCTCCTCATCATCCCGCAGAAACCGTGGCGCGAGGTCGAGAAGGAACTCACCGAGTACAATCAGCTCTATCGCGAGATCAACGGCACCGACGCACCGCAGCCGATTTCGGCAGGCTGGACCTTCGTCGACGAAAGCGCGGAACGGGCACGCGAGATGGCCGTGAAGTATATCGGGGGCTACTATCGCACCGTGCTCGACCATTATCAGTTCGCCGGTGCGCACATGAAGAACCAGCGCGGCTACGAGTACTACGCCAAGATGAACGAGAAGCTCGCCGTCTACGGCGACCAGAAAGCGATCGAGTTCTTCGCCGACCTGCAGGTCTACGGCACCCCCGAACAGGTCTACGAGAAGATCATGGCGATCCACAAACAGACCCGGAACTGCGGCTATGTCGGCGTCTTCTCCTATGCCGGCATGCCACACGAGGAGGCAGCGCGAAACATGACCATGTTCGCCAGGACCGTGATGCCGGAGCTGAAGAAGTTCGATGCCGGCGCGCCGATTGACCGTTCGACGATGCTGCCGGATCTCCGCTTCGCCGCAGCCGCCGCGGAGTAAGGCACCGGCTCAGAAACGGCTTGCGATGGCGTGCGCAGCCAAGCGGAAAGGCCGCGTGATGCGATAGAGCGGCCATAGCGACGCCGGCAGCGGCATGGCGCGGTAGTCGCTGGCAGTGGGCGTCAACGCCAGTTTGACGCTCGCGGCGATCCTGTCCCAGCGCCGGTCGCAGACGTCGATATCGGCGAGGTTGCGCACCGCTGTCGGGCCACGCTCACCGTGCCGTAGCTCATCGATCAACGCCGAAGCCAGCATATCGACGCGAGCACTGCGGCCGAGTGGTAGCGCCAATGCCTGCGGCACGGCGACACCCAGCAAGCGTTCAGCCAGTGCGCACGCCAATAGCACGTTGTCACCGCAACCCTGCGCCTGGGCGCGGGCATGGATCGAAGCCCAGTCGAGATCGCTTCGGCGTTCGACCAGCACGGCGAAATCGACAACCCACCCGAGGCTGCGCCAACGCTCCTTGGTGCCGTGACCGGCCAGCAGCAGCGCGAGGTCGGTGCCAGTGATGGCGGGAATATGCCGGTGGCCGACCTTCACCATCTCGAGTGCGCCCCAGATATCGGCGGGCGACAGCGGGAATGGCAGATGGCTACCCGTAAAATCCCAATGGAGGTCGATTGTAGCCTGATCGGGATGGGTGAAGGCGAGCTGCCGTTGGTAGCCTTGAAAGGCGTGTCGGAAGCGCCGGTCGCTGTGATCGTTGACGTAGCCCAGCGCCTCGACGACGTCCTCGGCCTCGTTGAGCGCTTCGGCTGGCACAATGAGGTCGACATCGGTGTATTCCCGCGCCGACAGATCGCCATAGAGGATGATCGCCAGGGTCACGCCCTTGAACGCGGCAAAGCGAAGGCCGCGAGCGGCGAGCGCGTCGGCGATCCGCCCCAGTTGCTCGGCAGTCCCGAGCGACACGGCGCTATGAAGCTGCTGGAAACTTTCCAGAGACGACCGTGCGGCCGGCGGCACGCGCACCCAGCCGAGCTCAGCCAAGGACCGGATGAGCTGGGGCTGCAGCGAATGTTCCTGCGCGGCCTGCAGGAGGTCCATAAAGTCTACGCCATCGTCGAGAAGCTGCCGCGCGCGGTCGAGTTCGGGCCTTGGTCTCACCAATGTGCAAAGGAGATCGAAGGCGGCATCTCCGAGTCGACTGTTGCGCAAGGTCTGTTCCTCGCCGGCGGTGATGCGCGCCGTGATCAGGCCCGAACCGTTTCGATCAGGCCGGCTTCGGACAGACTATCGAGAAATCCCATGACGTCGCGCTGGCAGACATCCGGCGGCACGTCGAAATTTGCCAGAACGTCGTCGCAAATCTCAGCGACCGAACGCGGCTCCTCCAACCTGTCCCAGACGTAAGCGCCGACACCCTGCAACCCGAAGTAAAGCGCGCGCTCGACATTCAGCACTGCAACTTCCTCGTTGAGGACGCATGACACCTGGGCGGCCGACTTCTTCACCATGGTGGACAGGTCCAGCATAGGCACTCTCTACCGGCCCCTCCAGGCACCGGCAATAGGCGCCGTTCCGCTCTGCTGCGTCAGCCAATGGTCGAGTGCAAAGACATTGATCAGCCGCTCGAACGCAGGCCCCGACGGAACCTCACGGGGTAAAGCGCGCGTATCGACGTAGCAGGCAAGCTGTGAGGGATTCGACAGAGTCGGCAGGCCATGGGTGGCAACCAGATCGGCGAGCGGCGCCCCGGCCAGAGGAGTCTTGCGGCGAGCCAGTACCGCGTCGGGCAACCTGCCGCGCATGGCTTCACGCATCAGGAGCTTTTCCCGGGCCCACGGCACTGGCGGCACGGAAAGCAGGAAACCGATCACGCGCAGGTCGAGGTAGGGATGCCGCCAGACCATCGGCGCCAAGGTCTCATCACTGTCGAAGCTGTCGAACAAGGCCGGCCAGATGGGATCGGCAAAAGATGCGACGGCCTGAGGATGCCAGGGATGCGACGAACCGCCGGAGTTCCCAAGCCGGCCAAGGCGCGCGCCCTGGTCAAGACGTTCTGCCAATCCGCGATCGAGCCAACCTGGCAAGTCCGGCCCGACCGGCGAGGATTCACCCTGCCCGGTATAGCGCCGGACTGTTTGGCCCCAGCCGCCGACCCCTTTGGCCTTGAGATAGAGCAGCGCCGCCTGGCCGAGCCGCAGCCATTCGCCGCGCCGAGCCAACCACGAGAAATAGGCGCCACGTTCGAAGGCCAGCGCATTGTCCGGCCCTTCGCCGAAAAACCATATCGGCGCTCGCCGCGCCTGCTCGAGAGCCATCAGCCGATCGGGGTGGCGGGCGACGATGTTGGGTGAAGGTTCGGCACCGCCTCGCTGGCTGCGCCAGTCGGGATCGTAGATGAAATCGTCGATCGCCTTGATGTGAAGCTCGATCCCGAGCCGCTTGGCCGCGAGCGTGGCAAAGGACGCTTCGTCGTCCGGCATCAGCCGCTCGAAATGGGTGCATTCGGCGACGACACGCGAGGGATCGCCGGTGGCAGCGGTGGTGCAGGCGGCAAGCGTGGTCGAATCGATGCCGCCACTCATGGAGATCCCGACCCTGCCGCCCGGCAAGCGATCGGCGACCGCATGCGACATCAATTCGAGGAACCGCTCGGTATAGGCCCGCCCGCTCCCGAGATGGAGCGGCTCGCCGATCTCAAGATGCCAATAGCGACGCGTCGTAACGGCACCATCGGCAACGTCCAGCAAATGAGCCGGCGCGAGCCGCCTTACTTGGCGATAGACGGTCCGCTCGACATCGAGGCTGAAGCCTGCCGTCAGGAAATCGGCGATCCATTGTTCGTCGTGGTCGCAGTCGATGAACCCAGTCGTCAATGGCGTCGTGACGATCCAGTCGAGTGAATCGCCGACGACAAGCACACCACCTTTTTGAGCATGAAAGAGGGTCCGCACGCCTAGATGGTCGCGCGCAGCCAGCAGCCGGCGGCGCTCGCCGTCCCACAGCACGAAGGCGAAGTCGCCGGCCAGATGCTCGACGCAGCGATCGCCCCAGGCGGCATAGGCCTGCAGGCAAAGCGCCCCGTCGGTCAGGGACGACGCCGGCTCCACGCGGCGGTCTGCCAGCCGGGCCGCGAGGTCACGGCGCGCATCGAGCCGAATACGGCCGGCGATCCAGTATTTACCCTGCAAGCTGGCGCAGCCACGCCATTCGCCGTCGAAGGTTTCGCTCGAATGGATGAAGACAAGCTGCGGCGCACCCGTCGGACTTTCAACAGTCAGGCCCGCACGCGACAGCGCTTGGCGATCAACGGGCCGGCCTGACGTATCGTAGATCACTGCAAACAAGATCAGCCCGGATTGGAGGGCCAGGCGACGAGCTGTGTGAACTCCTCGTGCTGCTCCGCGCCGATCACGATCTCACCGCGGTGCATGAGCCAGGCATGAGCAGCGAAGGACGGGCCCTGGCGGGCGACGCCGATATGCAGTTCGGAGACGTGGCCGTGCTGCGAGAGAAGACGCTGCAGGGCCAGCGCCGACGCAAGGCAGCTCGTGCCAGGCAACCGCCGGGCGGCGATCCGGGCAGCCCAAGCGAGCCGGCCAGCGGGGACATTGCCCGTTCCCGGTTGCTGCGCCCAGGTCTTCAACGGCTCGATAGATTGCAGACGCAGACCGGCGCGCACCCTAACGATCGTCGCCAGGGCTCCAAGCAACAGCCTGCGGTCGGAACCGGGCAGAGCGAGGAATGTCGCGACAGCCCCCATCACGCCGTATCATAGCATCCCGAAACGTCATGATGTACCGGCAATGAGAATCGACTGCGGCGGCTTCGCCGACATGGGTGCACCCCCCGACCTGTTGGCGCAGACCGAGCCGGTCCAGCGCGCTTACGATCATCTCGTGAAAGATGGCTACATCGTCCTCGATCGGGTGTTGCCGCCCCCGACACTCGCCGCTCTCGCTACGGCATTTGCCGCCCGGCAGAACATGCTCGACGAACGCTTCAAGGTCGGCAGCCAGCGCTACGCCCCGCCGGTCGAGCTCTCCGGCGCCTTCGCCGATCCGCTGGTCTATGCCAATCCGGCGATCGCCGCGATCGTGCGCGTGGCGCTCGACCGCAGCGCGATCCTCCGGGGCTTCGGCGCGGAAGTCGCCCTCCCCGGCGCAGCCCCCCAGCATATCGATCGCGAGGGTCGGCCGTTGTTCGACCCGAACCTCTCGCCGCTTCTGCCGGCGCACGCGCTGACCTGTCTCCTGCCCTTGGACCAGCCCCATAGTATCGCCGTGTGGTCGGGCAGCCATCGCTGGAAGACGCGCAACGAAGATGCGGTCCCGCAACCACTCGAGATCGCCGTGGGGAGTGCGGTGATCCTCGACTCCCGGCTGCTGAGCAGCGCGACGGCCAATCGATCGGACCAGCCCCGGACGGTGCTGCACGCGGCCTATGCCCGGCGTTGGTTTCGCGACACCAGCCATGGCTTGCGCCTGGCCGGCACGCGCCTGGTCATCGGCGACGACTTCCTGGCGGGTGTGGCCGAGGTCGATCGCGGCCTGTTCGCCCATATCAAGAAGCTGACATGAAGAAGCTGATCATCCTCGACGATGTCTTCGATGACGGGACGGTCGCCGCCATTGCCGGCTTCGACTATGGCGAAGGCGAGCAATGGTACGAGCGCGGCGCCAACCCGGTACACGAGAAGATCCTCGATCTCTGCGCCCTGCACTTCGATCTCAGCGCCATCGTCGGCTACGAAATGTGGCGCAACGACACCAATCCCGGCTGGCATGTCGACAAGGACGAGCGGCTGTTCGGGGAGCGCAAGGAATATCTCTTCCCCCAGTGCAGCGCGGTCTATTACGCCCATGTCGGCGACGTGAGCGGCGGCGAATTCTTCACCGACGACGTGCGCTACTTCCCCAAGACGAACCGGCTGGTGATGTTTTCGCCCGGCATATTCCACGGCGTCGCCGCCTATACCGGCCGGCGCTTTGCCGTCAGCTTCAATCCGTGGAACCAGAAGGTCAGGAGCCCGTGAACTTGAAGGCGACCGATAGGCGCGCGGTAAAGCAACTGCGCGCCGGCACGCCACCGCGATGCACGATGTTGCCCTCGAATACGGCCAGCCGGCCCGGCTTCGGCGCCAGGGCATGCCAGGGCTCGCCATTTAGCGCATAGAAGATCGTCTCGCCCTGCCAGTCGTCCTGCCATTCGGGGTTGGCGTAGTAGATCGCCGTCACACCGGGATTGGTATCGATATGCGCATGCTGATGATCGCCGAACAGATGGGCGTTGGCGTGAACACGATCCAGGACCAACGTGCTGCCGGCGAAGAGCTCCGTCGTCTTCGCCACGACCATGTCGTGCCAGACCTGCAGCAGTGGATTGGCCGCGAAAAACACTGGCGGAAACTCGCTCTTCCAGTGGCGGATGCGCTCCGTTGCCTCGGTATCGTAGTCGGAGAGGCTGAAGGACTGCCGCAGCAGGATCACATGCAGGGCGCGCACGAAGTCGGGCTTGAACAGCCCGTCGACCACGAACAGGCGCCGCCCGCCCACAGGGCGCGCTTCGACGAAAGGAGAATGGGCACTCACGATGCCCGCACGATACTGCGGATTTCATCGGCCACGCGACCGAGCAGCTCATAGTCACGAGGATAGGCGAGCGCATGAACGGGCAAGGTCTGAGCGACCCGTTCGGCGAAGCGGAGCTGCCGGGCCAGGCGCTGAGGTGTGTGGTCGCGAATGTTCATGGCCGAAGAGGTCAGTACGCGCATCAGCTCGAGCCCACCGAGGCGCGCCGCGCTCACGGCATTGGCCGCTGGCGCCTCGTCAGTCGGGTCGCCCAGCCAGAAGAGTGCGGCGAGCGGCAGCGGCGTGCGGCGGGAGCCGACGGCATCGTCGGGCTGGACCATGAGCTTGCCGCTCAGGGCGTTGAAGTAACCGGCCGCGATCGAGCCGGGCAACAGGCGCTGCGCCGCCTCGTCGAGCAGCTTGAGGCGATTGGGCCCGTAGTGCGCGTGACCACGACCATCGGCGAATGTGAGCCGCAGCATGTCGTCAGTGACCAGCCGCGCGCCCTGACCGATCAGGAAGGCCGCGAGCGTCGACTTGCCCGCACCGCTCGGACCCAGCAATGCGACAGCACCACCTTCGAGCGCGAGCACGGTAGCGTGCAATGGCTCCTCGCCTTGCTGGGTGAGCGCCGTGCTCAGCACGAAGTTCAGCAGATTGGCTTCGAACGAACCCTGGTCGGCCTCGGCCAGGCGGGCGCAATCGACCGAGCGGCCGTCGGCGGCGACAATCGCCTCGAAGATGCCCTTGATCTTCATGTAGACCGAGCCATCACCCAGGGCGGCATGCCGTATCCAGTCCTCGGAATCGATCTCGAGGCCCTCGACGCGCGGCTGGAGATACTCGGACGGCACCAGCCTCAGCCGGATCGCTGTCTCGGCCCCCACGTCCGGCGTCTCTCCGACGGAAGCGAGCGGAAAATCACTTTCGAGGGCGAGGCCATAGACCAGACGCCGGTGCGAGCCCCCTCCGGGCAAAGTGCGGCGTTGCTGAGAAGACTTGGCAACTGCGTTCAATTACGTCTCTTATCGCGAGGCACGAAATCCATGATCCGAATAGATTGCACGCAGATATCCCGGAAGCCTTCGGGCGAGGACCTGACCGACAGCGAACCGGTCCGGCAGGCCTATGATTGCCTCGTCAAGAACGGCTACGCAATCCTCGATCATGTCTTGCCCGAGCCGTTGGTCGCCGCGTTGAAGCGCGCGTTCGAAGCGCGTTACGCCGCCTATTTCAGCGACGACCCCAGCGAGGAGAAGCTGACGATCGGCGACCGGCGCGCGCTGCTGGCGCTCCACATGGCCGACGGTTTCGGGGATCCATTGGTCTATGCCAATCCGGCAGTCGTGGCGCTGGCGCGGCTGGCGCTGGGCCGTGACGCCATCCTCGAAAGCTATGGCGCAGTGCTGTCGCTGCCGGGTGCAGCGCGCCAGCATGTCCATCGCGACGGGCCGCCTTTGTTCGACTCGGCAATCTCGCCGCTCCTGCCGGCGCATGCGATGACCGTCGCGCTGCCGATGGTCGAGATGAACGACCTGCACGGCACGACCACTCTTTGGCCCGGCAGCCATCGTTGGCCAAAACCGGACGAAACGGCACCTTCGATCTCGCCGGTCGTTCCCGTCGGCTCCTGCATGTTGTGGGATTTCCGGCTCTATCACTGCGGCACGCCCAACCAGTCCGCTCACCGCCGGCCTTTCGTCTACGCGACCTATGCGCGGCGCTGGTATCAGGATCCGATCAACTTCGAGCAGGGCACTCACGAGCGCCTGGCCTTTGATGGCGATTTCCTCGGCGGTGTGCCGGAGGATGCCCGGAGCCTGTTCGCGCATCTCTGACTCATTGTGTGGGTACTGTGAAGCGGCGAGATGGCCCATCCGTGCTGGCCCGCTGCGTGCTAGACAGGCATCGTCCGGCAGGTGGTTAAGTGCGAGGGAAATACGCGACATGACGATCAAACCACGGTCGACCCGCCCCCCGTTCGAACGAACCGCCCTGCTGCTGCAGGGTGGCGGTGCGCTGGGCTCCTATCAGGCAGGCGTTTACCAGGCCCTCGCGGAAGCCAATCTTCACCCCGACTGGGTCGCCGGCATCTCCATCGGCGCCATCAACTCTGCGTTGATTATCGGCAATGCGCCGGAACAACGGGTCGAGAAGCTGCGAGCCTTCTGGGAGCAGGTCAGTCGGCCGCCCCTCGGCATTCCCTATTTCGAGAAGCACCAGATCAAGAGCGATCTCCAGCATCAACTGATCAACCAGTGGCGGTCGTGGGGCACACTGATGTGGGGTGCGCCCGGCTTCTTCCAGCCGCGCTTTCCGCCACCCCTGGCGTTGCCTGCCGGCAATCCCGGCAACCTCGCCTATTACGACGTCTCGCCGCTGCGCAGCCTGCTCGAGAGTCTGATCGACTTCGATCGCATCAACGCCAAGCAACAGCGCTTCAGCGTCGGCGCGGTCAACGTCAAAACCGGCAACTTCATCTACTTCGACAATCAGACCCACCAGATCGGCCCGCAGCACATCATGGCGAGCGGTGCGTTGCCGCCCGGTTTCCCCGCCATCGAGGTCGATGGCGAATTCTATTGGGATGGCGGCATCGTCTCCAACACGCCGCTGCAATGGGTGCTCGATGCGATGCCGCGGCAGGACACGCTGGCCTTCCAGGTCGACCTGTGGAGCGCGCGGGGCGAGCTGCCACGCGACATGATCGAGGTCGATGTCCGCCAGAAGGACATCCGCTACTCCAGCCGCACCCGCGCCGGTACCGACCAGTTCCGTCAAATGCAGGCGCTGCGGCGCGCTGCCGCCAAGCTGCTGGATTCCGTGCAACCCGAACTCCGACAGACGGCGGAGGCCGAGCTGCTGGCGCAGGCGGCCGACGACAAGGTCTACAACATCATTCACCTGATCTATCACGCCCGCAAATACGAGGGCGCCTCGAAGGACTATGAGTTCTCGCGCCGCACGATGGAGGAGCATTGGTCCTCTGGTTACCAAGACATGGTGCGCACGCTCGAGCACCCCGAGGTGTTGCAACGTCCCCGTAGCCCGGACGGCGTATTCACCTTCGATCTGGCCATACAGGGCCGCGAATAGGACGAGCAGGAGACGATCGCGATGAAACTGGCCGATGTCCGCAAGAACGCCTTTGCGATGCCCCTCAACAACCCGGCTTATCCGCGCGGGCCTTACAAGTTCTACAATCGAGAATTCGTCGTCATAAGCTATCGCACCGACCCCGAGGTGCTGCGCGCCCTGGTGCCCGAGCCGCTCGAGGTCGCGGGCGACACGGTGAATTACGAGTTCATCCGCATGCCGGATTCGACGGGCTTCGGCGACTATACCGAGACCGGACAGGTGATCCCGGTCCGCTTCAAGGACAAGAGGGGCGAGGTCCAGGAAGGCGGCTACGTGCACGCCATGTATCTCGACGACAATTCGCCGATCGCCGGCGGTCGCGAGATCTGGGGCTTCCCCAAGAAGCTCGCAACGCCGCGCGTCACGCACGAGAGCGAGACCCTGGTCTGCACCCTGCACTACGGCTCGGTGCTCTGCGTCAATGCCACCATGGGCTACAAGCACCGCGAGATCGACCACGCGCCGCTGCTGAAGAGCCTGGCCAAGCCGAACTTCATGATCAAGATCGTGCCACACGTGGACTGCACGCCGCGCATCTGCGAGCTGGTGCGCTACTACACCGAGAACGTGACGCTGAAAGGCGCCTGGTCGGGTCCGGCGGCGCTACAGCTCTTCGATCACGCGATGTGCGACGTCTCGCGCCTGCCGGTGCGCGAAGTCCTGTCGGCCAGCCATTTCGTCACTGACCTCACGCTCGGCCTCGGCGAGGTCGTGTACGACTATCTCAAGGACTGACTGCCGGGAGACGCGGCGTTTTAACGGAAGGAGTTTCTGCCATGTCACGTTTCAAAGGACGAATCGCCATCGTCACCGGCGCCGCTTCGGGCATCGGCAAGGAGATCGCGCTGCGCATCGCCGCCGAAGGCGGCGTACCGGTGATTGCCGACCTCAACCTCGATGCGGCTAATGCGACCGCCAAGGCAATCGCCGCCAAGGGCGGTGACGCTTTTGCCGTCGCCATGAATGTCACGGACGAGGAGCAGGTCGAGAAGGGTGTCGCCGACACCGTTGCCAAATACGGCAAGATCGACATCCTGGTGAGCAACGCCGGCATCCAGATCGTGAAGCCGATCGTCGACTTCCCGTTCGCCGACTGGAAGAAGCTGCTGGCGATTCATCTCGACGGCGCGTTTCTCACCACCAAGGCCTGCCTCAAGCACATGTACAAGGCGAAGTACGGTCGCGTCGTCTACATGGGCTCCGTGCATTCCAAGGAAGCTTCCAAGCTCAAGGCTCCTTATGTCACTGCCAAGCACGGCCTCATCGGACTCGCCAAGGTGCTTGCGAAGGAAGGCGCGGAGTACAACGTATCGGCCAACGTCGTGTGCCCGGGCTTCGTGCGCACACCACTGGTCGACAAGCAGATCCCCGAACAAGCCAAGGAACTGAACATCACCGAAGAGCAGGTGATCAAGAACGTCATGCTGAAGGATACGGTCGACGGACAATTCACCACGACGGATGAAGTTGCCGACGCCGTGCTTTTCTTCGCAGCGGCGTCCAGCACAGCATTTACAGGCCAATCTGCAGTCGTCAGCCACGGTTGGTTCATGCAGTAAACCTGCGAGACTGTTGCGTTCTAGCCACGGTGATGGAGGAGTTCGGCCTCCATTGCCCAAGCGGCGGCAACTTCGCCTCATTTGCCCTCGTAGATGGGATGCGTCTCATCAACGAGGGTACCGCCACATGAAAAAGACTCTTCTCGCCGCAGCAGTTTCCCTGCTCGCTCTGCCAGTGGCTGCGAATGCGCAATCCCTGTTCTCACCGGGCCAAGCCAATCCCGGTATCTACATCGGCGCCCAAGGTGGCCTGAACTGGCTGCTGAATAACAACAGCTACCAGATGAACACCGGCTGGGCTGCTGGCGGTATCGTCGGTTACGACTTCGTCGGTCCCAGGATCGAGTTGGAAGGCACGTACCGTTCGAACAACGGCACCGGCAATGTCGCCTTCCCGACGGGCTACGCCAATGTCTACGGCAAGGTCGACCAGCTCTCGATCATGGCCAATCTGCTCTATGACTTCATGCCGGGTGCCACGATCACGCCGTATGTCGGTGCGGGTGCCGGTATCGCCTTCGTCGACTCGACGATCCAGGGCTGCGGTCTCTGCTCCACGCAGTTCGCCTATCAGGGTATCATCGGTATCGGCTGGAACGTCACCGAGAGCCTGCGCGTCAACCTCGACGGCCGCTACTACGGCACGACGAGCCCGAACGCCTATAACAACAACAACATCACCGCGATGTTGGGCGTGACCTACAAGTTCGGCCAGCCGGCGGCTGCGCCGGTTGCTCCGCCGCCGGCCGCCGCTCCGGTCGCCCCGCCGTCGTTCATGGTGTTCTTCGACTGGGACCGCTCGAACCTCAGCGAGCAGGCACTCGGCACGATCCGTCAGGCTGCCCAGTCCTACAAGACCAAGGGCAACGCGCGGATCACGGCGACGGGCCACACCGATACGTCGGGCTCGGAGCAGTACAACATGGCGCTGTCGCTGCGCCGTGCGAACGCTGTGAAGGACGCTCTGGTGCG
>NZ_SCVC01000035.1 GCF_004297405.1 Reyranella sp.
CGAGGGCCGCACGCTGTTCCGCGTGTTCCCGCACAACATCCTCTATCCCGGCATCTTCCTTGCCTTGACGGTGCTGGCCATCAACATCATGGGCGACGGTCTGCGCGACACGCTCGATCCGAAGATGAGCAAGAAAGTCTGATGTCGACAGCAGCGAAGAAGCCAGTCCTCGAAGTCCGCAACCTCAGCGTCGCCCTGCCGGCCGGTGGCGACCGCGTCCACGCCGTCGAGAAGGTGAACTTCACCGTCAATCCGGGCGAGATCGTCTGCCTCGTCGGCGAATCGGGCTCGGGCAAGTCGGTGATCGCCTTTACGGTGATGGGCCTGCTCGCCAAGGCGCTGAAACCCACTTCGGGCGAAATCCTGCTCGAAGGCGAGAACATCCTGACCGCCGACGAGACCCGGCTGCGCGAGCTGCGTTGCACGCGCATGTCGATGATCTTCCAGGAGCCGATGACGGCGCTCAACCCCGTCATGGCCTGCGGCGAACAGATCGACGAGGTGCTGCGCACGCACACCGAACTCGACGCCGCCCAGCGCAAGGCCAAGATCATCGCCATCCTGGCCCGCGTGAAGCTGCCGGAACCGGAGCGCATCTACGCCTCCTACCCGCACCAGCTCTCGGGCGGCCAGCGTCAGCGCATCATGATCGCCATGGCGCTGGTGCTCGATCCCGTCCTGCTGATCGCCGACGAGCCCACCACGGCACTCGACGTCACGACGCAGGCCGAGATCCTGAAGCTGATCGCCGAGTTGCAGGCAGGCCAGGGCACAGGCGTGCTGTTCATCACCCATGATTTCGGCGTCGTCGCCGAGATCGCCCATCGCGTCGCCGTGCTGCGCTGGGGCGAGCTCGTCGAAATGGGGCCGACCGAACAGATCCTGTCACGGCCCGTTCAGCCCTATACCAAGATGCTGATTTCCTCGGTGCCCTCGATCCGTCCGGTGCATCGCGGCGTACGCAAGGACAGCACCACGGTGCTGCGCACCGAGAAGCTCGGCAAGACCTACTCGGGCTCCGGCTTCTTCCAGAAGGCGCGCGTCGTTAAGGCGGCGGTCGATGTCGATCTCGACATTCGTCGCGGCGAAACGCTCGGCATCGTGGGCGAGTCGGGCTCGGGCAAATCGACCGTGGCACGTTGTATCGCTCGCCTGATCGATCCGACCGAAGGCAAGGTCTTCCTGGGCAACACCGAGATCGCCACCATCTCGGCTGGCAAGCTGCGTCCGCACCGCAGGCGCGTGCAAATCGTGTTCCAGGATCCCTATCGGTCGCTCAACCCGCGCATCACCGTGGGCGATTCGATCATCGAAGGCCCGATGAACTTCGGGCTGAGCCGCAGTGAGGCGATGGCGCGCGCGCGCAAGCTGATGGAGACCGTCCGTCTCGATCCCAATGCGCTCGACCGCTTCCCGCACCAGTTCTCGGGCGGTCAGCGCCAGCGCATCTGTATCGCGCGGGCGCTTGCCATGGAGCCGGAGCTGCTGATCGCCGACGAGGCGGTGTCGGCGCTCGACGTCTCGGTGCAGAAGCAGGTCCTGGAACTGCTCGACGAGATCCGCAAACGGCTGAACCTTGCCGTGCTGTTCATCACCCACGACCTGCGCGTCGCAGCCCAGATCTGCGACTATGTCGCCGTGATGAGCCAGGGTCGCGTCGTCGAGTACGGCGCCGCCGAGCAGGTCTTCGAGCAGCCCAAGCACGACTACACCAAATCCCTGTTCGCGGCCGCGCCCGGCCGCAACTGGGAATTCGGCAAGTTCGCCGCGGCTTAACTCCGGTCGAGCAGCGGCGCGATCGCGAAAGCCAGCATCGCGCCTACGATCTGGGCTGCGATGAAGGCCGGCGCATCGGTCGGTGCAATCCCCGCAAAGGTATCGGTGAGCGCACGGGCCACCGTGACGGCGGGATTGGCGAATGACGTCGACGCAGTGAACCAGTAAGCGCCGACGATGTAGACAGCGACCGCCGCCGGCAGAGCCTCGAGGCGCCGCCGCACGCCGATCAGGATCAGCAGCACCAGGCCGAAAGTCGCCGTCACCTCGGCAGTCCATTGGCCGATACCGGATCTGACCTTGGTCGAGGCCTGCAGGATCGGCAGATCGAACATCAAGTGGGCAAGCCATACGCCCAGGATCGCGCCCACGACCTGCACGGCGACGTACGGCAGGATAGCCGAGCGCGGACTATGGCCACGCAGGACAAGCGCCAACGTCACCGCCGGATTGAAGTGTGCTCCTGAAACGGGACCGAACATCACGATCAGGGCGAACAGGACGCCGCCCGTCGCGATCGCATTGGCCAGGAGAGCCAGGCCCACGTTCCCGCCGCAGAGCCTTTCGGCCATGATGCCCGAACCCACCACGCCCGCCAGCAAGAGTGCCGAGCCCAGCATCTCGGCAATCAGTGCTGGCCTCAAAGAGGCCGTGAGCATCAGGCAGCAGCAGCGGAAGGCGTCTGCTGGCCGATCGCGCGCAGGCGGTTCTGCAAGGTCATCCGGTCGAGACTGGCGAGCGGCAGGCTGAGGAAGAGCCGGATGCGGTTCTCCAGAACGGCATAGGCTTGTCGGAACGCCGCGCGTCGCTCGACCTCACTTCCCTCGACGGCGGCCGGATCGGGGATGCCCCAATGCGCCGTCATGGGCTGCCCTGGCCAGACAGGACAAGCCTCGCCGGCCGCGCTGTCGCATACGGTGAAAATGAAATCCATCTGCGGCGCGCCGGCGACCGCGTAGAGGTCCCAGCTCTTGGAGAAGAGCCCCTCGATGGGCAGACGCAATCCTGCAAGCAGGTCGAGCGTGTAGGGATGCACTTGCCCCTTGGGTTGGCTGCCGGCGCTGAAGCCTCTGAACCGGCCTTCGCCGAGGTGGTTGACGATGGCCTCGCCGAGCACGCTGCGCGCCGAGTTGCCGGTGCAAAGAAAGAGGACGTTGTAGGTTCGGTCGTTGCTCATCGTGGAGGCTCTTCCTGGTCGAAGCCGGTCTATACAGTATTTCTATATTTCTGGAAATATAGTTGACTCATGTGACCGAAGTATTACGTTGGGCCTATGAAGCTCGACGATGCTGCGGCCCGCCTCGAAGCGCTGGGCAATCCGACACGCCTCAAGATCTACCGGACGCTCGTGCGCGCGGGCCAGGAAGGCCTGCCTGTCGGCCGCCTCCAGGTGAAGCTCGACGCTGCGGCCTCGACCCTTTCGCATCACATCAAGACGCTGGTGATCGTCGGCCTGGTCACGCAAACGCGCGACGGCACGACCCTCGTTTGCCGCGCCAACTACGGCCTCATGCGCGAGCTGTTGGATTACATGGTCGAGGAATGCTGCGCCGACAGCGAGGGAAGCTGCGCGCCTGTCGCCGTGCCGCGAGTCGCGTGAAGCATCGGAGGGAAGAGACGATGTCGTCCACCAAGACTGTTGCCGTCCTAGGCGCTGGCCCTGTCGGTCTCGCCGCCGCTGCGCATTTGCTGGAACGCGGCCTGGAACCGATCGTGCTCGAAGCAGGGCCGACCGTCGGTTACGCCGTGCGTCAATGGAGCCACGTCCAGACCTTCTCGCCGTGGGAGTTCAATATCGACAAAGCGGCGGAACGGCTGCTCGCGGCGAGCGGCTGGAACCGGCCGCAGCCTGACCACTATCCGACCGGTACGGAGTTGCTGGAGCAGTATCTCGAACCGCTGGCGGCTCGTACGCCACTCAAGGATCGGATTCGCACGAACAGCAAAGTGACGGGCATCGGCCGTGTCGGCTTCGACAAGGTCAAAACGAAAGGCCGCGAAAGCGCGCCCTTCGAGATTCGCTACCAGAATGGCAAGGGGCCCAGAATGCTCCGCGCTGACGCGGTGATCGATGCGACCGGCACCTGGTTTTCGCCCAATCCGGCGGGAGCCAACGGCCTGCCGGCGGTCGGCGAACCAGAACTGCAGGACCGTATCGCCTATGGCATGCCCGACGTGCTGGGCCGTCACCGAAAGCGTTACGCCGACCGCACTGTCGCCGTGCTGGGCGGTGGCTATTCTGCCATCGGCACCCTGGTCGACCTCGCCCGTCTCAAGGACGAAGCCCCGGCCACGGAGATCATCTGGCTGCTGCGTGCCGACACACCCGAGAAGTCCTTCGGCGGCGGCGCCAGCGACCAGCTCGCCGCCCGCGGTGCCTTAGGCAGTGCCTTCGCCGCTCTCGTGGCCAGTGGCACGATCCGAAGCGAGACGGGCTTCCGTGTCGCCCATCTCAGCCATGACGGCGATCAACTGCGTATCGCCAGCGGGTCAGCCTGTTGCGCCCGCGCCGTCACGGCGAACGAACTCATCGTCGCGACCGGATTCCGGCCGAATCTCGATTTCCTGCGCGAACTCAGGATCTCGCTGGATCCGGCGCTGGAGTGCCCGCCGATCCTGGCGCCGCTGATCGATCCGAACCTGCATAGCTGCGGCACGGTACGCCCCCATGGCGCACGCGAACTCGGCCAGCCCGAACCCGGCTTCTACTTTGCCGGCATGAAGTCCTACGGCCGGGCGCCCACCTTTCTCATGCTGACGGGCTACGAGCAGGTCCGTTCGATCGCCGCCGAGATCGCGGGCGACCACGAAGCCGCGGCCAAGGTCGAGCTGGTGCTGCCTGAAACAGGCGTCTGCAGTGGGCCTCCCGCGTCTGTCGCGCCAGCCGCGTCGGGCTGCTGTGCGCCCAAGACCGCCAAGTCGGAAACGAAGACTTCGAGCTGCTGCGGCTGATCTGATGAACGCATTGTCGGGCGGCCGTCTGGTCGCCGTGGTTTGTGGCGCGCAGATCTTCGTACAGATCGGCGCCGGATTCTGGCCCGCACTGCTGCCGCAGATGATGCAACGCTGGTCGTTGTCCAACAGCGAAGCCGGCTGGATCACCGCGATCTTCTTCGGCGCCTACATGGTCTCGGTGCCGGTACTGGTCACCCTGACCGACAAGATCGACGCCAAGCGCGTCTATCTGTTCGGCGTCGGCTGCACGGTGGCCGGGCATCTGTTGTTCGGCCTGTTCGCCGACGGTTTCTGGTCGGCACTGGCGACACGCGCGCTGGCGGGCCTCGGCTGGGCCGGCACCTACATGACCGGCCTCAAACTTTTGGCCGACCAGGTGAACGCCAAGATGATGTCGCGTGCCGTGACGGGCCATGCCGCCAGCATCGGCATCTCCGGCGCGATCTCTTACCTCCTGGGCGATGTGTTGGCGGCGCAGTTCGGCTGGCGTGCCGCCTTCACGTTCTCCGCAGCGACTGCCGCTATCGCCTGGTTGACCATCGCGCTCGCCGTACCACGCCGGCCACCGCCGCCGCGCGTGGCGAGCCATGGCGCCTTGTTCGATTTCCGGCCGGTGATCCGCAACCGCTCGGCCTTCGCCTATTCCCTCGTCTACTGCGTGCATACGCTGGAGATGAGTGCGCTACGCGGCTGGGGGGTCGCCTTCCTCGCCTTCGTGGCGGCGCATGTCGGCCTGTCGGGTGAAGCGCTCTCGCCCGCCCTCGTCGTCACCTTGTTGGCGCTTCTCGGCACCTTCACCAGTGTGGTCGGCAACGAGGCTTCGATCCGCTTCGGCCGACGGCGACTGGTCGCCGCGGCGCTCATCCTGTCGGTCGTGGCAGCTGCAGCGGTGGGCTTTCTGGGGCCGATGCACTACTGGCTGGCCGTCGTTCTGCTGATCGTCTACGGCATGATCGTCTGGCTCGACTCGTCATCACTGACAGCAGGTGCCGCCGGCAACGCCGAACCCGCGCGACGCGGCGCCACGCTCGCCGTCCATTCGACGCTGGGCTACGCTGGCGGCTTCGTCGGGCCGTTGATCGTCGGCTGGACACTCGATCTCTCGGGCGGCATGTCGCCCCTGGCTTGGGGCATTGCCTTCCTGGTTATCGCCGCCCTGATACTGCTGGGACTAGGCTTCTTCCTCGCCCTGCGGCCACGCGAGCTGGAGGGCGAAGGGGGCTCACGCTAGCGCAAATCCTTCGTAGCCGTTCTTCACCACCGTCTCGCAGGCCTGAATGTAGGCCGGCAGACCACCGATGTATGGCATGAAGACTCGCGGCTTGCCGGGAATGTTGGCGCCGACATACCAGGAGCTACAGGTCGAACGCAGCGTGATGTTCGACACCTCGCCGACATGGCCGACCCAGGCTTCCTGCGCCTGCGGCTCGGGCTCGATCACGATCTTGCCCTTGGCGCGTACCGCCTCGAGGCAGTCGGCGATGAAATCGACATGCTGCTCGATGGACGGAAGCATGTTGGTCAGCACCGAGGGGCTGCCCGGTCCGGTGATCATGAAGAGGTTGGGGAAGCCAACGACCGTGAGCCCGAGATAGGTCTTCGGCCCTTCGTTCCACTTCTCCTTCAGGGTGACGCCACCACGGCCGCGGAAGTCGACCTTGAGCAGCGCGCCGGTCATGGCGTCGAAGCCCGTCGCCAGGACGAGGCAGTCGAACGCATAGTCCTGCCCCTTGGCGCGCAGTCCCGTGGCGGTGATGCGCTCCACCGGCTCGTCATTGATATCGACCAGGGTGACGTTGGGCCGGTTGAAGGTCGCCCAGTAGCCGGTGTCGACGCACAGCCGCTTGCAGCCGATAATGTTCTTCGGCACCAGCGCCTCGGCCGTCTTCGGATCCTTGACGACTTCGTGAACCTTGGCGCGCACGAAGTCCGCCGCCAGCTTGTTGGAATCGTCGTTCAGCAGCAGGTCGGAGAAGGACGCCATGAAGCCCAGCCCGCCATAGTCCCAGCGTGCCTGAAATTCGCGGTTGCGCTCGGCCTCGGGCGTCTCGACGGCAGAGCCGGGATTGATCGTGAAGTCGATACCGGCGGGCTTGGTCTTGGCGCGCTTGCGCATCTCCGGATAGCTCGCCTTGATCTCGCTCACATAGGTCGGATCAAGTGGTTTGTTGTGCGCCGGCACCGTGTAGTTGGCGGTACGCTGGAACACGGTGAGATGCTTGGCCTGTTCGGCCATGATCGGGATCGACTGGATTGCCGAGGAGCCCGTGCCGATCACCCCCACCGTCTTGCCGGTGAAGTCGACACCTTCGTGCGGCCAGTTGCCGGTGTGATAGGTCGGCCCCTTGAAGTCCTCGAGGCCCGGGATCTTGGGGGTGTTGGGCGAAGAGAGACAGCCCATGGCCGTGATGACGAAACGTGCCGCGACCTTGTCGCCCTTGTCCGTCTCGACGCGCCACAGGTTCGCCGCTTCGTCGAAAGCGGCCTTGGTGATGCGCGTCTCGAACTTCATGTCGCGACGCAGATCGAAGCGGTCGGCAACGTGATTGGCGTAGCGCAGGATCTCGGGCTGCGTGGCGTAACGCTCCGACCATTCCCACTCCTGCTCCAGCTCCGGCGAGAACTGGTAGGAGTACTGGACGCTTTCGACATCGCAGCGCGCACCGGGATAGCGGTTCCAGTACCAGGTGCCGCCGACGCCCTTGCCAGCCTCGAAGACGCGTGCCGCAAAGCCCTTCTGGCGCAGCCGATGCAACATATACATGCCGCCGAAACCCGCGCCGATGATCACCGCATCGAAATCGACCGACATACGTCCTCCGGAAACAAGGAAACCGATGACAACTTTAGTGCGACAGGGGACGTGACCGCGCAAGCCTTCCCGTGCGACGACTTCCACCGAGGAATTGAAGGGAGAAACTGGCCGATGGCCGAAAGCGCATATCCGGCAAGCTGGTATGCCGCCACGCGAGACGCGGCGCCCGATCGCGTGCCTCTCGCGGATCGGTGCGAGGCCGACGTCGCGATCGTGGGTGGTGGTTTCGCGGGGTTGCATACGGCGCGATTGCTCGCCCTTCAGGGCAAGCGCGTTGTGCTGGTCGAGCGCCGCCGCATCGGCTGGGGCGCTTCGGGACGCAACGGTGGCTTCGTCGGACCAGGCTATGCGGCCCGCTCGGGCGTTCTGATCGACAAGCTCGGGATCGACCATACACGGCGGCTGTATGCCCAGTCGCGGCGCGGCGTCGAAATTGTGCGCGAGGCAATCCAGGTCTTCGACCGACCTGACATTCTCATGGGCTCCCGCAAGCTCAGTGTCGCCCGCACCGATCAGGGACCCGATTTCGCCGACCGCACACGCCGCCTTGCCGATCAGCTCGGCGCGAGCTTCGAGCCCTGGAGCGTGGCCGAGGCGCGGGCAAAGCTCGATACCGCGCGCTACTACCAGGCGATCCACGACCCTACATCATTCCACATTCACCCGTTGAACTTCGCGCTGGCGCTCGCGGCAGACGTCGAACGACTTGGCAGCGTCCTCCACGAGGGCACGGAAGCGACCAGCCTCGAACGTAAAGGCGATCACTGGACGCTGAGCACAGCACACGGTTCGGTGACGGCGCGTCACGTCGTGCTGGCCGGCAATGCCGATCTCGGCCGCGTTCAGCCGAGCATCGCCCGCGCCGTGCTGCCGGTGGCCACCTATGTCGCGGTGACGGAGAAGATCGGGCCGAAGCTCGGCGAGGCGATCCGCTGGGCGGGCGCCATCTCCGACACGCGCCGCGCCGGCGACTACTACAGGGTCGTCGATGGCGACCGGCTGCTGTGGGGCGGACGCATCACCACCGACACACGCGAGCCGCCACGGCTGCGCGAAATGATGCGCGGCGACATTCTTTCGGTCTATCCGCAGCTCGGTGACATCCGCATCGCCTATGCCTGGCCGGGCACCATGGGCTATGCACCACACAAGATGCCTCAAGTTGGCCAGATCGAGCCCGGCCTCTGGATCTGTTCCGCCTTTGGCGGCCATGGGCTGGCCCAGACGGCAGCCGGGGCAGATGCGGTGACGGCCGGTATTTTGGGAGATGCCTCCAAGTGGCGGCTATTCTCCCCCTTCGGCACGAGCTGGGCCGGCGGTCCAGTGGGCCGGGCGGCCACGCAGCTTGCCTACTGGCACCTGCAGGCGAGCGACTGGTGGGACGAAAAGCGCCAGGCCCAGAACGCGGAGACACTGCGGACATGACCGCCCATCCTTCGACGATCGACACGATCGGCCAGTCGCCTCGACGCCGCGAAGATCGGCGCTTTGTCACCGGCCAGGGCGCTTATCTCGACGATCTTCGCTTCGAGGGTCTCGTGCACGCGGTGGTGCTGCGCTCACCGCACGCCCATGCCCGCATCCACTCCATCAATGTCGAAGCGGCGCGGCGCGCACCCGGTGTGCTGGCAGTGCTGACAGCGGCCGACGCGGCCGCTGACAGGCTGAAGCCATTCCGACCTTACGCCGAGACCAATACGCAAACCGGCGAGCGCTTCGCCTTCGCGCCCCAGCCGCTGCTTGCCCACGACAAGGTCAGGTTCGCCGGCGAACCGGTCGCCCTGGTTGTCGCCGAGAACAAGGCGCAGGCGCTCGACGCTGCCGAGCTGATCGACGTCGACTACGAGGCACTGCCCGCGATCACGACGGCTGAAGCGGCCCGGGCTTCCGGCGCGCCGCAGCTCGCCGCGGAGATTCCCGCCAAC
This sequence comes from Reyranella sp., assembly GCF_004297405.1. Lineage (GTDB taxonomy): Bacteria > Pseudomonadota > Alphaproteobacteria > Reyranellales > Reyranellaceae > Reyranella. Next base: position 9,472 of record NZ_SCVC01000035.1, read on the forward strand.
ACCTGTCTCGACTGGCAAACCGGCGACATCGCTGGCGCAGATGCTGCCTTCGCACGTGCCGCCCATGTCGTCTCGCTCGCCCTCGGCAATCACCGTGTCGTGACGAATCCTATGGAGCCGCGCGGTGCTGTGGGATCGTTCGATGTCGAGACCGGACGCTACACGCTCCACGTTTCCAGTCAGAACATCCATATCAACCGCACCTTCGTGGCGCGATCGCTCGGCCTCGAAGCGAAGGATGTGCGCTTCGTGGCGCGCGATGTCGGCGGCGGCTTCGGCGCCAAGAACTTCGCCTACGTCGAACATGCGCTGATCCTGTGGGCCGCCCGGCGCACCGGCCGCGCGGTCAAGTGGATCGCAAGCCGCAGCGACGTGTTCCTGTCCGATCACGCGGCACGCGATATGCAGGCCGACGCCTCGTTTGCGCTCGATGCGGAGGGCCGCTTCCTGGCGCTCAGGATCGCCAGCGTCGCCAATCTCGGCGCCTACATGATCGGCGTCGGCGGTGGCGTGCTCACGAACCAGTACGTTCACCTGCAGGGGTCGGTGTATCGCATTCCGTCGATCGCGCTGCATGTCGTGGCGGTCGTGACCAATACCGCACCGATCGGCGTGACGCGCGGGCCAGGCTTCGCCGAAGCCATCAACGTCGTGGAGCGGCTGATCGACGAAGCGGCGCGGCAGACCGGCATCGACCGCGCCGAGCTCCGCCGCCGCAACATGGTGCCACCCCAGGCGATGCCCATGACCAACGCCTTCGGCTTCCAGGTCGATAGCGGCCATTTTGCCGAATCGCTCGACGCCGCCCTGTCTCGCGCCGACCGAGCGGGATTCATCGAGAGGCGGACAGAGAGCGCGGCGCGCGGCCGCCTGCGCGGTTTGGGCTTCGCCTATCACATCAAGGGAACGGGCGGGCCGCCGGACGAGAATGTCGATGTCCGGTTCGAAGCCGACGGCACGGTGTCGCTGATCACCGGCACGCAGCATATCGGCCAGGGACACGAAACCACGTTCCCGCAAATGCTGGCGACGCGGCTCGGCGTGGCAAACGAACGTGTCCGCCTGATCCAGGGCGATACCGACCTAATCCCGGCAGGTGGCGGTCACGGCAGTTCGCGCGCCACCTACATGGGCGGCACGGCGATCTGGCGCGCCTGCGATGAGATCATCGCCAAGGGGACGGTGCTTGCCGCGGAAGCACTGGAGGCGGCCGAAGCCGATATCCGCTTCGAGGGAGACCGCTTCGTCGTCTCCGGCACCGACCGTGCCATCGGCCTGTTCGAGGTGGCGGCGCTAGGGCGTGAGAAGGGCAAACCGCTCGACACCTTCCATGCCTGGACGCGCGAGCACATGACCTTTCCCAACGGCGCGCATGTCGTGGAAGTCGAGATCGACCGCGACACCGGCCGCGTCGAGCTGGTGCGCTACACCGCCGTCGACGACTATGGCGTGCTGGTCAATCCCATGGTGGCGACCGGCCAGGCGCATGGCGCCATGGCACAGGGCGTTGGTCAGGCTCTGCTGGAGCAGGCGGTTTACGATCCCAAGTCGGGTCAGATGGTGACGGGATCGTTCATGGACTATGCCCTGCCCCGCGCCGACGACCTGCCGTCCTTCGACCTCGGCTTCAACGGCACACCTTGCACGACCAATCCGTTGGGCGTGAAAGGGTGCGGCGAAGCAGGCGCCATCGCGGCCTTTCCGGCCATCGCCAACGCCATCCTCGATGCGCTCGCGCCGCTCGGCGTGCGTAACTTCGAGGGACCAGCAAGCCCTGCCCGGATCTGGCAGGCAATCGAGGCTGCCAAATGAGACGAGAAGCCCCTTCTGCCCAGCGCAACCGCCAGCCCATTCTCGACGTGCTGAAGCATCATCTCCCTGCCGCAGGTCTGGTGCTGGAGATTGCGAGCGGTACGGGCGAGCATGTCGTGCACTTCGCGGCCACGGCCCCCTACCTCACCTTCCAGCCTAGCGACCCCGACGACGGTGCCCGCGCCAGCATTGACGGCTGGGTAGAGACGCTCCGGCTCCCCAATGTCCGGCCGGCCGTAGCCCTCGACGTCACGTCATCCATCTGGCCGGTCGATCACGCTTCCGCGATCTTGTGCAGCAACATGATCCATATCGCGCCCTGGGAGGCGACAGTCGGACTGATGGCCGGTGCCGGGCGCATCCTGCCAACGGGTGGGTTGCTCTTTCTCTACGGACCGTATCGGCGCGGCGGCCGACACACCGCGCCCAGCAACGAGGCTTTCGACCTCGATCTGCGCCGCCGCAACCCGGCCTGGGGGGTGCGCGACCTGGAGGCTGTCGCCGACCTTGCCGCTGCCCAGGGCTTTGACCCGCCGGTTACTACGGAAATGCCGGCGAACAATCTGACGCTGGCGTTTAAACGCGCTTGAACCGCCTCACGGTGGCATTCCTGCAAGGGATGCGCTAACGATTTTCGACACCGCGGGGAGCATCGTCGGGCCTATGTCGAATCGCAGTGGCGTCGCTAAACAAATTGCAGTCAATCGGATTTTCCGGAGCGTCGCCGCCGTTCCGGTGCTGGCCTTCGCGCTGGCCGGCTGCAAGCCCGAGAACAAGTTCCAGCCGCCGCCGCCGGCCGAGATCAGTGTCGGCATCCCCGTGAAGCAGGAGGTGGCGCCCTTCGAGGTCCTGACCGGCAACACGGTGGCCTTTGCCACCGTCGACCTCGTCGCCCGCGTCGAGGGCTTCCTGACCTCACAGAACTATATCGACGGCTCCGAAGCCAAGAAGGACCAGCAGCTCTTCGGCATCGAGCAGACGATGTACAAGGCCAAGGTCAAGGAGGCCGAGGCCCAGCTCGACGGCGCCAAGGCCACACTGGCCCAGGCCGAGGCCGAGTTTACCCGCCAGGAGATTCTGCTCCGCCAGAACGTCTCCGCCCAGAACACCTACGACACTGCCAAGGCCAAACGCGACAACGCGCGGGCCAATGTCGAGAACGCCGAAGGCAACCTCACGATCGCCCAGACGAACCTCGGCTACACGACGGTTCAGGCACCGTTCGACGGTATCGTCAGCAAGCACTTGATCTCGGTCGGCGAACTGGTCGGTGCGTCGACCGCTACCAAGCTCGCCACGATCGTCCAGCTCGATCCGATGTACGTCACGTTCAACATGAGCGAGCAGGACGTGCTGCAGATCCGCCATAACCTCAAGGAACGTCGCCTCGACATCGAGGAGCTGAGCAAGGTCCCGGTCGAGATCGGCCTGATGAACGAGGAAGGCTTCCCCCACAAAGGCTTCCTGAACTACGTGTCGCCGGAACTCGATGCGACGACCGGCACGATCCTAGTCCGCGCCCTGTTCAACAATCCGACACGCGCCCTCATTCCCGGCTTCTTCGTGCGCGTGAAGGTACCGAAGGGCCTAGGCGCCACGGCCTCGCTGCTGGTGCCCAACCGGGTCATCGCCGAGGACCAGGCCGGCAAGTATCTCCTGACGGTCAGCAAGGACAATGTCGTCACCCAGACCCGGATCACCACCGGGCAGCTTCTCCCCAACGGCCTACGCGTCATCTCGACGGGCCTAAAGCCCGACGATCAGGTCGTCCTCAACCTGAACGGCGCCGCGATCCCTGGCGCCAAGGTCGTTCCCAAGCTGACGACTATCCCCGTTACGACCGACGGCGCTCCCGCCGCCCCGAAGTGACCGGCCGGGAAACGCAACCATGATCTCCGCGTTCTTCATCAACCGGCCGGTTCTGGCCAACGTCCTCGCCATCATCATCGTGCTGATCGGCGGCGTGGCGCTGGCGACCCTGCCGGTCGCGCAATATCCCAACGTCGTGCCGCCCACGGTCCAGGTCACCACGACCTATCCGGGCGCGAGCGCTGCGGTCGTCGTCAACGACGTGGCCCTGCCGGTCGAGCTGCAGGTCAACGGCGTCGAGAAGATGATCTACATGCAGTCCTACAGCACGGACGCAGGCACCTACACGCTCACCGTGACGTTCGAGATCGGCACCGATCTCGATTTCGCGCAGGTGCTGGTGCAGAACAAGGTCAGTGCCGCGCTTGCCTCGCTGCCCATGCCGGTGCAGGCACAGGGCCTCGTCGTCGAGAAGAAGTCGACCTCGATCCTCCAGATCGTGTCGCTGAGGTCGCCCGACGAGCGCTACGACAGCCTCTATCTCAGCAACTACGCGACCATCAACCTGGTCAACGAGCTGTCGCGCCTGCCGGGCGTCGGCAACGTCAACGTGCTGGGCGTCGGCCAGTATTCGATGCGCGTCTGGCTCGATCCGCAGAAGCTCTATACCTTTGGTCTCACCCCCTCGGACGTGAGCCGCGTCATCCAGCAGCAGAGCCAGGACGTGACGGCGGGCCAGGTCGGCCAGCCGCCGGCGCCCAAGGGGCTCGATTTCCAGTACACGATCGACGTCGTCGGGCGCCTGAGTACACCGGAAGAGTTCGGTAACATCATCGTCAAGGCCGACCAGGGCAATGGCGGCCGGATCGTGCGGGTTCGCGACGTCGGCCGGGTCGAGCTGGGCGCGCAAACCTATTCCCAGACCTCGCACATCAACGGCAAGCCCAATTCCGGCATCGCGATCTACCAGCTACCCGATGCCAATGCCCTCGACGTCGCCAAGCGCGTCAAGGCCAAGATGGTCGAACTGTCCAAGGCCTTCCCGGAGGGCCTGGCCTACGAGGTGCCGTTCGACACCACGCGCTTCGTGAATGCATCGATCAACGAGGTCTTCATGACCTTGATCGAGGCTGGCATCCTGGTCCTGATCGTGATCGTGATCTTCCTGCAGGACTGGCGCGCAATGCTGGTGCCAGCGACCACGATTCCCGTGACGATCATTGGCGCCTTCGCGGCCATGGCGGCGCTCGGATTCACCATCAACACGACAACCATGTTCGGCATCGTGCTGGCGATCGGTATCGTGGTCGACGATGCGATCGTGATCGTCGAAGGTGTCGCCCATCACATCGAACGAGGTATGTCGCCCCACGACGCGGCGATCAAGGCGATGGACGAGCTGTTCGGGCCGGTCATCGGCATCACCCTGGTGCTGATGTCGGTATTCCTGCCGGCGGCCTTCCTGCCCGGCCTGACCGGCCAGATGTTCGCCCAGTTCGCCCTGGTCATCGCCGCCACGGCCCTGATCAGCGCCATCAACGCCGCCACCCTGAAGCCCACCCAGTGCGCCATGTGGCTGCGGCCGGCGACACCGCCGGAGAAGCGCAACATCTTCTTCCGCGGCTTCAACAAGGTCTACAACAAGCTCGAGGATGGATATGCCGGCATCGTCGGCTTCATGGTCCATCGCGCCGGCATCATGGTCGTGATCGCCCTGATCGCGGCCGGCATCGGTGCCTGGGGCGTCGCCCGCCTGCCGACCGCGTTCATTCCCAACGAGGATCAAGGCTACCTGATGATCGGCGTGCAGTTGCCGGACGGCGCCTCGCTCGAACGCACCAATGCCACGCTGCGCCAGGCCGCCGAGATCGCAATGGCCGCGCCGGGCGTCGAGAACGTCGTGGCGCTGGGCGGTATGTCGGTGCTCGACAGCAACTCGCCGCTGGCCAATGCCGCCGTGTCTTACGTCATCCTGAAGGACTGGGACGCGCGCCTGAAGGTGCCGGGCCAGGACCTCCGCTCAATCGTGTTCGGCCTGATGGACAAGTTGAAGGTCCTGCAGGATGGCCGCGCCTTCGTCATCGTGCCGCCCGCCATCCAGGGCATCGGCAATGCCGGCGGCTTCCAGATGCAGGTCGAGCAGAAGGACGGCAGCTTCGACTACACCAAGCTGCAGGCCGTGACGGATACGATGATCGAGAACGCCAGAACGCAATCGGCGCTGACCAACCTCGTCACCTCTTTCCGCGCTGGCGCCCCGCACGTGCGGATCGAGGTCGATCGCGTCAAGGCCGAGTCGCTCAGGGTTCCGGTCGGCGACGTCTTCACGACCCTGTCGAGCTACATGGGTTCGTCCTACGTCAACCGATTCAACAAGTTCGGCCTCAGCCTGCAAGTCTACATCCAAGCCGACTCGCAGTACCGCACGCGGCCCGAGGACATCCTGAGGCTGCAGGTGAAGAACCTCGACGGCCAGATGGTGCCGATCGGTGCCATCGCCGAGCTGAAGCCGGCGCTCGGCCCGCCGCTGATCAGCCTCTACAATCTCTATCCGTCGGCCGCGATCGTGGGCTCGCCTGCGGCGGGCTTCAGCTCGGGCGAGGGCATCGAGCTCATGGACCAGATCGCCAAGGCGATCCTGCCGCCCGGCACTGGTTACGAATGGACCGGCATGGCCTATCAGGAGAACATCGTCGGCAACCAGCTGATGTACGTGTTCGCGCTCGCCATCCTGCTGGTCTATCTTTGCCTCGCTGGCCAGTACGAAAGCTGGATCGCGCCGCTCGGCGTCATCCTGGCCGTGCCGCTGGCGCTGAGTGGTCCGGCCATCGCGCTCACCGCCGTCGGCCTCGCCAACAACATCTACACCCAGATCGGCCTGATGCTGCTGATCGCGCTTGGTGCCAAGAACGCCATCCTGATCGTGGAGGTGGCACGTGAGCGCCGTCTGGTCGACGGGAAGAGCATTGTCGAGTCCGCCATCGAGGCGGCCCGCACCCGCTTCCGCCCGATCCTGATGACCTCGTTCGCCTTCATCCTGGGCGTCGTGCCGCTGGTGACAGCGACGGGCGCAGGGGCGAACTCGCGCATCTCGCTCGGCCTTTGCGTGTTCAGCGGCATGATCGCCTCGACCTGCCTGGCCGTGCTGTTCGTGCCGTCGTTCTTCACGGTGTTGCAGCGCTACGAGGAATGGAGCAAGGGCCGCAAGGGCGCCAAGAAGAGCAAGCCGGCCGAGCCGGTGGCAGGCACCGCCGACTGACCATCATTGCTGCATAAAAACCAACCAGCGGGCCAGATCGCGCCCGTTGGCAGGCGAATAGCCGCGGCGCTTCGCCTTGCCATGACAGGGAGGCTTGGCCTATTTCCGAAGCCGCCAAAAGCCTGGGAATCCTGAAGCTGTTCGTCGAGTGAGAGGAATGAAGGGAAAGTTTTTTGCCAACGTCCTGCTGGCCATCGGCGTCACGCTGGCCTGCTTCCTTGCCGTAGAAGGCTTCACGCGACTCTATCTCGACGACGGGCTGCTCTACGAACTCGAGATGTGGAAGTACGCACGCGAGGTGAAGGAGCGCGACTATCGGCCCGGCATCGGCCACCGTCACCGCGCCAATGCACATGCACAGCTTATGAACGTGGATGTGCGGACCGACGAGAACGGCTTCCGCACGCCGCCGATCCCCTTGCAGGCGCCGCCGGGCGTCGCCCGCATCGCCTTCGTGGGCGATTCGGTGACCATGGGCTGGGGTGTCGCCGAGCAGGAAACCTTCGCTCGCCAGGTCCTCGACACGCTCAAGAATCAGGGCCGCAAGGTCGACGGTTTCAACTTGGGTGTCGGCAACTGGAACACCGCGCAGGAGCTGGCTGCCTACAAGGCGATGGGCGCCAAGTTCAAACCCGACATCATCGCGCTCGTTTACTTCATCAACGATGGCGAGCCGATGCCGACCTACACCGACACGAGCTGGCTTTCGCTGCATTCGGCCGCCTGGGTCGTATTGAACTACCGGATCGACTCGCTCCTCCGCTCGTTCGGCGAGGCCCCCGACTGGAAGCAGTATTATCGCGGCCTCTACAATGCCGATGCCGACGGCTGGCGGCGGACGCGCGAGGCGCTCGCTGGCTTTGCCCAGGTGGCGAAAGAAAGTGGCGCGAAGCTCCTGGTCTTCCACGTGCCGGAGTTGCGCGAGCTCAAGCCCTATCCTTTTCAGGACGTGACGGACAAGGTGCGCGCCGAGGTGGAGCGCACCGGCGCCCCCTTCATCGATCTGCTGCCGGTCATCGAGAACCTCGAGCCATCGAGCCTCTGGGTGACGGTTCCCGACCCCCATCCCAACGGCAAGGCCGAGATCGCGCTCGCCAAGGGCATGATGCCATCGATCGTCGAAACCCTCGACGGTCTGTGCAAGGCTGAGCAGAAGGGCTGCTAAGAAAGAGCTGGCAAAACGAGGGCTACAGGAGCTTCGCTGTGGCTCTACGCAACGCCTTACTGGTTCTCGGTTCGATTCTCGTCACGACCATCATGGCCGAAGCAGCCGTGCGCGTGATCGACGGCTATCGCTTCCTCGCCTTCCCGCTCGACGGTACGGCTGAACCAACTGACGTACCCGCCGAGTGGCTCGACAAGGTATCGCTTGCGCCGGGGGTCGATCGGGCCTGGTTCGCCGACGATCCGCCACCGCTGCCCAATCGCAAGCCGGTACCCGAGGAATGGCTTCGGCTCTTCCGACAGGTCGAGAGCAATCCCCCGAGCGATGGTTCCTTTCGTGCCATCGACGCCTTTCGCGCCTGGAACGCGAAATATGCCGGCGATCCCTGCCAGAACCGTGTCCTGCGCCACGCGCCAGGGCAGCTCTATCTCTATGACCCTGTCGACGGCGGCGCTCTGCCGCCCTACCGCTTTCCGCCCAACGCGACTCTGCCCAACTTGCTGGTGACCAACCAACTTGGCTGGCGGGGCGCGCCGATTGAAGTTCCACGCCAGCCGCGGACAGTACGCATCGTCTTCGTCGGCTCCTCGGTGGCGATGGATGCGCCGCATCTGCCCTTCGGCTTCACCGAGCGCGCAGGCTATTGGCTCAATCTGTGGGCCGCGTCGAGGAAACTGGATCTACGGTTCGAGGTCCTGAACGCCGGTCGAGAAAGCATCGGCTCCAGTGAAATCGCCGCCGTCGTGGCAACGGAAGTGCTGCCGCTCAAGCCCGATCTGGTCGTCTATCACGAAGGCGGCAACCAATTCCGCCTGGGTTCGATCGTCGAGAAGATGCCGGCTGGAGAAACGGCTCGCCCTCCGCAGCCGCAGGCTTCCATACCGGACTGGCTACAGACGGCCGCGCGTTACTCCGCACTCGCGGCGCGCTTCAGCACCGCCCTCAGGATCGCAGGCATCGAAGCAGCAAACGCTGCGGCGTCAGGGACGAATACCGCAAACAGCGGCGCCGAATGGCCGAAACCCGACTATCGCATCGCCTGGCCAGCCGGCCTCGACGAAGCCGACCCCGACCTCGCCTATCCCAACCTGCCCGTCAGTCTGTCGATCATCCAGCATGACCTCGATCGCATCCGCAGCGATCTCAGCGGGATCGGTGCGCAACTCACCCTGACCTCGTTCATCTGGATGGTGAAAGACGGACTCGTGCTCGATCCGGTCCGCCACCGCTACATCATCGACCAGCTCAACATCAGTAACTATCCGTTCCGCTATCGCGACATCGCGCGTCTGGCGGCGTTTCAAAACCGCCTCCTGACCAAGTACGCCAGGACCCACGGCCTTCCCTTCATCGACTTCGCACGCGACATGCCGCTGGAGCCGGATCTGTTCATCGACGCGGTTCACACCAACAAGGCAGGCAGCCGCCTCAAGGGCTGGGTGGCGTTCAACCAGCTCGTACCCATCATCGAAAAGCATCTCGCCGCCGGCGACTGGCCCACGGCTCCGCCCAATCCGCCACCCGCTCTGCCGACCTTCACGCCGCGTCAGATCAACGTCAGCTGCCGTTGACGGCCGCTCCCTATGGCTTGAACTCCTTGGGCAGAGAAAAACCACTCTGCGTCAGCTTCTTTTCCAGCACGGGAATGGCGGCTGCCGTATTGCCTTTCTGGCAATCCTCGAGCGCCACACTGGCTTCGACATCGAAACGCCGCCCCGGTGCGTTCTGGACGTAGCGGCGATAAAGCGCCGAGAGTTCGGCGCAGTAAGCTCTGTCGTTGTCCGGGGCAGCAGACGACGGGACCGGGAGTATCGGACCGAGTGTCGCAAGGAGCAGTAGTCTTCGTTTCATGACGCCCCCTCTCGGTCAGACGTCGCTCAATCCCTCACCTTGACCGCATCGGCGATGAACTGTGCTTCGTTGTTCGAAAGCGGCGCCGCCGATTCGCGGCAGAAGGCGGCACCGAGAATCCAGTTCACCTGCCCATTGGTGATCGGACCGTTGCGCACGAAGGCAATGCATTGCCGTTGCGGCTTCTGATAGGTCACGTAGCGATCGCCGGTGGCGTTCTGGCTCAACGCCCAACCGCTGGCCCCTGCCGTGACGTTCTTGAGTGCATCTGCTGTTCGTATCCAATCGGCAGCCCCCGAAGCGGAGACGGGACTCATCCCGCCCACGCCATGAGCATTTACGATCCTGTAGAAACCGATGGAGAACTCGCTCTTGGAATCCGTGTAGGCATGCCGCCAGCCCTGGACGGTGCCGATTCGAAAGGTGCGCGTGTTCGAGGTCCAGCATTGAGAGAAGGGCACGCCATAGACGGGCGCGGTTTCACACGCGATCTCGTTGGAGAACACCCATGAATCTTGCGCCGAGGCGATCTTCGACAGACCAGCACTGGCGACCAGCGCCACTACGCCGGCCAGAAGCATGGCAAAGATCGAGAAAGAGGAAGGATTGTCGGCACGCGACGATGTCCGTCGCGCCTCACCAGACCCAGGTTCTTGCCGGCAACAAGGTTCCATTTGCCTCACCTGTTACAAAGAACTCAACGCACGGACCTCAAGCCGTAAGGACACGAAGTCTCGTTCGGGAAGTCGATCCGGCGGCCCGAGGCGTCCTGACATGAAACGCCATAGGTATTGCTCGATCTCGTAGACGTCGACGGGGTCGTGACTGGCGCCGGGTTCGTTGCGGCCCGAGCCTTGGCGGCCGCCTCGGCCTTCTTCTGGTCGTCATCGAACTTGGCGACGGCAGGTGCTGCCTCACGGAGCAATGTCTGCTGCTGCGCAGCCGTGAGGTAGCCCGTGGCCGATTGGTTGTGCGCGCGTTGCCAGTTCAGGATCATCTCGCGCGACCGCGGACCGAAGATGCCGTCGGTGCCGAGCGTGTCGAAGCCCAACGCCGTCAACGCCACCTGAAGCCGCTGGCGGTCGGCCGATGTAAACTTCAAGGCCGTCTCTGTTGTCTCCGCGAGCTTCTGGGTCGCCGCCTCAGCGTCGGCCTTTTGCTTGGCCTCGGCCGCCTTCTGCTGCGCTTCCGCCGCGGCCTTCTGGCGGGCTTCTGCTTCCGCTTTCTGGCGAGCTTCGGTTTCCGCCTTCAGCCGGGCCTCGGCTTCGGCTTTCTGCTGAGCTTCGGCTGCTGCTTTCTGGCGAGCTTCCGCCTCCGCTTTCTGTTTGGCTTCGGCCGCCGCCTTCTGGCGCGCTTCGGCTTCTGCCTTCTGCTGCGCCTCCGCAGCCGCTTTCTGGCGAGCGTCCTCTTCGGCCTTCTGACGGACTTCCGCCTCCGCTCTCTGCCTGGCTTCGGCCGCTGCCTTCTGACGAGCTTCCGCTTCTGCCTTCTGCTGCGCCTCCGCGGCCGCTTTCAGACGAACTGCCTCTTCAGCTTTCTGCCGGGCTTCCGCTTCGGCTTTCTGCCTGGCTTCAGCCGCAGCCTTCTGGCGAGCCTCGGCGTCCGCTTTCTGCTGCGCTTCGGCGGCTGCCTTCTGACGGGCCTCCGCCTCGGCTTTCTGCTGAGCGTCGAAGGCCGCCTTCTGCTGAGCCTCGGCTTCAGCCTTCTGCTGGGCTTCTGCCGCCACCTTCTGGCGAGCTTCGGCCTCCGCTTTCTGCTGCGCTTCTGCTGCAATCTTCTGCCGAGCCTCGGCTTCGGCCTTCTGTTGGGCTTCGGCAGCCGCCTTCTGGCGGGCTTCTGCTTCCAATCGGGCTTTGGCCGCCTGCTCTTCAGCAGTCAGCACCTGAGACGTCCCAGGCGGCGACGAATCTGGCTCGAATATCAGATACCCACCCACGCCCAGAACGAGGACAACCGCGATGGCCGCGGCCAAACCCACCCGCTTCTTGCCGGCGAAGCCTGCTTTAAGTGCGGAGACCGAGGCGAGGGCGCGCCGATCGATTTCCGGACGTTTCGGCGGCGGCGCACTAGCGGGCGGTGGAGGTGCAGTGGTCGCCTTCGTAGCCGCTGCCCGCTTTGGTCTCGTGTAGACGGTCGAATCGCTTTCAGCCTCGTCGTCGGCCGGAAAGAGCAGGGCACGCCAGGCCGCAATCGACTGCGGGCGATCCTTGGCACGGACCGCCAGTCCCACATCGATGCCCTCCAAGGTCGCGACGGCGTAGCCATCGGGCTTCAGCGAAGCCAGCGGCTCATAGGTGTCGTTCAGCGCCCGTTCCAGGGAACTGGGAGGCGCCTTGCCGGTGATCGCATGGTAGAGCGTCGCCGACACGCCATAGATATCCGTCCAAGGCCCCTGCTTGTCCGAGGTGAGCTGCTCGGCGGCCGCATAACGCGGCGTGAAGATCGCCGTCAGGGCGGCGGTACGATCAGCCATGGATGCGCGCGATGCGCCGAAATCGATTAGGGTCGGATTGTTCTGGGCGTCTAGAATGATGTTGGCTGGCTTGACGTCGCGATGAAGGAAGCCGGTCTTGTGAACCGCTTCCAGACCCTCGAGCAGCCGACCGAGCACGCGCTCCGCGACGGCAGGATCCAGCTTGCCGTCCTGCTTCAGGCGCTGCTCCAGCGTATCGCCGCGCGCCAGGCCCATGATCATGTAGGCAGTGCCGTTGGCTTCCAGGAAGTCATGGACGCGAACGACCGCCGGCGCACCATCCAGGGTCGCGAGGATGCGGGCTTCTTCGAGGAAGCGTTCGCGCCCCCAGATGAAGTCCTCGGCAAGCTGCGTCGACCGCGGGACGACCATCGTCCCATCTTCGCGAAGGGCCAGCGATGTCGGCAGGTACTCCTTGACCGCGACCTCTCGGCCGAGCGTCGTGTCCTTTGCGTAGTAGGTGATTCCGAAACCGCCGTGCCCGAGAACGGAAATCAGCTCATAGTTGCGCAGCCGCGTTCCCGCGGGCAGCGTGCCCCGTAGCTCTTCTTGCTTGGCGCCAGCCTTGGTCTCGGCCGCCATCCACCGTCCTTGCCATCGAGGTTGGGCTGGCGGCAATTCTAGCCCAAGCGCTGGCTCGACAAAGCGCAAAAAAATGCGAGCGCTTCCGTGAAATAGCCATGATGGCGCAACTGACCTGTCGCGCACGCTGCGATTGCGGCGCGGGCGATTGATCCGTTCCGGCCCAATATCCCCTTGTCCAAGGGACTGGTGGTGCGGGATATTTCAGCCGTGGTCGGTGCACTGCCCGCTCGCCGGGAAGTGACGTCCCATGAGGAAGCAGGAATCACGTGCGCGCGATTGAGCTGAAACCTCTTATCGGACGTCTCAACGATGTCTGCCGTCGAGCTCTCGAAGCCGCAGCCGGCGCGACAGCTCTACGAAGCCATTACAATGTCGAGATCGAGCACATGCTGATCGGCTTGCTCGATCGCACCGATACCGACATCGCGGCCATCCTGCGGCGATGGGAAATTGATCCCGCGAGAGTGCTGACCGACATCAACCGATCGCTCGACCGAATGAAGACCGGCAATGCACGCGCGCCCTCGTTGTCACCCGACATCGTGGAGATGGTGAAGTACGCCTGGCTGCTCGCTTCGGTGGAACACGGCGCAAGCCGGGTTCGCTCCGGCCATCTCCTATGGGCGCTCCTGGCTGACGAGACATTGGCGCTGCGGGCGCGAGAGGTATCGGCGCGCTTTGCCGCGATTCCCGCTGATGTCCTGAAGCGTGAACTCCTCACGATCTGCAAGGACACGGCAGAAGCCGCGCAAGCCACAAAGCAGGCCGATGGTTCCGAAGCGGCCGCGACCGGTGCCGGCGAAGTGCGGCCAGGTGGGTCAGCGGCCCTCGATCAGTTCACCATCGATCTCACCGCTCAGGCGAAAGCCGGCAAGATCGATCCGATTCTCGGCCGCGATCTCGAAATCCGGCAGATGGTCGATATCCTCACCCGGCGGCGGCAGAACAACCCGATCCTTACCGGCGAAGCAGGTGTCGGCAAAACTGCCGTCGTCGAAGGTCTCGCGTTGAGGATCGCCTCCGGCGATGTTCCTCCAGCGTTGCGCGACGTTACTCTGCGCACATTGGATCTCGGTCTGTTGCAGGCCGGCGCAGGCGTGAAAGGGGAGTTCGAAAACCGCTTGAAGTCGGTGATCGAAGAAACCAAGGCCAGCCCTAAGCCAATCATCCTGTTCATCGACGAGGCGCACACCTTGATCGGGGCCGGTGGCGCGGCGGGTCAGAACGATGCGGCCAATCTACTGAAGCCCGCCCTGGCGCGCGGCGAACTGCGGACGGTCGCGGCGACGACTTGGGCGGAATACAAGAAGTACTTCGAGAAGGATGCCGCCCTCACGCGGCGCTTCCAGCCTGTGAAGATAGAAGAGCCCAGCGAGAAGATGGCGACGGCGATGATCCGCGGTCTCGTTGCCACACTCGAACTTCACCACAAGGTCAGAATCGTCGATGAAGCGGTAAGCGAAGCGGTTCGCTTGTCTGCCCGCTACATTCCGGCCCGTCAGTTGCCCGACAAAGCTGTCAGCCTGATCGATACGGCCTGCGCTCGCGTCGCGATGAGCCAGAACGCCATACCGGCGCCGATCGACGATCGCCGCCGGCGCACCGACCTGATCGACACCGAACTCCGGATCGTCGAGCGGGAGATGGCATCGGGCCTCGACCATGCCGTCCGACGCGATGAACTGAATGCCGAGCGCCTTCGGATCAGCGACGAGCTGGCCGACCTCGAAAAGCGCTGGGAGGCCGAGCGCGAGATTGTCGCCGAGATCGACACAGTGCGCGGCCGGATCGAAGCCCCCACGCCCGACGCCGACGGCGAGGCCGATCGCGCCAAGCTAGCTGAGCTCTCGACGAAATTGCGCGCTTTGCAGGGCGAGCAGCCCCTGATCTTCCCGATCGTCGACGGCCAGGCGGTCGCCGAGATCGTCGAAAGCTGGACCGGCATTCCGGCCGGCCGCATGCAATCCGATGAAATCCGCACCGTTCTCAATCTGCGCGAGTCCATGGAGCGTCGGGTCGTCGGACAGAGCCATGCCATGGCTGCCGTTGCCCAGGCCATTCACACCAGTCGCGCTGGGCTCACCGATCCGCGCCGGCCGATCGGCGTCTTCCTGTTCGTCGGCACGTCGGGCGTTGGCAAGACCGAGACGGCGCTCAGCCTGGCGCAGCTCCTCTATGGAGGAGAACAGAACGTAACCACCATCAACATGGCCGAGTTCAAGGAGGAGCACAAAGTCAGCCTGCTGATGGGTAGTCCACCGGGCTATGTCGGCTACGGCGAAGGTGGCGTGCTGACCGAAGCGGTGCGGCGGCGGCCCTACAGCGTCGTCCTTCTCGACGAAATGGAGAAGGCGCATTCGGGCGTACAGGACGTGTTCTACTCGGTGTTCGACAAAGGCAACATGAAGGACGGCGAAGGCCGCGACATTGATTTCAAGAACACTGTCATCATCATGACCAGCAATGCTGGTACGGACCTGATCACAAAGTTATTCGCCGATCCTGAGACGGCGCCAGACGCCGCCGGCCTTGCAGAAGCTCTGCGACCGGAGCTGGCAAAAGTTTTCAAACCAGCTTTCCTCGGCCGACTGACACTCGTGCCGTATTTCCCGCTGTCGGATTCGGTAATCCGCCAGATCGTGGTCATGCAGCTCGAAAAGATTCGCGCCCGCGTGCGCGACACCTATCGCGCGACCCTCGACTGGGCGCCCGAACTGGTGGAGATGATAGCGGCGCGCTGCACCGAGAGCAGTTCCGGCGCAAGAAACGTGGAGAACATTCTCACTCGAACTCTACTGCCCGACCTGTCCGCCGAAATACTGGCGCGGCTTGCCGATGGCGAGACCATTCAAAACGTCCACGTTGGTCTCAAGCCCGACGGGTTGTTCTTCTTTGCCATTAACAAACCTTAAAGGGGTTGCTATTGTTTTTGCAGTTGAGTGCTTGTGGACGCCTTGATGCTTTTGGAAGTGGAGGCTGACCGTGGCAATCTACATGAAATTCGGCTCGATCAACGGCAATGTGACGACCCAGAACTTCAAGAATTGGATCGAGCTTCATTCGTTCCAGCTCGGGGCGAGCCGCGCTGTCACCAGCGGCAGCGGCGGCAGGTCGCGAGAAGGTTCGAATCCCTCCATCAGCGAGGTCGTCGTCACCAAGGACTTCGATGTTGCGTCCTCGAAGCTCTTTCAGGATGCCGTAGCTGGGCACTTCGACACGAAGGTCGAAGTCAAGATGACCACCACGACCAAGTTGGGACTCGAGACCTTTCTGGCCGTTGAGTTCGAGAAGTGCGGCGTTGCCAGTTATTCGATGAGTTCAGGTGGCGACAAGCCGATGGAAAGTCTGTCGCTGAACTTCCTGAAGATGCTGATTACACCGTCGCCGCTCGGCCATGACGGGCAAGTCAAGAAGGGCGATGTCGTCAGCTATGATCTCGAGAAGATGAAAGCGAGCTGAAGAAAGTCGGCAATCGCCACAGGTCGACAGTTTCGAGGCGGCGTCGCAACAGCCGTCGCCTCATTGAGCGGCATCGGGCCGCTTCATACCCACGCTGATCAATAGTGCGCTTCGAGCGGCCTCGTCGTGGATCAGCTCCGAGACGAGTTCCGGCCAGAGCATGCGTCCACGCCGCGCCGCTTCATCCAACGTATAGCCGAGCGGTGAATTCGGCTCGTTCTGCTTGAACCAGGCGGCAATCTCTTCGAGCTGGCGTAGCGCCTGTTCGCGCCCGGCAATCGGACCTTTCACTGCCGTACCTGCGACAACACCAGGGGATTGATCACCTGCAGATGCTTGCTCCTGGTCGGCCGCTGGCTCGGAAGCGGGAACGAAGCGGCCGCAAACCTCGAGCATCAGCTGCAAGGCATCGCGCACCCTGTTGCCCGATGGGCTTGCATCGCCCGCCTTTTCATCGAGCTGCCGCCCCATCTTCTCCCAGGCATCCGCAGTCTGGATAATGACATCGCGCTGAGCCTGCCAATGGGCGCGGCCGGCGGCACGGCCTTCATTCTCGAAATCATCGAACGTCACGACACCCGCAGCGATCCGTTGCCCGCGCCGCTCGGCATCGGTGATCGCGGACAGGTCCAGGGTCGCCTGATATTGCCAAAGGCCGAATGGTGCGCCGTCTGGCCGACTGAACAGCGAAGTCTTGCGCAACGGCTGCATTAGCGTGCCATCGGCACCCTGACCGGAAAGCCCGGCGATGGCCGCGACTCGCGTCTCCACCCCGTGCTCGTCCGGCATCGGATAGAGGCCATCCCAATGCTGCTCCACCAGGCCGGCGATGATCGACGCACCCGCGGTCAGGCCAGCCAGTCCGGCGATCCGCACCAGCGCTTCCGTCAGCCAGGTTGCAACCTCGAGATCCTTCGAACTCGTCTTCAAGGCATCGATCGCCAGCGTGGCCACCGGGCGCCACAGCGCCGCCACCCCCTCGTCGTTTCCTTCGCCGTCGGCCCGTCGCTCGGCATCCCGGGCCTCGGCACGGGCATCACGCAGACGGAAGTATAGGGAGGTCGGCGAATAGTCCTCCCGGAGATCGACGCCGGTTGCCTGGTCACCGGCAATCGGCGCCAGAATTGCTTCGATATCGGTCGCTTCGAGTTCCGAGATCATTGCGAGGCCACCCGCTCCTGGACGCGCCGATGATACAGGCAGCGCCGCGTCGTTGAAGGGTCAAACGCAGTGGTGGCTCGTTTTTGTTCGAGGCGGCCGTGAAGGAAGTGTTCGAGCGTTGCCACTTGCCGCAACGGCTCGATCGGCGCCGCCTGCGGTCGAGCCGCTAAAGCCTTGTTCTACCGCACAAAATGTGCAGGCACAGCGCATGGACGGGGCGCATCGTCCAGAGTATTCTCCGATGCAGGAGGGTCTATGCGATGAGCTCCAGTATCCACGACAAGCTAAATCGTGTGCGCAAGCCCAGGGTCCACATCACCTACGAAGTCGAAACCGAGGGTGCTCAAATCCTGCGAGAGCTTCCCTTCGTGGTCGGCGTCATGGGCGACTTCTCGGGTGATCCAACGACACCCCTGCGCCCCCTCACCGATCGCAAGTTCACTCAGATCGACCGGGACAATTTCAACGACGTCATGGCCAACATGGCGCCCGGCCTGAAGCTGAAGGTCGACAACAAGCTTGCCGACGATGGCACACAGATGGGCGTCGACCTCAAGTTCAGCTCGATGGACGACTTCGAGCCCGCCCGCGTCGCCAATCAGGTGCCGGCCCTCGCCGCTCTTCTCCAGACGCGCGAGAAGCTGCGCGACCTCATGAGCAAAGTCGACCGTTCTCAGGAACTCGAAACGCTGCTCGAACAAGTGTTGCGTTCCGAGGAAGAACTCAAGTCCCTGTCGGGTGAACTGGGTATCAAAAAGGCGGAGGGCTAGCATATGGCTGAAAGCGCACGCCAGGGCGGCGCCGCCGCCACAACCGAGGCAGCACCTGGTCTACTCGACCAGATCATCACCAACACCAAGCAGACCCAACCGGATCGCGCCCAGGACCTGGTCAAGACGCTTGTCGAGCAGGCGCTGGCCGGCACGGTCACGTTCGACCGCAACCTCACTCGCACCTTCGACAAAGCCATCGCGGCGATCGACGCCAAACTGTCGGCGCAGCTCAACACCATCATGCATGACCCGAAGTTCCTCAAACTGGAAGGGACCTGGCGGGGGCTGCATTATCTCGTTCAAAACTCGGAAACCGGCACATCGCTCAAGCTGCGTGTGCTGAACATGCCCAAGCGAGAACTGAATCGCGACCTCACCAGGGCGATCGAGTTCGATCAGAGCGAGCTGTTCAAGAAGATCTACGAGAACGAGTTCGGGACGCCAGGTGGTGAGCCTTACGGGGCGCTGATCGGCGACTACGAATGGTCCAATCATCCCGACGATATCGAGACGTTGCGGTTGATGTCCAACGTGGCGGCGGGAGCGTTTGCACCGTTCATTTCAGCGGCGTCCGCCAACATGTTCGGCTTCGATTCGTGGACGGAGCTGTCCAAGCCACGCGATCTCGCGAAGATCTTCGATACCGTGGAGTACGCAAAGTGGCGCAGCTTCCGCGACAGCGAAGATTCGCGCTTCGTGAACCTAGTGATGCCGCGCGTCATTGCGCGACTGCCTTACGGCAAGGCCACCAAGCCGATCGACGAGTTCGCCTATGAAGAGGCGCCATTGGCAGCCGACGGCAAATCGCGCGTGATGGATCACGACTCCTATTGCTGGTCCAATGCCGCCTATGTCATGGGCGCGAAACTGACCGATGCCTTCGCACGCTATGGCTTCTGCACCGCCATCCGCGGCGCCGAGGGCGGCGGCAAGGTCGAGAACCTGCCGACCCACGTGTTCACGTCGGACGATGGCGATGCCGATACGAAGTGTCCGACGGAAATCGGCATCACCGACCGGCGCGAATTCGAACTGTCGAACCAGGGGTTCCTGCCACTCAGCCATTACAAGAACACCGATTACGCCGTGTTCTTTGGTGGCCAGACGACACAGAAACCCAAGAAGTACGACCGTCCGGAAGCCACGGCCAATGCCGCGATTTCCGCGCGACTTCCCTACATCATGGCGACCAGCCGTTTCGCCCACTACCTGAAGGTGATGGCGCGCGACAAGATCGGCAGCTTCATGGAAGCCAGCAATGTGGAGACGTGGCTCAATCGCTGGATTCAGAACTACGTGAACCCGAACGAAGACGCTGGGCAGGAGATGAAGGCCCGCTTCCCGCTGCGCGAGGCGAAGGTCGAAGTGAAGGAAATTCCGGGCAAGCCGGGTTCCTACAATGCCGTCGCCTATCTGCGGCCTTGGCTGCAGATGGAAGAGCTGACCACGAGCCTGCGCATGGTGGCGAGCATACCTAAGCTGGCCTGACCGCGCGGGCAGTTCCGCCGGCGCCAACCAGCCTGACAGGGTGGGATCGGCGATATCATGGGCAGTGATGCGACGATATCGGCAGCCACGACGACCCCCGTGGCGCCTGCCGCGCAAGAGGCTGTGCGGCAAACCCAGGCATTGCGGACCGCCGTTCTGGCTGGGCAGTACTTCGGCGATCGTCATGCCATCTCTGCCGCTGAACTCAGCACATTCCTGCACGGCGGGCTCGATGCTCCCAGCGCGCTGCGGGCTTGGTTCGGCGAGGCCCTGACTGGCCTTCTCGCGGCTGGTACGCTTCGAGCAGCGCTCGACAGGGACATCGCCGAGATCGATGCAGCACTCAGCCAGCAGCTCGACGCCGTACTGCATTCTCCGCGGCTCCAACAACTCGAGGGCCGCTGGCGCGGTCTGGCCTGGCTGGTCGCCGGCATCGAGCCGGGGCGCCGCGTCAAGGTGCGCTTGCTCCCCGTCAAATGGGCAGAGGTTTGCCGCGACCTCGAGCGAGCCTTGGAATTCGACCAAAGCCTGATGTTTCGGCGGATCTACGAAGACGAGTTCGGCATGCCGGGCGGCGAGCCTTATGGTCTGATGGTCATCGACCATGCCGTTCGCCATCGCGTGGGTCCCGGGGCGCCGACGGACGACGTCGGGGCGCTGACGAGGCTTTCCGCGGTCGCCGCAGCGGCTTTCATGCCCGTCGTCCTGTCGCTCGATCCGAACGTGCTCGAAGTCGACAAATTCGCCGATCTCGAAGGCGTGCGGGATATCACCGCCCCTTTGCGTGGGACCGAACATGTGCGCTGGCGCAGCCTGGCGGGGCGCGCCGACATGCGCTTCGTCGCGATCACCTTCCCGCGACTGCTGGCACGCCATCCGTGGACGGACGATCCCAGCCGCGTCGATGGTTTCCGGTACAGCGAATACGCCCCCGACGCGGCATCGCGTGTTTGGATGAGCGCAGGCTACGCTTTTGCCGCCTGCGCGGTGCGCGCCTTCGCCGACAACAACTGGCCGGCCGACGTCCGCGGCGTGGATATCGATAGAATTGGTGGCGGGCTCGTGACCGATCTCCCGTCCGAGCCCTTTGCCAGCGGTCCACCGCATGCCTGGCCGCGTCGGGGTGTCGAATACCAACTCAGCAGCCGGCAAGAACAGGCCCTAGTCGAGGTCGGCATGATGCCGGTCGGCGTGCTGCCGTTCGGCCCCGATATGGTGTTTGGCGCCTCGCGCAGCATGCAAGCGCCAGCGAGCTATTCCGGCGCGACCGCCGCAGCGGCCGAGGCTAACGCCCGTCTGTCCGCCCAGATCAATTCCATGCTGTGCGCCGCCCGCTTCGCCCATCTGCTCAAGGTCATGGGCCGCGACATGGTGGGTTCTTTCCGAACCGCTGACGAAATCGAACGCCAGCTCAATCGTTGGCTACAGGAATATGTCAATACCAACATCAACAGCACGACCGAGTCGCGGGCGCGTTTCCCCCTGGTCGAAGGCAATGTCGAAGTACGCGACCTGCCGGGCAAGCCGGGCGTCTTCGGCTGCACCATCCACCTGCGTCCGCATTATCAGCTCGACGACGTCACGACCGCGTTCCACCTTGTCACCGAACTTGCCGCGCCGCGTAATTGAGGCGTTCCGCGTCGGATCAGCCCGTCAGGAGGATCGATGTCAAATTCTTCCTCGAAAACCTCGGATCGTGGCGAAGCGGGTCGCCTGTTTCGTGAGGGCAATCTCGGCGATGCCGTGACCGCGGCGACGGCCGCGGTTCGCCAAGCGCCGACCGACATTGGCGCGCGGGTTCTCCTGGCCGAGTTCCTGTGCTTCGCCGGCAACATCGAACGCGCGGACGTGGTGCTCGACGCCTGCGCCGACCTCGATCCGACGGCGGCCCTGGTGGTGGCCGAGTTCCGCCAGCTCCTGCGCGGCGAGACGGCACGGCGGCAACTATTCAAGGAAGGGCGCGTGCCGGAGTTTCTCGGCGAACCCACCGAGGCCCAGCGCCTGGCGCTGGCGGCCGTGGTGGCGTTGCGCAATGAAGCGTTCGAGGAAGCCGGCAAGCTCGCCGCGCAGGCCGAGGAAGTGCGCGCCCATCCCGCGGGCAGTCTTCGCGGCACGCCGTTCGACGATATGCGCGACGCCGATGATTTGTTGGCATCCTGCTTCGAAGTCATCACCACGACCGGCAAGTACTTCTGGATCTCGCCCACTCGGGTCGAATTACTGGAGCTGCACCCGATGAAGAGGCCGCGCGATCTCATCTGGCGCCGCGCCACCATGCAGGTCGCCAGCGGCCCCGATGGCGACGTCTACCTGCCCACGCTCTATCCGCCCGGACCGGGTGAGGCCGCAGCCCTTTCCGATGCCTTGAAGCTCGGCCGGGCCACCGATTGGCAGCAGGCTGGTGAGAATGGACCGATGCGTGGCGTCGGCGCCGTGACCCTGCTGGTAGGTGAAGAGGCCGTGACCTGGCTGGAAATGGATGGCCTCAAGTTCCAGGTCGCCGCATGAGCGATGCCCGAGGACGCACCGTCCCCGAAGCCAAGGGTCCGGCACGGGCGCGACGGGCCCAGCTCCCCCTGCTCGACCGGCTGATCGATGCCGAACCGGCAGAACAAACTGATCGCGCACTTTCGACGTCGGCCGTGATGGACGTGCTTCGTGCCAGCGTCTGCAACGACATTGAGGAATTGCTGAACACCCGCCGGCGGTGGCGTTCCTGGAATCCGGACCTCTCACACCTGAAGCACTCGCTGGTTGCCTTTGGGCTGCCGGACTTCGCCTCCGGCGCCTTCAACGATCCACGCCGGCGTGAGGATCTTCGCCTGCTCGTTGAGGAGTGCATCCGCACCTTCGAACCACGCATCACGAACCTCAAGGTCTCACTCGTCGAAGCGACCGACAGGACGAGCGGCACCTTGCGGCTGCGGATCGACGCGATGCTCCGCGCCGAGCCGGCGCCCGAGCCCATCATCTTCGACACGGTCGTCGATCTCGTCGCCAAGACCGTGACCGTTTCCGAAGAGGAGTCCTGACGGGTGTCCGACGCGCTGCTCGCTTACTTCAATCGGGAGCTCGAAGCTCTGCGCGGATTGGCTGGCGAATTCGCGGAACGCCATCCCAAGATCGCCGGCCGCCTGCGCCTGACCAAGGATACCGTCGACGATCCCCATGTCGGCCGCCTGCTCGAGGGCGTGGCTTTCCTCGGTGCCCGCGTCCAGCACAGGTTGGACGACGAATTCCCGGAGCTGACCGACGGCCTGCTCTCGGTGCTCTATCCGCACTATCTCGCACCCATGCCGTCGGTGGCGATCACGCGGTTCGCAGCCGATCCGGGGATACAGGGACCCGCCCATCTGCCGGCTGGCCTCGCCATCGAAAGCGAACCGGTCGGCAGCGAGCCCTGTCAATTCCGCACTGCCTATCCCTTGACGCTATGGCCGATCGAAATCGAAGCGGTCCGTCTCTCCGGCATGCCCCTTCCCGCGCCACCCAATCCGGCCGCGGAGCGCGCCGTGTCGTGCCTGCGGATTACCCTGCGTTGCGCCGACCCGACGATGACTTTCACGCGGCTCGGCCTCGACAAGCTGCGCTTCTTTCTCGGCGGCGAACAGGGATCGTTGCTGCTCGAGCTCCTGCTGGCGCATACCGTATCGATCGCTCTCGCCGACGATCATACGGACGCCCAACCGGTGATCGTGCCGCCCGATGCCCTGCAAGCGGTCGGCTTCGCGCCGGAAGAAGCACTGTTTCCGTGGCCTGCCCGGTCCTTCTCCGGCTTCCGTTTACTCAGCGAATACTTTGCGGCGCGCGAGAAATTCCTGTTCATCGACATCAGCCGGCTCGATGCCAAGACCATGGTATCGGCTGGCAATCGCATGGACATCTTCATCTATCTCGACCGTGCGATGCCCGACCTCGAACGATCGGTGCAGGCGAACAGCCTGACCCTGGGCTGTACCCCCATCGTCAATCTGTTCGAGCAGAAGTGCGATCCTATCCAGCTCGATCACACGAGCATCGAATATCGGATCGAGCCTGACGTCCGCCGTCCAGCGAGCCTGGAAATCTGGTCCATCGAACGCGTGCGCGAGAGCCTGCCGGGCGGTGAGTTCCGCGACTGGCAGCCCTTCCATCGATTGACGCGCCGTCACACCGGCGATGTCGCCGAGCCAGGCCGTTTCTTCGGTACTGCGCGTCGCGAGACCACAGGTGGCATTCGGGGCACCGACGTTTTTCTGTTGCCGCACGATGCCGGCTTTGACCCCCAGAGCGACGCGAGCGGCGTGCTGTCGATCGATGCACTTTGCTGCAATCGAGACCTGCCAGCATCGCTGCCGTTCGGCGGCGGACGCCCGGCGCTGCGGCTGGTGGAAGGCGCCGCCGTCGTCACCGGCCTGTCCTGCCTCACCGCCCCCACGCCGACACTGCGCCTGCCTCTGCAGGAGCGTGGCTTCTGGCGGCTGATCTCCCATCTTTCCCTCGGGCATCTCAGTGTCGTCGGAGGCGAGACGGCCGCCGCCGCTTTGCGTGAAGTGCTGCGTCTCTACGACTGCCGCGACTCCACCGAGTCGCGGGCAGTGATCCGGGCGCTGCTCGATGTTACGTCGCGACCGGGAACTGCGCGCATCCCGGGCCTCAGCGGCCCCGGCAGGCGCTCGGGTGGATTCTGCCGCGGCCTGGACGTGACCCTGACGTTCGATGGACAGGTCTGGACGACAAGCGGCCTCTACATTCTCGCCTCCGTGTTGGACCGCTTCCTGGCATTGCACGCGACCGTGAACTCGTTCGTGCGGACCGAGGCGCGTTTGCGCGGCCGCCCCGAGGCCGTTGCCAAATGGCCAGCGCGCGCCGGCAGCCAGGTGCTGCTGTGACCGACCTGTCGCAGGGGCGACATCGTCGCAGCCCTTTGGCACGCCTGCAGGCAGAGCCCCGGCGCTTCACCTTCGACGCGGCCGTTCGGCTCCTGACATTTCATCGCGGTCGACCGAATCCAGCCGAGGCCGCAAGGTTCACCAGCGTCGCCGGATCGGCTTACTCCGGCGCGGAAGTGACCGAGGTGCAGTCCGATACTAAGGAGTCCGCGCCGCGTGTCACGGTCGGTCTCATTGGCCTCACCGGACCGGTCGGTGTTCTGCCGCGGCAATACTCCGATGCCGTGGTGGCCGACCAGCGGACACGCTCCTTCTCGCTCACCGATTTCCTCGACGTCGTCTCGCACCGCATGATCGCGGCATTCGCCGCCGCCGGTGCGAAGTATCGCCCCCATCGTGCTGCCGATTCCGGCGCACTGACATCGCCGCAAAAACCTGCCGATCCCGTCGCCGATGTCCTGCTGGCGTTGACGGGCTATGCCACACCACATCTCGCCGACCGCCTGCTGGCGGGGCCGGCCGCGTTACGCCACTACGCGGGCTTCTTTTCGGCCCATCCGCGGTCGACGGATCGCCTCGAGGCCCTGGCATCCGACTGGTTGGGACGGCCGGTCAAGGTCAACCAGTTTGCCGGCGCCTGGATGGCGCTTCCCGTGGACCAGCGCAGCCGCCTCGCGACGGGTGTTTCCCTCGGTGCATTCAGCCAGTTGGGTATCGATGCAGCGGCCGGCGTGCGTGCCTGGGATCAACAGGCGCGGATCGTCCTGAAGATCGGTCCGCTCGACCTGCCCTATTTCGAGCGGCTGCTGCCGAACAGCCCGTTGCTGCGCGAACTGGTGTCGCTGGTGCGCGCCTTCGTAGGTTTCGAGGTCGGGTTCGCGATCAATCCCGTGCTCGCCCGGAATGCTGTTCCGCCCCTTGCACTGTCGAGTCCGGACGCAGCGGGCACGGCCAGTGCAGCCGGCGCCGGACCACTCCTGGGTTGGAATACCTGGCTACCAACATCTGCGGTTCTCCCTCGACGGACGGATGCTGGCGACGCTGTGTTCGAGGGCGAAGTTGTCGAAGGACGCTCATGATCCAACCGTGGAGCAACGGCTACGTCGCCGATGTCGCGTACATCGAGGGCTTCTACGTCCAGCAATCGCCGATGCGCCTGGCCTTGGCCTGCCACATCGGGGGCGTGGCCGTCGACCTCCCTGAGCCGGACGACCAAGCCTGCTATCTCGAACTGGGATGTGGCATGGGCATCGGCGCGCTGCTGACTGCCGCCGCCAATCCAGGATGGCAGGTGATCGCCGTCGACTACAACCCCGCGCATATCGCCGTCGGCGCCAGCCTTGCCCGTACCGCCCGGCTCGAAAACATCCGCTTCGTGGAGGCCGACCTCACTCAGTTCGCGGAGAGCGCCGAGGCAAGGTCGATGCCAGCGGCCGACTTCGTCAGCATGCATGGTCTGTGGTCCTGGGTGGGCGGCGATGTGCGGGCCGGAATTGTCCGGCTGCTTGCCGCCAAGACGCGTCCCGGCGCCATCGTGCATGTGAGCTACAACGCCTTGCCAGCCTGGCAGGGCGCCATCGGTATGCAACGTATCATCTACGAAGCCGGCATCCGGGCTCCCGGCCGCAGCGATCTACAGGCCCAGGCAGGATTGGCGCTCGCCCGCGACATCAAGGCAGCCGGCGGCAAGTACCTGGTCGAAAGCCCGCTCGCGAGCGATCTCATCGACACGACGGGCACCATGGCGACGGAGTATCTGTCGCATGAGTTCATGAGCGCCCATTGGAAGCCAGCCTTCCACGCCGATGTCGCCGCGGCGATGGCCGAGGCCAAACTCGACTGGGTCGCATCGGCCAACCCGCTGGAGAACTTCAACGAACTGATGCTGACGGAGGAGCAACGCGCCCTCCTGGATCGCTACAAGGATCCGATCGTGCGCGAGTTGATCAAGGATACTTGCCAGCCCCGGCAGCTGCGTCACGACGTTTTCGTACGCGGCGCCCGGCGACTGCGCGACGACGAGCGGGACGCCGCGATCGCCCGTCTGACGCTGATGCCGACGATTGGCGAGAGCGAGCTGCAAACGAAACTGCAGGTGCCGGCGGGCACGGCCGACATGTCGGGTCCTTTGAAGACCATGATGGTCGCGGCGATGCGCGGTCCGGCGACAATTGCCGACCTGCTGGCGCTGGAACCCGGGCGCAGCAGTCCAACGGAGCTGATCGGCGTGCTGGTGGGCTCCAACCAATGCCAGGTCGCCATGAGGCCCGACGGACTGCAGCCCGACTCTGCCGATCGACTGAATCGCGTTCTTGCATCGCGTGTGGAGTCGATCGCCGAGGCCCGGCCGTACAGCGGTCTCGCCTCATCGAGGCTCGGCGGCGGCCTTTCGGCGCCTCCACTCTTGCAGTTCATCGCGGGGCGGATGCTCTGTGGCGAACGCGAGGATCGGGCCGAAGCCTGGATAGAGCGGCTCGCCTCCGACATCCTGCCGGAGAAGCACGATAAGGTTCGGGAGGTGGTGAACACCGCCATCGAGCAGCGCGTTCCCGTCCTGCGCCAGCTTCGGATCGTGCCGGAATAGCGAGAAGCGTCGCCGAAATGAAACAAATTCAACGGGATATGCCCCAAAGCCCGAATCAACTGCATCGAAGGTGGCCCGATTGGTGCGCGCCGCTGCCGTTATTCCCTTTCCAGTTGAGCTGGGTTACCGTGACGGCTTGCGGGGGAACCGACCGTGATGTGGCTTCTAGGCACCCTACCGACTGGAATGCCGTAGCAAATGCCCGACGACACGAAACCGCTGCTGTCGCTCACGAGCACGGCCGAGTCGCCGCTCCAGCCCATCCGGATGGTGGCGCACGAGATCATCTGCGATCTTTTTCATTTCGAGATCGAGGCGATCGCGGAAGACAAAATCGATGCGCGCGGGATGCTCAACAAGCCGGCCTGCCTGGCCGTCAACCATGGCGATGAAGCGACACGCTACTTCCACGGCATCGTCAGCAGGTTCGGCGTCATCGAACAAAAGGGCCATACCGATACGCTCTATCACATGGTCCTCGTGCCGCAGCTTGCACACGCCGACATCCGAAGCGACTGCCGCCTGTTCTTCAACAAGACCGCCGAAGACATCATCAAGACGATCCTCGACGAAACCGGTGTGACGAAGACGGCGTTCCGCCTCTACTCTCAGCCGCCACAACGCAAGGTAACCACGCAGTACAACGAAACAGCGCTGGATTTCGTGACCCGGCTCATGGAGGAGGAAGGCTGGTACTACTTCTTCGAACATGCGTCCGACGGGCACACGCTCGTGATCACGAACGACAACAACGGGTTCACCACGATTCCCGAGGCCGTCGTCCGGCTCGGCATGGGCGACATGGCAGACACGCTCACCGAACACCGGAAGATCGAGGAGTTTGCCGAGGGCAAGATAGCCCTGCGCGACTACGACGATGAGTCGCCCAGCAAGAACCTCAAGGTCGAGCAGAGCACGATCCTCAAGCACGGCGGGACCGCCCATCGTCCCGTGTTCCATTGGCCAGCCCTGACCTACGACACCTCGCAGGCCAAGGAGCGTGCCAAACGGCGGATGGAAGCGGCCGAGGCAGCCGTTTCCCTGATCGGCGCGAATGGTGCAATGGCCAATCTCTTCGCCGGCGGAAAGTACAAGTTCCGTGACAAGGATGGCACCGAGACCGTGCAGGTCGTCCGGGAAATCACGCACACCGCCGAAGACACGTCCGCCCAGGCCAACAATGGGACGGCGAGCTATTCGAACAATTTCTCGGCCTTCCCGAACACCGTGCCCTGGCGGGAGCCGATGGAGACGCCGCGCCCCCGGATGGAGGGATTGCACACCGCCATCGTCGTCGGCCCCGCCGGCGAGGAGATCTACACGGACGACTACGGTCGCATAAAGATCCGCTTTCCCTGGGACTGGCGTTCAGACGCGACGGCCGACAGCGGCAACTGGGCCCGCGTCGTGCAACCCTGGGCCGGTGACCAATGGGGCGCGCAATTCATCCCGCGCGTGGGCACGGAAGTCGCGGTCGCCTTTATGGATTCCGACCCGGACCGGCCGATCGTCGTCGGCGGTCTCTACAACGGCAACGACAAGCCGATCTTTCCCGTCGGCGAGAAGACGAAGCTCGGCTTTCGGTCACGCTCGACGACCGGCGGCGGCTCGGACGAATTCAACGAGATTTCGGTCGACGACAAGAAGGGCAACGAAGTGGTCTTTCTGCATGCGCAGAAGGACATGACGGTCGAAGTCGAACACGACCACAAGCTCACGGTCGAGAATGACCGCAAGGTCGTGATCACCGGCAACGAGGACGTCACGCTCAAGCGAGGCAATCAGACCACCAAGCTGGACCAGGGCAATGTCTCGGTCACGACCACCCTCGGCAAGATCACCCTGGAAGCCCTCGACTCCATTACGCTGAAGGTCGGATCGAGCTCCATCAAGCTGGATCAGATGGGCGTCACCGTGAAGGGCATGATGGTGAAAGTGGAAGGAACGGTGATGACGGAGGTGAAAGGCACAATGACAACCGTCACAGGCACCGCGATGCTGACGCTCAAGGGCGGCATCCTCATGATCAACTGACAGATATCCGTAATGCCTACCCAGCCTCCTTCCCGTAACAAGATCAGCGGCGAGCTTTCGCGCTTGCTGCCGCATCTGCAGCTCGACGCCAAGGCGATCGCGGCACTCGAAGGGTGTGAGGAAGCAGCCGACGCCTTGCGCCGGCTCGAAGGGGCGGGTCTTTTGGCCGAGGCGGCGCGGCTTGTCGCCCACGCTTTGCCGGCCCGCGAAGCCGTCTGGTGGGCCTGTGCCTGCTCGCGCCACACTGCTTCGTCCAGCACCGATCCCGAGACCGAAGCTGCGGCCCGCGACGCCGCCGAAGAGTGGGTGCGCCGGCAATCCGACGAGCAACGCCGTGCGGCAATGAAGGAAGCCGAGAAATCCGGCTTTGGAAGCCCCGAGGCCTGGGCCGCCGTCGCCGCTTTCTGGAGTGGTGATTCGATGGCGCCGTTAGATGTGCCCAAGGTGCCGCCGCAGCCGCACTTCACGGGGCTCGCCGTCGCCGGCGCGGTTGCCATGTCGGCTGTCCGCGGCTCGGCGGTGCGACGCGAAGAACGACTCCGTGCCTTCCTCGTCTCTGCCAAAGATATCGCTGCCGGTGGTGCCGGTCGCATCGATGCGGAGAAAACCTGATGGGCATGCCCGCAGCGCGCCTGACCGACATGCACGTCTGCCCGATGGTTACCGTGCTAGTCCCGCATGTCGGCGGACCCATTGTCGGACCCGGCTGTCCCACGGTGCTGATCGGCGGCATGCCCGCGGCATGTGTTGGCGACATAGTGACCTGCGTCGGACCGCCCGATGCCATCGTCATGGGATCCTTCACGGTGATGCTGGGCGGGCGGCCGGCGGCTCAATTGGGCAGCTTGACCGCGCACGGCGGCACGGTCGTCATGGGCTATCCGATGGTCCTTATCGGTTGACTGATCGGAAGCTGACCGATCAAGACCTTCCTTACTTGCCCTTCGGCATCGTCGAGAGCGACGCATCCACCGTCGTGACATCCATCGCCGCTGCTGATTGATCGGCGCCGAACTCGATGGTGATCGCCGTGACGTTGTCGGACACCTTGGCCGTCAAAGCGGCGGCCACCAGGCGTTCTGCCCCGGAGTCGCTGTCGCCGGAAAGCAGCTCCAGTAACTGCTCCTCCGATAGGGTCTTGCACAGGCCGTCACTGCAGAGAAGAAGCCGATCTCCCGCCTGAAGCTGGCCAGTGCGCTTCTCGAGTTCGAGTGGGTCGCTGTCGGCGCCGACAGCGCGGGTGATGATGTTGGCGTGCGGATGGCCGATCGCCTCCCCTTCGGTGATCGTCCCGCTTTCGACCAGCGCCTGAACCAGGCTGTGGTCGCGTGTGATCCTGGTGAGCGAATGGCCGCGCATCAGATAGGCACGGGAATCGCCGGCCCACAGGCAAGCGAAATGATCGTCACGCGCCAAGAGAACGACGATGGTCGTCGCCATCAATACTTCGGCACCACGCTGCGATGCGGCCTCACGCAAGTGGGCATGCGCCTGCTCGAGGCGGGCGCGCACCTCGACCAGCATCTCGGCGGCAGAGAGACCTGGACCAATGGTCTGCAGGCTGCGGACGACTTCGGCCGACGCGACCTCTCCCGATTCGTGGCCACCCGCACCGTCCGCCACCGCCCAGAGCCCGAGATCGGGCCGGTTGACGTAGCCATCCTCATTGAGCCGGTTTGCCGCCCCGGCATGGGTAACGGCCGAGGAGGAGAAGCTCCCGAAGCGGGCGATGTCCTGATCGATCCCAGAGTCGGCCATCACGAAGCCCCCCAACCGTCATCCATGAGCGCAGCGAAACGAGCCCCTACCGGAAGCGTGGCGCCGGTCTCGAAACGTGCCGCAACGCGGGGGCCGCCTTCGGTCCACCAGGAGGCGTACCCTGGCACGACCTCGACAGCCGGCATCGGCGCCTCTCCTGGCACCAGCGCCGCCTGAACACGCTGCCGCAGCTCCGCCGGCTCAAGATCGACCTCGAGCGCATCCCGTCCGGCCTCTTCCGCGGCCGCCAGAAACGCCGTCATCGCGCCGATGTGCGGCGCCCAATCGCTGTGGGCCGCTGCCGCAATCGTCAGCGGATAGTAGCGGCCGACCTTGTCGACACTAGGCAACCAGAGACCCAGGATGCCCTCGCCGCCGAGCAAGCCGGGCGGCAGGACGAAACGCCAAACCGGCGCCTCCAGCCAGGCCGCCAGCCATTCCTCGCGAGGCCGGCGCTGCGTGGCCATCAGACCGCGCTGCCACCACGCATCCCAGGCATCCGTGAAGTCACGCGACAGACCTTCACGCACGAAATCACCACGCGACGGCAGCTTGCCGAAGAGGCCTGCACTCGCTTGGGGAGGCAGTGCCGCCATGGCGCACCTAGTCCCGGACCGACGGACAGCGGAAGTCCTGCAGGACGCCTGGCGCAAAGGGGTTGAGCACCGAAGCCGCCCGGATTTCGAACGTCGCCGCCCGATTGCCGAGGGTGAAGGTCAGCGTATAGCGCTCCGGCGAATCGGCCTGACGCAACGTACCGCGGCCGAACAGCCGGAACATCGCCCACGGCCCGGTCTCGGCCAGCACGCCTGTGCCGCCGGGCGGCGGCGGATCGAAGACGAGCCGCACGTTCTGGATGCGGTTCGGTCCTGGCCAGGTGATTTGCGTCGATCGCGAAGGTCCATGCGCGTAAGTGACCGATGTGCCGTCGAACTCCAAGCTGACCCGGGAGGCGCCAGGATCAAGCTGCAGTGGCGTCATGTCGAAGCGCACGGCGATGGTCGTGCTCCCCGGCGCAAAGAAGAGGTCGCGAATGACGGCCGCCCGCTGGAATTGGGCAATGTCCGCCGCCGAAACCGGGGCGGCCACGCCATCGGCCGACTGCGCCTTCCAGACCTTGCCCGTGGTATCGACATAAGGCCTCAACTGCGTATTGAAAAAGCCGTCGATCAGCCCGCCCGGTGCGAACAGCTTGGCGAAGTCGTCGAGCGGCGTCTCGAGCGAGCTGCCGGGCACGAACGGAAAGCGCCCATTTACGGCCAACGGGCAAAGCGCCGCCGGCCCGCCCGCGCCGTTGTAGGCGGCAATCACCTGCTGACGGGCTCCGCCGCCACGCAAGGCCGTGCTCGAGTCCGCCATCGCCTGAAGCCAGCGCGCCAGCGGCGGTGGCTGACGCTGAGCCTCCGCCCGGAGCGCCAGCGACGGATCGCCCAGGGTGGCGCCAGCAGGCGCCGTGCTGCCGACGGGGGCGGCGGCGAGCTTGGCCAGTTGCTGTTGCAGGTCGTTGAGGAGCTTCAGCACCTGGTCGATCGGTGCGCCGCCCGTCGCCGCAACGAGTTCACGCAATTGCCGGTAACGCTCATCGATCTCGTGGCCTGGCGGCAGAGGCGGCGCCCCACCACCGGACTGGCCGGTCAGGAGCGACGACAGCGTCGACGACTTGCTGGTCACTGCAGCCGTCGTCGCCGACTGAACTTTCCCGGCGGCGTCCGTCGCCGCAGCGGCAACCGCACTGGCAGGTTTCGGTGGCTCCGAAAGGGTGAGCTGCCGGGCGACGGCGGTGAGCAGTTCCTTCAGCGGAGATTGTGGCGAGGCCAGGATGTAAAGATCCTGTGCTGCTTGCGGGAGGCTGCGTAGCGGCACGATCTCCAGATCCTGCAGCAGCGCATCCCATGCCTTGGCATAGTCGGCCAGGTAGAGCGCCACGACAGCGTTGGCGAGTTCCCTTTGCTGAGGCTCGTCCAGCGCAACTGGCGCTCCCCGCCCCATCACCCAGTTCTCCGATGCCACTTCGCGCGTTGCTGTCGCCAGCGCCGGCAGCAGCACCTTGTGGAAGCCGTCGACCGTGAAGAAGCCGGGGACGCCATCGCTCAGCTTGCGTCCGGAGGCGCGCATGAAGACACGCGTGCCCGCAGTTCCCAGCGCATCACTTGGCTTCCACGACGGCAAGGCCTGGGCTGCGGCCGAGGGCCGGATGCGCGAATAGACGCGTGCGGCCAGCGGCACGCGGCTGAAAGCCGTGCGCGCCTGAGCGACCAGCGCATCGTCGAGCGGCACGGTTGGCAATGGCCGCGCCAGCAGCGCATCGAGATGGCTGGTGAGACCAGTCAGTACCGCCGCGTTGTAGGCGCCGGCGTAGGCCGATTGCCAGTCGTAGGTCATCCATTCCTTGACCAGAGCGCGGTCGAGCGGGCCCTGTCCGCCCAGCATCAGGTAGACGCGGGTCGCCTCGTAGAGGAAGTCGGGATGGGTGAAGTTGCCGCGCATCTGGGCTTCCAGACGCCAGATCAAACGCGGCAGCAGTGCATAGCCCAGGGCATGGCGATAAACCGTTTCCGCACCGGCGCGCAGCTTGGCGGCCTGCGACAGGTCGAAGTTCGCCAAGATGCCACCGCCGCTCCCTGCTGCCTTTTCGAGATTGCGGGCGGCGTCCAGCAACGGCAGCAGCCGAGGCAGATCGGAATCATTGACCGGGCTGAATGTC
The DNA here is from genome assembly GCF_004297405.1 of Reyranella sp. Taxonomy (GTDB): domain Bacteria; phylum Pseudomonadota; class Alphaproteobacteria; order Reyranellales; family Reyranellaceae; genus Reyranella. The sequence continues at coordinate 43,258 of NZ_SCVC01000035.1, forward strand.
GTTTCCTTGGCGATGCTCTCGTAGGAGGCCAACGCCTGGGCCATCACGGCGATCTGCCTCTCGCCGGCCGAACGATTGGCGATCAGCCAGCCGGTGGCGCCCAGGGTTGCCAAGGCAATCAACGCGTAGGACGCGACCCGCACGGCAAGCCGCCGCGTGCGGGCGGCCGGCGGCTCGCTGACGAGCATCGCCTCGCCCAGGATGACCTTGGAGACGAGACGACCGAGGAAGTAGCCGCGCCCGTGCTCGGGCTTCAGGCTGGCGGCGCGACGCTGATCGAGGCCGAAGGCGCGTGACATGAGCCCGGTCAGCCGATCGATAGGCGTGCCTTCCTGGGTGCCCGAGGTGAAGTAGACCCCGCGCAGGAACGGCGCCGGGTCGAGACGCGACCCACCGAACGCCTCGACGAGAAAGGCTTGCAGAGGCTGGGCGAGACTCGCGACCTGCGCCGGGAAGCCCGCGATAAGCGCACGGCGATCCGGACTCTGTTCGGCTTGCAGGCGATCGAACAGCCGCTCGTTGAGACGCTCCACGAGAAGCTGCAGCTCTTCAGAGAACTGCCCGACCGGCCCCTGATCGGTCTTGGTCAGCGGCAGGGTGGCGCCCCACACCTGACTGCGCTCCTCGCGATCGAGATCGTCGAAGAACTCGGTGAAGCCCGCGATCAGATCGGCCTTGGTGAAGAGCGCATAGACCGGAATGCGAATGTGCAGACGACTCTCGAGTTCCTTGATCCTGAGGCGAATCGCCCGGGCATGGGCAATGCGTTCGTCGGCAGGTGCATTGGCGATCTCGCCGAGGGCTATACCGACGATCACGCCGTTCAACGGCTGACGCGGCCGCGTCCGGCGCAGCATATCCAGGAACGCATCCCAGCCCGCACGATCGACGGCGGCATTCGAGTCCTGGGTGGTGTAGCGGCCGGCGGTGTCGATCAGCACGGCATTGTCGGTGAACCACCAGTCGCAGAGCCTTGTTCCGCCGATACCCGCCATCGGCCCCTGGCCCATCTCGGCCGCCAACGGGAACTTCAGACCGCTGTTCAGCAATGCCGTCGTCTTGCCGGCTCCAGGCGGCCCGATGATGACGTACCAAGGCTGCTCGTAGAGATAGCCGCGCGTACCTCGTGCCTTTTTGAGCAAAGTGAGCGCCGTCGACATCCGCTCTCGGAGGGCCGTCGCCTCCTCGCTGGTGCCATCGTCCACGGCAGCGGCGGTTTGTTCGGCGACGCCACTTTCGAGCTTTCGCTCGCGGCGGCGACGATAAAAGTCGATTAGCAGATTCGACAGGCCCCAGACGAGGACCAGGACGGCCACGACGATCAATCGCGGCAGCCAGCCCTGCAGCAGGTCGAACATGGGACCGAAGAACCAGATCAACAGCGCAAGGATTGCGACGCCGACGAAGCTCAGGACCCATCGAGAGCAGATGATTCTCAGGAACGCTTGCATGGCTAGGTGCCTTGCCGATTGAGCACGATTTCAATGCGCCGGTTGCGTTCACGCCCTTCCGCAGTGGCGTTCGAGGCAATCGGGTCGGCATCGGCGCGGCCTTCAGCCGCCAGGCGCGATTTGTCGCCAACGGTGGTGGCAATGATCGCACTGGCCGCCTGGGCACGCGCCGCGGAAAGCTGGAAGTTCGATGGGAAGGCAATGGTCCGGATGGGCTGATCGTCGGTGTAGCCGATGACCTGCACGGAACCCGGCTCCTCCTTGAGGGCAAGGCCGATGCGGTCCAACAGCGGCTTGAAGCTGGGCTGCACAGCGGCGGCTCCCGAGGCAAACATGCCGCGCCCGGTAATCCGGATGAGGGGTTGGCCGACCGTGCCGGTCACCTCGACGAGGCCCTGCTCGATCTCCGGCTGGAGGAACTTGCGAAGACGATCGAGCACCGTCGGCTCAGGTGGCGGCAAGGGCGTGGGTGTAGGCTGCACCTCGACGATGGGCGTTCGCGTGATGGTCGGCATCTGGGTCGGCGGTGCATCGCGCAGGCGCGCATAGATGCCGTCGGACGCAGCGTTGAGGTCGATCGAGAACCAGGTGAACAAGGCCGCGACGATGCCCAGGCCCAGGCAGGCAGCCACCCAGACCGGCAGCCGGACACGCGCCGGCCTGTAAGGTGCGTCTATGCCCTTGGTATGGGGCGCAAGATCCGGATCGGCGGCTTTCTGCTGCCGCGCGATGACCGCATAGGTTTCTTCGCGAATACGGTTGATGTCGCCGACGCCCCGTCGGGAGAGGCGATATTGGCCGACAAATCCCAGCGACATGCACAGGTACATCAACTTGATGACCGGCAGGAACTTGCCGGGATTGTCGCACATCTGCTTCAGCACATCGAAGAAGCGCTCACCGCTTCGGACTTCCTGATGGAACGTCGAAACCAGAGAGCGTTCGTGCCAGCTTCCACTGTTGCCCCAGGGCGTGTTCAGCACGACGTCGTCCAGGCTGGCGCACAACGCATAGTGCGCCGGACGAAGCTGCTCGAGCGGCACGCCATTGTCCCGTGATTCCTGCTCGAAGCGCCTGATCTGGTGCACGGTCCGCTCTCGCAGATCACCGGACTCCGGTGGATTTGCCGTATTGCGCAACCGGGCCATGAGCTGGAGCAGCGGCGCCGCCGCCGCCGCCAGCGCATCGCTGCCGACGAAGAGGTTGTCCGTTCCTTCGGCCAGCACGGGTACCGCAGCAGCAGGTCGCGCCGCGGCCGGGCGCTGCGGCGGCTCGCCCGCTCCCGGACCTGCGGCAGGTTGAGCAGGCTGGGCCCGGCGCTTGCCGGGGCTAGGACGAATGACCGTCCTATTGTCGTCATCTGGTTCGGCGAAGGGATTGTCACTCATATTCGCCTCACATCACCGCTGTCAGCCGCGGATCGCCCAGAGCTCGGTATTCAGGTTCGGGAAATCGCCGGAGACATGCACGGCAAACCCGCCGGAAGACTGCAGTTCCTTCCAATGTGCCGAATTGCGGTCGAGCTCGAAATAGGTGGCGCCCGCGTAGAACGGCAATTGCCGCGGCGCCACCGGCAGGGGCCGCACAGCAATGCCCGGCAGGGCGACATTGACCAGTTCGCGAATATGTTCGACGGCGCCGATCTTAACCTGAGCCGGAAACAGACGCCGCACCGATTCGGTCGGCATATCCGCCTGGACAACCAGGACGAAGCTCGAGGATCGCAGAATGCTGCGGTCGGTGATCGTGCCAACCTGGATGCCGTAGGCCCGCTTCTGCAGGGGAATCTGGATCGCGGTCTGGTCTATCTCGGTGGAGAGCGAACGGCGAAGATCGGCAATCACCAGCGCGAAGCTGCGCTGCAAGTCGGCGTGCCGATACGTCGGATACTCCGAAGGGCGGCGCGTGGCTTCGGTAAAGGTCGCCAGGTCACCCGCCATCTGCACCAGCGCAGCATAGAGATCGACCGGATGAACGTTGCCGTCACCCGCCCAATGCGCCATCAGCTTCTGAGCGCGATTGATGGATTGCAGCAACAGGAAATCGGAAACATCTGCCACACCGCGCGTGCCCGGCGCCGTAAGGCGCGCGGCCAACGCCTCGCCACGCTGATTGAGCATTCCCGATAGCTCGGAAATCCAGCCGGAGAGCGGTGGCGCCGCGGCGCAAGTCAAGGCGGGCGGAATCCACTGGTCGTCCAGAATGACGCGACGATCGGCGCCAACCTCGACCACGCGGGCAAGGCCGATGCCGTGATAGCCGGCGCGATTGTCGGTCTCGAGCATATAGCGCAGCCGCAACCTGCCGACCTGGACTTCCGCCGGCTGCGGCGAACCCGAATGCGTGTCGTAGGCCTCGAAGGGCTTTTGCTCATAGCGGCCTTCGGTCGAACCGTCGCCCGTGACTTCGACGGCTCCGGCCTGACGTATCGGCAATGCCAGGTAGACGACGGCATTGCGCGTCGTCTCGGGAAGATCGAGCGGTGCTGGCTGATCGGCATCGCCCGGTAGCGCGAAAGGCGTGCCGTCCTCGAACACGCCGCTACCGCTCGCCAGGGCGAACTGGCCTGTGGTCAACAGGTTGCGGTTGATCGCACCTTCGGTCAGGCCCCAGGCATGCGATCGCAGCGACGTCGTCCGATCGCGCAATTGGTTCTCGAACCAGCGGTCCTGCTGCTGGAAATGCTGCGCCCGAAGGAACATGCCCTCCAGCCATACGACACGGTTCGACCAGGTCATGCTGACTCCAGTTCGGACCTGTTGCTGCCGAGGTTGAGCACAAGTCGAGTGAGGCCGCTCGCTGCAATCGGGGCGATCGACCGCCATCGTGACCGATCGATGTCCTGAAACAAGACGGCCGCACCAATGAATCGTACATCGCTCTTCGGTGCCATGAGGACCTTGCGCACCTCGCCCGGCTTGACGACGATCTCCTCGACCCGCGAGCCTTCGTCACCGAGTGTCGCGCTTTCCTTGTCCATCAAGGCATAGGCATCGGCGTTGAGGAACCGTGACCTTGCGTTCAGGGCATAAACGCGCACGGCGACAGACAGCGGCACACCGGCCGAGTTGCGATTGAGATCGGGGCTGGCCCTGATCGTGAGATCGACCGCCGAGGGAGCGGGCGGACCGCAATTGGCGACCAAGAGGAAAGCCGGCGTCGCGAGCAGCAATCGGCGATTCATCAGGTCGGTCCTTTCTCGGAGCCAAGCTTGTCGATCGCCTCTTCGTAAGCGCGGGCGAAAGCCTTTCCGAACACACTGTCGAAATCGTCCGAGAGGGCCTGGGTTACGGTTCTGTGGTGTTGCACGAAGGCCTCCCATGCCGCGGCCTTCTTTTGGGCAGGATGGATATGCAATGCACTCGCCGCCACCTTGCGCTCGACCGAGCCGGGGTCGAACTGGGCGAGCAAGACTCGCACGGCCGTCTGCATCGCAGAGATCGTCGCCAATTCGTGTATGCGAAGATCGGCAAAGGCTTCGGCAATGGCGTCTTCCGGCGCCATGCTGCCGCGCCGCCCTTCGCCCAGAAGAGTGGCCAGCGCATCATCGTCGTCGAGTGAGAACTTGAGCGGGTTGTTGCCCGTCGGGCGGATCATCGTTTGCTCGATGCGGAACTCGTCCTTGATGCTGGCGCGCGCGATCAGGGTTTGCCGCAGCCCGGTCACGGTGGCGCGCAGGGCCGCGCCGATGCGCTCCAGCGTCTTCTCCGGGTTCGTCAGGCTCCCCTCGATGAGCCCCACGCCGCGCAAGAAAGCCGCCGCGAGACGCGCATCGTCGGCCGTCCGGGCGGCCGGCGGTTCGGGCTTGAGTGGAGCAGGTGCGGCCTGTTCCTTCGGCACCCGCTCCTTGGGCGTGGGTGCGGCAGGACTCGACGATGCAGGGCGCGGGCGTCTGGCCGCTGGCGCCTCGACATCCCAATCGTCGGGAATGATCGAGACCGGCGGCATGCGGAAGGCGCTGTCCAGGGCCGGCGCGTGATCCGGCTGCGTCGGCAGGCCGGGAAATGGCTCCGCACTGTCGTGCATGGGATCGAAATCTGGCGGCAGAAGCGGCGAGTTGGGCGTGTCCAGGAATGAGTCGGAGTCGACCGGACGGGCATCGTCGAAAGAATGGTCGGCGCGCTGCATCACGGGCCCGCGGGCGATTTCTTCTTCTTCCTCGTCGATCGTGATTTCAATTTCATACAGGCCGAACTTGATCCGGTCGCCATTGCGTACCTTCTGAACGGCGCCGCGGCCTATGGGATCGTTGGCCTGATTGAGGAACGTGCCATTGGTGCTGAGATCGTGGATCGCCCATTCGCCGCCGCCGTAGACCAGCATGCAGTGCTTCTTCGACAGGTGCCGGTCGGGGTCGGCGATGACCCATTCGTTGTCCTGCCCCCTGCCAATGGAGAACTCTCCGCCGCGGACCTCGCGTCGCTGAGGCGCCACACTGTCGGGGCAACGGATCATGGCAAGCTTCAGGGTCACGTGAGCGCGCACTCCTGACGGACGTCGGAAAATATTAGTCGTGGAACCTGCAATCCGGCAATCGTATTTGGCCCAAATGCTTACTGGACGGTGCTCAATCGGCTTTGGCCAGGTGCCTCCTAAAGTTGTATTCTCTTACTGAGAAACTACCCGTCGAAAGCAAGTAGCGCCGCATTGAGAGTTGACGGCCCAGGCAGGCGCCGCCAATCTCGCAGGAGAGTCACTCGACGTTCGAAAGAATTTGTCGCCATGTGCCTTGTCCCGTCGCAGACCATCTTGAGCACGGACGAGGTGGGAAGCGTCGCTCCGCCCATCTTCACGTCCGTGGGATTGGACGCCGTAAACGGTCCTGGTGACGTTTTCGTTATCCAATCCCTGCTCAACAAGAGATTGCCCAAGCCGCACACCGAGGTTCCCGTCACCGGGAACATGGACCCGGGCACCATCCTCGCGATCAAAGCCTTCCAGGCGGTCATGATGAACATGAACCCGCCGACCGGCCACGTGGCGCCCGGCAGTCCGACCTACTACGCACTGGCTGCCCGCCCCCTCGTGACGAAGGAGAAGCCGCCGCCGACCCGGTTTGGCCATGTCGGTATCGTTCCCCCGGATGTGATCGACGCGGCCAAGGCGTCCCAGCGTCGATTCGGGATCCCGGCCTCGATTACCCTGGCTCAATGGATCGTCGAGAGCGCCTGGGGCTCGGCCATGCCGCCGGACAGCAACAACCCTTTCGGCATCAAGGCGCTGGACAATCAGCCCGCCGTCGAAAGCGAGACGCGGGAGGTGATCGACGGAAAGGTCGTGACGATCGTCGCCAAGTTCCGGCGTTTCGCCAGCCTGTCGGAAGCTTTTGAACTGCACGGAAAATTGCTGTCGACCGGCTCGCCCTATCGGACGGCGATGCAGGTCGTCGCGAACCCTGAGGCATTTGCAGACGCACTGACGGGAGTCTACGCGACGGATCCGCAATACGGCACCACACTCAAGTGGGTGATGGAGAATTACAAATTGAGGCAGCACGACAGTTGAGCCGCATAGCAGCACGACTGTTGCAAAAAGTTGACCACGATATGTGGCTTTTGGGCCACACTAGATGTTCGGCCGCGACAGAACGCGGGAGACAGGCAGCCAAACTATCGCGGTACGTGTAAAGTGTTTTCAGACAGCGTCGCAGGGGAGCTCCGCCGATGAAGAAGGCAGTATGCGTCGTGGCAGCAGCTATTTTGCTGCCCTCAGCTGGTCACGCTCAGGAAATCAACCCGTTGCCCGGTCTCTATGTTGGCGCCGGCGGTGGTCTTGCCTGGTTCCTCAATACGAGTTCGAGTGCCGGCGGCTCGATTTCCAGTTCGACTGGCTGGGCTGTCGGCGGCTTGGTGGGCTACGACTTTGTCGGCCCGCGTATCGAACTCGAAGTTGCCTACGGTCAGGTCCCCATAACGGCGAGCCTGCCGATCGCCAATTTCAACGGTACGGCCGGCCAGCTCCAGATCATGGGCAAGGTGCTCTACGACTTCTTCCCGGCTTCGGCTTTCACGCCCTATGTCGGCGCCGGCGCCGGCATCGGTTTCGTGGACAGCAACACGGCCTTGGGCAGCACTGTGTTCGCCTATCAAGGCATCCTTGGCCTCGGCTGGAACATCGACAGCCAGTGGCGCATCGCGCTCGAGGGCCGGTACGTCGGTACCACGAACCCCAACGTGACTGTCAACGGCGTGAACGTCACGTACAACAACAACAACTTTGCGGCGATCATGGGCGTGCAGTACAAGTTCGCGCCACCAGCCGCCGCGGCGCCGCCGCCGGCGCCCGCCCCCGTCGCACCGCCTTCCTTCATGGTGTTCTTCGATTGGGACAGCTCGAGCCTGTCGCAAGCATCCTTGAATGTCATCAAGCAGGCGTCCGATGCCTACAGGAGCAAGGGCAACGCGCGCATCACAGCAACGGGTCACACCGATACGTCGGGCTCGGAGCAGTACAACATGGCACTATCACTCCGCCGCGCCAACGCCGTGAAGGACGCTCTGGTGCGCAATGGCGTGCCGGCAACGGCGATCGCCGTTATCGGCCGTGGCGAGCAGGGCCTGCTGGTGCAGACCGGCCCGAACGTCCGCGAACCGCAGAACCGCCGCGTCGAGATCGTCGTCCAGTAAAGCAGGCGACAGGATTACGGAAAGGCGGCCCGCACGGGCCGCTTTTTCTTTGTCCGCTAGATAATCTTGATCACATACATGGTGCCGATGTTCGACTTGGCCGTGGCACGGATGTGGGTCTGGATGTCCTTGATGAGCTGAGGCTCGAACATGTTGAGCTTTGCCTTGTCCGAATACGGTGGCGTATTTGGATCGACGATGAAAATGCAGCCGTTCGTGGCCTCCTGCTTGTGCAAGTCCACCCTGACCCGACCTTTGTCATACCAGCCGAGACTGTCGTCGATCATCAGACCGAAATACTGGATATCGAAGTTCTTGTTGCGATAGAGCGTCACCGGCCGACCATCCCAGGCATCGTAGACTCTGTTGGCCGTGTGCTCCGTCCACATATGCGGGTTCTTGCGGCTTGGATCGGTGATGGATATAGGGCGCTGGAGCAAAGCAGAGCCGATCAGCTTGCCGGTATGATCGAACACCGCAAGCAAGTCGTTGTTGTCGAAGACCATGGTCACGCCGCCCGAGCTGCTGGTCGTCGTGCCGCCAGCGATCATCAACCGGCTGGCGTCCTTTCCGAAGTAGTAAGGGTCGAGGAATCCCTCGCCACCGCCCTTGATCATGAAGAACTGCAGCCCCTTCGCGCTGCCCAGGACGGCGCGCTTGCCACCCGAAGCCTTGGAGATCAGCTCCTTGAGATAGGCGTCGTTTTTCATAGCGATCTTGGCGAGGTTGCCGAGGTCTCCATCCACGATCGCTTCGTCGATCCGGAACTTCGGCCCTGCTTCAGCAGCGGTGGAGTAGATATGGCTCGCCATAAGGGCGCCCTTCGCGAGAACCGGATTGGGTCCAGGCATCCTGGCTATCCTTCGATTGACGCGTTGGCGTGATGCTGAGTTGAAGCGACAGAGCGATTGCGGACAGTACCAGAAATGGCGAACCGGAGCGGCTAAAAGAAAGAGCCGGGCGGTTGATAATCGCAACAGAAGCCCAACGAAGTCCCAGCATATTGTCAAACAGAAGCATTCTCCGCATAGTGTGACCTGAAGGCTCCAACGGTTGCGGCGACCCTACGAGAACGCTGGCGCATTTTAGTCTTTCAGGCGGCGGTATTCTTCGAGTCGCGGACCGGGACATTGTCTGAGAGGGCGCATGTCGAACGGACGCAGCATCACCGTCTTGCTGGTGAGCACCTGGGCCTTCATGATCTGCTTCGCGGTCTGGATGATGTTCGGCGTCATCGGCATCCCGATACGGCAGGAACTGAAACTCAACGCCACCGAATTCGGCTTGCTGACCGCAACGCCCGTGTTGACCGGTTCGCTGTTCCGCTTGCCGCTCGGCATCTGGACCGACCGCATCGGCGGCCGCATCCTGATGACACTCCTGCTCCTGGTTTGCGCCTTCCCGCTGTTCCTGGCGTCGTATGCCACCGCGCTCTGGCAGTTCCTGCTGCTCGGCTTGGCACTCGGTCTCGTCGGCGCTTCGTTCGCCGTCGGCACTCCGTATGTGGCGCGGTTCTTTCCAGCCAATCGACGCGGCTTTGCCATGGGTTTCTTCGGAGCCGGCACGGCGGGGGCTGCGCTCAACATGTTCGTCGCGCCTGCGATCATGAACGCCTATGGCTGGCAGGCGGTGCCGCGTGTCTACGCGGCGGGGCTTGCAGCCACCGCCGTCCTCTTCTGGCTTCTCTCCGCGCCCGATCCAGGTGCGGGCAAGGGCGGTGCATCGTTTCGCGCCCAGCTAGCGGTGATGAAGGACAGGCGTGTCTGGAAATACTGCCAGTACTATTCGATCGTGTTCGGCGGTTTCACGGCGCTGTCGATCTGGATGCCACAATATTTCGTCAGCGAGTATGGCTTCGCTGTTGCGCAGGCTGCACTGCTCGCCGCTTGCTTCTCGCTGCCCGGCGGCCTGTTGCGCGCCGTCGGCGGTCTATTGTCGGATCGGTTCGGCGCTCACAACATCACCTGGTGGGTGTTGTGGACGGGCTGGATCGCACTGTTCCTTTTGTCTTATCCCCATACAGACTTTTCGATCCGCACCATCGACGGTTCGCGCGACTTCACCATCGCACTATCGCCGTGGATGTTCACCCCGCTGCTCTTTGTCGTGGGCGTAGCTTTCGCCTTCGGTATGGCCTCGACCTTCAAATACATAGGCGACGATTTCCCGGAGAACATGGGTGCGGTCAGCGGCCTCGTCGGCATGGTCGGCGGTCTCGGGGGCTTCCTGTTGCCAATCATGTTCGGTGGCCTGCGCGACTGGCTGGGCTTCAATTCGAGCTGCTTCATGCTGCTCTATGGCATCGTCTCGGTATCGTTGTTCCTGAACTATCTGACTGAAGTACGCCGTGTTCCGGTGATGGGGCAGCCGTCCAGGACATAGTCAGTTGCCATCGCCTGGCTGGCCGCCAAAGGAGAAAGCCGAATGAGCCATTTCCTGGAGCGCCTCACCTACCTTTCGAGGAAGCGTGAACCTTTCTCCGAAGGGCTCGGCGAAACGCGTGACGAGGCCCGCACCTGGGAAGAAGGGTATCGGCAGCGCTGGCAGCACGACAAGATCGTGCGCTCCACCCATGGCGTGAACTGCACCGGCTCCTGCAGCTGGAAGATCTATGTCAAAAGCGGTGTCGTCACTTGGGAAACGCAACAGACTGACTATCCGCGCACGCGCCCGGGCATGCCCAATCACGAGCCACGCGGCTGTTCGCGCGGCGCCTCCTACAGCTGGTATCTCTATAGCGCGAGCCGCATCAAGTATCCCATGGTGCGCGGGCGTTTGATCAAGGCCTGGCGCGAGGCGCGCAAGGCGCACGAGCCGGTCGAGGCCTGGGCCGCGATCATCGGCAATTCGGAGACGGCGAGGGGTTACAAGTCGATGCGCGGCCATGGCGGCTTTGTGCGCTCGACCTGGGATGAGGTCAGCGAGATCATCGCCGCGGCCAATGTGCATACGGTGAAGACGTTCGGGCCCGACCGCGTCATCGGCTTCTCGCCGATCCCGGCGATGTCGATGGTCTCCTACGCAGCCGGCGCGCGCTATCTCAGTCTGATCGGCGGCACGCTGCTCTCGTTCTACGATTGGTACTGCGATCTGCCGCCGTCCAGCCCGCAAACCTGGGGCGAGCAGACCGACGTGCCGGAATCCGCCGACTGGTACAATTCCGGTTACATTATCGCCTGGGGTTCGAACGTGCCGCAGACGCGGACACCCGACGCGCATTTCTTCGTCGAGGCCCGCTACAACGGAACCAAAGTGATCGCGGTGACGCCGGATTACGCCGAGGTCGCCAAGTTCGCCGATCTTTGGTTGCATCCCAAGCAGGGCACCGACGCGGCGCTGGCCATGGCGATGGGGCACGTCATCCTGCGCGAATTCTTTCTCGATCGTCAGGAGCCGTATTTTCAGGAATACACGCGCCGCTACACCGACCTGCCGATGCTGGTCACGCTGCGCAAGGACGGCGAGCGCTTCGTACCGGATCGATACCTGCGCCAGAGCGACCTGCCGCATGCGCCGAAATCGGATCGTGCTGCCTGGAAGACGGTGGCGACGACCGAGGACGGCGGCGATCTCGTTATCCCGAAAGGGTCGATCGGCTATCGCTGGCCGAAGGATGGCGAGCCGACAGGCCGCTGGAACCTCGAGCCGAAGGACGGCGAGACCGGCGAGGACGTGCAACTGGCGCTGAGCCTGTTCGAGCGCAAGGATGAAATCGTCTCCGTGGCGTTTCCGTATTTCGGCGGCAAGGCGACTGAGCACTTCACCGCGAACGAACAAGGCGGCGACGTCCTGGAGCGCAACGTGCCCGCGCGCCGCCTCAAGCTTGCCAACGGCGAAACCTACGTCGCTACCGTGTTCGATCTGCTCTGCGCCAACTACGGATTGGACAGGGGACTGGGTGGCGATTGCGCCAAGGGCTTCGATGACAACGCGCCCTATACGCCGGCATGGCAGGAGAAGATCACTGGCGTTACGGCGGAGCAGGCGATCGTCGTTGCGCGCGGCTTTGCCGGCAATGCCGCCAAGACCAAGGGCCGCTCGATGGTCATCATCGGGGCCGGCATGAACCACTGGTACCACCAGGACATGGGCTATCGCTCGATCATCAACATGCTGATGATGTGCGGAACCGTAGGCGTCTCAGGCGGTGGTTGGGCGCATTATGTCGGCCAGGAGAAACTGCGCCCGCAGACGGGTTGGACGATGCTCGCCTTCGCGCTCGACTGGGCGCGTCCGCCACGGCAGATGAATGGCACCTCCTTCTTTTACGCCCACAGCGACCAGTGGCGCTACGAACGGCTCGATGTCGCCGAGATGCTATCGCCGCTCGCCGATCCTGCGCCCTATCGCGGCAGCATGATCGACATGAACGTCAAGGCCGAGCGCATGGGCTGGCTGCCCTCGGCGCCGCAACTCGGCGTCAATCCGCTGACAGTGGCAGCGCAAGCGCGCAACGTTGGCGCCGAGGTGAAGGACCATGTGGTGGCGGGCCTCAAATCCGGCGCGCTGTCGATGGCCTGTGAGGATCCCGACAATCCGGCCAACTTCCCGCGCAACCTGTTCATCTGGCGCTCCAACCTGTTCGGGTCGTCGGGCAAAGGGCATGAATATTTCCTGCGTCATTTCCTCGGTACACGCCATGGCCTGCAGGGCAAGGACCTCGGCGAAATGGGCGGGGCGAAGCCGCAAGAGGTCGCCTGGCACGAGCCAGCGCCGGAGGGCAAGCTCGACCTCGTCGTCACACTCGACTTCCGCATGTCGACGAGTTGCCTCTACTCCGACATCGTGCTGCCGACCGCCACCTGGTACGAGAAGAACGACCTCAACACCTCCGACATGCATCCCTTCATCCATCCGCTGTCGACGGCGGTGGACCCGGTGTGGGAGGCACGCAGCGACTGGGAAACCTACAAGACCATTGCCAGGAAGTTCTCCGAACTGGCGGTCGGTCACTTGGGCGTCGAACATGACGTCGTCCTGACCCCAATCCAGCACGACACACCTGGCGAACTTGCTCAGCCTTTCGACGTGAAGGACTGGAAGAAGGGCGAGTGCGAACTCATTCCCGGCGTAACGGCGCCGCAAATCGCGGTGGTCGAACGGGACTATCCCAACACCTACCGGCGTTTCACTGCACTCGGCCCGCTTGCCGACAAGCTCGGCAATGGTGGCAAGGGAATTTCCTGGCAGACCGGCGACGAGGTTACCGGTCTCGGCGAGCTGAACTATCGCATCAACGACGGCGGACCAACTAACGGGCGGCCGCGCATCGACAGCGACATCGATGCTGCCGAGACCATCCTCTGCCTGGCACCCGAAACCAATGGCGAGGTGGCGTTGAAGGCATGGGCGGCGCTCGGCAAGGTGACGGGGCGCGACCATAGCCATCTGGCGCTGAAGCGCGAGGATGAGAAGATCCGCTTCCACGACATCCAGGCACAACCGCGCAAGATCATCTCCTCGCCGACCTGGTCGGGCATCGAGAGCGAGCATGTCAGCTACACGGCCGGCTACACCAATGTGAACGAGCTGATCCCGTGGCGCACGCTCACCGGCCGCCAGCAATTCTATCAGGATCATCGCTGGCTGAGGGATTTCGGTGAAGGCTTTGCCGTCTACCGACCGCCCATCGATACCCGCTCGGCCGCCGAGATGATCGGCGCGCGTTCCAACGGTGAGAGGGAGATCGTGCTCAACTTCATCACGCCGCACCAGAAGTGGGGCATCCACTCGACTTACACCGACAATCTTCTGATGCTGACCTTGTCGCGCGGCGGGCCGATCGTGTGGATCTCGGAAAACGACGCCAGGAAGGTTGGCATCGTCGACAATGACTGGATCGAGCTGTTTAACCTCAACGGCGCGATTGCCGCGCGCGCGGTGGTGAGCCAGCGCGTCAAGGACGGCATGTGCATGATGTATCATGCACAAGAGAAGATCGTGAACGTACCGGGCTCCGAGATCACCGGCCTGCGCGGCGGCATCCACAACTCGGTGACGCGCGCGGTGCTGAAGCCGACGCACATGGTCGGCGGCTACGCCCAGCTCTCCTACGGCTTCAACTACTACGGCACCGTCGGTTCGAACCGCGACGAATTCGTCGTCGTGCGCAAGCTCCGCAAGGTCGACTGGCTCGACCACAGCAATTCCACCGAAACCGCGCACAGGAAGGTCCGCTGATGAAGATCCGTGCCCAAATCGCGATGGTGATGAACCTCGACAAATGCATCGGCTGTCATACCTGCTCGGTGACCTGCAAGCAGGTTTGGACGTCCCGCCAGGGCATGGAATATGCCTGGTTCAACAATGTCGAGACCAAGCCGGGCATCGGCTATCCCAAGGATTGGGAGAACCAAGAACGCTGGCAGGGCGGCTGGAAGCGCAAGAAGAACGGCAAGATCGTGCCCAAGCAGGGCGGCCGACTATCGATCCTGGCCAAGATCTTCGCCAATCCGCATCTGCCCGAGATCGACGACTATTACGAGCCCTTCACCTTTGACTACGAGCATCTCCAGCACGCGAAGGAGTCGCCGACGACCCCGGTGGCGCGGCCGTTGTCGCTGCTCACTGGCAAGCCGATGGAGAAGATCGAGTGGGGCCCGAACTGGGAGGAGATCCTCGGCGGCGAATTCGATAAGCGCTCGCAGGATTACAATTTCGAGGCCGTGCAGAAGGACATCTATGGCCAGTTCGAAAACACCTTCATGATGTATCTGCCGAGGCTATGTGAGCATTGCCTCAACCCGGCCTGCGTCGCATCCTGCCCGTCCGGCTCGATCTACAAGCGCGAGGAGGACGGCATCGTCCTCATCGATCAGGACAAATGCCGCGGCTGGCGCATGTGCGTTTCCGGCTGCCCTTACAAGAAGATTTATTACAACTGGAGCTCGGGTAAGGCGGAGAAGTGCATCTTCTGCTATCCGCGCATCGAGGCCGGCCAACCAACCGTCTGCTCCGAAACTTGCGTCGGCCGCATCCGCTATCTCGGCGTGCTGCTCTACGATGCGGACGGCATCGAGAAGGCGGCGTCGGTGGAGGATGAAAAGGACCTCTACGAGGAGCAACTGAAGCTGTTCCTCGATCCAAACGATCCGGCGGTGCAGGCACAGGCGCGCGCCGATGGCGTGCCGGATGCTTGGCTGGAAGCGGCGAGGCACTCGCCCGCCTACAAGATGGCGGTGGACTGGAAGATCGCCTTCCCACTGCACCCTGAATACCGCACCCTGCCGATGGTCTGGTATGTGCCTCCACTGTCGCCGATCCAGTCGCATACCAATGCCGGCGCGATCGATACCGTGGGCGAACTGCCGGACGTACGTTCGCTGCGCATCCCGGTGCGCTACCTCGCCAACCTGCTGACCGCCGGCGCCGAGGAGCCGGTCGTGACGGCATTGGAGCGGCTGTTCGCCATGCGCATCCACTATCGCCAGCGCCAGCTCGGCGAGGGCGATGGCATGGCAGTGCTCGAACAGGCGGGTCTCAGCCTGGCCCAGGTCGAAGACATGCACCGCTACCTTTCCATCGCCAACTATGAGGACCGCTTCGTCATCCCGACCAGCCACCGTGAGGACGCGGAAGACGCCTATGGCCTGAAAGGGGCCTGCGGTTTCTCCTTCGGCGATGGCTGCGATCATGGTCCGTCACCCTCCAGCCTGTTCGGCGGCAAGATGGGTCAACGCAAGATCACGCCGATGCGCCCGCTGGACAATTGAGGAGGCCTGCATGACCGTCCTTTTCAAGGCGTTCAGCGCGCTGCTTTCCTATCCGACCGAGGAGATGCGCGAAGCTCTGCCGGAGATCGCCGAAGTGGTGCGGACTTCGCGATTGGTTGCTCCACGCGAGCGCGACGCGCTGCTCGCCCTGATCGACGAAATCGGGCGTGGCGATCAGCTTGCAGCAGAGGAGCGTTACGTCGACCTGTTCGACCGAGGCAGAGCGCTGTCGCTGCATCTGTTCGAGCATCTGCACGGTGAGAGCCGCGATCGCGGATCGGCGATGGTCGAACTGAAACAGCTCTATGGCGCCGCCAGCTACGAACTGACAGCAAGCGAGTTGCCGGACTATCTGCCGGTGGTGCTCGAGTATCTCAGCCTGCGCAGCCTTGCCGAGGCGCGCGAGATGCTGGCCGATTGCGCGCATATCCTGCGTTCGATCGCCCGCTCGCTGATCGGCCGCGAAAGCCGCTACACCGCAGTGCTGCAGGCGTTGCTCGTCATCGCGGGCGAAAGCCCGGTCGATGCATCCAGAGTAAAGGCCATGAAGGAGCGCCACGAGGCGCTCGACCGCGACTGGTTCGAGCGGCCGGCCTTCGACGAGCCTGCGCCTTCCAGCCGCCCCGTACCTTAGGGAGGAACGCCCGTGTCCAACCCCTATGTCAACACGCTGCTCTTCGGCATCTATCCCTATCTCTGTCTCGCCGTGCTCCTGCTCGGCAGCCTGATCCGCTTCGACCGCGACCCCTATACCTGGAAAAGCGATTCCTCGCAGATGCTGCGCGCAGGATGGCTGCGCATCGGCTCCAACCTGTTCCACTATGGCATTCTGGTCGTCATCTTCGGTCATTTTGTCGGCTTCCTAGCCCCGCATTGGATGGTCGATTGGGCATTGTCGCCGATCGCCCACCAGTTGCTTGCCATGGTGGTGGGCGGCATTGCCGGCGCCATCGCCATCATCGGTCTCACGATGCTGATCTGGCGGCGCCTGTCGGATCCGCGCATTCGCCTCAACAGCCGCAAATGGGACATTGCCGTGGTGCTGATGCTGTGGTGCCAGCTGGCGCTTGGCCTGCTCACCGTGCCGCTGTCGGCCTCACATATGGATGGCGTGCTGTTCGAGACGCTGACCAGCTATGTGAAGGGCATCGTCACGCTGGATGTCAGCGTTGCGGCGCTGATGATCGACGTGCCCCTGACCTACAAGCTGCACATACTGCTCGGCTTCAGCCTGTTCCTGGTCTCTCCTTTCACGCGCATGATCCATATCTGGAGCGGGGCTGGGACACTTGCCTATCTCGTCCGCCCTTATCAGATCGTGCGCACCCGCAAGAAGATCATCAAGGAGTCGGCGCGGTCATGATCGTCTCGGTCAATGGCTTGGCGGTGGTATCGGCGGATGCTTCCACCGAACTGGCAGCAGCGCGTGAGTTGCTACGGCAACGGGCGGTGGCGGTCGAATTGCTTTCCCCGAATGAGGTCGACGACGAGGCGATCACGGAAGCGATCGAGAAACTGCTCGCCGACGAGGTGAAGGTGCCGGCGCCGACGGAGGCTGAATGTCGTCGCTATTACGAGACGCATGGGAAAGCTTTCGCCAGCGGGGAGTTGGTGCATGCAAGGCATATCCTTTTCCAGGTGACCCCGGCCGTCCACATCCCTGAAATCCGCGCCCGCGCCGAACAGGCACTGAATCAACTCCTGGCCGAACCGGACAGGTTCGCCGCGTTGGCCGCCGAGCTTTCCAATTGTCCGTCCGGCCAGCAGGACGGCAATCTCGGCCAGATCGGCCGTGGCGACACGGTCCCGGAATTTGAAGCAGCCCTGTTCCGACTCGGTGCTGCCGGCGTGCTGCCCGAACTGGTCAAGACCCGCTACGGCTTCCACATCGTGGCCGTCGACAGGACCATTCCCGGAGACCGGCTGCCCTTCGAAGCAGTGCACGACGAAATCGCGGAAACACTAAAGGCGAGTGTCGAGGAAAACGCTCTCAGGCAATATATCTCGATCCTGGCCGGCCAGGCCGAGATCATCGGCGCCAAACTCGACGCCGCGAGTTCGCCTTTGGTGCAATAGCTTCTCGAAACGTATCCTGCGGGCAGTGCTTTTCCAACGGCTCCGCCGGTTAACATCCTGTCAACAATGAGGTGCGAACTTGCCCTTCAAGTTCGTCTGCAGAAGCTCTCTCTTCTGAATAGAGACGGCTTGCCGCTAACCCTCAAAGGTGAGGAAAAGAACTATCCCGAACGCCCTAGATTGGGATGAGGGAACTTTGGCGCGGTACCTCGGTACGCGTCCGACACGCCATGCCGAGGCTTTGCCACGCTGCCGTTCCCTGGAGTCGCCAAGGCCAAGCAGACCGCCGCGAGTTCCTCACTTCTGGCGCCCTACCAATGGGGCTTCCAAGGGGCCGGCTGCGCCTGAGGGATAGACCGGAACCGATCCGATCCCCAGACCGTTTTCCGTCTTTAAGAAGACAGAATGCTCGAGCAATGGGGACGTTCAAACATCTTGGTTTGGAGAAATAGAGATGTTGAAGCTCTTTCTGAAACCGATGCTCGTTGTCGGCATAGGCATCGCCGGGACGGCATGCCAAGGCGACAACTACGCCGCGCCGCGCGGCTACTATCAGCCGGCACCGGCGGGCTACAACAACCCGTACTACAACAGCGGCTATGTCAATCAGCAGAGGAACTACGGCTGGTACAACCAGGGGGACGGCCGTCGCTATGCCACGGTGACCGTGACGAACCGCGGCCAGAACGGATATCGTGACGACGTCGTTCAGCAGCAGGTGATGTGCGGGAGCCAGTACTACGATGGCTACCGTAACCGCACCGCGCGGTGCTGATCGCGCCCAAGCGCCCGCTCATATGAATCGCGCCCGCCGTCGGAGGTGAAGAGTCACGAGCGGACAGCTCTACAAGTGCGCGGGCTACGGCGCCTAGGCACCAGACTCACCGGATCCGATCTCCGGCGAGCAGCCTCGCGCGGGCCGGCGAGGTCCTGGCGAAGGCCGGCATCGGCATTTTCTTGGGCAACTCTGGCAGTGTGAATCGGTTCGTTATTGATGGAATAGATATCGGTGTGCTCCGCGCCGAAATCCAGTCCAAATACAAGTGGCAGTTGTAAGCGCTACCGCCACACTCAGCGCGACGTAGACCATGGGGGTATGACTACCCAACCGCATGAGCCAGCCTGCAAAAAAATGGCGTGCCCGGAGTAGTCAAAAGAGAGAACTGGAGTGCTGCTCTCCGAAGGCAGAGGTCGTGAGTTCGAATCCCGCCAAGTCTTGGAGACTGGGAGACACTCTGCGCCGAGTAGCAGAACACCGGATACTCGGTGAACGGCGGGTTTGCCGACTGCATCCGTTCACCGTCCCGGAGCAGACGAGCTTGGCTCTCCTCTCCTGTCTCCAGGGGCGATCCCGGATTGCTTTGCGGCCTCACCGGTTCGGCGGGTCGCCGAAGGCGGGGACCTTCAGGTCGGCCACGCAGCTCACGTCGGGCTTCTGCCTGGGCTCGGCGATGAATGCCGCCATCACCTTCCGGGCGCATTCCGACTTGGGCAGGACATAGTGGCCGCTCCCGGGGAGGACGATCAGGGTGCTGCCGGGAATGGGCTTGGCAGCCTCGGCGGCGGCGTGCGCCGAGGTGAGCGCGTCGAAGCTGCCGGCAATCACCAAGGTCGGGATGGCATTGCGCGTCACCTCGCGCTGCGAAGCCGGCGCCCTAGCGACCTTCCAAGCCTTGCAGATGTCCTTCATGAACGGAAACTGAGGCGACTGCGACAGGACCGAGTCAGGGTAGCCGGGGAAAGCCTTCCTGCCGGCCGCCAGGACGCTGTCGGCCGGCTCATAGGGCGCCCATTCGCTGCAGACCACGCCGTTGAGCAGCCCGAAGCTCAGCGGCTCGGTCGTGTGGGTGAAGCCGATGGCCGCGATCGAGGCCGCCACGTCGTCCATCCTGCCGCCTGCGGCATCGTAGAGCAGCGTCGGCAGCCGGCTGCCGAACAGCTCACTGACGCCACCCGCCCAATAGGCGATCGCGGCGCCGTCGACCACGACGTCGACCGGCTCGGCGCCGGCTTCTGGCTTGTCGCCAGGAACCAGAACCGGCGCGACGCGCTTGCGGTACGGCGTCGCCTCGTACTTCCGCACCAGAGCGGCCAGCGTTCCCATCGGATCGGGATAGCGCACATGGCAGGCCGGGTCGGCGGCGCACGACGCGAAGATAGCGTCGAGGCCTTCGCGCTGCATCGTCCAGAACACGGCGATCGTCGCCATGAAGTTTGGCAGCACTGAATCGAGAGTGACGCTGCGCACACCTTCTGGATGCTGGCGCATGTAGGTGAGCGCGAGGTCGGTGCCGTAGGACACGCCGAGCACGTTCCATTCAGCGATGCCCAGCGCCTGACGCAGCTCGGCGAAATCGGTCGCGCTTTCGGTGGTGTTGTAGCCGCCGAGATCGACACCCTGCGCCACGAGGCGCTTGCGGCAGGCCTCGTTCGCGTCAACGTAGAGCTGGCGGGCTTCGGGGCCGTTGCGCATCACGCCCACCATGGGAGCGTTAGTACCGTCCACCTCGGGGCAAATCAGAGACGGCCTGGCATAGAGCGAGCCGCGCTGGCCGAGCATGATCACGTCGCGGGTCGCGTTGATGTTGGCCGCGACCATGACGTCGGCCGACGGCAGCACCGGACCGCCCGGTCCACCTTCCATGTAGACGATCGGATCGGCGCCCTGCCTGGCGCGCGCCGCCAGGATGACCACCGGCAGGCGGATCGGCAGGCTGTCCGCCTTGGTGCGATTCTCCGGCACGGTCAGCCAGCCGCAGCGTGCCTGCGCGAGCGCCGCGACCGAGTCGTTGGTCTTGGGGCATTCGCCCGGCTCGAAAGTCGCGGCGCCGGCGGGCAGGGCGAACAGGGCAGCGGTCGTCGCGACCGAGGCGAGGAGACTCCGGTACGGGCTGCCCTTCATGAAAGACCCTCGATCTTCAGGTACCGTTCCGGTGCCTATTTCGGCAACGTGGTCGCCCGCATCGGCTCGAAGGCGGCCATTGCTGGCCCCAACGCCAGCGCGTTGTAGATTTCGCGGGCGACATCCCATGGCTTCCACCGACCGTGCGGCACGGTGTTGCCGAGCAGGGTGATGGCATGGCCGCTTGCCGGCACCAGCATGTTGACGTTGCCGTAGCCGGCCAGCCCACCTGCATGCCAGATCGCTCCGTTTGGCTCGATGAAGAGCCCGGCCGCGTAGATGGAGCGCGCCGCGCTTCCGAGCTCCGGCACGGTGAACATCTCCTTCAGCGTCGAGCGGGGCAGCAAGGCCGCATTCAGGATGGCGCGGTTCCAGCGCTGCATGTCGCCCACCGTGGAGGCGAGATTGCCTGAGGCGTACAAGCGGTCGCCGGGCGTGAGTGGCGCAGGCTTCCAACCGCTGCCCTGTGCCGCATAGCCTTCGGCGAAGTCCGTCTCGTGGCGGTTGCCGAGCATATAGGAGGACGACATCCCCAGTGGGCGGAAGATGCGCTCCTCGATGAAGCGATCGAATGGCATGCCCGATACCCGAGCAACGACGACCCCGGCCAGGTCGTAGCCGCAGTTGCTGTAGGCATAGTGTGCGCCGGGCTCGAAATCGAGCTTCATGTCGTTGAGATTGGCGACGAGCGTCTTGTCGTCCACGCGGTTCTGGACCGGCGCCTCGCAGCTCGCGTCGACCGGGATGCCGCTCGTCATCGTCAGCGTCTGGCGCAAGGTCATCCGGCTCGCATACTTGTAGTCAGGCAGGTAGGCGGAAAGCGGTGCGTCGAGCGAGAGCTTGCCGTCGTCACGCAACAGCAGGACGCAGGCGGCCGTGAACTGCTTGCTCACCGAGGCCAGCGGGCAATGCGTGGATGGCCGCATCGGGCTGTCCGGCGCGACCGCGCGCCGGCCAACCGCGCCCTCGGCGAGCGTCTCGCTGCGGTCACCGATCGACCAGGCGATGCCGGGAACAATGCCATTGTCGACCTCGCGCTGTAGGATGCGCTCGACGAAGGCACGCTGGCTGGCGTCGAACGGCTTGGCGCGGGCTTCCGAAGCGAGAGCGAGCAGCGACAGGGTCGAAAATCCGAACGCCAGGTGCCGGCGCGAAAGAGCTCTGTACGAATTCGGCCACTTCATTCGATGGTTCCTCGTCGAGAGATTCAAGAGCGTAGCGCCACCGTCAAAGGTAGCGTGTCGTCTGCTCGACCCCGAGTGCGGCTAGATCGGGATCGTGGGTAAGCGGCTGGGCAACCAGCGCGGACGCGACCAGGCGCTCGCCGATGGCGATACAGGGGCCGAAGCCGATCGAGGTGAGCGACGCAACCGAGGCGAAGGCGTAGCCGGAGCCTGACAGGTCTCATGCCGCTCCGTAGTCGCCGTAGACCAGCAGGCTGAAGCCCGGCAGCCACCGGCGCATCGTGCGGCCCCTCACGAGCGCAGTCCCAGGCGGCCGCGCGTGAAGACGATCAGCAGCAGCGCGAATCCGCCGAAGCCGATGACGAGCGCGAGATAGCCGTTCAGGATGCCGATGCTGGTCATACGGGTCGCGTCTGGAAAGTGAGCCCAGAGGATCGCATTGGGAAATGCGTCCATCGACGCATGCAGCAGGATCGCCATCAGCACGCTGCCGCCGGTATTGTTGAACACCCACGTGTAGATGACGGTCACGGCCGTGATCCAGACGATGTAGGCGGCAATGTTGGGGACGCTGGGCACCGTCCATTGCCCGCTGAACCAGATCGGCATGTGCCAGCAGGCCCAGAGCACGCCCAGGATCAGGCTCGCCTTCACCGGTCCGTGGAGCGCCTGCAGATGGGGCAGCGCATAGCCACGCCAGCCCATTTCCTCGCCCAACGGGCCGCCGGCGATCAGTGCCGGCCAGATGAAGAACACCACGTAGGACAGCAGCTCCGGCACGACGTCCATCGGCGTGGCGGAGGCCCAGATCCCCGGCAGGACGATCGTGCCGATGGTCTGGAGCAGCGGCAGGCCGATGAAGATGAACAGGTACCAGAAGATCCCGACGCGCCACTGCACGATCCTGCGCAGCAGCCGATCGACGCCCTCCCTCCCCTCGGTAAGGGCGGTGACGATGAACGCGGCCGAGGCCGGCCCCAGGGAGGTGGCGATGCCGGTCGCCATGGCGAAGCTCATCGGCGCCGTGAACGGCAGAACCCCGCGGCCCTCCCGCGAAAGCAC
The DNA here is from genome assembly GCF_004297405.1 of Reyranella sp. GTDB lineage: Bacteria > Pseudomonadota > Alphaproteobacteria > Reyranellales > Reyranellaceae > Reyranella. Next base: position 66,271 of record NZ_SCVC01000035.1, read on the forward strand.
GAACAGCCCCTCCACGAACCAGGTCACGGCGCAGGCGATCACGAAATACGCGACCAGCGGATGCTGACGGATCAGGCCGCGATCAGCCGCCGGTCCGGCAGCTGCCTTGTCGACTGACATGATGACTCCCCCTGCACTGGCTCCGAACTCCGCCCGATGTCCTGGCGGCGGCGGCGACACTACTGCCCCGGATCGCTGCACTTCCGTGCCGTTCAAAGCCCCTTCGGGATTTTCTTCGGCCATGACCTGAACCGCGGGTACGATGTGACCTCACCACTTGGCTCTCCGAAAGAACGATCAGAAACGCAATCCGATCGTGAACCTGTACCGGGTCTGCTGCTCGATCCCGATCGCGGCCAGTTCCGCATCGTACCAAAGCGGCTGTGCAACAAGTCCCGTTGCGATCAGCCTTTCCCCGATACCGACCCGCACGCCGAACCCCAACGATGCGAGCGAGGCATATGGATATGCGACCCCCGGCGGATTCCAAACGGCGCCATAGTCGCCATAGGCGAAGAGGCTGAAATCCTGGAGCCAGGAGAGACCCGTCGGAATGGTATGAGCCAGCTCTCCGGATACCAGCACGGCGCTGTTGCCTGCAATCGCGCCGGGATCGAACGCCTGCCCGAACCCCAGGCCGCCATAGGTGGCAATGACGGCCGCCGGCAGGGTCGTAAGGGCAAGCTGCCCGTTGAACAACACCTTGGCGGACAGAGTGTCCGTCAGGTTTGCCGTCAAGACGCCATTCAAGGTCAGCGCAGCGAAATTGTAGGTGTCGTTCGGGAGATTGGAGCCGAAGGCATCTACCCCTTTCAGATAGCCCGGATTCAGGATGAACTTCACGCCGAACAACTCGTCGTCGTACTTGGCGCCGATCGCCACCCACCGTGCTCGGTCACGCGTCACCGCCTGCTGCAGGATATCGACACTCGAATCGTTTCCGAACACGCCGGCGTTCAGGATTACGTTGCGTTCCTGCGAACGCAAGAGCGCGTAGTTCAAGCTGGCACCGAAATTCAGCACTTTCGAGTTGAGCTGAACCAATCGCGACAATCCGCCAGGCGCCGACCATGACTGGCCGACGAAGTAGTTGAAGCTGAATCCGGTCGTGCCCATGGGAAACAGTTGCGCCCAGTTCACGAAGGCGAGTTGATCCGGCGCCGCCGGATTGGTGACGACCAGGATGTCCGTCGATTCGAACATGCCGAAGATGTCGTTCACACGCGCATTTGCTTGCGCCTGTAAAGGTCCGGCATCCTTAGGGCCATAGTTGTCCAGGCCCAACGTCAAGTTGCCGGGTTTGAAGGTGATGGTGAGCTCGATGCGTATCGCGCCCGGCTCATTGTCGATCCTGACGACCTCGCCGTAGATCGAGATGCCCGCCTGATCCTCTGCAAGCAACAGATAGCGATAGACCAGCGACGCCCGCATCGGTCGCATCTCGGTGATGCGATCAAAAAAAGGGTCGAGACGTCCCCGCAGTCGCTTCGCATCGCCCTTGATCAGCAGTTCCTTGATATAGAATTCGTAGACGACGATCGTGATCCGCCCGGTAGCGAAGTCCTGCCGCGGCACGATGGCAGCGGCTCGATAGTCGTTCTGCCGATAGATATCTTCGATGCCTTCCAGGACGGCCTTGATATCGAGAAGCGTAATCTGCTTGCCGATCAGGCCCCGCCAGAGGGGCGTAAAAAATGACGGGTTGAGCGTTATCGCGCCTTCAACGTCGACCGAAGCCAGACGGAAACTCGTTTCCCCCAACTGCTCGGCAGGAATGCCGGCAATTGGCGCACCCATGGTGCCACCTAGTGACTTCGGCCGGGTAAGCGGCGGCGCGTACTGCCGCATGATGGCATTCTGGTCGATGGTGACCTGAAACGGAACCCCGCCCGGGGTCTGCGCGGCGGACATCAGCGGTAGAAGCGCGAACAGAAATGAAACGATGAAGGCTAAAGATCGAAGAAACGTTTCTGCATTTGCACGCCGCCCGCCACTACGATCTGGCGTCGCACCCCCCGTATCCAATACAATCGCATCCTCGCGGCTGCCAGACTGGTCCACTCACTTCCCCAACTAGCTCCATGCAAGAACAGCTACCGCGCCGTGCGCGAAAAATCCGGTGCTGCGTTATATGCGCGCCGGTCAAATGACTTTGCGCACCGGCACGGCGCCGTCGGGTTCGCTACCGACGGACGTGTGGCGAACGTCCGAATGCGTACCGCATGGCATGCGGCCACAATTTGCACCCACTGCAAATTCATTGCATATGAGCAGAAGCTGCGTGGCATCGAAGCGGACCGAGAGCCTACATGTCGAACGTAGAGTGGCTGTTACGTGAAGAGACGGGCGAACGGGTCATACGCCTCGGCGAACTCATCCGCGTGGACAATGAGAAGTGGCGCGGTACCGTCGAACGGATGCTGATCGGCCCTGGCCTGCGACTCTTCCTCACCGACACCGAGGCACACCAGGACTTCACCGTGGAACCACGCGGCGAACGCCCCGGCCAGTGGGTGTCCAGCCACGTGACGATCGCCGGGCGCGCCGAGATCGATTTTCTCGACGGTCAGCGCATCCATGCGACACCCGATCAGGCAGTGCTGTTTCGGGCCCCCACCGGTCGCGCCGCCTATAGCGCCGAGGCCGGCTCCAAGTTCCATTCGGTGGGCTTCAGTCTCGACATCGAGCGCATCGTGCGCCTGTTCGAAGGCGAGGTGCCGGAGCTATTGCGGGCCCTGCTCGCGCCCGACGTCGCTACCTGCCGCGTCGCGCCGGTGCGCGGCAACCGCGCTATGCGCACTGTCGCGCGTAGCCTTTTCGGCACTGAACTGAATGGACCGTTGCGCACGCTGATGATGGAGGGGGTGGTGATTCAGCTCCTGGCGCTACAGGCCGCTGCCGCCCAGCAGCAACGTCGTGGGCGGAAGCAGCGGGAGCTGTCGGCGCGCGAGCGCGAAGCAGTGCACGAGGCCAGACGCCGGCTCCTTGCCGACATGCACCAGCCGCCAACCCTGGGTGAGTTGGCGCTCGGCGCAGACCTCAGCGAGAAACGGCTCAACATGGGCTTTCGCCAGCTATTCGGGGCAACGGTGTTCGAGGTCCTGCGCAACGAGCGGCTGGCGCATGCGCGCAATGTGCTGCTGGCCGAGCAGGCCTCTCTGAAGGATGTGGCCTTCCGCGTCGGCTACAACCATGTGTCGAACTTCATCACCGCCTTCACGGCGCGTTACGGCGCACCGCCACGGCAACACCTGGGCTAGGCCTATATTCTGTACTCATTTCGCTGCCAGCCTGCTCGACGACGACAACGGCATGCGCAGGCGATTGGCTGATCACGTCGCGCACAGTCTAGGTCTGAGAGTAGACAAGCTCGGCAAATTGTCCCTGGAGATGCGCAAGCGCTTGGCCGATGGGCCACCAAAACGGCGCTCCAAAGTCGTGCGCAGAAGTTCCTTTTTTTAGCACAGGGATGGCGTCCCCGAGAGGATTGAAATTGGGTAGATTTTCTACCCCGTGCCTCTCGGCCAACCAGTGATTTCGCTCACTTCTCAAAGTCCCAGGCCGGTTGGTAACAGTGGAGTCGGGTTTGGCGAGGCTATCCGATAGCAAAGGTGCTGGTTGTCCCAGCTTAGGTCATCGGCATCTCTTCGCGTACGGGTACTTCCTCAATGAGCGAATCCTTCGCTCGTTCTACCCGAACGCCAAAAAGCAGTGATCGCGAGCGCTTAAGCGACCTTTGCCTTGCCAAGCATGCGCTCGGAGGCATTTTGGGCGGCCGAGTACTCTCGAGCAATCTCGTCAATAAGCTCTGGAGTAGAGATCACGCTCTTCACCGCGGAAACCGTGTGGCCTGCGCTCCAAAGGTCTGTCCATCGCTTCGGCCCCCTCATGGCACCCGCGTACGAACTGAACACTTCGCGAGCCCGTTCTGAGCTGTCGACGGCCCGCATGTTCGACTACGCGAACCAAGGCGGTATCGGCTTCATTCAGGCGACGCCGACGAACTGGGCAAGTGTCCGTCCGCACCTGACGGGTTGGAGTACCGCCGAACTGGATTCCATGGGCGCCTATCTCGCAGCCAACCCCAACGGTAACGTCTTGGTCCCTCAGAACGGCACCAGCACCGTCGGCTCCTGGCAGGGAAGTGGCTACTTCACCGCGACCATCGATCCTCTCTATTACGCCACGAGGTACCTCATCTCGGGAGGTTACAAAGGCGGGTATGGAGTCTGGACGATCGACATCGATTATGGATCCATATCCGAGTTCTCTTATCCGGCAACGAACGCCTTCCAAACTCCGCCGCCAACGGGCATCGACCCGACAAACCTCCTCACGGGCAGCTTCCTGTACAACAAGGAGGACCTCAAGATCGGATCGGCCGAGTTTCCGTTCGGTCTGAGCCTGCAGCGTAACTATGATTCGGACAACGTCCGGATCAATGGGCCAATGGGTTATGGCTGGCGCCACAATCTCATGCTCTCCGCTCGCATCGACAGTGACAGTTACGCCGGATTTGGTCAGTACAATCCGGTCGCGGCAGTGCCGACGATCGTCGTCTTCTACGTCATGAAGGACATCAACACCCCATGCACCGTTAACCTTGTCAACATGGCGACCGCGGCGTTGTCGGCGAGCTGGTTGATGGACGCGTTGGTAAATAACGCAGTAACCGTCACCACAAATGAAGGCACCAAGAAGTTCGTAAAGATCCCTACCTTGACGGGCGGCGCTAACTACGCCCCCCGCCAGGTGACGGTTCCACTCTAGTTGTCGGGCTTGGCAGCGCCGTCACGCTGACCAGCAAGACAGGGACCGTCAGTGCGTTCGATGGCGATGGATTCATCACGTCCTGGACCGATAGAAACAGCAACACAGTGGCCTTTGCCTATTCCGGAACGGGTGCCTCTAAGCTCCTGAGCTCCGTCAATAATGGCATGGGCCGGACTCTGACTTTTGGGTACTCCGGATCGAACTTGACCAGCGTCTCTGACGGGGTGCGCTCGGTTCAGTATGGCTACGATGGCTTCAAGAATCTGGTGCAAGTCACCGATGTCAGCGGCAAGGCGACAAAATTTGAATATCCTTCGGGAACAAGCAATCTGCTGCGCCGAATCTATGCACCCGCATTTCCTTTAACGGCCACAGTAACCAATACCTACGACTCGGCTGGCGGGACGAACAGCGATACTAGACACATTGCGTCATCTCACTGCACAAGGCGGCTAGCCAGACTTTCTTGTCTCCTCCAGCGGCACGGTGACCGGCGCGCTGCTCGTTGCCGCTGCAGTCCTCATGGTGGTTCGTCCTAAGGGAGTAGCTGCCTTGCATTCTCCGTCTTCGATAGTGTTGGCAGGGTTAGGTGTGGCAGCGGGCCTGCTGTCTGGCATCACGGGTATTGGCGGCAGGATATTCCTGGCGCCGGCTCTTATCGTACTCGGATGGGCAACCGTCGGGCGCGTTGCCGGACTATCGGCGCCCTTCATACTGGGCAATTCGATCACTGGATTGGCCGGGGTCCTTTTCGCGGGCCAGCACCCCGCGCCCGATTTTCCTCTCTTTGTCAGCGTGGCGCTCGTTGGCGCGGTGATGGGGACGCTACTCGCCCAGCGCTCTTTGACGGAACGCGCCATCCGACTCGCCCTTGCGGCCGTCGTTTCCTTCGCAGGCTTCCGTCTGATGACCAGGTGATTGCGCAGTTTCAGCGCGGGCAGGACCGGAAGCCCGCCAGGACATCGTTGCGGTCGGGCGTGAAGAAGTTGCGATAAGCCGGGCGGGCGATGCGCGGGCTGGTCGCCCAGCAGCCGCCGCGAAGCACCTTGCGGCTGCCGAACCAGGGCCGCGAGTAATCCTGATACGGATCGGCTTCGAAGCCCTCAAAGGGGAGGAAGTCCGAATCGGTCCATTCCCAGACGTTCCCGATCATCTGCCGGCAGCCGAAGGCGCTGTCGCCATCCGGACAGCACGCCACATCCACCGGACCGTCAAAGACGAAATCGAGATTGGCAATGGCAGGCGAGGGAGGCGCATCGCCCCACGGCCAGCGACGACGCTGTTCGGCCAGCCGGGAACCGTCCTGATTGGGAAGGCCGATCGCTGCGGCTTCCCATTCGGCTTCGCTCGGCAGGCGACGGCCCGCCCAACGACACCAAGCATCGGCCTCGAACCACGACACGAAGCAGACCGGTGCGTGCGGCGACAATTCCTCGGTGCCGTTGTAACGCCTGACGCTCCAGACGCCGTCCCGTTTGCCCTGCCAGTAGATTGGCCGCTCGGCATTGCGACGTTGGCGCCAGTCCCAGCCGGCATCGCTCCAGAACTCGCGAACCGCGTAGCCGTCCTCTTCGACGAAGGCGGCGAAATCGGCATTCGTGACAGGAGCCCGTGCGATGCGGAAAGGGGCAAGCACCGTTTCGTGCGCCCACTTCTCATTATCGAAGACGAAGCCATCATTTGCCGTGGAGCCGAGGCGCCAGCGTCCTCCCGGTACCGCGACATCGCCGGGCAGTGGCCCGTCATGCGTCCCACGGGAGCCGCCCAATCCAGAGGGCGGCGCGAACCCCAACGTCTGGTGCGTATAGGTCAGCGCCTCGACATGCATGTCCTCGTGACGAATCGCGAGATCGTAGAAGTAGCGCGTCTCGTCATCGAGCGTGTGTTGGAGCTGGTCCTCCTGATGCGCCAACACGTCGGCGAGATAGGAGAAGGTGCCGGCGCGGTCCGGCAGGTCGAGGTGCCAGCGTGTGGCATGGGCGACGGCGCTCGAATCCCAAAGACGGTCGCTGCGCTCGATCAGTGGCGCGCGCGCGTGAGCATGGCGGAGCGTCCAGTATTCATGAAACCACGCGACGTGGCCGATTTCCCAGAGCACGGGATTGACGATGTCGAGCCGCGGCCCCATCAATTCCGCCGATGACATTTCTTCCGTCAAGCGCAGGGTGCGATGACGGACCTCGCGCAGTTGCGCAACGACTTCGGCAGCGGAAACACCGCTGGTCGGGCGATGTGCATGGCGTTGGTCCATGAGGATCGTTCTTATCACACCCGAAGGACCTACCAAACGCACCGGCAATCGTGTTGCCGCCATGCGCTGGGCGCGCATCCTGCGCGGGCTGGGGCACCGGGTCCGTCTGGCGTCCGACTATGACGGACAACCTGCCGACCTCATGGTCGCCGTGCATGCCTGGCGCAGCTCGGTCTCGATCGAACGCTTCAAAGCGAAATACCCCACCCTTCCCGTCATCCTGCAGCTGAGCGGCACGGACATCTACGATTACCTGCATAGAGATCCGGAACCGACGCTACGCTCGATGAATCTGGCGGAGCGGTTGGTGGCGTTAAACGACTATGCGCCGCGCGTCGTCCCCAAGCACCTCCGCAAGCGCCTTCGCATCATCCATCAATCCGCCAAGCCACCATCGCGCCCCCGAAAGCCGAGCCCGCGGGCTGTGATCGTCTCGGTGATCGGCCACTTGCGCGACGTGAAGGATCCGCTGAGGGCGGCAGAGGCGGCCCGCCTTCTACCGCCTGCAAGCCGCGTCCGGATCGAGCAAGTCGGCCGCGCCTATTCGCGCCAATGGGCGGCGCGCGCGCGGGCGGAAATGAAATCCAACAGGCGCTACCGCTGGCACGACGACGTGCCAGCAGCCGCCGTCCGCAGCCTCCTCGCGCGCAGCCACGCGATGGTGATTTCTTCCATGAGCGAGGGGGGCGCCAACGTGATCTCGGAAGCCGCTGTTGCCCGCGTACCCGTACTGGCGTCGCACATTGACGGCAATGTCGGGCTGCTCGGCGCCGACTATCCCGGTTACTTCCCCGTCGGCGATACGCGGGAGCTTGCGCGATTGCTCGAACGACTGGAACGGGAGCCCGCCTTTGTCGCTCGCCTGGGCAAGGCCCTGGCTCGTCGTGCGCCACTATTTCGACCCGCGCGCGAGATTGCTGCGTGGCGACGCCTGCTTAAGGAAATAGGACACCCATGACGGCTCGTCACGAACACTGGGAAGAGGTCTACACGACCAAGGCGTCGACGGACGTGAGTTGGTACCAGCCGAATGCGTCGCGCTCCCTGGCGCTCATCCGTTCGGCCGCTCCTGATCACACAGTGCCAATCATCGATGTCGGGGGCGGGGCGTCCACGCTGGTCGACGGTTTGCTGGCATCGGCTTATGTCGATCTCACCGTCCTCGATATCGCCGAAACGGCATTGGATCAGGCCAAGGTGCGGCTGGGTGAGGTGCATGCGGGCAATGTCGCCTGGATTGCTGCAGACCTCTTGGCCTGGACTCCGCCGCGCCGATGGGCCGTGTGGCACGATCGCGCCGTCTTCCACTTTCTCGTAGAGGCGTCCCAACAGGAGGTTTATCTAGCGACGCTCATGGCAGCGACGGCGCCGTGGGCGATTGCGATCTTCGCGACGTTTGCGCCGGACGGCCCCGACAAATGCAGCGGCCTGCCGGTGCAGCGATATAGCTCGCAATCTCTGGCCGATCGGCTCTGGCCGTCTTTCCGGCTAATATCCAGTGCATCCGAGCACCACACCACTCCGTGGGGAGCTGATCAGAGTTTCGCCTGGACCGTCTTGCAACGGCGTTAGGAGGTCTGCGGGCCGACAAATTGCGAGAGGCTAGTCGGGGGCCTGCCAGACTGCCTGTATGTGCGCGAGATTCACGCCTCAGGCATACTGGCGCAGGGTCGTCGACCTCTCAGCCGCGGACCGGCAGAAGTGGCAGTTGCGGGGGATGGCGAGGAAGGCGGCGATGCCGAGACCTACACCTAAACAGGGCGAATCGTTTGATGCGGATGAGGATGCGCATCAGGCGACGAATAGCCGGCATTGATCCGGCGCATTCCGCGGCGGGCCTTCCTCTTCGCCCGTTACCAGCAGGGTGCGGTACAGCCAAGGTATGGAGTTGCCCCAACCGCAAGCTCCTCTGAGGAGAGCAGCGGGAATTGCCATCCAAAGACTCGCGCTTGCCTACCCTCCCTATACACGGCGGCGGGCGACGGCTGAGCCGCTTTCGTACCAGCGCTTACTCGCGTTCACGATCTTCACGACCGAGAGCATCACCGGCACCTCGATCAGAACGCCGACTACAGTCGCCAGCGCCGCGCCTGACGAGAATCCGAAGATGCTGATGGCCGCGGCGACCGCGAGCTCGAAGAAGTTACTGGCGCCGATCAGCGCCGAGGGCGCAGCGACGCAATGCTCCTCGCCTGTCGCGCGGTTCAGCAGATAGGCCAGGCCCGAGTTGAAATAGACTTGGATCAGGATCGGCACCGCCAACAGGGCAATGATCATCGGCTGGGCGATGATCTGCTCGCCCTGGAATCCGAACAGCAGAACCAGCGTGGCCAGCAGCGCGATCAGCGACGCCGGCTGGATACGCGCCAGCAACCGATCGAGGCTCTCCTGGCCCTGGCTTGCAAGCGCCCTGCGGCGAAGGATCTGCGCCAGCACCACCGGCACGACGATGTAGAGGCCCACTGACAGAAGCAGCGTCTCCCACGGCACGGTGATGGCCGAGAGGCCGAGCAGCAGCCCGACGATCGGCGCAAAAGCGAAGACCATGATCGAGTCGTTCAGTGCCACCTGGGTCAGCGTGAAGTCGGGTTCGCCGTCCGAAAGATTGCTCCACACGAACACCATGGCCGTGCACGGCGCCGCCGCGAGCAGGATCAGGCCCGCGATATAACTGTCGATCTGTTCGGCTGGCAGCCAGGGCTTGAACAGATAGCCGATGAACAGCCAGCCGAGCGCTGCCATCGAGAACGGCTTCACCGCCCAGTTGATGAACAGCGTCACGCCGATGCCGCGCCAATGCCGGCGCACATGGCCGATGGCGCCGAAATCCACCTTCATCAGCATGGGAATGACCATCAGCCAGATCAGGATCGCGACCGGCAGGTTGACGTGGGCCAGCTCGGCGGAGCCGACGGCATGGAAGGCCGCCGGAAACAGGTGGCCCAAAACCACGCCCACGAAGATGCACAGCCCGACCCAGAGGGTCAGGTAACGCTCAAAAAGGGACATTCCGGCTGTCTCCCGCTCAATCCTAAAAAAATCCCGCCTATCGACACCTAGGCGTCGACTGCGTAATACATATGTCATTCTTTTGGACTATTCGAGAAATATGGAATCATCGGTCGCAGCCGCCGGATTTAGTGCTCTTTCCCAGGAAACCCGCCTCAATCTGATGCGGCTCCTGGCGACCAGGGGCGCCTCCGGCATGGCGGCCGGCGAACTCGCCAGCAAGCTAGGGCAGCCGCCCTCGACGCTGTCGTTCCATCTGGCCGCCCTCGAACAGTCCGGCCTCGTCCAATCCACCCGGCAAGGCAGACACATTATCTATGCGGTCCGCTTCGCCGGCTTGCGCGCGCTCTTCAGCTTCCTGACGGAGACGTGCTGTGGCGGACGACCCGACCTGTGCGGCGACCTGGCGCGACTCCTCCCTGAGGATCAACCCGAGGTTCACATGACTCCCGCTTTCAATGTCCTGTTTCTCTGCACGCACAATTCCGCCCGTTCGCTGATGGCCGAGGCCATTCTGCAGCAGGTCGGCAAGGGCAAGTTCAACGCCTACTCGGCAGGCTCCGAGCCGGCCGATAAGCCGATGCCGGAGGTGATCGACAAGCTGCAGGCACTCGGGCACGACGTCGAGCAGCTGCGCTGCAAGTCGTGGGACGAGTTCACGGGCCCCAACGCACCGCGCATGGATTTCGTCATCACACTCTGCGACGTGCTGCAGGGGCAGCAATGCCCGGATTTCGGCGAGAGGCCGGTGACCGGTGCCTGGCCCCTGCCCGATCCCGCCAAGTTCACCGGTTCGGCGGTCGAGCGGGCCACGATGATCAACGAGCTCTACGGCATGATCCGCCGGCGGCTCGAGATCTTCGTCAACCTGCCCTACGCGTCGCTCGACCGGATGGCGCTGAAGAAGCGCCTCGACGAGATCGGCGACTCGGCACGGGCCCCGGCCTGACGGAGCGTGCGATGAGAGTTGGCATCAACGGCATGGGCCGCATGGGGCGGCTCGCCCTGCGTGCGGCGTTCGGCGGCGTGCATCGGCCTGGCGACGATCCGCGGCGCGGCAATCGCCTCGACATCGTCCACGTGAACGAAATCAAGGGCGGTGCGGCAGCCACGGCCCATCTTCTCGAATTCGACAGCATGCATGGCCGCTGGCACACCGCCATCGAAGTCGACGACGAGCGCGGCATCGCGGTCGGTGGCAAATATATCGGCTTCAGCGCGGCCGCCACTCCCGGTGAATTCGACTGGGGCGAGGCAGGCTGCGATATTGTGCTGGAGTGCACTGGCAAGTTCCTGAAGCCCGAGCTGCTCCAGGCCTATTTCCAGCGCGGCGTTAAGAAGGTGATCGTCGCCGCGCCGGTCAAGGACGAGCGCGCCCTGAACGTCGTGGTTGGCGTTAACGACCAGCTCTACGATCCATCCCGTCATGATCTGCTGACGGCGGCCTCGTGCACGACGAATTGTCTCGCGCCCGTGGTGAAGGTCGTGCACGAGCAGCTCGGCATCCGGCACGGCCAGATCACCACAATCCACGCCCCGACCAACACCAATGTGGTGGTCGACGCGCCGCACAAGGATCTGCGGCGCGCCCGCTCGGCCATGCTGTCGCTGCAACCCACGACGACCGGTAGTGCGACCGCGATAACGGTCATCTATCCCGAGCTGAAGGGCAAGCTGAACGGCCATGCTGTGCGGGCGCCGGTGCTCAACGCCAGCCTCACCGACTGCGTGTTCGAGCTGAAGCGTCCGACAACTGAAGACGAGGTCAACGGGCTCTTCGCCGAGGCCGCCAAGGGACCGCTGGCCGGCATCCTAGGCTACGAGAAGCGCCCGCTGGTGTCGGCCGACTACTGCAACGACACGCGCAGCTCGATCATCGATGCCCAGAGCACGATGGTGACGGACGGTACCCTGCTCAAGGTTTACGCCTGGTACGACAACGAGATGGGATATGTCTGCCGCATGGTCGACCTCGCCAACACGGTGATCGAAGCGGGCGTGTGATGGGCCCCTCGACGCGCGACTACCTGGTCGTCACGGCCTCCTACTGGGGCTTCACCCTGGTCGACGGCGCGTTGCGCATGCTGGTGCTGCTGCACTTTTTCAAGCTTGGCTATTCGCCGTTCGTGCTGGCGTTTCTGTTCCTGCTCTACGAGTTCGCCGGCATCGTGGCGAACCTCGCCGGCGGCTGGTTGGCGACCCGCTTCGGCATCCCGCGCATGCTGGTCGCGGGTCAGACATTGCAGATCGCGGGACTGCTGATGCTGTCGGCCCTCGATCCTTCGTGGACCGCCACTGCCTCCGTCGCATGGGTCGTTGCTGCGCAGGGCATCGCGGGTCTCGCCAAGGACTTCACCAAGACCGCCTCGAAGTCGGCCATCAAGGCGACGGCGGGCGAAGGCAGCGGCCGCCTCTTCAAATGGGTGGCGTGGTTCACCGGTTCCAAGAATGCCATGAAGGGCCTCGGCTTCTTTGCCGGCGGCCTCCTGCTCGATTTCGTGGGCTTCCGGGCGGCGCTCTGGCTGATGGCTGCGCTGCTGGGCGTCATCCTGCTGGCCGGGCTTACGCTGCTGCCGCGCGAGCTAGGCAAGGCGAAACCCTCGAAGACGATGCGCGAGCTGTTCGCCAAGTCGGCCGGCGTGAATCTGCTCGCAGCGGCGCGCGTCTTCATGTTCGGGGCGCGAGACGTCTGGTTCGTGGTCGGCCTGCCCGTATTCCTCTATGCAGCGGGCTGGCGGTTCGTCGAGGTCGGTGCCTTTCTTGCCGCCTGGACGATCGCCTATGGCGGCCTGCAGGCCATCGCGCCGGCTCTCGTGCCGCGCAGCGTCGACGGACTGAGCCGCGAAGTACCGGGCGCACGGGTCTGGGCCGGCATCCTGCTCGCCGTCCCGCTGGCGATCGCCATCGTCATGCACAGCCAGTTCGGCATGCGCGTCGATCTCGTGGTGGTGGTAGGGCTTGCGATCTTCGCCCTTCCCTTCGCCGTGAATTCCTCGCTGCATTCCTATTTGATCCTGGCTTACGCCGGCTCGGAGAAGGCTGCAGAGGATGTCGGCTTCTACTACGCCGCGAACGCCTGCGGCCGTCTCGGCGGCACGCTTCTGTCGGGGCTCCTCTATCAGTGGGGCGGGATGACGGCCTGTCTCGCCGGATCGGCAGTGATGCTACTGGCCTGCTGGATCATCACCTTCCTGCTGCCCGGCAGCGTCGGCAAGCCGGGCAACAAAGGTCGCCTGAATCTATTTCTAAAATTCTAGAAACACAGTTGACTCCCCCGGCGGCAGGACTACATTTACAGCATGAAGCTCGACGATGCCGCCAGCCGCCTCGAGGCGCTCGGAAACCCGACCCGCCTCAAGATCTACCGCACCCTGGTGCGCGCGGGCGCCGAAGGAATGTCCGTCGGTCGCCTTCAGGCCAAACTCGACGCCGCGGCCTCGACGCTCTCGCATCACATCAAGTCGCTGGTGATCGTGGGCCTCGTCACGCAAACCCGCGAGGGCACCACCCTCGTCTGCCACGCCAACTATCCCGTCATGCGCGACCTGCTGGGCTTCATGGTCGAGGAATGCTGTGCCGAAGGCACCTGCCCGCCCGTCGCTGTACCCAAAGTGGCATGACATTTTTTTTACCTTTTACTTCGATGATTCTAGGAGCATAGGAGAGAAGAGATGCCCGACTCGATCACCAAGACCAAGACTGTCGCAATCCTGGGTGCAGGCCCGGTGGGCCTCGCCGCGGCCGCGCATGTTCTCGAACGCGGCATGGAGCCGGTGGTGCTCGAAGCCGGGCCGACGGCAGGCCATGCCGTGCGCCAGTGGAGTCACGTCCAGCTCTTCTCGCCCTGGGAATACAACATCGACAAGGCCGCCGAGCGCCTTTTGTCGGCCACGGGCTGGAACAAGCCACAACTCGACCAGTACCCAACGGGCGCCGAGCTGTTCGAGCGTTACCTGGAGCCTCTGGCGACACGCACGACCTTGAAGGACCGCATCAAGACCCGGAGCATGGTGACGGGTATCGGCAAGGTCGGCTTCGACAAGGTCAAGACCAAGGGCCGCGAAGAGGCGCCCTTCGAAATCCGCTACCAGAACGGCAAAGGCCCCGAGGTCCTGCAGGCTGACGCAGTGATCGACGCCACCGGCACCTGGTTCGCGCCAAACCCGGCCGGCGCCAACGGCCTTGCGGCCATCGGCGAGCGCGAGGTCCAGGATCGCATTGCCTACGGCATGCCCGACGTGCTGGGCCGCGACCGCGTGCGCTATGCCGGCCGCAGTGTCGCTGTTCTCGGCGCGGGCCACTCCGCCATCGGGACGTTGATCGACCTCGCGAAGCTCAAGGATGAGGCGCCAACCACGGAGATCATCTGGCTGGTGCGCGGCGAGAATCCAGAAAAGGCGTTCGGCGGCGGCGCCAACGACAAGCTCGCGGCGCGCGGAGCGCTCGGCAGCGCCTTTGCCTCTCTCGTGGCGACCGGCAAGATTCGCACCGAGACCGGTTTCAAGGTGAGCCATCTGAATCGCGATGGCGATCATCTCAGGATCGGCGGCGGCTCGGCCTGCTGCGGCCGCTACGTCACAGTGAACGAACTGGTCGTCTCGACAGGCTTCCGCCCCGACCTCGACTTCCTGCGCGAGCTGCGCCTCTCGCTGGACCCGGCCCTGGAATGCCCGCCGATCCTGGCGCCGCTGATCGATCCCAACGAGCACAGCTGCGGCACGGTTCGCCCGCACGGTGCCCGCGAACTGGCGCAGCCCGAGGCGGGCTTCTACTTCGCCGGCATGAAGGCTTATGGCCGCGCGCCGACCTTCCTGATGATGACGGGCTACGAGCAGGTCCGTTCGATCGCCGCCGAGCTTGCCGGCGATCACGAAGCCGCTGCGAGGGTCGAGCTGGAGCTGCCCGAGACCGGTGTGTGCAGCGGCCCTGCCCCCACCGCTTCTGTCGAAACGGCGGCCTCCTCCTGCTGCGCACCCAAGGTTGAAGCGACGGCCGCGCCAAAGGGCGGCGCCTGCTGCGGATGAACGCCGTGGCACCTGCAATGCCGAAGGGGCCGCTCGGCGGCTCCTTCGCCTGGCGCTCCGACGCTTTCCAAAACTACGACTCCTGGGCGCTGCAGGTGGCGCCCGAGGACATTGCCGAGATCGAGTCGGCCGCGACCGCGACCAAGGCAGCCGGTCTCGACATCCGCCAGATCACGCGCGACCACTTCCCGCTTCCTGGCTTCACCTCCCGACTCGCACAACTGCGCCAACGCATCTTAAGCGAGCTGGGCTTCGGCTATGTCCGCGGCCTCCCCGTGGAACGCTGGGACGCCGAGTTCCGCATGCGTGTCTACTGGGGCATCTCGCGTCATATCGGCGATCCCGTGCCGCAGAACCGCAACGGCCATCTGATCGGCCATGTGATCGACATCGGCACCTCGGTGAACGATGCCAACAAGCGCATCACCCAGACCAACGCCGAACTCTCTTTCCATGTCGATTCCTGCGACGTGGTCGCCCTGCTCTGCCTCGCCACCTCGAAGTCGGGCGGCGAGAGCGCGATCGTGAGTGGCGTGGCGGTGCATGACGAGATGATGCGCACGCGTCCCGATCTTTGCGCGGCCCTCTACGGTCCGATCCCGATGGATCGCCGCGGCGAAGTCCCGGCCGGCGGCAAGGGCTGGTATGAAATGCCGCTCTTCAACTGGTGCTGCAACTCCTTCACCGGTTTTGCGCCGGTGCGGCTCTACGTCGAGTCGGTGCACCGGTTTCCCGATGCGCCGCCGCTGACGCCGCTTCTTTCCGAGGCGCTCGACCTCTTCTACGAACTCTGTGCCGATCCGCGCTTCTGCCTGATGATCCCGTTCAAGCCCGGCGACATCCAGTACATCCACAATCACGTCGTGTTCCACGCCCGCACCGCCTACATCGACCATCCGGCGCCCGCGCCCAAGCGGCACTTGATGCGGCTGTGGCTGTCGGCTGCCGACGGCCGCGAACTGCCCGACACGCTTCTCGCCAAATGGCCCGTTGTCGAACGCGGCAAGCTGCGCGGCGGCGCCGTCATCGCCCCGGATCGCGAGTGGGTGGTGCCCCTCGAACCAGAGACGCCGGCCTATTGATGGACCGCAGCCGTTTGCCGACGATCCTCGTACTCGGGACAGCTCAGACGCTTGCCTGGGGTTCGACCTACTATCTGCCCGCCGTCCTCGCCGACGAGATCGCGCGCGACATTGGCATCTCGACCAACCTGTTCTTCGGCGCCTTCTCGGCCTCGCTGATCATCTCGGCCCTGATCGGACCGAAGGTTGGGCGCGCAATCGACCGTGCCGGCGGTAATGGCGTGCTGTCCGCGGCAAACATCCTTTTCGCCGCGGCGCTGGTCCTGATGTCGCTGGCGCATTCCTTCGCCCTGTTTGCCGTGGCCTGGATACTGATGGGCATCGGTATGGGTCTCGGTCTGTACGATGCTGCCTTCGCGGCACTGGGCCGGCTGTATGGCATGGCGGCACGCGGCCCCATCACCGGCATCACCCTGCTCGCAGGTTTCGCCAGCACCATCGGCTGGCCGTTGACGGCCTGGGGTGCGGCGGAAATCGGCTGGAGAGACACCTGCCTCGCCTGGGCCGTCGCGCACATCGTCATCGGCCTGCCGCTCAACTACTTCCTGCTGCCGCGCCCCAAAGACCTTGCCGTCACGGCCAAAGCGGCCGACCAGCCGGTTCCAATCGACCGGCCGATGATCCTGCTCGCCTTCGCCTTCTCAGCGGCGTGGATCGTGACCGCCGGCATGGCCGCGCATTTTCCCCGCATCATGGAAGCTGCTGGCGCTACCTCAACCCAGGCCATCGCGGCCGGCGCCCTGATTGGGCCGGCTCAGGTCGCGGCGCGGCTTCTCGAAGCCGGGTTCCTGAGCCGGTTCCATCCTCTGGTGTCGGCCCGCCTTGCGATGACGACGCACCCGGTCGGCGCCGCGGTCATCCTCACCGCCGGCGGTGGCGTTGCCGCAAGCGCCTTCGCCGTCCTTCACGGCATGGGCAACGGCATCATCACCATCGCCCGCGGCACGGTCCCGCTGGCGCTGTACGGTCCGAAAAACTACGGCTACCGGCTTGGACTGCTTGGCGCCCCTTCGCGCTTCCTGTCCGCCGGTGCACCTCTGGGGTTCTCGCTGTTGATTGACCATCTCGGAGCCAACGTGCTCCTCGTCTCGTCAGGGCTTTGCCTGGCATCCTTCGCAGCACTCTGCCTGCTGCGACGCACAGCACCGGCACCGGTCCCCTCACATGCCGATTGACCACACCACTTCGTCGGTCTCCGGTGGCAGGCTCGTCGCGGTCGTCTGCGCTGCGCAGATCTTCGTACAGCTTGGCGCCGGCTTCTGGCCCGCTCTCCTGCCGCAGATGATGCAGCTCTGGCAGCTCTCCAACAGCGAGGCCGGCTGGATCACTGCGATCTTCTTCGGCGCCTACATGGTCTCGGTGCCCGTGCTGGTGACCCTGACCGACAAGATCGACGCCAAGCGCGTCTACCTGTTCGGCGTGGGCTGCACCGTGGCAGGCCATCTCCTGTTCGGCCTCTACGCCGATGGCTTCTGGTCGGCCTTCGCGACGCGCGCGCTTGCAGGCATCGGCTGGGCCGGCACCTACATGACCGGGCTGAAGCTGCTGGCCGACCAGGTCGACACCAAGATGATGTCGCGCGCCGTCACCGGGCATGCGGCCAGCATCGGCATTTCGGGGGCGATCTCCTACCTGCTGGGCGATGTCCTGTCCGAGCATTTTGGATGGCGCACCGCATTCACGATCTCAGCCGCGACCGCTGCAACCGCTTGGCTGATGGTCGCTTTCGTCGTCCCGTGGCGTCCGGCGCCGCCGCCGCGCGCGAAGAGCCAGGGCGGCCTGTTCGACTTCCGCCCCGTGGTGCGCAACACCTCGGCGTTCGCCTACTCTGTCGTGTACTGCGTGCACACGCTGGAAATGAGCGCGCTGCGCGGCTGGGGCGTGGCCTTCCTCGCCTTTGTCGCGAGCTACACCGGTCTCAAGGACGAGACGCTTTCGCCGGCGCTGGTCGTGACCCTGCTGGCACTGCTCGGCACCCTGACCAGCATCATGGGCAACGAGGCGTCGATCCGCTTCGGCCGGCGACGGCTGGTGGCAGCGGCGATGATCCTGTCGATCCTCTTCGCGGCCGTCGTGGGCTTCATCGGGCCGATCAACTACTGGTTCGCCGTCGTCCTGCTGATCGCCTACGGCATGGTCGTGTGGCTCGACTCGTCTTCCGTGACGGCAGGCGCCGCCGGCAATGCCGAACCGTCACGACGCGGCGCCACCCTCGCGGTCCATTCGACCCTCGGCTATGCCGGCGGCTTCGTTGGCCCCCTAGTGGTCGGCTGGACGCTCGATCTCGCCGGCGGCATGTCGCCGATCGCCTGGGGGATCGCCTTCCTCGTCGTTGCCGTGCTCATGCTGCTGGCGCTAGGCGCTTTCCTGCTCATGAGGCCTGCCGATCTCGCGGGTGACCGGCTGCCGAAGGTCATCGGCTCTTAGGCGTTTACAATCGATTATGAACAATCCCGAAGGGCGTGGGGTAGTGACTTTCGCTGACCGATCGGCTCGGGGCGTCTTTCCGGCTAGTATCCAGTGCATCCGAGCACCACACCACTCCATGGGGGGCCCAGAGTTTCGCCTGGACCGTTTGCAACGGCGTTATGAGGTTTGCGGGCCGACAGATTGCGTGAGGCTAGTGGGCCCGCCCGGGGTCGGCCC
This sequence comes from Reyranella sp., assembly GCF_004297405.1. Taxonomy (GTDB): domain Bacteria; phylum Pseudomonadota; class Alphaproteobacteria; order Reyranellales; family Reyranellaceae; genus Reyranella. The sequence continues at coordinate 85,056 of NZ_SCVC01000035.1, forward strand.
GACTGCCTGTATGTTTGCGAGATTTTGCAAGACAGGCATCCTAGCGTGAGGTCGTCGACTTCTCTCAGCCGCTGATCGGCGAACGTGGCAGTGGCAGGGGCCGGCATTCCTTTGTTCAACTTGCCAACGAACGCAACAAGAGCGTGAAACCAGAAGACTACGCGAGCGCACGGCAAAGCTACTCCTACATGCCGGCGCGATTCGGTGCGCTCCTCTTAAAGCCCGACGTTCCGGCGGATTGGGTTCCCGGCTACGACATGGCGGCCCTGCTGGATCGCCAGCGCTCTGCCTTTCTCAAGGAGGGGCCGCCGAGCCGAAGAGGTGCGCCGGACTCCCGTCCGGCGCACGCCGAACTCATCCGCGAATGAACTTCAGCAGGTCTGCGTTGACGACATCGGCGTTGACCGTAAGCATTCCGTGCGAAAAGCCGGGATAGATGATCAACGTGCTGTTCTGCATGAGCTTGTCCTGCATGATCGCCGCGCATTGATAGGGGACAACCTGGTCGTCATCGCCCTGCATCACCAAGGTCGGCACCGTGATCGCCTTAAGATCGTCGGTCTGGTCGGTTTCGGAGAACGCCTTGATGCCTTCATAATGGGCTTTGGCGCTCCCCATCATGCCTTGGCGCCACCAATTCTCGATCACACCCTGTGAAGGCTCCACGCCCGAGCGGTTGTAACCGTAGAACGGGCCCGCGGGTACATCGAGGAAGAACTGCGCCCGGTTAGCCGCGAGCGCGGCTCGAAACCCGTCGAACACCTCGATCGGCGTGCCATTCGGGTTACTATCGGTCTTGACCATCAGCGGCGGCACGGCGCTGACCAACACGGCCTTGGCGACGCGACCCTGAGGCTGGCCATATTGCGCGACATAGCGTGCGACCTGCCCTCCGCCGGTCGAATGGCCGATATGGATGGCATTCCGGAGGTCGAGATGTTCGGCGACCGCAGAAGCGTCGGCGGCATAGTGATCCATGTCGTGCCCGTCGCTCACCTGTGACGAGCGGCCGTGCCCGCGCCGGTCGTGCGCGACGACGCGAAAGCCCTCCTTCAGGAAGAACAGCATCTGGTTGTCCCAGTCGTCGGCACTGAGCGGCCAGCCATGATGGAAGTGGATCGGCTGCGCATCTTTCGGCCCCCAATCGTTGTAAAAGATCTCGGTTCCGTCTTTGGTTCTAACGAAGCTCATGACGACTTCTCCTTGGGTTGAGCGGTGCGATCCGACGACTCACCTTATATGGCAGGCAGGGCCTGCAATGGCCGCGGCAGGTACAAGACCATCTGTGCGTCCTTAACGACGTCGAACACCGCACCATGATCCCTACGCTCAGCCCGTCCAGCAACTGGCTGGGCGCCGAAGACCAGGTCGGGGCATGAGGCGCCCGCAGGGCTTGGGCTGGACGGCAGCGCGGCGCTATGCGCCGATCGCCGTCAAGACCGCCGCCCCGGCTGCAGGCTCGCAGCGAAGCGAGAGCTGGGGACACCTCACCAGGGCGCAGCGCACCCCTGGCCGCTCGGGTGCTGGCGTAGGTTTTGCAAATCGAGGTATCCAGCTTCTCAGGACACAGAAGACAAGGCCCGCAACACACCCGCCCTTCAACATCGCCCAAGCCCAACCGCAATCACCCGTCCTCGATCGTGCGGTGAAGGCCACAACGAACCGGCTCCGGATCGCTGGTCGGTGCGCGGGCTGCCAGCGACGGAATGGGGTAAGTCAGGATCGTGTTGTTCGGACCGCCATGTCCAGCAAGGTCAATCGCTTGATGTGATGCCGAAACAGAGTTGCGACGCCGAACAGAGCGGCATGAACCCGTCGGTCTCTCAGTGTCCGACCTACCTTTGCGCAAGACGCTCAAAGCACTATCGCCCCCAACGTACTCCCGAGGCGACCCACGGGCAGCAGGCATCGCCGCGAGGATAAAGCAAGGCCACGGACGCTACTAAAGTCACGAGAACAACACTATGCCCATAGTTTCCTCACGCGAGATTTCTTGCTTAGCGATTGGGCGGCGCCTGAACGCACGGCCTGGTCCCTGTCCACTGCGGAATGCAGTCGACGCGAAGACCTCTGCGAATTATTGAAGTGGGAATTGTCACGCTCGAGAACGTGACGGAGGCTTCGAATGTTTGGTCTGGTACTGGTGGGCCACGGCGCTCTTGCCCGCTCTATGCTCGATGCTCTGGAGCAAGTCTCCGGACATCAGTCTCAACTGGGCGCGATCTGCATCGGTGCGGACGACGACATGGAGCTGCGTCGTACGGAGATACTGCAGATGATTGCCGACTGCGATACCGGCGACGGTGTCATCGTGCTGACTGACATGTTTGGAGGCACGCCATCCAACCTCGCGATCTCGACCATGGACGAGGGGAGAATCGAGGTCGTCGCGGGAATGAACCTGCCGATGATGGTCAAATTCGCCGAACTGCGTGACAGGCCGATCGCGGAAGCGATCCCGCTAGCGCAGGAAGCGGGTCGCAAGCACATGACGATCGCCTCACGCATCCTCGCTCGCTAAACGCGATATAGAGACCGACTAGCAGCAATGCATCGAATGGAAAGTTGATGAAGCTATTGCATCGTTTGGGCGTACTGATCACGGCTCTGATATTTACCAACTTGCCTGCGTTTGCTGCGAGCCCCGACGCACCAGCCATTGACGGCCGCCATCTCGACTTGCGATGGATCTTGCCTTTCGCGGGCATCCTTCTGTCGATTGCCATCATGCCACTTGCGGCGCCACATTTCTGGCACCGACATTTCGGCAAAGTCTCGGCAGCCTGGGCATTGATGGTCATTGTGCCCTTCGCGATCCTCCATGGAGTGCCCACGGCAGCGTACGAGATCATCCATCTCCTGTTGCTCGACTACATTCCGTTCATCGTGTTGCTACTTGCTTTGTTCACGGTCACTGGCGGAATACACATCCGCGGCAACTTGCACGGCTCTCCATCTATGAACACGGCTTTGCTTGCGATCGGGACGGTCCTTGCCGGTTGGATGGGCACGACTGGCGCTTCCATGCTGCTGATCCGACCAATGTTGCGAGCCAACGATGACCGCCGACACAAAATCCATGTCTTTGTCTTCTTCATCTTTCTTGTTTCGAACATTGGCGGCGCGTTGACGCCCCTCGGCGATCCCCCACTGTTTCTCGGGTTTCTAAAGGGCGTGAGTTTCTTTTGGCCGACGACGAACCTGTTCAGTGAAATGCTGGTCTGTGCGATTGCGCTGCTGGCTGTCTTCTATGCCCTCGACAGCTACTGGTACCGCAAGGAAGGTCACCTCAAGCGCGATCCAACCCCCGAGTCGCCCGTGCGCATTGAGGGCGGCGTTAACATCATCCTGTTAATGGTTGTCGTCGGCGTGGTGCTGGCCAGTGGTACCTGGCGACCGGATGTGCAGTTCGCTGTCTTTCACGTATCCTTGGAGTTGCAGAATATACTGCGTGACCTTTCACTTGTGGTGATCTGCGTCCTGTCGTTAAAGCTCACCTCGCGTAAGATCCGCAGCGACAATGACTTCAGCTGGGGCCCAATGCTGGAGGTCGCCAAGCTCTTCGCTGGGATCTTCATCACGATCGCCCCGGCTATCGCTATTCTGAAAGCTGGAAGCGATGGCGCTTTGGCACCCTTGGTTGCGCTGGTCACCGACTCTGGTGGTCAGCCGAATGATATCTGGTATTTCTGGTTGACCGGCATTCTGTCGAGTTTTCTCGACAATGCACCGACCTATCTGGTGTTCTTCAATTTGGCTGGCGGCGATCCCCAAGTATTGATGGGAGCGCTCGCAAGCACACTGGCTGCTATCTCGTGCGGAGCGGTCTTCATGGGTGCTAACACCTACATTGGCAACGCTCCCAACTTCATGGTGAAGGCCGTCGTCGAGGACGCTGGAATCCGAATGCCGAGCTTCTTCGGGTACATGGCATGGTCGGGCGCAATTCTGATCCCGCTGTTCGTCGCTCTCACCTTCTTATTCTTCTGAAGATCAAGGGAACGTAGCTTCCTATCTCGGCCCCGGCCGCCATCTGCTACTACCTGTTGGCGGGGGGGGCATTCTCGTGGACCGGGAAGACCGAAGGGAGTTGTTTCGCCCGCGTAGGCGTGTGTAACTATAGACGGGTGTCCAGCGCATGCGGCGGTGGGCAGGTGATGCGTTGGTCGGGCCGCCACGCCCAGTGGGCGTGCTCGATGCTTCGACCAACTCTTCGTCAACGAGTTCCGCAAACCCAGTTGCTGGCCCAGCAGGCCTTTGCCACTCTTGAGCGTTTCCTCCACATCGAAGCAGTAAGTGGCATCGCGCTGCTACTCGCGGCGGTCGTCGCCTTAGTCTGGGCGAATTCCCCGTATGCTCACAGCTATCACACGCTCTGGAATGTGTCGCTTTCGATCGGGATTGGAAGCCTTGCCTTCTCCCAATCCCTTCACTTCCTGATCAACGACGGACTGATGACCATATTTTTCCTTGTGGTCGGGATGGAGATTCGACGTGAGATCCGCGAAGGCGCCCTAAGCGAACGCAGCCAAGCTTCTCTCCCCATTGCGGCGGCCGTCGGAGGCGTCATCGCTCCCGCCGCGATCTTTTTGGCGCTGAACCCAGAGCCATTGCGAAGCCAGGGATGGGCCGTGCCCACAGCCACGGATATCGCATTCGCGATCGGCGTTCTCGCTCTACTCGGTCGCTCGATCCCGCGGAACGTTAGGGTCCTCCTGCTTGCCTTGGCCATCATCGACGACGTCATTGCCGTGTTGATCATTGCATTCTTCTATTCAGGAGGGCTTGACATCGGAGGTTTAGCGATCGCGGCCTTCGGAGTTCTGATGGTGCTGGCGCTTCAGCGGATCGGCGTCGGTTCGGCTTACCCCTATGTTCTTCCCGGAGCAGTAATCTGGATTGGTATGCTGATGTCAGGCGCACATCCGACCCTCGCGGGGGTTGTGCTCGGGCTGATGACACCAATGCAATCTATCCCAATGCTCGAGCGGCCGGTGGAAATAGTCTCGCGCGTCGCCAACGAACTGACGACACGCCACGCTGAGCCAATGCGCAACGCCGAAGCGATTGCTCAGCCGCTGCGACAGCTCCGCATGGCCAACCGAGAGATGCTTCCGCCAGCGGTGCGCGTGCAGGCTGCGCTGCATCCATGGGTCGCCTACGGGATCATGCCTATCTTTGCGCTCGCGAATGCAGGCGTCACGGTCGGGGACATCGATCTCGCCGCGGGCCAAGCAACCTTTGTCATGCTCGGCGTCGCGCTTGCCCTGGTCGTGGGCAAGCCCCTCGGCATTGTCGGAACTGCCTGGCTGATGGTGCGAATAGGCTGGTGCCGTCTGCCCCCGGGTGTGTCCTGGGGCGGCGTCTGTCTGATTGGGCTGTTGGCTGGCATCGGATTCACCATGTCCATCTTCATCGCCATGCTTGCCTTCGCAGATAAGGAACTTCTGGTGGCGGCGAAGCTTGGTGTGTTGATTGGCTCCCTGCTGTCAGCGTTGCTCGGATTGGGTTGGGGCGTCAGATACGTTCGAGGCATTCGAGCGCAACATAGCTGAGCACTTCCGGCAGTGAATTGAAGGACGCCGCGCAGCTTTCGCGGGCGGAAGTGTGGAGAAGTTGGTAGTTGCGGCAACAATGACCGCCATTGTCATGTTGCTTTGCTCGCGAACTCCCGGCGGCGCCAGCACGTGATGAAGCCGCAGGAATGCGTCGCAAGGGTAACCGCAAAGCGCCGAACACCAACGATTTTGCTGTTTTGGAGGCACGGCCATGGGCGAGACGCGCGATTATGACATAGTTTCACCAGGCTTTCACGCGGACCCCTTTCCTACTCTGGATCGCATGCGAGCCGAAGGTTCCGTGGTCCATCTGAGGCTGCCGATTGTCGGTCGCACATGGCTTGCTGTCACACATGATGCCTGCACGACGTTACTGAAGGATCATCATATCTTCGCTCGCGATCCCGCTAACGCAGGAAGCAGGACACAGGCCCGAATATTGAAGTGCCTGCCAAGAACGCTCAGCCTACTGGCGCAGAATATGCTGGGCTATGATGACCCCGAGCATCGCCGCCTACGCGGCCTCGTCGACCAGGCGTTCCAGCGCCGTACGATCGAGGCGATGAGACCAATGATCGTGGACGTCGCTGATCGTCTTCTCAACCGACTGCAGGGAAGGACTGAGGCTGACCTCATGGCCGAATTCTGCCGGGATCTGCCCCTCTCGGTCATTTGCGCGATGCTCGGCCTGCCTGAACGGGATCATGATCGATTTAAGAGATGGCTGGACGGGTTGAAGGACACTGCCAATATCGGCGCGGTGATCCGCGCAGTTCCGGGTTTGATCCGCGTCGTCCGCTACCTGCGGCGCGTTTCGCGGCCGGCTGGCGGAGCGCTACCAGAGGGATTGATCGCAGCGCTGCGCGATGTTGCAACGGACGGCCAAACGCTCAGGGAAGACGAACTGGTCTCGATGATCTTTCTCCTTTTCGGCGCTGGACAGGAAACGACCACCCACCTGATCGCTGGTGGGCTTTTCACACTGCTGTCGCACGAGGATCAACGGCGTCGACTGCAGGATGATCCGAACTTAATGGCTAGCTGCGTTGAAGAATGCTTGCGCCATGTATCGCCGGTACAGATGACCAAGCCTCGCTTCGCGACCCAAGACGTGTTCTGGCAGGGAAGGCAATTTCGACGGGGTGACATGCTCGCGGGGTTTCTCGCGGCGGCGAATGCCGACCCAGCGAAGTTCGTTGATCCCCACCAGTTCAACATCGCCCGAAACCCGAACCCGCACCTTTCCTTCGGGACAGGGGCGCACTTCTGCCTAGGCTTCCAGCTCGCTCGGGCGGAGATCTCCATTGCCTTTGAACGCATTCTTTCGCGCTTCCCAAGAATAGCGCTTGCAGGGGAGCAGCGGGCGATCGCCTGGCGCAGACGTCTCGGCATACGCGCGCTGGTGCGGCTACCCGTACTGCTCAATGCTTGAGGCAAGATTGTACATCGAGGAGATGTTCTAGGGCCATCTGCGCTATCGCACATCTGCCTACATTGCATTCATACTACGTTCGACGTGCAACCATTCTGTCTGGACCGCGACTAACAGGCCATTTGTCGGCTCGCCCTCCAGCTCAACTGAAAACGCCGTGGTTCGAGGTGTTTCGAAGGCCCCTGAGTATGATCGTTCCGGAAAAGGGGCGAGATAGTCAGTCAGTGTGATTCATCTGCGCTTCCATGCCCATGGCGCGAGGCATTTGTGCCGATGCACTCCTCGATTTGCACTTGCCGCCGCTGCTTCCTGGGTTATGTACCGAGCCGAGTAGGGTACGAAGGCGTAGGCCATGCCACCAGTCACCATCGCGGCGCCAACATCGACGCCGTCCGCCCTGCAGATCGCGCTCGTTCCATTGCTTTGCTGCAGACCGATGGCCATGCAGGTGACCGACCTGCCGTCGATCAGCTGACCTAGATACTCTTTGGCCTCATCCGCCGCCGGCCAACCGTCAGGACAGATTTGTCCTCCGACCGGCGCGTCTATGCCGTACAGCCGATACGCCTTGCCGTGTAAGTCAATGGAACCACCGTCGACGGCAGTTTGGGCCGCGACGGGCAACGCGAGAAGTATCGCGGCTAGGACGATGGCGAGTCGCCTCATGTTCGTAGTTCCTGATCTCGTTTCTTCGGCGGCCAGCGTGCTCGTGCTCGGTGGCAACACGCAAGGCGAAACACTAATGGTAATACTGAGCACTATCGATCACTCGCCATTTCCCCGCCCGATGATCCTGGCAATGGTATCTTGTCGTTTGTACCTGGGCCGCAACCAATGGCGCGTGACTTCGTATTTGTCGTGATTGCATGAGGGCCAGAATGCAGGAACGCGGTACATGCACACCAAGCACGCGCTGTCCGCGCTGCGGGCATCTGGTCGACAATCGCGATCTTGAGGAGGTATTTGACCATCTCGATCCTCATCGAGTGTTCCCGTGGCGCGTCATTGTACGGCGCGTGTGGCGGTTCATTGTCCGCCCGCCTTTGCGGTATGATTGAATGCCACTTGAACAGGACTACCGGCTAATGAAACGCCGGTTGATCATTACACAGTCGAACTCGACCAACCGCAGCGCCGCGTCGCGGCTCACGGCGTACATGCCGGTGATGTCGAAGCCCAATCCATCGAGGTGGCGTAACGTGTC
>NZ_SCVC01000006.1 GCF_004297405.1 Reyranella sp.
ATCTGGAACTACGGCCTCAACACCTGGGGCTGGGAAGACAAACTCGGCGGCGGCGACCACGACTTCAACGACCTCGTCGTCCAACTCGACTTCACCAGCGCCTCCGGCCACGGCTGGCTCGTCTAGCTGGGGCGCGCCAGTCAAGCGCGGAGGTTACTCCGCGCGAACTGGCGCGGTCATGAATCGCGGGGTGAGGATGTTGACGTGAAGCCCTCACCCTAAGGAGCCGCACGAAGTGCGGCGTCTCGAAGGGCCTGTCCTGAGCGAAGTCGAAGGGTGGGACTCAGGCCGCGGCGTTGGCGAATGGCTTTGCCTGCGGTAGGAAAGGAGAAGTGGAGTTAGGGCCAAAACCCATAAAGTAGAGCGCCGCCGCGTCTGCTTCTGACCTGCTTTCAGACGTCGGCCAAGTTCTGCGGTTCGTCGGAGACGGGCCAAAAGCTGACATTACGATGGTAGGCCGAGCTACGCTAAAGAGGACGCCTTCTTGCGAGGTACTGCTGGAATCCCGGCAACGGCTGGGGTCGTTGCGCCGCGCGATGAAGCTCCTCGACAATCACGCCAACGCCCACCGAAAATTGGTCCTCGGCGTCGAGTCCTTGGTGATGTGTGCGTAGGAAGGACTCGCGCGACACAGGCGTTAAATACACTCTGCCACTTCGGCTGATGGGATCGCGCCGCCAAAGGACGGGCGTTCCATCTCCATTGCCTAAATCAAAATAGACGGGCACGGGGCTAGAATTCCAATCGCGCAACGGCGCGCATTCTTCGTGGTGATTGGCGACATAAAGAATGAACGGTGGCTGGCCCCACACGCATGGGCCGATACACTTCAATAGCTGCGCGGCATCGCGCTTGCGTCTGCGCCCGTCTACCACCCAAACCATCCTGCGATAGAACGACTCTCGCGCCGCGCGTTCCTCCGCTTTGAGGAACGAGTGCTGAAACTCAATGACTACCCCGCTTTGCGTCTTCACGTCGGCGACGTGCTTCTCTCCGCTCCGCGCGAAATGGACAGTTTCTTGCCAGTCTGCCGGAAATTCATTCTTCCAAGCTCTATGCCATTCTGTTTCCGGCTCCCACCACGGATCGCAGACGCGAACACCTCGGTGCGCCCAGTGCCGGACTCTGTGATCGCCGCACTTGGCAATCACGGGAGCCCCGCAAGATGGGCATGTAGCGGAAAGCCCAGGTTCAGCCTCGCGACGTTGGCCTTCAATGTCTGCGAACTTCATTCTCCGTCATGTCCTCAACCCCAAAGTGGAGCTATTGTAACGGCAAACAGGGGCGCGTGGCAGGCACGTTTGATGTCCGTTGCGGGTCAATCTCTACGAACCGATTGACGTTCACCGATGTTTGAAAGCGGGTCAGAAGCAGACGTGTCGTAGCAGACTTTTATGGGTTTTGACCCTAGTTCGGGAGCGTGGTGGTGGCGATTACTTATACTGCTATCGAAAATTCGACCTATCTCGATTTCTCCGGCTATCGCATTACCACAGAGACGACGGTACCGGCGGCTTACGGGTTCACCGAGCAGCAACGCATCCCAGTCCACGAGACCTTGCCGCCGCGGCGCAGGCCAACGCCTACCAGCTCGCGGGAGGTGCCACGTCACTGTCGGGGCCGGGCTACGGCAACTATGCGCAAGCGATGCTGCAGGATGTCGATGCCGGCGACTTCGTGGCGATGACGCTCACCAACCAGTCGAGCGGCAACACCTTCTGGGCCTTCTCGCAGGCCAACGAGGCGGTGGGCGGCCAGTCGGTCGGCCACATCTGGAACTACGGCCTCAACACCTGGGGCTGGGAAGACAAACTCGGCGGCGGCGACCACGACTTCAACGACCTCGTCGTCCAACTCGACTTCACCAGCGCCTCCGGCAGCGGCTGGCTCGTCTAACAACAAAGCCCTCACCCTGAGGAGCCGCGCGAAGCGCGGCGTCTCGAAGGGTGGGAACGAGCACCACGCCTGAGGCCCATCCTTCGAGACGCTCACTGCGTTCGCTCCTCAGGATGAGGGCGTTGACTTGATGACCTCACCCTTCGAGACGCTCGCTCAGCCGCTCGTTCCCAATCACCGATTGCAGGCCGCCTCGCGGGCCTCTGCGGACTGACGTCGCTGGAACGCCAGCTCGACCCGGCGATTCTGTGCTTCGTGCGTATTGGGCGGCGTCGTCACCAGGGGCCTGGTGCTGCCCACCGCGGACACTGCCAGGCGTTCCCGCGGCAATCCACGTTCGACGAGATACGCTTTCACGACCTCGCTGCGGCGGCGCGACAAAGCGAGGTTGCTCGCGTCGCTGCCGGTATTGTCGGTATGGCCGACGAGGCAGAGCTGCCAAACCGGCGGCGCTGGACTTCCGAAGAGTGTGCCTGACCACTTGGCGGCCTGGTCGAGGGTCTGGCGGCCCGGATCCTTGAGGGCGACACTGCCGTCGTCGAAGTAAATCACCCAGGCGGACGGCTCGCGCAGAGAGGCGGGCGGAGGAGGCGGCGTGCTTTGACAGGCGCCGGTCAACAGACCCAAAGGGAGCACCAAGGCTCGGGCGACGCAGAGCAGTTTCATCGAGAAGACCCCGACCGCAACTGTGCGGCAGGCAGTCTAGGCCCCCGGCGTGCGTGCTGTCGAAGCCGGAATGGGATGCGTCTCGAAGGTTGGGCACGAGCACCACGCCTGAGGCCCATCCTTCGAGACGGCGCTACGCGCCTCCTCAGGATGAGGACGTTGACTTGAAGACCTCACCCTGAGGAGCCGCGCGAAGCGTGGCTGGGCGCATTCACATGCGCCTTACTCGAAGGGTGGGCACGAGCACCGAGTTCTCGCCCCGATTGCATCGCCGATCGCGATAATGTCTGATGTCGAACGGACTCTCGGGCAAGACAGAGCCACGGAGCAGGAGGCATGGCTGAGCTTCAGAATTCGTCTTATCTCGACCTGACGAGCTATCGCGGCAACGCCCCGCTGCCGACCCCCACCAGCCTGAACGATTCGTTCTCGTTCAACGTCGCGCTGGTGATGGAGCGGGCCAACGAGCCGACGGCGCTGCTGGAAGCCGACTGGGGCGCGCGGCAGGCGCAGCTTGCAGAGATGAAGGCGAACAACACGCTGTGGTCGACCTACGGTGCGGACCCGACGGCCTATCAGGAGGTGCGCACGGAGCTGACCAATCTGGGCTTCACGCTCTTCGCCGAAGACAACCCGCAATATGTCTCGTCGGCCGAGTCGCGCACCATCTGGCTGAAGGTCGACCAGACCAACTTCCACACGCTGTTCAACAACTTCCTCCACAAGGGCAAGGACGAGCAGGGCAAAGACGTCACCTTCTGGCTGGACAATCTCAACCTGCCTGACTCCCTGACCTCGCGCGGCGTCAAGGGCGTGTTCTTCGACACCAACGACTTTGCGCAGCTTCTCGCCGCCGACCCCGGCGCGACGGGCGTCGTGCTGCCCCAGGGCGCGCAGAGTCCGGGCAATTCCGTGCCCCAGGTGGACCAGATCAATCCCAACGATCTCGCGGTGATCTACAACTACCCGTTCAATTCGGGCACGACGAAGGAGCTGTGGAAGACGGTCGAGACCGCGACGATCGGGCTGATCGAACCCAATTACGGCACGAAGCTTCCCGCCGATTCCAAAGAGACCTTCGAGGCTCTGACGATCGAGTACAGGAAGAACGTCGCCGACCTCCACGACGATCGCGGCACCTACATCGGCTGGCAACCCGGCGGCGCCGCGAACGACAGCAGCGGCGAGCGTGCGATGGACGTGGGCATCGTCGCGACGGTGAGTCCGAAGTCCAAGACCGTCCTCTATGCCGGGTCGGGCGACAGGGAGGGCGCGGAGTCGCTCGCCTTCACGGCCTATCAGGCCGCCATCTGGGACGACACGAACCAGCCGCACGTCGTCAGCTCGTCATGGCACGACTTCGGCAACGTGGCGCCGGACTCGCCATTCGCGTTCGTGCAGCAGGAACTCTACATCGACGCGGTGCTGCGCAACATCACGATGGTCAATGCCGTCGGCGACGGCGGTTCGGGCGACCAGTATGCCAACGGCCTGACCAACATCGAGGGGATGCATTCCAGTCCCTACGCCATCGTGAGCGGCGGCACGTCGCTCAGCAGCCTGGAGATCGCGACCGGGGACCCGACCTTGCAGGGCATCGTGGCGGCGGCGACGGCCGGCAATCTCGCCGCGATCTGGCAACTGGTGGCCGGCGGCCTGAAGACGATTCCCTCTGCGGCCGATCCCGAAGCGACCGATCGGCTGATCGAGACCGTCTGGAACACCTACGTGGTCGACGGCACGAACATCGTCGCCAAGAATATCAGCGACGGTGGCTACTTCGACAACAATACCGGCGGGGGCGGCGTCGATCCCAGCAAGCCGCAGCCGGCGTACCAGACCGACTTCGGCCTCGATCTCGCGACGTCCGATCCGTCGGCGCTGCCCGGCCGCGGCGTGCCGGACGTGGCCGCGCTCGCGGGCGGCAATACGCGCTACGTCGTGCCGGGCGCCGACATGACGGGGATCGGGAGCGGGGCGGGAACCAGCGCCACCTCGCCGATGTGGGCGGCCCTTGTGGCGCAGTTCGATGCCATATTCCGCGACCAGGGCCTGTCCGACCTGGGCTACATGAACGATCTCCTCTACATCGCCGCGGCGATCGCGCCGGGCTCGTTCGGTGACATCACAATCGGCAACAACACCTCCTCGTTCGCTCTGGACGGGACCTATACGACGCCGCAGGGCAACATCTCCGCCTTCGTGACGCCGACCGGCTACGGCTACGAGGCCGGTCCGGGCTACGACCTGACGACCGGGCTGGGCACGCCCAACGGCCTGCTGCTGGCGCGCGCGCTGACCGCCATCGCGCACGAGCAGGTGTCGTTCGGCAGCGTCCATCATATCGTGGATGTCGGTGCGTCGGGCGACCTCACGACCACGCTGTCGGAAACGCTGCTGGTCCAGACGAATTCGACGGCCGCGACTACGGTCGAGGTGCTCGCGGGCGGCGACACGCAGAGCTTCGCCAGCGGCCCGTCGGCGGCCTATGCTTGGACGAGCCTGCTGGCGCAACAGTCGCTGCAGTCCAACTTCGATCCCGATCTGGTGCGGCTGTTCGACAAGCAGGCGCAGGGCACGCTGGGGCAGGTGCAGACCGCGACGGGCGATGCGCTCGCGGTCTTCGTCGACGGCACGCAGGCCGCGGCGCCGCAGGTGACGATGACCACGCCGTTCGGCTTCGTCGACTTCGCCTCAGAAGGCGGCGGCGTGCGCGTGGCGCGTCCCGTCGCGGTGGCGGAGACGGCGAGCGGCGCCAACGACCAGCAGGCCGTGGTGCGCGTGCGCCAGAACGGCGAGGATTCGCTGTCGCTCACTTTCTACCGGGTCGACGACTTCAACGGCACGATCGGCGGCCTGGATCCCGGCGATGCCGGCTATGCGGCAGCGGCGCAGGGCCGTGCGTATCAATTTTCAGGCGGCGCCACGTCGCTCGCGGGGCCGGGCTACGGCAACTACGCGCAGGCGATGCTGCAGAACGTCGACGCCGGCGACTACGTGGCGATGTCGCTGACCAATCAGTCGAGCGGCAACACCTTCTGGGCTTTCGCGCAGGCCAACGAGTCCCCAAGCGGCCAACCGACTGGCCATCTCTGGAACTACGGCCTCAATACGTGGGGCTGGGAGGATACCAAAGGCGTCGGCGACAACGACTTCAACGACCTCGTGGTGCAACTCGATTTCACCAGCGCCTCGGGCAGCGGCTGGCTGGTGTAGCGCCCGTTCAATTGGGGAGGCTTCTTGTCATCCTGAGCGCAGCGAAGGATCTCATGCCCTCGGCAACTGGTGATGAGATCCTTCGCTGCGCTCAGGATGACAGAGAAAGATCATCCTCCTCCCCATTCAAATGGGGAGGTGCCCCGAAGGGGTGGAGGGGTCGGAAGCGGCACGCGCCGCGGCGTCGGGCGGGAAGCAGGGAGTTTGAATAGTGGCCTTCGTCGAACTTCAGAACTCGACCTATCTCGATCTGACGAGCTATCGCGGCAATGCCCCGCTGCCGAGCAGCACGGGCTCGAACCCGTCGTTCGCGTTCAACGTCGCGCTGGTGTTCGAGCGGGCCAACGATCCGACGGCGCTGCTGGAGGCCGACTGGGGCGCGCGACAGGCGCAACTGGAAACGCTGAACGCCAACAACACGCTGTGGTCGACCTACGGCGCCGATGCGGCGGCCTACCAGCAGGCGCGCACCGAGCTGACCAATCTGGGTTTCTCGCTGTTTGCCGAAGGCACCGCCACCCAATATGTCTCGTCGGCCGAGTCGCGCACGATCTGGGTGAAGGTCGACCAGAGCAATTTCTCGACGCTGTTCGGGACCGACCTGCTCACGGGCGTCGACCAGTCGAATACTCAGGTCTCCTTCTGGCAAGGCAATCTCAGCCTGCCCGACACGCTGACCTCGCTCGGCGTCAAGGGCCTGATGTTCGACACGAGCATGTTCCTGCCGATCCTGGCCGATCCCGGCACCGGGACGGCGGCCGAACTGCCCCAGGGCCCGCTCAGTCCCGGCAACTCCGGCCCGAGCGGGAACCAGCTCTTCCCCAACGAGATCGCGGCTCTCTACGATTTTCCCTTCAACTCGGCCACGACGCCCGATCTGTGGCAGACGGTGCAGGCCGCGACGATCGGGCTGATCGAACCCAACCTGGGCACGAACCTGGGCGGCGACTCCACGCTCTTCGCGACGCGGGCGGACGAGTACAGGACGAAGGCCGGCGTCACGACGAAGGGCACCTATGTCGACGTGTCGCCCGGCGGCGCCCCGCAGGACTCCAGCAACGAACGCACGCTCGACGTGGGCGTCGCCACGACGGCGAGCCCGACCTCGACCCTCGTCCTCTATGCCGGGTCGGGCAATGCGTTCAACGCGAGCGGCATCACCTTCACCGCCTACCAGGCCGCCTTCTGGGACGAGGTAAACAAGCCCGCGGTGGTCAGCTCGTCCTTCCGCGACTATCCCCACATCGCGCCGGGCTCGCCCTTCGACTTCGCCTACCGCGAACTCTTCACCGACGCGGCGCTGCGCAACATCACGATGGTCAACGCGGTCGGCGACGGCGGCTCGGGCGACCAGTACGCCAACGGGCTGACGAACGTCGATACGATGCACGCCAGCCCTTACACCCTCGTCACCGGCGGCACGTCGCTCAGCAGCCTGCCGATCGCGCTGGGCGATCCGACGCTGGGCGTCGTGGCGCTTCTGGCGATGCAAGGCAATCTGCCGACGCTCTGGAACCTGGTCGCGAGCGGTCTGACGAGCCTGCCGTCCGCCGCCAATCCCGAGGCGACCCAGCGGCTGATCGAAACCGTCTGGAACGACAACTACCTGGTCGACAACAAGATCATCGATCAGGGCGGCGATCGCGGCGGGTTCCTCAACAATTCCCTCGGCGCGGGCGGCGTCGATCCCAGTCAGCCGCAGCCCTCGTACCAGACCGACTTCGGCCTCCATCTCACGACGCCCGATCCATTGGCGCTGACCGGCCGCGGCGTGCCGGACGTGTCCGGGGCGTCGGGCGGCAACCTCAACTACAAGGTGCCACAGGCAGACATGGGCGGGCTGCGCGGCGGCAGCGGCACCAGCGCCGTTGCGCCGCTCTGGTCGGCGCTCACGGCGCAGTTCGACGCCATCTTCGCCGATCAGGGCCTGCCGAACCTCGGCTACATGAACGATCTCCTCTATATGGCCGCGGCGATCGCGCCGGCTTCGTTCAACGACGTGACCATCGGCAACAACACCTCCTCGTTCGTCCTGGGTGGGAGCTTCGTGATGCCGCCAGTTGGCAACGGCCCGGCGACCGTCCATGTGACGCCGACCGGCTACGGCTACTCGGCCGACACCGGCTACGACCTGACGACCGGACTCGGCACGCCCAACGGCCTGCTGCTGGCGCGTGCGCTGACGGCCATCGCGCACGAGCAGGTGTCGTTCGGGGCCGCCCCCCATGTGGTGCAGGTCGATGCGGCTGGCGACTTCTTGGTCACGCTGTCGGAAACGCTGCTGATCCAGACGAGTTCGACGGCCGCGACGACGGTCAACGTGGTCGCGGGCAGCGGCATCGAGAGCTTCGACAGCGCGGCGTCGGCCTCTTACGCCTGGACCAGCCTGCTGGCGCAGCAGTCGCTGCAGTCGGACTTCGACCCCAACCTGGTGCGCCTGTTCGACAAGCAGGGGCAGGGCGCGCTGGGCCAGGTGCAGACCGCGACGGGCGATGCGCTCGCGGTCTTCGTCGACGGCGCGGAAGCCGGGGCGCCGCAGGTGACGATGACCACACCGTTCGGCTTCGTCGATTTCGCATCTGGAAGCGGCGGGGGTGGTGGCGATGCCGCCGTGCGCCTCGCACGTCCCGTCGCGCTGGCCGAGACGGCGGGCGGCGCCGACAACCAGCAGGCGGTGGTGCGCGTACGCCAGAACGGCGAGGATTCGCTGTCGCTCACCTTCTATCGGGTCGACGATTTCAACGGCACCATCAATGGCCTGCAGCCCGGCGAGGCGGGCTACGCCACGGCGGTGCAGGGCCGCGCCTATCAGATCGTGAGTGGCAGCACGACGGGCGCGTCGCTATCGGGGCCGGGCTACGGCAACTACGCGCAGGGGATGTTGCAGGGCGTCGACGCCAGCGACTACGTGGCCATGTCGCTCACGAACCAGTCGAGCGGCAACACCTACTGGGCCTTCTCGCAGGCCAACGAGTCCGTGGGCGGTCAGTCGGTCGGCCACCTCTGGAACTACGGCCTCAACACCTGGGGCTGGGAAGACACGAGAGGCGGCGGCGACCACGACTTCAACGATCTGGTCGTCCAACTCGACTTCACCAGCGCCTCAGGCAGCGGGTGGTTGGTCTAGCATCGCCAAAGCGCATGACCCCTCCGCCGCGTATGACGCGGCACCTCCCCATCTGAACGGGGAGGAGTCTCTAATCTGTCATCCTGAGCGTAGCGAAGGACGACAGATCATTCGCCTCCCCATTCAGATGGGGAGGTGTCAGCGTCTTACGCTGACGGTGGGGTCAGAGCGTCGCGAGAGAAGGCCTCACCCGCGCCGCGCTTTGTCGATGGTGGCGACGTCGATCTTCTTCATGTCCATCATCGCTTCGAACGCGCGCTTGGCTTCGTCGCCGCCGGCGGCCATTGCTTCGGTGAGCGTGCGCGGCGTGATCTGCCAGGAGACGCCCCATTTGTCCTTGCACCAGCCGCACGCGCTCTCCTGGCCGCCATTGCCGACGATGGCATTCCAGTAGCGGTCGGTCTCATGCTGGTCGTCGGTGGCGATCTGGAACGAGAAGGCTTCGGTCTGCTTGAACGCCGTTCCGCCGTTGAGGCCGATACATCTGACGCCGGCCACCGTGAAGTCGACCGTCAGCACGTCGCCCTTCTTGCCGGACGGGTAGTCGCTGGGCGCGCGGTGGACGGCGTGCACCTTACTGTCGGGAAAGGTCTCGGCGTAGAAGCGGGCAGCCGCCTCGGCATCCTTGTCGTACCAGATGCAGATCGTGTTCTTGGCCATCACGTGTCCTTTCGCTTTGAAGCCGGATACCGACGCAGGTTGACGGAACTCGTCCAATCCAGAGAATGGTCGTCGCGTCGATCGGGCGGGAACTCGATCGCGCAAACTGGGAGCGTGGGAATGAAAGACAGCGAGGACCGGATCAGCTCATCGCGAAACGAGCAGGTCAAGAACGTTTCGCCTCTGGCCGAGCCGGCATCGCAGAAGAGGTCTTATTCGCCTCCGGTTCTGGTGACGTGGGGAACCCTGCTCGACATCACGCAAGCTGTCGGAAGTTCAGGCCGCCGCGACGGCGGCAGGGGCAAGCAGCCACGTCGTACCCGTTGGTGAGACAGATGTCGGTTCGGACTCAAACCTCCGCATAGAGTTCCACGACATTGCCCTCGGGATCGCGAAAGAAGAGGGCGCGGTGGTGGTAGGCGGGGATGTCGCGCGGCGGGCTCAGGATCTCGACGCCCTTTGCCTTGAGCGTGTCGTGGCAGCCGTCGAGCAGGCGCGGCGCAACGCGGAAGGCGAGCTGGAGGGCGGCCGAGCCGGCGGGCAGCGGGCCGTCGTCCCAGGCGAGGCCGGGGCCGCGCAGCTTCAGCGCCAGCACCGCGGCGCCGACCTGGAATTCCACCCAGCGCTCGCCGTCGCGGACGAGCGTGAAGCCCATCACGTCGCGGTAGAATGCCTTGGTTTCCTGCAACTTCGTGCAGAGCAGGACCGTGTAGTCGAGGTTGCGGATGTCGCCCAGGCTCATGAGGGTTCCGTTCTCCGGGGGATTGGCAGGTCTTCCTTTATGCAGCGACGGATGGTTGATCGCAAAGAAGAGGAGTAGGGTAACCCGCCCATCAGCCTTTTCCCTATGGGCGACCATCGCGTTCTCGAGTTGTTTTCCTCTGAAAGCAAGGAGACGCATATGACCACGATCAATCGTCGCACTTTTCTTGCAGCTGTTGCCGTCGCGCCAATCGCGCACGCCGCGTTGGTGCATGCCGTGGACGCTCTGCCCGACGCACGATTTGTCGGCTTCGCCGAAACGGTCAACGACTTCGAGATCAAGTCGGGCCAATTGGCGCTCACCAAGTCCACGAACGAACTCGTTCGCGGCTTTGCCACGCGCTCCGTTGCCGAACACACGAAGGCCGCGACGTCGCTGGCGAGGAATCGCACTGAAGCCGGCGTGTCCATGGCGCCCGACGAGGATGTCCGGAAGATTGCAGACGAGGCGATGGCTCGCCTGAATGCGGTCCAGGGCGCGGAGTTCGACACTGCCTACGCCAACGCACAGGTGCGCGTGCAGACCGCGGCGGTCGATCAGTACGGCGCCTATTCGCAGAACGGCAAGAGCGGCCCGTTGCGCCGCTACGCGCAGGAGACGCTGCCGGACCTGCAGTCGTTGCTGGAGTACGCCCGGCGGCTCGCGGGCGGCCGCTAACAGCGGAGCCGAAAAGGGATCGATCATCTCACGCCGGAGCGAAGCAGCGTTCCGGCGTGGCTGAGACATGAGATCAAGTTTCTGGCTTCGTTTTGACGGAGGGTTTCGCGCTGCCGGAAATTTGGGCAGCGGCCAACTCGAATGCATCCATTCCGGTTGTATCAGACCGGCCGATCACTCGATTGTGGGTGGTGTCGTGCGGTCATCGAACTAGCATCGCTGCGTGACGTCGATCGCCCCGCTGCGAGGAAGGCAGTACGTCGAGGACCGGATTTCGACGGCCTCCTGCACGCGCTGTATCGGCCGCATGTTGAACCTCTGCGGGGCGCTGGACGACGGACAACTCCTCGAACTCGGTGCCCTGGGCAACCGCCGACGCTGGCGCAAGCGTGATATCCTGTTTCGTGCCGGCGATCCCATGTCGGCCTTCTTCAAGATCACGAGTGGCGTCGTTGCCGTCGTCTCGCGCACCATCGACGACGGCCGGCGCCAGATCGTGGCCCTTCGGATCGCTGGCGATTGTGTCGGATACCTTGAGACCGAAGGCCGCTACACATTCGAGGGCTACGCTCTTACCGACGTCGAAGCCTGCGCCTTCAGTCGGCGCCGCTTCGACGCTCTCGCCAGGCAATATCCGGTGTTGGCCGCTGCGACGGTCGAGGCGCTCGCCAGTGCCCAGAAGCAGACGGCGCGATCTGTGACGGCGATCGGGCAGCTCAGGTCGACGGAACGTGTCGCCTACTTCTTTTCTGACCTCCACGCGCTGTATCGAGAACGCTTCGGGGACAGTGAATCCTTTCCTCTGGCGCTGAGCCGCAGTGAGATCGCCAGCTACCTCGGCCTTACGCTCGAAACGGTCAGTCGTTCGGTCGGCAAGCTCCGGAAGCGGGGACTGATAGCGTTCGCCGGTGACCAGGTGACGGTACTGGATGTCGAAGCGCTGTGCGAATTTGCTAGCTTCGAGCCGTGATGCCGGCACCCTCCGGCAAGCCGCTCTCCTCCAGGCATTTGAAGTCATCCCGGATCTGAAAAGTCAGGGCAACTGATGGTTGATCGTGACGAAGTAAGGTAGGGTCGTGCGTCCCATAGGGAGATGCATATGACCACGATTCTTCGTCGCACTTTTCTTGCAGCCGCTGCCGTCGCGCCCGTCTCGTATGCCGCGGCGGTGCATGCCGTGGATGCGCTGCCCGACGCGCGGTTCGTCGGCTTCGCCGAAACGATCAACGACTTCGAGATCAAGTCGGGCCAGCTGGCGCTTTCCAAGTCCAACAACGAACTCGTCCGTGGCTTCGCCACGCGTTCCATTGCCGAGCACACCAAGGCCGCGCAGTCGCTGAGCCGCAACCGCTCCGAAGCCGGCGTGTCCATGGCGCCGCACGACGCAACCGCCCGCATGACCAACGATGCGCTGAACCAGCTCAACACGCTTCAGGGCGCGCAGTTCGACACCGCCTACGCCAACATTCAGTTGCGCGTGCAGACCGCGGCGAACGAGCAGTACGGCGCCTATTCGCAGAACGGCAAGAGCGGGCCGTTGCGCCGCTACGCGCAGGAGACCCTGCCGTCGTTGCAGTCGTTGCTGGAATACTCCAAGCGGCTGGCCGGCGGTCGCTAGACGCACATCACCTCTTGACCTGGACCCAGGGGCCGCCTCGACAAGGAGAACGGTCAACCCCAGCCCCTGGGCAACAACGAGGTGATCCGTGAACTCTTTTTCTCCTTCCGGTCCGTTCCTGAATCCGTCCGAAGCCGCAAAGCGTCTCGGCGTTTCCATCAAGGCGCTGCGCCTCTGGGAGCAGCGCGGGCTGGTGACGCCTGTCCGTACCGCCGCGGGATGGCGGGCCTATGGGACGGCTGAGATGGTGCGCGCGGGCGAGGTCGCGGCCTTGCGCGCGCTGGGCCTCAGCCTCGCCGAGATCGCGCGCGTGCAGGGCGGCGATGCCGATGCGCTGGAGCCCGCACTGGCTCGGCATCAGGCGGCGCTGGAAGCGCGCGGGCGCGATCTCGCCGGCACGGTGGCCAAGGTGCGCCAACTGCGCGCCGATCTCGCGCGCGGCAGGGCGCCCGAGGCCGGCGAACTGGTGCGCCTGCTGCAGTCCGCCGCCGAAATCGAGGTGGCGTTCGATCTGCCGTGGCCATGGGGCGGCGAGCGCTTTGAGCTCAGCGACATCCGCGCGCTCAGCTACATCATCGGTCCGCTGGGCAGCGGCAAGACGCGGCTGGCGATGCGGCTTGCCGAGACTCTTCCCGACGCGGCCTTCATCGGTCTCGACCGCATGGCCGATGGCGGCGCAGCGGCGCGCGTGCGGCTCGACGCCGATCCGGCGCTGAAGGCGCGGGTCGATCGGACGATGGCGTGGCTGATCGAAGACGGCGCGTCGCCCTCGGACGCGTTGACGACGCTGCTCGTTCCACTCGAAGCAGAGACGCCGGCAGTGCTGGTGATCGACATGGTGGAGCAGGGGCTGGATCAGGCGACGCAGGAGGCGTTGATCGCGCACCTGCGGCGTCGTGGATCGAAGGAGCGCCCGCTGTTCCTGATGACGCGCTCCTCGTCGATCCTCGATCTCGCCGAGGTGGGAGCTGACGAGGCAATCCTTCTTTGCCCGGCCAACCACAGCCCGCCGATGCGTGTCTCTCCCTATCCCGGCGCGCCCGGCTACGAAGCCGTCGCCACCTGCCTCGCTCCCCCCGACGTCCGCGCCCGCACCGAAGGCGTCATCGCCTGGCGCCCGCCGGTGCATAAGGCCTCTTGATGAGTACCTCCCCATTCAAATGGGGAGGTGTCGGCGCCCTACGCCGACGGAGGGGTCACAAGCGTCGCGCATGCCCCCTCCGCCGCGTCAGACGCGGCACCTCCCCCGATGATGGGGGAGGTGGATGACAGGGCAGGCGTGCTACTTCGCGCGCTTCGGACGTCGCACGGCGCGGACCTTCGCGCCGCTGCCGTCGCCGCAGTAGAAGCGGTCGGCGCCGTCGGATTCCAGGCCCGACACACCGACGCCGGCCGGCATGTCGAGCTGTTCCAGGGTCTCGCCGGTCTTGGGATCGATGCGGCGGATGTCGCTCTGGTCGGCTTCCCACGTCGCGTGCCACAGCTCGCCGTCGACCCAGGTGACGCCGGTGACGAAGCGGTTGGACTCGATGGTGCGCAGGATCTTGCCGGTCTCGGGATCGATCTGGTGGATCTTGCGCTCGCGATACTGGCCGACCCACAGCGCGCCTTCAGCCCAGGCCATGCCGGAGTCGCCGCCATCGCCCGGCGCGGGGATGGTGGCCAGCACGCGGCCGGTCTTGGGGTCGATCTTCTGGATGCGCTTCTCGGCGATCTGGAAGAGATGCTGGCCGTCGAAGGCCGTGCCGGCATGGGCCGCGACGTCGATCGAGCGCTCGACCTTGCCGTTCGCGGGATCGAGCGCGTTCAGTTTTTCGCCCGACGCGAACCAGACGTTCTTGCCGTCGAACGTGACGCCAGCGACCTGATCGACGCCGGGGAAGGGGCCATACTCTTGGACGATCTCTGCTGCCTGCGGTTTCATGTGACTGTCCTCGTCGAGGGTTACGATGGTCCTTACCTAACCACCGGGCAGCGGGGCCGGGAGTAACAAGGTCGTCGTGAATCCGGGCACCGGCGGCGTCATCCAGCGCAGCGACCGTCCGCGACCGAACGATTGGACCTTGCCGGCCGCCGCCAGCGCGTCGAGCGCGCGCTGCACGGTACGCTGGCTGGCGCCCAAGGCCAGGGCGAGCGCCGAACTCGACCAGGATTCGCCGTCGTTGAGGAAGGCCAGCACCTCGGCATGCGCGTCGTCGGCGGGCCGCGCCAACACGACGATCTCGCGGCCGTCATGCGGCGCCAGCTCGAAGCCGCGCTCGGTCGCGTTCACCTCGGCGAGCGGCCGCAGTTCCGCCCGCAGTCGTCCGATCTCGACCCTGAGCCGCGCGCGATGCGATTCGTCGGCGGCCTTGGCGCGGAAGGCTTTCGAGACCAGCGCATCTCGCGAGGCGTCGCCGGGCCAGGCTTCGGCGAGTGCGCGGGCCAGCGCAAACAGCACCGGCCGCGTGGCGAGCGAGACCACCGTGTCGCCGGCGCGCACCACATGGCGGCAGGCATCGACGACCAGCGCGTTCGACGCGAGCAGGGCTTCGACCTCTTCGAGGAGCAGCGGGCGTTCGCGGCCGCATTCGATCAGCCGCGCCGCGGGCGTGTCGAGCACGAGGGCGGCGCTCTCGACCTCCGCCGTCAGCGCGGGGATGCGCGCTTCGCGGGCAGCGTCGCGCGCGCGGGCGAGAGCGCCGCGCGCGGCTTTCGTCGAGAGACGGCGCATGGCGATGCCCGCCGCCACCAGCTCGTGGACCGTGCGTGACGCCGGCGGCAGGGGCGCGGGATCGATTCCGTCGAGCCGGCGCTCGGCCTCGTCGAGGCTGCCGATCAGCAGCAGGCGGCGGATGTCGAGATAGCGCGCCTGTGCGGCGTTCACTTTGTCGCCGTGCGCGTCGAGCGTCGCGCGGGCGGCATCGAGCGCCTTCTCCGGCCAGCCGAGATCGCGCGAGACCAAGGCCACTTCGGCTTCGGCCACGACGCAGCGGGCGCGGGCCATCGCTTCCTTCGGGCCGAAGGCGCGGGCGGCGCTGCGCAGCAGGGCCTTGGCGCGCGCGAAGTCGCCGAGCTGGGCCATCGCGATGCCGCGCAGCGCCAGCGCCGGTGCGTCCTCGCGGAGTGCGACGCGATTGAGCGCGCCCAGCGGATCGCCCGCCGCCAGCGCGCGCGCTGCGGCCGTGATCAGCGAGTCCACGAGATTGCCATCCAGAAGCCCGCCACGATTGTCACTCTCGCCCGTTGTCCTCAGTGCCTAGACTCTTCGGGTCCCCTCAAGAAACAGGAGTTGGCCATGCGCAATCAAGTCGTTTCGCACGAGGACTGGCTGAAGGCGCGCCTCGATCTGCTGGCCGCCGAGAAGGAATTCACCCACCGGCGCGATGCGCTGACCCGCCGCCGCCGGGAAATGCCCTGGGAGCGGGTGGAGAAGGACTACCGGTTCGAGGGGCCGAACGGCACGCTCTCGCTTCCCGATCTCTTCGACGGCCGCTCCCAGCTCGTCGTCTATCACTTCATGTTCGCGCCCGACTGGGACGAAGGCTGCAAGTCCTGCTCCTTCTGGGCCGATACGTTCGACGGCATACCGATCCATCTCGCGCATCGAGATGTCGCTTTCACCGCGATCTCGCGCGCGCCGTTCGCCAAGCTCGACGCCTATCGCCGGCGCCTGGGCTGGAGCTTCGCGTGGGTCTCCTCGCAGGGCAGCGACTTCAACTACGACTATCACGTCTCGTTCACGCCGGCCGAGATGGAAGCGGACAAGGCCTATTACAACTACGAGATCCAGTCGGACACCGGCAGCGACCAGCCGGGCATCAGCGTCTTCGCCAAGGACGAGGCGGGCCAGGTGTTCCACACCTATTCCTGCTACACCCGCGGCATCGACATGGTGAACGGCGCCTACCAGTTCCTCGACCTGGTCCCGAAGGGCCGCGACGAGGACCGCCTGCGCTTCACGATGGAGTGGGTGCGCCGCAACGATCAGTACTGAGGGGGATCGTATCGACGATTTCCGCATCCAGCACGAGATCGTCGCGCGCGGACAGCAGCCAGAGACGGTCGACGTCAAATCGCAGGATCGGCTGGTCCCACCATCGGTCGATCAGGCGCGCGAGATCGGCGGTTTCCGCGACGGTCAGATCGTCGAGGAGATTGAAGAGACCGACGGGATAGAGGTCGGTGACGCGGGCGTTCAACGCTCTTTGTATCCGGACGAGTGCGTTCTCGGCGCCGATGCGCTCGGGATAGGTCTTGAGATACAGGCGGCCGTGATTGAGGGAGCCGGAGAACAGCCCTCGCAGTTCGATCCTTAGCTTGCCCAGTTGGGCGAGCGCGGTGAACCGCTCATCGCGCGCGGGGCTGCTGCACAGGGTTGCGTGCAGCCGCGAGCGCCGGGCTTCGAGAATGCCCCAGGCAATCTTCGGGGCGAACGATGCCGTTCTCAGCTCGCGGACGAGTTCAAGGAGGGCGGGCGCGTCATACAGCGCCGCCGGAACCGGCAGCACGAGAGAGGTCACGGTGTCATGCAGACCCATGAGGTACGGCGTGCCTGCCTTGCTGGCGATGATCTTGGGGTGAGAGGGCGCGACCAGCGGCAGATGGGCGAGGCGATACTGCTGATCGAGGAGGAGCGCCTGGCCGGATGAAAAGCGTGTTCGCTGAGAGGCGTATCCGAGGTCGGCGTCCGTACAAAGGTTCATCGGGAGACGGTAGAGTGGATCCCAATCCCGTGGAACCTTTCGAGCGCCACCCGGACTGACAATCGCATGACAACGCGCATTCCTCGCGAGCCCCTGAAAACCGATCGGTTGCTGCTTCGACCGACCAGTGCCACCGATGCGGAGCGCGCCTTCGAGATTCAATCGGACTGGGAAGTGACGCGCATGCTGGCGTTAGCGTCGTTCCCGCCCAACCGGCAGGAGATCGAGCGGTGGTTTGCCGATCACCCGAACGAATGGGCGGCGGGGGACGCCTATCGCTTTGCCGTCCTGCTCGACGGGAAGATGGTGGGCCTGGTCGATGTAGACGGGATCGGCGAAGGCTGCGGAAGCCTGGGCTACTGGTTCGACCGCGCCGCGTGGGGACAGGGTTATGCGTTCGAGGCCGCACGTGCCGTCACGCGCTTTGCTTGCGGCGAGCTTGGACTCCTCAAACTGATAGCCGGACATGCCCACGACAATCCGGCCTCCGGACGGGTCCTTGCCAAGCTGGGATTCAGGCGCCTCAACACCGTCGAACTCTTTTCCCGGCCGCGAAACGAATACATCTCGCAATGTCTCTACGAGAGGGGCGACACCGCCCTCGATGGCAGCTTCGGCGAGCGGTAGATCACGATCTTCTCGCCACGATAGATCGTGCCGCGTTCGAGCGTGAAATTCGCTTTCTCAAGCACGCGGCGGGAGGCGACGTTCTCGACAGAAACCAGGCCGACGAGGGACGGCAGCTTGAGTTGCACCAGCCCGAGGCTCGTCAGCGCTGGGGTGATCTCGCTCGCCAGCCCCTGGCCCCAAAGAGCGCGTTTGAACGTGTAGGCAACCTCGATTTCTTCTTGGTCATCGACGACGACCTGCCGGAGTCCCGCCCGCCCGGCGAACTCACCCGTCAGTGTTCTCAACACCCAAAGCCCGAAACCATGCTGCTCCCAATGGGCCATGTTGGTTGCCAGGTATGCCTTCGTGGCCTCGGGCGAGCGCACGCCGCCCAGATAGCGGGACACATCGGGATCGAGATGCAGCGCGACCAGGTCCGCGAGGTGATCCTCGCGCAGCCTTTCGGCGATCAGCCTCGCGGTCCTGAACGGCTCCGTCTTCATTTGCGCAGCTCGGTGTCGAGGTCGCTCAGCAGCTCGCTGAAGCGTCCGCGTCCACGACGCGGGGCGGGCAGGCGCTGCAGGACGCTTCGGACGGCCGGGGAGGCGAGGTCTGCGGCCCAATCGAGGTGTTCGCGGCCTACGCTGGTGTCGTTTGCCGCATCGAGTTCGAGGGCAAGCGCCTGATGAACCGCTGCCCCGAGAACGTGTTTGACCTGGTGCGGGCTGGCGAGGGGATGGAGGAATGCCGCTGCGGCGGCGTGACTGGCGGCATGAGCGGCGTTGGCGGCGGGAGCCTCCTGGGCTTCGCGCGCGGCGGTGTAGGCCGACCATGCCGCCGTGCGCAGGGCCGCCGTGCGTTTCCTGCCGGCGGCAAAGGCTTCCGCCTCGGTGATGGCGTCGCGCGGGCGAGAATCGTGCGGATGGGTTGCCTCGAAGACCGGCAACACCCGGCGGGCGCAGGCTGCCGCGTAGAGCGTGACCTGCCTCAGCTCGTCCTCTTCGAGATGCATCCCGTCTGGTATCACGCCGCCCCCTGTCGTTGCCATCGGCGCCCGATCTAATCCCGACACACTTGTCACTCCCGCCCTCGGCGGGGCGGTCCCAATCTCTCACCCATCGAGACTTCAACGGAGTGAGAGCAATGACGACGACACACAAGACCAAGGCACGCACGGGAACGCGCGAGGAGTGGCTGGCGGCACGGGTCGAGCTGCTCAAGGCGGAGAAGGAACACACGCGGCAGGGCGACGTGCTGGCACAGCAGCGGCAGGCGCTGCCGTGGGTGCGGGTCGACAAGGAGTATCTGTTCGAGACGGAGCAGGGCGCGGCGTCACTGGAAGACCTCTTCAAGGGGCGCTCGCAGCTTCTCGTCTATCACTTCATGTACGGGCCGGATTACGTGGCGGGCTGCCCGTCCTGCTCGTCGATCGCCGACGGCTTCAACGGCATCGTCGTCCATCTGGAAAACCACGACGTCGCCTTCTCGGCGGTGTCGCGCGCACCGCTGGCGACGCTGCAGGCCTTCAAGCGGCGCATGGGCTGGACCTTCCCCTGGGCCTCTTCGCTCGGCGGCGACTTCAACTTCGACTTCAACGTGTCGTTCACCGAGCAGCAGCAGCGCGACGGGACGATCGACTACAACTTCGAGCGCGCCGGCCACTCGATGGATGCGGGCGAGCCGCCGCTGCCCGTCGTGCAGACCGCGGCGATGACCGGCGTCGACGTGCCGACCTTTGCGCGCGACCGGCCCGGGCTCAGCGCCTTCGTGCGCGAGGGCGGCGCGATCTATCACACCTATTCGAGCTACGCGCGCGGCATGGATGGCATCTGGGGCATGTACCACTGGCTCGATCGCGCACCGAAGGGCCGCAACGAGGCGGGCGGCGTGTGGTGGCGCCACCACGACAAGTACGACAAGGCCTGAGCCATGGCCAACTGGCTCGGCCTCGCGGCTGCACCGACCTTTGCCGTGATGGCGCTGCTGACGGCGGCATCCGGCGGCGGCGCGATGGGCGCGCTCTGCTCAGGGCAGGGCGCGTCACCCTTCAGCGGCATGGTGCTGATGTACGTCCTGATGAGCGCCTTCCATGCGGCGCCGTGGCTGAAGTTGATCGCCGGCACCGCCGGAAGAGGAGAGAAGGTATGAAAGAAAACACGAGCGGGCCCTATACCGGCGGCTGCGCCTGCGGCGCCATCCGCTACGAAATCCCCGGCGAGCCGATGGTGATGGTCGATTGCCAGTGCCGCGACTGCCAGAGGAAGAGCGGCACCGGCCACGGTTCTTATCTCGCCTTTCCGGGGCGGGCGTCGGTGAAGCTCACCGGCAAGGCGACGCACTGGGACCTCGCCGGCGACAGCGGCAACATGAAGACGCGTGCCTTCTGCCCGACCTGCGGATCGCCGGTCTATCTCACCTCCGCGGCCATGCCCGACCACTTCACCGTGCACGCCGCGAGCCTCGACGATCCCGGCCGCTACAAGCCGCAGATGGTCTTCTACAAGGCGAGCGGCTACGCCTGGGACAAGCTCGATCCCGCCCTGCCGACGTTCGACAGGATGCCGCCGAAGCCGGATGCGGGTTGAGGCGGCGTCCGTCAGGGGCGAGGGGACGGTGTGGTCGCGGCCGCTTTCGCCAGACGTCTGAGTGCGCTGTTCGTCTGGTGATCGATGTAGGTGACGCCACCGACATCCAGCTCGTCGCCCTGTTCCTGGAGGTGGATGGCGTAGCGCGGTCCATACCATGCAATCATCTTCACCTCGCGAGGCGTGCCCGACTTGGTTCGGATGGAACGGACGATCTCGTCTTCCGGCTTGCCGTATTGCTTCCTGAGAGAAGCGGCCAGGTCGTCGAAGGTCGTCGGCTCGACGATCAGGGCCATGAGATAGAGCCGCTCCGATAGCGCCGGATCGTTCGCCTTCGGCGTGAAGTAGAAAAGACTGGTGTGTTTGTGCCGGCCGAACTTGAAGCGGGCGGGTTGCCATTGCCCGCTCCCGGTGTTCCGAATGAAGTGGCAGGCCTTGACGCCGACCTTCCGCAGGTCGTCCGGCGGGCCCATCTCCTGGCCCGTTTCCCTGGCCAGCCTGTCGCCGCTGCAGACCAGCCGGACGTCGCCCGGTTCGCTGTCGGGGACTCCCTTTCTGCGAACCTCCTCGAGCGTGTCGCCGAGCGTGAAACCGAGAAAGACGATCGGCCCTCTGAGCACGTCGGCGCGCGCCGGTGCGCCCAACAGAGACGCGGCCAGCACCAGCGGCAGGATCAATCGCAGCATCGTTCCACCCGGATGGATTGTATCTCTTCCTGGATTATCCCTTATAAGATGTCGGCGGCAGGATTAAGACCTCAGACCGCCTTCGCCCAGTCGCGCAGGACGAACTTCTGGACCTTGCCGGTTGAGGTCATCGGCAGGTCGCGGAAGACGACATAGCGCGGGCACTTGAAGGTCGCGAGGTTGGCGCGGCAGTGGGCGATGATCTCCTCGGCCGCGGCCTTGGCGCCGGGCTTCAGCACCACGAAGGCGCAGGGCGTCTCGCCCCATTTCTCGTCGGGCTTGGCGACGACGGCGACGTTGGCGACGGCGGGATGCGCCATGATCACGCCCTCGACCTCGATGGTCGAGATGTTCTCGCCGCCCGAGATGATGATGTCCTTCGAGCGGTCGCGCAGCTCGATGTAGCCGTCCTCGTGCAGCACGCCGAGATCGCCGGAATGGAACCAGCCCTGCGCGAAGGCATCCTTCGTGGCGGCGGGGTTCTTGAGATAGCCCTTCATGGTGAGGTTGCCGCGGAACATCACCTCGCCCATGGTCGTGCCGTCGCGCGGCACCTCCTTCATGGTCATGGGATCCATCACCGTCACGCCATCCTGCGCGGTGTAGCGCACGCCCTGCCGGGCCTTGAGCGCGGCACGCTCGTGTGCCGGCAGCTCGTTCCACTCCTCGTGCCAGGAGCAGATCGTCGCCGGGCCGTAGACTTCGGTCAGCCCATAGACGTGCGTGACGCGGAAGTTCTCCTTCTCCAGCGCTTCCAGCACAGCGGCGGGCGGCGGGGCGGCCGCGGTCATGAACTCCACCTTGCGCTTCAGCGGCCGGCGCTCTGCCGGCCCGGCGCCGATGATGAACTGCATGATGATCGGCGCGCCGCACATGTGGCTGACATCGTGGTCGGCCAGCGCATCGAAGATCGGCTTGGCCGCGGCGCGGCGCAGGCAGACGCTGGTGCCGCCGACCAGGGCGAGGGTCCACGGGAAGCACCAGCCGTTGCAATGGAACATCGGCAGCGTCCAGAGATAGACCGGATGCAGGCCCGTCGGCCATTGCGTGGCGTTGCCATAGGCCGAGAGCGTGGCGCCGCGATGGCTGTAGACGACGCCCTTGGGGTTGCCCGTCGTGCCCGACGTGTAGTTGAGCGAGATGGCGTTCCATTCGTCGGCCGGATAGGTCCAGACGAAATCATCGCGGCCGGTGTCGAGGAATTCCTCCCAGGTCGTGTCGCCGATCTGCGCGCGGTCCTCGCATTCGGGATCGTCGATGTCGACGACCAGCGGCTGGACCTTGGCGATTGCCAGCGCCTCGGTGACGACGCGATGGAACTCGCGGTCGACCAGCAGCACTTTGGTCTCGCTGTGGTCGAGGATGAAGGCGATCATCGCCGCATCGAGGCGGGTGTTCAGCGAGTTCAGCACGCCGCCGGTCATCGGCACGCCGAAGTGGGCCTCGTACATCTCGGGGATGTTGGGCGCCATGATCGCCACGGTGTCGCCGGTGCCGATGCCGACCTTCACCAGCGCCGAAGCGAGCCGGCGGCAGCGCGCATAGGTCTCGGACCAGGTCTGGCGGCGCTCGCCGTGGATCAGAGCGACATGGTCGGGATAGACGCTGGCGGTGCGCTCGATGAACTGCAGCGGGGTGAGGGGTGCGTAGTTGGCCGGTGTCTTGTCGAGGTCGCGCTCGTAGATGTTGTGGGCGGCCAGCGCGGTCTTGTGCGAGACCAGCCGCGGCGTCGCCAGCCGCGCGACGGAAGGCCGGCTCTTGACCGAGCGGCGCAGGCCGGGACGGGTGAGCGACTTCGGCGCGGCCTTGGCGGTCGCTTTGACCGTCGCCTTGGGGGCGGCCACTTTCCGGGCGGCGGGCTTGGCTTTCCGGGGCGCAGCCTTCTTCGGCGCGACCTTCCGCTTCGGGGTCGCCGCTGTCCTTGCTTTCTTCGCCTTCGCAGCCTTCTTCTTGCTGCCGGCGGGACGCCTGGTCGTGCCGCTGCCCTTACCCGTCTTACGCTTTGCCATGATCGCTTCCGTCTGCCTCCTCGAGGACGGGCACTTTCTCACATGCTGCGAAGGCCCGCGACAGTCTTGGTGCCGCTGGGCGTGTGCAACTCCAGCACAGGGCTTGCCGAGCGAACGGGTTTGGCGGATTTTTGCGGCCGAGAGTTGGGGGCAAAGAGTATGACGATCGACGCGCCGGTTCCGGCCGGTTCGGGGAAACTGAATCGAAACCGCGGGATGCTGCGGCGGATCGCCTACGTCCGCCGCAACCGCTGCAGCGTGCTGCTCGGCATGCTTTGCCTGCTCATTGTGCTCAGCCCGCTGATCGGCGGTTCGGCGGTCGGCGGCGCCGTCCTCGTCGCGGCCCTGGTCTCCATTCTGGTGGTTGCGCTCTGGGCGTTGCGCGTGCGCCGCCGGGCGGTGCTCAGTGCGGCGTTGCTGGGCTTCATCGCCGTCGACGCGGTGGCGCTGCGCGGCATCGGCGGATCGCTCCTCGTCAACGTCTCGATCGTGGCGATGACCGTCACCCTGATCATCGTCACCATCGCCCTGCTGAGATACGTGCTCGACTGGCATGTCATCACGGTCGACAAGGTGTTCGGCGCGATCTCGGCCTATGTGCTGATCGCCTTCACCTTTGCGAGCCTGTTCTCGCTGCTGCAGGTCTTCGAGGCGCACGCCTTCGCCTACGTCGAGCCCGACGGCCACCTGTCGTGGATCGACATGATGTACTTCTCGTTCACCGTGCTGACCTCGACCGGCTTCGGCGAGATCACGCCGCGCACCGGCATGGCGCGCAGCCTGATCATCCTCGAACAGATCGTCGGCGTGATGTACGTCGCCTTCCTGGTCGCGCGGCTGGCCAACCTCTACGGCAGCAAACGCGCCCCGAAGTAGCCCTACTGTCGTCCTGAGCGAAGCGAAGGACCTCATCGCCGCTTGCAACCGGCATGAGATCCTTCGCTAAAGGCGCATGTGAATGCGCCCTGCTCAGGATGACAAGAAAGACTTCACTCCAGCTTGATATCCAGCTCCTTCAGCAGCTTCGCGAAGTAGGCGCGGTCGTCGCGGACCTGGGCGTCGAACGCGGCGTAGGGCTGGTGCTCGACATTCTGCGCCACCATCAGGAGCTTTTCCTTCATGTCGGGCAGGGCGGCCACCTGGGCGCAGGCCTCGGACAACCGCTTCAGCACCGGCTCCGGCGTTCCCTTGGGCGCAAACAGGCCGAACCAGCCGCGCGAGCGGAAGCTGGTCAGGTCGAGGCCGACCTCCGCCGCGGTCGGCACGTCGGGCAGGTCGGCGAGCCGCGTCGAGCCGTCGACGAAGACGGCGCGCACCTTGCCGCCCTTGGCGTAGGGCATGAACGAGGTGTCGAACACCATCTGGATGCGGCCGTCGAAGATGTCGGCGGTGGCGTCGACGATGGTCTTGTACGGCGCATGCTGCATCTGGATGCCGGCGGTGCGTGTCAGTACCTCGCCGGTGAGATGGCTGATCGTGCCGAGGCCCGAGGAGCCGTACCAGTATTTGCCGGGGTTCTGCTTAACGAGCGCCACGAACTCGGGCCATGTCTTGACGCCGAGTGCGTTGGTGATCGTGACCACGAGGATCGGCGTCGACAGCCGCGCCACGCCGA
The DNA here is from genome assembly GCF_004297405.1 of Reyranella sp. Lineage (GTDB taxonomy): Bacteria > Pseudomonadota > Alphaproteobacteria > Reyranellales > Reyranellaceae > Reyranella. The sequence continues at coordinate 24,793 of NZ_SCVC01000006.1, forward strand.
CCAGCGCCTCGGGATCGAACGGCACCTTGCGCGCGACCGGCGCGATCGAGAGCACCGAGGTGGGCGCCACCATCAGCGTGTAGCCGTCGGGCGGGCTCGACGCCACGATCTGCGCGCCGATGCCGCCGGTCGCGCCGGGCTTGTTCTCGACGACGACCTGCTGGCCCAGCACCGTGGAGAGCTTCTCGGCATAGAGCCGCCCGACCTGATCGGTCGACCCGCCCGGACCGTAGGGCACGATCAGCCGGATCGGCCTGGTGGGCCACGCCGTTTGTGCGCGGACGGAAGGCGAGGCGAGGGCCGCAAGCGAGCCGAGAGCGACAGTACGACGGCCGATCATCTGTTTGTTCCTCCTCGTTTCTTTATCTTCCCTTATCAGAACGGCGTGCAATCGATTGCACAAGCCGCCAACTCTTACTGAGCGAGACTGAACAGCTTCGGGTTTCAGCATGGGGCGCAGCCCCTAGCGTGCGGTTGTGCAGGCTGCGATACGGTATCGAGAATGCGTGATGACAGGTGAGCAGCGGTGACCCGTCCTTCGATGAAACGGCAAGAGCGCTTCTTTGTCGAAGAAGCAGCAAGGCGTTTAGGCAAGATATGGGATTTGGGAAATGACAGTGAACGGCCCGACTTTGTGACTACTGAAGACGGGGCGCAATTCGGCCTGGAAGTGACCGAGATTTTCCAGGGTGAGCGACGTCAGGGTGGTTCTGCGTTAAGGGAAAAGGAGTCGCTTGTGCAGCGCTCCGTAAACGACCTTCGACGTCAGTATGAAGCAATTGCCGGCGTTCCTCTGACGGTCCGGTTTGTCGGCAACATGGAAGCCGACAACCTGACGACTGTGGTCCCTGTGCTCGTGGCGCAAGATTTTCCCTCGAAGCCAATCAGCTACCGATTCGAGTACGATACTACTGCTCTGTATCCCGACCGCGCTCCGCTCCACGTATATGTTACGAAGGGACTACGGCCAGAGTGGTACAGCGTGAATGATCGCGTGGGATTTGTAGACCGGAAGCCACATCCAACCATAGCTACCGCGATCAAGAGAAAAGCGAACAGGTTGGCTCAGTACAGGGCCACTGTTGGAGATGATGTACGTCTCCTGATCGTAGCGAATCGCCTCCACAACAGCGGCAAACTACTACTTGAGGATGCAGCCAGGTTTGATTTCCATGGGTTCAGCAAGGTGTATTTCTTTTCTTACCCGGAGGCTGTGGCTGTCTTGAATCGCGCGCGCTAGACGTCGCTGAGTGAGGACACTCGAAGGACGCAAAGTGGGCGGAGTGGCGCGCCGCCAGCGCTCACTGCGCCAGGTTGAACGACTCCAGGAATCGCCGCGTATCGGGGCGTGTCTCGACGCCGGCCTTGCCGTCGACGACGAGCTGGTAGAGGCGGCCACGGACCCAGTAGACGCGGGTGACGGCGACGTTGCCGTTGGCCTGCACGACCGTGTACTCGCGGCCCTCGGAGCGGCCGAGCTGCAGCTTCTTCTCATCGCGCCAGGTGTTGCCGGCGGCGGAACCGTTGCGCACCTGCGTCAGGATCACGTCGGCCGCGGCGTTCTTCGTCACGCTCGCGGGATAGTCGACATAGGAGGCGACATAGGCCACGCGATCGACGACGGCGGTTGCCTCCGCCATCGGCACGGTGGTGCCGCCGCCGGTCGGCACGGGTACGGTCGCGGTCCTGGGGATCGCCGGCATCTCGACGCGATAGCGGCCGCCGTCGGGCTTGTACTCGATCCAGCGGGTCGGATTGTAGGTCTGCGCACTGGCCGCACCGGCAAGGGCAGCGAGGCCGGCGAGCATCAGGGTTGCCGTTACGAACCACATCACAAAACGGGTCATGGTCTCACGAGGCTGAAGGAATCGAAGAAGCGGCGGGTCTCGGGCCGGGAGTCGAGGCTGCTGGCGCTCTCGTTGCGCGCGATCATGATCTGGAAGATGCGATTCTCCCACCACACGCCGCGTATGATGAACGCGCGGCCGTCCCTGTCGACGACGATGAATTCGCGGGCGGGCGCGCCGCTGATGGTGAGGGGCGCATCGCGGCGCAGCCGGCGCTTCTGTGCGATGCCCTGGCGCAGGCTCCGGAATATCTCCTCCGGCGACATGCCGCGGGTGAGTTCGGGAGGATAGTCGGTATGCGCCACGGCGTAGACCGTATCGTTCTCTTCGACGATCGCCTGGATCTGCGGCACGGTGCGGCCGTCTTCGGTCGGTATGTCGTCGGTCTTGATCACAGGCGTGCCCGGCATTTCGACGCGGTAACGTCCGCCCGCAGGGCGATATTCGCGCCAGGTGGGAGTGCCCGACGTCTGGGCTTCCACCACAACCGGTACCACGAGTGCTAACGCCACGCTTACACACAATGCCAGGGTCGTGTGATGCATGTCTTCCCCCAGGTCCGACTGCAGGACGGATAGTCTCACATCCGGATTGCAGCGGTCCATGGCCGGGGTTAAGCCTGCCCTCGACACGGAATGAAGACCTGCCTCTGGCAGGGGAGGAAAACACCATGGCGGTCGGGGACAAGTATCGCGCGGTCCATGCGCGCTCGCTGAGCGATCCGGAGGGATTCTGGGCCGAGCAGGCGGCAGCGATCGACTGGTCGCGGCGCTGGGACAAGGTGCTCGATGGCGCCAACCCGCCCTTCTACCGCTGGTTCGAAGGCGGCGAGCTGAACGCCTGCCACAATGCGCTCGATCGTCATGTGGATGGCGGCCGGGCCGAGCAGGTCGCACTGATCTACGACTCGCCGCTGACGGGGACGAAGAAGCACTTCACCTATCGCGAGATGCGCGATCAGGTGGCTCGCATCGCCGGCATGATCGCCGCGCAAGGCGTGGGCAAGGGCGACCGGGTCATCCTCTACATGCCGATGATCCCCGAGGCCGTGATGGCGATGCTCGCCTGCGCGCGGCTGGGAGCGGTGCATTCCGTGGTATTCGGCGGGTTCGCCGCCAAGGAGCTGGCGAGCCGCATCGACGATTGCGCGCCCAAGCTGATCCTGACGGCCTCGTGCGGCATCGAGCCCAATCGCATCGTGCAGTACAAGCCGATGATCGATCAGGCGATCGAGCAGGCCACGCATAAGGTGCCGCGGGTGATCCTGCTGCAGCGGCCGCAGGCCGAGGCGACGATGGTGAAGGACCGCGACCTCGACTGGAACGAGGCGCTCGCCGCCGCCAAGCCGCACGCCTGCGTTCCCGTGAAGGCCACCGATCCGCTCTACATTCTCTATACGTCGGGCACGACCGGCCAGCCCAAGGGCGTGGTGCGCGACACCGGCGGCTACTGCGTGGCGCTGTCGTGGTCGATGAAGAACCTCTACGGCGTGCAGCCGGGCGAGGTCTACTGGTGCGCCTCGGATATCGGCTGGGTCGTCGGCCACAGCTACATCGTCTATGGCCCGTTGATCCATGGCGCGACCACCATCCTCTACGAGGGCAAGCCGGTGGGCACGCCCGATGCCGGTGCCTTCTGGCGCGTGATCTCTGAGCACAAGGCGATGGCGCTGTTCACCGCGCCGACGGCGTTCCGCGCCATCAAGCGCGAGGATCCCGACGGCAAGCTGCTCAAGACCTACGATCTCTCGAACTTCCGCACGCTGTTCCTGGCGGGCGAGCGCGGCGATCCGCCGACCGTCGAGTGGGCGCAGAAGATGCTGGGTGTGCCGGTGATCGACCACTGGTGGCAGACCGAGACTGGCTGGGCGATCTGCGGCAACTTCGTGGGCGTGGAGGCGATGCCGGTGAAGCTCGGCTCGTGCTCGATGCCGGCGCCGGGCTGGCAGCTCGACGTGCTCGACGAGAACGGCAAGCCGATGAAGGCGGGCGAGGTGGGGGCGCTGGCAGGCAAGCTGCCGCTGCCGCCGGGCACCTTCCCGACGCTCTGGAATGCCGACGAGCGCTACAAGCAGAGCTACATGGCCGAGTTCCCCGGCTACTACAAAACCGGCGACGCGGGCTTCATCGACGCCGATGGCTATGTCTCGGTGATGACGCGGGTCGACGACGTGATCAACGTCGCGGGCCACCGTCTCTCGACGGGCCAAATTGAAGAGGTGCTGGGCGCCCACACCGACGTCGCCGAGTGTGCGGTGATCGGCGTAGCCGACGAGCTGAAGGGGCAGGTGCCGCTCGGCTTCCTGGTGCTGAAGGCCGGCGTCAACCGCCCGCACGAGGAGATCAAGGGCGAGGTGGTCCAGATGGTGCGCGACCGCATCGGCCCCGTCGCCTTCTTCAAGAGCGCGCTGGTCGTGCAACGCCTGCCCAAGACCCGCTCCGGCAAGATCCTGCGCGGCACCATGCAGAAGATGGCCGACAATCTTCCGTGGACCTTGCCTGCAACGATCGAAGACCCCGTCGTCCTCGACGAAATCAAGGACGGGTTGAAGGGTGCGGGGTTTGCCAAAGCGTAAGGAAAAGCCCTCATCCTGAGGAGGCGCCCTCATCATTCATGGGGCGCCGTCTCGAAGGATGGGCAACAGACAGGGTGTTCGTTCCCATCCTTCGAGACGCGCTCCTTTGGAGCGCTCCTCAGGATGAGGTTGGTTTTGTAGTGAAGAAGGACAGCAATATGACTCTCGATATCAACCGCTCGGATCTCACCGTGGGCGTGGTCGGAACCGGCGCCATGGGGCGTGGCATTGCGCAGGTGACGGCGCAGGGCGGCATGAAGGCCATCATGTTCGATGCGGCGCCCGGCGGTGCTGCCAAGGCGAAGGCCGCGATCGTCGAGACGCTGAAGGGCCTCGTGGCCAAGGGCCGGCTGACCGATGCCGACCTCGCCAAAGCCGATGCCAATCTCGGCGTCGCCGAGAAGATCGAGGACCTCAAGGGCTGCCATGTCGTGGTGGAAGCCGTGTTCGAGAACCTCGAAGTGAAGCAGAAGCTGTTCGGCGAGCTGGAAGCGGTGATCGCGCCCGACGCGATCCTGGCGTCCAACACCTCGTCGATCCGCATCGCCTCGATCGCACGCGCGCTCAAGCATCGTGACCGCGTCTGCGGCATGCACTATTTCAATCCCGTGCCGCTGATGAAGCTCGTGGAGGTGATCCGCACCACCGACACCGCGCAGTGGGTCGTCGATGCCATGGTGGCACTGGGCAAGCGCCAGACCCGCGTGCCCGTGGTCGTGGGCGACACGCCGGGCTTCCTCGTGAATCTCGGCGGTACTGCCATCGGCACCGAAGGCCTGCGCATCTATCAGGAAGGCCGCGCCACACCGGCGCAGATCGACACCGTGATGCGCGAGAGCTGCGGCTTCCGCATGGGCCCGTTCGAGCTGATGGACCTCACCGGCATCGACGTGAACTTCCCGGCGCGCAAGATCATCTACGAGGGCTTCTTCCATGACCGGCGCATGACGCCCAGCCCCTATCACGAGAGCCTCTACGCGGCGGGCAAGCTCGGCCGCAAGACGGGTGGCGGCTGGTACGCCTACGACGCCAAGGGCGCGAAGGTCGATCCCGGCAGCGATCACCTGCCGTCGGTCGAGGCGGCCAAGAGCGTCGTCATCATGGACACGCATAACAAGAAGCTCGTCGGCCTCGTGAGCGCCGACGGCGCCAAGATGCTGGGCGCCGACGACGGCAAGAGCCCGATCCTGGTGGCGCCGATCGGCAAGGATTGCACCACGACGGCGATCGAACTCGGCCTCGATCCCAAGCGCACCGTTGCCGTCGACCTGACGGGCGACATCACCAAGCGCCTCACCATCATGACCGCACCGGGCGCCGATCCGGTGGTGCGTGACTCGGTAGCGGCGCTGCTCGCCAAGTCCGGCGCCAAGATCACCTTGATCAAGGACTCGCCCGGCTTCATCGCCCAACGCATGGTCGCGATGATCGCCAACCTCGGCTGCGAGATGGCGATGATCGGCATCGCCTCGGCCGCCGACGTCGACACGGCGATGACCTTGGGCCTCAACTATCCGCGCGGGCCGTTGGCGCTGGCCGATTGGCTGGGCGTCAAGGAAACCCACGAGATCCTGGTGCAGGCGCAGGCCATCACCGGCGACGATCGCTACCGCCCCAGCCAGTGGCTCCGCCGCCGCGCGATGCTGGGCCTCAGCGCCACGACGGTCGAATAGGGCGGTCGTGCCGCGACTGCCTTTGCGGACACTCGTTCTCGGGCTCGCGTTGCTGCTGTGCTTCGGCACGGCAGCCACCGCGCAGCTCAAGAACGAGAACCTGCTGGTCGGCCTGCCTCAGGGATTCAAGGTGGGCTTCAGCGACTCGCGCAACGGCATGAACATGCAGGAGTGGGTGCCGTCGAACGAGACGGTGCAGAACTGGACCGAAATGGTCACGGTCCAGGTCTTCCTGAACCGCACCGATCTCGATCCGGTGAAGTTCCTCGCGACCCTGCAGCAGCAATGGGCCGGCGCCTGCAAGGGCAGCGTCGCCACGCCGGTCGCGACGAGCCGGGTGAACGGTTATCTCTCGGCGTCGACGCTGCTGCGCTGCCCCTTGCTGGCCTCGACGGGCAAGCCCGAGACGACGATGGTGAAGACGATCAAGGGCAACGACAGCTTCTACGTCGTGCAGCGCGCCGTCCGATCCGTTCCGGCGCCTGCGCAGCTCGAACAGACGAAGAAGTACCTCGACGGCGTCAGCCTCTGCGACACCCGCCTGCCGGCGCATCCCTGCAGGATGTAGCTTTGGATACGGCCTGCTGGCGGAAAGACGCTCAGCGGTCGGTGACGACTCTGACGGGCAGAGGGACCGGACCGTACCTATGGTCGATCTCCTGGCCATTGATCTTAACGATGTCGACCTTCGTTATGCTGTTGGCGCGGGCGGGCGACACGAGATCCTTGCCGGTCTGGACGACCAGGGCGGCGGCGATCACGGTCAGGACGATCTTGGTGTAGCGGTCTACGAGCACGGCGCTTCCTCTCTCATGCGGAGCACGAACGATAGTTCATCGCGGGAGCTTCTTGCTCATATAGACCGTGATGCCGTTCAGGTACGGCTCTTCGCGGTCCACGACGTAGCCGAGGCGGCGGTAGAGCGCGACGTTGGCCTCGAAGGCGGCGTTGGTCAGCAGGCGGGCCTCGAAGCAGCCGACTGCGCGGGCGATGCTCTCGGCATGGTCGAGCAGGCGCCGTCCGATGCCGCGGCCCTGGGTCTCCGGCGCGACCGCGACATTCTCGATCCAGATATGATCGTCGCGCTGCATGGTCTCGATCACGCCGACGATCCGCCCGTCGGCCTGCCCACCCTCGACGATGACGTCGAAGCGATGCTCCTTCAGCGCCTTGTCGTAGTCGACGCGCATCGGCAGCGGCTCGCGGCCGATCGCCGGCACCCATCGCGCATAGGCGGCGCGCACGATGCCGGCGATGGCGGCAGCCTCCTGCGGTTCGGCAGGTCGAAGCTTGATGTGAGGATCGCTTGTCATGGCTGTTCTCCAGAAAACGGACACAAAAAACCCGCCGACCGGGCGCGGTGGCGGGGGTGCTGCAGACGAACGAGGCGGGGAACTAACTTCCCGCTGGCCTTCCTGTTCGCACGTTCAGCTCGCCGCGCCGCACCGTGAGGGTGCGTCGGCGTCGCTGCGAGAGGGTGGAAGGCCGCGAAAGCATGGCGTCATCTGAAATGAGAAGCCGGGCACGGTCAAGCGCACCTGCGCCGGGTCAACGTTAGCGGCGGGACGGGCTGGAGCTGGGGCTGGATCTCGACGGCGGTGGCGGTGGCGGTGGCGGCCGGGAGGGCGGTGGGGCCGCGCGGGGAGTCGGCAGATCAGGAATGAGTCGCGGCGCCGGCGGCGCCGACCGCGGCGGATCGGACGCGAGTTTCGGTGGCGACGCAGCCGGCGGTTGATAGCGGGGCACGTCGGGGATGAGCTTCGGTGGCGGTGGAGCCGGCTGGGAGCGCGGCGGGTCGGGGACATAGGTCGTCGCGGGCGCGGTCTGCCGGGGGCGCGGCACGTCGGGGATATATCGCGGCGATGGCGAAGCCGGTTGGGAACGCGGCGGATCGGCGACGGGCCTCGTTAGGGGAGCGGCCTGCCGGGGAGAGAAAGGGACGGGCGGTTGATAGCGCGGATGGCCGACGTCGCGCTTCAGCGCAGCGGTCTCGCGCGTCTTCAGTTCGTGCCGCAGAAGCTCGCGATCTACACCGTCCGGCGCGCCGGGCATGGCGAGATTGCGGCTCGCCGTGAAACGGGACATCGCGGCCATGGTAGCCAGTCCCCAAACGCCGTTGATGGGACCGGGATCGAAACCGAGACTCTTCAATCCCGATTGGAGGTACTTCACCCCCTCGGGTGAGGTCTCGTCGTCCCTGAAGGGGGCGACCGTGTCGGTGCCGTTGGCACGGCAGAAATCCTCGGGCTCCACGACGAGCACGTCGTTCACCAGACAGGAAGCCATCGGACCGGTCGCCGCGCTCGACGAGGGCGGGGCGATGGGTGCCGCAGGCGGAGCGATGGGGCCTGCGGACCGCGGCGGCGGTGGGGGTTGTGGCCGGGCATCGGCGATCAGCTTGTGGCAGTCCGCAGCGTTGTAGCCCCGCTTCCAGGCCTCTTCGGCCCAGTCGGCCAGATCGCTGTCGTTCGTCCAGCCATAGAAGCTGCCTTCCGTCGCCTTGCGGCAGACATCGACGCCGACGCTCTGCGCAGGTGTCGGGTCGTCGGCATTGCGCGTGACGGTCTGCGTCGGGGCAGGGGGCGGTGTCGTCGTGGTGTTCGTCGTCGTCTTCATGCCGTCGGCACATCGGGCGATGAGCGCCAGCACGGCCCAGGCGATGGCGATCCACATCAGGATTTTTCCGAGCGACGCTCGGCCGGTGCGTGGCGCAGGCTGGGGCGGCCACGGCGATGGCGCGGGCTGGGTCTGCCAGGGTGTCGGTGCAGGTTGAGGCGCGGGCTGTGGCGACCAGGGTGGTACCGGCGGGGGTGGCGCGCTCGCCGGCGGTGACCCGAATACATGGCCGCCCATCTGCCGCGGGGCGGCGGGCGCTGCTGCCTGCCGCGCGCGTTGCTGGTCGAGGGTGCAGAGGCCGCAACCCTTGCTGAAGTGGCCGTGCTCGTTCGGCCGCACCGTGCAGCGGGTGAAGATCTTGCTGGTGATGAGCTTGCGCAGATGGTCGTTCCATTCGCGCGCCGTGGGGCGCGCTGCCGGATGGCCGGTGAAGGCGCGGTCGAACAGGCTGCGGGTCGAATCTTCCAGAGACTCGTGAATGCTGGCCCGCGCCGGCGCGACGCGGGACGAGGGCGCGCGGCCGTAGGCGTAGAGGCCGGCGAAGATGCGATCCTGGATCGCGGTTGGCGCGTTGCCCTGCCGGTCGATGCCCTGAAAGGGGTGAACACCATTGTTGAGCAGGCGGAAGACGATCACGGCCAACGCGAAGAGATCCTGCTCGATGCCGAGCTGCGCCGGTTTCTTTCCGGCAGCCTCGGGCGCGATGTACTCGAACGAGAACTGATGCGCCGGCCAGCGCTGCGTGCCTTGGATCGAGAAGCCGTCGGTGTCGAGGATCGCGAGATACCAGGCGCCCGGATAGAAGCGCACGTTCACCGGCTTCATGTCGATGAAGTAGTGCGCCTGCGCGTGCAGCTCGGCCATCAGTGCTGCGAGATTGGCCGCCAGCAGCAGGCGGCCGCCGTAGAACTCCGGAAGGCCGAGGTTTTGCCGGCTGGAGCGCTGCAGCACGTTCTCCAGCTCCGTCGCTGCCTTGAAGTCGACGATCGGCATGACGAAGCCCAGGAAGTCGCCGGCACGATCGCTCAGGATCGCCGCCGGCCAGGCGATCTGCACGTACGTTTTGCCGCCCTCGACGATGGGCGGAAGATTGGGCGCACGCCGAAGCATGTCCTCGACCTTGCCCTGATATTGCCGGCGATCCTCCGGTGTGCGGTAGATCTTCGCCACCAGCTCGGGATGCTGGGCCACCCGGTAGATGTCGCCCGCAGCGCCGCCGCCCAGCCGCTTTTCGAGCCGGAGCACTTCGCGGCGGCCGCCGAAGTCGGCAAGGACCTCAGTCACGGGACAATCTCAGGCACGGTTGGGCTCAATCACAATAAGTGCGCTTCACCCAAACGAGCGTCTTGTCGTCGCCGGAGATCTTGCGAAGCCCATCGCGCTGCAGGAGTTCGAGCAGGCCCGCTTCCGCCACGCTGTGTTCGTTCTGATCCAGGAACTTGGAGACAGGTTCGAGAAAGGGTGCGAACGGCGCCTGGCCACCTTTGGCCAGTGCGAAGGGCGTCACGCCATCGCTCATCAGCGCGATGAGATCGCACTCCGGTCCGAAGCGCAGGAAGCGCAGGCGCGAGCGCCAGTCGTCCTGCGTGAAGAAGTAGGTCTCGTTGGCATATTCGCCGTTCTCGGGCGGCGACAGGACGAAGCTGGCGAGGTCTGCCGCCTGGGCTGCCAGGCCGGCGCCATCGCCGATGTGGAAGAAGGCGCCGCCGGTCTTGTCGACCAGAACACCAACGACGGTTGCATGGTAATCCGAGAGGTCGCCGCCATTCTCGCAGGCCTCGTCGATCACCTTGGCGCGGACGAGGTCGATGCCTTCCTCGACCCAATGACGGAGGAGCGCCTCGTCCATGTCGGCGATCGCGAGGTCGCCTTCCGACGAGAGACGGTCGGCAAGCCACCAGGAAAGCTCTTCGCAGAGCAGGGTCGACCCGAGGTCGGAATACTTTGCCGATCCCGCGCCGTCGGCACCGACCGCGACGAAGCGGTCGGCATCGACGTGCCTTACTCTGTTGGCGTCCTGGCAGGGGATTCCGGCTTCGACGTGATCGAAGCCGGGCACCGACACCGCACAGCTCTTCCACCCGGCGCTGGGCACGGTGAATCGCGGGGCTATGTCAGGTGTGGACTTCGGCCCAGCCGGCCGGCGAGGGGAGCTGCGCGGTGGTTCCCTGGGCTGCCCGCGAGGCCGACGTCGCGCTGCGGCTCAGCCAGACGAACAGTTCCTTGAACTTCAGGCCCTGCAGCTTGAGCGGGGCGCGGGCCGAGAACAGGGCCAGCGGATCGAGATTGGCCTCGCCGGTGCCGATGCCAAAGAAAGTCAGCTGATTGCTCGCTTCCGCAGTCTTGCAGGCCTGCGCCGCGAGTTCCCAATCGGCGTCGTTGGGGTTGCCGTCGGTGATGGCGAACACCCAGGGCCGGTTGTAGGGAATGCCGTTCGCCTTGTAGCGCGCCTTCTGCTCGTCGATCTTGCTCATCGCCAGCCGAACTGCGGCGCCGAGCGGCGTCGTGCCATTGGCGACGATGGTGGGCGCGGTGAAGGCCATGGCGTCGGTCCAGTCGACCACCACCTCGGCGACACCTTCGCCGCCCAGCCGGACGACGAGGAGCTGGACGCGCTGGCTCGCTGTCGGATCGGCTTTCAGTTCGGCTTCGAGCAGTTTCAGGCCGGCATTGAGCTCGTCGATGGGTTGACCGACCATGGATGTCGAACCGTCGAGCACCAGCACGCAGGGCAGTCGCTGGCTCGTATTGTCGATCAACGCGACGTCCGGAATCGTTACGCCCTCAGTCATCCCACTCCCCCCATTAAAACCCGCGCGACAGTAATGGAGCCTCGCGCGTGTTTGCAACCATTCAGGTCTTATGGGCGCCATGAATACAACTAGCGAAGAATGCGGTCACGCGATTCTTGGCGTCGAAGCATTCTTCCAGTGCGTTTTGCACGGATAGGTTGTTGTGGGCTGTCTCAGGTATGCAGGCAATGCCAGCATGGCGCCGTGAAAGACCGGTACGAGCACCGCGCCCGCGGCCCCGCCTCGTGACGAGGGCTTGATCTCTATCTGCGTGTAGCCGGCGAGCGAGTGTTACTCACTTCGACGTAACATCACGTTTTTTTCGCATGTGGTTTCCAAGATAAATTCGTTCGTCGTTGCCGGATTCGATTCCCAACTCAGCCGCATCTCTCTTGTTCCTTTAGGGATGCGTTCAGATGTTCAAGCAGACTCTCTCAGCCCTCGCCGGCGTTGCGTTCGTCGTCGGCGGTGCGAGCGCCACGTTCGCGCAGGCGTCGGAAGAAAACATGGCGCGTTGCCAGCAGCTCTACAGCCTGTGGTCCAAGCACAACGGCACCTCGGGCTACGGCAGGGTGCTCGAAGCCGACATGGGCATCGAGCATTGCCGCAAGGGCGAGTTCGCGGTCGGCGTGAAGCAGCTCAAGGCGGCGCTCAACCGCTCGCAGATTCCGGTACCCCCGGCCGTCGAGACCGCGAACAACCGTTAACGGTTGTTGTCCGCCGCTCGACACACGGCGGCAGGGCGGGGCGCGTCCTTGCCCTCGCTCCTGCCGCCGTGACTTCGAGATTTTTTATGTTTCGAACAGCGCGCCGACATCGTCCAGCGCCGAGGCCGGGATCGCGGCATGGCGGGGATCCATGACGATCGCCTGGCCGAGATACGCCCAATAGAGGAAGGTCGCGCGCGCGAGTGCCAGCTTGCGGGCCACACCGGCCGCGACGAGCAGCCTGGCGATGTAGGCGATTCGCTCGGCGTCCACGGAAGCGACGATTGCCGCCACGCTCCTGTCCTCGGTGGCCCATGTCCTTATCGCGCGATCGAGCCGCGGCCTGGCAGCAAAGGCGCGCTTCAGAAGGTATTTCAGACGATCCGGTTCGTCCTTGCCGGCGACGTCCTGGATGACCTGATCGGTCATCCGCTCCTGCCAGCTCCGCAGAAGCGCCGACTTGAAATCCGCGATGTCGGCGAAGTGCCAGTAGAAGCTGCCGCGCGACACGGTCAGCTTTTCCGCCATGGCGCCGACCTTGAGCGCGCCGACGCCGCCGCTCGCGAGCGTGCGCAGGCCCTGGTCGATCCAGTCCGTCTTCGTCAGTCGGTCGTCGTTCCCGGTGTCATTGGTCACAGCATCAACCATACACAGGTGTATTGACCGGCACCACGGTGGCTGCCATCGTCGTCTCCATACAGAGATGTATGGTCATGAACTGGCAAGACACGGCTCTCGTATTGGCGGGGATCATCGGCAGCACCGTCGCGGTGATCCACGGCGTTCTCGTCCAGCGCTACATGGTCAGACCGGTCGGTGCATTTCTCCAGGCGGAGAAGCGGGCGGCCGCGTCGACCCGGCGGCTGGTGCCGCTGCTCCTGCATTTCAGCACGGTGAGCTGGTTCGTGGGCGGTCTGGCGCTAATCGCGGCGGCCGGCTGGTTCGGCGCGGAGGCGCGGCTGGCCACGAGCCTGATCGTCGGCGGACTCTATCTCTATGGCGCGCTCGGCAATCTCTGGGGAACGCGCGGCCGCCACCCCGGCTGGATGCTCTACTCAGTGGCTCTGATCTTGATCGCGTTCGGGGCCATCAGGTAGGTTGACGTTTACGTAAAGGTAAACTACATCCCGAGCGCTGGCGCGTGGACCACTGACGGCCCAAAGTCCCTATAAGAAGGACATCGAAAAGAGTTCAGGAGGAAGAGTCCGTGACTGCTTTGGCCGCCCATTACACGCCCGAACACCAGATGTTCCGCGACACCTGCCGGCGGTTCTTCGAGAAGGAAGTGATGCCCTTCCACATGAAGTGGGAAGAAGAGGGCGTCGTGCCGCGCGAGCTGTGGCGCAAGGCGGGCGAGCAGGGGCTGCTCGGCATGACCATGCCGGAAGAATATGGCGGCGCCGGCGCGGACTTCCTCTACAGCGCCATCCTGATCGAGGAGCAGGGCCGCGCGCTCGCGACCGGGCCGTCCTTCTCGCTGCATAACGACATCGTGGTTCCCTATCTCCTGCACTACGGCAACGAGGAGCAGAAGAAGAAGTGGATCTCCAAGGCCTGTAGCGGCGAACTCGTCACCGCCATCGCCATGACCGAGCCTGGCACCGGCTCCGACCTGCAGTCGGTCAAGACCACCGCCGTGATGGACGGCAACCACTGGGTCATCAACGGCTCCAAGACCTTCATCTCCAACGGCCAGCTCGCCGACCTGGTGATCGTCGTCGCCAAGACCGATCCCAAGCTCGGCGCCAAGGGCACGTCGCTGATCGTCGTCGAGCGCGGCGCCGAGGGCTTCACCCGCGGGCGCAATCTCGAAAAGATCGGCATGAAGGCGCAGGACACGTCGGAGCTGTTCTTCGACAATGTGCGCGTGCCGGCCGATCACCTGCTGGGCGGTCCGGGCATGGGCTTCATCCAGCTCATGCAGCAGCTCCCGCAGGAGCGGCTGGTGATCGCCATCCAGGCGGTCGCCGCGATGGAGGCCGCGCTCGAACACACGTTAGCCTACGTCAAGGAGCGCAAGGCCTTCGGCAAGGCGATCATCGATTTCCAGAACACGCGCTTCAAGCTGGCCGAGCTCAAGACCAAGGCCAAGATCGCGCGCGTCTTCGTCGACGACTGCATCGCCAAGCACCTCAAGGGCGAGCTCGACGTCGCCACCGCGGCGATGGCCAAGTACTGGACCACCGACCTGCAGTGCGAGCTGATCGACGAGTGCCTGCAGTTCCACGGCGGCTACGGCTACATGTGGGAATTCCCGATCGCGCGCCTCTACGCCGACGCGCGCGTGCAGAAGATCTACGGCGGCACCAACGAGATCATGAAAGAGCTGATCGGCCGCACTTTGTAATTTGGAGGGGGCATGACCCCTCCGCCCCTTCGGGGCACCTCCCCATTTGAATGGGGAGGGGAGCGAAAAAAGGAGAGAAGCCATGACCGACGCATATATCTACGACGCCGTTCGCACGCCGCGTGGCAAGGGCCGCAAGGATGGATCGCTGCATGAAGTGACGCCGGTGCGTCTGGCCGTCACCGCCCTGCAGGCGGTGCGCGACCGCAACAAGCTCGACACGCACCTGGTCGACGACATCGTGCTGGGCTGCGTCATGCCGATCGGCGAGCAGGGCGCGGACATCGCGCGCACCGCGTCGGTGATGGCTGGCTATGCCGAGAGCGTCTCGGGCGTGCAGATCAACCGCTTCTGCGCGTCGGGCCTCGAAGCCACCAACATGGCGGCGGCACAGGTCATGTCCGGCCAGAGCCAGGCCACGATCGGCGGTGGCGTCGAGAGCATGAGCCGCGTGCCCATGGGCTCCGACGGCGGCGCCTGGGCGGTCGATCCTGGCGTGTCGATCCCGATGTACTTCGTACCGCAGGGCGTCTCGGCCGACCTGATCGCCACCAAGTATGGCATCAGCCGCGACGACGTCGATGCCTATGCCGTCGAATCGCAGAAGCGCGCCAAGGCCGCGTGGGACGCCGGCTACTTCAAGAAGTCGATCGTGCCGGTCAAGGACCAGAACGGCGTCGAGCTGCTGAACCACGACGAGCTGATGCGTCCGACCACGACCATGCAGACGCTGGCCGCCCTCGAACCCAGCTTCAAGATGCAGGGCGAGATGATGCCGGGCTTCAACGCGGTGGCGCAACAGCGCTATCCCGAGGTCGAGAAGATCGTCCACGTCCATCACGCCGGCAATTCGTCGGGCATCGTCGATGGCGCGGCCGCGATCCTGCTCGGCACCAAGGAGTTCGGTGAGAAGGCCGGCCTCAAGCCGCGTGCGCGCATCCGCTCCTTCGCTTCGATCGGCTCGGAGCCCGCGATCATGCTGACCGGTCCGGCGCCGGCGTCGGAGAAGGCGCTGAAGCGGGCCGGCATGTCGGTGAACGACATCGACCTGTTCGAACTGAACGAGGCCTTCGCGTCGGTCGTGCTGCGCTACATGCAGATCCTCAAGATGCCGCACGACAAGATCAACGTGAACGGCGGCGCCATCGCCATGGGCCACCCGCTGGGCGCCACCGGCGCGATGATCCTGGGCACGCTCCTCGACGAGCTGGAGCGCCGCAACCTCTCGACCGGCCTCGCCACGCTCTGCGTCGGCGGCGGCATGGGCACCGCCACCATCATCGAGCGCGTGTAAGCGTCTTCAGGGAACAGCGACCATGATCAACTACAACGTCGACAGCGACGGCATTGCCACCATCACGTGGGATATGCCCGGCCGCGCCATGAACGTGCTGAACGAAGGCTCGATGACGGCCTATGCCGGCGCGCTCGAAACCGCCCTGAAGGACGACAAGGTCAAGGGCATCATCCTGACCTCGGGCAAGGACAGCTTCATCGCCGGCGCCGATCTCGAAATGATCCTCGCCCTCGACACGTCCGACGCGTCGAAGCTGATGGAGCAGTTCAGCCAGCTCCAGAAGATGTTTCGCCACCAGGAGACCGGCGGCAAGCCGATCGTCGCGGCGATCAACGGCACGGCGCTGGGCGGCGGCTTCGAGATCTGCCTCGCCACGCACTATCGCATCGCGGCGGCCAACCCGAAGACCAAGCTCGGCCAGCCCGAAGTGAAGATCGGCCTGCTGCCGGGCGGCGGCGGCACGCAACGCATCCCGCGCCTGATCGGCGTGATGAACGCAGCACCCATCCTGCTCGAAGGCAAGGAACTCACCGTCGATGCCGCCAAGGGCCTCGGCCTCGTCAACGAGGTCGTGCCGCCGGGTGAGCTGCTGGCCCGCGCCAAGGCGTGGCTGACGGCACCGGCGACCGAACAGGTCGTGCCGGAATATGCCGGCAAGGGCGCCAAGCCGATCGACGGCCGCGCCGTGCAGCCGTGGGACCGCAAGGGCTTCAAGACGCCGGGCTTCCCCGGCGGCCAGGTGTGGAGCCCGCCGGGCGTCCAGACCTTCATCGGCGGCGCCGCGATGGTGCGCGGCAAGACCAACGGCGTCTATCCGGCGCCCAAGGCGATCCTGAGCTGCGTTTATGAAGGCCTGCAACTTCCCATTGATGCCGCGCTAAAAGTCGAGACGCGCTACTTCGTCTCGCTGCTGCGCGACCCCGTCGCCAAGAGCATGATCCGCACGCTGTTCTTCGGCCTGCAGGAAGCCAACAAGCTGGTGCGCCGTCCGAAGGGCGTGGCCAAGCAGGAATACACCAAGATCGGCGTGCTGGGTGCGGGCCTGATGGGCGCGGGCATCGCCACCGTCTCGGTGCAGGCCGGCCTCGACATCGTGCTGATCGACCGCGACCAGGCTGCGGCCGACAAGGGCAAGGCGCACATCGCTGACGAACTCGACAAGCTGGTGAAGCGCGGCCGCCTCGACCAGGCCAAGCGCGACGCGCTGCTCGCCAAGGTCACGGCGACGCCGGACTTCGGCGCGCTGAAGGATTGCCAGCTCGTCGTCGAAGCGGTGTTCGAGAACCGCGACGTCAAGGCCGAGGCGACCAAGAAGGCGGAGGCGTCGCTGCCGGCCACTTCAGTGTTCGCGTCGAACACCTCGACCTTGCCGATCACCGGTCTCGCCGAAGCCTCGTCGCGGCCGGATCACTTCATCGGCCTGCACTTCTTCTCGCCGGTCGAGAAGATGCCGCTGGTCGAGATCATCGTCGGCAAGAAGACCTCGCCCGAGACCTTGGCGCGGTCGATGGACTTCGTGCAGAAGATCCGCAAGACGCCGATCGTCGTGAACGACAGCCGCGGCTTCTTCACGTCCCGCGTCTGCGGCGCCTTCATCAGCGAAGGCCATCGCCTCCTGAAGGAAGGCGTGCCGGCGGCGATGATCGAGAACTGCGCGCGCTACGCCGGCATGCCGGTGGGCCCGCTGTCGCTGAACGACGAGGTCGCCATCGATCTGTCGTGGAAGATCATGGACCAGACGCGGCGCGATGCCGAGGCGGCCGGCCAGAAGTACGAGGGCAGCGGCACCGAGGACATCCTCGAGCTGATGGTGAAGAAGCTGGAGCGCTTCGGCCGCAAGAACGGCAAGGGCTTCTACGACTATCCGGCCGATGGCAAGAAGCGCCTGTGGCCCGAGCTGCAGAAGCACTTCCCGGCCGACCCCAAGCTCCTCTACGGCGAGGGCGAGGAGAAGCGCGCCAAGGAGGACGAGATCAAGAAGCGCCTGCTCTATGTGCAGGCGGTCGACACAGCACGCTGCCTGGAGTCGAACGTGCTGACCAACCCGCAGGACGGCGATGTCGGCTCGATCATGGGCCTGGGCTTTGCGCCGCAGACCGGTGGCGCGATCAGCCTGATCGACCAGGTGGGCATCAAGACCTTCGTGGCCGAGTGCGACGCGCTCGCCAAGAAGTACGGCTCGCAGTTCGAAGTGCCGAAGCTCCTGCGCGACATGGCCGCCAAGGGCCAGAGCTTCTACGCCAACTATCACGCTGCGAAAGCGGCGTAAGTTAATGCCGGGGGCGCGCCACTCCAGTGGCGCGGTCATGATCATGAATCGCGCCAGTGGACTGGCGCGCCCCCAGCAGCAACTGCTTTGATCTTCCTCTTCGGCGAAGTACAACGGCGCGAAGGCCGATGAACGCCGATAGAGGAGACGACGCCGTGGACGCCAAGGAAATCGCCGCACTCGCCGACCGTATTGCCGAAGGCCGGCGCTCCAAGTCGACGATGGATTGGCTCGCTGCCGCGACAGCCAATCTGTCGGAGCCCGACGCCTACAAGGTGCAGTTCGCCGTGCAGGACCGGCTGGAAGCGATCGGCTGGGGCAAGCGCGCCGGCTGGAAGGTCGCCTTCGCAGTGCCGGCGCAGTACGAGCCGCTGAAGCTTTCGGGTCCGGCCTTCGCCGGCATCTACGAAGGCGGCATCCGCCAGAGCGGCGAGGTCTTCGAGAAGGGCTGGCCGCTGAAGGCCGGTATCGAATGTGAGATGGTGGCGCGCATCGCCAAGGACGCGCCCGCGGGCAGCGCGCCGTACACCGCCGAGACGATCAAGCCGTACATCGCCAATCTCTACTGCGGCATGGAAGTGGTCGAGAACCGCTACGGCGACGTCTCCAAGCTGGGCGGCCCGGGCCGCATCGTCGATGACGTGCTGCAGGCCGCCTGCATCGTCGGCACTGAGATCAAGGACTGGCAGACGCTCGACTTCGCCACCGTGCAGGGCCGCTCCGAGCATGAGGGCAAGGAGCTGGGCGCCGGTCCCGGTGCCAACGTGATGGGCGGCGCGCTGATCTCGCTTGCGTGGCTCGCCAACCGCCTGATCGCCAACGGCAAGATGCTGAAGGCCGGCGAAACGGTCCTCACCGGCTCGGTCCACCCGCCGCAGTTCCTGCCGGGCCCCGGCAAGGCCAAGTCCGAATTCAAGGGCATCGGCAGCGCCGAGATCACCGTCAAGTAAGTCGCCGGGGGCGCGCCAGTCCACTGTCGCGATTCATGATGATGACCGCGCCAGTGGACTGGCGCACTCCCAGCAAACCTCCCTGAAGAGATACATCTCCGCTGCCGGATAGAAGTCCGGCAGTCGCGCACGTCATCGTTCGCGCGGTTGACAGGGGCGGCGTGTCGCCTGATAGTTAACCGACTGGTTACATATTGGGGGGCGCATGGCAGCCGAGTGCAGCATCGTGACGGTCGAGCGGCAGCTCACGGCCGTGGTGAAGGTCGAGGCGCCGATGAACGAGCTGATGCAGGCGCATCAGTCTGCGCGGGCGAAGATCAACGACGCCTTGTCCAAGCTCGATGTCGGGCCGGTGGGACTCACCTGCACGCGCTGGCGGCCGCCGGTCGATGGCGTGATGCCGATGGAGCCGGGCACGATCGTGGCCAAGGACTTTGCCGCGCACGGCGATGTCGTTGCGTCGGAGCTGCCCGCCGGCCGCGCCGCGCACTTCGTGTTGAAGGGCGGCTTCGAAGGGTTGGGCGGCGCCTGGCAGAAGCTCTTCGAGTGGTGCGCTGTGGAGAAACTGACGCTCGCCGGCCTCAACTGGGAGGTCTATGGCGCGCCGGCCGCCGATCCCGCGCAGCAGGAGACCTACCTTTACGCAAAGTTGGCGTGACGACCGCTAGATATGGCGTCGTGCAAGAGTCGTTTTGATTCTTCTTGCCTTGGTCCTGGATGGGAACATAACATGAACATACCGCCGCTCGCAGACACCGTCTGAGACGCCGCGGATCAAGCCAAAGTAGGGGGATCAGATGACTGCTGCACGGCCGACCGATCGCCTGTTCTTCGCCGTCCTGCCTGATCCCGCGACGGCGGTGCGCATCGCGACGCTGGGCGAAACCTTGCGCAAGGAGCATGGGCTTGGTGGCAAGCCGATCCTGCCGCAGCATCTGCACATCACCCTGTGGCATGTCGGCGATGCCTTCTGGCCGCCGTCGAACGAGCTGATCGCCAAGCTCGTGCGTCGCGCCGCCTATGTCGAGATGCCGTCGTTCCGCATCGCCTTCGATCACGCCATGAGCTTCAGCAACGGCGCGTTCGTGCTGGGCGGCGAGGATGGCATTTCCGGCCTCGAAATGCTGCACGCCCGCTTACGTGCCGTGCTGACGATTCCCGGTCTTCGCCGTCCCGTCGGCGTCTCGGGATTCACGCCGCACATGACCTTGCTGCGGGACCAGAAGCATGTGCCGCTGCAGCCCATCAACGAGATCGTGTGGACGGCACGCAAGTTCGTGCTCGTGCACAGCCTGTTGGGCCGCACCACGCACCGTCATTTGGCGCATCTGCCGCTCGCCTGAATCCTGCGGGTATCGATCCCCGCAAAAACTTCCCGCCAGAAAAAATTAGTTCGTCTTTCCGGAACAAGGAGAGAGCGTATGCGTAATGCGCACATGCCCCTATGGTTCTTTGGCCTCTGTCTGTCTGCAGAGGCACAGCAGCGTACCGTCACACTGTTCGATCGCCTGTGTGAGGATTGGCTGTTCGACACGCAGCCTGCACCCATCACCCGCCGCCTGCACGTCACACTCTTTCCCCTCGGCTCGTTCGTCGATGCGCCGCCGGGTGCGGTCGCCGATGCGTGCGCCGCTGCCGGCTCGATCGGCGGGGCGGCCTTCGACGTGTCGTTCGACCGCGCCGTCAACCGGCGTGGCACGCAGATCGCGCTGACGGCCGACAAGCCGTGCAACGCGCTGTTCTCGTTCCAGCAGAAACTGTGCGCCGCGCTGCGCCACGTCGGCATGCGCGCCGTCAGGGGCTGGACGTTCGATCCGCACGTGACGCTGCGCCATCGCGAGAACATTCTCGTCGATCAGCCGGTGCAGCCGGTATCGTGGCGCGTCGACGAGTTCGTCCTGATCGAAAGCCTGCAGGGCAGGACGATCCACAATCACCGGCGCACGTGGTCGCTGAACAGCGCCGACCTCACGGTCGCTGCGTAGGTTTCTTCAGCCAACCGGAACGGTTTCGACCGACGCTTTCTCGTAGCGGCCGCGATGGCCGCAGAAGAGGCACGTCGCCTCGAACGGCTCGGGCAGCTTCTCGACAGGCTGCCCGGTCGACGTCGTCACGCCGAACTTCTCGCCGCACTTCTGGCAGGAAACAAAGGAAGCGGTCTGCATGAGTGCAGGATAGCGCACACAGCCTACCGGCACCGAACGGTAACGTTGAAATCCCGGCCGCCCACCCCGGCGCGGCCGGCGGCCGTCAGCAGGCCGTTGACGACCCGGCCCGACATCTGCGCAGTGAAGCGCTGATTGATGTGCGTCTGCTGGCCGACGCCCTCGTAGGTCAGCGACACGTTGCCGGCCGCATCGATGCGGCCGCTGACGACGTTGCGCTTGGTGGTGTCGGCCTGGGACACCCAGCTGTCGCTGACCTCGCCGTTGCGGACGGTCATGCTCGCGTACCAGCAGCTCGGCGGAAAACCCTGGTAGGCCGCGCGGCACCATTGCGACCGATGGGTGCCTTCGCACTGTCCCGCTGAGCCGGCCGCGGCCGGTGCTGATGCCGATGATGCCGGCGGAGCTGCCGGGGCGGAGACTGGTGGCGAGGCTGGCGGCGACGCCGGTGGCGCGACGGGAGGCGGGGCCGGAGCCTGGGCGAGTCTCTTCTGCTCCTCGTCGTAGCGCGCAAGGGCTGGCGCTGCCTCGCGCAGCAGCGTCGTCTGCTGGTCGTGCGTGAGGTAGCCCGTCGCGGCCTGGCCGGTTTTCTTCTGCCACGCCGCGATCATCTCGCGCGATCGGGCGCCGAAAACGCCGTCGCTGCCGCCGGTCGCGAAGCCCAGCGACGTGAGCGCGACCTGAAGGCGCTGGCGGTCGGAATGGCCGAGCCGCAACGCCGTCTCAGCCGCTTCGGCTCCCTTGCGATCGGCTTCCGCCGCGCGCAACTGTGCGGCGGCTTCCTCCTGTGCCTTCGCGGCCGCCTCGGCGTCGGCCTTTGCTTTGGCAGCAGCGTCCGCCGCAGCCTGCGCCTCGGCCTGGAGTTTGGCGTCGGCAGCCGCCTTCTGCCGTGCCGCTTCCTCGGCCGCCGCCTTCTCGCGGAATTCCTGCTCGATGCGCGCCCGGAGCGCCGCTTCCTCGTCGGCCTTGCGGCGGGCTTCCGCCTCCGCACGCAACCGCGCCGCTTCTTCCTGGGCACGGTCGGGCACCAATGGCACCGCTGGCGTCGCGGGCGCCACTGGCACCGCGGCAGCCACCGGAGACGGCGATGCCGACGATGATGCCAACGATGGCGATGTCGACGTTGGCACACCGGTACCCAGCGCGAACCAGCTGCCCGCCGCGACAAGCAGCAGAACGGCGGCAGCGGCGGCGATCTTCACGCCACCACGCGAGCCATGCGGCGAAGCAGGAGGCGTCGCCGTGGCGGGTGACGGTGACGGCGGCAACGACTGCGACGACGGCGATGCAGGCGCCTTGGCCGCCATCACCACCGTTGCCGGCGGTGCGGCATTGCCCGCCAGCAGAGCTCGCCATGCCGCGACGGATTGCGGCCGGCCAGCGGCACGCACGACGAGGGCGGCGTCGATCCCGGCGAGAAGCGCCTTGGGAAAGGCGCGCCCCGAACCCGCCAGCGGCACGAGCTCATCATCCACCATGCGGTCGATGGCGTTGCGCGGGGGCTCCCCCGTGATGGCGTGATAGAGCGTAGCTGCCAGGCTGTAGATGTCGGTCCACGCGCCCTGTTGGGCCGAGGTGAACTGCTCGACCGGTGCGTAGCCCGGCGTGAACACCGCCGTCATGGCCTGCGTGCGGCCGGCGATGGCGGCTCGCGAGGCGCCGAAGTCGATCAATGTTGGCTGGCCTTTGGCGTCGAGCAGGATGTTGGCCGGCTTGATGTCGCGGTGAAGGAAGCCCGCGGCGTGGACCTGCTCCAGGCCGTCGAGCAATGGCGCGAGGATACTGTCGATCGCGGCGGCATCGAGCGGGCCAGCGCGCACGATGCGCTCGTGCAGCGTCTCGCCATCGACCAGCTCCATCACGAGATAGGCCGTGCCGTTGGCCTGGAGGTAGTCATGGACCTTCACGATGCCGGGTGCGCGATGAAGTGCGGCCAGCGTGCGGCCTTCGGACACGAAGCGCTCCAGGCCCCAGGCCAGATCTTCCGCCGCGCTGCGCGAGCGCGGGACGACGGTGACGCCGTCCTTGCGCACGGCCAGCGCGGTGGGCAGGTATTCCTTGATGGCGACCTGGCGGCCGAGTTCGGCGTCGACGGCACGATAGGTGATGCCGAAGCCGCCCTGGCCCAGCACCGCAACGACGCGGTATCGGCCTATGGTCTGGCCGGGTTGGAGTGTCACCAAGTCGACGTCCGGTCGCGTACTTCCGTCGTCGTCAACGCCTTCAGCCATGGACGCACGCCTCCGGAGAGCGCGCATGCGCCCAAAGGTCGGACAAGACGCCTAGTCGACCTCAGGGTGAGACCCGCATGGCCCGGAGTCGAGTGGCCAACCTAGGGCCAAGGGCCGGCCGCGAGCTGGCCAGACATCACGCCTCCCTGGCAGCCGGCCCGGCGCTCCACAGCCTGATCGACCGGTTTCGGCTAAGGTGCCGCGCATGAAACCGTATGTTCTTTGCCACATGGTGTGCAGCGTCGATGGACGCATCTGGGGAAGCCGGTGGCGGCCGAAGGCCAATATCGTGCCCAACCTGTTCGAGCGTCTGCACGATCAGATGGGCGGCGGCTCGTGGCTGTGCGGCCGCGTCACGGCGCAGGAATTCGCCAAGGGCACGGAGCCGCACTATCCGCCGACCGACCAGGTGTTTCCGCGCGAGAACTGGTTCGCGCAGCGCGAAGCGAAGGCGTGGGGCATCTTCCTCGACGGCAAGGGCAAGGCGGTGTGGGCGCGCAAGGATATCGGCGGCGACCCCATTCTCGCGATCCTGACGGAAGCGGTGCCCGACCGGCATTTGGCGGGGCTGCGCGCCGACGGCGTGTCCTACATCTTCGCCGGCAAGAGCGAGATTGATCTCGCCGCCGCGCTCGAAACGCTCAATCGCGAACTCGGCATCGAGCGCATCATGCTGGAGGGCGGCGGCGGGGCGAACGGTGCGCTGCTACGCGCCGGGTTGATCGACGAGTTGAGTCTCGTGATCTGCCCGGTGATCGACGGCAGCACAGGCGGGCCGATCGTGTTCAATTCGGGCGATGTCGATCTGGGGCCCGCGCCGATCGAAAGCATGACGCTCGTGAGCCACGAAGTGCTGGAGGGCGGCACGATGTGGCTGCGGTACAGGCTCGGCGCGACGGCTTCGTAACGCCGGGGGCGCGCCAGTCCACTGGCGCGATTCATGACCGCGCCACTGGAGTGGCGCGCCCCAGCAGCTACTCCGCGGCCTTCTGGTCGAGGAAGGCGAGGGTGCCGTCGCTGCGTTCGCCCTTGAGGTAGCGGAAGGTGCCGGCGCCAGTGGCGATCAGGTCGCCGCTCTGGTCGTAGATCTCGGTTTCGGCGGCGAAGGTGCTCTGGCTGGTCGAGGGACGCCAGGCGCCGAAGATCGTGAGTACGTCGCCCTCGCGGGCCGCCTTGATGAACTGCGTCGTGAAAGCCAGCGTTACCGAGAGGCGGCGCGCGGTCGCGGTCTCGTTGAAGGTGCAGGCGAAGCCGCTCGCGGAATCCAGCAGCGTCATCAGAACGCCGCCATGCAGCAAGCCGTTGGCGTTGCATAGTTCCGGCCGCACCTTGAGGCGCATCTCGACGAAGCCGGCGCACCACGCCACGACTTCATGGCCGATCAGGCCATTGAAGCCGCGGAACTCATAAGGAGCGACCGGCCGAGCGCCGGCCGGTCGTTGAATTGCCATCTGTAGAAGATCGCGTCTGGAAGGAGAGGGCGCGCCTTAGCGACGCGCCATCGCCGACATCGGCGGCCGCATGTGATGGCCGTTGCCGTTGCTCATTGCCGGACGAACGGCCGGGCCCTGCGGCGAAACCATCGACGGCTGCGCGGCCATGCCGGTGCGGATGTCGCGCGCGATCTTCACCAGGCGCGGACCCCAGTCGGCTTCGAGACGGTCGCGGCTGATCTGGTAGATCGGCGCCGAGGCGTTGACGGCATAGGCCGCCGTGCCATCGGAGTTGCGGAGCGGAGCGCCGACGCCACACAGCTCCGGCAGCCACTCACCCCAGGTCACGCAGAAGCCGCGATCCGCCAGCTCCTTGAACGAGCGCTCCAGACCGGTCTTCACCTTGGTCCAGTCGTCGCGCCAGCGGCGGCGAATGGCGTCGAGCTGCTTGTTGCGGTCGACGTCGGGCAGCGAGAAGAGGTAGGCGCGGCCCATCGCCGTGCTCGCCATCGGCACGCGCGTGCCGACATCGTGGGTGATCGCCACCACGGACGGACCGCGGCAGGCTTCGAGGTAGATCATCGAGTGACGGTCGCGGCCGCCCAGCGCCGTCGAGGCGTTGAGGGCATGGGCGAGCTGCTCGAGCGGCGCGCGCGAGGCGCGGCGGACGTCCATGCTCGAAATCGCGGCGTAGCCCAGCGCCAGGACGGAGGCGCCCAGCTCGTACTTGCGGAAGCGGCGGATGTAGTTGAGGTAGCCCAACTCGGTCAGCGTGTGGGTCAGGCGGGCAACGGTCGGCTTCGGCAGGCCGGTGCGGTGGGCGATCTCCTGGTTGCCCAGCATGCCTTCACCGGCATGGAAGGCGCGGAGGATGTCCAGGCCGCGGGCGAGCGCGGTAACGAACTGACGGTCCTTGGAGCTGGATCCCTCGGCCAGGCCGTTCTCAATGGAGCTTTCGAAGGCTGCAGTGCGTGTGACGAGATGGCTGACGTTGCCCATGCGTTTAACTCCTCGGGTAAATGGCCGTTTATTTCTTTGCGGGGCGGAACGTGCCATCGCGGTGCCGATGTAGCAATCGTGAGACGGCGATTTTGGCGTGCGAACATGCAGACCGGCCATGTCCCAAAAGGGGGATTCGCTTATCCAGAGTTGTGAAAGGTCGAAAAAGCGCACGGAATGGGTCATTTTTCGTCGAAATTGGTGACGCGGCGCGCACCTTTCGGTACATCGCTGGCACCTTTCGGAGCAGGCGACTACGATCCGGCCGTCCCCCGAGCTCCCCGAGTTCCCTCACGCGAGCCCAAAAAATGAGAGGCGAAATTGGCTAAAGAACCCTCGCTGCCCAAGGATATTGCCGCGCTCTCGTTCGAGGATGCGCTCAAGGAACTGGAGGGCATCGTCCAGCAGCTCGAGCGTGGCCAGGTGAAGCTCGACGAGGCGATTTCGGCCTACGAACGGGGCGCGCTGCTCAAGCGCCACTGCGAACAGCGGCTGGCCGAGGCCAAGATGAAGGTCGAGAAGATCGTCTTCGCCGCCGACGGGTCGGTTGCCACGCAGCCCGCCGATCTCGGCTGAGCGCTGCGTCCATGCCCCTGTCATCGTACCGCCAGTTCGACGCCGCGCTGTCGTTCGCGGCCGAGTCCGTCGAGCGCACCATGGACCGCCTGATGCCCCTCGATCAGGGCGGCGATCCCACCGGCGAAGCGCGTGTCGTCGAAGCGATGCGCTATTCCAGCCTGGGCGGCGGCAAGCGGCTGCGCGCCTTCTTCGTGCTGGCCTCGTCGACCCTGTTCAAGGTCGGCAAGCTGCCGGCGCTCCGCACCGCCAGCGCCATCGAATTTCTGCACGCCTATTCGCTGATCCACGACGATCTGCCGGCGATGGACGACGACGATCTGCGCCGCGGAAAGCCGACGTGCCACAAGCAGTTCGACGAGGCGACGGCGATCCTGGCGGGCGATGCCCTGCAGGCGCTGGCCTTCGAGGTGCTGGCGCATGAGGACACGCACGGCGATCCGGCGGTGCGCGTCGCCCTGGTGACCGAGCTGGCGCGGGCCTCCGGCGCGCACGGCATGGTAGGCGGCCAGATGCTCGATCTGCTGGCCGAACAGCGTGCGAAGGAGGGCGGCGAGCCGTTGTCGATCGGCTCTATCACGCGCCTGCAGCGGTTGAAGACCGGTGCGTTGATCTCCTTTTCGTGCGCGGCGGGTGCAATCCTCGGTAAGGCAAGTGACCATCTGCGCGCGGCACTCTCAGCCTACGCGCACGATCTTGGGCTCGCCTTCCAGATCGTCGACGACCTCCTCGATGTCGAGGGCGACGCGGCAGAGGTCGGCAAGGCGACGGGCAAGGATGCCGCGGCGGGCAAGGCCACCTTCGTGTCGATTTTGGGCGTGGAGCGGGCGCGGGCGCAGGCCGGTCTGCTGGCGCGACAGGCAGCCGCGCACCTCGAACCGTTCGGCGGTTCCGCAGACTTGCTAAAACAGGCGGCTAATTTCGTCGTTGCCCGCCGCACTTGAGACGGGGACGCAAGCCGCCGCGCGGGAGTATAGTAATACGCATGACTGGCCAGAGTACGCCCAAGAGCACGACGCCGCTTCTCGACACTGTCGACACGCCCGCCGATATCCGCCGCCTGCGCAGCGAACAGTTGCGCCAGCTTGCCGACGAGTTGCGGCAGGAGACGATCTCCGCCGTCTCCGTCACCGGCGGCCATCTCGGCGCCGGGCTGGGTGTCGTCGAACTGACCGTGGCGCTGCACTACGTGTTCGACACGCCGCGCGACCGCGTGATCTGGGACGTCGGCCATCAGGCCTATCCGCACAAGATCGTCACCGGGCGTCGCAGCCGCATCCGCACCTTGCGCCAGGAAGGCGGCCTCTCCGGGTTCACGCGGCGCAGCGAGAGCGAATACGATCCGTTTGGCGCGGCGCACTCCTCGACCTCGATCTCGGCCGGGCTCGGCATGGCGGTGGCGCGCGATCTCGCGGGCGGCAACAACAACGTGGTCGCCGTGATCGGTGACGGTGCGATGAGCGCCGGCATGGCCTACGAGGCGATGAACAATGCCGGTGCGCTGCGCAGCCGGCTGATCGTGGTGCTGAACGACAACGACATGTCGATCGCGCCGCCGGTCGGTGCGCTGTCGGGCCATCTCTCGCGCCTGCTCTCGGGCCGGCCCTATGTGACGTTGCGCAATCTCGGCCGCGGCATCGCCGAGAACCTGCCCAAGCCGCTCGAGCTGGCAGCCAAGCGCGCCGAGGAATTCGCGCGCGGCTTCGTGGCCGGCGGCACCCTGTTCGACGAGCTGGGCTTCTACTATGTCGGCCCGGTCGACGGTCACAATCTCGACCATCTGCTGCCGGTGCTGAAGAACGCCCGCGACAGCAAGCTCGACAAGCCGATCCTGGTCCATGTCGTCACCAAGAAGGGCAAGGGCTACGCGCCGGCCGAGGCGAGCGACGACAAGTACCATGGCGTCGTGAAGTTCGACGTCATCACCGGCAAGCAGTCCAAGCCGGTGGCCAACGCGCCGCAATACACGGCCGTGTTCGCCAAGGCGCTGATCGCCGAGGCCGAGGTCGACAAGAAGATCGTGGCCATCACCGCGGCGATGCCGTCGGGCACCGGCCTCGACAAGTTTGCCCAGCGCTTCCCCGAACGCACCTTCGACGTGGCGATCGCCGAACAGCACGGCGTCACCTTCGCCGCGGGCCTGGCGACGGAAGGCTTCAAGCCGTTCACGACGATCTACTCGACCTTCCTGCAGCGCGGTTACGACCAGGTGGTCCACGACGTGGCGCTGCAGAAGCTGCCGGTGCGCTTCGCCATCGACCGCGCGGGTCTCGTGGGCGCCGATGGCGCCACGCATGCCGGCGCCTTCGACGTCGCCTATCTCGGCTGCCTGCCGGAGTTCGTCATCATGGCCGCGGCCGACGAACTCGAACTGATGAACATGGTGGCCACGGCCGCCCAGATCGACGACCGGCCCTCGGCCTTCCGCTATCCGCGCGGCGAGGGCGTGGGCGTCGAGCTGCCGGCCAAGGGCACGCCGATGGAGATCGGCAAGGGCCGCGTGCTGAAGGAAGGCACCAAGATCGCCATCCTGAACTTCGGCGCGCGCCTGCAGGAGTGCCTGGTGGCGGCTGAGGATCTCGGCGCCAAGGGGCTCAGCACCACCGTGGCCGATGCGCGCTTCGCCAAGCCGCTCGACACCGACCTGATACGCCGCCTTGCGCGCGAGCACGAGGTGCTGATCACCATCGAGGAAGGCTCGGTCGGCGGCTTCTCGAGCTTCGTGCTGAACTATCTCGCGACCGCGGGCCTGCTCGACCACGGGCTGAAGGTCCGCCCGATGATCCTGCCCGACCGCTTCATCGACCACGCTTCGCCCGCGAAGCAATACGACTGGGCCGGCCTCAACGCCCCGCAGATCGTCGCGACCGCGCTCAAGGCACTCGGTTCGCTGGGGGCGCGCCAGTCCACTGGCGCGTCATGAACCGCGCCGCTAGAGCGGCGCGCCCCCAGCGCTAACGCGGGTCGATCGGCGTCAGCTTCGGCGTGTGGGCTTCGATGATTTCGGCGGCGCCGAGGCAGAGGTCTTCGCGGAAGCGGCCGGCGACGATCTGGACGCCGACCGGGACGTTACCGACGGCGCCGGTCGGCACGGAGACGCAGGGCAGGCCGAGCACCGGCATCGCCAGCAGCGAGCGCTGCGCATCCATCATCGCCGTAATGGTCGCTTCATCCTCTTCCTGATCGAGGCCGTTGCGGAACGGCAGCACGTGCGACACCGGCAGCACGACGATGGGGAAGCGGTCGAGGAACAGCGACCACTCGCGCATCATGGCCAGCCGCGTGCCGAAGCCATCGAGGATGGCATCGCTGTCCATCTCCGGCGCATAGCGCAGATGGCCATCGAGGTTGATCTGGCTGGTCTTGTCGCCGAACTGGCGGATCAGCGGCGCGAGCCCACGGCGCTCTTCACCGACGACCAGGCGATGCCAGAGATCGGCGGCTTCGCCGAGCCGCGGCGGTGGCGTCTCGACGACGGTATAGCCTGCATCGGCTAGAGCGCGGCCGGCAGCGCGGATGCCGTCGCTTACTTCGGGTGCGGTGTCGCCGAACGGATCCGGCACCAGCGCGACTTGGATCGGTCGCGGCGGGGCGGGGCCTTGCAGCGGTACCGGCACCCAGTTGGGATCGCGCGGATCGGGCGCGGCCATGGCGAGCAGGCCGAGACGTACATCGGCGACGGTGCGGGCAAGCGGTCCCTGCACGGACATCATCTGCGCCGTGATCGGGCGCTCGGTCTTGCCCGAAGGATTGTAGGCCGGCACGCGGCCGGGCGTGGGCCGGAGCCCCGCGACGCCGCAGGCATAGGCGGGATAGCGGATCGAGCCGCCGAAATCGTTGCCATGGCCGATCGCGCCCATGCCGGCGGCGACCGCCGCGGCCGCGCCGCCGCTCGAACCGCCCGGC
The DNA here is from genome assembly GCF_004297405.1 of Reyranella sp. Classification (GTDB taxonomy): domain Bacteria; phylum Pseudomonadota; class Alphaproteobacteria; order Reyranellales; family Reyranellaceae; genus Reyranella. Next base: position 55,176 of record NZ_SCVC01000006.1, read on the forward strand.
GTCAGCGCCGCGCTCCACGGATTGCGCGTCGCGCCATGCAGCGCGTTGTCGGTGAACCAGCGATGCGAGAAGGCGGGCGTGTTGGTGCGGCCGACGATGATTGCGCCGGCGCGGCGCAGGTTGGCGACGGGCGGGCTGTCCTCGGTCGCGATGACGTCGCGGAAGGCCTCGACGCCGTTGGTCGTCGCGTGGCCCTTCTGGTCGATGTTCACTTTGACGGTGACGGGCACGCCGTGCAGCGGCCCGAGCGGCTGGCCGCTGCGGCGCTGCGCATCGGCGGTGCGCGCGGCCGTCAGCGATTCGTCGGCCAGGACTTCGACGATGGCGTTGAGCGTCGGATTGACGGCGGCGATGCGGTCGAGGGTCGAGCGCGTGGCTTCCTCGCTCGAAATCGCGCCGCTGCGAATCCCCCGCGCCAGGTCGACCGCCGACCAGCGCCACAGTTCATTGGTCATTGTTTTGTTCTCTCCCCGCCCAAAACAAAACCTCACCCTGAGGAGCCACGCGAAGCGTGGCGTCTCGAAGGGTGGGCATCAGGCAAGGTGCTCGTGCCCATCCTTCGAGACGGCGCTTCGCGCCTCCTCAGGATGAGGTGGTACTTCTTCCTTAGTCCTTCGGCTGCGGGACGATGCGCAGGTAGGGCTTCGGCGACTTCCAGCCGCCCGGGAACTTGGCCTTGGCCTGCTCGTCGGAGACGGCGGGGACGATGATCACGTCTTCGCCCTTCTTCCAGTTCACCGGCGTGGCGACCTGGTGCTTGGCGGTAAGCTGGCAGCTCTCCAGCAGGCGCAGCACTTCGTCGAAGTTGCGGCCGGAGCTCATCGGATAGGTGAGCATCGCCTTGATCTTCTTGTCCGGGCCGATGATGAACACCGAACGCACGGTGGCATTGTCGGCGGCGGTGCGGCCTTCCGACGTCGTGCCCGCGCCTTCCGGCAGCATGTCGTAGGCGGTCGCGACCTTCAGTTCGGGATCGCCGATCATCGGGAAGGTGACGGCGTGGCCTTGAGTCTCCTCGATGTCCTTCGCCCACTTCGAATGGTTGGTCACCGGATCGACCGAGAGGCCCAGGATCTTGGTGTTGAGCTTGTCGAACTGCGGCTTGAGGCCGGCCATGTAGCCGAGCTCGGTGGTGCAGACCGGCGTGAAGTCCTTGGGATGCGAGAACAGGATGGCCCAGCTGTCGCCGATCCACTTGTGGAACTCGATCGGGCCCTGTGTCGTCTCGGCCTGGAAGTCAGGCGCGGTGGAATTGATGCGAAGCGTCATGGTGAAACCTCCTGTTGGTTCGGAAACCGACTTTGCGGACGCTAACTCAACTCTTCCCGGGGATCGGGTCAAGCCTTGGAAGGAATCCAGCTCAGCAGCCCCAATCCACCATCGACTTCTACCGTCGTACCCACGACATAACGGCCAAATCTTTCCGACAGTATCGCGACGGCCACCTGCGCGATGTCGTCCGGAGTGCCCGCACGACCGAGAGGGATTTGCGCCACCAGCCCGCCGAGATCGTTGGCCACGAAGCCGCCGCCCGGAATGGCGCCGGGCGCCAGCGCATTGACGCGAATGCCGTCCGGCGCCAGCACGCGCGCCAGCTCCTTCATCGCCATGGTCATGCCGGCCTTGGCGGCGCTGTAGTGCGCCAGATTACGCGGCATCAGGCGATGTTGAGAAGTGATCAAAAGGATACGGCCCTTGATCCCTGCGTCACGCATGTGGCGACCGGTCTCGCGCGCGAGGAAGAAGCCCGAGCGCAGGTTGATGTCGAGCATGGCATCCCACGTCTCCTCGCTGACCGAGAGCGGCGTGTCGACTTCCTGGCGGCGCGGGCTCGCGGCGTGGACCAGCAGCGAGATCGACCCCAGCTCCTTCACGGCGCTGTCCAGAAGACTCTTCCAGCCGTCGCGCTTCGAGAGGTCGGCGGCGAGGAAGTCGATGCCGTCGGCGACGGGCGGCGGTGTGATGTCGCTGCCGAGGACGATCGCGCCCTCGGCCTTCAACGCCTGTGCAATGCCGCGACCGATACCGCCGGCGCAGCCCGTGACGAGGGCGCGTTCGCCCTCCAGAAGTTTCGTACTCATGCCAGATGTTCCTGCCTCTGTTTGACGGCCGTGGCGCACTCCAGGCCGTTTCGGAAGTCAATTTGGGAATGTTGGTCGGCGTCAGGCCGCCCTATAGTAGCAGGGCGTTCGCGCATCATTGGCTGGGAGAAAAGAAGATGTTTAGGGGCTTTGCGAAACTGATGCTCGTCGTGGGCATCGGCATGACCGGGGCGGCCTGCGTAGACGACGGCAATCCCGCGCCGCGCAACTACTATCCGGCAGCGCCGGCGACCTACTATCAGCCTCCGCCGCCGGGCTACAACAACCCGTACTACCGGAACGACGGCAGCGGCTACACCACGGTGACCGTGACGAACCGCGGCCAGAACGGCAATCGTGACGACGTCGTTCAGCAGCGTGTCGCCTGCGGAAGCCAGTACTACGACGGCTACCGCCAACGAATCGCGCGGTGCTGATCGCATCCATGCGCGCGTTCATGTGAAGCGCGCAGAAGTGTAGGCATCGAGTGACCAAGACACGATTGGACGTCGCGCTGGTGGAGCGCGGGCTCGCCGAAACGCGCGCCGCGGCGCAGCGCCTGGTGATGGCGGGGCTCGTCTTCTCGGGCGAACGCCGGCTCGACAAGGCGGGGCAGGCGGTGGCCGACGAAACGACGCTAGAGGTGCGCGGCCAGCCGCATCCCTATGTCTCGCGCGGCGGGCTGAAGCTGGAACGCGCGCTCGACTTCTTCTCCATTCCTGTGACGGGCCGCATCGCGCTCGATGTCGGCTCGTCGACCGGCGGCTTCACCGACTGCCTGCTGCAACGCGGCGCCGCCAAGGTCTATGCCGTCGATGTCGGCACCAACCAGCTCGCCTGGAAGCTGCGCACCGATCCGCGCGTGGTCTCGATGGAGAAGACCAACATCCGCGATATCACGCGCGCCGAGATTCCCGATCCGATCGAGCTGATCGTCTGCGATGCCTCGTTCATTGGCCTGCGCACCGCCTTGCCGGCAGCGCTTGCGCTCGCGGCACCCGGCGCGCATCTCGCGGCGCTGATCAAGCCGCAGTTCGAAGTCGGCAAGGGACGGGTGGGCAAGGGCGGCATCGTGCGCGATCCCGCGCTGCACGACGAAGTCCGCACGACCATCTCGACCTGGCTCGCCGAACAACCCGGCTGGACCGTGCTCGGCACCACCGACAGCCCGATCGAGGGCGCGGAGGGCAACAAGGAGTTTTTGATCGCAGGCCAGCGTCAATGAGCGGCTCGCTGCCTCGCTGAAAACGAGCTACAGAACGGCCTCCAGCTTCTGGCGCGTGTCGCCAATACAAGGAGGCTCCCATGGGCAGCTCGCGCAGCCATTGGGAAGATGTCTATGCCGCCAAGGCCGAGACGGCGGTGAGTTGGTATCAGCGCCATCCGGTGCGCTCGCTGCAGATGATCGTGGCGGCGGCACCGGATCGGGCGGCGCCCGTGATCGATATCGGCGGCGGCGCCTCGACCCTGGTCGACGACCTGCTGGCCGAGGGCTTCGGCGATGTCACCGTCCTCGATGTAGCGGAGGCCGCACTCGCGAAATCGAAAGCGCGGCTCGGATCGGCGAAGAGCAAGGTGTCGTGGATCGTCGCCGACATCACGCAATGGAAAGCGCCGCGGCACTATCAGGTCTGGCACGATCGGGCGGTGTTCCATTTCCTGACCGACACTGCCCGTCAGGACGCCTACATCGCCGCCCTCGAAGACGCCACCCGGCCCGGCGCGACGGTGATCATGGCGACATTCGCGCTCGACGGCCCCGAAAAGTGCAGCGGCCTTCCGGTGCAGCGATACAGCCCGCAAACCCTGGCGGCGCGGTTGGGGCGCTCCTTCCAGTTGATCGACGAGGCGCGGGAAACGCACATGACTCCCGGCGGATCAGAGCAGCACTTTTCCTACGCGGTGCTGCGCCGCTAACGAACCGCCTTCGTGATCTTGAACTTGTTGTTGTCGGCGAGCGTTTCGAAGCTGGTGAAGTTCGCCTTGAGCGTGGGCTCGTAGGGCAGGCCGCGGTTGGCGACCATGTAGAGGCGGCCGCCGGGCTTCAGCGCGCGCGACGCGGCCTCGATGATCTGCTGGCCGAGCGATGGCGTGGCGGCGCGGCCGCTGTGGAAGGGCGGGTTGCAGACGATGGCGTCGTAGGTCGCGGGTGCGGCTTCGGTCACGAGATCGAGCCAGTGGAACTTCGCCCGTGCATCGGTGACGTTCACCTCGGCGGCTTCGAGCGCGCGATGCTCGGCGTCGATGCCGTCGATGCTCATGACGCCAGGGCAGTGGGCCAGCACATGGCGCGCGAGGAACCCCCAGCCGCAGCCGAAGTCGGCGACCGATCCCGCGAGATCGCTCGGCAAATGCTGAACGAGAAGGGCCGATCCGTCGTCGACGCGATCCCAGGAGAAGAGGCCGGGCTGGCTTTTCCAGGAACCGTCGCCGACCGGCTGCAATGTGGCGAGCTGGCGCCAGTAGTCGGGCGGGGCACGCTCGCCCTTGGCGAACCAGAAGACGCGGCTGTGGAACTTGAAAAGCTGGTTCGCGCCGTCGAACGCCTTGGCGACGTTCTTCTCCAGGCTCGCCGCGCCGTCTTCGTTGGCGCCAGCGCAGGCCAGCACGCCGCCGGGCACGAGAAGATCCCAGGCGCGCGCGATGTTGGCGAAGTTCTCTTCCTTGTGCTTGGTCAACAGCACGAGGCCCTGTCCGTAGCCCGTCTCCGTGAGGCGCGGCACGACCTTCCAGTGCGCGCGCTTCAGGCGCAGGTACTCCGGCCGCAGCGACTGCTCGGCATCGACATCGCCCAACGTGCCCGGCTCGGCACGCAGCAGGAACGTCCGTCCCTCCGGAGCGACGAGCGCGCCGATCTCGAAGGCATGGGCGAGCGCCCGCCCGGCCTGGCTCATGGTGGGAGTCTCCTCAATGCTGGGGGCGCGCCAGTCCACTGGCGCGGTCATGATCATGAATCGCGCGACTGGAGTCGCGCGCCCCCGGCATGCTTCTGCTTAAGGCACCAGAACCGCGCGGCCCATGATGAGGCCCTTGCGCAGTTCCTGCAGCGTGGCATCGGCTTCGTCGAGCTTGCGCTTGATGACCGGCACGGGCGTCACCTTGCCGGCGGTGACGAGGTCCATCATCTCCTTCATCTCGGCCGGGCTGCCGGTGACGGAACCCACGATCTGGCAGCCGGTGAAGGCGAACATCGGCAGTGGGATCGAGAAATTGCCGCCGAACAGGCCGACGATGATCAGCCGGCCACCGCGGCCGAGCGCCTTCAGGCCAAACTGCGCCGAGCTTTCCGCGCCGACGAAGTCGATGGCCGCGCCCACGCCGGTGCCGCCGGTCAGTTCCTGGATCTGCTTGCGCGCATCCTTGTCGCGCGGATCGAGCGCGGCGATGGCGCCGTTCTCCAGCGCGAGCTTGCGCTTGTTCTCGTCGATGTCGGCCACGATCGGCTGATGGCCCAGCACCGACTTGGCGAAGCGCACGCCCATCAGGCCGACGCCGCCGGCGCCGATCACCAGGATCGGCTTGCCGCCATCCTGGCCGACCGCCTTCTTGACCGCGCCGAACGCCGTGATGCCAGAGCAGGCATAGAGGCAGGCCAGTTCCACCGGCAGGTTGCCGTAGGGATAGAGATATTTCGCATGCGGCACGAGGACATGGTCGGCATAGCCGCCGTCGTTGTTGACGCCGAGCGCGCGCGGGGTCGGGCAGAGATGCTCGATGCCGCCGTTGCAGTACCAGCACTTGCCGCAGCCGATCCAGGGATAGACCACCGCGTTGTCGCCGACCTTGGCGCCCTTCGCGTCGGGACCGACGGCGACCACTTCGCCCACGATCTCGTGGCCCATGGTGCGCGGCGGGTTCATGGTCTTCTGCGTCGAGACCTTGTTGCCGCCGCCCATGTCGAAGAAGCCTTCCCACAGATGGACGTCGCTGTGGCAGACGCCGGCAGCGGTGACGCGCACCAGCACTTCCGTGCCCTGCGGGGCGGGGTTCGTCTCCTCGACCTTCTGCAGCGGCTTGCCGAATTCGACGACCTTGTAGCTCTTCATGGCGCAACTCCCGTGACTTCTTCCGGCGCCAGCATAAAGCATCTGGAGGTCGTTCATGCCAGCACTGCGACGACGCGTGCTGGTGGTGAAATCACTCGATGGGATCTCCTTTGATGTCATTGACGAGAGTTACTGAGCGGTAACGTTTCTTCGAAAGTTTCGAAACTTTCGAAAATCCGTTTACAGCTCGAAGATGTTTCGCCACGATGCCCCGCGACGGCGCGCCAAAAACAATGCGCCGCGCGGAGGAAACGATGACTAAAGGGATGGGCGCGTCGCGTCGGCGCACTTTCTTGGGCGGAGCACTGGCTGCGACGGCGGGGCTGATGGCAGCGCCGGCAATCGTGCGCGCGGCGCCTTCAGGCAAGCCGGTCCGCGTCGGCGGCACGCTGTCGCTGACGGGCTTCCTGGCGCAGACCGCCGTCATCCACAAGATCGCCTCGGAGATCATGGTCGAGGAGATCAACAGCCGTGATGGCTTCCTCGGCCGGCCGGTCGAATTCATCCTGCTCGACGACCAGTCAAAGCCCGACGTGGCGCGCAGCCTCTACGAGAAGCTGATCACCGTCGACAAGGTCGACCTGATACAGGGGCCATATGCGACCGCACCGATCCTGGCGGCGATGGGCGTGGCGCAGCGCTACGGCAAGGTGATGATCCAGAGCAGCATGGGTATCCCCAAGCTGCAGACCTACGACATGGCGTTTCCCGCGACGCCGTTCGGGCCGGAGCCGGACAAGAGCTATCCCAACGTTCTGCTCGATGCGATGGCGACGCTCTCGCCCGCGCCCAAGACGATGGTGGTGCTGACCAGCAAGTTCCCGTCGGCGCAGTTCATGGCGCAGGGCATGCGCGTCGAGGCCGAGAAGCGCGGCGTGAAGGTGCCGCTCTTTCTCGAATACGAAGCCGGCAACCGCGACTTCGGCGCCATCGCTGCCCGCGTGAAGGAAGCCAACGCCGATTTCCTGTGGGTCGGCTCGCTGGGCCTGGAGAGCAACCAGATCCTCGAGGCGTTGCGCAAGCTCGACTACAAGCCGAAGAACAGCTTCCACCTCTATCCCGCGCCGGGCCCGCTCGCGCTCTCGCCCGACGGCAACCTCGTCTGGTGCTCGACCTTCCTCGAACCCGACGAGCCCTTCATGAGCCGGCCGGGCGTGAAGAGGATCGCCGAGCTCTACAAGGAGCGCGCGACCAAGGCGAACCTGCCGTATCCCATCATCGACGCGCAGGCCGCCGGCATGGTGTCGGAGTGGCAGATCCTTGAGCAGGGCGTGAACGGCGCCAAGAGCCTGGAGGACAAGGCGATCGCCGCCTGGCTGAAGAAGAACGTCGTCAACACGATCTACGGCCCCACCAAGTTCGACGGCCCCTTTAACCACGGCGCGCCGGCTCAGTTGATCCGCCAGGTTCAAAACAAGGAATGGAAGGTCGTCTGGCCGAAGGAGTTCGCCGCCCCCGGCGTGAAGCTGATCGGGGGCTGAGGGTGAAAACCTTGTGCAATCGATTGCACGGCGTCCGCACATGATGCCGAGCGGGACGCTGCTGGGGCAGGCGTTGATATCGGGTGTGCTGGCGGGCGGGATGTACGGGTTGCTGGCGCTGGGGCTCAGCCTCAGCTGGGGCCTACTGCGGCTGGTCAATCTCAGCCACTTCGCACTGGCTTTCCTCGCCGCCTATCTGACCTACGAGATGGGCACGACCTACCACATCGAGCCGTGGTGGTCGGTGCTGGTGATCGTGCCGGCGATGTTCGCCATCGGCCTCGTGCAGCACTGGCTGTTCGACCGCTTCAAGGTGAACGAGCTGGCCTCGCTGCTGATCACCTTCAGCTTCGCGGTCATGCTCGAAGTTGGCATCCAGCTCTACTGGACGGCCGACTACCGCCGCTTCGAGACTCACTACTCGACCTGGTCGATCAAAGCCGGGCCTTTCTACATCCCGGTGCTGGAGCTGATCCTCTGCCTCGTGGCGGGCGTGCTGGCCTGGGGGACGTGGCTGTGGCTGCGCAAGACCTATGTCGGCAAGGCCCTGCGGGCCAGCGCCGAGGATGCCGACATCGCGGCGGCCTATGGCGTCGACCACAAGAAGCTCGCCTATCTTCTCTCCGGTCTCGGCGCCGCCTATGCCGGCGTCGCGGGCACCTTCATCGCTCTGATCGCGACCTTGGCGCCGGCGCAGATCTGGGCGTGGCTGGGCGTGGTCTTCGCCGTCGTCATCATCGGGCGGCTCGGCAATCCGTTGGGCGCGCTGTTCGCCGGCATGCTGATCGGCGCCAGCGAGTCCGTCGCCATGGCGGTGCTCAGTCCGGCCTGGGCGCCGGTCGTGTCCTTCTCGGTGCTGATCGCCATCCTGCTCTGGGATCCGGAGTGGTCATGAGCGTCGCGAAGAACGTTCCCAAGATCGCCGCCGTCCTCGGCATCGTCGCCTTCGCGATCCTGCCGACGGCGGGCCTGCCGGCCTTCTACGACTCCTTCTTCTATCTCGTCTTCTTCTGGGTCTCGCTGGCGACGAGCTGGGCGCTGCTCTCGGGCTTCGCGGGCTATTTCAGCCTGGGCCACGCCGCCTTCTTCGGCGTCGGCATGTACACGACGGCCACTTTGACGACGCAGGCCAACGTGCCGTTCCTCGCAACCATTCCGGCGGCCGGTGCGCTGGCCGCCCTGCTGGGTGTCGGCATCGGCGCGGTCGTGTTCCGCATGAAGCGGCTGCGCGGCGAGCTGTTCGCATTGCTGACGCTCGCCGTCACTTTCGTTGTTGCCACCATTATCCTCAACACGCCGATCGACGGCGGCGCCGGCGTGTTCATGAGCGCGGTGCCGATGCCGAACATCATGCCGACGCAGACCGGCACGATCTACGTGCTGGGCTTCCTGATGTGCATCGCAACCCTGGGCACCGCCTGGTGGGTCACCCGTTCGCGGCTGGGCATGGGCCTGTTCGCCATCCACGACGACGAGGATGTGGCCGAAGCCAAGGGCGTGCCGACCTTCCGCTACAAGCTGATCGCCTTCGCACTGTCTGCCGGCATCGCGGGCGCGGTCGGCGGCATCCATGCGATGTATGTCGGATTCCTCACCGTGGCCGGCACCTTCGAACTCACCGTGCCGCTCTATGTCGTGCTGATGAGCGTGCTCGGCGGCTCGCGCCACTGGTTCGGCCCGGCGGTCGGCGCCACGGTGATCACGGCGCTGCTCTATGCCTTCATCAGCGGCGGCGAGGCGATGGTTGGCCGCGCCGTCGTGGCGCTGGTGCTGATCCTCGCCATACTGTGGCTGCCCGATGGCGTCGTGCCGGCGGTGAAGGCGTGGCTGAAGCGCCGCCATCGGCCGGTCGCGGAGGAAAGGCATCGCGCCGAGGTGATCCCGGTCGTGCCGGAAGCGGCCAAGCCGATCGGCACGCGCCATATCCTGGAGGTGAGGGGCGCCGCCAAGCGTTTCGGCGGCCTGCAGGCACTGGGCGGCGTCGATCTCGACGTGCGCGAAGGCGAGATCCTGGGGCTGGTCGGTCCTAACGGCTCGGGCAAGACGACGCTGATCAACGTCATCTCGGGCTTCTATCCGCTGAGCGGCGGCACCATTGCCGTCGACGGCGTGCAGATCGGCAACCTGCCGGCGCACGAGATCGCCCGCCGCGGCGTGGCGCGCACCTACCAGATCCCGCGGCCCTTCGTGAACATGAGCGTGCTCGACAACGTGGCGATGGCCGCGACCTTCGGCGGGCCGCTGCGCAGCCAGGCCGAAATCCGCGACGAGGCGCTGCACTGGATCGGCTTTACCGGCCTCGCCGGCAAGGAAGAGGCGTTGCCGGCCGAGCTGAACCTGCACGAGCGCAAGTTCCTCGAACTGGCGCGGGCGCTGGCGGCACGGCCGAAGCTGCTGCTGCTCGACGAGGTGCTGTCCGGCCTCAACCCGGCCGAGGTCGACAATGCCATCCGGCTGGTGCGGGCCATCCGGGCGCAGGGCGCGACCATCGTCTTCGTCGAGCATCTGATGCGCGCCATGGTCGAGCTGTCGGACCGCGTGGCCGTGCTGAACGAGGGCAAGCTCTTTGCGCTGGGTGCGCCACGCGAGATCATGCGCGATCCGCGTGTGGTCAGCATCTATCTCGGTAAAGCCTATGCTGCTTGAAGCGCGCCACCTCCATATCGGCTACGGCGACGCGCCCGCGGTGTGGGACGTCTCGTTTGACGTCGATGCCGGCGAGATCGTCTCGGTGATCGGCCCCAACGGTGCCGGCAAGACGACCTTGATCAACGCCATTGCGGGCCTGCTGCGCTGCCGCCAGGGCGAGCTGCGCTTCGACGGCGCCGACATGACCAAGGTGCGCGCCCACGATTATTGCGGCCACGGCATCGCGCTGGTGCCGGAAGGCCGGCGGCTGTTCACCAAGATGACGGTCGAAGAGAACCTCGAACTGGGCTGCTACCTGCCGTCGGCACGGGCGGCGCGGGCGTCGTCACTGGAGCGCGTCTACGGCCTGTTCCCGATCCTGCGCGACAAGCGCCAGCAGCCGGCCGGCGAACTCTCGGGCGGCCAGCAGCAGATGGTGGCGATTGGCCGGGCGCTGATGGCCCGGCCACGCATCGTGCTGTTCGACGAGCCGTCGCTGGGCCTCGCACCAACCATCGTCGACGACATGTTCGACATCATCTCGCGGGTGCGAGACGACGGGGCGGCGGTGCTGCTGGTGGAACAGAATGTGCTCAAGGCGCTCAGCATCGCCGACCGGGCCTATGTGCTGGAGCAGGGACGCATTGTCGCCACCGGCCTGCCGGACGAGCTATTGAAGCAGCCGCATATCCGCGAAGCCTATCTGGGCGTTTGAGGTGACCATGGCCAAGATCCTTCCTGCGGCTCCTTTCGAGGGCGCCAACGAGAACCAGCCGGAGGCGACGACCGCGCCGCAGGATGTCAGTCGCGAAAGCGCCGCGACCTTCGAGGTGTTGAGCAAGATGCGCGAGGACATCCTCTGCTGCGTGCTGAAGCCCGACCAGAAGCTGCGCTTCGGCGAGCTGCGCCAGCGCTACGGCACCTCGGTCGGCACCCTGCGCGAGGCGCTGTCACATCTCGTCTCCGAAGGGCTGGCGCGCACCGAGGCAGGCCGCGGCTTCCAGGTGGCGCCGATCTCGCTGGCCGACTTCCTCGATCTCTCCGAACTGCGCGTCTATCTCGAAACCAAGACCCTGGCCGATGCCATCCGCCACGGCACCGACGCCTGGGAAGCGGAGATCGTCAGCTCGTACTTTCTGCTGAGCAAGCTCGCGCCGCCCAAGACCGACGACCTGCCGCAGGTGAAGCAGGAATGGGCCAAGCGGCACAAGCGCTACCACGATGCGCTGGTCGCGACCTGCCGCTCGCCGTGGTCGCTGCATTTCCGTAGCGAGCTGTTCGACCAGGCGCGCCGCTATCACTGGCTGACGATGATTCACAGCCGCATGCACCGCAAGAACGAGCACGAGCAGATCCGCGACGCCGTACTGGCGCGCGACGTCGATCTCGCCTGTTCGCTGCTGGAACAGCATATCCGCACCACCGTCGAGCAGGCGGTGTCCGACGTGCCGGGACTGATCCGCGGCAATGCGCGGCCGCTGAAGCTCGCCAAGCGCCGCAAGGTATGAGGAGAGGACCATGAGTGTCACGACTTCGACGACGGCAACCAACGGAACCTACGATGTCGGCGGCGTGCGCTATCCGCGGCCGTTCAAGATCCGCCGGCTGGGCCATTTCGGCTTCAACGTCGCGGACCTCGGCCAGGGCCTCGACTTCTATTCGCGGCTCTTGGGCTTTCGCATCACCGACACGCGCGACTTCTCCAAGGTCCCCGGCCGCGAGGAGTTGGCCAAGCGGATGCAGGACCCGCGCATCGTCTTCATGAGCCACAATTCCGACCATCATGCCTTCCTGCTGGCGCACAAGTCGCTGGGCGCGATCTTCGGCGACGATGCCGTCTCGCGCGACGTCACGGTGAACCAGATCACCTGGCAGGTCGGCACGATGGACGAGGTCTTTGCCGCGGCCGACTACTTCCGCGATCGCCAGGTCGAAATCCGCCGGGTCGGCCGCGACATGCCGGGCAGCAATTGGCACACCTATATTCGCGATCCCGACGGCCACACGGTCGAGCTCTACTACGGCATGGAGCAGATCGGCTGGGACGGCCGCTCCAAGCCCGAGTCGATGTACTACCGCGCCTTCCGCGAGACGCCCGAACTGCCGCAGATGTCGGAAGCGCAGGAAGTGCGTGAAGCCATCGCCAAGGGCATCGACATCGACGCCGGCAACGTCATCGACGACAAGACCGGCGAGGAATACATCGTCGCGGGCGTGAAGCTGCCACGGCCCTTCAAGGTGACGAACATCGGGCCCATGAGTTTGTTCGTGTCCGACGTCGGCGCGTCGGAGGCCTTCTATACCGAGACGATGGGCTTCGTTCGCACCGAGGCCGTGACCTACAAGGGCCATCGCTGCGTCTTCCTGCGCAACGGCAGCGAGCATCATTCGCTGTCGCTGTTCCCCAAGACGCTGCGCGGCGAACTGGGGCTCAACCCCGACACGAGCTGCGCCTCGATGGGCGTGGAGGTCGGCAGCTACCAGCAGCTCCGCGATGCCGTCGCCTTCTTGAAGAAGCACGGCGTGCCGTTCTCCGACGCGATACCGGCGGAACTCTATCCCGGCGTCGACTACGCCGCGCACGTCCTCGATCCGGCCGGCCACTGCCTGATGCTCTACTACTACATGGAACGCATCGGCTGGGACGGCAAACCCCGCCCGCCCGAACTGCGCCGCAAGGTCGGCAAGGACTGGCCCGCGGTGCTCGATCCGCTGTCCGACACCTATGCCGACCAGACGTTCATGGGTCCGCTGGGATGAGGAGAACCCGCGGAGGGTGAGTAGCGGCACATAAACAAAAAAAGCGCCTCACCCGGGAAAGAACCAAGGGAGGAAGGGATGAAACTGCAACGGCGTTCAGTACTGCTGGCAGCGCTTGCAACCCCCGCCATCGCGCGGGCGCAGGCGTGGCCGGCACAGACGATCCGGCTGATCCACGGCTACGACGCCGGCTCCAATCCCGACACCATTGCGCGGCATCTCAGCGGCCCGCTGACCGAGACGCTGGGCCAGCAGATCGTGATCGAGCCGCGGCCCGGCGCGGCCGAACGCCTTGCCGCCACCCAGGTCGCGCGCATGAAGCCCGACGGGTACTCGCTCTATCTGATGACGGGCGGGCAGGCGGTGGTGTCGGCGACCGATCGCACGCTCTCCTACGATCTCCTGCGCGATTTCGAGTTCATCTCGATCGTGACGCGCTTTCCCTTCGTCTTCACCGTGGCGCCGGACTCGCGCTTCAAGACGGTGCAGGCCTATGTCGACGAAGCCAAGCGGTCGCCCGGCACGCTGACTTACGGCACCTCAGGCGTCGGCTCGACCCTGCACATGGCCGTCGAGCTGGTGCTGGCCAAGACCGGCGCGAAGCTCACCCATGTTCCCTACAAGGGCGGGCTCGGCCAACCCTACAACGATCTGGTCGGCGGCCGGCTCGACATGCACGTCATCACCTTTTCGAACGCCCAGCCCTTCCTGAAGTCGGGCAAGCTTCGCGCCATCGCCGTCACCTCCAAGGAGCGCCATCCGGGCTTCCCCGATGTGCCGACGCTCGCGGAGACCCTGGTGCCGGATTACGACGTCGTCTCCTGGCTGGGCTTCACGTCGCCGGCCGGCCTGCCGCCCGCCGTGTGCAATCGATTGCACGAAGCCTTCAAGCAGGCGATGGCGCGGCCCGAGATCAAGAGCAAGCTGGAAGAGCTGGGCAACGACACGCGGGTTAGCACACCGGCTGAATTTCGCGCCCGCGTTGAAGCCGACATGGCGCGCTGGCGACCGCTCGCTCACGTCGTGAGCCAGTCGTAGAGTTAGGTCAAAGACGTTTCGGGGAGTGAGAAGCTCATGAGCAAGTACGGTATCGGCCAGCCGGTGTTGCGTTTCGAGGACCCGCGTCTGTTGCGCGGGCAGGGCCGCTACATCAACGACGTGAACCTGCCGGGCCAGGTCTATGCCGTGTTCGTCCGCTCCCCGCATGCCCACGCCAAGATCAACGGCATCGACACCGCCGCCGCCGCTGCCGCGCCTGGTGTGCTCGCGGTCTATACCGGCCACGATGTGGTCGCCGACGGGCTCGGCATGCCCAAGGCCAACATGCCGAGGAAGCGGCCCGACGGTAAGCCGATGTACGCGCCGCAACGGCCGGCGCTGGTCACGGATCGCGTGCGCTATGTCGGCGATCCGGTGGCGATGGTAGTGGCCAGCACGCTGGCCGAAGCCAAGGACGCGGCCGAACTGGTCGAGATCGACTACGAGGCGATCCCCTCGGTGACCCTGACCGAGGATACGGTGAAGCCCGGCGCGCCTGCGGTGTGGGATGACTGCCCCGACAACATTTCCAACTTCATCGAGCGCGGCAACAAGGCCGCGACCGAGGAGGCGATCAAGGGCGCTGCCCGGGTCATCAAGCGGCGCTACGTGATCACCCGCGTCCATGCCCAGTACATGGAGCCGCGCGGGACCCTGGGCGTCTACGACCAGGGCGAGGATCGCATGACGCTCTATGCGGACGTGCAGTACCCCCATCGCGTGCGCAACATGCTGGCGCAGAACGTGTTCAAGGTTCCCGAAAGCAAGATGCGCGTGATCGCCCAGGACGTGGGTGGCGGCTTCGGCACCAAGGGCTGGCAGTATGTCGAGCATCGGCTGACGCTCTGGGCGGCGCGCAAGCTGCTGCGTCCGGTGAAATGGACCTGCGAGCGCTCCGAGGCGGTGATGGCCGACGAGCATGGTCGCGACAATGTCGGGGAGATCGAGCTGGCGTTGGATAAGGACAACAAGTTCGTCGCGCTCCGGCTCAACATGCTGGCGAACATCGGCGCCTATGTCGGGTCTGATCGCAACCTGCTGTCGCCCTTCGGCATGATCGGCACGGTGCTGGGCGTCTACCTGATCCCCAAGGCCTATCTCAATGTGATCGGCGTGCTCTCCAACACCAACCCGACGGCGCCCTATCGCGGCGCAGGTCGCCCGGAGGCGATCTATCTCATCGAGCGGCTGATCGACGATGCGGCGCGCGAGCTGGGCGTCGACCGGGTCGAGCTGCGGCGCAAGAACATGCTGGCGGAATCGGCACTGCCCTATCAGAGCCCGGTCGGGCCATTCTACGACTGCGGCGAGTTCGAGAAGAACATGGACATGGCGCTGAAGCTCGCCGACGTGGCGGGCTATGCGGCGCGCGCCGAGGACTCGAAGAAGCGCGGCAAGCTGCGCGGGCTTGGCATCATCAACGCCATCGAGCAGGCCGCCGGCACGGCACAGCCGGAATATGCCGAGATCCGCTTCAACCCCAGCGGCACGGCGGCGCTGCTCATGGGCACGAAGAACCAGGGCCAGGGCCACGAGACCATGTTCAAGCAGATCCTGAACGAGCGGCTGGGCATCGACCCTGCCGACGTGCAGTTCATCGACGGCGACACCGATCGCGTGGCCTTCGGCATGGGCACCAACGGTTCGCGCTCGACCGTGCTGGGCGGCTCGGCGCTGTTCCTTGCTGCCGACAAGGTGATCGAGAAGGGCAAGCGGCTCGCGGGCCATCTGCTGGAAGCGGGCGAGCAGGACATCGAGTTCGCCGAGGGCACCTTCACCATCAAGGGCACCGACAAGTCGGTGCCGCTGAAACAGGTCGCGATGGCGGCGTTCAATCCGACCAAATGGCCCAAGAGCGGCTTCGAGGGCGGGCTCTACGAGAACGCGACCTTCCTCGGCGAGAAGGACACCTATCCCAACGGCTGTCACATCTGCGAGGTCGAGGTCGATCCCGAGACCGGCGAGGTCAAGCTCGACCGCTATGCCGTGGTCGACGATGTCGGCACGGTGATGAACCCGATCGGGCTCAAGGGCCAGATCCATGGCGGCGTGGCACAGGGCGTCGGCCAGATCCTGGGCGAGCAGGTGGTGTGGGACCGCGAGAGCGGCCAGCTCCTGACCGCGAGCTTCCTCGACTACACGATGCCGCGCGCCGACACGATGTGCAGCATGGAGGTCAAGTCCAACCCCGTGCCGACCAAGTACAATCCGCTGGGCGCCAAGGGCGCGGGCGAGGCGGGCACCGTGGGCGCCATGCCGGTGGTGATGAACGCCGTGCTCGACGCGCTGGCGCCGCTCGGCGTCAAGGACGTCCCCATGCCCGCCAACGCCCACAACGTCTGGCGCGCGATTCAGGCGGCAGGGAAGTAAGCGGGAGACAAGCCATGGGCCAGATCGTCGGCGCGGCCATCGTTTCGCATCATCCGGGGCTGGTGCAGCCCAAGGAGGTGCGCGTGCAGCGCGGCAACGGGCGCGACTCCGATCTCATCGAGGGCTTCGACCGGGTGCGGGCGAAGATCGATGCAGTGAAACCCGATACATTCGTGCTGTTCGACACGCACTGGATCACGACGTCGATGCATCTCGTGGCCGGCGCCCCGCACTACAAGGGCCGCTACACCTCCGACGAGCTGCCGTTCGCCATGTCGGGCTTCGCCTACGACTATCGCGGCGCGCCCGAGCTCGCGGCGCTGGTCGAGGAGGTGGCACTGGAGCGCCGGGTGGCGGCGCGCAATGCCAATGAGAAGTCACTGCCGCTGCACTATCCGACCATCAATGTCGTGCACTATCTCGGCCGCGGCGAGAAGGTCCTGAGCGTCGGTACCTGCCAGACCGCGAAGTTCCATCACTTCCTGCAGATGGGCGAAGTGGTGGCCGAAGCGATCCGCCGCTCCGACGCCCGCGTCGTGCTGCTGGCCTCGGGCGCGATGAGCCACAAATTCTACGACCTCGACCACATCCCGCCCAACCCGCGCATCTGGCATCCCGACAATGTCTCGGACCCGAAGAACCGCGCGCTCGACCAGGAAGTGCTGGGGCTGTGGAAGGAGGGGCGGCACGATACCGTCCTCGACCGCTTCCCCGAACTGGAAGCCGCGAAATACGAAGGCCACGGCGCGCACTATGCCCAGATGATGGGCGCGCTGGGCGGCAAGGCCTGCCGCGCCAGGGGCACGCAGCTCTCGGAGTACGAGAACGCGGCGGGCACTGGCAACGTCCACGTCTGGTTCGATCTTTAAGTGAGGGGAGTGAGTAGGATGAGCGTTCTCGAGGGGCCGCGCAAAGAAGTTCGTCACGTCATGAAGGACGGCAGCGCCTACTGGGTGGAATTCAAGGACGGCAAGATCGTCTTCGCCGACGGCCGCACCTGTGACGAGAAGGACGTGGTCCATCTGCCGCCGTGCAGCCCGACCAAGATCCTGTGCGTGCACGTGAACTACATTTCGCGCTACTACGAGTTCAACAACACGCGCGTGCCGCCCAAGACGCCGACTTATTTCCAGAAGCCGCTGACCGCGCTCAACGCCCACAAGGGCGAGCTGGTGAAGCCCCAGGGCTACACCTACGTGAACTACGAGGGCGAGATGGCCGTCGTGTTCGGCAAGGTCACCAAGAACGTGACGCGCGAAGAGGCGTGGGACTGCATCGCGGGCTTCGCCCCGGCCAATGATTTCGGCTGCCACGACTTCCGCGACACCGACGGCGGCTCGATGCTGCGCGTGAAGGGCATGGACGGGTTCTGTCCGATCGGGCCGGGCCTCGTTTCCGGCGTCGATGTGCGCCAGTCGACCTTGCGCAGCTACAAGAACGGCAAGATGGTGCAGGAGGGCTCGGTCAGCGAACAGATCTTCGACTGCGGCTACCTGATCGCCGATCTCGCGCGCCACATCACCTTCCTGCCGGGAGATATCCTGCTGACCGGCACGCCGGCCAATTCGCGGCCGCTGCAGGCAGGTGACACGATCGACATCGAAGTGACGGGCGTCGGCCGGCTCTCGAACACCGTCGTCGAGACGCCGGCGCCGCGCTCCGCCGATGGCTTCCCGCCCAGCCCCGACAGCGAAGGCGTGCGCAAGGTGGCGCTCGGCAACGAGGAGCGCCTGCCCGACAAGTTCAAGAGCAAGTAACCATGCGGCCGGCCGCGTTCCTCGGTGCGTTGCTGGGAATGATATTCCTGGCGCTGCCGGTGTACGCGGCCGAGACGCTGCTCACTCTGTCGCCGCGGCCGAACGTGAGCCTGCGCGTTCTGGTCGACAGGCCGGCGAGCCCCATCGGCAGCGTCGTGCTGATGGCGGGTGGAGACGGCGTGCTCGATATCGATTCCCAGGGTCGCATCGGCAGCGGGCTCAGCGGCAACCATCTGGTGCGCACGCGCAGCCTCTATGTGCGGGCGGGCTATGCCGTGTTCGTGCCCGACGTCGCCGCCGACCTCAAGGGCAAGGACAACTATCGCTTCGGCAGAGCCTATGCCCAGGACGTGGCGGCGGTGGTCGAGGCCGCGCGCGAGGTGGCGAGGCCCGTGGCGATCATTGGAACGAGCCGCGGCGCGCTGGCCGTGGCCAGCGTCTTCACGCGGCAGTCGGCGGTGTTGCCCGACGCGGCGGTGATCTCGTCCGGTGTCCTGATGGGCGAGGGCAAGGGCGGCAGCGCGAGCACGGTGGGCGACCTGAGACAGGTCCGCGTGCCGGTGCTGTTGCTGCGTCATCGGCTCGACGCTTGCCGTACCTCGGCACCGGCCGATGCCGACAAGTTCAAGGAGATGCTGATCGGCTCGCCGCGGGTCGATATCGTCACGCTCGAAGGCGGCGGTCCGCGCAGCAAGACGGCCGAGCCGTGCGGCGCCGCGCACTATCACGGCTTCTGGGGCATCGACGATCAGGCAGTGGCGGCCACTGTGAAGTGGCTCGCCGCCAACATGCGTCGCTAAAGATACGAAAAAATACGGAGGAAACGATGGTCGCGATCAAGGTTGCCGAATTTGCCTTTCCGCGCATGGAAGCGCCGGACCTGGACGAGATGGAGGAGTTCCTGACGCATTTCGGATTGGTGCGGGCGGAGCGCACGCCTGATGCGCTCTACATGCGCGGCACCGACGGCCATCATCACCTGCACGCCGTGCACAAGGGCGGCACGAAGTTCATCGGCTTCGCCTATCACGCGGAGAGCGAGGACGATCTCAAGCGCGTCGCCAAGCTGCCGGGCGCCTCGGGGATCGAGACCATCGACGAGCCGGGCGGCGGCAAGCGCGTGCGGCTCGTCGAACCGAACGGCTATCAGATCGAGATCATTCACGGCATGCAGGCGGTGCCGAAAGCTAGAACCGAACGCGATCACCAGAACTCGGGCAGCGAGCCGCACCGGCGCGCCGGCCGCTTGATGCGGCTCAGCAAGTCGCCGACGCCGATCCAGCGCATCGGGCACGGCGTGCTGGCGACGCCGCACGTTCAGGAAACGGCCGCATGGTTCCGCGAGACACTGGGCATGATCCGGTCCGACGATGTCTATGCCGGCCCGAAGGAAAACGTGATCGGCTCGTTCAACCGCCTCGACCGCGGCGACGACTATGTCGATCACCATGTCCTGTTCTGCGTGCACAACGAGAAGAGGGGGCTGAACCACGTCTCCTACGAGGCGCACGACATCGACGCGATCTTTCAGGACCATGAATATTTGAAGAAGGTCGGCAAGTACGACCACATGTGGGGCATAGGCCGCCATGTCCTGGGCAGCCAGGTCTACGACTACTGGTGTGATCCGTGGGGCCGCGTCCACGAGCGCTGGGCCGATACAGACCGGCTGAACGTTGCCAATGGCGGAAACCTGCTCAGCGCCGAGGAGGGCTTCCAGTCGCAATGGGGAGAGGAACCGCCGGAGCGTTTCCTGCATCATGCCAGCCCCTAGCAAGGAGGTATGATCGATGTCCAAGCCACCCGCTGCGACCGCCGCTGCCGCCAATCCACGCGACCAGCTCCGCGCCTTCGCGCCCAAGCTGATCGACCTGACCGACAACGTTCTGTTCGGCGACGTCTGGGAGCGGCCTGGTCTTTCCAAGCGCGACCGCAGCCTGATCACCTGCGCCGCCCTGGTGGCGCTCAACCGCACGGAGCAGCAGACCGGGCATTTCACCCGCGCCATCAACAACGGCGTGACGAAGGAAGAGCTGATCGAGTTGATTACGCACCTGGCATTTTATTCCGGCTGGCCAACGGCCATGTCGGCGGCAAACGTGGCCAAGAAGGTGCTTGAAGAGGGAGAGAAGAAGTGAAGCTTTGTTATTTCAACGAGTGGCGGCTGGGTGTCATCAAGGGTGACAGCGTCGTCGACGTCACCGACGCCGTGAAGGACATTCCGCATCTCGATTCGCGCGACCTGATCCTGGGCCTGATCGCCAAGTGGGATTCCTACAAGGCCAAGGTCGAGAAGGCCGCGGCCGAGGGCAAGGGCCAGCCGCTGAAGGGTGTGCGCCTGCGGCCGCCGGTGCCGAAGCCCGGCAACATCGTCTGCATGGCGGTGAACTACATGGAAGACGGCACCCTGCCAGAGAAGCCGCAGATCAACGCTTTCCACAAGGCGGCGACGGCGGTGATCGGCGACGGCGACACGATGCTGCTGCCCGATGCGCCGGCCAGCATCTTCGAGGGCGAGGCGGAACTCGCGCTGGTGATCGGCAAGCCGGCCACGCGCGTCTCGCAGGCCGACGCGATGAAGCACATCTTCGGCTATACCTGCTTCATCGACGGTTCGGCGCGCGGCCTGCCGCCGCCAGGCAACGTCTTCTTCCAGATGAAGTCACGTGACACCTTCGCGCCGATCGGCCCCTGCATCGTCACGGCCGACGAGATCGCCGATCCGCAGAACCTCGCCATCGAACTGAAGAACAACGGCGAGACCATGCAGAAGTTCAACACCAACGACATGGCGCACCAGATCCCGCGCTGCATCGAATGGGTGAGCTCGATCCACACGCTGGAGCCCGGCGACATCCTCGCCACCGGCACCAACCATCGCGGCCTGCATTCCTTCATGGATGGCGACAAGATCGAACTCACCGTCGAGAAGGTCGGCACGCTCCACATCAACGTGAAGGACGAGCTGAAGCGCACCTGGGCCCGCACGACCCGCCTCCAGCACAAGGAGAAGGGCGGCGAAGGCGCTCACACGCCGCAGCTCACCGGCAAGCACGCGAAGTAGGGAGCGCGCTGCTCTTCGCCTCCCCCGTCAACGGGGGAGGTGCCTCGTCATACGAGGCGGAGGGGTCATGACCCCTCCGTCGCCGCAGACGGCGCCACCTCCCCATTTGAATGGGGAGGAGAAGGGTGCGATCTACGCGCGATGACTCGATCTGTGCACGCACCCGCCGGCCTATTCGACAGCCTGCAATACGGCTTCGCCCAGGTCGCGGTGATTGCGACGCCGCAGGGGCGGGAGGCGCACGTCTCCGGCCAGGTTGCCTGGGATGCTGACGGCAACATCGTCGGCCGTGACGATATCGGCCGGCAGCTCGAGAAGAGCCTGGAGAATCTCGCGACGGCGCTGGCATCGGTCGGCGCGCATCTCGACCAGGTCGGCGCGCTGCGGCTCTACATCAAGCAAAGCCATATCGGCGAGGGCAAGGCGATCAGCGCCGCTCTCAAGACAGCGTTCGGTGACAATCCGCCCTGTACGACCTGGATCGGCGTGTCGAGCCTCGCGAGCGAGGACTTCCTCGTCGAGGTCGAGCCGTCGGTCGTGTTCCTGTCGAAGGGGTAATTCAAAGCCTCCCCCGTCAGCGGGGGAGGTGTCAGCGTCTGCGCTGACGGTGGGGTCATGACCCCTCCGCCTCGTAAGACGAGGCACCTCCCCATTTGAATGGGGAGGAGGATGACGGGGGCAAAAAGAAAGGACGCCACGGTTTCCCGTGGCGCCCCTTCGAGACAGTAGGCTGCTACCTACTTTGAGTTAGTGAGTGAGCGCGGCCTGGCCGGCGGTGACGGGGATCGCGCGGGGCTTCTTCTCCTCCGGGATCTCGCGCTGAAGCTCGATGGTCAGGAGACCGTTGGCGAGCTTGGCGCCCGTGACCTTCACATGGTCGGCGAGCTGGAAGCGGCGCTCGAAGTTGCGACCGGCGATGCCACGATAGAGATACTGCTTCTCATCCTGGCCGTTCGCGGGCGCGGTCTGGCCGGTGACCAGAAGCTCGTTCTCCTTCTGGGTCACGTTCAGCTCGGCCTCGGCAAAGCCCGCCACCGCCATCACGATGCGGTAGGCGTTATCGCCGGTCTTCTCGATATTGTACGGGGGATAGCCATTGGCATTTGCCTGGCCCGACACCGAATCGAGCAGGTCGAAGACCCGGTCGAAACCAACGGTGGCGCGATAAAACGGGGAATAGTCGAAAGTGCGCATTGTCATCCTCTCCTGGAGCGATGTGGTGATGTCCCAGCCCCGGATGGGCACTGGAACGCCCCTGATTTAGGTCCGGGAAAACGGGCTTCAAGAGGAGCAAAAATTTCCTTCGCGGGGTCTTGAACGGCAAGAATTGCTGCCTTTGCGCAGACCTTCGGTAATTCAAATCATGGTGGATGTGCGAGATATCGCCAGATCAAAGGCGGTATCAGCATGTCCAAGATCCTGCGCAAACCCGAAGCTGTTTTGTGGATCCTGTCGGTCTCCCAGGCCGTCGGCATGCTGGTGTTCAACATCGTGCTGCGGGCCGCCGTTTCGTGAAACATCTGCCGCTGTTCTTCGATCTCGCCGGCCGCCGCGTGGTGGTCGTGGGCGAGGGCGCCAAGGCCCAGGGCCGGGCCGATCTCGCGCGCTCCGCCGGTGCCGAGGTGAGCCGGCTCGTGCCGGCCGAGGCCCGCATCGAGGATTTCCGCGGCGCATCGGCGGCCTTCGTCGCTACGGGCGATCTCGAGAGCGATGCCGCCGCACAACGTCTGGCCAAGCAGGCCGGCGTGCCGGTGAACGTGGCCGACCGGCCGGCTCTTTGCGATTTCATCCTGCCCGCCATCGTCGATCGTGACGAGGTCGTGGTGGCCATCTCGACCGGCGGCACGTCGCCGACGCTCGCGACCGTGCTGCGCGGCCGCATCGAAGCGGTGCTGCCGCAGCAGCTCGGTGCGCTGGCACGGCTGGCCGCTACCTTCCGGTCTCAGGTCAATGCGCTGATCGTCGATCCCGCCCGTCGCCGCGCTTTCTTCCGTCGTCTGGTCGAAGGGCCGGCGGGGCGTCTGGCGATGCAGGGCGACGAGGCCGGCGCACGCCGCGCCGTGCTGAGCGATCTCGATGCCGCGCGTGGCCGTCAGGTCCCGCAAGGTGTTGCACATATCGTGGGAGCAGGGCCGGGCGATCCCGATCTCCTGACGCTCCGCGCCGCGCAGCTTCTGCAGGAGGCCGATGCGATCCTGCACGACGATCTCGTCCCGCCGGAAGTGCTGGCGCGGGCGCGTCGCGACGCGGAGTTCGTTTCCGTCGGCAAGCGCAAAGGTCGCCCGAGCTGGGCGCAGGCCGACATCGACGCCGAGCTCGTGCGCCGCGTGGCGGCCGGTCAGACGGTGGTTCGCCTGAAGGCGGGCGATCCCTTCGTGTTCGGCCGCGGCGGCGAGGAAGTCGACGCGCTGCGCGCGGCAGGCCTTGCCTACACGATCGTGCCCGGCATCACTGCAGCGCTGGGCTGCGCGGCGTCCGCCGGCATCCCGCTCACCCATCGCCGCATCGCCTCGGCCGTGACCTTCGTCAGCGGACACAGTGCACTCGGCGCCAAGCAGCCGGCGTGGGCTGCGTTTGCCGCCGAAGGCCACACACTCGCGATCTACATGGGCGCCTCGGAAGCTGCTTCCGTGCGCGACCGATTGCTGGACGCCGGCTCACCTCCCAGTACGCCGGTCGCCATCGTCGAGAACGGCACGCGGCCCGACCAGCGGGTCTCCTCCGGCCGTCTCTCGGATCTGGCGCGGCTCGCTGCCCCACACTCCCAGGGTGGCGACGCCGGTCCCAGCCTCATCATCGTCGGTGATGTCGCGGCCTATGCCGCCACCTCGGCTACCGAACCCTCTCAGCTTGCACAGGTGTCCTGATGGCCAAGAATCTCAGCGGCGAACTGCAGGTCGCCTCCGCCAACCGTCTGGTCGATGGCATGGTGGTGTGGCTCGACGATGCCGGCCAGTGGACCGACCGGCTGGAGCGCGCCGCCATCGCGCGCGATCCGCGGGGTTCGGAAATCCTGCTGGAGCGCGCCCGCGCCGAGAGCTTCACGGTCGTCGATCCGTTTCTCGTCGCCGTCTCGGAAGACGATGCCGGCGTGATCGAGCCGCTCTCCCTGCGCGAAAAGATCCGCGCCTCGGGTCTCACCTTCGACGCCATTGCGGCGGAAGCGGTGCGTTATGCCTGACACTCATTTTTACCGCTACGACGACTACGACAAGACGCTGGTCGCCGAGCGGGTCGATCAGTTCCGCGATCAGGTGCGCCGCCGAATTGCCGGCGAGCTGACCGAGGAGCAGTTCAAGCCGCTGCGCCTCACCAACGGCCTCTACCTGCAACTCCACGCCTACATGCTGCGCATCGCCATCCCCTACGGGACCCTGGCGTCGCATCAGTTGCGCAAGCTCGCGGAGATTTCGCGCAAGTACGATCGCGGCTACGGCCATTTCACGACGCGCCAGAACCTGCAGCTCAACTGGATCAAGCTGGAGGACGCGCCGGACGCGCTGGCGGCGCTGGCCGAAGTCGACATGCATGCCATGCAGACCAGCGGCAACTGCATCCGCAACGTCACGGCCGATCACTTCGCCGGCGCGGCGATCGACGAGATCGAGGACCCGCGCATCTGGTGCGAGATCGTGCGCCAGTGGTCGACCTTGCATCCCGAATTCAGCTTCCTGCCGCGCAAGTTCAAGATCGCCATCACCGGCTCGCCGAATGACCGCGCCGCCGTGCGCGTCCACGATATCGGCCTGCGCCTGTGGCAGAACGAGCAGGGCGAGGTGGGTTTCGAGGTGATCGTGGGCGGTGGCCTCGGCCGCACGCCGATGATCGGCAAGACGCTGCGCGAGTTCCTGCCGCGCGACGAGCTGCTGGCCTATCTCGAAGCGACGTTGCGCGTCTACAACCGCTACGGCCGTCGCGACAATCTCTACAAGGCGCGCATCAAGATCCTGGTGCACGAGATCGGTGCGGAGAAGATGCGCGAGGAGGTCGAGGCCGAGTATGCCTCGATGCGCGACAGCGCGCTCCGTCTGCCGGCCGAGACCATCGAGGCGATCGCCCGGCAGTTCGCGCCGCCGGTACTGGCAGAGCAGCCGGCGATCTCGGGCAAGGTCGAGGCGCTGCGGCTCGAGGACAGGGACTTTGCGCTCTGGCTCAAGTCGAACGTCGCGCCACATCGAGTGCAGGGCTACGCTATTGTTACGGCCTCGCTGAAGCCTGCCGGTTCACCGCCAGGCGATGCCAGTGCAGCGCAGATGGAAGGCGTCGCCGACATCGCCGATGCCTACAGCCAGGGCGAGATCCGGGTCAGTCACGAGCAGAACCTGATCTTCCCGCATGTCGCGATCGAGGATCTACCGGTGGTCTGGCTGGCGCTTGGCCGGCTGGGCTTCGCCGAAGCCAATGTCGGCAAGATCACCGACATCATCGCCTGCCCGGGGCTCGACTATTGCGCACTGGCCAATGCGCGCTCGATCCCGGTGGCGCAGCGTATCTCCACGCACTTCGCGGGGCTGGCACAGCAGCACGATATCGGCGATCTCAAGATCAAGATCTCGGGCTGCATCAACGCCTGCGGCCATCACCATGTCGGCCACATCGGCATTCTCGGCGTCGACAAGAACGGCGTCGAACTCTACCAGCTCAGCCTCGGTGGCGATGTCGACTTCGGCAAGACGGCGATCGGCACGATCCTCGGTCCGGCCGTGACGGCCGACAAGGTCGTCGAAGCCGTCGATGCGCTGGTCGCCACCTATCTCGACACCCGCAGCGCCGGCGAGCGCTTCGTCGATACCTACCGCCGCATTGGCGCCAAGCCTTTCAAGGAGCGAGTCTATGCCGCTGTTTAGCGAAGCGGGTCTGCCCGCATCCTTCGTGCCGCTGAGCTTCGCCGACTGGCAGTCGCGCCCGGAGTGGCCCGCGGTGTCGCTCGCCAACACCGATCCGGTCGAGGATCTGGCGCCGCATGTCGGTCGCCTGCGCCTGATCGTGCTGAACTTCCCCAAGTTCAGCGACGGCCGCGCCTACAGCCAGGCACGCCTGCTGCGGGGCCGGATGGGCTATCGCGGCGAACTGCGCGCCACCGGCGGCGTGCTGCAGGACCAGATTCCGTTCATGCTGCGCTGCGGCTTCGACTCCTTCGAGAGCGATCAGAAGGGCTTCGAGGAAGCGCTGGCCAAGGCGCGCACCCTGTTCAGCGTCGTCTATCAGCCGGCCGAGGATGGCCGCGTGCCGGCGTCGCGGCTGCGGCTCGACCATACCGGCCCTGCGGTCGGTTGATCAGGTCTCCGGCGTTTCGTCCTCGGGACTGTCCAGCCACTCGAGCGCTTCTTCCGGCGTCCGGAAGATCATGGCGCGCCCCTCGAACCTGCCGAGATTGATGTAGCGTTCGGCAAGGTCCGGCATGGCATTGCGCCGCGGCACCAGCGCCAGGCGGCCGCGCTTAGTCAGGGTGGCATAGGCGCTGGCCCGCGCCGCCAGGGTCATCACATCGTTGTCGTCGTAGGTGCCGGCCGCGTCGCTGGCATCGAACAGCTTGCGATAGGCGAGCGCGTCCTGGGCGACGACGGCGTCGGAGAAATCTTCGATGTCCTTCAGGGTGATGATGCCTTCGGCTCGCGCCCGCACCAGGCGCGCCTCATGGTCGATAGTGTAGTTGATCGGCATTTCCCGACCTTAGCCCGGCAGGGGCGCCTCACTCCAGTGGATGGCCTTCACGATCGCGTCGGCAGCCGCTAGGCTGTTTCCCAAGCGGGGAAACACCGACGGGAGGAAATGCATGGTCAAGGGAGTAACGGGCGCCGTGATGGCGCTCGCGATGGGCTGGTGCGCGTTCTCGACACCGGCCACGGCGCAAACGCTGGTGAACATCCGCTCGCAGGATGCACCGAAATACGATCCCCACAGCAACACGTCGAGCGGCATGGGGCATCCCATGTTCATGATGGGCGACACCCTGGTCGCCCTCGACTGGGATTTGAAGAACGTTCATCCCCTTTTGGCCAAGTCGTGGACCATCTCCGACGACCGGCTGACCTACACCTTCAAGCTGCGCGACGACGTCACCTTCTGCAGCGGCAAGAAGTTCACCGCCGACGACGTCATCTATTCCTTCACGCGGCTCGCCGATCCCTCGGCCAGGTGGCCGTTCTACTGGCGGTTGGGCGAGATCCACAGCCTGACCGCGCCCGATCCCTACACCCTGGTCTACAAGCTGAAGCGCCCGCACTCGGAGCTGCTGGTCGATCTCGCGAATTTCGCCGCGACCATCATCAACAAGGAGAATGTCGAAGCGCTGGGCGCCGACTTCGGCGTCAAGGGGTTCGACGGCACCGGGCCGCTCTGCTGGGAGAGCTGGCAGCCGCGCAAGGATCTCGTGCTGAAACGGCACGATGCCTACAAGTGGGGCCCGACCGGCGTCTACGCCAACAAGGGGCCGGTGAAGTACG
This sequence comes from Reyranella sp., assembly GCF_004297405.1. Lineage (GTDB taxonomy): Bacteria > Pseudomonadota > Alphaproteobacteria > Reyranellales > Reyranellaceae > Reyranella. The sequence goes on from NZ_SCVC01000006.1 coordinate 82,847, forward strand.
AGAAGATGATCTGGCGCATTGTGCCGGAGGAGACGACGCGCATCGCCACCATGCTGTCGGGTCAGGCCGACTTCTGCCACTGGAACCCGCTGCAGGCGATCGAGAGTCTGAAGAAGGCGCCCAACCTCACGGTCTACGAGCCGACTGCCGATTTCGCGATGTTCTACTGGGGGCTCAAGAGCACGCGCGAGAACCTGCAGGACAAGCGGGTGCGCAAGGCGCTGGCCCACCTGGTCGACCGCGAGGAGATCAACAAGGCGATCTTCTTCGGCCAGGCCGAGACGGCGCGCTCGCTGGTGCACCCGAAGTCGCTGGACTTCGAGCCGGCCACGCTCGACGTGCTCACCAAGCGCGATCCCGAGCTGTCCAAGAAGCTGCTCGACGAGGCGGGCTGGAAGGTGGGTGAGGGCGGCTTCCGCTACAAGGACGGCAAGAAGCTCGAGCTGCTGATGTACTCCTACACCGTGGGCCAGAATCCCAAGCTGTCGGAAGTGATGCAGGCGGCCGCGCGCACCGTCGGCATCGACATCAAGATCCAGACCTGGGATCCCACGGTGTTCTTCCAGAAGATCGCGCAGCAGGATTACGACATCTGGACGCTCTCGGTGCCTTACACCTCGGCGGGCGACCAGATGTATCTCTACTATCACTCGAAGAACCGGCCGGTGCCGAACCGCATGATGTGGGACGACCCCGAGACCGATCGCATCCTCGATGCCGGCCGCACCGCGACCACCGACGCCGAGCGCGAGAAATACTTCAAGCTCGTCCAGCGCATGATGCACGACGAGGCGCTGATGATTCCCGCGGCCCATTCGCGGCTCTTCCTGGTCGCCAAGAAGAGCATCAAGAACGTGAGGGCCCACGGCATCTACAGTGCGCCCCTCTACAAGGGGCTCGACGTGCAGCCTTAAGGTCGGGCGTTACTTCATCTGCTCCGCGAGCCACCGGCGTCCTTCTTCGACGGTGTTGACGATCTTGGCGGCGCGGCTGGCGCCGCCGAGGTTGGCGAAGCGGCGCAACGTGTCGATCGCATGGTTGGTCACGGCGACCAGGCAGATCGGCCCGCGCGGGTCGACGGCGGCATAGGCGCTGACCCTGGCGCCCAGCGCCATGATGTCGTCGTCGCTCGCCTCGAAGCGGGCATAGGTGGCGTCGATCAGCTTGGGGTAGGGCATGGCGTCCTGCACCATCAGGGCGTCGAAATAGTCTTCGACATCCTTGAGGACGACCCGGTCCTCGGCCGTGGCATGAACAAAACGCTTCTCGTGATCAATCGTGAACTTCAGAGGCATCATTTACCCGAGGCGAGAGCCGGATCGTCGAACGTTCCCTTGAAGAGCTTGCCACCCAGCATGCCCCTCATCGTGCCGGGCGTTTCGCGTACCGACAGTTCGGCCGTGCCCGTGCGGCCATCGTCGCAGGTGATGACGACGGAGCCGGCGTGATCGGCGTCGAGTTGCCAGCGTCCATCGCAGGCAGCACCCTTGTCGCCGCTGAGTGCCAGCGCACCGCCGCCTCTTCCATCAGCCGGCGTGCTGAAGGTTCCAGTGAACTTCTCGCCATCGGCAGTTTCGCCGGTGACAGGCACCGCTCCCGTGCAGCCACCGAGCGCAAGCAACGCCACGCTATAAAATAACTTTCTCATTCCACCCTCCACGTCGACCGTGGCGAGCCCTTGTTGTGGCGTCAAGCATTGCTGGAGTCGCAACCAATCGAGGATTACAGTCGAGCCATGCTGCGAACGGTGTTGATTGCACTTCTCGCGCTGGCTATCGGCGGATGCGCAAACGCGACGCACGACGACCACCGGCATGTCGCCACCGGAAACGAATACTACGATGTCGTTGGCCATGGTGCGCACGAGCATCGCATCGTCGGCAAGGCCGACACGGTGACGATCACCAATGTGAGCAAGGACGACAACGGCTTCGCGCTGGCCAACGAGTATTGCGGCGGCCGTGGCAAGATTGCCCATGCCTTGCGGCCGGTGCGCTATACCTCTTTTCACCGGACGTGGAACAGCACTCTGTTCGGGTGCGTGCCGGGCACGAGCAGCTAGAGCGCGCCCTCGTGCTCCAGCAGCCACTTCTTGCGCGGCAGGCCGCCGCCGTAGCCGGTGAGCGTGCCATTCGAGCCGATCACGCGATGGCAAGGTACGACGATGCTGATCGGGTTCTGTCCGTTGGCGAGCCCGGCGGCGCGAACGGCGCGCGGCTTACCGATGCGGCTCGCGAGTTCGGCGTAAGAGATGGTCTTGCCACGCCGGATCTTGCGTAGCGAACGCCAGACGCTGCGCTGGAATTCCGTGCCCGTGGTTTCCACCGGCAGCTTGTCGATCACGTCGATGTCACCCTTGAAGTAGGCGCGCATCGCTTGCGTCAACCCGCCGGGATCGCGCGCCGGTTCGAGCGTGTAGCGGCCCTGGCCGTAGTAGCGATCGAGCAGGAGGCGCATGCGCGCTTCGTGATCGGTCCAGTCGATGGTGCGCAGGCGACCCTCGCGGTCGGCCACGATCAACAGCTCGCCGATCGGCGTTGCGAGGCGATCGACAAGCAGCTCCAAAGGTCCAACGCTCTTCTTAACCATGGCTCGCCATCCTGAGGTGCTGCACGGCATAGGCGTTCCACGGACGCCAGGCCGGAGGTGATCTGTCGTCGACAGTGGCGACCGGGGCATCGCGTTCCCAGTCGCCGGGGGCGCGCAGGCCGGGACGCTTGGCGATCAACGGCGCCAGTTTGGGATCGCGCGCGAGATGGCTGCCGATCGTGGCGATATCGGCGCCGAGATCGAACACGCGGCGCACCTTCGCGACGATGGCGGGGAGCGCCTTCATCTCGGGAAAGCGGATCGTCACCATCACCGAGTTGCGCTCCGGCATATGCGCGACGGCGACGGTGCCCTTCTTGCCATCGAGTTCGATGCCGCGATGCCACACGCCATTCTCGATCCACTCCGTGCGCGGTGCGGCGCGGGCGGCCAGCGCCGCCAGCATGCCGGGCCAGTCGTAGGGCGGGCGATAGGCCAGCCGCAGAGTGACGCCGTCGCGCGCCGATGTATCCGCGCCGGTCTTGCGGCGGAGCGCGCTGGGTGGCCGGCCGAACAGGCTGCGGAAGGTCTCGTTGAAGCGGCGCACGCTGCCGAAGCCCGAAGCCAGCGCCACTTCCGCCATCGGCAGGCGCGTGTCGTGGATGAGCTGCTTGGCGAAGAGCACGCGGCGCGTCTGCGCCACGGCGACTGGCGAGGCGCCGAGATGGCGCTGGAAGAGGCGGCGGAGCTGGCGTCCACCGACGCCCAGCCGTTCGGCCAGCGCCTCGACGCCGGCTTCATCGTCATCCAGTGCGCCGTCGGCGATCAGCGCCAGCGCACGGCTCACCGTGTTGGCGGTGCCGCGCCAGAAGGCGAGGTCGGGTGCGATCTCCGGTCGGCAGCGCAGGCAGGGGCGGAAGCCTGCTTCCTGCGCCGCGGCGGCCGAGGCGAAGAAGCGGCAGTTCTCGAACTTCGGCGCGCGGGCCGGGCAGATCGGCCGGCAGTAGATGCCGGTCGATGTGACGCCCACGAACACACGCCCGTCGAACCGGGCATCGTGGCTCTGGAAGGCGCGGTAGTAGGTTTTGCGGTCGAGCAGTTCCATGACGGTAATCTCTCACGCAGGCGCGAATGGTGCTGGCGGTTTTCGGACCCGTACATCGGGGCCGATGAACCAGCCCGCTAACGTGATCGATGAACCCTGTAGGCGCACCGGCGGGCGCCGGCGAGGAGGTGATCGATCCGCTGGACCATGATGCCATCGCCGAGGACATTCTGAAAGATCGCCAACTCCGACCGGCACAAAGCCTGACAGGTCGCCGCTGCAGCGCAGATCGGGCAGTGATCCTCGACGAGCAGGAAGCTGCCGTCCCGCTCTGGAATCACACGGGCCATGTAGCCTTCCTGGCTGCGCGCTGCGGCTAGGGCGTCGAGCTTCGCGCGCAGGGACAGCCGGCTAGGGACGAGCTTGCGATAGCGATCGAGGGAATCCTCCTCGCGGTGGCGGACGAGCTTTTCCAGCCCCGCCTTGCCGAAGACGGCTTGGGTCGATCGTATGAGTTCGAGCGTCAGGTCGGAGTGGCGATCGGGAAAGCGTCCATGTCCCTGATCGGTCAACCGCCAAAGCCGCGTCGGCCGTCCACGCTTCTGGCGTTGCTCCTTGCGCTGTTCGTTCCGTTGCTCCTGGCCTTCGACGAGTCCGTCGGCCTGTAGTCGAGCGAGATGCTGGCGGGCGCCGGTCGACGTCATGCCGAGGCGCGTGCCGACCGCGGCGGCCGTCTGCGGACCGCGCGTCTTGAGCTGGAACAGGATTCGATCGTCGCTCGTTGCCGCCATTGCTATCTGACGCTCCGCCGCCGGCGATGGAAAATTTAGAAAGTAATCACTTTCGAAAATAGGCTATGGTGCCGCGGCCGGCAACTGCGATCTCGCCGGGAAGGGGAGCGGCCGCCACCATGTCCACGGAAGCGCAGAAAGTCGGTTGGGCCGCGTTGCTGAAGCCCGCCTGGTTTCCCGCGCTCGCGGTCCTCGTTGGCGGCGTGCTGCTGCATTCCATGAACGTGCTGATGCTGGCGACTGTGCTGCCGAGCATCGTCGAGGATGTCGGCGGTGCGACCTTGATGAGCCTGCCGACCACCTTGTTCCTCGCCTCGTCGATCGTGGCGGCATGCTGCACCGGCTACATCAATGCCGTGGTCGGCGCACGCCGGGCCTTTGCAACAGGCGCGCTGATCTTCGGCCTGGGTGCGCTGGTCTGTGCGCTCGCGTCCACGATGGCGCACGTCATCATCGGCCGCTTCGTGCAGGGGTTCGGCGGCGGCCTGCTGGCGGCCATGGCCTATGTGCTGGTGCGCAGCACCTTTCCCGAAATGATCTGGACGCGCGCGATCACCCTGCTGTCGGGTGCCTGGAGCATGTCGATCCTGTTCGGGCCGCTGCTGGGCGGCGCCTTCGCGACCTATGGCAACTGGCGCGGCGCCTTCTATGCCGTGACCGCGCTCGCCTGTGTGCTGGCGGTGGTGGCGGTGCGGGCTCTGCCGCGCACGCTCACGGGACATGGCGCACGGCCGCGTGTGCCGGGGCTGAGGGTGGCGCTGATCAGTGCGGCGATCTTTGCCATGTCGGCGGCGGCGGCGTCTCCGGTGGCCACCGTCAAGGCCGCCTTGTTCCTGGCGGCGATCGGCGGGCTGGCGCTGATGCTCTATATCGACCGCCGCGCCGCCGCGCCGCTGCTGCCACGCGATGCCTTTTCCTTCAACACGATGACGGGGATCGGCCTGTGGCTGGCGCTGCTGATCTCGGCGTCCTTCAGCCCGTTGCAGCTCTTCGTGCCGACCTTCCTGCAGGTCCTGCACGGGCTCGATCCGCTGGCGGCGGGCTACATGGTCGCCGGCGGCTCGCTCGGCTGGACCGTGGCGTCGATCGTCGTGGCCGGCGCCTCACCGCGCTGGGTCGCCCGCCTGCTGGTGATGGGGCCGCTCGCCATGGCCGTGGCCCTGTTCGGCCTCGCGGGCCTGCTGCCGCTCAAGCCGTTCGTGCTGTCGATCGGGCCGATCATCCTGCTGGGTATCGGCATCGGCTCGACCTGGGCCTTCACTGCACAGCGTGTGATGAGCGGCGCCCGGAAGGGCGAGGAAACCGTCGCTGCCTCGTCGGTCGCGACGGTCCAGCAGGCCGGCGGAGCGCTGGGCGCGGCGCTGGCCGGGCTGATCGCCAACCTGGCCGGCCTGTCGGGCGGGCTCACGGTGGCGGATGTAACGGCGGCGGCCTATTGGGTTCCAGCCTGTTTCATTGCTATAGCCCTTGCTGCAACTGTGGCGGGCATTCGATTGACGAGGACGGGGGCACCATGAAGACGGTTTCGATCGCAGCAAACATCGACCGGACGTTCGAGCGCATGAACGATGCGATCGACAGCATGAACCTGCTGGAGAGCTTCACCGCGCCGCGTCCCTCCACCGCCGAACGCGGCGCCGCCGGCAAGGCCTTGCGCGACAAGGTGCCGAGGAAGGCGCATGCCCAGTTCGAGAAGGCCAAGGACCGTCCCGATCCCGTTTCCATCCTGGAACAGCAGAACCTCACGCGCGCGCAGAAGCTGGTGCCGGTGCGCTTCGCGCGCATGCTGGCCTCACCCTTCGCCTTTTTGCGCGGCTCGGCGGCAGTGATGGCAGCCGATCTGTCCGAAACGCCGGTGACCGGCATGGGTGTCGGCGCTTGCGGCGACATGCACGTCTCCAACTTCGGTGTCTTCGCGTCGGCCGAACGCAACCTGATCTTCGCCATCAACGATTTCGACGAAGTGCATCCCGGCCCCTGGGAATGGGACCTGAAGCGGCTGGCGGCCAGCGCGGCCGTGTCGGCGCGCTTCATGGGCGGCGACAAGGCGGACGCGGAGGATGCGGCACAGGCGATCGTGCGTTCCTATCGCGAGCGCATGCGGCGCTATGCGGAGATGGGCTTCCTCGAGATCTGGTACGACCGCATCGACGACCGCGCCATCCTCGACACCCTGTCGCCAAAGGCCCGGCGCAACGCCGAGAAGGTGATGGACAAGGCGCGGAGCAAGGGCCATGTCGCGGTCCTCGAGAAGCTCACCGAGGAAGTCGACGGCCAGCATCGCATCATCGAGGAAGTGCCGCTCGTCATCCGCGAGACCCACACCGAGCGGGGAATCCCGGTCAACGAAGCGCTCGACCTGATGCTGCGCTCCTACGTAGACTCGCTGCCGATCGACCGGCGCATCCTGCTGTCGCGCTATCGCATCGTCGATTCGGCCCGCAAGGTGGTGGGCGTCGGCAGCGTCGGCACGGGCTGCTGGGTAGTGCTGCTGCGGGGCATCGACAACGACGATCCGCTGTTCCTGCAGGTCAAGCAGGCGCAGCAGTCGGTCCTGGAGCCCTATGTCGACCACAAGCTCAGGTTCGACAACCAGGGGCGTCGCGTGGTCTTCGGCCAGCGCTTGACGCAGGGCTCGCCCGATATTTTTCTGGGCTGGGGCGAGATCCCCGATCACGGCCATTTCTATGTGCGCCAGCTCGCCGACATGAAGGGCAGCATCAAGTTCACCGAAGGCGATGACGGCAGCGTCGAGGAGTTCGTCGAATATTGCAGTCTCTGCGGTTGGGCGCTGGCGCTGGCGCATGCCAAGTCGGGCGATCCGGCGATGATTGCGGGCTATTGCGGTAACAGCGCCGCGCTCGACGAGGCCATCGGCAAATTCGCGCTGGCCTACGCCAAGCAGACCGACCAGGACCACGAAGCGCTCGACAAAGCGCGCCGCAGCGGCCGCATCAGGGTCGCCGCGCAGGCCATGGTGTAGCAGGGCGACTGCGGGCGACTGGGGCAACGACCACCTCACCCTGAGGAGCGCCGTGAAGCGGCGCGTCTCGAAGGGTGGGCCTCAGGCAAGGTGCTCGTTCCCATCCTTCGAGACGCCGTGCTCCGCACGGCCCTCAGGATGAGGATTTGTGGTTTCCTCAGGTCAGGAGCGAGAGCTTCACGATCATGTCGTTGTAGTCGAAGTCGACACCGGCGGTGGCGGCGTTCATGTCTTCGAAGCCGAAGGTGTTTTCGCCGAACACGCGGACGTGGGTCGTGCCGTCCGGGTTCGCGGTCAGCGTCGTCGTGGCATCGATGGTGAACATATTGCCAAGCGGATTGACCAGCACCGGCGCGTAGTAGCCGTCGCCGCCCGCCACGGTCCAGACGGCCGACGACGTTCCGGTCGAATTGCCCTGGGTCGAGCTGAACTCCCAGTGCTGGGCCATGGCCGCGCGGAAGGCGTCGGTGTTGCCGTAGGCCACGCCGCCGACCTGGAGCTGCTCGGTATTGGCCGGGTTCTGGTCCATGCGCACGAAGTGGACCGTGTTGGCGTAGGCGCCGCTCCACGCCAGGTCGACCTGCACCTGGCTGCCCTGCGTGAGATAGACCCAGGCATGGTCGGTGATGCGCTGGCTCGCGGCCAGCACCGCCGATTCGCTCAGCGTATTGTCGACCGTGGCGGTGAAGTTGATCTGGCCGCCGCTGCCGGCAACGGACACCGCGAGCGTGCCGCTGCCGGTGACGTTCGTGGTCGGGTTGAGGTTGATCACGTCGTCGCCGGTAACGATGGCGAACTTCAGGTTGTCGCCGGCCGGCAGATAGACCGACTGCTGGCCGGTGTAGAACATCTGTCCGTTGTCGGCCGCCACGGCGCCGATCTTGGCCAGGGTCGCGTCGACCAGCGAAGTTGTGGTGCCGCTGCCGTCGCGGTTCAGCATGGCGCCGCTGCTGTCGGTGGCGTAGGCGATCAGCGTGCCGTTCTTCAGGGTCGAGCTGGAGACCGTGAGGTCGATCCAGTTACCGGCCGTGGTGCCGGGAGCCCCGGGGGTGAGCGTCAGCGCCGTGCCACCGCCCGCGGCCACCAGCGGCAGGGTGGCGAGGTTGACGCTGAAGTCGAGGAGCTGCGTGGCCTCGCCGACCGGGTTGGTAAGCCCCCAGTCCTGCGGCAGGTACTGCTGCATGAAGACGCTGTAGTTGCCGTTGCCGAATTGCGTGCTCATCGCCGTATGCCAGTCGCCGCTTGCGTTCGCCTGCGTGACGATGGGCGTCATGATCCAGTTCGGATTGCCGAGGTTGGAGGCCGTCAGCTCGGCGACATTGTTGGGCGGCAGGACGTTGTTCGATCCCGGCGTGGAGCTGAAGGCGAGGCTGCCCAGCACCATGTTGGTCGGGTCGGCAATGGGCGTGAACGTACCGCCCTGGTCGTAGCCGACCTGGGGCGCAGCCAGGTTCTTTGGCGGTGGTGGCGGGGTCGGATTGGCGGTGGAGAAATAGATCGGATCGTAGGTGATGGCCGTACCGCCGCCGTTGGTCGAGAACTTGGCGGTATTGTTCGGGCTGATCACGGCGGCAGCGCCGCCGTCGATCTGGGCGGTCGTGATCGTGCTCTCGGTGCCCTGGACGTACATGTTGTACGTCTTGCCGAGCGTACCGCTGCCGATCGTGAGCTGGTACCAGCCGGTGTCGCCGGCCGACGGCATGAAGACGTTGCTGATCGCGAAGCCGCCCACCGCAGTATAGGGGTTGGTGGCGTCGAGCTTCCAGCCCAGCGTCGCGTCGGGAACGATCTGATAATAGTTGCCGTAGTTGGGGGAGGCGGACGACGACACGTCGAAGCGGATGAACCCCTTGCTGTCGGCATGGGCGTCGCCCGGCGAATACATGCCGAAGGTGATCGGCGTGCCCGCCTTGGGCGCGAAGGTGCCCGCCACCGACATGTCGAAGATGAACGTGTTGGTGCTGTGCGTGGTGGTGGGGATCGGCAGGGCGCCGGAGATATAGGGAATGCCGGTCTGCGGGGCGTAGCCGGACGGGGTTTCGTTGAAGTCGTACAGCGTGACGTTGATCGACGACACGTTCGCCGAGCCGTTCCACAGGCTGATCTGCGGATTGGTGCCGCCGGTCGAGAGCAGGTCGGAGTACGAGTAGCCGTAAGCGTTGCCAAGCTTCGCAAAGGTCGCGGCCAGCGGATCGTAGAACATCTGCCGGTCGGGGCCGGGCGTGCCGGTTCCGGTGCCGAGCGTGTTGGTATAGCCGTAGTGGTTGGTGCCTGCCGGGGCGTTGATGGCCGCGTAGCTGTACGGCGCGTCCCAGTTCCAGGTCTGGTTGAAGCTGATCGTTTCCTTGATCGTGGGGTTGGCCGAGTTGGCCTTGCCGCCCCAGTAGCCGGCGTCGAAGCCCGCGACGAAATACTTGGTGATATCGCCCCAGGCGTTGTTGGGCGTAAAGGTGTTGAAGGTCTGGGTGGGCGTCGCGTCGCCCTTGTTCGCGTAGATGTTGAGCGCGCCGGTCTGGGCGTAGATGTTCTGCTGCAGCTCGGTCGAGGTGATACCGATCACGCCCGTCGTCGTGGTGACGCCGGTCATCTCCACGGGCGTCAGCCAGAACATGTCGCGGGACTGGTCGTAGCTCACGCCGTAGTAGGAGAGGCTCGGCGGTACGGCCGGATTGCCGTCCTTGGCGGCCACGCCGTTGAAGTAGGAGGCGAGGTAGGCCTGGTCGGCAATGCCCTTGAACTTGTTGACGTAGGCCGCCCAGTCGGCCGAGACGTTGGCCGGATTGCTGGGCACGTTGCTGCCGGCCAGCAGGGCCTCGCGCAACTGGTTCAGCGGCGAACCGCCGGATCCCGGACCTGCGCTCGGGGCGAAGGTGTAGTGCTCGGTGCCGGCCGGCAGGTTGGCCTGGAGAGCCGCATAGATATCGGCGGCACTCGCATTGTAGCCGCGCGTCACGCCGCCGGCCGAGATTTGCAGGGTCGAGCCGAACTGGACGATGCTGGTGATGTCGGCGACATCGGCGGCGTGGTTGGAGATCGTGGCCTCGACCACGTCGTAGCGATAGTTCCTGGCGATCGAGTCTTCGAAGTAGAGGCTGCCCGGCTGCACGATCGTGCTGGGGTCGAGCGGCGCGATGCCGGTGCCCTTGGTCTGCTGGACGACAAAATAGACGGTGCCGGACAGGAAGGTGCCGTCGCCCTGGGTCAGATCGAGCTGCGGGTTGACCGCGGCGACGCCGTCGGTGACCAGCGCAACCTGCGTAAGCTTGGTCGCCGGCGTGCCGTCGAACGCGAAGGCCCAGGCATAGACGCCGTTGCCTGACCCACCGAGTGTCAGATTAGCCTTGTAGGTGTCGCTCAGCGCGACGTTCATTACCGTGTTCGCCATATTCGAGTCTCCGCCCCCCGTAGAGAATCGATCGCCCGTACTGTCTTGGTTGTTCGGCCGACTTGTTCTTCACTCGGTGTGACCATACCTGACGCGAAACGATTGCCAAACATCTTTGCCAAGTTTTGCCAGGTGTCGTCGTCGACAAGGCCAATTTCGACCGCGGCCGAAACGACGGCCACGCGCCGTCCGATAAAACGCTCCTGTCAACCTTCGACGGGAGAACTCACATGACCAATCTTCACACGCTGAAAGACGGACTTGTCGTTACCGCTTTCTGGGAAGCGAAACCCGGCGAGACCGACGCCGTCGCCGCAATCGTCCGCCAGTTCCTGCCCCAGGCGCAGAACGAACCGGGCGTGCACGCCTTCCAGATCCATCAATCGCTCACCGAGCCCGAGAAGTTCTTCTTCTACGAAGTCTTCAAGGACGAAGCGGCCTTCGCCGATCATCAGCAGACCGATCACTTCAAGACGCTGATCGTCGGTCAGGCCGTGCCGAAGCTCGCCAACCGCGTGCGCACGCAACACCGCTTCGTGTGATCCGAAGCCTTTGGACGGACTGTAGAGTCCGGAGTCCGCCAGACCGGACGGTCGTCGCTCCCTAGCTTCGGTGTTCAAGCAACGGAGCAGGACGATGACCGATCAGGACGTTCAGGAGTTCGTAACCAAGTTCGCCGCCGCTTGGGCAGCACGCGACGGCGAGGCGTTTCTGGCGCTGTGGCATCCCGACGGTGTGCTGCATTCGCCGCACTACGACCGCCCGGTGACCGGCAAGGAGTTCGGGCGGTTCACCGATTTCGTGGCTGAAATCGCGCCCGATCTCGTCTGGCAGCTCCTCGACTGGACGTGGCGCGGCGAGGTGGTGATTGTCGAGTGGCAGGCGACGCGCGTTCACGGTGGTGTTCGTTTCAACACGCGCGGCGTCGACAAGTTTCGGCTGCGCGACGGCAAGATCGTCGAGGAGCGGGTCTACACCGACACGGCGCCAATGCGCGCCGCGCGACGAGGCGAACAACTGGAACCGCTCGTTCGGCTCGCGATTTGAGACGGGCTGGGCGCGCGCCAGTAAAGCGCGGAGGTTACTCCGCGCGAACTGGCGCGATCATGACCGCGCGACTGGAGTCGCGCGCCCCCGGCTTTACGCCGCCGCCTGTGCCTTCCAGGGGCCGACGTCGAGGAAGGTGCTCTGGTAGGTGGCACCTTCGCCCATGTCGGTGTAGCGGTCCGAGCAGAGCATGTTGATCGTGCCGGACACCGCCTCGGACGTCGGGCGCTGGCCGGGGACCAGCAGCACGCCGGGCTGCACCTCGTCGACGACCTTCAGCATCAGGCCGACCTCGCCGCGTTCGTTGAACACGCGCACCTGGTCGCCATCCTTCAGGCCGCGCTTGGCGGCGTCCTCGGGATGCAGGATGCAGAAGGGCTGGCCCTCGCGCTTGCGCAGGAAGCCGACGCCGGAGAAGGCGGTGTGCGCCTGGAAGTAGCCTGGCGCCGTCAGCAGGCGCAGCGGCCACTTCTTGGCGTCCGCCACTTCGGTTGGATCGGGCTGCCAGTCGGGGATCGGCGACAGGCCCTGCTTGGCGAGCTGCTCGGAATAGAATTCCAGCTTGCCCGACGGTGTCTTGAAGGGCTGACCCTGCCAGTCATGCGCGATGTGGTGCGGCTCACCGGCAAAGAGCTTCGCCGGATCGGCCTTGGCGGCGGGACCGGTCGCGCCCTTGAACAGTTCTTCGGCCGCCTCGCGCGGCGTGAGGGTGAAGATGCGGTCCTTCACGCCCATGCGCTGCGCCAGCGCCTGAGCGACATGGAAGTTGGAGCGCGCTTCGCCGGCCGGTTCCGCGGCCTTCTGGCCCCACTGCATCCAGTAGGCGCCGTAGGCGCGATAGAGATCGTCGGTCTCGAGATAGCTCGCGGCCGGCAGCACGATGTCGGCATAGCGCGCCGTGTCGGTCATGAACGGGTCATGCACGACGGTGAACAGATCCTCGCGACTCAGACCTTTCTGCACCTTGTGCACTTCCGGGCAGGTCACGGCCGGATTGTTGGCCGAGACATAGAGCGCGCGGAGCGGCGGGTCCTTCATGTTGAGAAGTTCTTCGCCGAGGCGCAGGTGGTTCACCATGCGCGCCGTCGCCGGGCCCGAAGGCTTGCGCACGGCGGCGTAGTTGAGATCGCACGACGCGGCCGTCAGCAGCAGCGAGCCGCCACCCTTGACGGCGTAGTGGCCGGTGACGCCCGGCAGAAGCACCACGGTGCGCAGTGCCTGGCCGCCATTGACGAGGCGGGTCATGCCTTCGCCGAGACGGATGAGGGCGGCCTTGGCGTTGCCATACATCGCGGCGAACTTCTCGATGTCGGCCACCGAGAGGCCGGTGATCTCGGCGGTGCGCTCCGGCGTGAACCTCGGCAGGACGTCGCGCTCGACCTTGTCGAAGCCCAAGGTGTGCTGGGCGATGTAGTCGCGGTTGGCGAGGCCGTCACGCACCAGGATGTGCATGACGCCCAACGCGAGCGCGGCATCAGTGCCGATGCGGATCGGCAGATAGAGGTCGGCCGCCTTGGCGCTGCGCGTGCGGCGTGGATCGATCACGACGATCGGCATGCCGCGCTGCTTCTTCTGCGCTTCGGCGAGCGCCCAGAAATGGACGTTGGTGGCCGCAAGGTCAGCGCCCCACGATACGACGAGGTCGGAATGCACGACCGATTCGGGATCGGCGCCGCCTACGGGGCCCACCGTCACATCCCACGCGGTCTCGCAGCAGGTGTCGCACACCGTGCCGGCCTGCAGGCGCGACGTGCCGAGCGCGTGGAAGAGGCCGCCGACCAGCCCGCGGTTCATCAGGCCCTGATGGGCGGAGTAGGCGTAACCCAGGATCGCTTCGGGGCCGCTCTCGGCGATGATTGCCTTCCAGCGCGTGGCGATCTCGTCGAGCGCTTCGTCCCAGGTAATGCGCGTGAACTGGCCCGAACCCTTGGGGCCGCTGCGGCGCAGAGGCGTCGCGATGCGCTCCGGTGAGTTCACCAGATCGGCGTCGCGGTTGACCTTGCCGCAGGCGAAGCCTGCCGTATAGGGATGGTCGGGGTCGCCCTGGACGCGCACCACCTTGCCGTTATCGACATGTGCAATGAGAGAGCACATGTCAGGACAATCGTGCGCACAGACAACTCGTACAGACTTCACCACGCCGCCTCCCGTTGGGTATCGCGGCGCGAGTGTAGCAGAGGCCCGGAAGAAACCGGGCCTTACTTCTTCTTGGCTGCGCCCTTAGCCGGCGTTGCTTCCGGTGCTGCGTCCGCCTTGGTGCCCGACCCCTTGAGGCCGGCGCCCATGGCCGCAGTCGCCGATCCGGTCATGCCGAAGCGATCCTTGAAGCGCTGCACGCGACCGCCACGGTCGATGCTCTGGCGCACGCCCGTCCAGGCCGGGTGCGTCTTGGGGTCGATATCGAGGCGGAGGCTCGCGCCTTCCTTGCCCCAGGTCGACTTCGTCTCGAAGGACGTTCCGTCCGTCATCACCACGGTGATCTTGTGGTAGGCGGGGTGAATCTTCTCTTGCATGAACTTTCTCCAGCGCTTCAGGGCCGATTACCGACCGGCCTGCGACAGGGCCGCGGGTATACAGGCCCGGGGACGCGGCCACAAGTCGGTTGTCCGGGCCTGCCGTGGCCTGTAGACCGGCCCGGATCATGACCGATTCAGCATTCGAAAGCCTCGCCGACAGCCTGCTCGCCGCCCTCGAGGAGGCGATCGCCGATCATGCCGATGCTGAACTGCAGGGCGGGGTGCTCACCGTCGAGGGCGATGAGGGCACCTGGATCGTCAACAAACATGCACCCACCCGGCAAGTCTGGCTGAGTTCGCCCAAGAGCGGGGCGCGGCACTATGCCTTCGCGGCCGATGCCGGGAAGTGGCTGGATACGCGCGGCGGCGGCGATCTGCTGGAGGTCCTGTCGGCGGAATTCGGCCTCCCGATCCGCTGGTCGGCCCCATGAGGGCAGCGACATGAAGCGCTTCGGCGGCCTCGCGCTCCTCGGACCCTATCTCAGGCCCTATCGCGGCCGGACCGTGCTGGCGCTGCTGTCGCTCCTGGTGGCGGCGGGGACGGTGCTGGCCTTCGGCGCCTGCCTGCGCGCGCTGATCGACCGTGGCTTTGCCCAGGGCCGGCCGGATGTCCTGAACTACGCGCTGGCCTCGCTGCTGGCCGTGGCCGTCGTGCTCGCCATCGCTTCGGGCGCCCGCTACTACCTCGTCTCCTGGCTGGGCGAGCGCGTGGTCGGCGACCTGCGGCGCGATCTCTTTGCGCATGTCGTGCGGCTGGGGCCGGCCTGGTTCGAGATCAAGCGCTCCGGCGACGTGATGAGCCGCATCTCGGCCGACGCGCAGCTCATCGAGCAGGTGATCGGCTCCTCGGCCTCGGTCGCGCTCCGCAACACGCTGATGTGCCTGGGCGGCGTCGTCATGCTGGTGATCACGAACCCCAAGCTCGCGGCCTGGACGCTGGCCGTCGTGCCGCTCACCGTCGTGCCGATCATCCTGTTTGGCCGCCAAGTGAAGGCGCTGTCGCGCGAGGCGCAGGCGCGCATGGGCGACATGGTTTCCGAAGGTGGCGAAACGCTCGATGGCGTGCGCACCGTGCAAGCGTTTGCACAGGAGGATCGTGCGGCCCGTCGTTTCGGCCAGGCGACGGAGCGAGCCTTCGAGGCGGCGGCCCGGCGCATCTCGCGGCGCGCCATCATGACCACGCTGGTGATCTTCATCGTCTTCTCGGCGGTGGGTTTCCTGCTGTGGATGGGTGGCCATGACGTGCTGACCGGCCGCATCAGCGCCGGCGATCTCTCGGCCTTCGTCTTCTACGCCGTGCTGGTCGCAAGCTCGGGTGGCGCGATCAGCGAAACCATCGGCGATCTGCAGCGCGCCTCGGGCGCGGCGGAGCGGCTGGCCGAGCTGCGCGCCGAACCGCCGTCCATCGCCGAGCCCGTGACGCCCAAGCCGTTGCCGCAGCCTGTGAAGGGCGCCGTCGCCTTCGACGATGTTTCGTTTCGCTATCCCACGCGACCCGATGCTTTGGCGCTGGACGGCTTCGATCTCAGTGTCGCGCCGGGCGAGACGGTCGCGATCGTCGGTCCCTCCGGCGCGGGCAAGACGACCGTCTTCAACCTGCTGCTGCGCTTCTACGATCCCGAGAAGGGCGTGGTGCGGCTGGACGGCATCGACGTGCGCGATCTCAAGCTGAACGATCTCCGCCGTGCGCTGGCGACCGTGCCGCAGGAGCCGGTGCTGTTCAGCACCTCGGTCGCCGAGAACATCCGCTACGGCCGGCCCGACGCGAGCGACGCCGAGGTCCGTGCGGCTGCCGAAGCTGCATCGGCGCTCAGTTTCATCGAGGCGCTGCCGCAGGGCTTCGCCACCGATCTCGGCGCGCGCGGCGTGCGCCTGTCGGGCGGCCAGCGCCAGCGCATCGCCATCGCACGAGCGCTGCTTTGCGAGCCTGCCGTGCTGTTGCTGGACGAGGCGACCAGCGCCCTCGATGCCGAGAGCGAGTTGGCCGTGCAGCAGGCGCTCGACCGGCTGATGCACAAGCGCACCACGTTGGTTATCGCCCATCGGCTGGCGACGGTGCAGAAGGCCGACCGCATTGTCGTGATCGACCAGGGCAGGGTGGTCGATGTCGGCCGCCATGCCGACCTCGTCCGCCGCGACGGCCTCTACGCCCGCCTGGCCGAACTCCAGTTCGGCCTCTCCGAGGCCGCGGCGGCGAGTTGATCGTTTTCATCCTCCCCCTTGAAGGGGGAGGAGAAGATCACGTCCCCAACAGAATCGGCAGCGCCTGTTCGTAGGCTTTTTCCGCCCGCGCCTTGAGCTCGGGCAAGGTGCAGCTTCCGATGGGATGCTGGACCTTCACGAAGGGATAGTCAGGCAGGCCGAGCACGCGCGCGATGTTCTTCGCCGTCACTTCGAAGGGTGTGGTGCAGATCACAAGCGCGCGCTTGCCGAGTTGTTCGAAGGTAATGCCGTCGTGCAGACTGCACGTTGAGCAGGACCCTCAATCTCCCAAACCGGTGACGACGAAGTCGACATCCTGCGCCAGTTTGACCAGCGTGGGCGAGGGGGCTGGCGCGCTGGCGTTGGACTTCGACGACAACATGCGCACGGTGCAGCCGTGACGCTCGACGAAGAGCTGCGCCACTTCGTTCAGCATCTCCTCGGCGTTGAGCTTGCCGTTTTCCAGAATGCCGATCCGCGCCCCGTCGAGGCTGGCGAGCGCCGGCGCCCGGAAGGCCTTGCGCTTCGGCGTGGTCGACATCGGTGAATAGAGCTGCATCGGCGTCTCCTTATGACTTCTGGACGAACGGGGCGATGGGCGCGTGCTGCATCAACGACGAGCGGCCGCGGCTCCACGAGGGAATGAAGCAGGAATGGCCGCCGGCATCGCCGCCGCCCATGGTGATCAGGATGTCGGCGGGGCCGAGGCCGCGATGGACGAAGCCCTGTTCGACCAGCTTGTGGGCGTCCTTGTCGTGCTGGCGGTCGTACTCGCGGTCGCGGTACTTGCCGACGCTTTTCATGCCCTCGACCGACCGCTTGGCCAGGCTGAACAGGCAGTCCTGCGCCTGCTCGCGCGTCCAGCCGGCATCGCCCAGGATGCGCATATGCTCGGGCGCCAGGATCACCACGCTCTGGCCCAAGGTGATGCAGCCGTAGTTCGCCATGGCGTCCGCGACCGAGCCCAGGATCTGCTCGGGCGTGTTGCCGCCGTGGTTCTCGACGTTGCAGAAGCCGCCGCCGGCAAAGGTCGTGACGCTCGACGTGCCCTTGGCATAGCCCTGCGCCTCGCACAGCAGCGGCCAGGGATTGGCGCGGCTACGTTCGGCGATGCAGAAGCTGTATTTGCCCGGATTGCCCTGGGTCGACTTGTCGGAAATGCCCGGCAGCATCTGGAAGACATTGCGCAGGATCAGGCGCGTGGCGCGGCCGATGGTCGAATTGGCGCGATTGCCGGGGCCGAACAGGTTGACGTCGGCATTCATGCCGATCTCGTCGACGATGGGGCCGCTGACGACGAGCAGCGGCGCCGAGCCGCCAGTGCTGGCGGTCGAACCATGGAAGTTGAATTCCGTCCGGTTCATCGCCTCGTAGGCCGCGACCAGCACCGGAAAATGCTCCGGCAGGCAGCCCGCCATGACGGCGTTGACCGCCGCCGCATGCAGCGAGAGATCGAGCGTGGTCGCCGGATGATGGCAGATGACCGTGTCGGCGGGCCGCGTGTCGGCGGCCAGCATCGCCTTCACGCGATCGACCTGCGGCGGCACCACCGGGAGGCCATCGGTCCAGCCCTGTTCGTAACAGAAGTCGATCGCGGCCAGCAGGTCGTCGGGGGCTTCGTGAATGCGGGGCGCAACGGCGGCCATCCCTGAGACTCCTCTATTCGATCTTGATGCCGAGCTTCTCGATGAGCTCCTGATACTTCTTGCTCTCGCCCGGCAGCATAGCGGCGAATTCGGCCGGCGTGTTGAAGACGACCTCGGAGCCGTCGCTGCTCAGCGCTGTGCGGAATTCCGGAGTCTCGGCGGCCTTCTTCAGCGTGGCGTAGACGCGGTCGATGATGGCGGGCGGTGTGCCGGCCGGCGCCGCCAGCGCCAGCCATGATTCCTGGACGAAGCCATTGGGCATGGCTTCGAGGAGGGTCGGCACGTCGGGCATCGCCGTCGAGCGCTTCGCTGAGGTCACGGCCAGCGGCCGCAGCGATCCCTGCTGCGCCAGCCGGACCACCGTCGGCATCGTGGGAAAGGCGACGTTGATCTGCTCGCCCAGCAGGCCGCGCACGATGTCAGGCGCTCCCTTGTAGGGGACGTGGACATAGTCGATGCCCGTCGCCAGCCGGAAGGCCTGGGCCGACAGGTTCGCCAGGCTGACGATGCCGCCCGAGCCGTAGTTGAGCTGGCCGGGCTTCGACTTGGCGAGCGCGATGAACTCCGCGACGGTCTTGGCCGGCGAGGAGGGCGGCACGACCATCAGCGAGGGCAGGCGGGTGATGATCGTGATCGGCGCGAAGTCCTTCAGGCCGTAGCCGGGTTTGGCGTAGAGGAACGGATTGATGACGTGGTTGCCTGTCATCAGCATCAGCGTGTAGCCGTCGGGCGTCGCGCGGGCGCCCGCCTCGCCGCCAATGTTGCCGCTGGCGCCGGGCTTGTTGTCGATGATGAACTGCTGGCCCAGCCCGGCCGTCAGCCGGTCCGCGGCTTGGCGGGCGGCGACGTCAGGCGCGCTGCCGGCAATGTAAGGCACGATGATTTTGACCGGCCGATCCGGATACGGCGCCTGAGCCTGGATCTTGCCAGCCGCAAGACAGACGGCGGCGAGGGTGAGAAGGGCGGTCCAGCGCATCAGTCTACTCCCCCAAAGGTCTCTTTCTTTTCAGTGTGGTGAGTGATATTTTTAATCTATATTATTAGAGTATTGCTCATGCCTCTTCATCTTAACTCCTGGTGGCCGGCCGCCCTGATCGGCTTCGTCACCCTGCTCAACAGCCTTCCCGGCCTCTTCCAAGGCTAACCTTCTTGGCCGGCTGCGCGCGACTCTAGCGCGTTGATTGATTCCGCATCTCGCAACTCTATATAATGATTATTATATAGAGGTCAGGTTGATGCTGAAATTCAAGGTGACCACGGTCGGCGCCTCCGCTGGGTTCATTCTGACGAAGGAGGCCATGGCGCGTCTCAAGGTCCAGAAAGGCGACACGGTCTATCTGACCGAAGCGCCGGACGGCAGCTATCGCCTGACGCCGTACAATCCGGACTTCGAGCGCCAGATGAGTCTTGCCGAAGACATCATGCGCGAGGATAGAGACGTCCTCCGCGCCTTAGCGAAATGACTGTCTGGCGCTGGATCTCTCCGGAAGTTCTCCATGCAATCCATGACCGGCAGATCGCCGAGCATGGCGGTCCCGACGGTGTGCGAGACAGCGGCGCCATAGAGTCGGCACTGGCCCGACCGCGAAATCTCGCTGCCTATGGCAAGCCCGACGCGGCCGATCTGGCTGCCGCCTATGCCTACGGCCTCGCGCGTAATCATGGGTTTGTTGACGGCAACAAGCGGGCGGCGTGGGTCGCCGCGCGTCTGTTCCTCGCCGACAACGGCTACCGTCTTCGCTTCGATCCTGCCGATGCGGTCAGGACTGTGGAAGCGCTCGCCGCCGACACGCTGGACGAGGCCCAACTGGCCGCATGGTTTCGAGACCGACTCGAGAAGCCGTAGGAGTTAACCCAGCTTCCGGAGCTCGCGGCGCAGGATCTTGCCGGT
Organism: Reyranella sp.; assembly: GCF_004297405.1. Lineage (GTDB taxonomy): Bacteria > Pseudomonadota > Alphaproteobacteria > Reyranellales > Reyranellaceae > Reyranella. Next base: position 102,882 of record NZ_SCVC01000006.1, read on the forward strand.
CGTCGTGAGCGGCAGTTCGGCCACGAACTCGACCGCGCGCGGGTATTCGTGGGCGGCCAGCCGCGTCTTCACGAAATTCGCCAGGTCAGTCTTGAGCGCGTCCGTCGGCGCGATCTCGGGGCGAAGTTGGACGAAGGCCTTCACGATCTCGGTACGTACCTTGTCGGGCACGCCCACGACGCCGACCATGGCGACGGCGGGGTGCTTCATCAGGCATTCCTCGATCTCGCCCGGGCCGATGCGGTAGCCGCCCGAGGTGATCACGTCGTCGTCGCGGCTCTTGAAGAAGACGTAGCCGTCCTCGTCGATGCGGCCGAGGTCGCCGGTCAGCAGCCAGTCGCCGGCATATTTGCGCGCCGTGGCTTCAGGGTTGCGCCAGTATTCGAGCATCACGATGGGATCGTGCCGCCAGCCTGCGATCTGGCCTTCCTCGCCCGGCGGCAGGACATTGCCTTGGTCGTCGACGATCGCGACCTTGCGACCGGGGCAGGCGCGGCCGCACGAACCCGGCCGCACGTCGAACCAGTCCGGCGAATTCAGCAGCATCATGTTCATCTCGGTCTGGCCGTAGCCTTCGGAGATCGTGGTGCCGAACGTGTCGCGGCCCCAGGCGAGTAGCTCCTCGCCCATGGCCTCGCCGCCGGTGCAGACGGCGCGGACATCGTAGGTCCAGCGGTCGCGCGGCTTGTGGACTTGGCGCATCATCTTGAGCGCGGTCGGCGGGATGAAGCTCACGCCGACCCTGTGCTTGGCCAGCATGGCGAAGGCGCGCTCGGGATCGAACTTGGCGAAGCGATGCGCCAGCACCGGCGTGCCGTAGTACCAGGCGGGGAACAGCGAATCGTAGAGGCCGGCGATCCACGCCCATTCGGCCGGCGTCCACATCACCTCGTTACCCATCGGCCAGTGGCTCAGCCACTGTTCGACGGCCGGCATGCAGCCCAGCATCATGCGATGGGCATGCAGCGCGCCCTTGGGCTGGCCGGTCGTGCCGGACGTGTAGATCAGCAGCGCTGGATCTTCGGCCAGCGTGTCTACCGTCGTGAAGCTGTCGGAGGCCGCCGCGAGCAGCAGCCGCCAGTCGAGGAAGGCGCTGCCATGCGCGCCGGCGCCGATCACGATCACCGTCTTGAGGTTTGGCAGGCGATCGCGCACGGCGAGCAGCTTCGCCAACTGGCTCATGTCGGTGACGATGGCCGAGGCTTCGGCGTTGGTGAGGCGATATTCGATCGCTTCCTCGCCGAACAGCGTGAACAGCGGCAGCACGACGGCGCCCATGCGATAGCCGGCGAGATGGCAGATCGTGAGTTCGGCGCTCTGGCTCAGGAACACCGCCAGCCGGTCGCCCTTGCCGAGACCGCGCGCGACCAGCGCATTGGCGAGCCGCGAGCTGGCGGCCAGCATCTGCCCGAAGCTCCAGTTGCGTATCGAGCCGTCGGACGCCTCGACGATCATTGCCAGCGTGTCCGGCGCATGCCGCTCGCAGATCGCGCGCCCGATGTTGAAGCGCTCCGGCGTCGGCCAACGGAATTGCCGCATCGCATCGTCGTAGGAAAGGCCGCGGGGGATCATGCCGTAGGAACCTCTTTTCAACTCGTCAGCGATTTATGCGGTTCACGACCTTGCCGGCCAGCAGTTCTTGCGGCGTCGGGGTCCAGATTTCGTCGGCCGGCGTGTCGATGGCGCGCTTGGCGAAAGCGGGTGTGACGCCACTGGCGATGAGGAAGCGCCGCATGTCGCGGTTGCTCTCGAACATGTCGTTGGCACCCAGCCCCGGAAAGCTGCCCTGATGGAAGCCGAGCCGTCCGGTCGGAGAGATCGAGCGATCCGTGCCACCGAGGAAGGCGATGGTGCAGGCCGAGGCGCAGCCGGTTTCGACGTGCGTGGCGAGCTTGCGTTCGCGGATCATGCGATTGATCTCGAAGGCGGGACCGATGCGGCCGCCGGGTCCCGCCAGCACGACGCGTCGAACGCGCGGATTGCTGTCGAGCGCGCGCCGCACCAGATCGGCGCTGCCGACCCCGTAGGCGCCCTGCACCAGGAGCGTCGTGCCGTCGTTGCTTGTGGCGACCTCGAGATCGCCCAGCTCCTCGTCACCGCCATAGATCTCCCACAGCTCGGCGAGCGAGGGCAGGGCGCGGTCGTAGAACAGCCCGCCGATGGCGAGGACGGAAACCGCCGCCGCGGCGATGATCGTCAGCGCGATGAGGCCGCGACTGCCGCGCTGCGCCGCCTTGACGATCAGTCCGATCTGCCAAAGCGCGAACAGCGTGCCGGTGATGCAAACGATTGCCGGCACGACGACATGCAGCAAGGTCACGTCGCCCGGACTGAACACCGTGAGCGGAATGATGCCGAAGCCGACCAGCAGCGCAATCGCCGCCCAGATGCCGCGATAGTAGAGCGTCTGGTCGAGCGGCGCGGCGCCGTCGCGCAGCAGCGGCACACCGACGCCTTCGAGATGATCGAGCGCGCGCAGCCACCAGCGGTTGGAGATACGCTTGATGCCGTTGCCGAAGCCGAGAGCCGCCGCACCGTCGCTGGAGACAGCGTCGGGCTGCAGGTGAAGCTCGCCGATCTTCAGGGCACGCGCGGTGCGTTCGGCGAAGGCGGTGAGCTGGCGCGCCACGTCGCGGGATGTGGCGGCGATCCGCTCGATCTCGAGGCGATCGTTGGCATAGCGCAGGCGCATGGCGCCGACGGGATCACCATCGCCGTCGATCACGAACACGGCGCAATCGCTCGACGCGGTCGCCGGCCACAGGCCGGGCGCGAACCGCTCTACGGCCGCCGCATCGGAAGTATCGGCGCGGCGAACGCTACGGACAGGAACTCGATCTGAAGACACGCAGGCGGCATGCTGGTGCAGCCCGCCGCCGCCGTCCAGAGCGTCGATGTCACCAGGTGATTCTGAAACCTGCGCGTAACGAGTGATTATCTGTGCCGCCGCCGACTTCGCCGTCATAGGAGACGAAGAGGGAGGTGCGGTCGCTGAGGGCCGTCGCGGCGGAGAAGCCGATGACGGCACTGTCCCGCTGCGGCGTGGCACCGAAGACGGTGAACTGGCTGACGGGTGCTGCTGCAAAGGCTGCCGTCATCGGGCGTGCGGTGTCGGCGAACTCGTGCATCCAACCGAGCCGCAGGCCGAGATCGAGCAGCGTGCCGCCGATGTCGAAACCGCCGGCGAGGTCGACGCCAAAGGTGGTGCGTACCGACGTCGTGGTCTGGCTGGCGACGGCGAGATTGAAGACACCGCCGCCATACTCGGTGAAGCCGGCCTGGTTGATCGAGCCGATCTGCAGGCGGGCGAAGGGGCTGATCGAGGTATTGGCGCCGAGGTCCAGGCCAAACTTGTAGCCGGTCTCGATCTGGCCGAGGAACTGGTTGGCCGAGGTATTGCCGTTGGCGATGCCGGTGGGATTGCCGGGCAGCGCGATGACCCTCTGCATGCGGTTGCTGGCATTGGCGTAGCCGGCCAGCGCGTCGGCGTAGAAGCCTGGTCCGCTGCCGTTCTGAGTGAACGAGCCGTAGACCGCGACACTGAACGAGTCGGAGTATCCGTTGCCGGAGAAGCCGTTCACCCACTGCGTGCCTGACGTATAGCCGCCGGCGATGCCGACGAGGAAACGAGGATCGAGGCGGTAGTCGATGCCGAAGGCAGTACCGCCCATCGTGTAGGTGAAGCCCGAGGCGTTGGCGTCACCGAGAACGCTGCCGGTACTGCCGATCCCAGCAAGCCACGCGCCGAAGCGATTGGGCGTGGTCGTATCGCACGCCACATCACAAGCCTCTGCAAGGGCGACGCTCTTGGCGCCACCGAGTCCTGCACCGCGTTCCGTCGCCATCTGGCGTCCGACCGAGTTCATGAAGAGCTGGCTGGCACGTGTGTTCAACGTGCCGAAGTCGGCATATTGCTGACCGCTCAGCGCCTGCAGGGCAGGGGCGCCTTGCGTGGTCGGCAGGTTCGCCATCGTCGTGACGATGCCGCCGACATTGCCCGAAGCGGCAATGGCATCGAGAGCACCGCCGACTGCCTGCTGGTTGATGGTCTGTCCCGCCGAGGCAAAGGCATTGGGGGCCAGTGCGAGGGTGACGTAGATGTTGTTGCGGTCGAGCGAGAGCTTCGATGTGAGGAAGCCGACGCCACCGGTGGCGGCGTCGAACTTTACGGTGCCGCCGTCCTGGGTCGTGATGATCGTGTAGGTGGTGTTGGGCGTGTAGGTGCCGGCGTCGGGGACGATCAGGAGCGTGCCGGCATTGATCATCACCTTGTGGCCGGCGCCGACGACATTGATGCGGTCGCTGTTGCCCTGGGCGTTGACCTCGACCTCGTACGTTCCGCTGTTGAAGGTGAAGTTGCCGTTGACGGTCAGGTGGCCAATCGAGTTACCCGGTTTGACCGTGCCGCCATGGTTCGTGATGTCGCCGGTAACGTTGCCGCTGCCGCTGAGGGTCCCGCCCTTGTTGACAGTGACATGGCTGGTCAGGTGGCCGTTCACCGCGAGGCCACCGGCATTGATCGTCGTACCACCGCTGACGGTGCTGGTACCGGTGAGGTTGAGGCTGCCGGTGCCATTCTTGATGAGCGTGCCGGCGCCGGTCATGTCCCCTGCATAGGTGCCGTTGAACGCCTGGTCGAAGATGACGGTGGCAGTGTTTGAGATGTTGCCCTTCAGACTGTTGGAGGTTCCCTGCAGGATGCCGCCACTGACGAGGATGCCGGCACCGAAGTTGTTGTCGCCACTCAGGATCAACTTGCCGGCGCCGTCCTTGATCAACTCGCCGGTGCCCGTGATGTTGCCGGCGTAGGTCCCGTCGCTCGCCTGCTCGAAGACCACGATGGCGTTGTTGGCGATGTTGCCCACGAGGCTCGGGGTGTTGCCCTGCAGGATGCCCGACTTGACGGTGGTTCCGCCGGTATAGGCGTTCGCGCCGGTCAAGGTCGTGATCCCCGAACCGTCCTTCACGAGCGACCAGCTCCCAGCATTGGCGTGGGTGCCGCCGGCGCCCGTCTGATCGACAATGGCGTCGCTGATCGTTTGCGTCTGGCCGGCGCCAGGAGCGAGCGTGATCGTGCCGTTGGCATTGAGGAAGAGGCCCGATCCGGCGCCTGAACCGGACGCGCCGTTGTTCGTACCGCTACCGCCACTGCCACCACCACCAGCGCCGCCCGCGACTGTGTTGCCGGAGACGGTGAACGAACCGGCCATGATCAGAGTGCCGCCGCCCTGAACGAAGAGCGCACCGCCAAGTCCCGCTCCGCCACCGCCGCCACCACCGCCGTTGCCACCGTGGCCACCCAGGAAGCCAGCTGTCCCTTGGTAAATTTCGCTGCTGCCGCCACCGCCGCCGCCAAGGCCGCCGTCTCCTCCGGTCGTACCGCCACCGCCGCCGCCGCCGAACCCGCCGGCTTGGCCAATGCTGACCGAATGGCCGTTACCGCCGCCGCCGGCACCGCCTCTGCCTCCCGTATAGTCGCCGTTGGCACCGTCGGCTCCGGCGGGCAGGTACCCGCCGCCACCGCCGCCCGCTCCGAAGGAGCCGTTGGCATTGCCGCCGTTTCCGCCGCGCGCCGAGCTGTTCTGCAAGTTGACGTTGCTCACGGCCACATGAGCGCCGGCACCGACGAAGAGCGCGCCGCCAAGTCCGGCGCCACCTGCACCACCGGGACCGGGGGGAGCGACCTCAATGCTCGCGCCGTCTCCGCCCTTGCCGCCCTGGGCGACGGCGTGAGTGATGTTGAGATCGTTGATCGCGACCGTACCGGACTGCACGAACAGGCCGCGATGCTGGTTGTTACCGGAGAGGGTGAAGTTGCCGCCATTGAAGGTGATGTTCTTGGTCACGGTCGGCAGGTTGCTGCTCAACGTGATGTTGGCGGTGAAGGTAATGGTGTCGCCGTTCGCCGCGTTGCTGATCGCGTTCTGGAGTTGCGATGAGTTGGCGACATTGAAGTTGGCCGCATTTGCCTGAAGCGGTGCGGAGAGCATGCCTGCTGTTAGCAGCATGGTGAATGCCAGGCGCGAGGCCTGCGTCGAGAGACAAGTCCCCTTGAGCAGATCCGCCATGCCACGAACCTGCCTCGCTACCCGAACACCACTGTACATTTACGCTTACCCTTACCCTTAGTCCTGAAAGTCGATCTCGCCGCGGGAGCTATCGATGATCACCAGGTGATCCTGAAGCCTGCGCGCAGCGAGTGATTGTCGGTGCCGCCGCCGACTTCGCCGTCATAGGAGACGAAGAGGGAGGTGCGGTCGCTGATCGCCGTCGCGGCGGAGAAGCCGATGACGGCACTGTCCCGCTGCGGCGTGGCACCGAAGACGGTGAACTGGCTCACGGGTGCTGCTGCAAAGGCTGCCGTCATCGGGCGTGCTGTGTCGGCGAACTCGTGCATCCAACCCAACCGCAGGCCGAGGTCGAGAAGCGTGCCGCCGATGTCGAAGCCGCCGGCGAGATCGACGCCGAAGGTCGTGCGGACCGACGTCGTGGTTTGGCTGGCGACGGCGAGGTTGAAGGCACCACCGCCATACTCGGTGAAGCCGGCCTGGTTGACCGAGCCGATCTGCAGGCGCGCGAACGGACTGATCGATGTGTTGGCGCCGAGGCCCAGGCCAAACTTGTAGCCGGTCTCGATCTGGCCGAGGAACTGGTTGGCCGAGGTGTTGCCGTTGGCGAGGCCGGTGGGATTGCCGGGCAGCGAGATCACGCGCTGCATCCGGTTGCTGGCATTGGCGTAGCCCGCCAGGGCATCGGCGTAGAAACCCGGCCCGCTGCCGTTCTGCGTGAAGGAGCCGTAGAGCGCGACGCTGAAGGCATCGGAGTATCCGTTGCCGGAAAAGCCGTTGACCCACTGCGTGCCTGACGTATAGCCGCCGGCGATGCCGACGAGGAAACGCGGGTCGAGGCGATAATCGATACCGAAGGCGGTACCGCCCATCGTGTAGGTGAAGCCCGAGGCATTGGCATCGCCCAGCACGCTGCCGGTGCTGCCGATACCCGAGAGCCACGCGCCGAAGCGACTCGGCGTCGAGGTCTCGCAGGTGACGACGCAGGCTTCGGCGAGCGCTACTCGCTGCGGACCACTGCCGAGGCCGACACCGCGTTCGGTGGCCATCTGGCGTCCGACCGAGTTCATGAACAACTGCGAGGCCCGCGTGTTCAACGTGCCGAAGTCGGCATAGGGCTGGCCGCTCAACGCCTGCAGGGCAGGGGCACCTTGTGAAGTCGGCAGGTTGGCCATCGTCGTGACGATGCCGCCGACACTGCCCGAAGCGGCAATGGCATCGAGCGCGCTACCGACTGCCTGCTGGTTCTGTGTCTGTCCTGCCGAGGCGAAGGCGTTGGGCGCCAGCGCCAGGGTGACGTAGATGTTGTTGCGGTCGAGCGAGACCTGCGGCGTGAGGAAGCCGACACCGCCGGCGACATTGTCGAACTTCACGGTGCCGCCATCCTGCGTCGTGATGATCGTGTAGGTCGTGTTGGGCGTGTAGGTACCGGCGTCGGGCACGATCAGCAGCGTGCCGGCATTGATGTTCACCTTGTGGCCGGCACCGATTACGTTGATGCGGTCGCTGTCGCCCTGGGCGTTGACCTCAACCTCGTAGGTGCCGCTGTTGAAGGTGAAGTTGCCGTTGACGGTGAGGTGGCCGATCGAGTTGCCGGGCTTGATGTGGCCGCCATGGTTCGTGATGTTGCCGGTGATGTTGCCGGTGCCGCTCAGCGTGCCGCCCTTGTTGACCGTGACATCGCTCGTCAAGTGTCCATTCACGGCGAGGCCGCCGGCATTGAGCGTCGTGCCCCCGCCGACGGTGCTGGTGCCGGTGAGGTTGAGGGTACCGGTGCCGTTCTTGGTGAGCGCGCCGGCGCCGGTCATGTCGCCGGCATAGGTGCCGTTGAACGCCTGGTCGAAGATCACCGCGGCGTTGTTCGCGATCTTGCCCTGCAGGCTGTTGGACGTTCCTTGCAACGTGCCGGCATTGACGGTGGTGCCGCCGGTATACTTGCTGGTGCCGCTCAGAATCAGCTTGCCGTTGCCGTTCTTGACCACGGCGCCGCTGCCGTTGGTGGTGCCGACACCGGCGATGTTGCCGGCGAAGGTGCCGTCGGTCTCCTGGTCGAACAACATCGTCTTGGAAAGCGGCGACTCGTCGAAGGCGATGTTGCCGCGCACGGTGGTCGTGTTGCCCTGCAGGATGCCCTGGAAGACCTGCGTGGTGCCGGTATAGGTGCTGTTGCCGGCAAGGATCAGCGTGCCGTCGCCCACCTTGAGAATGCTGCTGCCGGCCACGGTGCCGGTCAGTGTCAGGGTCTTGCCGCCGTTCACCAGCAGCGTGCCGCCGGCGCCCTGGAGATTGAAGGGACGCTCGGTGGTGAAGGTGTCGGTCGCGAACAGAGTTCCGTTGTTGATGAGTGTGACGGCCGTGCCGGCTGCGCCGAGCTTGTCGTCGGAAGCGACCTGCACGGTGCCGAACAGCACTTGCGTGCCGCCGCTGTAGGTGTTGGTTCCCGTGAGCTGGAGAACGCCGGCGCCATATTTCGTGAGTTGGCCGGTGCCGCCGATGTTGCCGCTCCAGGTGAGGGGATTGTTGTCGACGTAAAAGCCGCCACCGCTCGCGCCCAGAGTGACCGAGCGGCCGATGGTGAGGGTCGCCGGCGCTTCCTTGACTGTTCCGATGCTGCCGCCGTTCAACGTGATGGCCGTGCCAGCCGCGCCGAGATTGGCGTCGGCGCTGATCTGCAGAAGACCGTCGCTGACCGTCGTGCCGCCCGAATAGGTGTTGGTGCCGGACAGGATCAGCCGGCCGCTGCCGGACTTCACCAGCGTGCCGGCTCCGTCGATCGTGCCGCTCCAGGTCACCGCACCCGCCACATTCTCGCTCACATACACGCCGCCGCTGTTGGTGATCGTGAGAGGCCGGTTGAAGGTCTGCCCTCCGGCGCCGGTCGCGACGCCGATCACCGCATCGGTCACGCTGATGCCCTTGCCGGCAGCGCCTAGGTTGGCGTCCGATGTGAACAGCAGACGGCCATCGGTGACCGTCGTGCCGCCGGAGTAGGTGTTGGTGCCGGCGAAGGTCACCTCGCCGGAGCCTCGCGCGATGACGGCGCCAGTGCCGGAGATGTTGCCGGCATAGGTGCCGGCGCCGGTCTGCTCGAACACGACGGTGGCGTTGTTCAGGATCGTGCCATGCAGGCTGCCGGTGTTGCCTTGCAGGATGCCCGAGTTGACGGTGGTACCGCCGGAGTAGGTGTTCGCTCCAAACAGGATTGTCGTTCCCGCGCCGTCCTTCACAAGCGACCAGCTCCCGGCATCAGCGCCGGTGCCGCCCGCGCCGGACTGGTCGACGATGGCGTCGCTGATCGTCTGAGTCTGGCCGCCGCCCGGCGCCAGGGTGAGAGTTCCGTTGCCCTGGAGGAACATGCCGTTGCCCGCTGCGCCGCCGGCATCGCCTTGACTAAGGTAGCCACCGCTGCCGGCTGCGCCGCCGGCAACCGTGTTTCCGGAAACGACGAGCGCGCCGGCCAGGGAAATGGTTCCGCCATCCTGGACGAAGAGGGCGCCGCCCAGTCCGGCGCCGCCACCGCCGCCGCCGTAGAACAAGACATTGCCGGCTTCCGAGAGCCGGCCACCCGCGCCACCCAGAAAGCCTCCGGGCGACTTGTGGGGTGCGTTGGCGCTGGAGCCGCCGCCGCCGCCGCCGAAGCCGCCGGTTCCTCCGATGCCACTGCCGCCGCCGCCACCGCCGCCGCCGAAGCCGCCATTGCTTCCGGCGCCGTTCGTGCTGCCGTCACCGCCACCGTTGGTGCCACCGCCGCCGCTGACGAAGAGGCCGCCGTCGCCGCCGTCGGCGCCGGTGGGCCAATAGCTGCCGCCGCCGCCCGACGTGCCGTTGTTCGCCGACGTGCCGCCCGCGCCGCCGTGCGCCGAATTGTCCTTCAAGCCGACATTGCTCACCGTGACATGGGCACCTGCGCCGACGAACAGCGCGCCGCCCAGTCCGGCGCCACCGCCGCCGCCGCTGCCATCGTCACCGTTTCCGCCTTTACCACCCTGTGCCTTGGCATTGACGATGTTGAGATCGTTGATCGCGACCGTGCCGGACTGGATGAGCAGGCCGCGATACTGGTTGGCGCCGGACAGGCTGAAGGCGCCGCCGTTGAAGGTGACGCTCTTGGTCACGACCGGCAGGTTGCTGCTCAGCGTGATGTTGGCGGTGAAGGTGATGGTGTCGCCGTTCGCCGCGTTGCTGATGGCGTTCTGGAGCTGCCCTTCGGTGGCGACGTTGAAGTTGGCGGCATTTGCCTGAAGCGGTGCCGAGAGCACACCGGCTGCCAGCAGCATGGTGAATGCCAGGCGCGAGGCCGGCGTCGAGAGACAAGTCCCCTTGAGCAGATCTGCCATGCCACGAACCTGCCTCGCTACCCGAACACTGTTGTACATTTACGCTTACCCTTAGTCCTGAAAGTCGATTTCGCCGCTTCTTGATCACCAGGTGATTCTGAAACCTGCGCGCAGCGAGTGGTTGTCGGTGCCGCCACCCACTTCGCCGTCATAGGAGACGAAGAGGGAGGTGCGGTTGCTGAGGGCCGTTGCGGCCGAGAAGCCGATGACGGCACTGTCCCGCTGCGGCGTGGCGCCGAAGACGGTGAACTGGCTCACGGGGGCTGCTGCAAAGGCTGCCGTCATCGGGCGCGCGGTGTCGGCGAACTCGTGCATCCAGCCGAGCCGCAGGCCGAGATCGAGCAGCGTGCCGCCGATGTCGAAGCCGCCGGCGAGGTCGATGCCGAAGGTTGTACGCACCGACGTCGTGGTCTGGGCGGCGACAGCAAGATTGAAGACGCCGCCACCGTATTCGGTGAACGCTGCTTGGTTGACAGATCCGATCTGCAGGCGGGCGAAGGGGCTGATCGAGGTGTTGGCGCCGAGACCGAGCCCGAACTTGTAGCCGGCCTCGATCTGGCCGAGGAACTGGTTGGCTGAGGTGTTGCCGTTGGCGAGGCCGGTGGGATTGCCGGGCAGCGAGATCACGCGCTGCATGCGGTTGCTGGCATTGGCGTAGCCCGCCAGGGCATCGGCGTAGAAACCCGGTCCGCTGCCATTCTGAGTGAACGAGCCGTAGACCGCGACACTGAACGAGTCGGAGTATCCGTTGCCGGAGAAGCCGTTCACCCACTGCGTGCCCGACGTGTAGCCGCCGGCGATGCCGACGAGGAAGCGCGGATCGAGACGGTAGTCGATGCCGAAAGCAGTGCCGCCCATCGTGTAGGTGAAGCTCGAGGCATTGGCATCGCCCAGCACGCTGCCGGTACTGCCGATGCCGGCGATCCACGCACCGAACCGGCTGGGTGTCGTCGTATCGCAGGTGACGACGCAGGCTTCGGCGAGCGCTACTCGCTGCGGACCACTGCCGAGGCCGGCACCACGTTCCGTCGCCATCTGCCGGCCGACCGAGTTCATGAACAACTGCGAGGCCCGCGTGTTCAACGTGCCGAAGTCGGCATAGGGCTGGCCGCTCAACGCCTGCAGGGCAGGGGCGCCGGCGCCACTGGGAAGGTTAGCCATGACGGTGACGATGCCGTCGACATTGCCGGAGGCGGCAATGGCATCGAGCGCACCGCCGACCGCCTGCTGGTTGATAGTCAGTCCGGCCGAAGCGAAGGCATTCGAGGCCAGCGCCAGCGAAACATAGACGTTGTTGGCGTCATAGCTGAGGCTGGGTGTCAGGAAGGCGAGGTTGCTGGTGGTCCGGTCGAACTTGCCGACGACACCACCTGCCGCCGAGATGAGCGTATAGGTGCTGTTGGGCCTGTAGGTGCCGGCCAGCGCAAGCACCTCGATCGTGCCACCCTGCAGGGTCGCCTTGTGGCCGGCGCCGACAACATTGATCTTGTCGTTCTGGCCGTTGGAGTTGATCTCGAACTCCAGAATGCCGCTGCGGACCGTATAGTTGCCGTTGATGGTGATGGTGCCGATCGAGTTGCCCGGCGCGATCTCACCACCGTTCTGCGTGATGTCGCCGGTGATGTTGCCGGCACCGCTCAGGATGCCGCCGTTCAACGTCACGTTGCTCGTCAGGCTGCCGTTCACGGCGAAGCCACCGGCATTGATCGTCGTGCCACCACCGAGGGTGCTGGTGCCGGTGAGCGTGACCTTGCCGGTGCCGTTCTTGGTCAACGAACCGGTGCCGGTCATGTTGCCGGCGTAAATGCCGGTGATCGTCTGGTCGAAGATCACCGCGGCATTGTTGACGATATTGCCCTGCAGGCTGTTGGTCGTGCCCTGCAAGGTGCCGGCATTGACGGTGGTGCCGCCGGTGTACTTGCTGGTGCCGGTCAGGATCAGAGTGCCGGCGCCGTTCTTGACCACGCTGCCGTTGCCCGTGGTGGTGCCGACACCTGTGATGTTGCCGGCGAAGGTTTCGTCGCTGTGTTGATCGAAGACCAACGACTTGCTGAGATCTGAAGAGTCGAAGGCGACGTTGCCGCGGATGGTGTCGGAGCTGCCCTGCAGGATGCCCTGGAAGACCTGCGTTGTGCCGGTATAGGTGTTGGTACCGGTGAGGACGAGGGTGCCGGCGCCAACCTTGAGGAGGTTGGTGCCGCTCATGTGGCCTTGCAAGGTGAGCTCCTTGCCTGCATCGACGAGGAAGACACCGCCGGATCCGGCGAGAGTGATGGCGCGCGCCGTTGCGAAGGTATCGGACGCGCGCAGGACACCATTGTCCTGCAACGTGATCCCTGCGGGGGCGAAGCCCAGCTTGTCGTCGGACGCGACCTGCAGCGTTCCGCGCCGGACAAGTGTGCCGCCGCCGTAGGTATTGGTGCCCGTGAGTTGGAGCTCACCGACGCCGTCCTTGACGAGCTGTCCGGCGCCGACAATGTTGCCGCTCCAGGTGATGGGGTGCTGACCGACCGAGACGCCGCCAATACCTTCCAAGGTGATGGTGCGGTTGAACGACGTGCCGGCAGGAGTCGTGGTGGTGGTTCCAATCGAACCGCCGTCCAGGGTGATCCCCGTGCCGGCCGCGCCCAGATTGGTATCGAGCGTAAAACTGATTATGCCTCCGCGCGCCACCGTGCCGCCGGAGTAGGTGTTGTTGCCCGTCAGCACGAGCTCGCCGACACCGGATTTGACCAGCCGGCCGCCGCCGTCGATGACACTGGACACGGTGAGTTCGTTGCGCGTCGACGCGACAACAAAGCCGCCGTCGTTGATCAGCGTGACCGCTCGGTCGATGACTGTCGCCGGGCCGACCGTCAAGTCATCCGAGCGGCCGATCGTGCCGTTGTTCAGTGTGATGCCGGCGCCCGGACCGCTCAGACTGGTCGAAGAGGTGAGCAGCAACGTGCCGCCGGTGATCGTCGTGGCGCCGCTGTAGGTGTTGTTTCCCGTGAGCTTCAGCGTGTTGTTGCCCGTCTTGGTGAAAGCACCGGTGCCGGACATGCTGCCGGCATAGATTCCATCGAGGCGCTGGTCGAAGACGATCGTGCCGCCGGTGCTGGTGATGTTGCCCAACAGGCTTCCGCTATGGCCCTGCAGGGTGCCGGCCATGATCCTGATGCCGCCGGAATAGGCGTTATTGAGGCCAGTCAGTACGGTCGTGCCGGCGCCTTCCTTGTAGATGGACCAGCTCCCGCCGCTGCCCGCGACACCTTTCTGGTCGGCGATCGTGTCCTGGATCGTCTGCGTCTCGCCAACGGCTGGGGCGACTGTGAATTCACCGCTACCGTGGAGAAAGAGGCCGGAGCCGATCCCCTGACCGGCGGTGGATGTCGTCGACCCGGCATTGCCGCCCTGGGCGGTATTGCCCGAGATATTGAGCGAACCGTTGAAGTGCAGTTGGCCGCCGTCTTGGACGAAGATCGCACCGCCGAGGCCTGCGCCACCGCCACCGCCCGCAAAATTGTCACCGACAGCATTGCCGTTGCCGCCGCCGAAGCCGCCGGCGGCGCCTGCGGTGCCGCCGATGGTGCTGCCACCGCCACCGCCGCCGCCACCGCCAAAGCCGCCGGTACCGGCCTGCTGACCGCCACCGCCACCGCCGCCGCCGAAGCCGCCGGGCTGCCCTTGTCCTGACGCCGTGGGAGAACCGTTGCCGCCGCCACCGGTCCCGCCGGCGCCGCTGCCGCCGTTTGCATTGGCGCCGTTGCCCGACGTGCCGCCGCCGCCGCCGCCGCCACCTGGAGCGTTGGAGTTGCGAAAACCGCCAGAGCCGCCGACCGCCGCGTTGCCGTTGAAGCTGACATTGGTCGCCGTTACGGCGCCGGTGCTGGCAATGTACAGGGCGCCGCCGAGACCCGCGGCGCCACCGCCACCGCCACCACCGCTACCGGAATTGCCGCCGCTGCCACCGTGCACTCGGCCATTGACGATCTTGAGGTCGACGATGTCGACGGTGCCGGATTGCACGGTCAGGACGCGGGTATGGTTGTCCCCGGACAGCGTGAAGTTGGCGCCGTTGATCTGGACGCTACGCTGCAGGTTCGGCAACGGGCTGGTCAGGGTGATGTTGGCGGTGAAGGTGATGGTGTCGCCGTTCGCCGCCGTGCTGATCGCGTTCCTGAGCTGAGCGTCGGTGCCGACATTGAAGTTGGCCGCATTTGCCTGAGGCGGCAACAACACACCGACTGCAACGAGAGCGGTCAGTGCGAGGCGCGAGGCCGGCGTTGAAAGGCAGGTTTCCTGAAGCAGGCTGGCCGTCCGGCAAGCCTTCATCGAATTGTTTTTGTTTTCCATGTGATGGACCACCTTGGGTTCATCCCCATCACGCGAGCTCTCCCCTGGCCCGGATGAAGGACTACCCATGCGGTGTTTGCCGCAGAACGCGTGTTTCCAGTATTCTTCTCTTGAGGAATGCGCTGGAATTCTGCGTCTTTTCCGGGGAAATGAGGTATGGAAATCCCGAAGCGTTCGTTAGCGGGGAGTATGGGTGGCACAGGATATCGACCGTAAGTTGCGCCTTACGGCAGCCTTGTTGGGCACGGTCGCGCGCAAGGACCTCGCGGCAGCGTTTCGTCGCGTTAACGCCAACACGTCGTTCGACATCGGCCGTGCCGACAAATGGTTACAGGGCCGGGCGCAGCCGCGCGAACGCCAGGTCTATGAAGACTGGGCGAAGGTCCTCGAACTCGACCGGCCCGGACAGTGGGTCGCGGATTGCGACATTGAGACTTTCCTCGACGAGATCTGCACCCGTCACGGCCGGGATCGAAAGGTCCTGGCACGCGATATCGAGGTGTTTGCGAGCCGTGTGAACGGACAGGGGCCCGCCCTCTCGTTGGCCGGCACGTTCGTCTGCTATTCCCACGCCTGGTCACCCTATTTTCGGGGCCGATTGATCCGTGGAGAACTGACGGTCACGACGTCGTCGACTCCGAACCGTATGCACGCCATTTATACGGAGGTCCTGCCGACCGGGCTGCTGGAACTCAAAGGCGCGATCAACATCGGCAAACGCGCGACACAGGGCAGCGTGGGCGAAGACTCGAGCGGCGTGCCGACGCTCACCTTCTGCCTGTTCCCGGCGTCTCCGCCCGCAAGCGTGCTCGGCGGATTGATGTTCGGCACCACGCTGATCGGTCCCGACGCCCAGCCTTCAGTGACACGCATCGCCATGGTGCGGTTGCCTGGGGCATCGCCGCGGCTGCGGTCGACTGCCGCGTACCTGCCGGCTCAGGGATCGATCGCCGAGGATCTGGTGGAGCTGGGCCTGCGCGTTCAGGACTCCGCCGCGGTCGACCGGCATCTTGCCGAATTTCTCGCCGTCGGCGTCAACGGTTTTGATCAGGTGTCCGTGCCCGCCTATCGGGCGCTGGCCGACCTGTTCGATCGGATCTGGCTGGCGGACGTGTGCTGACGGCCCCGCCGGGACCGCCTGCGGGCCGACCGGCATACTTGCATGATATGTGCGATCAGCTGAACATGTGGATCAGGGACCCTCCCATCCACATTGTTCATCGACATGTCATCTGTATGTTGGGCGGGACCATAAGGAGCGCCGAGTAATGTCCCCCGACGACCATGCCTATGCCCCCAATGCGCGGGTGAAGCACGGCGATGCCGGCATCACCACCGTGCCGTCGGTCTGTCCGCACGATTGCACCAGCACCTGCGCCCTCGATGTCGAGCGGCTGGATGCCAAGCGGATCGGCCGCGTGCGCGGCTCGATGCGCAACGACTACACCGCCGGGGTGATCTGCGAGAAGGTCGCGCGCTACGCCGAGCGCATCCATCATCCCGACCGGCTGATGAAGCCGCTGCGCCGAGTCGGCCCCAAGGGCTCCAAGCAGTTCGCGGAGATCTCCTGGTCGGACGCGCTCGACATCGTGGCCGAGCAGTTCATCGCCAAGGCGCGCCAGCATGGCAGCGAAACGATCTGGCCGTACTACTACGCCGGCACAATGGGACTGGTGCAACGCGACGGCATCAACCTGTTGCGCCATGCGATGAAGTATTCACGCTGGTTCTCCACCATCTGCGTGACGCTTTCGGATACCGGCTGGATCGCCGGCGTCGGCGCCAAGCGCGGCGCCGATGTGCGCGAGGTCGACGAGCATTCCGATCTGG
This sequence comes from Reyranella sp., assembly GCF_004297405.1. Classification (GTDB taxonomy): domain Bacteria; phylum Pseudomonadota; class Alphaproteobacteria; order Reyranellales; family Reyranellaceae; genus Reyranella. Next base: position 119,452 of record NZ_SCVC01000006.1, read on the forward strand.
TGGTGATCTGGGGCGGTAATCCGGTGAACACCCAGGTCAACGTCATGACCCACGCCATGAAGGCTAAGAAGCGTGGCGCCAAGCTGGTCGTGGTCGATCCCTACCGCACGGGCACGGCCGACCAGGCGGATATCCATCTCGCGGTGAGGCCGGGCACCGATGGTGCGCTGGCGGTCGGCGTCATGCACGTCCTCTTCAAGGAGGGCTATGCCGACTGGGATTATCTCCGGAAGTACACCGACGCGCCGGACGAGCTGGCCGCCCATGTGGCGACGCGCACGCCGGAATGGGCGTCGAAGATCACCGGCCTCTCGGTCGAGGAGATCGTGGGCTTTGCGCGCCTCTACGGGCAGACCAAGGCCGCGTTCATCCGTTGCCATCACGGCTTCAGCCGCAGCCGTAATGGCGCGGCGAACATGCACGCCGTGACCTGCCTGCCGGCCGTGACCGGCGCGTGGAAGGTCAAGGGCGGTGGCGCACTCTACGGCCACACCGGCATGTACCCGATCAAGAAGACCCTGATCGAAGGGACGGACATGATCGACCTGTCGTTGCGCGAACTCGACCAGTCGCGCCTGGGGCCGATCCTGACCGGCGATCCGGAAGCGCTGAAGAACGGTCCGCCGGTGACCGGCATGCTGATCCAGAACACCAACCCGGCGATGGTCTGCCCGGAGCTGGAGAAGGTGCATGCAGGCTTCAAACGCGACGACCTCTTCGTCTGCGTGCACGAGCAGTTCATGACTGAGACGGCGGCCCTCGCCGACATCGTGCTGCCGGCCACCATGTTCCTCGAGCATGACGACTTCTACACCGCGAGCGGCCATACCTTCTTCCAAGTGACCAAGGCCGTGATCGAGCCGCCGGGCGAATGCCGCGAGAATCACTACGTGATCTCCGAACTGGCCAAGCGGCTGGGCGCCAAGCATCGCGGCTTCGACATGAGCGCGTGGGAAATCATGGACGAGAGCCTGAAGGCCTCGGGCATGTGGGACGCCGAAACCAACTGGCAGAAGGGTGGCCAGGATTTCCATCTCGGCTTCGAGACGTCGCACTTCCTCGATGGTTTCGCCTGGCCGGACAAGAAGTTCCGCTTCAAGCCGGATTGGTCGGCCTACGGTCCGCGCGGCAAGGACATGCCGGTGCTGCCCGACCATTTCGACGTGATCGACAATGCGACGGAAGATAAGCCGTTCCGTCTGGTCGCTGCGCCCGCGCGCACCTTCCTCAATTCGACCTTCACCGAGACGCCGTCCTCGCAGAAGCGCGAGGTGCGGCCGACGGCGTTGATGAATCCGGAGCAGTGCACCGAGATGGGCATCGCCGAAGGCGACCGCCTGGAAATCGGTAACGATCGCGGCAAGACGATCGTCCACGCCAAGCCGCGCAAGGGCCAACAGAAGGGCGTGGTCGTGGTCGAGGGCATCTGGCCCAATCGCAACTTCGAGACCGGTATCGGCATCAACATCCTGACCTCGGCCGATCCCGGCTGGCCGAACGGCGGCGCGGTGTTCCACGATACCGCCGTCTGGATTCGTAAAGCGTCGTGAGTTCGCTGGTGAGTGGTTCATTCCAACCGGCGCCCAATCCAAGCATCGCCCAGACACAGGCGGCGCGGACTCCGGGGCGCGGCCATGTGCTGGTCATCGGCAACGAGAAGGGTGGCTCGGGCAAGTCGACGACGGCGCTTCACATCGCGGTCTCGCTGATGAGCGACGGTGCCAAGGTGGCGACGCTCGATCTCGATGCGCGCCAAGGCACGCTCAGTCGCTACCTCGAAAATCGCGCGGCCTATATCAAGCGCAAGGGCGTCGACCTGCCGATGCCGATCCATACGCCGGTGCCGATCTCGACGTTGAACGAGCGCAGCGCCGCCGAAGCCGACGAGCGCGCACGGCTCGAAGCAGCGCTGGAACCCGCCGTCAGTGCGGCCGACTTCGTGATCGTCGATACGCCGGGCAGCGACACGCATCTCAGCCGGCTGGCCCACACCTGGGCCGACAGCCTGCTGACACCGCTGAACGACAGCTTCATCGACCTCGACCTTCTGGCGCGGGTCGATCCCGACACGCTGAAGGTCGTGCGGCCGTCGATCTATTCGGAAGCGGTGTGGAAGCAGCGCCAGATTCGCGCTGTGCAGGGCGGCCGGCCGGTCGACTGGATCGTGATGCGCAATCGCCTGTCCGCGCTGGCCGCGCGCAACAAACGCGACATGAGCACGGTGATCGAGGCGCTCTCCCGGCGCATCGGCTTCCGCGTCGCCGCTGGGCTCAGCGAACGTGTGATCTACAAGGAGCTGTTCCTGAACGGCCTCACCTTGCTCGATCTCAAGCGCGGCGGCACCGGCCCGTCATTGACCCTGAGCCACGTCGCGGCCCGTCAGGAAGTGCGCGACCTCGTGGCCGCGCTCAACCTGCCGCCGCTGGCCACTGAGTCTGCGCCAACGGACGAGCCTGCACCGGAGACCACGCCTGAAGCGCCATCACCGTCTGCTGAGGCCGAGGCCCAGCCTCAGTCCGAATCTCCGGCAGAGGACGCGCCTGAGATGGAAGTAGCTACAGAAGGCCTGCGGCGGACTGAGTAATACCTCAGTCCGCCGCAAGTGGCCGTGCCTCCGCTAGCGGACGAGCCTGAGACAGAAACAGCCACAGAAGCCCTGCCACCTGCAGGACGAACAGCGCGCCGTAGGACCAGGTGTAGCCGTCGGTCGCGTAGCCGGTTGCCGTGCGTGGCCACAGGTCGACGATCTTTCCGATCGCCCATTGCAGGGCGAAGATCATGGTGAAGACGACGAGGTTCGAGCTGGTGCTGACCCGGCCGGCATAGTGCGCCGGGAAGGAGCGTGCCAGCAGCGGCATGTACTGGATCGGATAGGCGCCGAGGAAGCCGAACAGTAGCCACGCGAGCACGGGCTGGAACGAGGGCAGGAAGGCGAGCCAGGCGCAGACCAGCGCGAAGAGCATGCTGACCAGGGTGGAGGAGGCGAAGTCGCTCACGCCCACGCGACGGAAGGCACCCGACAGCACGCCGCTCAGCGCAAAGCCTAACGTCATGGTGGCCGTCGTGTAGAGCTGGATGTCGGCGCGCACATCCCTGTCGGCGATGCCGCCGACGTCGCGCAGCCACGGCCCGATCCACAAGGTGATGCTGGCGATGAAGGCGACTTGTTGGAACGTGAGCAGCGGCTGGATGCGCCAGAAGAAGCCGTCGGTCAGCACGATGCCGGTGATCTGGAACTGTTCACGCAACGTGCCTTGTGCCTTGGGTGTGCCACGTTCCGGCACGACCACGAACAGGATCGCCGCGGTGACAAGGCAGAACCCGGCCAGCCAGAAGAACAGGCCCTGCCAGCTCATGATCGAGAGCGACCATTGAATGGGGAGGGTGGCGGCCATCGAGCCAAGCCCGCCCGCCATCATGTGGAAGCCGGTGATCAGCCCCCAGCGCTCCGGCGGATACCAGAGTGTGATCGCCTTGATGGCGGCCATCAGCCCGCCGGCGAAGCCCAGTCCGATGAGCACACGTGCGACGACCAGCTCGCCGAGCGAGAAGCTGAGGCCAAACAAGGCTGACCCGATGCCGGCCATCGCCAGCAGCACGGTCTGCACCTTGCGCGGCCCGTAGCGGTCGAGCATGACGCCCAGCACCGGCTGGCAGCCCGCGAAGAACAGGAAGAAGGCGGAGGTGAGGAGGCCGAGGTCGCCCGCGGTGATGCCGACATCCCGTTCGAGATACGGGAAGATGACCGCATTCACGCCACGGAAGATGTAGGAGAGGAAGTAAGCGAGCGCGAAGGGTAGAAAGACGCGCAGCAGCAGCGTGGCGAATGTAGGGGCGTTTCCGGTCATGCTTCGTGTTGGCGCGAATGCGCGCGTGCACCATATTGAACGTGTAACGGAGGGTCAAAGGACGTGGTTGGCGATCGCAAGCTTCCGTCTTCCGCAGGTGCGAACGAGGTCGACGCCTTCGTGCGCGAAGTCGGCAAGTTGCCGACCACCGCCAAGCCGGGCGGTCGCGGGCGGCTGCTGTTCGCGATGGATGCCACGGCCAGCCGCGAACCGACCTGGGATCACGCCTGCACCATCCAGGGCGAGATGTTCGTCGCCGCCGATACGCTGGGCGGTCTCGATGTGCGGCTCGCCTTCTATCGCGGCTTCGACGAATTCAAGGTGAGCAAGTGGACGTCGGACGGCCGCGAACTGGCGCGTCTCATGAGCGCCGTGCGCTGCCTCGCCGGCCGCACCCAGATCGCGCGCTTCCTGCGCTATGCCGGCGACCAGAAGCGCGAAAGCCGGCTCGATGCCGTGGTGTTCGTGGGCGACTGCTGCGAGGAGGATGTCGATGCCGTCGGCCATGAGGCCGGCCAGCTCGGCTTGCTCGGCCTGCCGGTGTTCGTCTTCCAGGAAGGCGACGATCGCGTGGCCTCGCGGCTCTTCCCGCAGATCGCCAAGCTGACGCGCGGCGCCTACTGCAGGTTCGATCGCTCCAGCCCCGACCAGCTCAAACGCCTGCTGGGCGCGGTGGCGGCCTATGCCGCCGGCGGCCGCGCCGCGCTCCTGAAGTATGGCAAGGATCAGGGCGGCGCTGCCGCACTTCTCACCAACCAGATGAAGTGATCGCTCTTTCAAGGGAGAACATCATGGCCGATGTCGCGACCGCTCTTGCGCCGGGTATTGTCGTTGTCGAGGACAACGGGACCGGACCTTTCTCCGAGACGGTGCGCAGTGGCGTGCATGTGCTGGCCGCCGACGAACCGGTCGCGAAGGGCGGCAACGATACCGGACCCGATCCCTATGCTTATCTGCTTGCCGGCTTAGGCGCCTGCACGGCGATGACGCTGCGTATGTATGCGCGGCAGAAGAAGTGGCCGCTGGAGAAGGTGAGGGTGCAGCTCCAGCACGACAAGATCCACGCCGCCGACTGCGAGAGCTGCGAGACCAAGGAAGGCAAGGTCGACCGCATCCAGCGGACCATCGAACTCGAGGGGCCGCTCGACGACGAGCAACGCAAGCGGCTCATGGAAATCGCCGACCGCTGCCCCGTGCACCGCACGCTCACGTCGGAGATCCTGATCCAGACGAGTGCTCGTTAGCGATGAACGTTTCGGAAGGTGCATCGAAGCTGCGCGCGGCTGTCGACACGTTCTTCAACGAAGAGGTACTGCCGCGGCATCGCGACTGGGCGGCTCACGTTGCCCGGCATCCGGGCTCGCCGCCTTTCCTCGCCGGGTTGCGGGCACGGGCGCGTGAGCGTGGCTTGTGGAACCTCTGGCAGCCGGATCGCCTGAGCAATCGCGACTACGCGCCGATTGCCGAGATCACGGGCCGCCTGCCCTGGGCGTCCGAAGTGTTCAACGGCCAGGCGCCCGATGTCCCGAACATGATCATGCTGCAGCATGCCGCGACCCCGGCGCAGAAGCAGCGCTGGCTGGAGCCGCTGCTGGAAGGCCGCATCCGCTCCGCCTTCGGAATGACCGAACCCGACGTGGCGTCCTCGGACGCCACCAACATCGCCACGAGCCTGCGGCGCGACGGTGGCGAGTGGGTCGTCAACGGACGCAAGTGGTACATCACCGGCGGTGCCCATCCCGATTGCGCCTTCGTCATTGTCATGGGGGTCTCGCGCCCCGAGGCGTCGCGCACCGGCCGGCATTCCTGCGTGATCGTGCCGATGGAGACGCCTGGCCTGAAGGTCGTGCGCGAGCTGCGCTTTCTCGGCTGGGAGGACAGCATCGCTCCCATCGCCGAGCTTGAGTTTCGCGACGTGCGAGTGCCACTCGAAAACCTGCTGGGCGAAGAGGGCGAGGGTTTCGCCGCGGCGCAGGTGCGGTTGGGGCCGGCGCGGTTGCACCATTGCATGCGGGCCATCGGGACCTGCGAGGTGCTGGTCGAGTTGATGATGGCGCGGGCGGCCGAGCGGAGCACTTTCGGCCGCACCGTCATCGACTACGACGCAACCCAGCACGCGATTGCACGGTCGCGCATCGAGATCAATCAGGCGCGGCTGCTGGTGCTGCACACCGCCGAACGGCTGGACGCCGACGGCCATCACGCGGCGTGGCGCGACGTTTCAATGGTCAAGGTCGCGGTGCCGGAGATGGCGCAGCGCGTTGCCGATCGTGCGCTGCAATTGTTCGGCGCCATGGGTGGCAGCGACGATGCACCCATTCACCGTGCCTTCGCCGTTGCCCGCATGCTGCGCATTGCCGACGGCCCCGACGAAGTTCACCTGCGCCAGATCTTCCGCGCCGAACCGCCGGCACGATGGCGAGTCGCCGACTCGCCCTACATCACGCCGGGCGCTTAAGCCCCCATCAGCCTCGCGGTCCAGCCGCCGGGCAGCACGGCGCCCAGCCAGACGGCGGCTTTGGTACCGATAGGGAAGGCGATGCGGGCGCGGTTGTTGGCGAGGCCGCGACGGATGATCGAGGAGGCACGCGCCGAACTCATCAGGAAGGGCATGGGGAAAGGGGCGCCCGCCGTCATGCGGCTGACGACGAAGCCGGGGCAGATCACGCTGACGCCGATGCCGTGCTTCTTCAGCACGTAACGCAGGCTCTCGCCCCAGACGCGGACCGCGGCCTTGCTGGCATTGTAGGACGCCGAGTAGGGCAGGCCGATAAAGGCCGCTAGCGAGGAGACGACGGCGATCTGGCCGCTCCCGCGTGCGATCATCCGGTCGAGCAGCGGTTCCACCGTGTTCAGCACGCCGTTGACGTTGACGTCGAAAGTCCGGCGGATGATGGCGAAATCGTCGATCGAGGAATTGTCTTTGTCGACCGAGATGCCGGCGTTGGCCAGGATCAGGTCGACCGGATGGGTATCGTCGAACGCTTTAAGCCAGGCGGCGAACCGCTCGCGTTCGGTGACATCGATCGTTTCGGCGAAGACCGTGGCGCCCTTGGCACGGCAGGCGCTGGCGACAGCGTCGAGGCGCTGCGCGTCGCGGCCGGTCAGGGCGAGGGCGGCGCCCGGCCGGGCATAGTCCAGCGCGATCGCCTCGCCGATGCCGCTCGATGCGCCGGTGATGACGATGCCGGTGAAACTCTTCATGCCTGGGACGCCCCGATCAGTCTACTGCTTGGCCTTCAGGCCCCAGCCTTCGGCCATGTCCCGTGCCATGCGGGCCGCCATGATGCGATAGCCGGGGCTCTCGCCGTTCGGCGCCTGATAGGCATGGATCGAATCGGCGTAGATCGTTTCCTTCACGTTGGCATAGATGTCGAGCAGGCTGCGCACGGCAATGCCGCCTTCGTTCAGCGCCTCGAGATCATGCACGATCCGGATGTAGCGTTGACCGTAGGCCATGTCCGGCGTGGCGCGCTTCTCTTCTTCGGTCAGCGACTTGTCGACGGCCGGCACGGGCTGCAGGAAGAACATCGACTTCACGTTATAGTGGCGGGCCGTCATATCCATGATCCGGATGTATTTCCGGTATTGCGCGATCTGGCGCGTCATCAACTTGCTCGGATCGTCGTAGATGTCCTTCGGCAGCTTCATCATCTCCCAGAACAGCTTGGCGGTCGTCGGGTCTGTCTTGGTGGTGAGCTGCGACATGCCTTCGACCAGCAGATAGGCGCCGTGGGAGTTCTCAAGGAAGCTGCTTTGTATCCAGGCGGCGACTCGTCCGGCCATCCAGCTCACGACCACTTCGCCAAAGCCGTTCTGCGCGGCCAGCGGGTTGGCATCGAGGAAGTTGTTCCCCGGCAGTTCGAAGCGGGACACGACGCCCGGCTGGATCATGTGCTGTTCGTTGTAGCCGTCGAGCGTGATGACGGCGTCGACGAATTCTGCGTAGAGCGAGAACAGGATCGTCTGCTGCGGCTGCTTCCACGCGCCATCGCCGCCGTTCAGCACCAGGAACGGTTTGCCGTTGGGGCTGACGTACTTCTTGTTCAGCTCCTCCTCAAGATAGCGCGGCGCCGGCTTGGGCTGCATCTGTCCCAACTGGGCAGCGACCGATCCGCCGGTGAGCAGGACGACATAGCGATCGGTGCGGCGCTGGTCCGGGAAGTCCTCACCGAACAGGCCAATGTTGTTCACGCCAGGCAATGAGCAGGGTTGGCCCCTACTGTGAACGAAAGCCAGGTAGGGATGCGGGAACAGCGTATCGCCGTAGCGGCAGCCGGATTCGCGGGCGGCGCTTTGCACGAACGTGTTGGTGTTCTGGGTGAACAACTTTGCAGAGGGTGTGTATTTTCCGTCCCGCAAGGTCAGCCATGCGGTCGCACCAACCTCGAAGCAGAGGAGCGCAATCGTCAGGCCGACCAGAATGGAAACGACTTTCAGTCCGGTGCGCTTAAGCACGCTTGCCCCCAGCCCGGCGATTCATCCTGAGAAACTCCATTTGAATTAGGCGGACAGTACACTAATGAGACATGAACGCCCATTGGAGCGAGGATAACTTGATTGCGAGCATGACGGGCTATTCCCGGGCGCAGGGATCGGACGAGAGACGGCGCTGGGTCTGGGAGGCAAGAAGCGTCAATGGGCGCAATCTCGAAATCCGCTGCCGCGTGCCGCAGGGCTTCGATCGCCTGGAAAATCCGGCGCGGACCGCTGTCGGTGGCCGTCTGAAGCGCGGCAACGTCGCGCTCACGCTCACCATCACCAGCGAGCGCCAGAGCAAGCCACTGGCCATCAACCGTGCGTTGCTTACCGAACTCAGCGCGCTGGTCGAGGAAGTGCGGCGCACGACGGGCGCCGCCGCTCCGTCAGCCGACGGATTGCTGCGCGTGCGCGGCGTCATCGAAGAGGAAGAGACGGCCGAGGAAAGCGAAGAGGCGCTGGTCGCCCTCGACAAGGCGGTGCAAGGAACGCTCGAGGAGGCGCTGAAGGGTCTCGTCTCTGCCCGCGCGGCCGAAGGCAAGGCGCTGGCCACGGTGATCGGCGGCCATGTGACGGAGATCGAAGGTCTTTGCACGCGCGCCGCCGAACGGGCGGCAGCGCAGATCGGCACCGTGCGCCAGAGGTTCGACGGACAGCTCGCCGAACTGCTGGAGCGCGTGCCGGCTCTTTCCGAGGAACGCTTCGCGCAGGAAGTGGCGCTGCTGGTCGGCAAGGCCGATGTGCGCGAGGAACTCGACCGGCTGACGGCCCATATCGCCCAGGCGCGCAGCCTGCTGGCCGATGCGCGGCCCGACAATCCAGTGGGCCGCAAGTTCGATTTCCTCTGTCAGGAATTCAACCGCGAGGCCAACACGCTCTGCTCGAAGTCTGCCGACATCGAACTGACGCGCATCGGCATCGATCTGAAAGGCGCCGTAGAGCGCATGCGGGAGCAAGTACAGAATGTCGAGTGATGCCGATGCGCCGATGATTCAGCGGCGCGGCCTGATGCTGGTCCTGTCCTCGCCGTCGGGCGCCGGCAAGACGACCCTGTCGCGGCAGCTCCTGGAGAACGATCCCCACATTCAGTTGAGCGTCTCGTGCACGACGCGCGACCGCCGTCCGGGCGAGCAGGGCGGTGTCGACTATCACTTCATCGATGCCGCGACCTTCCGCGACATGATCGAGCGCGACGAGTTCCTCGAACATGCCCGCGTGTTCGACCATTACTACGGTACGCCCAGCCTGCCGGTCGAAGAGGCGTTGATGGCCGGACGCGACATGCTGTTCGACATCGACTGGCAGGGTACGCAGCAGCTCAAGGAGAAGGGCCGCGACGACCTGGTGACGGTGTTCATCCTGCCGCCGTCGACGCGCGACCTTGAACGCCGCCTGATCTCGCGGGCGCAGGACGCTCCCGATGTCGTGGCGCGCCGCATGGCGAAGGCCGCCGACGAGATGAGCCACTGGGCCGAGTACGACTACACGATCATCAACAAGGACATCGCCACCAGCGTCATGCAGCTCAAGGCCATCCTGATGGCCGAGCGGCTAAAGCGCGAGCGTCAGCTCGGCCTGTCGGACTTCGTCAAGGCGTTGCGCGAGGGGCGGTGATCGGCTGGCAGTTGCTGCTTCGCTTAGTAGAGGCTTTCGAACGTGACCGACGATCCAAATAGGCATGTAAGGGAGTATCTGGACTACTATCTAGATATGAAGCATCCGCCAAAATTTGCGGTCATGCTCAAAGGCCCTTGGGGGATTGGTAAGTCGACCCTGATTCGTGAGTACTTGGAAAAGAAGCACCTTTCGCCGAGCGATGTTAGTGACGCTCGTTCTCACAGCGGCCCTGCCTACATTTACGTCAGCTTGTTCGGCATCCAAAGTGTCGAGCAAGTTCACCGAGCTATACAACACAAGGTATACCCTTTGCTTGGCAGCAAAGCGGCAAAGGTAGCTACTGAGATAGCGAAAGCAGCAGCAAAGAAGCTCGCTGTCCTGCCTGAGCTTTCACTCGAGGACTTGCTTGGCATTCCTAATGTACAGGTGTTTGTCTTTGACGACCTTGAACGATGCGAGATGTCATCCAAGGCTCTTCTTGGCTGCATCAACTATTTCATTGAGCATCTGGATCGCAAGGTCATACTTGTTGCCCATGACGAAATCTACAGCGATGCTGCTTACCTCGAGCAAAGAGAGAAAATAGTTGGTCAAACGCTGCAAATGCAGCCGGTCCTTGATTCCGCTCTGCCGAGATTCATCTCTTCAATAGAATTTGATGCAGCGCGATCATTCCTCGAGCGTCAATCTGCCGAACTTGCCACGGTGTTTCGGCAATCGGGTACGGAGAACCTCCGTGTTCTGCAGCGAAGCATTTGGGCGTATGTCCGTTTCTTTCGGTGCCTCGCAGAACGACATCTGAAGAACGAAAGAGCAATGATAAGTGCGCTTCGTTTGATCATGGCGTGGTCTCTGGAGTTACGCTCCGGCAAACTCCAGTTGGACGATCTTCGAGAGCGCCGATCTTGGATCGAATTGGCGACGGATCGGCACTTCAACAAAGGTAAGAGCGAAGGAACATTCGCTCAGCGGGCGAAATACTACTCTGAAGTCGAGCTGGGAGCAGATGACTTGTCGACGGACGTGCTCCTTGAAATATTAGGCAGCGGTCTGTTCGACTCAAAGAAGATCCAAGAGTGCTTAGACCGCAGCTCTTGGTTCGTAACTCCTGAAGACGAGCCGGCATGGCGAACGGTTTGGTACGGATTCGAGCGCGACGAATCTGTATTTCACGCTGCTGTTCAGAAAATGGAGTGTGAATTTGCTGCTCGCGAGATTGTCGCTCCAGGGATCATCCTTCACGTCTTTGGACTACGCCTGTGGCTTTCAAGTATTGGTCAGCTTGCAATAGGCGAAGAAGAAGTAGCTAAGGAGTGTCAACTATACCTCGACGACCTATACAAAGCAGGAAGACTTGAACCATCGCCTTTCACCCACTCGTTGGAGGATATGAATGACGGTTACGATGGTCTCGGCTTTCATGCGCAGGGCCCAAGATTCAGTGACTTAGCCAAACGCTTAGAAGAACTTCGATATCTGGCGAGAAGTGACAGCTATTCGAAAATTGGTGAAGAGCTTGTTGGGTTAATGCGTTCAGACTCTAACCTCTTTTTTCGTCGACTGTGTTTCACCAATTCTGGCGAGAGTACCTACGCGCGTGTTCCAGTACTTTCGAAGATTAAACCTGCTGACTTCGTGAGCAGTATACTGAGTTTAAAGCCATCAGCGCAGAAGCAGGTCATGGAAGTATTCCGTTTTCGCTATGAGGCGGGCCAACTCGACAACCAACTCGCGGAAGAAAAGGCATGGGTAGCAGAGGTGCGACAGTTGCTGGAGGGTGAATCGGCACGGTTATCTCCGATTACACGAGCAAGAATTGCTAAGTTTATTGAATGGTATATGCCTTGAATCTAGGGTTGATTTGAACGTGTGTGGGCGGATGACCCGTACGTCCGGACGCCGTACTCGTTGTGGCGGCGCGAACTGAGGCGATAGTGTGTTCGAGCTCAGGGCGATCCTCATCACCGAGCGGCTGAAGCGCGAGCGTCAGCTCGGCCTGTCGGACTTCGTCAAGGCGTTGCGCGAGGGGCGGTGATCGGCTGGCCGATGCCCGTCTGGCCCTGCGAACGCAGGACGAGCTGGCTCGGCGCATAGGGACGACCCGAGCATTCCGCGATCAGGCGATCGCTCGCGGTCTCGATCGTGCTTTCCAGGCGGCGCATGAAGTCGGCCTTGTCGAGGCCTGTCTCGATCGCGGGCAGGAACTCGATGGCCGCGCGGCCCGGCTTCTTCCACCAGTCGCGGCGATTCCACACTAGGCCGACCGACGTCGCCACCGGCGTTACCGGCAGGTTCAGGTCGCGATAGAGATAGAAGATGCCCGAGCGATAACGCTCGCGTTCGCCCGGCGCCATCAGATGGCCCTCGGGGTAGATCGCGATGTGACGCCCACTGTCGCAGGCGCGCTTGGCGAACTGCGCCAGGTTCTCGCGCTCCTTGCCGCCGCCGCACGTGTCGACGCGGATCATCTGCAGGCGATAGAGGATCGCGCCGATCAGCGGATAGCGAAACAGCTCCTGCATGGCGACGAAGGCGATGCCGGGGATCTCGGCCGCGAGCAGGATGCCGTCGCATTCGCTGTGGTGCTTGTTGGCCAGCAGCACCGGGCCGTGCTTGGGTAGGTTCTGCCGGCCGCGCACCTCGACCTTCATGCCGCCGATCCAGCGCATGCCCCAAACGACGGCGCGGGCCCAGTAGTGCAGCAGGCCGCGCAGCAGCACCGGCGTGGGGATCGGCACCATCAGGATGCCGAGGATCGCCGCGATCAGGGTGCCGACATAGAAATAGAGATTGAAGGCCAGGGACCGGATCATGGGTCCATTTATAGTGAGTGCTCACTCACTCGTCAAGTCGACCCGCGAGGCGGACGAAATCAGCCACGGAAAGTTCTTCGGCGCGGGCGGTCGGCGACAGGCCGAGGTCCGTCAGGACGGCCGTGGGATCACGGAAGAGCCCGGCCAGGGAGCCGCGCAGCATCTTGCGGCGCTGACCGAAGGCCGCGGCCGTCACCCGTTCCAGCGGCCCGAGATCGGCCAGACAATCGGCGGCCGGCCGCGGCGTGAGCCGGGCCACGGAGGAAACGACCTTGGGCGGCGGCACGAACGCCGAGGGCGGGATGTCGAACAGGCGGCGGACCTCGCAGACATGCTGGGCGATCACCGACAGCCGGCCATAGTCCTTGCTGCGCGGCGCGGCGACCAGCCGGTCGACGACCTCCTTCTGGAACATCAGCACCATGTCGGTGAGTTCGTCGGCGGCGTGCAGCCAGCGCACGAGCAGCGGCGTCGAGACGTTGTACGGCAGGTTGGCCACGATGCGGCGCGGCGCGGGACCGAGTGTCGATGGGTCGATCCGCAGCGCATCGGCTTCAAGCAGCGCGAGATGGCCATCGGCCGCCGCCTCGAGTTCACGCAACGCCTCGATGGCGCGACGATCGAGTTCGATCGCAACGACATTCGCAGCGCCTTCGAGCAGCAGCGCGCGCGTGAGGCCGCCGGGACCGGGGCCCACTTCGATGACAGTGCCTTCGTCGAGAGGAGCGGCGGCGCGGGCAATGCGTCGCGTGAGGTTGAGGTCGAGCAAGAAATGCTGGCCGAAGCGTTTCTTGGCGTCGAGACCATGCGCGGCAATGGTCTCGCGCAGCGGCGGCAGGGTTGCGATCCGATCCATGTCGGCTGTCGCTGGCTAGTTGCCGCGACGACGCGCCATGTCGTCGGCCATGTCGATCGCGGCCAGCAGGCTCGCCGGATCGGCGCGGCCGGTGCCGGCGATGTCGAGGGCGGTGCCGTGATCGGGCGAGGTGCGCACGAAGGGCAGGCCCAGAGTGACGTTGACGCCGCCCGAGAAGTCGATGGTCTTGATCGGGATCAACGCCTGGTCGTGATACATGCAGAGCGCGGCGTCGTAGCCGGTACGGGCGCCGGCATGGAACAGGGTGTCGGCCGGTGACGGCCCGCGCGCATCGATGCCGGCGCGCTGGAGCGCCGCAATGGCCGGCGCGATCACCCGACGTTCCTCGTCGCCCATCGCGCCTTGCTCGCCGGCATGCGGATTGAGCGCCGCCACGGCGAGCCGCGGCTGCTCGATGCCGAAGAGTTCCACGAGTCCCTGCGCCGTGATGCGGCCCGCGCGTTCGATAGCCTCACCGTCGAGTGCCCGCACCGCATCGGCCAAGGAAAGGTGGATGGTCACCGGCACGACGCGAAGCTGCGGACAGGCCAGCATCATCGCGACCTCGACGCCACCGGCCAGCTCAGCAAGAAATTCCGTGTGGCCGGGATGCTTGAAGCCGGCGTCCTGCAGCGTCTTCTTCTGGATCGGGTTTGTCACCACACCGGCGATCGTTCCGGCCATGGCGAACAGCGCGGCCCGTTCGATGGCTTCGAGCGTGGCGCCGGCATTCTCGGGATCGGGTTGCCCAGGCGTCACCGGCTTGGCGAGATGCACCGGCAAAACGGGGAGGGCGGCCGCGAAGGTGGCCGCTGCATCTTCAGGCGTGCCGATCTCGCGCACCGGCACGTCGAGGCCGAGCCGCGCCGCCAAAGCGGACAGCCGGGCGGGATCGTCGAGCACGAAAAAGGCGCGGCCGGCCTTATGCAGTACCTGCCACGCCTTGAGGCTGAGTTCGCCGCCGACACCGGCCGGCTCGCCCATGGTGATGGCGAGCGGCAGGGATGGCGTCATGACTTGATGTCGATCGTCGCCTGGCGGCGCAGGTCGCGCATGTAGCGACGGCCCGCGGCTTCCAGCTTCTGCAGCAGGATCTGCTGGGAAATGGCGTCGCGCGTCGGCAGGCCGTCACCGCCCGACTTGCTGCACACCGCTACGATCTGCAGACCTTCGGCAACGCGGAACGGTCCCGCGATACCGCCGATCGGGAGCTTGGGCAGTTGTTCGTACATCTGCGTGTTGGCGGCGAGATCGCCCACGCGCACGCCGTTGAGATCGCCCGAGGTCGCGCCCTTGAGGTCACGCGCTCTGACATGCAGATCCGTACACTGGCGCACACCGGTCATCGCCTTCTGGGCTTCCTGCATGCCGCGGTTGGTCTCGTCGGGCGAGGCGTTGAGCGGCAACGGCAGGGTGAGCTGCACCAGATTCAGACGAATGTCGTCGGGGCGAGCCGCCGCGAAGGCGCGACGGTCGACCACCATCAGCACGTGCCAGCCGGCTGCGGTGCGGATCGGCTCGGAGAATGCGCGCGGTTGCAGCTTCTCGATCGCGGTATCGAGTGTCGGATCGAGACCACCCGGCAGGATCCAGCCGAGATCGCCACCGGATTGCGCGGTGGCGCCCTGCGAGAATTGCTGCGCCACTGCGGGGAATGGCGCGCCACGGCGCAACTGCTCGACGACGCGGTCGGCGCTGCGCTTGCCTTCGTCGGCGCCGTCGGCGCGATCCACCGGAATGAAAATCTCGGCCACGCGGGTCTCGGTCTTGCCGACGTTGCCGCGCATGCGCGACAGCGCGTCGTCGACCTCGGCCTCGGAGACATCGACCTGGGCACGCACCCTGCGACGAATGATCTTGCCCCAAGCGATCTGCGCCTCGATCTGCTGCGCGGCGATGTCCGGAGCGACACCGACACTCTGCAGATATTGCCGGAACTGGCCGCGACCCATGCCGGCGGAACGTTCGATCTCGGCAAAGCGGCTCTGGACTTCGCCTTCGGTGGGCTTCACGCCGAGTCGCTTGGAGTCCTGCACCTGCAGTTTCTCGTCGATCATCTGGCGCAGAATTTGCCCCGCCATGCGCTGGCGCAGATCGGGACTGTCGGCCAGGCCGCTGGTCTTGATCGCGAACAGCACGCGCTGCTGCAAGTCGAAGTCGGTGATGGCGTCGTCATTGACGCGGGCAACCACACGCAGCCCTTGCGTCGGCGCGTTGGCGCCGGCCGCAGGTGGCCGTTGAGCCGATGCCGTGGCCGGCAGCAGCAGAAGAGTGATCGCGACGAGAGTGCGGAGGGCGGACGCGGACATTTCACCGGCGGATTGAGAGAGGGACATCCATTATATTCCGTAGCAGGTTAGCTGCAATGCATGGGCCTACGGGCAGACTATGGCAACACACAGGCATTGCTTGACGGTCGGCAGTGGGTGGTTTAGCCGAACACGGGCACAGTGGGAGCGTAAAAATCGGCATGACGACGGCCCAAGGCCCGATCAGCATTGCCAGCACCTGGGAACGGGTGCGCTCCGGCGTGGGTTATCACCTCGACAATATGGGACGCTGGCTGATCGTCCACGCGCCGGCAATTGGCGTTGCTTATGCAGGCGTTCTGGCGCCGCGGCGGCCGAGTCTCGAGCCGCGACCGGGCTGGCGTTTTGCCGAGGAATACTACGATCAGCGCCGCTGGCTGGCCTGCCGGCGTGGTGCCTTGTGGGAAGCTGCGCGCGAAAAGGACCTGGCAGTGCCGCTCACCGTGCGCTGGCACGGTGGCACCACGGTCGATTTGACGCTGGGGAACGATAACAGCCTCTGCCTCTACGTTTGCGGCTCGTTCGAGCCCAACGAGTTCGCCTTCGTCGACCGCTTCCTGAAGCCCGGCATGTCGTTCGTCGATGTCGGTGCCAATGACGGTTACTACACGCTCTTCGCCGCCCGCCGGGTCGGTTCCACCGGCAAGGTGATCTCCGTCGAGCCGAGTTCGCGCGAAAGGGCGCACCTGCAACGCAATCTCGGTCGCAACGGCCTCGACAACGTCCATGTCGTGGCGGCGGCTCTGGGCGCGACGGCGGGTGTCGTCGACCTTCACCTGGCGCATGGTGTTCACGCCGGACACAACACGCTGGGCGATTTCGCCCATGACGATGTCGTCCGCGCCAGTTCAGAGCGTGTACCGCTGGAAACGCTCGACTCGGTGGTCGCGCGCCATGGACTGTCGAAAATTGACATGGTCAAGATTGACGTCGAGGGCGGAGAGGCAGGTGTTGTTGCCGGCGCCAAGACCGTCCTGAAATCAATGCGGCCGCTTCTGCTCATGGAATTGAACGAGCGCGCCCTGCATGCGCAGCATCAAAGCGCCTCAGCCCTGCTGCATACGTTACGTGGCGACCTCTCCTACGAGATCCTGGTGTTCTCCCACACCACCGGACTGATCGAACGCCCTGCGGCCGGCTCAGCCTTGTCGCCGAACGTGATCGCCGTCCCCATGGAGCGGCTGTCGGAGTTCGTCAAGGAGCCGAAGGTTTTGCCTTCGCCCGCACGCCTGACAGCGTAAAGACCGTCCGCGTTCCCTCCGACGCGACATTGCGGAACGCCAGAGACTTCGATTGCGAAGCGGGCGCGGCGACCACGACCCGCTGTGCGCCACTCATGGCCGAAAGAGTACGTTCGGGCGATACGAACACCGAGGGATCGCTCCCAGCGATGCCGATGCCGAGCTTTCCTTCGCTCACCTCGACCTCGATCTCCAGTGCCAGCGACCCGCCCGCGGGGACAGCCGCCAGCGCGCCGGGATCGACGGCGAGCGAGAGCGCGTAGCTCCACATCGACGGTGACGTCTCAATGGCGCGGCCGGTGAGGGCGGTGAACTCCTGGCGGCTGCCATCGCTGCCGGCGCCGCTGGGGATCAGTTTGCGCATCGCGCGCGATACGGCAGCGACCAGCGAGGTCGGCGGAGCGGAGGCGCGATCACTCTGGAATTTCGCCTCGTTCTGCAGTTCACCTGTCGTCAGTGGACGCTCGATAGAAGTGCCGGTCACCGCATCGAGAGACTCCTCGAAGCGCATCGGTGGCGGGAATACGAGTTCCAGTTTCGCGCCATCGGCGAGCTTGAGCTGTTCGCGGCCCTGCTGAAGGACGAAGTTGTCATTGTCTAGAACGAGCGCCTGGCGATAACCGCGCTGCGCCAGCCAGGCCAGTGCCTCGCCGGCGCTCTGGTTGCGCTTGGCCAGCGCATGATTGAGTTCGACCACGATGACGGGATTGTGCTTGGCGAGCGTCTGCTCGGCGCCACGCAAGACCTCGAAGTCGAAGCTGTCGACGTCGATCTTGATGCAGTCGACGCGGGCGGGCTTCTTCTCGGCGATGAAGTCGTCGAGCCGGTAGAAGGGGTAGTCCTTCACGTCGCCTTCGCCGCCCCACATGCGGAAGATGCGGTCCTGATGCACGCCGGTGACGGCCCCGAGGGCGACGTCGTGAACGTCGGCGTTGGCGATCCCGTTATGCTGCAGGTTCTCGCGCAGCATCTTCGCCGTCGACGTCGGCTCGAAGGAGAGCACGCGGCCTTTGTGCGCCAACTGACCGAACAGGATGGAGTAGTAGCCGACGTTGGCGCCGATATCGAAAATCCACCAGTCCGGCTGCACGTTGTCGACGAACCAGCGCTTCGTCTCCAGTTCGCAGAGGGGATAGTAGCTGCGGAACTCCTCGTAGAAGGAAACCAGCTCGATGGCCGCCCGCCCCGGGATGACCGTTTCAACGCGCTCTTTCATTGTCGTCCCTAGATGATTTGGCTGTGGGGCGTTTCCGGTGTCACTTGGCGCTCGATCATTTGGCGCCCAGGCCGACCAGGACCCAGCTCTTGCGGATCCAGAACAGGCGCTCGAAGCGCGCACTCCATGCGTCGAAGTTCTCGACCACGGCCTGGACCACACCGAGGGGTGCCAGGTTGTGGCTGAGCGCATCGGGGTCTGGACAGAAATCGTGCCAGACGCAAGTGCCGCCTTTTCTCACGACGCGCAGGGCCTTCTCCGTATCGCTGGCCACGACATCGGGCGTATGGCCACCGTCGATCAGCACGGTGTCGAAACGATTCTCCTCGAACGGCCGTGTATCGAACTCCCGGCTGTCGCAAAGGATCTGGTGCACACGCGATGCAAAGCCGGCGTCGCGATACAGCCGGCCGATGAACTGACCTGAATCGGTGGAGGAATAGAGCGTCTCGCCGTCGGCGTCGGTCTCGCCCTGGGGGAGGTTCAGCGTCCAGATCTCGGCATCGGTCGCGCGTGCGATAAGCGTTGCCCCGAAGCCTTCCCAGGTGCCGAATTCGAGATGGCGGCGCGGCGCGATCGATCGCCAGAGATAGTCGAGGATGGGGGCGTCATCCGTCTCCATCTTCCAGTCGGCCAGTGACTTGTTTTGTGCGGCGGGCGGCTCGGCCTTGCCGGCTGGCCCGAAGACCGACGGCAGGGCCGTGGTATCGACTATCTCGAGGATGGCGGCGGTCTTCGCCGGAGGACGCACGGGGAAGGGGTGGTCCCATGTCGTTTGGGCCCAGGCGAGCGCCTGCCTGAGTTCGGCGAGCGGGATGCTGCGATTTGCCGGTTGCGTCCAGGAGGCGTGAAAGGCGCGGCCGTCCGGCATTTTCTGCGCGCGGATGTCGAGTACGTCGAAGCGGGTCGCCATCCCGGTGGACGCGGCGTTGCGGAACAGGACGTGGCTCGCCTTACTCGGATCGCGCACCCACACCCGCACGGTCGTCGGCACCGTACTTGCGCGGATCGTCCGCTCGCGGGACGCAAACGACGAATAGTCGGCGCCGATCACGATCACGCCCAGGTCGCCTTCGTGCACCAACACCCTGCATTCGACGATCAACGCATCGTTGGGTGATAGGTCACTCAAGGCTTCCGTACGCAACGGATAGGAGAGGGCATAGCTCCACTGCTCCGGAGCCGTTTCGGCTTCGACGAGAGTACCGCCTGTGCCCCAAGGAACGATGTTGCGAAGGGTGCGAAAGACGCTGGAAGGAACCCTGACCTGCGAGCCGTTATGAACTTCTGGCCGGTCCGGGATTAGTCCTCTGATCTGCTGTGGCATCTTTTGCGTGAACGGGTGGCCCTGCGGGCGATATCAATCATCGTGCGGGCTCGCCGTCAAACGTTGACCGGTTTTGGGGCGCGAGTGATGATCCGGGGCAATGCCTCTCTCGCCGTAAGGTGGTGGATACGTGTTTCGCGCGGACCCCGCGACTATGTCGAAAGGAAGCCACGCCTGATGATCGCCGGGCTAACCGGGCTGTGGCGTGCCGCGAGGCGCCCGGTGAGCGCAGAGACGGTGAAAATCGACGGGTTCGAGCTGGGCAGCTTCACGCTGCATGGCGATACGCGGACCGAGACCGAAAGGCCGCTTCGCGTCGCCCGCTCCGCAGAGGCGTGGTCCTACCTCGTAAGCTGGCCGAACCGCTGGACCGTTTCTCAGATCATCGGCCGTGGCTTGCGAGTCGAACTGGACGTGCGCTTGATGTCGGGGCACGCCGAGATCGGCCTGGTTGCCGGCGACTTCTCGACCTTCGTGTGTCGGGCGGAGCTTTCCGACGGCGATCAGAAAGTCGTTCTCGAGGCGCCGGACGCGACCGCCGTGGCGGCCGTCGTCATTCGCTGCAGCGAGGAAAGAGGCACAGTCACCGTGGAAGTCGCCACGCTGGGCAGCGTGATGACGGCGACGGCGAAGAGGCAGGAGAGGGGCTTCCTCAACAAGAACGCGACCGACGATCTGGCGGCACGGCTCACGGTGCCGAATCCCGTCGTCGTCGATGTCGGCGCCAACAAGGGCGATACGGTCGCGCGATTCGTCGACACCTTTCCGACGGCGGATGTCTGGGCACTGGAGCCGCATCCGGACACTTTCGCCGGCATGGCGCGGCGCTTCGAGGGGACTTCGCGCGTGCGACCGCGCCGGTTGGCGCTCAGCAGCCGGGCAGGCACGTCGACGATGCACAGCTACACCAATGCGGCGATCAACTCGCTCTCGCCGATTGCACAGGGCGCCGAGGGCCTGATCGACGACACTGTGGTAGCCTCCGCCTCCGTCGAGGTCGAATTGCAGTCCCTGAGGCAGTTCTGCACGAACGAGGGACTGGACCGGATCGACATCCTCAAGCTCGACACGCAGGGCCATGAGTTGGAAATCCTGCAGGGAGAGAGAGAATTTCTGCGCAGTGGCCGCATCCGTTTCATTCTTGTCGAGTTATTGTTCTCGCCGCTCTATGCAACGCAGGCGAAAGCCGGTGAGGTCATTGGGCTGCTCGAAAGCTGCGGTTTCAAGCTGTTCGACTTCTATGACTTCGTTTACGACGAGGAGAGTGGTCTCAAATGGGGGGATGCGCTGCTGGAGTTCACCTCTGCTCCGTGATCTTGCTGGGAGCTGTGCGCAATAATGTTGCGTAACTGCTTGACGACAGTCGGTCGGTACGTTAGCGGGGCGCGTCTAAACCTGCCCGGCAGAGATGAGACTTTACGCCAACCTCCTCAGGCTGAACGCATCGATTCTCTCGGCGACCCGCCACAGGGGTCAACACAGTTGGGAGCATTCGAGTGAGTGACGTGGGTATCTTGTCGAAACTGTCGGAATCCCTTCGTGTGAAATGGCGAGAGCGCAGTAATCCGACTCGAGCGACGGGGGGCGGCAAGCCGAACGCCGACACGGAAGCCGACCAGCTCTATCTCCGCGCGCGCGTCATTGCGCGCGGCGGCGATTCCGACATGGCGGTGCGTCTCTTCGAAGACGCCATCGCGCGCGCGCCGCAGTTCGATGCCGCAGTCGAAGCGCAGGCCGAGCTGCTGGATATGACGGGGCACAGCGACGAGGCGAAGGCCAAATACACCGAGGCGCGCAGCATCAGGGCCGCCACCCGGCAGGGACCGCCGGATCGGCCTTTCGCCGTCCGGCAGCGTGGGAACTTCCGCTCGGAGATCAGCGCCTACGACACGGTGCTGCGGTCTCTCAAGAAGAATGCGCTGCCTTACATTGCCCGCGGCAACGCCTATCTGACGAGCGGCAAGCCCGAGCAGGCGCTGGCCGACTACGAACGCGCGCTCAAGCTCAAGCCCGGTCTACTGGATGTGCAGGCGATCAAGGCCGAAGCCCTGTCCGCGATGGGCAAGTACGACGAGGCGCTGACGACGATCGACGCCGTATTGACCGCGCGCCCATCGGACGCCGAGGCGCTCAGCACCCGCAGCGTCATCCTGATGGGACTCGGTCGTCCCGACGACGCCAATGCCGATCTCAACCGCCAGCTCGCGCTGCTGCCGACCAGCCAGGCCGCGGCCCGCGCCTGCATCGCGCTTCGCCTGGCCGCCTACGAGCTGGCCTTCGCCGAACTCGACAGCGTTATCGCCAGGCAGCCGCACGATCCCTATTGGCGTCTCTATCAGGCGACGGCCCGGATGCGCCTTGGCCAGCCGCCGGCTTCGACACCCGTGGTGGCGCAGGGGCCCTGGCCCGCGATACTTCTCGCCTTCCAGGCCGGGCAGGCCAGCGAGCAGGACGTGATGGCTCAGGCCGACACCGATTGCCGTCGCGCCGAGGCCTGGTTCCAGTTCGGCGCGCATGTCGCGAGCCGTGACCTGGAGGTCGCGAAGCGGCATTGGCGGCAGGTCGTCGACCATGCCGCGCCGTCCCTGATCGAACACGCCGCCGCACGCAACGAGCTGAAGCGGATCGGCGGCTGAGCATTTTTAGCAGTCACATCACCTGGACGAGGGTTGGATGTTCTCGGTAATTCTTTACGGCCGCAACGACAGCCACGGTTACAACCTGCATAAGCGCGCAGCGATCAGCTTCAACGCGCTGGCCGAGGTGATGTCCGATCCCGACGACGAGATCCTGTTCGTCGACTACAACACGCCGGAGGATCATCCGACCTTTCCGGAGGCGATCCACGATACGCTGACCGACAAGGCGAAGAAGGTCATGCGCATCCTGCGCGTGCGCCCCGAACAGCACGCCCATCTCAAGTCGAAGACCCATCTGGTCGCGCTCGAATGCCAGTCGCGCAACGTGGCGCTGCGGCGGTCCAACCCGAACAACCGCTGGATCCTCTACACCAACACCGACATGCTCCTGGTGCCGCGCACCGAAGGCGAGTCGCTGAGCGACATCCTGGGCGCCGTGCCCGATGGCTTCTACCAGATCCCGCGCTTCGAGCTGCCGGAGATGTTGTGGGAAGCGGCTTTCGACCGCCGCGATCCGGCCGAAAACCTGCGCAAGCTGCGCGACTGGTCGGTGCGTTTCCACCTGAACCAGGTGGTGCACAATTTCATGCCGATGAAATACGACGCGCTGGGTGATTTCCAGGCGGCGTTGCGCGAGGACATGTTCGCCATTCATGGCTTCGACGAGGAGATGGTCCTCGGCTGGCATTGCGATTCCAATCTCGCCGCTCGACTGGCGCTCTATCGCGGCCGGGTCGATACGCTGATCGACAAGCTGTTCGGCTACCATTGCGACCATACCCGCGTCGCGGCGGCCAACAACAAGGGCCGGCAGACCAAGATGAACGATCAGGATCGTTACATCTGGGACGTGTCGACGCCGTACCTGCCGGCGCAGGCCGAGACCTGGGGCTGGCCGGACGTCACCATCGAGGAAGTGCGGCTTGACCGCGAGACCTCCTACCAGCGCTTCACGGCCGGCCTCGACGCCGCCATGGAGCCCGCGACCGTCCCCTACACGACGACGAGCCTCGAATGGCAGCTCTACGACGACCTGAGCTACGACCTGCCGCACACCCTGCCGTTCGTCTGCGACCAGGTGCTGACTTTCCCGCGCTCGACCTCGGTGATGATCGTGGCGACGCGTGCGGAGTTCGTGACCCGCTTCGCCAAGGCATGGCAGGGCATGGGCTTCTCCGGAACCCTGCTGGTGCCGGATGAATGCGAGGGCCTGCCGACCGATCTGCCGAACGTGAAGAGAGGTCCGTTCAAGGAGCTCATCGGCCAGACGCACATGTTCATCTTCGAGTTCGGCCTGGCGACGCAGCGCGCCGACGAGCCGGTCCGGCGCGGCCGTCTGGCGAGCCCCGTCGACGAGAAGCGGTTGAAGGCGGTCGCCAAGCTGTTCCGGCAGGCTGCGTCGACCGAACACGAGACACGTCCCGCGGGCCGTCGCCTGCCACGCCGCTTCATCGGCGTGAACGTGATCTACAACAAGTACTGGCCGCTGTTCACCGATCACATCGGCGCCAACATCAACCCGTTCTGCAGCCAGGTGCTCGCGGGCATCCCGCGCGAAGATCCGTCGCTGCGCGGCAAGGTTCTGCGCTTCCGCGGTCGCCACGCCGTCTAGCCTGCACGAGAACTAGACCGCGGCGCCCTAGTCGTCGGTCAGCGTCACGTTGTCGGGGTTGAGGAAGGACTGCAACGCCGCGCGCAGGCGGCGGCGTATCGTGCGCGGCGGCGGCAGTGGCGGCACGTCCGGCGGCGGGTAAAAGGCCGGTGTGTCGGCCTCATAGGCGGCGATGTATTCGGCGTAGCTCAGCGTCGGCTCTGTCTGTGACTCCGTCTCTGGCTCCGGTTCCGTCTCAGGCTCCGCCTTTCCCTGCGTCTGCCTGGCGAGCAGTTCGAGGCTGTTCTGGACGTCGATTACCGCGCCGAGCTTGTCCCGGTAGGTGAGCAGCAATTCGGCGGCGGCATCGGGCTGCTGCCAGATGGAGAAGATAGCGGCGAGCTTCGCCATCTTTTCCACTGACATGGCATCGCCCATCGCGCGCAGGTGCGGCGCCGCCGGGTCGCGCGCATAGAACGCGTCGGCCTGGATAGGCCGTCCGGTGACAGTCTGGGCCGGTGACGTAATGGCAAACGGCGAGGGCAGGGCGGCCATGGCGTAGTTGCGCACGTCCAACCCCAGAAGCTCGAAGCCCCGGTCGCGCATGAAGCGGTCGGTATTGTGGAAGACGTGCTCAGTATCGTCGGTGGTGCCGTAGAAGTTCACCTCCAGGCGCGCGGCCAGCAGGCCAAGATCGTCGAGATGGCCATCGAACGAATTCAGCACCTGATAGTCGGGACCGTCGATGTCGATCTTGAGAAGGTCGACGTCGCTCCAGCCCAGTTCCTTCAGCACGTCGGGTACGACCACCGGCTTGTTGGGATCGGCGAGCCGGGTCAGGGTCCAGAAATTGTGGCGAAGCTTCTCTTCGAGGCTTGCCGCTTCCAGGCGCGCTTTCCTGAGCTGCAGGGTCCGCCAGGCACTCGTCCGAAAAATCGGGTTGTACGGATAGAGGGGTTTGCCCGCGATCCGACGGGCAAATAGATGATCGGGCGACAGGCCGACGAAGCCGCCGATGTACTTGATGTTGGCGTGCGTTTCTTCCCGCGTGAGGCGCTCGCATTCGTCGAGACTGGCGTCGAAGGCTATCGCACGCAGCCGCGGGCCGAACACCCGCCAGGCCGGATCGATGCCGCCGGAACAGCCCACATCGATGAGCGTGAACAGCTCTGATTTGAGACTGTCGCCGACATATGCCGCGAAGGCGGTGCTCATGTCTGGATAGATATCTGTCGTTAAGGAGGGCGTCAATTTGTCGGCTGATTGCAGCCGCCGTGATTCGAAAGCCAGCAAAAAGCCCGCTGGTGCGGGCTTTTCACGATGTCTTCCAATGAAGGGGCGAAGGCCTTACCGGCCCGATCCGAGATAGAGCACGTCCGCCACGTCGGCGAACTTGTCGGCCGGCAGCGTGCGCCACAGGTCGAGCACGGTGAGGCGCTGGCCGTTGCTGCGCTTGCACCATGCCGGATCGAGTTCCTTGTACTCGGGCCAGCCGGTCGCGACGATCAGCAGATCGGACTCGCGCACCGCGCCCTCGATCGAGGAGGCTCCGACCACCTTGTCGCCCAGCACGGCGAGCGCGGCGTCCTGCGCCAGCGGATCGTGCACGGCCACGACATAGCCAGCGTCGGCGAGCTTGGCGGCGAGCTTCACGCTGTGGCTCTCCTCGACCACCGGCGTCTGCGGCTTGTAGGAGAGGCCCAGGATCGCGATGCGGGTGCCGGCCTTGGCAAACTTGCCGACGAGGCCCGAGAGGCGCTCGATCTGGAAGTTGTTGATGCGGTCCGTCGCCTCGGCCACGTCGGCGCGGGCGCCGATCTTGCGGGCGAGGGCGGCGAAAGCCACGTTGTCGCGCGGGAAGCAAGGGCCGCCATAGCCCATCGCGCCCTTGAGGTACTTCGCGCCGATGCGGGTGTCGGCACCCAGCGCCTTGGTCACCACGTCGACGTCGGCGCCCGGCAGGCGGTCGCAGATGTCGGCCAGCATGTTGGCGTAGGAGATCTTGGTGGTGACGTAGGTGTTGACCGAGATCTTGGTCAGCTCGGCGCTAACCCAGTTCATGCGCTGCACCGGCGGCTTCTTCTCGCACATCTGCAGGTAGATGGTCTGCAGCATGTCACCGGCCTTGGAATCGCTCTCGCCGATCAGGATCGAGTCGGGGAACAGCATGTCGCGCACGACCGTGCCCAGGGCGATGAATTCCGGGTTGTAGCAAAGGCCGAGATCCGGACCGACCTTGCGGCCGGACGCGGCTTCGAGCGCCGCCTTGATCTCGCTGCCCGTCGAGCCCGGCATCACCGTCGAGGTGATGACCACCATGTGGTAGCCCTTCTTGTTCTTCAGCGCCTTGCCCAACGTCTCCATCGCCTGCAGGACGAAGCGGTTGGAGAAGAAGCCGGTGCTGTCGGACGGCGTCGGCACGATCACGAAGCTGGCGTCGCTCTTCTGGACGGCCTCGTTGGCGTCCATGGTCGCCGTGAGTCGTTCCCTGTTGGCGGCGATCAGCTCGTTGAGCTGCGGCTCGACGATCGGCATCTTGCCGGCGTTCAGTGCATCCACGAACGTCTTGTTCACGTCGAGGCCGATGACAGAGAAGCCGCGGCTGGCGAGCACCGCCGCGAGGGGGGCTCCAAGCTTGCCAAGACCAACGACCGAGACGCGAGGCAGAGTTCCTGTGGTCATTTCCATGTCCGTTTTGAGGGCCGGTACTGATACTGGCGCTCGCGGACGGACGCCACCCCGAATTTGCAGTGGTCTGCGGGCGAAACATCGCTTGCGCCCTCCCGTCGCAGGGGCGAAAAATCGGCGCCAAATACGCGCCAGGAACGAGGGAATCGAATGAAAGTAGAGTTTTCGGCCTTTCCGAAGGCCTTTTCCGGCAATGTTGCGGTCTTCGTTGCAGCCGACAAGCAGCTCCTGGCGACGGCCCAGGCCGCAGACGAGAAGGCCGGCGGCGCCCTGACACGCGCCCTCGCTGCGGGGCGTTTCACCGGCGCCAAGGGGCAGACCCTCACGGTCCTTGGCAACACCGGCGACATCGACCGCTTGTTGTTGCTGGGTGTGGGCAAAGGCCGTGAGCTGGATGCCCGCGCTGCGGAAGGGCTGGGCGGCGTCATCGCGGCCGAAGCCAATGCCGCGGGCCACAAGGCCGTCACCGTCGTCGTCGATCCGGTGAAAGGCAGCCGCCTGACGCCGGGCCAGATCGCCGCCCGCATCGCGCTGGGCGTACGGCTGCGCAACTACCGCTTCGACAAGTACAAGACCAAGGACAAGCCCGAGCAGAAGCTCTCGCTGGAGAAGCTCACCGTCGTGGTGAACGGCCCGGCCGACGCGCGCAAGGCCTATGCCCAGCTCGAGCCGACGATCGATGCCGTGTTCTTCACGCGTGATCTGGTGAGCGAGCCTGCCAACCTGCTTTATCCCGTCGAATTCGCCCGTCGCGCCAAGGAGCTGACCAAGCTCGGCGTCAAGGTCGAGGTCCTGGGCGAAGCCGAGATGAAGAAGCTCGGCATGCATGTGCTGCTGGGCGTCGGGCAGGGCAGCGAGCGCGAGTCCCAGCTTCTCGTCATGCGCTGGATGAACGGGCCGAAGAACCAGGCGCCCGTGGCGCTGATCGGCAAGGGCGTCACCTTCGACACCGGCGGCATCTCGCTGAAGCCGGCCGGCGGCATGGAAGACATGAAGTGGGATATGGGCGGCGCCGGCGCCGTCACCGGCGCGATGAGGCTGATCGCGGGCCGCAAGGCCAAGGCGAATGTCATTGCCGTCTGCGCGCTGGTCGAGAACATGCCCGACGGCAATGCGCAGCGGCCGGGCGACGTGGTGAAGTCGATGTCGGGCCAGACGGTTGAAGTCATCAACACCGACGCCGAGGGGCGGCTGATCCTGTGTGATGCCATGTGGTACGCACAGGAGAAGTTCAAGCCGCAGGCGATGGTCGAACTGTCGACCCTGACCGGCGCGATCATCGTGTCGCTGGGCCATGAGCGCGCGGGCCTCTTCTCCAACAACACGCCGCTGTCCAACAAGCTCAGGGCCGCGGGCTCGCAGATCGGCGAGAAGCTCTGGCGCATGCCGCTCGGGCCCAAGTACGACAAGATGATCGATTCCGACATCGCCGACATGAAGAACGTCAGCAATGGCCGCGACGGTGGTTCGATCACCGCCGCGCAGTTCCTGCAGCGCTTCGTGCAGGAGGGCGTGGCCTGGGCGCATCTCGACATTGCGGGTGTGGCCTGGTCGAGCAAGGGCGACAGCACGACGCCCAAGGGCGCCACGGCCTATGGCGTGCGGCTGCTCGACAAGTTGATCGCCGACAACTACGAGCGTTGAGCTCAGGAGGACCAGGAGCGATGGCGACCGAGGTCAACTTCTATCACCTGACCCGATCGTCGCTCGAAGACGCCTTGCCCCGCCTGCTGGTGAAGACCCTGCAGGCGGGCGAGCGCGCCGTCGTGATGCTGGGCTCGGCCGAGCGGGTCGATTCGCTCAACACGCATCTCTGGACTTACGATCCGAACGGCTTCCTGCCGCACGGCTCGGTGCGCGATGGTGAAGCCGATCGTCAGCCGGTGTGGCTGACGCATCTCGACGAGAATCCCAACGGCGCCGCGTTCCTGTTCGTGGCCGACCGTGCGCGCTCCGACAAGGTCGGCGACTACAAGCGCTGCTTCGAGCTGTTCGACGGCCGCGATGACACCGCCGTCGCCGACGCCCGCGAACGCTGGAAGACCTATAAGTCCGCCGGCCACGCTGTCGTCTACTGGCAGCAGACACCGACCGGCGGCTGGGAGAAGAAGGCTTAAGCTGGGGGCGCGCCACTGGAGTGGCGCGCCCCCGGCGCTAACGCTTCGAGCGTGGCGACAGGTAGGCGCGCCAGGCGGCCTTCAGGCGCTCGCCGAGAGGGATCGGTCCTTCGGGGCGGTAGAAATCCGGCGGATCGGTTTCGAACCTTGCCATGTAATCGCGATAGCTGAGCGGCCGTGCGCGCTCCGGCTGGGCCTGGGCGGCAAGGAGGTCGAGACCGCGGTCGACATCGAAAGTCGAAGCGAGCTTCTCGCGATAGTGCAGTAGCAATTCAGCGGCGGCGTCGGGAACCTCCCAGGCCGAGAGGATTGCCGCGAGCTTGGCGACCTTCTCTACGGACATGGCTTCGGACCCCGAGGCGCCGATGTGGCGAATGAGGTCCCGCGCGTAATAGGCCTCGCCCTGGAACGGACGGCCGGAATGAGTCTCGGCCGGCGTCGGCCAGATGTAGCGCGCGGGCAGGGCGCGCGTGGAGTAGTTGCGCACGTCCAGCCGGAACAGGTCGAAGCCCTGGCGGCGCATGAAGCGGTCGGTGTTGTGGAAGGCATGTTCCTCGGCCGAGCCATCACCGATGAAGTTCACTTCGAGCTGGACGGCGAGCAGATGGAGCGGCGCCAGGCGGCCATCGAACGATTGCAGGATTTCCCAATCGATGCCGTCGGTGTCGATCTTGAGATAGTCGAGATCGGTCCAGCCTTTGGCCGCCAGCAGGTCGGGCACGACGACAGGCCTGGTCGGATCGGCGAGGCCTGTCATCTCCCAGGCGTTGTGACGGAACTGTTCCTCTGCCGAAGCGGTCTTCAGCCGCTCCTCACGGATCTCGCGCGTGCGCATGAAGCTCATGCGGTCGCGCATCTTCATGATGTGCGGTGCCGCAGGTCCGGCCGAGAGATCGACCGGCTTGTCGGCGCGCGGGCTGACGAAGGCCGCGACGTACTCGACGTCGGGGTTGCTTTCGGCGGCCGCCAACCGCTGGCACTCGCTTGCGCTCGCATCGATGCCGAGCGCACGCAGGTGCGAACCGAACGCCCGCCACTTGGGATCGAGGCCGCCCGAGCAGCCGACATCCAGAAGCGCGAAGCGTTCGGCCTTGAGACCCTGCGCGACGAGTGCCGAGAGCGACGGTACGGCCACGATGCTCAAACGGTCGCGACGGGAGTCGCGGGCGAGCCCACGGCGCCAGGCAGGCGCAGCGGCGGCGCTGTCAGCAGGAAGCGCGAACGCTTCTTGTCACGCAACCATAGCGCCAGGTCCTTCAGCCACCAGATCTCGCCCAGGTTCAGGCCGAGCTTGAACAGGCAGTGATTGTGGATCGGCAGTGAAGGATGCTCGGCGCCTTCCGGGCCGGGCAGGGCGGGGACCGCCTCGACGCCGTAGTTGTCGGCAATCAGCGCGGAGATCTGACTGTCGGTGATCCACTGCAGCAGCCGCTGGTCGCGGCCATCGAGTACGCTGCACATTGCATGCGCGCGCGCCGGATCGACTTTCTTGTCCATCTTCACGATCTCATCGGTGAACCCGGTGTAGAGCAGCAGCATGTCGCCCGGTTCGACCACGACCTTGTCGGCGTCGAGGACGCGCTTGAAGTCGTCGTAGTTCACATACTTGTGGTCGCGACCATAGTGCTTCTCGAGGTCGACCAGCACGGCACGGCCCTGGATCGCCTTGGCCGCCATGTTCTCGACGCCGAGCTTGTGGGCATAGGAGAGATGGCCGCAGCCGTCGCGGCCGGCGTCGGGCTGCGGGCCGACGACATCGGAGCCGGCCTTGAAGCCGTTGTAGTAGAGCGGCTCCGGCACGCCATCGCCGTCGGCGTCGAACATGCCGCCGACATGGGCGAGCGTATCCCACTGCGTCGAATACTGGAGCGTCAGGATCACGCGATCGTCGCTCGCGACGTCCACGAACATCGGGTTGAGGCTGTTGGTCAGGAAGTTGAAGCGCCAGCCATTTTCGTCGCCAGTCGGTGAAAGGACGGGCGGCAGACGGCGTGGGTTCAGAACGTTGCCGCCGGGGAAGTCGAGCGGCAGGCTCAGACAGAATGAAATGCCTTCCTTCACCTCGGCGATGCCTTCGAGCACTTTCTTCGGGGTGATCAGGTTAAGGCGCCCGAGCTGATCGTCGTCACCCCAATCGCCCCAGGTCGAGCCCTCCGGGCGATGCTTCCATCTTTTCATACGCTTCTCCCTAATGCCGGCGCGGACACTAGCAAGTAGGGTTGCATCGCGTCATCACGGGCGCATGGCTCCCCCGCAGATTTCCGAAGAACGTTCGCGCAGCGGATCGCCTAATATCGCCATGAAGAGGTGTCGATGTCTGCAACCACCGCCGAGCCGTTTCGGCACGATGTCCGGGTGATCAGCCTGATCGGCGTTGCCCATGGTGCCAGCCACTACTATCAGCTCGCTTTCGCCACGATGCTGCTGATCGTTCGCCAGGAAGTGGGCCTCAGCTACGCCGATGTCGGCCTGCTGGCCGGCATATTCTATGGCGTCTCCGGCGTGGCGCAGACCGCGGCAGGCTTCGCGGTCGATCGCTTCGGCGCGCGGCCGATCCTGGCCGGCGGTCTGTTCGTCGTCGGTGTCGGCCTGGGGCTGATCTCCTTCGCCCATTCGTTTGCAGCCTTTGCCGCCATCGCCGTCGTCGCAGGCCTCGGCAACTCGGTCTTCCATCCGGCCGACTTCGCGCTGCTTAACTCATCTGTCACGCAAAGCCGGCTGGGCCGCGCCTATAGTATCCACGGCCTCGGCGGTTCGCTGGGATGGGCGGCGGCGCCCATCATGTACTTCCTCGACAGCATGTTCGGCTGGATCGGCGCCGCGCTGATCGGTGCGCTGCCGGGCATCATCCTGTCGTTCCTGGTCCTCATCCATCGCCGCGAACTGGTCGATCACCGTATCAAGGAACGCGCAGCGGCCGCACAACACGGCACAACGCCGGCGTTGACGCTCTTCCTGCAGCCGACGCTGCTGCTCTGCCTCGTCTACTTCGCGCTGCTCGCGGCCAACACGGTCGGCATCCAGCAGTTCGCGGTGCCGGCCTGGGGCAGCATGTTCGGCGTCACCGAAACCTACGCTGCTTTCTGCCTGATCGTGTTCATCGTGGGATCGGCCGCCGGCATGCTGGTGGGCGGTCTCTTCGCCGATCGCGTGCGTCGTCACGATCGCGTCGCGGCGATCGGGCTGCTCGTCGCGGCAGCATTCACCGTGCCGATTGCGATGCAGGCCGTATCGCCGGCGTTGCTGCCGATCGTGCTGGCGCTGGCCGGCGCGGCAGGTGGTGCCACCAACCCGTCGCGCGACATGATCGTGCGCAACGCCACACCGCCCGGTGCCACCGGGAAGGTCTTCGGATTCGTCTACTCTGGCCTCGACATCGGCTCGTTCCTGGCACCGCCGCTGTTCGGCTATCTCATGAACCTGGGCCTGCCGGCCGTGATCTTCTGGATCGCGATCGGTCTCTACGTGGCGAATGTCGGCATCGTGATGTCGCTCCGCCAGAGCGGCGCTGCGAAGTCAGCGCCGGCCGCGGCGGAGTAGGGACGCGCCCCCAGCCTTAGGCCGCTTCGAAGGCTTCCTGCGCGACCATCCACTCGTGCTCGGCATGCGCCAGCTCGCGCTCAAGCCGCAGCTTTTCCTTCTGCAGGTCGGTCGCGAGAGCTGGCGGGCCTGAGTAGGTCGCGGGATCGGCGAGCTTGGCCTCGATGTCGTTACGCTGCTTGGTGAGCGTGGCGATGTTCTTCTCGGCCGCTTCCAGGGCGCGCTTCAAGGGGCCGCGCTTGACCTTCTCGGAGGGGGGCGGTGCAGGAGCGGGCGTCGAGGCAGCCTTCTTCTCTTTCTTTTCCTTCTTGCTCTTGGCTTCCTTGGCGGGCCGTCCGCTGCGCTCACGCAGCAGACGCGACTGATAATCGTCGATATCGCCATCGAAGGGTGTGACGCTGCCGTTGGCCACGACCCAAAGCTGGTCGGCGACCATCTTCACCAGATGGGTGTCGTGGCTCACCAGCACGACGGCGCCCTCGAAATCGTTGATGGCGTCGACCAGCGAGGCGCGGGCATCCATGTCGAGATGGTTGGTCGGCTCGTCGAGCAGCAGCATGTGCGGCGCGGTGCGGGTGGCCAGCGCCAGCAGCAGGCGGGTCTTCTCACCGCCGGACAGCACGCCGACTTTGAGGTTGGCGCGATCGCGCGAGAAGCCGAAGCGTCCGAGCTGGGCGCGCACCTTCGCTTCGCCGGCACCCGGTCCCAGCGCGCGGTTCATGTGGTCAAACGGCGTCGCCTCGTAGTCGAGGCTCTCTTCCTGGTCCTGCGAGAAGTAGCCGATCCTCAGCTTGGGCGTGCGCTTGATGCGGCCCTCGCGCGGCTGCAGCCGGTCGGACAGGACGCGGATGAAGGTCGACTTGCCGTTGCCGTTCTGGCCGAGCAGCGCGATGCGGTCGTCCATGTCGATACGCAGGTCGAGGTTGCGCAGGATCGGCGGACCGTCGGGATAGCCCACCGTCACTTCGTCCAGAGTCTCGATCGGCGAGGCGAGGATGTCGGGCGAGGGGAAGTTGAAGGCAATCCTCTCCTCGATCGGCACCGAGGCGACCGGCCCCAGCTTCTCGATCATCTTCATGCGCGACTGCGCCTGGCGTGCCTTGCTGGCCTTGGCTTTGAAGCGATCGACGAAGGCCTGCATGTGCTTGCGCTGCGCGGCGACCTTGGCCTGCTGCGCGGCATCGTTGGCCAGACGCTCGGCGCGCGTGCGCTCGAAGAAGTCGTAGTTGCCGGTGTAGGGCACGAGCTTCTGCTGATCGATGTGCACGATGTGATCGCACACGTCGTTCAGCAGGTCGCGGTCGTGGCTGACCATCAGGAGCGTGTTGCGGAATTTTCGCAGATGCTCGGTCAGCCACATCATGGCTTCGATATCGAGATGGTTCGACGGCTCGTCGAGGATCAAGAGATCAGGATCGCTGAACAGTGTGCCGGCCAGCGCCACGCGCATGCGCCAGCCGCCGGAGAACTCGCCGCAGGGCCGCGACTGGGCTTCGTTGTCGAAGCCGAGGCCGCTCAGGATCGCAGCCGCCCGCGACGGCGCCGAGGCCGCGCCGATCTCTTCGAGCCGCATATGGATCTCGGCCAGTCGCAACCCGTCGTGGCTGGTCTCGGCTTCCGCAAGCAGCGCCGTGCGCTCGACGTCGGCTGCAAGAACGGCATCGAGAACGGGAATGTCGCCACCCGGCGGGTCCTGCGGCACCGAGCCGATGCGGGTGCGGCCCATCAGGTTGATCTCGCCGCTATCGGCTTCGGTCTGGCCCTGGATGATGCGTAGCAGGGTCGATTTGCCCGCGCCGTTACGGCCGACCAGGCCGACCTTCCAGCCATCGGAGAAAGCCACCGACGCGCGATCGAAGAGAACGCGTTCGCCGTGACGGAAGGAGAGGTCGCTGACGTGAAGCATGGGGCCGCGGCGTTTAGCATGCGGGAGAGGCGGGTCCAACCGGCTTGCCGCATGGGGACCCCGCGTTTATAAGGCGCGCCCACATGCCAAAAAGCACATTGGCAGCAGGAAAATCGGGCAAGAGGACAATATGGCCGTCGAACGCACTTTCTCGATCATCAAGCCGGACGCGACCCGCCGGAACCTGACCGGCAAGATCAACGCCCGGTTCGAGGAAAAGGGTCTGCGCATCGTCGCCCAGCGGCGCATCTGGATGAGCCGCCAGCAGGCCGAGGAGTTCTACGGCGTGCACAAGGCGCGGCCGTTCTTCAACGACCTTTGCACTTTCATGACGTCGGGCCCCGTCGTCGTGCAGGTTCTGGAAGGCGAGAACGCCGTCACCAAGAACCGCGAGATCATGGGTGCCACCAACCCGGCCAACGCCGACGCCGGCACGATCCGCAAGGATTTTGCCGAATCGATCGAAGCCAACTCGGTGCACGGTTCGGATTCGCCGGAGAATGCCGCGATCGAGATCGCTTATTTCTTCGCGGGCTCCGAGGTCGTCGGCTGAGGCCGGCCTCCTGAAACGAAAAAAGCGGCCCGAGAGGGCCGCTTTTCTTTTGTCTGCGTTCTTGCCGGAGCGTCAGCTCAAGACGGCAAAACCGATCAGCAGGGCGATCGAGCCGCCAACACCCAGGAGCAGGCCGAGGATCGACAGGCCGCCCACGAGGCCCAGCGCCATCGAAGCCAGCAGGACCACGATCCACAAAAGCGAGAAGGTCACGAGCTTGTTGAAAGCCGCGTAAGTCTCCTGGTGTGCCCTGTAGTCGTCCGGTGCGTCGGCCATATCTCGTCCCCGATGAAAATCGTTGGCCACTATATACAGAACTAGGGTTCCGGCGAGAAGAGGAGCGTCGCCGCACGCGGAACGCCGTTAACCGCGACCTTTTCGCCGTCGACGGCGATCCGGCCCTCCGCAAACCAGCGCACTACCAGTGGGTAGAGGCGATGCTCCTGCCGCAGGATGCGTGCTGAAAGTGTCTCCTCGGTATCGTCGGCAAGCACCGGCACGGCCGCCTGGGCAATGATCGGCCCAGAGTCGAGATCGGGGGTCACGAGATGCGCGGTGCAGCCGCTCAACCGCACGCCGGCATCGAGTGCCTGCCGGTGCACGTGCATTCCCTTGAAGGCCGGCAGCAGGGATGGGTGGATGTTGATCAGCCGTCCCGCCCAGCGCGTGGGAAACCATGGGCTGAAGATGCGCATGAAGCCCGCCAGCACCACGAAGCCCACGCCATGGCGCTCCAGCTCCGCCGAAACCGCGCGATCGAACGCTTCGCGGTCGGGATGGTCGCGATGCGAGATCGCCACCGTCGGCACGCCTGCCGCCGCAGCTATCGCGAGGCCCGGCGCGTCAGCCTTGTTGCTCACGACGCAGGCGATCTCGGCGGGATAGTCGGCGGCTTCGGCGGCGCGGATCAGCGCCGCCATGTTGCTGCCGCGTCCCGAGATCAGAACGCCGACCTTCAGCTTCGCCATAGAGTGTCGGCGTGATCCACGACGCAGTCGGCTTCGTCGGTCGGCGCTCGCTCGATCGTGCCGACCTGGTGCACGGTTTCACCGGCCTCGGTCAGCGCCTTGGCGACGCGCTCGGCGTCGGCCGCTGCCGTCACGACGATCATGCCGAGCCCACAATTGAAGGTGCGCAGCATGTCGTCGGTGGGCACCTGGCCCACGTCATGCAGCCAGCGGAAGACGGCAGGCGCCGTCCAGCGCCGCGCATCGAGGCGTGCGCGTAGGCCATCGGGCAGGCAGCGCGGCACGTTGCCGGGCAGGCCGCCGCCGGTGATATGCGCCAGGCCCTTGATCGCACCGGTTGCTCGCACCGCCTGCAGCACCTGCTTCACATAGATACGCGTCGGCTCCAGCAGCGCCTCGCCCAGCGTCTTGTCGGCGAAGGGCGCCTTGTCGGTGTATTTGAGCCCGCTACGCTCGACGACGCGGCGCACCAGCGAATAGCCGTTGGAGTGCGCGCCACTCGATGCGAGGCCCAGCACCACGTCGCCGACCGCAATGTCGGCGCGCGGCAACAGCGCGTCGCGTTCGGCAGCGCCCACGGAAAAGCCCGCGAGATCATAGTCGCCGTCGGCATACATGCCGGGCATCTCGGCCGTCTCGCCACCGACCAGCGCGCAGCCTGCACGCCGGCAACCTTCGGCGATCCCCGCGACGAGGCGACGTCCGACATCGACGTCGAGATGGCCGCTCGCATAGTAGTCGAGGAAGAAGAGGGGCTCGGCGCCCTGCACGACGATGTCGTTGACGCACATCGCCACGAGATCGATGCCGACCGTATCGGGCACCGCCGCTTCGATGGCGACCTTGAGCTTGGTGCCGACGCCGTCGGTGCCGGACACCAGGATGGGATCCTTGAAGCCCGCAGCCTTGAGATCGAACAGGCCGCCGAAGCCGCCGAGTCCGCCCATTACACCAGGACGATTCGTGCTGCGTGCGAGTGGTTTGATGTGCTCGACGAGTTCGTCGCCCGCATCGATATCGACGCCCGCATCCTTGTAAGTCAGGGGCGGCCGATTGTGGCCACGCCCTTCGGAGGCGTCGTCGGGAGAATCGTCGTGAGGGGCGTCGGGCTTCAAGCCGGGCTCATTCATGCTAAGTAGGTGGCGCGAACATAGCCAAAAACCGGACCCCCGCAATGCCGATAGGCCGCTGGTTTTCCACGATTGTCGCCGCGCTCCTCGCGGCCTTAGCCGCCGGCACCCTGTCGGTGGGCGCCTTTGCGCAGGCTCCGGCCGGCAATGCCTACGCTGTCGATGGCGTCGATGTCGATGCCACGGGCCCCGATCCCGTGAAGGCGCGCGACCAGGGCATCCGCGATGCCCGCCGCAAGGCCCTGCAGATCCTTGTGGATCGAATGGTGGCGCCGGAGGACCGCGCGCGCTTGCCGCAGGTCAATGACGCCCAGCTCGAGAGCATGGTCCGCGGCGTCGAGTTCGTGCGCGATCGCTCGGCGCCCGGCCGTTACATCGCCACGTTGAACGTCGTCTTTGCGCCGGACCAGGTGAAAGCCTGGATGAGCGGCTCGGGCGCCAAGGTCGTCGAGACCGTCCAGAAGCCGGCGCTGGTGGTGCCGCTGTGGAAGGGCCGGGACGGCCTGCAGCCGCTGGACGATCGCAATGCATGGCGTGACGCCTGGCAGCAGCTCGACAATCCCAACAGCGCCGTGCCGCTGACCGTGATGCGCGGCGACCAGACCGACCAAGGCGCGATGTCGCCCGAGGAAGCCTATGTCGGCGACATCTCGGCCCTGTCGCGGCTCAATGCCCGCTATCGCGCGCCCATGATCATCGTGGTGACCGTCGAGGGCGACAAGGCGTCAGGCCCGCTCACCGTAAGCGGCCTGCGGTACGACACGCAGACCGGCCAGCGGAGCGAGATCCCCAAAGTGTCGCTGACCGACAGCAAGCAACTCCCCGACGCTGCCAAGAAGGCGCATGCCAAGGTCGAAGAGGATTGGCGCGGGATCGCGACGGTGCGGCGCGACTCGCAGGACTCGCTCGACGTCATCGTGCCGATCCGTGCGCTGGGCGACTGGGTGCAGGTCCGCCAGCGGCTGGGCTCGGTGCCGTCGGTCAAGAACGTGGCGGTGAAGCAGCTCGAGTCGGATCGCGCCGAGCTGCGGCTGGACTACTTCGGCACGACGGACGAATTGCAGCGCACGCTGGCGCAAGCCGGCCTCGTGCTGGCCAAGGATGCCGATCAGTGGCGCCTGCAACCGAGGTGACCACGTCGGGCCGCTGGCGCTTCTGGGTCGTCGCGGCCGCCGCCTTCCTGTTGGTCCTGTGGCTGCTGAACGACATCCTGCTGCCGTTCGTCGTCGGCATGGTCGTGGCCTACTTCCTCGATCCCGTCGTCGTGCGCCTGCAGCGGATGGGCCTGTCGCGCACCATGGCGACAACGGCGGTGACGATCGTCGCCGTCCTGTTGGCCGTCGGCGTCTTCATGGCGATCCTGCCGCCGCTCTTCGGGCAGATACAGGCGCTGATCGTCAAGGCGCCGGAATACTTCGTGAAGGCGGTCGCACAGATCCAGCCACTGATCGAGCCTCTGCGCGACAGGTTGGGGCTGTCGCCGCTCACCATGAACGACCTGCAGACCGAAGCGACGCAATGGGCCGGCAAGGCGCTCGCCGTCGCCGGTGGCGTGGCCGGCACCATCGCGCAACGCGGCGTCGCCATCATCAATCTGCTGGGCCTGCTGTTCATCACACCCGTCGTCACCTTCTATCTGCTGCGCGATTGGGAGAAGGTGCTGGCGGCGATCGACGGCGCCCTGCCGCGCGATCATGCCAGCACGATCCGCAAGCTCGCCCATGAGTCCGACGCCGCCATCGCGGGCTATGTACGCGGCCAGGCGCTGGTCTGCCTCGCCCTGGGTTCGATCTACGCCATCGGCCTGTCGCTGGTCGGCCTGCAGTTCGGGCTGGTCATCGGGCTGATCGCCGGCGCCATTTCCTTCATCCCTTTTGTCGGCACCTTCGTCGGGGCCGTGATGGCGATCGGCATGGCGCTGGCGCAGTTCCCGCCGGAGTGGATGGGCGTGGTGAAGGTCGCAGCCGTTTTCCTGTTCGGCCAGACCCTGGAAGGCAATGTGCTCTCGCCCAAGCTGGTGGGTGATCGGGTCGGGCTGCACCCGGTGTGGATCATGTTCGCCCTGCTGGCCGGTGGCGTGCTGTTCGGCTTTGTCGGCGTCCTTGTCGCCGTTCCCGTCGCGGCGGTGATGGGCGTGATCGTCCGACATCTCCTTGCGCGCTACCGCGAAAGCGATATCTATCGCGGCACGGTCGACTGACCACCGGCACGCCGGACCCTGCATGGCGAACCAACTCACCTTCGATCTCGCACTCCCACCGCCCACCTATGCACGCGAGGATTTCGTCGTGGCCGACGGCAATCGCGAGGCGCTGGCCTGGATCGATCGCTGGCCCGACTGGCCGGCACCGGCCTTGGCGCTGAATGGCCCCACCGGCTGCGGCAAGACCCATCTCGGCCGCATATGGGCCGCGCAGAGCGGGGCGGTGGTGATCGAGGGAACCGACCTCGATGGCAAGAGCGTCGCCGACCTCACGGACCTTGCCGCGGCGTCGCCCGCGATCGTGATCGAGGAGGCGCAGCGCGCACCGGAACGGGCTCTCTTCCATCTCTACAATCTGATGCGCGAACGGCGGGGCTCCTTGTTGCTGATCTCGCCCGAGCCGCCGGCGCGCTGGTCTATCGCCCTGCCGGACCTCGCCTCGCGGTTGCGGGCGGCACCGGCCGTCGCCGTGGCCCCGCCGGACGATGAACTCCTGGGGTCGATCATCCTGAAGCAACTGGCCGACCGGCAATTGCACGCGGGCGCGGGTGTCGTGCAGTATCTCGTGTCGCGCATGGAGCGCTCGGCCGAGGCGGCCCGTCGCGTCGTCGCAGCGCTCGACCGGCGCGCGCTGGCGGAACGGCGCGAGATCGACCGCCGGTTGGCAATCGACGTGTTGGCTGAAATCAGCGGCGCGTCGTAGGGGGAGGAAGACGATGAAGACGTTCGTACTGGCGGCCGCGTTGGGCGTGCTGGCGTCGACGGCCTCGACCGCTTCGGCGCAGCAAGGCGTGGCGGGAACGTGGCTCACCGCCTCGGGCGTGGCGCAGGTCAAGATCGGTCCTTGTCCCGATGCGGCGAGCGGGCCGATCTGCGGCTTCGTTGTCGGGCTCATCAATCCCAAGGGGCCGGACGGCAAGGTCGTCGCGCCCGATGTCGCCAACGACTACCACAACGAGAACCCCGCGCTGCGCAGCCGCAAGGTGATCGGCATGCCGCTGATCTGGGGCTTCAAGGCCACGTCCAATCCCAACAGCTTCGAGGACGGCCACATCTACAATGGCGAGAACGGCAAGACCTACAACGCCAACATCAGCCTGCAACCCGACGGCAAGCTCCGCCTGCGCGGCTATGTCGGCACGCCGATGTTCGGCGAAACGCAGATCTGGACCCGCGTGAACTGAGGCTGCTCCTTGTCATCCTGAGCAGGGCGCATTCACATGCGCCTCTAGCGAAGGATCTCATGGCGTTGGCAGCAGAGAGCACCTGTGACGTGCGGCGATGAGGTCCTTCGCAGCGCTCAGAACGACAATAAGAATCTGATTACTTTAGAGAGGAACGCGTCATGGACATGGGCATCAAAGGTCGCAAGGCGATCGTGTGTGCGGCCAGCAAGGGCCTGGGCAAGGGCTGCGCGATGGCGCTGGCAGAAGAGGGTGTCGATCTGGTGATCAACGCCCGCACCAAGTCGGAACTCGATGCGACGGCAGAAGAGATCGCCAAGAAGTTCGGCGTCAAGGTGACGGCGGTCGCCGTCGACGTGACGACGGAAGCCGGCCGCAACCAGGTGCTCGCGGCCTGCCCGGAGCCCGACATCATCGTGAACAATGCCGGCGGCCCGCCGCCGGGCAACTTCCGCGAGTGGAATCGCGACGACTGGATCAAGGCGCTCGACGCCAACATGCTGACGCCCATCGAGTTCATCAAGGCGTCGGTCGACGGCATGATGAAGCGCGGCTTCGGCCGCATCGTGAACATCACCTCAAGCTCGGTGAAGGCGCCGATCGATATCCTGGGCCTCAGCAACGGCGCCCGCTCGGGCCTCACCGGCTTCGTCGCGGGCGTCGCCCGCACGACGGTACGCCACGGCGTCACGATCAACGGCCTGCTGCCCGGGCCCTTCGATACCGACCGCCTGCGCGGCACGATGCGCGTGCGGGCGTCTAAGGCCGGGGTCGCGTTCGAGCAGGAGTATGCTGCAAGCGCGAAGGCACATCCGGCGGGCCGCTTTGGAACGGCCGAGGAGTTCGGCAAGATGTGCGCCTTCCTCTGCAGTGTCCACGCCGGCTACATGACGGGCCAGAACATCCTGATGGATGGCGGCCAGTACCCCGGTACGTACTGAGCGCCGAGGATATCCCGACGCTTTAGTTGCATCGGGCGAGACACTTTACGGTTGAAGTGCTAAAGACGCTCCCAAAGCCTGTGGTGGGGTTTGGGAGTGGTGGGAATGCGTAGCGTGAATGTGGCGCGCAAGGCGCGGCTGGCTGTTGCGTGTCTTTTGGGCGCTACGGCGCTGACCCCGTTCGGGGCGGACGCGCAGACCTGGCTGGGGGCGACCGGCCAATACACTCTCGGAAGTAACTGGACGGGAGGGTCGATGCCCGGTTCTTCCGGAACAGCGACATTCGGGGCGACGGGAACATCGACCGTTGATAACCCTACCGGGGGGAGCGTCGGTACATTCCAGTTCGACAGTCTGGCCCAAGCCTATACTTTCAACGGCAGGATGCTCTTTCGCGGCAGCGGAATCGTCAATAATTCCTCGAACGTACAGACCTTCACCGCTGCTGGCGCTGGTCTTGGTTATACATTCTGGAATTCTGCAACGGCTGGTAATGCGACATTCTCCATTTCCAGTGGCGCAGCGGTTACCTTCGGCGATACATCGAGCGCCGGCACGGCGATCATCAATCTCAACGACGGCGATGTACTTGTCACCGGTACTAATCCTGGCCCCCCGCCGGGGCCCGGCGCGACGTTGGCGAATGCGAAGGTCACGGCGAGCAATGGTTCGTCGGTACGTTTCCTGGAATACGGCAGCGGCGGACAGGCCGAAGTTACACTCGTCGGGGCCGAGAGCAGCCTGGAGATTTACCAGCTCACGAGTGCCGGTGCGGCGATTGGCTCCCTCGCCGGCACCGAGGGGGTGGTGCTCCTCGGGAACAAGCAGCTCACCGTAGGCGGCAA
This sequence comes from Reyranella sp., assembly GCF_004297405.1. GTDB lineage: Bacteria > Pseudomonadota > Alphaproteobacteria > Reyranellales > Reyranellaceae > Reyranella. The sequence goes on from NZ_SCVC01000006.1 coordinate 161,463, forward strand.
CAACTTGTCGACGAATTACGGTGGCTTGATTACCGGGAGCGGCGGATCGATCGTCAAGGAAGGGGCCGGCAACTGGACGCTGTCGGGCTCGAACAATTACACCGGCGGCACGACGATCAACGCCGGCACGATCTCGATTGCGGCGAACGACAATCTGGGTGACACCAGCGGTGGGCTGACCTTCGGCGGCGGCATGCTGCGGACGACGGCAACGTTCGCGATGTCACGCGCGACGACGCTGAATGTTGGCGGCGGCGCCTTCGACGTGGCGAGCGCCACGACGCTCACGCACAGCGGTGCAATCAGCGGCGCGGGGCGTCTCACCAAGTCCGGTGACGGTCAGCTCATCCTGAACGGCGTCAATACCTACGAGGGCGGCACGACGATCAATGACGGCTACGTGACGGTGTCCGCGAACACCGCGCTTGGCCATGTCAACGGCGGCCTGGTGTTTAACGGCGGCACGCTGCGAACCATGGCGAACATCACGATGTCGCGCGCGACGACCCTGAATGCCGGTGGCGGCACTTTTGAGGTGGGGACCAACCTTACACATAACGGCGTGATCAGCGGCTCGGGCCGTCTCACCATGGCCTCTTCCGGTACGCTCGTCCTGACCGGCGCCAATGACTACCAGGGCGGCACGAGGATCCACGCTGGCACGATCTCGATTGCGGCAAACAACAACCTGGGCGATGCCAGCGGCGGTCTGACCTTCAGCGGCGGCGGCACGCTGCGGACGACGGCGGCGTTCATCATGTCACGCGCGACGACGCTGAATGCGGGCGGCGGCACCTTCGACGTGGCCACGATGCTCAGGCAAGACGCTGTAATCGACGGAGCCGGCGGCCTGACCAAGACCGGCGCCGGCACGCTCGTGCTGAACGGCAGCAACACATACCAGGGCGGTACGACGATCAACGCCGGCACGATCACGGTTGTGGCAAACGACAACCTGGGTAACGCCGCCGGCACACTCACCTTTGGTGGCGGCACGCTTCGGACACTTTCCACGTTTACGATGTCGCGCGAGACGACGCTGAATGCGGGTGGTGGCACTTTCGATGTGGAGCCCGGCACGACGCTCACGCAGGGGGGCGTGATCGACGGCGCAGGCGGCCTCACCAAGGCCGGCAACGGTACGCTCGTCCTGACCGGCATCAATACGTACGGGGGCGGTACGACGATCAACGCCGGCACGATCACGGTTGTGGCAAACAACAACCTGGGTAACGGTGCCGGCACGCTTTCCTTCGATGGCGGCACGCTGCATACGATCGGAAACATCGTGATGGCGCGCGCGACGACGCTGAATGCCGGCGGCGGTACCTTCGAGGTGACGACGGGCACGACGCTCTTACTGAATGATGTGATCGGCGGCGCAGGTGGCTTGACCAAGACCGGTGGCGGTACGCTCATACTTGCCGGCGTCAACACCTACCTAGGCGGCACGACGATCGACGGTGGCGCGATCTCGATTTCGAGCGATGCCAATATCGGCGCAGCCTCGGGCACCCTGACCTTTGGCGGCGGCACGCTTCAGACGACGGCGAACGTCTCGATGTCCCGCGCGACGACGCTGAATGCGGGCGGCGGAACCTTCGACGTGGCGAGCGGCACGACGCTCACGCACGACGGCGTGATCGGCGGCGCCGGCACCTTGACCAAGGCCGGCACTGGGACGCTCGTCCTGACCGCCGCCAACACCTACTGGAGTGGCACGAGGATCAACGCAGGCACGATCTCGATTGCAGGAAACAACAACCTGGGTGACGCCGGCGGGGGGCTGGTGTTCGGAGGTGGCGCACTTCAGACGACGGCAACCTTCACGCTGTCGCGTACGACGACGCTGAATACGGGCGGCACCTTCGATGTGGCGAGCGGCACGACGCTCACGCACAGCGGCATGATCAATGGAGCTGGTGGCCTGATCAAGACCGGCGCCGGTACCCTGGTGCTGACCCACGGCGCGAACAATTACCAGGGCGGCACGACGATCAATGCCGGCACGATCTCGATTGCGTCAAACAGCCCCCTGGGTTTCGGCCCCAGCTCACTCACCTTCAATGGCGGTACGCTGCAGACGACAGCAACCTTTTTGATGAGCCGCGCGACGACGCTGAATGCGGGTGGCGGCACCTTCGAGGTGGCAAGCGGTACGACGCTTATTCACAACGGCGAGATCGGCGGCACCGGCGGGCTTATCAAGACCGGTGAGGGTGACCTCAGCCTGAACTCGACCAACAGTTACCAGGGCGGCACGACGATCAATGCCGGCACGCTGTCGGTGGACGCGAATAGCAGGCTAGGCAATGCCAACGGCGGGCTGGCATTTGGCGGCGGTACGCTGCGAACGACGGCGGACATCTCGATGTCGCGCGCGACGACTCTGAATGCGGGCGGTGGCACCTTCGAGGTGGCGAGCAGCACGACGCTCATACAGAACGGCGCGATCGGCGGCGCGGGCGGCTTGACCAAGACCGGCGCCGGTACGCTCACGCTGGCCGGCGTCAACACGTACCAGGGCGGCACGACGATCAATGGCGGTACGCTGTTCGTGTCGTCGAACGACAGGTTGGGTGAGGCCACTGGCGGCCTGACGTTCGACGGCGGCACATTGATGGCGATCTCATCGTTCACGATGTCGCGCGCGACGACTCTGAATGCCGGCGGCGGCACCATCCTGGTGGCGCTCAGCCAGTCGCTCACGCAGAACGGCGTGATCGGTGGCACAGGCGGCCTGACCAAGACCGGCCTCGGTGCGCTCGTCCTGACGGCCGTCAACACCTACCAGGGCGACACGACGATCAACGCCGGCACGCTGGCGCTTTCCGGAAGCGGCAGCATCGCCTCGTCGAGCGGTCTCGACCTCGCTGCGGCGGGCACGACCTTCACCATCGAAGGCAGCAGCGGCAATCAGACCATCCAGGATCTGAGCGGTGTCGCCGGCAGCACGGTAGCGCTCGGCAATCATACACTGACCGCCGGCACGACGAATTCGACCACCTTCCGCGGCGTCATTGCCGACAACGGACTGGGAGGCGCCCTCGGCGGGTCCTTCACGAAGATCGGCAGCGGCACGCTGACGCTCGAAGGCGACAACACCTATACCGGCGCCACGACAGTCAGCGCCGGCACGCTGGCGCTGGCGAACGGCGGCAGGATTTCCGAGTCGGCCGTGGTGACGGTCGCCAGCGACGCCACCTTCGACATCAGCAACAACGTCTTCATCAACAACATCAAGACACTGGCGGGCGCCGGCACGGTCCAGCTCGGCGCCAACGTGTTGAGGATCACCGACGGCTCGACCGAGTTCTCCGGCGTGATCAAAGACGGCGGCAATTTCGGTGGCATCGAGATCCGCAACGGAACGCTTACCCTATCAGGCGCCTCGACCTTCACTGGCCCGGCGGAGCTTCGCGGCGGCGGCACCCTCGCGCTCAAAGGGGCGGGGTCGATGGTCAACGCCGGCGTCGACTTCATCGGAGGTCCGGGGACGGCGACCTTCGACATCTCCCAGACGACGTCGGGTGCTTCCATCCTCGGCCTGATCGACACCGGCTTCGACGGCGGCGTCGTTGCCCTGGGGTCGAAGGAACTCAAGATCACGGTCGGTTCGCCCTTCTTCAGCGGGGTGATCCAGGACGGCGGCATCGGCGGCGGGACGGGCGGCAGTCTCCGCATCGCAAGCCTTGCGGTCCAGGTCCTGACCGGCGTGAACACTTACACGGGCGCCACGACCATCGAGGGTAATGCCGCCCTGATTCTCGAAGGCAATGGCAGCATCGCCACGTCGAGCAGCCTCAATCTCACCGGCGCTACCGCGATCTTCGACATCGCATGCAGTTGCCTTACATCGGTGGCAGTCCAGAACCTGAGCGGTGTTGCGAACTCGGCGGTTGTCCTGGGCGATGCCAATCTGACCGTTATCTCCTCGATCGATACGACCTTCTCCGGTTTCATCATGGCGGATCCCTTCGGAGGGCCTAGCAATGGCGGGCTGGTCAAGGAGGGTACGGCCACGCTGACCCTCGGTGGCGCTAACACCTACACCGGTGGCACGACGATCAAGGCCGGCGCCATTGCGGTTTCGAGCGATGGCAATCTCGGCGACGCGAATGGCGGGGTCACGTTCGACGGTGGCGCGCTGAAGTTCCTGGCAAGCTTCGACCTGGAGAACACGCGCGCCATCGCGCTCGAACTCGGCGGCGGCACGATCGATACCAACGGCTTCAACACCATGATTGCCCAGGCGATCGGCGGCTCCGGCGGATTGACGAAGGCCGGCAGCGGCACGCTGACGCTCGCAGAGGTGAACACCTACCTCGGCGCGACGACGATCAATGCCGGTACGCTGGCACTGTCGGGCAACGGCAGTATTTCGGATTCGAGCCTGGTGACAGTGGCCAGCGGCGCGACCTTCGACATCAGCGCCAGCAGCTTCGGCTTCAACCCCATCCAGAACCTGGCCGGCAGCGGCACGGTGCAGCTCGGCAACAACGGGCTGGTGATCCGGAACGCTTCGGGCGAGTTCGGCGGCACGCTCGTCGATGGTGGTGGCTTCGGCGGCCTGCAGATCTTCGCGGGATCGATGACGCTCACCAACGTGTCGACCTACCGCAACGTCACGCAGGTCTGGGAAGGCGCCACGCTGGCATTGAAGGGGGCAGGTTCGATCGCGAACTCGCTCTACATTAGCTTTGCGCCGACAGCCGGCCATGGCACGGCCGTGTTCGATATCTCGCAGACGACGGCCGGTGCGTCGGTCCGCGGCTTGTTCGATCCTGCTGCGGGGGGGATCGGCGTCATCAACCTCGGCGGAAAGACGCTCACCATCACCAATCTCAGCGGCACCTTCAATGGCGTGCTGCAGGATGGCGGTCTCGGCGGCGGAAGCGGCGGCGGGCTGACACTGGCCGCTGGCGCGTATCAGGGCCTGGGAGGCACCAATACCTACACGGGCGCCACGACCGTCGGGGGCAATGCCACCCTGATCCTCGAAGGCGCGGGCAGCATCGCGGCGTCGAGTGGCGTCAATCTCACCGCTGCGGGCGCAACGTTCGATATCTCGGGCAGCACCATCAATCAGACCGTGAAGGATCTCACCGGCGTTGCCGGCAGCCTCGTGACGCTGGGCAGCAACACGCTCATTGCCGGCACGTCGAACTCGACCACCTTCGGCGGCGTCATCAGCGGCGGCGGCGGCTTCACCAAGCAGGGCAGCGGCACGCTCGTCTTCACCGCCAACAATGCCTATACCGGCGTGACCGCCGTCTCGGCGGGCATCCTGCAGCTCGGCAATGGTGGCACCACCGGCATGGTCGCCGGCAATGTCGTGCTGGCGAGCGGCGCCATCCTGGCCTTCAACCGCTCCGACGACATTACCTTCGGCGGTGATATCAGCGGCGACGGCGCGGTGTCCTACATGGGACCTGGCCTCGTCACCGTGACCGGCACCAGCAGCTACACTGGCGGTACGGCCATCACCGGCGGCGGCGGGGTGCAGATCGGTTCGGATGCCGCGCTGGGCGGCGCCGGGTCGATGCTGACCCTGTCCGACGGCGCAATCCAGGCGACGGCAAGCTTCACCAGCACGCGTGCGATCACCCTGGGTGCGGGTGGCGGCATCGTTGACACCAACAGCTTCGACGTCTCCCTGATGGGTGCAATCGGCGGCGGCGGGGGACTCACCAAGTCGGGCGACGGCACGCTCTTCCTCGGCGGCGTCAATACCTATAGCGGCGGCACCACGGTGTGGGGCGGCGTGCTGCTGGGCACGACGGCGAGCCTGCAGGGCAACATCGTCAACGATGCAACCGTCGGCTTCAGCCAGAGCACCAACGGCGTCTACGCCGGCAACATCTCGGGCAGCGGCAACCTGATCATAACCGGCACCGGCACGGTGACGCTCACCGGAACGAACACCTATACGGGTGGAACGATCGTGTCGGGTGGCGTGCTGCTGGGTACGACGACGAGCCTGCAGGGCAATATCATCAACAATGCCACCGTTGGCTTCGCGCAAGGCACCGATGGCGTCTATGCCGGCAACATGTCGGGCACGGGCGGCCTGATCAAGACGGGTACGGGCACGGTGATGCTCACCGGCACGAACACCTATACTGGCGGCACGCTGGTGTCGGGCGGCACGCTGGTCGGCACCGCGGAGAGCCTGCAAGGCGACATCGTGAACAATGCCGCCGTCGGCTTCGACGCGACCTCGAACGGCACCTATGCCGGCACCATGTCGGGCAGCGGCGCGCTCGCAGTCTTGGGCGCGGGCACGCTGATCCTGACGGGGAATAACACCTATACCGGTGGCACGACCATCCTGGGCGGCAGCACCCTGCAGCTCGGCAATGGCGGCACCACCGGCATGATCGCGGGCAACGTCGGCATCGAGAGTGGCGGCGTGCTGGCCTTCAACCGTTCCGACAACATCACCTTCGCAGGCAATATCAGCGGTGACGGCGCCGTTGCCTACATGGGTCCGGGCATCGTGACCCTGACGGGCGCCAACACCTACACCGGCGGCACGGCGATCGTCGGCGGCACGGTGCAGGCGGGCTCCGACAGCGCCTTCGGTGAGGCGGGCGCAATGCTGACCCTTGCCGGCGGCACGATCCAGGCGACGGCGAGCTTCACCAGCACGCGGCCAGTTACGCTTGCTGGAGGGGGCGGCACCTTCGACACCAACAGCAACGCGCTGACCCTGGCTGGCGTGATCACCGGCCCCGGAAAGCTAACAAAGACGGGTGCCGGGACGCTGATTCTGACTGCGGACAACACCTACACCGGTGGGACGGTCATCTCTGGCGGCATCCTGCAGCTCGGCAACGGTGGTACCACCGGCATGATCGCGGGCGACGTGATCAACAACGGCGTGCTGGCCTTCAACCGCTCCGACAACGTCACGTTCGCAGGCGATATCAGCGGCAGCGGCAGCATCGCCTATATGGGCCCCGGCACGGTGACGCTGACGGGCAGCAGCACCTATACCGGTGGCACGGCGATCAGCGGCGGCACGGTGCAGGCCGGTTCCGACAGCGCCTTCGGTGCGGCAGGCACGACGCTGACCTTGGTCGGCGGCACGCTGCAGGCGACGGCAAGCTTCACCATCGCACGGCCGATCACGCTGACGACGCCCGGCGGCACGTTCGACACCAATGGCAATACGCTCACCCTGCAGGGCGCGATCTCCGGCACCGGAGGATTGACCAAGACGGGCGCCGGAACGCTCGTTCTCGCTGGCACCAACAGCTACAGCGGCGGTACGACGGTAACGGCCGGTATCCTGCAGGGCACGACGTCGAGCCTGCAGGGCAACATCACCAACAATGCTACGGTGGTGTTCAGCCAAAGCACGGGCGGCACTTACGCCGGCAGCATGTCCGGCACAGGCGGGCTCTCTATAACCGGCGCAGGCAATGTGACGCTGACCGGCACCAACAGCTACAGCGGCGGCACGACGGTGTCGGGCGGCACGCTGACCGGCACGACGTCGAGCCTGCAGGGCAACATCCTGAACAACGCCGCGGTGGTATTCGACCAGAGCACCGATGGCACCTACGGTGGTGCTATGTCAGGAACCGGCGGGCTCACCTTGACCGGCCCGGGCAACGTGACCTTGACCGGCGCCAACACCTATAGCGGCGGCACGACGGTGTCGGGCGGCACGCTCACCGGCACGACGACGAGTCTCCAAGGCAACATCCTGAACAACGCCGCGGTGGTGTTCGGCCAGAGCACGGACGGGACCTACAGTGGTGCAATGTCGGGCACGGGCGGCCTCACCAAGAACGGTGCCGGCAACCTCACGCTGACCGGCGCCAATACCTATAGCGGCGGCACGACGGTGTCGGGTGGCGTGCTGCTGGGTACGACGACGAGCCTGCAGGGCAACATCGTCAACAATGCTGCGGTGGTGTTCGGCCAGAGCACGGACGGGACCTACAGTGGTGCAATGTCGGGCACGGGCGGCCTCACCAAGAACGGTGCCGGCAACCTCACGCTGACCGGCACGAACACCTACACCGGCGGTACAATGGTGTCGGGCGGCACTCTCACGGGCACGACGTCGAGCCTGCAGGGCAACATCGTCAACAATGCGGCCCTGGTGTTCGACCAGAGCACGAATGGGACCTATGCCGGTGCGATCACGGGCACGGGCAGCCTGACCAAGACCGGTACAGGCCTGCTGAGCCTCACGGGCAACAATGTCGTGGGCGGCGGCACGACGGTATCGGCTGGCGTGCTGGCGGTGAACGGCAGCCTGACCAGCAACGTCGTGGTCGGGACCGGCGGCATGATCGGCGGCAGTGGCACGATCATCGGCCAGCTCACCAGCACCAACGGCACCGTGGCGCCCGGCAACTCAATCGGGACGCTGAACGTCACCGGCAACTTCGTGCAGAACGGCGGTATCTACCAGGTCGAGGCCAACAGCGGCGGCCAGAACGACAAGATCGTCGCCACCGGCACGGCCACGCTCGGCGGCGGAGCGACGGTGCAGGTGCTGGCGGCCTCGGGCACCTACCAGCGCAACACGACCTACACCATCGTCACCGCTACGGGCGGCCTCACCGGCACCTACAGCGGTGTGACCAGCAATCTCGCCTTCCTGACGCCCAGCCTCAGCTACGATGCCAACAACGTCTATCTGCTGCTGGCCCAGACGGCGAACGCCTTCGCCGCCGGCGCGCAGACTCTCAACCAGTTCGCCGTCGGTACGGCGCTCGATATCGCCTCGCCGACGGCGACCGGCGACTTCAACACGGTGCTGAACGCGTTGGCCGGGCTCAACACCCAGCAGGGGCCGGCCGCGCTCGATGCGATCAGCGGCCAGCCCTATACCGGGTTCGGCACGGTGAACGTCGGCGCCTCGCTGGTGTTCATGAATGCCTTGGGCCAGCAGGTGGCACAGGCGCGCAACGGAGGACCCGGCACCACGCGCGTGGCGCTGGCGGAGGCCTGCGTGGTCGCCTGCGATAGCCAGGGCCTGCCGAAATGGGGAGCCTGGATCAGCGGCCTGGGCGGCTTCGGCAGCGTCGGCGGCAACACCAATGCCGGCACGCTCACCTACAATCTCGGCGGCGGCGCCGTGGGCGTCGACTATCGCCTCGACCCGCGCTTCCTGGTGGGCCTGGCCGTCGGCTACTCGAGCGGCCGGCAATGGGTGAACGGCTTCATGGGTAACGGCAACGCCGACAATTACAGCGCCGCGCTCTATGCCTCGTTCAACCAGGGTGGCCTCTACGTCGATGCGCTGGCGGGCTACGCCTACAGCGACAACCGCCTGCAGCGGGTCATGGCGATCCCGGGCCTGGCCACCCGCATCGCCAGCGGCCAGACGGGCGCCAACCAGTTTCTGGGTCAGATCGAGGCGGGCTACCGGATCGGCCTCCTCGAAGCGGCGCAGGCGACGATCACGCCCTTCGCGCGCTTCCAGACCGTGGCGGTGTCGCAGAATGCCTTCAACGAGTCCGGTGCTCAGTCGCTGAACCTCAGCGTGACGCAGCAGAACACGACCTCGGTGCGCACGATCATTGGTGCGGATCTCGGCGCCAACATCCCGGTGGGCATGGAGCGTCCGCTGGGGGTCACGATCCGGCTGGGCTGGGCGCATGAATATGCCGACACGGCGCGGCCGATGACGGCGGCCTTTGCCGGTGCCCCGGCCGTACCCTTCACCGTCTACGGCGCCCAGCCTCTGCGCGACGCGGCGGTGGTCGGCCTCGGTCTCAACGCGCAGATTGGCGCCTCGACCTCGATCTATGCCCGCTACGACGGCGAGATCACCGGCCGCGACGACACCCACTCCCTCTCCGCCGGATTCCGGATGACCTGGTAGCAGCGGTGGGCGGCTGGATGCGTCGCTTGGTGTCGCGCAACGCCTAGGCCCACAGAGGCGGCGTATCTCCAATCGATTCGCCACTGATCATCGCGTCCTGAAGCATGGTCGCACGTGGAGCTAGAACCTCCTGGATAATGCAACTGTAGTAACAGTGGTTGTTTCGATGCGTTCGCTCTTCCGACGTCGGCTGCTGGCCGGCGTGCTTGTTCCTGCCACGTTTTTTCCTGCCGCGCTCCGCCCGGCCGGTGCGGTGGTCATTCTCGACAGCACTTGGCACGCCGAAGGCGGCGGGCCCGGCCGCGAAAGCGAAGGCTTCGTCGCCCACGAGGCGCTAGCCCGCCAACTGCAGTTCGCCAGCGTCATGGCGCTGTCGGACGATGACGGAGAGACATGGGACGAGGCATCGGGCACTTGGATCGGCAATATGCCGGGCCCGAGTGGAGCGAGCGAAGGTGTGGTGCTGACTTCGGGGCATAATTTCGAACCCGGCGAAGGCGCCGACAATTATCTCTATCGCAGCGCCGGCGGCACGGTGCGGCGCGGCGTGCGCCTGGATACCCATCCCTTCTACAACCGCAGCAACGACGAGCGCAGCGGCTTCGATGCCGCCATCGTACGCCTCGACGGGCCGCTGACGGACGCCGGCCCACCGCCGGCGCTCTATGCCGGCCGCGACGAACTGGGCAAGCAGATCGTCATGGTGGGCTACGGCATGCGCGGTATCGGCTCGGTAGGTGAGAACGACATCTACAACAACTCGTCCGGCCGGGCAGCGGCCGCTACCAACGTGATCGACGCGTTGATGGACGCCATCGTGCCGCCGCCGCGGGGCAGCGATGGTGGCAACTGGCTGCAGGTGACGCTCCGGCGCGAGAGCGAGGGTGCGGGTCGTCTCGACGGGTTGCTGGGATCCGGCGACAGCGGCGGTTCAGCCTGGATGCGAAGCGAACGGTTCGGCTGGGTGATCGTGGGCATCAATGCCAACGGCACCGGCAAGGCGACTTACGGCGAGCATTCGGAATTTGCTCGTGTCTCGGGCCTACGAGACTGGATCCTTCGGCTGGCACCGGGCGCACGGTTCGTGGGGTAGTAAGAGGGAACGGCCCTGTGCAATCGATTGCACGAATGATCGGAGTGGGCTCAACTCCTGTCCAGATCGCGGGGCCTGACAAAGGCCAGAAGTTCGCAGGCGCCCGGAGCCAGGGCGCTCCAGAGGCCATTGGCGAAGCGTAACGTCGCCAGTGCGCCGGTCGGATATTTTTCGCGCAGCTGCCCCAACGCCGGCTCACGTCCAGTGCCCGCCAGGGTGCCGGCAAGCTGGCCGATTCCATCATTGTGGCCGATCAGCAGGACGGTCTGCACAACCTCCGCCAGCGCCTGCAATCGTTCGAGCAGCGCATCCTCCGAGGCGAGGTAGAGTTCCTTCTCCAGGGATATCGGTGGGGCGGGGAGGCCCAATGCCTTCACCAACGGCGCCAGGGTCTGGCGTGTCCGCATGGCCGTCGAGCAGAGGATCAGGTCGGGGCGAGGGCCTTTGGCCGCCAGATGGTCGGCCAGAATATCGGCGGCCCGCTCACCGCGCCGGTTCAAAGGACGGTCGTGGTCGTTCTGGGCGGCACTGTCCCAGGACGATTTCGCATGGCGCAGGAGGAGAACTGTCTTCATGCGATCCGCCCAGGAAAATCTTTTCAGAACAACGCATTACGGAATTGCCATGACATGGTCATGTGGAGACGATACCGTTTCGATGAACCTAAGGGAGAGTGCCCCGCTCGGGGTCCATATGGACGTGCTCAACACAACGGCCGACCAGACAACGGCTCTCGAAATACCACCCGACAGCCCCCGCCGCTTCATCAATCGCGAACTGTCGTGGCTGGCCTTCAATACCCGAGTTCTCGAAGAGGCCAGCAATCCGCGCCATCCGCTCCTGGAGCGCGTGCGCTTCCTGTCGATCTCGGCGGCCAATCTCGACGAATTCTACATGGTCCGTGTTGCGGGCCTGGTCGACATGCTGCAGACCCGCTCGACCCAGTTGAGCGACGACGGCATGACGCCGTCGGAACAGCTCTCCGCCATTCTCGACCGCGCCTCGATCCTGATGGCGCACCAGCAGGATGTCTGGGCCACGCTGCAGGACGATTTGCGCGGCGTGGGGATTGCCGTCCTCGATGCCGGTGAGCTGACTGACGGCGAGCGCAACTGGCTCGATCAGTATTTCATCGACCAGGTGTTCCCGATCCTGACGCCGCTCGCGATCGATCCGGCGCATCCGTTTCCGTTCATTCCCAATGGCGGCTTCTCGGGCATCCTGAAGCTGCACCGCAAGGACGACCGCCGACCGCTGATGGCCCTGCTGCCGCTGCCGCCGCAGGTCGATCGCTTCGTGCGCCTCCCCGGATCGGAGATCAGGCTCCTGCCGCTCGAAGACCTGATCGACATCTACCTGCCGCGGCTGTTCCCCGGCTACGAGGTGATCGAACGCGCTTTCTTCAGAGTGATCCGCGACAGCGACGTCGAGATCAACGAAGAGGCCGAAGATCTCGTGCTGCTCTACGAGAGCGCGCTGAAGCGCCGCCGCCGCGGCGACCTGATTTCGATTTCAGTCAACAGCGCTATGCCTGCGGAGCTGCGCGACTTCCTGTTCGACCAGCTCGAGGTTCCTGCGCAAACCCAGACCGTGCACGTCTTCCATCTCGACCGCATGCTCAATATCGGCGACGTGAAGGCGATCATCATCGACGACCGGCCCGACCTGAAGTTCGCGCCCTACAATGCCCGTTTCCCCGAGCGCATCCGCGACTTCGGCGGTGACTGCTTCGCGGCCATCCGGGCCAAGGACATCGTCGTCCATCACCCCTACGAGAGCTTCGACGTCGTGGTGCAGTTCCTGCGCCAGGCGGCGCGCGATCCGGCGGTGGTGGCGATCAAGCAGACGCTCTACCGCACCAGCCACGATTCCCCGATCGTCAAGGAGCTGATCGCGGCCGCCGAGGCCGGCAAGACGGTGACGGCGCTGGTCGAACTCAAGGCGCGCTTCGACGAGGAAGCGAATATCCGCTGGGCGCGCGATCTCGAACGCGCGGGCGTCCAGGTCGTCTACGGCTTCATCGATCTCAAGACCCACGCCAAGGTCTCGATGGTGGTGCGGCGCGAGGCGCAGTCGACGCGGACCTATGTCCATTTCGGCACGGGCAACTACCACCCGATCACGGCACGCATCTATACCGACCTCTCGTTCTTCACCTGCGATCCGGCGATGGGCCGCGATGCGGCGCGCCTGTTCAACTACATGACGGGCTACGCGCGGCCGGAGCAGATGGAGAAGATCGCCTTCGCGCCGGTGACCCTGCGTCCGACGCTCATCAGCCTGATCGATGCCGAGATCGTCAACGCCAAGGCAGGCCGTCCGGCGGCGATCTGGGCCAAGCTGAACTCGCTGGTCGACGCCAAGCTGATCGATCATCTCTACGCAGCATCGCGTGCCGGCGTGCAGATCGATCTCGTGATCCGCGGCATCTGCTGCCTGCGGCCCGGCGTGCCGGGCTTGAGCGAGCATATCCGGGTCAAGAGCATGATCGGGCGCTTCCTCGAACATGCGCGCGTCGTCTGCTTCGGCAACGGCAAGGCGTTGCCGTCGCTCGACGCCAAGGTCTTCATCTCGTCGGCCGACTGGATGCCGCGCAATCTCGACCGTCGCGTCGAGCTCCTGTGCCCGGTCGAGAACCAGACCGTGAGGGAGCAGGTGCTCGACCAGATCATGGTCGCCAACCTGAAGGATGATGGGCAGAGCTGGCTGATGACGCCGGACGGCGACTACCGTCGGCCGCGCGCTGCCAAGGAACCCTTCATTGCACATCACTATTTTATGACAAACCCGTCGCTGTCGGGTCGCGGCAGCGCCCTGAAACTAAGCGGCGCCGTACCGCGCCTTGTCCTGAGTTCCTGATAGGTTTTTAGGGTTTTTTGAGGCGGCAGCGGCGTCGGGTCGCGCCCCCGCGAGGGCTGAAATCCGGCGCTGCAATCCCGCGTGGTTTCGGCTAGACGGAGCGCGCATGGACGGCGAACGCACCGCAGGCGCCCCTGAGATGCGAGCCCCCCTCGACCGGGGCCGCGTCGGGATCATCGACGTCGGCTCGAACTCGATCCGTCTCGTTGTCTATGAGCGGGCGAGCCGTGCGCCTCTGCCTGTCTTCAACGAAAAAGTGCTGTGCGGTCTTGCCCGTGGCCTCGACGCGACGGGGCGGTTGAATCCCGAAGGCGTCGAGATGGCGCTGGTCAACATCGACCGCTTCATGACTCTCGCACACAACATGAAGGTGACGACGCTCGATCTCGTGGCGACGGCCGCCGTGCGCGATGCAGTCGATGGCGCAGACTTCATGCGCGAAATCACCAGCCGGCCCGGTATCGTGGCCCATACGGTCAGCGGCCAGGACGAGGCGCGCTTCTCGGCCTATGGCGTGATCTGCGGCATGCCCGATGCCGACGGTGTCATGGGCGATCTGGGCGGCGGCAGCCTCGAACTGTCGGCACTGAGCGGCGGCCGTCTCGGCGCGTCGAGCACACTGCCGGTCGGTCCGTTGCGGCTGATGTCGTCGGGCCGCGGCGATCCGAAGAAGAGCATCGTCGAAGCGGTCGAGAGCGTACGCTGGTTGCGCGAGGAGCAGGGCAAGACCTTCTATGCCGTTGGTGGCGCCTGGCGATCCTTTGCCCGTCTGCACATGGAGCAGGCGGGCTATCCGCTGCACATCATCCATCAATACGAGATATCCGCCGAGGAGACGCGCGCGGTGGCGCGGCTGATCGCGGTGCAAAGCGCCAAGTCGCTGGAGAAGATGCCGGGCGTGTCGCGCCGTCGTGTCGACACCTTGCCGCTGGCCTGCCTGGCGCTCGACCGGCTGCTGGGCGTCCTGAAGCCGCGCAGTGTCGTCTTCTCCGCCTTCGGCCTGCGCGAGGGTTTCTATTATTCGCGACTGAGCGCGATCGAGCGCGAGCGCCATCCTTTGATCGCCTTCGCCGAAGAGCAGGGCGCGGGCTGGCGGCGTTTCGATCTCTCGCCCCAGGAAATCTTCGACTGGCTGACACCGGCTTTCGCCGGCGAGAGCGAGACTGATCGCGTGCTGCGCACGGCGGCCTGCCATCTCAGCGATATCTCGTGGGACGATCATCCCGACTATCGCGCCGACCAGGCTTATTTCCGGGTGTTGCACCTGCCGGCGCCGGGCATGAATCACCGCGAGCGGGCGGTACTCGCGATGACGATGACCTATCGCTACAAGAGCGATCCCAAGTCGGCGATGATCGATACCGCGCTTCGTCTGTCGGACAGCAGGGGCCGCGCCTATGCCAAGCGCCTCGGTGCCTGCCTGCGGCTCGCCTACAATCTGAGTGGCGGTGCGCCCGGCTTGCTGCCCCAGCTCCAACTCCGCCGTACCGAGCGTGAGTTGCGCCTGCTGGTGCCGGGAAACCTGCGGCGCACTCTGGGCGACGTCACGGCCCGCCGACTCGAGACCGCGGCCGAGGCCTTCGATCTCAAACCGATGATCGTCGCGGCCTAAACCTCAGCCTCAGCCGGAATCGGGATGAGCTTGGCCTGATCGCCGGCCAGAGCCAGCGCGAGCCGGCCCTCGATCAGGTCGACGGCTTCGGCTCCGAACACTTCGCGTCGCCATCCCTTCAAGGCCGGGACGTCGCGCTTGCCGGCCGCGATGCGGTCGAGTTCGTCGGCGTTTGCGACAAGGCGACCCGCAACGCCGGCCTGCTCGGCCTTGAGTCGCAGCAAGGTGCGCAGGAGATCGACGACGGCGCTCGGTGCGCGCAACTGTTCGGTCGGCCGTTCACGGGCGGGCAGTTCGGAGTCGGGCAGGGCACGGGCCCGATCGATCGCCTCGATCAGCTCTCGTCCTTGCCAGCCTTCGGCGAAGCCGCGACCGAGGCCGCGCGTCATGGCCAGCTCCTCGATCGTCTTGGGGGCGTGGCTCGCGATCTCGAGGAGCTGCTCGTCGCGCAGCAGGCGCTGGCGGGGAATGTCGATGCGCTGCGCCGTACGCTCGCGCCAGGCCGCCACTTCCTTGAGGATCGCCAGCAGGCGGGGCGAGGAGCCGCGGGGCTTCAGCCGCCGCCAGGCCATCTCGGGATCGGCACGGTAGGTCGCCGGATCGTTCAGCACCGCCATCTCTTCGGCGATCCAGGAGAACCGACCGGTCTTGTCGAGCTGGCGTTTCAGCTTTTCATAGACCACGCGCAGATGGGTGACGTCTGACAGGGCATAGGTGATCTGCCGTTCGCTGAGCGGACGGCGGCTCCAGTCCGTGAAGCGGCTCGACTTGTCGATCTTGGCCTTGGCGAGCTTGGTGGCGAGCGATTCGTAGGAGGCGGCCTCGCCATGGCCGCAGACCATGGCGGCGACCTGGGTATCGAACAGCGGACCCGGCACCTTGTTCAGGCGCAGGTGGAAGATTTCAAGATCCTGGCGGGCAGCGTGAAAGACCTTCAGGACCTTGGGATTCGCCATCAATTCGTCGAGCGGGGCGAGGTCGATGCCGTCGGCCAGCGCGTCGATTGCGGCCGCGTCTTCGGGGCCGGCGACCTGGGCCAGGCAGAGCTTGGGCCAGTAGGTCCGCTCACGCATGAACTCGGTGTCGACGGTGATGAACTCGGTATCGGCCAGCGGCTTGCAGAAGGCGGCCAATTCATCTGTCGTGGTAATGAGCTTCATTACGGGGTTCTATAGCGGGCGGAGCGGCGGGGGGCAAAGGTCCCCTCGAAAAGGGCGCCTTCCCTTGACTTATCAGCGCTTTCCGTGCCTTTTGCCGGGCCTCTAAAACCCGGAAAATACGTAATGTCTTCTGTCTACCGAACCCATACGTGCGGCCAGTTGCGGCCGGAGCATGTCGGCCAGCAGGCCCGTCTGTCGGGCTGGGTCCAGCGCAAGCGCGACCACGGCAATCTGCTGTTCATCGACCTGCGCGATCACTATGGCGTGACACAGGTGGTGGTGGACGCGAGCAGCCCCGTCTTCAAGGCGGCCGAGGGCGTGCGCAACGAGAGCGTGATCACGGTGACCGGCAAGGTGCTTGCCCGCGAACCGTCCACGGTGAACGCGCGGCTGGCGACGGGCGCGGTCGAACTGGACGCTGCCGAGATGGTCGTGCAGGCGATGGCCGATCCGCTGCCGATCCCGGTCTACCAGGAGAACGACACGACGCCGGAGGAGCTGCGCCTCAAGTACCGCTTCCTCGACCTGCGCAAGGACAAGCTGCACAAGAACATCATGCTGCGCAGCCAGGTCATCGCGTCCTTGCGCCGGCGCATGATCGACCAGGGCTTCATGGAGTTCCAGACGCCGATCTTGACAGCGGATAGTCCGGAAGGCGCACGCTCCTACGTGGTGCCGAGCCGGCTGCACCCGGGCAAGTTCTACGCGCTGCCGCAGGCGCCGCAGATGTTCAAGCAGTTGCTGATGGTGTCGGGCTTCGATCGCTACTTCCAGATCGCGCCCTGCTTTCGCGACGAAGATGCGCGCGCCGACCGGGCGCCGGGCGAGTTCTATCAGCTCGATTTCGAGATGAGCTTCGTTACGCAGGAAGACGTCTTTGCCGCCATCGAGCCAGTACTGGGCGGCGTGTTCGAGGAGTTCGCCGGCTTCGGTCGCGAGACCCCGCGCAAGGTGACGCCGTTCCCGTTCCCGCGCATCCCGTATGCCGAGGCGCTGCTGACTTACGGCACCGACAAGCCCGACCTGCGCAATCCGCTGCGCATCGTCGATGCCGGCGAGGTCTTTGCGGGCTCCGACTTCAAGGTCTTCGCAAGCATCGTCAACTCGGGCGGCGTCGTGCGGGCATTGCGGGCGCCGGGGGCGGCCGCACAGCCGCGCAGCTTCTTCGACAAGCTGAACTCCTGGGCCCAGTCCGAGGGCAAGCCGGGTCTCGGCTACATCATCCTCGAAGCCGGAGCAGGGAAGGGACCGATCGCCAAGTTCGTGACGGGGGATCGTCTCGCGAAGCTGAAGGCGCTGACCGGCGCCCAGGACGGCGATGCGGTGTTCTTCGTCGCCGACAAGCCGGAAGCCGCCTGGAAATTCGCAGGTCAGGTGCGCACCAAGGTCGGCCAGGAGCTGGGTGTCATCGCCGAGAACGAGTTCCGCTTCTGCTGGATTGTCGACTTCCCGATGTTCGAATACGACGAGAAGGCCAAGAAGATCGACTTCAGCCACAACCCCTTCTCGATGCCGCAGGGCGGACTCGAGGCGCTGGAGACGCAGGACCCGCTCACCATCAAGGCGTGGCAGTACGACATCGTCTGCAACGGCATCGAGCTTTGCTCGGGCGCCATCCGGAACCACCGTCCGGAGATCATGTACAAGGCGTTCGGCATTGCGGGGTACAGCAATGCAGACGTCGAGGCGCGTTTCGGCGGCATGCTCAACGCCTTCAAGTTCGGCGCTCCGCCGCACGGTGGCGCGGCACCCGGCGTGGACCGCATCGTCATGCTGCTGGCTGACGAGCCGAACATCCGCGAAGTGATCTGCTTCCCGATGAACCAGCAGGCCGTCGACCTGATGATGGATGCGCCGACCGAACTGCCTGCCGAAAAGCTGCGCGAGTTGCACATCGGATTGCGTCTGCCGCCCCCCAAGAAGGACTAGGTCTGGTAGGGTCGGCCGAAATTGACCGGCTAGGAAAAAATACGTACCTTCAAGAGGTTATAGTCTTTTTATTAAGAAGATTATGAGCTCTTTTAGGCTCTCAATTTATATTGTCCTGCCGTTGGCGCTGGGATTGTCTCTGCTGACCGGCGCCTGTGGCGTGCCGGTCGCGGTCTCGGCGGTAAGCTATGCCGCCGACGGCGGGTTCATGGTCGCCTCCGACAAGACGTCGACCGATCATCTGGCCTCGGTCATCACCAAGAAGGACTGCGCCATGTGGCGCATCTTCCGCGGCCGCCGGATCTGCACCGAGCGCGCAGAAGGCGAAGACCCGTACGACATCGACTACAACGAGCCGCAACGCCAAGTCTCCGAGGACGGTGTTCAGTACAGCCCGCCGCTGCGCTCCAGCGCAGATGCGCCGGCTGCGAGCTGGGACGAAGCTGCCTACAAGGCGGCGCCGCAACCAGCGCCCAGCGCCGCCGAAGCGCCTGCGATGGTGCAGGAGCCTGTGGCTGCCGCCGCTCCGGCGCCGGTGGTTGCCAAGGCTACGGCGGCCCCGGCCAAGCCTATCAAGAAGACTAAAAGCGTCTCGCGCCCCCTCAAGAAACAGAAGCCTTCACGAGGTCAGGCGGCGCCTGCTTCCTGAGCAGGAAGGCCTCGAGATTGTCGAGTGCCTTGAAGCCCATGGCGTTGCGCGTCTCGACCGTTGCCGAGCCCATGTGCGGCAGCAGGAAGGCGTTGGTCAGCCCGTAGTAGCCCTGGTGCAGCTTGGGCTCGCCATCGAACACGTCGAGGCCGGCCGAGGCGAGATGGCCGCTCTTGAGCGCAGCGATCAGCGCCTCGTCATCGATCACGCCACCGCGGGCCGTGTTGACGACGATAGCGCCCTTGGGCAGGCGGGCGATGCGCTCGGCGTTCACCCACTTGCGGGTCTGCGGCGTCATCGGCGCATTGATCGACAGGAAGTCGCAGTGGGGCAGCATGTCGTTGGGATCGGCATGGAAGACCGCTCCTTTTTCGAGGTCGGGCGCCAGCCGGCTGCGGTTGCTGTAGTGGATCTGCATGCGGAAGGCGCGGGCGCGGTCGGCCATGGCCTGGCCGATACGGCCCATGCCCAGGATACCCAGTCGTTTGCCGGTAACGTGCGTGCCCATGAGCTGGGTCGGCGTCCAGCCGACCCAATGGTGGGTCCGCAGCATGGTGGCGCCTTCGTGCGCCCGCCGGGCCGCACCCAACAGGCAGAGCATGGCGATGTCGGCGGTGGCGTCGGTCAGCACGTCGGGCGTGTTGGCGACGACGATGTTGCGCTTGGTGGCCGCGGCGACGTCGACATGCTCGTAGCCCACGGAGAAGGTGGCGATCATGCGGATCGAGGCGGGAAGGGCTGCGATCGTCTCGGCATTCAGGGCGTCGCCGGCCGCGCACATGATGGCGTCACAACCGGCCGCCGCCTTGGCCAGGGCCGGCCCGTCGTAGAGCCGGTCCTGCGGGTTGAGGATGGCGTCGAAGTTCGCCGACAACCGGGCTTCCACGTCGGGCGGGAAGAGGCGGGTCGCGAGAACCTTGGGCGTGTCGTTTGCCATTGACGCTATCCTCCCTGTGCAGCCCTGACGCAGGCGATCATTCTGGTATTCCGCGCGCATGGATATTACGCTTGGCCCGTCGGCTACAAGGCCTAGCCCCCACGCCAGTGTCCGTTGACCAGTTATAGTTATCGCCGTCCTCGCGTCCAAACAGCGGTTATCGTCACCGCCGTCGGAGCGCTTCTGTTGCTTGCCCTGTGGATAAGGGTCGCCGACGCCCAGCAGCAACAGCCCCCGCAGACGGCGGAATCGCCGCTGGCGCCGCATCGCGCCACCTACGACATGAGGCTCTCGGTGGCGCGGCCCAACAGCGGCATCGTCGAAGTGAGCGGCCGGATGGTCCTGGAAACCGTCGACGCCTGCGAGGGCTGGGAGGTCAAGCAGCGCATCAAGCTCAAGTTCCTCCGCAGCGAAGGCGACGAGTTCGTGACCGATTCGAGCTTCACCAGCTACGAGACCAAGGATGGACTCGCCCTGCGCTTCAGTGTGCGCAACATCCAGGACAACGAGATCGAGGAGGAGTTGCGCGGCAACGCCGATCTCGAAGCGCCCGGTAGCAAGGGCCGTGCGAACTTCACGCTGCCGGAGGTCCGCAGCTTCGACCTGCCGGCCGGGACGCTCTTTCCCACGACCCATCTCGCGCTTGTCCTGCGTCATGCGCGCGACGGCGACAAATCTGCCTCCTATTCGGTGTTCGATGGCGCCCGACTCGACGGTGCTTTTCTGGTGAATGCCGTAATCGGTCGGTCGCCTCGCCAGACCGGCGCACCGGCGGTGCGTGGCGACGTCGCCCTGATGCGCAACCAGCCATCGTGGGGCGTGCGCTTCGCCTTCTTCGCCGCCAACGACCAGGGCGCCCACCCGGAATACGAGCTGGCTCTCGACCTGCTCGGCAACGGGATTGCCCGTTCGATGTTGCTCGACTACGGCGACTTCGCCGTGGATGCTCGTCTCGTCCAACTCCAAGCCCTGCCGAGGCCGCGATGCTGAATCTCCGCCTGCTTGTGCCCGCCGTGCCTGCCATGTTCGGCTTTGCCGTCGCCGTTCCGGCTGTTGCCCAGGAACTGACACCGCACCGCGCGGCCTATTCCGTGACTGTGCTGGAGAACGGCAAGCCGAGCGGCGGAGCACCGGGCAGCTACGCCTATGAACTCAAGCTCACCTGTGATGGCTATGTCGCCAACCAGCGTCTGCGGCTGGAGCTGCCGGGGCAGCGCGGCTCGGTCACCAGCGAGCAGCAGACGCAGATGACCGAGAGCAAGGATGGTCGCAAGCTCATCTTCGAGCATCGTTCGACGACGGGTGGCCGTTCGACCACCGTGGTGAAAGGTGAGGCGATGCTGGGCGACGACGGTGCCGGCCAGGCACGCTTCACCGAGCCTGCGGGACAGACCGTGAAGCTGCCAGCCGGTACGCTCTTTCCCGCCGCCATCCTGCGCGCCACCATCCGCGCGGCGAAGGCTGGCGAAAACGGTTTCGAAGGGTTGTTCTTCTTCGGCGACAAGGTGAAGCCGCCGCTGGCCGTCAACGCCCTGATCGGCAAGGTGCCCAAGCGTCTGGCCGATGTGAAGATTCCCAACGGGGCGGAGGAGCTGGCCGATGGCCGCACCCGGATCTACTACCGCGCCGGCTTCTTCGACGAGGATGCAAAGAAGCAGGGCGAACCCGCTTTCGAGATGAGCAGCGTGACGCTCGACAACGGCATCGAGCTTTACGGCACGCATGAGCAGAGCGAGGGCGGCATCGAATATCGCATCACCCGTCTCGAGGCGCTGCCCAAGCCCGAGTGCAAATAACGCCCGTTTGGGCATAGTGAAGGCCGTCTCTAGGGAGATCGGCAGATGGCGGCCAACAGCGGCGGACAAGAGGGATTGACGCCAGAGCAGGCGGTCGACCGGCTGGAAGAGCTCCATGCTGCGGCCAGCACGGCGCTGCGCGAAGCGCTGTCGCGCTTCACCGAAACCGGCGCCGTGCCGACTGCAGAAGAGCGACTGAAGTTCCGCTACCCCGAGCTCAGCGTCGACTGGCGGCCGTCTGGCGCCGTGCACTTCACGCGGCGGGCGTGGGCGAAGTTCCAGGCGCCGGGGCTCTATTCGACGACGATCACGCAGCCCACGTTCTTCCGGCAGTACCTGCTGGAGCAACTGCGGCCGCTGGCGGAGGAATTCAACGCCAGGATCGAAGTCGGCGACAGCGACCAGGAGATCCCGTATCCCTTCGTCACGGAGGCGGGTGACGAGTTCGTCCACGGCGAGCTCTCGGTCACCGAGCTGGCACGTCATTTTCCGACAGCCGTCCTTGCCAATGTCGGCGACGAGATCGTCGACGGCCTTTGGGAATTCGAGGACGGGCGGCCGCGGCCGCTGGCGTTGTTCGACGCCGTGCGCATCGACTACTCGCTGCGGCGGCTGATCCACTATACCGGCACTGACTGGCGCACGATCCAGCCGTGGATCCTGTGCACCAACTATCAACGCTACGTCGATCATTTCCTGGTCTGGGCGTTGGAGGAACTGGCCCGACCGGATGGCCCTTACAGCGCGCTCGTGCTGCCCGGTGGCGCCATTGTGCAGCGAGGCGATGCGCCGGAAGCTGCCGAAGCCGCAATCGCAACCGCGCCCTGGCACCGTTTCCAGATGCCGGCCTACAGCCTGCTGCGGTCCGATGGCCGGGGCGGCATCACCTTGATCAACATCGGCGTCGGTCCCTCCAACGCAAAGAACGCGACGGATCACCTCGCGGTGCTGCGTCCGCATTGCTGGCTGATGATCGGCCATTGCGGCGGCCTGCGGCAGTCGCAGACCATCGGCGACTATGTGCTGGCGCACGGCTACATGCGGCGCGACCGCATCCTCGACGATCTCGTGCCGCCGGAAGTGCCGGTGCCGGCCCTGGCCGAAGTGCAGGTTGCGCTGCAGACGGCGGCGGAGCGGGTGACAGGGGAACGCGGCGATGCGCTGAAGCGGCGGCTGCGCACCGGAACGGTCGTGAGCTACGACGATCGCAACTGGGAGCTACGCTGGTCGCAGGAGCGGCGGCGCATCAACCATGGCCGCGCGATTGCGGTCGACATGGAAAGCGCCACGCTCGCCACGCAAGGCTATCGGCTTCGTGTTCCCTACGGCACGCTGCTCTGCGTTTCGGACAAGCCGCTGCATGGCGAGATCAAATTGCCGGGGGCCGCGACGCGATTCTACCAGCGCGCGGTGGGCGAGCATCTCCATATCGGCCTGGAAACCGTGGAGCTGTTGCGAAGCGAGATCGGCTCGCTGCACTCGCGCAAGCTGCGCAGCTTCGACGAACCGCCGTTCAGGTAAGAGGGGCTGTTCTTGTCGTAGCGCGTGGCGTTAACCCAGGCCTGCCGGGTGCTTCGGACGTCGAAAAGCCAACATGAAGCCCGGAGGAGAAAACGGGGTACCGTCACACCCGGCAGGCTACCTATCGGGCTGGAACTTATTCAAACCGAATGCGGCTGTCGCTTTGCGAGATCCAACATTTCCTTTCGCCAGGTCGCGGTCTGCCAGCCCTCGATGGCACGAGTGAAGACGTATGGAATGACAGCGCAACACAAAGCGATTGCCGCACCTGAGGCTTCCTGTGGCGCGCCTTTGGCGGTCATCAGAGCAGCAAACAAAATGAGTGCGGCGACGACGGCAAAGATAGCGGTGAACAGCCAAAATAAGCGCATTCTTGCCTCACTATTTCCATCTTTTTTTGATGGAACATAATACATGATGTTCAACCAAGTATATACAACCTGGAGGTTGTTGTTGCAACGAACCTACCCTCGACACTGGAAGCCGAAGTCGCGGGCAACGGAGCTCTGTCGACTTGCATCATCGACTGAGCGCGAGCAATGCAAGGGACAAATTGTCGGGCGCTTGCCCAGTTCGCTGTACGGACTGTCCAGCGATCAACACGGCGAATGTCGAGCAGCGTCAACGTTCCGGCTGCCGCCGGGTCAGGCGGGCCACAGCCAGGCGGCGCCGCGCACGCCGCTCGAATCGCCATGCTTGGGTGGCACCAGCCTCGTGGCGATGCTGTCGCGTTCGGAGAAGATGTAGTCCTTCCAGAGTTCCGGCACGCGACTGTAAAGCGCCTTCATCTTCGAAAGGCCGCCGCCCAGCACGATGACGTTCGGATCGACCAGGTTGACGACGTTGGCCAGCGCCCGCGCCAGCCGGTCGCAATAGAGATCGAAGCACTGGCTGGCGACGCGATCACCCTGCGTGGCCGCTTCGGCAATGTCGGTGGCGCTCAGCTCGCGGCCGGCGATGCGTGCGAATTGGGACTGGAAGGCAGGCCCGCTCAGCCACGCCTCGACGCAGTTGCGGCGGCCGCAGTAGCAGGCTGGCCCCGGCCGTTCGTCGTCGCGAGGCGAGGGAAGAGTGTTGTGGCCCCATTCGCCGCTGATCGCCTGTGCGCCGACCAACGGCCGGCCGTCGATCACGACGCCACCGCCCACGCCGGTGCCGAGGATGACACCAAATACGATCGCTGCGCCGGCGCCGGCACCGTCGGCCGCTTCGGAGACGGCGAAGCAGTTGGCGTCGTTGGAGAGCCGCACCTCGTCACGGTTTGTCGCCCGTTTGAGGTCGACGTCGAGCGGCTGGCCGTTCAGGCGCGTCGAGTTGGCATTCTTGATCAGGCCCGTGGCCGGCGAGATGGCGCCGGGATGGCCGACGCCGACACGGCAGCGCGTGCCGACCTTCGCTTCGAGATCGCGGACAACGCCAGCTACAGCCTCGACCGTCGCTTCGTAGCAATCACGCGGCGTCGGTATGCGCATTCGTGCGCGTTCCGATCCATCGTCGCCCAACACGATGCCTTCGATCTTGGTGCCGCCGAGGTCGATGCCGATACGCATAAGGTCTCCGGTTCACATCTCACAAAAAGCGGGCGCGTATGTCGACGCTGTTCTCTCGCCCAACCTTATCGAACGTTTCAAACAGCCATCGGGTTCCCGCCGCGCGCCCGGCCGTGAACAGCATTTGGAGGAACTCGGGTTCGATGTTGAACTTGCTGACGGCGCCCAACGGAACCAGTGTGGTCGGATCGGCGATGGAATGGATCAGCAGTTTCTTCAGGCGAGTGCTGAACTCGCCGGTGATGGCACCATTGTCGATCAGCTCCTGCACGAAGGCGATGGCGCGCATCTCCGCCATCAGCGCGCCACCGAAAGTGATCTCGTTCAACCGGTCGGCGATCTCGGCATTGCTGCGCGGGATCTCCGTGCGCGATGGCGGGTCGACCTCGACCATCACCACGTCGGTGCTTTCGCTGTTGTAGATGAACGGCCAGATCGGCGGGTTGCCACGGAAGCCGCCATCCCAATAGGCCTCACCATCGATCTCGACCGCATCGTGGACATTGGGCAGGCAGGCCGAGGCCAGCAGGGCGTCGATCGAGAGCTCGTCGCGCGTGAAGATGCGGACCTTGCCGGTCCGCACATTGGTGGCGGCGATGAAGGCCTTGACCTCGTGACAGGCATGCACGGCTTCCGCGTTGAAATGACGACGCAACAGGTCGCGTAGCGGATCGTACTTCAGCGGATTGCGCTGCCAGGGCGAGAGCGTGCGCTGGATGATATCAGCCCACAGTGCGCCTGCTGACTCATCGAGGTTCCAGTTGCCCTGCAGACGATCGAGCGGCGTGCGCCGGATCGGGCTCGCCACTGCCATCTGGCCCAGTTCGCCCCAGAAGGCGGCGAGGGCAGCGCGCGCACCGGCGGGCCCGCCTTTGGCCCAGCCCTGCAGCAGGATCGCGGCATTCATGGCGCCGGCGCTGGTGCCGCTTACCGCCTCGAAGACCAGACGCCCATCCTCGATCAGCGCGTCGAGCACGCCCCAGGTGAAAGCGCCGTGGCTGCCGCCACCTTGCAGAGCGAGATTGATACGCTTGGTTTCGGCCATCTTGTCTCCCGAGAACGACGTTCCACGATGTCGAAGTTGCCTTTAGAGTTCTCGCCCAGAAGCAAGACGGCGGAACTGGCGGCATTATGGCGAAGAGTGGAGCGGGAGGACCGTGGCGAAAACGCCCGTCGACCATCCTGTGGATGCTCTCGATCGGCCAACTCATCTCCTGGGGCTTGGTCTACTACACCTTCCCACTGTTCATCGGGCCGATGGAGCAGGAACTGGGCTGGACACGCAGCTCGATGTTCGGCGCGTTGTCGGCTGGTCTGCTGACCGCCGGTCTCTGCTCCATTCCGGTCGGCGCGTGGATCGATCGCGGTCATGGCCGCCTGCTGATGACCGGCGGGTCGCTGCTGGCGGCAGTA
Organism: Reyranella sp.; assembly: GCF_004297405.1. Lineage (GTDB taxonomy): Bacteria > Pseudomonadota > Alphaproteobacteria > Reyranellales > Reyranellaceae > Reyranella. The sequence continues at coordinate 187,832 of NZ_SCVC01000006.1, forward strand.
CTCTTGTTGGTCTGGTCCCGCGTCGAGTCGCTGCCGGTCTTCTACGCCATGTGGATCGGGCTGGGTGTCTGCCAGGCCGTGATCCTCTACGAGCCGGCCTTCGCGGTGATCACCCGCGTCTATGGCCCGCGCTACAAGCAGGCGATCCTGCTGATGACCTTCCTGGGCGGGCTCGCCAGCACCTTTGGCATTCCATTCACGCAGCTCCTGATCGAACGCATCGGCTGGCGGCCGACGCTCGAGGTGTTGGCCGCGATCAATCTCGGTGTCGCTCTCCTGATCCATTGGCTGTTCGTTCCGGGTCCACGCGAGGAAGCGGTGCCAATCGCCGAGCCCCAGCCACAGGTGGAAGGGGCGGCCAAGAAGAAGAGCCCGCTCGCCACCGCTGTACGCATGCCGGCCTTCTGGGGCTTGGTCGTCGCCTTCGCCGGCTACGGGCTCGCTTTCTCGGCCATGAGCTTCCACCTGATCCCGCTGCTCGAGGCACGCAACGTGCCGATCGCTGTGGTGATGGCGATCATTGCCTTGATCGGACCCATGCAGGTTGTGGGCCGGGTCCTGTTGATGGTGGGGCAGCGCCATGTCACCACCATCCAGCTCGGCGCTGGCATCTATTTCGCCTTCCCGATCTCCATGGCGATGCTGGCGACCGGCATCAGTGACGTCTACGGACTGATCCTGTTCGCCATCATCTACGGCGTCGCCAACGGCCTCATCACCATCCTGCGCGGCATGGCGGTGCCGGAGTTCATCGGCCCCGAAGGCTATGGCGTCGTCTCCGGCGCGCTCACGATGCCGACCAACGTCATGCGCGCCGCCGGACCGTTGCTCGCTTCGCTGATCTGGGGGGCCTTCGGTGGCTACACGCCAGTCTTGTGGGGGCTGGCCGGCATTATGCTGATTGCAGCGGCCGGATTCGCCGCGGCGGCGATGCTGTCGAAGCGCCCGAGCTGACAGATTCAGCTGCCGCAAGCTTTCGCCACAATTTCACTCCAAATGCACCTCGCGACTCCAAACAGGGAAAGGCGAGGCAGATGTTCGACGCGAAACGGTTGCTGGATCAGGTTGTAGGCGGCCAGGGTAGCGGTGGTGGCGGCGACTTCCTGCGCGGGGCAGGCGGCGGCGCGCTGGCCGGCGGGTTGGCCGCAATCCTTCTCGGGACCAAGACCGGCCGCAAGCTGGGTGGTGAAGCGCTGAAGCTCGGTGGCGTGGCCGCCGTCGGCGCGCTCGCCTACAAGGCCTATCGCGATTGGCAGGCCGGCAAGCAGCCGGCGCCGGCAACGCCCGAGCAACAACAGCAGCAAGCCCCGGTGCCGATGCTTCCGGCGCCCAGCGGTACGCCGTTCAATCCTTCGACGCCGAGCGAACAGCAAACGCTGGCCCGTCATCTGCTGCGCGCCATGATCGCGGCGGCCAAGGCCGACGGCCATGTCGACGCGCAGGAGCAGGCCCGCATCTTCGCCGAAATGGACAAGCTGCCGCTCGCCGCCGACGACAAGGCCTTCGTCATGGATGAGCTGCGCGCCAAGCTCGACATCGATGCCGTGGCCAGCGCGGCCTCGACCCCGGAGGAGGCGGCAGAGATCTACACCGCCTCGCTGCTGGCCATCGACGTCGATAACGCCGCCGAGCGCGGCTACCTCGGCATGCTGGCGGCGCGCCTCAAGCTCGACGATGCGCTGGTCGCTCATTTGCAGCAGAACGTGGCCGCGGCGACCGTCCGTTCGGCGTGATCGCCCGGAGTGAATCGCGGCGTGCGTCAAAATACGCACCTCGTCGATGACACCAATTGCGCCGCGTGGCGTTCGTTAATAGGTGCAGGCGGATCGATCGCGCCGCCTGCACGTAGCTAAACACGAGCGGATCGGCCGACAAATCGTAAGCTCTCGAACCACTCCGAGTGGGAGGCCGCCGCGGGACGATACGCGACAGAAACTCCAACAAAGGAGCGTGCGATGAAGTTGAACTCCGCACAGATCGAGCAGACTCAGCGACAGCTGGAAGCCGATGCCATTCCGGCGGAACATCCAGCGATGGGGCAGCTTCAACGGCTGTTCGGCGAACATACCTACTTCCTGGATAGTACCGGGCTCAACATCATCGAGCCTGTCGCTACGGAACAATCAGATAGCCGGATGGGTGTGGTCGTGAACCTCGCCAACTGGGCGGATGGGGAGGCGACAGCGCTGAAGACCCATGCGCCCGAAGCAACGGATCGCATGATCGATTTCGGCGCAGATCATCACACCCATTGACGCGGCGCATACGCCGACGAAAGGAATTCTCGATATGAAGTCGATCACCGGACTCTGCGTAACGACTCTCGCTGCGGCTGGCCTCTTCTTGTTGCCCGCGGCAAATGCACAGCAGCAATCCCCATCACCCTCGACATCGCCACCGACGAAGAGCGCGCCAGCGTCTCCGGCGAGCATTCCCGATAGCAAGCTCGACGCAGCGGCCGCCGCTGTCAAAAGCGTCTCCGCCGTAAAGGACAACTACAAGCAAAAGATCGCTCAGGCGCCTGCCGCCGACCGGGAACGGATTGCCGGTGAGGCCGATACGGCTCTCATAAAGGCCGTTACAGACAAGGGCCTGTCGGTCGAGGAATACACGACGATTCTGGAAGTGGCGCAGACCGATCCCGTCGTGAAGGACAAGCTCGTCCAGCGATTGAAGTAACACTGCCGCAGCTTTGCGGTCCGGATGGCGTCAGCCACCCGGACCGTTCAGCGGCGATCATTCGGCAGCGAGCTTCGCCACCTTCGGCTTGAGATGCTGCACCTTGGGCAGCACTTCGCGCGACAGAAGTTCGAGCGAGTGACGCCAGGCCTTCGGGTTCTCGACATAGTCGAAGCCGAAGACCAGCAACTGTCCGAAACCGCCGACCTCGTCGTAGATCTTCTCGATCTTCTCCGCGACCGTGCGCGGCGAACCCACGATCCAGTTGTGCTTGGCGCAATATTCCGGCGTCACGTCGGAATCGGCCACGCTCTGGTCGTGCTTCAGGTATTCGAAGAAGCCGAACTGCGAGAGCAGCGGCAGGAAGTATTCCCGCATCATGCGGCCCATGTGCGAGCCGACCGAAAGGCGCATCGCTTCTTCGTCCGTGTCGGCGACGAAGACCTCGCGCACCATGCGCCACTGTCCGCGATCGGGCGTGCGGCCGGACTTGGCGGCACCTATCTCGACCGACTCCCAATGGCTGCTGACATAGGCCGGGTTGAGGTTGAGGCTCATCGGCAGATAGCCTTTTTCGCCGGCGAGCTTCAGCGTGTCGGAGCCCTTGCTGAGGCCGGCGACGCCGATCGGCGGATGCGGGCTCTGCAGCGGCTTGATGTGTGGCTTCAAGAAACCGAACATCGTGTCAGGCTTGGTGACGTGCCAGTACTTGCCCTTGAAGTCGAAGGGCTCGGGCGAGGTCCACAGCTTCAGGATGATATCGAGCGCTTCGCGGGTCATCTCGCGATTGACGCCTGACATGCCGTCGACATTGAACATCGCCCAGTCGCTCGGCAGGCCCGACGCGGCGACGCCGAAGTTGAGGCGGCCTCCCGAGATGTGGTCGAGCATGGCGACACGGTTCGCGAGTTCGGCCGGATGATGATAGGGCAGCAGGAAGCCGCCGGGTCCGAGGCGAATGTTCTTGGTCTGCAGCAGCCCTTGCGCCACCAGCAGATCGGGCGAGGGATGCGGCTCCCATGGCGCGGTATGATGTTCGCCGATCCAGCACTCGGCGAAGCCCAATTCGTCGAGCCAGCGGATCACCTGCAGATCCCACTCGTGGCCATCCTTCAGCGGCCTCTCGGGCGGGTGAGACGGCATGGTGAAGTATCCGATCTGCATCATTTCCTCCTGCGTTATTTCCCGGAAGTCCACTACCATCGCGCGCCGAGCGCAAGGGTGCAGGATGCATGCCTGATGATGTTCTGATCCTGATCGACCAGCAGAAGGCGATGGAGCATCCGCTCTGGGGGCCGCGCAACAATCGCCAAGCGGAGGCCAATATCCTGCGGCTGCTCGAGGCGTGGCGGCAGCGTGGCGGGGCGATCGTCCATGTGAAGCACGATTCGACCGATCCAAATTCACCGTTCCGGCCGGGGCAGGAGGGCAACGAGTTCCTGCCGCTCACCGCACCGCTGCCCGGCGAAGTCGTGGTCGCGAAGAAGGTTCACAGCGCCTTCATTGGTACCGACCTGACGGAACGGCTGGAGCAGATGGGACGGCCGCCGCTGGTGATCTGCGGTGTGCTGCTGGCAAATTCCGTCGAGGCGACCGTCAGGGTCGCGGCCAATCTCGGCTTTGCGGTGCGGTTGCCGGCCGATGCCAGCTGGTCGTGCGACAAGCGCGACCTGACCGGCCGGCTATGGCCGGCCGAGGACGTGCATCAACTGACGTTGGCGTTGCTGGAGGGAGAATACGCGTCGGTCACGACGACCGACGCGCTTCTCGAAGCGATCTAGCCGAGCTGGATCCAGGTGGTCTTCACCTGCGTGAACTTGTCGAAGGCGTGGAGCGACTTGTCGCGGCCGATGCCCGACTGCTTGTAGCCACCGAACGGCGTGGTGATGTCGCCGCCGTCGTAGGTGTTGACCCACACCGAGCCGGCGCGAAGGTTCTTGGCGAACTTGAACGCCTTGTTGATGTCGGACGTGAAGATCGCCGAGGCGAGGCCGTAGATCGTGTCGTTGGCCACGGACAGCGCCTGCTCGGCATCCTTGACCGGGATGACGGAGAGGACCGGCCCGAAGATCTCCTCCTGGGCGATCTTCATCTTGTTGTCGACGTTGTCGAACACGGTCGGTTCGATGAAGGAGCCGGCATTGTCGATATGGACCTGCTTGCCACCCATGGCGAGCTTGGCGCCTTCCTTCTGGCCGGCGTCGATGTAGCCCATGACGCGCTTGGTCTGCGTGTCGTCGACCATGGCGCCCATCTGCGTCTTGGGGTCGAGCGGATCGCCCGGCATCATCTTCTGGCCGATCGCCATGACCTTGGCGAGGAACTCGTCCTTGATCTTGTCCTCGACGATGAGGCGCGAACCCGCGGTGCAGACCTCGCCCTGGTTGAACCAGATGCCGAAGGCGGTGCGGCGCGCGGCGATGTCGAGGTTGGGCGCATCGCCCAGCACGATGTTGGGCGACTTGCCGCCGCACTCGAGCCAGACCTGCTTCATGTTGGATTCGCCGGAGTACTTCAGGAAGTACTTGCCGACTTCGGTCGAGCCTGTGAACGCCAGCACGTCGACATCCATGTGGCGACCGAGCGCCTGGCCCGCAGTCTCACCGAAACCCGGCAGCACGTTGAACACGCCTTCGGGGATGCCGGCCTCGGCCGCGAGTTCGGCAAGACGAATGGCGGTGAGCGGCGACTGCTCGGCGGGCTTCAGGATCACCGAGTTGCCGGCGGCTAGCGCCGGCGAAATCTTCCAGCAGGCCATCAGGAGCGGGAAATTCCACGGCACCACGCAGGCCACCACGCCCGACGCTTCGCGCGTGATCAGGGCCACGACATTGCCCGGGGTCGGGGCGACTTCGTCGTAGACCTTGTCGATCGCCTCGGCGAACCACTGCACGGAGTTGGCCGAGCCCGGGATGTCGACCGTGGTCGAGAAGGCAATCGGCTTGCCCATGTCGAGCGTCTCGAGAAGTGCCAGCTCCTCGCGGTTCTTCATCATCAGCTCGGCGAGCTTCAGCATGATCCGCTTGCGCTGTGCCGGCGCCATGTTGGCCCAGGTGCCCTTCTCGAAGGCCGTGCGCGCGGCCTTCACGGCGGCATCGACATCGGCTTGTTCGCAGGCCGCGACCTTGGTCAGGACCTGGCCGGTCGCCGGGTTGACGCAGTCGAAGGTCTTGCCGGTGAGGGAGGGGGTGAACTTGCCACCGATGAAGGCCTGGTTGCGGTAGCTGAGACCGCTGACACGGCCTTTCCAATCGTCGCGCGAAAGCTGGGCGCTCATTCTGTCTTCCTCCTTGTTGGATTGGAGCAGAGCCTAGCCCACGAAAAAGCCGCCCGAAAGGGCGGCTGTTCCGTCAGGCACGCTAGGCGGCTGATTTATTTGATCTTCGATTCCTTGAAGACGACATGCTTGCGCGCAACCGGGTCGTACTTCTTGAGTTCGAGCTTCTCGGTCTTGGTGCGCGGGTTCTTCTTGGTCACGTAGAAGAAGCCAGTGTCGGCGCTGGAGATCATCTTGATGAGGATCGAGGTCGGCTTAGCCATAACAATTGTCCTTATGCCCGGGAGGGCGAATTCGCAGGAGGGCGCAAAGTAATCAGCGGGACGCTGGTGTCAAGCCTTGCTACCGCCGCGGCCAGCGAAGGTCAGCGGGCGACGGCGGCCTGCTGGCTGCCAGCCTGCACGGCATGGGCATAAAGCGCTCGGTCGTGCAGCAGACGGTTCGCGATCTCGACATCGGTCTCGGGCGAGGTCTCGCCCGGCGGGCAGATCTTGCGCAGGTCCGAGACTTCCTGGCTGGTCGGATTGCGCAGTGCATGCCAGCGCATGAGCTGACCCTGGCTCGACTCGACCGAGGCCGTGGCGAGCTTGGCGGCCTCGCCGGCCTTGGCCGTGCAGATGTTGGGCAGGACGCCCAGTTCGTTCCAGGTGTAGCCGGACGGCGCCTGCAGGCGCGACCAGGTCAGGATCAGCTCGCCTTCGTTGGCGAGCCGCACGACCGTCTGCACCGTGCCCTTGCCGTAGCTCGTGGTGCCGACCACGACAGCGCGGCCGCGATCCTGCAAGGCGGCGGCGACGATCTCGGCCGCCGAGGCCGAGCCGCCGTTCATCAGGACGACGATCGGCAGCTCCGTGGTCTTGCTGCGGCCGGTCGAGCTCTTGTAGGTGCGGCGGCTGTCGGGGTGACGGCCCGCGGTCGAGAAGATGGTGCCGTCGCCGATGAACACTTCCGACACCGTCTGGGCCTGGTCGAGCAGGCCACCACGGTTGGAGCGCATGTCGATGATCAGGCCGGCGAGGTCCTTGCCGATCTCGGCCTTGGCCTTGTCGATGGCCGCACGCAGGTTTTCGGTGGTGGCCGAGTTGAAACCCATCAGGTGGATCAGCGCCACGTCGTCGCGACGTTCGTAGACCACGGTGGTGGGGATGATGCGGGCGCGCTTCATGGCGAGTGTCAGCTCCGCGCCCTGCGAGGGACGCAGCACGGTCATGTTGACCGGGGCGCCGACCGAGCCGCGCAGCTTGTGCACCACGTCGGACAACGGACGGTCGATCATCGACTCGCCGTCGATCGCCAGGATCTGGTCGCCGATCTGGACACCCGCCTTGGCCGAGGGCGAACCCTCCTGGACGGCGCGGATCATGATCTTCTTGTCGTCGGTACGCTCGACGGTGATGCCGATGCCGCCGCCACCATCGCGCTGGAAGCGGTTGTCGCGCGCCTCGTCGGGATCGGCATAGCGGCTGTTGCGGTCGAGCTGCTTGGCGGTCGAAGTGATGGCTTGGCGGATCAGCACCTGACGGTCGACGGCCTGCAAGGCGGGCGAGGCGTCGAGCGACCCGGCCATGAGCTCGGCCAGCATGCCGCCCCAGGCGCGTCCGTCGGACGTGTCGCTGGGCGTCGTCCGGGTGAGGACTTCCTTGCCATCGCGCCGGACAGTGAAGGCGCCGTCACCGGCTTCGAGGGACAGGGTAGGGTCGTTGCTGGCGAAGCTGCGATAGGCCTCGGCCGACAGGTTGCGGAAGTTCGGTTCGTAGAGGTGGCGGTCGCCGATCGCCCGATAGGCCTGCAGGACCACCCTTTCCATACTGGCATCGGCGGCGACGGCCGGCGCCCGGCTGGGAAGGCCGGCTTGAGGGCTGTCGCCCGAGGTCGCACAGGAAACGACCAGGCAGGCAGCAAGGAGCGACGCGGCACGCGCCAGCGTCGTACGAAGAAAAGGGAGGTGAGGCACTTCCATACCCGGCAGGCCGCGACAATAGCACAGGCCGTCGGCGGGCGGCCACGTTGATTCAGACGGAGGAGTCGAGCCCCCCGGCCGAAGGTTTGGGCGAGCCCATCCGCTGCGACCAGAGGAGTGCAATAACGGCGCCCTTTATGTGAGGCAGCAAGTAAAGTGCCAGGACGACCGAGAGTGGTAACCACAAAAGGGCGTGAACCCAGAGCGGCGGCTCGTTGCCCCAGCGTTCGAGCAGGAGAACGAGCGGCACCACGATGTGGCCGACAACGAAGATGGTGAAGTAGGCGGGGGCGTCGTCGGCGCGGTAGGGTTCCAGCGCCAGTTCGCAGGCGGTGCAGCGGCTCGTCATCTTGAGGAACGAGCCGAACAGGGCGCCCTCGCCACAACGTGGGCACCGGCCGCTCCATCCTCGCAGAAGAGAAGTCCAGAAATCGACCGGGGCCGGCTCGCTGTTCATGGCGAGCAAGATGGCCTCCGCTTTTAGTTTCGTCGGCGTGACCGTTTGTCCCGTGGGGGCCCACTGCGCGCGACGGGACGCCGCGGTCCGCGATGGGCTCCGTCACGCTGCGAACGCGAACCGCGCGGCAGGGCATGGCGTTCGACACGTTCGATGACGTCGATGATCTCGAACAGCAATCCGCCGGTCGCGGTATCGGCTTCGACCAGCTTGAGACTGAGCCGGTCGCCGAGCCCGAAGGTTTCGCCGGTGCGTTCACCAATCAACAGTTGCCGACCTTCATCGTGGCGGAAGAATTCCTGGCCGAGCGAGCGCACGGGGATCAGTCCGTCGGCGCCCGAACCGTCGAGCGCGGCGAACAGGCCGAAGCGGGTGACGCTGGTGACGCGGCCGGAAAAAGCGGCGCCGACATGGGCGGCCATGAAGGCGGCGACATAGCGATCCATGGCGCCGCGTTCGGCCGCGACGGCGCGGCGCTCGCACATGGAAAGATGCTCGCCGAATTCGACGAAGCGTCCCTTGTCGGCTTCGGCAAGGCCGCCTTCGCCCAGACCAAACGCCGCGATCAGGGCGCGATGGACGATGAGGTCCGGAAAACGGCGGATCGGCGAGGTGAAATGCGCGTAGCGCGCGAGGGCGAGGCCGAAATGGCCGAGATTGTCGGGGCTGTAGACGGCCTGGCTCTGGCTACGCAGCACCGTCTCGTTGACCAGGCGATTGATGGGCTTTTCCGCCACCTGTTGCAGCACGCGGTTGAGATCGCCCGGTCGCATCCGCGGGCCGGCGGGCAATGAGACACCCAGCGTGCCCAGGAACTCGCGCAGCGCCTCGAGCTTGGCGAGGTCGGGCTGGTCATGGACGCGGTAGAGGCAGGGCATGTGGCGCTGCTCCAGCGCCTGCGCCGCGGCGACATTGGCCAGCACCATGAACTCTTCGATCAGCTTGTGGCTGTCGAGGCGGGTGCGGATGCCGATCTCGGCGATGCGGCCATCCTTGCCCAGAGTCACCTGCCGCTCCGGCAGATCGAGGTCGAGCGCGCCGCGTTTCTCGCGCGCCGCCAGCAGAACGTGGAAGGCGCCGTAGAGGGGGCGCACGACCTTGTCCATCAGCGGTGCGATCTCGTCGTCGGGCGCGCCGTCCATGGCGGTCTGCACGCGGTTGTAGGTGAGACGCGCGGTCGAGCGCATCATGGCGCGATGGAACTTGTGGCGCTTGAGGTGGCCCTCGGCGTCGATCCACATCTCGGCCACCAGGACCGGCCGGTCCTCGCGCGGCACCAGCGAGCACCAATGGTTGCTGAGTGCCTCCGGCAGCATCGGCACGACCCGGTCGGGGAAGTAGACCGAGGTGCCGCGGCGATAGGCGGCGCGGTCGAGTGGTCGGTCGTGGCGGACGTACCAGGCGACATCGGCGATGGCGACGAGGATGCGCCAGCCGCCGGGATGGGCCGCATCGGCCTCGGCAAACACTGCATCGTCGAAGTCGCGTGCGTCCTCGCCATCTATCGTGACCAATGGCACGCTGCGCAAATCGAGGCGGTCGCCGAGCGGTGCGGCCTTGGACTTCTCGGCCTCCTCGAGGGCGGCCTCCGGGAAGTCGATCGGAATGTCGTTGGCGGCAATCGAAATCAGGCTGACGGTGCGCGGATCGCTCATCGGGCCAATCCGTTCGACCACGCGGGCGCGGCGCGCCAGCGAGCCGCCCGTCTCCTCGATCCAGACGATGTCGCCCGGCAGGGCGCCGTTCTTGTCCGCCGCACGCACATCGAATTCGCGGCGCAGCTTCTTGTCGGTCGGCGTCACCAGGCCAAGGCCGTGGCGGCCATCCGGCTCCTCGTAGAGGCCGAGGATCTTCTTCGGGCCGCTGCCCAGGCGGCGGATGATGCGCGCCTCGTAAGCGTTCTTGCCGCGGCGCTTCAGGCTCGCCAGCACGCGATCGCCGACGGCCGGCGCCGGCGCGCCGCGTGAACTCTGCGGGACGATCTCGATGCGCGGCGGCGGGCCGTCCTGCTCCTCGTCGTGGCGACGCGGCACGGCCAGCAGATGGCCGTCATCGTCGACTCGCACGATCTCGAGCACGGTGATGTCGGTCAGCGCCTTGGGGTCCTTGAAGGTCTTGGCGCGGTCGGCGGCGATCTCGCCAGAATCGCGCAGGTCGCGCAGCAGCTCCTTCAGTTCGATGCGCTGGTCGCCCTTCAAGCTGTAGGCGCGGGCGATCTCGCGCTTGCCGACCGGCGTGGCGCTGTCGCGGATGAAAGCCAGCAGTTCGTCGCGGGTGGGGACGCGGCCCTTAGCCATCGGTGCCGGTGCGCGGCGGTGCCTCTGTCTTCGCCTTGGCCTTGGCCGCCTTGCGCTTGGGCGCTGCCTTCTTCTTGGCTGCGGCCTTGGGCTTGGCGGGTTTGTCGCCGGCATCGTTGGCGGCGACGGGCGCTGCCTTCTTCGCCTTGGCGGCCTTCGGCTTCTTGGCTCCGCCCTTGGCGGCGCGCTCCGCCAACAGCGCGACGGCCTGGTCGAGCGTCAGCTCCTCCGGCTTGATATCGCGCGGCACGGTGGCGTTGACGCCGCCATGCTTCACGTAAGGACCATAGCGGCCGTCATAGAGTTCGACCGCGGCTTCATCGGACGGATGATTGCCGATGGTGCGGATAGGCTTCGCGGCAGCACGGCCACGCGGATTCTTGGCCTCGGCCAGGAGCGCCACGGCGCGGTTCATGCCGATCTCCAGCACGCTCTCGTCGCTCGGGATCGATTTGTACTTGGGGCCGTGCTTCACGTAGGGACCGAAGCGGCCGACGCCGGCCAGGATCGGCACGCCATCCTCGGGATGCGGCCCCAGCTCGCGCGGCAGCGCCAGCAGTGCCAGCGCCTTTTCCAGTGTCACGTCGTCAGGCGTCATGCCGCGCAGCAGGGACGCGCGCTTGGGCTTCTCCTTGCCTTCGGGTTCGCCGAGCTGGACGTAGAGACCGTAGGGGCCCTTGCGCAAGGTGACCTGCTTGCCGGTGGCGGGATCCTCCCCGAGGATCTTCGGCCCATCGAGATTCTCGCCACTGGCGGCATCGGCGTCGGCATCGACGATGCCGAGCTTCCGCGTGAAGCGGCAGTCGGGATAGTTCGAGCAGCCGATGAAGGCGCCGAACTTGCCGAGCTTCAACCCCAGCCGGCCGTTGGCGCAGGAGGGACAGTCGCGCGGGTTCTTGCCGTTGTCGTTGGCCGGGAAGAAATGCGGGCCCAGCTCCTCGTCGAGCTTGTCGAGCACTTCCTTGACGCGCAGCTCCTTGGTCTCGCCGACCGCTTCGGAGAAGGCCTTCCAGAATTCGCGCAGCACCTGGCGCCAGTCGATCCGCCCGCCGGAGATATCGTCCAGCTCTTCCTCGAGGCCGGCGGTGAAGTTGTATTCGACGTAGCGTGGAAAATAGGTCTGCAGGAACGCCGTGACGATGCGGCCGCGATCTTCCGGTATGAAGCGCTTGCGGTCGATCCGTACGTAATTGCGGCGCTGCAGGACCTCGATGATGCTGGCATAGGTCGAGGGCCGGCCGATGCCCAGCTCCTCGAGCTTCTTCACCAGGCTCGCTTCGGAGTAGCGCGGCGGCGGCTCGGTGAAATGCTGCTCCGGCACGACCTCGCGGCGCTCGAGCGCCTCGTTCTCGGTGACGTCGGGGAGGATGGCGCTGCCTTCCTCGTCTTCCTTGGCGGTGTCGTCGCGGCCTTCATCATAAAGAGTGAGGAAGCCGTTGAACTTCACGACCGAGCCGGTGGCGCGCAGCTGCACGGTCTTGTCGCCGCTGGCGATATCGACCGTGACCTGGTCGAGCACGGCGCTTTCCATCTGGCTGGCGACGGTGCGCTTCCAGATCAATTCGTAGAGGCCGAGCTGGTCCTTGTCCAAGTGCGCCGCGACATCCTGCGGCGTGCGGAAGAGGTCGGTCGGGCGGATCGCCTCGTGCGCCTCCTGGGCGTTCTTGGCCTTGGAGGTGTAGACGCGCGGGCTGGCCGGCACATAGGCCTGGCCGTACTTGGTTTCGATCAGGCGGCGCGTCTGGCCGATCGCCTCGGGGGCGAGCTGCACGCCGTCGGTACGCATGTAGGTGATGAGACCGACCGTCTCGCCGCCGATGTCGACGCCCTCATAGAGGCGCTGGGCGATGCGCATGGCGGTAGCCGCACCGAGGCCCAGCTTGCGCGAGGCTTCCTGCTGCAGGGTCGAGGTGATGAACGGCGGCGGCGGATTGCGCCGCACCTGGCGGCGGTCGATCGAGGAGACCGCGAAGGCGCGGCGCTCGATCTCGCGCTTGGCCTGTTCGGCGCGCTCTTGGTTGTCGAGGTCGAACTTGTCGAGCTTGCGGCCGTCGAGATGGGTGAGGCGGGCCTTGAGCGTCTGCTTCTTGGCCGTGCCGAAGAAGGCATCGACGGTCCAGTATTCGCGGCTCTTGAAGACCTCGATCTCGGCTTCGCGCTCGCAGATCAGCTTGAGCGCCACCGACTGCACGCGGCCGGCAGAGCGGCTGCCCGGCAGCTTGCGCCACAGGACCGGCGAGAGGGTGAAGCCCACGAGGTAGTCCAGCGCACGGCGGGCGAGGTAGGCGTCGATCAGCGGCTGGTCGAGGTCGCGCGGATGGGCGACGGCGTCGAGCACCGACTGTTTGGTGATGGCGTTGAAGGTGACGCGCTTTACGTCGACCCCGTCGAGCGCCTTCTTGCGTCCGAGGATGTCCATCACGTGCCAGGAGATCGCCTCGCCCTCGCGATCCGGATCGGTGGCGAGGTAGAGCTTGCCGCCCTTGGAGACGGCTTGGGCGATGGCGTCGATGCGCTTCTGCGACTGGGGGTCGACTTCCCAGTCCATCGCGAAATCTTCATCGGGGCGGACCGAGCCATCCTTGGGCGGCAGGTCGCGGACATGACCATAGGAGGCCAGCACGGTGTAACCGGGGCCCAGATACTTCCCTATGGTCTTAGCCTTCGCCGGGGACTCGACGACCAGTACGTCCATCGCCGGATCATGCTCCAGTGTAACATTAACGACCGGAGCTAAATCACTGATTTACATCAGAGATACGCGGTTACCCCGGTGCCTCTCCAGGCGGCCCTCCAGCTCCAGAGCCATGAGGACCTCCGCCATGGAGGCGGCGGACACTTGGCATCGGCGCACCAGTTCGTCAACCGCAGTGGGGGTGGGACCCAGGGCGGACACCACCCGTGCAGTGGCTGTGTCTTGCGGTTTTTTGACAGGTTTTTCAGCTACTTGGGGAGCGACCTGTGGCCGCCCGAGTACACTCAGAATATCGTTTGCGTCCCGGACCAGAATGGCCCCATCCCGGATGAGGCTATTGGATCCGGCATGGCGCGGGTCCATCGGCGAGCCGGGCACGACGAAGACCTCGCGGCCCTGCTCGGCGGCACGCTGCGCGGTGATCAGGGAGCCCGACCGGGCGGCCGCCTCGATGACGATGACGCCGGCCGAGAGGCCGCTGACGATGCGGTTGCGGCGCGGGAAGGCGCGGGCGACCGGCGGCGTACCGAGCGAGGCCTCGCTCAGAATGAGGCCCTGCCGGGCGATGGCGGCGTGAAGGCCGGCATTCTGCGGCGGGTAGATCTGGTCTGCGCCGCCGGCCAGGACGGCGACCGTCCCGGTGGCGAGGGCAGCCTCATGGGCAGCGGCATCGATGCCGCGCGCCAGGCCGGAGGCGATCACGAAGCCCGCGGCGCCCAGGGTGGCGGCCAGATCGGCGGCGAACCGACAGCCGGCGGCCGAGGCCTCGCGAGCGCCGACGATCGCCAGGGTCGGCCGATGGAGCAGGCCACAATCGCCGATGGCGCTCAGGACCGGCGGCGCGTCCGGCAGGGCGGCCAGCGCGGCAGGATAGGCTTCTTCGCCGATCACCACGAAGCGCCCACCCATATTCGCCAGCTCTTCTTCTTCGCGGGCGATGGTGGCGTCGGAGACCGTGGCCAGTCTGGCGCAGGCCGTATGGGCGGAGCCGAAATGCGCCAGTGCCTCGTGGAAGGTCACGGGGCCGATGCGGGCGCTGCGGGCCAGCCGCAGCCGGGCGCGGCGTTCACGCGGGTCGAGGTCGAGTTGAAGCGGGCCGTCGAACATGTGCTAACGCTATGCGCGTGCGCGCTATTTGTAAAACAACCTCAAGTAGAAATCAGCGCAGCCGTGGATTGAGGGCGTCGCGCAGCCAGTCGCCCAGCAGATTGACCGATAGGGACAGGATCACCAGCGCCACGACGGGGAAGATCACGATCCACCATTCGCCGGAAAACAAGAAGGCGTTGCCGATGCGGATCAGCGTGCCGAGCGACGGCTGCGTGGCCGGCATACCGACGCCAAGATAGGACAGCGACGCTTCGGCGATGATGGCCAGCGCCAGTTCGATCGTGGCGATCACCAGCACCGGCCCCCAGGCATTGGGCAGCACATGCTGGAGCGCGATGCGCGCGCCCGGCACGCCGATGATGCGCGCGGCGTTGACGTAGTCCTTGTTCTTCTCGGCCAGGGTCGTGGCGCGGGTCACGCGCGCGAACTGCGGCCAGTAGGCAAAGCCGATGGAGAAGACCAGCACCCAGATCGCCACGCTGTCGTGCACGTTCTTAGGCAGCACCACGCGCGTGACGCCATCGAGGGTGAGCGCGATCAGGATGGCAGGCACGGTGAGCTGGATGTCGGCCAGGCGCATGATGATCGACTCGACCCAGCCACCGCGGAAGCCCGCCAGCAGGCCCAGCAACACGCCGGTCGTGACCGAGAGCAGGATGGCGGCCAAGCCGATCATCAGCGATACGCGCGAGCCGTAGAGGATGGCCGACAGCACGTCACGGCCCTGGTTGTCGGTGCCCAGCAGATGCTTGGCGGTGCCGCCCTCGGCCCAGGCCGGCGGCGTGAAGGCATCCATCAGATTGAGCGCCTTCACGTCGAACGGATCGTAGGGCGCGATCCACGGCGCCAACACGGCGCCCAGGAAATAGAGGAGCGTCACGACCGAGGCGGCCACGACCAGCGGCGAGCGGCGGAAGCTCCACCACATGTCGCTGTCGCGCAGCCGTGCCAGGGTCCCCGTTTCGCTCAAGCCTGTTTCACTCAATAAGGATTGCTCATGTCGCCGCACTCCGCCGGCTGAGCAGCGCACCGCCCGCGCCGAGCAGGGACAATACCGCAGCCAGCGGGCCGAAGCCCTCGAAACCGACCGAGCCGATCATCATGGCGCCGAGCGCGGCGGCGCCGATCCAGCCGACGCTGGCCGAGGTGCCGTTGAGCCCGAGCACGGTGCCGCGCACATCCTCCGGCACGGCGGCCAGCGAGGCCATGAAGGACGGCCGGCCGAGCGCATTCAGCAGTACATAGACGAAGCCGACGGCGATCGAGACGATGGGGCCGGGATGCCACATGAAGAGCGCGAGAGCCGCGATCCCCGACAGCGCCATGGCGATGGCGAAGGTGAGCAGCCGGTCGCGCAGCCGGTCGGCGAGCTGGCCGCCCAGCACCGTGCCCGCGACATTGCCCAGCGCGAACACCGCCAGCGGGATGGCGAGTTCGAGCAAGGACATGTGATAGGTCACCTGCATGAAGGTGGCGAAGTAGACGGCCGCCAGGCCGTAGCAGATGCGCTCGGCGACGCCGGTGCTGAGCAATCCCAGCACGCGTGGCGACAGGGCAGCCCTGAGCGATGGCCGCGCCGCGTCACCGCGCGTGTGGCCCGCGCTGCCGCGCCCGACGGTGAAATAGAGGCTGAGGCAGGCGGCCAATGAAAGGCCGCCGACGCAGACGAGCCAGCCGCGCCAGCCGATGATCGAGCCGACGGCGGCGGCCATCGGCACGCCGACCACCAGGGTGAGGGACTGGCCGCTCATCACCCAACCCAACGCCCGGCCGCGCTGGCTGTCGGGCACGCGGCCCGAGACCTCGGCGAAGATCACACCGGTGAAGGCGCCGGCACAGCCGCCACCCACGGCGGCCCAGACTGCGACCCAGAAGAACGAGCCGGCCCAGGCCTGCGCGACCATCGCCAACGCCAGCGCAAAGGGGGCTGCGATCAGGAGCGGCCGCCGGCCGATCACGTCCGACAACCAGCCGCCCAGGGCCGAGGTGATGCCCCAGGCCGTGGCCGTCAGCGACACGAGGTTGGCGACCAGCGGCATGGCAACGTCGAGATCGTGCGCCATGTCGAGCAGGAAGGGCGCGCGTGTCGTGCCGCTGGAGGTCGCGGCGAAGGAACCGAGGCAGGCAGCGCCGATCAGCGCCCAGGGAAGTACAGCGGGCAGGTCGCGCGAGGATTTGGAACTCATCCGCCGGCTGTTCCCAGCCGGGCACGGTCCAGGCGCAGCCGCGGATCGATCGCGGCATAGAGCAGATCGACGAAGAAATTGATGGTGACGAAGATGAAGGAGACCATGACGAGATACGCGGCCATGACAGGTATGTCGGCGAACTGGACCGACTGGATGAAGAGGTGGCCCATGCCGGGCCACTGGAACACCGTCTCGGTGATGATCGAGAAGGCGATCAGGCCACCGACCTGGATGCCTATCACGGTAATGACCGGCAGCAGGGTGTTCTTCAGTGCATGGCGGAAATGCACGGCGCGGTCGGTGAGGCCGCGTGCCCGTGCGAACTTGATGTAGTCGGTGCGCAGCACCTCGAGCATCTGCGAGCGCACGAGCCGCAACACCAACGTCATCTGGAAGAGCGACAGGGTGAAGGCGGGCAGCACGATCGCCTTCAGGCCGGTGTCGGTCAGCAGGCCGGTCTTCCACCAGCCGAGGCTCACCGTCTCGCCTCGGCCGAAGGAGGGGAAACACCAGTCGGCCGGCAGGCCGAGCGCCGGCGCCCAGGATTTGCACTCCACCGAGAAGACGTAGATCAGCAGGATGCCGATCACGAAGGTCGGCATGGCGACACCGGCCAGCGAGAAGGTCATCACCGCGCCGCTGTCGAGCGTGTGGCGCCGGAGCGCCGTCAGCACGCCGAGCGGAATACCCATCGCCAAAGCGAGGATGGCCGCCACCATGACGAGTTCGAGCGTTGCCGGCATGCGCTCGACGATCAGGTCGGAGACCGGCCGGGCCAGCCGATAGCTCTTGCCGAAGTTGCCGGTCGCGGCATTGCCGAGGAAGCGCAGGAACTGGACCCCGACGGAATCCTCCAGCCCCAGCTCGTGGCGCATCTCGGCGCGCTCGGCCGGCGATGCCTCCTGGCCGACCATGTTGTTCACTGGGTCGCCCACGAAGTTGAACAGCACGAAGCACAGGAACGACACCGCCAGCATCACGCCCAGCGACTGCAGAAGGCGGGAGACGATGAAAGCCAGCATCTCTCATCCTCCCCAGTCATCTGGGGAGGTGGCCCAAAGGGCCGGAGGGGTCATGACCAAGATACGAAGCTCATGACCCCTCCGCCCGCTACGCGAGCACCTCCCCATTTGAATGGGGAGGCAGAGAGCGGCATGCATGGCCTCACTTCATCTTGCCGTATTTGAAGTTGGGCGAGTCGTTGGCAAAGATTGGCATCGTCACCTTGTCACTCATCGACCAGACGATGAGCTGGTGATGCAGCGGCAGGTAGGGCATGTCGGCGACGGCGAGCGCCCAGGCGTCGGCGATCATCTTGTCGCGCTTGGCCTGATCGACCTCCCTCAGCATGCCATCGGCCAGCTCATCCAGCTTGGCGCTGGAATAGCCGGTGTAGTTCCAGCTGCCCACCTTCTTGGCCGCGTCGCTGGTCTGGTACAGGAAGGTGAAGACATAGTGCGAGTCGAGCGTCGGCACGCCCCAGCCCAGCAGGAAGAGGCTCGAATCCTTCTTCTGCAGCTTGGGGAAGTGCAGCGTCTTGGAACGCGCCTGCAGATCGACCTTGATGCCGATCTGCGCCAGCATGCCGGTGACGGCCTGGCAGATCTGCTCGTCGTTGTTGTAGCGGTCGTTGGGGCAATCCAAGGTGACGCTGAAGCCGTTGGGATATCCCGCCTCGGCCATCAGCTTCTTGGCCGCCGCCACGTCGTATTTCAGGCGCTGGTCGAGTTGCGGCGTGTGGCCGTGCACGCCGGGCGAGGTGATGAGGCCGGCGGGGGCGGAGAAGTTCCGCATCACCTTGGCCTTGATCGCGTTGACGTCGATCGCCTGGTACATGGCCTGGCGCACGCGCTTGTCGGCGAACGGGTTCTTGCCCTTGACGTCGGAGTATTTGAGTTCGGCCGAACCCATGTCGAGGCCGAGGAAGATCGACCGCACCTGTGCGGTCTCCTCGGTCTTGAGGCCCGGCGTCTGCTTGATGCGCGCGATGTCCTGCAAGGGCGCATCGAGCACGAAGTCGACCTGGCCCGAGATCAGCGCAGCCACGCGCGTCGCGGGCTCCTTGATCGGCGTGTAGACCAGTTCGTCGGGATAGGCGGGGAAGTCCTTGGCGCCCCAGTAGGTCGGGTTCTTCGCCATCACGGTGCGCACGTCGGGATCGCGCTGCTTCAGCGTGTAGGGTCCGGTGCCCATGGCGTTGCGCACCGCGTAGGTCTCTTCCTTGTCCTTGAAGCTCTGCGGCTTGGTGACGTTGTGCTTCTCCGACCAGGCCTTGGACATGATCAGGATCGAGGTCGTGTAGTCGGGCAGGATCGGGTTCGGCCCGTTGGTGACGATGTGCACCGTCAGCGGATCGATCGCCTTCACGTCCTTGATCGAGGAGATGTAGGCACGGAAGTCCGACGTCGGCGCCAGCGCGCGGTTGTAACTGAAGACCACGTCGTCGGCGGTGAAGGGCGTGCCGTCGCTGAACTTGACGTCGGGCCTGAGCTTGAACTCCCAGGTATCGGGTGCGATCGGTTTCCACGAGAGCGCCAGCCCCGGCACCTTGGCGAGCTTGGGATCACGGCTGATCAGGCCTTCGTAGACATGCTGGTTCATGGCCGTCGTCGGGCCTTCGTTCTGCGAATGCGGATCCATCGTCAGCGCATCGCCCTGGCTTGCCCAACGCAAGGTCTTCGCGTCGGCCACCGATGCTGCCATCGATGTCAGGCACAAGGTCGCCGCGGCGATCACCGCCATACGTGCAACGAACATCGTCATTGCCTCCTGCAGTTGTTATGCAGCGACCCTAACACGGGCCGGGAGGCGATCAATGCCGTTGCCGGTTAGCTTTTCTTACCTTGGCCGATCTTGGGTTCGGTGCCGTTGAGCAGGCGCGCGATGTTCTCGTGGTGGCGCACCCAGACCAGCGGCACCAGCAGCGTGAGCAGCAGGGCGGCGCGGTGGTCGGTCAAGAACCAGGCGGCGATGGCCGCGACCGCGACGGCGATCAGGGCTGCCAGCGAGGACCAGCGGAAGGCGGCGGCGACCAGCAGCCAGGTGCCGCAGGCGATCGCGCCGATCGGCCAGGAGAGGCCCCACATCACGCCAAGGGTCGTCGCCACGCCTTTGCCGCCCTTGAAGCCCAGCCACACGGGGAACATATGACCGATCACGGCGCCTGCGGCCGCCCCGACGGCGGGAAGCTGGCCGACCTGATCGGCGATCAGCACGGGCGCAACGCCCTTCAGGGCATCGAGCAGGAGCGTCGCGGCGGCGAGTCCCTTGTTGCCGGTGCGCAATACGTTGGTGGCGCCGATATTGCCCGATCCGACCTTACGGATGTCACCGAGCCCGGCTGCGCGCGTCAGCAGCAGGCCGAAGGGAATCGAGCCCATCAGATAGCCTAGCAGGAAAGGACCCAGCAGCAGAATCAACGTCGAGATCATCGCCGTGGCCTAGGGGCGCATGACACGGCAGTTGGTGGAGTCGACGTATGTGGTGGTCGGCGGTCCCACCAGTTCCGTGGCGATCTGCTCGCCAGGCAGGATCGTGATCGGCCCGAAATAGGCATCCTCGAGCGACCTGCCGGCGTTCATGAAGGTACAAACCGCCTGCGTCTCCACCGGCCGCTGCGTGTTCGACGTCAGGGTGACGCTGACCTGCCAATAGCGCGTCGGACCATAGGTCAGGTTGTTGGCGCCCAGCGTGACGAGTGGCTGGGGCGTCGAGGAAGAGGGAATAGGGCGCTGGCCGGTGCGCCGTACCTGAGGCTGCGGCTTCGCGCCGATATTTTCCGGCGGACGGTAGCTCGATGTACGCGGATCGAAAGCGGCATCGGGATCGTACCGGGTGCCGGATTGGTCGGTGATCGGGCCCGAGCTGCCGAGCGTCGCGGTGCCGCCACCTGGGACGGTGAGTGGTTGCGGGGTGAGCGGCGCCGCGCTGATTGCCGGGCCGCCCGTGGTGCTTCCGGTGGAAGGGCTGGGCATGATCGGCGTCGGTGCCGGCGCTGGTGCGGGGCTCGCCTGCAAGGGCGTCGGCGACCGGGCCGGCGCCTGCACGCCGCCGATCTGCGTCTGCAGACGGTCGAAACAGGAAAGCCGAGCCTGTGTCTCCGTGATCTCGCTGCAGATCTGGATGTGCCGGGTCAACGCATCGAGCAGGTCGTCGCGCGACTGAGCGCGCGACTGTGCGCTGGCGGTGCCGGCGAGCGCGAGCGTCGCGACGCCAAGAAGAAGAGACTGCCGGAGCATCATACAATTCCCCGTTCCGAAAAGACGCGCGACCATATCAGACGAAATGGCCGTTTGGAGGCAGCAATTGCGCGGTCCATGAAAGTAGCGCGACAGCAGTTCGGCGGTATCAGGCCGCCGCTGCCGTCGTCGCAAAACTGTCGTCACGATAGATGGTGCGGCCGCCAACGATGGTGGCCATCACGCGACCTTGCACCGGCCGCTCATCGAACGGCGTGTTCTTGGTCTTGCTCCACAGCTCGTCGCGATCGACCTTCCAGGCGTACTCGGCATCGAACACCACGAGATCGGCCGGTGCGCCCTTGGCGAGCTTGCCGCCGGGCAGGCCAAACAGCGATGCCGGCGTGCTCGACAGACGCTGGAACAGGCGCGGCAACGTCAGGTGGCCGTTGTGCACCAGTTCGAGCGAGATCGGCAGCAAGGTTTCGAGGCCGATGCCGCCCGGCTCGGCCTGAGCGAACGGCACACGCTTGCTGTCCTGGTCCTGCGGCCGGTGATCGGAAACGATGGCGTCGATCGTGCCGTCCTTCAGCCCTTCGACGATTGCGAGCCGATCCTTCTCGGCGCGCAATGGCGGCACCAGCTTGCCGAAGGTGCGGTAGTCGCCGACGGCGAGATCGTTCAGCGCGAAGTAGGGCGCGGCGGTATCGCAGGTGATCTTGAGCCCGCGTGCCTTGGCGGCAGCGATCACACTCACCGCTTCCGCCGTCGAGATCTTGGCGAGGTGCAGCCGGCCGCCGGTCATCTCGGCGAGCCGGATGTCGCGCTCGACCATCATCACTTCGGCGAGCGGCGGATTGCCGGCGAGGCCGAGCCGCGTCGCCATCTCGCCACTGGTCATGTGGCCGCCGGACAGGCTGGGTTCCTGTGGCAGGTGCACGATCAACGCATCGAAGGCCTTGGCGTAGTAGAGCGCACGACGCATGACCTGGGCATTGCCGACGGCATGGTCGGCATCGGTGAAGGCCACGGCGCCGGCTTCGGCCAGCAGGCCGATCTCGGCCAGTTCCTTGCCTTCGAGCCCTACGGTCAGCGCACCGTAGGCGTACATGTTCACCAGCTTGATCTGGCGGGCGCGGCGCGCCACGAACTCGATCAACGAAGCGTCGTCGAACGGTGGTTCGTTGTCCGGCAGCAGCACCAGCGAGGTGATGCCGCCCACCGCCGCGGCGGAGCCGGCGCTTTCCAGCGTCTCCTTGTGCTCCTCGCCCGGCTCGCCGGTATGCACGCGTGTGTCGACAATGCCAGGCGCCAAATAGAGACCACGGCAGTCGATCGACTCGATGCCGTAGGGCGCACCCGAAGCGAAGAGGTTGGGGCCGAAATCGGCGATCTTGCCGTCGCTGATCAGCACGGCGCCCTGATATTCTTTGTCGGCACCAGGATCGACGATGCGCGCGTTGATGTAGGCGGTCGAGCCGGTATGCGGCGGGGCGGACTTGTATATGTTGCCGCTCATGCCACGGCCCCGATCTGATTGCGGTGGCCGCCGATCAGCGCTTCGAGGCAGGCCATGCGGACGGCGACGCCCATCTCGACCTGCTCGTGGATGACGCTCCGGTCGAGGTCGTCGGCGACTTCTGAGTCGATTTCGACGCCGCGGTTCATCGGGCCGGGATGCATGATCAGCGCGTCGGGTTTGGCGACTTTCAATTTTTCGTGGTCGAGGCCGAAGAAGCGGAAGTATTCGCTGATCGACGGGACGAACGAACCCTGCATCCGCTCGGTCTGCAGGCGCAGCATCATCACGATATCGACGTCCTTGAGGCCGGTCTTCATGCTGTAGTGGACTTCGACGCCCATGCGATCGACGTCAGTCGGTATCAGGGTGGGCGGACCGACCACGCGCACCCGGGCGCCCATGATCTGGAACAGGTGGATATTCGATCGCGCGACTCGGCTGTGCATGATGTCGCCGCAGATCGCCACTTCCAGACCCTGCAGGCTGCCGCGTCGTCGTCGGATGGTCAGGCCATCGAGCAGCGCCTGCGTCGGATGCTCGTGCTGGCCGTCGCCGGCGTTGATGACGGCGCAGTTGACCTTCTGCGACAGGAGATTGACCGCACCCGATTCGTTGTGGCGCACGACGATGGCGTCGGGCCGCATGGCGTTCAGGGTCATCGCCGTGTCGAGCAGGGTCTCGCCCTTGCGCACGGAGGAGGTGGCGACGTCCATGTTGATGACGTCGGCGCCCAGCCGTTTGGCCGCGACCTCGAAACTCGTGCGCGTGCGCGTCGAGTTCTCGAAGAACAGGTTGATGATCGTGCGGCCGGCCAGCATGTCGCGCCGCTTGTCGATCGATCTGTTCTGGTCGATGTAATTTTCAGATAGGTCGAGCAAGCCCGAAATCGCTTCAGGCGACAGACCTTCGATGCCGAGAAGGTGGGGCAACCTCGGCACGCCCGCGCGTTTCTTTGTCACTAAAGCGCGACGTTAAGCACGCGCGCATGGCGCTCGCAAGGAAGCGTTTTGGTGGATAACGTTTGGTCGCAGCGCGGACCCTCAGTCGAGCCGAATCTCGGCGCAGCGGCACACTTCGGCAGGGCCGTTGGGCGCCTGGAAGTCGGCCCAGATCGCATTGTGATGCTCGATGATCTTCACCGCCGGCAGGTGAGGCCGGTCGGCGGCGGTGTGGCCGTCCGAGGGCGCGGTCGTGCGATAGCCGCGCGCCAGGGCGCTGCGCACCGTCGTGTCGACGCAGTAGTCCGTTGCACAGCCCGTGATGATCAGCCGGTCGATCGCCTTGGCACGCAAGATCGCTTCCAACCGCGTCTGCAGGAAGGCATCGCAGGAGGTCTTGCGGACGATCGTGTCGTCCGGCCGGACGTCGATGTCCGGCAGGAAGCGCCATCCCGGCAGTTCGGGCTGGTGGGGGTCTCCCGGCGGTCCGTCATGCTGGACATGGATGACGACGCCACCCTTGTCGCGCACGCTGGCGGCCAGCGTGTTGATGCGCTGCACGAGGCCGGCCGCGTCGTGGCAGGGAGCCGCGGCGGTGAACGATCCCTGTTGCATGTCGATGACGATCAGGGCGTTGCTCATCTTCCGCTCGGGGCTGGTGTGATTCTGGGGCCTGTATAGCGCGCTCGTGGGCGAATGACAGAACCGTGCGTCGCCTGTTCCACGGCATGCGCGATCCAGCCCACTGTGCGGCCGAGAAGAAACAGGGCCAGTGCGGAATCCTTGGGCAGGCCGAGGGCGCGTTCGAGCGTCACTGTTGCGAAGTCGACCGTGGGCTTGCGGTCGATCAAGCGCTCGGCCGATGCCGCGACCGTGTCGGCGAAAGCCAGCTCCGGAGAGCCGGGCATCCTTTCGCGCAACATGGCGAGAAGCGTCACCGCGCGAACGTCGCCGTCGGGGTAGAGCGGATGGCCGAAGCCTGGAATGTAGATGCGTTCACGCACGCGCCGCGCCAGTTCGGCATCGATGTCGCTTACGTCCTTGAGGTCGCTGAACAGGTCCGCCACGCGACGCGTCAGGCCGCCATGGCGGGGGCCGTTGATCGCCACCAAGCCGGCCATCGTCGAGCCATAGAGATTGGCGCCAGTCGACGCGACGACGCGGGCGGCGAAGGCCGAGGCGTTGAACTCGTGGTCGGCCGACAGGACGAGCGCAGCGCGGATCAGCGACGCGTGTTCGGCCGATACGTTCCAGGCCTCGGCGAGCTGCTCGTGCACCGGCCGGTCGGAGAGGGGCTGTGATGTCACCGCGGCGGCGAGCAGGCGCAGGATGCGGGCCCCTGTTTCGAGCATGGCGCTGCGATCCTCGACCCAACTGGGATGGTCCCAGCGCGCGGCCGCCGGCAGCAGGACGAGGCAGCTATCGACCGGTGGCAATGCCGCGGCGGCCCGCCAGGCGCTGCGCAACGCCGCCGACATGGGGGGCAGGTTCTTCGCGCCGAAGGGGCGCTCGTCGCAATCCCACAGGATTTGCGCGACCTGCTCGAGCGACGCCGTGCGTGCCAGCAGGGTGGCATCCTGGCCGCGATAGAAGAGGTGTCCGTTCTCGATGAGGGTCAGCGCTGATTCCAGCACTGGTGTGCCGAAGTCGAGGGTGTTGGCGGCGATCGACTCGGCCTTGCGCCCGACCTCGCGGCGGCGCTTGAGCTGGGAGACATCGTCGGCGCGGTAGCGTCGCTCACGCTGTCCGTTACTGCCTTCGGAGCGCAGCAGGCCGCGGCTTACATAGGCATAAAGTGTCGCCGCCGAGACGCCCAAACGCTGCGCCGCTTCCTTGGAACTCAGCCATTCAGTTGCCATTCATAATTATTGATCAATTCAATCAATATTGACAACATATATGTTCGGTCGAATGTTCAGCATGAACAGCCAAGGGGATTTTCATGCTGCAGACACGAGTGAACAGCGGGCTCGACGGGGTGGTCGTGGCCGACACGCTGATGAGCGAAGTGGATGGCGAGGCCGGTCGGCTGATCGTGCGCGGCCATTCCATCGAGGAACTCGTAACCAGGACCGGCTTCGAAGGTGTCGCGGCCCTGCTCTGGACGGACTTCGCCCAAGGGGGCGGCGACGAAGCTGCTGTGCGTCAGGGATTTGCGACGGCACGCGTGCGAGCCTTCGCCGAGGTGCCCAAGCTGATCGCCGCAGCCAAGGGGCTGACGCCGGTCGAGGGGCTTCGGGTAGGTCTCGGCATGCTGGCCGACTCCGAGCCGATGCCGCATCACTATCTGGTCTGCGGTGCGCTGCCGGTCTTTCTCGCCGCGCTGCTGCGCGCCGCCGAAGGCAAGTCGGCCTTGGCACCGGATCCGACGCTCACCACCGCCCAGGATCTCCTGCGCATGGTTCGCGGCAAGCGCGCGGACATCACCTTCGAGAAGGGTCTCGATACCTACCTAGCGACCGTTGCCGATCATGGCTTCAATGCCTCGACCTTCACGGCGCGCGTCGTTGCCTCAACGCACGCCGGTCTCATCTCCTCGGTGCTGGCGGCACTCTGCGCCTTGAAAGGTCCGCTGCATGGCGGCGCGCCGGGGCCGGTGCTCGACATGTTCGACGAGATCGGCAAGCCGGAGCACGCGGCGGCCTGGCTCGATGACGCCTTTGCCAAGGGCACGCGACTGATGGGCTTCGGCCATCGCATCTACAAGGTGCGCGACCCGCGGGCCGATGTGCTGAAGAATACCGTCGCGACCTTGCCGCAGACGGCGGGTCGGCTCGCTTTCGCCGTCGAGGTCGAGAAGAGCGCCATCGCCGCGTTGCGCAAGCACAAGCCCGGACAACGGCTCGACACCAATGTCGAGTTCTACACGGCCCTGTTGCTGGAGGCGCTCGAAGTGCCGCGCAGCGCCTTCACGGCATTGTTCGCGGTCGGCCGTGTCGCCGGCTGGTGCGCCCACATCTTCGAACAGGAGAAGGGCGGCCGCATCATTCGCCCGCAGTCGAACTACGTCGGGCCGCGGCCCTAGTCAGCCGCGCCGACGAGTCGTGCCGCGCCAGGTCCGCGCCCGCGTGCCGGCGGCATCGAACACCCAGAGGATCACGTCGGCACCGGTCGACGTGAAGTTGGCGGTGAAGTGACGCCGCCAGAAGCTGCCGTCGGCATGGGCGAACAGCGCTTCGGTAGAGAGCTGGTTCGGTCTCACTGTCAGATTTGCCGATCGCGGCGCCGGCCTGGCATCGGCCGACGCCAGCAACGCAACGCCGTCGATCAGCAGGCCAAAGCGCAAGGTTTCGCCCTGTTCGGCCGTCTGCATTGGCCCACCGTCGATGCGCAGCCAGACGATGCTGCCATCTCCCGTCGCGGTTACCGAGAACTGGAGGCCGAACGGCGTGCGGTCGTCGAAATCGACGCTCGGGGTTCGCGGCGGCGGGAGGATATCTTCCAGCGGAATCGATCGGTAGAAACTGACGGCGCCCACATAGGAGTCGACCCAGTCGGGCCAGTTCGTGGCTTGCGCGGCTGCATCATGGGCGACGAGTAGCGCGCCACCGGAAGCCATCACGCGCCGCCGCGAGATCATCGCGGCCGGCTTGCCGTGATGTTGAGGTCGACGGTCACCTCGTTGGCGATCTGACCGGTGCCGGCCCATTCATTTTGACCAACGCCATAGTCGAGGCGCTTCAAGATAATGCGGCCCTTCGCCGTGGCGCGCAGCGCGCCTGGCTTCGACGGATCGTCGGCGATCGCCAGGGTGAACGGCAGGACGGCGTCCCGCGTGACGTCGCGGATCGTGAGTTTACCCTGCGCCTCGTAGCGGTCGCCGCCCTTCGCGACGATCGACGTCGCGACGAAGCGTGCCTCGGGAAATTTCTGGACGCTGAGGAAGTTCGGACCCTTGAGAAGCGAATCGACGTCGGCGTTGTTGGCCGTGACGGTGCGGGTGTCGATCTTGATGGCGATGCGGGCCGACGCCAGGGCCGAGGGATCGAGCATGATCTCGCCTGTCCAGGTCGGGAACCGGCCGCTCACGATCGAGCCGATCTGCGTCACGGAGAAGGTGAGCGAGGGCGAGCGGCTGTCGACCGTCCATGGGTCCTGCGGGCCGGCCAGGGCAGGGCGGGCCATCAACAGGGCGGCGAGCAACAACCAGACGCGCATCATCGTTCTCCGGACAGCCACATGCGGCGGAAGATGCCGTCGCGGCGCAACACGTCGTGATAGACGACCGCCCCGATATGCAGGGCGACGACCGCCATCAGCAGACGCGATAGCACACGGTGAACCGTGCGCAACGTTTCGAACAGGTCGGGATCGGGCGGCACCAGATCGGGGATCGGCACATAGCCGAACCAGTAAAGCCCGACGCCGGCGGCGGAGTTCATCAGCCAGCCGCTGATCGGCATGGCGAGCAGCAGGAAGAAGAGGGTCCAATGCGCGGCATGGGCGGCACGGCGCTCCCAACCCGGCAGGGCGCCGGGGAGCGCCGGCGGCGGATGGCGCCAGCGCCACCACAGCCGCGCCACGGTGAGAACCAGAACCACAAGGCCGATCCATTTGTGCCAGCCATAGACTTTGAATTTCAGCAGCCCGAGCGGCAGGCCTGTCATCCACAAGCCGACGCCCAGCAAGCCGAGGACGGCGAGTGCGGTGATCCAGTGAAAGGCTTTGGCGCCAGGGTGATGCCCCTCGCGACGGCCTTCAACGCCAGGCATCGGTGGTGATCGAAATCTCAACGTTGTCGCCCACCAGGTCGACGTACTTGGTCATGCCGAAATCCGATCGCTTGATCGTTCCCTTGGCGCGGACTCGGGCATAGCGCGCGCCGGGCGCGGCATTTGGTTTGCGGTCCGTTAGAGTGACATCGAGGGTCATCGGTCGGGTAACACCGCGCAGGGTGAGGAAGCCGTCGATCTTGAGGGTTTCCTCGCCCGTCCGTTCGATCTTGTTCGACCGGAATGTCATTTGCGGGAAGCGATCGACGTCGAAGAAATCCGAGTCCTTCAGCATGTCGGCCTGCTGACGGTCCATCATCTTCAGACTGCCGGTCTGAACGGTAACTTCGACCGCGCTTTTGGGTATGTCAGCATCATTCACCTGGACATTGCCTTGCCAGGTCTGGAAGCCGCCGGTCGTGCGGAAGATACGCGAGTCCCCAATCGCGAATTCCATGGTCCCACGGTTTCCGCCGATCTTGAGGTCTTCGGCAGCCCAAACACTCTGGGTCGCGGCCGCCAGCAGCGTCGCGGCAGTGAGAAAGAACAGCCCAAGGTGCCTAGTTGGCAATGCGCGCGCGCTCCTCATAAGTCTCGAAAAAGCGGCGCCCCGAGCCGCGCTGATTCTCGTAGATCGATCCCTGGTGATCGGCCGGGGGCAGGGGCATGCGAATTGGCGCGGGGCGTACGCGCGGCTCGATGGTCGGCTCGCCCAGCACCATGCGGCCGTTGAACTCGTCGAAATCGGCCACACCCATCAGCGGCCAGGCGTCGGCGGCGGCATACTCGTGCAGCAGCAGGCGGCGTTGGCTGTTGGAATGGTTGAGCGCCGAGCCATGGACCAGCCGGACGTGATGGATGGTCATCGACCCCGCCGGCCCCGTCAGCGGCACCGCCTTGCTGAAATCGAGGTCGCAGGCTGCGGGATTCATCGCGCCGCAGAAACGGCCGTCAGCGTGGTGGTCATGAACGGGGCCGTGATGTGTGCCCGGCAGGACCATCAGCGGGCCGTTGCTCTCCCCGCAATCGTCGAGATAGATCCCGGTCGCCAACACATCGTCGTTGGTGTGCGGATAGAAGGCCCAATCCTGGTGCCATTCAACCGGCGAGCCGTAGCCCGCCGACTTCATGTTGAGCTTGCCGCCGTGCTGGCGGATGGCCGGGCCGAGAAGCTGGCTCAGGACCGAGGTGATGGCGGGATCGCGCGCCAGCGCGTGGAAGAAGGTGTAGCGCTTGAAGATGGCCGGCTTCAGCCGGCGCACCCGTGGCAGCATGGCGCTGTGGCTGGGCTCGAGGTCGTAGAGGTCGTCGTTGGCGGCAACGCCGCGGGCCTCGGCCACGATCTGATCGGTGAGCGCCCGCAAGTGCGCGAGCTGTTCGCCCTTGATCAGGCGGGGGATCACCAGATAGCCGTCGCGACGATAGGCTTCGATCTGCTCGGTCGTAAGCATGCGAAAGCATAGCACGAGACGCCCGGTTCACCGATAATCACGCTATGGCGATCCGTGCCCTATTTCCGACACTGGTTTACCGCGCTTCGTTGATCGACGGCGGCTGGCGGCGTTTCAATCAGGACCTGGCCGATGAATGCCAGTCCCTCAGCCTCTCCGACGAGGCCGGGCGCCGCTGGTCGGAACGGCATTATCTCGGCGGTTACACGTCCTACGGTTCGCTCGACCGGCTGCACCTCGTCACCTCGCTGTTCGACCGGCTGCGCAAGCGGATCGACCGCCATGTGAAGGCCTTCGCGCGCGACCTGCACTACGACCTTTCCGGCCGGACCCTGGCGATGACGGATTGCTGGGCAAACCTGATGCCTGCCGGCACCGTGCATTCCATGCACCTCCACCCGACCTCCTTCATCAGCGGCACCTACTACGTCTCGGTGCCGAAGGGGGCAGGGGCGCTGAAGTTCGAGGACCCACGCCTGGCCCATCACATGGCCGCACCGCCGCGGCGGGCCGATGCTCCCGAGAGTCAGCGGCCGTTCGTCAATGTGCCAGCGAAAGACGGCGATCTGCTGCTCTTCGAGAGCTGGCTGCGTCACGAGGTGCCTCCGGCGCGCTTCTCCGGCGAGCGCATCTCGATTAGCTTCAACTATGCCTGTCCTCACAAATCGGTCGCGCCCAAGCCGCGAGGCTGAGAGAAACCACATGCGTCGCTTTCTGGTCCTGCTGTCGTTGCTTGCCACCCTCGGGTTCACGTCCGCCAGGGCCGACGAGTTGCCGATCTTCGATGCGCACATGCACTACAGCCACGACGCCTGGACCGTGGTGCCGCCGCGCGAGGTCGTGGAGATACTGAAGAAAGCAGGCGTAAAGCGCGCCATGGTGTCGAGCTCGAACAACGAAGGCACCAAGATGCTGCAGGATGTGGCACCCAACATCATCGTGCCCGAACTGCGCCCCTATCGCTCGCGCGGCGAGATCTCGACCTGGGCCAAGGACCCGACCGTGATCCCGTTCGTCGAGGATCTCCTGTCGAAGCGCAAGTACATGGCGATCGGCGAGTTCCACATCTACGGCGCCGACGCCGACCTGCCGAACATGCGGCGCATCGTCGAACTCGCCAAGCAATACGGCCTTTACCTGCATTCGCATTCCGACGCCGACGCGGTGGTGCGCCACTTCCAGCAGGACCCGAAGGCGCGCGTGCTCTGGGCGCATTCAGGATTTGAGCGGCCTGAGAAAGTGCGCGAGATGCTGCGCACCTATCCGACGCTGTGGTGCGATCTCGCGTTCCTGACTTCGCACGCCTCGAACGGCAAGGTGGCGCCGGGCTGGCGCGAGGCTTTCCTGGAATTTCCCGATCGCTTCGTGCTGGGCACCGACACCTTCACACCGGAACGCTGGCACTATGTGATCGAACATGCGCGCTGGTCGCGCCAGTGGCTGGCCGACCTGCCGCCCGATGTCGCGCGCAAGATTGCCTACGAGAACGGCGATCGCCTGTTCGGTGGAGAGCTTTCGGGTGCAAAGAAATGAGACGGCTGCTCATTGCGCTCATGACGCTTGTAATGGCCACACCGGCCTTGGCGGACTGCCCGCTCGATCTCGGCCGCGGCACTGGCTGGGTGGTTTTCTCCGATCACTACATGATCGCCTTCCGGCCTGATCCGGTCCGCGTCGAAGTCGGCGAACCCTTCGCGCTGATCCTGAACGTCTGCACCAAGGGCGGCGATCCGGCCGAGCTGGTCGCTGTCGAAGCGCAGATGCCAGAACACAAGCACACCATGAACTACAAACCCACCATCGTTGCTTCGCCCGACGGCCGCTATCGCGCTGAGGGGCTGGTGTTCCACATGCCTGGACGGTGGGAGATCTCTTTCGACGTGCGCGCCGGCGAAGAAAGTGAGCGGCTGTCGCACGACATCATCCTCAAGTGATCCGGCTGCTGCTGGCCCTGGTGCTGGCGGCGTCCGCGGCGACTGCGACGGGCGCCTCGGCGCAATCGCTGCTCGACTGGACGGAAGAAGAGGTGAGGAGCATCGGCCGGCACGGTCCCTGGCCGCCGCCGCCGGTGCGCGATCCCTCTAACCGGATCTCCGGCACCCCCGCCGGCATCCTCCTCGGCGAACACCTGTTCAACGAGCCGCGGCTTTCCGGTGACGGCAAGATGAGTTGCGCCACCTGCCACCAGGCTGGTCGCGACTGGAGCGACGGTCTGGCCAAGGCGCAGGGCACGGTCGAACTCGATCGACGCACGCCGTCTCTCTGGAATGTCGGCTACAGCCATTGGTTCGGTTGGGATGGCGCCGGCGACTCGCTCTGGGCGCAGAGCATTCGGCCACTGCTCGATGCCCGCGAGATGAATGGTGGCGCGCCGCGTGTTGGCGCTTTGCTGCGCGACGATCGGGCCTTTGCCTGTGGTTACGAGAAGGCATTTGGCGCAGCTCCAGGGCGAGACGATGAACTCCTGCTGGTCAACGCAGCGAAGGCATTGGCGGCCTTTCAGGCGACGTTCGTCAGCCCGCGCACGCCGTTCGACGATTTCCGGGATGCGCTGCTGGCAGGCGATCGTGATGCGGCAGCTCGATATCCGCTGTCGGCCCAGCGCGGGCTTCGGCTCTTCATCGGTGACGCCAGTTGCAACGCTTGCCATTTTGGACCGCGCTTCACCAACGGCGAGTTCGGCGATGTCGGCATTCCTTTCTTCGTGCGGCCGGGTGAAGTCGACAGCGGTCGGCTAGGTGGGCTGACGCGACTTGCGGAGAGTCCCTTCAACCTCCTCGGCAAGTTCAACGACGACACGACTGGGGAGAACGCACGCCGTACGCGGCATGTCAGGCGCTTGCACACTAATTTCGGTGAGTTCCGCGTGCCTGGTCTGCGGCAGGTCGGTCGCGGCGGGCCTTACATGCACAATGGCAGCTTCGCGACGCTCGAAGACGTGGTGAAGCACTATTCGGAAGTGAATCCCGATCGCCTGCACAGCGACGGCGTGCCGCTTGTGCGTCCGCTCGCGTTGTCGACGGACCAGAGCGCCGACCTCGTGGCCTTCCTGCGTTCGCTCGATGCGGACGTTCCGCCACGGCCGGCCGTGCCGCCGCTCTGTCCCTAGCGCAATCGCGCCAGCGCGCTCTCCAGGATCCACGCTGCTGCGGCAGCATCGATACGCTCCGCCCGTTTGGCGCGGGTCATGTCGTAGTCGTCGATCATGCCGCGTGTCACGGCAGCCGTGCTGAGGCGCTCGTCCTGCAGGACGACCGGCAAGGCTGCCAGCGCTGGGGGGCCGTGGTTGGCGATGTTGGCGACGAACTGACGAATCGATTGGCAGCGCGGACCCTCGGTGCCGTCCATGTTGAGCGGCAGGCCGACTGCCAGCGCCTTGATCTGATGCTTGGCCGTGAGCTCGCCGAGGCTGGCGAGATCGACGGCGAGCTTGCCGCGCTTCAGCGTGGTGAGCGGCGTCGCCAGCATGCGCAGCGCATCCGAGGTGGCAATGCCGATCGTCTTGCTGCCGACATCGAGCGCCATCAGGCGGCCGTCACGCACCAGCAGAGCCTTGAGCTCGGGAAATTCGACGATGGGCATGACGCTAACCTGCTTTGGCGGCGAGCCAGGCTTCGGCCTGTTCGGCGACGCGCTCCCAGCCGGGTTGACCCAGGACCCAATGGCCCTGCTTATCGTATTCGAGATATTCCGACACATGCGCATAGCGCTTTGCCGTGCGACGGACGACATCCGGCGGCACGAGCTTGTCCTGCCGGGCGGCGACGAACAGCAGGGGCACGGTGACGCGCCGCGGGTCGACATGGGCCGCCTTGGTGCTGTCGAGCCAGGGTAGGGCGATCTCGAACAGGGCGCGCCCGGACTCATGGACGAAGGTTGCGTGCGTTGCCGCGCCTTCGGTCGGGTCTGTCGTATTGAAGGTATAGGCCTGCGCTTCGCCAAGTGTTGCGCGATGTGGCTTGCGCCACCAGGCCCATCGCGCCTGAATGCGGGCGAAGGCCATGAGGTTCGACAACCTGATGGGAAACACGCCGGAAGGTGGAGCAGGGGTCAGCAACACGCCTGCCTTGGCGAGCCCTTTGGCGCAGAGAAGAAGAGCCACCAGGCCGCCCATCGAGTGGCCGATGATGACGGGCTTCTCCGGCAGATCCCGGATGACGGCTTCGAGATCAGCCACGTAATCGCACAGGCTGGTCGCGCCCAGCGCCGCTGGCGGCTGCTCGGGCGGAGCCTCATGGTGGCGCAGCGACGGGGCAAGCGTCTGCCAACCGCGGGCCTCGAGAAACGTCCGCCAGTTCCGCCAGACGTCGGAAGTCCCCCACATGCCGTGAATCAGGATTGCCAGTCGGGCCATCGTGGAGGTTATAAGGCGTGCACCGGCCCGGGTCGACGGGCGGAACCTGTAGCAGGTGATTGGCTCAGTGACCGACACGCATTATGCCTTGTTGGCGATCGCGATGGTGTTGATGGTGGTCAGCATCCTGGTGCCGCTGGCCGAGCGCTTCAGGTTGCCGCACACCGTGCTGCTGGCCATCGCCGGCATGGGCCTGGGTTTTCTCGGCTCCTGGATCATCGCGAGCGACATCAAGTTGGGCGCGCTGGGGGCTGCCTTCGTGGGCCTCGACAAGCTCGAAGTCGGTACGGATGTCTTCCTGCCACTGTTTCTACCACCGCTGCTATTCACCGCTGGTCTGACGATCGACGTGAGGCGCCTGATGGATGAGATCCATGCGGTGCTTCTCCTGGCCATCGTGGCGGTGCTGGTTTGTATCGCGTGCGTTGCAGGCGTTGTGCACTTCGCGACCGGGATGGATATCGTGGTTTGCCTGCTGTTGGGCGCCGTGGTCTCGACCACCGATCCGGCGGCCGTCATCGGCATCTTCCGCGATGTCGGCGCGCCGAAGCGGCTTTCGATCCTGGCCGAGGGCGAATCGCTCCTGAACGACGCCGTCGCCATCGCAGCCTTCGGTCTGTTCATCGGCATCCTGGCATCGCGGTCCGTCGCCGATCCGGCCGCCGTCGTCGCCGAGGGCGATCCGACGAGCGCCCTCGGCGTCTTCCTGCGCGAGTTCGTGGGTGGTCTGGTATTCGGCTTCGCGATGGCCCGTGCGGCCATGGTGATCCTGGCACGGCTGGGGGAATCGGATGCCGCGATCGCTTCGGTGACAGTGAGCCTTACCTATCTCTGCTTCGTCGTTGCCGACCGCTACCTGCACGTTTCCGGTGTCGTCTCGGTTGTGATGGCGGCGCTCACCGTGGCTGCCTACGGGCCGACCCATCTTCACCCCCGGCAATGGGCATCCCTGCGCCAGGTCTGGGCTCAGCTCGAATTCTGGGCGAACTGCCTCATCTTCGTCTTGGCTTCGATGCTGGCGGCCAACGTGCTGCTGAAGATCACCTGGCTCTATGTCTGGGCCGTGTTGGCTGTGGCCGTCGGCGCCTTCACGGCGCGCGCGCTCGTCGTGTTCGGCATGCTGCCGATGCTCGAAGCCGTGAAGCTCGTTCAGCCGGTGAACAAACAGTACAAGGCGATTCTCGTCTGGGGCGGTCTGCGGGGCGCCGTGACGATCGTTCTGGCCATGGTGGCGGCAGGCGACGAGCGGTTGCCCGAGAATATTCGCGACTTCATCGCGCTTTCGGCCGTGCTCTTCGTGCTTTTCACTCTGTTCGTGAATGCCACGACGCTCGGCTTGGTGATGCATTTGCTCGGGCTCGACAAGCTCAGCCGCCTCGAGCTGGCGATGCGTGATCGCGTGCTCGCGTTGTCGCGAGTCAATGTCACCCGGCACCTGCATCAGATCATCCGTCAGCACAATGCACGGTCCGAGTTGATCGTCGCCGATCCGGCATCCGCCGGCGAAGTCGAGGTCGAGGCGATGCCGGATGATCTGGCGCTGCCCCTCGACGAGCGGGTCAAGATCGGTCTGGTGACGCTCTCGACGCACGAGAAGGAACTCTATCTCGAACAATTCGAGCAGCAGATCCTGTCGCGCCGCATGGTCGCGATGCTGGCGGCCCGCGCCGATCGCCTGATCGATACGGTTCGCGACAAAGGGGTCGAGGGCTACGAGGAATGGGTCGAGGAAGTCTCGCAGCCCGACCGCGGTTTCCGACTGGCGCTGTGGCTGCACCGCCGTTTCGGCCTGGAGCGCATGCTGACGGACCGGCTGGCCGATCGCTTTGAAGTGCTGATGGTGTCGGGCAGCGTGTTGAGTGAACTGGCAGCCTTCAACGTGAATTCGATCTCCGATCTTCTTGGCGCCGATGCGGAGGCCGCTCTGGCCGAGGTGATCGGCAATCGCCAGAAGGCGGTGGACGGCGCCTTGCGGGCACTCTCGCTGCAGTATCCCGGCTACTTCGAAGCCGTCGAGGCGCGTCAGCTCGAACGCGCCGCCATCCGCTTCGAATCAGCGGAATACGCGCGCCGCCTGCGCGAGGGCATCATCAGCCGAGAAGTTTACGACGATCTCAGGGAGCAGCTTTCCAGCCGGCGCGGCGCCATCAGCCAACGGCCGCCTCTCGACCTGGGTCTCGAACTGGCGAACATGATCGGCCGCGTGTCGCTGTTCGCCTCGCTCGACCGCGAAGCCATCGTCGCCGTGAGCAAGCGCCTGCGCGCTCTGGTGGCATTGCCGCGCGAGAAGATCATCGCGGTCGGTGGCCCGCCTAATGCCATGTATTTCGTGGCTGCTGGCGAGGTCACCGTGCACACCCGCACCGTGACGGTGACGTTGAAGGAGGGCGACTTCTTCGGTGAAATGGGTCTGCTCAGCTCCCAGCCGCGCAATGCCGACGTCATTGCCAACGGCTATTGCCATCTGCTCGTTCTCTACCGCAAGGACTTCAACCAGCTTCTGGCCCGCCGGCCCGAAGTGCGGGTCGAGATCGAGGCGGTGGCAGCGCGACGCGACGCTGAGACCAGCAGCGCGACCCAGGCTGCGTCCTGAGGCCTGGCCAAGGGCAGCCAATTGGTTGCTAGGACAGGCCAAAACGGCTACCAACCGCGCCTAAAACGTGGTTTCGGAGTGCTTGCATGTCGCTCGACAAGGACACGGTGGCGCGCATTGCGCGGCTCGCCCGTCTAAAGGTTCCCGACGAGGAGCTGGCGCCGCTCGCCGGCGAACTCTCGGGCATTCTTGCCTGGATCGAGCAACTGAACGAAGTCGACACCAATAACGTCGAGCCGCTGTCGTCGGTCTCGGACGTGACCCTGCCGATGCGCGCGGACAAGGTGACCGATGGCGGAATCGCCGCCAAGGTCCTGGCTAACGCGCCGGGTGGTGCCGTCTATATCGATCCGTCGGACAAGAATGCCGGCGGCTTCTTCACCGTGCCGAAAGTGGTGGAGTAGGCGATGGCTGTTCTCACCGACCTCACGATTGCCCAGCTCGCTGCCACGCTCGCCAAGAAAGAGGCGAGTGCCGTCGAGGTGACCGATGCTCACCTGAAGAAGCTCGACGAGCATCGTGCGCTCAATGCCTTCATCACCGAGACGCCCGAGAAGGCGCGGGAGATGGCCAAGGCTTCTGACGCGCGCCGCGTCAAGGGCGAGGCGGGTCTGCTCGAAGGCGTGCCACTGGCGATCAAGGATCTCTTCTGCACCGAGGGCGTCGAGACGACGGCCGCTTCGAACATCCTCAAGGGCTTCGTGCCGACTTATGAAAGCACCGTGACGTCCAACCTCTGGAAGTCGGGCGCGGTCATGGTTGGCAAGACCAACCTCGACGAGTTCGCCATGGGCTCCTCAAACATGACCAGCCATTTCGGTGGCGTCGAGAATCCGTGGAAGCGCAAGGGCGACAACCGCAAGCTCGTGCCGGGCGGCTCCTCCGGTGGCTCGGCGGCGGCTGTGGCGGCCTACATGGTGCCGGGCAGCACGGGCACCGATACCGGTGGCTCGATCCGCCAGCCGGCGGCGTTCTGCGGCATCGTCGGCCTGAAGCCGACCTATGGCCGCTGCTCGCGATGGGGCGTCGTGGCTTTCGCCAGCTCGCTCGACCAGCCCGGTCCATTCACACGCACCGTCGAGGATGCGGCGCTGATGCTGCAGGCGATGGCGGGCCACGATCCCAAGGACTCGACCTCGGCGCCATTGCCGGTGCCCGACTTCGCCGCCGCGGCGCGCGATCCCAACATCAAGGGCCTGAAGGTCGGCATTCCGAAGGAGTATCGGGTCGACGGCACGTCCGAGGAGATCGTGGCGCTCTGGGCCAAGGGCGTGGAGATGCTGAAAGCGGCCGGCGCCGAGCCGGTCGAGGTCTCGCTGCCGCACAGCAAGTACGCCTTGCCGGCCTACTACATCGTGGCGCCGGCCGAGTGTTCGTCGAACCTCGCCCGCTATGACGGCGTGCGCTTCGGCCTGCGGGTGCCGGGCAAGGATCTGCCCGAGATGTACCAGAACACGCGTGGCGCGGGCTTCGGCAAGGAAACGCGGCGACGCATCCTGATCGGCACTTACGTGCTCTCGGCCGGTTACTACGACGCCTACTACAAGAAGGCGCAGCGGATCCGCACCCTGATCGCACGCGACTTCAAGCAGGCCTTCGAGACGTGCGACGTGCTGCTGACGCCGACGGCGCCGACGGCGGCTTTTGCGGCCGGCGACAAGATGGACGATCCGGTGGCCATGTATCTCAACGACGTGTTCACCATCCCTGCTTCGATGGCGGGCCTGCCCGGCATTTCGGTGCCGGCCGGCCTCGACAAGGACGGCCTGCCGCTCGGCCTGCAGCTGATCGGCCGCGCCTTCGACGAGGTGACGATGCTGCGCGCCGCGGCGGCGCTCGAGAAAGCGGCCGCTTTCACTGTGCGGGCGACCGGCTACTAACGCTGGAGTAGCGCGTCCCGGGCGCTATCCTCCTGAGAAGGGAGGATAGCGAACATGCACAACAATAATGGTGTGAAGCGCCGCACGCTGCTGGCGGCCGGCTTGTCGGCCGCCTTGCCTGTGATGACGGTCAAGGCTCAGGCATGGCCAACCAAAACCGTCACGCTCGTCGTGCCGTTCGCACCGGGTGGTGGCACCGATACGTTCGCGCGGCCGTTTGCGGCGAAGCTGGCGCAGCTGATCGGCCAGCAGGTGATCATCGACAATCGCGCTGGCGCCGGTGGCACTGTCGGTGCGGCCGTCGTCGCCCGGGCACAGCCTGACGGCTACACGTTCCTGGTCGGCGCCGTACACCACACGGTGGCGGTCAGCGCCTACAAGAAGCTGTCCTATGATCTCGACAAGGACCTGATTCCGGTCACCGGCATGGCCTACGTGCCGAACGTTCTTGTCGTGAATCCCAAGGTGCCGGCGAAGACGCTTCCCGAGTTCATTGCCTACTGCAAGGCCAACCCCGGCAAGGTCGACTATGGCTCCTCGGGCCTTGGCACCACGCGCCATCTCGCGGGCGAGATATTCAACACCAGGACGGGCGCTCAGATGGTCCACGTCCCTTACAAGGGCTCGGGCCCGGCGACGGCGGCACTGATCAATGGGGAGGTCAGCGCAGTGTTCGAAGGGTTGGGCAGTGCTGCCAGCCACATTCGCGGTGGCACGGTGCGGGCCTTGGCGGTTTTCGCGCGCACGCGTTCACCGGCCTTTCCCGACATCCCGACGGCAGCCGAAGGCGGTGTGCCCGATTTCGAGTCGCTCTCCTGGTACGGGCTGTGGGCGCCAGCGGGCACGCCGCGCGAGGTGGTCGCGAAGCTCCAGAGCGAAACCGCCAAGGTGTTCGAAGCGCCCGACATCAAGAACATCTGGTTCCAGCAGGGCGCCGAGCCGGGCGGAGAGGCAAGTGACAAGTACGCCGCCTTCGTGAAGGCGGAAGTCGACAAATGGGGTAAGGTCGTACGCGACAACAAGATCACTCTTGAATGAGCTCCGTTGAGGTTCGCGATGTCGCCTGAACTCTATGCCGCTTATCTGGCTGCCTGCGTGATCCTGGTGCTGGTGCCCGGACCCACGGTGACACTCACCATCGCCAACAGCTTGAAGCATGGCACGCGGGCGGGCCTGCTGAGCGTCGCCGGTACGCAGCTGGGTCTGGCGGTGATGCTGCTGATCGTGGGTGTCGGTCTCACCTCTCTGGTCGAGGCGATGGGCCATTGGTTCGACTGGCTACGCCTCGCCGGTGCGGCTTATCTCGTCTGGCTGGGCTGGAAGATGATCCGCGGCGCGGGCGGCGAGCTTGGAAACGGTGAGGCGGCGCCACCGCGCGGCGGCTTCCTGCTGCAGGGCGCCCTGGTGGCGCTCAGCAATCCCAAGACCCTGCTGTTCTTCGGCGCATTCTTTCCGCAGTTCGTCGATCCGGCGCGCGACTTCGGCCTTCAGATCTTCATCATGGGCGTGACGGCGATGGCGGTCGCGGTGGTCAGCGACAGCATCTACGCGTTGGCCGCCGGCCGCGCGCGTCGGGTTTTCTCAGCGCGCCGGATTGCCTTCCTAGAGAAAGTCAGTGGCGGATTCCTGATCGGCGGCGGCCTCTGGCTCGCCTTCTCGCGGTCGCGTTGAGCCATGGTGAAGGTGACTGGCATCGGAGGCGTGTTCTTTCGGGCACGCGATCCGCAGGCGCTCGCCGCCTGGTACGAAAGACATCTGGGCATCGACGATTTTCAGAAATCCGTCTGGGCCCAGCAGGCGGGCAGTACCATCTTCGCGCCGTTTGCCCATGGCACCGAGTACTTCGGCCGTGCTGAGCAGCAATGGATGATCAACTTCCGCGTCGACGACCTCGACGGGATGATGGCGAAACTCAAGGCCGACGGTATCGCCGTGGAAACCCGAGTGGAGTGGGACTCGGAAGTCGGCCGCTTCTGCCGCATCCACGATCCCGAAGGCAATCCGATCGAATTGTGGGAGCCGGCGAAGAACGTGGCAGGCTTGGCCGATTGAGGCGGATCAGGCAAAAACGCCAACATGTTATGTGCCGTCGAAGGTACCACGCGCATGCGTGAACGACTCTGCGCGTATTGCTAGCACTGCTGACAGTTACATCATCACTGGTTACGCGCGGGTGACGTAGTCAACGTTGTTCAGGCGCAAGCAACGTTGTGGCAATGCACGTGGCCTATCTCCCAACGTTGACGAGGGAGAATGAGTCGAATCGCCATTGTGAAAAGCGGGGCATTCGAGAAGTTCTTCACCTGTGATGTTCGACCGGAAGCTTGACGCTGGCATTTGAAATGCCCACTTCGCTGACAGCCTGCCCGGGCCTTCCTCTTGGGCAGATCTCCCTCCCAATCGATGTTTGAAGTTGACTAAACCAATTGGTTAACAATAAAGTCGAAGCATCTCCAAAAATTGGCAAGCCAGCATTCTTGATGAGGACGGCCATGTCGTTTCGCCGCCCCATGCCCGCATTGACGCGGTTTGGGTTTTTAGTTTTTGCCGCCGTCGCGGGCAGCATCGTCCTTGCAGCGTCCGGCCCTTCCGCCGGCCAAGCGCCACCGCCTCCAGAGGTCGATGTCGCGAGCGTCGTGTCGAAGCCGGTGCGGCAGTGGGATCAGTTCACCGGACGAATCGCGGCGATCGAAGCTGTCGAGATTCGCGCGCGCGTGAGCGGTTACCTCAGCCGCGTCGCTTTCAAGGAAGGCGACGAGGTCAAGGAGGGCGACCTGCTGTTCGTCATCGATCGGCGTCCTTACAAGGCGGCTCTCGATAGCGTCGCCGCGCAGCTCGAGCGTGCCAAGGCCACAGCCCGGCTTGCGGACATATTGGACCAGCGCTCGCAGCAGCTGATCAAAACCGGCGCGATCTCGCGCAACGAGTTCGACAGGAACAGCACATCGCTGGCCCAGGCCAATGCGGAAGTGAGTGCCGCCGAAGCGGCGCTGGAAACGGCCAGGCTCAATCTCGACTACACAGAGGTGCGCTCGCCGATCGCCGGCAAGGTCAGCCGCACGATGCTGACCCAAGGCAACCTGATCCAGGCCGACCAGACCGTGCTTACCAGCGTCGTGTCGCAGGATCCGGTCTACGTCTACTTCCAGCCGGACGAGCAGACTTTCCAGCGCTACGGCGACATGGCGCGCAAGGGCGAGCGCGCCGCTTCTGCCAATTCGGTGCGAGTCGGCCTGGCCGGCGACGAGGGCCATCCGCATGAAGGCACGGTGAACTTCGTCAACAATCAGGTCGATTCCACGACCGGCACGATCACCATGCGCGCCGTGGTGCCCAACCTGGACCGTGTCTTCGTGCCAGGCATGTATGCACGTGTCCAACTCGAGGGCAGTGGCGAGTTCAAGGCCATGCTGATCGACGAGAAGGCGGTGATGACCGATCAG
Source organism: Reyranella sp. (assembly GCF_004297405.1). Classification (GTDB taxonomy): domain Bacteria; phylum Pseudomonadota; class Alphaproteobacteria; order Reyranellales; family Reyranellaceae; genus Reyranella. The sequence continues at coordinate 229,567 of NZ_SCVC01000006.1, forward strand.
GACCGCAAGTACGTCTACGTGCTCGGTCCGGAAAGTAAAGCCATGCGCAAGAACATCGTGCTCGGTGGTGCGATCGAGGGCTTGCGCGTGGTGCAGTCGGGTCTCGATCCCCGCGACAAGGTGATTGTCGCCGGGCTGCAGAAGATTTTTGCGCCCGGCATGCCGGTCAAGCCGAGCGAAGTGCCGATGGTCAAGCCGTCGAAAGCGGTGACGGTGGACACCAAGGTCGGAGGCGACTGAGTACCTACCATGGATTTTTCGAAGTTCTTCATCGACCGCCCGATTTTCGCGGCGGTCCTGTCGATCGTGATCTTTGTCGCCGGCCTGATCGCGATTCCGCTGCTGCCCATCAGCGAATATCCGGACGTGGTGCCGCCGACGGTGGTCGTGCGCGCGACCTATCCCGGTGCCAACCCTAAAGTCATCGCCGATACGGTGGCGGCGCCGCTCGAAGAGCAGATCAACGGCGCCGAGAACATGATGTACATGAAGTCGGTGGCGGGCTCCGACGGCGTGCTGCAGATGACCATCACCTTCCGCCCCGGCACCGATCCCAGGATGGCCCAGGTCGATGTGCAGAACAGGGTCAATCAGGCTCTGTCACGCCTGCCGGCTGAAGCGGTCAGCCTCGGCGTGACGACGCAGAAGCAGTCGCCGAGCTTCCTGACGATGATCACGCTGATCTCGGATGGCAGATACGATCCGCTCTATCTGCGCAACTACGTCAACACCAAGGTCAAGGACGAGCTGGCGCGCCTGCCTGGCGTCGGCCAGGTGCAGCTGTTCGGTGGCGGCGACTATGCGATGCGCATCTGGCTCGACCCGAACAAGGTCGCCTCGCGCGGCATGACCGCCAATGACGTCCTGCTCGCGGTGAGGGAGCAGAACTTGCAGGTGTCGGCCGGCCAGCTCGGTGCCGAGCCGATTGCCAGCGGCAGCGACTTTCTGATCTCGATCAATGCGCAGGGTCGATTGCGCACACCCGAGGAGTTCGGCGAGGTCATTCTCAAGACCGGCGCCAACGGCGAGGTCGTGCGCCTGGCCGATGTAGCGAGGATCGAGCTGGGGGCCAACGACTACACCCTGCGCGGTCAGCTCGACGACTATCCGTCCGGCATCATCGGCGTCTTCCAGGCCCCCGGCGCCAATGCGCTGGCGGCACGCGATGGGGTCATCGCGAAGATGGACGAGCTGGCCAAGCGCTTTCCGCCCGGCGTGAGTTACCGCTCGGATTACGACAGCACGATCTTCGTGCGCGATTCGATCCGCTCCGTGGTGAACACGCTGCTGGAAGCCATCATCCTCGTCGTACTCGTGGTGATCCTCTTCCTGCAGACGTGGCGGGCCTCGATCATTCCGTTGATCGCGGTCCCGGTATCGGTCGTCGGCACCTTCGCCGTGCTCTATCTGCTCGGCTTCTCGATCAACACGCTGTCCCTGTTCGGTCTGGTCCTCGCCATCGGCATCGTCGTCGACGACGCGATCGTCGTGGTCGAGAATGTCGAGCGCAACATCGAGGAGGGCCTCTCGCCACTCGATGCGGCACACCAGGCGATGAAGGAAGTCTCCGGGCCCATCGTGGCGATTGCGCTGGTGCTGTGTGCCGTGTTCGTGCCGATGGCCTTCCTGAGCGGCGTGACCGGGCAGTTTTACAAGCAATTCGCCGTCACGATTGCGATCTCGACGGTGATCTCGGCGATCAACTCGCTCACCTTGTCGCCGGCATTGGCAGCCAAGCTCCTGCGCTCGCACAGCGCCCCGAAGGACCTGCTGTCGCGGATCATCGAAGGTGCGTTCGGCTGGGTGTTCCGGCCGTTCAACCGCTTCTTCAAGGCCAGCTCTGACAGCTACCAGAGCTCGATCTCGCGCATCCTGAAGCGCCGCGGCATCGTGTTCGCGATCTACGCACTGCTGCTGGTCGGTACCGGTGCGATGTTCAATGCCGTGCCGCGCGGCTTCATTCCAGTCCAGGACAAGCTCTACCTGATTGCTGTCATCAAGCTGCCCGAAGGGGCCTCGCTCGAACGCACCGACGCGGCGATGAAGAAGCTCAGGGACATTGCCTTGGGCACCGACGGCGTGGCGCACGTGGTGGCGATGACCGGCCTCAACGCGATCCAGTTCACCAATACGCCGAACTATGCCGTGGCCTTCCCGATCCTGAAGCCATTCAACGAACGGACCCGCAGCGCCAAGGAGATCGCCGACGACATGCAGGCGAAGATCTCCGGGATCAAGGAAGGCATGGCCTTCGTCATGATGCCGCCGCCGATCGACGGCATGGGCACGGGCGCCGGCTACTCGCTGTTCATCGAGGATCGCGCCGGCCTGGGCTATGGAGCGCTGCAGGAGGCGGTCGCCGCCCTGCAGGGGGCGGTCATGGCGGCGCCGGGCATGGGCTTTCCGTTCTCGGGCTATCAGTCCAACGTGCCTCAGCTCGACATCGAGGTCGACCGTGTCAAGGCCAAGGCGCAGGGCGTGTCTCTGACCGAGCTGTTCAGCACCCTGCAGGTCTATCTCGGATCGGCCTATGTCAACGACTTCAACATGCTCGGGCGTACCTGGCGCGTCTACGCCCAGGCCGACGGCAACTTCCGCAAGACAGTCGAGGACATCGCCAACCTGAAGACACGCAACGAGCGTGGCGAGATGGTGCCGATCGGCTCGATGGTGAAGATCCGGGAGGCTTACGGTCCCGATCCGGTGCTGCGCTACAACGGCTATCCGGCGGCCGATTTCATCGGTGAGGCTGAACCTGGCGCACTGTCGTCGGCTCAGGCGATGCGCCTGATCGAGGGGTTGGCGAGTTCGGTGCTGCCCAACGGCATCGCCATCGAATGGACCGACCTCAGCTTTCAGGAAGCCACGCAAGGCAATGCCGCCCTGTTCGTGTTCCCGGTGGCGATCCTGCTGGCCTTCCTGGTGCTCGCCGCACTCTACGAGAGCTGGGTGCTGCCGCTTGCGGTGATCCTGATCGTGCCGATGTGCATTCTTTCGGCCTTGGCCGGCGTGAAGCTGTTCGGCGGCGACAACAACACCTTCGTGCAGGTAGGACTGGTCGTGCTGATGGGGCTGGCCTGCAAGAACGCGATCCTGATCGTCGAGTTTGCCCGCGAACTGGAGTTCCAGGGTAAGGGCATCGTTGAGGCAGCATTGGAGGCCTGCCGCCTGCGCCTGCGTCCGATCGTGATGACCTCGGTCGCCTTCATTGCCGGCACGGTTCCGCTCGTGCTCTCGCACGGCGCCGGTGCCGAGGTTCGTTCGGCCACCGGCATTACCGTGTTCGCCGGCATGATCGGCGTGACTGTGTTCGGCCTGTTCCTGACGCCGGTATTCTATGTCGGCTTGCGCAAGCTCTCGGGACGCAAGTTGATTCAGCATGGCGAGTCCACAGCCCGCGTCCATCATTCACCCGCTGAGTAGGGCAAGGAGCGGGTTGCGCCTTCAATGCCAGCCGGGTCTGATCCGGCAGGCTGCTGGCGGAACTGACGAAGACTGACGCGCTTCGTGACAGTGCCTGGTTGTTGATTCCGCCCCAGCAGACTTGGCCGGCCGTCAGTTTCGGCTCGTCGATGGGGGGGGAAGCGAACTCTACTGCCGAGACGGCGCCAGCTTGATCGAGCCGGGCCTCTTCATCGACCTGGGGCATGGCGCTACAATGTCTTCGAGTTGGCGTCGGTCGATTGCGAGGAGCAAAGCAGGTGAGCGAATCCACGACCCAACAGCCACTAACCCTGGCGATCGACGTCGGCGGCACGGGGCTCAAAGCCTCGGTCCTCGATGAATCGGGGAAGATGGTGGAAAAGCACGTGCGCATGCCGACGCCCAATCCCTGCACGCCGGATATATTGGTGGAAGCGCTCACCAAGCTGACGGCGGCTCTCACCTCCTACGAACGTATTTCCATCGGCTTTCCCGGCGTCGTGCGAGACGGAGCGATCGTCACAGCTCCGCACTTCAAAGGCAAAGCCTGGCGTGACTTTCCGCTGGCAAACACTCTGGCACGCCGCTTCGGCAAGCCGGTCCGCTTGCTCAATGACGCCGAGGTGCAGGGACTGGGGATCATCAAGGGGCAAGGGCTCGAGGTCGTGCTGACGCTCGGCACGGGCCTCGGCAGCGCTGTGTTCAGCAACGGTACGCTGACGCCACACCTTGAGCTGGCGCACCACCCGATCGGCAAGGGCGAGACCTATAACGACTATGTCGGCAACGCCGCGCGCCTTGCGCTCAGCAGCAGGAGATGGAACAGACGCGTCCTCAAGGTCATCAAGGTCGTCCACGCCCTCCTGCACTATGACGTTTTGTATCTGGGCGGAGGAAACGCTGCCAAGGTCACTGTCACCCTGCCGGATAACGTCCACATCGCATCCAACGATGCCGGTATCACGGGCGGTATTCGTTTGTGGGACGAAGCTGTCTGGAGCGGCGCCCTCGGTGGCCGCGCCGCGTCTTCCGGACGCTGAAGCAGTTCGAGTGTCCCCGTCGGCGAAATGCGAGGTCCGCAGGGCGGCCCGAGCGGCGCTACACTGCCTGACGCCGCCCGGTCGGCTGCGGTAAACTCCCGACAACCCGGGAGAAACGAACATGGCGGATTACGATCTTGTGGTGCGCGGCGGCAACGTGGCGGATGGCACCGGTGCGGCGATCAAGGAAGCGGACATCGCGGTCAAGGACGGCAGGATCGCTGCCGTTGGCAAGGTGAGCGGGCAGGGCGCCGAGGAGATCGACGCCAAGGGCCTGCTGGTGACGCCGGGCTTCGTCGACATCCACACTCACTATGACGGCCAGGCCACCTGGGATTCACATCTGCAGCCGTCGAGCTGGCATGGCGTCACCACGGCGGTGATGGGCAATTGCGGCGTCGGCTTCGCGCCGGTGAAGGTCGAGGATCGCCAGCGCCTGATCGAGCTGATGGAAGGCGTCGAGGACATTCCGGGCGCCGCGCTCGACGAAGGCCTGAACTGGTCGTGGGAATCCTTCGGCCAGTATCTCGATGCGCTCGAGGCGAGGCCGCGCGACATGGATCTCGGCGCCCAGCTTCCGCACGGTGCGTTGCGCGTCTTCGTGATGGGCGAGCGGGCGGCCAAGCTCGAAGAGGCGACGCCGGCCGAGGTCGAACAGATGCGGGCGTTGACGGCGGAAGCCATGCGCGCCGGCGCGCTGGGCTTCTCGACCTCGCGCACGCTCAACCATCGCACGGTGAAGGGCGATCCGACGCCGTCGCTGCGGGCCTCGGAGGCCGAACTTCTGGGCATCGCGCTCGGCATGAAGGATGCGGGCCGCGGTGTCATCGAGTTCATCTCGGACTTTAATACGCCCAACCCGGAGAGCGAATTCGAGATGCTCGACCGGCTGCTCACCGCGTCGGGCCGGCCGTTCTCAGTGTCGCTGGCACAGGCCCATTCCCGGCCCGAGGGTTGGCGCCGACTTCTCGGCCTGGTCGAAGGGCTGGCGGCCAAGGGCCATAGCGCCAAGGCGCAGGTGGCGCCGCGACCGATCGGCGTGCTGCAGGGCCTGCAGGCCAGCCGTATCCCGTTCTCGATGTGCGCTTCCTACAAGGCGATCCAGCACAAGAGTGTCGCCGAGCGCCTGGCGATCATGCGCGACCCGGCGTTCCGCGCGAAGGTCCTGCAGGAGGCAAACGAGCCGCTGCGCTCGGAGATGGCGGCGCGTCTCACCGACTTCGACCGCATGTTCCCGCTGGGCGATCCGCCGGACTACGAGCCGGCCCAGGAAAGCTCGCTGGGTGCCCGGGCGCGCCGTGAGAACCGCGATCCGCGCGAGGTCGTCTACGACTATCTGATCGAAGGCGAGGGCAAGAACTTCATCTTCGCGCCCTTCGCCAACTTCGCCGCCTTCAACCTCGATTGCTGCAGCGAGATGATGCAGAGCCCGCACACGTTGATCGGGCTGGGCGATGGCGGTGCGCATGTCGGCTTGATCTCCGACGGTTCCTATCCGACCTACCTGCTCCAGCATTGGGGCCGCGACCGCAAGAGCGGCAAGCTCGACCTGTCATGGCTGGTCAAGCGCCACACCCAGGACAATGCCAAGGCCGTCGGCCTCAACGATCGCGGCGTCGTGGCGGTCGGCAAGAAGGCCGACCTCAACGTCATCGACTTCGACCGGTTGCGGGTCGAGGCACCGATCATGAAGTGGGACCTGCCGGCCGGCGGCAAACGCCTGCTGCAGCGCGCCACCGGCTATCGCGCCACCATCGTCTCGGGCGCCGTCACCTATCGCGACGGCGAGACGACGGGCGCCTTGCCGGGCAAGCTCGTTCGCGGCCCGCAGGCTGCCTAAGCGAAAGTGACGGGCAGGGTCTCCAGCCCACGCAAAGTGAAGGTCGGCCGCCGCTCGGGCGTGCCGGCCAGCTCGAGGCGCGGGAAGCGGTCGAGCAGGGTGGCGAAGGCGATCTGGCCTTCCATGCGGGCGAGCGCGGCGCCCAGACAATGATGGATGCCGCCGCCGAAGCCGACATGCCGGCGGGCATCACGCGTGACGTCCAATTTGTGCGGGTCAGGAAATGCCGCGGGGTCGCGATTGGCGGCGCCCAGGACTAGCATGATCTCGTCGCCTCGCTTCACCGGGCAGCCGACGACGGTCATGTCCCGGGTGACGACCCTCTGGGTGATCTGCACCGGCCCGTCGAAGCGCAGGAACTCATCCACCGCCGGACCGACCAGTTCGGGCGAACGGCGTAGCAGGGCAAGCTGCTCGGGGTTACGCAGCAACGCCAGGGTTCCGTTGCCGATCAGGTTCACGGTGGTCTCATGTCCGGCAACCAGCAGGAGCTGCACCAGGGCCACGACCTCACGCGACGTGATGCGGTCGCCATCGGCGTCGACGGCAGCGAGCGCAGAGACGAGATCGTCGCCCGGCGTGCGTCGCCGCGCGGCCAGCAGATCGCCGAGATAGGCTCGGAGATTGGCGCGGGCCTCCTCGATGGCTGCTTCTATGGCCGGCGTGCGCAACACCGAGGGATCGACCGAGCGTGCAACACCGCGCGACCAGCTCGTGAACAGCGCCTCGTCTTCGGGAGGGACGCCGAGCAGGGCGCAGATCACGCGGACAGGTAGGGGATAGGCAAAAGCCTGCACGAGATCGACAGGTCCAGTCTTTGCCGCCATGGCGTCGACCAGTTCGGTCGCGATCGCCTGGGTCGTGGCACGCAGCTCATCGATGCGGCGCGGCGTGAAGGCTCGCGCCACCAGGCCGCGCAGCCGCGTGTGGTCGGGCGGGTCCATGAACAGCAGGCTGCGCGAACGGTTGGGATCTTCCTCGACGCGCTCGGCTTCGGTGGCGGCATGCGATTCGTCGGTCGAGAGGTTCGGATGGCGAAGCATCGTCGTCACATCGGCATGACCCAGCGCGAACCAGATCGTCTCGCCGACCGGCAGCAACGGCGTGGGGCCGCGGAAGCGTTCGTAATAGGGGTAGGGATCCTCGCGGAATGCGGGCGACATCGCCTCGACGAAGAAACGGTCGGCCAGGGTCGGCTGGGTACTCTGGATACTGGTCTGAGTGCTGGCTTGCATGGTCATGGAACCCTCGCTGCAACTCGATACAGTTATGTATCGAGTTGCAATGTGCTAAATTCCGAGGCATGTCAAGAGTGCGCACGCGTCCGACCCGGGACGATACGCGGGAAAAGCTGTTCGAAGCGGCGGCCCAGGTCTTCGAGGAACGCGGCATCGGTGCAGCCAGCATCGAGATGATTGCGGCTGCCGCCGGCTTCACGCGCGGCGCCTTCTACTCGAACTTCGAGAGCAAGGACGATCTGATCGTCGCCATGCTGGAGGATCACGTCGAGCGCTCGCTTCAGCATCATCGCCGGCTGCTGGAACGCCATCTCAATCCCACCGATTTCGTCGCCGCCCTGCGCGCGACCGAACGCAGCCGCCAGGATCCACTAGGCCGTGCGCCGCTTCTGCACATGGAACTGATCCTCTTCGTCGCGCGGTCGGAGAAGCGCCGCCCCGAGCTTGCGCAACGTCTGCGCGCGCGTCGCAAGCTGGTGGCCGATATCGTGACGGCGACGACGCGGGAAACGGCAGGCGGTGAAGTCCGCAATCCCGCTTGGGCCAGCAGCATGTTGTTGGCGTTGGAGGATGGCTTCCGCCTGCACCGCCTCATCGACCCGGACTCCACGCCCGCCGACAGCTTCTTCCGCGCGGTCGGTGAATTGCAGAAGCTGGTGGAGTAGGCGCTGGCCCTGGCGTCAGACTTCCTCGTAGCTCGTGAAACGGATCGTGTCGGGATCTTGCTCTAACAACGGCGCCAACACGTCGTTCTCCCAGGTCTTCCAGTGTTCCGGATAATCGGAGGCCCGCACGGGTGCCTCGACCGTTCCCCAAAGCCGCTCCCATGCCTCGCGGCTCTCGAAGACCCAGATAGCGGTGTAGGCGCCGCGTCGCGCGCCTTTCAATCCTCTCAGGAAGTGATGTCCGACCAAACCCGGAAGGTCGAACAGGCCGCGGCGCTCGGCCTCCCGTGTAGCTCGCTCGAACGCCTCGCCGGACACGCCGGGCTTTAGTTCATACTCGTGAATGCTGATCAATCTCGGCATGGCTGTGCCTCTGCTGAGTGGGTTGCGTGATGCCGTCGCTCATGCTGCTGTCCTTGGCGAACAATCATGGAGGCGCGGACTATGCGGCGTCGACATCTTCTGGCGGCCACAGGCACGCTTGGTGGCGCCATCGGCTCCGCGGTCGTTGCGCCATCTTCCGCACAACCGAAGCCGGTGTTTCTGGAATACAGCCAGGAACAGCTCGACAAGGCCTACGATCAATCCTTCTGGGCGCCGCAGATGGCCGAGCTCGAGGCGGGTGATGGTACGAAGAGCGCAGAAGTGCGCCGGAGAATGCCACCGCGGACGGAGCGCTACGGTGGGAGCGAAACGAACCTCGTCGATATTTTCACTCCACCGGGCGCGAAAGACGTGCCGGTCGTGGTCTTCATTCATGGTGGCGCCTGGACGCGCAATTCCCGGCTGGATGCTTCGTTTCCGGCTCCGGCCCTGGTCGGGCGAGGTGCTGCCTATCTGGCGCCGGACTTCGGTAGCCTGAACACTATCAGGCTGCCCGAGATGATCGAGAACTGCCGCCTCGCGCTCGAATGGACGGTCCGCAATGCGGCGAGCTTCGGCGGCGATCCCAGGCGCGTCTATCTTGCCGGCCACTCATCGGGCGCGCATCTCGCGGGCTGCGTTCTCATCACCGAATGGACCAAGCGCGGCCTGCCTGCCGATGCCATCAAAGGCGCCCTGCTCATGAGCGGCATGTACGACCTCTATCCGGTGCGGCTCTCCTCGCGCAGCAAGTTCCTGCACATCACGCCGGAAGAGGAGGCGGCGGCCAGTCCGATGCGTCACCTCGACAAGGTCGCCTGTCCGATCGCCATCACGTCTGCCGACGAGGACAGTCCCGAATTCAAGCGCCAGTCGAGTGTCTTCGCGGACGCGCTTCAGGGCATGGGCAGGCTTGCGAGCCGAACCGTTGCGTTCAATGCCAACCACTTCCAGGAGGATGATCGTCTCGGCCAACCTGACAGCGAGATCAGCAAGGCGCTGTTCTCGCTGATGGGAGTCTGACGCGGCGAGCGCGTTACCTGATCAGAGCCTCAGTCGCCCTTGATGTCGTTGTCCTTGATGACCTTGAACCAGCGCTCCTGTTCGCTCTTCTGGTAGGCGGCGAATTCTTCCGGCGAGCTGGTCAGGATTTCCATGTTGAACTGCTCGAGGAACTTCTGGGTGACGTCGGGCGCCTGAACCGCTTTCTTGATCTCGGCATTCATTCGGTCGATCAACGGACGCGGCGTGCCAGTGGGCGCGTAGACGCCCCACCAGGAGTAGGACGGAAATCCCTTGATGCCCTGTTCGATCAGCGTCGGCGTCTCGGGCAGTGCAGGTGTCCGCTTCTCGCCCGTGACGCCGATGGGCCGGATCTTGTTGGCACGGATGTGCGGGCTGAACGAGGTCAGGCTCGAAATGCCGATGTCGGTAACGCCGCCCAGCAAATCCTGGGTGAGAGGCCCGCCGCCCTTGTAGGGGATCAGGTTGAGATCGACGTTGTTCTCTTTCTTGATGAGGGTCATCAACACCAGCGCCTGGCTGGCGCCCAGCACGCCGACATTGACCTTGCCCGGCCGTGCCTTGGCGTCGGCCACGACCTCAGCAAAGGTCTTGTAGGGCCGGTCGGGATGCGCGGCGAGAGCTTGCGGCGTGCGGCCGATCAGCATGACGTTGGTGAGATCCGAGTCCTTGTACGGCAGGCCCGGGGCGAAAGCCGGATTGAGGATGTGACTGTCGAAGGTCAACATCCAGGTCTGGCCGTCCGGCGCCGATTTGGCGGCGATCGCCGAGCCGACGGCGCCGGTTCCGCCCGGCTTGTTGTCGATGATGATGTTCCAGCCGGTATTCTCGATGAGTTTGGCCTGGATGATGCGCGCCACCGGATCGGTCGATCCGCCGGGCGGGAAGGGCACGATGATCTTGATCTGGCCCTTGGGCCAGTCACCGGTGCCGGTGGTCTGGGCCCCGGCAAGGGCTGGCGCGCCGAGCGTCGCTGCGGCCGCACCAACCATGAGAAAACGGCGGTTGATGATGGTCATTTAGACCTCCCTGTAGCTGTCTTTGTTGGGGCCGGAGCCTAAGCATGGACAGGTACGACGCAAGTGCCTATTTAGCCCCTATGTCACTGATCAAAACTGAATCCGGCGAGTGGGAAATCGTCCTCGGGCTGGAAGTCCACGCCCAGGTGATCTCCGACGCCAAGCTCTTTTCAGGCGCCCCGACCACGTTCGGCGCCGATCCCAACACGCAGGTGTCGCTGGTCGACGCCGCCATGCCCGGCATGCTGCCCGTGATCAACGAGCGCTGCGTGGAGCAGGCGGTCCGTACCGGCCTGGGACTGAATGCCAAGATCAATCTGCATTCGGTATTCGACCGCAAGAACTACTTCTATGCCGACCTGCCGGCGGGCTATCAGATTTCGCAGTACAAGGACCCGATCGTCGGCGAGGGCGTGGTCGAGATCGACCTGCCCGACGGCAAGATCCGCACGATCGGCATCGAGCGCCTGCACCTCGAACAGGACGCCGGCAAGAGCCTGCACGACCAGCATCCGAGCCAGACCTATGTCGATCTGAACCGCTCCGGCGTGGCGCTGATGGAAATCGTCAGCAAGCCCGACATGCGCAACTCGGACGAGGCAGCCGCCTATCTCACCAAGCTGCGCTCGATCGTGCGCTATCTCGGCACCTGCGACGGCAACATGGACGAGGGTTCCATGCGCTGCGACGTCAACGTCTCGGTGCGCAGGCCGGGTGGCGAGCTCGGCACGCGCTGCGAGATCAAGAACGTAAACTCGATCCGCTTCGTGAAGCAGGCCATCGAGTACGAAGCGCGGCGCCAGATCGAGGTGATCGAAGGCGGCGGCAAGATCGTGCAGGAAACCCGCCTGTTCGACCCGGGCCGCGGCGAGACACGCTCGCTGCGCTCCAAGGAAGACGCGCACGACTATCGCTACTTCCCCGATCCCGACCTGCTGCCGCTCAACCTGAAGCAGGAGTTCGTGGACTCCATCAAGGCGAGCCTGCCGGAGCTGCCCGACGCCAAGAAGGCACGCTTCACCAAGGACTATAGCCTCACGCCTTACGATGCCGGCGTGCTGGTGGCGGAAAAGGAGACGGCGGAGTTCTTCGAGACGGTGGCCAAGGGCCGGGACGGAAAGGAAGCCGTCAAGCTGGTGACGGGCGATTTCTTTGCCATGCTGAACCGGCGCGGCGTCGGGATCAGCGACTCGCCGATCAGTGCGGCTCACCTCGGCAAGCTTCTCGACCTTCAGGCCGATGGCACGATCTCTGGCCGTATCGCCAAGGATCTGTTCATCGCCATGGAGGAAACGGGCAAGGATCCGGCTGTGCTGGTGGAAGAACGTGGCCTGAAGCAGGTCACCGACACCGGCCCCATCGAAGCCGCCATCAAGGCGGTCATCGAGGCCAATCCCGACAACGTCGCCGCCTACAAGGCCAAGCCCAGCATGTTTGGCTGGTTCGTCGGCCAAGTAATGAAGGCGACGGGCGGCAAGGCCAATCCCAAGGTCGTCAACGAACTCCTGAGGAAGGCGCTCGACGCCTGACCTTCGCGGCATTCGCGTCCTGAACGGCACGGCCGTTCGATCCGGGGGGCCGCTTTGGCGGTCCCGGCGGTCGGGGAGCCTGGACGTCGGAGACGTCGCCCTTGGCGCGCTGCTCTGCCGGATGGGTGGCGCGCGTCAGGTTGAACGCGGTGTTGATTAGCGCGACGTGGGAGAAGGCCTGCGGATAGTTGCCGATCTGCTGCCGGCGCTCGGTATCGTATTCCTCCGCAAGCAGCCCGAGATCGTTGCGCAACGCCAGCAGCCGGTCGAACAACGTTTCCGCATCGGCGCGCCGTCCGATGGCAATGTAGGCATCGGCCAGCCAGAAGCTGCAAGCGAGGAAAACGCCTTCTCCAGGCTCGAGTCCGTCGTTGGTGCTTTCCGTGTCGTAGCGACGGACGAAACCGTCGACCAAAAGATCCTGCTCTATCGCCTCGACGGTGCCGACGTATCGTGGATCGGTCGGTGCGATGAACCCGACCTGTGCCAGAAGCAACAGGCTGGCATCGAGCGTCGTCTCGCCATAGGCGGACCGAAAGCTGTTCCGTTGCGGATCGAAGCCCAGCTCGCAGACCTGATCATGGACACGGGCGCGGAGCATACGCCACTCGTCGACGGGACCGGGCAGGCCATGGTGCTCGACCGCCTTGATCGCCCGATCGAAGGTCACCCAGGCCATCACCTTGGAGAAGGTGAAGTGCTGGCGCGGGCCTCGCGTCTCCCAGATGCCGTAGTCCGGCTCCGCCCAGCATCGTGCGACATGCTCGGTCAGCGCCAGTTGCAGGTCCCAGCCACTCTCCGTCGGGCTGAGTCCGCCTTCGCGTGCCTGCTCGAAGGTATCCATCAGCTCGCCATAGACGTCGAGCTGGAACTGCCGGTGCGCCGCATTGCCAATTCGCACCGGCTTGGAGCCGAGATAACCCGGCAGCCAGTCGACCTGCCATTCGGTGAGCCGCCGCTCGCCGAGGATGCCGTACATGATCTGCATGTCCGTAGGGCTGCCGGCGACGGCACGCTGCAGCCAGTCGCGCCACGCCGATGCTTCTTCATAGAGGCCGGCATTCATCAATGCGAGGAGGGTGAGGGTGGAATCCCGGATCCAGCAGAAGCGGTAGTCCCAGTTGCGGGAGCCCCCCACCTCTTCGGGCAGTGATGTTGTCGGAGCCGCCACGATGCCGCCGCTCGGCGCATAGGTCAGCGCTTTCAAGGTGATCAGCGAGCGACGGATCGCATCGGCGTGAGGACCAGCCGTGTTGGCGCGCTCGATCCAGTCGCACCAGAACTTTTCGCAATCGCGCAGCGCCTTCGCCGCATCGAACGGCGGTGGTACCGGCAAATGGGACGGACCATAGCTCAGCGTGAACGGAATGGTTTGCCCTTCCATGATCGTGAAGGCGCCGACCGTCCGGAAGTCCTCGCCATGCAGCGGCGCCGGTGTGCGCAGGACGGCCATGTCTGGTCCCGCGATGGCGCGCAGCGTGCCGTCCTTCAAACGACTGACCCAGGGAACAGTGGCGCCATAGTTGAAGCGCAACACCAGTTCCAGGCACATGGGGACCTCGCCCGATTCACCCTTGACGATGCGGATGAGGTCGGACGCCCGTCCGCGGGGCAGCATGAAGTCGATGAGGACGGCACTTCCGGACGGCGTCTCGAAGCGCGTCTCTAGAATCAAGGTTCCGCGGCGGTAGCGCCGCGATACGGACTGTTCCACGCACTGCGGTCCGATGTGCCAGCGTCCGTTGGAGGGGGTGCCGAGCAACGCCGCAAAGCAGGCTTCCGAATCGAACCTCGGCCAGCACAGCCAGTCGACCGAACCGTCGATCCCGACAAGGGCCGCTGTCTGGCAATCGCCGATCAGCCCGTAACTTTCGAGAGATGCGCTCATGTTGGATCGGGTGCGAACTGCAGGACGACCTTGATGTCGCCGTCATGGCGTTCGAACGCCTCCGGCCAGCGGGTGAGCGGCACGCGCCGCGTGATGAGGCGGGCCAGCCAGGCAGGATCGGCGGCGACAAGCGCCGTCGCGCCCATCTCATAGTGTCGCCGGTTGGCGTTGACCGAACCAAACACAACGTCGTTCTGCAGAACCACGGTGCGGTTGAAGGCGCCGACGTCGAACGGAACGGTGCGCCCGCTGCTCGATACGCCGGTGAGGCAGACGATGCCATTGCCGCCCGACCGGCACAGCGCATCCAGGATCAACGGTGAAGAGGCCGTGCATTCGATGACGATGTCGACCTGCAGGTCCGGCGGCAGCTTGTCGGCGTGGTAGACGCCGCCGAGCGCGCGGACCAGGTCAGTCTTGAGAGGCCTGTCAGCGCGATCGAGCACATGCGTCTGCAGGCCGCGCTGATGTGCCATGAGAGCGGCCAGCAATCCGACGGGGCCGGCGCCGGTGATGAGCGCGGTCCGCGGCTTCCAACTCGCAGTGCGTCGGCCGATCCGGTCGATATGGTCCCATGCCTTGGCGAGCACGCTCGCCGGCTCGAGAAGCACGCCGAGTGCTCCCAGCGACGGCGCGACCTTCACGGCGTAGGCAGGTTCCACCGAGAAGAGCTGCGATCCATATCCGTCGACGGCCTTTATGCCGCGCTCGGTGTAGAGCCCGTTCCGGCACATGTCCCATTCGCCGGCACCGCATGCAGGACAAGGCACGGGATCGGGCCGACGGACGATGCCGACGACCAGATCGCCCGCGGAGAAGCCGCTGCCTTCCGGCGAGACAAGAACGCGGCCGAGCGACTCATGTCCGATCACCAAACGTGAGGTGCCGGGCGGCGCCCAGCCGTAGTGACCCATGACGATATCGCGGTCGGTACCACAGATGCCAAGAGCGATTGTCTCCACCAGCAGATGCATGGGATCGCTGATCGGGTCGGCATATTCCTCGAGCCGGAGCGAATTGATCGTCCCGGGCTCTACGGTGATGGCTTTCACGGCTGGATCCCCGCGTTCACTGACTTCTCGATCGTCTTTCGAAAACGCAACCACCATGGCAGGGTTGCGTCCTGCGACCCGGTGGCGAGGTATGTGCTGGCGTTGCTGACGCGGCGACATGGGAGACATGATGACGGCGAAACTCTATGCCATGACCTGCGGCCGGCTTGTCGGCCGGTTGAAGGACATGATCGAGGGGGAGGACGGCCAGGTCGCCTTGCCGATTCCGTCCTACCTGATCGAACATCCCAAAGGCCGCGCGCTGTTCGACACGGGTATGCATCCGCAATGCCGCGACGATGCAGCGGGACGCCTCGGCGAACGAGTGGCGCGCATCTTCGGCTTCGAGCAGTACGGTCCACAGGACGACGTGAAGTCACGCCTTGAGTCGATCGACCGCGATCCCGGCAAGATCGACTTCATCGTCAACTCACACCTGCATTTCGACCACGCCGGCGGCAACGAGCTGGTCCCGAATGCCACCATGGTCGTGCAGAAGCGCGAGTGGCAGGCGGCGCAGGACCCCGAGACCGCCGCCAAGGTCGGCTTCTTTCGCGCCGACTTCGATCATGGCCATAAGGTGATGCAGGTCGAGGGCGAGCATGACCTGTTCGGCGACGGCAGCGTAGTTTGCCTGCCGACCTACGGGCATACGCCTGGCCACCAGTCCTTGAAGGTGCGCACCGAGGCCGGCGAAATCGTGATCACCGGCGACGCCTGCTATTTCTGCCGCACCCTGCGTGAACGCCGGCTGCCGCGCTTCGTCTGGGACCGCGAGCAGATGCTCGTCTCCCTCGACCGGCTGGAGGCGCTGGAGAAGGGCGGGGCCAAGCTCTTCTTCGGCCACGACCCCGACTTCTGGAAGGGCGTGCGGCAGGCGCCAGTGCCTGCGTTCTGACGCACGTCTCTAATTCTGCGGCATGAACTCGATCATGAAGCCGCCAGTCTGCTCCGGTGCCACCAGCACGCGATCGCCTTCGGTCAAGGCGAAGTGCACATTGTTGGCGCGGAGCAGCGCCTGCAGCGGCCGCGAGCGCTCGACGGCGATAGCTGCACCGACGATCGACGGCAGCTCGCTGGGCGCCATTACTTCCAGCGCCTTGTATTCGAGCTGGTAGGCGAGCGGCGACCAGATCAGCAGCTCGACCGAGCCAGTCTTCAACAGCATGCAGCCATCGAAGATCTCTTCGAGCGTGCCGCCGCAGCTCGCCTTGAGCGCCTTGGCGGTTTCTCGCGGGTTCTCGGCAACGGCGTGGATCGCCATCAGGCCGAGCGCGCCGTTGGGATGGACGATCCATTCCGGCTCCATGAAGGCATCCGGTGTCTCGTGCTTGACCGGGAACCAGGGGATCGGTCCGCCGCTCTCGCCAACCACGACACCGGCATCGACCTCGAAACCGTCCTCGGTCTCCCAGGCGTGGGTACGTTCCTCGCCTTCGAGTTCGGCGACATTCAGTGCCAGTGCGATAACAGCCGGGTCACCCTGCAGCAGCTCGATGTAGTTCGGAATATCGTCGCGGTCCGGCTGAAAGCAGATGCAGCGCGGCTCCACGCCCTCAGGCGTCAGGTTGAAGCCGAGCTGTCCCAGTTTCAGGGCGGCGCCCTCGGGATCCGAGAGGGTCAGCGAGAGGTGGTCGATATCGCGTGCCGAGATTTTCATGCCCGCTCATACAGGCTTAACCAGCCCGCCCTCAAGTGCGATGCTTCGACTCTCATAGAGGAGGAATAATGTCTAAGATTACCCTTTACGGCATCTGGTTGAGCGGTCCGACCTACAAGGCCGGCTTGGCGCTGTCCCTGATGGGCCAGCCCTTTGCCTACAAGCACATCGACCTGCGTGCTGGCGCGCACAAGCAGCCGGATTATCTTGCTATCAATCGCTTCGGGCAGGTGCCGGCGCTCGTCGACGGCGACCTCAAGCTCTGCCAGTCCGGCTCGATCCTGCTCTATCTCGCCGACAAGTTCGGCAAAATGGGCGGCAAGACGGCCGAGGAGAAGGCGCGGGTTCGCGAGTGGCTGTTCTGGGAATACGACCGCCTGGCGTCGAACGTCTATCGGCCACGCGCCATCAAGCGCGGCTTCATGAAGGCCGACGACAATGTCTATCAGCTCTACACGGGTCTCGCGAACGACGCGCTGAAGGTCCTGGAGAGCGCGCTCGGCACGTCGTCGTTCCTGGTCGGCGACGAAGCGACCGTCGCCGACGTCGCGGTCTATGGCGACGTCGCATATGCCGACGAAGGCGGCATCGACCTCGGACCTTACGCCAACATCAAGGCGTGGATGGCGAGGGTCGAGAAGCTGCCGGGCTTCAAGAAGTACGAGGACGTGCTACCCAAGCAGGACGCAGCCTGAGGCTGCGATAGTCAGGCGGCCGCCAGTGCTTTCTTCATGGCGGTCGCCGCGACGTCCATCAACGTGCCAATCGCGGGGGCGAGTTCATTGGGTAGCAGGTCGATCGTCCAGACGATCCGGCTGCCATCGCCCTCGGGAAAGACCTGGACGGCGGCATTATAGTGGCTCGCCTGGCCGTCGATGACGGCATAGACCAGCCGGCAGTTCTCGTCGTCGAGCGTGACCAGCCGCTCGCGAGCCACCATGCCGTTGAAGAAGGTCAGGATGCGATCGCCCTGGTCCATCTCGAGACCGGTCAGGAAGCCCGGCGCGACTTTCGTATGCACGGCGCCGAAATCCCGAATGGCATGCCAAACTGGTGTTGCACCAGCGTTGACGGGGATCTCTTTCTTCAAGGTTGCCATGTTCGTCGCTCCTCTATGGGTAAAGGGAACATGGTGAGCCAGTAGGTATGGGTCTGGCGGATTTCGGACATGGTCGCCGGAAGAAGCAGTATCAGGCCTCTTCCATCATCTGCTTCCAACTTGCCTCGACGCTGGCACGGTCGAGGTCACGGGTGATGAACACCAGGCGCGAACGGCGGTCGGTGTCGGGCCAGCGCGCGAGCAGGGTTGGGGGATGGAAGGTCCGATGCACGCCATGGATCACCAGCGGCTGACTTTCACCGACGACGTTCAGCACGCCCTTGACCCGGAGCAGCCGGTCGCCCCAGGAGGCGCGCACCGCCATCAGCCAGCGATTGAAGAAATCCCAGTCGAGCGGTTCCTCGAAGGTCAGGCAGAACGAGCCGATATGCTCGTTGTGCCGCGAGCGGTCGTGATGGTGGTGCTCGTGACCGTCGTGGTGGTGCGCTTGGTCATGGGCCTCGGCATTGAGCCAGGCCTGGACCTTGTCGCCCTTGCCGGCCGGGTCGGATGGGCCTGAGTCGAACAAGAGGGCCGGATCGATGTCGCCCTGGACGATCTCGTAGAGTGCCGCACCGGGGTTGAGCTCCTCCAGCCGTGCCCGCAGCTGGGCGCTGGCAGTGATATCGGCAAGGTCTGTCTTGCTGATCAGCAAACGGTCGGCGACAGCGGCTTGTTTTACCGCTTCCGCATGTTCATCGAGCTGACGCGCGCCATTCACGGCATCGACCGTGGTGACGACGCCGTCGAGGCGATAGTCGTGGCTGATCATGGGATGATTGAGCAGCAACTGCAGAATGGGCGCCGGATCGGCGAGGCCGGTCGTCTCCAGCAGCACGCGGTCGAAGGGCGGCGTTTCAGCAGCGGCGCGGCGTTTGGCGATGTCACGCAAGGTGCGGTCGAGATCACCCTGGATGGTGCAGCACACGCATCCCGATTGCAGGAGGACCATGTCGCCGCCGACCTGTTCCATGAACAGGTGATCGAGGCCGACTTCGCCGAACTCGTTCACCAGCACCAGGCTGCGCGCCATGCGGCTGTCGCCCAGCACGCGGTTCAGCAGCGTGGTCTTCCCGCTACCGAGGAAGCCGGTGATCAGGGCCACCGGCAGACGCTCGGCCGACTTGTCGCGATCAAACAGACTCATGGGGCCGCCTCACCGGATGACACGTTCGGGAATGCATATGTAACAAGATAACAAATGCCAGTTCTTCTTGACGGTCCAATGAGACGGCACGACGCTTCGGGCATCAATCAATAAAAGGAGGGGCGTCCATGGACTCGAGATATCTGAAGGACAAGGAAGGGCTCAAGTCGTCGACGCCCGAGGTCGATGACGACCGTCGGGCGTTCCTCACCGCCGGGCTGGTCGGTGGCGCGGTCGCGGCTGGCGCGTTGGTCGCAGGTGCGGCGCACGCGCAACAGGTCGCGCAAGCGCCGGCGCTTTCGGACAAACCGTGGTGGCCGCATCCAAAGTGGGGCAAGGACGATCAGGCTGGCGCCTCCAACCACATGACGCCGGCCAAAGTTCTCGACACTGTGAAGCTGATCAAGGACGGCAAGGTCTATCGCATCGGCCGCATGTACGAATCGGGCATGCCCAAGTTCGGCGAGCGTGCTTTCACGTTGCGTATTCCCGGCGGGCCGACAGGTGGACCGTTCGGCACCAACAAGCTGATCTACAACGACGAGTATCTCGCCACCGAGATCGGCCAGACCGGTACGCAGTTCGATGGCCTCGCCCATATCGGCATCCAGATGGGCAAGGACGGCGACAAGAACGAGATGCGCTACTACAACGGCGTCACCGAGCAGGAAATGGGCGGCGCCTATGGCATGCGCAAGCTCGGCATCGAGAATGTGAAGCCGTTCTTCACGCGCGGACATCTGTTCGATATCGAAGCGCTGAAGGGCAACATGATGGAGGCTGGCCAGGAGATCACTGTCGCCGACCTGCGGGCTGCGCTCCAGAAGCAGAACATGCAGGAAGCCGATATCAAGGAAGGCGATGCCGTCTTCTTCAATACCGGCTGGGGCAAGCTCTGGATGAAGAACAACGACAAGTTCAACGGCGGCGAGCCCGGTATCGGCCTCGAAGTGGCCAAATGGTGTGTCGACAAGGGCATTGCCCTCACCGGCGCCGATCAATGGGCGACAGAGGTCGTACCCAACCCGAACAAGGACCTGGCCTTCGTGGTGCATAGCGAGCTGATATGCAAGAACGGCATCTTCAACCACGAGAACCTGGACTTCACGGCGCTGATCGCCGATCGCAAGTACCAGTTCGCCTACATCTTCTCGCCCGCACCCATCAAGGGCGCGACGGGTTCGAACGGTGGCCCGATCGCGGTGACTTGATCGTCGAAACGGTCTGGAGAAACGCCCTCGCTTAGGCGGGGGCGTTTTGCTTTGATGGAAGAAAGTTCGGGAGGAGAGCGTATGACGTTGTTTCGCGTGGCTGCTGCTGCGGCCGTTGCCATCCCCTTGGCCTTCGGCGCAGCGTTGCCAGCCAGCGCACAGGGTATCCCCAAGGTCCAATCACCAGAGGAGGTGGGCTTTCTTTCGACTCGCCTGAAGCGGCTTAGCGATCGATTGAACGAGGGCGTGAAGAACAACGAACTGCCGGGCGCCGTCGTGCTGATAGCGCGCAACGGCAAGATCGTGCTGTTCGAGTCCTACGGCTTTCGCGACAAGGACGCCAAGGTGGCGATGACCAACGATACGATCTTCCGTATCGCCTCGATGACCAAGCCGATCGTGACGCTCGCGGCCATGATGCTGATGGAGGAGGGCAAGCTCACCCTGGCTGACAGGGTGTCGATGTACATTCCGGCCTTCGCCGACACCAAGGTTGCCGTCCAGAAGAGAAATGCCGACGGCACGGTCGAGCAGGTGCTGCTGCCGCAGTTTCGGCCAATGACGGTACACGACCTGATGCGTCATACCTCGGGTCTGACCTACGGTGCGGCCGGCGCCAATCCGGTCAAGCAATCCTATCTCGACATGAAGGTGAACGACCGCGGTCAGACCAATGCCGAGATGGCGGACAAGCTCGCCAAGCTGGCGCTGCTCTACCAGCCGGGCACGACCTGGGAATATTCCATGTCGACCGACGTGCTGGGCCGCGTTGTCGAGGTCGCCTCGGGCATGCCGCTCGACAAGTTCATTGAGGAGCGCATCACAAAGCCACTCAAGATGGGTGATACGGCCTTCGAAGTGCCGGCCGACAAGAAGGCGCGGGGCGCCAAGCCCATGAAAGAGGGGCCGAAGAACGAGATGCCGCCGATCCCCGACGTCACCGAGAAGTTCACCTGGCGCTCGGGAGGCGGTGGCATGGTGTCGACCGCGGCCGACTATGCGCGCTTCCTCCAGATGTTCGCCAATGGTGGCCAACTCGATGGTGTGCGGCTGGTGTCGCGCAAGACCATCGACCTGATGACCGCGGACGCGCTGCCGCCCGACATCAAGATGGGCGCCGACATGTTTCGCTTCGAAGCGCTGGAGCCCAGCGCTGCGATGGGGCAGGGGTTCGGCCTGGGCTTCGCCGTGCGCAACGTGCAGGGCGTGAACCCGCTGCCGGGATCTCCCAATGATTATTACTGGGGCGGCGCCTACGGCACCTATTTCTGGCACGACCCGCGGGAGCGCATGTACGTCGTGTTCATGATGCAGTCGCCACAGGCCCGGCTGCGCTATCGCTTCCTGATGCGCGATCTCGTCTATCAGGCGATGGTGAACTGAGACGGTGGTCTGAAAAGACCACTAGGCAATCGCGTGAGCTGCCGTCACACTACAAAGGCGTAGGCGAAATATCGCCACGTCTTGGACCCTGGGGAGGGGCGCCGATGTCGGAGCAGGCTTCAGTCCTGGCCGTGACGATGGCGGATTGAGCAGGCTCGATGGACGCCTCGCTCGATCTACTGCTCAATGCGTTGATCTCTGGGCTGCTACTCGGCGGCTTCTATGCGGCGGTTTCGATCGGCGTGGCGATCTCGTTTGGCTTGCTGGACGTCGTCAACATCGCCCACCCGGCCTTCATTCTGCTCGGCTCCTACGTTGCCTTCCTGGGCAACACCGTGTTGGGGATCGATCCGATCCTGGCGGCGCTGATCGCGATGCCGGCCTTCTACTTCCTCGGCATGCTGGCCTATCAGGTCTACTACGTTGCGTTCGAGCGGCGTGACGACCAGTCCCTGCGGGGGCTTTCGTTTTTCTTCGGTCTGCTGTTCATCACCGAAGTCGCTCTCGTGCTGGTTTTCGGTGTCGACTACCGCACGGTGCAGGCCCGCTATATCGGGGCAACGATCAGTCTCGGCCTGTTCGACCTGCCGTTGCGGCTCCTGGTGCCTTTCCTGGTGTCGATGGCCATGGTGACGGTGCTGCAGCTCTTCCTGTCACGGACCTTCATCGGCCGGGCCATCCAGGCTGTGGCACAGGACCAGCTCGCCTTGCGCCTGATGGCCGCTAACCCGATCAAGATCAAGCGTATCGCCTTCGGCCTTTCGATTGCCACGGCATCATTGGCCGGCGCGTTCCTGATCATCATCCAGCCGGTGGAGCCGTCGATCGGCCGCGAATATATCGGCCGCGTCTTTGCGATCTGCGTGCTGGGCGGGCTGGGCAGCTTTCCGGGCATGGTGATCGCGGCAATGACGCTCGGTATCGCGGAGAGCCTGACCGCGACGTTCTTCGGTCCGTCGTGGGCGCCCGCAGTGGCCTTCGGCATCCTGCTCGTCACCCTGGCGGTACGACCCAGTGGCATCCTTGGTCGATAAGACTGCCGCGAGCGGCGTTCTTCCAGGCCTGCGAGGGCTGCCGTTCGTTTTGGTGCTGATAGCCATTGCCGCGGTGATCTTCGCCACGGGCCGCTGGCTCGGCAGCTCCTATGCCTTCTTCGTGGGCTATGTCGTTCTGCAGTACATCGTGTTGGGCACGGCCTGGAACATCCTGGGCGGTTACACCGGGTACGTGAACTTCGGCGTCACGGCCTTCTTCGCCATCGGCGCCTACTCGACCGTGGTGTTGAACAAGCTCGTGCCGGCCATGCCGCTGCCGGTGATGATCCTGATCGGCGGCGCGATGGCGGGTCTGGTCGGACTCGGCACCGGCTATCTCACCCTGCGCCTGCGGGGCGTGTTTTTCTCCATCGCCACCTTGGCGCTGGCCGTCGTGGTCCAGACCTTGATCACCAATTGGGATTTCGTTGGTGGAGCGAGGGGCGCCTATGTGTTGCGGCCGCGTATCGCGCCACTGATCGGCGGTGAGTACGTACAGTACCTGTTCCTGATCATGCTGGGGCTTTGCGTCATTGTGCTGGCGACGGCGCGAGCCATCGAGCGCTCCGCTCTCGGCTACGGCTTTGCCGCCATCCGCGACGATGAGGCGGCAGCCGAGGCCTCAGGCGTGCCGACCCTGCGGTTGAAGCTGATTGCGACCGGGCTTTCCGGCGGCTTCATGGGCATGGCCGGTGCGCCTCTGCCGTTCTACGTGACTTACCTCGATCCCGCCTCGGGCTTCAGCCTGAACTATGCAGTCAATGCCATCGCCATGCCGTTGATCGGCGGCACCTCAAGCTGGCTGGGGCCGGTTGTCGGCGCCATCCTGGTGGGCGGCCTGCAGGAATATCTACGCGTGACGATCTCGTCTGCCGTCAACGTGCTGGTCGCAGGTGTGCTGATGGTCGCCTTCGTGATCCTCGCACCTCAGGGCATCGTGGGCCTCTTCCAGAGGAAGAAGCGATGACGGCGCTGCTTCGCATCGAGGGGCTGGGCAAGCGCTTCGGCGGCTTCGTAGCGCTGGAGGCGATCGACCTCGAAGTGCAGCAGGGTGAACGGCTCGGCCTGATCGGACCCAATGGCTCGGGTAAGTCGACGCTGGTCAATTGCATCTGTGGCACGCTTCAGAATGAGAGCGGCCGTGTGCGCTTCGGTGAGGAAGCGCTGGATGGGTTGTCAGCGCATCAGCGCACGCGCCGTGGCCTGGCACGCAGTTTCCAGTTGCCGCGCCCCTTCGGCAGCCTGTCACTGGCCGAGAACGTACGTATCCCGATCCTTTACACCGTGAATGCCCGGCCTGGCGTGGGCCTCGGCCGCAGCGCAATCGAGGCACGTTGCCTGGAGCTGTTGGGAGAGGTCGGTCTTGCCGACAAGGCAGGCCTGCGTCCGCGCGATCTGACGCAGATCGAGATGCGCAAGCTCGAGCTTGCGCGCGCCATGGCGACCGATCCCAAGCTGCTGATCGCCGACGAGGCGATGGCGGGCCTCAGCCACAACGAAGTCGACGAGATCATCGCCCTGCTGATCCGGCTGAACGGGCAGGGCGTCACCGTGATCATGATTGAACATATCATGCGGGCGGTGATGGAATTCTCCCAGCGCCTCGCGGTGCTGGTGGCGGGCCGCAAGATCGCCGATGGCACGCCGCAGGAGGTCGTGCGCAACCCCGAAGTCGTGAGGGCCTACCTTGGCGAGTAGCCTCACTGTCGCCAACATCGACGCCGGATACGGTTCCGTGCGCGTGCTAGAGGATGTCTCGCTGCAGGTCGGAGCGGGGGAGACGGTGGCGCTGCTCGGCACCAACGGCAACGGCAAGTCGACGCTGATGAAGTCCATCATGGGCATCGTGCAGCCGGTGGCCGGCAGCATCCGGGCTACCATCGACGATGTGGAGCACGAACTGATCGGCCGCTCGACGGAAGAGATCGTCGATCTCGGCGTTGCTTTCGTGCCGGAGGGGCGACGGCTCTTCCCCAAGCTCACGGTGACCGAGAACCTGCTGCTGGGCGCCTTCCGGCCCAAGGCGCGCTCGGCCATTCAGCGCAATCTCGACTTCTGTTTCGAGACCTTCCCACGGCTCAAGGAACGGGCACGCCAGCTCGCCGGCAGCATGAGCGGCGGCGAACAGCAGATGCTGGCGCTGGCGCGGGCGCTGATGTCGGCGCCGCGCATTCTGTTGATCGACGAACCCTCGGTCGGACTGGCGCCGCTGCTGGTCAAGCGCACCATCGACAAGATCAAGGAGCTGAAGGAGGGATATGACCTGACGGTCCTGATGGCCGAGCAGAACTTCACCCAGGCCATCCGCATCGCCGACCGTGGCTACGTCATTGTCCACGGCCGCATCGCGTTCATCGGCAACTCCGCTGAAGCGCTCAGCAACAACGAGTTGATTCGCGAGTTCTACCTCGGGGCCTAAATCGTCACTTCTTCGGATCGTACGGATAGATGATGTTGCCAGTCTTGTACTTGGTCGGCCACAGAATCACTTCCGTCTTGGGATCGCGGAACTGATCGACGCCGTTGCCGCTCACGCCCTGGAACTGTGCGGCAACCACCTGCGATTCCTGCCACTCGCCCTCGGCGTTGAACTTGATGTCGCCGACCACGGTCTTGAACGTGTTCTTGCGGGCGAACTCCGCGAGCTTGGCGTCGTCGGCACTGCCGGCGCCCTTGACGGCTTGCTCGACGACCTGACCCAACGCATAGCCGAACGGTGGCAGGTAGTAGCCCAGCAGATCGACACCGGCCTCGGCTGACTTGGCCTGATATTTCTTCAGGAACTCGCGGCCTTCGTCGGTGGCGAAGCCTGCCCAGGGCAGCCAGAAGTCGTAGACCACAATGCCGTTCAGGAGCGGTCCCAGCTGAGTCTTGATGGCGGTCGCTTGCAAACCGACCATGCCGCCGCCGTACATCTTGGGCTTGAAGCCGATCTCGTGCGTGGCGCGGATGATGCCTACGGAGTCGGGCGGGTAGGAGGCGGCGAAGAAGATGTCGGGATTGGTCGCCGCGACCGCTCGTACGATCGGTGTGTAGTCGGCCGTCGTCGGCGGGTAGGTCTTGTCGTAGACGATCTTCAGCCCGTACTGCTTGGCTTGGGCACGCACACCGTCGAGCGCATTGCGCGGGAACTCGGCGTCGGCGCCGATGAGGGCGAGCGTCTGTGGCTTGGGCGTCTGCTCCATGGCGACAGCGAAGAAGCCTTCGGCAAAAGCCTCCTTGGGCTTCGGTCCGCCGGTCGGCGTGATCGAGAAGTAGCGTGGATATTTGAATTCGCTGTTAACTGCCAGGCCCAGCAGTGCGAAAAAGGTTCGATCGTGCTGCATGACCACCGGCATTGCCGGCGCGATCATGTTGGTGGCATAGCCGCTGGTGACGATATCGACTTTGTCGACATCCATGAGCTTGGTGTAGAGGCCGGGTACGTTCGAGGGATTGGACTGGTCGTCGTAGTAGACGAGCTTTACCGGCCGGCCGAGCAGACCACCTCGTGCATTGACGTCCTGTTCCCAAATCTGCATGGCCAGCAGTGCTGCCTTGCCGTTGGGCGCAAGTCCGCCGGTCAACGCCATGCCGAAGCCGATCGTGAACGGCTTGGCCTGCGCCTGAGCCGACCCGAGCGCGCTCGTACCGGCACCTGCAGCGGCTGCCAGCTTGCCGAAGGTGCGACGCCTGATAAGCATGAACCTTCCTCCCCGATTTTCTTGTATCGACTGGCGATCCTAGACCGGAATCCGAGCCGCTGTCATCGGACGGCGGCGCGGCGTCCCGGTTGAAAGACCGGCATCACCTCGCGAGCGAAGGCGCGCAGGTTGGCCAGCGAGGCGTTGGGATCGACCAGCAGGATATTGGTGGCGCCAACTGCCTCCAGCTCGTGAAGGCGCGCGATGATCTCCTCGGGCAGGCCGAGCAGGACGGCGGTATCATCCTCGATCCGGTCCGGCAGCTTGTCGCGCGCCAGATCGCCGATCACGCCGATCACGCGTTTGCGTGTCTCGTAGGCGGCGGCCCGCTCGCTCTCGTGATGGATCATCTGCAGGGCGCGGGCTGTTGCCACCAGGCCGGGATGGTAGACGCGTCCGACGCGCTCACATTCCTCACGGAAGAGGGCGATACGCCGGCCGATCTGGTCGGTTTGGGCGAGCTGATCGAGCAGCAGATGATAGCCCTCGCGCGCAGCGCGGCGCACGCTGTCCGGGCTGCCGGCGGCCAGCCATATCGGCGGATGAGGATGCTGCACCGGTGCGGGCTCGACCAGGATATTGTCGTAGTGCCAGCGCTTGCCGTGATGGCTGAACCGGCCTTCCGTCGTCCACGCCTTGCGGATCACATCCATGGCCTCGTCGAAGCGCTCCGTGGCCTCGGCCATGGGGATGCAGAAGCCATCGAATTCGGCCTGGCGGTAACCTTTGCCGACACCGAAGTCGACCCGGCCACCCGTCAGCAGGTCGAGCGTGGCGACCTGCTCGGCAATCAGCACGGGATTGTGCCAGGGCAGGACGACGACGGCGGTGCCGAGGCGGATGTTCTTCGTCCTGGCGGCGAGATAGGCCAGGACGGTGATCGAGGCCGAGACCTGGCCGTGGCCGGTGAAATGATGCTCGACCATGAAGAGCTGACGGAAGCCCAGCCGGTCGGCCTCGATCACATACTCGATGAAGGTCTCGTAGCCCTGGCTGTCTTCGAGGCCGACCGCTGGCTTGGTCCGCGCTCCGCCGAACAGTCCGAACTGCATTGGCCGCCCTCCACCGGACGAAGGCGTCAGCCCTTCATGCGCATCCTGCCGAGATAGTCGCGCTTGCCGAGCGGCACGCCCTTGTGGCGCAGGATGTCGTAGGCGGTTGTGGCGTGGAAATAGAAGTTGGGCAGCGAGAAGGATTGCAGGAATCCCTCGGCCGTGAACGGCAGCTTGCGGTCGCCGATCTCGAAGAAGACATCCTTGCCCATGAGGCTGTTCACCTCGTCGGGCTTGATCTGCTGCAGAGCCTCACGGGCCTCGGTCACTGACTTCTGGATGCCGGCATAGTCGAGCGCCGGCACGGGTGCCGGCGGCTTGAAGACACCAGCCTGCACGCCGCGGATGGCGCCCAGGGAATGGTGCACGACGGAGTGAAGCTGGAATTTGAACGGCAGCATGTCCGGGGCCAGTCGCGCTTCGACGATCTCAGCAGGGTCGATCTTTTGGTCCTGGAAGTGGGTGAGGCCGCGGCCGAGAAAGCCTTCCACACCGCCCAACGTCTGCAGGTAGTTGGTAACGCTGAGCTCGTAGAGTGAGATCGCCATAGTTCAAATCCTCCCGGGGGTCTTTGTTGGCGGCATTGTCGACGGTCTTCACAACGGCGCAACCATTTCCTCATGAGCCGACTGAGGCTTCCTTGTTTCAGGCGTTCTGCCGGATGGTCTAGATTCCACGCCTGCTTATGCTCCTCAGAAGAGAGACGCCATGATCGACCTGTACTATTGGCCGACCCCCAACGGCTGGAAGATATCCATCATGCTCGAGGAATGCGGTCTGCCCTATAAGCTGATCCCGGTGAACATCGGCACGGGCGATCAGTTCAAGCCGGAGTTCCTCAAGATCAGTCCCAACAACCGCATGCCCGCAATCGTCGACCACGATCCACCGGGCGGTGGTGAACCTGTCCCGGTCTTCGAGTCGGGCGCCATCCTGCAATATCTCGCCGAGAAGGCCGGCAAGTTCCTGCCGAAGGATCTGCGCGGCAAATACGAGGTGCTGCAGTGGGTCAACTGGCAGATGGGTGGCCTGGGCCCGATGGCTGGCCAGGCCAACCACTTCAACAGGTATGCCCCACAGTTCAATCCGCCGGAGCAACTCACCTACGGTCAGCAGCGCTACAGCAACGAGGTCAATCGACTGTTCGGCGTGCTGAACAAGCGCCTCTCGGATCGTCCGTTCGTTGCCGGTGATTACTCGATTGCCGATATCGCGATTTGGCCGTGGGTCGTCGGTTACAAGAATTTCGGCCAGAAGCTCGACGATTTCCCGAGCCTCCAGAAGTGGTTCAAGGAGACCGGCAAGCGGCCAGGGGTCGTGAAGGGTCAGGAGGCTGGCGCCGAACTGCGCCAGACACCGGGCATCAACACCGAGGAGCAACGCAAGGTGCTGTTCGGTCAGACCGCTTCGGTCGTCCGCTAGCCGTTACGGCGGCGTATCTCGCCGGCCACACGGGCGATGCGCCGCCGTAGCGCCACCGGCTTCAGCACTTCCACCTCGCTGCCCAGCCGCAGCAAGTCGAGGGCAGCCTGATCGATCGATTCGGTCGGGATTGTGACCTTGACCCATCCGTCTGCGCCCATCGGCTCAGCCGACTCGCGCGCAGCCTGCTGGACGGCGGCACCTAATGGCTCCAGCCGCTCCAGGCCGATTGGCGACACGCCCAAGGTCGCGTGGCTGCGATAGATGCCGACTTCGTAGGCGCGTGTCGACGCTGTCCAGTAGCGGACGAGGTCGAAGTCCTTCGGCCGCTCGAAACGGTCACCGGTCGGGGCCAGTTCCAGGATGTGGGCGACGCGGTAGGTGCGTGTCTGCTCGCCGACGGCGGCGACGCAATACCAGGTGCCGGCCTTGAGGACGAGGCCGAGCGGCTTGAGTTGCCGCGTCACCGAACCTTGTCCGCGCCGATAGCGGATGTCGACCGAGGTCTCGTCCCATACCGCCTTGGCGAGCGCAGGCAGCAGGCGCGCCGTTTCGGCACCGTGGAACCAGTCGACCGGGTCGAGATGAAAGCGAGCGGCAATGCGCCGGGCACCCGTGCGCGTCCGTTCAGGCAGGGCGGCCGTGAGCTTCAGTTGGGCGGTGGCCATCGCGTCGGCCAACCCCAATTCGGCGGCAGGGCCGGGGAGGCCTGCCATGAACAGGGTTTCAGCCTCGGCTGGCGACAAGCCCGTCAGCTTGGTGCGGTAGCCGTCGAGAAGCTGGAAGCCGCCGCCCGGTCCGCGGTCGGCATAGACCGGCACATCGGCGGCGCTCAATTGATCGATATCGCGATAGATCGTGCGCACCGAGACCTCGTACTGCGCCGCCAAGGCCTCGGCCGTCATGCGGCCGCGCGCCTGCAAGGTCATCAGAATGGAAAGCAGCCGGCTGCCGCGCATGATTCGCAAGCTAGCATAAATTCATGACGTATTCTGTCAGGTATAGGAATGTATGACGGTCTCCTCGAACCTGGGAGAACGATCATGTCACAACAGAACGCTTTCGATTTCCTCATCGGCAACTGGAACGTCCATCACCGCTACCTGCTGCGCCGCCTGGCGGGCTGTACGGAGTGGATCGAGTTCGCGGGCACCAGCTCGATGCGCAAGATTCTTGACGGCTTCGCCAACATTGACGACGACGATATCCACCTGCCGTCGGGCCGTTACGCCGGTGTCAGCTTGCGGACCTACGATCCGAAGTCCGAAAGCTGGTCGATCTACTGGCTCGACAGCCGTTATCCAGGGCAGATCTTTCCTCCGGTGCACGGCCGATTCGTCGACGTGATCGGCACGTTCGATGGCGAGGACACGCACGAGGGCCGTGCCATCAAGGTCCGCTTCCTCTGGTCGCGCATCACGCCGACATCAGCGCGTTGGGAGCAGGCTTTCTCGGCTGGCGAAGGGAGCGACTGGGAGACGAACTGGATCATGGACTTCACGCGCAACTGAGGGAGACGCGCATGCCGGTCTATGACGAAGCCTTTGTGCGACGCTTCATGAAACCGTGGAACGACCACGACGTCGAGGGCGCGATGGCCTTGATGAACGAGGATTGCCTCTGGGAGACTCCCAGAGGCCCGGAGCCTCACGGGACCCGCTTCGACGGTGCCGCAGCGATCCGCTCGGCGATCGCCAATGCCTTCAAGGCGATGCCGGATATTCGCTACGAACTGGTGCGCTGCAATTTCGGTCCCGATCTCATCGTGCTCGAGTTGTTGGTTACTGGCACTTCGGCCGAGGGCAGGCCAATAAGATTCCAGGCATGTGATGTCATGACCATGCGGGACGGCAAAGTCGCCGCCAAGCGTTCGTATCGCAAGGTGATCGAATAGCAGGGCAAGTCCTTTATCGGGACTTTACAAAGATGTAATCAATCCGGCCGCTCTTGACGCTCGGCGGACGGGCAACCACGTTGGCGGTGCTCCTTGGACCAAAAGGGGCAGGAGGCACTGTCATGCAAAATCAAGAACGCGAACTTATTACGGGTTTGTTCGGCCGGCTGCAGCCGTTCGAATCCCAGCCACGCGACGCAGAGGCCGAGACGCTGATCAAGGATCTCGCGGCGCGCCAGCCGGCGTCGGCCTATCTCCTGGTGCAGACCGTTTTGGTGCAGGAACAGGCACTGAAGGCAGCGCAGGAACGTATCGCCGAACTCGAAGCGAAGGCGGGGACCGCCGCACCGGCCGCTGCTGGTGGATTTTTGGGCAGCGCCCCCAAGATCGGACCCTGGGGATCGGCACCGTCAGCCCAGGCCGCGCAGGCGCCTGCACCGCGGCCCGGCATGCCGTCGACGCGCTCACCGTTGCAGGCCGCCGTATCGCCACCTGCGGGTGGCGGGGGTGGCTTCCTGCGCACGGCAATGGCGACCGCAGCGGGTGTTGCGGGCGGCGCGTTGCTCTTCGAGGGCATCCGCAATTTGATGGGCAACAATCCCGGGCCGTTTGGGGCAGGGGGCTCCAGCCAGCAGGCCGCCGTGCCGCAGACACCGTCTGAACTGACACCACCTGATACATCCCAGTCACCGCAGCAGGATCAGCAGCAGGCCTACGATCAGGATGCTGGAATGCAGCAGGATGACTACGACACCGCATCGTTCGACGATGGTGGCGGCGACGATAGCTGGGGCTGAGTCGCAACTTTTCGCAATGAACCGGGGGAGATGACGAGATGATCGAGCTTCACACGTGGGGCACGCCGAACGGCCGTAAGATTTCCATCATGCTCGAGGAATGCGGGCTGCCCTACAGCGTGCACAAGGTCGACATCTCGAAGGGCGAACAGCACAAGCCGGAGTTCCTGCGGATCAGCCCCAATAACCGGATCCCCGCGATCGTCGATCCCGACGGTCCGGGCGGCAAGCCGTACTCGCTCTTCGAGTCTGGCGCGATCCTGATCTACCTCGCCGACAAGACCACGAAGTTCCTGCCGGCCACAGGCGTTGCACGTTACGACGCCCTGCAGTGGTTGATGTGGCAGATGGGTGGCTTCGGCCCGATGCTGGGGCAGGCGCATCACTTCCTGCGCGCGGCACCGTCCAAGATCGAGTACGGCATCAAGCGCTATGTCGACGAGGCCAAGCGTCTTTACGGCGTGCTCGACCGGCAGCTTGCCGGCAAGGCGTTCGTCGCCGGTGAGGAATATACGATTGCCGACATGTCGATCTTCCCCTGGGCGGCACGCCACGAGTGGCACACGGTGAACCTCGCCGAGTTCCCTAACGTGAAGCGCTGGTACGACATCGTGAATGCCCGTCCCGCCGTCACCAAAGGCATGGCGGTCCCGTATCTCAACTAGACATGCGTTCTTCGGCATCGCGGGCCGTTGCGGCAGGGGCCTTGCTCCTGCTTTCGGCCTGCGCCCAGCCCGGTGCGCTGCCCATTTGCACCGCGCCGCTCAAGCCGGCACTCGAAGTCAGCCTCTACTTCGGACGCGACAAGCCGACTGGCGGGCAGGTGAGCGATGCGGAGTGGGCCTCCTTCGTCACCGAGATTGTGACGCCGCAGTTTCCCGCGGGGCACAGCGTCGTCGATACCGACGGCCAGTACCGCAATGCATCCGGCCGCATTGTGCGTGAGAGCAGTAAGCTCATTGTCATCGTCGTCTTCGATGCACCGACCCATCACCCCAAAGTAACGTCGATCGTCGATACTTACGTCAAACGTTTCGGCCAGGAGAGCGTCCTGCGCGTGGAAAGGCCGGTCTGCGCTGGACTGTGATCGGTGCCAGTTCACCACGCTGCGAAAGCACGCTAGGGTCGCGGCGTTGCCATTCGTACCCGCAGGAGTGCCAGCCACATGAGCAAGGATCCGAAGTCACGCAAGACCGCCGCGCTCGCCACCCCGACCGACCTCGGCGAGAACGCCACGCGAGATCTCACCGGCGGATTGAACCTTCTGCTAGCCGACGTCGCCGCACTCTACTGGAAGACCAAGAACTTCCACTGGCACGTCTCGGGTCCGCATTTCCGCGACTATCACCTGATGCTCGACGAGCAGGCGACGCAGGTCGACGCCATGAGCGATCCGATTGCCGAGCGGGTGCGCAAGCTGGGCGGCACGACCATCCGGTCGATTGGCCATATCTCGCGGCTGCAGCGTGTCCTCGACAACGACGCCGATTATGTGACGCCGCTCGACATGCTGGCGGAGCTGCGGGACGACAACAAGCAGCTTTGCGCCAGCATGCGCTCGCTTCACGAACTTTGCGACGAGCACAACGACGTCGCCACCGCGAGCCTCATCGAGAACTGGATCGACGAGGCCGAACAGCGCGTGTGGTTCCTCTTTGAGACGACGCGCCGTACCGAGGGCTGATCAGAACAGCGGTTCGGGCAGAAGGCGCTACTGCCTTTCCGCCCAGCCGATCATCTTGCCGATGAAGGCATCGCAGGCATCCATCTGCGAGCGCGCCACGAACTCGTTGGGCTGGTGGGCCTGCGAGATGTCGCCCGGTCCGCAGATCACCGTCGGGATGCCGTGGCCGCGGAAGATGCCGGCCTCGGTGCCGTAGGGAACGGCGTAGGTGCGGTTGCCGCCGGTCCATTGCAGCGCCAGCTTGGCTGCTTCCTCGTTTTCCTGCGGCAGCAGGCCGGGCACAAAGGAACGGCGCTTCAATGTGATGTCGGCGTCGGGATGCTTGGCCTTCATCTTGGGCAACAGCAGCTCGGCGACATACTTCTCTGCCCGGCGCTGCACCTCCCAGGGATCGTCACCGGGGAGGGTGCGATAGCCCCAGTTGAGCGTACATTCACGGGCCAGGATGTTGCCCGCCGTGCCGCCGGTCACGATGCCGACGTTGATGGTGGTGTGGCCGGGCACTGTGTCGATATCCGTCCGCTTGCGGCCCGACAGCTCGACCTGCAGCTCGTTCAGCCAGTGGATGAAGTCGCCGGCGAAGTGAATGGCGCTGACGCCGAGATGCGTCATGGAGGAGTGGGCCTCGACGCCTGTGAACGTGGCGACGATGCCACCGCCGGCATTCTGCGCGTTGACGACGCCCATCATCGTCGGCTCGCCAACGATCACGGCCTGCGGCCGCGGCACGTTGCCGACCAGCTTCTCGGCCAGCGAATGAGCGCCCAGGCAGCCGATCTCCTCGTCGTAGCTGAAGGCGAAGTGCATCGGCACTTTCAGCTTGGCCTTCTTGAGGGAGGGGACGTGGGCGAGGCAGGCCGCGATGAAACCCTTCATATCGCAGGTGCCGCGGCCATAGAGGTTGCCGTCGGGCTTTTCGGTCAGCGTCCAGGGATCGGTGGACCAGGGCTGCCCGTCGATCGGCACGACGTCGGTGTGGCCTGAAAGCACGATGCCGCCCTCGGCTGCGGGGCCGATGGTGGCGAAGAGGTTGGCCTTGGTGCCATCCTCGTTCGGCACCAGCGTGCTCGGCACGTCATGGTCGGTCAGGTAACCCTGAATGAACTTGATCAGGTTGAGATTGGAATTGCGCGAGGTGGTGTCGAACGCCACCAGGCGCTGCAGCATGTCGATAGACGGGGAGGCGAAAGCGGAAGCGGTCATGGTCCGCACCGTCGCACGTCATGCGCAGTGACGCAAAGCGCACAGTTCGTGCTAGGATCGGCGGCTGCGGACGAGCACCATGTGGCTGTTCAAGAAAGCAATGCCATTACCGACGGCCGCCCTCGAAATTCATCGAGCGGCAGCGCCGCTGCTGGCGCGCCTGCGCAACAGGCTCACGCCGTTCGGCCTGCATCGCCGCGACGGCTTCGAGCTGGAGGCAGTGGCACTCGTTCACGCAGCGGTCGTGTCGGGTGTCGAAGGAAGCCAGTTCGCGGTGGCCGATCGTGATCGCCTGCAGGATGCCTTCACTTTGGTCTATGCCGATCGCGTCCTGCGGCTGCGACTGACCCACGATCTCTTCGAGTTGCATCCACCTCTCGCGGCCCTGCAGGCCAAAGAGGCGCAGAGGGAGCTGCGACTGACCTCGCATGACCGGCTCGACCTCGCCAACCTCCAGCAGTTCCTGGTAGCGCGCGTCGCCTCCTATCGGCAGGGCAATCTCGAGGATCAGATCAGAACATTCCTGACCTTTCTTGAAGCCGACAGGGAGCCACCCTTCGAGCTGATGTTCTCCATGGCTGTCTTCCTGACGGATACCCAGCAGGCCGCGCGGGAGGCCGCCGACAGTCTGCAGGAACGGGTGTTCCTCGTTTGACGGTTGGGCGGCCGTGTTAAGTAAACGACGCCAAGATCCTGAGAATCCTAGCTGAATCGCCAACTCGTTGACACTCCCGACGCCCGCCGCTAGAACCGCCGCGCATCTGTCGTGGATATATCGATCGCCGGGGCCTTAGCGGGCTGCGGAGAGGTGGCCGAGCGGTCGAAGGCGGCGGTTTGCTAAACCGTTATACGGGGTAAACCCGTATCGAGGGTTCGAATCCCTTCCTCTCCGCCATTCGCCCGCAGACTAGTAAAATAAGC
This sequence comes from Reyranella sp., assembly GCF_004297405.1. GTDB lineage: Bacteria > Pseudomonadota > Alphaproteobacteria > Reyranellales > Reyranellaceae > Reyranella. Next base: position 264,837 of record NZ_SCVC01000006.1, read on the forward strand.
GTTTTATGGATGCCTTCCACACAGGTCTTCCACACACGCCGAATCCTTTAAAAAAGACCCCACCGGCGCGGATTGTATGGGGAAGGGGCAACTGCCAAAGAGGGGCATGCAATCAAACACTTATCGTGCGTTGAAAGACCTTGAGAGCATTGTCACCAATGCGATCCCGGAAGGCGTGGCGCTCGAATACAAGGCATCCGATATCGTCACTAAGAAGAGCATAGAGAAGCTCTGCAAGACAATAACGGCATTCGCCAATTCTGCGGGTGGACAATTCGTTGTCGGCGTGGACGCGACAAACGGAGTTCCTATGCGTTTGGATGGGGGAGTGCCGGGGCCATCACAGCGTGATTGGATTTATCAGATTGTCAGTAGTCGAACTTCTCCACCTATCGAATCATTCGAGGTGTTTGAAGTGCCGAACGGAGGCAGCCGCTACTATGTGATCGATGTCTCCGCTAGTTCGCTTGCGCCTCATCAGTTCGACTACAAATACTACAAGCGGCGCGGTCCTCACAGTGAACCAATGGAGCACTATGAGATTGAAGACGTACGGAGCCGCCCGAAGGGTGGCCTTGCCCCGCTTCGCGTTGAGATCGGAACTGTTCAAGAAGTCATGCTCCTGCTGACGCTGAAAAATGATCATTCGGCGGAAGCGTTGGCGAACCTCAAGTTTTCGATCACTCACAATTTCAAAACTGAGACCAAAGGCCTTGAAACACTGACTACGCGAGGGCTGCGCAGTATCCGCCCCGGGGCGGAACTTTCATTCTATCTGGGAATTGCAAATGACGTTCTGAGAACATCTGACGCCGAACTGACCGTCGTTGCTGAGTACGATTTCCTTGGGAAGAAAGTGAAGGAAACATTTCGGCTTTTCCTCGGGGATTTGAGGCACACAGCCATCGTCCGGCCACCTGAAGTGGAGGCGATGAAAAAGCTTGCGGAGAAGGTCGATGAACTTGTTCGCGAGACTAAACGCGCCCATCAGGAGTACGAGCACTTTCTTCAGAAGATGATTGATGGCACAGGCGTCAGGCTTTCCCATAGCACGGTGACCGCGCTCCAAGGCAAAGCCGCGTTGTTGGAGCCTGAAGACTTCGATTGGGTCGGCTATAGGGCCATCCTGGACATATCGTCAGACGATGCTCGAAAGCTACAGAGAATTTTTAATCAGCGTTTTGGTGGAAGTGGGGACGAGCGGGAGCGATATGAGAAGCTTCCGGCAGATTTGAGGGAGAGGTTTGAGAAAGTCTTTAAACTGCGTTTTGAGTAAGCAGTCTCAATCGGAGTGGCCGGACTTAACTCACATCATATCCTCTAGCCGTATGCTCGCACACGCGATAGGTTTTCCTTAGGGGAGACCAATGAAACCTAAGATTGTGTGGAGTCTTGCAGCAGTTTTACTTGTCGCCGGCTGCGGCCCATTTATACCCGTCACCAAACTAGATACGGTGCCTCCAGAGACGATGAAGGATGCCCTTAATGTCCGTGTCTACAGGGTCGGGGCCGACGCACCGAAAGTGGCGCAGTACCTTGGGCAGGTGGTAGGCAATAGCTGCAAAAACCTGATGACCGACCCGCCACCTACAACCAACGACGCGCTTCTTCGGTTGCGAGTGGATGCAGCTAAACGCGGGGCAAACTCCGTTATGGACGTTACTTGCGATACTGCAGGGACAGACACATGGGGTACCAACTGTTGGGCGTCAGTGTCATGCAAGGGTGTTGCTATTCGGGCTGAATAGCGAAGCACTGAGGACCTATGAGCGCCTTGAAGAAGCCTTCGGTCTTTCCCTGCTAGATGCCAGCCCGTGGCTCGCTGTGGCCCGCTTGGTGACTGTTGACAATCACCAAGCGGGCACGGGGGACGTGCCCTCAAGCGTTAGCGTTTGGTTTGCGGGGGAGACACCGAGGCCTGCGAGAAGGGCGTTCGCCCGCTCGACCAAGGGGTGGGCTCGTCACGGTCAACGATCGCTGCCGCCCGCCCTCGGGCTTCCTCGATGATCATGCGCTCTTCGCATTGGGTGAGTTGCACACGGCGATAGCGTCCGGTCTCCCGGTCACGCTGGACGAGCCCATGGGCCAACGTCGCGGCCGCCTCGGGCCGAATGAAGAACGAGCCACCACCAAACGGCATGTCGACGCCTTCAGGATGCAGACGCTCGCGCTCGGGCCCGGAATAGAAACGTACGCGCACGCTCAGCTCTTCTTGATGACGGTGCCGGTGGCGGGGTCGACCTTGTTGGCCTTGTCAAACCAACCGGCCTTATCGCCAATCCTGAGTCCAGCGCCCGCAATGTCAGCACCAATCCCGGCCCACATCGCGGTCTCACTAGGAACCGGGGTGGCATTCACAGCCGCGTTGATGGAGGAGTTGATCCCCGCCTGCGCTCGCGTGCGTGCCTGCGCATTGTCGTCCGCGATCTGCTGCTGTTTCGTGAGGGTGTTGTAGTCGAGCTTGCCCCGAGCGAGCCCTTCGCGTGTCTCGAAGTCGCTGAGGATGTTCGCGAAGCTCACACCACCGACACCGGACTCACCGGCTGCGACCACTGCGGTGCCCTTGGCTTCCGCCATGGAGCGCACGATGTCGAAACTCTCGGCTGCCGCAGCGTCGCGCTCTTGGTTCACTCGGCCGCTGTTGGAGTTGTAGACCTCGGCGAGAGCGGTTGATTGACGGGATGGTCTCGTTGAACGCGGTGCCCATCGCAGAATCGCGGTTGGCTTGGGCGGTGGCTTGGTCGGACATCTTGCCGGCGATACTCAGGCCGGTGGAGAGAGCGGTTACTCCCGCACTAACGGGATCGATTCCACACATGGGATACTTTTCTCGAAGGTGATGAATGGGAGGCCGCGATGTTCAAAGCGGCCGGTAATGGTGAAGCCGAGGAATCGGAGCCACTCGACATGAAGGTCGTTGCCTTCCCAAGCGGTATTCCAAAGCCGGTGATAGGACCTGCCCCACGCGTCAACGTAGCGGCGAGCTTCCCGAGCGAGTGTGAAGCTGTAGCGCTCTAGGAGTGGCGTCCCGACCATCCAGACGGCGGCCGAGGTAGCGCCATGGTCAGGCGTGGAGCGCACGCCGCCAATCAGGATGGGCTGCTTGCTCTCGGCCGTCTCCGCGAAGAGCACCTTGCAGGGTGGCTCGGCCACGAACGACCGGGGAAGGATAGCCTCGGGGCATTCGCCCGTGATGGCCTCGACCTCCCGCCGGTCCTTCTCGCGAAGCAGTGGGGCAATCCGGTCGGCGTCCGCTGGGGTGGCCTCTCGGATGATGTAAGGGACAGTCATTTTGGCTGCCGCGCTGATCGCCACTGTTGCGGTGCCCGCAGAAGAGCCCGCAAAGATAGGTAGCCGCCCCCAACGAAGAGGGCGACCACGCAGGTGAAGATGTCCATTGTTAGTTCAGCTTGATGCGGCGCTGCCGAACGGCGGTAGCCCAGCTAGTTTCGATGCCGTCGTCACCCGTCACGATGATTTCGTTATTCCCCTCGCGAAGCCGCTGACGGTCTGGGCCGGTGGCCCGGAGGAGCCGCGCACGGCCTTCTGGCGTGGCGTCGAGGTTCGCGATGTACTCGGTCACGAACTCCCCGTAATGCCGGGTGCTACCTTCGTTCAGATGCATGAGCGCAGCCTCGCGGAACGCGCTCGGGTTGCTGATGCGCCAGCTTTGGAGAGCTTCGGCGGCGAGTGCATAGGGAACGCCTGCAGCCTTTGCGCCGCCCTTGTATGCGTCCTCGCTGTAACCACGCTTCACAGTCTCGGCCATTTCGCGAACCTGATCGGGGTCGACGCCCTGACCAAGCCTCGACGCGATCTCTTCGGCGCTGGCCTCGCCAAGGTCGCCATCGTTCTCGATGATGTTCATGGCCGCGCCCATGGTCATCTCGACTGACGTATCAAGCACTTGCCTCATGATCGACTCGGCCGCGGGGTGCATAGGCTGCCGGTACTCAGCGTCGTCCTTCTGCTGCCGAGTCTTGTCGTTGTCGACCTGCTGGTCGGTGTTGTCGCCCTGCTGGTCGGCGTTGTCGCTCTGCCCTTGGGCCTGCTGCAGAGCGCCAGGACCCAGAAGACCATTCATGCGAGCCACTTCAACGGTTGTCTCCATGCCATTCGGTAGGAGGACAATGTCGGTGGGGCGAAGCTCGGCCGCGTCGGTGATCTTGGAGCCACCCGGGGTGCGAGCCGTGAAGCCACCCAGATCAGGAGCCTCCACATAAGTACGAGTGTAGTTGTCTTCGCCTCGGCCGTGGCCGCGATAGCCACCCGAATACAAGCCTCCGATATGGACTTCGCCAGTGTCGGTGTTCTGTTCAGCGTCGTAAATGCTGCCGGTGTCGATGCCGAATTGGTGGCTAGAGTTGTCATTGGACATGGTGGTTGAGTTCTCTTGAGTGAGGTTGAGGGGCTGGTGATTGCTTGACGCTGCTAGTGCGGGCGCTCTGGCGACGCGGGTGGCATGCGGTCGGATGGCAAGATGATCCGAAGGGGCGCGTCGCTAGGGAGTTGCCACGGGGGCTCGAGACGATCGCTCGGAAGGCCGAGAGGTTCGTCGCTGGGAAGTCGTGGAGGAGGAAGGTCCGACGGGAGCATCGGAGGAGTCGAGGGTGGTGGCGTATTGGCAAGGTAAGTCATGAGTTCCATTGAAGGGTGGTGACGACGGGTGCGCCTATTGCTGGTGCTGCTGTCGGATAGCGTCGGCTGCCTTGACGGCGAGAAGCCCTAGCGCGGAGTTCCATCGCTCGAAGGCAAAGGCACGGGTCCGCCAGAGGAGTCGTGTGCGGCCTCGTGAGGCCTGAGGCTCGACTTGGCATTTCGCCCAGGCCGGCCGGTTGAGGGGCTTCACGTAGAGGAGCAGGCGTGCCCGCTGATGTGCGGCATGGGTGTCAGATGCATAGCGAGGGCCGGGTTCGCCAGTGAAGCGATCGTCCGCCAGTTCACCAGAGACCCATCTTGCAAGCAGCTCGGTGGCCTCAATGCCGCTCCGGTGAACCCGGAGGAGTGCCGACCAGTAGTCGAGTAACGCAGGGTCATCGAAGCGGGTAGGCGACTCGGCAGCCTTGATCTCATTCGTGATCCACCGGACTGCTGCAGAGATGGCAGCATGATCGTCGACCAGATGCTGAGTGACGAACTTCTCGGCCTGCTGGAAGAAGGGCCGCCACATCCGAGGCCCGATGTTGAGGGCGACCGGATCGCCAGTCTCCCAGTAGCGGGCACCGTGCTCTCTGCAGTACCTGCCGACTCTGTGTCGTGACCGGAAGCAGTGGCGAGCTTCGCAACGATGCTTGGTGTTCGCGGCAATGGACGGGGCCATGCGACGGCTAGGGCGGGTGGCGCGAGGTGGTCTTAGGGCTCCCTTGCGGGCTTCACGGAGGAAGGCCGCCTGGGACTTACGTGGGTACTTCATCGGGGTGGTTGTCTTCGTCGTCAGGAGCCATCGGGGTCGCAATCCCGTAACGCCGACGCAATCGACCGGCCCACTTGGCATTCCAGGCAGGAGGGACGGGCGGCGGCAGAGGTGATTTCGGAGGAGGAGCGGTGGAGGTTTTAATGGAGGAGCCTTTCGATTCGATGAGGGCGGAGTTCGAATGAGGGGCGACCACACCCCTCTCGCGTCCCGCCGTCGATCGACCGCGAAGTTCTCCATGCCAAAGCTCCCGCAGGAACTGTGGTCCGGGCCTCAAGGCTCTTCGATGGTGACGGTAGGCAAGAGAGGTGTGGCCCCCCCTCGCCGAAGCGCGGGCACGTCGTTGTGTGATCGCGCCAAGGGGCGACTGGGCGAGACTTGGTTAAAGGTCTCTGGCGTTTTTTCCTCGGGGGCTCCGGTCGTTGTCTTCTCGTGCCTACCCACAGGTAGACATGAGGGGGCGCAGGGAACAGCCCTCGAAGTGGCGCTAGGTGAACCTAGGGGCCGTAGGTGGATCAAGCTATCGAAGCGTGAACTCCGATGCCTTCCTCACGAACGTCTCGGCGTCGTCACACGACAGCCAAAGCTTCAGCAGCTCCCGCATGCGCTCCGATGGGATGAAGACGTGAACGTCCTTCGGGTCCTTGTCGTCGCGGATTGCGCTACGCCAGAGCCATTGAAGCATTTCACTCAAGGCATAGACGTTCTCGCAGATGTCGATGTCGAAGCTCTCGAAGAAGTTCTTGATCTCCGGTAGCGCGAAGCGGTTAGCAAGGTAGGCCACTGCAGTCTTGTGCCGGTACTCGTTACTGGCCTTGGCGTTGAGTGGAATCCACTGGGTGTGGTGCTTGTAGCCCTTGCCTGCCAGCTTGCTGCGGAATGGCTTGAAGGTCGTCCAAGCGATCTCTCGGGAGGTGCAGAAGCGATCGCGCACGAGTTGACGGAAGCGGTTTGTTGCCGCCGACCGCGCCCGCTTGGTGATCGTCTCTCCACCCTTCAGGAACCAGTTCTTGCTCATTGGGTTCGCACGAGTGCCACGAGGGCGACGACCAATGGCGTTGAGGGGACCTTCGTAGACCTTGAGGTGCTTCCTGATGCGTGCCTTTGCTTCACCCTCGGCCGCCCGCGACCACGGAGCCAAACCTTTGCCTTGGTTGACGACAGTCTGAAGGCTGAACTCGACGCCCTGAGATTGAAGGTAGGCCCTCATTGGTGACCCTGCGAAGAGGTACGTGAGGACGTGGACAGTCTGAAATGCTGCGAGAAAGGTAGTCGGAAAAGCCCACAACAGGAGGCTGCCTTTCTTACCTGGGACGAAGCCGGCCTCATCCATCGTCCAAGCGACCAAGTTTCCGCAGTCGCACAGGTTCTTTACCTGTTGATGTTTGCCGTCGTAGTCCGGCCACAGGTCGTGGTTCCAGCGAAGGCGATTGGTCGACTCCTCAATGGAGACCATCTTCTGGTTGAACAACATTTGGACGTCATCTTCGTCGTACTTGAAGTAGTCGACACACGTCAGGACTTCGTCGATGACCAGATGGTAGGCTCGGTCTTGAAGCTTCTTAACCACGGCGGGAGTAAGCATCCTGAACAACTCATGAGTTGTCGCAATGCTCTCACCGGCCTCGACCAAACGCTCCAAGTCGAAGAACTTTCGGCCATGTACTGGGACAGGGTCTCGGAAGCGGAGGTCGGGGCACTTCTCCTTAACCCGCTCTACCTCGTCTAGGAGAGGCGTGACGTAGAGGAAGCGCGGAGGGAGACCATCTTCGTCGGTCCTTCCCATCAACCTGTCCGCGAGGTGGTTCTCGTAAGCCTTGTTCATGTGGTTGATGATGAACGTCGTCTTATAGCCACCGGGAATGGTGTCGATGACGACCATTTCGGGAAGGGCAGTGATGGTGGAGGGTTGTGTCGTCTCTGACCGGGTGCGGTCGGTTATCTGCAGGTCATGTGCCACGCGGCTTTAGTCCTAAATGGGGTTCCCCTTAGTGGTGATCGTGGTGCCGACCTGGGGAGGCGAACGGCACCAAGCGCCTGTTAACCCCTTGATCCGACAAGAGGAAAATCAGCGAGCGAAAGAAGTACGTTGAGGTAGATAAGAGAAAGCTCTGGGGGCGTGGTCGACGCCCTGAGGCCCCCTCGTGCCCGCGACTATGGGCAGGCTGTGGGGACTGTTAGCCGTTGCTGTCGGAAGCTACGAAGGACGGCACCACGCGGAGCGGATCAGACGTGGCGGTCTCCTCGGTGCCTTCGATGGGATCATCGTCGAACGTCGGAAGTGGGCCGGTAAACCCCAGGCCGTTGCGTCGCCAGCTCTTCAGTATTTCAAAAGTAACTCCGTTGGCGTCGAGCCACTTGTTGGCCGCGGCAAGTGTTGCAGCGCTAGGTGTCTCGGCCCTTAAGGCTCGCTCAACTGCATCCGCCATCAAACCCCAGGTCCGCGCGAGCTGATCCTGCTTGTCTCGATCACGCATGCTCGGCGCGGCGCTCCTCGCGCACCTTGATCAGCATGGCTCTCAGCCGAGTTGCCACGGCGGGATCGGCCAGCGAGGCCTTGCACTGGTCGAGGAGGAGGCTCAGGGCGAGCCGGTGGACGAGGGCATGGCTCACGCCTCGGCCGACGAGCATGGCGAGCGTCACGTTGATGAGCTTTAGTGCCGCGTTCTCAACGGAGGTTAGGCGGAGCTGCTGCCTATGGGTTTTTCCGGGTGGTCCGATGAGGGTCGATAGCCGATTGGGGCGGCGCTTCAGTTCTTCCAAGCCGGCCTCGATGGCAGCCCAGTCTACGTTGGGGGTGTCTTTGGTTTCGGTGTTCATCTTGTAGGTGAGGTGTTGAAATTTGAGTGACGAACGACGCACGGCGCTCCCCGGTCGAGGACAGGACAGACCTCGGGAGCGGGGAAGACACCGTGCGCCGCCTTGCGCACACCTCGCGGACCTTGCCGCCCGGTGCATCTCCTGGGACCATCCATCGCATTCCAAGGTCGGGGCCTTGAATGGGGGTGAGAACCGAAACGGGCGGGCGAAGGGATTGGCGAGGTGCGCGAAGAGGAATTTGAGGGCACCCCGAGCGGGCTCAGGGCCGGCGCAGGGTTTTGGTTATGCAAAGGTCCGCCCTAATTGCCTCCAAGGCGAAGGCCGTGGCGATCAAGGGCTCTTGCCTGCATGTGGAAGCTTGGGGTGCTGCAAAGGGACGGCCTAATTGCCTCCAAGGTAGGGCGATCGACGGCTGCGCCCCCTTGCATGCCTGCCGAGGCTTGGCGGTATTGCAAAGGTGGGCCCTAATCGCCTCCGCTGGTCTCCGCTTTGGTCCAGGCAAACCCCATCAGACGCAAATGACGCCGGGACCTCGGCTGCAAAGGTTCGGCGCGGGATCACCTCCATTGATGCAAAGGGACCGACTAATTGGCCCCTCTATTTATTCAGGCGCTGAACTCGGGGCAGGAGGGCCTAAACGCCTCCAGTGGTGCAAAGGGGCTGACTTTTTGATTGTTGCTCAGACCGAGGATCACCACGCAACAATGAGTCGTGCCCTCGGCCTCCGTCCTGGCGCTCATGGCGGACCACACCGCTCACCTCAGGATGCCCCTAGGAGCCCCTACGAGACTCACCAGACTCGATTTGCCGCTCGGCTGACGGGGGAAGGACTCGGGACGGGGCAAAGGCGCTGTATGAGTCCGTTTGGGGCCTTAGCGCGTAGCTCCGCTAGGCGACTCCTTCACGGCAGGACCCCAAGGGCCAACTATGGCCACCTAGCGGTCACGCCAGAAGTCCTCGAACTCGGTGCCGTAAGAGGAGCCTACCACTCCTCCTCAGGGGGCCTCAGCCACGGGGTCGTCTGGATAGCGTCACTCCGAGCGAGCCCCAGGTCCGCATACAGGCCCGACTCGTAGGCCACTCCCCAATAGCTGCCAGCGTACTCGTCATACTCCAGGCAGGTCTCTACGTAACGGCACACGCCATCCGCTCGCTCTATGATCTCTAAGCGCCGCCGCTCATCCTTCGACGCGACGTCTAGAACGACCTTGCCGTCGGTATAGCGGGGCAGCACGGTTCATCTCCTTTGGGGGCAGGGCTAGGCCGTGCCTCGTCGGGGTCTAAGCCCCTGCCTGCGAGACATGCTCGCCACTGAGTACACGATGGACCGTTCCTGCACCCACGCCCACCTTGGCGGCGATGGCCCGCACTGACAGCCCTTTCGCCTTCTCCCGCTCGATACGCTGAAGCACCTTGGCATCCGTCCGCGGCGCTCCGAGCTTCACGCCCTTGGCCCTGGCGTCGGCGAGCCCAGCCTTCACACGATCACGGATCATGGCCCGCTCGAACTCCGCAAAGACGCCCATCATCTGGAAGAGGGCGCGGCCCGCTGGCGTGGTCGTGTCGACGGCCTGCTGATGCAGGTAGAGGTGAACGCCTACCCCATGCGCCTCCTCAAGGAAGCCTACGAGGTCCTGCAAGGAGCGCCCTAGGCGATCCACGGACCACGCGGCGATCACATCGAAGCGACGGCGGGTCGCGTCCTGGCAAAGCCTGTCGAACGCTGGGCGGCCATCTCTGCCCTTGGCCCCGCTGATGCCTGCATCCTCGTAGACCTCGGTGACCTCCCAGCCCCGATGCTTGCAGGCTTGCACCAGCTCGCGGCGCTGCAGGGCCGTCGACTGGCCGTCGGTCGACACGCGGAGGTACAGGGCAACGCGGTGGGGCTTGGTCGACACTGGCGGGCTCCTAAGGGCTTCCGTGGGCGACGGGAGAGTATCATCGCGATTGTCCCAATAACAGCTATTTCTGGAACATTGAAATCCAACGGGTCGAGTGGTTGTGTTTGCTGCGTTTCTCAAGGATTGCGTCGAGGGGGATTTTGGAACACCAGCCGAGAAGGGCGACCTTACCGCGCCGCTGCTGCCATTAGTGGAGAGTTTGACGACACCCCCGCCGTTGTCCCGCCGCAGTGGCGTCTGTTTAGAATGCCCGGTTTCATTGGACTTTGAGGGCGTCATGACGCGAAGCCCAAGGGCATTGTCTCGGCCGATCGCTTCCATGAAGGCCCCCCACAGACGATATTTTCTCAAGGCAATGCGGCTCTTCTGCACTAAGCCCAGCACCCGGACGAGTCCCCGATGCCGATAGAATATGAACCCTCAGATGAGTTCTCGCATGAGCGCAATTATTGCCATTAGTGGCAGTGCGAAAGAGGGGATTCACCCCGCATCAAGTCTCGCTAGGCTCAACGGCACTCGGCGACGGAGTGGCTCCGCCGCTGGAGGACACAGCACAGAAGCGGGACCAACCTATGAACATGAAGTTAGTACCATCTCAGTGGGACACTGACGGTATCGATGTTGAACTTGCAAACAAGGACCGAGTGATCATTGAATGGTTCGATCCCAACATTCACCCAGCGGACCTCAAGGACGGGGAGGCGAGGGAAGTGGACGGCTGGACGTTTCACCGGAGGGACAGGCAAGTGGTTGTCATCGCACATGCCGCAGCATTTAGACCGGCGAGGCAATCAACTGGCAGAGCTAAGGCCCGCAAGGTGAAGGCGGAAGCTGCCTAGCAGCGCACCAACGGAGCACGACAGGAGGACTAGAGGGCCCCGAGGGAAACTTCGGGGCCTTCGCTTGTGGGCGCTGCGGTTGCCAGCAGCATCGGATGGCCCGATGTGCCAATGAAGCGTGCCATTTCGTGCGCGTGATCATCTCTGTGCGCGGCCGGGTGCGCCTGGGCGTGCGCGAGTACAGGACGGGGCGGGGCACGGGGGGAGTCGCAGTCCGGCCAGAAGGGGGTGGCGCTCAGATTTTTCTGAAGAGACGTCGCAATTTTTGGGAGGCCGTGGGCTTCTATAGTCAACCATGGTGGTCGCCACGAAATGGCAGGTCAGGTAAGAGTTGCGGATGATCCAGGTTACACCCGCAGAAGCCACACTCATTGCCGCTGTTATTGGTTTGGTCAGTGGGTTGCTGGGGTGGCTTGGGCGCGGTCTGGTATTCGTGCTTAGACGCTGGTGGACGGGTGCCCCGCGGCAAGAACGAGCCGCTTATCTCAACAGCGTCACTGACCTTGCGGCCAAGCTACGAGACAACGGCATGACTTTGGATGACGTGCATAAGTTCGAATCGATCATGCATAATCCCGCGGTCACCAGCAGTACGGCTGCTAATGGGGTTGTTGAGGCGCTGGCCAAAGATGCGGAAGCACCATCACCGTTTAACTCAAATGTAGCTATGAAGGCTCGCACTAGTGCAGCTTATACCGTCGCAAAGGCCCAGTTGGAGCAGGCATTGATGGACCTGCGCCTGCTGCTCGGTGACCACGAGTGGCAGGCCTTCGAAGTGGTGCAAGATCGGTGGCGCGAGTTCCGGCGAGCACTCGAAGACTTTGCGTTGCGCGAGTTCGAAGGCGGAACTCATGCTACGCTTGCATTGTTGATGGTCGGCCTGAGCGAAACTGAGCGCCGAACTGAAGAGATCAAAGCTCAGGTCGCTGAGCGTAAGGAACGGCAAGGGTGATGGCACCCGTAGGTGCGATCTTCTGCGGAGTCACTTGGGCGTGGCCTTGTTGACAAGATATGTCACGAAGGCGGCACATGCGCCGAACATAAACATCGCGTCCACTTCGTCGACTGAAGCGTTCGGGTCGTCCAGCAGGGGATGCCTCAAGCCCTGTTCTGCGCTTGTGTAATCATAGAGTCTGCCGAAGCCGGTCTTGAGGGCACCGTGTATCTTCCAGCGGGTCTCGAGCACCTTGAGAGCGTTCGCAAATGTATTCTCCCCGGTGATCACTCGGGCTACCGATTCCACCGCCTGCATGCTCTCCCGTATTGCCCCAGCCCAGTCGCCTTCGCTCAACCGAGCGGCGGCGGACACGAGGTGAACCTTGGCGCCTTGGTATCGCGGAGAGGAGCTTACGGCGGCGAAGGCCTGTGCTGAAATGCCAGCCTCCTCATCGCTCGAAATGGGGACGAGTGTCGGCGGCGGGCCATCTATCAATCTGTAGCCGGCGTTGCGAAACAACAGGACCTGCTTGATATCAGCGCGAAAGCTGATCGGGCACGATTGAAGGCGAACGAGATATTGCAGTGTCCCATAAACCTCGTGATAGGCCCCTGACATGAGTATTCGCTTCATCGCGGCGATATGCGGTTCGCTGTGTGATGTGAACTCGTCGGCCGGTTTATGGCGATGCCAAATGTGCAACCCCTCCAACATGCCGCGCCAAGGTTCTCTCAGAACTGGCCTTCCGTACTCGACGTGCTGCGTCGCGTTAACGAGATGACGATGGAGAATTGCCCACAGTCCTGCTCGCAAGGGTGGCGACAGTTCTTGGGGTTTTAGCTGTGCAGGCAGGGGGTCGATGCCCTCAGCTTGCTCGAAGGTCACTTTCGTGCGGTCAAGGTCGTTCGGCATTGACGCATGTTATCACACCTCGACGACCGCGGGCGGACACTGACATGGAAGGCCTTGAAGGGGTGATTGCCTCTAGCCCGCAGGATACCGCAGCTTGGCCAGCGCCTTGCGCTTGACCTCCAAGCTCGCGCCACCTGAGTACAGGCCGTAGGTGATCCTGGGTTTCTCGTGGCCCACAATGTCCGCCGCCACGTTCTCCGACGTTCCCGCATTCTCCAGCAACGTCACCACCGTCTTGCGAATCGAGTGGAACACATGCCCCGCGCCGAACTTAGCGTCACTCTTGAGCCGCCCGAAGCGCTTACCAATGGCATTGGATCGGTCACCGAACTTATTGGATGAGAGGTGGGCCAGTACGCAGCCCTCCCTGCGCTTGCCTATCAGCCGTCGAAACGTTGGCAAGACCTTCGGATGAATAGGCACCTCTCGGAGGCCCGCCTCGGTTTTCGCGTCGACAACCTTGAATGCCTTGGCTTGGAGATCGACGTTCGGAATCTCCAGGCTGCACAGCTCTTCAATGCGAGCACCCGACCACATGGCCAGGGTGATCAAATCGGCCAGCTCGTGATCGCCACCGGCCGCCGCTTGCTTCCTCAGGTCGACTACCTGAGTGGCCGTGAAGGGCACCCAGCTTGCCCTACGGCGGGCCGTCGAAGGCGGGGACAGACCGGCGAACGGGTCAGCCTTGAGGACGTCTTGGGCCCGCAGGTACTTCCAATAGCCGCGAAGGAAAGAGAGGATGCGTCCTATGGTCTTGGCCGATGCCTGCTTTCCCAAGCCCGCGATCCACTTGCTGGCAACCTCGGCGGTAACCTCTTCGGCGTAGGGATGCGCCTTTTCGAGCTTGAGGACCTCGGCTCGCTTCATGGCCTTGGTCTTGGGGGTGTCCGCGACACTGTCCATCCAGGCGTCTAGATGCTCTGAGAGGGGCGTTAGCCGGCCTGTTGCGATCTTGAATTGCCGGAAGTTGGCATTTGCGGCCTCGGCATCGCCGCGCTCCTGAGCGGCATAGTCGCGATCCGAGTAGATATCAGCGAGGTGGCTTGTGATGGCTTCCCGCTCGCGCTCAGTCTCGGCATTGCGGACCAGCTCTCGATAGAAGAACGCCTGAGAGTCCTCGGTCCGTCGGCCGCCTCCCGCGAGCTTGTGCGACCAGTCGTGTAGCCAGAGCAAGGAGGCCTTGCGTTCGGCCTCCAGTTTGTTGCCGGTCTCCAACGACTTGGCGAGGCGGCGACCGAGCTTCCCTTGTAAGGCCTTGGGCACGTCATGAAGGGCCCAGTAGATTTGATGACGCTTGACGAGATACATAGTCGACGGAACCCATTCCACACACATCTTCCACACAGTGTGCAATTGAACCGTTCGAGATATCAAGCAGTCTGTGCGTTTTGTGGCTTCTTGGCGGAGTATCCCTTCCTCTCCGCCATTATCGCCCCGCGAACCGTCTCTCCGGCCGAGATTCGGTTCAAAAGTGCCCAGCAACAGTTGACTTTTCCCGCAAAGCTCCTGGCTATCCTTTAGCATCCCTAGGCACATTCGGTCTCTCTCGAGCCGCTTGTCTCCAAAGCTCATGACCCCTCAAGTCGGTACGGAGTTCACTCACCGATTCGATAGGGGCAGCTCGCGTTGAGTAGGAAGTCCGACGCGAACAGGCGTTGCCGTGCTTTCCCGACATGTAAGTGACGACGCTCGGTAGGGAGGCGCTGTCCCCACCTGCCTAGTCAGACAACGATGCGCTAGTTGCGCACGCGCTGGCTCGATGTTTGGTCGGAGAAAAATTTCACCGCCTCGACATACCGGGCCAGCACTGATGGTGCGATCTTGAATGCCGTCCATCAGCGATCCCGGCGATTTTGGAATAGTGAAGAAGTCTTGGCAGCTTGATCAAAGTCAAGGGCAGCGCAGCCTGCGAGGTTTACGCTTCCTGACCAAGAGGCAGCAATGGGCACGGTACGTCCACCACTTCTCGACTGGCGGTGTAGAGCCAGAATGCTACGCGGACGCAGGCATATGAAACCGAGGCAACGCCTGACCGTTGCTTGTGACGCCGCATGAACGTCGCACGATACTCCGCCAGCGAGCGCTTGCGTAACGGCGCGGAGATCGAGATCCGCGCACTTGTGCCTGGCGACCGCGTAGAGATGCTGGCCGCTTTTGACAGAACCAGTCCACAGACGAGATACCGTCGTTTCTTTGCTCCGAAGAACAGCTTCAGCGAACGGGAAATCGAATTCTTTCTCAACGTGGACTTCGTCAATCACGTGGCATTGGCGGCCGTGCTGAACGAAAGTGGCGAAGAGACTATCGTGGGCGGTGCAAGGTATGTTCTAACGCAGCCTGGTCAGGCGGAGGTTGCCTTCGCTATCGACGACCCGCATCAGAAGCTCGGCATTGCCACTCAGTTAATGAAACATTTGGTCGCCATCGCGCGGGCCAGTGAGCTGCAGACATTCGTCGCGGACGTTCTACCTGAGAATCTGCCAATGCTTCGTGTGTTCGAGCGCTGCGGCCTCAAGATGACGACGCACCGCGACCGAGGCGTCGTTCGAGTCACGCTCGACCTCTTGGGTGGCGCAAACACCTGAGCATGGATCACTGAACCGCAAATACTCGACGACCGCTTCAGTAAATCGGAGTGCTGACGATATCTCGAGAGAAAGCTGCACCGAGCCATTGCAAGCAACACGAGCCCGATAGGGCATTGAGCGATAGGGGGCACGATGGCGACCAAGACAAAGACCGCGATGGAGCAAGGCGACATCGCTGCATGGGCCGGCTTCGCACCCGGCAGCTGGCAGACCAGAGTCAATCTGCGCGAATTCATCCAACGAAACTATACACCCTACGAAGGCGACGGGGCCTTCCTACAGGGTGCTACCGACCGGACGCTTGGCATCTGGAAGACACTGCAGCCGCTCCTGGTCCAGGAACGCGAGAAGGGCATTCTAGATGTGTCTCAGGTGCCTTCAGGCATTCTTGCCCATCCACCGGGATACATCGACAAGGAAAACGAGCTCATCGTCGGGCTGCAAACCGATGCTCCGCTCAAGCGGGCGATCATGCCGTTCGGCGGGTGGCGTGTCGTGGCGGCGAGCCTGGAGTCCTACGGCTACGAGCCGGACCCAGCGCTGGGCGAGATCTTCACCAAGTATCGCAAGACCCATAACGACGGCGTGTTCGACGCGTATACGCCGGATATCCGCAAGGCGCGTTCGTCCGGCATCGTTACCGGTTTGCCCGACGCCTATGGGCGCGGTCGTATCATTGGCGACTATCGTCGGGTGGCGCTCTACGGTGTCGATTTCCTGATCTCCGACAAGGAACGCGAACGGCACGAGATGGATCATCGCCATTCGACCGAGGAGGTGATCCGCCTGCGCGAGGAATTGGCCGAGCAAATCCGCTCCCTCAAGGAATTGAAGGAGATGGCGAAGAACTATGGCTATGACATCTCAGTGCCGGCCGTTACGGCGCGCGAGGCGGTGCAGTGGACCTATTTCGGCTATCTCGCCGCCATCAAGCAGCAGAATGGCGCGGCGATGTCGGCCGGCAGGCTGTCGACCTTCTGGGACATCTATATCGAGCGCGACTTGCGTGCCGGTAAGCTGACTGAACAGCAGGCGCAAGAACTAATTGATGACGTGGTAATCAAGTGGCGCGTCGTGCGCTTCCTGCGTGCACCCGAGTATAACCAGCTCTTCTCCGGCGATCCGGTGTGGGTCACCGAGGTGCTGGGCGGGATGGGCGAAGATGGCCGCACGCTCGTCACCAAGTCGGCCTTCCGTATGCTGAACACGCTTCACAATCTCGGTCCGGCGCCAGAGCCCAACTTGACTGTCTTCTGGTCGCCGCGTCTGCCCGAAGGCTTCAAGGCGTTCGCCATCAAGACGTCAATCGACACGAGCTCGATCCAGTACGAGTCCGATGATCTTATGCGGCCGAAGTTCGGTGATGATTGCGCCATTGCATGCTGTGTTTCGGCGATGCGCGTAGGCAAGCAGATGCAGTTCTTCGGTGCGCGGGTCAATCTGCCCAAGACGATGCTTTATGCGCTCAATGGCGGCCGCGACGAGGTGAGCGGCGAGCAGATCGGGCCGAAACTCGCGCCGGTCACCGGCGAGACGCTGAACTACGAGGAGGTTATGGATCGGCTGGATCCGATGATGGACTGGCTCGCCATGACCTATGTCAATGCGCTGAACTGCATCCACTACATGCACGACAAATACTGCTACGAGGCGATCGAGATGGCGCTGCACGATCGCGATGTCCTGCGCACTCTCGCGTGTGGCATCGCCGGGCTGTCGCACGCCACCGACAGCCTGTCGGCCATCAAGTATGCCAAGGTCAAGCCCGTGCGCGACACGCGCGGTCTTGTCGTCGACTTCCAGATCGACGGGGAGTTTCCATGCTTCGGCAACAACGACGATCGCGCGGATGACATCGCCAAGAAGCTGGTGTCGACGATGATGAACAAGATCCGCATGTATCCAAGCTACCGTGGGGCGGTGCACACGCAGTCGGTGTTGACCATCACGTCCAACGTTGTCTACGGCAAGGCAACTGGCAATACGCCCGACGGCCGCAAGAAGGGCGAACCCTTCGCACCGGGTGCCAATCCTTCGAACGGACGCGACACGCACGGAGCACTGGCGGCGTTGATGTCGGTCGCAAAGATCCCCTATGACGACGCCGAGGATGGGATCTCGCTGACCCTCTCCGTTGTACCGTCGGCGCTTGGGAGTCAGCAGGAGCAAATCGAGCGGGGGGTCAACGCCCTGGACGCGTACTTCTCGAGCGGTGGTTTTCACGTGAACATCAACGTGTTGAACCGCGAGACCCTGCAGGATGCGATGAAGCATCCCGAGAAGTATCCGCAGCTCACCATCCGGGTGTCGGGTTATGCCGTGAACTTCGTCAGGCTAACGCGTGAACAGCAACTCGATGTGATCAACAGAACCTTCCACGGCAGCCTGTAGGGGAAGGGCGTGACCGGGCCGCGCACCGGCAGCCGCTACGAGCTGCAGATCAGTCGCCAGGGTGCCGCAGGGCGCAAGGCAGCTGGTGACTACTATGCCGTGCATCCCGGCGACGTCGAGGAGATCAAGGAAGAGGAAGACCTCACGGGGTATGTGCACTCCTATGAGGTCGGCAGCACCGTGGATGGTCCCGGCCTGCGCTTCGTTGCCTTCCTCACTGGCTGCCTGCTGCGCTGCCAGTATTGTCACAATCCGGATACTTGGCACAAACACAACGGTCGGCCGGTGACGGTTTCGCGCGCTATGCAGGAGATCGCCAAGTACGCTCAGGTGCTCAAGATCAGCAAGGGTGGAGTTACTCTATCTGGAGGTGAGCCGATGGTGCAGCGGCCGTTCGTGCTGCGCATCTTCCGACGCTGCAAGGAGTTGGGCCTCCATACTTGCATAGACACGTCGGGCCGCCTGGGCGATCGATTCAGTGACCAGGAATTGATGGATATTGACCTCAACCTGCTCGACATCAAATCGGGCGACCCGGAAACCTACGAGAAGGTGACGCACCAGCCTCTGCAGCCCACGCTCGACTATGCGCGCCGGTTGTCTGAGCTGCAGAGACCGATGTGGGTCCGCTTCGTGTTGGTTCCGGGGCTGACCGACGCCTGGGACAATGTGGAGAAGGTGGCCGACATCTGCGCCGGGCTGGTGTCGCTGCAGCGCGTCGAGATCCTGCGTTTTCACCAGATGGGCAAGACCAAATGGCAGAAGCTCGGCCTCGATTATCCGCTCGCGAGCGTTGATCCACCGACGGCTGAACTGAGCGAACGAGTGCGTGCCCAGTTCCGCAGCCGCGGCCTTACCGTCTACTAGGGCTCCGGAAGCGCCAAAACAAAAAGGGGGGAGAGCGTGGATTACATTAGGATGCTTCTGGAGCAGCAGCCGCTTGTGGCGCTGTTCCTCACCATCGCCATCGGATACCTCATCGGCGAGATCAATATCAAAGGCTTCTCGTTGGGCGTCGGCGCTGTTTTGTTTGTGGCCCTCGCCGTGGGTTGGTTCGCCCCCAAATCGGCCCCGGCGCCTATGGTCGGCACAATCGGCCTTGCGCTGTTCCTCTACGCAGTGGGCGTCCAGTACGGCAAGCAGTTCTTCCTCGGCCTGACGAGCGCCGCCGGTCGAAGGGCCAACGTCATGGCGCTGATCGGTGTGCTGCTGTCCGGCCTGGTGAGCCTGCTCATCGTGAAAACGATGGGCATCAATCTCGGCTATGGCCTCGGCCTGTTCGCTGGCTCGGGGACAAGCACGCCGACCTTGCAGGCCGCGATCGCAACGCTCGGTAACGACGATCCGGCGGTCGGCTACTCGGTGTCCTACCCGTTCGGTGTCGCCGGACCAATTCTACTTCTCTATCTCACCTACATGTTCCTCAAGCCAAAGGTCGACGCCGGCACTGGCAGTGGGATGGAGCTTCTGGAAGTTGTACTGCGCAATTCCGATCTTTACGGCAGAACTATTGGTGAGGTGATGGGTGGACTTCCTGCCGGAGCGCAAATAGTCGCCCTTCGCAGGTCGCACCACAACGAGCCAGCGTCGCCTGGTTTGATCGTGGCGGAAGACGACGTCGTGCTCGTTGTCGCACCGACCAAAGAGATATTGGTCGAGGCAAGTCGCCATCTTGGCCAACTTGCACATGGTCGTTTGGTCAAGGACCGCAGCGATCTCGATTATGTGCGCGTATTTGCGTCTCGCACCGTGGTGGTAGGGCGTTCAATCGGCGATCTCGAACTGCCCAGCAATAAGGCCGCAATAATCGCTCATGTGCGTCGCGGCGATACCGATATCATGCCACGTCCTGATCTGGTGCTCGAGTTCGGCGATCGAGTGGGGCTGCTCGCCAATCGTGGCGACTTCGCAGGTTTGCGAAAGTTCTTCGGCGATTCGATCAAGGGTACTGCCGAATTCAGCTACATCTCCATCGGTCTCGGTATGGCGATCGGCTTCCTGATTGGCGCTATTCAGTTGCCCATCCCCGGTATCGGCAAGCTCGCCATCGGGCTCTCTGGCGTGCTGATCGTGGCGCTGATCCTCGGCAATCTACGGCGCACCGGCAGCATGAACTGGACCATTCCGCTCTCGGCCAACCTCGTATTGCGCAACCTGGGTCTCACTCTCTTTTTGGCACAAGTCGGAATGTCGTCGGGGCCGAAATTTGCCGCGACAGTTGCGGAGTCCGGCCTGCTGATGCTTGGGCTGGGTGCCATTGTGCTGCTGGCCTTGGTCCTGCCCATCTTGATTCTTGGCCTTCTAGTCTACCGCATGCCTTACGACGAAGTGACCGGCATTGTCTCTGGCGCCTGTGGCAATCCGGCAATTTTGGCCTACGCCAACAAGCTGGCGCCCACAGAGCGGCCAGACATCGGATACGCCATGATCTTTCCAGGAATGACGATCGTGAAGATTCTATTCGTAGACATTGTGCCGGCTCTCTTGTGACACGCCGGTAGGTTGTTGCTTGTTCCCGAGTGTTACTCGCTCGCAATGATCGGAGGCAGAGTATGGGGAAGACACAGTATCTATCGAGAGTCGCCTTCAGTGTGGCTCTCGTGGCGGTTACCGCAGCGTTTGCGACTGTGTCGTCCACGTTGGTTCGAGCCCAAGATACTGGTAACGCGCTCAAACGTTTTCTCTATGACGATGCCGAGGTAACCGTTCACCTCCGCAGCTACTATCTGGACCGCACCAATCCCGCTCCGCCCAACAATGTCGGCTGGGCAGGCGGCGGTTGGGTTGGCTACGAAACTGGCTGGCTGTTCGGTGCCGTTCGCCTCGGCATCGTCGGCTATACGTCGCTGCCTCTCGTGGGGTCGGCCGACACCGACGGCACCTTGCTCTTCCTGCCTGGTCCGAAAGGCTACGCGGTGCTCGGGCAGGCATATGGAAAGCTCAAGCTCTGGGGCCAGGAGTTCACCGGCTTCCGCCAGCTCATCAACCAGCCTGAGGTCAATCCGCAGGATAATCGTATGACGCCGAACACTTTCGAAGCCTATACGCTGGCGGGTAGTTTCGGCGCCTTCAGCTACTTCGCCGGGTATGTTGCCAAGGAGAAGATGCGCAACTCGATCGAGTTCCTCAACATGGCGACTGTGGCGGGCGCACCAGAGGGCGTCAGCGAAGGCATGATATTGGCCGGTGTAACCTTCGCGCCCGACGACAGCTTCAAGGCGCGATTTTCAACTTACCACGTGCCGAACATCCTTACCTCGGGCTACGTCGACGCTGCTAAGCTCTTTACTCTCACGGACGACATCAATCTGCGGATCAGCGGGCAGTTCATGGTGCAAGGCAGTACGGGCGGCCACCTGTTGACCGGGCAGGCCTTCAGTACCTGGGCGGGTGGGATCAATGTCGATCTCATCTGGGGACCCCTTACTCTGACCGGCGTCTATACCCAGACCGGCAGCGCAGCCGCCTATCGCTCACCCTATGGATCGTGGGCCGGCTACACCATGATGCTCCTGCGCGATTTCAACCGCGCCAACGAGGGAGCGTTTTTGGTCGGCACGAAGTTCGACCTGGCAGCCATCAGTTTGCCGGGATTTGCGCTCAGCACCAATTTTGCCTTCGGCAATGGGGCGATCACTGCCGGGACGGGGGTGCCGCTCTCGACCAACAACGAGTACGACTTCACGATCGATTATCTTTTCGCCAACAGCCGGCTTGATTGGCCGGACTGGCTGCGGCCGCTGTGGATACGCGGGCGCATCGGCATGCTCGACCAGTTCCAGAACGGCGGCTACAGCAGCATCCGGGATTTCCGGGTGATCGCGAACTACGAGTGGAAATTTGGCGGCAAGGGGCGCTGAATGTGATCATGGATGATCCACGTACGAGCTTGCCGCGGCGGGCGTGGCGTCAGGTAACGCCTTTTCTCGCACGTCTGGCTTTCCTTGGCGGATGTTGTGTGGTGGCGGCCTGTACGGGGCCGTCTCGGACGGCTTCGGAAGTCAGTACCGCCGTCGGACGAGTAGACGCCGGCCTTACTGCTGGTCCGGAAGGTGGTTACCCTCCTGGCAGCTCCGCTCAACTCGGCCTGAGCACTCTGGAGCGGCGCCGGCTCCTGGAAGCAGCGCGGCAGGCCTTTGATGCCAGTACCGACGTAACAACCTCGTACACCGTCGTGCCCGAGAACATCGATGCAGAGCCGACGACGGTTTCCGCATCTCCCGCTGGCCCTCGGACCAGTGGTCCCGACGGCAGCACTTGCCGTCCGATCCAGCTCGCTGCCAGCAAGAACGGTCGTACGACCATTGGTACGCTGACCTTCTGCCAAGCTGCCGGTTCGAGAGAGGTGAGGGTGGCGACGACGATGTAGGCACAGCTGTCGCGGGCGGTACCTGTCAACTTGCGCGGGACACCGGCATCGAGAGGACAAAGGTAAGCGGAACGGGCCGCAAGAGCATTTGCATTCTCTATTTCTTGCCGTCGATCGCACTACCGCCAATGTAGCCTACGGCGCCGCCAATAAGGCCGGCTCCGACCACCTGGCCAAAGCTACCTCCGGCGACCATTCCGATGCCTGTGCCCAGGGCCGCGCCGGTGAGGCACCTTTCTGGCCGGTCGACATGCTCTCGAATTTGTCGCAGCCGGCAGCAAGAACGGCGACGACCAAGAGAAGGCCAATTCTCGGCACCGTCGCGACCCTTGCTCGAATGGCTCGGATGCGAGGAAACCAGCAATCGCTTTGTTCGCGCCATCGCGGTCTGGCACGGACGGCAAGCACTAACGGCCGTAGGCGTTGGCAAGACAGGTCAGGATCGCGACGAGCGCGGCGGCGAAGGCAAACAGCAGGGCGCGGGCTTCGAAGGCGGTACCGCGAAATCTCGGTGCGGGCTCGCCCGCGGCGGCCGGCAGCAGGCCGGATCACCAACGCCAGACGACGCCGACGACGACTCCCGCAAGGATGAGACCAAGAAGGAGCAGGTGCCGCCTGCGCGCCGCAGAAGGGGGAAAGGCAGATACGGTCGTTCGTGGATTCGCTGCTACGCCGTCCTTTGGAGTTTTGCGGATAGAGGCGCGTCTAGCCCTTGGAGGTTGGAACAGGAATGTGACCCTAAGAACTGGAATCGTCATCGGCATCCGTCACAGCAGCAACGAATGCATCGCTGGCGCCTTGAATCTCCCAATACGTGAGGGATTCAAACATGGCTGCGCGACCGCTGGGAGGAGCATCTGCGCTTTTCCCTCGCGACGCTTCCGGAGGATTCACGCAGCGCCGCGTCGATCAGAGCGTCGAGCATCCAACGCGCGATCTCTTCGACCTCGCGATCGCCCGAGCTCCAGATGTCCCTGAGCACGACGTAAGGTTCGATTCCGTAGACGATGGAGAGCGCCTTAAGAAGTCGGTCGAACCGGCGGCGACCGAGCTTGTCGCGTAGAGGCGCCGCCGCTCTCCGCAGCAAGTCACGGCGAAAGCCACGCCGGTAGCGCGGCTCCTCTAAAAGCCCGACCCGCTCCAGCGACTCGTGCTCCAGCGATAGCTGCAGTGCGGCGCGCATATGGGGCTCGAATTCCTTGAAGCGTGGGAAGGTCTGACTGAACAGCTCGCGCACACGCTGCCTGCCATCGCCGGCGCGCGGTTCATAGCGCCGTACAGGACCAAGGCTCTCGGCGACCACGGCTGCAATGACGGTGCTGCGGTTGGGAAAGTAACGATAGGCGGTCGCACGTGACACGCCCGCAGCGAGCGCAACTTCGGCGACGGATGGAGTGCGGCCGCGCCGCACCAGTTGCATCGCCGAGGCGAGCAGACTGCGCTGGGTGCGCGCTCGCGCATCATCGCCGCTCGGCGGCAAAGTCAGTTTCCGGCGCGACCGTACAGGCATGGCATTCCTTGACAGGGTAGAACTGCGGCCCTAGCTTTGCAGTCATCGTGAGACGCGCGTCTCATGCGTGCTCCTGTCGAAGCGCGCGACTCGCCAAATAGCAGCAAGAAATGGTCTTGGCCACCGCCGAGGCCGAGCAATGGGTAGAAACGTGACGATCGCCGCCGACAGGTGGGCGAGGCGGCATGTCGGCCGACTGAGGGCTGACGCGCGTACTGTAAACCCGCTTGCGCTCCAAGCCTGCGCCCGGACCGCGCGTGCAGTGGCACGCGTCGAAGCCGGATAGGTGCCGCATGGCCAACGTGCTGTTCACCAACGTGCGCATCCTCGATGGTTCCGGAAGCCCGGCTTACGCCGGCGAGGTCCTGATACAGGGCGACCGCATCTCCCGGCTGGCGCGCGGCAACCGAGCTCTACCGTTGACTGGTGTCACCGTTGTCGATGGCCGAGGCGCGACGCTGATGCCTGGCATGGTCGAGGCGCACACGCACTTCTCGTGGAATGACCAGCCTGGCCTCGGTGACATCCAGCGCATGCCGACCGAGGAGCACATCCTTTGGTGCGCTCACATTGCCAAGCGCTACCTCGACATGGGCTGGACATCATGCATCGGCGCCGCGACCGCCAAGCCGCGGCTCGACGTCGTGATCCGCAATGCCATCGACTCCGGGATGATCCCAGGGCCGCGCTATCTCGCGGCCAGCCAGGAGATCACCGTGCCCGGCGGCCTCGGCGACGAGACGCTGCCGCACCTGCCGTTTCCCGAGTTCAGCTTCGGCGCAATCGTCAACGGTCCAGAGGGGATGCGGCGCACGGTGCGCCAGTTTCTGAAATATGGCGTCGATACAATTAAGCTCAACCTGTCTGGTGAGTACATCGCGGGCATTCCGGCAGAGTTCACGCCCATGACCGATGCCGAGATCGCCATGGCGGTCGCCGAGGCGCATCGGCGCGGCAAGCGCGTCGCCGCCCACGCCCGATCCGCCGAGTCGGTGAAGCAGTGCGTGCGCCACGGCATCGAGATCATCTTCCATGCGAGCTTTGCCGACGAGGAGGCGCTCGACCTGCTCGAAGCCGCCAAGGATCGGCACTTCGTGGCGCCGGGAATTGCTTGGCTGATCAACACCTCCTATCACGCCGCCGAGTGGGGTATCACCCCCGAGGCGGCGGCAACCATGGGCTATCATCGCGAGCTTGAGGTCGCCTGCGAGACGCTGAAGAAGATGCACCGTCGCGGCATCCGCATCCTGCCGGGCGGCGACTACGGCTTTGCCTGGATCAAGCACGGCACCAACGCCAAGGACCTGGAATATTTCGTGAAGTATCTTGGCTTCACGCCCATGGAAGCGCTGGTTGCCGCAACGCGCTACGGCGGCGAGATCATGATGCGCGGCCGCGAGCTGGGGCAGGTGAAGGAGGGGTATCTCGCCGATCTGCTACTGGTCGACGGCGATCCAGTGGCTGACATCAGGATCCTGCAGGACGCCAAACGTCTGCTGGCCGTAATGAAGGATGGCCGGTTCGTGAAGGAGCCCGAGTTTGCAGGCTCCGCCGGCCGGCGTCTCTCGGTGGCATGAGGCGTCCATGACCACGCAGTTCGTCGATCGGATCGCGGTTGAGACCAACGGATCGGGCGACGACGTACTGCTGATCCATGGTTTGGGCGGCACCTCCAACGTCTGGATGCCGGTGATGCCGGCCTTGATGCGCCACCGCACCGTGCGGCCGGATCTTCCCGGCTCGGGCCGGTCGGGCCGCATCGAGGAGTCCCTGTCGATCGACCGGTTCGTGCAGGCGATGCTGCGGGTCTGCGCCGCTCTCAACATCGAACGGACGCATGTCGTCGGCCATTCGATGGGGACTATCGTGGCCTTCCATCTCGCCGCCGTTGCGCCGCAGCTCGTGCGCAGCCTGGCGCTGTTCGGGCCGCTCTTGTCGCCGCCCGACGCAGCGCGACCCGGCATCAAGGCGCGGGCCGAGAAGGCGCGTGGCGAAGGCGAGGCCGGCATGCAGGTGATCGCCGATGCGATCGTCGAGGCGGCCACGTCGGCCGACACCCGTACTCGCCAGCCGGCGGCAGTGGCGATGGTGCGCGAGTCGGTGATGCGCCAGACACCCGGCGGCTACGCGCGATCCTGCGAGGCGCTGGCAAATGCGCAGCCCGCCGATCCGGCCGTCATTACCTGCCCGACATTGATGGTGACCGGTGACGAGGATGCGATCGCGCCACCGCAGGCGGTGCGCCAGATCGGCGAGCGCCTGGCCGATGCACGAGTCGAGATCCTGTCGCGCTGCGGGCACTGGACCACTCTTGAAAGACCTAGCGAGTGCAACGACGCGTTGCGGCGGTTCTACGCCCGGCACCTTTGAAACGACCAAGTGAAGGGAGCGACCGATGACGAACATGCTCTTCACCAACGTACGGATCATTGACGGCACGGGCGCACCGCCCTTTGCCGGGGATGTTCTGGTCCAGGGCAACCGCATCCTGCGGGTCGGTCGTGGCACGCGTGCCATTCCGGCCGTCGGCGCGGCCGTCATCGACGGTGCCGGCGCCACGCTGATGCCGGGCATGGTCGAGGCGCATACGCATTTCTCTTGGAACGACTCGGCCACGCTCGAAGGTATCCAGCGCATGCCGCTCGAAGAGCATGTGCTTTGGTCGGCCGATGTGGCGCGACGCTACCTCGAAGCAGGCTTCACCTCCTGCGTCGGCGCCGCCTGCGCCAAGCCGCGGCTCGACGTGGTGACGCGCAATGCGATCAACGAGGGCATGATCCCGGGGCCGCGCTATCTCGCGGCCAGTCAGGAGATCACCGTCGCCGGCGCCCTGGGCGACGAAACCTTGCCGCATCTACCGTTCCCCGAGTTCAGCTTCGGCGTCGTCGTCAGTGGGCCGGAGGAGATGCGTCGCGCGGTCCGGATGTTCCTGAAGTATGGAGTCGACACCATCAAGCTCAACCTGTCGGGCGACAATTTCATGCCAAGCGCGCCGGCCGAGACGACCTGGATGGCCGACGAGGAGGTGGCCGTCGCCGTCGCCGAAGCGAAGATGCGGGGCAAGCGCGTGTCGGCGCACGCCCGATCCTGTGAGTCGATCAAGCAGGCCATGCGGCATGGGGTGGAGATCATCTATCACGCGAGCTTCACTGACGAGGAAGCACTCGACATGCTGGAGGCGAAGAAGGATCGCATCTTCGTGGCTCCCGGCATCGGCATCCTGATCGCCATGCTGGAACATGCCGCGCCGCATGGGATCACGCGCGAGAAGGCGATCGAGATGGGCTACGAGATCGAGCTCGCGGCTGCCGCCGAATCGCTGAAGAAGATGCACAAGCGCGGCATCCGCGTGCTGCCGGGCGGCGACTACGGCTTTGCCTTCACGCCGCACTGCCAGAACGCACGCGACCTCGAGTATTTCGTGAAGTATCTCGGCTTCACCCCGATGGAAGCCATCCTGTCAGCCACCAGGCTCGGCGCTGCCATCATGATGAAGGGCGAGGAACTCGGTCAGATCAGGGAAGGGTGCCTGGCCGACATCCTGCTGGTCGACGGCGATCCGCTCAGCAACCTCGCCATCCTGCGTGATCCCAGGAAGATGCTGGCCGTGATGAAGGACGGCGTCTTCTACAAGAAACCCGAGATCGCCTCGGCACGCACGCGCTGGGCGCAGTCCGTCGCATGATCCCCGGACAGGTCGGAGGAGGGGCTGAATGACCATAGTGCGGCGCTGGTACTGGGCCTGGATCGGCGGCTTGATTATCGCAGCCCTCGCCGTCTGGGGAATCGTCGACAATCAGCGGCTGTTCTTGGTCACCACGCTCAATGGTCTGACCCTGGCGGCGCTCTACTTCCTGGTCGCCAGTGGCTTCACCCTGGTGTTCGGGCTGTTGCGCAATGTCAACCTGGCGCACGGATCGCTCTATCTGCTCGGTGCCTATGTCGGCTGGGTGGTGGGCGAGCTCACCGGTTCGTGGTTCGTGGCGGTAGCGGCGGGATTCCTGTTCGCGGCCCTGATGGGACTTGTCCTGCAAGTCGGCGTGTTCCGCTTCATGCAGGGCGACGACCTACGCCAGACCATGGCGACGATCGGCCTCTCGATCATCGCAGCCGATGTCGCGCTCTGGATCTGGGGCGGCCAAATCTACCAGTTCGATCCGCCGAGCTGGATCACTGGCACGACCGCCCTGCCGCTCGTCGGCAAGTTCTCGACCTATCGGCTGGTTTTGCTGGCCACGGCCGTGGTCATCGGCATCGGCCTGTGGGCGTTTCTCGCCTACACGCGGGTCGGCATGATGATCCGCGCCGGCGTCGACGACCGGGGCATGCTGTCGGCCTCCGGCGTCAACGTGCAGATGGTGTTCGCCATCACCTTCGCGATTGGCGCGGGCCTCGCAGGTTTTGCCGGCGTGGTCGGCGGCACGGCGCTCTCGATCGCACCCGGTGAAGATACACGCTATCTGCTGGCCTCGCTGGTCGTGGTCATCGTCGGCGGCATGGGCAGCGTCGCCGGCGCCGCGCTGGGCGCCGTGCTGATCGGCGTGGCCGAACAGTTCGGCCTGGCCTATGCGCCGACCTACGGCATCGTCTTCACCTTCGTCATCATGGCACTGGTGCTGGCCTTCAGACCGCAGGGCATCCTTGGGAGGCGCACATGAGCGCCGCCCAATGGCGTAAGGCGATGAACTTCTCGGATGCCGGTCGCAACTGGTCCGGTGGGCGTCCGGTCGCCGCCACGCCCTCGGACGCGAGATCTGCAACGCGAAGCGCACCTGCTGCACAGGCCGGCGTCAGCCTCGGCCGCCTGTGGAGCCATATCCGATGGCGCCACGTCATCGTGCTGGCCGCCGTGCTCGTCTATCCCTGGATCGCCTCTCCGTTCTTCACTTATCAGATCGGCGCGCAGGCGCTCGCGCTCGGCCTGATCGCACTGTCGCTCACGTTCCTGGCCGGCTATGGCGGCATGCTCTCACTGGCGCAGATGACCGTAGCCGGCATCGCCGGATACATCGTGGCCATCCTGGGCGTGAGTGGCACGCCGGAAATCAGCCTCGGCTGGCCCTGGTGGCTGGTGGTGATCCTCGCGGTCGCCGGCGCGACACTTGCGGCCACCTTCATCGGCTGGCTGTCGGTGCGCACCGAAGGCATCTACACCATCATGATCACGCTCGCGATCGGGATGGCGTTCTTCTACCTGGCGCAGCAGAACTACGCGATCTTCAACGGCTTCCAGGGCTTCCAGAAGGTCGTGCCGCCCGTCGTGCTAGGCATCGACTGGCGCGGGCCCGTGCCTTTCTACTATCTCGCCCTGTTCTGGGCGCTCGCGGGCTACTTCTTCGTGAAGTACCTGACCCGCGCACCGTTCGGCATCGCCTTGCAAGGCGTGCGCGACAATGCCAGGCGCATGCGTGCATTGGGTTTCAGTCCGGTGGCGCATCGGGTGGCCGCCTATGCCGTGGCCGGAGCGATCGCCGGCATCGGGGGCGTGCTGCTGGTCTGGTACAACGGCCTCATTTCGCCGGGCTCCGTCGGGACCTCCTGGCTGATCAATATCCTGATCATCGCCGTGATCGGCGGCCTGCGCCATCCGGTCGGTTCATTCATCGGCGCGATCGTGTTCGTGTTGCTGCAGAACTTCGCCATCGATCTCATCGATCGCGAACGCTTCAACCTGGTGATCGGACTCGGCTTCCTAGTGATCGTGTTGTTCTCGCCTGACGGTCTGCTGGGGTGGTGGGACAAGGTGAAGGAATGGGCGCTGCGGCGGACCGGAGGTCGGCGCAGCGCGGGACGAAGCAACGAGTGGCGTTCGGTAGGTGTTCCACAGGTGCGGCCGGTCGGCCGCCAATAGCGACAAGGAGGAAACCAATGACCAAGCGTACGGCGAAGTTGTTCGGTGCACTGACAGGAGCGGCTATTGCAACCGTCCTCGCAGCGGCGGCGCAGGCTCAGGAGACCGTCAAGATCGGTCTGCTGGCGACTCTCGAAGGGCCATTTGCGGCCGGCGGTCAGGACGGCATGCGTGGTGCCGAGCTTGCCGTAAAGGAGCGCGGCGGCACGGTCGCGGGCAAGAAGATCGAACTCGTGAAGGCTTCTTCGGACGCCAAGCCCGACGTGGCCGTCAACTCGACGCGCAAGCTGGTCGAGCAGGACAAGGTCCAGATCATGGTCGGTCCGCTGTCCGGCTCGGAGGGCATCGCCGTCAAGGAATACTCCAAGTCCCAGCCCGGTGTGACCTTCATCAACGGCGGGTCGGGCGCGCAGGCGACGACGCTCTTGAATCCATCGCCCAACTTCTTCCGTTTTAACACGGATGGCGGCCAGTGGATGGTGGGACTGGGCGACTACGCCTACAACACCAAGAAATTCAAGAAGATGGCCCTGGTCGCGGAAGACTATGCCTTCCCTTACTCGCAGGTGCAGGGCTTCATGGCCGAATTCTGCAAGGCTGGTGGCAAGGTGACCCACAAGGCCTGGGTGCCGCTCGGCGGCAAGGACTATTCCTCGGTCATCGCCAAGCTGCCCCAGGACGTCGACGCGCTGTTGGTGGTGCTGGGCGGCTCCGATGCCGTGAACTTCCTCAGCCAGTATGAGCAGGCCGGCGGCGACAAGCCGATGGTGGGCGGCTCGATCACGGTCGATCAGACCGTACTCAACTTCAAAGGGAAGCGGCGCGAGTCACTGCTCGGCACTGCGGCGGCAGGCCCGATGGCCGACAGCATCGATACGCCCGAATGGAAGAAGTTCGTCGCCGACTACAAGGCGAATTTCAAGGACGGCTTTCCGAGCCCGTCGCTTTTCGCCTTCGTCTACTACATCAACATGAAGGCTGCGCTGGATGCTCTCGAAGCGGTGAAGGGCGACCTTTCGGGCAATCAGGAGAAGTATCGCGAAGCGCTGAAGGCACTGAAGCTGAAGACGCCGGTAGGCGAGATCACGCTCGACGAGAATCGCCAGGCGATCGGTCCCACCTTCATCACAGAAGTAGCGAAGGGTCCGGACGGCGTCTTCTTCAACAAGGTGGTCAAGACCATTCCCAAGGTCGACCAGAAGCTCAACCTCAGCAAGGAGGAGTTCGAAAAGATGGGGCTGGGCAGCCGCGACGTGCCGAACTGCCCGTAACCTGACGACTTCGTAGCGAGAAGGGCCGGGCGGGCTAATGCCCGCCTGGATGCACTGATGACCCTGGTCAGCTCTGATCTTTCGCCGACCGCGGCGCCGATTGCCACTGGCAACGCTCTCGAACTGGAGGGCGTGACCCGGGCGTTCGGCGCCTTGCGCGCCATCGACGACGTTTCCTTCTCGGTGGCGGCGGGCGAGCGGCGCGCGGTAATTGGGGCCAACGGCGCCGGCAAGACGACCTTGTTCAACGTCATCACCGGTGATTTCCCGGCGACCAGTGGCCGTGTGCGCTTCTTCGGCGAGGACGTGACGATGGTGCCGGCCTTCGACCGTATCCGCATGGGGCTGCGGCGCACCTATCAGTCGTCGCTACTGTTTCGCAATCTGACGGTACGCGACAACCTCTTTCTCGCCGTACGCGGCGTGGCGCGTGGGCGATTCGATTTCCGCCGGGCGCGCGCCTCGCATCCGTCGCAGGCGGCGACCGACGAACTGCTTGAGCGCGTGCGGCTGCAATCGGTCGCCGACCGGCCGGTATCGTCACTCTCGCACGGCCAGCAGCGGCAGCTTGAGATCGGTATGGCCCTGGCCGGGGCGCCACGACTGATCCTGTTCGACGAACCGGCGGCCGGCCTGTCGCCGGCAGAACGGCGCGAGCTGGTGGCGCTGCTGAGGGCGCTGCCGGAGCATATGGGTTTCATCATCATCGAGCATGATCTCGACATCGCCCTGCGTGTCGTCGAGCGGGTGACCGTCATGCACAACGGTCGCGTGTTCAAGCACGGTACGCCGCAGGAGATCGAAAGCGACTCAGAGGTTGCCGCCATCTACATGGGTGGACACCGCCAATGAGCTGGTTCCCCCGCCGCCGCGTCGAGACAGGAAAGGGGCCGATCCTCCAGATCGATCGGCTGAACGTCTACTACGGGCGCGCCCACGCTCTACAGGATGTTTCTCTGACGTTGGATCGCGGCATCCTGGCCGTCGTCGGGCGCAACGGCATGGGTAAGACCACGCTCTGCAATGCCGTCACCGGGCTGGTGCCGGCAACCGGCAGCATCCGACTCGGCGGCATCGAGATCGTCAGCCGGGCACCACATGCGATCACGGGGCTAGGCATCGGCTACGTACCGCAAGGCCGCCGCGTCTGGCCCTCTCTCACAGTCGACGAGCATCTCCGGCTGGGCGCCAGCACCGCCCACCGCGGCGTCTGGACGGTCGAGCGCATCTATGATCTTTTTCCGCGCCTTGCCGAGCGGCGCGGCAATGGCGGCTTCCAGCTCTCCGGCGGTGAACAGCAGATGCTGGCGATTGGCCGCGCGCTGCTGTTCAACCCGCGCCTGCTGGTGATGGATGAGCCGACCGAAGGGCTCGCGCCGGTGATCGTGGAGCAGGTGGCGGCGACCTTGAAGTCGCTTGGCGATGACGCGCTGTCGGTGCTTCTGGTCGAGCAGAACCTCGGCGTGGCGATCGATGTCGCCGACACGATCGCGGTGATGGTCAACGGCCGCATCGCACGCACCCTGCCGGCGGCGGAGCTCGCCGCCGATCGCGACCTGCAACAGCGGCTGCTGGGTGTCACGGCAGGCGCCGAAGCCGAGGAAGTGACCCCAGCGCTGATGAATGAGGACGAACTGGCGCCGGAAGAGACTCGCATCTACACCATCCGGCGGGCGATCGACGAGCCTGCATCGGCCACAGAAGCGCCGAGCGTCGCGCCGGCTGCAGAAGAGCGCACCGTGCGCGGCTTTACACGCTGGAACGCCACCGACACCCAGATAGGTCCACGCGATCGGGTAATTGCCGATCGGGCCGAGCCGCCGGCCGCCGTGCCGTCCCTCGCGGTCGCAGCGGCAAACCTGTCGCGGGCCGGGCGCGAGGCACGCGTCGTCGAGCTACCGGTAGCGGAGACTTTTGGACGAGCAGCCTATGTCGCAGGCACCTTCGATACCAAGGGCCGCGAACTCGGATTCCTGCGCAACTGCCTGGAGAAGCTCGGCCTGCGCACCGTCACCGTCGATCTTTCGACGTCGGGTGCACCGTCGCCGGCCTCCGTACCGCCGCGCGAGGTGGCGCGCCATCATCCCGGCGGCGAGCGGGCGGTCTTCACCGGCGATCGTGGATCGGCAGTGACCGAGATGGCGACGGCCTTCGAGCGATTCGTAATGACGCGGCGCGATCTCGGTGGGCTGATCTCGGCCGGCGGCTCGGGCGGAACAGCGTTGGCGACGGCGGCGATGCGCCGGCTGCCGATCGGCATTCCCAAGGTGATGGTTTCGACCGTGGCTTCGGGCGACGTCAAACCCTACGTCGGTCCATCGGACATCTGCATGATGTACTCGGTGACCGACGTGTCGGGCATCAACAGCGTTTCCGAGAAAGTTCTGTCCAATGCCGCCCACGCCCTGGCCGGCATGATTGCCCATGCCGGACGCACGGCGTCGACGTCGGCGGCGAAGCCTGCCATCGGGCTCTCGATGTTCGGTGTCACGACGCGCTGCGTGCAGGGCATCACCAAGCAGCTCGAAGATCGCTACGACTGCCTGGTGTTCCACGCCACGGGGACCGGCGGCCAGTCGATGGAGAAGCTGGCCGAGTCGGGCCTGCTGGCGGGCGTGATCGACGTCACGACGACGGAGATCGCCGACGAGATCGGCGGTGGTGTTCTGTCTGCCGGACCGACGCGGCTCGACGCCATCGCGCGCAGCCGAGTGCCCTATGTCGGAAGCTGCGGCGCACTCGACATGATCAATTTCTGGGCGATGGAGACGGTGCCGGCGCAGCATCGCGGCCGCAACCTCCATCGGCACAATGCCAACGTCACGTTGATGCGGACGACCACCGAAGAGTGTCGGCGGATCGGCCAGTTCCTGGTCGACAAGCTCAATCGCCTGCAGGGGCCGGTGCGTTTTCTCGTCCCGCAAGGCGGCGTCTCGATGCTCGATGCCCCGGGACAGCCCTTCTGGGATCCGGCGGCCGACAAGGCGTTGTTCGACGTGCTGATCTCCGGCTTTAGGACGGGAGTCGACCGACGGCTGGTCGTGCTGCCGCACAACATCAACGACCCGGCTTTCATCGATGCCCTGGTCGACAACTTCAACCAGATCTCCGGCAGCGGGCTCGCCCGCGTCGCCTCACGATAGGGATTCCACGGTAGGGCTATGGCGCGTATCGCTCGCAAGGACATTCTCGACAGGTTCCGCGGCATGATCGCCCGCGGCGAGCCGATCATAGGCGGTGGCGCCGGTACCGGTCTTTCAGCCAAGTGCGAGGAGGCGGGCGGCATCGACCTGATCGTGATCTACAATTCCGGCCGCTATCGCATGGCCGGCCGCGGTTCTCTGGCGGGCCTGCTGGCCTATGGCAACGCCAACGACGTCGTCATGGAGATGGCGCACGAAGTGCTGCCGGTGGTCCGACACACGCCGGTACTGGCGGGGGTAAACGGCACTGATCCGTTCCTGATCCTCGACGATTTCCTGGGCCGGCTGGCCGAGCTCGGCTTCTCGGGCGTGCAGAACTTCCCGACCGTCGGCATCATCGACGGCCAGTTTCGTCAGAACCTCGAGGAGACCGGCATGGGCTTCCGTCACGAGGTCGAGATGATCCGTGCCGCACGCCACCACGAGCTGCTGACGACGCCCTATGCCTTCGGTGAGGACGAGGCTGTCGCTATGACCGAAGCGGGCGCGGATATCTTGGTCTGCCACATGGGCCTCACGACCGGCGGCAGCATCGGCGCCGAGACGGGGCTGAAACTCGGCGACTGCGTGCCGCGGATCAGGGCTTGGGCGGCTGCGGTCCGGGGGGTCAATCGCGATGCCATCGTGCTCTGCCACGGTGGGCCCATCGCCACACCCGAGGACGCGCGGTTCATCCTGGAAGCGTGCCCCGAATGCAACGGCTTCTATGGAGCGTCGAGCATGGAGCGGCTGCCGACCGAGCAGGCGCTCACCGAGACGACGCGTCAATTCAAGAACATCCGGAGATGAGCGGGAGGTCGCTATGAGCGGAACCCAATTCGGCACTTTCATCCTGGCCCTGGTGGTCGTCGCCATCGTGGTGGCGATCATCGTCTGGCTTTTCAACTGGCTCTACCTACGGTCTTCCAAGGAGCGGGCCTTCGTCCGCACCGGACTGGGAGGACAGAAGGTGGTCATGAACGGCGGCGCCTTCGTCCTGCCGATCGTGCACGAAGTCATCCCGGTCAACATGAATACCCTGCGGCTGGAGGTCGGCCGTGGCCGCGACAAGGCGCTGATCACGCGCGATCGCATGCGGGTCGACGTGGTGAGTGAGTTCTATGTGCGCGTCCAGGCGGCCGATGCGGCGATTGCCGCGGCGGCGCAGACGCTCGGTCAGCGCACCATGCAACCCGACGCGCTACGCGAACTGATCGAGGGCAAGTTCGTCGATGCGCTCCGCACCATCGCAGCCGAGATGACCATGGAGGAGATGCACGAAAAGCGCGGCGAATACGTCAAGCGCGTGCGTAATGTCGTGGCCGAAGACCTGCTGCAGAACGGCTTGGAGCTAGAGACGGTATCGCTCACCCAGCTCGATCAGACGGCCATGGAGTTCTTCAATCCTTCCAACGCTTTCGACGCCGAGGGTCTGACGCGGCTCACTGAACAGATCGAGCGGCGCAAGAAGATCCGAAATGACATCGAACAAGACACGATGATCGAGATCCGCAACAAGAATCTCGACACCGAGCGGCAGGGGCTGGAGATCGACCGTGCGCTTGAGCATGCGCGGCTGGCGCAGGAGCAGGACCTCGAGACCCAGCGTGCCGCCCAGCGCGCGAGCGTGGCGCGCGAGCGTGCGGACAAGGATCAGGAGGCGGAGCGGGCGCAGATCACGGCGCGCCAGGCCATCGAGCAGGCCCGTATCGCCTCGGAGCGGGCGCTCGAGGAGCAGCGCATCTCCAAGGAACGCGAAGTCGAGGAACTCGAGATCGCACGCCGCAAGTCGATCGAGCTCGCCGAGCAGGAGCGCAACGTGGCGATCGCCGAGCAATCGAAGGCGCAATCGGAGGCGCAAGCCGCTGCCGACCGTGCCCGGGCGATCGCGGTGACGGAAGAAGAGCGCGTCTTTACGGCACGCGAGACCGAGATGGCGCAACGGCGCAAGAGCATCGAGCTGATCGGGGCCCGACAGGAAGCCGAGCGCGAGGCCTTGCGGCTCACGGTCGCCGCCGAGGCCGAGCGGAACGCGGCCGAGGATCGCGGCGCGGCGGTGCGCGCCGGGGCCGAAGCCGATGCCGATGCAGAGAAGATTCGGGCGCTGGCGTCGCGTATCCGGTTCGAAGTTGATGCCGAAGGTGCGCGCCTGATGAACGAGGCGCAAAATCTCCTGAGCCCGGACGCCCGCCTCTCGGCCATGCGAATGCGGCTAATCGAGAAGCTCGATGCCATCATTCGCGAGTCGGTGAAGCCCATGGAGCGCATAGAGGGCATCAAGATCCTGCATGTCGACGGTCTGGGTGGCGGCGGTGGCGCGGGAAGCGGCCGTAGCGAGGCGGGCGATATCGGCGGCGGCCTGGCCGACAGCGTCGTCAATTCGGCGCTGCGATTCCGCGCCCAGGCGCCGCTGATCGACCAGCTGCTGCGCGAGATCGGTGTCGAGGGCGGGGATGTCGGCCGTGTCGCCCAGGGCTTGCTGGATCGCGGTCAGGGGACGGGTCCGACGGCTGTTCCGGGCCCCGCTCGAACGCAAGCCGGCGAGTAGTGCACCGTGATCAAGGTCTATACCTCGACCGTAATCGAGGCGCCGGCCGACACCGTGTGGGGCCGCATCCGCGACTTCAACGGCCTGCCAAGTTGGACACCCTTTGTGGCAGATTCGCGCATCGAGGGAAGCCAGCCGCCCGACCGGATCGGCTGCGTTCGCAACTTTCGCCTCAAGGACGGCGGCCTGATCCGCGAGCAGCTGCTCACGCTCTCGGACTACGACTATCAATGCTCCTATTCGATTCTGGAGAGTCCGATGGGCGTCGATAACTACGTTGCCACGCTCAAGCTCACGCCCGTGACCGACGGGAACCGGACTTTCGCCGAATGGTGGGCCGAGTTCGACTGTGCGCCGGAGCGCGAGAACCAGCTAGCGCGCGACATCGGGCAGGGCGTGTTCCAGGCGGCATTCGATTCGCTGAAGACGCTGATGCGTCGCTGAGGCACAAACCGCGATGATTCGGGTTGTCCGATCTGCCGTGATCGATGCGCCGATCGAGCGCGTCTGGGCAGTCCTGCGGGATTTCAATAGCCACTCTGCCTGGCATCCGATAGTCGCCGATTCGACGATCGAAAACGATGAGTCGTCGGATCAGATCGGTTGCGTGCGAAGCTTCACCTTGAAGGACGGCAACCATATCCGCGAGCAGCTCCTGGCGCTCTCCGACACCGACTATGTTTCGACCTACTGCATTCTCGACGCCACGCTGCCGATGCGCCGGTACGTCGCCACGGTGCAGCTCAAGCGCGTGACCGACGGTGATCGTACCTTCTGGCACTGGCAATCGACCTTCGACGTGCCGCGAGGTCGTGAGCAGGAATTTACCGATCTCGTGGGCAAGGGTGTTTACGAAGGAGGCTTCGAGGGGGTGAGGGCCTATCTACGCCGCCGTCCGGGAG
Source organism: Reyranella sp. (assembly GCF_004297405.1). Classification (GTDB taxonomy): domain Bacteria; phylum Pseudomonadota; class Alphaproteobacteria; order Reyranellales; family Reyranellaceae; genus Reyranella. The sequence goes on from NZ_SCVC01000006.1 coordinate 302,271, forward strand.
GGCCGACAAGCCGCTCGATCGTTACCGCAGGGGCGTCGATGACGACGCAGGGCGTGGTCGCGGTACGTTTCGGGGGGCCTGACGTGCTGGAACCGCGATCTCTAGAGGTGCGTCCGCCGGGGTCGGGTGAAGTCCGCCTTCGCCAGACCGCGATCGGCATCAACTACATCGACGTCTATGTACGCAAGGGCGAGTACCCGCTGATCCAGCCGCCGGCGCCGCTCGGCATGGAGGCGGCCGGGGAGGTCGTCGACGTTGGCGACGGTGTGACCCATTTGCTGCCTGGCGATCGCGTCGCCTATGCCTGTACGCCACCGGGTGCCTATGTCGGTGTCCGGACCTTGCCGGCTTCGCACTTGGTCGTGCTGCCCGATGAAATCGACGACGAGGCGGCGGCGGCGGTGATGCTGAAGGGCATGACCGCCGAGTATCTCCTGCATCGCACCCATCGGCTACGTGCTGGTGAAACCGTCCTGGTCCATGCCGCGGCGGGTGGCGTCGGCCTGTTGCTCTGCCAGTGGGCGAAGGCGTTGGGGGCACGGGTCATCGGCACGGTGTCGACCGATATCAAGGCACGTGCCGCGCGCGCTGCTGGCTGTGATTTCGTCATTGTAGGCGGCGACTACCGGTTCGCAGCGTCAGTGCGTGATGCAACGGACGGCCGAGGTGCTGACGTGATCTACGATGGCCTGGGGCAGGCGGCGGCGCGCGAGAACTTCGATGCCCTGGCGATGTGCGGCCACTGGGTCTGCTACGGTCAGGCGAGTGGCCCGGTGAGCCAATTGACAGTCGAGGATATGCAGCAGAAGTCCGCGACGTTCTCAAGCCCCGTGCTGTTTCATTACAGTGCCGAACGCGCCGTCTTGACCGAAATGGCTGCACGCACGTTTGAGGCGCTGCGCCAGGGCATTCTTACACTCGATATCCAGCATCGCTATCCGCTGGCTGCTGCTGCGCAGGCCCATCGCAATCTTGAGGGCCGGACCACGATCGGACCTCTGATTCTGCTGCCATAGGCATCACCAGGACGGGCGCTTCAGTGTGCCGTTGGTCGGCGACTATGTGCTGTTCCCCAATCCGGCTATTCCGGCCAAGCCGCTGATTGAGCTGATCGCCTACGTTTGCGCTACCTGCGGATGCGAGATTTCCGCATCGGTGCTCGCGGCAGCATGGCTTGTCGTGGAGAGCGTTGGATCCGGATTTCCAATCCTCCGCCACTATCGCCCCGCGAATCAATACACCAAGGACCACGTTGGCGTTGGCGCCCAATGCGGGCGAGTTGGCAGTTGCCGCATCCCGTACGCCATCGAGCACGTCCAGCACCATCTCGGTGCTCGTCTCAGTCACTTCCCCGGCTGCCTCGGTCACGGTGTCGAGCGCCGTTAGCACCAAGACTTCTGATCGTTGTGAAGATAGAAATGCGATAAGGAGCAACACCGCGGCCTACGACTAGTTTGTTCAACGACGACTAGCGACCAGCTCCTATTGTTGCTTCCGCGAGTTCCTGATGCATTGTCTAGGCGTGAACGTGGATTGGCGCGGTTTCGGCTTCCGCTTTCTGCGCAATGAGCCCATACCAATTGATAACGGCTGGTTGGTTGCTTGCGGTGGCTGTCGCATGGACTTCGCGACAAAGCCTTCGGAACGACGATTGCTTTTCCGTTTTCCAGCGCGCAGCCAGCGCAGTCAATGAAGCATCGCGCAGATTACCTAGCGCAAGCTCTCGTCCAAATGAGTACTCGACGGGAACAACGGCACCGTCCGCTTCGATGATCAAAGGCGAGACAATTTCCGCCAAAGGTTGAGTATGTTGAAGTAAGGCGTTTCCGGCAAAAACGCGTTCAGGATCTTCTACGATCGCTTCGCGCCCTGCGACGTCCAGTTGAACCCTCATGCGCTCGCCCGCAAGCTCCTGTATCCGTGCGACAGCGAGCACGGCGTATGAAAGCTCCGTCGCATCGGGATTGGACTGGCTGAGCTGGGTGCGCGCGCGGCCTACGCTTTCGAGAGGATGAAGCTGCAGAAGTCGCGCCCCTTCCTGCAACGCGAAGTCCGCAACCCAGAGGAGTTCGTTCAAGTTATGCTGGGTCAATGTAAAGATGAACCCAAAGGGTAAGCCTGACGCGCGCAGATCTGGCAAACGTTTCGCCATCGTTGCAAATGCGCGCGAGTCCCCACGCATGCGATTGTGGGACTCCGGAGTCCCATCCAGGCTTATCGCTACGAGATTCGCGGCTCCGCGTAACATCTCAATGCGACGACGGTCCAGCAACATGCCGTTGGTAGTAACCGTCGTCACCATGTTGAGTTCACGAGCATGCAAAAGTAGCTCGCGAAGTGGCCCATACATGAGCGGCTCGCCGCCTGAGAAGCTGGCGACGTTGTAGCCTTCGGCCGCCGCATCTGAAATTGCTGCACAAAACAGGTGGGCCGGGGTTTCGTCGTGTAACGTGGGACCAGACGACGAATAGCAGTGTAAGCATTCCAAGTTACATCGACGGGAGACGTGCACCTGAAGCACCCGGTAATCGTCTCCTGTCGGCCCCATGGACGACTAGCCCCTGACTTCGTGCGGCACGTTGCTAACGTTAATTATGGCGGCATCAATTGCCGGCAATCCGAATGGAAACCCGTCGACTACATAGCCGCCCTTTATGAGCCGTCCCACGACGTCTCCAACCATGTCGGGATGTACTCGGAATGATGCGTGGAACCAGTCGGGCCGGGGTGTTCCCTTAACCCACCAGCGTAACAGCTTTACGCTATCAGCCTTTACTCCGAGCGCGCGCGCCACTTCCTCATGAGACTCTGGAACTTTGCCGCCGAATAGTTCGTGCAATAGCTTCGTTGAGCCACGATCGTCTGCTGGTGACATGGCGTTGCTCCTTTTTGGCTTGATTTACTCGAATCCCGTACGCACGGAGTCGTTCCTGCTGCCCATCGGTAGGATTCAGCGTAATTCGGTAAAACACAGCTCAGTAGGAATGCAGCTCGGTAAAACGCAGCACATTCTCGATACAGCAGCTAAGGCACAGTTCCACAGGTCAACGGGAGTGCCTTGGTGTGAATTTCATACATTCACATTACAACCATACATGGATAAACCCCCTATGTCGGTGCGTCTAGAAGATTCTGCGCAGGTTTCGTGAAAGAATCTCAAACATCTGGTCCAACTCTCCATGCCGATAAAAAGGGGGGCAGCAACTGCTTCAGCCGGCGCGATCCGTGAGAGCGGCTGGCGATGCAGGAATGCGAGTGGCGAGAGGGTGCATGCCGAGTCCCCCAACAAGAGTCCTCCAGCAATGGGATCGAGCGACAAACAAGCTCGCGTGTTCCCGTAGCTTGGCCGACTTCGCCGATCGGGAACACAGCCGCGAGGTGGCCTCGGTATTTGACCTCACCGTGACCTCCAGAGAATGAATTGGAGTCGGTCGATGCAGCAGTGGTCGATTGGGAAAAGAACTATGACATCACTTCGTCAGGCATGGGCGGACTTACCGCCCAAACTAAAGATACTGGAACCAGTGCAATTCTCTTCCGATCACTGGTCTCTTATTGAACGCATGCATGCAAATTTTAACGATCGCGAAGCGCATACTCACTTGCCCATGCCAATAGCCCGGTTTGGCGAATCTGCGAGGAATGCGATCTACGAGCATGCGATGCACTTCACCGACGTCAAGACGGTATACGTCGATAACAATTGGCTCTTGGAAAAGTTCGTCAACGGTATGCCCGACACGATGGCAAACTATGTGCGGCTCTATAACGAAGATGTCGATGAGATGATGAGCATGCTCGTTCCTTCAGCACGCTATCGCAAAGAGCATTACGCATACGGCAAATTTACCATTCCCGAGCCGCACGGCCTTCACACCGACCATAGTGCCGAAGATCCGGGTTGCGAGGGGGAGCCAATCTGCATAGCCAGAATTGAGACTCTGGGGACACACTATGTTGCCGGTGATTATAAGGCGCATGACCCTGAAACGCAGAGCATGCTTAAAGCCCTAAGATACTGGATTGCCGTTCCCGAAGGGGAGCCAGAGGCTATTCTTGATGAACTATTGAAGCGGGAGACGCTTAAGACCATTCCCGTAAATCATGTCATGCTGATGGTTGCTGGAAACAGTTCTGAGAACGCTCAGATCACACAGCATATCGCCGCCAGACCACCTGCCGGCGGACAGCACTCGGTGTTTTTTCAGAGGCAGTACAAGCTCTCGTAGAAGATGTAGTCGTTGATGGCCTATCAGGCGAGAATGGGTAAGCCGCTGTCTCAGGGTAAGGCTGGGCTATTGGCTGCGCTTCGGCAGTGCTCGGGCGGTGGCTGCCAGCCCCGGCGCGAAAGCTGAGTTCGCTGCCCAAGGTGTCGACGTGCTCGGTGATACGCCCGACGAGTTCGCCGTCGTCGTCCGCGCCGATCATGCCCGATGTGAGAAGGTGATACGCGAGGCCGGCCTCACCGTGGCGGGCTCAATCAGCCGTTAGCGAACCGATGAGCCGCCTGGGGGCTGGTAAGGTATTCCGACGAGTTGCTCGCGAACTGTCTCCTGGCGTCCGCCGGTTCAGATGACGCCTGACAACGACGAGCTTTTCCCTGCTAAGGGCCGGCTAGCGCTTAAGGCCATTCTTGGACCGATCTCCCTCATAGGCCACCTGCGATTCAGGGTCATCAACTGGTCACGGATTGGGTCATGCGTCGCGACGTATACAGCCGGGGTGAGCACAACCGATCCGGCCAAGCGGCAGGCGTCCTTCCGCGTCGTCCTGATGGGCTTGGCGATCGTCGCAGCGGCGATCGTTTCATACCTCTTCGGCGTCTACAGCTATCCACGCGGACTGTGGCCTATCGGCGCTTTGCGTGGGCTGGGCGATACCGTTCGGGAGCCCGGGGCACGTGACGATTTCGGCCGGCTGACCGCCTATCCCGGCAAGATCCCGGTTGCCTGCCCGCCGCAGGACGAACGTACCGCGGTGATCCTGGCGATGGGCCAGTCGAACGTCGCGAACCATGGCGCGCGCCGGGAGACCACACGTCACGGAAGCCACGTGGTCGGCTACTTCGACGGAAAGTGCCATATCGCTGCGTCGCCCCTGCTGGGCGCCACCAGTGACGGCGGCGAGTTCCTGACGATGCTGGCGGACCGGCTGGTCGACGACGGCCTCTACCGTACCGTCGTCATCGTTTCGTCTGGCGTCGGCGCCAGTCCGATCTCGCGATGGGCCCGGGACGGCGACCTCAATGCCAGCCTGTCGTCCAGGCTGCGCCAGCTCGCCGCCAACTACCGGGTCACCCATGTCATCTGGCACCAAGGAGAAACGGACTTCGCCAATGCGACGACGGCCGATGCCTACAAGGTGGCCTTCGCATCCTTGATCGGGACGCTCGGCGAGGCCGGGGTCGAGGCGCCGGTTTTCACATCGGTGTCGACGCGCTGCGCAGCGACATGGACCGCGGGCAATCCCATCGCCTTGGCACAGCGCGCTCTCGCCGACGGGCGGCGCGTCGTCCTCGCGACCGATGCGGATGCTCTCCTCGCTCCGGACGACCGTACCGACGGCTGCCATTATTCCGAGGCAGGCCAACGCAAGATCGCCGCCGCCTACGCGGCCGCCATCAGGTCGTCGCGGTCGAACCACTAGCTATACGGGTTCAATAGGGTCTTGAGAGACCGCGCGATGATGCCGTAGCGCGTTGAGCTAAGCGCGACCGGAGGAGGGGCGCAAAGCATGCGCGTGGGCCCTTCTTTCGTACTCGTCGGTTGGCGAGGACGACGGTCGAGCAGGATCGCCTCTTTACTCTGGGCAAGAACCGCAATGATGAGCCGCTGCTTCGTGTGGCACAGAGTCGACCGACGGCGTCTACGCGTCAGGCGTGGCACCACAGCTTGAACATTCGACAGTTGGTGATGCGCGTCGTTTGATCGAGCGGACAGCGTGAAGCCGGGCCATGGATGCAATCGGGGTAGGCGTCCCAATGAGTGACCAGCGCACGCTGAAAGGAGGCGATCCCATGAACATGAAGAGACGCCACCTTGTAGGTGGTGCTTCCGCTTTCACCCTGGCTTCGGGTTCATCCGCAGCTTTTGGACAGAGCAAGCCTGCTGCTTGCTCGCTGGTTGCGTCTGTGGCCGATGCGACGGGCTTCGAGGCGGCTCTGCGTGCAAAGCTCGCGACGGGCGACGTACTGAACTGGACCGGCGGCAACGTACGCCTGAAACGTCCGATTACGATCGACGTGACGCATAGCATGGTCGGAGCCGGTGTCGATCTGAACGGCGCCAAAGTGATTGCTGATTTCAACGATGCGAAACAGCGGGCAATCACGATACGCATTCCTCCAGGGCACAAGAAGGTCGCCGTGCGCGGCCTGAAGTTCTTCAACGGCACCATCATAGCCGAGAGCCCGGCGCTGGATGCCTTGGGATTGATATGCCTGACAAATCAAAGCTGGATCTACAGCTGGAAGATCATGAACCTGGACATCGAACAGTTCGCGCGGGACGGGCTGTTCTTCGCCGGAAGCGTGTTCGAGGGTGAGTTGCACGCCGTCACCTGCGCGAGCAACGGCCGCAACGGCATGACCTTTCGGAACGACGGTCCGAAAGAAGATACGGGCATTGTCTCCGCCATCGCGATCTTCGGCGGCCAGATGCGGAAGAATGGCAATGCAGGCATCGAGACTCAAAGTGCCATCCCCTACCAGGAGCCGCGGGACCTCAATCTCCGGCAGACCCACTTCGTCGACAACAAGGGGCCAGGGTTGAATGCGGCCGCCGGCTTCTCCAGGGCCGAGGGCTGCGGCTTCGTGAACAACGGCGGATGTGGCATCAATCTGATGAACGAAGGCCGCATGACCGACTGCCGTGGCGGCACGCACGGCCTGCAGCCCTATCTGGTGAAGGCCTTCTTCAACAACGGCGGGCTGATCATGGATGGCTGCCGTATCGAGGGCTTCACCGGCTTCGAGGGCAAGATGAAGTTGGGCAAGATCAGCGGCACGGGAACGGTAACGCTTCGGGACTCGGGCGAGAGTTCGGACCTCGACATCTCGGGCGACATCGCCGTGAAGGTGGTCTAACCGTTCTGACAAGAAAGCTGGAAGCGTTTGGAGGCGTTATACATGCCCCTCGCTGAATTCAGACGTCGTGGCCTCGACGGCGCCCTGTGTGCAAATTCCCATCCCTTCCAGGGGTTGCCAGCACAGGCTTTCTAGACGTCGGCCCAATCTGAGCCTCCGCGCCGACTTTGTGCCGAAGCGGATTGGCATCCCGCTGCATGGCCTGCGGTGGCCGGGCTTTCATAAAAGTCCGCAAACATTAGCCCTTAACGGCGATCGCGATCCGCAGTCCGCAGTAATATCGGGTTTGTTGAACTCTCGCATGGGGCAAGCCCGTATCGAGGGTTGGAACTCCTTCCTCTTTGCCCTTATCCCACCTCCGAAAACACTTAACTATGGCTTGCTCTGCTGGCAGGGCTAGAGGTCAACGCTTTATTTCGTTAGATTCAATCGGACTGAAATGAACGGGTGGGTGGGGAGAGATGCAGGATGGAGTGTTTTTGAGTTTTGTCGTCGGGCTTGTTGGTGGACCGGCAGCCACACTTCTACTGGTCGGGGCGCTTTGGCTCTTGCCGGACAGGTACTGGCGATGATCGAGCAGATTCTGTTCGGCCTGTTGGGCGGCATCTGCGGAACGGCAATTACACTGTGGGTCTTGCAGGTGATCGAGAACCGGCGCCAGCGCCAGACCTACAGGAACCTGCACGACCTCTAGCCGGCGCCCGCCATGGGTGTCGTGACGCACGCGACGTCGTGGCGCCACCACTGGTAATGCGGCGATGGACTTCCCGTGAAGGATCGCGCTCTATGCTCCGGTTGGATAGGGGGAGATCATATGCGGCGTGCTCTTGTAGTGGTGATGGCGACCCTGGTGGCGGGGTGCGCCTTCGATACCGCGACTCTGAGCATGCCCAACGATTTCCGGAACAGTCCGATCCAATGGACCGCGACCTATCCTGGCTCCTACGAAACGCTGTCGAACTGCATCGCCTCGCAGTATGCCGGTGAGCTTCGTGTCGCCCCGCAAGTCTATCCGACGGTCCAACGCTCAAGCATTCTGTTGTCGAGCGGCAGTGGCGCCGATGCCGAATTCCAGGTCAAGCAGATCAATGCGGCATCGAGCCAGGTGACGTGGCAGCGGGCTACCGGCCTGTTCGGAAGCGGGCTGAGCGACCGTACGGCCCGCGAGCGCGCCGACAAATGTGGTGGCGCGACGGGCTAGCTTACTTCGGGGCAGCCTCGCCGCGACGCACGCCGCCTGCTGTCTCCTCGCGCTTCACTTCGGGGAACAGCCACATGGCGAACACCATGAAGGCACCGAGAAAGAGCACGAGATGCTGAATCCGATCGTGGCCCAGCGCGCGCTGGAAAAAGAAGGCGGCGATCGCCACGAGTATCACGACTACCGATAGCGCCAGTTTGATCCGTACAGGCATCGCAGGCCTCCGCTCGCCTATTCGGCAGGTGCGATTGAACCGGCTTGCGTCAGGACCGCCGGTCGCGGCGTGCGCGACGTCCGACGCATGTCCTTCCGCACGAACCTGGTGCTGTAGCCGTTGAAGAGGTGGCCGAGCAGGCCGCGCTTGAGATCGGAGGTACCGAACAGCCAGTCCATGACCGGGAAGGTCAGGTTCATGTTCCGCTCCATCATGATCGACTGGTTATGATGTGCGGTGTGGTGCCGCCGGATCGTATTGACGAACGGCATGTTGCGCACGAACCAGTTCTCATCGACGTGACAGCAGAAGTGCATGAACTCGTAGATGAGATACATCGACGTGGTCGTGCTGATCAGCAGCCAGCCGACATTGGGGGAGATCAGCCAGCCCAGGATCATCGCCGGCACGATCGACATCAGAGTGAAAGTTACCAGCGCATAGGGTGGGAAGAAGGTGACGCGCCAGTCGTTGTGGTTGGCAAAGCGCATCTCCTGCTCGGTGAAAAACTGGTGATGCATCAAGGTGTGGCGGTTGTAGATCGCGCGGAACGCCTTGATCTGCGACGGTCGATGCATGACGTAGCGGTGGATCCACCATTCGAAGAAGTTGGCCGCCAGGAAAGTGATCGGCACGATCAGCCACTCCCACCAGCGCGGGCTCTCTATGTTGGCGCCGTAGATGAAAAGTGCCGTCAATCCGATGACGTAGATGACGAAGACGTGTAGCCAGCCATTGTACCAGCCGGCAATGCGCTTCCTGTAGGTGGCGCGGTACTGCCGCTGCCTGTCGGTCATCGGGCTGGTCGCGATCTCCATGGAATCGTCTCCGTCTTTCCGTGGCGCGAGGGCCTGCGTCCGTCTGACATATCACCAATCTATTAGAGCGGCAATGCCGCTCCTGCGGGCAGAATGCACTTGTTGAGAGGCTCCTTGTATATCCATGATATGGCAGGTGCGCGCGGCAGAGACTTTCGTCGAAGTGGGAGGAATGCGATGCGGCACACCCTTCGTGCCTTCTCGAAGCTGGCCGGCGCCAGCATTGCCGACCAGTGGAGAGCGAGATGAAACGATATGTCGGCGACCGGACGATCGATGGCGTCAAGGTGACCGTCGATGAGGTTCCGCTCAACCCGCGGACCGATGTGGCGGAGTACAGCAAGAACGGCTTCGAATGGAGCTATGAAGGGCCGGAGCCACGGCAGCTGGCACTGGCTCTGCTGGTCGACCATCTCGGAGAAGCAGAAGCAGCAAAGCGGGTCGTGGAGCCGTTCATGCGCAACGTCGTCGCCAACTTTGGTAACGAATGGGAGATGACCTCGGCCGATATCGATGCGGCGTTACCGGCGAGAGGCGCGGCCTAGATGGCACTGCAGTATCGCGCGGCCGTCCTGCATGCGTCCAAGACGCCGATGGTCGTCGAAACCATCACAGCGGCGCCTCTGAAGCCTACTGACGTGCTGGTGCGCATCCGCGCGGCAGGGCTCTGCCATACCGATCTGGAAGTTATCGAAGGCTCGTTGCGCATTCCGATGCCGATCGTACTGGGTCACGAAGCGGCTGGCGTTGTAGAGGAGGTGGGATCACTGGCGCGCGGGGTGAAGAAGGGCGATCACGTCGTGCTGTCATGGAACCCGCATTGTGGCCACTGCTTCTATTGCGATCGCGATCTGCCGATTCTGTGCGAGGACTATCTCGGCGAAGGCCCCAAGGCGCGCGCCTTCGACGGCGAGAGTCGGGCGCGGCTCGACGATGGCCGCGAGCTGCGGCAGCTCATGTTCCTGGGGGCCTTCGGGGAATACTGCATCGTTGCCGACCAGCAGGCGGTCGTCGTCCCGCGCGACATGCCATTCGATCGTGCCTGTCTGATCGGCTGTGGCGTGATGACCGGTGTCGGTGCCGGTCTCAACCTCGGTGCCATCGCTCACGGCGACACGGTGATGGTGATCGGCTGTGGCGCCGTCGGCCTCGCGGCCGTGCAGGGCGCGAGGCTGGCGGGCGCCGGTGCGATCATTGCTGTCGATCTGAACCCGGCCAAGCTGGCGCTCGCCACCTCCATGGGCGCGACCCATGTGGTCGATTCGTCGAAGGACGATCCTGTAGCGACAGCCAAAGCGGCGACGAACGGGCGGGGCGCGGATGTCGTTCTCGAATCGGCTGGCAGCCCGACAGCCTTTCGGCTCACAGCCGAGGCGGTCCGTCCCGGCGGGCACATCATCTGGCTGGGCAAGGTCGACGTACAGCAGGATGTCGCCTTCCGCTGGGGCTCCCTGATGCAGGAGAAACGCATCCGCCGCGTCAGCTATGGCAATGCGCGGCCGCGCCGCGACTTCCCGATGCTGGCGCGCGCCTATCTCGACGGATCGTTGATGCTGGACGAGCTGATCTCGCGCCGCATCAGGCTCGACGAAATCAACACCGGCTTCGAGGCCCTGAAACGTGGCGAAACCATCCGCAGCGTCGTGACCTTCGACTGATCAGGTATCGAGGGTCTTGCGGGCGAAGTCCTCGATATAGTCGATCAGTCTGTCGGAGGCGGTGGCGGCGGCCTTGGGCTTTCCTTCGGCCACGGCCTCGGCGACGGCGGCATGCAGCTTGGCGGCCAGAGGCAGATCCGCGACCTCTTGATAGTGCTGATACCAGAAGCGGCGGGAGAGGGCGTTCATCAGGCCCATCGAGCGCCGCGCGAACTCGTTGCGCGCGACCGTCGCGATCAGGCCATTGAAATGCTGATCGAGACGCATGAACTCCATGTCGTCGGCTTGCGTCGCCGCCTTCAGCATGCCGCGGGCCACTTCGGCGAACTGCTGGCGCTCCGCCGCCGTTGCACGCTCGGCCGCCAGGCGCGCCATCAGCCGTTCGAGTTCGCGACGAACCTCAAGCAGGCGGAGCTGGAGCCGCGGATTGATGTCTGAAACCAGAATGCCGCGTCTTGGCATGATGACGACCAGGCCGTCGCGCGCCAGTCTCTGCAGCGCTTCGCGGATCGGTGTGCGCCCGATATCGAGTCGTTCGGCGAGCGTATGCTCGGACAACACGGTCCCCGGTGGAAGCTGCAAGGTGACGATCAGCTCTTCGAGTTCCCCATAGGCACGATCGGTCAGGGTGACGTCATCCGGCCGGATGTGAGGTGCGGGACGCTTGAGGGATGTCTTCGACTTCAAGCTGTTGCCGCTCGCTGTTTCCTACCCAGGGTGAAACCCGTCCCAACCATATACCAGTCATATATTGCAAGGAAGCTTCGACCAGATCGGTGATCGAGCCAGCGAGCGAGGGTAGACGTTAGGCTACGGCTGCCATTGCACGGAAAACGCGCGCCGCGAGTTCCTCGGCGGTTAGGCCACGGCTTTGTTCGATCACGGCGACGCCGGCGCGCTTCATGGCGGGGGTGACGACGACGGGCTGCGAAGCGGCAATTTCCTGCAGCGGCAGCTTGGCATCGTAGGCCACGCGCGGACGGCGGGCGGCCTCGCAATGAGACTTCCAGTGGCCGTCGAGCTGTTGCAGCTCTCGGGAGAATTGCGGCAGCCGCTCCGCCGGTATCGTGCCCTCATGCCAGTCCGAATAGATGCGGCAGCTCAAACCCAGGACGGCAATGGAGAAAGCCTTCTGGGTCATCACGCCGCCGTCTATGGCGGAATTTAGAAAGGCGAACATATCGAGGATTGCTTGCACCGGTTCCTCCTCCGAACGGGTTCGGCAAAGATACTATGTTGGGAGTGCAAGCGAGGCCGCCAAGAGGCGACGAGGGGCCATTTGCCGCTCAGCCGCGCGTGATCGCCTCGCCAGCCAATGCATGACCTTTGGCGTTCCAGTGGTCATCGTTGCGAAATGGAAGGCGAGGGATTGTCTGCCGCTTCCAGGATAGGCCGCATGTCGAGGACGTCGGCTCCATGGCGTTCGAGCGCGGTAACAATTTGACGATGCACGCGATCCTCGATCAAGCGATTGTCGCCGACCCAAAGATCGACAGCAGCGCGATGGCGGTGCACGCGGAAGGCAGCCAAAGACGTTCATGGGGCGTGCATCTTGTTCGTTGGTATTTTGCAGGTCGATCCTACTTATCGTTGTGCGCGGCGTTGTGGTGGCGACAAGAGGCGCTTCCAGCCCATAAACTATCCGCCAATCCAGGAAAGAGCATCGCCATGCCCGACACCACGACTCTTGCCCAAGCCAAGCCGGACAAGGCCTCGGCGGCCCGGACCGAACACTTCGACGTCGTCATCGTTGGCGCCGGCATCTCTGGCATTGGCGGCGCCTACCATCTCACCACGCAGAGCCCAGGCCGGAGCTTTGTGGTGCTGGAGTCGCAGGAGAGCTTCGGCGGCACCTGGCTGACGCACAAGTATCCCGGCATCCGCTCCGACAGCGATCTCTACACCTTCGGTTACCGCTTCAAGCCCTGGACCGGCAAGCCGATCGCCACGGCCCACGAGATCCGCACCTACATGAACGAGGTGATCGAGGACAACGATCTCGCCCGCCATATCCGCTATCGCCACAAGATCGTCTCGGCCTCCTGGTCGAGCCGGGACAATCTCTGGACGCTCGAGGGCGTGCGCACCGACACCGGCGAGACCGTGCGGTTCACCGCCAACTTCCTGTGGATGTGCCAGGGCTACTACCGGCACGACGAGGGCTATACGCCCGAGTGGCCGGGCATGGAGAGCTTCAAGGGCCGGATCGTGCACCCTCAGACTTGGCCGGGAGACCTGGATTACTCGGGCAAGAAGGTCGTGGTCATTGGCTCCGGTGCAACGGCCGCGACCGTGATCCCGGCGATCGCCGAGAAGAGCGAGCATGTCACCATGCTGCAGCGCTCGCCGACCTATTTCATCCCGGCCCGCAATGCCAACGACCTCGCCGACACCCTGCGCCAGCTCGAGGTCGACGAGACGTGGATCCACGAGATCGTGCGCCGCAAGATCCTTCACGATCAGGCGGTGTTCACGAAGCGCTCCTTCGAGGAGCCGGAGCAGGTGAAGAAGGATCTGCTGGCGGGCGTGCGCGCCTATCTCGGCCCCGATCACGAGCACAATGTCGATCCGCACTTCCTGCCGAGCTATCGTCCGTGGCGGCAGCGAATCGCCTACGTGCCCGACGGCGACCTCTTCCGTGCCGTAAGTGCCGGCAAGGCCTCGGTCGTGACCGACGAGATCGAGAAGTTCGTCGAGAACGGCATCCTCTTGAAATCGGGCAAGGTGCTGGAGGCCGATATCATCGTGACGGCGACCGGCTTCCATCTCAGCGTCATGGGCGACATCGCCTTCGCCGTCGACGGCAAGCCGCTCGATTTCGCCGATACTGTCACCTATCGCGGCATGATGTTCACCGGCGTCCCCAACATGGTCTGGGTGTTCGGCTATTTCCGCGCGAGCTGGACCCTGCGTGCCGACCTCGTGGCGGATTTCGTCTGCCGCCTGCTCGGCCATATGCAGGAGAAGGGCGTCCGCAAGGTCGGGGTGTCGTTACGCCCCGAGGACAAGGACATGAAGCTCCTGCCGTGGATCGACCCGGAGAACTTCAATCCCGGTTACCTGATGCGCGGCATGCACCTCCTGCCCAAGCGTGGCGAGAAGCCGGAATGGCAGCACACGCAGGACTACTGGGGCGAGAAGAACATCTTCCCCGCAATCGACCTCGACGATCCGGCTTTCGTCTACGGCTGAAGAGGAGTCAGTTTGCCGGTGGCAGGTCCTTCAGGATCTGCTTGGCGACGGGCGACATCTCCTTGCAGAAGGCAGACTTATCCTTCTCGACGGCCTCTTCCATGGTTGCGTAGGCCTTGTCGAGCTTGCGGTCGGCAATATTGAGCTTCTTCTCTCCCCACTCGATCCAGTAGTCGAGGCGCTCTTCCTGGTTCTTGGTAAGATCGAGATCGCAGGCGTCGATGGCGATCGAAACGACATAAAGGCCGACGACCATGTCCTTGATCTCTTCCTGGGTCTGGGCATGGGCCGGCATCGCCATTGACGCAGCAACGACACCTGCCAGCAGGCAGGTAGACAGACGATACATTGAAACTCCCCCCGTTTTTCGGACGCGACCCTAATCGAGGGCGATGCAACTCGCCACTGTCGGCGGCTGTAAATCTCGGGAAATTGCAGTGGTTCACGATGTTGTGGTTCACTGGGGCCGAGGTCGCGAAGATCGCCAGCTCGCGGCGATCACGGTCTGGGGGAGTGTCGATGGCGGTCAGTAACACGCGCCGGGTCGTTGCGGCCGGCGCCATCGGCAACGTGCTCGAATGGTACGATTTCGCGGTTTACGGCTACTTCGCCACCGCCATCGGCCGCGCCTTCTTTCCCCAGGAAGACTCCGTCGCCCAGGTCCTGGCGGCCTTCGGCATCTTTGCCGTGGGCTTCCTGATGCGGCCCGTGGGCGGGGCCGTGATCGGCTCGATCGGCGACAAGTTTGGCCGGCGGACCGCGCTCACCGTCTCGGTCGCGGCCATGGCGATCCCGACTTTCCTGGTCGGCATCCTGCCGGACTACCAGGTGCTGGGCATCGCCGCGCCCATCATCCTCACCTTGCTCCGCATGGTGCAGGGCCTGTCGGTCGGCGGCGAGTACACGACCTCCATCATCTTCATCATCGAGCAGGCGCCGCCCAACCGCCGGGCACTGGTCGGTGCCATGGGTTGCTGCGGGGCTGTCGGCGGTATTCTGTTGGGATCGGCAACGGGCGCTCTCCTGGCGTCGGTGATGTCGGAGCAGGCGTTGGAGAGCTGGGGCTGGCGCATCCCCTTCATCCTGGGGCTGGTGGTCGGTCTCGCCGGCGTCGTGCTGCGCCGTCATGTCAACGAGACACCCAAGTCTGCGAGGAAAGAGAGTTCACCGCTGCTCGAGACCGTGCGCAATCACGGACCGCTTCTTGCCCGGCTTGCCGCTCTCTCGGTGTTCAACTCGGTCGGCTTCTACCTGATGTTCGTCTACATCGTGAGCTGGTTGCAGTTCGCCGACGGCATTGCGCCAGCGCGCGCCCTGGAGATCAATTCCTTCAGCATGATCGTGCTGCTGCCGGTTATGATCCTGATGAGCTGGCTGTCGGATCGCTATGGACGGCGGCCGATCATGCTTGCGGCCGCAGCGCTGGGATTCGTGGGCGCCTTGCCGTTTTTCTGGCTGATGCACCAGCCGGCGCCGGAAATCATCCTGCTGGGCCAGCTCGGCTTCGTCTTGTCGGTCGGCACTTTCATCGGCGCACAACCGGCATTGATGGTCGAGGCCGTACCCGCGGAGATCCGCTGCACGGCGATCGCCCTGGGCTACAATGTGACCTTGGGCATAGTCGGCGGTTTGAGCCCACTGGCGGCGACATGGCTCGTTCACCGGACCGCAAACAATTACAGTCCGGCTTTCATGATCATGGCCGCCGCCGCCATCTCCTTCGTGGCGATCCTGAAGTTCGGCGAGACCTATCGGGTGAAGCTCGAACCAGCCTGAATGACCTCACTGCAGCTTGATGCCGGCCTCTTGGATCAGGCCGCTCAGCAGACGGCGTTGGCCGTCTAGCCAGGTCTTGAACTCGGCCGGCGTGCTGGCGATCAGCTCGGCGCCGCTCGGATCGAGCCGCTCCTTGACCTTGGGGTCCTTGATCGCTTCGGCGACAACGGCCTGCATGCGGTCGATCAAGGCTGGCGGCGTACCCGTCGCGGCAAAGAGGCCGTTCCAGTCGTTGAGATCGAAGCCGGGATAGCCACTCTCCGCGAGAGTCGGTGCCTCAGGATAGGTGGAACTCCGCTTGAGGCTGGTGACGGCCAGGACGCGAGCACGACCGGCCGCAACTGGCGGACGGATCGAGCTGGTGGTGATGATCACCGAGTCGATTGCGCCAGCACCGATGTCGCGCGCCGCGTCCGCACCGCCGCGATAGGGTGCGTGGATCAGCTTGATTTGGGCGCGTCGTTGCAGCTCTTCACCGGCCATATGGCCCATGCCGGCGGCAGGAGGCGTGCCATAGCTGATCGTACCGGGCTTGGCCTTGGCGGCAGCGATGTATTCTTGGATCGTCTTTGCCGGAAAGTCGTGCTTCACCGCCACGACCTGCGGGAAGCTCGACAACTGTGACACGGGAACCCATGTCTGCACATAATCGAACGGAAGATCCTTGATCAGCAGCGGATTGGTGATCTGGTTCGCGGCGTCGATGAGGAAGGTTTGACCGTCGCGCGGCGATTGCAGGACGGCGTTGGCGGCGACGACCGCGTTGCCGCCTGTGCGGTTGTCGATGATCACTTGCTGGCCAATGATCTCGCTCGCCCTCACGGCGACGTTGCGGGCCACGGTGTCGGCCGCGCCGCCCGCGGCGAAGGCCACGATCCAGCGAACCGGCCCCTTTGGCCAGTCGCCTTGGGCGAAGCCCTCGCGGGCAATGAAGGGCGCCGCGAAGCCGGCGGTAAGCAGTGTGCGGCGCGTGGTCTTCATCTCAGCCTGCCAGTTCCGGCACGACCCATAGAGCCGGTTCGCCGCGCGCCACGCGCTGCACATTGTCGAAGCCATTACGCAAACGCGTGATGTTGCTCTCGAAGGTGGGGCCGGCGAGATGCGCCGTCAGGATCACGTTGTCGAGCTTCAGCAGCGGGTTGTCGGGCGGCGTCGGCTCTTCGTCGAACACGTCGAGGCCGGCGCCGAACAGGTTGCCGGACGAGAGGGCAGCCGTCATGGCCTTCTCGTCGATCACCGGTCCGCGCGACGTGTTCACGATGATCGCCGACTTCTTCATGACGGCGAGTTCTTCTTTGCCGATCATATGGCGTGTCGAGTCATTCAACGGCACGTGCAGCGACAACACGTCGGAATGGCGCAGGATTTCGGGCAGCAGCCGGAAGCGCACCCCGAGGGCATCCTCTTCTTCTTCCTTCAGCCGCTTGATGTCGTAGTAGTGGACGATCATGCCAAAGGCCTGGGCGAGCTTGGCTACCTTCTTGCCGATCGTGCCGAGACCCACGATACCCAGCACCTTGTTGCGCACTTCATGGACGGTGGGCGGTGCGTTGCCGTGCCAGCGGCCGGCCACGACGTTGCTGTGCTGGGTGATCAGCCGGCGCGACACGGAGAGCATTAGTAGGATGGCATGCTCGGAGACGGCGACTGAATTGGCACCGCCGTTGGCGCAGAGCGGTACACCGCTTTTGCCGGCGGCCTCGAGGTCGGCCCGGTCGTAACCTGCGCTCAGCATCTGCACCAGCCTGAGATGCGGCGCTTCCTTGTAGAGCTGAGGAGTGACGTATTGCTGGATGAAGCCCACGAAATAGTGGGCGCCGGGCAGGGCGGCCTTCTGCTCCGGTGAATTGTGCAGAGCCTTGACGATCTCGAAGCCCTTGGGGGCGAGGTCGTCGACCATCGCCAGGCAGTCCTTCGGACCAACGACCAGAATACGCTCGACCATTACCAAGCCTCCGCAGCGACACGATGTCCTTTGAGGAGTCCGGGCAGGCGCCCGGGCTCCGTGCGGCCCCAGCCGCATTCGGCCGAGAGGCCGAAATCGTCGACGAACCGCCGCGCCGCCGCGATGCGGGCACGATCTCCCGCTTCGTCGTCATGATGCAGCAGCCCGAGATAAAGCCTTGCCCCTGCCGGCCGCTTCCAACCTTTGAGTGGCGCATAGTACGCGTCGTCGGTGCGATCCCGAGGGACGGGAATGTGCAGGAAGTCGATGCGCCGGCGCGTCGCCTCGGCAATGCCTTCCATCATCTCGACAAGGATGGCGGCATCCTTGGGCTGGACCAGATGCTCGTCCTTGGGGGATCCGTAGCAGAGGTGATAGCCCAGCTCTACATCGGCGGGCACGGCGTTACCTAGCCTGCCAAGCATGTCAAAGATCTGTCGCTTGTAGTGGGGCGGCCGGTCCTTGAAGTAACCCTCGAAGGCCAGCACCTCCTGGCAGACATCCCATTGGATCGCGAGATCCTGGACCGGGATTGCCTTCACGATATTGGTCAGGGCCGCCTTCAGGGCCCGCTCGTAGACCTCGAAATAGGTCTCGCGTGCCGGGCCGCTGACATACAGATAGCCGCTGGCCTGTGGCGTCGGCAGGCAGACCTGGAAGCGTGTGCCGGCCGGGATCGCGCCAGCGGTGCGCAGGCGTTCGAAGATCGCCCAGGAGGCGAGGGCCGCCCTGTCGTAGCCGGTCTCGAAGGCGACCGTTGCCGGATCGACGCCAGGCTTGAAGCGCACTTGCTCGATCTCACGCACCAGCTTGCCGTCCCATTGTACGAACTTGTAGGGCGGCACGGTCGGATCGATTTCCATCGCCGGGTGGTCGAGCAGCATCTGACGTTGGAAATAGACCCAGCGCGAACGCTCCCCGGTCTCGCCATCGGGAATGCGGCTGAGGTGCGGCCCAAGCTCCGATGCGAGGGTGCGGAACACCGCTTCGCTGCTGTCGAGCGGTATCGAGCCGATCAGGTGCAGGCGACCGAGCGCGATCGTCACGCCACCCTCGTCATCGTGTCGGCGATCTTCTCGGCCGTCATCAGGGTTGGGAAGTTGGTATTGGCGCAGGGCACGACCGGGAACACCGAGGCGTCGACGACGCGCAATCCCTGAACGCCCTTTACGCGGCCTTCAGTGTCTACGACGGCCATCGGGTCGTCGGCGCGTCCCATGCGACAGGTGCAGGAGGCGTGCCAGACGCCGATCGCAGCCTTGCGCACGAAGGCCTCCAGCGCGTCGTCGTCGCTCATCACCTGCTCGAAGGTGAAGCCTTCGACGACGAAGTTCTCGATCATGTAGCGGCGTAGCGCCGACGGCCCATCGAGCAGGACCGACACGGCGCGGGTCAGCCATTTGTTCTTGGTATTCACCACGCCGATCTGGCGCACCTTGTCGCTGTAGGAAGCAGGGAACGGGATATCCGTCACCGCCTTCAGCGCATCGGTCATTTGCACCGCGGCCATCAGTTTGAAGCCGCTCATCAAGCGATCTAGGTCACGCTTGTCGGAGAGCAAGTTGAACTCGACGACAGGCTCGTTGCGCCAGTCACGTGTGGCGAGCTTGACCTGGCCGGTCTCCGAGTAGGTCTTGTTGATGAAGGTGAGCAACGAGGCGATCTGCTCGCCGACGGCATGCCAGGCCGACTTGCTGACGACCGCCACGAACATGTCGCCCTTGGGTATGCCCGGAAGGTTGGAGGAATAGCGCAGGCCGACATGGATGTGACGGCGCGTGTGTTCGCGGAGGCGGGCGCGGCGCTTGATGAAGGAGGAGAGGGCGATCGAGGGATGGTCCATCAGCCGCTGGCCGACGCCGGGCAGGGCCGAGATCACCGGGATGCCGAGTTCGCTCAGATGCCCGACCGGTCCGATACCGGCCCGCATCAGGTGCGCGGGCGAATGGATGGCGCCGCTCGACAGGATGATTTCGCGGCCACGGAACTCCTGCTCCTTGCCGCCGACCATTGCAGTCACGCCGATGCAGCGTGTGCCCTCGAACAGCAGCGACTTCACCTGCGTATCGGTCGAGATGGTGAGGTTGGAGCGCTTGCGGGTTTCGGTGTCGAGATAGCCCATCGCCGCCGATACGCGGCGCTCTTCGGCGTTGGAGTGGGTGACCGGAAAATAGCCGTCGACGAACTCGCCGTTCTGGTCAGGCAGGTATTTGAAGCCCTTGGTTTCCAAAGCCTTGCCGACGGCTTCGGCATGACCCGCCCAATGCGCGCGCGGGATGCGGCGCACGGGGATGCGGCCATCCTTGCCGTGCAGCGGCCCATCGAAATCGAGGTCGCGCTCGACCTTCTTGAAGTAGGGCAGGACATCGTTCCAACCCCAGCCCGTGGCGCCACGGCTGACCCATTCGTCGTAGTCGGTCGGAGCGCCGCGATTGGCCATCTGGCCGTTGATCGAGGAGCCGCCGCCGAGCACGCGCGCCTGCTCATACTTGCGCAGCGGCGGGCGGTTTTCCTGCGGATTGTTGTGGCTCACGACCTGGGTGTGGACCTTGAGGTCGGTCCAGTGAAAGCGTGGGTCGAAGTAGGCGGTTCCGGAGTAGCTGTCGGCGATTTCCTTGGGCTCGCGGCCCGGCGGTGTGTCCTGGCCAGCTTCACAGAGCAGCACCTTGGTGGCGCTGCGGGCGGACAACCGGTTGGCCATGACCGATCCGGCCGAGCCTCCGCCGACGATGATGTAATCGTACACGAGCGTTTCCCCTGGATTGTGGCTTTGTCTTGGTCTTGTGGGCGGCACGCTAGCACGGTTGCGTGCAGTTGTGGCCGCCGACCTTGCCGGCTTTCGCAAAGCCTGCAATCGTTTCGCGTCGCTTCGTGAGGGAGGTTTCGTATGCCGGACGTCACAGCCGCAAACGCCGATATCGCCACGCCCGAGCTCATGAAGGCGATCTCGGCCGCCTTCAACAGTCGCGACGTCGATCGCATCGTTTCCCACTTCACCGACGACGCCACTTTCTGGTTGGCGCGCGGTCCCGAACCGGTCGGCCGCACGCTCCACGGCAAGGAGACGATCCGCAAGACGCTCGCCGATCGCTTCAAGGTGATCCCCGACATGCGGTGGGACCACAAGGAATATATCTACGCCGGCAACCGCGCGATCTCGATCTGGACCGTCAAGGGCAAGGGCGCCGACGGGGAGGACCTGAACTACCAGGGCTGTGACATCTATACTTTCCGCGGCGGCAAGATCGCCGCCAAGGACACTTACTGGAAGATCGTCGAGCAGAAGGATCGCCTGTAATGGCTCACGACCTCGTCATCCGCGGCGGCACTGTCGTCGACGGCTCCGGGAAGAAGCGCTTCTCGGCCGATGTCGGCATCAAGGACGGCAAGATCGTCGAGATCGGCCGCATCGCCGCCGGCAGTGCCAAGCGCAGCCTCGATGCTGACGGACTGATCGTCTCGCCGGGCTTCATCGACGGCCACACCCACATGGATGCGCAGGTCGCCTGGGACCCCCTGGGGAGCTGCTCGTGCTGGCACGGCGTCACCTCGGTGGTGATGAGCAATTGCGGTTTCGCCCTGGCGCCCTGCAAGCCCGAGGATCGCGACTGGTACGCGCGCTGCCTCTCGGCGGTCGAGGATATCCCGACCGAAGCGATGGCCGCCGGTATCGACTGGACCTGGGAGACCTTCCCGGAATATCTCGCGACCGTCGAGCGTCTGCCCAAGGCCATCAACTACGGCATGTATATCGGCCATTCGGCGCTGCGCATGTACGTCATGGGCAAACGCGCGCTGTCGGAGAAGGCGACCGACGAGGACATGACGCGCATGGCGCTCGCCGTGCAGGAGGCGCTGAAAGCCGGCGCCATGGGCTTCTCGAGTTCGCGCGCGTCCACGCACGTGACGCCGGAAGACAAGCCCGTGGCGAGCCGCATCGCCGAGTGGGAGGAAATCGACCGCATCATTGCGGCCATGGCCGAACTCGATGCGGGCATCTTTCAGGTCGGTCCCGACATCGCGAGCGGTGCGCACCATCGCAGCTTCCTGGAGCGGCTGCGCAAGGTCGCCTTGGAGTACAAGCGACCGATCATGTTCGGCGTGCTGGCGACGAAGCAGGGCGACGATCCGACCGGCTGGGAATACCAGACCCGCTACATCGACGAGACGGTGGCGGCGGGCGGCCGCATGTTCGGCCAAGGCACCACGCGCTCGATCAATGCGATCTTCTCGCTGAAGTCTTATCTGCCGTTCGACGTACTGCCGGCCTGGCGTCCGCTGCGAGCACTGCCGCTTGCCGAACAGAAGAAGAGGCTCGCCGACCCCGCCGTGCGCCGCGAGCTGGTAGAGGCAGAAAGCCGGATGAAGCCGCGCGACAACGTCTTCCAGGGCGGAGGGGCTGCGACGACGGATCCGCGCAAGCCCGATTATTCCAACCTGTTCGCGCTGAAGGGCGTCGACTGGGACGATCCGACGGTGGATCAACTGGCCAAGGCGCGGGGGCAGCATCCGGTCGAGGTCATGATCGACCTGTCGCTGGCCGACGAGAACCAGGTCTATGTCCAGCCGCTGGTCAACGAATCGCCCGACGATGTGCTCGGCATCCTGAAGCACCAGCGTACGCTCGCGACCTTCTCCGATTCGGGCGCCCATGTCTGCCAGGAGATGGGCTCGTCGTTGCAGACGCATCTTTTGAGCTATTGGGTGCGCAAGCGCGGCGCCTTCACTCTCGAGCAGGCGGTTAAGAAGATCACGCACGACAATGCTGTGGCTTGGGAGCTCAAGGGGCGTGGTTTGGTACGTGAAGGCTATCAGGCCGATCTCGTGCTGTTCGAGGAGAACGGCATTCGGCCCCAGCTCCCGACCGTCGAGCATGATCTGCCGGGTGGTGCACGACGGCTGGTACAGAAGGCCGACGGCATCAAGGCAACACTGGTGAACGGCGCCATCGCCTTCGAGGATGGCGATGCGACGGGCGCTTTTGCCGGTACCGTCTTGAAGGGCAGGCTCGCGTCATGAAGACGTTGGCGGTCTTGCTCGTCCTTCTGGTAGCAGGCGCCGCTGCTGCCCAGACGCCATCGCCGCCACCCGCCAGCACGACCGGCAGCGCGGGCGTGAAGCAGCATCTGCAATCGCTGCACTACGGCAATGTGCATAACCTGCGCCGCGGTCCTGACGGCCAATGGACCGGCAAGGCGACGCAGAATGGTGTCCAGAAGAACGTCACCGTCTCCCCTAACGGGACCGTCAGAGCCCGTTAGGCGAGTTCCTTTCGGACGATCGCGGCGCCTTCGCTCAAGGCCTTGAGCTTCCCGAAGGCTGTGGCTCGGGGCAGGTATTTCATGCCGCAGTCGGGCGCGGGCAGGAGCTTGTCCGGACCGATATGCTTCAGGCCGGCGCGGATGCGGTCGGCGACTTTCTGCGGCGTCTCGATCTCGGGATCGCTGAGATCGATAACGCCCAGCATCACCTTCTTCGGCGCGAGGTCCCTCAACACACCGAGGTCGATCTTGGGCTGGGCCGATTCGATCGAGATCTGCTGGGCGATCGTGTCGGAGAGTTGCGGCAGGAAGGAGTAGCCAGTGGGCTTCAGCCCGGTGACGACGGCTGCATAGCCAAAGCAGAGATGTACCACTGTCGGCACGGTGAGGCCCTGGAGTGCGCGGTTGATCGCCTTCACGGCATAGCGCTGCGCTTCCTCGGGATTGTTGCGCAGCCACGGCTCGTCGAGCTGGATCACGTCGGCACCGGCCGCCACCAGCTCGTGCGCCTCCTCGTTCACCGCGGCGGCATAGTCCATGCACATAGCCTCGGCGTCTTTGTAGAACTCGTCCTTCACCTGCTGGCCCATGGTGAAGGGGCCGGGCAGGGTGATCTTGGCCAACCGGTCCGTGTTGGCTCGTAGGAACTGCATGTCACGCAGCTCGATGGGGCCAGAGCGCCTGATCTTCCCGACGACCCGCGGCACGGGTGTGCGGTTGCCCGTGCGGTTCACGATCTCGGCGGGATGATCGTCGTCGATGCCCTCGAGCGCCGTCGCAAAGCGATTGGAATAGCTCTCACGACGCATCTCGCCATCCGTCACGATGTCGATGCCAGCCCGCTCCATGTCGCGGATCGCCAACAAGGTGGCATCGTCCTGTGCCTGTTCGAGATAGGGTTCGGGCACGCGCCAGAGTTCCTTGAGACGCGTGCGCGGCACAACCTTGCTCAACATCTGTCGGTTGACGAGCCAGTCCGGCTGCGGGTAGGAGCCGACAACGGTCGTCTGCAATAGTGCTTCGGTCATGGTTGGTTCGCAGTCTGGGTAGGCGCAGGGTGCGTGCGTTGCAATGAAAGGTCTGTCAGCTGTTCGTCAGCCGGCGGAGATATCGAGTAGTCATGAGTATGATCACCAAAGGGCTGCTCGTCAGCGGCTTACTTGTCAGCCCACTCTTTGCCTCGGCACCGGCTTTTGCCCAGACGATGGATGATGCGGCTTACTGCCAGGCACTGATCAAGAAGTACTTCAAGTTTGCGCCAGCGCACCGACGGGAGATGGCTGGCACAGTCGAGGTCAATGTGGCCATTGAGCAGTGCAAGGCCGGCAACACCGCCGCCGGCATTCCGGTGCTGGAGAGCAAGCTGCGCGACGCCAAGATCGACCTGCCGTCGCGCGACACCCCGCTCGCTAAGCCTTGACCGGATCGATCGGCGTCACGATCCCCTCGGCTGCCTCGATCACCTCGCCGGCGTCGAGGCAGAGATCCTCGCGGTTGCGCATAGACATGATCTGAACGCCGGTGCGCAGCTTACCGTGACTGCCGACCGGCACGGCGAGACCGGGTAATCCCAGGAGCGGCGCGAGCAGGGCGGCGCGCATCGACTCCAGCACTTCTTTCTGGCCGCTGGGCGTGATGTCCGCCACCTGCTTGGGCGGCAGATCGCAAAGCGTCGGCAGGATGATCAGGGGATATTGCTGGAAGAAGCTCATCCAGCGATAGGCCAGTGCCTCGCGCTCGGTCAGAGCTGCGACATAGGTCGCGAGGTCGACCGGCTTGTGGATTTCGAGCCAGGCCTTCATCGCCGCGATGCCGTCGGGGTCGCCCATCTTCTGCATGGTGGGCCACAGGCCGCCGAGCACATCGGTGACGCAGATCTGATGCCACAGCTCGACGCCGCGCTCGATGTCGGGCGGAAGCACTTCCTCCACGACATAGCCTGCTGCCTGAAGATGCTTGCCGGCAAGCCGCACGGCGGCAACCTGCGCGGGGTGGCTCTTGCCGCCCGGCACTTCGGGCACGATCGCAACCTTGATGGGCCGCGCCGGCGGCGGACCCTGCATCGGCACGTCGTTCCAGCGCCAGTCGCGCCGGTCGCCGCGCGCCATTACTTCGAGGGCGAGACGCGCGTCGCGCACTGTGCGGGTATGTGGACCCTGCACGGCCATCAGCACCGCACCGATCGGGCGGCCGGTCGCTGCTGCGGTCGGGTTGAAGGATGGAATACGAGCGAAGCCCGTGCGCAGGCCGACGACGCCGTTGCAATAGGCCGGGATGCGCACCGAGCCACCGATATCATTGCCATGGGCGATGCAGCCGATGCCCGTCGCGGTCGCGGCACCGGCGCCGCCGCTCGAACCGCCCGGCGTCACCGAGGGATCGCGCGGGTTCAGCGTGCGGCCATGCAGTGCATTGTCGGAAAAGATGCGCATGGAGAAAGCCGGCGCATTGGTGCGGCCGACGATGATTGCACCGGCATGCTTCAGGTTGGCAACGACGGGGCTGTCTTCCTGGGCAATCAGGTCCTTGAGGGGAATGACACCGTTGTCGGTCGGCAGACCTTGCTGGTCGACGTTGATCTTGGTCGTGACCGGCACACCGTGCAGTGGCGGCAGGGCATGGCCGCGCGCCTGTGCTGCATCGGCCGTCTCGGCCTGGGCGCGCGCTTCGTCTTCGAGGACGCGGACCACGGCGTTGATCGCGGGGTTGACCTTGTGCAGGCGGCCGAGGACCGAATCGACGGCTTCACGCGCCGAAGCCTGGCCTGTCCGGATCAATCGCGCCAGGTCGGTCGCGTCGTACTGCCAAAGTTCCATGATACCCTCGCTCAACTCGTCAACGGATCGAGGGCGAAGAAGATCACGTGAGCATGCAGAGCCGCAATGCCGAAGTCACCGTGGCCGTTGTTTCGTCACGTGGCTTTGGAAGGCAAGGAGAGCACTCGACGGCAGCATGTCGCGCCGACGTACGAAGACAGTTTGAACCAGCGCTTCCGAAGGCTTCAGGCGATGGGCCCGTATGCGGGCGCCTCGCCACGCCGGGCCGATCAGCGTGCGCGGCAACAAGGTGACGCCGAGGCCTGCGGCGACTGCGCCGAGGATTGCTTCCAACGTTCCAAACTCCAGGCGGCGCAGACCGACGATGCCGCGATGTGCCAGCACCTCTTCGAGACGCTGCCGGTAGGAACAGCCGGCGCGCAGGACGACGAGGCGCAGATCGGGCTGTTGCAGCGCAGCCGTTACCGACAAGGCCATCGGTGCGCTGAGAAGGGCCAGTTCCTCCTCGAAGGCTGGAGCAGAAACCAGTTGGGGATGCACGACCGGTCCACAGACGAAGGCGCCCTCGAGTTCACGGCCGAGCACGCGCTCGACCATTTCCGCCGTCGTTCCGGTGCGCAGCACGAGATCGACGCCGGGATGAGCGCGCGCATAGGAGGCGAGCAGCGGCGCGAGACGTAGCGCGGCTGTCGTCTCGAGGGAGCCGACGGTGAGAGTGCCGCGTGGGGCGCCGTCGTCACGTGCGGCCCGGCCGGCCTCGTCCAGCAGGGCGTCGATGCGAGCTGCATAAGGCATCAGTCTTTGACCGGCCGGCGTCAGTCGTGCGCCCGATCGGCTACGTTCGAATAGCGCGACGCCAAGGATGGACTCGAGCCGGCGCACGCGCTGAGTGACATTGGATTGTACGGTGTTCAGCTCGCGCGCAGCGCGGCTCATGCCGCCTAGCCGTGCAACAGCTTCGAAGGTGGCGAGGTCCCTTGCGTCCATAGGATCAATTTATCAGATGGATACGATCAATTTAAATCGCTTTTTGTGATGTTAGCGAGCCCATAAACTGTCGAAGAACAGCCACTGGAGTCCACTCATGAACTGGCAGGATCGTCGTCTTCTCGACCTTTTCGGCATCGAGCACCCCATCCTGCAGGCGCCTATGGCCGGCGTGACCTCGCCGCAGCTCGCCATCGCGACTTCGGAAGCAGGCGCTCTGGGGTCCATTGCCGGTGCCATGCTGTCGCTCGATGGGCTGCGCCAGGAATTTCAGGTGGTGAAGCAGGGCACCAGCCGATCTTTCAACGTGAATTTCTTCGTGCACAAGCCGCCAGCCGTCGATGCTGCGCGCGATGCCCGGTGGCGCCAGAGGTTGGCGCCTTATTATCAAGAGCTCGGCGTGCCCGCCGACGCCAAGGGCCCGTCGCGCGCTGCGTTCGACGGCGCGGCCTGCGACCTCGTGCTGGAGTTCAAGCCCAAGGTCGCGAGCTTTCACTTCGGCCTGCCCGATCGCACGCTGATGCAACGGTTGAAAGGGGCGAAGATCCTGGTCATCGGCTCGGCGACCACGGCCGAGGAAGCGCGCTGGCTGGAAGGCGAGGGCGTCGATGCGGTGATTGCCCAGGGCGCCGAAGCCGGCGGTCATCGCGGCATGTTCCTGACTGACGATATCGCACGCCAGGCCGGCACGATGGCGCTGGTGCCGCAGGTGGTGGATGCGGTGAAGGTGCCGGTCATCGCCGCCGGTGGTATCGGCGACGGCCGAGGCATCGCGGCGGCACTGGCACTGGGTGCTGCCGGCGTTCAGATCGGCACAGCCTTCATGCTTACGCCGGAAGCCAAGACGGCGCCGATGCATCGCGCGGCTCTCAAGAAGGCCAACGACAACAGCACGACACTGACCAATGTGTTTACCGGCCGGCCAGCGCGCGGCATCGTGAACCGCGTCGTGAGCGAGGTCGGCCCCATGAGTCCCGATGCGCCAGCCTTCCCCTTGGCCGCCGAGGCGATGCAGCCCCTGCGCGGGCCCGCCGAAGCCAAAGGATCGACGGACTTCACGGCGCTGTGGAGCGGGCAGGCGCCGACCCTGGCGCGCGAGATGCCGGCTGGCGAGCTGGTGGCCGCGATGGTGCGTGAAACCGGCGCTGCGTTCAGTCGCGCGCGGGGATGACCGCCGCAAGGAGCTGATCGACGAAGCCGCGCGTAATCGGCGCGTGGCCCATCAGCAGGCGGTAGAAGAGCGGCCCGAAGATCAGGTCGAGCGAGAGTTCCATATCTTCGGGCGGCGCAATTGCCTTGTCGGCGATGCAGCGCTCCAGGAGTGCGCGCGTCGCGTCGCGGTTGCGCGCGATGAATTCATTGCGGAACGCCTTGGCGAGTTCAGTCTCTGACTGGGCGGCGGCCACCATCGCCGCGACGCTGCGGCCCGCTGGGGCGGCGAAAGCGTCAGCCAGCGCATGGAGCTGCGCGCGCAAGGCTGCCAGCGGGGTACGCGGTGATTTGGCGGCTTCGGCAGCGCCCGTCGTTTCGAGGAAAGCAGCCATCGCCACTGCCGGCGCGTTGGGCCAGTAACGATAGATCGTAGGCCGGCTGACCTCGGCCTTCTGAGCGATCGCCTCGATGGTGACGCTGGTGAGCCCGCCACGTTCGAGCAGGGCACGGGCCGCGGCAAGGATGGCGGCGCGGGTGCGGGGATCGCGCGGACGGCCGCGCGGCGCAGGTTGAGAGGGGGCTTGACGGGACATCTATTAACGTTACGATACGTAACGTAATATAACACAGGTGATGCCATGGACGCAAAGCAGACGAAGGCGGACCGCAACGGCGGCCTGACCGTTCAGCCGCATCTGACCGTGCATGACGCCAAGGCCGCGATTGATTTCTACGTGAAGGCCTTCGGGGCCGTGGAGCAGTTCCGGCTGGTCGAACCCTCGGGCCGGGTTGGCCACGCCGAGATCACGATCGGCAACAGCCTCTTGATGGTGAACGACGAATACCCCGACTTCGGCGCCAGATGCCCGGCGGCGATCGGTGGTTCACCGGTCGCTTTCCGCATCGAAGTGGCGGATGCCGACGCTGCGGTTGAACGTGCGGTCAAAGCGGGTGCCACAGTGGTGCGGCCGGTGCAGGACGAATTCTACGGCGACCGCATGGGCATGGTCGCCTGTCCCTTCGGCTACCGCTGGTCGCTCGCCCAGCCGAAAGAAGTCGTGAGCCCGGCCGACATGCAGAAGCGCTGGACGAAGATGCTCGAGAACGGGCAGGCGTAGTCACCCC
The DNA here is from genome assembly GCF_004297405.1 of Reyranella sp. GTDB lineage: Bacteria > Pseudomonadota > Alphaproteobacteria > Reyranellales > Reyranellaceae > Reyranella. Next base: position 331,461 of record NZ_SCVC01000006.1, read on the forward strand.
GCGCGCCTCCCTTTGGTATCGATGTGACAGGGACTATAGTCGCATCGACGCGTAAGCGTATTAGGGAGGTTAAGTTGAAAAAAATCGTTACTGGCGCGGCGCTGGCCGTGTTGTTTTCGGCAGGCAGCGCCCTTGCACAAGCGCCACTGAAAATCGGTGTCATCGCCGGTTTCTCCGGTGTCTATGGCGATCTGACGTCCGGCCAGTATGAAGCGGCTCAGATGGCCGCGGATGAAGTCGGCGGCAAGGTATTGGGTCGACCGATCGAGATCCTGCAGGCGGACCATCAGAACAAGGCCGACGTCGGCGTTACGATCGTGCGCAAGTGGTACGACACCGATGGGGTGTCGATGGTCACCGGCATCGATACGTCGTCGGTGGGCTTGGCCGTGCGCAAGATTGCCCAGGAAAAGGGCAAGATCGACCTCAACGTCGGCTCTGCGACGGCGGACCTCACCGGGCCGGCCTGCTCGGAAACCGGCGCCTCCTGGATCTACGACACCTACGCTCTGGCGCAGGTCACGGGCTCGGCCCTGGTCAAGGCCGGCAACGACTCATGGTACTTCATCACGGCCGACTACGCCTTCGGTCACGCCCTGGAGCGCGACGTGACGGCCGTTGTGACCAAGGCCGGCGGCAAGGTGGTGGGCGGCATCAAGCACCCGATCTCGTCGCAGGATTTTTCGTCCTATTTGCTGCAGGCCCAGGCATCGAAGGCCAAGATCATCGGGCTGGCCAATGCCGGCGCCGACACCATCAACACCATCAAGCAGGCGGGTGAGTTCGGCATTACCAAGGCCGGTCAGAAGCTTGCCGGCCTTCTGATATTCTCCTCCGACGTGCAGGCGCTGGGCCTGAATGCGGCCCAGGGCCTGGTGCTTACTGAATCGTTCTACTGGGATCTCAACGACCAGACCCGGGAATGGACGGCCAAGTTCCGCAAGCGCAAGGACAAGGTGCCGAACATGACGACCGCGGGTGTCTACAGCGCCACGCTGCACTATCTGAAAGCTGTGCAGGCGGCCGGCACGGACGAGCCCAAGGCTGTCATGGCGAAGATGCGCGAGATGCCGGTCAATGACGTCATGACCAAGAACGGCAAGCTGCGCGAGGACGGCCGTCTGATGCGCGACATGTACCTGTTCCAGGTCAAGGCGCCGTCGGAGTCCAAGAGCAAGGACGATATCTACAAACTGCTCGCCACCGTGCCGGCCGAGCAGGCCTTCCGCCCGCTGAAGGACGGCGGCTGCCCGCTGATCAAGAACTAGAACAGACCTGAGGAGAAGAGGACGTGGTCATACGGCCACGTTCTCTTCGATCCACGCCGCATAGGCCGGGGCGACATGCTCGAAGGCGAAGGCATGGATCGCCGGCAGTTCGTAAGAATGCAGTTCGCGGATCGCCCGCTCGACAGCCGGGTAGTGATCGTTGATCGTCTTGAAGAGCACGCGATATTCCTTGCCGTGCTCGATGGCACCCTTCCAGGGGTAGATGCTCTCAATGCGCGAGATCTGGGCGCAGGCAGCGAGCTTGGCTTCGACGAGCGCGCGGGCCAGCGCGCGCGCCTCCTTGCGATTGGCGACCGTTGTGACGACGGCAATAGCGGTCATTTCTCCCGTCTCTCGTTACGCTCGGCCGGCATCACCGTGATGCGGCGCAGGTCGCTGCCGGCGATCACCGTCAGCACCGTCTCTATGCCGATGCGCTTGCCGCCCAGCAACCTCACAAGATCGTCGGCACCGGTGACCGGCTCGCCGGCGAGCGCGATCACAATGTTGCCGGTCTGAAGACCCGCCCGTGCCGCTGGCCCATCGGGTTCGAGGCTCGTGATGGCGACGCCGCGCGGCTGGGCGAGGCCCAGCGCCAGGGCGAGCCGCCTCGGCAGCGGTACGGTCTGGCCAGCGACGCCGATAAAGGCCCGGCGCACCCTGCCGTGACGCACGACCTCGCTGACCACATGGCTCGCCGTATTGCTGGCGACGGCGAAGCAGATGCCCTGGGCGCCGGCAATCACGGCCGTGTTGATGCCGATCACCTCGCCGCGCGACGAGACCAGGGGCCCGCCGGAGTTGCCAGGGTTGAGGGCGGCGTCGGTCTGGATGACGTCGTCGATCAGCCGCCCGGTCTGGGCGCGCAGCGATCGGCCGAGTGCGGATACGACACCCGCCGTCACCGTCGATTCGAAGCCCAGCGGGTTGCCGATCGCGACCACGAGCTGGCCGCGGCGGAGCCCCTTGGAATTGCCAAGGCGTGCCGCCGGCAGGGAGACGTCGTCGATGATGCGCAGCAAGGCGAGGTCGGTATGCGGGTCGTTGCCCAGCACGCGCGCGGTGACCGTGCGCGTATCGGCCAGGGCCAGCCGCACCGTCGAGGCATTCTGCACGACGTGGGAGTTGGTCAGCACCAGTCCGTCGGGTGAGATGACGACGCCGGAGCCCGTGCCGCCGCGTCGCCGGGTCTCTGGATCGGCCGGCGTCTCGACACGCACGACGGACGGACCGACCAGGTCGACGACGTCGACCACGGCCTGCGAATAGGCATCGAACAGTGGCCGGTCGTCGACGGTGGTTTCGCGATGGGTACCAGGTATCGAAGCGCCGGGACGCTCGTCACCGATGAGAAGGGGATCGAAGTCGAACATGTCCCCATATGGGGAGTGCATACAGTTTCCGGTAGCCGAACGATCTGCGAGGATTAGCCGAAGTGTTCTTCGGCGTCGGATGCCTTGCTGCTTTCGTGATCGGCTGGATGCTGGCGGCCGTAGGCGGCTACCGAATCCAGGAAGAGGAATCGGGTCCATGGCGCCGTTTATCCTGATGTTCGCGGGAAGCATAAGCTTCGTCTTTGCCCCGTTGCTGGCGCTTGGGACCTTCGTGCTGGCGCCAGCCAAGAAGGGTGCCTGATCCGGCGTCACGCCGGAGGGACTAACCGTGTGCCTGCTACTGGCTTCTATCCGAAGGACAATCGCGGTCGGCGAACGGCGGTCATCTTGGAGGGAATCGTGGGCTCGGTCAGTCGAGACCCGATATAGCCGACGAGGTCACTTACCTTCACGAAGGTGCTCGCGACTTTGGTCGGAATTTCGAGGTCGAACCTTTCCTCGCAGGTCATGACGACCTCGACGACGTCGAGGCTGTCAGCGCCAAGGTCTTCGAAAGGCGCGTCGTTCGTGATCTGCTCTTCGGCAACTCCGAGGTGAAAGACGATGATACGCTTCACCTCTGCAGCAATGTCGGTCACAACATCACCTCATAGGCAGGGTCCCCCACGGGCCACTGCTCTAACGCCATTCATTGCGCTCGAAGCTTGCCTCCGGCCAGTGATCAGTTAAGGCGACGATCGAGATTTCTGGCAGAGTGACTTCCCTGCAACAGATTCAGGCGACGCGACGGTTTCCGGTTCGTTGGATGACTGCTGAAATACTCGGAAGCAAAGCGTGATCACGATGCCCCTAGAACAGCGAAAAATACTCTCGCTGCTCCCAGTCGCTGACCTCGAGATTGAAGCGGTCGATCTCGGCCTGTTTCAGCTTGAGATAGTAGTCGACGAAGAAGTCGCCGAGACCTGCACGCAGCGCCTTGTCCTCGTGCAAGGCAGCGAGGGCATCGCCGAGGCTGCGCGGCAGCAAGGGCGCCTTGGCTTCGTAGGGCGTATCGGCCGACGGGCCGGGATCGAGCTTGCGGTCGAGACCGTCGAGGCCGCAGACGATCTGGCTCGCCATGTAGAGGTAGGGATTGGCGGCCGGCTCGCCGACCCGGTTTTCGAGATGGGTGGTCGAGTCGCCAGGCCCACCCAGCAGGCGCACCATGACCCCGCGATTGTCGCGACCCCAGATCGCCCGGTCGGGCGCCAGGGAGAAGGGGCGGTAGCGCTTGTAGCCGTTCAGAGTCGGCGTGCTGAACGCCGTGGCGGCGCGCGCATGCTCCAGGAGGCCGGCCATATAATGCTGGCCTACCGTCGACAGCGGCTCGTTCGCATCCATGAAGGCGTTGGCGTGGGTCGCGCGGTCCTTGAGTGATTGATGCAGGTGCCAGCCACTCGACATCACGTTGGGCAGCTTAGGCCGGCACATGAAGGTGGCATGGAAGCCGTTGCGCTGGGCGATCTGCTTGGTGGCGCTGCGAAACAGCACCATCGTGTCGGCGGGCTCCAGGCCCGTCGCGGCGCGGAAGGTGAACTCGAGCTGGCTCGGTCCATACTCGACCTCGAAGGAACGTAGCGGCAGGCCAAGATCGACGAGGTTGGTGCGCAGGATCTCGATGATCGGGTCCATCTCGTCGTAGCGCTGCTCGGTCAGGTACTGATAGCCCTGGTTCAGCAGCGACACCTCGGGCGGCTCGCCCGGCTGGCCGGCGTCGTTGACGCCTAGCTTTGCCTTCTCGACCTTGAAGAGGTGGAACTCGACTTCGAGGCCGGCCATGAAATCGTAGCCGCGCTCGCCCAGTGTCTTCAGCGCATTACGGTAGATGTGGCGCGTGCAGAGCGGCATTGGCCGCCCGTCGGCGAAATAGATGTCGCACAGCATCCAGCCGGAATGCGGCGCCCAGGGCAGGGCACGGAAGGTCGATGGATCAGGCAGCATGATCACGTCGGCCGCGCCTTCCAGCTCCTTCATGTCAAAGCCGCCGCCCGGCTGCCAGACCGGGAACACGGTTCGATGCGATGTGTCCTTCAGCAGCATCGTCGTGGTGAAGCCGACGCCGTTCTTCAGGGCAGCGTCGACTTCGGAAGCGGCCAGCGTCTTGCCACGCAGGATGCCGTGCTGATCGGCGAAAGCGAGCCGCACCACCGACATCTCGCCGGCCCTCATGCGGCGCTCCGCCTCGCGTGTTGCCGATTTGCGGTCCTCGTTCCAGAGGCCCGCGCGTTCCACCAGGGTCATGGGGGCTACGCCACCAACGGCGGGACGGTATCGGCCGCCCAGCTCGACTCACGGCGTCGTCGCACGTCGACATCCTTCCAATAGGCGTCCCAGCCCTCGGTCGGTCCCATGCCGTCGATAGCAACAGGACCGCGGATCTCGGCAGCGCGCTGATGGTCGAGCCACATCGGCGGCTTGGTGCCGTTCGCGACTTGGCCGATCGCCGACAGCAGCATTCGACGATAGGCGACGATGGCCTTGTCGGTCGTCCCGAGATGTTCGCGTGTACGGTCCTGTATGCGGCCCTGGCTTTCGACGGCCCACTGATCGTGGACGTTGATGTCGAAACCCATGCCCGTGAAGGTCTGCTTCTTCTGTTCCGAAACGTTGTAGCCGTAGTCGTTGTGGCGACCGATCAGCGGCCGGTAGTCGGGAAGTTGGTAGAGCTTCAGGCGTTGCTCACGCATGGCGGCATGGTCTACGGGCTTACCGAAACTGGTGAAGATTGCGTACCAGTAGCAGCTCGTATCGTCGATCGGCACGTGCCATTGCGTGATCGTCATCTCCGAACTCATCGGGATCACGAAGGCGTAGGGGAAGACGAGGTTGGTCACGCGCACATGCGTGTGCTTTTCGTTGAGCTTGCGCAGAGCGAAGAGGCGTAGGCCATAGTCCGTCGCCTCGACGTCGAGCTTCGGTCGTGTGTAATCGCGCAACAGGCGCGTCATCGGAATGTCGGAATCGGAGGAGGCGGAGCGGAACTGCTTGCCATAGGCCGCGCCGGTATCTTCGTCCTCGTAGAAGCGGTGCAGGTAGGAGGCGTGGGCCGGATCGATGCCGACTTCCAGCGCCTGCAACCAATTGCACTCGATCAACCCCTTGAAGGCGAAAGCATGCGTGCCAGGCGCCAGGAAGCAGTCGAAGTCGGGGAAGGCGGGGGCTTCACCCTCGCCGAGATAGGCGAAGACGATGCCGTTCTTCACGACCACCGGGTAGCTCTTCTGCCGGACCTTCTGGCAGAGCACGCTGCCCTCGGGTTCGGCCGGCGTTTCAAGGCACTTGCCATCGACATCAAACAGCCAGCCATGGAATAGGCAGCGCAGGCCGCCATCCTCCAGGCGGCCAAAAGCAAGGTCGGCGCCGCGATGAGGGCAGTCGCGATCGAGCAGGCCGTGGCGGCCACGCTCGTCACGGAACAGGACGAAATCCTGGCCCAGCACGCGCACCGGCTTGGCTGGTCGTTCTTCAGGCAGTTCGTCGGCGAGCGCCACGGGATGCCAGTAATGGCGCATCAGCGCGCCGCATTTGGTGCCGGGGCCGATCCGGGTGATCAGCTCGTTCTGCTCGGGGCTCATCATGGCTTTGCTTCCTGCGCCTGATCTTTGGCAAATCCGAGTGTTACATTAACGAACATTCGTTCTATATTGATATTCGCGATTCCCACTTTCGCTGGCAAGACCCCCGAGAAGCCGATGAGCAAACTGCGTCCACTGGATGCCGAACGGCGAGCCCAGCGCCCCGACAGCGCCAACTTCTCCGAAGCCCTGGCTCGTGGGCTGAGCGTCATCACCGCGTTCGACGACCAGCGCCGGCGCATGACGTTGAGCGACGTCGCCCGCGTCGTCGATCTGCCGCGCGCGACAGTGCGGCGTGCCCTGGCGACCCTTGTCGGCCTGGGATACCTCGAAGCCGAAGGCCGGCTGTTTCGCCTGACGCCGCGCATCCTGAAGCTGGCGGCTGCGTATCTATCGTCCAATACGGTATCGAGCATCCTGCAGCCGGTTTGTGAACGCCTTAGCCAGCAAGTCGGCGCCTCCTGTTCGGTGGCCGTGCTGGACGGCGATGAGGCCGTGATGATCGCTCGTGCCGTGCCGGCGCGCCCGCCTGCCATGGGGTTGGGGGTCGGTTATCGTCTGCCAGTCTTCTGCAGCGCCCTTGGCCGTGCGCTGGCGAGCGGTATGGCCGACCAAGACCTCGAGGCCTATCTCGCGCGCCTGCAGCCCGAGCGCTTCACGCGCCAGACGGTAATCGCGAAACTGGAAATCCGCCGCCTGATCCTCGATGTTCGGAGGAAGGGTTATGCGCTCGTCGATCAGGAAGCCGAGGTCGGTATCCGCTCGATCGCCGTGCCGCTTCGCCGTTTCGATGGCAAGCCGGTGGCGGCCCTCAATATAGGCGTTCAGCCTGAGCAGGTGCCCGCCAGGACGATGGTTGCTGAGTATGCTCCGCTGCTTCTGCAGGAAGCCGACGCGCTTCAAGCACAGCTCGTCTAGGCACCAATCAACCCAGCAGCTCGTGACAGTCGAGGTCGTCGACGGCAAGGTGGATGCGCTCCAGATGGCTCCACCAGATCACGGGTGGGATGCCGGAACCATGTTCGGTTGCCATCAGGCTCGGGCCAGGCACCGATCGTCTTGCCGAAGCGCGGATCATCCCACCAGGCTGCGTGAAACCATGCATGCGTGCGGACGATCCGCTCGCTTTGCGCAATGGTGGACGGCTGCGGCCATTGGGTAGCAATCATGTGCGAGTCGGTCAGGTCCTCCAGCAGGAGGTGCCAGGTCCCGGTCGATACATTGCAGTGAGCATCGAAACACCGGGGAAGCAGTCCGGGCGGAGTTGCGCTCGCAACGTCAGTATAGAAGGCGACTCCTTGCGCCCACTTTCCCATTGAGCGCCAGGCGGATTGGCCAGGTCGGTCTTGAGGATCACGGAGGTGGGCGCGGTCGGCGCGCTGCCGTCGTAGCCGAGGCGCAGCCGGAAGAACTGCGACAGCAGTGTAGGGAACGACCGTGACCGAGGCCACGCGGCCGCCCGTCCAGGAGGCCGGAGTGGCGCAGTACTTAGGTCAGGTAATCGGCGCTGGCTGCCTTGGGAAGGGGAAGCGTCATATGCCCGCCACCTTGGAAGCGTGCCATTCCATTGTGCCATTCGAAAGGGTGCAAAACGTGGGAAAAGTGACACCCTAGCCATGGAGTGACCGCAACCGGTAAATTGGCCCGCATGAACACTTTGAATGGCATGCCGGGCCCGACCTCGCGGGTCTTCTTCTCACAGCGTCTGCGACTCCATTATGTCGACTGGGGCAACCCCGATGCGCCGCCGCTGCTGCTGGTGCATGGCGGGCGCGACCATTGCCGGAACTGGGACTGGGTGGCGCAAGCGCTGCGCAAGGACTGGCACATCATCTGCCCGGACCTGCGCGGGCATGGTGACAGCCAGTGGTCGCCCGACGGTAATTACTCGATGGCGGCCTACATCTACGACCTCGCACAGCTCGTGCATCAGCAGGCCCTGGCGCCGGTGACGATCGTGGCACATTCGCTGGGCGGCAATATCTGCCTGCGCTTCTCAGGCATCTATCCGGACAAGGTCCGCAAGCTGGTGGCCATCGAAGGGCTAGGACCATCACCCAAGGTCATCGCCGAGCGTGGCAAGAAGCCGATGGATGAGCGCATGCGCGAATGGGTCGAGGAGCAGCGCAAGCTGTCAGGCCGCTTGGCGCGCCGCTATCCCACGATCGAGGACGCCTTCAAGCGCATGCAGGACGAGAACAAGCACCTGAGTGCCGAGCAGGCGCGGCACCTCACGCAGCAGGGGGTGAACCAGAACGAGGACGGCACCTATAGCTGGAAGTTCGACAATTATGTCCGGGCATGGCCGCCCTACGACATGAGCTACGAGGATATCGAGCATCTGTGGACGCAGATCTCGTGCCCCTCGCTCCTGGTCTATGGCAAGGAGAGCTGGGCTTCGAACCCCGAGAAGGACGGCCGCATCAAGCACTTCAAGACCGCCAAGGTCGTGGAATTCGACAATGCCGGCCACTGGGTCCATCACGACCGGCTGAACGATTTCGTCGCGTTGACCAAGGATTTCATCAAATGAAGGCAGCGATCTTTCGCGGCGGCGACCTGGTCGTCGACACGCTCCCCGAGCCGGTTCCAGCGCAAGGCCAGGTGCTGGTGAAGACGCTGGCCTGCGGCATCTGCGGGTCGGACCTACACGCGGCCAAGCATGCGCATCGCATGGTCGCGGTTACCAAGCGCATCCCGGGCCGGGTGCCGATGGACCTCGCGCGCGATGTCGTCTTCGGCCACGAGTTCTGCTGCGAGGTACTCGATTACGGCCCCAAGACCGAGCGCAGGATCAAGCCTGGCACGCGCGTTTGCTCCATGCCGCTGATGATGGAGGCTGATGGGCCGAAGGGTATGGGCTACTCCAACACCTATGTTGGCGGCTATGCCGAGCGCATGGTGCTGTCGGCACCTTTGATGCTGGAAGTGCCCAACGGACTGCCGACCGAGCATGCCGCGCTCACCGAACCGTTGGCCGTCGGTGTGCATGCTGTCGAGAAGGGCAATCTCACGGGCGACGAGGCGCCTCTGGTCGTGGGCTGCGGACCGGTCGGTCTCGCGGTGATCGCGGCTCTCAAGCTCAAGGGCATTCGTCCGATCGTTGCGGCGGACTTTTCGCCGAAGCGGCGTGAACTCGCCGCCCTCATGGGCGCCGATATCGTAGTCGATCCGGCAGCGGAGTCGCCCTATGGCAAACTGGCGGCGGACAAGCGCGCCGCGGTCTTCGAGTGCGTTGGTGTGCCGGGGCTGATCCAGCAGATCTTCGAGAGGGCCCCACGCGATGCACGAGTGATCATCGTCGGCGTCTGCATGGAACCCGACACGATCGAGCCGCTGTTCGCGATCTTCAAGGAGCTGAACCTGCAGTTCGTGCTGGGTTACACGCCCGAGGAGTTCGCGCGTTCGCTTCGGCTGCTGGCCGAGGGGAAGGTCGATGCCGAGGCGCTGATCACCGGCAAGGTCGGACTGGACGGCGTGAAGGGCGCATTCGAGGAACTCGGCAACCCCGAGAAGCACACCAAGATCCTCGTCGAACCGTGGCGTTAGGGCGGTCCTTCCATTGACCAGACGGCGGTCGATTTGATAGCGCTGTCGACGTCCTTGGGAGGAAAGCATGAAATTCTACAATTCTATCGGCCCCAACCCGCGCGTGGTTCGGATGTTCATGGCAGAGAAGGGCTTCGAGGTGCCGAAGGTCGAAGTCGACCTGCTCGCTGGTGAGAACCGCCGCGAGCCTTATCTGAAGGTCAATCCGTCCGGCCAGTGCCCTGCGCTGGAGCTCAAAGACGGCTCGGTGCTGGCCGAGATCACGGCGATCTGCGAGTACGTCGACGAGGTCAAGAAGGACACGCCGTCGTTGATCGGCGACACCGCCGAGGAGCGTGCCAAGACCCGCATGTGGGTGCGCCGCATCGATCTCAACATTGTCGAGCCTGCCCTCAACGGCTTCCGCTTCGCCGAGGGCCTCAAGCTTTTCCAGAACCGGGTTCACTGCATTCCGCAGGCGGCCGACGATCTCAAGGAGACGGCGCGCAAGAAGCTGGTCTGGCTCGACGGCCTGATGGGCTCGAAGCCCTTCATCGTTGGCGACAAGATCACCCTGGCCGATGTCGTGCTGTTCGCCTTCCTCGACTTCCTGGCCACGGTCAAGCAGCCGCTCAGTCCCGACTGCAAGAACCTGACGGCCTGGTTTGACCGTATGAAGGCCCGGCCCAGCGCCGCGGCCTGACCTCCAACGCTTCCAAGCCGCAGGATCACCCCGATGCGCCGACTGCTCGCTCTGCTCGTTCTCCTCGTTCTGCCTCTTGCCGGGGCGCACGCTCAGGGCGATCCGCCAGGCGTAAAGGGGCTGTTCCTGCTGACCGACTATCCGTCGCAGACGGTGCGCGCGGGCGAGGTCACGACCATCCGCGTGAAGGTGAACAATGCCGGCCTCGTGCCGGAGCCACTGGCGCTCTCGCTGCAGGGCGTGCCGGCAGGCTGGAAGGCCGACATCCTGGGCGGCGGCCAGCCGGTTGCCGCCGTAATGGCCGGGGTCAATCAGGACGTCACGGTACAGATCCGGGTCGAGGTGCCCAAGGATGCCAAGCCCGGTTCGCAGAACCTCGTGCTAAACGCCAGAGGACAGATTGGGCAGCAGGCCAGCCTGCCGCTCACCTTGACCGTCGGTACCGAGACGCCGGCCAAGCTCAGCCTGAAGTCGCGGCTGCCGTCGCTGCGCGGCACGCCACGCTCGGCGTTCGAATACACGCTGACCGTCGGCAACGATTCCGGCAAGGACCTGACCGTGGCGCTCTCCGCGCAGGGACCGGCCAACTTCCAGAGCACCTTCACCGAAGGCTTTGGCTCTAACGAGATCAGCTCGATCCCGATCGAAGCCGGCCAGACCAAGGACATCAAGCTCAAGGTGACGCCACCGCGCGATGTGAAGGCTGGCGACTATCCCGTGCTGGTGAAGGTCGCCGCCGAAGGTGCGACAGCCGAGATGCGCGTGACCCTGCAGGTGAGCGGGCAGGGCAAGCTGGCGCTTTCGACCAAGGATGGCCGGCTCTCCGGCGAGGCCGAGATCGGCAAGGCCTCGACCTACACGCTGATCCTGAACAACGACGGCACGGCGCCGGTCGAGGAAGTCGAGATGTCGGGCACGGTGCCGGCCAACTGGAAGGTCGAGTTCAACCCGAAGACGATCCCGTCGATTGCCCCCAACGACAAGAAAGAGGTGCAGGTGGCGGTGACGCCGGCGGACAAGGCGATCGCCGGTGACTACGTGGCCTCCTTCCGCGCCAATGGTCGGGGCGAGCAGGCGTCGGCCGACTTCCGCATTACGGTGACCACGTCGACCTTGTGGGGGATCGTAGGCGTCGGAGTCATCGCCGTCGCACTCCTGGTCCTGCTGGGCGCGGTCGCCCGCTTCGGACGGCGCTGAGGCCGGCAATGGCCGACAATGTCATCGAGGTTCGTGGGCTCCTGAAGCTCTACGGCGCCCAGCGCGCAGTAAACGCGATCGACCTCGATATCCGCCGCGGCGAGATCTTCGGCCTGCTCGGGCCGAACGGCGCGGGCAAGACGACGACGATCCTGATGCTGCTCGGCCTCACCGAAACGAGTGGCGGCACGGTGAACGTGCTGGGCTTCGATCCGGTGCGCCAGCCGCTCGAAGTGAAGCGGCGAGTCGGCTACCTGCCGGATGCAGTGGGCTTCTACGATCACCTGACGGCACGCGAGAACCTGGTCTATACGGCGCGTCTGCTCGACATCCCGCGTCGCCAGATCGACGGGCGCATCCTCGAAGCGATGAAGTCGGTCAAGCTGGACGACGTGATCGACAAGCGGGTTTCGACCTTCTCACGCGGCATGCGGCAGCGGCTGGGCATTGCCGAGATCGTGATGAAGCAAGCCGAGGTCGCCATCCTCGACGAGCCGACTTCAGGCCTCGACCCGCATGCCACCTTCGAGCTGCTGGAGATGATCCGCGGCCTCAAGAAATCCGGCGTCGCCGTGTTGCTGTCCTCGCATCTGCTCGACCGCGTGCAAAGCGTGTGTGATCGCGTGGCACTGTTCAACAAGGGCAATGTCGCTTTGATGGGCACGGTCGTCGAACTCGCCAATCAGGTGCTGGGGGCCGGCCATCCCCTGCAGGTCGAAGCGTCGGGTATCGACGTAGCGACAACCCTCAACGGCATCGAAGGCGTCCAGACGGTGCGGCAGGAAAGCGACGGCTCGTGGCGGATCGTGGCCGATCGCGACGTGCGGGCGGCAGTGGCTCAACGCATCGTTTCGGCGGGTGGTGCGCTGACCCGGCTCGCCGACCTGCAGCCGAGCCTCGAGGAGGTCTACACGCGCTACTTCCAGGAGGCCCGCCGTGCCGCGTAGCCGCGAAGGCTCGCCCTTCACCGGTCTTGGCCCGGTCTTCATGAAGGAGTTCGCCGATCACCTCTCCAGCGCCCGCATGATGGTGCTGATGCTGTTCGTGATCGTGTTCGGGGCGTTTCCCGTCGCGACGTCTTTGCAGACACTGCGGACCGTCGTCGATCCCAATTCCTTCATCTTCCTGCGCATCTTCACGCTCGAATCGGAGCAGGTCGGTATCTCCTTCACGGCCGCGCTCAACTTCATTATTCCCTTGATGGCGATCGGCCTTGGCTTCGACGCGGTGAACAGTGAGTTCAATCGACGTACACTGAGCCGTGTGCTGTCGCAGCCGATCTACCGGGATGCGCTGCTGCTCGGGAAGTTCCTGGGTGGACTGGCCACGCTCGCCGTAGCTCTGGTGGCGCTGTGGCTGATCGTGCTGGGCGCCGGGCTCCTGCTGCTGGGGGTGCCGCCGCGGGGAGTCGAGGTGGCGCGAGGACTTAGCTTCCTCGTGGTGGCCATTGCCTATGGCGGCGTTTGGCTCGCCATCGCCATGCTCTTTTCGGTGATCTTCCGCTCGACGGCGACATCGGCGCTTTGTGCACTGGGTGTCTGGCTGTTCTTCTTCATCCTGTGGCCGCAACTCGCCGGAGCGCTCCTGATCAGCCTCGCGCCGTCCGAAATCAGGAGCATCGACGACTATGCCGCTGTGCAGTCGATGGGGCTCGGCTTGATGCGGCTGTCGCCCGGCACCTTGTTCAGCGAAGCCGTGCTCGGGTTGCTCAGCCCGGAAACACGCACCCTAGGGCCGATGCTGCCCAGCCAGATGCGTGGGGCGATCATGGGCGCGCCGCTGCCCTTCGATCAGAGCGTGCTGCTGATCTGGCCGCAGGTCACGGGACTCATCGCCGGCATGATCGTGGTCTTTGCCGCGGCCTACGTGATCTTCCAGCGCGAGGAAGTGCGCGCTTGAAGGACTGGACCCTCGCGGCAGCGCTGAACAACGCACGCTGGTGCGATGCGGTCTGCCGCGCACACGGTAAGCCGGGCCGCTTCCTGCCGCCGATCTGGGTCAATGCCGAGACAGTGCCGCGTTTCTACCCTAACGCCGTGACATTGCAGGCAGGGGAGGAGGCGCTGGAGGAGCAGCGCAGCGCTATCGACATCATGCTGAAATCGCATCTGCCCGGGCGTTGGTCGGTAAAGGACAGCTTCAGCACGCTCGATCTGTCGCGACGCGGTTTCGATGTGCTGTTCGAGGCGCAATGGATACGTGGCGCCATGCCAGCCGGCGGCCCGTCGACGGATATCGTCTGGAGCCGTGAAACCGAGGCAACGGCGCCGTTGCCCTTCGACGATCCGAACTTCGCCATGTTCGCCGGCCGACGTGGCTACAGGGTCGTGGCGGGCGGCATGCTCTATCGCGCCGAGGGTGTCGTCGGGCTTTCCAACGTCGTGGCGGAAACTGCCGACGCGGCGGCCGTGTGGCGCTCGCTGATCCTCCTGGCGTCCCAGACTTTTCCGCGGTTGCCGCTGGTCGGCTACGAGTCGGGGCAGGAACTCGAAGCGGCGGTCGCTGCCGGCTTCGAGGCCGGCGATCCCCTCAGGGTGTGGGTGACGGCTCGGGACTGAAGCCGCAAGCCTTGAGCGCGGCCAGCATATGCGGCGGCGGGGGAGCGGTGACGACGATCGGTGGTTTGGTCTGGGAGAGCGGCAGCACGATGCCGTGGGACTGCAGGTGAAGCTGCTTGTTCGGCTCGGCCTTGCCGTAGAGCCGATCGGCGATCACCGGACACCCCGCTGCAGCGCAGTGCACGCGGATCTGATGGGTGCGACCGGTTTCGGGCTTGAGCTCCAGCCAGGTGATGCCCGAGCCACGCCCCAGCACTTTATAGCGCGTCAAAGAAGGCTGGCCCTTGGGCGACACTTTCACCGACCAGCCGCTGCGCGTGTTGACCTTGAGAAGCGGCATGTCGAACACGCCTTCTTCGGCCGGCGGGGCACCTTCGACGATGGCCCAATAAGTCTTCTCGGTATCGCGGCCCGAGAAGAGGCGGCCGAGCTTCGCCAGCGCCTTGGGATGCCGACCCAGTACCAGCACACCCGCGGTATCGGCATCCAGCCGATGGGCAAGCGCCGGCGGCCGCGGCAGGCCAAAACGCAGGTCGTCGAAGCATTCCTCGAGGTTGGGTGCACCACTGGGGCCTGCATGCACGGCAAGACCAGCCGGCTTGTCGATCACCAGGATTAGTCCATCGCGATGCAACACTCTCGCCTGGATTTCCTCGGCTGTGAGCGGAGGAGGGCGACGCCGTGCCGGCGCCGTCTTCAATCCAGGGCGGGCCATCGATCGAGCCACCTCTCGCTGGCTTCATAGAGCGCGGCTGCATGCAGCACCGATGCTTCGTCCCGGAAGCGGCCGACGAATTGCAGCCCGATGGGCAGGCCCTTGGCGTCGTAGCCGCAGCAGAGCGACAGGGCAGGGTGGCCGGTGATGTTGAAGGGCATGGTGTAGGGGAACCAGTTGCGCCGGAGTTCGCCCACCTCGACGCCGTCGATCTCGATCGGATCGAACAGGTCCTGGTCGATCGGCAGGGCCGTTCGCGAGAGGGTGGGCGTCACGAGGTAGTCGGCCATCTCGAACCAGCGCTGGACCATGCGGAAGAGTTCGCTGCGCTGGAACATAGCCCGCTGATAGTCGGCGCCCGACCAGTCGGAGGCCATCGCGACCTGACGCACCAGCGAGGTCGACATGCGATTGCCGTCGCGGCGGATCATCTCGTCGAAACGCGCCCGCCAGGTCGTGTGGTTGATGACCTTCCACACCGGCTCCATGTCCGGCAGCGTTTCCGTGAGTTCGACCAGCTCGGCGCCGAGCTCGCGTAACCGGCCCAGCGCCTGCTCGAAGGCCGCGCGCACGTCCTTGGCAACGGCCGTGTTGCCCAAGGTCAGGCTGTAGAGGATGCGCTTGCCCTTGAGGTCGCCCTCGGCACGGGCCGCCGAAAGATAGTCTTGAGGCGCGACGCCGATCGACCAGGGATCGGAGGGATGCGGCCCCGCCATGGCCTGGAGCATCAGCGCCGTATCCATCACCGTGCACGTCATCGGCGTGACATAGGTGTAGTTGCCGAAGGCATCGGCGACCTGGCTGTGCGGGATGACGCCGTTGCTCTGCTTGAGGCCGACCATGCCGTTGGCGGCGGCGGGAATGCGCGTCGAGCCCCCGCCGTCGGTAGCAATGCCGATCGGGCCGATGCCGGCAGCCACCGCGACGGCGGCGCCTCCGCTCGATCCACCCGACGTATGTTCTGCACTCCAGGCGTTGCGCGTCCGGCCGAACAACGGTGCGTCGGTCAACGCCTTGTGGCCGAACTCCGGTGTCGTGGTCTTGCCAAACAGAATCGCGCCGGCCTGCTTCAGGCGCGCGGCGCAGACGGCGTCTTCCTTCGGGACATTGTCCTCATGCAACAGCGAACCGAAGGTGGTGCGCACACCTGCCGTGTTCACCAGATCTTTGGCGGCGAAGGGAATGCCGTGCAGCAGGCCGAGCTTTTCGCCCTTCATCACGGCGGCTTCGGCTTCCCGAGCGGCGGCGCGCGCCTGCTCCGGCACCAAAGTGACGAAGCAGTTCAGGACAGGCTGCAGTTTCTCCGCGCGCGCCAGCACGGCATCGGTGAGTTCGACGGGAGAGATTTCCTTGGCGGTGATGCGGGTACGCAGGTCGGACGCGGGCAGGCGTGTGAGGTCGGTCACCGGAGCAACCCTCTCGCGGCGAGGTTCCGCATCAACGCGGTGGTACCGAAGGTCCAGGGCGGGATCTTGTCGCAATGATTTACCTTGTTGGTGAGCGTGCCGAGCTTGGGCGAGCGAATCGAGACCAGGTCACCGACCATATGCGTGAATCCCGTGCCACCTGGTTTGCGTGGCTCTGTCGGCGCGAACAACGTGCCGGTCATCAGGGCCATGCCGTCGGGATACTGATGCGCGCCGCCCATGGCCTGCCGGACAAGATCGGTCGGATCGCGGCTGATCTTGGAAAGATCGCTCTGGCCGCGAAGACGGAACTGATCAGGCCCAGTCACTTCCAGTTCGACCTTGGCCTGACGCACGTCGTCGAGCGTGAAGGTCGAATCGAAAAGCCGGATGAAAGGACCGACCGCACAGGAGGCGTTGTTATCCTTGGCGATCCCCAGGAGCAATGCGCTGCGGCCTTCGATGTCGCGCAGGTTTACATCGTTGCCGAGCGTGGCGCCGACAATATTGCCTTTCGCGTTTACGATCAGGGTGACTTCGGGCTCGGGGTTGTTCCAGTCTGAGTCGGAGCGAATGCCGATCTCCGCGCCATAGCCGACGGCCGCCATCGGGGGCGCCTTAGTGAAGATTTCGGCGTAGGGGCCGATGCCGACTTCCAGGTAGGGCGACCAGGCACCGCGTGCCATTAATGTCTTCTTGAGCGCGTCGGCTTCGGGCGAGCCCGGCTTGATGGTGCTGACGTCGGCGCCGATGATCGTGTTCAGTTCCCCACGCACCTGCTCGGCGCGGCCGGGATCACCCTTGGCATGCTCCTCGATCAATCGCTCCAGCAGGCTCACCGCGAAAGTGACGCCCGCGGCCTTGATGGCCTGCAGGTCAATCGGGGCCAGAAGGTCGCCGACCAGGTCCTGCAGCGCACCGATCCGCTCCCCTGGCGAATTGCGCGCGAGGCCTGCTGGATCCGGCGCGTTGCAGAGGTCGGCCATCGTCGGCACCGTCGCGGAGAGGTCGAACACGCCCTCCGCACGCACCGCTACGACTGCAGGACCGGCTGGTCTTCCCTTGCGCCAGAGCCGCCCCACCAGGGTGCCGGCGGTGCCGTCGTCGGGAAGAATCTCGCTAAGCGATGGTGGCACTGGACGTCTCCGGCGCTTCGTTGCAGAAAAGGCGCGCCACTCCCTGGGAGAAATCAAATCATGGCCGCAGCGCGGATCAAAGGCGTTCTTTCGCCGGTCGTCACCCCCTTCAAGCGTGACCTGTCGCCGGACGTCGGCCGCTTCATCGCACATTGCAAGTGGCTGATCAGCCAGGATTGCGGCCTGGCGGTATTCGGCACCAATTCGGAAGCCAATTCGATGTCGGCCCAGGAGCGCATGAGCCTCCTGGACGCGGTCGTCGCGGCGGGTGTGCCGACCGATCGCATGATGCCGGGCACGGGTGCCTGCTCGATCAACGAAGCGGCCGAGGTGAGCGCGCATGCGACCAAGCTCGGTGTCGGCGGCGTGCTGATGTTGCCGCCCTTCTACTACAAGGGCGTTCCGGAGGAGGGGCTGTTCCGCTTCTTCTCCGAAGTCGTGCAGCGGGTCGGTGACGACCGCCTGCGCGTCTATCTCTATCACATCCCGCCGGTCTCGGCCGTGCCGATCACCCACAAGCTGGTCGAGCGGCTGATGAAGGCGTACCCGAAGCAGATCGCGGGCATGAAGGATTCGTCCGACGACTGGCCGCACACCAAGAGCATGATCGACGCCTTCGCCAAGGATGGCTTCGATGTCTTCTCCGGCAACGAGAAGCCGTTGATCGAGAACATCAAGTCGGGCGGCGCGGGCTGCATCAGCGCCACGGCCAACATCAATCCGAGCAAGATCGCCGAGACCTACAAGACCTACGCGACGCCGGAAGGCGCGAAGCTGCAGGCCTGGATCAACGAGGTCCGCGGCGTCATGCAGGGCTATGTGATGATCCCGGCGCTGAAGTACTGCATCGCGCATTACGGCAGCGACGCTGCCTGGACGCCGGTCCGTCCGCCGCTGGTCGAAGCTGACGAGAAGGCGGGCAAGGACATGATCGCCAAGCTCGACAAGCTCGGCTTCACAATGCCCGGCCTCAAGCAGGCGATGGCCGTCGCCGCGGAATAGGGAACACTTAGGTAATCTCTAAACTATTTCTTGCTGTTTGAAGTGAGGCACCTATAGTTAGGTAAATACCTAACTATAGGTGCCTCCGTGTCTTTGAAATTCCACTCGCATCCGCTTTCCTCATTTGGCCAGAAAGCGGTCATCGCTCTCTACGAGAACGACACACCGTTCGAGTTCTGCCTGGTCGATCTCGCCAATGAGAAAGGTCGCGCCGAGTTCCTGGCGCTCTGGCCTCTAGGCAAGATGCCGGTCCTTCAGGACGATGCCCGCGGCCGCACGATCCCCGAAACGAGCATCATCATCGAGTATCTGGCGCAGCACTATCCGGGGAAGCAGGTCCTGGTTCCCACCGAACCTGAGGCAGCGCTGCAGGTTCGCTTGTGGGATCGCTTTCATGATCTCTACGTGGCTCAGCCGATGCAGAGGATCGTCGAGGAGCGGCTGCGGCCGGCCGACGGTAAGGACCCGCATGGGCTCGCAACGGCAAAGACGCACCTGCATAAGGCTTACGACATCCTTGATCGCGAGATGGGCAGCAAGACCTGGGCAGCGGGCGAGAGCTTCACCATGGCCGATTGTGCCGCTGCGCCGGCACTGTTCTACGCCAACGAGGTGCAGCCATTCGGCAACAGTCACGCCGCTCTGGCGCGGTACTTCGAGCGGCTGATGGCGCGTCCGTCCTTTGCTCGTGCCGTCGAGGAGGCGAAGCCCTTCTGGCACTTCTTTCCCAAGGAGAGCGAGGCCAGCAAGTGAATGCCGCTGCCGTTGCCGGCGGGCAGGTCGGGCCTTCGCTCGATCTCGTCTTTCAGGCGCTGGCCGATCCCAGCCGGCGCGCCATCGTCGAGCGTCTCGCCCGCGGGCCGGCCTCCGTCAGTGAACTTGCCCAGCCACTTGAGATGGCGTTGCCGTCGGTGCTGCAGCATCTGCAGCTTCTCGAAGCGAGCGGGCTGGTGCGCTCGGCGAAGACCGGGCGTGTCCGCACCTGCCGCATCAACTCGACAGCGCTCGATCAGGCCGAGCGCTGGATCTCGCGCCGTCGCTCGGCGATGGAGCGGGCCTTCGACAGGCTGGGTGACTTCCTCAAGGAGTAACGACGAAGGCGTTCAGCCTCGGAGCTGGATCACCCCGGCATCTGTCGGGCGAAAGCCGCAAGCGTCGAAGTAGAAGCTACGCAGGTGCGGATCGAAATCGACGTGCAGCCATTCGCATCCGGTAGCCTTTGCCTGCTTGATGGCTTCCTCAACCAGCAACGTAGCGAGACCCTTCCGCCTCATTGGTTCGGCTATTACGGTGTCGAGCAGGAAAGCATGAACGCCGCCATCCCAGGCGACGTTGACGAAGCCGATCAGCCTCCCGGCGAGGCGCAGGCAGACCCAGCCAAGGCTGTAGCGTTCAACCTGCGTTACCCAATCATCCTGCAGAAGCCTGTGCCCGAAGCCTTCGGCATGGAGGGCGTTCAGCTCGTCGTTCGTAAAAGCACCGCGCCATTCGAGCAACGGAGCCGCCTGTTTGTGTCGATCATCCTGCATGAGGCTACAATGCCACTGCAGCTGCTGTGTTGCCGAACGATTTGACAGCGATCAGTGCGCACCCGTATAAAATGCACATGATCATGAACCTGCTCCGCAAGGGTTGGTACTTTACGTCGCTTACATAGGCGGCGCGAAAGGTCATGACCTGACGAAAAGCCGCCGCTCCCGGCGGCTTCTTCGTTTCTAGACCTGGCCTCCGGGCCGCGGCGGGACCGCAAACCGGAGGACGAGATGTCGATCATCGAAGCAGAGTTGGAACCGGCGGCGCCACCATTGGCGATCCGCGTGCGGCTGGCTGGGCCGCGTGACCTCGAAGAACTATGCGAACTGCTGGACGACCGTGCCCATGCGCGTGATCTGGTCCTAACCTGGCTGGAGACGCCGGGCACCACCCTGTTGGTCGCGCAAAGCGAGATCGGCGTGCTTGCCGTGGCCGTGCTGGTCACGCGGTTGGTACCGCTGGAAGGCAGCGGTGCGCACAAGGTGATCGAAGTCGACAATCTCGTGGTGCGCGCGGATCAGCGCGGCCGGCGCATCGGCCGGCGCCTGCTTGCCGCTGCCGTCGAGTGGTCGCGCCAGCGCCGCGCCGTGCAGGTCGAGGCCGTTGTCGGCGAGGGGGCGGCCAAGCGGTTCTATGAGAATTTCGGCTTCGCCGTCGCCAATGATCGGCTGGTGCTGGCGGCGTGACGATCGCCATTCGCCCCACGCGGCTCGAAGATCATGCGGCGCTCTGCGCATTGTTCGATGAGCTGGACGAGTTCCACCGTCAGGCGCGGCCGGACTTCTTCCGGCCGTTCGACGGGCCAGCGCGCACACTCGGCCAGATCGAGCAATGGCTGGAGGGGCCGGGCTCGACCGTGCTGGTGGCGGAAGAGGCGGGCGACACCGTGGGCCTCGCTGTCCTCTTCATGCGCCCGGCATCTACCTTCGCTGGCGCCCGCCGTTTCTACGAGCGCTTCGGTTTTGCATGGTCGCTCGACCGGCTGATGATGCTGGAATAATCGACAGGTGGAATTGCCCGGCGATGTGATATGATTGCTATTCTTGCACATCCGGTGCCGGACAAATGTGCAGGAGTGGCCATGAGCAAGAACTCAGCGAAGCGAGCACCGGTGGAGAAGCCGCCGGTCGTCCTGAAGCAGAAGATGGCCAAGCCGATCTCGGCCTATACCGACCCGGCGGCACTACGTACCCTGATGCAGAATGCCAAGCGCATGGGCCGCGACGATATATGGCGGGAAGCGTTCCTGCGCCTCTGCTCGCTGGAAGGCGCAGAGCAGACGGATCCCTTGCATCGCGATTTCCATGAGATGCTGGCCGCATACGAGCAGTTGCTGAGCGAGAAGAACGGTCGCGCGACGCGGGCCAGCCGGACGCGCATGAAGCTGAAGGCCAAGGGCGTCGTTGCCAGCCTCGAGGATTTGGTCAGAAGCAAGGAACCTACCGAGGGCTTTGAACTTCTCGTCGCGAGCAATTTCGTTGAGATGACGGGCGAGCAGATCGTGCTGAAGTATCCCGACCAGTTTTCGCCGGAAGCGATTGCTGCTGCCAAGACACGACTTGCGGCCGTGGCGCCTGCTACCAAGGACTAGCAACACGAGGACATAGTGGGCGGCCTGGAATGATCCTGATCGGCATCAACCGCTCACCTTATACCCGCCGCGTCGCGATCACGCTCCAGGCCTATGGCCTACAATATGAGCAGCGCGATGTTTCAGGTTTCGGCAATCGCGAGGAGGTACGGGCCGCCAATCCGCTGGGGCGCATTCCTGCGCTCGTGCTCGACAGTGGCGAGACGCTGGTCGACAGCGGCGCCATCGTCGACCATCTCGACGAAACCTATGGCGGCGACCAGCCACTGACTCCGGCACGCGGCGATGGACGCCGGGCTGTCCTACGAGTCTCTGCGCTGATGATGGGCGCCTGCGACAAGGGCCTGCAGGCGGCTTACCATCGCAACCATGTGCCGGTGGAGAAGCTGCATCAGCCTTGGATCGACGATTGTCTGATGCAGATGGCAACTGCCCTGAAGGCGGTCGATGCCAAGGCAGCGACCGGCTCGGCATATTTGCTGCTCGGCCGCCTGACACAGGCGGATATCACGACCTTTGTCGCCGAGCGCCTGGCGCGCGGTATCGGCATCGACACCGAAGCGGCGATGCCGAATCTGCGTGCTCTGACCCGTCGACTGTTGGAAGAGCCACCGTTTCGGTCGACGGAGCCGTAGCGCCTAGGCTGGCTCCTGGTCGCGGGCGGCCCACATCTTCTTGAAGGCCGGTCGCGCCTGGCAGGCCGCGAGCCAGGCTTTCACCTTGGGCGCCGCGTCGAACAACTCAGGCGCAGCCAGGGCGTAGCGCAGCACTTCGGCAGCGTTGATGTCCGCCACTGTGAAGCGGCCGCCAACCAGGAAGCCGTCTGCGAGGGCGCGGTCGAGCACGGAGAAGGGGGCCTTCAGCGCCTCGACGGACGCATCTGCAGACTTGGTGTCCTTCGTTCCCCAGGGATTGCCGACGCGATTGTAGAGCACGTTGAGCGCGTTCGACTCGACTTCGGTCGCTGCCCACAGCGCCCACATGCTCATCTGGCCTTCCTCGGCGATATCCTTCGGCGCGAGCGGGCCACCATGCTTGCGCGCGAGATAGAGATTGATGGCGAGCGACTCGTGCAGAACCAGTCCATCGTCCTCGATCGAGGGAATGTGGCCATTGGGATTCACTTTGAGGAATTCCGGCGAACGGGTGTGCAACATGCCGGCAGGCACGGGACGATAGTGCTGAATCACCGGCACATGCTTGAAGGGGATGCCCAGCTCTTCCGCCAGCCAAATGTTGCGAGACGCCCGCGAGCGGTAAACGCCGTAAATCGTAAGCATTTTCTTGTTTCTAAGCCTCAAACCAAACAGGGAAACCCTCTACAGAGACGCTGCAGAAAGTGATGGCAATCATCACATTTCAAACAGTATGTTGTCGACGGGGAGTGGTTGGGAGGCGTTGCGTGAAGCGTGGTTACAAGCGTTCGTCTGCAGTACGCAGGCGACTGGGGAGAAGTGCGACTCAAGGACTTCTGGCCATCTGGGGAGCGGGAACTTTCCTCGCAACAGCGGCGACGGCAGCGGACTTCACCGTCAGCAACACCAACGACAGCGGAGCCGGCTCGCTGCGGCAGGCCATCATCAATTCGAACGCCGCAGGCGGCTCCAACACCATCAACTTTGCCACGAGTGGCACGGTCACCTTAGCCAGCGACCTGCCGGCGATTACGAGCAGCGTCAGCATTGCCGGCAACAGCGCGACGCTCAATGGTGCCAATGCCCACCGCGGCCTGTTGGTCTATTCGGGCACGGTCGCGATCCAGAACTTCATCATTCAGAACGCCACTGCAACCGGAGGCAGAGGGGGCGACGGCAATGGCGCCGGCGGCGGCGGTGCCGGTCTGGGCGGCGCTTTGTTCGTTGCGGCTGGAGCGTCCGTTACCGGCTTCAACCTCAGCATCGTCGATAGCAAGGCGGTTGGCGGGGCGGGCGGAACGTACAACCTGAATTTCGGCGGCGGTGGCGGCGGTGGCCTTGGGGGAGATGGTGGGCGATCCGGTCAAGACCCGGAAGGCACCGGCGGTGGCGGAGGCGTCGGCCGCGTCGCAAGTGGCGGTGCGAGCAGCAGCAATGGCGCCGCGGGCATCGTCGCGGGCCAGCCGGGTGGCGGGGCCGGTGCTTTGGGCGCCGCTGGAACCGGCGGAACTGCCGGCGGTGGCGGTGGCGGCGGTGGGATTACCAGTTCTGCTGGCGGCGGCGGCGGCGGCGGTATTGGCGGCGGGACGGCGACCGCGAGCACTGCGGGCAACGGCGGGTTCGGTGGCGGTGGCGGTGGCTTGAGCAACCTGCCCGAGCTGGCCGGCGGCAACGGCGGTTTTGGGGGCGGCGGTGGAGGTGGCAGCGGCAGTGGCGCTGGTGGTGGCGGCAACGGCGGCTTTGGTGGCGGCAGCGGCGGCGCAGCCCAAAGCCTCTCTGCGGCGTCCGCTGGCTTCGGAGGTGGCACCGGCGGCAACGATGGCGGCGGCGGCGGTGGTGGGCTCGGCGCGGGTGGTGGCATCTTCGTCCAGCAGGGCGGGAACCTTCTGCTGACTGGACCGCTCATCGTCGGCGGAAACAGCGTGGCGCTCGGGAATGGAGGTTCCAGCCAATACGGCACCAGCGGAACGGCAGGATCGGCATTCGGCGCTGGCATCTTTCTGCAGGGCAACGGCCAACTCACCTTCTCGGCGGGTACCGAGGGACAAACGATCACGGACGTTATCGCGGACCAGACAGGATCTGGTGGAACGGGCGCCAATGCCGGTAGCTATCAGCTAGTCATCAACGGCCCCGGAACGCTCTACCTGCAGGCCAACAACAGCTACAGCGGCGGCACTCTGGTGAACGGCGCCACGCTGTGGGCCGATTCCGATGCCAGTCTGGGAACCGTCAGTGGTGCCCTTACCCTCATGGGAGGCACCTTTCAGCCCCTGACAAGCATCGATACGTCCCGGCAGATCGTGATGGGCGGGGGCAACAATACGATTCTCGTCGGTACGGGAATCGAGCTGGCGGCCCCGGTTGCTGGCCCTGGCAATCTGACCAAGGTCGGCCTCGGGCTGATGACACTGAAAGACTCGTCGACCTTCACCGGCAACCTGGTCGTGAGCCAAGGGACGGTTGGGCTGGCGGCTGCAGATTTTTCGCGCATCCCCGTGATTACCGTCGCCTCGTCGACGACGCTTGCGATCAATGCGCCGACGGTGGCGATTGCGGCCCTGTCTGGCAGCGGTACAGTAAGCGTCGGCAGCAACACGCTGCGCATAGGAGTTGGCACGTCGTTCCAGGGCAGCTTCACCGGCAATGGGCAAATCTCGGTCGCCGCGCCTGTCCATTTGTCCGGCGTGTCGAGTTTCTCAGGGACCGTCGGCATTGGTGCCGACGCCACACTCGGACTGATCGGTGCTGCATCGCTCGCCGCGGCAAGCCAAATCCAGTTTGAATACACCGGTGCCTCCACGGGCGCTTTCGACATCTCCGGTACGAACGCGGGTGCATCGGTCAATGTCCTGTCCGACATTGTCGGCGGCGGTGTCGTCAATCTTGGCTCCAAGACGCTGTCCATCGCTCAAAATTCCACTTTCGCCGGCGTGCTTCGCGATGGTGGTTCGGGTGGTGGCACAGGGGGCCAGCTCAATGTGACCGGGGCGACAACCAGCCTGGGTGGGGCCAATGCTTACACCGGTGCCACGACCGTGCAGGGCGGAGCGCGTCTTGCCTTGACTGGCGCAGGCAGCATCGCAACCTCGAGTCAGGTCAATCTCGCGGGCGTCCTGGCGGTCTTCGATATTGCGGCGGCCGCTGGCGGGCGCTCGATCCAAAGCCTGACGGGCCAGGCAGGCTCGGTCGTGGCTCTGGGCGCCAACAGCCTGACAGTCGGCAATTCGGCATCGACGACATTTGCCGGATCAATCGCAGGCACGGGAGCCCTCATCAAGCAGGGGACGGGAACGCTGTCGCTGACTGGCGCCAATGCAGTCGGCGGCACAACGGTGAACGGAGGCCTGCTGGTTGTGAATGGCAGCCTGACGGGCGGCGTCACCGTGGCGGCGGGTGGCACCGTCGGCGGCATCGGCACGATCAGCGGACCGTTCGTCAGCAATGGCGGCATCCTGGCGCCGGGCAATTCGATCGGTACCCTGAATGTTAACGGCAGCTTCGCGCAGAACGGCACGACCTACGCCGTCGAGGTGAACGCGGGCGGTCAGTCCGACCTGATCAATGTCTCGGGTGCGCCTGGTACGGCTGCGATCAATGGGGGCACCGTGCAGGTGCTCGCCCAGCCTGGCAGTTATCGGCAAACGACGACCTACACGATCCTGACCGCGACCGGAGGGGTGAGCGGAACCTATAGCGGCGTGACGAGCAACCTGGCGTTCCTGACACCTTCGCTGAGCTACGGTGCCAACAATGTGCTGTTGACCCTGACGCGCTCGGCCAACGCGTTTGCCAGCGGTGCGCAGACACCGAATCAACTGGCCGTGGCCACGGTCCTGGATCTCGTGGCGCCGATGGCGGCGGGCGACTTTGCCGACGCCCATGCTGCAATGATCGGCCTGACGACAGGGCAAGGGCCAGCGGCGTTGGATGCGATCAGCGGCCAGCCCTACACCGGCTTGGGCGCGATGAACATCGCTGCGGGTTTGACCTTCCTCAACACGGTAGGCCGTCAGGTTGCGGATGCTCGCGCCGGGGGAGGAAGCGGCACACGCGTGGCGTTGGCGACCGCGGACGAAGCGGCCTGCGCCGAGAATACATGCGATGCCATGGCCCCAACCAATTGGAGTGCCTGGCTGAGTGGCCTCGCGGGTTTCGGCAGCGTCGGCGGCAGCACGAACGCAGGCACGCTGACCTACAGCCTGGGTGGCGCGGCAGTCGGTGTCGACTATCGTTTCGATCCGCGCTTCGTAGCGGGGTTGGCCATCGGCTTCAGCAGCAGCCAGCAATGGGTCGGTGGCTTCCTGGGTAATGGCTGGTCGAATACCTACAGCGCGGCGCTTTACGGGTCCTTCACCCAGGGCGGTTTCTACGCCGACGGGCTCGTCGGCTATGGCTGGTCGGACAACCGCATGCAGCGCGTGCTCTCGATTCCCGGCCTTGCCTCTTTGGTTGCCACCGGCAACACGGGTGCTTCGCAGTTCCTGGGGCAGATCGAGGTCGGCTATCGGATTGGCCTCCATGAACCGACGCAGGTTTCACTGACTCCATTTGCGCGCTTCCAGACGGTGGCGGCATCACAGAGTGGCTTTGCCGAGAGCGGCGCAAATTCTCTCAGCCTGGTCGTTGCCAACCAGAATACGACCAGCGTCCGCACGGTGCTGGGTGTCGACCTGGCCGCCAATCTGCCGATCGGGAGTCAGCGAACCCTGGATACGACGCTGCGTCTGGGTTGGGCGCATGAATATGCGTCGACGGTACGGCCAATGACCGCGTCCTTCGCGGGCGCGCCGGGAGTGCCGTTCACGGTCTACGGGGCGGAGCCACTGCGCAACGCGGCGGTGATCGGCTTTGGTCTCAACACGAAGATCGGCGATCGGACATCGATCTACGCCCGCTACGACGGTGAGATCACGGGCCGCGACGACATGCATGCTGTCTCGGCAGGGTTTCGCTTCACCTGGTGAGGTCGGGTCGAACGATGCGCCGCTCTAAGCTATGAGCGGCGCGTCGCGACCGACGAACTGAACGCGCAGCTCGCGCTTCAGCACCTTGCCGGTCGCGTTGCGTGGCAACACGTCGACGAACGCAACGGATTGCGGCACCTTGAACTTGGCAAGCCGTCCGAGGCAGTGCTGGATGACGTCGCCTTCGGCCAGATCCTGATCGGCCTTGCGCACGATGATCGCCATGCCGACTTCGCCCCAGCGTTCATTCGGCACCCCGATGATGGCGGCATCTGCAACCTGCGGGAGCTGGAAGAGGACGTTCTCGACCTCGGCCGGATACACGTTCTCGCCACCGGAGATGTACATGTCCTTCCAGCGGTCGACGATATAGATGAACCCTTCTTCGTCCTGCCGCGCGGCGTCGCCCGTATGCAGCCAGCCGTCAGTGAAGGAACTCTCGGTGGCCTCGGGCTTGTTCCAGTAGCCCGGCGTGATGTTGGGTCCTTTGATCAGCAGCTCACCGATGCCGCCCGGCGGCAGATCGCAACCTTCGTCGTCGACGATGCGAACGGCAGTGTGCATCATGGCCTTGCCAGCCGAACCCAATTTACGGATCGCGTCGGCCGCATCGAGCATCGTGCCGGCGGGGCTGGTCTCGGTCATGCCCCAACCCTGAACAAGCGGCACACCGCGGGCGGTCCAGGTCTCGAGGATCGAGAGGGCGCAGGGCGCGCCGCCGACACCGGCAATCCGGAGCCGCGTGAGATCGGCGCTCTGGAACTTCGGATGCTGCATCATGAACTGGTAGGGCGCAGGTACGGCGAAAAAATGCGTGATGCCGAGCGAAGGATCGGAGATGGCGTCGAGCGCCTGACCGGGATCGAAGGTTCGCATCACCAGGATCGTGCCGCCGGCGTGCAGGACCGGATTGGCGTAACAGTTGAGGCCGCCGGTGTGGAACAGCGGCAGGACCACGAGCTGGACAGTCTCCGGCGTGATCAGGGCAGGGATGCCGAGGTTCACGCAGTTCCAGAAGACCATCCCGTGGGTGATGATCGCGCCCTTGGGATGCCCCGTGGTGCCCGAGGTGTACATCACCATAGCGATGTCGTCGTGCGTGAGTTCTTGGGGCGCAGGCGTGTCGCCAGCTCCGGCAAGAGCGCGCTCGTAGTCGCTGTCGGGCCGCTCGGGATCGATCTCGAGCCGGTTCTTCGAAAGTGCCTTGGCTTGCTCGGCGAAACTGCGATCGTGCACCAGAAGCTTCGGCGTCGAGTCGCCCAGGATGTACTCCAACTCCGGCACGGTGAGGCGCCAGTTGAGCGGCAGCATGATCGCGCCGAGGCGGCCGCAGGCGAACTGAAGCTCGAAATACTCGGGACAGTTGGGCGCGAGCAGCGCCACTCGGTCGCCCTTCGCGATGCCCAACGCCGCCAGCGCAGCCACGAGCCGGTTCGTGCGCCGGTCAAGATCGGCATAGGTGAGCTTGCGCCCGGTCTGCAGGTCGTGGATGGCAAGCGTGTTCGGCCGCCGCCCGGCGTGATGGGTAATCCAGTCGTAGTAGGGGATGGTGGGCATGTCAGTTCACCGCCTTGGTAAAGTCCCGCCAGTAGGGCTCGCGCAACTCACGCTTCAGCACCTTGCCGGCTCCGGAGAGAGGCAGCGGATGATCACGAAAATCGACACTGCGTGGGCATTTGTAGCCGGCGATTCGCTCACGGCAATGCTCCATGATCTCGTCGACAGCAAGCATTACGCCGGGTTTCGCCACGACGATGGCGTGAACTCGCTCGCCCCAGCGCTCGTCGGGAACACCGATTACGGCGACCTCGGCGACGCCCGGCATCAGCGAGATCGCGTTCTCGACTTCCGCCGAATATACGTTCTCGCCGCCAGAGATGATCATGTCCTTGAGGCGGTCGACGATGAAGACGAAGCCTTCCTCGTCCATGTAGGCGCCATCGCCCGAATAGTACCAGCCATCCTCGAGCACCGCGGCGGTCTCGGCCGGCTTGTTCCAATAGCCCTTCATGATGTTGGCGCCGCGGATCGCCAGCTCGCCCGCGGTGCCAGTCGGCACTTCCTTCCGCTCAGCATCGACGACCTTGACCTCACAGGCCAGCACGGTCTGGCCGCACGACTTCAGCCGGCCGGCAAAAGGGCCATCGAGTACCGTGTAGCGAGGGTCGAGCAGGGTGACGATCGGCGAGGCCTCGGTCATGCCATAGCCATGCATCAGGCGGACATGCGGCATCACCTGCATGGCCTTGCGCAGGACGCCCTCGGGCATCGGCGATGCACCGTAGAGAATGAAGGATAGCGTCCTGATGTCGAACTCCGAAAAACTCGGATGGTTGACGAGCATGTTGATCATGGTCGGCACGAACTGCGCGTGCGTCACCTTCTCCATCTGGATGGTCTGCAGGACTTCCATCGGCTCGAAGCGCGGTACGAAGGCGTGGCGGCCGCCCGACATGGTGACGCCGAACGTGGAAGCGCCGTCGGCCAGGTGAAACATGGCGCCAGAGTGGAGGTAGGTCGTGTCGGCGGTGAAACCCATGCCGGCCACACCGTTCAGCGCATTCACGACCAGGTTCGTGTGGGTGAGCATGACGCCCTTGGAGCGCCCCGTGGTGCCGCCGGTGTAGAAGAGGCCGGCCAGGTCGTCGTTGCAGGCGCCCGCGTCGTCGATCGCCTCGTAGTTGGTCAGATCCTCGTAGTGCAGCATGCCTTCGGGGCCCGGCAGGTCGTCGAGCCAGAGGACTTCGCGCAGTGCCGGCGTCTTGCCATCGAGCGCGGGCAGGTGATGCGCCATGCCGGTATCGATGAACAGAGCAACGGCACCGGAATCATTCAGGATGTACTCGATCTCGGGGGTGGCGAGGCGTGTGTTGAGCGGCACCATCGCTGCCCCCAGCCAGGGGATGGCGTACATCAGTTCGAGATAACGATCGGAGTTCAAAGCCAGGATGGCGATCCTGTCGCCGCCGCGCACACCTAGTGCGGAAAGCGCGCCGGCGACCCTGCTCACGCGATCTACGCTCTCCCGCCATGTCCGCCGCCGGCCGGCGAAGCTGGTGGCGATGCCGTCCGGCCGTGTCTGGGCGGCGCGGCGCAGCCCTTGAGTGAGTGCAAACATCCCACGATGCTAGTGGCCTGCTCGTTCGCGCCGCAAGTGGGTTCGTGCTAAGGAAAGGGGCATGAACGACATGACCCCGCCAGCCGGACAGGGCGCACCGATCGAGTTCAACCCGCTCGATCCAGCTTTCATCGCCGATCCGTACCCGTTCTATCGGCATCTGCGCGAAACGGCGCCGGTGTTCAAGGCGCAGCAGGGCTTCTGGCTGCTCACGCGCTACGAAGATGTCGCTTTTGCACTGCGCGACAAGCACTTCGGCAAGGACTTCGCCGGCAATATGCAGCGCCGCTACGGCACGAACCGCATGGAGGAGCCGGCGGTCGCCAGCCTGGCGCGGACCATGCTGGTACAGGATCCGCCTGACCATACGCGGTTGCGCAGCCTCGTCACTAAGGCCTTCACGGCACGGCGTGTTGCCGACATGCGGCCGCGCATCAAAGCGCTGGTCGACGCGCAGCTCGATCGCGTGGCCGACAAGGGCGAGATGGACGTCATGCGCGACCTGGCGCATCGCCTGCCGGTGATCGTGATCTGTGACATGCTGGGCATCCCTGAGGAGCATCGCGCGCCGTTCCTGGCCGGCAGCAACGTCAACGGCCGCATCCTCGAACCGGTGCCGATGACTCGCGAGGAACTCGACCAGGCCAATCGCAACACCCAATTGTCCGGCCTCTATTTCAAGCAGCTCTGCGACCTGCGTCGCCGCGATCCGCAGGACGATCTGACGACTGAGTTGGTGAGGGCGGAGGAAGCCGGCGACAAGCTGTCGGCCGAGGAGCTTGAGGCCAACATGGGCCTGCTGTTCGGCGCTGGCCACGAGACCACGACCAACCTGATCGGCAACGGCCTGCTGGCGCTCCATCGCCAGCGTGATCAGTGGGAGCGGCTGAAGGCCGATCCTTCGCTGATCCCCAACGCCGTCGAGGAGCTGTTGCGCTTCGACTCCTCGGTGCAGCTCACCGGTCGGGTGACCCATGCCGAGGTCGAGGTCGGTGGCGTGACCCTGGGGCCGCAGGAAAGTGTGGTCATGCTTCTCGGCGCGGCCAACCGCGATCCAGCGCAATACCAGGATCCCGATCGGCTCGATGTCGGCCGGCCGAATATCCGGCCGCTGTCGTTTGGTGGCGGCATCCATTTCTGCCTGGGTGCACAGCTCGCGCGTCTCGAAGCGGAACTCGTCTTCGCCGCACTGATCGAACGGATGCCGACCCTCGAACTGCCGGAGAGGGATACACCCGCCTGGCGGCGTAGCTTTACCCTGCGTGGGCTCAGCAAACTTCCGGCGGTGTGGCACTAGACATGGCGGCGCGCTGGCGGGGCGAGGGTGGCCAACATCAAGGCGCCCGCCCTTACCAAGAAGATAGTTGGCGTCAGGTGACGCTAGGTGACGGCTCGCTGCTGGCGGTCGTGGCTGACGGCATGGGTGGTCATGCGGGCGGCGCGATCGCGAGCAAGCTCGCGGTCGACGCTTTCGTCAACGCCGTGGAGCAGGGCGGCGGTCTGGCCGATGGGTTGAAGGGCGCCAACGCAGCCGTGGGCAGGGGCACGGTCGGCAAGCCGCAGCTTGCCGGCATGGGCGCAACCCTGGTGGCGGTACACTTGCGCGGCGACGAGGTGCGCTGGATCAGTGTCGGCGATTCGCCATTCTTCCTTGTCGAGATGGGCCGGATCGAGCGACTGAACGCCGACCATTCCATGGCGCCGCAGATCGACGCGATGGTGGCGCGCGGCCTGCTGACGGAAGAGGAAGCCGAGCATCATCCCGGACGCCATACATTGCGTGAGGCGGTGATGGGCGATCCATTGACCCTGGTCGACAATGGCAGCCGCCGGCTCGGCCCCGATGCGCGCCTGCTGGTGTGCAGCGATGGTATCCAAAGCCTCAAGATGGAGCAGATCCTGGCGCAGATCGGACGTCCGGTCGGCGGTATCATCGAGGCCGTCCTGGCCGCGGCCAAGGAACATCAGGACAATGTGACGGTCGTGAAGCTGGAGCGGGCGCGATGAGTAAGGGACCAGTCATCATCGAAGTCACGCGCGGGCCTGTCGTCGAGAGCCGGCACGAGGGCATCGCTGCCGTCGTGAAAGCGGACGGCACGATCGTGGACTCCTGGGGCGATATCGATGCGGCGATCCTGCCGCGCTCGGCCAACAAGCCGATCCAGGCCATGGCCTTCGTCGAAAGCGGCGCCGTGGAGCGCTTCGGCCTCGGCAACGAGCATATCGCGCTCTCCTGCGCTTCGCACAGTGGTGAGACGCGGCATGTCGAGACGGTGCGGGCCTGGCTGAAGGAGGTCGGCCTGAGCGAAGCCGACCTCGAATGCGGCACGCATGCGCCGCGCCTGCAGACGAGCATCGAGGCACTGGCACGCGAGGGTGTGTTGCCGACCGCTGCCTTCAACAACTGCTCGGGCAAGCACAGTGGCTTCCTGACGACCGCCGTGACCTATGGCGAGCCGACCAAGGACTACATCAAATACGACCATCCGGTGCAGCAGCGCCTGCGCGAGGTGATGAGCGACCTCTGCGGCCTCGACGCCAATGCCTTCCCGCACGGCACCGACGGCTGTGGCATTCCCACCCTGGCGACGCCGCTCAAGCGGCTGGCCCAGGCGATGGCATCCATGGCCGATCCATCACGACTTTCGAGCAAGCGCGCCGATGCCGCTCAGCGTATCCGTGCCGCGATGAACGCCGAGCCGTTCATGGTTGCGGGCAGTGGTCGCTTCTGCACGCGCATCAACGAGGCCGCACCCGGCGTCATCCAGGTGAAGACGGGTGCCGAGGGCGTGTTTTGCGGCATGCTGCCGACCCTGGGCTTGGGCGTGGCGATCAAGATGTGGGATGGCGCCGGCCGGGCCTCGGAAATCGCGATGGCCGCGCTGTTGCACCATCTCGGCGTGCTGCCGGCGAACCAGCGCGAGGAAATCCTGCACCCGCCGGTGAAGAACGTCGTCGGCCTGCTGGTCGGCGAGATGAGGCCAGCGAAGAGCTGGCTGGGCTGAGAGCCCAGCCGGTGAGCATCACGCTCGACATTCTGGAGATCGGCGGACGGGGCGACGGCATCGCCGAGGTCGGCGGTCAGCGCTATTTTGTGCCATTCACGTTGCCGGCCGAGACCGTCGAGGCGGAGCCGCGTGACAAGAGGGGCGAGGGCATTGCCTGCGACCTTCTCGAGATCCTGGCACCATCGCGCCACCGCGAGACGCCGCCGTGCCAGCATTTCGGCGTCTGCGGTGGCTGCGCCCTGCAGCATTGGCGCGGCGACATCTACATGGGCTGGAAGGTCGAGCTCATCACCCGGGCGCTCAGCCAGCACGGCGTCAAAGCGCCGGCATTCGAACGGCCTCTTGCCTGTGAACCGGGTGAACGCCGGCGTGCCGATATCGTATTGCGTCGGCAAGGCCGGCGGGTATTGGCGGGGTTTCACGAACGCGCCAGCCAGAAGATTGTCGATGTCGGCACTTGCGTCGTGGCACGGCCGGCGATCGGCTCGGCCCTCGACGCGTTGCGAGCAGGCATGGCGAGCATCCTGCCGGACGGCGCTGCGGCCGACGCGATCGTCAACGAAACCGACAGCGGCCTCGATGTACTGATCCGGCCGCACAAGCGGCTCACCCTCTCGCTGCAGATGCGTGAGACGCTGGTCACCCTGGCGGAGCGCGCCGACTTTGCGCGTCTGAGTTGGGGCGATCGTGCGACAGCCGAGCCGGTGGTGACGCGCCGGATGCCGTTGCTGATCCTGGGCGATGCGATGGTCGAACCGCCGCCCGGCGCCTTCCTGCAGGCGACCAAGCTGGCAGAGCTTACGATGCGGGCCGCAGTCAATGCCTGGATCGGCGACGCGGCGCGGGTCGCTGACCTGTTTACCGGCATCGGTGCCTTGTCGTTGGGCCGCCCGGGTAAGCTCTCCCTGTTCGAAAGCGACAAGCCCGCGGTCGCGGCCGTCGGCGCGGCGGCACGCAAGCTCGGCGGCAATCGCGTCGTGGCCGAGCGGCGCGATCTCTTTCGCAATCCGCTAACGACGGCTGAACTCGACAGGTTCGACGCCATCATCCTCGATCCGCCGCGTGCAGGGGCGGCCGCGCAGTGCGCTGAGCTTGCGCGCTCGAAGGTGCGAAGGATCGTCTACGGATCCTGTGATCCGGGCAGCTTCGCCCGTGATGTCCGCACTTTGCAGGAAGCCGGATACCGACTGGAGAAACTCATGCCTATCGACCAGTTCCTCTGGTCGGCGCATGTTGAGCTCGTAGCCCTGCTGACCAAATGAATTCAGGAGACGACCGATGATGTTCGACCTTTCCGGCAAGGTGGCCGTTGTGACCGGCGGCAGCCGCGGCATTGGCCGCTCGATCTGCGAGCAGATGGCAGCGCACGGTGCCAAGGTCGTCGTTTCCAGCCGCAAGCTGCCGGCCTGCGAGGAGGTCGTGAAGGGCATCAAGGAAAAGGGTGGCGAGGCGACTGCGGTGGCCGCCAGCATCTCCGACAAGGCCCAGCTCGAGAATCTGGTCGCTGCGGCGCGCAAGGCCTACGGCAAGATCGACATCATGGTCTGCAATGCCGCGTCCAATCCTTACTTCGGCCCGCTGACCGGCCTGAAGGAGGATGTGTTCCAGAAGATCATGCAGAACAACGTGATGTCGAATCTCTGGCTGATGAACATGGTCGGACCGGAGATGGCGGAGCGGAAGGACGGCGCCTTCATCATCGTTTCGTCGATCGGCGCGCTGGTCGGGTCGGCGCATATTGCGGCCTACAACATGAGCAAGGCCGCCGACCTGTCGCTGGTGAAGTCGCTGGCCATGGAGTGGGGAAAGCACAACATCCGGGTCAACGCGATCGCTCCCGGCCTGATCCAGACCGACTTCGCCAAGGCGCTGTGGGACAATCCGCAGATCCGCGCCGCGCAGGAGAACAAGGCCGCCCTGAAGCGCATCGGCCAGCCCGACGATATCGGCGGCGTGGCCGTGTTCCTTGCCTCCAAGGCCGGCAATTTCGTCTGCGGCCAGTGCATCATCGCTGACGGCGGCGTGATCGGCGCCGGCGCCGAGTAGGCTATTTGCCGAGCCGGGCCAGCACGGTCCGGCCACGCGGCGACAGGCGATAGCCGACCTCCAGGCTTTCCGTCAGACCAAACGCCTTCAGCTTACGGACATTGAGCTTGAAGGGTGCTGTCTGCTGCTTGAGTTCGGCTGCCAGCTCGGCTGCACGCCGGCCGGGATGGCGTGCGATCAGGGCGAGCGTGCGCTTCACCCAAGGCGTGGTGCCATCCAATCGTTGAAGGCGTGCGAGCAGGGCGACGAACTCGACACTACCGATCCGCGACTTGCTCCGCAGGGCTATCCGCGGGTCGGCACCAACATGCCGGACCTTGATCCGGTAGACATCGCCCTCGCCACGTTTGGAAAGCTCGGCCTTCAACTCGTCGAGCGAGGAATAGCCAGCTCGTTTGGCGTTCAGGGCGGTGATCGTCGTCAAGGGCACGACGTCGACCTCTTCGATCGCTAGGACGCCGATCGCCGTTTTCAGGGTACCGCCTGCCTTCACCGTCGGCTTGCGCCAACGCCGGAAGATGAGCGAGATCGATCCGTCCACGATCCCGTCGAGAAAGCGGCGCTTCAGCAGCATGTTGGAAAGCCGGCCCTCAGGCCGCGGCGTCGAGCTCGCACCAGACGGGCACGTGGTCCGATGGTTCGGTCATGCCGCGCTCGGCCTTGTCGATGCCGACAGCAGTCAGCCGGTCGGCCGCCTGCGGCGAGAGCAGCAGATGGTCGATCCGGAGGCCATTGTCCTTCTGCCAGGCGCCGGCCTGGTAATCCCAGAAGGTGTAGTGCGCATCCTCGGGGTGGAAGGCGCGGACGGCATCGGTCAGGCCGAGATTGAGCAGCTTGCGCAACGCCGCGCGCGACTCCGGCTGGCAGAGAGCGTCGCCAGAGAAGGCAATGGGATTGAAGACGTCGACCTCGGTCGGGCAGACATTGTAGTCGCCGCCCAGCACGAACATCTCCTCGCGTGCCAGCAGCTCGCGGGCGTGGCTGAACAGCCGCTCCATCCAGGCGAGCTTGTAGGTGAATTTCTCGGTGCCGATCGGATTGCCGTTGGGCAGGTAGATACCGCCTACGGTGAGCGGTCCGCGGGGCGTATGAATGCGTCCCTCGACATAGCGCGCCGGCTCGTCATCGACATGGCCGGGCAGGGCGCGGGCGGTGACATCGAACGGATGCAAGGAGAGAAGGGCGACGCCGTTGAAGCCCTTCTGGCCCACGATCGCCACCTTGTAGCCGGCAGCCTCGACCTCGAGGACGGGGAACTGCGGTTCCTGTGCCTTGATTTCCTGCAGCACGACGACGTCCGGCTTGGCGCGCTCCAGCCACGAAACCAGATTTCCGGTCCGCTTGCGGACGGAATTGACGTTCCAGGTCGCGATCTTCATTGGGCAAAAGTCCTAGCTTTCTTAAAGCTCTATTCACTAACCAATCCGCCGAGTCACTCGTCCAGCTATGCTTTTTACTGTTGAGCAGCCCAATCCTGCAGCGACGGCGGCTACACAATTTAACCACAACGTCGTAATGACGATGGTGCATGGTGCTCAAAATATTGCATGGTATGCGTCCTTGGATACTAGAGCGAGCCTGCACTTGGCAAAGAACATAAACCAAATCTCTGACAAAGACTTCGAGCTGGCTGCTAGTGATTTCATCGACGAGTATAACAAATCTTGGACCACAGCGTCGGTTGACCTCGGAACAATGATCAGCCGAGGAGGGCGGATCTACTTCGACGGAAGTACGGTAGAGCTGACCGCCCCCCTGCGGGACGCGTTGCAAAAACTAGTTGAGCGCGCCTCTCGGCTCCTCGGTCCGAAAGCAGCTCACTCGAAGACGATTCAAGATGTGGCATTCGACTCCGCACATATGTCAGCACGTAACAAGCTGGCCCCTAGTGCTGCGGCACTCAACGTAAGACAGCGGATTTTGTCTGATGTGGGAGTTCCGCTTGAATTCATACTACCAAACTATCTGACCTTGTTCTCGGGTGGCGTTCGGTCAATTCAGCTCGGAGTGGTAGAGGCAGCGTTTACCGCCGACGTTGTTGCCACTTACAACCCCCGCAATCCAAGGGTTGTAATGCGGGCGGGGCAAGCGTTCACTGTTACGAATGGGTCGCCTATGATAGTCGATCTGCCAGCCGTCTGCTGGGTGGTAAAAGTTGAAGCAGCGCTTGGTTTCGCAGAGGAAGAGGCCAAATGGTTAGCTGACGTAATGGTTGGCTTGCTTAGACTTAGTTATCAAGGAAATGGACACCGTTATCCCAACACGGGCGACGTTGAGCCTCATCCTTGGTATTGGGACTCAGGGCAAAGGATTGGGGTCAAGTATACTGGGAACAGCGTACAATTCGGCGGGCTATATACGCCTGCTGCGTACGAGATTGACTCAGCTACGGTAACGATGGCGAACGCAAGTGCGTTCAAGGCCAAAGCGGATTTGTTGTGCAATCCACCCAGCGGAAGTGTCGCGGAGCGGACAAGTCGTGGCTTAGGCTGGCTTACCCGGGGACGCCAATCTCTCGACAAGTCTGAGCGGCTACTACACCATTTCACAGCAATTGAGGCTTTATTGTCTACAGACGATAAATCTGCTCCGGTCGTTCAAACGATAGCCCGTCACGCCGCTGCTATTTGGACTTCTGACAACACGCAGCGCCTTGAATTTGCCTCTGTTCTAAAGCGCCTTTACAATATCAGATCATCACTCGTACATTCGGGCAACAGGTCGGCACTGGAAAACAACGTTAAGCTTATCCAGATAATAGCCGAAAACCTCTATCGTGAAGTTCTCACGAAGGTTGACCTCAAAGAGAAGCACCAAACTTTTTGCAACAATCTGCAACGCTGTAGTTACGGCATTGCATGGCCCTAACTTATGGATCCGACCTGCCATAGTTCTTCGACTACGGTTGACTTGAAGGGCGGGTCGTTCGTGAGCCTGCAAGCGGCAGTCTAAATCTGTGTCCAATTCTACAAGTCGCGATCTTCATCGCGGCAGGATCACACGCTGAAGGAGTTGCCGCAGCCGCAGGACGACGTGGCGTTCGGGTTCTTCACCTGGAACGACGCACCGACCATTTCCTCGACGTAGTCGAGCTCGCTGCCCTGAAGCAGTTCCAGCGAAGTGCTGTCGACCAACACCGCCGCGCCGTCGCGCTCGATGACGAGATCGTCGTCGTTGCGCTGTTCCTCGAACGAGAAGTTGTACTGGAAGCCCGAGCAGCCGCCGCCCAGCACCGCCACCCGCATCATCACGGGCTTGGCTTCCTTGGAGGCCAGGAAGGCGATCCGCTTGGCCGCATTCGGGGTCACAGAGAAAGAGGTGTCGATCATGCCTACAAGATGTGGTTGGCGGGCCGGTTCGTCAATGCTGCGCATTGGAACCCAGCCATACCCTTAGAGTGGCTAGGGGAAAGGGCCAAACGGTCAGGACGAAACGGCCTTTGCCCGTTCCCGGGCCCGCACGCGCTCGCGGTACAGGATGTACAGGCCGGAGCCGATGACCAGTGGCAGGCCGTACCAGACCGTCCAGGACGGCTCCTCTCTGAACCAGAGGTAGCCGAAGGCGACGGCCAGCACGATCGAGGCGTAATCGAAAGGAGCCAGCACCGCAGCCGGCGCCAACCGCCAGGCGCGGGTGATGAGGATCTGCGCGAACCCGCCCAGCAGGCCCAGGGTGATCAGCCACACCCAGTCGAGGAAAGGCGGCCATTTCCACTCGGGGATCGCGCCGACCAGGGACACGAGGCTGGCGCAGAACGCGAACCAGAAGAGGGTAACGACGTCCTTGTCGTGCCGGCTGAGCAGCCGGACCATCACCGTCGACAGGGCGTAACAAAAGGTTGCCGCCAGGACGATCAGCGAGATGGCGTGGAACTGGATGCCCCAGGGATCGAGCATGATCAGCACGCCGATGAAGCCCACGGCGACCGCCGTCCAGCGCCGCCAGCCGACCGGTTCGCCCAGTATCGGCACGGAGAGCGCAACCATGAAGAGCGGCGACGCGAAGGAAATAGCGTAGGCGTCAACCAGCGGCATGCGCGGGAAGACGTAGAAGAAACCGAACATGCTGCAGATGCCGATGCAGACGCGAACCGCTTGCAGGCCCGGCCGGGTGCTACGAACGGCCCGGAGGCCGCCGGCATGCCAGATCATCACGGCGACAGGAAGCAAGGCGATGCCGCTGCGGAACAGCATCATCTGGAACGATCCGTAGGTGCCGCCCAGCGCCTTCACCATGGCGTCCATGGTGCAGAACAACACGAGTGCGCTCAGCTTGAAGTAGATGCCGTGCAGCGGCGACGGCGCGGGAACATTTGACAAGGTGCGCTATTTGGCTCGCGCCGCATCCTTTCGTAAAGTGAAGTTCGCGAGGGGGCGTGTAGGTTTATGTCGACAAAGTTAAGTGAGCAGACGAGGCGCCTCGCCGCCATCGAAGCTTTGGTGTGTCGCGATGTCGGCCGCAAGACGGCAGATCTGATTGCCGCGAATGCCGGCGGGCTCGGCGACGCAGTGCGGGATTTGGCGCAGGCGACGTCCGTCGGGCTGATCACCGGTTTCTTCGTGCCCCGTGGCGATGTTGCCGCCCCCGAAACCGATGGTCCCGTCGGGACGGCCTTGCTGGCGGCGGCGTTGGCAGCGTGTGGCGTTCCCGCCCGCATCGCGACGGACACACCGTGCGCCGACGCGGTGCGCGCGGCGGTTGCCGCGACCGGTGTGGCCATCGCGGTCGATGAGGTTGCCGTTTCGGATCGGGCTGCCCTCGACAGGCTGGTCGGCGACTGGCGGGCTGCCTCGCTCAGTCATGCGATTGCCATCGAGCGGTGCGGGCGCTCCGTCGACGGCAAGCCGCGCAACATGCGCGGGGTCGACGTCTCGCCCTGGACGGCGCCACTGGATGACCTCTTCCTGGGCGGGCCCTGGAAGAAGCTCGCGGTCGGCGACGGCGGCAACGAAGTCGGCATGGGCCAGCTGCCGGCCGGGCTGATCGCGCGCACTGTTCCCAATGGTGCCGAGATCGCCTGCGTCACCTCGTGCGATCACCTGACCGTCGCCGGCGTGTCGAACTGGGGTGCCTATGGGTTGATGGCGGCGCTGGCGGTGTTGCGACCTGACTGGCAGCCGACGATTGCGAAATTCCTGACAGCAGAACGCGACCTGGCTGTCACGCGCGCTGTCGTCGACAAAGCCGGTGCTGTCGACGGCGTCACGGCGCTGCGCGAACCTACCGTGGACGGCTTTGGCCCCGATGTTCATGGTCCGCTGGTCGACGAGCTTGGTCGCATTGCCTGGGGGCAGGCAGCGGACTAGTTTGCGCCGCCATGGATAATCCTTACGCCCCGACGCACCCCGAGATCCGCGACGCCGTTCGCCAACTTTGCCTCAAGTTTGACGGCAGCTACTGGCGGGAGCTGGACCGCGAGCGCGGCTATCCGACGGCCTTCGTGAAGGCGCTGACGGAGGCGGGCTGGCTGTCGATCCTGATCCCCGAGGAATATGGCGGCGCGGGGCTCGGCATCTCGGCGGCGAGCGCGGTGCTGGAGGAGATCCACAAGGCCGGCTGCAACGCCGCGGCCTGCCACGCCCAGATGTACATCATGGGCACAGTGCTACGGCACGGCAGCAAGGAGCAGAAGGAGCGCTACCTGCCGAAGATCGCCACTGGCGAACTGCGCTTGCAGGCGTTCGGCGTCACCGAGCCGTCGAGCGGCACCGATACGCTGAGCCTGCGCACCACGGCGGTGAAGAGGGACAACAGCACCTACGTCGTGAACGGACAGAAGGTGTGGACCAGCCGCGCTGAGCATTCCGACCTGATGCTTCTGCTCGCCCGCACCATGCCGCGCGACCAGACCAAGAAGAAGACGGAAGGCCTGTCGGTGTTCCTGGTCGACATGCGCTCGGCACTGGGCAAGGGCCTCACCATCCGGCCGATCCGCACGATGATGAACCACAACAGCACCGAAGTGTTCTTCGACAACATGGAAGTGTCCGCCGAAAACCTGATCGGCGAGGAGGGGCAGGGCTTCCGCTACATCCTCTCCGGCATGAACGCCGAGCGCGTGCTGATCGCCTCGGAGTGCATCGGCGACGGCAAGTGGTTCATCGAGAAGGCGGTGAACTACGCCAAGGAGCGCAAGCTGTTCGGTCGCGCGATCGGCCAGAACCAGGGCGTCCAGTATCCCATCGCGCGCGCCTATACACAGATCGAGGCAGCCGACCTGATGGTGCGCAAGGCGGCGGCGATGTACGAGGCGGGCATCAATGCCGGCGCCGAGGCCAACATGGCCAAGATGCTGGCGTCGGAAGCCTCGTGGGCGGCGGCCGAGATGTGCGTCCAGACGCATGGCGGCTTCGGCTTTGCCGAGGAGTACGACGTCGAGCGCAAGTTCCGCGAAGCGCGCCTCTACACGGTGGCGCCGATCTCGACCAACATGATCCTGAACTTTGTGGCCGAGCACGTGCTGGGACTGCCACGCTCGTACTGATCGAGAGGCCGGATAGCAGGAGCTAGGGAGCTTCCGTCGACTGGCCGAAGATGGCGTTCGCCACCATCTTCTGGAAATGGATGACGAGGTGTTCGCTGTTCGTGAGGAAACGGCCGCGATCGGGAAGGCCGCCTAAGAGGCCACGCTGTACTGAATCGGTCAGCGTGTCGTCTTCCTTGGCGACCTGCTTGTTGAAGGCCACCAGCGATTGGGCAAACTCCGCGCTGACCCCAGGACCGAAGAATTGCTCGGAGAAACCCTTGGTCGCATTGGGTCCGTCGGGTATCCAGACGTCGATCGACAAGTTGGGAAAGCCCGGATTGATGTTGATGGTCACGTTGGGCCACAGGAAATGATACTGCGACTGGGTGACGTCGCCCGCTACATCGTAGAGCTTGATCTTGCTTTTGCCTTGCAGGGCCGACGGGCGCACCTGGCCGCTCTGGCTTGAAAACCATCCATGGGCGGTCAGAGTATAGGCGTCCGGCCGAACGTCAATCGCCGCATTGAAACCCGGATGAGCGACCGCGCAATGGTAGCACTCCAGGTAATTCTCCAGCATCGTCTTCCAGTTGGCGTGCGACTGCCATTCCTCGCAGCTGTAGGGCTGAAGCGTGTCGAGGACGACACCGCTGCCGGCGATGATGTCGAGGATCGGTCCGTAGTAGTCATGGACTGGTCGGGCATTGGCATCGAGATGGACGAACACGAAAGGGCCGAGTGCTTCGACACGAATCGGCAGCAGCGGATAATCCTCGACCCGAAAGTTCGGTTCGGCGGCCGAACGCGGCACCTGCCGCAGGCCGCCGGCAAGATCATATGTCCAGGCGTGGTAGCCGCATTGCATTAACTTGGCGTTGCCGCGCCCCTTCATGACCTCGTGCCGGCGATGCCGGCAGACGTTCACGAAGCCGGCCAATCCGTGCTCGTTGCGGACGACCACCACCGGTACGCCGCCGGCATAGCCGGTCACGTAATCGCCGATTGCAGCAAGTTGCGACAGCGGGCCGACGTAGTTCCAGCTCTTGCGAAAGACCTGGGCGACCTCCCGCTCGGTGATCGACGGATCGGTGTACCAACGGGCAGGCAGCGATTCCCCACGATCGAGGGCGGCAAGCAGGTTCGAGGCGGTCTCATTGCCCTGAGTCATGTGGCATCAACCGAAGATAAAGTCGCGAAGCACTCCGAGGGCAGCAATCACGGCGGCATGGCCGACCATCAGGAGAAAAACCGTCCAGACCGCGGTGATCGCCGTGAACAGCCAGCCCAGCATGGCCATCAGTCCATCATCCTCGATCAAAGCGAAGCAGAAGAACAGGATGGCGATCGACGGGAAGAGGTTGTCGAAGGGAATCGGCAGGGCGAGGATCACCGCGTTGATCACCCAGGCCGCCAGCAGCAGGCGCCGCGGCATGCCGTTCACCCACCATTCGTAGCGGGCGTGCACCGCATTCTCGAGCCAGTCGATGTAGCGATGCGCACGCTTGAGGAAAGTCTGCAGCTTGCCGCGCGACAGGCCGCGGCAGCCTATCGCGCGCGGCAGCGACGGCACGAGGCGGCCGGAGAAGAACTGCGCGAGCAGGATCAGTATGGGCACGCCGGTTACAGTCGACAGCCAGGGAATACCCGACGGCACGATGTTCGGCATGTTGAGGGCCATGATCGCGAAGGCATAGGAGCGGCCTTCGAGACCTTTCA
Source organism: Reyranella sp. (assembly GCF_004297405.1). Classification (GTDB taxonomy): domain Bacteria; phylum Pseudomonadota; class Alphaproteobacteria; order Reyranellales; family Reyranellaceae; genus Reyranella. The sequence goes on from NZ_SCVC01000006.1 coordinate 375,002, forward strand.
GGAACTCGTCGAGCGTCAGGACAGACGCCGGGTCTCCACCGAACAGCCGGTCGAGCGTCGTGTAGAGACCGAAATTGTCCTTCATCCGGCCCCCAAGTCGGCTGCTTTAGCCCGCTCGCGCCAGCAGGCGGCGGGCCAGCACGAGGTGCGGCTTGTCGAGCATCTTGCCATCCATCGTCAGGACGCCTGCATTGGGGTTGCTCTCGAAGGTCGCCACGACACGCTTGGCCCAGTCGATCTCACTCGCGGTAGGCGTGAAGACCTCATGGATGACAGCAACCTGGTCCGGATGGATGGCGATCTTGCCACCATAGCCCATACGCCGCGCGACCTGCGCTTCGGCGCGCAGTCCCTCGATGTTCTTGATGTCGGGATAGACCGTGTCGTAGGCGGTGACGCCGGCGGCAACCGAGGCCATCAGGTTGACCGTGCGCGCCATGAGGAATGTGTCGTCGTAGACGCCGGGCGAGGGGCCTTTGGCCAATGCGCCGAGGTCGGCCATCAGATCCTCGCCACCCCAGGAATGGCCCATGAGGCGCGCATGTTTCGCAGGCGCCGCCGTCAGCGCCAGGATCGCCGCGGCGCTCTCCGTGGCGATGGTCAGGATTCGAGTCGACCCGGCTTCGATGCCCTCGCGCGCTTCGAACGCGTCGAGGTAGGTGGCCAGCAGATCGAGATTGGCCTGTCCGACGCATTTCGGGAACACGATGCCATCGGGCTTGCCCTGCATGACGATGGCAAGATCTCCCAAAGTCAGGCCGGTATCGAGCGCATTGACGCGGACATAGAGCTTGGGGCCAGTGCGATTGGCCGACTTCAGATAGGCGAGCGCCATGTCGCGCGCGACCTTCTTGCGATCCGTCGCGACCGAATCCTCCAGGTCCAGGATCAATCCATCGGGACCCGAGGCCGGACCTTTGGCGAGCTTGCGCTCGGAATCGGCGGGAACGAACAGGAATGAACGCATCTTCTCTCAGCCCTTCGGTTTCTTGCGCATCAGCGCCTGGCGGGTGCACTCCGCGACGATTTCGCCGCGCTGATTGATGGCTTCATGCGAGAATTCGACGATGCCGGCATCCGGACGGGACTTGCTCTCGCGCAGGCTCATCACCTTCGTGCGGACACGCAGTGTGTCACCGTGGAATACGGGTTTAGGAAAGCGCACGTCGGTCATGCCGAGGTTGGCCACAGTCGTGCCGAGTGTCGTGTCGTTGACGGTGATGCCGATCATAAGGCCCAGCGTGAACAGGCTGTTGACGATGCGCTGGCCGAACTCGGTCTTGGAGGCGAACTCTTCGTCGATATGCAGTGGCTGCACGTTCATGGTGAGCGAGCTGAACAAGACATTGTCCATTTCAGTGACCGTGCGTGTCCATGCGTGTTCGAACACGTGCCCGACCGTGAATTCTTCGTAATACAGACCTGCCATTTTCCTCCCCGCGAAAGTGCTGCGTCATAGCATGGATGGACGCTGCCCGGTTCGCCATCGTATCAATGTCGCCATAGGACGGAACAGCGATGACGGGAGCGAATTGATGCGCGCAATGCTGAGCGAAACGGCGGGCGGACCGGAGAGCCTGAAGCTGGTCGAGATTCCGTCCAAGCCATTGGGCAAGGGCCAGGTTCGCGTGGCGGTCAAGGCGGCGGGCGTCAACTTTCCCGACACGCTGATCATCGCCGACAAGTATCAGTTCAAGCCGCCGCGCCCCTTCGCGCCGGGCCACGAGATCGCGGGCGACATCACCGAAGTGGGTGAGGGCATCACGGGGTACAAAGTTGGCGATCGCGTCATCGGCATGATCGGCCATGGTGGCTATGCCACCGAGGCCGTGGTGGACCAGGGCAGCCTCCTGCCGATGCCACAGAACATGAGCTACGAAGACGGCGCCGCCTTCACGATGACCTACGGCACCTCGTACTACGCATTGAAGCAGCGCAGCAGCTACAAGCCAGGCGAGACGCTCCTGGTCACAGGCGCGTCGGGTGGCGTCGGCCTCACCGCCGTCGAGCTGGGCGCATTGATGGGCCTGAAGGTGATCGCGGCGGTCGGCTCCGACGAGAAGATGGAGATCTGCCGCAAGTACGGCGCCACGATGTTCGTGAACTACGCCAAGGAGAAGATGCGCGACAAGGTCAAGGAGCTGACCGGCGGCAACGGCGCGGACATCATCTATGACGCGGTCGGTGGCGATGCGTTCGACGAGTCGGTGCGCTGCATCGCCTGGTACGGGCGCCTGCTGGTGGTGGGCTTCGCAGCGGGTCGCATTCCATCGCTGCCGGCCAATCTGGCCCTGCTGAAGAGCTGCGATGTGCGCGGCGTGTTCTATGGTGCCTGGCGTGGTCGCGAGCCGGCCGAGGCCCGCAAGAACTTCGATGAGATGTTGAAGTGGTACGGCGAGGGCAAGCTCAAGCCCCATATCTCCATGCGTTTCCCGTTGGAGAAGGCCGCCGAGGCCATGAATGCCCTGCTGTCGCGCAAGGCGACTGGCAAGGTCATCATCAACATCGCCTGAACCGGGAGGAATCGATGGGCAGGCTCGCCGGTAAGATCGCTATCGTGACAGGCGCTGCGTCGGGTATTGGCGCGGCGTCCGCCAAGCTCTTCGCCGACGAAGGCGCCCAGGTGCTGGCGGTCGACCGGCCGGAATCGGCCATTGCGACGGCGCATGCCGGCAGCAATGCGATCTTGGCCTTCGCCGCCGATATCACGGGCGACGATGCACCGAAGAAGATCGTGGCGGCGGCCCTTGCCGAGTTCGGCGCCATCGACATCCTGTTCAACAACGCCGGCGTCAGCGGGCGGGCCTTCGTCGAGGAAATGACCGACGAGCAGTGGGATCGCGTGAACAATGTCAACGTGCGCGCGATGTTCCGGCTCTGTCGTGAAGCCATCCCGGCCCTGAAGCTGCGGGCCAGGGAAAAGGGCAGAGCGCGTATCGTCAACACCGCCTCGGTGATGGCGTTCGACACCGATTATGGCCTCGCTGCCTATTGCGCATCGAAGGCCGGCGTCGGCGGCCTGACCCGGACGCTCGCGCTTGAACTCGGCAAGTTCAACATCACCGCCAACTACGTCTGTCCCGGTGCGATCTATACCGGCATGACGCAGACCAACTTCGACAAGCAGGAAATCCGCGAGGTCTGGGAGAAGAAGGCGGCGCTGCGCCGGCTCGGCCAGCCCATCGACATCGCCCGGGGTGCCCTGTTGCTGGCCTCGGACGAAGCCGATTTCATTACCGGCCATGAACTTGTGGTCGATGGTGGCCTGACCCTGCGCACCTGAGGAGGAGCCCATGTCCGGCGTCCATTCCTTTGCGACCAGCTACGACGAGGCCCGCGACAAGTTTCTGGCGGCGGCGCGCATCGCCGATGCCTGGACTCATCGCTATGACAATCCGACCAAGGGCCCCAAGGGCGAGGCGCTGTCGACCGATCTCGCCTGGCTCGGGCCGCAGGATGCGTCGAAGGTCGTCGTCACCATCTCGTCCACTCATGGCGTCGAGGGCTATTGTGGCTCCGGCTTTCAGGTCGATTGGCTGGCGTCGACGGGTGCGGCGGGCCTACCGGACGGAACGGCGGCACTGTTTGTCCACGCCATCAACCCCTATGGCTTTGCCTGGACACGCCGGGTGACGGAGGAGGGCAACGACCTCAACCGTAACTATGTCGACCACAGCAAGCCCTATCCCGTGAACAAGGGCTATCTTGAGATCGCCGACGATCTCGTGCCGGAGGATTTTAGCGAACAGGGCAAGGCGGCGGCGGATGCACGGCTCGCGGCCTATCGCAAGAAGGTCGGTGATATCGAATTCTTCCGTGCAGTCTCGGGCGGCCAGTACAGCCATCCCGACGGCATGTTCTTCGGCGGCGGCGGGCCCGCGTGGTCCAATCGGACCCTGCATGCCATCGTCGAGCAGTACCTCAAGGACCGCAGTGACGTAGCGGTCATCGACTTCCATACCGGCCTTGGCCCTTACGGCTATGGCGAACCGATCACGCACTTCGATATCGACACGCCGGCCTCGCGCCGTGTGCGCGCCTTCTGGGGCGAGTCGGTGACGGAGTCCAAGCGCGGCCAGACAGCGTCCCAGGCGCGCGATGGCCTGGGCCATTACGGGCTGAACCGCGTGCTGCAGGAGCCTAAGACCCGTCTCACTATGTGCACACTGGAATACGGAACCTTCGACCGCGAAAGCGGTCAGAGGGCTTTCCGGGCGGATCACTGGTTGCACAAATATGGCGACCCGTGGGGGAAGGAGGCCGGGGCGGTGCGCGCCGCGATGCGCCGGCAATTCTACCCGGAGACCGATGACTGGAAGGAAGCGGTGCTGTTCCGCGGCCATCAGGTCGTCCGACAGGCCATTGCCGGGCTGCAGCGGGGCGCGCTCTAGCTATTGGGGACAAGCCCCGGAAAAGCCATACGCCCGGGCGGCGATCCTGCTAAAAGCCTCTTCATGCGTGCCCTTGTGGCGCTCCTCGCCTTCGTGGTCGTTGCAGCGCTGAATTATCTCTGGTGGTGGTACCCCAACAAGCCGGTCGAGATCGCCGGTTGGACCACAGCGCCCCTGCAAAGTGTTTCCTTCGCGCCTTATCGGCCGGGCCAGAGCCCGCTGACGCGCACCTTCCCGACACCTGACCAGATTGAGAGTGACCTGAAGCGTCTCCAGGGCAAGGTTGGGGCGGTCCGGACCTATTCTGCGGGTGAGAATCTGGAGACAGTGCCACAGCGGGCCGGCAAGTACGGCCTCAAGGTCTGGCACGGCGCCTGGTTGAACAATAACGAGAAAGAGAATCTCGAGCAGATCAACCTGCTGATCGACCACGCCAACAAATACAAAGATACGGTCGAGCGGGTGATCGTCGGCAACGAGGTCCTGCTGCGCAAGGACCTGACCGCCAACCAGCTCCGGCGCTACATCCGCCAGGTGAAGCAGCGCGTCTCCCAGCCGGTGACCTATGCCGATGTCTGGGAGTTCTGGCTGCGCAACCCGCAGCTCGCCGACGAAGTCGACTTCATCACCATTCATATCCTGCCTTACTGGGAAGACGAGCCGATCGGCCTTGAGCGTAAGGAAGCCGACGGCAAGCTCGCCATCGAGAAGCACCTGGTCGACATCTACAAAAAGGTGCAGGCGCGCTTTCCCGACAAGAAGATCGTGATCGGCGAAACCGGCTGGCCGAGCGACGGCCGTATGCGGTCCGATGCCCGGCCAGGCAGGGTCGAGCAGGTGAAGTTCTTCTCGATCTTCCGGTCAGCGGCAGAGCGGGAGAAGTTCGACTACAACGTCATCGAAGCCTTCGACCAATATTGGAAAGCGCGGCAGGAGGGCACGGTCGGCGCCGCCTGGGGCCTGCTCGATGCCCAGCGCGATGACAAATTCGAGCTCGGCAAGCCAGTGAGCGCCGAGCCGAAGTGGCAGCTCCTGTTCGCGGTATCGACGATCGTCGGGGCCTTGCTGCTGCTGGCCTATGTCAGCCTGCGCCGGTCGTCGGCCTGGAAAGGCATCATAATTTTCGCCGCTTTTGCTCAGATCGTGGCGACCTGTTACGTCCAGGCGACATGGATCGACCTGTCGCGCGCCTTCTATTTCGAGCGCTCGGTCGGGGTCGTTTTCTGGGCCCTTTTGTTGGCCCTGTTCAGCTATGCGTTGCTGCGTGGCATTGCCGACAGCCTGACCGGAAAAATGGCCGACCCGTCGCTCTATGGCGCGCGCGTGCGTGAGGCCTGGCATAGCTGGCGGGAGCTACCGCGCTACCGGATCCTGCAACGCGCCGATCTGCTGGCGCAGATGCTCTATCTCGTGCTCACGGTACTCTGCATCTTCTACCTGATCGTGATCAGCATCGATTGGTACGACGGGGTGATCCGGATCGGCGACTGGTTCCGCCAGATCGCCATCGATGGCCGCTACCGCGATTTCCCGATCTGGAGCTTCGTAATCCCGAGCGTCGTGCTCATGGTCTGGAAGACCATCACCATCTTGCGCAGCGAGCCAGTGTCGCGCGACCATCGCATCGCCAAGGCCCTCTCGTTTGGCCGACTGCTGGGCTACGACGGCAGCCGTGGGTTCGTCCGCATGGACCGTCGGTTCAGCCGCTTCGAGCCGGTTCTGCCCGAGATCTTCCTGGCGGGCATGCTGATCTTCTGGGCCATCGTGATGGTGGTGACGGAGGGCGCAATCAAGCTGCACGATGGCGGCTCCGGTGGTTTCGTCTCGGCGGATGGCGGGCGTTGGGTGATCCGGACCCTGTTCTGGAACACCCAGGCCAACTGGTTTGCCTTCCTGGCACTGCTCATGGCCGTGCCCTACCTGGCGACCATCTACGTCTCCATACGCGAACCACTGGCAGAACCGCCGCCGGACTCCTATACCAGCAAGTGGTAGGCGCTTTGCCGGGAGTTACCGAATGGAAATCAAGGGTGAGTACAGGATCGCGGCCCCGCGCGAGAAGGTTTTCGCGGCGCTGAACGATCCGGCCATTCTGCAGGCCTGCATTCCGGGCTGCGAATCGCTGGAAAAGACCTCCGACACCGAAATGAAGGCCAAGGTGCGCATGCGCATCGGGCCGGTCAGTGCGGCCTTCTCGGGCAAGGTGACCTTGTCGGACCTCGACCCGCCCAATGGCTACCGGATTTCCGGCGAAGGGCAGGGTGGAGCGGCCGGTTTCGCCAAGGGGGGCGCCGTCGTGGCGCTGAAAGAGGACGGCGGCGATACCATCCTGAACTACAACGTCGACGCCCAGGTCGGCGGCAAGATCGCCCAGGTCGGCGCCCGCCTGATCGACGGCACAGCGAAGAAACTGGCTGACGAATTCTTCAGCAAGTTTGCCACCATGGTCGGCAGCCCGCCGCCAGCCGAAGCTGCTGCTGCACCTGCCGAGACGGCAGCTCCAGCTCCTGTCGCGGCTCCAGCGTCTTCCGCTGCAGCGCAGCGCGGCTACAAGCACTGGCTGATCATCGGCGCGGGCGCAGTTGTGCTGATTCTCGTCTTTATTGCGAGTCGTTAGCAGCCTTAGGCTGCGACTCGCCGGCGAAACCGCCAATTCACTTGACCACAATGTGACGGGCTTGCGAGAGTTCATCCAATGCCCGGCGGGCCTGCTCTGGCGCGGCTCGCGCGAACCAATACGTTGAGGGAGAAGAGTAATGACCATTTCCGTCGCCATGACCGTCAACGGCAAGGCCGTCTCGGGCAAGGTCGAGGCGCGCACGCTATTGGTTCAATTCCTGCGCGAGCATCTCGGCATGACCGGCACTCACGTCGGTTGTGACACCAGCCAGTGCGGCGCCTGCGTCGTCGATGTCGATGGCAAGTCGGTGAAGTCCTGCACCATGCTGGCCGTCCAGGCCGAAGGCGCCAAGGTCATCACGATCGAAGGCCTGGCGGAAAGTGCCGACAAGCTGCATCCGATGCAGGAAGCCTTCCGCGAAAATCACGCCCTGCAGTGCGGTTTCTGCACGCCGGGCATGGTGATGAGCGCGATCGACATGGTGAAGCGCCACAATTACCAGCTCGACGAGGCGACGGTGCGTCGCGAACTCGAGGGCAACCTTTGCCGCTGCACAGGCTACCACAACATCGTGAAGGCAATTCTGGCCGCTGCGCCGGCCATGAAGTCAGCAGGGGTGTAGAGCCATGACCGCCGAAACCGGAATCGGCGCCCGGGTGAAGCGGAAGGAAGACCAGCGCTTCCTTACCGGCACCGGTCGCTATGTCGACGATCTGCCCCTCGCACGGGCGACTTACGCGTATTTCCTGCGTTCGCCGCATGCCCATGCGAAGATCAAGAGCATCGACGTTTCGGCGGCGAAATCCATGCCCGGCGTGGTCGAGATCTTCACCGGCAAGGACATTGCCGATGCGAAGGTCGGCGGACTGATCTGCGGCTGGGTGGTCAAGGACAAGCACGGCGAGCCGCACAAGTCACCGCCGCACCCGGTGATGGCGCTCGATACCGTGCGCTATGTCGGCGATACGGTGGCGATGGTCGTGGCCAACAGCCACGACGAGGCCAAGGACGCCGCCGAAGCAATCCATGTCGACTACGACGTGAAGCCGGCGAACGTCGATCTTGCGCGCGCATTCGACAAGGGTGTGCCGGAGGTTCACGCGGCCGAGGCGCCGGGCAATCTGATCTATGACTGGGAGATCGGCGTGAAGGCCGATGTCGAGGCTGCGTTCGCCAAGGCGGCGCACGTCACCAAGATGGACATCGTCAACAACCGGCTGATCCCCAACGCGATGGAGCCACGCGCAGCGGCGGCCGAATACGACAAGGGCACGGGCAACTACACGCTCTGGTCGACCTCGCAGAACCCGCATGTGCTGCGCCTGATCCTGTCGGCCTTTGTGCTGGGTATCCCCGAGCACAAGCTGCGTGTCATTGCCCCCGACGTAGGCGGCGGCTTCGGCAGCAAGATCTTCTGCTACAACGAAGAGACGATGGTGTGCTGGGCGTCCAGCCGTGTCGGCCGGCCGATCAAATGGACGGCGGAGCGTGCCGAATCGTTCATGACCGATGCGCACGGGCGCGACCATGTCACCCATGCCGAGCTCGCCCTCGACAAGGACCACAAGTTCCTGGCGCTCAAGGTCGAGACCATCGCCAACATGGGCGCCTATCTCTCGACCTTCTCGACGGCCGTGCCGACTTATCTTTACGCCACGCTGCTGGCCGGTCAGTACACGACGCCGCTTATCTACGCCAACGTGAAGGCGGCGCTCACGCATACCGCGCCGGTCGATGCCTATCGCGGCGCCGGCCGTCCCGAGGCGACCTTCGTGATTGAGACGATCGTCAGCAAGGCGGCGGCGGAGCTGAAGGTCGATACGGCGGAGCTGCGCCGCAAGAACTTCATTCCGACAGAGGCTTTCCCGTACCAGACGCCGGTGGCTCTGCAGTACGATTCGGGCAACTACCCGCCGATCATCGACGAGGCGATCAAGATCGCCGACTACAAGGGCTTCGAGGGTCGTCGTGCCGAGGCTAAGTCGCGTGGCAAGCTGCGCGGCATCGGCTTCTCGTCCTACATCGAAGCCTGCGGCCTTGGCCCCTCACGGGTCATCGGTCAGTTGGGTGGCGGTGTCGGCCAGTGGGAGTCGGCCCAGATCAAGTTCAACCCGACGGGCAATGTCCAGGTCCTGACCGGTGCGCACAGCCACGGCCAGAGTCATGAGACGACCTTCGCCCAGCTCGTGTCGGACAAGCTCGGTATTCCGATCGAAACCGTCGAGGTCGTCCATGGTGACACGGCGACGACGCCGTTTGGCATGGGGAGCTACGGTTCGCGTTCCCTCGCGGTCGGCGGTTCGGCAATCATGAAGGCGGCCGACAAGATCATCGCCAAGGGCAAGAAGATCGCGGCCCATCTCATGGAGGCGTCGGTCGCCGACGTCGTCTTCGAGAACGGCAACTTCAAGGTCGCCGGCACCGACAAGAATGTGCCGCTCGGAGCTGCGGTGTTCGCTGCCTACGTGCCGCACAACTACCCGCTCGAGGAACTCGAGCCCGGTATGGACGAGAACGCGTTCTACGATCCGTCGAACTTCGTCTATCCGGCCGGCACGCAGATCTGCGAGGTCGAGATCGACCCCGATACCGGCGTCGTCGAGGTCGTCAACCACACTGCGGTCGACGATTTTGGCAACATCATTAATCCTATGGTCGTCGAGGGCCAGGTTCACGGCGGCATCGTCCAGGGTGTCGGCCAGGCGCTGCTGGAGAACGCCGTCTACGACAAGGAAACGGGCCAGCTGCTCAGCGGCTCCTACATGGACTACACCATGCCGCGCGCCGACGACGTGCCGTCGTTCAAGCTCGGCAACAAGATCACGCCCTGCCCACACAACCCGCTGGGCGTGAAGGGATGCGGCGAGGCCGGTGCGATTGCCGCACCTGCCGCCGTGATGAATGCCGTCCACGACGCACTGGCGCCACTCGGCGTCACGCACGTCCCGATGCCTGCCACGCCGCTCAGCGTTTGGCAGACCATCCAGGGTGCGCAGCGCAAAGCGGCCGAGTAACGGGAGGATTGAGATGTACGATTTTGCTTACCATCGTCCGAAGTCGGTTGCCGATGCCGTTGCCCTGCTGAAGGGCAAGGAAGAAGCCCGTCCGATGTCGGGCGGCATGACCCTGATCCCGACGCTGAAGCAGCGCCTGGCCCGGCCGAGCGACATTGTCGATCTCGGCGCCATCAAGGAGCTGGCCGGCATCAAGGTCGAGGGCAACAACGTCGTGATCGGCGGCATGACCAAGCACGGTGACGTCGCGACCTCGGCCGACGTGAAAGCCAACATCCCCGCGCTGGCCTCGCTGGCCGGTCATATCGGTGATCCGGCGGTCCGCAACCGTGGCACCATGGGCGGCTCAGTGGCCAACAACGATCCGGCAGCCGACTATCCGGCGGCGGTCGTGGCGCTCAATGCCACGATCACCACCAACACCGGCAAGCATACGGCCGACGACTTCTTCAAGGGCCTGTTCGAGACGGCACTGAGCGAAGGCGAGCTGATCACCTCGATCAGCTTTCCGAAGGTGGAGAAGGCGGCCTACATCAAGTTCCCCAACCCGGCGTCGCGCTACGCGATGGTGGGCGTATTCGTCGCCAAGACGGCCGGCGGCGTGCGCGTAGCGGTGACGGGTGCCGGCCCGTGCGTGTTCCGCGTCAAGGCGATGGAAGATGCGCTCGCCAAGAACTTCACCTCGGCGGCGATCAAGGACATCAAGGTCCCGGCCGATGATCTCAACAGCGATATCCACGGCAGTGCGGAGTACCGTGCCCATCTCGTAGGCGTGATGGCTCGTCGCGCCGTCGACGCGGCCAACAAGTAGTCGTCCCTCTGCCGGAGGACTAGCGTAGGGGCGCCCTCACCGGGCGCCCTTATTGTTTTAGAATGGCATCTATGATGAGTGCAGCATGAAGGCGTTGGTCACAGGCTTCGACCCCTTCGGTGGCGACGAGGTCAACCCGTCGTCGCTGGCCGTCGGCAAGCTGAAGAAACGTATCGGCAGCCTCGCAGTGCATACGGTCGAATTGCCGACTTCGTATGCCCGTTCTGCCGAAGTGCTGCGCGCGGCGATCGCCAAGGCCAAGCCCGATATCGTTCTCTGTGTCGGTCAGGCAGGCGGGCGCACCGAACTCTGCCTGGAGCGGGTCGCGATCAACATCCAGGATGCCCGCATCCGCGACAATGACGGCAAGCAGCCGATCGACAAGCCGGTGGTGGCCGACGGTCCTGCGGCCCATTTCACGACCTTGCCGATCAAGGCCTGCGTGGCGGCGATGCGCAAGGCTGGCCTACCGGCTGCGGTGTCGAACACTGCTGGCACCTTCGTCTGCAACCACATCTTCTACGCGTTGATGGACATTGCCGCGTCGCATCCTGCCCCGATGCGTGGTGGTTTCCTGCACATACCCTACGTGCCGGAGCAGGCGGCTCGGCTCGGCGGTGCGCCGTCCATGTCGGTCAGTGACATCGTGCGAGGTATCGAAATCATCCTCGAAGTTAGCGCCAGCCGGGAGAGCGATCTCCATACGGCAGAGGGTCGTATCTCCTGATCCCGGGAGCTATTCGGCCGCGATCGCGAGTGTTGACGGCGAATGGTGCGCCGGAGCCGTCTCCGTTGCAGACGGCTTCTTCACCCTGAACCACGCTGCGTAGAGCGCAGGCAGGAAGAGCAAGGTGAGGGCGGTTGCCACCAGCAGGCCGCCCATCAGGGCGACGGCCATCGGGCCCCAGAACACGCTTCTGGACAGCGGGATCATGGCGAAGATCGCCGTGCCGGCGGTCAGTAGGATCGGCCGGGCGCGGCGCACCGTGGCGTCGATCACGGCATCCCAGTCGCTATGGCCAGCGCGGATATCCTGGTCGATCTGGTCCACCAGGATCACCGAGTTGCGCATGATCATGCCGGCAAGCGCGATCACGCCCAGCAGGGAGACGAACCCGAAGGGCTGGTTGAACAGCAGCAGGAACAGCGACACGCCGATCAGGCCCAGCGGTGCAGTCAGCATGACCAGGGCGAGCTTGGAGAAGCTCTGGAGTTGCAGCATCAGGACCAGCACCATCAGGAAGGCCATGACGGGCATCATCTTGAAGATCGAGCCCTGGCTCTTGGCCGACTCTTCCGAATCGCCGCCTACTTCAACGCGGTAGCCGGCCGGCAGGTCGGCGCGCAGCGGCGCCAGGGCCTTGTCGATGCGGGCGGCAACGTCAGGACCCTGCACGCCGTCGACCACACCGGCCCGCACGGTCATCAGCAGCTCCTTGTTGCGCCGCCACAGGATCGGCTCTTCGAGCTCGAACTTCAGCGTCGCGAGCTGGGCCAGCGAAACCACACCGCCATTGGCGGTGCGCAGGTTGATCGCCTCCAGTCCCTCGATACTCAGTCGCTCGGGCGCGACGGCACGAGCGATCACGTCGATCGACTCGGTACGGTCGCGATACTGTGTGACGGTCACACCTGTCAGCAGCGTCTGCAGGGCATTACCCAGCGCCTGCGAGTCGACACCCAGCGCGCGCGCCTTGGCCTGGTCGACCTCCAGCCGCACGGACTTGGCCAGCTCGTTCCAGTCGAAGTTGATGTCGCGCGTCGCCGGATCGGCCTTGAAGACCTGGCGCACGCGCTCGGCGACTGACCGGACCTGCTGCGGATCGTCGCCCAGCACACGGAACATTACCGGATAGCTGACGGGTGGACCGTTCTGCAGGCGCTGCACACGGGCGCGGACGGCCTCGAAATCCTGGGCAAAGAGCTTGTCCAGTGCAACGACCACACGCTCTCGGGCCTCGAGGCTCTTGGTCATCACGATGATCTGGCCGAAATTCGCGTTGGCGAGTTCCGGTACCGTCGGCAGGTAGAAGCGCGGGCTGCCGGCACCGACATAGGACGTGTAGAAGGCGACGTCGGGATCCTCACCCAGCCACTTCTCGAGCTTGCGCACTTCCTTGTCGGTAGCAGCCCAGGACGCGCCCTGCGCCAGCTTCATGTCGACGATCAGCTCTGGCCGGTTGGCCGTGGGGAAGAACTGCTTCTGGACCAGACCGAACGCCGCCATGGCTGCCACAAAGGCGAGCGCGGTGATGGCAATCGTGGTCTTGCGCCAGGTGACGCACCACACGACCAGCTTGCGGAACATCGTATAGAGCCGGCTGCCATAGGGATTGTGGTGTTGCACCTTGGGCTGCGGCAGCAGGTGGTAACCCATCCAGGGCGTGAACAGGACGGCCACGAACCACGAAATGATGAGCGAAAGGCCGACGACCCAGAAGATCGAGTTGGTGTATTCACCGGCGCTCGAGCGCGCGAAGCCCACTGGCACGAAGCCGATCGCCGTCACCAGCGTGCCGGTCAGCATGGGGAAGGCGGTCGAGGTATAGGCGAAGGTCGCGGCCTCCAGTCGGCTCGCACCTTGTTCCAGCTTCACCATCATCATCTCGACGGCGATGATGGCGTCGTCAACCAGAAGACCCAGCGCGATGATCAAGGCGCCGAGCGAGATGCGCTGAAAGTCGATGCCGAGCAACAGCATGGCGACGAAGGTGATGGCCAGCACCAGCGGCACCGAGAGCGCTACGATCACACCGGTGCGCACGCCGAGGCTGATGAACGACACGACAAGCACGATGGCGAGGGCCTCGAGCAGGGAGAAGATGAATTCGTCGAAGGACTTCTCGACCACCTCGGGCTGGTTGGCAACGCGATGGACGGTGATGCCGATCGGCAGGGTTGCCTCGATCTCCTTCATGGTCTTTTCGAGGGTCTTACCCAGGGTCTGGACGTTACCGCCCTGCGCCATCACCACGCCGAGCCCGATCACCGGCTTGCTCTTGAAGCGCATCTCGATCTGCCGTGGATCCTGGTAGCCGCGCTTGATCTCCGCGACATCACCCAATGTCAGTGTTTGGCCGTTGGCCGTGAAGGGCAGCGCCAGGATCTGCTCGGCCGAGGTTGGGGCGCCATCGACGCGTACGGCGACCCTTTCGCCGCGGGTCTCGACCGTACCACTGGCAACGATCGCGTTCTGGCGCCGCACGACGTCGAGGATCTGGTCCACCGGCACGCCCAGCATGGCGAGCCGCGCATGACTGAACTCGATGTAGATCTTTTCGTCCTGCAGGCCGATCAGGTCGGCCTTGGTGACGTCGGGAACGCGCAGCAGCCGCTGGCGTACGGCTTTTACGATCTCCTTAACTTCGGCCGGCGAGAAGCCATCGGACTCGAAGGCCCAGATCAGGCTGTAGGTGTCGCCGTATTCGTCATTGAAGAAGGGGCCGATCACACCCTGTGGCAGGGATGCCCTGATGTCGCCGACCTTCTTGCGCACCTGGTACCAGAGGTCGGAGACCTTGGACGGCGGAGTATCGTCGCGCAGCGAGACGTAGATCACAGTCTCGCCAGGCTTGGTGTAGCTCGTCACGTTGAAGAAGTAGGGCAGTTCCTGCAGCTTGGTCTCGATCTTTTCGGTGACCTGCTGCTCGACCTCGCGCGACGTGGCGCCCGGCCAGGCGGCCGACACGACCATCTGCTTGATGGTGAAGGGCGGATCCTCGCCGCGGCCGAGATTGAAGAAGGCGTAGAAGCCGGCCGCCGTCAGCGCGATCATGAAGAAGACCGTTAACGTGCTGTACTTCAGCGCCAGCGCCGACAGGTTGGTGCGCGTGGTCATGGCCATCTCTCCGCGGAGGGTTGCGGGCGCTGGGCGGGGTTGGTTAGCGGCCGGCCTGTTGCTGCGGTAGCAGCCTGACCTTCTGGCCATGCTCGAGCTTGTGCACGCCGGCCGTGGCGATCAGCTCGCCATCCTTGACGCCGGAGCCAATGGCAGCGGTATCGTCACGCCAGCGCGCGATCGTTACCGGCCGCAGTTCGACGGTGCCGGCGGTGCGGTCGACCACCCAGACCGCAGGCTGTGTGCCGCGCTGGAAGATGGCGGAGAGCGGAACCTCGGCGACCGCCACCGAGTCGCGCCGTTCGAAAACAAGCGTCGCCGTCATGCCGAGGCCGATGAACTCCGGCGGCTGCAACACGCTGAAACGAGCCGGATAGGTACGGGTCACGGGATCGGCGCTGGGAGACAGCTCGCGCAACCGGGCTGCATGACGCTTGCCGGGATCAGACCACAGCTCGAAGCTCGCCACGGACGCTTCGCGCACGGTCTTGAGGCGATGCTCCGGCACACCAACCAGAATCTCGAGCTCGTCGAGGCGCGCCACGCGGACAACGCCCTGTCCTTGCGCCATCACCTGGCCAACCTCGGCCTGGACGGCGGTCACGACGCCGGCGGCGTCAGCGCGCAGCACTGTGTAGTCGAGATTGTTCTCCGCCGTTGCGAGTTGGCTCTTGGCCTGATCGACACGGGCGAGCGTGGTCGAGGCGAGTGACTGGCGCTGGTCGAGCGTCTGCAACATGAAGGCCGAGCTTCCGCGCAGATTGAGATAGCGCTCATGATCGGCCTTAGCGCGCGCATAATCGGCTTCGGCGGAAACCAAGGCGGCGCGGGCGTTGTCCACGGCCAGGCGATAATCGGTGGGATCGAGTTCGGCGATGACGTCGCCGGGCTTCACGGCAGCGCCGACGTCGACAGAGCGCCGGACGATCTTGCCAGCCACCCGGAAGCCCAGGGTGCTCTCAATGCGCGGCACCACGGTGCCCGCCAAGGTCAGCGACTGCGCCTGACGCCGATAGGCGATCTCGGCAACGCGCGCCGGCCGCACCGTGGGTTCGGCGGCGGCGACTCGCGATGCGTTTGCAGTGAAGGAAAAGACGGCGAAGCCGCCGCCTGCCAGCGCAATGCCTGCCGCTGCGAAAGCGACCACCCTGGTTGCGAACTTGCTCGGCGAGCGAAAGGTCGGGAGACGCATGGCGGGCCTTCTTTCGGACGTTTACAATGCGGGTAAGAGACGCTAAACGCCGTTAACTTAACATTGATAAGTTATCTGCGTTAATATAGAAGTCAAGGGCAGGAGAACCCGCTTGAGCGATTTTTCATCCCCCGTGACCGGAGGCCGCAAGAAACGCGGCGAGGGCCATACCCGCCGTGAGGAGATCCTGCAGGCCGCCAAGGAGCTGTTCCTGGAGCAGGGCTACGACTCGACGACAATCCGCAGGATTGCCGACCGGGTCGGCGTCTCGGCGCCCGCGCTCTATCTCTATTTCCAGGACAAAGAGCAGATGATGCTGGCGCTTTGCGACCAGACCTTCGGGCATCTGCTCGAAAGCATCAGCGAGATCGAGAAAAGTGTCTCAGACCCACGCGAGCGGATACGCCAGTTCGGCGAGGCCTATCTTCGGTTCGGGTTGAAGCATCCCGACGAGTACCGGCTGATCTTCCTCGGCAGCAATATCCCGGAATCGATGCGTAAGGTCGGCCATCGCATGCCGACCGATGATCCGACGCGGCCGGGAGTGGGCGGCTCGCTCGTCTTCCAGCGCTTGATTGCGGTTCTCGTCGAGGCCGAAGCCGCCGGCCTCAAGCTGAATTACCCGGCCGACACCTGCGCCGAGCTTTGCTGGATGGGGATGCACGGCCTTGCCTCGGCGCTCATCCTGAAGCCGGAGTTCCCCTGGTCCAATCGCGATCTGCTGATCAACGGCATGCTCGACATGGTGCTGAAAGGCATCATCCGCGACACCTGACGCCTCAGGTTGCGGCCACTGCCGCCTTCCGGGCAACGCGTTGGCGCGCGAGCTTCATCAGTCCGTAAGTCGCACCAGCGCCTGCGATCAATACAGCGATGCCGATCAGCGGGCGGTACCACAGCCAGCCAAGCGCGATCACCAAAGGCGCCAAGGCGGCAGTGCAGACCATCGCCACCAGACCTGCGCCGGCGCCGACGATGTTGCCCAGGATCGGTATGACATCGGCTGCAACGCTGAGTGGCCGCAGGATCAGAGCGAAGCCGATGAACATCACGAAGGCGCCGACAGCGCGCAGGATCCAGGTGAACGTAACGTTTTCTTCCTGGGCCGCCTTGAACATTGCGGCGGCGGGTACGGTTCCCGCTGTGATGAGCTCGACTGTCGTGCCGGTATGGGTGGTGAAGGGAGCAAGGCCCGCCCCGGCCTGCAGGGCTACAACGCTGGCGGTCTGAAGCGGCACCTGGGAAAAGGTAATCCGCATGTCGCCGACGGCAGGCTGCGAAGGGTCGCGGCCGACATACAGGACGCCGTCGATTACCTTGACTGGCTTGTCGATGCGGATCTGCAGGGCATTGGCCTGTGCCTCGGTGGCCTCGAGCGGCTTGGGCTCGCCGAAGCCACTCACGAGAGATTCAGGCACCGCAAACGCGCCAAGGTGGGTGCCGGACGCCACCGCCTCACGCGATTGATAGGTCATTACGGGATTGGTGTGGCCGCGTACCTCGCGAAAGCGGGTCGAGTCGATGGGCTTGTCGGCCCAGCCTCGGACATACTTGTAGGTCGTCGTGCGTTCCTCTCCGCCGCCGAACTTGGTCCGGGTCTCGGTGTGTGTCTCTTCCTGCCATTGATACATTTCGACATGACGCAGGAGGCGGAGGCTCTGGATACGCAGGGCGAAGTCGCCATCACCGACCGGGCCGCCAGCAGTCAGCATGCCGCTGACATGGATCAGTCGCTGGTCGTTGCCAGGGTCAACGCGATCGGCTGAGACGCTGCGTACGATGCCAGCGCCTTCGGTGAGGCCCTGCGCCGTCTTGATGGCATGGCCTTCGTTCCAGAACAGCAGTACGCCAGATCCGATCACGACTGCGATGCCGACCAGAACGCCGACGATCGCCTGACCCAGGCGACTGAGCCACGACGTGGTGGTGACGTCGGTCACCTGGTCGACGCGGTCTTCTCCAGCCATGCACTGCTCTCCGTTGGGCGGCCGAGATTAGCGCCTCGGCCAGACTCGCGGGAAGAGGTCACAGGTCATCGGCGCGCCTGTCTGAAGGTCGGGCTTGTGGGGAAACTGGAATGTGCCGGGCCGCGGATCGTAGCGCGCGTCGTCGCCTGTATAGCGCAGCGACAGTCCGCGGCGGCGATTGCCGGGCGTGTCGTTGCCGGGTGCGCCGTGGACGATCATGGCGTGAAACACCAAGCAGTCGCCCGGCTCCATGGTCCACGACCTGATGTCATACTTGCTGCGATCGGCATCGATGTCGGGAATCTGGGCAAGGTCACTCGACGTGAATTTAGCTTGGTGGCCCTTGCGGAAAGGCGTCGGCCGATAATTGATGCCCCAGCGGTGCGAGCCCGCGATGAACTCGACGGCGCCATTGCTTAGGTCGATGTCATCGAGCGCAATCCAGACCGAGGTGATTTGCCAGCCGATCACCGGCCAATAGGGTTGGTCCTGATGCCAGGGCGTGGGGTGCGCGGTGCCGGGCTCCTTCACGAAGAGCTGGTCGTAGAAGAAATCGACGTTCTGCGAGCCCATCAGGCACGAGGCGATCTCGGCAGCGGGCGAGGTGAGAGCGGCCAGCCGGAAGTCGTTATCCTGCTGCCACATGAACATGTCGCCGAAGAACTTTCCGGCGGTGCTGCCTTCGGCGAAGTTGGTCGCGTTCGGGCCCGGCTTTGCGAGGTCGCGTTCGACGGCCTCGCTCAGGATCCCGACCCATACGGCGTCGAAGGCACCCCGCAGGCAAACGACGCCGTCGCGTTCGTACGCGGCGACGTCGGAGTCTGTGACGGTGATCAAGCGGGCGAAAGAACGTGGACGGCGCGGTTCGCGACGAGGTCCTTGTTCTTGGCGCCATAGGCCTTCATGTGCTCGGACGCGCCATGGGCCTTGAGGTCTTCCATCGTCTCCCACTTCTCGACCACGACGAAGGTGTCGGGGCCGAACTTGGCGAAGGGGCCGCCTTCGACATCGACGGTCGCGCCGTACTCGATGCAGCCCTTCTCGGCATGCACGGCCGGGACGTTGTCCTTGAAGTTCTTCAGGATCTCGGCGCGCTTGCCGGGCTTGGCGGTGATGATGGCGATGACGTGGATCATTGGTCTCTCTTTCTGGAAATGTACTCTTAAGCCGCGCGACCATGGCGCAGCAAGCGCCCAGGCAGCTTGTCGTTGGCAACGATCGTATCCTTGTTATTCTGGCGGATGAGCTTGCCGTTGACGACGACGGCCTCGATACCGCTCGCTTCGGATACGAGGCGGTCGGCGCCGGCCGGCATGTCGTAAACGCGCTTCAGCGGGCCGGGGTTGACGGTCTTCGGATCGAAGACGACGACGTCGGCGGGACGGCCCTCGGCCAGCACGCCGCGATCGGTGATGCCGAACATCTCGGCCGGGCGCTGCGTGAGATTGTGCACGGCTTCCTCGAGCGTGAAGACCTTGCGGTCGCGCACCCAGTGGCCGAGCAGGTGGGTCGAGTAGCAGGCGTCGCAGAGCTGGCTGGCATGGGCGCCGGCGTCCGAGAGCGCGATGATCGTGTTCGGATCGGTGATCAGCTCCGCCACTTCCTTCTCGTCGAAGTTCATGACGGCCATGCGGAAGCGGGTCAGCAGGTCGTCGGCCAGCGAGATGTCGAGAGCGAGATCGACCGGATCCTTGCCGAGCTTGGCGGCGGCCACGGCGAGCGGCATCTCCTCCAGCTCGCGATGCGACTGCGACCAGGCGATGACGACGCGGTCCCACCAGTTGCGGAACAGCGGCGTCACCTCGCTGCGGAGTTTCTCGCGCCACGCCGGGTCGGCATAGGCGCGGCGGCGGGCGCCGGGTTCCTTGGCGTCGGCTTTCGCCAGCTCGTTCATGAACGGCATCACGTCGAAGATGAACGGCTCGGCGAAAGTGACCTCGAAGTTCAGCGGCCGGCAACTCACCTGCGGGATCACCATGGCGCCCGACTTGCGCTGCTCGGCGGCGAGGTCGAGCTGCTTGCGATGGCCGCCCGGGCCGTAGAGGTGGGAGAGCAGGGCGGTCCAGGTGACGGGGATGTTGTACTTGCGGCTGACCTCGGCCATGTGCCGGGTCGAGAAATCGCGGCCGATCGTGATCTGCATCAGGCCGCGCTTCATCTCGCCCATGACCGAGACCAGCGAATCCATCTCTTCAACGGTGGCCTGGCGGCTGGGCACCGGCTTGCCGCCATAGCCGCTGTGGCTGACGGAGACCGAGGTGCCGAAGCCGATCGCGCCGGCTTCCATCGCCTCGTGGACCAGCTTCTTCATCGCGCCGATCTCGTCGGCCGTGGCGGCGCGCTCAGTCGATTCCTCGCCCATGACGTAGAGGCGCAGTGGAGTGTGGCCGAACAGGGCGGCGATGTTGATCGCCGAGCCGCCCTTCTCCAGCGTGTCGAGATATTGCGGGAAGGTCTCGAACGGCCAGGCGGTACCGAGGCCGGCTTCCAGCGCCTCGAGGCTCATGCCTTCGACCTTCTCGAGCGTCTGCATGATGATCTTGCGATGGATTTCCCGGGTCGGCGCTACGCCGAAGCCGCAATTGCCGATCACCGTCGTGGTGACGCCGTGCCAGGGCGAGATGGTGAGCATGCGATCCCACAGGATCTGGGCATCGTAGTGCGTGTGCACGTCGACGAAGCCTGGCGAGACGACCTTGCCTTTGGCGTCGATCGTTTGGGTGGCGGGCCCATCGGCCTTGCCGAGAGCGACGACCTTGCCATCCTTGATGCCGAGGTCGCCAACGAAGCCGGGCTTGCCGGTGCCGTCGACAATGGTGCCGCCGGTAATCTTGAGGTCGTACGTCATGGCCACTCCGGGGTAAACGGTTGTTCATACTGGCGTGGGTCTTCTGCAGGGGCAATGCCGTGCTTGCATGGCAAGGTCGCGCTGCTAGGGTCCGCGCGAATTTCGGGAGGTTTGAATGGCCAAACATAAGATCGCACTCATTCCGGGTGACGGAATCGGCAAGGAAGTCCTGCCGGAGGGCGTGCGTGTCCTCGAAGCTGCGGCGCGGCGTTTCAACTTCCAGCTCGAGTTCACCGACTTCGATTGGTCATGCGATCGGCTGCTGCAGACCGGCAAGATGATGCCGGATGACGGCATGGAGCAGCTCAAGGCATTCGAGAGCATCTTCCTCGGCGCCGTCGGCTGGCCGGGCGTGCCGGACCACGTTTCGCTCTGGGGTTTGTTGATTCCGATCCGCCGTGACTTCGACGAGTACGTGAACCTGCGGCCGGTGCGGCTGTTCGAGGGCGTGCCGTCGCCGCTGGCCAATCGCAAGCCGGGCGAGATCGACTTCTGGGTGGTGCGCGAGAACACCGAGGGTGAATACAGCCAGCTCGGCGGCCGCATGTTCCAGGGGACGGAGAACGAGTTCGCCGTCCAAGAGGCGGTCTTCACCCGTAAAGGCGTCGATCGCGTGTTGAAGTTCGCCTTCGAGTTCGCGCGCGGCACGAAGAAGCATGTGACCTCGGCCACCAAGTCCAATGGCATCATCCACACGATGCCGTTCTGGGACGAACGCTTCGCCGAGATGAAGAAGAACTATCCCGACATCAAGACGGACCAGTATCACATCGATATCCTGACGGCCCACTTCGTGCGCAATCCGGATTGGTTCGACGTCGTCGTGGGATCCAACCTGTTCGGCGATATCCTGTCTGACCTTGGTCCGGCGCTGACTGGATCAATCGGCGTGGCGCCCTCGGGCAACATCAATCCGGAGCGCAAGTTCCCCTCGATGTTCGAGCCGGTGCATGGTTCGGCGCCCGACATCGCCGGCAAGTGGATTGCCAACCCGATTGGGCAGATCTGGTCGGGTGCTATGATGGTCCGCCACCTGGGGTATCCCGAGGCCGCCGAGGCCATCGAACGGGCCATTGCGGCGTCTCTGGTCGAGGGCGGTCCGAGGACCCGCGACCTGGGCGGCAATGGCGACACTAAGACCGTCGGAGCAGCCATTGCAGAGCTCGTGAAGACGGTGTAGCAGCCGCATTATCATGGCGTTTGCACACTTCAGGGAGGAAACCACATGAAAAGACGCAACCTGTTCGCTACCGCAGCGGCGGCCGGTCTGGCGCTGGCTCCGCTCGGCGCGATGGCGCAAGCCTATCCGACCAAGCCGATCACCGTGATCGTGCCCTTCGCTGCTGGCGGTCCCACGGACGCGCTGGCCCGTGTCCTCACCGCCCGCATGAGCGAGGCGCTTGGCCAGACGATGATCGTCGAAAACCTTGGTGGCGCCGGCGGTACCATCGGCGTCAACAAGGCTGCCAAGGCGACGCCGGACGGCTACACGGTCCTGTTCACCCACATGGGCACGCTGGCGGTCAACATCGCGCTCTACAAGACGCTGCCCTATGACAGCCAGAAGGACCTCGAACCGATCGGTCTCGGTGGTACCAACCCGATGGTTCTGGTGACCAAGAAGGACCTGCCGGCCAAGAATTTCCAGGAGTTCCTGGCTTACGTGAAGGCCAACCAGAAGAAGGCGCAGTACGGCATGGCCGGCATCGGTGCTGCCTCGCACCTCGGCGGCCTGATGCTGAACAACATGATGAAGGTCGATGTGCTGGAGATCCCCTACAAGGGAACCGGCCCGGCGCTGAATGATCTGGTCAGCGGCCAGTTTGACTACATGGTCGATCAGGCGGTGAACGTGCTGCCGCAGATCCAGGGCGGCAACATCAAGGCGCTGGGTGTCAGCACCCTGAAGCGCCTGCCGCAGCTTCCCGATGTGCCGACCATCGATGAGGCCGGCCTCAAAGGCTACGAGGTCACGATCTGGAACGGCTTCTTCGTTCCGAAGAACACGCCGAAGGACGTCATCACCAAGCTCAATCAGGCACTGGTCGCAGCGCTGAGCGACGAGAAGACGCGTGCGCGCCTGATCGAACAGGCCGTCGATCTGCCGACGGCAAAGGAAGCGACGCCGGAAGCTCTGCGCGATCAGCTCAAGGCGTCGATCGACAAGTGGGTGCCCGCGATCAAGGCTGCCGGCGTTCAGCCGCAGTAGAGAGAAGCTTACGTCGAGAAGCGGGCCGCCCTTTGGGGTGGCCCGTTTCCTTTTGGGGGGGTGAGCTCGTTTTCCCGTCCGACAACGCGCGCGACAACATTTCGAGATCAGGCAGGCTTCTTTCCAATTCCCGCACACGATCCGGTGTGTCTTCGGGTAGCTGGGGAAGAATAATCGGATCGCCGGACAGGATGTCCGTTTCGATTGCGAGGCGAACGTCGGCGGGTCGGCCGACCCGGAGGCCCGCGATTACCCGACGATGTGCATGCTGTTGCGCACCACGCTTGCGGCTTGGGTTGTCGAAGATGTGTTTGCTGGGATCGGCAAATATGTAGCGATGATAGGGGCCGGTCCGGAGCCAGATATTTTCGATCATGCCGCACAGCGCCGGCAAAGCCGCCGCCTCGTACAAGCGGAAATGGAAGGCGCGATTCTGGATGGTCGCCTGGCGTGCATTACGCGCCATCTTGGCTTCGTCCAGTTGGCGATGGATCGATTCCAGTTCGTCGGCGAGACGCGGTTCTGCCTGCCTCGCCGCAGCTTCGGCCGCCATGCCTTCAAGCACGACGCGAATCACCCTGAGTTCGAGGAACTGGGCGCGTGTGAGAAGAGGGACGGTAATGGTGCGCCCAGGTCCCACGCTCAGTACTCGCTCGGCGACAAGCTGAAGGAGCGCTTCACGTACCGGTGTGACGCTAGCTTTCAGACGTTGCGCGACGTCACGAAAGGTCAGTCGCGCACCCGGCGCCAAGTCACCCAAGACGATGGCGGAGCGGATCTCGCGCAGCACCTGATTGGACAGGCTGACGTGCTCGACATGTTGCATGGCGGGTTGGATGGCCGTTTCGCTTAGGAGCCGCACGGCGGCTCAGGGTGCACGACGACGTTTGACAGGCAAGCGACCTCTGCTCACTCTGTCATATGTTATAACAAAGAAACCATCTTAGGGAAGGAAGGGCCGCCATGGCGCTGACCATCACTCAGATCCATCCCGTCTTCGCCGGAGAGGTTTCCGGCGTCGATCTGACGAAGCCGCTCAGCCGCGACGAAGCGAAGATGATCGACGACGGGATGAACCAGTACGCGGTGCTCGTTTTCCGCGATCAGAATATCTCGGACGAACAGCAGATCGCCTTTACGCGCAATTTCGGGGAACTCGAGGCCAAGGAGAAGCCCGGGAATATCCGCAAAGCGACAGAAAGCCGGTTAGGGGCGGGCATTAGCGACCTTTCCAACCTGACCAAGGATGGCAAGGTCATATCGGCGGACGACCGGCAGTGGTTCTTCAAGCTGGGCGACCGGCTCTGGCACTCCGACAGCTCCTACGCGGTGATCCCGGCAAAGTTCTCGGCCCTGTCGGCGCGTGCCATCCCGTCTTGGGGCGGTAACACCGACTTTGCCGACATGCGCGCCGCCTACGATGCGCTGGACGACCGCACGAAGGCCGAGGTGGAGGACCTGATCTGCGAGCACTCGCTGATCTTTTCGCGCGCGGCCGTCGGCTTCACCGATCTGACGCCGGAGGAGGTCGCCAACTTCAAGCCGGTGCGTCAGCGTCTCGTGCGGACCCATCAGGCCACGGGGCGCAAGTCGCTGTTCCTGTCGTCCCATGCCGGCGCCATCGTCGGCTGGACGATCCCGGAGGCGCGCTCCTACCTGCGCGAGCTGACCGAACATGCGACGCAGCGGGAGTTCGTCTACTCGCATCAATGGCGCCAGTACGATCTTGTGATGTGGGACAATCGCGCCACCATGCATCGCGCCAAGCGCTTCGACCGCAACGAGGTGCGCGACATGCGTCGCACAACCCTGGGCGGCGACCGTCCCACCGTGGAACAGGCCGAAGCGGCCTGAGCTTCGGTCTCCGATAAAACTGAAGAACGACAAGGCCGGCCTGAATGAGCCGGCCAACATGGGAGGAATGCCATGCATCGACGGAGCCTGCTCGCCGCCATTCTCGGGGGCGTGCCCCTCGCTGCCGCCTGGGGCCAGGAGTATCCGTCCCGCCCCGTGAAGGTCGTCGTCGGCTTTCCACCGGGCGGCGGCACGGACCTCGTCGCGCGCCCGCTCGCGGCGAAGGTCCAGTCGTTGCTCGGCCAGTCCTTCGTGATCGACAATCGCGGTGGTGCCAATGGTGGCGTCGGCCTCGAACTGGTCGCGAAGAGCCCGCCCGATGGCTACACGATCGGCCATGTGAACAGCAGCGTCGTCGTCACCAATCCGCTGCTCTATCGCAGCCTGACGACCAATGTAGAGCGCGACCTCGCGCCGATCTGCACCGTCGCCGATTCAGCGGTCGTGCTCGCGATCCCGGCCGAGCTGCCGGTGAAGAATCTCAGGGAGCTCGTGGCGCTGGCGAAGGAGCAGCCCGGCAAGCTGAACTTCGGCTCAGGCGGCCTCGGCAGCGTCGATCATCTGAGCTTCGAGGTGGTGAAGCGCCAGACCGGCATCGACTTTCTGCACGTGCCGTATCGCGGTGGCGGGCCGGCGCTGGCCGACATGCTGGGCGGCCGCGTCCAGCTCATGATCTCGAGCTTCGGCATGTACAAGGGCCAAGTGGATGCGGGTAAAGTCCGCATCATCGCCGTGCTCTCGCGCGAGCGTCATCCGGCGCTGCCGGACGTCATGACCGCCGTGGAGCAGGGCTGGCCCAATCTCGTCGTCTCCGTCTGGCAGGGTGTCGTCGCGCCGGCCCAGACGCCGCCCGCCATCCTCGACAAACTGGAAGGCGCCTACCGTCAGGCCGTTGCCGACCCCGAAGTCAGCGCGCTGCTCGTGAGCCTCGGCTATTTCCCGGTCTTCCGCGGCCGCAAGGAGACGGCGACCCTGATTCGCGAAGAAACCGCGCGCTGGTCGGCGATCATCAAGGAACTGGGCATCCAGCTCGACTAGGTCGGCGGATCAGGTGGTGATGCCCAGCGTGTCGAAGCCGATCTCCACGGACCGACGCGTATTGCCACCGTCGTCGCGCAGGGCCAGCACGACCCTGCGTTCCCACCAGTCGACATCGACCACGCCGAAATTGGCCGCGGCGTAGAGGGCGCCCAGCCTGTTAGGGCCGGCTTCCTTGGCAGCCCAGTAGACCATGTTGAGGCCACTCGAAGTGACCTCGTACAGCGGGTAGAGATCGGCCGGCGTCTCGCGATAGAGCGCGCCGATATGGCGGTCACCGGAGACCAGGACGACGCCCTTGGCGCCGCTGGCGCGGATCGTGTCGATCAGCTTCTGCTTCTCGAGGGGCATGTTGCCCCAGCGCTCCCAGCCATGGCCCTCGGCCAGTATCTGGGTGCTGGACACGATCAGACGTAACTCGGCAGGCTTGCGCAACTCTTCGGCCAGCCACGCCCATTGCACGGGACCCAGCATGGTCTTGGCCGGATCGGGATCCGGCAGGTAACGCTCCTTGCCCGGTGCGCCGCGCTGGTCGGTGACCTTGAGGGGAGAACGGAACCAGCGGACGTCGAGCAGGATGACCTGCACGCGCATTCCCGGCGGCCCGATGATCCGCGAGTCGTAGATGCCGTCGCGCTTGCGCCTGACGTCGGTGGCGGGCGCGTTCCAGAAATCGAGGAAGAGTTCCTTGGACACGGCCTTGTGCGCGAACTCGACGCCGCCGTCGTTGAGGCCGTAATCGTGGTCGTCCCAGACGGCGAGGTGGCTCACCGTATCGCGCAGCTTGGAATAACCCGCGACCTTTCCAGCTTCTTCATAGGCGTGCTTCAGATTGGCTGCATCGGCGGAATTGAAGTCGCCGTAGACATTGTCGCCGCAGAAGAGGAAGAGGTCGGGCCGGTACGACAGCACGGCATCCCAGATCGACTGGTCCATGGTCTGGTTGGCGCAGGAACCGAAGGCGATCCGCGACAGCGGTGGCCGGTTCTGCGACAGGGCAGGCGTGGCAGTGACGGCGGCAGCCGCCATCAGACGGGCAAGGGTACGGCGCGTGAACATGTTGACCACTGAAAAGCCAGGATCGAACGTTTAGATTGCACGTTGATGAAGCGCCACCTCAAACGCGTCCTCGAAGTCCTCCTCGTGCCCGTCGCGGCGGCGATCGTTTTCTTCGAGGATGTCCTTCTCCACTATCTCGGTCTCGCAATGGCCGCGGTTGCGCGTTGGCCGCCGATCGCACGAGTCGAGGCCTGGCTTGCAGGCCTGCCGCCCTGGGCCGCCCTGATCGCCTTCGTGGCGCCCTCGACCCTGGTACTGCCGGTCAAGCTCGCCGCGGTGTGGTTCGCCATGCAGGGCAAGTTCGTCCTGGCGACCGCTGCCATCGTGTTCGGCAAGGTCGTGGCGACGGCGCTTGTGGCGCGGCTCTACAAGATCCTGCGGCCGACGCTGCTGCGGCTCTCCTGGTACCTGCGGGCCGAGACCTGGCTGTTCGACTTCCGCGACCGGGTCTATGGCTTCGTCCGCGCACTACCGGCTTGGCAGGCCACCGTTGCCGTGATCCGGCGAACCAAAGCTTGGCTGGCGGAATTGGTTTCCGGAGTCACATCGCGCTAGGCTTTCTCCATGATGGAAGTTGTTGCTCTCGACGCGCCGCTGGGCGCTCGCATTGAAGGACTCGATCGCGCCAGTGCTAACGAGCCTGCCGTCGCCGCCAAACTCAACCGAGCGCTGGCCGAACATCTTCTTGTCGTGGTGCCGGGCGATCGTATGACCCCGGAGCAGACGCGGGTCTTCTCGGCGGCCTTTGGCAGGCCGCAGAAGCAGCTCCTGCGCTACAAGCGCAGTGGGGGCGTGCCGGACGTGTCGATCATGGTCAGCACGCTGATGGCCGACGGCACTACCGACAAGACGGCGATCCGTGCTGAAGACTGGCATACCGATGATTCGTATTTCGCGGTGCCGGCCAAGGCGACGCTCCTGCACGGCATCGAGATTCCGAGCCATGGTGGCGCGACCTGGTTCTGCAACATGCATTCGGTCTACGAGGCCCTGCCGGAGGCGACGCGCAAGCGCATCGATGGCCTGCGCGCGATCCATGGCTACGACACACCACGGGCGCGCAACCGGCCATCGGCGCGCACGCCTGAGGAGATCGCCGAGACACCCGACGTCGAGCATCCCTTGGTGCGGACGCATCCCGAGACCGGCCGCAGAGCGCTCTATCTAAATCCCAATAGGCTCGACCGCATCGTCGGGCTTGAACGAGCGGAGAGCGACGATCTTCTCGACGAACTCGCCGACGAGGCGCGCAAGCCGCGGCATCACCACGGCCATGTCTGGAGCGTCGGCGACATCGTGGTGTGGGACAATCGCGCCACGATGCATCGTGTAGTGATCGACTATCCGATGGGGGAGACTCGCATCATGCAGCGCGTGCTGATCGAGGGCGACAAGCCGTTCTGACGTCGCGTCGTACCTCGAGTCTTGATCCCACCTCCCGCCGTCCAATGAAGTAGAGCTCCAGCGAGCAGTCGTCCGCCTGCGGACCGACAGCGCGCGGGTTTTCGTGGAATTTAGATTCTGACCGGCTGGCCATGCGCGCCCGGGCTGACTATTGCAAATGTGAATTGACTATTGAGTCTAGTTATTTACTACAAAGTAAATATGACGATTGATGCTGATACCGAGCTGAACCTTCCGCACTGCGACGAGTTGCACGTCCAATTCGCCGACTGCGTCCTCTGGCTTCGATTGAACCGGCCGGCTGCGCTGAACGCGCTGACGCCGACCCTCGTCGATGGCATGGCGCAGGCCATTGCTGTAGCTGGAGCCAACCCACAGGTGCGGGTTGTGGTGCTCACTGGTGCGGGTCGCGCGTTCTGTGCCGGCGCCGATCTCAAGGAGAGCGAGAAGAGAAGCAAGGTCGCGCGGGGCAACGTCGCGTTCATCCGCGCCTTGGGCGCGCTCGCGACGGCCTTCGAGGCATGCCCGCGGCCGGTGATCGCCGCAGTCAACGGCATTGCAGTCGCTGGTGGGCTGGAGTTGATGCTCGCCTGCGACATCGTATTGGCCGCGGAATCGGCCCGTCTCGGAGACGCGCACGCCGACTACGCAATGTTTCCAGGGGCCGGCGCGACGGTCCGGCTGCCGC
Source organism: Reyranella sp. (assembly GCF_004297405.1). Lineage (GTDB taxonomy): Bacteria > Pseudomonadota > Alphaproteobacteria > Reyranellales > Reyranellaceae > Reyranella. Next base: position 403,935 of record NZ_SCVC01000006.1, read on the forward strand.
GACGTGTCGGTCTTGCGAAGGCTAAGGAGTTGATGCTGACAGGCGATCTTCTGTCGGCTGCGAACGCACTCGCCATCGGCCTCGTCAATCGCGTCGTGCCGGATTTGGCCCTGGAACACGAAGTGCTCGCGCTGGCCGCGAGGCTTGCCGTGAAGAGCCCGTTGGTGCTGGCCCGGATGAAGGAAGCGCTGAACGATACGACGGATCAACCCGCCGAAATCGCGCTGAGGCGGGAGCGTGACCTCAATGAGCTTCATGCTCTGTCATTCGATCGTGCTGAAGGCCTCGCCGCATTTCGCGAAAAGCGGTCACCGCAATTCCAGGGGCGCTAGCGCCCTACGATCGTCAATCCAACCGGAGTCCGGAAATCAATGACTACTCGATGCGCCATCGCCGGCGTCGGCATTACGCCGTTTGGCAAAAATCCGGAAGCGACTGTCCGAACGCTCGCTGAATCGGCAGTGAAGCAAGCAATGCAGGACGCAGGCATCGAAGCCCAGCAGGTCGATCAGGTCTATTTCGCGAATGCGGTCGCCGGGCTGATAACGGGGCAGGAGATGATTCGTGGACAGGCAGCACTGCGCTACACAGGGCTGGCGGGCAAGCCGATCATCAATGTCGAGAACGCGTGCGCGTCCAGCAGCACGGCGTTCTATCTCGCCTGGAATGCCGTGCGCAGCGGCCAGGCCGACGTCGTGTTGGTCGTTGGCTCCGAGAAGATGACGCACGAGGATAAGCGGGTCTCATTTGGCGCCTTCGCGACCGCTGTTGACCTCGAAGAACCTACGCCGGCACATGTCGGTACCGGCAGCGGCTCGATTTTCATGGATATCTACGCCGAGAAGACCCGCAAGTTCATGAAAGCCTCGGGCGCAACGGCCGCCGACTTTGCCCGCATCGTCGTGAAGAGCCGAAACGCCGGGGCCACCAACCCGATCGCTCAGTTTCGCAAGCCGACCACCGTCGACGAAGTGCTGTCGAGCCGGATGGTCAGTGACCCGTTGACCCTGCCGATGTGTTCGTCGATCAGCGACGGTGCTGCCGCCCTGGTGCTCTGTTCGGCCGATGCCGCGCGCCGCGTCGGTGTGGCTCAGCCGGTCTGGGTTGCGGGATCCGTGCTGGTGTCCGGCACCGGGGACACCACCCAGCCGATTTGTGCAGAGCGCGCGTCGGCGGCAATCTATGAACTCTCCGGCATTGGACCATCCGACCTGCACGTCGTGGAACTGCACGATGCGACCGCGCCGGCCGAGCTCATGCACTACGAGAATCTGTCGTTGTGCGCGCCGGGTACCGCAATCGATCTGCTGCGCAGCGGTGCCACGGATATGGGGGGAAGGATCTCGGTCAACCCGAGTGGCGGGCTGATGAGCCGGGGACATCCAGTTGGCGCGACCGGCGCAGCTCAGTTGGTCGAGCTGACCTATCAGTTGCGCGGCACCGCGGGCGCGCGCCAGCGCCCTGCTGCCAAGGTCGCTCTGGCCGAGAACAACGGCGGCCAAATGGGCCCGGACGCCGCCGCAGCGGTTGCGACGATCCTGCACGTTTGAGCCGAGAGACCCGCCGAAGGCGCTTTCGCAAGTGAGTAGTTCCTTGGAGATATCAATGCATTCTTCCGATTTCCCGTCTCATCTTTCCCGCAGGAAACTTGTGGCTGGCGCTGGCGCTGGCGGCCTGGCTGCGATGGCGCTGTTCGCCTCGGCCGCCCATGCTCAGGAGGCCTTTCCAACCAAGCCGTTGTCGGTCGTCGTGCCGATGGCGCCGGGCGGCAGCACGGACTATCTGGCGCGCACCGTGGCGCAGCATCTGAGCGAGGCGCTGGGCAAGCCCGTGGTCGTCGACAACAAGGCTGGCGCCACTGGTGCGATCGGAACCAGCTTCGTCGCAAGAGCGCCCGCCGACGGACATACGCTGCTGGTGGCGCCGAGTAGCGTCATTGTCGTCAATCCGCTGGTCAGCAAGGTTTCCTACGACACGGTGCGCGACCTCAAGCCGATCGGGTTGCTGGCCAAGGTCGAGGTGATCGTGGTCGCGGCCAAGGAGACCGGCTTCAAGACTTTGGCCGACATGATCGAGTACGCCAAGAAGCATCCTGGAAAGCTGACCTATGGTTCGAACGGGCAGGGCAGCGCATTCCATTTGGCCGGGGAGATGCTGGGCCTCATGGCCGGCGTGGAGATGCTGCACGTACCGTACAAGGGCGCGTCGCTGGCCGAGGCGGCGTTGCTGTCGAACGAGATCAACATCATGGTGACCAATACGGTGTCGGCAATGCCCTACATCAAGTCGGGCAAGGTCGTGCCGCTTGCGATCGCCAGTTCGTCGGGCAAGTCCCGCGAGTTGCCTGAAGTGCCGCTCGCGACCGAGACACTGCGAGGCTACACCGCCGACACTTGGCTCGCGCTCTATGCGCCCGCCGCCACTAGCGATGCGGTGATCGCCAAGCTGAACGCCGCCGTGAATGACTATCTGCGGGATCCGCAGCAGGCGGCAGCGCTCCGCAGTCGCGGCATGGAACCGGCGCCTGGCACAGCCGATGACCTGCAGCGCTATCAGGCACAGGAACTCGCGACGTGGACCAAGGTGGCCACGGCACTGAAGGCGGCCAGGCGTCTGGAGTAGGCGATCGGCCATTGGCGTCCGCAAGACGAATGCTATGCTTGCGGACGCTGTTCCTCCCAGGTCGTATTACATGTCTGTCAGTCTGCCTCGTCGCTGGGGGTCGGATGTACCGACGCCAGCAGATCAATTCGAAGTCAAACGCCGCGCGCTGATCCGAGAAGCGGGCAAGGCCTTCAGCAAGCTTGGTTACCACAACGCGTCACTGACCGATGTCGCGAAGGCACTGAACGTGACCAAGACAGCCTTGTACTACTACGTCAAAGATAAAAACGAGATACTGCTCGAATGCCATAACATTGCGCTCGATCTCGGCGACCAGGCCCTGAAGGAAGCCAATGCCGAGCCGCGGAGCGCGTTCGAGAAGATCCGGCTGTACGTGTTCCGCTACATGCAGATGATCAATAGTGAACTTGGCAACTATGCGGTGTTGACGGAGCCAGTCACGTCGCTGCGGGCGCCGGAACGGGAGACGATCCTCAAGCGCCGCAGGAACCATGACAAGATTCTACGTCAGTGGGTTCGCGAAGCGATAGAAGCCGGGGATATCGCACCGGGCGAACCGGCGCTGATCGTCGCTTTCATGATGGGGACGATCAACTATATCCCCACGTGGTTTCGTCCCGACGGCAAGGTATCCGGCGATGAAGTTGCGCGAAGCTTCACGGTTCTGATTTCGCAGGCATTGCAGGGACCGATTCCAGTCAGGAACGTGTAGCTCAACCTGGAGGGTCAGCGAGCTGCGCCGGCAGCCAGAAGGGCGTCGATCTCGGGGTTGGCGTAACCTGCTTCCGCGAGCACTTCACGGGTGTGCTCGCCCAGCCGCGGCGCGTGTGTCTCGGCCGGGCGTTCGCCGCCGGAGAATTTGTTGGCACGACGCGAGCGGCGAATGCGGCCTTCGCTCGGATGATCCTCGGGCTGGAAGAAGCCGACATCATCGAGATGTGGATCGGTCAGCAGATCGTCGATCGAATTGTAGCGCGCCGCTGGCACGTCGAGCCGATCGAAGATCTCCAGCCATTCAGCCGTGGTCTTCTGCGCCAGGCCGTTCTTGCGGACTTCGAAATAGGCGGCGGCATTCGCCGTGCGCGAGGCGGCGCTGTCGAAGCGCGGATCCTGCTTGAGTTCCGGCCGCCCGATGGCGTCGAAGAAGGCGAAGGCCTGCGGGTTGGTATTGGGGCCGACGGTGATGTAGCCGTCCTTGGTGGGCAGGGGCCGATAGTCCGGGCTCAACAGCCGGCCATCGCCGCTAGGACCGACCGGCGGATCGAAGGTCGCCGCACCAAGATGCTCGCTGGAGACGAAGGAGGCCATGTTTTCCAGCATGGGCACGTCGATCGCTTCGCCACGGCCGGTCTTCTCGCGACGATAGAGGGCAAAGCCGATGCACTGGGCGGCGATCAGGCCGGTCGTGTGATCACTCATGACCATCGGCACGAAGCGCGGCTCGCCGGTGGCCCGCTCCAAGGTGCCAGCGACACCCGACAGGCTCTGCACGATGGGATCGTAGGCGGGGCGATTGTAGTAACGGCCACCACGACCGAAGGCCAGGATGGAGCAGTGGATCAGCCTCGGATTCCGTGGCGCCAGGCTCGCGTGGTCGAGGCCAGCACGGGCGAGACCTTCGGGCCGCACGTTGCTCACGAACACATCGGCCCGTTCGATCAGGCGGTGAAGGGCCGCCAACGCATCCGGCTTCTTGAGGTCGAGGACGATCGAACGCTTGTTGCGGTTGAAGTTGATGAACTTGCCCGACATGCCGGGATTGCGGCTGCCCTGCGCCATGGTGCGCAGCAAGTCGCCGCCCGGCGCTTCGACCTTGATAACCTCGGCGCCATAGTCGGCGAGCGTGCGCGTGCAGATCGGACCGACCACGACAGTGGTCAGGTCGACGACGCGGACGCCCGCGAGCGGGCCACTCACGCCGCGAACTCCAGGTCCATCTCGCCGCACAGCACGCCATTCTTGTCGGCGGCCCAGATCTTGAGCTTGCCGTCCTTCTGCTCCTCGCCGCGTACGTCGATCAGATCACCGACCCAGAGCGGATGGACGAGGCGGGCGGTGTAGCCGGTGAGCTTGCCCTTGGCGCGCTTGAGGGCGGCATCGACCATCAGATGCATGGAGAGGCCGCCGTTAGACACGATCGCCGGATAGCCTTCTTCGCTGCGCGTGTAGTCACCGTCGTAGTGAATGCGGTGCGCGTTCCAAGTGATGCCGCCGTAGCGAAAATTAATCGTATTGGTGAGCTGGGTCGTGTCGCTCCACGCTTGGTCCGTGCGCGCCTTCGTCGCCACCGTTGCGGTGGTCTTCTGCCCAGGAGGCACGGCCGGACGGTAGATGGCGTCGAACGTGTCGACGGCGATCGTCTTGGCGCTCTGCTCGATCGTGTGGCGCATGGTCAGGACGAAGATGTCGCCCGAACGGCCGGTCTTGGGAACGATGTCGGCGACCTCGGCTTTCTTCACGGCAGGTTCGCCGGCCCGCAGGGGCGCCAAGATCTTGACCTGGCGGCCGGCACCCATGCGGCGTGGCATCGGGATCGGTGGCAGGACGATGCCCTTGTTGGGATGGCCATCGGGGCCGAGTTCGCTCTGACGGATCGTCTCGCCGAAGAACACCGTGAACCAGTGCGGCGGCAGTTCATCGCCCCGCTTGATGCTGTCGGGGTCGACGTCGAAGGTCGCAGCGACCCGACGGACGGCCATCATGCCGATATCGTCCTCGACCGTGCGCACGCGCCCGATCCAGGGGCGCAGATCCTTCATCGCTTCGTCCATCCAGCCGCTCATCGCGTCTCGTCCTCATGTCTGTTCGCGCGGGAGAGTCGCACGCATGCCGGCAAACAGAAAGGGCCTGCTTTCGCAGGCCCTTTCATCAGTCGAAAGATCGGACGATCAGATCGAGTAGTACATCTTGTACTCGACCGGCGCCGGCTGGTGTTCCCAGTTGTAGACCTCTTCCCACTTGAGCTCCATGTAGGCGTCGATCTGGTCGTCGGTGAACACGCCGCCCTTGGTGAGGAAGGTGCGGTCGGCGTCGAGTGAATTGAGCGCCTCACGCAGCGAACCGGCGACGGTCGGAACCTTCGACAGTTCTTCCGGCGGCAGGTCGTACAGGTTCTTGTCCATCGGATCGCCCGGATGGATCTTGTTCTGGATGCCGTCGAGGCCGGCCATCAGCATCGCCGCGAAGGCGAGGTACGGATTGGCCGACGGATCCGGGAAGCGGACTTCGACGCGCTTGCCCTTCGGCGACGCCGAGTAGGGGATACGGCACGAGGCCGAGCGGTTACGTGACGAGTAAGCCAGCAGCACCGGCGCCTCGAAGCCCGGGATGACGCGCTTGTAGGAGTTGGTGCTGGCGTTGCAGAAGGCGTTGAGCGCCTTGGCGTGCTTGATGATGCCGCCGATGTAGTACAGCGCCGTCTCCGACAGGTCGGCGTAGCCCGAGCCCGCGAACAGCGGCTTGTTGTCCTTCCAGATCGACTGGTGGGTGTGCATGCCCGAGCCGTTGTCGCCATAGAGCGGCTTCGGCATGAAGGTCAGCGTCTTGCCGTAGCTGTGGGCAACGTTGTGCAGGGTGTACTTGTACTTCTGTACGTTGTCGGCGGTCTTCACCAGCGTGTCGAACTTGAAGCCAAGTTCGTTCTGTGCCGGCGCCACCTCGTGATGGTGGATTTCCATGACCAGGCCCATGTCGGCGCAGACCGACATCATCTCGGCGCGCAGGTCGTTATGCGTGTCGACCGGCTGCACCGGGAAGTAGCCACCCTTGATGCCCGGACGATGGGCGAGGTTGCCGCCTTCGATAGCGGCGCCGCTGTTCCACGGCGATTCGTTCGAGGAGATCGAGTAGAAGCTGCCACCCATCTGGACGTCGTAGCGCACGTCGTCGAACACGAAGAATTCAAGCTCGGGGCCGAACACGGCAGTGTCGCCAACGCCGGACGACTTCATGTAGGCCTCAGCGCGCTTGGCGGTCGAGCGCGGGCAACGGGCGTAGAGCTGACCGGTCGAGGGTTCGACAACGTCACAGCTCACGATCAGCGTGGTCTGCGCAGCGAAGGGGTCGAGCACGGCCGTCGAGGGATCCGGCATCAGGATCATGTCGGAGTCATTGATCGTCTTCCAGCCGGAGATCGACGAACCGTCGAACATCACGCCGTCGACGAACGTGCCTTCGTCGGTGGCAGTGGCCATACGGGCCGTGTGCTGCCACTTGCCGCGAGGATCGGTGAAGCGGAAGTCAACGAACTTGACGTCCTTTTCCTTGATCATCGCGATAACTTGCTTGGCATCCATTTGTCGCTCGTCCCTCTACTTGTGGTTACGTCTCCGGCCCCCAAAGGCCTGGTCCTCATACGGCGGCGTCACCACGCTCGCCAGTACGAATTCGGATTGCATCGTCGATGCTCGACACGAAGATTTTGCCGTCGCCAATGCGGCCGGTGTGTGCCGAACTGCGGATCGCCTCGACGGCCTTCTCGACCATCTCGTCCTCGATGATCAGCTCGATCTTCACCTTGGGCAGGAAGTCGACGACATACTCGGCACCGCGGTAAAGTTCGGTGTGGCCCTTCTGCCGGCCGAAGCCCTTGGCTTCCAGAACGGTGATGCCCTTCAGCCCGATCTGGTTGAGGGCGTCTTTCACCTCGTCCAGCTTGAAGGGCTTGATGATCGCTTCGATCTTCTTCATTGGCTTGAGACACTCCGCACGCAGACGCCGGGCCCTCCCGGTCGGGAGAGCTCGTTGTGAACGGGCATGAAGCAAATTTCATGCCATAGTTTTCCACAAGCGAATCGGCGGCTGCTCAATAGGCGGAGAGAGGAGCCGTCTCAGGATTGTTTAGTACGTAGGCGGTTTGATTGTTTTCGGGGCGAATTGTTGCCCAAAGATAAGGCAGGACGGAAACTTCGATGAAATCTGCGAATTCGCTGATGTCCAGCCTCGGCACGACGGTCTTCGAAGTCATGTCGGCGCTGGCCCGCGAGCACAAGTCGGTCAATCTTGGCCAAGGGTTTCCCGACGACAAAGGTCCGGACGAAGTCCGAGCGGCGGCCGCCGATTACTTGCTGAACGGCCATAACCAGTATCCGCCGATGATGGGGATTGCCGAACTGCGCCAGGCCGTGGCCGAGCATGCCAAGCGTTTCCAGGGCCTCGAGGTCGACTGGCAGAGCGAGGTGCTGGTGACCTCCGGCGCCACCGAGGCGTTGGGCGATTGTCTGTTCGGTCTCATCGAGCCCGGCGACGAGGTCGTCCTCATCGAGCCGCTCTACGACTCATACTTGCCGATGGTGCGCCGTGCGGGGGGCATTCCGAAGCTGGTGCGCCTGGAGCCGCCGACCTGGCGGCTGCCCAAGGAAGAGCTGGCCGCTGCCTTCAGCGACCGCACCAAACTCATCCTGTTCAATACGCCGATGAATCCCTGTTCCAAGGTCTTCGACGAGGAGGAGCTCGATTTCATTGCCGGGCTCTGCCTTAAGCACGATGCCTATGCCATCTGCGACGAAGTCTATGAGCACATTATCTTCGACGATCGCCGCCATGTTTCGTTGATGACCCGACCAAACATGCGCAACCGGACGGTGCGTATCGGCTCGGCCGGCAAAAGTTTCAGTCTCACCGGCTGGAAAGTCGGCTACATCACAGCAGCCCCCGATCTCATGAGATCGATCGCCAAGACGCACCAGTTCATGACCTTCACGACGCCGCCGAACCTGCAGTGGGGGGCTGCCACGGGCTTACGACTGGGAGACAGTTATTTCACCGGGCTCGCCCAGGACATGCAACGCAAGCGGGACCGGCTCGCCGGGGCTCTCTCGGAGATCGGCTTCGAGGTTCTGCCAGCTCACGGGACCTATTTTGTCACCACTGATTTCCGGCCCCTTGGTTTCAACGGGACGGATGAGGATTTCTGCCGGCACATCACAGTGGAGGCGGGGGTGACTGCCGTGCCGGTCAGCGCCTTCTATGACGAGTCCGTTCAGGCGCCTCGCCATTTCGCGCGCTTCTGCTTTTGCAAGCACGATGCGACGCTCGACAGCGCTGTGGAGAGGCTGGCGGCGCACTTCAGGCGGTAGAAAGTGACAAATTGCAGTCTGGCGAGGCCAAGCTGCAATTGTTACACTTCACCAGGATCGGTAAAGAGTGCCAGCGCGTAAGATTACTGCATTGGCATTGCCAATATCCACCTACCGCCAGCGAGATCGTGTCAGCACCAAACATCCCCAGACCCACCAGGATCGATGGCCGCCGTTTGCGCAGCGAGCGGACGAAGCAGCTCATCATCGAGGCCTATCTCGCCTTGCTGCGTGAGAACACGCTGACGCCCATGCCAACCGCCGCGGAGATTGCCGAGCGGGCAGGCTATTCGGTGCGATCGATCTTCGAGCGTTTTCCAGATCTCCATACGCTGCGTGTCGCGGCGGCCGATTACGGGCTGGCTCATGCGGCTGCGCTTGCGCCTGCCCGCCACGTCGATGCGGACCGTCCGACCCGGATCAAATCCCAAGTGGAAACTCGAGCAGGAACCTGTGAGCGTGGTGTTGCCCTATGGCGGGCGCTGACAGTCAATGTCGACGAAGACGATGCGCTCAAGCTTCGCCTCCGCATTGCGCGTGAGCGCACGGTCGATCGCATAGAAATCATGTATCGGCCCGAACTTGCGACCCTGTCCGGAATCGATCGGAAGAACTTGCTGATTGCTCTGGAAGCATTGACGGATATGGAAAGCTGGGCGCGGATGCGCGAAATGCATGGCCTGTCGTTTGCAGAGTCCTGCGCGGTCTGGACGCGGGCCATCGACCGGATGCTCCCGTCGACGCCGATTTAGATCTGACTTCACACCACCCGCAACGGAACTGAGCAACGTGTCGGACGCGTCGACAAAGAAACCCAATCGAATCGACGGCCGCCGTTTGCGCAGCGAACGGACGAAGCAGCTCATCATCGAGGCCTATCTGGCTCTTGCCGATGCGTTTTCGCCGCGCGTTCCGACAGCTGCCGAGATCGCGGAGAAGGCGGGGTACTCGGTACGATCGATCTTCGAGCGTTTTCCGGATATTCGTGCCCTTCAGATAGCCTCTGTCGACTATGCGATGGCGCAGGTGACAGCTTTGGCTCCGCCGAGCGAACTGGAAGGCGACCGGCAAGCACGCCTGAAATCACAGGTTCGCTCGCGTGCCCTGATCTGCGAGAAATGGTTGCCGCTGTGGCGTTCGTTGATCATCAATCAAGGCGACTCGGTAGAGTTGAAGGATCGCATTAGGCAGGCGCGCGAGCGCTTCATGGCGCGCCTCGAGATCGCCTTCCAGCCAGAACTAGCCACCGTGTCGGAACTGGAACGCCGGCAGCTCTTGATTGCTCTCGAGGCTTTGACCGACGTCGAGTGTTGGGCGCGGATGCGCCAGTTCTTTGATCTTTCGTTCGACGAGGCCTGCACCGCATGGGTACAGGCGATCGACCGGTTGCTTCCTCAAGCCGCGACCAACGACTGAATGGGCCTCGGGTGACTGGTGTGGTGAACAAGTTTTCCGATGCCATGCCTGCAGCCCGAACCGACGGTCGCCGTTTGCGCAGCGTGCGGACGCGCCAGCTGATTATCGAGGCCTACCTGCTGCTGCTCCGTGAGAGCCCGCAGATTCCCACAGCCGCGGCGATCGCGGAGCGCGCCGGCTACTCGGTTCGATCGGTGTTCGAGCGCTTCACCGATCTTCATACGTTGCGCGTGGCGGCCACCGATCACGCGATGTCGCAGGCTTCCATGCGGGTCGCCGAGCAGCCACCTCGTGGTGACCGCGCCGCGCGCCTCAGGATACATGTCGAGATGCGCGGTCGCGTCTGTGAGGAATGGTTGCCGCTCTGGCGGGCGTTGAACGCCAACCAGGGCGAATCGGATGAGCTCAAAGGACGTATTCGGCAGGTCCGGGAACTGATCATCCGGCGGCTCGAGGCGATGTACGAGCCCGAATTGTCGAACCTTGGACCCGTCGAGCGCCGGCAGACGGTCTTGGCGATCGAGGCACTGATCGACTTCGAAAGCTGGGCACGTATGCGGGAAATGTTCGGCCAGTCCTTCGAGGAGGCATGCGCCATCTGGGAGAGGGCAATCGACCGTTTGCTGCCTGCGACGCCGCCGGTTTCTTGACGCTCCGGTCGCTGCAGCGTAGGAAGGCGCCGCTTCGTTGGGAGCGATCCACGATGGCGGCCGTAGCTCAGTTGGTTAGAGCGCCAGATTGTGATTCTGGATGTCGCCGGTTCAATTCCGGTCGGCCGCCCCAATCGCCCACACGCCATAGCCCTTAGTGCGCCGTTGCGCGACCTCACTCCCTCCGACGATCTCGCTCTCCTGAGCTGTACGGAAATGGCGAAGGCCGATGCTTTCGCCATCGCCGGCGGCATACCCGGCAGGGCGTTGATGGAGGCAGCCGGTCGCGCCGTGGCGGCCGCCGTCATGAGGCGGTGGCCGCGTCGTCCGGTGGTGGTGCTGTGCGGCCCAGGGAACAACGGCGGTGATGGCTTTGTCACTGCACGCATTCTGCATGAAGCCGGCTGGCCGGTTCGGTTGGCCCTTGCCGGAGCACTTGCCGACCTGAAGGGGGATGCTGCGTGGGCCGCTGGCACCTGGGAGAGGGCCGTCGCCCCCCTGTCGGTTGCGCTGCTGGACGGCGATCCGCTGGTTGTCGACGCGCTTTTCGGTGCCGGCCTGTCGCGGCCGATCTCCGGAATTGCTGGCAGTGTCATTGATCGCTTGAATGAGCGCCTTCTGACCGTCGTTTCTGTCGATGTTCCAAGCGGCCTCCACGGCGATAGCGGTCAGGTGCTAGGGCGAGCGCCCAAGGCGGCCTGCACCGTCTCATTCTTTCGCGCCAAGCCCGGCCATTATTCGGAAGAGGGGCTGAAACGATGCGGCGACCTGCATGTTGTCGACATCGGCATCCCTCCTGCAGCCATTGCCGCTGTCGCACCCCGGCAATGGCTCAACGCCCCTGCCTTATGGCGGGAATTGCTGTTGAGAAACGATCTTGCCGACCACAAATATGCGCGAGGGCATCTCACCGTCCTGGCGGGCCCTCTGGCGACCGGCGCCGCTCGCTTGGCCGCATTGGCCGGCCGGCGGGCAGGCGCAGGACTGGTGACCATTGCTACGCCGCGTTCGGCTCTGCCTGTCTACCAAGCCGCCGAGCCCGGCAACCTCGTCGTCGAGGCCGATGACGCAGCCACTTTTGCTAGGCTTCTCGAAGATCCGCGCCGCAATGCCGTCCTGATCGGGCCGGGATCCGGGGTCGGCGACAGAACGAAGGGCGGCGTGTTGGCAGCCTTGGCTGCACAGCGTGGTGTGGTGCTGGACGCCGATGCCATCACGAGCTTCGCCGGGGAGCCCCAGCATCTCTTCCAGAGCATTCGGGGTGAAGTTTTGCTCACGCCGCATGAGGGCGAGTTCCGCCGGATGTTTCCCGGTGTGGGCGGCGAGGGCGGTAAGGTTGCCCGCGCCCGCCAGGCGGCGTCGTTGAGCGGCGCCACGGTGCTGCTGAAGGGGCCAGACACGGTTATCGCCGCACCTGACGGCAGGGTCGTCATCAATGTGCATGCCTCTGCAGCTCTGGCGACGGCTGGTTCGGGTGACGTGCTTGCCGGCGTTGCGGGCGGGCTGATGGCGCAGGGGCTGACCGCCTTTGCCGCCGCTGCCGCAGCTGCATGGCTCCATGGCGACTGCGCCCGACGCTTCGCGCGTCCGGGGCTGATTGCGGAAGATTTGCCCAACTTAATTCCGGATGCGCTGCAGTTGGCCTTCAGCGTCAATTGACCGTTTGACGGGCCCGGGCTAAGAGGCGCGCGATTCGGCCTTCGAGGCACGCCCCGATGGCCCTTGTCGTCGATGTGGGCCGATTCGGGCGGGCGTGGTGAAATTGGTAGACACGCGAGATTTAGGTTCTCGTGCCGCAAGGCGTGGGGGTTCAAGTCCCTCCGCCCGCACCAGGAAATGCCAGGAAATGGAAGTGAGACGATGCAAGTGACGGAACTCTCGGCCGAAGGGCTGAAGCGGCAATTCAAGATCGTCGTGCCGGCCGGTGATCTGTCGGCCAAGGTCGACGAGCGGTTGGCCGAGATGGCCCAGACTGCCGCGATGCCGGGCTTCCGCCCAGGCAAGGTGCCGGTCAGCCTGCTGAAGAAGCAGTACGGCCAGGCGCTGTTCGGCGAGGCCGTCGAGCAGGCTGTCAACACGAGCACGGCAAAGGCGATCGAAGATCGTGGCCTGCGGCCCGCGCTGCAGCCGCGCGTCGACCTGAAGCAGCTCGAAGAGGGCAAGGACGTCGAATTCGAAGTGGCGATCGAAGTGCTGCCGGAGATCGGCAAGCTCGACTTCTCGGGCGTCGAACTGGAGCGCCTGAAGGCCGCCGTTCCGGACAAGGATGTCGACGATGCGCTTGACCGTATCGCCAAGGCAAACCGCGAGCAGAAGCCTGTCGACCCGCCGCGTCCGGCCCAGAAGGGCGACGCGATCAAGCTCGACTTCGTGGGCTCGGTCGATGGTACGGAATTTCCGGGCGGCGCCGCCAACGACTACACGCTGGAGCTTGGCTCGGGTTCGTTCATCCCGGGCTTCGAGGATCAGCTCCTCGGCGCCGAGGTCGGCAAGACCGTCGACGTGAAGGTGACGTTCCCGGCCGACTACGGTGCGGCTGAACTCGCCGGCAAGGACGCGGTCTTCAAGTGCACGATCAAGGAGATCCATGAGTTCGTCGACAAGCCTGCTGACGACGAACTGGCGAAGAAGAACAACTTCGAGAACCTCGAGGCCATGCGCAAGGCTGTGGGTGAGCGGATCGGCCAGGACTACACCCAGATTTCGCGCCAGATGGTGAAGCGTCAGCTGCTCGACAAGCTTGCCGACACCCACAAGTTCGAGGTGCCGGAAGGCCTGATCGACGGCGAGTTCGGCGCGATCTGGCAGCGTATCGAGGAGGCCAAGAAGAACGGCCAGAAGCTCGAAGACGACGAAGAGAAGATGAAGAAGGAGTATCGCGAGATCGCCGAGCGCCGGGTCCGTCTCGGCCTGCTGCTGGCCGATGTCGGTCGCTCCAACAACATCGAAGTGACGCCGGAAGAGCTGAACCAGGCGGTGATGCGCGAGGCGATGCGCTATCCCGGCCAGGAGCGCCAGGTGCTGGAGTTCTATGGCAAGAACGCCGAGCTGAAGGAACAGCTTCGCGCGCCGATCTTCGAAGAGAAGACCGTCGACTTCATCCTCGAACTGGCGAAGGTCACCGAGAAGTCGGTTACGCCGGAGGAACTGCTCAAGGCAGCTCGCGAGGCGGAAGAAGAAGAGCCCGCGGAGAAGGCGGCGAATTGATCCAGAGCCGGCGGCCTTGAACCAGGCCGCCGGCGCTGCCACTTTCAAAGGGACATCATACTCAAGGGGGCCCGCGATGAGTCGCGACCGCGATCCGCTGGAAGTCTACAACAACTACTACGTCCCGATGGTCGTCGAGCAATCGGCGCGCGGTGAGCGCGGCTACGATATCTGGTCGCGTCTGCTCAAGGAGCGGATCATCTTCTTGAATGGTCCGATCGAGGACAACGTGGCGGGGCTTGTCTGCGCCCAGCTGCTTTATCTCGAGGCCGAGAACCCCACCAAGGACATCTCTTTCTACATCAACTCGCCAGGTGGCGTGGTGACGTCGGGGTTGGCGATCTACGACACGATGCAGTACGTGCGTCCCAACATCTCGACCTTGGTGTTCGGCCAGGCCGCGTCGGCCGGCTCGCTGCTGCTGATGGCGGGCGAGAAGGGCAAGCGCTTCTCGCTGCCCAACGCCCGGATCATGATTCACCAGCCCTCGGGCGGCGCCCAGGGCCAGGCGACGGACATTGAAATCCACGCCAAGGAAATCCTGCTGACCCGTGCCCGCCTCAACCAGATTTATGTCAAACACACCGGCCGGACGATCGAGGAGATCGAAAAGGGGATGGAGCGCGACCGCTTCTTCTCCCCGCCGGAGGCCAAGGAATTCGGTCTGATTGACGAAGTATTCGACAGACGGCCGACCCCGACGATCCAGGCGGCTGCCTCCTAAAGCGGCCGTCGCGACCAATTGTTTCCCTTTTGCACGCCGACACACCATATTTTGATGTTGTCGCGATCTAGGGGGCACGTTTAACATAACCTTGGTGTGGGCTCGCAGGTCGACGGGCCCCCCAAGCGGAGGTGCGTTAACGACATGCCAGCCGCCAAGTCCGGGGGTGACTCCCGTAACACCCTGTATTGCAGCTTCTGCGGCAAGAGCCAGCATGAGGTCCGGAAGCTTATTGCCGGCCCGACCGTGTTCATCTGCGATGAATGCGTCGAGCTCTGCATGGACATAATCCGGGAAGAGAGCAAAACCACTCTGGTCAAATCCAAGGACGGCGTTCCGTCGCCCAAGGAAATTCGTCAGATCCTCGATGATTATGTAATTGGCCAGGACCAGGCCAAGCGTATTCTCGCCGTTGCCGTGCACAACCATTACAAGCGGTTGAGCCATGGCGGGAAGGCGAACGACGTCGAGATCGCCAAGTCGAACATCATGCTCATCGGCCCGACGGGCTGCGGCAAAACCCTGCTGGCCCAGACTTTGGCCCGCATGCTCGACGTGCCGTTCACGATGGCCGATGCCACGACTCTCACCGAAGCCGGTTATGTCGGTGAGGATGTCGAGAACATCATCCTGAAGCTGCTGCAGTCGGCCGATTACAACGTCGAGCGGGCACAGCGCGGCATCGTCTACATCGACGAAGTCGACAAGATCAGCCGCAAGTCCGACAACCCGTCGATCACGCGCGACGTGTCGGGTGAGGGCGTACAGCAGGCTCTCCTGAAGATCATGGAAGGCACCGTGGCTTCTGTGCCGCCGCAAGGCGGGCGCAAGCATCCGCAGCAGGAGTTCCTGCAGGTCGACACGACCAACATCCTGTTCATCTGCGGTGGCGCCTTCTCTGGCCTCGACAAGATCATCTCCATGCGCCGCCAGGGCACGTCGATTGGCTTTGGTGCCGAGGTGAGGGGGCCTGAGGATCGTCGCACAGGCGAGGTGTTGCGCGACCTCGAGCCCGAGGACCTGCTGAAGTACGGCTTGATCCCCGAGTTCGTCGGCCGTCTGCCGGTGGTTGCTACGCTCGAAGACTTGGATGAGAGCGCGCTGATCGAGATCCTGACACGGCCGAAGAACGCGTTGATCAAGCAGTATCAGCGGCTGTTCGACATGGAGAATGTGAAGCTCAAATTCTCCGACGACGCGCTGCGCGCAGTCGCCCAGAAGGCGATTCTCCGGAAGACCGGCGCGCGTGGGCTGCGCTCGATCATGGAGACAGTGCTTCTCGATACCATGTACGACCTGCCGTCACTCGACGGAGTCGAGGAAGTCGTGATCAACCGTGAAGTCATCGAGGGCCGCGCTCAGCCGCTCTACGTGCACGGGGAGCGCAAGGAAGGCATCGCTGCTGCGCCGGCCTGATTTTTGCTACGTCGGCGACAACCGTTGCCGGCGGTCTTCCCGACGGGCCTTGAACAAGATCCTGTTCGGGCCAATCTCTGCTAACGAGTGCACGCGTTTGTGTGCCGTTGATCGCCTATTTGGGGGTCACGGCCGCGGTGCGGGTAGCTCTAACAGCGTACGTTGCGAGGCATCATGAACGCCCCCATTCAAGGAACCGTCTACCCCGTCCTGCCACTGCGCGACATCGTCGTGTTTCCCGGCATGATCGTCCCGCTCTTCGTCGGCCGCGAAAAGAGCGTCAAGGCGCTCGAAGAGGTCATGAAGGACGACAAGCAGATCCTGCTGATCGCCCAGAAGAATGCCAGCCAGGACGATCCCGGCCCCGACGATATCTATTCGATTGGCACACTCGGCACCGTGCTGCAGCTCCTGAAGCTGCCGGACGACACCGTGAAGGTGCTGGTCGAAGGTGGCCGCCGCGTGCGTGTCACCGGCTACAGCGACCGTGCCGATTTCTTCGAAGCGCGTGCTGTCGACATGGAGGAAGCGCCGGGTGAGTCGGCTGAACTCCAAGCCGCTGCGCGCACCGTGGTCTCGGAATTCGAGAATTACGTGAAGCTGAACAAGAAGGTGCCGCCCGAGGTCGTCGTCTCGATCAACAAGATCGAAGAGCCGACCAAGCTCGCCGACACCATCTCCGCACACTTGGCGCTGAAGGTCGCCGAGAAGCAGCAGCTTCTCGAACTCGACTCAGTGTCCAAGCGGCTGGAGCGCATTCTCGGCCTGATGGAAGGCGAGATCGGCGTGTTGCAGGTCGAGAAGAAGATCCGCAACCGCGTGAAGCGTCAGATGGAGAAGACGCAGCGCGAGTATTATCTCAATGAGCAGATGAAGGCGATCCAGAAGGAGCTGGGCGAGACCGAAGACGGTCGCGACGAGGTTTCCGAACTGGAGAAGCGCATCAAGAAGACGCGGCTCAGCAAGGAGGCACGCGAGAAGGCCAATGCCGAGCTGAAGAAGCTCCGGACCATGAGCCCGATGTCGGCCGAGGCGACGGTGGTGCGGAACTACCTCGACTGGCTGCTGTCGATTCCGTGGCGCAAGCCGACCAAGATCATCAAGGATCTGAAGTACGCCGAGGACATTCTCAACGCCGATCATCACGGCCTCGAGAAGGTGAAGGAGCGCATCCTCGAGTACCTCGCGGTGCAGCAACGCGTCGACAAGATGAAGGGGCCGATCCTGTGCCTCGTCGGACCGCCGGGCGTCGGCAAGACCTCGCTGGGCAAGTCGATCGCCAAGGCGACGGGCCGCAACTTCGTTCGCATGTCGCTGGGCGGCGTGCGCGACGAGGCCGAGATTCGTGGCCATCGCCGGACCTACATCGGCTCGCTGCCGGGCAAGGTCATCCAGAGCATGAAGAAGGCGAAGTCGTCGAACCCGCTCTTCCTGCTCGACGAGATCGACAAGCTCGGTGCGGATTTCCGTGGCGACCCGTCGTCGGCTCTGCTCGAGGTTCTGGATCCCGAACAGAACACGTCATTCAACGACCATTACCTCGAAGTCGATTACGACCTGTCGAACGTGATGTTCATCACCACGGCGAACTCGCTGCGGATGGCGCAGCCGCTGATGGACCGCATGGAGATCATCCGGCTGGCCGGCTACACCGAGGATGAGAAGGTCGCGATCTCGCGCAAGCATCTCATTCCCAAGCAGATCGAAGCGAACGGTCTCAAGGAAGGCGAGCTCGACATTCACGACGACGCGGTGCGCGATCTCGTGCGCTACTACACGCGCGAGGCCGGTGTCCGTAACCTCGAACGTGAGATTGCCAATCTTGCCCGCAAGGCCACCAAGGAAATCCTCATGAAGGGGACGACCAAGGTGAAGATCGGCCGCAAGAACCTCGACAAGTATGCCGGCGTCCGTCGCTTCCGCTACGGCGAGGCAGAGCTCGAGGATCTAGTGGGCATCACGACCGGTCTGGCCTGGACCGAGGTCGGCGGCGAGTTGCTGCAGATCGAGGCCGTGCTGGTCCCGGGCCGCGGGCGGGTCACCGTCACCGGCAAGCTGGGTGACGTCATGCAGGAGTCGGTGCAGGCGGCCAATGCCTATGTCCGCTCTCGTGCGGCGGCATTCGGTATCAAGCCGAACATCTTCGAGAAGCGCGACATCCATGTGCACGTGCCGGAAGGCGCGACGCCCAAGGATGGTCCGTCGGCTGGCGTCGGCATGATCACTTCGATCGTCTCGGCGCTCACCGGTGTGGCGGTGCGCAAGGATGTGGCCATGACCGGTGAGATCAGCCTGCGTGGCCGGGTCTTGCCGATCGGCGGTCTGAAGGAAAAGCTGCTGGCGGCGTTGCGCGGCGGTCTCAAGACCGTGCTCATTCCCAAGGAGAACGAGCGCGATCTGCCGGAGATTCCGGACAACGTGAAGAAGGGACTGGAGATCGTACCGGTTTCGACCGTGGACGAGGTTCTGGCCCGGGCATTGGTGGAGCCGTTGGTCGCCATTGAATGGCCGAACGACCTCGAGACGGTCGCGGCCAAGCCGGCGGAGGGCAGCGAGGCCATCCGGGCGCACTGAACCAGCTCAATCCTGAACGAATAGGCGAAGCCCTGGAGCAATCCGGGGCTTCGTTGCGTCTGGACCCAATCCATGTGGGTTTAGGCCTGCCAAACCTACAAAATGTGGTATTCAACGTTGACGTTGTTTTCGGGCCGCCCTTACACTTGGGCCGCCGGACCATGCAGGGGCTCGCCGTGAATAAGCACGATTTGATCGCCGCCGTTGCCGCTTCGACCAACCTTTCGAAGGTCGATGCTGCGAATGCCATCGATTCCGTTCTGACGGTCATAACCAAGTCGTTGAAGAAGAAGGAAAAGGTGCTGCTGGTGGGGTTCGGGACGTTCCAAGTGTCCAAACGCAAGGCGAGTGAAGGACGTAACCCGCAGACTGGCGAGAAGATCAAGATTCCGGCCGCCATCGTGCCGCGCTTCAAGGCGAGCAAAGCCCTGAAGGATGCGATCAACTAGGGCGCGACCGGCGCGCACGTGCTAGGAAAGCTACGGGGGCGATTAGCTCAGTTGGTAGAGCATCTCGTTTACACCGAGGTTGTCGGCGGTTCGAGTCCGTCATCGCCCACCATTGTTTCGCACGGCGCGGAAAGTATTGAGAAATCTGGCACTTACGCACGACTTCGCGAGTGCGGTATGCTTGACACCCCATAGGGGCTCCTATATCTCTCCGCGCGCCGTTGGGGGCTATTGCGGGCGTAGTTCAGTTGGTTAGAACGCCGGCCTGTCACGCCGGAGGTCGCGGGTTCGAGTCCCGTCGCTCGCGCCAGCCCCAACGCTGGCAGCCCACAAAAACGGGGCGCAAGGGGTGGCGATGGAAGCTCTTCTCACGGAATACCTTCCGATCCTGATCTTCCTTGGCCTCGCTTTTGCGCTGACGTGCGCCATGATCGGCGGGTCCTATCTGATCGCCCGCCAGAATCCGAACTCGGAAAAGCTGTCGCCCTTCGAGTGCGGCTTCGCCCCGTTCGATGATGCGCGCGGCCAGTTCGATGTGCGCTTCTATCTGGTCGCCATCCTTTTCATCATCTTCGATCTTGAAGTCGCGTTCCTGTTTCCCTGGGCGGTTGCGCTCGGTGACATCGGTCTGTTCGGTTTCTGGTCGATGATGCTCTTTCTGGCCGTTCTCACCGTTGGTTTCATATACGAGTGGCGGAAAGGAGCCCTGGAATGGGAGTGATAACTCCAGCCAAGCCCAACAGCGCCGCTGAAGCGGCACTGTCGCGGGCGCTCAACGACGAGCTGGCCGATAAGGGTTTCGTCGTCGCCCAGCTCGACAAGCTGATCACCTGGGCGCGTACCGGCTCGATGTGGGGCCTGACCTTCGGTCTCGCCTGTTGCGGCGTCGAGATGATCCATTGCTGGATGAGCCGTTACGATCTCGATCGCTTCGGCTTTGCGCCGATGCCGAGCCCGCGTGCGGCTGACGTCATGATCGTGGCGGGAACGCTGACCAACAAGATGGCGCCGGCGCTGCGCAAGGTCTACGACCAGATGGCCGAGCCGCGCTACGTGATCTCGATGGGATCGTGCGCCAACGGGGGCGGCTACTACCACTACAGCTACTCTGTCGTGCGCGGCTGCGATCGTATCGTCCCGGTCGATGTCTATGTGCCGGGCTGCCCACCGACTGCCGAAGCGCTGCTTTACGGCGTACTGCAGCTTCAGAAGAAGGTCCGCCGCACCGGAACATTGGTGCGCTGATGGCCGATACTCTGACGGAACTCGGAGAGCATATCGCGCAGGCGACCTCAGGTGCAGTGACCGCGCAGCAGGTACGCCTCGAAGAGTTGATGCTGGAAACCACGGCCGACAAGGTGGTCGCGCTGCTGACCTTCTTGCGTGACGATCCCAAGTGCCTGTTCAAGCAGCTCATCGATATTTGCGGCGTCGACTGGCCGGAGCGGGAGAAGCGTTTCGACGTCGTCTACAATCTGCTGAGCCTTAAGAACAACCTGCGCATCCGCTTGAAAGTGGCAACGGATGAGACGACGCCGGTGCCCTCAGCCGCCTCGGTCTACAGCTCGGCCGGCTGGTTCGAGCGCGAGACCTATGACCTCTATGGCGTGTGGTTCTCCGATCATCCCGATCTGCGCCGCATCCTGACCGACTACGGTTTCGAAGGACATCCGCTGCGCAAGGACTTCCCGCTGACGGGCTTCGTCGAGCTGCGGTGGGACGATGTGCAGAAGCGCGTGATCTACGAGCCGGTGAAGCTCGCCCAGGAGTTCCGCCGCTTCGATTTCCTGAGCCCCTGGGAAGGCGGCATCGATCGCGTGCTGCCGGGTGACGAGAAGGCGACGAAGGCGAGCTGACATGTCCGACGTCGAGATCAAAACCCTCACGATGAACTTCGGACCGCAGCATCCTGCGGCCCACGGTGTGCTACGCCTCGTTGTCGAAATGGACGGCGAGATCGTCGAGCGCTGCGATCCGCATATCGGTCTGCTGCACCGCGGCACCGAGAAGCTGATCGAGTACAAGAGCTACCTGCAGGCGGTGCCGTACTTCGACCGGCTCGACTACGTCTCGCCGATGAACCAGGAGCATGCCTACGCACTTGCCGTCGAGAAGCTGCTGGGCATCCAGGCGCCGGAGCGGGGGCAGTACATCCGTGTGCTGTTCTCCGAGATCACGCGCATCCTGAACCATCTGCTGAACGTCACGACCTTCGCGATGGACGTCGGTGCATTGACGCCGCCGCTCTGGGGCTTCGAGCAGCGCGAGCTGCTGATGGAGTATTACGAGCAGGTCAGCGGCTCGCGTATGCACGCAGCTTATTTCCGGCCGGGCGGCGTTCATCAGGATCTGCCGGCGGGCATGCTCGACTCGATGGACGGTTGGATCAAGCAGTTCTACCCGTTCATGAAGGACATCGAGTATCTGCTGAACGAGAACCGCATCTTCCGTCAGCGCACGGTCGATATCGGCGTGGTGTCGGAGCAGCAGGCGCTCGACTGGGGGTTCTCCGGTCCGTTGATCCGCGCGTCTGGCATCCCATGGGATCTGCGCAAGTCACAGCCTTACGATGTCTACGACCGCATGGATTTCGACATTCCGGTCGGCAAGACTGGCGACTGCTTCGCGCGTTATCTCGTCCGCATCGAGGAGATGTACCAGAGCGTGCGGATCATGGAGCAGTGCATTGCGGCGCTCCGCAAGGTCGGCGGCCCGGTGCGTGTCGACGATCGCAAGATCTCTCCGCCGCGTCGTGGCGAGATGAAGGACTCTATGGAGGCCCTCATTCACCACTTCAAGCTCTACACCGAGGGCTACAAGGTCCCGGCCGGCGAGACCTACACGGCCGTCGAAGCGCCCAAGGGCGAATTCGGCGTCTATTTGGTGTCCGACGGCACCAACAAGCCATACCGCTGCAAGATCCGCGCTCCGGGTTTCCCGCACTTGCAGGCGCTCGACATGATGACCAAGGGCCACCAGCTCGCCGACATGTCGGCGAACATCGGTTCGCTCGACATCGTGTTCGGCGAGATCGACCGCTAGGAGACGACAAGATGGCGATGATCACCGCCGATCCGAAGGACGTGCCTCAGGTCGCGCACTTCGCCTTCACGCCGGAATATATGGCGAAGGTGCAGGAGCTGATTGCGCACTATCCGCCGGGCCGTCAGGCCAGCGCCGTCATCGGCGTGCTGGACCTCGCGCAGCGCCAACAGGGTTGGTTGCCGCGCGTGGCGATGAACGAGGTGGCGAGGCTTCTCGATATGGCGCCGATCCGCGTCTACGAGATCGCGACCTTCTATACGATGTTCCAGCTCAAGCCGAAGGGTAAGTACCTGCTGCAGGTCTGCACCACGACGCCGTGCTGGCTGCGTGGTTCTGAAGCTGTGATGAAGGCGTGCCAGCATGCCGCCGACGGCGAAACCTTCAGCGTGCAGGAAGTCGAGTGCCTCGGTGGCTGCGTGAATGCGCCGGTGGTGCAGATCAACGACGACTTCTATGAAGACCTCGACGAGGCTTCGATGAACAAGGTGCTCGACGCGTTCCGCCGCGGCGAGACGCCGAAGCCCGGACCGCAGGTCGACCGTCAGACCTCGGCGCCGGAAGGCGGCCTCACCACCTTGAAGGGCGAGTAAAACGATGCTCGGCGACAAGGACCGTATCTTCACCAACCTCTACGGCGTCCACGATTGGCGCCTGGCTGGCGCCCGTGCACGCGGCGCCTGGGACAACACCAAGGCGCTGATCGAGCGCGGCCACGACGCCATCATCGACGAGATGAAGAAGTCGGGCCTACGTGGCCGTGGCGGCGCCGGCTTCCCGACCGGCATGAAGTGGTCCTTCATGCCCAAGGAAGTGAAGGACCGGCCGCACTATCTCGTCGTCAACGCCGACGAGTCAGAGCCCGGCACCTGCAAAGATCGCGACATCATGCGTCACGATCCGCATCTTCTTGTCGAGGGCTGTCTGATCGCGGGCTTCGCGATGCGCGCCCACGCCGGCTACATCTATGTGCGCGGCGAGTTCTACAACGAGGCGCAGAACCTCATCGCCGCGATCAAGGAAGCCTATGACGCGGGCCTGCTCGGCAAGAATGCTTGCGGCTCGGGCTGGGATTTCGACCTCTACGTCCATCGCGGCGCTGGCGCCTATATTTGTGGCGAGGAAACCGCACTTCTCGAGAGCCTCGAAGGCAAGAAGGGCATGCCGCGCCTGAAGCCGCCGTTTCCGGCCGGCGCTGGTCTCTATGGCTGCCCAACGACGGTGAATAATGTCGAGTCGATAGCGGTTGCGCCGACGATCCTGCGCCGCGGCGCGGCCTGGTTCGCGGGTATCGGTCGTCCGAACAACACGGGCACCAAGCTCTTCTGCATCTCCGGCCACGTGAACAAGCCGTGCAACGTGGAAGAGGAGATGGGGATTCCTCTTAAGGAGCTCATCGATCGCCATTGCGGGGGCGTGCGCGGCGGCTGGGACAATCTGCTCGCCGTGATTCCGGGCGGCGCGTCAGTGCCGCTGCTGCCAAAGTCGATTTGCGATACGGTCCTGATGGATTTCGACTCGCTGCGCGACCAGAAGTCGGGCCTCGGCACGGCCGCAGTCATCGTCATGGACAAGTCGACCGACGTCGTGAAGGCGATCGCGCGGCTCAGCTACTTCTACAAACACGAGAGCTGCGGCCAGTGCACGCCGTGCCGCGAAGGCACCGGCTGGATGTGGCGCGTGATGGAACGCATGGTGACGGGCAACGCGCGCCTCGAAGAGATCGACGCGCTCGAGGACGTCACCAAGCAGGTCGAAGGACATACGATCTGCGCGCTGGGCGACGCGGCAGCATGGCCGATCCAGGGCCTGATCCGCCATTTCCGGCCCGAGATGGAGCGCCGCATCCGCGCGCGCACCGAAAAACTGGCGGCCGAGTAGGCGGGCGGGGAGTAGGCAATGCCCAAGGTAAAAATCGACGGCGTCGAGATCGAGGTGCCGGCCGGCATCACGGTCCTGCAGGCCTGCGAACTGGCAGGCGTCGAGATCCCGCGCTTCTGCTACCACGAGCGCCTGTCGATCGCCGGCAACTGCCGCATGTGCCTGGTCGAGGTTAAGCCCGGCCCACCGAAGCCGCAGGCGAGCTGCGCGCTGCCGGTTGCCGACAAGCAGGAGATCTTCACCAAGACGCCGGTCGTGCAGAAGGCGCGCAACGGCGTGATGGAATTCCTGTTGATCAACCATCCGCTTGACTGCCCGATCTGCGATCAGGGCGGCGAGTGCGATCTGCAGGATCAGGCGATGGCCTACGGCTTCGACCGCAGCCGCTATCACGAAAACAAGCGGGCGGTGCCGGACAAGGAACTGGGCCCGCTGGTCAAGACGTCGATGAACCGCTGCATCCATTGCACGCGCTGCATCCGCTTCGCGACCGAAGTTGCGGGTGTCGAAGAGCTGGGTGCGACCGGCCGCGGTGAGAGCATGGAAGTGACGACTTACGTCGAGCACGCGCTGTCGACCGAGCTTGCCGGCAACCTGGTCGATCTCTGCCCGGTGGGCGCGCTGACCTCCAAGCCTTACGCCTTCGAGGCGCGGTCGTGGGAACTGACCAAGACCGAATCGATCGACGTGCTGGACGGGCTCGGCGCCAACATCCGCGTCGACACGCGCGGGGCGCAGGTGATGCGCGTGCTGCCGCGGTTGAACGACGACGTGAACGAGGAGTGGATCTCCGACAAGACCCGGCACGCAATCGACGGCCTGCGCCACCAGCGGCTCGACCGTCCTTATGTGCGCAAGGGCGGCAAGCTGGTCGAAGCGACCTGGGATGAGGCGTTCGGGGCGATCACGGCCAGGCTCAAGGGCATGGACGGCGCCAAGATCGCGGCCATCGCGGGCGACCAGTGCGATGCCGAATCCATGGTGGCGCTCAAGGACCTGATGACGGCGCTTGGCTCGTCCAACATCGATTGCCGCCAGGATGGTGCCAAGCTTGACGGTCCACGCGGCAGCTACATCTTCAATGCCGGCGTGCATGGCATCGACTCCGCCGATGCGATCCTGCTGATCGGCAGCAATCCGCGCACCGAATCGCCGGTCCTGAACGCACGTATTCGCAAGCGCTACCTGCATGGTCATCATTGTGCGATCGGCAGCATCGGCCCGGCAGCCGACCTCACCTATCCGGTGGAGCGTCTCGGCGCTGGTCCTGCGACCCTGCGCGAACTGGTCGATGGCAAGCTTGGCTTCTTCGAAAAGCTGAAGGCAGCCAGGAACCCGCTGATCATCGTCGGCATGGGTGCCGTTGCTCGCGAAGACGGCGCAGCCGTGCTCGCCATGGCACGTGAGTTGGCCGAGAAGCTGAATGCCGTCCGCGAGGACTGGAACGGCTTTGCCGTCCTGCACACGACGGCAGCGCGCGTCGGCGGCCTCGATCTCGGCCTGGTGCCGGGTGAGGGTGGCCGTGACGTGGCCGGCATTCTTGCGGGCTGCGAGAAGGGCGAGATCGGCGCGGTCTATCTGCTGGCCGCGGACGAGATCGACACCAAGCGGCTCGGCAAGGCGTTCGTGATCTACCAGGGCCATCATGGCGATGCCGGCGCGCATCGCGCTGACGTGATCCTGCCGGGGGCGGCGTATACCGAGAAGCCCGGAACCTATGTGAACACCGAGGGCCGCGTTCAGCTGGGCCGTCGCGCCGGCTATCCGCCGGGTGACGCCCGCGAAGATTGGGCGATCCTTCGCGCACTCTCCGAGCGGCTGGGCAAGACGCTCTCCTACGATACGCTGGCCCAGGTGCGGTCGCGCCTCGTTTCAATCAACAAGGCCTTTGCCGCCATCGATCAGCAGGCCCCTGGTGCCTGGGGTGCGTTCGGCAAGGCTGGGGCCACGACCGACGCGCCGTTCGTCGCGGCGATTGCCAATTTCTACATGACCTGCCCGATCAGCCGCGCCTCGCGGACGATGGCAGAGTGCATGGCGTCTCGCGCGCAACTCATGGCGGCGGAGTAGGGAATGTACGCCGACCTGATCCAATTCTTCACGACCAACTGGCTGGGCCAGGCGATTGTCATTCTCGCCCAGTGCCTCGCCGTCACTGTGCCGTTGCTCGTGGCTGTGGCCTATATGACCTACGTCGACCGCAAGGTCTGGGCCTCGATCCAGCTCCGTCGCGGTCCCAACGTGGTAGGCCCGTTCGGCTTGCTGCAGCCCTTCGCTGACGGTCTGAAGCTCGTTCTGAAAGAGACCATCGTTCCCTCGAGCGCCAACGGTGTGCTGTTCATCGTGGCGCCGATGATCACCTTCATGACCGCTTTGGTCGCCTGGGCGGTCGTACCGTTCGACGATGGCTGGGTCATCGCCGACATCAACGTCGGCATCCTCTATCTCTTCGCCATCTCTTCGCTCGGCGTTTACGGCATCATCATCGCGGGTTGGGCATCGAACTCGAAGTACGCCTTTCTCGGCGCCCTGCGCTCGGCAGCGCAGATGGTGTCCTATGAAGTCTCGATCGGCTTCGTACTGGTCACCGTTATGCTCTGCGTCGGCTCGCTCAACCTCTCGGAGGTGGTGCTCGCGCAGTCCGGCTGGTTCTGGAGCTGGTTCTGGCTGCCGCTGTTGCCGATGTTCGTGATCTTCTTCGTGTCGGCCCTGGCTGAGACCAACCGTACGCCGTTCGATCTGCCGATGTCGGAAGCCGAGCTGGTGGCGGGGTTCCACACTGAATACTCGGCCATGACCTTCGGCCTGTTCTTCCTCGGCGAATACGCCAACATGATCTTGCTCTCGGCGATGGGCGCGGTGTTGTTCCTCGGTGGCTGGATGTCGCCGGTACCCTACGCGCCCTTCACCCTGGTGCCAGGTGTCGTGTGGTTTGCCCTCAAGATCGCGTTTCTGCTGTTCGTCTTCAGCTGGACCAAGGGAACGCTGCCCCGTTACCGTTACGACCAGCTCATGCGGCTGGGCTGGAAAGTCTTCCTGCCCGTGTCGCTTGGCTGGCTCGTCCTCACCGCCGCTGTTCTGCAGTTCGGCGGCTGGGTTCCGAAGCACTAGGGAGTCGCACAATGGCCTCTCTCGACCGTACCGCCCGCGCTTTCCTGCTCTCCGAGCTGGTGGCCGGCTTCGCACTCACCTTGAAGTACATGTTCAAACCCAAGGTGACGGTGAATTACCCTTACGAGAAGGGACCGCTCAGCCCGCGGTTCCGCGGCGAGCATGCGCTGCGCCGATATCCGAACGGCGAAGAACGCTGCATCGCATGCAAGCTTTGCGAGGCGATCTGCCCGGCGCAGGCCATTACCATCGAGGCCGAGCCGCGTGACGACGGCAGCCGCCGCACGACGCGTTACGATATCGACATGACCAAGTGCATCTACTGCGGCTTCTGCCAGGAAGCCTGCCCGGTCGATGCCATCGTCGAGGGGCCGAACTTCGAGTTCTCGACGGAGACTCGCGAGGAGCTCATGTACAACAAGGACAAGCTGCTCGCGAACGGCGACCGCTGGGAGAGCCTGATTGCGGCCAATCTCCAGTCCGACGCGGCGTATCGCTGAGCCGGGCAGGGGGAGAAACAGAACATGCTGCTCCAGGCTCTGGCCTTCTATGTCTTCGCGACGGTGACGGTCGCCTCGGCCGCCATGGTCGTGGTGTCACGCAACCCGGTCTATTCGGTGTTGTTCCTGATCTTGGCCTTCTTCAACGCGGCCGCATTGTTCGTCCTGATCGGTGCTGAGTTCATCGCGATGATCCTGGTCATCGTCTATGTCGGCGCGGTCGCGGTGCTCTTCCTGTTCGTTGTGATGATGCTCGACATCAATCTCACCGAGATACGCGAAGGCTTCCTGAAGTATTTGCCGGTTGGTGCTGCGATCGGCGTGGTTCTGCTGGCTGAGATCCTGCTGGGGCTGGGCGTGCTGGGCGGTGGCTCGGTGACGATTGCTGGCCTCGACAAGGCGGGCGCCCAGGTGCTGGCGGTCGACAATACCCGGGCCATCGGCCGGGTTCTCTATACGCAGTACTTCTACCTCTTCCAGGTCGCAGGCATCGTGCTGTTGGTCGCCATGATCGGCGCCATCGTGCTCACCTTGCGCAGCCGGCCGGGCGTACGCCGCCAAAAGATCAGCGACCAGCTCTACCGGCCGAAGGATCAGGCGGTCACGGTCGTCAAGGTGCCGACGCGGGGAGGCGTGTGATGACGATCGGTCTCGGCCACTACCTCGCCGTCGCAGCGGTGCTGTTCACTCTCGGCATTCTGGGCATCTTCCTGAACCGCAAGAACGTCATCGTCATCCTGATGTGCGTCGAGCTGATGCTGCTCGCCGTCAATATCAACCTCGTGGCGTTTTCGGTCTTCCAGGGCAACGTGGTTGGCCAGGTCTTCGCCATGCTGGTGCTGACGGTGGCCGCCGCGGAGGCAGCCATCGGGCTTGCCATCCTGGTGGTCTACTTCCGAAACCGCGGAACGATCGCGGTCGAAGACATCAATGCGATGAAGGGCTAGGGGCGCGTACGCATCATGGATCTCGCCATCAAGCTCATCGTTTTCCTGCCGCTGGTCGCGGCAGCGATTGCGGGCCTGTTCTGCCGGGTGATCGGTGATCGCCCCGCCCAGATCGTTACCTGCGCCGCGCTCCTGATTGCCGCTGCGCTCTCAATATTCGTCTTCATCCGCATCGGCTTCGGCCCGGCGGACAGCAAGCTCTTCGTGGTGAAGCTGTTCTCCTGGATCGATTCGGGCACGCTCGACATCGCCTGGGCACTGCGCGTCGATACGCTGACGGCGGTCATGCTGATCGTGGTCACCGGCGTGTCGTCGATGGTCCACGTCTACTCCATCGGCTACATGGAGGACGATCCCAGCATTCCGCGCTTCATGGCGTATCTCAGCCTGTTCACCTTCTTCATGCTGATGCTGGTGACAGCGGATAACCTGGTGCAGCTCTTCTTCGGCTGGGAAGGGGTGGGCCTCGCCTCGTACCTGCTGATCGGCTTCTGGTACGATAAGCCGTCAGCCAATGCCGCGGCCATGAAGGCCTTCATCGTGAACCGCGTCGGAGATTTCGGCTTCGCGCTGGGCATCTTCGCGGTCTGGATGCTGTCGGGCTCGGTGGGCTTCGAGGAAATCTTCGGCAAGGCGCCGCAGATGGCCCAGATGCGCATCGAGTTCCTCGGTATGGACCTGCCGGCGCTGGAGACGGCCTGCCTGCTGCTGTTCGTGGGCGCCATGGGTAAGTCGGCCCAGCTTGGCCTCCACACCTGGCTGCCGGATGCCATGGAAGGCCCGACCCCGGTTTCCGCCCTGATCCACGCCGCAACGATGGTGACCGCCGGCGTGTTCATGGTCTGCCGCCTGTCGCCGCTCTTTGAGCTGGCACCCATCGCCCTGATGGTCGTGACCATCATCGGTGCGGCGACAGCGTTCTTCGCCGCCACGGTCGGTCTCACCCAGTTCGACATCAAGCGGGTGGTTGCCTATTCGACCTGCAGCCAGCTCGGCTACATGTTCTTCGCGTGCGGCGTCGGCGCCTATTCGGCTGCGATGTTCCACCTGATGACCCACGCCTTCTTCAAGGCACTGCTGTTCCTGGGGTCGGGCTCGGTGATCCATTGCCTGCATCACGAGCAGGACATGCGCCAGATGGGCGGCGTGAAGGAGAAGGCGCCACAGACCTTCATCCTCATGTGGGTCGGCACGCTGGCGCTGTCGGGCATCGGCATCCCGTTCCTGCTGGGCAACGGCCTGGGCTTCGCAGGCTTCTACTCCAAGGACATCATGCTGGAGTCGGCTTACGGCGTGCACACGACCGTCGGCCTGATCGCCTTCTGGCTGGGCGCGATCGCGGCCTTCATGACGGCCTTCTATTCGACGCGCCTGATGTTCATGACCTTCTACGGCAAGTATCGCGGCGATCACCATACCTGGGATCACGCGCACGAATCGCCGATGGTCATGTTGATCCCGCTCTATGTGCTGGGAATCGGCGCGGCATTCTCGGGTCTGATCGCTTACGACTGGTTCGTCGGCCATGATTGGCAGGCCTTCTGGGGCAACGCCATCGCCGTGAAGTCAACCGAAGAGGTTCTGCATCACGCGCACGCCGTACCGCTGTGGGTGAAGCTGCTGCCGCTGGTGATGGCCGTGTCCGGCATCCTGCTCAGCTACTACTACTACATCGTGAAGACGGACCTGCCGGCGCGCACCGTAAAGACCTTCCCGGGCCTGCACGCCCTGTTCTTCAACAAGTGGTACTTCGACGAGATCTACGAGGCCGTCTTCGTGAAGCCGGCGCTGGCGATCGGCCGTATCTTCTGGAAGAAGGGCGATGGCGCGACCATCGACGGGCTCGGGCCGGACAATATCGCTGCCCGCGCGCAGGACATGGCGGGTGTCCTGATGCGCTTCCAGAGCGGCTATCTCTATCACTACGCGTTCGTGATGCTGGTCGGTGTCGCCGGTCTCGTCACCTATTTCATGCTGTCGGCGAGGTAAGGCCCGATGTCGAGTTGGCCCATCCTCTCCTTGATCACGTTCCTGCCGCTGGTGGGGGCGCTGTTCTGCCTGGTCGTGAACGGTCCCAAAGAGGCCGTCGACCGCAACTGCCGCAGCGTGGCGCTGCTGACGTCGCTGGTCACTTTCCTGATCTCGATCCTGCTCTGGGTGCGGTTCGATCCGACCAAGGCCGGTTTCCAGTTCGAGGAGAATCTCGCCTGGGTGCCGGCACTCAACATCGGCTACCACGTCGGCATCGACGGCATCTCGCTGTTCTTCGTGCTGCTGGCGACCTTGCTGACACCGATCTGCATCCTGGCGAGCTGGGAATCGGTGAAGGTTCGCGTCAAGGAATACATGGTCGCGTTCCTTGTGCTCGAGACCTTCATGGTCGGCATGTTCTGCGCGCTCGACCTGGCTCTGTTCTATATTTTCTTCGAAGGCGTCCTGATCCCGATGTTCCTGATCATCGGCGTGTGGGGCGGCAAGCGGCGCGTCTACGCGGCCTTCAAGTTCTTCCTCTACACACTGCTCGGCTCGGTGCTGATGCTGTTGGCCATCATCGCCATCTACTGGCATGTCGGTACGACAGACCTGCCGACGGCGATGGAGAAGCTCGACCTGCCGTTCACCTGGCAGTGCTGGCTGTGGCTGGCCTTCTTCGCCTCCTTCTCGGTGAAGGTGCCGATGTGGCCGGTCCATACCTGGCTGCCCGACGCCCACGTCGAGGCGCCGACGGCAGGCTCGGTGATCCTGGCCGGTGTGTTGCTGAAGATGGGCGGGTACGGCTTCCTGCGTTATTCGATCCCGCTGATGCCCGAGGCGACGCAATACTTCGCGCCACTGGTCTTCGGCCTATCGATCGTCGCGGTCATCTACACCTCGCTGGTCGCGCTGGTGCAGGAGGACATGAAGAAGCTGATCGCCTATTCGTCGGTCGCCCACATGGGCTTCGTGACAATCGGCGCCTTCGTCATGAACATGCAGGGCGTCCAGGGCTCGATCTTCCAGATGCTGAGCCACGGCATCGTCTCGGCGGCGCTCTTCCTCTGCGTCGGCGTGGTTTACGACCGCATGCACACGCGTGAGATCGCGGCCTATGGCGGCCTCGTGCACCGCATGCCGCGCTATGCCTTCACCTTCCTGTTCTTCACCCTGGCGAGCGT
The DNA here is from genome assembly GCF_004297405.1 of Reyranella sp. Taxonomy (GTDB): domain Bacteria; phylum Pseudomonadota; class Alphaproteobacteria; order Reyranellales; family Reyranellaceae; genus Reyranella. The sequence goes on from NZ_SCVC01000006.1 coordinate 435,709, forward strand.
CGGCCTGCCAGGCCTGTCGGGCTTCGTGGGTGAATTCCTGGTCCTGCTCGGCGCCTTCAAGGCCAATACCTGGGTGGCCTTCCTGGCCGCGACTGGCCTGATCCTGGGTGCGGCCTATGCACTCTGGCTTTACCGCAAGATCGTCTTCGGCGAACTCACCAAGGATTCGCTGAAGGGCATCCTTGACATGAACAAGCGCGAGATCGCCGTGTTCCTGCCGCTGGTGCTGCTGACGCTCTGGATGGGTATCCATCCTAATTCCTTCCTCGATCCGATGGCGCCGGCCGTGGACAAGCTGATCGGCGACTATCAGGCAGCTCTGAAGCTCGCCCGCACCGCGGCGTTGGTGCCGTGAGCGGCCGGGAGTGACAACGATGATTCTCGGTCTCGAATCCTGGGTCCTGGCGCGGCCTGAAATCTTCCTCGCTGCTGCGACAGGCTTGTTGCTGATCTACGGCGTTGTTCGTGGCGAGGTGGCGACGCCCTTCGTCTCTGTGGTGACGTCGCTCGTCCTGCTGGTGACGGCTGTCCTGCTGTTCATGCCCTATCGTGAGGGAACGGCTTTCGCGTCCCTGTTCATCGTCGATCGATTGACGACGACGATGAAGGCTTTGGTGCTGGTGGGCTCTGCCATCGCCATCCTGATGTCGCGCGCCTATTTCGAGCGGGTCAAAGCCTGGCGCTTCGAATATCCGCTGCTGGTTGCACTGGCGACCCTCGGCATGATGCTGATGATTTCAGCCAACGACCTGATGTCGCTCTATGTCGGCCTCGAACTGCAGTCGCTGGCGCTCTACGTCATCGCCGCCTTCCAGCGCGACAGCGTGCGTTCGACCGAAGCGGGCGTGAAGTATTTCGTCCTCGGTTCGGTCGCCTCGGGCATGTTGCTCTTCGGCGCCTCGCTGATCTACGGATTCTGCGGTGGCACGGCCTTCGTGCAGATCTCGCGCGCGCTGCTCGACGGCAGGGGCGCGGAGATCGGCACGACCATCGGCCTGGTGTTCGTGGTCGCGGGCCTCGCCTTCAAGGTTTCGGCCGTGCCGTTCCACATGTGGACGCCCGACGTCTACGAGGGCGCGCCGACGCCGGTCACGGCGCTGTTTGCCGTGGCGCCCAAGATCGCCGCCATGTCGCTGCTGGTTTCGGTCCTCATGGGGCCGTTCAAGCCGCTGTTCGGCCAGTGGCAGCAGATCATCGTCGTGGCCTCGGTGCTTTCAATGGCGTTGGGTGCCTTCGCAGCTCTCCGCCAGCAGAACATCAAGCGCCTGATGGCCTATTCCTCGATCGGCAACGTGGGCTACGTGCTGCTGGGGCTCGCCAGCGGCAGCGTGAAGGGCATCGAGGCGGTGGTTTTCTACCTCGCCATCTACCTGGTGATGACGCTGGGTGTGTTCGCCACCATCCTGATGATGAAGCGCCGCGATGTGATGCTGGAGAACGTCTCGGATCTCGCTGGCCTCGCGCGCAGCCAGCCGATGATGGCCTTCGCCATGCTGATCTTCATGTTCTCGCTGGCCGGCATCCCGCCGCTCGCAGGCTTCTGGGGCAAGCTCTACATCTTCATCGCGGCCGTCGAGGCCAACCTCTACATACCCGCAGTGCTGGGTGTCCTGGCGTCGGTCGTGGCCTCCTACTATTACCTGCGCATCGTCAAGGTGATGTACTTCGACGAACCGGCTGAAGCGCTCGACCGACCGGTCTTCGGCATCAACCGCGCCGTGGCCTTGGCCGCTGCCTTCCTGGTGGCTGTCTTCTCGTTGGTCCCGCAACCGCTCAGCCTGATCGCCGCAGCGGCCGCCAAAGGCCTGTTCTCGTGACCCACACGCCCGTCCTGCCGGACGGGTGGACGCTGGTCGCTCTGGACAGCGTCGGCAGCACCAATGACGAGGCTGCGCAGCTGGCTGACGGCGGGGCGTCCGAAGGTACCGTCGTCTGGGCCCGTGAGCAGCAGGGCGGGCGTGGCCGTCGAGGCCGGCGCTGGGCCTCGCCACCGGGCAATCTTTACAGCTCGACAATCCTGCGTCCCGATTGCCCGGCGCCGCGCGCCGCCGAGCTGGGCTTCGTGGCCGCCCTTGCCGTTGGCGACCTCGTGCCAGCGTCTCGCGCCATTCGCTTGAAGTGGCCTAACGATGTGCTGGTTGACGGTGGAAAGATCGCCGGGATTCTGCTGGAAAGCGCTATTGCCCAGGACGGCAGGGTCGAACATGTCGTGGCCGGGATCGGCGTTAATGTTGCCTTTGCGCCGCAGCTTGCCGAAATGCGCTATCCCGGTGCATCGCTGGGTGGCACCGTGGAAGCAGCCCTCGAGGGCCTGATGCGTGCCCTTGCGACACGGCTCGCCCAGTGGCGCCGAGACGGCTTCGGGGTCATTCGCGAAGGCTGGCTCGCGCAGGCGGGGCCGCTGGGCGCCGAAGTCGATGTCCGGTTGGGCGAGGGGCTGGTGTCTGGCCGCTTCGCGGGGCTGGATCATGAAGGCGCCCTGCTGCTGGATACCGCCGATGGTCCGCGCAAGATCGTGTCGGGCGAGTTGCTGGGCCGGGCGGCCTGAGGAGACCCTGGGATGCTGCTTGCCATCGATGTCGGCAACACCAACTCGAAGTTCGCGGTCTTCGATGGCGACACGCTCGTGTCGCAGTTCCGGCTGCGAACCGAGGCCAAGCGTACTGCCGACGAATATGCAGCCTGGCTGACCCAGCTCATGCACCTGCAGGGCTTCAACCCGGAGTCGATCAAAGGCGCGATCCTGGCGAGCGTCGTGCCGCAGGTGAATCCGAACATTCGCCGTCTGTGCGAAATCTATTTCAAGACCAAGCTGTTGATCGTAGGCGAGCCGGATTGCGAGCTCGGCATCAAGGTCCTGATCGACCGTCCGCAGGACGCCGGTCCTGACCGCCTGGTCGGCATCATCGCTGGCTACAAGAAATATGGCGGCCCGCTCATCACCATTGACTTCGGCAGCGCCACGACCTTCGATCTTGCCGACAAGGACGGCAACTTCGTCGGCGGCGTGCTGTCGCCTGGCGTCGAACTCACCATCGAGTCGTTCTACCTGATGACGGCACGGTTGCCGCGCATCCGCGTCGAGAAGCCCGCCAAGGTCATCGGCAAGGCGACGGTGCCTGCCATGCAGTCCGGCATCTTCTGGGGCTATGTCGGGCTGATCGAGAGCCTGATCCGGCGCATCCAGGCCGAGTACGGCGAGCCTATGAAGGTGGTTGCCACCGGCGGCCTCGCCAGTGTCTTCAAGGACGAGATTGGCCTGTTCGATGCGATCGAACCCGACCTGATGTCGCTTGGTCTGCTGGAGATCTGGCGGCGCAACCGCCGATGACCATTCCGTCGAACGACGAGCTGCTGTTTCTCGCCCTGGGAGGGGCGGGCGAGATCGGGATGAACCTCAATCTCTATGGCCATGCTGGCAAATGGCTGATGGTCGATCTCGGCATCGGCTTCGCCGACGACACCATGCCGGGCGTGGAGGTCGTGATGCCGGATCCGGCATTCATTGTCGAACGCCGCGCCGATCTGGTGGGCATCGTGCTGACGCATGCGCATGAAGACCATCTCGGCGCCGTCGCGGATCTATGGCCCCAGCTCAAGGCGCCGGTCTACGCTACGCCCTTCGCGGCATCTGTCCTGCGTCGCAAGCTGATCGAGGCCGGCCTGCGTGACGCTGTGCCGGTCACGGAGATTCCACTCGGCGGCAAGTTCAAGCTGGCGCCGTTCGAACTCGAAATGATCACCATGACGCACTCCATCCTGGAGCCCAACGCGCTGGCGATCCGCACCAAGTTCGGCACGGTGTTCCATACCGGCGACTGGAAGATCGATCCCGAGCCACTGCTGGGCGATACCACCGACGAAGCCATGCTGAAGCGCATCGGTGACGAGGGTGCGCTCGCCATGATCTGCGACAGCACCAACGTATTCGTCGAGGGTGAAGCGGGCTCCGAGGCCAAGGTGCGGGCCAATCTCGAGAAACTGGTACGGGGCCACAAGGGCCGCGTCGCCGTCACCTGCTTTGCCTCCAACCTGGCGCGTGTCGAAAGCGTCGCCCTGGCGGCTGTTGCGGCGGGCCGTCATCCTGTTCTTTCTGGACGCGCCCTGCAGCGCATGGTCGAGGCTGCGCAGGAGTGTGGCTACCTGCTCGATTTTCCCGAGTGCGTGCCGGAGCAGCAGGCGGGCTTTCTGCCGCGCGACAAGGTGCTGTTCATCTGCACCGGCAGCCAGGGTGAGCCACGAGCCTCCATGGCCAAGCTCGCCAACGGCGATCACCGCGACCTGGTCCTGGAGGAGGGCGACACCGCGATCTTCTCGTCGCGTGTCATTCCCGGCAACGATAGATCTGTTGGTCGGCTGCAGAATGCGTTGATGGCGCGTGGCGTCGAGGTGATCACTGACCGTGAGGCCGATATCCACGTTTCGGGCCACCCGGCGCGCGACGAGTTGGTGAAGGTCTATCAATGGGTGCGCCCCAAGATCGCCCTACCGGTCCATGGCGAGGTCCGCCATATGGTCGAACATGCAGCGCTCGCGCGCGCCTGCCAGGTGCCCGAAACGGTCGTGGCGCCCAACGGCACTCTCGTGCGGCTGGCGCCGGGACCGGCCGAGATCATCGACCACGTACCTTCCGGTCGACTGGCGCGGGACGGGGACGGGCTGGTGCCGCTCGACGGTGCCTCCCTGCGCGAACGGCGCAAGCTTCTGTGGAACGGTGCGGCCGCGGCGACTCTGGTGATCGACCGGCGGGGCAGGGCCGTTGCGCCGCCCAAGGTATCGCTGCGGGGGATCGACGACGCTGAGGGCGAACTTGGCGAGGCGATTGTCGCGGGGCTCAGCGAAATGCTGGCCGATCTTAGCGCTTCGGAACGCGGCGACGACGCCCGGATCGAGGAAGCAGCCCGGCAGGCTGTACGGCGCGTCGTGCGCGCGCACCTCGGCAAGAAGCCGTTGACGGACGTACACATCGTCCGCATCTAAGGGCCAGCCCGTGGAGAGACCGATGATCGGACGCCTCAATCACATCGCCATTGCCGTACCTGACCTGGACAAGGCCAGCGAACTCTATCGCTCCGTGATGGGAGCGAAGGTGAGTGCGCCCAAGGCGCAGCCGGCGCATGGCGTGACGGTGGTGTTCGTCGAACTGCCCAACACCAAGATCGAGCTGCTGCACCCGCTGGGCGAGAAGTCGCCGATCGCGAATTTTCTGGCGCGCAATGCCGATGGCGGCATTCACCATGTCTGCTACGAGGTCGAGGACATCTACTCGGCCCGCGACAAGCTCAAGGCGCAGGGCGCCCGCGTCCTGGGCGATGGCGAGCCGAAGATCGGCGCGCACGACAAGCCGGTCCTATTCCTGCATCCCAAGGACTTCAACGGCACGCTGATCGAGCTCGAGCAGGTTTAGGAGCGGTCGCCATGAGCTGGGCTACCGGTGTCATGGTCTATTTCGTGATCTGGTGGACGGTGCTGTTTTGCATCCTGCCACTGGGTGTCCGGCGTGTGGAAAATCCCGGCAGAGGCCAAGAGCACGGGGCGCCTGAGAAGCCTGATCTCATTCGCAAGGCGATCATTACGACCATCGTCGCGGCCGTGCTGTGGGTCGGTTTTTATGTGCTCCACGAGGCGGACTTTTTCAGCTTCCGGCGCCTGGAAGGCAGCTGATTCAAGGCCTTACGTTCAGCGCCTAAGCTATTGAAAACAAAAAGAAACGGCGGATCGATGATCCGCCGCTCCTCTACCCCCGAAACTCGTCGTAGGCGGCTTTAAGCCGCTCTCCTCCCTAAACTCGGGCTGCGCCCAAGGCATAGGCTCTTTACCTTGGGTTATGGACCTTGCCAAGACCTTTTCTTTCGAGCGCCGGGGCTTCCACAGAACAATTGTTGTGGGCAGTGGTCGTTCGTCGACAAACAAATGTCCGCACTGTTTCGCTGATCATCCGATGACCACGTATTTGATCACGAACAGGACAGCGAGAATTCCGACGGCCGGATGAATGTCGCGATAGCGACCCGCGGCGAGTTTGATTCCGGCGTACGAGATAAACCCAAAAGCGATGCCGTCGGCAATCGAGAAAGTGAACGGCATGGCGAGTGCCGTGATCACTGCGGGCGCGGCTTCGGTGAGATCGTTCCATTCGATTTCCGTAAGACCGCGCGCCATCAGACACGCCACATAGAGGAGAGCAGGCGCCGTTGCGTAGGCCGGAATTGAACCGGCCAGCGGCGCCACGAACAGCGCGAGCAGAAAGAGGACGCCAACGGCCGCTGCGGTCAGGCCGGTGCGACCGCCAGCGTTGATGCCCGAAGCGCTCTCGATATAGCTCGTGGTCGTCGACGTGCCGACGGCGGCGCCGATCGCTGCCGCGGCGCTGTCGGAGATCAGCACGCCGCGCAGCCGGGGCACCGTGCCGTCGGGGCGCATGAAGCCGCCGCGATGGGCGAGCCCGATCAAGGTGCCGGTATTGTCGAACAGGTCGACGAACAGGAAGGCGAAGACCACCGTGACCAGCCCCGCCTTCATGGCACCCGCGAGGTCCATCTGGAGGAACACGGGGGCGATCGAGGGCGGTACATCGAAGATGCCGGCAAACTTCTGCTCACCGGCCAGGATCGAGATTACGGTGACAACCAGGATGCCGATGATCACGCCGCCCATGACGCGGCGATATTCGAGGGCGATGATCAGGGCGAAGCCCACCACCGCCATGAGCACCGGCCAGCTCACGAGCTTGCCGTGCGTGACCAGGGTCGCGGGATGGGCGACCACGATACCGGCGTTCTTCAGAGCGATCAGGGCGAGGAACAGACCGATGCCGGCGGCGATCGCCATCTTGAGCGATTTCGGGATCGCATTGACGATCCATTCGCGGACCGGCAGCACGCTGATGATCAGGAAGAGGATGCCCGAGAGGAAGACGCACCCCAGTGCGACCTGCCAGCTGTAGCCCATGCCGCCGACGACGCCGTAGGCGAAGTAGGCGTTGAGCCCCATGCCCGGCGCCAGGGCGATCGGGTAGTTCGCCAGGAAAGCCATCAGGAAGCAGCCAATGGCCGCGGCGACGCAGGTCGCCGTGAAGACCGCGCCGAACGGCATCTTCGCGTCGGCGAGGATCGCCGGGTTGACGAAGATGATGTAGGCCATGGTCAGGAAGGTCGTGAGGCCGGCAACGAGTTCGGTGCGGACGGACGTGCCGTTCGCGTTCAGCTTGAAGACTTGCTCGAGCATCCTGCTCTCCCCCTGATGCTGCCTGCAGTGTGCGGGCATCGCCCTGTGCAAAACCAGTCGTGCAGGGCCAGCAGGTGCGCCGCGGTTTGCCTTTATCCGACCCGTTCCCTACAGTCCGCCGCCACCCGACGACCCTCTAAAAGCCACAGCGGCAAGGACCAATTCAGCATGCGGATGAGCCAGTATTTTCTGCCGACCCTGAAGGAGACTCCCTCAGAAGCGCAGATCGTCTCTCACCGCCTGATGCTGCGTGCCGGCCTTGTCCGCCAGACCAGTGCGGGCATCTACGCCTGGCTGCCGCTTGGCCTTCGGGTGTTGAGGAACATCGAACAGATCGTTCGCGAAGAGCAGAACGCTGCGGGTGCCCAGGAAGTACTGATGCCGACCATTCAGTCGGCCGACCTGTGGCGCGAGAGCGGCCGCTACGATGCCTATGGCCCCGAGATGCTGCGCATCGTGGATCGCCATGATCGCGAGATGCTCTATGGCCCGACCAACGAGGAAATGATCACCGTTCTCTTCCGTGACGGGGTGAAAAGCTACCGCGACCTGCCGAGGAACCTCTATCACATCCAGTGGAAATTCCGGGACGAAGTGCGTCCGCGTTTCGGTGTCATGCGCGGCCGCGAATTCCTGATGAAGGACAATTACTCGTTCGACATCGACAAGGCCGGCGCCGTGCACTCCTACAACAGGATGTTCGTTGCCTATCTGCGCACCTTCGCCCGCATGGGCCTGAAGGCGATTCCGATGCGCGCCGACACCGGCCCGATCGGTGGCGATCTCAGCCACGAATTCATCATCCTGGCCGATACCGGCGAAAGCGCCGTGTTCTGCCACAAGGGGCTGGTCGACAAGGACATCCTGAGCCGCAAGATCGACTACACGTCGGACCTGCAGTCGATCGTCAACGAGTGGACGTCGCTCTATGCCGCGACCGACGAGATGCACGATGCCAAGGCCTTCGAGGAGCTGGCTGAGGGCGACCGCCTGGCAGCTCGCGGCATCGAGGTCGGCCACATCTTCTATTTCGGCACCAAGTACTCCAAGCCGATGAATGCCGTGGTGACCGGCCCCGGTGGCGAGCAGGTCACCGTCGAGATGGGCTCCTACGGCATCGGCGTGTCGCGCCTGGTCGGCGGCATCATCGAAGCGAGCCACGACGATGCCGGCATCATCTGGCCGGAATCGGTGGCGCCGTTCAAGGTGGCGATCGTCAATCTGAAGCCCGACGATGGGGCGGTCGGTGGCGCCTGCCAGAAGCTCTACGATGAGCTGGCGGCCAAGGGCATCGAAGCGCTGCACGACGATCGCGATCTGCGGCCGGGCGCCAAGTTCGCGGACATGGATCTGATCGGCATCCCCTGGCAGGTGATCATCGGTCCCAAGGGACTGGCGGCCGGCAAGGTCGAACTCAAGAACCGCAAGACCGGCGCCCGCGAGGAGCTGCCGCTCGAACAGGCTCTCACGCAGCTCATCGGCAAGTTCGGTTGAGAAGGGAATAGGGCGCCGCCATGGCCTTTGCCGCCGTCGAGCGCCTGATCGCCTTCCGCTATCTGCGGGCCCGCCGCGAGGAGGGCTTCATCTCGGTGATCGCCGGCTTCTCGTTGATCGGCATCACCCTGGGTGTCGGCACCTTGATCGTCGTTATGGCCGTGATGAACGGCTTTCGCGTCGAGATGCTGCGCCAGATGTCGAGCATCAGCGGTCAACTCGGCGTGCAGGGTAACCGGGGGGCCATCGAGGCTACGCCCGACCTCTTGAAACGGCTTGCTGAAATACCGGGAGTTGCGACGGCCGCGCCATCGGTTGAAGGCCAGCTCATGGCCGTGGCCGGTGACAATGTCCGTGGTGTGGTGCTGCGCGGGATGACGGCGGAGGACCTACGCAAGCGTCTGCCTGTGGCTGCTGCGATCGACGGCCCAGCCGATATCCAGAACCGTCAGCGTGGCCTTTGTCGCGGCGAGGACGACAAGCCTATCGACTGGGGCAGTCTCAAGAACTTTGGCGACGACGATTTCACGGTCGCGATCGGGCGGCGGCTGGCCGATCTGATGGACGTGAAAGTAGGGGACCGACTGCAACTCGTATCACCAGTGTCGATCGCCACGCCGCTCGGCGTGATGCCGCGCTCGGTCTCGGCCCAGGTAGCGGCGATCTTTTGCACGGGCATGTATGACTACGATGCGAACTTCGTCTACGCGCCGCTGGCCGAAGCGCAGCGCCTGCTCAATCTCGGCACGGATGTGACGGGTATCGAGATCTTCGTGGCCGATGGCGCATCGGTACCGCAGACACGTCGGCTGGTCTCGACAGTGATCGGATCGGAGGGCTGGGTATTCGACTGGCTGCAAGCCAATATCGGCTTCTTCGCCGCCATCCAGGCTCAGACCAATGTGATGTTCCTGGTCCTGACGCTGATCGTCCTGGTGGCGGCCTTCAACATCGTCTCCAGCCTGGTCATGCTCGTGCGCACCAAGACGGCGGATATCGCCATCCTGCGCACGATGGGGGCGAGCCGGGCCGCTATTCTGCGGATCTTCCTGCTCGACGGCCTGGCGATCGGCGGGATCGGGACGATCCTGGGTGTCGTGCTGGGGCTGGCCTTCGCCCGCAACATCGAGGCGCTGCGCCAATGGCTGCAGCGCACGTTCGACATCGTCCTCTTCGACGAAACGCTCTACCTGCTGGCCGAAATGCCGTCGCGAATCGAGTGGGGGGAGGTGGCGGTCATTGCGGTCATGGCACTGGTCTTCGCTTTGCTTGCCTCGCTCTATCCGGCGGCACGCGCAGCACGCCTCGATCCTGTCGAGGGATTGCGTCGTGAGTGACCGGGCGCCTGCTGTCGAGCGCTGGCTGGCCTGGCGCTATCTCGCGACTCGTCAGCGTGAAGGCTTCGTCTCTTTCATCGCGATCTTCTCCCTAATCGGCGTTGCCCTGGGCGTGGCCACCTTGATCGTGGTCCTTTCCGTGATGGGCGGCTTTCGCGAGCAGCTCCTGGGGCGGATCATCGGCATGAACGGCCATATCGTCGTCACCGCTCGCGACGGTATGCTGAAAGCCACGCCGGACCTCCTGGCCAAGCTCCAGGCTTTGCCCGGCGTCACGGTGGTGCGCCCCACGCTCGAACGACAGGCCTTGGTGAGTGTTCATGGCCAGACGCGTGGTGCGTCGCTGCGTGGCGTGCCCAGGGAAGACCTGCTCAATCGCGAGATCGTTTCGGGGAACATCGTTCAGGGTAATCTGGACGACTTCGGGAACAAACCCGGTGTCGTAGTCGGTGAGCGGCTGCGACAGTCTTTGCATCTCAGGGTCGGTGAGATGCTGACGGTCGTAACCCATCGCCTGAATGAGAACGGGACGATTGCGCCGCGCTACACCGACTACGAGGTCCTGGCGAGCTTCCTGACTCGCCGTTACGAATTCGACAGCTCACTGGTCTTCATTCCTCTCGCGATGCTGCAGGAAGACCTGGAATACGGCCCCGAAACCGTGAGTTCGATCGACGTCTTCCTGGTCGATCCGGCGGCCGCGCCACGGTTGGCCCAGGAGCTTCGACAGTCCCTCGGTCGTGACGACCTGCGCATTTCCCATTGGCTGGGCCTCAATGCCCGCTTCGTCGGTGCCCTGCAGGTCGAACGAGTGATGATGTTCATCATCCTGACTTTGATCGTCGTGGTGGCAGCGATGAACGTCGTGGCGAGTTTCACCATGCTGGTTCGAGTCAAGCGGGGCAGCATTGCCATCCTGCGCACGATGGGCGCAACGCCCCGAACCATCGTCCGCGCCTTCTTCCTGGCTGCCGCCGCGGTTGGATTGGTCGGCACGGCAATCGGAACGGCGCTGGGGCTCCTGGTTTGCGCCAACATGCCGTCAATCGGCCGCTTGCTCTCGACGATCACAGGCGCGGCAGGCAGCGGTGGCGCGGAAGTCGATTTCATCACCTCCATGCCCGTCCGCGTGCAGGCCATTGAAGTGGCGTCGATCGTTGCCGTGGCGATTGTGCTGTCACTGCTGGCGGCGGCCTATCCAGCCTGGCGGAGCACGAGGATCGAACCGGTCGAAGGATTGCGTCATGAATGATCCGATAGTTCCGCTCGCCTTGCAGGGCATCCGGCGGACCTTCATTCAGGGCGATCGACGCCTCGACGTGCTGCGCGGGGTATCGCTCGAACTGAAACCCGGCGAGATCGTCGCCCTGGTCGGCCAGTCCGGCAGCGGAAAATCGACCCTGCTGCACATAGCCGGCTTGCTGGAGCGACCGGACGAAGGCGAAGTGATGGTTGACGGCAAACCGGCCGGCAAGCTCGCCGACAAGGAACGTACGGCCTTGCGCCGGCAGTTCCTTGGCTTCGTCTATCAATATCACCACCTGCTGCCGGAGTTTTCGGCGGTCGAGAACGTGATGCTGCCGCAGATGTTGGCTGGTGCCTCGCGAGGTGAGGCCCGCAAGCGTGCGACCGACCTCTTGTCGATGGTGCAACTGGCGGACCGGCTGGATCATCGCCCGGGTCGCCTGTCGGGAGGCGAGCAGCAGCGCGTGGCGATCGCACGCGCCGTTGCCAATGCACCGCGCGTATTGCTGGCTGACGAGCCGACCGGCAACCTCGATTCCACGACCTCCGACACGGTGTTCCGGCAGCTCCTCAGCCTGGTGCGCGACACTGGCATGGCGGCGCTGGTCGCCACGCACAACCACGAGCTGGCCGCGCGCATGGATCGCACGGTTGTGCTCAAAGATGGTGTACTGAGCGCCTAACTTTCCACAGGATTGAAGGCGATGATGGGCAGTGGCCATCGCCGATTTCATCCATCTCAAAGTCCGCTCTGCTTATTCGCTCACCGAAGGGGCGAACAAGGTCGACACCATCGTGTCTCTCGCCAAGGCGGAGACCATGCCGGCTGTTGCCGTTACTGACCGCAACAATCTCTTCGGCGCCCTCGAGTTCTCGCAGTATGCCTCCAAATCGGGAATCCAGCCGATTGTCGGTTGCGACCTCGGTATCCGCCGCGAGGAGGAAGGCGGCATCGCGACCACGAGCAAGCTGCTCGCGATCGACTGGCTGACACTCCTGGTCCAGAACGAGACGGGCTATCTCAACCTGATGCGGCTGGTGAGCCGCGCCCATCTCGAATTCAAGGTCGGCTCGGTCTCGGGCCTCCATCTGGCAGACCTCGAAGGGTCAACCGAGGGCCTGCTGGCGGTGACGGGTAGCGTCGGCAGCGGCGTGGGCCGCCTGCTCGCGGCCGGGCAGACGCCGGCTGCCACGCACTTGCTGGAAAGGCTGCAGAAGCTTTTTGACGGCCGGCTCTATCTCGAACTGCAGCGCCATGGCGAGGAGATCGAGCGCCGTATCGAGGAGCCGCTGGTTGATCTGGCATACGAGCGTAGCCTGCCGCTGGTCGCGACCAACGACGTCCATTTCCCGAAGGCCTCGATGTATGAGGCCCATGACGTGCTGCTCTGTATCGAGCAAGGCGCGCACATCGAAGACCCGAACCGCCGCAGGCTGACGCCGGAGCATTATTTCAAGCCGGCCGCTGCGATGCGCGAGCTGTTCTCTGACTTGCCGGAGGCCTGCGACAACACCCTGGTGATTGCCCAGCGCTGCGCCTACATGCCGACGCCGCGCAAGCCGATCCTGCCGAGCTACACCAAGCTCGATGGTCGGTCGGAGGGCGAGGCTTTGCGCGACCTCGCCAAGCGCGGCCTTGATGAGCTGAAGCAGCTTGGCCGGCTGGCCGAGAACATCACCTTCGAGCGCTACACGGAACGGCTGACCTACGAACTCGACATGATCGAGAAGATGGGCTTCGCCGGCTACTTCCTGATCGTGGCCGACTTCATCCAGTGGGCGAAGGACAATGGCGTGCCCGTCGGCCCCGGTCGTGGCTCTGGTGCGGGCTCTTTGGTCGCTTGGTCGCTCAAGGTCACCGATCTCGATCCGCTGCGCTGGGGGCTGCTGTTCGAGCGCTTCCTCAACCCAGAACGCGTGTCGATGCCGGACTTCGATATCGACTTCTGCCAGGACAAGCGCGACCGGGTGATCCGCTACGTACGCGACGAATACGGACATGACCGCGTCGCCGCCATCATCACCTTCGGCAAGCTGCAGGCGCGCGCCGTGCTGCGCGACGTCGGCCGCGTACTGGGCATGCCTTACGGCCAGGTCGATCGTATCTGCAAGCTGGTGCCCAACAACCCCGCCAATCCGGTGACGTTGGCGAAGGCGCTGGAAACCGAACAGCTTCTCAAGGAGCAGTATTCGGCAGAGGAGGAGATCAAGCGCCTCATCGATCTCGCGCTGCAGCTCGAAGGCCTCTATCGCAACGCTTCGACCCACGCCGCTGGTGTCGTGATCGGCGACAGGCCGCTCGAACAGCTAGTGGCGCTCTATCGCGATACCGACAGCAAGGACTCCCTGCCGGCCACCCAGTTCAACATGAAGTGGGTCGAGACGGCGGGGCTCGTTAAGTTCGACTTCCTCGGCCTCAAGACGCTTACGGTGATCGAGAAGGCCTGCGACTTCATTGGCCGCGACAAGATCAACATCGCCAGGTTGCCACTCGATGACCGCAAGAGTTTCGAACTGCTGGCCCGCGGCGACGGCTCCGGTGTGTTCCAGCTTGAAGGCAACGGCATGCGCGATGTTCTGCGCAAGATGAAGCCGGACCGCTTCGAGGACATCATCGCCGTGGTGGCGCTCTATCGGCCCGGTCCGATGGAAAACATTCCGAGCTACATCAAGCGCAAGCACGGCGAAGAAGCACCCGACTACCTGCATCCCTTGCTGGAAGGAATCCTGAAGGAAACCTACGGCATCATGATCTACCAGGAGCAGGTCATGCAGATCGCGCAGGTGCTGAGCGGCTATACGCTCGGCGGCGCCGACCTGCTGCGTCGCGCCATGGGCAAGAAGATCCAGTCCGAGATGGACGCGCAGCGCGCGAGCTTCATCGAAGGCGCGGAGAAGAACGGCGTCAAGAAGGACAAGGCTTCGTCGATCTTCGACCAGGTCGACAAGTTCGCAGGCTACGGCTTCAACAAGAGCCATGCCGCAGCCTATGCACTGGTCTGCTATCAGACGGCCTATCTCAAGGCCAACCATCCGGTCGAGTTCTTCGCTGCGACCATGACCCTCGATATGGGCAACGTCGAAAAGCTGAACGGCTATCGGCGTGACCTCGAGAAGATCGGCGTCGAACTCCTGCCGCCTGACGTCAACCGTTCCTCCGCCGAGTTTACGGTGGAACGGGATGCCAATGGCAAGAAGGCAATCCGCTATGCGTTGGCAGCCATCAAGGGCGTAGGCCGCGAGGCGATGAACCGGCTTACGGAGGAGCGTCAGGAGAACGGCCCCTTCAAGGACCTGTTCGACTTTGCCGAACGGCTGGACCAGCGCGTGATCAACAAGCGTCTGACCGAGAGCCTGGTGCGCGCGGGCGCTTTCGACACCTTGAACAAGAACCGGGCGCAGACCTTTGCCGCTGTCGAGGCGCTGACGCGTCATTCCCAGGCGACCCACGAGTCGCGCGGCAGCGACCAGAACAGCCTTTTCGGCGACGACACCGCCCAACGCCGGCCTCAGTTGCCCAAGGTGCCGGACTGGGCGCCGATGGAGCGGCTACAGCAAGAGTTCTCGGCAATCGGCTTCTATCTCTCTTCTCATCCGCTGGCTGCCTACGAGCGCAGCCTGCAACGGCTGGGTGTCTGCCGTGCGGCCGACCTGCCGGCTTTGCTGGCGCGCGGCACGCCGGGCCGAATCAAGCTGGCGGGCACCGTCATCGACCGCATGGAGCGCACCTCGGCCAAGGGCAATCGCTTTGCCTTCGTTCAATGCTCGGATCAGTCCGGCGCCTTTGAGCTCACCGTCTTCAGCGAGTTGTTGGGCAGCAAGCGCAATCTCCTCGAAGCAGGGCAGGCGGTGCTGATCTCGGCCGACGGACGGCTCGACGGTGAGCAGGTGAAGCTGACGGCGCAGACCGTCGAGAAGCTCGACGACGCCGTGGCAAACGCTGCGGCGGGTTTGCGCATCGTGATCTCCGATCCGGTGGCACTCGAAGCGCTGCGCAAGGCGCTCGACGGCAAGCGCGGGCGTGGGCGCGTGACTCTCGTCGTGCCCATGACCGACGAGTCCGAAGCCGAAGTCACCCTGCCGGGCACCTATTCGATCGCAGGCGGCCTACGCGATGTCATCGGCAGCCTGCCGGGAATTGCGCAGGTGGAGGAGATTTGAGCCGCCAGCCCGGCCTCTTCGAGACTTCGGCGCCGCCTGTACGACGTAAGGCTACCGCCGGCGATGTCCGGCCGGCGATGGATTCGCCGCTGCTGCAGGCGCCCGTGTTGCCGACCGACATCCGGCTGGGCACGTCCTCGTGGTTCTTCCCGGGGTGGCGCGGCCTGGTCTACGACGGCATTCATCCGCAGGTGACACTCAGCCGCAAAGGACTGGCCGCCTACGGTGAAATTCCGTTGCTGCGCACCGTCAGCCTCGATCGCACCTTCTATGCGCCGATCTCCGCCGTCGACTACGCGCGCTATGCCAGCCAGGTGCCCGAGCATTTCAGCTTCGTGGTCAAGGCGCCGGCGATCGTCTGCGATGCGGTGATGCGTGACGAGGAGGGCAGGGGCAAGGTCGCCAACCCGCATTTCCTCGATGCCGCCATTGCCGCTCGGGAGTTCGTCCTGCCGTGCCTCGAAGGGCTGAAGGCCAAAGCGGGGCCATTGGTATTCCAGGTCTCGCCGTTGCCGCGCGGGCTGGTCGAGGATGCCTCCTTGCTCGTGGACAGACTTGAAGCCTTCTTCGCTGCCCTCCCACAAGAATTGGGGAAGCAACGGCCAATTTACGCCCTGGAATTGCGAAATCCGGAACTGCTGACCCCTCGGCTGATGCGCATGCTGGGCCGGGAAGGGGTGCGCTACTGCGTTGGCCTGCATGACCGTATGCCCGAGGTCGAGCGCCAGGAAGCTGCTCTCAAGGCCTTGGACGGGGATACGCCGGGCGACCTGGTGGTGCGCTGGAACCTGCACCGAGGGTTCCTCTACCAGGCTGCCAAGCAGCGTTACGAGCCGTTCGATAAGCTGGTCGACGAGGACAGCGAGACCCGCCGGATCCTGGCCCGCATGGCGGCTGCAGCTTTCAAGGCCGGCCGCAGGATCTGGATCACGGCCAACAACAAGGCCGAGGGGAGTGCCCCCCTTTCGCTTCTCAAACTGGCTGAGGAGATCGCCAAAATCATCGCCTAAGCCATTGATTCGACTGGCGCTTGCATTTGGCAGAACAAACCACTAGAAACGCGCCACTTCGCACGCGGGTTTGCGGTCGACGGGGAGACATCCCGGCGCTCGCTCCGGTGTCCAGAAATGGACGACGCCCGCGGAGGCTCAACCGGAAAAGGAGAACGGCATCATGACCATGCCGACGTTTACGATGCGCCAGCTGCTCGAAGCCGGCGTCCACTTCGGCCATCACACGCGCCGCTGGAACCCCAAGATGAAGCCGTACCTGTTCGGGGTGCGCAACGGGGTCCATATCATCGACCTCACCAAGACCGTGCCGCTCCTCGAGCAGGCGCTGAGGCAGGTTCGCGACGTCGTCGCCAGCGGCGGCCGCGTGCTGTTTGTTGGCACCAAGCCGGCAGCGGCAGACCGTGTCGCCGATGCGGCTCGGCGCTGCGGCCAGTACTACGTCAATCACCGCTGGCTGGGCGGCATGATCACCAACTGGCAGACTATCTCTGCCTCGATCAAGCGCCTGCGCGAGCTCGACGACCGCCTCAAGGGTGACGTCGTCGGCCTCACCAAGAAGGAACAGCTCGACCTGACGCGCGAGCGCGACAAGCTCGAGCGGTCGCTGGGCGGCATCAAGGAAATGGGCGGCACACCCGACATGCTGTTCATCATTGACACGAACAAGGAGGCGATCGCCGTCCAGGAAGCCCGCAAGCGCGGCATTCCGATCGTGGCGGTGCTCGACAGCAACTCCGATCCGGACGGCGTCGATTTCCCGATCCCGGGCAACGACGACGCCATCCGCGCCGTCTCGCTCTACTGCGATCTGATGGCTGCCTCGGTGCTCGACGGCATCCGTGCTGAGATCGCGGCTTCCGGTGGCGACATCGGCGAACTGACTGAACAACCCGCGGAAGAAATTCCGGCGGCGGACGACGGCGCAAGCGCCGAGGCGTCGCCGGCCGAGTAGGCCTGGCCCCTCATCGACGAGAGACGAACGGGGCCGGTCGGAAGACCGGCCCTTGTCACACCAACGAGTCACGGAGCACGACAATGGCTGAGATCACTGCCGCCCTCGTCAAGGAACTGCGCGAGAAGACCGGCGCGGGCATGATGGACTGCAAGAAGGCGCTGAACGAGGTTCAGGGCGACATCGAAAAGGCGATCGACTGGCTGCGGACCAAGGGCTTGTCGGCCGCCTCGAAGAAGGCCGGTCGCGTTGCCGCTGAAGGCCTCGTGGGCGTCGCCGCGAACGGCACCAAGGGCGCCGTGATCGAGGTCAACGCCGAGACCGACTTCGTCGGGCGCAACGACCAGTTCCAGAAGTTCGTCGCAGCAGCGGCCAAGCTCGCGCTCGACAACGGCGGCGACCTGGCCAAGGTGGCTGCTGCGCCGTTTCCCGGTACCGGCCGCGACGTCCAGGGCGAGCTCACGAACCTGATCGCCACGATCGGCGAGAACATGAGCCTGCGCCGCTCGGCTTCGCTGTCGGTCTCCGACGGCGTCGTGGTTGCCTACACGCACAATGCCGTCGCGCCTGACCTCGGCAAGATCGGCGTGCTGGTGGCGCTCGAGTCGACGGGCGACAAGACCAAGCTCGCGGCACTGGCGAAGCAGTTCGCCATGCACGTGGCCGCAGCCAGCCCGCAGTCGCTGACCGTGGCCGAGCTCGATCCCGCACTGATCGAGCGCGAGCGCGCCGTCCTCGCCGAGAAGGCGGGCCAGAGCGGAAAGGCGGCCGACATCATCGCCAAGATGGTCGAAGGCGGTTTGCGCAAGTTCCATCAGGAAGTCGTCCTGCTCGAACAGGCCTTCGTGATGGACGGCAAGACCAAGATTTCCAAGGTCGTCGAGGAAGCGGCCAAGCAGGTCGGCGCGCCGGTCAATCTGACGGGCTACCTGCGCTTCGCCTTGGGCGAAGGCATCGAGAAGAAGAGCGAGGATTTTGCGGCCGAGGTGGCCGCCCAGCTCAAGAAGTAGTATTAAAACCATCACTGGCGCGCGAGCACTGGGCTTGCGCGCCCAAGACAACGTAATCAGAGGAATCTGATGCCGTCGGGTCCCCGTTATCGCCGTGTCCTTCTGAAGCTCTCTGGCGAGGGGCTCATGGGGAATCGGGAATATGGCCTCGATCCCGACATGGTTTCGATGGTCGCACAGGAAGTGAAGACCGTGCACGCCATGGGCGTGCAGGTCTGTCTCGTGATCGGCGGCGGCAATATCTTCCGAGGCGTCTCGGCGGCAGCGTCCGGCATGGACCGCGCGAGCGGCGACTACATGGGCATGCTGGCGACGGTGATCAATTCGCTCGCCATGCAGAGCGCCCTGGAGCGGCAGGGGCTGCAGACGCGCGTCCAGTCGGCCATCCCGATGACGACGGTATGCGAGCCCTATATCCGGCGCCGGGCGGCCCGCCATATGGAGAAGGGCCGCGTCGTGATCTTCGCGGCCGGTACAGGCAACCCGTTCTTCACGACCGACACGGCCGCAGCCCTTCGTGCCGCAGAGATGGGCGTCGACGGTCTGCTCAAGGGCACGCAAGTTGACGGTGTCTATTCGGCCGATCCGCGCAAGGACAAGAACGCCAAGCGCTACGATACGCTGAGCTACATGGATGTGCTGTCTCAGGATCTGCAGGTGATGGACGCGTCGGCTGTCTCGCTGGCCCGCGAGAACCGCATTCCCATCATCGTTTTCGATATCCACAAGCCCGGCGCCTTCGCGGCGACGATGCGCGGTGAGGGTACTTTCACTATCATCAAGGACGAGGCCTGATCATGACCGCGGATCTCAAAGAGCTCGAGAAGCGCATGCTGGGCGCCATGGATTCTTTGAAGAAGGAATTCGCGGGCCTCCGGACCGGCCGCGCTTCGGTCAACTTGCTCGACCCCGTCGTGGTCGAGGCCTATGGCCAGCGCATGCAACTCAATCAGGTCGGCACCGTGAGTGCGCCCGAGCCGCGGCTGCTGACCGTCAGCGTCTGGGACAAGGGTCTGGTTGTGTCGACGGCCAAGGCGATCCGAGAGGCCGGCCTAGGCCTCAACCCGGCGCCGGATGGCCAGATGATCCGCATCCCGATTCCCGAACTGACGACGGAGCGCCGCAACGAGCTGGCCAAGCTCGCGCACAAATACGCCGAACATGGCCGCGTCGCCGTGCGCAACGTGCGCCGCGACGGCATGGAAGCGCTCAAGAAGGCCGAGAAGGATCACAAGATCTCCGAGGACGAGCATCGTCAAAAGTCGGACGAGGTTCAGAAGCTCACGGATCGCTTCGTGAAGCAGGTCGACGAAGCGCTGGCGCACAAGGAAAAAGAGATCAAGACGGTCTGATGTCGACAGCGCCGCTTCCCGCAGCCTCCGGCGAAACGTCGGAGCCCCACCACGTTGCCATCATCATGGACGGCAATGGGCGCTGGGCGAAGGCACGCGGGTTGCCGCGCGTGGCGGGCCATCGCCGCGGCGCCGATGCCGTGCGCCGCGTGGTGCGCGGAGCAGGCGAGCTCGGCATTCCGGTGCTGACGCTGTTTGCCTTCTCGACGGAAAACTGGACGCGGCCGGCCGACGAGGTCAGCGACCTCATGGGACTGCTGCGCCACTATCTGCGCAGCGAGCTCGACGAACTGCACAAGAATGGCGCGCGCCTCAGGGTCATCGGCAATCGTGACGGGCTGGCGTCGGACATCGTGCGCGACATTGCCGATGCCGAGAAGATGACGCGCAACAACAACCGCATCGACGTCAACATCTGCGTCAATTACGGCTCCCGAGACGAGATCGTACGTGCCGCGCGCAACCTGGCGCAGCGTGCTGTAGCTGGCGAGCTGACGGCCGACGGCATCGACGAAGGCTCTTTCGAACGCGAACTCCTTACGGCTGGCGTGCCCGATCCGGATCTTCTGATCCGGACCAGCGGCGAGCAGCGGATCAGCAACTTCCTCCTCTGGCAATGCGCCTATGCGGAGCTGGTTTTCGTCGACACGCTGTGGCCGGACTTCGGCAAGGAACATCTGGAACAGGCGGTAGCCGAGTTCCGTCGGCGTGAGCGGCGTTATGGCGGCGTCGGGAGCTGAGGCTCCGACGGGTCGCGGCGGGAGGTTCGCAGGCTTGGCCTTGCGGCTGCTGTCGGCTGCCGTTCTCGGCCCGCTGCTGCTGGCGGCCGTCTGGTATGGTTATCCCTGGATCGATCTTGTCGCGGCCCTTGCCGCGCCGATAATGATCTTCGAGTGGACGCGGCTGACGCGCGGCAATCCGGTGTTGCGGTTGCTGGCCTGGCTCTACGCACTGGCGGCCGTGGTCGCTCTCTTGTGGTTGCGCCATCAACCGACCCTGGGGCGCGAGACCCTGATCTGGATCTTGGTCTGCATCTGGGCGACCGATATCGGCGCCTATTTCGTCGGCCGGGCGGCGGGTGGGGCGAAGCTGGCGCCTCGGATCAGTCCCGGCAAGACCTGGTCGGGATTGATCGGCGGCATGGCATGGGCTGCTATGGCTAGTGCCGCTGTCGGCTATGCATTCGGCCTCGGCGAGACGGTGCCGTTGGCGGTGATCGGCGCGGGCCTGGCTGTCGTTGGTCAACTGGGTGACTTGCTTGAATCCGCTGCCAAGCGGCGGGCAGGGGTCAAGGATAGTGGTCGGCTGATACCGGGCCATGGCGGCCTGCTCGACCGTGTCGATGGTCTGATTGCGGTGCTGGTCGTCGTTGGTCTGGCGCGGCTCGTTATAGGCGGGACATGGCCTTGGACATGACAAAGTGGGTAGCTCCTTCTCACGATCGTCCACGTGGTGTGACGATCCTGGGCTCGACCGGTTCGGTCGGGCAGAGCACGGTCGACCTCATTTCCCGCGATCCTGCGAGTTATCGTGTCGAAGCACTCGTTGCCGGCACATCTGTCGAGCTGTTGGCTGAACAGGCGAGGCGTTTGAAGGCGCGCCTTGCGGTGGTGGCTGATCCGGCGCGTTACCAGGCCCTGAAGGAAGCGCTGGCCGGCACGTCGATCGAGGCCGCGGCGGGACCCGAGGCTGTGGTCGAAGCGGCATCGCGGCCCGCAGAATGGGTGATGGCCGCCATCGTTGGCTTTGCGGGCCTTGCATCGACACTTGCTGCCGCGCGACGCGGCGCCATGGTGGCGTTGGCCAACAAGGAGGCAGTGGTCTGCGCAGGGCGGCTCCTCTTCGAAGCCATCAAGGGTTCAGGTGGTGCGCTGCTGCCTGTCGATTCCGAGCACAACGCCATCTTCCAGGTCTTTGAGCCGCACCAACGGCATGCCGTTGACCGTCTGATCCTCACCGCGTCCGGCGGGCCGTTCCGCAACTGGTCGCTAGCCGACATGGCCGAGGCAACGCCGGAGCAGGCGCTGGCCCATCCCAATTGGGACATGGGGGCCAAGATCTCGATCGATTCAGCCACGATGATGAACAAGGGGCTCGAACTCATCGAGGCGCATCTGTTGTTTGGCCTGCCGGAAGGGCAGGTCGAGATCGTGGTGCATCCCCAGTCGATCATCCACTCCATGGTCGCTTATCGCGACGGCTCGGTCCTGGCCCAGCTTGGCACGGCCGACATGCGTGTCCCGATCACCCATGCGCTCGGCTGGCCCGCGCGCATCGATGGCCCGGCGGCACGACTCGATTTCACACAAGTCGCCGCGCTTACATTCGAGCGGCCCGATTCTGGCCGCTTTCCATCTCTACGATTGGCCCGCGAAGCGCTGGTCACTGGCGGTTTTGCACCGGTAGTGCTGAATGCGGCGAACGAAGCGGCGGTGGCGGCCTTCCTGGCTCGTCGTATCGGCTTTCTCGACATCGCACGCACAGTTGAGGACGTCATGATCGGCTGGAATGGCTTGGCGAATCCGGTGGAAACTCTCCCGCAGGTCGAGGCGGCGGATCTGGAGGCCCGGCGAAGGGCCGAAGTGATCTGCAAGGGCAAAGAGCTGGGCAATTGAACTCGAACTGAACCCATGATCCACTGAACCATGCAAAGCGTCGCCAGCCTTTTTACGACCTATCTTCCCTATTTCATTCTGGTGCTGACGTTGCTCGTGTTCGTTCACGAGTTCGGCCACTACTGGGTAGCGCGGCGGTTCGGCATTCATGCCGAGGTCTTTTCCATCGGCTTTGGACCGGAGATCGTCGGCTGGACCGATCGCAATGGGACGCGGTGGAAGATTTCCGCCATCCCATTGGGTGGCTATGTGAAGTTTCTGGGCGACAATGACGAAACCAGCGCCACGCCCTCGGACAAGCCGCTTTCACTGGCCGATCGGCGGCGCGCCTTTTTCAGCCAGCCGCTCTATGCGCGTACCGCCGTCGTGCTCGGCGGCCCAATGGCGAACCTGCTGTTTGCCTTCGTGCTTCTGACGGGCGTTTTCTACTTTATGGGCGAGCCATACTCGCCAGCGGTCGTGGCGGTGCAGCCGGACGGACCGGCGGCCCGGGCGGGCCTGCGCAGCGGCGACGTGGTCGTCGGCCTCAATGGCAAGCGCGTCGATCGCTACGAGGATATCCAGGATTCGCAGATCCTCTACCTCGCCCAGCCGATGTCGATCGAATACCGGCGCGGTGGCCAGCTGCTGCGTGGAGAGATCGCGCCGCGATTCTGCGAGCGGACGGATCGCTACAACAATACGCTGCGTTATGGCGATCTTGGCATGGATCAGCTCATCCGGCCGGTCGTCGGGGGATTTACGGCCAATAGTCCGGCCGAGGCGGCGGGCCTCAAGGTCGGCGATCTGCTGCTGACGATCGACGGCAAGCCGGTCGACTACTTTTCACGGATTCCCGAACTGATCGGCAGCCGTGGTGGTCAACCTGTGACCGTCACCTACGAGCGTGGCGGCCAACGCGAAGATACGACGGTCGTGCCGATTGCCGACAAGACGCAGGATTGCGCCGGCAAGGAACAGGCGATCGGCCGGCTGCGCGTCCGCCCTGCGGCCGTCACGGAGTACCGCCAAGAGGGCGTCGTCGGCGCCATGGGGGCCGGCGTGCGCGCGGTCTGGAGCATGACCACGATGTTCTACACATCGATGGGTCAGATCTTGACGGCGGCAAGACCGGTCGATGAACTCGGCGGGCCCATTCGCATTGCCAAGGCAGCAGGTGAGGCGTCGCATGCCGGATGGACCGGCATCCTCAATCTCGTGATCGCGCTTTCGGTCGTGTTGGGGGTCTTCAATCTGTTGCCGGTGCCCATGCTCGACGGTGGACATCTCGCAATGTACTTGTATGAAGCCGTGCGTGGTCGGCCACTGAGCCTTAGGGCGCAGGAGGTCGGACTAAAACTTGGATTTGCGCTCGTGATCGGCATGGCGCTGATTGCGACATTCAATGACATCAGACTGTTGCTGCGTTGAGTTGACGCGAACCTGTGGGAAAACAGCAGGGGACAAAGGGGTGGCTAAGTCCCGGATGCCGGTTTATGAAGCTGCGTTCACGGTTTTGACCATCGGCAAGGTCTGGCAGGCGCCGGGGGTGAGTTTGATCTTTCGTTGGGCCTTATTGGCCGTTGCTGCAGTCCTGGCATTCGGTTCGACGGCGCATGCCCAGCGGGGCGGTGCGGCGGGCGGAACGATTCAATCCGTCCAGATCGAAGGAAACGTTCGCTCCGAAGTCGCGACGATCCGTTCCTATCTTCAGCTCAAGCCGGGCGAGCCCTATGACGCCGCCGCCGCTGATCGCTCGCTGAAGGCGTTGTTTGCGACCGGGCTCTTCTCCGATGTCGTGATCCAGATGCAGGGCTCGACCCTTGTCGTGAAGGTCACGGAAAACCCGATCATCAATCGGGTCGCGTTCGAGGGAAACAGCAAGATCGAGGACGACAAGCTGCGCGATGAAGTGCAGTCCAAGCCTCGACAGGTGTTCACGCGCGCGCGCGTACAGTCCGATGTCGAGCGCATCCTGACGATCTATCGTCGCGGCGGCCGCTACAACGCATCGGTCGAGCCGAAGGTCATCCACCTCGAGCAAGGTCGTGTCGACCTCGTCTTCGAGATCAACGAAGGCGATGTGACGGGCGTCAAGCGGATCAGCTTCGTGGGCAACGAGGCTTTCGGAGACGGCACGCTGCGCGGCAAGATCCGGACGACCGAAAGCGCCTGGTGGCGATTCCTGTCGTCGGACGATCGTTTCGATCCGGACCGTCTCAACCTCGACCGCGAACTTCTGCGCAAGTTCTACCTGTCCGAGGGGTACGCCGACTTCCGCGTCGTTTCGGCGGTTGCCGAACTGTCTCCCAATCGGGAAGGTTTCTTCATCACCTTCACGATCAACGAGGGCGAACGCTATCGCTTCGGCAAGGTCGACGTGACCAGCCGCTTCCAGGGCCTCGATGTCGATGTGATCAGGGGCTTCCTGACCATGAGCGAAGGCGACTGGTACGACGCAGACGAAGTCGAGAAGTCCGTCTCCAATATCTCCGAGGCTGTCGGCACGCTGGGCTATGCATTCGTCGATGTCCGCCCGAACATCCGGCGCAATAAGGATAACCTGACCGTGGACGTCACCTTCGACGTCCAGGAAGGGCCTCGCGTCTACGTCGAGCGCATCAACATTTCGGGTAACACGCGAACCCTCGACAAGGTGATCCGGCGTGAGTTCCGTCTCGCCGAGGGCGACGCCTTCAGCACGGCCAAGGTCCGCCGCAGCCAGCAGCGTCTGCGCAACCTCGGCTTCTTCGAGAAGGTCGACGTCTCGGCCGCACCGGGCTCGGCGCCCGACAAGACCAACCTCGAAGTCCAGGTGGTCGAGCAGAGCACCGGCGAAATCTCGTTCGGCGCCGGCTACTCGTCGACCGCCGGTATCGTCGGCGATATTTCGATCAAGGAGCGCAACCTGCTCGGCAAGGGCCAGGAACTGCGCCTCGGCCTGTCGCTCGGCACCTTGAGTACGGTCATCGATCTCGGCTTCACCGAGCCTTATTTCCTGGATCGCCAAGTCTCGGCCGGCTTCGACATCTTCAGAACGTCGAACGACCGCCAGAACGTCGCGAGCTATAGCGATGCCAGCTTGGGCTTCGCTCTGCGTGCCGGCTGGGCCTACAGCGAAAACCTCCGGCAACTCGTCCGCTATACTTTGCGCCAGACGGACATCTACAACGTGCAATTCTGGGCCTCGCCGATCATCCAGGCGCAGGCCGGCACCCAGGTCGTGTCGGAAGTTTCCGAGACGCTCCTCTGGGATACCCGCGATACGCGCCTCAATACGACCAAGGGCTTCCTGGTCCGTAACACCGTGGCCATAGCCGGCGCGATCGGCACCGAACAGTATGTCCGCACGACGGCCGATGCGGTCTATTACTATTCGCTGTTCGAGGACGTCGTGGCGTCGGTCGGCGGCTCGGTCGGCCTGGTCCTGCCCTATGGCGGCTCCTATGTCCGCCTGAACAACCTGTTCTTCATCGGTGGCGACACGCTGCGCGGCTTCGCCGTCGGCGGTATCGGCCCGCGCGACGCCGGAACGACCGACTCGCTCGGCGGCCAGTACTACTACACGGGCACGGCGGAGCTTTCCTATCCGCTGCCCTTCGTTCCGAAGGAGGTCGCGCTCCTCGGCAAGGCATTCGTCGACATCGGTTCGCTGTGGGGCGTCCAGTCCAGCACGACCAATACGACGTCGGTGCTGGACAGCCAGCTCATGCGCGTCGCGGCCGGCATCGGCGTCCAGTGGGTGTCGCCATTCGGCCCGATCCGCATTGACTATGCCTGGCCGGTCCAATACGAGCCGTGGGACAAGCAGCAGAACATACGCTTCAGCTTCGGCACACGCTTCTGAGTGGGGATGTCGCGGTCATGAACGTTCAAGTCGACCAGACCAGCGTCGCTCCGGTGACCTCGGTGGACATCAAGCGGATCCTGCAGATGATCCCGCACCGCTATCCGATGCTCATGGTCGACAAGGTCATCGACATGCAGCTCGACCAGAGCGCCGTCGGTATCAAGAACGTTTCGATCAACGAGCCGTTCTTCCAGGGCCATTTCCCCTCCGATCCAGTGATGCCGGGGGTGCTGGTCGTCGAGGCGATGGCGCAGACCGCGTGCGTCCTCGTCGTGTCGACATTCGGGGCGCAGTCGGAAGGCAAGCTGGTCTATTTCATGTCGATCGACGGCGTGCGTTTCCGCCGGCCGGTCGTGCCGGGCGATCGGCTCGAACTGCATGTCCAGAAGGTGCAGAGCCGGGCCAATGTCTGGAAGTTTTCGGGCCGCGCCCTGGTCGACGGCAAGGTTGCCGCCGAAGCCACGTTCGCCGCCATGATCAGGGACATGTAGGAGAGGGACGATGTCTGCAGCCGCCGCCGCAAACTACCGCATGCTCCACACGATGATCCGCGTCATGGATCTCGACAAGTCGCTGGCCTTCTATACCGGGCCAATGGGCATGAAGCTGCTGCGCAAGCGCGACGTGCCCGAGGGCAAGTACAGCCTGGCCTTCGTCGGCTATGGCGAGGAACCCGAGCACTGCGTCGTCGAGCTGACCCACAATTGGGATCAGGCGAAGCCCTACGAGCTCGGCACCGGTTTCGGCCACCTGGCCGTCGGCGTGCCTGATGTCTATGGCGTCTGCGAGCAGGTCACCAAGACGGGCGGCAAGGTCACCCGTGCGCCGGGGCCGGTGAAGTTCGGCACGACGGTCATCGCCTTCGTCGAGGATCCCGACGGCTACAAGATCGAGCTGATCGAGCGGAAACCCAGTTAGTCACAGAATCCAATAAATTGAACATCCTTATAGTGGTGACGCGATTGCTGGACCTGACCACGTAGCTCGGACTGCTCTTTGCGCTTCATCCCACACCTCGAAATCGTTGAGGCAAGTGTGTAGGGAAGCTGGTAGCCCGAACTTGTCCCTCCACCTAAGGTGCACCTGCAGTCGTGTGGAAAACCTGCCTGATCTGACCGCAAGCAGTCCGACAACACTGCGTTAACAATCGGGCGAAGTTCTGGTACGCCATGTGCGGAGAACACCATGGCCGTCCCTGCGTTTCACAACTTACTGTTGTCGCTTTTGAAGCGCACCCATGATGGTGCAAAGCATCGTCTTCCGCTTCTCGCACCACTTGTTGCCAGAGATCTTAACCTCACTACGGATGACCTATCAGAGCTCTTGCCGTCGGGAGTGCAGAGCCGCTACCGGAACCGCTTGGCTTGGGCGAAGGTCTACTTGTCCCGCGCGGGCCTCCTGGAGACCGTGGAGCGCGGCAGTTTCCGGATAACGGACCGCGGGAAGAAACTCCTCGCGACCAACCCGCCCGAAGTCACTTTGGACACGCTGAGACAGTACCCGGAGTTCAGTGCCTTTGTGGGCAAGACGACGGCGGCGGGAGCATCCGCAGCGTCCGCGGCGGATGTTAACGAGAAGGAGGACACGCCCGAGGAGACTTTGGAAGCCGCGTACAGCACTGTTCGGGCGTCGCTGGGCCAGCAACTGCACGTAGCCATTATGGCCGCAACCCCTGCATTTTTCGAACGTCTGGTCTTGGATCTGATGCTAGCAATGGGGTATGGCGGCTCGCGCGCTGATGCTGCCAGGAATGTTGCAAAGTCGGGAGATGGCGGCATTGATGGCATCATCAGCGAGGATCGCCTCGGATTGGATTTTATTTACCTGCAGGCCAAGCGGTGGACCAATTCGGTAGGCGGCGACGAGGTTCGCAATTTCTCGGGCAGCCTCGACGCACACGGTGCGCAGAAGGGGGTGTTCATCACTACGTCAACCTTCACCGCCAGCTCCTTAAAATACGTTCGAGATGTTAAGCACAAGAAGATCGTGCTCATTAACGGCGAGCGCTTAACCCAGCTCATGATGGACTTTAACGTCGGAGTGGCACCGGCCAAAACGTTTGAGGTCAAGCGGATGGACCTCGAGTACTTCGAGGAAGAGTAGGCGGGTTGGACCTGAGGCTTGCACGCGGCACTGTGCCAAGGGCGTACCAAAGACGACGAAATCCCTTCTGCATGGGGTTCTCTAACCCGACGGCTACAAGATCGAGCTGATCGAAAGGAAGTAAGCTGTCTTTGGCAGCTTGCTATTCGTTCTGGGTACCGTCGGCGTAGCCGCCGCCAATGCGCTGCCCAGGCGCTAGCAGTCCCTGGCCTGGGACATAGTTGATCTCCAGACGCGTCCCGTCCGGGTCTTCGAACAAGATCGAATAGTAACCCGGCGCAAAAGCATCTTTGCGCGGCGGATGGACGATTGTGGCGCCGATTGATTTCAAGAAGGCGTGCGCCTCGTCGACGTCTGCCTGCTCCCGCGCTCGCCAGCAATGGTGGTGGAGACCGACGGCGCCTTGTCGGAAGCGCTGTCCGGCGAACTCGGCGGAGGGTGCATGAATGCCGAAACCCGTACGTCCGCCGACCCCATAGAATGTGTTGTGGGTGTCCGCCACAATTGTCATGCCCAGGAACGGCAGGAGTTTGCCGTAGAACTCGCGGGCCGCGGCGAAGTTGCCGGCCGTGATAAAGGTATGAGCAACGCCGTTGACCTGCATGCTGGTCCCCTTCGACTGAGCGAAGAGTAGGCACCAGCAATATCAGTGGTTCAAGGCGATCGGCCTAATGGCACCACAAAGCCAGCTCACAAGTGGCGATCAGAAGAAGCGCCACTCCACCAGTACGAAAGTCAGGAGAAGACCGGCGAGGCCGAGCACGATCGCCCGTGTCAGCCGCCCGGGTTGCCGGAAGTTGTCGTTGGCCGGCCGGCCGAGCCGCACGATCCGCGGCATCGGCCTTTGCTTCTCGGTGGCCGTCCAGGTCGTTGCCCGGCGCGGCCCGTATGACGATCTCGCCATGTTTCTCGCTTCCCTCCCGGATAGCGAACTTATCTTGCTTATCCGCGCATATGCAGCGGCTTGTAGGGCCGCTCGGTCTGACCATTGTACAGCTGGCGCGGACGGCCGATCTTCTGGTCCGGATCTTCGATCATCTCGTTCCACTGCGAGATCCAGCCGACGGTGCGCGCCACCGCAAACAGAACGGTGAACATCGATGTCGGGATGCCGATCGCCCGGAAAATAATGCCCGAGTAGAAGTCGACGTTCGGGTAGAGCTTCTTGGAGACGAAGTAGTCGTCCTTCAGCGCGATCTGCTCCATTTCCATGGCCAGCTCGAGCAGCGGGTCGTGCTGGATGCCGAGCGAGGTCAGCACCTCATGGCAGGTCTGGCGCATGACCTTGGCGCGCGGATCGTAGTTCTTGTAGACGCGATGGCCGAAGCCCATCAGGCGGGTGTGGTCGTTCTTGTCCTTAACGCGGGACAGGAAGCCCGGGATGTTCTGCTTGCCGCCGATCTCGTTCAGCATGTTGATGACGGCTTCGTTGGCGCCGCCGTGGCTCGGACCCCACAGCGAGGCGATGCCGGCTGCGATGCAGGCGAACGGGTTGGCACCAGAGGAGCCCGCGAGGCGGACGGTCGAGGTCGACGCGTTCTGCTCGTGGTCGGCGTGGAGCATCAGGATGCGGTCCATCGCCTTCTCGACGATCGGATTCACCTCGTACTCCTCGGCCGGAACCGAGAACATCATGCGCAGGAAGTTCGCCGCATAGGAGAGGTCGTTGCGCGGATACACGAACGGCTGGCCGACTGAATACTTGTAGGCCATCGCCGCGATGGTCGGCATCTTGGCGACCAGGCGATAGGAAGCGACCATCCGCTGGTGTGGATCGTTGATATCGAGCGAGTCGTGATAGAAGGCCGAGAGCGCACCGACGACACCGCAACAGATCGCCATCGGATGGGCATCACGGCGGAAGCCGCGATAGAACTGGCTGAGCTGCTCGTGAACCATCGTGTGGTTCGTGATGTCTTTGACGAACTTGTCCTTCTGCACCTTGTTCGGCAGATCGCCCTTCATCAGCAGGTAGGCGACATCCATGAAGTCGCTCTGCTCGGCGAGGTCGGCGATGTTGTAGCCGCGATGGAGGAGGAGGCCTTCGTCACCGTCGATGAAGGTGATCCTCGATCCGCACGAACCGGTCGAAGTGAACCCCGGATCGTAAGTGAACATTCCCGATTCGCCGTAGAATTTACGGATATCGACCAGGCGCGGTCCGAGGGTGCCGTGGATGATCGGCATTTCATAGGATTTGCCGGTTTCGTTGTCGGTCAGCGTCGCGGTCGATTTGGCCATTTGGTGAACTCTTTTCAGCTCGATTCAGGCAAGGCGCGAGCGCACTGCGGGTGCTGCTCGCCGGTTCGGCGGCACCCTAACAAGCCCCTCCGGAGGGCGCAATTGTGCAGCCCGGCCGCTATTTCGCGGTATGCAGGAAATTTAAAAGCCGGCCATCGATGGCAGCCAGTGAGAGCCCGATCAGGGCCATGCCGGCGAAGTGCCGGGGGAGCAAATGTTCACCGAGAACCGCGACGCCGAGCAGGATCGCCGTCACGGGAATCAGAAATGTTACGAGCAGAAGATTGGTCGCGCCGGCAGCAGCAAGGATGCGAAAATACAGGACATATGCGAGGGCCGTCGACAGCAACGCCAGTCCGGCCAACGATGCCCACGCGGTTGCTGATGGAAAAGCCGGCAACGTCCAGGGCTGATCGACGATCAGCATGATTGGAAGAATCAACATGGTGCTGGCTGTGACCTGGCCAGCGGCAGCATCGAGGGGCGCGATATTCATCGCCTTGAAGCGACGGCCATAGACTCCAGCAAAGGCGTAGGAGAGCGCGGCGCCGAGACAGGCAAGCTGGCCCAACACGCCGTGATTCCCGGCCAGTGCATCCGGCCCCATGAGCACGACGACGCCGCCAATGCCGATCACCAGAGCGCCAAGTTTGATCGCGTCGATCCGTTCGTCCTGCGTCAGGAAATGGGCCACGATCAAGGTGAAGAGTGGCGTCGTGGCGTTCAGGATCGAGGCGAGGCCCGAGGCGATCTGCGTCTGCCCCCAGAAGATCAGAGCGAACGGCACGAGATTGTTCAGTAAGCCCATGGCGAAGAAGGTCCGCCACGGCACCTTGCGCTGGAGCAGGCTGCCGGCTGTCAGGGCCAGGACGAGGTTGAGGGCGATGGCGGCAAGTGCCACACGGCCGAACACGACCGACAAGGGGGCCAGTTCGCCGAGGGCTACCTTGGCAAAGAAGAACGAACCGCCCCACAAGACGGAAAGCGACAGAAGCCAGACCCAGACGCGCGCAGTCATGAACCGACCTTGCGCATGCTCAAGACGTCCGTCTATCCGGCTGCAGCCAGCAATCGTGTGCGCGTTTCGGCGGGACCCAGGATCGCAACGACCTCGAAGATGCCAGGTGATACCGTCGAGCCGGAGAGGGCTACACGCAGCGGCTGGGCCACCTGGCCGAGCTTTACGCCCATGCTTTCCGCGAAGCGCCGCACGGCATCTTCGACCTGTTTCTCACCCCAGTTGGCGGCATCGGCCTCCAAGGCAACAGCGAGCTTGCCGAGCAGCGACTTGGCCTCCGGTGTCAGCACTCCGCGGGCCTTGTCGTCGGCAATCGGCGGCGCGCCAGCACGAGCATAGAAAACGAGATTGTCGGCGAGCTCGATTAGGGTGCGCGACCGCTGCTTCACGCCGTTCATGCCGCGAGTGATGCGCTCCAGGCCGATCGCATCGACCTTGGCGCCGAGCTTCTCCTCGACGCGCGGCAACACCATCGGCAACAGCTCTTCGTCCGGCATCTCGCGGAGATAGTGCGCATTGAGATTGACGAGCTTCGCCATGTCGAAGCGCGAAGGCGAGCGGCCAACGCCATCGAGGTCGAACCACTCGATGGCCTGCTGGGTCGAGATGATCTCGTCGTCGCCATGGCCCCAGCCCAGGCGCAGCAGGTAGTTGCGCAGGGCTGCTGGCAGAAGGCCCAAGTCACGATAGGCATCGACGCCCAATGCGCCGTGGCGCTTGCTGAGCTTGGCGCCGTCGGGACCGTGGATCAGCGGAATGTGGGCGTAGGCCGGCTCTGGCCAACCCATGGCCCGGATGATCTGGAGCTGGCGGAAGGCGTTGTTGAGGTGATCATCGCCGCGAATGACGTGCGTCACGCCCATGTCGTGGTCGTCGACCACGACAGCCAGCATGTAGGTCGGCGTACCATCAGCCCGCAGCAGGATCATGTCGTCGAGTTGAGCGTTCTCGACCGTGACCTCGCCCTGCACAAGATCTTTGATGACGGTCTGACCGGTCTGCGGCGCTTTCAGACGAATGACAGGGGCTACGCCGGCGGGAGCTTCCTTGGGATCACGGTCGCGCCAGCGGCCGTCGTAGCGCATGGGCTTCCCGGCGGCCTTTTGCGCTGCCCGCATCTCGTCCAGCTCCTGCGGTGAGCAATAGCAATGGTAGGCATTGCCGGCGGCCAGCATCTGGTGCGCCACCTCGGCGTGGCGGGCCGCGCGCGAGAACTGGTAGGTGACCTCGCCGTCGTGCTGCAGGCCGAGCCAGCCCAGGCCATCGAGGATGGCGGCGATCGCGGGTTCGGTTGACCGCGCGCGATCGGTGTCCTCGATGCGCAGCAGGTACTTGCCGCCATGGTGCTTGGCGAACAGCCAGTTGAAGAGAGCGGTGCGCGCGCCGCCGATATGGAGGAAGCCGGTCGGCGAGGGGGCGAAGCGGGTTACGACGGTCATTTGTCCAGGGTCTTTTGGGGTCGGTAAGCGCGGGTTTTGCCGCATTTAGGCCGCGAAAGCGCGCCGTAGGTAGGCGAGCGTCCCTGCACTGTCAAACGTGGGACTGGCCGGCAGGCCAAGGGTAAAAAGGAGACGGCGTGGCGGGGGCACGCACCTGGATCCTGCAGCAACTCGATGCTGAGCGCGGCCGCTGGATGCTCTGGCTGCCTGTCGCCATGGGGTTGGGCATCGCCATCTACTTCGAGCTGCCGAGCGAGCCTGCCTTATGGTTGGAACCTGCTTTGGGCGGTGCATCGCTCGTGGCCGCTTTCCTCGTGCCGTCGGGCAGCCTCGCCCGCGCGCTGGCCGTTGGCGCTGCGGCGGCATCGGCGGGTTTCGGCCTGATTGCCTGGCGGACGGCGAGCGTCGCCGCACCGACGCTCAGCCGGCCGCTCTTCAGCATCAATGTCGAGGGCAGGGTGGCCGACATCCAGCGGCTGCCGGACGGCGTGCGGGTCGTCCTCGAGGCGGTCCGATTGAAGGGCAACTATGTGCCGCCGCCAGAAATGATGCCGCTGAAGGTGCGTGTGTCGTTGAACAGGGGCGCGCCACCATTGACTGTCGGTGACCGGCTCCTGGTCCTGGCCAATCTGTCACCACCAGCAGGTCCTGCAGCGCCGGGCGCTTTCGATTTCCAACGGGTTGCCTGGTATCAGCAACTCGGCGCCGTGGGCTATGCGTTGGCACCGGCCATCATCATCGAGAAGGGGCAGCCAGACGGCTTCGTCCGCACGCTAGATGCACTGCGTGCCGATATAACAGAGCGCATCCTGAAGGCGTTGCCCAACCCCGAAGGCGGCGTGGTCGCGGCGATGCTGACGGGCGAGCAGACGGCCGTCGACAAGGACGTCGCCCAGGCCATGCGCGACTCAGGGTTGGCGCACATCCTTTCCATCTCCGGCCTGCACATCGTATTCGTCGTCGGCCTGGTGATGGGCATCGTCCGCTATGGGATTGCCCTCATTCCGGCGCTGGCCCTGCGTGTCGATGCCAAGAAGATCGCCGCTGTACTCGCCTTGGCAGCCGCGCTTTTCTACACAGCCCTCGCAGGTGCGCCTGTGCCGGCGCAGCGCGCTTGTGCCATGGCGGGGTTTGCCCTGCTTGCCATCCTGCTCGACCGCACGGCGTTGTCGCTGCGGCTGGTCGCCTGGTCGGCCGTCATCGTACTCGTGGTCGCACCGGAGTCGCTGACCGGCGCGTCTTTCCAGATGTCCTTTGCTGCCGTGGTGGCGCTGATTGCAGCGTGGGAGACGGCTGCGGGATGGCGTCGATATCTGCATGAGCGCGCCGAACTTTCCCAGCGTCGCTGGCTGTGGCGTCTCGGTGCCGCACTGGCTGCGAGCCTGCTCACCACCTTGATTGCCTCAGTCGCGACTGGGGCTTTCGCCGCCTATCATTTCAATCGGCTGTCGCTGCTCGGTGTCGTCGCCAACTTGTTGGGCGTGCCACTCACCGGCTTCTGGATCATGCCCTGGGGCCTGCTGACGATGCTGCTGATGCCGGTCGGCCTCGAACAGGTCGCGCTGGTGCCGATGGGCTGGGGCGTCGAAGGGCTGAATGCAATTGCCCGCTATGTGGCCGCCTGGCCCGAGGCCGCGACCTTGGTTCCATCGTTGCCCGGCGCCAGCCTGTGGCTGCTGACGGCCGGCGGCTTGTGGCTTTGTCTGTGGCGGCGGCGTTGGCGCTATGCCGGCTTGCCGGTTGTTGCCATCGGTCTTCTGCTCGGGCCGCCGCCACCGCCGGACCTGCTGATGAGCGAAGATGGCCGCGTGCTCGGCCTGCGTGACGAGCACGGCGTCGTGCATGTCGCGTCGGCGCGCACCGACCGGTTCGTGAGCGATGCCTGGGCGCGGCGGCAGGGTCAGGAGGGCGCCAAGCGCTGGACCGTGAGCGCCGAGGAGCAGGCGACCGGACTTGGCTGCAGCACCGGCCTTTGCCGTTGGCGCAAAGGGCCGTGGCGCATTGCGCTAGTGAGCGACGAGCGCCGTCTTTCCGAAGCCTGCGGGTCGGCAGACGTCGTACTGGCGACGGTCGATGCGAAGGCACGCTGTCGCGGCCCTCGCGTGGTGATCGACCGGCGCGACGCCTGGAAGGAGGGGGCTCAGGCCCTCTGGCTCAATGATCTCGATGTGCGCCGCGAGACCACCAACGCCGCTCGCGGCGATCGACCGTGGGTGCCTAACAGCCCGTCGCGGCAAGCCATGCCGGTCAGGGCGCCGGGCGCCTGAGCATCACCAGTAGGGCGTGAAGGGATGGCCGGGCTTCATTTCCCACAGCACGTTCACGATCACCCATCGTCCGTTGAATTTGGACAGATGCAGGTAATCGATCCAGGTCGAGGCCACGACCTTGGCGCTGGCGGCATTCTGGAAGACGTCGAGCACGGTGACGTCCTTTAATTGCTCCGTTTTGGGCGTCGGTCGGTTGGCCTTGTCCCTGGTGAGCTGAGTCAGGGTGAGCGCACGCATCTCGGCGAGATGCGAGCGTCCTGTACCCGAGTCGGGATGGGTGATGCGCTTGGCGAGTTCGGGATGGAGCGAGCGCTCCATGCGTGACGCATCGCCTTCGTAGAAGCCCTCGATATAGTCGAGGGCGGTTTGCCGGATCGCGGCGGTTTCGTCAGTATTCATACACGAAACTAGGGGCCGCGTCGTTCGGCGATCCAGTCTGCAGGTGGGAAGTCGGTTACCTCCGCGCACCGAGCGCGCAGAGCAACGGGCTCAGTTGTAGCGGCGATAGAGGCCGGCGAGCCGTCCCTGGATCTTCACGCGATCCGGTCCGAAAATTCTCGTCTCGTAGGCGGCGTTCGCGGGCTCCAGGGCAATCGAAGCGCCCTTCTTGCGCAGGCGCTTGAGCGTTGCCTCGGTATCGTCGATCAGCGCTACCACGATCTCGCCGGACTCGGCGGTGTCGGCACTCTTGATGATGGCGATGTCGCCGTTCTGGATGCCGGCCTCGACCATCGAGTCGCCCTGCACCTCGAGGCAATAGTGAGCGCCGGAGCCCAGCAGGGAGACGGGCACATCCACGGTCGTGGAATTGTCGCGCAGCGCCTCGATCGGCGTACCGGCGGCGATCCGGCCATATAGTGGCAGGCTGAGGGCCTGCGCTTCGTTGGCGGCCTGGATGGCGCCGGCGAGCGGCAGGCGGTCGCCGCGCACGATCTGTGGCACGAAGCCTTCGCGCGCTTCCGCAAGGCCCGCGCGACGGGCGTCGGCGAGCAGGGGGGTGACATTGGGGGCCGGCATGGCGGCGGTGTCCGGCAGCTTCAGGACTTGGAGCGCCCGCGCACGGTGCGGCAGGCGACGCAGGAAGCCGCGTTCCTCCAGCCCCGTGATCAGGCGATGGATGCCCGACTTGGACTTGAGCCGCAGCGCCTCTTTCATCTCGTCGAACGAGGGCGACACGCCGTCGTCGTTGAGGCGCTTGTTGATGAACATGAGCAGTTCGTTCTGCTTGCGGGTTAACACCGTCTTCTCCCCAGACTGCCTACCAGATTTCGGAACAAATCCTGAAACCCGGCACATGTTCTAGTTTAGTTCCTCCTCTGGGTCAAGTTATCCCGGGGAAGACGGGGATCAGTAGCCGCCGGAAAGGTTCGCCAGGTCAACAATCTGCACGGTTTCGCCTTTCGTTCGGGCGGGGTCGTGCGCCGGCCTGACCAACAGGGCATTCGAACTAGCGAGGACGGAGAGCATGGAGCTGTCCTGCACGGGGTGGGGATCGACCGTCAGGCCGCCGTCGGCGGCGCGCGTCAGTGTCGAGCGGACATAGTCCTCGCGCTGGTCGTTCTGCTTCAGATCTACAGCCAGACGGGCCGGCTGCGTCGCGATCAGGTCGCCAGGCTGGCCCAGCATCCGCTCGATTGCGGGCTTCAGGAACAGAAGGGCGCAGACCATCGTGGAAACCGGATTGCCGGGCAGGCCGAGCACGCGGGCGCGGTCCCTGGCGGCGAACATCAGCGGCTTACCGGGGCGCATGGCGATGCGCCAGAAGTCCATCGAGAAGCCCTGGGCCTTGAGGGCAGCCTGCACGAGATCGTGGTCGCCGACCGAGGCGCCACCCAGGGTGATCAGCAGATCATGCTGGGCGCCGGCGGCGATGCGATTCTCGATCAACTTGGCGTCGTCGCGGGCGATATCGAACAGGGTCGGGTCGCCGCCCCAACCGCGGACCAAGGCAGCAACCGCGATGCCCGAGGAGGAGACGATCTGGTTTCGCCCGACCGGCTCGCCCGGCATCACCAGCTCATCACCGGTCGACAGGATCGCGACTCGCGGTTTGCGATGAACGGAAAGCCACGGCAGGTTCATCGCCGCCGCGAGTGCCACGTCGCGCGTGGAGAGTGTGCGACCCACCTGGAACCGCTGGTCACCTGCCTTGAAATCGAGGCCGGCCTTGCGAATGTGTCGGTCAGGGCGCGGTGCTTCGAGGATGGTGATCTGCGCGCCATCGGCCTTCGTGTCTTCCTGAATCACGATCGCGTCCGCACCCTGCGGCAGCGGCCCACCGGTGAAAATACGCACCGTCTCGCCAGCTTTCAGGACTTGGTCGTAGGAGCCACCTGCCGGTGCCTGGCCGACGAGGGTAAGGGTGCCCGGCGCCGAGGGCACGTCGGCTGCGCGCACGGCATAGCCGTCCATCGCGGAGAGATCGGCCGGTGGCTGGGTGAGTCGCGCCGTCGCTGGCACTGCCAGCACGCGGCCCGCTGCATCGGCGATCGAAACCATCTCGGCCGGCAGTACTTCGAAGGCAGCGATCACGCGGGCATGGGCGTCGCGAACGGAGAGCATCAGCTCGTACTCCAGGTGCCGGACTTGCCGCCGGACTTGTGCAGGAGTTTCACCTCGGAGATCGTCATGCCGCGGTCGACGGACTTGCACATATCGTAGACCGTCAGGGCGGCGACGGAGGCGGCGGTAAGCGCCTCCATCTCGACGCCGGTGCGTCCCTTGAGCTTGCAGGTCGCCTCGATATCAACGGCCTTGCGCTTGGGGTTGAGCGACAGCTTCACGTCGACCGACGACAGCGACAGCGGATGACAGAGCGGGATCAGCTCCGGCGTGCGCTTGGCCGCCATGATGCCAGCGAGCTGTGCGACAGCGAGCACGTCGCCCTTCTTGGCTTTCTTCTCGCGGATCAACTTCAAGGTCGCAGCCTGCATGGTGACGCTGGCGCGAGCCACGGCGATACGCTCGGTTACGTCCTTGTCGCCGACATCGACCATGCGCGCATTGCCGGTGTCGTCGAAATGGGTGAGGGCGGCCTTGCGACTCATGCCGCCTCGCGCACCAGGATCTCGCGCACGGCAGCCTCGACGTCAGGCTGGCGCATGAAGCTCTCGCCGATCAGGAAGGCCGACGCACCAACCTTGGCCATGCGTGCGAGATCGGCCGGCGAGCCGAGCCCGCTTTCAGCGACCAGCACGCGGTCGCGCGGCACCCGCGGCGCAAGCTGTTCGGTCGTGGCCAAATCGACGGCGAGCGTCTTGAGGTTGCGGTTGTTGACGCCGATCAGGTCGCTGTCGATGCGCAGCGCACGCTCGAGTTCGGCGGCGTCGTGCACCTCGACCAGCACGTCCATCTCCCAGCGATGGGCGAGCTTGGTGAGATCGGACGCCATCTCGTCATCGAGGCAGGCCATGATCAGCAGGATGCAATCAGCGCCCAGCGCCCGTGCCTCGGCGACCTGATAGAGGTCGATCATGAAATCCTTGCGCAGGACCGGCAGGCCGCAGGCATTACGGGCCTGCACCAGGAACTCGTCCTTACCCTGGAAGTAAGGCTCGTCGGTCAGAACCGAAAGGCATGTTGCGCCGCCGCGTTCATAGGCGCGCGCGAGCGTCGGGGGATCGAAGTCCTCGCGGATCAGGCCCTTGCTCGGCGAGGCCTTCTTGATCTCGGCAATCAGCCCGTATCGGCCCGACTTTATGGTGCGCTTCAGGGCAGCGGCGAAGCCGCGCGGTTTGTCGGCGCGCAACGCGGCGTCTTCCACTTCGGCGAGGGAGCGCTTGGCCTTGCAGGCTTCGACGTGGCGGCGCTTGTCGGCGACGATTTTCGTCAACGTGTCGCTCATGCGCAGATCCTCTTCAGCGTCTCTAGTGCGGCCTTGGCCTTGCCGCTGTCGATTGCAGCGGCGGCAAGTGCCGCACCTTCCTTCAGGTCACGAGCCTTGCCCGCTACCATAATCGCCGCGGCGCTGTTCAGCACCACGATGTCCCGGAAGGCGTTCTTCTCGCCGGCCAGCACCTTATGAATGGCCTCGGCATTATGCGCCGGATCGCCACCTTTGAGGTCGGCGAGGGAGGCGCGCTTAACACCGATATCCTCGGGCGCGATCTCAATTTCGCTTACCTTGCCGTTCTCGAGCGACGCCGCCCAGCTCTTGGTGGTCGTGGTGAGCTCGTCCATGCCGTCCTGTCCATGTACGACCAATGCGCGCTCCAAGCCTAGCTGGCCCAACGCTTCGGCGACGGGCCGCAGCCAGCGGCGATCGAACACGCCGACGAGCTGGCGTTTAACGCCAGCGGGGTTCGATAGGGGACCGAGCAGGTTGAAGATCGTGCGCGAGGGTGCCAGTTCGACCCGCGGGCCGGCAACATTGCGCATGGCGCTGTGATGGCGGGGTGCCATCAGGAAGCAGACCTTGGCCTCGACCAATGCCTTCTCGAGCGTCTCGATCGGCAGATCGAGATTGATGCCGAGTGCGTCCAGGACATCGGCGGCCCCGGACTTGGAGGTGAAGGCGCGGTTGCCGTGCTTGGCGACGGGCACGCCAGCGCCGGCCACGACCAGGGCGGAGCAGGAGGAGACATTGTAGGTACCGTGGTGGTCGCCGCCGGTGCCCACGATATCGATGGCGCCGTCGGGCGCACGTACGCGCAGCATCTTGGCGCGCAGCACGCGGGCACCGCCGGCCAGCTCCTCGGCCGTCTCGCCGCGCACCTTGAGCCCCATCAGGAAGGCCCCCATCTGTGCCGGCGTGGCGTCGCCGCTGGTCATGATGTCGAAGGCGCGCTCTGCCTCGTCGATGCCGAGCGGCTCGCCATTGCCTACCTTGGCCAGAAGGCCCCGAAAATCGTCGATATCGCCACTCACCGGAAGAACACCGTGTTGATTTGCCCCTTGCCGGTCCAGCC
The DNA here is from genome assembly GCF_004297405.1 of Reyranella sp. Taxonomy (GTDB): domain Bacteria; phylum Pseudomonadota; class Alphaproteobacteria; order Reyranellales; family Reyranellaceae; genus Reyranella. The sequence goes on from NZ_SCVC01000006.1 coordinate 475,922, forward strand.
GGCGGGCGCGAAGCTATATCACATGGCTCAAGAACTCATCCTCAAGGTCACCGGCATGGATTGCGACGGCTGCGTAAAGGCTGTCACGCGTGCCGCGACCGGCGCAGGTACCGCGCCTCTCTCCGTCGACCTCAAGAGCGGGGAGATGCGTCTCCCGGCGGAGGCCGACGTGCCCGCCATCACCAAGGCGATCCAGCGCGCGGGCTTTGGCGTCGCAAGCTGAGCGACCAGCCATAACAAACTGAATCAATTGGTAATTTCCTCTAAGTGTCGCTGCTTGCAAATATAATAAGCAAGCTTATATTAAGTGACCTTAGGAGAAGCCATGGAACTGCCCGAGCGCAATGTTGCCTTCCTGCTGCACGACGTGGCCCGGCTCATGCGCAAGCGCTTCGAGCAAAACGCGCGAGACCTCGGGCTGACGCGCTCGCAGTGTCAGGTGCTGGCTCACCTGGCGCGCAACGAGGGCATCCAGCAAAGCGGGCTAGCCGATATCCTCGAAGTCGAACCCATTACGCTGACGCGCCTGCTCGACCGGCTGGAGGAAATGGGCCTGGTGGAGCGCCGGGCACATCCGACCGACCGACGCATCCGCCAGCTTCACCTCACCGACAAGGCGCCTCCGCTGCTTGGCGAGATCTTCGCCGTCGGCGCCGTGACGCGCGGCGAGGCCCTTGAAGGCGTGAGCGAAGAAGATCGCGACCGGCTGTTCGCCATCCTGTCCAGCATGAAGGGAAACCTTCTCGGCAGGCTGACGACGAACGCCGGCGACAGGAGAGCGAGCAATGGCTGATAGAAATTCCTTCCGGCGCACTGACCTCGTCGACGAGGTTCCGGCGCCCGAACCGGCTCTCGCGACACCCCCGGCACGCGTGTCAATTCTCTCCAGGCTGAAACTGCGCCGACCGCAAAACCTGCGTCGTTTCCTACTGACGCTCGGGCCGGCCCTCGTACTTGCAGCCGGAATATTCGTCTACATGACGGGCGGACGCTACGTGTCGACCGACAATGCGTATGTCCATGCTGGCAAGCTGACGGTCGCCACCGATGTGTCCGGGATCGTGGCCAACGTCGCCGTTCACGAGAGCCAGAGGGTCGAGAAGGGGGATGTCCTGTTCACCCTCGACCAGGAACCGTTCCGGATCGCTCTGGCAGGTGCGGAGGCCAATCTCGGCAGTGTGCGCAACCAGATCACCACCCAACAGGCGACCTATCGCCAGAAGGTGGCGCAGATCGAGCAGGCCAAGACCGATGTCGGCTTCTACGAGACCACGGCCCAGCGCCAGCAGGACCTGCTGAAGCGCGGCGTGTCGGCACAAGCGACCTTCGACCAGGCCAAGCGCGACCTCGATGCGGCACGCGAACGCTTCAGCATGGCGCAGCACGACGCCGAGGCGGCGCTCGCTCAACTCGGCGGCAATGCCAATGGACGGATCGAGGACCACCCCAATTTCCTTGCTGCACAAGCGCAGGTCGACAAGGCGCGCCGCGATCTCACGCGCACCACCGTCGTGGCACCCATCCCAGGCATCGTGACCAATGTCGATGCGCTGCAGGTCGGCGAGTATCTGCCAGCAGGGCAGGCGGCATTCAGCCTCGTTTCCTCGGCCGATGTCTGGGTCGAAGCGAATCCCAAGGAGTCCGATCTCACCTATCTGAAACCCGGTGCGATCGCGAGTATCACCATCGACGCTTATCCGGGTCGCGAATGGCACGGCACGGTGACGAGCCTCGCACCGGCGACGGGCGCGGAGTTCTCGGTCCTGCCGCCGCAGAACGCCACGGGTAACTGGGTGAAGGTGGTGCAGCGCGTGCCGATCCGTCTCAAGGTCGAGATGCCGGCCGATGCACCGCCGCTGCGCACCGGCATGAGCGCCTATGTCGAGATCGACACCGGCCATCAGCGTCAGATTGCAGACCTGTTCAGCGGCGCCCGGTAGGCATCGGACCTAGCCATGTTCAGATCGAGCTCTGCCGGGGGCGCGCCACTCCAGTGGCGCGGTCATGATCGCGCCGCTGGAGTGGCGCGCCCCCGGCCATGACAACGACCACCCCACGTCACGTCGTGCTGCTGACGCTTTGCGTCATGCTGGCCACGATCATGCAGGCGCTGGATACGACCATCGCCAACGTGGCGTTGCCCTATATGCAGGGCTCGCTGTCGGCGACGACTGACCAGATCAACTGGGTGCTGACGTCCTACATCGTGGCTGCCGCCATCGCGACGCCGGTCACCGGCTTCCTCGAACAACGACTCGGCCGCAAGCGATTGTTCCAGATCGCGGTTGCAGGCTTCACTGGCGCATCCGTCCTGTGCGGCATTGCAACTTCGCTGCCCGAGATGGTGCTGTTCCGTCTCTTGCAGGGTCTGTTCGGCGCTTCACTGGTGCCGCTCTCGCAGGCTGTGCTGCTCGACTCCTATCCGAAGGAGAAGCATGGCTCGGCGATGGCCATGTGGGGCATCGGCGTGATGGTCGGTCCGATCCTGGGGCCGACACTCGGCGGCTGGCTGACCGAAGTCTACAATTGGCGCTGGGTCTTCTACATCAACGTGCCGATCGGTATCCTGACGTTCCTGGGCCTGTCCGCATACCTCTCCGAAACGGAGACCCGCAAAGGCGGCTTCGACTGGTTCGGCTTTGCCATGCTCAGCATCGCCATCGGCTCGTTCCAGACGATGCTCGACCGCGGTGAGCAGTTGGACTGGTTCTCCTCGACCGAGATCGTGATCGAAGCGGTGCTGGCGGCGCTCGCCTTCTACTTGTTCCTGGTCCAGACATTCACGGTGAAGCAGCCGTTCATCGATCCAGCGATCTTCAAGGATCGCAATCTCTCCGTCGGCCTCTGCTTCATCTTCGTGGTTGGTATCATCCTGCTGGCATCGCTGGCGTTGATCACGCCCTATCTGCAGAACCTGATGGGCTATCCGGTGATCACGGCAGGTATGGTCCTTGCGCCGCGCGGCATCGGCACGATGTTCGCCATGATGCTGGTCGGCCGGATCATCAACCGGGTCGATCCGAGAATACTGCTGGTCGTCGGCCTGCTGATCACGGCCGCAGTTCTGTGGGAGATGACCCGCTTCACGCCCAACATCTCGGAGTGGACCTTGATCCGCACCGGCGTGCTGCAGGGCATGGGGCTCGGATTCATGTTCGTGCCGCTCTCGACGATCACTTTTGCGACTTTGCCGCCGCATCTGCGCACGCAGGGCACGGCGCTCTACAGCCTGATGCGCAATATCGGCTCGAGCATTGGCATCTCGTTGGTGATCTTCCTGCTGACGCGTAATACGCAGCTCGTCCACGCCGAGCTGGTAGGGCATGTGACGCCGTTCAACGATGCACTCGGCCAGATCGGCCCATCGCATTTCTGGAACATGGCGACGACGGTCGGTAAGGCAGCACTTAATGCCGAAGTCACCAGGCAGGCGAGCGTCGTGGCCTATGCCAACGACTTCAAGCTGATGATGCTGGTGGCGCTGGTTGCCTTGCCGCTGGTGCTTCTGCTGAAGAAAGCCAAGGGGCCTAGTGACGGCCACGCGGCGGTGCTGGAGTAACGCACTCCAGCCAGCTCACTCGATCTTCACACCTGCATCCTGGACGATCTTGCGCCACTTGGTATTCTCGATGGCGATGTAGGCCTCGAACTCCTGGCGCGATTCCTTGGCGGGTACGAAGGAGAGGCTCTTCATCTTCTCGAGAACCGCAGGATCCTTGAGGATGCGCATCACCTCGGCGCTGATCTTGTCGAGGATCGGCTCGGGCGTGCGCGCCGGCGCGGAGAGGCCGATCCAGCCGACAGCGACCACACCGTAGATGCCTTGCTCGGCGACCGTAGGCAGGTCGGGAAGGAAGGGCGAGCGGCGTTCGTCGGCGATGCCGATGGCCTTCACCTTGCCCGCCCGGACCGGACCGACTGCACCCGGGATGGCATCGGACAGGAGCTGGATGTCGCCGCTCTGCAATGCGAGTTGCGCCTCGGCATTTCCCTTGAAGGGCACGTGCATGAGCTTGATACCGGCCGCGCTCTTCAGCATCTCTACGGCGAGGTGGCTGGCCGAGCCGTTCCCGGAGGAGCCGTAGTTGAGGTCGGCGCCGGCCTTTGCTTTGGCAACGAGATCGGCGACGGAGCCGATGCCGCTCTTCAGGCTGGTCATCAGCACCTGCGGCGTCAGCCCGATATTGGCGATCGGCGCGAAGTCCTTCTGCGGATCGTAGGGCAGCTTCGGATAGAGCGCCGGGCTGATGCCGTGGGTGGAGATCGTCACCATCAGCAAGGTGTAGCCGTCGGGCGTGGCCTTGGCCGCGACGTCAGCGCCGATCTGGCCGCCGGCGCCGGGACGGTTCTCGGCGATGACCTGCTGGCCCAGCGACTTGGTGAGCTGATCGGCCATCAGGCGCGCCAGGATGTCGGTCGCTTGCCCGGCGGGGAACGGCACGATGATGCGGATCGGCTTGGTGGGCCACGTTTGTGCTAGGGCCGCCGGGGCGACGGCAGCGGAGGTAGACGAAAGGAGGAAGAGCCGACGATTGAACATTCGGCGTTAGGCTGCCTTCTTCTTGTTCTGCTGGCTCGGATGGTCGCCGGCAATCTTCAGGAAGTTCTCGAGGATCTTGTGGCCGTGCTCCGAGGCAATGCTCTCGGGGTGGAACTGCACGCCATGGATCGGCAGGGTCTTGTGGCGCAGGCCCATGATGATCTCGCCGGTCTCGGCGGTGACTTCGAGGTCCTTGGGAAAATCCTTCCGGTCGACGATCAGCGAATGGTAACGCGTCGCCTGGAAAGGCGAGGGCACGTCCTCGAACACGCTCTGGTTCTTGTGCTGTACGCCCGACAGCTTGCCGTGCATCGGCGTCGGTGCACGCACGACCTTGCCGCCGAACACCTGGCCGATCGCCTGATGGCCGAGGCAGACACCGAACAGCGGCACCTGATCCTTGGCGGCGGCCTTGATGAGGTCCAAGCAGATGCCCGCTTCATTGGGCGTGCAGGGGCCCGGCGACAGCACGATGCCGGCCGGCTTCAGCGCCAGCGCCTCGTCGACCGTGATCTGGTCGTTCCGATGCACGACGCAGTGCGCGCCGAGATCGCCCAGGAAATGGACGAGGTTGTAGGTGAAGCTGTCGTAGTTATCGATCAGGAGAAGCATGGTGGGATATTAGCGGTTTTCCTCAGCCTTGCACCAGTTCCGGGAAATCCTCTTCCCTGAATTCGCCCGGCCCGCGCTGATTTTCTGAGGCCCGTTTCTCTTCGTCGCGGCGCAGCTCAACTCGCCGGATCTTGCCGGAGATGGTCTTGGGCAGGTCGGCGAACTCGATGCGGCGGATGCGCTTGAAAGGAGCCAGTCGGCCGCGCAAGTGGCGGAAGATCGAGAGCGCGGTCTCGCGGTCGGGTTTGCCGCTCGCCGTCAGCATCACATAAGCCTTCGGCACCGCGAGCCGTACGGGATCAGGCGCCGGCACGACGGCGGCCTCGGCCACGGCAGGATGCTCGATCAATACACTTTCAAGCTCGAACGGGCTGATGCGGTAATCCGAGGCTTTGAACACATCGTCGGCGCGGCCGACATAGGTGAGGTAACCGTCGGCATCGCGCGAGGCGACGTCGCCGGTGCGGTAGACCTCGCCGGCGATGGCCGCGATCGATCCGTCCTCTTGCTGGTAGCCGCGCATGAGAGCGGCCGGCCGCTGGTCGAGCGCGATGCAGATCTCGCCTTCCTCGGCGTCCCTATCGTCGGCATCGAGCAGGCGGATCTTGTAGCCGGGCAGGGGACGGCCCATCGAGCCGGGCTTCACCGGCTGGCCGGGCGGATTGCCGACCTGCGTCGTGGTCTCGGTCTGGCCGTAGAAATCGCGGATCGTGAGACCCCAAGCCTTCTCGACCTGCTCGATCACCTCCGGGTTCAGCGGCTCGCCGGCGGCCAGCACTTCGCGCAGCTTGGTCTTGCGGGCCTTCAGGTCTTCCTGGATCAGCATGCGCCAGACGGTGGGCGGCGCACAGAGCGTCGTGACCTCGTTGGCGACGACGGCATCCAGCAGATAGCGCGCGTTGAAGCGCGGCTGGTTGGTGATGAAGATCGTGGCGCCGGCGATCCACGGCGCGAAGAAGCAGCTCCAGGCATGCTTGGCCCAGCCCGGCGAGGAGATGTTGAGGTGGACGTCGCCCGGCTGCAGGCCGAGCACATAGATCGTCGTGAGATGGCCCACGGGATAGCTGCGGTGGGAATGCAGCACCAGCTTGGGTTTCGCCGTGGTTCCCGACGTGAAGTAGAGCAGCATCGGATCGTCGGCCTGCGTAACGCCGTCAGGCGTGAAAGCGGCGGGCGAGTCGAGCAACTTGGAATAGGCGTGCCAGCCCTCAGGCGCGTCGCCGACGGCAATGCGTGTCAGGCTGGGATCGAAACCTTCAAACTTGGCCGCTTCGCCAGCGGCCGCCACGATGTGGCGGGCACGGCCGCGCTCGAAGCGGTCGGCGAGATCGATTGGGGTGAGGAGGGTCGTCGCCGGAATGACGACGGCGCCGAGTTTCATGGCCGCCAGCATCATCTCCCAGAGCGGCGCCACATTACCGAGCATCAACAGGATACGGTCGCCACGCTTCACGCCCAGCGCCCGCAAGCCGTTGGCCACGCGGTTCGAACGTTCCGACAGCTCGGCGAAGGTAAGGCTGGCCGCGCCATCGCCGACGATCTTGAGGGCGACACGATTGGCAGCCTCGCCACGCGCCAACTCGGCGTCGAACCAGTCGAGCGCCCAGTTGAACTGGTCGAGCTCAGGCCAGCGGAAATCGCGGTAGGCCGCGTCGTAGTCGCCACGCTTGGCCAACAAGAACTCTCGCGCCGCCTTGTACGCCTCTACACCCATTGCCTTGCCTCGTTCGTTTCCACCTTGCTTGCACTGATCCTGAGCCGAATGAGGGGCTGCATCAAGAAAAGCGCACTACTCCCGTTCCACCGTCGAGCGTAGGGTGCGGCCAACGAGAAAAGAACCGCCTTGGTCGTCGAACCCCTCATTGTCGCGCTGCTGCTTGCTGCAGCACTGATGCACGCTACCTGGAACGCCATCTTGAAGTCCGACCAGTCGGACCGGCTGGCGACGTTCGGCATCATCATGACGACCGGTACCGTGATGGGCCTCTGCGTCGTCCCCTTCGTGCCCATGATCGAACCGGCCGCGTGGAAGTACCTTTTGACGTCAGTGACGATCCACATCGCCTACTACTTCTTCCTGCTCAAAGCCTATTCCTACGGCGATCTCAGCCACACCTATCCCATCGCGCGCGGCCTGGGGCCGCTTCTGGTCGCGCTAGTGTCGGGCCGCATGATCGGCGAGCATCTACGCCCCCAGGATATCGCGGGCGTCCTGCTGCTGAGCTTCGGCCTGATAGCCCTCGCGATGCCCTTGAAGAACGTCGTGCCACGGCCGGGGAGCCGACATGGGCTCGCCACCCTGTTCGCCATGCTGACGGGCGTGACCATCGCGGCCTACATCATTGCCGATGGCCTGGGTGTGCGGGCCGCCGGACCGACTTTCGAGCACAGGATTTCCTATATCGCCTGGCTCGCCGTGATCGAAGGGCCATGGCTGCTGGTTCTTGCGGCGGTGCTGCGGCCGGGGACGGTATGGACGCACGTCAAACGCACCTGGTATCGCGGCATGATCGGCGGCGTGGTCGCCAATGTCGGTTATGGCATTGCGATCTATGCGCTCGTACTGGGCCCCATGGCGCATATCGCGGCCTTGCGCGAGACTTCCGTCCTCTTCGGGGCACTGATCGGCACGTTGCTGCTGGGCGAGCCGTTCGGACGGCGGCGTGTTGCCGCCGCGGCAGTGATCGTGATTGGCCTGGTGTTGATGAACGGCCCGCAGCTCATTTGAGGGGACGAAGCTCGACCTCGAGGTGAGACAATCGTTCCAGCAGCTTGTGGCGCGCATAGATCGGCCACCAGCCGTAGAGGAAAATATCGAGCGGGCCCCACATCGCGACCCAGCCGACGATCAACAGACCTTCGGAGAAGATGTGGGCGATGGGCGAAGGCGAACCCGCAAGGAAGTGGCGCGCCACGAGGCAGACCACAAGGAAGATGACTCCAACTGCGAGGCTTGTACGAGCGCGCCACCACATGGTGCGAAGTTGCCGCCATTCGCTGCGGCGGCGCAGTTCGAAGTGATGCCTGATCGATGTCGCCACATGTGCCGCTTCGGACCGTACGAGCTCGTCTTCGGGAAGAAAAATGATCAACCGCATCGGCCGGCTGCCGAGATCTTCGGCTGATCCGACAATGTAGTCGTCGGCCGCGGCGTCGAGCTCCTTCTCCTGAAAGGGCGAGGGATCGAGCGAATTATAGAGACGCGAAATCCGGTCGAGACGCAATTCCACTGCAGCGGCGTCGACCTTGTGTGCAATATGATTCGCTGTCATGGCTCAGACACGATTGTCGGCGAGAGGACGAAGGCATGTCCACCCGTAACCTCGACAAGCTGATGTCCCCGCGCTCCGTCGTGGCTATCGGCGCCAGTTCACGGCCGCACTCGGTCGGCGAAGCCGTCACACGCAACTTGCTGGCAGGTGGCTTCCAGGGCGACATCTACTTGGTGAACACCAAGGGCGGCACGATCGAAGGCCGTACCGTGTTCCGCAAGGTCTCCGAGCTGCCAGCGGCGCCGGATCTTGCCGTGATCACGACTCCGGCGGAGACCATTCCCGGCCTGATCGTGGCGTTGGGCGAGCTCGGCACCCGTGCTGCCGTCTTAATCAGCGCCGGGCCTGGCGCTGGCTCGGATGCACGCGCTGTCAATGCGCGTTGGCGCAAGCGCCTGCTGCGGGCAGCCAAACCCTATCTGATGCGCATCGTCGGGCCCAACTGCATCGGCTTTGCCGCGCCGCGCATCGGATTGAATGCGAGCTTCGGGCCTTCGGGATTGAAAGCGGGCCGCATCGCCGCGGTCGCCCAGTCGGGCGCAGTGCTGGCCGGTCTCGCCGACTGGGGCGTAGCGCAGGGCATCGGCTTCTCGCACCTGATCTCCATGGGCGACATGGCCGACGTCGATTTCGGCGATACGCTCGACATGCTGGCGCGTGAGTACGACACGCGGGCGGTGCTGATGTATGTCGAGGGTATCACCCAGGCCCGCAAGTTCATGTCCGCAGCCCGCAGCGTTGCGCGCGTGAAGCCGGTGATTGTTCTGAAGGGTGGTCGCCACGCCTCTGCCGCTGCCGCCACGGCGTCGCACACCGGGTCGATGGCAGGTTCTGCGGCGGTCTATGACGCAGCTTTCGCCCGTGCCGGTCTCGTGAACGTATTGGGGCTTGGCGAGCTGTTCGATGCGGCCGAGACGCTGGGACATGGCCTCGCACCGCGCAACAGCCGGTTGGCGATCCTGACCAACGGCGGTGGAGCGGGCATCGTGGCCACTGATCTGCTGGCGGACGAGGGCGGAGAGATGGCCTCCATTCTGCCGCGCACGATCGCACAGCTCGATAAGAAGATGCCGCGCAGCTGGTCGCGGGCCAACCCCGTCGACATCGTGGGCGATGCCAATGGCGCGCGCTATGCCGCCGCCCTCGATGCGTTGGCCGACGATCGCGGCGTCGGCGCGGTGCTGGCGATGAACGTGCCGACGGCGCTCACTTCCTCGGTCGAGGCGGCCCGCGCGCTTGCCAGCGCCGAGGGAACCAAGGTCGTGCCAGTGATTGGCTGCTGGATCGGTGGGCCGGAGGCGCAGGCCGGCCGCCGCGTCCTGCACGAGGCTGGTATCCCGGCCTACGACACGCCGCTGCGCGCAGTGCGTGGCTTCATGCACATCATCGAGTACCGCCGCGGCCAGCGCGCCCTGCAGCGCACGCCGCCGTCAGTCTCCGAAGCGCGCGCCGACCCGCACCTCGTGCGTTCGATTGTGGCCGGTGCACTGGCCGAGAAGCGCGAAATCCTGACCGAACCCGAGGCCAAGCGCGTGCTCGCAGCTTATGGCATTCCCGTTGTGCCGACCGAGATCGTGCTCGATGCCGCCGAGGCTGCTGCTGCCGCGGTCCGTATCGGCTTTCCGGTGGCGGTAAAGATCTTGTCGCGCGATATCACGCACAAGAGTGACGTCGGCGGCGTGGCGCTTGACCTTGTCTCTGAACAGGCGGTCCTCGACGCTGTCCGCGAAATGATCGGCAAGGTGCTGGTCAAGGCCAACAAGGCGCGCATCGACGGCTTCGTCGTGCAGCCGATGATCAAGCGGCCACATGCAGTGGAACTGATCCTGGGGGCGGCCGAAGATCCGGTGTTCGGGCCGATCCTGCTGGTTGGGCATGGTGGCGTCGCCGCCGAGGTGATCGACGACAAGGCGCTGGCCTTGCCACCACTCGATCCCGTCCTGGCCGAGGATGCGCTGAGCCGGACCCGCGTCGACCGCCTGCTGCGCGGCTATCGCGATCGCGCGCCGGCCGACCGTGGCGCCGTCGGTGAGGCGATGGTCCGGCTATCGCAGCTCATCGCCGACGTGGACGAGATCGCCGAGCTCGACATCAATCCACTGCTGGCCGATGCCGATGGCGTGTTGGCGCTCGATGCGCGCATCGTCGTGCGCAAACCGCAGGCCGGGCACGAGCGGGCGGCGCGCTTTGCCATCCGGCCCTATCCGGTCGAACTTGAGACCGAGATCGAGCACCGCGGCGAGACGCTGCGCATCCGGCCAATCCGACCCGACGACGAACCGTTGATACAGGCCTTCACCAAACGGCTGACACCGGAGGATGTGCGACTGCGCTTCTTCGGGCCGATACGTGAGCTGTCACACGAAATGGCGGCACGGCTGACGCAGATCGACTATGACCGCGCCATGGCGTTCCTGTTGCTCGATGGCAAGGAATTGCTAGGCGTCGGCAGGCTCGCCGCCGATCCGGGCTTCGAGCAGGCAGAATTCGCTTTGATCGTGGCCTCGGATCGCCAGGGTCACGGCTATGGCGCGCTGCTGCTCAATCACGTGCTGCGCTATGGCAAGTCGCGCGGCGTGAAGCGCGTGATCGGCCACGTGCTGCGCGAAAACAGCAAGATGCTGGAGCTCGCCAAACATCTTGGCTTTCGGCGTGAGAGTGGCCGCGCCGGCGAGCCGGACATCCGTGTGGTGAAGTCGCTGGCCAGTTTGTAATTTTTGTTTTGCTGCCCACCCTGCGCCAAGGCAAAAGAATAGCGACCCGCCAAGAGCTTAGGGCGAATCTCTGATATGGCGTCTAGGAAGAACAGAAGCGGGAAGGCGAACAGAAGGAGTCCGAAACCGCCACCGGGACTGGGTGAGCGCCTGCGCGCGCGGTTTGGGGCACTTCTGTCATGGATCGAGGCGCATCGCTGGCACTCGATCATCGTGGCCGTTGTGCTGATGTTCGTCGGCAGTCTGTTCGGTGGCTATTGGCTCGCTCAACGCTTCGATCTGACGGATCGCGATCGGCTGGCGCGCGATACGCTCGAAGACATGAAGCGTGGTGGCTCCTCGGCGACGCGCGAGTCTGAGCCCAAGTATGCGCGCCTCGAAGATCTGCCGGACTTTCCCAAATACTCCGAGGCCGAACCGGGCAAGCCACGGGCAACGCTCGGTGAGAAGCCGAGGCCCGCGCCGGCCAAGCCACAGCAGGTCGCGGCAGCGGCGTCGGCCGAGCAGACATGGCGGCGCAACGCATTGCCGTTTCGTGACCTCAACAGCCGTCCGCTGATCGCGATCGTAATCGACGATGTCGGGCTCGACCGGCCGCGCTCCCGGCGCGCCTGGGAATTGCCGGGCCCCATGACCATGTCGTTCCTGCCGTACGCCAAGGATTTGCGTGAACAGGCAAAGGCGGCACGGGCGAAGGGGCATGAGCTGATGCTCCATCTGCCGATGGAGCCCAACGGACGCAACGATCCGGGGCCGAATGCGCTTCTGGTCTCGCTGAGCGATGCCGAACTACGTCAGCGCACCAACACTGCGCTCGACAGTTTCGACGGCTTCGTCGGCGTCAACAACCACATGGGCAGCCGCTTCACGGCGTTCCGGCCGGGCATGGAAACGGTCATGCGCCAGTTCAAGACGCGCGGCGTGATGTTCCTCGACTCGCGCACGACGGCCCAATCGGTGGGCGACCAGACGGCGCACGAGCAGGGCGTGCCATCGATCGTGCGCCACGTCTTTCTCGACGACGAAGAGACGTTGGACGCCGTACGGCGCAAGCTCGCGGAGACCGAAGCGGTGGCGCGGCGGCAGGGCTTCGCGGTGGCAATTGGCCACCCGCACGACGTCACTCTGCAAGCGCTGGCGGAATGGCTGCCGACCGTCCAGAGCAAGGGTCTCGCGCTCGCACCGTCATCGGCTGTGTTGCGCAAGCGGAACGGTTGGGATTGAGTCACTCCAACGAACTTGGAGGAATCAGTGCGTTACAAGAAGCAGGCGATGATCGTGGCTCCGCAACCGGAACCGACGGAGGCGGGCGCCGACGTGCTGCGCGAAGGCGGCAATGCCGTCGATGCGGGCATTGCCTGCGCGTTAGTCCAGGGCGTGGTCGACCCATTAATGTGCGGTATCGCCGGCTTCGGCAGCTGCGGTATCTACATGCCGGGCAAGAAGTTCCACGGCTACATCGATGCCCACGCGCCGGCGCCGCTCGGCGCTCGGCCCGACATGTGGGCCAACCTGATCGAGAGCGAGACGCGCGACGGCTACGGCTTCATCCTGAAAGGTCGCGTGAACGACATCGGCTACAAGTCGATCTGTGCGCCGGCCAATCTCAAGATGTACTACGAAGCGCACAAGGAGCACGGCAAGTTGCCCTGGTCGCGCATCGTCGAGCCGGCGATCGCCTGGGCTGAAAGTGGCTGGACGGTGCGGCCACACGTTCACTACTGGTGGTCCGATGATGGCGCCTTCGGCCGGGCGCCCAATCACGAGCGCACCAACTTCACCAGGCCGGCGCGGGATCTCTACTGCCGTGCCGATGGGACTCCCAAGCGGGTAGGCGACCGGGTGGTCAATCGCGACTACGGCCAGACCCTGCGCGCCATCGCCAAGGGCGGCGCCGACGTCTTCTACACGGGCGAGATCGCGGCCGCGATCGCCGAGGATATGAAGAAGAACGAGGCGCTGCTGACCGCCGAAGACCTCAAGGCCTGGACGCCAATCCGTAACCAGCCGCTGTGGGGTGAGTATCGCGGCTACAAGGTTTCGACCAACCAGCCCCCGGGCGGCGGCGTGATGCTGCTCGAGATGCTGAACATCCTCGAGAACTTCGATCTCGGATCGATGGAGCACGGCTCGGCGCAGTATCTGCGTGTGGTCAGCGAGGCGATGAAGCGCGCCACCATCGACAAGGACGCCTATGTCGGTGATCCCAAGTTCGTGAAAGTGCCGGTCGAGCATCTGACTTCTAAGACCTATGCCAAGGGCATGGCCGAGGAGATCCAGGCCGGTGTGATGGCCAAGGTGCAGCGCTTCAATTCGGGCGCTGTTTCCAAGGATACGACGCACATCTCCGTCCTCGACAAGGATGGGAATTGCTTCTCGATGACCCATTCGCTTGGCATGCCGTCGGGCGTCGTCACGCCGGGGCTGGGCTTCATGTACAATGGCTGCATGGGCGTGTTCGATCCGCGGCCGGGCCGGGCCGGATCGATCGCGCCAGGCAAGGCGCGCTTCAGCTCGGTCGTGCCCTCGATCATCTTCAAGGACGGCAAGCCGCACCTGATCATCGGTGCACCAGGTGCCACGCAGATCGCGATGGGCGTGCTGCATGTCGTCCTGAACGCGCTCGATTTCGACATGACGATGGTTGAGGCCGTGAGTGCGCCGCGCTTCTCAGCGACCTCGGACACGATCGATATCTCCAACCGCATCCAGGGCAGGGTGGAGCGCGAACTGCAGGGCATGGGCTATCCGGTGGTCCGTAGCCCCTATGGCTTCGGCTTCGCCGCCGTTCACGCCATTCGCATTCACGAGGACGGGCTGGATGGCGGGGCCGACCCCGGTCACGACGGCGTGGTCATCGCTGTTTAGTCATCGTCAGAATATAAAATAGATAATGTCTAGATAAGAAAGGGGAGGAGTATATGAGTACGATAGGACGGCGGCAGCTGCTGGCCGCCAGCGCGGCCGTGGCTGCAACGGGAGCAACGCCTGCCGCAGCGCAGGCCAACTATCCCGACAAGCCGATCCGTATGGTCATCGCCTTTGCGGCGGGTGGTCCTACCGATGTCGTCGGCCGGCTCCTGGCACCGCGACTGTCGGAGATCCTGGGGCAGCAGGTTGTCGTCGAGAACAAGCCGGGCGCCACGGGCAACATCGGCACGGCGATGGTCGCCGATGCCAAGCCGGACGGCTACACGATCCTGTTCAGCGCCTCGACTATGGCCATGGCACCGGCGCTCTATGGCAAGCAGCTCGGCTACGACCCGGTGAACGGGCTCGCGGCCATCGCCTATGTGGCGAGCGTGCCGCTGATCCTGCTGACGCCGGTCGATGGCGCGAAGAGCACGCCCGAGCTGGTGAGCATGCTGCGGAAGGATCCGGGCAAGTACTCCTACGCCTCGTCTGGCAACGGCGGGATGATCCACCTCGCGAGCTATCTGTTCGCCAAGCGCGCCGGTGGCGATGCGCTGCATGTGCCTTACCGGGGCTCGGCGCCCGGTATGGTCGACATGATCGCGGGCCGCCACGGCTTCCAGATCGACACACTGCAATCGAGCAAAGGTTTCATCGATGGCGGCAAGGTGCGCGTGATCGGCGTGGCGGCCGACAAGCGCCTGCCGCAGCTTCCCGACGTGCCGACGATCAAGGAAGCAACGGGCTTCGATTACTCGATCAACACCTGGTACGCGGCTTACGCGCCGGCCAAGACGCCGCGACCGATCATCGACAAGCTCAACGCCGCCTTCAACCAGGCGCTGAAGCAGCCCGACATGATGAAGAAGGCCGACGAGCTGGCGATCGAAGTGATTATCTCGACGCCGGAACAGGCTAAGCAGTTCTACGACAGCCAGATGGCCTTCTGGGACCCGATCATCAAGGAATCGGGTGCGAAGCCGGAGTAGCATGGCGACCTTCACCATCACCGATCTCAGCGAGCGGCCGCAGCATACCGATGCCGTCGCGATGCGAATCTGGAAGGCGTTCTGGGAGCCTTACGGCGCGCCGTATGATCAAGTTCGCAACGGGCTCGAGCCGTTCCTGAAAGCGGAGAAACCGATTCCTTTCGCGATGGTCGCCGAGATCGATGGCCAGGTGTGTGGCAACGCGCTGGTCATCGAGAACGACGAGGAAACGCGGCCGGCGCTCACGCCGTGGATCGCAGCGGTCTGGGTGGATGAAGCGGCCCGCGGACAAGGCATTGCCGCGGCTTTGCTGGAAGAGGGGATGCGGCGGTGCGCTCTGCTGGGCGTTCCTCGGGTTTACCTCGTGGCGCGGCCGGGGATGCGCGGCTTCTATGTCGAACGTGGTTGGATGCCGCTGGAAGAGGGCGTGGGCAAGCATGGCCTCACGCTCTATGCGCGGGACACCAAGGCGGGTTGAGCTACATCATCCCCGGCGCGCCGAGATCGGTGCCGTCGATCATGCGGCTGTAGCGAAAGGGATGGGGATCGACGATCGGCGGATCGCCGGCGACGATGTCGGCCGCCAGGCGGCCGGCGCCGGGGCCGATGCCGAAACCATGGCCCGTGTAGCCGGTCGAGAGGTAGAGGCCGGGCATCGGGTCGACCGCCGAGATCACCGGGATGCCGTCGGGCGTTGAATCGATCAGGCCGCCCCAGGATCGCGCAACCTGCAGGCCCTTTAGAGCAGGATAGTGCTCGGCAAGCTTCGTCAGCCCCTGGTTCACGAGCTTGGGATCAGCCGCGGGGTCGAGCGTGCGCTGACGCTCGAACGGCGAGACCTTGTCGAAGGACCAGCGGGCGAAGGCCTCCGGTCCCTCGAGGAACGAGCGGCCAATGCTGAAGGTCAATCCCTTGTGGCGCTTCTTGAGCGTGGGCAGGAACTGCCATGCGTAAAGGAGCGCTTGTGGAGATAGGTCGACCGTGCCGCGGCCGCCGAGACCCACGGTATAGCCGCCGTCCAGCCGCCGGCGGATCGTGACGTCAGGCATGGAGAGGCCGCCGTCGGTAACCTCGGGCGCTACCGTCGTCGCGAAGGAGGTGGAGCGGACTCCGGCTTGCGGCAGACGGAGACCATGACGTCGCAGGAACAACGAACTCCACGCGCCTCCAGCGCAGAGCACAGCGGTCGTGCGAATGATGCCGCGCTCGGTAATGACGCCCGCAACCTTCCCGGCGGCGATGTCGAGGCCCCGGACAGCGCAATTCTGATGAATGGTGACGCCGAGCTTGCGCGCGGCTTCGGCGAGGGCGGGGCTAGCAAGCGACGGCTCGGCGCGGCCGTCGCCTGGAGAGTGCACGCCTCCGATCCAGTCGCCCGTGCTGCCAGGCGTCATCGCCTTGGCTTCGGCTGGGCTCAGCACGCGGCTGTGCATCTGGTATTCGCGTGCCCGCAGAGTCCACTCCTCCCATTGTGCGAAATCGGCAGAGCGGTTGGTGACATAGAGCAGTCCCGTGTGGCGAAAGCCGGTCTCCGCACCCAGCTCGCGGTTCAATTCCTTCCAGATCTCCAGGCTCTTCATCGCCAACGGCAGTTCGCGCAGGTCGCGATGCTGCTGGCGGCACCAACCCCAGTTCCGGCTGCTCTGCTCGCCACCGACATTGCCCTTTTCGAGCAGTGCGACCGAGTGGCCCTTCTTTGCGAGCCAGTAAGCGGCGGCACAGCCGGCGATACCGGCACCGATCACGACGACATCGACCGACGCCGGGAGCTTTTCATCGCTGACGACGGGCTGGACAGGGGGAGACATGCACATTTCCTGAAAGCGAAACGCGGGAGGCGCACTGTAGCCTACGCTTTACGGGCTGGAACCCGGCGCGGTACCCTCCGGCCCCTAAAAGGAGCCCCCAATGGACCTGACATTCGGCAAGGAAGAACTGGCCTTCCAACAGGAAGTGCGCGACTGGCTGAAGGAGAACCTGACGCCCGAGATCATGGGCGAGATCAAGGTTGGCCGTAACGCCTACATGCCGAAGGAACGGCTGATCGACTGGCAGAAGCGCTTGGCCAAGAAGGGCTGGCTCTGCACCGGCTGGCCGAAGGAGTTCGGCGGTCCGGGCTTCACGACGACGCAGAAGTACATCTTTGAAATGGAGATGGCGAAGGCCGGCGCACCCGGCACCTCGCCGTTCGGTCCCAAGATGTGCGCACCAGTGATCATGAAGTACGGCTCGGCCGAGCAGAAGGCGCGCCACCTGCCGCCGATGCTGAACTCCGACCTGATCTGGTGCCAGGGTTACTCCGAACCGGGGTCGGGCTCCGATCTCGCCAGCCTGCGCACCAAGGCCGTGCGCGAGGGCGATTTCTATATCGTGAACGGCCAGAAGACCTGGACGACGCTGGCCCAGACTGCCGACTGGATCTTCTGCCTGGTGCGCACCTCCGGCGAGGGCAAGCCGCAGGAGGGTATCTCGTTCCTGCTGATCGACATGAAGACGCCGGGCATCTCCGTCGAGCCGATCATCACGGCCGACGGCAACCGGGCCGGCACGCAGGAGGTGAATTCGGTGTTCTTCACCGACGTGAAGGTGCCGGTCGAGAATCGCGTCGGCGAGGAGAACAAGGGTTGGACCTACGCCAAATATCTCCTCGAGTTTGAGCGCGGCGGCAATCCGTACAGCCCGCGCCTGCGGTCTGGCTTCGAGCGGTTGAAGCGGTTGGCGCAGTCGATACCGGAAGGCGAGGACTCGATCCTGAGCGACTCGGCGTGGCGCGAGAAACTCGCCCGCATGGACATCGAGATTTCCGGCCTCGAGATGTTCGAGCAGGAGTTCTATTCCAAGCTCGCCTCGGGCCAGAACCCTGGTCCGCTCTCTTCGATGATCAAGCTGCGCGGCACGGAAGTGATGCAGCAGGTCCAGGAGTATGCGGTCGAGGCCGCAGGCTACTACAGCCAGCCATTCCCCGAGCAGCGCGCGTGGAACGCCAATGTCGAGCCGATCGGACCCGAAGGTGTCGATGTGTTGGCGCCGCGCTACTTCAACGGCCGCAAGATGACGATCTACGGCGGCTCGTCGGAAGTGCAGCGCGGGATCATGTCGAAAGTGATGTTGGGGCTTTAGTCAAATGCGTCTAGCGTTCAGCGATCAGGAACTGGCATTCCAGCAGGAAGTCCGCGACTGGATCACCGCCAACATGCCACCCGAAGTGGCGGAAGAAAGCCGCCGCAGCCGCACCAGCCACGTTTCGAAGGAGCGGCTGGTGCAGTGGCAGAAGAAGCTCGCGAGCAGGGGCTGGCTCTGCCCGAACTGGCCCAAGGAGTATGGCGGTCCGGGCTGGAGCTCGACACAGAAGTTCATCTTCGAGATGGAGATGGCGCGAGCCGACTCGCCTTATCTATCTTCGTTCAGCATCAAGATGGTGGCACCGGTCCTCATGAAGTTCGGCAGCGAGGCGCAGAAAAAGCGCTTCCTGCCCAAGATCGCCGCCGCCGAGGAACTGTGGTGCCAGGGCTACTCCGAGCCGGGTTCGGGCTCGGATCTGGCGTCGCTACGCACCAAGGCTGAACGGCAAGGTGACCACTATGTCGTCAATGGCCAGAAGATCTGGACCACCAATGCCCATTTCGCGGACTGGATCTTCTGCCTCGTGCGCACCTCCAACGAGGGCAAGCGCCAGGAAGGCATTTCCTTCCTGCTGATCGACATGAAGTCGCCGGGCATCACCCTCGATCCCATCTATCTGGTCGACGGCACGCGCACGCCGATGCGGCACGAGGTCAACCAGGTTTTCTTCACGGACGTAAAGGTGCCGGTCGAGAATCTGGTGGGCGAGGAGAACAAGGGCTGGACCTACGCCAAGTACCTGCTCGAGTTCGAGCGCGGCGGTCAGGCCTTCGGTCCGCGGCTACGCAAAGCCTTCCGTCATCTGCAGACGCTCTCCAAGACGCAGATGAGCGAAGGCAAGTCGCTGTCGGCGGACCCGAGCTGGCGGGAGAAGATGGCTGCAGTGGAGATGGAGATCGACGCCATCGAAATGAACGAGCTGATGTTCTACTCCAGCCTGAAGACTGGCGATGCGCCGGGCAACATGGGCTCGGTGGTGAAGATGCGTGGCACCGAAGTGGGGCAGAAGGTGACGGAACTCGCCGTCGAAGCAGTGGGCTGGTACGGCACACCCTTCACCGAGCTGCGCAACTACGACAGCAACGTCGTGCCGGTGGGTGGCGAGTATGTCGACGACGTCTCGCCGCGTTACTTCAACACTCGCAAGACGACCATCTACGGCGGCTCGTCCGAAGTGCAGCGCAACGTGCTGGCCAAGGCGATGCTCGGGCTCTGACCATGGATTACCGCCGCCTCGGCCGCGCTGGCCTGAAAGTTTCCGAGATCTGTCTCGGCACCATGACTTTCGGCAATGGCGCTGACGAGGCGGAGGCCAAACGGATGGTCGACGCCGCTTTCGATGCCGGCGTCAATTTCTTCGACACCGCCAACGCCTATGTCGGCGGTGTGTCGGAGACGATGCTGGGCAAGGCGCTCAAGGGGCGGCGGTCCGATGCGATCGTCGCCTCCAAGGTCTTCAATCCGATGGGCGGGCGGCCGAACGACTCGGGCATGTCTCGGCTGCACATCCTGCAGGCGGTCGAGGACAGCTTGCGTCGCCTGCAGACCGACTATCTCGATCTCTACTACATCCATCACGTCGATGTTCAGACGCCTCTTGACGAGATGCTGCAGGCGTTCGACGACCTCGTACGCCAGGGCAAGGTGCTCTACACCGGCTGCTCCAACTACGAAGCCTGGCGCCTGATGAAATCGCTGTCGATCAGCGACGCCAGGGGCTGGAATCGCTTCGTGGCCTATCAGCCGCAATACAGCCTGGTCGTGCGCGACATCGACGAAGAGATCGTCCCGGCATGCCAAACCGAAGGTTTGGGCGTCGTCGCCTGGTCGCCGCTCGCCGGCGGCTACCTCACGGGTAAATACACCCCAGGCAGCCTCAAGGTGCAGGGCACGCGCTCAGCCGAAGGCTGGGGATTCCAGAGCCGTTTCTTCGCGCCCAACCACGCTGAGATCCTGCAAGCCCTCTTCGACGTCGCGAAGGAGATCGGCAAGTCGCCGGCTCAGGTGGCGCTGCGTTGGGGCATGGACCAGCCTTTCATGACCAGCGCCATCGTCGGCGCCCGCAATGCTCAGCAGCTCGGCGAAACCCTGGCAGCGGGTGGCTGGCGCCTGCCGGGCGAAGCGCTGGCGAAGCTCGACAAGATTTCCAAGCAGCCGCACCGATACCCTCGAGCGTTCGAAGATCCGATGGTCGAACGCCGCAACGCTGCAATCAAGATGCCGGGCGGCGCCAAGACCTAACTTAATCACCTTCTCAACTGCCGGCATAGAATGCCGTGAAGTCGCCGAGCGGGATCTTCTTCCATTCATCGATCGGATAGTCGCGGAAGGACTTGAGCATGACCTCGGCCTTGCCGTCAGTGATGAGCTTGTTCTGCACGATGAAGTAGAGGTGTGGTACGCGCCCCCGGAAGGTGACTTTGGCGAGGTCCTTGGCATCTCCAAAGTCGGCATGATTCGCCATGACGCGGACGTTGCGGACTTCGAGGCCGATCTCGGGGGAGGTGACATAGACGAGCGTCGACGCTCGGTCAGGCGAAGCGACGTCGATCTCCCGAATGAATTTGATGACATCGCTATTGGCCGTCGAATGCCTGAACTCGCGAAGGCCCAACGGATAACGCAGATTGGCCAGGAGGTGGGCCGTCTGGGAAGAAATGCCGTAGGCAATGCTCAGCAGGCCGACCGCAAGGGCGGCCAACCGAGCCGCTCTGTACGGCAGATCGAGAGCCGTCTGCACGATGCCGATGAACAACAAAAGCGAGACGATCCGGAAGTAGCGTTCTTCCTCGCCGATCATGCCGCCGCGCGCCCTGATCCAGACCAGCACGAGGCCATAAGAGAGCGCCGTCAGGGTCGCAAAGCGAAGGTACCCGGCATGGCTCGCGCGCAAACGATGCCAGACGAAGTAGAACGTCACAGTGGCGGGAACAGCCATCGCGACAGCAACCGGGATCGGTGATTGGAAGACGGGGCGGCTCGGATGGGAGAAGATGTAGTTCCCGAGTTCACCGAGGGAGAGCGAAGCCCCCCAAGTTGAGCTGAACGCGAGCACTGCCATGGCCAACGCATTCGACCAGTCGAATGCGCTTCCGCCAACGGCGCCGCTCCAGCCGTGCCGGTACCAGGCATAGTAGAAAGCGATGCCGACGATGGTGAGTGTCGTCCCGGCAATGAAGCCCTTGCGTACGGTTTCGCGCCACGCTTCCCATGGCTTGGGCACCGAAAGCACGGCAGCAAAGATCGCCGCCGCGGACAGAATGATGCCGTTCAATTTAGCAAGGAACATTACCGCTGTTCCGGCGGCGAGGGGCAGGATCGCATACCAGCGCAAGTCACTGAGTTTCCAGACCAGCAGCAGGAACCAGGGGGCAACTCCGAAGAGCAGCGGCTCACCCCCGACATATATTCCGAATGGGAAGGAGAAGTGACGTGTCCCGGCGATGATCGCCAATGCGATGGCAGAGGTTCGCAACGGGAATCCGAACGCCGTGTAGAGCGTCAGCCACCCCCACAGCCCCAGGACTGAGAAGATCGTTACGACCACGACGATGGCAACACCGAGGCTCAGCCCGGCTTCTTCCAGCAGACCGGGCAGCAGGTATTGGCCTGGCGACCAGGCGGCCATGAACGTGCCGGTTACTTTCGACAAATCTCGGGCGTCCGGCTCGGCCATCTCGTTGACGGGCCGCTCGTGCCGCGCATCCCACACGAGCAGACCAAAGCCGCTGTCAGACCAGACGACCGGCTTCACCCAGGCATTGAGCGTCGCGTAGGCGAAGACGATCGAAGCGATGAAGACAGCGCAGAAAGCCGGGACAGAGAGAACGGATCTCAAGGGGAAGGCGACACGATCGACAGTCGGCCGTCACGAAGGTCGCAACGGTCGATTTTCTTCGTCGGGCTTTCATCGTAGAGCTGGACGATGCTCGGCACGTAGAGCGGCCGATTGTTGATGATGCCTGTCGTCGAGACCAGGCGCGTTTGGTTGCCCGCTTCGGCCTGCGAGTAGACAAGGGCCACGCCGTTCAGCAGGGCATAGTCGTCGGTCCAATCGAGGCGCAGCACAGTCACAGACCGGCCGTCAGCATCGCGTGCCGACCAGCGCTGCGCGGAGGGCAGGGGCACTGCCTTGCCAACTCCACGATGAACGCGACCGTCGAGATCGATGCCGATTTGCTGGAGCTGGTTCAGCGGCAGGCTGGTGCGGGCATATTCCCTGTTCTGGCCGATCCACAGCTCGACATGTGGGAGATTGATCCAGGAGCTATTGGCCGTCGCGGGCTGGGACGCGGCTAAGGGGTCGTAGACCTGGATCAGCAGGGACTTCAGCCCGACCGCCATTGCCTTGATCTCGGCCACCTGGTCGGTGGGCGCCGGCTTGCCGTAGACGATGAAACCATTGGCGCCGGCGGTCGTCATCGTTGCTACGCAATTGCCGATCGCAGTGCCGGTCGGGATCTTCGGGTCGTCGCCCAGCACCGGACCGACGATGTCGTAAGCGCCAACCACGCCGGGAGCCAGCTTGGGAGCGAAGGGTGCCGGACCTTTGGGCCAATCAGGGCAACCGATTCCGGGATCAGGGTGGGTCGCGCGATCCTCGGTGATCGACCGAACGACCATCGTCTCGTAGTCGAAGTCGGTTTTGGTTCCGCTGGTTTCCGAACTCGTATGATAACTGCACGAACGCTCGCTGAGCGGTCGCCACGGCGAGAGCGAGTAAGTGACGGTGCCCTCCCACCGCCACGACGAACCACCGGTCTGCCAACGGGCCAGCCGATTGGGGCTTATCGTGACTTCGTCCTCACCGACACCCGACGAGCCATAGCCGTCGTTGCACAGCTTGAGGATCTGCTTGGGTGGGGAGGTGCCTTCGAGCAGCCAGTATTCGGTGCCGCCGTTCCTATCGCCGTTGCCGCTACGGCAGCCATCGTCCTGGTCCTCCGGCTTGTCGGCGAGGCCGAGGCTCACTGCCGCGACACTGAGCGGCGTGCCCGCGGGAGACTTTCCAGCATCGTAGGTCTTGGCGATCTTGCAGGTGGTCCGTGCTTGGCAGATCGCGGCGGTTTGGGATGCGTCGGGAGCTGCCTGAACCGCGAGTGGCAGGGCGAGCAGGGCTGTCGACAGCAAAAGGATACGCATTGCGATTGTCATCCCGCGAGCACGGCCTCGCCGACGATCTGCGTACGATGCATCAGCCGTCGCAGACTCTCGTCGAAGGCATCACGTCGATGCATGACGCAACGATTGTCCCAAAGGACGAGATCGCCGGCGCGCCATTTCTGATACCAGGCAAAGCGTTCCTGTGTGGCATGCGCCCACACCGCGTCGAGCAGGGCCTCGCTCTCCTCGACGGGCAATCCATGGATATAGGCGCCGGGACGGCGGCCCAGGAACAGCGCCTTGCGCTTCGTAACCGGATGCAGGCGGACGAGCGGATGCACGGCGCCCGGCGTCTGGCGCACGTCGAGCGTGCGCTGAAAGCCGCGACGTAATTCACCGGCCGAGTTGCGGCTGGAATCGTGGATGCAGGTCTTGCCGTCGATCGCGCGCTTGAGATCGTCCGGCAGGGTCTCATAAGCCGCGTACATGTTGAGAAAGCCGGTATTACCGCCACCGGGGGGCACTTCGAGCGCGTAGAGTAGCGACGCACGCGGCGGCAGTGGATTGTAGGACATGTCGGTGTGCCAGACGAGTTCGTAGCTGCCGAGACTGCCGACGGCCTTGCCGTCCTTCTTGACGCTCGAGATCACGGCGACCCAGTCGCGTGCATCGGCGACGACATCGGAGTCGGCGCGGTCGAGGCTTGCGGCGGCGATCGGCACACGATCGAGTTCACCGAAGCGGGCACTGAAGGCCATCAGGATGCGATCATCGATCTTCTGACCGGAAAAGCGCAGCACGAGATGCTGGGCCCAGGCCTCGGCGATGCGGCCGAAGGTAGTGTCGTTCATCGCACTCGAAAGATCGACGCCATGGATATCGGCGGCAAGGGTTGCGCCAGTCGGTTGGATCCAGAGTTCACTCATACGCCACCTGCAGGATCGAAATAGTGCGGCACGAAACGGCTGTTGTTGTGCGTGATGCGGCGCTCGTCCTCGCGCATACCGATACCCGCGGCCTTGCCATCGATCACCCAGGAGCCGACCAGGGCATGGTTGCCGTCGAACACCGGCAAAGGCTCGTAGGCCTGCCAGACAAAGCCCTCGGTGCCGTAGTTGCCACCAGCGGTGTCGAAGACACCGGGACCGACGACCGTGACGTTGTGGCCCTCGCGGCCGAAGATCGGCTTCTTCACGAAGGCGCGGCCGAGATCGGGATGCTCGCTGTCGAAAGCTGGCAGAAGGTTGCGATGGTTGGGAAAGCCCTCCCACAGAAGCGGCAGCAGCATCTTGTTGCTGAGGATCATCTTCCACGCCGGTTCGAGGAAGGCCGTCGTATCGGTGAGCACATGGATGCCGAACTCCTCGCGCACCATCCATTCCCAGGGATAGAGCTTGCTCATCACCTGGATCGGCATCTCGTCGGGATCGGTGAAGCGGCGACCATTCCAGCCGATCTGGGCGACACTGATCGGCTTGCCGGCGAGGCCGGCTTGCAGGGCGGTGTCGCGGAGATACTCGGAGGTCGCGAGATCCTCGGGATGGTCCTCGAAGCGCGCAAAGTGGACGAGCCCTTCCGGCGGCAGGCGCGCCAGGATTGCACGCCAGGCCTCGATCAGCTTTTCGTGGATCGAGTTGAACTGGTCAGCGTCGGGCTTGGCGTCCTTCAGCCAATACCACTGCACGACGGCGGCTTCGTAGAGCGCGGTCGGGGTGTCGGCGTTGTACTCCAGAAGCTTCGGCGGATTCCTGCCGTCGTAGGCGAGATCGAAGCGGCCGACGAGCGTCGGGTCGGACCGGCGCCATACGCGTTCGATGTAGTCGCCCCAGACAGGTGGGATGCGCATGCGTTCCCACAGCTTGTTCGCGATCACATACTCGACGGCCTTGAGGCAGATTCCATGCAGCTCCTCGGTCGTGGCTTCGAGCTCGTCGATCTGGTCCGACGTGAAGGCGTAACACGCCTGCTCGGTCCAATAGGCTTTGCTATCGAGGACGTAGAAGTCGAACCCGAGCTGTTCGAGCTTCTGCTGCCAGCCCGGCCGTGGCGAAATGCTTTCGCGACGCATGCCTAACTCGAGCCGGACGAGCCGCCGCTCGATCCTGTGCTGCCGAAACCGCCGCGCTGGCTCTGGCTGGGAGCCGGCGTCGCCTTGGGGGCGTCAGGCGTGGTGGCACCTGGCGAGGTCGCGGTGCCGCCGGGACGCGTCGTGGTCGCCGTGCTTCCTGGCGTCTGCGGCCCGGAGACGGCGGGCCCGCGAAAGAACGGGTTCGGCAGGAACCAGAGGTAGGGCAGCGCACCGAGACCAGCGCCGACACCCGGCGCGCAAGAA
Source organism: Reyranella sp. (assembly GCF_004297405.1). GTDB lineage: Bacteria > Pseudomonadota > Alphaproteobacteria > Reyranellales > Reyranellaceae > Reyranella. The sequence goes on from NZ_SCVC01000006.1 coordinate 501,520, forward strand.
TAGAGGAGTGCCGCGCCGGCGACGCCCATCAGCACGAGCTTTACGCCACGTGACATACGGGAGTTGGGGGGTGGGGTGCTGGGCGAAGGCATTGGGCGACCTCAGCTCGTGAGGCAGGCAGCGTTGATCAAGCCGAAGCAGGCGGCAAATCCACCGGCTGTGATGCCGGCTGACGCTTGGTTGGACTCGATCGCCATCTTGAGCTGGGGGAGCATCAGGCGCATGCCGATATGCACGATCAGCTGCACGACGAGAGCGACCAACGCCCAGAGCACGAGGTCGGTCAGGCTGACGGATTGGGCGATGGTGTTGGCCAGCGGCAGGCAGAAGCCCAGCAGGGCACCGACCAGTGCCGTTGCGGCGGCCGAGTTGCCGGCCCGGATCAACGTGAATTCCCGCCACGGCGTGATCAGTGTGTAGACGAACAGGAACAGGCCAATCAGGCCGAAGCCGACGACGACGTAGCGGACGAAGTTGGGGAAGGCCGCGACCAGCCACTGGAATTCAGGCATGTCGCGACTTTCCGCCGGTCAGCCGTGCATGGTCAAGCCGCCGGACACGCTGATCGTCTGCCCGGTGATGAAAGCGGCATCGTCGCTGGCCAGGAAGCACACCGCACCAGGAATATCCTCAGGCTGGCCGACCCTTTTCATCGGAATGGCTCCAACCAGGGCCGCACGCACCTTCTGGCCACGTTCGTCGTCGCCAGCGACGGCCGCCAGCAACGGCGTATCCGTGGGGCCGGGGCACACGGCGTTGAGCGTAATGCCCTTGCGCGCCACTTCGCGCGCAACTGTCTTGGTGAAGGCGATGATGCCGCCCTTGCAGGCTGAATAGACGGCTTCCTGGGACGAGCCGACACGCCCAGCGTCCGAGGCGATGTTGACGATGCGGCCACTGCCGCGCGCCACCATGCCCTTCAGCACGAAGTGGCTCATGTTGAGCGGTCCGCGGAGATTGATGGCGATGAGCTGGTCCCACAGGTCGGGTGTCGTATCGACGAAATTGGCGAACCGATCCCAGCCGGCATTGTTCACCAGAATATCGGTCGGGCCCACTTCACGCTCGAACTGCAGGATGGCGCTGCCCACGGCATCGTAGTCCGAGATATCGACGCCGGAAGCGAATCCCTTGACCTCGGCGGCGACCTTGTTGGCGCCGTCGAGGTTGCGGTCGAACACGCCGACCTTCGCACCATAGGAGGCGAAGCGCCGACAGATCGCGCTGCCGATCGCACCGCCACCACCGGTGACGATGACACTCTTGCCGTTCAATCCGCGCATGGTCTGCTCCTCAGAGGGGCGAGTAGGGATCGAACTTGGGCTTGCGCTTCTCGAGATGCGAAGCGAGCCCTTCCTTTACCTCCGGACCGAGGAAGCCGAGCATTTCCAGTCCAAGCGACGTGTCGAAGGTCGGGCCCATCATGCGCAGCCAGTTGTTCAGTGCGTACTTCGTGAAGCGGATGGAAGTTTGTGCACCCTCAGCGAGCTTGGTCGCGACTTCGAGTCCCTTGGCTTCGAGCTGGTCGTCTTCGACACAGAGGGAGACGAGGCCAATGCGTTCGGCTTCCTCGCCATCGACCGCCTCACAAAGCAGTAGATAGTACTTCGCCTTGGCCATGCCGCAGAGCAGCGGCCAGACGATGCAGGCGTGGTCGCCGGCGGCGACGCCGAGCCGCGTGTGTCCGTCGATGATCTTGGCCTTCTTCGAGGCGATCGACACGTCCGCCAGGATGCCGGCAACGAGGCCGGCGCCGACGGCGGGGCCGCGCATGGTGCTGACGATCGGCTTGGAGCAGTTGATAACGTTGTAGACGATGTCGCGAGCTTCCTTCCACGTGCGGAGCAGCGCGTTGTAGTCGGTTATGTTTTTTTCGATGATGTCGAAATCACCGCCGGCCGAGAACACCTTGCCGCCTGCGCCCTGAATGATGACGCAGTTGACCGTGTCATCGCCGTCGATATCGCGCCATACGTCGACCAGCTCGCGATGCATGATCGCGTCCGTGGCGTTGTATTTCTCCGGCCGGTTCATCGTGACACGCAGCACCTTGGGGTGCGGACGATCGAACAGCAGGCGCTGGTATCTCTTTTGCCAATCGGACATGAGGTCTCCTCCGTTGCGGAGGAGCCTAGCCCGCTTCGTGTCGGCGCCTCAACGACGCGTGTTGCCGGCGCTCCACTGGCCGGCACTGGCGAAGCGTACAGCTTCTTCCGCGGCGCGAACCAAGGCGCGCGCCTTCAGCACACTCTCCTGGTATTCGGCCTCGAGGTCGGAATCGGCCACGACGCCGACACCCGCCTGGACATACAGGGTGTTGTCCTTCACCAGGCCAGTACGCAGCATGATGCAGGTGTCCATCGAGCCGTTGGCGGCGAAGTAGCCGGCGCAGCCGGCATAGATGCCGCGGCGCACCGGCTCGACTTCTTCGATGATTTCCATGGCACGCACCTTGGGTGCACCCGACAGCGTGCCGGCCGGGAAGCCGGCCTTGAGCGCATCGATCGCATCCAGCCCGTCCTCGAGCGTGCCCTCGACGTGGCTGCTGATGTGCTGGAGGTGGCTGTACTTCTCGATGGTGAACTGCTCGACGACCCGCACCGAGCCGATCTTGGAGACGCGACCGACATCGTTGCGTGCCAGATCGACCAGCATCAGGTGCTCGGCATGCTCCTTGGGATCGGCCAGCAGCTTGTCGGCGAGTTGCTTGTCCTCGTCAGGGGTCGCCCCGCGCCGGATGGTGCCGGCCAGAGGTCGGATGGTGACGGTGTTGTCGCGCAACCGCACCAGGATCTCCGGGCTCGACCCTACGATGGTGAAATCGCCGTAGTCGAAGAAGATCAGGAACGGCGAGGGGTTGATGCGGCGCAGCGACCGGTAGAGCGACAGCGGCGGCAGCTTGAAAGGCAGCGAGAAGCGCTGCGATGGCACGATCTGGAAGGCGTCGCCGGCGCGGATGTACTCCTTGCAGGTTTCGACCATCTGCTTGAAGTCGTCCTTCGACATATTGGCCTGCGGCTCGGGCAGGCCATCGAGGGCGTCGGCGCTTTCGCGGCGGAAAGGCAGTGTGCGCTCGAAGTCGGCGACGGCGTCGCCCAACCGTTCCTGGGCAGCCTCGAAGGCGGCGCGGGCCGAGACGCCTGCCTGCGGCCAGGCCGGCGTGACCAGGGTCACGTTGTCTTCCAGACGGTCGAAGATGCAGATCAGGGTCGGTCGCACCATGATGGCGTCGGGCAGGCCGATCGGATCGGGATTGGTGTCGGGCAGCCGCTCCATGTCGCGGACCATGTCGTAGCCCAGGTAGCCAAACAGGCCTGATGCCATCGGCGGCAGGCCGGGCGGCAGGTCCATCTGGCATTCGCGGATCAGCGTACGCAGTGTTTCGAGTGGCCGACCATCGAGCTTCTCGAAGGCGCGAGCGTCGGTGCGAGCGTGGCGGTTGATCTCGGCCTGGCCCTTGGTGCAACGCCACACGACGTCGGGCTTGAAGCCGATGATCGAATAGCGGCCACGCACCGAACCGCCTTCGACGGATTCGAGCAGAAAGGAATTGGCGCGTCCGTCGGCCAGCTTCAGGTAGGCCGAGACGGGTGTTTCGAGATCGGCGACGAGCTTGGTCGAAACGACCTGCGGCTTGCCAGCTTCATAGACAGCCTCAAAGGCGCCGAAGTCGGGCGAAATCGACATGGGAGGAGGCCTATTGCTGCTGCTGCTGGAAGAGCGTCGTGAAGGCGTCCTGGTCGACCGTGACGCCATATTTGGCCCGCAGCGCCGCCACGAGCTGCAGGATGAGATCGTTGGCGATCATCGTATCGAGCTGTTTGCCATAGCGCTCCAGCGCGTCCTTCTCCTTGGCGAGATCGGGGGCGTCGATCTGCTTCAAGCGGACCAGCACGCTTCCCTCGGCGGTGCGTACGGCCTGCGTCTTGTCGAGCGCGAGCTTGAAGAGTTCCTGCACGGCGGCCGGGTTCAGGTAGTTGCCGGTATCATTCTCGAACCGCGTTACCGGCTTGGCGATGCGTGCCTCCAGGCCCAGTTCCTTGGCGAGGGTAGGGAAATCGGTTCCGGCATTGGCCTTTTCGACTGCAACCTTGACCTTCTCGTCGGCGAGCTTGCGGCGCTCGTCGGCCTGCCAGGCATCGACGACCTTAGCCTCGACCTCGTTCAGAGCAGGTACGCGGGCTGGCGTGATGCGATCGGTACGCACAATGAAATACTCGCCGCGTTGCGTTTCGAGCAGCTCGCTCTCGGCGCTCTCGCGGGTCGAGAAGGCAGCCTGCACCAGCTCGGCGGCCGCAGGACCAATGACGATCTGCTTGCCGGTCGCATCCTGGCCACTGGAACTGACATTATCGTAGGTCCGGATCTTGAGGCCAAGATCCTCGGCGGCGGCCTTCATCGACTGGGTCTTGCTCAGCACGCGCTCGAAATCAGTGACGAGCTTGATGAGAAGGTCAGGGGCCTGCTGGGCCTTTAGCTCCTTTTCGAGCTTGTCCTTCACCTCTTCGAACGGCACGGACTTGCCGGCCTCGATCTTGTTGATGCGGATGACGTGCCAGCCGAGCGGCGACTGGAGCGGTGCCGCCGCAATGCCCTCGGGCAGGCCGAAAATGCCGTCGGCCAGCGCACCCGGCGGCAGATCCTTTTTGGTCACGGGGCCGAGCTTGATCACGCCGTCGGCATTGCCGGTGACTTCCTTGGCGGCATCTTCGAGCGACTTGCCGGCCTTGACTACTGCGATGATCGCCTTGGCCTTGTCCTCGCTGTCGGTCATGGCTTGATCGACGTCGCGCTTCTCCGGCGTGCCGAACTCGGCAGCGCGCGCCTCGTATTCCTGCTTTACGGCGTCGGCAGTGACGGCGACCTGACTCTGCACATCGTCGACGGTCAGCATGATGTAGGAGAAGGCGCGGAACTCCGGGATCTGGAACTTGCTTTTGTTGGCTTCGAAGTAGGCGTTGAGCTGCTCAGGCGTGGGCTTGGGAACGTCGACCACGATCGCGTCGGGCACGTAAATCGTCTCGGCGACGCGCTTCTCGCTGTCGAGCCGGAAGATATCGTCGCGCAAAGAATTGGGCGCGAGGCCCTTGGGTTGCACCACGGCGAAGAGCTGGGCCGCCGCGATCTCGCGGCGCATGTCGTTCTCGAACTGCGGGATGCTGATGCGCGCCTGCTGCAGACGATTCCTGTAGAGCAGGGGATCGAATGTGCCCCCCGCGCCCTGGAAGGCCGGATTACGCGCAATCGCAGCAGCTACCTGCGCTTCACTGGCGGTAAGACCGAACTCGCGGATGGCATAGTCGAGTACCGTACGCTGGATCACCTCCTCGAGAGCGCTGACATGCAGGCTCATGCCCATGGCTTCTTCGGTCGTCGGGCGACGCCGGTACTGGCGCTCGAAGGCTTCGAGCTGCCGATTGTACTGTTCGCGCACTTCGGCCGAGGATACCGAGGCGCCGCCGACCCAACCGTAGATGGGTAGGTGATAGCCGCCGACATGCGCGACCTCGGCGCTGCGGCCCCCGCTGCGGATCATGTCGCCGATCCCCCAGAAGGCAAAAGCGATGATCAGCATGCTGGAGAGCAGGAACAGAACGACGAAGCGGGCGTATTTGGTGAACTTATTCACGGCTCTGCAGGGGTGTGATGGGGGGTCCGAACGGGGCGCCATGCCTACCATCGGCCTTCCGGACAGGCAACCAAGCGGCCTTTACCGCAAACACCGACGCCGCTAGACACGCCAGCGGACGAATAAAGGGGAACATCATGGCGCGTACAAGGCGGCCGCTGATCGCCGGCAACTGGAAGATGAACGGTCTCACCAGCGATGCCTTGGCGCTTGCGAAGGATGTCGCGGCCGGTGTGAGCCAAGCCGGTTGGACCGACCGCGAATTGCTCGTCTGCCCGCCGGCGACCCTGGTGATGGCGGTGGCCGGTGCAGCCAAGGGCAGCGGTCTGCTAGTTGGCGGCCAGAACTGCCATGCCAAAGCAAGCGGCGCCCATACCGGCGATATCTCGGCCGAGATGCTGAAGGACGCCGGCGCCAGCCATGTGATCGTGGGCCATTCCGAGCGCCGCAGCGATTGCGGCGAGACCGATGCGATCGTTCGCGCCAAGGCCGAGGCGGCCTGGCGTGCGGGCCTGCTGCCGATTGTCTGCATCGGCGAGACCCTGGCCGAGCGCGAAGCTGGCAAGACGCTCACGGTGCTGGAGACCCAGCTCAAGGGAAGTGTGCCGGCAGGCTCGACGGCCGCGAAGCTCGTGGTCGCCTATGAGCCGGTCTGGGCGATCGGCACAGGCAAGACCCCCACTGTTGCCGAAGTGGCCGCAGCCCACGCGCATATTCGCAAGGTGCTGGGCGGCCTGATGACCGACGCCGGCGCGGTTCGTCTGCTCTACGGCGGTTCGGTCAAGGGCAGCAATGCCGCCGAGCTGTTGGCGGCAGGTGATGTCGACGGCGCCCTGGTTGGCGGTGCCAGCCTGAACGCTGCGGAATTTTTGGCTATCGCCAAGGCCGCGTAAAGCGGCTAGAAGCGCCCGCTGCGGGTGCCCCCCGCTTGCGGAGATACCCCTCCTAGCGCTGGACGAAAATGGACGCCGTAAGACACTTTCTTCACGAATGGCGGCTGGTGCTGCTCGTCATCCATGTCGGCGTGACAGCCGCGATGATCGTCGTGATCCTGCTTCAGCGCAGCGAAGGCGGTGGCCTTGGCATGGGCCGCACGGATGCACTCTTTTCTGTGCGTGGCCAGGCCAACGTGCTGTCGCGGGCGACGGCGATCCTCGCCGGTATCTTCTTGTTCCTCAGCCTCCTGATGGCGTGGAGCTTGACCGATCCGACCCGGGGCACGAAATCGATCATGGATCGTGCGCCGGTCGGCGCGCCAGCGGCCCCTGCAGGGTCGGCGGCTCCGACCAGTCCGACGCCCGCACCGGGTACGACGCCTGCAGCGCCGGGACAGCCCGCCGCTCCCACCCGCTAGGAACTTCGATGCAACGCATCCGTTTCCCTCGCCGAAGCACCTCCGGCGAGACGATATCCCCATGGCTGGACCCAACAACGTTTAGTATGCTGTAAGCCCATGACGCGCTTTATTTTCATAACGGGCGGCGTGGTTTCCTCGCTTGGTAAGGGTCTTTCGTCGGCGGCGCTCGGCGCGCTGCTGCAGGCCCGCGGGTACAGGGTCCGGCTCCGCAAGCTCGATCCCTATCTCAACGTCGATCCGGGGACGATGAGCCCCTACCAGCACGGCGAGGTCTTCGTGACCGACGACGGGGCGGAAACCGACCTCGACCTCGGCCACTACGAACGCTTCACCGGCGTCGATGCCCGCCAGAGCGACAACATCACCACCGGCCGCATCTATGCGACTGTCATCGCCAAGGAGAGGCGGGGCGAATATCTCGGCGCCACCGTGCAGGTGATTCCGCACGTCACCGACGCCATCAAGGAATTCGTGCTGACCGATACCGACAAGGAGGACTTCGTCCTCGTCGAAGTGGGCGGCACGGTCGGCGACATCGAGAGCACGCCGTTCCTGGAAGCCATCCGCCAGGTCGGCAACGAACTCGGCCGCGAGCGTACGATGTTCGTGCATCTGACCTTGCTTCCCTGGGTTCCGACAGCGGGCGAACTCAAGACCAAGCCAACCCAGCATTCCGTCAAGGAATTGCTGAGCGTCGGTATCCAGCCCGATCTGCTGGTCTGTCGCAGCGGCGACAAGGAGATCCCGGCCAACGAACGTCGCAAGATCGCGCTGTTTTGCAACGTGAAGCCCGAAAGGGTCATCGAGGCGCGCGACGTCGACACGATCTACCAGGTGCCGATCGCCTATCACGAACAGGGTTTCGACGCCGAGGTCTGCCGATACTTCGGCCTCGACGCCGAAGCCGAGCCGAACCTCGAGCGCTGGCGCGGTGTTGTTCGGTCGGTGCGCGAGCCTGAAGGCAAAGTGACGATCGCGGTGGTCGGCAAGTACACGGTGCTGCTCGACGCATACAAATCGCTCTCCGAGGCACTGACCCATGGCGGCTTCGCCAACAATGTGAAGGTCGGCCTGGAGTGGATGGACTCCGAGATATTCGAGCGTGACGATGCGGTCGCCCGCCTCGAGCATGTCCATGGCATCCTGGTGCCGGGTGGCTTCGGCGAGCGCGGGACCGAAGGCAAGATCCATGCGGTGAAGTTCGCGCGCGAACGTGATGTGCCGTTCTTCGGCATCTGTTTCGGCATGCAGATGGCGGTGATCGAAGCGGCGCGCAATCTACTGGGCATCGAGGATGCCTCGTCGAGCGAATTCGGTCCCTGCGAGCACGCCGTGGTCGGTTTGATGACCGAATGGACCAAGGGCAACCGAGTCGAAAAGCGCGAGGCTGATGGCGATCTTGGCGGCACTATGCGGCTCGGCGCCTATCCGGCACATCTGCGGCGTGGCACCAAGGTGCATGACATCTACGGTCAGGACGTGATCAGCGAACGTCATCGCCATCGTTACGAGGTCAACGTCAACTACAAGGACCGGCTGGAGCAGGTGGGGCTGCGCTTCTCGGGCATGTCACCGGACGGCATCCTGCCCGAGATTGTCGAGATCCCGGACCATCCCTGGTTCATCGGCGTCCAGTACCATCCCGAGCTCAAGTCCCGGCCGTTCGCGCCCCATCCGTTGTTCACTTCGTTCATCGGTGCCGCCAAGACGCAGAGCCGCCTGGTCTAGGCAACGGGGCGGAGAGCAGGGCGGCCATGGTCGCCGGGTCGTATTTCGGTCATGTTTCTCGGCAGAATCGAGCCGTCATGATCCGCACCATCGTCATTGCCCTGATCGGGATCGTCTGCCTCGGCGTAAGCGCCGGGGCCCAGCAGTCGTACGGCAAGGCCGAACGGCGCGATCCGCTCTTCCTGCGCTTTCCCGAAATGGCCGATCGCTATTGGGAACGATCGGAGACCAGCACCGCCAGCAACAAGGTAGTGGCGATCCCGATGCCCAAGCAGTGCGCCTTCCTCTACGCCGACTCCTACACGCGTGGCCAGATGAGCCCACGCGAAGTACAGGACACGGCGCTCTCCAACTGCAACAGGCGGCTGGCCGACCTGGGACCGCTCGGAGAGAACTACATGATCGATTGCCGCTGCCAGGTCGTGCTCAGCAACGAAAACTATCTCGTGCCGAAGAACCTGTTGCCGGACGACGCCTACGGGCCGGTATCGATCTTCTATCGCGACGATCGCGGCAACATGGCTCGGTTGAATGGCGTGGTCCGCTACGGCGCCCTGATCGGACGCGATCGTTCGGTCACCTTCTCGGTCGAGAATCCGAGAGGCGATCGGGTTTGCGACGGGACGATGACCAACGAGGGGCCGGCGAGTGGGCAGTTCTCCCTGTCCTGCTTCGGCGGCAAGTTCGGTGGCAGGGGCTCCTATGAAAGCAAGTTCGGTGCTCCCAACGACCACATCATTGCCCGCGGCCAGACGGGGCGGGGCCAGCCTGTCGTGATGGTGATCGGCCTGCCGGCGCAGCTCGCCGCCAATACCTACGGCGCCATCTGAGATGCGTGCGCTCCCACTGCTGGCTGCTTTCGCGCTCCTGGCTCCGGGGGCGGTCCTGGCGCAGAGCGCCGGTGAAGTCGAGCGCTGTTTCCAGAATCCTGCGGCCTGTGCCTCGGGAGGCGGCGGGGCGGCGCCTGCGCCCGCTCAAACGCCCGCCCCCGTTACGACACGGCAAGCTCCTGCGCCCGACTATGCAACGGTACTCAACAGCTCCGAAGCCGATCGCAAGAAAATCCAGGAATCGCTGCGTACGCTCGACAAGTACAACGGACCGATCGACGGCAATCTGCAATCCGAAGCGACGACGAAGGCGATCGCCGACTGGCAGAAGGGCCGCGGTGCGGCGGCCGCCGGCAAGCTGACACCGCCGGAAGCCGCACAGTTGAATGCCGAAGCAGCCCGCGCGCCGATCCGGCGCATCGAGCCACCGGTGCAGACCGCGGCCGCACCACCCTCTAATGCCGATCAGCTGAAAGCCCTGCAGGCAAGGCTTGCCGAACGCCGCAAGGCGGCCGAACCCAAGGCGAATGCTGCCGCGCAGGCACTGATCGGCGACCTCAAGGCCTATGTCGCTGCCGACGGGAAGGGCGTGGTGGGCGATCAGTTCGCGGGTTTCGCCAAATGGTACAGTGACAACAAGGCGGCAGGCCGCAGCTTCGGCATGATTGCTCCTGCGATCGACGACTACGGCGATGCCAAGGCCGGTGCGGCGACCACGGCCGAGGTCAAGTTCGAGACCAAGCAGGGCGCGAACACCTTCAACCAGTGCCTGATGTTCGCCTGGATCGAGGGCAGCCCACGCAAGAACGCCCAGACTTTCTCCTGCGACGACGTCGCTGCCGTCGAGAAATGGAAAACCGATCAGGCGCTGAAGAGCGCCTGGCGTTAGCTGGCGCTTGCTGCCTCTGCGGCCACCGGCTCAGTCGACTCGTTCGAGGTAGCTTTCGAACACGCCGACATGCACGAACGCCGGGTCGGCCGAGTTCGGCCAAAGCTCCTGCGCGTCGAACCGGACATCGTATGTGGGTTCGTCCTCCGACTTCACTCCATGCGCGTGAGCATCGGGGAAGGGATAGGCGGGCGAAACATTGACGACGACGCCGGTCTTGCCACGGATGTAACCGGGCATGCGGACATGGCCAGAAACATGGTTGGTCTTCACCTTGACCTTGTCGCCAGGCTTCAGCACCTCGCGGGTCTCGACGTTACCTCGGCCCGGAGCGCTGGCAGACGAAAGCGGGAAGGAGCCTTGCGCGCGGCGCTCCAGTTCCTCGTGCGTGACGATGCCTTTCTCAACACAGAGCGTCGCCAGGCTGGTCAGCGAGCGCTCGTAGTAGCTCGCGGTCAGGTAATGCCGTGGCTCCATGCGCTCGATGGCATGGCGATACTCATCCATGTTGAAGATGCCGAGCTTTACCGCCAGTGAATAAAGCGCGTTGACTCGCTTTTCCCACGGCTCGTGGAATGTCGCTGCGCGCAAGGAGTAACGAACGCGGCCGAAACCCTGCTTGCCGCCGAGATCATGCATGCCGTCCATGATTGAACTCCGCTCCTAGAGGCGCGACACGCCGATCATCGAATCCTTGGTCACGAGCGAAGCGAGCTTCTCCTCGGACCAGCCTTCGGTACCTTCCGGTCGCACCGGCAGCACCATGTAACGGGTATCCGCCGTGGTATCCCACACGCGGATCTCCATCTCGGGCGGCAGTTCGAGGCCCATTTCCTTCAGCACGGTCCGTGACTGACGAACGACGCGCGCGCGATATTCGAGATCCTTGTACCAGTCGGGCGGCAAGCCGATGATCGAGAAGGCCGTGCACGAGCAGAGCGTGCAACAGATCACATTGTGCACTGTCGGCGTATTCTCCAAGACGACCAGGTGCCGGTGATGCGCCGGCATCGATAGGCCAAGTTCGGCAACCGCATCGCGCCCGTTGGCAAACAGGCGCTGCTTGAACTCAGGATCCGTCCAGGCTTTCGCTACGACGCGGGCACCGTTCTGCGGCACCCACTGCTCCTCGGCGAGATGCTCGAACTCCTCGATGAATTCGCCCGGCTTCATGCCGCGCTCTTCGAAAACGGCCTGGATGGCGTCGACACGCTGTTCAACGGTGGCTGTTATCTGGATATGGGGCTGGTCGGGCATGTGCTTCTCGCGGGCGGCTGCAAAAAAGAGAGGCGAACTATAGGAAGCGCGCGCCATCCCGTCACTTGCTCGCAGGCCATCGCGGAGCTAGAGAAACCGCGCCCCAAACCGGAGTTTTTCTCATGAGCGCCATAGCTGAAGTCCGCGGCCGCGAAATCCTCGACAGCCGTGGCAACCCGACGGTCGAAGTGGAAGTCGAACTCGACAGCGGCGCGATCGGCCGCGCGGCCGTTCCGTCCGGCGCCTCGACCGGCGCACACGAAGCCGTCGAGCTTCGCGATGGCGACAAGAAGCGCTACGGCGGCAAGGGCGTGCTCAAAGCAGTCGCTGCGGTAAACGGCGAGATCATGGATCTGCTCTCCGGGCTCGATGCACTGGAGCAGATCAAGATCGACCGGGCGCTGATCGAGCTCGACGGCACGCCGAACAAGGGTCGCCTCGGCGCCAATGCGATTCTCGGTGCGTCGCTGGCGGTCGCCAAGGCGGCGGCGATGGATAGTGGTCTGCCACTCTACCGCTATGTCGGCGGCAGCCAGGCTTCGGTGCTGCCGGTGCCGTTGATGAACATCATCAACGGCGGCGCACACGCCGATAACCCGATCGACATCCAGGAATTCATGATCATGCCGGTAAAGGCGGAGCGCTTCGCCGACGCCCTGCGCATGGGTGCCGAAGTCTTCCACGCGCTGCGCAGCCAGCTCAAGGACGCGGGCCACAACACCAACGTGGGTGACGAAGGCGGCTTTGCGCCCAACCTCGCCACCGCCGACGAGGCCCTGAGCTTCGTCATGAAGGCGATCGAGAAGGCCGGTTACAAGCCCGGCGAGGATGTCGTACTGGCGCTCGACCCGGCATCGACTGAGTTCTTCAAGAAGGGCAAGTACGAGATGGAAGGCGAGGGCAAGTCGTTCGATGCCGCCGGCATGGTCGACTACTACGCCGACCTCGTGAAGCGCTACCCGATCGTGTCGATCGAGGACGGCATGGCCGAAGACGACATGAAGGGCTGGAAGGCGATCACCGACAAGCTCGGCAAGAAGGTCCAGCTCGTGGGCGACGATCTTTTCGTCACCAATCCGAAGAGGCTGGCCCAGGGCATCAAGGACGGGCTCGCCAATGCGATCCTGGTCAAGGTGAACCAGATCGGCACCCTGACTGAGACGATGGAAGCCGTTTCAATGGCGCGCAACGCGAGCTATGGCGCGGTGATGTCCCATCGCTCCGGCGAGACCGAGGACGCCACGATCGCCGATCTCGCGGTCGCGACCAACTGCGGTCAGATCAAGACCGGCTCACTGTCCCGCTCGGATCGCCTCGCCAAGTACAACCAGCTCCTGCGCATCGAGGAGCAGCTCGGCACCCAGGCGCGTTACGCCGGCACGTCGATCCTGCGCGGCGCCTGAGGCCTCCAGGCGTTCGGCGCCTCAGCGACAGGCGCCGAACGCGACCTCACCGGGACTTCACGACGGAACTCACCGGCCGCACTCCTCGGGAGCGGTATTGGCTAGAATTACCGGGCTCGATATCTTGAGGCGTGGCCCGGACCGACCCTAGGAACTCGACCCAATATTGGTGGGACCGTCACCTGACGGGTCTTTCGTTGCTTCGTGCCGACTTCACCACGCACGAATATCCGCCGCACACACACGATGCTCTGGTCGTCGCTGCGACCGAGCAGGGCGGTTCGATCGTCAAGAGTCGTGGCGAAGTGACGGAAGCGCGTGTCTCAACCTTGTTTGTCTTCAATCCGCTCGAACCACATGCTGGCTGGATGGGATGGAGCGAACGTTGGCGCTACCGATCACTCTACCTCACACGCGAGGCCCTTGATCGGGTGGCGCGCGAGTTGGGCATCGAAGCTGTGCCGTACTTCACGCGTAACATGTTCGACGATCCCGACTTGATCAGTGGCTTTCTCGCGATGCACCGAGCCATCGAGCAGGGGCGCGACGTCTTCCGTGAACGCGAGCTCTTGGTCGGGACATTCAGCCGGTTGTTCCAGCGCCATGGCAGTGGTGGTGGTCGGATCGAACCGGCGCCGCGCGATCGAATGCTGCTTAATCGGGTTATCGAGCGAATGCGTGCCGACTATGCAAGCGATCTCCGCCTTGAGGAGCTGGCGGCCAGTGTCGGGTTGACGACGTTTCAACTGATCGGACTGTTCAAGCGCACGACAGGACTCACGCCGCACGCCTACCTGACTCAGATCAGGCTCGGCATGGCGTGCCGCCGCCTGCGGCACTCCCAGGCCATCGCCGAGGTAGCGACCGATGTGGGCTTCTACGATCAGAGCGCGCTCACCCGACATTTCAAGCGCTGCTACGGAATTACGCCGCTTCAGTTCGCTCGCGCGGCGGCCTGACGTCAATTTTCGCCAATACCGCTACGCCGCGGTCGTGTAGTCCGCGGCGATGCATCTCTTCTGTCACGAACACCCCGATACTCTTGTCGTCGAGACAACGGTTACCGATGCGCGGCCAGGCAAGGTCGCGCTGGCGCAATCGCCTTTCTATCCCGGCGGGGGCGGACAGCTTGCCGATCGCGGTGTCGTCCGCTGGGCTGGTGGTGAGGCCAAGGTAACTGGCTTCGACCTCTCTGCCGGCAAGGTCTGGCTTCTGCTCGACACGCAGGCCGAGGTCTCGGGCACTGTCGAAGCGGCCGTCGACAGCAGCTTCCGTCATATGATGCGCCAGCTTCACACCGACACACATGTGTTGAACGCGCTGGTCTTCCAGCAATTCGATGGCGCGTTGGTGACAGGCGTTCAGATGGCCGAGGACGGGACGGCGCGTATGGATTTCGACCTGCCAGGCGCCAACAACGAACGCTTGCGCGGTCTTGAAGGCCCGATAAACGATCTCATTCGCCAGGACATCGCTGTATCGATCGCCTACGTGCCGATGCACGAGGCTCACGCCGAGCACGGCCTGATCCGTAGCCGTTCGGTAGCCCCACCGCCGACACCGGACGGCAAGATCCGCATCGTCGAGATTGCGGGCCTCGATCGTCAGGCCTGCGGCGGCACGCACCTCGCTTCGACAGGGGCATCACCCCCGGTCCGCATCCTCAAGATCGATAACAAGGGACGCCACAACCGCCGGATCCGCATCGGCCTGTCCGACGCTAAAGGCCCCTGACAGAACGAAAATTCCTTGACTTCCTAACACCATATATTGCCATATGGAGTCAGGAACGCCGCATATGTTGTTGAGACCGCGTCAAATTCTGGCTCCCGTCATCTTCGCCACGGTATTCGGTTATTTCGGATATCACCTGGTGAATGGCGATCGCGGACTCTTGGCGATGGCCCATCTGCAGCGCGAAGTACTGGTTGCCGAACAAAATCTCGCCGAAGCGGAGACGACACGGAAGATCTGGGAGCGTCGCGTTTCAGCGCTGCGCAATCAAAGCCTCGACCCCGATATGCTCGACGAGCGCGCACGCGTGCTGCTCAACTTTGCCCGCAAGGACGACCTGATCGTCTTCACGCCGACGCGTTGATGACGCGTTGATCAGCGTTCGCTGGGCGGCCCTCCGAAAGAAACTGTCCAAGCGACTCCGTCGTTGGCAAACATTCGCTCAAATGCTGCGGCGCACTCGGGGCGACTCTGTTTTTTCCTGCTAGATCAACTACATCGCGATAAGCGATGCTATAAGCCGGGTGGGCTCACGAGGGGGGTACTATGGCGAAGCCGGCCACGAAGCCGAAAGTCGAATCACTTCCGGACAATGGGAAGCCGCCCTCGAAGTCATCGGGACCGGGCGACAACAGCGCGACCGCCGACGAGCTCAAGTCTTACTACAGGGAAATGCTGCTGATCCGCCGCTTCGAGGAGCGGGCCGGCCAGCTCTATGGCATGGGCCTCATCGGTGGCTTCTGCCATCTCTATATCGGCCAGGAAGCCGTCGTCATCGGCATGCAAGCCAATGTCCACGAGGGTGACGCCGTCATCACCTCCTACCGCGATCACGGCCACATGCTGGCCTGCGGCATGGATCCCAAGGGCGTCATGGCCGAGCTGACAGGACGTAGTGGAGGCTACTCCAAGGGCAAGGGCGGCTCGATGCACATGTTCAGCCGCGAGAAGAATTTCTACGGCGGCCACGGCATCGTCGGTGCCCAGGTGCCGATCGGCACGGGCCTGGCGTTCGCCCACAAGTACAATGGCAACAAGAACGTCTCCCTGACCTATTTCGGTGACGGCAGTGCCAACCAGGGCCAGGTCTACGAGGCGATGAACATGGCGGCGCTGTGGAAGCTGCCGGTCGTCTACATCATCGAGAACAACCGCTACGGCATGGGTACCTCGGTCGAGCGCGCTTCGGCGACCACCGAGCTTTACCGCCACGGCGAGGCGTTCGGCATTCCGGGCGAGCGCGTCGACGGCATGGATGTGCTGGCGGTGCGGGAGGCCGGCGAGCGGGCGATGGAGTACGCGCGCAGCGGGCAGGGGCCGTACATCCTCGAGATGCAGACCTATCGTTATCGCGGCCATTCGATGAGCGACCCGGCCAAGTACCGGACCAAGGAAGAGGTCGACAAGTACCGCAACGAGCGCGATCCGATCGAGCACGTCCGCAAGCGCCTGATCGACGGCAAGATGGCTGACGAAGCCGCGCTCAAGGTGGTCGATACGGAGATCCGAAAGATCGTGAACGACGCCGCTGAATTCGCCCAGCACAGCCCTGAGCCCGACCCGGCCGAGTTGTGGACCGACGTCCTGGTTGGAGCCTGATCCCATGTCCATTCAGGTTCTGATGCCTGCCCTGTCGCCGACCATGACCGAGGGCAAGCTTGCGAAGTGGCACGTCAAGGTGGGCGATGCCGTGAAGTCCGGCCAGGTGATCTGCGAGATCGAGACCGACAAGGCAACCATGGAAGTCGAAGCAGTCGACGAAGGCACGGTCGCCAAGATCCTGATCGAGGAGGGGGCTGAGGGCGTCGCCGTCAACACGCCGATCTGCCTGCTTGCGGCCGACGGCGAGAGTGTTGCCGATGCGGCTCAGGCAACACCGGCCGAAGCACCTGCCGCTGCCGCCAAGGCCGAAGCACCGGCGCCAGCGCCCGCATCGGCAAGTGCGGCAGCACCGGCGGCTCCTGCTGTTGCCGCACCGGCCGCCGAACCGGAATGGAAAGGCAAGACTGCGCATGTGACCGTGCGTGAGGCGCTGCGCGATGCGATGGCCGAGGAGATGCGCAACGACAAGTCCGTCTTCCTGATGGGCGAGGAAGTGGCGCAGTACCAGGGCGCCTACAAGGTGAGCCAGGGCCTGCTGGAGGAGTTTGGCGAGAAGCGCGTGATCGACACGCCGATCACCGAGCACGGCTTCGCTGGCCTGGGCGTCGGCGCTGCGTTCGGTGGGCTGAAGCCGATCGTCGAGTTCATGACCTTCAACTTCGCCATGCAGGCGATCGACCAGATCATCAACTCGGCGGCCAAGACGCATTACATGTCGGGCGGCCAGATGACCTGCCCGATCGTGTTCCGTGGCCCGAACGGCGCCGCCTCGCGCGTCGCCGCGCAGCATTCGCAATGCTACGCGAGCTGGTACGCTCATGTGCCGGGCCTGAAGGTCGTGGCGCCGTGGAATGCAGCTGATGCAAAGGGACTATTGAAAGCAGCGATCCGCGATCCCAATCCGGTGATCTTCCTCGAGAACGAGCTGCTCTACGGCCAGTCGTTCGACATGCCGGACGATCCCGAGTTCGTCCTGCCGATCGGCAAAGCCAAAATCGAGCGTCCAGGCAAGGACGTCACGATCACGGCCTTCTCGATCATGGTCGGCAAGGCGCTGCAGGCGGCCGAGGAGTTGGCCAAGCACGGTATCGATGCCGAGGTGATCAACCTGCGCAGCCTGCGTCCGTTCGATACCGAGACCATCGTCAATTCAGTGAAGAAGACCAATCGCCTGGTTTCCGTCGAGGAAGGCTGGGCCTTTGCCGGCATCGGCTCGGAGCTATCGGCGCTGATGATGGAACATGCCTTCGACTGGCTCGACGCGCCGGTGAAGCGCGTGGCCGGTCTCGACGTGCCGCTGCCCTACGCAGCCAACCTCGAGAAGATGGCATTGCCCCAATCCGACAACATCGTCGAGGCCGCCCGCGCGGTCTGCAATCGCTGACGCGGGGAGAGCAGGCATGTCCATCAACATCCTGATGCCCGCGCTGTCGCCGACCATGACCGAAGGCAAGCTCGCCAAATGGCATGTGAAGGTGGGTGACGAGGTCAAGTCCGGTCAGGTGATCTGCGAGATCGAGACCGACAAGGCGACCATGGAAGTCGAGGCGGTCGACGAAGGCAAGATCGGCCAGATAGTCATCGCCGAGGGCGCCGAAGGCGTGAAGGTGAATGCCGTCATCGCCATCCTGCTGGAGGAAGGCGAAACGGAAGTCGCCAAGGGCGCGGCGCCCGCTGCCGCGCCTGCCGCTGCAGCACCGGCAGCTCAGGCTCCCGCCGCAAAGCTCGCGGCTCCTGCGCCGGCCGCAGCCCCTGCAGCTGTGCCAGCGCCAGCGGCTGCTCCTGCTGCATCGAGTGGCGGCGCCCGCATCTTCGCTTCGCCGCTGGCAAAGCGCATTGCCGCGGAGAAGGGCCTCAATCTCGCAGGCATCAAGGGCTCCGGCCCGAACGGCCGTATCGTCAAGGCCGACGTCGAGAATGCCAAGCCAGGCGCTGCGCCGGCTGCCGCTCCCGCGCCGCGGCCTGCTACTGCGCCGGCACCTTCCGGTGGGCAACCCGTGTTCGTGGCGCCAGGCGACAGCCGCGTGCCACATACGTCGGTTCGCAAGGTCATCGCGCGGCGTATGCTCGAATCCAAGCAGACCGTGCCGCATTTCTATCTCACGGTCGAACTCGAGATCGACGCGCTGCTGGCGGCGCGCCAGGCCATCAATGCCGTCACGGAGAAGAAGGGCGCCAAGGTCTCGGTCAACGACATGGTGATCAAGGCCTGCGCCAAGGCGCTGCGCGATCATCCCGAGTGCAACGCCTCGTGGACTGAAGACGAGATGATCCAGTACGGCGCGGTCGATATCTCCGTCGCCGTCGCCACGGACCGCGGCCTGATCACGCCCATCGTGCGCAATGCCGATATGAAGGGCCTGGCGCAGATTGCGACCGAGATGAAAGACCTTGCTGCCCGCGCCAAGGTCGGCAAGCTCAAGCTCGACGAGTTCCAGGGTGGCGGCTTCACGATCTCCAACCTGGGCATGTTCGGGGTCAAGGACTTCGCCGCCATCATCAATCCACCTCAGGCAATGATCCTGGCTGTCGGGGCGGGCGAGGAGCGGGCGGTCGTGCGCAAGGGACAGGTCGCCGTGCGCAACATGATGAACTGCACCCTGGCGGTCGACCATCGCGTCGTCGATGGCGCCATGGGGGCGCAATTCCTGCAAACCCTGCGGAGCTACATCGAGCAGCCCGCCGCGATGCTGGCCTAGGAGCAGATCATGGCCGACACCAGCTTCGATATCATCGTCGTGGGCGGCGGACCGGGCGGCTATGTCGCCGCGATCCGCGCGGCCCAGCTCGGAATGAAGACGGCCGTCGTCGAGCGCGAGCACATGGGCGGCATCTGCCTCAACTGGGGCTGCATCCCGACCAAGGCACTGCTGCGGACCTCGGAGGTCTTCGGCCTGATCAAGCACGCCGATTCGTTCGGCCTCTCGGTCAAGGACGTGTCGTTCGATCCCAAGAAGATCGTCGAGCGCTCGCGCAAGGTCGCGAACCAGCTCAGCAACGGCGTCAAAGGCCTGATGAAGAAGAACAAGATCACGGTCTTCGACGGCACGGCCAAGCTCGCCGGCAGCGAGGGCGGGCAGCGCAAGCTCGCCGTCGCGATGAACGACAAGAGCAATGTGACGCTCACCGCCAAGAACGTGATTCTCGCGACCGGCGCGCGGGCGCGCCAGCTTCCAGGCCTCGAATCCGACGGCAAGCTGGTGTGGAGCTACAAGGAAGCGATGGTGCCGCCGGAGTTCCCGAAGTCGCTCCTGGTGATCGGCTCTGGCGCGATCGGCATCGAGTTCGCGAGCTTCTACCGCACCATGGACGCCGAGGTGACTGTGGCTGAGGTGATGGACCGTGTCCTGCCGGTCGAAGACGAAGAAGTGTCGGCCTTCGCCAAGCGGGCGTTCGAGAAGCAGGGCATGAAGATCCTGACCAGCGCCACCGTGTCGAACCTGAAGAAGGGCACCAACAACGTCACGGCTACGATCACCACGGGTGGCAAGAGCCAGGAGATCACCGTCGATCGCGTCATCAGCGCCGTCGGCATCGTGGGCAATGTCGAGAACCTGGACCTCGAAGGCACCAAGGTGAAGGTCGAGAAGACCCATATCGTGATCGACCAATGGGGCTTCACGGGCGAGCCGGGCGTCTACGCGATCGGCGACGTGGCCGGGCCGCCGTGGCTCGCGCACAAGGCGATGCACGAGGGTGTGCTGGTCGTCGAGAAGATCGCCGGTGTGAAGGGCGTACACCCGATGAAGACCGAGAACATCCCGGGCTGCACATACTGCCAGCCGCAGGTGGCGAGCATCGGGCTCACCGAGGCTGCGGCCAAGGCCAAGGGCCTGCAGCTCAAGATCGGCAAGTTTCCTTTCATCGGTAACGGCAAGGCGATCGCGCTGGGTGAACCCGAGGGTTTCATCAAGACGATCTTCGACGCCAAGACCGGCGAGCTTCTGGGGGCGCACATGATCGGCGCCGAGGTGACCGAGCTGATCCAGGGCTACAGTGTCGCCAAGACGCTGGAGACGACCGAGGCCGAGCTCATGGCGACGGTGTTCCCGCACCCCACGCTGTCGGAGATGATGCATGAGTCGGTACTGGCGGCCTACGGCCGGACGCTCCATATCTAGGCCGTCATGGACGGGACCCTCGACAAACTTTCGCTGAGCCGCGCCGAGCGCCACCCCGAGAAGGCGCACCGGCCGGACAATCCGATTCCGCGCAAGCCGGATTGGATCAGGGTGCGTGCACCGAATTCTCCGGAGTACGCTGAGACCAAGAAGCTGATGCGCCAGTACGGTCTTTCGACCGTCTGCGAAGAGGCCGCCTGCCCGAACATCGGCGAGTGCTGGAAGCAGAAGCACGCGACTTTCATGATCATGGGCGAGACCTGCACGCGGGCTTGCGCCTTCTGCAATGTCGCCACGGGCAAGCCGGGTGCACTGAATCCGCATGAACCCGCCAACGTCGCCGAGGCCGTCGGCAAGCTCGGCCTTGGCCATGTCGTGGTGACTTCGGTCGATCGCGACGATCTGGACGACGGCGGAGCAGGGCACTTTGCGGAAGTGATCACCGCCCTCCACAAGTCGGCACCCAACACCACGGTCGAGATCCTGACACCGGACTTCATGCGCAAACCCGGCGCCATCGAGACGGTCGTTGCGGCGCGGCCTGACGTCTTCAACCACAACCTCGAGACGGTGCCGCGGCTCTATCCGACGATCCGGCCGGGCGCCCGCTACTTCACCTCGCTGCGCCTTCTCGCGCGGGTGAAGGAGATCGATCCTTCGATGTTCACCAAGTCGGGCCTGATGGTCGGACTGGGAGAGACGCGCGAGGAGATCCTCCAGGTGATGGACGATCTGCGTGCCGCGGACGTCGATTTCCTGACGGTGGGCCAGTATCTGCAGCCAACGCCCAAGCATGCCGCCCTGGATCGTTTCTGGACGCCGGCCGAGTTCGACGAGCTCGCGAAGCTCGCCCGCGCCAAAGGGTTCCTGATGGTGTCGGCCTCGCCACTGACGCGCTCCAGCTATCATGCGGGCGACGATTTCGCGCGGCTGCGGGCGGCGCGTACGGCTCAGCTGGGACGCTGACCGGCCCTTGTCGACCCGTCACGCCGAACGCCGCGTCGTCGGCTACCCGCCGCATCAGCTCTATGAGCTGGTGGCCGACGTTGCACGTTACCCCGAGTTCCTGCCCTGGTGTCACGCCGCGCGTATCCGCCGCCAGGAGAGCCCGACGATCGAGATCGCCGAGCTGGCGATTGGCTTCGGTCCCTTCCATGAAAAGTTCGTGTCGCGGGTGGTGCGCACGCCGGACGATCCCGGTGGACCACGTATCGAGACGACCGGCATCGAGGGACCATTCCGGCTGCTGAAAAGCCGCTGGGTGTTCCAGCCACATGCCGAAGGCACGCTGATTGATTTCGAGCTGGAGTTCGATTTCCGCTCGCTGATCCTGCAGAAGACGGTGCAGCTCCTGTTCGCCGAGGCCGTACGCCGCATGGTCTCGGCCTTCGAGGCAAGAGCCAGGAAGCTCTACGGAAACGCCAGCGCGCTTCCGGTTAGCTAAGCCGTTTCTCTTCTCATTGTTCTCGAGGTCATGCGTTGCGGCCGGCGTGGACTCGGACGGAGCGGAACCGATGCGAGCGGCGGTTTCACTGCGAGCCGTTCGCTCACCGGCCGATCGTCCGATAGCAACACCTCCAGCCACCGCAATGATGGCAAATGCGCCGCGATTGTGCTGAGAAGAATCAAGAGTGGTACGGCCACGATGGCACCGACGGCTCCCCACATCCATCCGAGCAGCGCCACGCCTGCGAAGACGGCCACGGCGTTGAGTGCACAGCGCCTGCTGACCAAGGCAGGGGTAATAAGTTGTGATTCGATGAAGTGAATGACCGCCAAAGATAACGGCGCGGCTACCATGGACCCCCAATCCTCGTAAGTCAGGAGCGCGACAATGGCGACGATACCGATTGCGACGGGTGGGCCGATGAAGGGTATGAACGAGGCAACCCCCATCAATACCCCCCACAACAGTGCATTGGGAAAGCCTAGCAGCATCAGTGCTGCCGTCGAAATCGCCGCAACAACGGAATAGATGACGACCAGCGCGAACAGGTAGTGGCCGACGCGCTCGTTGATGTCGCGCATGATCCGCGCCAGCCGCACGCGCGTGGAAAAGGTCGCGGCAATCCGCAGGATCTGCCGGCGATGATCGTTGCGATGGGCCAGCAACATGAACGCCAGCACGGCAGCGTATCCGACCTGCAGCAGAATTGCGGGCGTGGTCTTGGCAAGCTCGCTCAATAGGGATTGGTCGCGCACGACGACTTTTTCTGGCGGCTGCGGCGTGGTGGCAGGGCCGGTCGTCGCCTGCTCGACCCGTTCGGAGACTCGTTTCACGATCGCCAGCGATCTATGCAGTCCTTCGAGCTTGCGCTCCAAGTTATAGGCAAGGAAGGGGGCCTGCTCGGCCCAGCTCGTCACCGCCGGCGCCGCCACGACGAGCAAACCGGCCGTGACTATAGCCAACAGAGATACCGATGCCGCGGCCGCTCCCATGACCGGAACCCGCAGGCGCTCGAACGTGTTGGCGACCGGCGTCAAAATCAGGGCCAGCACGATCGCAGCGGCAGTTGGAATCAGGAAATCTCGCGCCAGCCACGCCACGACACCAACAGCGCATACCGCCAGCAGGATGAGCGGACGACGGATCGCCGATCCACCGCGCACATGGACGGTTGGCACGGGCAAATCTGATTGTTCGGACACCGAAGGCCTCTCTGATCGGCATCAACGTCGACACTCTCGATCGGTTGCTCCTGCTGGATCTTCCTTGAGGAACGAATGACCTGGGAGAACAACTTTTGCGCCATTGCGGCAACGCGGAGGCAGGGGGTGACGTTCAACCAGCAGTCCGCACGCGCGGACGATCACCAACAATCAAGGAGGTTCTCATGGCGGACGTCACTTCCATCACATCCGGTACACTGATCGCGGCCGAACGGGTCAACGGCACGAACGTCTACAACCCTGCTGGAGAAAAGCTCGGCAGCGTCGAGGACATCATGCTCGACAAAGTGAGCGGCCACGCGATCTACGCCATCATGTCGTTCGGCGGGTTTCTCGGCATGGGCGAGAAGCATCACCCGCTTCCCTGGTCCAGCCTGAAGTACGACACGAGCAAGGAAGGCTACGTCGTCGACCTCGACAAGAAGCAGCTGGAAGGCGCCCCGAGCTACGATGATCGCGATTTTCGGTGGACGCCGGATTACGGCCGCGAGGTCGATAAATACTACGGCGCACCGACCTACTGGACCTAAGAGAGTCCTCAAAGATTAGAGATTACATAGGGCCGGCCCCATCTGGGGCCGGCAGGGATAGCTGATTATGGAGGCAGCAGCGGAGCCGCTGCCTCCTCGTAGCCGACTACCGCACAGGAGTCGTGACGGTTGTCGTCGTAGTCGATGTCGGCGGCGTGTACGGGTCGCTATAGACGGTCGTCGTACGCTGGGTTGTCGGAGGAGGCGTGGGTCTTTCCACCGTCTCGCTCCGGAAAGAGCAACCCGCCGCCATAATGGCCGTGCCGAGCGCAAGGAACGTCGCAATCTTCATGATCGGTCTCCCTATTGAGTTAGGGATAAACGTTCCCGCTACATGCGCAGTTCCCACACGTCCATTTCTTATGTTGACCACCAAACCTTCCGCCCGGAAGGCATTGATGGCCTGGGACCAGTCAAATCGTTGCCATAGTGCAACGTGCGGCAGAGGAGTCCGTTGGCCGGCATATCCCGTTTCGGGCGCTGCCCAATCCTAGCCAACCATTGCAAATGGAGTAGCCAATGCCACGCCGCGCGCCAGCCGACGCAATCGCCTTGCTGAAGGCGGATCACCGGAAGGTCGAGGACCTCTTCGAGAAGTTTCAGCACGCCCGTGAAGAGGATCGCAAGATTGCCTTGGTACACGAGATTTGTACCGAGCTGACGATCCATACGACGATCGAGGAGGAAATCTTCTATCCAGCGTGCAAGGGCAAGATAAAGGACGAGGACCTTCTCGACGAAGGCTATGTCGAGCACGATGGTGCCAAGGTTTTGGTCGCCGAACTGCTCGATGGCTCACCGTCCGATGAGTTCTACGATGCCAAGGTCACGGTGCTGTCGGAGATGATCAAGCATCACGTCAAGGAGGAGGAAAAGCGCTCTGAAGGTATGTTTGCTCAGGCGCGGGAAGCGGGCCTCGACATGAGCGCTCTATGCGAAAAACTGATGGCGCGTAAGGAGGAGCTGAAGGCCAAGTTCGAGAACGGGGCGAAGCTGCCGCCGCCGCAAACCCGCACCTATACCGGCCACAAGCTGGAACAGAGTCATCCGGTCCAGGCTGCTGCCTAGCCTTCGACCAGCGACGCCAGCATCGTGAGTCCCGTAAGTACGGAGACACGGCGGATGCCATCGCGATCGCCGGGAAACACGTGACGTTCGCTGACCGGCTCCTGGCCCTGGCGAGCGGCACCGAAGTGCACGAGCCCGACGGGCTTCTCGGATGAGCCGCCACCGGGACCTGCGACACCGGTTACGGAGATGGCGAGTTGAGCATTGGAGCGGGCGAGGGCGCCTGCCGCCATGGCGCGTGCCACGGGATCGCTGACGGCGCCATGGCCTAGGATCGCATCCCAGGGCACGCCCAGCATCTCGCGCTTGGCTTCGTTGGAATAGGTGATGAAGGCGCGGTCCACGACATCGGAGGAGCCGGCGATTGCCGTCAGCGTCGCCGCGATCAATCCGCCCGTGCAGGACTCGGCCGTCACCACCTTGAGCCCGCGCTTGCGGCAGGCGAACAGGACGCGCTCCGCTGCATCCCTCATTTCATGATCGAACATGCGTGCCTCTAGCTCCTCGGGAGTTCGACGGTGGCGACCGCTTGGGCCGCAATGCCTTCGCGGCGGCCGGTGAAGCCAAGACCCTCGGTCGTCGTCGCCTTCACGCTCACCCGATCCTCGGCGATGCCGGCGATGTCCGCGATGCTGCGGGCCATCGCCGTGCGATGCGGGCCGACCTTGGGCGCTTCACAGACGATGGTGACGTCGAGATGGACGATGCGTCCTCCCCGTGCCGTGACCAACTCGACAGCGTGGCGGAGGAAGCGGTCCGAAGAGGCACCGCGCCATTGCGGATCGGAGGGGGGGAAATGCTTGCCGATATCGCCGGCGCCGATGGTTCCCAGCACCGCATCGGTCAGGGCGTGCAGCACTACGTCGGCATCGGAGTGACCGGCCAGCGCCTGGCTATGGGGGACGGCGATCCCTCCCAGCATGACGGCACTGCCGGCTGCGAAACCATGAACGTCAAAACCGAAGGCGGTGCGGGTCTCCATGGCGGCGGAGTGTAGATCATCTGCCGTCGTGATCTTGCGATTATCCTCGCTGCCCGCGACCATCACGACCTTGAGGCCCGCGCGCTCGGCCACAGCGGCATCGTCGGTGAGGGCCGTCGCTTCGGCTTCACCAAGGGACGCCGCGGCACGGTGTGCGGCCAGCAGCTTGGCGAAGTGGAACACCTGGGGTGTCTGGGCGCGCCAGAGGTCGCGACGTGGCACCGTCTCCACGACGGCGCCGCCGTCACCCACGCGCTTCAGCGTATCGGCGAGCGGCACCCCCAGAACGGCACCATCGATTCCCGGGGCTCCAACGGCCTCCAGGCAGGCAGCGATTTCGGCGGCGCGAACGAACGGCCGTGCAGCATCATGGATCGCTACCAGGTCGGGTGGGTCGGCTGCCAGGGCCTCCAGCCCTTGAAGGACGGATTGCTGCCGGCTGGCCCCGCCCGGCACGGGGGGTGGCAGATCGAGCCCCGTGGTGGCTTTGTCGTAGTGGGCATCGTCACCGGGGCTGATGACCACCCGCAGCCCGCTAACGCCAGGAACGTCTCGGAAGGCGAGCAGGGTCCAGCGGAGGACGGGCTGGCCGTCCAGGAGGGCATATTGCTTGGGCAGAGGGCCACCAAAGCGGCTTCCCCGGCCGGCAGCGACAATCAGGGCTACGCAGGTGGGCACGGACCTAAATAACACGGGCAGAGAGGTGTCCACGTCGAGACTTTCGCAGCCCTTGCGCCGGTCGGTGGGACCCGCTATTGCTCGCCCAATTATTGTGCACTGCACAAGATGCCTATAAACTGATCACTGGAATGAACAGCGCACCCCGTCTCCGACCTGTCGATATCGGCCCTGTCCGCATCGAAGACCCTGTCATCCTGGCCCCGATGTCGGGTGTCACCGACATGCCGTTCCGCCAGATGGTGAAGCGGGGCGGTGCCGGCCTGGTCGTTTCCGAAATGATCGCTTCGGCCGCCATGGTGCGGGAGAACCGCAAGACGCTCCTGATGGCCAAGAATTCCCCCGAGGAGTTCCCGATGTCGGTGCAGCTCGCCGGTTGCGAGCCCGAGGTGATGGCCGAAGCCGCCAAACTCAACGAGGACCGCGGCGCGGCCATCATCGACATCAACTTCGGCTGCCCGGTGAAGAAGGTCGTGAACGGCCATGCCGGTTCCTCGCTGATGCGCGACGAGGTGCATGCCGCCAAGATCCTCGAAGCCACCGTGAAGGCCGTAAAGCTGCCGGTGACGCTCAAGATGCGCACGGGCTGGGACTCGACCAACCGCAACGCGCCCAATCTCGCGCGCATTGCCGAGGAGTGCGGCATCAAGCTGCTGACCGTGCACGGACGCACGCGCTGCCAGTTCTACGACGGCCACGCGGACTGGGCTTTCATCCGCGAGGTGAAGGCCGTGACCAAGCTGCCGGTGATCGCCAATGGCGACATCAACACGCTCGACGATGTCGATCAGGCGCTCGATCAATCCGGCGCCGATGGAATCATGATCGGCCGTGGCGCTTACGGCCGCCCCTGGTTCCTGAACCAAGCAATTCACTACCTGCGCACGGGCGAACGCCTGTCCGATCCGACGCTCGCCGAGCAGTATGCGACTGTCCGGACGCACTACGAATCGATGCTGGAGCATTACGGGCCGGAAACCGGCGCGCGCATGGCCCGCAAGCATCTCGGCTGGTATTCCAAGGGGCTGCCGGCGTCGGCCGATTTCCGGGCGGCCGTGAACCGCGAACCCGATCCCGGCAAGGTGCGAACGATGCTGTCCGCCTTCTTCCTGCCAGCGCTCGAGCGGCAGGCTGCCTAGATGGCCTTGCATTCCCTGAAGCGATCGAATGGCGTGAGCGAGCAGTTTCCCTCGGCCATTCTCGATTCGTTGTCGGAGGCTGTGGTTGTCGTCGACCCGAGCGGTCACATTCACTACGCCAACCTCTCGGCCGAGCAATTCTTCGGTGTCGGCCGCGCCCGCCTGGTCGGCCATCCTCTGAGCGAGTTCGTTCCCGAAGACACGCCACTTTTTTCGTTGCTGGAGCAGGTAACGACTACCGGTGGGGCCGTCGCGGAAAACGGCGTGACGCTTGCCTCGCCGCGCATCGGCAGCCGCTTCTGCGCCCTGCGCCTTTCCCCGATCGTCGATGGTGATGGGCTGGTCGCGGTGTCGCTGGTCGAGCAGACCATCGCCCGTAACATCGACCGGCAGATGTCGCATCGCAGTGCCGCCCGATCGGTGAGCGCACTGGCGGCCATGCTGGCGCACGAGGTCAAGAACCCGCTCTCCGGCATCCGCGGCGCCGCCCAGCTCCTCGAACAGTCGGTTCCCGACTCCGAGCGCGAGCTGACGAGCCTGATCTGCGAGGAAACCGATCGCATCGTGGCGTTGGTCGACCGCATGGAGGCCTTCGCCGACGGCCGGCCGATCGAGCGGGGGCCGATCAATATCCATCAGGTGCTGAACCATGTTCGCCGGCTGTCACAGAACGGCTTCGGCAAGAACGTGCGCTTCGTCGAGACCTACGATCCATCGTTGCCGGACGTCCATGGTGACCGCGACCAGCTCATCCAGGTCTTCCTGAATCTGGTGAAGAACGCCTGCGAGGTGCCGGGTGACAACGACCGGGAAATCGAGCTCTCGACCGCCTTCAAGCATGGGCTGCGGCTTGCGGTGCCCGGCCAGCAGGCGAGGGTGAACCTGCCCCTAGTCGTTTCGGTCCGCGACAATGGCCGAGGCGTGTCCGATGAAATCCGTAGTCATCTGTTTGACGCTTTCGTGACCAACAAGCCGACAGGAACCGGCCTGGGTCTTGCATTGGTTGCCAAGATCATCAACGACCACGGCGGGGCCATCGAATTCGATAGCGAGCCCGGCCGCACAACGTTCAGAGTCATGTTGCCGCTGCAGCTCTCGTCCACCGTCTCCTCGAAGGTCGCGCCATGAGCGTGGCCTCCACAATTCTCGTTGCCGACGACGACCGTGCGATTCGGACCGTCCTGCATCAGGCGCTGGGCCGGCAGGGCCACACCGTGCGCAGCACGGGGGCGGCCGCCACGCTCTGGCAATGGGTCCAGGAAGGTGAGGGGCAGCTCGTCATCACCGACGTGGTAATGCCGGACGAAAACGGCCTCGACCTGGTGCCGCGTATCCGCAAGCTCCGGCCCGACCTCCGCATCATCGTCATGAGCGCGCAGTCGACCCTTCTCACGGCCGTGCGCGCGACTGAGCGCGGCGCTTTCGAATATCTGCCCAAGCCCTTCGACCTCAACGAGCTGATCTCGGTGGTCAACCGCGCGCTGTCTGCACCGGCGGCGTCGATGCCGCGCGCCGCAATGCCGCCGGAAGAAGGCGAGCGCCTGCCGCTGATCGGGCGGTCGCCTGCCATGCAGGAGATCTACCGCGCCCTGGCGCGCCTGATGTCGACCGACCTCACGGTGATGGTCACGGGCGAGTCCGGCGCCGGCAAGGAGCTGGTGGCGCGGGCGCTGCACGATTACGGCAAGCGCCGTAAAGGTCCGTTCGTCGCGCTGAACATGGCGGCTATCCCTCGTGAGCTGATCGAAAGCGAACTGTTCGGCCACGAGCGCGGCGCCTTCACCGGCGCGGTGCAGCGCTCCGCCGGTAAGTTCGAGCAGGCCGCCGGCGGTACGCTGTTCCTCGACGAGATCGGCGACATGCCGCCCGAGGCGCAAACGCGCCTGCTGCGCGTCCTGCAGGAAGGTGAATACATGACGGTCGGCGGTCGCACGCCGATCAAGGCCAACGTGCGCATCGTGGCTGCAACCCATCGCGACTTGCGCCGGCTGATCCAGCAGGGCCTGTTCCGCGAGGATCTGTTCTATCGCCTGAACGTCGTGCCGATCCGTCTGCCGCCGCTGCGCGAACGGATCGACGACATTCCCGAGCTTGCCAATCACTATCTGCAGGCAGCAACCGCCGACGGTTTGCCGACCAAGGTTCTGTCGCCTGAGGCAATGGCGCGGCTGAAACAGCATCGCTGGCCAGGCAATGTGCGTGAGCTGGTCAACTTGGTACGGCGCCTGTCGGCACTCTACTCCGAGGAAGTGATCGGCGTGGAGACAATCGAAACCGAACTCGCCGATGCCATGTCGGCGCTCGAACACAGCCCGGCTCCAGCCGATGTAGCGGCGGAGATTTCACTCGCCGACGCCGTCGATCGCCATCTGCAGAACCTGTTCGCCGCGCACGGCGACCGGTTGCCGCCGGATGGCATGTACGATCGTGTCATTTCCGAGGTCGAGCGTCCCTTGCTCTCGCTCGCGTTGGGGGCTACTCGGGGGAACCAGTTGCGTGCGGCCCGCCTCCTGGGGCTCAATCGCAACACGTTGCGTAAAAAAATTAAGGACCTCGACGTCCCCGTGGTTCGCACGCCGCAGGTTCGCCGAGGCGGGTGATTTGGTGGCAGCAGCGCTGAGCGGTTCACGCTTGAGCGATATGATGAACGCGGTACTTCGCGGCCTGTCCGGCCGCGGCGCCGCTGCGTCTTTGGCTGTTCTCGCGATTCTCGCAGGTGCCGTCACCTATGCATGGCTTGCCGGATTCGTGCCGGAAGCCTTCGTGACGCGCAGCTGGATGACCGGTCTCTTGGTCGCCGACCTCGTCATTGCTGTCGTGCTGGTTTCGGTGCTGGCGGTCCGCCTCACCCAGCTCTGGCTCGACCGCCGGCGAGGTGCGGCAGGTTCGCGCCTGCACATGCGTCTGGTGCTGGTCTGCAGCGTCTTCACCATTACGCCGACGCTGATCATGACTGTCATCCTGTCGATGCTGGTCATCAGCCTTACTGATTTCGTCGTGAAACCTTCGCAGGCCTCCTACGAGGCGGCGCGCACTATCGGCGAGCCGGTCCGCCGGGCGCGCGAGCAGGAGATCTTGAACGATATCGCAGCCATCGCCGGCCCACTGCAGGCTATGGGCATCGACGCCCTGCGCGACGGGCCAGCGACCAAGGTGCTGCTGCAAAGCCTGATCGAAGGCCGCCCCATCGCCGAAGTCACCCTACTCGACGCCGACAAGGGCGTGATTGCCAATGCCGTGGCGCCGGATGCCAAAGGCATGGCCAATCCGGTGCCACCGGCCCAGTTTCTCTGGCAGGCGGTGAATCAGGCGCGTCCCGTGCAGTTCGAATCGCCGAACGGCGCTTATTTCGTCATGCAGCTCTTCGTCGGGGAGCCGCTGTTCCTGGCGACGGGGCATGCCGTCGATCTGCGCGTCGTCGACTATATCAAGAGCATCGAATTCGCGGGCTCGTTCTATTCGCAGATCGAATCGGCGCTTCGACGTGGCCAACTCATCATCTTCGTAGTCTGCGGCACCATCGCCTTCCTGATGCTGCTGGCGGCGGTATGGCTCGCAATCCTGTTCGCGTCGCGCCTCACTCAGCCGATTGGTGGACTGATGGCGGCAGCCGAGCGCGTGCGTGGTGGCGATCTCAGCGTCCGCGTGGAGGAGGGGCCGCCCAACGATGAATTCGGCCAATTGGCGCGCTCCTTCAATCGCATGGCCAGCCAGATCGAAACGCAACGCGGCGAGCTGGTGCACGCCAATACCGAACTCGACACCAGGCGTCGCCTGACCGACGCCGTGCTCGCGGGTGTTTCGGCCGGCGTCCTCAGCGTCGATGGCGCCGGTATCGTCGTGCGCAGCAATCGTTCGGCGCTCGACCTGCTGGGCTTGCCGGAGGACGGCGTGCTTGGCCGGCCACTCACCGCCGTCATGCCGGAGCTGGTGTCGCTGGTCGCGCAGGCTGCGGAACGGCCGGAACGCATGACGCAAGGTCAGGTCGAGATCCTGCAGCGCGGCGCCCGCCAGATCCTGCTGGTCCGTATCAGCGCCGCGACCGGCGCGGGCTTCGTCGTGACCTTCGACGATGTGACAGACCTGATGTCGGCCCAGCGCATGGCCGCTTGGGGCGACGTGGCGCGCCGCATCGCACACGAGATCAAGAACCCGTTGACGCCGATCCAACTTTCGGCTGAACGGCTGAAGCGGCGTTACCTGAAGCAGATCAAGGACGATCCCGAGACCTTCTCGATCTGTACCGACACGATCATTCGTCAGGTTGGCGATATCGGCCGCATGGTCGACGAGTTTTCTTCCTTCGCACGCATGCCGCGGCCGACGGTGCTGCCCGAGGACGCCAAGGAACTCTGCCAGCAGGCGCTGTTCCTGCAGCGCAACGGCAATCCGACCATCCGCTACGCGTCGCGCCTGCCCGACCGGCCGGTGCCGCTGATTTGCGATCGTCGGCAAATTTCTCAGGTTCTGACCAATATCCTGAAGAATTCAGCCGAAGCGATCGAGGGCAGGGAGGCTGCACCAGGGCGCCAGTTGCCCCCAGGCGAAATCACGCTGGCCCTCAAGGACGACGGCACGACGGTGCGGATCGTCGTCGAGGACAATGGCAAGGGTTTGCCGCAGGAAGGACGTGAACGCCTCACCGAGCCTTATATGACAACGCGCAGCAAGGGCACCGGACTCGGCCTCGCGATCGTCAAGAAGATCATGGAAGACCATGGCGGCTTCCTGGCGCTCGAGGATCGCGAGGGTGGCGGTGCGCGCATCAGTCTGGTATTCCGACGTGACGCGAAGGAAATCGCGTCGGCTCGACCGCATGCGACAGCCGCTCAGTGAAGAGCCTAACAACGACCCGCCACGATAAATGCGGGCATGAAGTGACCTTGAAGTGACATGGGCCACGATATTCTGATCGTCGACGACGAACGCGACATCTGCACGCTGATCGCGGGCATTCTTGAAGACGAAGGCCATACCGCCCGCCGCGCCCACAACAGCACGGAAGCGATAGATGCGGTGCGCCAGCGCCGGCCAGCTCTGGTGATCCTCGATGTCTGGCTGCAGGGCAGCGAGCT
The DNA here is from genome assembly GCF_004297405.1 of Reyranella sp. GTDB lineage: Bacteria > Pseudomonadota > Alphaproteobacteria > Reyranellales > Reyranellaceae > Reyranella. The sequence continues at coordinate 534,212 of NZ_SCVC01000006.1, forward strand.
CGACGGCCTGCAGCTTCTCGAAGTGATCCGCCGCGAAGATCCACCGGTGCCGGTGGTGATGATCAGCGGTCACGGCACGATCGACACGGCCGTATCGGCCATCAAGACCGGCGCCTACGACTTCGTCGAGAAGCCGTTCAAAGCCGACCGATTGCTGGTGGTCGTCGACCGCGCCATCGAGGCTGACAAGCTGCGGCGAGAGAACGCCACCTTGCGTCGCCGCGCCGGCGGCGAAGTGACTTTCGTCGGCTCCTCGAGCGATGCGGCCAACGTGCGCAACCAGATCGAGAAGGTGGCGTCGACCGGCAGCCGTGTACTGATCACAGGCGCCTCCGGCGCCGGCAAGGAGACGGTCGCGCGCTTGATCCACCAAGGCTCCAAGCGTGCCGAAGGGCCGTTCGTCGTGGTGAATTGCTCGGCCATGCCAGCGGAACGTCTGGAGATCGAGCTGTTCGGCACCGAAGGGGAAGCCGATAGCGAGACGTTGCGTGTCTCGGGCGCCTTCGAAATGGCGCATGGCGGCACGCTGCTCCTGAAGGAGGTCGCCGACCTGCCCGTGGCATTGCAGAGCCGGTTGGCGCGTGTGCTGCAGGAACAGTCCTTCGCGCGCGACGGAGGGAAGACCAAGGTCGAGGTCGACGTGCGCGTACTCGCCGCAACGGCGCATACGCTTCAGGACGAGATCGCGGCGGGTACTTTCCGCGAGGAGCTGTTCCATCGCTTGAACGTCGTGGGATTGCGCGTTCCGTCCCTCAGTGAGCGTCGTGAGGATATTCCCGAGATCGCGATCGACCTGCTGCAGCGCGTCGCCGATGCGACGGGCCTGCCGCCGCGCACCATCGGCGAGGACACGCTGGCTGCTCTGCAGGGACACGATTGGCGAGGCAACGTGCGGCAACTCCGCAATGTCATCGAACGGCTGCTGATCCTGGCGCCGACCGGTGGAGCGCCGATCCGCGCCGACATGCTGCCCAACGATGTGAGCGAGGATGCCCCCTCGGTGCTGCGCTGGGAGAAGGGTGGCGAAATCATGCAGTTGCCGCTGCGTGATGCGCGCGAGGTTTTCGAGCGCGAGTATCTGCTCGCCCAGGTGACTCGCTTCGGCGGCAACATTTCGCGGACCGCGACTTTCGTCGGCATGGAGCGCTCGGCGCTGCATCGCAAGCTGAAGTCGCTCGGCCTGCATGGCAGTTCGCCTGACGATCGTAACGGCGCCGAGCCGACGAACTGAGGATTCCCGGGGAGAGCGTTATGGCGCGTTATGCCTACGTCAATGGTCGCTACGTGGATCATCGCGAAGCGAGTGTTCATATCGAGGATCGCGGCTACCAGCTCGCCGACGGCGTCTACGAGGTCGTGGGCGTGCGCAGCGGCAAGCTGATCGACGAAGTGCCGCACATCGACCGGCTCGACCGTTCGTTACGTGAACTCCGGATCGGCTGGCCGGTATCGCGCACGACCTTGGGCTTCATCCTCCGCGAGTTGATGCGGCGCAACCGCTTGCACGACGGCCTGATCTACATGCAGGTGACGCGTGGTGTCGCCCGCCGAGACCATGCCTTCCCGACGGTGCCGGTGAAGCCGGCGCTGGTACTGACGACCAAGAACACAAAGCACATCGTCGCCGATCCTGGCCCCGGTGTCGCCGTGAAGAGCCAGCCCGACATTCGCTGGGGGCGCTGCGATATCAAGACCGTGGCCCTGTTGCCCAACGTGCTAGCAAAGCAGGCAGCGCGCGAGAGCGGCGCCTACGAAGCCTGGCTGGTCGATGGCAAAGGCTGTGTCACCGAGGGGGCATCGACTAATGCCTGGATCGTGACGGGCGAAGGCGAGCTGGTAACGCGGCAAACCGACAACGGCATCCTGGCCGGCATCACGCGGCACGCGCTGAAGTCGATTTGCAATTCATTGCAGCTCAAGCTCGTCGAGCGGCCTTTCACCCTGGCAGAGGCGAAGAAGGCAAAGGAGGCCTTCATCACCAGCGCCACTTCTTTCGTCACGCCAGTCGTGAAGATCGATGGCGATCCGGTAGGAGATGGCAAGGTGGGAGAGACAGCCCGTCGCCTGCGCGAAGAGTATGTCCGTTTCTCCGAGGCGGGTGAGGCGGTCACGTGAGCCTGTCCGCCGGCGCGAAGCCGCCGCGCGCCATCCTGTTCGACTGGGACAATACGTTGGTCAATACTTGGCCGACGATTGTTGAGTGCTATCACGACACGTTTGTCGCGCTGGGGCTAAAGCCGTGGACGGCGAGCGAGGTGCAAGACTTCGCACATGGCTCGCTGCGCGATCTTTTCCCCAGCCTGTTCGGACCTCGTGCCGGTGAAGCCGAGAAGGTCTTCTATGAGACCTTCTATCGGATTCACCTGGAGCGACTGCAGCCGCTGCCTGATGCAGAAGCACTGTTAGCGCATTGCCAGAGCCTCGGATGCTACATCGCGGTGGTCAGCAACAAGGTGGGGGACAATCTCAGGGCAGAGCTCGCTCATCTCGGGTGGCAGAAGTGGATAACTCGGGCGGTCGGAGCGAAGGACGCACGCCGCGACAAACCGGCCCCTGATCCGATTTTCATGGCTCTGGATGGCACGGGAATTGCGCCCGACGAGACTGTATGGATGGTCGGTGACACTCTGGCTGATCTGAAATGTGCCCATGCGGCGGGCTGTTTGCCGGTCCTGGTCGGTGGCGCGGAACAATTGTCCGCGGCACTGATGGAATATCCGCCGCGTCTGCGCGCGCGTAATTGTCATGAGCTGGTGGCATTGCTTTGAGAAAAGTGTCCCCTATATTCCTCGTAACTCGGTAGCGGGGAGAGACCCCGTACCTTTCTGAACCGGGCGCCCTTCGGCAGCCGGATGCCCAGCAAGAGGCCAAGAACATGAGCGAAAAGGCACAGAACGTTCAGGACGTCTTCCTGAACCACCTGCGGAAGAACAAGACCCCCGTCACGATCTTCCTCGTGAACGGCGTCAAACTGCAGGGTATCGTTACGTGGTTCGACAATTTCTCGGTGCTGCTGCGCCGTGACGGACACTCGCAGCTTGTCTACAAGCATGCGATTTCGACCATCATGCCGGTCACGCCGGTGCAGCTGTTCGACGGGGACAAAGCCGACGCAGCGGGCTGATTTGATCGACGACCTCGAGCAGAACGACCAACACAAGCGTACGCGCCAACCGACCGAGACCGCGCGACCGGCAACGGTTGCTGCGGTGCTCTGTCCGTTCGTCGCCGGACCGCGTAATGGCGGTGACGCGAGAGACAGCGACGCCAAGCTCGAGGAAGCGGTAGGTCTGGCCCGCGCCATCGACCTCGATGTACGTCTGGCCCAGACCGCACCGTTGCGCCGCATCACGCCTGCAACCCTCGTCGGCAAGGGCGTCGTCGAGCGTATCAAGGCTGCGGTCGAGGAGCAGGGTATTGGTCTGGTCGTCGTCGACGACAAGCTGACGCCGGTCCAGCAACGCAATCTTGAGAAGGCCTGGCAGGCCAAGGTGATCGACCGGACCGGTCTCATCTTGGAGATCTTCGGCGCCCGTGCCCGCACGCATGAAGGGCGCCTGCAAGTCGAACTTGCCGCGCTCGACTACCAGCGCGGCCGCCTCGTGCGGTCGTGGACCCACTTGGAACGCCAGCGCGGCGGCTTCGGCTTCCTTGGTGGTCCTGGTGAGTCGCAGATCGAGATCGATCGTCGTCTGATCGGCGAGCGCATCGTGCGCATCAAGCGTGACCTCGAAGGCGTGCGCAAAACGCGCGCCGTCAATCGCGCTGGTCGCAAGAAGGCACGCCTGCCGACGGTCGCCCTGGTCGGCTACACCAATGCCGGCAAGTCGACCCTGTTCAACCGCCTGTCCGGCGCCGGCGTCATGGCCAAGGATCTGCTGTTCGCCACGCTCGATCCCACCATGCGGTCGATCAAGCTGCCGAACGGCAGGGGCTGCGTGATCTCCGACACGGTCGGTTTCGTCTCAGACCTGCCAACCCATCTGGTTGCGGCCTTCCGTGCCACGCTGGAAGAGGTGATCGAGGCGGACCTGATCGTACATGTACGCGATATCGCCCATCCCGACAGCGAGCAGCAGCGCGCCGACGTCGAACAGGTGCTGCGCGACCTCGGCGCCTTCGATGAAGGGGCTGGGCGGCCGTTGATCGAGGCCCTGAACAAGATCGATGCGCTGTCGCTGGAAGTTCGTGGCATCCTGGAGAACAGGGCGGCGACCGGTGCGGAGCGAGCCCGTCAGTATCCAGTGTCGGCGCTGACCGGGGAGGGGATCGACCAGCTCCTGGAGGCCATCGGTGCCTTCCTGAGCCACGCTGGCGAAGCCCGCGAGGTTTCCGTGCCGCTGTCTGATGGTGCGACCATCGCCTGGCTCTACCGCCACGGCGAGGTCCGCAGCCGGCGGGACGAGGGCGACACGGCCTGGCTGACCGTGGCGCTGGACGAGGCCGCTTCTGCGCAGTTCGAGCGCCGCCAGGCGCGCTGACGGCCGCGTTGACACCCGGCAGGCGCGCTACCTATAAGCGCCCAACCCCGAGACAAAGGAAACCCCATGAAATTCAAGCCCTTGCACGATCGCCTGCTGCTGAAGCCGGTTGAAGCCGAGACCCGGACCAAGGCCGGCCTGATCATTCCGGATACCGCCCAGGAAAAGCCGATGCAGGGCAAGGTCGTGGCCGTCGGCAAGGGCCGCCGCCTCGAAGACGGCCGCCTGCAGGCGCTCGACGTCAAGGTCGGCGACACGGTTCTGTACGGCAAGTGGTCCGGCACCGAGGTGAAGCTCGGCGGCCAGGATCACGTGATCCTGAAGGAAGAGGATCTGTTCGGCGTCGTCGGCTGAACCGATGCTGACGGACGGCGATTCGCTTCGAGTCGCCGAACTTATTCGCGAGACGGCGGCAGCCGAGTTGCTGCCGCGGTTTCGCAATCTCGCCAAGAGCGACATCAGGCAGAAGCGCCCCGGTGACGTCGTGACTGTCGCCGACGAGGCGGCAGAGCAACGCTTGGCGACCGGTCTTGCCAAGATCCTGCCGGGTGTACCGGTGGTAGGCGAGGAGGCGGTCGAGAAGGATCCGAGCCTGCTCGACCTGATCGCGCGGGCGGGCGAGACCTGCTGGATTGTCGACCCGCTCGACGGCACTGCGAACTTCGCCGCGGGCAGGGACCGTTTCGCCGTCATCGTCTGCCTGGTGCACGACACCATGCCGATCTCCGGCTGGATACTCGACGTGCCGCGCAATCATCTGGCCGAAGCGCATCGCGACGGCGGCGTGATGCTCGACGGCGTTTCCGTAGCAGGAGGGACGCCCAACCGGCCGCTGGTCGGCTATGTCGGTTACAGGGTCATCAAGGAATTCGACCGCCAACTCCGCCAGGAGCAACGAGCCAAGCTCGGCCGGCTATCGACCTTGAGCTGCGCCGGCCTCGAATACATCGAACTCCTGTCGGGTCGTGCCGACTTCAATCTCTACCGGATGACCAAGCCCTGGGACCATGCCGCGGGCTCGTTGATGATGCGCGAGGCGGGCGGTGGCTCGGTTCAGTTCAACGGCTCGCCCTATGTGCCGACCCAGGGCCTGGCCGCCGGCCTGATCTCCTCGACGTCGAGTGAGGCGCTCGACGAGGCGAGGGCCCTATTAGAGGCCGTCCAGCTCCCGCTGCTGGCGCCAAAGCCCTAGGCTTTCGTTTTCGCTTCCTGCCAGAAGGCTTCCATTTCCTCGAGGCCGGCATCGGCCGGCTTGCGGCCTTGCTCGGCCAGGCGTTTCTCGATGTAGCGGAAGCGCTTCTCGAATTTGTCATTGGTCGCCCTAAGCGCCACTTCGGGATCGACCTTGCAGTGGCGCGCCAGGTTGGCGACGGCGAACAGCACGTCGCCCAGTTCGTCGGTCAGCCGGGCTTGATCGACCGTGCCGGCTTCGATTTCCGTGCGCAGTTCGCCCAGCTCTTCCTCGATCTTGTCGATGACAGGTCCGGTCGAGGCCCAGTCGAAGCCGACCCGGGCCGCCCGCTTCTGGATCTTCTCGGCGCGCATCAAGGCGGGAAGGGCGCGGGCAACCCCGTCTAGGGCTCCCTCAGGCTGACTGCCGTTCTGGGCGCCCTGCTGCTGCTTGGCGGCCCGCTCAGCTGCCTTGCGCGCCTCCCAGGAGATCGTCTGGGCGTCGGCGGTCTTGATGTCGAGATCGCCGAAGACGTGCGGATGACGGTCGACCATTTTGTCGGCGATGGCGGCCGCCACGTCGTCGAAGCCGAACGCTTTGGCCTCGCTAGCCATCTGGGCGTGGTAGACCACCTGCAGCAGCAGGTCGCCGAGTTCCTCCTTGAGCGCTGGCATATCCTCGCGCTCGATGGCGTCGGCGACCTCGTAGGCTTCCTCGATCGTGTACGGCACGATGGTCTGGAAGGTCTGCTCGACGTCCCAGGGGCAGCCATGCTCACGGTCACGCAGCCAAGCCATCACCGCCAGCAGGCGCTGGAGCGGTTCTTTGGGGAGCCGGTCGGCGGTGGGGCGTCCGGTGGACATACGTTTTGATCTCAAGTCCAATTATCGTATAATATATAATCGGACCAATCACTTAGCGCACGCAATTTGTAGTGGATTGACAGTGGCCACTGACTTCACTGTGAGATCAGAACGCAATTCCCCGGAGCTTCAAATCCTTCTTCAGTTGGTAGCCCTTGGCGCGAGCAGAGCATAGCTTCAGGTAGGCGGCAAAGCGCCGGTCGTGGGGCGTCCCCGGCCTATCCAGCATGAGTATAGCATCCGCGATGTCGGCCCGTATGCCCACGAGGAGCTTCCTGAGGTCAGCCAGAGGCACGCAGACATCGACTTCCATCCTGACGGGTCGTCCGTAGAGGGTCTTGTCAGATTCGGCTATGGGGGGCTCGGCAGGGGCTTCCTTGCCTTCCCCGCGCCGGTTGATAGAAAATTGCGCGTGGCGTCGGGCCAATGCTTCCTCCACTTCGGCGGTGTTCGTTACTACGTCCGGCATGATGCCTCCTTGAACCAGTTGTTAATCCGGGTGGTCAGGGCCTCGATGTCGAGCTTGGCCAAGACCTCGATTTGCTTTCCGCTCCGCAACACTCCGGCGCTGTTGGCCTTCGGGTTGTTGGGGGAGGCTTCGATCAGCTCAATCAGCTTCTCTGGGGTCAGTACGCGCTCAGTCATCTACTGGGCCTTGGGGTGGGGGTGATTCACTTCGTATCCTGAGGCTGCTTCACGTGCTCAGCGGCGCTATTCATCGCCCACGAACGACACGAGACGATCAGCAATCCGTCGCTCTACGTCCCAAACCGCGCCGTCGCCATCGCCGTATTCGTCGATCAACTTCCGACGCTTACGCAGCAACCCGCGCAGGCTGTCCTCGAACGGATTGCCCGGGTCCAGGTCGCTTTCGACCGTCGCCGCTTGCGCGGGCGCTCCGGCAGTCGACTTGCGCGCCTTCTCAATAGGAAACCGTTCTACACTGTCGTCGCCCATTGCAATCACTCCTGCTGATTATTCGTCACGTGCAATAGTCTGATGATGCGAAGCCACTCCCCCTCTCTCCTTGGAGAGAGTGAGGGCGCGTAACTGAGTTCTCCACCAGTACGGGCGTCGATCGCCTTCAGGCCACATGAACTCCGGTATACCGGGCGGCGATTCACCCAGCGCCCACGCAATGGCGCGTTCCAGTTGATGGATGCGCCGCCGGGCCTTCGCGTGCTTGCGCTGCTCCGCCTTGAGCGCGGGCTTCACGCTGGCAAGCTCGGTCAACGCCTCCCGCAGCCCGGCCGAAGGGGCGGCGCGGCTCTCGGCGTTGGCGACGGCCGCGCGTGCCCGCACTAGCGCAGGGTCGCCCTTTTCCATGACATCGACGGGATCGCACGTGCCGCCGAGATCGAGAATTCGGTTCCTACCAAGCTCGAGAAGGCTGACATAGGCGCGGGACAGCGCCTTGAGTTCGTCGACCAGATCAGTCGGCTCCAGCTTCGGTGCTGTGGTCATGGCTATCGCACCCTCGTGACAAGTGTTCCTGCTTGCTCGGCAATGCGGCACATAGAGGCCGTTCCCTTTCCGCCAGGAAACGCGGCAACCTCATGAGGCTTGAAGTCGTCGTGCATGCGCTGGTTGCGGCGCGGACCCGCCCCGGGCCAGGGGCCGTCCAGATTGTGGTCGACCGCGTAGCGTTTGAACGGCACCCCCATGCTCAGCGCCCACTCCTCGACCAAGGTGTCGATGCCGGGAGCGCCGCCTGCTGCAAGCCGCAAGTCCAAGCCGTGTTTCTCCAGATAGGCGCCCAAAACGCGGTCAACGGGGCCGCTGTTCACGGAGAGCCGACTTCCCGTGGCTAATACGCGATACCCCTCTCGCGCGCGACGCGCAGCTATTCCGGCGTCGAACCGGGCCATCGCCTTCCGCACACCTGGGCTCCAATGCTGGTCACAATGAGAGAACCCGCTGTCGCCAGGGCCGAACGAGCCACCGCACTGGCTGCAGTAGGTTTCTGCAAACTTCGGAGTATCGCTCATCGTCCTTCCTTCTTGGGCTTGGGCGGTGGTGGGGGTGACTTCGTATCGAGTTGAGACTCACGTGCCTTCATGGCCCACTCTCGTCTCAATCGATCGACGTAGTTCCAGGTGCAGTGCCCGAAGCGCTTCTGCGCCTCACCCCAAACCTTCATTGCGTCGACCCCGTCATTTAATCGGCCGAATACGAACTCTCGGCGGCTACTACCCATCTGTGAGTTCCTTGGTGGTGGTGTTCGCTTCGCCTACTGAGGTCGCTTCACGTGCCATCAGGCATGGCTCTTCGTGGTGCCGGTAACCGCCGATGATCCTTTTGAAGGCTGACATCACCTTGATGCGCAGGCCGCCTTTGCCGAACTCCTTGCCATCCGGATCGCGCCAGCGCCGCGTGTAGAAGACCCGCGTTGGGTATTTGCCGGGGCGGAAGACACCGACGACCGTCAGAATCTGAGAGCCCATGCCCTCGTATTCTTCGACGGTGTAGTGATACTCGCCGTGTCCGCGAAGCTCCGGCCGAACGCCGGGCCGCCACGACATGATTTCGATGCTGTACGGCCCCTCAGGATCATCGCCGGGCTTGGATGCCATTTCCCAGCAGAACGGATGCGGCACCACGAATACAGCGCCAGCCACCACAGGCGGGAGCAATGACATAGTCACATGCGTATCGTCGCGAGGCGTTAGCGTGCTATCCCTCATGCATCCCTCCTGACTGCACCGCCGCCAATCTTGGCCTTGAATGGACCGTTGCGGCTGCATGCGAATGTGGAGCGGCGCTTGGCAAACCCAAAGTGCTTGGCCTCGCGCCGCTTCGACTTCGCTATGGCCTTCACGTCCTTGGCGGTCTTGCCGTTCTCGCCTCGATGACAGCAGTGACCCAAAAGCTTGCCATCCTCGATGGTCAGCGGCTTGGACTTGTCGACAACCAGGGCCTCGGCCACGACGTGATCGATCTCCCACTTCTTGAAGGTCACGTTGAGGCTGCACCCTTCGCAGAGGATGCGATTGTCTTCGGTCGTGGCGCGCTTGATGATGTCAAAGCGCTGCTTTGGGGTGAACTCGCGGCGCTTCATGTGCCCAGCTTTCCAAAGGTGACGCCGTTCTGATCGCCAAACGCCATCACCCAATCGAGAAGGGCGCGCATCTGGGCTACGTTCAGGTCCGACGTGTGTTCGTAGATGATGTCAAAGCCATTGCCGTCGAGGGCTGGTATCAGGCTTGGGGCCTCACCAGTCTCGCGCAGCCACGCCGCCGTGCACAGGCGCTTCCAGGTCACGACGCTGAAACGCTGGCCCTTCCACTCGACCTGCTTTGAGATGTCCGTCAGGGCGTCGTGTAGAAGGGCGTTCTGGTCCTTGCTGCGGTTGGGCGGCCGCACGACACAGACATAGCCGTCCGGGGCCGTCTTGACGGCGCGCATTGCGCCCTCTCGGGCTCGGGTGTGCACCAGCCGGAATGTCTGTTCGTCGGTCATGGCCTACCTGATCGCCGTGCGCACGTCTTCGAAGATGTCGACGCCGTCGATCTCGCGGACGCCCCCGGCAATCGCTGTCTTGATGGCCGACTCATTGACCATCAGATAGCGGGCCGGGACCTTGGCCGGATCGATGACGCGGAACGTCCAGAAGGTGTTTGCCGAGACCGTCACGCGGCCTGTCGAGGAAACGACGCGAGCCACTTCCTTGACCGGAGCAGGGGCCTCCGGGGCTTCGTCTGCCATCTGGAGGGCCGCGGCAGCTTCGGCTTCCTCGCGCTCGCGCTTCCGCTGCTCCTCCAGCTTGGCGCGCTGCCAAGTGTTGATGGCAGCCACGACAGCGTCGGCGGCTTCCTGCACGGGCTTGGCGAGCTTCTGGAAGAAGCCGTCAATCGTGCGTCCGTCCTTCAGGATCTGATCCTTCTCGCCCTTGCGGGCCTTCTCGACCATGCTCGCTACGCCCTTCAGGGCCTTGGCACGCTCGGAGTAGTCCGCCAGGTCGTCGTCGACCATGATCGGGGCAAGCGCCTCGACGTTGAGGATTTCCGCCGCCTGCTCAGCCAGCGAGGCGTGGTCGATCTCCAGCCGTTCGCTCAGGGGCGGCATATTGTGATGCTTGTTCATGCTGCTACCTGCTGGGCGTTGGTGCGGACTTCCTCAAAGACCGCCTGCAGGCGCTCGTACTCGTCCGGCGCGGCCTCTTCCAGCCAGCCAAGGGGCGAGAACTTGGCCCCAGCCGGGACCGCCTGCTGGTCCTTCCACCACTTGTCGAGGGAGCCGACATGCTGGCCGGGCAGCTTGATCGTCTGGATGGCGTTGTCGGTCCACGTCTTGGCCTTCTCAGCGGCCGACTTCTTGCCGTTGGTGGCTGGAGGCTTGCCGGGCATCTCACCCTTGTTGCGGGTCGTGTCGAGGGTGCCGTCGTTCTCGGCTTCCTTGGCCCAGCCAGTGCGACGCGGCCCCGGAGGACGGAAGTCAGCGCCACCGCTTGCCGAGCCTGCAGGGCCGGGCTTGTGGGGTGTGTAGGGCGCACGCGAACTGCCCTCGATGTGGTTGCCGTCTGCGGTGTTGCCGTCGTCGTCCTCATCGGCCGTGATGCAGAGCAGGGCAGAGATGCCGTAGCGTCGCGCGTAGCTCTGCGCCGAGCCCAGCTCCTGGTTGGTCGGCGGATACTGGCGGCCGTCCTTGACGCGCCCGCTGACGAACATCGGCGTCACGTTGCGAATCCATTCGCCTGAGGAATGGATCAGCTTGGTTTCCACGGCATAGCCGTTTCCGTATTCAATCATGCCCTGCACGATGGCCAGCGTTTGCTCGGCAAGGGCGGGCATGGTGGCAGACCGGATGGCGTCCAGAGTGGCGTACTTGAACGTGTAGCTGCCACGATCGGACTGCACCTTAACCTCGCGATCCTTGGGGATCGGGGCGAAATTCTTCTGGGCCATCGCCAGAGCCGCCGCTAGCTTGGCCACTTCCATGGAGTGGTTTTCGGGCACCCGGGTTTCTGCGGTCATCATCGTATCAGGCATGGGGTCCTCCTGTTGAAATAGGATTGAGAGAGTCGGGCATCACGCACCTGCCTTTGAGAGGGTGGGGGAATTCGCTTCGCCTACTGGGGTGGCTTCACGTGCCTTGCGAAGGGCGGCGCTGGCGTCATCGCGGATGTTGAACGCCCAAGCCGTTAGGCGACCGGCATAGCCGCCAGAGGACTCCCCCTGTCTGTAGATGGGGAAAGTATCCCAGAGGTGAAGCAGATCGGGCGCTGCGGAGATAAGGCGGGCATCCGCCTCGGCATTGGCGTCGTCACTGGAGTAGTAGAGCTGCGTGACGGTCTTCCCCATTGCTACAATGCGATAGCGAACGCGCCCAAGCGGATCGCCTTTGATGGCGTCGCTATCCCAGCGCCACGGACCTTCCGTGTGAGATGCAGCAGGAGCTTTCTCCGTGACTTCACATGCGTCGACTGAGCGAGGCGTCAGCCTGTTCCTACTCTCTTCCATATATCTTCACTCCTATTAGGGGAGGGGATTCACTTCGTATCGGGTTGAGAGAGCTATGCCTTGGTGTCCCAAGGCTCGTCGTATTCACCGGTAAGTTCGACGATGTGCGTACTGCGGGCCCCGGCAACGGATTCGACTGATGAACGCAAGACGGTGGCTGTGATCAAACCCTTCCGCCCAACGAGCCCGTAGGCCGTCACCTTCACCTTGCGCGGCGGGGGAGGAAGGAGGCGCCCGACTCGATCAATGTCTGATCTCGTCACTTCTCCATCTGAGCGCCACCAAGAGATGCGCCAGCAATAAGGTTTGCCGCCGTCTGAAACGCCTTCAACTGGAGCGCTGGTTGTGACCTCCCAGCCGAGCAGCCAGTCACCTACCGGGCAGTCCGTGGCAGCAATGACGGCGTGCGCGTTCGGCCGACTGGTCGGCACCAACGCGCGCCCCTTCTCGTCGGTCGGATAGTGCCCTGCCTCGATATGATCGCGGATGTTCATTGCATTCGGCTCCTTAGAAGAACGAGGGGGTGGCTTCGCCTCGGATTGTTAGGTCTGTGCCGCGTGAGTGAGGGCGTTCTTGGAGAGCTTCTTCATCAGCACAACGAGAGGGTTCACAAACTCCACATCGATGTTGGTCTTCTTGCCCAGCTCGATGGTTGCGCCGAGGGATTCGAGGAATGCCTTCATGCGCGCTTGCTCGGGAGTGGGGAGCGCCGCGACGTACGCCTCGGCATCCTTGAGGGCCTGTTCCGGGACCCCCCGAAACCACTTGTAGTCATGGATCACGCTCTTGCCGCGCCAGCCGAGACAGACGTTCGGCTCTGCATTCGCCTTGACGGTGAAGTCCGCGATGGGCTCCTGAAGGGCCTTTGCCACCATCCCGGTGCTAAGCGCTTCCAGGCGCTGCTTGATGTCAGCGATGTCCATTTCAAAAGCTCCTGTTGAACAGATTGAGAAACCGTCTAACGAGCGAGGCGAAGCGTGCTCTCCTCCTCTTAATCTTCTTGCACTCATAGACCTGTATGCAGACAGGCATGGCTCTATCTCCTGTCAGTAATCGGGGGTGCTTCGCCGCGCGTATCGGGCTCGCGTGGCTTCAAGGCAGACGTATCGCGCGAGTAGGGCATGATGGCGTTGATGGCGCGGGCGATGCCCTTGGCTTCGTGCACGCGACCGCGAGCAAAGGCCCCCTGCTTGCCTTCTAGGTCCCTTTGAGCGACATCGTGGCATTGCTCGGCGGTATCCTCAGCGAGGGCATAGACCTCACGAGCGAGGGCCTTTTTATGCTCCTCAATGGCTTCGACAATTTGGACGGCGATGAACGCAGAGCCGCTATCTCGGTGCTCCTCAAGCCAAAGCTGCCATTCGTCGGCGTTACTGATGGTCGGTCGCCGCATGTAGTGGTCGGCGCACCTTGAGATGCCAGCATCTCCGGGACCGAGCGACGCTCCGCATTGGGAGCAAAAGGTCTTGGTGAATCGAGGCGAAGCGAACTCCCTCACGTCATCACCTTCCCTTCCACGGGGAGGGCAAGAGGCTCTATGCCTGCAGAGCGGGCGGAAGACGCTACTGCCCTCGCGCGCTCTGTTGCGGCCTGCATTTCGCTGACCTCTGCGGACATGGTGTCTGTGTCGAAGAACGAGACGCCTACGTCATCTGCGGCGTTTGCTAGCCTCTCCAACGCCCCCAGCATGGCACTGCAGGCTTGATCGCGAGGGGAGGGAGAGCGGACCGCAGCCATTGCCATGGTGGCGGCGAGATTCGCGGAAGAATCATCAAGAACCGCCCGGACCACATCCCAGGCCTCGTTGAATCCAGTTACTGAGTCATCCCATCCCTCTTTCATGTCGCAAAGATGATCATTGAGGCGGTAATCAATCCTCTGCTTTAGATGCCTGATGGTTGCCTCGATCATCGAAACATCCGCTTGTTGCGTCACCCCACCAGCGGCTTCGACGCGGGCGCTCATGCATCCCTCCTCAGTTCGGCAGCGTATTCGCGGGTTAGGTCGTCCGCGTCGGCCGCAGCTTCCAGAGCAAGAGCGCGCCCGGCATCCCCCGCCAGATATTCTTCCGCCCACTCACCGGCCATCTTCTGCATGACCGGATCGGCCTCACGGTCGACGAGACGGGCCGACACGAACTCGACTTCGTCGGGATCTGCCGGATAGCCGGGGTCGCCGTTGCGGAGATACATCGCGGCAGGGCGTCCGCGCGTGAAGTCGAACGCGATCTCCACTTCCAGATCACCTAACCCGAACGGCACGAAGGCCTGCATCTTGTGGCGGCTCATGCTGCGTCTCCCGCGATTAGGGAGGGGTCGGCGCAGAGGATCGTGGCAAAGGGCACGCCGCGCTTGCAGGCCATGAGAGCAACGGGTTCGGCGCGCTCCCATTCGCCCTGTTCGTACTCGGCGTATGCCCACCACGCCTCGTTCAGCGTGTCGTAGTGGCTGAACTCCAGCGACTCCTTGTACGGAGGGAGAGGTGACTTATCCCGCCACCTGGAGATGACCACAAACCCCGTGGCCTGCTGGATGGCGATGTCCGATGCGCGAGGCGTCAGCGCACACGATTGTGCATCGCCTCGTTCAATGTGAAGGCTGTCCGGCGCCATGCTACGCTCCAATCTCGGAGCGGCGAGCGATGGCGCGATCAAACAGCGCCAGCACGTCAGCGTGGGTGGTGTTGGCGTCATCGTTGAACGCAATGATGTCGGCCGCCTCCGGCTCGGGAGGAAGATATGCCCGCAGCCAGTGGAGAGCCGCGTGCATTACTTCGGAGTGCGTGGCCATGGCCTTGTAGGCCGCGTCGCAGGCCATAACAGTGCATCGCTGGACACGACCGTCTGGTCCTTCGCTAACCGCGCCACAGGGGCTCCAGTCGCGCTCATCAGCGATGATGGCGCGAGCCATTACGAGCAATCGGAGCACACTGTCGGTTTCAACCGGCTTCGCTTCAGGAAGGACACGGCCCTCGATCGAGCGAAACGAAGTCAGTTCCAACTCTTCAACGGTATCACGTGGCATCTCTCACTCCCGTCTAAGGACAGGAGGAGTATTGCCGTATTGGCATCAAATGGCAATGCCAAAATGGCATCTACCGAAACACAAAGTATCCACCGCGGGAATTGGCCCCGCGGTGACAGTGTCGTCAGGTATGCGGCGTTGTTAGGTACCTAACAAGTCGGCCAGCGGCATGACCCGGTACATGTGAAGCACCTGCTTACGCTGATACTCAAGCACCTTGGGTGGATTGTACTGCTCTAGTCGAACTGTGGCGGTCGTGACGGAGACCAGCTTCTTGATAAGCGCTTTACGCTCATCCTTGGAGGTCGGTCCCTCTACAATCTCCACAACAACGTGATCGCCTGGAGCTGGCGGGCGGGCTCGCTCTATGAAGACGAGTTCCCCCGGTTCGTATCGCGGGACCATTGAAAGGTCCTCAACGTATGCGCCGAATACATCGGCTCTTCCTTCTAATCTGGGCGGACGGCGCGCCCAGTCAATCGGATCGCCGTTCATTTGAAAGAAGCCCCCACCGCCGGAGACCGTTCCGAGAATCGGAACATTCCGCGGCATGGTAGAGCGTAGGGGCGGGTTTAGGCTTGCGTCAATGTTTGGCGCAGCCGTAGTGCGACTTACGGGAGCAAGAGTCTCCGCATCGCCTGCAAAAAACCTTCGCATCTTCTCTGCTTCGCTAGCCAGAATTTTGCGCCGCCCTTTCACCATCTTGTTAACAGTCGTCGACGCGACCCCAAGGTATCGCGCGAGGTCGGCCTGACTCTTGCCCGAGCTAGCGAGTTGATTTGAAAGCCATTTTGCATCCATGCCCCATGATGCCGTGACGGGCTGATCTTCCATATTGCCAGATTGGCTAGAAGTATTGACGTGGCAATGCCAATACGGCATCATCCATGGCCATGAGCATTGCCGTTCGAGAAACCATCAAGACCGTCGGCGTCGACCGACTGCATCGCTTTTCCGGCATTCCGATTCGCACCCTGTACAACTGGAGTAAGGCCGACAAATTGCCGGGGAAGGGTGCGACCCTCGAATGGCGGTTGAGCCAATTCAAGGTCGCGGCAGCGCAGGCGGCGGCTGAAAAGGCCCGCGAAGAGCTCACCGAGCGCATGGCGCCCGCCCGCAAGCGGAGGGCCGCGTAATGTCTCGCCGAGACGCCGTTGGGTGGGGCGGCCCTGAATACATGGCGCTGTTGCGTGAGGGGCAGCGCAAGGCCCAGCAGCGCATGAAGGCGGGCGAAGGATTCTTGTATGTGGCTGCCGTCACGGGGGCCGACATCATTAAGATTGGCTTCTCCCTCAGGCCTGAGGCGCGGGTTAAGCACCTCAAGGGAAGGTTTGGCGTCTCCGCGACGCTCGAAACCATGACACCCGGCTCTCATCAGCAAGAGCGCCATCTTCATATCGATCTGCGCGAGCATCACCTGCCTGGATACGGCTGCCGTGAATTCTATCCGCGCTCCGTCCTTTCTCATCCAGCGATCCCGGACGGCCTGAGAAAGGCAGCCTGACCCATGACCCTCGCCATCCTCCTCACCCTTATCTGGCTCAGCGCTATTGCTGTGGTGGCTCCTAATTTTGGGGAGGCGGCACAATGACGGAACTGGCTTCGCCTCGCGTCGATAGGGCCGTACTTCTCGCGCTCGCGGAGCGCTGTCAGCGAGAGGAGCCGGGTCGGAAACTGGATGCGGCGATCGCGGCGGCTACAGGATGGCAACACATCCACACCCATTACGGCACCCCCGTTGGGGAGCTTCCGGGCTATCCGGATGACTGGGACACGATACCGTTTTTCAGCACCAGCCTCGACGCTGCCGCAACACTCGTGCCGCCGAACAGGTTCGGATGGACCGTGGAAAGCAAAGTTGGGGGCGCCAGAGCGAATGCAACGGTTGGCCGGAAGCACTTCGGATTTGCGGAAACCGAGGCAATGGCACTCTGCGCCGCCGCCCTCAAAGCAAAGGCAGCCTAACCCATGGACGCCAAGCAACTGGAAGAGGATGTGGGTGCTTCGCCTCGCTCGTTCGGCAGTCCCTCCAATGACCCGCGAAAGTTCAGCGGCGAGCGTGGAGACAAGATATCGGCCGCCTACAAGCGCCGCACTCGGCCGCAGCGCATCGGAGCGAGCGCGCTGCCGTGGGTCCTCGACGAGGACTTTGAAGAGATGAGCTACTGAATGCTCACCCAGCGCCAGCGCGATCTCCTGACGTTCCTGGAGGGCTATATCCGGGCTAACGGCGGCGTGTCGCCGTCTTATCGGGAAATGGCGCGTGCGCTGGGGTTGAAGTCGCAATCCGGCATTCATCGCCTCATCGGCGGCCTTGAGGAGCGCGGCTTTATCGAGCGGCGCCAGCGGCTTCGTCGTTCGATCTCGATCGTGGAGCCAGACGCGTCCGTCGATGATTTCCGGAAGCTGTTCTCGCGCATCTTTGCGGAGCAGGGACCGGACATCGCGCTCGCCGTCCTCGGTGATCTGATTCGCGACCTTCAGCCGGTCGTCCCGACTGCGGAGATCCACTAGATGCCTGTGCGCCCCCATCGCGTTCGCAATACCCATCGCGCTACGGTCTGCGGCCTCGTGATCTGCGGCCTCAACTATCGTGACGCCTGCACGATCGCTGGCATTGCTTACAAGGAAATGCGGGAGCACCTGCCTCACAACTGGTGGTGTCGCAATCCCGCCCGGCGAGTAGACGATCACACCTGGGCGCAAATCAGAGCCGCATACGAGAGCAGCAAAGAGCCTGTCGATGCCCTCTGCGCGCGCTACGGCATCGGCCAGAAGACACTCTACCGGCGGATTGAGAAGGGCGGCTGGACGCAGCGCGGAGCTGGCAAGCCCAAGAACGCAATCAGCATTAGCCGACTGCCGACCCAACGGCGCACATTCTATCACAAGCTCCGCAGCATTGGCGTCCCGTACGACGAAGCGCTTAGGCAGGCGCTCGCATGATCGCCCTACAGAACACACGAGGGGATGCCGCCGAGGCTAAGTGCGTGGGGCGAAATGGCCTCGGCGGCGCACGTCCCGACGGGGGTCAAGGACGCGATCTCTATCACCCGGGCATTGTCGCTTGGCCTGGATGCATTTCCACTTTCGCTGCGCTCTCCGCTTCCCTCGACACGCGCAGCACCGCCCGGGAGACACCCCCAACCCTCCGTCTCCCGGGCAACCCTATTGAGCCCCCCAGCCGCTGTATTCACGCCGGTTTCCTCCCCGGCGTGGGCGATTGGGAAACTCCCCGCTGCTCCATGCGCGGGCTTTTTGTCAGCGAAGGTCGCGTCTTCCGCGCCCGAAACCTTTTCGCGAACGAGTCGCCTGTGCTTGGCGGCCTCAACGACTGCGCTCGCGATAGTGCCGATGTGCTTCCACGTGTCGGTCTTCATGCACACAGCATGGAGATCGCGCATGGAAAAGTACGAGCCGAAGACAACTCGAAAATTTCGGGGGAGTAGCGTGAGCGACATTGCGATTGGCAGCACATACGAACTGGCTGCGCGTTGGCCTGATTTGTTGCGGAAGTTCTCTCCGCGCGCCATCGCACGTCGCATCGGCGCATCGCCCCGCACAGTTGAGAACTGGCAAGACGGCGTGAACGGCCCGACCTGGAAGCACACAGTCGCGATGCTCAACGATGACGAGCTTTGCGCGAAGCTGCTGGAAGCCGCCGGCCGTCCCGACCTCGCACATGCTCAGGAAGTCCTCGCCACCAGGAAGAAGCTCAAGGAGCTGGAGGGCAAATGAGGCCCTTGGCGATCGATCTATTTTGCGGACTTGGCGGCTGGACCGAGGGGTTGCTTGCTGAGGATTACGATGTCGTCGGCTTTGACATCGAGCAGCATGTCTATGGCGATCACCGATACCCGGCGCAGCTTGTCGTTCAGGACGTGCTTACGCTCCACGGTTCACAATTCAAGAGCGCTACGCTGATCGTCGCGTCTCCTCCGTGCCAAGAGTACAGCTATATGGCGATGCCTTGGTCTAAGGCAAAAGCGCTGGCTGCGGATTATCGTAGCGGCTCCCGCGACGTAAAGGATCTGACGGCCTTGTTCGATGCCTGCTTCCGCATACAGCGTGAGGCATGTCAGGCATCAGGGCGACATATCCCTCTGGTCGTGGAGAACGTACGCGGAGCCGTCCCATGGGTGGGGCGCGCCCGCTGGAATTTTGGCTCGTTCTACCTTTGGGGAGACGTTCCGGCTCTGATGCCGATCGCGCTCAAGGCGTCAAAGGTGCCTGGCTTTCGGTTCGATGGGAGCGGTGGAAGCTTTCAGACGGCGTCTGTTGAAGCCACTGGCGTGAAAGCGCCAGGCATGAACTGGAGCGACCCAGCAAAGCGGGGGCAAGACTTTACGCGCCTCGCCGGACGGCATGCGCTCGAGGGGATCAAAAGCCGAGATACGGACGGCTATGAGCGCAGCCATCCCAACGCCTTCGGTTGGAAGGCCCCCCGGACCACATCTCGTGGGAAGGCGCGCAAATTCGCGAGCGCAATGATCGCCAAGATTCCGCTGCCGCTCAGTCGGCACATCGCCGCTACCTACCGTCAGGCGGGCACGAGGGCGGCAGCATGAGCCCCGGCGTCTCCGTCTCACTGCATTGGTGGCGTGGCATCGGCCCCGACGTGCAGTTCAGCCTTTTCTACATGGGCCTGCGGCTTGGTTTCGTCACCGTGAGCTTTGAGCGCGACTGGATGCTGGCGGCCTACCGGAAGCTCCGCGCCACCATGGAAACGCGGGTCGCACGGGATCAACAGGGCTGGAAAAGCGACACGGCGAACCCGGATAGGGGAGGGGTCTGAAGTGGCAAAATCTCAAGCCAATACTGCCAGTAAGCCGAAGCATCCGCGTTTTCGTGCGGTTCTCCGCGCAATGGAGAAGGCCGAGAAGAATGCAGTCAAGCAGCGGTACATCATGCCGCGTTCGGTGCGCGGCCCTTACGAGGAGTTCGAGCGCGACCGTCGCCACGCGATGGCGCTTGCTGCGATCAAGGTGCTCGCATGAGCAAGACGCTCGCCAAGAAGCTGAAGAACATCGTCGATATCTGGGAGGCGGCGGATGCCCAGATCGAAGAGCAGCGGCTTATCCAGAAGGGCGCGCTCGACGCGGGCAAGGAGAACGACGGCATTGAGCCGGCTGTAGTGCGGAAGATCCTTGCGCGCCGGAAGAAGCTCGCCAAAGACCCCGCCGAGACTACGCGCCTCGAAGACCTGATGGTCGATTATCAGTTCTTGCTGGGTGAAGGCCGCGAAGGCGATGCGCGTCCATGGACGCAAGCCGACGATGAGGTCTCCCGCGTCATGGCACTCACGAATACGGACAAGCCGCCGAAGATAGAAGCTATCAAGAAGGCGCTCGGCTGCAGCCAGGGGAAGGCGCACAAGCTGCGCACACTGGCCGCGACGCGCTTGGCGAAGAAAAGTTCAAGTTCATGCGATGACGGTGAACATGAACATTCGGAATACACCGAGGGCCCCGAACAGGGCGCAGCCGGCAGCAGCCGGCCGCCTGATGATGCCCCTCAGGCGGAACGGCCCGAGCCGCCCGCAATGCCGGCTCCCGATGGCGGGGTAGGGACCGGCACCATTTCCGGCATCGGGAAAGACGATGCCGAACCAGAAACCGGCGTAGGTGGCGACACCTGCACTGACGAGTGTTCCGGTCGGCCGACCGGGGCGCCGGTTCGCTCATCGTGCGGCGAGCGTCTTGCGCCCTTGGGGGCTAAGGGCCTAGCGGACAGCTTGACACTCACAACGGCACCCTCGCGGCCGCACGATACCCTGCACGCGTCCGGCTGCGCGGTTCACAACGAACCAGCGTACCCGGCTGGACCATGTGACTGCGGCACGTCTGGCGATACGCGCGGCGAAGCACCCAATGCAGACGGCATGGACATCTTACCCTTCCTCCGTCGTGACAGCACGAGGGTGGTGGCATGAGCATGGAACGTGCTTCGCCGCGCGACGATAGGGCTGTGACGCCTGTACACGTCATCTTCGCGAGTTACGGCAATGACAGCCTCGCGCTCATTCGGTGGGCATACGAGCGGAAGCTGCGCGACGTCACTGTGCTCTACAACGAAACCGGTTGGGGCGCCGCGTGCTGGGCAATTCGTGTTGCTCAGTGCGAGGCCTGGGTCGAGGGGCTTGGGTTCAAGGCCGCCCGAACTCAGTCCATCGGCATGGAAGCCTTGGTCAAGAAGGAGCGCGGCTGGCCACGCAACGGCATGCAGTTCTGCACCGAGAAGCTAAAGATTAGGCCATCGCTGGCATGGCTTGCGCAGAACGATCCCGAGCGGGAGGCGATTTGCTTGGTAGGAGTGCGTCGCGAGGAGAGTGTGGCGCGACGCTCCTTCCCGGAATGGACAGAGGACAGCGCCGCGCATGGTCACCGCTCGCTGTGGGCGCCGCTGGTGAACACCCAGGTAGTTGAGCGGGACGCCCTGCTGTCGCGAGCGGGTTTTGCGCCGCTGCCTCACCGGTCGCGAGAATGTGAGCCATGCATCAACTCTAACAAGGGCGACATACGCGCCTTGGGCGACCCGGATATCGCCAAGGTAGAGCGCATCGAGGGCGAGTTGGGGTTCACGGGCGCTGGCAAGCCGCGCGTGATGTTCAGGCCGGCGCAGCACATGGGCGCCATAGGTATTCGCGAAATCTACCGCTGGGCGCATAGCGGGCGCGGGCAGTACGAGCCGCCTGTCCGCGGCTGCGACAGCGGCATGTGTGGAGGTTGATATGACTCCCCGCACCGAGCGCCGCAGGGCAGAGCGTGAAGTACAGGGGTTGGAGGAGCGTGTACTTCGTATGTTGGCCCTTCGGCAGCCGGTTCCTCACGGACTGACGGCCGCGTTGCGAGTAGCGCGCTTGAAGGCCCTTCAGATCGGCCCGGTACGTCGTCCCGCATCACGGCCCTCGATATCCGAGGCGTCAGCGTGAAGAGAAAATACCGGAACCAACCTGTCGTGATCGACGGCGTTCGCTTCGCGTCCAAGGCCGAAGCGAAGCGTGATGGCGAGCTTCAATTGCTTGTCCGCGCTGGCCAGATCCGCGACCTGAAGCGACAGCCCAGATACGACCTGATCGTGAAGGGGACGAAGGTCTGCACATACGTGGGGGATTGGTTCTACATCGAGAAGGGCGAACCTGGATATCCCAACACCGCCGTGGTCGAGGATCGCAAGGGCGTTCTCACGCCGGCCTTCAAGATCAAGTGGGCGCTCGCCAAGGCCCTGCACCCGGAGATCGAGTGGAGGCTTTCGTGAACGTCGCGCCCTTCACCATGAAAGACGTTTACGCGCATCGCCGCATGTGCACGGCGAAGGCGAAGCGGTTCGCCACGGCTTTCGATGCCCAAGTCTACATCGCGCGGCGCAAGTTCAGGAAGATGCGGACCTACGAGTGCCCGTACTGCGGCGGCTTCCATCTCACATCGAAGAGGGCGGCGTAGCATGGCGCGCATCCGCACGATAAAGCCGGAGTTCGTCGAGAGCGAGAGCGTCGGCAAGCTGTCGCGTGACGCCCGGTTGCTGTTCATTCTCCTCTGGACCTTTGTCGACGATGAGGGGAGGGCTCGCGCATCCTCGCGACTCCTCGCGAGTCGTCTCTACCCTTACGACGATGATGCTGGAGAGCGGATCGACACGTGGCTCGACGAGCTGGCGACCGCCGGGCACATCCGCATATACGGGATCGATGGCGACTCGTACCTCGACATCCCTAAGTGGTTGAAACACCAGAAGATTGATCACCCGAGCAAGTCGCGTCTGCCTGCGTTCTCGGGAGACTTCGCGAAACCTCGTGAGACATTCGCGCCTCATACCTTGGACCTAGGACCAGTACCTAGGACCGTAGGACCTTCAGAGAGGGCGTGCGCTGACGCGCAGCCCCGACAGACGAAGGCGCACAAAACGAAACCCGGAACACGCATCCCCGATGGTTGGAGGCCGAGCAATGCAGGACGAGCGTTCGCAGCAGACCGAGGGTTGGACCCAGATTCGACCGCCGATGCCTTCGTCGACTGGTGGTCCGCGGCCACCGGCAGCAACGCCGTCAAGCGCGACTGGGATGCAGCCTTCCGAACGTGGTGCCGTCGCGCCGTCGAGTCTGGGCCGGTGGGTGTGCGAACAGCTCGGGCCGTTCAACCTCCCCGAGGTAACGATGCGTTCTATCAGCAACTCGCTGATATCGCATCTCGTGACGAGTAAGACCTCGGCATTCGGATCCGATGGCCAGTTCGAGGGCCTGAAGCTGGGTCCCTTCGCGATCAAGAAGGGCTGGGACCGACAGGCGTTGACGCAGGATCTGGCCATCGTCCGCGAGCAATGCCGGGGCGCGAGGAAGTCGGAAGTCGCCCACGAGGTCGCCAAGCTCATGGTTCGCACCAAGTCGCGCGCTCATGGCGATGGCGAGAGCCGCCTTATGGCCGAGACGATGGTGGCGGACCTGTCGGCCTATCCGATCGATGTTGTCCGGTTCGCCTGCGAATACTGGGTCGAGGGCGGCGGCGATGCGAAGTTCACGCCGTCTTGGCCGGAGCTTCGTGAGATTTGCGAGAAGCGGATGGACGGGCGTCTGCGGCTTCGTCGGGCGCTGAAATACACCCTGAGCGAGCCATCTGACACGGACCGCACTACCCGAGGCGAAGCACGCACATGACCAAGGAAGTACGAGAGGGAGGGGAGTGACTTCGTATCGCTCGATCAACGCACGTGAATCTTAACCATCAGGAGATTTTGCAATGAGCGACGTCGATTACACGAAGATGAACGGCCCCGAAATGCTGGCTGCCTGCCGCGACGATGCCAGCAAGTGGGCGGCTGCGTTCTGCCAACACGCCAAGAAGCTGGGCGACAAGGACATCGACGAAGAGTGGATGATCGGCTGGTTTGCTAATGCCATCGAGCATTCACACGACGTGCGTACCGGTGGCGGCCCTATCGTGCTGCCGGATGGCTCGGCGTTTTTTGTGGCAAGCGTGTAGCCATGAAGGCGCTCATGGATGAACTGGCCGCCATTCGCTTCTACTGGCAAGCGTTGGGCGCCATCTCTGGACGCTGCGGGCACGTAAGCAAGGGGCCGAACTGGTCGTTCTGGCCCGGCTTGCGGTCCATCGCGAAGTCCATGCAACGCCTACATCGCGGCGAGCTGAAGCCATGAAAGCACGTGACTCAGCCCCAGTAGGCGAAGCACCCGCCAACTCAGATCTAGTAGAGGGGATAGCGAGGGCGATTGCCATTCGTCTCGCCAAGCTAGATTGGGGTGAAGCGTACGAGGGCTTTGAAAGCAGCCATTGGCTGAAGGCTCAACCTCTGGCCCGAGCCGCCCTCTCCCACATCTCCTCCCTGGGAAGGGTGGTAGTGACGAGGAGTGTGCTGACGCCGCGCGACGCGATCACCTGTGAAGTACTGGAAGCGCTGAAGGACCTTCACGCCGACTGTGTCGAGTACTGCCGCATCAACCATCTGCACAACGACGATGGTGGACCCGGCACGAACCACGCGATGCGCCGCGCCGCTGAAGCCATCGCCAATGCAACACAGGCAGCCACCCCAGTAGGCGAAGCGAACACTCGCGACGAGAGGGCCGTGACTGATAACGGATGGCAGCCGATTGAAACGGCGCCGAGGGATCTTTCCGATGTGTTGGTGTACCGCCCCGGCGCCGTCGATCCCGTGATAGTCGCGCACCAGAACATCTACGGAGACTGGTGCTCGCACATGCCGGCAGATGAAGGTGGCTTCTACCTGTGGAAGGCGGCGATGGCGGGGCTGACCCACTGGATGCCATTGCCTGCCGCCCCCGAGGTGAAGCCATGAGTATCATCAAGTTCCCGGCAGCTACCCGGGGCATGGATGCGCCTCCTACGCATGAGAATGGGGCCAGCCATCGCGCACAGATGATTGCCTTGGCAGAGCAGGTGATGGCGGAGCGACGCAGAAAGCCATTGGGTCTGGAGAGCACCCGGGAGGAGTGGCTTGCCGACGCACTTCTCGCTGCCGAAGCGCGTCTTAAGGCGCAGGAAGGTGGCTGATGCCGGAGCGGAACAGGTGCGGAGTGAGCGCAGCGAACGAGCGAACACATGAGAAAACCTAGAAAAATGTGGCTCCCCCACCACACCTCTACTCTAGAGCAGAGAACCCCCTAATGCGCGGACGCCAATGGACACCGGAGGACGATGCAAGGCTCGCCAGATTGTCGACGGCTGGCATGACCGACGGCGAGATAGCCCAGATCATGCACCGCGACCGATCGTTCATCTGCCGCAAGCGCCAAGCCAAGGGGCTGGAGCGCGGCCTATCCCCAGCCATGCAGGCAATGATGGCGAGGGTGAACCTTCAGCGACGGATGGCGAGGGCCGCATGAAGACCTTCACCGCCGGCCGCTTCAGGGCCGAATGCTATCTCAGCGCTCAGAACGGCCAGATCACCGAGATTGTGGAACTGCACCGCAACGGCAGTGATGAAGTCGTGGGACGTCTCAACGTCAGCTTTGACGACCTGCCAGACCTGGAGCACGTGCTGAAGCGCGCTATTGCCGCCCAGAACGAAGCCGGTTAGCGCCCCGGCGCCACAATCACCACGGCGTCATTGTCACCAGACCAAACGTTCTCGAAAGCCTGCCGGTCGGCTTCCATAGCCAGACGCTGGCGCTCACAACTGGCGGATTGGCTCGCAAGGCAGGCTTTGTAAGCCTCTCGCGACTTGTCATAGGTGGCCCGAGCCTCGTTCCTCTTGGCCAATCCACAGCCGCTCAACGCGGCCAACAACACGATAGCAACGGCGGTCTTAATCATTCTCGTCCTTCCCGCCCCACGCGCGGACGATAACAGAAACCGCTTGCAATTTCTAATACACAGTCCGTAGTTGGAAAGGCTGAAGCTCCACAACCTAGAGCGTTCAGCCCATGGCCTCAGGCCACTCGAAAAGTAGAGCCAAATAGATGGCGGCCGGTCGAAAGACAGGGGGCCGCGTCAAAGGCGTGCCGAACAAGGCCACCGCCCAGCTCAAGGCTCTTGCCCAGAAGCACACCAGCGAGGCGCTGAAGACGCTCGCCAGCATCATGAAGGGCGGTGACAGCGACTCAGCGCGCGTCGCGGCAGCCAAGGAGCTTCTGGACCGCGGTTACGGCAAGCCAGCGCAGGCTATTGTTGGCGGCGACGAAGACAGCCAGCCGATCCGCATCGCCCGCATTGAGCTTATCGACCTGGGTGGCGCATGAGCGCCACAGCCCAGATCGCGCTCCCCCCGAAGCTCAAGAGCCTATTTGTCGGCCCGGCTGACGTGCGTGGTGCCCATGGCGGCCGTGGCTCGGCCAAAACCCGCAGCTTCGCCAAGATGGCCGCCGTTCGTGGCTACATGTTCGGAGAGAGCGGCGAGAGCGGCATCATG
Organism: Reyranella sp.; assembly: GCF_004297405.1. Taxonomy (GTDB): domain Bacteria; phylum Pseudomonadota; class Alphaproteobacteria; order Reyranellales; family Reyranellaceae; genus Reyranella. The sequence goes on from NZ_SCVC01000006.1 coordinate 560,591, forward strand.
CTCTGCGCCCGCCAGTACATGAACTCGCTGGACGATTCCTCACTGGAGGAGGTCAAGCGGGCGATCGAGGAAGAGCCCTTCCTGTCGGCCTATTACGACGTGGGTGAGAAGTTCATCAAGAGCCGCGACGGCCGGATCGACTTCGCCTTTGCTGGCCTTGATCGCAGCATCGAGAGCGTCAAATCAAAGGGCCGGATTCTCAATTGTTGGGTGGACGAAGCCGAGCCAGTGACGGCTGAGGCCTGGTCGATCCTGATCCCGACGCTGCGTGAGGAAGGCGACGGCTGGAATGCCGAGCTGTGGGTGACGTGGAACCCCAAGCGCAAGAACGCGGCTGTTGAGAGCCGTTTCCGGCACGCCAACGATAACCTGATCCGCATTGTCGAGATGAACTGGCGGGACAATCCGCGCTTCCCGGCAACGCTGGAGCGTGCTCGTCAACGTGATCTCAGGGACCGCCCGGACCAGTACGACCACATTTGGGAAGGCGCCTACGTCTCGGTCATCGAGGGTGCGTACTACGCCAAATCGCTGACTCAGGCCCGCGCTGAGGGCCGCATTGGCAGGGTCGCAGCCGATCCGCTGATGACCATCCGCCTGTTCTGCGACATTGGCGGCACGGGCGCACGAGCGGACGCTTTCACGATCTGGGCGGCTCAATTCATCGGCCGCGAGATTCGCTGGCTGAACTACTACGAGGCCGTTGGCCAACCTTTATCGGCCCACCTCGAATGGTGCCGTTCGCAGGGCTACACGCCCGCCCGGGCTCAATTCTGGCTGCCCCACGACGGCGACAGCAACGACAAGGTCTATGACGTCAGCTACGCCTCAGCCCTGCGTGAAGCGGGCTACGAGGTGACTGTTGTCCCCAATCAGGGGAAGGGCGCTGCTGCGGCCCGCATCGAAGCCGGTCGACGCCTGTTCCCGTTCATGTGGTTCAACGAGGCCACGACCCAAGGCGGTCTGGATGCTCTCGGCTGGTATCACGAGAAGAAGGACGAGAAGCGAAACATCGGCCTCGGTCCCAATCACGACTGGGCATCGCACGGCGCCGACGGCTTCGGCGCGGGCTGCGTGGTCTACGAGGCCCCGACCGTCAAGACGGAGCAGCATCTCGATACCGGCGCTTCGTCGTGGATGGCCGCATGAAGACCTCTCGCCGCCGTCTGTTCGGTCTTCTCGCCGCCGCACCTCTCGTTGCGCACCTGCCGGCCGTTCCTGTTCCGGCGGTCGCCGCCACGCCAACGCCAGATATTGGATGGGCCATCGCGTCGACCGACTTGGAATTGAGCGTATCCGAGTGGACCTCGACGTTTATCCGACCGCAAATGCTCGTGCTCGCCCGCCAGATCGACACTGACGTGTGGTCTGCGCTCTATCCGAATGGGGCGCCCAATGGCTAAGCGCACCCGCAAGACCGTCTCTCAGCGCGGCGGCGAAACAGGCGCAGCCACCACGAGCAAAGGTGCTGTTCAGCGTCCGTCCACGCCCATGACGGATGACGAGAAGCGTGAGATCCACGCCGAGGCCATGCGCCGCGCCGAGGAAATCTGGGACGCCGAGCGCGAGAACATCCGACAGGGCCGTGACTGTCAGCGTTTCTATGCCGGTGGAGAAGGGCAGTGGGATGACAAGGCGCGCAAGAGCCGCGAGGCCGATGGCCGCCCCGTCCTGACGATCAACCTGCTGCCGCAGATCGTGCGCCAGATGACCGGCGACCTGCGCAAGAACCCGCCGAGCCTGAAGTTCCTGCCAGCCAAGGGCAAAGCCTCCAAGGAGACGGCTGAGGCCTATGGCGGCATCTCCCGCCACATCGAACAGCAGAGCAACGCCAAGGACTGCTACATCATCGCTACCGAGAACGCGGCGATTGCGAGTCAAGGCTTCTTCCGTGTCGTCACCCAGTACAGCTCGGATGATGGGTTCGACCTCGATATCCGCATCAAGCCCATTCGCGACCCGTTCGGCGCGGCTCTGGACCCCTATGCGACGCTGCCGGACAAATCCGACTCCCGATATGGCTTCGTGTTCGAGCGCCTGTCGGAAGAGGATTACGAAGCCGCATATCCCAACCACTCGGCCGAGAGTATCAGCCTGCCGGAAGGCGACCGCTTCCCGTGGCGTGTCGGCAAGTCCATCCGCATCGCGGAGTATTGGAAGCTCAAGACGGTCAAGAAGACGCTGATTCTGCTGGATGACGGCGCTGTCGTGGAAGACGAGGCGGCTATTCCGCCCGATCGCACCGAGGTCCGGCGTCGCGAGGTAGAGGCTAATCAGGCCTGCTACTACATGGTCAGCGGCGCCGATGTGCTGAGCGGCCCGCACGACTTCCCTTGCAGCATCATCCCCATCTGCATGGTGGTCGGCGAGGAGATCACGGCCGACGGCGGCACGATCCGGAAGGGCATGGTCCACGACGCCCGCGACCCGCAGCGCGTCTACAACTACTCGCGCACTGCCTCTGTTGAGGCCGTCGCCATGCAGCCCAAGGCACCGTACCTCGTGACCGCCGACATGATCGCGGGCTTCGAGGGCGTGTGGAAGACCGCGGGCAGCAAGAACCACGCTTATCTGCCCTACAAGCCCGACCAGAAGGCCGCGACGCTCAAGCCCGAGCGCGCCCAGCCCGCCATCGCCAGCACTGGCCTAGACACACAGGCCGCCATCGCTTCAGGCGACGTAGAAGCCACGACCGGCATCTACAAATCGATGCTCGGCGCCCCCAGCAACGAGACATCTGGCATCGCCATCGCCCAGCGCCAGCAGGAAGGCGACACGACCACATTCCTGTATCCCGACAACCTCGCCCGCGCGCTGTCGTGCCTTGGCCGCATCCTCGCCGACATGATTCCCCGCGTTTACGACCAGGAGCGCGAGGTTCGTATCCTCAAGGAAGACGGCAGCACGGAAATGCTGGCCGTGAACGTGCCGGGCGAAAAGCAGGAGATGGACAAGAGGGGCCAGCCGAAGCCGCTCTATGACCTCTCTGCCGGTGAATACGACGTAGTGGTCACGACCGGCCCCAGCTTCGCCAGCCGCCGGGCCGAATCCGCTGCTCACATGGTGGAGCTTGCCAAGGGCGTGCCGATGGTCGGGCAGGTAGCGCCTGACCTGATCGTAGAGAACATGGATTTTCCCGGCGCCGACCAGATCGCCAAGCGCATCAAGGCCGCCATTGGGATCGATGAAGACGGCGAGCCTATCGAGCAAGAGCAGAAGCAGGACCCGGCCGCTGCCGCCGGTGCGCTCAAGGATGCCGCCACGGCCGACAAGACGCGCGCCGAAACGGAAGGCATCGAGATCGACAACCGCATGAAGATTGTCGAGCTGGCTACGGGCATGCAGGCCTTTGGGCAGACACTGCAGGGCATTCAAGCGTTGTTGCAGCAGATCGCAGGCCAGCAGCCGGGAGCGCCCACAGGGCAGCCCCCAGCGTTGCCGCCGCCCGAGATGCCCATGCCTGGAATTGGCGCCGGCGCACCGAACGACATGTCCGCCATGGACGACCTGCCGATGGTTGAGGTCGAGGCTCTTGAGGGAGCGCCCGTATGAGCCGGTTTGTCGAAGTGAGCCGCGAACTCTTCAGCGCCTATCGCGCCGAGATGGAGAAGATCGGCCCTCGTCACCGCAACGTGTGCCGCTGGCTCTACGACTTGGGTTGGGGAATCGACGCCGCTGCTCTCGACACATACCTCGCGCCGGAGCGGCTTGGCTGCGTACCAATTGCCTCATCTGAGGAGACAATTCATTGAGTGACGTTGACACTTCTGTACAGTTGAACAATACTTCAACTGACCCGGTCGCCTCGGCTCAGCCGACGGACTCGCCAGCATCGACCACTGGCCCGGCAGACACCGCCGTAAGCGGGCGGCCCAATGGTGACGCTCCTCCTGAGGAGCAGAAGCCGACCCGGGACCGCCGCGCTGAGAAACGGATCGCCTCGCTAACGCGGAAGAATGAGGAGTTGCTGACGCGACTCGGCCGTCTTGAGGGCATCGTGGAAATCACCACGAAATCCCAACAGCAGCCGGAAGCCGACGCGAAGCCTCGCCGAGAACAGTATGCGTCGTGGGACGACTTCTCAGAGGCCCTGACGGACTGGAAGGTGGATCAGCGGCTGAAGGCCCGGGATACCGAGCAACAGCGGAAGAGCACCCAACAGGCGTCAGCCAGCAAAGCGAACGAGCGCAATCAGGCTCTCGCTGATCGGCTGGTGGCGGACGGGAAGGATATCGAGGACTTCGAGGAAGTGATGGAAATCATCACGGATGGCGAGTTCCCGGTCTCGGCGGCGATGCGCGACTACCTGGAGGAAGCGGAGAGACCCGCGCTTGTAGCGCAGTGGCTCGCCGACAACCCGGACCAGGCGCGCCGGATCTACGGCATGAACTCCGCGGCAGCGGTTCGTGAGCTGGACAAGGTGGCGAAGGATTTCGCGCCGAAGCCCGCTCGGGTCACCACTGCGCCGCCGCCGGGACCAACCGTCGGAGGCCGATCGGTAACGACGAAGTCGCCGGACGCTATGTCGATGGAAGAGTACGCCGCCGAATTCAAGCAACGGCAAGCTAAGTCTCGCTGATCGGCGCGGCGCCCGTCTTAGGGCTCCAAGCCAATGGCAACGAATACGCTACTTACGAACGACGTCATCCTCAAAGAGGGGATGATGCAGCTAGAGGACAATCTCGTCATCGCGAAGCTCTGCAATCGCGATTTCGAGCCCGAGTTCGGTAAGGCCGTGAAGAACGGCGATACCATCCGTATCGCCCGTCCGATCCACGGCCAAGTCCGCACCGGCGCCGTCATGCAGCCTCAGGACATCACCGAGGGCCGCGAGACGCTGACCATCGCCACTCAGTTGGGTGCGGACCTTGAGTTCACCTCCAAGGACCTGACCCTTTCTGTGGATCAGTTCTCCAAGCGCATCCTGAAGCCGCAGATGATCCGCCTCGCTACCGAAATCGACCTGATGGTCATGCGGGAGCTGTCGGACAACTGCCCGAACTGGGTCGGTACGCCGGGCCAGACGATCAACAGCTACGCCGACTTCGCCCTTGCGCCGCAGCGCCTGGACGAATTGTCGGTACCCTCCGGCCGAGTGGCGATCCTATCGCCGGCCGATCACTGGGGCCTTGTTCCGACGCTGGCGGGTACGTTCATTCAGGGCGTGAATCGCAGCGCCTTGGAGCGCGCCAAGCTGCCGATGATCGGCGACGTGGACATGTACATGTCGCAGAACGTCACTACCCATACGAACGGCACGTGGTCGGGCGCTTCTCCCATCGCGGAGATCGACAACGGCACGCTTTCGACGACCTACGCGGCGTCGAAGGACACGTGGACGATGACCATCCACATCGATGGCCTGACGGCGAACACTGGCACGGTGCTCAAGGGTGACGTGATCACCATTGAGAACGTCTACGCGGTCAACACGATCACCGGCGCCACCCTCCCGTGGCTCCGCGAGTTCGTGGTCAAGTCCAGCGTGACGGCTGATGGCACCGGCGACGCGGATGTCACGATCAGCCCGCCGATCATCACCAGCGGGCCGTACATGACCTGCAACGCGGCAGCGGTCGACGGCGCGAACATTACGCTCAAGGGTTCGGTCAACGTCGGATACCCCCAGAACCTCGTGTTCCATCCCGACGCGGTCACTCTGGCCATGCCGAACATGGAGAAGCCGAAGGGCGCGGCGTGGTGTGAACAGCAGTCCTACGAGGGGTTCAATCTGCGCCTCACGCAGGGCTACGACATGACCAACGACAAATCGCAGTGGCGTTTCGACTGCCTCGTTGGCGTCAAGGCCTACCAGCCGTGGCTTGCCACGCGCGTCAGCGGCTCAAACTAAAGGGAGCGCCAGATGACTCAGTACGTCAATCCCAAGTCGAGCGACGGCTACTCCCTCGGCCAGAGCACTGACGACAAGATCAGCCTCTATGGTGTGACCCCGGTTGTTCAACCGGCCCACACCGATCAGGGGGCTATCACGGCGGGCGCGACAACGACCGCCTGCAACAACCTAGTGATCCAGCTCCGTGCGGCGCTGGTCAGCCTTGGCGCCATCAAGGGCTCCAACTGATGCGTGTTGCGCCGGCGCGGACGGTCCGTATCGCCGTGCCGGCGTATGGCGACATTTGCGAGGACACCAAGCAGTCGATCATCGATGGCTGCTTGGCCCTCGTAGGTGCCGGAGTTGAGATCGAGGACGTGGATGTGCTGGCCGGGACGTACATCGACCGGGCGCGCTCCATTCTGGTCGCCAACTTCCTGAAGGGCGACGCCGACGATCTTGTGTTCATCGATGCTGACGTGGGGTTTGAGCCTGAAAGCCTTGTGCGGCTCGTCAACACCACATGGCCGATTGTTGGCGGCATCTATCCCAAGAAGACCGAACCGCCCGAGTGGCCGGTTGGGCTGCACCCCGGGGAAATCTGGGCGGACCGCGACGGACTCGTTGATGTCTGGATGGTCCCGACCGGATTCCTGCGCATCAACCGCGCGGTGTTCGGCCAGCTCGACGTGCCGACTTTTGCCGACCCGTCAGGCCAGATCGCGGCCTATTTCAAGACCGAGATTCGCGACGGCCGGTACTGGGGCGAAGACGTCGAGTTCTGCCGCCTCGCAAGAGAAGCCGGCATCCCGATCCGCGCCATTGCCGAGATGGATTTCCGCCACGTCGCACAGGATGGCCGCGTCTATTCCGGCAACTGGGGCCAGTGGCTCCGCGAACAGATGAAGGAAGCAGCATGAACCCGCAGACTGAGAAGAAGCGCGAGTGGCCGAAGCTTGCGCGCGGCCCACTGGGCAACACCGCCCGTTTCGATTGCCGCGGCGACGTTCCGCACGGCTGGACCGTGATCGGCGAGAAGGCTCCTGAGGTGAAAGCCGCCCCGGTTGTCGTTGAGGAGCCGAGCGCGGGCCTCAAGGCCGCTCGCGACGCCTACAAGCTCGAATTCGGCAAGAAGCCCCACCACAGTTGGACCGAGGCCCAGCTCCACGAAAAGCTGTCGGCCAAGCAGTGAACCGGCAGCACCTAGACGTGTTTGCCGGCGAGAACCGGACGCCGACGCTCTACGCGCGCGATCCGTCGAACAATGTCGCCTCGCTGGCCGGCAAGACTGTCTCTTGGCGTGTCGGCCGCAGCCCGCGCGACCTCGACTCGTCTTGGCCGATCTTCACCAAGACCGGAACCGTGGTCGACGCGGCGGCGGGCAGTTTCACCGTGCCGATCACCCCGGCAGATACCCAGTACCTCTATGGCGACTACGAGCACCAGGCAGTGACCACCGATGGGAGCGGCAACGCTCAGGTTGTCGTGGCCGGGATCTTCCGCGTTCGCCCGAGAATCGAGGCCTGACATGGCAAGCCGCACCGCCCGTCAGACCATCGAGCAAGCGTTGAAGCGCATTGGAATCCTCTCGGAAGAGGAGTCGATGACTGCGCCCCAGAGTGTCGACGGCCTCGCGCAGCTCAACGACCTCATGCAGGGCTTCCCCTCGCGCGGCATCCAGTACGTCCACGAGACGCTGACGCTCGATAGCGCGCTCAACGTACCGGACGAGCAAACGCGCAACGTGATGCTGATGCTCGCGTGGGAGATGGCCGACGGCTACGGCAAGACCCTGTCCGCCAAGCTGGTCGCCGACATCATGGAGGCCAAGGGCGCGCTACAGGCCTTCTATTTCGAGGTTCCGCCTGCGCAGATCGATGACGGGTTGCAGAACCGGCTTCTGCGCGGCTCCTCGTCCATCCAGAGGATCTGATGCGCAGCCCGATTGCCGTCAACCTCTCGCAACAGCGCTCCCGGCCGGTCAACGCGGCCCGGCTCGTGAACCTGTATGCGGAGAAGGCGCCCGAGGGCTCCAAGTGTCCCGTGGTCCTGTACGGCACGCCGGGGCTCAAGCCGTTCGGGACCGTAGGAGACGACACGGTGCGCGCCGGCATCCAAGGGCAGGGCTATGCCTACGTCCTATCGGGCTCGTGGGCCTATCGCGTCGAGTCCAATGGCACCGCTACGCTCTGCACTGGCGACCTGATCCCGCCCGTCGGCGATGCGTTCATGATCAACAACGGCCTGCAGATTGGCCTTCTGACGGTCCCCGATACCTTCGTGATCGAAGGCACGACGGTGACCAAGATCACGGATGAGGCCTATCCCGTCGAGGGTGCGTCCAGCCTCGATTACATGGACGGCTATGGCATCTGGACCAAGAACGACACCAGCGGCGAGTGGTTCGTCTCCGATCTTCGGGACCTCGAAAGCCTCGACGCACTGGACTTTGCTTCGGCCGAGAGCAATCCCGATGGTCTCCTGCGGGTGTTGGCCGATCACGGCGAGGCGTGGCTGTTCGGAACGGACTCGACAGAAGTCTGGTCGAATACCGGCGCCTCGCCGTTCCCCTTCGAGCGTATTCCCGGCGCCCGTCTTGAGCGCGGATGCGCCGCGGCTCGAAGCCCGGCCAAGCTCGACAACTCCGTCTTCTGGCTCGGCAACGACCGCATCGTGTATCGCGCGGACGGCTTCAGGCCCCAGCGCATCTCCACGCACGAGGTGGAGGAAATCCTGCGCACCGGCACAGTCTCGGATGCCCGCGGCTTCACCTATTCGCAGGCCGGCCACACCTTCTACATGCTGACCCTGCCGAGCCTCAATCGGACGGTGGTCTATGACGCCGCCACGAGCTGGTGGCACGAGCGCCAGAGCGGCACAGGGCTGACGCCGACCAAATGGAATGCGAACTGCATGTTCGAAGCCTTCGGCAAGACCCTTGTCGGCGGCGAGCGCGGGGCAGTCTATGAGCTGGACCTCGATACCTTCACCGATGCTGGCGAGGCCATCCGCCGGGCCGCGGCCTCGATGCCGATCTACCCGGATGGCAACCGGGCGATCATGCACAAAATGGAGCTGGAGCTTGAGACTGGCGTCGGACTGAACGTCGGTCAGGGCTCGCAGCCGGAAGTGATGATGCGCTTCTCCGACGATGCCGGGGCTACGTGGTCGAATGAACGCCGCGCGAAAATTGGCGCGAAGGGCAAGCGCCGCATGCGGGCCATGTGGGAGCGCAACGGCATGTTCCGTGAGCGCATGTACGAGTTCTCGATCAGCGACCCTGTGAAGGTCGCCCTGCACGGCGTGAATTTCGGGATGGAAGGGCTGGAGAACTGATGCCCGCGCCTCTTTCCGACCGCGCCCCGATCGTCGACGGCACTGGCAGGCCGCAGCGGACGTTCATCCGCTACCTGCAGGAGCTGTTCAACGGCGTGATCCAGCGGCAGGGCTATACGGCGGCCCAGCTTGCGACCATGACGCCGACGGCATTTGCCGAGGCCTATTGCAGCGACAGCAGCACCACGACCTTTCATGACGTTGTGGCCGGCGGCGGCTCCAATGTCGTGCGCGTCCATGGTGATGGGACAAACTGGAGGGTCGGTTGATCCGGCGCGCGACTCCCGCTGACAGCGCACGGCTGGGTGAGCTTGGCGCCCGCTTCTTCATGGAGGCGGGGCTTGCCGAACGCGGCCTGCAGTTCTGTCCCGACAGCTATTTCAAGACGCTCGCCGCGCTCGATGAGTCGGGCATCCTGTTGGTTGCGGAGGTCGATGACGAGATCGTCGGCGTCATTGGTGCTGGCGTCTGTCCGGCGTGGTGGAACAACGATGTTCTTACATGCCAAGAGCTGTTGTGGTATGTCTTGCATAGCCACAGGAAAGGCACGGGTCGGAAGCTCTTCGATGCTTTCGAGACCGAAGCAAAGTCCCGCGGCGTCCGCCTGATAGGAATGTCGGCGGAAGAAGGGTTGCGCAGCACCGCGCTCTACCGGTTCTACCGGCAGCGCAGCTACTCCCTCGCAGAGCATATGTTCTGGAAGGACTGCGCAGCATGATCGGCTCGGTCATTGGCGGGATTATTGGCAAGGGCGGCTCCGATGCCGCCGCTGGCGCAATTGGGCAGGCAACCCAAGAAGCGCAGGCTGCCAATAAGGCGCAGAGCGATTTCAACTACTCGCAGGCTTCTCCCTGGATCAGCGCCGGCCGCTCGGCCGTCGAGAAGATCGGCCAGCTTCTTGGCTTCGGCTCAATGCGGGGCGAGGGCGGTGACGGCGGCGCCTACTACTTCAGCGGCGACGCCGACGGCAGTATCCAGAAGAACGCGCTCGCGGGCTTTCAGGCATCGCCGGGATATCAGTTCCGGCTTGGCGAGGGCATCAGGGCGCTGGATCGCAGCGCATCGGCCAAGGGTCGCCTCGTGAGCGGTGCGCAGATGAAGGCCGTCCAGTCCTTCGGCGAAGGCCTCGCGAGCGACGAGTACCGCAACTACATCTCAGACCTGTTCAACGTCTCGACGGGCGGCAATCAGGCCCAGAGCGGAACAGCGGGCGTGAATAGTGGCCTGACAGCCAACAGCAGCAACAACGTCTTGCAGGGCGCCGTCGCCCGTGGCTCGGCCTATGAGCGTGGCGCCAATGCGCTGGCATCCGGCATCGGGCAGGGCATCAACAACGTCATGGCCGGCGCCTACATGTTCCGTAAGCCATTAGGGCTCGCCTGATGGCCGGCATCGTATACCCCAACGTCATCGGCACGCTGGCCCCGCTCATGCAACTTGAGCAGAGCGAGCGCCGCAATGCCCTTACGGAGCGCGCCTATGCCCGTGAGGACGAGGATCGCGCGCGTGAGCGTGAAGTCGGCCAGCATGTCCCGGCCGCACTGTCTGGCGACAAGGATGCATTGGGCAGGGTCGCGGCCATGTCGCCGAAGACCGCCTTTGCGCTGGCTCCGTTGTTGGAGCGCGCTGATGCAGCCACACGCACGCGAGCCAAGGAAGCCGCCGCATGGACGCAGCAGGCCGCCCTTGGTGTGCTCAGTGCGCCACCCGAACAGCGCCCGGCCGCCTATGCCGCCGCGCTGGAGGATGGAAAGGCGCGCGGATACGACATTTCCAAACTGCCGCCGCAGTACACACCGGATGTTGAAGGCCGGCTGAATTTCTACGTCGGCCAAGCGCGCGACGCGAACAAGTGGTTCGAAGAGAACGCCAACCGCCCGACCCCGATTGGGCCGGCTCCCGGTGGCGCACCTGCTGCGGCGCCGGCTGGCGCTCCGGGCGATGTGGTTGCTCGTGCTGGCGGCGCCATCTCAGGCATTGAGTCAGGCGGCCGTTATGACGCCGTCGGGCCAGACACCGGGAAGGGCCAGCGCGCCTACGGCAAATATCAGGTGATGGACTTCAATATCGGCCCGTGGACCCAAGAGGTTTTCGGCAAGCCGATGACGCCGCAGGAGTTCCTGGCGAACCCGCAGGCACAGGACGCGGTGTTCAATCACAAGTTCGGCCAGTACGTGAAGCAGTACGGCGGCCCAGAGCAGGCGGCCCGCGTTTGGTTCGGTGGCCCCGGTGGCCTCACGAACCCGGGCGCCAAGGATGTGCTGGGCACGTCCGTCGATTCCTACGCCGAGAAATTCAATGCGGGTTTCGGCGCCGCCCCGCAGGTTGCCGGCGCTCCTGCTGGCTTGCCTCAGGGTGACGCCGTGCGCGCCGATGCGAGCGGCAATGCGCTCCCACCCGCTGATGAGACGCTAACCCTTCGGCGTTACGTGCAGAGCAAAATCCCAGGCGCCCGCGTCCTCGGTGTCAGGGGGGAGCCCGTTTATGACAAGCAGGGGCGCCTTCGAATCCAATTGCCGGACGGCACGCCGGACGCGATCGACGTGCCCAAGCCACAACAGCCATCGGCTGGCTACGAACCGAACCCGGACGGCGGCGGACTGCGGCCGATCCCCGGCGGCCCAGCCGATCCCAAGACGGCCGGCGAACTCGCGAACGCCAAGCGCAAGGCCGAAGAGAAGGCCATCCCGCAGACCATCACCAAGGGCATGCAGGAGAACGTCAACGCGCTGAAGCAGATCGACCGCGCACTGGGCGAACTCGACGCCAATCCCGGCAGCACCGGCGGCGTGGGCTCCAAGATTGCATCGGTCATCCCCGGCGCCGGCATGATTCAGAACGAGTTCGGCGACCCGCAGGGCGTGAAGCTGCGCGCGCTGATCGCTGATATCGGCTCGCTCAAGATCCACGACCGCAGCGGCGCGGCCGTGACGGCTTCCGAGTTTCCGCGCCTACGTCCCTTCATTCCGTCGATTGCCGATCCGCCGAACGTCGTGCGCGACAAGCTCGCGAACTTCCGCGCCGAGTACGAAAGCATGCTCCGCGACTCGGTCGACTATTACAGCGAACAGAACGGCTTCCGCCCCTATACGCCGGCCACCGACTATCTCAGCAAGGCTCCCGCGCGCGCCACCACCCAGCCTACCGAGCCGACTGCCGCTCCTGCGACCACCCCCGCGCAAGCACCGACGGTTTCTGAAGGTGCGACCGCCACGAACCCGCAGACCGGCGAGAAGATCATCTTCCGCAACGGCCAATGGACGCCGACGCGATGAGCGATTTGCCTCCGGGCTTCGTGCTCGACACTCCCAAGGCGGCGTTGCCTCCCGGCTTCGTTCTGGATGCGCCCGCGCGCCCGAAGGTTGTCGGCGCAGCGATGGCAATTCAGCAGAAGCCGCCTGCGATGCCGACGCCAGAAGACGAGGGCCGGATCGCGCTGGAGAACCCCGCCTATGTGCCGCCGGATGCTCGCGCCGGCATCAGCCAGCCGCGGCCCGCCAATACGAATCAGCCTCCCGCATCGGGCCGCTCGTGGATGACTGTCCCGCGCGAGGCGCTGAGCAATCTCCCCGCCAGTGCTGGCAACTTCGTGAATGCGCTGGTCCAACCGATCATCCATCCAATCGATACCGGAAAAGCTCTTGTGAGCCTTGCGGATGCCGTGGGATCGAAGATCAGCCGACCGGGCAATTTGCTGCGTGTCGGCGATCCAGAACCTACGCCCGAGCAACTGAAGGCGCGCGCGGAGCGCGAAGCGCCGGCCGATGCTGTGGGCCAGTTCTTGGTAGACCGCTACGGATCGGAGGAGGGCATCAAGAATACCCTCGCAACCGATCCTGTGGGGGTGATGGCCGACGTAGCAACCGTTTTGACGGGTGGTGGGGCCGCCGCCGCTCGCGCGCCCGGTATCGTCGGCAAGGTCGGTCAGGTCACGGGCAAATTGGGCGCCGCGATCGATCCTCTCACGATTGCGGGTGACGCCGTGAAGGGGGCCGGGCGCCTAGCGGAGCCGGTGATTTCCAACACGCTGGGCATGACCACCGGTGCTGGCACCGAGTCGGTTCGCGTCGCTGGCCGCGCCGGCCGCGAAGGCGGTGACGCCGCCAAAACCTTCACGGCCAACATGCGCGGCGACGTGCCAGTCGATCAGATCGTCGACATGGCGAAGTCGGGTCTTGAGAAAATTCGACAGGAGCGTGCCGAAGCCTACAAGGCCGGAAAGGTCGACCTCAGCAAGGACAAGACCGTCATTCCGTTCGATGACATCGACGCGGCGATTGGCAAAGCCTCTGAGGTCGGGGCCTTCAAGGGTGTGAACATCAACCGCCCGGCCGGCAAGACGATGGACGAGATTTCGGCTATCGTGTCGGAATGGAAGGCGCTGGATCCTGCCGAATTTCACACGCCCGAGGGGCTCGATGCTCTTAAGCGCAGCATTGGTGCTGTTCGCGATTCGGCTGAGCACGGCACACCCGCTAGAGTGGCGGCTGACCGCGTTTACAATGCGGTAAAGACTGAAATCGAGACGCAGGCTCCCGCCTACGCCAAGATGATGGAGGACTACGCAAGGTCCTCCGAAAAGCTCAAGGAAGTCACTCGCACCTTCTCGCTCGGCGAGCGCGCCACCGGTGAAACCGCCGCACGCAAGCTGCAGGCCGCCACCCGCGACGGTGCACAAACGAGCTGGCGCAACCGTGGCGAGCTTCTGGAAGAGCTTTCCAAGTACGTTCCCGATCTGCCGTATGCGATTGCCGGCCAGTCCACGAACGCGCTCGCGCCGCGTGGGATCGTCGGCCGTGGCGGCTTGACCGCCAGCCTGATCGCCAATCCCGCGAACGCACTACTCGCGCCTGCCTTCTCTCCCCGCTTCGTTGGCGAGACGGTCTATCTAGGCGGCAAGGCCATCGGGACGATTGATGACGTGGCCGATGCCCTCGGGATCACGACCAACGCCCTGCGAGGCATTGGGCAGGCCGCATTCCAGGCTGGACGCACTGAGAACGTGATGCGTGCCCGCGACCTTCGCCGAACGAATGAACTGAGAGCGGTGCCCTGATGGCAAACCTGATGCCAGTCCCCCGCCTGGTGGCCGTCGATGGCAATGGGCACGTCATGCCCGGCGCGCTGCTGTATTTCTACGTCACCGGCACGACGACCCCGAAGGCGGTCTATGCCAATGCCGGCGGCTCGCCCGAGCTTTCCAACCCCGTGGAAGCCGACGCCAACGGCCTGTTTCCCGCGATCTATCTGGGATCAGGCAACTACAAGGTCATTCTGAAGACCGCTCTCGACGTCGAGGTCTGGACGACCGAAGAAATGAGCGGCACGACTGGAGCCGACACGCTGACGACGCGCGGCGATCTGCTGACCCGCGATGCCATCGGCTATAAGCGCATCCCCATCGGCACATCCGGGTATGTCTTCCGCTCGAATGGTCTGGAGGGTGAGTGGGGCCAAGAACTCACGCCCTACATGCACATCAACGGGCTGACCTACCAGAACTCAGGAGACGACCCTTCTAACGACATCACTGTTGCCATCGGCTCAGCCATGGACGCCTCGGGCGCCAAGCTTCTCGTGCTTGGCTCCGCGTTGACCAAGCAGATTAACGCGGGCTGGGCGGCCGGCAATGTCCAGGGAGGCCTCGATACAGGTAATAGCGTTGATGGCGACTACTACATCTGGCTAATCCATCGGGCCGATACCGGCGTCACTGATGTTCTGTTCTCGGCGTCGGCGACGGCGCCAACAATGCCCGCGAACTATACCTACAAGCGCCTGATCGGGTGGCTGAAGAGGTCGGGCGGGGTAAACGTCGCCTTCAAGACCTATGAGGTTGCCGGTGGGGGCTTAGAGTTCGCCTGGGTGACGCCGCGTCGCGACGTGAACCTTGCGACCACGTTGACGACGTCGCGGCGCACGGATGTGCTTTCGGTTCCCCAAGCCTACTCCGTCGTGGCGCATATCCGAGGCGAGGCGTCGAACTCCGGAACCGGCGTTGCCGTAACCGTTGCCAATCCAGACGAAACAGACGCGGCTCCAAGCGTCACCGATACGCCGCTGGCCGTTCTCTATAACGCGGCGGCGAATCAGGCGATCAGCCAGTTTAGCGTACGGACAAATGCCTCCGGCGCGGTCGCCTCGCGCGCCTCGAATACCGTCGACCTTTACGTGCTTGTGACACTCGGTTTCACCTGGGGACGGAGGTGATCGATGTACATCGCGCGACGCGAGGATGGATCGATTTACGGAGCCTGGCTCAACCGCCAGTGGCCGGATCAGGAAGAAATCGCAGCAGACGACGTCGAGCTGTTGGCCTTCCTGAATCCCGAGCCATCCGCGCGGACAATCGAGCAGAAGTTAGCATCCCTTGGACTGACCGTAGAGGGCCTGAAAGAAGCCCTCGGGCTGGAGTGAGACCATGAGCGATCCCGTCAACATCTTCTCTTTCCGGCCCATCTATGGCGGTGGCATGGGAAAGCGCCTCTCTTGCGGCATCGTATCCAGTTCGGGAGCGATCCCGGGGACGCAGGCCGAGAATGACGTGCAGCTACTGGTCACGAACGGAGGCACTGTATCGGCCTTTGTGCGCTTTGGGCAGGCCGGAGTGGTGGCGACTCTCGACTGCATGGAAATCCTGCCGGGCGTGACAGTGCCTTTCATGGCGCCATTCAACAGTCAGAGCGAGTTGTACATGGCGGCGATCACCGAGAGCGGCACGACCACGGTTTCCGTCGTGGCGGGGAAGGGCGTCTGATGCTGATCCGCCCTCGCGCACGGGTCCGTGACCTTGGCTCGTCTCCTGCGGGAGCCGTGTCCAAGACCGCGAACTATGCCCTGCTGCCCAGCGAGAGTGGCTTGGATTTTGACAATAATGGGGCGGCGGGGGCGGTCACGTTCACGCTGCCGACGGCGATCGTCGGCCTGACGTACACCTTCACTGCGATGGAACTGTTCGACCTTGTGATTGACGCGCCCCCGGGGGTGCTAATCTACCTAGGTGAATCCGTCTCTACCGCCGGCGGAACACTGACCGCCAGCGCTCCCGGCCCAGCCGTTCGCCTCAAGTGCCGCTCCGCCACGGAGTGGGTTGCTCAGTTTTTCGCGGGATCATGGACAGCAGCATGAAAAAGATTCTCCTCTTCATCGGCCTTCTGCTCATCGCGCCCCTGACGAGCCATGTTGCCCACTTCGGCGTCGCTCGCGCACAGACCGCAGGCCAGTTCTACACGGTCCCCACGGTTGAGGCTCTGGCCGCCCTGACCACGCGCCCGGCTATCGTTTATGTGCGGGGAGAAGGCACCTCCACGGACCTGAAGGGCGGTCTCTACAACTGGGTTGCCGGCAGCGCGGCGACAGCAAACGGAACGACCATCGTTGCGCCTAGTGGAGACGGGCCGGCCGGTCGCTGGTTCATGCAGGGCGCCACGGGCATGCCCGTCCTCTCGACGGGCACCACGACGCCGCGCAAGCTCGCAGACCGCTTTGGATTGTCGCCTCTCGATTTCGGCTGCAAGGGAGACGGCGTCACCGACGATA
Source organism: Reyranella sp. (assembly GCF_004297405.1). Taxonomy (GTDB): domain Bacteria; phylum Pseudomonadota; class Alphaproteobacteria; order Reyranellales; family Reyranellaceae; genus Reyranella. Next base: position 577,299 of record NZ_SCVC01000006.1, read on the forward strand.
CGGCTTGTATGCAAGCGACACTGGATGCCGCAAGCAACAGGACCATCGAACTCGGCCCGCACCTGTATTTGATCTCGTCCGCGCTCTCGACCTCCAACACCGTCGGCATCGTGGGGAGCCAGGGGCCGGCCGGAATCTATTCAAGCTCCTGCACAACCGGGTTGAAGGCCGGCGCAACCAATCTGACGCTGCTTACGCTGACTGGTTGGAACAGCTCCATCTCTAATGTCTGCTTCCAGATGGGCGACGCCTTTAACGACAACTCGTCGGGCGCCGCGATTAAGCTTGGCGTTGGCGGGCAGTTCATAGTCGCGGACAACCAGATCAACTACCCGTTCGTTGGCATTGACGTGACGGGCAGCGGCAGCAACCAAAATGTCGAGTCATTGCTGCAGAGAAACACTGTATTTGTGCCATCTGATGGGGGCGCGGCCATCCGCGTCGGTAAAGACAGCACAAGCGGCAACACGGTCAACACCCGCCTCTATGACAATGCCTATGTAGGGTCCGCCACCAACACCGCGTCGGGCATCATGTTCCTCGACGCGGGCGGTCCGTTCATGTTCGGCAATGCCCCGTACCTGATGGGGACGGGCACCAAAATCTTCCCGGGCTCCGGGCAGATGGTCGCCTATCTCCTGGCCCGCGACCTCGCTGGCGACACCTCGTATGTGAACGAGCTTCTGATTGACTCGAATGGCGGGATCGTTCGGCAACTGGACTTCGTTGGCGCGTGGATGGCCGGCAGCGGCGGCGCGAGCAAGAAGATCGTCCGCATTATGAACAGCGGCGCCGGGACCGTTGAGAACATTGGCTTCACGGGATCGCGCTTTATCATCGGTTACGCCGACAGCACGGTGAGCGTTGAGGCCGGGAAGTACATCAGTTTCACGGGAAACATGTTCTGCACTCCGGGGGCATTCAGCGCTACGCTTCTCACCCTCGGCGGCACGTCTCAGTACGTAAATGTGGTTGGAAACCGCTTCAGTGATTGCGAGAGCGGGTCGCATTTTACCGACATCCGAATTGCTGGAGCGAACATCGTCAACATCACCGGGAACACTTTCACCGGCGCCCTTCCCATTCAAAGGGACTCTGGCGGAACCGTCATGGTCATGGCCAACAATATTGGCCTCGATAATGCCTCCACGAATCTGGCCTCCGCCGCCTCGGTGACACTTCCGTTCAATTCGTCTGTGTATGTGACGGGAACGACCACGATCACGTCTATAGCTGGCGCGTGGAGCGAGCGGGTGGTGACGCTGACCTCTGGCACATCTGGCGGTTTTTCGATCACCAACGGCGCCAATTCGACCTGCACGGCCGTGACTCTGACCCAGTACCAATCGGTGATCCTGAAATGGAACGCCGGGCTGACCTGTTGGCTCGTGATCGGGAAGACATAAGGCGCTGAATTAACGAAGCGGGCCCCGACGACGCGGTGAACGACGCCGAGGCCCTAACCCACCAAGAGCCGGGAAGCTCTAGGGAGGCTGATGTGATCGTAAGAGTGAGACCGTGGCCGAGTCCATGACCGAGCGGAAGATCCATTTCGATCCGACGATCAACCTGGGTCACATCCTGACGGCCGGGACGTTCCTCGTTGTGGCCGCGGCCGGGTACGCGACCATGGATGCCAGAGTTTCAAGCTTGGAGCGGGAGCAGAAGACCCAGAAGACCGAGCAACGGGAAACCGTGGTGAATGCGGAAACGCGGTTGCTGGCGAGGATCACCGAGCAGCGGGCGGCAATGGACCAGACGCAGGTGCGCGTGGCCGACGACATTCGAGAGATCAAGACGCTGATGCGCGACGGCTTCCGCGATCTGGATGCGAAGCTCGACCGCAAGGCCGACAAACCGGGACGCTGACCATGAACTCACATATCAAGAACATCGGCGCCGTACTCTGGAGCACCCTGATTGCCGTGTCGTTCGGCGGCACCTGCCTAGCGCTCTATTTCAAGGAAATCCCAGTCACACAGAAGGACATCGCTCTCGTTCTTCTCGGGGCCCTGATCAGTGAGATGAAGGGCGTCGGCAGCTTCTGGACCGGCAGCACCAACAGCAGCCAGATCAAGGATCAGACGATCGCCGACCTGTCGAAGAAGGGATAGCGGCATGAGCCCGAAGGATATTCTTGTCGACGCGATCGACCCAGCGCTGGCGCTTCTGTTTCGCCTGTGCGGCATCAAGCCCGACCAGCGCGCGCGCCTGATGCTGATGGCGATTGCTGGGCAGGAGAGTGAGTGGGCGCACCGCCGGCAGATCGGTGGCCCGGCCCGGAGCTTCTGGCAATTCGAGCGGGGCGGCGGCGTTGCAGGGGTCCTCTCGCATTCCTCCTCAAAAGCCAAGATCGCCGCCGTCTGCACCGAACTCAAGATCCCCTGCGATGTCGGCATCGTCTACGAGGCGATGGCCTGGAATGACGTGCTGGGCGCCTGCATGGCCCGGCTGCTGCTTTTCACCGATCCGGCGGCGTTGCCGGAGGTCGGCAAAGTCGAGGAGGGGTGGCAATACTATCTCCGCAACTGGCGCCCCGGCATGCCGCATCCGCAGACGTGGCCGGCGCGCTACGGCACGTCGATGGGCCTTGTTGAGGCTACGGCCGCCCGTGAGATGGCCGCATGATTCCCGCAATCGCTGCGTGGCTTGCCAAGCCTGTCGTCAAATACAGCCTGATCGCGCTGGCGGTCTTTATCCTGATCGGCGGCACGCTGCTGATCGTTCGCAACATCTACAGCAAGGGCGAGAAGGCCGGGACGGTGGGGGTTACCTCGGCCGTCCAGACGGAGACGATCCGTAAGGTGGATGACGCCCGGAAAGCAAAAGAGAAGGCCGATGACGAAGTACGCTCGACGCCCTATGAAGAGCGAGTTGATGGGCTGCGATAACCTGCAATCTATAGTACTAAATGGCGAGCCGGGCGGTGTTACCAGCACCGTCACCGGCTCTAACCAATCTCGCCGTAGGAGGGCGATCATGGCTAAGCGCAAATCTACTGGGCTCGCGCGCCCGCGTCACTTGTCGCTAGCTGAGGTGATAGAGCGCGGCAGCATTCCGGAGCCCAATTCCGGATGCCACCTTTGGATGATGTCGATTCAACCGAGCGGATACGGTCAGTTCGGGTGGAAGGGGCGTGTTGTGCTTGCGCACCGCGCCGCGTACGAGGCCGCAAATGGGCCGATTCCTGCAGGCATGTTCGTTTGCCACAAGTGTGATGTGCCGTCGTGCGTTAATGCGGAGCATCTGTTTTTAGGTTCTGCTGCCGACAACACCGCCGATGCGCACCGGAAGGGCCGTTTGGCTTTTGGTTCGCGCAATGGTCAAGCGCGACTCAGTGAAGAGCAGGTTGAAACCATCAGAGCGTCGCCGCTGAGCGGGAGGAAGCTGGCAAGAATTTTCGGCGTGAGCGCCGAGATTACGTGTGGAATCAGAGGGGAGCGCAGATGGGTATCAAAAAGATAGCGCTCTGCGTCACCCTCTGTGCGTTGCCGGGCTGCGATCCGGCGCCGCCAGTCGTGGCAGCCGTGGATACGCTCTGCACGTCGACCTCGCGCTATCGGGCGACGGATGCCCAGGTGGCGGCCTTCAAGGCCGACCGGCCGCTGTGGGAGCCGCTGGTCGACTGGCTGGCCAGCTTCAACAAGGTACGCGACGGGAAGTGTCTGGCGCCGTCGCCTTACTGAGGTCACCCCCGCACGGCGTAAAGCATCCCGGCGTGTAGGTTCGACGCCACGCTTCGGTCGAATACCTCATATCCGTTGCGCAATAGCGGCTCCGTCAAGGTGACGTGGTTCAAGTCCGGGTTCCACCACCGATGCCACTCGATTACGAAGCTCCTGATCTGGGGCAGCAGTTTGGCCTCGTCCAGCCGCTTCATGATTGCGAACTCGGAGCCTTCGCAATCGACCTTCATCACGACGTTTTCGCCGCGGCTATTGGCCTGTGTGATGATGTCTGAAAGCGCGTCGACTGTGTCCCTGATCTGTATTGTGGTGGGCGTGCCGGTCTCCCGGCCGCGGATCGAGTTGCCAATCGTGGTGTCTGCCGACTCGTTCACCTGCAGCGGGCCATTGAAGTCCGACAGGCCGAAATTGTAGGTGTGGATCTTGCCCCTCACCGCGCTATTCCTGGCGATGTTCATCAGGGCTTTCTTGTAGGGCGCCTCGAAGGGCTCGAAGCCATGCACGGCCGTCACATTCGGCTTGTAGGCCGCCTGGATCGAGGTCAGGCCGGCGTTCATCCCAATGTCGATGAAGATCGATTTTCTGCCGGTGATGAAGTTGTATTCGTTGTTGAGCAATATCTCGCGGATGAGCTGGAAATCGTCGGTGCTGGTGATGCCGAACCGGAGCGGGCCGAACCCGACGTATGGGCCTACGGCATCCTCGTCCAGATTGGCGCCCTCCTCGTGGAGTTCGCGAAAGCTGGGAAGGTGCTCTAGAATGAATGGGCTTTTAGGCTCTACCCGAAGCGGAAACGCGGGGTGATAGCGGGCTTCTTCCGCCCCGATCGGCTCGAACGTGGGGAACCGGGCTATCAAGGGCAGGCGCCCGGATGTGATGACCCGGAACTCCACATTGGTTGCCGTCTCGCTCAACTCAAAGGGCAGCGTCACGAACGGGGAGGCGATAAGCCTGGTGTCGTAGAGCATCGTCTGTGCGATAGTTTGGCCGCCCACCGCCACGTCTACCCAGCCACAGACTGTCGGCAGGATGGGCCGTGCGCTGTGGTTCACGCTGACGCGGAACGTCGCCATATACCGGCCAGCCTCAACGGACACATAAGGGCCAAAGATCAGGAACCCCTGCTTGCCCGCCTTGGCCTGAAAGGCGTCCATTCCATTCTGTTTTGTCGGCGTCCCAATATCTTCTTCTGTTTTAAACAACGCTTCCCTCCGATTGTCTGATAGTCAGCCTAGCACACTAGCTAGGGGTGCCTAGTTTTCGTCATTCGAGTGATATAATCTGGCTTCGCCTCACGTTACGCTTGCGGTGGTTCCGGTATGGCCATCCAGTGGGTTGGCTCGAAGGTGTCGCGAACCCCAGCCGCGGCGATGATGCCTAAGTCGTGCCACCCACCGCCTGCAAACCGTGCCAGCGTGACGATCCTGCTGGCCTTGTTGTCGAGTAACAGTACGAGCGTGCAATCCTTCGGTGCGCTGTCGATTGGCTGCCAGTTGTCAGTCATAGGCTTATCCTCAGTATACGAAGTACATTATCTACCGCGCTCCCCCTCTAAGGCATCTCACGTGCCTAGAAGGGGATGTGGGTGTGCTTGCGCCTCGGGCTGATAGTCACGTGTCTAGAACGGGATGTCATCGTCGGCCCACGGGCCGCCGTCGTCAGCCTCGGCCAGATCCTCAGAGGCGGCCAGCAGCTCGTCACACTCCTTCAGCCAACGATCCATCATTTCCTCGGTGATCGGCGGAGGCGTCCAAGGCTTGAAGGGCGGGGCGGCCACGTCGGCAATGCACTCGGCAAGGATGGCGGCAACGTCCGGCGTATCGCAGCCCGTCGTTTCCATGCCTCGTCCGATGTACTTGTACCACCGGACCTCTAGACCGCTGGCGTGGTGCCGGAAATTGGGGAGGACCCTGCAGCAGGTCGGCTTGCAAGGCAGATCACGCTCCAGCGCCTCCCATTCCCGCATGTATCGGCGAATCCGGGCTCGCGTCCGCAAGCCCTTCTTGACGTAGTGCGGGGCGCGGGCATCGCGAGCCTGTGCCTGACCACAGTCGCATTCATCCCAATTGTAGGGCCGCATGTCGAACGCCGCTGACGACCAGTTCGCGCCGTAGCCGAATCGACCACCAAGGAAGCCGTTCACCTCCCGATCCGGGCTCTTGTTCACGACATGCTCGGTGAGCGTGACCAGCGCGTCGGCCAGCTCGTCCATGGTGCGAGCTGGATGGTGGATAATGATGGTGTCCATTGGATGGCTGCCTCAGCCTGTGGCGCCGGTCAAGACGCAGGATATGGTGGGGAACGCTTAGAGGACATCCACAGGCACAGGATTACGTGGGTAACAAAATTGCCAAACGAATCAACAGGCTGCGCTGTGGCCCCTGTAAATCGATCGTATAATATATATTATGGAAAATATCTATTGCGGTTTAGATAGAATGAATTGCCAGTCGATCCGCATGTTTTGCTTCAATAAGGCAAGGAGATTGAGGCCTCGGCTGGCGCCGCTTGCCGGGACACCCAAAGTCAGCAGCACGCCGGCTTTGGGATTATTAGGACTTGGGACGACTAGATCGAAGACCGTACGTGGCTCGCTGTCTCCCTGGGCCTTCGGGACGTTCTCGTAGACCACGAGCAGGCTACCGTCGCTGAGCTTGCGGGCCTGGGTCTGGACGCCCGGCCGGCGTGCCTTGATCGAGCCGGCCTTGGTGGCCGCGTAGTGCTCGGCATCCTTGACGCCCTCGAACTCGAAATCGACCCGCCAGACAACCATGCGGTAACGCTTGTCGACGCTGTAGGCGAGGCCCCGCTCCCAGTCCTCCGACGCCTGCCAGCCCATGGGCAGCGTCATCTCGACCTTGATCGACTGGAACTGGACCCGGGCCGACAGTGCGTTGCTATCGACGCCAATGAGCTTCGTCGACGGCGACCGGCCTGCGCCCGTGGTGCCGCCGCCAACGCTTTGCTGGCCATGCGAGAAGCTGGCGCCGTTGTCGGCGGTGCCGAAATCCCGGAACGTGAGGCCGCCTGAACTAAGTGGCTCGCTGCCTTGGGCGTTGGCCGATGAGCCGCCAAACGTCAGGGCGCCAGCCGCAAGCCCGGTGAACAAGAACAAGCGGCGACCGGACTGTTTTTGTCTCATCTCAATTCACACATTAATAATATTCCATAATCCGTTGTTTTGATTAGGAAATATCTATTGCCAATCCGTCGTAACAAGGATGGACGTGAGCGGGCGTTACCCGGTCAACCTCGGCATAGTCCATGTCGACATGCATGTTGGTCAAGAACGCGCGGACGGGCTTAACCTGATCTATCCACTGCAGCGCCCGTTCGAGATGGGCATGCGTCGGGTGCGGCCGATAACGCATGGCGTCCACAATCAACACCTCGACGCCAGCTAGAGTCTCCAGAGCGTCGTCGGACAGCATGACGACGTCGTTGGCATAGCCCACCTTGCCGAAACGGAAACCCAGCGACGGGATCGTGCCGTGGTCCTGCACGAAGGGCACTACAGGCAGGCCAGCGGCCGTGAAAGGGCCGTTGATCAGGCTGTGCCGGTAGATCGGATTGTAGAAGCCCCCACCCTCGGCTTCGAAGCAGTACCCGAAGCGCCGACGCAGCACCCCCCACGTGCGCTCATCGGACCAGGACTCGATCTGGCCCTGGCGCAGCGCATAGGCGCGCAGGTCGTCGATACCGTGGACCTGGTCGGCATGGTCGTGGGTCCACAGAACGGCATCGATGCGCTCGACCCTGGCGTCGAGAAGCTGGCTGCGGACGTCCGGTGAAGTGTCGACCAGCACGGTCTTGCCCTGGTCCTGGACCAGGATCGAACAGCGCCGCCGACGGTTACGGCTATCATTGGGATCGGCGGCTCCCCACTCCCCTTGCCCATCCTTGCCGCCGGGCCGTGGAACGCCACCCGAGGTCCCGCAGCCGAGAATGGTCACCCGCACCGGGAACGCTCCGCCTTGGCAAACAACCGGAAGAAATTGTCGGTGGTGGCGGCTTCGAGTTCAGCGATGCCGACGCCCTTCAACTCGGCCACCTTGGCTGCCGTGTGCGCGACAAAGGCTGGTTCGTTGGTCTTACCGCGCTTCGGCACCGGCGCCAGGTAAGGCGAATCGGTCTCGACCAGCAGCCGGTCGAGTGGGATGTCGCGCACGATGGTGCGCAGGCTCTCAGCGGCCTTGAAAGTCACAATGCCGGAAATTGATATGTAGAGCCCCAGAGCCAGCGCCCGGCGCGCTACGTCCGGCCCGGAGCTGAAGCAATGGATCAGGCCGGGAAAGGCGCCCTTGGCGTATTCAGCTTCGAGGATGTCGCCGGTCTCGGCATCGGCATCGCGCGTATGGACGATCAACGGCAGACCAGTCTGACGCGCAGCCGCGATATGGGCGCGAAAGCTCTCGGCTTGCTCTTCGCGCGGGCTGTGCTCGTAATAGAAATCGAGGCCGGTTTCACCGATGCCCACGACCTTCGGATGGTGCGTCGCCTCGACCAGCCGATCGGGGGTGCGTTGCCCCTCCTCCTTGGCCTCATGCGGATGGACGCCAACCGAGCACCAGACATTATCGTGGCGCTCAGCGATGGCCCGCACACGTTCGAACTGGTCGAGCCGCGTGCCGATCGTCAGCATCCCGGCCACGCCAGCCGTGCGGGCGCGCGCCAGCACGGCCGTCTCGTCGCCGGCCAGCTCGGGGAAATCGAGATGGCAGTGGCTGTCGATCAGCATCTCAGCTCGCGGCTTTCGCCGGCTCGACGTAGCGCGGGAAGACTCCCTGCGGCTTGGGCAGCGCCGCGCCGGGCACCAGCTCCTGATCGAAGGCGACATAGGCCCTCGCCTCTTGCGGTACAGCAAGCTGCTCGAGGATCTTCGAGGCTGACTCCGGCATGAAGGGCTGCACCAGCAAGGTCACGCGCCGGATCGTCTCGGCCAGCACCCACATCACCGTGTCGCGCCGCACCGGGTCGGTCTTGGCGAGGGCCCATGGCGCCTGCGCATCGACATAGCGATTGGCGTCGGCGATCACTTCCCAGATCGCGATCAGAGCGCGATGGAAAGCCTGCTCGTCGATCTCGGCGCGAACGGCGGCAAGGAGGCCCTTGGCACGGCCAAGCAGGGCATTGTCTTCATCCGTCAGTGTGCCTTTGGGTGGGACCACCGAGCCGCAGTTCTTCGCGACGATCGACAGCACGCGCTGGCAGAGATTGCCGTAGGCGTTGGCGAGGTCAGCGTTGAGGCGGCCGATCAGGGCGCGGCGCTGAAAATCACCGTCGTTGCCGAACGGCACTTCGCGCAGCAGGAAGTAGCGCACCGGATCGACACCGAACTCCTGGGTCACGGCCACCGGATCGATGGCGTTGCCCAGCGACTTCGAGATCTTCTGGCCTTCCGTCGTCCACCAGCCCGAAGCGAAGACGCGCTTGGGCGGTACCAGGCCGGCTGACATCAGGAAGGCCGGCCAGTAGACGCAGTGGAAGCGGATGATGTCCTTGCCGACGACATGCACATCCGCCGGCCAGAAGCGCCAAAGGGGATTGCTCTCGTCGGGATAGCCGCACTCGGTGATGTAGTTCGTGAGCGCGTCCAGCCAGACGTACATGATGTGCTTGGGATCGCCCGGCACCGGTATTCCCCAGGAGAAGCTGGTGCGAGACACCGAGAGGTCCTGCAGCCCACCCTTCACGAAGCTGATGACCTCGTTGCGCCGGCTTTCCGGTGCAATGAAGCGCGGGTTCTTCTCATAGAACTCCAGCAGTCGATCACCCCAAGCCGAGAGCTTGAAGAAGTACGACGGCTCCTCGACCCACTCGACTTCGTTGTTGACCGGGCCGGCGCGGCGCTTGCCATCGGGACCAACGGTGGTCTCGTCCTCGGCGTAGAACGCCTCGTCGCGGACCGAATACCAACCGGCATACTTGCCGAGATAGATGTCACCGGACGCGACGAGCTTCTCCCACAACGCCTGGCAGGAGGCGTAGTGGCGCTTCTCGGTCGTGCGGATGAAGTTGTCCGGGCTGTAGTTCATCACGCCAACCAGGTCACGGAACGACTGGCTCACCTTGTCGGTGAAGGCCTGCGGCGACATGCCGGCGGCGTCCGCCGCTTTCTCCACCTTCTGGCCGTGCTCGTCCGTACCGGTGAGGAAGTGGACGTCGAAGCCGTCGAGGCGCTTGAAGCGAGCCATCACATCGCACGCCAGGGTCGCGTAGGCGTGACCGATGTGAGGCACATCGTTCACGTAGTAGATCGGCGTGGTGGTGTAGAAAGTGTTACGGCCCGACATGATGACAGAACTCCGAATCCCTGCTCATCCCTGAGACGCTCCTCCCGGAGCGCCAGGATCAGCGCTTCAGCGCATCGCCGATTGGAGAGCCAGGAAGCTGCCGAGTACCGTTTGCTTGCGGTCAAGATTGACAGCATCGGCACGGGACAACAGGTGGGCGACCTTTTCCCATGCCTCCATCCAACGATCAAGGCTCGCCGCCTCCAGCAGACGGGCCTGCAAGCCGCGTTCCGACGGCACGACGGGTGCAGCATCTCCGTCATTTTCCGGCCCCAACGCGGCGGAGCGCGCCAGGCCCTTCAGCCAGCCGTCGAACAGGTAGTTGAGCGAGCGCCAATCGGCATTCGCCTCCTCGCCGCGGCGCGCGAAGCGCTCGGCGAAACCATGCAGGCGCGGCATGTCGAGGTCGGGCAAGGTCGCCAGCACGTCGACCATCTCGCGATAGAGTTCGAGACTGCCCGCCCCGGCCAGTTCGAGTGCACGGCCGATGCTGCCCTCGGCCAGTTGCGCCAGCGCCGTCCGCTCCTCCTGCTTGCTGTCCGGCGCATAATCGCCCAGCAGCTTCACCACGGTCTCATTCGGCAGCGCCTGCAGGGCAAGGCGACGGCAGCGTGAGCGGATGGTCGGCAGCAGACGCCCGGGCGCATGGCTCACAATCAGCAGAACTGCCTTGGGGGGCGGTTCCTCGAGGACCTTCAGCACCGCATTGGCGCTGTTGCGGTTCATCTCGTCGGCCGAGTCGACAATGGCCACGCGCCAGTCTCCCATCGCCGGCGTCATGTGCATGAAGGCGCCGAGGTCGCGCACGTCGTCGACGGCAATCTCGGCCCGCATGCGGCCGGTGTCGCGATTGAGTGAACGCCGGAGATGAAAGAGATCGGGATGCGAGCGAGCATCGATCAGCGACCGGCCAGGCGCATCGGCTGAAACGTCGAGCCCGTCGGGCCCGTCACCGAACAATCCGCCTTGTTGCTGACCAGCCAGCAGGAAGCGCGCGAAGCGCCAGGCGAGCGTGGCCTTACCGATGCCGCGCGGTCCAGTCAGCAGCCAGGCATGATGCAGCCGGCCACTCTGCTGGGCTGCCAACATCGTCTTCTCTGCCGTCTCGTGATGCAGCAGCCGATTGTTGCGCCACGGCGGCGGCCAGCCATAGGGCCATTCGAGCTTCTCGAGTTCGGCCGGATCGGAAGGCGTCTTGCCGCGCGCCATGATCAGACCTGCAAACGCTGGACGACGGCATTGCCGATGGCCGAAGCAACAGCATCGACATCCGATGTCGCATCGATCACCGCGCAGCGATCGGGTTCGGCCGCGGCGATGTCGAGGAAGCCCCTGCGGACGCGTTCATGGAATTCGAGCGGCAAGGATTCGTAACGTGTCTCGTTTCCGCGTCGCGCGGACGCCCGCGCCAGGCCGGCCTCGATCGGCAGATCGAGGATCAGCGTAAGGTCGGGACGAAAATCGCCAACCGCAATACCGTAGAGCTTGTCGAGCAACGCGCGATCGATGCCGTGCCCGTAACCCTGGTAGGCCATCGTCGAATCGGCGAACCGGTCGCTCACAACCCAGTCGCCGCGCTTCAACGCAGGCCACACGGTGCTGCGCAGATGCTCGCGACGGGCCGCGAAATGCAACAACGCCTCGGTAACGCCATCCCAACGCTCGGCCGGTCCTTCGACCAGAAGCTTGCGCACCATCTCCGCGCCCGGCGCGCCTCCCGGTTCTCGGGTCGTCACGACCGCACGGCCTCGCTTCTCCAGGAACTCCTTCAGACGTGCAATCTGGGTGGACTTCCCTGCCCCTTCGCCGCCTTCCAGAGTGATGAAGCGCCCGGCGGCGCGGCTCACGACAGCCAGCCGAACAGGTAATGCTTGACCATGGCGCCGACGCGGCTGACGACGCCCATGCGCGGCACATCGGCGCCGGCCTCGAGCGGATATTCCATCGTCTTGCCGTCAGCCAGCGTGATGACGGCGGTACCGATCTTGGTGCCCTTGGCGATCGGCGCGGGGATCGGCCCTTCGAAGCGGGCAATCACGCGCGGTGATGGCGGCTGGCCGGCCGGCGATGTGACGAGCACAGCCTTGGGCATCACCAGCGGGACTTTGTCCTGCGCCCCCAACCACACTGGCGCTTCGGCAACCGTGTCGCCAGCGCGGAATATCGTGGTGTTGGTCGATTCACGGAAGCCCCACTCCATGAGCCGCGCCGTTTCCTGGGCGCGCTCGGCCATCGAGGTCAGACCGTTGACCACCAGGATCAGCCGCCGCCCGTCGCGCACCGCCGACGTTGCCTGCCCGTAGCCGCCCTCTTCCGTGTGGCCGGTCTTGAGGCCATCAGTGCCCGGCGTCAGTTTCAGGAGCCGATTGCGGTTTTCCTGGCGGATGTTGTTATAGGTCCAGTTCTGCTCGGCGTAGTAGCGGTAGTACTGCGGGAAATCCTCGATGGTACGATGCGACAGCACCGCGAGATCGCGCGCGGTCGTGTACTGGCCTTCGTATGGCCAGCCCGAAGCATCCTTGAAAACGGATTTGGTCATGCCGAGTTCGCGTGCGCGCTTGGTCATGCGCTCGGCGAAAGCCTCCTCGGTGCCGGACAGTCCTTCGGCGATCACGACGCAGGCGTCGTTGCCCGACAGCACGATGATGCCCTTGATCAAGTCCTCGACGCTCACCTCACTGCCGAGTTCGAGGAACATGCGCGAGCCACCCATCGCACGTGCCCGCTCGCTGACGCGGAAGCGCGAGTCGAGCTTCAGGCGTCCCGCGGCCAGTTCCTCGAAGACGATGTAGATCGTCATGAGCTTGGCCATCGACGAGGGCGCCATCGGTGTCTCGGCGTCCTTGTAGAGCAGCACGGTCGAGGTCTGCGGATCGACCATGAAGGCGTAACGCGCCAAGGTACCGATGCCGATCTGGGAGGGCGGCAGAGCCTCGACTTTGGCTGCCGTCGATTTCTCCGGCTTGGCCGTCGCCGTCCCCTGCGAGGGCTTCGGTTTGGCAGCGGGCTTCTGTGGCTGGGTCTGCTGTCGGCGCTGCTGCTCCTGCTGCGCGAACGCGTCGAGCGAAGGGCCGAGGAGGCCCCCGACGAGGCCGACGGCCAACAGGGGAGCGAGAGACGCGCGCAATGCGCGCTTGGGTTCAATCCGCAATGACACGTGCATCACCATAGCCGGAACGCTTCAGTCGGTCGGCGACGATGCCGGCCGCGTCGGAAGTGGTATAGGGCCCCAGACGCACGCGATAAACCTCGCGTCCGGCAGCCGCGCCATGCGTCACTTCGCTGGTGCCGTAGCTGCGGATGGCATTGCGCTGGCGCTCTGCATTTTCAGGCGTCGAGAAGGCACCGATCTGGATGTAGAAGCCGTTGGCATGAGCGCCTGGGGCGCTAGCGGCCACGGGCGTTGCCGCGGCCGGGGGCGGCGATGCGGGAACGGTGACCGGCGCGCTGCGGGGCGGTGGTCCTCCCCATCCGGCCTGGGCCGGGGTCTTCGGCTGCGCGGGTGGCGGCGGAGGCGGTGCAGGTTGCGGAGACGGTGCAGGTTCAGGTGGAGCAGCGGCCACGGCGATGGGGGGTGGAGGTGGCGCAGCGGCCGGCGTCGGTGCTGGGGTACCGCGCTGGCCGGACGCGATCGCGGCCATGGCCTGGTGTTGCTCGTCGGGGCCGCCGCCGCTCATGGCGACGTCCTTGACCGCTATGCTCTCTTGCTGGAGCTGCTCCAACCGTACGCGGGCCGTGCCAGCACGGACGATGTCGAGTTCCTCCGCGGCGGTGCGCGACAGGTCGATGATGCGGTTGCGGGCGAACGGCCCGCGATCGTTGATCCGGACCACTGTCGACATGCCATTCTCGAGGTTCGTCACCCGCACGACCGCCGGCATCTGCAAGGTGCGGTGCGCCGCCGTACGATCGGATTGGTCGTAGCGTTCGCCGTTGGCCGTCGCCTTGGTGTGGAAGCCGGGCCCGTACCAGGAGGCGACGCCGGTTTCCGTGTAGTTGAATTCTTCGCGCGGCGTGTAAGTAATGCCGTCGATCTTGTAGGGCTTGCCGACCTTGTAGGTCCCGCGCTGGGCGACGCTGGCGCCGCCCCCGCCCCCTTTGCTGCCCGACGAGCCGCAGGCTGCGAGGCTCGCCAGCAATGCCGCCAGCCCCGCGAAGCGGACAAGCCTGGCGGCCGAAGATGCTGATATTTCTAAGGTTAGCGCCATTTGGCTCGCATCATACATCATCTTGCGGCGCTAGAGGAGCGCAGTTGAAGGATCTCCCGAGTGTGTGATTACGCGGCGATGCGATCCGACAGCAGTCCGACGGCGAGCGCGAAGAAATCGGACTGATTCCACCGCAGGATCACCTTGAAGTTCTCGGTCGTGCGGTAGGTCGGCCCCCCTGCTCCGGCCGGCGTCACGATCCTCCCGCCGCCGCCTGCGCCGCTGCCGGCCGACACCTCGTCGCCCCAGCGCACGCCCGGCCGCCAGCCAACCCGCGACAGGTAGTTCACGATCGAGGCGAAGACGTCGAGCTTGTTGGTCCAAATGTCTTTGCGGCCGTCGCCATCGCCGTCGGCGGCATAGGCCAGGAAGCTCGTCGGGATGAACTGGCACTGCCCCATGGCACCGGCCCACGAGCCCTTCATGGCGTGCAAGCCGATATGGCCCTGCGACAGGATCTTGAGCGAGGCGATCAACTGCTCGCGGAAGAACTTGGCGCGGAAGTTGTTGAAGGTGAGCGTCGCCAGCGCCGGCACGATCTCGAAGTCGCCCAGCCGCTGGCCATAGTTGCTCTCGATCCCCCACAACGCCACGACGACCGAGGGCGGCAGGCCGGCCGGCACCGCGAAGCGCTCGATCGCGGCGCGGTTCTCCTTCAGGAGCGCCTTGCCGCGGGTGATCCGCTCGTTCGACACCACGAGCTCCTGGTAGCGATCCCAGGTCATCTTGAATTCGGGCTGGTTGCGCGCGAGCTCCATGACCCGCGGGATTTCCTGGATGCCCGTCAGCGCCTGGTCGATCGTCGACCTGTCGACGCCGGCACGTGCCGCTTCCTGCCGCACGCCCTGCAGCCACTGCGCGAACCGGGCCTCGCTCGACTGCGCCTGCGCCGAAAGCGGGGAAAGGACCGTTGCCGGCGCCAGGGCGGCCGCGGCGCACACCATTCTGCGACTGATCATGATCGAGGGGCCCGTCTGTTGGTTTTGCTTTATCGACGGATACCTGACTGCCGGTAAATCTTGCAAACTCTAAGGCGACGAGGCAGCGAGCTCGAGCGGAGGGCATCCTCCAGTGCATCGGTTGGAAGCCGAGTATCTCGCTCAGCAACTGCCACGGCCAACCTGCTCCGATGCGGCCTAACGTGATGAGGCGAAGACGCCGACTGCCTTGACGATCTCCTCTTCCGTCCGGAGTGCCTGTCTGTCTTTGCCAGTTTCCCGCACTTGACAGTCAGGGTTGCAAGGTTAAATAGGCGCCGCGTGGGACGACCCGCGCCTTAGCCGAACATTCCGGGACGACCCGGCCTCAGTCTGGAGGCCCGGTCATGGCAGGTCCTATCGAACAGTTCGCGCTCACAGACATCGTCAAGCTGGGCAAGATCGGCGGCATAGACCTCGCGATCACCAATTCGGCCGTCTACATGATGCTGACGGTCGTACTCTCGACGGCTTTCCTGCTCGTTGGTGCGCGGGGAGCGCTCGTGCCGGGGCGCTGGCAGGCCGCCGTGGAGCTTCTCTACGAAGCCGTCGCGAAGGCACTGCGGGAAAGTGCAGGCGAGCACGGCGCTCGCTTCTTCCCGCTCGTCTTCTCGCTCTTCATGTTCGTACTGGTAGCGAACCTGATTGGGCTTGTCCCCTATGCCTTCACGGTGACCAGCCATCTCAGCGTCACCTTCGCGCTGGCGGCGATCGTATTCGTCACGGTCACGCTCTATGGCCTCATGCGCAACGGTCTCGGCTTCTTCCGCCTGTTCCTGCCGCCAGGTGTACCCCTGCTCCTCGCACCGCTGATCGTGCCTATCGAGGTGATCTCCTACCTTTCACGGCCAATCAGCCATTCCGTCCGTCTGTTCGCGGTAATGTTGGCCGGACATATCACGCTCAAAGTGTTCGCGAGCTTCGTCGTCGGCCTCGCCAGCATCGGCGCGGTGGGCATCGTGGCCGCGGTCCTGCCACTCGCCATGACCGTGATCATCACGGCGCTTGAGCTGCTGATGGCGGTGATTCAGGCCTACGTCTTCACCGTGCTCACCTGCACCTACATCAACGACGCGATCCACCCCGCGCACTGACCCCGGTGCAACGGGAGGGAGGTTCTCTATGGCATGGCTCTATCTACTGGTGGCAGGCGTTCTCGAGATCGTCTGGGCGTTCTCGATGAAGAAATCGGAGGGCTTCACCCTCCTCGTGCCGAGTATTGTCACCATCGTGACGATGATCGCCAGCTTCGGCCTGCTGGCCGTCGCCATGCGCTCGCTGCCGCTCGGCACCGCATACACGATCTGGACGGGCATCGGCGCCGTCGGCGCGTTTGTCGTCGGCGTCGCGATCTTGGGCGAAGCGTTCACGACCATCCGTGTGCTCGCCGCCCTCCTGATCGTGGCCGGCATCGTGCTCATGAAGCTGTCGAGCCCATCCTGATGCCGGTGCCACGAGACCGCCTCACAACTCCCTCTTGAAGGTGGCGCAAGAGCGGCTCGGGTCCAGCATCGTTGCCACAGCGCTGGACCTGTTTCCCCATATTGCCGCGACCATGCAGGAGAATGCCGCGACACGCCTCGACGCGGCGTTGGGCGATGCTATAAGGGCACCCAGCGCCTAGCCGCGCTGGCTCGGTACAGTTTGGGGAGCAAACCCATTTTTGCGCCGTTCCAGCGTTGCAAGGCCTGTAAATGCTGAGCATGGATGGGTGGCCGAGTGGTTTAAGGCACCGGTCTTGAAAACCGGCGTGGGTTCACGCCCACCGTGGGTTCGAATCCCACCCCATCCGCCATTTACCAACTATCGCGCGATACTCTGCGGAGCTTGACCTGATGAGCAGACAGAACTTCGCTCCCGCGCCCGCTAATACCGAATAGAGCTAAGGTCACGCTCCGAGGAGCACCCATTATGAGCATAGCCAGCGACGCCCGTTTCTGGGACCGGAGTTCGCGGAAGTACGCCAAGAGCGCGATTTCGGATCAGGCCGGATATGAGCGCACTCTGGAGCGGACTCGCGGCCTGTTGCGACCAGGCGACAGGGTGTTGGAGCTGGGCTGCGGGACAGGAACGACGG
This sequence comes from Reyranella sp., assembly GCF_004297405.1. Lineage (GTDB taxonomy): Bacteria > Pseudomonadota > Alphaproteobacteria > Reyranellales > Reyranellaceae > Reyranella. The sequence continues at coordinate 594,540 of NZ_SCVC01000006.1, forward strand.
CGCTCCGGCTCGCGGGCGATGTTCGAGACTATCTCGCAACGGATGTTTCCGCGGGAATGATCGCGATCGCCAACGAGAAACACGCCGCTGGCCCCATCCCTGCTCTTGCCTTCCGTACCGCGACGGTGGAAGCGCTTGCGCCTGACGCCGCATCCTTCAACGCGGTTCTGGGATTCAACTATCTCCATCTGGTCCGCGACCTGCCGGGTACGCTGCGCCGCATCCACACCTTGCTTGCAGCAGAGGGCCTGTTCATCTCCAAGACACCCTGCGTCGGGGATATGAATCCGCTCCTCCGGCTTGCCTTGCCCGCGATGCGCGCGATCGGCATGGCGCCTTATGCAGGCGTCTTTCGGGTGGCGGAGCTGAGCCGGCATATAGGCGCCGCTGGCTTCGACATTCTTGCCACTGAAAACCACGCGACGAAGGGCAACGACAAACGTCCCTACATTGTGGCGCGCAAGAAGTGATGTGAGTGGCCGGCCTGAGAGGTGGATGGATGGCGCGACGGCACATCAGCCCGACGCAACCGGACTCCCCTGCATCGCTCGCATCACCGACCGTCTCCGCCGCCACGCCCGGCGCAGCATCCAGCCCACGCCGACGGGCAGCATCACCAGGATGGCCGCGGCCTCTCCGCTGCGATGGCGGACGGTGGCGCCTTCCCACAGGCCCCACAGCGTTATGCCCGCCAGCCCGAGGCTCAATACCAATGTAGCGCCGAGTAATGCCAACCCTGCCGGACGATTCCAGAAGCCCAGGCCGTCGGTCATGGGCAGAGCGGCATAGCCCGCGGCTTTCATGGCTGTCTGCAGCTGGGCGGCGAAGCCGGTGAGCCCCTCCTGGTCGGGCGGGCGGATCAGCCCCTTGCCCGGCGCCAGGCCGGGCGGCAGCACGAAGCGTTCGCCCACACGGGTGGTGAGGGCCAACAGGTCGTCCGCTGCGTTCTGCACGTTGCTCAGCGCGGCGATCTCGGCGAAGGGCACGCGCCGGGTGCGTCGCCGGCCGGTCAGCGGCACCAGAGGCCGCTCCTCGATCAGCACCGCTTCCGGTTCGATCGTCCAGCGATGCCGGCGCAGCGCCGCCAGCATGCAGATGGCGAAGGTCAGCACAAATGCACCGAGCGTGCCGAAGATCAGAGGCAGCAGTTCGTCGCCCGTAGTGGCGATCTGCAGGGCGGCGGCGATTCCGCCGATCAATAGCGCGATGGCGCCCAGCAGCCCGCCGGCAACCAGCGGGGTGTTGCGATACAGCCCCTGGTGGGTGGGCGCGCTCATCCGGCAACTCTAACGCAATCGAGCGTTGACTGTCAGGGTGTCGAGCGCTGCACGATTCGTTTGTCAACGCGTGCCCCAGATGATCGACTGCGCCCGGTTGCGTTGAACGGGTGCGAGTAAAGTCATGGACGGCGAGTACGATTACATCATCATCGGTGGCGGGTCGGCAGGGGCAGTGCTGGCGGCGCGGCTCACCGAGGATCCGGCGATCCGTGTGCTGCTGCTGGAGGCCGGGTTCGATTTCCGGACCGCCGAGACGCCGACGCACCTGCGCATCCCCAATCCGCTGCGCGCCATCGGCGACGACAATTATCGCTGGCCCAAGCTGCTGGCGCGTCGCACCGAGCGGCAGGAGCCGAAGCTCTTGTGGCGCGGCCGGGCGATTGGCGGCAGCTCGACCATCAACGGGCAGATCGCCATCCGCGGCATCCCCGAGGATTTCGCCGACTGGGAAGTCGAGGGCGCGAGCGGCTGGGGCTGGAACGAGGTCCTTCCCTACTTCTGCAAGCTCGAAGGCGACGTGAACTTCGGCGACCGGCCCTATCACGGCAAGGACGGTCCCATCCCCGTCTATCGCGCGCCGGTCGAGGATTGGGGGACCGCCGATCGGGCCTTGATGAAGGCGGCGGTCGGCCTGGGCTATGGCTGGTGCGAGGACCACAACGCGCCCGAGGGCACCGGCGCCTCGCCCTATGCCATCAACAGCCGCGCGGGCCTGCGCATCTCGACCAACGACGGCTATCTCGAACCGGCGCGGCATCGGAGCAACCTGACGATCGTGGGCCAAGCGCTGGTCGATACGCTGCAATTCGAGGGCAATCGCCCGCACGTCTCCGGCGTTGCAGTGCGGGTCGGTGGCGAGACGCGGACCGTGCGGGCGCGGCGCGAGGTGATCCTGTCGGCCGGCGCCATCCATTCGCCGGCGATCCTGCAGCGCTCCGGCATCGGCCCGCATTCCGTGCTGCACCGGCTCGGCATCGAGACCGTGGCCGACCGTCCGGTGGGTGAGCACCTGCTCGACCATCCGATCCTCAGCCTGATGCTCCACCTGCGGGAGGATGCACGGGTCAGCACCTTGATGCACCGCCATACCAATTGCTGCGTGCGTTACTCCTCCGGCCTCGCGGGTGCCGGCGTGAACGACATGATCATGATCGCGGGCAACTTGCGGGCTGAAGAGGATGGCGGCACGGCGCTGGCGCGGCTTGCCGTTTCGGCATTCCAGGCCTTCAGCGAAGGCACGGTGCGGATCACGACCCGCGATCCCGCCGTCGATCCGCAAATCGACGAACGCATGCTGTCGAGCGAGAGCGACTACGTGCGCATGCGTGACGGCGTGATGCGGCTGCAGGACATCGCTCGCCATCCCGACGTCCAGGCGATCGCGACCCGCGCCGACTACGGCATGTCGGGCCGGTCGATCGACGAGCCGTTCAGGCCAAAGGAGCTAGAGGACTGGATGTTTGCCGAATGCTCGGACGCCCAGCACGCCAGCGGCACTTGCCGCATGGGAGCGGCCGACGATCCGCGTTCGGTCGTCGATCCTGAGTGCCGCGTGATCGGCTGCACCGGGCTCAGAGTGATCGATGCTTCGATCATGCCGACCGTCGTGCGCGCCAACACGCATTTCACGACGGTCATGATCGCGGAGAGGATGGCCGACCGGCTGCGGCAGCGCGCAGCCGGTTAACGCCGGCTGCTCTAGGCGGCCTTGGCCGTCTTGCTCTCCAGCGCCGCCAGCACCTTCGGCGGCGACATGGGCAGGCTGTAGAAGCGCTGGCCGAGCGCATTGTGGATCGCATTCGACACAGCGGCCAGCGGCGGCACCAGCGGCACCTCACCGACGCCGCGCACACCTTGCGGATGCTTGGGGTTCGGGACCTCGATGATCACCGTGTCGAGCATCGGCAGGTCGGAGGTCACCGGCATGCGGTAGTCGAGGAAGCTCGGGTTATCGAGCTTGCCGTTCTTGTCGTAGATGTATTCCTCGCTCAGTGCCCACCCGATGCCCTGGGCGGCACCGCCCTGCATCTGGCCTTCGACGTAACCCGGATGGATGGCGCGACCGACATCCTGGAACGAGGTGTAACGCAACACCCGCACGATACCGAGTTCGGGATCGACCTCGACGTCGCAGACGTGCGTGGCGAAGCCGCCTTCGGCGCCCGTGGTGTTGAGCTGCGTGCCGGCGCCGATCGGGCCGCCGGTGGCATTGGCTTGGGCCGCGAGCTGGCCGAGCGTCATCGGTTCGAACTTGCCGGCGTTGTCGCCGGCCGGCCGTGCCTCGCCATTCTCCCAGATCACCGCCTCTGGATCGATCTTCCAGATCTTGGCGGCGCGCGCCTTGAGCTGGCCGATCACGTTCTCGGTCGACTGCGTGACCACCATTGCCGAGGCATAGGTGACGCGGCTGCCGCCGGTCAGGTTGCTGAAGCCGATCACGCTGGTGTCCCCGATCAGCACCGAGACCTTGCGGTAGTCGATGCCCAGCACCTCGGCCACGATGTTGGCCGTGGAGGCGCGGCTGCCGCCAATGTCGGGATGGCCGGTGATCACCACTACTGTGCCGTCCTCGTTGACGTTCACTTGCGCGCTCGACTCGCCGCCGGCGTTGAACCAGAAGCCGCTGGCCACGCCGCGGCCGTGCAGCACGCCGTTCTTGGGCTTGGCGAGCGGTGTCTTGTAGTGCGGATGGGCAATTGCCTCTTCGATTGTCTCGACGAAGCCGATGCGCGGGAAGGTCGGCCCGTGCGCCGCCTTGGTCCCCTGCTTCGCGGCATTCTTCAACCGGAGCTGCAGCGGATCCATTTTCAACGCTTCGGCCAACTCGTCCATCACGCATTCGACGGCATAGGCACCGATCGGCGCACCAGGCGCGCGATAGGCCGCGACCTTGGAGCGGTTGGACACCACGTCGTAGCCAACGGAATGGACATTGGGGATGTCGTAGGGCGCGAAGGCGCAGCCCGCGGCGCCGCGGATCGGCGAACCCGGCAGCGCGCCCGCCTGCAGGCAATAGGTACCCTCGCCGGCGACGATCTTGCCGTCCTTGGTCGCGCCGAGCTTGACCTTGCTGTAGGAGCCCGAGGTCGGACCCGAGGCATGGAATACCTCGGTGCGCGTCATCGCCATCTTCACCGGACGGCCGGACTTCTTGGCCAGCAGCGTCGCCACTGGTTCGAGATAGACGATGGTCTTACCGCCGAAGCCGCCGCCGATCTCAGCGGGAATGGCGCGGATGTCGTTCTGCGGGATGCCCGTCAGATAGGCGCACATGGCGCGGACCATGAACTGGCCCTGGCTCGAACTCCAGATCGTGGCCTTGCCGTCGGAGACGCTGACCAGGCAAGCGTGCGGCTCGATATAGCCCTGGTGCACGGGCTGGGTACGGAACGAACGCTCGATGATCACGTCGGCCTTGGCGAAGCCCTCGCCCACGTCGCCGAGCTTGTGTTCCAGCTTGCCGGCGATGTTGGAAGGCTTGCCTTCGAAGGTGATGTGGTCGTGCAGGACCGGCGCGTCGGGCTTCATCGCTTCCTCGACGTCGATGACGAAGGGCAGCACTTCGTACTCGACCTCGATCAGCTTGCAGGCCTCGGCCGCGATCTTCTCCGAGGTCGCGGCGACCGCGGCCACCGGATGGCCGACGAACAGCGCCTTCTCGCGCGCCATGACATTGCGGCACATCCAGCGCATGTCCTGGATGCCCAGCATCACCGACTTGGCGATCGGGAAATCCACGACATCCTTGGCCGTCACCACGGCCTTCACACCGGGATGGGCTTCCGCCTTGGCGGTGTTGATCGACTTGATGCGGGCGTGCGGATGCGGGCTACGCAGCACCTTGCCCCAGATCATGCCGGGCATGTTGGTGTCGGCAGCGTAGGCGGCGCGGCCGGTCACCTTGTCGGCGCCGTCGGGGCGGACCGTGCGCTTGCCGATCCACTTGTTGTCGTCGCCCGCGGTAGTCGTTGTGGTGGTGCTCATCGTGCGCCTCCCCTCATGTCGGCAGCCGTTTCCATCACGGCGCGGACGATCTTGTCGTAACCCGTGCAGCGGCAGAGATTGCCGGCCAGCCAGAAGCGGACCTCGTGCTCGGTCGGATCTGGATTGCGCTCGAGCAGCGACTTCGCCGCCATCAGCACGCCCGGCGTGCAGATGCCGCACTGGAGCGCCGCCATCTCGAGGAACTTGGTCTGCAGCGGGTGAAGCTCCTCACCCGCCATGCCTTCGATCGTGGCGATCTGCCGGCCCTCGGCCTCGGCCGCGAGCATCAGGCAGGAGCAGACGAGCCGTCCGTCGAGTGTGATCGAGCAGGCGCCGCAATCACCCGAACCGCAACCCTCCTTGCTGCCGGTGAGACCGAGTGGCCCGCGCAGCACATCGAGCATGCTCTGGTCGGCATCGCACAGGAATTCCTGCGGCTCGCCGTTGATGGTGGTGGAAACGTGCAGCTTGGCCATGTGTTCAGTTCCTTCCGGCGCGCTCGGCGGCAATCGCCGCGGTGCGCTTCAGCAGCACGCCCGCGATCTGGGTGCGGTAAGCAATGGTGCCGCGCTTGTCGTCGATGGGACGGCAGGCGGCGCGGCAGGCATTGGCGGCCTTGTCGAGTGCCGCTTCGTCCAGCTTCGAACCGATGAGCGCCTTGGCGGCGCCCTCGACCAACAACACGGTCGGTGCGACGGCGCCCAGGCCGACGCGGGCGGCGGTGCAGACGCCCTTCTCCAGGGTCAGGCTGACTCCACAACCAACGACCGCGATATCCATCTCGGTGCGCGGGATCATGCGCAGATAGGCATCGCTCGATCCCTTGGGCCGCGCCGGCAGCGTGAAGCTGACGACGATCTCGCCGGGTTCGAGGTTCAGGCGACCCGGTCCCTTGGGCACCGCTTCGACGGGCAGCTCTCGCCTGCCCTTCGGCCCCTGGATCGTGACGATGGCGCCGGCTGCGACCATGGCCGGCACGCTGTCGCCCGCCGGCGAACCGTTGCAGAGATTGCCGCCTGCCGTGGCGCGTCCCTGGATCTGCGTCGAACCGATCAGGTTCGCGGCCTCCACGACGCCCGGCCAGACCTTCTTGAGCTTTGGATGCTCACGCAGTATCGCGCCCGATACGCCGGCGCCGACGCGAAAGCCGCCGCCCGCGGTCTCCTCGATGGCGGTCATCTCGCCGATCTTCTTGATGTCGATGATGGTGTGCGGCGTCACCGTGCCGGCACGCATCTGCACCAGCAGGTCGGTGCCGCCGGCCAGGATGCGCCCCTTCCCCGAACTGGCGGCGAAGGCCTGCACTGCCTCGTCGAGCGTCCGCGGTGCCAAATACTGAATATCGGTCATGCTGCTGCAGCCCTTTCCATCCCGCGCGCTTGTGCGCGTCGTTGCGTTCTTGAGGGCAGGCTAAGGCGGGACGTCACCCGACGGCAAGCAGCGTGTGCCTTCGGGTTCCGTTTTGAGCAGCGGTTGGAAGGGTCGGGATGTGAAACCGGGCAGCTTTTGGCTGCCCGGTTCCCAACAAAGCTTGTCTTAGACGTCGAGGATCGGGGCGAAACCGCCATAGATCATGCGCTTGCCATCGAACGGCATCGCCCGGCCCTGCATACGGGAATCGGCCATCATCTTCTCCCAGCCGGCGTCGCGTACTGCCTTGGAAGGCCACTCGATCCAGGAATAAACGACCTGCTCGTCACCAGTTGCCTTCACCGCGCCCTTGAAATCGGTGACCTTGCCGTCAGGCACAGCATCGCCCCAGGCCTCGACGACGCGGACGGCGCCGAATTCCTTGAACAGAGCCGCGGTCTTGGTCGCCATATCGCGATAGGCCTCTTTGTTGCCGGCCGGCACTGGCACGAGGCAACCGTCGACGTAACCCGTCTTGCCCGCTGCACGCTCGTCGACCAGGGAGGCGAAGCCGCCGTAGATCATGCGCTGGCCGTCGAAGGGCATGTTGCTGCCCATGTCCTTCATGCGCGGGTCGCTCATCATCTTGGTGTTCGCTGCGTCGTGCGCTTCCTTGCTGGGGAACTCGAGCCAGGAAAAGACGACGACTTCGTCTGGCTTGGCCTTCACCGCTCCCTTGAAATCGGTGACCTTGCCGTCCGGCACGTCGTCACCCCACGCCTCGACCATACGGGTCGCGCCGAATTCCTTGAACAGGGGCGCCGCTTCAGCAGCGTGCTTGCGATAGGTCTCCTTGTTGGCCGCGGGGACAGCGACAACGAATCCGCTCACATAAGACATGCTCTACTCCTGCTGTGGGATTGGGTCTTGACGTAATAGGTTGATATCAACATAAATACATCATGTCAAAGTTCGAAACCGTCACCTTCGAGACGACGGAATATGTGCGCGACCACTGCCTGTGCTTGGCGGCTCAGCGCGTGGCCCGTACCCTGGCGCGCCGTTTCGACGAGGCATTGCGTCTAGTCGGACTGACCAGCGGTCAGTTCTCCCTACTGATGTCGCTCAATCAACCCGCCCCGCCCTCGATCGGTTCCATCGCAGCATTGCTGGCGATGGACCGCACCACGCTCACAGCAAACCTGAAGCCCCTGGAGCGCCGAGGTCTGGTGAACACCAAGGTGGATCCCGCGGACCGCCGAGGTCGTTTGGTGATCTTGACGGCGGCTGGCCGCACGCTGCTGCATGACGCGCTGCCGATCTGGCGGCGCACCCAGGGTGAGATCGACGGTCTCCTTACGGGGACCGATGCCGGGATCGTACGTGAGGGGTTGCGCCTTCTGGCTTAGCGCACGCCGTAGCGATTGAATTCGTTACTGATGTTCGGCTGGATGCCAATAGCCGCTGACATATCGGCAGCACCGGCAGGTCCCTCGTCCTTTTTTGAACGGGCCAGACCACGACCATAGAGAGCACGGGCGCGGTTGGGATCGAGTTTGAGCGAGGCATCGTACTCGGCGATGGCTTTGGCGTATTGCTGCTGTTTCAGGTAGATCAGGCCGAGATTGTCGTGTGTATACGGATCGTCTGGCTGCAGCTTCAAGGCCTCGCTGCAGTCAGCCAATGCCGCGTCGAGGTTCTGGCCCATCACCGCCCGCGTAAGACAACGATTGTTGAGCGCCGGTGCCATCTTCGGATCGAGCTTCAGCGCTTCGTCATAGTCGCTGATGGCCTTGGCATAGTCGCTCTTGCTGAAATAGGCGATGCCGCGATTGAGGAACGGGTTGGGGTCCTTGGGCCGCAGTCTGATCGCCTGGTTGAGATCGTCGATCGCATGGTTGTAGTCGCCGATGCTGTTGTAGAGCGCGGCGCGGCTGGCATAGATGCGTGGATTGTTGCTGTCGGTGCGCAGGGCATCGCTGTAGTCGTCGATGGCCCTGGCCACGTCGCCGCGCAGCGCCAATACCTGGGCGCGATAGAGCAGCGCCGTCGGATTGCCCGGCGAAAGCTTCAAGGCTTCGCCGATATCGGCCAGGGCGCGGGGGAAATCCTTCTTGAGGCCGTAAGCGAACCCCCGCTGTATCAGGGCATTGATGTCGTCCGGGCTGATCTTGAGGGCACGATCGAAATCGTCGATGGCGTCGTCGACCTTGTTCTTGAAGATCAACGCCATGCCTCGATTGATGTAGGTCAGTGGCTCCTTGGGCTCGAGCCTGATTGCTTCGGAGTAGTCGGCGATTGCATTGTCGTAGTCGTCGACACGATGGTAAGCGGCGCCACGCTCGAAATAGACAGAAGCCACACCAGGAGCGAGCTTGATCGCCCGCTCCAGATCGGCTCTTGCGTCCTTCGGCCGGTCCAGCTTGAGATAGGCCGCGCCGCGACCGAGATAGGGTCGAGAATCCTTCTCGTTGATCTCCAGCGCAGACTCGAAATCCTTTACGGCAGCCTCATAGTCCTGCTTGTCGATCATCGCCATGCCACGTTGATAGTAGGCATTGGCGACCTGATCGGCAGTCTGCGCTACTTCGGGATCCGGGGCTGAACCACTCTTGCGGGCCAACCGCAGGATATCGGCGGTCTGCAGACCGAGTCGGATTGCTTCGGTGAAATCGGCAATGGCGCGGTCAGCGTCGTTCTTCTGACGCCAGGTCACGCCGCGGTTGATCAGAGCGTTGATTTCTTTCGGGTTGAGCTTCAGCGCCAGGTCGAAGTCGGCGATCGCTTCGTCGAACTTACCCTTCTTCGTGTAGTAGACGATGCCGCGATTGACGAGCGGGCCCGGATCCTTGGGCGTGAGCTCGTGGGCGATCGTATAGTCCTCGAGCGCATGGTCTGCGTCGCCGATACGGTGGTAGGCAATGCCACGCTGCGCATGAGCGAAAGCCTGGCCAGGCGACAGCTTGATACCCGTGCTGAAGTCGGCAATCGCCGCTTGGACGTCGTTCTTGTACATGTACGACGCACCGCGGCCGACATAAGGCGCCGCATCCTGCGGGTTGAGACGGATCGATTCGGTGAAGTCGGCAATCGCCTTGTTGTAGTCGGCCTTGTCATACCAGGCCAACCCACGCTGGAAATAGACAAAGGCACCCTGCAAGGCGATGCGCTTTTTGGTGTCGTCCGTAGTCGGCGCGAGCTGGCTGGTCACCGAATCGGGCACCAGCTTGACTTGCACGGGCTCGATCTTGTCGGGCAGCAGCTTGATCGCCGTGGTGAAGTCCTGGATCGCCTTGTCGAGTTCACCCTTTCGGCGATGAACGATGCCACGGTTGACGTAGGCGCTGATCTCGCGCTGATTGATCTTGATGGCCGCGTTGAAATCGGCAATCGCGCCTTCGTTGTTGTCCTTCCTGGTGTAGAGGACGACGCCGCGGTTGATCAGCGGCAGGGTCTCGCGCGGTGCCAGCCGGATCGCGTCGCTATAGTCGAGGATCGCCCGGTCGGCTTCACCGATTGTCTGGTAGACGACACCGCGTTGAATATAGAGATGCGGGTTGAGCGGCGAAACGGTGATTGCGTCGGTGAAGATCTTAATCGCCTGGCGATAGTCAGCCTTGGAGCGCTTGTCGCTGTCGGGGCCGCTCTCGGCCAGACCGCGATTGAGGTAGGCCAGTGCCAGCGCGCCCCCGCTCAACGTGCCCTTGGTAATGGCCTCGCTGCAGGCAGCGACCTTCGTGGCAGCGTCGGCACCTGTCAGGCCGTAGCAGACATCTGCTGGAGAGGGCGTCTTGTTCGCAGCGGCAGGCTGTTGCGGTTGCGGCTTCTGCTGCGCCACCACCGCCGCATTGCCGAATACAAGACCGACGGCGCAGGCAGCCAACGCCCACGCCGTTCGATGCGCGAAACCCCACATGATCCATCCTCGTGCCACCGCAGCGCTCCCACAGCTCCGCAGTCGATAGGCGAAAATCACCAATAAACCGCCTTTTCGGGCATTTGTATGAGCGTGGCAAGCCATGGCGATCGACAACAAACTGCAGTCGACGGCAGCCGGGCGCTTTGGCAGGCTCTCGTCACTTAAAAAAGGGAGGAAATGAAATGACTGAACGAAGGAATGTTATCGGACGTCGTACCCTCATCGGCGGCATTGCCGGTGGAATGACTGCGGCCGTGTTGGGCGCCCCCGCCATTGTCTCAGCTCAAGGCACCTATCCCAACAAGGCCGTCCGCTACATCAACCCCTTCCCCGCCGGCGGTGCCACCGACACGCTTTCACGTCTCTTCTGCGCCAAGCTGTCGGAGCTGAGCGGGCAGCAATGGATTGTCGAGAACAGGGGCGGCTCGGGCGGCAATGTCGGCATGGAGGCGCTGATGCAGTCGCCACCAGACGGCTACACGCTGGGTCTGGGTGGCATTGCCAGCCACGCGATCTCGCCGACGCTCTACGCCAAGTTGCCGTTCAATGCGAAGACGGATTTCACTTTCGTCTCGAGGATCTGGCAGCTCCCTAACATGCTGGTCGTCAATCTCGACATACCGGCGAAGACGGTCGCGGAGCTGATTGCCTTCCTGAAGAAGAACCCCGGCAAGTACTCCTATGGCTCGGCGGGCAACGGAACGACGCTCCATCTCTCCGGCGAACTGTTCAAGATGATGGCGGGCGTCGACATCCTCCACGTGCCCTACCGTGGCGCGGCACCGGCGATGCAAGATCTTCTGGCCGGCCAGATCCACATGATCTTCGACAACATTCCTGGAGCACTGGCCCAGACGCGTCCGGGCAAGGTGCGCCCACTCGGTGTCACGTCCAAAGAGCGCACGCCGGTAGTGCCCGACGTTCCGGCGATCGCGGAGACATTGCCAGGCTTCGACATCAACTCCTGGACCACGCTGACCGGCCCAGCCAAGCTGCCGCCCGACATCATCGCGCGCCTTTCCGAGCTCTCGAAGAAGGCACTGGAAAGCGAAGACCTGAAGGCCAAGTTCCTCGACCTGGCCGCTACAGCCACCTGGTCTTCTCCAGCCGACACTGCGGCCTACCGCGACTCCGAAGAAGCGCGGCTGGCGCCGATCATCAAGGCATCGGGCGCGCGCGTAGAGTAAGAAGGGAATAGCGTCGATCCTGTCGACGATGACGGGATCGACGAGCCCTCAAAAATCTCCCGGCCCACGGGATCATTTCTCATATGCAGGCGCGGGAAGTAGCCTTCGCGGACATTGAGCGGCATGGTTGCTCCCGCTTCCACAAAGGGCGGGCCACTCCATGAAGACACTCTCCACGGCGCAAGCTGTCGTATCGATGCTCGAAGTGAACGGCATCGACACGATCTTCTGCCTGCCCGGCGTTCAGAACGATGCGTTCTTCGATGCCCTCTACGATCGCACCAATGCCATCCGGCCGATCCACGCCCGCCACGAGCAGGCCTGTGCCTACATGGCGCTGGGTTATGCCATGGCGACCGGCAAACCTTCCGCTTATGTCGTGGTCCCCGGTCCCGGCTTCCTCAACACCACGGCCGCGCTCTCGACCGCCTATGCGGTCAACGCGCCCGTGCTGGCGCTGACCGGCCAGATCCAGCAGTCGATGATTGGGCGCAATGTCGGCTTGCTACACGAGCTGCCGGACCAGCTCGCCATCATGCGCGGCCTCACCAAGTGGGCTGACCGTATTCCCTCGCCCGCGGCGGCTCCGGGACTGGTCAACGAGGCCTTCCGCCGTCTGCTTTCCGGCCGCCAGCGCCCGGTGGCGCTCGAGTGCGCGCTCGATACCTGGGCGCGCCGCGCACCGGTCGAGCTGATGGGCACGCCGGCAGCACCCGATCCCTGCCCCGTTGACGAGGAAGCCGTCGAACGCGCCGCCAAGCTGCTGGGCAGTGCGGAGCGGCCGATGATCGTGGTAGGCGGCGGCGCCCAAGGTGCCGGCAAACACGTGGCCCGCATCGCCGAAATGCTCGACGCGCCGGTGATGACCGGTCGCATGGGCCAGGGGGTGATCGACGGGCGGCACAAGCTCTCCGTTACAGCGCCAGCCGGCTATCGTTTCTGGGGCGAGGCCGATGTCGTGCTGGCCGTCGGCACGCGTCTGCAACCGCAGCAGCAGAACTGGGGCGTCGATCCTTCCCTGAAGATCATTCGCATCGACGTCGACAGCGAGGAACTGGACCGCCAGCACAAGCCAGAGATAGGCATCGTGGGCGACGCCACGGCAACCCTGAAGGCACTGGCCAATCGCCTGGCCGGACACAATCGCAAGCGCAACGGACGCGCCGACGAGGTCGCCGAGACGAAGGCGGCGGCGAACAAGACAATCCGTGAGACCTTGTCACCGCAGATCGCTTACCTCGAGGCATTGCGCAAGGCACTGCCCGAGGACGGCATCCTGGTCGATGAGCTGACGCAGATGGGCTATGCCGCGCGCTTCGCCTACCCGACCTACAAGTCGCGCACCTTTCTCTCTCCCGGCTACCAGGGGACCTTGGGGTGGGGCTATGCGACCTCACTCGGCGCCAAGGTGGCCAAACCGGATACGCCGGTCGTGTCGATCAGCGGCGATGGTGGATTCATGTTCACGGCCATGGAAATGGCAACCGCGGCGCAGCACGGGATCGGCGTGGTGGCGGTCGTCTTCAGCGATGGCGCCTACGGCAATGTGCGACGTATCCAGCAGCAGTCCTTCAATAACCGCACCATCGCCTCGGACCTGCGCAACCCGGACTTCGTGAAGCTCGGCGAGAGTTTCGGCATCGACGCGGTGCGCGCCAATTCCCCGGAAGAACTGGGCACTGCCATCGCGCGCGGCATCGCCAAGGGCGGACCGATGCTGATCGACTGCCCGGTCGGCCAGCTTCCCGATCCGTGGAAACTCATCACCGTGCCGCGCAACCGCCCACGCCGCGCCTGAGTCAGTCGACGCGGCCCTTGCGCAGGATATCGGCCAACAGCTGCTCGGCGTGAGCCTGGTTGGCGATGCGCTTGGAAGTGAAGCGCTGGTCGCCTGCCGGGGCGATGCCCAGCAGATGGCCCGCCAAACAGGCCGGCAGCGGCGGCGGCTCGATGTCCTCCTCCGGCATCTCGACTTCGGCCATCGCAAAGTAGGTCGAGCCGTCGTCGCGCCTGAAGAAGTCGATATCCCAGTGAAATCGACCCTCCCCCCAGGAGTACCGGACCTTCTGCAGGCTCTCGATGCGTTGGGTCCACAGCCGTGCGAAATCGACAGCACTGAGGCCGGTCTCGATCTCGACCACCTGGCCATCGATCATGCGTTTGTAGGTGAAGACGTGGTCGGTCTTGCCGTCTGCCTCGATCGAGCGGATGCGCAGGCCCGGCGCATCGAGATAGGCTTGGCGCAGGAAGTTGCGTGAGACGCCCGGCCGGCCGGCCAACTGAGCTTCGAGCTTACCGTCATCCTTCAGGACAAATTTGCGCTCGTTCTCGATCGGCATGCTAGGTTCGTTCCCATGTCCACTCAGACGATCGACGACCTGCCGACGCCGGCCCTCATTCTTGACCGCGCCATCCTGCGCCGCAACACCAAGCGCATGAGCGAGCGCCTGCGTAACGCAGGCGTCATGTTGCGGCCCCATCTCAAGACCGCGAAGTCGATTCAGGTCGGCCGTATGGCCGTCGAAGGCCATGACGGTCGCATTACCGTCTCGACCCTGGCCGAGGCGCGCTATTTCGCCGACGGCGGCTTCAAGGACATTCTCTACGGCGTCGGCATCGTGCCGTCGAAGCTCGCCGCCGTGAGTGAGCTGCGCCGCCAGGGTGTGAATCTGCGGGTCGTCACCGACAATCTCGCCGTTGCCAAAGCAATCGCGGCGGCAGCGACGGACGGCAATACATTCTCGGTCTTCATCGAGATCGACAGCGGCGCCGGCCGCGCCGGCCTGCCCTTCCCCGCCTTGCCGGGGCTGCTTGATATCGCCCGCGTCCTGCACGAGGCGCCAGGCGTCGAGCTGGCGGGCGTGATGACCCATGCCGGCCACTCCTATCACCAGAGCACGCCGGACGGCATCGCAGCCATTGCCGAGCAGGAGCGGCTGGCGATCGTCACGGCGGCGGAGAAACTGCGCGCTGCCGGCATTCCCTGCCCTATCGTCTCGGGTGGTTCGACACCGACGGCGATGCTGTCGCGCGATTTCACCGGCATCACCGAGATGCGGCCAGGCGTCTATGTCTTCAACGACCTCGACCAGGAGTATATCGGCTCCTGCGGTGCCGGTGACATCGCCCTCTCCGTGCTGGCCTCGGTGATCGGCCACTATCCGCACCGCAACCAGTTGCTGATCGATGCCGGGGCTCTGGCGCTCTCCAAGGACATCAGCGCCCAGGAGTTCCAGCCCAAGGTTGGCTACGGCACGATCGTCGATGCACCGGTGCGCGCCATGGCGGTGGTCGATTGCTCGCAGGAGCATGGCTTCGTCGGTGCCGACGAGCCGCTGCCCTACGGCAATCTGCCGGTCGGCGCGCGCGTCCGCGTGCTTCCCAATCACGCCTGTATCACCGCGGCGGCCTACGACCGTTACTACGTGGTCGACAGCGACCTCGACGGCGGCAAGTCGGTCGTCGACGTCTACGACCGCATCAACGGATGGTGACGCGATGGCGAGATGGGTTGCCCTCTTTCGCGACGATCCGTCAGCCGACTGGGTTCGCAAGAAGCACAACAAGGAACACTTCGACTATCTCGCCGCCCATAGCGACAGGATCAAGATCGGTGGAGGTCTGCGGCCCTCACCGGATGAATGGTTCTGTGGCGGCTTGTGGGTCCTCGAGGTCTCGGACCGGGCGGAAGCAGTCCGCCTGGTCGAAGAAGATCCGTACTTCAAGCTCGGCCTGAGAACAGGCTACGATCTCTTCGTCTGGGGCAAGGCGCCAATCTATGGAGCCATCCAGCTTTAGAGCGAGTTCACCGTGTGGCCACCGTCGACGGTGAGCACGCTGCCGGTCATAAAGGCGCCGGCTTCCGACGCCAACAGCAGCAGCGCGCCGTCGAGATGCTCAGGCTGGCCGATACGGCGCTGCGGGATACGCTCGATCAAACGTTGCCCACCCGGCGTCTTCCAGAAGTCGCTGTTCATTTCGGTCTCGATATAGCCCGGGCAGATCGCATTGACGCGGATCTGGTGGCGCGCCCATTCCATGGCAAGCGCACGCGTCAGATGGATCAGCCCCGCCTTTGAGGCGTTGTAGGGCGCCACCTGGCCGATAGTGCGCAGGCCCAGGATGGAGGCAATGTTGACGATGGTGCCGGGCCGCTTGGCGGTGACCCAACGCTTTCCTGCGGTCTGAGCCACCAGCCAGGCGCCACGCAGGTTGGTGTCGACCACCGAGTCCCAGTCTTGTTCGGGCATTTCCAGCGCCGGCTTCACGATCGAGATGCCCGCATTGTTCACCACGATGTCGACCGGGCCCAGTGCGCTCTCGGCTTGATCGAAGGCTGCAGCAACAGCCTCGCCCGACTGCACATCGAGCGTCACGGCCGTAGCCTTCGCGCCGTTCTTCTGCAGTTCCGCCTGTAGAGACGCGAGCCGATCTGCACGTCGCGCGGCGAGGACGACCGCAGCACCCGCTTCGGCGAGAGTCCGCGCAAAATGGACGCCGAGGCCCGAGGATGCGCCGGTGACGAGGGCCACCTTGCCGCTAAGGTCGAATCGCTTGGACATGGCCATGGCTCCGCTGTTTCATGCCGGCCTTATAGGCGAGCGACCCGTTCGGAGGAAACATGGACCTCGGTCTCAAAGGCAAGCGTGTACTGGTAACCGGTGGCACCAAGAGCATTGGCCGCGCCATCGTCGATACTTTCCTGGCCGAAGGCGCCGTGGTGGGCTTTTGCGCACGCGACGAGAAGCTCGTGAAGGAACGCGAGAAGGACTGGCAGGCAAAGCAAGGCCGGGTCCAGGGCACGGCACTGGACGTGACCGACAACCAGGCACTCAAGAAGTGGGTCGATGGCTTCGCCGCAGAAGGCGGGATCGACCATTTCGTGGCAAACGTGAGTGCGCTCGGGACCGAGGACAACACCGAGGGCTGGCGTAAGGCCATCGAGATCGACCTCGTCTCGACCGTGAACTCCGTGCATCACGTGCGGCCCCACCTGGAGAAACAGGGCGCCGGTTCGACGCTCACGATCATCGGCACGGTGTCGCTGGTTGAAGTGTCCGGCCCGACCCAGCCCTATCGCTCGGTAAAGGCCGCACTCGTGCCTTTCGTGAAGTCTCTGGCCATCGATCTCGCGCCCAAAGGTATCCGCGCCAACATGGTGTCGCCTGGCACCATTCTGGAAGACGGCAACACCTGGGGCCGCCAGCGCGACGCTGGCAGCGAGCGCTACAAGCGTTCGCTGGCGCGCAATCCGCTCGGTCGCATGGGCACGCCGCAAGAGGTGGCAAACACCGTCGTCTTCCTTGCAGGCACGCCGGCTTCGTTCGTGACCGGGACGAACTTCATCGTCGATGGCGCCATCACGGCGCGGGTGCAGTACTGAACACACCGCGCACGCCCTGGGCGCTGGTCGGACTGCTCGTCGCGGCGGGCATCATCGCAGCGTTCCAGGTCGGCAAGGCGCCGCCCTCCCTGCCCTCGATCCGTGAGGACCTGGACGCAAGCCTGCGGCAGGCCGGCTGGTTGTTGTCGACCGTCAACCTGATGACGGCACTAGGCGGCATGGCGATAGCGCTCAGCGCCGACCGCATGGGCCATCGCCGGATGGTCGTCTTCGGCACGGCACTCTGTTGCGCGGCGAGTCTCGCGGGCGCCTTCGCGGTAAGCGTCGATCAGCTTATGGTCGGCCGGGTCTTCGAGGGGCTGGGCTTCATCGCGGTTACCGCCGCCGCCCCTGCTCTCCTGCTGCGGATCGCGCAGCCCCGCGACCAGCGCATCGTCATGGCGATGTGGACGACCTATATGCCGGCCGGTGCGGGCACGATGATGCTGATCGCGGCTCTCGTGCTGCCCGGCACTTCCTGGCGTGTGATCTGGCTGGTTGCAGCCGCCGCGGCGGCCGTGATGTTGGTAGCCTTGTTGTTGCGCGCGGCACCCGCAAAGGAACTCGATCCCGTGCCGGCGCGACGCCATCCGGTGCTGGCGGAGATGAGAGAGGTGGCGACGAGTGGCGGACCGCTCGCCATCGCTCTCTGCTTTGCCGCCTATTCCTGCTGCTGGTTCGCCGTGGTGGGGTTCCTGCCGACCCTTCAGGTCGAGCGCCTGGGATTTACGGCGTCGACGGCGGCGATCGTGACGGCCCTGGTCACGGCGGTGAATGCGCTCGGTAACCTTTCCGCCGGGTGGCTGTTGCATCACGGCGTGCCAAGGGTTGCGATGATTGTCGGCGCCGCAATCTCGATGGCGTTCTGCGCCGCCGGTATCTTCGTCGATTGTGTACCCGATCTGATGCGTCTGGTTCTGGCGGGCGTTTACTCGATGATCATCGGTGTCGTGCCGGGCGCCCTCTTCACGGCCATTCCGATCCACACGCCACGGCCGGACTTGGCTGGGGCCTCGACGGGGCTCCTGATGCAGGGCTCCAACCTCGGTGCGCTGCTGGGGCCACCGATCACCGGCGCACTCGTTGTGTCCGGTGGCTGGCGGAATGCGGCGTGGCTTACGTCGGTGGCCCTGGCGCTCGTGGTGGCGGCCGCTCTCTTCCTGCACTGGCGCGAAAGGCGTAAGCTCGCAGCATGATCTATGTCGACATCGTTTCGGACACGATTTGTCCCTGGTGTTACATCGGCAAGCGCCGCTTCGAGCGCGCGCTGATGCAGAGCGGACGCACCGACATTGCCGTCGCCTGGCGTCCCTTCCAGCTCAACCCCGACATGCCTTCCGAAGGCATGACGCGGGACGACTATGTGCGCGCGAAGTTCGGCGGCGGTGACCGTCCGCGCCAGATCTATCAGGCGATC
Organism: Reyranella sp.; assembly: GCF_004297405.1. Classification (GTDB taxonomy): domain Bacteria; phylum Pseudomonadota; class Alphaproteobacteria; order Reyranellales; family Reyranellaceae; genus Reyranella. The sequence continues at coordinate 613,060 of NZ_SCVC01000006.1, forward strand.
GCCGAAAGCGGCCGCGAGGCTGGCATCGAGTTCCAGTTCTCGCGCATCAAGCGCACGCCCAATACGGTGCTGTCGCATCGCCTTGTTCATTGGAGCGCCAAGATCGAACGGCAGGACGAGGTCGTGGCCGAGTTGTTCAAGGCCTATTTCGAAGAGGGCCTCGATATCGGCGACCTCGACACCCTGATCGAATGTGCGGTCCGTGCGGGTATCGAAGAGGAGCGCGCCCGCGCCTACCTCGCGAGTGACGAAGGCCGTCAGGAGGTCGTCGCTTCCGACGTCTATGCCCGCCGCCTCGGCATCAACGGCGTGCCCTGCTTCATCGTGAACCGCAAATATGCCGTCTCGGGTGCGCAACCGCCTTCCGCCTTCGTCGAGGTCTTCAATCTTGCCGAACGCGACGCCGCCACAAGTGCGGCTCAGTCGACGGTCTAGACTCGTTTCCGGTCGATGATATGTCGATGATCATATGATATGATTATCGACATATTATGCCGCAAAGCCCCGCCCGAAAGGCCCGGACCAGGGCCGAGATCGTCGAACATGCCGCCCGGCTTTTCCGGCTGCGCGGCCATGCCGGGACCAATATCGACGACATCATGCTGGCGGCCGGCCTAACCCGCGGCGCCTTCTATGCCCATTTCACCTCGAAGGACGACCTGTTCGCCGAGATCGTCCGCATGGGACATGGGCTGTTGCCGAAGGTCCGCGGCGGGTCCGCGGAGGTCGCACTCGAAGCCTATCTCGACCGCGAAGAGCTTGCCGCCAATGCACTCGCCTGTACCTTGGCCGCTCTGCCCGGCGACATTGCGCGTTCCACGCTTCCTGCGCGGCTCGCCTATGCAAATGTCCTGCATGCCGTCATCGGTGAGCTGGCCAAGGCGCGCGGCCGCAAAGGGCTGGATGCCGACGCGACGGCAGTCGCCATCCTGGCGGTCGGAGCCGTGGTGCTGGCCCGTGCTTCAGGCGATACGCGCCTCAGCGACTGGCTGCTGCGCTGCGCACGCCGCACGGCCAGGTCGCTGATGAAGAAGCCGGCGAAGAAGAAGCCGAAGAAACCGGTGGTCAGGCGGCGAGCTTCGCCAAAGAAGAAACGATCGATGTCACGCCGGAAAGCCGCTGCCGCTCGTCGGCCCAAACGCGCTGCACGATCACGCGGTGGTCGGGCCGGAGCTTGACCAGCGGCGCGTTCTTCTGGATCCAGCCGATCAGCCTTTCCGGCCGCGCGAACTTGTTCTCGTGGAAAGAGAAGACGAGCGCCTTTTCGCCGGCATCAATCTTCTCCACGCCTGCGGCGCGGCACAGCAGTTTCAGCGCCACCGTGTTCAGCAGGAACTCCGCTTCGACGGGCGTCCTGCCGAAGCGATCCACCAGCTCGGCGGCAAAGGAATCAATCTCGGCCTGGGTGGTGAGGCCACCGAGACGGCGATAGAGCCCCATGCGGACCGAGAGGTCCGGCACATACTCTTCGGGGATCAACACCGGAATGCCGAGGTTGAGCTGCGGCGACCATTCTGCCCGCTCCGCTTCCTGGGATCGGTCGCGCGCCGCTGCCACCGCCTCTTCGAGAAGCTGCTGGTAAAGCTCGATGCCGACTTCGCGGATGTGGCCGGACTGCTCCTCGCCCAGAAGGTTGCCGGCGCCCCGGATGTCGAGATCGTGGCTGGCGAGTTGGAAGCCTGCGCCCAAGGTGTCGAGCGTCTGCATGACTTCGAGCCGCTTGGCGGCTGCCTCGTTCAGCGCTCTTCCCGGTGGCACGGTGAGATAGGCATAAGCGCGGGTCTTGCCGCGGCCGATGCGACCTCGAAGCTGATAGAGCTGCGCCAGGCCGAACATGTCGGCGCGATGGATGATCATCGTGTTGGCGTTACGGATATCGAGGCCGCTTTCGACGATATTGGTCGAGAGCAGCACGTCGAACTTGCCCTCGACGAACTCCTGCATGGTGTTCTCGATCTGCGTTGGCGGCAGGCGGCCATGTGCCATGGCCATGCGGACCTCCGGCACCAGCTCGCGCAACTCGGCCGAGATGGCCGCCAGATCTTCGATGCGAGGACAGACGTAGAAGCTCTGGCCGCCGCGGAACTGCTCGCGCAGCAGCGCTTCGCGGATCGTCACGCCATCGAATGGCGTCACGAAGGTGCGCACGGCCAGGCGATCAACCGGCGGCGTGGCGATCAGGCTCATGTCACGCACGCCGGTCAGCGCAAGCTGCAGGGTGCGCGGAATCGGCGTCGCCGTCAGCGTCAGCACATGGACGTCGGCGCGCAGCTCCTTCAGCCGCTCCTTGTGGCCAACACCGAAATGCTGCTCTTCGTCGACGATCAGCAGGCCGAGATCCTTGAACTCGACGCTCTTGGCCAGCAGCGCATGAGTGCCGACCACGATGTCGAGGGTGCCCTCTTTCATCGCCTCCTTGGTGGCCTTGGCCTCCTTGGCTCCGACCAGCCGCGACAGGCGGCCGATGCGCACGGGCATGCCCTGGAAGCGTTCGACAAAATTGCGATGATGCTGGCGTGCCAGCAGGGTCGTCGGGCCGATGACAGCGACCTGTTTGCCGGACAGGGCCGCGACGAAGGCCGCGCGCAGGGCCACCTCGGTCTTGCCGAAGCCGACATCGCCGCAGATCAGCCGGTCCATCGGCTTGCCCGACGACAGGTCCTCGATGACGTCGGAGATCGCCTGGAGCTGGTCGTCGGTCTCCGTATAGGGGAAGCGGGCGCAGAATTCGTCGTAGAGGCCCTCGGGCGGGCTCAGGGTCTCGCCGCGCCGCACCGCGCGTTCCGCCGCGATCTGGATCAGCCGGTCCGCCATGTCGGCAATGCGCTGCTTCAGCTTCGCCTTGCGCGACTGCCAGGCCACGCCACCCAGGCGGTCGAGGACAGCGCCCTCCTCCGACGAGCCGTAGCGGCTCAGCACGTCGATGTTCTCGACGGGCACGAAGAGCTTGTCGCCACCTTCGTAGGTGAGCCGCAGGCAGTCGTGGCGTGCGTTCTGGATCTCCAGCGTAATCAATCCCTCGTAGCGGCCGACGCCGTGCTCGCGATGGACCACGAGATCGCCGTCGCTGAGGGCGGCCGCCTCGGCGATGAACCGCTCGGACGGCCGGCGCTTCTTGGCCGGACGCGAGAGCCGATCGCCGAGAATGTCCTCCTCGCCGATCACCTCCAGCCCGTCGAGCACGAAACCGTGCTCCAGCGACCAGACCGCGAGGCCCAATGCACCGGGCGGCAGGCCCTGCACCATCGCATAGTCGGCGACGGGCACAGGTGTCGTGGCGCCGTGCTCCTGCAGTAGATGCTGGAGGCGGCTGCTCGAGCCGTCGGTGTAGCCCGCGATCACGACGCGGCGGCCGGCGGCGTTCGCCGCCTTCACATGCTCGGCGACCTTGTCGAAGAGATTGACGCCCTGCGCCGTGCGCGCCTGGGCGAAGCCCTCGTGCCGGCGACCGCCAAGATCGATGGCATTCGGGGTACCCAGCGTCGCATCGAAGGTGGTGAACTGCGCGGCGGCGTGACCCTCGAGCAGCCGCTCCCACTCCGACGGCTTGAGGTAGAGCCGTTCCGGTGGCACCGGCTTGTAGTCGGCGCCCCCGCTCATGCCGCCCTTGGCCCCGGTCTTCTGGCGCGCGTCGTAGTAGTCGACGATCAGCTCGTGGCGGGCCTGGAAGGCTTCCTTCGCCTCATGGTCGGCCGTAACCACGGCCTCCGGGCAATAGTCGAGCAGCGTCTCCAGACGCTCGTGGAACAGCGGCAGCCAATGCTCGACGCCGACATGACGCTGGCCGGCAGAGACTGCCTCGTAGAGGATGTCGTCACCGGTCACACTGCCGAACAGTTCGCGATAACCACCGCGGAAACGTTCGATGCTGTCGGGCGTCAGAAGAACTTCGCTCACCGGCAGCAGGACGACCTCGTCGCGGTTGCCGGTCGAGAGCTGGCTCATCGGATCGAAGGAGCGGATCGTCTCCAGCGTATCGCCGAACAGATCGAGGCGCAGCGGCTCAGTCGTGCCCGGCGGGAAGAGATCGAACAGACCGCCACGGACCGCAAACTCGCCGGGCTCCATGACCGTCTCGGCGCGGCCATAGCCGTTCTCACCCAGGAACTTGATGAGCCAGCTGACATCGAGAGCCTGGCCCTTGCGCAGGGTCGTCGCGGCCTCGGCGTAGAGGCTGCGGGGCGGCACGCGCTGCAGGGCTGCGCCCACTGAAGCCAGGATGATCCGTCCGGGCGAACCCGGCTTGCGAAGCGCTGCCAGGCGCGACAGCGTCTCCAATCGCTCGGCCACGATATCGGGGTGCGGCGACAGCCGGTCGTAGGGCAGGCAATCCCAGGCCGGGAAGACCAGCACCTCGCGCTCGAGCGAGAAGAAGCGCAGGCCGTCCTGCAGTCGTTCCAGCCGCTGGCCGTCGCGCGCCACGTGCAGGATATCGCGGCCCCCGGTGGTGCGTGCAAGCTCTGCCAGCACCAGGGCATCGGCGCCTTCGGGCAACCCGGCAACGGTCCAGCGCCCGGCCTTACGGGGAATCGCGGCCAGGAGTTCGGCAAGCGGCGGCGACACTAGAACCTCACGCGAAACGCGAGCAGCTTGCGCACGACGGGCGTATCGCTCTCCGGCGGGACGGCGACCTTGCCGCTGACCCAGTCGTAGATCTCGTTGTCGCCGACCGCGAGCAGGCGCTCGTACTGATCCAGCTCCGAAGCATCGAACGCGGCGATATGGGCGCGCGCGAACTGGCCAAGGAGGATGTCGTTCTCCTTGTTGCCGCGATAGACACTGCGGTAGAGCAGACGCTTACGCCGCGTCTCGAGATCGTCGCCCGCTGCAGCCGACATGTTTTCCCCAGGTCCGGCCCGAAAAGGGGCGTAGCATATAGGCGGCGGCGATGACGAAGTCACGCGGCCGCAGAGCTTATCAACCATGCGTCCGCAGAGCCTCACCCCCCTCTTCGCCCAAGTCACCGCGCTGCCCGGCATCGGTCCGCGCCTGGGCAAGCTCGTGGAGAAACTTGCAGGGCCTCTGGTGGTTGATCTGCTTTGGCATCTGCCGTTTGCGGTGATCGACCGGCGCAACGCCCCCGACGTCGCCGGCGCCAAGGCGGGCGAAGTCGCCACGCTCACCGTCGTCGTCGACGAGCATCTGGTGCCGCACAGCCCACGCCAACCCTACCGCGTCTGGTGCAGCGACGAGACCGGGCGTCTCTGCCTCACCTACTTCAATGGCCGCGAGGATTATCTCCGGAAACTGCTGCCGCCCGGCGAGACGCGCGTGGTGAGCGGCAAGGTCGAGATCTACCAGGGCGAGGTGCAGATGACGCACCCCGACCATGTCGTTCCCTTGGAGCAGCGCGAGACCGTGCTGCGTGTCGAGCCGGTCTATGGGCTGACCGCCGGCCTGACGCAGAGGCCCGTGCAGAAGGCCATTGCCGCCGCCGTCGAGCGCGCGCCCGAACTGCCCGAATGGCAGGACGCGGCCTATCTCGCCCGGCAGCGCTGGCAGAGCTGGCACAGCGCCCTCGCCCGCGCTCATGCGCCGGCCGAGGAAAGCGATCTGTCGCCGATTCATCCGGCGCGGGCGAGGCTTGCCTTCGACGAACTGCTGGCGAGCCAGCTCGCGATCGCCCTGGTGCGCCATCACAACCGTACGCTGGCGGGCCACGCCACAGAGGGCGATGGCCGTCTGCGCAAGGCCGTCCTTGCCTCCCTGCCCTTCGATCTCACGGCGAGCCAGAAGACGGCCGTCGAGGAGATCGCGACCGACATGAGCAAGGCCGAGCGCATGATCCGCTTGCTGCAGGGCGATGTCGGCAGCGGCAAGACCTTGGTGGCGCTGCTCGCCATGCTGATCTGCGCCGAGGCCGGCGCGCAGGCCGCCCTCATGGCGCCGACGGAACTGCTGGCCCGGCAGCATCACGCCACGATCGCGCCGCTCGCGGCGGCGGCTGGCGTGCGGCTGGCCCTCCTGACGGGACGCGATGGCCAGAAGCAGAAGAAGGAGACCTTGCAGGGCCTCAGCGACGGCACGATCCACCTCGTCGTCGGCACGCATGCGCTGGTGCAGGAGGACGTCGAATTCGCCGACCTCGCCCTGGCCGTGGTCGACGAGCAGCATCGCTTCGGCGTGCATCAGCGCATGGCACTTTCGTCGAAAGGCTATGCCGTCGATCTCCTGGTCATGACCGCGACGCCGATCCCGCGCACCCTGATGCTGGCCGCCTACGGCGATCTCGATGTCTCGAAACTCACCGAGAAGCCGGCCGGCCGCCAGCCGATCGACACGCGCACCATTCCCCTGGAGCGGATCGGCGAAGTGGCACAGGGGGTCGGCCGTCAGATCGCGACCGGCGCGCGCGTCTACTGGGTCTGTCCGCTGATCGAGGAATCGGAGGAGATCGACCTTGCCAACGTCGAGGAGCGCTTCCGCCTACTAAGTGAGCGTTTTCCCGGCAAGGTCGGGCTGCTGCACGGCCGCCTGAAGAGTGCGGAGCGTGAGGCGACGATGGCCGCTTTCGCCGACGGGCGGCTTTCGATTCTGGTGGCAACGACGGTGATCGAAGTCGGCGTCGACGTGTCGGCCGCGACCGTGATGGTGATCGAGCATGCCGAGCGCTTTGGCCTGGCGCAGCTCCATCAGCTCCGCGGGCGCGTCGGCCGTGGCAGCGCCAAGTCGACCTGCCTGTTGCTCTATGCCCAGCCCCTCGGTGAGACGGCCAAGGCACGCCTCGCCATCATGCGCGAGACCGAGGATGGCTTTCGCATCGCCGAAGAAGATCTGCGGCTGCGCGGCGCCGGAGAATTGCTGGGGACACGACAGAGCGGCCTGCCCGATATGCGGCTCGCCGATCTCGCCGCCCATGGCGAGCTGCTACAGGCGGCTCGTGACGATGCGCGGCTGGTGATCGATCGCGACCCCGACTTGCAATCGGAGCGCGGCAAGGCGCTGCGCGCCCTGCTTTACATGTTCCGCCGCGACGACGCCGTGAGGACGTTGCGGGCCGGCTGATCAGCCCAGCGATGCCACGTAGGTCCTGAGTGCCTCGCGTGCCACTTCAACGCCCTTCTCTGCCTCGCCACGACGCTTGGCGATCGCCTCGAGGTCGGTCTCCTGCTTGTCGAGGGTCGCCAGATAGCGCCGTTGCAGGTCGCTGTTTGCCGGCACACGGGCGAGATTGTCGCGCAGCCGCGCCTGCTCCTGCACGATCTGCTGCCGTTCGCCGTCGACCTGCGTCACCTTGCGTTGCGCCTCGGCAGCGGCCTGCTGGAGTTGCAACACTCGGGTCAGCGCGTCGCGTGTCTTCGCATCGAATTCGCGTGCCTGGGCATAGACCCGAATCTGGTCGGCAGCGCTTTCGACCAGCCGCACCTCTTGCTGCTGTGTCTGCTCCTGCACGACTTCGAAGGTCTGTGTCTTGTCGCCGCCCGGAAGCTGGAACGGAATGCGATAATTGCCCTCACTCAACTCGACGCTCTTGGCGTCGGGCTTGGTCAGTGTCCAGCCCGGAAGGCGACGCTGCACCACAATGAGCTGGCGCGGCTCCTTGGCTGGACCACGCACACGATAGACGGTCGTCTGCCGGACGATGCGCGATAGCCGTAGTGCACCCTGGGAGATGGTGCCAGTGGCGAGTTGGTCGGTCTGCGCCACGTCACGTTCAACGACGATCTTCTCGTCGAGCGCATAGGCAAGCAATCGTGTCTCGCCCGTCGGGAAACCGGAGAGTCGGGCATCGCCGACATAGGCGACCGCGTTCGCCTTGTCGCGCTCGTAGATCGTGATGATGCCCGGCGGCAGGCCTGATTCGCCGTCGTTGGTGAGGCGGATCGCGGCCAAAGGATTACGCGCCGCCGTATCGGCCGTATAGAGCGCGAGCCGCTGGGCTGGCACCTGACGGTCGATGATGGGGATCGACAAGGTGCGGCCGTTCTCGACACTGACGGCGCGCGGGAATTTGAAGATGACCTGCGTGGCGGCGTCGGTTGCCTCGACCTGTTCGGCCGCCTCAGCGATCGCAACCGGTGGCGGCGGCGGTGCGGCCGTTGGGGCAACCATGCGTTCCTGCCTGGGATTATACTGCGGCGACGCGGGCATCGGCATCGACTTCGCCCGCTGATCGGCCATCACACCACCACGATCGACACCTGGCATCAGGCGACCAGCGACTTCGACCGGCACTTCGGGGCGCGTCACGTAGTAGGCGTTGTACAGCGCTTGCCGGAAAGCCACGGGGCGACCCGATACCAGGGTGAGCTCGACGTCCTTCCAGTCCTGGCCGCTCAGGTTCTCGACGACGGCCCAACCCTGTAGCGCCGAGCGCGGCGCGGCCGCATCGGCTGGCAAGGTCAGGCGATAGGAGGCTTTCCACACGGGCGCTTCGACGATGTAGGCGACGCGTACCGTGCGTTTGCCGTCGCCACGAGTCGCCAGTTCGAGAGTACGGGCATCCTTGGCGCGGTTGCTCTGGATTGCGAGCAACGCCTGGCCGATCTTGGCGCGCAAACCAGCGTCGGCGAACTGCAGGTTTTCTGCATCCTCCAGGATGAACTGCTGCAGGCCGCGATCGGTAAAGAGTGTCACACGCGTGCGCTTGGCGGTGCCCTTGTCGCCCGGCAGGGTGACCGTCTCCTCCTCGACCGAGACGACGCGGCCCGAGAGTGTGCGGCCACCACCGACCGTAATCTCGGCCCCTTTCAGAGCGGCCAGCAGCTCGGCGGGAGAGCCCAGTGAATTCTGGTCGAACGGCAGATCCTTGAAGGCCTGGGTAAGTGGTTCACGTCCCGGCAGGCTGAGACCGCCGACGCCACCTTTGTCGTCATAGACGACGAGGCTCTTCAGCACATCGTCGACTTGGCCGAGCGAAACCGTGAGCTTCAGGGTGGCATCCCCTTCCACGGTGGCTTCGTACTCGAAGTAGCCAAGGCCACCCGAGGACAGCATGACCCGCTTGAGGGCAAGTTCTTGAGCGAAGGCGAAAGTCGGGAACGCAATCAGGCCCACGAGGGCCACGACGTTCAAAATGAGGCGCATAGTCTCTCCCGGGCGATGCACGCGCACCGTGAGGGGCGACTGTGACACAACCGCGGCAACCGCGCGACGAAACTACGAGAGCGCGTCCTTCAGGGCTTCGAAGGGAAGCAACACGCATTCCTGTCGCGACTTGTGTGCTGCGACCGGCGCGAAGGCCGTGAACGGTTCGCGCGGGTCTCCGGCCTCGCGACCTATTGCGCGCTCGGCATCATGCCGGATGTCGGAGATACCTGCCGCATCGCGGCCGACCGCCACCGCCGACAGTGCAGCGGCCGAGGCCTGGCACAGGAGACAGCCGCGCACCTGATGCGCGATCTCGGTGATACGTCCCTGCCCGTCCAGCTTGATGTCCATCGTAACGCGATCGCCGCACAATGGATTGTCGCGCCGGGCCGACCTGGTCGGCGCATCGAGCTTGCCGGCACCGGTCTTGGCCTTGGCGAGCGCGACAATGCGGTCCTGATAGAGCTGGTCGTTCATCTCAAGGTACGAGCGGCATGCGCCACGCCGGCCAGCAGCGCGTCGATGTCGGTGTTGTCGTTATAGGGTGCCATCGAAACGCGCGTCGTACCGTCGAGATCGAAGCGGTCCATCAAGGGTTGAGCACAGTGGTGACCGGCACGGACCGCAACGCCGAAGGAGTCGAGGGTCTGGGCGACGTCATGCGGATGCACACCGTCCAGGGTGAACGACACGACCGGATAACGGTTCTGCAGGCTTGCCGGGCCGAACAGCCTGGTGCCATCGACCTTCTGCAGCCCGTCCATCAGCCGCTGCACCAAGCCCATCTCGTGATCGTGCGCCGCTGTCCAGTCTAGTGCTTGCATCCAGGTACAGGCGGCGCCGAGGCCTATCGCGGGACCGATCGCCGGCGTGCCGGCCTCGAAGCGGCGCGGCGATGGTGCCCATGTCGTCTCGGCGAAGGTCACTCGTCCGATCATCGAACCACCGCCCATGAACGGCGGCATCGCGTCGAGCAGCTCAGGCTTGCCCCACAGCACGCCGATGCCGTTCGGCCCGTAGGCCTTGTGGCCCGCGAAGGCATAGAAATCGATGCCAAGCGACGGCAGGTCGAGCGGTCCGTGCGGCGCACGTTGTGCGCCATCGAGCATCACCTTGGCGCCGACGGCCTTTGCCGCCGTGACAACAGTGCGGATATCGAGCAGCGCACCGGTCACATTCGAGACGTGGGCTAGCGAAACCAGCTTGGTCTTCGATGTCAGCAGGCGTGGCAATTCGTTGAGATCGATGCGGCCATCTTCCGTCACCGGGATCATGTCGATCTCGATGCCCGAACGGGCGCGCAGGAGCTGCCAGGGCACGATATTGGAATGATGCTCCAGCTCGGAGAGCAGAATGCGATCCCCGGGCTTCAGCAGAGAGCCGTAGGAATAGGCCACCAGATTGATCGCCGCCGTGCAGCCACCGGTGAAGATCACTTCCAGCGGCTGAACACCAAGGAACTTCGCCACCTCGGCGCGTGCGTTCTCGTAGGCCTCGGTCGCCCGTTCGGCGAGGCGATGCACACCACGCAGCACATTGGCACGGCTGGTCGTTTCGTAGTGCCGCACCGCGTCGATCACAGCCAGCGGCGTCTGCGCCGAGGCACCATTGTCGAGATAGTGAACCGGCCGGCCGTCGATGATCTCGGAGAGAATAGGAAACTGCCGGCGAACAGCGGCGACATCGAAACTCATGCCGTACTCCGTTCCCGCCAGGCTGCCAGCGCTTCCGGCGTGTCGATGTCGGTGATGGCGGCCTCGCCCGTCATCTCGACCTCACAGACCAGATCGGCGTGCTCGCCGATCAGATGCTTGGCGCCGCTGTCACCTGAGAGCTTGGTCATCTCCGGGAAGAAGCGGCGTGCCCACAGGACGGGATTGCCGCGTTTGCCGCCGACAGTCGGCACGCAGATCGCGCGGCCCTCGACCGGACTGAAAGCGGCAGTCAATCGGTCGAGCAACGGCGCACCGACACCCGGCATGTCGCCGAGCTGCACGATGGCCGCGTCGATGTTCGCGCCGAGCGCACCGATCCCGGTTTTCACGGAAGTGCTGAGGCCTTCCGCGAAATCTGGATTGGTGACGAAACGCAGCCGCGATTTCGGCGGCACAGCCTTCTCGATCGCCGGTCGCACCTGGTCTTCCATGTGACCCAGCACGACCACGACCTCGACGGCTTGCGACGCCAGCGCCGCTTTCACCGCATGCACGACCAGAGGCTCGCCCTTGGCGTCGGCCAAGAGCTTGTTGGGTCCACCCATGCGCGTCGAGCGGCCGGCGGCCAGGACGAGTGCGGCGACTCGGGGCGCCTGTTGCGGCCCCTCACCTTCGGCATCGCTGTCGTCGCGCGGCTGCGGACGGCTCGGGATTTCGGCCAGCAGGCCGCCCGATCCCATGCGCACGATCTCGGCACGCCCGACCGGCAGCCGCGCGGCGAGACGCTCTAGCACCATGTCGAAGCCGTTATACTTGGGCGACTTCGCACAGCCCGGCAGGCCCAGCACCGGCTTGCCGTCGAATTCACCCGTCAGCAGCAGGTTGCCCGGATCGACCGGCATGCCGAAGTGAATGACCTTCCCACCCGCGACTTCGATGCCTGACGGCACGACATCGTGACGGTCGACGATCGCCGATGCGCCGGCAATCAGGAACAGGTCGCATCCTTCGGCCTTCAGTTCGGCCAAGGCGCCGGCGATCTCCTTCGCGTCGTGCGCGACTCGGCGCTCGCCGTTCAGGGTGCTACCGAGCGATGTCAGGCGCTTGGTGGTCGTGACGACCGCCTTGTCCAAAACCTTGTCACGCGTGCCCGGCAGTCTCGTCTGAACCAGACCGGCGCGCATCGACTGGAACGGCGCCACCGAAACCAAAGGTCGATTGGCCGACTTGGCAACACCGATGGCACGGGCAACGGCGGTGCGCGGCGCGGCATAAGGAATGATCTTGACGGTTGCCACCATCTGGCGCGGCTCGACCCTGGCGAACGGCGGCAGGGTCGCCACCGTCACCGATTCATCGAGTTCGTTCAGCTCGTCGATGCGCTCACGATCGACGACGGCGAGCCCGGCTTCGCGAGCGAAATGATTGCAGCGGCCGGTAAAGGGCGCCGTGACCTCTATGCCCCCGCCCGCCAGAACCTTGGCGACGTTGGCTGCCGCTTCGTCTTCGTGAATATCCTCTTCGTCGAGCTTGGCCGCGACGACTGTCGCGACGCCAACCGCCTTCAGCTTGGCGATATCGTCGGCCGAGAGCACACGGCCCTTGGAGAAGTTCACGCCGTTCGCACGCCAGCTATGCGCCAGGATGGCGCCCGTCGCCTCGTCGATGGGGGTTTCGCCGAATCTCACGCTGCGGCGACCTTCGGCGCGGACAAGGCTTCGAGGCGGCGTGCACGTACTTCGATGATCTGGCCCAGGATGGAGATGGCGATCTCGGCCGGCGACTTGGCGCCGATGTTGAGTCCGACCGGACCGTGGACGCGCGCGAACTGTTCCTCGGTGATCCCCGCTTCGGCCAACCGCTCCTTGCGCTTGGCGTGGGTCTTCCGGCTGCCGAGTGCGCCGATATAGAAGACCTCCGACTTCAGCGCGTATTCGAGCGCCGGATCGTCAAGCTTGGGATCGTGCGTCAGAGTGACGACGGCCGTCGATCGGTCGAGGCCCATCTTTTCGAAGGCCTCGTCGGCCCATTCCTGCATCACCTTTACGCCAGGGAAGCGGCTGTCGGTCGCGAAGGCGCGGCGTGGATCGACGACGGTGACATCGAAGTCGAGCAGCGACGCCATGGGCGCCAGCGACTGCGCAATGTGGACGGCGCCGACAATGATCAATCGCGGCGGCGGCACGTAGACGTTCAGGAAAATACGCTGGCCGCCGACATCGACGGTTTCACTGCGACCGATCTCGAGTGCGCGCCGCGCCGCCGACAGCAACGTCTCGTCACTCGCCTGCGCGCCCAGTGCCTTGTCCGGATAGATCAAGGTTTCGGCGGCATCGCTGAGCCGTGTGGCCAGCGCCAGGGCGTGCCGTTTGTTGCGCGCTTCCTGGAGCGCGGCCAGGGTCTCGGCCTTCATGGTTCAGTTCACCTTCTCGACGAAGACCTGCACCTTACCGCCGCACGCCAGCCCGACATCCCAGGCCTGTTCGTCGGAAACGCCGAAATCCAGCAGCCGTGGCTTGCCGTCGGCGATGGCCGCCAACGCTTCCTTTACGACGGCGCCTTCGATGCAGCCTCCCGAGACGGAGCCCACCATCGCGCCCGTGTCGTCGACGCCGAGCTGGCTGCCGACCGGTCGAGGCGAAGAGCCCCAGGTGGTGATCACAGTGGCGATGGCGACACCCTTGCCGCCTGCTTTCCACTTGCCGACCTGATCCAGGACATCGAGTGCGTCGCTCATGATCTACTCCTTGCGAAGTTCGGTCTGCCATCCCGCGAGACGTCTGTCGGCCCCGGTGACCTGCTTACCCAGAGCGGCAATCAACCCCGCCAGGCTTTCCAGATTGTGCACCGGACGGAACTCGTCGACATGCGGCAACATGGCCTTGTTGCCTTGAGATTTGGGCTCGTAGGCGCCGTATCGCAAGAGCGGGTTGAGCCAGATCAGACGTGAGCAGGATTTATGAAGACGTTCCATTTCCTCACCTAAACCTGCGGCACCTTCGCGATCCAGCCCATCGGTGATCAGCAGGACCACGGCGCCCTGCCCTAGGACGCGGCGCGACCATTTGTTGTTGAACTCATGCAAGGCCAGACCGATGCGGGTACCGCCCGACCAGTCCTCTACCTGCGCCGATGCCTTCTGCAAGGCGATGTCGACATCGCGATTGCGCAGCGCACGCGTCACGTTCGAGAGCCGCGTACCGAAGGTGAAGCAATAGACACGGTCGCGGTCGTTGGTGATGGCGTGCATGAAATGCAGGAACATGCGCGTGTAGCGGGCCATCGACCCTGAGATGTCGCACAGAATGACCAGCGGTGGCGGGCGGCGGCGCGGTTCGCGCTTACGGAGTTCGGTCAGCCCCTCCGGCCGCAGTGCGCGCCGCAGCGAGGCCCGGAAATCGACCCGCGGCCCGCGTCGGGCCGGCTGATAGCGCCGGGTCTTGCGCTCCGGAACCGGCAGACGCATCCGCGCGACGGCGCGCAAGGCCTCGTCGATCTCGGCCTGCGACATCTGCTCGAAGTCGCGATGCTGCAGCACTTCGCGGTCCGAGACCGTGAAGGTCGCCTCGACTTCGACTTCCGGCGGTTCGTCCGCCTGCTCCGGCGCCTCACCCTTGCCGGCCTGCAACGCGTCCTGCAGACGTCGGCTGAGCTGCTTACGCTGATCCTGCTCGGCCGGCACACCGACCTGTGGCAGGAGCATCTCCATCATCTTTTCGAGGAGACGCGGATTGCGCCAGTAGACATGGAACGCCTGGTCGAAGATTTCGCGCTGGTCGCGGCGGTTCACGAAAACCGAATGGAGCGTCCAGTAGAAATCGTCGCGCTTTTGCAGGCCCGCCGCTTCCACCGCCTCGATGGCGCGCAGTATCTGTCCCGGCCCGACCCGCAGCCCGGCCGTGCGCAAGGTCCGCGCGAAGTGAACGATATTGGTGGCGAGCTTGCCGCCGCGCGGTTGCGGCGACGCCATCGGTTCGGGCAGCGCGTCCATCGCGCGGCACTCAGCCCAGTGGCTGAGCGGCGATGTCCGACTTCACCTGGCGCAGGATTTCGGCCGCTTCCGAGCCCTGCAGGCGCTGGATGTCGTCCTGGTATTTCAGCAGTACGCCCAGTGTGTCGTTGATCGTCTTGGGATCGAGATCGAGGGCGTTCAGCTCCGACAGCGCCGTGGCCCAGTCGATCGATTCGGCAACACCCGGCGCCTTGAACAGGTCGAGCTTGCGCAACTCCTGGACGAAGCCCACGACCTGGCGCGACAGCCGCTCCGAGCTGCCCGGCGCCTTGACCTGTAAAATCTCGAGCTCACGCTTGAGATCGGGATAGTCGACCCAGTGATAGAAGCAGCGGCGCTTCAGCGCGTCGTGGATTTCGCGCGTCCGATTCGACGTGATGATCACGATCGGTGTCTCCGCCGCCTTCACCGTGCCGAGTTCGGGAATGGTTACCTGGAAGTCAGACAGGACTTCGAGCAGGTACGCCTCGAACGGCTCGTCGGTGCGGTCGAGTTCGTCGATCAGCAGGATCGGTGCGCCTTCGGCATGTGGCTGCAGCGCCTCAAGGAGCGGACGGCGGATCAGAAATTTCTCGTTGAAGATGTCGGCGGCAATCTCGCCGCGGTCATGAACGCCCTGCGCCTCCGCCAGGCGAATCTCGATCATCTGCCGCGCATAGTTCCACTCGTACACGGCCGAGGCCACGTCGAGGCCTTCATAGCACTGTAGTCGGATCAGCGGCCGGTTCAGCGTCTTGGCGAGGACCTTGGCAATCTCCGTCTTGCCGACGCCCGCCTCACCTTCGCAGAACAGCGGTCGGCCGAGCTTGAGCGCGAGATAGAGGACAGTGGCGAGGCTGCGATCGGCGATGTAGTCGCCGCCTTTCAGAAGCTCGACGGTGGCGTCAATCGACGCCGGAATGGGCGAAGGCATGAAACTCCTGAAAACTCGGAGGGATGCTGAAGCGTCAGTGTAGCGGATGGAGCGGTGCCCCGATATGGTAGGAATAGCAAGATAATTCAAGCATTTGGAGGAAGCGCATGGGGCCTGAGTTATTCAAGGGACGCACTGCGATCGTCACCGGCGGTGCGCGGGGAATCGGGCTGGCTTGCGCTGCGAAAATTGCTGCCGGTGGCGGCCGGGTGGCGCTGTGGGATCGCGACCTCGAACGCGCCAAGCAATCGGTTGCTGCGCTCAAGGGAGCGATTGCCGTCTCGGTCGACGTCACCAGCGAGGAGTCGATCGCCAAAGCGCTCGCCGCCACCGAGAAGGACCTTGCCGCCCCCGACATTCTGGTCGCCAGCGCCGGCATCACCGGGCCCAACACGACGGTCGTGAACTATCCTGTCGACGCCTGGAGACAGGTGATCGACATCAACCTCACCGGCGTCTTCCTCTGCAATCGTGCCGTCGCAAGCGGCATGTCCAAGCGTGGCTGGGGTCGCATCGTCAACATCGCCTCGGTCGCCGGCAAGGAAGGCAACCCGAACGCCTCCGCCTACTCCGCGTCCAAGGCCGGCGTCATTGGCCTCACCAAGTCTCTTGGCAAGGAGCTTGCGACGACGGGCGTGCTGGTGAACTGCGTGGCGCCGGCGGTCGTGAAGACGGAGTTGTTCAGCCAGATGACCGAGCAGCATATCCAGTACATGCTTTCCAAGATTCCTATGAACCGCTTCGGCGAAGTCGAGGAAGTGGCCGAGATGGTGGCCTGGCTCGCGTCCCCGCTCTGCACCTTTGCGACGGGTTCGACCTTCGATCTCTCCGGCGGTCGGGCGACTTACTAATGAGCAACCTTCACGACCTCACCCTCACCGAGCTCTCCGCGGGCCTCGCGGCGAAGCGCTTCTCCTCCCGCGAGATCGTCGACGCGCTTCTCGCTCGCATTGCCAAGGCCAATGGCAAGCTGCATGCCTTCACAGAAATCTACGCCAAAGAAGCCTGCGCTCTGGCCGATGCCGCCGATACGGCGCGGACATCCGGCTTTCCACTTGGCCCGCTGCACGGACTGCCGATTGCCTACAAGGATCTCTGCGATATCGCCGGGCGCGTCGGTACCGGCGGTTCCAAGATGTTCGAGGACCGCATCGCCAATATGACCTCCAACACCGTCGAGCGATTGACGGCCGCCGGCATGGTGCCGCTCGGCAAGCTGCACATGGTCGAGTTCGCCTTCGGCGGTTGGGGTACCAATCCGCTGATGGGCGCGCCGTGGAACCCGTGGGACCTTGGAACCCATCGCGTGCCCGGCGGTTCATCGAGTGGCACTGGCGTCGCGGTCGCCGCTCGTCTGACGCCGGCCGGTATCGGTAGCGACACGGGCGGCTCGGTGCGCATTCCTTCTGCCTTCAACGGTCTCG
This sequence comes from Reyranella sp., assembly GCF_004297405.1. GTDB lineage: Bacteria > Pseudomonadota > Alphaproteobacteria > Reyranellales > Reyranellaceae > Reyranella. The sequence continues at coordinate 630,094 of NZ_SCVC01000006.1, forward strand.
TAGGCCTCAAGGTCACTTTCGGTCGTATCGGCCTCTCGGGCACGATGCTGCTAAGCTGGTCATTCGACTCGATCGGCCCGATGGCCCGCTCGGTCGAGGATTGCGCGCTGATGCTGAACGCCCTTGCCGCGCCTGATCCACGCGACCCGACGACCCTTGGTCAGCCGCTCGAAGATTTCACCGAAGCGGTACGGCCCGGCTCGATCGAAGGCATGCGCATCGCCATGCCCGACACCAAGCAGTTGCCGAATTTCATGCATGTCGATGTGGCCAAGGCCTGGCAGGCCGCTGCCCGCACCTTCGAGAGCCTTGGCGCTACAGTCGAGGCCGTGCGTCTGCCCGACTGGTTTTTCGACCTGTCGCGGCCCGCCGGCACGCTGATCGCCTCGGAGGCCTACTCCCTGCATCGCGACTATATCGAGGACATGTCGAAGGCAATCGGCCCCGGCGTGCGGGCGCGGGCACAGGCAGCCAAAACCCTGTCGCCCGGCGCCTATGCCGAGGAGCTGCGCGCCCTGGAGGGCCGCCGCCGTGCTTTCGGCGAATGGTTCGCCCCGCACGATGCGATCCTGCTGCCGACGATGGCGATCCCGGCAATTCCGCTCTCGGAGGTCGACGAGACATCGCCAATCCCAGGCTTCCTGACCCGGCCCGCCAACTATCTCGGCCTGTGCAGCCTCGCCATGCCGTCGGGGCTTTCCGGCGGCCTGCCGGTTGGTATCCAGATCGTCGGCAAGCCATTCGCAGAACGTGACGTGCTGCGCCTGGGTAAAGCCTTCCAGGACGCGACGGACTTCCACCGCCGCGCGCCTGACCTGTCCGCTCTGGGGCTCTAGCCGCCAGAGCCCGGACGTCTATTGCCCCTTGCTCACCTCGGCCACGATCCGCTCCCAGCGTTGCCGGTCGCGCACGAGAAACGCCTCGAAGTCGCGCGTATCGAGGAAAGCAGTCTCCCCGCCAGCCTTAAGCGCGATAGCCTGTGCCTTCGGATCGGCTGTCGCTACCCGGGCAGCCTCCGCGACAGCTTGAACGATGGCAGGTGGCGTGCCGGCTGGGGCGTGCAGCCCGTACCAGCTCTCCGCGATCACGTCAGGATAGCCCGCTTCGCCTGTCGTCTGGACATCGGGAAGAAGCTGCGAGCGCTGCTCGCTGGCAACGGCCAGCGCCTTCAACTTTCCGCTTTCCAGCATACCCAGCACCGCGGCTAATGGCGCGACACCCATGGCAAGCGTGCCATTGCCAAGATCCACCAGGAGCGGCGGTGTGCCACGATAGGGAATCTCGGTGAACTGCAGGCCGGTACGAACTCGCAACATCCGATGCGCCATCGACTGAGGCGATCCCGTGCCGCCGGGAGCGATAGCCAGCCCCGGCTGAGCACGGGCCGCGGTGACGAAGTCGCCGAGATTCTTCCAGGGCGACGTGCCATTCGCCATGAAAAGATTGTAGGTGCGAGTTAGGCCTGCAACCGGCGTGAACTCCGACGGCTTCCAGGCCAGCCCCGTCTCGATGAGCGGGTTGACCGTGAGGTACGTCGCGCTGGCCAGGAGCGTGTAGCCGTCTGGCTTCGCAGTGCCGACAATTGCCGTGCCGATGTTGGCGTTCGCGCCTGCGCGATTGTCGATTATCACCGGCTGCCCGAGCCGCTCGCTCATTATCGGCGCCAGCACACGCATCATGACGTCGACGCCACCGCCGGCCGGATAGGGCACGACGATGCGGATCGGCTGCTCGGGCCATTTGGCAAGAGCCGGATTTCCAAGAGCGGCAAGCGCGACGCACAGGGTCGCGAGAAGAAGAGAAGGAAGCCTCATTGCGTCCTTCAGCAGGGCTCGAGTGGAGCGGAGAGCGGTACGCCCGGTACTTCGATTCCGCCCGGACGGCCGCTGCGCGTCGCGCCGCGCACGTTGCTCGTGAAGCTGTCAGGCAGAGCCGGTCCATCCTCGCAGGCGAGCCACAGCCGCAACAGGTGACGCCGCCTCTCGGGCTCCGGCCAGTCCACGTAGGAGGTTCGCGAATGCAGAATCCAATGGTTGCATAGCATCTGGATGTCGCCGGGACGGAACTCCATCGAGAGATGGATCGTCGGGTCGTTGGTCAGGCCGTCGAAGAAGTCGAGCGCCTCCTCCTGGAGCGGAGTCAGTCGCGGCACTTCCGGCATGAGCTGTGCCTTGCGAATGGAGCTGCGCACATAGCGGGTGACCATGTGACCGTCGCAGGCCGAGAAGACCGGAACGCCGTAGTACGGCTTCAAGCCGCTGCCGATCTCGCCCCAGCGCGTGTAGTAGACGGGATCGAGGAGTGCCTGCGCGAGATCGGGGCGCCGGCGAAGCATCTCATTCCACACTGTCGTCGAACTCGCGATGCTCGACAGGCCTCCGGACTGCGGCGTCTGCAGGCAGAGCAATCCCACCAGGTCCGAAGAATCCGTGTGAAAGTTCAGCCTGGCACTGGTCTGGTAGCCGCGCACCTCGGGATCGGCATAGTCCAGACCGAGATTGGCAACGTGGCCCAGAACATGGCCCTTGCCGTTCTGCGAGACCGCTTCGCCGAGATACAGCCCGATCCCCCAGAAGGCGGCGGCGCTTTCCCAGGGCGAGTATTCGGCCACCGGCAGGCCGCGCAGCAGAAAGAACCCCCGCCCGTCGAGAGTTTCGCGGCGCAGGCGGGCGAGCCGGCCTGCCAACCCGATGAGCGGAAACTGTTCTCGGCCCAGCTCCTGCAACGGCAGCCCGCTCTTGCGCGCCACGTCGAGTGCCGCCCGCAGCTCCTGACGGTCGGAGTCGGTCAGCTCATGGCGCCAGTCAGTAAGCTTCGCCTGCTCCGGACCGTACCAAGCCTGCGGCGTGTGAATCTCCGAAACGGCATCCTGCACAACGGCAGCAGTCTGGGGCATTTCAGTCTCCATCCCTTGCTTGCTGAATTCTTCTTTATCCAGCCAAGGCTGCCATGGCTGACCACGACAGCTAATGGGCTGCAACTTCATCGGAACAGCAATGAGATGTAGAAGTCCGTATTACGGACCTTTCTTGTTCTCCCAGCGATACGCTGTCTAATCTCGCTGTGGCATGCCTTGCGGCACGACCGTCTTCACGATCGAGGCATCCAGTGCCTCGTACTCGTGGTAGCCGATCGTGTCGTAAAGCTCCTGGCGGGTCTGCATCTGGTCCACGACCTTCTGCGTGCCACCATCCTTCTGGAGTGCAGCGAACACCCGCTCCTGAGCCTTGTTGGCGGCCCGCAACGCCGAGACCGGCCAGATCACCATGCGATATCCCATCGCCTCGAACTCACTCGCCGTAAAGAACGGCGTGCGCCCGAACTCGGTCATGTTGGCCAGGAGCTTCACGCCGGGCATGGCCTTGGCGAAGGCGCGGAACATGTCGGCGTTGGTCAACGCCTCGGGAAAGATCGCATCGGCACCGGCCTGCAGGTAGAGCCGCGCCCGGGCCACCGCGCCGTCGATCCCTTCGCTGGCCGCTGCATCGGTGCGGGCAATGACCACCAGGTTGCGTCGCGCCTTGGCGGCGGCTGCGATCTTGGCAGCCATGTCATGCGCGTCCGCCAGCTTCTTGTTGTTCAGGTGGCCACATTTCTTGGGAAGAATCTGATCCTCGATATGGACGGCGCCCGCCCCCGCCTCCTCGAAAGACCGCACCATGTGCATGACGTTAGCGCTTCGCCATAGCCGGTATCGCCATCGACCAGCACAGGCAGGCCCGAGGCACGCGCGACCTGACGGATGAAAAAGCAGACTTCGTCGATCGTGATCACGCCGAGATCGGGCAAGCCCATCGACGACGACATGGCGGCACCGGAGAGGTAGAGCGCCTCGAAGCCGGCCCGTGCCGCCTGGAGGGCCGCGATGCCGTTGTGCGTGCCGGGCATGCGCAGGATCTGCGGTCGGTCCAGGAGTGCGCGGAAACGGACGCCGGCAGGCTCGCTCGGAAGATCGGCGGCGACGAGATACGGCATGTCTCCTCCTCGGGTGTTTTTCAGGATTGTTCAGGACCTCTGAGGCCTGCGACTTTGCCAGCCGACCATAAGGCCCGCCCCGATGATCACAGCCGTTCCCAGCCAGGTGTAGAAATCGGGAACTTCGGAAAACATGAGGTAGCCGACGATCACCGAGCCGATCATCTGTGTGTAGTTGAACGGCGCCACGAAATTCGCCGAAGCGTAGGTCATGGCCTTGGCCACGCAGTAGTGCCCCAGCGCGCCGAAGACGCCTAGCGAGCAGAGCAGCGCCCAATCATTCCACGACAGCGGCATCTTCCAGACGAAGGGCAGCCAGATCGACATGATGATGGCGCCCAGCAGCACGCTGTAGAAGATCGACGTCGCAGGATGGTCGGTGCCGGCCAGTCGCCGGATGAGGATCTGGTAGACCGCATAGCAAATGGCGCTGCACAGCAGCAGCAACGAGGCCCATTGAAAGACGGCACTTCCTGGCCGGATGACGATCAGCACGCCGCTGAACCCCACGATGACGGCAGCCAGTCGGAACAGCGTGATCCGCTCGCCCAGCATTGGCCAGGCCAGCAGGACCACGGCCAGTGGCGCCACGAAGGTGACGGAGATCGCCTCGGCAACCGGAATCGACTTCACCGCCGAGAAGAAGAACAGGGTCGAGAGCAGCATCATGATCGAGCTCACAAACTGTGTGCCGATCCGCCGTGTGCGCAACAGTCCTAGCCCCATACGCGGCATGAAGACCGCCGCGACGAGCACGAGATGCGAGACGATGCGGAACCAGACGATCTGCTGCGGCTCGTAGGTGGCGGCGAGCAGCTTCACCAGCCCGTTCATGATCGGAAACAGGGCGCAGGCGGTGCACATGAAGAGCACGCCGAGTAGCGGCCGCGACGATCGGCTGGGCGCCCCGCTGGTGGCCACCTTGGGCCTCAGCGCAGGAAGCGTTCGAGAGAACCCAGAAGCAACGTGCCCGCCGTCGCGATCACGATCAGGGAAGCCGCAATCGCCGTGAAGCGGCCGATTTCCTGGGAACGGCCGTCGGCGATGATCAGCCGATGCGCGACCATCGACGCCATACCGATGCCGGCCAGGGTGATGGCCATGCCGAGCGCGATGGCAATCACGCCGACCACGCCGGCCCAAATCACGTCGAGGGCGATCGACAGCAGGATCACCACCAGCGCACCGGCGCAGGGCGCGATGCCCGCCGCCGTCAGCAGCAGCCAGCCGGCAATTGTTCGCTGCGGCGCTTCGTGACCATGATTATGGTGGTGGTCGTGGCCGCCGTGATCGTGATGATGGTGATGTCCATGATCATGGCCGTGCCCGTGATCATGCCCATGGTCGTGATCTCCATGTGCGTGTTCATGCAGCCGGCCGGTGATGCCGGCCCATAGACGCCAGATGCCGATCAGCAGGATCAGCACATAAGACACGGTCTCGACGTTGCGCACTTCCCGCAGGGCACTGAGAAGTCCGACGGTCGAGGAGAGCTTGAGCGCGCCGGCCAGGAGCAATGCCGCCAGCGTATGCGTGAAGGCAATCCAGGCGCCGGCAAAAATGCCCTCGATCCAGGCACGCGGCTTGCTGCTGTCCAGGAAGTAGGCCACCACGACGGCCTTGCCATGGCCCGGTCCCAGCGTGTGCACCACGCCGTAGCCGAAGCAGACCGTCACCAGGGTCCAAAGGGCGAAGGAGCTGCTACCCGACTTGATGTCGCGCAACGAGCCAGAGAGCACCTGCTGGATGCGACGCTGATACTCCGCCGAATAACGCGCCAGGTCCGCGACACTGTCGCTGAACACCAGGGCGCCGATCAGGGCGGCGAGCAACAGCAGGCCGACCCAGAGGAACGGCGAGCGCAAAGCGGCGGTCTTCATGGGAGCTGGCATGTCACGAGATCGGCAAACACGGGATAGCCTCTTATGAACTCGGCCTTGTAGGTCGGGTGCTTGGCCAGCATGCAGCCGGCCGGGATCGAAGCCTTGTCGACCTCGATGCGGATAAAGTCATCGGGATCGAAGGTCGCAATCGACACGGTCTTGCTGGGCTCGGGCAAAGCAAACCGCATGACGTAGACGAGATTACGTGCCCCCTGCTTGCGTGGCGGCTCGGGCTTGTTGGCCTGTTTGTTGGGCGGCATCGCCATGCCGGCATTGTCCCCTGCCGAGCGGTCCCAATCCGGCAAGGTGAAGCTCGCCGGATCGTCCACGCGGGCTGAGAATTGCGACACCTTGGACGGACGGAAATCCTTGCCGCCGGTACTGACCCAGCTCATGAACCCGACCTTCTTCAGTTCCGGCATCATGTCGTCCGACAGGAGCTTGATCTCGCGGGCGGAGAACTTGCCATCCTTGTCCTCGTCGATCAGCGGGATTTCGACCTCGCTCGAGAAGGGATCGAACCGCCATTCGATCTCGACGTGCGTATACTTGCCGTCCTTGGCGACCACGCGCACGAGCTGCTGCACCCAGAGGTGTGGATGCGCCATCGCGGCAGCCGGCAGCAGCACGGCAACAAGCGGAAGGATCAGGGCGAGCAGCCGCCTCACGCCGTCACGTCCTGCGGCACCGGGCGTGGCTTGCCGTCGTTGTCGATCGCCACGAACACGAAGGTGCCGTGGGTGACGCGCAGGTCGGTTTCGTCGTGGCGGCGATGCACGACCGTTTCCAGTGTGATGGTGATCGAGGTCCGGCCGACCTTCACGACATCCCCATAGATCGACACCATATCTCCCACTTTGATGGGCTGGACGAAGGTCATGGCGGTGATCGCCACCGTCGCCACCCTGCCCTTGGCCCTGCGAGCTGCCAGCGCGCCGCCTGCAATATCCATCTGCGACAGCACCCAGCCGCCGAAAATATCGCCATTCCCGTTCATATCGGCGGGCTGTGGCACGGTCCTTACAATCGGATCGCGGCGACTTTCGGACATCAAATCCCCACCGGATATGGTTGATTTCAGGTGATTTTGCTACCATACCCATGCGCTACCGGCCATCAAGCGATCCCCTCGCGCGGCCGCGAAACAAAGAAGCAGGCATGGCAAAGAACGGCGATCTGTTCGATCGGTCGGGGGGCGGCAAGCGTGCCGCCGCGGCCAAGGACAATTCCTACACCGCCCGCGATATCGAGGTGCTGGAGGGGCTCGAACCTGTCCGCAAGCGCCCCGGCATGTATATCGGCGGCACCGATGAACGGGCCATGCACCACCTCGTCGCGGAGGTGCTCGACAACTCGATGGACGAAGCTGTCGCGGGCCATGCCGACACGATCTGGCTGGAGGTCCTTGCCGGCAACCGCATCCTGGTTCGCGACAATGGCCGCGGCATTCCGACCGACCCGCACCCGAAGTTCAAGAACAAGTCGGCGCTCGAGGTGATCCTCACCACGCTGCACTCCGGCGGCAAGTTCAACAACAAGGTCTATGCCACCTCGGGCGGTCTGCATGGCGTCGGCGTCTCGGTCGTCAACGCGCTGTCCGACGAGCTGATCGTCGAGGTCGCACGCGACCGGCAGGCGTGGGTGCAGACTTTCTCGCGCGGTCTGCCGACGACCAAGCTCAAGTCGGCGGGCCCCGCCCCCAACCGGCGCGGCACGACGGTCACCTTCCATCCCGATCCCGAGATCTTCGGCAAGCAAGCGTTCGTGCCGGAGCGGCTCTACCGCATGGTGCGCTCCAAGGCGTACCTGTTCCGTGGGGTCGAGATCCGCTGGAAATGCGACAAGTCCCTGCTGCCCAAGAGCGGCGAGATTCCCGAGGAAGAAACCTTCCACTTTCCCGGTGGCCTTAAAGACTATGTGACCTCCGAGATTGGCGCGCGCGCTACCGTGGTGCCGCAGCCCTTCGCTGGCGAAGCCAAGAGCGAGAACAACGGCACGGCTGGCGGCAAGGTCGAATGGGCCGTGTGGTGGCCGAGCGACGAAGAAGGCTTCGTCCGCTCCTACTGCAACACGGTGCCGACGGCCGAAGGCGGCACGCATGAATCGGGCTTCCGCAGCGCCCTGGTGCGTGGCCTCAAGCGTTACGCAGAGTTGACCGGCAATCGCAAGGGCTCTGTCATCACGGCCGACGACGTGCTGGATGGTGCCGCCGGTCTGGTTTCGGTGTTCATCGAGCAGCCGCAGTTCCAGGGCCAGACCAAGGAAAAGCTGGTCAGCGTCGAAGCGACCAAGCTGGTCGAGACCATCGTCGGCGACAATTTCGAGCATTGGCTGACCGGCGACAAGGAAGCCGGCAACGTCCTGCTCGAGCATGTGGTCGCCAAGGCCGAGGAGCGGCTGCGTCGCAAGCAGGATCGCGAACAGCAGCGCAAGACCGCGACGCGCAAGCTCCGGCTTCCCGGCAAGCTCGCGGACTGCAGCAGCTCGGCCTCGGTCGGCACCGAAATTTTCCTGGTCGAAGGCGATTCGGCCGGCGGTTCGGCCAAGGCCGCGCGCAACCGCGAGACTCAGGCGATCCTGCCGCTGCGCGGCAAGATCCTGAACGTGGCCAGCGCCAGCGCCGACAAGCTGCGCGAGAACCAGGAAGTGCAGGATTTGATCCAGGCGCTGGGCTGTGGCACCGGCGCCCACTACAACGACGACCGCCTGCGCTACGAGCGGGTCATCATCATGACCGACGCCGACGTCGACGGCGCGCACATCGCCTCGCTGCTGATGACGTTCTTCTATCGCGAGATGCCGAAGCTGATCGAGAACGGCCATCTCTTCCTGGCGCAACCTCCGCTCTTCCGCATCAGCAAGGGCGGCAAGACCGAGTATGCCCAGGACGACACGCAGAAGGACGAGCTGGTCCGCACGCAGTTCGGCGGCAAGGCCGACATCACGCGCTTCAAGGGTCTAGGCGAGATGCAGTCGGTCCACCTGCGCGAGACGACCATGGACCCGACCAAGCGCGTTCTCCTGAAGGTGGACGTGCCGACAGCCGCCAGCTCCGACGATCGCCGCGAGGAGATGCGCACACGCACCCTGGTCGAAGATCTGATGGGCCGGAAGCCCGAGAAGCGCTACGCCTTCATCCAGGAAAACGCCAAGTTTGCCAGAGACTTGGACGTCTGACCTCTGCGCGCAATAATGTGACTGAGCAGGATCGCGCGGCGGGCGTAGTATCTGCCAACGTTGTGCGTCAAGGAGACCGTCATGCGCCTTAGGAAGAAGATCGCTGCCGCCTTGCTCGCGATCGCGGCCATCCCGGGTGCGGTCTACGCCGCGGCGATCAACGACACCTGGTACGCGGTGCAGTACGATTACAGCGAGTTCTTCGCCGCGACCGATCACAAGAACTTCCAGGTCATCCTGGCTGGCGACCTGTTTCCCGGCGTCGACCCGACAACAGTTGCGCGAGATCTTTTGCCTGTGATGCAGGCCGCAAAGCCGAGGCCTGCCCTCACCTTCACTTACGACAAGCCGCCAGAGCCGCCCCGGCCCGATTACAGGCTTTATCTGGTCGCGAACCCGGCGAACGATCTCGGCGGCGACAGCATTTGTCGAGGCACGACCCGCTTCAAGCCGGCTCAGACGGGCATCTTTAGTGTCTTTGCCGTCTACTGCCGCAATGACATGACCATGTCCCAAGCGTCCGTCCGGACACCCGCGACCGGCCCGACAGATCCTCGGATTGCCGAGGCGTTTCGCGAGCTGTTCATGGTCGTGTTCTCTGACTCTCCGGCACTCAGGCCGTATGGTGGGACGGACCGACGCTAGGCGAGCCGCGCTCTTTCAAGCGCTCCACAGGACATCTCTGCTACCCAGACGGAAATGGCCGTCTGGTACTCCCTGATCGATCTCGTCCTTTCGCGCATCGACGCGGAAGCCGCACATGGGCTCGCCTTGCGGGCACTGAAGAGCGGGCTGACACCCGGCGATAGCCGCGACGATCCACCGTCGCTCAGCGTCAGCGTCTGGGGCCGCCACCTGCCGAACCCGATCGGTCTCGCCGCCGGCTTCGACAAGAACGCCGAAGTCGCCGATGCGATGCTGAACCTGGGCTTCGGCCTGGTCGAGATCGGAAGCGTGACACCGCGGCCGCAGGCGGGAAATCCGCGGCCCCGCCTCTTCCGGCTGGCCGAGGATCGTGGCGTGATCAATCGTATGGGATTTCCCGGCCAAGGGCTCGACGCCGCGCGGTCGCGGCTAGCCACCCGTCCACGCCGTGGCTTTGTCGGGGTCAATGTCGGGGCCAATAAGGACAGCACCGACCGCGCCGCCGACTATGTCACCGGCTGCGTAGCGCTGGCCCCCTATGCCGACTATCTCGTGTGCAACGTCTCCTCGCCCAACACGCCGGGGCTGCGTAACTTGCAGGGCCGCACCGAGCTGGCCGGACTCCTGAAGCGCGTCCAGGACGCGATCGCGGCCAAGCCGGTGCCGCTCGTGGTCAAGATCGCGCCCGATGCTACCGATGACGATCTCGACGATATCGTCGCGGTTTGCCGCGAACTTCGTCTCGACGGCATGATCGTCGGCAACACGACTCTGTCACGCCCGGCTTTCCTGCAGTCGCCTCGGCGCGACGAGACGGGTGGTCTCTCCGGCGCCCCTCTCACGGCCTTGTCGACCGAAGTCCTGCGCAAGACGGCGCGGCGAGTCGAGAAGCAGTTTCCCCTGATTGGCTGCGGCGGTGTCGGCTCGGGCGCCGACGCCTACGCGAAGATCCGTGCCGGTGCGACCCTGGTGCAGCTCTACTCGGCTATGGTCTTCGAAGGACCACCGATCATCCGACGCATCAAGGACGAGCTTGCTGCCCTTTTGGCGCGCGATGGCTTCTCATCCGTCGATGCTGCCATAGGCGCCGATCTACGCTGACGCCTCATCGAGATACTGGCCTGCATCGAACCTGACATAGGCCTCGGCCTCGTCGAAGGTGACGCCCAGTGGATCGCCGCCGCTCGCCACGATGTCGATCTGCTTCTGCAGCAAGATGCGCAGCATCGAGACGCCCTGGTCGGACGACATCAGATGTTCCTCGGAATGAAAAGTGATAGGCCCCTGCCCGACCTGGGCTTCGACATCGCCGGGAAACTTCTGGTGCTCGGCGGCCGTCAGCTCGGCCCAAGCCTTGCCGTTATAGCGTGACTTGAACTTGGCGAGTTCGCCCTTCTCGCGCACTCGGCCAGCCACATAGATGCGGTAGTGCGTATCGTCGATCGGCAGGGTCCAGCCGATCGACTCGACCATGCCGTATTGCGCCACTCTCGGGTTCGGCACCACGCGCAAGGTCGGCACGACTGCCTCTGTGACTCGGCGAAAGCGCTTGCCGTCCGGCCCTGGCCGGATCGAGGTCGATTTAACACCCTGGCCGCCATACTCGAACTTCACCTTGGGGAATGCCGCCATCTGCTCCACGAACTGCGGGCCGCTGAAGGTCCCATGCAGGATTGGCACATGGTAGGGATCGACGACGTTCTCGAAATGCTGCAACCAATTGCACGGAGCGATCACGATGCCGCCGCTGCCGATGCTCGAATCGTCGGCTTCGACGAACTCACCCGGCTCCATGACTTCGAGGCATTCGTAGCGCGGCAGTACCGGCTTCCTTTCCGGCGGTCCGAGATAGGCGAAGACCAGACCGTAGCGTTCCTCCACCGGATACCAGGGTTGCCGTACCCGCTGGCACTGCGGGCCGGTCGGATTAGGCTCGCATGGCATTTCGAGGCAATGGCCTTCGACGTCGAACAGCCAACCATGGTAGCAGCAGCGGATGCCGCGCTCCTCCACTTTGCCGTAATAGAGCGTCGTGCCGCGATGGCAACAGCGCGGATAGACCAACCCGGCGCGACCTTGCCCATCGCGGAAGAGGATCAGTTCCTCGCCCAGGATCTTTACGGGCCGTGGCGTATCGACCGCATCGCTGCTCAAGCCCACTGGATGCCAGTAGCGCCGCAGCAATTCGCCCATCGGCGTACCGCGGCCGACTTCGGTGAGCCTAGCATTGTGGCTCGGCGACTTCAGCGTGTAGGCGGAGCGGATGTCGGCGGTCGTACTCATGCGGCTTCCTCTCCTATTCGACCTTGGCGCCGGACTGCTGGATCAGCTCCGCCCAGATCGGCGTCTCGCGCTTCAGCACCGCAGTGAGTTCGGCTGGTGTCGATCCGATGGGCGTCTGCCCCTGCTCGATCATCTTCTGGGCGACAGCAGGTTCGTCGATCACGGCTTTAATCGCCTGCTGCATCCGGTCGACGATATCGATGGGGGTGCCGGCCGGTGCGTAAGCCGCGACGAACAGGCTGAGATCGAAACCCGCGACGAGCTGTTCGGCGAAGGTGCTGACTTCAGGAACCGACGCCGAGCGCTTGGCGCCGGCGACCGCGAGCGGTTTCACGCGGCCCGCCGCTATCTGTGGCTTGGCGCTGGTCGGGCTCGCCCAGGTGATATCGAGGCCACCGTTGGCCACGTCCTGGAGCGCTGGGACATCGCCACGATACGGAACGTGGCTATAGGCGCCGCCCAAAGCACGCTCGAACATCAGGCCATAGAGATGCCCGCTCGACCCGATGCCCCAGCTTCCGTAGGTCGCCGGTCGGCCGAGCGCCTTCACCCAGGCGCCCATGCTGCGCAGATCGTCGAACGGTGCATCGGCCTTCACCAGGACAAGGATAGTGCCGAGCGACACCAGCGATACCGGCACCAGATCCTTGGCCGGATCGAACGGCAGCCTGGCGTAGAGCGACGGATTGTTGGTGTGTGTGGAGTTGGTCGTGATCAGGAAGGTGTAGCCATCGGGCGCGGCCTTCGCGACGATCTCCGAACCGACGATGGTGTTGGCGCCGGGCTTCGGGTCGACCAGCACCTGCTGCCCGAGCTTCGCGGAGAGTCCGTCGGCGATGACCCGGACCAGCGCATCGATGGCGCCACCGGGATTGAACGGAACGACGATCCGGATGGGCTTGGTGGGCCAGGTCGGTTGCGCCCGGCCCGGTGTTCCCAGGAAGGGAGCGGAAAGCGCCGCTCCGACGATGGCTCGCCGACCGACTGCTTTCCGCTGCATCCTCGCCTCCCTAGATGTCGACGAAGGTGTGGCTTTCCTTCTTCGCGCCCGGATGGGTCACAGCACCGTCGACCGCCGGGCCGACGAGCTGTGCGTACTTCCAGAGCGCGCCCGCCGTGTAGCCATTCTTTTTGGGCTTCCACGTCTTGGCGCGTTTCTTCAGTTCCTTCTCCGAGAGATCGACCGAAAGCCTGCCCTTCACGGCATCGATGGTGATCATATCGCCGTTCTTGAGCAAGCCGATCGGGCCACCGATCTGAGCCTCGGGGCCGACATGGCCGACGCAGAAGCCGCGCGTGGCGCCGGAGAAGCGCCCGTCGGTGATCAGGGCAACCTTCTCGCCGGCACCGAGTCCGTAGAGCGCAGCCGTCGTCGACAGCATTTCGCGCATGCCCGGGCCACCTTTGGGGCCTTCGTAGCGGATGACGATCACGTCGCCTTCCTTGAACTTGCCCTTCACGACGGCGTTGAAGGCTGCCTCTTCGCTGTCGAAACAACGCGCCGGACCGGTGAAGACCAGACGCTGCATGCCGGCAACCTTCACGATCGCACCGTCGGGCGCTAGGTTGCCCTTGAGACCGACGACACCGCCGGTCGGCGTGATGCAATCCTTCACGCGATAGACGACGTCCTGGTTCTCCGGGAACTTGATGCCCTTATGGTTCTCGGCCAGCGTCTTGCCGGTCGCCGTTAGCGTATCGCCGTGCAACAGGCCGGCATCGAGCAGCTCCTTGATGACGACCGGGATACCGCCGATCCCATAGAGATCGAAGGCGACGTACTTTCCGCCAGGCTTCAGGTCGGCGATGTACGGCGTCTTCTTGAAGATGCGCGCAACGTCGTGCAGGTCGAACTTGATGCCACATTCATGCGCCATCGCCGGCAGATGCAGGCCGGCATTCGTCGAGCCACCAGTCGCGGCGACGACGACCGCGGCGTTTTCGAAGGCTTCCCGGCTGCAGATGTCGCGTGGACGGATGCCGAGACGAAGCAGATTCATCGCCGCCTCACCCGAAGCTTCGGCGTACTGATCGCGCGTCTCGTAGGGCGCCGGCGCGCCGGCCGAGCCCGGCAGCGCAAGGCCGATCGCTTCGGAAACGCAGGCCATGGTGTTGGCGGTGAACTGGCCGCCGCACGAGCCGGCCGATGGACAGGCGGCGCACTCCAACTCGTGCAGGTCGGCATCGGAGAACTTACCGGCCGCATGCATGCCGACGCCTTCGAACACATCGACGACCGTAACGTCCTTGCCGCGGAACTTACCCGGCAGGATCGAGCCGCCATACATGAACACCGACGGCACGTTGAGTCGCAGCATGGCCATCATCATTCCGGGCAGCGACTTGTCGCAACCCGCCAGCGTCACCATCGCGTCGTAGCAATGGCCACGCATGGTGAGTTCGACGGAGTCGGCGATCAGGTCTCGGCTGGCCAGCGAAGACTTCATGCCTTGGTGGCCCATGGCGATGCCGTCGGTCACGGTAATGGTGGTGAACTCGCGAGGCGTTCCACCGCCACGATCCACGCCGATCTTCACGGCCTGGGCTTGGCGGTTCAGGGCAATGTTGCAAGGCGCCGCCTCGTTCCAGCAGGTCGCGACGCCGACGATCGGCTGGGCGATCTGCTTCTCGGTAAGGCCCATGGCATAGAGGTACGACCGGTGCGGCGCCCGCTCGGGGCCGACCGTCGTGTGCCGGCTCGGCATCTTCGCCTTGTCGAGGGTGGGGTTCGGATGGAGCCTGGGTTGCTTCTTCTTGGCCATTTTACCTTGTCTCCGCCTGATCTTTGAACGGGCGGGACTTTAGCGACGACGGCGGCCAATGCCTAGCTCAGCTCCGCGGCCGTGTCTTGCCCTTGAGTGAGCAGAACACCAGCGCCACCGCCCCTGACTCACGGACCTGAGCCCCATGCTGGGCATAGTCTCTGGAGGTGATGGTCGTCCCACCGGCCGTGACGTAGGGGACTTGGGTCGGCAGGAGTTCCTTCGCCCTTTGGGTCGGGGTCGTCGTCACGCGGCCGGCACGCTCCGAGTGCAAGACGGTGATGCCCTGGACCGCGCCAGTACGATCGACCTGAGGACCACCCGAGATGCCCCCCAGCGATCCCGTCGAAGACGGGGACCGAGCTTGCTCGGCCCAGACCCAGCCACGCACGATCGGTGTACCGGGACGACCCGGCCGGATGCGCGCCATACCGACGAAGCGAGTGTAGAGCGACGACGGGATGCCCTGAGGGAAGCCATAGTGGAAGCCGTCCTGATCCATCACCGGCAGACGGTCGGTCAGATCGATCCGCGAGGCACCATCAGGCAGCGGTGACACGATCATGGCCACGTCCGCCGCGTCGTGCATCTTAACGCTCTGAACCTCCTGCCATTTACCCTGCACTCGGATGTAGGAGCGGTTGCAAGTCTCGACGACATGACGGGCCGTTACCCAGGTCCGCGGTGCGACCTGGAAGGCGGTGCCGATCGAGTCGCCCTGTACTGCCGACTCGCGAACACTAATATCGAAAATGGGTTGCTCCGGCGTCCGCCCGGCCGGTGGTGTTGCCGGTGTCGGGTTCGACCAGGCCGGCGGTTGCGCTGGAGACGGCGGCAACGGTCGCCGCGGACCGTCGAGGTCCTCGACCTCCGCGACCTTCGCAATCGTATAGAGCGCGGCAACGATTGCGATCCAGAGCAGCAGCCGCTTTAGCGTATCGTTCATCGCGTCTGGTCAGCCGGCGATGGCCGCGGCATTGATGATGGCCACCGAGAGATGCGTCGCGCCCAATGCTGCAGCCGAAGCCATTTCTCCCCGTTCGATACGCGCTACCAATTCGTGGAAAATCAGGCGCGCCACGAAGAAAGTTCCGAGCTGGACGATCAACGCGACGATCCCCCAGACGATGATGTCGGGAATGCTCACGCTGCGCGCCAGGCACATGCCGAGCGGCAAGGCGAGCGACAGGATGGCTGCGCCGAAAGCGACGCCGGCCGCGGCGTTGTTCTCGCGGATCAGGCGGCTTTCCTTCTGGGGTGTCAGGGCTTGGTAAATCAGCACGCCTGCAACCAGGATAAGCAGGGTCACGGCGAGGTGGGCCGCGAAAACTGGCAACGCTCTGATCGCGCTGGTCAGGATTGCGTCGAACATTCCCTCGTCTCTCCCAACTCCGGCGGCCACTGCTTGCCGCATCGCGGAAAACTATGCCGCAGACGCGGCGTGAACGACACCATACACTCGCCCGATAAGGGGGAACGCCGTGCCGCTCTGGATACCGATCACGATCGCTGCAGCTTTGTTTCAGAATATCCGGACGACGATGCAGCAGAAGATTCGTGGTGTGCTGAGCGTCGATGGTGCGAACTTCATTCGCTATCTCTACGGAGCCCCGCTTGCCCTCGGCATGCTCGCTTTTCTGGTCTGGGGCACGGGCCGGGAAATGCCGCCGCTGTCCTTCGCCTTCCTGGGCCTGGTCACGATCGCGGGCCTCGCCCAGATCATCGCGACCTCGCTGATGATCCACGCTTTCTCCTTGCGCAACTATGCGGTCGGGACGGTCTATTCGAAGACCGAGACCGTGTTCGTGGCGCTGTTCGCGACCTTCATCGCGTCCGAGCCGCTGCATTTCTGGTCGTGGATCGGCATCCTGATCTGCCTCGCTGGCGTGGCGATCCTGAGTGTGCGTGGCTCCTTCACGAACATCCGCAACGTGCTTGCTGACCTCACCCACAAGGGGGCGCTCTACGGCATCCTGTCCGGCCTGTTCTTTGCCATCGCTGCCGGCACCATCCGCGAAGCCTCGAAGTCCCTGCCCAGCGGCGACTTCATGACTCGCGGCATCACGGTGCTGGCCTGCATGAACACCATCCAGATCATCCTGATGGCCGTCTATCTCAGCCGCCGCGATCCCGGCCAGTTCCGCAAGATCGGCGTCAACTGGAAGTCCTCGATCTGGGTCGGCGTCTTCAGCGTGCTCGGCTCAGCCGGCTGGGCACTCGCCATGACTTTGGAGAACGCAGCTCTCGTGCGGGCCGTCGGCCAGATCGAGCTCGTCTTCACCTTCATCGCCTCGCATCTCGTCCTCAAGGAGCGTCCGTCCATCGGTGAATGGTTCGGCAGCATCCTCGTGGTGGGAGGCGTCGTTCTCATCCTTGTAGCCAGGTGACACAAATGAAAGAGAGTTCACGGCCGCTCGAAGGCCTGCGTATCCTCGACTTCTCGACGACGATTGCCGGTCCGCATTGCAGTCGGTTGCTGGCCGACATGGGCGCCGACGTCATCAAGGTCGAATCGCCGGAGGGCGATTTGATGCGCAGCCGCCCCGTTCAGCGCGACGGTGCCAGCACGATGTTCGGCCAGCTCAACGCCGGCAAGAAGTCGATCGTGCTCGATCTCAAGCGGCCAGAGTCCATTGCGGCAGTCAAGAAGCTGGTCGCCAAGGTCGACATCCTGGTGGAGAACTATCGGCCGGGCGTCATGAAGCGGCTGGGACTCGATTATCCCGTGCTCGCAGCCCTCAATCCCAAGCTCATCTATTGCGCGATCTCAGGCTATGGCCAGACCGGCCCCGGCGCCGGCCGGCCTGCCTATGCGCCGGTGATCCACGCCGCCACGGGTTACGACATGGCCCATCTCTTCTACCAGCAGGGTCGCGAGCGGCCGGACAATTGCGGCATCTTCGTTGCCGACTATGCCAGTGGCGCCTATGCGATGGGTGCCATCCTGGCGGCGCTGCATCAGCGCCACACGACCGGCAAGGGCCAGATGGTCGACGTTTCCATGTTCGAGACCCTGGTCGGCATGCTGTTGGGCGAGGTCAATCGTGCGCAGTTCGATTTCGAGATGCCGTCGCGGCCGATGTACGGCCCGATCGAAGCCGGCGATGGTTACGTCATGCTGGCGACGGCAAGCGAGCGCACCTTCCAAGACATGGCGACGGCTGCTGGACGGCGCGATTGGTTGACCGATCCGCGCTTCGAGAAGTATGCCGACCGGCGCATGAACTGGGGCCTGCTGATCGACGAGCTGGAGCAGTGGTCGAAGAAGATGACCGTCAAGGAGGTCGTGGCAGCGCTGGAGAAGCATGGCGTGCCCTGCTCGCCCTACCTCACGGTCACCGAGGCGCTTCAAGATCCGCAGGTCGAGCATCGCGGATCGCTCTGCACCATCGAGGACAGCGCCGGGTCCTATAAGTCCCCGGCCCCGCCGTTCCGCTTTTCCGGTTCTCCCCTGCAGAGCGGCCCCAAGGTCGCGAGCCTGGGCGCCGACACCAAGAGGGTCCTGGCGGAAGCCGGTCTTAGCTCATCCGAAATCGAGGTCCTGTTGAAATGATTGATCCGCGTACCCCCATCCTGGTCGGCGCCGGCCAGCTCACTGACACTGCCGGCAAGCCGTCGAGCGAGCGTTCCCGTGTCGCTTTCTCTGCCGAAGCGGCCAAGGCAGCTCTCACCGACACCGGCGCGTCGATCGGTGCCGACGCGCTCGGCCGCAAGGTCGATGCCCTGGCCGTAATGGAGTTCTTTTCTGACATCAGCCCGCGCTTCGCCTCGCCCTACGGCCGATCGAGCAATCCGCCGAAGAGCGTCGCCAACCGGCTGGGGGCCAACCCGCGACAGCTTCTCTACAGCCATTCCGGGGGCAATATGCCCCAGTACCTCGTCAACCGCTTTGCCGAGGAAGTCTCGCGCGGGGAAACAGAGCTGGCTCTGATCTGCGGCGCCGAGCTGCTGCGCAGCACCCAGAATGCCCGCCGTGCCGGCATGAAAATCGACTGGAACGAAGATCCAGGCGGTGGCGATCCTACCCGTGTCGGCGATTCACGCTTCGGTTTCAGCGAGGAAGAAGCGCGCCATGAGCTTCGGGCTGCCATCCACTTCTATCCGCTGCTGGAGAATGCCATCCGCGGCGGACTGAAGCGCGATGTCGACAGCCACATGAAAGCGATGGGCCGCCTGTTCGAGCGGCTCGCTGCCGTGGCCAAGGCCAATCCGCTGGCGACACGTCGCGAGGGCTATAGCGCCGAAGCCCTGTCGACGATCTCCGACGACAATCGCTGGATTTGCTTCCCCTATCCACGTCTGATGAATGCCAACGCCATCATCGATCAAGCAGCTGCCGTGCTGGTCACCTCGGTGGAAAAGGTGCGCGAATGGGGCATCCCGCAGGACCGCTGGGTGTTCCTGCATGGCTGCGCCGACGGCACCGATACCTGGGTGGTCTCGGAACGCGACAAGCTCGACGCCTCGCCCGCGATCCGCGGCTGTGCCCGCATCGCCCTCGATATGGCCGGCAAGAAGGTGGCCGATATCGACGCGTTCGACCTCTATAGCTGCTTCCCCTCAGCCGTCGAGGTGGCGATGAAGGAGATCGGCATTCCCGAGGACGACAAGCGGCCGATCAGCGTCACCGGCGGCCTCCCCTTCTTCGGCGGTCCCGGCAACAACTACGTCACGCACTCGATCGCCGAAATGATGAACGTCGTGCGCCGCAAACCCGGTTCCTTTGGCATGGTAACGGCCAACGGCAACTACCTGACCAAGCATTCGGCGGGCCTCTATTCGACCGAGCCGACGAAGGGTTCGTGGCAGCGCCAGGATCCGAAGAAGTTCCAGGCGGAGCTCGACGCCGGCCCGAAGCGGAGGGTCGACACCAAGCCGGCGGGCACCGGCACCATCGAGACCTACTGCGTCAGCTACGGCAAGGAAGCGCCGGAGCGCGGCTACATTCTGGGGCGCCTTGACGCTTCGGGAGACCGCTTCGTCGCCATGACGCCGGACGAGCCGGCCATCGTTGCCGACATGCTGACGAAGGAGCAGCTTGGGCGTAAAGTCACCCTCAGTGAATCAGGCGGTCGCAACGTCTTCCGCCCGTTGTGAGGAAACCATGCCGAACGTCCTGAACGCGGCGCAGCTCGCCGAGTATAATGAGAAAGGCTTCACCTATGCGCGCGGCCTGTTCGCGCCGGACGAGGTGAAGCTGCTGACGCGCGCGATGGAAGAAGATCCTGCCGTGCGCGACAGCATCCTCGACCGCCGCGACAGCGAGGGTCGTTCGACACGCATTGCGTTGTGGAACCGGGCCGGCGACAGCGTCTATGGCCTCGCCGCCCGCGTCCACCGCATGGTCGATACGTCGGCCGCCCTGTTGGGCGGCCCCGTTTATCACTTCCAGTCGAAGCTCACGGCCAAGGAGCCGGAAGTCGGCGGCGCCTGGGAATGGCACCAGGATTACGGCTACTGGTACTACAATGGCTGCCTCAGGCCCGACATGCTCTCGATCATGATCGGGCTCGATCGGACCAACCGTGAGAACGGCTGCCTGCAGATCGCCACCGGCTCACACAAGCTCGGCCGCATCGACCATACGCCCCTCTCGCCGACCCAGAACGAGGTCGATCCCAAGCGCATGCCGCATATCCTCGAAAAGTGTCCGATCGAGTATTGCGAGCTGGAAGCCGGCGACGCGCTGATTTTCCACTGCAACGCGATCCATCGTTCGGATGCCAACCGCTCTGCTAACCGGCGCTGGACCCTGCTCATCTGCTACAACAGGGTCGACAACGACACGATCACCCAGAGCGACGATCGCTACTTCGTACCGCTCGACGCGGTTGACGACGAAGCCATTCGCCGCGCTGGCCTGCGCTTTGCCCGTGGCGACGGCCAGGAGCACTTCACCAGCAAACCGTACGTGCCGGACCTCCGGAAAGCGTCATAACCTATCGAATGGCTGCATTGGACATCAGCAAGTTGTTGGTCCGACATTGCGGCCAAGTTGCTGACCGAACCGATCGTCTTCTTTCCTCGTCACTACTGAAGGCAATCGGCAGCTTGGTGTTGAGTCGCACCTTCGTCTGCTGGCCACCCATTGGTCACGCGGTGAAGGTTCACAGCGTCGACGGACTCGTGGTGTGTTGGCTGGATTAGCCCCCCTTCAATTCCAGCCACGAAGCGAGCAGCGAAATGACCGACGCGTCGAACCTCATGCGCGCGAAGAAGGCCGGCCTGATCTCACGGCTCAAGGACTTCCTGCGCCCCTACAACGTCTATCTTCCGGGGCGCGCCACGGTGCCGTCGTGGCAACAGTCCTTCCGCGTTCTCGCGCATTACGGGTTTCGTCCCAATACAGTGTTCGACATCGGCGTCGCCTACGGAACATACGATCTCTATCGCGCCTTTCCTGACGCCTACTATCACCTGATCGATCCGACGCGAGAGTCGCTCCACTATATGCGGCTGCTCGAACAGCAGCTCCGGTGCAAGGTTCATCACATGGCGCTGGGCCATCACGACGGCAACGTCGACATCGAGATCCGGCCGGACATCCAGGGAGCCACCCTGCTGGAGGATGTCAGCGAGCGCGAAGTCCTGCGCTACGACCGTGTGCCGATGCGGCGCTTCGATTCATTGATCGACGAGATCGACCGGCCATCGCTGTGCAAGATCGACGTCCAGGGGGCCGAGCTGATGGTGCTCGAGGGGATGACCGGGCGGCTCGACAGCATCGATGCTCTCATTGTCGAGACCAGCACCATCGCGAGCCTCAAGGGCGGACCGGAAGTCCACGACATCGTGCACTTCATGCACGGCCACGGCTTTGCAGTGGCCGATGTCGTCGGCATGGCGCGACGGCCACTCGACGGCGCAACCGCTCAGCTCGATCTGCTGTTTCTGCCAGAAGGCTCGCCATTGCGTCGCGACAGGCGGTGGGCGGCAGCCTGAGCCGCCCTCCCCTATGGCAACGCTGGCTTCCCTCAGCCGCCCAGCCGCTCAAGCGCGGTGCTGAGGCGCACCTTCGTCTGCTCGGCCTGACTGCGCCGCTCGCGCTGCTCCTCGACGACCTCCTCCGGCGCACGCGACACGAAGGCTGCGTTACCGAGTTTGGAGTCGATCTTGCCGATCTCGTCGGCCAGCTTCTTGATTTCCTTCTGAAGCCGGGCGCTTTCGGCCTTGAGGTCGATCACCTCCCCGACCGGCAAGGCATAAGTCGCCTCGCCGATGACGAGCTGCAGCGAGGCCTTGGGTGCCGACGTAGCGGCCTCGACGCCTTCGATCCGCGCCAGGCGCTCAATGGCGGCGCGATGCGTCTCCAGCCGTCCCTTGGTCGTGTCGTTGCCGCCGATCACCAGCAACTTGAGCTTGGCGCCGGCCGGCACATTGAGCTCGGCTCGCGCCGAACGGATGTCCTGGATCAGCTTCACCAGCCAACCCATCTCGGCATCGGCAGCCGCATCGACGGCTGTCGGCACGGGCCAGGGCTGGCCGATTAGTGCGCCGTGATGGGCACGATGGCCGAGCTTATCCCACAGCTCTTCCGTGATGAAGGGCATCACGGGATGCAGCAGCTTCACCGTTTCGCGCAGCACGAAGGCCGTGACCGCCCGGGTCTCGTCCTTCTCGGGCCCATCGGCGCCCTGCAGGATCGGCTTAGTCAGCTCGACGTACCAATCGCAGACAACGCCCCAGATGAACTCGTAGAGCGTATTGGCCGCTTCGTTCAGCCGGAACTCCGTCAGGGCCTTGTCGATCGCTAGATTGGCGCGCGCCAATTCGCCCAGCATCCACTTGTTGACGGTGAGCTTTGCCGACGCCGGATCGAAGCCCTCCGGCAATGCCGCGCCGTTCATTTCGGCAAAGCGCGTGGCGTTCCAGAGCTTGGTCGCGAAGTTGCGTGAGCCCTCGACCTTGGACGTAGCCAGCCGCAGGCGACCTGCCTGTGGAGCGGCGAGCGACGTCATGGTGAAGCGCAGCGCATCGGCGCCGTATTTGTCGATCAGCTCCAGGGGATCGATCACGTTCCCCTTGGACTTCGACATCTTCTGGCCCTTCTCGTCCGTCACCAGGCCATGCAGGTAGACGGTGCGGAACGGAACATCGCCCATGAACTGCATACCCATCATCATCATGCGGGCGACCCAGAAGAACAGGATGTCCGGGGCGGTCACCAGCACACTGGTCGGATAGTATTTGGCGAGTTCCGGCGTCTTGTCCGGCCAACCCAGGGTCGAGAACGGCCACAGCGCCGAACTGAACCAGGTGTCGAGCACGTCGGGATCGCGCTCCAGGGCGACGTCCTTGCCGTAGTGAGCACGAGCCTCGGCCTTGGCCTCCTCCTCCGACAGCGCCACGAACACTTTCTTGTCCGGGCCGTACCAGGCCGGGATCTGGTGTCCCCACCAAAGCTGGCGAGACACACACCACGGCTCGATACTCTCCATCCACCGAAAGAAGTCGTCACGCCCGCGCTCGGGGACGAACTTCACGCGGCCGTCGCGCGCCGCTGCGATCGGCGCTTCAGCGAGTTTCTTGGCATCGGCGTACCATTGCTCGGTGAGATAGGGTTCGACCGGCACGCCACCACGATCGCCATAAGGCACGGCGTGCGCGTGCGGCTCGATCTTCTCGACCAGCCCCAGTTCCTCCATCTCCGCCACGATCTTCTTGCGGGCGTCGAAGCGGTCGAGGCCGCGATATTTCTCCGGCGCGTTCTCGTTAACGCGCGCGAACTTATCGAAGATGTTGATGGCATCGAGCTGATGGCGGCGGCCGACCTCGAAATCGTTGAAGTCGTGCGCAGGCGTGATCTTCACCGCACCCGAGCCCTTCTCCGGGTCGGAATACTCATCGGCCACGATGGCGATACGCCGTCCGACCAGCGGCAGGATTGCGTGTTTGCCGATCAGGTGCTTCCACTTGGGATCGTCGGGATGCACGGCAATGCCGGTATCGCCCAGCATCGTCTCGGGCCGGGTCGTGGCCACGATGATGTGCTCGTCGCTGCCGTCGATCGGATACTTGAAGTACCAGAGGTGGCCTTTGACCTCGCGCGACTCGACCTCGAGGTCGGAGATCGCCGTCAGCATCTTGGGATCCCAATTGACCAGACGGTTGTCCTTGTAGATCAGGCCGGCCTTGTAGAGATCGACGAACACCTTGAGGACGGAGCGCGACAGGCCTTCGTCCATGGTGAAGCGTTCACGGCTCCAGTCGCATGACGCACCGAGCCGCCGGAGCTGGCTCGTGATCGTGCCGCCGGAATAAGCCTTCCACTCCCAGACCTTGGCCAGGAATTCCTCGCGATTGAGCAGCTTCTTGTTGGCATCGCCTTTCACCGCGCCTTCGACGGCAAGGCCGATACCCTCTTGCTCGAGATTGCGGACCACGACCATCTGGGTTGCGATGCCGGCATGGTCGGTGCCGGGCTGCCACAGCACGTCGTCGCCCTTCATGCGGCGCCAGCGGATCAGCACGTCCTGCAAGGTGTTATCGAGCGCATGCCCCATATGCAGGCTGCCCGTCACGTTCGGTGGCGGGATGACGATGCAATAGGGCTGCTTCGGTGACTCCGGATGGGCGCGGAAGGCCCCAGCCTTCTCCCATTCGGGGTAACGGCGGGCTTCGATCTCCTTGGGGTCGTAAGTCTTGTCGAGCATCTCTTTGCCTTATAACGAAAAACGCCACGGTTGCGGCGCCGTGGCGTTCAATGACGGAGGGCGCCTGGGGGTCAGCGGCGTGTCAGCCGGGAAATCTCGCGTTCAACATAGCGCTCGACCATCGGCGGCAGGTTCTTGTCGAGCCATTCCTTCAGCATCGGCCGCAGCATTTCCTTGACCAGATCCTCGATGGTCTTGCCGCCATTGCCGATCGCCGGGCCAGGGTCCGGTGCTGCGGGCGGCGGAACGCTATCCTGCACCGCCTGGTTCAGACGGGCAAAAGCGGTGCTCGCGACGCCGACAACGCTCGGTCCCACAAGAGAGCCGTCAGCAGGTCCATCAACAGACGGCTGCGGCATCTCGGCGGCCTTGATCGGGTCGATCCGCGGCTGGCCTGGCTGGGTATTGGATGACATTCCCGGCCCCTTGGTGGGTTCCTCGACGAGATCCGTCAGCAGCAACACGTCGTCGCTCGGCGGTGATTGGCGCGGTGACGGCGAAATCCCGGGCGGATGGCTCAATGGTGCTCCCGGCTTCTGGCCGGTGATCTGAGCGCGGGCTTCGTCGTCGGAAATGATCTTGCGAATGGACGCCAGGATATCGTCCATCGAGGGGTCGTTGTTGGGATCTTTGGCGGCGCTCATCGCGGCGTACTTGAGGCCGGCGTTGAGCCCGCCGGCGGCGCGCTCCCAGCCACGCCAGCCGGGTTGGCCGACGGCAGGATGTTGCCTGTGCCTGATTCGCCGCTGCTACCCCAGCCGATCCAGCGCGAGCCAACATCCTTGTAGTAGCGCTCCTCGTCGTAATACTCGACCGGCAGCGCCAGGGTACGGGCGGTCAGGCGGCCAATACCGGCGAGGACGCCGTAGTAGGACACTTGCGTGTCTCGGCGAGCCTGGATCAGGTTCACCTGAGCGTTCAGCAGTTCCTGTTCGGCGTTCAACACGTCAAGGGTCGTGCGTGAGCCGACCAGCGCTTCCTGTCGCACGCCGTTCAATGCCACTTCGTTGGCACGAACCTGCGATTCGTAGGACGTCACGCGGGAACGTGCGGAGTCGAGCTGACGCCAGGCGCGGATGACATTCTCCGCCACCGTGCGGCGGGCGCTGTCGAGTTCGTTGCGGCGCTGGGCGACAAGTTCCCGCGCCGAACGGATGCGCGACCATTCGCTGCCGTTCTGGAAGATCGGAATGGTCGCCTGCAGGCGCAGGGCGTAGGTGTAGTACCTGTCGTTCGGGACCTGCAGATCGAACTGCTGTTGTAGCGCGCCGACGAGATTGACCTGGGGCAGCAGGTCGCCGACCGCATTGTTCACGCCATAATTCGCGGACGTGATGCGGTGCGCTGCCGAAACGGCGCGCGGACCGGCGTCCATTGCGAGCCCGACGGCTTCTTCTTCCGATGAAGGCAGTCCACCGATCAGAGGGATTTCGCCGAGCTTGCCCGGCCGCTTGCCAACCGTGCGCTGGAAAGATGCCTCTGAAATGCGGACGTTGGTTTCCGCCGCGACGAGATCGGCTTTGGCCGCCTCGAGGCGTGCCTCGGACTGTGACACGTCGGTAATCGTGAGTTCGCCAACTCGGAAACGCTCGCGGGTCGCGTCGAGCTGCTGGACCAACACGCGGACGTTGTTGCGACGTGCATCGGCGATACCGATGTTCTGGACGAGATCGGCATAGGACGTCACGGCCGACAGGAGCGTCGTCTGCTCGGTATCGGCCAGGGCCGCCCGCTGCGCCTGGATGTTGGCCTGAGCCTGCTTGGTTTCCGCGACTGTCTTGCCACCGCGAAAGATCGGCTGAACGACCTGGAGGGTCGTGAACTTGCCGTTCAGTTCGTAGAACGTCGGGGCCACGCCCGGCCGGTTTGTGTAGGAATCTTGCTGGGTCCTGTTGAATTCGACGTTCAGCGTCACGCGTGGGCGCCAGTTGGCGACCGCCTGCGACAGCGTTTCGTCGGTCTGGCGCAGGATTGCCCGGCTGGCCAGCAGGTCTGGGTTGCTGTTGTACGTCGTCGACAGCGCCTCGATTAGGCTCTGCGACCATGCATTGGATGCACCACCGAGCCCAACGGCTAGGGCGCACGCAACCGCGCTGCGGACGTGCCTCAACCTGGGCCGGATACGCATCGTTCTACCCTCATATGTGGCTCGCACCCTAGCATCGGCCCGAAGAGTTTTGATAGCCCCGTTCGACACGGGAAAACCGCCGGGATTGCCTAGAAGGTGAACTTGGGAGGCGGCGTGAATCCCGGCAGTGACGGCGTGCCGGCATCGAAGAGTGGACGCCCCGAGGTGACCCCACCCTGCTTCACAAAGAGATGGGCCACGCCCAGTGCCCCACTCGGATCGGCCACGACGGTCGCCAGTCGGCCGCCTTCAGCCAATTGATCGATAATGGCGCGTGAAACTTCTTGCACGGCGCCCTCGATCAGAATGACGTCATACGGACCCGAAGCGGCTGCGCCCTGATCAGGCTGGCCCGCCGTTAGCTGAACGTTAGTTACCCCCAGCTCACGCAAAGTCTGCTGGCCAGTGGCGGCCAGACTGCCGTCGTTCTCGACAGCGACCACTGATTTTACCAGACGTGCCAGGATCGCCGCGCCGTAACCCCGCCCCGAGGCCGCAACCAGGGCCTTGTCGTCGGGCTGTGGCTGCAGGTTCTGGATCAGCCGGGCGAGCACCATCGGCTCCATCATGAAGCGACCATTGCCCAGCGGCACATCGTCATCGGCGTAAGCGACCGACTTTAGACCCTCGGGCAGAAAGCGCTCTCGCGGCAGCTCCCCGATTGCCGCCAGGAGGGCAGCGTTGGTGACCCGATTGGGCCGGAGCTGGCCATCGACCATATTGCGTCGCGCGAGCGCGAAATCCGTCATGGGCTGCCTCTATATGTAGCGGTCCTATATAGGCAAGGGCCGGTGGCAGCGCAAAGGGCGGCGAGTCGCGGCTGGCTTGACCGCTCTGTCACCGCACGCGTATAGCACCGGCCGCAACTCGTGCGGCCTGGTGGCAGAGTGGCTATGTAGCGGACTGCAAATCCGTCAATGCCGGTTCGATTCCGGCCCAGGCCTCCACAATTCTGCGGTCGAAGGGCCTTGCGTGGTTAAACATGCTCTGCCAAAACACCGCGCCTTCGCGGGACCTTGCCGCCACCGCGACGAAGTTTATTCCGGAGTAGCTCAGCGGCAGAGCAGGCGACTGTTAATCGCCGGGTCGCAGGTTCGATCCCTGCCTCCGGAGCCAATTTAGGGCCGCTCTCTCTAAGGGAGCGGCCCTTTTCGCTTGCAGGGTGCATCATGGCTGCTGTCCCCCCGCCCACCGAAAAGGTCGAGCTCATCGAGCGCACTGTCGCGTTCCAGGGCTATTTTCGTGTCGCCCGCTACCTCT
This sequence comes from Reyranella sp., assembly GCF_004297405.1. Classification (GTDB taxonomy): domain Bacteria; phylum Pseudomonadota; class Alphaproteobacteria; order Reyranellales; family Reyranellaceae; genus Reyranella. The sequence continues at coordinate 657,860 of NZ_SCVC01000006.1, forward strand.
TTCGCCACACGCTGTACCAGGGTGGCCTGAGCGGCGAGGTGAAGCGCGAGGTCTTCGAGCGCGGCCAGGCAGCGGCGGTGCTGCCTTACGATCCGGTCCGCGACGAGGTGGTGCTCATCCGCCAATTCCGCGCCGGCTCCTATGCCGCCGGTCGTCATCCCTGGGGCTGGGAGACCGTGGCGGGCATCATCGAAGACGGCGAGACACCCGAAGATGTGGCGCGCCGGGAGGCGGTCGAAGAAGCGGCGGTGACGATCACTGATCTGCTTCCCATGAGCAGCGTCGTGCTGAGCCCCGGCGCCTGCTCCGAAACCTGCACAAGCTTTCTCGGCCGGACCGACACCACGGGCGTCGGTGGGATTTTCGGCCTCGAAGCGGAGAACGAGAACATTCTCGTGAAAGTCGTGCCCTTTGCCGAGGCACGCGCCATGCTCGACCGCAACGAATGCGACAATGCCGTTGCGGTCATGGCGCTGCAGTGGCTCGCCCTTCATCGCGACGACGTGCGGAACTGCTGGTGTTGATCCGACGCAAGCTGGTTGCGTGTCCCCCCGCTCCCTGTCTACCGTCCGCCCGGGAGCGAGCGCAGGGTTATGAGAGCGAGCAGGTCATGAACGTCCGTACGGGTTTTATCGATAGCATCGGCAACACGCCGTTGATCAAACTGCGCGCGGCCTCCGCGGCGACAGGCTGCGACATCTACGGCAAGGCCGAATTCCTCAATCCCGGTGGCTCGATCAAGGATCGCGCAGCCTTGGCGATCATCGAGGATGCCGAGAAGAGCGGTAAGCTCAGGCCGGGCGGCGTGATCGTTGAGGGCACCGCCGGCAATACCGGCATCGGCATCGCGCTGGTGGCAAACGCTTGCGGCTATCGCTCGGTCATCGTGATGCCCGAGACGCAGAGCCAGGAGAAGAAAGACATGCTGCGCCTCTGTGGCGCCGATCTTCGCTTGGTTCCCGCCGTGCCCTACGCCAACCCAAACAATTACGTCCGCTACTCCGGTACGCTCGCCGAGGAGATCGCCGCCAAAGAACCAGCCGGCGCGATCTGGGCCAATCAGTTCGACAACACGGCCAACCGCGACGGCCACTACCGCACGACGGGTCCTGAGATCTGGGATCAGACCGATGGCAAAGTCGACGGCTTCACCTGTTCCGTCGGCAGCGGCGGCACCCTGGGCGGCGTGGCGCGGGCGCTGAAGGAGCGCAATCCCAACATCAAGATCGCGCTCAGCGATCCCATGGGGTCGGCGCTCTACAACTGGCATGCCAAAGGCGAACTGAAAGCCGAGGGCAATTCAGTCACCGAGGGCATCGGCCAGGGCCGCGTCACGGCGAACATCGAAGGCACGCCGATCGACCTCGCCTACCAGATCACCGACGAGGAAGCGCTGCCCATCCTGTTCGACTTGATCGAGCACGAAGGCCTCGTTCTGGGCGGCTCGACAGCTATCAACATCGTGGGCGCCATGCGGCTCGCGCGCGACCTCGGTCCGGGCAAGACGATCGTGACCATCCTGGCCGACGGCGGTCAGCGCTATCAGTCTAAGCTCTTCAATCCGGTTTTCCTGCGCGAGAAGAACCTGCCATTGCCACCCTGGATGAAGTGAGCGCACCCGCATGAGCCGGGTGGTCGTCTGCGGAAGCCTCAACATGGACGTCGTCGTGCAGAGCACGCGCCTGCCGGCGGCTGGCGAGACACTGCTCGGTGCCGAAGTCTCGTTCCTGCCCGGTGGCAAGGGATTGAACCAGGCCATTGCCTCGGCCCGACTCGGCGTGCCCACCGCCATGGTGGGGGCCGTCGGCAACGACTCCTTCGCCAACAGCCTTCGCGGATTCCTGGCGGACAACGATGTCGACAGTTCCGGAGTCAAAGAAGTCGACGGGCCGGCAACCGGTGTAGCGCTCATCCAGGTCGCCGATGGAGACAATTCGATCACCGTCGCGTCCGGCGCCAACATGCACTTCAAGGCGGCAATGCTGCGTCACGCGCCGCGCCGCGACGAAGTCTGGGTAGCTCAGTTCGAGACCCCCCTTGCGGCCACGGGCGAAATTCTCGCTCGAGCGCATAAGGCAGGCGCACGCACGGTGCTGAACCTTGCGCCCTTCACGCGCCACCCTGCCCGGCTGCTGAAGTCGGTCGATGTCGCAGTGCTGAACGAGATCGAACTCGGCCAGGCTGCGGGAGTGAAGCTCACGTCGAACAGTTCACAACGCAGCCTCGCCGCGGCCTGCGAAGCCTTGCGCAAACGTGGAGCTCGCGCCGTGATTGCCACCCTGGGCCCGCGTGGTGCACTCGTGGTGAGCGCCAACGGCGTCGAGGCAGTTCCCGCCATAAAGTCCAAGGTCGTCGATACGACCGGCGCCGGCGACTGTTTCGTCGGCGCATTGGCAGCTCGCATGGCGGCTGGCGCGTCACCGACCGAGGCCGCTCGTTACGCCAGCGCTGCGGCATCCTGTGCTGTCGAGTGGCTTGGTGCCGCACCGTCGATGCCGACCGCCCGCCAAGTTGCGGCACGGCTGGCGAAAGCCTAAATCCGGTCCATGGTCGAAGAACTCTTCAGGCAGAACGCCTATCTCAAGGAAGCAGACGCCACCGTGACCGCCGTCGAGGAGCGCGGCGTGCGGCTGGACCGTTCGATCTTCTATCCTACCGGTGGCGGACAGCCCGGCGATACCGGCGTGCTGCGCTGGGATGGTGGCGAGGCCAAGGTCGTGGACGCCCTCAAGGCCGAAGGTGGTGACGTGCTCCTTGTGTTGGCGCCCGATGCAACGCGGCCGGACGTCGGTACCTCGGTGCAATCCGCACTCGATTGGGAACGCCGCCATTTGCACATGCGCATGCACACGGCGCTGCATGTCATGTCGGCCGTTATCAAGGGCAATGTCACCGGTGGTCAGGTCGGCATCGACAAGAGCCGGCTCGATTTCAATCTCGATGGTGATGTCCCCGCCAAGGAATGGGTGACCGACGAGATCAACAAGCTGATCGCCCTGGATCGCCCTGTCACACCGCAGTGGGTTACTGACGAGGAACTGACAGCACGGCCCGAGCTAGTGAAGACGATGAGCGTGCGCCCACCGATGGGCGCGGGCCGCGTTCGACTGCTGTCGATCGAAGGGATCGACCTGCAAGCCTGCGGTGGCACGCACGTCGCGCGGACTGGCGAGATCGGCCGCATCGAATGCATCAAGATCGAGAACAAGGGAAAGATGAACCGGCGCTTCATCATCGCGCTGGCCTAGAGGAAACGGACTATGGATTACGCAAGACCCGATGCCCTTGTCAGCACCGAATGGCTGGCTGCCCGCCTCACTGCGCCTGACGTGCGCATCGTTGATGGCTCGTTTTACCTGCCGGCGCAGAAGCGCAATCCTAAGGCCGAGTTCGCCGAGCAGCACATTCCCGGCGCCGTGTTCTTTGACATCGACGAGATTGCCGATACCGAGAATCCCCTTCCTCATATGCTGCCCTCGCCGGAGAAATTCTCTTCGCGCGTCCGCAAGCTTGGCCTCGGCGACGGTTCCAAGATCGTCATCTACGATACGACGCCGATGACCGGTGCCTGCCGCGTCTGGTGGATGTTTCGCGCCATGGGATACAAGGATGTGTCGATCCTGAATGGCGGTTTGCCGAAGTGGCTGGCCGAAGGCCGCCCGGTGACAGACGATCCGACGCCGCCGCGTGATCGGCACTTCACGGCGCGCCTCGACAATACGCTGGTGCGCTCGATCGACGATGTACGCGGCCTGATCGAGAGCAAGCGTGAGCAGATCGTAGACGCCCGCGCCGCCGGCCGCTTCCGCGGCGAGACGCCGGAGCCGCGTGCAGGCTTGCGTGGTGGTCATATGCCGGGTGCCTTCAACCTGCCCTACAACGAGCTGCTCGATCCCAACACCGGCACCGTGCTGCCCGCAGACAAGCTGGTCGCTCGTATCGCGGCCTCGGGGATCGATCCGGCGAAGAAGGTCACGGCGAGCTGCGGTTCGGGCGTAACCGCCTGCGTGATCGGTCTTGCCCTTTACCTTACAGGCTCGCCGGAAGCGGCGATCTACGACGGCTCGTGGACCGAATGGGGTGGCCGTGCCGACACACCGATCGTCACCGGCGCCTGACCTGTTCGCCCATCAGCCGCCGCCGCGTGCGGACGGTCGCCTGCCGGTCACGATCACTCATCTCGAGATGGCGCCGTCCGACTGGACGCGACGGGGCCTGCCGTCGGGGATTGCCGTTACGATCGAACATGTGACGGATCCCACAGCCGCACTCTATCGCGAACTCTATGATCGAGTGGGCCGACCATGGCTCTGGTACGAGCGCCGGCTGCTGTCCGACGAGGCGCTGCAGACGCTGCTGAACCGGCCGGGGCATGAACTTCACATCGCACGCGATGACGGTGAGCTTGTCGGCTTCTTCGAGCTGGGTGACGAAGAACTCGTCTTTTTCGGCCTGACGCTCGACTACATCGGCCAGCGCATCGGCCCCTGGCTGCTCGATCGTGCCATCGAGCGCGCGTTCGCTCTCGGATGGTCGCGGCTGCTGCTCAACACCAACACGCTCGACCATCCGCGTGCGCTCGCCACATATCGCAAGGCGGGCTTTCGTCCGGTGCGAACCGAGGCGAAAGAGCTGCAAGACCCGCGCGTGCTGTGGCCCCAAGTCTATCGCTGGCCGCCGGCTTGAGGCCTGTGCCATAGTCGGATTCATGACCGCTAAGAAAACTTATACCCGCCCCGACACCGTTTTGGCCGTGTCAGGCCGCGATCCCGATAGCAACTTCGGCATCGTTAATCCGCCCGTCTACCACGCCTCGACGATCCTCTCTCCGACCATGGAGAAGTTCGAGAACCGCATTCCCTTCGAGGGCTTCGGCTACGGCCGCAACGGCACGCCGACGCAGAAGGCACTCGAGGATGCCGTTGCCGCCATCGAAGGCGCGCATCGCTCCATCGCCGTACAGTCCGGTCTCGGCGCGGTCACCGGCGCCATCGTGGGTTTCCTCAAGGCCGGCGACCACATGCTGCTGACCGACAACGCCTACGGTCCGGCGCGGCGCTTCGCCAACACGACACTGAAGAACTTCGGCGTCGAGACGACCTACTTCGATCCCATGATCGGCGCGGGCATCGAGAAGTTGATGCGACCCAACACCAAGGTCGTCTATCTCGAAGCCCCCGGCTCGCAGACGTTCGAAGTGCAAGACGTCGATGCCATCGCCGCCGTCGCCAAGAAGGCCGGCGCCACGGTGATGATCGACAATACCTGGGCGACGCCGCTCTACTTCAAGCCGTTCGAGCACGGCTGCGACATCTCCATCCATGCCGGCACCAAGTACATCGTCGGTCATTCCGATGCGATGATGGGCATCATCTCCTGCGCCACGCGGCCGCTGTTCGAGGTCGCGAAGACGGCATGCCAGTCCTTAGGTTTCCATGCGGCGCCGGACGATTGCTATCTCGCGCTACGTGGCCTGCGCACCATGGGCGTGCGACTGCGCCATCACGAGAAGAGCGGCATCGAGATCGCCCATTGGCTGAAGGCACGGCCCGAGGTCGACAAGGTGCTGCATCCCGCCCTCCCCGACTGTCCGGGCCACGAGAACTGGAAGAAGCAGTTCAAGGGCGCGTCGGGCCTGTTCTCGTTCACGCTGCGCGACGGCTATAGCAAGAACGCGCTGGCGGCGATGCTCGACGGCATGGACATCTTCGGTATGGGCGCAAGCTGGGGCGGCTACGAGAGCCTGATGATCCCGGCCCATCCCGACCAGTACCGCACCGCCGTGCCGTGGCCGCAGGGCAAGCAGCTCCTGCGCGTCCATATTGGTCTCGAGGATGTCGAGGACCTGAAGACGGATCTCGCCGAGGGCTTCGAGCGTCTGAACCGGGCTCACAACGCCTAAGCTGGGGTCTTCCGACAGTCGGCGCAGAGGCCGGTTACTTCCAAAGTCATGTCGCGCGCGGCGAAGCCGCGGCGCTGGGCGTCGGCGGTGATGGCCTCGGAGAGGCCGTCGCCGTCCAATTCTTCCGCATTGCCGCAGTCGCCGCAGATCAGGAAGAAGCCGCGATGCGCCTCGCCCGGGTGGCTGCAGCCGATAAAGGCATTCATGCGCTCGATGCGGTGAATCAGGCCGTTCTCGATCAGAAAGTCGAGGGCGCGGTAGATCGTGGGCGGCGCCGAGCCGAGATCTTCGTTACGCAGCTTGTCCAGCAGTGCATAGGCACCGACCGGCTTGTGGCTCGACCAGACAAGTTCGAGCACGCGCCGGCGCAGCGGCGTGAACCGCAGGTCCTTGGCGGCGCAAAGCCTCTCTGCGGCGGCTAGCGCATCCTCGACGCAGTGCTTGTGATCGTGGGCATGTGCAGGGGCCTGCCCTGCGGGGGCAGCTTTGGCCGGTTTCTTCACGAGGTTCCCGATTTGCCAAGCGAGGTCGTCGCGATTATACGCGCCGTTCCCTTCGAAGGCCAAGGCTCGCCATGCCCACCACCTACGAACAATCCGAGATCGACGCGGCGCTCGCCGCCATCAAATTCGATGCACAGGGCCTCGTGCCTGCCATCGCCCAGCAGCACGATACCGGTGAAGTGCTGATGATGGCCTGGATGGACCGTGACGCCGTGGCGGAAACCATGCGCACGGGCCGTGCCTGTTATTGGTCGCGCTCGCGCCGCGCGCCCTGGCGCAAGGGCGATACGTCGGGGCATATCCAGACGCTGGTCGACTTGCGTGTCGATTGCGATGGCGACACGCTTCTCGTGCTGGTCGAGCAGACCGGCGTCGCCTGCCACACCGGACGGCACAATTGCTTCTTCCGGGCGATCCGCGGCGGTGCGCTCGAGGAGATCGCGCCCGTCATCGTCGACATGGACAAGATCGGGAAGGATTGAGTTTGACCTGTAGCGTTGGTTTTTCGCGGCGTGCTCTTCTCGGTGCTGGCCTGCTCCTTCCGCTCGGCGCCTGCGACCAGAACCTCTTCGGCAAGCGCAAGACGACCACCACCCTGTCGCCACGTGGTGACCGACTGGTGCGGATGATCCAGAACACCGGCACCGACAATATGATGGCACCCGAGGCGCTGGCGCTGATGGGCATCACCAACGAAGGCCGTGACGTTCCGGTGCGCCAGCTTGCTGCCGACGGCCGAGACGGACGCTACGTCGTCAGCTTGGTGAACATCCGCAAGATCCACGAATTCATCTTCCACCGCCGCCAAGGCGACGTGCTGATCCTGCACCTCAGCGATACGCGCTTTGCTCGATTGCAGAGCGTGCGCTATCCGCGCAACGGCAAGCCTTCGATCATCACTGACACCGCTTACGCCGAAGACGACTTTCAACAGCAAGTCGCCTTTTGGTTCGACCGCATCCCGGGGCGCTAGTATTGTGACGGCGAGATGACAGTCGCCGTCTCTTCCTCGCCGACCGCCCGCAGGACGCTCACCGTCTGCGGTGGAGCGCATGCTCTCCATGACGGTTTCACCGACCTTCTGAACGTCCTCTATCCGCTGCTACAGGCCCAGTTCGGCCTGAGCTATGCCGCCATCGGCGCGCTGAAGACGGTTTATTCCGGCGCCATGGCGAGCGGGCAAATCCCCTCGGGCATGCTGGCAGAACGCTTCGGCGGCGTGCGCGTCCTGGCACTCGGGACAGTGCTGGTTGCTGTCGGTTACGGTTTCGCGGGCCTCTCCGGCTCGCTCTATGGCGTGATCGCGGGGTTGCTGCTGGCAGGCCTGGGCGGCAGCACGCAGCATCCGATCGCGTCGAGCCTGGTTGCCGCCATGTATCACGGCCAGCAGTCGCGCACGGCGCTCGGCACTTACAATTTCACCGGGGATGTCGGCAAGGTCCTGCTCCCGGCACTGTTCGCCCTGGTTGCCGCGTCGCTCGGTTGGCAGCAGGCGATGGTCGTGATGGCAGCGCTGGCCGTCCTTGGCGCCGGCGTGATCATCGCCTCGCTGAAGCCGATCGTCCTGCACGGGAAGGCCGAGCCCTCCAGGGTGATTGCTGGCCAGGATCGGCCGTGGGCCTACTGGCTCCTGTTCTCGATCCACATCGCCGACGATCTGGTGCGCACAGGCTTCCTGATCTTCCTGCCCTTCCTGTTACGCGACAAAGGCGCCGACCTGCCGACGATCGGCCTCGGCCTGTCGCTGCTCTTCGCCGGTGGCGCGGCCGGCAAGCTGGTGATGGGCTGGGTCGGGCAACGGCTGGGCGTCGTGCCGTCGGTCGTGCTCACGGAAGTGGCGACCACGCTTCTGGTCCTCGCCCTCCTGCCGCTGTCGCTGGATTTCGCGCTGGTGCTGCTGCCCGTCGTTGGCCTGATGCTGAACGGCACGTCTTCGGTTCTGTACGGCACCGTCCCGGAATTCGTGAGCCCCGAAAAACGCACGCGCGCCTTTGCGATCTTCTACACCGGCGGTTCGGTGGCGGGCGCCACCGGTCCACTGCTGTTCGGCCTGCTGGGCGACGTGGTGGGCCTGGCAACGGCCCTTGTTGCCGTCGCCTGCGTGGCCCTCACCACCGTGCCGATGGTGTGGGCCCTGCGGCCCGCCTTCCGCGATGGCTAGGCGCCGTTCCAGACCGGCCCCATCGGCCGGAGCTTGATGCCCTTGCGCAAGTGCTTATAGGGCATGTCGACGGGATCGGTGATGTGCGCACCGGTCGACCTCACCACCAGGATGGTCTCGGCAATCGGTTGGAAGTCGGCCCGGAAATGGACCGTCGACTTGAGGCCGAGGATCGGCGCCTCCGCGGGCTCGACGCCGACATGGCGGAACATCTCCTGGTCGGCCGCCTGCACGCGCTTGGCTGCCAGCACGGCTGAGACACCACTCGCCTCATCCGTGACCAGGGCCATCGGCCCGATCTGGAACTTGGCGCCACCATAGAACGGACCCGTGCCGGTGAACTTGCCGTCGCCGACCTTGACCACGCGCCAGTCGGCCTCGACCGGCGTTTCGCCGCCATAACCCACGACGGCGCCAATGCCGCGCCGCATGATGTTGCCCTCGCCGACTTCAGCGGCGGCCTTGGCGGCCTCCTCATCAACGATCATGCCGATCACGGCACCCTTGGCCTTGTGGCGCATCAGGGCCGCCAGCAAGCCAACGGTGTCCGACGTTCCACCAGCGCCAGGATTGTCCTGCACGTCGGCCAGCACGATGGGTTTCTTCGCCCCCTTCGACAGCTCGATCGCCCGCAAGGCGGCCTGGTCCGGATCCAGCAGCTCGCCGTCGAAGGCCTTCTCGTGTGCTTTCACGGTTGCCGCGAGCTTGTCAGCCGCCGCTTCGACCGCTTCCTTGTCATGGCCGTAGACCACGAGCGCCGGGCCGCACTGCGCGATGTCGGCGGGCGGGAAACCGGGAGTATGAGTAACACTGACGATGCCTTGGTTGTGGCTCTTCTCGCCGGCTTCAAGCTCGCCCACGAGATCGAAGATGCCCTTGGCCGGCTCGATGAACGTGCACTGCCAGACCAGCGGGATCAGGAAATCAAGCTGGCGATAGGCACGATAGACTGGGCGCTTCTCCCTGAGGAGCTTGTCGAGCAGCTCGATGGCGCGCTTACCGGTCACGGCCATGTCGATGTGCGGATAGGTGCGGTAGCCGACCAGAGCGGTGGCGAGCTGCGCCATCTCCGGCGTCAGGTTGGCATGATAATCGAGGCTCGCCACGATCGGCAGGTCGTTGCCGACGATGCCACGGATGCGCCGCAGCAACTCGCCCTCGCCATCCTCCGTGTTCTCCGCGACCATCGCGCCGTGCAGGTCGAGATAGACCGCGTCGAACGGACCAAATTTGCGCAGATCCTCGTCGAACAGCTTCCACATCCGCTCGTAGGCGTCCTCGGTCACGTAAGAGGCTGGCGCCGCGGCCGCCCAGGCGAGCGGCACGATCTCGTGGCCGAGCTCGGCGAGCTTCTTCACCGCGCCGGCGATCGGGATGTTGTAGCCTTCGACACCTGCGATCATCTCCTGCCCGCGCAACAGCGGCGGCCAGGCGTCGGCCCTGACGAACTCCTCCCAGGTGGCCTGCTGCGGCGCGAACGTATTGGTCTCGTGCTGAAAACCACCCACTGCAATCCGCGCCATTGCGCTCTTCTCCTCTTCACATGAACTCCGTCCAGTCGGACCATAGCATCAGCAACCGAGCCAAGGAGCGTGCCAAAATTTGCATCTCGCCCGAGCAACATTGTGCCTCGTGATGATCCTGGGCGCCGCGGCGTGCGGGCCGCCCGGTTCATGGCAAAGAGCTGACACTGGAAGTGCCGCGACCGCTGCCGATTGGACGCAGTGCAAGCAAGCGGCCAAGGAGGAAGCGGACCGGCTTTACGTCTTCAGCTTCCCCTTCCCTTATCCGCCGAGTTGGGCCGGACGCCAGCCGAGCTACCTCGAATGGCAACAGCGGTTCGCGGCATTCAAGTCGCAGGAAGAAAGCCGCCTCGCCGACACTTGCATGCGCGAGAAAGGTTATGCGCGCACCGCCTCCTGACGAAAAGCCCGACCGGCCGCCTCTGCGAAGGCTTTGAGTGTCGAGGCCTTGGCGCCGTCGCGCGCGGCCGATGACATGCCCGCCAGAGCAATCGTCACCAAGCTGGCAAGCTCGTCGGCGCGCTCAGGAAACTCCGTCGCGATGAAGTCGCGGATGCTGGCGCGACCAGCCTCTTTCAGGGCCGCCGCCAGGGCACGCGCCTCGGGATCGATGCTGTTGCGCGTGCCATCGATCACCAGACAGCCCGCCGCGCCGTCCCGCTCAGGATAGATTCGGGCTGCCTCGAGTAACGTCCGTTCGATCACTTCGGTCACGGATCCGCCCTTGGCGCGAGCGTTGCCAAAAACGCTGGCCTTGCTCGCGGTGTAGCGCTCGAGAGCACGCTGGAACAATCCGGCCTTGTTCCCAAACGCGGCATAGAAGCTCGGTGGTTTGATGCCGAGCTCACTGCCCAGCTCGGCGACACCGACCGCGTCGTAACCGCGCTGGTGGAACAGCTTCACGGCTTTGTCGACCGCCTCTTCCACATCGAAAGAGCGGGGTCGACCGCGCGGGGCGGAGTTTTTTATAGCGATCACTAAAAATAGTCCTTGTGCTTCGCTTGAGCCTTCATATATAGCGACCACTACACAATATCAAGGAGGCCGACATGGCCGATTTCTCTGGCAAGAACATTCTGATCCTGGGCGGCAGCCGCGGCATTGGCGCAGCGATCGTCCGCCGTTTCGCGGCGGGTGGCGGCAAGGTCGCCTTTACCTATGCCGGTTCCAAAGACGCCGCCGAGGCGCTGGCTAAGGCCACAGGGGCAGAGGCCATCCAGACCGACAGCGGCGACCGTAAGGCGCTGACCGCCACCGTCGCTGGTCGCGGCGCCCTCGATGTGCTGGTCGTCAATGCTGGCATAGGCATTTTGGGTGATCCCCTCACCATCGAGCCGGACGCGGTCGACCGCATGATCGACGTCAACGTCCGGGCGCCCTATCACGCCGCGGTCGAAGCCGCGCGCAAGATGAACCGCGACGGCCGCATCATCGTGATCGGCTCGGTCAATGGCGATCGCATGCCTTTCGCAGGTGGTGCTGCCTATGCCCTCACCAAGTCGGCTGTCCAGGGCATGGTGCGCGGCCTCGCCCGCGACTTCGGCGAACGCGGCATCACGGTCAACAGCGTTCAGCCAGGCCCGACCGACAGCGACATGAACCCAGCAAACGGACCGATGGCAGGTCTCATGCACAGCTTCATGGCGGTGAAGCGCCACATCCGCGCCGATGAGGTCGCAGAACTGACGGCCTATCTCGCCGGCCCGCACAGTGCGATGATCACCGGCTCGATGCAGACGATCGACGGCGGCTTCGGCGCTTAGTCTTTGTTGGCAGCGTCTTCGATGGAGCGCAGCAGCACGGGCCAATATTCTTCGCCATGGCCCAGTTCTACGGCGCGCTCCATCAATTCGCGCGCCACATCGGCACCCAACGCCGGTACGCCGGTCTCATCCGCCATCTCGATGGCGTAGCTCAGGTCCTTGAGCGCGTACTTCGTCGAGAAGGCGCGCTCGGGGAACACCCCCGGCAGCATCGCCTTCATGCCGTGATTGCGCAGCGCGAAGGAATCAGCCGATCCCTTGGTCAAGGTCTCGAACAGGATCTTGCCGTCCACATCGTTGGCCCGCGCGATCGACAGGGCTTCGCCCAGTGCCACGACGGTCTGGAACAGGATCATGTTGTTCAGGATTTTGACGGTCTGGCCCGCCCCCGCCTCGCCGCAATGGGTGACCTCACTCGCCATGTGGCGCAGCAACGGCTCGATGCGTTCAAAGGTCGGCGACGTTGCGCCCACCATGATCGACAACGTGCCATCGATCGCGGCCTGGCGCGTGCGGGCCACGGGCGCATCGGCGAAGGCCGTAGCCCTGCCCTCGAACTCGGCGTAGAGCCGGCGTGCCAAACGCGGCGGCGCCGTACTGAGGTCGACAACGGTCCAGCCGAGCTTCGCCTTGCTGGTGAGCCCGTTCGGGCCGAGGCAAATCTCCTCCACTTCCTTGCCGCCCGGCAGCGACAGGAAGATCGTGCGGCAGCTCTCGGCGATCTCGTCGACCGACGCAGCCTTCACGCCGTCGGCAGCCAGCCGCTTCAGAGGCGCCTCGTCGCGATCGGCCGCCAGGACCGTCATGCCGCTCTTGCGTGCCAGGTTGCGGCACATCGGCTCTCCCATGGTGCCGACGCCGATAAAGCCGATCATGTCCGTCATGTCAGTCCACTATGAAAAGTTTGGCGCCCTTGTCGGTGCGCGAACGGTGGGCGAGCGTGCCATCGGCCACCTGGTAGCTCTGGCCGGATTTCAGCACGACGGTGCGGCCATCGGCCAGTTCGGTCGACAGTTCGCCCTCGAGCACCAGCAGGACATGGCCCTTCTGGCACCAATGGTCAGCGAGATAGCCGGGCGTGTACTCGACCATGCGCACACGGATGTTGTTGAAGTTTCGCGTGCGCCAGAACGCCTTGCCGGTTTCGCCGGGGTGTTCCGTACGCTCCACACCGTCCCATTCGGTCGTGCCGAAGGGTATGTCGAACATCAGCATGACCAAGCCTCTAGCATGGAATCGATGATCAGCCCCAGCCCGCCAAAGCCTGTTTGAGGCTTTCGGGGCCGCGATAGAGCATGGCCCGCCAGCCACAGGCGCGGGCAGCGTCGACGTTGGCCGCCGAATCGTCGACGAACAGGATCGACTGGGCCACGGTCACGCCCATACGGGCCTGCGCATTGGTGAAGAACACCCGTTCCGGCTTGGTGACCCCCAGGGCAGCCGAATAGATGATCTCGTCGAAATGGGGACCGAGCCCGGCCTGGTCGCGCAGGTAAGCAACGCGATGATGCTCCTGGTTGGAGGCGGCGAAGCAGCGCCCGCCGGTGCGTTGCCGCCAGGCATCGGCCTGGGCCAGCACATCACGGTCGATGATGGAGTCCTTCTCGAACCAATAGGCAACGAACTCCTCCAGCCGATCCGCAAGGCCCTTCGGTTCAAGGTACTCGTGGAGAGCGACGTAGAGATCCAACCGGCCGCGCATGACTTCCCGGAAATCGCGATGGAAGAAATCCCGTGCCATTTCATCGTGATCGAAACCCCAGTCAGCCTTCATGGTCGCGTACCAGGGATGGGGCGCCCCCGGGTAACCGAGCGAGATAACGCCATCGATATCGAGGGCGAGGACGGGACTGGAACTCATGGGCGAGCATGCTACAGCAAGGCTCCGGTCCGAAGGAAAGTCCTTTGCAGCTCGTTGTCCCTGCCCTGGCCTATCTCGACGAATATGCCGCCGCTCTGAAGCGCGGCTGGTCGCCCGACAATATCAATCCCGAGGAAACGGCACGGGACGAGCTGGCACTCATTGAGGAAGGCGCTGAGGCGTTCGTCGCGCTGCTCGACGATCGCGAGGCCAAGGCCGGACCGATCGCCTTACCGGACGGTACGTTCGTCGCCAGGCTTCCGGGCTATCGGCGCTGGATGTGGGACGGCGGCTTCTGCGGCTCGATCAGTTTCCGCTGGCAGCCCGGGACGCCTGACCTCCCCGCGCATTGTCTCGGCCATATCGGCTATGCCGTTCCGGCCTGGAAGCGCCGTCACGGTTACGCCACCAAAGCACTCGGAATGCTACTGCCGGAGGTCGCCAAGGAAGGTCTGCCGTATGTCGAGTTGACGACGGATCCGGACAATCTGCCGTCGCAACGGGTCATCACGGCCAATGGCGGCCACCTGGTGAAACGCTTCACAAAGATCGCGGCCTATGGCGACAACGTCGAGGCGCTGCTGTTCCGGATCCCGTTAACGGCCACCTGAACGCACGACCGTTTCGGCCATCGCCGCGAGAGCCGCGAGGCCGCGTGCCTTCAGGCCACGCGACGAATCCCGGCCGCCAATTTCACCCTCCAGCACCAACGTGATGAAGCCATGCATCGTGGCCCAGGCGAAATCCGTCATGCGCTGACGGACCTCCCCTGAAACCTGCGTATCGGCAGATTGAAGGGCGGCATCGACGGCAGCGGCCTGCAGGCGGCGGATCTCGGCGGCTCCCTCAGCCACTTCGAGACGATTGGCCTCGCGGCTAAACATGAGCTGAAAGAGGACGGGATTGGCAGCAGCAAAGGCCATATAGCCCACCCCCAGCCCGACGAGCTGGGCGGCGGCCCCGCCATCGGCCCGTTCGGCTTCGGCGGTCATGGAGGCGCTCAGCTCCTTGAAGCCTCGCTGCGCGAGTTCTGCGAGAAGGTCGTCCATAGAGGCGAAGTGATGCGCCGGTGCAGCATGGGATACCTCCGCACGTCGAGCACATTCCCGCAGGGTGAAGCCGCGAACGCCCTTCTCCTCCAGGAGCTTGCGGCCAGACGCTACCAGCGCTTCGCGCAGGTCGCCGTGATGGTAGCCTCGGGTCTTGGGACGGTTCATTCGGCCTCCGACAAGATCGTACGCCGATAATCTTGACGATGGAAAGAGGCCAAATTCCGGCTGACGCCCCAATCTATACATGGCTTGATCGGCGAAATCTGTGGAGCATTGCCCATGAGTTTCGAGAGTTGGGCGGCCTTTGCCGCCGCATCGAGCATCCTGCTGATCATTCCGGGACCAACCGTGCTTCTGGTCGTGTCCTACGCTCTGGGACAGGGCTGGCGAACGGCGTTTCCCATGGCGGTCGGCGTGGCCCTGGGCGACTTCACGGCCATGACGCTCTCGATGCTGGGACTGGGCGCCCTGCTCGCCACCTCGGCGACGCTGTTCACCATCCTGAAATGGGTCGGCGCTGCCTATCTCGTCTACCTGGGCATCAAGCTCTGGCGAGCCGGCGGTACGCTGGATGCCCAGCCACGGACAGATGCCGTATCGGCAGCAAAGATGCTGGGCCATGCCTGGCTGGTGACGGCGCTCAATCCCAAGAGCATCACCTTCTTCGTGGCCTTCCTACCCGCCTTCCTCGACCCGGCGGGCGACTTCCTGACCCAGATGCTGGTGTTCGAAACCACCTTCCTGGTCTTGGCCTTCGCCAATGCCTTCGGCTATGCGCTGGTCGCCTCGCGCGCACGCCGCTTTGCATCGAATCCGCGGGCGATCGGTGTCGTCAACAAGGTCGGTGGCGGCCTGCTGGTCGGCGCCGGTGTCGCCACCGTGAGCTTCGCTGGTTCGCGCACTTAGTCCCTCTCTCCATCGACGCTACTTGCGCCGATAGAGAACCATGCCGCCGTGATGGAGAACACCGTCGACGAAATCCCCGTCGGCGGTGAAGCCGGTGTCGTCGACATAGTCGATGTGATTGCCCTTGATGGTGTAGCGCCCCTGATAGGCCTTCTCGCGCGTCCCGCGTGCTTCGACATAGCGTCCATTCGCCAACAGCTCATGGCGAATGTTGCCGTCGGCAGTCACCCACATACCGACATAGGGATGGGCAGCCATCGCCTTGCTCCTTTCTTCCAATACTTCGCTCAAAGCCTGGGCCGCCTCGATGGCGCGGGGGAAGCCCGCGGGAACTGTCGTCAGATAGACGACTTCCTTCAGCTCATCGGCAGTGACACCGTGATTGAGCGCGTAACCCGCATGGATCTTGAAAAAGGGCTTGAGCCCGAGGGCCGCAAAGGCCGCCACGGCAGCGATCTGGCGTGTGCGATGATCGAGCCCCGGCCGCGCCCACACCTCGCCGAGCGCGTAGCCGGCAATGGCGTCGGCGAGGAACGGAAAATCACGGCGAAGACCTTCAAGCGTGGGCTGCGCCTGACCACCGTTGAGAGTCCGCACGACCGCCTCGCCCCGCGCGATGCGGTCGTCCTGAGCCACGACGGGTCCCGCGGCCATCAAGGCGCCAGCCGCGGCGCTCATGGTTTTGATTGCAAGGCTTTTCATGGTTATGGCTCCTAGTTCGGGCTGGCGGTGGGGCGGACGATGATCTCGCTGACATCGACGTCGGCCGGTTGCTCGATCGCATAGGCAATGGCCCGCGCGATGGCGTCTGGCCCGATCGCAATCTGCCGGTAGGTCGCCATTGCCTGCGCTGCGCCGGCATCGGTGATCGTGTTTGCGAGCTCACTCTCGACCACTCCCGGCGACACGACAGTGACGCGGAGGTCGGTATTCTCCTGCCGCAGCCCATCCGAGATTGCCCACACTGCATACTTCGTGGCGCAATAGACCGCTGCCGTTGGCACCACGATGTGGGCTCCGATCGAGGCGACGTTGATGATCTGGCCGCTGCCCTGCGCCTTCATGCCGGGCAACACGGCGGCGATGCCGTTCAGGACGCCGCGAATGTTCACGTCGATCATTCGGTCCCATTCGTCGACCTTGAGCGCGCTGAGGGGCGACAGCGGCATCAGGCCGGCATTGTTGATCAGCACGTCGACCCGCCCGAACTCGGCGACGGCATGGGCGGCAAAGGCTTTCATCTCCTCGCGATCGGTGACATCGAGTGGCCGAAAGCGCGCTTCACCGCCCGCGGCCGAGATGGCTGCAGCCAGCGCTTCCAACCGATCCGTGCGGCGCGCGCCCATCACGACGCGAGCGCCGCGGGCCGCGAGCAGCCTGGCCGTCGCCTCGCCGATACCGCTGCTGGCGCCCGTAATAGCGACAACTTTACCTTCGATGTTGGACACCGATCCCTCCAAGAAATCGCCGGCAAACCACGGCCGGCCATGGCGGGAAGATGGGAGATCGACGGTCGATACAGGTAGACCGGAACTCCCGGCTTCTTGCACAATCCTCCAGATCGAAAGGATCGGCTCGGGATGACGGAGACCAGGCAATCCAGTGCGGTGGTCCACGAACTCGCCACCCTCATCGACGGCAGTGTCTCAGAGGATGGCGTTCATCCCACCGCAATTCCGCGCGTCTCGCTTATACGTTCATCGCAGCCCACCGAGCCACTGCATGTCGTTCATCAGCCAGCGGTCTGCTTCGTGGCGCAGGGGCGCAAGCAGGTGATGGTGGGCGATGCCATCCACGTCTACGACGCCGCCAAATACCTCGTCGTCTCGGTTGAGGTGCCGATCGTCGGCCAGATTCTCGAAGCCCGTCCGAGCCGACCCTACCTCTGTCTGCGCCTCGACCTCGATCCAGTCGCCATCGGCGCCCTGATGCTCGATGCCGGCGTCGCACCTGCCCGTGACAGCGCCCCGGTATCGGCGCTGTCGCTCAGCCCCCTCTCCGCGGAGCTGCTGGATGCAGTGGTCCGCCTGATCAGGCTGCTGGGGGTCCCACAGGAAATCCCGATCATGGCGCCGCTGATCGAGCGCGAGATCCTTTACCGGCTCCTGCTGGGCGATCAGATCTCCCATCTTCGGCAGATCGCCCTGACCGAAAGCCGCATGCAGCAGGTCAGCCGGGCGATTTCCTGGATCAAGGAGAACTTCCGCGAGCCCTTCAGCGTCGATGCCGTCGCGGGAGAGGCGCGGATGAGCCCCTCCGCATTCCATCAGCATTTCAAGGCCGTGACGTCGATGAGCCCGTTGCAGTACCAGAAGCAGCTCAGGCTTCAGGAGGCGCGACGTCTGATCCTGACGCAGACTCTCGACGCCGCGGCGTCCGGACATGCCGTCGGCTATGACAGCCCCTCGCAGTTCAGTCGCGAGTACAAGCGGCTGTTCGGAGCGCCCCCGGCCCGCGACGCGGCGAAGCTGCGGAGTTCGCCGCGTTGGATGCAGATGCTCTAAGGATTAGCGCTCGGGTTCGCTGACGAACGCCACCTTCGACAGGCCGCCCTTGGAGGCATCGGCCAAGGTCTGGGCAACGTAGCGATACGGGACGGTCTGATCGGCCCTCAGATAAACCTCGGGCTGCGGCCGCTTCTGACCGGCCTCGATGAAGCGTGCGATTGCGTCCTCGCGCGTCAGCCGCTCGCCGTTCCAGAACAATCCACCCTGAGCATCGATGGCGAACTCGATCTTCTCCGGCTTCTGGAGTTCGGCGTTCGCTGTCGCACGTGGCAGGTCCAGCTTCACGACATTGGTGAGAAGCGGCGCCGTCACAATGAAGATCACCAGCAGCACCAGCACAACGTCGATCAACGGCACCATGTTGATCTCAGCCATGGGCTGAGAGGACGATTTACGTTCGAAGCTTCCGAAAGCCATGGTCGCCTCCGCCTAGTTCACAGCCGCGAGCGGCGTACCGGTCGTTCGGGCACGACCGGCCTGCAGGGCGCGGCCCATCGACAGGAAGGTCAGCAGCTCGAAGGCGAAGGCATCGAGCTTGGCCGTCAGCACGCGATTGGAGCGGGTGAGCCAGTTGTAGCCCATGACCGCCGGCAACGCGACGGCAAGGCCAATGCCAGTCATGATCAGCGCCTCGCCGACCGGGCCCGCGACCTTGTCGAGCATGCCCGAGCCGCTCATGCCGATGGCGACCAGCGCGTGATAGACGCCCCACACCGTGCCGAACAGGCCGACGAACGGCGCCGTGGCACCGATCGTAGCGAGCATGGTCAGGCCGTTCTCGAGTGCCGTGGTCTCCTCGTCGAGCACCTTCTTGATGGTGCGCGTCAGGAACTCCTGTTCGCTGCCCGCCTCCTCTAGCTTAGCAGCGCCGAACTTGGCGTGATGCGCTTGAGCATGCAGCGAGTGCGCCGTCAGGTGACCAAACGGCTCGCGCACGCCATGAACCGTCAGTTCGTTCTGTACGGCCTCGAGCGAGGTGGCGCTCCAGAAGAAGGTGAGGAATTTCCTGCTGCGCCCCTGGCGCACGACCTGGCTGATCCCCTTGTAGATGATCAGATACCAGGAGATTGCGGACATCACCACGAGTACGCCCAGCAGGACCTTCGCGACGATATCCGCCTGCGCGATGAAATGGCCGAAGCCCAAACTCGATGCATCGCCCATGAGATACTCTCCTACTGCAACACGAATCTGATCGGAACGAGAACCCATACGGCCTGCGCCAGCCCGCCTTCTGAATAGGGGCGGAACTGCGCGGCGCGTACGGCGCTGATGGCTGCCTCGTCGAGGGCCGAATGACCGGACGACGATTGCAACGAAACCTGGCTCGGCCGGCCGGTGATATCGACCAGTACGCGGACCGTGGCCGTCCCCTGCTCGCCCGCACGACGCGAGCGCGCCGGATAGACCGGATTGGGCGGCACGAGATAACCGAGCTGCGAAGCCTGGACGGTACGCGGCGCAGCGGGCGCCTTCGGGGCGGCCTGCTGCGGCGTCGTGTCGACAGGCGCCTTTGGCTGGGGCGGCCGTTGCACCGGTTTGGGCGGCGGCGGCTTGGGCTTCTCGGGAGGCTTCGGCGGCTCGGGCGGCTTTGCCTCGACCGGAAACTCAGGTGGCGGCAGGTCGGGCGGCGGCGGCTCGATCGCCGTCGCCAGCTCCGGTATCGGGATTTCGGGCGGCGGTGGCTCTTCGGCCAGCGGGATGTCCAGTGGTGCGGGCTCGGCTGCGGGCACCATGCGCACTTCCATGGGTGCAATATCCCCCACGATCAGTTTGACCGGCTCGACCTGGGTCAACGCCCAGCCGCCGCCAACATGGAAGAAGACGACGAAGGCCAACAGGCCGCCACGCGCCCAGGGCGACAGCGGCTCGCGCGAAGGCCCAGGCTGGCCGCCAGCCAATGGAGGAATCGAGGGTGTGGGCAATGCAGTCATGACATGCCCTAGAGCTGCAGTGGGCCGACGGCGAGCACCACCGTGACGACAACGGCCACACCGAAGATCGCAATCCCGACTGTCCGGCGGCGATGCGTCTCCCACCACAGGATGGCGCCGCTGATCGACAGGAAGATCATGCTGCCGGCCAACGTGTCGATCAGCAGGATCCAGGGCACGGGCATGGTCGTGCCCTTGTGCAGATTGGTGAGCGTGGCGACGACGCCGTTATCCGTCGTGCGCACGCTCGCGGACTTGTTGCCGACCCAGTACTCGACCTGCACAACCTTGTTGGGCCCGCCGAAGTTCAGCGTCCAGCGCTCGGGCTGCATCGGCGGCCGCGTCTCACCGCCCTGCCCCGATCCCCGCTCGGCCCACGGCACCGGGCGGGCGCGTTCGACGCGCGTACTGTTGGCCGGCCGATCGAGCTTGAGCGTTTTCTGGAGCCACGAATTCAGAGCGTCGATCGTCTCCGGACGCGGATCGGGCAGCGCGAGCAAGCTGTGAATCTGCTGCTGATCGGGAAGCGGCATCTTCAGGGTGGCGCGATGGTTCAGCCAGATGCCGCTGAAGCCGAACATGAGCCCGAGCAGTGCACCCCACAGGCCGAACCAGCCGTGCGTACGCCTGACCCAGCGTACGAAGGTCAGCCGGCGATTGACTTTGTTGCTTCCCAGGGCAGTAGCGGCGGCGGTGCCCATCAGGTCTCGCTCCATTGCCTGACTAGATTGTGATAGCAGCCGATCAATGATCGTCGCGCGATCTCGTCGGCCTCGGTCTGGTTGAGACGCTGGATGGCGTTGTCCATGTCGTGGAGCAGAGCGCGCTGGCTGTCCTCGCGGATCAGACTCTGCACCCAGAAGAAGCAGGCCGTACGAGTCCCTCGCGTGATCGGCGCGACCTGGTGCAGGCTGGTCGCCGGATAGACGACCATGTCGCCGGCGCCGAGCTTGATGCTGTGGCGGCCGAACGTGTCCTCGATCTGCAGCTCACCGCCGTCATAATCGTCGGGATTGGTGAGGAAGAGCGTCGCCGACACGTCCGTACGCAGCTTGGCCCCGGTCTGCGGGTTGATGCGCACGCTGCCGTCGACATGCGCCCCGAACTTCATGCCCTCGCCGTAGCGGTTGAACATCGGCGGATAGATGGCGTTCGGCAGCACGGCGCTGATGAACGTCGGATGACGTTCGAGCGCCGAGACGACGATGTGCTGGCAGGCCAGCGATACGTCGGAGAGCTCGTCGATCTGCTGGTTGAACTTTACCGGTGCGCCCTGGTAGCCCGCGGTGACGCGCCCATCCACCCACGAATTGGCACGGTCCAGCCGCTCGCGCAGACTGACGATCTGCGCGGCGTCGAGCACATTGGGAATGCAGACCAGCATGATCGAGCGGTCGCCTCCCTCACAGTCGATAGTTGAGAGTGAGCATCGCCGTGGTGCCTGCACCTGGCACCGCACGGCCACCATCCGACGCGATGACACCTTCGTAGTACATCGTGTTGAACAGGTTGTAGACGTTGAGGCGTATGTCGTACCTCGGCTGCTTGTAGGCTGCCGTCAGGTCGAAGCGCGTGTAGGCCGGAACCGTCACGGTGTTCTGGTTGTTGGCGTAGCGCGCGCCCATATAGAACATGCCGCCACCGATCTCGTAGGTGTCCTTGATCGTATAGGTCGTCCAGATGTTGCCCGAATCTCTCGGCGTATTGAGCGGTACGTTACCCGTGGTGTTGGCTGCGGTGCCGTTCAGGATGCGGCCGTCGAGATAGGCATAGCCGCCGAACACCTGCCATTCAGGCAGAATGCGTCCGGCGAAGCCGATGCGCGCACCTTGCACCTGGATCTGGCCGGTGGGCGAGAACGTGCCGTCGGGATTGGTGGTGCGGGCATTGTTCTTGATGATCCGGAACAGTGCGCCGTTGAGCGAAAGGTTACCCTTCAGCAGCTCGTACTTGGCGCCGATCTCGAAGCCTGCGTTCGTTTCAGGCGGCAACGCCGTCGTGCCGGTCGTCGAGGTGAGCTGCTCGAGCGATGGATTGAACGAGGTGCTGTAGGAGAAGTAGTAGGACTGCTCCGGTGTCGGCTCGATGATCACGCCGGTGCGCACGCTCGTGTACGTATCCGTCTGCGTATAGTACGGAACGGCCGTATTGCCGGGCGTGTTCGCCGAATTGATCGAGTTGCCGATCTGCGCCGTGTAGACGTCCCAGCGCACACCGCCGACCAGCTTCAGCCAGGGCATGACCTGGATCGTGTCGTTGGCGTAGATACCCGCTCCCCAGGCTTGCGAGGACGCGTAGTTGCCCGGAACCGATGGCGTAGTCGATGGAGAATCGCCGCCAGTCGTAAAGCCGGCCGGCACGCACCCTGGTGAACCGGTGGGCAGTGCGGTGCCATTGCAGGTGCCGGTACGAGAGAAAGCCTTGTTGGTGTAGGACTCGTAGTTGAGATCGACGCCAGCCAGCAGCGTGTGACCGACGGGGCCCGTATCGAACTTGGCCGTCAACTCGGTCTGGTTCTCCAGCGTGATGTCGTTGACGTTTCGGTCACGGCTCAACTGGCGGACGTAGAGCGAGCTGAGCGGCAGGCCGCTCTGGACTGGTCCGCCTGGCCAGGCGGCCGGTGCCGCCACGAAAGCGCCATTTGCTGCAAGTGAGCCCACGAAGCCGCCCGAGGTCTCGCGGACGTTCGTATTCACCCACACGAATTCGGTCTGATTGCGCAGGCTCAGGTTCTGATTGAACTTGTGATCGACAGTGGCGTTGAGCGCGATGACGTCCTGGGCCGTATAGTCGTTGTTGAAGCCGTAGGCTGTGTTGCGCGGAACGTTGATCGGGAATCCGTTCAGGTTTGGCACGCCGTAGGCCACCTGATCCTTCTTGTGCTGCAGGATCGCCGACAGGGTGATCTCGGTCGGCGTGCCGATGCCCAGCTTCACCGACGGCGCGATGCCGAAGTCGAGGACGTTCGTCTGGTCCAGGGTCGAGGCCTTGCCGGCCTGAAACATCATCGAGACGCGGGCTGCGTTGGTTTCCTCGAACGGGACGTTGACGTCGGCTGTCGTGCGCACGAGGCCATTCGTCGTGGCCGAGAGGCTGAGCTCCGTCGCCTGCTTGAGGAAGGGCTTCTTCATCACCTGGTTGATGACGCCGCCGGTCGAACCACGACCGAACAGCATCGACGACGGCCCCATCAGGACCTCGACCTGCTCCAGTGCGAAGACATCACGGTAGTACTGGCCACGGTCGCGCATGCCGTCGAGGTAGATGTCGGTGCGTGCGGAGAAGCCGTTCAGGTTGATGTTGGTGCCGATGTTGCCGCCTTCGGCCGAGCCGATGGTGACACCCGGTGCGTTGCGCACCGCCTGCTCGAGCGTCGTGACGCCCTGGGACTGCATCAGTGCTCTGTTGATGACGACGACTGACTGCGGAACGTCCATCAGGTTCCCGGCCCCCATGCGGTTGATCGAACCGCGCGTGACCTGGAAGTCCTCGCTGGGGCGACTACCGGAGACCGTGATGGTCTGCATGGTCGCGGGCGCGCTGGTCGGGTCGCCCGGCTTGTTTTCCGTCGGCGGTGGCGCCGCAGGATCTGATGGCGTCGTGTTGGCCGGCGGCTGCTGGGCCATGGCGGTTGGAGCTACGAGCAGTCCAAGGAGGGCCGTCGTCGCTGGCATACGCTTCGCCATGAAATCTCCCCTGACAAAAAAACGCATTCCCCCGTCGATTGGGGCGAATGCAAGTCATTATCATGGAAGGGAAACGACATTGAGAATGAATCTCATGCAAATAGCGAAGGCAGCTTTGCATGCGAGCGACACAGTCAGTGCAACGAATGCCCTTTGGCTACTCAGGACATAGCGTGGTTGCTGACGATCAGTGCTTCCTGCTCGAACCTCGCGGCGGCGACAGTGGTTCGCCGACCAGCGCCTGAATATCTTTGAACATATCGAGCCATTCAGTCTGATCGATATCCATCAGACCGAAGAAGCGCAGCATGAAGGCCCCTTCGGTAGCAAGAAATGCGAGCCTCGCGCGGCGGTCTTCGCTCTTGGACATGTCGAGGCCCGCGGTGCGGCTGGAATACCAGGCGCGTGTCGAGGCAAGATCCTCTGGGGAGCGAATCAACGCGGCAAGTAAACTTGCCGCCTTGGCTTGTGTCGCCTCGTCCGACCGATGCGTCGCCTCGACATGCGCGCGGATGGCAGTAACGGGTGCGGGATTGGCCCCGGCGATCGCGCGAAACAGCTCGTCGTAGGAACTGCCCCACCGCTCGAACATCGCCACGATAAGGCCCTCCTTCGTGCCGAACGCGTACTGAACGCCCCCTTTCGTGATCCCTGTCGCTTTCGCCACTGCGTCGATCGTCAGGGCCGCCGCGCCGTGTTTGGTGACGATTTCCTCGGCAGCATCGAGCAAGTGCTCGCGATCGATCGTCCGAGGGCGACCTGGCGATCTGCCTTGTTCATCCACTTTATTTTTCATACGTATGTATTTATATTAGAACGATTGGCCGTACAAGCGCGGCCCAATGCGATTCCTCTTGGACTAGTGCGCTTTCATGGTGAGTAGATGACCATCAAGAACCGTTGGCTCGTGCTGACGATCCTATCCAGTGCCCTCTTCTTGATCGTCATCGACATGACAGTGCTCTACACGGCGCTGCCGCGTTTGACGCACGATCTAGCGGCCACGGCGTCGGAGAAGCTCTGGATCATCAACGCCTATCCGCTCGTGGTGGCCGGCCTCCTGCCAGGCCTTGGCACGCTCGGCGACAGGTTTGGCCATAAGCCGCTCTTCATCTACGGCCTCGGCGTGTTCGGCGCCGCGTCCCTGCTCGCCGCCTATGCGCCCGTTCCTGCGGTGCTGGTTGGCGCGCGCGTACTGCTCGCAGTCGGCGCAGCAATGATGATGCCGGCGACGCTCTCCATCATCCGGCTTACCTTCGAGGACGAACGGGAGCGCTCTTTCGCCATCGGCATCTGGGCGGCAATCGCGTCAGGTGGTGCTGCAATCGGACCGGTGCTCGGCGGTTTCCTGCTCGAATATTTCTGGTGGGGTTCGGTCTTCCTCATCAACGTTCCCGTCGTTCTGATCGCCTTGGCGCTTGCCGTCAGGGTCATTCCGGATCGACCGGCCAACACAGAACGTCCCTGGGACCTTATCGGCTCCGTACAGATTCTCGTTGGTCTGATTGGCATCGCCTATGCGATCAAGGAAGCAAGCAAACGCGCGCCATCATGGGAAGCCGTCGCCCTTGCCGCGATCATCGGCATCATCGCGTTGACGCTGTTCGTGCACCGCCAAAACCGACTGCCTCACAAGCTGATCGACTTTTCGCTGTTCCGAGACACCCGCTTCTCGTCGGGCGTGGCGACAGCGTTGATTGCCTCGCTCGCGCTAATCGGGCTCGAACTCGCAATCTCGCAGAGGCTTCAGCTAGTGCTCGGCCTGTCACCGCTTGAGGCTGGGCTATTCATCATACCAATCCCGCTCGCCGCTTTCCTTGCCGGGCCACTCACCGGGCTCCTCATGCCGCGCATCGGCGGGATCAACATCCTGTGGAGCTCCATGCTGGTTGCAGGAGCCGGCCTCGCGTTTTACCTGACCGTCCATAACGCTTCTCTCGGCGCACAGATCGCCGGCTTCGTCATACTGGGGTTCGGCATCGGTGCCGGGATGACCGCAGCATCGAGTGTCATCATGTTGAGCGCACCGGCCGATCGCGCCGGCATGGCCGCGTCGATCGAGGAGGTCTCCTATGAGCTCGGCGGCGCGATCGGCATCGCCATTCTCGGCAGCATCATGTCGGCGGTCTATTCGTTGTCGCTCGTACTGCCCGAAAGCATGGCTGTGTCGGAGATGGCCTATGACAGTCTCGACGAGGCCTTGATCATCGCTGAGAAAATGACCGGAGAGGCTGCGGCACTCCTCCGTCATCAGACTCACCAAGCCTTCGACCGGGCTTTTATTGTCGTTTCGGTCATAGCCAGCGCGCTGCTGCTTCTAACGGGCATCGCCGTCTGGCTCGGCACCCGCAAGCGCCGAACGCTTCTAGCGTAGAATGACAAGATGGTGCGCCCGGTTGGATTCGAACCAACGACCTACCGCTTAGAAGGCGGTTGCTCTAATCCCCTGAGCTACGGGCGCTTACCCGACAGTCGCTACGGACGCTCAATGCGTCCAACGGCCGACGCGTGTGTAGGAAAAATTGTCGGCATAGGCCTTGGGTCTCACTGGCCGGTTATGCGGCTGCTCGACCGTGTACTGCCAGCCGTTTTTCTCGGCATGGGCCTTGGCCTCTTCGAGGGTCGGGAAAAAGAGCCGGACCTGCTGCATGGTGTTGCGGGATCCCGTCCAGCCCATCAGCGGGTCGATCTCCTTGCGCGACGGCTCCGGCTCGAGCACCCATTCGAGGGTATTGGCCTGACCGGACTGCATGGCCGTCTTGGCCGGCTTGAAGATACGTACCTGCATGGACCTCGTCTCTCCGTCGACAGTGGGCTGGTGCTGGTCGGGGCGGCCGGATTCGAACCGACGACCTTCTGCGCCCAAGGCAGACGCGCTACCAGACTGCGCTACGCCCCGTTTCCTGCACCGCCACAATGACGCGAGGGTTTCTACCAGCGGGCCGGGCGGCTCGAAAGTGCAAATTCCAAGTGATACGGTGAGGCATGTTCGACCAGACACCCGAGGAAGGCCGTCCTGGCCGCGCCCCATCGATCAATGTCCTGGGGGGTGTGCTGGAGCCATGCTCTACGAGCCCGGTAACCGGCTTTTATCGCGACGGGTGCTGCAATACCGGCCGCGAAGACGTCGGCCTGCACACTGTTTGTGTCGTCATGACCGCCGAGTTCCTCGCTTTCTCCAGGTCGCAAGGCAATGACCTCAGCACACCGATGCCGCAGTACGGTTTTGCCGGCTTGCAGCCTGGCGACCGCTGGTGCCTCTGCGCCAGCCGCTGGAAAGAGGCGCTCGATGCCGGCGCCGCGCCGCTGGTCGTCCTCGAAGCCACGCACGTCGTCACCCTGCATGTCGTATCGCTCGAGGCCTTGAAGCAGTACGCCTTCCGACCGCACTGACTAGAGTTCGGCTTCTCCGCGCAGGACCGGAACGCACTGGCCGGCGATGGTGGCGCGGATGCCGTCCGCACCACGACGAGCAACGACGCGCAACAAGCTCGGCCGGCCCATGACGACACCCTGATGGATGTCGAATTGCTTCTCGGCGTCGCCCGACAGCGATAACAACAGCGCCCCTAACGGGCCCGCGGCACTGCCGGTCGCCGGGTCTTCGAAAGTACCGCCCAGTGGCGCGAACATCCGCGCCTGAACCCTGCTCTCGCCTTCGTGGGCATAAAGGTAGAGCCCGAGCCGGCCCTTGAGGGCGCTCTCGCGCATCACCGACCTGCGGAAAGCGGCGATGTCCGGCGTCGCGCGCGCCAATGCCGTTGCTTCGACCTCGGCAATGACGAAGGGATTGCCCAGCGATGCCTGCACCGGCCGATGCGCTCGCACGATCACGTCATCGACTTTCAGGTTGGCGCAGGCGGCAATCTCTTCGACCGGCAATTCGACACCGAGCGACAGCGGCTGCGGTGCTGCAATCGTCGCTCCGACTGGCGCCCCTGCCCCATCACGCTCGATTTGAACCTCGACGAGGCCAGCCAGCTCTTCGAACAGGAGCTTGCCGTCTTTGTCCCGGCCTTGTTGCGCCAGCACATAGCCAGTCCCGACATTGGGATGTCCGGCGAACGGCATCTCCGTCGTGCGCGTGAAGATGCGCACCCGTGCGGTGTTGGCGGGATTCTCCGGCGGCAACACGAAGGTCGTTTCGCTGAGATTGAACTCGGCAGCGAGAGACTGCATTTCCGCATCGCTCATGCCGCGCGCATCGGGGAACACGGCGAGCGGATTGCCGCCGAACCGTTGGTTCGTGAAGACGTCGACCGTCACGAAGGAATAGCGGCGCATGTCAGTGGAGTCCGTCGACTTCGCCCGACGGCGTGAGCCGGATGTGTTCCGCAGCAGGAACACGCGGCAGGCCGGGCATCGTCATAATGTCGCCCGCCAGCGCCACCACGAAGCCGGCACCCGCCGAAAGCCGGACCTCACGGATCGGCAGCGTGTGTCCGGTCGGCGCCCCACGCAGTTCGGGATCGGCGGCGAAACTGTACTGCGTCTTGGCAATGCAGACCGGCAGCTTGCCGTAGCCCGCCGCCTCCAGTGCCTTCAGTCGTCGTTGCGCCGGCCCGGCGATGGCAACGCCGGAGGCGCGATAGATTTCCCGCGCCACGGTCTCGATCTTCTGCGACAGCGGAAGATCATCGGGATAGAGCAGTTTGAAATTGGCCCTGCCCTCGTCGAGAGTGGCGACTGCCGCCCGAGCCAGCGCCTCGGCCCCTGCACCCCCCTTGGCCCAGTGCTCGCAGAGATAGGCCTTAGCGCCGGCCGCGGCGCACTTCTCCTCGATCACCTTCAGCTCGGCCGGCGTGTCGGTCAGGAAGCGATTGATGGCGACCAGCACTGGCAGACCGAACTTGCCCAGGTTCTCGACGTGACGCAGCAGGTTCGGCAGGCCGCGTTCGACAGCCGCAACGTCCTCCTTCGCCAAAGCCTTTTCGTCGGCCCCGCCATGGAGTTTCAGTGCCCGCACGGTCGCGACGACGACGGCGAGTTCAGGCTTCAAGCCGGCCTGACGGCACTTGATGTCGAGAAACTTCTCGGCCCCCAGGTCCGCGCCGAAGCCCGCTTCGGTAACGACATAGTCGCCCAGCGCCAGGGCCGCGCGGGTTGCGATCACCGAGTTGCAGCCGTGGGCGATGTTGGCGAACGGCCCGCCATGGATCAGCACTGGATTGTTTTCCAGCGTCTGCACGAGATTGGGCTTGGCCGCATCCTTGAGAACGGCGGCCATCGCTTCGGACGCCTTGAGATCGCCTGCTGTGATCGGCTTACCGTCACGCGTCTCGGCGACGACGATCTGCGACAGGCGCTTCTCGAGATCGGCAAGATCGCGGGCCAGGCAGAGAATCGCCATGACCTCCGATGCGGTTGTGATGTCGAAACGGCCCTGGCGCGGAAAGCCGTTGGCGACGCCACCCAGGCTTACGACAATGTCGCGCAGCGCGCGATCGTTCATGTCCATGACGCGCGGCCAGAACACGCGGCGGCTGTCGATGCCGAGCGTGTTGCCCCAGTAGATGTGATTGTCGAGCATCGCGGCCAGCAGGTTGTGGGCCGTCGTGATGGCGTGAAAGTCCCCAGTGAAATGCAGGTTGATGTCGGCCATGGGCACGATCTGCGCCTGCCCGCCGCCGGTGGCGCCGCCCTTCTGCCCGAAGCAAGGACCGAGGCTCGGCTCGCGCAGGGCAATCGCCGCCTTCCTGCCGATGCGGTTCAAGGCATCGCCAAGGCCGATCGTGGTCGTGGTCTTGCCCTCACCGGCCTTGGTCGGGCTGATGGCGGTGACCAGGATGAGGTGGCCCTGCTCGCGGCCTTCGAGCGATTTCAGATAGGCACCGTCGAGCTTGGCCTTGTCGCGGCCGTAGGGCTCCAGCGCTTCGTCTGGGATGCCGAGCCGTCCGGCGACTTCATTCATTGGCTTCTTGATTGCGCGCCGCGCGATCTCGATATCCGACATTATCGTTCCTCAAGCCCTACCACTCGACAGAGCCAGGACCCTAGCGGGCCAGACCAGTCGCGCCAACCGGAGAGACCATGAAGAGCTGGCCCAAAATCGAAGGTACCCTCACCGATTATGTCGATAGCAATTGGCTGCGCGAGCCGCCGCTGCGTCGCCGGCTGCGTGAGGAAACGGCGAAGATGCCGGGCGCCGGCATGCAGATATCGGCCCATCAGGGACAGCAGATCGGCCTTCTCGCACGCGCGGTCGGCGTCCGGCGCGCCGTCGAGGTCGGTACCTTCACGGGCTATTCCTCGCTCTGCATCGCCGAGGCGCTTCCGGCAGACGGCAAGCTCTGGTGCTGTGATGTCAGCACCGATTGGACCAAGGTCGCGCGACGCTATTGGAAGGAAGCGGGCGTCGACGGACGCATCGAGCTCACCATCGGCCCGGCACGCGACACGCTCGACTGGCTGCTGGCACAAGGCCTGACCGGCCAGCTCGACCTCGCCTTCATCGATGCCGACAAGGAGAACTACGACACCTACTATGAGCGCTGCCTAAAGCTGGTGCGGCCCGGCGGTCTCATCCTGGCCGACAATGTCCTGTGGGATGGCTCGGTGGCCGACCCGGCCGATGTCGATGCCGACACCAAAGCGATCCGCGCACTGAACGCCAAGCTCAAGTCAGACGAGCGTGTCGATCTCGTCCTGTTCGCCGTCGGCGATGGCATGACCTGCGCCCTCAAGCGCTGACGCGCAGCAACGGCTCAGCCGTTGCCGAAGATCGGGTGCTTGACCTTGTCGCCCGGCTTGATCCCCAGCATCCGCGCGCTGCCGCCGTTGATTTCGAGAACGGCGCGCACAGGGAACTTGCTGGGGATTGGATCGGTCGAGTGCGGCACGGCATTGGAGTGAATGCTACGGATCGTGCCATCTGCGGCGATGAAGAGCATGTCGAGCGGGATCAGCGTGTTCTTCATCCAGAAGCTGACCGGCGCTTCCTGATAGAAGTCGAACAGCATGCCATCGTAGGGGCCGAGCTTCTCGCGAAACATCAGGCCGCGAGCACGTTCGGTATCGTTGAGGGCCAGCTCGATGTCGAACTTGAGTTCCCGGCCGCCGGTCTCGATCAAGAGCGATGAGCGTTGGAACTGGATGTCGCCGCTGTTCTGCGCGAGGGCGGCGCCGGCTGCGAGAGCGAACGGTGCGCCAAGAAGGAGGCGACGGCCAAGCCGCCCTCCGGAACCTGCAAATGCCATAGCCATGGATAGAGCGTGGACGGCGATTTCGTCAAACCGATGATGCTTGCGTGACAGAGGCTCTGTAACCATAGTGGCCCCGCTCATCGGGGGGAGCCGCTTCGCGGCTGAGAGGTTCGAAAGAACGACCCCGGGAACCTGATCCGGTTAATGCCGGCGTAGGGACTGGTGGCTGACTTGGTCGTTCCTTCTCTCTCCGTGCGCGACGCGCGCATCGCCTTCGACGGCCACCTCGTTGCCGAGCGGTTGTCATTCGACATGCCCGCCGGACGCACGACTTGCCTGCTGGGCCGTAGCGGCGTCGGCAAGACTTCCCTGCTCCGTCATCTCGCCGGCCTTCTGCCGGACACCGCGCGCGCCGCACCGCTGGCCTATATGGCGCAGCAGGACCGGCTGCTGCCCTGGCTCAGCGTCCTCGACAATGTGCTCCTGGGCTACCGCTTGCGCGGCGACGATGCGGCACGCCGCGCGGCCGAGCCACGCGCCCGTGCCCTGCTGGCCGAGGTAGGGCTCGGCGACCGGCTTAGCGCTCTGCCTCGCACGCTCTCCGGTGGCATGCGCCAACGGGCAGCACTGGCCCGCACGCTGTGCGAGGATCGCCCGGTGATCCTGATGGACGAGCCCTTCGCCCATCTCGATGCCGTGACGCGCCTCGATCTACAGGACCTTGCCGTGCGCCTGCTGGCCGGACGAACGGCCGTGCTGGTCACACACGATCCGCTCGAAGCGCTGCGCGTTGGCCATGAAGTCCGGGTTCTGCACGGATCTCCCTTCACTGTGGGCCAGGCGATCGTTCCGCCGGGACCAGCGCCGCGCGACCCCGGCGATCCCGCGCTGCTGGCCCTGCAGGCGCAGCTGATTCGCGATCTACGGGGCATCGCGTGAGGCCGCTCATCACCGCGCTCGGCCTGCTCGTCGCCTGGGAACTCCTTGTGCGGCTCACAAGAGTGCCGCCGTACATCCTGCCGCCACCGTCGCGTGTTGCATCGGTCTTGATCGATCGCTTCGACTTGCTTCTGGAGCAGGCGCTGTGGACCGGTGCCGAAATGATCCTGGGCCTCGTGCTCGGTCTCGTGCTGGGCTCGGCACTCGCGGTCGTCTTTGCGGCCTCGGCGGGCTGGCGGCGCTGGGCACTGCCGTTGGTGATCGTCTCGCAGGCCATTCCGGTAATCGCCGTCGCTCCGCTGCTGGTGCTGTGGCTAGGCT
This sequence comes from Reyranella sp., assembly GCF_004297405.1. GTDB lineage: Bacteria > Pseudomonadota > Alphaproteobacteria > Reyranellales > Reyranellaceae > Reyranella. The sequence continues at coordinate 690,060 of NZ_SCVC01000006.1, forward strand.
ACGGCATGGCCTCGAAAGTCGCGATGGCCGCCCTGGTGATCTTCTTCCCGGTGGTCAGCAGCCTCTATGACGGTCTGCGCCGAACCGACGAAGGCTGGCTTGAATTGGCGCGCACGATGGATGCGCCGCCACGCGCGATTCTCCTGCAGATCAAGCTGCCGGCAGCCCTGCCCGCCTTTGCGTCCGGCGCGCGTATCGCTGCTGCCGTCGCGCCGATCGGCGCGGTGATCGGCGAATGGGTCGGCGCCAGCGCCGGCCTCGGCTACCTGATGACCCAGCAACTCGCACGCGGACAGACGCCACTCGCCTTTGCCGCCCTGTTCGTTCTCTGCCTGCTGGGCCTCGGGCTCTACACGGCGACCGACCGCCTCCTGCGGCGGCTGGTGCCGTGGCAATCGTTTCAAGGAGACTGACGATGAAACTGCTGGTCCAACTGATTGCCGCGCTGGCACTTGTCTGCACCGCGTTGCCCGTGGCTGCGCAGGACAAGGTTCGCCTGCTGCTCGACTGGTTCGTCAACCCCGACCATGCTGCGCTGGTGATCGCCAAGCAGCGTGGTCTCTTCACCAAACACGGCCTCGACGTCGAGATGATCGCGCCGGCCGATCCCAATGCGCCGCCCAAGCTGGTGGCCGCAGGTCAGGCCGACTATGCCGTCTCCTATCAGCCGACCCTGCAGATGCTGGCGGCCGAGGGGCTGCCACTGGTGAGGATCGGCGTCCTTGTCGCCCAGCCGCTGAACTCGCTGGTCGCCCTCGAGGACTCAGCGGTGAAGACCATTGCCGACTTCAAGGGCCGCAAAATCGGCTACTCGGTATCGGGCTTCGAGGAAGCAGTCCTTGGCGCCATGCTGGAGAGCGCCGGCCTCACACTGAAAGACGTCACTCTGGTCAACGTCAACTTCGCCCTGACGACGGCGCTGATGAGCAAGCAGGTCGACGGCGTGATCGGCGCCTTCCGGAATTTCGAGCTGAACGACCTCGAGATCAACAAGGCGAAGGGCCGGCTCTGGCTCGTCGAGAAGCACGGTGTGCCGATGTACGACGAGCTGATCCTCGTCGCCAAACGCGAGACCGTCGATGCTGCCCGCACCAAGAAGCTCCTTGCCGCCATTGCCGAAGCGACAGCGTGGCTCAAAGCCAATCCCGCCGAGGGATGGGCTCTCTTCTCCAAGTACGGGAAGGAACTCGACAACGAGCTGAATCGGCTCGCTTGGAAGGATACCGTTCCACTGCTCACCGACGATCCGACGTCGTTGGACCGCAGCCGCTATGAGGCCTTCGCAGCTTTTCTGGTGAAGCGCGGGCTCATCAAGCAGGCGCCGCCTCTCGACAGCTACCTGCGTGATATCAGGTGAATGGAGCTCATGCGGCCCTGATCTCGACGACCTGAAGGCCCTTCTGGCCTTCGGCAACCCGGATCATCACCTTCTGGCCTGGGGCCAATGAATCCATGCCGTGTCGTCGCAAGACCGCGGCATGGACAAAGATGTCTCCGTCCTCGGCTTCTCGAGTCACGAAACCATAGCCACGTTCGTTATTGTACCACTTCACAAGGGCTGTAATGTACTCACCCATGGCGACGCCATCTGGAATCGGCGGCGGCTTGGGTGTCACAGCGACCGCCGTCGATGAGTCGACGTCGAGCACTCTCATGACCTGCCAGCCCTTAGGGCCGCGCACGCCAGCACACACAACCGTTGCACCGGGCTTGAGATCCTCATGCCCAGATTGACGAAGTGTCGTCACATGCAGGAACGCGTCGCTGTTGTCACTATCGAGGGCTAAGAACCCATAGCCCTTTACAGCGTTGAACCACTTGACCTTACCACGCAGCTCAACCGAACCGACGTCCCCGCTCGTCTCTCCCTGTTGGGTCGTCATTCAACGATCCCGTGTTGTTATGCGGAAATCCTAGCATCCCGGATGGACTACGCAACGGGCTTGTGAGGATTTGCGGCTCAAACTAGACGAAATGTTCTGAAGTTTTCGAGAGGTGAGTCCGATGTTCAAAACCGACCTGTTCAAGGGCAAGCGTTTCCTCGTTACCGGCGGTGGCACGGGCCTCGGTCGTATGATGATGGAGAAGTTCGTCGAGCTGGGTGCAGACTGTGTGATATGTGGCCGGCGCGGTGGCGTCCTTGAGGAAACCGCCAAGCAAGTGATGGAAAAGCATCCCGGCCGGCGGGTCGACGTGCACACCGTCGATATTCGTGTCGCCACGGCGGTCGAGGAGATGATCGAGCAGATCTGGGCAACGGGTCCGCTCGACGGCCTGGTCAACAACGCTGCCGGCAACTTCATCTCGCAGACCAAGGACCTGAGTCCGCGCGCCTTCGACGCGATCGCCAACATCGTCCTGCACGGCACGTTCTACATGACCAACGCCTGCGGCAAGCGGTGGATCGCCGAGAAGCGCAAGGCGAGCGTTCTCAGCATCCTCACAACCTGGGTATGGACCGGCAGCCCCTTCGTCGTGCCGTCGGCAATGTCGAAGGCCGGCGTTGCCGTCATGACCCAGAGCCTCGCCGTCGAATGGGCACGCCACGGCATCCGTCTCAATGCCATCGCACCCGGCCCCTTCCCGACCGAAGGCGCCTGGGCGCGGCTCAATCCGCTGCAGGAAGGTAACGACAGCCGCTACAACACCCGCAACCCGATGGGCCGGGTCGGCAAGCCGCACGAACTCGCGAACATGGCCGCGTTCCTGATGAGCGAGGAAGTCGAGTACATCAACGGCGAGGTCATCGCCATCGACGGCGGCATGGGTATCATGGGCAACGGAACGTTCTCCAACATGATGACCTACAGCGAAGACGATTGGCGCCGCATCCGCGACCAGATCCAGTCGACGAACGCCGCGGACAAGGTGAAGCGCGGCTGAGCCGCGAGGCTACGTTGCAGAGAGCGCCGCCGTCAGCGTCCGATGGAAGTGGACGATGGCGCTCTCGAAGTGGCCGAACGTGAAAGCATCGTTGGCACCACTGGCCAGGCCGCGCTGGATGGCATGGACTACGGCGCGATCTTCCAAAGCGCCCGTGTTTCCGACGAATTCGGCATCGCGCTTGGCCTCGGCGATTGCCGCCGGATCGTCACCGCCACCGTTGGTCAACGTGTAGGTAAACTGCCGCGTGCGATCGACGGCGAGCGGTTCGAGGATCACCACGTTGGTGTGCCGAGACAGTACCGTGATCAGCACGTTGGGAAACAGGTGGTAGACGTAGGTCAGCAGTCCTTCGACCCGGCGCTCCTGAGGCGGCACCTTGGCCAGCTTCTTGATGCGCTGGAACGGATAGGTGACGCGGCTGTTGCGGCCAAACAGGTCGATGACGTTCAGATTGTCGAACCCGTACGGCAGGAAGCTATCCGGATGGGTCGACTTGATGTGATAGCCCTCGATGAAGCTCTCGAGAAAGATCTTCCAGTTCACATCGAAGTCGCGTTCAGCCGTTGCAAACAACCGCTGGTCGGGTTCAATCAGCTTGTCGAGGCCGTCGAGCGGATCGCCCCCCAAGGCTGGCTCGTCCTGAGTTACGAAGACCAGGCCGAAGCGTTCGGTTGCGGTGACCGGCACCAGCGGATGCGCTTCCTTGTCGAAACCGGGAAAGCCGCCTTCGTGCGGGATATGGCGCAGACGCCCTTCGAGATTGTATGTCCAGCCGTGATAGCGGCAAACGAAGGCGCGAGCGCAGCCTGCCCCATCGGCGACCTGCATGCCGCGATGCCGGCAGGCGTTGCGAAAGGCCCGTACCTTGCCATCGACGCCGCGCACCACGACAAGCGGTACGCCTGCTGCTTCGCGGGCAATGTACGATCCGACCTCCGGCAGAGCAGCCGAAGGACAGAAGGGTATTGGTGAACGACGCAGCACCTGGTCCAACTCGGCCTTCATGCGGTCAGCCGATCGATAGTTGGCGACAGGCTCCCGCCAGACGTCGTCGCCGAGATCGGTCGTGCCGTTGGCCATGTGGTCGAGGACGCGCTGCGCTACGGATTGATCATCCATTCCCGGCTTCATGCTGGTGTTCCTTCTGATTCTGTTTGACCGAGCATACGTGAGGTCTGGGACAGGACAAAAGAAAGCAGCAGGCCAACGCATGAATAGGATTCAACTGTCGACGGCCAGCTCGGCGACCAGCCAGCGCTTGAAAACCCGCAACGCGGCGTTGTTGCCTTCTTCAGGCCGGTGCAGCAGCCAATAACCACCTGTTGGATTGGCGAGAGTCACAGGGCGGCAGAGAGTGCCCGCCGCCTCGCGGTCTGCGAACAGCGGCGCCAGGCCAAGCGCCACGCCAGCGCCGCGCTCCGCGAGCTGGAGGGCCGCTTCAAAGCTATCGACCCATACCGCTTGTTTTGCCTTGCCCGATCCCGCCCCGGCTCGACTCAGCCATTGCGGCCATGCGTGCGGAAACGACACGACATGAATCATGGGTGCCCGCACCATGTCGGCCGGACGGCGCAGTTTCAGCCGCCGCACCAGTTCCCGCGTCGCCACGGGAACGGCGTGCAGATCGAGCAGATGCTGGCCGACGAGCCCGGGCCAGGTACCATCGCCTGCTCGGACAGCAGCATCGAACGATTCATTTTCAAGATCGAGCGGCCCGACGGAATTCTCAATGACCAATTCAATGTCGGGGTGGCGTGCCATGAAATCCGCGATGCGCGGCAGCAGCCAGGCCGAAGCGAACAGCGGCGAGACACTCAGTCTAAGCCGGCGACTGGCTTCCACGCCGACAAGTGGTGAAGTTGCCCGGACGAGTTCGCCAAACGCCCGCCCGGTCGCTCTCGCCAGGGCACGTCCCGTCGGTGTTACCTCTACCGCACGATGCGCCCGGACAAACAGCGCCCCGCCCATCGCCTTTTCGAGATTGCGAATGCGATGGCTGATCGCCGACGGCGTGAGATGCAATGCTTCGGCTGCCTCCTTGAAGCTGCCCAACCGGACGGCCGCATCGAATGCCTGCAAGGACAGGAGCAAGGTCGGCTTCAACCGGCTTGCGGCAGGCAGAGGTTGGGCCGCTCGCAGGGAGCGCGGCGCGACTGCGGTGCGGGCGGCCATGATTCGTGAGTGTGGCTCCCGTTCCGCTTACTGTCACGCTGGCCGCGTAGCGCATCGCCGTAGGTGTCCTCCGCGGACACGCCTTTGTAGCCGGCCCTGCCCGCCTGATTGGCCACAGCCACGCCGTGGACATGATCTTGCCCAACCATGGCCTTTTCCAAGAGCGCGAAGCAGATTGGCCTCGCCAACTTCCTGGCCAAGTCGAGGAAGCCACTCGCCGCTGCGTTGCAGCGCGATCTCGGACTCGCCCCTCTACCTCGATGCGGCTTTGCAAAAATGATCGGCTGCCGGAGATCATGATTCCAGAATCAATTCGACCTGTTGCATTCATGCAACAGGTCCAAAACATTGATACCAAAGGCTTTGCTGTCGCGACGTTGCTGAGCATTATAGTTCACGTCCCGTGAGTGCAGTGCGGCAAAGGCCGCGCCTCAATTGAGCCAAAGTGTCGTGGTGTTTAGCAACGTCTCAACAACCAGCCATCGGGTCCCTGCGAGATCCAATCGTGCCGTTCATTAACAAGCCGGTCTCCCAGGTGTTTCACCATTTGCCACGTCGGCGAATGCTGACGATTGGCATTGCCTCAACCGGCATGCTGCTCTCCACCGCACCAACCTTTGCCCAAGCCATCGAGGCTCGCCAGTGGCAGGGCGCGACGGCGATGACTCGCCAGCCCGAGCACGTCGTCGCCAGCACGATCGCCGAATGGCGCAGCCTGTGGAGCCGAGTCGGCTCACCGCCACCGGACATGTTCGAAGCCGGCCGCATGAATGCCGTCGGCATCTTCCTCGGCCGGCGCGCCAGTGAAGGCTATGCCGTCAATGTCCTCTCCACCGCGCGCCGCCGCGACCGTATTGTGGTCGTGTTCGAAGAGCGTATGCCGATGGAACAGATGATGGCTCAGCGGGCGGCACCGCGCCCGGTTTCCAGCGCACCGTCGGCCGCCCCGTCCACACTGCCCTCCGGGGCCGCAGGCTTTGCCGCACCGGGTGCCGCCGCCAGCCTCCCCCCGCCTCCGGTACGCCCGGCGAGCCATCCGACATCGCCCTGGGCGATCGTCCTGATCAACCGATCCGATCTCCCCGTCTCGGTCGAACAGCGCCTCTTCCGCTGACGGTCAGTGGGAGTGCCGCGGCACTCCCTTGGTCTCCGATATCCTCTGATAGTTGACCGCAAAGTCGAGGCAGGCGCCGCTGGCGAGCTGGCCCACGAACTTGCGCTGCAGTTCCTGCCAGGGCGTCTGGCTTTCCTTCACCTTCGGCTTCCAGGCAGACTTGCGCTTGGCGAGCTCCGCATCGCTGATCAGGATGTCGGCGCGGCGCTTGCCGATATCGATGCGAACCTTATCCCCCGTCTCGAGCAGCGCCAGGCCGCCGCCGACAGCCGCCTCCGGTGAGGCGTTGAGGATCGACGGGCTGGCCGAGGTGCCGCTTTGCCGGCCATCGCCGACGCACGGCAGCAGCAGTATGCCGCCCTTCACCAGGCGATCCGGCGGCAGCATGTTCACCACTTCCGCGGCGCCCGGATAGCCGACCGGGCCGGTGTTGCGGATGAACAGGATGCTGTTTTCGTTGATCGGCAACTTCGGATCGTTGATCCGATGGTGATAATCCTCCGGCCCCTCGAACACGATGGCCGTGCCTTCGAAGGCATCCTTGTCGCCTTTGCGCTCGAGGTACTTTTCGCGGAACTCCGCGGAGATCACCGAGGTCTTCATGATCGCGGAGTCGAACAGGTTTCCGCTCAGCACGGCAAAGCCCGCCTGCCCTAGCATCGGCTTGTCATAGGCCTTGATGACTTCTCCGTCGGCCGGAGAGATGCCCTTCAAGTTCTCCTTCATCGTCTTGCCGGTGACGGTGAGCGCATCGCCGTGGATCTTCTTCTTGGCCAGCAGCTCAGCCATCACCGTCGGCACGCCGCCGGCGCGATAGAAAGCCTCGCCAAGATACTTGCCGGCGGGCATGCAGTTCACCAGCAGCGGAATGTCGTAACCGATCTTGTCCCAATCATCGTTCACCAGATCGACACCGGCGTGACGCGCAATCGCGTTGATGTGTGGCGGGCAGTTGGTCGAAGCACCCAACGCGCTGGCTGCGACAATGGCGTTCTCGAATGCCTTGCGCGTCAGGATCTTCGAGGGGCGAAGGTCTTCCCAGACCATGTCGACGATGCGCTTCCCGGTCTCGTAGGCGATCTGGCCGCGCTGCTTGTACGGCCCCGGAATGGCCGCGCAGCCAGTGAGCGACATGCCGAGCGCTTCGGCCATGCTGTTCATGGAAAGCGCCGTGCCCATCGTGTTGCAGTGGCCGACGCTCGGCGCGCTCGACGCCACCATCTCGATGAACTGCTCCATGTCGATGCGGCCGGCCGCCAGTTCCTGCCGGGCATACCAGACCATCGTGCCAGAGCCCGAAAGACCGCCGGCAAAATGGCCGTCGAGCATCGGACCACCGGACAGTACGATCGCCGGAATGTCGACCGTCGCCGCGCCCATGATCATGGCGGGGGTGGTCTTGTCGCAGCCCGTCGTCAGCACGACGCCATCGAAGAAGTAGCCGTAGAGGCTTTCGACCAGGCTGAGATAGGCCAGGTTGCGGTCGAGCGCTGCGGTTGGCCGCTTGCCTGACTCCTGGATCGGATGGACGGGAAATTCGATGGGAATGCCGCCGGAGTCGCGGATGCCGTCCCGGATGCGCCAGGCAAGATCGAGGTGGTGGCGATTGCAGGGTGACAGGTCGCTGCCGGTCTGGGCGATGCCGATGATCGGCTTGCCGCTGCGCAGCTCCGCAAGCGTAAGCCCGAAGTTCATGTACCGTTCGAGGTAGAGCGCGGTCATGGTCGGGTCGCTCTTGGAGTCGAACCACTCGCGGCTGCGCAGCCGGCGCTTGCCGCCCTTCTCGTCGGACTTGTCCTTCTTGTCGGCCATCCGCTTCCTCCAGATTTGTTAACGCGAGCCTGGGAGAAGGCGTTCCCGAAGTCCAGCGCCTGACTGAAGGTCCCCCCTTGAGGTTCGGGCAGGCCCGTGACAAACGTCGGCCATGGCAAACTCTCCTGCGATCGTCAGCCTCGGCGAACCCCTGATCGAGTTCAACCGGCCAAAGGAAGGTGACGGCTGGACCTGGCTGCAAGGCTTTGGTGGCGATTCACAGAACGTGGCGATTGCCGCGGCGCGACAGGGCGCCAGCGCGGGTTATCTCACCAGTGTCGGGCAGGACTGGATGGGCGATGCCTTCCTCGACCTCTGGAAGACCGAAGGCGTCGATGCTTCCAGAGTCACGCGTCACCCCACCGCCCCGACCGGCGTCAGCTTCGTTACGCACAGTGCTACCGGCCACAAGTTCGACTATCTGCGCAAGAACTCGGCCGCCTCGCTGATGACGCCGGAGACACTCGCCGCTGACTACATCGCCGGCGCCAAGTTCTTCCACCTTTCGGCCATCGGTCAGGCGATCAGCGAGAGCGCCCGCCTCACCTGCGCTGCCGCGATTACCGCTGCGCGCAAGGCCGGCGTGAAGGTGTCGTATGACACCAACCTGCGGCTCCGCCTTTGGGAACTCGACCAGGCGCGTCAGGTGATCCACGCCACGATCGCGCAGTGCGACATCGCCCTGCCGAGCCTCGACGATTCCCAGCAGCTCACCGGGCTCACAGCGCGCGAAGCCATCGTCGACTACTATCTCGGGCTTGGCGCTCCGCTCGTTGCCTTGAAGATGGGGGCGGAAGGATCCTTGATCGCAACCAGGGACAAGCGCACGCGCGTGCAGCCGTTCAAGGTCGAGGCCGTGGACGCCACTGGCGCCGGCGATACCTTCGATGGCGCTTTTCTCGCCCGCCTCCTGGCCGGTGATACGCCCGAGATGGCGGCACGATATGCCAACGTCGCGGCAGCCCTCTCGACCCAGGGATATGGCGCGGTGACGCCTATTCCGCGGGCGGACGCAGTCCTGGCGACATTGAAGAGCGCCTGAGCCCCGGCACCAGCGCCCGGACCAAGCGGCCAAGTACGGTCACCTGCTGGGTGATCCAGCCACGGCCGTTGTCGGCATCGACGACCGGATCGTCGACACCGGTTGGCCGGTGCTTGCCGTCGTAGATCGCCGTCCCGAACAGGATGTCCCAGATCGGGAAGACCGGCGCAAAGTTGTGATCCTGGATGTGACGCTCCTCCGGCGTGGAGAGCGCATGGTGCAGGCGGTGGAAACGCGGGCCGACCAGCAGCCGTTCGCCCAGCCGACCGAAGCTCATGTCGACATTGGCATGCGACCAGCTCTCGACGAGGCGGCCGATCATCAGGATCAGGACATACTCGCCGGGCTGTACCCCGACGACCTGCGAAAACAGGACGAGCGCCAGGTTGATCAGCAGATCGTCGACCACGTGGTTGCGGTCGTCGGTCCACACGGTCATGCGCCGCTGGCTGTGATGCAGGCTGTGCAGCGACCACCACCAGGCGAAGCCGTGCTGGGCACGATGCAGCCAGTAGGCGGCAAAGTCGTAGAGAATGAAATAGACGAGGAACGAGGCCAGCGCATTGTCGCCCAGCCACGGCAGGATGCGCTCCAGGCGCGGCGGGGCGAATCCCCAGGTGCGCATCGACAGCTCGATATGCTGCACCAGCGGATAGGTGACGATAAAGATGGCGAGTGGAACGATGCCGAGCTTGTTCAGCACCGTATAGACCTGGTCGACGCGGATCAGGCGGTCGTCTGCACTGGATTTCTCCAGTGGCCAGCGCCGCTCGAAGAAGCGCATGCCGACAGCGATGATCGCGATCTGCACGACACCCAACATGATGAACTCGACGGCGTTATAGCCCGGTTCATACCAGGCCATCAGGCCGAAATGGAAAAGAACCGGGCTGACGAAAGTGTCGAACAGCCATGCCTGGGCGTCGACCCAGAGTTCGGTGAGCTCGCGCATCGGCGCGACCCGCTATTTCCGGTCGGCCGTCGTAGATGCCGCGCGAACCGGCCCCTCCGCCGGTCCAGCCGATCCCTTCAGCATGAACACGCCATGAGGCGACTTGCCGACGGGGATGCTGGCAACGACCTTGAGCTGTTCGATATCGACCACGGCCACCCGACGCAGGAAGCGCTGGGTGACCCAGAGCTCCTTGCCGTCCGGTGTAATATCCATGCAATCGGGCCCGCCCGGAATGCGGACACTGCCAACAACGCGCATGTCACCGGTGGTGTCGATCAACGATACCGAGCCTTCGACGCGATTGCTGAGAAAGTAGTGCTTGCCATCGCCCTTCGGCCAGAAATTGTGCGCCCCCTTGCCGGTCCGGAGACGGCCCGTCACGGCGCCATCCTTCGGATCGACGGAGACGATGCCGTCCTCACCTGTCAGAGCGACCAGAAGACGTTTGTTGTCCGGCAGCATGATGACGCCGGCCGGCGTATTGCCGACAGGCATGTTCCATTTCAGCGACTGGGTCTCGAGATCGAAGGCTGCCAGCCGGCCGCTCTGCTGAAGGGTAACGAATACGGTCTTGGACTCGGCATCGAACGCCAGGTGGCTCGGCAGACCGTCGATGAAGATCCGGCCGGCGAGACGGAAGCCGTCGGCATGGAAGATGTCGACATGGTCGAGCCGGTAGGCGGCGGTAACGAACCACTTGCCGTCCGGGCTGAAACCCAGGTGATAGGGATCGATGATGTCCTTGACGATGCGCTTGCGCTCGCCGGTCTTGATATCGAGCCCCAACAGCTCGTTGGTCGCCGTCGAGCCAATCAGCACTTCCTTGCCGTCCGGCGTCACGATCAGATGGTGCGGCTCACGCCCGACCGGATGACGCGCGATCTCGGTACGTGTGCTGCGGCTCAGAACGCTGTAGGAAGCTTCATCGGAGTTGAGGATGAGCACAGAATCCGCCCGCGCAGCGCCGCCCGCGACTGCAAGTGAAAGCGCGATTGCCGCGAACGACAGTCTGTTCATTGGGGTTGCCCACACTCCTGGATTTTGACTTGAAGCACCTTTCGGGGCTGCGCGCTAGAGTCCTTTGAGCGCGGAAGCCGCGGCGGCCAGTCGCTCGATCCGTCCCCAGTCACCCGTCGAGACAGCGTCCTTGGGTGCCACCCACGAACCGCCGACACAGGCGACGTTCGCAAGCGCGAGATAGGCGGGAGCTGTTTCCGGTCCTATGCCCCCGGTCGGACAGAAGCGCAGACCGGCCAGCGGCGCTGCCGCGGCCCTCAACCAGCCGGTGCCTCCCGCGATATCTGCCGGGAAAAACTTCAGGAGGCTGAACCCCCGGTCGGCCAACGTCATGGCCTCGGAAATCGTCTGCACGCCCGGCAGGAAGGGCAGTCCCGAGGTGCTAACCGCGGCTGCGAGTTCGGTCGTACAACCAGGGCTGACGCCGAAGCGGGCCCCTGCCCGCTGCACCTGCTCTAACTGCCTGGGATTGAGCATAGTCCCTGCGCCGACAATGGCCTCCGGCACTTCACGCGCAATGAGCTCCAGCGCCTGCATGGCCGCCTCGGTGCGCAAGGTGATTTCCAGGACCGGCAGCCCGCCCTTCACCAAGGCCCGCGCCAATGGCACGGCCGTTTCCGGCCGATCGATCGTCAGAACCGGAATGACCGGCGCCCGGGCGGCGATGGCCGCGATATCCATGGTCAGACGCTCCAGCCACCGTCGATCACGTTGACCGTGCCGGTCGTGAAGGAAGCCTCGTCACTGGCAAGGTAGGTCGCCAATGAAGCGATCTCCTCGGCCGAGCCGAAGCGGCCAGTCGGCTGGCGCTGCAGGAAGAACTGCTTGGCGTCAGAGCCTCCGCCCAGCGCCGAGATACGTTCGTCGAGTGACGGCGTCTGGACCGTGCCTGCGCAGATCGCGTTGCAGCGCACCCCCTTGGCGACATAGTCCACGGCGACCGACTTGGTGAGCCCGATGACCGCGGCTTTGGTCGTGCCGTAGATGCAGCGCAGTGCCGCGCCCTTCACCGAGGAGGCCGCCGACGACATGTTGATGATCGAGCCGCCACCCTTGCCCAGCATGCTTGGCAGGAAGGCCTGGATCGTCCAGAACATGCTGCGGACGTTGAGGTCGAAGGCGAACTGCCACTGATCGTCGGTGGCGTCGAGCACTGTGCCGTGGTGGACGAAACCGGCGCAGTTGAACAGCACATCGACGGCCCCGGTCTCGCCGGCCAGCTTGTCGATAGCCGCCTTGTCGAGAACGTCGACCTTGCGCGTGGTCACGCCGTCCGTGCCTTCGAGGGCCCCGAGCTTTACGGCATCGACATCCGTCGCCCAGACCCTGGCCCCTTCGCGGGCGAAAGCACGGGCTGTAGCGGCGCCGATGCCCTGCCCGGCCGCCGTGACGACGCAGGTCTTGCCCTTCAAGCGCATGTGCGTTTCTCCGCTGATCGGTGGCCTTACTTGATCAGGCCTTTTTCCTTGTAGAACTTCTCGGCACCCGGATGCAGCGGGATGCCAATGCCCCGCAGCGCCGTGTCGAGCTTGATCGATTTCCCCTTGGCATGGCCCGAATCGAGCAGCTTGCGGGTGCTGGGATCCCAGAGCGCTGCCGTGACGGCGTAGATCAGTGCATCAGTCTGCTTTGTTGACGTTGTCCAGATCGCATTGACGCTCACGGTCTTCACGCCGGCGACGTTCTTGTAGGCGCCGTCGGGAATATCGTCTGTCCCGAAGAAGCTGTACTTCTTGACCAGCGCGTCGGCCTCCGGCCCGTCGATCGGGACCAGGTCGATACCCGTGGTTGCGGCAAGCTCGGAGATCGCGCCATAGGGCCAACCGCTCACGCTGAAGAAGGCGTCGAGCGCCCCGTCCTTCAGCTTGTCGGCCGCTTGCTGGGTTTTCAGGTATTCGGCCTTGAGGTCCTTCTCCGTCAGCCCGTAGGCCGCAAGGATCAGGCGGGCATCGACCAGCGTGCCCGAGCCCGGCTCGTCGAGCGACAGGCGCTTGCCCTTGAGGTCCTTCACCGACTTGATGCCCGAGGCCTTGCTCGCCACGAGGTGGAAGCTCTCCGGGTAGAGGCTGGCGATGGCCCTCAGTGTGTCGGCCTTGGGGCGCCCCTCGTAGATGCCGGTACCGGTGAAGGCCCAATAGCCGACGTCCGACTGGACGAACCCTGACTGCATGGTGCCGGCAGCGATGGCACCGGCGTTCGCCACGGAACCGTTCGACGCAACCGCTGTCGCCACGAGACCGGGAACGCCGCAGGAGCCGCCATCGGCGCAGGAGCGCGAGCCTGGCGGGTTGGAGATCGCATTCGCGATCAGGCCGCCTATGGGAAAGTAGGTTCCGGCCGTGGCGCCCGTGCCAATGCGGAAAAAGGTGATGTCCTGCGCGCGAACGGGAGCACCACCCAGCGCAACGGTCCCCAGGCCGCCTAACAGCGCGGTCCTGCGATTGATCAGCATTGTCAGGCCTCCATGACAGGCTCGATTAAACAGTGTCCCTCGAAGGCCTGCAACGACGACCGCTCAATTCACGCCGATTGCTCTGCTCAAGGTCGGACCGATCTCGTTATGGATCACGAGATCCGCGTCCTCGTCCTGATCGGTCGGGTCGCGATTGAGAATGACGAAGCGCGCGCCGTTGCGTTTGGCCATTCGGGGAAAGCCGGCCGCCGGATAAACGACCAGCGAACTGCCCAGCACGATCAGCAGGTCACAAGCCAGCGTCTCCTCCTGCGCACGGATCATCGGAACCTCCGGCATCGCCTGGCCGAACGAGATGGTCGCCGTCTTCACGATGCCTTCGCATTTCTCACAGAGCGGCAGCATGCCCTTGTCCAAGAATGCCTTGCGGATTGGGGCAAGCTCATGGCGGTGACCGCAGTCGAGACAGCTTGCATAGGTGGCGTTGCCGTGCAGTTCGATCACCCGGGAATCGGGAACGCCGGAGCGTTGATGCAGGCCATCGACGTTCTGGGTAATGATGGCGCTCATGCGCCCCTGCTCCACCAGCTTTGCCAGCGCGCGATGGCCGGCATTGGGCTCGGCATTGAGCATCGTCTCGTCGGTGGCGAACTTCCGTCGCCAGGATTCACGGCGCATCTCGTCCGACGCCATGAAGTCATCGAAGTAGATCGGCTTGTAGCGCGTCCAGATGCCGCCGGGAGAGCGGAAGTCCGGGATGCCCGACTCGGTCGAAATGCCGGCTCCCGTGAAGGCGACAATCCGCTTGGCCGATCCGACCATCTCGCGCAGGTGTTCCACGTCGTCCATTGGGCCTCCTCGCGGCGTCAGGGTGCCGGCATTGCGGGATTGTGCGCGGCACAGCCAATGTAGGTCCGGCCTTCGCTGCGCACCTCCACAGAATAAGCGAAGAGCGAGCCGGACATCGAATCCACACAACGCCGCTCGTCGATCACGACCGAGATTTCCGGACCTTCAACGCCGGCATATGCGACCGAACCCGCTTGCCGCACCAGTCCACCGTGCGGCACGCGTTGCGGCGAAGTACCGCCCAGCAGGTTGAGCAGCAGGTCACGGGCCGTGATCTCCAGACGCCACGATGGTTCATTACCGGAAGCGATCCATTCGCGCTGATCGAAGCGCTCGCGACAGCCCGCCGTTTCCACAGCGGCGCGGCGAACTTCGAGCGCGCCGACACCCGCTCCCTGCCCGCTCTCCCGTCCACCGTAGAACTCCACGAACATCGGCCGTCCTTCCTGTCCGGCCGTAAGCTCCCGCAAGGTCCGGCCAAGCTCCTGGCCTGGCGTGCGGTCTTCGAGTGCGAGCGGCGCGCCATCGCAGGGCGAGAACTGCAGCTTGCCACCAATGTCGCGGACGAGGCCGCGCAACCGGATCGCCGTGGCGGGCAACGGCGCGCGTGGTGGTTCAGGGGTCACCCGTGGAGCAGGTTTCTGTGCAGGCTGCGGTGCCAGAGCCATGGTCGATGGTGACGACGTTGCCGGTCCTCTCCCCAAGGGCGTCGGCGCCCCGCGGGTCGCCTGAACTGGCAGCGCGTAGAAGAACAGTGGTTTGTCGGCGCTATCCAGCAGACAGACGAACTGGGTTTCGAGCGCAGCCCGGTCGCGATAGGTCAGCCGTCCCCGGAAGGTCAGCGCTGCCGACACGGCCTGGGAGCCTGCCTTGACGCCGATCCTCTCCAGTGTCGGCGGCGGCAACTCCAGGGCGGCGATACGCTCGATCGAGGGATCGAGCGCGCGATACTGGCCTTCGCCGAAACTGACGCATTGTTGCGCAAGACGAGTCTGCGCCGCCGCCGAGAGGGCGAACGCGATGACAGCCGGAGCGAGAAGCGGAACAAGACGAGGCATCAGGCGCCTAGGATAGCCAGCGCTTGCGCCTCTTGTAATGCTTGGTGTCGCGGTAGGATTTCCGCGTGCCGCCTTCGTTCAGGCCCAGGTAGAATTCCTTGATATCGGAATTGTCACGCAGCTTGTCAGCCGGCCCCTCGAGCACGATGCGGCCGTTCTCCATGACATAGCCATGGTCCGCCACGCCGAGCGCCATCGTGGCGTTCTGCTCGACCAGCAGGACGGAAAGCCTCTCCTGCCGCACGAGCTTGTCGACGATTCCGAAGATCTCCTCGACCAGCATCGGCGCCAGGCCAAGCGACGGCTCGTCCAGCAGCACGACCCTGGGTTTACTCATCAGCGCCCGGCCGATCGCCAGCATCTGTTGCTCTCCGCCGGAGAGATAGCCCGACTGCTGATGCCGCCGCTCCCTCAACCGCGGGAAATACGAGTAGACCAGATCGATCCCCTGCTTCACCACCGCGCCTTCCTTCTGGACATGGCCGCCGGCAATCAGGTTCTCCTCGGTGGTCAAATGTTCGAATACACGCCGTCCCTCGAACACCTGGACGAGGCCGAGCCGCGTGACATCGTGCGCGCGCATCCCGTCGATGCGGCGCTCGCCGAGCTGGATCGTGCCTTTGGTGACCTCGCCGCGCTCGCCGTTCAGCACGCCCGAGATCGCTTTCAGGGTCGTCGTCTTGCCGGCGCCGTTGGCGCCCAGCAGGGTGGTGATAGCGCCTTCGCGCACGTCGATCGACACGCCCTTGAGGACGAGGATGACGCGATCGTAGACGACTTCGATATTGTTGATGGCCAGCATGGCGTGTCGGGCGGCGATTGCTCGCCGCCCGTCCATCGGTTCGGTTAGGACTTCTTTGCTTCGGCGTCGAGATGCTTCTGGATCACCGAGCGATAGCCCTGGAACCAGTCCTTGGTTTTCGAGAGCTTGCCGCCCTTCACCGTCCAGATCTGGACCCAGCCGCCGCCTTCATGATCGGCCGGCGTGATTTCCATCGGGGGCACGAGGCCGCCCAGGGTGAAGCCCTTGATCGACTCCATGCCCTTCTTGACCTCTTCGGAGGTCGGCGCTGCACCGTTCTTGGCCTTGATGGCATTGCGTACGGCCTCGACATGCAGCGCCGCGATCAGGACGCCGCGGTTGTAGTAAACGGTCGAGTCCATCTCCTTGGGCGAGGTCTTGCCCTGCGCCTTGTACATGGCCTCGATGTCCTTCAGGACCGGGAAGTCCTTGCCGACACCTGCGAACTGGATGGTGTTGTAGCCTTCGGCCACGCCCATGCCGCCCGCGGCGATGATGTCGGCTTCTGCACTGCCCCACACGAAGGCCACCACCTTGCTGAGTGGGAAGCCTTTGCCCTTCAGCTCCTTGATCGAGACCGACGGTGCGCGGCCGAACAGATGGGTGATCACGAAGTCAGGCTTGAACCGTCCCGTGATGTCGAGGATCTGGGCGCCCATCTCGACGCCTGGCGCGGGGACCGCAAAGGTCCTCATTTCGAAGCCTTCCGTCTTGGCGAGGTCCTCGAGGATCGGTAGCGCCTCCTTGCCGGCGGGATTATCGTAGAACAGGTAGGCGATCTTCTTGCCCTTGAGGTTGCCGCCCAGCCGTTCCTTGGCGAAGGCGACGGCCGCTCCCGCCTGCGACCAGTAGCTGGCGGCGATCGGGAAGGTATAGGGGAAGCGCTTGCCGTCAGCCGCTGAAGCGGTCCCGAAGCCCGGCGAGGTGCCGAGGATCTTGTCTTCCTCGAGCTTCTTGTTCAGCGCCGCTGTTTGCGGTGTCCCGTACAGGCCTTCGAGAACCGCCCCTTCCTTCTTGAAGCGCTCATGCGCCTCCATGGCAGGCGGCACCTTGTATTCGTTGTCGATCTCCAGGACCTTGATCTTGAAACCCTCGACACCGCCCTTGCTATTCACCAGCCCAATATAGTCGTGATAGCCGGGACACAGATAGACGCCGACTGTCGCCGTCGGCCCGGTGCGATCGCACTGGAGGCCGAACACGAGTTCCTTCTGCGCAAAGGCTTGTCCTCCGCCGAACACAAGGGTTGCGGTGGTCGCCGCGACCCCAAGCCAACTCCTTACGAACCTCGTCATGGGTTCCTCCCTTCGCTAGTACGCCCCTCTAGTACGAGAAGGGCCAGACCCGGAAATAACTCCGGATATTGCGCCAAAGCCTGTTGAGCCCTTCCGGCTCGACGATGAGAAAGAAGATGATCAGCCCGCCGAACACGCCCAACCGAAGCCCGGAAATGACATTGGCCATTTCTGCCGTGGTGAAGAACAGTGAGCCCACATCCTCCATGAAGATGCGGATCACGATGGGCAGCAGGGTGACGAATACGGCGCCCAGGATCGAACCCAGCACCGAACCCAGGCCGCCGATGATGATCATGGCCAGGTAGTCGATCGAGACGATGAGCTGAAACTGCTCGTAGTTGGCGATGCCGAAATAGTAGGTGTAGAGCACGCCGCAGACGCCGGCATAGAAGGACGAGATCGCGAAGGCGAGCAGCTTGTAGCGGTAGATGTTGATGCCGATGATCTCGGCCGCGATGTCCTGGTCACGCACGGCGACAAACGCCCGGCCAATGCGGCTGCGCGCCAGGTTCAGGGTCGCCACGATCGCCAGCACGGCAAAGAACAGCAGGAAGAAGTAGAGACTTCCCTGCGTGTTGAAGCTGAAGCCAAACAGGCTCGGCCGGTCGACCTCGATGGACGCCTGGGCGCCGCCCGAAATCGCGGGGACGCGATTGATCGTCCATTCGATGATGAGCTGGCCTGCCAAGGTGGCGATGGCGAGATAGAGGCCCTTGATGCGCAGGCTGGGCATGCCGACGAGCACACCAATCGCTGCCGCCATGAGCCCGCCGGCCGGCAAAGTGATCCAGAACGGCAGGCCGAGCTTCACGGCGAGATTGGCCGCCGTATAGGCGCCGACCGACATGAAGGCGGCATGGCCTATCGAGATCTGGCCCGTGTAGCCTACAAGAATGTTGAGCCCGAGCGCACCGACAATGGCGATAAAGATCAGGTTGAGGATCGACAGGTAGTATTCGTGAACGGTGAGCGGGATGATCACGATGAAGATCAGCGCCAGCGCCGCCACCGTCCACTTGGCGACCGGCAGCGGATAGAGCGCCGCATCGGCGGCGTAGGTGGTTTTGAAGATCCCGGATTCGCGATGGAACATGGACGCCTACACGCGCTCGATCTTGCGTTTGCCGAAGATGCCGTAGGGCCTGATCATGAGGACCAGGATCATCAGCACATAAGGCGCGAAGTCCTTGGTGCCGCCGCCGACATAAGGGTCGAGGTAACCCGCCGCCAGGCTCTCGACGATGCCGATGATCAGTCCGCCGACCAGTGCCCCGCCGATCGAATCGAGCCCGCCCAGGATCACCACCGGGAACACCTTCAGGCCAACCAGTGCGAGATGGACGTCGACGCCCAGCATGCTGCCCCACACCACGCCGCCCAATGCCGACACCACGCCCGCCATTGCCCAGGCGAGCGCGAAGTAGCGCTCGACGTTGATACCCATGGCTTGGGCGACCTGCTGATTGTCGGCGACAGCGCGCATGGCCACGCCCATGCGGCTCTTCTTGAAGAACCAGTTGAAGGCCAGGAAGAGCAGGATCGCGACCACTGCGCCCAGGACCTGGATTGGCGGCAGGCTGGCGGGACCCAGCACGATCGGTTCGTCGCCGATCGGCAACGACACCGCTCTGGTTTCACTTCCGAAGATCACCGGCCCCAGGCCACGTAACATGGCAGCCAGGCCGATCGTCGCCATGATCACCGCCACGACAGGACGGCCAAGCAACGGCCGCAACACGACGCGTTCCAGGCCGAAGCCAAAACCGATCATGACGGCCACGACGATGACGATAGCGGCGATGAGGGGAGCGCCCTCGAAGCCCAGCACGACGGCCACGATCAGGCCGGCCAGCATCACGAATTCGCCCTGGGCGAAGTTGATAGCGTCGGTCGCCTTGTAGACCAGCACGAATCCCAAGGCGATGAGGGAGTACATCAGTCCGATCGATGCACCGTTCAGGACCAGGGCGAGAGCGAATTCGAGATCTTCGGACATCCCTGCTCCCTCAAGCCGCCGCCCGTTGTGCAGGCCGGATAGCGCCCGCGTCATGGATGGCAATGGTCGAATCGAGGGTCGACCGGCGGCCGTCCTCGAAAGTGATCTCCACGGTCACGTCGACTTCGCTCTTGCCGCCATAGAAGGCGTCGATGACGTTGGCATACTTCTCGGCGACGAAACGGCGTCTGACCTTGCGCGTCCGCGTCATCTCCGCATCGTCCGCATCGAGCTCCTTGTTGAGCAGCAGGTAGCGCTTGACCTGCTGCATATCGGGCAAGGTCGCGTTGGCCTTGGTGATCTCTTCGCCGATAAGGGTTGCGACTTCCGGTTTCCGGCTGAGGTCCATGAAGCTCGTGTAGGCAAGCCCGCGCTTCTCCGCCCAGGTTCCCACCGTCTGCATGTCGATGGCGATCATCGCCGCCACGCACGGCCGCTGGTTGCCGAAGGCCACGGCCTCGCGAATGAAGGGGCTGAACTTCAGCTTGTTCTCGATGAACTGCGGCGCGAAGGCCGAGCCATCGTTCAGTTTTCCGACATCCTTGGCGCGATCGATGATGACCAGATGGCCCTGCTTGTCGAAGAAACCAGCATCGCCGGTCTTGAGCCAGCCGTCGGACGTCATCGTCTCGCGCGTGATGTCGTCCTGCTTGAAGTAGCCCCGGAAGACGTTCGGCCCCTTCAGCATGACCTCGCCACGGTCGTCGATCTTGACCTCGATGCGCGGGATCGGCCGACCGACGGTGTTGGGGTTGGCCTCGTCGTCGGACTGGCAGGAGATCATCGCCGACGCCTCGGTGGCGCCGTAGACCTGCTTCAGGTTGATGCCGAACGACCGGAAGAAACGATAGGTGTCCGGACCGAGCGGCGCGCCGCCGGTGTAACACCAGCGCGCATTGCGCAACCCGAGCTGGTCGCGCACCGGCCCGTAAACCATGATCTCGCCGACCGCCAGGCCCAGCCGATCCGTGATCGACAGGGGTTTGCCGTCAGAGCGCTTCAGCTCGCAGCGCTCGGCCAGGCCACGAAACAACTCGTAGACACGCCGCTTGAGCGGTGTGGCATCACCTGCCTTGACCTGCATCAGGGTGAGCATGTTCTCCCAGATGCGTGGCGGTGCCAGCATCGTGTCGGGACCGAGTTCGCGCAGGTCGCGCTGCACGGTCTCGGGATTCTCCGGGCAATTGGCGATCAAACGCGCCATCAAAGCCATGCCCAACGTGAAGGCCGCATCGCCGACCCAGGCCATCGGCAGGTACGAAAGCCAGTTGTCGCCCTGCTTGACGTCGTTCACTTCGACGAAGGACTCGGCCGTAGCGATCATGTTGCGGTGACTGAGCATCACGCCTTTGGGATTGCCGGTCGTGCCCGACGTGTAGGCAATCATCGCCGTGTCATCGGCGCTCCCCTTGGCGAGCTCCACTTCATAGAAGCGCGGGTTGGCTTGGCCGAAAGAGCGCCCCTCCTCCAGCACACTTTCGAACGAACGGAGGATCGGGTCATCGTAGAAGGCAAGTCCACGCGGATCGTCGAATACGATCCAGCGCAGCCGGGGCAGCTTGTCCTTGAGCGACAGCGCCTTGTCGACCTGCTCCTGATCCTCGGCGACAATGACCGACGTCTCGGCGTGGTTCAAAACATAGACGAGTTCCGAGGCGATCGAATCCTGGTAGACGGGCACGGAAACGCCGCCCAGCACCTGTGCCGCGAGTTGCGCGAAGTAGAGTTGCGGGCGGTTGTCGCCAACGACCGAGAGCTTGTCGCCGCGCTGGAAGCCCATTGCCGCCAGGCCGAGGGCGAAATCGCGGACATTGTCGCGATATGCCGCCCAGTCATAAGTTTGCCAGACGCCGCGCGTCTTCTCGCGAATGCCTGGTCCTTTGGGATCCTCCACTGCATTGCGTTGCAGCAGTTTGGGCAACGTCGAGGTTTCTGCAGCGTCGGCTATGCTCACAACCGTCCTCCGCTCTTGCCAGTCCCGAGATAGGCTTCGATCACCTTGGGGTCGCGCTGCACCTCCTCCGGTGTGCCGGCGGCAATGCGCCGGCCACGATCTAGCACCACGACGCGATCAGAGATGTCCATGACGACGCCCATGTCGTGCTCGATCAGGACGACGGTGACACCGCGTTCCTGATTCACATCGAGGACATAGCGCGCCATGTCCTCCTTCTCGTCCTGGTTCATGCCACCCATGGGCTCGTCGAGCAGCAGCACCTTGGGCTCGAGCGCCAGCGCTCGGCCGAGTTCGACCCGTTTGCGCAGCCCGTAGGCCAGAGCCGCCGTGGGCTGCTTGCGCAAATCCTGGAGCTTCAGGAACTCGATGATTTCCTCGATCGCTTCGCGGTGGGCAATGTCTTCCTTCTGCGCCATGCCCCAGTAGATGACGCTCGACAGCACGCCGGCCTTCATCCGCACGTGCCGGCCCAGCATCAGATTGTCGAGGACGGTGAGGCCGCTGAAGAGCGCAATGTTCTGGAAAGTGCGCGCGATGCCCAACGCTGCGATATCGCTGGGCTTCTTCTGCGTGATGTCTTGGCCCTCCAGGACGACGCGGCCGGTATCGGGTTTGTAGAAACCCGAGATCATGTTCAGGAGCGAGGTCTTGCCGGCGCCGTTAGGGCCGATAATGGAGAGGATGCCGCCGCGGGGTACTTCGAGGGAAACGTCTTGCACGGCGGTGACGCCGCCGAACCGTTTCGACACGCCTTCGACCACGAGCTGATAGTCGCCCTCACGCGCAGGTATGCGCTGGGCGGACGCCCCCATCATGAACCCTCCCTAAACTCTACCCTCTTGTTCGCTTATAGTTACCGGCATCATGCAGGTTCCGCGGAGCGGACGCAACATGCCGGGAGTTCGGTCCATGCCACGCCACATCGTTTGTCTTACTTTCGACCACGATCACGTCTCCGGCCTGATCGCACGCGGCATGACCTCCCCGACGGCAATCTCACGTGGCGAGTACGATATCGTCGTGATCCCGCGCCTGGTCGCCTTGATGAATCGCTACGGCATCAAGGCAACGTTCTTCACCCCGGGACACACGATCGACAGCACGCCTGCGGCCGTCACCCCCTATGTCGAGGCGGGGCACGAACTTGCCCATCACGGCTGGACTCATCGCCTGCCGGTCACTCTTTCCCGCGACGAGGAGGAAGAGGAAATCGTCCGCGGCAACGAATCGATCAAGCGCATCAGTGGGCGGCCGGCGCGCGGCTATCGCTCCCCCGCCTGGGATCTCTCCCCTCATTCGATCGATCTGCTGCTGAAGCACGGCATCCAGTACGACAGCTCCTTGATGGGCAACGACTACGATTGCTACTTCGCCCGCCAGGGCGACGTTGCCGAGCTGATGAAGCCCTTGGTGCGTGGCCGCGAAACCGCACTGATCGAGATGCCGATCAGCTGGTCGCTCGACGACTATCCCGTCTTCGAATACATGCGCCTGCCTAACGGCTCGGTTCAGCAGGGCCTGATGAATGCGACGAGCGTGCTGGAAAACTTCGTCGACGATTTCACCTATATGACTCGGGTCTGCGATTACGGAATCCTGACCTACACCTTCCACCCGCATGTCATTGGCCGCGGCCATCGCATGATGATGCTAGAGCGGCTGATCCAGCGCCTGATCGAGGGCGGCGCAGTGTTCATGACCATGGAAGAGGCCATGCAGGATTGGCTGGCGCGTCGCCAGGGCGTTGCCAAGGCAGCGGAGTAACGGTTTACATTTGCCGGAATACGCGCCGTCACAGAACTGCAACCATTTCCTTCAGGATTCATTAGATTTGAACCAGCACTACGGAGGCCTTATGCGCACAACCATCCTCGCCTTGGGAATTCTCGGCGTTCTCATCACCCCAGCCTTTGCAGGCAGACCCGTGACGGATGAGGAGCGCACAAAGCTGGTCGAGGCCTTGAAGGCGCAGGGCTGCACTGGCGGCAAGATGGAGTTCGACAGCAACAAATTCGAAGTCGATGACGCGACTTGCGCCGATGGCAAGAAGTACGACCTCGACTTCGATCAGGCCTTCGCCCTTCTCAAGAAGAAGGCCGATTAGGCTCCCAACAGAGCCTTCAGGTTGCGCGTGCTTTGCGAATCGACCGGCAGATCGTGACCATCTTGCCGATGGCGTGATCGACGAAGGCCTGCACGCTCTTCTCGATTTCTGCAGCGAGGCGAGGCTTCTCCGCTGAAATCACTCGCGCCAGGACCGAGGCCTTCTCGCGGGCGGTGGAAAGATTCGCGGCAATGGCCCGGTCGAGCGAGCCGTCGGCCTGCGCAGGTACCAGTACAGCCTCGATCCGCTCCAGAAAGAATGGCGCATGAGCCAGATGCCGGTACATGCTGGCGAGGATCAGTGGCTGCGGGCGATCCCCGAACCTGTTCAAACGCAGCACGCGTTGCCAAGTCCCGGGGGCAACATCATCCTGTGACGCGAGTTTGGGCAATGTGACGTCAGGAGCTGGCAGCCGTGGCCCCTGCTCCGGCACCCCCGACGCGGCCGCTTCGCCGCGCAGCCAAGCCGTGAGCGCTCCCAGCGCAAAGAGATTGATGGTGTTGGAATGGTCGTAGCTCGCCAGCACCGCATCGACGCTGGCAGGCTCGTTGCCCGCGAGCGAGCCCAAGGGGGCAAGCAGCATCCCTTCCCTGAAGCGAACTGCCGCCGTGTCGGCCATGCCCTGAAGGTAAAGTGGCTTCACCGCCGCCCAGGCCCAAGGCAGAGCGCCGTCCATGGCCGCAAGATGGCGCCACACGAGATTGACGACCCGGACGCCGACAGTGGCGCGGATATCGGCAAAGAGGTCGGCGACTTCGCCTGTCGCTGTCGCTTCGGCAACGGCCGGAAACGGATCGGTCACTCGGCCGCCTGCTTGGAGTCCTGGCCCAGCACCGTGAAGAACGAGGCGGTCTTCGGTTGCTTGGGCAGCTCGATGAGCCCTTCCTTCAGGCGAGCGAAGCGCGCTTCCTTGCCGCGCACGATGCGGCCCTCGTTCAGGCTCGGCATCGGGTTGCGTGCGATCGGCACGGCATCGGCCGCCGTGTAGACGCAGATGTAGAGGCCGCGCGACTTGTCCGCCCCATTGGCTGCCGAACCGTGCAGCAGCCGTGTGTGCATCAGGCAGACCGCCCCCGCCTTGCCGAGACATGGCAGCGATTGCGCCAGGGCCTTCTTCTCCTCGTCCGCAGCGACGGCGCCGGTGAAGCGCTCGCCCTCGAACAACGACAGCATCGGCCCCTTATGCGAACCCGGTACGACGGTGAGGCAACCATTGTTCTCGTCGACATCGTCGAGGAACAGCAGCGCCGTCACGATGTCGTCGTTGGTGTGCGGCGTGTAGGCGAAGTCCTGGTGGTAGTTCACCTCGGTCTTGGCGCCCGAAAGCTTCAGGTTGATCTTGCAGTGGTGGAACTTGACGTCCGGCCCGATCAGGTCGGCTACCATGTCGACCATGCGCGCGTCGAGCATGACCTCACGATAGGCATCGGAAATATCCGAGGGATTGTTGATGCGCCGCAACGCCGGTTTCTCGGCGCTGTGTTCGGCACCCATGTCGAAACGCGGCCGGCCATCCACTGTCGGGGGGCCGAACGGCGCGGCATGCGCCCGGCTCTGCTCCACCCAGCCCGCGATTTCGCCCTTGAGGGCGGCGAGCTGGGCCGGTGTTACGGCCTCCTCGACCATGAGGTAGCCGTCACGCCAGAACGCATCTCTTTGTTCCTGTGTCAGCACCGTCATGGTCGCCTCCTTCTAGACAACGCCGCGTTTGCGGAAATCGGCAATGGCCGCAGCGTCGTAGCCGAATTCCTTCAGAATCGCGTCGGTATGCTCACCCTGCTCCGGCGTCGCCGTCTTCATCTCGAACGGTGTCCGGCTCATGTTGATCGCCTGGCCGATCAGCTCGATGTCGCCGAGCTTCGGGGATTTCACGGGATGCGCCATCTTCAGATGCTTGACCTGCGGATCGGCGAACATCTCGTCCATCTTGTAGATCGGACCTGCCGGCACGCCGGCCTTGTTCAGCTTCTCGACCAGTTCGGCGCTGCCGTAAGCCGCGACGCGCTTGTCGATCTCCGCATTCAGCGCATCACGATTCTTGGCGCGAGCCTTGTCCGAGTTGAACCGTTCGTCGGTCATCAGCTCCGGCGCGGCGATGCACTCGCAGAAGCGCTTGTAGATGTGGCCGCCAGACGCCGCGATGTTGATGTAGCCGTCCTTGGTCTTGAAGACGCCGGTCGGGATCGAGGTCGGGTGGTTGTTGCCGGCCTGGCCCGGCACGTCCTTGGCGATGGTCCAGCGGGCAGCCTGGAAGTCACACATCGAGATCATCGCCTGGAGCAGCGACGTCGAGATCCACTGGCCCTGGCCCGAGGTCTCACGTTCCAGCAGCGCAATCAGGATGCCGATGGCGCAGTGCAGGCCCGCGCCCACGTCGGCCACGGCAATACCGGCGCGCACCGGACCTTGCTCCGGCATACCGGTGACCCACATCAGGCCACCCATGCCCTGGGCGATCTGGTCGAAGCCGGCACGCTCCGCATAGGGGCCGTCCTGGCCGAAGCCCGAGATCGACCCCAGGATGATCCGCGGGTTCACCTTCTTCAGGCTCTCATGGTCGATGCCCAGGCGGAACTTCACGTCGGCGCGGTAGTTCTCGACCACGACGTCGGCCTTCTCGACCATCTTCATGAAGATGGCGCGGCCGTCCGGTTCCTTGAGGTTGAGGGTCACCGACCGCTTGTTGCGGTGCAGGTTCTGGAAGTCGGGTCCGTGGCGCGGCCCGCCCATATCCATCTCGCCGGCCGACGGCGGCATCTCGACCTTGATGCAGTTGGCACCCCAGTCGGCGAGGTAGCGCACAGCGGTCGGACCGGCGCGCACGCGCGTCAGGTCGAGGACGGTAAAGCGGGAAAGCGGTCCAGCGGTCATGCTCTCACTCTACATTAAATGACTATTCAACCCGTACCATGGCGGCGGGATCGATCTCCAGCCAGACCCGGCTGCCGACCTCGAACACCTGGCTCGGACTGGTCGAAACGCGGATCGGCTTGGCACCGGTCAGGGGGCGCACCTGGTAGTCCCAGTATTCGCCCAGGTAGGAACGGCTGGAAATTTCGGCCTCGACCGCCAGAGCCTGTCCGGAAGGCTGGCTGGTCGCCAGGCCAATGGCCTGCGGCCGTAGGGAATAGAGCAACGCGCCGCTGCCATTGACCCCTTCCAGGTTGCCGGCCTTGGCGGTGAAGCCGTCGAAACGGACCTCGTTCCCTTGGTGGTCGCCCTCGAGGAAATTGGTGCGACCGATGAAGCCCGCCACGAACCGGCTCTTGGGCCGGCGGTACAGCGTATGCGGCGCGTCGATCTGTTCGATCTTGCCTTTGTTCATGACCACGATCCGGTCCGAGGTCACCATGGCTTCGGACTGGTCGTGGGTGACGTAGACCGTCGTGATCTTGAACTCGTCGTGGAGGCGGCGGATCTCGAAGCGCATCTCCTCGCGGAGGTTGGCGTCGAGATTGGAGAGCGGTTCGTCGAGCAGCAGCACTTCCGGCTCGACGACGATGGCGCGGGCCAGCGCCACGCGCTGCTGCTGGCCACCTGACAGCTCGGCGGGATAGCGGCCCTTGAGATTGCGCATCTGGACCACGTCGAGGATCTTGTCGACCCGGCGGTCGATCTCCGACCGCGACAGTTTGCGGACCTGCAGGCCGAAGCCGACATTCTCGCCCACTGTCATGTTCGGCCAGATCGCATAGCTCTGGAAGATCATCGACATGCGGCGGCGCTCCGGCGGCACGACGCCTGATGCCGAGGAGATCTGTTGGCCGTCCATCTCGATCGTCCCGCCCGTCGGCGGCATGAAGCCCGCGATCATGCGCAAGGTCGTGGTCTTGCCGCAGCCCGAGGGGCCCAGCAACGACACGAACTCGCCCTTCACCAGTTCGAGGGAAAAGTCGGCGACGGCATCGAAGCTGCCGTAGCGTTTGGCGACGTTCTTCAGGACGAGCTTGCTCATGTCGCGTTACGCCTCAGCATGAAATCACGGCCGAGCGCCTTCTGCCCGACCCACAGCAGCGGCAGAGTAAGCACCTGCAGGATCAACGCCAATGCGGCGAGACGCTCGAAATTGCCCTCCTCGCTCATGTCGAAGATCATGACCGACGCCACCTTGGTATTGGGCCCATAGAGGAAGATCGCCGCAGACAACTCACGCGTCGCCGGAATGAAGATCAGTAGCCAGGCGCCCAGCAGATTGCGCTTCAGGAGCGGCGCCACGACGCGGCGCAGCGCCGTCAACCGGCTGCCTCCCAGCACGCGGACCGCTTCCTCCATCTCGGGATTAAGGCTGCGGATCGCCGCGCTGGCGTTGACGTAACCCACCGGCAGAAAGCGCGTGGTGAAGGCCAGGATCAGGATCAGCGCCGTGCCATAGAGCGCCAATGGCGGCGGCGCGTAGGCGGCATAGAAACCGATCGCCAGCACGACACCCGGGATCACGAAGGGCGCCACGCAGAGGAAACCCAGGACGCCGCCGAACGGCACGAGCTTGCGGGCGACGATATAGGCCACGCCCAGAGTCAGGAACACGGCCACGGTGGCGCTGGCCCCGGCATAGAGGAAGCTGTTCAGTACCGATTGCGCCGCCGTCGCATGCTCGAAAAGCACGAAGCGAAAGTTCTGCAGCGAGACGTTGTCCAGTGAGAAACCACGGCCCCAGGCTTTGGCGAAGGCCGACTGGATCAGGAATATGTAGGGCAGGAACACGGAGAGCGCCGCGACGAACATCGCGTAACCGAACACGACCCAGCGCCAACGGCCAAGCAGGATGGGCCGCCGGTCGCCGCCCTTCCCTGTCAGCGCCACGAAGCCCTTGCGACGGGTGATCAGGCGCTGCACCAGCACCAGCAGTACCGTGACGCCCAGCAGCGGCATGGCATAGGCCGCTGCCACTTCGACCCGGACGGGATTTCCGAAGAACTGGAAGAGTTGTGTCGTCACCACATTGAAGCGCGCTGGAATGGCGATCATCGCCGGTGAGCCGAAGAGCGCGATCGCCTCCAGGAAGCAGATGATCAGGCCACCCAGGATCGCCGGCAGCGCCAACGGCAAGGTCACTCGCCACATCGTCCGCCATGGCCCTGCGCCCAGGATGTTGGCGGCGTCTTCCATCTCCGACGAGACGAGCTCCAGCGCCGCCGTCGTGAAGATGAAGATATAGGGGAAGGAATAGAGCGCGATGACGACGGCAAGACCGGTGAAGCTGTAGATGTTGAACGGGCCGGCCTCGGCGCCCGTTGCCAGCATATAAAAGCGGTTCAGCCAGCCGGCGTTAGGGCCCGCCAGCAAAATCCAGGCGACTGCGCCGGTGTAGGGTGGTGTGATGAAGGTCGCCAGCACCAGCATGCGCGTGAGGCCGCGGCCGGGCATGTCGGTACGTGCGACAGCCCAGGCCAACGGCACGGCGAATACGCCCGCCAGAAGGGCCGATACCGCGCCAAGCTTCAGTGAGTTCAGCAGCGCATCGACATAGCGCGCGCGCCCATAAGCCGTGGCGTAGTTGGCAAAGGTGAATTCGCCCGTCCGCTCCGCCTGAAAGCTGGTGATCACCAGATAGATGAACGGGCTCACCACCAAGAACAGCAGGACCGCGATGATCGCGATCCACAACAACCAGGTTGAATCGAAGTAACCGGCGCGCCCTGGGCGCGCCGGCGCGGCATCGAGAGTAGAAGCAGTCGCTGTCACGTCGGTTGCCGCCCTCTACCTCAATTGCCAAACGTATCGCGCCACTGCTCGATCACCTCCGGGATGCCCTTGTCGACCTCGGCAACCGTCGGTCGGATCAGCTTGATCTCGCTGATCGGCTTGGCGCCCGGAGGGGACGCCACTTCGGGACGCAGCGGAACGCCGAAGTGCTTGGCGTTGATCTTCGAAGCCTCGATTGAATAGAGATACTCCATGAAGAGCTTCGCAGCATTGGGATGCTTCGTACCCTTCATGATCGCCGAGGGCGAGATGATCAGCACGGCGCCGTCGCTGGGGTAGGACACGGCCAGCGGATTGCCGCGCGCTGCACTGAACAAGGTCGAGCCGTCGGCACCCGCCGCCACTTGCCGTTCACCGGCGTTCAGCGCCGTGACCGTGTCGTTGATCGAGCGGCCGATCTGCGGCTTGTTCTTCTCCAGCTTCTCGAAGTACTGCCAGCCATAGAGCTTCTTCATCGACAGGACCCAGGTTCCGACATAGCCCGAGAAACCTGGATGGCCGGTCGAGACCTTGCCCTTCCACTTGATGTCGAGCAGGTCTTCCCACTTCTTGGGGGCATCCTCCGGCTTTACCTTGGAGGTGTTGTAGGTCAGCACCACCAGCCCGGCCGCGGTCGGGTGGTAAAAGCCATCCGGATCGAAATTCTGGAAGATCGGCGAAATCTTCGGCGTCGCCTCGGGGATGTACTTGTCGAAGCGGCCTTCGGCCTTCAGCCGGGCGTAGTGGCCGAGATCGGTCGACGAGAACACATCGCAGATGGTCTGGTTGTTCTTGATATCCTGCAGCAGGCGTTGATAGGCGACCTGCGCCGTCGTGCGCACGACATTGACCTTCACCCCGTACATTTCGGTGAAGCCGCGCCCCAGATCCTCTGCCCCTTCAGACGTATAATGGGCGACGTACCAGGTCAGCTCGCCCTCTTTCTTGGCAGCCTCGGCAAGTGCTTTGACATCCGCCCGCGCCGCAACAGGTGCGAGAAACAGCGCAAAAGCGAGCGCGAGGCGTCCCAACCCCTTCATGATTTCCTCCCGGTTCGTTACTTCATTCGTATTGAAGTGCGATACGATCATACGAAGAGCCACGCGACAAGCTTTAGGGACAAAGAGAACGCGCATGACGGAAAGCAAGCGATCGAATGAATGGGCCGCCTACTATCAACAGATTCGCGATCGTCCGCCGCGCCGCACATTGTTCGCTGCACTCGATGCGTTCGGAACTGCCCCACCTGACGCGCTCGTCATCGATCTCGGCTGCGGTGATGGTCGCGACGTGATTGAAATGCTGCGCCGCGGCTGGCGCGTGATTGCGGTCGATTCCGAACCCGAGGCTTTGCGGCAGCTACAGGCTCGCCCTCTCCCCGATGGAAGCGACGTGACGCCGATCACCGCACGCCTGGAAGACGTTCCGATCCCACTCGGCGTCCACTTGGTCAATTCGAGCTTCGCCATGCCTCTCTGCGAGCCCGAAGGGTTCTTCCGCACCTGGGCGCGCATTCGCGAGGCCCTGCCCTCGGGCGGCCGTTTCTCGGGCCAATGGTACGGGCCACGCGACAGTTGGGTCGGCCGGCCCGGCATGACTTTCCTCGGCCGCGACGAAGCTCTCGCCCATCTCGACGGGCTTCAAGTGGAGATGTTCGAGGAAGAAGAAGCCGATGGCGTCACCCCACGCGGCAACGCCAAGCACTGGCACATCTTCCATATCGTTGCGCGGAAGCCCTAGGGGCGGCCGACGTAGACAAGCAGCCGGCTGTTGGCCGACACTCCCGCACCGCTTTCAACGGAGGGAAAACATGGCCTCCCCGCAATCTTCCGGCGCGTCGCGCGATGTGCCGGTCACAGCCGAAATCGCCAAGCGAGCCGCCTCTCTCGCCTGGCATGACCTGCCAGACGACCTCGTCGAGCGCACCAAGCAGTGCCTGCTCGACTGGTTTGCCGTCACCGTTGCCGGTGCGCAGGAGGAGCTGACGGACATTCTGATCCGCGAAGCGCTCGAAGACGGCGCCAAGGGGCCGGCGACGCTCGTCGGCCGTTCCGAGAGGGTACTGCCGTCGGCCGCCACCCTTATCAATGGCTCCGCCAGCCACGCGCTCGACTACGACGATGTGAACTTTTCGATGGGTGGCCACCCGACGGTCACGGTCGTCCCTGCCTTGCTGGCGCTCGGTGAGCAGATGAAGGCCTCGGGCCGTCTCTTCATCGAGAGTTTCGTCGCGGGCTATGAGACATCTGGCCGGGTAGGACGGCTAGTGGCACCCAGCCATTATCAAAAGGGCTTTCACGTCACCGGCACCGTGGGTTCGTTCTCGGCCGCCGCAGCGGCCGGGCGGATGCTGGGGCTCACCGACGACCAGCTCGCAGTTGCCTTCGGGATCGCCGCCACGCAGGCCGCGGGGCTCAAGTCCAACTTCGGCACCATGTGCAAGCCACTCCACGCCGGCACGGCGTCGGAGCATGGGCTGCGCGCCGCGCGCCTCGCCGCCAAAGGCTTCACCGCGCGCAACGACTCCCTGGAATGCGATCAGGGATTCGCCTCGTCGCAGAGCGACCACCTCAATGCCGAGGGGGCGCTGGGCGAGCCGCCGCAGGGTTGGCATCTGCGCAACAATCTCTTCAAGTATCACGCCGCCTGCTACCTGACGCACGCCCCCATCGAATGCGCCAAGGAAATCCGCCTGAAGAGCAATTTCCCGCCCGAGCGCGTGCAGAAGATCCTGCTCAGGATCGACTCGGGTGCCGACCGGGTATGCAACATCCCGCATCCGACAACGGGTCTCGAAGCCAAGTTCTCGCTGCGCCAGACTGTGGCGATGGCGCTGACCGGCGTCGATACGGCGAACCTCGATTCCTACAACGAGGCGGTGACGCAGGATCCGCGGATCAAGACCTTGCGCGACAAGATGGCGATCGATTTCAAGGCCGGCTGGGCGCACTCGGTTGCCGAGATGGCCATCCAGCTCGACGACGGCACGACGATCGAAGTAGCGCACGATGCCGGTATCCCGTGGGCCGACCTCACCAAGCAGCGCCAAGCGCTGGAAACGAAGTTCGATAGCCTGGTGACACCGCTGCTCGGCGCCGCCGGCACGCGCCGCCTGCACGACGCCATCGAGCGTGTCGACAGCCTCACCGACATCGGAGAGCTCGTCCGCGCCTCGGCAAAAAGCTAACGGAGATCAATACGAGAATGACTGAGGATTTCAGGGCCCGCGCCCGGCTGGTGCCCAAGGGCAACCGCTATGAGGATTTCGAGGTTGGACGGGTGTTCAGCCACCATTGGGGGCGCACGATCACTGAGTCGGAAACCACCCTCTTCTCGACGCTGACACTCCACTTCAATCCGCATTACTACAACGCGGCCTATGCCAAGGCGCACGGCCATCCCGGTATCGTCGCCAATCCGCTGCTTGTCTTCACGACGGTGTTCGGCCTCACGGTCGAAGACCTGAGCGAAGGCGGCGGACCGTTTCTCGGTGTCAACGAGCTCGCCTACCACCAGCCCGTCTACCCCGACGATTCGCTCCGAGCCGAATCGACAGTGCTCGATCGGCGCATCTCGGACTCCCACAAGGGATTCGGCATCGTCACCTGGCACACCAAGGGCTTCAACCAGCGCGAAGAACTCGTGATCGACTTCAAGCGCACCAATCTCGTCCGACTCAGGAATTCGTAAGATGCCTTTCCTTACCGAAGAACGCCGCATGATCCAGGAGCAGGCGCGCGAGTTCACGCTGAACGAAGTCCTGCCCGTCGCCAACAAGCTCGATCCCGAAAAGGGCGAGATCCCCATGGATCTGCGCGAGAAGATGGCCGAGCTGGGCTACTTCGGAATCCTGATCCCCGAGCAGTATGGCGGCCTCGGGCTGGGCTGCTCCGAGTATTGCCTGGTGACCGAGGAACTGTCGCGCGGCTGGATGAGTGTCGCCTCGATCATCGCGCGCGGCAACCTGCTGATCGGCTCACAGGAGATGAGCGAGGAGCAGCGCAGCCGCTACCTCCCCCGCATGGCCAAGGGCGAGTTTCTGGGCGCCTTCTCGATGTCGGAGCCCAATGCTGGCTCCGACATCTCCAACATCTCCTGCCGTGCCAGGAAGGACGGCGACAGCTACCTGATCAGTGGCAACAAGTACTGGTGCACGTTCGCCGACGGTGCGGACTTTATGATCATTATCGCGCGCACGTCCGACGCCCCGCCGGGCAAGCGCCATCTCGGCCTGTCCATGTTCTTCGTCGAGAAGAAGCGCGGCGAGCTGCCGAGGGGATGCAGCGGCGCACCCATTCCCAAGATCGGCTACTTCGGCTGGAAGACCTGGGAGCTGGCCTTCGACAATTTTCGTGTCGATGCCGCCGACCTGATCGGCAAGGAAGGCGAGGCGTTCTATTACGCCACCTCGGGCCTGGAGACCGCCCGCGCCCACACCGCAGCACGCGCCATCGGGCTGGCCCAGGGCGCGCTCGACGATTCGATCCAGTACGCCAACGACCGTAAGCAGTTTGGCCACTCGATCTCGGACTTCCAGGCGATCCGCTTCAAGATCGCCGACATGGCGACGCAGATCGAAGCGGCCCGCCAGCTCATGTATTTCGTCTGCGAGCAGATCGACACCGGCCAGCGGTGCGACAAGGAAGCATCGATGGTGAAGCTGTTCGCCTCAGAGATGGCTGAGCGCGTCACCAGCGAGGGCATCCAGATCCATGGCGGTGCGGGCTACACCACGCTGCATGCCGTCGAGCGTCACTGGCGTGACGCCCGGCTGACCAAGATCTTCGAGGGCACCTCGGAAATCCAGAAGCGCATCATCTCCGACCGCTTGCTGGGCCGTGGGAGGAACTGATGAAGGTCTCCGCACTCACCGGCAAGGCCAACTACTTCGAGGACTTCACCGTCGGCGATGTGATGAAGCACGCGCGCGGCAAGACGGTGGAGCCGATGGAGCAGGTCTGGATTACCAACGTGACCATGAACACCGCCGAAGCGCACTTCAACGAGCACCTGACCCAGTCGACGCCCTACAAGCAGCGGCTGGGCTTCGGCGGCGTCACCATTTCCATGTGCATCGGCCTCGCGGCCGAGGACACCGCCGAGAATGCGCTGATGGAACTCGGCATGGACAAGATCAGGCTCAAGGGCCCGCTCCATCATGGCGACACGCTCTACTGCTACACCGAGGTGCTGGAGAAGACGGATGCCAAGCAGGCCGACGCCGGCATCGTGCGCTTCAAGCATTTCGGCGTGAACCAGGACGACAAGCATATCTTCGAGGGCGAGCGCACTGTGCTGATCAAGCGGCGCAGCCATTGGGGAGACAAGTGAGCACCGAGGCACCACTCGGTGCCCTCGATGGTGTTCGTATCATCGACCTCACGCAGATGCTGGCTGGTCCCTTCTGCACCATGCTGCTGGCAGACCAGGGTGCCGAGGTCGTCAAGGTGGAGCCGCTCGACGGTGACCACACGCGCATCATCGGCCCCTATCATGCCGACGATAAGCTGAAAGCGTTCGGCGGCTACTTCGCGTCGGTCAATCGCAACAAGAAGTCGATCGCCATCGACCTGAAGAAACCGGAGGGCCGCGACCTCGTCATCCGCCTGTGCAAGGATGCCGACGCCGTCGTCGAGAATTCCCGCGCCGGCGTCATGGAGCGCCTGGGCCTCTCCTATGAAACGCTGCGTGAGAGCAATCCCAAGCTGGTTTACGCCACCATCCGCGGCTTCGGCGATCGTCGTACCGGCGCCAGCCCCTACGCCGACTGGCCGGCCTACGATGTCGTCTCGCAGGCCTTCGGTGGCGTCATGGCCATCACCGGCCCCGACAAGCACACGCCGATGAAGGTCGGTCCCGGCATCGGCGACCTCATGCCGGCGACCATGTGCGCCGTGGGTCTGGTGAGCGCCATCTTCCGCGCCCACAAGACCGGCAAAGGTCAGTTCGTCGATGTCGGCATGGTCGATGCCATCCTGTCGATGTGCGAGCGCATCGTGCACCAGCATGCCTACACGGGTGGCGTGCCGGTGCCCGAGGGCAATCACCATCCCCTGCTCTGCCCCTTCGGCATGTTTCCCGCCAAGGATGGCTTCATCACCATCGCAGCTCACGCCGACGCCCACTGGCCGATCCTGTGCCGCCTGATCGGTCGGCCTGAACTCGGCACCGATCCGCGTCTAGCTACGGTGCAGGACCGCCGCGCCAACCAGGACGAGATCATCGCTGCCGTCTCGGCCTTCACCAGCCAGCGCACCAAGCAGGAGCTACTGGTGCATTTCGGGGGCCAGGTGCCGTTCTCGCCGGTGAACGACGTGCGCGATGTCTTCGCCGACCCGCACTTCGCTGCCCGTGATATGGTGGTCCGGGTTCCGCATCCCGGGCTCGACATCGAAACCGCGATCGCCGGTGTCGCCATCAAGATGACCGAGACGCCGGGCCGTGTGCGCCATCGCGCCCCCTTGCTGGGCGAGCATACGGACGAGTATCTGGGGTCGATCGGTTGCGCTGCCGGCGATATCGCCCGCCTGCGCGCCGACAAGATCGTTGTCTGAGGAGAGCAGAATGACCGACCGCCAACCCCGCCGCGCCCGCCGCGTCCAGCTTTCGACGCCCGGCTCCAGCGAGAAGATGATCCAGAAGGCGTCGGAGTCGAAGGCCGATCATGTCTTCCTCGACCTCGAGGATGCCGTGGCCCCGAGCCAGAAGCGCGATGCTCGCAAGAAGATCATCGCGGGCCTGAAGTCGCTCAATTGGAAGGGCAAGACGCGCTGCGTGCGCATCAACGACCTGACGACCGAGTATGCCTTCGAGGACATCATCGAGGTGGTCGAGGGTGCCGGCGAGCATCTCGATACGATCATGATGACCAAGGTGCTGACGCCGGCCGACGTGCTGTTCGCCGACAAGTTGCTGCATCAGCTCGAGAAGAAGCTGAAGCTCAAGCGCCGCATCGGCCTCGAAGCCCTGATCGAAGAGGTCGAGGGCATGCAGAATGTCGACGCCATCGCCAAGTCGACGCCGCGCCTCGAATGCCTGGTGTTCGGGATGGGTGACTTCTCCGCCTCCATGGGCGTCACCAACAAGAACGTCGGCGAGACCGACGGCTATCCGGGCGATATCTGGCACTATGCCCGCTTCCGCCTGATCATGGCCTGCCGCGCCGCCGGCATCGACCCGGTCGACGGACCGTTCGCCGACTTCAAGAACCCCGACGCCTATCGTGAGGAATGCCGCCGCTCCATGACCCTGGGCGCCGTCGGCAAGTGGGCGATCCACCCCTCGCAGATCGACATCGCGCTCGACGTCTTCTCGCCCAAGGCCGAAGACATCGCCCGCGCCCGCAAGCTCGAGAAGGCCTATGCCGAAGCCGAAGCTCAGGGCCTGGGCGCCATCAACGTCGACGGCATCATGGTCGACGTGGCCTCGATCCGCATCCTGCGCAACACCATCCTGAACAAGGCCGACCTCTTCGGGATGTAAGCCCGCTCCATGAAGCGCGCGATCATCCCGGTGGCCACGATGTTGGCCATTCAGGTGATGGTCTCGCTCTCCGTGCTGTCGCTCAGCGTGATGATGCCGGCGGTCGCCAAGGATCTGGCGATCGATCCCAAGCTGGTCGGCATATTCACCGCGATCATCTATGCGGTGGCCGCGACGATGGCGCTCGTGGCCGCCGGACCAATCCTCCGCTTCGGCTCGGTACGCATGTGCCAGGCCGCCCTGCTGATGGCCGCGATCGGCCTCGCCCTTAATGCCCTGGCGCTGGTCGCAGCGACCGTTCTGGCCGTGGCCTGCATTGGCGCGGCGCAAGGGCCACTCAATCCAGCCTCTGCGCACGTGTTGGCCCAGCGTGTGCCCCGTGAATATTTCGGGATGGTCTTCTCGATCAAGCAGACCGGCGTGCCGGTCGGCTTCGCGCTCGCTGGCTTGCTCTTCCCTCAACTCCTGGAATGGGTCGGATGGCGCGGTGCCAGCTTGATCGCGGCTGGAGGAGCCGTGCTGGCGGCCGTTGCGATAGAGCCGTTACGCCGTGATCTCGACGTCATCGCCACCGTCAGCAAGCCCGCGGGCAGTATCTGGAGGTCGATTCGCTTCGTGCTGGGCCACGACCAGCTTCGCGTCCTCGGCTGGTCGGCCCTCGTCTATGTGATCGCCCAGCACACCTTCACCTTCTATCTCGTCACCTATCTCTACGAGCATTGCCGGCTCAGCATCGCCCAGGCGGGCTTTCTGCTGTCGCTGTCGCAGATCATCGGCACCGGCGTGCGACTGGTGAGTGGCGGCGTTGGAGATCGCCTGCCGCGCATGCAGCTTCTCGGCTGGACCGGCATCCTCATGACGGCCGGCTGCATCGCCACGGGCCTGCTCGCTCCGGATTCACCCTTCTGGGTGATCACCGTCGTGGTCGTGGCTTATGGCGGCGTGGTCATCAGCTGGAACGGCACCTCGCAGGCCGAATTCGCCCACCTCGCGCCGCCGGGCGAAGCGGCCGCAGTTGCCTCGGTGCAGACCGCGCTCGCCTTTTCCGGTGCCGTCTTCGGCCCGCCGACCTTCGCCCTGATCGCTTCAGTCGCGAGCTACCGCATGGCCTTCTTTGCGGTGGCCGCCTGCGTCTTCGCCGCGGCTGTCTGGCAGATCGCCGCTGCGCGAAGGATTACGGCTCCTTCATCCCCGCAGTAGTCACGATCTCCCCCCACTTCTTGGTCTCCGCTGCCTGGAAGGCCGCGAGATTCTCGGGCGAGCCCGTGAACGATGTGCCGTAGGTCGTCTTCACCAGGTTCCTGTAGGCTGTCGACTCGGTCGCCTTGCGGACAAGCGCATTCAGCTTGTCGACGATCGGCTTCGGCGTTCCCGCCGGTGCGTAGAGCGCCGTCCAGGCAAAAATCTCGAAGCCCGGCACGCCGCTCTCTGCCACGGTCGGAAACTGTTCCAAGCCGGGGATCTTCTCCTTGCTCGTTACCGCGAGACCGCGAGCGCGTCCGTCCAGCACCGGCGGCAGGCCGGCCGTGAAGTCCGAAAAGATCACGTCGATCCGGCCGCCCAGCAGATCGGCAACTGCTTGCGGCTGGGTCTTGTAGGGAACGCCCAGCAGATCGACCTTGGCCATGATCTTGAAAAGCTCGGCGCCGCCGCGACTCGAACCGTTGCCACTGCCGAAGCTCAGTTTGCCGGGCTGCGCCTTGGCCAAGGCAATCAGTTCACCGATGGTCTTGGCCGGCAGGTCGTTGCGCACCATGACGATCTGAGGGCCTTGGGTGATGCCAGCGACCGGCACGAAGCTCTTCACCGGATCGTAAGCGAGCGCCTTGTAGACGTGCGGGTTGATCGCCTGCGTGGTCTGAGTGGTGAAGAACAGCGTATAGCCGTCGGGTGCTGCGGCGGCCGCTGCCTGTGCTGCGATCTGGCCCTCGGCGCCCGGCTTGTTCTCGATCACGACCGACTGACCGGTCTGCGAGGCAATCTCCGCCCCGATCACACGAGCCGCGACGTCGGTCGCCGTCCCTGGGCCAAAGGCCGTGATGATGCGGATGGGTTTGCTCGGATAGTCCTGCGCTGTGGCTGGCAAAGCGAGAACCAACGCAACAAGGAAACTCAGAAGTCTCATCGCTCGCCCTCCTAGCCAAGGTTTCGACGATAGAGCGCGATCAGGCGCTCCCAGTGCCGCTCCGCCGCGGGCTTGTCGTAACACCAGCGTTGCGGAAAGGCGAAGCCGTGATGGACAGTCGGATGGACCTCGAGTTCGCCCCTGGCGCCCGAAGCATCGAACAGTTTCTTCAGCTCCTTCACCATGTCGGGCGGCGCAAGGTCATCGTGTTCGGCGCAGGAGATGTAGAGCTCGCCCTTGGCTTTGCCCAAGGTAAGGTGCGGGCTTTCGACGGCATCGCTTACCAGCCACGTACCGTAGAAAGAGGCTGCCGCGGCGATACGGTCCGGGTAGCGCGCGGCCGCAGCCAGAGCATAGGGCCCGCTCATGCAATAGCCATGGACACCGACCGGCCCCTTCTTCGATTCCCTCTGTTGGTCGGCATAGGCGATCAGGGCAGCAATATCGTCCATCACCGGCGGGATCGTCATCTTGGTGCGCACGGCCCGCATGCGCTGATGCTCGGCGCTGCCATGGGTCAGGACATCGGCGCCGTACTTCGTGTCCTTGCCGGCGCGGTAATAGAGGTTGGGCAGCAGCACGTAGTAGCCGACCGTCGCCAGCCGCCGGGCCATGTCGTACAGCTCCTCGCGGATGCCGGGCGCATCCATCAGGAGAAGGGCCGGCGGATAGGGTCCCCCGCGCTCCGGGTGGCAGATGAACGTTTCAATGCCACCGTCCCGCGTCGGGATGTCCAGAACTTTCTCGATCATGTGTTGGCGTTCCTCCTGCTTTCCGCCATGCGGCCGCCTTGCTAGGCTCGCTCCAACAATAACGCTTCTTGGGGTGAAACGATGAGACGAGCTTTGATTGGTACGGCCGCATTCTGCCTTGCGGCCTGGTCGCTGCCGGCTGCTGCCCAGCTTTCAGACAACACGCTTAAGGTCGGCGTCGCGACCGACATGTCGAGCCTCTATGCCGACATCAACGGCCCAGGTGCCGTGCTCGCCACGCAGATGGCGATCGAAGACTTCGGCGGCTCCGTGCTCGGCCAGAAGATCGAATTCGTATCGGGCGATATCCAGAACAAGGCCGACGTTGCCGCCACCATGGCCGGGCGGTGGTACGACAACGAGAAGGTCGACATGATCCTAGGCGCCGGTGCGTCCTCTTCGTCGATCGCCTCGGCGCGCGTCGCGGGTGACAAGAAGCGCATCTTCATTGCCACCGATCCGGCTTCTTCCGACCTGACCGGCAAGCTCTGCAACCCCTACTCGATCCACTGGGTCTACGACACGGCCGCGTTGGCCAACGGCACCGGCTCGGCGGTCGTGAAGGCTGGCGGCAAGACCTGGTTCTTCCTGACGGCCGACTATGCCTTCGGCTATGCACTTGAGCGCGACGTCTCCGAGGTCGTGAAGAAGGCCGGCGGCACCGTGGTCGGTGGCGTCAAGCATCCGATCAACACCAACGACTTCTCGTCGTTCCTGCTGCAGGCGCAGAGCTCAAAGGCCCAGATCATCGGGCTGGCGAACGCCGGCGGCGACACGATCAATTCGATCAAGCAGGCGGCCGAGTTTGGCATCGTCAAAGGTGGCCAGAAGCTCGCGGGCCTGTTGGTCTTCATCTCCGACATCCACTCGCTGGGCCTGGAACGGGCGCAGGGCCTTAACCTGACCGAAGCCTTCTACTGGGACCTGAACGACAAGACGCGCGACTTCTCCAAGCGCTTCGCAGCACGGTTCAACGGCAAGGTACCGACCAGCGTACAGGCGGGCT
Organism: Reyranella sp.; assembly: GCF_004297405.1. GTDB lineage: Bacteria > Pseudomonadota > Alphaproteobacteria > Reyranellales > Reyranellaceae > Reyranella. Next base: position 730,585 of record NZ_SCVC01000006.1, read on the forward strand.
TCTATTCAGCTACGCTGGCTTACCTGAACGCCGTGAAGGCGACCGGGACGGATGATCCCGACAAGGTCATGGCCGCCATGAAGGCCGCCAAGTGGGACGATCCGATCTTCGGACCGAGCTACATCCGCGCGGATGGCCGCAAGATGCACAACATGTACCTCTTCGAGGTGAAGAAGCCCTCGGAGTCCAAGGGCCCGTGGGACTACTACAAGCTGCTCGCCACCATTGCGGGCGAGGAAGCCTTCCGGCCCATGGAACAGGGTGAATGCCCCATGGTTGCCAAGAAGAACTAGCCAAGGAGTACCTGCTCATGGTCGAGCAATCGAACATCTACGCCGGCGTCGCCGGCTATTTCGGAAAGACCGAACAGAAAGGCCGCGTCGGAGTCTTCCGGCGCGCCACGGCCGGCGGCGATTGGCAGCATGTGCTGGGCAGCGTTCAAGCCTTCACTGTCTTCGTGCATCCGAGGAATCCCGAAATGGTGTTCGCGGGAACCAACGATGGCATATGGCGCAGCACCGACCGCGGCGCCACCTTCCGTCGGACAGCCTTCCCCGACGACAAGCGGGAAGTCTGGTCCTTCCTGGTGGATTCACGCGATCCCAATCGCATCTTCGCCGGGGCCTCGCCGATCGACGTCTACCGTAGCGACGATGGCGGCGCCTCGTGGTGGCGACTGCCGACGCCAGCCGTCGATATCCATTGCAAGGGGCCTTTCGCCTCCCGTGTGATGCGGTTGGTGCAGCATCCCAAGCGGCACGACGAGATTTATGCCGCCCTTGAGATCAACGGCGTCATGCGCAGCATCGATCTCGGCCAGACCTGGAGCGATTGCAGCGCCGGCCTGCTGAAGCTCGCCGAGCACGAGCACCTCAAGAGCAAGATCGTCAGTGACACGACAGCCGAGGGCATGCTCGACAGCCATGCCGTCACCATCAATCCGGCCGATCCCGACAGTGTATGGCTCGCCGTTCGCATGGGACTGTTCCGCAGTTCCGACCAGGGACACACCTGGAAGGACATGGAAGTCGGCCGTTTCTCGCCCACGACCTACGGCCGCGACATCCGCGTCTCGCCGATCGAGCCCAACACGCTCTACTCGGCGCTTTCGGTCGCTGCGGCCAGCCACGATGGTGGACTCTATCGCAGTGAAGACGGTGGCGAGAGCTGGAAGCGTTTCGACAAGGTCCAGGTCCACGGCACCATCATGTCGATCGGCCTGCACCCGACCGACGCCGCACAGGTCTATCTCGGCGCCCGATACGATGGCGAGATATTCGGCACACGTGATGCCGGCAAGAGCTGGCAGGCCATGCCCCTGCCCGGCGACGTCCAGCACATATACTCGCTGGCCTGCGGCTGAGGTCTTAGCCGCTACTGCGACTGCGCCGTCACATCGTGTGGCGGCGATGCCGGAATTTCCTTACCACCGCTCGGGATCTGCGTGACGCCGGTCAGGCTGCGTTGACGGCCGGTGTCGATCGACACCGTAGCCGTCATGCCGGCGCGTAGCGGCGGCTCGCCAACATGCGGCAGGAGCCGCAACTTCACCGGCAGGCGCTGCACGACCTTGACCCAGTTCCCGCTGGCATTCTGCGGTGGCAGGATCGCGAACTCCGCGCCGGTCGCCGGACTGACGCTCTCGACCAGCGCCTCCCAGGTCACGTCGGGATAGGTATCGAGCACCACGGTCGCCTTCTGGCCGACCCGCACATGGGTCAGCTCCGTCTCCTTGAAGTTCGCCTCGACCCAGGGCCGGCTCAGCACCACCAGCGCGAACAGCGGCGTTGCCGCCTTGATCTGCTCACCCTGCTGCAGGCGCATGTTCACCACCACGCCATCGACCGGCGCTCGTACTGCCGTGCGCGCCAAGTCGAGGGCGGCGCGCTCCCGCGCGGCAATCTTCTCGCGGACCATCGGGTGCTGGTCCGCCGGCAATTGCGGATCACCGTTCAGGGCCGTCAACACCCGCTGCAGCTTCTCTCGGGCGGTACGGGCGCGGTCCGCAGCACCACGCGCCTCGTTGAAGGCCTCGTCTCGCTTGCTCGCCGAGGCCACGCCTTTGGATGCCAGCTCTTCCTGCCGCTGCCACTGCCTTTCTTGATAGGCCGCCCGGGACTCGGCCTCGGAAAGCTCCGCAACGGCTTCACGCCAGATGCCGCGCAGGCTTTCGACATGGGCTCGTGCGGCATCGAGTTCGGCATCGGCGCTGTCGAGCGCCAAGCGGAACGGCCGGGATTCGATCGTGACCAACGTCTGACCGGAGGCAACGGTCGCATGATCCCGCGTCAGCACGCGGCGCACCTGACCGGAGACCTCGGGCGAGATCTGTACGATATGCGCTTTCACGTAGGCGTTGTCGGTCGTGACATAGCGACCGCCCGACAGCCACCACCAGCCCGCTCCCGCTATCGCCACCAATGGCACCGCGAACAGCAGCAGCAGGCGCAAGACGGGAACCGGCCGCCGGCTCATGACCCGTTGGTCCCTGCAAGGCTCTGCAACTGCCCCTTCACCCGAGCCGCCAGCCGCGTGAACTGATCGCGTTCGCGCGTCGTCAGTGGCGCCAGTGCGTCGTCGACCGTCGCCTCGGCGATCGCCCACATGGCCTTGTGGGCGCGGCGAGCGTCGTCGGTGAGATAGAGACGATTGATGCGCCGGTCTTCGCTATCCGCGTGGCGCTCGACCCAGCCGTTCTTCTGCATCCGGTCGAGCATACGGCCTGCGCTGGCGCGATCGATCTCGAGCATGACGGCAAGCTCCGTCTGGCTGGCCCCCGGTCGTCGGTAGAGCCGGGTCAGGACGAGCCATTGGGCACGGGTAAGGCCGATGTCACGGACGCGACGGTCGAAGACCGTCCGCATCAGACGCGCAACGTCCGATAGCACGTAGCCAATATATTCGTCGTCGTCTGGCCCCAAGGCGCTGGTCTCGTCGAGAATTGTTGCCTAGGCTACAATAGTCTAGGCAATGAGTTCAACAACCGCCGCCGACGCCTTTCCGGAAAGCCCCGAGGAGACCTCGCTGGGCAAGCGAGTGCTGATTCTCGTGATGGTGGTGTTGGGCTCGACCCTTTACGCCACGACCCTCCTGATCGCCTCGACGCTCCTGCCCCAGATGCAGGGCACCATGTCGGCCACCCAGGATGAGATCGCCTGGGCAATGACCTTCAACATCCTGGCGACCGCCGTGGCCACCCCGATGACCGGCTGGCTGGCCGCCCGGTTCGGCCGGCGCGAAACCATGGTCTGGTCGGTCTTCGCTTTCACCGTCACGACTCTGATGTGCGGCCTCGCAGATTCGCTGGAGACGCTGATCCTGTGGCGTGTCCTGCAGGGCGCGCTGGGCGCCCCGGTGATCCCGCTGTCGCAGACCATCCTTCTCGACACCTTCCCCAAGCGGCAGCAGGGACTGGTGACGTCGATCTTCGGCATGGCCGTGGTCATCGGGCCGGTGATCGGCCCCACCGTCGGCGGCATGCTGTCGGAGATCTACAGTTGGCGCTGGGCCTTTTACATGATCGTGCCGGTGGGCCTGATCTCCTTCGTCGGGCTGCGCCTCACCCTGCCCTACGACCGCCCGACCGGACGCATCAGCCTCGACTGGACGGGCTTCCTGTCGCTCTCGGTCGCCATCGCCTGCGTCCAGCTCGTGCTGTCGCGTGGTCAGCGGCTCGACTGGTTCGAGTCGACCGAAATCATGATCGAGACCTTCATCGCTGTTCTGGCGTTCTGGGTCTTCCTCGCCCACAGCCTTACGACCGACCGGCCGTTCCTCAACCTGCGTCTCCTGCTCGACCGCAACTATGCAATCGGCCTCGTGCTGGTGCTGATCTACGGCATGCTGAATTTCACGCCCATGGTGTTGCTGCCTCCGCTCCTGCAGCAGCATGCAGGCTTTCCCGACGCACTAATCGGTGAAGTCATCGCGGCTCGCGGCGTCGGCGCCACGATCGGATTCTTCCTGGCGATCTTCGTCGGCCGCATGGACCCGCGCATCGGCCTGATCGGTGGCTTCGCGGTGCAGACACTCTCGGGCGTCTGGCTGATGGCGATCGACCTCAATGTCGACATGGGCACCTTGATGCTGAACAGCCTGCTTCAGGGGATCGCCGTCGGAGTCATCTGGGTGCCGCTCACCCTCGTCACTTTCTCCAATGTCAGTGCCGCCAACCTGGCCGAGGGCACGGCGGTCTACCATCTGCTGCGCAACATCGGATCGAGCTTCTTCATTTCGATCTGCGTTGCCGAAATCGTGCGCGCGACCAGCGCCAACTACAGCCGCATGGTGGAGCTGGTGAACCCGTTCAACAGGGCGCTGGCGCTGCCTTGGGTGACGGGTGGTTGGGATTTCGAAACGATGCTGGGGCTGGCTCGCCTCTCGAAAGAGATCAGCCGCCAATCGGCGATGATCGGCTACATCAACGCCTTCGGCCTCTATACTGCCTGTTCGGCGATGGCCATTCCGCTCATCCTGCTGATTGGCCGCCGCGCCCGGCGATAATGAACAGTCACGGAGGAGCCGCATGCCCATCAAGGTTCTGGAGATCCACCACACCGGCTACCGCCTCGACAACAAGGGTGAGATGGTCGACACGGTCGCGAACTTCTATGCCGACGTTCTCGGCCTTGAACGCGACAAGGGCCGGCCGACGATCCCCGGCATCCCGGGTCTCTGGATCAATGTCGGCGAGGTCGGGCAAATCCATCTCTTCGGCGGCCAGCAACCCTCACCCGTCGCCAAGGGGCCGGGCATGGACCCGACCCTGCCGCATATCGCCCTGGCCGTCGCCGATATCCAGGAGAGCCGGCGCGAGCTTGAGCGCTTGGGGGTGAAGTACTGGGCGATTGAAGGGCTGACGAGCCCGGACTCGCTGCAGCTCTTCATGAACGATCCTTGCGGCAACATGGTCGAGCTGCACCAGATCGACAAATGCCGCTGCACCATGAGGAACCGCGCCTAGCGACGGCGCATCATCTCCTTTGCGACCAGTCGCGCGGCCGGACCGCTGCGGGCCGCACTGTTCGGCTTCACCAGGTTGCCGATCTCGAAGCGCAGCAGATGCACTTCGGGATGCTTCCCGGCAGCACGACGCATCGCCTCCGAGCCCAGCACCATCTTGTCGAAGCCGGCCGGCCTTTCGCCCACGGTGAGCGGATATTCGAGGTCGGCCATCGCGGCCGTTGCCCATGCCTGTTCACTCACGGCCGCTGCCCGTGGCAGGTAGGCCGCCACCACGCCGTTGAGGCCGTCAGGATCGGCAGCGGCGGCCAGCGCCTCACGTAGCGCCAGTGCGTGGCCTGCGGCGACGGACATGCCCTGACCGAAGGTCGGATTGAAGCTCGAGATACAATCGCCGATCGGGATCACGCGCGGTGGCAGACCACTCGAACGCTCGAAGTGTCGCCAGGTCGCATTGGCGATGCGATAGCTGCGCAGAGGCCCGAGAGGCACGGCATCGCGCAGCCGGTCGGTGATGTCGGGCACCGGCAGCGCCGCAGCATAGGCACGGAACCCTTCAAGATCGGTCGGTACCTTGTTGTCGAACCGGCTGCAGAGCGTGATCAGCCATTCGTCGCTCTCAACCGGACAAACCAGCCCATAGCGATCGTCCGGCGGCTCGGGAATGCAGGCGATGAAGCGGCCCTCGCCGCGATAGCGCGCCGGCTTGGCGAAGCGCGCCGAGGTGTAGGTCACCTCGATGCCGAGCGTGGTCGCCGGCACGTCGAGCCCCGCCAGCAATTGGTCGCCGCGTCCCGTCGCGATTACGGTTAGATTGCTGCCCTCCAAAGGCAGAGCGTCGACCGGCGTGCGGTCCCGAATCGTCACGTTGCCCAGCGCCAGAATGCGACGGCGCAGCACATGCTCATAGGCCGGCCGGCTCATCATCAACTGGCTATGACCGAGATCGCGCCGCGCATGCCACGCATCGTGCTCCCAGATCGACACGTCCTCGGTCTGCCGCACCTCGACCGCGCCGGCAGCCAGCAAGGCATCACGTATACCGGGCATCAGCGCCTCGAGGGCCAGTTCGCCGCCCTTCAGGAGAATATGGACCTGAAGGTCCTGTGCCACGCCCTTGCGCGACTGCGGAGCGTCCGGCAGTGCATCCTTGTCGAGGATCGTAACCGCCTCGAAGAACGGCGCCACGGCCGCCGCTGCGGCAAGGCCAGCGATGCCTGCCCCCACGATAACGGCCTTCGTCATGCCCTGCTCTTTGCCCTCAGGCGCGCTTGTCGATAGGCCGACCGCGCCTCCCTGGCAGCCGCGAGTGCCCTGTCCCGCCGCGTCGCAGCCCGGCTGTCCAACGCATACATCAGCATCGCGATCACGATGAAAGCGCCCCCCAAAACATAATAATGCCAGGCGACGAGATAGAGCCGGAACACGACGACGACCAGTGGCACGGGAATGAATGTCGCCGCGAACCTGATCCACGACGCACGGCCATAAGCCCGCACGGCCTCACGGGCCTCAACCTGACTGGCGAAGGCTCGCTGCTTCAGCGTCTCGATATCGTTGCCGGACATCGAGAGATTAGGACGGTGGCCGGCGTGGGGCTGTCCGCCGCCCGCTTGTCCTGGGATTCGGCCCCTGTCCTTGCCTCGCGCGGATCCGCACGGCTCTGCCCTCGGGCTGATCGATGTCGAACGCGCCCGTCTTGCGAACGAGGTCGCTCAACTTGCGATAGCCGTAAGTGCGGGGATCGAAGTCCGAGGCGATGTTGGCGAGGCGTTGCCCGACCGCCCCCAGCCCGACCCAACCATCTTCGCTTTCCATCTGCTCGATGGCCCGGCTGAGAATGGGGACCGCAGCGCTCGGCGGCTGCAGGGCCTGACGCGGCCCACCGTCCTGTTCCGGCGCGGACACTGCCGCCTCGGGCAAGAGATTCTCGGTATAGACGAAGCGCCGGCACGCTTGCCGGAAGCTCTCTGGCGTCTTCTGCGCCCCGAAGCCGTAGACGTCGGCCCCCTCCTCGCGAAGCCGCGAGGCAAGCCTGGTGAAATCGCTGTCGGAGGACACGAGACAGAATCCATCGAACCGACCGCTGTGCAGGAGGTCCATGGCGTCAATCACCAAAGCGATGTCGGACGCGTTCTTCCCGGAGGTGTAGGCAAACTGCTGGTAGGGATCGATCGCGTATTTCTGCAGAACGTCGGTCCACGATCTCAGCCGCGAACTGGAGAAGTCGCCGTAGATGCGGCGCACGCTGGCCTCACCGAACTTGGCGATCTCCTCGAAAAGGCCGGCGACGATCCGAGGCGACGTATTGTCGGCGTCGATCAGCACGGCAAAGCGCCGCGGACGGGTTTCGTCAGCCATCTGTCGGTCCTTCGAAGCCATGACCTGCCTTCTGCAATGGAACGAACGATATTGAGCACGTGGCACGTCCTACGCCCACTGATTTTCCGTCCGCTGTGGAACGATGAGACGCAGGGACGGTCTCCGCGTGGGCGCAACGACCCGCTTTTCCGGGCGTTTTCTCCCGTCAGCCCGCCACGAATTGGAGGACTCCATGAAGAATACCCTCGCCACAATTGCCATGATCGCAGCCACGGGTGTCGCCGGAATCGCCTACGCCCAGATTACGCAACCCGCACAACCTGGTACGGCACTGCCGGGCGGCACGAGCAACCCGCGCACGGGCCTGCCGACGACGACGCCCAACGCCACTGCCGGCGAGGCGGCGGCCAAGGCCCAGCTTGAAGCCAGAGGCTACACCGGCGTCAAGCAGCTCACCCGCGATACCGCCGGCAACTGGACCGGAAAGGCGATGAGGAACAACGTCGAGCTGGCCGTGACGCTGGATACTGCAGGCAACGTCAAGGAACAGTAGAGTTACGTGCGGGCGGGGCGTTCCGTTGCTGGGCGCCCCGCCATCACCGCCGTGCCGCCATTCATCGCGTACGATTTCCAATGCGGATCAGGTACCAGCTCAATACGACGATGAGCATTCCCACCACGATGCCCGCGCGAACAAACAGATCGTCGACGAAGTAGCCCAAACCCCACAAAACCGCGGCCACGACCAGGACATGGGCCGTCAGGGCAGCCCAAGGCATTGGAACGTAGCGTGGCCAGAGAACCAGCATGTGTGCCGCCTGAAACAGGTCCCGGTTCTTGCCGTGTCCCGGCCGATCGGCAGGACTCGCGTTCACCTCTTCCACGACCTTGGCAATGCCGATGAAGAAGTATCCGAGAATCATAGCGATGGACCAAAACACCAGAATGTCTCCCTGAAGTTCCACGAACTGAACAGGTCCCCGGAGATGCGGCGCATACTGCGCCTCACCTGACAGAGCCTATACTGGTCACGTGTTGCACACGGTGTCCGCCGTGGAAACACCTGTTCGACAGGCTGATATTGCAGCTTCACCGCGTTCCTGGCGTTAACGCCGATCTCGGGGAGGACAACATGGCGAAGGTAAAAGCCCGCAAAGGCATGCCGAAGACCGAACTCGGCAAGGATGCGTTCGAACAGCGCCTGCGTCAGCGCTTCTACGACCCCGCCTTTGACCCGATCGAACCGTCGATCGAAACCATCCTCCCCATCGCATGGGAAGCCTACAAGGACGATCGAAAGGCGCCACGGACGCGCCGTGCCGGACGCGGCTTCACCGATCCCAACTACGAACTCTCGGTCGAATGGCTCGCGGCGCGGGCCGCCATCGCCAAGGCGGAGCGCCAGCAAAGATCGCCGCGCTCGGCGTCGCGTATCCTGCTCGTCAACGGTTCACCGCGCAGCGACCAGACCTGCCCCGGTGAGATCTCGAAAACCTGGCGGCTGGTGAAGCTCGCCGAACAGGTCTTCAAACGGCAACGCGGTTTCGAAGTCGAACTGCTCGATCTCAGCCGCATCGTGGCCGAGCGCAGCCTGCACATCCATCCCTGCAAGGCCTGCGTCTCGACGGCCATGCCGCTCTGCCACTGGCCCTGCTCCTGCTATCCCAACCATGCCTACGCGCAGATCAACGACTGGATGAATGATATCTATCCGATGTGGGCGGCGGCCCACGGCATCATGATCGTCACGCCGGTCCACTGGTATCAGGCGCCGACCGTGCTGAAGGCCATGATGGATCGGCTGGTCTGCGCCGACGGCGGCAATCCCGATCCGACGTCGACCAGTGGGAAGGATCCAGACAAAGCCAAGGCGATCGAACTGAAAGGCTGGAACTTTCCGCGCCACCTCGCGGGGCGCACCTTCTCCGTCGTGGTCCATGGCGATGCCGCGGGCGCCGAAAATCTTCGCCGCTCGCTGTCGGATTGGCTGAGCGACATGGGCCTGATTGGCGCCGGTCACCACGCCGAGATCGACCGATATGTTGGCTATTACGAGAGCTATGCGACGAGCCACCAGGCGCTCGATGCCGATCGCGCCTTCCAGGAAGAGACACGTAACGCCGCACGCCTGCTCGTCGATGCGGTCAAACGGCTGCGCCGCGGCGATCTCGTCGAGCCAAGCAAAGGCACCGCCGAGCCGCGGCCGAAATAGCCACAAAGGGACGCTGCCGCCTCGCAGTCGTCGGCCCGTCGGCGGCCGAAGGTGACACGTCTGTTCAACTAGGGAGCTGTCGATCTTCGGGGTGGTCCAGATCGGTGTTCGCCAGTACTGTGGCTGAACCAATGCCCATATGTTTGATAAGCATCATGGCCTCCGGCATGGTCATTTGCACCGAGCGGACGCGCGCCGCAGGCAGATACATGAGATTGCCCGACATGGGGGTGGGTGCTTGAGGAACGAATACCGCAACCCACCCGTTGTGGAGGGTCTCGAGCAGGTATCCGATTTGCCATCCATCTTCGAGGCTGACGAGCACTGGATTGACGCTTTCCGCGCCTTCGACCCGAGAGAAGCCCTCCGCCATGCTCTTGGCCATCTGGTACACGGGGAGACCCACTAGAAACGAACGCTCGAAACCTCGCCCAACATACTTCCCCAGCTTCGTTCGAGCCAGGAAGCCAGCGGCAACGGTAATTGCCACCAACGCAACAATTGCAAGCAGCCTCTCACCCTCAGGGCCAACGACGCGATCCAGCGTCAAAAGGCTAGAGATAGGCTGGGTTATGGTCGCCGCGAGATGCACTGCGTGACCCAGGAGCATGGCCACAAGAATCAGTGGCAACAAGAACAGCAGGCCTCCAATCGCGGTGGCCTTCAGCAGCTTTACCAATGACGTTTCCGTCACGTGCGGTGAACTTTGCATACGAGGCCTCCAGCATCAGACCGGCAACGGGGCTCTTCAGCCTGCTTTGAACGATGCGAAGAGTATCGTTGCTCACGCGATCGGAGCGAGCAATCCTCGACCCGGACGCACCGAGTTTGCCGAACTTCAGGTGCTCGATCCTTCCGACCACACAGACCTAAACGTCACCATAACGGTCCTTCCGCCTCCCCCATCGGCCTATGGACGCCCGAGGGAATGGCGGTTCGTGCTGTCTGAGGAGAGAACGAATGGGCGCCGCATGGAGGCCTAAGGGAAAGGTTAAGAAAGCTTTAGGGCCACGGAGGGCGTTTGAGGCGTTGGTCCGGAAGCTAGGCGCTCAGGTCGTGAAGAGGCAGCGTTAAAGAGGTATCCCCGCGCCTTCAGCATCGGCCGTTGAGTTTGATGACGTGGCGGGATGGGCTGATGTACCCAAGCAGGCGATGCCTTCGTGGGAAGTGCGGCGGCGGTTTATCTGGACGTGTCAGTCGTAGCTTGGCAGCATGGGTCTTGTTGGGGGCAGTGATCTTGGGGGGAGATTCACTGGTGCAGGTGCTGCGTAATCTTGTGCTCATCGCAGCTCTACTGACGTGCGCGTGCAAAACCGACGTTTCGCATTACCCAATCACGTTGCAGCCTCCTTATAGCGATCTACCACCGGTAGCACCTGGGGCATCAATCGAAGCTGGTACCCCCGTTCGCCTGACCCTACTCCAAAAGGAGGCCGTGGTTGCGGGTGTGATGAAGTGGCTCAAGGACGGTTCGTCGGCGCAGTTCGGAGAAATGAAGGCAGCCCGCAACAGCCGTGGGCAGGTGACGGTTTGCGGCTTGGTGGACGGCCACAACGGCGAGGGCCGCCTTCTCGGCTTGGCACCTTTCATCGGGGTCATTGTAGGCACGTCAGCGAAGCCGGACTTCGTACTCGTCGAAATCGGCAGCACACCACCGCATCGGGCCATTGTGATGGGCTTGTGCGAGGAAAGCGGCATTGCACTAGCAATCGCCATGGGGCTCGCAGTCAGGCCTCGCGAGTGAGCGGAAGGACTTTGTAGCGGGCGCCCCAATATCACGAGGTCATCTAGATCGCCCGGCCGCTTCTGCATTTTGAGCACTTGCCCAGCGGGTTCAGCGGTGGCCCCGTGGGTCACGAGCGACGCAACTAGCCGCGATCTTCGCTGTCCGCCGATGACGAGTGAGAACGCCGACGCTCTTCACCGTCGATATGCAGACCTAGTCCACGTAGGGCGTTGCTCGATCGCCCTGGGGGCTAGCGCTAGGCTGGATTGCCGCATTGATTGGCTTTCTCAAGGGCGTCGCCTCCTGCGCCACTGCCGGGCCCACCGTATATGCTTCGATAGGCCACTTCGATGTTTTCTCCGGAGATCTTGCGTATGTCATACGTCCCCAACGCCGAGCCTGTTGGAGACGTGACGATCACTTTCGCGCGGCTCTCTAGTGGATAGGTCGACGGAGTCACCTTGACCCATGACTTCCGTTCTCGGTCGACAAGGCAGTTCGCCATCGCATCGTAGGGTACTCGGTAAACTGCGGTCCATGTGGGCACGCTTTGCTCAAGCCCGACCGGTGACTGGCAGGCCGTCAATACGCATAGGGCAGCAATGGCGAACATCCCTCTACGGTTCATTGAGAAAGGATGCACCTGTCGGCAAAGCTTCTCAAGCGACTATGTGAACGGCACGAAAAGTCTAGAGCGGCAATTCGTTGCTTATGGCCCGCATAGCCATATCCACCACTTAGCGCCAGTGACTCGGGGGCCCTACTCTGCGCCATCGGAACCACGCTCCACCTACCGATGCATAGTAATGCGCCTGCGCCGAGGCAGCAGTTACATATGGACTGGACGTCTACAACACACCCGGCACCTTTCCAGCCGCGGCCTGACACGCCAGCTCTTCGGCTTCAGTGAACACCTCCCCCAAAAGGTGGATCACCCCCGCCTTGGCGACAACATCGAAGCCGACGCCGTGGCGTACTCCAAAAATGCCTTGGCTATGGGATCAGGCATCGGCATGCCGGCTTCAAACTGCAAACGGAACAATGCTGCTTCGTTGTCGATAGACAACAGATGTCGAATGATATCGATCTCGCTGATCAAGCCGATCAGTTGGTTACCGCCATCGACAACCGGCAAGGCCGAGGCATTGGTATTGACGAGTTCTCTGACTGCTTCAAGCAAGGTGGCGCTACTCGCTGCGGCTACGATCTCTGATGTCATTACATTCCTGGCACGCATCTCGCTCTCCAGCCGGCAATAACCTCAGCCAAACTGGCGCTGCCCGCCACCGAAGTTGAGACAACCTATCCGGGGCCTGGCAGCCGCACGAAACCCGACAGTGCGTCCGCGTCTAACTCACACGAGGCGTCGGCGACTTGAAGCGCAAGCGGCGGCCTCGTGCGAGATCGCTAGGGCGATGGGTGCATATTCGATTGATGCATTCGACATCGTGACTTCTTACGGTTGGTTACCAGACTCCAACCAAGCAAACGCGAGAAGAGCCTGATCACCGCCAAACGCCCTGATTTCGGGACTCGCACAGCTCCCAACAATGCGCGGGACAACGCGAAGAACCAGGCTGTCAGTTACAGCCGCGACACGCTTGATCTGCCGGTGATGGTTCAGAACGAATTTCAAATGCTGGACCAGAGCGCCCAAACTCCTCCAGCCATGGAAGGGCAGAGCTTGGATCATGAGGCCGGTTAGTTTACCGTGAGCAGCTAGATAGGGGTCGATCTCGCGTGCAATGGCCTGGAAGTCACCCGCTTCGAGGGGGCCTTCGAGACTGACGATCAGAATGCCCTTGTCCCGATCCAGCTCGAATTTAACCATTCCCGCCTCCTCGGATCAGATGGCATTCAAAGGGGACAGGCTACATTTACAGATCTGGGGTTGACGACAACCAAAGCGAGTAAGAGCGAAAAGATCCCATCACGGTTCAAAGGGTGAGTCGAATGATCAGACACCATTCAAGACCTCCACCGAAGCAGGTCGCCCATCGCCCCAACGTCGCCGTTTTGCACGCCCACCAGCAAATCGAAGTATGGCTGTGCCGTAGAACCGCCAGAAAATACCGGATTGGAACGGTTCATGTGGACCTGGCAGCAGACGCTCAACGCCACGGTCAGGATCTAGTTGGCGAACTCGTCCAAAGAGCATTTAGGGAACTCGAGCAAAGCCGCACCCGCGCGACGATAATACATCGCGAGATGGCGCCGGGGTAATTACCGGCATCGCCATCATAGAAATCTCGACGCTTATGCTTGGCGCAAAAGCAGACCCGCAAAGTTCGGCTTCCCGAGCCTCTGTGAACCTTCATCCATCACCAAGAAGGCGGAGAATCAAACAAGCAGGTTGATTAGATGGAGGCTCAGTCAGTCTGGTCCCAATGAGGTATCCAGCTCCCACCACGACTTTGGGTTATATGCGCTGGCTGCCAGGCCTCGCGACCTTGCGCGAGTACGAGTTGCCCTGGCTGCGCCACGACCTGGTGGCCGGGCTCGTACTGACGACCATGTTGGTCCCGGTAGGCATCGCTTATGCAGTCGCCTCAGGCCTGCCGGGCGTCTACGGCCTCTACGCAACTATCGTTCCCCTGCTCGCCTATGCACTGTTCGGGCCGAGCCGCCTCCTGGTGCTTGGACCGGACTCCTCGCTGGCGCCCATTATCCTGGCTGTCGTACTTGCCAATGCCGGTGGCGATCCCATGCGCGCCGTGGCGCTGGCCGGCGCCATGGCCGTGGTCTCCGGCCTGGTCTGCATCCTTGCCGGGGCTCTGAAGCTGGGGTTCATCACTGAGCTTTTGTCCAAGCCCATTCGCTACGGCTACATGAATGGCATTGCGCTGACAGTGATGATCAGCCAGCTGCCCAAGCTACTGGGATTCTCCATAGACGCCGATGGCCCTTTGCGAAGTCTGTGGGCGATCGCGACGTCCATCACTTCGGGGAACATCAATTGGACGGCCTTCGCGGTGGGCCTAGGTGTGCTCGCCACGATCCTGTTGCTGAAAGGCAGCAGGCTCCTGCCGGGCGTGCTCATTGCCGTTCTCGGCGCCACCGTCGTGACCGGCCTGCTCGACCTTGGGAGCAAGGGCGTCACGGTCCTTGGCACCCTGCCCGAGGGCCTGCCGTCAGTCGCCTTGCCCTGGATCTCCCTGGACGATCTCGTGCCGGTTCTGGTCGGCGGCGTGGCGGTGGCCCTGGTGTCGTTCGCCGACACTAGCGTGCTATCGCGAGCCTATGCGGCGCGGCGCGGCCGCCCGGTTGATCCCAACCAGGAGATGGTCGGACTGGGTGCAGCCAATCTCGCAGCGGGATTCTTTCAGGGCTTCCCGATCAGCAGCAGTTCGTCGCGTACCCCGGTGGCCGAGGCGTCCGGCGCGAAAACGCAGCTCACCGGTGTCGTGGGCGCGCTATGTGTCGCCGCGTTGTTGGTTGGCGCTCCCGACCTTCTGAAGCATCTGCCGACGCCTGCCCTTGCGGCTGTGGTCATCGCCTCGGCAATCGGCCTCATTGAGGTGAAAGATCTCGTTCGTATCTGGCGTATCCAGCGCTGGGAGTTCTGGCTCAGCATATTGTGCTTGGTCGGCGTGGCGGTTTTAGGTGCCGTGCCGGGGATCGGGCTTGCCGTCGTGGTAGCCATCGTCGAGTTCCTCTGGGATGGTTGGCGGCCACATTCCGCCATTCTCGGACGCGTCGAGGGCGTGGCCGGCTATCACGATACCAGCCGATATCCTCGTGCCCGGTTGGTCCCCGGCCTGGTGCTGTTCCGCTGGGATGCGCCCTTGTTCTTCGCCAACGCCGAGTTCTTCGAAGACCGGATCCTGGCCGCCGTTGCGGCCTCGTCGACCGAAGCGCGTCGCGTGGTGGTGGCGGCGGAGCCGGTTACGAGCGTTGACGTCACGGCAGCGGATGCGCTCGCCGAACTCGACGAGCGGCTGCGCGCGGTCGGCATCGAACTGTGCTTTGCAGAGCTGAAGGATCCGGTGAAGGACAAGCTCAAGCGCTTCGGTCTTTATGAGCGCTTTGGTGACGGCGGCTTCTTTCCTACAATCGACGCCGCGGTTAATGCCTACTGCAAGACCTACGGGATCGATCCGCCATGAACTGGCTTCTACCGTTCATGCCTGTGGCGATTGCGCTGGAACACTTGGCGCCGCAGCAGCACCTGCTGATCTTTGTGACCTCAGGCCTTGCAATCCTGCCGTTGGCAGCGTGGATGGGATGGGCGACCGAACGACTGTCCGAACGCCTCGGCGAAGGCATGGGTGGGCTTCTCAACGCCACTTTCGGCAATGCCGCCGAGCTGATCATCGCTCTGGCCGCCTTGCGCCAGGGCCTATACGACGTGGTCAAGGCGTCGATCGTGGGCTCCATCGTCGGCAACATCCTGTTGGTGCTGGGAGCTGCGATGATGGCGGGCGGCCTGCGTCACCGAGAGCAGAGCTTCAACCCGCAAGGAGCGAGCGCACAGGCAACCATGCTGATGCTTGCGGCCATCACCCTGATCCTGCCTGCAGCTTATAGTGCGGCGCTCGGCCCGCAGGCGGTACAGGGGCTAGTGCCCCTCAGCATCTCGATCTCTATCGTGCTGCTGCTGGTTTATGGACTGTTCCTCACCTTCAGCCTGGTGACCCATGCCGCGCTGTTCACGCGCGCCCGAGCGGCCGGGGAGGACAATAGCCAACCTTCATCGTCGTCGCCGCGCCGTGCCGCCCTGGTGCTCGCGGCCAGTACTGCGGCGATCGCCTGGATGAGCGAGATCCTGGTCGGCTCGATCCAGCCGGCCGCTAGGTCGCTGGGGCTGAATAGCGCGTTCGTCGGTGTGTTCGTCGTCGCCATCCTAGGCAACGCCGCAGAGCACGCCACGGCCGTCACCGTGGCCATGAAGAACCGCATGGACCTGGCCCTCGGCATCGCTATCGGGTCAAGCGTTCAGGTGGCGTTGTTCGTTGCGCCGGTCCTCGTCCTGGCAAGCCTTATCCTCGGCCCGCACCCGATGGACCTGGCGTTTCCGGTAGGACTGGTCTTGATCATGCTGCTTGCAGTGCTGATCACCGGCCAAGTCGCGGCCGACGGTCGCGCGAACTGGCTTAAAGGGCTTCAACTCCTCGCGGTCTATCTCGTGCTCGGGCTGACTTTTTTCTTCATGCCGGGCGCGCTGGGACGGTGACACGTCTTCCCGCCGAGGATGTGCCTTTCACCACACGTCAAGTTGTGACCAAGCCGGCTGCACATTCCAGAGGCGCCTCGCGGCTATAGTAGCCAATGCCTCGTTCGCGAACCAATCCGACCGGGCGCTTGGCGACTAAGAGTACGAGGTCATTGACTAGCCCATGCGTGGTTCACGCTAGGTCGCGAAGTTAGCGAGGCATCGAAGAGAAAGAAGCCAATACCTTTGCCCGGCGACGGGCCCTGCACCATTGATAAATGGTGCGACCCGCGTTCACGCGCGAGATCTGCATGGGTCCACCTCCCAGTAGCCGAGCTTTGCCCAGCTCAAGGAGGCGTCATGTCGGCCTTGTCCCAGCTGCTGTCGGGATTGAAGACGTTGATCGCCGTGGCCCGTTGCGCGGTCTGCTCGCCCAGGTCCTTTTCGTAGACGTCGCTATTGTTGCTGATCATGAACGTCATGATGCCCGTCTCGCCGTAGTGCACGGGCCAAGCGACAACGGCGAAGCCACCCATCATGCGATCGCGGACAAGGTAGTCACGCGCGCCGCCTGGCGCATCAGGTCCCTGGCTGTAGAGCAGCCGGAAGCGGTAGCCGTAGTAGCCGTTACGCTCGACGTCACCCAATTGTGCCTTGGCGAGCAAGGGACCCAGCGGGCTGGGCGGCTCGCCCGGCTTGGTCTCCCAATAGAGTCCGTTCTTGAGACCCGGCGAGCTCACGAGGCGGCGCGCATAGACCGGTACGCCGAGCTTCATCGGATCGAGCGAGGCGTAATCCCGCTGCGCGTCGACGATCGCCAGCAGGGTCTGGATGACGGCGAACTCGTCGCGGCCGATGAGGCGGGCCTCCAGTTCCACACGGCCGGCCTCGACGTCGTAGCGCCACTCATTTGCCTGCCTGACGATGGGGATGGGTGACACCCAGCCCGTCTTCCCTGCGCCCACCAACGCCTTGTCAGGGGTTTCCTGAATAATCGTGTGTTTCTCGTCCCAGGCCTTCAGAAACTGGTCGCGCAGTTCGTCGTCCTGCCAGTCGCTGCCGGGTATCAGCGTGTGCCAGTCGACACCGAGGATGGCGGTGATGGCCTTGTCGTCCTGCTTGCGAATGGCCTCAGTGAGCGCGTCGGCGGCCGCCTCGGGCGTCGGAAAGCCCTTCAGCTGCGGCGCCTGCTTCTGCGTTTGAGCCTGGGCGGGCATCGGCGCCGGTGTCTGTGCAACGGACGCGCCGAGCAGGCCTGTGTACAGGGCGAGCGCCGCAAGGGACCGGGAAACCAATCCTGTCATCGCCGACCTCCACCGCCACCGCCCCTCGCGCCACCACCACCGCCGCCGCCACGTTGTCCGCCCCCGCCACCGCCGGGACGTGCGCCGCCGCCGCCACGCTGACCGCCGCCGCCGGCACGGGCGCCGCCGCTGCGTTGCTGCTGCGCGCGGCCACGCTGGGACTCGCGATTGACCGCTCCACCACGATTGACGCCGCCGAGAGCGCCGCCTCCCCCCGGGCGCTGTCCTGCGCCGGGACGCTGTACGGCACCGCCGCCGGGACGCTGTGCAGGACGCTGCACGTTACCTCCGCCTGCGCCAGGACGTCGGACGCCTCCCCCGCCGGCTCCCGGACGGTTGACGCCAGCGCCGCCAGCGGGACCCTGCGCCGGGCGCTGCACCTGCCCGCGAAACTGCTCGCGTTGCGCCGCGCCAGGCCGGTTCTGGCCGAACTGTTGCCGAGTCGCTGGATCGCGATAGGCGACGCCGCGCCGGTGATCCACCTGATGCTGCCAGCGGTCGCCGGCGCCGATGTTGGCGCGATTGAAGTTGCGGTCGATATTCACGGCGCGGCTGGCGTTGACGTTCACGTAGCTGCCCGAGCCGCCATAGCCCCACCGCCAGCCACCGAAGAGCGCGCCCGCCGCCGCGATCCCGGCGCCCCACACGAGGCCGCTCAGCAGCGCGCCCCCTAACGGCCACCAGGTCGGCGGATAGGTCGGACTGGGCCACGCACCGTAGACCGTGTTGGGATCGTAGCTCGGCACGTAGACGACCTCGGGGCTCGTCTGCGCGATTGCGTAGATCGTCTCGTTGCCCTGCGTTTCCGTCGTCACCGTGTATTGCGTTCCAGTACCGGCCTTGAGGTTCCCCGCCGCGGAGGCCTTGGCGCGCAGCCGCTGGATCGAGGCCGCGACATCGCCCTGCTGGCCGAGCAGCGCGTCGCCCAGCCTCTGCGTCCAGTCGAGGTGATCGTTCATCTGCTTCAGGATCGACGGGAACGCGACCAGCGACTTCACGCTGACGTCCCAAGTCTTATCCGCCACGGCTGCGACCGCGGCATTGCCGGTCAGGGCGGGATTCGCCTGCTGCCAGCGCGAGGCCTCGACAACTTCCAACGGATAGGTCGAGGCCATCAGCACCTGCGACAGCAGCGCGTCGTCATAGAGCGCGATCACCGCCAGCATCTGGTCGAGCTCCTGCGGCGAGAAGAACTTCCTCTCCAGCGATGCCGGTGCCGGCGTGGGTGACGGCGTGGGCGTCGGCGTCTGCGCCACGGCTGGTAGCGACGTTGCCGTCACGGCCGCCATCGACAACAGGAGCAGTCCGCGCCGGCTGCACGAGAGTACTGGCCGACCGCGAGCAAACGCTTTGATCCTATCGACCATGGACCGCCCCACATTTCTTCTCGCTATGCCGCGTCATCCACGGACGAGATCGACCGCACAGAACAGCCGGGACTCTGCCGAGCCTGCTGCGGAATTGCTGTCGGAGCATTGACCAATATCAACGTCTCATCACCACCACTGCCAGTGGAGATACGTTGGCAAATCTCAAGGTGCCCGTTGCACCCGCGCGGCTGGCCGACCTCCTGAAAGGCTCCCGAAGTTTTCTTTTTTTGTTCGGGAATGGCGTCCCCTACGGGATTCGAACCCGTGTCGCCGCCGTGAAAGGGCGGTGTCCTAGGCCTCTAGACGAAGGGGACTGAAGCCGGCGGCAGGGTTTAGCCGCAAGAGGCCGCCAAATCAAGCAAGCCGGCCTCAGGATAAGACCGAGCCTGCAGCCGGCGCGGCGTCGTCAATCTGCAGGCGCACGCTCTCCCGCCCACCGAAACGGTCGATCCTGAGCGCGCCCGCAACATGCAGCACGGGCCGCGCGGAATCGAGCAAAGCTGGGCCCAGGGCCGTCTGGTTGGCCCGGAAGGCGATCGCCTCGATGCGGCCGCGCTCGGCGCCGACCAGGGTGCAGCGCACATGCCCCTCGCCTACCGGCTGGGCGTAGCTCACCCGCACGCCGGTCAGGGCGAAGCGCGGCAGGGCATTGCCGGCGCCGAACGGCCCGGCGCGCTCGATCATGTCGACCAGCTCCTGCGTCGCGGCGGCCGGCGCGAGGGCCGCGTCGATGCCAAGTTCGCGCACGGCGGGTGCCACCCCGAGCTGGGGCGCGATCCGTGCATCGAGGAAGTGCGCCAGCTCCGGCAGTGCCCCGCGCGTCACGGTGAGGCCCGCCGCCATGGCATGGCCGCCGCCGTTGACCAGCAGGCCGGCCTGCCGGGCAGCGATCACCGCTGCGCCCAGGTCGACGCCCCGCACGGAACGGCCCGAGCCC
This sequence comes from Reyranella sp., assembly GCF_004297405.1. GTDB lineage: Bacteria > Pseudomonadota > Alphaproteobacteria > Reyranellales > Reyranellaceae > Reyranella. Next base: position 750,570 of record NZ_SCVC01000006.1, read on the forward strand.
TTGCCCAGCTCGCCATCCATGCCGATCACGAAAGCCGGCCGGCCATAACGTTCGACCAGCCGGCTCGCCACGATGCCGATCACACCGACATGCCAGCCTTCGCTCTCGACCAGCAGCGCCGAAGGCAGGCCCTTGCGGTCGGGGCCGTAGAGCCCCTCGATGCGGGCGATCGCCTGGTCGAGCAGCTCGCGCTCGATGGCACGGCGCTCGGCGTTGAACTCGTCGAGCCGGACGGCGAGCGCGCCCACTTCATGCGGATCGTCGCTGGACAGCAGCCGTGCCCCGAGATCGGCCTGCCCTACCCGGCCGCCAGCGTTGACCCTCGGTCCGAGGAGAAACCCCAAATGATACGCGCCGGGCGGTTCCTTCAGCCGCGCCACATCGGCAAGAGCGGCCAGGCCGGCGTTGCGGCGCTGAGCCATCACCTGCAGGCCCTGCCGCACCAGCGCGCGATTGACGCCGACCAGCGGCACCACATCGCACACCGTGCCCAGCGCCACGAGATCGAGCCACTGGCGCAGGTCCGGTTCGGGCCGCGAGGTGCCGTACCAACCGGCGTCGCGCAGGGCTCGGTTGATGCCGACCGCCAGCAGGAAGGCGACGCCGACGGCAGCGAGCTGCTTGTGCGGGCTCTCGTCGTCGAGGCGATTGGGGTCGACCACGGCGATGGCCTCGGGCAGCGCGATCTCCGCCATGTGGTGGTCGATCACGATCAGGTCCAGCCCGACGCGTTTCGCCTCAGCCAAGGGCTCGAAAGCCGTAACGCCGCAATCGACCGTGACGACGACCGATGCGCCCTCTTCCTTGATCTTCACCAGCGCCGTCGCGTTGGGTCCGTAGCCTTCCTTGCGGCGGTCGGGAATGTAGACGCCGATATCGCCGCCGACGGCGCGGAAGAAACGCAGCAGCAGTGCGGACGAGGTCGCGCCGTCGACATCGTAGTCGCCGAACACGACAATGCGCTCACCCTGCCGGACGGCATGAACCAGCCGCGCGACCGCGGCATCCATGTCCTTGAGGTGCGAAGGATCGGGCAGGAATTTGCGCAGGGTCGGATCGAGGAAATCCGGCACGGCTTCGAGATCAACGTCGCGCGCCGCCAGCAGCCGGCAGATCGCGTCCGGCAAGCCGTGGCGCTGGCCAATCGCAAGCGCCGTCCGCTCGTCTGCAAGTCGGGCCGCCCAGCGCCGGCCCGTCAACGAACGCTCGACGCCGAGAAACGCCGCGCGCTCGGCCCTTGAACCATCAGACATGAAGACACTTTAGCTGAAAGCCCTGTGGACGACTTAGCGCACTGGCCCTGCTAGGTTCGCGTGAAATTCATGGGGCCTTGGGGAACTTGATGGCGAAGCTGTTCATCGTCGCATTGCTGGCAGTCGTGGCGCTCGTGTCGCCGACGATGGCGGAGACGAGCAAGGACTGGATCACCGGGTTCCCGCGCGAACAGATGCCGGTGAAGGCCTGGCCCGACGGCCGCAAGGTCGCGATCTGCTTCATTTTCTATGTGGAGGTCTGGGGCAAGGACCACGGCCCGAATTTCCGGCCCGACATGACGGACCGCAAGCCCGACGTCGTGGATGAATCCTTCCGCCAGTACGCCATCGAATGGGGCGTGCCGAGGGTCGGCCGGCTGTTCAAGGAACAGGACGCCCCGCTCAGCATCGCCCTCAACGCACAATTCCCCGAGCAGCATCCCGAGATCTGGAAACAGTTCCGGGCATTGGTGCCCAAGGCGGCAATCGTGGCGCATGGCCTCAACAACTCGACCGAGATGCTGCCGCTCGATAAAGGCCTCGACGCGCAGAAGGCCTATATCCGGCAAACGCTCGACAGGATCGAGAAGAGCACCGGTGTGCGCTCCGTTGGCTGGTCGAGCCCCAGCGTCTTCCCCAACGTTGAGACCTTCCCGGCCACCGCCGCCGAAGGCATCAAGTACACGCTCGACGGCATGGACTCCGACGTGCTGTCCCGCCTCGACACGCCGCTGGGCAAGCTGGTGATGGTTCCCTACCCGGCTGTCACGGTCGACATGGGAAGTTATCTCTCGCGCCTCAAGGATCCCGTCGACCTCGAGCGCTTCTGGATCGACTATATCGGCGAGCTGGCGCGCGAGGCCGAGACGGATCCGCAGCGTCCGGCCACCGTCGTGGCCATCGGCCTTCATCCCTTCGTCGTCGGCACACCAGCAGGCGCGGCCTCGCTGCGCCGCGTGCTCGAGACCATCAAGAAGCACAAGCTCGTCTGGATCACCGATGTCGAAGCCGTGGTGAAGGCGGCGGGCGAGAAGCTCTGAGCGGCAAGCCTATCCTAGGGCAAGCGCAGGACGGCGATGCCGAGGCGGCGCCCCTTGGCGCCTCCGAACTGCAGGGTGAGTGGCTTGCTCTCGACGTCGACCTGCAGGCTGATCCGAATGCCTGGACAATCCGTCCGGCGAGCTGACGCGAGGATCGGCAGACGGCGATCGTCCTGCACGATGTCGATCCAGGCCTCGTCCGCCAGCGTGACCTGGTAGCGGCCGGCCGCGATCCATTGCAGGGTGACGAAACCGCCGAAGCCGTCATCACGGCCGCGCTCCGGCACCACGACGTAGAGCGTGGAGTGCATCGGCGTCAGGAGGAGCACGAAGGCTCCTTCCCGTGGCAACCACGACGAGGCCTCGACCGCCGGCATGTAGCCGTCTGAAAAGAGTTCGATCTCGCGCGTGAGCTGCCATCCGAAGCGGCCGCAGCCATCGTGTCCCGCTGCAGGCCCCGCGAGGCCGAACGGCATCAGCAGAAAGGCGACGAGAGCGACGAGGACGTCGCGCATGCCGGGAAGGCTCGCACGAGCGGGTGGCCCTGCCAACCCGCCGTGTCAGTCAGCCAGCCTCCCAGGCAGCTTGTGGCTAGGCTCAGCTACTGGGCGATTACGCCCAGCTGCCGGGCGGCTACGCCCAGCTTGGCAGGCCGGTCTTGATCGCGAAGTTGTGGTGCGCCGAGACCCAGCGGACGGTGCCGGTCTTGGAGCGCATGACGATCGAGTGCGTCTCTGCGCCGTTGTGGAAGCGGCGCACGCCCTTCAGCATCGAACCCGAGGTGACACCGGTCGCCGCGAACATCACGTCGCCCTTGGCCATGTCGGTCATCGAATACTTGCGATTGAGATCGGTGATGCCCCACTTCTTGGCACGGGCCTTCTCATCGTCGTTGCGGAACAGCAGGCGGCCCTGGATCTGGCCGCCGATGGCGCGCAGTGCCGCCGCCGCCAGCACACCTTCCGGTGCACCGCCCGAGCCCATGTAGATGTCGATGCCGGAATCGCCGGTCGAGGTCGCGATCACACCCGACACGTCGCCATCACCGATCAGCATGATACGGGCGCCGGCCTCGCGAACCTTGGCGATCAGTTCGGAATGGCGCGGCCGGTCGAGGATGCAGACCACGAGATCGGCAACATCGACCTTCTTGGCCTTGGCGAGGTCCGCCAGGTTCTGTGCCGCCGTCTTGTCGAGATCGACGATGCCGTCCGGCAGACCGCCACCGACGGCGATCTTGTCCATGTAGACGTCAGGCGCATTCAAGAAGCCGCCATGCTCGGCCATCGCGATGACGGCAAGGGCGTTGGGCAGGCCCTTCGCCGTGATGGTGGTGCCTTCCAGCGGATCGAGCGCGATGTCGATCTTGGGACCACGGCCGAGGCCGACCTTCTCGCCGATGTAGAGCATCGGCGCTTCGTCGCGCTCGCCCTCGCCGATCACCACCGTGCCTTCGATGGCGAGAGAATTCAGCGTCGTGCGCATGGCGTCGACCGCGGCCTGATCGGCCATCTTCTCGTCGCCACGGCCCATCAACTTGGAGGCCGCCAGCGCCGCCGCTTCGGTTACGCGCACCACTTCGAGCGCGAGATTGCGGTCCAGTTTCACGTCTTCCGTCATCGTCTCCTCCGTCGCCTCGTTTCTAGGGCGTCGTCTAGAACGCTTCGATTCTGATCAGGCAGGGCTCCTCGGCAACAGCGCCGAGCTTGGCGATGCGCGCCAGAGCGCGCCGCATCGCAGCCTCCTCCGTCTCGTGCGTCGTCAACACCACCGGCACCTCGCCGGACTGCGAACGTCCGCGCTGCAGCATCGATTCGAGCGAGATGCGCTCCTTGGCCAGGGCACCGGACACCGCCGAGATCACACCCGGCCGGTCCTGCACCATGAGGCGCATGTAGTAAGCGCCGACATGGCGATCCATCGGCGAGACCTTCTTGTCGGCCAGCCGGTCGGCCGGCACGACGAACGCCGGCATGTGCCGCCCGCGCGCCACATCGACGAGGTCGGCGACGACGGCCGATGCGGTCGGTCCCTGCCCCGCACCGCGGCCCTGGAACATGGTCGTGCCGACGAAGTCGCCTTCGACCACGACAGCGTTGAACACGCCCTCGATATGCGCGATCGGCGCCCCGAGCGGCACCATGCAGGGATGTACTCGCTGCTCGATGCCATGGCGCGTTTCGCGCGCTAGTCCCAGCAGTTTGATGCGGTAGCCCAGTTCCTCGGCGAACTCGATGTCCATCGAGGAGACATGGCGGATGCCTTCGACATGTATGCCGGCGAAGTTCACGCGGGCGCCGAACGCCGCGCCGGTCAGCACGGCGAGCTTGTGCGCGGCGTCGACACCGTCGACATCGAAACTCGGATCGGCCTCGGCGTAGCCCGCCGCCTGCGCTTCGGCCAGCACGACGTCGAAGTCGCGGCCTGTCTCGCGCATGGTCGTCAGGATGTAGTTACAAGTGCCGTTGAGGATGCCGTAGAGCCGGCCCACGCGGTTGCCGACCAGGCCCTCGCGCAGCGCCTTGATGATCGGGATGCCACCCGCCACTGCCGCCTCGAAGGCGAGGATGCGGCCCTTCTTCTCGGCCGCTGCGGCGATCTCCGTGCCATGCATGGCGAGCAGCGCCTTGTTGGCCGTCACCACATGCTTGCCCGAGGCCAGCGCCTTCTGCACCAGCCGGCGCGCCACGCCACTCGAACCGCCGATCAGCTCAACGACGACGTCGATGTCCGGCGCAGTCGCCAGCGCCATCGGATCGTTCTCCCAGCGCACGTGCGAGAGATCGATGTCGCGCTTCTTCGCCTTGCGGCGTGCGCTCACGGCAACCAGCTTCAGCGGCCGGCCGCCACGCAGCGCGAGGAGCCGGCCATGTTCGGCCAGCAGCTTGACCACGCCAGCACCAACGGTGCCGAGCCCGGCAATACCGATTCTAAGAGGGGAATTCATGGGCGCCTGATACGACAGGATGGGGTCAGGCGCGAGCCTTGATCGGCGTGATATTGTCCCCAACACCGCGCAGGTAAAGGTCGATGGACCGACCGGGGTCGGCCAGCACCTGGCGGATGTTGCGGACAGCCTGACGGATGCGGTGTTTGTTCTCGACGAGGGCAATGCGGACATGCCCATCGCCATGCTCGCCAAAGCCGATACCGGGCGAGACAGCCACATTGGCCTGGGTGAGCAGCAGCTTCGAGAAGGCCAGCGAGCCCAGCTCGGTGAATTCCTTGGGCAGTGGCGCCCAAGCGAACATGCTGGCCGATGGCGCCGGCAGGTCCCAGCCTGCCCCCCTCAACCCTTCCATCAGAACGTCGCGCCGTTCCTTGTAGGTGTTGCGCGCCTCGACGATGCAATCCTGCGGACCGTTCAGCGCCGCCGTCGCCGCAACCTGGATCGGCGTGAAGGCGCCGTAGTCGAGATACGACTTGATGCGGGTCAGTGCCTGGATCAGCGTCTTGTTGCCGGCCGCGAAGCCCATGCGCCAGCCGGCCATCGAATAGGTCTTGCTCATCGAGGTGAATTCGATGGCGATCTCGCGGGCGCCCGGCACCTGCAGCACTGACGGCGGCGGCACGCCGTCGAAGTAGATCTCGGCATAGGCCAGGTCGGACAGGATCCAGATGCCTTCGCGTTTGCAGAAGTCGACGATGGCCGCATAGAAATCGAGATCGACCACCTGCGCCGTCGGGTTCGACGGATAGTTCAACACCAAGGCAAGAGGCTTCGGCACGGCATGCCGCACGGCGCGCTCGAGCGCCGGCAGGAATTCCTCGATCGAGGTCGAGCCCGGCACCGGAATGTGGCGCACCGAACCGCCGGCGATGATGAAGCCGTAGGGATGGATCGGATAGCTGGGATTGGGCACCAGCACGGTGTCGCCGGGCGAGGTGATCGCCTGCGCGAGGTTGGCGAGACCTTCCTTGGATCCCAGCGTCACGATGACTTCGGAATCGGGATCCAGTTCGACGCCGAAGCGGCGCGAATAATAGGCAGCTTGTGCTTTGCGCAGACCGGGAATGCCGCGCGAGGCGGAGTAGCCGTGGGCCCGCGGGTTAGCCGCAGCTTCGGCGAGCTTGGCGACGATGTGCGGCGCTGTCGGCAGGTCGGGATTACCCATGCCGAGGTCGATGACGTCCTGTCCGGCGCCACGAGCGCGGGCCTTCATAGCGTTCACTTCCGCGAACACGTAGGGCGGCAGGCGCTTCAGCCGGTGGAACTCGGAGTCGTCCATAGGTTCTTCCTTCGACGCCCTAGATGCTGGCGAAGATTTCGATGCGCCGGTCAGCGACAACGAGCGTGTCTGTCGGCAAGGCCGACTGCTTCTCAGGGACCGGAGCGGCAGGCGTCGCAGGGGCCTGAGGCGCCGTGTCCGTGGCGGGCTGTGCAGGTGCCGGGATTGGCGTCGTCGAGACAGGGGCCGGCGGCGGCACAGTACCCGGTGCCGCTTCGATCGACGGTGCTGCGCTGGGCGGGGCTACGCCGGCAGGTGCAGCGCTGGGAGGTGCGGAGCCGCCCGTTCCCTTCTCGGCTTCCTTCTCCCGCGCCTTGCGTTCCTTGTCCTCCGCGTCCCGCTCAAGCCGGGCCTCGCGATCCTTCCTGTCGCGCTCCATCTGTTCTTTCTCGATGGCTTCCTTCTGGGCCTTCTGACCGCCCTTGCCGGCGATGATGGACCCGATCGCGGCGCCGCCGCGCGTCTCGTCGACCGCCACCGTACCCTGCTCGTAGGCCCGACCGCCGCTCGGCGCGGGCAGCGCCGCGCTCGGCGCCACCTGGCGATCAGCGCCGGGCCGCGGCGGTGTGCCGACCGGCGTGGACGAATCGAACCAACCGCAACCGGCCACGAGGCTGAGCACGGACACACTGAGCAGGGCGCGCCAGCAGCCGCTGCCGTTCGTGTCCTGTCGTCGCTGCATTATCGTCACCGCTATCGCCTACTGTCCGTTGCTGGGTCCGCCTGTCGGCCTTGTTTAGCGGAGCCGGAGAGGAAAATTGACCCGTCTGTTGTCGCAGCCTACCAATTGAGGGCGGGTAGCGACCCGGTATATGACACAAGGTATGGTACCGGGCCGTTGAAGTTACCGCAAGAAACGCCATAAAGGCAATGAATCAAAAGGGGAAACGCATGTCGGATACGCCCGCCCCCACCGCCCTCTCGGCACTGTCTCCCGAGGAGACGGAGAAGCTCCAGACGGCCTTCAAAGATATCGCCACGCGCAGCCAGAAGCTGCTGCAGGACTTCTCCCAGCGCTACCAGGCCGACGGGCCGCAGCCGGCCGACCCGCTGCACCTCACCCAGACCTTCATGGACTTCACCGCCAAGATGCTGGCCGACCCCAATCGGCTGGTGCAGGCCCAGATGGAGCTCTGGCAGCAGTACATGAAGCTCTGGCAGGTCACCGCACAGCGGATGATGGGCCAGACGGTCGAGCCGATCGCCGAGCCGTCCAAGGGCGACAAGCGCTTCAACGATCCGGCCTGGAAGGACGAAGTCGTCTTCGACTACCTGAAGCAGTCCTATCTGCTCACGGCGCGCTGGCTCCAGGGCACGGTGAAGGAGGTCGAGGGCGTCGACGACAAGACCGCCAAGAAGGTCGACTTCTACACGCGCCAGTTCATCGACGCGATGTCGCCCTCCAACTTCGCGATGACCAATCCGCAGGTCGTGAAGGCAACCGTCGAGTCCAAGGGCGAGAACTTGCTCAAGGGCCTGCAGAACATGTTGACCGACTTGGAGCGCGGCAAAGGCAAGCTGGCGATCCGGCAAACCGACATGGACGCCTTCAAGGTCGGCGGCAACGTCGCCACCTCGCCCGGCAAGGTGGTCTACCAGAACGAGTTGATACAGCTCATCCAGTACGCGCCGACGACGGCCGAGGTGTATGAGATCCCGCTGCTGATCGTGCCGCCGTGGATCAACAAGTTCTACATCCTCGATCTCAAGCCCGAGAACTCGTTCATCAAATGGGCGACCGAACAGGGCTACACGGTGTTCGTCGTTTCCTGGGTCAATCCCGACGAACGCCTCTCGAGCTTCGTGTTCGAGGACTACATGAAGAAGGGCCCGCTCGCGGCTCTCGACGCCATCGAGAAGGCGACCGGCCAGCGCAAGGTCTCGGCGATCGGCTACTGCATCGGCGGCACGCTGATGGCGACGACGCTCGCCTACATGGCGGCACGCAATGACGACCGCATCGCGGCCTGCACCTTCTTCACCGCCCAGGTCGACTTCACCGAACCGGGCGAACTCGGTGTCTTCATCGACGAGGATCAACTCGCCGGCATCGAGGAGATGATGAGCAAGAAGGGCTATCTCGAAGGTTCCGAGATGGCGACGACCTTCAACATGCTGCGCGCCAACGACCTCATCTGGTCGTTCGTCGTGAACAACTATCTGATGGGCAAGGATCCCTTCCCCTTCGACCTGCTCTACTGGAACGCCGATGCCACGCGCATGCCGGCGGCAATGCACAGCTACTATCTGCGCAACATGTACCAGAAGAACCTGCTCAGCCAGCCGGGCGGCCTAGTGGTCGACAATGTGCCGATCGACCTCAGGAAGATCACCATCCCGGTCTACCTGCAGGCCGGCAAGGAAGACCACATCGCGCCGTCACGCTCGGTCTACAAGGCGACGCAGATCTTCAGCGGCCCGGTGCGGTTCATGCTGGCGGGCTCAGGCCATATCGCCGGCGTCGTCAATCCGCCACGCAACAAGAAATACCAGCACTGGCTGAACGAGACGGCGAAGAACCCGCCGACGCTTGCCGAGTGGCAGGCCGGCGCCAAGGAGTTCCCAGGCTCGTGGTGGCACGACTGGGACAAGTGGCTCTCCGCCCTCTCCGGCCCCAAGGTTCCCGCTCGCGTCCCCGGCGAAGGCGGCCTGCCTGCGATCGAGGATGCGCCCGGCAGCTACGTGAAGGTGCGCTCGGGCGCGTGAATGCCCTTCCACCTCCTCACGAGGTGGGTGTAGCCTGTTCCGGCAGCGCGTCCAGTTGGGCTGCATGTCCGCGACGTAACGCAGGCTATGGAGGGCGCGCCGTGAAATATCCCCGCCGCACATTCATGCAACTGGCAGTGGGTGCCGCAGCATTGCCGGCCATGCCCGGCACTTCTTGGGCGCAAGCCTATCCATCTCGGCCGGTCCGCATCGTCGTCGGCTTTCCTGCCGGCGGGGCCACCGACATCCAGGCGCGCCTGATGGGCGAGTGGCTGACGGAGCGCTTCGCCCAACAATTCATCGTCGAGAACAAGCCCGGCGCCAGCGGCAACATCGGCACCGAGATGGTCGCCAAGTCACCCGCCGATGGCTACACGCTGCTGCAGGTCGTGACGCCGCATGCGATCAACGCTGCGCTCTACAGCAATCTCAGTTTCGACTTCATGCGAGACATCGCGCCGGTCATCTGCTCCGCGCGGCTGGCTTACGTCGTCGTGGTGAATCCGTCTGTCCCCGCCAAGACGCTCCCTGAGTTCATCGCCTACGCCAAAGCCAACCCGGGCAAGATCAACTACGGATCGGCCGGCCAGGGCACCCCGCAGAACATTGCCTGCGAACTCTTCAAGATGATGACCGGGGTGAATTTGGTCCACGTCCCGTACAAAGGCGGCGCGCCTGCAGTCGCCGATCTGATCAGCGGCCACGTGCAGGTAATTTTCGCTCCAGTGTCGGAATCGATCCAACAGATCAAGGCCGGCAAGCTGCGCCCACTCGCCGTAACGACCACGGCTCGTTTGGACGTGCTGCCGGACGTCCCATCGGTGTCAGATTTCGTGCCGGGCTATGAGGCCAGCGGCTTCGCGGGCATTGGCGTGCCCAAGAGCACCCCGGTCGAGATCATCAATGCGCTGAACAAGGAGCTCAATGCCGGCCTCGCCGACAGCAAAATCAAAACCCGGATCGTCGAACTGGGAGGCACGGTGCTTGGCGGCACGCCGGCGCAATTCGGAACGATCCTCTCAGAGGCCACCGAGAAGTGGGCGAAGGTCATCAAGTTCGCGGGCATCAAGGCTGAATAGAGCCAGGGTCGTTGCGTCATCGATCGGTGGCTAGAGATGCCGCCTTGGCAGTGAGCACGTCAAGGGCCAGCCTCGGATCGAGCTTCACCTGTAGTCCTCGTTGACCGCCATTGATGAAGACATAGTCGTGAGCAAGTGCCTGCACTTCGATGACTGTCGGTACCTGTCTTTTTTGTCCAAACGGGCTGATACCGCCGACTTTGTAGCCGGTGATTCGTTCGGCATCCGGCGGCTTCATCATCTGCGCAGACTTGCCGTCGAATGCCGCCGCAAGTTTCTTCATCGACACTTCGCTGTTCGACGGAACGATGACGCAGACGGGCTTGTCATCGACCAGCGCCATCAAGGTCTTCAGCACCCGCTCTGCCGATTCCCCGAGCGCTTCTGCTGCCTGAAGGCCGATCCGATCTGCATTCGGATCGTAATCATAGGTATGAACTGAAAACGCGACACCGGCCTTCTTGAGCAGGTCAGTAGCGCGTGTCGTTTTGGACATTGATCGAGACTCATCTCACTTTTGTTTCGTGATTGTGACTCTGGGCATCGATCGCCGATTCGCAAGTCGTCCAGCGACCATCACTCTCACCTGCCACCGCAACGCCGACATGCACACTCGCCGACTTGGCAGCCGGCGGTCCGCTTCTCACTTCAGGCGCGGATGGAAACGCTCGTGCCGATCATGATCCGGCCGTTGCGATCATGCTTAGTCGTGAGCCTGAAATGTTTTCAAATCTTCTTCGTTCACCCGTCGTGCTCGCTGCCGTTCTTGCTGCCGGCGTGACGAACACGGTCTCTGCTCAATCCGTCTCCAGCCAGACATCATCCGATCTCAAGGCACGTTGCAATCAGCTCATCTCGTATTTCGACCGCTATGGCGTCAGCCGCAGCGAGAACTCGGACGGTGAGCGCAATCATACCCGCATCGGTGCGCGCATCGATTGCGACAACGGTCATCCGGCGGAAGCTGTCGCGACCATGGAGCAACTCCTGACCCGGAAGAACATGGACGTCCCTCCGCCACCCACCGGGATCGCGCAGCCAGCGTCACCAGCGAGCACGAAGCTGCAGCGGTAAGCTCTACTCCGCAGCCTTCGGCACGTCGCCACGATAGGCCTGGGCGAGTTGCACATAACCTGCGGCGGAGCGGCGGAAGGACTCCAGGTCCTTCTCCGTGATGTCGCGCATCTTCACGGCCGGGTTGCCGGCCCACAGCTCACCCTTGCGGACGATCTTGCGTGGCGTGACGACGGCACCTGCCGCCACCATCGCACCGGTCTCGACGACGGCCTCGTCGAGCACGGTCGAGTGCATGCCGATGAAGGAATCGTCCTGCACTTCGCAGGCATGCAGCAGCGCGAGATGGCCGACGGTGACGTTGCGGCCGACCGTCGTGCCGACACCACGCGCGGCGATGTGGATCACGCAGCCGTCCTGGATGTTGGAGTTGTCGCCGATCTTGATCGGCGGCCCGTCGCCGCGCAGGACGGCGCCATACCAGATACCGCAATTGGCGCCGATCTCGACATTGCCGATGAGGGTCGCGTTAGGCGCGATGAAGGCCGACTTATCGATCTTCGGGACGAGGCCATTGAAGGGCACGATGAGGCCGGACATCGGATCGCTACTCCACTCCACAAAAACGAAGGGCGCCTTGCGGCGCCCTTCGAGAATAGACCAAGTCGCTGATTAGCGCTTGGAGAACTGGAAGCGGCGCCGCGCACCGGCGCGGCCGTACTTCTTGCGCTCGACCACGCGGCTGTCGCGGGTGAGGAAGCCGCTGGTCTTCATGGCGCCGCGCAGGCCGGGCTCAAACTTCGAGAGCGCCTGGGCGATGCCGTGACGAACCGCACCGGCCTGGCCCGACAGACCGCCACCCGAAACGGTGGCGACGACGTCGAACTGGCCATTGCGCTGCGACACGTCGAACGGCTGTTGGATCATCATGCGCTGCGTCGGACGCGCGAAGTAGATCGTCTGGTCGCGGCCGTTGACGGTGATCTTGCCCGTGCCGGGCTTGACCCACACGCGGGCGACCGCGTTCTTGCGACGACCAGTGGCGTAAGCGCGGCCCTGGCTGTCGACTTCCTTCTCGCGGATCGGGGCCGGAGCCTGAATGCCGGCAACGACCGGCGCCTTCTTCAGTTCGGCAAAGGACGAAAGTTCGGTAGCCATGTTAGCCGATCCTCGAATTCTTGCGGTTCATTGCGGCAACATCGAGCTTCTCCGGCTGCTGCGCCTCGTGCTCGTGGTTGGGACCCGCGAAGACGCGCAGGTTCTTCATCTGCGCGCGGCCAAGCGGACCGCGGGTGATCATGCGCTCGACCGCCTTGATGAGGACGCGCTCGGGGAAGCGGCCTTCGAGGCGCTTGCCCAGGGTCTCGCCCTTGATGCCGCCGGGATGGCCGGTGTGCCAGTAGAAGACTTCCCGCTCGGCCTTGCGGCCGGTCAGGCGCACCTTCTCGGCGTTGATGACGACGATGTTGTCGCCGCAATCGATGTGCGGCGTGAACATCGGCTTATGCTTGCCGCGCAGGCGCATGGCGATGATCGAGGCGAGCCGACCGAGCACGAGGCCGTCGGCGTCGATCAGCACCCACTTCTTCTGCACGTCGGCAGTCTTGAGACTGACAGTACGGTTGCTAAGGGTATGCATGGTTCTTTCTTCCAATGAGCGCGCGCTTATGGGGAGAGAACCGGGAGATGTCAAATCGCCAAAAATATCGTCTTAGAATCAACAGCTTAAGATAGCGGTATTATTTTACCGCTCCTTAACTCCTTGAAGCAGGCGGGATTGCATAGGTCAGCGTGGCGTGGGCCACAGGGTCGGGTTTGCCATCGCTCCACATCGTAAAATCGCCCACTGCCAGCGACTTTCCGAGCTTCAACAAGCGCCCCTCACCGATCAGGTCGCCCGGCTCGGGCTTCCTCATGAAGTTGATGTTGAGGTTGGTCGTAACCGCCAACGCCACCGGACCAAGCTGGGCCAGGATCAGGAGATAGAAGCCGCAATCGGCCAGCCACATCAGGGTCGGGCCCGAGATTGTGCCGCCCGGCCGCAGGTTGCTTTCATTGGTCGGCAGACGCAGCCGGATGGTCTTGTCGTCGAGATGCTCGATCGACAGATTGAGGTGCGCAGACTGCGGAAAATGCTCATCGAGGAACTTCAACAATTCGTCGGGCGACATCACCGGCATGACGCAACTCCCCTCTTCCCATAGACTGTCGCCATGACTGCCACCCCCAACGAACCCGTCCTGTTGCGCCGCGACGAAGGCCGGATCGCGATCCTCACGCTCAACCGTCCGCACGCCATGAACGCGCTCTCGGGCGAGCTTATAGACGCCCTGCAGGCGGAATTCGACAGGCTCGCGAAGGACCGCGAGATCCGCTGCATCGTCATCGAGGCGCAGGGCGACCGTGCCTTCTCGACCGGCCACGACCTGCGCGAGGTCGCCTCGACGCGCGACTACGCCTTCCATCACAGCCTGCTGACGCGTTGCTCGGCGATGATGGTGTCGATCCAGCGCCTGCCGCAGCCTGTCATCGCCAAGGTGAAAGCCGTGGCCACCGCGGCCGGCTGCCAGCTCGTGGCCGCCTGCGATCTCGCCGTGGCGTCGAGTGCCGCGACCTTCGCCACGTCGGGTATCAACAACGGTCTGTTCTGCGGGACGCCTTCGGTTTCCGTGGGCCGCAATGTCGGGCCCAAGCGCGCGCTCGACATGCTCTTTACGGGTGAGTTCGTCGATGCCGCCACGGCCTTGCGCGATGGCTTAGTGAGCCGCGTCGTACCGCCGGCGGAGCTCGATGCGGCGACGATGGCGCTGGCCAACCGCATCGCCGCGCAGCCACCGCAGCAGATTGCCGAAGGCAAGGCGATGTTCCACCGGCACATGACGATGGAACTCGGCCAAGCCTATGCCTATGCCACCGAGTTCATGGCGGGCGCGATCCAGCGCGAGGATGCCCAGGCCGGTATCGACGCCTTCGTGAACAAGAAGCCCAAGCCGGAGTGGAACGGGCGCTAGGCGCCCTCTCCACCGCCAGCCACCGGCTTCACGCCGCTACTGGCGCCAGTCGATCCCCTTGCCTTCGATCTGACGCAGCGCCGCGTTCCAGTAGGTCATGCCGTATTCCGGATTGGCCCGCATCTGGCGGGCGCGCTCGCCATACTGGCGCACGACGTCTTCTTCGATCGGCGCCGGCTCCTCGTCGAGGCTGCGGGCGATCACTTCGACCTCGCAGGCACGCTCGAGCATGTACATGCGTCGCAACGCACCGGGGATAGTGGTACCGACCGTCAGCAGACCGTGATTGCGCAGCACGACCGAGTTGCCGCTCTGGCAGGTCACGCCGAGCGCCTCGCATTCCTCGGTCGAGGTCGGCATGCCGTACTCGTGATAGACGAGATCGTCATACACCGAGAGGGCGTCCTGACTGATCGGCCGGATTCCCTTCTTCAGCACCGAGACGCCCGTGCCGGCGCGCGTATGCGTGTGCATCACGCAGTTGGCGTCGGGCCGCGCCTTGTAGACGCCGCTATGGATGGTGAAGCCCGCCGCATTGAAACGGCCATCCTTGCCGTAGACGTTGCCGTCGATATCCATCTTCACGAGGCTGGACGCGGTAATCTCCTCGAACAGGTCGCCATAGTTGTTGATCAGAAAACACTTGGGCTCGCCGGGAATGCGTACCGTCATGTGGGTGTCGATCGTGTCGGTCCAGCCGAAGTGGTCGGTGATCCGATAAAGCGCCGCGAGATCGCACCGTGCGGCCCACTCGGCTTCACTCATGTCGACGCGACTATGAACTACCGTATCCATCCCTCGCTCCGTTCTTTGTGTCGGCGTATCGGCCTTCAGCCGGCATTCATGCCTTTCATGTACGTCGACGGGACCACGCTCTTCACCGATTGCGCACGCTTGGCGAGCCAGTAGGCCTGCGGCGGCGGCACCGAGCCGAATTGTTGGTCGACGCCGAGCTTCTGCGCGGCGTCCATCGGCCAGTTGGGATTGTAGAGCAGCTCCCGTGCCAGCGCGATCAGGTCGGCCCTGCCCTCCTGGAGGATCTGCTCCGCCTGATCTGCATGGACGATCAGCCCAACGGCCATGCTCATGATGTCCGCGTCCTTCCGCAGCCGCTCGGCATAGGGCACCTGGTAGCCGTAGGTTACAGGGCCCGAGCCCACCACCGGCGCACCGCGCATGCCGCCCGAGCTGCAGTCGATCACGTCGACACCTTTGGGTTTCAGGATCTTGGCCAGGGCGACGCTCTGGTCCGGTCTCCAGCCGGCATCGTCCTCGACCGAGAAGCGCACGAACAGCGGCTTGGAGGCCGGCCAATGGGCACGCACGCTCTCCACCACCTCGATGCAGAAGCGCATGCGGTTGAGTTCGCTGCCGCCATACTCGTCGTTGCGTACGTTGGAGAACGGCGAGAGGAACTGGTGGATCAGGTAGCCGTGCGCGGCATGGACATCGAGTACGTCGAAACCTGCCTCGTGGGCACGCCGTGCGGCCTGACCCCAGCGCTCCACGACCTCGGGGATTTCGGCGCGTGTCAGCGCCCGCGGCGTGGGATCGGTGTCCGGCGAATTGATGCCGCTCGAGGACACCAGCTCCCACTGGTCCCAATCGTCGATCTCCGGCGACGGCTTCAACGGCGCGCCACCTTCCCAGGGGCGGAAGCGCCGCGCCTTGCGGCCGGAATGGCCGAGCTGGATGCCGGGAACCGAATTGTGCAACCGGATGAAGTCGACGCAGCGTTTCAGCCCGGGCACGAAGGCATCATCCCACAGGCCGAGATCGCCGATCGTGCCACAGCCACGCCGCTCGACCTTGGTGGACTCCATGATGACGAGGCCGGCGCCACCCGCTGCATAGCGGCCGGCATTCATCAGGTGCCAATCGGTGGCAAAACCCTTGACCGCCGAATACTGGTGCATGGGCGCCACGACGACGCGGTTCTTCAGGGTGACATCACGGATCGAAATCGGTTCGAACAGCTTCGGCTGAGCCATGTATAATCCCCTCATGCCAGCCGCCTTCAGCGACCGCTACGAAGACAACTACCTGCGCAAGATCCTGCGCGACACCAAGACCATCGCCATGGTGGGCGCTTCGGCCAACTGGAATCGACCGTCCTATTTCGCGATGAAATACTTGCTGGACCGGGGATACAAGGTCATCCCCGTCAACCCGGCTGCGGCCGGCCAGGAAATCCTGGGCCAGAAGGTCTATGCCTCGCTCGACGAGCTGCCGGCCAAGGCCGACATGGTCGATATCTTCCGCAATTCCGAGGCCGCCGGACCGATCACCGACGACGCCATCCGCCACGGCGCCAAGGTCGTGTGGATGCAGCTCGGCGTCGTGAACGAAGCTGCAGCCGAGCGCGCCGAGAAGGCCGGCCTCAAGGTCGTCATGAACCGCTGCCCCAAGATCGAGCATTCGCGTCTGGCCGGCACCATCGAATGGCATGGGATCGCCAGCGGCGTGATCTCTTCGAAGAAACGCGCGCTTTGAAACTCGGCGTCTTCCACCATATGGATCGCGCCGGCCCCGATCTCGGCCAGTAATCGAAGATCGCCTGCGGCTGATCGACGAGATCTGCATGCTCGACCAGACGAGCGGCGGCCGCCTGGAACTTGGCGTCGGACGCGGCATCTCTCCCGATGAAGTCGGCTACTGCGGCGTCGATCACGCCACGGGGTCGGAACGCTTTAACGAAGCCCTGCAAGTTCTCCTCAAGGGACTACGCAAGAGCGCCTCGACCATCAGGGCAAATGCTTCACCTACAAGGACGTGCCGATGGAGACGCGGCCGGTGCCATGGCCAAGCTAAAGCTCTAGATTGCGGATCATTGGCGGGAAGTGCACGTTATATCGCCTATGCCCAAGTTATCTTGGCATCGAATGATGGACCTGCACCCAGCGACACACCTGATTGTCGGCCGGCTACCGGTACGTGCGCCACGAGGCTGGGCGGGGGATCGGAGGGCGGCGTACAGGGTGGAGCTGTTAGGGGCGCTGGTAGAAGTCCTAGGCGTGACTGCCGACTGGTCAGTTGGTTGTGTTAAGGAATCGGACGGCCTTGCTAACGTGCATCTAGCATTCGCAAACAAGGGGGACGCCTTTCGCGTTGCTGCGGCGCTGCAAGCTTCTCCAATTGGCCGATATCCTGGCTGGGCCAGTCAACGGGAGTTCTTACTGAATACTCGTGCCGAGGAAATGATCACCGCGACGCTGGCGCGGCTCCCGGCGAAGAAGAGTGGAGGCTAGGTGACATACACCGCCTAGCACCCCACCCCCTCCCAAACGGCCGTTGCTGGCCGCTCTCCCTTGCCAAAATCACCTAAAAAAACCGCCCTGCACCAACCCGGGGAGAGTTAAGCGGTGCAGAGCGGCAGGAATGGGTGGCGGCGGGGGCCTCCACCCAACTGGATTAACAACTGTGAACGGGGTTGGTCTCCGTAGCCCGGGGAGAGATAGCCCGGAAAACCAACCCCGCCCCCAAGTCTCCAGACGTTACTGGAGCCTCCCTTGAGTGGGTCCCAGCAGCCTCAGGCGCTGCGGGGAGAGATTGCGACGAAGCGGGTCATGCCTTCGCGATAGACCTTCATGAGGACCGGCTTGCCGGTCTTCTTCGCTTCGGTGAGCTTCTCGACGGCGCTCTTCGGGCTGTCGACGGAGTCCTTGCCAACCTGCTGCAGGACGTCGCCGGCCTTCAGGCCCTGGTCGTCGGCCGGGCTGCCCGGCTCGACCGTGGCCACCACGACACCCTTCATCTCGCCATCGAGGCCGAGCTGCTTGCGCGCCTCCGGGGAGAGCGGCGCCAGCGACACGCCGTAGGACAGCGGCTGAGCCTTGGCAGCCTCACCCGACTTGCCGTCGGCCTTGGCCTTGATGATCGCCGACTCTTCCTTCTGGTCGCCGACCTTTGCCGTCAGGCTCATGTCCTTGCCGTCGCGCCACACACCCAGCTTCACCGAGGTGCCCGGCTTGATGGCCGAGATCATGCGCGTCAGCTCCTTGACGCCCTCGATCTTCTTGCCATCGACGCTCACGATCACGTCGCCCGACTTCACACCGGCGGCCAGGGCGGGGCTGTCCGGCTGGACCATCGCCACCAGGGCGCCCTTGTCACCGTCGAGCGACAGGCTCTCTGCGATCTCCTTGCTCATCGGCTGGATCTGGACACCCAGCAGGCCACGCTCGACCCGGCCGTTGTCCTTGAGCTGGGCCACCACCGGCTCGGCGAGCGAGGACGGAATGGCGAAGCCCAGGCCGATGTTGCCGCCGGTCGGCGAGAAGATGGCGGTGTTGATGCCGATCACCTTGCCGTCCATGTCGAACAGCGGGCCACCCGAGTTACCACGGTTGATGGCCGCGTCGGTCTGGATGTAGTCGTCGAACGGACCGGAGTGGATGTCGCGGCCGCGCGCCGACACGATGCCCGTGGTCACGGTGCCGCCGAGGCCGAACGGGTTGCCGACCGCCATCACCGCCTGGCCGACGCGCACCTTGGCGGCGTCACCGAAGGAGACGTACGGGAGCGGCTTGTCACTCTCGACCTTGAGCACGGCCAGGTCCGTCTTCTCGTCACCGCCCATCATCTTGGCCGGCAGCTTGGTGCCGTCCGCCATGGTGATGGTGATCGTGTCGGCCTTGCCGACCACGTGGTAGTTCGTGACGATCGTGCCCTTGGCGTCGACGATGAAGCCCGTGCCAACGGCCTGGGCCTTCTCCTTCGACTGCGGACGCTTGCCGTCCGGACGCTGGCCCGGCTGCATCGGCTGACCGAAGCGCTCGGCGAAGCGCTTCATGAACTCTTCCATCTGCTGTTGCTGGGCGTTGCCCGACATGCGGGTCTCGTCGCCATCTTCGGCGCCGGCCTTCATGGTCACGGCGACGTTCACGACGGCGGGGCTGACTTTGGCGGCCAGATCCGAGAAATCCTGGACTGCCGCCACAGGCTGGCCGGCGACGGCCGCCGGAGCGGTGAACATCGGCGCAATGAGCGCCGGCGCCGTGAGTGCGGTCGTCAGCGCCAGGGCAGTCAGAATACGGGTCTTGGTCTTGCTCATAATCTAAAACCTCCTCCTTGGGGGCACGCGGACTATGAGCTTTGACCCGTAGCGTCCTGATGGCCGCCAGATTGAATGTTTGTATAGTTGGGGAGCGTTGCGCCGGGGCACGGCGCCAGTTAGACGGGCGTCGTGAAAATCCTCCTCGTTGAAGACGACAAACAGACCGCCGACTACATCGCCAAGGGCCTGCGCGAGCATGGCCATGTGGTCGACCATGCCGACAACGGCCGCGACGGCCTCTACCTCGCTACCGGCGAGAAGTATGACGTCCTGATCGTCGACCGCATGTTGCCGGCGATGGACGGGCTCTCCCTGGTCAAGGCGGCTCGTGCTTCTGGCATGACGGCGCCGGTGCTTTTCCTCACCACGATGGGCGGCGTCGACGATCGCGTGGCCGGCCTCGAAGCCGGCGGCGACGACTATCTCACCAAGCCCTTCGCCTTCGCCGAGCTGCGCGCACGTATTGGTGCCCTCGCCCGCCGGCCACCGATCGTCGCCGCAACCTCGCTGGGCGCTGGCGATCTCGAAATGGACTTGCTCGCCCGCACCGTGACACGTGCCGGCAAACGGATCGAGTTGCTGGCCCAGGAGTTCAAGATCCTGGAGTACCTGCTGCGCCATGCCGGCGAGGTCGTGACGCGCACCATGCTCCTCGAGAAGGTCTGGGACTTCCACTTCGATCCCAAGACCAACATCGTCGAGACGCACATCAGCCGCCTGCGTTCCAAGATCGACAAGGGTTTCGACAAACCCCTGCTCCATACGATCAGGGGGGCTGGCTATGTCATCCGGGCGCCTGATTAGGATCCTGCGCTCAGCGAGCTTCCGCCTGCCGCTGCTCTATGCCGTCCTGTTCATCCTCTCCGCCGGCGCGTTGTTCGTCACCGTCTACTGGACGGCGACCGCCGCAATGCAGAGCGACATGTCGGCGGTGCTGCGCTCCGAAGCCTACCAGCTCGCTGAAGTGCACCGGCGCAGCGGTCTTTCCGGCCTCGCCGACCAAATCACGCGGCGCATCAACTTCCGCACACGCGGCCCCATCTTCTACCTGCTGCAGGCCCCCAACCGCCGCGTCGTCGTCGGCAACCTGCCCGGCATGCCGCCGGTCGAAGGCTCGATAGACTTCATCCCACAGCGCGAAGCGCCCGAGGCCGATGTCGATCATTCGAAGCTGATGGGCTTCGGCCTCACCCTGCCCGACGGGTCGTTCCTGCTGGTGGCGCAGGATTCGACGCGGCTGACCGACATGCAGCACGCGATCGTGCGTGCCTTTTTCTGGTCGAGCGGGCTCGCCTTGTTGCTGGCGATCGCCGGCGGCGCCGTGCTGGGCACCAACTTCCTGCGCCGCATCGACACGATCACGCGCACCAGCCGCGCCATCATGGAAGGCGATCTCTCGGCCCGCATTCCCGTGCGCGGCACCCAGGACGAGATCGACCAGCTCGTCTCCAGCCTCAACGCCATGCTGGCCCGCATCCAGCAGCTCATGGACGGGCTGCGCCAGGTCTCGAGCGACATCGCCCACGACCTGCGCACGCCGCTCGGCCGCCTGCGCCAGCAACTCGAAGACGCCCGCGAACGCGCCACCTCGACCGCCGACTATGAGGCAGCGACCGATGCGGCCATCGAGGAAGCCGATTCGCTCCTGGAGACCTTCTCCGCCCTGCTGCGCATCGCCCAGGTCGAGGCTGGTGCGCAGAAGAGCGGCTTCGCCGAGTTCGATCTTTCGGGCCTGCTGACCAGCCTCGGCGAAACCTATGCCCCCGTGGCCGAGGACGCCGATCATCCCCTCGAGGTGCAGATCGACAGTGGCGTGATGCTGACCGGCGACCGCCAACTCATTGCCCAACTCGTCTCCAACTTGCTGGAGAACGCGCTGCGCCATACGCCGGCCGGCACGAAGCTCTCGCTTCGCTTGCGCAAGCAAGCGGCCGGGTTCGAGCTGGAAATCGCCGACAACGGCCCCGGCATTCCCGCCATCGAGCACGACAAGGTATTCGACCGTTTCTATCGCCTCGACCGCAGCCGCTCGACATCCGGCAGTGGCCTCGGCCTCGCCATGGTGAAGGCGATCGCGGGCCTGCACGGTCTCACGATCACACTCGAAGACGCCCGGCCCGGTTTGCGGGTCGTGCTTCAGACGGCCAGATAGCGCTTCTTCACGTCGTCGTTGGCGCGCAACTCGTCGATCGAGCCGCGATAAACGATATGGCCCTTGTCGATCACCGCGACATGGCTCGCGATATCGAGGCAGAAATGCATGTTCTGCTCGGCCACGATCAGGGTGATGCCCATGCCGCGCAGCTGCTGGATCAGCTCGCCGATCTTCTCGACGATGATCGGCGCCAGTCCCTCGCTGGGCTCGTCGAGCAGCAGCACGTCGGGATTGCCCATCAAGGTGCGCGCGATGGTGAGCATCTGCTGCTCGCCGCCCGAGAGGCGGCCGCCCATGCGCGTGCGCATCGAGGCGAGGATCGGAAAGACGTCGTAGATCTTCTCCAGCGTCCAGTCGGAACGTCCACCGACGCCCGTCTTGATGCCGATCTTGAGATTGTCCTCGACTGAATGCTCGGGGAATATCTGCCGATCCTCGGGCACGAAGCCGATGCCCTCGCGGGCGATGCGGTCGGCCGTGAACTTCTGCACCGCCACGCCATGGACCGATATGGCACCACGCTTCGGTGGAGCCAGCCCGATGATCGCCTTCATGGTCGTGCTCTTGCCAGCGCCATTGCGGCCGAGCAGTGCCAGCGACTGGCCCTTCTCGACGCCGAACGAGACACCGAACAGGATCTGGCTGGCGCCGTAGAAGACGTCGATGCCGTCGAGCTTCAGGATCTCCGCCGCGCTCACGCCGCCGCTCCTTCGGCCGCACCGTGCGCGGACTTGCCGAGATAGGCTTCGATGACCTGCGGATTGCGCCGGACTTCCTCCGGTGTGCCTTCAGCCAGTACCGCGCCATAGGACAGGACGCGCACCGTCTGGGCGACCTTGAAGACGATATCCATGTCGTGCTCGATGAAGATCAGGGTCATGCCACGGGCGCGCCACAGGCGCTGCACCGTCTCGATCATCCGCCAGCGCTCTTCCGGCCCCATGCCCGCCGTCGGCTCGTCGAGCAGCAGCACCTTGGGCTCCAGTGCCAGCGCCAGGCCGATATCCAACAGCTTCTGGTCGCCGTGGCTCAGGTTGCGGCTCAGGATGCCCGCGACGCGCGTCAGCCCTAGCAGCTCCATGACCTCGTCGGCATGTTTCATCGCGGCGGCCGTCGGAAAGCCCACCAGCATTGCCGTTTCGCGGCGCTGATGCGCCTGCGCAGCCGCCGCCAGCGCCTCGCGAACGGTGAGCGTCGGGAACAGGCTCGCCACCTGGAAGGCGCGACCGATGCCCCGGCGCACGATCTCACGCCGCGACAGCCCCGCGATATTCTCGCCGCCCAGCAGGATGCGGCCACTGTCGATCGGGAAGCGGCCGGTGATCAGGTTGAACAGCGTCGTCTTGCCGGCGCCGTTGGGGCCGATGACGGCGGTAAGCGATCCATCGGCGAAATCGAGCGTCACGTCGCGTGTCGCCGCGACGCCGCCGAACGATTTCTTGAGGCCCTCGAGCTTCAGCATCAGGAGCCACCCTTCCTGGTGTCGGCGGCCCCTGCATCGGCAGCATCGCGTACCGCCTGTGCCGCCGCCTGACGCCGGTTCTCCAGGCGCTCGGCGATCAGGTCGAGCGGCCCCTTACGCAGGCCCAGCACCAGGATCAGGATTACGATGCCCAGCACGAGCTCCGTATGGCTCGTATAGGTCACGGTGATGTCGTTCAGCAGGCGCAGGATAACCGTGCCGACCAACGGACCCAGGAAGACGTTGGAGCCGCCCAGCAGGATCATGAAGATCGCCTCGCCGGAGGTCGTCCAGAAGCCGAAGTTGGGATAGGCGCCGGACACGAAGAGGGTCAGCAGGATGCCGCCGACGCCCGCCACACAGGCCGAGATCACGAAGCAGGTGAGCTTCACCAGAGGCACGTTGACGCCCAGGAAGGCCGCCCGCTCCTGATTGTCCCGGATCAGCCGCAGGGTATAGCCAAACGGCGACGTCACGAGCTGGCGCAGGATGGCGATACAGATGATGAAAGCCACACTACAGAAAACATAGAGCTGCGTTCGATCGGCGAGATCGATGCCCAGGAATTTCGGCCGCGGGATGCCGCCCATCAGCCCCTGGTCGCCGCCGGTGAACGACACCCACCCCAGGATGACGTTGTAGAACAGCATCTGGAAGGCGAGCGTCAGGAAGGCGAAGTAGATCTCATTCAGCCGCACGCAGATCGCTCCGACGATCAGTGCCAGAACCGCCGTGAAGACGATGGCCAGCGCGAAGGCCGCCGGGATCGAGAACTTGCCCGATTGCATGGCCAGCCCGAAGGCATAGGCGCCCGAGGCGAAGAACATGGCGTGCCCAAAGGACACCAGTCCCGAGTAGCCGATCAGGAGATTGAGCGACATGGCCAGCAGCCCGTAGGCCATGCCGAACATGATGAAGTCGCGGATGGCAGGCGGGGCGCCGAACAACGGCACCAGCAGAAGGATAACGAGCCCCGCTCCAGCCAAGGCGAGATCGCGCCAGCGTCCAGTCATGGCCGACCTACTTGTTGTGCGGGCGACCAAACAGGCCGCTCGGCTTGAAGATCAGGACCAGCGCCATGATCAGGAACATCACGCCGTCGACGAACAGCGGGAACCCGATGCTGCCGAAGGAGCGCGTGAGACCGATGATGATCGAGGCCACGAAGGCGCCGACGATCGACCCCATGCCGCCGATCACCGTGACGATGAAGGACTCAATCAGGATCGAGAAGCCCATGCCCGGTGTCAGCGACCGCACCGGCGCGGCCAGCGCACCGGCCGCACCCGCGAGCGCACTGCCGATACCGAACACCGCGGCATAGTAGAGGTTCACCCTGATGCCCAATGCGGACACCATCGGACCGTTGACGGCGGCGGCGCGCACGATGTTGCCGAAGCGCGTGCGCGCGATCACCAGCCAGAGCAGCAGGCCGATCGCCATCGCGGCCACGATCATGAAGATATAGAACGGCGGCACGACGCCGCCGAAGAAGCGCAGCGGCGGCAGGCGGAATTCGACCGGCATGCCCATCGAGAGCGACACCGGGCCCCAGATGATCTTGATCAGGTCGTCGGAGATCAGCACGACGGCGTAGCAGACGAGAAGCTGCATCAGCACGTTCGAGCCGTAGACCTTACTCATCAAAAACCGCTCGAAGAGGACGCCCAGCATGCCGACCGCCACCGCCGCACCAAGGGCGGAGATAAAGTAGCTGCCGGTGAGCTGGTAGAACGTCCAGGCCGCGTAGGCGCCGATCATGTAGAGCGAGCCGTGCGCGAAGTTGATGACGTTCAGCACGCCGAAGATCAGCGTCACGCCCGACGCGATCAGGAACAGCAGCATGCCGATGATCATGCCGCTGGTAAGTTGAGTCACGATGCACGACGTCGTTCCGACGCAGCGCATCAACGCGTCAAGATCCACGAGAGCTCCCGGATATTCTGATCCGCCTCATCGCCTCTCCGCCACACAACGGAGAGGGCCGGCGAGAACTGTGCAGTGACTTAGTGAATTAGGAGGCGTAGCCCTGCTTCTTCTTCCACTGCTTCTCGAGTTCGTAGATCGGCTCCCACGGCGAGGTCTGGAAGTCAGCGATGTACGGTTCCTTGGAGAGCGAGACGCCGTAGCCGATGATGTAGTTCACCAGCGTGTTGTCTTCCGCACGCATGGTCACCGAGCCGCCGACGCCGAACTGCGTCTTGATCGTCATGCCCTTGATCACTTCCGCGAGCTTCTTGCCGTTGGTGTCGCCATTGGTCTTCTTCAGGGCCTCGACGACCATCTGGGCCGCCACGTCATTCTCCCACGACCAGTTGGTCGGCTTGTGCTTCTGGGTCTTGACGTAGTTCTGGTACCACTCCTCGTTTTCCTTGGTCGGCGGCACCGTGCGGTTATAGCGGCCGCCCGAGTAGACGCCCTGCGGGAACTGCTTTACCTGATCGACGACGCCATAGTCGCCGAGATTGACCATGAACGACGCCTGCTTATCGAACAGGCCGTAGAGGTTGGCCTGGTCGATGAAGGCCACGAGGTCGCCGCCCCACAGGGCAGAATACATCGCATCGGCCTTGGCGTTCAGTACCTTGGTCACGACCTCGGTGTAGTCGGGCTGGAAGAGCTTCGGCCAGGATTCCTCGACGACCTGGATGTTGCCGTCGAAATGCTTGGCATACTCCATGAATTCAGCAGTATTCGAGCGGCCGTAGGCATAGTCCGGTGAGCAGGTCGCCCACTTCTTGAGCCCCTTGGCCTTGGCGATCTTGGCGGCATAGTCGCCGCCGCCGATGGCATCGTGAATGCCCTGGCGGGCCGTGCGGAAGGCCGTCGGGACATGCAGCTTCGGATCGGCCGTCAGCGACGAGGTCTCCGAGTTGCTGTGAATACAGAGCACGCCGATCTCGCGGATCACCTCTTGCACCGCAAAGGCGCCGCTCGACGCCTCGGCGTCGATGATGATCTGGCAACCGTCGTTGTTGATCAGGTCGCGCGTGACCTTGGCCGCTTCCTGCGGTGCGCCCTTGGAGTCACGGACAACGAGCTCGATCTTGCGACCGTTGATGCCGCCTGTCTCGTTCACCTTGTCAAACACGACCTTGAGGCCGCCGACGCTGGTCTGGCCCAGCACGGCGACGCGGCCCGACAGGATGGTCGGCACGCCGATCTTGATGGCACCGCTCTGGCCTTTGACGATTGCCGGCATGCCGATGACGCCAGCCGTGGCGAGTGCACCCGCACCTTTCAGAATCTGGCGACGGCCAGTACGACGCGAGTCGATCGATGACATGACATTCACTCCCAAACGTTCTTTTGCTTTTACGGTCGACGACCAGTTGTCTCGATCTTAAGAACAATTGTTCAACATGGTCAAACATCACAACGAGTTCAGGCCGCGGACGTGATTCCTCCCTCCTGGCTCTGGATCCCCCTCACCGTTTTTGCCGCTGCTGCACAGACCGTTCGCAATACCGCGCAGCGGCATTTGGTCGACGAAGTGGGCACACTCGGCGCGACCTTGGTGCGGTTCCTCTACGGGATGCCCGTACTGACATTGTGGCTAGGCATCCTGCTCTTCGTAGGCGGCTCCGAATTGCCACCCTTTTCCTGGACATTTGCCGGCTGGGTATTGGCCGCCGCCTTCAGTCAGATGGCAGGTACGGCCTTTCTGTTGCGCGCCATGGCAGCGCGCAGCTTTGCCATCGGCCTCGTCTATTCCAAGAGTGAGGTCATTCAAGTTGCGATCTTCTCCATACTGTTTCTGGGAGAGTCCCTCTCGCTGACCGCGGCCGCGGCTGTCGGTCTCGCCACAATCGGTGTCGTGCTCCTGTCACCGCGCCTCAACAGCAGTGCCACCAGCGCGCGAAGCTGGACCGACGCTGCCGCCCTCTACGGTCTCGCCTCCGGGGCGACCTTCGCCATTTCGGCCGTCAGCTATCGCGGTGCCAATCTGACGCTGGGAGCTGTCTCACCCTTCCTCGCGGCGGCGGAGACCCTCTTCTGGAGCCAGCTCGTGCAGACGGTCCTGCTCGGCGCCTGGCTGCTGGCGCGAAACCCGACCATCGTCCTCGCGATCCTGCGGCAATGGCGGGTCTCGACCTTTGCCGGCGTCGCTGGCGCCCTGGCTTCGCTCACCAATGTGACGGCGCTGGCTCTCGCGCCCGCCTCACAAGTGCGAACCCTGATCCTGATCGAGGTCGTGTTCAGCTACGTCGTCTCGCGCCGCGTCTTCCGGGAATCGGTGAGCCGACGCGAACTCGCCGGCATTGTTCTCGTCGTCCTGGGCGCCGTGCTGGTCATTGCGACGGTGCGTTGAGCTACTTCCACGCCCTCGGTTTGCGGTGCCGTACGAGCTCGCCATAAGGCTCGGTCGTTCCCGCCGGCAAGGTCGCCAACCAGATCACGTCTTTCGCCGCCTCGTCCGGCGTCGCGGCGCTGGACATGTCGTCGAACCAGGGCCGTGAGGCTTCGGTGTCGATGAGGCCGGGACAGGCAGCATTGACCAGGATACCGCGACGGCGAAACTCAGCCGCCCTGTCACGCGCCAGCACACGGACCGAAGCAACCTGACCGACTTTCGATGGTACGTTGATCCAGTCCGGCCAACCTGCCGACTGAGCCGTGCCGGCACGCACCGCCGCCACGTAGTCGTCGAGGGCGCGCTCCACGCCTTGCAGCGTCAAGCCATCACCCTCGAACCTGGCATGCAGCCGTGGATCGAGATTGCGCAGCGAGCCGAACGAACTCGCGACGACGACCAGGCGCGCGTTGTCCCGCAATAGAGGTGTGAATGCCTCGAGCAGACGCAAGGTCCCATGATTGTTGGTATCGATGAATTCAGCGACCTGCTCGGACTGCGGCACGTCCTTGGTGATGCGAGCAGCGGCGTTCTGGATGACGATATCGATGCCGGCATGTCGTGATCGCACCGCCTCGGCGGCCGCCTGCACGCTCGTGTCATCGGTGACGTCGAGCGGGAGGAACTGCGGCGACAGTCCCTCACCCTTCAGCCGAGTGCAAGCTTCCTGGCCACGCTCTGCGTTGCGCGCCGTCAGGTAGACCGTGCCGCCAGTGCCCAGCTCGCGGCAAAGCCCGCGTACCAGGGCGAGGCCCAGCCCCTGGTTAGCGCCGGTGACGAGGGCGATACGGGACGTCGTTGCACTGGACATCGTTGACCTCGCTTCAATTGGCCGCCGAGAATGGCGGCATGAACACAAACCGGCTTTTCGCCTATGTCGGCAGCTACACCACGCCCGAGCGTCAGGGCCGCGGGAATGGCATCAATGTCTATCGCGTCGATCCGCGCAGCGGTGCCTTCCGGCACATCCAGCATCTCGCCGGGCTGGAGAACCCCTCGTTCCTTGCGCTCAACGCTGCGGGCACACGCCTCTATTCGGTCCATGGCGATCGCAGCGAGGCGACATCATACACCATCGATCCGGAAACAGGCCATATCGCCGTGCTGAACCGCCAGCCGACCGGCGGCTTCAATCCCATCCATCTCGCCTTCGATGCCACCGGCCGCTTTCTGGTCGTCAGCAATTACGGCTCGGACTCGATTGCGGCTCTTCCGATCGGGCGTGATGGCGCGCTCGGCGCCTACACGACACTGACGGCCGTTACCGCTCCGCTCGGTCCACATCGCGTGGAGCAGAAGAACGTACGGCCGCACCACAATCCGCTCGACCGGCAGGGCCGCTACTTCTACCTGCCCTGCAAAGGCTCGGACTGCGTGATCGGCTATCGCCTCGACAAGCGGCGCGGCGTGCTGGTGGAAGCCAATCGCGTCACCGCGCGTCCGAGCGCCGGACCGCGCCATATCGATTTCCATCCGAGCAAGGCGCTGGCCTATGTCATCAACGAGCTCGACTCGACGATCACGACCTATCGCCAGGATCGAAGCAGCGGCCAACTGACACCGTTACAAACCGTGCCGTCGACGCCGTCCGATTTCACCGGATACAGCACCGGCGCCGAGATCTGGGTCGATCGCGCCGGCCGCAACGTCTACGTCTCCAACCGCGGTCACGACAGTATCGGTGTGTTCGGCATCGATGCTCGCAAGGGCACGCTCACCCCGCGCCAGTGGGTTCCCACGAAAGGCGGCACGCCGCGCTTCTTCGCCTTCGATCCCGCCCAGCGATTCCTCTATGTCGCGAACCAGGGTGGCGATTCGATCGTTGGATACCGGGTTGGCCGCGGGGGCATGCTCGTGCCCACGCGGCTCCAGGTGAAGGTCGGAAGTCCGGCCTGTATCGTGTTCAGCCCTCTTCCTGGAAAGCTTCCTCGCGGGCTTTCTTGACGCTGGGCAGAGCCATCAGCACCAGCAGTGCCGCCGTCGCGATCAGCAGGCCAAGGCTGATCGGACGTTCGAGGAAGACCATCGGATCGCCACGCGACAGCAGCATGGCGCGCCGGAAGTATTCCTCCATCTGCGGTCCCAGGACCAGCCCCAGCAGGAACGGCGCACCTTCGCAGCCCAGTCGCACGAAGATGTAACCCAGCACGCCGAAGACGGCGACCTGCATCACGTGGAAGGTACTGTTCTGCAGGCTGTACGCGCCGATGCAGCAGAAAAGCAGGATCGCCGGGGCCAAGAAGCGGTAGGGCACCGTCAGCAGCTTCACCCACATGCCGATCATCGGCAGGTTGATGATGACCAGCATGGCGTTGCCGATCCACATCGAGACGATCATGCCCCAGAAGAGATCCGGCTTCTTGGTCATGACCTCGGGACCCGGCTGGATGCCCTGGATGATCATGGCGCCGACCATCAGGGCCATCACCGCATTGGACGGGATGCCCAAGGTCAGCATGGGGATGAACGAGGTCTGAGCGGCAGCGTTGTTGGCCGCCTCCGGTGAGGCAACGCCCTCGACCGCGCCCTTGCCGAACATCTGAGGCGTCTTGGAGAGCTTCTTCTCCAATGTGTAGGCCGAGAAGGCGCCCAGTGTCGGGCCGCCGCCCGGAAGCACGCCGAGGATCGAGCCCAGGGTGGTACCGCGCAGGACGGCCGGGATCGCCCGCCGGATTTCATCACTCGTCGGCCACAGCGAAGAAACCTTGATCGCCCCGGTGCGTGTGAGGTGTCGTTCGAGGTTGACCACGATCTCGGCAATACCAAACAGGCCCATGGCGATCGGGGCGAAGTCGATGCCGTCGCTGAGCTCGGGGATGTCGAACGTGTAGCGCTGGGCGCCGGTATTGACGTCGGTGCCGACCAGGCCGAACAGCAGGCCGAGGAAGACCATGGCGATGGCCTTGGTGACCGAACCGCTGGCCAGCACGATCGCCGCGATCAGGCCAAGTGCCATCAGCGAGCAATAGTCGGCCGGGCCGAATTTCTGCGCCATCAGGGTCAATGGCTCGGCGAACAGCACGATCAGGATGGTGCCGACGGTGCCAGCGAAGAACGAGCCTACCGCCGAGATCGAGAGCGCCGCCCCCGCTCGGCCGTTGCGCGCCATCTGATAGCCGTCGAGACAGGTCACCACCGACGAGGCTTCGCCGGGCAGATTGACCAGGATCGACGTCGTCGAACCGCCGTACTGCGCACCGTAGTAGATGCCGGCCAGCATGATCAGCGAGGCCGTCGGCGGCAGGTGGAAGGTGATCGGCAGCAGCATGGCGATGGTCGCCACCGGGCCGATGCCGGGCAGCACGCCGATCAGGGTGCCGACCATGCAGCCCAGCAGCGCATACATCAGGTTCTGCAGGCTGACGGCGACGCTCAGGCCAAGGGCAAGATTGTGCAGCAGATCCATCTTACCACACCCCTTCCAGGATCGAGATGTTCATGCCGAGTCCGAGCTTGAACACGACGATGCAGAGGATCGACAGCACCACGATGTTGCCGATCACCTCGAAGAGCTTGAATTCTTCACCCGCGAGCGAGGAGATCAGGATCAACACGACCAGGGCCGGGAACAGGCCGGCGCGTTCCAACAGCAAGGCGAAGCAGACGATGCCGATGGTCACCAGGGTGATGGGTTTCCACTTCGGCTTCTCGACTTCCTCTCCGCCGTTTATCAGCGCGAGAACACAGATGAGGATTCCCAGCCCCAAAAGAATCAGCGACAGCATGCGCGGCACGTAACCCGGCCCCATGCGCACCGCCGTTCCGATCGCCAGCTTTT
Source organism: Reyranella sp. (assembly GCF_004297405.1). Taxonomy (GTDB): domain Bacteria; phylum Pseudomonadota; class Alphaproteobacteria; order Reyranellales; family Reyranellaceae; genus Reyranella. The sequence continues at coordinate 781,707 of NZ_SCVC01000006.1, forward strand.
GTCCGAAGTAAAGCGCCGCCGCGCCGAAGCCGACGAACATCAGCCCGGACAGGAAGTCCTTGCTCAGATACCGATTCACGCTGTCGTTCCCCCCGACCATGGCCAGAACGCCAGCAAAGACGCCGCTGGCGTTCATTCGTCGTGCAGTTGTTCTGCAAGAAGCCAACGGTAGTCCTCGATACTTACGCGAACCTGACAAACTGCCGGCCGAGGGCCGTTCTGCGAGAGAAACTCGACAAAGGTCACATCATCGACTAAATGTCTCCAATGGAGACATTTAACGCTCGCACCATGCTCTACGACACGATCCGCACCCAGTTGGGCCGGAGCGTCCCGTTCGCCCGTCACGCCGGCGTCGAGATCGACACCGTCGGGAAAGGCCGCGCCTCGGCGCACCTTCCCTTCCGGCCCGAGGGTCTGAACCATATCGGCACGCAGCATGCGGCCGCCCTCTTCGCTCTCGGCGAAACGGCGTCGGGTGCCGCAATGGCCGGCACCTTCGCCCCGATCCTGTTCGAGGTCCGGCCAGTCGCTGCCGAGGCGACGATCCGATACCTCGGCCTCGCCAAGGGCCGCGTGTCGGCAGAGGCCCGGGTCGATGCCGAACCCGACGCCTTGCTCAGTACCGTCAAAACCGAAGGCAAGGTGCGCTTCCCCGTCGTCGTCACGCTGAAGAATGAAGACGGAGCCGAAATCGGCGAGATGCAGGTGAACTGGCACGTCTCGCGCGGTCGCGCCTGACATCGTGGCCCGCAAGCCCAAGCGCGAGACCTTCCATCACGGCGACACGAAACGCGCCGCGGTCGATGCCGCACTTGCCCTGCTCGCCACCGAGGGCCGCGACGCGCTGACCTTGCGCGCCGTGGCCGAACGGATCGGCGTCAACCATCGCGCGCTCTATCGTCATTTCGCGTCCCTCGATGCGCTCAAGGTCGAGGTCGCGGCCGTGGGCTTCGCCCGCCTGGCCGATGCGCTCGAAAAAGTCTCGCCCGGCGAGCCACGCCAGCTGGCGAGCAGCTACGCCCGTTTCGCGCTGGCGAACGGACATCTCTACGATCTCATGTTCTCGATGCCCCTGCGCAAATGGTACGGCGCTTCTGCCGGCATCGGCCCGGCCATTCGCCGGGTCACCGCCGCTTCCATCATAGGCGTCGGCGGTGCGAAGGACGCAAAGGCCCGCGTCTTTCGCATCTGGGGTCTGGTGCACGGCCTGCTCGGCCTCTATCGCACCGAGACCTGGCGGGCGGCCAACGACCGCAAGGCCGTGGAGTTCATTGCTTCGCTGGTTTGATGCTGCCGCACTGTTCTTGTGATCACTGATCAAACAGAATAGTATCGCGTGCACTTGGAGCCATGATGCACGATCGAATGATTATGTGCGTTGTTGGTGCATGCCCCCAAAAGCAGAACGAGCGCGCATGAAGAATTCAATGAGGCTCCCCGACTTCTCTCCGGTGAGCCACTCCACTGTCCATGAGAAGGTGTACGACCGGATCAGGGACGCTCTCGTTGCAGGCAAGATGCTGCCCGGCCAGCGTATCGTCATCCGCGAGCTGGCCGACGCTCTCGGCACCAGCATGATGCCGATACGGGAAGCGCTGCGACGGCTCGAAGCAGAGAACGCGCTTGTCGGTTCGGCTGGCGGCACACTAACGGTGCCAATCCTCAGTCCAGCCGACTACGAAGAACTCTGCCTCATTCGCGTGGCCCTCGAAAGCAAGGCGGCTGCCGAAGCGGCGGTCCGCATCACGCCGCGCGAGCTAGATCGACTCGAACGCGTACTCACGACGCTTGAAGAAGCCTCCGATGTTCGCGACCTCGAGGCAGCACTTCGGCTCAATCGGGAGTTTCACCATCTCGTCTACGTCGCCGCTAGACGTGCCCTGCTGTTGCGGCTGATCGAAAGCCTCTGGCTGCGGGTCGGGCCGCAACTCAGCTACGTCGTGCGCAGTGATATCTACGGCGGCATTGCGATCCGAAGCGACGATCACCCGCATCGTCAGGTTCTCGCAGCGCTCAGATCCGGCAACGGACGCGCCGCGGCTGCCGGAATCACGCGCGACATTCGCCGCGCGGAGAAAGTAATCGTGGGTCATCTGCTCGAAGAGCAGAAGCTGCGTGAGGCCGCCTCGCAGGACGACAAGGAAACACACCACTCGGCTCCGGCTGGCATGTCGGGAAGAAAAAAGGCCGCGCAGCGCAGAGTGGCATCGCCTGGCGAAGCCGCAAGGACACCTGGCCCGCGCTCACGCTGATCGACCGTATCTCGGAATATTTTGTGATCTGTGATCACAAGTATCTTGACTCTTGCGACCCTGGCCCGCCAGATAAGGACGACGCGCGACTGCATGCGCGTCGTCGCACCACAACGCTGGTGCAGAGGAGGAAATCCATGAAATTCGCTCGTATCCTGGCAGGCACTGCGCTCGCCGCATTGGCCCTGACCAGCCCTGCTCCCGCTCAAGACGCCTCGACCGTGAAGCTCGCCCTGATCGACGGACAATCCGGTCCGAACGGTTTCATCGGCGAGAGCATGCGACAGCATCTGCAGTTCTTTGCCGAACGGAAAAACGCGGCAGGCGGCGTGCTCGGCGGCAGGAAGTTCGACGTCGTCGCCTTCGACAACAAGTTCGACCCGCAGGAAACGATCGTACAGCTACAGAAGGCAATCGACGCGGGCGCGCGCTACGTATTCCACGGCAACAGTTCCGCCGTGGCGGGTGCAATCGTGGACTTCCTCGAGAAGCACAATCGCCGCAATCCCGACAAGTCGGTGCTCTACATCAACTTCGCGGCGCTGGATCCCGTGCTGACGAACGACAAATGCAGCTTTTGGCATTTCCGCTTCGATGCGGACGTCAACATTCGGACGGCCGCCATCACCAATCAGATCCAGAAGGACCCTTCGATCAAGAAGGTCTACCTGTTCAATCAGGACTACTCGTTCGGCAAGGCCGTGCGCGCAGCAGCGACGCAAATGCTGAAGGACAAGCGGCCGGACATTCAGATCGTCGGAGACGAGCTGATTCCGCTCCAGAAGGTCACCGACTTCACGCCATACATTGCGAAGATCCGCGCAACGGGCGCCGATGCCGTGATCTCCGCGAACTGGGGCAACGACCTCAATCAGCTCGTGAAGACCGGCGGCGAACTCGGCCTGCCCGTCAAGTGGTTCACCTACTTCGCCAACGGCGAAGGTGGCGTCACCGCCCTCGGTGCGGCAGGCGTCGGCCGGGTGTTCGCCGTCAGCGAATGGCACATGAACGTACCAGAGGCGACATCCGAGAAAATGGCCGAGGAGTTCGGGAAGAAGTTCAATCGCGACCTCTTCTTCTACCGGCTGAACACCGTGATCACGATGCTGGCGCAGAGCATGGACGAGGCAAAAACCACCGATCCGAAGGCCGTCGCCCTAAAGCTTGAGACGATGGCCTTCAAGACTCCTCTCGGCGACACGTACGTCCGCGCCCAGGACCATCAGTTCTATCAGCCGCTCTACGTCTCGGTGATGTCCGACGACGTACCCAAGAAGCTCGAGAAGACACCGTTCGGCTTCAAGACCGTCGGCATGTCGGCGGCAAAGGAGACCGAAGTTCCAACGACCTGCAAGATGCAGCGGCCATAGGCTGACAGCCTCGCCGCGGGCGACAGATCCTACATCTACGCCCGCGGCGGCTTGCACTCCGCCCTCCCTTTGCCTGGACGACGGTCTTGCTGGAACAACTCGCGATCTCGACCCTGAACGGCATCATCTACGGGATGCTGCTGTTCATGCTTGCCAGCGGCCTCACGCTTATCTTCGGCATGATGGGTGTGCTCAATTTGGCCCATGCCAGCATGTACATGCTGGGGGCCTATCTCGGTTACCAGATATCGAAGACGATCGGCTTTCTGCCGGCCCTGATACTCGGACCGCTGGCGCTTGGGCTCGGCGGTGCCTTACTCGAACGATACGGCCTGCGGCGCGTACATCAGCACGGGCACGTTTCCGAGCTGCTCTTCACATTCGGCGTCGCCTTCATGATCCAGGAAGCCGTTCAGATGATCTGGGGGCGGATCGGTGTGCCCTATCGGGTCCCCCCTGAGCTCGACTTTCCGCTGTTCCGGCTGTTCGACACCCCCTACCCAGCCTACCGGATCTTCGTGCTGGTGCTCGCGGTGGCGATCTTCGTCGGACTGTTCGCAATCCTCTCGCGTTCGCGGATTGGCCTCGTCATACGCGCCGCCCTCACCCATCCGAACATGGTCGGCATGCTCGGGCACAATGTGCCGCAAGTCTTCATGCTGGTCTTCGGCGTCGGCGCCGGATTGGCCGGCCTCGCTGGCGTCATCGGCGGACCGATCTTCGTGACCTCCCCCAACATGGCGGGAGCGCTTGGAGCCATCCTGTTCACGGTCGTGGTCATCGGCGGATTGGGCTCGCTGCCCGGCGCCTTGCTTGCCTCCCTTCTGATCGGGCTTGTCCAGACATTCGCCGTCGTCATGGACGTGTCTCTCGACGACTTCATCAAGGCAATCGGCGTTGACGCCAAGGCCGGCAACATCCTCGGTGACATCCAGCATACGACGATCGCCCAGATTGCCCCGATCCTGCCCTACCTGATGCTTCTGGTGATGCTCGTGGTGCGCCCCCGCGGTCTCTTCGGGAGTCGCGACGTATGACATCCCTTTCCATCGGCAGGCACGCCGGACAGATTGTCTGGTTCCTGGCAATCGCGCTGGCGCTGCTGCTGCCAGAGCTCATTCCCTCGAAGACCGCGCTAACGAAGATGTGCCTGATCGGCATCACCATCGTCTTCGCACTCTCCTACAACATCCTACTGGGTCAGACCGGGCTTCTCTCGTTCGGTCATGCCGTCTATTTCGGCCTGAGCGGGTTCGCAGCCATCCATCTGATCAATCTGATCGGCCGGCACCAACTGCCGATACCCGTGCTCATCGTCCCGCTCTTCGCCGGACTTGCCGGAGCGGCGTTCGGCCTGCTCTTCGGCATCCTGTCGACCAGGCGTCACGGGACGGCGTTTGCGATGATATCACTGGCCATCGCCGAACTGGTGGCCGCCTCGTCCCTGATCCTGGAGAGCTTCTTCGGTGGTGAGTCGGGTGTCACGACGGATCGCAGCGTCGGACCGACTCTGTTCGGTATCGACCTGGTGCCGCAGATCCAGGTCTACTACCTGATCGTGGGTTGGGGCGTGCTGTCGGCCATCACCATGTACGCGTTCACGCGCACACCGCTTGGACGCATGGCCACGGCGGTCCGCGACAATCCGGAACGGGCGGAATTCATCGGCTATAGCCCGCAGATCGTCCGGCTGCTGTCGTTCATCGTCTCGGCCTTCTTTGCCGGCGTCGCCGGCGGCCTGGCCGCCATCAACTACGAAATCATGACGGCGACCAATCTGTCTACGGCCGCCTCCGGGTCGGTCCTGATCATGACCTACATCGGCGGCGCGAGTTTCTTCTACGGGCCGGTCATCGGCGCCATCGTGATCAGCCTGATCCAGCTTTCCCTGAGCGACGTCACGCCGGCCTGGCTGCTCTATCTGGGTTTGTTGTTCGTAATCACGGTATTGTTTGCCCCGACTGGGATCGCAGGCCTGATTGAACGGCATCTGCCTCCGCTGCGAGCGCGGGTTTTGCATCACTTGATCCCGTCATATCTGCTGAGCGCAGCCGCAGGCTCCGTCTTCGCCGTCGGCGCCATCGCGTTGCTGGAGATGAACTATCACGTCACGCTCAACGCACACGAAGGGCCGCTGCTGCGCCTCTTCTGGATCCAAGTCGACACGACGCAGCCTTTGGCCTGGGGTGTAGCGATCCTTGTCACCGTGTGCGGGTTTTTTCTGTTCCGCCGCACCTGGCCATTGGTCGGCGGCGCCTGGAACGAGATTGACAGCCGCTTGCGCAAGGCAGCGCCATGAAGGAGCCGGCTCTCGCTCTCACCGATCTCCGGAAGGATTTCGGCAAGACATCCATCATCCGAGGGGTGTCGCTGTCCGTCGTCGCCGGCGAACGCCATGCCATCATTGGCCCCAACGGCGCGGGCAAGTCGACGCTCTTCCATCTGATCAGCGGCCGCTTTCCACCGAGCGGCGGCACGGTCGCCCTTCACGGCCACGACATCACGGGCCTCAAGCCATCGGCAATCAATCGCCGGGGGCTGTCGCGCAGCTTCCAGGTATCCAACCTGTTTCCACGCCTTTCGGTGTCCGAGAACATCCGCTGTGCGTTGCTCTGGTCGACCGGTTATCGCTACTGCTTCTGGCGCTGGGCGGATCGCCTGAGCGATGTTTCCGCGAAAGTCGAGGATGTCCTGACTCGGACCGGATTGAGCGGACGCCGCGATGTCCTGGCTGGAGTCCTGAGCTATGCCGACCAAAGAGCACTGGAAATCGGCATCGCGATCGCCGGTGGTGCCGATGTCGTTCTGCTCGATGAACCGACGGCAGGCATGAGCCACAGCGAGACTCGCCGGACGATCGACCTGATCCGTGAGGTCACGATCGGCAAGACCCTCGTCATGGTGGAGCATGACATGGGTGTGGTGTTCGATCTCGCAGACCGAATCTCGGTCCTCGTCTATGGCGAGATCATTGCGACCGGAACCGCCAGCGAGATAAGAGCCAGCAAGGCCGTTCAAGACGCCTATCTTGGAACGGCGGGGACTGCCCACTGATGCTCGAACTCCAGGATGTCCATGCCTACTACGGGAAAAGTCACGTTCTGCAGGGTGTCAATCTTCACCTGACGGAAGGCGAGATCGTCACTCTCCTTGGACGCAACGGCGTTGGGCGATCGACGACCATCAAAGCGATCATGGGCGATGTCGTCTGTACCGGCACGATCCGCTTCAAGGGCCGCGACATTCTGGGACTGAAGTCATACGAGATTGCGCGTCTTGGCGTGGGATACGTACCGGAAAATCGCGACATCTTCCCGGGATTGACCGTACGCGAGAACCTCCTGCTTGGGCAGAAGAAGCGGCACGCGCAAGGCCGATGGTCGATGCAGGACATGTTTGCCCTGTTTCCCCGGCTCGAGGAACGCGCCGAGGTATCGGCCGGAGTGCTTTCGGGTGGCGAACAGCAGATGCTGACGATCTGCCGGACGCTGATGGGCGATCCCGATCTGATCATGGTCGACGAACCGACGGAGGGGCTGGCGCCGAGAATGGTGGAACTCGTGGCCGACCTGTTGCGGCGCATCGCCGAACGAGGCGTGTCTATCCTGCTCGTAGAACAGAAACTCACCATCGCGCTCGAAATCTCGCGGCGAGTCTATGTCATGGGCCATGGCCGTGTCGTCTTCGAAGGAACACCGGCCTCGCTGAGCGCCGATGCGACAATCAGGAAGGAGTGGCTGGAGGTCTAGATTTGACGGCTGAGATCGGCGCGGCCACTTTGGGGCTTCAAATCCAGGCGGACATCGTCTGCCTTTCCAAGCCTCGGTCGTGGAGAGTTCAGTGAGCGACAAGCAATACGGTTTCGAGACCCTGTCGGTACATGCAGGAGCCGCCCCCGATCCCGCCACCGGCGCGCGCGCGCAACCGATCTACCAGACCACGGCCTATGTCTTCGAAGACGCCGACCACGCCGCCGCACTCTTCAACCTGCAGACCGTCGGCTTCATCTACTCGCGCCTGACCAATCCGACGAATGCCGCGCTCGAGGCGCGCATTGCCACGCTCGAAGGTGGCCGCGGCTGCACCGTCGCCTCGTCCGGTCATGCGGCCCAGGTGCTCGCCCTCTTCCCGCTGATGTCACCCGGCGCAGAGATCGTCGCCGCGTCCCGCCTCTATGGCGGCTCACTGCAGCAGATGAAGAACACCTATCCAAAGTTCGGCTGGAAGGCGAACATCGTCGACGCCGACCAGCCGGACAATTTCAAGCGCGCGCTGACGGACAACACCAAGGCCTTCTTCATCGAGAGCCTCGCAAATCCGGGCGGCGTCATCAGCGACATCGAGGCGATCGCCCGTATCGCCGAAGATGCCGGCGTGCCGCTGCTGGTCGACAACACGCTGGCGACACCCTGGCTCTGCCAGCCGATCGATTACGGTGCGACCCTGGTCGTGCACTCCACCACCAAGTTCCTGAGCGGCACGGGAACGTCGATGGGCGGTGCAGTCGTCGATTCCGGCAAGTTCAACTGGTCGCGCGGCGGCAAGTTCCCGAGCCTCGCCGGCCCCGAGCCCGCCTATCATGGGCTGAACTTCTTCGAGACCTTCGGCGACATGGCCTACACCTTCCACAGCCACGCCGTCGGCCTGCGCGATCTCGGCCCCTCGCAGGCGCCGTTCAACGCTTGGCTCACCATGCTCGGCATCGAGACGCTGGGGCTTCGCATGGAGCGCCATTGCGCCAACGCGCTCACCGTCGCGCAGCATCTGGAAAAGCATCCGGCGGTCGCCTGGGTGAACTATGCCGGCCTGCCGTCCAACAAGTACAATGCGCTGGCGAAGAAGTACCTGCCGAAGGGCGCAGGCTCGGTCTTCACCTTCGGCGTCAAGGGCGGCTACGACGTCGGCGTGAAGGTCGTCGACAGTGTCGAGCTCTTCTCGCACCTCGCCAACATCGGCGACGCCAAGAGCCTGATCATCCATCCCGCCTCGACGACGCATCGCCAGCTCTCCGACGAGCAGCGGGTCGCGGCCGGCGCCGGTCCCGACGTGCTGCGGCTGTCGATCGGCATCGAGACGGTAGGCGATATCATCGCCGATCTCGACCAGGCCCTCGCCAAGGCAACGGCTTAACGCCAGCGGACCGCCATGCTGAGCAAGGCCGACAACGAGTTCCTCACCTCCGCCAGCAAAGGCACGCCGATGGGCGAGCTGCTGCGCCGGTTCTGGATGCCGGCGCTCCTCTCGGAGGAGCTGCCGGAGCGAGATGGTCCACCCAAGAAGATCCGCATCATGGGCGAGGATCTGCTGGCCTTCCGCCAGACCGACGGGCGGGTCGGCATCGTCGAGCCGCACTGCCCGCATCGCGGCGCCAATCTCTACTACGGCCGCAACGAAGAGTGCGGCCTGCGATGCTCCTTCCACGGCTGGAAGTTCGATATCGACGGAAACTGCGTCGATCTGCCGACGTCGCCGCCGGAGTCGGCCTACAAGGACACGATCAAGCTGCTGGCCTACCCGACGCGCGAATGGGCCGACATGATCTGGGTCTATATGGGCCCGCGCGAGCTGATGCCGGAACTGCCCCAGCTCGAACTGGGGCTGGTGCCCGCCTCTTCCCGCTTCGTCACCAAGAAGTGGCAGGACTGCAACTGGGTCCAGAGCCTCGAAGGTGCGATCGACACGTCGCACTTCTCCTTCCTGCACAAGGTGCTGGAGACCGACGCCGAGGCCGCGCGCAGGGCGATGAGCAATGCCGCGATCGGCGACCAGTCCAAGCCCGACGACCGCATCCGCTGGGTGCAGAACGATCCCCGTCCGAAGTTCACCGTGCTCGGCCATGACACCGGCCTCGTGATCGGCGGCGCGCGCAAGACCGACAGCCGCGACCTCTACTGGCGCATCGCGCAGTTCCTGATGCCCAATCACGCCTATACGCCGGCCGCTTTCCCCGGCGAGATCTACTGGGGCCAGTCATGGGTCCCGGTCGACGACGTGAACTGCTGGATCTACACCTACTGCTGGCAGCCCGAGCGGCCTTTCAGCAATTCCGAGCGCGCCAAGTTCCGCGGCGGCTTCAACGTCCACTCGGAGGTCGACGCGAACTACATGCCGTTGCGCAACATGCACAACGATTATCTGATCGATCGCAAGATGCAGAAAACCGAGAACTTCAGCGGCATCACCGGCGTGTCCGAGCAGGACGCAGCCATCCAGGACAGCCAGGGGCCGATCCAGGACCGCACTCGCGAGCATCTCGGTCCGACCGACATCGGCGTCGTCGAGTTTCGCAAACTCGTGATGGGAGCGGCCCGCCGGCTGGCGGAGGGCGAACAACCCTCTTCCGTACAGCACGCCAGCCGCTACGCTGTGCGTTCGGGCGGCTGGGTCGCCGCACCGGACAAGGACCTCGCCACGGTGATGACCGAACGGTTCGGTCACAGCCACGGCTATATCGGCAACCACTACGGATTAGGTGACTGATGCTCAGCCCGGCCGACAACGCGTTTCTCACGCAAAGCGGCCCGGGCACGCCGATGGGCGACCTGCTGCGCCGCTTCTGGATGCCGGCGCTCCTTTCGGAGGAGCTTCCGGAGCGCGACGGGCCGCCGAAGAAGATCAAGGTCCTGGGCGAAGAGCTGATCGCCTTTCGCGCGACCGACGGCCGTGTCGGCATCGTCGAACCGCACTGCCCGCATCGCGGCGCCAATCTCTTCTTCGGGCGCAACGAGGAGTGTGGCATTCGCTGCGCTTTCCATGGCTGGAAGTTCGACCTCGACGGCAACTGCATCGACCTGCCGACCTCGCCACCCGAGTCCAGCTACAAGGACACGATCAAGCTACTCGCCTATCCGACGCGCGAATGGGCTGACCTGATCTGGGTCTATATGGGGCCGCGCGAACTGATGCCGGAGCTGCCGCAGCTCGAGCTGGGCCTCGTTCCCGCCGCCCATCGCTACGTCTCGAAGAAACGGCAGGATTGTAATTGGGTGCAGAGCCTCGAGGGCGCCATCGACACTGCGCATTTCTCGTTCCTGCATGCCATCCCGACCAAGGACGAGGCGGTCAAGCTCGACATCCTGCGCAAGACCTCGGCGATCGGCCAGGAATCAGGCCTCGCCGATCGCAGCCGCTGGGTGACCGACGATCCACGGCCGAAGTTCAGGGTCCAGGGCCACGACGCCGGCTTGGTGATCGCTGCCGGCCGCAAGACCGACACCACCGACCTCTACTGGCGCATCGCCCAGTACCTCGCGCCCAATCATGCGCTGGTGCCCGTCGCCTTCCCTGGCGAAGTCTACCATGGGCAAAGCTGGGTCCCCATCGATGACGTCACATGCTGGGTCTACACCTATAGCTGGGTCCCGGATCGGCCACTCACCAACGCCGAGCGCACCAAGTATGCGGGCGGACTGAGCCTCCATGCCGAGATCGACGAGCACTACGTGCCCAAGCGCAACATGGGCAACGACTACCTGATCGACCGCGAACTTCAGAAGACGTTGAGCTTCACCGGCATCAGCGGCGTGTCGGACCAGGATGCCGCGATCCAGGACAGCCAGGGCGCGATCCAGGACCGCACCAAGGAACATCTCGGCCCGACCGATGTCGGCATCGTCGAATTCCGCAAGCTGGTGATGGGCGCAGCCCGCGCTTTGCAGCAGGGCGAGCTGCCGCGTTCCGCTGCCGCATCGCGCCGCTATGCGGTACGCGCCGGCGGCTGGATCGCGGCCCCCGAGAAGGACCTCGCGACAATCATGAACGAGCGCTTCGGCCATCCGCACGGCTATGTCGGCCACGAATATGGACTGGCGGAATAGAACGTTAGACCGGCCTGTCGGGCTGATCTATCGTCGGCACCGTTTTTGGGATCGGGGAGATTACTAAGTGACCGTCAAGATCTACGGGCCAACTGCTTCGCGCGCCGCCCGCCCTTTGTGGATCGTGCATGAGCTCGGCATTCCGTTCGAGCATGTCGCGTTGGAGATGAAGGATCTCAAGGGTGCCGACTTTCTGAAGATCAATCCCAACGGCAAGGTGCCGGCGCTGGCCGACGGCGATTTCAAGCTCTTCGAGTCGATGGCGATCAACCTCTACCTGGCGGCCAAGCACGGCAAGGATGGCTTCATGCCGTCGAGCCTCGAGGACCAGGCACTGGTTTGGCAGTGGAGCTTCTGGGGCATGACGGAAGTCGAGCGCCACCTGCTCACGGTCCTGATCGACATGTTCATGACGGCGCCAGACAAGCGCAAGCCGGAGGCGGTCGCGGAAGCGCAGAAGGCGCTACCCAAGCCCTTCGCCGTGCTGAACGGCGCTCTGCAGGGCCGCGATTACCTGCTGGGCTCGACCTTCACGGTCGCCGACCTGAACCTCGCTTCGATCTGCAGCTGGGCCAAGCCGATCAAGTTCGACTTCGCGCCCTTCCCCAATGCCGGCGCCTGGCTCGATCGCTGCCTGGCACGACCGGGCTACAAGGCCGCCCGCGGCACCAAGTAAGCGAAGAGACGCGGACCTACTACTCGGCCGGCGCCGCTTGCGGCGTCGGCCGTCTTGCTTCCGCGATGGCTTCCTGGCCGCGATCGTTGCCCGGCAACAGAAACGCCACCAACGTGATCACCACCGACGTGACGGCAAGGCCCAGGAACAGCAGTTCGAGACTGCCGGTCGTCTCGCGTATCCAGGCGATCAACAGGATCGCCAGCGGCCCCGCTCCAAACGCCACGACGAACTTCGCGCCGAAACCCAGCCCGTGATAGCGGCTGGGCGTGTAGCGGGCGATCAGGATGTTCTCGATCGGGCCAGCCGCTGCACTCAGCACCGCCGAACCGATGGCGCCCAGCAGTGCCACGTAGCCGTTGCCCATTGCGAGGGCGAGCATGGCGCCGATCTGTAGCGCCGAGGCGACGATGTAGGTCGCCTTCAGCGGATAGCGATCGACGATGCGCCGGCCCATGGCGTACTGCGCAAAGCCCGAGACGACGTAGATCATCGAGGTTGCAAGCCCGACCCACAGCACGACCTTGGTCGCAACGCCCCACGAAGCCAGTCCGTCGCGCAATGCGCTGATCTCGGTTGCCAGCTTCACCTCGAAGACCAGCGCAGCGCCGAACATCACGGCCTGCCAGATCACGCCTTCCAGGGCCATGGTGACGGACAGCACGGAGAAGACGCGCCAGAACTCGCGGCGGCCGACCTGCACGCCGGGAGTCGCCGGCATCGGACGATCACCGACCTTGCCTTGCCGCATCTGCACGAAGAGCACGGCGCCCACAGCGATACAGACGAGACCCGGCACGATGAAGGCCGCCCGCCACGAGGCGAGCGTGATCAGCACGCCCGGCACGATGCCATAGAGCGCAAGGCCCGCACTGCCCCAGAGGCCGTTCACGCCCATGGCGTGCCCCTGTTCCTTGGCCGTGCGGATGACCCAGCCGATGCCGACGGAATGGTAGATCGCCCCGAAGGCGCCGATGCCGCAGAGCGCCAGGGAGAGCAAGAACGTGTCGCCGGTCGGCACGAAGCCGCAGGCGATCGAGGACAGGCCGAGGCCCAGGAACATCACGACCATCATGGCCGGGGCGCCGAAGCGGTCGGAGGCCCAGCCGGCCGGCAGCGACATCACCCCCAGCAGGATGGTGGCCGGGGCGTAGAGACGCAGCAGATCCTCCGCCGGCAGGTTCCAGGAAACGGCGAGAGTCAGCACGATCACGGCGTAGAAAGCCGTCATCATGTGCATCAGGGCGTGGCCGATGGAGGAGAACAGCAGGACGCGACTGGCGGAATCGATCATGGTCCCTGTATCTGTCGGCCAAGAGATCGACGCAAGCCGGCTTGCGGCAACGCTGCCATTCGCGCTAAAGCCCCCGTGCCGCGGGCCGACAGGCCCAGGCATCCGGTCGGGGCGTAGCGCAGCCTGGTAGCGCATCAGTCTGGGGGACTGGGGGTCGCAGGTTCAAATCCTGTCGCCCCGACCATCTTAACCCCGCATTTATTGGGTTTTCGTGGCCCTGCCGTCTGGCACGGTATGCCGATCGCAAGACGCGTCACTAACGCTTCGTCGTCTTCTCCCTGCCGAGCGCCCTCGCCACCTCTTCCGGATCGCGGGGGTTACTGACCCGCAGCCCCCTCCTCGCCGCCACCTTCGGCTCGACCGGCATTCGGAAAGTGAACCGGGTTTTGCGGTCCTCGGACCTCACGTCCAGTCGTCCGCCATGCGCCTTCGCAATCTCGGACGCAATGTAAAGGCCAAGCCCGAGGCCTTGTTGGCCGGGGCGCGTATCTGCGCGGTAGAAAGGCTGAAACAAGCGATCCATGGCTTCCGGCGGAATGGGATCGCCACCATTGGTCACGGCAAGCTCGAAGTGCCCATCGACGATTGCCGCACTCACCTCGATCGGCGCTTCATCCGAACCATGGGTGATGGCGTTTCCCAGCAGGTTCGATAGCAGCTGGGCCAGCCGGGCGTGATCGACGTCGACATCGCCGGCAATGTCGATGCTGCCATGGATGAGCCGCTCCGGATGGCTCGCTCTTATCTCATTGATTACCTGCTCCAGGGTTGGTTCGAGACGCTGGCCACTCTGGCGCGTGACACTCAACCCGCCGCCGAGTCTCCCCTTGGCAAAATCCAGAATGTTGTCGATCAAACTCGACATCCGGGAGACGCTTTGCTGCATCAATCGAAGGACGAAAGCGGTCTTTGGATCCTGGTGTTCCTTCGCGATGAGGTGCGCGCCGCCCTGGATGGCGGCCAATGGGTTGCGCAAGTCGTGCCCCAGGACGGCAATGAACTGCTCGCGCAACTTTGCCGCCGCCTGCTGATCGAGGACCTGTGCACGGCTCTCGGTCAGCTTCTTGTCGGCGTCGAGGTGGTAGGCGATCAGCTCAGCGAAGAGCCGAAACATGCCCATCGTCGTCTCGTTCTTGAGCTTCGCCGGCTTGGAATCGATGGCGCAGAGCGTCCCGAAAAAGGAACCGTCCGGCAGGACGATGGGAACGGAGATGTAGCTCTGCAAGTTGTAAAGACGAGGCGTGTGATGCGCGGCGTAGATCGGATCTTCCGCAACGTTGTCGATGACGATTTCCTGGCCACTTCCCCGGACCTCGTGGCACAGCGTGGTTTCGACTTTGAGCTCGCCGCCGGCCGGCAGACCGAAATGGACGTTGTCGAGGACTTCGCACGCCACCCAGCGGTCTTCAGTGACCCGCGCCACGGCCGCAAATCCCATTCCTGTGGTCTTGCAAACGACATTCAGGATCGTCGGGATGGCGTCGATTCGCTGGATCGCGGCGATATCGTCTTGAATGTCGGTCATTCGGCGAAGATTAGACGGCCGTGTATTTGACGGCTACGCCGATGTGCGGCCCCTTCGAATTATAGATCGGGGGTCGAACAGGTCGGGCAAAAAGAAAGGGCCCGCGGGGGGCGAGCCCTTTCACCTTCTCGGGGGAGAAGTTCGAAGCAGCAAACGGGTGGAGTAGCTGCCCGATACTCCTCAACGCTCGATCACGATGATGGTTGCACGAGCTGGCAAGACTCCCGTGAATAGTTCGGTGGAGACCGGGGAAAAGTGGAAGAACGGGACCCGCCCTGCCCAACCGAAGCGGATTGCGCCCGCCCCGCCACTCGGCTCCCGCGGCATCGACCTTCAGGCTTCACTCCCCCGCTTCATGACGCCCCGCAGGATGAAGATCGCGGCCACCGCCAGGATCGGCACCATGAACAATGACACGCTGGCGCCCAACGGCAGGTTGCCGCCAAGAATGCCGACGCCGAACGCGTAGGTCGCGAACACCTGGGTCGTGCCGAGCGGGCCGCCGTTGGTCAGCACGGCCACGATATTGAAGCTGGCGAAGGTGCCGATCACGGAGGACAGCACCGTGATGGCGATGATGTTGCGCATCATCGGCAGGGTCACGTACCGGGTGCGCTGCCACCACGTCGCACCGTCGATCGACGCCGCCTCGTAGAGTTGCTCGGGCACTGACTTCAATGACGCCAGATACATAATCATGAAGAACGGCGCGCCGAACCACACGTTCACCAGGATGACGGAGAAGCGCGCCCAGCCGGTCTCTCCGAGCCAATAGATGCGGTCCAGGCCGAGGTGCTCGAGAATCCAGTTGAAGGCGCTGTAGGACGGGTCGAATAGCCACCGCCAGGCGAGCGTGCTCATGGCGGGCGGAATAACCCAGGGCACGAGCAGCATGCCGCGCCATTTGCGCTGTCCCTTGGTCGGGATGTTGTGAACGAAATGGGCGATCACGAAGCCGATGATCACCTTGAAGAAGACGGCGGAAAAGGTGAACAGACACGACTGGTAGACGACCATCCAGAAGGTGTGGCGTCCCAGCAGGAACTCGAAATTGCCCAGCCCGACGAACTTCGTCATCCCCCTGTTGAGCATCGAAATATAGACGGCAAAACCCGCGGGATAGGCCACAAGCACGAGGATCAGGATGATCAGCGGCAGCGTCATCAGGAAAGCGATGGTCGATTTGCGCTGCATCAACCTGACAAAAAAAGCCATCAGTCGAAGTCTCTAAGCTGGAGGGCGAGTGTCACTTGGACAGAAAAGCGTCCGGCAACGCAGAGACGGTCAAGCGTTCCCTCGATACTCTAGGAACGACCGATCTCGAGTAGTGCGCGGCGCAGGGGATCACCGGAAACTTGGAGCCAGTTGTGGTGCATGGGCTCTCCAAGTTCCAGGATCAGGAATATGGCCCCTGTGACGGCGAGCGAGGAGAGGAAGAAGCTCGCGATCACCGTGAGATTGGCAGGTGCGAACAGGCCGAAGCTAACGAAGATCAAGCAGAGCCAGAAGATCATCACGATGAGAAACTGGACGGGTACCGTCGTCCCGGGATTCTCCCACAGCAGCCATCGTTCGGCGTAGATGTTGTTGGTGATGGTCAGGGCTTGTGAGGCCAGCGCCGTGTGTCGTCGGTCAGCAGGTGACAGGGACAGGATGGAATCAAGAAGCGTGTCCAGCAGGTCCGCGGTCTCTCGCGGAGCCATTGATGGCGCTGTCGCCACGGGAAACAGCTCCTCGTTCTTCCGGCCCGCATAGGCCCTCAAGTTGGTCCGGGCCTCGTTCGCCTCCGGCCCGTATGCCCGCAGCATGTGATCGAGCTGGATGATGTCGGAACTGAGCTTCGTCACGATCCCCGCATTGACGGAATAGGCGCTGCTCGCCGAAGACAACATGAGAGCAAGGACAAGGGAGGTCAGCGAAGCGACGACGGCGGCCAACATTTTGACCACTGCAGCCGACTCCTTGCTCCGGTGATGGGCAGGAAGGGCCCGCGCGGTGAAGAGGCCAACCAGCCCGCCGCCGAACATGGCGGCAAGCGCACAGGCGCAGATGAACAGATACGAACTATGAAACATTGATGCTTGCACCATGCGGACAGTCACGCGACCAGTTGCATATCGCCGCAGTGGTCGTGGTCTATCTGGTGCTGGCTAAGTTCAAATCCTGTCACGCCGCCCCTCTTTACCTGCCGTTCCTTTCCAGCATCCCCGCCCATTGCCGGAGCCTGGCGTCCGCCACCAACGGAAACCCGCCATAGTCCTGATAGAGCTCGATCGCGCTCGCGCCGTATGAAACGCCCAGCCTGATCGTGCCGTCGAAGTCCTTGGGCGTCGTCCGCCAGGTCTGGAATTCGATCTCCGGACCGAGCTGCTTCATCGTGGCGTAGATGCGATGGAGCGGCCCGGGAAGTTCGGTGTCGAGGTCGTGGTTGTCGAACACGCAGCGGCGGCCGAGCGTCTGGCGGCAGCCGCGCATGAGACCTTCCGTGAAGGCCTGGTCGCCATTGCCCTGCCCCGGCCCGGTGCGCAACGGATTGACCGAGAGCACCAGCCGCGAATGCTGCCACGGCGCATAGTCGGCGACCGCGTTGGCGAGGCATTCCCTGTAGGCCTGCTCGGAGAAGCCCGCCGCGTGGAGCGACCTCAGGACGCCTTCCTGGATCGGCACGACGAACGGTTCGGCCGTGTAGGACATGCAGCTCGTGATCGCCACTTCGTTGATCAGCGGCCGCCAGTCGAAGCGCGCGGCCAACTGCTGCTGGAGCCGGGCCCACGCCTGCCGATAGGCCGGACTCCAGAAGCGACCGACGGTGCGTGGCTTTTCGTTGAAGATCGTCGCGATCGGCGGACCGCCGAGCTGCTTGGCCCAGTCCGGCGCCTCGAAGCCGCCCCTCACCCTGAGCTTCACGCCGAGAGGCTTCTGCGGATTCCGTTCGTTGTAGGCGCGAACCTCCGCGAGCGCTCGGTCGATGACGTTGTCGGGGCCGATCTCGGCGCCGGGCGTGGGCTGGAGCTGCTTCCAGCTCGCGATCACGACGAGTCCCCCGAAGATGCCGGGCTTGGCGTTGAGCGGTTCGAGCGTGTTGACCGGATCGCCGCCGTAACCGACGAAGCGATAGGCACCCATGGAGATGAGCCCGCGGATCGGCCCTTTGATCTCCTGGGCGTGCGACAGGTCGACAGGCAGCAGAAGCAGCACGGTGCAGGCAAGCAGCAGTCGGCGAAAGACGAGCGTCATGCCCGGAGAGGATATCACCGCAAGATCGCCCTTGCGCCGACGGCGCGCGGGTCGCACCTACCACCGCAATGAACACCCGGCGGGCGCTCGCCTTCATCTTCTGCACCGTGACGCTGGACGTGCTGTCGCTGGGTCTGATGATCCCCGTGCTGCCGACGATCGTGCTCGGCTTCATGGACGGCGACACGGCGGGCGCGGCGGAGATCTTCGGCGTGTTCGCCACGGTCTGGGGGCTGATGCAGTTCCTGTTCTCGCCGTTGCTGGGGGCGATGTCGGACCGCTTCGGCCGCCGGCCGATCATCCTGATCTCCTGCCTGGGGCTCGGTCTCGATTACATCTTCATGGCGCTGGCGCCCTCGCTCACCCTGCTGTTCATCGGCCGGGTGATCTCGGGCATCACGGCCGCGACCATCAGCACGGCTTTCGCCTATATCGCCGATGTCACCAAGCCCGAGGCTCGCGCCAAGGCCTTCGGACTGGTCGGCGTCGGTTTCGGCCTGGGCTTCGTGCTGGGACCGGCGCTCGGCGGCCTGCTGGGCGGCATCGATCCGCGGCTGCCCTTCTGGGTGGCCGCCGGTGCGACACTGCTCAATGCGGCCTTCGGCTGGTTCGTGCTGCCGGAGTCGCTGCCGCCGGACAGGCGCATGGCCTTCGCCTGGAAGCGCGCGAACCCGGTGGGCTCGTTGCGGCTGCTGGCCTCGCACGCGCAGTTGCTCGGCCTCTCGGCCGTCAACTTCCTGGGTGGGCTCGCCCATCAGGTGCTGCCGACCGTGTTCGTCCTCTACGCCGGCTTTCGTTACGGCTGGAAGGAAGAGACCGTGGGCCTCACCCTGGCGCTGGTCGGTATCTGCTCTGCCATCGTGCAGGGGGCGCTGGTGGGCCCCGCCGTCGCCTGGCTCGGCGAGCGCCGCATCTTGATCGGGGGACTCGTCTTCGGGGCGATCGGCATGACGATCTACGGGCTGGCGCCGACGGGAATGCTGTTCTGGGCGGGCGTGCCGATCATGGCGCTCTGGGGCCTGTCGGGTCCGGCGGCTCTCGGCCTGATGAGCCGGCTGGTCGGCCCTTCCGAGCAAGGCCAGCTTCAGGGCGCGAACAATTCGCTCGCCAGCCTCTCCTCGCTGGTCGGCCCCGCAATATTCTCGCTGACCTTCGCGCACTTCATCGCGCTACCCGGCAGTCCCTGGCCGGGCGCCCCGTTCCTGCTGGCCGGGCTGTTGCTGGCGGCAGCCAGCGTGGCCGCCTGGAGCGTTACAGCTCGGTCGCGGCCTGCCGGCCCGCCTCGGTAAGCCTGCACACCAGCCAGTCGGGCTTCAGCGGGTTGTTGAACCAGGGTTGTGCCCAGCCCCGCTTCAAGCACTTCTTGACGATGGCAACATCGATGGATTGCCCATCGAGGTCAAACAACGGCAGCTTGCCGCCGGCCTGAGACAGGCCGCGACGCAGGTAAAGTAGCTCGTGTAAAGTTGGGAGATCTTCTTCCAACCCATTGTCATTGAATGCGAGTGCATTCAATGACTGCGCCTGATGGCGCGCCAGTTCGCGATCTACAAACACGGCTCCGTCCCCCTCTGACGATACCGTTAAAAAGCCCCTCGCGATGGAAAATACGCCCGTTCGGCAAAAACCCAAGCAAAATCAGATGCTTGATACACTCTCTTACAATCGCCACTCGATCTTGTGGCTGTCAGGATCAAAACTGGCCACCCCTTGCGCCCACCCTGAGGCGGTGCGGAGGAGCGACTTAGTTGTGCGCCTTGAGCGTGCTGCGCAATTGCGTCAGCGCCTGCTCCAGATCCTCGAGCACGGACTCGATCTCCCGCCGCTTGTGCAGGTCGAGAACAGCCGCGCGCGGCGTCGTGGTCGACGGCTGCGGGCCCGTCCGCGGTAACGGCTGGCGATTGCTTCCGGCCGCCATGGCTTCGGCGCGCGCCGAGACGATGCGCAGGCTCTCCAGGGCACTTTCAGCGGCGAGATCGAGTCGCTGTGCCGGCAGACGGCCACGGCCCTCCTTCAGCAGGCGCTGGACGCCCTTGATGGTGTAACCGTCTTCGTACAGCAGCGTACGGATGCGGCGCAGGAGGTCGATATCCTCCGGCCGGTAATAGCGGCGACCACCACCGCGCTTCAGCGGGCGGACCTGGCTGAACTTGCTTTCCCAGAACCGCAGAACGTGCTGCGGGACGTCCAGCTCCGTCGCGACCTCGCTGATCGTGCGAAAGGCCTGCGCCGACTTCTCAACCCGCCTTTCAGCGGCCTGAACCGATACAGCCATCTCTCATCCCCTCGACAGCTCACAGCTATCCTTTTTCCTCGCCGGGTGTCCCATTGATCAGAGATTTAAGGACATTCGACGCTCGAAAGACGAGTACCCGCCGCGGCAGGATCGGAACCTCCTGCCCAGTCTTTGGATTGCGACCCACGCGTTGGCCTTTGTCGCGAACCGTGAAGCTCCCGAACGAGGAGATCTTCACCGATTCACCACGTGCCAAAGCCTCCACAACCTCGGAGAGGATCGTCTCCACAAGGTCGCTCGACTCATTACGAGACAGTCCCACTTCCTGGAACACTGACTCGCTGAGATCGGCTCGCGTGATAGTCCGGCCTTCCATCCGGTACCCTTCCTTCCCCCTACTTAATCCTTACTCTAAGGTGGGAAAGCGGTCAATATCAGTAGGATAGAGGCTGGACTTGAATCGCCGTCTGTTCACGTTCCGTTACGGACGATTTCGTCATTCGGCCGAAAAATCGGCCTATTGGCCTACCAGCGGACGAGTGAGGCGCCCCAGGCGAGGCCGCCACCGATACCTTCCATCAGCAGCAGGTCGCCCTTCTTGATACGACCGTCCTTCACAGCCGTATCGAGCGCCAGAGGAATTGAGGCAGCGGACGTGTTGGCATGCTTGTCGACCGTCACCACGACGCGCTCCGCCGGCAGGCCGAGCTTGCGGCCAGTGCCATCGATGATGCGCTTGTTGGCCTGGTGCGGGACAAGCCAGTCGATGTCCTTGGACTCCAGACCCGCCTTCTCCAGCACCTCACCCACCACGGCGGCCATGTTCACCACGGCGTGCTTGAAGACTTCCTTGCCTTCCATACGGAGGAAGCCGGTCGTGCGAGTCGAAGACGGTCCACCATCGACATAGAGGATGTCGTGTTGGCGACCATCCGAATGCAGAGCATTCGCGAGGATGCCACGGTCGGCCGAGGTGCCCTTGCCCTGCTCCGCCTTGAGCACGATGGCGCCGGCGCCATCGCCGAAGAGAACACAGGTCCCGCGATCGTTCCAATCGAGGATGCGTGAGAAAGTCTCTGCACCGATCACCAGTGCCGTCGAGGCGACGCCGTTCTTGATCAGGCTGTCGGCGACCGAGACGGCGTAGACGAAGCCTGCGCAGACGGCCTGGACGTCGAACGCTGCACCACGGGTCATGCCGAGCTCAGCCTGCACGCGCGTTGCCGTGGCAGGAAACGTCTCGTCGGGTGTCGCCGTCGCCAGCACAATCAGGTCGAGATCCGACGCCTTGATGCCGGCATGGTCGAGTGCGCGCTGCGAGGCCTTGATCGCGAGATGCGAGGTGAATTCACCATCGGCCGCGATGTGGCGCTGACGGATGCCGGTGCGCTGCTGAATCCATTCGTCGGAGGTCTCGACCTTGCGGGCCAATTCGTCGTTGGTGACGATACGCTCCGGCAGATAGGCGCCGCATCCCTGGACAACAGAACGAATCACTCGGCCCCTCCGCCTGCCTGCAGCGCCTCTGGCGACGCCTCGGCGACCGAGGTGACCTCGCGTAGCTTGGTCAGCCCCTCGGCAAGCTTGTTCTTGTATTCATAGCGAACCAGGTCGACGGCCACGCCGACGGCGTAGGCGAAGCCCAGCGCATCGGTGCCGCCATGGCTCTTCACGCAGACGCCGTCGAGCCCGAGAAAGACACCGCCATTGTAGCGGCGCGGATCGACGCGCTTGCGCATCTTCACCAAGGCGCCAGCGGCAAAGAGAAAGCCGATCTTGGCGAAGGTCGATGTTCTGAAAGCATCGCGAACGAACTGCGTATAGAGCTTCGCCGTTCCCTCGATCGACTTCAACGCGACATTTCCCGTGAACCCGTCGGTGACGACCACATCCACCGTGCCGCGGCCGATATCGTTGCCCTCGACAAAGCCGTGGAAGTTGACCGGTGCCTCCGGGCGGCGCAGCCACCGCGCTGCCTGCCGCAACTCCTCGTGCCCCTTCTCTTCTTCGGACCCGACATTCAGCAGGCCGACCTTGGGCCGGTCCAGACCGAGCAGGACCTGGGCAAAGACACTGCCCATCACGGCGAACTCGGCGAGATTGTCGGCATCGCATTCGAGATTGGCGCCGAGATCGAGCATGACCGTCTCGCCGCGCGACGTCGGCACAAACGAAGCCAGCGCGGGACGGTGCGCACCAGCCACGGTGCGCATGGCAAACATCGAGATGGCGAGCAGCGCGCCGGTATTGCCGGCGGAAACCACGGTGTCGGCGCGACCTTGAGCGGCTGCCTCGACGGCCAGCCACATGCTCGACTTGCGCCGGCGGCGCAGCGCGAACGACGGCTTGTCCTCCGCCAGCACGGCATCCTCGGCCGGCACGATCTCAAGCGCTTGCGACAAGCCCTTGCGCTTGTCGACCAGCGGCTTCAGCCGTGCCGGATCGCCGAACAGCAGGAAAGACGTACCGGGATAACGCTCGCGGGCAATGTCGGCACCGTTCACGATGACATCGGGGGCGTGATCGCCTCCCATGCCATCGAGCGCCAGGACAATCTTACCCGTGCCCACCGCTATGCTCCGCCTGTCGAATGCCAGCACATGGCCGGCGGCGTGCTGAAGACTACTTCTCGGCCGACGCGCTGTCGGCCAGGACCGGCATGTCCTCGCGGTAGTAACCGCAATGCGTGCAAACCATATGCGGGCGCTTCAGCTCGCCGCAATTCTTGCACTCCATGTAGGCCATGGTCGGCACCGCATGATGCGAGCGACGCATGTTGCGGCGGGACTTCGAAACCTTTTTCTTGGGAACTGCCATAACGATCTCCACGACGGGGCGGCGTTTCAAGACGACTGCGCCTGCCCCAAAAAAGCTGCGGCCGCGCTCTACAGGCGCGGCGGGCGGCCTTCTCTAGCCAAATCGTTTTACCGCTGCAACAGTTTAGCGGCCGCGACGCGGTTTGTCCCTCAAGGCCGCCAGTCCGGCGAAGGGGTGACGGCGCTGTTCCGGTGGGCCCCGGCGGCCTGCCGTGCGCAGCTTGGGGAGCACGTCTTCAAGCTTGATTCCGGGCCTTCTGGGATAAGGATCGGCGGTCAGCGAGAGCTGTTCGGCTACGATTTCGCCGACATCGAGCATATTCCCGGTGAGCGGCTCGGGCGCATCCGCCTGGGCGCTGAGGACTGCCTCGCCGCTCTCGGGATCGCGTTCGTCGGAAGTGCTCTCGGCGAAAACCAGCCGGAAGGCGTCATCCAGCTCCTGCGTGACCGGTTCGAGGCTCAGCACGCAAGCCTGGACGATCTTGCCACGCAGCCGCCCCTCCACGATCACCTGGCCGCCGGGACGGCGGTCGACGGTCACGCGGGCGGAAAAGGCCGGCAGGCCGAGAAAGCCGAACCGTTTGGCCAGGGCCGCCCGTTCGGCGTCGGTGGCGACGATGTCGACGGCGGCGTCATTCGTGCCCATCCGCTCGAGATCGACGAGGCGCTCTATTTCAGATTTTGATTTATTATCAGTCCGTTGTGGCATTTTATTAATTCACTTTATGAGATCAGAACGGGACGTTGCCGAGAGCTGGGTGGCGTAACCTCGGACATAGGCCTCGAGGGCACTGACAGTTTCCGCCTGGTCTGGCGGGTTACCGCCATAGGCATTGCGGCGCAAGACCTCGTCGAGCGGCGTCGGGCCGCCGGCCAGCGCCTCCCGGTAGGCCAGCGCCCGCCCGTGCAGCCCCTCAGCCATGATCTTGATGCGTCGGCCGACGCCCAGATCCTGCACACCGATTTCGCGCAGGGTGAGGTCGAGATGGCGGAACATGGCGTCGAAGAAGGCCTGCGCCACGGCGTCACCATCGGGCTCGCGACGCAGACGGTCGATCATCAGCGCCGCATGCAGGGAGAGCGAATCGAAGCGGCCGTAGAGATTGTCGGGAATGCCGCAGGTCTCATAGAGCTCGGGCGTCCGCGACTGCTCGGCCGTACGCTTGTAAACGGAAGCAGCAAACTCCTCCTCCGGCTTCCTGCGACGAAACACGATCGTTCCTCCCCCATTACCTGTGCCTCGGCCGGTTGACCGGCGTCGCGCATCACGACATGTTGTGGCCCCTCTTTCTCGCGAAGCCAAGAAACCGTCCATGCGTCGCACCGTCCCGCTTGCCCTGGCGAGCGCCCTCCTCGCACCCGCCGTCATCCTCGGCGGCTGCAGCAATGTCGTCGACCAGCGCGGCTTCACGCCGACACCGGGCTCCGTCGAAAAGCTCGAAGTCGGCACGCAAAGCCGCGAAGACGTCGTGCGCGTCGTCGGATCGCCATCGGCTGTCGCCACGTTCAATCCGAACATCTGGTACTACATCAGCGAGACCCAGGAGTACTGGGCCTTCACCAAGCCGAAGATCACCGAGCAGAAGGTCATCCAGGTGACCTTCAACGATTCCGGCCGCGTCGAAGGCATCAAGAATTACGACCTGAAGGATGCGGAGGACATCGCGATGGTCCAGCGCACGACTCCGACTTCGGGCAAGCAGCTCACGGTTCTCGAGCAGATCCTGGGCAACGTCGGTCGCTTCAGCGGTCCCCGCCAGTCGGGCAACCCCGGCGCTCCGACCAGCGGCGGCGCTCCGACAGGCGCCCCCTAGAGACAGCCCGAAACAGGCAGCCCAACGAAAAAACCCCGGTCCTTCGACCGGGGCTTTCTCTTTGTGGAGACTTCAGCAGCTCAGTGCGCGAGCACGGCGAGCAGCAGCAGCGCCACGATGTTGGTGATCTTGATCATCGGGTTGACCGCGGGGCCCGCCGTATCCTTGTACGGATCGCCGACGGTATCGCCGGTCACCGCGGCCTTGTGGGCCTCGGATCCCTTGCCACCGAAATGGCCTTCCTCGATGTACTTCTTGGCGTTGTCCCAGGCACCGCCGCCCGCCGTCATTGAGATGGCGACGAACAGGCCGGTGACGATCACGCCGAGCAGCATGGCGCCCACCGCGGCGAAGGCATCGGCCTTGGTCGCGATCGCCGAGATGACGAAGTAGACCACGATCGGCGACAGCACCGGCAGCAGCGACGGGACGATCATTTCCTTGATCGCCGCCTTGGTGAGCATGTCGACCGCACGGCCGTAATCCGGCCGGTCGGTGCCCGCCATGATGCCGGGCTTCTCCTTGAACTGACGCCGCACTTCCTCGACCACCGCCTGCGCGGCACGGCCCACGGCCAGCATCGACATGCCGCCGAAGAGATACGGCAGCAGGCCGCCGATCAGCAGGCCGACGATGACATACGGGTTCTCGAGGCTGAACTGCACTGTGCCCTGAACACCGAGCTTGCCCTGACCGATGAAGTACTTGAGGTCTTCGGTATAGGCCGCGAACAGCACCAGGGCGCCAAGACCAGCCGACGCGATGGCGTAGCCCTTGGTGACAGCCTTGGTGGTGTTACCGACCGCGTCGAGCGCGTCGGTGTTCTTGCGCACTTCCTTCGGCAGGCCCGCCATTTCGGCGATGCCACCGGCGTTGTCCGTCACCGGGCCGTAAGCGTCGAGCGCCACGACCACGCCGGCCAGCGCCAGCATGGCGGTGGTGGCGATGGCGATACCGAACAGGCCGGCCAGGATGTAGCAGACCACGATGCCGGAGCAGATCACCAGCGCCGGCAGCGCGGTGGCCTCCATCGACATGGCGAGGCCCGCGATCACGTTGGTGCCGTGACCGGTGACCGACGCCTGTGCCACCGCCTTGACCGGGCGATAGTCGGTGCCGGTGTAGTACTCGGTGATCCAGATGATCAGGCCAGTGACGGCGAGGCCGACCAGCGAGCACCAGAACAACGACAGGCCGGTGAACGACATTGCGCCGACCTTCATGACCGTGCCCATGCCGACGACATGCGAGGTCACGAACCAGATAGCCGGAATCGACAGCACCGCCGCAGCGATGAAGCCCTTGTACATCGCCCACATGATGTTGTTGTCCGAGCCGAGCCGGACGAAGTAGGTGCCGATGATCGAGGTCAGGATGCAGACGCCGCCGATAGCCAGCGGATAGGTCATCAGCTTGGAGACGAGGACTGGATCGGCCTGGAAGAAGATCGAGGCCAGGACCATGGTGGCGACGGTGGTCACCGCGTAGGTCTCGAACAGGTCGGCCGCCATGCCGGCGCAATCGCCGACGTTGTCGCCGACGTTGTCGGCAATGGTGGCCGGATTGCGGGGGTCATCTTCCGGAATGCCGGCTTCGACCTTGCCGACCATGTCGCCGCCGACGTCCGCACCCTTGGTGAAGATGCCGCCGCCGAGACGGGCGAAGATCGAGATCAGCGAAGCGCCGAAGCCCAGGGCCACCAGCGAGTCGACCATGACGCGGCCGCCGGCGGGAATGCCCATGTTGAGAAGCACCGCGAAATAACCGACGACGCCGAGAAGCGCGAGGCCCGCCACCAGCATGCCGGTGATGGCGCCCGACTTGAAGGCGAGGTCGAGGCCCTGCCCCAGACTCTTCTGCGCGGCAGCCGCGGTGCGCACGTTGGCGCGGACCGAGACGTTCATGCCGATGAAGCCTGCGGCTCCCGACAGAACGGCGCCGATCAGGAAGCCGATCGCGGCGAACTTGCCCAGAAGTATGGCCAGAATGATCAGCACGACCACGCCGACGATACCGATGGTGGTGTACTGGCGGCGCAGATAAGCAGCCGCTCCTTCCTGCACAGCTTGCGAGATTTCCTGCATGCGTGGCGTGCCGGCATCTGATGCCATGACCCGCGACGCGGTAACGATGCCGTACAGCAGGGCGATAACGCCACAGCCGATAACGGCCCATAGAATATTGGACATATTTTTATTAACCCGTTGTTTTCACAGCGCTTCCGGCGCATCGCGGCCCGGGTGCGTATCTCCCCCGGCGCGAAGGCGGCCAAAAAATGACAGATGCGCCCTATCGGCGCAACACGCGACTAGGCAAAAACCACGTCACGTCAAAGGGTTGGCGTCAGGCGCGTGACGGGTGGCGCAGGCGGAAAACGGCGATGACGACGAACGCGATCAGCACCAGAACCAGCGCCACATAGTTGAGGGTCGCCCAGCCCTCCAGTTCCAGCACGACGCTCGCCATCAAGCTGGATACGGTCGTCACGCCGAACACCATGAAGTCGTTGAATGCCTGGGCTTTGCCGCGCTCCGCCTGGCGGTAGGTCGTCGTCAGCAAGGTCGTGGCGCCGACAAACAGGAAGTTCCACCCCACCCCGTTCAGGCTGAGCGCGCCCCGGAAGTGCCACTCGGTGACACCCATCAGCGCGACGGCCACGCCCGCCACAAGCAGGACGATGCCCGCGATCATCATGTTGAAGACGCCGAACCGGGCAATCAGGTGTCCCGTGAAGAACGACGGCAGAAACATGCCCATGACGTGAACGAAGATCGTGACCGGCGCTTCGGTCTTGTCGAGGCCGCACTGCACGATGGCCAGCGGCGAAGCGGCCATCACGAACGACATCACGCCAAAGGCGATCATGCCGCCGGCACAGGCCACCATGTAGGTCGGCTGGGTCACGATCTCGAGCAGCGGCCGCTGCGGACCGGCTGCCTCGTCGGTCTTCACCGATGGGAACTCGATGAAGCCCAGAACGATGAAAACCAGGATGTGGACGACGACCACCGCCACGAAACTCGCCTGGAATGTCGGCAGCCAGAGATCAGGGGTAAAGCGCGCCAGGGTGGGTCCGATGATGCCAGCCAGCACGCCGCCGGCCGTCACATAGGAGATCGCCTGCGCGCGGTAGTGCCCCGGCGCCAGCTCGACGGCGGCAAAGCGGTACAGCTGCATGTTGGCAATGCCGTAACCCAGGAAGATGCCGCCCAGGCACATGACCGGAAAGCTGCCGATGCCGAGGCCGATCGCGGCGCACGAGGCACCCACCATGCCCATGATCGAGCCGCTGCGGAAACCGAACTTGCGGCCGCGGCGCATCATCAGCAGCGAAGCCGGGAAGACCGAGAGCATGACGCCCAGATGCTGCATAGTGACCGGCAGATTGGCCCACATGCGCATGTCCGGTGTGACGATGGTCAGCACCGCCAGCGCCGAGGAAGCGAACATCAGCGTGTTGCTGCTTTGGGTAAGCGCCTGACACATCGCCAGCAGGGCGATGTTGCGCATCGAGCGCGGCGGCATGCCGCCGCTGGTCGCCGCCGTCGTTTCCTGCACCTTGATCGAACCGTCCATTGGGCGCGCACTCTAGTCGGCAAGGCTGTGCGCGGCCATTCCAGTGGTGCGACTCAGCTACGCCGGGGACGCGTATCACTAGAAGTGAACGTAACCCTTGCGCGTCACCGCCGCTGGTCTTCCGCCGATCGTGAGCTGCACGCCGGCACCGCGCACGAAGCGGCCGATCCGGGTCACCTCGATCCCCGCCGCATGTGCCGCCTTGAGCAGCCCGGCCCGCTTGCGCGGCGGGATTGCGATGGCGAGTTCGTAGTCGTCGCCGCCGCCCAGCACATTTGCCCAGAGCTTCGGCTCGGCCGCCACGGCAGCGCGCGCCGCCGCCGACAACGGCACGGCATCGCGCTCGACACTCACCGCCAGCCGCGAGGCTTCGGCGATATGGCCAGCGTCAGCCAGCAGGCCATCTGAAACGTCGGTAGTCGCGCTCGCGATCCCGATCAGGCGAGAGCCCAGCGCGGAGCGCGGCTGCGGCAGGCGATAACGCTCCTCGAGCGAGGCACCCTGTCGAGGCGTGATGCCTCGCAATTGCCCGCGCGCCGCCAGAAGGCCGAGCGCACCATCGCCGACCGTGCCACTCACCCAGAGTTCGTCGCCCGCCCGTGCCCTGTCACGACCGAGGCCCTTGCCACGCGCGACCTTGCCGAAAGCCGTGATCGTTACGGTGAGCGGCCCCGGCGTCACGACCGTATCGCCGCCGCAGAGCACCACGCCGTAGCGACGCTGGTCCGCCGCCAATCCCTTCGCGAAACCAGTGATCCAGCTTTCGCGCCAAGCTGCCGGCAGGGCGAGCGAGAGCTGATAGACGAAAGGCGTCGCACCGCCGGCCGCGAGGTCGGAAAGGCAGACGCGCAGCGCCTTCGCTCCGACACGCTCGGGCCGCTCATCGGCCAGGAAATGAACGCCGGCCACGATCGTGTCGGTCTTCACCACGAGATCGTGGCGCGGATCGGCGGGCAGGAAGGCGTTGTCGCTCTTGAGGCCGCCGGCGCCGTCGAAGCCGCGGGCGAGCGGCGCGAAATAGCGGGCAATCAACTCGAACTCGCCGATACGCCGGCGCGGCGCCACGGCGTGCTACTTCGCCAGATCGGCCGAGCGCGACTGGCGCGCTACGCGGTCGAGCACGGAGTTCACGAAGTTCGGCTCGCCCTTGCCATAGAAGGCGTGCGCGATCTCGACATACTCGTTGATCACCACGCGTGCCGGCACGTCGTGACGATGCACCAGCTCGTAGGTGCCCGCCAACAGGATCGCCCGCACGAGCCGGTCGACACGCGCCCAGGTCCAGTCCTGCGCCAGCGCATCCGAAACGGTTTTCTCCAGCTCGAACTTGTGCGAGGCGGTTCCTTCGACGACGTCCTTGAATAGCGGACGGTCGGCATCGCGGCGCATCCCGCCCTCGCCCGTCTCGCCCGTCCGAACCTTCAGGAACTGCTCGACGATCTCGGCCGGAGCGTCCTGTCCTTCCTGCCACTGATAGAGCGCCTGAACCGCCGCCAGCCGCGCAGCCTGGCGACGGCTGGGCGCGGGCTTGTCGCTCACGAGCTCTTCCAGCGGCGGCCGAGTGCCACCATGGCGAGGCAGGCATGAGCAGCGTCGCCGCCCTTGTCGCCGCGGTCGATGAAGGCGCGCGCCTCGGCCTGCTCCATCGTGTTGACTGTCACGATGCCGTAGCCGATCGCCAGCTTCTTCTGAATGGAGAGGTCCATCAGTCCACGCGCACTCTCGCCGCAGACATAGTCATAGTGCGAGGTCTCGCCGCGAATGACGCAGCCCAGCGCGACATAGCCGTCGTAGCGCTTGCCCTTCTTCGAGGCGGCCAGAGCGATGGCGCCGGGAATCTCGAAGGCGCCCGGCACGGCGACGCGCTCGACTTTGGCACCGTTCTTCTTGATCTCGCGCTCCGCGCCCGCGACCAATGCCGCAGCGATCTCCGTATAATAAGGAGACTCGACGATCAGGATGCGTGCGCCCTTGACGCCGGCGACTGCCGGCCGCGCCGTCGGCGTTTCCGTCCGTGTCGACATGGTCAGATCGCCGTGCGGCCGGGTACCGGCCTCTGGCCGACCACCTTGAGGCCGAAACCTTCGAGACCGACGATGCTCTTCTTGCTGTTGGTGAGCAGGATCATCTCCTTGACGCCAAGATCGATCAGGATCTGGGCGCCGACACCGTAGTCGCGCAACTCCTGGCCCGATGGCGGGATCGGTTCGCCGGCGCGACGGCGCTGTTCGGCGAGGACGACCGTGAGCGGTTCGCGTATCAGCACGATCACGCCCCTGCCCTCCTTGGAGATCTCGCGCATCGAGGCTTCGATCTCGCCACCGCGACCGCCGCTCCTCTGGCCGAGTGTATCGGTGAAGAGGTTGACGGCATGCATGCGCACCATGATCGGACCGCCCGTCGCCGGGTCGCCCTTCACCAGCGCAACGTGCTGCGCCATCGTCACCTTGTTCACGTAGACGACGCAGCGGAAATCGCCGCCGTAGGTGCTGTCGAGATGGGTCTCGCTGATGCGCTTGATGATCGAGTCGTAGCGCCGGCGATAGGCGATCAGGTCGGCGATGGTGCCGATCTTGAGGCCATGCCGCTGAGCGAAGGTAATGAGATCGTTGCGACGGGCCATCGTGCCGTCGTCGTTCATGATCTCGCAGATCACACCGGCCGGTGTCAGGCCGGCAAGACGCGCCAGATCGACGGCGGCCTCGGTGTGGCCAGTGCGCTCCAGCGTGCCGCCATCGCGCGCCACCAACGGGAAGACGTGGCCCGGGGTCACGATATCCTGAGGGCCGCAGGACGGATCGATCGCGACAGAAACGGTTCGGGAGCGATCGGCTGCCGAGATGCCGGTGGTGACACCCTCTCGCGCTTCGATCGACACAGTGAAGGCGGTCGCATGGCGCGTACCGTTGTTCTGGGCCATCAGCGACAGGCCAAGCTGCTCGACCCTCTCGCGCGTCAGCGCCAGGCAGATCAGGCCGCGCGCATGCTTGGCCATGAAGTTGATCGCTTCGGGCGTCGCCCATTGCGCCGGGATGACGAGGTCGCCCTCGTTCTCGCGGTCCTCGTCATCGACGAGGATGAACATCCGGCCCTTGCGGGCTTCCTCGATGATGTCCTCGGCCGCGGCCTTCACTTCCGAGAAGGTGATCCGCCAAGCGTCCTTTTCGAGCGCGCTCATGTTTTTCCGTGCTCCAACAATCGCGCAACGTAACGCGCGAGCATATCCACCTCAAGGTTGACCTGCTGGCCGACCTTTGCCTGCCCCAGCGTCGTGACCGCCTGCGTGTGCGGGATCACGTTCACGCTGAAACGATTGCCATCCACTTCATTGACCGTGAGTGAAATGCCGTCGATCGTGACCGAGCCCTTGGACGCCACGAAGCGCGCGACATCGCCCGGCGCTTCGAAGTCGAAGCGCATGCTGCCACCGACCGGCGTCATCGAAACGATCTTGCCGACGCCGTCGACATGGCCATAGACCAGATGGCCGCCGAGTTCGTCGCCGAGCTTCAGCGACAGTTCCAGGTTGAGCTTGCCGCCAGCCTTCCAGCCGCCGAGATGGGTCTTGGACAGGCTCTCGTCGGACACGTCGACGGCGAACCGGCCGTCGCCCTTCTCGACCACGGTGAGGCAGCAGCCCGAGCAGGCGATCGACGCGCCGATGGGAACCGCCGTCAGGTCGTGTTTCGTCGCGATGACAAAGCGCCGGTCGCCCGCATTGCCGCCTGCATCGACCGAGACGATTTCACCGATGTCGGTGACGATACCCGTAAACATGGCCGTTCCTTAAGCCTCCCGCCGCCAGGTTTCCAGCGTGTCGCCGTCCAGTTGCCGGGCCGAACCCAGCCGGAACCGGGGCGCGAAACCCAGCCGCTCCAGGCCCAGTGGCCCGACCGCAGAGCGGCTGTCGCCGCCCAACAGAAGCCCTGCCCGGTAACTGGAGATACGGTCGACGAGGCCTGCCTTCAGGAACGAGGCCGCCACCTGTCCGCCGCCTTCGATCAGGACGCGGGTCAATCCGCGCGCGCCCAATAGCTGGCCGGCGGCGGCCACGTCGATGCGACCATCCGCGCCAGCCTCCACCTCGATGATCTCGACGCCCTGCCTGGCCAGCGCGTCGCGTGCCGCCGGCGACGCGGCCTTGGTACAGAGCAGCCATACCGGACGTTGCCCCGCCGTCGTTGCCAGCTTGGACTGCGGCGACAGTCGGGCTTTTGAATCGAGCACGAGGCGGACCGGCGATCGCTCGATAAGGCCGGGCAGCCGACACCCGAGATCGGGGTCGTCGGCCAAAGCCGTCTCGACGCCGACCAGGATCGCGTCGTGGGTGGCTCGCAGGTGGTGGCCGTGCAGGCGTGCCGCCGGGCCGGTGATCCACTTGCTCTCACCCGACGCGGTCGCAATGCGGCCATCGAGCGAACTGGCAACTTTGAGATGAAAGAGCGGCCGTCCCTCCTTCACGCGCGTCAGGAAGCCGGCGTTGATCTCCGCAGCCTCGGCCGCGCCGTCGCCAACGACGACGTCGATGCCCGCTGCCCGCATCCGCTCGTGCCCCCGCCCCTTCACCCTCGGATCGGGATCCTCGAGCGCCGAGACGACCCGCGCGACGCCGGCTCCCACCAGCGCATCGGCGCAGGGCGGCGTGCGGCCATGATGTGAACAGGGTTCGAGCGTGACGCAGGCCGTGGCGCCCTTCAGCGACAGGCCCTGGGCCGCCGCCTGGGCGATGGCGTCGGCTTCGGCGTGCGGCCGGCCGCCATCCTGCGTTCGGCCCCGCGCGATCACCTGGCCGTCGCGCACGATCACGCAGCCGACAGCAGGATTGGGCCAGGTGCGCCCGAGCGAGCGGCGCGCCAGCGCTAAGGCCGCGCGCATCATCGGGTCAGTCCTTGAAGTTGGTATCGGCGAGGTCGGAGATGAATTCCTCGAAGTCCTTTGCCTCGCGGAAATTGCGATAGACCGAGGCGAATCGCACATAGGCCACCGGGTCGAGCGCACGCAGTGCGTCCATCACCAGTTCGCCGATCTGCGTCGAGGGGATCTCGCTCTCGCCCGAACTCTCGAGGCGGCGCACGATGCCGTTCACCACGCGCTCGGTGCGCTCGGGATCGACCGGCCGCTTGCGGCAGGCGACCTGGATCGAGCGCGCGAGCTTGTCGCGATCGAACGCCACGCGCTGGCCATTCTTCTTCACCACCGTCAGCTCGCGCAACTGGACGCGCTCGAAGGTCGTGAAGCGAGAGCCGCAGGACGGACAGTAGCGCCGCCGGCGAATCGCCGAATTGTCGTCAGTCGGCCTCGAGTCCTTAACCTGGGTGTCCTCGTGACCGCAGAATGGACAGCGCATCTATTCCCCCTGTTATTTTCTAGATTGGCGCGTTGTCAGTCGCGGTAGATCGGAAAGCGGGCGCAAAGCGCGTGCACCTTGGCGCGCACTTGCGCTTCGACCTGGGCATCGCCGTCCGGGCCGTTCTTGGCGATGCCGTCGAGCACGTCGGCGATCAGATGGCCGATCTGGCGGAATTCGGCGACGCCGAAGCCGCGCGTCGTGCCGGCCGGCGAACCGAGCCGCACGCCCGAAGTGATCGTGTACTTCTCTGGATCGCCCGGAATGCTGTTCTTGTTCACCGTGATGCCGGCACGATCCAACACCTTCTCGGCCGACACGCCGGTCGCCTTCTTCGGACGCAGATCGACCAGCATGACGTGGCTGTCGGTTCCGCCCGAGATGATATTCAAGCCACGCTCGGTCAGCGCCGAGGCCAGCGCGCGCGCATTGTCGATGACGTTCTGCGCATAGACCTTGAAGTCCGGTCGCAGCGCCTCACCGAAGGCCACGGCCTTGGCGGCGATGATGTGCATCAACGGCCCGCCCTGCAGGCCGGGGAACACTGCCGAGTTGATCTTCTTGCCGAGATCGACATCGGTCGACAGCACCATGCCGCCGCGCGGGCCGCGCAGCGTCTTGTGCGTCGTCGTCGTCACGACATGGGCGTGTGGCAGCGGGCTCGGATAGACGCCGGCCGCAACGAGGCCGGCATAGTGCGCCATGTCGACCATGAAATAGGCACCGATCTCGTCGGCGACCTTGCGGAAGCGTGCCCAGTCGATGGAGCGCGAGTAGGCGGAAGCGCCGGCCACGATCAGCTTCGGCTTCTCCCGGCGTGCCACCTCTTCCATCTGCTCGTAGTCGATCAGATGCGTGTCGGGCTTCACGCCGTAGGACACGACCTTGAACCACTTGCCCGACTGGTTGGCCGGCGAGCCGTGCGTGAGATGGCCGCCCTGGTCGAGCGCCATGCCCATGAAGGTATCGCCCGGCTTCAAGAGCGCCATGAAGACGGCCTGGTTGGCCTGCGCACCAGAATGCGGCTGCACGTTGGCGAAGGAGCAGTCGAACAGCTTGCAGGCGCGCTCGATCGCGAGCTGCTCGGCCTTGTCGACTTCCTCGCAGCCGCCGTAGTAGCGCCGGCCGGGATAGCCCTCGGCATACTTGTTAGTGAGCACCGAACCCGCCGCTTCGAGCACGGCGCGCGATACGATGTTTTCAGAGGCGATCAGCTCGATCTGCTCGCGCTGGCGGTGCAGCTCACCCTTGAGGACTGCCTCGATTGCAGGATCGGCCTCGGCAAGGCTCTTGGTGAACATCGGCAACGGCGACTCACCGGACTTGGCAGCAGCTTGGCTCATCTCGCTCAACCCTTTGAAAGCTTTTCGACACGGCCGGCATGGCGACCGCCGGCCCATTCGGTAGACAGAAAGACCTGGAGCGCTTCGCGCGCCGTCTCGACGCCAATCAGACGTTGGCCAAAGGCGATCACGTTGGCGTCGTTGTGCTCGCGCGACAGCCGCGCCGAGGTCACGTCGTGCGCCAGCACCGCCCGGACCTTGGGGTTGCGGTTGGCGGCAATCGAAATGCCGATACCGCTGCCGCAGACCAGCACGCCGCGTGCAGCTTTGCCTGAAGCGATGGCGTCGCCCATCGCCTTGCCGAAGTCTGGATAGTCGACAGATGCGGTCGAATTGGTGCCAAGATCGAGCACCTCGTGACCCGCTTCCTGCAGGTCGCGCTTCAGAATTTCCTTCAGGTCGAAGCCGGCATGATCCGACGCGACCGCGATGGCGCCCCCCGGCATGTCGACGATCGATCCCCTCTAGCTGTTGAGCCCCCTGCTACCATATTCGGGGCCGTAATGTCACCGTCCCCCAAAATCGTGGGAACCCACCTACAAGACGTTGAACTGGAACGAAAAAGGCCCGGCGCTGGCCGGGCCTTCCTCGCGAATGGCTGGGTCGCCTACTTGGTCGACGGGTAGGACTTGCCGTCCTTCCAGACGTAGATGTCGTAGACCGCGTTCTTGATGTCGCCCTTGGCGTCGAATTCGAGGACGCCGACGGCGGAGTCATACTTGCCGGAGCGCAGCGCCGCGGCGACCGCGGCTGCATCGGTCGACTTCGCCTTGTTGGCAGCGTCGGCCCAAGCCTTCACCGCGGCGTAGCTGAACAGCGTGTAGCCTTCCGGATTGTACTTGGCGTCGCGGAACTTCTTCACGAGTGCCGCATTCTTCGGGTCGTCCTCGGCCTTCGGCGGGAACGACATCAGCACGCCGTTGGTCGCCGCACCGCCCAGCTGGGCGAATTCGGCGGTCTCCAGCGAGTCGAAGCCCATCATCTGGGCCATCAGCCCCTGCTCGCGCGACTGCTTGATGATCAGCGCGCCCGCCGTGTGGTAGCCGCCGAGCACGATGATGTCGATCTTGGCCTGCTTCATCTTGTTGACGAGGGCCGCGAAGTCCTTGTCGGTGTCGTTGTAGGCCTCGTACATGGCCTCGCGCAGACCACCCTTGTTCAGAGCCTTCTTGGTCTCGTCAGCCACGCCTTTGCCGTAGGGCGACTTGTCGTGGAGGATCGCGACCCTGGCCGTCTTGTGGTTCTTCAGGATGTAGTTGCCGACCGTCGTGCCCTGCACGTCGTCACGGCCGCAGGTGCGGAACACGGTCGTGTTGCCCTTGGTGGCCGCATCCTCGGTCAGCTTCGGGTTGGTCGAAGCCGGCGTGATCTGGAGGATCTTACCTTCCTTGTAGATGTCCGACGCCGGGATCGAGGAACCCGAGCAGAAATGCCCGGCCACGAACACCACCTTGTCGGAGACCATCTTGTTGGCCACGGCCGTCGCCTGCTTCGGGTCGCAGGCATCGTCACCGATTATGAGCTCGAGCTTCTGGCCGTTCACGCCGCCGGCGGCGTTGATGTCTTCCACTGCCATCTGCGCGCCGCGCTTGAGCTGCTCGCCGAAGGCCGCGTTCGAACCTGTCATCGGACCGGCCGAGCCGATCTTGATCTGGGCAAGCGCCGGTGTCGCCATGAGCGCGACGGCGGCGACGGCCAGGGTGCCGTATAACTTCTTCATCCCTAGTCTCCCTTATTGAGCCCCCTCCGCTGGTGCGGAGCATGGCGGTTACATTAGTGCCGCTCCTCCCAACCCAGCAAGCCTTTGCGCCGATAGAGCCAGGGATACTGGTGAACCATCTGACGCGCGCGTGTCAGGCGATAGGCGAAAGCCGCGATGGCGAGTTGCACAGCCCAGCCAAGCACGAAGCCGCCGATCGACCACAGCTCGCCATTGGCCAGCGCGTAGTCGAGGAAACGCAGCGTCGCGGCGAGAAGCGCGGTGTAGAAAACGATCTGCGGCCAAGGCCGCCAGATCAGCGCCACCGCGTGCCCCGCGGCAAACGACGCCGGCCCGACCAGGACGAGATTGAACAGCACGACGTTGAACAGCGTGTCGCCGAACCAATCGAACATGAAGGTGTCGAGTGGGCTCATGAGGGCGGGCTCATCCGTGACCGCCTTCCAGATAGGCGGCGCGGACTTCCTGGTTTGCCAGCAGTTCGCGGCCGGTGCCGCTCAAGCGCACCCGTCCGTTCGCCAGCACATAGCCGCGATCGGCGAGCCTCAGCGCATGGAACGCATTCTGCTCCACCAGGAAGACCGTGACGTTCTCCTCACGGGCGATACGGCCGACGGCATCAAAGATCTGACGCACGATCAACGGCGCAAGGCCAAGTGACGGCTCATCGAGCAACAGCAGCCGCGGCCGGCTCATCAGCGCCCGGCCGATCGCCAGCATCTGCTGCTCGCCACCCGACAGCGTACCGCCGCGTTGCGTCCGCCGCTCGGCGAGCCGAGGGAACATCGTGAAGACACGATCGAGATCGCTGCTGAAATGCGCAGGATCGGCGAGCGTCGCCCCCATCTGCAGGTTCTCGAACACGCTCATGCGCGGGAAGATGCGTCGGCCTTCCGGCACCTGCGCCACGCCACGCCGCACAATCTCGTGCGTCTGAAGCGACGTGATCTCCTCGCCGTCGAACCGGATGCTGCCTGAGCGCGCCCGCGGATTGCCACAGATCGTCATCAGCAAGGTCGACTTGCCGGCTCCGTTGGCGCCGATCAGGGTCACGATCTCGCCGCGCGCGACGTCGAGGTCGACACCATGCAGGGCCTGGATCGCGCCATAGAAGGTGGTCAGTCCCTTCACCGACAGGATCGACGTCTCAGCCATCGATCGCCTCGTCGTCGGTGCCGAGGTAGGCGCGAATGACTGCCGGGTCGTTCTTGATCGCCGCCGGGTTGCCCTCGGCGATCTTGCGGCCATAGTCGAGCACGACGATGTGGTCGGATATGTTCATGACCACGCTCATGTCGTGCTCGATCAGCAGCACGCCGATACCGTCGCGATCGCGGATCGAGACCAGGAGTTCGTTGAGCTCTGCAGATTCGCGGGGATTGAGTCCGGCCGCCGGCTCGTCGAGGCAGAGAAGCTCGGGCTCGGTACACATGGCGCGGGCGATCTCGAGTCGCCTCTGCGCTCCGTAAGGGAGTTCGCCCGCCGGCCGGTCGGCGTCGGCGAGAAGCCTGATGCGCTCCAGCCAGCTTCGTGCCAATTCGACCGCAGCCTTCTCGGCATCGCGGTAACGCGCAATCCCCAGCAGGCCCAGGATGCTCCAGCCGGAGGCGCGCATCAGCTTGTTGTGCTGCGCGACCAGCAGATTCTCCAGCACGGTCATGCCGGGAAAGAGCCGGATGTTCTGAAAAGTCCGCGCCACCTTCGCGCGCTGCCCGATCTCATGGCCCAGCATGCGCTCCAGCAGGAATTCACCCCTGCCCCCGCGCAGCGTCAGCCGCCCGACGGTCGGCTTGTAGAAGCCGGTGATGCAGTTGAACACCGTGGTCTTGCCGGCGCCGTTGGGCCCGATGATCGCGGTGATCTCGCGCGGGCGGGCGGTGAAGGAGACATCGTCGATCGCCACCAGACCACCGAAGCGCATGGTCAGATGTTCGACCTCGATGAGCGGTGTGGCGGTAGCCACGCTCATCCGCTGCCTCCCGATCCGGCGGGATGCAGGCGAATGGAGGGTTCGCGATGGGCGATCAGTCCGCGCGGGCGGAATACCATGATCAGCACCATCGCCATTCCAAAGGCGAGCATGCGGTAGTTGCCGAGATCGCGGAACCACTCCGGCAGGCCAATCAGCAGGACCGCGGCCAGCACCACGCCGATCTGGCTGCCCATGCCGCCCAGCACCACGATGGCGAGGATGATCGCCGATTCGATGAACACGAAGCTCTCGGGGCTGATGAAGCGCTGCTTGGCGGCAAAGAACGACCCAGCGAAGCCCGCGAACATCGCGCCGATGGCGAAGGCCGTGAGCTTGGTGTTGGTCGGGTTGATGCCTAGCGCCCGGCAGGCGGTTTCGTCCTCACGCAACGCCTCCCAGGCGCGACCGACCGGCAGGCGGCGCATGCGTTGGGTGAACACGTTGGTGATCAGCGCCAGTACGAGGATGATGTAATAGAGGAAGATCAGGCGATGATTGCCGTCGAACGGAATGCCGAGCATTTCCGACACGGTCTGTTTGCCGGCCGGCGCCGTTTCGGCGAACACCGCTCCAAACAAGGTCGGCCCCGGAATTGAGCCAATGCCAGCCGGCCCGTTAGTCAGGTCGAACCAATTGAGCAGGATCAGGCGGATGATCTCGCCGAACCCCAGGGTCACGATGGCGAGGTAGTCGCCGCGCAGCCTGAGCACCGGGAAACCCAGCAATATGCCAAACAGCGCCGCCATCATGCCGGCGAGCGGCAGCACCGACCAGAAACCAAGGCCGTGCTGTGTGCTCAACAGCGCATAGGAATAAGCGCCCACCGCGTAGAAAGCGACGTAACCGAGATCGAGCAGGCCCGCGAGGCCGACGACGATGTTAAGCCCCCAGCCCAGCATCACGTAGGTCAGGATCAGCACGCCGAGATCCATCGTCTTCTGGTCGGCAAAGGGCGTGAACGGCATCACAACCGCCCCCGCCAGCAGCAACCAGCCGAACCATTTGGTACCGGCCGTGGAGAGTGCTCGCCCCGAGGGTGTGCGCGCCGCTTCGTTCA
The DNA here is from genome assembly GCF_004297405.1 of Reyranella sp. Lineage (GTDB taxonomy): Bacteria > Pseudomonadota > Alphaproteobacteria > Reyranellales > Reyranellaceae > Reyranella. The sequence goes on from NZ_SCVC01000006.1 coordinate 821,762, forward strand.
CTGCACTGTTGGCCCAGGGCCAGATGGCGCGGATCACCAGGAGCACGCCGCCCAGCGCCACGAACCAGTGCAGGAAGCTCGAGGGCAGTTGCATCGGCGAGGCGCCCGCTGCGATCATCACGGCCCCTAGTGCAATCGCGGGCCACCGCAGGCCGTTCGCCGCCAGCGACAGGCCGAGACGTCCCACGAAGATCACGACGACAGCCACCGCGAGGTCGACGAGGTGGTAGTCGAAGGTAAGTCCGCGACCGATATCGACGGTACGGAAGCCAACGATGAAGATGCCGAGTGCCGCTCCGACGAAGGCGGTAAGGCCCGCGTCCTTCAGCATCTGGGGCAGACGCGAACCCATGCGTTCAGACCTTCTCGATCTCCGGTTTGCCGAGCAGTCCGGTCGGCCGGAAGATCAGCACCAGGACCAGGATCGCGAAGGCGGCAACGTCCTTGTACTCGCTGGAAAAATAGCCGGCCCAGAAGACCTCGATCAGGCCGATGAGCAGCCCGCCCAGCATGGCGCCCGGCAGCGAACCGATGCCGCCCAGCACGGCGGCGGTGAAGGCCTTGATGCCGGCGAGGAAGCCAATGAAGAAGTCGATGACGCCGTAGTACATCAGGAACAGCATGCCGGCGACGGCCGCCAGAGCAGCGCCCAGCACGAAGGTGAGCGAGATCGTGCGGTCGACATTGACGCCGAGCAGTGACGCCATCTTCATGTCCTGCTCGCAGGCTCGCTGCTGACGCCCGAGCGAGGTGCGCGCAATCAGCCAGGTGAAGCCCGCCATCAGCACGATCGTCACCACGACGATGATGATCTGCAGCCAGGTGACGCGAACGTCGAAGCCATCATCGGTGAAGAGATTGAATCCGCCCGAAACGATCTGCCCGCCCGGCTTGGGCCGCGCGCCCTGGGCGAGCTGCACGTAGTTCTGGAGGGCGATCGACACGCCGATGGCGGAGATCAACGGTGCGAGACGGAACGAACCGCGCAATGGTCGATAGGCCGTGCGTTCTATCGACCAGCCGTAGACGGCGGAAAAGGCCATCGCCAGCAACAGCACGAGGAGGATCGCGACCGGCGCCGAACCGATCCCCAGCATGCTGCAGATCATGAACCCGATGAGCGAGATGAACGCACCGATCATGAAAACTTCGCCGTGCGCGAAATTGATCATGCCGATGATGCCATAGACCATCGTGTACCCGATGGCGATCAGGCCGTAGATGGCGCCCAGCGTGATGGCGTTGATCAGCTGTTGCGTGAAGTACGCCATGTCTTGCTCTGACTCCCTGCCCTTGCGACGTACGATGCTTTCGCGGGCACTGGCAAGCGGTGTATTGAACGAACCTTGGGAGGAAATGGATGGACGATCTCAAGATGATCCGGGTGCAAATCGCGGACCACATTGCCGTCGTGACGATGGACAACCCGCCGGTGAATGCACAGAACGCCGAACTACAGGATGAGATGATCCGCGCCTTCGACCGGATCTCCGACCTCGACGAGGTGCGGGTCGCCGTCCTTACGGGCAAGGGCAAGTGCTTCTGTGCCGGCGTCGATATCAAGGCCCGCGCCGGCGCCCAGCGCGGACCGGGCGATGCCTGGCGCGGCATGCGCTATGCCCGCGAGTGCTTCCACGCCATCATGGAATGCAAGAAGCCGGTAATCGCCGCCATCAATGGCCCCGCGCTCGGCGCGGGCCTCGCGGTCGCGGCTTCCTGCGATATTCTCGTCGCCGGCGAGAGCGCCTCGGTCGGCCTGCCCGAGATCGATGTCGGCCTGATGGGCGGTGGACGCCACGCCATGCGCCTGTTCGGCCATTCGCGGGCGCGGCGCATGATGCTGACGGGCTATCGCGTGCCGGGCCCCGAGCTCTATCGGCTCGGCGTGGTCGAGGCCTGCGTGCCCGACGACAAGTTGATGGACACCGTGATGGACCTCGCCCGCCAGATCGCCGCCAAGAGCCCGATCGCCAGCGTCACGGCCAAGCATGCGCTGAACACGATCGAGGAGATGACCCTGCGCGACGGTTATCGCTTCGAGCAGAACATGACGGTGAACCTGCAGGGCACCGAGGATTCGAAGGAGGCGATGCGCGCCTTCATCGAGAAGCGTAAGCCCGTGTTCAAGGGCCGATGAGCCCTCTAGGGTGACGGCGATTTAGGTAAAGGATACATGGCACCTCCCTCCCACGACGTGATCGTCATCGGCGCCGGCCCCGCGGGCCTCACTGCCGCCACCGAAGCCGCGCGAGCCGGCCTCAAGGCCTTCTGCCTCGACAAGCTCGCGCCGGGCGGCGAGCTCGTGAATCTGGGCGAACTCCACGACTTCGAGGAGATGTTCAACGGCACCGACATGGCCGCGCGCCTCACCGACGATGCAGTCGTGGCGGGCGTCGAGATCGGCTTCGGCGAGGTGACGTCCATCACCGGAAGCGGCCCGTTCACCATCGAGACGGCGGACGGCGAGCAGCACGAAGGTCGCGCCATCGTCGTGGCGACTGGCCTGAACAAGGGCAAGCTCGGCGTCCCCGAGGAAGAAAATTACGAAGGCCGCGGCCTGTCGCACTGCGCGATCTGTGACGGCCCGCTTTATGCCGGCCAGTCCGTCATTGTCGCCGGCGCCACTGGCTGGGCGCCCTACGAGGCGGCGGCCCTCGTCGGCATCGCCAGCGACGTGACCCTGCTCGGCACGCCGGACGGCAAGGTCGCCGACGGCATCAAGACCCTGCCGGGCCGTATCGTCGGCCTTGGCGGCAGCAACGGTCTGGAGTCGGTGACCATCGAAAACGACGGCGCGCGAAACGACATTTCGGCCAACGCGGTGTTCGTCTATGTCGGCCAGTCTCCCGCTGCGGAATTCGTGCCGGATTCGCTTGCACGCGACGCCACCGGGCATATCGTTGTCGACGAACAGGGCCGGACCTCGGCGCCGCTGATCTTCGCGGTGGGTGACGTTCGGGCCGGAGCACGGCATTACATCGCCGACGCGATCGCCGACGGCCAGAAGGTGGCCAGGGAGATCGTGGCGGCGCTCAAGCCATAGCGGTGAGGAGCACGGGCATGCGTATCATCAACCCGACCTTTGGACTGGCGGCTGCCGGTGGCGCAAAGGTGGCGCTGAAACCCGTCAACTGGGCGACCGACGCCATCGCGCTCGTTTCCAACTCCAAGCCGAACGCCCGCGAACTGCTGTCCGGCATCCGCGACAAGCTCGGCGCGTTCCGAACGGTCGACAATATCGACTTCCTTTCCAAAAACAGCGCCAGCCAGCCGGCGCCAAAGGATCTGCTTCAGGAGGTCGCCGCGAAGTATCGCGGTGCCCTCCTCGCCATAGCGGATTGAGGAAGCTGTTCATCGTGGAGTTTCCACGACAGCATCGAACTCGAGAAGCTCGGCATCACGGCCTACGTGATCGCCACTGAAACTTTCAAGCCGCTGGTCCTCGCCCAGGCGAAGGCCCGCAAGGTCGAACCACGGCTGATCGTGGTGAAGCATCCGATCGGTGGCCTCAACGCGGAAGAGCTGCGTGAGCGCATCGAAGCGGCGACCAAGGGACTGAGCGAGGCGACGAAATGAAGGATATCGCCGAGCAGGAAGTGATCGACCTCGACGATATGGACGTCGAGGCGTTCAACGACTTCGCCACCGAACAGGGCTGGAGCGACGGCATGCCGCTCTATGTCCCGACCGAGGCCAAGGTCGCGAAGTTCGTCGAGACGGTGCGGGGCGACAACCGCCCCTACCCGCCCGTGCCGCCGCGCCAGATCGTGCCGACCCTGCAGGCGCTCGCGGCCAACGCCGTGATGGCCGGCTGCAAGCCGGAGTATTTCCCGGTCGTGACCGCAGCGCTGCGGGGCGTCCTCGATCCTGACTACAATCTCCACGGAACGCTCGCCACGACGCACTCCTGCGCGCCCATGGTGATGGTGAGCGGACCGGTCCGTCACGAACTCAAGATCAACTGCGGCTCGAATTGCTTCGGCCAGGGCTGGCAGGCCAATGCCACTATCGGCCGGGCACTCGGCCTCATGCTGCTGAACGTCGCCGGAGCCAAGCCGGGTGAGATGGACCGCTCGACCCAGGGCAATCCCGCCAAGTTCACCTTCTGCTTCGGCGAGAACGAGGAAGAGAATCCCTGGACGCCCTACCACGTCCAGCGCGGCTTCGCGCCGACCGACAGCGTGGTCACGGTCATGTCGGGCGAAGGCCCGCATAACCTCAACGACCATGGCAGCACCAGCGGCGACGGCCTGCTGACGACTTTTGCCGGCGGCATGGCGACGCCCGGCGCCAACACGATCTACGGCAAGGGCCCGATGTTCGTGATCATCGGCCCCGAACATGCCGCGACCTTGAAGCGCGACGGCTTTACGATCGAGAGCATCCGGCAGGAGCTTTTCGCTCGCTCGCGCGTCCATGTCTCGCGGATCTCGGCCGAGAACCAGGACACCTACATCAGCACGGGCCACAAGCCCGATGGGGACTGGTTCACGATTGCGCGGGCGCCGGAAGACATCCACATCACGGTGGCCGGCGGACCGGGCAAGCACTCGGCCTTCATCCCGTCCTTCGGCGGCACTACGGTCGCCTGCACGCGCATTGCGCGATGACGGAGTGGTGCGGCTGGCCGGTCGTCAGTGAGCAGACGAGCTGGGAAGACGCACAGCAGATCCTGACGGATGCCGAACTGTCGGACGGCCTGCCGTTGGTGCCGCCGACCGGCCGACGCCTCGACGCGATGGTCGCCGGCATCAAGGATCGCAGCGAAGCCCGCGGACTGATGCCGCCGATGTTCGGGGAAGTCAGCCCCGATGCCGTCGCCTATCAATGTGTCCTGGCTGGGTGCCGCCCTGCCGAATTGCCGGTCGTGCTGGCTGCTGCCGAAGCGACTCTCGAACCGGGCTTCAATCTCCTGGGCATCGCCACCACCACCGGCACTGCATGCGTCGCCCTCTGCCTGCACGGCCCCATAGCGCGCAAGCTGGGCGTAAATGCCGGCACCAACTGCCTCGGCCCCGGCAATCGCGCCAATGCCAGCATCGGGCGCGCGCTGCAGCTCGTCATCCGCAACATCGGCGGCGCACGTTCTGACGTCGGCGACATGGCGACCATGGGACAGCCGGGCAAATACAGCTTCTGCTTTGCCGAACGACACGACGGCCCCTTCCCCACGCTGACCGCTCGCCGTGGCCTCGGCAGCGACGCCAGCGCCCTCACCATCATGGGCGTCTCGGGCACGGCGGAGATACTGCCAGGCGACGGCGAAGGCGCGACGCCGGAAGCGATCCTCTCGCCAATTGCCGCGGGCATGCGCGCTGCGATCGTAATGTCGGGGATCAGCCGCAAGAACGAGCGTGGCGAACAGGTCGTCCTCCTGCCGCTGGAAATGGCCGAGAAGATCGTGCGTCACGACGCCTGGGACCTCGCGCGCGTGCAACGCCATCTCTTCGATGAGGGCCAGGGCGTCGCGCGTGCGCCCGAGGCGATCCATGTCATCGTGACCGGCGGCGCCGGTTACAAGATGAGCTATCTGCCGATCTGGGGCGGCGGCTCGGAGACGGTCACGCGTCCCCTCTAGGCTCTGCTACGCTTCGGAGAAACGCCCCATCCGCTTGGCCTCAGCCATCATCCGGCTTCTCATCCGGGCAACCTCGATGGCCTTAGCTTTCGCCGCGATCGCGGGCTTGGCCACGCGGCTGCTCGTTCGACCAGCCGTCAGCGACTGCTCCACAGGCAGACGCCGAGGCTGCTTTTGCCACAGCGGGACGGTACGCTTGGTGCCAAGCATCAGATCCTCCATCCGATCCACTCACATATGCCACGGCCCACCACCCATTCGAGGTCATGGCCTTTGAGCCACGGCAATTCCTCCGTAAACATGGTGACGCCCTGGCGGTAGTTACAAGGCAGACGCGACCAATCGGTTCCCCAAAAAGTACGCTTTGGTCCAAAGGCATCGAGTACGCGCTCGATATGTGCGTGTAGCGATTTGAAAGGATAAGCCTTGTCGTCCGCGTAGCACGGCAACGCTGAAACCTTGGCCGCCACATTCGGTCGCTTCGCCAATGCCAACACGTTGTCGAGCGTCGCGAAATTCGACGCCTCCGTGACGCCCTTGCCGCTCTTCAGCCCGAGATGATCGAGCACCAAGCGCAGCCCTGGATAACGTTCGGCGATGCCATCGGCGAGGTGCATGTACTCGTGATGAAACAGCACCATGGCGGGAATGCCTGCCTTCTCCATCTCGCCCCAGACCCAGTCGAAGCTGCCGTCGAGCAATGGCTTGCGCAGGATCTCCGTATGGAAAGTGAAACGCATGCCGAGCATGCCCTTCTGCTTCTTCCAGCCCGCGACCTGGCCGCGCGCGCCCGGCGCTTCGGGATCAAAGCGGCCCATGACGGCGAAGCGATCTGGGTGGTGCACCGCTGCATCGAGGGCGAGATCATTGCGATCGCCCTCCCACGATGGCGGCACCAGGATCACGCGATCGACGCCGGCCTTGTCCATCTCGGCCAGCAGCTCGTCCTTGCCCAACGGCGCGCGGTGAGGCTCGGCGCGGGCCGGCCACGGACGCTCAGGCGTATTGGCTGCCCAGATGTGCACCTGGGCATCAGCGATCAGCATTGAGACGACTCCCGTTCTAGCGCCAGCCGAGCGCTCGTCGCAGCAGACCGACGAATACCCACATCCCGAAGCCCCAGAAGGCATAGACGATCGGCACCACGACGACGCCGGGCAGGTTGAATCCGTTGCCGACTGGCAAACCCTTGATCGGCAGCACGATGAACCAGTTGACCAGGGTCACCACGATCCCAGCGAACAGGATCCAGCCGGTTGGGCCGTCCAGCCACACCGGCAGGCGCGGCACGATGTAGGCACCGACGATGCCCCACAGGCCGCCCCAGAACGCCGCCGACAGGATCAGGGGCACGCCGAACGGTGGCACCGGCCGCATGTTGTAGATGACGGAGCGGCCGAACCCGAGCTCGGTGGCGATGAAGAAGCCGAGCTGATGGAAGATCAGCACACTCAGGAAGCCCGCGATGAAACCCACGATGATCGTGCGCATCTCGTCTTTCCTTCGGTTACGCCTGCAGAGGTGGCCGTCGCTCGCGCCATGAACGCGCCTGTTCGAGCTGGGCTGCAAGCGAGAATAGCATCTCCTCCGCGCCAAGGCGGCCTACGAAATGCATACCTATCGGCAGCCCGTCGCCCGTCCACGCGAGCGGGACCGACATCGCTGGCACACCCGTCATGTTGCAGACGGACGTGAACGGCACCATCGGTGCCAATCCCTCCTCGTAAAGCGCGAGGCTGCCGTCCATGCGCACGGTCCCGAGCGGCAGATGCGTGCGCGCCACTGTCGGCGAAAGGAGGATATCGTAGCGCTCGAAGAAGCTGCCGAGCTGCCGGCCGGTGCGATGGAACGTCTGAACGGCGCGGATATAGGTATCTGCGCTGATCTTGCTGCCCGCTTCGGCGGTGAGCCGGGTCGCCGATTCGAGATCGCCCGCCCCCGGCACGCGGCCGTTGGCGCGTAGCTGAATGTTGGTGAATGTGTTGGCGGCCATGACCGTTCCGAACGCCGCACCCATCGCCGCGCCATCGAGTTCGGGCTCAGCTTGCTCGACATGATGGCCGAGCTCGCTCAACAGGGCTGCCGTCTGCTCGACACCTGCGACCAGCGCCGGATCGAGCGGCACTCTGCCTTTGAGCGCATGCATGAAGGCGATCCGCAGCCGCCCGGGCGGCCGTTGGGTGGCGTCAAGGAAGCTGCCACTGGCAGGAGGCGTGCTGTAGGGATCGCCGGGCGCATCGCCGGCAATGGCATCGAGCAGCGCTGCGCTGTCACGCACCGAGATCGAGACGCCGAGTTGCGCGCCTGCCCCGGCAAGAGTCTCGCCGAGCGGCGCCAGGCTCACGCGGCCACGCGATGGCTTCAGGCCGAACAAGCCACAAAGTGATGCCGGAATGCGGATCGAACCACCACCATCCGTGGCATGCGCGACAGGCAGAGCCCGCGCCGCAACGACGGCCGCGGAGCCGCCTGACGATCCGCCGGGAGAAAGGTCGTCGCGCCAGGGACTCACCGTTGCGCCGCCAAAGGCCGGCTCAGTCGTGGGCGCCAGGCCGAACTCGCTGGTGTTGCTCCGGCCCACAATCACAAGGCCAGCCCGACGCATCCTCGCGACCGCCGTACTGTCGGCGGCTGCAACGGGCTCCTTGGCGAAGAACCTCGAGCCCAGGGTGGTTGCCGTCCCGGCACAATCGGCCATGAGCTGCTTGACCACGAAGGGAATGCCCTGAAACGGCCCCTCGCCGGCCGCGGCAATCGACCGTTCGAGCAGATCGCCTTCGTAGAAATCCGTGATCGCGTTCAGCCTGCCGTTGACGGCGCGCAATCGCGCGAGCGTGGCGTCCAGCAGTTCACGCGCGCCGACCTTCCGGGTCTTGATCAGATCCGCGACGGCGAGCGCATCGAGCGTCGCAAATAGGTTCTCCACGACGTCAGTTCCGCCAGCGCTCGATATTGGCCGCGACGAAGGCATCGTCATGCAATTCGGGATAGGTCGCATAGAGCCGGTCGATGCCGGCGCTTTGCCCTTCGCTCAGCTTCTCGTGCGGATCGAGGCATTCGATCGACGTCAGCAACCCCTGCCGCCGCAGGATTTCGTGGCAGCCCGGAATGCAGCCGGCGAAGTCGTGATCGACATCGAAGACGACGCTGTTGCAGTCGGTCACGAAGGAATCGAGCGCCAGCACTTCGGGAGGAATGGCGCCGGCCGAAACCGACAGCTTCAGCCGCTCCAGCATCTTCACTGCCCCGCGTGTCCAGACACTCCAGTGCCCCAGCAAGCCGCCCTGGAAACGCAGAGTGACCTCGCGATTGCCAGTGCGTACGACCATCGGTGTCACGAGATCAGCGACGATGTGATCGTCATTGCCGGTGTAGAGCGTGATCCGATCCTCGGCCTGCGCCGTTGCAATGCCGAAGCAGACATCGAGGGTGCGGTAGCGATTGAAGGGCGCGACCTTAATCGCCACGACATTGTCGATCGCGGCAAAGCGAGCCCAGAAGGCGCGCGATAGCGGAATGCCACCCACCGCCGTCTGCAGGTAGAAGCCGATCAGCGGCATTTCCCTGGCCACGGCCGTGCAATGCTCGATCAGCTCGTCCTCGCTCGCACCCTTCAAGGCGGCGAGCGACAGAAGAACGGCGTGATAGCCGAGCGAGCGAGCGGTCCGTGCCTCCTCGACCGCCTGCGCGGTCTTGCCGACAGCGCCTGCGATCATCACCAAGGGCCGGTCGGTCCAGTCGCGCGCCGTCTCGATGGCGAGTTCCAGCACCGGCTTGTAGAGCCCGACCTCGCGAATCGCGAACTGGGTCGAATGCACGCCGACCGCCAGACCGCCGGAACCGGCATCGAGGTAGTAGCGGCTGATGGCACGTTGCGAGCGCTGGTCGAACTTGCGGTCGGTGTCGAGCGCCAGCGGGTGCGCCGGGATCACCGTGCCTTGCCGCAGGAGAGACAGGACAGGCGCCGGCAGGTCGCGCCAGTGGAGAGCCTTGTCGGTCGTCATGATCGTATCCTAACCCAGTTCCGGACCGGCGAGAGCAAAGACATGGCCGGGATCGTCGAGCCCCTTCGCCTCGCCCAAGGTCATTCGCATATAGCCTCGCGGCGACGTTGCGCCCTGCGCCTCGAGCCATTCCCGCACTGCGCGATGCGCGTCCGGTACGTCGATGATGAAAGGACCAGGCGCCGCCGCTGCGGCCTTCGATATCAACGCCAGCGCGACGGCTTCGCTGTCGGCCACGACAGGGCCCAACGATGTGGCCGTCCTGCCTTCGCGTCCCAGCACGAAGCCCACGATCTTGCTGGCCGCATCCTCGGCGATCCACGCCCGCGCCGGCTGGCGCAGCGCGAGATGCACCAGGATGGATGGCCGCTCCATGCCGGTGAGCGGTCGGTCGTAAGTCGCGAGGCGTGGCAGGTCTGCGTGGGCAATCGGCCGAACCGTGACGCCCTGGGGAGGCGCCACCGCCCCGCCCGCCGCACGGTCGAAATGCCAGCGGGCGATGCGATAGAGATCGCGGAAGCCGAGGCCGAGATAAATCGGCCGGCCCTGATCAGTCGCATCGAGACCGGCGACGGCACCGGCCGAGCGGACCTCCTCGATGCAGCGTTTCAACAGCTCCGTCCCGACTCCACCCCGGCGCCGCGCCTGCGTGACCAGCACCATGCTGATCCAGGCGAGTTTCTGTCCCAGCGGCAGGACCAGCGAACTCGCCTGCCATGTGCCGTCGGCGCCGGTACAGCCGAAACCGCGACCGGCACCCAACATGAAGCGCCAGTCGGCGATGTTCTGGTTCCAGCCGGCTTCGATCGACAGCGGCCATACCGCGTCGCTTTGCTCCGGCGCGATCGGCCTGACGTCGAGCGCGTCAGTATTTGCCATCGCGCACCTCGTAATGCGTCGGCTTGTTCAAGGTGACCATGTCGCGTTCCAGCCAGTCCGCCGTCCACTCGATCATCTTCGACAGCGGTACGCTAGGCGGCCCGAACTCCTTGGCCATGCGGCTGGCATCGTTCAGCCAGCCGGTCGGCGCTTCCTTGCCGGTGAGCGTCGGGATCTTGCCTAAAAGCTTGCCGAACTCCGCGGCAAGCCAGCGGATCTCGATGGTTTCGAGGCCGGTCACGTTGATCGGCGTGGTCGGCGTGGTGGCGCGCGCGAGGCAGCGCAGCGCCACGGTGTTGGCATCGCCCTGCCAGATCACATTGACATGGCCCATCGAGAGATCGATCGGTTCGCCATCGCGCACTTTGCGGCCGACGTCGTGCAGCACGCCGTAGCGCATGTCGATGGCGTAGTTCAGCCGGAACAGCCGGCCCGGCGTGCCATGTTGCGCGGAGAAGTACTCGAACATGCGCTCGCGGCCGACGCAGGAGTTGGCGTAGTCGCCCGACGGCGGCACGGGCGCCACGTCCTCGGTCGCCCCGCCGCTTTCGACGGGCACGAAGGGATAAACGCAGCCCGTCGAGAAGACGACGATGCGCGACTCCCTGAAGACCTCCGCCACCATGGCTGGCACCTGGACGTTCATTGCCCAGGTGAGCGGCACATTGCCCGTTGCGCCGAACTTACGGCCGGCCATGAAGACGACGTTGGTAGCCTTCGGCAGTTGCTCCAGTGCAGCACGATCCAGCAGGTCGGCGGCGATCGGCTCGACACCCGCCTTCTCCAGCGCCTCGCGCACGCCGGGCTCGCTGAAACGCGCGACGCCCATCACGCGCTTGGTTGGCGCGGCGCGCTTGGCCATGCGGGCAAGGGTCGGACCCATCTTGCCACCGACGCCCAGAACCATGATGTCGCCCGGCGTCGCGGCCAGGTCGGCCACGAGTTCGGCCGACGGCGCGGTCATGAAATCCTCGACCGCCTCGACGCTTGCGAAGCCGGCGGGAAGATTGGCGCTCATGTCTTGCCTCCGGGATGGGCGGGCTGCAGCCGGTCCTTAGGCGCCGCCGGCATCGCCCGCAACGCTGCAAAGTCGAGATCGACGCCGACCGCGAAGCCCGGACATCCCAGCGAACCCAGCGCCAGTTTGCCTCCCTTGGCACGCAGTCGCGCCGGCCGGCCGGGCTGCCGCTCGTAGAGATCGGGATGGGCCTTCACGAAGGCCGTCTGCTCCGCCTCGGAGGCCGACGACATGCCGTCGATGAAGTGATGGGCGTTGCGCTCGACATGCGTGAGGCCGAGCAGCGAGACCAGGGCCAGGTCCTGCTGGACGCTGACGCCGGGTTGCGTCGTCAGGTCCTCGGCCGACATGAAGTAGCCCGGCCCGAGCTTGGCCACGCGGGCGCCGTTCAGGATCGACTTGTAGAAGCCCTTGCAGTTCTTGCTGGAAACGCCGGCATAGCCGAGCTTGAGCGCCTGCGGGAACGTCGAGAGTTCACCGTCGGATTCGTCGATGATCACCGGGCGGTACTTTGCCAGTGCCGTGACCGGGCGGCTCAACGCCGCCTGACGCTTGATCGGCTGCTCGATGAACAGCGTCGCCTTCACCATCTTCGCCAGCGCCGGCGTCTCCTCGACCTTGCGCCAGAGCTCGACGATGCCGTCGACGTCGTCGTACTGCTCGTTGCCGTCGAAGGTGACGCGATAGTCGCCGGCGCCGGCATCGAGGACGGCGGCGATGCGGGTCAGCCGGTCGAGATCGGCACGGACATCGCCGCCGACCTTCAGCTTGTAGTAGCGGCCGCCATAGTACGACACGACCTCTTCCAGCGTTTCCGGCAGGCCGTCGTTCACCCGCTCCGACGCCGGCCGCTCGGCCGTCGTCAGCGGATCGACGAGGCCCACGGTATGGCGAAGATCGATGGACGTGCTCGGCTTCAGGCCTGCCAGGAAAGCGGCCAGATGCGTGGCGTCGATATCGGGCGTGAGGTCGGTCGCCTCGATGCCCGGCACGTTCGCCGCGATCATCTGGGCAAAGGACTGGCCGGTGATCTTGCCCAAGGCGTCGATGATCGCCCGATCCAGCAGCGCCGGACCATAGGAAGCGACCAGCGGGTTCAATCCCAGCTCGGCGCCGCGGGCGATCTGCTGGCGGTAGGCGCCGGCATAGAGACCGAACGGCGTGGCGAAGCCCTGCGCCGTGTAGTGCTCGATGGCGAGCTGCAACGCCTGGCGAAGCTGGTCGAGGTTCTGGGCATCGGAGAACTCGGGGCTCTTCTCGAACCACTTGGCGCCCAGCGCTTCCGCCGCGACGCCCTCGCCGGTCCGGCCGTCCTCCAGCGCGATGCGCACGCGGATGATCGCCTGGATGCCCTGGGTGACCGTGATCACGCCGAAGCGGAACGGCAGACGCAGGCGATGATCGCGCTCGAACCGATCGACCGCCTCCAGTTTCACTTTCATACGTCTTGCTCCAGCAGCCCCTGCACATAGCCGATCATGCGCGCCGCGCAGGTCGGCCCGTCGGGCTCGTAGATAAAGGGTTCCATGGCGACCCAGCCGGTATAGCCGGTCTCGCGCAACGCGCCGACGACGGAAGCGAACCTATCGTCGCCCTGCCCCGGCCCCCGCTTGTTGCGGTCGTTGAACTGCACGTGCGCCATCAGGCCCGTCGGCATCCAGCGCCGGATGGCGTCGGCCACCGGCTCCTTCTCTTCCAGGCTGCTGGCGAGTGTGTCGACCATGATCCTGAAAGCAGGGTTGGCGATGCGGCGCGCCACAGCCGCCCCTTCGGCCAGCGTATTGACGAAGTTGCAGTCCGGCCGGGCGAGCGGCTCCAGGCAATAGACCACGCCTGCTTTTTGCGACGCCTCGGCAGCCTTGGCCCAGGCCTCCTCGGCGCGCTTGCCATCGTCGGTGTCCGTCACCCGGCGCTGCGCTGGCGAACCATGGACAAGGTAGGCGCCGCCCAATTCCGCGCAGAGGTCGACCAAATGGCACAGGACATCGACGCTTCGTTGCCAGACCACCTTGTCGGCGGTGGTGATCGACAGGCCTGTCGGCGCCGCCAGCAGCCAGTGCAGTCCACTCACCTCGATCCCGGCATCGCTGCAAGCGCGCCGGATCTCGCTGCGCTTCGCCGCCGGCATCTGCCAGGCATCGTCGCCCAAGGTGAAGGGCGCGACTTCGAGGCCGCGGTAGCCGAGGCTCGCCGCCAACACACATTGACGCTCGAAAGAGAGTTCGCGGATCACTTCATTGCACAGAGAGAGCTTCACGGACGATCCTCGCCTTGACGGGCAAATCCGCGTTCGCCAGTCTCACATCATGTGCGCACATACTAACAGCGAGACAAAACCGGTGAAGCGATTCATCGCTGCCAGCGCATGACGAAATTTTCGAGCCTCAGCCGACAATACTGGCCAACGATCGCCCTGTTCGCCTTCCTTTTAGCCTGCTGGCAACTCGCCGTGAGCCTGGGCGGCATCCGCGAATACCTCCTGCCCTCGCCGCTCTCCGTCTGGAATGCGCTGTGGCACAGTGAGATCGGCTGGTCCCAGCATCTGTGGACGACGACGATCGAGATCATCGGCGCCTTTCTGCTGGCGGCCGTCGTTGGCGTGGCACTTGGCGTGGCAATTGCCTGGTCACCGCTGATTGCCAATGCACTGGTGCCCTTCCTGGTGTTCGTGAACACGCTGCCCAAGGTGGCGATCGCGCCCCTGTTCCTGATCTGGATGGGCTACGGCATCTTTCCCAACATGCTGATGGGGGCACTCATCGGCTTCTTCCCGGTGGTCATCAACACCGCTGTCGGCTTGAGCCAGGTCGAAGCCGACATGCTCGACCTCGGCCGCGTCTTCAACGCGCCGAAATGGAAGATCTTCGCCAAGATCCGTATCCCCAACGCCCTGCCCTACATCCTGAGCGCGCTCAAGATCACGGCGACCGCCGCCGTCGTCGGCGCCATCGTCGGCGAGTTCGTCGCCTCGCAGAAGGGCCTGGGCTACGTCATCACCACAACGCAGAGCAGTATGAATACGGCTGTGGCCTTCGCCGCGCTGATCTGGATATCGATCGTCGGACTGCTGCTCTATGGCGCCGTCGTCCTGCTGGCGCAGCTTTGGGCGCCGTGGGCCGAGGGCGTCGACTGATTACGGGGAAGGGTAAAGGGAGAAAATCATGAAGAGGACATTGTCGTTGGCCCTGGCCGCGCTGATCGCGGGCACGGGCACTGCCTCGGCGCAGGAGAAATTCACGTTCGCGCTGAACTGGTTCGCCGTCGGCGACCACGCGGCCTACTGGGTCGCTCTCGACAAGGGCTACTACAAGGCCAAGGGCCTCGACGTGACCTTGGAGAACTCCAAGGGCTCCGGCGATTCGATCGCCAAGGTCGATACCGGCCGCGCCGATGCCGGTCTGGCCGATGCTGCCGTGGTGATCGCCTCGATCGGCCGCGGCACTACGATCAAGACCGTGGGCATGGTGTTCGACAAGACGCCGCTCAACATCTTCAGCCTGAAGGACAAGCCGCTCACCAAGCCCAAGGATCTCGAGGGCAAGACCCTGGGCGCCCCTCCGGGCGACAGCCAGCGTCAGATGTTCCCGGCTTTCGCCAAGGTGAACGGCATCGACGTCAGCAAGGTCTCATGGGTGAACATCGAGCCGGCGGCCAAGATCGCCGCCGTCGCCGAGAAGCGCATGGACGGCGTCGGCGATTATTCGACCGGCCTGCCGCTCTATGAGAAGGCCGCCGGCAAGGGCAACGTGGTGATGATGCCGTGGGCCGATTTCGGCTTCGACATGTACTCGATGTCGATCATTGCCAGCGCCAAGACGATGAAGGATCGCCCGGCCGTGCTGAAGGCCTTCCTCGAAGCCTCCTACATGGGCTGGCGCGATGTGATGGCCGATCCGAAAGCGGCCATGGAGATCTTCAAGAAGCGCGTCCCCGAAGTCGATGTCGAGGTGATGACGCCCAACATGCTGATCGGGCTCGGCCTGATGAAGACCGAACGCTACGCCAAGAACGGCATCGGCTGGATCGACTCGAAGAAGATGTGCGACTCGGTCGATCTCGTGAACACCTACATGGGCTTGCCGAAGAAGGTCGAGTGCAAGGACACCTATTCGACCGACTTCTTCACCAAAGTCGCGATGCCCAGCACCAGCAACTGATCCAGGCGTTCGCGTAGCGTGACCAAGGTACTGATCGACCTCGACCAGGTCGGCATGACGTATGAGGCGGCGAGCGGCCCTGTCGAGGCCCTCGCCGGCATCACTTCTGCCATCGGCGCCGGCGAGTTCGTCTCGCTGGTCGGCCCGAGCGGCTGCGGAAAGTCGACTCTGCTCAGGATCGTGGCCGGGCTGCGACCCGCCACATCGGGCACGGTCGCGGTCTCCGGCCGGGCGGTAACGCAGCCGATCCCCGACATCGGCATGGTCTTCCAGGCGCCGATCCTGCTGAAATGGCGGTCGATCCTGGAGAACGTGCTGCTGCCGGCCGAGCTTGCCGGCAAGGATGCCAAGGCGCTGCGACCTCGGGCCGAGCAGCTTCTCGAGATGGCCGGTCTCGGCGGCTTCGGCCCCAAGCTGCCGCGCGAATTGTCGGGCGGCATGCAGCAGCGTGCCGCGCTCTGCCGCGCCCTGCTGCTCGATCCCCCGCTCCTCTTGATGGACGAGCCGTTCGGCGCCCTGGACGCCATGACACGGGACGACATGGCGCTCGAGCTGCTGCGCATCTGGGGTGAGAAGGACCTGGCCCAGGAGGCCCGCAAGACGGTCCTGTTCGTCACCCATTCGATCCCCGAGGCCGTGTTCCTGTCCGACCGTGTCCTCGTCATGTCGGCCCGGCCCGGCCGCATTGCCGCGGACCTGCGCATCGACCTGCCCCGCCCGCGCACGGTCGAACTCCGGGCCTCCGAGGCCTTCGGCAAACTCACCCTGGAGATTTTCCGAGCCCTGACAGGCCGCACCGAAGGTGCAGCCGGAACCGCCTGAGATCCGCCTACAGGTCGCGTCTCATGAAGTGCGACGTGGCAGAGAGCCCGTAGCCAATACGCTCGTAGAAGGCCCGGGCGGCGTCCCGGTCAGTACGGGTATACAGGACCACCGACGCCAGGCCCCGATCGCGCGCCCAAGCCTCGGCTTCTTGCATCAGGGCCGCACCCACCCCGTTACCGCGCAGGCCGGCGTCCACCACGAGTGACTGGACAACCGCCTCGCAAGGCTTCTCCAGGGCAGGCCGCTCGAAAACATGCAGCAGCCCGACAATCTTTCCATCGACAACGGCTACTCTGACGCTGTGATCCGATGCTTTCCGGACGCGATCGAGGCGCCCACGGACCTCCTGCTCGTCGAGTTCGTAGCCGAGCTGGCCCAGCAAAACGGCTACCGCCGACAGGTCGGCTGGTTGAACATCGCGAACGATCATTGCGTATTTGTACTGCCAGGACCCTTCGCCGCAACGGTTGGCGTGGCCCGCCTCGCCTGTTAAGACGCCGCGGAAATAGCCAGGAGAAGATATGGCCACCGCCGCGACCCCGATGAAGAGTGCCGCCAAGGGCATTTCCGCCGACGCCAAGCCGTTCGACTGGGAAGATCCCTTCTTCCTCGACGACCAGCTCACCGAGGAGGAAGTCGCGATCCGCGATGCCGCGCGCGACTACTGCCAGGACAAGCTGATGCCGCGCGTGCTGCTGGCCAATCGCAACGAGAAGTTCGACCGCGAGATCATGAACGAGTTCGGCGCCCTCGGCCTGCTCGGCTCGACGATCCCCGAGAAGTACGGCTGCGCCGGCGCCAACTACACGACCTACGGCCTGGTGGCGCGCGAGGTCGAGCGTGTCGACTCCGGCTACCGCTCGGCGATGAGCGTGCAGTCCTCGCTGGTCATGCATCCGATCTACGCCTACGGCAGCGAAGAGCAGCGCATGAAGTACCTGCCCAAGCTCGCGACCGGCGAGTGGGTCGGTTGCTTCGGCCTCACCGAGCCCGATCACGGCTCCGACCCCGGTGGCATGAAGACCCGCGCCGTGACGGTGCCGGGCGGCTTCAAGCTCTCCGGCTCCAAGATGTGGATCACCAATTCGCCAATCGCCGACGTGCTGGTGATCTGGGCCAAGCTCGACGGCGGCGCGATCCGCGGCTTCATTCTGGAGCGTAGCTGGAAGGGCATCGAGACGCCCAAGATCGAAGGCAAGTTCAGCCTGCGCGCCTCGACGACCGGCGCCATCATGCTCGACGAGGTCTTCGTGCCGGTCGAGAACCTGATGCCCAACGTCTCGGGCCTCGGCGGTCCGTTCGGCTGCCTCAACAACGCCCGCTACGGCATTGCCTGGGGCGCCATGGGCGCTGCGGAGTTCTGCTGGAAGCAGGCGCGCAACTACACGCTCGACCGCAAGCAGTTCGGCCGGCCGCTGGCCGCCAACCAGCTCATCCAGAAGAAGCTCGCCGACATGCAGACCGAGATCGCCATCGGCCTGCAGGCCTGTCTGCGCGTCGGCCGCCTGAAGGACCAGGGCCACGCCCAGCCGGAGATGATCTCCCTGATCAAGCGCAACAACTGCGGCAAGGCGCTGGATATCGCCCGCGTCGCCCGCGACATGCACGGCGGCAACGGCGTGTCGGACGAGTATCACGTGATCCGCCACGTCATGAACCTCGAGGCGGTGAACACCTACGAGGGTACGCACGACGTGCATGCACTGATCCTCGGCCGCGCCATGACCGGCATCCAGGCGTTCAGCGCCGGAGCGTAACCGGCGTGGATCTCCCTCCCCCCGGCGACATCGCAATCGTCGTCGCCGGGGCACTGGCTGCGGGTTTCGTCAACGGATTGAGCGGCACCGGCTATGCGCTGGTGGCGCTGGGCTTCTGGCTGCAGGCCATGTCGCCGCTGACTGCCGCCCCCCTGACCGCCCTCTGCAGCGTCGCCGGCCACATACAATCGCTGCCGCGCATCTGGAGCGGGATCCGCTGGCCGCGGCTCTGGCCTTTTCTCCTCGCCGGAGCGATCGGCGTGCCGATCGGCACCATGCTCCTCGAAGATGTCCGGCCGCAGCCGCTGAAGGTTGGCGTCGGCATCCTGCTGATCGTCTACAGCGCCTGGATGGCCTTCGTGCGCCGCCCGCCCATCGTCACCGGTGGCGGCCGCGTCGCTGACGCCGCGGTAGGTCTGGTCGGCGGCGTGCTGGGAGGCATGGCGAGCCTGAGCGGCCCCGCCCCCACGATCTGGGCGCAGCTTCGCGGCTACGGCAAGAACGAGCAGCGCGGCGTCAACCAGCCCTTCAACATGAGCGTGCTCTTCCTCGCGTTGATCTCCGCCGGCATCGCGGGCTTTCTCGATCGGACCTTCTTCATCTGGGCGGCGATCTGCGTGCCCACGACCTTGATCGGGGCGCGGATCGGCCTCGCCCTCTACGGCCGCATCGACGATACGCAGTTCCGCCGGATCCTGCTTGCGCTGCTGGCCTTCTCGGGAGCAACGCTGATCGTATCGTCGCTGCGATGACGGGGCGTTAGCCCGCCAGGCCTTTCAGGCAGCCGCTCTCGGCAAGTATCGGCTCCAGTCCTGCAGCGCCTTTGGCAGCAGCATACTTGCGTCGGATCTCCGCGAGTGACCGCGCATGGTACTTCTGCGGCTCCTGCGTCCACTCCGAGCCACCGAGCGTCGTCGTGAAGCTCTTGTCGCCGCGTTCGATCGCCTGGGCGTTCGCCTGCGACCACGGCAGGAAGAGATCCGCCACTTCCTCCTTGAGTAGCGGCATCAGGGTCGGCGAAAGCGCCGCCAACGTCTCGAAGGAACCCTCGACCTTGGGCGACAGCATGCGCTTCACCCAGGCCATCACATGCGGCGCCGACGCCCGCAGGAGCGCGCCCGGCGTCGGATCGGTCGCGGCCTCGTAGAGCTGACCCCACAGACCGAAGTCCGCCATCGCCGGCCGGCCGCCCAGAACATAGGGTCGTGTCGCGAGATGAGCGTCGAGCAGCGCCGCCGCCTTCTTGAACGAGGCTTCGATCAACGGCTGGGTCTTGTCGTTCGAGCCGACGAAGCCCCGGCGGCCCAGCATGCGCTCGGCGACGGCGGCCCGCGCCTGCGCAACGGCCAGCGTACCCTCCGCCCCTATCATCTGCTGCGCAATGCGTTCCGCGGTCGACCAGGCATCCGGCTGGTAGCGCCAGCGATAGTGGAACATCCATTTGTTGCCCCACTCGTCGCCATACTCCTCCAGCAGCGCCGAGACGAAGGCGAGCGCGGGATCGTCCGGTATCACCGAGGGGTCGCCGTGCTTGGCCTCGATGCGCTCCAGGATCGGTGTGGAATCCTGGAGGCCTTCGTCTTCGGGCGTCACAACCAGCGGAACCAGCGGCAGCTTGGCGTATTTCTGGAACTCGGCCTGTACGGCCGGCGAGCGCGGAATCCAGGTGTGCTCGATGCCCTTGAAACGGAAGAAGGAGCGCACCTTCACCGAGTATGGCGACAGCTCGGAGCCGAAAATACGATAGGCGTTCGTCATCGCTTCAGATCCACCGCTTGCGTTTCAACCAGAAGAAGATGCCGCCCACGACCATGACGACCATGAACCAGAAGAAATAGTAGCCGTATTTCCAGCCCAGCTCCGGCATGTTGCCGACGTCGCGCTCGAAGTTCATGCCGTAGATGCCGGCGAGAAAACTCAGGGGCATGAAGAAGACGGTGATGATCGCCATCGTCTTCATCACCTCGGACATGCGGTTCGAGGAGTCCATCAGATAGACTTCCATCAGGCTGTTCGTCATTTCGCGATAGCTCTCGACCAGTTCGAGCACGGCCACCGCATGGTCGAAACAGTCGCGCAGGTAGGTGCGCGTCTCCGGCATGATGAACGGCACGTCGGGGCGCATCACCGCGAGCACCGTCTCGCGCTCCGCCCACTGGATGCGATGGAAGGCGACCAGCGCGCGTCGTGCCTGATGGATGTGATAGAGCGTGTCCTGCGTCGGACGTTCCAGCGCCTCGTCCTCGAGCTGTTCGAGATGGTTCGACACCGCCTCGATCAACGGGAACTTGCGGTCGACCACGAGATCGATCAGCGCATAGACGAGATAGTCGATGCCGAAGGTCCGCAGCCGCGAGCCCGCCGTCTGGATGCGGTCACGCACCGGCTTGAACATGTCGACCTTGTGATCGTGGAAGGAGATCACATAGTTGTCGCCGAAGAAGATGCTGACCTGCCGAGAGGTCAGCGCGCCGTCCTCGTAGCTCGGGTCGTTGAGGACGATGAAGCCCTGCCCCTCGTAGAGATCGAGCTTGCTGCGCTGGTTGGCGTGGAAGACGTCTTCCATGGCCAGCGGATGCAGGTTGAAGGCCATGCCGAGGTTGCGCAGCATCTCGGAACTCGGTCGGCCGGCAACGTCGATCCAGGTATGGCCGGGCGTGCCGAGATGGAAGCGACATTCGTCGACCTCCACCCCATGCACGACCTGGACATCATCCGGGGTGTACTCGACCAAAGTGAAGTCGAGTGCCTCGTCGGGGACCGGCGCACGGCCGGCTAGCGTTCCAGGAGCGGTGCCCGGCTTGGTGTGCCGGTGGATGATGCCGTCCATGCGTCCCCCAGGCTTTCCCCGAGTTCAGGGTCTCAGACTTCTTCCATCACCTGCACGTCGGGACGGCCGGCAAGGTAGTCACCGAGCTTGCGGCCGAGTTCCTTGAAGTGCGGCGCTGCCCGATGGGCTTCGAGCGCTGCCTGGTTTTCGTAGCGTTCCAGCATGACATAGACATTAACGTCGGCCGTCTTGTGCAGGGCGTAGAGCTTGTTGCCCGGCTCGTCGGCCTGCACCTTGGCCTGCAGGGCCTTCATCGTCGCCTCGAAGTCGGCATTGGTACCGGGCTTGATGGTGAGCTTCGCGATAACGCCAATCATAGTCTCTCCTCCGTCGGCTACTGCGGCCGCTTTTTGACAAGGTACTTGTGCTCGCCGTCGCACACCAGCTCGCCCGACTGGTTATGGATGGTGAGCTTCAGGATGGCCACGCCGGTGGTGCGACCGGGCTTGAGCTCGGTGATCTCCAGCATGGGATAGAGCGTGTCGCCGACATAGACCGGCTTCAGGAAGCGCGACGACTGCTCCAGGAAGCCGATCAGCGACTCGCCCACGATATGGGGGAAGATGCCTCCGCCCGCCGCGCCCTGGATCGCGACCTGCAGACCGTGTGCCAGCATGTCCCGATGGCCCAGC
Organism: Reyranella sp.; assembly: GCF_004297405.1. GTDB lineage: Bacteria > Pseudomonadota > Alphaproteobacteria > Reyranellales > Reyranellaceae > Reyranella. The sequence continues at coordinate 843,442 of NZ_SCVC01000006.1, forward strand.
GCCTTGCAGTATTCGCGGTCGTAATGGATCGGATGGTTGTCGCCGCTGGCCAGCTGGAAGGCCGAGAACAGCGCCTCCGTCTGGGTGCGCGAGTTGATGTAGAACTTCTGCCCGACCTTCAGATCCTCGAACCAGTGCGCCGGCCCGAAGCGATGCTCGGCCGGATCGAAGGGTTTGGTATTGGCGTCCGCCATCGGATGTCTCCTCTTTACCTTAGCTTCCGTCAGGCGGCCTTGGCCTTGCGGCCCATCCCGTCGAACTGGTCGAACATGCGTTCGCGCCAGCTATGTACGGGATCGTCGTTCTCCAGCAGCACCAGCGGGCTGGTCGCATAGGCCCACATGAAGGTGCCGAACAGGGCGTAGTCGGCATAGTTGGAGGTCGCGCCGCCCAGGAACTTCTGCTCGCGCAACACGCGACGCGCCGGCTCCAGCGCAGTCCTCAGGGTCGAGACCCCCTTCTCCCGCGCTCGCGCCTGGAAGCCCGCGAAGTCCGCAGTCCCTAAGCGCTTGCCGCGCGACTCGATGATGTAGGCCTTGTCCTCCGGGCGCACGCGATCCACCAGATCGGCGACCACCAGCGGGAACACCTGGGCGTTGATCGTCACGTCCGTCCAGCCGTTGGTGAACTGCCCCGCCAGCCGCTCCTGCTCGTTGGCGAACAGCGGCTTGTCTGGATAGGCCTTGTCGAGATGGCAGGCGATCGCCCAGCTATCCTTCACCGCCACTTCGCCATCCTTGATCACCGGCAGAAGCTGGGCATCGGCGAAGGCGATCTTGTGCTTTTCGGTGAAGCCCGTCGGCTCGTCTTTCCACGCCAGCCCCTTGTGGGCCAAAGCGAACTTGGCGCGCCAGCAGAACGGGCTGGGGCGGCGGTCATTCTGAAAGACGAGGTCATAAAGCGTGATCATCTACACTATCCGTTGAACTTTACGCGTGACTGGGAGCGTTGAGGCGTTGGCTCCAAGAGTAGAGCGGATCGTCTGTTTGAAGCAGCGCAAATCGGCTCGACTGCTCCGCCCAATGGAACGCCGCAGCGACCATGAAATCCGCCATGCCCGGCGTCGCGCCATGCAGGTTGCCGTTCTGCTTCACCGTGAGACGCAAGGGATCGAGTGCCTTCTGAAAAGCCGGCAATCGCGCCGCGCGCGTCTCGTTCAATTTCTCTAGCGGCCCGAAGCGTGGTGCGCGCGTGCGGCGGATGTAGGCGCGATCTTCCTCATCGATATGGTCGAGCATGTCGAACAGGATGAAGCTCGCGATCTCCGGCGTGAGCCAAAGGCCACACCAGTTGTTAAAGTAGCGTGCGAGCGCGCGTCCCGCGTCGCCGCCGAACAGTGACGGCCGGTCGGGATAGGTCTCTTCGAGATGGTTGGCGATGCGCCAGGAGTCGACCACGACCTTGTCGCCATCGACCAGCACCGGGACGGTCTGCGACTTGGCGAAAGCGATTGCCTCCTTGTCGACAAAGCGCACCAGCTCAATGCGGTCGACAGCGAGGCCCTTGTGCCTGAGAGCAAGATGGACGCGTTGGCCGAACGGGCTGAGCTGACGCCCGTCCAGCGACTTCAGATCGTAGAGGGTGCGACCCCCTGCCCGTGGATTACTTGCCATCCAGCATCTGAACGATGCCGGAGAAATCCTTGCCGCCGTGGCCCGAGTTGACGAACAGGTTGAAGAGCTGAGCGGCTTCGGCACCGAGCGGCGTGCTGGCGCCGGCGGCATTGGCGGCCTGCTGGGCCAGCACCAGGTCCTTCAGCATCATCGCCGCCGTGAAGCCCGCCTGGTAGTCGCGGTTGGCGGGCGACGTCGGCACGGGGCCCGGCACTGGGCAATAGTTGGTGAGCGACCAGCACTGGCCCGACGAGGTCGAGGCTACGTCGAACAGCTTTTGCGCATCGAGGCCCAGGCGCTTGGCCAGCATGAAGGCTTCGCTGACGGCGATCATGGAGACGCCCAGCACCATGTTGTTGCAGATCTTGGCCGCCTGGCCGTTTCCGCTGCCGCCGGCATGAACGATGTTCTTGCCCATCTTCTCCAATACAGCTTTGGCCTTGGCGAAGGCGCCGTCCTTGCCGCCGACCATGAAGGTGAGCGTCCCGGCAGTGGCGCCGCCGACACCACCCGACACCGGCGCGTCGATCATCTCCATGCCGGCCTTGTCGGCGAGCGCGGCGACATGACGGGCGCTGTCGACATCGATGGTCGAGCAGTCGATCAGGAGCGTGCCCTTGGCGACGTTGGGCAGTACGTCCTTCTCATAGACCTCGCGCACATGCTTGCCGGCTGGCAGCATGGTGACGACGATCTCGGCTCCCTTCACCGCCTCGGCGGCGGAGGCCGCCTTGTGCGCGCCCTTCTCGACCGCCGTGTTGAGCGCCGCGTCCGACAGGTCGAACGCCGTCACATGATGCTGTGCCTTGGCCAGATTGGCGGCCATCGGGCCGCCCATGTTGCCGAGGCCGATGAAGGCGATTTTCGCCATGGTTTCCTCCCTCTTTGGCCGCTCAGTCGAAGAACAGGTCGTTCGACACCGGCCGGAAATGCTCCTCCACCATCGCCGCGGTCACGCCTTCGATGGTCGGCGGATTCCAGACCGGCTTCTGGTCCTTGTCGATCAGCAGCGCGCGCACGCCCTCGAAGAAGTCGTGGCCCTTCTGCATGCAGCGCTGCGACATACGGTATTCGATGGTCATCGTGTCCTCGAACGATCGATTCGCACAGCGGCGAAGCTGCTCCAGCGTGATCGCCATGGACAGCGGCGAGAGCTTCATTAGCGCCGCGAGCTGCTTCTGCGAAAACTCGCTGTTCGACTTCTTGAGCTTGGCCACGATCTCCTGCAGCGTCTCAGCCGAGAAGCAGCGGTCGATCTCGGGCATCAACGACGGCAGCGTCGCCTCACCCGGATCGGCCGTGAACTTGGCGATCACCGCATCGACCTTCTCGTTGGCGCGCGGCCCCGAGAGATCGGCCGCGCCCAGCGCTGCCTGCAGGTCGTTGATCTTGGCACTCGGCACATGCGCCTGCACTATGCCGGCCCACAGCGCGTCAGCCACCTTCAGCCGGTAGCTGGTGAGTGCCAGGAAGGTTCCGAGCGCGCCCGGCAGGCGCGTCAGGAAATAGCCGCCGCCGACGTCGGGAAAGAGCCCGATGGTCGTTTCCGGCATGGCGAACAGGAACTTCTCGCTCGCCACCGAGTGCGAGCCGTGCGCCGAGAGGCCCACGCCGCCGCCCATGTTGATGCCGTCGATCAGCGAGATCCACGGCTTGGCGTAGCGATAGATGCGGCGGTTGACGATGTACTCGTCGCGGAAGAAGTCGCGGCGCAGGGTGCCCGCAGGATTGTCGCGCATCTCGCGATAGAGGCCGGCCACGTCGCCGCCGGCGCAGAAGGCGCGATCGCCGGCGCCGCGCAGGATCACCGCCTTGACCGCGGGGTCCTTCTCCCACTGCGGCATCATCCGTTCCATTTCCTGGATGATGTTGTGCGACAGGGAATTCAGGACCTTGGGACGGTTCAGCGTCATCACGCCCAGGCCGTCTTTCACCTCGAACAGAATCTCTGCTTCAGACATCACAACTCCAAAAGAAAAACCGCGCCGCGAAGAGGCCGTGCCGGCGGCGCCCTCATCATCCCATCAACAGTCTGCGCGAGATGATCACCCTCATGATCTCGTTGGTGCCTTCGAGGATCTGGTGGACGCGCAAGTCGCGGAGATAGCGCTCGATGGGGAAGTCCTTCAAGTAGCCGTAGCCGCCATGCAATTGCAATGCGTCGTTGACGACACGGAAGCCCACGTCGGTGGCGAAGCGTTTGCCCATGGCCGCGGCCTGTGTCGCCTCCGGTGACTTGGCGTCGAGCAGTGACGCCGCCCGCCAGATCATCAGCCGCGCCGCGTCCAGTTCAGTCGCCATGTCCGCGAGCTTGAACTGCGTCGCCTGGAAATCGGCGATCGGCTTGCCGAACTGCTTGCGCTCCACGACGTAGCGCGACGCCGTCTCGAGGCAGGCGCGCGCGCCGCCCAGCGAGCAGGCGCCGATGTTGATGCGGCCGCCGTCGAGACCCGTCATCGCGATCTTGAAGCCGTGGCCTTCGGGTCCCAGCCGGTTGGCGACCGGCACCTTGCAATTGTCGAAGATCACCGCCGCGGTCGGCTGGCTGTTCCAGCCGAGCTTGTTCTCCTGCTTGCCGAAGGAAAGCCCCGGCGTGCCCGCCTCGACCACCAGGGTCGAGACACCGCCCGCCCCCGGCCCGCCGGTGCGCAGCATCACAACATAGATGTCGCTGCGGCCGCCGCCCGAAATGAAGGCCTTGGTGCCGTTCAGGATGTAGTGATCGCCACTCAGCTCCGCGCGCGTGGCGAGTGCTGCCGCATCCGACCCGGCGCCTGGCTCGGTGAGACAGTAGCTCGCGAAATGCTCCATCGAGCAGAGCTTGGGCAGGAAGCGCTTGCGCTGCTCGTCGTCGCCAAAGCCGTCGATCATCCACGCCGCCATGTTGTGGATGGAGATGTAGGCCGCCGTGCTGGGACAGGCCGCGGCCAGCTCCTCCATGATCAGGGCCGCGTCGAAGCGCGAGAGGCCGCTGCCGCCGACATCGTCCTTCACATAGATGCCGCCGAACCCCAGCGCCGCCGCCTCGCGCAGGACGTCCTCGGGAAAGATCTTCTCGGCATCCCAGCGCGCAGCCTCGGGCAGCATCCGCTCCGTCGCGAATTGCCGCGCCGTGTCGCGGAAGGCTTGTTGGTCTTCGGAAAGCGAAAAATCCATGCGCGGCGGATCATATCTGGGGGTCTCCCCCGGTCAACCGCGATGGCAACCGCAGGGGCGGAGCCCTACACTTGCGCGATGAGTTGGCGCACCCTGAGTGAGGACGAAGCCGCAGTGCTTCCCGAGGCCCGGCTGGGTGGCGCCCTGCTCTGGCTCGTCGTTGCCGCGTCGGCTGTTTGCCTTGTGGCACTCCTGGGCTCGGTGCTGGCATTCGACAGGCTGCGCGAACTCGGTCTGCGATACATGCTCGCCGTGGGCTTCGTCACCGTGTGGTCGCTCACCTTCCTCGTGATGACCCTCCTGCGTTGGCGCGGAACGCCCCTCGTCGCGAGTGCCGGGCTCCTACTCTGGATCGCCGGCCGCGCCGGCATCGTGATCTCCGGAGGCGCGCTATCGCACTGGCCGCTGCTGGTCGATCTCACTGCAGAGGCCGCCCTGGCTGCTGGCTTCTGCGGCTATATGGCCGGCGCGGTGCGACCCAATGCCTATTATCGCCGTCGCCTACCCACGGCCTGAGCGGCTATAAGACCCAGCCATGCCCGCTCGCTTTACCACCCTCGGCCGTTTTCCCACCACGCGGCTCCGCCGCAACCGCCGCGAGGACTGGTCCCGCCGCCTCGTCGCCGAGAACAAGCTCTCGGTCGACGATCTGATCTGGCCGGTATTCGTGCAGGAAGGCCAGAACCAGCGCACGCCGGTCTCCTCCATGCCGGGCGTCGACCGCCTCTCGATCGATCTCTTCGTCGAGGCCGCCAAGGAAGCACGCGATCTCGGCATCCCCGCCATCGCGATCTTCCCCGAAACCGATCCCAAGGCGAAGACGCCCGATGCGCGCGAGGCCTACAATCCGGACAATCTCGTCTGCCGCGCCATCAGGGCCGTGAAGAAGTCCGTCTCCGATGTCGGCATCGTGTGCGACGTGGCGCTCGATCCCTTCAACAGCGACGGCCATGACGGCATCGTGCGCGACGGCTACGTGCAGAACGACGAATCGGTCGAGGCGCTGGTCAAGCAGGCGATCGTGCAGACCGAAGCCGGCGCCGACATACAGGCGCCCTCCGACATGATGGACGGCCGCATCGGCGCGATCCGCAAGGCGCTCGACGGCAAGGGCTATGGCAATGCCCAGATCATGTCCTACGCCGCCAAGTTTGCCTCGGCCTTCTACAATCCGTTCCGCGACGCCATCGGCAGCTCGGGCGCGCTGAAGGGCGACAAGAAGACCTATCAGATGGACTACGCCAACTCCGACGAAGCGCTGCGCGAAGTGAGCTTCGACATCGAGGAAGGCGCCGACATGGTCATGGTCAAGCCTGGCCTGCCCTATCTCGACGTGGTGCGCCGCGTGAAGGACACGTTCGGCGTGCCGACCTACGCCTACCAGGTGAGCGGCGAGTACGCGATGCTGCGCGGCGCTGCCGATCGCGGCTGGCTCGACTGGAACAAGGTGCTGATCGAGACGCTGACCGGCTTCAAGCGCGCTGGCTGCGACGGCATCCTGACCTATGGCGCCGTGGATGCGGCCCGGCTGCTGAAGAGCAAGTGATCGCCCCGCATGATTGAGCGTCCATCGGCCCGGCTGATCCTGCTCGACCCGCAGGACCGCCTCTTCCTGTTCAACGTGCACGACCCCGCGGTGTTCGATCCCGCCCAGCCGTTCTTCGATCCGTTCTGGGTGATGATCGGCGGCCTGGTCGATCCCGGCGAGGATTTCGCCGAAGCCGCGGTTCGTGAGGCCGGCGAAGAAACCAAGCTGCCGGTGATCGACGAGCCCCGCTGGGTCTGGACGCGTGAGCGGCGCATGAGCTGGCGCGGCAAGGATGTGATGCACAAGGAGCGCTTCTTCCTGGCGCGCACCGACCGCACCGAGATCGACACGTCCGGCCTCGACGAGAAGGAACGGAGCTGGACCCGCGGCCATCGCTGGTGGACCGCCGACGAGATCGCCGCGTCCGGCGAACGCTTCGAGCCGCTCGACCTCGGCGCCCGTCTCGGGACGCTGCTGCGCGACGGCCCCCCGGCGGAGCCCGTCGTCCTCGGCTAACCCGCAGCGAGCATCTTTCGCACGTCTGCGAAGGCCATCATCTCGCGCATCCAGGCGAACGACCCCTGCTCCTTCATCGCACGGCCGGCATCGACGAAGGCCGCCAGCGCGAGGCGTGAGAGCGCGCCGCCGACGCTGATGCGCTTGGCGCCGGCCTCGGCGAGCTGCGCCACGGTGACGTCGGGATCGAGCCAGCCCGTGACCACGTTGAACGGACGCTTCACGGCGCCGACGAACTCGCGCACTTCGGCCACGTTGCGCAGGCCCGGCGCGTAGAGCACGTCCGCACCGGCGGCTTCGTAGGCCTGCAGCCGGCGGATCGTGTCGCCCTTGTCGTTGCGGCCGTGCAGCAGGTTCTCGGCACGGGCGGTCAGCATGAACGGCACCGGCAACGCCCGCGCTGCCTCCACCGCGGCACGCACGCGCGCTACGGCGAGGTCGAAGTCATAGATCGGGTTCTTCGGATCACCGGTCGAATCCTCGATCGAGCCGCCGACGGCGCCGGCTTCTGACGCAAGACGGATCGCCTCGGCCGCCGCTGCGGGCTCGTGTGCGAAGCAATTCTCCAGGTCGACGTTCACCGGCAGGTCGGTCGCTTCGGCAATCGCCCGGCAGTTGGCGATCACCTCGGCTCGGCTCACCTTGCTGTCGGCGCGGCCGAGCATGTTGGCGAGGCCCAGGCTCGTGGTCGCCAGCGCCTCGAAGCCGATGGCCGCGAGCAGCTTCGCCGTGCCGGCGTCCCACGGATTGGGAATGACGAAGGCGCCCGGCCGCTCGTGCAGGGCGCGGAACGTCGAGGCTTTGTCGGCTTGGCTGGGCATGCGCCCCTCCCTGGATGTCGTTAGTGGGTCGCCGTGACAATTGCCGGTTCGCCAATCATTGTGAAATGCATTGTTCTTACAGTTTCCATCAGGATTACTGATCCATGGATATCGATGAGATCCAGACCTTCGTCGCCATCGCCGAACTCGGCGGCTTCACCCGCGCCGCTCAGCGATTGCACCGCTCGCAGCCCGCCATCAGCCGCCGCCTCGGCCTGCTGGAACAGGAGTTGGGCGCGCCGCTGTTCGAGCGCATCCGCGGCCATGCCCGCCTGACCGAGGCCGGCCGCGCTTTCCTGCCTCATGCCGAGGCCGCCCTCGCCGCTCTCAAGGATGCGCGCGAGGCCGTACGCACCCTGCAGACCGGCCTGCAGGGCGCGATCTCGCTGGCCCTGGTCGGCACGCTGGCCGACACGCACATCGTCGACGTGCTGCGCCGGTTCGCGCGTCGCTCGCAGGATGTCCGGCTCGAACTGCGCACGGCGTCGAGCGCGGAGATCACGGATCTCGTGCGCCGCGGCGAAGCAACGTTAGGCTTGCGCTACTTCGCCAGCGAACGGCCGGAACTCGTCTCGCTGGACGCCGGCGGCGAGGCGATGCTGGTGGTCGCCGCTCCCGGTCACCGCCTGGCTGGACGCCGCATACGCGACGCGCGTGCGCTCGCCGGCGATCGCTGGATCGGCTTTCCGCCGGTGCAGGGCGAACGCGACTCCTCGGGTCATATTCTCGCGCGGCAGTTGATCAGGGCCGGGCTGGATGCGGCCGACCTCACCCTGATCGACAGCCTGACGGCCCAGAAGCGTCTCACCCAGGCGGGCTTTGGCCTCGCGCTGGTGCCGGAGAGCAGCGTGCGCGACGAGCTGCGCCAAGGTTTGCTGGTCGCGCTCGATGTGCCGGCGATACGGACCACCATCCCGATCATCGCGCTCCATCGCCGCAACGGCTATCTCAGCCCCGCTGCCAAGGCTCTGCTGGCCTTGCTGACGGGCGGTACGCTGCGCCTGAAGCCGCGCCGCGCGAAGGGCTCGTGAATCGCGCCTAACCTTGCCGGACGGTGCCAGCATCGCTAGTCGACTTCGGCAGGATACCAAGGAGGGTATGCAGCGATGACGATGGCTTCGGCGGAATACTTGGCCCTCGCTCGTGCAATCGATTGCACGAACTATCACTTTGACCGCTGCATCGCCGTGGCCGGTGGAGAGCGATGCGGCCTGTTCCTGCACAAGCTCCTGCGGTGGCACCGATACACCAAGGTCACCCGCAACGGATACAAGTGGGTGACGCTGACGCGCGCGGAATGGCAGGCGGAACTGCACTGCACGCCCAAACAGATCCGTCTCGTTCTCGAAAAGATGACGGCCCTCGACTTCATCGTGCGCGAACAGCACTTCTTCAGCGGCAACAAGCCATCGCTGTTCGTGCAACCGACGGGAACGCTCTTCCTTGCCCTGACTGGCGAAGGGCCCACCCAGGCAGGCCCTCCGGGGCCCAGCCAGGATGGCCCTTTAGGGCCATCCCTATATGTAAACCTTCATAGTAAACTCTAATTAGAAACTAAGATTGCGGTCGGCTTCGCCGCCGCGGCCCCTCTCCCACAGTTCGTGCAACCGATTGCACGCGCTGAGAGGTGCATCGGTCAGTGGCGATCCCGTTCCTTCTCGCGCTTGCGTTCCTCGTGTTCAGCCGAAGCGCCGCGGTAAGCGCGCCAGGCGAGCACGAGAGCAACCAGCGAGCAGGCCAAACCGACGATCAGAGCCATGGGTTCGATGTTAGTCATATCGGGACCTCAGCGGTCGAAAAACCTCGCGACGGCCGTGTCGCTCCAGGGGCGCCGGCTACCAACGCCGTGGAAACCGACATGTCCGCCATACCGCGACAGCAGCGGCGTCAGCGACGGGCTGCTGGCCCAATCATAGCCGCTGTAAAGCGCGCCGGGAATCCAGGGATCGTCGAGGGCGGCGATCACAAGGGTCGGCACCCGGATACCGCCCATGAAGCGCAGCGGCTTGCAGCGCTCGTAATAATCCTCGGCACCGGCAAAGCCGTGGCGCGGGGCGATGAAGACCTCATCGTAGTCCCACACCGAGCGCGAGCCGAGAATTGCGGCGCGCTCCACCGCCGTCACCTCCGCACCCGCAGCCGTCGCCTCGATCTTCATCTGGCCCAGGATGTGACGATGATAGAGCGTGTTGCGCGGCCGCATCATGTTGCGGCACGTCACCGAAAGGTCGATGGGCGCGGAGATGCTGGCCGCCGCCGCCAACGGGCAGGCGCTGCCCTCCTCGCCCAGGTACTTCAGCAGCATCGCGGCGCCCAGCGAGTACCCCGCCGCGACCATCCCCTCGCGCGTCAGCTCGTCCGGCAATCCGGCCAACAACGCGCGAAAGTCCTGGCTGCGGCCAGCATAGTATTGCCCCTTGCAGCTCGGCCGCGACGGACCGGCACCGCGCAGGTTCACGCGCAGCACGCGCTGCCCGCGCTCCAGCATCGTGCGGGCCATGCTGTAGATGTAGTGACTTTCCTGCGAACCCGTCAGGCCGTGGATCAGGATGACGAGCGGCGTTCCCGGCCTCGGCGTCTGCGGCCGGTCGAGCGTGCAGACCAGCGTATCGCCGGTGCCGTCGTTCAAGGCGATGGGCAGCCGCTCGCTCGCATGAGGCGCCAGATCGCAACGAGGCGGCACCAGGACATTGGCGACGGTCTGCAGATCGCCACCCCACCAGGGAAAGCGCGGACGAAAGGGCGGCGGATCGAGGCTCACACCCCGATATTAGCAAGCCGAACCGGCAAGCTGATCGAAGAATTTCTCCACCGCGAGATCGCACCAGGGCTGCTCGCTGTCGTGGGCATGGAAGCCGATATGACCGCCCGCCGGCGGCATCACCGGCAACAGCCAGGGATTTTCCGCCCAGTTGATTTCCCGATAGTACTCGACCGGAATCCACGGATCGTCGCAGGAGGCGATGACCATGCTCGGCACGCGAATCTCCGGCATGAAGGCCATCGGCGAGCAAAGCTCGTAGTAGTCCTCAACGCCACGGAAACCGTAGCGCGGCGCGAGGAACTTGTCGTTGAAGTCCCATACGCTGCGCGCCGCCCGGATGATCTCGCACTCCTCCGCCGTGTTCGACGCGCCATCGGCCAGCGCCTCGGCCTTCATGTCGTTCAGCAGATAGGCGTGATAGAGCCAGTTGCGCGGGCGCATCATGTGCTTGCAGTTGCGCGCCAGATCGATCGGCGCGCAGATCGTCGCCGCACCACGCAAGGGCGAGAAAGCCCCCTCCTCGCCGAGATACTTCAGCAGCATCGCGCCGCCAAGCGAATAGCCCACGGCGACGATGCCGTTGTTGGTGAGATCGTCGGGAATCTGCGACAGCACACGCCGGAAGTCGGCGGTGCGGCCGAGGTGATAATGCTCCCGGCAATAGGGCCGCGACGGTCCGCTGCCGCGCAAGTTGAGTCGCAGCACGCAGTAGCCACGATCGAGAAGATGGCGTGCCGTGTTGAGCATATAGGCGCTGTCTTCGCTGCCCGTACATCCGTGAACCAGCAACGCCAGCGGCCGCCCCGCAACCGTTTCCGCCGGCCGGTCGAGCATGCCGAGGAGAATGTCGCCGGTGCGATCGGCCATCGGAAAGGCCAGCCGCTCGCTGGTGTGCGGTGCAAGATCGAGCACGCGCGACGAGGTCAGCCGGATGGCGATCGTCTGGAGATCAGCCCCCCACCAGGGAAAACGCGGCCGAAACGGCGGCAGGTCGAGAGAATCGATGGACGGGGGCACGTCGGAAACCGTATTCATTTGTTCTTCAGGATGAAAACGTCGAATACCCTGCCAAGTTCCGCGCTGCTTGGCGCCCTCTACGCCGTCAGCGCCGCGATCGCTTTCAGCACGGCTGGTGTCATTGTGCGGCGCATCGATCTTCCCGCATGGGATGTATCGTTCTGGCGCAGTGCATTGTTGGTTGTCACGATGTTGCCATTAATGATCTGGCAACGCCGCGCCATCCTGATCGATTCGCGCAATGCCGGCCTGGCTCTTGTGATGAGTGCGGTGTTGCTGGCAGGTAGCTTCGTCAGCTTCATTCTCGCGCTGGGTCTCGCACCTGTCGCCAACGTGCTCATCATGTTCGGCGCGACGCCGTTCATCACCGCCATCGCTGCACGAATCTTCCTCGGTGAACGCCTGCACAGTCATACGATTCTGGCCATGGGCGTCGCCGTAATCGGACTCGCCATCAGCGTTGCAGGGTCGCTGCAGGCCGGTGCGCTCGCCGGCATGGCGGTCGCCTTCATTGTCGTGCTCTGCATGAGCGGCAACTACGTGGTCGTGCGCCATCGTCGCGATGTCGGCATGGCGCCGGCAATCTGGTTGGCTGGCCTCATCTCCGGCCTGGTGGCCCTGCCTTTTGCGCATCCCGAAAATGTTACCTGGGCGCAGCTTCCCTGGCTGTTTGCGCTCAGTCCCGGCCAGCTTGCCGTCGGGCTGATGCTCTACATGGCGAGCCTCAAGCGCATTCCGGCAGGCCGTGCAGCCTTGCTTGGCCTGCTGGAACTGGTCCTCGGTCCCATCTGGGTATGGCTGTTCGATGGCGAAAAGCCGGGCGATCTCACCTTGATCGGCGGCGCCATCGTGATCAGTGCGGCTGCGGCCAACGTGTGGCTGGATTCGCGCCGACCCTCTGGCTAAGAACTTGATATGACCCAGAATACGAAAGGCCCACTGTCGGGCATCACCGTCGTCGATCTCTCCCGCATCCTCGCGGGCCCCTACTGCACCCTGCTGATGGCCGAGATGGGCGCACGGGTGATCAAGGTCGAACCGCCCAAGGGCGGCGACGATGCGCGCGCCTACGGTCCCTTCGTCAACGGCAAGTCGACCTATTTCGCCTCGGTCAATCGCGGCAAGGAGAGCATCGCGCTCGACCTCAAGGCCGAGGGCGACCGCAAGATCTTCGAGAAGCTGCTCGAGAAGGCCGACGTCGTGGTCGAGAACTTCCGGCCCGGCACGATGGAAAAGCTGGGCTACGGCTGGGAGACGCTGCACGCCAAGTATCCGCAGCTCATCTACGCTTCGGCTTCGGGCTTCGGCCATACCGGCCCGAACTCCAAGGACCCGGCGTATGACATGGTCATGCAGGGCATGGGCGGCATCATGAGCATCACCGGCAACGAGGGCCAGCCGCCCAGCCGCGTCGGCATGTCCGTCGGCGACATTGGCGCCGGCCTCTACACCGCCGTCGCGGTCAACGCCGCAATCGTCCATCGCCTCAAGACCGGCGAATCGACCAAGGTCGACATCGCCATGTTCGACTGCCAGCTCGCGCTGCTCGAGAACGCGATCATGCGCTACACGGTCGAGAAGGAAATCCCCGGCCCGCTCGGCGCGCGCCATCCGACCATCACCCCCTTCGAAGCTTTCGCCACGTCCGACGGCTCGATGATCATCGCAGCGGGCAACGACAGCCTGTTCATCAAGATGTGCGAGGCCCTCGGCCGGTCCGACATGGCCACCAACCCCGAGTACAAGTCGAACGCACTGCGCCAGAAGAGCCAGAAGAAGCTGAAGCAGGAAATCGAGTCCGTGCTGAAGACGAATACGACCGATCACTGGATTGCCGTCGTGTCCAAGGGCGGCGTGCCCTGTGGCCCGATCAACAACATCGCCCAGGCGATCGCCCATCCGCAGGTCGCGGCGCGCAACATGCTGGTCGAGGTGCCGGACGGCAGCGGCGGCACTCTGAAGCTCGCAGGCAACCCGCTCAAGATGTCGGCCTTCGCCGATCCGTCGACACGGGCGGCCGCACCCGATCTCGACGCCGATCGCCAGGCGATTCTTTCCTACATCGGCGGCTGAGATCGTGCGGGCGTTGCTGCGTATTGCCGCCGGCCTGGGCAAGTTGCTGGTCGGCGCCGTGTTGGCGCTCGCCGTCCTCCTGCTCGGCACGTACTTCCAGGTGCGCGGTGCGTTGCCGGTCTACAATGGCCACCTCGATGCGGCCGGCCTGAAAGCGCCGGTCGAAATCCAGCGCGACAAGAACGCCGTACCGCACATCATCGCGGGCTCGCTCGAGGATGCGGCTTTCGCACTCGGCTATGTCCATGCACAGGATCGCTTCTGGCAGATGGAGCTGATGCGGCGGCTGGGTCAGGGCCGTCTCGCCGAACTCGTGCCGCCAGCGCTCGTCGGCGGTGGCCTGGTCGAAAGCGACCGCACGATGCGCGGGCTCGGCGTCTATCGCAAGGCATCCGATAGCGTGAATGCGCTCTCGCCCACCATGCGCGCGCAGATCGAAGCCTATGCCGCGGGCGTCAACGCCTGGATCTCCAACGAGGACCAGCAGTTTGGCCTCGAACTCACGGTGGTGAAGCTCCTGTCCGGCGGCCGCTACCGGCCCGACCCGTGGCGGCCGGCCGATTCGCTGGTCTGGGCCAAGCTGATGGCGCTGGGTCTCGACGGCAACTGGCGCGCGGAACTCCTGCGACTGCGGCTCGCCAACAAGATCGGCGATGATGGCGTGAAGTTCCTTATCGAGCCGGCTGGTGAGAGTCGTGACTCCACGCTCTCGCTGGTGACGCAGGCAGTGCGGGGCATCGATCTCGATCGGCTCTATCGCGAGACCGACAATGTCGCCACGCGCAAGCGCGAGGCGTCCAACGAATGGGTGCTGTCCGGCGCCCATGCGGTGTCGGGCAAGCCGCTGCTCGCCAACGACCCGCACCTCGGCTTCTCCTTCCCCGGCGTCTGGTATCTCGCTCGTCTGGTCGGGCCAGGGTTCGACATTCGCGGCGCCACCTCGCCCGGCTCGCCGGCCGTCGTGCTGGGCCACAACGGCACGATCGGCTGGGGCTTCACCACCACCAACCTCGACAGCCAGGACGTGTTCGTCGAGCGGGTCGATCCTACCGATCCCAACCGTTACATCACGCCGGACGGCGCCCGCTCCTTCGGCGTGCGCGAGGAGACGATCAACGTCGCCTGGGGCGATCCCGTCACGATGCGCGTGCGCGAGACGCGGCACGGGCCGGTGATCGACGATTTCATCCGCCGCACCGAAGGGCTGCCGCCACAGGGGCACGTGCTGGCGCTGCAGGCGACTGCACTCGACGGGGCGGACACGTCAGCCGAAGGCTTCGGCCGCCTCGGCACGGCGCAGAACTGGGAAGAATTCCTCGCGGCGGCGCGGCGCATCGGCTCGCCGATGCAGAACATGGTCTATGCCGACACCTCCGGGAACATCGGCCTGATCGCGCCGGCCAAGGTGCCGATCCGCCGCAAGGGCGATGGCTCGATGCCGGTGCCGGGCTGGACCGGTGAATTCGACTGGGCGGGCTTCGTGCCGTTCGATGAGCTGCCGCGCGTCTACAATCCGCCGGCCGGGCTCATCGTCAACGCCAATGCGCGACTGGTGCCCGACGACTACCGCCACTTCATCAGCAAGGACTGGGCCGAGCCCTATCGCCAGCGCCGCGCCAACCAGCTCCTGCGCGAAGTCGAGCGCCACCCGGTCTACGGCATGATCGTCATGCAGGCCGACAATCTCTCGCTCGACACCAACGACATCCTGCCGTTCCTGCTACGTGGCACGGCGCGCAATGCCCGCGCTGCCCGGGCACATGAGATGCTGGGCCGCTGGAACCGCTTCATGCTGGCGAGCCGGCCCGAGCCGCTGATCTACACCGCCTGGATCACCGAACTGCAGCGTGGCCTGCTGGCCGATGAACTGGGAGCAAGCCTCTTCGATGCCCTCGCCGCGCCCAACGTCCCTCTGATGGTGCGTATCCTGCGCGACAAGCCCGGCTGGTGCGACGATGGCGGCACCATACAGACGGAAACCTGCGACGATGCCATCGCGCTCGCGCTAGAGCGCGCACTGGACTGGATCGCGCGACGGCACGGACCGGACATGTCCACATGGCAGTGGGGCAAGGAGCATCTTGCCGTGCATCGCCATCCCCTGTTCGACCGCATCCCGCTGCTCAGCAACTTCGCTTCGGTGCGTTTCACGTCGGATGGCGGCAGCCAGACGCTCAACCGCGCCTCGCCCTCCTATCGAGGCAACCGGCCGTTCGACGCGGTGCACGGTGCCGGCTATCGCGGCATCTACGATTTCAGCGACCTCGAGAACAGCCGCTTCGCCATGCCGCTCGGCCAGTCGGGCAACATGCTCTCGCCCTGGGCGCGCAACTTCGTCGAGAGCTGGCAGAACCTTTCCTACATCGGGATTGGCGGCACGCGCGCCGAGACGGCCCGCACCGCCATCGGCACGATCACCCTGGCGCCACCGCAACGCTAGGGACTTTCCGTCTCGACTTGATCTGCTCGGACAGGCAGCATCACTTCGGTCGGCAATGTCGGAAAGCTCGCTCTTCATCCACAGCGATCTCCTGGGCCACGTGCCCAACCCCGGATTCAGCGGACCCGGGGTTGGCCGTTCATTCCACACGATCGATGCCGATGGCCTTCGATTCAGCGGAGAGAGGCCGGTATCGAGCGAAAGGCCGATCCTGACCGTTGGCGATTCCTATACCTACGGCGACGAGGTCCGCGACGAAGAGGCGTGGCCCGCACAATTGCAAAGGATCATGGGCCGCCCGGTGCTCAACGGCGGCGTGACCGGCTACGGCTTCGACCAGACGGTCCTGCGCGCCGAACAGCTTGTCGACCGCCACGATCCGTCGGTCGTCATCGTCGGCTTCATCACGCACAATATTCAACGCGCCGAAATGCGCTGCATGTGGTGGCGCAACAAGCCGTGGTTCGCGATCGAGGGCGATCTACTGGTGCTGAAGGGCGTGCCGGTGCCGAACCGGAACAGTCAGGCGCGACTGCCCGTCCACATCCAAAGGCGAATCGACACCGCCTTGCTCGCCCTGCCGCCGTTTCTGCAACATCTGTTCGGCTACCACAGGCGCGCCCATCGCGCGGGCTTCGGATTGGAGATCTCCAAGCGGCTCATCGAGCGCTTGGCCCGTATGCAGGCCGAGCGCGACCTCAAGGTCATCCTCCTGGCGCAGTATCCGCCCGACACCTGGATCAACAGGGGATACCTCAATCAACAACGCCGTTTCGTGCAGGCGTTGTTCGATTGTGCGGCAGCCCACGGGATTGCCACCGTAGACACCTTCCGCCGACTTGCTACCGAACCCAAGCCGCAGGATTTCTACGCGAACGCACATATGAATGCGCGCGGCAATTCGATGATCGCCAGCCTCCTAGCGGCCACCTTGCCGACCTTGATTAAATAGCCTTCCGCTGGCTGCCCCCTAAGCCTCGTCGATCGGCGGCACTTCCCGGTGGGCAAGGAGCTTGTCGATGCGCCGGCCATCCATGTCGACGATCTCGAAGGACCAGCCTTCGTAGGTGAACTTTTCACCGGCGACCGGCAGGTGCCCGAGCTGAGCCAGCGCAAAGCCCGCGATCGTATGGAAGCGGCCGCTGCCGGACGGAGCCGCAAGGGCCAGCCGATTGAAGATGTCAGCGGCCGGCGCCATTCCGTCGATCAGGAGCGAGCCGTCGTTGCGTACCTGGACGTCCGGCCTGTCGCCATCCGCCTCCGGCAGTTCGCCGGCCAGCGCCTCCAGAAGGTCGGCCTGGGTGACGATGCCCTCCAGCCCGCCATACTCGTCGACGACCACGGCCAGCCGCACCGGCGCCTGCTTGAACTCGTCGAGCACCTTGAACACGGGTGTGGCCTCGTGGACCAGCAGCGGCTTGCCGATGACGGCTTCGAGATCGAGCGGGCTGCCGGCCAGGAGCTGGTTCAGGAGATGCTTCTTGGACACCGCCCCCATCAGCTCGTCGACGCTGCCGCGGCTCACGATGAGCTGCTCGTGCCGGCTCTCCCGGAGCGTCTTCACGATGTCTTCGTAACTGTCGTCGAAATCGATCCAGTCGACTTCGGTGCGCGGGGTCATGATGTCGCCGATACGCCGGTTGCCGGCGTCGAGGGCGCGCATAACGACCTCTTCCTGCGCCGCCTGCAGGAGGCCGGCATCCTGGCTGGCGGCGACCAGCAGCTTCAGCTCGCTCGCCGAATGCAGCGATCCTTCACCGGTGCCAGGCCGAAGCCCGCAAAGCCGCAGCACCAGATTGCCCAATCCGTTCAGCACGAAGATGGCCGGCCGCAACAGCCACAGGAACACCGCCAGCGGCCGCACGATCCAGAGGGCCGTCCCTTCGCTGCGTTGCAAGGCGAGGCTCTTCGGCGCCAATTCGCCCAGCACGATGTGAAGGGTGGTGATCACGATGAAGGCGAGCGCAACGGCGATGGTGTAGCTGGTGATCCCCGCCCACGCCCCCATGGTGTCGCCCAGCAGCGGCTGGATCAGGTGAGCCAACGCCGGCTCGCCGACCCAGCCCAGTCCCAGCGAGGAGATGGTGATGCCGAGCTGGGTAGCGGCCAGATTGGCATCGAGGCTGCCCAGTGCCTTATCGAGTGCCTTGGCATTCATCCGGCCCGCCGCCACCAGCTCGACCACACGGCTGCGGCGAACGGCAACGAGGGAGAATTCTGCAGCGACGAAAAATCCGTTGGCGGCGACGAGGACGAGAACAGCGATCAAACCGCCAATATCGGACATTATCTGCTCCAGCTCAGGGTCGTCGCTATCTAGGTTTGTCGCCGGCGAGCGTGATGCGGTGCATGACGCGGCGATAGCCGTGATAGTCGTTGATCGGGTTGTGCATGGCCGCGCGATTGTCCCAGAAGGCGAGCGACCCTGCCTCCCAGCGGAACCGGCAGGTGAATTCAGGCCGGGTCTGGTGCTCCCACAGGAACTTCAGCAACGGCAGGCTCTCCTTCTCGGTCCAGCCCTTGATGTGCGAGGTATGGGCGTCGGACGTGTAGAGCGCCTTACGGCCGGTCTCGGGATGCGTGCGCACGATCGGATGCTCGGCCGTCAGCTCCTTGAGCTCGGCCCCCGCCGCCTTCATGCGATCTTCGCGGGTCTTCGAGACATCGGCCTTGGCCGAGGAGCTGATGCCGATCAAACCATCGAGCGTCGCCCTCAGTCCCTCCGAGAGCGCCTCGTAGGCGAGATACTGGTTGGCGAACATCGTGTCGCCGCCGTAGGGCGGCACCTCGCGCGCCAGCAGCATGCTGCCCATCGGCGGGACCGGCAGATAGGTCGTGTCGGAGTGCCAGATGCCGCCGAAATTGTTGCGCTCGTGTTCGAGCTTCACCACTGGCGTGATCATCTGCGATTCCGGCAGGCCCTTGAGCTGCGGATATTCGATCGGCTCGCCAAACTTGCGCGCGAAGGCAAGCTGCTGCAGCGGCGTCACGGTCTGCCCGCGCAGGAAGATCACGAGATGGTCGAGCAGCGCCTGGCGCATCTCGGCGACGATATCGGCTTCGAGGTCGCGCGACATGTCGATGCCATGGATCTCCGCGCCCAGTGCACCGGCGATCGGCCTGACCTCGATGTGGCGATAGTTACGCATGTGCCCGCTCCCTATCCTTTGCGCCAAGATGGCGACGTCTTGGCCTTGAACGCCTTGATCCCCTCTGCCGCCTGCGGCCGTCGCAGCAGGCTGACCAGACTTTCCGCCGCGGCGTCGAGGACCGTGCGATCGTCTTGGGTCGCACACGACAGTACCAGACGCTTGGCCGCCGCGAGGGCTGCCGGTTCCATCTTGAGAATGTCGTCGAGCAGGGCCTGGAGTGTCGCCTCGACTTCCTCGGCGGTTCCACAGAGGTAACGTCCCACGCCCAGCCGATGGGCCTCGGCCGCGTCGATGACGCGGCCCGTCACGGCGAGGTCACGCATCGGCCCCTCGCCCAGGCGTCGCACCAGAAACGGAATGATCTGCGAGGGGATGAATCCCACCTTCGGTTCCGGCACACCGAAATGCGCACTCTGGTGCAGCACCACGACGTCGGAACAGCAGGCCATGCCGAAGCCGCCGCCGACGGCCGAGCCCTCGACGACGGAGATCGTCGCCTGTGGCAGCGCATCGAGGGCGAGCAGCGCGTTGCCGAACTGCCGGTACGCCGGCAGCAGCGGATCCTCGGCGCCGTTCGCCGGCCGCGGCGGCATGTCGGCCATCGCGTCGAGATCACCACCGGCGCAGAAGTGCCCGCCCGCGCCGCGGATCACCAACACCCGGCAAGCCGCATCGTCGCGGACGCGTGCGAAGACGTCTTCGAGTTCCAGCATCATGCCGTGGGTCAGCGCATTGCGGCGCTCCGGCCGGTTGAGCGTCAGCCATGCGACGGCGTCGCGGCGGTCGAGCTTCAGGAAGACATAGTCGGCCATGGGCAAAGTCTTAACGAGCGACTATCCTGCCAACAAGATGATGCGTTTCGTCATTCCGCTGCTCGCGGGCTTCCTGTTGATGGCTGCCGAAGCGGCGGCGAACGATTGGGCCGATGTCGCCACGCCGGCGCCCGGCCCACCCCAATCCATCGGCTTCTACACTGCAGGTTGTCTGCAGGGCGCTCAGGCGCTTCCGCTCGACGGTCCGGGCTACGAGGCGATCCGGATCAGCCGCAATCGCTACTGGGGACAGCCCGTCACCGTCGATTTCATCACGACCCTCGCCGAGAAGATGCGCGCCGCCGGCCAGGCGCATCTCTACATCGGCGACCTCGGGCAGCCGCGCGGCGGGCCTGCTCCCTCGGGCCATGCCAGCCATCAGGTCGGCCTCGATGCCGACATCTGGTTCGAGCGCCAGCCCGGCGCGCGACGCGCGCCTGCGGAGCGCGAGAACCCGCGGCTGCGTTCGCTGCTACTTCCCAACGACAGCGGCATCGACGACACGGTGTTCTCCCAGCAGCACGTGCTGTTGCTGCGCACGGCCGCCGAGATGCCGAACCTCGACCGCATGTTCGTGAACAAGTGGATCAAGCAGCGGATCTGCAACACGGCCACCGGCAATCGGAGCTGGCTGCGCAAGCTCGTGCCCTGGTACGGGCATGACGAGCATTTCCACGTCCGGCTCTACTGCCCACCCGGCAATCCGCAGTGCCAGCCGCAAGCCGCCTACTCTGACGACGATGGCTGCGGCGAAGCGCTGGAGTCGTGGTTCCGCAAAGCGCCACCCACGCCACCGCCTCCGGGCCCGCCGAAGCCCTATCGCCCCAAGCTGCCCGCCGCCTGCCAGGCCGTACTCAACGCGCGCTAAATGTCCGGCTCGTTCAGGATCACCCGCCTCCAACCCTCCGACGCCGAGGCGTTCCGGACCATTCGCTTGGCCGCGCTACGGACTGCACCGGAGGCGTTTGGCTCGACATACGAGATCGAGGCGAACCGGCCTCTGAGCACCTTTGCCGAACGGCTCTCTTCCTCTGCCGTTTTCGGCGCCTACGACGGCCAGCAAGTTGTCGGCATGGCCGGTTTCATGCAGGAAGCCGGCCCGAAAGTCTCCCACAAGGCCTTCGTCTGGGGCTTCTATGTCGAGCCGGCGTGGCGTGCACGAGGCGCAGGATCGGCTCTCGTCGCCGCACTGATCGAGGCGGCCCGCGATGTCGTGGAACAGCTCACCCTAACGGTCGTCGAGGGTAACGACCCCGCGATCGCCCTCTACACGAAGTTCGGATTCACCACCTATGGCGTGGAGCCTCGCGCCCTCAAGACATCGGCCGGCTACGTCAATGAAGTCTTGATGACGTTGCGCCTGCCGAGTGGAGCAGATGCGAAGCCAAAGGGCACATGACGATCGGCCAAGATTTCGACGTCCTACTGGAAGAAGCAGAACGGCGGCCCTTCGTCGGGTGGGATGTCTCCTATGACCAGCGCATACGGATCACACCACCCTGGGATTTCGGAGCGATCGTCGACGCCCATGCCCGTCTCTCGGCCGACTTGCTGGACCTCGGCACTGGCGGTGGCGAATGGCTGAACGAGCGGCCGCATCTTCCGACACGAACGGTCGCAACGGAGGGGTGGGCGCCCAACGTTCCAGTGGCACGCGCCCGACTCGAACCACGCGGGATCGATGTGATTGCCGTGCACGGCGCACCCGACAATGTCGATCTAGAAGATTTCACGGCAGAGGGCGTCCTGCCCTTTCCGGCGGCCGACTTTCACCTCGTCATCAGCCGCCACGAATCCTACGTGCCGAGCGAGGTGCTGCGGGTGCTCGCGCCAGGTGGGATATTTCTCACCCAGCAAGTCGCCTCGGGTGGCGCCAACGATTTCTATCGCCTCTTCGACGCGCCTCCTCCGTCGGTTCCGATCGCGTGGAACCTCGCCTTTGCGGTTCGGCAGCTCGAAGGTGCCGGTTTCACTGTCACGGAGAAGGCCGAGGGCTTCGAGATTATCGAGTTCGCCGATGTCGGTGCCCTCGCCTGGTACCTGAAGAACCTGCCGTTTGTTTATCCTGATTTCACCATTCCCGCGGCTCGCCAGAAACTGCGGCGCCTCCACGCCGACAATCGTCGAGCCGGATCAATAACGATCCGGCAGCCGTTGTTCTGGCTGAAAGCGGCGGCGCCTGGAGCGACAGGCCCTCAACGGCCTTAGGCCGTACCGCCGCAGCGGTTGGCGCGCTCGCGGGCCTGGACGTCGAGCCAGTCGAGGCCGCCGACACTGCCCAGCCGCTGCCAGCTCACCTGGAGGGTGCCGTCGGGCACGCGGCTCACGAGATAGCGCGATTCGGCCTGCGGAGCGCTGCGCGGCACGAAGGAGATCGCGGTGACGCCCGGCTGCGGCGACGGCGTCTGGGCGACCACGAAGCCCTCGCCAGCCGGTTGCGACAGGCAGCTCACCATGTAGTCGAGCGGCACGGTGTAGATGCTCGTCCACGCCGGCGTCGGCGGCGTCTGGGAGGTCGTCGTGACACAGGCTGCGGCGGCAAGCGCGATCAGGATGGGCAACACAGCATGCTTGGACATCTCTCACCTCGGTGAACGGTCGATCCTACCCTACTCCCCCTGTCCCAGCAGAGACCCTGCCCGGCGCGAGGACCGGAAGAACCACTGGAATACCTGGAAGCCTACGATCAGATAAACGATCGACAGGCCGAAGGCGAACGCCATCAGATCCCAGTGCACGGTCCCTTCCGCCAGGATCGAGCGCATGCCCTCGAAGACATAGGAGGTCGGCACGCCCCAGGCGATCACCTGCAGCCAGTGCGGCAAGACAGAGATCGGATAGTAGACGCCGCTCACCGGCATCAGGATGAAGACGGCGGCCCAGGCGAAGGTCTCCGCACTCTGGCCGACCCTCATCACCAGCCCGGACATGGCAAGCCCGATCGACCAGGAGAACATCTGCAGGATCACGAAGAAGGCGATCAGTGGCAGGCCGAGTGTGTAGATCGAGTAGCCGAAGAAGGCCCAGGCCAGCAGCGACACCGGCACCATGCCCAGCAAGGTGCGCAGCAGCGCCACGATCACGATGCCGGCCGCCATCTCCCAGGAACGGATGGGACTGACGAAGAGATGGCCGAGGTTGCGCGACCACATCTCCTCCAGGAAGGCGATGCTGAGCGAGAGGTTGCCGCGCACCACGAGTTCCCATAGCAGCAGGCCGGCCAGCAGCACGCCGGCGGCATGGCCGACATACGTGGTCTGGTTCGCCAGGAACTGGGTCAGGAAGCCCCACATCACCATCTGCACGGCCGGCCAGTAGATCGAATCGACGATGCGCATCACCGACCCGCTCCACAGGTGAATGTGGCGCATGACCAGGGCGAAGATCCGGCGCAGCGAACCGCTCATGGCGTCGTCCCCTGTTTCTTCAGAGCGTCGAGCCCACGGCCGCGGCCGCGCGCCATGTCGAGGAACACCTCCTCCATGTCCTCGCGGCCGAACCGTTCGATCAGCTCGCGCGGGCTGCCACGCTCGAAGACCTTGCCCGCTTGCAGCAGGATCACGTCGTCGCAGAGGCGCTCGACCTCGCCCATGTTGTGCGAGGCCAGCAGGATCGTGGCGTGCGTCTCGTGCTGATACTCCTCGAGATAGCCGCGTACCCAGTCGGCCGTGTCCGGATCGAGCGACGCCGTCGGCTCGTCGAGCAGCAGCACGTCGGGCTTGTTGATCAGCGCCTTGGCCAGCGCCACGCGCGTCTTCTGCCCGGCCGAAAGCTTGCCGGCCTGACGGTCGAGGAACGGCTCAACCTGCATCTGGCGCGCCACCTCGATGATCCGCGCCTTGAGGTCCTTCACGCCGTAGAGGCCGCCATAGAACATCAGGTTCTGCCGTACCGTCAGCCGGTGCGGCAGGTCGACGTAAGGCGAGGAGAAGTTCATGCGCGGCAGGGCCGCATAGCGGCGCTTCAGCATATCGATGCCGAGAATGCTGATGCTTCCCGCCGTCGGCTCGAGCAGGCCCAGCAGCATGGCAATCGTCGTCGTCTTGCCGGCGCCATTGCCACCCAGCAGGCCGAGCACCGTGCCGCGCGGCACGGAGAAGGTCAGGTCGTCGACAGCGACGACCTCGCCATACACCTTGCGGAGGTGCTGGACCTCGATGGACGGGACATTCGACATGCTTGCATCAAGATGCCTTGATCGCCGCTTCGATGCGATCGAGACCTTTGCTGAGCCGCTCTGCGCTGGAGGCGAAGCAGAGGCGAACATTGCCCTGCCCGCCCGGCCCGAACGCCTCACCCGGCGCGAGACCGACCTTGTGCTTCTTCGCCAACGTCTTGCAGAAGGAGAGCGTGTCCGTCACGCCGTCGACCGAGAAGAAGGCGTAGAACGCCGCCTCCGGCCGCGAAATCGTGACCCGCGGCAAAGCCGACAGTCGCTGGAATACGAGCTCGCCGCCGGCGCGGCAGCGCTCGACCATCTCGGTGACGAAATCATCGCCCTTCTCGACCGCGGCGATGCCGCCGCGCTGCAGGAAGCTCGGCACACCGGACGTATTGATCTGGACCAGCTTGGCGAACTGCTCGCCGAGCTGCGCCGGATGCGTCAGCCAGCCCAACCGCCAGCCGGTCATCGCCCAGGGCTTCGAAAAGCTGTTGAGCACGATCAGCGGATCGTCGGGTCCCGCGAGTTCGAGGAAAGACGGCGCGACCTGCCGGCCATCGGGGCGCTTGGTGTAGATCAGGCGGGCATAGACCTCGTCGGCCATGATCCAGACGCCGCGCTTCTTCGCGAAGTCGAGCAGTGCCCGTTGCTCATCGGCCGTCATCGTCCAGCCCGTCGGGTTGCCCGGCGAGTTAACGAAGATCGCGCGCGTGCGCGCATCGACGGCGTCGAAGACCTTCTGGAGATCGAGCTTCCAGCCGCCGTTGGGCGTCCGATCCAGGGCGACATACTTCGGCTCACCGCCGACCAGCTTGGTGGCGGAAGTGATGTTCGGCCAGATCGGCGAGACGATCACGATGTTGTCGCCGGGATCGAGCAAGAGCTGGCAGGTCAGCAGGATCGCCTGCATGCCGCCCGTCGTCACCGTGACGCGGTCGGGTGGACACTTGATGCGATAGAGCCGTTCGGTATAGGCCGAGAGCGCCGCCCGAAGCTCGGGAATGCCGCGCTGCCAGGTATAGAAGGTCTCGCCGGCTTGCAGCCCCTTGGCCGCAGCATCGCGCACGAAATCGGGCGTCACGAGATCGCTTTCGCCGAACCACAGGGGCACGACCTCGGGATCGCCAAACACAGACATGGACACTTCGGCAATGGGGGTATCGGGCATGCCGGCAGTGGCGCCGCTCAGCGAGGCAGCAATGCCCGGCGCGACAAATCTGGTCTGATCTTGCATCCTTCCGACGTAGCGCATCGTCTGGAATTGCGCCAGACGTCCACCTGCCCGACAATTGTTGGCGGCGAGGCCAAGCCTGACTAATCGCCTGTCATGTCGGCCTCATCCTCTGATGGAGAAGGAGATGAAACACCCTATCGCTTTGCTATCGACCGCTTTGCTCGCCGTCCTGTTGGGCGCCTGTGTGCATGGCGACAACGTCGAGCGGCTGCACGCCGGCATGAGCCGCGACCAGGTCCAGGCCATCCTGGGCCCATCGGAAAGCTCGACCCATTCGCCGGGTAAAGAGTGCGCCTATTACACAGTGTTGAAGGACTTCTGGCAGCGCACGCCCTGGACCATGTCGGACCGCTACTACGTTTGCTACACCGACGGAAAGGTCGAGACCTTCGGACGGGCCGA
Organism: Reyranella sp.; assembly: GCF_004297405.1. GTDB lineage: Bacteria > Pseudomonadota > Alphaproteobacteria > Reyranellales > Reyranellaceae > Reyranella. The sequence goes on from NZ_SCVC01000006.1 coordinate 869,132, forward strand.
CCGGCCTGATGTTGCACAGGTGACAGCGCAGTGACTGCGAGATACCTTGCACCTAGGGAGCAAGAATGCATCAACACCATCAAGACGGCCAGATCGCGACCTGGCTGGGCGAACGTCAGGCAAGCACCTACGCGGACGGACGCCGTTGCGACGAGATAGGCTATCTCCAGTGCAAGTTGATCCTGAAGCCTGACCGTTTCACCTCGGCGCACGTCTTCAAGGAGTTCGCGGCCCTGGTACAGCGCGCCGCCGAGACGACCGGCGTCGGCTTCCAGCATACGCCGAAGTTCATGCAGCGGCCCGAGGTGCGCGAGGTCCTGTTCCTCGATACCGGCGCCTATCACCTCTACAACAATGCCTTCATCGTCCGCCGGCGCATCGCCTATCAGGACGGCTTCGCCATCGGCGATCCGGAGATCGTCTTCAAGTACCGCAGCGACGACATGGTAAAGGCGCAGGCGCTGGACGTGCGGCCGCGCATCGATGGCAAGTACAAGATCAAGTTCAAGCTCGAGGTCATGCCGCTCAAGGAGAAGATCGGCGGCCTGCGGCGATTGCTGTCCCACAACGTCGAGTTTGGCCTCAGCCAGGCACCAGAGGCAGCTCGCATCGTCATGTCGTCGCTCGGCCACATGTCGCTGCCCGAACTCACCAAGATCTTCCCGGCCCTCTCGTCGATCTCGTGCGATGGGCCGGATGACGTCTCGCTGGTCAACCAGACCATCGTCGAGGAACTGCTGCAGGACATCTGCACGCTGGACTTCGGACATCACACGGCCGCGACGGCCAATCTCGGCCTGTGGCGTGCACGCGGCGACCATCATGCCTTCGTCGGCGAGTTCGCCTTCCAGCTCCGCTTCACCGGGCCGGAAGACATCAGCCACAAGGCGCTGAACCACTGCGAGCAGTTCTTCCTCGAACTGCAGCAGGTGGCCGGCGACTGGCTCGCCCTCACCACGACCAAGACCGGCGCGGTGTACCGCCTCAAGGGTAATCCGCCGCAAGCCCACGAATGAGCGACGCCGAAGCTGCACCTCCGCCGCCGTCCCTCGGAAAGCTCTTTTGGGTCTTCCTGGTGATGGGCGCGACCAGCCTGGGCGGCGGCGTCGTCGCCTATCTGCGCACCGGGCTCGTCGTTCGCCAGCGTTGGCTCGACGACCTCACCTTCGTCGAGTTGCTGTCGATCAGCCAGACCCTGCCCGGCCTCAATGCCACCAACATGTCGATCCTGGTCGGCGACAGGTTGCGCGGCGGCATGGGGGCGCTGGTCGCCACGCTCGGCATGTGTCTGCCCGGCGCCATCCTGATGACGGGCGCGGCCTTCGCCTACGGCATCGGTGGCGATGATCCCTGGTCGAAGGCGTTCCTACATGGGATCGCCGCCGGCGCGGTCGGGCTGATCGTCGTGGTGATGGTCCAGCTCGGCGCCAAGGTGCTGAAGACGCCGGCCGATTACCTGTTCGTTGCCGCGACGGCTGCCGCCGTGGCGTTCTTCAAAGTGTCCGTGCCCATCGTCCTGCTCGCCGCCGGCGCAATCGCGATCTGGTGGCACAGGCCGCGCGACCGGGATTCCAAGGGGGATCCCAAGTGAAGCAGCTCTGGGATCTCGCCGGCGTCTTCGCTTATCTGTCGCTGCTGACTGTCGGCGGCGGCATGGCCGCCTTCCCCGAACTCAAGGAACTCACGGTCAACACCTATCACTGGGTGACCTTCCCGGAGCTCCTGCATTTCTACAGCCTTGGGCAGCTCTCGCCCGGGCCCAACATGATGATGGTGGCGTCGATCGGCGCCGTGGTGGGTCACATCCCGGGGGCGATCGTCGCTCTGGTGGCCTTCTTCCTGCCGACCGGCCTGCTCACCTTCGCCGTGGGCCGCCTGTGGACGCATCTGGCGACCTGGCGCTGGCGGCCGGCGATCCAGACCGGCCTCGGCTCCGTCGCCGTCGGCCTGGTGCTGGCCGGCGCCATCATCATGGGAATGGGCGCCATCACCGATGTCTTCTACGGCGCCATCGGCCTCGCAGTCTTCCTGCTGCTGTGGCGGACCAAGATCAATCCCGCCTACCCGATCATCGCTTCCGGCCTGATCGGCATAGGGATGCACTATTTCGGCTTGAGCTGATCTACTTCAGGTTGGCCGTTTCCTGGGGCGTGCCCTCGCAGCTCGAGCGGGACACGCCGATGGCGACCACCTTGTCGTCCACCGCAAGGCAGCCGTTGCGCCAATTGCCCGAGAGCGTGACGCCGTTCAGGCTCACCGTGCCGGGACCGTTCGGAACGTCCTTGGCATAGGTGCCTTCGAACCAGTCGGTGGCGTTCCAGCTATAGCGGCCGGGGCCTTCGCGCCGGCCATTGCGATAGGTGCCTTCGAAGCGATCGATCAGCGAGCCGTGTTCGGTCCACTGCACGACGCCCTGCCCCTCCTTCAGAGCACCGCGACAGGAGCCGGTCCAGCTCGCCTTGTCGTCGAGATCGGGATGCCAGTCCCACATGCGGCAGCCGATGCCCGGTTCGAACAGCCAGTTGCCCTTTTCGCACGGTGCATCCCAACTGATCTGGACGGGATCTGGTTCGTCGACAGCGCAATCCATCTTTGCCGCAGCAGACTGGATCTGTTGCGCAGCCACCGGAAGAACCGTCAACATCAGAGCTGACGATATGAGTACAGGAAAGATTCTCACGACACCCCTCAACGGCCCCCTCGACCGTCGAAATGGAACGCGGTACGCCATGGAGAGTTGCCCCGGTCTGAGGCCGAATCATGGAGGCAGTGGGGCATTTTTGCGCTTGAGGCGACTCGCCAGCAATAACCCTCGAGGATAGGAGAACCAGTCCATGAGTCAGGGTCAAGCGGAGGCGATTGCCGCCGCAATAGGGGATGTTTACAGCGAGAAGAACGAAGGCGGCATGCTCTGCTGCACTCTCGAAGCGGTGAATGCCGACGGCCTGGATGTATCCATTCAGGTCATGGCGGAAACCATCAATCTGGCGCCCTACCCCTATGCCGACGATCCGCTCAGCCGCCTGGAATTGAGCGGCGCGCTCGAGACTCTGCATGATCTCGACCTCGCGCTGGTCGATTGGGACGCCAACGCCTTTGCCACCGTCGGCACCGGCGGCAACCAGCCCGAGGCGATTGCGCGTCTGGTCGACGAAACCTTCCTGAAGGTCATGGGCTGCGCCCCTGGCTATGCGTTCAAGGTGTCGACCGAGGATCTCAGCTGAGACGGCGTGCAACGTTAGGAGCCGAACCGCATTACTGAGGGGCATCCGTAACGCCGAGGAGTGCCTCCCATGAAACTCGTCCCCCTGACAGCCATCGCCCTCCTGGCGTCCACGTCGATCGTGATAGCGCAAACAGGGAGCCCATCCGGCACGTCGACGACACCGTCGGTACCGCCTGCCGGTATGCCCGGCACGGCGCAAAGCGCCACCTCTGCACGCACGCAAATCGAAGCCAGCGGCTACACCAATATCAAGGACCTGAAACGCCAGGACGACGGCTCCTGGCGTGCGCGCGCGACCAAGAACAACGAGGAAGTCGCCATCGCTGTCGACTCCACCGGCAACGTCACGCAGATGACGCGATAGAATAAAGCGCCGTTCAATCCCCCACAGCCAGCCATGCTATGATCGCAGGCATGGCATGGCTCGTTGGCGGTCTAATTCTCTTTCTCGGCGTCCATACGCTCGGAACATTGCGCGGCACCCGAGCCGCCCTCATCGGCCGATTGGGTGAAGGTCCCTACAAGGGCCTGTATTCGCTCGTCTCGCTCGCCGGGCTTGTCCTGATCGTCGTCGGCTTCGGCGCGTATCGCAGCGCGGGCTACGTCCAGGCCTGGAACCCGCCCTTCGCGATCTTCCATCCGATCGCCCTGTTCCTGCTGTGGTTCGCTTTCGTGGCGCTGGTTTCGGCCTATTCACCGCCCAGCCGGATCAAATCCCTGCTGCGCCATCCGATGCTGGTCGCCGTCAAGGCCTGGGCGCTGTCGCATCTGCTGGTGAACGGCGATCTCGGCTCCATGATCCTGTTCGGTGGGCTGCTGATCTGGGCGGTATACGATCGCATTTCCCTCAAGCGGCGCGGCGATGCCGGCGCCGCACAGGTCGGTTGGTCGAAGAACGATGCATTGGTGCTTCTGCTCGGAACGGCGGCCTATGTCCTCATGTTCTGGCTGCACGACACTCTGATAGGCGTGGCAGCAGCTTGAGGTCGTATTGTTGGCTTCGGGCGCAACCCCGTGCTAGCTTCGCGCCCCTATTGCGCGATGTGACAGTGTGCTGAATACCTACCGACTGGACAATCCCGAGACGGACGAGACACTCGTCCTCGATCGGGGGTCGTACGTCTGGGGCGCACTGGGCGGTCCGCTCTACCTTCTCGCCAAGGGCCTCTACGCGCTGGCCATCGTGATGCTCCTGGTCATGCTGGTGATCGCCGGCGGCGCCGTCGTCGGCCTCACCGTCTCCGTCTACCTGTTCGATGCGTCGATGACCGGCCTGATCGTCATGCTTGCGATCGTGACCGGCGCCCTGGTGGTGAATGGCATGGTCGCCGTCGGCCTCGCCCGCTACGGCTACCGGCGCAGAGGCTGGCACGAGCAGCGATCTTAATGGTGGGCATGGTGATGCCCGCCGCCGAACCGGTCGATATGTAGCGGTTGCTTGGCGAGCCCCGGACAGAACGTTCCCACCACTTTTTCCAATCTATCGTAGAGCGCCTTCGCCGGACCACGCCCCCTGGCCAGCCGCTCGCGCGCCTTCTCCGCCTGCTTCGCTATCTGGGCGAGATCGACGGTCAGGAGCTTGCGATTTTCGACCACCATACGGCCGCCGATCATCACCGAATGAACGGCCGAGCCGTCTTCGGTGTGCACGATCTGGTTGGTCGGGTCGTTGAACGGAATCCAGTTCACGTGGCCGAGGTCGAGGAACACGATATCGGCCTTGTAGCCCGCTTCGAGCTTGCCGATACGGTCCCCCAGTCCCAGAGCCTGCGCACTGCCGGCGGTCGCCGCCTGCAGCGCCTCGTCCGTCGAGATCCAGTTCTGCCGGTCCGGCCCCTGCACCTTCGAGACCATCGAGGCGAGACGCATGTTCTCGTACATGTTCTGATTGTCCGAGCAGCTCGCACCGTCGGTACCGATGCCGACATTCACCTTGGCATCGAGCATGCCGCGCATGTCGGCCATGCCGTTACCCAACAGCATGTTAGAGCCGGGGTTGTGCGAGACCGAGGCGCCGCGATCGCCCAGCAGCTTCATGTCGTCACCGTCGAGCCATACGCCGTGCGCGACCGTGAAGTCGGGCCCGATAAGTCCGAGCGAATCCATGTACGCGGTGAGCGAGCTGCCGTAGAGCTGGTAACCCGCGATCACCTGGACCTTCGACTCCGCGACATGGCTGTGCAGGCCGGTGCCGTAGTCTTTCGAAAGCTTCAGGCAGGCCAGCAGGAATTCGCGGCTGCAATGATGCGGGATGGTCGGCGCCACCGCGAGATGTACGCCCTTCGATCCGAGCTTCCAGCCGTGCAGCGCCTTCTTCATCTGCGATACGCTCGCCTTGTAAGGCGCCAGGCGATAGCGCTCGACTTCCTTCTGCAGTGCCGGTGACAGGCGCTCCATCAGGCCGGGAATGGCCTCGAAGAAACTGGTATCGGCCACCATCGGCGCCAAGGTCGCGCGCATGCCGATATCGGCATAGGCCTGGCCGATTGCCGCCAGCCCTTCGGCCGTCGGCATGGGAAACTCAGCCGCGAGATCGTACGCCGCCGTGCATCCTTTCAGCACCATTTCGGCCGCGCCGATCAGGCTCGATAAGTATTTGTCTTCCAGCGTACGCGCACCACTCATGTAAGGACTGGCGGTCAGCAACAGTTCGAGCGTGATGCGATCCATCATGCCTTTGGCGAGATTGCCGTGACTGTGCGTATGGCCGTTGACCAGTCCGGGCTGCAGCAATCGGTCGCGTGCGTCGATCAGCGTCGCGGTCGCCGGTGCCGCAAGGCCGGGCTTGCCGATCTCGAGGATCGTGTCGCCCTTTATGAGGATGTCAGCCTTTGGTGCAGCGTGGCGCTTGATATCGAGCACACGACCACCGCGAACCACCGTCATTGCTGCCTTCGCCATTTCGCTCGTCCTCCCTCATGCGGTGCGCTGCCGAACACTCTCCTAGCATGGACCACGCTCGATTCGTCGGTGGCAATTTTCGATGCAACGCCCTCGCGCGACGTGGCGTTGATCCTGCGCAAGCCCACCCTCTCGCTTGCTCGAACAGAGGACGACCGACATGAAGACCACTCTCGTCACTCTCGCCCTGATCGCAGCCACTGGCGTCAGCAGCGCCGTCTACGCCCAAACGACAACGCAGCCCGGCACACCGAGCGCACCGACCGGCACAACGACGATGCCTCGGACCGAAAGTCCAACCGTGAAGCCGATTGCCAGCGAGGCCGCGGCAAAGGCCGCGCTCGAAGCCAAGGGCTATAGCGGCGTGAAGCAGCTCAAGCGCGACAACGCCGGCAACTGGAGCGGCAAGGCGATGAAGAACAACGCCGAAATTGCCGTGATGCTCGACACGACAGGCAGGATTCGCGAGCAGTAGGCGCCACACCCTCTGCACGCGAACGGCGGGGCGCCCTGCGTAAGTTGGGCGTCCCGTTTTCGCGCGTTTGCTTCTTTTTGCGCATCTGGAAGACAGGCCGGGACGTCCCATATGAGTCCCATGCGCCTCCTTCCGATGTCCGCCACTTTAGTGGCCATGGTCGTGGCCACCGGGGCAGCTTTCGCCCAGCTCCCGCCGGGTTCGATCGGCAATGCCGGCCGTATGCCCGATACGATGTCGCCGGGTGCCTTGCCGCCGCCCCCGACCCCGCCGGCTGCGCCCGTGATGGCGCCGCCAGCCCCCTATCCCAGCACGCAATCGATGACGCGCGATCGCATCCAGAGCCAGGACTACAAGGTCCAGCGCCTGCAGCAGCGTCCCGATGGCTCATGGAAGGCCGATGTCACGCGCGATGCCGTACCGACGCGGCCCCAGGGCGTGCCGAAGAAGATCACCATCCTGCCCAACGGGCAGATGATCGAGGAATGGTGATCGCCTCGCCAGACCTGCGCGCCTCAGACCTGGAAGAGCAGGAACCCGCCGATACCGACGACAGCCAGGCCGGCGCCGAATTTGCGGAAGAAGCGAACGGATTGCATGGTCAGCAAGCGTTCGCCGAACGAAGCTGCTAGTTCCTCGTTCGATCGGCTCGCCTTCGCTTCGACCTGACGCGCCGGAAAGCCCGGCGAGAGTTCGTCGCCCACGGCAGCATCGGTGTCCAGCTCGACCAATGTCCAGATGAACCACATTATGAGGCCGGCGACGCCCACACCGATAAAGCCGACATAGGCCACGGTCGCAACGACGGCGACAGAGATGAGAAACCAGAGGCTGAGCGCAACAGCTGTGAGGATGGATCTGCCTGACATGCACGATCCCCTGATGGTCGTGCAATCTTACAGCTCATGGCCGGAGCAGGCCAGCCGTGCCGGCTGCTACTGACCCGGCTTGATGCCGGCGTCCTTGATCACTTTGGCCCATTTCGGGATATCGGCGGCGATGGCTGCCCGGGTTTCCTCGGGCGTGCTGCCGACCAGATCGAGGCCCATGGCGGCAATCTTCTTCTTGAGCTCAGGATCGGCCAGCGCTTTCAGCGATTCCGCCCGCACCTTGTCGACGATCGGCTTGGGCAGCCCGGCCGGCCCTAAAAGCGCGAACCACGACGTCGCCTCGAAGCCCGGAAAGCCCTGCTCCGCCAGCGTGGGCAGATCGGGCGCCGAGGAGGTGCGCTTCAGCGACGTGACCGCGATGCCGCGCACGCGGCCGTCGCGCACCAACGGCATGGCTGCGCCGGCGTTCTGGATACCCAGAGGCACGACGCCGCTCATCACGTCGGTGAGATTGGCCCCGCGGTAAGGGATGTGTTCCATCTTGATTCCGGCGAGATGGGCGAACAGCTCACCCGCGATATGCTGCGGCGTCCCCACTCCCGGCGTGCCGTAGGAGAGCTTGCCCGGATTGGCCTTGGCGTAGGCGATCAGCTCGGCGATCGACTTCACCGGCAGATCGTTGTTCACCACAAAGACCGATGGCATGACCAGCGAGGTCGAAATCGGCGTCAGGTCCTTCAACGGATCGAAAGGCAATGCCTGCATGCTGGGCAGGATGGTGATGGCGGCATTGCCCGACCACATCAACGTGTAGCCGTCGGGCGTGGCCTTGGCGACGCGATCGACGCCGATGGCGCCGGAGTTGCCCGTAACGTTCTCGACCACCACCGGCTGGCCCCACGCTTCGGTGAATTTCTGTGCAAACAGGCGTGCGGTGACATCTGTGGCGCTGCCGGCGGTGAAGCCGACCACCAGCTTCACGGGCTTCTCGGGCCAGTTGGTTTGCGCTGCCGCGTGCTGGACGAGACCAAATGCCAACAGGCAGCCCGCGAGTGCGCGGACGATCGAATGCATCGGTAGTTCCTCCCAGGCGTTATTTATCGCCGTTCGGCATCAGGCTATGGGATAGAGGATCACCGATCCAGTGTGGGGAAGAATGACCATGCGCAGAGCGACCGTTCGTTTCCTCTTCCTGCCTTTGGCTCTCGCTGCGGTCGCCTGCCACGACGGTCCGCCGATCAAGGCGCCCGCGCCCGACCAGCCGATCTCGACCGTCCGCTACACCTGCCAGCAGAACAAGACGATCGTCGCCGACTACTTCGATGGGCCTTCACGTACGGCGCCGAACGGTCAGCCGATCCCCGGCGGCCGCGTCGCGATTTCGCTGAGTGATGGGCGGAAACTCAACCTGCCGCAGACCCTGTCGGGCTCGGGCATTCGCTACGCCAATGCGGACGAATCGTTCGTATTCTGGAGCAAGGGCAACACCGCCTTCGTCGAGGAAGGCAAGGCGATGACCTATGCCGGCTGCGTCGCCGCCAAAAGCTAGCGACGCCCTGCCAGAGCGCGGTTTTCGAGACGGCTGAGCAGTCGGACCAGCGGCCAGAGGATCAGGAAGTAGATCACGGCCGCCATGACGATCGGCGTCGGATTGTAGGTGAGGCTCTGGGCCTGCCGCGCTTCGTAGAGCAGTTCCGGCACGGCGACGACGCTGCCGAGCGAGGTGAGCTTCACCACTTCCAGGGTGTTCGACAGCAGGTCAGGCAACACGTTGCGCACCGCCTGAGGCAGCACGACATAGCGCATCGCCTGCATGCGGCTGAGGCCCGTGGAGCGCGCCGCCTCGACCTGTCCATTCGGCACGGAGTCGATGCCGGCCCGGAAGATTTCGCCGTAGTAGGAACCGGTGTTGAGGAAGAACGCGATCGCCACGCAGGCAAAGCCGCCCAGTTCCAGCCCGGCAAAGGGCAGGCCCGCGAACAGCAGGACCAGCAGCACCAGCGGCGGGAAGGCGCGGAAGAAATCGACCCAGGCCATCAGCGGCCAGCGCACCAGCGGATGACGGATCGACGCCAGCAGCGCCAGGATCAGTCCGCCGAACAGGCCGAGCGGCACCACGATCAGCGACAGCAGGATGGTGTTCCACAGGCCCGACATCACGATCGGCCAGGCTGCGACGATGATGTCTAGATTGAAGAAGGTCTGGATCATGGTGTCGCCCTCACCGCTTCCAGGCGAACTTGGTTTCGATCCAGCGGGCAGCGACGACCACCGGGAAGAACAACACGATGTAGGCAGCAGCGCCCATCATCAGCGGCGACGGATTGTAGGAGTTCGACACGGCCGAACTCGCCTGCCCCAGTATCTCGGTGACGGCGACGACTGTGCCCAGCGCCGTGCCCTTGGTGATGGCGATGGTACGGTTGGTGAGCGGCGGGATGGTGAGCCGGAAGGCCTGCGGCAGGATCACGTTGAACAAAGTCTGACCATAGGACAGGCCGGTCGAACGCGAGGCTTCCCATTGCCCGCGCGGGATCGACGTGATGCCGGCCCAGAAGATCTCCTCGGAGAAGGCCATCAGCACCAAAGCGAGCGACAGCCAGGTCGAGACGAAGCCGGAAGGTGACGGGCCGGCATAGGGCAGCCCGAAATACATCAGGACGATGATCACCAGCGGCGGCAGCGACCGGAACAGGTCGACGATGAAGATGATCAACCAGTTCAACGGCCGGATGCCGAGCGAGCGCAGCAGCGCCAGTGCAAGGCCCGCCCCCAGGCCGGTGACGACGATCAGGAGCGCGAGCTCGATCGTGACCACCATCCCCGACAGGATGTCCGGCAGGTACTTCGCCATGACCTTCGCGTTGAAGAAGGTCTCGACGAAACGGTCCCAACCACCCATCAGTGTCTCTGGATCTGCCCGATGAACGCCCGCGTGCGTTCGTGAGCCGGGTTCTCGAAGATGGCGGCCGGCGGCCCCTGCTCCACGATCAGCCCGTCATCCATGAACACCACGCGATCCGCGGCATTGCGGGCGAAGCCCATCTCGTGACTGACTACGATCATGGTCATGCCGGTTTCACGCAACGACCGCATGACCTCCAGCACCGAGCCTACCAGCTCGGGATCGAGCGCACTGGTCGGCTCGTCGAACAGCATGACCCTGGGCTCGAGCGCGATCGACCGCGCGATGGCGACCCGCTGCTGCTGGCCGCCGGAGAGCTGGCCCGGCGTATGGTCGGCGCGGTCGGCGAGCCCGACCCGCTCCAGCGCCTTGCGCGCCAGCGTATCAGCTTCGGCGCGGCTTTTGCCGGCCACCTTGCGCAGCGCCAGGGTCACGTTGCCCAGCGCCGTCATGTGCGGATAGAGATTGAAGGACTGGAACACCATGCCGATGCGTTGACGCGCATGGTTGATGTCGGTCTTCGGGTCGAGCATATCGATGCCGTCGACCACGACCGAACCGGAGGAAGGCTCCTCCAGCCGGTTGAGGCAACGCAGCAAGGTCGACTTGCCCGAGCCCGACGGCCCGATGACGAACACCAGCTCGCGTTCATCCACCTGGAGATCGACCCCCTTCAGGACATGAAGGGGGCCGAAATGCTTGTGGATGCCGCGGGCCTCTACAATGTGCTTCTGAACCATCGGCTCGGATCAGCCGCCGCACTTCAGTTCGTGCGGCGTCGGATCGTAGCCCGGCATGCCCGGCACGCCGTAGCCCGGCGTGATCACCACGGCGAGATCGTCGGCCTCGGGCTTCTTGCCGAACCACTTCTCGGCCATCTTGGCGATGGTGCCGTCCTTCTTCATGCAATCGAGTGCATCCTGGAGCTCGGCACGAAGCTGCGGATTGTTCTTCGGCACGGGGGCCGCCCAATGCGCGCGCGTCTCCTTGAGCTCGAGATCGGCGACGAACTGCGGGTTCTTCGAGGCGGCGTAGACGATCGTCGTGTTGCCGCCCAAGGTGGCGTAGGCACGGCCCGAGAGCACGGCCTGCGTCGCGTCGGGCTGCGTGTCGTAGACCTGCACGGTGAAGCCGTGCTTCTCGCCCATCTCCTTGGCGAGCTTCTCGTAGGGCGTGCCCTTGTTGACGGCGACCGCCTTGCCCTTGAGGTCTTCCCAGCCCTTGATCGGCGCGCTGCCCTTCTTGATGCCGAACTGGAAAGACGTCCAGATATAGCCCGCCGTGAACAGCATGTTCTCGGCCCGCTCCTTGGTCACCGTCGTCGGCGCGGCAATGAAATCGTAGCGGCCGGCCTGCATGCCCGGGATCAGGGTCGAGAAGCTCACGGCGTCGATGACGATCTCACGCTTCATGCGCTTGGCGACCTCGTTGAAGAGGTCGATCTGGAACCCCTCGATGCCGCCGCCCAGCTTGGGCATGGCGTGCGGCGCGAAGGTGCCGTCGACGCCGGTGCGCAACGGCGGTTTCTTGTCCTGCGCCAGCGCCGGGCTTGCTGAGATCAGCGCCACGACAGCGAGCGCGACCAAACGACGATTCAACATTTCGAATGCCTCCCTTCCCATTTTTCCAGGCCATTTTCCCCAGGCGGCGACGTTAGATCAGCCATTGTTGAATAGCAATTTAGAGGCCATCTTCGGCGCCATGCCCGACCCCAGATCCGACCGTATCCTGGTCATCAACCCCAACTCCACCGAAGCCGTAACCAAAGGCATCGATGCCACGATGGAACCGCTGCGCATAAAGGGCGGCCCGGCCATCGAGTGCGTCACCCTGAAGGAAGGTCCGCCTGGCATCGAGAACCAGGCGCATGTCGAACAGGTCGTCGGACTGATCGGCGAGATGGTCAAGAAACGCGACAACGATTGCTCGGCCTTCGTCATCGCCTGCTACTCCGATCCCGGCCTGCATGCGGCACGCGAACTGACGCTGAAGCCGGTCCTCGGCATCGCCGAGTGCGGCATCCTGACAGCGCTCACGCTCGGACAGCGCTTCGGCGTGATCTCCATCCTGCGGAAGTCGATTCCGCGCCACCTGCGCTATGTCGGGCAGATGGGCCTGAACGACCGCATGGCCGGCGATCGCGCGATCGGGCTCGGCGTCGTCGAACTCAGTGACGAGGCGCGCACCTTCAGCCGCATGGCCGAAGTCGCCGCCGAGCTGCGCGACGAGGACGGAGCCGATGTGCTGGTCATGGGTTGCGCCGGCATGGCGCGTTACCGCGACCGCCTGCAGCGCCATGTCGGCCTCCCCGTCGTCGAGCCCAGCCAGGCCGCCGTCTCCATGGCGATCGGGCGGACAAGGTTGGCCTGGGGCTAGCGTAGTTTGAGTGAGGGTCCTTGACGCCGTCGCACCAGCATGAGTTTTCACGGCTCGACACTTTCACGGATCCCGCGGCATTCGCCTTCGAGCAATCGAAGCTGGCGTCGATCTGGACCTTTCTCGGTCTTGCCAGTGACCTGCCCAACGACAACGACTGGTTCCGCACGTCACTGGCCTCGCGCTCGGTCTTCGTGCAGCGCTTCGGCAAGCAGCTGCGTGCTTTCGAGAATGTCTGCGCTCATCGCTCGTTTCCTCTGCGCAACGCCGACAAGGGAAATGGCCCTGTCGTCTGTGGCTTCCATCACTGGCAATACGATCGGGAAGGTCGGGCCGTCGGAATCCCACAATGCCGCCAGCTGTTCGGCAAGACGCCGCACGAACTCAACGCCCGGCTGACCGAAGTCGAGATTGCCCTCTGCGGCGACTTCATCTTCGGCCGGTTCCGCGGCCTCGGTACAAGTGAAACGCTCGAGCAGTATCTCGCCGAAGGCTTCCCCATCCTGGAGGCCATGTCGGGAGGGCAAAGCAAGCGGCGTTCGATCAAAAAGATCAGTGAAAGCCAACTGGAAGTTCTGCCATCAGATCAATCTCGACGACTATCACATCGTTGCCGTCCATCCCGGCACGCTCGGCAAGCAGGGATACCTGAAGCCCGAAAGATGAGCTACTTCCGTTTCGGACCGCACAGCGCCTACTTCACCACGCCCGACCGCACGGCGCTGGAGACGATGGCGACGGAATGCCGGGCGGGCGAATGGCGTTCGGCAGACTTCCGGTTGTTCCAGATGTTTCCCAATTTCATCGTCGCCCATTTCATGGTCGATCACGGCTTCTGGTATGTGGTCGTGCTGCAGCATGTGGCGGAGGGGCCGGATCGCACGACCATGCGCAGCTGGTTCTATCCCGCTCCCTTTCCGGCAGACCGCAGCCCGCTCAAACGCTGGACCATGCGTTTGACGGAGCTGGTACGTCCTCACCTGGTGGGACTGGCCCTGCGTCATGTGCAGCGCCAAGACCATGCCGTCTGCGAAAACCACCAGACTGTCGCCCACCAGATGCCCGGGAAGCGGCGAGCCGGCGCCTTCGAAGAGCGAGCCGTCTGGTTCGAGGAAGCCTATAGAGAAGCGATGGCGCGCGGCGAGGCGTTGGCCTGAACCGCGAGAACGCTCATTCCGCCGCCTTGGCTTTCACGACAGGCGCTGCCGGGAACTCCATGCGGTCGTCGGTACGGCAGTAGCGGTCGGCGAACATGCGACCGACCGGGTGGTACTTGTCCATGTGGACGCGCATCGCCTTGGGGTCCCACAGTTCGTCGCGGATGTGGAAGCGCAGCCCCTCGCCGATCACGAGCTGGCGGTCGTCCTTGACGTTGATGACCTGCCAGGTCTTGCACTCCATCGACCACGGCGCATCGGCCAGCCGCGGCACCTTGACGTCGACCGACGGCGCGAGCTTCAGGCCGAGATAGTCGGGCTCACCCACGTTCGGCGGAAAGTCGCCGCTCGACTCGTGCATCACTCGCGCCAGCGGCTCGTCGGTCAGGTTGACCACGAATTCGCCCGTGCGCTCGATGTTCGTCCAAGTGTCCTTGATCCGCCCGTCCGGCCGCTTGTTGATGGCGAACATGCAGAGCGGCGGGTCTTCGGCGAAGACATTGAAGAAGCTGAAGGGCGCGGCGTTGACGATGCCGGTCGGCCCCAGCGTGGTCACCCAGGCGATGGGCCGCGGCAGCACGAAGGCGGTCAGTATCTTGTAGCGATCGTGATGGTTCACGTCGTCGACGGCGTATTGCATGTCAGTTACTCGGCTCCACTTTGACGCCGGCACGCTCGGAGATCAGCTTGTAGTGCTCCGGCCGGCGGTGTTTGGCGAAGTTGAAGGTGGTGTTGCGGATGTACTCGCCGAGCGACAGGTCGCAATCGTAGGAGATGACCTCGTCCTCCTCGGTCGTGCCCTTGGCGACGACTTCGCCAGTCGGCGCCACGATCACCGAGCCGCCGTGCAGCCAGAAGCCGTCTTCCTTGCCGGCCTTGGCGGTGGCCACGACCCAGATGCCGTTCTGGTAGGCCGCGGCCTGCAGCGAGAGCATGTGATGGAACACGCGCAGGTACGGCGGCTCGTGCGGCGCATAGACGTTGTCGCTCGGCGTGTTGTAGCCCAGCACGACCATCTCGGCGCCCTTCAGGCCCATGACGCGGAAGGTCTCGGGCCAGCGCCGGTCGTTGCAGATGCACTGGCCGACGATCACGTCGTCCTTGAACATCTTCCAGACGTTGAAGCCGAAGTCGCCGACCTCGAAGTATTTCTTCTCGAGATGCTGGTATGGCACGTTCGGGCGATGATCGTCGTGGCCCGGCAAATGGACCTTGCGGTACTTGCCGACGAGCCGGCCGTCGGGCCCGACCAGGATCGAGGTATTGAAGTGGTGCGGCTTGCCGCCTTCCTCAGTGCGCTCGGCATAGCCCAGGTAGAAGCCGATGCCCTTGGAGCGCGCCAGCTCGAACAGCGGCAGCGTCTCCGGGCTCGGCATCTGGCTCTCGAAGTACTTCTCGACTTCGTTCGGGTCTTCCATCCAGTAGCGCGGGAAGAAGGTCGTGAGCGCGAGTTCGGGGAACACCACGAACTTCGAGCCACGCGAGTCGGCCTCCTTCAGCATCTCCATCATGCGCTTGACCACGCTTGCGCGGCTATCGGCACGATGGATTGGCCCGAGCTGGGCGGAAGAGACCTTCAGACGACGGGACACGTTCTTCTCTCCTCTAAAACAGCGGCTTCAGGCCGAAGCGGGACATGGCCTGCAGTTCGGGCGCAGTCTGACCCTGCGGCTTGGCGGAATCGGGCGACGCGCAGGGCAGGAACTGGCCCGAGCCGCGCTCGGCATTGAGTTTACCGTCTTCGACCACGACCCGGCCACGGCTCACGACGGTGATCGGCCAGCCCTTGAGCTGACGGCCTTCGTAAGGGCTGTAGCCGACATTGTCGTGCAGGTCCGCCCAGCGGACCGTGACGTCCTTGTCGGCGTCCCAGATGGCGAAGTCGGCGTCGGAGCCGACGGCGATCGTGCCCTTCTTCGGATAGAGGCCGTAGAGCTTGGCGTGGTTGGCCGAAGTCAACGCCACGAACTGCTGCAGGGTGATACGGCCCTTCTGCACGCCCTCGGAGAAAAGGATCGGCAACCGGATCTCCAGACCCGGCACGCCATTGGCCATCTCCTTGAAGGTGGTCTTGTCACCTTTGGGGATCTTGCCCTTTTCGTTGAACTGATAGGGCGCATGATCCGACGAGAAGGTCTGGAAGGTCCCATCCTTCAGTGCGGCCCACACGGCTTCCTGTGCTTCCGAATCGCGCGGCGGCGGGCTGCAGCACCACATGGCGCCTTCGACACCGGGCTTGTCCATGTCGTCGGCAGTGAGCGCGATGTACTGCGGACAGGTCTCGCCGAAGATCTTCAGGCCCTTCTTCTGCGCCTGACGCAGCGTCTCGATCGCCTCGATCTCCGACATGTGCACCAGCAGCAGTGGCGCATCGACCAGCCGCGCCAGCGAGATCGCACGGTTGGTCGCCTCGGCTTCGGCGACTCGCGCATGGGCAATGGCATGGAACTTCGGCGCACCATGGCCCTGCTCGATCAGGTGATGCGCCAGCCACTGGATCATGTCGTGGTTCTCGGCGTGCACCATGACCAGCGCACCGTCCCGGCGGGCGAGCGCCAGGATGTCCAGGATCTGGTAGTCGCTGACCTTCATCGCATCGTAGGTCATGTAGATCTTGAACGAGGTATAGCCGTCCCTGATCAGCGCCGGCAGCTCCTGCCCCAGCACCTGCTCCGTGGGATCGGTGACGATCAGATGGAAGGCGTAGTCGATCACCGCCTTGGGCGTCGCGGCCTCATGATAGTCCTTCACCACCTGGCGCAGTGACATGCCGCGATGCTGGGCCGCGAAGGGAATCACGGTGGTGGTGCCGCCAAAAGCGGCGGAGACGGTGCCGGAGTAGAAATCGTCGGCGCACATGATGCCGAAGCCCGACTTCTGTTCGATGTGGCAATGGCTGTCGACGCCGCCCGGCAGGACGAATTTGCCGCCGGCATCGATCTCGCGCGTGCCTTTGCCCTTGATATCGGGACCGATCTCGACGACCTGCCCGCCCTTGACGGCGATGTCGCCCTCGGTCTGGCGTTCGGCGGTAACGATCTTGGCGTTGCGGACGATGAGGTCGAAGTCGGCCATGTCCCTACTCCGCCGCCTTGGGCAAACGGCCTGCGCTGGCCAATCGCCTTTCGAGGCGTGCGATCAAGGAGTCGAGTTCGGTCTTGTCGGTCGCGGTCAGCGACGAGCCGGGCGCACGCTGCTTCGGGCTCTTGATCGCGCCGCGGCGGAACAGGACTTCCTTGCGAAGCGCCAGGCCTATTGCCGGCTGCACCTCGTGGCGCACGAGCGGCAGATAAATGTCGAACAGATCCTCCGCCTCCTCGGGCTTGCCCTTGGCGAAGAGGTCGTAGACCTGCACCAGCATCTCCGGCCAGGCGAAGCCCGTCATGGCGCCGTCGGCGCCGCGCCGCATCTCCTGCGGATAGTAGATGCCGCCATTGCCGACCAGGATCGAAACGCGGCGGCGGCCCGGCTTCTTCTCGCCCTCGCGAATGCGGGTGAGCTTGGCGAGGCCGGGCGCATCCTCGTGCTTCAGCATGACGAGCTGCTTGAAGTCGTCGACCAGCCGCTCAAACACGTTGGCCGGCAGATAGACGCCGGTGGTTTGCGGATAGTCCTGGTAGACGACCGGAATGTCGGGACCCAGCGCCTGGAAGACCTGCGCATAGTAATTGTAGATGCCGTCGTCGCCCTTGAGGCCCGGCGGAGGTGCCACCATCACGCCCGCGGCGCCCGCGATCATCGCCTCATGCGAGAGACGACGCACATTCTCGAGTCCGGCATGGCTCACGCCCACGATCACCTGGCGGCCCTGCGCGCGGCCGATCACGCGATTGACGACGGAGATCGATTCTTCGGCCGTGAGCTTGTGCGCCTCGCCCATCATGCCGAGCAGGGTGAATCCATGTACGCCGCAGCCCAAATAAAAATCGGTCAACGTATCGACGCTCTGCAAATCGAGCGCACCATCGTCGGTAAACGGCGTCGCCGCGATGATGAAAACGCCTTTTGCCTGCTCATTCAGCTTGTTTGACGACATGGTCGACGCTCCTCGGCGCGCTTCTTGCAGCGATCATGCCACCCGCGGGGCGCTTGTCGAGCATCGTCGGGTCGGCCAGTGTTCTTACCCGAAGAGAAGCAAGTTTCGGATAAAAATGAACATGAAGACGACCAAGATCGCCGGCCTCGACCATATCGTTGCGTGGGACGAGGCCGAACAGCGACACGTCTACCTCGAAGACGCCGATCTCGTGTTCAAGGGCAATGAGATCGCCCATGTCGGACCGGGTTACACGGGTCCGGTCGACACGACCATCGACGGCAACGGGATGATGGCGATCCCCGGCCTGGTGAACGTGCACAGCCATCCCTTCTCGGAGCCCGCCAACAAGGGGCTCACTGAGGAGTATGGCAGCGACAAGCTCGGCCAAAGTTCGCTCTACGAATATCTCACCGTCTTCGGTCTCAATCCCGAGGATGCCGGCCCATCCTCGAAGGTTGCGGTGTCCGAGCTGCTGAAGAGCGGCGTCACGACCATCACCGACCTGTCGATGGCGCGCGACGGCTGGGTCGACGACCTCGCCTCGACCGGCATTCGCGCCGTCGTCTGCCCAATGATGCGCCAGGGCGTCTGGTACACCAAGAACGGCTACACCGTTGAATATGCCTGGGACGAGAAGGCCGGCGAGAAGGCCTTCGAGACCTCGATGAAGACCCTCGACGCAGCGGCCAGGCATCCGAGCGGCCGCATCTCGGGCATGGTCGGCCCGGCGCAGATCGACACCTGCCGTGAAGGCTTCTTCAAGGAGGCGTTGCAGGAGGCGCGGCGGCGTGGCCTGCCGATGCAGACGCATGCCTGCCAGGCCGTCGTCGAGTTTCACGAGATGGTCCACCGCCACGGCAAGACGCCCATCGAGTGGCTCGATTCGATCGGCGTGCTCGGGCCCGATCTCATCATCGGCCACGGCATCTTCCTCAACGACCACCCGCAGATCCACTACCCGCATGCCAACGACTTCGAGCGCTTGCGCGATTCGGGAGCATCGGTCGCCCACTGCCCGACCGTGTTCGCCCGCCGCGGCATGGTGATGAACTCGATCGGCCGCTACATGAACGCGGGCATCACCGTCGGCATCGGCACCGATACCTTCCCGCACAACATGCTCGATGAGATCCGGCTGGTCTGTTACCTCGCCCGTGTCTTCACCATGAACTACAAAATGGGCACGACGCGGCATGCCTTCGAAGCGGCCACAGTCGGCGGCGCCAAGATCCTGCGCCGGCCCGATCTCGGACGCCTGGCGCCGGGCTGCAAGGCCGACTTCTCGCTGGTCGACATGAGCCATCCCTACATGCAGCCGGCGCACGAGCCGGTCCGCAGCCTGATCTACTCGGCGAGCGACCGCGCCATCCGCCACGTCTATGTCGACGGTGCGCAGGTCGTGCGTGACGGCAAGGTGCTGACGGTCGATGTCGAAGCCGCAACGGCCGGCCTGATCGAGGGCCAGCGCAAGCGGCTCGAAACGGTGAGCCAGCGCGATTGGGCCGGCCGCAGCGCCGAACAGCTCGCCCCGCCCGTCTACGGCACGCGCGAACGCTTGCCGCAGTCGCGTCCGGTGACGTGACGTCGACGAAGGTTGGCGTTAGGCGTCGGGCACGCCCGAGGTCGTCGAATACTCGAAGTGCAGCGGCGTCTCGGGATGGATCAGCGCATAGGCCGAGCGTGCCGCAATGGCGGCCTCGGAGAAGCCCGTCAGGATCAGCTTCAGCTTGCCAGGATAAGTGACGACGTCACCGACCGCGAAGATGCCGGCCTTGCTGGTGGCCGAGGTCGAGGGGTCGATCTCGATCTGGTTGCGCTCCAGCGCCAGGCCCCATTCCGCGATCGGCCCCAGCGACATCGAGAGGCCAAAGAACGGCAACAGCACGTCAGCCGCGATCTTCTTCGTGGCGCCATCGAGCGTCGACACGACCACCGAGGAGAGATGTCCAGCGGTCCCTTCCAGACCATGGAGCTGATACGGCACGACGAGGTCGATCTTGCCGGCCTGGGCCAGTGCCTTCAGACGCGCCTCGCTCTCGGGGGCGGCGCGGAACCGGTCGCGGCGATGGACCACCGTCACGCGGCTCGCGACCTCGGACAGCGACAACGCCCAGTCGACCGCCGTGTCGCCGCCGCCCGCAATCACCACCTTGCGGCCACTGAAGGTCTCGCGGTGCGTCACATAGTAGAAGACGCTCTTGCCTTCGTAGGCTTCGATGCCCTCCAGCGGCGGACGGTTGGGGCCGAAGGCGCCGACACCGGCGGCGATGATCACCGCCTTGGTCTGCAGCACGGTGCCCTTCGAGGTTGTCACCCGCCAGAAGCCGCCGGTCAGCGGCTCGAGCGCCTGGACCTGCTGGCCAAGATGGTAGACCGGCCGAAAGGGCGATGCCTGCGCCTTCAGGCGGACGATCAGCTCCGCCGCCTCGATACGCGGAAAACCCGGAATGTCGTAGATCGGTTTTTCAGGATAGAGCGCCGTGCACTGCCCGCCGGCATCGTCGAGCACGTCGACGACATGGCAGTTGAGGCGAACCATGCCGCATTCGAACACGGTGAAGAGGCCCACGGGCCCCGCGCCTATGATGACGACGTCGGTTTGGTGCGTATGTCCGTTGGCCATGGTCCTAAACTGGCGCAGGCAGCGCGCAAATGAAAGGCCCCCGGCCATGATGGACCGGGGGCCAGAATTTGGTAGCTGGGGGCGGACTTGAACCGCCGACCCCGGCATTATGAGTGCCGTGCTCTAACCAGCTGAGCTACCCAGCCATGGGTGCGCGCTTTTATGCGGCCCCGCGGCGGCCTGTCAAGAAAGCCAGAACCGGCCTTTCGTGCGGTTATTGTCCCGCGGTAACTGCAGTGCCATCGAAGCGATCCACAGGCTGGCCGAGAAAGCTCAGGATCGTCGGGGCGATATCGACCAGGCTGGTCGTGCGCTCGATCCTGCCCTGGCCAAAATCGGGATGAACGAGCACCAGGAAGGGTCGCGTTTCCTGCGGTCCCAATCCGCCATGATGACCGCAGCCGATCTCCGGCGGGCCTTCGCCGTCCTCGACCAGCCAGCGTGTTCCGGCAACGCCGTAGCCGTTGCGCTCATCGTGGCGTGCCGTGTCGACGGCCGCGAACAGCATCTTCCCCGAGAGGCCCGTGGCCGCCAGCATCTCGCCAGTCAGGATCGCGCCGACCCACGGCTCGTGCCGCATGTGCGGGAACACTCCTTCGAGCGCAGGCCTCGCCTTCTCCGTTGCGTAGATCAAGGCGCTGGTGCCCTGCGAGGCAACGGCGATCCGGCCGTGCCGCAGCTCGGCCTCCAGACCGTTTTCCGACAGCCATCGAGCGATGTGAATCGAGCGACCGACCGTCTCGTGCCCATGATCCGATCCGACCACCACCAATGTGTCGAAACGATCCTCGTGCGCCCTCACCGCGTCGAGGACTTCCCTCACCAGCCCATCCGTCACCTTGAGGGCCTGCAGGTGCTCGGGCGAACCCAGCGGCTCGTGATGCAGCGTGAGATCGGGATTGGCGAGCCACAGGACGCTCAGCGCATGTTCATCCGACGGCACGATCTCGGCGCAGAAGCGCCGCGCCATCTCGATGTCACCGGCGAGATCGTGAGTGACCGCCAGATGCGCCGCTCCTGTAAGTGCCGCACCACCGGGACCGAAGGAACCGGCGCGATGCAGCACGGTCCCGAAATGATCCGGATCGAGGAAGTAGGCAGCCCCCGGAGAAACATTCGAATAGGCCACCTGCCCGCCGCACGAGGCCAGCCGTTCGGCGAGCGTTGGCACGCGCAAGGTCTGGCCCGTGACCTGCCGCATGGTCTGCCGGAAGGACGGCGCCCCGACATTGTGCACGGTGAGGCGGCCGTCCTCGAACAGCGCCATCTGGTTGCCTTCGAGGCCGTGGCGCGCCGGATGGCAGCCCGTCGCGATGGACGCCGCCGAGACGCGCGTTACCGACGGGAAGACCGCGCGATGATCGCTGGCGCTGCGATGGCCGGCCTGCAGGGCCGCCAACGTGGGCGTCCGTTCCGCATTGATCCATTCTGCGCCGAGGCCATCGCAGACGATCAGGATGGCCCGGCGGCGACGCGATGAAGTCATGCCGACATGATAGGCAATGCCACGTCCGGGGCCATCGTCATTCCGCCTGTATGCCGGCTTCCGAAACGATCTTGTCGCTCTTCGCCACTTCCTCGCGCACGAACTGCCGGAACTGCTCGGGTGTCGAGCCTGCCGGAACAGCGCCTTGGTCGCGCAGGGCCGCCTGGACGTCGCTGGCGGCCAGCGCTGCGATCAGCCCGTCATGCAGGCGATCCACGATCTCCTTCGGCGTTCCCTTCGGCACGGCAACACCCACCCAGGTGTTGAACTCGTAGCCAGGGAAGCCGAGCTCGGCCATCGTCGGAACGTCGGGCAAGGGTTCCGACCGCTTCGACGACGTCACGGCAAGTGCGCGCAGCTTGCCCGACCTGACGAGAGGAACCGCCGGCGGCACGCTGCTCACCGCCATGTTGAGATGGCCGCCCACAGCGTCCTGCACCAGCGGTCCCGAGCCTTTGTAGGGAACATGAAGGAGCTTCGCCTTGGCCATGGACGAGAGCAGTTCGGCGGCCAGATGCTGAGGGCTGCCGCTGCCGATGGAGCCGTAGCTGACGGTGCCCGGCTTGGCCCGCGCCGTTTCGATGAGTTCACCGAGCGATTGCGACGTCGCGGCCGGCGCAACGAAAACAAGCGGGAACGTCGCCAGCAGGCTGACCGGTTCGAAATCGGTCCGCGGATCGTAGGTCATGTTCTTGAAGAGGCTGGCGTTGATCGCCATCTCGCTCGCCGCACCGAACAGGACCGTGTAGCCGTCCGGCGCGCTCTTCGCGACGCTCGCCGCGCCGATCATGCCGGTGGCGCCCGGCTTGTTCTCGATGACGACGGATTGCCCCAGGAATTCCGAGAGTCTCTGAGCCATCGCCCGCCCGGTAATGTCCGTGCCGCCGCCGGGCGGATACGGAATGACTAGCTTGACCGGCTTGGTGGGATAGGACGCCGGCTGCGCCATCGCGAGAGACGGTGCCGCGCCGAGAGCTAAGAGGCCGGTTGCGATACGGAGCTGTTGGCGCCGTGTGAGGAGGCGGTGGGATCGATCATCGTGCATCCGGGCCTTATCGGAGCGGCCCGTGACGCGGCAATGACAACCGCCTGTGACCTATTTTTCCTGCATCGAACGCGCGTCCCACAGACGCACGATGTAGCCGTCGGGATCGTGCAGCTCCGCGCCGTATCCCCAGAAGACCTTCTGCGGGCCGTGCGCGAAAGCAACACCCCGCTTCGACCATTCGGCATGCGTTGCATCGACGTCGTCGACCTGGAACCAGAGCGCAGTGCCGTTCGCTGCAACAGGCGATCCCGATTCCTGCAGGAAGATCGCAAAGCCTTCGCCGTCCTGAAGAGCGACTGTCCGCCGATCGGGGACTTCGAATTCGACCTTGAGACCAAGTGTCGACATGTACCAGGTGCGTGACCGGTCGAGATTGCTGACCGGAAGGTTGAGATGATCGAACTTCATCATCACTCGAACCTCTTGATGAAACCTCCTCCCAACACGCGGCTGCCGGTGGCGGCATCGTAGACCACACAGGCCTGGCCGGGAGACACGCCGATCTCGGGGTCGGCAAAGCGCACGATGGCGCCTGCCTCTGTCAGCTCGACGGTGGCCGGTCGCAACGTCTGGCTGGATCGAACGCGGACCTGCACGTCCAATGCTCCCGAGGTCACGGGACCAATCCAGTTCACGTCGTAGAGCGCGATCTCGTCTCGCCCGAGCGCACTGCGTGGACCGACCACGACGCGTCGCGTCGCGGGCTCCAGCCGCACGACATAGAGCGGATCGTTGTCGGTACCCTCGCGGCCACCCAGCGCCAGGCCGCGACGCTGCCCGACGGTGAACCGCACGATGCCTTCGTGGCGGCCCACCACCCTGCCCGCCATGTCGACGATCTCGCCGGGCTCGACCGCCTCGGGCCGGAGTTTCTGGACGACCGAGGCATAGTCACCGTTCGGCACGAAACAGATGTCTTGGCTGTCGGGCTTGTCGGCGACGGCGAGGTCGAAGCGCTCGGCCAAGGCGCGCGTCTCGCTCTTGGGCAGGTCGCCCAGGGGGAAGCGCAGGAAGTCGAGCTGCTCGCGCGTCGTGCCGAACAGGAAATAGCTCTGGTCGCGCGCCGGATCGGCACCACGGTGCAGCTCCGGCCCGGCCTCACCTGCGACGCGTCGTACATAGTGACCGGTCGCCAGCGCCTCGGCGCCGAGCTCGCGCGCCGTCTTCAGGAGGTCGCGGAACTTCACCGTTCGATTGCAGGCGATGCACGGCACCGGCGTCTCGCCACGGGCATAGGCGTCGGCGAAGGACTCCATCACCTCGTTGCGGAAGCGGCTTTCGTAATCGAGCACGTAGTGAGGCATGCCCAGCCGGTCGGCGACCTGGCGGGCATCGCGGATATCCTGGCCGGCGCAGCAGGCCCCCGCCTTCCCGACCGCCACGCCATGGTCGTAAAGCTGCAGGGTGACTCCCACAACATCATAGCCCTGATCCTTCAGCAGCGCCGCCGTGACCGACGAATCGACGCCGCCCGACATCGCGACCACCACGCGGGTGTCGCCGGGCGCCTTGTCGAGACCGAGGGAATTGCGGGCCATAACGGGGCCTATATAGGCCCGCCGAAACGGCAACAACAGGGCCCGGTGACGCGTTACCGTCGACCTATGCGCGACCATGAACCCGCTATCCGGCGCTTTTTCGAGGCCTATCAGGCCCGTATGAACGACGCTCTGAAGGCCCCGCCCCAGGTCGACATCAAGAAGGCGCTCGCCGCTTTCGCCAGGTACTTCGTCGGAAGCAGTCCCCGCGGCGTCTCCGGCGGACGGAACGGCTGGCTCCTGCGGTTCATGATCCCGCGCGGCTATGCCTTCTACCGGAAGATCGGCACCGAGCGCATGGAGGTACGCGCGCTCAAGGTGACGCCCCTCGACGATTTCCACGCCATGGCCAAGACGAGCTGGTGGTCAAGCTACCGCAAGAAATCCGGCGAACGGGTCGAGATCGAGTTCGACAACATCTACCTGCTGCGCATCCCCGATGGCGGCGCACCGGAGATCTTCGCCTACATCACGGGCGATGAGCAGCAAGTGCTGAAGGATCACGGCCTCGTCTGAGGCCGGGGCCACAGCCCGTCAGTCGCGCCGGCGACCGGTGTCGCGCACGACCTTGGCGACGCCGTTGCGGTCGTAGACGATCGCCACGCGGTCACCCATCTGGATGTCGCCGTCGTCGTATTGCGCCACGGTCACGCGCTGGCCATCGTCACGCTGCACGGTGATCTCGATGCCGCGGCGCGTGGATTCCTGATCGACCGCGGTGCCGACGATGGCGCCGCCGACGGCGCCCAGCACGCCGCCCACGACCGCGCCGCCCACCGAATTGGAGATTGCTCCGCCGGCCGCCGCGCCGCCAATGGCGCCGACCGTGCCGCCGATCATCGTGCCATCGTTCATGCCGCCACGTTGGCCGCGCACCCGGACCTCGCGGATGGAGACTACTCGTCCCACCTCACCGCGGTAGCTGGCACCCTGCGCCGACGTATTGACCACACCTGGCTGGACCGCGCCGCTGCTGCCGTTACAGGCGCCGAGGCTGGCCGCGAGCGCAGCCGGAACCACCAGGGCCAAGGCCCATTTGCCGATCCACTTGCCAAACATCCGATGACGACCTTTCACTGTCTCGTTCAGAACACTCTAGCGCATTCAGTCGGGCGCGCGGGAGGTGTCTCGCACGGCCCGGGCAACACCCCGGCCGTCCTGTACGATCTGCACCCGGTCGCCGAGCTGCACATCGCCGTCGTCACGCTGCGCTATGGTGACGTTCTGGCCGTCGTCGCGCTGGACCACGACCTCGATGCCACGTCCCGCCGCCTGCTGGCCCTCGAAGATGTTACCGGCGATAGCGCCGCCAACGGCGCCCAGGAGCAAGCCGACGACGCTGCTGCCAACCGTCTGACCGATTGCGCCGCCGAGGGCCGCACCTGCGGCTGCCCCCAGGAGCCCGCCGGTCATGGTCCCCTGACCGCTGCTTCGGTAGGAGCCACCGCCGCCCTGC
This sequence comes from Reyranella sp., assembly GCF_004297405.1. GTDB lineage: Bacteria > Pseudomonadota > Alphaproteobacteria > Reyranellales > Reyranellaceae > Reyranella. The sequence goes on from NZ_SCVC01000006.1 coordinate 895,192, forward strand.
AGGGCGATTTCACGAATGGAAACGACACGGCCAGGTCCAGCGACTGCACTGTTGTAGGTGTAGGCCGAGTTCGCCGCCTGTGGCGGTGGGACATTCGACGAGGTCGTGACGACGCCGGGTTGGCCTGCCGTCGTCTGGACAATGCCAGGTTGGACTGCATTGGACGCGCAGGCACCGAGCCCCGCCACGAGGATCAGTGGCAGCAGCACAGGACGCACCTTTGTCACGATCATCGACGGCCTCCGGGGACCGAGCAAAATCGCTTCTATTTTCGACTAAATTGCGGCGTCGAACCAGTACCTCGCGGGTACGCTAGTCGCGCTCCTCGATCCAGGCGGCCTGGATCGCTTCCAAGATCTTTTCGTTGGAGCGATTGGGATCGTCCTCGAAATCGGGCAGCTCCATCACCCAGCGGTGAAGGTCGGTGAACCGTAGATTGACATTGTCCACATCGGGATGGCTCTCCTCGAGCTCGATCGCGATGTCATGGACGTCGGTCCAGCGCAGCTTGCGTGCCATCGCGCCCTCTCCCCCTTACTTGTCGACCATCATGTTGCGGGTCGCCGCCGGCAGGCGCACCACCAGCCCGTCCAGCGCCTCGCTCATGCGGATCTGACAGCCGAGCCGCGACGTGTGGGTCAGGCCGAAGGCGAGGTCGAGCATGTCTTCCTCGTCATCGCTGGCCGGCGCCAGTTGGTCGAACCAGTCCTTCTCCACCACGACGTGACAGGTCGAGCAGGCGAGCGAACCCTCGCAGGCGCCTTCGACGTCGATGTGATTGCGATGGGCGATCTCGAGCACGCTGAGACCGATCGGCGCCTCCACTTCCTTGCGCGATCCGTCCCTCAGGATGAACGTCATCTTCGGCATCTCAGTCTCTCTTACTCCTTGCTCGCTACTCGCCGACTCTGTTTTCCAACTCGCCGACCGAGAGGCCCGATAGCGCCTCACGGATGCCGCGGTCCATGCGACGTTCGGCGAAGGGCTTGGACAATGTCTCCAGCGCTTCGGCCGCCGCATTGATCTCGTCGCGGCTTTCGCCGGCCATCGCGGCTTCGACGGTGGCGCGGGCCTCGTCGATTGCCGTACGTTCCTCACCCGACAGCAGCGAACCGTCCTTGGCCAGCGCTGCTTCCAGGGCCAGCAGGCTGCGCCGCGCCTCGACGCGCGCTTCGGTCAGCAGCCGCAACGTCATGTCGGCCTCGGCGTGGTCCATGCTGTCGTAGAGCATGTCGGCCATGTCTTCGTGGCTGAGGCCATAGGACGGTTTCACTTCGATTCGCTGCGCGATACCGGTCGTGCGCTCCTCCGCCGAGACCGTGAGCAGGCCGTCAGCATCGACCGCAAAGGTGACGCGGATGCGCGCCGCCCCGGCCGTCATCGGCGGAATGCCCAGAAGCTCGAAGCGTGCCAGGCTGCGGCAATCCGCGACCATCTCGCGCTCGCCCTGCACGACATGGATCGCCATGGCGCTCTGGCCGTCCTGATAGGTCGTGAAATCCTGCGCCAACTGGACCGGGATCGGCGTATTGCGCGGCACGATCTTCTCCACGATGCCGCCCATGGTCTCGAGGCCCAGCGACAGAGGCGTCACATCGAGCAGCAAAGTATCGCCACCGCCAGTCAGCGCCTCGGCCTGTAGTGCGGCGCCCAGCGCCACGACCTCGTCGGGGTCGATGTCGGTGAGCGGCGGCTTGCCGATCATGCCGGCGACCTTCGTGCGCACCAGCGGCACGCGCGTCGAACCACCGACCAGCACCACGCCCTGCACTTCCGCCGCCGTCATGCCGGCGTCGTCCAGCACATGGCGCGCGATACCGAGCGTGCGCTCGACAAGGGCATCGGCCATCGCGTCGAACTCGGACTTCGTCAGCGCATGGAACGATGGCGTGCCTGCAATTTCGAGCCGTCCCGAAGTCTGATCGCGGTCGGAGAGCTGTTCCTTCATGTGACGCGCGAGCGCCAATGCCGTCTTCACCGCGGCTTCGTCGACCTGGTCGGCAAGGCCATCGCGCTTGCGTTCCGCCAGCATGCGCTCGGCAATGGCGCGATCCAGATCGTCGCCACCCAGGGCCGTGTCGCCACCGGTCGCCAGCACCTGGAACACGCCCTTCTCCAGCCGCAGCACGGAGAAATCGAAGGTGCCGCCGCCCAGATCGTAGACCGCGTAAAGTCCTTCGGAACCCTTGTCCAAGCCATAGGCCAGCGCCGCCGCCGTCGGCTCGTTCACCAGGCGCAGCACTTCGAGGCCGGCAACGCGCGCGGCATCGCGGGTCGCCGTGCGTGCGGCATCGTCGAAATAGGCCGGGACGGTGATGACGGCCCGTTCGACCGGCTTCTCCAGCGCTTCTTCGGCGCGCTGACGCAAGGCCTTCAAAATCTCGGCGGAGATCTCGACCGGCGAGCGCGCCTTGCCGCCGATGCGCAGCTTCACCATGTCGGTCTCGCCGGTGCCCGGCTCGATCTCGTAGGGCAGCACGCCAGCCACCGCATGGACATCGCCGGCGCCACGGCCCATCAGCCGCTTGATCGAGGAAACGACGTTCTTCGGCTCGGCGGCCGCGACCTGACGCGCCTCATCGCCTACCAGAACGCCACCGGCGGCTGGATAGGCGACCACGGACGGAACCAACGCCTTGCCCAACTCGTCGTGCAGCGCTGCGGGTACACTCTCCCGTGCGATGGCGACCACGGAGTTGGTCGTGCCGAGATCAATGCCGACCGCCAGCGATCCCTCGCCGGCATGCGGCAAGGGCGTTTCACCCGGCTCGTGGATCTCCAGCAAAGTCATGCTCTGGACCGTTCTATATTCATGCGCCGCGCACGCGCTTCCTCGGCGAACTTGTCGAGATAGCGCAAGCGAAGGAGCGTTTTTCTGATGGCCGACTTGTCGTTTGCCAAGAACAAACTACCGAGATCCGCCATCGCCTTGTTCATTTCGTTACGCGCCTTGGCCGCCAGCCCATCGATCGCCTCGCTGCTGGGCGCCTCGTGCAATTCTTCGCGCGCCTCCATCGCCTCCATCAACAGATCCGGATCGTCGATGGTCTTGCCGTCACCGGGCAGTTCCACGCCCTTGAGTTCGGCGAGATAGACGGCGCGGCTGAGCGGATCCTTCAGGGTCCGGTAGGCGTCGTTCAGGGCGGCCGCTTCGATCGACGCGCGTGCGCGTTCTTCAGGTGGCTTGGCGACGAAGCGGTCGGGATGCCACTGGCGCTGGAGAGCGAAGTAGGCCCGGTCTAGCGACGCGGCCTCGAGGTCCAGCGCCGCCGGCAACCCCAGCCGCGCGAAATGATCCATGATCCGACTTCAGACGTGGAAGGATTCGCCGCAGCCGCAGCGGCCCTTCTCGTTCGGGTTCTTGAACACGAAGCCCGACTTCAGCTTCTCTTCCTCGTAGTCCATCTCGGTGCCGATCAGGAACAGCGACGCCTTGGGGTCGATCAGCAGCTTGATGCCGCCGCTCTCGACCACCTCGTCCATCGGTTCCTGCTTGTCAGCGAATTCGAGCGTGTAGCTCATGCCCGAGCAGCCCTTGCTGCGCACGCCGATGCGGATACCGACCGTGGGCTTGCCGCGGCCATCGATCAGCGCCTTGACGCGCTCGGCGGCAAGCGGCGTCACCGTCATCACCTGCGGGCGCGGACGGCGCGGCCTCGGGGCGCTACCGGACGCGGCGGGTGGTGCGGCAGGCTTTGCCGTATCCGTGGTCGTGCTCATGAACTCTGCTCCGACTGCTGGCTACTCGGCCGCTTCTTTCGGCTCTTCTTTCTGGGCCTTGGCGCGATAGTCGGCGATCGCCGCCTTGATCGCGTCCTCAGCCAGGACCGAGCAGTGGATCTTCACCGGCGGCAGCGCCAGATGACGTGCGATGTCGGTGTTCTTGATCGTCTCGGCCTCGTCGATCGTCTTGCCCTTCACCCATTCGGTGACGAGCGAGCTCGATGCAATGGCCGAGCCACAGCCGAAGGTCTTGAACTTGGCATCCTCGATCAGCCCGTCCGGGCCGACCTTGATCTGCAGCTTCATCACGTCGCCGCAGGCCGGAGCGCCAACCAGACCCGTGCCGACATCTTCGGCGTTCTTGTCGAGCGACCCAATGTTGCGCGGGTTTTCGTAGTGGTCGATCAGCTTTTCGCTGTAGGCCATGACACTCTCCTCAAATCTCAGCGCGACGCCCCAAAAGGCCGCGCATCGGTAAAACTAGTGGGCCGCCCATTCGATCGACTTCAGGTCGATCCCCTCCTGGGCCATCTCCCAGAGCGGGCTCATTTCACGCAGCTTGGTGACGTGGCGCACCAGCTCGTCGACGGCTGTGTCGACCTCATGCTCGGTCGTAAAGCGCCCGAGGCCGATGCGCAGCGAGGTGTGCGCCATCTCCTCTTCGACGCCCAGCGCCCGCAGCACGTAGCTGGGCTCCAGCGACGCCGAAGTGCAAGCCGAACCGGACGACACCGAGAGGTTCTTGATGCCCATCATCAGCGACTCGCCTTCGACATAGGCGAACGAGATGTTGAGGTTGCCGGGGATGCGCTGCTCCAGGTCGCCGTTGACGACGATATCCGTCAGCTTGGCCCGAAGCCCCTTCAGCATGCGCTCCTGGAGCTTGGCCAGGCGCTTGGCCTCGACGCCCATCTCCTTCATCGCGATCTCGCAGGCCTCGCCCAGCCCAACGCAAAGCGGCGTCGGCAGCGTGCCAGAACGGAAGCCGCGCTCCTGGCCACCGCCATAGATCATGGCGACCAGCCGCACGCGCGGCTTGCGGCGGACGTAAAGCGCGCCGATGCCCTTGGGGCCATAGATCTTGTGACCCGAGATGCTCATGAGGTCGATGTTCATCGCCTCGACATCGAGCGGGATCTTGCCGGCCGCCTGGGCGGCATCGGTATGGAAGAAGACCTTGCGCTCGCGGCAGATCTTGCCGATCTCGGCCAGCGGCTGGATGACGCCGATCTCGTTGTTCACGGCCATCACCGAGACCAGCACCGTCTTGTCGGTGATCGCCGCGCGCAGCACGTCGAGGTCGAGCAGGCCGTTCTGCTGGACCGGCAAATAGGTGACCTCGAAGCCCTGCTGCTCGAGATGGCGGCAGGTATCGAGCACACACTTGTGCTCCGTTACCGTGGTGATGATGTGGTTCTTCCGATCCTTGTAGAACTCGGCCACGCCGCGGATCGCGAGGTTGTTCGATTCGGTGGCGCCGGAGGTGTAGATGACCTCCTTCTCGTCCGCCCCGATCAGCTTGGCGATCTGGCCGCGCGCCTTCTCGACCGCCTCCTCGGCTTCCCAGCCGTAGGCGTGGCTGCGCGAGCCGGGATTGCCGAACTTGTGGGTAAAGTAAGGCATCATCACTTCCAGGACCCGTGGATCCATGGGGGTGGTAGCCTGGTAATCCAGGTAGATCGGCTGGTCGTTGCGCCGGATTTGGGTAATGGCTGTCATGCTAACCCCTTGATACTCCTACGCTGCTTCAGCCTGAGAAATATCCGACTGTGTCACTCGGATATATAGGTCCCGCCAGGCGGTGATCAAGCGCTCGATATCGGCCAGTTCGGTGTTCCAGCCCAAGCTAATTCTGACGGCGGTCGCGGCCTCCTCGGCCGGTACGCCCATAGCCGCCAGGACGGCCGAGCGCTGGACCTTGCCAGAGGAACAGGCCGCTCCGGCACTGATATAGACGCCGGCAAGATCAAGCGCCATGACCTGCGTCTCGGCCGGTACTCCTGGCATGGCGATGCAGCTCGTGTTTGTGATCCGCTTCGCGCAGGCGCCAAAAATACGCGCCTGCGGCGCAATCTGGACAAGAGAAAGTTCGATTCGATCGCGCCAGCCGGCGAGGTCGAGCCCCTCGGCGGCCTGTTTGCCAGCCTCTTGGGCGGCCGCGCCGAAGCCTGCGATCCCGGCCACGTTCTCCGTGCCGGCGCGGCGATTGGATTCCTGCCCGCCGCCCCTGCGGTCGGTCGCGAAGGGCGCGCCATTGCGCACCATCAGCGCGCCGACACCGGTCGGACCACCGATCTTGTGAGCGGACAGGCTGAGATAGTCGACACCGAGCCCGTGCACATCGACCGGGACCTTGCCGGCCGCCTGAACAGCATCGCAGTGCACGAGGGCGCCGGCGCCGCGCGCCAGACGCACGGCCTCGGCAATCGGTTGCAGCACGCCGGTCTCATTGTTGGCCAACATGACCGATACCAGGACCGGCTCGTCTCCGGACGAAGCCAGCGCCTGCTCCAGCGCCACCAGATCGACGACGCCGTTGCCATCCACGCCAACGATCTCTGCGCCGGGTACGGCCCGCAGCACACTGTCGTGCTCGACGGCCGAAACCAGTACGCGACGGCGGCCAGCACCAGAAAGCGCCAGGCTATTGGCCTCCGTCCCTCCCGAGGTGAAAACGATCTCGGTCGGCAATGCACCGACGAGCGAGGCCACCTGACGGCGTGCCGCCTCGACGACGGCGCGGGCCTTGCGCCCGGCTGCATGGACGGACGACGGATTGCCGCCGGCACGCAGCACTTCGACCATCGACTCGAACGCAGCCGGCCGCAGAGGGCTGGTGGCGTTGTGGTCGAGGTACGCGGACGCGGCCATGATCCAGGCAGTTCCTAGCTGGCGGCAGCCATCGACGATTCAGAACCGGGGACGCCCGGCGCCTCGATGATGCGCGGCGCAAGCTTGCGCTCCAGCACGTCATGCAGGGTGACCGAACTCAGGAACATATGGATCTGGTTGCCCAGCTCCTCCCACAGATCGTGGGTCAGGCACTTGCTGCGGTCGGCGCGGCAGCCGGTGGCACCCATCTCGGTGCAGCGGGTGGCGCTGATCGGCTCGTCGACCGCCAGAATGATCTCGGAGACCCGGGTCTCCATCGACAAGCGGGCCAGACGGTAGCCGCCGCCGGGACCGCGCACGCTCTTCACGAGGCCGGCACGCCGCAGCCGGGCAAAGAGCTGTTCGAGATAGGACAGGGAAATCTCCTGCCGGGTGGCAATATCCGACAGGGAAACCGGCTTCGCCTGGGCGTGGCGCGCCAGATCGACCATCGCCATAACGGCGTAACGACCCTTGGTGCTGAGCTTCACAGCATCCTCCTCATGGCCGGATCGCCCGGCCTTGCGTTACCGAACGCCTAAAGGTCTTGAAAACCAAGGCGTTACTAAGATATTCCGACCCCTCAAGTCGGGGTTCGGGGAAAAACCAACTGCGTAGCTCGGATTTAAATAATCCGAGTAAGTCGGTCAAGTATCAAGAATCCCCCCCATTCAACGCCCCAAATCGGTTACGACCGGAGGTCAACAGGGTGAAAAACCGGAGTCTCCATGCCTGATGTGATGTTCACCGGCCCCGAAGGTCGCCTCGAAGGCCGCTATCACCAGAGCAAGGAAGAACGTGCGCCGATCGCGCTGATCCTCCATCCCCATCCGCAATACGGCGGAACGATGAACCACAAGGTCGTGTTCTCGCTCTTCCACGTTTTTGTGAATCGCGGCTTCTCAGTGTTGCGCTTCAACACGCGCGGCGTCGGGCGCAGCCAGGGCCGCTTCGACAACGGCATGGGTGAGCTGTCCGACGCAGCAGCCGCACTCGACTGGCTGCAGAGCATGAACGCCGATGCCAAGTCGTGCTGGATCGCGGGCTATTCGTTCGGCGCCTGGATCGGCATGCAGCTCTTGATGCGCCGCCCTGAGATCGATTGCTTCGTCTCGGTGGCGCCGCCTGCCAACTCTTACGACTTCGCGTTCCTCGCACCCTGCCCCTCCTCGGGCCTGATCGTGGGTGCGGAGCGTGACGAGGTGGTGCCGCAGGCTGACATCCAGAAGCTGGTCGCACGGCTCTCCTTGCAGAAGGGCATCACCGTGGAGTCGCGCACCGTGAAGGGCGCCAACCACTTCTTCCACGACTCGCTCGACAAGCTCGCCATAGATGTCGACCGGTACGTCGCCAAGAGCCTGCTCAATCCACCCGGCCGTGCGACGAGCAACAAAGAGCCTTAAGGCTCGCTGAGCCGGCCGCCCGTCATCGGACGCGGCGCGCCGGTGGTCGTCGGATAAGTGAGCGGCAGGCCGCGCAAGGATCGCACGGCCAGGAAAGCGAAAGCCTGCGCCTCGAGCGCATCGCCGTCCCAGCCGAGATCGGCGGCCGTCACGACCTTGCCGTGCGTCTCATCCTCAATCGCGCGCAACAACGTCGGATTGCGCGCGCCACCACCACAGATCACCCATCGAAGGACGGGCGCGGGGAAGTGCCGGGCGGCCAAGGCAATGGCGCGCGCCGTGCCGCGCGTCAGCGTGGCCGCGCCGTCGGCAACACTCAGCCCTTCTGCCCAGGCATCGTTGAAATCGCCACGGTCGAGCGACTTGGGTGGCGTGCGCCCGAAATAGCGATGCTCGCTGAAGCGTTCGAGCCTCGCACGGTCGACCTTGCCCGATGCCGCCAAGGTGCCGTCCTTGTCGTAGCGTTGACCGGCACGACGCGCGCACCAATCGTCGATCGGCCCATTGCCGGGGCCGGTGTCGAAGGCGAGCAGCGACGCATCGGCGCCTACCCAAGTGACGTTGGCGACTCCACCGATGTTCACCACGGCAAGCGGCCGTGGCAGATCGCGCACGAGGGCCGCATGATAGGCTGGCACGAGCGGTGCGCCCTGCCCGCCTGCCGCGACATCGGCAGTCCGCAGATCGTTGACCACGCGCACGCCGAGCGCACGCGCCAGTGCAGCACCATCGCCGATCTGCCAGGTGAAGCGCCGCTCCGGACGGTGCGTGATCGTCTGGCCATGGAAGCCCACGAGATCGATCGTGGAGAGCGGTATGCCCTGCTCTTTCGACCAGCGCCGCACAGCATCGGCATGAGCCTCCGTCACCACCTGCTCGGCAGCGCGTGTCGCCTCGGAGGCCTGCTCCGCGCCAAAGGCTGCACGGATCGTGCGGCGCACGTCGTCAGTATAGGGAACGGTGATGCTGGGTCCATACGAAGCGATGCTCTCCCCGTCGGTCTCGATCAGGGCCACGTCGACACCGTCGACCGACGTACCGCTCATCAGGCCGAGAGCGCGCAACGGCCGTTCGGCGGCAACCTTGGCGAATGTCGTCGGGGACGATTTCATCGACATGCGGACCCGACGGCTCCGTTGAGGCACTGATGCGCTCATGTTACATCCACGACCCTCCATGAACAAACGAGCCAAGCGGTAACAGGCGGCGAAATGTCTGGTTTCAAGTCGGATTTCATGCGGATCGTGCACGAGCGCGGAATGGTGCATCAGTGCAGCGACGCCCAGCGCCTCGACGAGCTTCTCGCGAGCGGCGTCCGCACCGCCTATATCGGTTTCGACTGCACCGCCGATTCGCTCCATATCGGCCATCTGCTGCAGATCATGCTGCTGCGCTGGTGGCAGAAGAGCGGCCACCGGCCGATCGCGCTGATGGGTGGCGGCACGACCAAGGTCGGCGATCCCTCGGGCCGCGACGAGACGCGCCAGCTCCTGACGACGGCCCAGATCGACTCCAACATGGCGACGATCAAGCGGAGCTTCTCGAACTACCTCACCTTCGGCGACGGCCCGACAGAGGCCGTCATGGCCAACAACGCCGACTGGCTCGACGGGCTGCTCTACATCCCGTTGCTGCGCGACGTCGGCCGGCACTTCTCGGTCAACCGCATGCTGACCATGGACTCGGTGAAGCTGCGGCTCGATCGCGATCAGCCGCTCACCTTCCTCGAATTCAACTACATGATCCTGCAGTCCTACGACTTCGTGGAACTGCACAAGCGCTACAACTGCATCGCGCAGATGGGCGGCTCGGACCAATGGGGCAATATCGTCATGGGCGCCGACCTCGGCCGCCGCATGCAAGGCGCCGAACTGTTCGCTCTGACCTCGCCGCTGCTGTCGACCGCATCGGGCGCCAAGATGGGCAAGACGGCGGCGGGCGCGGTGTGGCTCAATCCCGACCGGCTGTCGCCCTACGATTTCTGGCAGTACTGGCGCAACACCGAGGACGCCGACGTCGGCCGCTTCCTCAGGCTGTTCACCGACATGCCTCTGTCGGAGATCGCCAAGCTGGAAGCGCTGCAGGGCCAGGAGATCAACGAGGCGAAGAAGATCCTCGCCACCGAAGTGACGGCGCTGGCGCACGGCAAGCAGGCGGCCGAGAGCGCCGCCGAGACGGCGCGCCGTACGTTCGAGGAAGGCACGAAGGCCGATACACTGCCGACCATCGACATGGCGCGCGCGAAGCTCAAGGCAGGCATCCCCGCCTTCGAGTTGCTGCACGATGCTGGTCTGGTGGAAAGCCGCAACGAGGCGCGCAAGCTCATCAAGGGTGGCGGCGCACGGCTGAATGACAAGCCGATCGCCAGCGATACGGCCACGGTGGGCGAAGGCGATCTCGATTCATCGGGCACGCTGAAGCTCTCGGCCGGCCGCAAGCGGCACGTACTGGTGCGCGCGGTCTGAGCCGCGGCATCAGCGCGTCAGTCACATCTCCCGGTTAGCGGGGTGGCGGCGCCTGTGATGTATCGGTCGGCGGCGTGTTGAAGATCTCGCGCAGAGCGCCAGGTGTCACGGCCGACATCATGTTGACGTCGCTCTTGAGATCGTCGAACCGGCCGTGCAGCCGATACGAGATGGCGAACAGGCCGCCGTCCTTACCGCCGGTCAGCAACGGCCCCAGCAGCGGTACATTCGACAGAAGATTGTTCAGCGCGAACGCCGGCACGATCACGCCGTAGAGCTGCGCCGTATCGTTACCGATATCGACGGTGCCCTGTGTCGTAAGCCCGATCGACTGACCGCTGGTACGGCCGTTGCGGATCTGGATGCGATCGGCCGCCTTGGAAACGTTGGCGCTCAAGCTGTCGAACTGCTGCAGCGCGTTGCCTGCACTGTTCAACCCGTCGATGGCGGCATTGAGCGTTCCGATCTCCGCGCGCGGCGTCACTTTCTGCAGACGATAGGGGCCCATCTTCAAAGTGCCGTCGAGCGGCGGATCCGCCCAGAGATCGTTGAACTTCCCTTCGATGTGCAGGTAGCCGTTGACCAGCCCGTCCATCCAGCCGGCCTGCGACAGGAGCTGTCCGAAGTCTGCGACATAGAGGAAGAGCGTGCGGCCAGATTGTCCCGGCGTCACGCGGAAGGTCGAGCCCTTGCCACCACCCAGGCCGAGATCGGCGAAGGTCACGCGATCGCCCATCATCTCGAAGCGGCCGTTGAGGTACCCCAGCGAGCCGTGCTTCAGGATCACGTCCTGGATCTGGATCGTCATCTTCGTGCTGGCGCGTGCGTCGGCTGCCGGGCCTTTGGGCTCCCGCTTTGCGATCTCGTTGCGAGCGCGTAGCGCTTCCTGCACGCGCGCCAATTCCAGCGACTGCCCCTTCAAGGCCACCTCAACCCCGCCAGGGACGCGCTTCCAATCGAAGGATAGGTCAGACCGGCCAAGCTTGGCCTGCTGCATGGTGACCTGTTGCAGCACATTGTCGGGACCGAAACGCGCCTGGCCCTTGGCCTGCAGGCCGGCACCGCGGCCCTCGAACTCAGCCGCGGTGAGCTTGCCGCCGGGAGCGAGCTTCAGGGTCAGATTGGCGAGACCATCGGCGCCCGCCTCCTTGGTGAGGGAGAGTGGTTCGACGAAGACCTTGGCCCCCTTGAGGTCGAAGCGGCCTACCACCTCACTCGTGTTGTTGGTCGCGACCTGATAGGACAGCGTCGTGCCGATCGGGCCGGACATGAAGGCGTCGACCGAAGGAAAGCCCGCTTTCGCGACGATCCCGGCATTCACCGTACCCTTGACGTCGTAGCGACGGCGGAATGGCGCCTTGGCCGCGAACATCTCGCGCCAGGTGAGTTCGATCGCATTGCCGTCGAGCTTGCCCTGCCCCGCAACATTGAATTCGGAGTCGCCATACTTCAGGCGCGCCGTGGCATCGGTGAGATCGAGTTCGCCCAGCACGTCCTTCAACGAGAAAGACGTGAGGGTCGCGTCGGCCTTGATGTCGATATCGGAAACGGCGAGTGCGTTGATGAGCGGGAAGCTCAGCGACAGGTCGATCGCGGCCTCGCCTCCCAATCGCCGATGGTCGTAGAGCACGTCCTTGGACAGCCCGAGCTTGGGCCGCGCCAGGAAACGGATGACATCCTGCGCCGAGCCTGTGATCGGCAGGCGCAAGGTCGCCGTCTGCGGCGGCGCGCTGTCGAGGGCAGCAAGTTCGATGGTGCCATCGGTAACCTTCAGGCCGACAGCGCTGCCCCGCTCCACATCGAAGCGCAAGGTCCCGTTCTCGTAACGCGCCTTGCCCGAGACGTCCTGCAGCTCGGGCATGTGCGGCATGTACCGTACGGTCATGCCGCCGTAGTCGAGCAGGCCGACCAGCCGGTCGACCTTCATGGCTGAGATGTCATCGACCGGTGAACTCAGCGCGAACTCTGCAGCAACGTCCAGAGCTCCCTTGCTGAGGTTCGTCATCGCCCATTCCCGGCCGCCGGTCGCGAACTCCAGCGGCCAGTAGTCGCCGAGCTTGTCGATCGGGATCTGCCGGATCTCGGCCCGGCCAGCGAACGTACGGCTGTCAGAGGTCCGCGTGCCACTGCCAGTAACGAGAATCCTGGCGGCGCCAAAATCCATCTCGACCTTGTCGATATTGGCCGTGTGCTGGGTGGTGTCGACGGAGAAGCGAGCCGTCAAGCCGCGCACCTCGTGCGCCGCCTGCAGTATACCCGGCAGGGTAACGTTGCCTGCACCACCGGTAATGTCCACGCCAACGGTCCGGATTTCGCCCTGCCCGGTCGCTTCGATCTGCATGCGGCCTGACAACTTGACGTCGACACCGCGCAACAGCACGAGATCGGGCGACAGGTCGGCAAACACCCAAGGCTTGAAGCCGTCGATCCCGGCTTCGACGGAGATGCGGCTGCGGTCGCGCGTATAGACTCCGGAGAGCGACGTATCGACCGGGTCGCCATGCCCGATGAATCGGGCATTGGCCTTGATCGACACGCCGGCCGCATCGCGCCTCAGTTCGGCATTCGCCGCCGGCGCCGTCCAGACCAGGCCCGACCTCAAGTCTCGCAAGGTCACTTTTGCCTGCGCCACCTTCACCGAGTCGAGTTGGCCCATCAGGGACTTGTAGTTCGGCTCGGCGAGAAGCTGGTCGATCAGGATCGACACCGCCTCTCCCTGCGCGCCCCCTGAATCGGACGTGAAGATGCGCTTGAACACGCCGCCGTCGCGGGCGATGTCGGCCTCGATGACCGGTCGCTCGACCACGATCGTGGTCGGCAGGAAGACGCCCTGAAAGACCGACCGGGGCTCGAAGGTCAACGCCGCATCCGGCGCCGAAGCGATGATCTGGTTCTGGCCGTTGGCGAAGCGCAGTCCATGGAAAACCAGTTTCATGGGCTCGCTGATGCCGGTCCACTCGAAGGCGAGACGGTCGAACTCGGGGCGAATCTCATTGCCCGGCACGTCGATCAGTCGCGTGATCTGGGGCTTCAGGAAGTCGAGATCGACCGGGCCGGCCGACAGGCGAATCGCGGCCACAATGACCAGCGCAGCCAGAACCAGCACGACACCGGCCACAGCACGGACACAGACCCGATAGGTTCGCTTGACCAAAACCGACTCTTCCCGGTTCTTGACGATGGTGACTCGCTTGAGCGAGCGTGCCAACGGACAAGAGCAATTTAACTGTCGATGTATTGAATGTCTTGGCTTTCGATCACCCGCCTGCCGCGACCGCACGATTCCGAACGGCAGAGCGTGGCATGGACCCGCTGGAAAGAGCGCACCGCACCACCGGACAACGCAGCAGGCGTTGCCCTGCTCGATGCACTGTTCGGGAACAGCCCCTACCTGACGGAGACGGCGCTACAAAACCCCGATTTTATGACCGATATATGGCGTCACGGGCCGGACGCCGCCTTCGCCGATCAGATGTCACAACTCGCCGCAGCGCATGCCGACGCGCTGGCCGGTGCCAAGCCCGAGGCGATCGGGGCAACTCTGCGGCGGCTCAAGCGTCGCGTGGCTCTTACTGTCGCTGTCGCCGACATCGCCGACGTCTGGTCGCTCGACCGCGTCACCGGCGCACTCAGCGACTTTGCGTCAGGCTGCTTGGGCGCGCTCATGGACTCCATCCTCCTGCAGCTCTCCCGGGACGGGCAGCTCGGTATCGGCAACGATCCCGAAGCGGCGGCTTTCACCGTACTCGGCATGGGGAAACTCGGCGCCGGTGAGCTCAACTATTCGAGCGATATCGATCTGATCCTGCTCTACGACCGTGATGCGCCGGCGTTGGCTGGCAACGAGCAGCTTTCCCGTCACTTCGTGCGCGGCGCCCGCCTCCTGGTGCAGCTCATGTCCGAGGCTTCGGCGGAAGGCTATATCTTCCGCACCGATCTCAGGCTGCGCCCCGACCCCGGCTCGACGCCGCTGGCCATGTCGGTGCAGGCCGCAGAACTCTATTACGAAAGCGTCGGCCAGAACTGGGAACGCGCCGCCATGATCAAGGCGCATCCGGTGGCTGGTAATCGCGCGGTAGGTGCGGCCTTCCTGAAGGACATGACGCCGTATATCTGGCGCAAGCACCTCGACTTCGCGGCCATCCACGACATCCATTCGATCAAGCGCCAGATCGACGCCCATCGCGGCGGCGGCACGGTCAAGGTGCTGGGCCACAATGTGAAGCTCGGCCGCGGAGGCATCCGCGAGATCGAGTTCTTCGCCCAGACCCAGCAGCTCATTTTCGGCGGACGCAATCCTTCGCTTCGTCTGCGCGGAACCTGCGAGACGCTTCGTGCCCTCGCCGCGGCGGGCCACGTCACGTCGCGCGCGGCCGAGGAACTGATCGAGGCCTATGGCTACCTGCGGCGGGTCGAGCATCGGCTGCAAATGATCGACGACCGCCAGACCCATTCGCTCCCCGCGGACGAAGCGGGCGTCGCTGCCGTCGCGACCTTCCTGGGCTACGACGACCCGATGAAGTTCCAGGCCGATCTCCTGGACACGCTACGCTGCGTGGAAAGCCACTATGCGCGTCTGTTCGAGGAAGCACCGAGCCTTGCTGGGCCTGGTGGCAATCTGGTCTTTACCGGCACGGACGACGACCCCGGTACGCTCGAGACCCTGAAAGCTTTGGGTTTCCGCGATACCTCCGCCGCCGCTGCGATCGTGCGGCGCTGGCATCATGGCCGCTATCGCTCGACCGCCACGGCTCGTGCGCGAGAGCTGCTCACCGAACTGATGCCGGGCCTGCTCAAGTCCCTGGGCGAGACGGCGTCTCCCGACCAGGCGTTGCTGAACTTCGATCTCTTCCTCGGCAACCTGCCGGCCGGCGTGCAGCTCTTCTCGCTGTTCAAGGCCAACCCGGCGCTGCTCGAACTGCTGGCCACCATCATGGGCAGCGCGCCGGGGCTCGCCGCCCATCTTTCCCGGCGTGCCCTCCTCCTCGATTCGGTGCTCTCACCCGATTTCTACCGGCCACTGCCGCCGGCGGCGGAAATGACCGCGGAGCTTGCCGCGATACTGGCGCGTGTCGATCACGAGCAGGACATTCTCGATCTCGCGCGGCGCTGGACCAACGACCGTCGTTTCCAGGTAGGCGTGCAGCAGCTCAAGCACATCGTGAAGCCGGCCCAGGCGGGTCACGCCTATTCCGATATCGCTGCCGCCTCGATCTCCGCTCTCTGTGACCGGGTCGAACAACGCTTCGCCGACACGCATGGTGGTTTCCAGGGTCAGCGGCTCGCGGTGCTGGGCCTCGGCAAGCTCGGCAGCCGCGAAATGTCGGCGACATCCGACCTCGACCTGATCTTCGTCTACGATATCCCCGATGGCATGGAAGTGTCGGACGGCGCCCAGCCACTGTCGCCGATCCAATACTACACGCGGCTCAGCCAGAAGATCGTGACGGCGCTCACCGCCCACACCAACGAAGGCGCGCTCTACGAGGTCGATATGCGGCTGCGCCCGTCAGGTCGCGCCGGCCCGCTCGCCAATTCGCTGGAAGGCTTCGAGACCTATCACGCGCAATCCGCCTGGACCTGGGAACACATGGCGCTGACGCGCATGCGCGTGATCCATGGCCCGTCCGCGCTGGTGGGCAGGTTGACCGAGATCGTGAAGGCGACCCTTTGCAGGACACGCGATCCCGCAACGCTCGTGCGCGACGTGGCCGACATGCGCGACCGCATCGCCCAGCATGCGCCACCCAAGAGCGCCTGGGACTTCAAGCACCTGCGTGGCGGCCTGTTCGATATCGACTTCGTGGCGCAATACCTGGCACTGCATCACGCCGCCAAGCACCCCGACATCCTCGATCCGCATCCCGCCGAGATGCTGCAGCGCATGGCAACGGCTGGCCTGATCGCCACCGAGGATGCCGATCGCCTGTGCGCCACGCGCACCCTGCTGTCGGACGTGCAAAGCCTGTTGCGGCTCACCCTGAACGGCGATGAAGCCGCGTTCGACGAGACGAAGGCACCCGAAGGCCAGCGGCGCCTGATCGCGGCGACCGAAGGCGCGAGCGATCTCGGCGATCTGCAGATGCGGATCGGCCGCGAAGCCGACACCGTGCGTGCTATATACGAGCGTATCGTCGAGGCCCCGGCCCGCGCTGCCGGCTGGGTCCCTCGCAAGGAAGGCAAAGGAAGCGAACGATGAGCGTCGAGGAAGGCAAGAAGGCTCCGGATTTCACCGCCCCCACCGACGGCGGCAAGAAGCTCAAGCTTTCCGAACTGCGCGGCAAGCCTGTGGTGCTCTACTTCTATCCCAAGGACGATACGCCGGGCTGCACCACGGAAGCGTGTGGTTTCCGTGATGCCGCGCCGGACTTCAAGAAATTGAAGGCGCAGATCGTCGGCGTCTCGAAGGACAGCGTTGCCCGCCACGACAAGTTCAAGGCCAAGTACGACCTCAACTTCCCGCTGGTCTCCGACGAGGACGGCAAGATCTGCGAGAAGTACGGCACGTGGATCGAGAAGAGCCTCTACGGCCGCAAGTACATGGGCATCGACCGCGCGACCTTCCTGATCGACAAGGACGGCGTCGTCCGCAAGGTCTGGCACAAGGTCAAAGTGAAGGGTCACGTCGACGAAGTGCGCGAGGCACTGGCGGCGCTTTGATGGGCGCCTCGGCTAGACGAGCCAGCCGTGGCCTGAGGCACTGGTGAAGTCGAGCTGGACGACCAGATCGTTGTAGTCGCGGTCGCCACCGCCGTAGGTGTCTTCCCAGCCCCAGGTGTTCAAGCCGTAGTTCCACAGGTGGCCAACATGGCCGCCGCTGGCATTGGCCTCGTTGGCCTCCGAGAACGCCCAGAACGACTCTCCCGAAGTGTCGTTCGTAAGGTGCATGGCGATGATGTTGCCCGCATCGACATTCGTCAGCATCGCCTGGCCGTAGTTGCCATAACCGGGCCCGGCGATTGACGTTCCGCCCACGCTCGTCGCGTAGGCCCGTCCGGCGGCCGCCTCGGCATAGCCCGCCTCTCCCGGCCGAAGGCTGCCGATGGTGCCGTTATGGTCGTCGACCTTGTAGAAGGTGATCGACAACGAATCCTCGCCGTTCTGCCGGATGCGCACCACGGCCTGCTGGTCGTTGGCGTTGCTCACCGTCTCGGCAACCGCCACCGCAGAGGCGACACGCACGACGGTGTTGCCGTCGTTGCCAACGAAATCGACGAAGCCGAAGTCGTTGGTCAGTGTTCCTTGCGGCGTGGTGGTCGAGGTGCCGTTGATCTCGACAGCGAAGCTGCCGTCGGCCGAGGCCGATGACTGCCCGACCCAGCCATGCGTTTGCTTGTCGAACAGACGCACGAGTTGCGGATCGAAGTCGGCCTGCAGCGACTGCTGCGCGAACTGACTTGTCCAGGCGAAGGCCGACGAGGTGCCGCTACCGAAGGTCAGGCTGTGCTCGCCGGCCGTCACGTCTATGGCTGCGTTCTTGCTTGACATCGACTGTACGAGCAGTGACTCGCTGACCGGCGTCGTCCAGGCGCCGGACTCGGTATTGTCGAGTACATCGGGCGTCGAGCTATAGGTGTACTGCTCGTGAGCAATCGTCGTCAGGGCACGCGCCAGCAGCGTACCGTTCGGGGTCCCGAGACCCGTCGTCAGGTCATAACCCGGCGCTGCCGAATAGCCGAAGCCGGTCAAGGTGATGGGCCACCCGCCGCTCGAATACTGGCCGTCATTGTCGTAGTAGAACGACGTGACGTTGTTGCCGAAGGTGATGTCGTTGAACGATGCCGGCGCGATCGCGGCTGCGGTGTAGAGAAGATCGTTCAGGTAGCCGAGGCTGGGCAGGTCCTGATCGCCGAAGATCGTGGTGATCTGCGCCGCCAGCGACGCCCAGAGCGGCGTGGCAGCACTCGTCCCGAGGTCTTCCCAGATGTCGCCGGGCTGCATCGTATCGCCGGGCGCGAGATAGAACATGTTGCCGCCGGCATTGGCCGCAACGTCCGGTGCCCCGCGACCGGTGCCGCCCGACGGGTTTGCCGAGGTCGGCGTGAGGCCGAATGCCGTCTGGTACCAGGGCGTCGGCTGCGTCGTGTCCACACCGCCATCGCTTCCAGCGGCAGCTTCCAGGCCGCCGTCCGGTCCGATGACGTTGTTCTTGCCGATGACGTAGCTGTTCCACACCGATTCGAGCAGGGTGGTTTGCGTCGCGTCGGTTCCGGAAACACCGCTCGGCAATTGCGTGAGGCCGCCTTCGATCAGCCGCCACAGCATCGACATGTGCCCTGCCATCGCCTGGCCATAGACCGACTGCGAAGGCGACGGCTCGTGCGCGACCGTCGGATCGTGAGGTGCTGCGGCTACCGTGGTGATGGAGGTGCCACCGACGAGGACGGCGTAAGGCGAACTCAGGTTGGCGTTCTGGTTGGCCAGGCCGTTGGAGAAACTGTAGCTCGAGCCCCAGTCGTTGTTGGCAATGAAGGTCGAGACGTTGCGCAAAGCCGCGTCGACGAAAAGCTCCCGGACCGCGAACGCGAAGGGCGAGTTCGGTGCCGATTGCGAAACAATGCTGAAGGACGAAGAGACGGCCGCCGGATTGTTGGTCTGGTCCCAGAACGACGACTGGTAGGCCGTGTAGGAGTTCGCGTAGGCTCCGCCCTCGGGCGCGAAGCCTGAGCCGGCGTAGAGACCGACCTTGCCGTAGGGATTGATGGCGGCGACGACGCCGAGATCAAGAGACCGTTCGCCGGGATTGGAGACGTCGGGGTTGCCCCAGCTATACTTCTCGCCGTTCTTCGCGACGACATAGAACTCACCGTCCGCGTCGATGCCTGCGCTCTCAAGGTAAGACTTCAGACCTTCCTGCAGGGTGTAGTCGGAGCCCGGCGGCAATGCCCCGCCAATACCGGGTTCGACCAGCGCGACGGTCGCGGTCGGCACGTTCTTTCCCGTCAGCGGGAAGTTGTAGAAATTCTCGGCGATCTCGTTGGGATACTGCGTCGACGGATTGTTCGACAGCGAGTTGCCAATGCTGAGCGCACCCTCTGGCGGTGACACCGACGCCTCTCCGGCAAGGTTCGAGGTCCCAGGCTCTGTTCCCCAGACCGGCGGCGCATCGAGCCACAGGCCCGCGACGTTCATGCCCTCGGGCAGCGAGAGGTGCCCCTCCCAGTAGAGCATGCCGCCCTGCTCGAGCGACGCTGTCTGATAGGGCGTCGTGCTGAACAGCGTCTGGAAGTTCTCCGGCGTCAGCGACACCCAGATCGTGCGCGACTCCTGCGAGGTGATGTAGCCGCCGGTGCCATTGGCATCGCCGACGATTGGGATGCCCATGTCGTTCAAGGCATTGGTGACGGCCGTGTAGTTGTCCGTCGTGGCACCGTAAGTCGACCACAGTGTGCCGTCGCTGTTGAGCTGCTCGAGCTGTTGTTGGCGTGTACCCCAGTCGCTGTTGAGCAGCGCCGTCGGATCGTTGGCCCGCTCCAGGACCAATGCGACGTTGATCGTGGCGGTGGCTGCGACGGGATCGCCAGAAAGGCCGTAGGCTTCCGCGACGCTGGTCGCGTTCGTCATTCCGTGGCTGGTCATGTCAAGAAAGGTCGAATTCGGAATGACGAAACTGGCCATGACTCACCTACTCTGAAAAACGCTTGGCTCCCCTTATCGCAAAGTTGAGCCCTGCGTCATGGCCAACATCATGCAGTGGCGATGAGGCTTGGACTGAAACTCCTGCTCAGGATTTTTCGGCCAGTTCGTGCAAGGCCTTCACCGTCTCGCGAAGGCCGCGCTGCAGGACCTTGTCGCGGCGCACGACGATGGCGAGCTTGCGGTAAAGTCTCGGCGACAGTCGGCGCACGACGAGCCGCGCGCGATCACCCGGCTCCTGCAGTGCCACCGCTGGCAGAATCGCACAGCCCAGCCCGACACCGACCAGCCGCTTGATCGCCTCGACACTGCCCAACGACATGCTGGGCCGGAGTTCGACGCCACCCTGGAAGAACCATTGATCCGTCACCAGTCGCGTCTGCCCGCCCGGCTCGAACATGATCACCGGCAAGCGGGCCATCACTTCCGGTGTGACACGTGCCGGCAGTTTCACGCCATCGCGCGACGTCACGGCCACGAACTCATCGTCCAGCACCGGCGTCACGTCGAGATTGCGGCCGCCGGCCGGCAGCGTCACCAGGGCAACGTCGAGGGCATTGTCCTGCACGGCCTTCACGACATCGGAGGTGTTGCCCGTAGCAATGGTGATTTCCAGCGACGGCAGGCGTTGGCGCAAACGGCGCAGCATCTGCGGCAGGCGGAAGATTGCGGCCGTTGCGCCCGTCCCCAGACGCACGCGGCCGACCTCGCCGCTCTTGTAATGGGCAAGCTGTTCCAGCGCCGCCGTCACCGCGCCATCGATGCGCGCGGCATGGTCGAGCAGTTCGAGGCCGGCTGCCGTCGGCGTGGCACGGCGGCCCAGCCGCTCGACCAGCGCCACCCCGAGCCGCTTCTCGAGCTGGGCAATCTGCTGGCTGATCGCCGGCTGCGTCAGGTTGAGCTGGTCGGCCGCCGCCGAGAAGGTGCCGAGCCGCGCCACTTCGGTGAAGGCCCTGACATGGTCGAGATTGAGGCCGCGCATCCAAAGAACTCCTTATGGATCGCATAAAATGACAAGATTTCCCTTATGGCACCAGCGGCAGCAGATTGGTCCCATGTCGCGTAGCTGTTCACTTGGAGACGTCATCGTGGAGATCGCTCGTTACATCGGCGGATCACCCTGGTCGCGCACCCGGCAGCGGGCGGCGCTCAGAAACCTCGACGACCGCTTGCTGGCCGATATCGGCCTCACGCGGGAGCAGGTGCTTTCAGGAGGCCCGATGATGAAAACGGCGGTGGTCGTGCGCGATGCGCGCGAAGCCGATATGACCTTTGTCCAGGAGATCTATGCCCATCACGTGCGGCATGGGCTGGCGAGCTTCGAGGAGACCGCTCCGACGGTGGCCGAGATGATCGGTCGGCGCGAGAGTGTCCTGAAGCTCGACCTGCCCTATCTCGTGGCCGAGATGGACGGCCGTATCGTGGGCTACAGCTACGCCTCGAGCTACCGCCCCCGCCCTGCCTATCGTCACACGATCGAGGACTCGGTCTATGTCCGCGACGGGTTGGCGGGCCACGGCATCGGCCGCGCCCTGCTCGCGATGCTGATCAAGCGCTGCGAGACCGGCCCCTGGTGCCAGATGCTGGCCGTCATTGGGGACAGCGACAACGCCGGCTCGATCGGCCTGCACGCCAGCCAGGGGTTTCGCCAGATCGGCACACTCGATGCCGTGGGCTTCAAGTTCGGGCGCTGGGTCGACTCGGTGCTGATGCAGCGGCCGCTGTGCGGCGGCAATGCGAGCCTGCCTACTCCGTGAAGGCTGCGAGGTTCGCCAGGCTCGATTCGATGCCGACGCGGTGATCGCTGTCCTTGATGCCCGAGGGCGCATTCTCGCAAAGCACGGTCACCATGGTTCCGGCAGCGACGGGCTCGAAGGTCGTGGTCAGACGCATCGTGCCCGTGAACGCGGGATCGTCGGACTCGAAGTCGATCTCTTCGACGATCCGCCGGTCGGGGTCCAACGTCGCGAAGCGTCCCTCGAAGCCGTCGGAATGCTCCGACGTCTTGCCCTGTGCTGAGTGGTCGGTAGCCGCATAGTCAAACGCCATGCGGTAGCCCCCACCTTCGCGAGCATCGAAGGCGAAGATGCGCGCCGTCATCCCCGTCGGCGGCCGCCACTTGGCGATCGCCCGGGGATCGAGGAACGCCTGATAGAGCGCCCGCGGCGATGCCTTGATCACCCGCGAGACAGAGAGCGTCATTTCTTCGGCGACCAGCCGTAGATCTTCTGCAGCGAGCCGCCCATCAGCACGGCACGGTCGCTGTCGGACAAGCGATCGGTGACGCGGAAGGAATCGACGCCCTCCTTGTAGGTGAGCAACGCCACCGCGCGCGTCCAGTCGGTGCCCCACATGCAGCGGTCGAGGCTGAAAGCATCGAAGATGCGGCCGAGCGGATCCCAGATGTCCTTGTACGGGAACTTCTCGTGGCTGAGCGTGCAGGCGCCGGTGATCTTGACCACGACATTGGGATGCGCGGCGAGCGCCAGCAGCTTCGGCAGCTCGTGCCACGGCTGGGGCGGTGCCGGTGGCGCGAAGGGCTGTTCCAGGCCGAGATGATCAATGACGAGCGTCGTGTTCGGGTTGCGCTTGGCAAGCTCCGCGACCTGCTCCAGACGGCCGCGCGCCATCAGGTTCACCGGCAGATCGTGCTTCGCCGCGGCCGCCAGCACGCGGTTGATGCCGGGATCGGCGGCATCGGTCGAGATTTCCGGCGTGAACATGATGCGGACGGCTACGGTGCCGTCCATCGCCGCCCAGGCCGCGATCGTGTCGGCGACCTTGGGGTCGTTGGCGTTCACCGGCTTGATGACGCCGAAGCGGCCGGGGTGAGCCTTCTGCACCGCGACGGCATAGCTCTCGTCCCAGCGATACATCGTATAGACCGAGACCAGCAGCGCACCGTCGACGCCGACCTCGTCCATCGCCTTGATCATGTCTTCTGCAGTGACCTCGGGCGGTCCCGCAAGCACTGCCGCCCAGGGCCGGCCCGGATGATTGCGTTCGTAGCAATGGACCTGAGCGTCGATCGTCGGCATGTGCGTCCTTCCCTCTTGCCCACCTGCTGGGCTCTTACCTCTTGTGAAGCGCGACGCTAAGTTGCCCCGCCCTGATGTTCAAGGGCGTGACGACATAGCAAGGTTGCAGAGACATGAGTGTAGAGACCGTGCGTGCGTTCTTCGCTGCACATGCCCCCGACATCGACATCGTCGAACTGGATGCCAGCACCGCCACGGTCGAGATGGCTGCCAAGGGTCACGGTGTGATGCCTGCGCAGATCGCCAAGACACTGTCGCTGCGCATCAAGGAGCGCACGTTGCTGATCGTCACCGCGGGCGATGCGCGATTGAACAACCGCAAGATCAAGGACGTGCTGGGCGGCAAGCCGCGCATGCTGGGTCAGGACGAGGTCGTGGCGCTGACCGGCCATCCGGTAGGCGGCGTCTGCCCGTTCGGACTCGCGACGCCGCTACCCGTCTATTGCGACGTCTCGCTCAAGGAATTCGACGAGGTCGTGCCGGCGGCCGGCTCTACCAACTCCGCCCTGCGGATCAGCCCCGAGCGCATGGCCACGCTGGTCAACGCCGAATGGGTCGATGTCTGCGATCGGGGCTGAAGCGCGTCAGCCCTTCGCCACCTTCTGCTCCTCCAGTCGGTCGGTGGCCGGTGGCGGAGTCCGCGACAGATCGGCGATCTCCCGATACAGCTCGGGCGTCATGTCGATCTTCACCGAGGCCAGCGAATCCTTGAGCTGGTCGAGGTTGCGCGCGCCCACGATCGGCGCCGTGATCGCCGGATGCGCACCGACCCAGGCGATGGCCGCGCTGACGGGATGCAGACCCTTCTCCTTGCAGAAGGCCACGTACTTTTCGGCGACCTCGAAAGCCCAAGCCTCGCCGTAGCGAGCCTCGTACATCTTATTGGTCTTGAGCCGGCCTGAAGCCTGCCCAAGATACTTGCCCGAGAGCAGCCCCGCCGCGGCCGGGCTGTAGGGAATGACACCGATGCCGTTGGCGGCCGCCATCGGCAGGATCTCGACCTCGGCCTGGCGCTTCACGAGATTGTACATCGGCTGAACGACTTGTAGGCGCGCCCAGTTGTGACGCTCTTGGATATCGACGGCGCGCTGCGTCTGCCAGGCCGACCAGTTGCTGACGGCGGGATAGATCACCTTGCCGGAGCGCACGAGGTCTTCGAGGGCGCGCATCATCTCGTCGATCGGCGTCACCGGATCGAAGCGATGCAGGAACAGCACGTCGATCCGATCGGTCTGCAGGCGCCTCAGGCTCGCCTCGACCGCCTGCACGACATGGCGGCGGTTGGCGCCACGCGCGTTGACGTCGGGCCCCGTGGCATTGAAGCATTTGGTTGTGATGACGAGATCGTCGCGATGATCCTTGGTCAGCCGACCCAGGATCTCCTCGGACTTGCCCTTGCTGTATTCGTTCGCCGTGTCGAAGAAGTTGATGCCGGCGTCACGGACCGCCTTGTACATCGAAGCGGAAGTGGCCTCGTCGGCGTCGCCGCCGAAGGACATGGTGCCAAAGCAGAGCTGGGAGACGGAGATGCCGGTGCGGCCGAGGAGTTTGGTCTTCATGAGGGAATGCTAGCACGAACCCGCTGGCGCAGGCCCAGCCCTCCAACGATCAACGCAAGCCCACCACCGATCAGGAATCCCGTGGAATAGCCGCCGGTCAGCGTGAGCGCGGCACTGAACAACAGCGGCAGGAGCAACGCTCCGGCGTCGCCGAATGCCAGCACCGCGCCGGTGGTGGCGCCGATGCGGCCGGGCGGCGAGAGCCGCGCCACCTCGGCCAGCAGGACGCCGTGCCAGCTCACGGCCGACACGCTGAGCAACGTGGCGATCACGGCGGCCACCCAGGTCGGCCAGGCGGGATCGATGGAAGCGGTGAGCGCCGCGGCCACCGCCATGCCGATTCCAAGAAACGCCAACAAGGTTGCGGGCTTCACGAAACGCGAAGCGAGCCAGCCCCACCCGATACGCGCTGGCACCGCAACGGCGACAGCGATGGCGAACACGAAGCCGGCGCGCTCCAGGTCGTAGCCGAGTCCCCGCACCAGATAGAGCACGAAGAAGCCCGTGAAGAGCGTCTGCAGGCCGACGAAACTGAACATTGCCAGGCAAAGCGCCCGCAGCGCCGGGTTGCGCAGCACGCCGGCAACATTGGCCCGGATATCGGCCGGCGATAGCGGCTGGTTGGGATTGCGGTCCGTATCGAAACGCCCCCGCAACGGCTGCAGCGCGATCACGGTCAGCGCGCAGATGCCGGCAACAACGAGAAGCGCCATACGCCAGCCGGCTTCGGTAGCCAGCACGGGCGCCACGACACCCGCCAGCATCAGTCCCACCGGAACGCCGGTCTGCTTGATCGAAAAGACGAGCGGCGCCAGGTGCTTCGGCGAGAGCCGGCCTAGCAGATGCGAACTGGACGGCGTCGACAGTGCCTGCCCCAGGCCCCCGATGAACGCACCGACGGCGAACAGGATCAGCCAGCCGGAAACCACGACGGCGAGGCCAACGCCCAACGCCAACATGCCGACCTGAGTCATGCGCAAGGCACCGTAGCGCAGGATGAAGCCACCGCATCCCATCGTGGTGAGAAAGGCCGCAACGGAGCCGATGGCGAGATAGACGCCGACCAGCGCCGGATCGACGTCGAGGTCTGCGACGATGGCGGCTGCGATCAGCGGCACGGTCGAGCGACCCATCGTTGCGAAGGTCTGCTGCACCGTCATCACGCCGAGGGCGAGGTAGAGGTTGGAGATCGCCGGGCTCCTGCTGCCATCTTCAGTTTCGCCCAGCATGACATGGCAACGCGGCGGGAGTCGCGCACTCTCCCCCGAGACGGTACGCTCTGCGACATGGACGGGGGAAAATACGATTTCATCGTCACGGGCGCGGGCTCGGCAGGCTGCGCCGTCGCCGGCAGGCTGAGCGAGGATGGCCGCTATTCGGTGCTCCTGCTCGAAGCAGGCCCGAGCGACACCTATCCGTGGATCCATGTGCCGCTCGGCTATCACAAGACCTTCAACAATCCGAAGGTCAACTGGATGTTCGACAGCGAGCCGGAACCCGAGCTCAACAACCGCGTGATGTACCAGCCGCGCGGCAAGGTGCTGGGCGGCACCAGCTCGATCAACGGCATGGTCTATATGCGCGGCAATGCCGCCGACTACGACGAGTGGCGCCAGCGCGGCTGCGAGGGCTGGGACTACGACTCCGTCCTGCCCTACTTCAAGCGCGCGGAGGACAATGAACGTGGCGCCGATGAATTCCACGGTACCGGCGGTCCGCTCAAGGTCCAGGACCACCGCTGGCAGCCGACACTCGCCAAGGCAATGCACGACGCCGCGGTCGAAGCCGGCATTCCGGCCAATGCCGATTTCAACGGCGCAACGCAGGAAGGCGTAGGCTACTACCAGACCACCATCAACAACGCGCGGCGCTGGTCGAGCGCGCGGGCCTATCTGCGCGACGCGAAGAAGCGCCGGAACCTCACCGTCGCGACCTCGGCTCATGCCACGAAGGTGCTGATCGAAAACGGCCGCGCCGTTGGCGTCGAATACAGGACGCCGGCTGGCCTGCAGACGGTGCGGGCGAAGCGCGAGGTGATCGTCTCCGGCGGCGTCTATGGCTCGCCGCAGCTCCTGATGCTCTCGGGCCTCGGCCCGGCCGAGCATCTCAAGCAACATGGTATCGGGGTCGTCAGAGATATGCCGGGTGTCGGCAGCCACCTGCACGATCACTTCAACACTTACATCGCCTACAAGTGCAGCCAGCCGGTCACGATGAACGACCTGGCGAACAGCCTGCCGCGCCGCCTCCTCGCCGGCGCGATGTACGCCCTCGGCCGCACCGGCCCGCTGGCCAGCATGGGCCTGTACGTTGGCGCGATGGTGCGCAGCGACAAGCGCCTGGAGCGGCCTGATCTGCAGATCAACATGTTCGCTTGGGCAATCAAGACGCGCGACCGCAACGGCGTGGTCGCCCAGCCCTTCTCCGCCTTTGGCTTGAGCCCGGTACACCTCAGGCCCGACGGCCGCGGCACGGTGCGGCTGAAGTCAG
The DNA here is from genome assembly GCF_004297405.1 of Reyranella sp. GTDB lineage: Bacteria > Pseudomonadota > Alphaproteobacteria > Reyranellales > Reyranellaceae > Reyranella. The sequence goes on from NZ_SCVC01000006.1 coordinate 922,377, forward strand.
CCGATCCGATGGCCGCGCCCGAGATCAGGTTCAATTTCCTTCGAACCGCCAACGATTGGAGCGCCATGCTCCAGGGCATGCGCATCTGCCGCGAAATCAGCAAGCAGCCCGCGCTAAAGCCGTTCATCGTCGAAGAGATCATGCCCGGCCCCAGCGTCACCGAGGAGCCCGCACTACGCGACTACCTGCGCAGCACCGGCGTCTCCAACCTGCACCCCGTCGGCACCTGCCGCATGGGACGCGGCCCTGACGACGTGGTCGATCCGCAGCTCAAGGTCCACGGCGTCGCCGGGCTGCGCGTTGCCGACGCCTCGATCATGCCGAGCATCGTCGCCGGCAACACCAACGCTCCCTCGATCATGATCGGCGAGAAGTGCGCGGACATGGTGCGGATGGCGGCGGCCTGACGGCCGCCCGCCCCTATCCGTTCCTCTTGACCACCTTCGGATACATCACTGCGTCACCATGGGAGAACATGTGCGCCAGCTCCTCGTCGGTGATGTATTCCGGCGTCCGGCCGTTGGCCGCACACAGTTGCTCGACGATGATGTTGCGCTTGATCTCGCTCACCAGCACGCAGGTGCGATGGTAGGCCTCTGACACGCTGCGCCCGAGCACGGTGAAGCCGTGGCGCTTCATGATGATGCAGTTGGTGTCCTGGATGAACGTCTTGATCGGGCTGACGTCCTCCTCGACGTTGATGCTGGCCGGCAGATAGTGCGCCGGCTTCTGCATCAGGTAGCCGTAGGTCAGGCTGAACGAACGGATCTGGTCATAGCCGGCGGCCATGAAGGCGATCATCTCGTCGTGATGCAAGTGGATCACGGCGTTGACGTCCGGCCGCAGGCGCAGGATCTCGCGATTCATTTGATGGCCCACCGTCGTCGCCCGCTCGCCGCGCAGGATGCGGCCGTACGGGATGTCGGTGATCACCAGATCCTCTTCCTCCACCTCCTCAAGGCTGATGCCCTGGGGCTTGGCGTAGCAGACGCCATCGGCGTGATCGGGGTGAGCGACACGGATCACCATGCCGCCGACACTGCTGTTGACCAGCCCGCGCGCGGCCAGGCGATGGGCATAGGTGACGTAGCTCTTCGTCACCTTGGGATCGAACTGGACGTTGGGATCGGGCGTCAGTTCGTTGACCTTGAAGGCCGGGCTCGTGCTGCCATCCATGGTGTTGTCCTTTCTTATTCCGGCTTGATGCCGAGACGGTCTGCGAGCGCGCGCAGATCAGCGGTCTGCTTCGCCATCAGGCTCGCGAACTCCTGCGGCGTCGACATGACGGGCTCGACGTCCATCGCACGTAGCGCCGCGCGACCCGGATCGACGAGGAAGCCGTCGGCCAGCGCCTTCTGAATACGCAGCGCGATCTCCTGCGGCAGGCCGGCCGGCGCCACCACGCCATACCAGAAGACGTTGTCGAAGCCCTTCACGCCCAGGCTCTCGAAGGTCGGCACATCCGGCAGCATCGGCGACTTGCGCGTGACGGCAAAACCCGTCAACCGCCCCTCGCGCACCAGACCGGCCGAACCCGACGGGTTGTCGAGCATTACCGCGACGGTGCCGTTCATCAGGTCGGGATAGGCAACGCCCGAACCCTTGTAGGGTACGTCGATCATCTTCAACCCGGCGATCAGCTCGAACTGCTTCGTCAGCAGGTAGCCGAGGGTCGACGTACCGAGCGACGCGCAGGCGACCTTGCCGGGATTGGCCTTGGTGGCCGCGATGAAACCCGCGAGATCTTTCGATCCGGCTGCCGGTCCGCCGATCAGGATATAGGGCGTGGTGCCCAGCAAGGTGACGGCAGTAAACGACTTGACGGGATCGTACGGCAGGTCCTTGCGAAACACGGGCGCTGCGGCATGGCTGCTCGCGGTCGCGATGCCCAGCGTGTAGCCATCCGGTTCGGCCTTGGCGACGACATCGCTGCCGATCGTTCCGCCGGCACCGGGCTTGTTTTCGACAACGACGGGAACGCCCAGCACTTCCGAAAGACGCTGCATGGCCTTGCGCCCAATCGCATCGGTGCCACCACCCGGCGGCAGCGCCACGATGCAGCGGATGGGCCGGTTGGGCCAGGTCCCCTGAGCGCGGACAATAGCGGGAAAGGCCAAGCTGGCCGTGGCAGCTTTGAGAAGAGTACGGCGCGATGTTCCAGTCATGCCCCATTGTCGCGCCGAACGGACGACGCAACAAGACATGGGAGCCGCACGTCAAATCTTGATGTCGGCTTTCTTGATGATTTCGCCGAAGGATTGGGCTTCGCGGACGATGGTTTCGCGGAATGCCAGCGCTTCGAGGTAGCTCGGGTAGTTGCCGCTGGCGACCAGCTTCTCGTTGATGTCCGGCATGGCCGCAGCCTCACCGATCGCCCGGCTCATCTTGTTGACGATGGCAGGGTTAGTCCCTCGCGGCGCCAGGATGCCGTACCAGGC
>NZ_SCVC01000036.1 GCF_004297405.1 Reyranella sp.
CTCGGAAGACCAGTACGAGATGATGGAAGAGATCCGCGAGATGTCGGAGGAGGCCAAGTCGGTCGGCCTCGCCGTCGTCATGTGGTCCTATCCGCGCGGCGGCAAGCTCGACAAGGCGGGTGAGACGGCGCTCGACGTCTGCGCCTATGCGGCCCACATCGCCGCCCTGCTCGGCGCCCACATCATCAAGGTGAAGCCGCCGACGGACGTGTTGTGGCAGCCCGAGGCGAAGGCGGCCTACGAGAAGGCCAATGTCGACAAGTCGACGATGGCGGCGCGCATCAAGCACGTCATGCAGGCGACCTTCAACAACCGCCGCATCGTCGTCTTCTCAGGCGGCGAAGCGAAGGACCTCGAAGGCCTGTTCACCGAAATCCGCGGCCTGCGCGACGGCGGCGCCAACGGCTCGATCATCGGCCGCAACACCTTCCAGCGCCCGCGCGACCAGGCGCTCGACATGCTCGACAAGATCATCGGCATCTATCAGGGCAAGATGTAAGGCGAGTTGCAGAGGCGGTTCTCTTCGCTCCGCCTAAATGAACAAGGGGTTAGCTTGAAAAGGCTAACCCCTTTTGTTTTGTCGTGAGCGCACATGAGGCTAGTTCGTCAGCGTGTTCCTCACTCGGACAGACACGCACAGATACCAGTACCAAAGACCGACAAGGGCGACCCTCGCGACGTTCCAGCCGATATCTTCGGCAGAGTAGATCTTCTCCAGTCTGACACCCGGGACGGTCAGCATGAGCAGCAAGCTCAAAGGCACCAGCGCGGTGAGAATCCAGAAAACCAGAAAGAGGTGCCGCGTTGCCCGTCTTTTCTGAAACAACGCAACGATGACCAGCAGACTTACGATCAGGTACGCGACCGTCAAAAGCCCAACGACGATAAGCTGCAGATGACCGTCGGGATTCCGAAAGCCCGACATGTAAGTGGAAAACGATCCCACCGCTCCCACGACATTCCGGAAAAGCCCCAAGCACAGTCCGAAGGCCATGAATGCGAGCCAGCCGCCAATCCCGGACGGCTCGGTATTCGAAGGTGACGTACGCCGCTCGCGTAGATGACGAACGAGAATCCAAACCGGAACGCCGAGAACAATCAGAACGATGGCCCAGTGCCACAGCGAGAACGCCCCCATCTTGTTGCTTCTCCCGTTCCTTAGTATCTCGACTTAAGAAACACGTTCTCTCGCCTGCACCCTAACTGCGCCTGTACGAGTCCTGACCCGCCCGAACCTTGGGTCGCCCTTCGGCTGCGTCGTGATAGACAAGCACCCATTCGACGGCGAGCCGGCCGTCCCGGAAGTATCCCGTCCACGACGTGATCGACTTGCAGTCCGACGCTCCGCTCTTCCACTTCGCCGTGTAAGAAATCATGTCGCCATCGAGCCAGCCCACGATCGGGAAGGTGATGCCGCGGCACTCGTAGCTTGGAGAATTGTTCGCATAGGTGCCCGAGATGCTGCCGTCCGGGCCGATCGAGCGAATGACGAGCTGTGATCCGTGATCGTTTACCCAGGTCCCCTCACGCCCGCCGGATTGGGCCTGGGCGGCAACTGACATCGACAACAGTACCGCAACGCAGGCGAAGAGCCGGATCATGTCTGAGTTCTCGTAGTCTGTTTGGAAAGATTACCTTATCCCGCGCCAATTCTATTTGCATCTATTGTGCTGATATTGCCGATCCTGTACTTTCGCGGCGATTTCGGGGGAAAGAAAACTCAGTGAACGTAAAGCTTTCGGCCGCAGCCTGCGGTCTCGTCGCGGGATGGCTTCTCTGCGGGTCCGCCCAGGCGCAATCGTGGAACACCTACGACAATTACACCGCCATCACGATCCCCTTCGCCAGCGGGGCGATGACGGCCAGCAACCCCGGACAGATTTACCTTCAGGTCGGAAACGGCTCGCCGACCAAGTTCACCATGGACACCGGTTCTACCGGGATCACGGCGACGCCGGACAATTACACGCCCGGTCCCAACGATCAGAATCTCGGCCCCGGCCAGCTCATCTACAACAGCAGCGGCATCATCGAGAACGGCACCTACTGGCTGACCAACGTCAATATCCAGAACGGTTCGGGCAACACGGTCGCGACGGCGCAGGTGAAGGTCCTGCAGGTCACCAGCATCACCTGCCAGCCCAACGCCCGCGGCTGCACCGCCAATCCGAATCCGACCGGCACCGCCTTCATGGGCATCGGCTTCGATCGCGGTTCGGCCCAATCGGTGCCCTCCACCGCCAACATGAATCCTTTTCTCAATCTCACATCGCTGGCATCGGGCCAGCCCGTGAGCACCGTCCGTCCGGGCTATCTCATCACCGACAGCAGCGTCACGCTCGGCATGTCCACGCAGCTCACGAAGAACTTCGCCTTCGTGAAGCTGACGCCTAACACCACGATGCCGTCGGAAGTCTGGAACGCTGCCACGATGACGGTCTCCGCCGGTGGTGCGACGGGAAGCGGCTCCATCCTGCAGGACAGCGGCATCAACTACATGTTCCTGACGCCACCCGCGGGCGCCACGCTGCAGACCGCGGCATGTCCCACCCCGCCGGGTGGCAAGAACTGCGTCGTCCCCAGCAGCAACGCTCAGATATCGATCTACCTTCCGGGACAGAGCACGGTGCAGCCGGCGTTCTACACCTTCACCACCGGCACGACCGGCAATGCGCTGCAGCCCAACGTCGTCGACGTTGTCGGCGGATCGGCCGTCTATGTGAACACCGGCCGCGAGTTCTTCGAAGGCTTCGATTATCTCTACGACGCGGCCGGCGGCTATGTCGGCTATCGCTGGAACGGCAAAGTCAGCAGCGCCTATGGCGGCACGACGCCCGTCCTGTCGCTGCAGAGCACCGTCAACCTGGCCAGCGGCTTCTCCACCACCCTGCCGGTTCTTCTGGCCGGCGACACCACGTTGCTGCAGCAAGGCTCGGGCACGTTCGGCGCGTCGGTCACGGGCACCACCAACAATCTCACCGTCGGCAGCGGCGCGGTCGCCTTCAACGCGCCCGTCACACTCGGCACGGGCAACTTCACCGTCCAGCAGGGTCAGGCGACGATCAACACCAGCCTGTCGGCCACGACCATCACCATCGGCCCCCAAGGCGTGCTGGGCGGCAACGGCACTCTCATCGGCAATGTCGTGCACAGCGGCGTGCTGTCGCCCGGCAACTCGATTGGAACGATCACCATCGTCGGCAACTACACGCAAACGCCGGGCGCCTTCACCTATCTCGCCGAAGTGAGCGGCTCGACGATCAGCGACCAGATCAACGTCACCGGGACGGCGACGCTGCAAGGCGGCACGGTGGGTGTTGCCGCTGCGCCGGGCGCCTACGCCCCGCGCACGACTTACACCATCCTGAGCGCCGGCGGCGGCATCATCGGCACCTACGCGAATGCCGTCAGCAACTATCCCTTCCTGCAGCCCAGCCTGAGCTACGATGCCAACAACGTTTATCTGACCCTGCAGGTCGGCGGTTTCGCCCAGGCCGCGCAGACGCCGACGCAAGCCGCAGTCGGCGCCGTGCTCGACGCCAACGCCGGCAACGCAACCGGCGACTTCGCCACGGTGCTCGGCGCGCTCTCCACGCTCACCGCCGCCCAGGGCCAGGCCGTCCTGACGTCCATCAGCGGCCAGAACTATGCCGGCTTCTCCAGCGCCATGGTGCAAAACGCACAGCTCTTCATGAGCAACTTCTCCGCCCAGGCGGGCGGTGGCGGCAGTCTTCGCGGCAGCAACCGCGTGGCGCTGGCCGAGGCCTGCACCGTCGCGTGCGATACGACGACGCCTGCGGTGTGGGGCGCCTGGGGTGGCGCGCTCGGCGGCCTAGGCACTGTCGGCAACGGCGCGAACACGGGCGCCGTCACCTACAATGTCGGAGGCTTCGCCGCCGGTCTCGACCGTCTGGTGGCACCCGGCCTGCGTGCCGGCGTCACGGTGGGCTACACCAGCGGCACGCAATGGGTCGCAGGCTTCGACGGACGCAGCGTTTCCGACACGATCCAGACCGGCCTCTACGCCAATTACAACGAAGGCAAGCTCTACGCCGACGCCATCGTGGGCTACGCCTACAGTTCCAACCAGATGTGGCGCAACATCGCCGTCCCGGGCCTCGCAACGCGCACGGCACAGGGCATCACCGGCGCCAACCAGTTCTACGGCCAGATCGAGGGCGGCTATCGCTTCGACTTCGGCGGCGAGAGCAGCGCCTTCGTCACCCCCTTCGCACGCCTGCAGGCCTTTACGGCGACCCAGAACGCCTTCACCGAGACCAATGCAAGCGCACTCAACCTTAGCGTCGCCTCGCAGACGACCAACTCGCTGCGCACGGTGCTGGGCGCCCAGCTAGGCGCCTCGATGGACATGGGCTGGCGCGAACGTCTCGCCATGCAGTTCCGGCTGGGCTGGAGTCACGAGTTCGGCGACGTGGCGCGGCCGGTGACCGCCACTTTCGCTGGTGCTGCGGCTATGCCATTCACGACCTACGGCGCCTCGCCGCAACGCGATGGCGTCGTGCTGGGCTTTGCCGCTAATACCGCCATCGCCCAGGGAACGACCGCCTTTCTGCGCTATGAGGGCGACATCTCGGGACAGGACAGCGCCCATGCCCTCACGGCGGGCGTGCGCATCGTCTGGTAATTGGTGCTAGTGCGCGTTCCGATCAAACGGAACCGCATTGATCTGGGCGCTGCGACTCAAAGGCATAATCCGTCCGCCTGTTTCCAGCCGGGCGGAATATGCTCTAGAGATCGGGCTGACCAACAGAAGGTACGTCCCGATATGACCGACCGCGTACCGGCGGCCCCAAGCTGCCGGCTCTACCTCATCTCGCCGGAGCGTATCGACCATCCGGCGCTGTTCGCCGACGAGCTGCGCGCGGCACTGGCGGGCGGTGATGTTGCGGCGTTCCAGCTCAGGCTGAAGGACGTCGACGACGAGGCGATCATCCGCGCCGCCGATACGCTGCGACCGATCTGCCAGCAGCGCGACGTCGCCTTCATCATGAACGACCGACCCGACCTCGCGGTGAAGCTCGATTGCGACGGTGTGCATGTCGGCCAGGAGGACATGCCCTACGCCGAGGCAAGGCGCATCGTCGGTCCGGACCGGCAGGTCGGCGTCACCTGCAAGGCGTCGCGACACCTCGCCATGGAAGCCGCCGAAACCGGCGCTGACTATGTCGCCTTCGGCGCCTTCTTCCCGTCCGGCACCAAGTCCGTGACGACGCCCGCCGAACTCGAGATCCTCGAATGGTGGAGCAGTCTGATGGAAGTACCCTGCGTGGCGATCGGCGGCATCACCGTCGAGAACTGCAGGCCCGTGATCGCGGCCGGCGCCGACTTCCTCGCCGTCGCGGGTGGCGTGTGGAGCCACAAGGACGGCCCCGAAGCCGCCGTCCGCGCCTTCAACGAAATCTTCGCGAGCAGCTCGACCTAGGCTATCGCCGGCACGGTCTCGCCGGTGAGAAAGCCGCGGAGATAGAGCTTGCCGCGCATGTGTCCGGTCATCGGCTCGTCCGTGGAAACAGCAAGACTGTCATCGGGCGTGGCGCGCGGCCGGGTCGCCGAGGCGCTCAACAGGACTCCTGCATAGTAGAGCCGGTTCAAGGCACGCGCCTGCGCGAGCCTCCGCAGGATTGTGTCGTCCGGTGTGCGGCCAAGCCACACCCGCAACAGCACGCCGGCGAGTTCAGGCGAGCGCGCAAGATTGTCGAGCTGGATCGCGACATCGACCAGCGGATCGTTGGGATAAGCCGACTCCCAGTCGATCAGCCACAGGCGTTTTCCGTCGAACAGGATGTTCGCCGGCAGGCAATCGTTGTGACAGGAGACCGCATGCGCCGGATCCCAGGCATAGGCGGCGCGAAGCCGTTCCAGATGATCCAGGTGCGGATCGAGCACGCCGGGCGCGAAGAGACCTGTCCGCCGCACGTGAGCGAACAGGCGCGCGACGATCTCCGGATACGGCACGAACGATGGAACGACCGGCGTTTCATGCAGGCGACGCAGCAGTTCACCCATCGCCGTCACGAGCGCGGGCATGCCGCCTGGATAGGTGTGCAGCGGTTGCGTCTCGATGAAATCCGTCACCACGACTCCCGCGGTCTCGTCGACATAGTGAACCTTGGGCGCGAGCCCCTGCTCCGCGGCCATGCGCAGGGAGATGTATTGGTGCGGATAGCGCAGCGGGCTGCGTGGCCCTTCGACACGCAGCAGATAGCGCCGTCCGCCCGCCTCGATCCGCAGGATCGCGCCGGCCGACGCACCGGCGGTTATGGGTGTGATGGCATAGATGGGCATCGCGCCGAAGCAGGCAGCGAGCGCTGCCTGTACGGTCTCGCGATGAGCTTCGGGTATGGCGTTCAGCGCACCGGCAGCCACAAGACATCCTCGATATGCTTTGCACCGGTTGCCAGCATGACGAGGCGGTCGAAACCGAGCGCGATACCGGCGCAATCCGGAAGCCCGTGGTCGAGGGCGGCGAGGAAATCGTCGTCGACCGGCCAACGCACGCCGTAGAGCTCTTCCTTCATGTCCATGTCGGCTTCCAGTCGGTCCGCCTGGATTTCAGGATCGGTGAGTTCGCCGAAGGCGTTGGCGAGTTCGACGCCGCAGACATAGAGCTCGAAGCGCTCGGCCACCCGTGGATCGCCGGGCTTGGCGCGCGCCAGTGCCGCCATGGAGATCGGATACTCGCAGAGGATCGTCGGACGGCCCATGCCAAGGCGGGACTCGATCTTCTCGAACATCACGCGGAAGAAGACATCGTCCCAACTGTCGCCGGCATGCATGGCGATGCCCGACGCCGCCGAAAGCGCATCGGCATTGCCGATCGTGGCGAAAAGATCGACGCCGGCGTAGCGCTGGAACGCTTCCACCACGGTCAGCCGTTCCGGCTCGGCCAGGGGATCGCAGACATGCTCGCCCCAGCGCAGTTCCTTGACGCCGGTCTGCCGCAGGAGCGCAGCGCAATCGGCCATGATGGTTTCGTAGCCTGCCCCGGCACGATACCATTCGAGCATCGTGAACTCGGGATGATGCAGCGCCGACCCCTCGGCATTGCGGAACACGCGCGCGAACTGGAAGAGCTTGGGCACACCGCCCGCCAGCAGCTTCTTCATGGCGAACTCCGGCGAGCTGTGCAGCCAGCGTTCTCGTTCCTCGCCATCAGGCAGTTCCCAGTCGGTCATGAAGCCGGTGAGGTGGACTTCCGCACCGGGCGCCACCTGCAGGATCGGCGTCTCGACCTCGACGAAGCCCTCGCCGGCGAACCACTGCCGAAGAGCGGCCTGCAGACGGCTGCGCGCCTGCAGGTTTGGCAGGCGGCGGGCAAGTTTGTCGGGGCGCCACTCGGTCATGCCCCAACATCGCATGCGGCGAAGTCGGCGTGTAGGGTGTCGCCATGACACCCAAGCAGATCGACGCCTTCTGTTCGAAGTTGCCGGGCGCGACACGCACCGTGCAGTGGGAAGGCGTGACCGTCTTCAAGGTCGGCGGCAAGATGTTCTGCCTGATCGCCCCGCCCGAGCATTCGGTGGCGCGCCTCTCCTTCAAATGTGCGCCCGAGCACTACGACGCGCTCTCCCGGTCCGAGGGCTTCCGGCCGGCGCCCTACCTGGCCCGCGCCAAATGGGTCGCCCTGGACGATCCCAAGGTCCTGTCGCCAATGGAGACCAAGGCCTACCTCAAGCGGGCCCATGCCGTGATCGCCGGGGCATTACCCCGGAAAAAGCGGGTCGAATTGGGCTTTTGAAGCCCCCGGTTGCGACCCCCGGCTGCCTTTGATAGAAGGCCGCGCCGGCCTCGTCCCGCTCCCGCGGACGGGGCCGAATTCCATTTTTCCGACCCAGCGGTAAATCCATGAAAGTCCAAGTCAATTCGATCCGCGCCGGCAACGTCATTGAATACAATGGCAAGCTCTGGGTCGCGGCCAAGGTGCAGCATATCAGCCCCGGCAAGGGCGGCGCGTTCGTGGCCATCGAGGCCAAGGCGCTGCGCGAGGGCAACAAGCTGCAGGAGCGGTTCCGCTCGGGCGAGACCATCGAACGCGTCCATATCGACGAGCGCGAGTGCACCTATCTCTTCAAGGACGAGAACGGCTACACGTTCATGGACAAGGAGAACTTCGAGCAGCTCACCGTCGGCGCCGACGTGCTCGACGAGGACCAGGCCAAGTTCCTGCAGGACGGCATGGAAGTCACCGTGTCGCTCTACGAAGGCGCGCCGGTCGGCGCCGAGCTGCCCAAGACCGTTGTCCTCGCCGTCGTCGAGGCCGATGCCGTTGTGAAGGGCCAGACTGCCTCTTCGTCCTACAAGCCGGCCATCGTCGAAGGCGGCGTCCGCGTGATGGTGCCGCCGCATATCGGTGTCGGCACGCGCCTGGTGATCAACACCGAGGACGGCACCTACATGGAACGCGCCAAGGACTGAGTGAGTGGCCCTCCCAACCGATCGTCCCCCCCGCGATAGACCCGTCGCCCGTGTCGGCCGTGCGCCCCTGGGCGAAGGCCGCGAACGCTCGGGGCCGCCCGAACGCAAGTCGCTGGCACCGCGCTCCGCCACCATCACGGTGATGATCCGTGCCGCCTTCGCGGCGGCAAAGAACCTGAAGCGCGACTTCGGCGAGGTCGAGCACTTGCAGATCTCCGAGAAGGGTCCGGGCGACTTCGTGAGCCACGCCGACATCAAGGCCGAGCGTATCTTGCGTGCCGAGCTCTCGCGCACGCGGCCGGACTACGGCTTTCTCGGCGAAGAGGGTGGCGAGACCAAGGGAGACGGCCGCAATCGCTGGATCGTCGATCCGCTCGACGGCACGACCAACTTCCTGCACGGCGTGCCGCACTTCGCGATCTCGATCGCGCTGGAGCGTGAAAAGGAGATCATCGCCGGCGTCATCTACCAGCCGATTTCCGACGAGCTGTTCTGGGCCGAGAAGGGCAATGGCGCCTTCATCGACACGCCCAGCGCGCGCTCGCGCCGGCTGCGGGTTTCGGGTCGCAAGGACCCCGCGCGCGGGCTGATCGGCACTGGCATTCCCCATATTGGCAAGGGCGATCATCCTGCCTACTTCGCCAAACTGGCGGCCGTGACCGAACGTACTGCCGGTGTTCGCCGTTGGGGCGCCGCCGCCCTCGATCTGGCCTTCGTCGCGGCCGGTCGCTACGACGCCTTCTTCGAGTTCGGTCTGGCGCCCTGGGATGTCGCGGCGGGCCTCCTGATGGTGAAGGAAGCCGGTGGCGTGGTGTGCGATATCGCTGGCCAGCCCTACGAACTCGGTGGCCGCTCACTGCTCGCCAGCAACTTCAACCTGCGCGACTCCATGGTCGAGATCCTGTCCAACGCCTAACGGCCACGCAGGATTTCTCGCGCGACGCGCACGACGGTGCGGGCCGCAACGGTGACAGGCCGATGCGTGCCAACGCCGAGCCAGGTCGATTGTTCAATGCTGGGCTTCACGATGCGCGCCGAGGCAAAGCCGGGTCCCGACATCTCACGTTCGACATAGGGTCGTGGAAAGATCGTACAGAGGCCACAGCGCAGCACGGCCTCACGCAGGATCGACGAAGAGCTGCCTTCCAGAACGAAGTTGAGGGTGACGTCGTGGCGGGCCGCCACCTCCCCCATCACCGCAGTGAGGCTACTGGGATGCACCGGACCACAAAGCGCCACGCCATCGAGGGCGCGAAAGGGAATCTCACGGCGCTTCAACGCCGAATGACCGCGCGGCCCCACCAGCATCATGTCGCAGCGCGACACCAGCTCGGCACCACGCACCACGCCGCGGCGGTAGCGATTGAACACGGCGATCTCGACACGGCCGTTGGCGATCCAGGCTTCGATCTGGCCGCTGTAAGCTTCATGCACGCGCAGCCGGATACGGGGATGGGTGGCCAATATGCGCGCGGTCAGCGCACTCACCAGCGGCTGCGCCCACCCCGGCACGATGCCGAGATCGACGCTGCCGGCCGGGCTGGAGCTCTCGCCACGTGCTTCGGCAGCGAGCTGATCGGCCTCGGCCAGCAGCGCGCGGGCCCGCGGCAACAGGGCTTCGCCGAATTCCGTCGGCTTTACGCCACGCCCGGTACGATGGAACAGGCGGCCGCCCAGTTCCTGCTCCAGGGCGGAGACCTGACGGCTGAGTACGGATTGCGCCACGCCGTCGGCCGCCGCAGCCCGGCTGAAACTGCCCCCATGAGCCACGCTGCAGAAAGCCCGTACCCCCTTCAGGTCCATCCAAATCCGTCCATTTCTAGGCAAGACCATTCTAGCAGGCACAGCCGTCACCGGTTGAGCGGAGATCGACCTTTGGTTATGGTCGGACGGCAATTCTCTTTGAAAGGCAATCGGTTGTGCCTCTGTCTTCATTCGCGGCGCGCAACCTCGTCCTCGCTCTGCGGGGCATGACCGCGTGAGCAATCCCCTGCCCTATCTGGTCCGGATGCTGCTGTTCCTGGCAGCCGTCGCGATCATAGCCTACCTGCTGCACCACGACCTGCTGCGGGTGTTCCTGAACACGCCGATCCTGAACAGCGTGATCGTCGGCGTCCTGGTGATCGGCATCTTCTTCGTCATGCGCCAGGTCCTGTCCTTGTGGCCGGAAGTGCGCTGGCTGCGGCGGTTCCAGGCGCGCGAGCCGGGCGCCCCGCCGCTCGACACCTATTCCATCGACCTGCTGTCGCCTATGGCCGCCATGCTGGGTGAACGCCAGGACAGTTTTCGCCTGTCGCCGACTGCGACGCGTGCCCTGCTCGACGGTATCGCCAGCCGCCTCGACGAGCGGCGTGAACTCAGCCGCTACATGATCGGCCTGCTGATCTTCCTCGGCCTGCTCGGCACCTTCTGGGGCCTGCTCGAGACGATCGGCGCCGTCGCCGATGCCATCGGCGGTATGCAGGTCACCGGCGGCGACGCCGTGCAGATGTTCGCCAAGTTGAAAGAGAGCATCCAAGGACCGCTCAAGGGCATGGCGACGGCGTTCGGCGCCTCGTTGTTCGGCCTCTCGGGTTCGCTGGTTCTGGGCTTCCTCGAACTGCAGGCGAGCCAGGCGCAGGGCCGCTTCCACACCGAACTCGAGGAATGGCTGGCCGGCGCCACGCGGCTGTCCAGTGGCGCCCTTCAGACCGAAGGCGAACAAGGCGTCTCGGCCTATGTCGAAGCCCTGCTGGAGCGCACTGCCGACGGGTTGGACGAGCTCACCCGCACGCTTCGCCGTAGCGAGGAGACTCGCGAGGCCGCGGCCGCAGCGAACGTCACCCTGGTCGAACGGCTGTCGTCGCTGGCCGAAAGCATGCGCACGCAGCAGACCCTGCTGGCACGCCTCGCCGAACATTCGATCGAGCTGCGCGGCACTGTCACGCGCCTCTCGGAGCGTGGGCCCGGCGCCGATACCGAAGCCCTGGCGAACCACCAGCGCAATATCGAGGCGAGCCTCGCCCGGCTGGTCGAGGAAAGTGTGCGCAGTCGCGTGGCACTGACCGACGAGTTGCGCGGCGAACTGCGTCTGCTGGCCCGAACGATGGCCGGCCGCGCCGGCCCGCCAACGGCCGGCGGATAGCGCCCGATGGCGGCCATCTCCTCACGCCGCCGCGGCGGCAGCGCCGACTACACCTGGCCAGGTTATGTCGACGCGCTGACCACGCTGCTGATGGTCCTGATCTTCCTGCTGTCTCTGTTCAGCGTCGCGCAGTTCACGCTCTCTGACGCACTCAACAACAGCGAGAACGCGATCGACCGCCTCAACAAGCAGGTCGGCGACTTGGCAAGTATGCTGTCGCTCGAGAAGAAGGCTGGCGAGAGCCTGCAAAAGGACCTCGAACAGCTCACCTTGCAGCTTCGCCAGAGCCAGGCCGAGCGCGACCGGTTGAGCGCCGACCTTGCCGGCCAGCGCAGCGCCACTGATGCGCTGAAGGTCGAACGCGATCAGCTCACCGAGCGCCTGACGTCGATGCTGGCCGAACGCGAACGGCTCACCACCGCGCTGCAGGAAAACGCCAAGGCAGCCGAGATCAAGAGCGCCGACCTGCAGAAGGAGGTCGAGCGCCAGCGACTGGAGCTCACCCGGCTCGCGGCCTCGCTGGCCGCGGCCAACACGGAAAAAGGCAAGCTGTTCGGCGACCTCACCGAAGAGCAGAAGCTCACAGCAGAACAGAAGGCCGCCGTCGTACGCCTGACCGCCGAGCTGGCTGCCCTCAAGGAGGAGTTCGGCCGCCTCAACGCCGCGCTGGACGCTGCCGACGTCAAGGCCAAGGAGCAGCAGGCGCAGATCGTCGATCTCGGCCAGCGGCTCAACCGGGCACTTGCCAGCAAGGTCGAGGAGCTGGCGCGCTATCGTTCCGAATTCTTCGGCAAGCTGCGTGAAGCGCTGAGCGGTCAACGCGACGTCCAGATCGTCGGCGACCGCTTCGTGTTCCAGTCCGAAGTGCTCTTTCCGTCAGGCTCGGCGCAGCTTCAGCCCGGCGGTGAAAAGCAGCTCGCGAGCGTTGCCCAGCGGCTCGTCGACATTGCCTCGCGTATTCCCAAGGACATCAACTGGGTGCTGCAGGTCGATGGCCATACCGACGACAAGCCCATCAAGAGCGCCCTCTATCCATCGAACTGGGAACTGTCGGCCGCACGCGCCATCGCCGTGGTGAAGTTCCTCCACAGCCAGGGCATTCCTAACGACCGGCTGGTGGCGGCGGGCTACGGCGAATACCAGCCGCTTTCCTCCATCGACACCGCCCGCAACCGCCGCATCGAGCTGAAGCTGACGAACCGCTAAGCCTTATCGGGCGCTTCCCGTTTACAGCAGCCCGAGTCGTTTCAGTTCCGCTGCCATTTCACTCGGCATGTCCGCCGTGTCGCCACGCGAGAGGTCCGGCGGCGCGCGCTCGAGTTCGAGGTAGCGCCATCCCTGGAAAGCCTTGCAGGCGCGCGGCGCTGTCTGGATCAAGGTGCGTTTAACCTTGATCTTGCAGTACTTCTTGCCGTCCTCCTTATCGATATCCTCTTCGAATCCGACCAGCTCCTGGCGGCAACGGATGACACCACGCACCACCCAGTAGAGCGAGCCGCCGTCGAGCAGTTCCTCGGAGCGGCGCGGCGTGTTGCGGGTATAGACCCAGTGCGGCGAGCGCGGCGACTGGCGGCGCTGCTTGCGGCGGGCGGCCTGGAGTTTCTTCATGTGCGGAAGATCGTCGACGCCGACCGCGAGCTTGATGAGATGCAACGCCATGGCTCGCGCTTAGTACGGCGATGCCACCTGCTCAAGCACCGCCTATCCACAGCGTGACCTTCTCGCCACAGCCTGCGAGAATTACGCGCCGGCCCTTAGACTCCACAGAGTTTGCACAATCCACGGTCTATGGTCCGATCGCTTTTTAGCGGGGGTTCTTGATGAATCGTTCGACGCTGGCTGCCCTGGTCGTGGCCCTGATGCTGGGCTCTGGCATCGCGGGATACCTGATCGGAAGGCCGGGTGATTCGGTCGACCGTCCCACACCCCCGCGCACCGCAGCGACGACGACGCCCGGCACGCCCGCGCCAGCCACCCCCGCACCAGCTCCTACCCCCGCTGCACCGACGCCGGCCAACGCAGCGCCGACGCCGATCGCACAGCCTCCGGCGCTCGCCGGCGATGGCTTCGCCTATCGCCGCTACAGCGTCGACAGCAGCCGCGCCGAAGCAGAAGCATGCCTGGCTTTCAACAAGCCGCTGGCCACCGGCGACGTGAAGTACGGCGACTATGTCCGCCTCTCGCCCGAGGCCCGCACCGCGGTGCGTGTCGTCGACGATCGCCTGTGCATCGCGGGGCTTTCCTACGGCCAGGACTACGAAGTGAAGCTGCTCGCCGGCCTGCCCGGCCGCGATGGCGAGAAGCTGAAGGACGAGCAGGTCGTGAGCGTGGCGCTCGGTGCCCGTCCCGCCGTCGTCACCTTGCCGGGCAAGGGCTTCATCCTGCCGCGTGGCAGCGCCGCGGGCCTGCCGGTCACCAGCATCAACGTCTCCAAGGTTGCCATCTCGGTCTATCGCGTGAACGAGCGCGGCATCGACCGCTTTTCCGCCGATCGCTATTACGACGTCGGCTTTCCCGGATCCGAACCGATCACCGAGCCGTGGTCGCTGATGAATTGGCTGAACGGCAGCAACGGTGCCGAGCAGTGGAGCGGCACGATGGAAGTGCGCAACGTGGCCAACCAGGCCGTCGTTACCGCCTTCCCGATCCGCGAGACCGTCAAGGACTGGAAGCCCGGCGCCTATTTCGTCGTGGTCTGGAACGCCGCCAAGCCGCCGGCCCGCAGCTACGACGACGAGAACAATGACGGCGTCGCCGCCGGCATGTGGGTGATCGACACAGATATCGGCCTCACGAGCTTTACCGGCGACGACGGGCTGAACATCTTCGCCCGCTCCTTGCAGACCGCCCAGCCGCTGGCCGGCATCGAGGTCGTGGTGCTGTCGCGCGGCAACGAACCGCTCGGCAAGGCGATCACGGCAGAAGATGGCCGCGCCTCCTTCCCGGCCGGCCTGCTGAAAGGCCGTGGCGCCGCCGA
Organism: Reyranella sp.; assembly: GCF_004297405.1. Taxonomy (GTDB): domain Bacteria; phylum Pseudomonadota; class Alphaproteobacteria; order Reyranellales; family Reyranellaceae; genus Reyranella. The sequence continues at coordinate 14,538 of NZ_SCVC01000036.1, forward strand.
GCCGGTCGCGGTCATGGCGCAGGATGCCGCCCGCAAGGACTTCTCGCGCCTCGAACTCACTAAGTCCGCTTTCGATCTGTCCGATCGCGGCGTCGATGGCCGTGCCCAGCCCGGCCCGGTCGATGCCTTTCTCTATACCGAGCGCGGCGTCTACCGACCCGGCGAGACCGTGCAGCTCATGACGATGGTCCGCGACGACAGCGGCAATGCGCTGGCCAACATGCCCGTCACCCTGATCGTGAAGCGGCCGGACGGTAGCGAGTTCACACGCTTCACCCATGCCCTGCAGGGCTCGGGGGCGCTGCATCAGGCGATCGACCTGCCGAAATCCTCACGTCGCGGTCGCTGGTCGGCGGCGGCGCACATCGATCCCAAGGCAGCACCCGTCGGCCGCGTCGAATTCTCGGTCGAGGATTTTGTCCCTGAGAAGCTCAAGGTCGAGGTGACATCGCAGGCCGAGATCCTGCGCACCGGCCAGCTCAATGCCTTCGACGTCCAGGCTGATTTCCTCTACGGCGCACCGGCGGCCGACCTCGCGGTCGAAGCCGACATGCGCGTGACGGTGGATGCGCAGCCCTTCCCGGCCTTCGCCAAGTATACGTTCGGCCCGGACGAGGAGCGCTCGAAGTTCGAGCCGCCCTTTATCGAACTGAAAGGACCGGAAACCGACCAAGCCGGCAAGTCGCGCCTCGAATGGGGCGGCGACCAGATCAAGGACACCGTCCTGCCGCTGCGGGCCCAGGTGCAGGTCCGCGTCTTCGAGCCCGGCGGCGGCCGTGCCACCAAGGCCGACAAGACCGTGCCGGTCCGCTCGCGGGACACCTACATCGGCATCAGCCCCACTTTCGAAGGGCGCTACTCACGCGAAGGCGTCGATACCGAGTTCGACATCGTCGCGGTCGACGACGCCGGCAAGCAGATTGCGCGCTCGAGCGTCGAATACCGCATCGAGAGCATCCGCTATGGCTACCAGTGGTATCAGGTGGATGGCCGCTGGCGCTGGCAGTCGACGCCCAACACGCGGCTGGTGACGGCCGACAAGATCACCCTCAAGACCGACGCACCAACGCGGCTGACCCAGCGACTGAGCTGGGGCGAGCACCGCCTCACGGTGATCGACAGCGAAAAGAACACGGAGACCAGCCTCGTCTTCTATGTCGGCTGGTACGGCGGCACCAATGCCGAGGAGACGCCCGACACGCTGCGCGTCGCCAGCGACAAGCAGAACTACAAGCCCGGCGAGAACGCGCGCCTGCGCATCGATGCACCGTTCGCCGGCGAGGCGATGATCGCCATCGCCACGGACCGCATCGTCTCGACCCAGTCAGTGCAGGTGCCGGCCGGTGGCGTCACGGTCGAGATTCCGGTGAAAGCCGAATGGGGCGCCGGCGCCTATGCGTTGGTGACGGCGTGGCGCCCACTCTCGACGGCCGCAGAGCGCACGCCGACCCGCGCGATCGGCACGGCTTGGTTGGCGCTCGATCCCGGCCTGCGTACCCTCGCGATCCAGATCGGCACGCCAGAGAAGGTAACGCCCCGGCAGCGTGTCGAGGTGCCCATCAAGGTCGCCAACCTCGCGGGCGGTCAGGAAGCGTTCGTCACCCTGGCTGCGGTCGACGAGGGCATCCTTCAGCTCACGCGCTTCAAGACGCCCAAACCGGCCGACTACTATTTCGGCAAGCGTCAGCTCGGCCTCGCCATGCGCGACGACTATGGCCGCCTGCTCGACACGCGCGCCGACGATCTCGGCCAGATCCGGGTCGGTGGCGATTCCGGTGATATCGGCGGCCTCGACATCGTGCCGACGCGCACGGTGGCGCTGTTCAGCGGTCCGGTGAAGCTAGACGACAAGGGCGAAGCCAAGATCGCCCTCGAAATCCCCGACTTTGTCGGCCAGCTCCGCCTGATGGCGGTCGCTTACGAGAAGACGCGCGTCGGCTCGTCCGAGCAGCGGCTGTTCGTGCGCGATGCGGTCACCGCCGACGTCGTGCTGCCGCGCTTCCTCGCCCCGAAAGACGTGGGTCGCGTGGCCTTGTCGCTGCACAATGTCGATGGTCAGGCCGGCGACTACCGCCTGACCCTGGAAGCCACCGGCGCCGTCTCGCTGGAGCGCCCCGTCGGTGAAACCAAACGGCTCGCCGCCAACCAGCGCGAACTCATGACCTGGAACCTGCGTGCCGGCGATACCGGCATCGGCAAGGTGACGGTCGCGGTCCAGGGACCGGGCAACTTCTCGGTGCGCCGCGAATGGGAAATCCAGGTGCGGGCGGCGCAGACGCCCAGCGCCGTCGACACGGTCTCGCAACTCCAGCCGGGCCGCGAATTGACGCTCGACCGGAACGTCACGGCGACCTTCGCGCCGGGAACGGCACAGGTCAGCACGTCGCTCACCCGCATCCCGGGCATCGACGTGGCGGCGCTGCTGCGCTCGCTCGACAAGTATCCCTTCGGCTGCGTCGAGCAGACCACCAGCCGCGCCCTGCCGCTGCTCTACTACAACAATGTGGCGCTGCTGGGTTACGGGCCTGCCGATCCGCGCATCTCCGACCGCGTGCAGGATGCGATCTACCGCATCGTCGACATGCAGATCATCGACGGCTCGTTCGGCATGTGGGGACCGCAGGCCACGCCGGCAGCGGAGTGGCTGCAGGCCTACGTGCTCGATTTCCTGGTGCGTGCCAACCAGCAGCAGATGGCGGTTCCTGCCGCGTCGCTGCAACGCGGCCTCACCTGGCTGAACCGCAACGCCGACAAGTTCTCGCCCAACGCCCAGGCCTATGCCTGGTACGTGCTGGCCAAGTCGGGCCTCGCCGATCCCGGCAGGCTCCGCTACTTCCAGGACACGAAGGCCGCCGAGATGAAGGGTGGCCTCGGGTGGGCGATGCTCGCGGCGGCGTTGAACCAGGTCGGCGAACCGGGCCGTGCCCGCCTCGCCTTCACGATGGCCCGTCAGCACATCGATGAGCGCGATCCCTCCGACTATTACGGTTCGCCGCTGCGCAACCGAGCCGCCCTGCTGACGCTCGCTGTCGAAGCCGGCGGCCGCGAGGCACTGACCGAAGTGACGAGCCTGGTCGGTGAGCGCATGGCCTCGCGCATCGACTACACGACCACGCAGGAACAGGCATGGCTCGTGCTGGCCGCCCGCGCGATGAGCGCCGGTGGCGAGCTCGCCTACTCGGTCGATGGCGAGGCCAAGAAGGCCACGGCAGAGCCGGTGGTCATCAACCCCGATGCCGCCACGATCGCGCGCGGCCTTCGCCTGAAGAACGACGGCGAACGGCCGATCTGGATGCAGGTGACGGCGCGCGGCGTGCCGCTCGATCCGCAGCCGGCGGCGACGCAGGGGCTGAGCGTCGAGCGGCGCTATCTCACCCTGGGAGGCGAGCCCGCCAGGCTGAATAGCGTGCGCCAGAACGACCGGCTGATCGTCTCGATCAGCGGCCGCAACCTCGAAGGTGGCTATCACGAAACCGCGCTGCTCGATCTGCTGCCGGCCGGCTTCGAGATCGAGGCGGTACTCAACGACGAGACGGTGAAGTCCTTCCCCTTCCTGTCCGAGTTGAGCGAAACCCGCATCGCCGAGGCCCGCGACGACCGCTTCTTCGCCTCGATCAGCCTCGGCACGCGCCCCTACCGGACCTGGTGGGACAATTCGCCGAAGCACGGCAACTCCTACCATGTCGCCTACATCGTACGGGCGGTGACGCCCGGCACCTTCGCCCTGCCCGCGGCCAACATTTCGGACATGTACGCCCCGCGCGTCTTTGGCCGGACCGCCATGGGCAGCGTCACGATCGCGCCGGCCGCGCGCTAGGCCGACGCCGTGAAGCTGAAGAGCCTCCTTGCGAGCCTCGCCGTTGCCGCTACGACCTTGGCGGCGACGGGGCTGACGCTCGACCGGCTCTTCCCGCCCGATCTCCAGCGCTATCTCGACCGGTCGACCGAAGTGGTCGACGACAAGGGCCGCCTGCTGCGCGCCTTCACGACCGAAGACGGCAAGTGGCGGCTCAAAGCCTCGGTCGACGATGTCGATCCACTCTATCTCTCCCTGCTCAAGGCCTATGAGGATCGCCGCTTCGATCTTCACTGGGGCGTCGATCCGTTGGCCGCTGTCCGCGCCGCCCAGCAGCTTGCCGAGCGCGGTCGCATCGTCTCCGGTGCCTCTACACTTTCCATGCAGGCCGCGCGCCTGCTTGAGCCGAGCCTTCGGCCGGGATCGCGCAGCTTCACCACCAAGCTCATCCAGTCGGCGCGCGCCCTGCAGCTCGAATGGCGCTACTCGAAGCGCGACGTGCTGGCGATCTACCTGACGCTGGCCCCGATGGGCGGCAATCTGGAGGGCGTGCGTGCCGCGTCGCTCGCCTATTTCGGAAAGGAGCCGCGCCAGCTCAGCGCCGCGGAAGCAGCCCTCCTCGTCGCCATCCCGCAATCGCCCGAGCGCCGCCGCCCCGACCGTGCGCCGGCATTGGCGCAAAGCGCCCGCGACCGCGTGCTGGAGCGCGGGCTGGAGCATGGCGTGATCGACCGGCCGCAGTTCGAGATGGCAATCAGCCGGCCCTCGCCCGACCGGCGGCTCAACCTGCCGATGCAGGCGCCACATCTCTCGGCCTGGCTTGCGGGGCAATCGCCGGGCATGGTCGTGCCGACGACCGTGCGCTACGAGCTGCAATCCACCTTGGCGCAGCTCCTGCGCGACGAGCGCGGCCAGTTCACCGACAAGGCCCAGGTCGCGATGCTGGCGATCGACAATCGCAGCGGCACGGTCGTGGCCTGGCTAGGCGGCGACGATTTCTTCGGCCGCGCCGGGCAGGTCGATCTCGTGCGTGCGCGCCGTTCGCCGGGGTCGGCGTTGAAGCCGCTGATCTATGCCATGGCCTTCGACGACCGCGCCCTGCATCCCGACACGCTGGTCGAGGATGTACCCGTGCGCTTCCGCGACTGGCTGCCACGCAACTTCGATCGCGACCATCAGGGCGCTGTCAGCGTGCGTCGTGCCGTGCAGCAATCGTTGAACGTACCGGCGGTGCTGGCTCTGGAGAAAGTCGGGCCGCTGCGGTTCCTCTCGACCTTGCGGCAGGCCGGCGTGCAACCGGGCTTGCCGCCGGGCGATTCCGGTAATTCGCTGGGCATCGCACTCGGCAGCGCCACGGTCTCCCCGCTTGAAATGGCTGGTCTCTACATGGGGCTCGCCAACGAAGGCCGCTTCGCGCTCCCGCAGATCAGGCGTGACCAGCCCAAGCCTGCAACGGTGAAGCTGCTGGGCTCTGCCGCCACCTGGTATGTTGGCGACGTGCTGGCCGACGCGCCGCTGCCGGAAGGCTTCGCCTCCCTTCCCGTCGCGCTGCGTGATCGCCGCATCGCTTTCAAGACGGGAACATCGGCCGGCTATCGCGATGCCTGGGCGGCCGGCTACAGCGCCAACTGGACGGTCGTGGTCTGGGTCGGCCATGCCGACGGCACACCGCGGCCCGGCCAGCTCGGCCGACTCTCGGCGTTACCCATCCTATTCAAAGCCTTCGGCCGCCTGCCCGGCGAGGACAACCGCGCCCGCCCAGCGCCGATCGACACGATCCGCGTCGCCTCCTATCGCGAGCTGCCGCCGCGCATGCGCACCCTTGGGCCGACGACCGATGCGAATGGTGGCCCGCGCATCGCCTATCCGCCGGCCGACGCCCGCATCGAGGTGGCGGCGCGCGAGGCCGTCTCGCTGAATGCGCTCGGCGGCCAGGGCAAGTTGCGCTGGCTGGTCGATGGGCGCCCCCTCGACGGCACGCGATGGGTGCCTGATGGTGCGGGCCTCGTCCGCCTCGCCGTGGTCGACGAAGCCGGCCGTTCGAGTGCGGTGACCGTCCGTATTGAACGGCGCTGAACCACCGTAGCGCCGCTCATCCGCGGATGAGCAGATTTCATCGGATCACCCCGGCGTCGGACTGTCGGGCGCTTGCTACTGTCGCCTGATGGCCCTCCGACTCCCGCCTCTCAGCACATTGCGCCTGTTCGAAGCCGCCGGCCGTCTCCAGAGCTTCAAGCTGGCGTCGGTAGAACTCGCTGTAACGCCGAGCGCCATCAGCAAGGGCGTTCAATCGCTGGAGGAATGGCTGGGTGTTCCCCTCTTCGTCCGGGGCACCAAGCGGCTGACATTGACGGAAGCCGGCGAAGCGTATCTGCCGTCGATCCGACAGGCGTTGGGGATCCTGGCCGCCGCCAGCGAACGCGTACCGGGCCGGCCGGCACGGCGCAGCCTTGCGCTCAGCGTTGCGCCCGCTTTCGGAAGCCGCCTGCTGCTGCCGCGATTGGCGGGCTTCCGCCGGCTGCACACGGACATCAGCATCGCCATCGACACCAATCATCGGCAGGTCGATTTCCCCAATGATGGGGTCGATCTCGCCATTCGCATGGGCACCGGCAACTGGCCGAACCTGGAAGCAACCCGCCTCCTTTCTGAGGAACTGGTCCCGGTCTGCTCGCCCGATTTCCTGAAATCGCTCGGCAAGATTGCCGATCTCGGCGCCCGGTTACGAGCCGCCCCTCTCATCCATCTGACCAGCACATCAGACGACTGGGCCGCCTGGCTGCGCGACAGCGGCCTTGGCATTGTCGACGCGAAACGCAGCCTGATGGTCGATACCATCGACATGGCCATCGATGCAGCCTGTCGCGGTCTGGGGATCGCGATTGGACGGCTGCCCTTTGCGCGGCCTGAGCTCGACGCCGGCAAGCTCGTGACGTTCTGCGATCCCGTTGTCGTCGCGAAGACAGGCTATTGGCTGGTGGGCCTGCCCGACACGATGAAGCGGCCGGAGGTCGTGGCGTTCCGTCGCTGGCTGCTGTCCGAATTCCGGCCACTCGACCCGCAGCGCACGAGTGACTAACGCTCACGCAGCGTAACGGGTTTTCGTTTGTTCGCGATAATGGGAGGAGACACTTCTGGGCTCCCCTTTGTCGGAGCGCACAATGACTTCACGAGTATCGCGCGGTGTGTACCTGACGATCGTCGCGGGTGCGGTGATCATGTCGGTCGCGATGGGCATTCGCCAGAGCTACGGCCTCATCCTGGACCCTGCCTCGGTGGAATGGGGCCTGTCGCTCTCGATGTTCGCGCTGGCGATTGCACTCCACAATCTCGTCTGGGGATTGGCGCAACCGGTTGCGGGCGCAATCGCCGACCGATACGGCGCCGCACCCGTCGTCATCGCGGGCGCCATCGCCTATGCGCTGGGCCTCGCGATGACCGCGACCATGCCGGGACTTTGGCCGGCTATGGTTGGCACGGGCGTGCTGGTCGGTATCGGTCTCAGTTGCACGAGCTACGGCACGGTGCTGGCGGCGGTCGGACGCGCTGCGCCACCGGAGCGCCGCACGGCGATGATGGGAACGGCGAGCGCCATCGGTTCCATCGGCGGCGCCATCGTCGTGCCCCTGACGCAGTTCATGATCGAAGCGAGCGGCGTTGGTGCGGCTGTGCTCAGCCTCGCTTTGGCGATGGTGATCTCCGCGCCGTTGGCCTTCGTCTTTCTCGGCACCGATCGTCAGGCCTTGCGGGCGCCCGTCTCGCTCAAGCGCGAAGTCTCCTTCGGCGAAGCCCTCAAGGAGGCTGTCAGCCATCGCGGCTATATCCTGCTCACCCTGGGCTTCTTCACCTGCGGCTTCCAGCTCGCTTTCTTCGCCGTGCATTTTCCGAGCTACCTCGTCACCTGCCATCTGCCAGTGGCGCTCGGCGCGGCGGCGCTCGCGGTGTTCGGTGGTTGCAATGCCCTTGGAAGCTGGCTGTGTGGCCTGCTGGGAACCTGGTACCGCCCGCAGCTCGTGCTGGCCTGGATCTATATCGCGCGCGGACTGGCTATCGTCGCGCTGGTGTTCCTGCCCAAGACGGAGTTCGTCGCCCTGGCCTTTGCCGGCGTTCTGGGCCTGCTCGGGCTCGGCACGGTGCCGCTCACCAGCGGGTTGATCGCGCGCATCTTCGGCACCGGCAATCTCGGCATGCTGTTCGGCCTATGCTTCCTCAACCACCAGATCGGTGCATTCCTGGGAGCGTGGAGCGGCGGATGGCTGTTCGAACAGACCGGCTCGTTCGACCCGATCTGGCTCGCGACGGCTGCAGCAGGCGGCGTCGCCGCCCTACTGCACTTCCCCATTCGCGACGAGCCGGTCGTCCGGCCCGCCCTGGCGTAACGGACGCGGCTGGCTGCCGCGCTACCAGGTGAAGCGGATGCCAGCCGAGAAGGCGTGGGAGTTGTCGATACCCTGGAACTCGCCCTCGTAGCGGAGGAACAGGTTGGTGCGCTCGCCGAGGTTCGCCGTGGCGTTGATGCCGAGGATTACACCGTCCCGCTGCGGCGCGGCGCCGTAGGTCGTGAACGGCAGGGCCGGCGCGCCGAGGAACGACGCCGTCACCGGCCGGTCGGTATTGGCGAACTCGTGCGCCCAGCCCACCTTGAACTGGCCGGCGAGCTTGTTGCCCGAGCCGATGTCCATCTCGCCGCCCAGGGTGACGCCCAGTACCGAGCGCAGCGAGTTGGTCGTCTGCGACGCGACGATGAGGTTGAGCGAGTCCGCACCGCTCTCGGTGAGGCCGTTCTGTGTCGCGGTCGAGCCCTGCAGGCGGGCCCACGGCGTCAGGTAGGCATTCGCCGTCGTGCCGAGATCGATGCGATAGCCGGCTTCGATCTGACCAAAGAACTGGTTGGTACCGGTCTGGCCGGTGGCGACCCGCGAATTCAGACCTGGGATCTGGATCTGCCGCAGCATCTGGTTGTCCGAGTAGGCGTAGCCCACGAGGCCGTCGACGTAGACCGGGCCTTTGAGGAACGAGCCGTAGAGGCCGGCCTGGTAGGTGTTTGACGTGCTGCGGCCCGCGAAGCCCGAGGTCCACTGCGTGCCGCTCGAATAGCCAAGGGTGAAGCCCACCAGAAGCTCTTCGGTGACCTGGCGGTCGATGCCGCCGGCGAAGCCGCCGAGATTATAGGTGACGGTGCTCGAGTTGCTGTTGCCGCCGATCGTGCCGAAACCACCAATGGCACCGCCCCAGGCCCCCCAGGTGCCGGTCGCCGTCGTATCGCAGGCGACGCTGCACGCTTCGGCGAGCTGGACGCGGCTGGTGGCGCCCGCGGCCTGCGCCGTGCTGCCGCCGCGCGTGGCACCGCTCGCCTGGTTGGCGAAGTTGCTCATGAACAGCTGAGCCGACTGCACGCTGGCCGAGCTCAGCGCCGAGTAGTTCTGGCCGCTGATCGCCGTCAGCGCCGCCGGCCCCTGCTGCGTGTTCAACACCGAAAGGGCGTTGATCACGTTGGCGAAGTCGCCGGTCGCCGTGGGCGCTGCCGCGTCGAGCGCGGCGCCGACCGCCGCCTGGTTCGGTGTCTGCGCGGCATTCCGGAAGGCGCTCTGCAGCATCTCCAGCATCAAGGTCACACTGGTGCTGCTGTAGCTCAGCGTCGGCGTCAGGAAGGCGAGGTTGCTGGTGGCGTTCGAGTAGGTGCCCGTGATGCCGCCGGTCGCCGTCAGGATCGTGTAGGACGTATTGCGGGCGTAGGTGCCGGTCTGATCGGCCACCACCTGCACCGTGCCGCCGCTAAGCGTGGCCGTGCCGGTGACGTTGATGCGGTCGGCCTGGCCGGCGGAATTGACCTCGACCTGGTAGATACCGCCCGACTGCACGTAATTGCCGGCCACGTTCAGGGTGCCAATCGAATTACCGGGCGCCACCGTGCCGCCGGTCATGGCAATACCACCGACCGTGCCAGTGCCGCTCAGGGTGCCGGTGCCGCTCACGGTCACCGTCCCGCCGATCGTGCCGTTGGCTGAGAACAGGCCACCACTCACGCCGACCGGGCCAGCGATGCTGCCGGTGAGTGCAATCGAACCGCCGGTGACGAAGGTGCCGCCGGTGTAGGTGTTGTTGCCCGCCAGCGTAAGCACGCCGTTGCCGGCCTTGGTCAGGCTGCCCGTGCCCGAGATGCCGTTCGCCAATGTGACGTTGTTGCCGTTGGTGTCGAGCGTACCGCCGTTGACGCCAAACGCCGCCAGCCGCGCCGAGATGTCGGTCGTGGTGCCGGCCGCCCACTGCACGCCGCCGCCGTTCAGGGTGACGTTGCCGGTGCCGAAGTTGCCCAGCGTCGTGAAGTTGACCAGACCGCCGGTGACCGTCGTGCCGCCGCTGTAGGTGTTGTTGCCGGTCAGGGTCAGCGTGCCGGTGCCCTGCTTCAGCAGAGATCCCGCGCCGCCGATTACGCCACTGAACTGCGTCGACTGGTTGTTGCCGCCGACCGCAAGCTGCTTGCTGCCGAGCGAGACGGTGCCGGAACCCTCGATCGAGCCGATGGTCGTGCTGCTGCCCGCGATGCCGGCGATGGAAAGATCGCCGCCGCTGCCGATGTAGCGTGCGGTGCCACCGCTGCTGTTTCCCGTGAAACGGACATTGCCGCTGTTGGTGATCGTCGATGTGCCAGCAGTGCTGGCATCCGAGAACGCCAGCGCGCTTGCCGCGTCGGCCACCAGGAGCGCCGTCGCCGCCGCACTGGCCGAACTCGAGAAGCCGAGCAGGCCACCGTTGCGGGCCGTGATGGAGCCCATGCCGGACATGTCGGCATTGACGAAGTTGGCAAAGCCGCCATCGGCGATCAGCGCGCCCACGATCTTGGCCGTCGTCGTGCTGCTGCCGATATTGAGGCCCGCCGTCGAGGTGACCGTCGTGCCGCCGGTGTAGCTGTGCATGCCGGTGAAAGTCGTCTGCGCCGTACCCGCAACGCTGACGCCACCGCTGCCCGAGATCGAGCCGCCATAGGACAGGCCGGCTCCGCCCGCCATGAAGGCGACGGCGGCGTTGTTGACGATATTGCCGGCCATGGCCGTGCCGCCCACGCCGTCGCCGATCTGCAGCAGACCCGCGGCGACCGTGGTCGTGCCGGTGTAGCCGCTGTTGTCGCCGCTCAGGATCAGGGCGCCGCCGCCGCTCTTGGTCATTCCACCGTTGCCCGACATGTTGCCGGCATAGGTGCCCGTCGCCGTCTGCTCGAACACGACCGTGGCGTTGTTGGCGATGTTGCCCTGCAGACTGGCCGTCGTGCCCTGCAGGATGCCGCCGTTCACGATCGTGTTCGCGTTGGTGTTGGCGCCCGTCAGGATCAGCGTGCCGCTGCCGTCCTTGATGAAGCTGCCCGCGCCGCTGACGATACCAGCATAGGTCGTATCGCCCGTCTGGTTCACCGTCAGTGTGCCGCCGTTTAGCGTCACGCCGCCGCCCGTGCCGGACAGCGCGCCGATAGTCTGGGCGTTGCCGTTGAGGTCGAACGTGCCGCCGTTGATCGCGAGCGACCCTGTCGTCGTCAGCGCATTGTCGATGCCGAGCTGCAGCGTGCCGCCGCTGATCGTCGTGCCGCCGGTATGGAGGCTGTTGCCCGTCAGCACCGTGGTGCCGCTCACCTGCTGCACCGTGCCGCTGCCCGAGATCGAGCCACCGAACGTGGTGCCCGTCCCGGCGAACTGTAGCGTGCCGCTGTTGGCGACATCGCCCTGGATCGAGCCGGAGCCGCCGAGGCTCAGCAGTGCGCCGGTCGAAATGGTCGTCCCGCCGCTGTAGGTGTTGGCGCCGGTCAGTACGACCGAGCTCCCCTCGCCCACCACCAGGCCGCCCACGCCGGAGACCACGCCGGCCAGCGTGAGAACGTTGCTGCCCGTGTTGAAGGTGCCGCCGCCGGTCGAAAGCACGATGGAGCGGTTGCTGGTGAAGCTCGCCGTCGCCTGCACCGTGCTGCCGGCCAGAGTCAGCGTACTGCCGGCCCCGCCCAGCTCGGAGTCTGCGCCGACCACGAGCGTGCCGCCGCCCATGGCGATGCCGCCGGTGAAGGTGTTGTTGCCGGTGAGCGTCACCGTGGCGTTGCCCATGAATAGCAAGCCGCCGGTGCCGCTGATGTTGCCGCCGAAGGTGATGTTGTCGGAGCGGAAGAAGGCCAGCGTGCCGTCGTTCTGGACGTTGCCGGCCAGCGAGCCGGTCGTGCCGCCGTTGCCGATCTGCAGGATGCCGCCGGCAATGATCGTACCGCCGGTGAAGGTGTTCTCACCCGTCAGCACGACGGTACCCACGCCGCTCTTGGTCAGCGTGCCCGTACCAGACATTGCGCCGGCATAGACGCCCGCGCCCACCTGATCGAAGGTCACGTTGGCGTTGTTGACGATGTTGCCCTGCAGGCTCGACGTCGTGCCGGCGAGTGTACCGCCCGAAACCGTCGTGCCACCGGTGTAGCTGTTAGTGCCCGTCAGCGTGAGCGTGCCGTCGCCCGACTTGGTCAGGCTGCCAGTACCGGCGATGGTGCCGGCATAGCTCGTGTCCGTGCTCTGGTTGACCGTCAATGCACCGTTGTTGCTGAGTGCGACCGTGCCACCGGTGCCCGAAAGAGAGCCAACCGTCTGGGTCTGGCCATTCAGGTCGAACGTACCGCCATTCACCGCCACTGCGCCGGTCGCGGTCAGGTTGCCGCCGGTGCCGAGCTGCAAGGTGCCGTTGTTGATCACGGTGCCGCCGCTATGGCTGCTGGCGCCGGTCAGGCTGAGCGTGCCGCCGCCGTCCTTGATCAGGCTGCCGTTGCCGGTGAAGGCACCCGCGTAGTTCGTATCGGTGCTCTGGTTGACCGTCAGCGCCGCGCTGCCATTCAGGCCGACGGTGCCGCCGGTGCCGGAGAGCGCACCGACCGTCTGGTTTTGGCCGTTGAGGTCGAAGGTGCCGCCGTTGACGGCCAGCGCGCTCGTCGCCGCCAGGCTGCCGCCAGCGCCGAGCTGCAAGGTGCCGCCGTTGACGATCGTGCTGGCGTGCGTGTTGCTGCCCGTCAGGGCGAGCGTGCCGACACCGGCCTTGATCAGGCTGCCGCTGCCGCTGATCTGGCCGCCGAACGATCCGTTCGTGGCCTGATCGACGGTGAGCGCTCCCGATCCCAGCAGGATATTCGTCGAGCCATCGCCGGCAATGCCGCTGACCGTCTGCGTCTGGCCGTTGAGGTCGAAGGTGCCGCCGTTGTTGCCGAGGTTGAGCAAGGTGCTCGACGACAGGCTGCCGCCGAGGCCGAGCTGCAGCAGGCCGGCCTCGATCTGCGTCGTGCCGGTGTAGCTGTTGGCGCCGGTCAGAACGAGCGAACCGTCGACGAGGAGCGATCCGCTGCCGGCGATGCTGCCGCCGAAGCTCATCGGGCTGTTGTTCACGAAGCGCACCAGCCCTTCGTTCTCCACGTCGCCCGCAATCGAGCCTGTGCCGAGGTCGAGCGTGCCGCCCGTCTGGACGATCGTGCCGCCCGTATAGGTGTTGGCACCGGAGAAGCCGATGGTCGTGCCGCTCGCGACCAGCAGCGCGCCGGTGCCCGACATGATCCCACCGTAGACGCCGGAGTCGGAGAACGTGACGGTGGCGTTGTTGGTGATGTTGCGCGACAGCGCCGCCATCGTGCCCTGCAGCGTGCCGCCGCTCACGAAGGTGTCGCCGGTGTAGGACGCCGTGCCATCGAGCACGAGCGTGCCGGTGCCGGTCTTGATCAGGTTGCCGCTGCCCGACAGGACGCCGGTCAACGTGAGCGTGAAGCCGTTCGTGTCGAACGTGCCGGCGCTGCCCGCCAGCACGATCTGCCGACCGGAACTGAAGCTCGCCGTGGCCTGCACCGTGCCGTCGTCGAGGGTGAGCGTGCTGCCGGCCGGACCGAGCTGGCTGTCGCTGCCGGCGCGCAGGATACCGCCGACGGAAACACCACCCGTGAAGGTGTTGGTGCCGGTGAAGTCCACCGAGCCCGTGCCCATCAGCTTGATGCCGCCGCTGCCGCTGATGTCGCCGGCAAAGACGATATTGTCGGAGCGATAGAAGGTGAGCGTGCCGTCGACAGCCACGCTGCCCGCGATCATGCCGGTCGTGCCGCCGACGCCGAGCTGCAGCGTGCTGCCCGTCGCGATCGTCGTGTCGCCGCTGTAGGTGTTGGTGCCCGTCACGACGACGATGCCGCCGCCGCTCACCGTCACCGAGCCGGTGCCGGACATGGTCCCGGCGTAGGTGCCGGTCGTGCTCTGGTTGAAGACGACGCCAGCGTTGTTGACGATGCCGCCCTGGAGGCTCGCGGTCGTGCCCTGCAGGACACCGCCACTCACGACCGTGTTGGTCAGGCTGTTCGTGCCGCTCAGGATCAGCGTTCCGTTGCCCGCCTTGATCAGGGTCCCCGCACCGCCAATCGAGCCGGCATAGGTCATGTTGCTGCTCTGATCGACCGTCAGCGTGCCGCTGCCCAGCGCGACTGCACCGCCCGTGCCCGAAAGTGTACCGACCGTCTGGTTGTAGCCGTTGAGATCGAAGGTGCCGCCGTTCACCGTCAACGCGCTGCCTGCGGCCAGGGCACCGTTGATGCCCATTTGCAGGGTGCCGCCGCTGACCGTCGTGCCGCCGGTGTAGCTGTTCACGCCGGCGAGAACGAGCGTACCGCTGCCGGCCTTGGTGAGGCTGCCTGTGCCATCGATCGTGCCGGCATAGCTCGTGTTGCCAGCCTGATCGACCGTCAATGCGCCGTTGCCCAGCGCCACGGTGCCACCCGTACCGGCCAGCCCGCCAATCGTCTGCGTGTTGCCGTTGAAGTCAAAGGTGCCACCATTGACCGTGAGCGTGCTGGTCGCAGCCAGCGAGCCGCCTGCGCCGAGCTGCAGGACGCCGCCATTCACCACGGTGTTGGCGTGCGTGTTGGCGCCCGCCAGTGTGAGCGTGAAGGTGCCGCTGCCGTTCATGACCAGGCTGCCGTTGCCGCCAATGATGCCGGCATAGCTGGTGTTGCCGCTCTGGGTCACCGTCAGCACGCCGCCATCGCCCAGCGCCACCGCGCCGCCCGTACCGGAGAGCGCGGCTATCGTCTGGGCATTGCCGTTCAGGTCGAACGTGCCGCCATTCACGGTCATCGCACCGCTCGACGCCAGGCTGCCGCCAGCTCCTAGCTGTAAGGTGCCACCGCTGATCGTCGTGCCGCCGGTATAGCTGTTGGCGGCGGTCAACACCGTCGTGCCGCTCACCTGCTGCACCGCGCCGCTGCCCGAGATCGCGCCGCCGGCCGTGGTACCGGTGCCCGCGAACTGCAGGATGCCGCCGTTGGTGACATTGCCCTGGATCGAGCCGGAGCCACTCAGCGTCAGCGACGAACCCGTCGAGATCGTGGTGCCGGCCGTGTAAGTGTTCGTGCCGGTAAAGGTGATGGCGCCGTCGATCGTGACAGCGCCCGCGCCAGAGATGGCACCGCCATAGGTTCCGGCCGTGATCTGGTTGAAGGCAACAACGGCATTGTTCGTGATGTCACCCTGCAGGCTGTCGGTCGTGCCCTGCAGGATGCCGCCGTTCACCGTCGTGCCGCCCGAGTAGGTGTTGGTGCCGGTCAGAATCAGGGTGCCGGCGCCGCTCTTCGTCAGCCTGCCATCGCCCGAGACCGTGCCTGCGAGCGTCAGCGTGTAGCCGTTGGTATCGAACGTGCCGCCGCTGGCACCCAATTCGATCGGCCGCGCCGTCGAGAAGCTGGCGATCGTCTGCACGGCGCCGCCATTCAGGATCAGCAGGTTGCCGGTCGGGCCGAGGTTGGCGTCCGAGCTGGCGATGATCACACCGCCGCCCACCGTGGTGGCGCCGGTATAGGTGTTTGTGCCGGTCAGTGTGACGCTGCCGCTGCCCATCAGGGTCACGCCACCGCTGCCGCTGATGTTGCCAGCGAAGACGATGTCGTCGGAACGATAGAAGGACAGCGTGCCGTTGGTGACGACATTGCCGGCGAGTGAACCGGTCGTGCCGCCGTTGCCGATCTGCAGGATGGTGTTGGCCGCGATGGTCGTGCCGCCCGTATGGCTTACAGTGCCGGTGAGCAGGACAGCGCCGCCACCGCTGACAGTGAGCGCACCGCTGCCGCTCAAGTCGCCGGCGTAGGTTCCGATCGTGTTCTGGTTGAAAACAACGATGCTGTTGTTGACGATGGTACCCTGCAAGCTGCTGGTCGTGCCCGTCAGCGTGCCGACCGACACCGTCGTGCCGCCGGAATAGCTGCTCGTACCACTCAGCGTCAGGTTCCCGTTGCCGATCTTGGTGAGCGCACCGCTGCCGGACATGTTGCCGGCATAGGTTCCGTCGACCGCCTGGTCGAACACCACCGCGGCATTGTTGACGATGTTGCCCTGCAAGCTGGTCGTCGTGCCGGTCAGCGTGCCTCCGGAGACGGTGGTGCCGCCGCGATAGGTATTGGCGCCGGTGAGCGTCAGGTTACCAGCGCCGCTCTTCGTCAAGCTGCCGCCGGTGCCGCCGCTCATGACCCCGGCATAGATGCCATCGGTGCTCTGGTCGAAGACGATGGCCGCGTTGTTGAGGATGTTGCCCTGCAGGCTCGTCGTCGTGCCGATCAGCGTGCCGCCCGATACCGTCGTGCCACCACTGTAGCTGTTGGTGCCCCCCAGGATGAGCGTGCCGCCGCCCTGCTTGGTGAGGCGACCGGCACCCGTGATGTCGCCGTCTTGCGTCAGGGTCGTGCCGTTGTCGACATTGAACCTGCCGCCTCCGTTCTCCAGAATCGTGGCACGCGCCATCGCAAAGCTGGCCGTGGTCTGCAGCGTGCCGCCATCGAAGGAGAGACCGCCACTCGCCGCACCGAGTGCCGCGTTGTTGGCGACCGAGAGCGTGCCACCGCTGATGAACGTGCCGCCGCCATAGCTGTTGGCGCCCGTCAGCGTGAGCATGCCGAGGCCTGCCTTGATCAACGCACCGCTGCCGCTCATGACGGCGGCATAGGTCCCGTCGGTGTCCTGATCGAACGACACAAACGCGTTGTTGAGGATGGCGCCCTGCAGGCTCGCCGTCGTGCCGGCCAGCATACCGCCCGACACCGTCGTGCCGCCGCTGTAGCTGTTGGTGCCGCTCAGGATCAGGGTCCCGCTGCCGGTCTTGGTGAGCGTGCCGCTGCCCGACATGTTGCCGGCATAAGTCTCGAACAACAACTGGTCGAACACCACCGCAGCGTTGTTGACGATGTTACCCTGCAGGCTCGATGCCGTGCCGATCAGCGTGCCGCCCGAAACGGTCGTGCCGCCGCTGTAGGTGTTGGTGCCGATCAGGGTCAGCGTGCCGCTGCCCGTCTTGACCAGGCTGCCGTTGCCGCCGATGGCGCCGGCAAAGCTGGTGCTGCTGCTCTGGTTTACCGTCAGCACGCTGCCGGTGCCCAACGCCACCGTACCGCCCGCGCCGGCCAGTGCGCTCACCGTCTGGTCAAAGCCGTTGAGGTCGAAGGTGCCGCCGGTCACCGTGAGGGCACCCGTCGCCGCCAGGATATTGTCGAAGCCGATCTGCAGCGTGCCGCCGGAGACGGTCGTACCGCCGGTGTAGCTGTTCGTGTTGGTGAGCGTGAGTCGGCCGCTACCCGTCTTGATGAGACTGCCGCTGCCGGATACGTCCACGCCGGTCGACGTGTCCGTGGTCTGGTTCACGGTGAGCGTGCCGCTGCCCAGCGTGATCGTGCCGTAGTCGCCGCGGAGTTCACTGACCGTCTGGCTGGCGCCGTTCAAATCGAACGTGCCGCCATTGACATGAAGGGAGCCGCTGGCCGACAGGCTGCCGCCAGCACCGAGCTGCAGGATACCGCCATAGACATTCGTGCCGCCGGTGTAGGTATTGGCGCCGGTCAGCACGACCGTGCCTCCACTTTTCTTCACCAGCCCGCCGTTGCCGGAGATCACGCCGGCATAGGTGCCGGATGTCCCCTGATCGAAGATGACCAGCGCACTGGCGCTAGCGGCAATATTGCCTTGCAGGCTGTCCGTCGTCCCGATGAACCACACGCTATCCAGGGTCGTCCCGCCACTGTAGGTGTTCGCGCCTGTCAACGTGAGCTGTGATCCCTGACCCTGCACATCCAGAGCGCCAGTGCCGACGATGGCGCCGTTGTAGACCGCCTCTCCCCGTTGAATCAGCGTCAGCGTGGCCGTGCCGAGATCGATGGTGCCGCCGCTGCCGGACAGGGTGCCGACCATCTGGTTGTAGCCATTGAGATCGAACGTACCGCCGTTCACCGTGAGCGGGCGGAAGAGCGGCATCGTATTGGTCGCGCCCATCTGCAGAACGCCAGCGTTCACGACCGTGCCGCCGGTGTAGGTGTTCGCGCCCGTCAGGACGAGCGTGCCGCCGCCGCTCTTGATCAGCGAACCGTCACCGGAGATCACGCCAGCAAAGGTCTGGTTGGTGGCCTGGTCGACCGTCAAGGCGCCGCCGGTGCCGAGCAGAACGCTGCCGGCGCCCGTCAGGCCGCCGACTGTCTGCGTTCTGCCGGCGAGGTCGAACGTACCGGTCGCGTTGACATCCAGCAGACGCGTCGCGCCGAGGCTGCCGCCGGTGCCGAGACGCAGGGTCGCGCCGCTCTGCACCGTCGTGGTGCCGGAGTAGGTATTGACGCCCGAAAAAGTCACATCGCCGTTCGCGACAATGAGATTGCCGCTGCCCGACAGGATGCCGGCATAGGTGCCAGCGGTCGCCTGGTCGAAGAACAACGCGCCGCTGTTGGCGATATTGCCCTGCAGGCTCGTGGTTGTGCCCGTCAGCGTGCCGTCCGAGATCGTCGTGCCGCCGCTGTATGTGTTGGTGCCCGAGAGCGTCAGGTTGCCGCCGCCACTCTTCGTCAGGCTGCCGCTGCCGCTCATCGCGCCGGCATAAGTGCCGTCGAAGGCCTGATCGAATACGACAGCCGCGTTGTTTAGGATGGCGCCCTGAAGGCTGGTCATCGTCCCGGTCAGCGTGCCCGCCGCAACCGTCGTGCCACCGTTGTAGGTGTTGGCACCCGAGAGCGTAAGATTTCCAGTGCCGACCTTGGTCAGGAGGCCGGTGCCGGACATGACGCCGGCATAGGTGCCGTCGAAACTCTGGTCGAAGGTCACCAGGCTGTTGTTGACGATAGCGCCCTGCAGGCTGGTCGACGTCCCGGTCAGCGTTCCCGCCGAAACCGTCGTGCCGCCGCCATAGGTGTTGGCGCCGCTGAGCGTCACGTTACCGCTGCCCGTCTTGGTCAGCGTGCCGGAGCCGGACATGATTCCGGCGTAGGTACCATCCGTGGTCTGATCGAAGACCACCGCCGCGTCGTTGAGGATGTCGCCCTGCAGGCCGTCGGTCGATCCGGCGAGCGTGCCCGCGGAGACCGTCGTGCCACCGGTGTAGCTGTTGGTGCCGATAAGCGTGAGCGTGCCGCTGCCTGTTTTCACCAGGCTGCCGGAACCGGAAATGGCCGCGCCGACGGCCGTATCGGTGGTCTGGTCCACGGTGAGCGTGCCGCTGCCCAGCGTGATCGCGCCGTTCAGGCCGGACAATGCGCCGACCGTCTGGTTGGCGCCGTTCAGGTCGAACGTACCGCCAAGAATATTGAGGACACTGCCGGCCAGGAGGCTCCCGCCGGCGCCGAGCTGCAGGATGCCGGCGAGGACGTTCGTGCCGCCGGTGTAGGTATTGGCACCGGCCAGGATCAGGGTGCCCGTCCCGGCCTTGGCAAGCGCGCCACTGCCGGAGACGACACCGGACAGCGTCAGGTCGTTGCCATTGGTGTCGAAGGTGCCGGTGCCGGACGTCAGCTCGAACGGCCGCGTGCTGGTGAAACTTGCGGTCGCCTGCACGGTGCCACCAGCGAGACGCAGGATATTGCCGATCGGCCCCAGCTCGGAATCGCTGCCGGCGCGGATCGTGCCGCCAACGGTGATGTCGCCCAAGAAAGTGTTGTTGCCGGTGAGCGTAACGACGCCCGGTCCCATCAGGCTGATACCGCCGATGCCGCTGATGTTGCCCGCAAAGACGACGTCGTCCGAGCGATTGAAGGCCAGGGTACCGTTGGTCACCACGTCGCCTGCGATCCAGCCGGTCGTGCCGCCGTTGCCGAGCTGCAGAACGTTGCCCGCGCCGACGGTGGTGCCGCCGCTGTAGGTGCTGTTGCCGGTGAGGATGACCTTGCCACCGCCGGTCACCAACATGGAGCCGCTGCCCGACATCGCACCGGCGTAGGTGCCTGTCGTGGCCTGAAAGAAGTAAACGGCGGCATTGGTGACGATGTCGCCCTGCAGGCTCGCCGTCGTGCCGCGCAGGATGCCACCGTTGACGGTCGTGCCGCCGCTGTAGGTGTTGGCACCCGTGAGGGTGAGCATGCCGCTGCCATTCTTGACGAAGGCACCCGAGCCCGTGATCTCGCCGGCAAAGCTCGTGGTCGTCGACTGGTCGACGGTCAGCGTGCCGCTGCCCAGGGCGACCATGCCGCCGCTGCCGGCAAGAGCGCCGACTGTCTGGTTGTTGCCGTTCAGGTCGAAGGTGCCGGCATCGACCGTGAGGCTGGCGAGGCTCGACAGCGAGACGCCGGTGCCAAGGCGCAACGTGCCGCCCGCGATGGTCGTGCCGCCTTCGTAACTCTGGTTGGCGTCAAAGGTGACCACGCCGCTGCCGCGCTTGGTGACCGAGCCGACGTTGTTGATGACGCCGGTGAAGGAGCCATCCGTGTCCTGATCGAAGACGACCTGCGCCTGGTTGCTGATGGTCCCGCGCAGGGTGGATGTGTCGCCCTGCAAGATACCAGCGAGAACCGTCGTCGTGCCGCTGTAGCTGCTCGTGCCCACAAGCTTCAGCGTGCCGGCGCCGGACTTGGTCAGGGTGCCCCAGCCGCTGAACGCGCCCTGCAGGGTGGTCGTGCCAGCGTCGACGCGAATCGCATTGCCGTTGCCGTTGCTCTGCACATCGTGGGTGAGAACGAGATCGCTGTCGGTCAGCAGCGTGCCGCCCTGGATCCGCAGGTTCGCGCTCGCCGCACCGAGGGCAGCGCTGTTGGTCACCTTCAGCGTGCCCTGACCGATCACTGTCTCGGCGGTGTAGGTGTTCGTGCCTTCCAGCACGAGTGTGCCCGCACCCTGCTTCACCAGGTAATCCAAGCCGCTGATCGTGCCGCTGTGGGTCAGCGTCACGCCGTTGTCGACCTCGAAACCGCCACCGTTCAGCAGGGTCGTCGTGCGCGCCATGGAGAAGCTCGCAGTCGTCCGCAGGAAGCCGCCCTGAATGGCGAGGACACCGCTCGCAGCGCCCAGTGCCGCATCGCTCGACACCGACAACGTACCGCTACCTATCGCCGTGCCACCGGTGTGGGTGTTCGAGCCGCTAAGCGTCAGCGTGCCGTTGCCAGCCTTGACCAGCTGACCACCGCCATCGATCGTGCCGCCGAAGGTGGTGTTGGTCGTCTGACCGACCTGCAGGAAGGTGCCATTGCTCAGGAGCAGACTGCCGCCGGTGCCCGACAGGTTGCCAACGACCTGATTCTGGCCATTGAGGTCGAAGGTGCCGCCCGTCATCGTCAGGGCACCGGTCGAGAGGAGCGAACCGCCGGCGCCGAGCTGCAGGGTGCCACCGCTCACGGTCGTTCCGCCCGAGTAGGTGTTGGCACCGGACAGGATGAGTGTGCCGCTGCCGGCCTTGGTCAGGCCACCCGCCCCGCCGATCGCCTGTGCGATCGTGGTGTCGTTGCCGTTGGTGTCGATCGTGCCGCCGCCGGCGTTCAGCGTGAGCGCCCGCGTGCTTGCGAGATTGAAGCTGTTCAGGAACTGCAAGGTGCCGTTGTCGAAGGCGACGCCGCCATTGACGTCACCCAGCGCCGCATCGCTCGCAATGGCCAAGGTGCCGCCCGAGATGACGGTGTTGCCTTCGTAGGTGTTGGCGCCCGTGAGGCTGAGCGTGCCGGCACCCGCCTTGGTCAGGCCACCGGTGCCACCGATCGCCTGCGAGATTGTCGTACTGAAGCCGTTGGTATCGATCGTGCCGCCGCCGGCATTGAGCGTCAGCGCCCGTGTCCCCGCGAGATCGAAGCTCGACAAGAACCGGAGGCCGCCGCCGTGCAAGGTGAGGCTGTTGCCAGTGTTGCCGAGGTTGGCATCGGCGGCGACCGCCAGGGTGCTGCCGGCCACCGAGACGGCGCCGGTGAAGGTGTTCGCTCCCGCCAGGGTCAGCGTGCCCAGCCCGTTGATCGCGAGGTCGCCCGTTCCATGGATCGTTCCGGCAATCGTATTCGTCGAGCTGGCCAGCGAGATGCGGCCCGAGGTAACCAGCTCGATGTCGCGCCCGGCGGAGAGATCGAAGCTCGACAGGAACCGGAGGCCGCCGCCAGTCGCGAGACGGATGTCTGACGTCGCACTGCCCAGATTTGCGTCGAGCGCGACCGCGAGGAAACCGGCCGTGACGTGCGTCCCGCCCTCATAGGTATTGAGCCCGGTCAGGGTAAGGGTCCCTTCCCCGGACTTGCTGAGCGTTCCGGTGCCGGACATGACCCCGGCATAGACGCCATCGCTGCTCACCTGCCCGAAGGAGACCAGCCCATTGTTGGTGATGTCACCCCGGAGGTTCGCGGCCGAGCCGATCAGCGAGCCGGCGCTGACCGTCGTGCCACCGGCATAGTTGGCAGTGCCGAGCAAGGTCAGAGAACCGGCGCCCGTCTTGATGAGACTGCCGGAGCCGCCCAGGTGTCCAGACAGGCTCAGGTCATCAGCATTGGTGACGACGTCGAAGGTCGCCGCGCCGCTCAGCGTGACCGGGTGGTTGAGGGTGACGACATTCGTCACACGCAACGTGCCGCCGTTGATCGTGAGGCCGCTGCTGTTGCCAAAGGGCGAGCTCGCCGAAATGGCCAGAACGCCGCCGCTGATCGTCGTTTCACCCGTGTAGCTGTTGGCGCCCGTCAGGGTCAGGGTGCCAGCGCCAGACTTGGTCAGGCCGCCCGTACCTCCGATCGCCTGCGTGATCGTCGTGTCGAAGCCATTTGTGTCGAAGGTGCCGCCGCCGCCACCCAATGTTATCGGGCGTGTGTTGGCGAGGTCGAAGGTTGCGAGGTACCTCAGCGTGCCCCCATCGAGCGCCAGACTGCCTGTGCCCAGCCTCGCGTCGCTGCCGATCGCCAGGGCAGCCCCTCCGCGGACAGCGGTGCCGCCCGAGTAGGTGTTGGCGCCCGTAAAGGTCATCGTGCCGGGGCCTTCGATCGTCAGCCTGCCGACATCGTCGATCACACCGCCAAACGTCGTCGTCGCACCATTCAGCGAGAACGTTCCGCCAAAACTGGTGACGGAGACGGTCCGTGTGCTCGCCAGATCGAAGCTCGACAGGAACTTGAGCCTGCCACCCTGGAACGAAATAAGGCCGGACGCATTGCCCAGATTTGCATCCGACGCGACCGCCAGCGTGCCGCTGTGTCCGGCTCCGATGATGGTCCCGCCCGTATGCGTGTTGATGCCCGTCAGGGTCAGCGTCCCGTCGCCGGTTTGGACAACGGACCCGGTGCCCGAGATCGCGCCGGAGTAAGTCGCGTCGTCGGGGTAAAAGGTCGAGAAATAAACCGACGTGCCGTTATTGACGACAATGTCGCCAATGGGAGCAGAACCGCTGACGATGGAAACGGCGCCTTGATTGACGATCAGCCGGCCTGTGTGCGTGTTGTTGCCCGCCAGAACCAGGATACTGCTACCCCACTTGCTAAGATCGCCCGAGCCGCTGATCGCGCCGAAGAGCCCCAAGATGCCGTCGTTCACGATCGTGCTGTTGGCGCTGAGCACGATGGCGCGGTTCATATTTATGTCGGAGGTGGTCTGCAGCGTGCCGCCATTGAGGGTGATGCCGCTAGTGACATTGCCCAATGCGTCATCCGCGCCGATGC
This sequence comes from Reyranella sp., assembly GCF_004297405.1. Lineage (GTDB taxonomy): Bacteria > Pseudomonadota > Alphaproteobacteria > Reyranellales > Reyranellaceae > Reyranella. Next base: position 38,216 of record NZ_SCVC01000036.1, read on the forward strand.
TGACCGTGCCGCCGCTGATCGTTGTGCCACCGACGTAGGTATTGGTGCCGCTGAGGGTCAGCGTTCCAGCACCGGTCTTGGTCAAGGGACCGCTTCCCGTGATCGCCTGCGAGATCGTCGTGTTGAAGCCGTTGGTGTCGATCGCGCCACCGCCGGCGTCCAGCGTGAGCGTCCGCGTGCTCGCGAGATTGAAGCTGTTCAGGAACTGCAGCGTCCCATTGTCGAATGTGACGCCGTTGTTAACGTTGCCCAATGCCGCATCGCTGCCGATGGCCAACGTACCGCCGCCGGAGATGGCGATGGCGCCGCTGAACGTGTTGGCGCCGGTGAGGCTCAGTTTGCCTGCGCCGGACTGGGTGAGGCCGCTGCTTCCAGAGATCGCCGAGGCGATCGTCGCATCGTATCCGTTGGTGTCGATCGCACTGCCGGTACCCAGCGTGATCGCCCGCGTCCCCGCGAGCGTCGAGTTCGACAGGAATCGCAGGGTCGAGTTGTCGAGCGTCAGGGCGTTGGCGGTGTCGCCGAGACTTGCGTCTCCGGAAATTTCCAGAGTGCTGCCAGTGACCGACGTCGTGCCGGTGAAGGTGTTGGTTCCGGTAAGGGACAACGTGCCCGGCCCCTCGATCGCGAGGTTGCCCGTGCCATGGATCGTGCCGGCAATCCTGTTCGTCGAACTGACGAGCTGCAGGCGGCCAGAGGTAACCAACTCGACGTCGCGGCCGGAGGAGAGATCGAAGCTCGACAGGAAGCGAAGGATGCCGCCGTTCCTGAGACTGATATCGCCCGTCGCACTGCCCAGGTTCGCGTCCTGTCCGACCGCAAGCGTACCCGCCGTAACCTGCGTCCCGCCCTGATGGGTGTTGAGCCCGGTCAGGGTCAGCGTTGCCGAGCCGAACTTGCTGAGCATTCCGGTGCCGGACATGATTCCGGCATAGGTGCCGTCACTGTCCTGCCCGAAGTAGACGATCGCGTTGTTCGTGATGTTGCCCTTGAGATTGTCAGTCGAGCCGACCAGGGAGCCGCCGCTGACCGTCGTGCCGCCGGTATAGTCGGCAGTCCCGCGCAAGGTCAGGGAGCCGGCGCCCGTCTTGATGAGGCTGCCGGTGCCGCCGACGTTTCCGGACAGGCTGAGGCCATCGAAAATAGTGACGACGTTGAAGGTCGCCGCGCCGGTCAGCGTGACCGGCTGATTGAGGGAGGCGACATTCGTCACCCGCAGCGTCCCGCCGTTGATGGTGAGACCGCTGCTGTTGGCAAGGGTCGTGCTCGCCGAAATGGCCAGGGTCCCGCCATTGATTGACGTAGCGCCCGTATAGCTGTTGGCGCCCCTCAGGATCAGGGTCCCGGCACCGGACTTGGTCAGGCCGCCCGAACCTCCGATTGCCTGCCAGATCTCCGTGTTGAAGCCGTTGGTGTCGATCGTTCCGCCGCCAGCGTTCAGCGTGAGGGGACGGGTATTCGCAAGATTGAAGGTGTTCAGGAACTGCAGCGTGCCGTTGTTGAAAGTGACGCCGCTGTTGACGCCGCCCAGCGCGGCATCGTTGCCGACCGCCAAGGTCGCCCCACCTGAGAGGATCGTACCGCCAGTATAGGTGTTGGCGAAGGTGAGGGTCATCGTGCCGGGACCGGTGATCGTCAGCGGCGCAGTTCCGGCGATCCTGCCGGCCACCGTCGTCGTGGCACCGTTCAACTGGAACGTACCCCCCGTAAAGGAGAGGTTTATGTTCCGCGTACTCGACAGATCGAAACTCGACAGAAACTTGAGCGTGCCGCCTGAGAAATTGAGGCCACCGGTGGCGGCGCCGAGGTTGGCCTCCCGCGAAACTGCGATCGTACCGGCCTCGAGCCTGGTCCCACCCGCGTAGGTGTTGGTTCCCGTCAGTGTCAGGTCTGCGCCGGAATGCGACATCGACCCCGCGCCGGAGATCACCCCGCCGTAGGTCGAGGCGGTTGACCCACCGAAGGCAACTTCGCCGTCGTTGATGATGATATCGCCCTGAGGAGCCGGAGTTCCGAAGCTGACAAGACCACCATTGATGATCGTTCGGCCCGTATAAGTGAGAGGGCCTGTCAGCGACAGCACCCCCATTGTGCCTTCCTTGATGAGATCGCCCGACCCGCTGATCGCTCCCTGCAGCTGCAGGATCGCTTCGCCTTTGATCGTTCCGCTGCCATTGAGCACGACGGCGCGGTTCATGTTGCTGATACTGCTATCGTACTGCAGCGTGCCGCCATTGAAGGTGATGCCGCCCGAGCCGCTGCCCAGGGCCGTATTGCTGCCAATGCGGAGCGTGCCGCCGTTGATCGTCGTACCGCCGCTGTAGCTGTTGTTTGCGGACAGCAACAGGGTGCCCGCGCCACTCTTCGTCAGGCCGCCCGCACCGCCGATCGCTTGCGAAATCGTTATGTCGTGCGTGTTGGTGTCGATGGTGCCGCCGCCGGCGTTCAGCGTAAGAGCGCGCGTGTTCGCGAGATTGAAGCTGTTGAGGAACTGCAGGGTGCCGTTGTCGAACGTGACGCCGCCGTTGACGTCGCCCAGCACCGCGTCGCTGCCAATGGCCAAGGTGCTGCCACCGGAAATGACGGTGCCGCCACTATAGGTGTTGGTGCCGGTAAGGCTGAGCTTGCCAGCGCCGGTCGTGGTCAGGTGACCGCTGCCGTCGATGACGCCATTGAAGGTCGAGTTGAAGCCGTTGGTGTCGATGGCGCCGCCGCCGGCATTGAGCGTGACCGCCCGGCCGGACGTGACGCTTCCAAGTGTCTTCAGCGTGCCGCCGTCGAACGAGAGCCCGCCCGCTCCACCACCCAGGTTAGCGTCGCTCGACACCGCCAACGTGCCGCCGCTGAGAAGCGTGCCGCCGGTGTGGGTGTTGTTGCCCGAGAGGGTCAGCGTGCCGCCGCCCGCCTTGACCAGCCGGCCGCTGCCATAGGCCCCTGAAGCAAGCGTTGCATCGTGGCCGTTGGTGTCGACAATGCCGTCGCCGAAGGTCAACGCCAAGCCGACAACCGACGAAGCATTGAAGCTCGACAGGAACTGCAGAGTGCCGCCCTGCGAGAGTCGGAGAGTGCTGGGACTCAGGCTGGCACTCGACGATACCGCCAAGGTAGCGCCCGTTCCTCTGATATCGGCAGTGCCGAAGCTGTTGGTCCCGGACAGGATCAGCTTGCCGCTGCCCAGCATGCTCAACACGGCCGCTCCGCTGACCGATCCGGCGACCGTCACTGTGTTGCCGTTCAGGATGAGCGTGCCGCCGCCGCCCGTCACGACGATGTTGCGCGTGGTGGCGAGGTCGAAGGTCGAGTCGAACTCCATCCGGCCGCCGGCGAGCGTGAGCGTGCCGGTGGCGGCGCCGAAGTTGGCGTCCGAGGAAACCCTGAGCGTACCGTTGTTGAGGGTCGTGCCACCCGAATAGGTATTCGCCCCCGTGAGGATCAGGACGCCGAGACCGTTCTTCGTCAGGGAGCCGCTGCCGGACATCACCCCGGCATAGGTATCGCTGGTGAAGCCCTGGTCGAAGACGACGGCGCCGTTGTTGACGATGTCGCCGCGCAAATTGTCGGTCGAACCGACCAGGGTGCCGCCGCTGACCGCCGTCGGGCCGAGATAGGTGTTGAGGCCGGTGAGAGTGAGCGTGCCGGCCCCCGCCTTGGTCAGGCCGCCAGCGCCGCCGATCACCTGCGAGATCGTGGTGTCGAAGCCGTTGGTGTCGAACGTGCCGCCGCCGGCATTCAGAGTCACGGGACGCGTGTTCGAGAGATCGAAGGTTGCGAGGTATCTCAGCGTGCCGCCATCGAGGGCCAGATCGCCCGTGCCCAGCCTCGCGTCGCTGCCGATCGCCAGGGCAGCCCCGTCCCGGACAGTGGTGCCGCCCCCGTAGGTGTTGGCGCCCGTGAAGGTCATCGTGCCGGGGCCTTCGATCGTCAGCCTGCCGGCATTTTCGATCACGCCGCCAAACGTCGTCGTCGCGCCATTCAGCGCGAATGTGCCGCCAAAATTGTTGATGTTGACGGTTCGCGTGCTCGCAAGGTCGAAGTTCGACAGGAACTTGAGCCTGCCGCCGCTGAAGTAGATGTAGCCTGAAGAATCGCCCAGGTTCGCATCCGACGAGACGGCCAGAATGGCCGAGTTGTCGGTGCCTCCGATGATGGTGCCGCCCGAGTAGGTATTGGTCCCGGAAAGGGTCAGCGTCCCGCGTCCGGTTTGCGAGATGCGGCCGGCCCCCGAGATCACGCCGGCATAGGTACTGTTGCGGCCAAAAGTGTAATCCTGGAAGTTCACGCTGGCGCCGCTGGCAACGGCGATGTTGCCGAGTGGCACGCCATCCTGGAGAACGACGACGCTCTGGTTGACGACCAACCGGCCGGTGAACGTGTTGGCGGCTATCAGGCCCAGGACGCCGCTGCCCGACTTGATGAGATCGCCCGAGCCGCTGACCACTCCATTCAGTCGCGTTATGGCATTGTTAACGATAGTCCCGTTGCCATCGAGCACGATGTTCTGGTTCAAGGAGATATCGACAGGGGTTAGCAGCGAACCGCCATTGAAGGTGATGACGCTCGACGCATGACCCAGCGCGGTACTTGCGCTGATGCTGATTGCGCCGCCGTTAATGGTCGTGCCGCCGATGTAGGTGTTGCCGGCAGCCAGGAACAGCGTGCCCGTGCCGTTCTTCACCAGGCCGCCCATACCGCCGATCGACCCTGCGATTCCCGCATCGAACCCATTGGTGTCGATCACGCCGTCGGCGTTCAGCGTCATGGGCCGTGTGTTGGCCAGGGTGGTGCTGGCTGCGAACTGGAGCGTGCCACCGTTGAAAGTGACCCTTCCGGCCGCATCGCCGAGATTGCCGTCGGCCGATATCGCCAGCGTGCCTGCGTTGAGAAAGGTCCCGCCGGTGTAGGTGTTGGTACCCGAAAGGGTCAGCGTTCCGGCACCGATCTTGGTCAGCCCGCCGCTGCCGCCGATCGGCCCCAAAATACCCGAGGAGAAGCCGTTGGTATCGACTGTGCCACCACTGGCGTTCAAGGTGATCGCCCGGGCGCTTCCAACATCGAAGCCCGCGAGAAACTGCAGCGTGCCGCCGTCGAAAGTGAGACCGCCATTGGCGGCGCCCAGAGCCGAGTCACCGTTGATGGCCAGCGTGCCGCCGGAGATGATAGTGCCGCCGGAGAATGTGTTGCCGGCATGGAGGACGAGCGTGCCGGCGCCCGCCTTGGCGAGCGCGCCGGTGCCGTAGATTTGCGAGGCCCAATTGAGGGTCGCCGCTGCGTTGGTTACGTCGAGAACACTGGCACCCGAGTAGACCCCGAGGAATCGGTTGACGACGAAGCTCGACGCCGTTCTGAGCGTGCCGCCGGTATTGATCGATACGGCACTGGTGCCGGCGCCAAGCTGATTGTTGGCACTGACCACCACGACGCCACCGTGGATACCAAGGCTCGAGAAGGTGTTGGCGGCCGTGAAGGTAAGCGTGCCGGCTCCGTACTTGGCAAGATAGCCCGCTCCGGTGATGCTCTGGCTGATGGTCGTATCGAAGCCGTTGGTGTCGATCCGGCCACCGTTGGTGCCCATCGAGATCGCGCGCGTCGACGCGAGATTGAAGCTCGCGCCAAACCTCAGCGTACCTTGGTTGCTCAAGGTGATGCCGCCAGTGGCGCTCCCCAGCGCCGCGTCGCTCGAGACCGTCACGGACGGCGACCCCGTCACCGTCGTACCGCCGCTATAGGTATTGGTACCGGTCAGCACGAGCGTCTGGCCGCCGACAGCGCCGGTAACGACCAGCGCGCCGGTGCCGCTCATGTTCCCGGAGTAGGTCGAGGAGAGGTTTACGTTGAACTGGACGATGCCGTTGTTGACGATGTCGCCTTTCAGGGTGTTGGTCGTGCCGACCAGGGTGCCACCGCTAACCGTCGTGCCGCCGGTGTAGGAGTTCGCACCAGTCAGCACCAGGGTTCCGTCGCCCGCCTTGATAAAGCGGGAGGACGCGTCGCCACTGATGCCCCCGCTGTAGGTCAGCGTCTTGCCGCTGGAAACCGAGATCGTGCCGTTGAAGCCCGACTCAAGCGCGATGGAACGGCCGGTCGACATGTCCGACGTTACCGCCAGAGTGCCGCTATAGAAGGAGATTGCGTTGGACCCGTTGCCGAGATTGGCATCGCTCGAAATCTGCACCGTGGTGCCGGTGGCGATCGCCGTGCCGCCGACATAGGTGTTCGTTCCCGTCAGGACCAGCGTGCCTGGCCCCCGCACCGAAAGGCCGCCGGATGCGGGGGTGCCGGCAATGACCCCGTCCCACGTCAATGTCGCGCCGGCGTCGACGCTGAAGCCCGCATAGCCTTGCGTGAGCGCGAACAAGCGGCTGCTGCTGAAGCTCGAGGTCGCCTTGAGGAAGCCCAACGTGTTGGCCGTCACGCTAGCGCCGGCCGTCCCGAGCTGATTGTCGGCACTGACCGCGACGTAGCTGACTACATTGTTGCCGACGATTGTCAGGCCGGCGAAGTCGTTGGTCCCCGACAGGGTGAGTGTGCCGGCGCCCCGCTTGGTGAGCCCCCCGGACCCGCTGATGGCTCCCGAGATCGTCGCGTTGTTGCCGCCGACATCGATGGTGCCGCCGCTGCTGCCAATCGTGACCGCGCGTGTCGAGGCGAGGTTGAAGGACGAGCCAAAGGCGAGCGTGCCGTTGTTCAGGTTCAGGCCGCCGTTGACGTTGCCCAAGTTGGCATCGCTGGAGACGGACAAAATGGTGTTGGAGTTGACGGCCGTGCCGCCGCTGTAGGTGTTGGTACCGGAGAGCGTATAAGTTGCTCCCGCACCGCCGCCCACGTTCAGACCGCCGCTGCCGCTGATGACGCCACTGAAGGTTCCGCCCAGCGCTATGAGGGTCAGTGTGCCGCTGCCCAAGGTCACCGAACCATCGCCGGTGACCTGACCGAGCGTCGTGTTGAAGTTGTTGAGGTCCAGCGTACCGCCGCTGTTCACCACCACCGGGCGATTGAAACCCAGGACGTTGGATGCCCCCAGCCGCAAAGTGCCGCCGTTTACCGTCGTGCCGGCCAGATAAGTATTGGCCCCGGTCAGCGTGAGCGTGCCGGTACCTACCTTGACCAGCCCGCCCGACGACCCGGAGATGACACCGCTGTAGGTGGTCGACGCGTTGTTGCCACCCACCGTGAGCGTCTTGCCGCCCAGCAGGATCGTGCCACCGCCGGCGATGGAACCGATGGTCGTCCCGCTGGTGGTCAGGCCGGTGATATCCAGAACGGTGTAGTTGTCGGCGGTGTAGGATGCCGTCCCGCCCGAAGCGCTGTCCTTGAAGACGAGCTGGCCGGAATAGGTCGTGGTGAAGTTAGCAGAACCGGCGGTGCTGTTGCCGGTAAACTCGATGACGCCCAGGCTGCTGTTGAGCGCGTAGGTGATGAGGCTATCGCCGGCGCTTGCGGAATTATGAAATCGCAGGGTGGCGTTCTGGACCTGAAAGTTCTGCGCCGCGCTGCCGTAGTTGACGATGCCGTTGCCGGAGAGCGAGAAGGTGCTACCGCCGTAGATGTTGAAGTTGTAGGCGCGGGCGTCGGAATTGAACTGGATCGTGCCGATCCCGACGCTGCTGTCGGCAATGATGCTGCTGATGCTCGACTGGCCGAAGGACCCGGTGTTGGTCGGAACTTCGGCCGGGGTCCAATTGTTGCTATCGATGAACCAGCTCGTGTTGGCGTTGGTTTTCCAGGTCGCGATCTGCGCCATGGCGGGCGCTGCCGCGAATGCGGTTGCCGTCAGCGCTGTCGAGAGCAGCAATGCCGTACGCAGCAGGCGTCTCGGCCGTACCGCTCGTGCCGCGTTCGTCATTCCCACCATCACTGCCTCGTCTTTACGCTGCCCTTGTGCCGGGCAAGGCTTCGCCGTCGACGGGACGCGCGCCCCATCGCTACCGATGTCGCTGCTTCAGGCTGTCTGTCCGCGGCGCGCCTCGCGCCGCCGCTTGATGCGTGGAACCTATTTGCGGCTCACCTCGCAATCAATTCGAAGGACCTCCTAAACGCTGACTATTTTTGGGTGAATCCTTCGCCGCCCCTGCCGTCTGGCCGGCATTCGACCGAAAGCGGGCATTGAAGGCTTCATCGATGATGGCGAGCTTGACCGCCTGCGCCCGCGCGTACTCGCGACGGAAGCCGTCCGACACCCACATTACCGAACGGCCACGCTTGCCCTCCCAGCCGATGCTGCCCATCTCCTCGGCTTCGCGCAGCTTGCGAGCGAGGTGGGTCCGCGAGAGCTTGAGCCAGTCCGCCAGCGCGGCAATCGACACGACCCCGGTCGGAACACGCGCGGCCCCGGCCTCGCGCTCCTCGATGCCGGAAATCAGCCACTCCATGACAACGCCGCCATTGTCGAGCCAGGTGAACAGCGAGAACGTCCGCTCCGGTTCGCGGATCCGGCGGGAGCAAAGAAGGCCGTCGGCGACTAGCGGCTGGAGGTCGGCAATCGCATCCGGCGCCCCCAGATAGGTCGCCACCCGGCAATCGCCGTCGAGTTTGTCGAGCGTCGCCAGGTGGATCGCCATCCAGCCATGGACCGCATCGATGCTGGCCTGCGTCGGCTCCAGGGGACGGACGCGCTTGTCGGCAGCGCCCATCACCGGCTGGGCGTAGCCGTACTGCAACATCTCCTTGATGAAGGCGTCCGCCGTGTTGCGGCTCGCCACCTCATGCGTCGCGACATCGTCGAAGAACCTCGCGGCGGTCAAACCGCCGCTCTGGCCTGCCGCAGCGGCTCGAAAATGCAAAGCCAGCGCGATGTGCCCCATCAGCCAGCGCTGCTGGGTCGCGAAGACAGAGGAAAGCCGTGGATTACCCTCGTAGGCGTGGAGAAGAAGCTGGGCCTGCTGCCGGATATAGCGGTGCAACGCCGGGTGGGCGGCAATCTCGCCAGCCGTCAACCCCAAGCCCTGCACAGGACTCGGCGCGGTCAGATACGCATGCCGACGCGACATAAACACCGCAGTGGCCCTCAAAAAGCCCGGTCGTCCCACAGCCCGGCGTCACCCGAGCACCCAGGGACAACATCGCTCTAACAAATTGCAGAGGCTACTCCAGAGAAGGTGCAGTTCTGGCCAATGTGACTGCACTTCTGGCCAAATCGTCCATCAAACGGCGATAAGGGCGTCAGTCCACCGACTGGCTGGCGAAACGCTGCCGATATTGCTGCGGCGTGATGCCGAGGCGTCGCACGAAGGCCCGCCGCAGATTGTCGACGGTGGCGAAACCACACCGCGTTGCGACGGCCTGCACGCTGAGCTGGACTTCTTCGAGCAGGTCGCGCGCCGACTCGAGCCGGATGCGCTCGACGAACTCACGCGGCGTCTCCCCTGTCTCTTCGACGAAACTGCGACGGAAGGTGCGCTCGCTCATCCTCGCCTGCCGGGCCAGCGCCTCGACACCGAGATCCACCGAAAGGTTGTTCAGCGCCCATTCCTGCGCCGAACGGACCGGGGGGCTGGCGGCAAACTGCGCCTGCAGATGATTGCTGAACTGCGATTGCCCGCCCTGCCGCTTGAGATAGAGCACCAGCGCGCGGGCCACGCGCAGCGCAAGGGTGCGGCCATGATCCTCCTCGATCAGGCCGAGTGCCAGGTCGATGCCGGCAGTGACGCCGGCTGAGGTGTAGACATTGCCATCGCGTACGAAGATCGGATCAACGTCGACGGTCACCCTCGGGTAGCTCTGACCGAGTTCGGCCGCCATCGCCCAATGCGTGGTGGCTCGCCGGCCATCGAGTAATCCGGCGGCAGCCAGCAGGAATGCGCCGGTGCAGATCGAGCCGGTGCGACGGGCTTCCCGGCTGCCGGCGCGCAGCCAGCCGATCAGTGTCTGGTCGCTCCTCGCCTCCACCTGGCCACGGCCGCCGGACACAAGCAGCGTATCGATCGGTTGCTTGATGTCCCCGACAGCCATGCTCGGCGCAATCGGCACACCGAGCGATGTCGGGACAGGCGCGCCATCGATGCTCACGATCGCCATTCGGTAGAGCATGCGACCAGACGAGGTGTTGGCCGCAGCGAAGGCTTCGAGCGGCCCATAGACATCCATGGCCATGACGCCTGGATAGACCAACATGACGACGAAGCGGGTTTCGGATTGATCGTCCATCAAGGGCGACAACACAGATGAAGGCGACACAGGACTGTTCATCGCACTATTTACGAACAAAGCGTTCGTCGACCTTATCGACGGGCCATTGATTCAATTCAATGTTCGCTCCCTGTCCAGCGCTGATATTCGCGGTCTGAACGCAATTATCCTCGTCATGTAGCGAACGGAAGAGCGAGCACTGAACCGAGCAACAGCAGGGCAAAGGCCATGTTGACGATGCGGTTGCTGCGTGGATCGCGGAACAGGCGCGTCAGGCCGGCGCCGACGAACAGCCACCCGACATTGACGGCCAGGATAACCAGCGTCAGCGCGGTAACCTTCGCGGCGATGTCGAGGGTGAGCTGGTCCGGCACCAGGACAAAGCCCGAATAGAGCGCGGCCATCGCGGCATAACCCTTGGGATTGATCAGGGAGAGCAACAACCCCGCGACGAATGTCGGCGGGGGACGTTCCGGCCCCTCTTGCGACAAAGGCGGCGCGGTCGCGATGCGCCAGGCCAACCAGACGAAGTAGAGCGCCGCCAGTGCCGTCACGACGGGCGCGGCGCCAGGCACTGCCAGCAGCAGGCCGACGACGCCGCTCGCCACGATGCCCATGACGACCACCATTCCAACGGTGAGCCCGACGAGATAGGCAAGGCCACGACGCGCACCGAAAGCAGCACCGGCGGCGGCGAGGCTCAGCGTCGCCGGCCCCGGGCTGCCGGCCAGGGCGAGAGCGGCGATCAGGAATCCAGGCAAGGCCTCCATCCGGTTGATATGGCCAATGACCGATCAACCGTCTTGAACGTTCGTGCATGAGGGGGGCTTGCCAGAACGATCGAAGTGCAGGAGTTATTCACCCGCCATCAATCAGACTCAGCGAGGCTTCGTTCAACATGTCAGCTCCCGGCCGCTTCCGCGCTTCCAAGCGCGCCCTCGCCATCCTCGCCGCCGTTGTCGGCTTGTCTGCGCCTGTCGCCGCCCAGGACCAGCAGGCCGCGCCGCCGGCATGGCGGGTCGAGTGCACAGGCGATGGCAAAACCCTGGATTGTCGCGCCGTGCAGCAGCTCTTTGCCCAGGAGAACAAGCAGCTCGTTCTCTCGCTCGCCGCGCGTATGGGCGCCGACAAGGTCCCGACGCTCGGCATGCAGCTTCCGCTCGGCATCAATCTCGCTGAGCCGGTTCAACTCAAGGTTGACGCCAAGCCGGAAGAAAAGTTTCCGGTGCAGACCTGCACGGCGTCCGGCTGCCTGCTCAGTGTTCCGCTGAAGGATCCGCTGTTGGCCTCGATGCGGACCGGCACGACCTTGAAGGTCACGGTGTTCGACCAGAACAAGCGGCCGATCGCCATCGATGTCCCCCTGCTCGGCTTCGGCATCGCCTTCGACAAGGCGACGAAGTAAGCCGCCGCAACAGGCCCAACGGGCCGCTCAGGCGGCCTTTGCCTTCAGCGCCTGCGCCACCTTGGACGCAGGCTCGCGGCCCAGCGCCACGCAGATATCGCGGCCGGCTTTCGCGATGGCATCGAGATCGACGCCATGTCTGATGCCGAGACCGTTCATCAGATAGATCACGTCCTCGGTGCCGACATTGCCCGAGGCACCCTTGGCATAAGGGCAGCCCCCTAGCCCCGCGACCGCCGTGTCGAACACGGCAATGCCCCGCTCCATGACCGCCAGGATATTGGCCAGCGACTGGCCGTAGGTGTCGTGGAAGTGCGCCGCCAGTTTTTCACGCGGCACTTTCGCCGCCACGGCGTCGATCATCTCGACGCATTCGCCTGGCGTGCCGACACCGATCGTGTCTCCCAGCGAGACCTCGTAGCAGCCCATACGGAACAGGCGGTCCGACACTTCTGCAACTTTCTCGGGTGCCACCTTGCCGTCGTAGGGACAGGCAATCACTGTCGATACATAGCCGCGCACCTTCATGCCGTGCTTCTGCGCGGCTTCCATCACCGGAGCGAAGCGCTCGAAGCTCTCGTCGATCGAGCAGTTAGTGTTCTTGCGGCAGAAGGCTTCCGAAGCTGCGGTGAAGATCGCGATCTCCTCACACTTCGCTTCCACCGCACCGTTCATGCCCTGCTTGTTGGGCACCAGCACCGGATAGGAAACGCCGGACTTGCGCTGGATCTTCGCCATCACCTCGTCGGTGTTGGCCATCTGCGGCACCCACTTGGGCGATACGAAGCTGCCAGCCTCGACCGCGGAATGACCGGCCGCCGACAGCGCGTCGATCAGCTTCACCTTGGCTTCGACCGGAACGGGCTTCGCCTCGTTCTGCAGCCCATCGCGCGGTCCGACTTCGACCAGGCGCACACTCTTGGGAAAATTCATGTCTCTGTTCCTACACCAGCGTCTGCTTCAGCTTGCCGGCCCGACCGAGGATGAACGCAACGGCCGCCAGCGCCAAGACCGTAAAGGCGATCAGCAGCGTTGCAACGGCGGTGATGGTCGGATTCACCTCGAGGATCAGCTCGTTGAACATCTTCTTCGGTACGGTCTCGTACTTGCCGGCGATGAACGACGTCACGATGACTTCGTCGAAGCTGCCGATGAAGGCGAAGATCCAGGCCGCGAAGACACTGGGCGCCAGGTTGGGTAGGACGACTTTGCGCATGGTGTAGGGCCAGGACGCGCCCAAGCTCCAGGCCACCTGCTCGATGCGATGGTCGAACTCGCGGATCGCCACCCCCAGCACCATGATGACCAGCGGCACGTTCAGGATCGTGTGCGCCACCAGCAGGCCCAGGAATGACCCCAACAGGCCAGCCTTGGCGAGCCCGAGATAGAGCGCAATGGCGGTGATGATCGTGGGCACGATCAGCGGCGCCATGAAATTGCCCTCTGCCGGCCCTCGCCCGATGAAGTTACCCCGACGCAGGCCGTAGACAGCCAATCCGCCCAGGACGAGTGCCGCCACCGAAGAGATCGCCGCGACCGACGCAGACGTTGCCATCGCCTCCATCCAGCGCGAATCGCCGAAGAAGGCCTCGTACCAGCGCAGCGACAGGCCCGGCGGTGGGAAGGTCAACGCCCTGGCTGACGAGAACGACATCGGGATCACGATGAGCAGCGGTACGGTCAGGAACGCCAGACCGAAGAAACCAGCCGCCGTCAGGAGCCGCCGCGTCCAGGGAGTGTCACCGATCATGCCGCCGCCTTTCTGTCGAGACGGCGATAGGCGGCAAAGATCAGCAGGGTCACGATCAGCAGGATCGTCGAGATCGCCGCAGCCTGCTCCCAGCGCGGGATCTGGTTGATCAACGTGTCGAGCAGGTTGGAGATCATCGGCACACGGCCGCCCCCCAGAATGGCCGGCGTCACATAGAAGCCGAGGCAAAGGATGAAGACCAGCAACGTACCCGCCGCCAGTGCCGGCAAGGTGAGCGGAAAGAAGACCTTCCAGAAGATGGTGCGCGGCGGGGCACCGAGCGAAGCAGCCGCTTGCAACAGCCGGTCGTCGATACGGATCATGGCGGCAAACAGCGGCAGCACGAGGAACGGCAGCAGGACATTGGCCATGCCGATGGTGACCCCGAGCTCGTTGTAGAGGAAGGAAACCGGCGCATCAGTGAGCCCGCTCCATTGCAGGGTGCGATTCACCAACCCGCCATTGCCCAGCACGACGATCCAGGCGTAGGTCCGCACCAGGATACTGACCCAGAACGGCAGCACGACGAGCGAAAGGGCGATCATGCGCCCGCGGTTGCTGAGCCCGCGCATCCAGAGCGCCAGCGGATAGCCGATGACGACATTGGCCAAGGTCGCCACCAGGGCGACGCGCATGGTGTTGCCCAGCACGCGCAGGTAGACCGGCGCTTCGAGCAAGCCTTCATAGTGCTGGAGCGTGAAGCCCCGCCCCTTCTCCCAGAAGGCGAGGCCCAGCATGTAGGCGATAGGCGCGTTGAAGGCGACGAACATCAGCACCAGCAACGGTGCGACGAAGCCAAAACCCTGTCCGCGCATCGAAGTCTCCGCTCAGAGGCTGAGCTTGAAGGCTTCCCACTTCTTGTTCACGGCCTCGCCGTTGGCCGCCCACCATTCGGCGTTCTCGACCCACTGCACGGCCTTGTTCTGCTTGCTGGTCGGATACTCGGCGAGCTTGTCCTTGGGCAGCAGCGCATCGAGCTCCGGACTCGGTCCGGTATAGGAGACCACGGTCGCCGCCTTGGCCTGGTTGGCCGCGATCGACATCTCGTGCATCAGCTTGTAGGCCGCCGCGCGATCCTCGGCCTTCGAGTTCTTGACGATCGTGAAGTAGGAAAGATCGGCCATGCCGCCGGCGAAGTTGACGCCGAAGGCCGGGTCGCCGACGACGCGGCCCGACCAGCAGATCGCGTACTGCACCTCGTTGTCCTTCATGAGCTGCGGTGCCTGCGCACCTGCCTTCCACCATACAGCGATGTCCTTCTTGATCTCGTTCAGCTTCTTGAAGGCCGTATCGACGTCGAGCGGGAAGAGCTTGTCCGGCGTGATGCCCGTCGCGAGCAGCGCGAAGGAGATCGCGTAGTTGGGATAGTCCGGCAGACAGCGCTTGCCCGGGAAATCCTTGGTATTGAAGAAATCGGCCCAGGTCTTGGGCGCCTTGGCGCCGGCGCGCCAGGCCATGATGGTCGAGAAGTACTGATAGCCGAAGCCGTACTCGTGCTTGGCCTCCGGGAACATCGGTTGCGGCGCCACCGCCGCCCAGTCGATCGGTTCGATCAGCTTGAGATTGCGGGCCTGCAGCATGCCGCCCGAGCCAAGCTCCATCAGCACCGTGCTGGTCTGGCCGCTCTCCACCAGGGCGCGCAGCTTGCCCAGCGGATTGGGGCTTTCGCGGATCACCTTGATGCCGGTCTTCTTGGTGAACGGCTCGATGTACCCCACCTCGACCGATTCGCCGGACTTGCCGCCGGCTTCGATCATGCGGATTTCCTTGACCTGAGCGCGGGCGCTGCCGGCGCCGAGGATGCTGAATGCGGGCAGACCGGCCGCAGCCGCGCCCACGAACGTACGACGCTTCATCTGGAGTCCCTCCTGTTATCACTCATTTCGCCACCGGCCACAGGTCGGCGGCATCCCATGACACCATCACGCGCTCGCCTGTCGCATAGGCCGGGCCGACAAACGGCGCCGCAGCGACCATGGGCTTGGCCCCTTCACCGTCGAGCGACAGGTGATAGCGGACCATCTGACCGAGATAGATCGCCTCGACGACCCTGGCCGGCTTGCCGGCGCCGCTGCTTGAAATCTTGATCCTCTCGGGCCGCACCAGCGCCTGCCCCCCATCTGGAAGACCGACGAAATTGGCGATGCCCAGGAACTCCGCAACGAAGCGGTTCGCCGGTTTCAGATAGGCTTCCGTTGGGGCGGCGACCTGCTGCGTGCGGCCCTTGTCGAGCACCATGATGCGATCGGACAGAGACAACGCCTCTTCCTGGTCATGCGTCACCAGCAAGGTCGTCACACCGAGGCTGCGCTGGAGCTGTTTCAACTCGACCTGCAGCTCTTCACGCAGCTTGCGATCGAGCGCGCCCAGCGGCTCGTCGAGCAGCAGGATATCCGGCTTGAAGACGACGGCGCGCGCGAGCGCCACGCGCTGCTGCTGGCCACCCGAAAGTTGCGACGGCCGGCGATTCTCCAGCCCGTCCAGCCGCACCAGCTTCAGCGCATCGCGCGCCAGCCGGTCCGCCTCGGCGCGACCGATCTTGCGCACCCCCAGGGGGAACAGCACGTTCTCCAGCACCGTCATGTGCGGGAACAATGCATAGGACTGGAACACCAGTCCGATATTGCGTTCCTGCGCCGGCGCGTCGGTGACGTCGCGACCACCGATGAAGATACGGCCGGACGTCGGCTTGTTGAGGCCGGCAATCAAGGAAAGCAGCGTCGTCTTGCCCGATCCGCTCGGGCCCAGGATGGTGACCAGCTCGCCCTGGGTCACCGCGAGATCGACATTGTCGGCCGCCGCAAAGGTCCCGTAGCGCTTGGTCACTCCCTCGAGGCGGATCTCCGACATCTAGTGGCGCACCATCTTCGCCATGGCGCGATCGGCAGCCGCCAGCGTTTCGTCGATCACCGGCTTGTCGTGTGCGGTCGACAGGAACCACCGGCCTCCCTGCTGGACGCGCACGCCCTCCTCCTGCAAGGCAGCGTGGAAGGAGAGCATCGCGTCGCGGTCGGTGGCCATGGAATCGCGATAGTTCCGCGGCGCACCAGCCGATGTGAAGAAGGTTTGGAAGATGGCTGGCATGCCCTGCACGAGCATCGCCAGTCCGTGCTTCTTCCCTAAAGCAGCGAGACCGTCCATGAGCTGCTGGCCGCGTGTTTCCATCTCCCGATAGATCGCGCTATTGTCCGCCTCGAGGATATCGAGCGCCGCCAGCGCCGCCGCCATGCTCTGGACGTTGCCGTTGTAGGTGCCGCCGTGCATCACGCCCTTGTCGAGCAGGGTATCCATGACGTCACGCCGGCCGGCGACCAGGGCGAGAGGAAAGCCCGCCGCCACGGCCTTGGCGTAGATGACGAGGTCGGCAGTGACGCCGTACTTCGCCTGCGCACCACCGAGGGCCACGCGGAAACCGGTGATGACCTCGTCGCAGATGAACAGCGCGCCATGCTTGCGACAGAGGTCGCGCACGCCCTCCAGATAACCGGGTAGCGGCGGGATCGCGCCGCCATTCACCATCACCGGCTCCATGATCACGCCGGCAATCTCGCCGCGATGGCGCTCCAGTGCCTGCTCCAGAAGTTCGAGATCGTTCCAGCCACAGACGACGACGTCGTCCAGCACGCTGGGCGGCATGCCGGGCGAGCCTGCCACTGGCACCGGCGCATCCGCTGGCCCCGCCTCGTTCAGCGACGGCTTGGTGCTGATGAACGCCTGATCGCTCCAGCCATGATAGTGGCCTTCGAACTTCAAAATCTTGTTCCGGTTTGTGAAGGCACGCGCCAGCCGCATCGCCATCAAAACGGCCTCGGTGCCCGATGTCGCGAAGCGCACGACTTCGGCGCCCGGCAAAAGACGACAAAGGCGATCCGCCAGCTCGGCCTCGCGTGGATGCTGCGCTGCGAAGACCTGCCCCTCGCCGAGCGATGCCGCCACGGCGTCGATCACCGCCTTCGGTGCGTGCCCCAGGATCGCCGGTCCATTGCCCAGCACGTAATCAATGTGGACGTTGCCGTCGATGTCGTAGAGGCGAGCGCCTTCGCCGCGCGCAAAGAAGAGCGGCACCGGCACGCTGGCATAGCGTACGTTGCTGCTGACGCCGCCGGCCATGTGCTTGCGGGACCTTTCATAGAGCGCGATCGACTTGGTGTAACTGCGCATGCCCCTCACCCAGCAAGAATAGTGCCGCACAGGTCTTGCCCGTGGTCACGAACGCCGTCGAGCCTAACGACCACCTCACGCGCCAGCAATGCATTTTTGTGATCACAAATTTCGAGAGCATCGGCTATTGTCGAAATCACGATGCGAACCGCCGCCGCCGCTGATGAGCTGACCGACACATCGCTGCGCAAACAAGTCTACGACTCGTTGCGTGCAGCGCTGACATCGGGCCGTTTCGCGCCGGGGCAGAAACTCACCTTCCGCTTTGTCGCAAAAGCCCTCGGGGTCAGCCTGACACCGGTGCGCGAAGCCGTGCGCCGTCTGGTTGCGGAAGGCGCTTTCGAGATGCAGCCCAACCGGTCGGTCCGCATTCCGCTGATGACCAAGGCGAAGGTTCTGGAGCTGCGCGACATCCGCGTCGCCGTCGAAGGGCTCGCCGTCGGGAATGCAGCCAAAGTGGCGAGCAGAGCGCAGATCGCCAACCTGCGCCGCATCGCGCGCGAGATCGTCGCCGTTCGCAAACGCGGCGACAGCGTGGCGGATCGCGAGAAGATCAGCGAGTTTCACTTTGCTCTCTATACGATTGCGGACCAGCCGACGCTGCTGCGCGTGATCGAAGGGCTGTGGCTGCAAACCGGCCCCTACATGAACCTGCTCTTTCCCGACTACATCGCCTCGGCCGCTGGTCCGGCAAGGCGGCTGCGGATCATTCAGGCGCTGCAGGCGCGTGACTCGGTTGCAGCTCGCCGGGAAATCGAGAACGATGTTCACGGTACGCTTTCCTATGTCGCCGGCCTTGCCGATGAAGCCGGCAACATCGTCCCCGCCCTGCCGTCCGCCGCCGGCAGCCGCCGCAGCAAAGGGAAAGCCAATGCGGCCCTCGAACTTCGCCCCAAACGTCTTGATCTCAAGTGAGTACGGAGGAAATCGTGGCACAGCAGCTCAGCAATCAACGTATCGCCTGGTTCAACGGCCAGTTCATGCCCGAGAACCAGGTCATGATCCCTTTCCGCGACCGGAGCTGGAAATACGGCGACGGCGCCTTCGACATGACGCGCACCTTCGAGGGCGCCCCCTTCCGCCTGAAGGAGCATATCGACCGTTTCTACCGCTCTCTGCGCTACCTGCAGATCGATCCCGGCATCGGCCCCAAGGAGATGGTGGCACACAGCGAGGAGGTCGTGGCGCGTAACGAGCATCTGCGCGAAGCCGCCGGTGACTGGTGGATCGGCCAGCGCGTCAGCCGCGGCGTCGATGCCGTGGGCGACGAAGGCTGGGATCACACCGGCCCCAACGTCGTGATCGAAGTGCTGCCGCTGCCGCTCAAGACCCGCGGCAAGCTCTACCGGACGGGCGCCGACGTCATGACCACGACCGTGCGCCGCACCGCGCCGTCGATGCTCTCGCCGCGCGCCAAGACGCACAACTATCTCAACATGATCATGGCCGAGAAGCCGATCAAGGCGCTGAACCCAGACGCCTGGCCGGTCTTGCTCGATGAAAACGGCAACCTGGCCGAGGGCCTGGGCAGCAACATCTTCATCGTACGCGAGGGCGAACTCTTCACGCCGTCCGAGCGTTACGTGCTGCCGGGCGTCAGCCGGCAGATGACCATCGACATGGCCAAGCAGCTCGGCATCTCCTGCACGCCGGGCGACATCGACATGTTCGATGCCGCCAATGCGGAGGAGATGTTCCTCACCTCGACCAGCCTTTGCATCCTGCCGGTCAGGAGCTTCAACGGCGCCCCGGTGGCGGATGGCAAAATTCCGGGCCCGATCACCAAGAAGCTGATCGACGCCTATGCCAAGAGCGTCGGCTGCGATTTCGTGGCCCAGTACCTCAAGTTCTCGCAGTAGCGAGATGCCCCCTTCGCGGCGCACGCGAAGGGGGCGACTCGGCCTTCCAACAGGCGTAGACTCCTCCCTCGTGGTAGATCGCGTACCGTCGTGATCACCGTGGTGATCGTGATTGGCCCGCGACCTTCGGACTTTCGTTCGCAAGGAGGCAGTCATGGCGACGCAGAACCACATCCGTAACCCCTTGGAATGGGGTTGGGAGCACCTGAAGCAAACTGGCCAGGCCTTCGGTTCGGCCGCGCAGACGATGGAAGGCACTTGGGAGGATCGTGCTGCGGCACCTCCCACGGTTCGCCGCATCACGTCGACCGATATCAAGGATGCTCTGTCGGCCGGCTGGCGCGACTTCGGCGCTGTGCGCACCGACATTGTCTTCCTGTGCCTGCTCTATCCGCTCGCCGGCCTCGTCATTTCGCGCATGGCGTTCGACTACGGCATGTTGGCACTGGTCTTTCCGCTGATCGCGGGCTTCGCGCTCATCGCACCCTTGTTCGGCATCGGCCTCTACGAGATCAGCCGCCGGCGTGAGCAAGGACTGGAGGCGCGCTGGACCAACGTCTTTTCTGTCGTGCGCTCTCCGAACATCGGCTCGATCATGGTAATGGGCCTGCTGTTGCTGGCGATCTTCTGCCTGTGGCTGTTCGCCGCCAACTTCATCTACACGGTGACGCTCGGCCCCGATGCACCAGTCTCGGCCGTGGCCTTTGCCCGCGATGCGCTAACCACGCCGGCGGGATGGACCATGACCGTCGTCGGCATCGGCGTCGGCTTCCTGTTTGCCCTCGCCGTCCTAGTGATCGGCGTCGTGTCCTTCCCCCTGTTGCTCGACCGCAAGGTCGGTGTCGGCACGGCGATCACGACCTCCGTTCGTGCGGTTCGGATGAATCCCGTCCAGATGGCGCTGTGGGGCCTGATCGTGGCGGCGAGCCTGGTGGTGGGCATGATCCCGCTGCTGGTCGGGCTTGCCATTGTCCTGCCGGTGCTTGGCCATGCGACCTGGCATCTCTACCGCAAGGTCGTCGTTTGACCTCTGACGGAGGATAACTTCGTCTTTCCGCTCCCCCGTATCGCGGGGGAGCGTTAGGGAGGAGGTGAGCAGCGAAAACCTCGGGGGAGATACGCATGTTCACCTGGACTGTGAGGCAGCCGGCCGATGGCATCGTCATTGCGCCGGATGAGCGGTTGCCGTGGCCGCAAACCGTCGCACTCGGCATCCAGCATGTGGTGGCCATGTTCGGCGCCACGATCCTCGGCCCCTTGCTGATGGGCTTCGATCCCAACATTGCCGTGCTGATGAGCGGCGTCGGCACCCTGATCTTCTTCGTGGCCGTTGGCGGCAAGGTGCCGAGCTACGTAGGCTCCTCCTTCGCCTTCATCTCGGTCGTTGCTGCCGCGACCGGCTATGCCGGCCAGGGCGCCAACGCCAATATTCCCCTCGCACTGGGCGGCATCGTCGTCTGCGGCGCGATCTATGCGCTGATCGGCCTCGGTGTGATGAGCGCGGGCGCGGCCTGGATCGAGCGGTTGATGCCGCCGGTCGTCACGGGCGCCGTGGTGGCGGTGATCGGCCTCAATCTCGCGTCCGTGCCGGTCAAGAACATGGCGCCGACATCGTTCGATGCCTGGATGCAGGCCCTCACCTTCACCACCATCGCCCTGGTCGCCGTCTTCACACGCGGCATGACGCGACGGCTGCTGGTCCTGGTCGGGTTGATCCTCGCCACGATTGCCTACGCCGTGCTGACCAACGGCCTGGGCTGGGGCAAGCCGATCAGCGGCGACCTGCTCGCCAAGGCTGCCTGGTTCGGCGCCCCCAACTTCGTGGCGCCGGTTTTCGATACCAGGGCGATCGTCCTGATCGCGCCGGTGGCCCTGATCCTGGTGGCCGAGAACCTCGGTCACCTGCGCGCCGTCGGCGCGATGACCGGCCGCAACATGGATCCCCATCTCGGCCGCGCCTTCCTGGGCGACGGCGTCGCCACCATGGTATCGGGCGGCGTCGGCGGCACCGGCGTCACCACCTATGCCGAAAATATCGGCGTGATGGCGGCGACCCGCGTCTACTCGACGGCGCTGTTCGTGGTCGCCGCCCTCTTCGCCATCGTGCTCGGCTTCTCGCCCAAGTTCGGTGCCCTGATCCACACCATCCCATTGCCGGTGATGGGCGGCGTCAGCATCGTGGTGTTCGGCCTGATCGCCATCGCCGGCGCCAAGATCTGGGTCGACAACAAGGTCGACTTCTCAGACAGCCGCAACCTGATGGTAGCGGCTGTCACCCTGGTGCTGGGCACGGGCGACTTCACCCTGAAGTTCGGTGACTTCGCCATGGGCGGCATCGGCACCGCGACCTTCGGCGCCATCATCCTGAACGCCGTGCTGGGTGGTGGAAAACGCTAGGCCCGCCGCCAGACGATTTGCTGCGTGCGGTTGGTGCCGGCCGTGAAGTCCGGCCCCGACAAGGTAAGCCGGTCGCCTTCGAGCTTGATGTGCCGGGTCGAGCGCAGGCCGACCAGCGCGGGATTAGTCGAGAGCTCGATGCTGTGAAAGACCGTGCCGTCCGCGATTTCGTAGCGGCCGGCATAGGCGAAGCACTCGCTGGCATCGGCGCGCATGATCGTGGCACTCACCTGGCCGCCGGGCGTGTAGAGGATGTAGCCCTTCGCATCGGCGCCCATCGGGAACTCGGGCGGCCGACCGTCCTCGTAGAGGAACGACCAGCTTTCGAGACGCCAGCCGCCCAGCAGGCCGCTCATTCGAACTCGACCAGCTCGGCGCCTTCGGTCACCTGTTCACCGACGGCATAGCGCACACTCTTCACCTTGCCGTCGGCGGGGGCTGCGAGCGTGTGCTCCATCTTCATGGCTTCGAGCACCAGCAAGGGCTGGCCCTTGCTCACCGTGTCGCCGGCCTTCACGCGCAGGTCGATGATCTTGCCGGGCAACGGCGCACGCACGGCGGTCTCGGCCGATGCGGTCGCCTCGTATTGCGTCACATCCAGCGGATCGACCAGCCGCAGCCGGCGGTTCTCACCGTCGGCGAACACTGCATAGTCGATGCCGCCATCGTTGGCCTTGCGGCGCACCACGGTGGCCACAAACGTATCGCTGCCCAGGCCGATCGCCAGCCGGCCCTCGCCGTTGCGCTGGACGCGCGCTTCCTGCACTCCGCCCGGCAATTCGAGTCGCAAGCCGCCATCCTTCAGCCGCCGCGCGATCACCGCCACATCACGCTCGCCATCGTTCCAGCGCACTTCGTCATGGCCTTCGTCGAGCAGACGGAACCCGTTCTGCTCTCCCCAGGGCGACCACGGGTCACCTGCTGAGGGTGTGGCATCCTGCCATTCGAACAGCCGCGCCAGGGTCGCGACCGCGAAGGTGCGGTCTGCGGCAGGGGCAGCCTTGGCGAACAGCGTATCGCGATGACGCTCGATGAAACCAGTGTCGACTTCGCCACCGACGAAAGCCGGGTGGGAACACAACGCCTTCAGGAGAGCGGCGTTGGTCGTCACGCCCACCACTTCGGTCTCGCCCATCAGCGCCGCCATACGGCGCATCGCCGAGGTGCGGTCGCGATCGTGCACGATCACCTTGGCGATCATCGGATCGTAGAAGGGCGTCACCGTATCGCCCTGACGCACGCCGGTATCGACGCGCACATGGGCATCCTCCTCCGGCAGCCGGAGATGCACGAGAGTTCCGGTCGACGGCAGGAAGTTGCGGGCCGGATCCTCGGCGTAGAGCCGGACCTCGACGGCGTGACCGTCGATATGCAGTTGGTCTTGCGTCAACGGCATCTTGCCGCCGGCAGCGACCACGAGCTGCCACTCGACCAGGTCCTGACCGGTGATGGCCTCGGTCACCGGATGCTCGACCTGCAGGCGGGTGTTCATCTCCATGAAGAAGAAGGTGCCGTCCTGGTCGGCGATGAACTCGACCGTGCCGGCACCCTGGTAACCGATGGCGCGCGCCGCTGCGACCGCCGCCTCACCCATCGCCTTGCGCCGTGCCGGATCCATGTTCGGGGCGGGCGCCTCTTCGATCACCTTCTGATGGCGTCGCTGGATCGAACAATCGCGCTCGAAGAGATAGAGGCAGCCGCCCTGGCCGTCGGCGAAGACCTGGATTTCAATATGGCGCGGCCGCGTCAGATACTTCTCGACCAGCACATGATCGTCGGCAAAGGCAGCCTTGGCCTCGCGCTTGGCGCCGGCCAACGCATCGGCGAACTTGTCGGCGCTTTCGACCACGCGCATGCCCTTGCCGCCGCCGCCGGCCGAAGCCTTGATCAGCACCGGGAAGCCGATGCGGGCTGCTTCCTTGGCGAGCAGGTCGGGCGACTGGTCGTCGCCATGGTAGCCCGGCACCAGCGGCACCTTGGCCTTCTCCATGATCTTCTTGGCTTCGCTCTTGGAGCCCATTGCACGGATCGCAGCGGGCGGCGGGCCGATGAAGACGATGCCGGCCTTGGCGCAAGTGTCCGCAAAGCCGGCGTTCTCCGACAGGAAGCCGTAGCCGGGATGGATGGCCTGCGCGCCGGTCCGCTTGGCCGCATCGATGATCTTCTCGGCGACGAGGTAGCTCTCGCGGGCAGCAGACGGACCGATATGCACGGCCTCGTCGGCCATCGCGACATGGCGAGCGGTACGATCAGCATCGGAATAGACGGCCACCGTCTTGATGCCGAGCCGCCGCGCCGTCTTGATGACGCGGCAGGCGATCTCGCCGCGGTTGGCGATCAGGATCTTGGAAAACATCAGGCGGCCCACCTTGGCTTGCGCTTGTTCAGGAAGGCGCTCATGCCTTCGATCGCTTCTACGGTCGTGCACTGCGCGGCAACATGCTCGCCGATCAGGTCAGCAACCCGTGCATCGTGCGTCATGCCGTCGACTTCAGTGATGAGCTGCTTGATCAAGGTCTGCACCGACGGCGCACTGCGCTTCAGCTCTCCAGCCAGCTCTGCCACTGTGGCGTCGAGCGCACTGGCATCGACCACCTGATCGACCAAACCGATGCGCAATGCCGTCGCGGCGTCGAAGATTCCGCCGTGCATCAGAAGCTGGCGCGCCTTGCGCGGGCCCACGGCCTGGATCAACACCGGGATGGCGATGCCGGCCAGCAAACCGTTACGCGCCGAGGTCAGGCCGAAACGGGCCGTGGACGCCGCCACGGCAAAATCGCAGGCCAGCATCAGGCCGACCCCTCCGCCCACCGCCGCGCCCTGGACACGCGCGATCGAGGGCTTGGGAAAGTCGTAGACCGCCTGCACCGCGCCCATCATAGCGTCAGCGCCGACCCTGCGGGTGATGGCATCGAGCTCCGGCCAGGTCAGCACCCAGTTGAAGTCTCCGCCTGCAGAGAACGCCGGCCCCTCGCTTGCCACGACCAGCACGCGCACGGCCTCGTCGGCCGCGAAGGCCTCGATCGTGTCGATGATGACGCGGGCGGTGTCGCCGTCGAAGGAGTTCATCTCCTTCGGCCGATTGAGGGTGAGCGTCGCCACGCCCCCTTCGACCTTGGTCAGGATGGAAGACGTCATGGTCTGCATCACATCCGGAAGACGCCGAACTTGGTCGGGCCGATCGGCTGGTTCATTGCCGCCGACAGGCCCAGCGCCAGCGCCATGCGCGTGTCGGCCGGATCGAGGATGCCGTCGTCCCACAGCCGCGCCGTGGCGTAGTACGGATGGCCCTCGCGCTCGTACTGATCGCGGATCGGCTGCTTGAACTTCTCTTCCTCTTCCTTCGACCAGGCGCCGCCCTTGGCCTCGATATTGTCGCGGCGCACCGTGGCCAGCACGCTGGCCGCCTGCTCGCCGCCCATGACCGAGATGCGTGCCGAGGGCCACATCCAGAGGAAGCGCGGGCTATAGGCGCGGCCGCACATGCCGTAGTTGCCGGCGCCGTAGCTACCACCGACGATCACCGTGAACTTCGGCACGTTCACCGTCGAAACCGCCGTCACCATCTTGGCGCCGTCGCGGGCGATGCCGCCCGCTTCGTACTTACGGCCGACCATGAAGCCCGTGATGTTCTGCAGGAAGAGCAGTGGAATGCCGCGCTGGCCGCAGAGTTCGATGAAGTGCGCAGCTTTCAGCGCCGATTCGTTGAACAAGATGCCGTTGTTGGCGACGATGCCGATCGGATAGCCCCAGATGCGGGCAAAGCCGGTCACCAAGGTCGTGCCGTAGAGATGCTTGAACTCGTCGAGTTCACTGCCGTCGACCAGGCGCGCAATGACCTCGCGCATGTCGTAGGGCGTGCGGCTGTCGGGCGGCACCACGCCGTAGAGTTCCTCGGCGGCGTAGAGCGGATCGCGTGGCGGCAGCAGCGACGCCGAGGGTGACTTCTTCCAGTTGAGGTTGGCCACGATGCGCCGCGCCATGCCGAGCGCGTGACTGTCGTTCTGGGCATAGTGGTCGGCAACACCTGAGGTGCGGGCGTGGACGTCGGCGCCGCCGAGATCCTCGGCGCTCACCACCTCGCCGATGGCCGCCTTCACCAGCGGCGGACCGGCCAGGAAGATCGTGCCCTGCTTGCGCACGATGATGGTCTCGTCGCTCATCGCCGGCACATAGGCGCCGCCCGCGGTGCAGGAGCCCATCACGACGGCGATCTGCGGGATGCCCTGCGCCGACATGTTGGCCTGGTTGTAGAAGATGCGGCCGAAGTGGGTCTTGTCCGGAAAGACCTCGGGCCATTGCGGCAGGTTGGCGCCGCCGGAATCGACCATGTAGATGCAGGGAAGCCGGTTCTCCATCGCCACTTCCTGGGCACGGAGATGCTTCTTCACCGTCATCGGGTAGTAGGTGCCGCCCTTCACGGTGGCGTCGTTGCAGACGATCACGCATTCGACGCCGCTCACCCGGCCGATACCGGTGATCACGCTCGCGCCGGGCGACTCGTTTTTGTACATGTCGAGCGCCGCCAGCGGCGACAGCTCAAGGAACGGCGAACCTGGATCAAGTAGCGCCCGCACCCGCTCGCGTGGCAGCAGCTTCCCGCGTGCCACATGGCGTTTGCGCGATTCCTCGCCACCACCGAGGCGGATCTGGTCGGTGCGCTGGCGCAAATCCGAGAGCTGCGCGCGCATCGCCTCGGCATTGCGCTTGAAGGTGTCGGAGCGGGTGTCGATCTGGGAGGAAAGTACAGTCATGTCCGAGCAAAACTGCCCGGACCGGCGGCCCCGTGCAAGCGAGCGCTTACGGTTGTTTAGGGCTGCTGCAGGTGCGGCAGGCGGGACATGATCCGCCAGCTCGCGGACTGCTGAACGAAAGCCCGCTGATTGGCGAGGGCCGCGCCGAAATCAGGGTCGCGTTCGGCCTGCTCCTTCAGCACGATTTCGGTGTTCTTGCGAAACGCGGCGAGCACATCTGCCGACCATTCGCGGATCACGACACCCGACGCCTTGAGCTTTTCCATCGCGATGGCCTGCACATTGGGCGAGCGGCCCAGCATCCAGGCGATATTGGCCTGGCAAGCTGTCTCTATCTGCACCCGCAATGCTGGCGGCAGCGCCATCCATTTGTCCTTGCGCATCAGGAAGTCGAGCAGGGCCGAGGGCTGCTGCCAGCCCGGCATGTAGTAAGGCAAGCCGAGCTTGTCGAAACCCAGGGCGGCATCCATGGCAGGCGTCGACATCTCGCCGCCATCCACGTTGCCCTGCTGCAGCTTGTAGAAGAATTCGCCCGGCGGCAGCGGTACCGGCACGGCGCCCATACGCGCGATCACTTCGGCGGCCATCTTGCCGTAGCGCAGGCGCTGGCCCTTGAAGTCGGCCACCGTGTTGACGTCGCTGCGGAACCAACCACCGCCCTTGGGTCCCTGGATCCCGCATGGGATGCCCGCGATGCCCAGCTTCTCATAGGCCTGACGGTGGATGCGGCTGCCGTCACCCTCCAGCATCCAGGAGATCATGTCCTCCGGGCCGGGGCCGAACGGCACCGTGGCGAACACCCCGAACACCGGCGCCTTGGCGGCGGCATAGCCCGTCCAGGTGAAGCCGGCCTCGAGGTCGCCGTTCTGCAAGGCATCGACCATCTCGGACGTCGGCGTCAGTCGCCCAGGCTCGACGATCTTGATGGCCAGCGCCCCGCCCGACATGTGTTTGACAGTGCGGGTGAAGACGCGGACGCCCTCACCGGAGCCTGGAAGCGCCGGGTTGAAGGCCGTCTGCATATGGATAATGCGGCTGGAGTCGCCGTTCTTGCCAGGTGGCTGGGCCTTGTCCTGGGCGACAGCGAGACCCGCCGCCGCAACCAGCGCTGCGGCGAGGCCAATGATTTTCGCAGTATTACGGCGCACGACCGACCATCCGTCGCCCGGCTCCCCCAGCTCCCCCGACCGCTTTTGCGGCCTTATTCACACACCGGGTGAGCTTTGCACGCGCCGGGGCCGGGAACAAGGGAAAGACGGGCCCCCTACAAAGAGCCCAATCCGCGACCGATCAGGATGCGCTGCACGTCGCTGGTGCCTTCGTAGATCTGGCAGACGCGAACATCGCGCCAGATCTTCTCCACCAGGTAGTCCGAAACGTACCCGTAACCGCCGTGGATCTGAATAGCGGCCGAGCACACCTCCTCGGCCATTTCCGAAGCATATAGCTTCGCCATTGCGGCTTCGGTGAGGCATGGGCGCCCAGCGGCACGCAACGTTGCCGCATGCAGAACCATCTGCCGGGCAACGGTGATCTTGGTGGCCATATCGGCCAGCCGAAACTGTATCGCCTGGTGATTGGCGATCGCCGTGCCGAAGGCCACGCGCTCGTTGGCGTAGCTGCGTGCGGCCTCGAACGCCGCACGCGCCATGCCGACAGCTTGGGCCGCGATGCCAATGCGACCAGCCTCCAGGTTGGCAAGCGCAATGCGGTAGCCCTCGCCTTCCGCACCGAGCAGGGCGTCAGCGCCGACCGTGCAATCCTCGAAGGCTATCTGGCAGGTATCGGATGATTTCTGGCCGAGCTTCTTCTCCACCGAGGCGACGCGATAGCCGGCCGTCTTGGTCGGTACGATGAAGCAGGAGATGCCACGCTTGGGAGCTGCCGGATCGGTCACGGCGAAGACCAGCGCCACGTCGGCGGTGCGGCCCGAGGTGATGAACTGCTTCACGCCGTTCAGCGCCCAGCCGTTGCCGCGGCGCTCGGCGCGTGTCTTGAGATTGGAAGCATCCGAACCGGCGTGTGGCTCGGTGAGGCAGAAGGCACCCAGCATCTCGCCGCGCGCCAGCGGCTTCAGCCAGCGCTCCTTCTGCTCGGACGAACCGTAGGCCAGCAGCGCCGCGCAGTCGGGAGAGTTGTTGACGCTCATCACCGTCGAGAGGCCGCCGTCTGCCGCCGCGATCTCCTCGAGCGCCAGCACATACGAGACCATGTCGGAACCGGCACCGCCCCATTCCTCGGGTACACACATGCCCATGAAGCCCATGCGCCCCATCTCGGCGAGAAGCGTGCGCGGGATCTCGCCCGCGGCCTCCCAGGTACGAACATTGGGCAGCACCTGCTCCTGCGCAAAGGCGCGGGCGGTATCGCGGATCAGGGTCTGTTCTTCGCTGAGCAGCATCGGCCTTCGCTTGCGTTACCAGTCAATCGGGCTGCCATCGTAGTTGATGAACCGGCCGTTGTCGGCGGGCTTCAGCCCGTCGATCACCTTCACCATCGACGGCACGCTCTCGGCAATGGTGAGCGTGGCCTGCGCGCCGCCCATGTCGGTCTGCACCCAGCCGGGATGCAGCACGACGCAGGTCACGCCTTTTGCCGCCACGTCCCGGGCCACACAGCTCCATTCCATGTTCAACGCCGTCTTGCTGGCGCGGTACGCGTAGCTGCCACCACCATTATTCGCGATGCTGCCCATGCGGCTCGAGATCGCCACCAGCTTGCGCTCAGTCGAGCGCGCGACGTGGTCGACGAAGGCTCCGGCCATCATCAGTGGCGCCAGGGCATTCACCTCGAAGACTTCACGCCACGTCGCCGGATCGATCTCTCCCAGGGCCGAGGCCCTCCCGGCAGAGATGCCGGCGTTGCAGATCAGCACGTCGATCACCTCGCCCGACAGTTTCTGGGCGAGAGCCTTGACCGCCGCGTAGTCGGTGACTTCGAGCTTGTGGGCGTGGATATCGCCCGTGATCCCCTTCAGGGCTTCGGGCTTGCGGGCGCAGGCATGAATCTTCCAGCCCTTGGCCGCGTACTGCTTCACGAAGTCGAGGCCAAGGCCACGCGCGGCGCCGGTGATCAGAACGGTACTCATGCGGGGGCTCCCCTCCGGAGGTTCAGCGACGAGTCGACATCAACCGGGCACGCTGGCGCTGCCAGTCGCGATCCTTGATGGACTGGCGCTTGTCGTGCGCCTGTTTGCCGGTGACGAGAGCGATCTCGATCTTGGCGCGACCCCGCGGATTGAAATAGACCTGCAGCGGCACGACGGTGCGGCCCTCGCGCTGGATGGCGCCGATCAGCTTGTTGATCTGCTTCCGGTGCAGCAGCAGCTTCCGAGGCCGCCGCGGCTCATGGTTAAAGCGGTTGCCGGAGGCGTAGACCGGGATGTTGGCGTTGACCAGCCAGGCCTCGCCGCCTTCCTCCGTCACGTAGGACTCGGCGATCGTGCTGCGCCCGCCGCGCAGCGACTTCACTTCGGTGCCGGTCAGAGCCAGCCCCGCTTCGAAGGTTTCCTCGATGAAGTAGTTATGCCGCGCCTTGCGGTTCTGGGCCACAACGGTGCGGTCCAGTTCCGGTTTCTTGGCCACAGGACGCTCGTGTTATCGGGACTCTTAGATTGGCTAGTTGATCAGGCCGGCGTGGACCATTGCCTCACGCACCTGCTTCTTGGTTGCCTCGGTGCATTCGACGAGAGGCAGGCGCATCTTGGCACCCGACTGGCCCAGCAGCTCGGCGCCATACTTCACCGGGCCGGGGCTGGTCTCGACGAACAGCGCCTTGTGCAGCGGCATCAGCCGGTCCTGGAGCTCGAACACCTTGTCGAGGTCGCGCTTCTTCCAGGCGTCGTGCATGTCGCCGCACAGACGCGGCGCGATGTTGGCCGTCACCGAGATGCAACCATCACCACCCTGCGCCAGGAAGCCGACGGCGCTCGCATCCTCGCCGGAGAGCTGGATGAAGCCTTTCTTGGCCTTGAGCTTGGTGAGCGTCGGCCGCGCCATGTCGTAGCTGGCGTCCTTGATGCCGATGATGTTCTGGACCTGCGAGAGGCGCACGACGGTCTCGACCTGCATGTCGCCGCCGGTTCGCGGCGGCACGTTGTAGAGCAGGATCGGAATGTCGACGGCCTCGGCCACTGCCTTGAAATGCTGGAACAGGCCTTCCTGGGTCGGCTTGTTGTAATAGGGCACGACCAGCATGGCGGCGTCGGCGCCCGCCTGCTTGGCGTGCCGGGTGAGCTCGATCGCCTCCTCGGTCGAGTTCGAGCCGGTGCCGGCGATCACCGGAACGCCGGTGCCCTTGGCGGTCTGGATGCAGATATCGATGACCCGCTTGTGCTCTTCCATGGAGAGCGTGGGCGATTCGCCGGTCGTGCCGCACGGGACGAGCCCGTCGGTGCCCTCGGCGATCTGCCAGGCCACGAACTTCTCGAATCCCTTCTCGTCGACCGACCCGTTCTTGAACGGCGTAATCAGCGCGACGAGCGACCCGGTGAACATGGCTTCCTCCGATTTTGCCTTGATAATTCACTCTAGGCTCCGGGGTACGCCCCTGCAAGGTTGGCAACTTGCCATTGTGATGCCCCAACTCCCTGCCTACGATTCCTGGGTGAAGAAGAAAAAATCTCCCCTCCTCCTGCTGGCCGTCCTGGCCGCAGCGCCGACTCTGGCTCCGCAAGCCAGCGCCCAGAATTTGCGCGACCAAGGCAGCGACCAGCCGGTCTCCGGCGCGCCCAATACCGGCCTGCGGCGCGTGCCGTCAGACCACGGCAACACGACGCCGTCGGCACCGCCGCCAGCAACCTCCATGGTCCCTGCGCCGGCCACCAGCCAACCCGCACCGCCGCCGGTCGGCAGCAGCGACATCGCTCAGGCCACGACACCGGCCAAGCCGCTGAGCCCGGCCGAGGCTGCGGCCTTCACCGCCGCCCTCAAGGCTCTCGACGAAAGCCGCTGGGCCGATGCACGAGCTGCGGTCGCCAACTTCAAGCAGCCTCTGCTCGACCGCTACATCGCCTGGAGCATCTTGCGCGCGGCGCCCAAGACCGATGCCGACTTCGCCTCCACCTGGCGCTTCCTGCGGGAGAATGGCGACTGGCCGGAACCCGAAGTATTGCGCCGCCAGGCCGAGGAGCGGATCGCCGCGGAAACGCCCGCGCCGGAAGTCGTCCGCTACTTCACCGCCTTCCCGCCACTCACCAGCAGCGGCCACATGCGTCGTCTGGAGGCTGCGCAGGCCGCGAGCCCGAACGACGTGGCCAAGTTTGCGCGTGACACCTGGCAGAACGCGACCCTGCGCAATTCCGACGAGAACGATTTCCTCAATCGCTACGCCCAGCTCCTGACCGGGCCGGATCATGTCGCGCGCTTCGACCGCATCCTGCGCAGCGGTCGTACCGAGGTGGCGCGCGAGCTTCTGCCCAAGTTACCGCCGGACTATCAGCCGATCGCCATTGCACGGCTGGCCATGGCGACACGCGCCGCCGACGCGGCAAACCTGTTGCGCGCGGTGCCGGCGGCGAAACTCAACGAGCCCGCGTTACGTCTGGAACGCGCACAATGGCTGCGCCGCACCGGCAATCTCGGCGAGGCCAAGACGGCATTCGCCGGTCCGGCCACCAACCAGTCCGACGCCTGGTGGAGCGAGCGCAATCAGCTCGCGCGCGATCTGCTGGCCGCCAACCGCCCCGCCGACGCCTACGCTGTCGCGGCGAGCCATGGCCTCACCAAGGGCGTGGCCTTCGCCGATGCGGAGTTCCTTGCCGGCTGGACGGCGCTGCGCCAGCTCAAGAAGCCGGCCGATGCGGTGAAGCATTTCCAGAAGCTGCACGACGGCGTTTCGACCGATATCTCCAAGAGCCGCGGCGCCTACTGGCTCGCCCGCGCGCACGAAGCCGCGGGTCGCACCAAGGAAGCCGGCGACTGGTACGCCCGTGCCGCCGGTTACGGCCAGACCTTCTACGGCCAGCTCGCCGCGCGCAAAGCCACGGCAGGCAGCGCGAAGCTGCCCAGCGATCCGGTCGCTACGGCCACCGAACGCCAGTCGCTCGACGGCCGCGACCTGGCGACGATGGCGCGCTATCTCGGCCAGGCCGGCGATTTCGAGCGCACGCGTCCCTTCCTGCTCCAGCTTGCCCGACTGGTGAAAGCACCGGGTGAAACCGCGCTGCTGGCCCAGCTCGCTCTCGAACTGAAGCGTCCGGATGTCGGCCTGACCATCGCCCGCCGCGCGCCGCAGAACGGTGTAACCCTCTTCGATGCGGCCTTCCCCGTCGTCGATCTCGGCGCCACCGGCTCGATCGAGCGCGCTCTCGCTTTGGCTCTGACGCGGCAGGAGAGTTCGTTCAACGCCGCCGCCGTCTCGTCCTCCGGCGCGCTCGGCTTGATGCAGCTCCTGCCCGGAACCGCGCGCGATGTGGCCGGCCGGCTCAGCGTGCCCTTCATTCAGGACAAGCTGACGCGCGATCCCGCCTACAACGTCCAGCTCGGCAGCCAGTATCTCACCGAGATGCTGCAGCGCTTTGGCGGCTCCTACGAGATTGCGCTCGCCGCCTACAATGCCGGTCCCAACCGCGTCGCTCGCTGGTTGGAGTCCATAGGCGATCCGCGAACCAGCAAGATCGACATGGTCGACTGGATCGAGACGATCCCCTTCCGCGAAACGCGCGACTACGTCCAGCGCATCATGGAAGGCGTCGTGGTCTACCGCGACCGGCTGAACGGCCAGGTCCGCACCGTGCCGCCGGCGCTGGGACGATCGTAACCCTCTGTCCGTGAAGGGCGTTCACCACGACAACAGAGAAAGCTCTGGAATGTCGGCATAGTCGCCCGAGTTCATCGTCACAAGCGACGCACGATGAACAATCGCTTGAGCAGCTATCATGCGATCCAACAGTTTACGGCGCGAGTAACCCGCACGGGCAACGATCGCGCCATAGGCCTCGGCGGCAGCGTCATCGAATGCCAATGTGGGCACGGCAGCCAGAATCGCATCAAGTCGTGCGCGTCGTATGCCGGTTTGGGTGGGATCCCGGTAGACACCACCCTCGAGCTCGACGCGCGTAACGATCGACATCAGCACCGCTTCTTCAAGTGTAGCCACTTTGTTCATGACAGCGGGGTCGCCGTCGCGAAGGTGAATCGCGACATCGGTGTCGAGTAAGAGCGCCATGCCCTAGAGACCCTGTCTCTCCGGCAGTTCCTCATCATCTCGCTGCTCGACACGCGGTGGCACTGGCAGCGACCGCAGCCGCTCGATCATCGTCGGAATAGAAGAAGTGGTCGGATAGATCGTCAGGACGTCCCCCGAGCGCACGATTACGAGCTCGACATCTTTGCCGAAAGCGATGTCCTTCGGCAGCCGAATAGCCTCGCTATTGCCGCTCCTAAAAGTACGGCTCCGGGCGATCGTCATGGCAGCCTCCATAGTATATACAAGTATATACCCATCCGAGTGCCATCTTCAAGTGTCTTCGTTGACTCGCTTCAGCACTGTGCTCGGCAACGGCCCCTTCTCGACGGCGGCGATCGCGGCTTCGAGATGGTCGAGATTCGAGTAGCCGATCAGCATCGTCGATACGGCGGGATGGGAGATGACGAAGCGCTCGCCAAGCTCCGTCAGGCTGCCAGCCACGCCGTCGCGCACCAGCGGCTCCAACTTTTTGGCGCGGGCAACGTCGGCGGCAAAGTCGGGCGCTGAGCCGATGGGCGCTACGTCCTGCATGGCGAGCGGATGGCGGTCGGTCGTGCCGCTCAACGCACCGCCAGCCAGAGCACGGATGATGATGGTGCCCATGTCGGCAGCCTTCGCCTTGTCGAGCAGGCAGCCATAGTCCAGCCCCGGCGCGCCGGCCGGCATCGGACCGCCGGCACTGGGGTTCAATGCGTTGTAGACGACCTGGACCGTATCGAAAAGCTTCGACTCGACGGCCCGCAGCAATGCCGCCGGTTCGCCGACGCCGCTGAAGCCGATGAAGCGCGTCTTGCCGGACGCCTTGAGCTTCTCCATCGCCGGCGCCACCTGCTCCAGGACGATATCGATGGCGAGTTTATCGCCGGCATCCTGGGCAGTCAGCGGGTTGTGCAGTTGGAAGAGATCGACATGGTCCCGCCCCATGCGCTTCAGGCTCTCTTCCATGCCGCGCACGATGGCGCCGGCGACATCGGCGCGATGATCGGCAGTCAGGCGCACCTTGGTGCCGACGACGACATCGGCCTTCAGTGCCTTCAGGGCGCGACCGAGGTTACGTTCTGATTCACCATTCCCGTAGACCGGCGCAGTGTCGAAATAGTTGATGCCGGCTTCGAGGGCGCGCGAAAGAGCGCGCTCCTGGTCAGCCGCAGCGCCCTTGGTGAAGAGACCGCCGACGGCGCCGGCGCCATAGCCCAGAACCGAAACATTGAGGCCCGTGCGGCCGAGACGACGTCTTTCCATCAGGACTCACCCTCGATGCGGACCTTGCCGGCTTCGTTATCCACGACGACATGATTGTCGTAGTAGGTCACAGTCGGCGTCGCCCCGAAGGCGGTCGCGATGCGCTTCTCCCATTCCGGCGTGTACCACGCCCGGGCCGCGGCCTCGGATTCCCAGAGATAGACGCCACCGCCCCCGGCATCGCCGTTGAGGTAGTATTTCTTCAGGAGCCCTTTGGCGCCAAGCGCCGTATAGGTAGGGGCCGATTTGCGCGCGGCATCGACGGCGGCGTCGCGCGGGCGCTTGCTCATGGGGATTTGAACGATGGCAACGAACATACCAGTTAGCCTACGTCCATTCGCCTCGAGGGAGCAATGATGGGCGCCGACCTTGCCGGCATCGAGATGTGCGTCTTCGACGCCTACGGCACCTTGTTCGACTTCAACTCAGCCGTTGCGCGCCACCGCATCGCGGTCGGGCCTTCCGCCGAGGCGCTGTCGGACACCTGGCGGACCAAGCAGATCCAGTACACCTGGCTGCGCAACAGCATGGGCACCTACGCCAAGTTCTGGCAGGTCACCGGCGAAGCGCTCGACCATTGCCTGGCCGCGCACCGCATCGCCAACACCGCCGTGCGCGAGAAACTGATGGGCGCCTACCTGGCGCTCGACCCCTTCCCCGAAGCGCCCGGCATGCTCGCCTGCCTGAAGCGCGGCGGCATGCGGATGGCGATCCTGTCGAACGGCAATCCCGAGATGCTCGACCCGATGGTGGCAGCATCCGGCCAAGCCGATACGTTCGAGGCCGTGCTGAGCGTCGACGAGGCCG
This sequence comes from Reyranella sp., assembly GCF_004297405.1. GTDB lineage: Bacteria > Pseudomonadota > Alphaproteobacteria > Reyranellales > Reyranellaceae > Reyranella. The sequence continues at coordinate 73,904 of NZ_SCVC01000036.1, forward strand.
GCGTCTTCAAGCCCGATCCGCGTGTCTACAAGCTGGTCGAGGCGCGCTGCGGCGTGCCCCCGGCGAAGGTCTGCTTTCTCTCTTCGAATTGCTGGGATGCGCATGGCGCGGCGCAATTCGGCTTTCATGCCGTCTGGGTGAACCGGACAGGCGCTCCCAACGACAATCTGCCCGGTGCGCTCGCGCGCGAAATCCGCGATCTTTCCGAGCTTCCCGACCTGATAGGTGTTCCGCGATGAGTTCGTTGCCGACCTTTGCCGATGTTCAAGCCGCCGCCCGCCGTCTCGACGGCGTGACGATCCGCACGCCGCTGCTCGAGAATGAGCGGGTCAACCGTGCACTGGGCGGCCGGCTGTTCATCAAAGCGGAGTGCCTGCAGCGGACCGGTTCGTTCAAGCTGCGCGGCGCCTACAACTTCCTGGCCGCCATGAGCGAGACTGACCGCGCCAAGGGTGTCGTCGGCTGGTCGTCCGGAAATCATGCGCAGGGGCTCGCCGAAGCGGCACGCCTGTTGGGCGTGAAGGCAACGATCGTGATGCCATCCGATGCACCGGCCCTCAAGGTCGCCAATACGAAGGCAAGCGGCGCCGAGGTGATCCTCTATGATCGCGTGAAAGACAGTCGTGAGGAGATCGGCCACGGCATCGCCGCCAAAACCGGCGCCACCATCGTGCCGCCCTACGATCATCCCTGGATCCTGACCGGCCAGGGCACGGCAGGCATCGAGATTGCCGAACAGGCGAAGGCGCTGGGCGTCACGCTCGATGCCGTGGCCGCGCCCTGCTCGGGTGGCGGCCTCGCGACCGGCGTCGCGCTCGGGGTCAAGGGCATCAGCCCGACGACGTCGGTGCATGCCGGCGAACCGGCAGGCTTCGACGACCTTGCACGCTCGCTGGCCACCGGCACCAAGCAGAAGAACGAGAAACTGTCGGGCTCGATCTGCGACGCCCTGCTGGCGCCGACGCCGGGCGATGTCACCTTCCCGCTCGCTCAGAAGGTGCTGGGGCCGGGCCTCGTCGTCAGCGACGAGGAGGTGCTCGATGCCATGGAACTGGCCTTCCGCGAATTCAAACTAGTGGTCGAGCCGGGTGGCGCCGTGGCGCTGGCGGCGGCGCTCACCGGCAAGCTGCCGGTGAAAGGGCGTGCTATCGCCGTCGTCTGCTCCGGCGGCAATGTCGATCATGAGACCTTCAAGCGGGCCCTGAGTCGTAGCAAAGCATGAGCATGGCGCGGCGCGTCCGCCGCGAATGGCGGTTCTTCTTCTGGGTCAGCCTGGCCAGTGCCGTGGTCAGTGCTTACTTCGGCTACGCCGTCGGATCGGCGGACGATCCGCCGCTGCGCGGGGCCTCGCACGGTGTCCTGGCTTCGGTGCTGATCGCCACGCCGATCTTCTTCGTGGAGATCAGACGTCGACGCATCGGCCTGCTGCGCCGCCTGCGACGCCTGCCGCTGGCCGCGTTCTTCGCCATCAAGGCCGCCTTCTATGCAGTCGTCATCGTCGGCGGATTGCTGACGATGCGCGTGCTGACCCACGCTCCCGACGAAGATCCCTTCGCGTTCGACGCGACCCTTCGCGGCTCGATCGCCTTCGGCGTCGCCATGGCATTCCTCGGCAACCTGGCAGTCGAGATGGGTGGCCTGTTGGGTTTCTCGACCTTGAAGAGCTTCCTGACCGGCCGCTACGTGCAGCCGAAGCGTGAACAGAAAGCCTTCCTGCTGGTCGACATGAAAGACTCGACCGGGCTTGCCGAAAAGCTGGGGCCCGTCCGCTTTCACGAGCTGCTCAACAGCTTCTTCCGCGACATCGCCGATGCTGCTTTCGAATGCGATGCCGAGATTCACAAATATATCGGAGACGAAGCGATCCTGACCTGGCCGATGAACAAGGCGCTGGCTGGCGGCGATTGCCTCGCCTGCCCCTTCGTTGCTAGCGACCTGATCGCCCGCAATGCCGAGCACTATCGCCGGCGCTACGGCATTGTGCCGACTTTCCGCGCCGCGCTTCATTGTGGCGAGATCGTCGCCGGCGAGATCGGCGACATGCGGCGTGAGATCGCCTATGTCGGCGACACACTGAACGTCGCGGCCCGCCTGCTCGAGGCTTCGAAGACCCTCGGTCACGACACGCTCGTCTCGCAAGACCTGCTGGCGATCGTCAAGCTGCCGGATGGACTCCAGGCCACTCCCCTGCCGACATTAGCTGTCCGCGGACGGGCGGCACCGCTCGGCATTTCCGCGCTATCGCGCGTCGGCCAGGATTAGGTCGGCCGCCTTCTCGCCGATCATCATGCAGGCGGCATTGGTGTTGCCTGACACGAGCGTGGGCATGATCGAACCATCGGCGATGCGCAGACCACCGATCCCGTGCACGCGCAGTTGTGGATCGACGACGGCGTCCGGATCGCGTCCCATCCGGCAGGTCCCGACAGGGTGATAGGCCGACTGCCCTTCCCGCTTCGCGTAATCGAGGAAGTCGTCGTCGGTCCACGCTTCCGAACCGGGCAGCAACTCCTCGGTGATGATGCGCGACAGGGCCGGCGTGCGGCTCAGCACACGCGTGAACTTGATCGCCGCGACTGCGGCGTTCCGGTCGCCGGGCGTCGAGAGGTAGTTGGCGACGATCTCCGGATGATCCTCGGGGTTGCGCGAGACGACGCGGATATGGCCCCGGCTCTCGGGGCGCGACTGGTTCGCGAGGATGGTGAAGCCGGAAAACTTGTGCGGGCCGCGGTCGATCCGGTCGGTCGACCAGGGGAAGAAATGGAACTGGGTGTCGGCTTCGGCGGATTGCGGCAGCAGGCGCGTGAAGGCGCCGGCAAAGGCCGGGCTGGCCGTCAGCGGTCCCGTCTTCATCAGCAGATATTCGAACGCCGCACTCACCCGGCGATGGATCAAGTTGAGGTCGTCGTTGATGGTGAGACGCCACCAGGTCCTGTAGGTCGATCGGATGCCCCAATGATCCTGCAGGTTCTCACCGACGCCACGCATGTCGCGCACCACCGGAATACCGCGCTCAGACAAGAGTGCAGCCGGTCCAATGCCTGAGAGCTGCAGAAGCTGCGGTGACCCGATCGCACCGGAACACAGCACCACTTCGCGGCGCGCGCGCACCGTCCGGCTCTCGCCGTTCCGGCGGTAGGCGATGCCCGTGGCCCGGCCGTTCTCGACGACGATGTGCTCGGCCATTGCCCCGGTGATGACCTGGCAGTTGTTGCGTCTGCGCGCCTGGGCGACATAGGCACGGCCGGTCGAATTGCGCCGGCCGTCGCTGATGGTGGCGTGATAGTAACCCGCGCCCTCTTGGCCAACGCCGTTGAAATCGTCCGTCGCCTTAAGGCCGACTTCGGCGCAAGCCGCGAGGAAACTGTCGCTCAGTTCGTTGCGATACTCGCCCTGCGTGATCTTCACGGGGCCATTGCCGCCATGCAGGTCGCTCTCACCGCCCGGATAGCTCTCGAGCCGCTTGAAGTACGGCAGGACATCGTCGAACGACCAGCCGTCGTTGCCCATCTGCCGCCAGCCGTCGTAGTCCGACGCCAGGCCGCGGATATAGACCATGCCATTGATCGCGCTGCTGCCGCCCAGCACCTTGCCGCGCGGCCAATAGATGCGCCGTCCACCGAGCCGTTGCTCGGGCGCCGTCACATACTTCCAGTTAACTGCAGGATCGAGAAAGGTCTTGGCAAACCCCAGCGGCATCGAAATCCAGCGGCTGGTGTCGTTCGGCCCCGCTTCGAGCAAAAGGACGCTGTATCGCCCGCTTTCGGTCAGGCGGTCGACGACCGGACCGCCCGCAGAGCCTGCCCCGACAACTACGAAATCGAATTCATCCATTCTGCCGCTTACTGGGAGTTTTGATACTCGCCAGCAAGCTACCAAGAATGCCTTTGGGAAGGAAGATGATGAACACGACCAGCAGAACGCCGTAGACGAGGTTGTCCCAGCCGACGGCCTTGGTGCCGAAACCGATGCGCAGGGCCTCTGCAAGGAGAATGGTAATGATTGCGCCGACTGTCGGTCCGAACGCCACGTAGATCCCGCCAACGACTGCCGCGAAAACCATCTGCAGGGAGATGCCGATGCCACTCACCGTGTCCGGCGAGATGAACATCTGGTACTGCCCGTAGAGCGCGCCGGCCAATGCCGTCATCAGCGCACTGATCACGGTGATGCGCAGCTTCTCCGCCGTCACGTTCACGCCTGCCGCCGCCGCCGCATCCTCGTCCTCGGAGATCGCCTCCATGGCGTAGCGGCTCATGCTGCGATCGATCCAGCGCCAGATCAGCAGACCACCCACCCACACGCCGAGCGCGATCAGATACCAGACGACCTTGTCGTCGAATTGTAACGCCAGGATGTGATTGCCCTTGGTGCGCTCGGGCGTGTAGCCCAGCGAACCGCCGGTATGGTCGCGTGTGGCGGTGATGACCTGCAGCACGATGCCCGACAGGGCGAGCGTCACCAGGGCGAAATAATGTCCGGTGATGCGAAACCGAAAGCAGGGATAGGCCACCACCATCGCCAGGGCGCCGGAGCAAAGCAACGCCGCCGGAATGCCGAGCCAGGGCGTCAGGCCAAAGTGATTCCACAGCAGCACGGTCACATAAGCGCCGACGCCCATGAACCCGCCATGGCCGAGCGAGACCAGGCCGAACCGCCCCATCACCGCCCACGACGTATAAGCAAACGACCAGATCAGGATGAGGATCAGGATGTGCAGGTGATAGGGATCGCGATAGACGAAAGGCAGCGCGACCAGAGCCGCGCCGGCAATCCAGGGCATGTACTGGCGCAGGCTCACGAGCGCCTCGCCAGAAGACCGGCAGGCCGGACGAACATCATTACGATGAAGAAGGCGAAGGCCAGCACGTAACCCCACTCGAGGTCGGAGAAGAGACCGCCGAGCGAGATGATCTCGGCGAACAGGAAGGCCGCAACGAAGCCGCCGACGAAGTTGCCGAGCCCACCCAGCACGCAGATCAGGAAGGTGATCGGCCCGAACGACAGGCCGACGAAGGGATGCACGTCGTACTGCAGCACCAGCAGGCAGGCCGCGAGCCCGGCCAGAGCACCACCCAGGGCCGAGGTCACGACATAGATCTTCTTCGCGTCGACCCCCATCAGCGCCATGATCTGGCGATCCTGGGCGATGGCGCGGATGGCCGTGCCGGTGAAGGTCCGCGTCATGAAGAGATAGACGACGATCATGCCGATCAGCGCTGCGCCGAAGGCGAGCAGCCGCGAGTAGCTCAGATGCATGTCGCCCAAGGTCAGAATCGGCAGGCGGATGCCGAGGTTGCGGAAGTCGATGCCGAAGGCGACCGTGGCGAAGCTCTGCAGCACGAACAGCACGCCGCCGGTGGCGAGAAGCTGGTTGATCGGCGGGGACGAAAGCAGCGGCGCGATAACCAAAAAGTGCAGTAGCGCCCCCAGGGCCGCGACCAGCAGGATCGCAAGCGGCGCCGCCGCGTAATAGGACAGGCCGTAGTACTGCACCAGGTAGTACATGCCGTACATGCCGATCATCACCAGCTCGGCGTAACAGATCCATGTCACGTCGATCACGCCGAAGATCAGGTTGAGACCTAGCGCCAGCAGCGCCAGCACACCGCCGAGCAGGATCCCGTTGAGGACCGCCTCGAGGAGATAGATGTCGAAAATTTCGAGAAATGAACCCATCATTTTCTCCAGATCGGAGCGCGGGCGCGCCGTCCGCTTGAACTAAACACCGAGATAGGCCTGCCGGATCGTGTCGCTGGCCAGGAGCTCGGCCGACGAGCCCGAGGTGCGGATCGAGCCGGCTTCCAGCAAGTAGGCGCGGTCCACGACCTGCAGCACCTGCTGGACGTTCTGCTCGACGATCAGCACCGTGAGGCCGCCGGCGCGGATGCGCTTCACCAGCTCGAAGACCTGCTGCACCACGACCGGCGCCAGGCCGGCCGACGGCTCATCGAGCAGCAAGAGCTTCGGATCGCTCATCAGGGCGCGGCCGATCGCGCACATCTGCTGCTCGCCGCCCGACATGGTGCCGGCAAGCTGGTGGCGCCGTTCCTTCATGCGCGGGAACAGGTTGAACACGAAGTCCAGCCGCTCAGCATAGCGCGCGCGCGCCGCCGGCATGTAGGCACCCATCTTGAGGTTGTCCTCGACGGTGAGCCGCGGAAACAGCCGGCGATTCTCGGGCACATGGGCGATGCCCAGCTCGACGATCTTGTGGGCCGGCGTGGTGAGCACGTTAGTGCCCTGCATCGTGATGCTGCCTTTGGTCGGCCGGATCAGGCCGGAGATCACCCGCATCAGGGTCGTCTTGCCGGCCCCGTTGGGGCCGATCACGCCGACCGCTTCACCGGCTTTGACCTCGAGGTTGACGCCGAACAGCGCATGGAAGCTGCCGTAGCCTGCGTCGACCGACTTGAGTTCGAGCATTTACCGGATCCCCGTCAGCGTCGCGCTTCGGCGGCGGCTGCCGTCGCCTGGGTCGAATGGGCGTCGGTGCCGAGATAAACCTCGATGACGCGCGGGTCGTTCGAGACCTGGCTCGGCAGACCCTCCGAGATCTTCTCGCCGTGATCGAGAACCATGACGCGATCGACCACACGCATCAGCACGCCCATGATGTGCTCGACCCAGATGATGGTGATGCCGAGCTCGTCACGGATCTTGCGCAGCATGTCGGCCGCCTGATCCATCTCGCTCTCGTCGAGTCCGCCGAGACTCTCGTCGGCGAGCAGGAGCTTCGGCGCCGTGGCCAGTGCCTTGGCGAGTTCCAGCTTCTTGAGGCCGGCCGCGCCCAGCCCGTCGACGCTGGCGGTGCGATCGGTCGGCAGCCCGACCATGGCCAGCGCCTGCTCGGCCGCTTCGTTGGCCTTGGCAGCGCTGTGACTTCCCTGGCCGTAGTAACCCGCCAGCGCCACGTTCTCGAAGATCGAGAGCCGCCGGAATGGCCGCGGGATCTGGAAGGTGCGGCCGACGCCGGCATTGATGATGCGATGCGGCGCCAGGCCCGCGAGCTCACGCCCCTCGAAGGAGATCGATCCGGCCGATGGCGGAAAGGTCCCCGAGAGCATGTTGAAAATGGTGCTCTTGCCTGAACCGTTCGGGCCGATCAGGCCGAGAATCTCGCCCTTGTCGACCTTGAACGACACGTTGTTGACGGCGGTGAAGCCGCCGAAGCGCTTCACCAGCCCATTTACCACAAGCACTGTCGATTACCTCGCTGACGCGACGCCTACGCTCGACCGGCAGGTCCGATAGGCACGCCCTACTGGTTGCTGTAGGTCGTGCCCTTCGGCAGCGGCAGCACGGCTTCGCGCTGCGCCTGGCTCTTCGGCCACACCACGTACGACTTGTCGTCGACGTACTGGATGACGACCGGGAACGAGCGTTCGTTCTGCCCGGCCATCGAGCCATCGGCCGGGAACTTCACGCCGAAGCCCAGCATGGTGCCGCCTTCGGGCAGATCGACCTCCAGGGCGGCCTTGCGAAGCGCTTCCGGATCGACGCCGCCATACTTCTTGATGGCGCGCGGCACGACCTCGGTCAGCAGCACATAGACGTTGCTGGCGGCCATGCCGACATGGGCAGAGCGGATCGCGACGCCCGGCTTGGCCTTGTCGAACTCCTCACCGACCATCTTGATGACCGGCGGCAGCTTGGGATTGAGGCCTTCTGGCTTGGCGAGCCAGATCGAGATCGGATCGGTGTTGAAGATGTAGTTGACGTCGCTGCCCATGCCTTCCTTGAGCTTCTCGTAGACGCCGTAGCCTGCGCCGTGGCCGACGAGAGCGCCGAACTTCAGCCCCTGCTCGCGCGCCTGACGGGCGAACAGCGTGATGTCGGGGTTGTAGCCGGTATGGAAGATCACGTCCGGCCGGGCGCGCTTCAGCTTGGTGACCATCGCCGACAGGTCGGGCGCGGTCGCGGCATAGCCTTCCTTCAGCACGACATTGAAGCCGGCCTTCTTGGCACCGGCCTCGTTGCCCTTGGAAACGTCGACACCGTAGGCGCCGTCTTCGTGGATGATCGCCACGCGCAGGTCCTTCGGTTCCTTGCCGAACTTGGCCTTCGCGTTGTTGGCGATGAAGTCCATGGTCATCAGGCCGAACTGGTTGCCGCTGGCCTGGGGACGGAAGATGTACTTGTAGTTCTTGTTCTCCAGCACCGCCGAGGAGATGCAGGTGGTGATCCACATGAACTTCTTGAGCTGCTCGACGCGGGCGGCCACCGGCACGCACTGCGCCGAGGAGAAGAAGCCCAGCAGGATATCGACCTTCTCCTGCTCGATCAGGCGGACCGATTCGTTGATCGCGACGTCCGGCTTGCTCTGAGCGTCGGCGTAGATCGCCTCGATCTTGTAGCCCTCGACCCCACCCTGCTTGATGAAGTTGTCGAGCATGATCTTGGCGCCGGTGTATTGCAGCTCCGAGCCGCCACCGGCCAGCGGGCCGGTGAGGTCATAGATGACGCCGATCTTCAGTTTCTTTTCCTGAGCTACGGCCGACGCCGCAAAACCCAGAGCGGCCACAGCGGCCACCGTCGCGCCGAGCAGGCGCCGACCCATCATCCTGGACATTCCCGTTCCTCCCAAGCGCGCTTGTGCGTGCATTCGTTGTGCGCATCACACGGGCCGACACGGATAATGTCAAGCGGTCTCCGCGTCGTCAGCGTCCTTCGCCCGGCGTAACGACGTCGAACATCATACCGGCGGGTTGGTCCATCATCGCAAACAACGCGGCCAGCCGGGACAGATCGCCGTCGAGCTTTATCACACCGCTGGCCACCGCATCGGCAACGGTCGTTCGACGCAGTATGATGTCGTCCATCGTCGCGCGTGTTGTCGTGACCGATGCGCTGGCGTCAGGCGCCTCCTCACCCATGCGGTGGGTCAAGGTGCAGTTCTTCAACGTGAGCGCCAGTCGTTCCTGGCGGTCGGTGAAGTGCCAATTGATCACCATCGCCTGCCCAGCCGCCTTGGCAGCATCGAGACGGATCGCCATCAGGTCGAAGAAAACGTCGGTCGCAAGGCCCGCCAAGGTGTCGGCGCCCATGGTGGATCGCGCCGGCACCTGAAAGACACCGTGGCGCAATTCCTGCGCGCCGTAGAGGAAGGCGTTGCGCCAGATCGCCGACTCGGCCTGATAGCCCATCTGCTCCAGCGCATCGGCGCACAGCGCGCGTGCTTCGAGATTGCCCGGCTCGGCGTAGACGACCTCCTTCATGACCTGCGCCACCCAGCGATATTCGCCCTTGGCGAAGTCCGCGCGGGCGCGCGCGATCACCGCGGAACTGCCGCCCATGTACTCGACGAACTTCCGTGCCGCCGGCGCTGGCGGCAGTGGATGGAGGTTGCACGGATTGGCGTCGTACCAGCTCAGGTATCGCTGATAGACCGCCTTCACGTTGTGACTCACCGTGCCGTAGTAACCACGCACCGACCAGCGCTCGGCCAGGCCCGGCGGAAGGTCGATCTGCTCGGCGATCTCGGCCGGCCGCCAGCCCTTGTTCATGTAGCGCAAGGTCTGGTCGTGGATGTGCTTGTAGAGGTCGCGCTGCGCTTCGAGGTAGTCGATCACCTTTTCACGGCCCCAGGTCGGCCAGTGATGCTGGCCGATCAGAACTTCGGTCTGTGGCCCGTACAGGGCGATCGCGTCACCGACATACTTCGCCCAGATGCGGGGATCGCGGACGACGGCGCCGCGCAACGGGATGAAGTTGTGCAACAGCGGACAGGCGTTCTCCGCCATGTTGAGCACGCCGAGCTGCGGATAGAACATGTGCATCTCGGCCGGCGCTTCGGTTTCCGGCGCAAGCTGGAACACGATCTCGATGCCGTCGATCGTATGCTCTTCGACCGGCTTCACGATCGATCGGGTCGGCGCGATGAGTCCTGGCGTACCGCGCGCCACCCCCTTGCCCAGGCCGGCATCGACCTGCCCCCGCGCGCCGCGCGGCAGCAACGAACCGAACTGGAACTGCGCACGGCGAATCATCGGCGGCCCGGCCAGCACGTTCTCGCCCGACACTGCCTCCATGAAGCCGGTCGGCGCGATCACCTCGACCTTGCCTGCCTTCACATCGGCTTCGTCGACCACGCCGCGTACGCCGCCGTAATGATCGACATGGCTGTGGGTGTAGATCACGGCCACTACCGGCTTCTTCGGCCGATGCGCCCAGTAATGCTCCAACGCCGCCTTCGCCACTTCGGCTGTGGTCAACGGATCGATCAGGATCAGGCCGCTGTCGCCTTCGATCACCGTCATGTTGGCGATGTCGAAGCCGCGAAGCTGGTAGAGACGGTCCGTGACCTTGAACAGGCCATTGGCGAGATTGAGTCGGGCGATACGCCATAGGCTGGGATTGACCGTGGCCGGCGCCAGCTCGCCGTCGATGAAGGCGTATTCGCCGAGGTTCCACAGCACCGTGCCGCCTGCCGTGCGCACCATGCCGCCGGGCACCGGCGCAATCAGCCCGCGCTTAGCCGCCTCGAAATCCGCGGTATCCGAAAACGGCAGGCGCGCCGCCATCGCGGCATTTGCTGCTCGGGTCGCAGGCTCGGCATCGCGCGCGATGTCGAGATGGGAAGCAGGAACGGGAACGGCGGAACTAGCGGCCATAGCAACAACCTTTCAAGACGTTCCTCCTCCGCATCCGCGGAGGAGGAAGTCGCGATGTTGTTGCTCTTCGGCCCGCCGGTCCAGTGTCCGGTGTCGCGAGGCGGCGTTTACTCCGCAGGCTTCAGCGACGACGAGGAAGCCTTGTGCACGTCCCGCTCGCTGGGAAGCATCGACAGCGCCAGGAACGAGCAGAAGGCCACGCCCGCCAGCACCATCAGCAGGATCGGGAAGCCGGCGTCCTTCACGGCCGGCCCGATCAGGGCGACGACGATCGAGCTGACGCCGAAGCCGATGGCCAGACGCACACCAGTGACGCGGCTGCGCATGCGGTCGTCGATGTAGCGCACGATCATGGCGTCGGTGAACGGGATGGCGCCGAACACCAGCAGCATGAACATGATCGCCGTCACGAACAGCGCCCAGTCCGTCACCTGCGAGGCGATGAGGAACAGCGGCACCTGCAGGAGCACGATCGGCAGGTAGATGTTCTTCAGCGGATAGCGGTCGATCAGCTTGCCGACCACGAGTTGGGCGAGCGAAGCGAGCGAGAAGATCACGAACAGCATCATCGCGAGTTCGGCGGGATCCTGCACGGCGCCCTTCACGCGCTCGCGCAGCAGTTCGCCGTTCCCGTTTGTCGTGAAGTTGAAGATGATGCTGCCCGTCACCGCGGTGAAGGTCATGATGCTGAACACGCGCGCCATGACCGACGGCGGCAGGTCGAGCATCTTGGCCTTGCGCTTGGCTGGCGCCTCTTCCTCGCGCGGCACCAGGAGGACGAAGGCCACGGCGGAGACCAGGCAGATGATGCCGGGGATCACAAACGCCATCTGCCAGCCGAAGCGCTGGGCGATGTAGACCGAGACACCGGCGGCAATAGCGATGCCCATGTTGCCAGCCAGTCCGTTCACGCCAATCGTGAAGCCGGGATTCTTCGCCTTCTGGACCAGCATCGGAATGCCGACCGGATGGTAGATCGAGGCGAAGGCACCCATCAGGGTCAGCGCCGCACCGATCTGCCACTTGTTCGTGCAGAGCGCGATGATCAGCGCCGAGACGCCCATACCGGCGAAGAAGATCACCATCATGATCCAGCGGCCCCACAGGTCGCCGAGGCGGCCGCTGACGAGGGAGCCTGCGCCGAACATGAACAGCGCGCCGTAGTTGAAGGGCGTCAGCTCCGTCCACTCGACGCCCCAGACGCCCGCGATCACGCCCCAGCTATAGGCGAAGACCACCAGGATCCAGTGATCCATGGCATGGCCGATGTTCAGCAGAATGGATGTCGGGCTTCCGTGACTCATTTTTACGCTTCCTCCGGTGCTTAAAAGAGTAAGCATGGCTGCCCTGTCTGTCTTGCGCTAGAGTGCCAACTTATGTCGCGAAAACGCCAAGCTGCCCTGCGCTCCACAGGCGCCCGCTCGACGGACCCCGAGGATTATCAGCGGGTGCCGCGGGCAGTCGCGGCCATGCCCAAGGACTTCGCCGCGGGCCACGAGATCGCACCGCATCGCCACGCCCGCGCGCAACTGATCTACGCGACCGTCGGCACGATGCGCGTCTCGACCGATGCCGCCGTCTGGGTGGTCCCGCCCCAGCGCGCCCTGTGGATGCCGGCCGGTATCCGCCATTCCATCACCATGTCGGGCGACGTCACCATGCGGACGCTCTATCTCCGGCACGATGCCGCGGCCGGCATGCCCGAGGTCTGCCGCGTGCTGCAGGTCTCGCCGCTGCTGCGCGAGCTGATCGTGCGCGCGACCGAGCTTCCCATGCATTACGACGAGCGAGGCGCCGCCGGTCACGTCGTGGCGTTGATCCTCGACGAGTTGCATCACGAACAGTCGTTGCCGCTGCACCTGCCCATGCCGCGCGACAGGCGCCTGCGTCGTCTCTGCACTACGCTGCTGGAGCAGCCCGGCGATCCGCGCACGCTCGAGGAATGGGCACACTCGGCCAACGCCAGCCCGCGTACCCTCGCGCGGCTGTTCGTCGCCGAGACCGGCCTCACCTTCGGCGCCTGGCGGCAGCAGGCCCGTGTCCTGGAGGCAATGGGGCGTCTGGGCGGTGGTCAAGCTGTGACCGAAGTGGCGCTCGATCTCGGCTATGACAGCGTCAGCGCCTTCAGCGCGATGTTCCGCCGGGCCTCCGGCGTTTCGCCCAGCGCCTACAGACCGTCCCGCTAGGGGAAATCTCCCGAAAGCCCTCCCGCGGGTGAGGGGATTTTATGCGGTGTTGCAAATGGTTAGCACACACAGTTCTTGACGCTGGGCGGTAATAATCCCCCAATGCCGCCCCCTTTTGGGGTAATCTAAATTGTCATTTACCTGATCTCGTTGCTCCGCCGCCGCTTGGAGTTCCTGTTGAAGCCGACCGACATCGCCAATCCCGACTACTTCCATAAAGTAGTCGACTGCCAGTGGGCCTGCCCCGCACATACGCCTGTCCCCGAGTACATCAGATTGATCGCGCACGGACGCTACTCCGACGCGTACATGATCAACTGGAAATCCAATGTCTTCCCGGGGATCCTCGGCCGCACGTGCGACCGCCCCTGCGAGCCCGCGTGCCGGCGCAGCCGCGTCGAAGACGAGACCCTCGTGAAGGGCAAGAAAGAGCCGGTCGCGATTTGCCGCCTGAAGCGCGTCGCCGCCGACTACAAGGACGACGACGGCATCAAGGCCAGCATGCCCAAGGCACCGGCCAAGAACGGCAAGCGCATCGCCTGCATCGGCGGCGGCCCCGCTTCCCTCACCGTCGCGCGCGACCTCGCTGTGCTGGGCTACGAGATCGTGATCTACGATCAGGATCCCAAGCTCGGCGGCTTCATCCGCACGCAGATCCCGCACTTCCGTTTGCCGGAGTCTGTGATCGACGAGGAAGTTGCCTACATCACCGACATCGGCAACATCGAGTTCCGCCACCAGCGCGTCGACTCGATGAAGAAGATCCTCGGCGAAGGCTATGACGCTGTGTTCGTCGGCTCCGGCGCCCCGCGCGGCCGCGACCTCGATGTGCCGGGCCGCAAGGAAGCTGCCGCCAACATCCATATCGGCCTCGACTGGCTGTCGTCAGTCTCTTTCGGCCACATCAGCAAGGTCGGCAAGCGCGTGATCGTGCTGGGTGGCGGCAACACTGCGATGGACTGCTGCCGCACCGCGCGCCGTTTGGGCGGTGAAGACGTCAAGGTGATAGTCCGCTCCGGCTTCGAGGAAATGAAGGCCTCGCCGTGGGAGAAGGAAGACGCGATGGGCGAGGACATCCCCATCCTGAACATGCTGGTGCCGAAGGAAGTCCGGCACGAGGGCGGCAAGATCAAGGGCGTCCTGTTCGAGAAGGTGAAGGCAGAGTACGACGCCAAGGGCCGCCGCTCGCTGGTTCCTTCGGGCGACCCCGACGAATTCTACGAATGCGACGACGTCCTGGTGGCGATCGGCCAGGAGAACGCCTTCCCGTGGATCGAGAAGGACGCCGGCATCGAGTTCGACAAGTGGGGCCTGCCGCAGCTCGGCGAAACGACGCTGCAGAGCACCAACAAGACCGTCTTCTTCGGCGGCGATGCCGCCTTTGGCCCGAAGAACATCATCTGGGCGGCCGCCCACGGCCATGACGCGGCGATCTCGATCCACAAGTTCCTGCAAGGCGAGAATGTCGAGGAACGGCCCGCACCGGGCGTCAACATCGTCAGCCAGAAGATGGGCATCCACGAGTGGAGCTACGACAACGCGCCCACCATCGACCACCGCCTCAAGGTCCCGCATCGCGCCAAGCAGGAAGCGCTGAAGGACATCATGGCCGAGGTCGAGCTCGGCTTCGATCCGCAGCTCGCCTTCAAGGAAGCCCAGCGCTGCCTGAACTGCGACGTGCAGACCGTGTTCACCGGCAATCTCTGCATCGAGTGCGACGCCTGCGTCGACATCTGCCCGATGGACTGCATCACCTTCACCGAGAACGGTGAGGAGAAGGATCTGCGCACCCGGCTCAACGCGCCGGCGATCAATCCGACGCAAGACCTCTACATCGGCAACGACCTCAAGACCGGCCGCGCGATGGTCAAGGACGAAGATGTCTGCCTGCACTGCGGGCTGTGCGCCGAGCGCTGCCCGACCGGCGCCTGGGATATGCGCAAGTATTACGTGGAAATGACTCACGCGGAGCACGCATGCCGCAAGCAATAACTGCCGTTAACGACTTCGTCGTTAAGTTCGCGAACGTCAACGGTTCCGGATCAGCGAGCGCCAACGAGCTGTTCGCCCGCTCGATCCTGCGCATGGGCGTGCCCGTCAGCCCGCGCAACATCTTCCCCTCGAACATCCAGGGCCTGCCGACCTGGTACGAGGTGCGTGTCACCGAGAAGGGCTATCTCGGCCGGCGCGGCGGTGTCGACATGATGGTCGCCATGAATCCGCAGACCTGGGCCGAAGACGTGAAGGAGATCGAGCCCGGCGGCTATCTCTTCTACGATTCGACCAAGCCCATGCCGTCGTCGATGTTCCGCGAGGACATCAACGTGATCGGCGTGCCGCTGACGGCGATCACCAACGCCACCTACTCCGACGCCCGCCAGCGCCAGCTCTTCAAGAACATCATCTATGTCGGCGCGCTCTCCGTGCTGCTCGACATCGACGAGAAGGAGATCCAGCGGCTGTTCGGCGAGCAGTTCAAGGGCAAGGAAAAGCTCATCGACTCGAACGTCAAGGCAATGAACCTTGGCCGGGACTGGGTGAAGCAGCATGTCGATCCCGACCTTGTGAAGCTCAAGGTCCGCAAGGCCGATAATGTCGGCGACCGCATCTTCGTCGAGGGCAACAGTGCGGCCGCGCTCGGCGCCGTCTATGGCGGGGCCACGGTCTGCGCCTGGTACCCCATCACCCCGTCCTCCTCGCTCGCCGAGGCCTTCCAGGCTCACTGCAAGAAGTTCCGCCACGACAAGGAGACCGGCAAGGCCAAGTACGCCATCGTGCAAGCCGAGGACGAACTGGCCTCGATCGGCATGGTGATCGGCGCGGGCTGGAACGGCTCGCGTGCCTTCACCGCGACGTCCGGCCCCGGCATCTCGCTGATGACCGAGTTCATCGGCCTCGCCTACTTCGCCGAAGTACCGGCGGTGATCGTCAATGTGCAGCGCGGTGGCCCCTCTACGGGCATGCCAACGCGCACGCAGCAGTCGGACCTGCTCTCCTGCGCCTATGCCTCCAACGGTGACACCAAGCACGTGCTGCTGTTCCCCGAGGACCCGCGCGAGTGCTTCGAATTCACGGCCGACGCCCTCGATCTCGCCGACCGCCTGCAGACGCCGATATTCGTCATGACCGACCTCGATATCGGCATGAACCATCGCCTCTGCAAGCCGTTCGCCTGGGATGAGAACCGCGTGCTCGACCGCGGCAAGGTCATGACCGCGGCCGACCTCGACGCCGGCAAGACCTTCGGCCGCTATCTCGACGTCGACGGCGACGGGATCCCGTTCCGGACCTACCCCGGCACGCATCCGACCAAAGGCTCCTACTTCACGCGCGGCACCACGAAGGACGAGTTCGCGCGCTACAGCGAGGAAGGCCCCGTCTACATCCGCAACATGGAGCGGCTGCAGAAGAAGTTCCATACGGCAGCCAAGATCGCGCCGCAGCCGCTGCGCTACTCTTCGCCGAAGCCGACGCGCTACGGCGTGATCTACTTCGGCTCGACCAGCCCGGCCATGACCGAGGCGCTCGATCATCTCGAGGCCGAGGGTAACCACGTCAACGCCTTGCGTGTGCGCGCCTACCCCTTCGCCCAGTCGGTCGAGGAGTTCATCCACGAGCACGAGAAGGTGTTCGTCGTCGAGCAGAACCGCGACGGCCAGCTCCGCACCATGCTGATGAGCGAATTCACGCTCGACGCACGCAAGCTGGTTCCCGTCCTGCACTATGACGGCACACCGATCACCGCCCGCTTCATCGCGACCGACATCGCCAAGAAGCTCAGTCAGTTCAAGGTAGTTTCGTTCGAAAAGGCGGCGTCATGACCTACATCGCCAAGCCCCGGCTGCATCATCCCTCGCTGGTCAAGAACAAGGCCGGCTATACGCGGCGCGACTATGAAGGCGCCGTCTCGACGCTCTGCGCCGGCTGCGGCCACGACTCGATCAGCGCCGCGATCATCCAGGCCTGCTACGAGCTCGATATCCTGCCGCACCAGGTCGCCAAGCTCTCCGGCATCGGCTGCTCGTCCAAGGCGCCGACCTACTTCGTGGGCGCCAGCCACGGCTTCAATACCGTGCACGGCCGCATGCCGTCGGTGATGACCGGCGCCAACCTCGCCAACCGCGACCTGATCTACATGGGCGTCTCGGGCGACGGCGACTCCGCCTCGATCGGCCTCGGTCAGTTCGCGCACGTCATGCGCCGTGGCGTGAACATGACCTACATCGTCATGAACAACGGCGTGTACGGCTTGACCAAGGGCCAGTTCTCGGCGACCGCCGACAAGGGCTCGATCAGCAAGAAGGGCGTCGCCAACTCCGACTCCTCGATCGACATGGTGTCGCTCGCCATCCTGATGGGCGCCACCTTCGTCGGTCGCTCCTTCTCCGGCGACAAGCACCAGCTCGTGCCACTGATCAAGGCCGCGATGGCGCACAAGGGTGCCGCCTTCCTCGACGTCATCAGCCCTTGCGTCGCCTTCAACAACCATGCCGGTTCGACCAAGAGCTACGACTATGTGCGCGAGCACAACGAAGCGCTGAACCGCGTCGACTTCATCGAGGGCCGCGAGGAGATCACCACCGACTACGAGCCCGGCACCGTAACCACGGTGCAGCAGCACGACGGCTCGCTGCTCCGCCTGCGCAAGCTCGGCGAGGACTACGATCCTTCCGACAAGGTCGCCGCCATGAAGCGCGTCCAGGAAGGCATGCATGCCGGCGAGGTCGTGACCGGCCTGCTCTATGTCGATCCGAGTCCGAAGGACCTGCACGACAACTTGAACACGATCGACGCGCCGCTGAACACGCTCGAGGCAGCCGAGCTCTGCCCCGGCACTTCGGCGCTCGACCGCATCAACGCCGGCCTGCGCTGACGCTCATCACTGCCGTCGCAGTGAGGGGCCAACAATGGGCCGCCTTCTTCTGGCGATTGCCGCCGCTCTTCTGGGTGCAGTCGTCGGCGCTGGCCTGCTCGCCATGGCGCTCGCCATCATCTTCACGGCGATCTGGGGCAGCTTCGAAGGCTCGGCCGCGATGGGCGGCGTCACTGTCGGTCTGCCGCTCGGCGCCATCGCGGGGTTCGTGATCGGCGGCTGGCTGGTCCTGCACTTCTGGAAGCCAGCGCCCAAGCCGCCTGTCAGTTAGAGGTCGACCCGCTCTTCTGCGACGGACTTGCGCTTGTCCATGTTGAAGCGGCCGGCATAGATCGGCCGCTCGCCGGTCGAGGGACCGGGATACTGCACGATCAGGATTTCGCCGCCGGTGTCGGTATGGAACTCGCCCTCGAAATGCGGATCGGGGTGATAGAGCATCGTGCCGGGCGGGCAGAGTCGTCCGTCGATCTTGAATTCACCCTTCAGTACGTACCAGACCTGCGCGAAGCCGTGATAGTGCTCGGGATGGTACGCGCCGGGCTCAAGCCGCAGGATGCCAGCATTGGGCTCGGTCGGGCTCTCGGGCTTTGGATGGAACAGCATCTTGCCGGTCTCGCCCGGCCAGCGGATCGTCTCCCACTCGATCTCGTCGAGATGGCGCACCTGGTACGGTTGATGATCGCGGCGCGAGGCCTCGCGGGCGGTGCCCAGTGCGGCATTGGCCTGGGCTGTGTCGGGAACATGCTTGCTCATGGCTTATGTTTCCTCCTTGGTCGTTGTCGCAGAAAGACGCCACCAGTCCGGCACGTCCGAGGCGTCGGCCGGGCGGGCCACTGTCATCAGCATCTGCGCCTGGCCACGACCGGCATTCTCGGCGCGATGCGGTTGCTGGGAATCGATCAGGATGCCGTCGCCCGCCTTCAGGCGGTACTGCGCATCGCCGACATGGAACAGCACCTCCCCCGACAGCACATAGCAATGCTCCTGGCCGGGATGGGAAACCGTGGTCGCCATTCCCTTCGCGCGCGGGAAGACCAGGTGAAATACTTCCATGCGATCGAGCGGCGCTCCGCCGCCGAGATGGCGCCAGCGATAGCCGGTGGCCGCCACCTCCTGGAGGTCACCCGCCCCGGCGCGATGCACGGCGACGCGTGTCTTGGCGGGCGCGCCGTCGCTCGGGAACAACTCGTGCAGGCCGAGGCCGAGTGCGTCGGCGAGCTGGATCAGGTTGGCGATCGAGGCCGCCGCTTGGCCGCGTTCGAGCTTGGAGAGAAAGCCTTCCGATACCCCCGCCTGACGCGCGACCGACGCCAAGGTCAGGCCCGCGCCGACGCGCGCCGCGCGAAGCCGGCGGCCGATGTCCTGGGTGGTACGGGCGATCTTGTCCATGACGGGAGCATGGGCCGGACTTTCCTTACAGGCAAGTCTTCCTTCTTTTAAGGAAACTGCGTTATCCCAGTCTTTCCTGCGTAAGCTCGCGGCCCATGGACGAGACGACACAAGGCTTTCGACTGGCCGACGGCACTCTGGTGCCCTGGGGTACCCGCTTCGACGAGGTCGTGAAGGACTTCGAGCGCACCGGCTATGCCAGCCGCGAGCTTGCCTGCCCCAAGGCTTATGGCTTCGCCACGCGCTTTCTCGAAGTGACGGCGCCACGGCCGGACCGGCCGATCCTGACCGTCGCCTACGAGCTGGCGGCAACCGGCCAACCACCGAAGGACGTGTTCGCCCAACTGGTGATCAAGCTCGGTATGCCGGGCAAGATCGACCGCGACGAGCTCTCGCCATACGCCCATTCCCCGGACCACGTCGTGCTCTACGCCAACTGGAAGGACAGAGGCCAGCCGATCGGCGCTTCCTTCTATGGCGCGCCGCGGGCGTCTGAATTCGGCGACGGTATCGGCAAACTCTATGTGAGCTGGGGCAATCTGGAGGCCGCGGCCGCCCCCTGGATGCCGGCTTGGCTCGCCGCAAACGAAGAAGTCGATCGCGCCGCAAAGGCGCCTGGCAAGGTCGAACTCTTTTCGGTCCAGTACGACACGCGTGTCCACCCGCTCGACGATCCCAAGCGCGGGGTCAATCTCTGCCTGAACTCTCCCGAGATCCTCAACACGCCGAAACCAATTGCCGCCCGACTGGACGACAAACGCTTTGCGCTATGGAGCGATCAAGCCGCCACGCGCTGGCACCTTTCGACGTTGAGCGACACCATCGTCCTCGGTGGCCCTGAGACGTCGAAGGTGAAAGTGGTACAGCTCGAGCCGGCGCGCGGTGGCGGCAGCGCCACCATCGATGTCGGCGCCTGGTGGGCGCGCGACGCCTGGAAGTCGCGCACCATCGCCGATGCCGTGCGCGCCCTGGAGCGCGTCCCCGGCCTCACCTTCGATCGTTACTCAGGCCACGACGCCTAGACTGCCGGTCTCACCCGGCGCCCGGCGCAGCTCGAGATGCTGCTGGTGCCACTGCTTGAGCGACGGGCGGTGGCCGATCGAGACGATAGTCGTCCCTGACAAGCGCTCTCGGAGCACGGCATAGACCGCCGCCTCGTTGGCTTCGTCGAGCGACGCCGTGGCTTCGTCGAGGAACAGCCAGTCCGGCTTGAAGACCAGCGCCCGCGCAATCGCCAGCCGCTGCTGTTCACCGCCCGACAGGACGTTGCTCCAATGCGCCTCCTCGTCGAGTCGCTCCGCGAGATGGCCGAGCCGGGCCGCCTTCAGTGCGTCGACGATCTCGCCATCCGTCGCCTTCGATTCGACATCGGGGTACTTCACCGCGTCGCGCAGGGTGGCGATGGGAATGTAAGGCTTCTGCGGCAGGAACAGCACGCGCGCGCCTGCCGGTACACGGACCTGGCCCCGCCCGAATGGCCAGATGCCGGCCAATGCTCTGAACAGCGTACTCTTGCCCGAGCCGCTGGTGCCCGAGATCAGGGTCGAGGTGCCCTTGGGCAGGACGAGGTTCAGGTCCTGCAACAGCTTCTGGCCATTGGGCAGCGCGAGGTCGAGGCCGGCGGTGGCGACATCGGCACTTCCCGCTTGCGGCGCCACGGCAATACCCTCGGGTGGCTTGTCGTCGATGGCGGCCTGTAGGCCGCGCAGACGCTCCATCACCGCCCTCAGCTCGGCGACGTTGGTGTAGTTGTCGATGAAGAACGACAGCGCCGACTGAACCTGGCCGAAGGCCTGCGCGGTCTGCATCACGACGCCGAGCGTGATCGCGCCGGCGAAGAACTTCGGCGCCGTCACGATATAGGGAAAGATGATCGCGAGCTGGCCGTAACCGATTTGATAGAAAACGAGCTGCAGCTCGGTCACAAGCACGCGCCAGGTATTGTTGAAGACATCGGTGAATCGGGCATCGAGCACCTCGCTCTCGCGTGGCTCGCCGCGATAGAGGGCAATGCCCTCGGCGTTCTCGCGCACGCGAATCAGCCCGAAACGGAAGTTCGCCTCGTAGCGCTGCTGCATGAAGTTGAGCGGGATCAAGCGCCTGCCGACAAGATTGGCGAAGAAGGTGCCGAAGAAGGCATAGATGAGCGCGGCCCAGACCATGTAGCCGGGGATGGTGATGTCGATCCCGATCGGCGCCAGCGACAGCGGCCCCGACAGCATCCAGAGGATGACCAGAAAGGAAACGAGCGTGGCCACGGCGCTGATGAAGCCCAGCAGCAGGGTCATCGTGTAGAAGCCGAGCAGGCGCAGGTCTTCGGCGATGCGCTGGTCGGGATTGTCGACCTTGCGGGCGAGCTCAATACGGTAGTAGCCGCGGCCGTCCAGCCAGTGGCCGAGATAGTGCCGGGTCAGCCACCGCCGCCAGCGCAGCCGCAGATAGGGGCTTACTAGGCCGCGCGCCACGCCAAAGAAGATGGCGAGGGCCGCGATCCAGCCGAAGCTGATCATCTCGGTCCAGAAAGCCGCTTCGTCCTTGTTCTGCAGGGAGTCGTAGAAGCGCCGGTTCCACTCGCTGAAGGCCACACTCACCGAGACGCTGGCCAAGGTCAGCCCGACCGCTCCTGCCAGCAGGATCAGCGCGATCCAGCGCTCCTCGGAGCGGAAGTACGGAATGGTGAGCCGCCACCAATCTCCGAAGAACGAACCTACGCTTTTCATGCCGGAATCCTTTCGGCCGGCACAGTAACCTTACATTTGCTGGGGCAGCCAGAGTGCGATCAGGGGAAACGCGGCGAGGATAATCAGCCGCAGCAGACCAGTCGCGATGAAGACCCATGACAAGCGCGCCAACCGGGTTTATAGCGCCGCGCAATGGACGCTACTCCGCTCGCCTCCCGCCGCGTCGCACTGGATGTGCTGGTCGCCTGCCTCGACAAGGGACAACCGCTCGACGACGCGCTGGCACGGCACCAGGGCTTTGCCGGCCTGGACCCGCGCGACCGCGCCTTCGTGCGCCTGCTGCTGGCCACGACCTTGCGCCGGCTGGGCGAAATCGAGGAAGTGCTGGCAGGCCTCATAGAACGGCCGCTGGAAGGCGCTAACGCTACCGGTAAGCAAATACTGCGCTTGGGCGCGGCCCAGCTCCTTTTCCTGGGTACGCCGCCGCATGCCGCCGTCGATACCTCGGTCCGCCTGGCCGAGGATGCCCGCCTGCCGCACCTCAAGGGCCTGACCAACGCCGTGTTGCGCCGTATCAGCCGCGACGGCTCAGCCCTCATGGGCGATCGCGACCCCGCTCGACTCAACACGCCGCAATGGCTGTGGGAGAGCTGGGCCGAGGCCTATGGCGAAGCGGAAACCCGCGCCATTGCAGCCGCACATTTGATCGAAGCGCCGCTCGACCTGACGCCGCGCTCCAATGCCGATTTCTGGGCGGGCCAGCTCGAAGCCGAAAAGCTGCCGACCGGTACGTTGCGCCGCTCGGGTGGCGGAGCCATCACCGAACTACCGGGTTTCGCCGAGGGCGCCTGGTGGGTGCAGGACGCGGCCGCCACCCTGCCCGTGCGCCTGCTGGGCGACATTGCCGGCAAGAGCGTGGCCGATCTCTGCGCGGCTCCCGGCGGCAAGACGATGCAGCTCTGCGCCGCCGGCGCCGAGGTCACGGCTGTCGACATTTCCGCACGTCGCATGACGCGGCTGGGCGAGAACCTGGCGCGCGCCGGGCTGACAGCCGAACTCGTGACGGCCGATGCCAGCAAGTGGGCGCCCGCGCGGACCTTCGATGCGCTGCTGCTCGATGCTCCCTGCTCCGGCACTGGCACGCTGCGTCGCCATCCGGACATCGCCTGGCTGAAGGACGAGGAAGATGTCGATCGCCTCACCCTCACCCAGGACCGACTCTTGCTCCACGCCACGGAACTGCTGAAGCCCGGCGGCATGCTGGTCTACGCCGTCTGCTCGCTGCAGGAAGACGAAGGCCCTGCCCGTTTCGAGGCCCTGCTGGCCCGCGACAAGCGCCTGCGCCGTCAGCCTGTCGAGCCTGCGGAACTGCCGGGTCTCGAAGCCGCGATTACCAAGGACGGCGATATTCGCACCCTGCCCTCGATGTGGTCCGACTGTGGCGGGCTCGACGGATTTTTCATCGGGCGTGCCGTTCTGACCTGAGAGGCAAGACGCCTTATGGTTTCAGCGCCGACTTGATGCGTTGGCGTTCGACGTGGCCGAGGTAGAGGCCGGAGCAGACGATCACACCCGCGCCGATCCAGGTCCAGAAATCGGGAACGTCCTGGAACACGAGATAGCCCAGCAGGGCCGCACCGAGGAGCTGCATGTAGTTGAACGGCGCCACGACCGCTGCCGGCGCCTGGCTGTAGGCAATCGTCAGGAAGTAGTGCCCGACGCCCGCCATGACGCCCATGCCGACGAACAGCGCCCAATGCCAGCCGAGCGTCGGCGTCACCCATTCGAAGGGCAGCAGCGGCATCGCCACGACAGTGCCGACGATCGTCGCCATGGTGGCTGAAGCATCCGGCCGCTCGGTCTGGCCATAGCGCCGCGAGAAGAGCTGGTAGAGCGAGCTGCAGAGTGTGCTCGCGACGATCAGCAGGGAGTGCCACTCGAAATGGGCATGCCCCGGCCGCACCACGATCAGCGCACCGATGAAGCCGACGGCACACGCCGCCCAGCGGCGTGGACCGACCGGTTCACCGAGGAACTTCGACGAAAGCGCCGTCACCACCAGCGGGCTGGTCAGCGAGATCGAAGCCGCCGTCGCCAGCGGCAGATAGACGATGCCGTGGAAGTACAGGAACGACGAGAAGAAGAGCAGCAGGCCGCGGATGATCTGGCTCGGCACGTTGTGCCAGCGAAACAGGTTCATCCCGCTCTGCGGCAGGAACAGCACCAGCATGAAGATGAAGGCGAAGATGTAGCGGCCCCAGATGACCTCGACGACCGGAAAGGTCTGGCTCAGCGTCTTGGAAATTGCATTCAGGACCGAGAAACAAAGGACTGAAAAGATGATGGAAAGAATGGCCCGCAGGGTCCGGTCCACCGGCGGCGGCACGTCGCTCTTCATCTTTGCAACCTAACGATTGGCGTCGCGTGAGCAAGCGCAGCATCGGACTACGCCCTCCTGCCAATTGCATGGATCGCGCTCCGAAACGACAGGCAGCGTGCAAGCAGTGTGCCAGCGGCTGCGCTAGGGCTTCAGCTCTTCCTTCAACTCTTCCGCGCTCGGCCACAGCAGAAGCGAGACGAGCATCAGGATGCCGAGTCCGCCGGTAATGCCGACAAACCGGTCGATGCCCGGCATGATGCTGGCAGGCGGCGACAGCCCCTGGATCATGGTGATGACAAAGACGAAGGCGAACTGGGTGCCGACATAGCCGACACCGTGCCTGCCGACCTGGATGTGCATACCCACCCAGACCACCGCGGCGATCATGGCAAGCCACCAAATGAAGGACTCGACCTGCAGGGCAAGACAAGCCAACGCCACGACGCCGCCGAACAGGCAACCGATGAAACGATGCAACGATTTCTGGGCAACCTGATGCCGCGTACCGACGCCACCGTCCGCAATCAAGGGCGCGGCCATCACCACCGCGATCGTAACCGCCATCTCGGTCACATCCGGCAGGTCGATCATGACCCAGATCTCCAGCACGGCGACGACGGCGATGGCCGATCGGACGCCATGCAGCACAGCCGGCCATTGCGCACCCAGCAGATGGCGCCATCCCGGCGCCGTGGGCGGAGGATCGGCATGCCAGTCCTGCAGGACATTGGCGACGACAATGGCGGAGCCGACGCCGACCGCCACGTCGATCACGCGATAGACGGCGAGCTGAAAGGCCTGCGTCGGGTCGTTCAGGTTCGACAGCAGTACCAGGCTCGACGTGATCGACATGAATAACCAGGCAAGCCCATGTGGACTGACCTGCATGGCGATGACGCCAAACGCGGTCGTCAGAGCAAGAAACAAACAAAGAGCGAGGTGATCGTAGGGCAGCCAGCGCGCCATGATGAAGCCGAGCACTGCACCGGCGATCGTCCCTGTCAGGCGCAAGAGGCCGCGGCGCAGGGAAGCTGCGCCCGTCGACATCAGGGACATGAATCCGCTGATCGCCACCCACCATGGCGCGTCGAGCTGCAGGGCGAGCGCCAGAGTCGTCGACAGGGTCACCGAGACGGCGGCGACGATGCCCTGGCGGGTCTGCACGGGGTTTGTTCCCAGTTCCTTCAGTTCCCGCCAAAAGCCCGCAAGCGTCTGTTCGACCATCCGGCCGCCTTCGGCGAAGTCCTCGATCACATTGCGTGCGAAGGACGTCTTCACGGGAAAATCACCGTGCGCGCATCGGCGCCCATGTAGAGCTTGAACTCGTCCGGCTTGTCGACGAGCACGATGGTCACCGGAATGCGGCGCTGCAGGCGAATCCAGTCAGTGGTCGGCGCCACGTAGGGCAAAAGCATGTCCGGCCCCGGATTGCGGCTGATGCCGCGCGCGATACCGGTGATCTTCGCGCGATGCCAACGCCAGGGCTCGCTGTCCAGCCACACCCACGCGGTCTGACCGACCTTGAAGTCGCGAATGTAATACTGCTTGTAGTTGGCCATGATGCGCCACGCATCGGCATCGACAATGCCGATCATCGGCACGTCGATGTTGGCGGTATCACCGGGCTGCAAGGTCAGGTTGGTAATCGTGCCGTTGACCGGTGCGAAGACCTGCGTGCGGTCCAGTTTCCACTGGGCTGTCGCATTCTCGGCAATGGCGACTTCCAGGGCAGCCTGGTGCGCCACGATGCCGGTCTGCGCCTTGGAAATCGCGATCTGGCTGATCGTCATCTCCGCCTGGGAACGGCGGAGTTCGTCGTTGGCCCGATCGAGTTCGGCGCGCGGCGCGTACTCGTTCCTGGCCAGATCGGCATAGCGCGCCTGCTCCTGCGCTGCGTAGACGTTTGCCGAGGTCGACGCGGCAAGGGCTGCCTGCGCCGTGCTGAGCTCCTCTTGCGAAGACTTCAGGAGTGCCTTTGCCTGCTCGATCTGTGCCTTGGTCTGGTTGACGACGAGCTGAAACGGCACCGGGTCGATGGTGACGAGCTTGTCGCCCTTCTTGACCGTCTGATTGTCGACGACATGGACGGCGATGATTCGGCCCGTGATTTCCGGTGCCAGCGCGACGAGGTCGGAGCGCACATAGGCATCGTCCGTATAGACGACGTACGCGGTGAAAACTTCCCAAATTATGAAAAGTGCAAGAAGCGTCCCGCCAACCACGAGCAGCCGGTGAAGACGGCTGGTCTCGCGCTTCGTCAGACCCGTCGGCGGAGTGACCGATGCAGGCGCCGGTGGAGGAGCTGGATTGGGTACCGGATCTGGCGCGGGCTCGGGAACTGATGCAGGCGCAGCCACGGCCGGCGCCTGTGGCTCAGGCTTCCGTGGAACCTCGGCAGGCGCCGGCGGTTGCGGCTGGGTAACGTCGGGCGGCATTGTTCGGCAAAATAGCGCGACCAGCCCGGGAAGCCCATGCCCTCGTCTACTCTGCCGCCTTCGGCATGGCAGCCTTCGGCTTGAACGGCAGGATCGTCGTCGCGCGCACCGCGGGCAGCGGCAAGGACGGCGTCTCGACACCCAAGGCGCGTGCGGCATTCCAGGCCCAGCGTGGATCGAGCAGGAACGGCCTTGCGTGCGCGGTGCAGTCGGCCTCGCCACTGGCGATGATCCGCTCTGCCTGCTCCGGCTCGGTGATCAGCCCGACCGCCCAGGTCTTGATGCCGGCTTCCTTGCGCACGCGCGCCGCGAACGGAACGTGGTAGCCGGGTTCGATCTTGATCTTCTGTCCCGGCGCATTGCCGCCCGAACTCACATCGACGAAGTCGCAGCCGAGCGCCTTCAACTGGCGCGCGGTCTCGACCGTATCCTCGATCGTGACGCCACCCTCGACCCACTCGACGGCCGAAAGCCGGATGCCCAGAGCCTTGTCGGTCGGCCAGACCTTGCGGACGGCCTCGAAGACTTCGAGCGGGAAACGACGGCGCTTCTCCATCGTGCCACCGTACTCGTCGGTGCGGTGGTTGCTGAGCGGCGAGAGGAACTGGCTGAGACAATAGCCGTGGGCGCCATGCAGCTCGATCACGTCGAAGCCCAGCCGTGCGCTGCGCTCCGCCGCCGTCACGAAAGCCTGCTTCACGCGCTTGAGGCCGACGCCATCGAGCGCCACGGGCGTGTGCCACTTGGCAGCCGGATCATAGGGCAGTGCCGAGGCCGAATAGGTGGTCCAGGGAAGATCGGGCGCGTCGGCCTGGGTAAGCGGTCCGCCACCCTTCCAGGGTCGTTGCGCCGAGGCCTTGCGCCCGGCATGGGCAAGCTGAATGCCGAGCTTCACGCCGGGCATCCATCCCCTCACCCAGTCGATCACCGGCTTTAGCGCCGCCTCGTTCTCGTCGCTGTAGAGGCCGAGGCACCCCTGGGTGATGCGGCCCTCGCGCTCGACATGCGTCGCCTCGAGGCAAAGCAGGCCCGCCCCCGACATCGCGAGCATGCCGTAATGCACCTGATGCCAGGGCTGAGCGCTGCCATCGACGGCCGAGTACTGGCACATCGGTGAAACGACGATGCGATTGGGCAGCGTGACGCCGCCGAGCTCGACAGGAGTGAAGAGTTTGGCGGTCATACTGTAATCCTGATGTGATCAGCCGTAGATCGGTTAACCGTTGATGGAAGGACCGGCCTCGTGACCCAGCCATTCCTCGATGAGGCGGCGGGCAATCGAATCGCGGCGCGGCATGAAGAAGGAGCCGTCCGTGGGCAGGTTCTCCGGCTTGAGGTCTTCGCGGCTCATCCAGCGGGCACTGGCCAACTCGTCCTCGTTGACGGTGAAGTCCAACGACTCGGCTTCGGCGTGGAAGCCGATCATCACCGAAGCCGGGAACGGCCAGGGCTGCGAGGACCGGTACGTCACGTTACTCACCTTGACCCGGACTTCCTCGTAGACCTCGCGCGCGACGGCATCCTCGAAACTCTCGCCAGGCTCGACGAAGCCCGCGAGAGTTGAATGCATGCCGCGCGGGAACTGCTTGCCGCGTCCCAGCAAACACTTGTCGCCGTGATGGACCAGCATGATCACCGCCGGATCCGTGCGCGGGAAATGCTCCGTCTTGCACGACTCGTTGGTGCACATGCGCACGTGACCGCCGCGCGTGATGCGGGTCGGCGATCCGCACACGCCACAGAAACGATGGCGGCGATGCCAGTAGGTCATGCCGCGTGCATAAGCGAGGATCGAACCCTCGCGCGCGAACAGCAGCGCGCCGACCTGGCGCAGATCGACGAACTCGCCCATCTCGGTCAGGGGCGTTTCGAGACCGGTCACGTCGACGGCAAAATACGGAGTGCCTTCGACATAGCCGAGGAAGATCTTGGTCTCGCTCGAACTGACGACGGCACGCGCCATCATGCCTTGGAGGAACACCGGTTCCGGGTCGCCCCCGGTCTTCACCAGGTTCCTCTCGGTATCGATCGGAACGAACCGCGCCGCGCCTGACGAGGCCAGTTCAATCATGCGCTCGTCGTTCTCGCGCTCATGGGAGGAGCGGTCGATTTCGGCGCTGGAATAGGGGTTTCTAGGTCTCTGCATAGGGCGCGGACCGTGCCACAGCGAGGGCGGGACCGCAATAAATCCGGGCCTTCTGCACCGCGAGGGGACATACCGCCGGCTCGTGCAATCGATTGCACGTGCCGGAGGCGCGCGCCCGCTAATCCAGCGCCGAGGCCAGGACCTGGGCGACGTGCAGCGCCTGGCGATCGGCGCCGTCGGCGATCTGGTGGCGGCAGGAGGTGCCGTCAGCCACGACCAGCGTATCGGCATCGGCCTTGCGCACGGCCGGCAGCAGCGACAGCTCAGCCATGGCCATCGACGTCTCGTAGTGCTCGGCCTCGTAACCGAAGCTGCCGGCCATGCCGCAGCAGCTCGATTCGATCGGCGTCACCTTGAGGTCGGGCACCAGGCCCAGCACTTCCTGCACTGCACTCATCGCGCCAAACGCCTTCTGGTGACAGTGGCCGTGCAGCAGTGCCGTCTTCTCCTGCAGCGGCTTGAGATCGAGCGTCAGCCGCCCTTCTCGCTTCTCGCGCGCCAGAAACTCCTCGAACAGGACGGCGTTGTCGGCCACCGCCTTGGCGTCCTCGCCGAGATTCATCGCCAGGAACTCGTCGCGCAGGGTGAACAGGCACGAGGGTTCGAGGCCGATGATGGGCACGCCCTTGATCGCGAAGGGTCGGAGCGCATTCAGGAGCCGCCGTGCCTCGCTGCGCGCCCGCTCGACCTGACCGGTCGAAAGATAGGTTCGGCCACAGCAGAGCGCCGGGGCGCCCAGGGTCGGCCAGGCGACGGCGACCTTGTGGCCGGCTGCCGTCAGTACCTGCCGGGCGGCGTGCAAGATCTCCGGCTCGAAGTTATTGGAGAAGGTGTCGGCGAAGATCACCACCGTGGCGTCGCGATCGTCGACCTCGGTGGTGGTGAGGAAGGTATCGCTGCGCCACTGCGGCAGGCGGCGCTGCTTGGCGAAGCCGAGATAGGTCTGGAAGAACCAGGCCGCATTGAACAGCCACGGCAACCGGCGCGCCCATGGTGCCATCGAGGGCACGGCGCCGATCATCCGGTCGCGCCAGGAGAGGCCGCGCGCCATGCTCCGCGCCGACTTCACCTCGATCTTCATGCGCGCCATGTCGACGCCGGTGGGGCAATCGCGCTTGCAGCCCTTGCAGCTCACGCAAAGGTCCATCGCCGCGGCGACATAGTCGGAGCGCAGAGCTTCGGGGCCGAGCTGGCCGGAGAGCGCGAGCCGGAGCGTATTGGCGCGACCGCGCGTCAGATGCTTCTCGTCGCGTGTCACGCGGAAGGACGGGCACATCGTGCCGGCGTCGAACTTCCGGCAATGGCCGTTGTTGTTGCACATCTCGGCGGCCTTCGCGAAGCCGCCGGTGCTGTCGCCGCCGCTACCGGGTTCGGTGAGTTCCTCGGTGCGCGGATCGTTCTGGACGTTCCACGCCGACCAGTCGAGTGCGGGGGTGTAGTTGATACCCGTGTAGCCCGGCTTGAAGCGGAACAGACTGCGATCGTCCATGCGCGAGGGCCGCACGATCTTGCCGGGATTGAGGATACCTTGAGGGTCGAACAGATCCTTGACCGTCTCGAAGGCCTTGGTGAGGCGTGGGCCGAACTGCCAGCCCACCCACTCCGAGCGCACCAGCCCGTCGCCATGCTCGCCCGAATAGGCGCCCTTGTATTCGCGCACCAGCGCCGAAGCCTCCTCGGCGATGGCGCGCATCTTGGTGGCGCCTTCGCGGCGCATGTCGAGGATCGGCCGCACGTGCAACGTGCCGACCGAGGCATGGGCATACCAGGTGCCTTTGGTACCGTGCTTCTCGAAGACGTCGGTGAGGCGTTGCGTGTAGTCCGCGAGATGCTCCAGCGGTACGGCGCAATCCTCGATGAAGGAGACGGGCTTACCGTCTCCCTTCATGGACATCATGATGTTGAGGCCGGCCTTGCGGACCTCCCAAAGGGCCGCCTGCGGGCCGGGCTCCGGCATCTCGACGACGCTGCCCGGCAGGCCGAGATCGGCCATCAACTCGACCAGCCGCGCGAGATCGCGAAGCTGGTCCTCGCGCTCCTCGCCGGCGAACTCGACCAGCAAAATCGCTTCGGGCTTGCCGATCAGCGCCCGCTCGATGACGGGGCGAAAGGCAGGATTGGCACGCGCCAGCTCGATCATCGTGCGGTCGACCAGTTCCACCGCCGCGGGCTTCAGCTTCACGATGTGCTGGGCGCTGTCCATCGCCTTGTAGAAACTCGTGAAGTTCACAACGCCCAGGGTCTTGTGCTTGGGCAGCGGCGCGAGCTTCAGCGTCAGCCGCTCGGTAACCGCAAGCGTGCCTTCACTGCCAACCAGCAGGTGGGCAAGGTTGACCGAATTGTCGGTCGTGTAGGGCCGCTCCGACTGCGGGAAAAAGATATCGAGATTGTAGCCGCCGACCCTCCGCAGCACCTTGGGGTACATGCGCTCGATCTCGTCGCGTTCGGCGAAGGCAAGCTCGGCCACCTTGTCGGCGATGGCGCGCACCGATGGCGGCATGTCCTCGGGCCGTGCCGAGCCGAAGCGTGCCCTCTCGCCGTTGGCCAGGATCGCGTCGATCGAAGCGACGTTGTGCACCATGTTGCCGTAGCGGATGGAGCGCGAGCCGCAGGAATTGTTGCCGGCCATGCCGCCGAGCGTGCACTGCGCCGAGGTCGAGACATCGACCGGATACCAAAGCCCATGCGGCTTCAGCCAGGCGTTGAGCTGGTCCAGCACCACGCCGGGCTGCACCGTCACCTGCGCCTTGTTCTTGTCGAACCCCACGACCTCGCGCAGGTACTTCGAACAATCGATGACCAGCGCCTCGCCGACCGTTTGGCCACACTGCGAGGTGCCCGCACCGCGCGGCAGGATCGCCGCCTTGGCATCGCGCGCCACTTCGATGGCGAGCCCCAGGTCGGTCTCGTCGCGCGGCACGACAACGCCCACCGGCTCGACCTGGTAGATCGAGGCGTCGGTCGCGTAGCGCCCACGCGAGGCCCTGTCGAACAGGACCTCGCCCTTGAGCGTGCGTCGCAGATTTTGTTCGAGCGTGCTCAGTCTAGTTTCACCCCGGCCGCCGCAACGACCTTCTGCCATTTCTCGATTTCGGTGCGGATGCGCTTGGCAAAGTCAGCCGGCTTTTCGCCGCCGACCTGCGCGAGCTGATCCTTCCAGATGGTCTGAAGCTTCGGGTTCGCCAGCGCCTTGACCACCTCCGCGTACATGCGATCGACGATCGGCTGCGGCGTACCCTTGATCGCCCACAACCCGTACCAGGTCGACACGAGCCAGTTCGGCACGCCGATCTCGGCCGCCGTCGGCATGTCGGGATACTCCGGCAGGCGCTGCTGGGTCGCCACCGCGAGGCCCTTCAGCTTGCCTGCCTTGATCTGCTGCGCCGAGGTTCCCATGCCGTCGAACATCATGTCGGCATTGCCGGCGAGCAGGTCCTGCATGGCAGGGCCCGCGCCGCGGTAAGGCACGTGCGTAATCTGGGTCTTGGTCTCGAGCTTGAATAGTTCGCCTGCCAGATGATGCGCCGTACCGGCGCCGGCCGAGGCGTAGTTCACCTTGCCAGGATTGGCTTTCACGTAGGCGATGAATTCGGCGGCCGTATTGACCGGCACCTTGTTGGGATTGATCGAGATCACCTGCGGCACCAGCGCCACCATGGTGATCGGCTCGAAGTTCTTCTCGAGATCGTAGTCGAGGTTCTTGTAGATCGACGGCGCGATCGTGTGGTGGATGGCGCCGACGAAGAAGACGGAGCCGTCGGGCTTCATCTTGGCTGCCTGCGAGGCGCCCACCGTGCCGCCTGCCCCACCTTTGTTGTCGATGATGATCTGGCAGCCAAGCTGCTCACCAACCTGGGCCGCCAATGGCCGCGCGAAGACATCGGTGCCGCCGCCGGCCGGGAACGGGTTGACCCAGGTGATCGTCTGCGGTGGCCAGCCCTGCTGGGCACGCGCCACGGCGGGCGCCGCCAGGGCGGCGGCAAGCCCGAGCTTCAGCGCTTTGCGGCGCGTGGAAAAAGTCGACGTCATTGTTCGTTTCCTCCCTAAAGGATCTCACTGTCTTGATTATTCATCGAAGCCAGCACCGCCTGCTGCTTGGCACGCAGATGCCGGATGAGGAGATCACGTAGCGCAGCGCCATCACGCGCGGCAAGGGCCGCGATCATGGAACGATGTTCTGCAACCGCCTGGTCCCATTTGGCGCGGTTGAGGTTGGAGCGGAACCGCAGCGCATGCAGGCGCGCGTTGAGGGTGCGGTAGGTCTGGCCAAGTACCGCATTGCCGGCAATGGCGTTCAGCCGGTCGTGGATGATGCGGTTGATGCGATAGTAGGCCGGAAGATCGTGCTGGAGGTGCGCGGCTTCCATTTCCGCCTGCAGCGCGCGCAGATCGGCGATGTCGTTGTCGGTCACCCGCGCCACCGCGAGTTCTCCCGCCAGCCCTTCCAGGGCGGCCATGACCTCGAAGCCATCGCGCACATCGTCCGGCGACAGGGCCACGACCTGGGCGCCGCGATTGGGGAGCTGAACCAGCAACCCGTCGGCGGCCAGCATACGGAAGGCTTCCCGAAGGGGTGTACGTGAGACGCCCAACCGTTCGCAAAGCTCGCGCTCGTTCAGCTTGGCGCCCGGCTGCAGCCCGCCCTCGATGATCAGGGTGCGCAGCCGTTCGGCCGCCGCCTCCGGCAGGCTCGATCGGGCGATGGGAAAGGAAGAGCCATCCATGTGTCTGGACTCAGCTTGGCATATTGTATACAAAATGCAAGTGAACAGTTGGAAAGGCTGAAGCCATGCGCCTGAACTCCCATCCGAGCGGTCGTCATTTCCTGCAAATTCCCGGGCCGACCAATGTTCCGGACCGCGTTCTTCGCGCGATGGATCATCCGACGATCGATCACCGCGGCCCCGAGTTCAATGCACTGGCCAAAAAAGTCCTGCGGTCTGTCCGGCAAGTTTTCCAGACAAAACAACCGGTTATCATCTATCCCGCATCCGGCACAGGAGCTTGGGAAGCCGCCCTCGTAAACACCCTGTCGCCCGGCGACCAGGTGCTGATGTGGGAAACCGGCCACTTCGCTTCCTTGTGGAAGAAGATGGCCGATAAGCTTGGAATCAAATCAGAATTCATGGGTGGCGACTGGCGCAAGCCGGCCGATCCAGCGGCCATCGAGAAGCGCCTGAAGGAAGACACCGCCCACGCCATCAAGGCGGTCTGCATCGTCCACAACGAGACCTCGACCGGTGTTGTGAGCGACATCTCGGCCGTCCGGCGCGCCATGGATGCCGCCCGGCACCCTGCCCTGCTGCTGGTCGACACGATCTCTTCGCTGGGTTCGATCGACTACCGCCACGACGCCTGGGGCGTCGACGTCACGGTCGCGGGCTCGCAGAAGGGCCTGATGCTGCCGCCCGGCCTCTCCTTCAATGCGGTGAGCGAGAAAGCGGTCGCGGCCTCCAGGGCCTCCAAGATGATCAAGGCCTTCTGGGGCTGGGACGAGATGTTGGCGGCCAACGCCAACGGCTGGTTCCCCTACACGCCGGCGACCAACCTGCTCTATGGCCTCAACGAAGCCTGCGACATGCTGCTGGAGGAAGGGCTCGACGCCGTATTCGCCCGCCACACCCGCCATGCCGAGGCGACACGCGCCGCCGTCAACGGCTGGGGGCTGGAGATCCTGTGCAGCGATCCCAAAGCTTATTCAGGCTCGCTGACCGCGATCGTCATGCCCGAGGGTCACGACGCCGACGCCTTCCGCAAGGTAGCGCTGGAGAACTTCAACCTGTCGCTCGGCCAGGGCCTCACCAAGGTCGCGGGCAAGGTCTTCCGCATCGGCCATCTCGGCGACTTCAACGACCTGATGCTGATGGGCACGCTCTCCGGCGTCGAGATGGCGCTGGGTCTCGCCAAGGTTCCGCACAAGGCAGGCGGAGCCCAGGCCGCCCTGACCTACCTGCGCGACACGGCGCCGGGGGCGCGGGGCTAGGCGCCTTCCGCGCACCTTGGCCGGATCAACAAAGTTGCATGAAAGCCGCAACGCTGCGGCTTTCAGCTTCTGGATGTGTCGAGGGACTCCCTTTCGAACCGCTCCTTTGTTATCGCTGCGGTCGAAGAGCATTGGCGCATCGAGATAGACTTTGCCTAAGTAAATACCGGTCTCAGTCAGTTTCACCCGTACTGCCCGACAGCAACACGCCGTCGGGGCGTGCGACCATGTTCATCGGGTGGCGGCAAGAGACCGGTTTGGCATTGTTAAAATGTGCCATGCGCAGCCTTCTGTCTCGTGCAGAGCCGCTGTCTCAGCTCTTCAGCTACCCCTGAACATCGCCACACCGCGTACCCGCAAGGGTTCTCTCCTGCACCACCGTGGTGGACTTCCGAACGGAAGCCCAAGACGGTATGTGCGATTCACTTCGGGTTCGATGGACCATCGTTCCCCAGACTGCTCCCCAGCCCTGGGTTGCCTGCAGCAAATGCGGGAGCCTGAGAGCCTTTCAATCCAGCGGCAAAACCCGCCTCAATGCCAACGGTCGCAAACTCGATGCGTGGCTGATCTACAAATGTCTGACCTGCGAGAAGACATGGAACCGGCCGATCTTCGAACGACGGAACGTCCGCACCATCGAGCCTTCTGTACTGGACGCGCTACAGGCCAACGATCCGCAGTGGATCCGGGCGGAAACGTTCAATCTCGACGCGCTGAGACGCAAGTCGCAGCGCGTCGACGAGTTTCCTGAATGCGACGTCGTCAAAGACGTGCGGCACGAAACCCGCCATTGGACGAAACTGGAGATCGAGCTGGTGGTCCCGCTTCCAGCCAGCACACGCCTTGATCGTCTGTTGGCGTCCGAGTTGCAAGTCTCTCGCGCGCGCCTTCAGACGCTTCACGACGCAGGTACACTTCGAACGGACTCGGCCGGCGCCGACATTCTGCGGCGACGTATTAAAGCCGGCACGCAGGTTACGATCGACCTCTCTACCGAGGCCGACCGAGAGCAACGATGGAGACCTTTGGCGACAGGTATTCCACTCTAGGCGGGAAGGTCCTCGCTGCGTTCCGCGCGGAGCAAGTTCCGCGCGGAACGACACCCGCTCACACCACGCCGAAGGCGCGCATGGCTTCGGCGACGCGGATGAAGCCCGCGATGTTGGCGCCCAGCACGTAGTTGCCAGGGGAACCGTATTCATCGGCGACCTCGGCGCAGCGGTCATGGATGCCATTCATGATGCCGGCCAGACGCTCTTCCGTGGCCTCGAAGCTCCAGGAGTCGCGCGAGGCGTTCTGCTGCATTTCGAGCGCGCTGGTCGCTACGCCGCCGGCATTGGTCGCCTTGCCCGGCCCGAACAACACTCCGGCCTCGAGGAACAGCCGCACCGCCTCGGGCGTGCAGGGCATGTTCGCCCCCTCGCCGACCGCCAGCACCTTGTTCTTCACCAGGGTCCGCGCGTCACGCCCCGTCAGCTCGTTCTGCGTCGCCGACGGCATGGCGATATTCGCCGGCACGTCCCAGATGCAGCCGCCGGGAACGTAGGTGGCGCCGGCTCCACGCTGCTTGGCATAGTCCTCTACCCGGCCGCGCCGCTTCTCCTTGATCTCCTTCAGGAGGTCGAGGTCGATCCCGGCTTCGTCGAGGACATAGCCGTTGGAGTCCGAACAAGCGATGACCTTGCCGCCCAGCTCCGCCACCTTCTCGATCGTGTAGATCGCAACGTTGCCGGCGCCCGACACGATCACTTTCTTGCCATCGAAGCTCTGGCCGCGCGTGCCGAGCATGCGCTCGACGAAGTAAACGGCGCCGTAACCCGTGGCCTCCGTGCGCACCCGCGAACCGCCCCAGGCCAGCCCCTTGCCCGTAAGCACGCCGGACTCGTAGCGATTGCTCATGCGCTTGTACTGGCCGAACATGTAGCCGATCTCGCGCTGGCCCACGCCGATGTCGCCCGCCGGCACGTCGGTGTACTCGCCGAGGTGGCGCGACAGCTCGGTCATGAACGACTGGCAGAAGCGCATGACCTCGCCGGTCGACCGGCCCTTGGGATCGAAGTCGGAGCCGCCCTTGCCGCCGCCGATCGGCATGCCCGTCAGGGCATTCTTGAAGACCTGCTCGAAGCCCAGGAACTTCACCGTGCCGAGATAGACCGTGGGATGAAACCGCAGCCCGCCCTTGAAGGGGCCGAGGGCAGAATTGAACTGCACGCGGAAGCCGCGATTGATCTGCACCTGGCCACGATCGTCGACCCACGGCACACGAAAGATGATCTGCCGCTCCGGCTCGCAGATACGCTCGATCAACGCATCTTCGGCGTAATCCGGATGTTTCGCGATCACTGCGCCAAGACTGTCGAGCACCTCGCGCACCGCCTGATGAAACTCTTCCTCGCCGGGATTGCGGCGCAGCACATCGGCAAAAATCGGCTCCAGCTTTTCATCGAGCATTTTCTGTAGGCACTCCTATCGGCATGGAGGCCGAGGAGCACCCGCACGTGTGCCCAAGCAAGAGACACAACGACGCACAGAGAACGAACTTACGGCGAGAGAGGACCCGGATCGCCGCCGACAGGACGACGCAGGCAGGCGACGTGATGGCCTTCCGCCACTTCGATCAGCGGCGGCGCCGTCACCTTGCACTCGGCGATCGCATAGGGACACCGCGTATGGAAGTGGCAGCCGGGCGGTGGCTTGGCCGGGCTCGGCACGTCGCCCTGCACGATGCGCTTGCGCTGACGGCGTCGCTTGGGATCGGGCGCGGTCGCGGCCGAGAGCAGCGCCTCGGTGTAGGGGTGCAGTGGCTGCGTGAAGAGCGTGCGCTTGGGCGCCAGTTCGACGATGCGGCCGAGATACATCACGGCGATGCGGTGGCTGATGTGCCGCATCACCGCGAGATCGTGGCTGATGAAGAGATAGGCGAGGCCATATTCCTCCTGCAGGTCGATCAGCAGGTTCAATACCTGCGCCTGCACCGAGACGTCGAGCGCGGAGACCGGCTCGTCGGCCACGATCACGTCGGGATTGACCGACAACGCCTTGGCGATGCCCAACCGCTGACGCTGGCCACCGGAAAATTCATGCGCGTACTTGCGCATCGCCTCAGGCCGGAGCCCGACCCGCCGGAAGAGCTGTGCGACCTTCTCGTCGCGCGCCGCGCCGTGGGCGATGCCGAAATTCTCCAGCGGCTCACCCACGATCGTGCCTGAGGGCAAGCGCGGGTTCATCGACGAATACGGATCCTGGAAGATCGTCTGGATGCGCCGGCGATGGGCCCACATGGCGCCCGGCTTCAGATGGGTGATGTCCTCGCCGCCCAGCGCAATGCGTCCGGCCGTCGGCTCGATCAGCTTCAGGACGACCTTGCCGATCGTCGACTTGCCGCAACCGGACTCGCCCACCAGGCCGAGCGTCTCGCCGCGACGGATCGAGAAGGAGACGCCGTCGACCGCCCTCACCTCGCCGACCCGGCGCTGCAGCAGACCGCCATGGATCGGGAAGTGCTTTACGAGACCTTCGACCTTGAGGACCGGCTGGGTATCGAGCTTGTCGCTCATGCCGAGGCCCTCACGCGCTCGACTTCCCAGCAGGCGACGGTATGGCCCGCGCTGCCCTCGACCAGGGGCGGCGCCTCGCTGCGGCAGCGGTCGGTGGCGAAGCCACAGCGCGGCGCGAAAGCACAGCCAATGATGGGTTTGGTGAGGATCGGCACCAGGCCGGGGATTTCCTGCAGACGTGGCCGCGTGCCGGCGATATCGGCCTCGACATCGAGACGCGGGATCGCCCGCATCAGGCCGCGCGTATAGGGATGCAGCGGCTCGGCGAACAGCGCCTCGACCGACGCCTCCTCGACCTTGCGACCGGCATACATCACCACGACACGCTCCGTGGTCTCGGCAACGACACCGAGATCGTGGGTGATCAGCACGATCGCCGTGCCGGTCTTCTCCTTGAGCTCGATCATGAGATCGAGGATCTGTGCCTGGATGGTGACGTCGAGCGCCGTCGTGGGCTCATCGGCTATCAAGACCTGCGGATCGCAGCTGAGCGCCATGGCGATCATCACGCGCTGGCGCATGCCGCCAGAAAGCTGGTGCGGATACTCGTCAAGGCGGCGGCGGGCATCGGCGATGCGCACCAGATCCAGCATCTCGCGCGCCCGATCGCGCGCGGCCGACCAGGGCACATGGAGATGGCGCACGACGTTTTCGGCGATCTGCGTGCCGACCGTCAGCACCGGATTGAGGCTGGTCATCGGCTCCTGGAAGATCATGGAGATGCGATGCCCGCGCAGACGCTTCATCTCCTCTTCGGAGAGCCTCGTGAGTTCCTCGCCTTCGAACTTGATCGAGCCAGAGGCGATGCGGCCGGTCTCCGGCGGGATCAGCCGCAGGATCGACATCGCCGTCACCGACTTGCCGCAGCCGGACTCGCCTACGATGCCCAGGGTCTCACCGCGCGCGACATGGAAGGACACGCCATCGACGGCCCGGACGATGCCGTCCAACGTACGAAACTGCGTATGCAGGTCGCGAACTTCGAGGATAGAGGCTTCGGCCATGGTCAGAGCCGCCTCGCCAGTCGCGGATCGAGCCGGTCGCGCAGCCCATCGCCCAGCAGGTTCACCGCCAGCACGGTGACGGCCAGGAACGCCCCCGGAATCAGGATGGTCCAGGGCGCAATCTGAAAATAGGTGCGGCCCTGGGCAATGATGTTGCCCCAGCTCGGGATTTCCGGCGGCACGCCGGCACCCAGGAAACTGAGGCCCGCCTCGATCAGCATGGCCGAGGCGCAGACATAGGTCGATTGTACGATCAGTGGCGCCAGCGTGTTGGGCAGCACATGACGCCACAGGAGCTTCAGGTTCTTCGTGCCACCGGCGATGGCGCTTTCGATATAGGGCTGGGCGCGGATCGACAGCACCACGGCGCGTACGACACGCACGATGCGGGGCACTTCGGGGATGACGATGGCCACGATCACGATGCCGAGGCCCGGCCGCGACAGGGTGATGAGCGCGATGGCGAGCAGGATCGAGGGGATCGCCATCAACCCGTCCATGATTCGCATGACGATCCCGTCGACCTTGCGGAAGTAACCGCAAGCAAGTCCCAGCGCGAGGCCCAGCACGCTCGAAAAGGCAGCCACCGAGAGGCCGACGATCAGGGAGACGCGCGCGCCGTAGATCGTCCGTGAAAAGACGTCCCGGCCGAACTGATCCGTGCCGAACCACCAGCGCTCCGACGGCGGGCGAAGCCGGTTCACGGGCGACAGCTTCAAGGGGTCATTGGGCGCGATGAAGGGCGCGAAGACCGCCATGATGATCAGCGCCGCCAGCAGCACGGCACCGAAGGCAATCGTGGGATTGCGCCGTACCGCGGTCCACAGCGAGAAACGGCGCGTGGCCGGCAGGTCGAGATCGTCGGCGACAACGGCCATGTCAGTACCGGATCCGCGGATCGAGGAAGGCGTAGGAAATGTCGATGATCAGGTTCACCAGCACCTTGGCGCCGGCAAAGACCAGGATCAGCCCCTGCACCACCGGATAGTCGCGCTTCAGCACGGCATCGACCGTGAGGCGTCCCAGGCCCGGAATGTTGAACACGGTCTCGGTGATGACGACCCCGGAGATCAGGAGCGCGATGCCGATGCCAATCACCGTGACGATCGGCACGGCGGCATTCTTCAAGGCATGCAGCAGCAGCACGCGGTCTGTCGCCAGGCCCTTGGAATTGGCGGTGCGGATATAGTCTTGGGCCAGCACCTCGAGCATGGAGGCCCGCGTGATGCGGGCGATCAACGCCATGTAGGTGATGCCCAGCGCCACCGAAGGCAGGATCAGGCTTTCGACGAAGGGCCAAAAGCCTTGCTTGATTGGTGCGTAGCCCTGCACCGGCAAGAGCTGCCACTGCACGGCGAAGAAGTAGATCAGGATATAGGCCAGCACGAAGGTCGGCATCGCAAAGCCCAGCACGGCGAAGGCCATGGCCAGGCGATCGACCAGCTTACGCGCCTTCCAGGCCGCCACGACGCCGATGGGAACGGCGAGCGCAACCGCCACGAACAGCGTTGAGAGCGTGAGCGCCACCGTCGGCTCCAGCCGCTGGGCAATCAGGCGTGTCACGGCGAGGTTCGAGAAGATCGACACGCCCATGTCGCCCTGCAGGAGCTGGCCCACCCAGACGACGAACTGCTCGACCATCGGCCGGTCGAGCCCGAGCTTGACGCGCACGGCCGCAATCGATTCGGCCGTGGCATCGTCGCCTGCGATGAT
Organism: Reyranella sp.; assembly: GCF_004297405.1. Lineage (GTDB taxonomy): Bacteria > Pseudomonadota > Alphaproteobacteria > Reyranellales > Reyranellaceae > Reyranella. The sequence continues at coordinate 114,864 of NZ_SCVC01000036.1, forward strand.
CGCAGCGGGATCACCCGGTGCGAATCGCAGCAGGAAAAAGACAAACAGCGCCACCACCGCCATCACCGGCAGGGTGGCGAAGAGACGGCGCACGATATAGGAGGTCATGCGCCGTTACGCTTAACGGATTTCACTTCTTGGTAATACCCCAGAGCACGGCGAGGCCGGTGTTCGGCACGACGTTGTCGATCTTGTCGCCGCGGAAGGCGATCGGCGTATCCCATTGACCGAACGGCAGGAACACGACCTGCTCCATCGCGCGGGTCTGCAGCTCCTTGGCGATCTTCTTGCGCTCCTCCTCGGTCGCCGCCATGCCGAAGGCATTGCGCAGCTTCTCGACTTCGGGATCGCACGGCCAGCCGAACAGGCCCTTGTCGCAGGCAGCACCGATCCAGGTGTGCAGGACAGGATTGGACGAACCGACGCCACCCGAGGTGGTGACGAAGATATTCCAGCCGCCTTGCGCGGGCGGCTCCTTCTTGGCACGGCGAGTCACGACCGAGCCCCAGTCCATCGACTGCGCATCGACGTTGATGCCGGCTTCGCGCATCGCTTGGACCAGCACCTGCGTTGCCGGGGTGATGGTGGCGTGGTCGGTGGCCGAGAGCACGGTGATCGGCTCGCCCTTGTAACCAGCCTCCTTGAGCAGCTGCAGCGCCTTCTTCGGGTTGTACTCCTTCATGAGTTCGCTGCCGCCGTCGTTCTCGTAGGGACCGCCGCAGGTCAGCAGTCCTTTGCAGACCCGGTAGAATTTCGGATCGCCGACGATGGTGCGCAGGAAGTCTTCCTGGTTGATCAGGTAGTACATCGCCTGCCGCGCCTTCACGTTGTCGAACGGCGGGTGGAGATGGTTCAGCCGGATCATGCCCTGCGTGCTGTCGATCTTGCCGGTCTTCATCAGCTTCACGCCGCGCGCCTTCTCGAGCAACGGCAGGAAGTCGTTGGTCGGCTGCTCGTAGAAGTCGATCTCGCCGTTGATCAGCGCCGACATGGTGGTCTGCGGATCGGAGATCCAAACCAGCTCGATGCGATCGACGCCGGGAATCTTAGCACCCGCAAAGGAGGACGGCGCCTCAGTGCGCGGCACATAGTCCTTGTTCTTGAGATAGACCGCCTTGCTGCCCGGAACCCACTGATCCTTGGCAAACATATAGGGACCGGAGCCGACGGCCTCCTTCACCTGCTGCTGCGGATCGGTCAGGGCATCCTTCTCGCGCATGATAGCGGCGATCGAGCTCTGGCTCTTGCCCAGCGACTCCAGGACCATGCCGTAAGGTTCCCGCAGGACCATGGTGAAGGTCTTGTCGTCGACCGGCTCCATCTTTGTGACGAAGCCCATCAGGCGCTGGCCGACACCGTCCTTGGCGCCCCAGCGCTTCAGTGAAGCGATGACGTCCTTGGTCGTGACCGGCGAGCCGTCGTGGAACTTGAGCCCGTCGCGCAGCGTGAAGGTGTAGGTGAGCCGATCAGGGCTGATCTCGTACTTGCCCACCATCTGCGGCTGCGGCTTCTGGTTGCCATCATTGCCGAACAGCGTGTCGTAGATCAGCGCGCCATGGATGTTGGCGATCGTCTGGGTGGTCCACACCGGATCGATGACGCGCACGTCAGCGTGCATCACCGCCTTGAGCACCTTTTCCTGCGCCTGCACGTCGGCGGCTGCAAAAGGCACGGCCAGCGCGAGCGCGCCGGCGAGAATACGCCTGAACATACGAAAGTCTCCCTTACTCCCCTCATTTAGTATGCAAAGCCGTTGTCGTGCTTGTCCAGCACGACGCACGGCGCGGAGATCAGAAGATCAGCCCGCGCGGCTTGGCATCCGGATCAAGCGGCCAGATCGGGCGCTCGACCTTTTGGTAGGGGACCTTGCGGTGGTCGCGGCGTAGCGGACCGCTCGATTCGACGTAAATGACCTTCTTGGCGATCGGGCCGTAGGCCGCCATGAAGTGATTGGTCGACTTCACCACCACGATCTTGCGCTCGCGCGGATCGATTCCGAGGTTGGTGAAGAGTTCCAAGCCCGTTGCCTGCGTGCGATTCGCAATTAAAACGACCTCTACGCCGTCGATACGCACAGCCGCACAATCGCCGACCGATACCTGAGTCGGCCCGAAGCTTTGCCAGGCATCGCGCTTGAGACCGATCACCTCGACTTCGGCATCAACCGGCTGGCCCGAGCTCGGCGCAATCTTGCCGCCAAATCGGAGGCCCATCTTGGCGCCGAGGCCGGCATCGAAGCAGAGGCGCACGGCGATCGGATCCCAGATCGGACCGAGGCAGGCATTCTCGACCTTCTTCTCGATCAGATGGCGCAGGATGTCGGTGTTGTCCGACGGTGCGCCGCCGCCGGCATTGTCGGCTGGATCGGCGATCACCACCGGCAGGTCGTTGAAGGCGACACCCTCCCCTACGCCGGCGGCAACGTCGAACGACGGCGGCTGGGTCTTGCCGCGCAGGCTCACCAGCTCCTCACCGAGTGTCGTCGCGAGCGCATCTGCCTTCTTCTTGTCGCCGTCGGCAATCACCAGCACGCGCGTGCCGATTTCGGGCACGTCGCCATAGGGAAAGCAATGTGCGATCGAGACGGACAGGATGCCGTCCTTGCCCTCCATCGCCTTGATGCGATCGACCAGGCCACGCATCGGCTGGATGGTCGTGGGATAGCTCTGGATCTGCCGACAGTCGTAGACCGACATCACCGGCTTCACCTTGCCGCGCAGGGTGGCGAGCACGAGGTCGAGCACGTCTTCCGCCCGCTCGACGACGTCGGTATGCGGGAATTCCTTATAGAGCACGACGATGTCGGCGCCGGCGATGCGCTTCAAGGTAAGATGGCAGTGCGGGTCTAGTTCTACGCCGATCACGCATTTCGGACCGACGATGGCGCGGGCACGTTCGATGATGTCACCTTCGACGTCGTCGTAACCGTGCGCCACCATGGCGCCGTGCAGGCCGAGCAGCAATCCATCGACCGGCAGGGCCGCCTTGAGCTGGCCCAGGATCTCGTCGCGCATGGTCTCATAGTCGGCACGGTTGGTCGTGCCAGCGGGACTGGCGGCAAAGCAGCTTCCTTCGATCAGCTCGAAGCCTTCCGCCTTGGCGCGAGCGCGTCCGACGAACAGCGGCGCGGTGCACATACGCGGCGCATCGGTCGGATGTTCGCCAGCTCGAAAGAACACCGACTCGCGGTAATTCTCGATGCTGGTGGGGAGCGGAGAGAAAGTGTTGGTCTCGGTGGCAAGCGTGGCCGTGAAAAGACGCATGGAACTCCTAGGGGACAATGCCGGCGGGTAAGGAAATACAGTGTCGGGCGATGGCGCCCGGCGTGGTGAGCCAGATCGCGTCGCGCTGCGCGGCGATGTGCCGGAGCGCGCGCTTGAGATGCCGCAAGCGGTGCGGCTGGCCGACGATATAGGCGTGCAGCGCGACGCCCATGACAAGCGGCCGTGCTTGCGACAGCTCCAGCATCTCGTCGAACTGGTCGACGATGATGTCGGCGAATTGCTCGGCGCCATCCTTGCGGACGACGATCGAAGGAATGTCGTTCGCTTCCTGTGGATAGGGCACCGAGAGGATCTTCTTGCCGTCGCGGCAGCGGAACCAGACCGGCTGGTCGTCCATGCACCAGTCGAGATGGTAGCTGTAGCCGGCATGGGCCAGTACGTCGGGCGTGGCGTGGCTTTGCGATATCCACGGCCCCAGCCAACCTTCCGGCGTCTTCCCTTCTTCGTTCGCGATGCGGCTCGTCACTTCCGCTATGAGCTGTCGCTCCTCAGCCTCGCCGAGCACGCCCTGACGCTCGGCATTGGTGCGGCCGTGCCCCACGATCTCGTCGCCGCGGGCACGGCAGGCTGCTACGAGCTGTGGCGCATGATCGTACATGGCGCTGTTCACGAGCGCCGCCATCGGCAGATCGAGAGCATCGAACGCATCGAGCATGTACCAGGCGCCGACCCGGTTGCCGTAGTCGCGCCACGCATAATTGAGCACGTCGGGCTGCGGTCCTGCGGGCACCAGTTCCGCACCCAGCCCATCGCCAAAGGTGAAATGTTCGAGGTTCAGAGCGAAATAAACGGCCAGCCTGCGATTGTCGGGCCAGACGTAATCCTTGCGTCCACGCAGGGGGACATAGTCGTAGCGGTCGTGAGAACGAAGCTTCATCAGCAAAACGTAGCGTCTGATTTGCCGATGGGCTACGATTTCACCAACGATGAAGAAGCCGCCGGCGCCGCCTGCGGACGATCGTGGGAGGGAATCGAGCGTTGACGGCGACGAGTGCTACCGCATTGCCTGCGTCTGATGAGGTCCGACCGGCACCCCGCCGTTGGGGTGCGCCGCTTTGGGTCGGCGCGCTGCTGATCGTCCTTGCCTTCCTTGTCCTCTATCCGCTGTTGATGCTGGTCTTCGGCGCGCTGAGCGACTCCAATCCGGTGGTCGACGGCTTCGGCGCTTTCCGGCCTTCGGTGAAGCACTTCATCGACGTGCTCGGAAACGAGAACGTCCACCTCGCCTTCTTCAACGCGCTGGCAGCCTGTGGTGGCGGCACCATCCTGGCCGTGGTGATCGGGCTCGCCTTCTCCTGGATCGTCGTGCGCACGGATACGCCTTTCAAAGGCTTCATTGCCGGCGCCAGTATGATCCCGCTGTTTGTGCCGCCGCTGGTCGCCGGCGTCGCCTGGGGAATCCTGGGCTCGCCCAAGACCGGCCTGCTCAACACCGTGCTGAAGTGGGTCGGCATCGATTTTCGCTTCGACTTCTATTCGATGTCGGGCCTGATCCTCGTTTTCGGCATGTACTACGCGCCCTACGTCTACATGTTCACCGCCTCGGCGCTGCGGAACATGGATCCAAGCCTCGAGGAAGCATCCGAAGTTTCCGGCGCCTCGGCCTTCACGACGCTGTTCACCGTCACCTTCCCGCTGATCGCGCCGGCAATCCTGGCGGGCTCGCTGCTCTCCTTCGTGGTTATGCTGGGCATCTACGGCGTGCCAGCTGCTCTGGGCGCACCAGCCAATATCAGTGTGCTCACGACCTACATCTTCAAGCTCACCGCCTGGAGCCCGCCGCTCTACAACACCGCTGCGGCGGTCGCGATCCTGCTGATGGTGGTGACGGCAATCCTCGTCTGGGCGCAGCAGCGCGTGCTGTCGGGCAAGAGCTTCGCCACCGTCGCCGGCAAGGCCTTCCGGCCGCGTCCCCTGAAGCTCGGCCGCTGGCGCTGGTTCACCTTCAGTCTGGCGCTCATCTATATCTTCGTGGTGGTCGTGCTGCCGACCCTGGCGCTGATCATCGCTGCGTTCCGAAAGTTCCTGTTCATCAAGGACTTCGACGCGCTGTTCGACGCCAAGGCCTATAGCTGGGTGCACTTCAACAGCGTCTTCGACAATCCGCTGACCATGCTGTCGATCTGGAACACCATGAAGGTCGGCGTGCTGACCGCTCTGGTGGGCGGCGCCCTGGCTTTCGCCATCGGCTACACGGTCAACCGCACCCAGGTTTCCGGTCGCCGCTCGATCGACCTGCTGGCGACCTTGCCCGTGGCCATTCCGGGTCTCGTCGTCGGCGTCGCCTATCTCTGGGCTTGGATCGGGCTCCCAGGCGGCCTCTACGGCACGATCTGGATCCTCGCGCTGGCCTTCGTTGCGCGCTTCATGCCTGACACGGTGAAGGCGCTCTCGACCTCCTTCATGCAGATCCACAAGGAACTGGAAGAAGCCGCCTGGATCTGCGGCCGCGGCATGCTCGGCACCATCCGCACCATCGTGCTGCCGCTGGCACGGCCGGGTGTCGTGGCCTCGATGACACTCCTGTTCGTGCTGGCGATTCGTGAGCTCGGCTCGTCGCTCTTCCTCTACACCAGCGACACGACCGTGATGGCGGTGTTGCTGCTCGACTATTACGAGGGCGGAAACGTCGGCAAGACTGCCGCCTTCAGTCTCGTGCAGACCGTGCTGCTGGCCGTCCTGCTCGGGATCACTACCTGGCTTTCCCGTGACGCCGCGCAAGGCAGCGCGCGAGTAGGTTAATCAACTCGGCTGACGAATAAGGACAACGGAGGATATGCCTATGTATCGCAGGACTATGACCGCAACCGCCATCGGGCTGGCGCTGGGCCTTATCGGCCTGCCGGCAATGGCGCAGACCCAGTTCGGCTCCAAGGAGCTGATCGCGGCCGCCGAGAAGGAAGGTCAGCTCACGCTCTACACCGCCGACTTCGCGGAGACGCAGCAGGAAGTCATCAAGGAATTCAACAAGGTCTTCCCGAAGATCAAGGTGGCGATGGTCCGCGCGCCGGGCGGCCAGCTCATCACCCGCATCAAGACCGAAGCCGCTGCCGGCAAGCTCGGCGCCGACGTCGTGAACCATTCCGACCGCGGCCTGATGCTGGAACTTGCCGACCTCTTCCAGGACTACGCCCCGCCGAATGCCGCTGATTACCGCCCCGACGCGCTGGTCTCGCCCAAGCTGTGGCCGGGTGTCACCCTGGGCTGGGCTATCGCCTACAACACCCAGCTCGTGAAGAACGCGCCCAAGAGCTGGATGGATTTGCTGAAGCCCGAATACAAGAACAAGCAGATCGGCCAGGTGATCGGACCGTCGGGTGGCACGACCTGGACGCGCATCATGTTCGAGCGCCAGGTCCTCGGTGAAGACTATTGGAAGAAGCAGGCCGAAATCGGCATTGCGCTCTACCCGTCGGGGGCCCCGCTCTCCGATGCGCTGGTGCGTGGCGAAGTCTCGATCGCACCGCTGCTCTATAACATCATCTACACCAAGATCGTCGAAGGCGCTCCGGCCGAGGCAATCTTCGCCCCCGAAGGCGTGCCGATCGTTCCCTATGCCGATGGCATCACCAAGACGTCGAAGAGCCCGAATGCCGCAAAACTGTTCATGAACTGGCGCCTCTCCAAGGAAGGTCAGGCGTTCATGATCAACAAGCTCGGCAACATCACCTCCTTGAAGGAGCCGCCGGCCTTCCCGAAGGGTTGGGACCCCAAGAAGATCAAGGTCTGGGTGCCGAATTTCGAGGAGTTCTCCAAGCTGCGCGGAACCTGGATCGAAGAGTGGAACAAGACTTACGGCTATCGCCAGTGAGCTCCGCTCTTCTCATCGAGGACCTCGTAAAGCGGTTCGCGGCGGGCAAGCCCGCCGTGGACGGGGTGAATTTCGACGTGCCGGCCGGCGAGATCGTGGTGCTGCTCGGCCCTTCGGGTTGCGGCAAGACCACGACCTTGCGCTGTGTCGCGGGCCTCGAACATCCCACCGGCGGCCGCATCTCGATCGGCGGCCGCGTCGTGTCGGAGCCCGAGCGTAACCTGTTGGTGTCGCCACGCGAGCGCGACATCGGCATGGTGTTCCAGTCCTATGCCGTCTGGCCGCACATGACGGTGAAGCAGAACGTGGCCTATCCGCTGAAGCACCGGCGCAGCAGCAACGGCAGCGGGAACGTCGACACGAAGGTGCGAGAGACGCTCGAGCTGGTCGGTCTCGGTGACTATGCCGAACGGCCCGTGACGTCACTGTCGGGCGGCCAGATGCAGCGCGTGGCGCTGGCACGCAGCCTGGTCTACCGACCGCAGCTTCTGCTGCTCGACGAACCGCTGTCCAATCTCGATGCCAAGCTGCGCATCCGCCTGCGCGACGAGCTGCGGCGCATCCTGAAGCAGACCGGCATGACCGGCCTCTACGTGACGCACGACCAGGCCGAGGCCGTGGTGCTGGGCGACCGCATCGGCGTCATGCGCGAGGGCAAGCTGCTGCAGATGGCCCCGCCCGGCGAGATCTACAACAGACCGGCCGACTCCTTCGTCGCCAACTTCACCGGCGCCTCGAACGTGCTGTTGGGCAAGGTGTTGGAACGAAAGGGCGAGCGCGCGACCATCGATCTCGGCCAAGTTGGCCGCATCGAAGCCTGGACGCCGCAGCCCCTCGCTGCCGGCGACCGCGCGCGCGTGGCCTTGCGCGCCGAGAACATCCGGCTCGGCGAACGCGGGCCCGCCAACAGCTTCACCGGCCGCGTCGTCGAACGCCGCTATCAGGGCATGCAGACGGTCTACGACGTCGAATTTGGCGGTCAGAAGCTCGAGGTGCTGGAACTCGGCACGGCGGCCCGCCATCAAGATGGCGAAGTCGCCCTTACCTTGCCGCCCGACACCTGCTGGGCCTATCGCGACGAAGGTCAATCCGCGATCGATTGAATCGTGAGCGTGTCCGCGAAATTTATTCGCGGACGCCGGCGGATATTTTCCGATCCATGCGACGGACATGGTGCGGCCACGGACCAATCGTGGTCGCAACAGCGCGAAGGATCGTCATCATGTCCAAGGAACAGGAAAACAAGGCCATCGTCGGCCGCTGGTTCACGGAATTCTGGGGCAATCCCTGGAACCCAAAGGTCGTCGACGAACTCGCCGCCCCCGACATCCTGCTGCAATACTCACTGCATGCTCCCCGTCGCGGGCGTGAGGATGTGAAGAACTTCATGACCGACTTTCGTGAGGCCTTCCCGGATCTCGAGTTCGGTGGCGCGGCCGATCTCATTGCCGAAGGCGACTATGTCGTCGGCCAGTGGAAGGGCGGCGGCACGCATACCGGCCCGGCCTTCAGCGATTTCCTGATCGGATCGCTGCCGGCTGCCTCGGGCCGCAAGATGCGTTTCACCGGCACGACCGTCCTGCGCATCAAGGATGGCAAGGTCGCCGAGGAAATCGGCCTCGACGACGGCGTGACCGCCCTGCAGCAGCTCGGCATCCTGCGAGCGGCCTAAACTGACTGAAGCCCGGCACGGAGCGCCGCCGCCAGCGGCGCATCGTGCTCGGGCAGCAGGACCTGCGGATCGAGTGTCAGCACGCCACGCGCGGCGTGACGCTCGGAGAGATGCACGGGTGGATCACCCTTCTGCAAGCGGGCACTGATCGTCAGCGCATCGCGCACGGCTATCTCGAGGACGGGCACACGTCCCGTCTTCGCGGCCGGCACCAGCGCAACGTCAAAGCCGTTCAACGAGGCGGCAATGGCTTCGAGCCGCGTCTGAAGGGCCGCATTGGCAGCCGCGTCGTCGGCCTCGAGGAAACGATCGAGCGCCGTCAGCAGCCCGACGATCTCCTCCTTGCCGGCCTTGAATCCACGTCCGATGCCATGATGCGGCACGCCCCGCAGGTTGGCGCGATCGACCAGTTTGGGCGGTGTCCACGTGTCGGGCGCCACATCCATGTCGAGTTGCTGCAACAGCGCCGACGCGATGAGATCGCGCCTTCCCGTCAGGAAGCCCGACGCCTGCGGCCCACCCAGCGCCTTGCCACCGGAGAAAGCCACCAGATCGGCGCCCATGGCGATGAAGCGGCGGAGATTCTCCTTGGGCGGCAACTGCGCCGCTGCATCGACGATCAACGGAATGCCATGCGCCTTGCAGACCGATACCGCTGTCGGCAGGTCGGCGAGGCTCGTGGCGTTGGCCGAGAAGAACACCGCGACGACCGACGGCGAGAGCGCCGTCTCGATCTCCCAGGCTTCAAGGCCGCGCACACCAGCCCCGGTGCCACGATCATTGTGCCCGATATCGACCAGTCGCGCACCGGAGGCCGCCAGCGCATGGGCATAGCCGGTGCGCTGGGTACGCGGTACCAGGATGTCACGCGGAAAGGCGTCGGCGTGCGGCAGGGCCGCCATCTTGGCCACGTCCCAACGCGCAATCGAAGCGGCAGCCGCGAGGGTAAGCGCCGCGGCCGCGCCCGTGGTCACCATCCCCGCCTCCGCGCCCGTCGCCTGGGCGATACGCCGGCTCGCGGCATCCTGCAGCTCGCCGATATCGACCGACGCGCGCGAAGCTGCCGCCATCGCCTCGACCACCTCTGGCGCCATCACCGCGCCACCCAGACGCGTCAGCGCACCGGCGGCGTTGATTCGGCGACGCACGCCCAGCGCCGCATAGGGATCCGATCCTGTCATCGGGCGAGCTTAACGCAAGATCGCCCTAATCAGGCAAATTGCGCTACGCTTGGCGTCATGGTCAGGATCGGCATCCTGGGAGCAGGCGCGATGGGCGCCGTGCATGCGAGCGCCTACGCCGGCATGGACGACGTCGAGGTCGTCGGTGTCTCGGCGCGTAGCCTGGACCGTGCACGGCTGGTCGCAGATATCTGCAAGGCCAAGCCATTCGACGATCCTCGCCTGCTGATCGAAAGCGCCGATATCGATGCCATCGACGTTTGCCTGCCGAGCGCGATTCACGGGAAATTCGTCGTCTCGGCTCTGAACTGCGGCAAGCATGTCTTCTGTGAGACGCCTATGGCACTGGGGATGTCTGCCGCGCAGGGAATGCGCGCCGCCGCGCGCAAGGCCAATCGGCTTCTGCAGATCGGGCTGCTCATGCGATCGGTTGGTGCCTACGAGCACGTAAAGGCGGTTGTGACGTCAGGTGAACATGGCCGCTTGATCAGTCTCTCGACATGGCGGCTGAGCTCCTACCTGCATCCGGACGCACCAGATCGCAAATCACACTATACCGACCCAACAACCGAGCTGATGACATTCGACTTGGATGTCGTGCAATGGCTGATGGGCGCACCCGAGCGACTCTCGGCCTCGGGCGATGGCGATATCACCGCCTTGCTCGACTATGGCGATGGCCGGCACGCGACGGTCACGGCGAGTGGCCTGATGCCGACGGGTTTCCCATTCACAGTTGGTTTTCGAGCCCTGTTCGAACGTGCTGTGTTCGGGCTGGAAACCGTCTTCTCCGAGATGCCGCCGCGCAGCACGTTCACCATCGCCACTGGCAACGCGCCAGCCAAAGCCGTCGCGATATCGGGGCGCGACCCTTACGTGGCCGAACTGCGCCATTTCGTCGACTGCATTGCCGGCAAGGCGGATCCTTCTCTGCTTGATGCCGACCGAGCCATCGAGGCGCTTAATCTTTCGCTGGCGACGCAACGCGCCCTTGCCGAAGGCGGACCAGTCACGCTCTAAGGGCCGGATGGATTACGAACTTCGCGGCAAGACGTGTCTTGTCACCGGGGCAAGCTCCGGAATCGGCGCCGGCGTCGCACGGCTTCTCGCCCAACAAGGAGCCCGCGTCGCCGCCACAGCCCGGCGCGCCGACAAGATCGCACCTCTCGACGGCGTAACGGCCATCACGGGCGACGTCACCGACACGAAGGACCTTGCACGCATTGTCGACGAAGCCACGAAAGCGCTGGGCCATATTGACATCCTGGCGAACTGCGCCGGCGGCTCGCGGCCAACAGGCCCCGATGCTGGCCAAGATGTCTGGGAAGAGGCTTTCGCCCTCAATTTCACGGCCGCGCGCCTTCTCACCAAGGCGCTGCTGCCGGCGATGCGGGCGCGCAAATGGGGCCGCATCATCAATATCAGCGGTTCGATGGAGCCGCGCGGGCTGAACGCCGCCATCGCGGCCAAGGCCGCTCTTCATCTCTGGGCCAAGGGCCTGTCGTGCGACGTTGCGGCTGACGGCGTGACGGTGAATACGATCCAGCCTGGCCGTATCAACTCCGAGCAGATCCTGCAAAGCTCCATCCGACCGAGGAAGCGCGTCGCAGCTTCATCGAGCGCAACATTCCGATCGGTTATTTCGGGGAGCCGGAAGACGTGGCGGGCCTCGTCGCCTTCCTCGCCTCGCCGGCGGCACGCTACATCACCGGCGCCGTGATCCCCGTCGACGGTGGCATGCACTACTTCGCGCACTGAGCGGACAGGCACTGCGGCTCAGCGTCGTATCAGCAGCGCAATAAAGGTCATTGCCGCCAAACCAGCGACACCTGCTGCCACGGCGAAGCCCAGGACCAGCAAAATCCGGCGACGCTGGTGCCGTACCTTGAGACGCCGCAGATATTCACCGCGGCTCATGCCTCCCGGAAAGTCGTACCTCTCGGGAGGCAACTGAATGTTGCGGGTTCCCACCCGCCATCCCCAGACACCACCCATTGCCGAAAAGACCGCCAGAACGATGGCTATTGTGGAAGTCATGCCCCTCCCCGGCGCCGCCCCTTGCTTGCTCTTTATGGCGGAGAAGATGAAACATTCGCCGGCCGATAAAAAGGACCAAGATGAAACAGGATTTCGAACCAAAGCCTGGCCGCCAGATGCGCCTCGGCGTCTTCGTGCAGACGCCCGGCCATCACGTTGGCGGCTGGCGGCATCCCGATGCCACTGTCGAAGGATGGCCCAATCTCGGCCTGATGCAGCACATCGCGGCCACGGCCGAGCGCGGCAAGTTCGACATGTTCTTCCTGGGCGACGGCTTCGCGACGGGTTACGGCGAACATCCCTCGACCATCGGCAAGTTCGAGCCGCTGACTCTGCTTGCAGCGCTCGCCATGGGGACGAAGAAACTCGGCCTCGCCGCCACCGCGTCGACCACCTATGCCGAGCCCTACCATGTGGCGCGCGGCTTCGCTTCGCTCGACCATATCTCCGGCGGGCGCGTGGGCTGGAATGTCGTGACCACGGCATATGCCAAGTCGAGTGCCGTCTTCGGCCGCCAGCATCCGCCCCATGCCGAGCGCTATGCGATGGCCGAGGAGTTCGTCGAAGCCTGCCGGCTCCTGTGGGACAGCTGGGACGACGACGCGTTCATCGGCGACAAGAAGGCCGGCCAGTTCGTGCGCCCGGGCAGCCTCCATATCCCCGATTTCCGGGGCAAGTATTTCACCATCGAAGGCGCGCTCAATGTGCCACGCTCACCTCAAGGCCATCCGGTATTGATCCAGGCTGGCTCTTCCGGCCCCGGCCAGGCACTGGCCGCGCGCATCGCCGACGTCGTCTTCACGGCGCAGAACGATCTCGGCGAGGCCCAGGCGTTCTACGCCGGCATGAAGGCTCAGCTTCTCGAACAGGGCCGCGGCGCCGATGAGGCGCTGGTCATGCCCGGCGTGATGCCCGTGGTCGGGCGTACCGAGCGGGAAGCCTGCGAGATCTTCGCCGAGTTGAATCGCAACATCGACACGGCGCAGGCTTTCACCGTGCTCTCCGAGCGACTGGGCGCCGACATGTCGGTTCATCCACTCGACGGCCCCGTTCCCGACATACCCGAAACCGAGCATCTCAAGAGCCGTGCCGCTCTGCTCCTGCAGATGGCGCGGCGCGAGAACCTGACGCTGCGAGAACTCTTCCACAGAGTGGCCGCAGCCCGTGGCCATCTCCTGCCCATCGGCACTCCGGTGCAGATCGCCGACGTACTGGAACGCTGGTTCCGAGACGGCGCTGCCGACGGCTTCAATGTGATGCCGCCCTTCTTTCCCCGCCAGTTCGACGATTTCGTGAAGCTGGTCGTCCCGATCCTTCAGGAACGCGGCCTGTTCCGTGCCGACTACACCGGCGCGACGCTACGTGATCACCTGGGCCTGGCGCGCAAGCGGATCGCCGCGAGATAGGCGACACCTGCACCGAGCAGCAGCAACAAATCCATGCCGCCGACGGCCCAAAGATGTCGATGCGCGAGGCTTCGGCCGAGATGATCGCCGGTGGTGATCCAGTTCAAGCCAACGGCGGCGACCGCCAGGGTTGCGATCATCCAGCATTGCTCGATCCAGGCACGCGCTGGCCGTAACCAAGCGTGCGCGAAGCTCGCCAGCCAGGCGAGAAAGAACGCGCAGATCTCGAGCGCACCCCGCTCTTGACCGAGCCATGTTGCTCCAAGCGGCAGCAGGCGATTGGCAACGAAGAAGACGAGCGTCGCGATCACGATGCCGCTGGTCGATCCTACGGTCATGCCTTCGACGAGCCGGAAGCTCCGCTGCTGAAGCGGCGTGGATTTCTGACGACGCGCTTCGAGCCAGAAGAAATAGCCGGTCGCAATCGTCACGTAGCCAGCCAGTCCAAGCCCGAAGTAGATCCAGCGAAGGGTCCAGTGCTGGAACCGGATCAGGTGAAATCCAACGACGAAGCGCTGCGCCGTCGCGATCGGCCGCATCTCGGTGCGCTGATGCAGCAGCGCACCGGTCGCGCCGTCGAAGTAAGCGAGATCGCCCGACAGCACCACGCTGTCCTCGTAGGGGCGGCTCACCTGCACATAGGCGGCAGCATCGCCGGGTAGCCGCACGACCAGCACTCGCGGCAGGTCGCCGTCCCATAAGCGCTGCGCCTCAGCGACCATGCCGTCGAGCGAACCGAGCTGACCGGGCTTGTTCAGCCTTGGCCTCGAATAGTCGCTGATCTCATCGACGACGAAGGCACGGCGATCTGGATAGAACATCTTCCAGCCGCTCGGAAAGTAGATCGAATAGAAGAAGATCAGACCCGAGAGCGTGATGGCGATGTGGAATGGCAACGCCAGGACGCCGGCCACATTGTGGAGGTCGAGGATCATCCGGCGTGGTTTGCGGGCCGACCGGAAAGTGAAGAAGTCGGCGAAGATCTTGCGGTGGATGACGACGCCGGAAATGCACAGCGCCAGCATCGCCATCGACGCGAGGCCGACGATCCAGATGCCGATATCCCATGCCCTGATGTGAAGCATGTAATGGAAGGGATAGAGAAAGCCCGATCCGCCGCGGGTCCCCGGATCGACCACGGCAACACCTGTTGTCGGATCGAGGTAGCGCACGACGAGGCCCGACTTTTCGCGCCACGCCAATCGGATCGCAGGCTGGCGCTCGGTCGGCAGGATCGCCGCGATGAAGGGCGAGCGGGCACGGGCTGCATCGGCGATCGACGGGCGCAGCACGTCAAAAGACACTGGCTGCTCTGGAAGGGCGAGGCGCAGCGTCGGCATCATCCAGCGGTCAATCTCGCGATCGAACACCGAGAGCGTGCCCATCCAGAAGATCGCGAACAGCAGGCCGCCCAGTACAACGCCGGCCCAGGTATGGAGCCAGTTCATCGACGCCCGGAACGTCGGCTCCATGCCGGAGTGCTCAGAAGTCGGCGGTCAACGACAGACGGAATGTCCGCGGCGCACCAAGGCTGAGGGTGGTGGCGGCCGAGCCGGTCTCCCAATAGTTGGCGTCGAGCAGGTTCTCGACCGAGAACCGGGCGACGATCGGCTTGCCAGTCGGGCTGCGGACCACGTCGAGCGCATAGCGCGCACCGATGTCCAGGCGTGTCCAGTCGGGCAGGCTGCGGCGCGGCGAGGTCGTGTCGATGAATTGGGAGCTGGTGTAGACGGCCCGCGCGGTGAGCGTGAGGCCCCGCACAAAGGGCGTGTCCCATTCACCTGCGATGTTGAGCTGGAAGTTGGGCGAGAACGGCGCGGTCCAGCCGTCGGTCAGGCCGCCCTGCGTCTTGGCGAGCACGGCGTCGAGCAACATGAAGCCGCCAAGCAGGCGCACGCCTTCCATCGGCTCGCCGAAGACATTGAACTCAAGTCCCTGGTTACGCTGCTCACCGGCCAGCACCAGCGTGTTGCTCGCCACGTCGGTGATCGTGCTGGGCTGCGTGATCTGGAACAGGCTGAGCGTCGTCGTGAAGCGACCCCAGTCGACCTTTGCGCCGACCTCGAACTGCGTCGACTTGAAGGGCGGAAAGACTTCACCGGCATTGGCGAAGGTCGATCCGACGACGACGCCCTGCCGCAGGCCCTGGATGAAGTTGCCGTAGAGCGAGACGTTCTCCCAAGGCTTGAAGATCAGCGCCACCGCAGGCGTAAGTGCGCTCTGGTCATAGCTGTCGGTCGACGCACCGGTGGTCGGATTGTAGTTGGTGGCCGTCACCCTCTGCAGGCGCGCGCCGACGGTGAGCTGGATGCGCTTGTTGGCCGCCGACAACGTGTCGGCAAACGCCAGGCTCGAAAGCGTCTCGAAGCTGGTCTTGTTGGCGGCGCCAATGGGAATGTTGGGCCGGGCGATGATGTTTGGATTGTAGATGTTGGTATTGTACGCCGCCCCGGTCACCGTAACCGCGCCGGTTTCCTGCTGGAAGCCGGTGGCGCTGAAGGCGAATTCGTGGTCGATCGGCCCGGTGTTCACGAGCGCGCGCAGGCCTGCTTCGCCGGTCTGGTAGGTCTGGTACTGGCTGAAAGTACTGGACGACGTCGTGGCGTTGCCGCTGAAGTTCAGGGCCGTGATGTTGGTGCCGCCCGCCAGACGCTGGGCTCGGTAGTCGTGCGCACCTATCGTCGCGTAGGCCGTGATCTTTTCGGTGATATCGACCTCGGCCCGCACCACCCCGAAGAGATCCTTGCCGCTCTGATAGTTCCACGGCTGGCCGAAATTCTTGCGGGCGTTCGGTGCGTAAGGGAGCTGCACGTTGGGACTGACGCCGAGATAGGGAATCAGACCGCCGATATTGCGATACTGGTAACCAAGATCGGCCGAAAGCCGAACGCGCTCGCCGCGATAGTCGAGACCGAGAACGCCCAGGTACCTTTCATCGGAATTGCCCGATACTTCGGTCTGGCCGGCGCGGGCGACGCCATTGAAGCGTACGCCGAACTGCTTTTCGTCACCGAAGCGACGCGCCACGTCCGCATGGCCGCTGACCTGTCCGGCGGAGACATAGCCTGCCGTCAGCTGCGTGAGCCCGGCATCGGGCGCGCGCTTGGGCACGAGGTTGATTGTGCCGCCGACCGAACCGCCCGGCGGCATGCCGTAGATCATGGCAGCCGGCCCTTTCAGCACTTCGACGCGATCCGCCAACTCCGCCATGATCGAGCTCGTCGGCAGCACGCCATAAAGACCGCCATAGGCCGTGCTCGCACTGCCGACGGGAAGGCCGCGGATGCGGACGGTATCCGTTCCGGCGCCGCCGTCGGGAAAGTAGGCGCGTACCGACGGGTCATCGATCAGCACGTCGCGAATCGTCTTCGCCTGCTGGTTCTGAACCTTCTCCGCCGTGAAGTTGGTTTGATTGAACGGCGTGTCCATCACGTCGCGATTGCCGAGCAGACCGAGCAGACCGCCCTTCGCCACCTGGCCACCGGCATAGGGCGGTGGGATATTGTCGATCATGGCCTGCGACGGAACGGCGTAACCCTGCACCTGCACGGGATCGAGGTGGAGGGCGCCCGGCGCAGTGCTCGCCCCGGGCCGCTCCAGCGCCACGGTCGTTGCGTTCGTGAAGCGATAGACGAGCCCCGTCCCGGCGAGCAGCCGCGCAAGCGCTTCTGCCGGCGGCAACGTGCCTGTGACGCCGGGGCTTCTGACCGAAGCCGTCAGCCCACCATCGGCGACGACCTGCAAGCCGGACTGGTAGCCAAACTGCACCAGCGCATCCGCCAATGGCTGCGCCGGAATATTGAAGGCCCTCGCCTGCTGTGCGATGGCCGAGCCCGACACGAATGGCGTGGCCACGATCGCGCCGTTGATGGCAATGGCAGCAAACAGTGACTTGAGCTTCCAGCCGTGACGAGCTGCTTTACCTTTGAATCCCCTGCCCCAATTCACGTGCGATCTCCCCAACGCAAAGCACAAGGAGACCGAGCTGCCAGTGGCGATTGCTTCTCAACCGCTCCAGGCTCCTGAAAAGACTGACGAGATGAGGCGAGACGTTTTTCCGAAAAAAGTTATGCGCACGCCGACGTCGGCGTTCAGCCCTTCGAAACGACCAGCAGCCAGGGCGTGACCTTGATGACGCGGCCGCCCTGGGGAACGACCAGCGCTTCGAGCGCGCGCACTGGGTCGCTTGCATCGAAGACACCGGTCACCGGCTGGCGCCCCACGCTCCCGTCAGCAATCACGATGCGGCCGGCGAACCATGGACGTATGCGGTCGATGACCTCCGAGACAGGCCGGTTGCGGGCGGCCACACGGACGTCAGGCCCTGTCATCAGGAAATTGGGAACGTCGGAACCCTTCTCCGTCATGCCGTTGGGACCGAGGCGCACCCAGTCGCCCGGGCGCAGGTCGAACGATTCAGCCCGCGAGGAGTCGACGCGGACCTGACCGCTCCCGACGAGGACGGACGTGCCCTGACCGCGCATCGAGACATCGAAGCGTGTTCCCAACACCGTTACGGTAGCGTCCCGTGCGACGACCCGGAATGGCCGCGCGGCATCGGCCGTCACATCGAACAGCGCTTCCCCCGCCAGCAGATCGACCTTGCGTTCGCCGGCCGAGAAGGCGAGCCGGATCGCGCTGTCGGGTCCGAGCCGGACCGTGCTGCCATCGTCGAGCTGCAAAGTCTCGAGCTGCGCGGTGCCCGTCAGATAATCGGCCTGCAGTCGCAGCGTCAGCGGAGGGACGAAGACCATCAACAGGCAGGCGGCAATGGCGATCCCCGCCGCCACCGGACGCCATCGGCTGAAGACGCCCGGCGGGGTTCGCGCCTCGATCTGTGGGCCAGCGCGTCGAGAGCCATGGTCCGCCGCCTGTGCCAGCAGATCGTCGGTGCGTGCGACGCTTCGCCAGGCTGCGGCATTGGCCGGCGCGGCCTCAAGCCAGGCACGGAACTCGGCCTGACGGGTCGCGTCGCCAGGCTCGTCGTCGAGGAGGACGAGCCAGCTTGCCGCTTCCAGGCGTGCGCGATCGGCGTCAGCGTTCATGGGAAGTAGACGTTACGGCAAGCCGCATTTTTCCGCGCAATCGATCGCAATGGGCTATGCCTTCGGCAATCAAGGCGTGTGTCCGCGTGACCGACAGGCCGAGATGGTTCGCGACTTCCTGCAGTTTGCGTCCTTCCATGCGGTTCATGCGAACGGCGATACGGGTTCTCTCGGGTAGTTCGGCCAGCGCTTCCAGAACCACCCGCAATTCGTCCCGCGCCAGGATCGCCTGCTCCGGCGAGGGTTGGTCGTCCGTCAACACGTCCGCATCGCTCTCCGAGGCGGTACGGGCCGTCTCGCGGGTCAGGGTCCGGCGCGTATCGATCGCAAGATTTCGCACGAGGCGGTAAAGATAGGCGACGGGCTCTTGCACCAAGTCGAAATCGTTGGCGCGCTTCAGCCTGAACCAGGCTTCCTGCACGACATCTTCGGCCTGGGCATGGCTGCCGGCGATCGCACTGGCATAGGCCACGAGCGCCGAGCGGTGCGTCATATAAAGACGCAAGGCCGTTCGCTCGTTCTCCAAACTCACCCCCAATTGCGAACCGTTCGCAATTGGCTTCTAGCGGCCCGGCAAGCGCGCGGCAAGCGAGGTTCCACGCAAACTGCTGAATCGGTGCCAAAGCCGGAACAGAGACGGCATCGGCAATCGGTCCCCCGCGCGGCCTTTTCAGCCCTTGCGCGATGCCGTCCGACTCCTGATATAACCGCCTCGAGGGGCCAGTGTGGGCGGAGCAGTCGCCAACCCGGTCAGATCCGGAAGGAAGCAGCCGTAACGAATTCGCTTCGGGTCATGCTGGTCTCTCACCTGTCCTTTTGCGCGCGCCGCCGCGAAAGGCGGGCGGCCCAGGCGCGACGACCGCCGGGCCTGAAGGGGCCACGGCGCACCACCGGGTAGGACCGCCATGGCGAAAGCCTCCAAAGGCACTGGTGCCGATGATGGGACCAAGGACGTCGCGGCACCCGCAGCTCCCGCACTTCCCTACCGTGTCCTCGCCCGCAAATACCGTCCCGTCGATTTCACCACCCTGGTCGGCCAGGAGGCGATGGTGCGCACCCTGCGCAACGCCATCGCCACGGGCCGCATCGCCCACGCCTTCATGCTCACCGGCGTGCGCGGCGTCGGCAAGACCACGACCGCGCGCATCATCGCCCGTGCGCTGAACTGCGTCGGTGCAGACGGCAAGGGCGGCCCCACTGTCGATCCCTGTGGCGTCTGCGACAACTGCACGGCAATCACCGAGGACCGCCACGTCGACGTGATCGAGATGGACGCCGCGTCGCGCACCGGCATCGACGACGTGCGCGAGCTGATCGAGGGCGTGCGCTACCGGCCGGTCTCGGCGCGCTACAAGGTCTACATCATCGACGAAGTGCACATGCTGTCGGAGAAGGCCTTCAACGCGTTGCTGAAGACGCTGGAAGAGCCGCCGCCGCATGTGAAGTTCCTGTTTGCCACCACCGAGATCCGCAAGGTGCCGGTAACGGTGCTGTCGCGCTGCCAGCGCTTCGACCTGAAGCGCGTGCCGCAGGAAACGCTGGTCCAGCACTTCAGCCACATCGCCCAGGAAGAGAAAGTCGAGATCTCACCGGAGGCGCTGACCCTGCTGGCGCGCGCCGCCGACGGCTCGGTACGTGACGGCCTTTCCATGCTCGATCAGGCGATCGCCCATGGCGGCGGCGTGGTCGATGCCGCGCAGGTGCGCGACATGCTGGGTCTCGCCGACCGCAGCCGCGTGCTCGAGCTGTTCGAGAAGACGATGCGCGGCGATGCGCCGGCAGTGCTTGCGGCGCTCGCAGAAATGCATGACGCCGGGGCTGATCCCGTGGTCGTGCTGCAGGACCTGCTCGAATTCACCCACTGGGTGACGCGTCTCAAGATCGCGCCAGAAGCTGCCGCCGCGTCGGCCGACAGCGAACGTACCCAGGGCCTCGCCATGGCCGGCAAGCTTTCCATGGCGTCGCTGACACGCGCCTGGACCCTGCTCTTGAAGGGCCTGCAGGAAACGCTGGCAGCGCCCTCGCCGCAGCGTGCCGCCGAAATGGCGCTGATCCGGCTGTGCTATGTCGCCGATCTGCCCTCGCCCTCCGACGCAATCAAGGTACTGCAGAACGGCGCCGCGACAACGAACGGAGCCGGCGCGCCGGCGCCGCGTGGCGGCGGAGGTGGCGGTGCGGCCGCGAGACTCGCGACACAGCCTGTGACGGCCGTTGCCGCGCAGCCGGCCCAGGCCACGCCCGCGCCGCGCAATTTCACCGAAGTAGTCGCGCTGTTCGAAAGCAAGCGCGAGGCCCGGCTGGTGCACAGCCTCATGCACTACGTGCACGAGGTGCGCTGCGAGCCTGGCGTGATCGAGTTCCGCCCTACCCAGAAGGCGCCGACGGATCTCGCGGCCCGGCTGGGCGAACTGCTGACGCAGTGGACGGGCCGGCGCTGGCTTGCCTCGGTCTCCAATGCCCAAGGCAAGCCGACGCTCGTCGACCAGAAAGCGAGCAAGGCCGACGATCTGCGCACCTCGGCGGAGAACAACGCGGTGGTGCAGGCTATTTTCAAGACCTTCCCGGGCGCCAAGCTGGATGCAGTCCGGCGCAAGGGCGATCAGACGTCCCTAGTTGCCGGTCTCGGCGAGTTCGTCGGCGAGGAGCCGCCGCCCGCCGAAGAATACCCGGCCGACGACGACATTCCCGAAAGTGAGTTCTGATGTTCGACAAGTTGAAAGACCTCGGCGGCCTGATGCAGCAGGCCCAACAGATGCAGCAGAAGATGCAGGAGCTTCAGGTGGCGCTGGAGCGCCTGGAGATCGTCGGCTCCTCGGGCGCCGGGCTGGTCAAGGTCACGGTCAACGGCAAGAACGAGACCCGGCGGGTCGAAATCGACGCCTCGCTGTTCAAGGCCGAAGACAAGGGCGTGGTCGAGGATTTGATCGTGGCCGCCGCCAACGACGCACGCGGCAAGGTGGAGCAGACCGTGCAGGAGCAGATGCGCGGCATCACCGGTGGCCTGCCCCTGCCTCCCGGCTTCAAGCTTTAAATGAATGGCCCCGAGATCGAGCGGCTAATCCAGCTTTTGGGCCGCTTGCCCGGGTTGGGTCCGCGCTCGGCCCGTCGCGTTGCGCTGCATCTCCTGAAGAAGCGCGAGACCTTGATGCAGCCGCTGGGCACGGCGCTGGCGGATGCGGCGCGCGCCATTCGCAGCTGCACGGTTTGCGGCAATCTCGACACCATTGACCCTTGTTCGATCTGCGCCGACTCGCGGCGCGATGCGGGCCTGATTTGCGTCGTCGAGGATGTCGGCGATCTCTGGGCCCTGGAGCGCGGCAAGATCTTCCAGGGCCGCTATCATGTGCTGGGCGGCTCGCTCTCCGCGCTGGATGGCATCGGGCCTGACGAACTCAACATCGCGGCTCTCGTGAAGCGCGTGGCGGCGGGCGGTGTGCGCGAAGTCATCATGGCGACCAACGCCACCGTCGACGGACAGACCACCGCTCACTATCTGGCGGAGCGGCTGAGCGAGCTGAACGTGCCGCTGACGCGCTTGGCGCATGGCGTGCCGGTCGGCGGCGAGCTCGACTGGCTGGACGACGGCACGCTCGCGACCGCGTTGAAGGCGCGGCGGGCCCTGTGACGTTCCTGCGATGAGCGCCGAAACCCTCGCCGCCATCGCCGTTGCACTCGGCGCCGGCTGGGCGAGCGGGCTCAACACCTATGCTGCGGTTCTGGTCCTGGGTGTCGCCCAGCGGCTGGGCTTCGTCGCCCTGCCCCAGGACCTCCAGGTACTGTCCTCGCCCTGGGTGATGGGCGTGGCGGCCCTCCTGTTCGCGCTCAATTTCTTCGCCGACAAGATCCCCTATGTCGACAGCATCAATGATGCGCTGCAGACATTCGTGCGGATTCCTGCGGGATTCCTGCTGGCCTATGCGGCCGCCACCGGCCTCAGCCCAGAGATCGCCGTCATCGCCGGCTTGCTGGGCGGAACGCTGGCAGTGGGCACGCATGTCGCCAAGACCGGCTCGCGCGCCCTGATCAACACCTCGCCCGAACCATTCAGCAACGTCGCGGCGTCGTTCGGCGAGGATGTGACAGTAATTGGTGGGCTGGCGCTCGCGATCGCTCACCCGATCACTTTTCTGTGCCTACTTGCCGTCTTCGTGGTGCTCCTCATATGGATGTTGCCGCGCCTGATCAGGTTGGCGCTGGCACCTTTCCGCCGGTTGGCACGCGGTCGCCAAGGACCTTGACGCCCCCTGATAAAGGTGGCCGCCCTCGACCTTTGGCGGAGCAACTGTCGCTTTCCTTCCCTCGCCCGAGGGGTAAACTCGCAGCCGGTAGCTCATGTTCATCCGCCAGAACATCCAAACCCTGCGGTTCTTCCGCACGACGCCGGCGATGCGATGCCCGTATCTGCCGCATCGGCTGGAGACCAAGCTCGTCACCGAGCTGAGCGGACCTGACGCCATCACTCAGCATGACACGCTGACTGACGCCGGTTTCCGGCGCTCGCACCACTTTGTCTACAAGCCTTTGTGCGACGGCTGTCATGCCTGCGTGCCGGTGCGCATCCGGGTCCGCGATTTCGAGCCCAGCCGTGCCCAGCGCCGCATCCAGCGCCGCAACGAGCATGTTCACGCCGTCGAGACCCAGGCCCTGGCGACCGGCGAGCAATTCTCGCTGTTTTCACGCTATGTGCTGACGCGCCATCGCGACGGCGACATGGCGGACATGGACTTCGACGACTATCGCGCCATGGTCGAGGAAAGCCCGGTCGAGACGGCAATCGTCGAGTTCCGCGAGGATTCGGCAGAAGGTCGGCTGGTCGGCGCCTGTCTCGTCGACTGGCTCTCGAACGGTGTCTCGGCCGTCTACAGTTTCTTCGACCCGCAGGACCCGCGCCGTGGCCTCGGCACGCACATGATCCTGTGGCTGGCCAATGCCGCGGCCAAGCGCGGCCTGCCCTATGTCTATCTCGGCTACTGGATCGCCGATTCCAGCAAGATGGCCTACAAGCGCGCCTTCCGGCCGCTGGAATTCTTCGGCCCCGAGGGCTGGATGGAACTGCCCACGGCATAGGCAGTGAAGCGACGGTGGAGCGACTTGACGCACCTCCGTGGAAAACAGAAAAACTCCCGACCGCTGGCGTCGCTAGGCGGACCAAGCTAAGAAAAGCTGTCCGAGAGCGAGATCGGACACAGTCGACAATCAAATAACTCGCACGCAGGGGGACGGATGCGCTTGTTGCTGCAGTTCAGCGCGCTGATCGACGCGTTAAACGAGAAGATAGGATACATCTGTAATTGGCTTGTCTTGCTGGCCTGTGTGGTCAGCGCCGGCAATGCCATGGTGCGTTACGCTTACGACACCAGTTCGAACGCCTGGCTTGAAGTGCAGTGGTATATGTTCGCCGTCATCGTGATGTTCGGCGCCTCGTACACTTTGAAGCGTAACGAGCATGTGCGTGTCGACCTCTTCTACATGACCTTGAGCCGCCGCGGGCAGCTCTGGGTCGACATCCTCGGCACACTGTTCTTCCTCCTGCCGACCTGCGCCATCCTGGCGTGGCTGAGCTGGCCCTTCTTCATGCAGTCCTACAACGTGTTCGAGCACTCCTCGAATGCCGGTGGCTTGCTGCGCTGGCCGATCAAGCTGGTGTTGCCGGTCGGCTTCGCTTTGGTCGCCCTGCAGGGCCTCTCTGAACTCATCAAGCGCGTGGCTTTCCTCAACGGATTTGCCGTCGACAGTCTCGAAGCCCACTACGAGAGGCCCACTCAATGATCCCCTTGGAGTGGATGCCGCCGCTGATGTTCGGCGGCCTGGTGGTCTTCATGATCATCGGCTACCCGGTCGCCTTTTCCCTCTGCGCGGTCGGCTTCTTTTTCGGGTTCCTGTCCATCGAGATGGGCTACTTCACGATGGCCTTCATGCAGGCCATCCCCGGACGTGTCTTCGGCAGTATCCTGTCGAACGAGCTCCTGCTCGCCATCCCATTCTTCACCTTCATGGGCGCCATTCTCGAGAAATGCGGGTTGGCAGAGGACATGCTCGAATCGATGGGCCAGCTCTTCGGCCCCATCAAGGGCGGGCTGGGCTACTCGACCATCATCGTCGGCTTCATCCTCGGCGCCATCACCGGCACCGTGGCGGCGCAGGTCATCGCGATGGCGCTGATCACTCTGCCGGTGATGATCCGGTACAAGTACGACATGCGCTATGCGACCGGCGTGCTCGCCGCGTCTGGCACCATCACGCAGCTCGTGCCGCCGTCGCTGGTGCTGATCGTGTTGGCCGACCAGCTCGGCCGATCGGTCGGCGACATGTATCTCGGCGCATGGGGTCCCTCGCTGCTGCAGATCGCCCTGTTCGCGATCTACACCTTCTACCTCTCCATGATAAAGCCCGAGGCCCTGCCGCCCGTGCCGCGCACGCTGTTCGGAAAGGCCCTGCTGATCAAGTGCGCCTGGGGCATCATTCCCGCCGCCGTCCTGATCTTCCTGGTGCTGGGCACGATCATGATGGGCCTCGCGACGCCGACGGAAGCCGGCGCCATGGGCACGATCGGCGCCATCGTGTTGGCCGTCGTACGCAACGCACCGCTCACCAAGTTCGACCGCATCGTGTTCGGAGCCGGCTGTGCCGCGGCGATCATTGGCGCATTGATCGGAATGGTCGCGTTCAAGTCGATCCCCTTCAAGATCGCCTTCACCATCATGTTCGCCGCCATCATCTGGCTGTGCTGGCGAGCCTGGCAGGTGAAGGACTTGCGCGACCTGATCGTGCAGGCCTTCCAGGCGACGATGCGCATCACCGCGATGGTTGCTTTCATCCTGGTCGGCGCGACCTGCTTCTCGATCACCTTCCAGGGCGTCGACGGCAACCAGTGGGTCGAGCACCTGATGTCGAACCTGCCGGGCGGCGTCTGGGGCTTCCTGATCGTCGTCAACCTGTTCGTCTTCTTCCTGGCCTTCTTCCTCGACTTCTTCGAGATCGCCTTCATCATCATCCCGATGCTGGCGCCGGTGGCGCAGAAGCTGCTGACGCCGGTGGTCGGCGCCGATGCCGCGCTGATCTGGTTCGGCGTCATGATCTGCGTCAACGTGCAGACCTCGTTCATGCACCCACCGTTCGGCTTCGCGCTGTTCTATCTACGCAGTGTCGCGCCGAAGGAAGTGAAGAGTTCGGACATCTATTGGGGTTCGGTTCCCTGGGTGATTCTGCAGCTCGTCATGGTGGCGATCGTGATCTTCGTGCCGCAGACCGTGACCTTCTTCCTCGACAAGCCGCACGGCGTCGATCCCAGCAAGGTCAAGATCGAGATCCAGGCACCGCCCACGGACGACGCGGCGCCTCCAGTCTTCGGCATTCCCCCCAAGAACTGAGGCAAAGCCAGACAACAAAAAGCCCCGCCTTTTCAGGCGGGGCTTTTCTTTTCTAGCCTGGTCGTTCGCTAGAGACGCTTAGCGTCCCTGAGCCGACATCGAGAAGTTGAAGTTGTCGAAGGTGTTCTCGGCGACGCGGAACCACAGGTTCTCGTCGGTGCGGAAGGCCTTCAGGCTGTCGTAGATCTTCTTGAACTTCGGATCCTTGGCCGCCAGCTCATCGTAGAACTTGTAGGCCTCGAGGAAGCACGGCTCGAGGACCGACCGCGGGAACGGCCGTAACTCGGTGCCTGCCGCCACCAGGCGACGCAGCGCCGGCGGATTACCGGCATCGTACTTCGGCACCATCCAGGCCGTGACGCGGCCCGCTGCTGCTTCGACCATCGCCTTGTACGGCTTGGGCAGTTCGTCCCATGCCTTGTTGTTGATGTAGAGCGAGCCGACCGACGCGCCTTCCCACCAACCGGGGTAGTAGTAGTACTTGGCAACCTTGTTGAAGCCGAGCTTCTCGTCGTCGTACGGACCGACCCAT
Source organism: Reyranella sp. (assembly GCF_004297405.1). GTDB lineage: Bacteria > Pseudomonadota > Alphaproteobacteria > Reyranellales > Reyranellaceae > Reyranella. The sequence continues at coordinate 141,202 of NZ_SCVC01000036.1, forward strand.
TCGCAGGCGTCGATCGTGCCCTTTTCCAGCGCCGGATAGATATCGCCACCGGCGATCTGCTGCGGAACCACACCCAGTCGCGTGAGGATGAGACCCGCGAAGCCGCCGACGCGGAACTTCAGGCCCTTCATGTCCTCCATCGACTTGATCTCTTTGCGGAACCAGCCGCCCATCTGGCAGCCCGTGCCGCCGAAGGTGATCGAGCGGAAATTGTATTCCTTGTAGAATTCGTTGATCAGTTCGTGGCCGCCGCCGAACTCCAGCCAAGCGTAGTACTGCCGCTGGTTCATCGAGAACGGCAGGCCGGTTTCGAACACGAAGTTCGGATGCTTGCCGAAGTAGTAGTAGGCCGCAGTCTGGCCGGCCTCGACGGTGCCGTTCTGCACCGCATCGGCGACCTGCAGGCCGGGAACGATTTCGCCGGCAGCGAATGGCCGAATCTGGAACTTGCCGTCGGACATCTCGCCGACGATCTTGGCGAAGAGTTCAGAACCGCCATACAGCGTGTCGAGAGACTTCGGAAAGCTCGACGTCAGACGCCACTTCACTTCCGGCATGCTTTGCGCAATGGCCGGTGCGGCGACGGTCGTCACCGCGGCAACGCCCGCGGCACCCACGCCCGCGGTCTTGATGAATTTTCTACGCTTCATCTCTTTGTACCTCCCTTGGAAAGGCCCTCATGACCTTCCTTAGCGAGGCGAGACTGGCATGCGGAATTCCGTTTGAAAAGCGCCCGCGCCCTGCTGAAACCCTTAAATATATGCAATGTTTCGTAACGAGCCGGCTTGGATGCCAAAAAAGGAGCCCCGCCGAAACGGGGCTCCAAAGAGTTGCAGGCAGACTACATTTTACACTTTCCCGGCGCCATACATCCTGGCCATGAAGCCGTCGAAGCCACCTTCGGCAACGCGCGACCAGAGCACCTGTTCGGACCGATAGGGCCGCCAGACGTCCCAGACTTTCTTGAACTTGGCGTTCTTGGCCACGATCTCGTTGGTCACTTCGTTGGTGGCGTTGAAGCATGCCTCGAGGACCGCCGTGGGGAATGGCAGCAGCTTGACGCCGCTCGCCACCAACCGCCGCAGCGCGGCGGGATTGCCGTTATCGTACTTGGCCAGCATCCAGAGTGTGACTTCGTTGGCCGAAACCTCGATCGCCTTCTGGTACATCGGTGGCAGATCGGACCAGTGCTTCTGGTTGATGTAGGCGGTGCCCATGCCCGTCCCTTCCCACCAGCCGGGGTAATAGTAGTAAGGCGCCACCTTGTTGAAGCCGAGCTTCTCGTCGTCATAGGGGCCGACCCATTCGGCGGCGTCGATCGTGCCCTTCTCCAGCGCTGGGTAGATGTCGCCACCGGGAATCTGCTGCGCCACGACGCCGAGTTTGCCGAGGATCTGGCCGGCGAAGCCGCCGACACGGAATTTCAGCCCCTTGAGATCGTCGACCGTCTTGATCTCCTTGCGGAACCAGCCGCCCATCTGGGCGCCCGTACCGCCCATCAGATGACCGACGACGCCGTAGTCCTTGTAGAACTCGTCCATCGCCTGGCGACCGCCGCCATGCATCCACCACGCGACGTGCTGGCGGCTGTTCAGGCCGAACGGCACGGCGGTGTCGAAGGTGAAGGTGATGTCCTTGCCGATATAGTAGTAGGCCGCCGTCTGGCCCATTTCGACGGTGCCGTTCTGCACCGCATCCAGCACCTGGAAGCCCGGTACGATCTCGCCCGACGCGAAGGGCGTGATCTTGAACTTGCCGTCGGTGATCTCGCCCACCCTTCGGCAGAAATGCTCGGCACCGCCGAACAGCGTGTCGAGCGACTTGGGAAAACTCGATGTCAGACGCCACTTCAACTCCGGCATGGCTTGCGCCAGCGCCGGTGCAGCCACCGACGTGGCGACAGCGCCCACACCGGCGGTCTTGATAAACCTGCGACGTTGCATGTGCCCCTCCCTGGGGAGTTTTTTGTAGACCAGACTTTATTTCATCTGGCGGAATCAGCCTGACATGAGCCCGTGGCCTTTGCAAAGGCCGGCAATAAAAAAGCCCCGCCGAAGCGGGGCTTTTCCACCGGACAGGCCGGAAAGGTCAGAGTCTGTTGCCGGCCGACTGGCGCGCCATGAAGGTGTCGAACGTGCCCTCACACACGCGGAACCACAGGATCTCCTCGTTGCGGAAGACCTTCCACGACTCGTAGACCTTCTTGAACTTGGCGTTCTTCGCAGAAAGCTCGGCGTAGAGTTCGTTGGCGGCGGCGAAGCAGGCTTCCATCACGGGCTGCGGGAACGGCATCAGCTTGGTGCCCGCTGCGGTAAGCTCGCGCAGCGCCTTGGGATTCTCCGCGTCGTACTTGGAGATCATGGTGGTGTGCGCGCGGAACGCTGCGGCCTCGAGGACCGCCCTGTAGCCCTTCGGTAATTCGTTCCACTTCCCGATGTTGATCATGGCCGACGTCTGCGGCCCGCCTTCCCACCAGCCAGGGTAGTAGTAATAGGGAGCGATCTTGTTGAAGCCGAGCCTCTGGTCGTCGTAGGGGCCGACCCACTCGGCGGCATCGATCGTACCCTTCTCCAAGGCCGGATAGATGTCGCCGCCCCCGATCTGCTGCGGCACGGCGCCGACCTTGGCGCAAACCTGCCCGGCGATGCCGGCAATGCGGAACTTCAACCCTTTGAAGTCATCGACCGTCTTGATCTCCTTGCGGAACCATCCCCCCATCTGCGCGCCGGTGTTTCCAGCGGGCATGGCGTGGATATTGTAGTCCTTGTAGAGATCGCCCATCAGTTCGCGACCACCGCCGAAGTTCATCCAGGCATCCTGTTGCCGCGCGTTCATGCCGAACGGCAATGCGGTGTCGATGGCAAAAGTCGGGTCCTTGCCGACATAGTAGGTGCCGGCCGAGTGGCCCATTTCGACCGTGCCGTTTTGCACCGCGTCGAGCACCTGCAGGGCAGGCACGATCTCGCCCGCCGCGAAGACGCGGATGTGGAACCTGTTGTCGGTCATCTCCGCGACGTACTTGGCGAGGTTCTCGCCACCGCCAAAGAGCGTGTCGAGCGACTTCGGGAAGCTGGACGCTAACCGCCATTTGAGTTCCGGCATCGACTGAGCGATGGCCGGTGCGGCAAGCATACTCACAGACGCAACTCCACCGGCGCCAAGGCCGGCAGTACGCAAGAATTTGCGGCGTTGCATGGTGTTCCTCCCAGGAACATTTGTTTTGTGTGCCGGGCGGTGATTCCGTCCAGCGGAATCAATTTGACATGATCGGGCGGCATTAGCAAAAAGCCGGCGCAAAGAAAAAGCCCGCCGAAGCGGGCTTTTCCTCCACCGGACAGGCCGGAGGGTCAGAGTTTGTTGGCGGCCGACTGGCGCGCCATGAAGTTGTCGAAGGTGTTTTCGGCCACGCGGAACCACAGCACCTCCTCGTTCCGGAACTGCCGCCACTGATCGTAGATCTTCTTGAACTTGGCGTTCTTCTCCGAGGTCTCGGCATAGAGCTTGTTGGCCGATTCGAGGCTGGCCTCCATCACCGGTTGCGGGAAGGCCACCAGCTTGGTGCCCGCGGCGACGAGCTCGCGCAGCGCCTTGGGATTGAGGGCATCGTACTTGGCGAGCATCTGCGTGTGCGCCTTGGCCGAGGCCACCTCGATCACCGACCTGTAGATCGCCGGCAGCTCGTTCCACTTCGCGAGGTTGATGAAGTTGGAAAGCTGCGGCCCTCCCTCCCACCAGCCGGGGTAGTAGTAGTACGGCGCCACCTTGTTGAAGCCGAGCTTCTGGTCGTCATAGGGCCCGACCCATTCGGCAGCGTCGATCGTGCCCTTCTCCAGCGCAGGATAAATGTCCCCACCGGCGATCTGCTGCGGCACCAGGCCAAGCGGTGTGAGCACCTGTCCGGCGAAGCCGCCGATGCGCATCTTGAGACCCTTGAGGTCCTCGACGGTCTTGATCTCCTTACGGAACCAGCCGCCCATCTGGCAGCCCGTGTTACCGCATGGCACTCCGTAAATGTTGTAGTCCTTGAGGAACTCGTTCACCGCCTGGCGGCCACCGCCCCAATTCATCCAGGCATCCTGCTGGCGGGCGTTGAGGCCGAACGGCAGCGCCGTGTCGAAGGCGAAGGTCGGATCCTTGCCGATGTAGTAGTAGGACGCTGTGTGTCCCATCTCGACGGTGCCGTTCTGCACGGCGTCGGCGACCTGTAGGCCAGGGACGATTTCGCCAGCGGCGAACACACGGATCTGGAGTTTGTTGTCCGTCACTTCGGCGCAATACTTCGAGAAGGTCTCGGCCGCGCCGAAAAGTGTATCGAGCGACTTCGGAAAACTCGACGCCAGGCGCCACTTGAGCTCCGGCATCGACTGCGCAATGGCCGGTGCCGCTACCACGCTGGCGGCCACAGCCGTAGCGCCGCCCAAACCGGCGGTTTTGATGAACTTACGACGTTGCATGGACGTCCCTCCCACAGGACTTGCTGTTCTAAAATGCTGATTCCACTCAGCGGAACCACCCTGCCACGGGAAAAGGAATCTGGCAAAGCCTGCACAAAGCAAAAGGCCCCGCCGAAGCGGGGCCTTCCATCGACCGATAGGCCGGTCGGATCCTAGAGCTTGTTGGCCGCCGACTGGCGCGCCATGAAGTTGTCGAAGGTGTTCTCGGCAACCCGGAACCACAGAACCTCTTCGTTCCGGAACGGCTTCCAGGAATCGTAGACCTTCTTGAACTTCGGGTTCTTGGCGATCGTCTCGGCGTAGAGCTCGTTGGAGGCGTTGAAACAGGCTTCCATCACCGACTGCGGGAACGGCAGGAACTTCGTTCCGGCCGCCACCAGCTCGCGCAGCGCCTTGGGGTTCTGCGCGTCGTACTTCGCGACCGACCAGCTCACCGTATCGCCACACGCCACCGCGATGGCTTCTTTGTACGCCGGCGGAAGCGCGTCGAACGCCTTGTTGCCGCAATAGAGCGACAGCGCCGCGCAGCCTTCCCACCAACCTGGATAGTAGTAGTACGGTGCCACCTTGTTGAAGCCGAGCTTCTGGTCGTCGTACGGACCGACCCATTCGGCAGCGTCGATCGTGCCCTTCTCCAGTGCCGGATAGATGTCGCCGCCAGCGATCTGCTGCGGCACCACGCCGAGCTTCGCCATCACCTGGCCGGCAAAACCGCCGATGCGCATCTTCACGCCCTTCATGTCCTCGGGCGTCTTGATCTCCTTGCGCCACCAGCCGCCCATCTGCGCGCCGGTGTGGCTCATCAGGAAGGAGGTCATCTTGTATTCTTTATAGAAATCACGCATCAGCTCGAGCCCGCCGCCGTGATAAACCCAGGCATTGTGCTGGCGCGTGTTCAATCCGAACGGCAGCGCGGTATCGAACGCGAAGGTCGGATCCTTGCCGACATAATAGTAGGAGGCGGTGTGGCCGCACTCGACCGTCTCGTTCTGCACGGCATCGACGACCTGCAGGCCCGGGACGATTTCGCCGGCGGCGAACACACGGATCTGGAACTTGTTATCGGTCAGCGCGGCAACGCGCTTGGCGAAGAACTCACCGGCGCCGTAGATCGTGTCGAGTGACTTCGGAAAGCTCGAAGCCAGGCGCCACTTCACCTCGGGCAGGGACTGGGCAACTGCTGGCGCGGCGAGCGCACTGGCAGCAGCCACGGTCGCGCCACCGACGCCGGCGGTGCGCATGAATTTGCGACGTTGCATCTGAGAGAACTCCCTAAAATCTCTTACTTTGAACGCGTCTTTTGCCACGCGAACCGCATTTTGCGGCGGCGGTTTATCGCATAGCGCAACGGCGATGGAAAGCTAGTTGCCGCCTCCCTGAAGGCAAACAGAAAACCCCGCAAAGGCGGGGTTTTACATTGGTTTTTCAAAGACTTGGAGTCAGAGCTTATCGGCTGCCGATTGTCGCGCCATGAAGTTGTCAAAAGTGTTTTCGACCACCCTGAACCACAGCACCTCCTCGGCACGGAACGGCTTCCAGGAATCGTAGACCTTCTTGAACTTCGGATTCTTGGCGCTGGTCTCGGCGTAGATCTCGTTTGCGGCATTGAAGGCCGCTTCCATCATCGTCTGCGGAAACGGCAGGACCTTTGCGCCCCCCGCAATCAGCTCCCGCAACGCGCGCGGGTTCTGTGCATCGTACTTGGCGAGCGACCACCCCACCGTGTCGCCAGCTGCGACCGAGATCGCCTCCTTGTACATCGGCGGCAGGGCCGCGAATGCCTTGTCGCCACAATAGAGCGAGACCGCCGTACTGCCTTCCCACCAGCCAGGGTAATAGTAGTAAGGCGCTACTTTGTAGAAGCCGAGTTTCAGATCATCGTAGGGGCCAACCCACTCGGCGGCATCGATCGTGCCCTTCTCCAGCGCCGGATAGATGTCGCCGGCAGCGATCTGCTGCGGCACCACGCCGAGCTTCGCCAACACTTGACCGGCAAAGCCACCGACACGGAACTTCAAGCCCTTCAGATCATCGAGCGTCTTGATCTCCTTGCGGAACCAGCCGCCCATCTGCGCGCCCGTGTGTCCCACCAGGAAGGACGTCATCTTGTAGTCCTTGTAGAACTCACGCATCAGCTCGAGCCCGCCACCGTGATAGACCCAGGCGTTGTGCTGCCGAGTGTTGAGGCCGAACGGCAACGCAGTATCGAAGGCGAAGGTCGGATCCTTGCCGACATAGTAGTAGGCGCCCGTGTGGCCGCACTCGACGGTCTCATTTTGCACGGCATCGAGGACCTGCAGGCCCGGGACGATCTCGCCCGCAGCGAAGGATCGGATCTGGAATTTGTTATCGGTGAGTGTTGCGACCCGCTTGGCAAAGAACTCGCCGGCGCCGTAGATCGCATCGAGCGACTTCGGGAAGCTCGAGGCCATGCGCCACTTCACCTCGGGCAAGGACTGGGCAATGGCAGGTGCTGCGAGCGTGCCAGCCGCGGCCACTGTTGCGCCGCCGACGCCAGCCGTGCGCAAGAATTTGCGACGTTGCATCTTGGAGATTCTCCCTAAGGCTTTTTGCTTTGACCCACCTCTTCGAGGTGAGCCGCTTTTTACGACGAGAGAATTATCGCATGGCGCAATAGGGCCAAAAAGGAAGAAACCCCGCCGAAGCGGGGTTTCCAGGTCGTCTCGGACCAGGCCGATCAGAGCTTGTTGGCCGCCGACTGGCGCGCCATGAAGTTGTCCAGCGTGTTCTCGGCAACGCGGAACCACAGCACCTCCTCGGCACGGAACGGCTTCCACGATTCGAAGATCTTCTTGAACTTCGGGTTCTTCTCGTTGAGCGAGGCGAAGACTTCGTTTGTCGCGTTGTAGCAGGCTTCCAGAACCTGCGGCGAGAATGGCATCAGCTTGGTGCCGGCGGCGACCAGCTCACGCACGGCCTTCGGGTTCTGCGCGTCGTACTTGGCGAGCATCGAGGTGTGCGCCTTGGCAGCCGCCGCCTCCACGATCGCCTGGTAGGACTTCGGCAGTTCCGCCCACTTCGCGGTGTTCACGTAAGCCGAGAGCTGCGGGCCGGCTTCCCACCAGCCAGGGTAGTAGTAGAACGGCGCAACCTTGTTGAAGCCGAGCTTCTGGTCGTCGTACGGACCGACCCACTCAGCGGCGTCGATCGTGCCCTTCTCCAGCGCAGGATAGATGTCGCCGCCGGCGATCTGCTGCGGCACCACGCCGAGCTTCGTCAGCACCTCGCCCGCGAAGCCGCTGACGCGGAACTTCAGGCCCTTGAGGTCGTCGACGGTCTTGATCTCCTTGCGGAACCAGCCGCCCATCTGCGCGCCGGTGTTGCCGCAGGGAATGGCGTAGATGTTGTAGTCCTTGAAGAAGTCGTTCATGAGCTGGCGACCGCCGCCCCAGTTCATCCACGCATCCTGCTGGCGCGCGTTGAGGCCGAACGGCACCGCGCAGTCGAGCGCGAAGGTCAGGTCCTTGCCGACATAGTAGTAGGACGCGGTGTGACCCATCTCGACCGTGCCGTTCTGCACGGCATCCGCCACCTGCAGACCCGGGACGATCTCACCGGCCGCGAACAGGCGGATCTGGAACTTGCCGTCCGTCGCTTCAGAAACGTACTTGGTGAAGATCTCGGCCGAGCCGAAAATCGTGTCGAGCGCCTTGGGGAAGCTCGACGCCATGCGCCACTTCAACTCGGGCGAGGACTGGGCGATGGCGGGCGCGGCCAGCGTGCCGGCGGCTGCCACCGTGGCCGTGCCGATGCCGGCCGTGCGGATGAACTTACGACGTTGCATTGAACCTGGACTCCACTCGTGTGGCGGAACGGCATGACATGCCGCCCGAATTGCGCGCCTTATGACACGCACGCCGCGCGGGACGAAAGGTTCAATGCATGAGCAATAGGGCGAGCGCCAATGCGCCCACTGCAATGCGATACCAGGCAAAGACAGTGAAGCCGTGACGGCTGATGAAACGCACGAAGGCACCGACCACCAGGAGCGCCGCCACGAACGCCGCGATGAAGCCCAGGGCAATGATGCCGCCATGGTCCCAGTTCAAGGTCGACCAGTTCTTGTAGAGGTCGTAGACGGTCGCCCCGAGCATCGTCGGCATCGCCAGGAAGAAAGAGAACTCTGCCGCTGTCGCACGATCCACGCGAAAAACACGCGCCCCCATGATCGTCGAGCCGGCGCGGCTGACGCCCGGGATCATGGCAAAGCACTGGCAAAGCCCGATCAATACTGCGGTCTTGAAGTCGACTTCGTCGAGTGACTTGATGCGCGGGCGCTGCGCGTAACGCTCGATGATCAGGATCGCGACACCACCCACGATCAGCGCGATCGCCACGACCATGGGATCGAACAGCACCGACTTGATGTACTTGTGCGCAAACACGCCGACGATCGCCGCTGGAAGAAATGCGATGACGATGGCCGTTGCAAAACGCAGTGCAGACTTCTCGCGTTCGATGACACCGGACGCGGTCGTCCAGATCTTGCGGCGATAGAGGAAACAGACGGCCAGGATCGCGCCGAGCTGAATCACGATCTCGAAGACTTTGCCGGGCGGCCCCTGGAAGTCCAGCACCGCCTCGGCAAGGATGATGTGGCCGGTCGAGGAAACCGGGAGGAATTCGGTAAGGCCTTCGACAACGCCGATCAGCAGCGCTTTCCAGATCAGCGTGAGGTCCATTCTCAGTCCTTGAACCGTTTGGCCCGTGGCCAGCCCTTCTCCGGCATGCGTCCCGCTTGCGAGCGCTCGCCACGCCAGAATTTCAGCTCGTTGGCCGGGATCACCCGGTTGCCCCACGGCAAACCTTCGGAAAGCTTGAAGGCCTGCGCATCCGACAACTGGTCGCCCTTGGACTTTTGCAGCAGTACGCCGCGGCCACGGCCCATCTCGGGAATCTGGTCCAGCGGGAAGATCAGCAGCTTGCGGCCTTCGCTCAGTGCCGCCGCTGAATCCGCGCCCTCAGGCACGATCGAAAAGGCCTGCGCCCTCTCCTTGTCGGCGAGATTCAGGACCTGCTTGCCGTTCTTGGTCTGCGCCACGACATCGTCTTCCGGCACGATGAAGCCGCGGCCGGCATCCGAGGCCACGAGGAACTTGCGTCCGCCGCCCAGCACCATGAGCTGCACGACGTCCTGCTCGTTGCCGAGCTCGATCATCAGGCGGAGCGGCTCGCCATGGCCGCGCGCGCTTGGCAGGCGGTCACAGCCCAGGGTGTAGAAGCGGCCATTGGTGCCGAACACCAGCACCTTGTCGGTCGACTGCGCGTGGATGGCGAAGCGCGGCCCATCGCCTTCCTTGAACTTGAGTTCGGCGGCCGCCTTGTCGTCGAGATGCCCCTTGGCGGCGCGGATCCAGCCCTTCTCCGACAGGATCACCGTCATTGGCTCGCGCTCGACGAAGTCCTCGATCGCGTGTTCGATCTCGGCCGGTGCATCGGCCAGCTCGGTACGGCGACGGCCGAGTTCGGTCTTGCCACCGAACTTCTTCTTGGTCTCCTGAACTTCCTCGGCGATCGCCTTCCACTGCAGATCGTCGCTCTTCAGCAGTTCCTTGAGGGTCTTCCGCTCGGCAGAGAGTTTCTTGTGCTCGCCACGGATCTCGAACTCTTCGAGCCGGCGCAACGCGCGCAGCCGCATGTTCAGGATCGACTCGGCTTGCAGATCGGTGAGGCCAAAAGCCTTGATCATCTTCGGCTTGGGCTCGTCCTCCTCGCGGATGATCTTGATCAGCTTGTCGAGGTTCAGATAGGCGATCAGGTAGCCGTCGAGGATTTCCAGCCGCCGTTCGATCTCGGCCAGGCGGAAGGTCGAGCGCCGCACCAGCACTTCGCGACGATGATCGAGGAAGGCCTGCAACGCCTCGCGCAGGTTCATCACGCGTGGCGTGTTGTCCCTGTCGAGGACATTGAGGTTCAGCGGGAAGCGCGTCTCAAGGTCGCTGAGCTTGAAGAGCTGCTCCATCAGCAGTTCGGCCGGCACATTGCCGGTGCGCGGCTCCAGCACGATACGCACGTCGTCGGCCGACTCGTCGCGCACGTCCTCGAGGATCGGCAGCTTCTTGGCGTTGATGATTTCGGCAATGCGTTCGATCAGCTTGCCCTTCTGGACCTGATACGGGATCTGGGTGACGATGATCCGGTACTGGCCGCGCGGCAGTTGTTCGACTTCCCACTTGGCACGCAGACGAAAGGCGCCGCGGCCCGTCTTGTAGGCTTCGACGATCGATTCGCGCGGCTCGACAAGGATGCCACCGGTCGGGAAGTCCGGTCCCTTCACCAGATCGACCAGTGTCTCGATGCGTGAGTTCGGCGTCTTGATGAGATGCAGCAGCGCGTCGCACAGCTCGCCGGCGTTGTGCGGCGGGATCGAGGTCGCCATGCCGACGGCGATGCCGGCCGCGCCGTTGGCCAGCAGATTGGGAAAGCCGCCGGGCAGAACGATCGGCTCTTCGGTCGAACCGTCGTAGTTGGGCCGGAAGTCGACAGCGTTCTCGTCGATGCCCGTCAGCAGCGCCTCTGCAACGGCGGTCAGGCGCGCTTCGGTGTAACGCATCGCGGCCGGGTTATCGCCGTCGATATTGCCGAAGTTGCCCTGGCCTTCGATCAGCGGGTAGCGGGCGGCGAACTCCTGCGCCAGGCGCACCAGTGCGTCGTAGATCGACTGGTCGCCGTGCGGGTGATACTGGCCGATCACGTCGCCGACCACGCGCGCACTCTTCTTGAAGGCGCTGTTGGGGTCGAGCCGGAGCTGGCGCATCGCATAGAGCAGCCGGCGATGCACCGGCTTCAGCCCGTCGCGCACATCGGGAAGCGACCGCGACATGATGGTCGACAGAGCATAGGACAGGTAGCGCTCCTGGAGCGCTTGCCCGAATTGCACCGGCTTGACCGCCGCGAGTGGAACGACGTTGTTGCGCTTTGCCATTTACCGGACGTGAGGGGAAGCGGCCGCAATTCTCGCCACGGCCGTTGTTATTCTAGCGTTGGAGCGACTCCATAAATCTCGACCGCGCGGGAGGCAAGGGCTTGTTGTGTGGCCAAAACACGTGCCGTTCGAGGAAATAGCCCGTCAGGTCGAGGCCCAGGCGCAGCTCATCGTCATCGGACGGTAAACCGCCAGTGGATAGAAAGCCGGGCAGCGGCAAAAGCTTCTCTTTGTAGGGGCCGGCGGCCGCCTGGGACACTGCCCGGCCCGTCTTGGGCGAGACATAGGCCAGGTCTTCGGTTGTCCCGGTGGCTGCACATTTTTCGAGATCGAGGCCGAAGCCCAATTCCTGCAGCAGGCCTAACTCGAGTCGCACGTAGATGGCAGGCCAGCCGGGATGGCCCAGTACCCCCAGGAAGGCACGAAACCCGTCGAACATCGCCGGATGCGGCTCGCGCTCGGGAAGAGCAGCATCGATGACAGCACAAGCCGCTGCCAGCCCCGACAGTTCGACTGCACTATCGAGCACCTGCGCGGCATGAGCTTCGCGCAGTTCGCCGGAATAGTTGCCGAGCTGTTCGGAGAGCCGGGCTCGCCAGGCCACCTCGACCAGATTGCCGGACTGCCAGACCGGACGGGCGCGGCGCGAGATGCCACCCGGCACGAAACCCGAGTGGCGACCATGCTCGCGCGTCAGCAGCGACACGACGAGGCCACTTTCGCCGTGAAGCCGTGCCGTCAGCACGATGCCATCGTCTGTCCAATCCATGCGTGTGTATGCCGCGTTTGGCCAAATCGCGCTAGGTTGTGGCATGTCCCGATTGAGACGGCGCACGCTCCTGGGCGCCAGCGCCCTCGCCGCCTTCCCGCCCCGCCTCTTCGCCCAGACCGCCACAGCGAGCCGGCCGCGTCTCCTGCAAGGCGTGCAGGCCGGCGATGTCGGGGCCGATGGAGCAACGATCTGGAGCCGCGCCGACCGGCCGGCCCGCATGATCGTCGCCTATGCAACGACGGAGAGCTTTACCGATGCAAAGCGCCTTGAGGGACCCTCGGCGCTCGAGGCGACAGACTTCACCTCGCGCCTGCGTCTCGTCGATCTGCCGCCGGGACAGACGATCTTCTATCGCGTCACCTATCTCGACCTTGGCGATCTCAAGACCCTGAGCGAGCCGGTCGTCGGCCGTTTCCGCACGCCACCCGCTTCCGATGCCGACGTAAGCTTCGTCTGGTCGGCCGATACGGTCGGCCAGGGCTGGGGCATCAATCCCGAGATCGGCGGCATGACGATTTACGAGTCGATGCGTCGTCTCGTGCCCGATTTCTTCATCCATTGCGGCGACACGATCTATGCCGACAATCCGCTCAGCACCGAGAAGAAGCTGCCCAACGGCCGCGTCTGGAAGAACCTCGTCACGGAGGCGAAGTCGAAGGTCGCCGAAAGCCTGGCCGAGTTCCGCGGCAATCACCTCTACAATTTCCTCGACGACAATCTGCGCCGCTTCAATGCCGAGGTGCCGATGGTGGCGCTGTGGGACGACCATGAGGTCGTCGACAATTGGACCTGGGAGAAACGTCTCGACGCCGATGCTCGCTACAGGGTGAAGGATGCCCGCACCCTTGCGACCGCATCCGAGCGGGCCTTCCGAGAATACATGCCCCTGGCCGACGGGCTCGATGGACCGATGCGGCTGTATCGCCGTTTCTCCTTCGGCCCGCATCTCGATCTTTTCCGCCTCGACATGCGCAGCTTCCGGGGACCGAACACCGTTGCTGCCTCGAACACCGCCTATCTCGGCAACGACCAGCTCACCTGGTTGAAGCAGGCGCTCAGGTCATCGAAGGCCACCTGGAAGATCATCGCAGCCGACATGCCGCTGGGCCTTGCCGTCTATGACGATTGGCGCACCAAGACGGGCGCCGATGGCCCCGCCAACGCCGATGACGGACCACCGCTTGGCCGCGAACTCGAGATCGCCGGCCTGCTGGCCTTCATCAAGCGCGAGGATATTCGCAACGTGCACTGGATCACTGCCGACGTGCACTATCCGGCCACGCACCGCTACGACCCGGCGCACGCGGCCTTCTCCGACTTCACGCCGTTCTACGAGTTCGTCTCAGGGCCGCTCTGCGCCGGCGGCTTCGGGCCCAATGCACTCGATCACACCTTCGGGCCGCAAATCGTCTTCCAGAAAGTTCCCAGCCGGATCGATCTGTCGCCACTCGAAGGCTCCTGCCATTTCGGTCACGTCAAGATCGACGGCCGCGCGCGCGTGATGACGGTCACCCACCGCGACGCGGCAGGCGGCATCCTGCACACGCTCGAACTGGCGCCGACCTAGGGTTCGTAATCCAATCCGATTGCGCGGTAGTGCGAAGGATCGTCGGCCCAGCGCTCGCTCACCTTAACGTGCAGGAAGAGATGCACGGGCCGCTCCAGCATCTGGCCGAGCTCGTGGCGGGCCCGCGCGCCGATCTGTTTGATGCGCGCGCCACCTTTGCCCAGGAAGATAGCGCGCTGGCCATCGCGCTGGACATGGATCGTCTGCTCGATCCGCACGCTGCCGTCTGGCCGGTCTTCCCATTTGTCGGTTTCGACCGCCGCCTCGTAGGGCAGTTCCTGATGGAGCTGCAGGAAGACCTGCTCACGCGTCACCTCGGACGCCAGGAGGCGCAACGGCAGGTCGGCCGCCTGATCCTGGGGATAGAGGAACGGTCCCGCTGGCACGGCAGTGGCCAAGGCGGTCAGAAGATCGTTGATGCCGTCGGCCTTCAGTGCGCTCACCATGAAGGTGCGCTCGAAGGGCACGCGGGCGTTGAGCTCGGCCGTGAGCGCCAGCAGCTTTTCGCGATGCACGAGATCGATCTTGTTCAGGACCAGATAGCGCGGCGCACGCGACTGCTTCAGCCGCTCGACGATAGCTTCGGTCTCGGGTCCGATGCCACGCTCGGCATCGACGACCAGCGCGACGACATCGGCATCCTCCGCGCCCTGCCAGGCGGCCGCCACCATCGCCCGCTCCAGGCGGCGCTTGGCCACACGGAAGATGCCCGGTGTGTCGACGAGCACGACCTGGGCGCGCGCGCCGTCGGGCAGGTCGGCCATGGCAATGCCGATTACGCGCATGCGCGTGGTCTGCACCTTGGGCGAGACGATGCTCACCTTCGAGCCGACGAGGCCGTTCACCAGGGTCGACTTGCCAGCATTAGGAGCACCGACCACGGCAACGAAGCCGGCGCGCGTGAGAAGTTCGGTCATGACCGGTCCAGCCGTTCGAGAAGAGTAAAAGCCGCCAGCCGTTCGGCTTCGCGCTTGCTGCCGCCACGGCCGCGCGCCGGCTCGTGGCCTTTGATCGCGACATCGACGACGAAGACAGGTGCGTGCGCCGGTCCTTCGCGATCGACTTCACGATAGCTCGGCAGCGGCAGACGCCGCGCCTGGGCCCATTCCTGCAAGGCGGTCTTGGGATCGCGCGGCGGTGCGGCGCCCTGCTGGCTCAGCCGATCGCCCCACAGCTTCTGCACGCAGGCAGCCGCTCGGTCGAAGCCGGCATCGAGATAGACGGCGCCCAGCAGCGCTTCGAGGGCGTCCGCCAGGATATTGGGTTGGATGCTGTCGCCATGAGCGCGCTCGGAGTCACCCAAGCGCAGGTGTGGACCGAGGCCGATCGCGCCCGCGATCTCGACCAGGGTTTCCGCCCGCACTAGAGCGGCGTGCCGGCGCGCCAGCTCGCCTTCGCGCTCGTGGGGGAAGCGCTTCATCAGAAGGTCGGCCATCGCCAGCGACAGCACGCGGTCGCCCAGGAATTCCAGACGCTCGTTGCCCTGAGGGAACGCAGCTTTCAGTTCGGGGCGGCGGTCGAGTGCACTGCGGTGCGTCAGGGCTTCAGCGGCAAACTCGGCACGCGCGAAATCGTGCCCTAGACCTTCCGACAGCGCCGCCAGATCGGCGTCGGTCGGCTTCAGTGTATGGCCATGAAGAAGCGGTTCCAGCGTATTGCCTCGGGCCATTTCCACGGCTCCAGCCAACCCGCGGCCGATGGATCATGCGAGAAGAAGATGAACTCGGCCCGACCAACGAGATTTTCCGAGGGCACGTACCAGCCAAGCTGGTCGCGATCGCGCGTCGAGCCGGAGAAGTCGCGCAGCATGAGGCGCGTTCGGCTGTCGAGCGAATCGTCGCGATTGTCGCCCATGACGAAGTAGTTGCCGGCGGGCACCAGGAACTCCGGCGTGTTGTCGGCCATACCGTTGTCCATGTACTCGAGCACGGTGTAGCTGCGGCCGTTGGGCAGCGTCTCGCGGTAGAGCGTACCCTTCTGATAGTGGCCGTTGGTGCCCTTCACATGATCGCCGGAGCGCTGCCGATCGACTGCCTTGCCGTTGATATGGAGAATGCCGTTGGTGACCTGGATGCGATCTCCCGGCATGCCCACGATGCGCTTGATGTAGTCCGTGCGGTTGACGCCCTGGCCCTGGTCGCCGGGATACTTGAAGACGGCGACGTCGCCACGCTCCGGCGGCGAGCCGAAGATGCGTCCCGAGAAGACCCCCAGCGAGAACGGAAAGGAATGCTTGCTGTAGCCGTAGGAATACTTGGAAACGAACAGATAATCGCCGACCAGCAGGGTCGGGATCATCGATCCGCTCGGAATGTTGAAAGGCTCGATGGCGAAGGTTCGCACGACCAGTGCGATCAGCACGGCGTAGACGACCGTACGGACGGTCTCGCCCCAGCCGCCGGCCTTCTCCTGTCCTCGCTTCCGCCGTTCAGCCACGTCCGTCATCGCCGTTCCAGTTTAAACGAGCCGCGGCTATAGCAGGGCCGGCAGGCCATGTCTCCCGCCCCGGTTGAGGCACATGCGCCCTTCTGTTCCGGAGGTATCGCAGTCTGGTTCATGTTTGCGGTACCGCCGAAATGATGACGATTGCCTGAGCCATTGGGTATTCATCGGTCAACGTCAGGTCGATTTGAGGCGACATTCCGGTCGGCGTCATCTCCTGCAGCCGCGCCAAAGCGCCTCCCGTCAACGCCATGGTGGGCCTGCCACTGCGCTGGTTGATGACGCCCATGTCACGCCAGAAAACACCGCGGCGCAACCCCGTGCCGAGCGCCTTCGAACAAGCCTCCTTTGCAGCAAAGCGCTTGGCATAGCTTGCTGCGCGGGTAGCGCGACCTTCCGATCGCTTTTGTTCGGTTTCCGTGAAGATTCGCTGCACGAAGCGGTCGCCGAACCTTTCCAGCGATTTCTCGATGCGCCGGATGTCGCAAAGGTCGTTGCCGATACCCAAGATCACGCGGATTGCCCTCCGGCCCGGGCAGCATCCATGATCCGGCGCATCTCACGGATCGCCCCTTCCAGGCCGACGAAGATCGCTTCACCCACCAGGAAATGACCGATGTTGAGTTCGCGCACTTCGGGAATGGCGGCGATCGGCGCGACATCGGCATAGCTCAGCCCGTGGCCGGCGTGGCATTCGAGGCCGAGCTTGGCGCAGAGAGCCGCGGCCTTGGCGATGCGCTGGAGTTCGGCCTGCTTGGCAGCGCCTTCGATCTCGCAATAGCGTCCGGTGTGCAATTCGACGACCGGTGCACCAAGGGTGACGGCCGCCTCAAGCTGGCGTGGATCAGCCTCGATGAACAGCGAGACACGGATGCCGGCGTCGCGCAGGCGAGCGATCATGGGCTTCAGGTGATTATGCTGGCCGGCGGCATCGAGGCCGCCTTCTGTCGTCCGCTCCTCGCGCTTCTCCGGCACGATGCAGGCGGCATGCGGGCGATGACGCAATGCGATGTCGACCATCTCCTGCGTAGCCGCCATCTCGAAATTCAGCGGCACCTTGAGCTCGCGCATCAGCCCTTCGATATCGGCATCGATGATGTGCCGCCGATCCTCACGCAGATGGGCAGTGATGCCGTCGGCGCCGGCTGCCTCAGCGAGTCGCGCCGCGCGCAGCGGATCGGGAAGATGCCCTCCGCGCGCGTTACGCACGGTGGCAACGTGGTCGATATTGACGCCGAGACGCAGAGGATTAGGCGCGGACATACGCTACTTTCGCTGGAAAGAGATGGAGAGAGTCGTCAATTGCGGGCGCGCTCGACGGCATTGATGGCGGGCGTGGCGCGCAACGCCGCGGTGATGTCGGCGAGATGCTTCACATCCGCGACCTCGACGTCGATCACCATGTCGAAGAAATCCATCGACCGGTTGACGATGCGCAGGTTGGAGATATTGCCTTCATGCCGGGCGATGACGGTCGAGAGACTCGACAGGCTGCCCGGCTGGTTGGCGACCGTGATCTTGAGACGGCCGGTGTAGACACCGCCCTCGCCTTCGCTGACCGAGTCCCAACCGACGTCGATCCAGCGCTCCGGCGATTCCGAGAAGCTCTCGAGCGTAGAGCAATCGATCGTATGGATGGTTACGCCCTTGCCGGTGGTGATGATGCCGACGATACGGTCGCCTGGCAGCGGATGGCAGCAGCGCGCGAAGTGCACAGCCATGCCGGGGATCAGGCCGCGGATAGCTATCTGGCCCGGCTCGCCGTGGCCACGTGCGCCATCGGACTTTCCGGACTTACTGGCTTTGGCGCGGGCGCGCGAGATCGGCACGACGTCAGCGCCGCCTTTGCGGTTCTGCTTGAGGCCCGGATAAACGGCGGTCAGCACTTCGCGGGCGCCGGTCAGGCCGGCACCGACTGCGGCGACGAGATCGTCCGTCGTCGCCTGCTTGAAGTTGGCACGCACGCCATCGAGGCCTTTCTCAGTGACCTCGTAGCCTTCCTCATGGAATGCCTTGTCCAGCAGGGAGCGGCCGAGCTGGATGTACTGCTCGCGCTGGCGGACACGGATGAAACGGCGGATCGCTGCCTTGGCCTTGCCGGTAACGACGAAGCGTTCCCAAGTCGGCGACGGGGTCTGCGCCTTGGACGTGACGATCTCGACCTGATCGCCGTTGGAAAGCTGCGTCCGGAGCGGCAGCATGCGGCCGTTGATCTTGGCGCCCACGCAGGTATCGCCGACCTGACTGTGCACGGCATAGGCGAAGTCGATCGGCGTCGCGCCGCGCGGGAGCGCGATCAGCTTGCCCTTGGGCGTGAAGCAGAAGACCTGGTCCTGGAACATCTCGAGCTTGGTATGCTCGAGGAACTCCTCAGCGTTGGGCGCCTTGTCGAGGATGTCCATCAGACTGCGCAGCCAGGCATACTGCGGCGCGTCGGTCGACGGTCCGCCCTGCTTGTAGATCCAGTGCGAGGCGACGCCGCGCTCGGCTTGGTCCTGCATCTCTTCGGTGCGGATCTGGATCTCGATACGCTGGCCGAGCGGGCCGATCACGCCAGTGTGCAGCGAACGATAGCCGTTGGGCTTGGGAACCGAGATGTAATCCTTGAAGCGCTGCGGCAGCACTTGATAGCTGCCATGCAGCAGGCCGAGTGCCTGATAGCACTGCGCGACGTCGGCCACGATGATGCGGAAGGCCATGATGTCGGCGAGCTGTTCGAACGACACGTTCTTGGTCTGCATCTTGCGCCAGATCGAATAGGGCGTCTTCTCGCGCCCCGACACTTGCGCTTCGAGCCCACCTTCCTTCAGCGTCTTGATCAGCTCGGCCTCGATCTGCGGCACCAGCTTGTCGCCACGCTCGCGCAGGTAACCCTGGCGCGCCAGCACTGAGGCGCGGCCATCGGGATTGAGCTCGGCGAAGGCCAGCTCCTCCAGTTCGCGCTTCACCTTCTCCATGCCGATGCGCGAGGCGAGCGGCGCGTAGAGGTCCATCGTCTCGCGCGCAATGCGCTTACGCCGGGCCGACTCCTTGATGTGGTGCAGGGTCCGCATGTTGTGCAGGCGGTCGGCGAGCTTCACCAGGAGCACGCGGATGTCGGACGACATCGCCAGCACCAGCTTGCGCAGATTCTCGGCTTCCTTGGTGCTTTCGGACTGGATCTCGAGGCGGCTCAGCTTGGTCACGCCGTCGACCAGCCGGGCGATGTTCTCGCCGAACATGCCGGCGATCTCGTCGCGCGTAGCGTCGGTATCCTCCAGCGTGTCGTGTAGCAGCCCGGTCACGATCGAGGCCGTGTCCAGGCGCATCTCGGCCAGGATGCCCGCCACCTCCACGGGGTGGGAGAAATAGGGATCGCCCGAGGCCCGGAGCTGGTTACCGTGCTTCTTCAGGCCATACACATAGGCGCGATTCAGCACATCCTCGTCCGCATCCGGATCGTAGGCCTGCACACGCTCGACGAGTTCAAACTGACGGATCATAGCAATCGTCCATTATATGGGGACGATTGCGTTCACTCCACGACGTTTGCACGAATAGCAGGGCTCGGCCCTGCTTCGTCCCTATTCGGTAACGTCGTCTTCCTCGGTCATCGGCAGCGCCTTGGGCTGGGCCGCTTCGGCACCGCCCTGCGCCAGCGCCGCGGCCAGCTCCTGCTCGAGCTCGGCCATTTCGTTGACCTCTTCGGGCTTGTCGATGTCGGCGTGCTTCTGCATGCCGGAGATCAGCGAGTCCTTGAGAACGGCTTGGTCGAGCTTGGTCTCCGCGATCTCGCGCAGCGCCACCACCGGGTTCTTGTCGCGATCGCGATCGAGCGTGATCTGGGCGCCCGCCGAGATATCACGTGCGCGCTGGGCGGCGAACATGACGAGCTCAAAACGGTTCGGCACCTGCAAGATGCAGTCTTCGACGGTGACACGCGCCATGGCGGACCTCTGAATTCCCGGGAGCGGCGGGTTATACGCGCCCCTCAACAAAAATCAACAGACAGTGCCCCCAGGCCCTAGAAGCGGTGGGCCTCCTGCTCCGGCGGCAGGACCGCCAGCAGGCTCTGGATGGACTTCCCAGATATGGGGTGCCGCCAGTCTGGCGCCAAATCGGCCAACGGTCGCAGAACGAAAGCACGGTCGGCCATCCTGGGGTGCGGCAAGGTAGCCCTTCCCGGGGCTGGAGCGGCTATTTCCCCCCGATAATCGAGCAAATCGAGGTCGATCAGCCGGGGGGCGTTGGGCACCGTGCGGACCCGGCCGAACAGGTCTTCTATGGCGTGTAGCGTCTGCAACAGATCGTCGGCGGACAAGTCCGTTGCGACCTCGGCCACGATGTTGACGTACCAGGGCTGGTCGGAAACCGGCACCGGCGCCGTACGGTACCAGGAGGAGTGGCGCAGCACTTTGACCTGGCGGCCCAGTTCCAGCAGAGCCGCCACCATGGTTTCGCGTGGCGAGCTGTAATTCGGATGAGCCATGTTGGCCCCAGCACCAATGAAGATTGTCCGACCGTCTGCTTTATCCACCAGCAAAAGCCTCCAACCCCTTGTGAACTATAAGTTAAAAACCTAGACTTCAGCTGCTGTGGGAGAGGTGGGAGTTACAGAACTCCGCCGGCTGCATATTTTCTTTCTCCCCATGCGCATATTCTTCAAAGGGATAGCCGCCATGAAAGGCAATTTTTACGAAAACGAGCGCGTCGCGCTTTTCATCGATGGCGCCAACCTCTACTCGGCCGCCCGGTCGCTGGGCTTCGACATCGACTATCGCCGCCTCCTCAAGGTGTTTCGCGAAAAAGGTCGTCTGGTTCGTGCCTACTATTACACCGCCTTGGTCGAGGATCAGGAATATTCGCCGATCCGGCCGCTGGTCGATTGGCTGGACTACAACGGCTACACCATGGTCACGAAGCCGACCAAGGAGTTCACCGATGCCACGGGTCGCCGCAAGATCAAGGGCAACATGGACATCGAGCTCGCCATCGACGTGCTCGAGATGGCCGAACACCTCGATCATGTGATCCTGTTCTCCGGCGATGGCGACTTCCGTCGCCTCGTCGAAGCCGTGCAGCGCCGTGGACTCCGCGTCTCTGTCGTAAGCACGATCAAGTCCTCGCCACCGATGGTGGCCGACGAACTGCGCCGTCAGGCCGACGATTTCATCGAACTGTCCGAGATCGCCCCTCTGATCGCCCGCAACGCGTCGGAGCGGGCGCCGCGGCCGGCCGTCGCGGGCCAGCGCGACTCGGAAGCCGAGTACGACGACGCTCCTTCCGAATCGCTGATGCGCTCAGCCTAGGCTGCGCGCGTCTGTGGTTGCGTCGTCATTCGAAGAGCCGCCGCTCGACTGCCCGCGCTGCCCCAGGCTGGTCGGGTTCCGGCATGAGCTGCAGGGCCTCCACGCCGATTGGAAGAATGCCCCGGTCCGCTCCTTCGGCGAGCTGGATGCACGCCTGCTGATCGTTGGCCTCGCGCCAGGCATGCGTGGCGCCAACCGCACGGGCCGGCCCTTCACCGGCGACTATGCCGGCGACCTGCTTTACTCCACCTTGCTGAAGTTCGGTTTTGCCCAGGGCACCTACCGGGCCGATCCCAACGACGGGCTACACCTGGTCGATTGCCGCATTGCCAACGCGGTGCGCTGCCTGCCACCCGAAAACAAGCCGCTCCCAATCGAGTTCACCGCGTGCCGGCCGTTCCTGCAGGCCGAGCTTGCGGTCATGCCGAACCTGCGCGTGCTGGTAGCGCTGGGCAAAGGCGCACATGACCAGATCCTGCGAGCGCTGACGGTACGGCCGGCCGGCGCCTATCCGTTCATCCATAACCGTCTGCACAAGCTGCCTACCGGCCTCGTGCTGGCCGACAGCTATCACTGCTCGCGCTACAACACGAACACCGGCCGCCTCACGACCGAGATGTTCCATCAGGTCTTCGAAAGCGTGCGTCGTTCGCTGGAGACCTGATATGGCACGAGGCTGCGGCTCGAGCCGCCCCTAACCGAGGGCCGACTCGATTGCCGAGGTGATCTCGCTCGATCCCGGGCGTACACGGCTCGGCCAGGCGCCGAGCAGGCTGCCGTCCTTGCCGATCAGATATTTGTGGAAGTTCCACTTGGGAGCCGCCCCCTCGCCTGCTTCCGTAGCGATCCACTGATAGAGCGCGTGGGCGTCGGAGCCGACCACCTTCTGCTTGGCGGTGAGCGGAAAGGTGACGCCGTACATCGATTCGCAGAACTTGGCGATCTCCGGTTCGGTGCGCGGCTCCTGTGCGCCGAAATCGTTCGACGGCACGCCCAACACAACCAGACCACGCGGACCATAAGTGTCGTGCAGCTTCTGCAGGTCGGTGTACTGCGGCGTGAACCCACAATAAGAGGCGACGTTCACCAGCAGGACTGGGTGCCCTGCCAGGCTCTTCATCTCGAGAGGCTTGCCGTCGATCGTGGTGAAGTTGAAGTCATGGGCGGGCATGTCAGGGCTCCTCGTCGTAGCGTTGCTCCAGCCAGGGATCGCCGTAGTTATGATAGCCGCGAACTTCCCAGAAGCCCGGCTTGTCGAACACCGAGAACTCGATGCGTTTGATCCACTTGGCGCTCTTCCAGAAATAGAGCTTGGGAATCACGACCCTGAGCGGCCCGCCATGTTCGCGGCTGATCGGCTCGCCGTTCCAGCTCCAAGCCAGCATCACATCGTCCGCCGAGAAGTCGGCCAGCGGCACATTGGTCGTGTAGGTGTCGTAGGAGTGGAAGATGACGTGCTGCGCCGACGCCTTGGGTTTCACCAAGGCCAGCAGATCGCGAGCGCTGACGCCTTCCCAACGGTTGTCGTAGCGCGACCAGGCCGTCACACAATGGATGTCGGTCGTGAGGCGTGTCTTCGGAAGGTCGGTGAACTCGCCCCACCTAAAGGTCAGCGGGATCTCGACTTCGCCGTCGACGAACAGTCGCCAGGCGTGCGTGGGAATCTCGGGCTGGATGCCGAGATCGAGCACCGGCCAGTTGTCGACCTTGCGCTGGCCGGGCGGCAGGCGCTGGGAGTGGGCCGCGGTCTTGCCCGTCAACAGACGGCCGTCCTCGGCCCACTTCTGCTTGCTGTCGATCAGCTTGTTCTTGAGCTTACCGAACAGGGTGACGTCGTCGTCGGCCATGGAACTCCTCAGATGCTGCGGCCCGCCTTCTCCCAATATGGGGCGCGAAGCTTGCGCTTGAAGATCTTGCCCGAATCTTCGCGCGGCAGGGCTGCACTGAACTCTACCACCTTAGGTACCTTGTAGCGCGCCAGATGCTGGCCGAGCCAAGCGCGGACCTGGCTCGCATCCAGACCCGCCTCGGACAAGGGTTCGACATAGGCACAGATCTGCTCGCCGAACTCTTCGTCCGGAATGCCGAACACCGCGCAGTCGCGCACGCCCGGCATCTGAATCAACGCCGACTCGATCTCGGCAGGATAAATATTCACGCCACCCGAGATGATCATGTCGCGCTTGCGATCGCACAGGAACAGGAAGCCGTCGGCGTCGAGATAGCCCACGTCGCCCACCGTCACGAGATCTCCCAACGAGACCTCCTGGCGCTTGGCGTCGTCGTTGTTGTAGGTGAACTCGGAGAGATGCGGGCCGCGGACGTAGATCTCGCCGATCTCGCCCTGCTTCACGTCCTGCCCCTCCTCGTCGACAATGCGCAGGATGCCGCCGGGCACGATGCGGCCGACCGTGCCGGGCTTGCGCAACGCCTCCTCCGATCCATGCCACACGACAACACCGGTCTCGGTGGCGCCGTAGTATTCGTTGATCACCGGTCCCCACCATTCGATCATCTGCCGCTTCACGGCAGGCGCGCAGGGCGCGGCGCCATGGGTGATGAAGCGTAGCGAGGAGACGTCGTAACGTTCGCGCACCTCCTGCGGCAGACGCAGCAGGCGCACGAGCATGGTGGGCACGATGTGCATATGGCTGATCCGATGCTTGTGGATCAGGCGTAGCATGTCCTCGGCCTCGAAGCGTGGCTGCAGGACCATGTGCAGGCCGAGCCGGGCACTCGCCATGCCGTAGGCCGCCGGCGCGGAGTGATACATCGGACCGTTCATCAGGGTCACGGTCTCGGGGTCGGGCTTCAGGCCCCAGAACATCGCGGCTTCCTGCGACGCAGCCGCCTGCTGCTCAGGTGTGCTCGGCTGGCGCCGCACGCCCTTCGGCCGCCCCGTCGTGCCGGACGTATAGATCATGCTGCCGCGCGCCGCCTTCGGCGGCTCGGTACGCGGCGGCGAGGCCGCAACGAAATCCTGCCAAAGCTCGACGCCGGCTGGAGCCGCGCACTTTTCCGGAGGCACACTGTAGGCAGCCGCGATCTCGGGCGGCGTCGGTACTGCCAACACCTTCACGCCCTCAGGAACGCCCCCGGCGATCTGCGCCAAGAGATCGGTGTGCGCCACCAGCACCTTGGCGCCGCAATCCTGCAGGATGTAGTTCGCCTCTTCAGGCGTGAAATGCCAGTTGATCGGCACGGCGTAGGCGCCGAGCTGGCCCGCCGCCATGTTGACCTCGAAGGTCGGGAAGTCGTTGCGCAGCATCAGCGCCACGCTGCTGTCCTCGTCGACACCCAGCGCCGTGAGCCCGCTTGCCGCCCGCGCGGCATTGGCCTGGATCTCGCTCCAGGCCCTGAAACGATCGCCTGCCGTCACGCCCGCTGGGTTCGTCATTATTTCCTTCCCGTCTTGTTCGGTGCCTTTATGGCTTCCTTGAACATATTCGATGCCTTTGCGGCGCCCTTGAACATAAGTGCACCCTGGAAGCTCGCCAGGGTCCCGAAATCGGGGCCGGAGTCGAACATGCCTGCCTGCCGCAACATCACCAGCCCATGCGTCGCGGCCCATATCGACCAGCCGAACAGAACCGGATCGACATCGATCATGCCGGCCTTGGCCATATCCTCGGCCTGCCGTGTGATGAAGCCGCGCGCGCGATGCGCTTCGCGGGCAAGGTCCGGATGCTCCTTGTCGACCGGCTGATCAATCTCGAACATGATCCGGTAGGCGTGCGGGTCATCCGCAGCAAAGCGCAGATAGGCCTCACCTACGCGGCGGGCACGATCCTGGGGTGTCTCGCCTTTGGCCGCTGCGGCCTCGAGCGCATCGGCAAAGCGCGCGAAGGCCTGCGCCCGTACGGTGGCAAGGATGTCGGCCTTGTCCTTGAAATAGCGGTACGGTGTCTTGGGGCTGCAGCCCAGCGCTTCGGCGAGCTGGCGCATGGTGACACCTTCGTAGCCAAAGCGGGCGAATCGCTCGGTCGCGACCCGGCAGAGCTCGGCGCGAAAGTCGGCGATATCCTTTTCGGTCAGATAACGCGGCATAGAACGCTTTCCATACACACTGTGTACGAAAAAGCGTCCTGCGCGTCAAACAACCTGCTATGACCTTTCGTCAGGCGGTCTCGGCGAACAGCTCGCGGCCGATCAGCATGCGGCGGATCTCGCTGGTGCCGGCGCCAATCTCGTAGAGCTTGGCGTCGCGCAGCAGGCGGCCCGTCGGATAGTCGTTGATGTAGCCGTTGCCACCGAGGAGCTGGATGGCGTCGAGCGCGACCAGGGTCGCCTTCTCGGCCGCGTAGAGGATGGCGCCCGCGGCGTCCTTGCGCGTCGTCTGCCCACGATCGCAAGCCTTTGCCACCGCGTACACATAGGCCTTGCAGGCATTCATGGTCGTGTACATGTCGGCGAGCTTGCCCTGTACGAGCTGGAAGGTGCCGATCGGCTGGCCGAACTGCTGACGCTCGTGGACATAGGGCACGACGATATCCATCGCGGCCTGCATGATGCCGAGCGGACCGGCGGCGAGCACCGAACGCTCGTAGTCGAGGCCGCTCATCAGCACGTTCACGCCCTTGCCGACGGAGCCCAGCACGTTCTCTTCGGGAATCTCGCAATCCTCGAAGACCAACTCGCCGGTCGAGGAGCCGCGCATACCCATCTTGTCGAGCTTCTGGGCGACCTTGAAGCCCTTGCGGTCGGTCTCAACGATGAAGGTGGTGATGCCGCGCGGCCCGGCGCTGGGATCGGTCTTGGCATAGACCACGATCACCTGCGCGTCGGGGCTGTTGGTGATCCACATCTTGGTGCCGTTCAGCACATAGCGGTCACCCTTCTTCTCGGCGCGCAGCTTCATGGAGACGACGTCGGAACCGGCGCCCGACTCGCTCATGGCCAGGCTGCCGACATGCTCGCCGGAGATCAGCTTGGGCAGGAAGCGCTTCTTCTGCTCCTCGCTGGCGTTGCGGCGGATCTGATTGATGCAAAGGTTCGAGTGCGCACCATAGCTCAAGCCGACGGCGGCCGAGGCGCGGCTGAGCTCCTCGACCGCAATGGCATGTTCGAGATAGCCCAGGCCCGAGCCGCCATGTTCCTCCTCGACAGTAATGCCGTGCAGGCCGAGTTCGCCCATCCTGGGCCAGAGTTCGCGCGGAAAGCGATCGGTCTTGTCGATCTCGGCAGCGATCGGGGCCACTTCGGCTGCCGCGAAGCGCTGGACCTGCTCGCGTAGCGCATCGGCGGTTTCACCCAGGCCGAAATCGAACGGCGGCATTGCGTTGGGGATCATGATGTCACGTGCCTGCTGTTGTTGGTTGTTTCAGTTCTTCTCGGCTTTGGGTTCTGTCTTCACGTAGATGCGGATCATCTTCCATTCCCCGTCCGACGGAATGAACTCCAGCTCGAAGTTGAGACGCGACGGCTCGGTCGGGAAATAACCCTTCACGATCAGCTTGCCGTCGCCATCCACAGCTGCCTTGGGCACATAGACCGGCGTCATGGCGGCGATGATGTCGAAGTCGATGTTCTTCTTGTTGAATTCGCTGAATGTCGCCTTGAGTTTTTCCGGCGTGAACTGGTCGCGAAACGGCTTGGCGGCCTTGGCATGAAAGACGTCGTAGTTGCCCGTCACGTTGGCGTCGTTGAAAGTGAGCAAAGTCGCCTTCACCAGCGCTTCGAGTGCACGGTCGGGCGGCACCTTGTTCTGCGCTGTCGCGGGAACGACGAACAGCCAAAGCGCAAGCACGCACAGAAAACGATTGAATGCCGGCATCGATGGCCTCCGTGGCCGGACGATAGCCCGCCCACGATCCGAAGCGAAGCCGAACGGACGGCCTCACCGGTCAGCCAGCGCCACGCAGAGCCGCTGCAGCGGCGATACGGGTTTCTTCAGTGAGCCAGCCGAAGTAGCGCGGCTCGGCCTGGCCACCGCGTGCAGCGGCGATGCGCGCCAAGGCAGGCGACCGCAGCTCACGCTTGATGGTCGCGAATGCCTCGGGCGGCAACGCCGCATCCTTGCGCGCCCGTGCGATGGCGCGGGCAAGCAAGGTGTCGGGCGTCACGCATTCGTCAAATACCTGGAGGGCTACCGCACCGGCGGCATCGAGTTCCTCGCCGAGCAGGACCATGCGGCGAGCGGCCGTGGGTGCGAGTTCGCTGCGCGCCACATCGAGAGCGGCTACGGGATACCGCACGCCGACCTTCACCTCCGCGAAACTCGCCTTCAGCGGCACGTCGGCGACGATGCGCCAGTCGCCGCAGAGCGCCACCACCATGCCGCCGGCGATGGCATGACCGTTGATCGCGGTGACCAGCGGCTTGGGCCACGCGTAGAGCGTGCCAAAGCCGTCGTTCATCGCCGCGATCAGACGGTGCTGCGCGGCGGTATCAAGTGTCGGCAGCAGCTTGAGGTCGAGCCCGGCCGAGAAGGCCCTGCCCTCGCCGGTCAGCACGGCCGCGCGAACGCTGCGGTCCGATGCCAACCGATCGAACAGCGCGGCGATCTCTTCAAGCAGCTCCGCATCCATGGCGTTCATGGGCGGGCGGGCGAAGGTCACGACGGCAATGCCGTCGTCCTGGATGGCTGATTTGAGGTGCGACATGGGCCGACCATATGCTTGGACGACACATAGATGAAATCGATTGTCTCTCTTTTCATCATTGATATTGTCTATGCCGATGAACCTGTCCTTCATCCGCTACTTCCTGGCAGTGGCCGAAACGGCAAGCTTCACCACGGCGGCCGAACGTTGCCATGTCACCCAGCCAACCCTTTCGGCGGGGATCGCCCGGCTGGAGGAAGAGATCGGCGCCCGCCTATTCGACCGCGGCCGGCGTGCAGCCCTGACGGCGGCGGGACATCGCCTCCTGCCGCATGCCCGCGCCATGGTCGAGGCCTGGCAACTCGCCCGCACCGAATCGCGATCGACGCACCGGACCCGGCTGCTACGCGTCGCCATCGCCTCGACCCCTCCGGTACCTGCGGCTCTTGCCTGGCTGGCGTCGGCACAGCAGCGTGCCGGCTTCGAGGTCGAAGTCTCGGAGGGCACGGCCGACGCCGTTACCGATCGCTGGCGACGTGGCCGCTGCGACGTCGCCCTCTTCCCGACGCGCAAACCGATCGACGCTGCCAACGCCACCTCGCTGTGGCGCGAGCCCTATGTGCTGGCTGCCGCGACCGACCATCGCGTGGCGACACGTGATCGTTGGTCGGTGAAGGAGCTGGCCGATACTCCCTTTGTGCTGCGCGCCGCCTGCGAAGCCCAGGACGATGCCCAGCGCCTGTTCGCCGCCGAAGGCGTGCGGCCCCGCGTCGTGCTCAGCTCCGCCGACGAGGAGCGCTGTGCCGCCGCCGTCGCCGCCGGGCTCGGTGTCAGCCTGATGCCACGTTCGCTCCTTCGGCCAGGTCTGATCTCGGCGGAGATCCGCGAAGTAGCGCTCGACCGGCGCGTCTTCCTGGGGTGGCGCGCCGATGCCGACAACGACCTCGTTCAGATGCTGCGCGACTCTGCTCTCGCCCATTCCTGGCCTGGTCAGCGCATCGGCAATGCCCGGTTGGCCTTCGCAAGATAGGCAGGTTCCGATTGGAACCTGCAACGGCTACAGCAGGAAGATCGTCGCCAATCCGAGGAAGGTGAGGAAGCCGATCACGTCGGTCACCATCGTCAGGAAGACGGTCGAGGAGACGGCGGGATCAACGCCGAACTTCTGCAGCCCCAGCGGGATCAATGATCCGGCAAGTGCTGCGGCAAACAGATTGCAGATCATGGCTGCGGCAATGACGCCGCCCAGCCGCCAGTCACCGAACAACACGATGACACCGGCTGCCAGGATGATGGCGAACATCAGTCCGTTCATGCTGCCCACTGCCGCTTCCTTAGCGATGAAGCGAAACGCGTTGGCAGCTGTCAGTTCACCCATGGCGAGCGCCCGGACGGTGACCGTCACGGTCTGGATACCGGCATTGCCGCCCATTGAGGCGACGATCGGCATGAGGGCCGCCAGAACGACGATCTTCTCGATCGTGCCCTCGAACTGGGCGATCACGAAAGAGGCCACGAGCGCTGTCGCGACGTTGACCAGCAGCCATGGCGCCCGCAGACGCACCGTGCGCACGGGCGGCGCGTGCATGTCGTCGGTGCCGACGCCGCCCATCTTCAGCATGTCCTCCTCGGCTTCCTCGTCGATCACGTCGACGACGTCGTCGACCATGATCACGCCCAGCAGCCGGTTCTCGTCGTCGACGACGGGACACGAAACCAGGTTCTGGTCGCGGAAGAGATGCGCCACCTCGGCCTGATCGGCCGTAACGGGCACCGAAGGAATATCGGGATCGGCGATATCGAGGATGCCGATCGGCCGCTTGGTGCGCAGCATGCGGCCAAGCGGCACCGAGCCTCGCAGCCGCCCG
Organism: Reyranella sp.; assembly: GCF_004297405.1. GTDB lineage: Bacteria > Pseudomonadota > Alphaproteobacteria > Reyranellales > Reyranellaceae > Reyranella. The sequence goes on from NZ_SCVC01000036.1 coordinate 171,081, forward strand.
TCAGAATCAACGACGAAGATGTCGTAGACGTCGTCGGGCAGATCGGTCGCTTCGCGGCAATAATCGATGACCTGGCCGACCGTCCAGCCATCGGGCACCTTGACCAGCGAGCGCTGCATGAGGCGCCCGGCTGTGTCTTCCCGAAAGGCGAGCGCCTGCTCGATCTCGGCGCGATCCTCGGCCGGCAGTTCAGCCAGGACCTCCTGCCGCTCCGCCTCCGGCAGATCTTCTAGAATGGTCGCGGCGTCGTCGGCTTCCAACTCGCGCGCCGCCGCAGCGATTTCCTTGCTGTCGAGTTGCTCTAGAACGTCCTCGAGGACTTCCTCGTCGAGTTCGGTCAGCGCCTCGGGATCGAGGTCACGCTTGAGGATGCCGACCAGCTTGTCGCGCTCGTCCTCACCCACCTGTTCGAGGATCGACGCCTGACCGGTGGCGCTGAGGTCGGCCAGGAGCGCCCTGACATCCTCTGCCCTGTCTTCTGCAAGCGCCGCCTCGACTCGCCGGACAAGCTCCGGCGTCACTTCATCGAGGAGATCGCTTTCGCCGCTCATCCACGCGCCTCAGCGAGACGCTGCGCCTCGACAACGGCCAACGCTGTCATGTTCAGGATGCCGCGGGCTGTCACTGAAGGGGTCAACACATGAGCCGGCAAATCGGTTCCCAACAACATGGGGCCAATGTGCAAGCCGTCAGCGCCATTCTTCAGAAGATTAAAGGAAATATTGGCGGCGTCGAGTGAAGGACAGATGACGAGATTCGCCGGCTCCTTGAGCTTGGAGCGCGGGAAGACATTGTTACGGATGTCGACATCGAGAGCGGCGTCGCCGTGCATCTCGCCGTCGACCTCGAGGGTCGGCGCCCGCTCGTGCAGGATCTTCACGGCCGCCGCCATCTTGCGCGCCGAAGGATGATCCGAACTGCCGAAACTCGAATGCGAGATCAGCGCGACCTTGGGCTGGATGCCGAAACGCAGCACTTCGTCGGCCGCCAGCAGGGTGATCTCGGCCAAGGTCTCGGGATCGGGATCGTAGTTCACATAGGTATCGGCGATGAACAGCGAGCGTGTCGGCATCACCAGCAGGCTGAGCGCCGCCATGTTCTTCACACCTTCGCGCAGGCCGATGACCTCCCGCACATGGTTGAAGTGCGTGCGGAAGCGACCATAGGCACCGGCGATCATCGCATCGGCATCGCCCAGGCGAACCGCGAGAGCGGCGATCAGGGTCGGGCTGGACCGGACCAGGTTGCGCGCCGTCGGCTCGGTGACACCGCGCCGCTCCATCAGGTCGTGGTAGGCGCCCCAGTACTTGTCGTACCGCGGGTCGTGGGACGGATTGATCAGCTCGACGTCCGTCCCCGGCTGGAACCGGAGCCCGAGACGCTCGGCACGCCGGCGCACGACTTCGGGGCGACCGATCAGGATCGGTTTGGCGATCCCTTCGTCGAGGATGATCTGCACGGCACGCAGTACGCGGTCGTCTTCGCCCGCACTGAAGATGACGCGCTTGGGCGCAGCGCGGGCTTGCTCGAAGACCGGCCGCATGACCAGACCGGACTTGAAGACGAACTGGCTGAGCTGGTCGCGATAGGCCTCGAAATCGGTGATCGGGCGAGTTGCCACGCCACTGTCCATGGCCGCCTTGGCCACGGCCGGCGCCAATTCGACGATCAGGCGCGGATCGAAGGGCTTGGGAATGATCTGGTTGGGGCCGAAGCCACCGGCCTGCTCACCAAAGGCGCGGGCCACGACCTCGGACGGTTCCTTGCGCGCCAGCGCGGCCAGCGCCCGCACGCAGGCGATCTTCATCTCGTCGTTGACGGTGGTGGCACCGACATCGAGCGCGCCGCGGAAGATATAGGGAAAGCAGAGGACGTTATTGACCTGGTTAGGATAGTCGCTGCGGCCGGTCGCCATGATGGCGTCGTCGCGCACCGCCGCGACATCCTCTGGCGTGATCTCGGGATTGGGATTGGCCAGCGCGAAGATCAGCGGCTTGGCCGCCATCTTCTTCACCATCTCCTGCTTCAGTACGCCGGCGGCCGAAAGGCCCAGGAAAACGTCGGCATCGCCGATCACTTCGCCCAGGGTGCGGGCCTGCGTGTCGCGCGCGTAGCGTTCCTTCCATGGGTCCATCTGCTCATTGCGGCCCTTCCAGACCACGCCGGCGATATCCGTGACCCACATGTTCTCGCGCGGCAGGCCGAGCTTCTCAAGCACCCCGAGGCAGGAGAGCGCCGCCGCGCCCGCGCCGGAGACGACCAGCTTCACCTTGGCGATGTCCTTGCCGACCAACGACAGGGCATTCAGCAGCGCCGCGCCGACGATGATGGCCGTGCCATGCTGATCGTCATGGAACACCGGGATCGACATGCGCTCGCGCAGCTTCTGCTCGACGTAGAAGCACTCCGGCGCCTTGATGTCCTCGAGGTTGATGCCTCCGAAAGTGGGCTCAAGAGCGGCCACGATGTCGACCAGCCGCTCCTGGTCGAGTTCCGCCAGCTCCAGGTCGAACACGTCGATGCCAGCGAACTTCTTGAAGAGGACGCCCTTGCCTTCCATCACCGGCTTGGCCGCCAGCGGGCCGATGGCTCCGAGGCCCAGCACCGCAGTGCCATTGGTAACGACCGCGACCAGGTTGGCGCGAGCTGTGAGTTCGGCAGCGGTCGCCGGGTCGCGCACGATCTCGTTGCAGGCAGCCGCCACACCCGGCGAATAGGCCAACGACAGGTCGCGCTGGGTGGCCAGCGGCTTGGTCGGAACGACTTCGATTTTTCCGGGTCGAGGGATGCGATGGTAACGGAGCGCGCCGTCGGTAAGTTCATCCGCCAAGCTCGTCTCCCCCTCTCGAGCGCCACGGCCAAAACAAAAAGGGCCGCCAGTTGGATTTTCCAACAGGCGGCGGCCTTAGGCTACCTTTTCGATCGAACCGGCGTTTGGTGCGGCCAAGAAGACTCGAACTTCCACGCCTCGCGGCACTAGCACCTCAAGCTAGCGCGTCTACCAATTCCGCCATGGCCGCGCCGGTTCGATGGCGCGGGGGATACCAAATCGCCTCACCAGTGGCAAGGCGGGCTTGCACAAGAGGCGAGAAGTACCGATTTTGCCACAATGAACAGCCCCGAATGGCGCATTTCCGACGGCGCAGTCCCCTACGACGAGGCTCTGGCCGTCATGGAGACGCGCGTCGCCGATATTCGTACCGGCAATGCCAGCGAATTGGTGTGGCTGCTGGAGCACCCGCCGCTCTACACGGCTGGCACCAGTTCCAAGGCGCACGATCTGCTGCAGCCGGCGCGTTTTCCGGTGCATACCGCGGGCCGCGGCGGGCAATACACCTATCATGGCCCCGGCCAGCGCGTGGCCTATGTCATGCTCGACCTACGAGCCCGCCGCCAGGACGTGCGCCGCTACGTCACCGACCTCGAAGATTGGACCATCCGCACGCTCGCTCGCTTCAACGTGCGGGCCGAGCGGCGGCAAGGCCGGGTCGGCGTCTGGGTCACTCGCCCCGACAAGCCCGCCCTGCCCGACGGCAGCCCGCGTGAAGACAAGATTGCGGCCATCGGTGTGCGCATTCGTCACTGGGTGTCGTTTCATGGCATCTCGATCAACGTCGAGCCCGACCTGTCGCACTATGCAGGAATCGTCCCCTGTGGCATTGCCGAGCATGGCGTGACGTCGCTGGTCGATTTGGGTCTGCCGGTGACCCTGGCCGATCTAGATGCCGCACTGGCCGAGACCTTCGACGAAGTCTTCGGGCAGGCCGCAGCCACCGCTGTCAGACCGTCGGCAGCCGCGTAAAACCTTCCGGCAGGATATCGAGATCGACAGGTTCAACGTCGATCTCGTCCACTCGCGCGAGCGCCGGCCCGTTTCGGCAGGCATCGATCATGCGGCCAACCGCAGTCTCGTCACCCACGATCAAAGCCTCGACGGCGCCATCGCTGCGATTGCGCACCCAACCGGTGAGGCCGAGCCGCTGTCCGGTGGCCACCACCCAATCGCGATAGCCCACGCCCTGCACCCTGCCGGTAATCGTCAGGCGTGCCTGCAATGCCATCGGCGTCGCACCGATCCTAGGCGAACTCGATGATCTTCTGGTCGACGCGCAGGCTGTCGCCGGCCTTGGCATGGAGGGTCTTCACTGTGCCGTCGCGCACCGCCCGCAGCACGTTCTCCATCTTCATCGCCTCGACGACCGCCAGAGCCTCGCCGGCCTTGATCTCCTGGCCTTCAGCGACAGCGACGGACGCCAGCAGGCCCGGCATCGGCGAAAGCAGGAACTTCGACGTATCGGGCGCAGCCTTCACGGGCATCAACGCATAGAGTTCGGCCTGACGCGGCGTCAGGACCAGCACGTCGGCCTGGCCGCCTTCGTGAACCAGGCGCCAGCCCGAGCCCAGGGTATCGACCTGGACCACGATATGCTGGCCATCGACTGTTGCATGCAACAGCGGCTCACCCGGCACCCAGTTGGTCTCAATCGCGATCTCGCGATCGCCAGCTTCCACCGTGAATGCCGTGCCCTGTCCGGTCACGCGAACGGCCATCGGTTCGCGGTTCAGCATGACGGTACGGCCGTCTTCGACTGGGCCCGTGCGATGGCTCTGAATGCGATCGACCACGGCAGCGATACCGGCCAGCATCGCCGGATCGCGCGGCGGCAGATGTGCTGCCGTGAACCCGCCCTTGAACTCCTCGGCGATGAAATTCGTCGTGAGCTTACCCGCGACGAACCGCGGATGGGCCATCAATGCTGCCAGGAACGGCACGTTGTGCGACACGCCGCGGACATAGAATTCATCGAGGGCTCGACGCATACGGCCGATCGCGTCGTTGCGCGTCTTTCCGTAGGTGCAGAGCTTGGCGATCATCGGATCGTAGAACATCGAAATCTCGCCGCCCTCGTAGACGCCGGTATCGACACGGACGTCCGGGCCGGCCTTGGGCTCGCGATACTTCACGAGACGGCCAGTCGACGGCAGGAAGTTGCGGAACGGGTCCTCGGCATAGAGGCGAGCCTCGACGGCCCAGCCCTGCAGCTTCACGTCCTTCTGCTCAAACGGCAGCTTCTCGCCGGCCGCCACGCGGATCATCAGTTCCACGAGATCGAGGCCGGTGATCAACTCGGTCACCGGATGCTCGACCTGCAGGCGGGTGTTCATTTCGAGGAAGTAGAAATTGCGGTTCTTGTCGACGATGAATTCGACGGTGCCGGCGCTCTTGTATTTGACCGCCTTGGCCAGCGCGACGGCCTGCTCGCCCATCGCCTTGCGCGTCTTGGCGTCGAGGAAGGGGCTCGGCGCCTCTTCGATCACCTTCTGGTGGCGGCGCTGGATCGAGCACTCGCGCTCCCAGAGATAGACGCAGTTGCCATGGCCGTCGGCGATGAGCTGGATCTCGATGTGGCGCGGCTCTTCGACGTACTTTTCGATGAACACGCGATCGTCGGCGAACGACGCCTTGGCCTCGTTGGTCGCCGAACCGAATCCTTCATGCGCCTCGGCATCGTTGTAGGCGATACGCATGCCCTTGCCGCCACCGCCGGCCGAGGCCTTGATCATTACCGGATAGCCGATCTTCTGCGCGATCTTCACCGCCTCGTCGGCATTGGGAATGGCCGCGAGATGGCCAGGCACCGTGCTGACGCCAGCCTTCTGGGCGAGCTTCTTGGACTCGATCTTGTCGCCCATGGCGTAGATCGCGCGCGCATCGGGGCCGATGAAGGCGATACCGGCGGCGGCCAGCGCCTTCTGGAACGCTTCCTTCTCGGAGAGGAAGCCATAGCCAGGATGGACCGCCTGGGCGCCGGTCTTCTTGCAAGCGTCGACGATCTTGTCGATCAGCAGATAGGACTGCGCCGACGGCGGCGGACCGATCAGGACCTTTTCGTCGGCCTCACGCACATGCAGCGCATCGGCGTCCGCCTCGGAATAGACTGCAACCGTCTTGATGCCGAGCCGCTTGCAGGTGCGGATGACGCGGCAGGCGATCTCGCCGCGATTGGCGATCAGGATCTTGTCGAACAGCGGCTTGGAATCTGTCGTCTTCGGCGCGGCAACCTTCGCCTTCGTCGCAGGCTTCGTGACCGCCTTCTTCGCAGGCTTCTTCACGGCCTTGGGCGCGGCTTTGGCGACCTTCTTTTTGGCGGCCATTCTTTAGGATCCTTCTTTCTTGCGTTCGAACAGGCCCATCGCCCAGGCGGTATGGGCCGCGATCAGGGGCATCCAGGCGATGAGCACCCACAGCCACCACGGATAGCGCGCGGAGAACAGAGCATTGACGGCGATCAGGACGAGCAGCGTGAGCAGCGCCACGATGACGTGCAGCCGCACGCCCCGTCCCCGCCTCACCCTCTCTTCCGCCGAAAGGCTCACAGCAACCGTCACAGAGGAACGTTGCCGTGCTTGCGCCACGGATTCTCGAGCTTCTTGGTCTCGAGCGTGGCGAGCGCCTTGCAGATCCGCCGACGGGTGCCATGTGGCATGATCACGTCGTCGATGAAGCCGCGGCTGGCGGCGACGAACGGATTGGCGAACTTTTCGCGGTATTCCTCGGTGCGTTTGGCAATCTTGGCGGCGTCGCCAATGTCGGAGCGGAAGATGATCTCCACCGCGCCCTTGGCCCCCATCACCGCGATCTCCGCGCCCGGCCAGGCATAGTTCACGTCACCGCGCAGGTGCTTGGACGCCATCACGTCATAGGCACCGCCATAGGCCTTGCGGGTGATCACGGTCACCTTCGGCACGGTCGCCTCGGCATAGGCATAGAGCAGCTTGGCGCCGTGCTTGATGATGCCGCCGAACTCCTGCGTCGTGCCCGGCAGGAAGCCCGGCACGTCGACGAAGGTCACGATCGGGATGTTGAAGGCGTCGCAGAAGCGCACGAAGCGCGCGCCCTTGCGCGAACTGTCGATGTCGAGACAGCCCGCCAGCACCATCGGCTGGTTGGCGACGAAGCCCACCGTCTTGCCGCCCATGCGACCGAAGCCGACCACAATGTTGCCAGCCCATTCGGGCGACAGCTCGAAGAAATCGCCCTCGTCCACGACCTTCAGGATCAGCTCCTTGATGTCGTAGGGCTTGTTGGGGTTGTCCGGCACCAGCGTGTCGAGCGAAAGGTCGTCACGATCCACCGGATCCTGCGTCGGGCGCACTGGCGCCTTCTCGCGATTGTTCGACGGCAGGAAGTCGACGAAGCGGCGAAGCTGCAGCAGCGCCTCGATGTCGTTCTCGAAGGCGAGGTCGGAAACGCCGGACTTCTGCGTGTGGGTCAGCGCGCCGCCCAGCTCCTCCTGCGTCACCGTCTCGTGCGTGACTGTCTTCACCACGTCGGGACCGGTGACGAACATGTAGGAGCTGTCCTTCACCATGAAGATGAAGTCGGTCATCGCGGGCGAATAGACGGCGCCGCCAGCGCACGGGCCCATGACCATCGAAATCTGCGGGATCACGCCCGAGGCCAGCACGTTGCGCTGGAACACGTCGGCATAGCCCGCCAGCGAGTCGACGCCTTCCTGGATGCGCGCGCCGCCGGAGTCGTTCAACCCCAGCACCGGTGCGCCGACCTTCATGGCGGTGTCCATGATCTTGCAGATCTTGGCCGCATGCATGCCGGAGAGCGCGCCACCGAACACGGTGAAGTCCTGGCTGAAAACATAGACCAGCCGACCATTGATGGTGCCGTGGCCGGTCACGACGCCGTCACCCGGGATCTTCTGCGTCTCCATGCCGAAGTCGATCGAGCGATGCTCGACGAACATGTCGTATTCCTCGAACGACCCCGGATCGAGCAGCGCATCGATGCGCTCGCGTGCCGTCAGCTTGCCCTTGGCATGCTGCGCCTCGACGCGACGTGCACCGCCGCCCTGGCGCGCTGCTGCACGCCTCAGTTCGAGTTCTTCCAACATCTTCTGCATTCGTATCTCCGGCCCCTTGCCAGCAGTTTTCGGCCAATATCGCGACCGCGTCTAGCGGAGGAAACGCTTCTCGTTGTCCTTGACCGCGCTCATACCCTGTAGTTCGAACACGTCGTCGACCGTGGCGATCTGACTTTCCACACCATGGATGCCACCCTCCTTGCGGATCTGGGCGAAGGTCGCCCGCATCGCGCCGACCGACGCACGAATTGCATGGTTGCCCCAGATCAGGAGCCCGATCTTCTTGAGCTCCTTCACGCGTGCCACCGTCATCTGCGGATAAGCCGTCGGCACCAATGCGATCGGCGCCTTGCCATCCCACGCGCGTACGAACGCCTCGATCTCATCTGGTGTCTTCTGCTTGGAGTGCACCAGGATCATGTCGGCGCCCGCAGCCTCATAGGCCCGCGCCCGCTTCAGCGCCTCCTCCTGGCCGAGGCCCGCGATCAACGCCTCGGTGCGTGCAACGATCACCAGATCCGGATCGCGTCGCGCCGCGCGCGCTGCCTCGATCTTGCCCTGGAACTCCTCGATGCGGACCATGTCTTGGCGACCACCGGCGATCAGGCTGGTGACCTTGGGGAAGCTCTTGTCTTCCATCACGATCACGGCAGCGCCGGCGCGCTCATACTGCTCGACGGCGTAGAGCACATTGATGGCGTTGCCGAAGCCCGTATCGATGTCGGCAACCACCGGCAGGCCGGAGCGATCGGCCATGGCGCGTGTCATGTCGAGATGCTGCGTCATCGACACGACGCTGACATCCGGCACACCGTACATGGCCGACAGTTCGAAGCCGCTGGCCCAGATCGCATCGAAGCCGGCTTCCGCGGCGAGCATGGCCGACAATGGGCTGTGCGACGCCATGGCCTCGACGAGCCCCTTCCTGGCGAGCACGTCGCGAAACTTCCTGCCTGCCGTCATGCTTCCCCCTTGCCGCGCAGCCGCGTGCCTTCCAGCAGTTCGAGAAACCGGGAGCCTGCTGCGATATCCTTACGCACGCCGGCCCGCTGCTCGATCGCGATGGGATCGTCGCCCCAGCGTTCGATTTGATAGAGGTCGTCGAGCTGGGCCGCCGCAAACGCTTCTTCTGCCGTGAGACGCCGCTCCGCAACAGCGAGCGCCACGACCAACGACCCTGCGATGTGCGTGAGATTGTAGAGCGAGGACAGCGCCATATCGCCATGCGCCGCCACGGCCGCCCGCAGAGCGCCGAGTGCCTCGACAGGCTGTGTCACGAACGACATGCCTTCGACCACGGCGAGCCGTGCGCCGTAGCGTTCGGCCGCCCAGTCGAGAAGCGGCTGCCACGTATTCCTCTGGCGCTCGACCAGGCTCGACGGTGCGGAGGCGCGATAGCACAGCAGGTCGGAGCCGGCATACTTGGCGGTGTCGTCGATCACCTGCTCGCGCTGCCCCGGCACGCGATCCAGGCCGGTCGCGGCGAGACGGGTTAGCGGCAGGAGGCCGGTCTTGATTTCTTCTTTTTCAGGTACGCCCGCCCATTCGCCGGCAATGGCCTCGGCCAGTACGCGCGTCGGCACGACCAGCACGGCCTTGGCCGGCGTACGCATGGGCCTGCCATCGAGCAGCACGCGAAAGCCACCATCGCAAGCGTCGACCGCCGTTTCCTTGTAGAAGCGCTTCATCCAGCTCGGCTTGGTTCAGAGTCAGGGGCCACGATGCGAAATCCCGTTTCCCCGGCTCCGCATGTGGCGACGGGATTACACGTCTGCCCCTGCCGACGACAAGGCCCTCGGACGGGAACAGAGCCGACTTCAGCGGTTCTGATTGCGCTGCGGACCGGGCGTCTGGGAGTGCGTGGGGCGACCTGACCGTTGCCGCACGTCAGATGAAGGAACTGGAAGCTGCGCCCGTAGACCCGGACGCAGCGCCTCCAGCCTCGGCGCCAACACCGCGCAAGCGTTTGCACCGGCCTGGCGCGCGCCCTGGGCAAGTTGCGCGACCAGGCTCGGTATTGGACCACCGCCGACCAACAGTTTGGAGAGGCCGGGATCGAGCGCGCTCGCCGTGGGGCGCCCGGCACCACCCTTGATGCGCATCGGCGAGGCGAGCGCGGCGCCCTGGGCATCGCGCGCTTCCGGAGCGACGATGAATTCCCATCCTTCGGTGCGCATATGGACAAAGCCGCCGCCGATCAGCACCGCCCGCGGCGTATCGACGACGATCCGCCGGAGATTGGCGACGCCGCCGCTCACATCGAAGCGGCCAGCAATGCAGTTGAACGGAACGCCGGAATCGGTCCCACCCAGCAGCCGCTGCGTCTCGGCTGGCCAGTTCACGAGCTGATCACGTGGCCACATGCCCTTGGCGATCGCAATGTCGACGGAACCGTTGGCCGAGTTCAATGCATCGCGCGTCGTGCGACCACCACCGCGCAAGCGCAGGTCGATATCGGCCACGGCATCGCGCAAACCGAGATCGAGCCCCAGCAGAGAAGAGAGTTCTCCAAGCGACACGCGGTTGGCCGATGCTGTCAGGGTCGTCTGCCCGATGCGCCCCGTGGGATCGTAGACGAGGTCGATGCCGGCCGAGCCGCCGCCGACGGTGCCGGCTGCCCTGAACGTGAAACGCGTCTCGCCCGATGTGAGGGTCACCGAGGCGTTCTGCATTTTTGCACCAAGGCCCACCACCTCGCCCAGCCTGACCGTGACCGAGAGCGCCGAACGGCCGAGCCAGCTTGCCGAGAAGGGCACGGCCGGAATGAGCCTCTGCTGTACGGGCGACGTCGCCGCCGGCGGTGCGGCAACAACGGGCGCCGCGCGCAACTCCGAGACATCCAGGCGGGTTATGTCGGCATTCACGGCAATGGTCGCCGTGCCTTTGCGGTCGTGGCGGAAGAGCGCCTCGCCCACCATCTCACTCGACCCGACCTTGAGGGTCTGCACCTCGACCTTGAAGCCGTTGCGCTGCGTCGAGGCCTTGGCGTTCAGTGAATAAGGCCCGCCGGCCGGCACAGGCAGCCGAACGTAGGGACCGAAGACCGAGACATCGGGACCGTCGGCGTTGATCTGAAGGCTGGTTCCCTTCACGCCCACGCCGCCCTTGATGGCAATCTTGCCGCCACCGAAACCGCCCTGCAGCTCGATATTGCCGGGCAGGCCACGGATCCAGCCATCGAACGAACCGGCAGTGCCTGTGAGTTCAAGAGGCACGGCCTGCGGGACCGAGAAACGGCCTTCGACCTGCAGTGTCTGGTTGGGAGCCGGTGACTTGAACGTAGCGTTCGCCACTTCGATAACGGCCGGCGGTCGCCCTGCGCCTTCGGAAACGGTGAGGACTGAGTCCTTCACCTCGATGGTATTGATCCAGGGAAATGCGGCTGTGGTGCGCAGCCGGAGCGAGCGGTTTTCGCCCGGATGCGGCCCCGACCCATCAGGTGGCGGCAGCATTTCGAGGTTGGCATCGCCGACCTCGTTGCGCTCTACCAGGATATCGGCGCCTTCCAGCACGATGCGGCCGATCTTGACCTCGCCCAGGAGCAGCGAGAACGGGTCGAGGAAGAGCGTCATCTTCCTCACATGCGCCATGTCAGGGCGCGATCCCCAAGGGGCGTTGGAGAGCGTCACGCCTTCGGCCACCATCGCGGGCTCGCTGCCCAGCTTGATGCTCAACGGCACGCGGGCGGCGAGCTCGCGACCGGTCACTTTTCGAATCTGATCGGTCAGCCGGCTCTGATAGCTCGACAGGTCGCGCGTAGCCACCCAGACAACGCCACCGATCGCAGCGATCGGCACCGCCGCTGCCGCAATCCAGGCCAGCCGCCTCCAGGGAATCCGCATGCCGACCGATTCTCGCTCAAACACCGTCCGTAGAGAAGCCAAATGCCTCAACGGTGCGGCGGAAGTGAGGTGGCAGTTCCGCCTCGGCCTTCAATTCACCCTTGCCCGAGGGATGCGGCAGCGTCAGCCGGCGGGCATGAAGGTGAAGGCGACGCGCGTCGGCGACGGCAGCCAGCAACGCTTCCTCACCGCCGTATTTACGATCGCCCAGGATGGGGCAGCCGATCTCGGCGCAGTGGACACGGAGCTGATGAGTGCGTCCGGTGCGCGGCCATAGAGCAAGCATCGCCGCGCGCTTGCCGATCCTGTCCATCTCGCGGAAATGTGTCAGCGCCTTCTGGCCATTCTCCTCATCGACCTGCATCAACTCGCGGTCGCGGGCGCCCGGACGTTTGGCGAGTGGCAGGTCGATCGTGCCCTCCTTGCGTGGCGGCACGCCGACGACGACCGCCCAGTAGAGCTTTTCGGTCTCTCGGTCGCGGAACGACTCGGCCAGCCGCTTGGCGGCCTGCCCGGTGCGGGCGATCAGCAGCAGACCGCTGGTATCCTTGTCGAGCCGATGGACGAGGCGCGGCCGGTCTTCGTAGCCGAAGCGCAGCGCATCGAGCATGCCATCGACATGCTTCTCGGTGCCGCTACCGCCCTGGACTGCCAAACCCGGTGGCTTGTTGAGAACGATCACATGGTCGTCGCGATGGATCACCATGCGCTGGATTTCCGCAGCATCGCGATCAGAAACCGCCGGAGCCACCCGCGCCGCTTGCGGCTTGGGGAGCGGAGAGGCCGAAACGCCGGGTGGTAGGCGGATCGACTGGCCGGGCTCGACGCGATCCTTGCCCTCGGCGCGCTTGCCGTCGATCCGGACCTGGCCGGTGCGAAGGAGCTTCTGCAGCGCACCGTGGCTCAGCTCGGGAAAATGCCTCTGGAACCAACGATCCAGCCGCAACCCCGCCTCATCGTCGGATACGGCGCGAAGCTGGACTTGGGCACGGGTGCCGCTGGCGGCGGGGCGATCGCTCATGGCGCGCAACCTAAGGGACAAGCTAAACAGGGTCCATGGAATCGGTGTCGTTCGATACGCTGACGTTCGACCATCCGGCGGCCTGCCGGCCCGCGACATTGAGCGCAAGCCTCCACCTGCCCGACCGGCCGGGTGGTCCCTCCGCCTGCATGGTGATCCTGACCAGCAGCGCCGGCGTCCAGCGCCACCGCGAGCACTACTACGCCGATCTCCTGAACCAGGCGGGTGTCGCCGCCCTGATCGTCGACAGTTTCACCGGGCGCGGCGTGCGGCGTACCGTCGCCGACCAGACCCTGGTCTCCGCTGCCCAGATGGAAGGCGATGCTTTTGCAGCCCTCGCCCTGTTGCGCCACGATCCACGCATCGATCCGGCGCGAATCGGAATCATGGGCGTTTCCAAGGGCGGCGTCGCGACCCTGAACGCCGCCATCGCCGTACGCCAGCGCTGGCGTAACGGCTTCCCCCATCTCTTCGACCTGCACGTCGCGATCTGCCCCGGTGCGACCGCCCAGCATCGCGACGCGACCACGCATGGCCGGCCAATGTTCCTGATGCTGGCGGCGCGCGACGACTACACACCGGCGGAACTCGCCATCGAGTACGCCAACCGCATGCGGACGGCCGGCAACGAGCGGATCAAGGTGAAGGTCTATGGCGCCGCTCATCACGGCTGGGAATCGATCGGCCCGGTCTTCGACATCAAGGACGCCGAGAACTGGTCGTGCTGCCGCAACTTCATCGAGGATGACGGCCGCCACTTCGTGCCCTCCCTCGGCCTGACGCTCAGCGAACCCGAATTCCAGGCTTGGGCGCGACTGCATTGCGTCACGCGCGGCGCGCGCGCCGGTGGTGGGACTGTGGCCCTAAAGCAACGCGCAAGTGCTGATTTTATTGACTTTCTGAGGGCCCACGACTTCGTAGGTTGATGGACGAATCGACTGTTTGCAGCTATACCACCGGTGTGATTCGCTCCTACTTTCTCGCCGTTTCTCTGGCGCTCTTGTCCTCCCTGCTAGGGACCTCTTCCACCTACGCCAGCGGCCTGTTGTGGACCGGATCAGGAGCCGCTTCGGCCCGCTCCGAGGCCTTGCTCAAGGTCCTGCGCTCCGCCTCCGACCACGGACTCGATCCTGCCTGGTACAGTATCGTCGAAGTTGAAAAGGCGTTGGCGCCGGGCGCCGATCCGACAGCGGCGGAAACTTTGCTGACGGCCGTCTTCGTTGCCTATGCGAGCGACGTTTCGACCGGCCGTGTCCGCGCCAACCGCGTCGACAAGGACATCGACATCGTTCAACGCAAGGTCGAGAAGACCGACCTCTTGAAAGCCGCGGCCGAGGCGACCGACTTTGCCGCCTATCTCGACTCGTTGCCGCCCAAGGGTGACTACCCCGCCTTGCAGAAGGCTCTCGCGGCATGGCGCGACAAGCGCGGAAAGGTCAGCTTCACCTCGATCCCCGACGGCACCGCGCTGAAGCCCGGCATGATCGATCCACGCGTCAGCCTGCTGCGCAAGCGGCTCGTCGAACTCGATTTCGCCGTCCCCGAACCCGCCGCCGGCGCGGTGGTCGACCTCTATGACGACGCGCTCGTCGGCCTGATCAAGTCGTATCAGGAAATGAAGGGCCTCTCGGTCGATGGCGTCATTGGCGCCAAAACCATCCGTTCACTGAACACGACGGTCGACGAGCGTATCGAGCAGATCATCGTCAACCTCGAGCGTCGGCGCTGGCTGCCCGAGGATCTCGGCAGCCGCTACGTGTTCGTGAACACCGGCGACTACTCGATGATCTTCGTCGACGGAGGCAAGCTCGCCTTCCAGAGCCTGGTCATCGTCGGCACGCCGAAGGACCCGACGCCCGAGATCCAGTCGATCATGCGCGGCTTCCAGACCAATCCCTTCTGGACGGTGCCGACGTCGATCTCCGGTGAAGAATACCTGCCGATGCTGCGCCGCGATCCCAACGCGCTGGCCGCCAGCGGCTTCAAGATCTTCGCGAACTGGAGCGACGATACCGAGCTCGATCCGTATAGTGTGGACTGGCACTCGATCCACCCCAAGGCCTTCCCCTATCGCATCCGCCAGGATCCCGGCGCGGGAAATGCGCTGGGCTACATCTTCTTCCCTTTCGCCAACAAGTACGGCATCTACATGCACGACACGGCGAGCCGCTGGTTGTTCACCGAAGGCAGCCGCAACTTCAGCCATGGCTGCATCCGCCTGCAGAACCCGCTCGACTTCGTCGAGAAGGTCTTCAACGGCAAAAACGGCTTCAGCAAGGACCGCGTGCGAGCGGTGATCGAAGCCGGGCAGCAGGCGCACTACACCTTCCCTGAATCAGTCACGCTCTACGTGACCTACCGCACTGTGGCAGTTAGCGCCGACGGCGTGCCGGTCTTCCGCGACGACGTCTATGGTCGCGACCGCCGCGTCGCCAAGGCGATGCAGAAGCCCTAGCGCTTCTTCTCGCGCAGCTTCTTCCAGTATTCGAGGCGCTTCAGGATCTCGCGCTCGAAGCCGCGCTCGACTGGCTGGTAGAACTCCTCGCGCGCCATCCCGTCGGGAAAATAGTTCTGGCCGGAGAAGCCGTCGGCGGCATTGTGGTCGTACTCGTAGCCCTTGCCGTAGCCGATCTCCTTCATGAGCTTGGTCGGCGCATTGAGAATGTGCATCGGCGGCGTCAGCGAGCCGTGGGTCTTGGCCGAACGCTTGGCGGCGCCGAAGGCGACATAGCCGGCATTCGATTTCGGCGCCGTGCCGAGATAGATCACCGCCTGCGCGATCGCGAGTTCGCCCTCCGGTGAGCCCAGCCGGTCATAGGTTTCCCAGGCCGCCAGGGTCTGGGTCAGCGCCTGCGGATCGGCCATGCCGATATCCTCGACGGCGAAGCGCACCAGCCGACGGGCGATATATTTCGGGTCCTCGCCACCATCGAGCATCCGGGCGAACCAGTAGAGGGCCGCGTCGACATCCGATCCGCGCAACGACTTGTGCAGCGCGCTGATCAAGTTGTAGTGCGCTTCCTGCGCCTTGTCGTAGAGCGGCGCCCGCTTCTGCAACAGGGTCGCGAGCCGCGCCGGCGGCACGGGTCCTTTGTCCTTGAGCTGCGCCAGTTGCTCGGCGATCCCGATCAGGTAGCGGCCGTCACCGTCGGCCATGGCGAACAACGCCTGACGACCCGTCTCGTCGACGGGCAGTGGGCGGCCCAACGCTTCCTCGACACGCGTGAGCAGCGTACCCAGCGCGGCATCGTCGAGGCGACGCAGGACCAACACCTGGCAGCGCGACAGGAGCGCGGCATTGAGTTCGAAGGATGGGTTCTCCGTCGTGGCACCGATCAGCGTGACGGTGCCATCCTCGACGTAAGGCAGGAAACCGTCCTGCTGCGCCCGGTTGAAACGATGGATTTCATCGACGAACAGCAAGGTACCCTTGCCATCCTTGCGGCGCTGGCGGGCGGCCTCGAAGATGCGCCTCAAGTCGGCGACACCGGAAAAGACGGCCGACAGCGGCTCGAAATGCAGGTCGCTGGCTTCCGCGAGCAGGCGCGCGATCGTGGTCTTGCCGCAACCCGGCGGCCCCCACAGGACCAACGAACCGAGCTTGCGCGCCGCCAGCATGCGGCCGAGCGGACCCTCCGGCCCGAGCAGATGGTCCTGGCCCAGAATCTCGCCCAGCACCTTGGGCCGCAGGCGTTCGGCGAGCGGCGTCGGGGCGAGCGAGGCGAAGAGTTCAGCCGGCACGATGGAAAGCTACCACGGCGTGCAGCCCCGATTCAGCGGAACTGGACGGTGGAGACCATCCCGTCGCGGCCGATGCTGACGCTGCTGACCGGACCGGCAGCCAGACGCTTCTTGAGCTCGTCGACGTTCTTCACGTCCTGACCGTTGATGCCCAGGATCAAGTCGCCCTGGCGCACGAAGCGGCCGGCATAGGCGCCGGGCTTCACTTCGATGACAACGGCGCCGGGCCGCCATTCGGCAAGGCCCATTTCTTCCGCCACCGCCGGCGACATGTTGACGACCGTGGCGCCCGACAAGGGCTGGCGGCCTTCGAGCTGAGACTTGTCGCGCGGTGGATTCTCCGGCGGCGCGGCCAGCTTGACGGTCACGACCATTTCCTTGCCGCCGCGAACGATCCTCACCGGCACCGCTACATCGACGTTCAGGGTGGACAGACGAAAGCGCAGGCCGGCCTCGTCGTCGATTATCTGCTCGCGGATGCCGATGATGACGTCGTTGCGCTTCAGGCCCGCGGCTGCGCCCGGTCCGTCGGGAAACACCTCCTTGACGATCAGACCTGCCGGTCGCGCCAGGCCGAGCCCCGTCGCAAGGTCCGGTGTCACGCGCTGCATGCTGACGCCGAGCCAGGGCCGCACGATACGGCCGCCCTGCGTGCCGGTGGAGATCATGCGTTCGACGATGTTCGACGGCGTGGCGAAGCCGATGCCGACCGAGCCGCCGGACTGCGAATAGATCGCGGTGTTGATGCCGATCAGGCGTCCGTCGAGACTGACCAGCGCGCCACCGGAGTTGCCGGGGTTGATGGCGGCATCGGTCTGCAGGAAGAAGTTGGAATCGTTCACGCCGCCGGCACTGCGCGCCACGGCCGAGATGATGCCGCTCGTCACCGTCTGGTTCAGACCGAACGGATTGCCGATCGCCAGCACGACATCGCCGACCTCGATCGAATCGGAGTCGCGGAGATCGAGATAGGGGAACTTCTCGTCGCTACCCTCGATGCGCAGCAGGGCAAGGTCGAAGCGCTCGTCCTGGGTGATGAGCTTGGCCTCGAACTCCCGCCGATCGGCCAGCACGACGCGGATTTCGTCAGCGCCACGCACGACATGGGCATTGGTCACGATCAACCCGTCCGGCTTCACCAGCACACCCGAGCCCAGCGAGTTCTGCAGGCGCTCACCTGCCTGTGGCGGGAACGGCATGCCCGGAAAAGGGAACGGCAGGCGGCGCTGCACCCGCGCCGTCGTCGTTGTGTAGATATTGACCACGGCCGGCGACACGCGCTTGACCAAGGGCGCATAGGAATAGGCGAGATCTGTCCGCGAACTGGGCAGCGGCTGCGCCAGAACCGTCGGTGAATAGGCAGTTGCGGCACCACATCCGATAACAACCGCCGCCAGAACCGCCTGCCGCATTGCTCGCCGAATCATCCACTCGCCTCCTGGGTTGGGCCGGATTTGCGGTCACTCTTATGGCAAATCAAGGGCTGAATCACACGGCTGGCATATCGATTGCAGGGTTTCCGGACAATGCGCGCCGCCTTCGCCCTGGGGGCTGGGGCGCGGGGAAAGGGAGCACTTCATGAAACTGACCCGTCGCAATGTCCTGACTGCCTCCGCCGCCGCTCTGGGATCGTCACTCGCCGCACCCGCCGTGAAGGCAAGTCCCGGCTGGCCGACCAAGGCCCCGATCAAGCTGATCGCGACCTTCCCGCCCGGCGGCACCGCCGACACGATTTCGCGCATCCTGGCGCCCAAGCTTTCGGCCGCGCTCGGCACCCAGGTCGTGGTCGAGAACAAGCCCGGCGCCGGTGGCACGATCGGCTCGGACCTCGCTGCAAAAGCCGCGCCCGATGGCTACACCTTGGTGATCTCGCATGCCTCGCCGCTCGGCATCGCGCCCGGCATCTATCCCAAGTTGCCCTACAATGTGTTGGCCGACTTCACCCACGTCACCCTGATCGGTCACACACCGAACGTTCTGATCGTGCCGGCCGACGCACCCTTCAAGACACTTGCCGACTACATCGCCGCCGCCAAGGCAAAGCCCGACCAGATCGCCTTCGGCAGCTCGGGCATCGGCTCCAACACACACCTGATGGGCGAACTGCTGTCGAGCCTGGCGGGCATCAAGCTGAAGCATGTGCCCTATCGCGGCTCGGCGCCGTCGCTGCAGGACATGCTGGCTGGCGTCATTCCTTCGATGTTCGACCCGATCACGACCAACGTGCCGCATATCAACTCCGGCAAGGTCCGCCTGCTGGCGGTGAGTTCGGAGAAGCGCCTCGACATGTATCCCGACGCACCGACCTTTGCCGAACAGGGCTTCCCCAAACTAACGACGTCGACCTGGGTGGGCGTTTCCGGTCCCAAGGGCATGTCACCTGAGATCGTCGCGCGTCTCTATGACGAGTTGCAGAAGGCCTACAAGGCGCCGGAAGTCGTCGAGCGCTTCAAAGACGTCGTCCTGCTGCCCGGCGACAAACCGATGACCCCGCCCGAATACACCCAGTTCGTCGGCGACTTCTCCGTACTCTGGGCCGGCGTCAGCAAGTCGGCCGGCATCGAACTCGAACTGGGCTGAGCCAGCCAACTCACCCGCAGCGGGAATAGCCGCAGTTCAGGCAAACGTCGCAGCCTTCCTGATGCGTCAGGGCGGCTGCGCCGCAGTTGGGACACTGCCCCATCGTCACCGGCGGTGTCACGCTTGGCCCTTCGCCACCGGAAGAATCGCGGGCGCCGGCCGTCAGGCGCATGCGTGGCTCGGAGGCGTCCGTGAGACGGGGCGTCTCGGCCGGTGCCAGGAAACCGATCTCCACGAGATGGCGCTCGATCACGCTGCCGATCGCCGCCAGCAGCGAGGGCACGTAACGCCCCTCCATCCATTGCCCGCCGCGCGGGTCGAATACGGCCTTCAGTTCTTCGACCACGAACGACACGTCGCCGCCGCGCCGGAACACCGCCGAGATCATGCGCGTCAGCGCCACCGTCCAGGCGTAGTGCTCCATGTTCTTGGAGTTGATGAAGATCTCGAACGGCCGGCGGCGGCCGTCCTGCATCACGTCGTTGATCGTGATGTAGATCGCGTGATCGCTGCCCGGCCATTTGATCTTGTAGGTCCGGCCCGGCAGCTCTTCCGGCCGGTCGAGCGGCTGGGCGATATAGACGACGCCAGTGTCGCGCGGCGGCGTAGGCGCCGGCACCAGCGCCGGAGGTGCGGACTCGGCGGCCGGCTTCACCTCGAGCACGGCGCCGGTGACATCGTTCGGCCGGTAGGTCGTGCAGCCCTTGCAGCCTTGCGCATAGGCTTCTTCATAGATGCCCTTGAAGGCCTCGAAGGAGATATCGCGCGGCAGGTTGATCGTCTTGGAGATCGAGCTGTCGACATAGTCCTGCGCTGCCGCCTGCATCGCCAGATGATCGGCGGGCGAGAGCGTCTGGGCATCGACGAACACGTCCTCAGGGGGGGCCTCATTGCCACGCAGTTCCCGCCAGGTACGGAAGGCATGATCGTCCACCCTCTCCTCGCGCTTGGAGCCATCGGGCTGCAGCACGTGGCGCACATAACTGAACGCAAAGACCGGCTCGATGCCGGAAGAGACATTGTCGGCCAGCAGCGAGATCGTGCCGGTGGGCGCGATTGAATTTAGCAGCGCGTTGCGGATGCCGTAGCGGCCAATGGCGGTGCGCACATCGTCCGGCAGGCCGCGGATCGTCTCGCCCGCGAGATAGCGCGTGCGCTCGTAGAGCGGGAAGAAGCCCTTCTCCGCCGCGATGTCGGCCGAGGCGAGATAGGAGAAGCGCTGCACCGCACCCAGCCATTCGCGCGTGAGCCGCACGGCTTCGGGCGAGCCGTAACGCACACCGCAGAAGATCAGCGCATCGGCGAGCCCCGTGACTCCGAGTCCGATCCGGCGCTTGGCCTTGGCCTCCTTCTCCTGCTGCGGCAACGGGAAGCGCGATACATCGATGACGTTATCGAGCATACGCACCGCGACAGGCACCAGCCGCTCCAGCGCTTCGAGATCGAGGTGCGCCCCGGCGGTGAAGGGATCCTTCACCAGCGCAGCGAGATTGATCGAACCCAGCAGGCAGGCGCCATAAGGCGGCAACGGCTGCTCGCCACAGGGATTCGTCGCTTGGATCGTCTCGCAGTAGTGCAGGTTGTTCCGGCGGTTGACGCGATCGATGAAGATTACGCCGGGCTCCGCGACCTCGTATGTCGCGTGCATGATGCGCTCCCACAGCGCCTTCGCCTTCACCGTCTTGAAGGTCTTGCCGTCGAACACGAGGTTCCAGTCGGCATCGTCCTTCACCGCCTTCATGAAGGCATCAGTGACCAGCACAGAGACGTTGAACATGCGCAGCCGCTTGGGGTCGCGCTTGGCGTCGACGAAGGCTTCGATGTCGGGATGATCACAACGCAAGGTCGCCATCATGGCGCCACGGCGCGAGCCGGCGCTCATGATGGTGCGGCACATCGCATCCCACACATCCATGAAGGAGAGCGGACCGGAGGCATCGGCACCGACACCCTTCACCGGCGCGCCCTGCGGACGCAGAGTCGAAAAATCGTGCCCGATGCCCCCGCCCTGCTGCATGGTCAGCGCGGCCTCGCGCAGGTTCTCGAAGATGCCCGACATGTCGTCAGGGATCGCGCCCATCACGAAGCAGTTGAAGAGCGTGACGGTACGGCCCGTGCCGGCTCCAGCGATCACGCGGCCGGCCGGCAGGAACTTGAACCCGGCCAGCACCTCGTGAAAGCGCTCCGCCCAACGGCCCGGATCACGTTCCGGTGCCGCCAAGGCACGCGCGACCCGCCACCAAGTGGCATCGAGATCGGCATCCGCCTGCCCCGCGGTGTCGCGAAAACGGTATTTCATGTCCCAGATACGCTGGGAAACTTCAGCCCATTCCATCGTCAAAAAGTAGGCTTCGGACCGGGCGATATCAACAAGATTGTTCTTTCTTTGTTCCTATCGCTGGGCTGCCTTCACGAGCCGGTCGGTAGCCTCTTCTATGCGCGCACGCAGCGTGGTCATGAAGGTCTCGCGATCGAGCCCTGGCGGGATCGCCGGCAGGACCTCGACGTCGATGACGCCCGGCCATTTGATGAACTTGCGCCGGCCCCAGAAGACTCCCGAATTCAGAGCCACCGGCACGACCGGCACGCCGAGCTGGCGGTAGAGGGCTGCGGTGCCGACCTGATAGGGCTTCTCGGCACCGATTGCCACCCGTGTGCCTTCGGGAAAAATCAGAATGGACCGCCCCTCGGCCAACGTCTGCTTGGCCTGCCGCACCAGGCTACGCAGCGCCTTGGCGCCCTCACCACGCTCGACCGCGATATTGCCGACACGCGCCATCGCCCAGCCGACGACAGGAATGAACAGCAGCTCGCGCTTCAGCACGGTGGCGCTCTGCGGAAAGATCTTGGAGAAAGCGAGCGTCTCCCACGAGGATTGATGCTTGCAGGCGAGGATGACCGGTCCTGCCGGTAAATTCTCCAGACCGCGCACGCGATGCGTCAGCCGGCAGGTGAGACGCAGCCAGCCGAGGCAGAAATCGATCCAGAACAGAGACCAGGCGACGACGTAGCGCCGCGGCAGCACAAGGATCGGCGCGCCGACGATCGCGATGATCGTGGTGCCGACATACCAGCCGACATTGAACAGGAAGGAGCGCAGCCCGAGGCTAAACATCGACGGAATGTATGGCGGCAAGTGGTGTTGCTTGTAACCCAAGTTTTAGTGGCCTAATGTCCGCTCGCAAGCACATCTAGTGGGGAAATCCCCGCTCATCATGCACGTTTCCTGTTTAAGCTGCGGCGCGCGGTATGCCGTCGATCCGACGGCGATCGGTCCCTCGGGTCGCACCGTTCAGTGCGCCCGTTGCAATCATCGTTGGTTTCAGAGGATCGAGCCGCCGGTTCCTCCAGCCGAGCCGTCCGGCGCGCCGGCCGAGCCTGTGGCCTCTCCCGTCCCGGATATCGTGATCCGGCCCTCCGTGCCGGGGGCCGGCCTGCCCGCGCTCTCTCCACAACGGCGGAAGAGCCCGTGGAGAACCTGGCTCGCCGTCGGCGCCGGCTTGGTCGTGCTGCTGGTCGGCGCGGCCTACGTCTATCGCGCCAGCATCCAGGGCTGGCTGCCGCCCGAATGGCGGACGGCCCTCAAGATCGACACGCAGCGCGCGGCGGGTCGAGCCCATCTTTACATCGATCTTGCAGCCAGCAGGATCGACTTTGTCGACGGGCGCTATGTTGTTACCGGCGAAGTCACCAACGGCGGCTCGGCAGCAGGCTCGACCCAGACGCTGAAGCTCACCTTCCGCGCCGGCGAGCAGGTGGTCGGCCAGCGCATCGTGCCACTGGTCGAGGGGCCGATCCCACCGGGCGGACGGACTCGCTTCAGCTTACCGCTTGACGATCCCCCCGCTGGCACGACCAACATCGTGCCGACCATCGACTAGCGAGAGCCGCCAATGCCTGACCGTCCAACCGTTTCCATCCGCTTCTCCGCTGCCGAGATCGCTGCTCGCGTGGATGAGATGGCAAGCGAGCTCGCTCATGAGCTGGCCGCCGACACGCTGGTCGTCTCGGTGCTGAAGGGCAGCTTCGTCTTCGCCGCCGACTTGATTCGCGCGCTGAGCCGCACTGGCGCCGACTGGTCGATGGATTTCCTCACCCTCTCGAGCTACGGCACCGCAACGGAAACCACCGGCAGCGTAAAGGTGGTCCGCGACATCGTCGACGACGTGCGCGGCCGCGACGTCCTCCTGGTCGACGACATCCTCGAATCTGGATACACGCTCAGCTTCGCCAAGAACCTGCTGCTGGAGCGCGGCGCCAAGCGCGTGTCGATCTGCACCCTGCTCGACAAGCCGGCCAAGCGGCGCACCAAGCTCCAAGCCGACTTCGTAGGCTTTCAGGCCGGCGATGAGTTCCTCGTCGGCTATGGGCTCGACTGGGCCCACCGCTTCCGCGGCCTGCCCTACATCGGCGTCGTCGAGAAGACGAATTAGGACACAACGCTACGGGGCGAGCGCAATCGTTGCGTTCATCGACGCGCTGCGTGTCAGCACGTCGCGGCCGGTACTTATGACGCCAAGTTTCACGAGCCCGGGCGAATAGCGGAAATCCTTGTAGAAGATCGCGATATTTCCCCACGGCGCGTAGTAGGCGATATCGCCCGCACGGGGTTCGTAACCGTCCGGCGCGCCCTGGATTGTGAGCTTGCGCGGCAGGTGGAAAATCTTCTCAGTCGCCGCATAATCTTCCAGCGTGACCGAGAGCGGCAGCAGATTCAGAAAATCCCTGGCAGTAGGGTTGCCTTCGAGCGTTGCCACGATCGTTGCTCCGTCCAACGCAATCTCGATCTTCATGCCTGCCTCGTCTCCGGTCGTTGGACGTACCGGCTGGGCGCAGGCCGCAACTCCGAAACCCTTCGTCAGAAACACGCCGCAGGCTGCGGCCATGCTCAATCGTCTTGAGAGCATAGAGCTACTGGGTTTCGGCCTTAGTATGTCCGCAGCAGGCGATCGATGTAGTCGAGTTCGTCCTTCGGCCGCTGTTGCTCGCCGGCACGGCGGCGCAGTTCGTCGAGGATTTCGCGGCTGCGCTGGCGTTCCAGTTCGAGCGGCACTTTGTCGACACCGGTATCGACGGCGTCGCCGTAGTTGCCGTCAGAACGGCCGAGCGGATCGCGATCTTCGCCGCGCCGCTCGCGTTCCTCGATCTCGGCAATGTCCTGATTGTTGCCGGGCCCGCGCTGCTGGCGCATCTGCTCGGCGAGATCGCCCATGCCCTGCTGCAGATTGTCGAGCGCCCGACGCTGCGAACGTGACGCCTCGCGCGGCTCGCCACGGCGCAGCGCCTCCTCGGCCTCGCGCATCGAGCGCTCGGCGCGACCGAGCGATTCCGGCATCGGCATGCCGTTCTCGTCGAGCTTGTTCATGAAGTCGCCGAGCTGCCGGCGCAGGCCTTCCTGCTGACCGCGCTGCTGTTCGCCCCACTGGCCGTCACCGGGCTGGTTGCCGCCCGGCTGATTGCCCTGGCCCTGCTGACCCTGCTGCCCGCGTTGTCCTTGCTGCCCCTGTTGGCCTTGTTGGCCCTGCTGACCTTGCTGGCCGCGCTGGCCCTGCTGCTGTTGCTGGCGGCCTTCGCGCTCGGACTCGCCCAGGAGCTGGTTTTGCCGCCGCGACAGCCGGTCGAGCTGGTTCATCATCTCGCGGCCCTGCTGGCTGCCCTGCCCCTGCTGACCCTGCTGCTGGCGCTGCTGGCCGTTGGGGTTCGCCATCATCGGGGTGGCGTTCTCCATCATCTTGCGCAGTTCTTCGAGCAGACGCTTGGCTTCTTCGCGCTGGCCGTTCTTGGCCATCTCGCGAATCTTATCGAGCATCTTCTGCAGGTCGTCGCCGGTGATGGTGTTGTTGGGATCCATCTTCTCCGCCTGCTCCTGCATGCGGCGACGTTCCTCGGGATCCTTCATCTTCTCGGCGAGTTCACGCTGCCAGCGGCCCATGGCGTCGTAGAGCTGCTGGATCAGGCGCTCGATTTCCTCGTCGCCGGCCTGGCGCTGCATGGCGTCACGCAGCTCCTGGCGAGCCTGTTCGACGGCACGCTCTGCATCCGAGGTCGCCCCGCTTTCCAGGCGCATGGCGAGATCCCAGAGAAGCTTTTGGGTATCGGTGATCGTCGGCTTGTCACCGCTCTGAACCAGCCGCGCCGCGCCAATGCGCAGGCCGAGCTGTACCACAGGGTCCTCGCGATAGCTCTCTGGCCTCGCCTGAATCAGGCGCATGCCATCGGCCACATCCATGCGGAAGCCCTTGGGATCGCGCGTCAGCGCCTTGCGCAGCACGATCAGGGCACGCGCCGTCGGATCGTTGAACACGCGCTCCGGCAGCAGGAAGGTCTCGACGGAGCTGCGGCCCTTCTGGCCCAGCGCGTCGCTGGCGAACAGCATCACCGTGACCTTGAGGCCCGCCCAGGGATGGCTGGTGAGGTCGCGCACGAAGGTGTCGGAGACCTTCTTGGCGCTGCCGGCGACCGGCAGGTCGATACGCAGGACTTCCGGTTCCTCGTCGTCGCTCAGCGCATCGTCGCCCAGGACGCTGCCGTGCAGGCGAACCTGGAGCTGAACGCCCGTTACGCCGAAATCGTCACCGGCGACGTACTCGATCTTGGTCGACCACTTGTCGACGCCGATGGGCCGCGAGAAATCGATCGTGGGCGGAAGATCGGGAATGACGTGCAGCTTCCAGCGCGCCTGCTCGTCGCCCCGCGCCTGCAGCGTGATCGTCTTGCCGTCGGTGATGGTCTGCTCGACCTGGTACTTGCCCTTGCCGACGGTCGAAAAGTCCGTCGATTCCTTCTTCGATCCCTCGCCCTCGATGACGAGCTGTGGCGGCTTGCGGCCGCGTACATCGTCGACGAAGCCCGCAATCTTGCTGCCGACAGGCACGCGCAGCAGCTTGTCCTTGTCGGCCATGTCGAGATAGACGGGCGGCTTGCCGGTATAAGCCGGCGGCGCAATCCACAGGTTGGCGACGACCGGCGGCGGCGGCGGAAAGGCAGGCGTGACCGCGGCGGCCATGCGGTCACTGCGCCAGCCACCGGCGATGGCGATGGCCACGACCAGCGCCAGGATCGGCACGAAGCGAAGCGCCCACTTGTCGAGAGAGGCCAACCCCGGACGCGCCGGGCCATTGCTGAGGCCTGCCAGACGTTCGGCCTCGCGACGGCGATGCGCTTCCCAGAGCGCGGTCGCCATCGGGTCGGTTTCGCCCGCGGCCAGACGATCTTGTACGGCGACCAGCGGCCGGTGCGGCACGTTACTGTCGCGCTCAAGCCGACGGATCGCGACTTCCCGCGCGGGCCAGGCAAAATCCCTGAGGCGCCACCAGGCGAGCCCAGCAAAGCCCAGCCCCAACGCAACCAGAATACCGGTATGAACCCAGGGATCGAGACCGGCGAAGAGGTCGAGATGGGCGGCCGCGATGAACAGGGCCACGAAAGAAAGCAACGGCACAAGACGCGGCCAAAGGCCTTCCCAGGCCAACGCTGCCCATGCCAAGCCGACTTTACGCCCCAGTCCGGGCGCTTGGATCGTCGGTGTGGTCTGGCTCGCGTCCATCGTTTCCTTTCGCTAGGCCTTGATCTTCTCCATCCAGGGCGGGAACCGCTCGGCGGAGAGCATCTCCTCGATCGTCGGCCGCGGTCTGACGACCGCAAACCGCGTGCCATCCACCATCACTTCAGGGGCCAGAGGCCGAGTATTGTAGCTCGACGACATGACCGCCCCGTAGGCTCCTGCCGAGCGTACCATGATGAGATCGCCAGCTACCAGCGGCGGCAGATCACGGTTCTGTGCCAGGAAATCCCCTGATTCGCAGATCGGACCGACAATGTCGCAACGGATCGTGGCGGCATCGGGGCGCGGCTGCTGCACCGGCAGAATGTCGTGCCAGGCTTCGTAGAGTGTGGGTCGGATGAGATCGTTCATCGCTGCGTCCACAATGACAAAAGTTTTCGCAGAGCCCGGCTTTACCAGAATAACTTCGCCGACCAGGACCCCGGCCTCGCCGACGAGCCGGCGGCCGGGCTCGAAGGTTAACTCACAACCCAGCCCAGCGGTTTCCTTGGCGACGACGGTCATGAATTCGGCAATCGAGGGCGGCTTCTCGTCGGCATAAACAATCCCCAGGCCGCCGCCGATGTCGAAACGGTCGATCTTGTGGCCGTCGGTCCGTAACTGCGCGATCAGCTCGCGCACGCGCACGATGGCGTCGCGATAGGGCTGGACCGCCGTGAGCTGCGAGCCAATGTGCATCGCCACTCCCACGACCTTGAGGTTGGGCAGCTGCCCGGCCAGCGCAAAGGCCTCGCGCGCCAGGTCGATGTCGATGCCGAACTTGTTCTCCTTGCGGCCCGTCGTGATCTTGGCGTGCGTCTTGGCGTCAACGTCCGGGTTCACACGGATGGTGATGTCG
This sequence comes from Reyranella sp., assembly GCF_004297405.1. GTDB lineage: Bacteria > Pseudomonadota > Alphaproteobacteria > Reyranellales > Reyranellaceae > Reyranella. The sequence goes on from NZ_SCVC01000036.1 coordinate 198,547, forward strand.
ACCTTCACGCCGAGCTGGCCTGCCACGGCATTCAAGGTTTCGAGTTCGGATGAACTCTCGACATTGATCTGGCCGACGCCCGCTTCCAAGGCAGCCATCAACTCCGAGGCCTTCTTGCCGACGCCGGAATAGATGATGCGGCCGGCCGGGATGCCGGCGGCGAGCGCCCGGTGCATCTCGCCCACCGACACGATGTCAGCGCCGGCGCCCATCTCGCCGAACAGGCGGACCACCGCGAGATTGCTGTTCGCCTTCATGGCGTAGCAAACACTCGCGTTCATGCCCTTCATGCCGTCGGCGAATTCCTTCCAGGCGGCCCGCAGGGCGCCGGCCGAGTAGCAGTAGAAGGGCGTGCCGACTTGGGCCGCGATTGACGCGAGCGTCACGCCTTCAGCGTGCATCTCGCCGTTCTTGTAGGTGAAGAAGCTCATCGACCGCGCCCCTTTGCGCTCCGGGGCGCCTTTGCGAGAAACCGACTGCGCGCCTCCTTGACGGCGCGCGCCACGTTCGCCGGCGCCGTACCGCCCAGGCTCTTGCGTGCGGCAACCGACGCCTCGATCGTCAACACGCGATAGACACCGCGATCGATGCTCGGCTCGACGGCCTGCATCTCGGCAAGTGAGAGCTTGTCGAGATCGATACCCTTGTCGGCAGCGATGCCGACGAGCGTCCCTGTCACGTGATGGGCCTGGCGGAACGGCAGGCCGACCTTGCGGACCAGCCAGTCGGCAAGATCGGTCGCCACGGAATAGTCAGCAGAGGCTACGGCACGCATTCGCAGCGGATTGGCCTTGAGGTCGCGGATCATGCCGGCCATCGCCGCAACACCGAGCTCCAGCGAGTCGGCGGCATCGAACAGCGGTTCCTTATCTTCCTGCATGTCCTTCTGATAGGTGAGCGGCAGGCCCTTCAGGATTGTGCAGATCGCCACGAACGAACCGAGGATGCGGCCGGTCTTGGCACGCGTCAGCTCGGCAGCGTCGGGGTTGCGCTTCTGCGGCATGATCGAGCTGCCGGTGGTGAAGGCATCCGACAGCGAGATGAACCGGAACGGCGCCGAGCACCAGATCACGATCTCCTCAGCGAGGCGCGAAAGATGGACCGCCGTGAGCGAGGCTGCAGCGATGAACTCGACCACGTAATCACGGTCGGACACGGCATCGAGGGAGTTGGCCATTGGCCGATCGAAGCCCAGCGCTTTTGCCGTCTTGCGCGGATCGATCGGGTGCGGCGAGCCCGCAAGTGCGGCGGCCCCCAGCGGCGATTCATTCAGCCGCGCACGGCAGTCAGTGAGCCGGCCGCGGTCGCGACCGAACATCTCGACATAGGCCAGCAGATGATGGCCGAAGGTGATGGGCTGCGCCGTCTGCAGGTGCGTGAAGCCCGGCATGATCGTGGCCGCATACTCCTCAGCGCGTTCGATCAGGGCGGCCTGCAGGTCGGCGAGCATCGGCTCCAGCCGGTCGATCGCGTCGCGTACCCACAGCCGCACGTCGAGCGCCACCTGGTCGTTGCGCGAGCGCGCCGTATGCAGGCGGCCAGCGGCCGGACCGATCAGGTCGGCAAGCCGCGCCTCCACGTTCATGTGGATATCCTCGAGCTTGGTCGAGAACTTGAAACGGCCCGACTCGATTTCCTCGCGCACCTTGGCGAGGCCGCGCTTGATGGCGTTCCCGTCCTTGGCCGTCAGAATGCCTTGAGCCACCAGCATATCGCAGTGGGCGATCGAGCCCGTGATGTCCTGCGCGTAGAGCCGCCGGTCAAAACCGATCGAGGCGTTGATCTTCTCCATGATCTCCGCCGGGCCGAGCTTGTAACGCCCTCCCCACATTGTGTTGGAGCGACTCTTCGGCGCTCGCGCAGCCCTGTTCTTCCGTGCCATGAATTGACGCCACTTGTGCTTTAGGATCGCGGCTTATGGCATATCCCGAACGAGATTTCTTCCCCGGCAGACGGCTGGTGCTGGCCGGCGGCTTGGCCGCCCTGGCCTTGCCGGCCACGGCCCGGCGTAGTTTCGCTGGCATCAATCCGGACCTGGCCAGGGGCGCGATGGAGCGTTTCGTGCTGGTCAAGAGGCCAAAGCCGCTGGCCAATGTCGAATTTCAGGACGCCAACGACAAGCCGCTCAACCTTAGCAAGTTTCGCGGGAAGGCCGTGTTGCTGAACTTCTGGGCGACCTGGTGTGCGCCCTGCGTGAAGGAAATGCCCAGCCTCGACCGCCTGCAGGCGGCTCTACCTAAGGACCGGTTCATCATCGTTCCGCTGTCGATCGACGGGCCGACCAAGCCCAAGGTCGGGCCCTTCTACAAGGATCAGAAGCTCAGCCAGCTCGGCATCTACTTCGACAAGGGCCGCAAGGCGATGCAAGGGCTCGACGTCACCTTGCTGCCGACCTCGATCCTTGTCGATCCAGCCGGCCGCGAGCTCGGCCGTATCGAAGGCGACGCCGATTGGGACATGCCCGAGTCGATCGAGCTGATGAAGGCGGCGATCGCCGCTTGATATGACGCCGCCGCCTGCGATCTCCGATGCTGTTACGATCGAGCTGAACGCGGTCCTCGTCGCGCTCACGGAGAATCAGCCACTGGTGCTGACTTTGGAGGATGGCGCCCTTCTTCCGTCGGGTCCTTTCGCGACCGAGCATCCGACCTTGCAGAGCGGCGTGCGCGCCTGGGTCGAGCGGCAGACCCGGCATCCGCTCGGCTACGTCGAACAGCTCTACACCTTCGCCGATCGCAACAGGCCTGCCTCGGACGGCCAGCGCCGCGTCGTGTCGATCAGCTATCTCGGCCTGACCCGCGAACGGCTGTCAGCCGGTGCACGCGATCCCGAATGGCGGAGCTGGTACCGTTATTTCCCCTGGGAAGACTGGCGAGCCGGCCCCTCGCCGCTGGTCGCACAAACGATCCTGCCGCAGTTGTCGACATGGGCCGATGCAACGGTCGACGCCGCGAAGCAGCGCGAGCGGCGGCAGCGGATCGACGTCAACTTCGGCGACGGGGTGGAGAACTGGAACGAGGATCTGATCCTGCAGCGCTATGAGCTGCTCTACGAAGCAGGCCTGGTTCCTGAAACCCTGGAGGAACGGAACCGGGCGACACCACCAGGCATCGAGCCCGTACCGGGCATGCCGATGCGGCACGACCATCGCCGCATCCTCGCCACCGGCATCGCGCGGCTCAGGGCCAAGATCAAATACCGTCCGGTGTTCTTCGAGCTAATGCCACCGGAATTCACCCTCCTGCAGCTCCAGCGTGCCGTCGAAGCGTTGGCAGGCCGGCCGATGCACAAACAGAACTTCCGGCGCCTCATTGACCAGCAGGGTCTGGTCGAGCCCACCGGCGCGTTGACCTCGGAAACCCGCGGACGGCCCGCCAAGCTGTTCCGGTTCCGCCGCGAAGTCGTCCTCGAACGGGCGGTCCAGGGCACCAAGCTTCCCCTCTCCCGACCGATCTAGTTTTCGTCCCTCCTTGCGGAACGATGGGCTTGATTATCGTTATGCTCATTCTTAGTATAATCAGTAAATGCTCCTTATGAGCATAACGAGGTGTTCAATGTCCCTATCCTCTGCCCCGGACCTGATGGTCCACACGGCCCCGCTCTACGACCGCGTGAAGTCGGTGATCCCGTCGATCGAATGGCCGGCCTTTGCCGAGGACATCGACGCCATCCTCGAGCTGAAGCGCGAGCGGGATGCCGTCATCCTGGCGCACAACTACCAGACGCCGGAGATCTTCCACTGCGTCGCCGACATCGTAGGCGACAGCCTTGCGCTGGCCCGCGAGGCGATGAAGGTCGACGCCAAGGTGATCGTGCTCGCCGGCGTCCATTTCATGGCCGAGACGGCGAAGCTCCTCAATCCGGCCAAGCGTGTTCTGATCCCCGACCTCGACGCCGGCTGCTCGCTCGCCGCGTCGATCACCGCCGCCGACGTCCGCCTGCTGCGCCAGCGCTATCCCGGCGTTCCAGTCGTGACCTATGTGAACACCTCGGCTGCCGTGAAGGCCGAAAGCGACATCTGCTGCACCTCGGGCAATGCGCGGAAGATCGTCGAGGGTCTCGGTGTGCCGAAGGTCATCATGCTGCCGGACGAATACCTGGCGCAGAACATCGCCGCCGAAACCGGCGTCGAGATCGTCACCTGGGCCGGCCACTGCGAGGTGCATGAGCGCTTCTCCGCCGCCGATATCAAGCAGCTCCGCGCCGGCCATCCGGGCATCGTTGTTCTCGCTCATCCCGAATGCCCGCCCGAGGTTGTGGCCGTGTCCGACTTCACCGGCTCGACCGCGGCGATGATCGACTATGTCGGCAAGGAGAAGCCAGCGCGCGTCGTGTTGGTGACGGAGTGCTCGATGAGCGACAACGTCGCCGTCCAGCATCCTGACATCGAGTTCGTGCGGCCCTGCAATCTCTGCCCGCACATGAAGCAGATCACCCTGCCGAAGATCCGGCACGCGCTGGAGACGATGCAGCACGAGGTGACGATCGACCCTGCCGTCGCGGCCCCTGCCCGCCGCGCCGTCGAGCGCATGCTGGAATTCCGCTAGAGGGTTCGGTGGAAACGATCCCTTCCAGCCTCGTCGGCGCGCCGATCATCGTCGGCGGCGGCCTTGCCGGCCTCATGACGGCGCTGAAGCTCGCACCGCAGCCGGCGATCCTGCTTGCGAAGACGCCGCTGACTGAGGGCGCCGCCTCGACATGGGCTCAGGGTGGTATCGCGGCCGCCTTGGGCGACGACGACCGGCCATCGTTGCATGCCGACGACACGCTCGCCGCGGGGGACGGCCTCACCAACCCGGCGGTCGCCAACCGCATCGCCGCGGCTGCACCGGCTGCCATCGCCTCCCTCGAACGTCTGGGCGTCGTCTTCGATCGTGACGCCAACGGTCGGCTCGCGCTCGGCCTCGAAGCAGCGCACGCCCGCCGCCGGATCGTCCACGCGGCGGGAGACGGTACGGGCGCTGCCATCATGCGTGCCCTGGTCGCCGTAGTGCGCGCCACGCCCTCGATCACGGTGATCGAAGGACTCGAAGCACGCCGCCTGCTGGTCGACGACCGCGGCATCGCCGGGGTGCTGGCGGCAGGACCACGGAACGCCTGTGTACTGCCGAGCCGGCAAGTGGTGCTGGCGACCGGTGGACTGGGCGGTCTTTTCGCCCACACGACCAACCCGTTGGGCGCCATCGGCCAGGGTATCGCGCTCGCCGCCCGTGCCGGCGCCGTACTCGCCGACATGGAGTTCGTGCAGTTCCATCCAACCGCACTCGATGTCGGGCTCGATCCCATGCCGCTGGTCAGCGAAGCCGTGCGCGGCGAAGGCGCCGTGCTGATCGATGAGACCGGTGCGCGGTTCATGGCGGGGCAAGGTCGTGCCGAGCTCGAACCGCGTGACGTCGTCTCGCGTGCCGTCGCTGCGCACATCGCCCTCGGCCATCGTGTCTTCCTCGATGCCTGCGAATCGCTGGGTGCGGATTTTGCCAACCACTTTCCCGGCATCACGGCGCGCTGCTGCGCCGCCGGGATCAATCCCGCGTTGCAACCGATCCCCGTACGCCCCGCGGTCCACTACCACATGGGCGGCATCGCCGTGGACGAAGCCGGCCGTAGCAGTGTCGAAGGCCTGTGGGCCTGCGGCGAGGTATCGGCGACGGGCTTGCATGGCGCCAACCGGCTGGCGAGCAACTCGCTGCTCGAAGCCGTGGTCGGCGCAGGCCTTGTCGCTGAAAGCATCGCCGGCACATCGACCGCGCCGCTGCCAGCGCCACGACCCGTGGCGTTGCCCGCGTCACCCGACGCAGCCGTCCTGCGCACGTTCGCCAGTGAGACCCTCGGCGTGGTGCGCGAACGCAAGAGCCTGCAGACCGCGATCGATCGGCTGGGGTCAATCGCCTTCGCAGACGGTGTCGCCGCCGATCCCGCCCTCGTGGCGCTGATGATCGCAACGGCGGCACTCGCGCGCGAGGAGAGCCGCGGTGGTCACTGGCGCCGCGATTTCCCTCACGCCTCGCCTGCCTGGGCCTGCCGCCTGGTGCAGCATCTCGAGAACAACCGCATCGTCTACAAACGGAACCCTGCTCATGACCATCCCGTCGCTTCCCATGCTCATGCTTGAACCGGTCGTGCGAGCTGCACTGCTGGAGGATCTCGGCCGAGCGGGTGACATCACTACCGACGCCATCGTGCCTGCGACGACGAAAGCCGAAACGGTTCTGGTCGCACGCCAGCCCGGCATCGTCGCCGGCCTCGACTTGGCCGCGACGGCGTTCCGCCTGGTCGATCCCGCCATCAAGATCGAGATCGAGCGGCCGGATGGCACGCGACTGGCACCCGGCGACCGCATTGCCACGATCGCCGGCCCGGCGCGCGGCATGCTGACGGCCGAGCGCGTGGCCTTGAACTTCCTGGGGCATCTCAGCGGTGTGGCGAGCGCGGCGGCAACGCTGGTTGAAGCCGTGCGCGGCCACAAGGCGCGCATCTGCTGCACCCGCAAGACCATGCCGGGCATGCGTGCGCTTCAGAAGTATGCCGTCCGTGTGGGCGGCGGCTCCAATCACCGCTTCGGCCTCGACGATGCCGTCCTCATCAAGGACAACCATGTCGCCGTTGCCGGCGGCATTGGCCCTGCGATCCGCGCAGCTCGCGAGGGTGTCGGCCATCTGGTGAAGATCGAAGTCGAGGTCGACACGCTCGCGCAGCTCGACGAGGCGATGGCGATCGGCGTCGATGCCGTCCTGCTCGACAATATGACGCCGGAAGAGCTGACCCAGGCCGTTCGTACGATCGGCGGTCACGCCATTGCCGAAGCATCGGGCCGCATCACGCCGCAGACGGCGCCCGCCATCGCAGCGAGCGGCGTCGATCTCATTTCAGCCGGGTGGCTGACTCACAGCGTCAGCGTGCTCGATATCGGCCTCGACTGGCGGAGCTAGGGCTCAGTTACTCACTTCGCAATGTTTGTGCATCTCCTTGCAGACACGCAGGACGGCGTGCACGACCATCGAGGCCGTGGAGCTTTCACCGGCGCCGGCGTGACCTGCGATCAGGAGTTGCGAGACGTCGTCGCTGAAGGGCACGACGTTAAGAGTCGCCGTACGATCACCTTCGGCGATCTGCAAGCGGCGGGCGTGGGAGTCGTGCATCAGGATGCGTACCGACTTGTTCTTGCGGGCAAGGTCGAGCGCCGTAGCGAACACCTTGTCGGCCGAGACATCGAGGATGACCGTCGCGAAATCGTAACCCGGCCGGCCATTCTGCTGGCCTTCGGTCATCTGATGGATGCGTCCCATCGCCTTGCGCGCCAGGAATACCCATTGGGCTTCCGCAGCACCAAACGGCACGGCCGCCAGCACCAGGCCGCCGAGCGCGGCCAGCATCGTCAGTCGGTTGAGTCTCTTCATGAATGCTGCCCCACTTTTTGAGGGCGGCATTTTACGCAAGCGTAGCCAATGACGAAGCAGAAAACGGCGCCAGCTCGGTGAAGCGACCCTCGCGCACCTTGGCGGCCCAGTGCGCGTCGGCCAGCAGCGCGCGGCCGACAGCGACCAGGTCAAACTCGTCGCGCTCCAGCCGTGCTTCGAGCTCACCCAGTTCGCCGACGTCGGAGGTCTCGCGCGTGCGAAAGGTCTGCACGAAATCCGCGCCCTTGAGGCCAACCGATCCGACAGTAATGGTGGGCTTGCCCGTGAGCTTCTTGGTCCATCCCGCGAGGTTCAGCGACGAGCCCTCGAACTCGGGCTCCCAGAAGCGACGCGTCGAGCAATGGAAAATGTCGGTGCCGGCCGCAGCCAGCGGTTCGAGGAAGCGCGCCAACTCATCCGGCGTCTGCGCGAGGCGAGCCGTGAAGTCCTGCTGCTTCCATTGAGAGAAGCGTAGGATGATCGGATAAGTCTCGCCGACCCGGGCGCGGATCGCCTTCACGATCTCGGCGGCAAAGCGCGTGCGTCGCACGAAGTCGCCGCCCCAGGAATCGTCGCGCTGGTTGGCGCCTTCCCAGAAGAACTGGTCGATCAGATAGCCATGTGCACCATGGATCTCGACGGCGTCGAAGCCGATCTCCTGGGCCGCGCCTGCCGCCTTGGCGAAGGCGTCGATCGTATCGGCGATGTCGGCCTCGCTCATCGGCTCGCCGACCTGCTTGCCCGAAGCGGCGAGACCCGAGGGGCCATCTGACGGCGCCTCGGGGTTGGGTCCCGTGCCGGGTTTGCGCATCATGCCCTGGTGCCAGAGCTGCGGCGCGATCCGGCCGCCCGCTACGTGCACTTCCTCGACGACGCGCCGCCAACCGGCAAGGCTCTCTGGTGCATGGAAGTTCGGCACGTTGGCGTCGTTGGTCGCGGCTGGCCGATCCACCGTCGTGCCTTCCGTGACGATGAGGCCGACACCGCCTTCAGCGCGACGGCGATAGTAGGCCGCCACATCCGGACCGGGCACGCTCTCGGGACTCTTGGAGCGCGTCATCGGCGCCATCACCAGGCGATTGGCGAGCGACAGCGACTTGCAGGCGAAGGGACGGAAAAGCGGACTGGTCATCGGATCATCGGCCTCAGGGGAAAGCGACGTCGCCGTAAGGGTAGAACTTCTTCAAATCGACGTTGCGGTACGGCAGGCCATCGAGACGGACGGTGCCGAGGAAGGGCTCGACGGGCTCGACCAGCAGGATGGTCTTGGCGAAACCCGAATCGTCGAAGCCACGGCGGAAGTGAACGCGCGACTTGATGGCAAACGCCTTGAAGGAGGACACATCGAGGCCCAGCGCTTCGAGCGACAAGGGCTCCTGCACCTGCACGAGATAGCGGCTCAGCACCAGCACGTTGCCGCGGCCGAACTCCACGACGATCCAGAGCTGGCCATATCCTTCGGCGGCATTCAGGACCGTACCGGTGATACGCACGGGTTGGCCGGCCGATTCATCGGCGAGTCCGCCCACATTCATGTCGAACGGATCGCCCGCCTTCACGCCGCCGGCCGCCTTGAGCGCATCGCCCACCTTGGCATCGGCGATGGTCGCGATCAGCACGCCCGAGAGATCCTGCTCGATGATCTCCTTCAGGAGCCACGTCGCCGAGCCGGAGCGATCGCTGTGATCGGCCAGGACGACGGGCGTCTCGCCACGCGCGATCGCTTCTTTTGCGAGCTGCACGCCGTCGGGAATGGCGTGCACCTTGGTCGAAGTCAGCAGGGCTTCGCGCCGGCGCCAGGCCCAAAGTGCCAGATCGTCGGCGGCCTTGCGCGCAAGCGCGTCATTGCCGTTGCTCATGACCTGGATCGTCATGCCGACATCGGGAACGTCGGCGAAGGGAAAGCCGAAGAAGACGTTCACGTAGAGGTCGGGCTCACGCGCCTCCCAGACGAGTGCGCGCTGCACCAGATCCATCCACGGCGACGCGCCGGTCCATTGCAGCACCGTAGGCGAGATGATCGGCACCTTCACCATCACGGTCTTCGGCACATAATCGCCACGGATGGCGCGCACCAGCATACGGGCCGCCCGCTCGCCCTGCAGGTAGCTGTCATAGTGCGGGAAATACTTCACCGTGAACGCCATGTCGGCGTGTCGCAGGAATTCCTCGTCCTCGTTGCCGTGCGGATCGAACGTCCCGACGATGAAGGCGCCGCTACCCACGACCTCGCGGACACGGCGAGCGATATCGGCTTCCGGCCGCGCCACGCCGCGAACGCCCATGGCGCCGTGCAGGCTGAGATAGACGCCGTCGAATTTCCCGCTGGCCCGGAGGTCGGCGATCATCCGGCCGAGCAAGGTCTCGTAGGCTTCCTCGGTGATCCAGCCGGAGCCGGTGCCGGTCCTCGGCCATAGCGGCGATTCGATGCCCACAAGCTCGACGTCGTCGTGCTCGCGCGCCACTTTCACGAAGCCGCCCATGTAAGACTTGGCGTCGTGCGCCAGCAGCGCCTCGCCCTTGGCCGGTGAGCCTTTGTAGGTGAAGTCGGCCAACGTGGTGTCGTTCGGAAGGAACGTCACCGTCTCGTGGGCAAAGTAGAGGACGGCGATACGCATCGACGCCGCCCCTGTCGTTAGCGTGTCGGAACCGGACGTTCGCCCGAATAGTCGTAGAAGCCGCGCTTGACCTTGCGGCCAATCCAGCCGGCTTCGACATACTTCACCAGCAGCGGGCACGGCCGATACTTCGAATCGGCCAGGCCCTCATGCAGCACCTGCATCACCGACAGGCAGGTATCGAGGCCGATGAAGTCGGCGAGCTCGAGCGGGCCCATCGGATGGTTGGCGCCCAGCTTCATGCCGGTGTCGATCGCCTCGACGTTGCCGACGCCCTCGTAGAGGGCATAGACCGCCTCGTTGATCATCGGCAGCAGGATGCGATTGACGATGAACGCCGGGAAGTCCTCGGCATTCACCGGCTTCTTGTCGAGCTTGACCACGACCTCGCGCACGGTGCGGAAGGTCTCCTCTTCCGTGGCGATGCCACGGATGAGCTCGACGAGCCCCATGAGCGGCACGGGGTTCATGAAGTGCATGCCCATGAACTTGCCCGGACGGTCGGTGACCGACGCGAGACGCGTCACCGAGATCGACGAGGTGTTGGTGGCGAGCAGCACGTTCGGCGGCAGATCGATGCAGACCTTCTTGAAGATCTCGCGCTTGATCGCCTCGTTCTCCGTCGCCGCCTCGACCACCAGGTCGCATTCGGCGAAGGTCTTGTAGTCGATGACCGGCACGATGCGCTTCAGCGCAGCGTCCTTTTCCTCCGGCCGGATCATGCCACGGCTGATCTGGCGGTCCATGTTGCGGCCGATATTGTCGAGGCCCTTGTCGAGGTGCGCCTGGTCGACATCCGCGAGTTGGATGTCGTAGCCCTTCAGCGCGCAGACATGGGCGATGCCGCTGCCCATCTGGCCGGCACCGATAACGCCGATGCGCTTGATCATGATGGGTATCCCCTTGGAGTTCTGGCTACGGGGTTCTGGCTACTTCTTCTCGACCGCGGCCGTCAGCTCCGGAACGATCTGGAACAGATCACCCACGAGGCCGTAATCGGCGACCTGGAAGATCGGCGCTTCCTCGTCCTTGTTGATGGCCACGATGGTCTTGCTGTCCTTCATGCCGGCGAGATGCTGGATGGCGCCGGAAATGCCGATGGCGATGTAGAGGTCGGGCGCGACCACCTTGCCGGTCTGACCGACCTGGTAGTCGTTCGGCACGTAGCCCGCGTCGACAGCGGCGCGGCTGGCGCCGAGGCCGGCGCCAAGCTTGTCGGCCAGCGTCTCGAGCATCTTGAAGTTCTCGCCACTCTGCAGGCCACGGCCGCCGCTGACGACGATCTTGGCGCTGGTGAGCTCGGGCCGCTCGCTCTTGGAGAGCTCGGCGCCGACGTACGACGAAAGACCCTTGGCACCCTCGCCGCCGATCTTCTCGATCGCCGCCGAGCCGCCGGTCGTTGCACCTGCCTTGAAGTTGGTCGGACGGATGGTCACGACCTTGACCTTGTCGGCGGTCTGCACGGTCGCCATGGCGTTACCGGCGTAGATCGGGCGCACGAAGGTGTCGGGCGAGACGACCTGGATCGCCTCGGAAACCTGCGCAACGTCGAGAAGTGCTGCAACGCGCGGCGCGATGTTCTTGCCGACCGAGTCGGCCGCCATCACGACGTGGCTGTAGTTCGGCGCGAGCTTCACGACGAGCGGCGCGATGTCCTCGGCCAGCCAGTTGGCGTAGGCGGCATCGTCCGCCTGCAGCACCTTGGCAACGCCCTGGATCGCGGCAGCCGACTTGGCGGCTTCGTCGCAATTGGAGCCAGCCACCAGCACGGTGACATCGGAGCCCATCTGGCCGGCAGCCGCCACCGCGTTGGCGACGTTGGCGCGGACCGTTTTGCCGTCATGCGCGGCAACGACGAGAATGGCCATGGTCAGATGACTCCCGCTTCGTTCTTCAGCTTGTCGACCAGCTCGGCAACGGTCTTCACCTTGATACCGGCCTTGCGCTTCGGCGGCTCCTCGACCTTCAGGGTCTTGAGGCGCGGCGCGACATCGACGCCCAGCGCGTCCGGCGCCAGGGTCTCGATCGGCTTCTTCTTCGCCTTCATGATGTTCGGCAGCGACGCGTAGCGCGGCTCGTTCAGGCGCAGGTCGGTGGTGATCACCGCCGGCATCTTGATCTTGATGTTCTCGAGGCCGCCGTCGACCTCGCGCTTCACCTCGATCGAACCGTCGGCGACGTTGAGCTTGTTGGCGAAGGTGCCCTGCGCCCAACCCAGAAGCGCGGCCAGCATCTGGCCGGTCTGGTTGGAGTCGTCATCGATCGCCTGCTTGCCGACGATGACGAGACCGGGCTGCTCCTTGTCGACCACGGCCTTCAACAGCTTGGCGACGGCCAGCGGCTGCAGTTCGCCATCGGCCTGCACGAGGATGCCGCGGTCGGCGCCCATCGCGAGCGCGGTGCGGATCGTCTCCTGGCACTGGGCCGGGCCGGCGGAAAAGGCGATGACTTCAGTCGCGGCGCCCTTCTCTTTCATGCGGATCGCCTCTTCTACGGCGATCTCGTCGAAGGGATTCATGGACATCTTGACGTTCGCCGTCTCGACACCCGTGTTGTCGGCCTTGACGCGGATCTTGACGTTGTAGTCGATGACCCGCTTGACCGCGACCAGCACTTTCATCGCGTTGCGCCTATCGGTGAGTTACCGCCCGGCTCAAACGCCCGGCGAAGGGGTTTTCGTGTAGGGGTGTTCAGCCGATCATGTCAAGGCTATGGCGCACTGCACAAAATCGCAGGGTGAAAGCTTTTTGCCCTATCTTTCAACAGCTTGGAGCGGCTAGCGCGCCCCGCCCGGTACCCACAGCACATCTGCTGCGCCGTTGTCGTTCAGTCGGCGTGCAAGCACGAACAGATGGTCCGACAGTCGGTTGATGTACTTCACCGCCTCGGGATTGATCGGTTGTTCGGCGGCCAGATGCGTCATGCAGCGCTCGGCCCGGCGCGCCACGGTCCGCGCCAGATGCAGCCAGGACGCCGCTTCGCTGCCACCCGGCAGGATGAACGACTTCAGCGGCTGAAGCTCGGCGTTCATGGCATCGATCTCGCGCTCCAGCCGTTCGACCTGCGACGGCACGATGCGCAGCGCCTGCTCGTCGCGCTTGGTCTTGCCCTCGGGCGTGCAGAGATCGGCGCCGAGATCGAAGAGATCGTTCTGGATGCGGCTGAGCATGGCGTCGGCTTCGCCGAACCGCGGATCTTTCGCGCCAGCACGCGCGATCGCGTTGCGCGCCAGGCCGATCACAGAATTGGCTTCGTCGGTCGTGCCGTAGGCTTCGACGCGGATGTCGTGTTTGGCCACCCTCTCGCCGCGACCGAGAGACGTCTGCCCGGCGTCGCCGCCGCGCGTGTAGATGCGCGTGAGATTGACTGCCATCGTCTAGCTCCGGCTCGCGAAATACCACAGCAGGATCAGCACGATTGTCAGGAGCTGCAGACGCACGCGCCACCACATCAGACGGTTGCTGCGGCGGCTGCCGTCGATGCTGCCTTCCTGGTTGCGGCTCATGCTGATCAGGCCGGCGAACAGAGTGCCGAGCGTAGCGAAAGCCGACACCAGAACGAGGACGAAAAGGACGTTGGCGAGGGTCATAGGGGCTTATCCCGCATTGTGCCGACCCGCGCCAGTACGGGCCCCAGCCCAGGGCCGCGCGGCGCGCGATGCTGCCGTGCCCGTAACGGTACGGAAAATCGCTTCGGCCGTCTGCTCGCCCGACCAGAGCGCTGCGTGCACCGTGCCGTATTCGACGGGTTCGGTCGCTTCGCCCGCGAAGAACACGCGGCCACCCAGCGGACGGGCATGCGTCGTGCAGTCTTCCGGATCGCTGCCGACGCCGGGATAAGAGTAACCACCGCGCGACCAAGGGTCGCTCAGCCAGCGTGGGAAGGCCATGGCCTCGGGTTCGGGAATGTCATCACCGAACATCGCCCGCAACGAGGCCATCGCGACCTTCACGACATCTCCGTCAGACGTGTTGCGATCGAGGCGAATGGCGGTATCGCCGTTGGCGAAGCTCAGCAAGACCGGCAGGCCCGTCTCCTCCTGGTGGTTCACCCATATGTTGAAGGTGCCGCGCTGCTGCGGCGAATTCGGCAGCCGGCCGAACCATTTCGGCTGCTCCGGCCAGAAGCATTTCGGGAAGCGCAGATAGATCTTGCCGAGGATGCCGGCGCCATAACCCAGACGGCCGATCGCAATTTGCTGCGCCTCGGGCGGTGCCGGATCGAGTGCGGGCAGACCTGCACGCAGGAGGCCGACCGGAACGGCCACGACCGCACGATCCGCTTCGAGCCGCTCACCGCCCTGGAGATGGACGGTCACGCCCTGCCCGGTCCACACGATGCGCTCAGCCGCCACACCGTGACGGATCGCAAGGCCGCACGCAGCATCGTCGATCAGCGTGTGAAAGCCGCCTTTGGGCTGGGCGTTGCGGTCAAGGCCTTCGGTCGGAAACCATTCCTCGGCGGCCACCGCTTCCCACGGCGCACTCTGCACGCCCTCACTCATCTCGACGAAGGTCGCCACGACCAGCCGGTCGATCTCCGGCAGCCAAGACGCGCGGAGCAAAGGCTCCACGGCATCACGCACAGAGATCGAACGCGGCCCGCGCACGCGGGCCATCGCCTTGCTCTTCCACGTCGCCCACTCGATGGCAGCCTTGAAAGCGACGCGTCCCTTGATGGCGCGACGACGCTGGCCTTCGCGCGTCGGTGCTGTCGCTCGCTTGTCGATCAGGAGGCGCTCGCCATGAGATTCGATCAGCGGGATGCCGAGCTTGCTGCACCACAGCGCCAGCGGATTGCCCTCGACGCCGTGGACCCACGAGCCGCCGAGATCGACGGGCGCGCCGATGCGGCTGTCCGTCCAGACGCGGCCGCCGGTACGGTCGCGCGCCTCGAGCACGGTGACGTCGAAACCAGAATCGTGAAGCAGGCGCGCGGTCACGAGCCCGGCCATCCCGGCGCCGATCACCACGACCGTCTCGGGCCGACCACTGCCCATCGACCAGTTTCCGGTCATGACCTGACCAGGGCCGGCAGCTTCGACATATTGTCGAACGGACGGCCGCCGGCGGCCTTCAGTGCCGCGGCATCAGTATGCGTCGCGCCGACATAGGCCATGGCACGCATGCCCGCAGCGCGTGCCGCCTGGATGCCCGGCAACGAATCCTCGATCACGGTACAGGCGAACGGCTGCTGGTCCATGCGCAAGGCAGCATGCAGGAAAAGATCAGGGAACGGTTTTCCGCGCGGCACCTCAGTGGAACTGAAGATGCGGCCCTCGAAGCGCTGCCACAGGCCGGTGATGTCTAAGGACACGCGCATCTTGTCGAGGCCACCCGAGCTCGCCACGCAAGTGACCGCGCCGGCCGCTTCGATGGCGTTGATCGCCGCGATGACTCCAGGCACGGCGCGCAAGGGCGCGTCCTGAAACGCCTGCATCGTGTCGGCCTGCAGCCGATCGACGAAATCCGTCGGCAAGGCGCGGCCAAGTTCGCCCTCGATGATCTCCACGCAGGATTTCATCGAGCGGCCCATCAACCGGCGCATCGTTTGCTCGACGCTCCAGTTCAGTCCCTCGCGCTGGAGGGCGCGAGCAAAGCAGGTGTTGGCGATCGGCTCGCTGTCGACCAGCACGCCATCGCAATCAAAGATTACGAGCACGCCCCGTCAGTATCACGCCCGGGCAGTATCAGTAAGGCTTGTCGCCTGCCACTGTGACCCGGTTCCCGCTGCGCGTATGCGGCCAGTAGTCCCACATCGCCCGATGCTGGACACAGCGGTTGTCCCAAAAGGCGATCGAATTTTCGCGCCACCGGAAACGGCACTGGAAGAGCGGATTTTCCATGTGCTCGAACAGGTACCGCAGGATGCCGTCGCTCTCGTCGCGCGGCACGCCGGCCAGGCGCTTGGTGAAGCCGCGGTTGACGTAGAGCGCCTTGCGGTTGGTCACCGGATGGGTGCGGATGACCGGATGCTCGGCACGTGGATAGACCGGCTTGTCCTTGACGCCGAGGTTGGCGTAGGTGCCGCGATAGGCATCCTCGCCATCATGGATCGCCGTCAGGCCATCGAGATAGGCCTTCATGCGGTCGGACAGCGCCTCGTAGGCGGCATACATGTTGGCGAACAGCGTGTCGCCGCCCTTGGGCGGGCATTGTTTGATGTAGAGGATGCTGCCCATCGGCGGCTCGACATCGCAGCTCACGTCAGTGTGCCAGCCTTCGCCATTGGCGCGCGGCGAATCCTTGTCGGCGCGGATGATCATCAGCTCCGGCTTGCCGGGCTCCGCGGGCGCGGCGGGGTGGATATGCAGGTCGCCGAACAGCCGGCCGAAGGCCAGATGCTGGTCCTGCGTGATATGCTGGTCGCGGAAGAAGATCACGCAGTTCTCGGCGAGCGCGCGATGCAGTTCGTCGATCTGCCGGTTACCCAGCGGCTTCGACAGGTCGATGCCGCCCACTTCCGCGCCGATGATCGGCGTCAGCTTGTCGATCTGAAGGGTTTCGTATGGTGCCGACTCGTCGGCGACATGGCGGTAGCGAGGTCCCTTGTTGCCACGCAGGCTGCTCATAGGTGTCTCCTTATTCGACCTTGATGTTGGCGCGACGGATGATGTGACTCCAGCGCTCCTTCTCGGAGCGCCCGAAGGCCGCGAACCCATCCACACTCATCAGCTTCGGACTCGAGCCCATGGACTCGAGTTTGGCGGCCGTTTCCGGCATGGCGGCGACGGTGTGGATGTCGGCGTTGATCTTGTCTACGACCTCGCGCGGCGTACCCTTCGGCACGTAGAAGCCCGACCAGGTGGTGAGCAGCATGTCAGCCATCCCCGCTTCCGCCGCCGTCGGTACGTCGGCGATCGGCGGATACCGTTCCGTATCGGTAAGCAACAACCCCTTCAGCGCGCCGCGATCGATGGCTAGCTTGGCATTGGTCGTGTCGATCATCATGAAAGTGACCAGGCCGCTCTGCACGTCGGGGATGGCCTGCGGGTTGCTCTTGTAGCCGACATAAACCGCTTCGACGCCGGCCAGCATCTTGTAGAGTTCCGAGGCCACGCGCGACGGCAACGACCCCGCGGCGAAGTTGTGCTTGCCGGGTTCGGCCTTCAGCTTCGCCGTGAGCTCCTTCACCGTGTTAATCGGGCTGTTCCTGTCTACCAGCAGCACGAACGGCGAAAGGCCCATGCGCGTGACCGCTTCGAAGCTCTCGATCGGATCGTAGGGCAGCTTGTCGTAGATCGCTGGATTGACAACCTGGGTCATCGCCGAGGTCGCGAAGATCGTGAGCCCGTCCGGCTTGGCCCGTGCCACGAACTCCGCCGCCGGAATGCCGTTGCCTCCGCCCTTGTTGTCGACCACCACGGGCTGCCCCCAGAGCGCCGACAGCCGCTCCGAATAGACCCGCGCACCGAGATCCGTCGCCGCGCCGGCCGGAAACGGCACGACCATCGTCACACGGCTCGCCGGGAACTTCTGGGCCCGCGCGATGGCTGGCGCTGCGAGCGATGCAGCGGCGCCCGCCACGACAAGGCGTCGTCTTCCGAGCATGTTTCCTCTCGTCTTCTTGGGGGCAAGCCTACTCCGACCCGCACGGCATTTCTGCGGCCAAGTCGACAGAGTCCGTAATACGGAATAGTTTCGCCAGCATGATCGAGCCGGTGCGCCGCAGCTTTACCGTCCTCGAGGCGCTGAGCCGACGTCCGCAGGGCACCGTCGCCGTACTGGCCGACGAAACTGGCCTGCCGCGCCCAACCGTCATGCGGCTCCTCAAGACGCTGATCGAGCTGGGCTATGTGACCCAGGTGTCGCGCCATCTTGGTTATCGCCTCACCGATCGCGTGCTGGGCCTCGCCCAGGGCATCCGCTTCGTCGATCACTTCGTCGATGCCGCCGCCCCGCACATGCGCCGCTTCACGCAGAAGCACGGCTGGCCGCTTTACCTCGGCACGATCAGCCATCGAGCCATCACCATCCGCTACTCGACGGCACCGGAGAGTCCGATGTCCTTCGAGCGCTCGGCATTGCAGCGTCGCAGCCCGATCCTGACGGGCGCACTCGGCCGCGCCTGGCTCGCCTTCTGCTCAGACGAGGAGCGCCGCGCCGTGCTGCGCGATCTCGGCGCACGCAGCAATGCGAGCCTTGCCGCCGCCTTCGCGCGGATACGGCGCGACGGCTACGCTTTCGCCGTCCTGCCGCGACCAAGCCGTCTGCAGGGTATCGCCGTCGCCATCCGGAATGGTCCGCGCGTGCTGGGCAGCATCTCCATGCGCTTCACGCGTTCGGCCATGACCGAGACCGAAGCCGGTGCGCGCTATGGCATGCCACTCAACGCCCTCGCCCGCACCATTGCCGCCGACGTCGCACGTTAGACTGTCGGCTACCTGTCCATGAGCGATTCTGTTTTGCCGTTGGAGCGTCGGACGATAGCGTGACTCAAAATCACGCGGAGGAAGCATGCCGACATTCGATGCCATCGCCACATCAACTGTACGCAAGGCCGATCATCTCGAGCCGGGCTTCGTGCACCAGGCTAACATCGAGATCGCGGCACGCAAACTCGCGGCGCGCAAGAAGAAGCCCAACATACTGATCTACCTGATGGACGATGTCGGCTGGGGTGACTTCGGCTGCTATGGCGGCGGCGTGGCTGTCGGCGCTCCGACGCCCAACTTCGACAAGATCGCGCGCGGCGGGCTGCAGCTTACCTCCTGCTATTCTGAACCGTCCTGTTCGCCGTCCCGCGCCACGCTGCATACCGGCCGCGTGCCCAACCGGCACGGCCTGCATCGCCCGCCAATGTACGGCGAGCCGGGCGGCATGCAAGGCGAAGTCACCCTGCCCATGCTGCTCGGCCAGGCCGGCTATACGACCCAGGCAGTCGGCAAATGGCACATCGGCGAGAACATCGAATCACAGCCGCAGAACGTGGGCTACGACGACTTCTACGGCTTCCTGTCCGTCTCCGACATGTACACGGAATGGCGCGATCCGCATTTCTTCCCGGAGATCGTCTACTCCGACGCCCGGACCGAGTGGATCAAGAACATGCCCTTCAACCGCTGCTTCGTGCACGCGACGAAGGGCAAGGAGGCCACCAACGTCGAGGAAGTCACGATCCCCGTGCTCTCCGAACTCGACGAGAAGTGGTGCCGATACTCGATCGACTTCATCAAGAAGCAGGCGACGTCCGACAAGCCGTGGCTGCTCTACCATTGCACGCGCGGTGCGCACTTCGACAACTATCCGCACGAGAAATATCTCGGCAAGTCACCGGCCCGGCATCCCTACAAGGACACCCTGCTCGAACTCGACGAGATCATGGGCCGGTTGGTCGAAGCACTCCGCGAGTCGGGCCAGCTCGAGGACACGCTGATCTTCATCTCCTCGGATAACGGTCCGCATATGGAAACCTGGCCGGATGCGGCCTTCACGCCGTTCCGTTGCGCCAAGGGCTCGACCTGGGAAGGCGGCGTGCGCGTCCCCGGCCTGCTCTACTGGCCGGGCACGATCGAAGCCGGGCGCCAGAGCGATGGCCTGTTCGACTTCAACGACATCCTGCCGACGGCACTCGCGCTCGCTGGCGCGTCCGACCTGCTGCCCTCGGATCGCTATATCGACGGCATCGACCAGAGTTCGTTCATCCTGGCGCCCGAAGGTCTTTCCAGCCGCAAGTATCACTACTACTGGCTGTCGCAGACTTTTTCCGGATTGCGTTGCGGTGAATACAAGATGGTCCTGTCGGCGACGAGCGACGATTCGACCGACGCGGCCGGTACCGGCGGCTTTACCGGCGTGCTGGAACGCTTCGCCTATCCCAGGCTCTACAATCTCTATCTCGATCCCAAGGAGCAGCACAATTACCTGACGCGCAAGCTCGCCTACGTCGAGGCCTTTCAGCTCGGCATGCGCAACCATCTCGGCACCTTCAAGCGCTTCCCGCCCAAGAAGGTCATGGGCATCAAGGTCGCCGACACGAGATCGCCATCTTCGTGATAAGGATGCCGGCGACTTTTCGTTCAGCTTAGTTCAGAGGTCCCGGCGATGAATGCAGTAACTCCGCGCATGGATGATGCGAACGATGCCACGTCCCAGTCGCGTCGCGATTGGACTCGTGCGGAAGCCGAAGCGCTCTATGCCCTGCCCTTCGCCGACCTGGTGTTTCAGGCGCAGACCGTTCATCGCCGCAACTTCGATCCCAACCACGTCGAAACCGCCAGCCTGCTCAGCATCAAGACCGGCGGGTGCCCGGAAGATTGCGGCTACTGCTCGCAGAGCGCCCACTACGACACCGACGTGAAAGCCACGCGTTTGATGGACCAGTTGGGTGTCGTGGAAACGGCGCGCCGTGCGCGGGACGCCGGCGCGACCCGCTTCTGCATGGCTGCCGCCTGGCGCAATCCGAAGGACCGCGATCTCGATCGCGTCTGCAACATGGTGAGCGCGGTGAAGGGCCTCGGCATGGAAACCTGTGCAACGCTCGGCATGCTGACGCCCCCGCAGGCGGCACGGCTGCGCGAGGCCGGTCTCGACTTCTACAATCACAACGTCGACACCTCGCCGGAGTTCTACGACAAGATCATCACGACGCGGACCTTGCAGGACCGTATCGACACGCTGGCCCATGCCCGCGACGCCGGCCTCAAGCTCTGCTGCGGCGGCATCATCGGCATGGGCGAACAGGTCGAGGACCGGCTGGGCATGCTTCTGCTGCTGGCCAATCTGCCCAGCCCGCCGGAAAGCGTGCCGATCAACATGTGGAACGAGGTCAAGGGCGTGCCGGTCAACGACACGGCCGAACGCCCCGATCCGATCGCGCTGGCCCGGCTCGTCGCCGTCGCCCGCATCCTGATGCCGGGCAGCGTCGTCCGCCTGTCGGCCGGGCGTCAGTACATGACCGACGAACTGCAGGCGCTTTGTTTCCTAGCAGGCGCCAATTCGATCTTCATCGGCGACGTTCTGCTCACGACCAAGAATCCGCAGCGCAACCGCGACGCGGAGCTGCTCGACAGACTGGGCATCAAGTCGGGTCTGGCGAACCGGACGGAAGCGCCAGAGGCTCGCTGAGCCGATGACGCAGTGAGCGCGGGCATCGTCGCCCTAACGGCGACAATGCAGCCATCTCGATTGCAGCCTCTTACGTAGAGCCTCTCTAGAGGTTCGCCGCGTCAACGATCCGGCACAGGTTGCGCCGGACAATGGTGGAGTCGGACGTCTGGCCTTGCAGGATCATGAAGATGGCATCGACGCGTACACCGGCGCCGACCTTCCGCGCTGAAACGCGAAGCGTCGGTGCCCGGCTGGGGATGGAATGGGCCTGAACCGCCGTGAGCGCGCCGGCCGAGGCATCGACACCGATATTGCTGAATCCTTCCGCCATCATCGCCGAGCGGAGATTGTTGAGCGCGCGTTGCTGATCGGCGAGACCGGGAAACTCGCGCCAGCTCCGGTAGTTCACGTTCGAGATGCCGGGCGTACCTTCGACCACGAAGTTCTGGTAGCACGCGCTTTGCACATCGCCCGGTGCATCGGGCTTAGTCGTCTGGACGCAACCAGTGACCAGGAACAGGGCAGCAATGGCTGCAACAATGCGCGTCATACAATCTCCAACAAAACAATGACATCAACGTCAGCCATTGATGACTGGCTTCCATTGCGGATCAATCGCTTTTAATTGCTTCGTCACGGCAAATAACGCCCTTCCGAACAGGACGATCATGACTTCCTTGCGCTCTCTCTACCCGCCGATCGAACCCTATCGCACCGGCATGCTGGACGTCGGCGATGGCCACTCGATCTATTACGAGCGCGTGGGCAAGCGCGGCGGCAAGCCCGCGGTCTTTCTCCACGGCGGCCCCGGTGGTGGCATCTCGCCGGATCATCGCCGGTTGTTCGATTCCTCGAAGTACGACGTGATCCTGTTCGATCAGCGTGGTTGTGGGCAATCGACGCCACATGCCGGCCTCGACGCCAACACGACCTGGCATCTCGTCGATGACATGGAGCGTCTGCGCGAGCTGGCAGGTTTCGACAAGTGGCTGGTGCTGGGTGGATCGTGGGGGTCGACCCTCGCGCTCGCCTACGCTCAGAAACATCGCGAGCGCGTCAGCGAGCTGGTGCTGCGCGGCATCTACACCGTCACCAAGGCCGAGCTCACCTGGTACTACCAGTTCGGCGCTTCGGAAATGTTCCCCGACAAGTGGGAGAAGTTCCAGGCACCGATTCCGGAAGCCGAGCGCGGCGACATGATCGCGGCCTATCGCAAGCGCCTCACCAGTCCCGACCGTGCCGTGCAGATCGAAGCCGCCAAGGCGTGGAGCGTATGGGAAGGCGAGACGGTCACTCTACTGCCCGACGCCTCCCTCTCCTCCGAACATGGCGAGGACCATTTCGCCCTCGCCTTTGCGCGTCTGGAAAATCACTACTTCATCCATGGCTGCTGGCTGGAAGAAGGCCAATTGCTGCGCGACGCAGATCGCCTGCGTGGCATTCCCGGCGTCATCGTCCATGGCCGTTATGACATGCCCTGCCCAGCGCGCTACGCCTACGCCCTGCACAAGGCCTGGCCCGAGGCCAACTTCCATCTCATCGAGGGCGCCGGCCACGCTTATTCGGAACCGGGCATCCTCGATCAGTTGATCCGCGCCACCGACCGCTTCGCCGGCGGCAACTGGGGCTAGTTCCTGCCCTCGATCAGGCCGCGGCAGACGACCTGGGCCTGGATCTCGGCGGCGCCCTCGAAGATGTTGAGGATGCGGGCGTCGCACAGGACACGGCTCACCGGATACTCCATCGCATAGCCATTGCCGCCGTGGATCTGCAGCGCATTGTCGGCGTTGCTCCAGGCGACGCGGGCCGCCAGCAGCTTGGCCATGCCGGCCTCGATATCGCAACGACGATCTGAGTCCTTCTCGCGCGCGGCGAAGTAGGTGAGCTGGCGCGCGATCATCGTCTCGACTGCCATCCAGGCGACCTTGCCGGCGACACGCGGGAACGCATAGAGCGGCTTGGCGAACTGGACGCGCTCGCGTGCATAGCGCAGGCCCAGCTCCAGTGCGTTCTGCGCCACGCCGACGGCACGCGCTGCGGTCTGGATGCGCGCGCTTTCGAAGGTCGCCATGAGCTGCTTGAAGCCGTGGCCTTCCTTCTCGCCCAGCAGGTTCGCGGCCGGCACCTCGAAGCCGTCGAAGCCGATCTCGTATTCCTTCATGCCGCGATATCCGAGCACACGGATCTCGCCACCGCTCATGCCCTTGGCCGGGAACGGATTGGCGTCGTTGCCACGGGGCTTCTCGGCAAGGAACATCGAGAGGCCCTGGTAGCCCGGCTTGGAAGTGTCGCTGCGCGCCAGCAACGTCATGATGTCCGCACGGGCGGCGTGCGTGATCCACGTCTTGTTGCCATTGATCTTGTAGGTGTCGCCCTCGAGCACGGCGCGCGTGCGCAGGCTCGCAAGATCGGAGCCGGTATTGGGCTCGGTGAACACTGCCGTCGGCAGCAGCTCGCCCGAAGCGATGCGCGAGAGGTACTTCTTCTTCTGCGCCTCGGTACCACCGGAACGGATCAGTTCGGCAGCGATCTCCGAACGCGTGCCCAGCGAGCCGACGCCGATATAGCCCCGCGACAGCTCCTCGGTGACGACGCACATGGCGAGCTTGCCCATGCCCAGCCCGCCCCACTCCTCGGGCACGGTGAGGCCGAAGACGCCCAGCTCGGCCATCTTCTGCACCACAGGCATCGGGATCAGCTCGTCCCGCAGATGCCAGCCGTGGGCATGCGGGCCGACCTCCGTATCGACGAAGCGGCGGAACTGGCGACGCACTTCTTCAAGTGCCTCGTCGTCGAGGCCGAGCGCACCGAAGCCGCCGGTCTCCAGCCCATCGGCGATCAGCTCGGCAATGCGGCCGCGCACCGCCGGCGTGTTGGCGGCGATCAGCTTGGCCACCGCCGGCGTTTCGAGCGCCGCGCCATCCAGGCCAAGGTCGCCCGGCCGCACGATCTCGACCTGGCTGATGGCAATGCCACCCTTGAGCTGTGCGAGGTATTCGCCGAAGGCAGACTGAAGGATCAGCCGCTCCAGCTCACCGTCATGGCCCGACTCGGCCCAGCGCTGCATCTGACGCAGGGCTGCGACGTAGGTCGCGATCCAGGCAAAACCGTGCGCGGCGAACTGCTCGCGCTCCAGCAATGCGGGATCGACCTTGCCCTTGGGCGCGACCAGCTTGCGAACAGCCTCGCGTGCAGCCGTTTCATGGCGGTCGACCGCCGCGATGGTCTCGGTGCAAAGGGGAAGGAGGTCTTTCAGGATCAATGACATTTCAACGCTCTCTGGAAGGTGGTCTTCAGGTCGCCTGACTGGCCCTTGTTCAGGCAATAGTCGGCTATGTCGTTCGTGCCGGTTGTTGTTGGGTCGCGCAGTGGATGCCGCCCCCTGCTTCTCCCAAGGGGTCGACATTGAGGCTCACGACCTCGCGCCCCGGATAGAGGCGCGCCAGAATGGCCTTCGCCTCGGTGTCGGCCTTGTCATCACCGAACTCGGCGCCGATCACGGCGCCGTTGCAGACGTAGTAGTTCACATAGCTCGACACGAAGCTGCGGGAACGGGACCGGATGTCCACAGGTTCAGGAATGACCACGATGTCGAGCCTGCGCCCTTGCGCATCCCTCGCCGACTTCAGGATATCGTAGGTCTCAAAGGCCGCAGCCGACCACGGATCGCTGTGATCCCGCTTCTCTCCGAGCTGAATGACGATCTGGCCCGGCTTCACAAATCGGGCGAGCGCATCGATGTGGTAGTCGGTGATGTCAGCCCCTTTGATGCCAGGCGCCCAGATCACCCGCTCCGCGCCCAGCGCGTTCAACAGGAGTCGCTCGACCTCTGCCTTGCTTCCCTTGTTCCGGTTGGCATTGATCCAGGAACTCTCGTGCGCCAGCACCGTGCCCGCGCCATCGACCTCGACGCCGCCACCCTCTCCGACAATGCCGCCGCCGTAGACGGCGAAGCCGAGTTTCTCGGCGACAGCCTTGGCGATCAAACCGTCGTCAGCGTGGCTCTGCTTGTTGCCCCAGCCGTTGAATCCAAGATCGGAGACCGCAAGCTTTCCGGAATTCGAGACGACGAAGGTCGGGCCCGAATCCCGACACCACAAATCTTCAGTCCTGATGGGCCACACCTCGATGCCGGGTCCGAGCGCCTTCGTGGCCGTCTCGATCTGCTCGGGGCGAGCCAGCACGACAACCGGCTCGAAGCGGTCAATCGATTTGGCGATCAGCGCAATCTTGGAGCGAACAGCATCGAGTGCCTGCTTGCTTCCATAGATACTCGAGCGCGACGGCCATTGCATGAACGTGCGCTCGTGCCGGTCGCTTTCCAGTGGCATGCGGAAGCCGGCGTCTTTGGCCGACGCACCATCGCGGGCGAGCGCAGACGATGTCATCCCCAAACGGTCCAGGAGAGGAAGGATAGCGGTCGCACCTGCGGCCCACATGAACTTTCGACGGCCTGTCATAGGCTCACGCTACTCGGCAGGGATCACGAGATCCCTGCCGGGAATGTCGGCAATCGACACAAGAGCCCTCTGCTGATTGCGCAGAACAAAGCTCGGTTGCCGCCCGCGCTCTAGTCGTCGATTGCGTCTTCGAGGGTACGCATGCCAGGACGCTTGGCAGAGACGAGCACCGCCATGTTTCCGGGCTTGTGCTGGTTCTTC
Source organism: Reyranella sp. (assembly GCF_004297405.1). Taxonomy (GTDB): domain Bacteria; phylum Pseudomonadota; class Alphaproteobacteria; order Reyranellales; family Reyranellaceae; genus Reyranella. The sequence continues at coordinate 224,271 of NZ_SCVC01000036.1, forward strand.
CACATCTTGGTGTGAGCCTTGGGAATATCGGCCCAGTCGAAGACCTCGCTCATGCAGGGATCGATGCGGCGCTCGATCACGAGCTGGTTGGCCTGGCTGGCCTGCAGCAGGTTGGCGAAGTGGCTGCCCTGGATGCGCTTCTGGCGCATCCATACGAAGCGTGCGTCCATAGTGAGGTTGTAGCCGGTGGTGCCGGCGCAGAAGACCACCATGCCGCCGCGCTTCACGATGAAGCACGAGACCGGGAAGGTCTGTTCGCCGGGATGCTCGAAGACAAAGTCGACATCGTTGCCCTTGCCGGTATGTTCCCAGATCGCCGCGCCGAACTTGCGGCACTTCTTCATGTACTCGGCATAGCCCGCCTGGTCGTCGACGTCGGGCAACTGGCCCCAGCAGTCGAAATCGTTGCGGTTGATGACGCCGCGCGCGCCGAGCGACATCACGAAGTCCTTCTTCGACGGATCGGAGATCACGCCGATGGCATTGGCGCCCGCGGTGGCGATGAGCTGCACGGCCATCGAGCCGATGCCGCCCGCCGCGCCCCACACCAGCACGTTGTGGCCGGGACGCAGGATGTGCGGACGATGGCCGAACAGCATGCGGTAGGCCGTGGCGAGCGTGAGCGTGTAGCAGGCGCTCTCTTCCCAGGTGAGATGCTGGGCGCGCTTCATGAGCTGGCGCGCCTGCACCTTGCAGAACTGCGCGAACGAACCGTCGGGCGTCTCGTAGCCCCAGATGCGCTGGCTGGTGGAGAACATCGGATCGCCGCCGTTGCACTCCTCGTCGTCGCCATCGTCCTGGTTACAATGGATGACGACCTCGTCACCGACCTTCCAGCGCTTCACCTTGGCGCCGACCGCCCAGACGATGCCCGAGGCATCGGAGCCCGCGATGTGGAACGGCTGCTTGTGGACGTCGAACGGCGAGATCGGCAGGCCGAGACCCGCCCAGACGCCGTTGTAGTTCACGCCGGCGGCCATCACGAGAACCAGCACCTCGTCCTCGCCGATCGCGTGCGTCGGCACGACTTCGAGCTGCATGGACTGCTCGGGCGGACCGTGACGGTCGCGCCGGATAACCCAGGCATACATGTTCTTCGGCACGTGCCCCAGCGGCGGAATCTCACCGACTTCGTAGAGATCCTTCTTCGGCTGGTTGGCCGTGGGATGCTGGCGAGCCGCAAAAGCGACGACGGTCATGGCTAAGCCTCCTGCAATGCGGCAAAGCTATTGTTGCGCTCGCGAGATTGCAACGCACAAAATACTATTCCGAAAGAATGACGCAGGGGAAAAACAATAAAATTACGCCTGCCTTGCGGAAATCACAGATTGCGCAGCCCGTCGGAGTCGGGGCAGGCTCCCTCGTAGGTAAACGGTCGTTTACCTCAAAGGCCTGAGTTTAGGGAGAAAGCACCATGAAGCTCATGTGGTTCCACCTGATGCCGTACACGGAGCTTCCCGACGACTTCAATCAGAAGCACCCGAGCGTCTGGGTCGACATCCACTCTTCATTGTTCGACCCCAAGCGCGCGCACCACATGTACAACGACTTCATGGACGAGCTCGAATACGCCGCCGAGCTTGGCTACGACGCCGTCTGTGTGAATGAGCATCATTCAAACGGCTACGGTCTGATGCCCTCGCCCAACCTCATCGCCTCCTCGCTGGCCCGCCGCACGACCGACACCGCGCTCTGCGTCATGGGCAATTCGCTGGCCCTCTACAATCCGCCGACCCGCGTGGCCGAAGAGTTCGCGATGATCGACTGCATCTCGGGTGGCCGGCTGATCGCCGGCTTCCCGGTCGGCTCGCCGATGGACACCTGCTACGCCTATGGCCAGAACCCCAGCCTGCTGCGCGAGCGCTACTACGAAGCGCACGACCTGGTGAAGAAGGCGTGGACCGAGAAGGACACCTTCGCCTTCTCCGGCCGCTACAACCAGCAGCGCTACGTCAACATCTGGCCGCGGCCGATCCAGAACGACCCTCACCCGCCGATCTGGATTCCAGGCGGTGGATCGGTCGAGACGTGGCGGTGGTGCGCGGAGATGGATTACGTCTACTGCTACCTCTCCTACTACGGCTACAAGGCCGGCCTTACGACGATGCAGGGCTTCTGGAACGAGATGGAAAAGCTCGGTAAGGATCGGAACCCTTACCGCGCGGGCTTCCTGCAGTTCGTCGGTGTTGCCGAAAGCCGCCAGCAGGCTCTCGATCTCTACACCGAGCCTGCCGAGTATTTTTACGGCCGCTGCCTGCACGTCGACGCGCGCTTTGCGACTCCGCCCGGCTACACGACCGAGGCCACGCAGCGCGCCGGCATCGAGAGCATGGTCGCCAAGGCCGCCAACACAGCGAGCTATTCGAGCAAGCTCAGCCTTAAGGCCACCAACATGAAGGACATCGTGGATGGTGGTTACGTCATCATCGGTTCGCCCGATGAAGTCGTCGAGCAGATCCGCCACGTCGCCAAGAGCCTCAACGTCGGCCATCTCATGCTGCTGCTGCAGTACGGCAACATGAGCAAGGATACGACCAAGTACAACACACGGCTGTTCGCGGAGAAGGTGATGCCGAAGGTCAAGGACCTGTTCGGCGAGTGGGAAGACAAATGGTGGCCGAAGCCCCTGGCCAAGGGCCAACGCGCCGCCGTTCCCGCCTTCCGTCCGCAAACCGTCGCCGCGGAGTAGTTCCAGTGTCCCAGCCTGTGACGACGACCGTCGAGGTCAACGGTTTCCCCTGCCGTGTCTGGACGAAGGGCAAAGGCCCCAAGGTCGGCTTCCTGGCAGGCCTCGGCGGCCTGCCGCGGTGGCTGCCGTTCCTCGACAAGCTTGCCGAGACCCGTACGGTGATCGCGCCGTCGCTGCCGGGCTATCCGGGCGCGACCGGCCACACGGAACTCGACAGCCACCTCGACTGGGTGCTGGCGGTGCGCCAGTTGATCGACAAGGCGGGTCTCGCCGGGGCGGATCTGGTCGGCGCCTCGGTAGGTGGTGCCTTCGCGGCCGAAATGGCCGCGATCTTTCCGGACCAAGTCGGCCGGCTGGTGCTGATCGCGCCCTTCGGCCTGTTCGACGACCAGGAACCGGCTGCCGACCCCTGGGCCCAGCGCCGGGACGTGTTGCCCGGCCTGATGTGCGCCGATGGCGACAAGTGGACCGCCCTTGTGACGCCCCCCGAGGGGGCTAATTCCGTCGAATGGCCGATCGAAATGAGCCGGGCGTCCGAAGCCGCCGCCCGCGCCTTCTGGCCACTCGGCAATACGCGGCTGGAAAAGCGTCTCGGCCTGATCGCGGCGCCCACCCTCGTTCTGTGGGGCGACCGGGATACCCTCCTGCCGCCGAGCTATGCACAGAAATTCGCGGCAGGGATCAACGGGGGAATTAACGGCGCGACACGGGCCGAAACCGTCCCCGAGGCCGGCCACCTCGCCTACCTCGATCAGCCCGACGCAGTCGCTCGGGCCGTCCTCGCCCATCTCGGTTGACAACTACGTGATCGGATAAAATCCCAAAGTTGTTGGGAAAACTGGCGCCCTTGGAGGTTGCGTCGCCAGTTCTGATCGCTATTGTCCGGCGCGTTGGGTTTTGCGAGGTGCACGGCAATGACGATCCGTTCGACAAAGTTGACCGCGGTTTTTTCCTTGTTTGCGGCAGTTCTGGCGGTCGGCATGAGCCTGCCGGAGCGGCAGGCATCGGCCCAGGTGAAGGCCGTGCCGCGCGAAGGCGTGGCGTTCAACGATACGGTTACGCAGCGGGTCAAGATCGAGTCGGTCGATCCGGAAAGCCGCACCGTCGCCTTCACCTCGACGACCGGCCAGCTCGTGATCCTTCCGGTGACTGACAGTGTCACCAACCTCGCGGCGATCGAAGACAACTCGATGGCCAACGTCACCTATACCGAGGTGATCACCATGCTGAACCTGCGCCAGAAGGGCCCGGGCTCGCAGCTGGCGCGCCGCGATCAGATGGACACCAAGCCCAACGCGACGGATGTCGAGGCCGGCCGCTTCACGCTGACGGTCGTCGGCGTCGACCTCGCCAAGAACACCGTCTCGGTGATCGATGGCCGCGGTGGTGCGGTCCGCACCTACGCTGCCAACACGATCGCCAAGCAGGACATGCTGAAGAAGATCAAGGTAGGCGATGTCGTGATCGGCATGACGACGCCGCTGCTGGTCACGGCGATCGCGCCGGCGCGCTGATTCACAGCTTCAGATCAAGATGAAAAAACGGCCAGCGAATGCTGGCCGTTTTCTTTTGCAGCCTCTCCCTAGCTCGCAACGCTGACGTCTTCCCAGAAGCCGATCCAGTGATCGACCGGCTGCATGCGTTGCTGTGGCGCTTCGTAGGACCAGGCCGCGCGCGGACTGCGCCGATCGCCTTCAGCGACATCGTAGAACTGGACGCCGTGGGGACATTTGAGATCGTTCGCCGTCTTGGGCGTGATCTGCAGCAGGTCCATGCGCACCGATTCGCGCGGGAAATAGCGGTAGCCATCGACTTCGAGAGTCCGATCGCTTTCGGCGATCACCTTGCCCTGCCAAATAGCCTTCATGACGGTCGTCCTCCGGTCATGACCAGCATATGGGAAGCGCCCTTCGCCCTGTCGAGGCTACGCCTGGCGCAACGTCATTACCTTCCACATCATCGCTAGAACGCCGAATCGGGCGCATTTCCGAGGCACGGGCGGGTTACGCCCGAGTGACCAGGAGATCATCATGCCCCGCCCCGCTTTCGTCGAAACCCGCGACGGCCACCTTCTTGCCTATCGTGACGAAGGCAACGGCTCACCGGTCGTGTTCATCCATGGCTGGTCGCTGTCCGGTGCGATCTGGCAGCCGCAGCTCGACTATCTCGTCGCCAACGGCCATCGCGTCATCGTCTACGACCGGCGCGGCCACGGCCATTCAGCCAAGCCGCCGACCGGCTACGACTACGACACTCTCTCCGACGATCTCGCGGCAATCCTCACCCATACCGGCGTCACCGGTGCAACGCTCGTTGGCCACTCGATGGCCAGCGGCGAGATCGCACGTTACTTCGCACGGCACGGCGGCAGGCATGTCGCTCGGACGTTCTTCGTAGCGCCGACCACGCCTTTCGCTCTCAAGACATCCGACAATCCCGAAGGTACGGACCGAGCAGCCTTCGACCAGCTCGTGGCCGCCCTCGAAGCCGATACGAAACAGTACCTGACCGCTGGCGCACCGAGTCTCGTAGGTCCGGACGCCACGCCGGAAACGCTGAAGTGGGCGCTCGACATGGCCTTCCAGGCCGATCCCGCGGCTCTTGTGAAATGCGTGCGCGCCTTCACCGAGACCGACTTCCGCGCCAACCTGCGGACGATCAAGGTGCCGACCTTGGTCGTCTACGGCACCGCCGATCTGCCTATGATCGCCCGCAATGCCTATCGCACGAGTGCCGCGATTGCCGGCAGCCGCCTCGACGCCTATGAAGGCGCCCCCCACGGCTTGTTCATCACCGACCGAGAGCGCTTCAATGCCGACCTGCTCCGGTTCGCACGGAGCTAGAGAGTATGGAGTCGATCTATCGCGTCGATGGCGCCGCCGCCGAAACCAGCGCATTTGCAGGCGGCCCCTGGAATCCAAAGCTGCAGCATGGGGCTGCGCCCTCTTCGCTCATCTGCTGGGCGGTCGAGCGGCTTCCTTCGCCCGTGCCGATGCGAGTGGCGCGGTTGACCGTCGATCTCATGCGGCCGGTGCCCGTCGCCCCGCTCTCGATCGAAACGGAGATCGTCCGCGAGGGCCGCAAGATCCAGCTCGTGTCGGTGAGGCTGCTGGCCGACGGCGCCGAGGTCGTGCGCGCGAGCGCGCTGCGTATCCGCATCGAGCCCAAGGAAACACCCGCCGTCGCACAGGGTCCGAACGTCGAACTGCCGATGCCAGAGCTCTGCGGGGCTCCTGATTTCTTCGCGACCGAGACGCCGTTCCTGAAAGGCATCGACATGCGCGTCGCTGGGGGCGGCTTCCGCATTCCCGGCCCCGCGGCCGTCTGGTATCGCGCGACGCGGCCGATCGTGGCCGATGCCGCCATCTCGCCGTTGATGCGCGCCACCATCGCCGCCGACTTCTGCAACGGCACCTCGTCGGTCTTCGACATGAAGGACTGGACCTTCATCAACGCCGATTTGACGGTGAGCCTCGGCCGCGAGCCGGTCGGTGAATGGATCCTGCTCGATGCTGAAACCTGGGTCGGGCCCGATTGCGTCGGCATCGCTGCGGCACGACTTGCCGATACAAAGGGCTACTTCGGCCGCGCCGTACAGAGCATCATCTTCGAGAAGCGCTGAGGGGGCCAAAAATGCTGATCGTTCTCGCCGATGCCCGTTTCGATCCGGCCCAGGCCGATCAGGTGCGTGCCCTCGCGCGGCCGATGATCGAGGCCTCACGCGCCGAGCCGGGCTGCGCCGGCTACGACTACGCGTTCGACCTGCTCGAGCCCGACCTGATGCGCGTGCGTGAATGGTGGAAGGACGAGCAGGCGCTCAAGGACCACTTCGCGACGCCGCACATGGCCGCCTTTCTCAAGGGCCTGCATACCCTCAAGCCCAAGTTCATCGCGATCAAGTGCCACGAGCTCGGGCCCGAGCGGAAGATGCCGAACGCGGCTTAGCCGCGTTTCCAGGTCGTACCCTTCGGCCCGTCCTCCAGGATGACGCCTTTGGCCTTGAGGTCATCACGGATGCGATCGGACTCCTTGAAGTCCTTGGCCTTGCGCGCCGCCTGACGGGCAGCGATCGCAGCTTCGATCTCCGCGTCCGACGGGCCGGCCGACGCCGCTGCCGGCATCCAGCGAAACCAAGCTTCGGCATCCTGCTGCAGCAAGCCGAGTGCGCCGGCGCCGGCCCTCAACTCTGATGGATCACGCAACTGGTGAACGGCGCTGATGGCTTGGGGCGTGTTGAGATCATCCGCCAGCGCTTCCTCGACACTCGCAGGCACGGGAACTGACTTCAGTTCCTTGCCGCGCAGCGCACCGTACCAGCGGTCGAGCGTCGCCTTGGCTTGCGTCAGCCCTTCATGCGTGAAGTCGAGCGGCTGGCGGTAATGCGCCGACAGCAGCAGCAGGCGGATGGCCTCGCCAGGATATTGATCAAGCAGCTCGTGGACGGTGAAGAAGTTGCCCAGCGACTTGCTCATCTTCTCGCCGGAGATGTTCAGGAAGCCGTTGTGCATCCAGTACTTCGCCATGATGGCGTGACCGAAGGCCGAGCGGCTTTGCGCGATCTCATTCTCGTGATGCGGGAAGATGAGGTCGAGACCGCCGGCATGGATGTCGAAGGTCTCGCCGAGGTGAGCGGCGCTCATGGCCGAGCACTCGATATGCCAGCCCGGCCGGCCACGGCCCCATGGGCTCGTCCATCCTGCCTGCGCCTCGGTCGAGGGCTTCCACAGCACGAAGTCGGCCGGGTCTCTCTTGTAGGGCGCCACGTCGACGCGGGCGCCGGCGATCAATTCATCGCGCGAGCGGCGCGACAGGCGGCCGTAATCGTCCATGCTCGGCACGCTGAAGAGCACATGTCCCTCCGCAGCATAGGCATGGCCGCGCTCGATCAGCCGCTCGATCAGCGCAATCATCTCGCCGACATACTGTGTCGCGCGCGGTTCGACGTCGGGCGGCAGCGCGCCGAGCCGGGCCATGTCGCTCTGATAGGCGGCGGCGGTGCGCTCGGTGAGCTGCTCGATCGGCTCCTTGTTCTCCGACGCGCGGGTCATGATCTTGTCGTCGATGTCCGTGATGTTGCGGACATAGGTGACGCGCGGATAGCGCCGCTTCAGCAGTCGGTAGAGCACGTCGAAAGCGACGACCGGTCGGGCGTTGCCGATATGGACATAGTCGTAGACCGTCGGGCCGCAGACATAGAGCCGGACATTGGCGGCATCGAGCGGCGCAAACGGTTCTTTTTCGCGCGACAGCGTGTTGTAGATGACGAGGGACATCGCCCCTTGCTCCCGAATTCACATACGAACGAAGGCTGACTGGACCCGGACGGGTCTCAGACCTCGATACATCGCGCGCTGGACGCGCCGGGGAGGAAGAACAGCGACATGGCGGCAACCTATACGAAGGGTTCTTGCCGCGCAATTGACGCCCGGCGGCAATGGCTTTCCTCAGGCGGTGCGGCCACCGAGCCGCGCCTCGACCCGGGCACGTCCAATCAGCGGCAGGAGCTTCGCCATCTCCGGCCCCTTCTCCTGCGCCGTCAGCGCCAGCCGCAACGGATGGAAGAGCTGGCGGCCCTTGCGGCCCGTCGCTGCGGTGACAGCGCTGGTCCACGCCTTCCAGCTCGTTTCGTCCCAGGGATCCGCCGGCAGCAGGCCGCCTGCTTCGGCGAGAAAGGCCGGATCTTCGAGGACCGGCGCGACGGGCCCAGTCACGACCATGGCCCACGCCTTGGCATCGCCCAAGGTCGAGAGGTTGCCGCGAATGGCGAGCCAGAAGGCCTCGCCAAGATCGGAAGCGATCTCGGCGAGCCGTTCCTTCACCGTCGCGTAGGGCAGCATGTGCAAAGTGCGCGCGCTGAGCTGCGCAAGTTCATCCTCCGAGAATCGTGCGGACGCGCGCCCGACCCTCGTGAAGTCCATCGACGCCACGAGCGTTTCGAGCGAGGCCACGGGCTCGACGGCATCGGCGGTTCCCAGCCGCGCCAGCAAGGCGGAGATGGCCAGCGCCTCGATGCCACGCTCGCGCAAGTCGGCGATGGAGAGAGAGCCCGTACGCTTGCTCAAGCCGCCACCCGCTGCATCGACCAGCAACGGCAGATGCGCGAAGACCGGCACCACGGCACCCAGCGCCTCGAACATCTGGATCTGCGCACCGGTATTGGTGACGTGATCTTCACCCCGGATCACATGCGTCACGGCAAAGGCGATGTCGTCGACCACCGAGGTGAAGCTGTAGAGATAGGTGCCGTCGGCGCGCACGAGCACGGGATCGCTCTGGCTCGCCTCGTCGACATGCTGGGCCCCGCGCACCAGGTCGTCCCAGCGCACTTCTTCGGCGACCAGCTTGAAGCGCCAATGCGGCCGGCGGCCCTCGCCTTCGAACCGGCGACGATCATCGTCCGAAAGCTTGAGCGCCGCGCGGTCGTAGACCGGCGGACGTCCCTGCGCGAGCAACCGCTTGCGCTTGAACTCGAGTTCCTCCGGCGTTTCATAGCAAGGGTAGAGTCGGCCGGCTGCGATCAGTTGATCGCGCGCAGAGTCATAGTGCGCCAGGCGGTCCGACTGTTTCTCTTTGCGATCCCAGTCGAGGCCGAGCCAGCCGAGATCGCGCTCGATCCCCTGCTCGAACTCCACGCGGCTGCGAGCACGATCCGTATCGTCGAGACGCAGGATGAACGTGCCGCCCCGCTGTTTGGCGAAGAGCCAGTTGAACAATGCAGCCCGGATGTTGCCGACATGCAGCAGCCCGGTGGGGCTCGGCGCAAAGCGGACGACCGGTGGGGAGGCAGAAGAAACCATGCGAGGCGACTTGTGGCGAGCGCGTGTTGGCGGGTCAAGCCGGCTCCGGCAGAGCAGCCCAAGCTGCTCTGGATTCCCTAGATTCTAGAGCACGACCTCCCACCCGCTGCTTCCAGCCGGGTGAGACGTGCTCTAGTGTCCCCCGCAACTGGAGAGGAAACCAACAAACATGCACACGCAGGACATTGAATACAGTGCCGACGGCGTCCGCATGATCGGACAGTATGTCGTCGATGACGGCAAGCCCGGCCGCCGCGCGGGCGTGCTGGTCTGCCATGAGGGGCCGGGCCTCACGGACCATACGAAGAAGATCGCCGCACGGCTGGCGGGCCTTGGCTACGCGGCCTTCGCGATGGACTACCACGGCGACGGCAAGCCGTTGGCCGACAGGACCCAGACGATGGCGCGACTGGCGCCCTGGATGGCCGATCCCACCGGCATCCGCACCCGTGCACTCGCCGCCCTCGACGTGCTGAAGTCTCAGAAGGAAGTCGATCCCGCGAAGCTCGCCGCCATTGGCTATTGCTTCGGCGGCACCACGGCGCTCGAGATCGGACGCAGTGGCGCCGACGTGAAGGCGATCGTCGGTTTCCATTCCGGCCTGGCGACGGCTCGACCGCAAGACGCGAAGAACATCAAAGGCAAGGTGCTGGTCTGCATCGGCGCGGATGATCCGATCATCCCGCCGGCGCAGCGCGCCGGATTCGAGAACGAGATGACGGCCGCAGGCATCGACTGGCGTCTGCAGCTCTATGGCGGCGCCGGCCACAGTTTCACCAATCCAGCGGCGGATTCGCGGGGCATGAAAGGCTTCTTCTTTCACGAGGCAACCGATCGCCGCTCGTGGAATGCCATGATCGAACTGTTCAATGAAACGCTGAACTAGAAGCTAAAGAGACTCTTGGGAGGATTCCGACAATGAAACGCCGTCAACTCATCGTGGCGGGCGCCGCCGCATTGGCCGCTCCGTCGATTGCACGCGCCCAGGCCAAGTATCCCGATCGCCCGGTGCGCCTCGTCGTGCCGTTTCCGCCGGCCGGCCCGACTGACATCATCGGCCGCATGGTCGCGGAGAAGATGACCGGGCTGCTCGGCCAGAACATGGTCGTCGAGAACAAGGCCGGTGCTGCCGGGTCGATCGGCGCAGTCGAGGTCAAGAACGCCAAGGCGGACGGCTACACCTTCCTCTTTGCCCCTTCCTCGACCCACGCGATCAATCCCACCGCGTTCGTGAAGCCGCTCTACGACCCCATCAAGGACTTCACGCCGATCTCCTCGATCTGCGTCAACCCGCTGGTCATCGTCGCCCATCCCTCGATGCCCGACACGCTGATGGGCCTGGTCGAGTTGATGAAGAAGAACCCCGGCAAATACTCCTACGGCTCGTCGGGCGCCGGTGGCATCACCCACCTCGCCGGCGAATATCTCAAGATGTCGGTCGGCGGCATGAACGTGGAGCACGTCCCCTATCGCGGCTCGATGCCCGCCCTGCAGGACATGATGTCGGGCAACGTCGTCTGGATGTTCGAGACCATCAGCACGACCCTGCAGTTCCACCGCCAGGGCCGCGTGCGCATCCTGGGCTACGCCCATGCCAAGCGCGCCCCTGCCGCACCGGACATCCCCACGGTGATCGAGGCCGGTGTGCCAGGTTACGAGGCCTATACCTTCAACCTGGTCCTGGGCCCCGCCAATACGCCCAAGGACGTCGTCGACACGATCGATCAGGCCACGCGCAAATTGATGACCGACAAGGCCTTCACCGATGCGCTGGAGAAGATCGCAGCCGTGCCGGCATTCGACACGACGCCCGAGCGCACGGAAAAGTTCATCAAGGACGAGCTGGCCAAATGGGCGCCCGTGATCAAGGCGGCCGGCGTGAAAATCGAGTAGGGAAAGCCCCGCTCAGAAGCAAATCAACGATAGCCGGCGGGCGGCGGCACGTTGCCGGGCGCCGGTGTGATCGGCGCCTGCTGCGGCATTTGAGACGGCGTCGGCAGGTTCATGGCCCCGGGGCCCGCCCCTACGCCGGCTCCCGCCCCTTCGCTGGGAGCGGCGACACGGCCGGGGGCGTTCTGGCCGGTGGTGCTGATATAGTAGCCTGCGACGGCATTGGATCCGTCGCCCGCCGTCTTGGCCGGCACGTCGATGATGCCGACGCGCTCGCCGCTCTTGTCGACGCGGTAGCCTTCGGCATCGAGCTGGTAGCCTTCATTGTCGATGCGAACGCCGCCCGGGTGGACCCTGAAGGCGGCCGGCGGTGTCACTTCGTTGTACAGCGGCTGGGGCAGCGGATCGCCGCAGGCAGCGAGCGTCGACGCACCGAGCATCGCGGCAATCAAACGTCTCGCAGCCATCAATCCCCCTCGGAAACCGGTTCCGCGGCCATCATAGCGGAAACCGCGTTCGTCCTGAAAGGCCTCCCTACCCCCAATCGGCGAGCCCGTCAGGCGGCTTTTTTGACCACGGCGTCCCGCAATTCCCGCCGCAAGATCTTGCCAACGTTGGTTTTCGGCAGCTCGCTGCGGAACTCGATGTATTTGGGCCGCTTGTAGCCCGTCAGTTCCTTGGCGCAGTAGGCCGCGAGGGCTTCCTTGGTGAGCGCTGGATCCTTCTTCACCACGAACAGCATGACGGCCTCTCCGGATTTCTCGTCGGGCACGCCGATTACGGCGCATTCGAGGACACCCGGATGAGCGGCCACGACGCCCTCGACCTCGTTGGGGAAGATCTTGAAGCCCGAGACGATGATCATGTCCTTCTTGCGATCCACGATCTTGATGTAGCCTCGCGCGTCCATCTCGCCGACATCGCCCGACTTGAAGAAGCCGTCAGGCGTCATCACCAAGGCAGTCTCGTCGGGACGCTGCCAGTAGCCCTGCATGACCTGCGGCCCACGGATCGCAATCTCGCCGGCTTCACCCAACGGCACGTCCTTGCCGTGATCATCGAGAATACGCACTTCGACATTCGGCAGGGGCAGGCCGATCGTGCCGGTATACTGCTCGGAGTCGGTCGGGTTGCAGGTCACGCCTGCCGAGGTTTCGCTAAGGCCATATCCTTCGACGATCGGACAGCCGGTGACCGCAAGCCATTTCTTCGCCACGGCCTCCTGGATCGCCATCGCACCACCGTTGGAAATCACGAGCGAGGAGAAGTCGAGCTTGGCGAAGTCGGGCTGGTTGAGCAGACCGTTGAACAGCGTGTTGACGCCGGGGAAGACGTTCATTCTGTACTTGGCCAGATCCGTGATCGTGGCCTTCATGTCGCGTGGATTGGGGATCAGGATGTTGAGCGCGCCCGTGCGCATGCCGAGCAGGCCGCAGGTGATGAACGCGAAGACGTGGTAAAGCGGCAAGGCGCAGACGATGGTCAACTGACCTTCCAGCTTCTTGCGCTTCAGCCCCGGTTGCATCCATGCTTCCGAGGCCAGCAGGTTCGCCACGATCGTGTGGTGAAGGAGTGTGGCGCCCTTGGCCACGCCTGTCGTGCCGCCGGTATATTGCAGAACCGCCACGTCCTGCGGCCCGAGATCGGGACGATCGAGCCGCATCGAACGGCCGGCCGCAATCACATCGTTGAACTTGAAATGCCCCGGCAACGACCAGGCCGGGATCTGCTTCCGCACATTGCGAAGGACAAAGTTGATGACCATGCCCTTGAGGAAACCCATGAGGTCGCCGACCGAGGCGACGACGACATGTTTCACCGGCGTGCCGGCGATTGCCTTCTGGAGCGTCGACGCGAAGTTCTCGAGAACGATCACGGCTTCCGCGCCGGAATCCTCGAGCTGATGATGCAGTTCAGGCGCCGTATAGAGCGGATTGACGTTGACCGCGATGAACCCGGCCCGCAGCACGGCAGCGATAGCCACCGGATACTGCAGCACGTTGGGCATCATGATCGCGACCCGTGCCCCCCGCTTCAGCCCCCAGCTCTGCAGCCAGGCAGCGAGCGCTTGCGACAGCGTATCGACCTCGCCGAAGGTCAGCGCCTTGTCCATGCAGACATAGGCCTTGGCGTCGCGATACTTGGCAAAGCTCTCTTCGAGCAGCGACACGACGCTGGGATAGACCGACGGATCGATGTCCGCGGGCACGCCCGGCGGGTAACTCTTGAGCCAGAACCGATCCATTCCACTCCTCCCGAAGTTCCGCCTTTGGAGACACTATAGGCATGCCTGCAGAAGAACGCTCCTTCATCACCTCTTTTCACGTCATCACGGGTGGCCCGGGATCGGGCAAGACGACGCTGATCGATGCACTCGTCGCCGCTGGCTTCGCGCGCACGATCGAAGCCGGTCGCGCCATCATCCAAGACCAGACCGCCATAGACGGACCGGCTCTGCCGGTGCGTGATCCCGGGTTGTTTGCAGAGCTGATGCTTTCGTGGGAGCTGCAGTCCTACCGTTCGGCTCAAACTCAGGCCAAGCCGGTATTCTTCGATCGCGGCGTGCCCGATATCGCGGGCTACTATCGACTGATCGGACGCACGGTGCCGCCGCACGTGACTGCCGCTGCCAACCGCTTCCGCTACAACCGGCGTGTCTTCGCGGCGCCGCCCTGGCCAGAAATCTTCGGACACGATGCCGAGCGCAAGCAGACCTTCGACGAAGCAGTTCGCACGTTCGAGGCGGTTACGGGCGCCTATCGAGATTTCGGTTACGAGCTGGTGCTTTTGCCGCTCGTGCCCGTGCCGCAGCGCGTGAAGTTCGTGCTCGATGCGATCGGCCAATGAAAAAGGCCCGTCCTCGCGGACGGGCCTTCTTCTAAAGACGGCGGAAGTCGCTTAGGCGGCGGCCTTCGCGAACTTTTCGATGCGCTCCTGCACCGGGCGGACGACATCGTCGGCGGCCTTGCGCACGTAGGCGCCGAGGTCCTGCGCCTGGGCGATGCGGGTCTCGATGCGGCCGCGCCAGTACTTGGCCGAGACGTCGAACGCCTCGAGCGGCGACTTGGCCGCGAGGAAGTCGCGCATGGCGGCGAAGCCGGCGTCGGCATCTTCCTTGGCGACATCGAGCAGCTTCAAGCTGGCCTTGGTGGCGCCGTCGCGGGCCTGGTTGACCTGAGCGTTCAGCTCTTCCGACGCGCTCTGCACGGCCTTGCTGATCTGCTCGACACCTTCGGTGGCCTTGCGGACACCGATCTGCGCGAATTCGCGGACGCGCTCGCCGGCGGCCTTGGTGGTTTCATTGGCATGCTCGATCACGGTGTCGAGCGCGGCATTGTTGGTGGTCATGTGATGAGTTCCTGCAATTGATTGGTGTGCGCTACGCGGTGAGGAGGCGTATATGGGATCGCTATTGTGCGTTGCAACATAAATTTGTGCGCTGCGGGAAGAAAAATAGAATATCTATATTTTTCAATTAGTTATGTGAACAGACAAGCGATACCCTCTTGCCTAATGCGAGCTCGCCGGAGGACAAATCGTCCAACGACTAAAAACCGGCGACCGTGGGAGGACGCCAATGGAAACGCAGCAACTTTCGGGCATCGATGCGTCGTTCCTTTACCTGGAGACGCCAGAGACGCCCATGCACGTGGCCGGGCTTACTTACTTCGAACTGCCGCCGGGCTTCGAAGGAAGTTTCTACCAACACTTCCGCAAGTTCTTCGAAAGCCGCCTGCACACCATCCCGATCTTCTCCAAGCGGCTGGCGCCATCGCTCTACGACCTCGACCATCCGGGTTGGGTCGACGAGCCTGAACTCGACCTCGACTATCATCTGCGCGAAACCGCTCTGCCCGCCCCCGGCACCGAGGAGCAGCTCGAGGAAGTGATCTCCCGGCTGCACGCCAACACCCTCGATCGCAGCCGACCGCTCTGGCAGTTCTATGTCATCACCGGCCTGTCGAACGGACAGGGCGTTCTCTATTCGAAGGTGCACCACGCCGCGATCGACGGCGGCGCCGGCATGGCGATCAACAAGGCGCTCTACGACGTCAGCGCCACACCACGCGACGTCGCGCCCGCACCACCCAAGCCTTCGTCATCGACCACCGCGCCTGTCTCCCCTACCGCCGTTGATCCGGTGAAGGGCGTCGCCGACATCATGACCAACATGATGCGCCAGCAGATCAAGCTCTGGCAGGCCGCGCCCGACATCGTGAACTCGATGACCAATGCCTTCCTCGGCAAGCCCGGCGAAGCGCCCAAGGCGCTTAGCACGTTGCAGAACCTGGCCAGCCAGCTCCCGACGCTCAGCGCGCCCAAGACACCCTTCAACGCAACGATCACGCGCGAGCGCAGCTACGCGGCCCGCACGATCTCGCTGTCCGACGCCAAAGCGATCGCCAAGGCGAGCGGCGCCAAACTCAACGATGTGGTGATGGCGGTGTGCAGTGGTGCGCTCCGGCGTTACCTGCAGGAGAAAGGCCAGCTCCCCGACAAGCCGCTCATCGCCGGCGTGCCGATCAGCCTGCGCGAGCCCGGCGACACGCGGCAGAACAATCAAGTGTCCGGCATGCTTTGCCAGATCGCGACTGACATCGCCGATCCGGTGGAGCGGCTGAAGGCAATCGTGAAGTCATCGACCGACTCCAAGCAGATCGCAGGCACGTTCCGCGACGCCGTCCCACAGGACTTCGCCTTCGTCGGCGCGCCGATCCTGTTGCAGCTCATGATGCTGGTCTATGGCCGCAGCGGTCTGGCCGACAAGCTGCCGATGCCGATGAATGTCACCATCTCCAACGTGCCTGGCCCACCAATGCCGCTCTACTGCGCCGGCGCAAAGGTGACGGCGCTGCATCCGGTTTCCATTCCGGCCCATGGCGCAGCGCTCAACATCACGGTGCAGAGCTACATGGATGCGCTCAACTTCGGCCTCACCGCCGATCGCCGCGCCGTGCCGGATGTTGCACGGCTTGGCGATTATCTGGTCGAGGCGACGGCCGAGCTCAAGACGGCGGTCGTAAAAGGTTGAAACCCTTCCGTTGCCTACCGATATGTGAGAGTCTGCGGGAACGATAAGGAGGCCCAAATTGACGGCTGCCGCTGAGACATTGCGTCCCCCTTCGCGTACGTTGCTGTTCCTCGAAGGTCGTGCTGTCCAGGAACTGGGCGCCTTCATGTTGCTGCGGCCCTGGCTCTCCGCCGCGCCGCGCGGCGATGGTCATCCCGTCCTTGTTCTCCCGGGTCTTCTCGCGAGCGATCTCTCCACGCAGCCCCTGCGCTCCTTCCTGAAGGCGCAAGGCTATGCCGTGCATGGCTGGAAGCAGGGCCGCAATCTCGGCCTGCGCCCGGGCATCGAAGGCGCCATGCTGGATCGCGTCGACGAACTCTACGAGCGCCACGGCCACCGCAAGATCAGCCTCGTTGGCTGGAGCCTGGGCGGCATCTACGCGCGCCAGCTCGCCAAACGCTGCCCCGAAAAGGTGCGTTCGGTGATCAGCCTCGGCAGCCCCTTCACCGGCAGTCCGAAGGCAACCAACGCCTGGCGCGTCTACGAGTTCGCTTCGGGGCAGAGCGTCGAAGACCGCGACCACCACATTGCCGGCCCGCTCGCCGATCCGCCGCCGGTGCCGACGACGTCGATCTTCAGCCGTACCGACGGCATCTGCGCCTGGCAGACGTGCCTGAACGTCGAAAGCGAGCAGGTCGAGAATATCGAAGTCTACGGCAGCCATTGCGGCCTCGGGCATCATCCGGCCGCCGTCTATGCCGTCGCAGACCGGCTGTCGCAGCCGGAAGGTCAGTGGAAGCGCTTTGACCGCTCCGGCTGGAAGAGCTTCGTCTTCCCGGATTGGCGCCGCGCTTGAGTTTCTCGCTGGGGTACGCCCCAGCGACATCCCGCTCTAGGACTTCTTCTCGAGACCGGCGCGAATCTCGTCGTAGGACTCCTTCATCCGGTCCTGCACGATCTTGAACGCCTCGGTGCTCGACTTCTGCACCAGCTCGGTAATGTCGCGCGTGTTGGTGATGGCGGCATCCATCGCCTTCTTGGCGAACTCGCTCTGCTTGGCCATGACGTCCTGCGCCGAACCGCCAGGCTTGTACTCCTGCACCATCGCGGTGACATCTTTGATCGCGGCTTCGAAGATCTCGCGCTGCTTCTTCGCGATCTCGTTGGCGCCACCGGCCATCGCCTGCCAGGAGCGCGTCATCGCATCCAGATTCTTCTGATGGTGCTCCATGATCTTCGCCATGTCGAAAGCGGGAACCTTGAGCTGTTCGCCGAGCGATTTGAACATGTCGGTGAAGTTCTGCGGGGCATCGGCCATTTGAACCTCCTGTAGATTACAGGTGCAGCTTCAACCCCTGCTCGAGGGCGTGCAAGGCCAAACCCGCGAGCCCGCCGATCATTGCGCCATTGAAACGGATATATTGCAGATCACGCCCGACAGTGAGTTCGATGCGACCAATCAGCATATCGATGTCCCACGACTTCACCTGATCGGCAATGAAGCGCCCGACGCCGCTCTTCTGGCTCTCCACGAAGTCGGACAGGACCTGCACCATGCCGCGGTTGATCTCGGCGCGGATGGCAGGCTCGCGCGCAAGCTGGCTGCCGACATCGACCAGCATGGCTTCGAGCTGGCGTCGCACCTGACTGTCTGGCGCCCGTGCATCCTGTTCGAGGAAGCTGCGCAAACTCTCCCAGGCACCCTCGGCAACAGCAGCGATCTCCGGACGCGCGAGCATGTCGCGCTTCAGGCTTTCTGCACGCCGCGCGAAGGCCTGGGAGTGACGCAACCGTTCGATGAAGCCTGACACAAAACTGTCGAATTCACGGCGCAGCGGATGGCTGGCATCGGCCCGCGCATCCTGGATGAAGGCCGTCGTCGAGGCGACGATCTTGCGCAGCAGATAGGCATCGGCGCGGTAGAGATTGAACAGCGCCGGCAGCTCCTGCCGGATCTTCTCGCGCAAGGCCGCCAGCGTTTCCTCGTTGGCCAGCACCTTCTCGAGCGCGCCCAGCAGTTCGTCGAGCAGCCTCTGGTGGCGGTTCTTCTCCGTGACGGCGCTCAGCAAGCCAGCGGCCAGTGGCGCCAACTCGATCCGCTCCAGTTCGGCCATGACACGCTTGCCGAGAAAGCCTTTCAGGCCGGACTGGTCGATCGAGGTCAGGGCCTGCGGCACCAGACGCATCACGAAGCCGGCCAAAGCGGCGCTGCGCTCTCGATCGCTCAGCCACTCCGAGACCAGAGCAGCGAAGTCGACCTCGCGCAACCGCGCCTCGACGGGTTCGCGCGCCAGGAAGTTCGTCTCGATGAACTCGCCGAGAGTCTCGGCGATACGATGGTGGTTGCGCGGCACGATGGCGGTGTGCGGAATCGGCAGACCGAGCGGCCGGCGGAACAGCGCCACGATTGCGTACCAGTCCGCAAGGCCGCCCACGGTGGCGGCAGCGGCAAAGGCAGCAAGGTAGCCCCAGGCCCAATGCTGGGGCTCGTAGTGCCGTGCCAGCACGAAGAGGCCCGCCGTAAATACCAGCAGCGCCGTGGCCGCAGCCTTGACGCGCCGAAGCTCGCGCGCCTTCTGCCGGTCGCGATCGTTGAACTCGGTCAGCTGCTCGCCCACACGTCCAGCACGTAGCGATTGTCCGCGGCGAGCTTCGCCATCCAGGCCTCGCCGGTTGCCTCATCGGCGCCCGTCTTCTCGCGATGAAGCGCGATCAGAGCACGTTTCACGTCGGGCTCCATCCGGCCGCCATCGCCGCAGACATAGACGATCGCGCCCTGGTCGATCAGCGCCGACACCTTCTCCGCCTTCTCCTTCAAGAGATCCTGCACGTAGGTCTTCTTTCCGTCATGACGCGAGAACGCGACTTCGAGATCGACGACGCCGATGTCGGCCTGCTCCTTCAGCTCATCCTCATAGATGTAGTCCTGATCCGGGTGACGGCAACCGTAGAACAGCAAGGCCGGTCCCAGGGCACGACCCTGCGCCTTGAGCGCAGCGCGCTCGCGCAGGAAGCCGCGGAATGGTGCCAGGCCGGTGCCCGGCCCGACCATGACGATCGGCGCCGCCGGATCGACCGGGAGCCGGAAGCCGACCTTCGTTTCCTTCACGAAGGCCTGGACCGTGCTACCGGCAGCCTGCCGCGAGAGATGGTTCGAACAGACACCGTGATAGACGCCGGCGCCAGCCCGCGCCGGCCCTTCGACGACGGCCACCGTGACCGAGCAACGCGCGCCATCGGCCATGGGCGACGACGAGATCGAATAGTAGCGCGGCGTCATCAACGGCAGCATTTCGAGGAAGGCCGCGAACGGCAGTTCGCAGGCGGGATGCTCCTCCAGCAGGTCGAGGACCGATTTGCGCTTGGCCAGGATCTCGGCACGGAACCGCTCCTCCTCCAATAGCGCCTCGAGCTTGGGCCGCGTGAACGGACAGCGCGTATGCTGCGCCATGGTCTGGATCTGCTTGCGCGTCGCCGGGAGCTGTAATTCGAGATAGTCGGAGAGCAGGCGATGGACGGAGATCGCCTCGCCGACGGGCAACGCCGCTCGGCGTCCTTCGGGCGCCGTCAGCAGCACATGGGCGCCAGGAGTGAAACCGAAGCGGCGGATCGCACGCTCAACCAGTACCGCGCTGTTCTGCGGCACGATGCTGAGATGGTCGCCCGCTCGATAGCTGACGCCGTCTGGCAACAACACTTCGATATGGCGCGTGCTGCGACCCGACTTGTCCGGGTTCTGCAGTTCGCGATTGGCCAGCACGCGCATCGGCAGAGCCCCATGGCCGCCGATGATCGGGTTTGCAGGCGGCTTATCGACCGGCTGCACCTGGTAGAGCGGTTCCTGCGCCGCGGCCGCCTCGGCATCGAGCTTGACGCCGAGCTTGCCGGCGACGTCCGGCAGCATCGGCTCGTACCAGGCCTGGAAGTTGCCATCGAGGTCTTCGCGGGCATCGCCTTCGCCGCGCGTGTAGAGTCGCTCTGCGCCCTTGGCTGCCAGCAGTTCGTCAACCTCACGCGGGATCGCCTGATAGGTCGAAGCCCAGTCGCGATTGCCACATCCGAAGACAGTGTAGCGCACACCCTTCAGAGCGCCGTCCGGCATCTCCCGCAACGACCTGAGGAACTGCACGGCATTGTCCGGCGGCCCGCCATTGTACGACGCGCAGACGACTGCGATGGCGCCCTCTGTCGGCAGCTTGCCCGCCATATCGTCGAGGCTCGCCAGGGTCGTGGCAAAGCCCGCCGCTTCGGCATCCTCCGCAATTGATCGCGCCAGTTCCTCGGCCGTGCCCATGTTGGAGCCGAACAGCACGGCGAGCTTGGTGCCGTGGCTGGCGGCGGCCTTCTTTGGCGCCTTGCGCGGCGCCGGCTTTGCAGAGACCGCGACCTGACCACTGCCGCGCACGACATCGGGCCGCAGCCGTACACGCATCATCAGCCCCTCTGGCTTGATGGTGAGCGACTCCTTGATCTTGAGCTGATAACGCGCGTGGTCGACCAGACGGAAACGCTGAAGGATCATCCCGATGACCAAAGTCGCCTCGGTCATGGCGAACTGGCGGCCGATACAGGCGCGCTGGCCGTTGCCGAATGGCTTGAAGGCATGCGGCGGCATCTTGGCTTCGCGGTCCGGCGCGAAGTTGTCCGGATTGAAGACCTCGGCCTGCGGGCCCCATACTGACTTGTCGCGATGGAGCATCGCCGTCAGCACCGTGACGAAGGTGCGCTTGCGGAGCTTGTATTTTCCGCCAATCGTTTCGTTCTGGTACGGGTAGAGGCCGAAGGCCGGCGCTGTCGGCCACAGTCGCAGCGACTCCTTCAGTATCTGACCGATATAGACGAGCTGATTGACCTGTTGCGCCGTGGGCTTGGCGTTGATGTCCCGGCCCAGGACGCGGTCGACTTCCTCGTAAGCCTTCTGCAGCACGTGCGGATTGTTCAGCAGGAAGTAGATCGCAAACGACAGCATCCCGCTCGTGGTCTCATGACCCGCGATCAGGAAGGTGTTCATCTGGTAGCGGATATTGACGTCGTCCAGCCGCTCGCCGGTCTGCTTGTCGAGACCGCTCAGCATGAAGCCCAGCAGATCCGGCTTGGCGGCATCGTCCGCCGGCACCTCGCGGCGCTCCTTGATGATGCGGTCGGCAATGCCGTTCATGAAACCGACATCCTGTTCAAGCTTCTTGCGACTCTTGCGCTGGGTAATGTCCTCCAGCGGCAGGCCACGCATCTTCATAACCGCTTCGAGTGCACGGACCAGCGACTCGACATAGGGATGGTTGTCACTGCGATAGAACGAGTTGAAGCGATAGTTGAAGCCGCACAAGCCGATCGTATCGAGCGTGAGCGCAGTCATGTCGCGCACCACGTCGATCTCCTCGTCGGCATTCAGCCGCTCCCACTTGGTGACGAGCTGATCGGCGATATCGAGCATGCCTTCGTGATAAGTCTGCATCATGCGATGCGCGAAGGTCGGCAGCAGGATGTTGTGCGCCTTCTGCCAGTTCGGCTCCTGGGTCTCCGCCGTGAACAGCGCATCGCCGCCCAGCATGCGCACGCGCCGCAGAGAGCCGCGCACCGCCTTGTCGAAGCGCTTCTCGTCGCAAAGCTCGGCCACGAGGTCGGCGCCGGAAACCACGACCAGCGGCGTCCCCATCATATCCAGCCAGAAGATCGGCCCCTGCTCCCGCGCGATCCGCATCAGGTCCTGGATCGGTGCTCCGCCATCGACGGTGAGCATGTTGCCCAGCACGGGCGTCCGTGGCGGATGCGGGATGGGATGCAGCTTGTTGTGCGCCATGAGTCCGTTCTTCCTCCCGAGGCCCGCTGCACTGCGGGCTCTTTCGCCCAGCAACACTAGGCGGCGGCGATTCCGGCGTATAGTCGGCGGGTAAATTTTCTTTTCAGGAGGAAGCCTTGAAGGTCGGATATATCGGCGTCGGCAACATGGGTGGCCCCATGTGTCGCAACATCATCAAGCGCAGCAACCATGCCGTGACCGTGTTCGATCTGAACCCGGCGGCGGTGAAGACCTGCACCGACCTCGGCGCCACGGCCGCGAAATCCGTGGCCGAGGCGACCAAGGGTGCCGACGTCGTCATGACCTCGTTGCCCATGCCGCGCGACGTCGAGGCCGTGACCCTGGGCGACAACGGCATCCTGGCCAACATCTCCAAGGGCCAGACCTATATCGACCTCAGCACCAACGCGCCTTCGATGGTGAAGAAGATCGGCGCCGCCATGGCCGCCAAGGGCATCGCCATGCTGGATGCGCCGGTGAGCGGCGGCACGGTCGGCGCCGAGGCCGCGACCATCGCCATCATGGTAGGCGGCGACAAAAAGGTGTTCGACGACGCCCTGCCCGTCCTGCAATCGTTCAGCGCCAACGTGATCCACATGGGTGAGCTCGGCACCGGCACGGTGGCCAAGCTCGTGAACAACATGATGGCCTTCTGCAATGCCGCGGCCGCAGCCGAGGGCCTGATGCTGGGCGTCACGGCCGGCCTCGATCCCAACAAGCTGGTGCAGGTCATCGCCAGCTCGAGCGGCAACTCCGCCGTCTTCAAGGCCTTCTCGGAGCGCGCCCTCTCGGGCAAGTTCTCGCCGCCTTCCTTCGCGCTGAACCTCGCACACAAGGACCTCCACCTTGCGATGGAACTCGCCGACGAACTCGACGTGCCGTTGCCGCAGGGCTCGGCCACCCACAACCTGCAGCGCATGGCGCGCCGTATGGGGATGGGCGACAACGACTCTTCGACGATCCTGCAGGTCTACGAGACGGTCCTGAAGCGGACGGTGAAGCCCTAGGCGAGATGCCCGGCGATCAAACGCGCGACGTGGTCGGCATGCGTGCTGGCCACGTCATGACTGCCACCGGCAACGATCTCGAGCCGCGCCTTCGGCAGGCGTTGCTCAAGATGCCGGCCCACTGCAACGGGGCTGATCGCGTCGGCATCACCCCAGATCAACAAAGTGGGCACGTCGATCTTCTCGACGGGCAACAGTGAGGCCGACCGGCTCGCCGTGATCCAGTCCGCAGCATTGGGAAACGATGCACGATAGTCGGATCGCCAATCGCTGGCGCCGAGGCCCGTCATGTCGACACCGCCCGACGTTACGCAGAGAACCAGCCGGCGCACCTGTTGTGGCCGTTCAAGCGCCAGCCGCGCGGCAACGACCCCACCCATAGACTGCGCCACCAGATCGACCGGCCCACTTTCCATCTTCGCGGCGACCAACTGCACCAGATCGTCCAGGCCCTTGATCGCCGGATCGTGCGGCTGATTGCCGAGGCCCGGCCAACCGAAATACTCCTTTGGCCAATCCGCCGGCAGGCGCGTGCCCACCGGATGCCAGAAGCCCGGCGAACCACCGGCGCCGGGCAGAAACAGGATCTTCGTCATGGTCAGTTGCTGAGCTTGGCCAGAAACGGCGGCAGCGTACGCCCTTGCGAAAGCAGATAGCGGCCCATGGCGCCGGCGACTTGGCCCACGGCAGGACGCGCGCTCATACGATCGCGCCAGGCGTTAAGCTTCGGATGCGCGTCGGTCATGGGCGCACCCATTCGGGCGCCGAAGAGTTGCGCCATGTAGAAGGCGATGTCGGCATAGGAATAGCTGCCGGCCAGCCATTCCTGTTCACCGACGATCTGCTCCATCTCGTCATAGAATTTCGCCGCACCGTCACGCGCCACGACGGCGGCCGGATCTTCCGGTGCTCCCTGCAGCCCCATCAATCGGATGATGTGTGGGAAATAGACTTCGTCCGATTTGTGCTCAAGCAGCCGCGCCCGAGCGCGGGCCTTTGGCTCAATGGGCCACAGTGGCGGCTCGGGTTTCACGGTTTCGAAATATTCAAAGATCTGTGTCGAGTCGAAGATCTCCAGGTCACCACCCGGACCGTCGTCGATCAGCACCGGCACCTGGCGCTTGGGATTGATCCGCAACACTTCAGGATGCTTCGGTTCATAAAGCCGCTTCATCTCGAAGGGCACCATGATGAGCTCGACGTCGAGCCTCTTCTCACGGGCTGCGATCTCGGCCTTGGCGCCGAACATGCTGAGCGGTCCGGAATAGAGCTTCATAACCGGAAGGTTAACATGACTTGCCCCGCGTCACGCACGACCTAAGCTAGGCCGCAATGGTAAGACTTCTCATGCTTGCGCTGGCAGTGCTTGCATTCGCTGCGCCCCTACACGCGCAGGAAGCGAAGAACTGCGGCATGCCTGCCGACATCGGCGACGGCTGGAGCCTGGCCACACCGGCCGACGTCGGGATCGACGCCGACCGCCTCTGCGATCTCGACAAGCTCATTGCCCAATGGCCGGACGCCAACATCCATGCGGTGGTCGTCGTTCGCCACGGCAAGCTGGTGATGGAGCGCTACTACACCGGCACGGACCAGCGCTGGGGCATGCCTCTCGGCAAGGTCGATTACGCCGCCGACGTGAAGCACGACCTGCGGTCGATCTCCAAGAGCGTCACCTCTCTTTTGGTCGGGATCGCGTTGGCAGAAGGAAAGTTCCCCGCGCTCGACTCGTCCGTGTTCGAAGCGTTTCCAGAGTTCGCCCACCTCGGCACGCCTGAGAAGATGAAGATCACGTTTCGTCATCTGCTGACCATGGCCTCGGGGCTGAAATGGGACGAGACCACGCCCTACAGCAATCCGGCGAACAGCGAGCGCAAGCTCATCGCTTCCGCAGATCCTGTCCGCTACGTACTGGAGCAACCGCTCGCGGCGCCTCCGGGCACGGTCTACAACTACAGCGGCGGCGACACGATGCTGCTCGCCATGGCGCTGGAAAAGACGACGGGTCGTCGTCTCGATGACTATGCGCGGGAGAAGCTGTTCGGCCCGCTGGGCATCGTGGACTTCGAGTGGGTCGAGATGCCGCTCAACCGCAAACTGGCCGCCGCTTCGGGTTTGCGACTTCGGGCACGGGATAGCGCCAAGCTCGGCCAGCTCCTGCTGACCGACGGACAATGGAACGGCAAGCAGGTCCTTCCCAAGGGGTGGGCGGCAGAGTCGCTGAAGCCATCGATCAACGGCGATGGGCTCTACTTCTACGGTTATCAATGGTGGCTGGGACGCACCCTGCTTCGTGGCCGCGACCTCAAATGGTCAGCCGGCTTCGGCTATGGCGGTCAGCGGCTCTATGCTCAACCCGACCTCGGCCTCGTTGTGATGATCAACGGCGGCCACTATGGCGGGCCGCTGCAGGGCATCATCCCGTTCGCCATCTTCACGCGACTGGTCCTGCCGGCGACGAAGGACTGACAACGCAGAGGCGATCAGGTCTCAACTGAACGGGCGCGGCCCTTCGTAAGATCCGACATAGCTCAGATGAGTGATCAGTCCAGTCGCTGGCCGCCACAGATGGAGTGCAATGCCCGGAGGGTCCATCGTCATCGAGAGCTTGGCGCCGGGGCGCATGTCCAGCGTGCCTTGATGGGCGGTGCTGGGGGCAATCGAGGCCATGGTGCCAGCCCAGCGCACCTGGATCGGGCGGTGGACGTGGCCACACAGCACGCGCTCGACGGTTCCGCGAGCCCTGACGATGTCAGCCAGCCGCTCCGCCCCTTCGTTGAGACGGGCTGCATCGAAGGCATAGATGCCGCAATCAAAGGGCGGATGATGCATGTAAAGAAGTGTCGGCTGGTCGCTCTCTTTCAGCCGCGCTTCCAGCCAGTCCAATCGCTCCTGACACAGGGCGCCAAACCCTTTGCCGGGCACCAGGGTGTCGAGAGCGATGAGGCGCAGCGGCAGGTCCTCGACGACATACTGAAGAAAGCCGCTGCGAGGCAGATAAGTGTGCTCCGAGAAGACTTCCCGCAACGGGTCGCGCGCGTCGTGATTGCCGGGAATGAGGTAGAACGGCATGCGCAGAGCCGACAACATACGCTTGAGGTTTTCGTACTCCTCGGGCTTGCCGCCATCCACCAGATCACCCGTCACAAGGGCGATATCCGGACTCGGATCGAGCGCGTTCACATGCGCCACGGCGCGCTCGAGATAGCCTTGCGTGTCGATCCGGCCGTAGAGCAGTTCGCCCGGCTTCTTGATGTGCATGTCGGAGATCTGGGCAATCAGCATCGCATCCATCCACTCTGTCTTTTTGTCAGCCGAGGAAGCCGTTCACGATCGGATAGCGCCGTTCACGGCTGATGTTACGTGAGGTAATCTTGACGCCAGGCGGCGCCTGACGTCGCTTGTATTCCGCCCCTTCCAGTAGCCGCCACACGCGATCCACGACCGCCGGATCATGGCCCTCCTGCGCGAGATCGGCTGTGCTGAGGTCACGTTCGATCAAGCCATTCAGGAGGGCGTCGAGGACAGGATAAGGTGGCAGCGAATCGGAGTCCTTCTGGTCCGGCCGCAGCTCGGCCGACGGCGGCTTGTCGATGATGCGCGCGGGGATCACCGTGCCGGCCTTGCCGAGGGCGCCTTGCGGCAAGTGCTTGTTGCGCCAGCGGCAAAGCTCGAACACCGTCGTCTTGTAGACGTCCTTCAACACATTGAAGCCGCCGCACATGTCGCCGTAGAGCGTGGCGTAACCCACGGCCATCTCCGACTTGTTGCCGGTGGTGACGACCATGCCGCCAAGCTTGTTGGACACGGCCATCAAGGTAACGCCGCGGGCGCGGCTCTGGATGTTCTCTTCCGTGACATCCTCGGCGCGATTGCCGAACAGCGGCGTCAGCATGCCGCGAAACGCCTCCATGGCGGGGCCGATGTCGACGATGTCGTAACGGATGCCGATGGCGCGTGCGCAGGCCTCGGCGTCTTCCAGTGAGTCCCGGCTGGTATAAGGCGACGGCATCATGATCGCGTGCACGCGCTCGGGCCCCAGGGCATCGGCTGCTACTGCCGCCGTGATCGCCGAATCGACGCCCCCGGAAAGGCCGATCACCACCGAGGGGAAGCCGGTCTTGTTCACATAGTCGCGCAGGCCCAGCACCATCGCCCGGTAGATCGATTCGATGTCGCTCATCTCCAGCTCGATCGGACCGGGCAGGCATTCCCAACCGGATGGGCCACGGCGGAACTCGATCGTCGCCACCTGTTCGGCGAAGGAAGCCAGCTTGACCTTCAGCGCCCGGTCGGCCCCCAGCGCAAACGAGCCGCCATCGAAGATCAGCTCGTCCTGGCCGCCGACCTGGTTGAGGTAGACGAAGGGCAAGCCGCTCTCGACCACACGTTTGACGCCGAGCTGCACGCGCACGTCGGTCTTGCCGACTTCGTAGGGCGAACCATTTGGCACCAGGATGATCTCGCCGCCGGTCTCGGTAATGCATTCGACGACGTCGGGCGTCCACATATCCTCGCAGATCGGCACACCGATGCGCACGCCCTTGAAGACCAGCGGCCCCGGCATCGGCCCCGGCGCAAAGACACGCTTGTCGTCGAACACGCCATAGTTCGGCAGATCGACCTTGAAGCGCTTGCCGATGATCTCGCCCTTGTCGAGAGCGATGATGGCGTTGTGCAGCTTGTCGCCCTCGCGCCACGGCGTGGTGACGAACAACGCCGGGCCGCCGTCCTGCGTGTCGGCGCGCAGGGCTTCGACCGCCTCGTGGCAAGCCTTCTGGAAAGCAGGCTTCAGCACCAGGTCTTCGGCCGGATAACCCGACAGCACCGTCTCCGCGCAAAGCACCAGTTCGGCGCCCTGCGAGGCCGCCTCCGCGCGCGCCGCGCGCACTTTGGCGAGGTTGCCCGCCACATCGCCGACCTTGGGATTGAGCTGCGCCAGACCGACTTTGAGAGCGTTCGTCATTTGCAAACCATAGTGCCGAGTTTCGAGCGCGAATTCATCTCTCCGACGTCGCCGGCACAAGCGCATAGGTGGCCGCCGCGGCAAGGACCGACGCCAAGGCGGCGGTAGCAAACGCCAGGGATGGAGAATGCATCACGATGACGCCACCGATGGCAGAGCCCAGCGGCAAACCGGACATGTTGAAGCTCATCGAGACGGCGAGCACACGGCCCAACCATCCCGGATCGGTACGCCGTTGCCGGAGCGAAAGCACGCCGACATCGACGGGACCTTCCACGAAGCCCACCAGAACCAGACCAATCGCCAAACCGACGAGGCCGAAACTGGCGCTCACCGGAAAGATTGCGACTGCCGTGGCGAGCGCACCGATCGCGATGAACTGCCGCTCGCGGTCGACAGTACGAAGGTGTCCGGCGAAAAGCGCGCCGAGCCCCCCAGCGAGGCCAGCCGCGGCCCACAGGCCGCCCACCACCGTGTCCGCACGGGCGCCCGTTCCCAGCTCCTTCATCACCACCACGGGAACGGCGACCACGAGAATGCCCCAGCTCACCTGGAACAAGGCATAGGAGATGGCGAGACCACGGAGAGACGTGTGCCTCACGAAGTAGATCACGCCGGCCACGGCGTCTCCGATCAAAGGCCCAGTCGATGCGGCGTGGCCATTGGACGTGCGGCGTATGAGGGGCACGAGACTGACGGCCGCTGCCGCGTAGAGAAGCACGATCGCCAGCAGAGTCGTCTGCGAACCGGCGAAGCCAAACAGCAATCCCGCGACGGCGGGCCCGGCAACATTGATGAGAGCGTAGCTGCTGGTATCCAATGCATTGGCCAGATCCAACGCGTCCTTCGGGACCAGGCGCGGGATCAGGACGCGAATGCCGGCAGTACCGAGCGGGCTCGTGAGGGAGTAGAGCGTCACCAGCGTCAGCAATAGTGGCTCGGTGACCGAGCCTGCGACGTCGGCGAGACCGAGTGCCAGGAGCAGCAACGCGCTCGCCGCCATGTCGATGACGATCGCCTTCGCCGCGCCGAGACGATCGAGCAACGCCCCAGCCAGGGGGCTGATCAGCAGTCCCGGCGCCATCGAGGCGAACGCCACCCATCCCGCCAGCGCTGGAGAACCGAAGCGGTCCAGGACGTAGAGGACGATGGCCAGCGAGAAGATGCGGCCGGCCAGGCGCGACAGGCAGGCCGCCAGAAACAGTTCGGGCATGCCATCCAGGCGCAGCAGCCGCCCATAGGAAAGAGGTTCGGTCAACGCGCTACGCCTGGACGGACAGGTCGATCTACTTCGCTGCGACGACCTCGATCTCGACCATCATGCCGGGATCGGCAAGACCGGAGACGATCACCAGCGTCGACGCAGGATAGGGCTCGCCGATGAAGCGGCCGCGGACTTCGCGATAAGCCGTCATGTAGCGAGCATCGGTGATGAAGCCCGTGATCTTGACGATGTCCTTGTAGCCCATGCCGGCGCTCTTCAGGACCTGGCCGATGTTCTTCCAGGTAAGCTCGACCTGCTTCTCGATGCCTGCGCCGAGCTTGCCCTTGGAATCGACGCCGACCTGGCCCGAGACGTAGAGCAGGCGTGCGTTCGGGGCGACTTCGGCCCCCAAGCTGTATTTGCCCGCCAGTGCGACAGACTTTGGATTGTGGAACTTGATGGCCATTGGGCCCTCCCCCATTTATAGGTTCGCGAAGGAGGCGCACGGTTTCAGGTCGGATGGGATGACGTCAAGCATCAAGAGCGTTCATATCGTCGGTGGCGGGCTCGCGGGCAGCGAAGCGGCCTGGCAACTCGCGTCCGCCGGCGTTCCCGTCGTGCTGCACGAGATGCGGCCGGTGCGTGGCACCGAAGCCCATCTTACCGACAGCCTGGCTGAGCTCGTCTGCTCCAACTCCTTCCGCTCCGATGATGCGCAGAACAACGCCGTCGGCCTCCTGCACGAGGAGATGCGGCGCGCCGGCTCGCTGATCATGCGGGCGGCCGACCAGCACAAGCTGCCAGCCGGCGGCGCCTTGGCCGTCGATCGTCATGGCTTCTCTGCGGCGGTGCAGAAAGCACTGCTCGCCCACCCGCTGGTGACTTTGGAGCGCAGCGAGGTGGCGGGCCTGCCGCCCGAGGCCTGGGACAGCGTCATCATCGCCACCGGCCCCCTCACCTCGCCTGCCCTGGCGGAAGCGATCAGCAAACTCACCGGCCAGGAGTCGCTGGCCTTCTTCGACGCCATCGCGCCGATCGTCCACTACGAAAGCATCGATCTCTCCATCGCCTGGAAGCAGTCGCGCTACGACAAGGGCGGCCCGGCAGGCGACGGAGCTGACTACCTCAACTGCCCGATGAGCAAGGTCGAGTACGAGGCGTTCGTCGCGGCCCTTCTGGCCGGCGAGAAGACCGAGTTCAAGGAGTGGGAAGCCAACACGCCCTACTTCCAGGGCTGCCAGCCGATCGAAGTGATCGCAGCGACCGGCCCGCAGACGCTGCGCTTCGGCCCCATGAAGCCGGTGGGCCTGCGCGATCCACGGACCGGCCATCGCCCGTGGGCAGTGGTGCAGCTCCGCCAGGACAATGCCCTCGGAACCCTGTGGAACATCGTGGGCTTCCAGACCAAGCTGAAGCACGGCGAACAGACCCGCGTCTTCCGCACCATCCCCGGCCTGCAGAACGCCGAGTTCGCGCGGCTGGGCGGACTGCATCGCAACACCTTCCTGAACAGCCCGCGTCTGCTCGATGCCACCCTCCGGTTGAAGGCGATGCCGCGGCTCCGGTTCGCCGGCCAGATCACTGGCTGCGAGGGTTATGTCGAAAGCGCCGCCGTCGGCCTCCTGACCGGTCGCTTTGCCGCCGCTGAGCGTATGGGCCGGACGCAAGGGCCGCCGCCGTCCACCACGGCGATGGGTGCCCTGCTGAGCCACATTACGGGTGGCGCCGACGCCACGACCTTCCAGCCGATGAACGTCAACTTCGGCCTCTTCCCGCCGATCGAGGGCACGCTGCGTGGCAAGGAACGCAAGCAGGCGCTCAGCGCACGGGCGTTGCACGACTTCGACGAGTGGCTGAAGCCTACTCCACTCGCAGCGGAGTGAAAGCGGCGCAATATTTCGTAATGTGTCGCAACACTGGGTAACCAATTGTTATTTCACATTGGCCCGGTGCTTCTATCAGATGCCGCCACCATCAATACGGCGGAGGTTGCCTTGCAGGCCACACATCATCTGGTCGCCGACACCGGTGCAGCACTGCAGCGTAGCGTGATCGGCGAGATCTTCCGCCTTCTGGCGCCCTATCAGGTCGCCGGGAAGGCCATCACCCCTCAGACCGTCATCTCGACCGGAACCACCGTCGACTCGCTCACGATCATGGACGTGATCATGGAGCTCGAGGATCGGTTCGACGTCACGATTCCCATGAACGTATCTGCAGGGATCGACACGATCGACCAGCTCGCCGAAGCCATCGTGGTCCAACGCGCCGGCCGCTGAGCGAAAGCAGAAACTATAAGCATGCGATGAGATAAGCTCGCGCGGTCCCGGTACATGACGTGCTAGAGACCGCGGCAATGACTCCCGCAGAACGCCGGCAGATGATGCTGGCCGGGCCGATCGTGCCCACCATCCTCGTCCTCGCCATCCCCAACGTGCTGAACGTGGCCATGCAGAGCCTGGTCAGCATCGCCGACGGCTTCTTCATCGGCCAGCTCGGCACTGTCGATCTCGCAGCACTGGCCCTCGTGTTCCCGACACAGATGACCCTGGGCATGATGTCGGCGGGCGCCATGGGCGGCGGCATCTCCTCCTCCGTGGCGCGGGCACTGGGCTCGGGTAACAAGGCGGCGGCCGAGGCAGCAGCGGCGCATGCGCTGGCCATCGCGCTCGGCATGGCCTCGCTGTTCGCCATCGTCTTCGTGGGCTTCGGCCGGCAGATCTACGGTGCGTTGGGCGGCAGCGGCGCGGCCCTCGATCGCGCCGAGGCCTTCGCTACCATCCTCTTCCTGGGCTGCGGCGCCCACTGGATCGCCAATTCCATGGCCTCGGTGCTGCGCGGCACGGGCGACATGAAGACCCCTGGCCTCGCCCTGGTCGTGACCGGCGCGATCCAGATCCCGCTCACCGGAGCACTCACCCTGGGATGGTTCGGCCTGCCCGCGCTCGGCATCCGTGGACCAGCGGTGGCTGCGGTCATCGCGTTCGCCATCGCCGCCGTCTGGATGCTCTCCAAGCTGACGGGCGACAAGGCGGCGGTCCGTCTGCGCTGGCCTGTGAACGGGTTCAAGTGGCGAGCCTTCCGCGACATCCTGAAGGTCGGCCTCATCGCCTGCCTGGTGGTGATCCTGACCAACGGCACCGTGCTGGTCGTCACCGGTCTGATCGGCCGCGAAGGCGATGCGGCCATCGCCGGCTATGGCATCGGCAGCCGCCTGGAATACATGCTGATCCCTATCAGCTTCGGCATTGGCGCCACGCTTACCGCGCTGGTCGGTACCAACATCGGCGCCCGACAACATGCCCGTGCTCAACGGATGGCCTGGACCGGCGCCTTCATGGCCGGCGGCATGGCCGCCGCCATCGGCATCATCGTGGCTATCTGGCCCGACCTGTGGCTCGGCCTGTTCACCACCGATCCCGGCGCACTGGCCTCGGGCCGCCACTACCTCACCATTGTCGGTCCGGCCTATGGTTTCTTCGGCGTCGCCATGGCGCTCTATTTTGCCTCCCAAGGCACCGGCGAAATGTACTGGCCTGTCGGCGCCAACCTCACACGCATCACGATCGCCGGCGGCGGCAGTTTGCTGGCGCTGGACGCTTTCGGCTGGGGCGTGTCGGGCCTCTATGCCTGCGTCGCCATCGGCATCGTGGCCTTCTCGGCAGTACTGGCCTACTCGACCACGCGTCGGGCGTGGACGGGTTGACGGGCGCCGCTTATTTCCAGGGCGTCGGCATCGGGACAGGGCAAGGCCCCTCGACATCGACCGTCGTGAAATCGGCGGGGCTGACGATTTCGAGATATTCCATGTCGGGTGAGTAATCGAACAGGTAGTGCCGGATGCCCGGCCGCTGGTGGACGCAATCGCCCGTCTTCACCAGGGTCTCCTTGTCCTCGTACATGAAGCGCGCCCAGCCTTTCAGCATGATCACGATGTGGAAGCTGGCTTCATGCCGATGCCAGCCTGTTCCCTCCTCGGGCGCCATGTTGGCTTTCACGAGCTGGGCCACGACCTGGCCGTTGGTAGCGGCAGCGATGCCTAGATCGCGGTAGAGGAAGAAGTCGCGCAGGCCACCCGATTTGTAGTCGGTGTCGTCCTCGCCGATGTGCGAGAAGGCAGTGGCGGATGGGGTGATGGTGGTCGGCTTGCTAAGAGAGTCGACGCTCATGGCAACCTCCTGCTAGTTCCCCAGTAACTCTGCAATTTTTGTGCCGTAGAAGCGAGACGGACCGTGAAAAAGATCCTCATCATCGGCATTGGTGCCGGCGATCCCGACTACCTCACCATCCAGGCGGTGAAGGCGCTCAATCGCGTCGATGTCTTCTTCCTGATGGACAAGGGCCCCGCCAAGACCAAGCTGCGCGCGCTCCGCGAAGAAATCTGCCGACGCCATATCGAGCCCGGCCGCGCGCATCGCTTCGTCGAGGCACCAAGCCCGCCGCGCGACACCCAGCCTGCCGACTATCGAACCTCGGTCGACGAGTTGAACGCGGCCAAGCAGGCCGTCTTCGAACGCATGATCGCGGACGAGATGAAGGACGGCGAGACGGCCGGCATCCTCGTCTGGGGCGATCCGATGCTCTACGATAGCACCATCCGCAACGTCGAGGCGCTGGTGGCGACAGGTCGCCATGAGATCGACTACGAGGTGATTCCCGGCATCACCGCAGTGCAGGCGCTGGCGGCACGGCACAGGATCCCGCTCAACCGCATCGCCGAACCAGTCGCCCTCACCACCGGCCGCAAACTCGTCGAGGGGTTTCCGGCCGACATCGACAGCGTCGCCGTGCTGCTCGATGGTGAGGACACCTATCGCCGCTTCGTCGACCAGGACATGGAGATCTACTGGGGTGCCTATCTCGGCACGCCAGACGAGATCCTGATTTCCGGCAAGGTCGCCGACGTTGCCGCCGAGATCCACCGCCGCCGCCACGAAGCGCGGCAACGGAACGGCTGGATCATGGATACCTACCTGATGCGCAAGCCTTCTGACTCAGCCTGAGAGCGAGAAGCGCTACTTCTTCTTTCTTGCCGCCTGATGGTCGAGAAAGCGCTGCAGCAGTTCGCGGGGTTCGGCAACCTCGTGGGTCTCGGCGAAGATATCGATGCCACGCTGGACCGCCTGCTCAACCGGCAGGGTCTCCCAGGCTCGAATGAGCTTCTTCTGCAACCGCATGCCGCGCACGCTGTTCGCCACCATGGATGCGAGCCACTCGTCGACGGCGGCGTCCAGAGCCTCGGGCGCGACCACGCGCTCGACGAGCCCCCATTGCAACGCCTGCTCAGCCGAAATCATG
This sequence comes from Reyranella sp., assembly GCF_004297405.1. GTDB lineage: Bacteria > Pseudomonadota > Alphaproteobacteria > Reyranellales > Reyranellaceae > Reyranella. Next base: position 258,933 of record NZ_SCVC01000036.1, read on the forward strand.
TCACCGAGCAGCAGCATCTGACGCGTGCGGCCCCAGCCGATCAGGCCGGGAAACAGGGCGGCTTCGACCACGGAGGGCATGCCGAAACGCACCTCGGGCATGCCGAGCTTTGCGCCCGTGACCGCAACGCGCATGTCGCAAGCTGCCATGAGCTCCAGTCCGGCACCGAGCGTGAAGCCGTTTACGCGGCCAATCACCGGCACGGGACAGTCACGCAGGCATCGGCAAGCCTCGTGCACACCGGTGATGAAGGCCCGGGCCGCGCCCGGCTCTTGCAGCTGCGACAGCTCCTGAATGTCTGCGCCGCCGATGAAGGACTTTTCGCCCCAGCCGGTGACCACCATGCCGCGCAGTTCCGGGTCCTTTCCCAGCTGTTCCACCGCATCCACGAACTCGCGGATGACGACCGAGTTCAGCGCATTCAGCTTCGCGCGGTTGTCGATGGTGACATGCACGATCCCGGGAAATTCGGATCGCGCATCGTGGCGCACATGGACATGGGTACCGGTGGACATTGCTGACGCTCGCTCCAAAAAATTAGGTCGCGAAACAATCAGCTTCGGCAGAGATGATCCAAGACTAATAAAGGCTGGCTGCCATAGGTCCGACCTATGGCAGCGCAAGACGTGCGTTCCAGACGCCCGTTTCCACCAACCGCGCCGTGGCCTCCAGGATGATCTTCTCCACGGCGCGTACGGCCCGCGTCTGCGGGAGCTCGGCATGACCGCAAAGGAAAACCGAGCGCTGCAAGGAAGGCGACGTGATGCGTGCGCCGCAAAGGCGCCCTGTGGTCAGATCTTCTCGCACCGCATTGTAGGAGAGCACGGCGTAGCCTGCCCCGGCCGCGACCAGCTCCTTGATCTGCGGGATGGCATCCACCTCCATCACGACACGTAACTCGGTACGTGCTCGACGGGCGTAGTCGTTCAGCAATTCGCGCAGGCTGTGCGGGCGGCCGGGAATGACCAGCGGAAGCTGGGCGAGCCGGGCGAAACGCAGCGGCTTCGGCGCCTGCCCCACGTGGCCTCGCTCGAAGGCACCGGGTGGGCCGATGACGACGAGATCCTCCTCGACGAGGCGGCGCGCCTTCAGCCCAACCGCATCTGCCTCGCGAAAGACAAAACCCAGGTCGATCCGGCCGGAGCGCAGCAACTCCGAGGTGTAACCCGTATTGCTCTCGCGCACGCTGAGGGAGACGCGTGGCAGCACGCGCAGCACCTCCTCCGCCACTGGCCGCGTCAGCACCATTGCGACCGATTGGGGGAAGCTTGCGGTGACATCGCCGATGATTACGGCGGCATCACCGAGCAGATCTTCCCGCGCGAGCGCCACTGATCGCAGGATGTGCCGAGCATGTCCGAGCAGTTTCGCGCCCGTTTCAGTCACCACGACACCGCGCGGCATGCGATGCAGCAGCGCAGACCCGAGTTCGCTCTCGAGATTGCGGATCTGCGCGCTCAAGGCCGGTTGGGCGATGCGCAGCCGTTCTGCGGCGCGGGATATCGAGCCCTCCTCGGCAATGGCGACGAAGTAACGGAGGATACGGAAGTCCATCGACCCATAGTATCGACATATGGCAGCGATCGCTAATTCGGCTTTGTCCTATAGGTGCGCACTGCGCAACCTTGGGAACGAAGACGGAGGAAACGATATGCGCATCACGAGGCGCGGCCTGTTGGTCGCGGGACTGGCCATGCCGGCCATTCGGTCTGCTGGAGCCCAGGAGTGGCCAGCCGGTCGAACTCTGCGCGTGATCGTTGGCTATCCGGCCGGCGGCCCCACCGACCTCGTGGCGCGACTCGTTGCGGAAGGGCTGCGCGAGGCGATCGGCGCCCCGGTCATCGTCGAAAACCGTGGCGGTGCGCGGGGCAGCATCGGGGCGGCCGTCGCGGCGAGAGCCGAACCGGATGGCACGACCCTCTGGCTTGGCCCCGTCCAGACGCAGGTCCTCAATCCGCTGCTGATGCGCAACATCACCTACGATCCGTTGAAGGATTTCGTCGGCATCGGCACGGTGGCAGCACTCCCCAATGTGCTGGTCGTGAATCCGAGCACCCTGAACGTCGACTCCGTGCAGGAGCTGATTGCGCGCGGCAAGCGCGAGCCCAATGAACTCACCTACGGCACCTACGGCCCGGGCAGTTCGCCCCACATGTTCGCCGTGGTGCTGCAGAAGGTCGGCGGCTTCGAGGCATTGCAGGTGCCCTATCAGGGCAGCGCGCCCGCTTCCAATGCTTTGCTGTCCGGCGAGATCAGCTTCCTCTTCGATAACATTACGACCGCAGCGGCCCAGGCTCAGGGCGGCAAAGTGCGTGCGCTGGCGGTCACCTCGCAGACACGCTCGCCAGCCTTGCCCGACGTCCCCACGATGGCGGAAGCGGGCCTGCCGGGCTTCGATCTGAACTTCTGGTTCGCCCTCTACGCGCCGGCCCGAGTGCCCCAGCCGATCCTGGACCGGCTACGCGCAGCATTGGATCGTGTGGTGGCCTCGCCGGAATTCGTGCGTCAGCTCGCAGCGCGTGGTGCCATGCCGTTCGTCGTCCCTGCCACTGACCTGCAGGGTTTCTTCGCAACCGAGGCCCGCAACTGGGCGGCGCTGGTGCGCGACGCCGGGCTGCAGCCGGAATAGCGGTGATGGGCGAAGAGCCTGACGTGGCTCAACCAAAGGCCTTCTTGCCGGCGACCCAGGTTTCGCTGACCTTGATATCCGCGATCTTGTCCGGGTCTACCTTGTAGGGATCGCTTTCGAGGATCGTCAGGTCGGCCTCCTTGCCGCGCTCCAAAGAGCCGAGGCGGTCGCGCATGCCGATCTGGCCGGCAGCGTGGACCGTCACTGCCTTGAGGGCATCGGTGAGCGACACCGCCTGATTCTTACCGATCACCGAATTGTCGAAGAGGCAGCGCCGCGTCACCGCCGTCTGCACAAGTTGCAGGACGCCAATCTTGGTCACCGGCGAGTCGGTGTGCAGGGTGAACGGAAGGTCCGCCCTGACGCAATCGCCCGCGGCGTCCATGCGTTCCGCACGCTCCGCTCCGAACAGCAGATCTCGATAGGCCGCGCCATAGAGATGGACGTGATTCATGAGGAAGCTGGGCTGAACGCCCAAAGCCTTCATGCGCGCGATCTGGTCTGCACGTGCCATCGTGCAGTGCTCGATCCGGTTGACTCCGGTCACCGGGTTGGGGCCGTAGGTGGCTTCGATGGCATCGAGCGCGGCGTCGATCGTCGCGTCGCCGTTGGCATGGATGGAAACCGGCCAGCCTGCTTCCTTCACCTCGGCAACCATCTTCTTCAACTGCGCCGGCTCGTAATTCAGCTCGCCCTTCCCTTCGCCACCGAGATACGGAACCGTCTGAGCGGCGGTCTTGGTCTGGTTGGAGCCGTCGGCGACGATCTTGATGGCATAGAAGGACAACAGGCAATTCGGGACCTGCGTCGCCCGCGCGCCGCGTCCGAACTCCTTGTAAGGATCGCCGGCGTTCATCGAGGGGAACACGAGGCTGATGCTGATCCGGCAGGGAGATTGCACGGCGATGCGCTCATAGCCCTGGAGCAGATCGCCCGCCACGGTGACGCCGGCCTCGTGTACGGCCGTGATGCCGGCAACCGAGTTGCGCTTCAGCCAATCAGCGGTGGCCTTGCCGACGAACTGGGGCGTGAGCTTGGGAAGGCCGACGAGCATTCTCCTGAGAGCAGACTCCTCGTCGACCAGGCCGTTGAGCTTGCCATTGGCATCACGGCGGAATCGGCCGCCGCCGGGCAGCTCCTGTATATCGTCCGGGATCTTCGCCGCCTTGAGCGCGGCGCTGTTCACCGCGGCGGTATGCATGTTGTTGTAGTAGATCATGATCGGATGGGTGGTCGACAAGGTGTCGAGTTCCCCGATCGACAGTTCACCGCCCTGCAGCAGATTGTCGAAGCCGAAGAAGTAGAGCCAATCGTTGGCTGGCGTCTTGGCGGCCTTGACCCGCACCGCATCGAACACGGCCTGGCGCGTCTTATAGGTCGGATAGCCGACATCCTCGAACAGCGCGGTGATGACCGCACCGACGCCCGTATGCTGGTGAGGGTCGATGAGACCCGGCAGCAGCGTGCGGCCGGCAAGATCGACAACCCGGGTCGACGTCGTTCTGAGGCTCATCACCTCGGCCTCCGTGCCCACCGCCACGATCCTGCCCTCGTCGACGGCCACTGCCTCTGTATAGCGATCCGCCCCGGACATCGGGATGATCGTCCCACCCCGGAAGATCAGATCAACACCGCCTGACTGCGCTCGGGCCGGCCGCGTGGCTCCGAGCGCCGCCATCCCCGCTCCTGCGACCAACGCGGATCCAACCACGAATCCGCGCCGGGTCTTGCCCGGCTCGAAACTGGAGAGATTCGCAAACAGCTCGCCGACGCAGCTACGGCACATCATGACCTCGAAGAATTTTCACTGGCCGCCGCACGATAAGGCCTTCGAGGTCCCAATCCCAGCTCCGATCGGATGTGCTACAGAGCGAGCCTATTCCAATGCGAACCGCAGGAGATGCCAGGATGAGTGACACCAGCAAGATTTCGGGACTGCAGCTTCGGTCCCTCATCACAAAGGGTGGCGAGCTGCAATTGTCGCTGGCCAAGGTCGAGCTGCCCGAACCCGGGCCGGACCAGGTGCTGGTCAAGGTCGAAGCGACGCCGATCAATCCGTCGGACCTTGGCCTGCTGTTGGGGCCGGCCGATCTGACGACGGCCAAGGCGAGTGGCAGCGGCGACAGCATCACGGTCACGGCCAAGGTGCCGGCGGCTACCCTGCCCTTCCTGGCGACTCGCCTCGATGAATCGATGCCCGTCGGCAACGAGGGCGCTGGCACCGTCGTCAAGGCCGGCTCCTCGGACGCCGCGCAGGCGCTCAAGGGCAAGACCGTGTCGATGATCGGCGGTGCCATGTATGCGCAGTACCGGCTGCTGAAGGCCACGGACTGCCAGCCGCTGCCGGACGGCACGACGGCTGCCGAGGGCGCCTCATGGTTCGTCAATCCGCTGACGGCACTCGGCATGACCGAAACCATGAAGCGCGAAGGCCACAAGGCGCTGGTTCATACCGCCGCCGCCTCCAATCTCGGCCAGATGCTGAACAAGATCTGCAACGAGGATGGGATCGGCCTGGTCAACATCGTGCGCAGCCCGACACAAGCCAAGCTGCTGAAGGATATCGGCGCCAAGCACGTCGTCGATTCGAGCGCCGCGAGCTTCACCGACGACCTCACGCAGGCGCTGGTCGAGACCGGCGCCACGATCGCCTTCGACGCGATCGGTGGCGGCAAGCTCGTCAGCCAGATCCTCACTTGCATGGAGATCGCGATCAACAAGACCGCGACGACCTACAACCGCTATGGCTCGAGCGTGCACAAGCAGGTCTATGTTTACGGCAGCCTCGACACCAGCCCGGTCGAGTTGACGCGCAACTATGGCATGGCCTGGGGCGTGGGCGGCTGGCTGCTGACGCCGTTCCTGCAGAAGATCGGCCGGCCCGACCAGATCCGGCTGCGCGAGCGGGTGGTGAAGAGCCTGAAGACGACCTTCGCCAGCCACTACACGCAAACGGTGTCGCTGCAGGAAGCCCTCGATCTCAAGAACATCGGCGCCTATGCCAAGCGCGCGACCGGCGAGAAGTTCCTGATCAACCCGAGCAAGGGCTGACACAAATCTCGAGAACTAGGACGGGCCGGTGCCTCGAGCACCGGCCCGTTTCGTTTGCGGCGAACGCTGGCTACTTGTCGAGCCAGAACGTGTCGAAGCGCACCACGTCGTAGATGCCGAAGTAGTCCTGCGGACGGTGGCCCTTCACATAGTTGTACCAACCGTCGTTGATCTTCTCCCAGGAGATCGGCAGCAACGGCGGATCCTGTTCCATGATCGCCTCGGCCTGACGGATCAGGTCGAGACGCTTCTTGGCATCGACCTCGCGGTCGATCTGCGGCAGCAACTCGTTGAACTTCGCATTGTCCCAGGACGAGTAGTTCTGCGGCCCGGTCTTACTGTACCAGGCGTTGAAGTAGTCCGATGGGTCGAGCAGCGTCGAGACGATGGCGCCGATGGCGAGATCGAACTTGCCGGTGCGAACGTCATCGAACCATACAGACTCCACGGCGGTGCGGATGTTGCATTGGACGTTGAGCGTCTGCTGCAGCATCGCCTGGATGGCCTGCGACCACAGCTTGAAGCTCGCGACTTCGCGTACCAGATAGTCGAGCCCGGTGATGCCCTTGGCATGGCCGGCCGCGGCCATCAGTGCCTTGGCTTCCTTGACCGCCGCTGTCGGGTCGGCCTGATAACCAAGACGCTTGCTGAGTTCGGGCAGCGGCGTGGCGAACTCCGAGAACGGATAGATGAAGCCGCCCACCATCATCGGGGCGATGTCCTTCACGACATCGACCAGCACCGGCTTGTCGAGCACCAGGTGGAACGCCCGGCGCACCCGGGGATCGTCGAGCGGCTTCTTCTTGTTGTTCATCCAGGTCGCCTGGATGACGCTCTGATAGAAGTCCATGCCCGACATGCCCTGGGTCGCCTTGACCCGGCGCTGCGACACCGGATCGAGCAGACGGGCATAATCGACACGACCGGAGAGCAGACTGGAGCCGAGCTCGGGCGAGAACGGCAGGGCGTGATAGAACTCGATGCCGTCGAGATAGGGCAGGCCCTTGTTCCAGTAGTTCTTGTTCTTCTCCATCACCCAGATCTCGGCCTCGACGCGGCGCTGGCTCTTGAACGGGCCGGTGCCGGGAATGTCGACGACGCGACGCAGGTTGTAGCCGTTATCCTCCAGGGTCTTCTTGCGCACGATGCCATTCCAGCCGCTGGCGATCGCCGACATGATGAAGTTGGCCGGTCGGGGCTCGGAGAGCTTGAACTGCACCGTATGCTTGTCGGGCGCGGTGATCTCCTCGACTGCGGCGAACAGCGTGCTGCGCGGGATCGAAATGCCCTGCGGCGGCTTGGCGATACGATCGAAGGTCGCCTTCACGTCCTCCGACGTGAACTCCGCCCCGTCATGGAACTGCACGTCCTTGCGCAGCATGAACGTGTAGGTTTTGTTGTCCTTGGAGATTTCCCAGCTATGGGCCAGATCGGGGATGATCGTCTTGCCGCTGTCGCGCGGATCGCGCCGCACGAGGTTGTCGAACATGCAGCCCTGGCTGCCCAGGCTGTTGATGGTGCCGGACTGGTGGAAGTCGAAATGCGGCGGCCGCGAGGTGATGCCATACCGCAGCACGCCACCCGATTTGGCATTGGGTTCGGGTGCCTTGAGTTGAAATTTCGAGCCGTCATACTCGTTGGGCACGCCCTGCGCCCAGGCATGGAAAGGCAGCCCGAAAGCTCCTGCTCCACTCATGGCGCCCAGGGCAGCGGCACCCTTGACGAACTGTCGACGGTTTACGCGGGAACGCTTGGACACGTGGTCACTCATGCGTCGCTCCTCCCTTTTGGCCTTTTGCAGACCGAGCACTCTATGCTCTGATGGTTTGTCCATCTTGGTGGGCCAAAACTAACACCATAAATCAAAGGGAGTCGATGGCGGCGCAAACGATCCTGCAGATCGAGGACCTCCAGACCCATTTCTTCACCGCGGTCGGCACCGTCCGCGCCGTCGACGGCGTGTCCTATGCCCTGAAGGCCGGCGAGACCCTGGGCGTCGTCGGCGAATCGGGCTGTGGCAAGAGCGTGACAGCGCTTTCCATCCTGCGCCTGGTGGCAAACCCGCCGGGACGCATCGTCGGTGGCGCCGTGCGCTTCGAGGGCAGGAACCTGCTCGAGATCAGCGAGCCCGAGATGGAACGCATCCGCGGCAACGAGATCTCGATGATCTTCCAGGAGCCGATGACCTCCCTGAACCCGCTCTACACGGTGGGCAAGCAGATCGCCGAGGCCGTCGCCCTGCATCAGGGGTTGAGCAAACGCGACGCCTGGGATCGTGCCGTCGACATGCTGAAGCGCGTTTCCATTCCCGAGCCGGAACGGCGCGCCCATGCCTATCCGCACCAGCTCTCGGGTGGCATGCGCCAGCGGGTCATGATCGCCATGGCGCTGTCCTGCAATCCCAAGGTGCTGATCGCCGACGAGCCGACCACGGCGCTCGACGTCACCATCCAGGCCCAGATCCTCGACCTGATGCGCGAGCTGCAGGAGACCTTCGGCACCGCGATTATCCTGATCACCCACGACATGGGGGTGGTGGCCGAGAATGCCGACCGCGTCGTGGTCATGTACGCCGGCCGCAAGGTCGAGGAGACCGACGCGGCCCGGCTGTTCGACAATCCGGGCCATCCCTACACACGGGGCCTGCTCGCCTCGATCCCCCACCTTGACACCGCAGCTCAGAGCGACGCGCGCCGTGCCCGGCTGAACGAGATCAAGGGCATGGTGCCGTCGCTGTTCAACCTGCCGCAGGGTTGCAGCTTCGCCCCAAGGTGCGGCCTGGCCAGCGACCGATGCCGGGAGGTGCGGCCGCCCCTCGAGGAACAGCGACCCGGCCACTGGATCGCCTGCTGGCATGCCGACAAGGCGCTGGCCGGCATGCTCGTTGGAGCCGGCGCATGACGCCGCTGCTCGAAGTCGAAGGGCTGAAGAAGCACTTTCCCATCCGCAAAGGGTTCTTCAGCCGTGCCTCGGGAAGTGTCTATGCCGTCGACGGTGTGTCGTTCTCGATCGGCCGTGGCGAGACACTGGGTCTGGTGGGTGAATCGGGCTGCGGCAAATCCACGGTCGGACGCACCGTGCTCCGGCTGCTGGAGCCCACCCACGGTACGATCAAGGTCGCGGGCCAGGACATCACCCAGCTCGACACCCAAGGCCTGCTGCCCTACCGGCGGCGGATGCAGATGATCTATCAGGACCCCTACGCGTCGCTCAATCCGCGCATGACCGCCGGCGAGATCGTGGGGGAGCCGCTGATCGTCCACGATCTCGGCGCGCCGGAAGAACGCAAGCAGCGCGTCGCGGCGCTGTTCGAGCGCGTCGGTCTGCGGCCCGAAGCCGTGAATTCCTATCCGCACGAATTCTCCGGCGGCCAGCGCCAGCGCATCGGCATTGCGCGCGCGCTCTCGCTCAATCCCGAGCTGATCGTCGGTGACGAGCCGGTCTCGGCCCTCGACGTTTCAATCCAGGCGCAGATCATCAACTTGCTGATGGACCTGCAGGACGAGTTCAAGCTCTCCTATCTCTTCGTGGCCCATGATCTCGCGGTCGTGGAGCACATCAGCCACCGGGTCGCCGTGATGTATCTCGGCCGCATCGTCGAGATGACCGACAAGCGGAGCCTGTTCGAGATGCCCCTGCATCCCTACAGCGAAGCGCTGCTGTCGGCGGTGCCGATCCCCAAGTCGAGCGCACGCGGGCGCAAGCGGGTGATCCTGACGGGTGACGTGCCGAGCCCGATCAATCCGCCGTCCGGCTGCCATTTCCACACGCGCTGCCCCTACGCCATGCCGCGCTGCAAGACCGAGGTGCCGGCTTTGCGCGAAGTCATCCCCGGCCACTTGGCGTCGTGCCATCTGCACGACGGCGGCGTGAGGTCTCCCCTGGCAGCAGCATTCTAGACCGAACCGCGCAGGCGTGGATCGAGCAGGTCGCGGATGCCGTCGCCGAGAAGGTTGAAGGCAAGCACCGTCACGGTGATGGCGAGCCCGGGGAACAGGACCAGCCACCAGGGCGGCACGAGGCCTGCATTCAACGAATCAGCCAGCATGTTGCCCCAGGTCGGCATCGGTGGCGGGATGCCGACGCCCAGAAAACCCAGCGATGCCTCGATCACGATGGCGACGCCGAGATGCGTGGTCGCGAGGATCAGGTAAGGCGCCACACACTGCGGCAGGATATGGCGGAACATCAGGCGCTTATGCGAGGCACCGATGCCGCGTGCCGCCTCGACATACTGCATCTCCTTGAGCGACAGCACGACCGAACGGATGACGCGCCCGCCGAATGGAATGCGCGTAATGGCAATCGCAACGATGACGGTAAAGAGGCCACCGCCCAGAGCCATGGCGATGGCCATGGCCAGGATCAAGTCCGGAAAAGACTGCAGGAACTCGATGATCCTCTGGCTCACCATGTCGAAGCGGCCACCGAAGTAGCCGCAGGCCAGCCCCCACAGTGCTCCCACCGTGGTGCCGAACAGCACCGCACCGAGCGCCACGGTGAGCGACGTCTGGCTGCCGTAGATGACGCGGCTCAGTGTGTCGCGGCCGATCTGGTCGGTACCGAACCAGTGCTTCTCATCCGGCGGCTTCTGCATGGCGCGGAAGTCGGACTTGAGCGGCGGATAGGGAGCGATCACCGGCGCCGCGACCGCCATGGCGACGATCAGGGCTGCCACCACGCCCCAGAAGGCCGAGAACGGCGCGCGGCGAAAGAACGACCCGAAGAGGCGCAGGGCCGCTCGCGGGCGCGACGGTGAAGCGGAAACTGGAGCGGTAACGGTCGCCGTCATTGGTAGCGTATCCTCGGGTCCAGGAGCGCGATGGTGACATCGACCAGGATGTTCAGCCCCACGAACACCACGGCGTAGAGGAACACCAGGTTCTGCATGACGAAGACGTCGCGCTCGTTCACCGCCGTGAACATGGCGTAGCCAAGTCCCGGTGTGGCGAAGGCACGCTCGACCGGGATCGATCCCGCCAGCACCAGGCCCAGCAGCACACCGGACAAGGTGATGACTGGCAGGAGTGCATTGGGCAATGCATGCAGCGCAATCACCAGCTTGCCGTTCAACCCCTTGGCGCGCGCGGTCCGTACGTAATCCTCACGGATCACTTCGAGAAGGCTGGAGCGCGCCATGCGGGCGATGTAGGCCGCTTGCCCCAGGCCCAGCACGATGGCCGGCCCGATGACGATCTGCAGGTTGCTCCACGGGTCCGCCAGCAGCGACACGCCCGCCATCGGCGCGCGGTAGCCGAACCAGAAAAGCAATCCCAGCACGATCAGCATGCCGACCCAGAAGCCCGGCACGGCAATGAACAGGATACTGGTGAAGCGCGCCACGCTGTCGGCAATGCTGTTGGGGCGCAACGCGCTCACGACCGCGACCGGGATACCCACGAGCCACGACAGCACCACGGAGATGATGGCGATCTCCGCCGTCAGGGGCCCGCGCCGCAGGATCATGTCGGCGACGCTCTCGGAGCGGAAGAACGAGCGGCCGAAATCGCCGCGCAGGATGTCCCTTATCCAGTTGAGATACTGCACCCACAGCGGGTCGCTCAGCCCCAACTCGTCCATGTAGTGAGCCCGCTGCTCGTCGGTGAGCTTGGTCATGCCCTCGGCGCCGAAGATCGCGACCAGCGGATCACCCGGCAGGATGCGCATGACCACGAAGACCATGATCGATACGCCGACAATCGTCAGCGCGCCGAAAACCAGCCGCCGCGCGACATAGCTGTACATGGCGTCGCCTCCCTAGGCGGCATTGTCTGTTCCGCCCTCGGGGAGCGGTGCTTTGCCGGAGATTAGGCCATATCGCGCGGCCGTACGCTACGCCGTCGTCGGCATATCAGCAGCATCATGCCCATAGAGCCACGCGATCGCGTCGAGCGAGCGGTCGCCCGAACCTGCCATGGCGACGTCGCGCTCCTGCTGTTTCGGGCCGTCGGGCAGATGGAAGCGCACGCGGTTGGCCGCACTCGCCTCCTGCAGGCGAGTCGCGCGTGGCTTGCGCAACACCTCGTAACGGCGCAGGGCCGCCGGCAGATCGTCCTTCATCGCCGACAAAATCGAGACCAGCGCCCCGCCATCTTCGATCGCCTGCGCGGCACCCTGCGCCATCATGGGGAGCATCGGATGACAGGCATCGCCCAGCAGCGCGATCCGGCCGCGGGTCCATTCCGGCAGCGGCGCGCGGTCATGCAGTGCCCAGATGAATGTCTCCGGGAAGGCCTCGATCAGGCCCCGCACCGTTGGGTGCCAGCCTTCGTAACGCGCCAGCACATCGGCGACATCGCCCCTGTCGGTCCACGATTCGTTGGTCCAGGTGCCGTGCTCGACGATGCAGACCACGTTCATCAGCCGCTTCGCCGACACCCAGTAGTGCACACAATGCGCCTCCGGCCCCATCCAGTTGTGCGAGGCGACCTCGATGTCGAGATGGGCAATGCGTTCGGCGGGCACCAGGCCACGCCAGGCAACGCAGCCGGTGAACCTCGGCTTCTCCGGCCCGAAGGTGAGCGCGCGCACCTTGGAATGAATGCCATCGGCGCCGATCAGCAGATCAGCTTCGACCGCCGCACCATTGTCGAAGCGGGCGACGACCCGCTCGCCCTTCTCCTCGATGCCGACAAGACGATGGCCGGCGTGGGTGCGCTCCTTGGGCATCGCGGCGGCCAGCAGGGCCGCGAGATCGCCGCGGTGGAAATGATAGTAGGGTGCGCCGAAGCGGGACTCGACCTCCGACCCTAACGCAGCGCGCTGGAGCGTGCGGCCATCGTCCCAACGCTTCTGATGCACGGCGACGGGCCGTACACCATACTTCTCCAGAGCTGCGCCAAGGCCGAGACGCTGCAACAGACGCGATGCGTTGGGACTGATCTGAATGCCGGCGCCGATCTCACCGAACAACGGTGCCTGCTCGTAGACCTGAACGTCGAAACCTGCCTTGAGGAGGCCCAGCGCCGCAGACAGGCCGCCGATCCCGCCGCCGATCACCGCAATCTTCATCCAAGTACCCTGCTCCACACGGCATCGCCGTCATCGCAGGCGTTGCCACGCCAGGCGATATGGGTGTCGGGCCTCACCAGGACCAGCCTCGCCTCGTAGATGGACGCGAGATATGCATCGTCGACGATCACCGTCTCGAGCGGCACGGGCGCAGAGTCGATCAGAGGTGACGGATCGGCATCGCCGAAGCGCAGCAAGGTGAACCATGGCCCGAGATGGTCGTAGAGCGCCGAACCGTCACGCAGGAAGGTGCTGGGCAAGCGGGCGCCCGGTGCAGTCGTCGGCTGGTAGATCACAGGATCGCCGTCGACACCGTCATACCGATAACCGAACTCGATGCCCCAGCTCTCGTTCTCGGCGTTGCCAAGGGCTGCGATGGCACGGCCGAGCGCATCGGAATCGCGCTCACTTTCATAGAGTTCGGCGATCTTGATGCGGACGCCGGCGTGCCGTTCCGAGGCCAGCCGGTTGCGCAAGCCCACAGGTCGACGCTCCTTTTCGTAGGACGCCAGCAAGCCCGGACCGGCGTATCCCTTGAGCGTCGCCGCGAGCTTCCATCCGAGGTCGACGGCATCGCCGATGCCCGTGTTCATGCCGTAGCCACCGGTCGGGATGTATTGATGCGCCGAGTCGCCAGCGAGAAACACGCGCCCCGCACCATAACGTTCGGCCAGCAAGAGGTGCGTCACCCAAGGATTGGCGACCAGGATTTCGCGCTCGAAGGACCGCCCCGCCCATGCATCGAGCAAGGCATTGGGATCGATCGAGGCCGGATCGACGCCCGGCGGCGGACGCGTCTGCAACGTCCAGGCATCCTTGTCGTCCTGCGCAATCAGCGTGCCTTTGCCGGTCTGGTAATGCCAGGCAACGCCAAACGCCTGCAGCAGGTCGCGCGCGTCGGACCGGAAATGAATCATGTAGCGCTGCGCGACCGCCGCCCGGCCTTCGAGCGCAATGTCGAGCTTCGCCCGCACCCGGCTGGAGCCGCCGTCGCAGCCCGCCAGGAATTCGCAACGCACCTGCTCGGTGCTACCGCCTTCCATGGCCCGCAGCGTAACCGTGACGCCTTCCGCATCCTGCTCGAAGTCTTCCAGTGCCACGCCCCAGCGCGCATCGATCAGTGGATGCCCGACGATAGCGTCGCGCAGCACCGGCTCGATCATCACCTGGCTCACGCGCATGGCGGGCTCGCGCGGCTGCGTGCCGTCGTTGCGCGCCAGGATCTCGGCACGCTTCTCGACGACGCTGGCGTAGCGGAAGCGATGCAGCTCGCGGCCGCCCTTTTCCCGGGCGAGAGAGGTGATCCACGACACGTCGAAATTGTTGGCTTCCGGCACAGCCACCGCCCGCAGCTTGTCGGCGAGGCCCAACCGCCGGAACAGCTCCATCGACCGGCCGTTGGTGATGTCCATCTTGGGGTGCCGCGTAGTCGAGGGGTTGCGCTCGACCAGCAGGCACCGCACGCCGTGAAGCGCCAGCGCGCGGGCCAGGGTCATGCCGACCGGCCCGCCGCCTGCGATCAGGACGGGGACGTGGTGCATGTCACGCCCGTTTCGCCGCCGCTTCCTTCTCGGCCATCTTCTGCTTGAGCTGCTCCGGCGTCAGCCGGACGATGTGCTCGTTCTGATGGCTGTAGATGTCGTACTTCTGGACGTCGAGGTCTTCGAGCACGATCTCGCGATTCATCACCTTCTGCTTCCACTGTTGTTGCTCGGCCTCGGCCGCGTGGAATTCGGGCATCACTTCCCTGGCGAACAGCTCCAGCGAGGAGCAGATATCCTCGTGGCTGGTCTTGCCGGCCTGGTTCAGCAGGATCACCTGATCGACCCGGCTCGCCTGGAACTGGCGCAGCTTCCTGCGGATCGTCTCGGGTGAGCCGATCAGGCCCGACTCCAGTGCCTTCTTCTCTTCCGGGCCGCCACGCCAGGCCTGGTATTCCTTCCAGAGATCGGACGTGCCCGGCGCATCGACGCCTTTGCGACCGTAGTAGCTCAACGCGAAGATGAAGAAGGTCCAACCGGCCGCCTTGGCCTCGGCCTCCTCGTCGGTGGCCGCGCACATAAAGCCCGAGACCATCGCGACGTTGGGATTGCTGGGATAGTCCGCGAGCTTCTGAGAGTTGTTCAGCAGGTTGTTGTAGTATTTGTGCACCCAGGCGCGCGCCGCTTCCGGCGTCACGAACGTGAAGCCGAGTGCGCCCATGCCCCACTCGCCCGCCTTGCCAATCGTCTGGATGTTCGAGCAGGCGACCCAGAGCGGCGGATGCGGCTTCTGGAACGGTTTGGGAATCACATTGCGCGCCGGGAAGTCGTAGTACTCGCCATGGAATTCCCAGCTTTCCTTGGTGAACATCGGGACGATGGCCTTTACAGCCTCCTCCCAACGCTCGCGCTTGTCGCGCACGCGGATGTTGAAGGGATGCAGCTCAGCCGGCCCCGCGGCCTCGCCCATGCCGAGTTCGACCCGGCCGCCCGACAACAGGTCGAGCGTCGCCACCTTCTCGGCCACACGATGCGGCTGGTTGGTCGTGAGCTGGATCACGCCATGGCCCAGCCGGATGCGTTTGGTGCGTTGGCTGGCCGCGCCCAGGAACACTTCCGGCGCAGAAGAATGGGAGTATTCCTCGAGGAAGTGATGCTCGACCTCCCAGGCGTAGTCGTAGCCCAGCCGGTCGGCGAGTTCGATCTGCGTCAGCGAGTCCTGCAGGAGCTGGTACTCGCTCTTCTCGCCCCACGGGCGCGGGAGCTGGTGCTCGTAGAAAATACCGAACTTCATGGCTGATCCTTACGCTGCCTTGCAAAACGCCGAGACGCTCTGGATCAGCTTCGGCACCATCTCCTTCGGCAGGTCGTGGCCCCAGCCGGGAAAGACCTCGATCTTGGCGCCCGGCACCAGGCTCGCGACATCGCGGCCGCAATCGACCGGCAGCAGCGGATCGTCGGCACCATGCAGAACGAGGGTCGGCACCTTCACGGTCTTGAGGAGATCGGTGCGCGGACCAGACGCCAGCACCGAGAGATATTGGCGCGCAGCCCCTTCGGGATAGTAGCGGCGGTCGATGTTGCGCTCGACCAGCGCGCGCAGCTCGGTCGGATCGGCCGGGTAGCCCGGGCTGCCGATCACGGTGCGCAGCTTCATGCCATGGGCGACGAGCTGTTCACGCGCAGGGCCTTCCGGCGCCGCCGACAACATCGCCACAGCCTCGGGCTTGCCCATCGGCAGGCCGGGCCGGCCGCTGGTCGACATGATCGAGACCAGGGAGAGCGTGCGCTGCGGATACCTGGCGGCAAGGATCTGGGCGATCATGCCGCCCATCGACGCGCCGACCATGTGGGCGCGGTCGATGCCCAGCACGTCGAGCAGGCCAACCGCGTCGGCGGCCATGTCGTCCAGCAGATAGGGCGTGTCGACCTTCTCGCCTTTCATCAGCTTCGCAAATGCGCCCATCAGGTCGGGCACGCCCCACTTGCCGAAATCGGTCGAGAGGCCGACGTCGCGATTGTCGTAGCGCACGACGAAGAAGCCCTTGGCCGCCAGACCTTCGCAAAGCGACTCCGGCCAGAGCGTCAGTTGCGCGCCCAGCCCCATGATCAGGAGCAGCGCGGGGTCGCTCTTCTTGCCGAAGGTCTCGTATTCGATCTCGATGCCGTTGGCCTTGGTCTTCGTCACGCTTCCTCCGTCTTTCCGCCCGTCAGTATGTGCCGCGCTTGGCGGCCCACCAATAGGCCAGCGGCCGGCGCAGCGGCCCCATCGGCCTGCCCAGCGAAAGGGCGGGCAACAGGATCGGCAGCGCCGCGGGATCGACCTTGCGACGCAGGGCGCGCGCATCCCCCAGCAGGGAGTCGCGCTCCGGTCCTTCCCCCATCAACCATGCTGCCGCGACGGCATGCGCGGCCTGCTGAGAGGCGGAGTCGGTTGCGCCCAGCACGTCGAGCTCAAGATCGGCCAGCGCATGCCCAGCCCGCATGACATCGAGGGGACCGTCGATCTCCTCCTCGCGAGCGTCGATCAGGGCGGCGAGCTTCTCGACGGTGATCCCGTGCCGCCTGACGATTTCGCTGAGCGATTCGACGATGGGTTGGGCGCGTGGCGTGCCCTTGCCCGCGGCTTCCGCCACAGCCTCGCGCCACCACTCCAGTCGGATGCGCGCCAACATCGGTTCGCGGGTGACGGTGCGTGTCCGGGCCAGCTCATGATCGAAGGCGAGCAGCGCCAGAAGACCCGTTCGCGCCGGTTCGGGCGCAAAGAGGGCGCCGAGGAAGCGATCACGATCGGCGCCACGCACGAGGTCGAGCACATAGCGATGCGAGGCGTCGGGTGCGCGGTAGGGATCAGGATATGCAGGAGCCATGCGGGGATAAGGTCAGACCTGCGACCGTTGAACGCAGGCCGGTATGAGCTTACAATATGCCGATCGTGGATTCATTAATCCCATCAACAAGATAAAGGGGATGTTTGATATGGGCGCAATATTTACTTCGCTGGGACGCACAGTTTCAGCAGGGGTCGTGCTGCTCATCTTGATCGTGATCATTGCAGGCGCCGCGACGGGACAGATGACCCGTATCGACCATGCATGGGCTACGTTCGTCATGCGCTGGTTGCACGTGCTGAGCGGCGTGATGTGGATTGGCCTCCTCTGGTACCTGAACTTCGTGCAGGTGCCGACCATGCCCAAGATCCAGCCCGTCGAAAGCCGGACCGCGATCACCAAGTTCATCGCGCCCAACGTCCTCTTCTGGTTCCGTTACGCCGCACTCGCCACCGTCATCACCGGCGCGCTGTTGGCCTGGATGAACGGCTACATCGTGCAGGCGCTGACCCTGCGTCCGGGCTTCATCATGATCGGCGTCGGTATGTGGATGGCGCTGATCATGGCCTTCAACGTCTGGTTCATCATCTGGCCGAACCAGCAGAAGATCCTGGGCCTCGTCGACGCGACGGCGGAGGAAAAGGCCGCGGCCGCACCGAAGGCGCTCTACGCCAGCCGCTTCAACACCATGTTCTCGATCGGCATGCTCTACTGCATGGTGGCCCAGCAGAACGCCCCGATCTGACCAAACGACAACACCTCACGGAAACGGCGCCCTCGTGGGCGCCGTTTTCATTTGCGGGCGAAAGCGAGGCCAACGCCGGCGCCGATCAGCAAACTACCGGTGATGCGATTGCGCAATCGCGCCCGAGCCTGCAGCAAGGAGCGTAGCCGACTCGCCAGCAGCGCCCAGGCGCCGTCGAGCAACACAGCAACAACGAGGAAGGTCCCTGCCAATAGCAGGAGCTGATGCGTAGCCCCGCCGCCACTCGCGGTAATGAACTGCGGCAGGAAGGCTGCATAGAAGAGCAGCGTCTTGGGATTGGTGAGCGAGACCGCGAAGCCACGCGCGAAGATCGAGGCCAGCGAGCGCGGTTCGGCCTGAATGCCGGCGAGGTCCGTCGCCGTGGCACGCCAGGTGCGCACGCCCAGCCAGACGAGATAGGCGACGCCCAGCCAGCGCAGCCAGTCGAAGAGATTGGCCAGCATTCCCAGCAGGGCCGACGCCCCCAAGACGACCAGCGCAAGTTGCAGCACCATGGCGCTCGCCGTGCCGGCCACGGTCATGAGGCCGTAGCGCGCGCCATGCGCCACGCTGTTGGCGACGATCAACGCGACATTGGGGCCCGGGATCGCGATCAGCACGACGCAGGCGGCGATGAAGGCGAGGTAGAGATCGAGCGGCATGCCGCTCCCTACAGCGGAATGAGCGCCGCCGCCACTCTCCGGCCCTCGGCCAACAGGACGTTGTAAATACGGCAGGCCGAGCCGGTATCAACCACCTCGAGCGCCATGCCGGCGGCCTTCAAAGCCGCACGCACGTCTGGCGTGATGAAGACGGCACGCGAGCCGCACCCCAGCACAACCAGTTCGGTCGGCGTCGCCAGAGCTTGAAGCGGCGCCAGGGAGGCGAGCGACAGATCACCGGCGGCCGTCACGGCCCAGGGAATCGTCGCCGCTGGCGTCACCAGCACCGGCTCGTGCCATTCGCGCTCGCTGATCAGGAAACGGCCGGGCCCGTAGCTACGAATATATTGAACCTGCGACGGATCGGGCGTCGGCAGGGTCTTGTCGGCCGGGCCCGGAACCGGCGGCTTCACGCCTTGGCCTTCTCCGCCTTCTCGTCTTCGTGCCGGAACTGCTCCGGCCTCAGGTTCATGTAGACGAGGCCGGCGCAAGCGATCCAGATCGACGAGTAGGTGCCGACCACGATGCCCCACAGCATGGCGACCGAGAAGCTGTAGAGCACCGGCCCGGCAAACAGCACCAGCGCCAGCACCGCCACGAACACCGTGACCGACGTCATCAGCGTACGGGCCAGCGCCTCGTTGATGCTGAAGTTCAGCAGCTCGATCAGACCCATCTTCTTGTAGCGCCGCATGTTCTCGCGGACGCGGTCGAAGATGACGACCTTGTCGTTGATCGAGTAGCCGGCAATGGTCAGCACGGCTGCAAGAGCCGTCAGGCTGAAATCGAGCTGGAACAGGACGAAGATGCCGAGCGTCGAGATCAGGTCGTGCAGCATGGCGATCAGCGCACCAACACCGAACTGCCACTCGTAGCGCACCCAGACGTAGATCACGATCGCGGCCATGGTGGCGAGTGCGGCCAGGATGCCGCCGTGCATCAGCTCGTCACCGATCTTGGGGCCGACCGACTCGGTGCCGCGCAGGTCGTACTTGGCGCCGATCGCGTCCTCGACCAGCTTGATCGCCACTTGCTGGCACCATTCGGCGCGCTGCTCGTGGGTCATCTCGACCTTGGCGGTCTGCGTATTACCGCGCGGAAGCTGGCGATCGAGAATGGTGAGGCCGACACGGCTGATGGCGTCGCGCCAGTTCACACCGTCGAGTGCCCGCGGCGCGGTGAACTCCACGTCGCCGGTCTCGGGAGCGCCCGGCTTGACCTGCCAGCCCTCGCCTGCCCGGCTGAGCATGATGCGCTGGGCACCGGCCACGCATTGCGGACCACCGTCCTGACGCTGGATACGGATCAGGGCGGTCGTTGGATCGCCGAACTCCTGCAGCGAGACTTCACCAACACCCAGCCCGCCCACGACGCTGCGCAGATTGTCGAGATTCGCCGGGCCTTCCTTGGCACGTACCTGGATGGCGATGCCGCCCTTGAAGTCGATGCCGAAATTCAGCCCGATGAAGAACACCGCCAACAGCGAGATGATGTTGACCGTTGTCGACGCAATCAGCGCGAAACGGCGCTTGCCCAGGAAGTCGAACTTTGTGCCGGCAGGAACGAGATGAAGAGGCTTCCACAACATTGGCAGGGCCTCAGATCACGATTTCAGTCGGCCGCCGCCAGCGCACCCAGGTGGCCAGCAGCATGCGCGTGAAGACGGTTGCGGTGAAAAGATGGGTCAGCAGGCCGAGCGTCAGCGCCGTCGCGAACCCACGGATCGGGCCCGAACCGAAGCCGAACAGCAGCACGCCGGCGATCAGCGCGGTCAGGTTGGCATCGATGATGGCCGACATGGCCCGTTCATAGCCGGTCGCGATGGAACTGAAGGCCGATCGACCCAGCGCTTTCTCTTCTCGGACGCGCTCGTAGATCAGCACGTTGGAATCGACCGACATGCCCACTGTCAGGACGAGGCCGGCGATGCCGGGAAGCGTCAGCGAGGCGCCCAGGATCGACATGCCGGCGATCACCAGCAGCAGATTGACCAGCATGGCGAGGTTGGCGAAGCCGCCGAACAGTGGCCCGTAGGCGATGAACATGAAGAGCGCGACCATGGCCGTGCCGACCAGCGCGGCCGTCGTGCCGGAGCGGATCGCGTCGGCGCCGAGGTCGGCGCCCACCGTGCTCTCCTGGATGATGCTGAGCGTGGCCGGCAGCGCGCCCGAACGCAACAGCAGGGCCTGCTCCTGGGTCTGCTGCGTGGTGAAGGTGCCGGTGATAATGCCGCTGCCGCCGCAGATCGCGCTCTGCACGACCGGAGCGCTGATGATCTCGCCGTCGAGCTGGATCGCCAGTCGCTTGCCGATGTTCGTGCGGGTGGCATTGCAGAAGGAACGGCCGCCAGCGCTGTTAAAGGTAAAGCTGATGATCGGGCGGCCACCCTGCTGCTGCTCGAACGTCGCCTTGGCGTCGTCAAGATCCTCGCCACCGACCACGACGCGCTTGAGCACAGGCAGACACTGCGGCTGAAAGCGCCGGCAGATCTGCTCCGGCGTCATCCGCGGATTGGCGTTCTGGATATCTTCCCAAGCCTTGGGATTGGTGCGGCGCAGCTCCTGCATGCCCTCGCGCGTCGGCACAAGAGACGTCGTGGCCGGCATGCTCGCCGGGATGTTCTGGCCGGTCGCCGCCACATCCTCATTCACGAGGTGGAAGGTGAGCTTGGCGGTCTGGTTGATCTTGCGCTTGAGGTCGGTCGTGTCCTTGATGCCGGGAACTTGCAACAGGATGCGCTCGTCGCCCTGACGAACGATCGTCGGCTCGATCGTGCCGGTCTCGTCGACGCGGCGACGCAGGATCTCGATCGACTGGTCGATGACTTCCTTCTTCTTCTTGGTGAGTTCCTGGTCCGAATAGGCTAGGCGAATCATGTCGCCGCTGCCCGAGGCGACGAGCGTCGGATCGACATTACGGATCGCCTCCAGCGCCTTGGAACGCTGGGTCTCGTCACGCAGGACGATCACGACGTTCCGGCCGCCTTCGATGGTGATGTCCTTGTACGGGACCTGCTGCTTGCGCAGTTCCGACCGCACCGAATCGGAAAGGTTGGTCAGCCGCTCGGTCATCAGGCTGCGCAGGTCGGCTTCCAGCAGGAAGTGGGCACCTCCGCGCAGGTCGAGCCCGAGGTTCATGCGGCTCTGGGCGTACCAGCCCGGCAAATGGTCGAGCACGCTCGACGGCAGCAGGTTGGGCAACGCAAACAACACCGCCAATACCGTGACGGTGATGATGCCGATGGTCTGCCAACGCGGAAGATTGAGCATGTCGACTTACTGCCCGTCTTTTGCGGCTATTTCTTGCCGCCGAACAGGCTGCCCAGCAGGCTCTTGCGCGCGGCCACGGGAGCGGGCGGCGGCAACAGGGGCTTGTCGTCCTCCTCGCTCTCCTTCGGACCGCGCACCGACTCGCCGCGCGCCACGATATCCGTGATGGTCTGCTTGATGATGCGAACCCGCACGCCCTCGGCAAGTTCCACTTGGACCTCGTTGTCGGAGATCACCTTGGTGACCAGGCCGATGATGCCGCCGCCGGTGACGACGCGGTCGCCACGCTTGACGCCCGCCAACATCTCGCGCTGTGCGCGCACCTTGGCTTGCTGCGGACGGATCAGCAGGAAGTAGAAGACGACGAAGATGAGGATGAGCGGGAAAAGCTGGACGAGGAAGTCGCCGCTGCCGCCACCCGAACCCTGTGCCCATGCCTGGGAAATGAACATTGCTTCCGCCCCCTCAAGTCTTTCCGGCCGTCGAAAAAAGCGCGCGGACTATAGCGGTCTCGCCCCGCTTTGCAACGCAAGCGCAGGGGGATATGGTCGCCCCCTTTCAAGCGGCCGGCAACGATGGATCAAGACTTTAAAGCCCTCATTTCACGCATTGCGGAAGCACTCGATCGCCTGGCGCCCCCGGCGCCCCCCAGCGCAGACATCAACGAAGCCGAAGCCTACGTCTGGCACGCCGCCGGCCACCGCCTCGAGGCCGTGCCCAAGGTTAACCGCGTCAGCATCGACCTGCTGGTGGGCATCGACCGCCAGAAGGACATCCTGCTGGAGAATACCCGCCGCTTCGCCAAGGCCTTGCCAGCCAATAACGCCCTGCTCTGGGGCTCGCGTGGAGCCGGCAAGAGTTCGATCGTGAAGGCCGTCCACGCCCACGTGAACCGCGAGATGGGTGGCCCGCCGGGCCCCCTGGCGCTGGTCGAAATCCACCGCGAGGACATCCCCTCCCTGCCCGCGCTGCTCTCGATGATCCGCGGCTCGCAGCGCCGCTTCGTCGTCTTCTGCGACGATCTTTCCTTCGACGGCCAGGACGCAGCCTACAAGTCGCTGAAGGCCGTGCTTGAAGGCGGCATCGAGGGCCGGCCGGACAATGTCGTCTTCTACGCGACCTCGAACCGCCGCCATCTGATGCCGCGCGACATGATCGAGAACGAGCGCTCGACGGCGATCAATCCGTCGGAAGCGGTCGAAGAGAAGGTGTCCCTGTCGGACCGCTTCGGCCTCTGGCTCGGCTTCCACAACGCCGATCAGGATACATTCTTCGCGATGATCGAAGGCTATGCCGAGTTCTATAAGCTCGACGTGCCGGTCGAGACGCTGCGCAAGCAGGCCGTCGAATGGTCGGTGACGCGCGGCTCGCGCTCTGGCCGCGTCGCCTTCCAGTTCGTCCAGGAAGTCGCGGGCCAGCTCGGCAAGAAACTGGAGTAGCCATGGAAGATCCCGACGACGTCCTGTTCTCGCCAGCGGTCAAGGCAGAGCAGACCCGTCTGGGATCGCGCGCCCAGTTCGAGGGGCGGACCTGGAACACGGAGATCACCGACGATCTCCGTCAGTTCCTCGGTGTCATCGACACCTTCTTCTTTGCGACGGCGAGCGCCGACGGCCGACCTTATATACAGCACCGCGGCGGGCCGCCGGGCTTCCTGAAGCCGATCGGCACCCACACGCTGGCCTTCGCCGACTTTGCCGGCAACCGCCAGTACATCTCGCTCGGTCATCTGCGCGAGAACGATCGCGCCCACATCTTCATCCTGCATTTCGCGACCCAGCAGCGGGTGAAGCTGTGGGGCCGCGCCCGCATCGTCGAGGGCGACCTCGAACTGATGGAGCGGCTGGTCGATCCGCGCTACAGAGCCCGCCCTGAACGAGCCATCGCCTTCACCATCGAAGCCTGGGACATCAACTGTCGTCAGCACATTACGCCGCGCTACAGCGAGGCCGAGATCGCCCCGGCGGTTAACCAACTCACCCAGCGGATCAAGCAGCTGGAAGAAGAAGTAGCGCGGCTCAAGGGAGAGACGCCCCCGGGTTCCTAGGTTTTCGCCTTGGGCCGCACGATCTTGATGGTCGAGGTCGAGTGAACGATCAGGCGGCCCTTCTCGTCCTTCAAGTCGCCATCGAGGAAGCCCACCGAGCCGCCCCAGCGCATCACGCGCCCCTCGGCATAGACAATCCCCGGCCCCATCGCTTCGAAGAAGCTGATCTTCAACTCGAGCGTGGGTACCGCGACACCGAGCTTGCCCTTCACGATCGCCGCGTTGGCCATTGCCGTATCGACCATGCCGGTCAGGAAACCGCCCTGACAGATGCGGCCCTGCGAATGACAGAAGGCCGGCACGACCTCGAAGCGAAACCGCGCATAGCCGCGCGCCGAATCGATATCGAGCAGCTCGCCATTCAAGGTCTTGAGCACTTCCGGTGGATTGGCGCGCAGGGCGGCGAGCATTTCCGAATCGTGCATGAGGTCCTTGGAGAAATGCTGAAAGTCCGGATGGGCGGACGCAGGCGAAGCGGTCATGAACGTCGATACCTTGCAAAGAGGGCGTAAGCAGAAGCGCCGGCCAGGACCAGCACGGCGAGATAGGCAAAGAGCGCGCGGTAGGCTTCTTCCGGTAGCGCCCCCGTCGTCACACCCACTGGCATGAACGACTCCATGATGAAGCCGCTGACCGGCTGGGTGATGCCGACGCCGACGAATACCCAGACATTGATGGAGGTGAGCGACCGGCCGCGCAGGCGGTCGTCGAACAGCGAGCGGCCATGCTCGATGATCGCCGGGAAGAAATTTGAGAAGAGCCCGAAGACCAGCAGTACGGCGATCAGCGCTGCAGTCGGAATATTCGACCACAGCGCGAGGGTCGTCATGCAGGAGAAGCTGATTCCGGCAAAGCACAACACCACGGGCCGCGGCGTCCCCAGGCGCCCAGCGAACCAGCCCGCCAGGAAGATGCCGACGGTACCAAGTGCCGCCATGGCAAACAGCAGGCGGCCGGTTACAGATGTCCCGAGCCCGTGGATGTCGATCATGTAGAGGCCAAGCCACAGGCCACGGATCGCGAAGTTGGTCGAGTAGCCGATCAGCGCGGCGCCGATCAGGCCGGGCATCGCCGGATGACGGAAGATTTCCCCAAGACCGCGAATCACCGACAGGAGCGGCTCGGGTTCGCGCTTCGTCCAGTCGGATCCGGGTGGCGCATCGCGCACGACGAACAGCATCAGCACGGCCGAGACCAGAATGCCGAAAATGGCGACAGAGAAACCCCAGCGCCAACCGATCCAGCCCATGATCCAGACGAAGGGCTCGGTGGCGCTGAGATTGCCGATATAGCCCAGCGACATCATGGTGGCGGAGAGCGTCGCAAAGCGCTTCGGCGGCCACCACCGCGCGATCAGCACGATCGCCCCCATGAACACCGCCGACGTGCCAAGGCCCAGCACGAACATGCCCGCCGTCAGCTCCTCGAAGCTCTTGCCGAAGGCGAAGAGCAATCCGCCGACGACGCCGAGGAACAAGGTGAGTGCCACCGTGAGGCGTGGCCCGTAGCGGTCGAACAGCACCCCCGACGGGATCTGCATCAGCGCGATGCCCCAGAAGAAGGCGCCCGTCACCGTGCCGAGTTGCTCGGCGCTGAGACCGATCTCGGTGCGGAGCGTCGGCCCCAGCACGCCAGTCACCGACCGGGTGAACTGGCAGAGGATGAAACAGGCAGCGGCGATGGCGAACAACCAGATGCGGCCGCGACGAACGGCGGGCGAATCATAGTCGACGGAGGAAGCAACAGCTGAGGTACTCACGGGGCGGCGACTATAGCGACGACGCCCTCACCTTCTCCAGCAACTCTATCAATGTTCGTGTTTCGGCGGTCGAAAGAGCCGACGCGATTCGTGCTTCGTGCGCGCGCACCAGTTTTGCGAAACGCGCTAGCGCTTTTGCACCGACGGGTGTCAAAGCCAGCGCGTGCGTGCGGCCGTCGGTCGGCGAGCGACGACGCACCAGAAGGCCCCGTCCCTGCAGACGATCGAGAATGGGCACCAGGGTCGAGCGGTCGATACCGAGCGCACGGGCCAGCGCCATCTGGCTCAGGCCCGCATTACGATCGACCAGCACCAGCAACCCGAACTCCCCTGGCGTCAGCGCCTCGCCGGCCGCCGCGAAGGTGGCCGCGAAATCGGCAAAGACGGCAGACTGTGTGCGGCGCAGCGCGTAGCCCATCAGGGAGGGCAGCAGGCCGCGATCGAGGTCCCGGGCAGCGGGCTTGCCGTCAGCCTTCGTTCCGGGGTCTTCTGCAGGCATGGTGGGTGGACGGCCCATCTACAGAGTGGTAAACGGAGATTGTTTGTACATCAAACAAATTATTACGCTTATCCAATGAGCTTCAAAGTACGCATCGCCCAGGCCGACCGAACCATCGACGTGCCGACCGGCGCCACCATTCTGGAGGCCGCCCTCGATGCCGGCATCTCCTATCCGTTCGGCTGCCAGTCCGGCAATTGCGGCGCCTGCAAGTCGCACCTCGTGAAGGGCGAGGTCACGATGGAGGGCTACTCGGAGTTCGCCCTTTCCGATGACGAGAAAGAGCGCGGACTGATCCTCGCCTGCCGCGCTGTGCCCTGGGAAGAGAGCGAGGTCGCCTGGCTCGAGGAGGACGATCTGATCGTCCATCCTCGCCGCCTGCTGGCCTGCAAGGTGGTCGGCCTCGACGATGCCACGCACGACATCAAGCGCATCCGCCTCGAGATCGTCTCGGGCGGGCCGTTCGACTTTTCGGCCGGCCAGTTCGCCTCGGTCACCTTCGAGGGCTGCCCGCCGCGTGATTATTCGATGGCCAACGTGCCGGGCGACCCGATCCTGGAGTTCCACGTCCGCCGCACGGCCGGCGGCGCCACCAGTATGCATGTCGCAGAGAAGCTCGCGATTGGTGATAGCGTGCGGGTCGAGGGACCGTTTGGCCCCTCCTATCTACGCGAGGCCCATCGCGGCCCGATCATCGCCGTCGCCGGCGGCTCGGGCATGGCGCCGATCAAGTCGGTGATCGAACGGGCGCTGCAGAAGGAACTGCCGCAGCATATCTATTTCTATTTCGGCGTTCGCACCGAGCGCGATCTCTACCTGCACGACCATTTCGCGGCCCTGGCCGAGAAGCACAAGAACCTGCACTTCGTGCCGGTGTTGAGCGAAGCCGGCCCCTCGTCGCTGCGCAGCGGCCTGGTCCATGAGGCAGTCGCCGCGGACTTCGATGAGCTCGACGGCTGCAAGGCCTATCTCGCCGGCCCGCCGGTCATGGTCGAGGCAGCGACGCGGTTGTTCGAGGAGCGCGGCATGCGTCGTATCGACATCCATGCCGACCCTTTCTACACCGCCGCGGAGATGGCGAGCGCCAACAAAAAGACGGGAGCGGAACTATGACAGGCCTTCTCGACGGACGCGCAGCGATCGTCACCGGCGCCGGCCGCGGGATCGGCCGCGCCATCGCCGAAGCCCTGGCGGCCGAAGGCGCGAGCGTCATCGTGGCCGACAATGGCGCGTCGATCGCGGGCGATGGCGGCGATCCCGAAGTGGCGCGTGAGGCAGCAAAGGCCATCGGCAAGAAGGCAATCGCGTTCAGCGAAAGCGTGGCCTCTCCCGGCGTCGCCAAGCAGCTCGTGGATCTCGCGGTCAAGAACTTCGGCGGCGTCGACATCGTCGTGAATAACGCCGCCATCCTGCGCGACGCTTTCGTTTTCCGCGCCGATCCCGGCGACTGGGATGCGGTGATCCGCACCAACCTGTCGGCCGCCTTCTACCTGATCAATGCCGCTTCCGGTGTCATGCGCGACCAGGGCAAGGCCGGTCGTGGTGGTAAGGACGGCTATGACTGGGGCCGCATCGTCAACATCGTCTCCTCGGCCGGCCTCTACGGCAATCTCGGCCAGGCCGCCTACGCCAGCGCCAAGGCGGGCCTGTTTGGCCTGACGCGCGTCACGGCAATGGACCTCGCCCGCGCGCAGATCACCGCCAATGCCGTGGCGCCGTTTGCCCGCACGCGCGTGACCGACATCATCCAGCCCGCCAACGACGCGCAGAAGACCTACAAGGAACGCGCGCTGAAGATCGGCGCCCACCATGTCGCCAATCTCGTGACGGCACTCTGCTCGCCCGCCGGCAAGAGCATCACCGGCCAGCTCCTGGGCGTGCGCGGCCGCGAGGTCTTTCTGTTCGGCCAGCCACGGCCTGTTGCAAAACTGGAAGCCGGCGCACCATCGAGCCTCGCGCAGGATCTTTCGGCCAAGCTCGGCGGCCAGTTCACCGATCTCACCACCGATCTCGAAGCCTTCAACACCGAACCTCTCGTCTGAGGAGAGCGACTATGACCCAGCCGATCATCGTCAAGACCGTCGAAGAGCTGAAGGACGCCCCCGAGGAATATCGCGAGGCCGTGGCCAAGCTGGTGATCAGCCATGCCGTCAACGAACTCTATGGCGCCCAGGTGTTCGACGAACCGGCGATCGCCTATGCGCCGACGCCCTACGCCAAGTGGCTGACCTGCCGGGTCGCCATGGAAGAGTATGGTCATCACGTGCGCTTCAAGCAGCTCGGCGTGCAGATGGGCATTCCCGAGCAACGCATGGTCCCCGGTACTGGCAAGCGCCCGCTCTCCATCTTCGAGTTTCCGCTCAAGACCTGGGAGGAGTTCGTCGCCATCAAGCTTTTGGCTGACCTCGCCGAGATCCTGCAGGTCGAGGACCTTCTGCACTGCACCTTCCACCCGCTGCGCAACCTGGCGCGCGCCACGATGCCGGAGGAGCGCTTCCACGCGCAGTTCGGCGAGGATTTCACCGCCGAGCTGATCAAGACGCCAGAGGGCAAGGCCACGCTGCAGGCCGCCATCGACGAATACTTCCCCTACCTGCCTTCCTTCTTCGGTGGCTCGAAGTCGAGAAACAATGAGGTGTTCCGCAAGTGGAACATCAAGCAGCGCACCAACGACGAGATGCGTGCCGACTTCATGACACGCGCGACCGAAGTCGCGACCAAGTACGGTCTCACCTTGCCGGAGGTCCGGCAGGCCGCGTGAAACCCGCCGCCGTCCTGCCGCTCGCCCCGCTCGACAGGCTGAGAGCGGAGGCTCGTGCCGCGTCGTGGTTCGCCGCTCTCGGTGAGCCTCTGGTCGAGGGTGACCTCGCCGATGCCGAAGCCTACGCCAGCGCGCTCGACCTTGGCCCGCTCTCGATCGACCTGGCACATGATTGGCCCGAAGCGGAACGACTCCTGAAGTCACCCGACTGGTCATCCGCCTGGTGGGATCGCGAAGAGGCCCAGCGCCGCACTCTGCTAGGCCAAGCGGAAACGCTCCATGGTGAGCGGGAGCTCTGGACGGTGCTCACGGAACTCACGACGGACGTGGGTGAGTTCGTACACGGCAAGGCAGCCACGGCCGCAGCCCGCATGGGGGACGCCGCCAAGGCCTCCGTTCATGTCGCAGCCGGTGCTGCTTCGCAGGCTGTCTATCAACTCGCGGTCGCGCGGATGGCCGGCGAAACCGCATCGCTCTTCGAAAGCAAGTTCCGTCTGTTCGCCTCCGGCCGCTGGCCGCTCGGTGTCGTGGGCACTAGGCTGATCCTCTTCTGAGAGGGTTCAGTCATGTCTTCTTATGCGACGCCGCCGCGCACGACCGGCCGGCTGAAGCGCCCCTTCGGCACTCTTTACTATGAAGTCACCGGCAGTGGTCCGGCGCTGCTGTTCGCCCATGGGCTGGGCGGCAATCACCTGAGCTGGTGGCAGCAGGTCGCGCACTTCGCGCCGCATTACACGTGCGTTACCTTCGCTCATCGCGGATTTGCGCCCTCGGATGCAATCGCAGACGGCCCCGACCCTGCCGACTATGCCGACGATCTCGCGGCCCTAATCGACCATCTGAAATTTTCCGATGTCCGCCTGGTGGGACAGTCGATGGGCGGCTGGACGATGCTCGAATACACGCTGGCCCATCCCGACAAGGTGAAGGCGCTGGTGCTGAGTTCGACGTCCGGCACGCTCGATCGTCGCGGCAGCGATCCGTCGGGTGGAAAGAACTATGATGCCTGGTTGAAGGACGCCGACGCGAAGATCGCCGACGGCATGGCCAAAGGCATTCATCCCGCCGTCGGTGCGTCAGCGGCGAAGCGTTGGCCGGCGCTTCACCTTCTCTATCGCAGCATCGACGAGATGGCTGGTACGCTCGACAAGGTGAAGCTGCGCGAGGGCTTGCGTCGCACCGCAACGCGCACGCTCGCCGACCTGAAAACGTTCCGCGTGCCGACCTTCCTGATCGCAGGCGGCGAAGACACCGTCTTCCCGGCGTTCCTCGCAAGCGCCATCGCAGCAAACCTGCCCTGCGGCGAAGCCGAGATAATCTCGGACTCCGGACACTCGCCATATTTCGAGCAGGCCGCTACGTTCAATGCACTGGTCGACGCGTTCCTCGCGCGACAGCGCTAATTGAAGGGGAATGAGTTGTTGCAGCTTGGTCGTTTTCCGCGCGTGCGTCTTGGACATCTGCCGACACCCCTCGAACCCATGACGCGACTCAGTGACCGTCTCGGTGGCCCGCGCCTCTGGATCAAGCGTGACGATTGCACGGGCCTCGCCACCGGCGGCAACAAGACCCGCAAGCTCGAATATCTGGTCGCCGATGCGCTGAGCCAGGGTGCCGATACGCTGATCACCCTGGGCGCACTTCAATCGAACCATGCCCGGCAAACCGCAGCCGCTGCAGCCAAGGTCGGCCTGAAGTGCATTCTCGTTCTCGAAGAGCGTGTCTCACAGCCGACCGAAGCCTATCGCCACAACGGCAATATCCTGCTCGACCGGCTGCTCGGCGCGACGTTGAAGTACGTACCGCGCGACACGCAGATGGTGGAGGCAGGCGAGCGCGCAGCCGACGACGTGCGCCGCGCCGGCGGCAACCCGTACATCATTCCCGTTGGAGGCTCGAACCCGATCGGCGCGTTGGGTTATGTCGGTTGCGCGGCAGAGATCCTGCAGCAGGCGGCCGACCTTGGCATTCGCCTCGACCGGGTTGTCCACGCCACCGGCAGCAGTGGCACGCAGGCCGGATTGATCGCCGGCTTCGACGGGATGCAAAGCGGTGTGCGCGTGCTCGGCATCACTGTCGGCCGGCCTCGCGGTGTTCAAGAGAAGAACGTCGCCGCTCTGGTCGACGAAACCTGGGCACATCTCGGCCTCAAAGGCGCCGCGCCACATGACAACATCGAAGCCAACGACGCCTATTTCGGCGAGGCCTATGGCATCCCGACGCCGGCAATGAAGGAAGCGGTCCAGCTCCTGGCCGAGACCGAGTCCCTGCTGTTCGATCCGGTCTATTCCGGCAAAGCCATGTCGGGCCTGATCGACCTGATCCGCAAGGGCACATTCGGCAAGGACGAAAACATCGTCTTCATTCACACTGGCGGCCAGGCTGGACTCTTCGCGTACGAGCCCGCCTTCGCGGCCTGAAGGAGGAGACCGTGTCCAAGGACAATCCGCGGATCGCCGTTCTCGGTTTCGCCATCGAGTGCAACCGGTTCGCACCGGTCACCACGGCGGAAGATTTCGAGCATGACGTCGATATCCGCGGCAACCGGATCGTGAGCGAAGCCCGTTCGGGCAAATCGATCACCCTGCCCGACTTGCCGGGCTTCTTTACCGAGATGGATCGCACCGGCACCTGGACACCCGTCCCGCTGCGCGTCGCGCTGGCGCAGCCCGGCGGGCCGGTCGACGGAAACTTCTTCAAGGCCTATCTCGCCGAGATCGAGGCCAGCCTGCAATCGGTGTTGCCGGTCGATGCGATCTTCGTCGCCTGCCATGGCGCAGCTCTCGCCGAAGGCACCGACGATCCTGACGGCGACCTGTTCGAGATCCTGCGCCGCGTGGCTGGGCCCGACGTGCCGATCGTCGCGGTGTTCGACCTGCACGCCAATGTCTCGCGCAAGATGATCGACAATCTAGACGTCTTCGTGGGCTATCTCGAAAACCCGCACGTCGACATCTACGAGCGCGGCGTCGAAGCAGCCAAGCATATGCGCGAGCTGCTGGCCGGAACGCGCACGGCGATCGAGATGGTCAAGATCCCGCTGGTGCCACCCCAGATCGCGCTGCTGACGGCGCGCGGCCCCTACGCCGATCTCATCAAGTACGGCCAGACCAAGGTCGGCGGCGATATCCTGAATGTTTCGGTGATGGCGGGCTTCGCCTACAGCGACAGCCCCAAGAATGGCCTCACCGCCGTAGTGACGGCGCGCAACGGCAACCGCCAGGCCGCCGCCGAGCTGTCGCTCGATATTGCCAAGCGCGCCTGGGACATGAAGGAGCGCTTCAAGCGGGCCATGATGTCGCTCGCCGACGCCACGCAGCTCGCAACCTCCGTCGGCCGCGACAAGCGGCGCAAGCCGATCGTCTTAGCCGACGTGGCTGACAATCCCGGCGGCGGTGGCCGCGGCAACACCACTTATCTGCTGCGCGCCTTGAGAGGCGCCAAGGCACAGGGCGTCATTCTCGGCGTCTTCAACGATGCCGCCCTGGCCGCCAAGGCGCATGAGCTGGGCGAAGGCGCGATCTTCACCGCTTCGTTCAACACGCAAGAGCACCAAGAGTTCTCCCTGCCCTTCGATTGCGAAGCGAAGGTGATCAAGCTCTCGGACGGCAAGTTCCTTGGCCGCCGCGGCGTGCTGAAGAACGTTTCCGCCGACATGGGACCATCGGCCTTGCTCGACCTCGGCGGCATCCAGGCGGTCGTCATCACCATCCGCTGCCAGTGCATGGATCCGCGCCAGTTCGAGATTTTCGATCTCGATATTGCCCAGGCAAGGGTCGTCGTGGTGAAGAGCCGGGGCCATTTCCGCGGCGGATTCGACGAGTTCTTCAAGCCCGAACAGATCTACGAAGTCGACTGTCCGGGCTTGACGTCCCCGGTGCTCGCGAACTTCACTTGGACAAAGCTGCCGCGGCCGGTCTACCCGCTCGACGAGGAAACGACCTGGAGCCCGCCCGCGACCGGCTGACGGAGAGCGAGCCCTATCTGTCGGGCAGCGGGATGAACTCGTCGTCGCCCGGAACCTTGCCCATACGCTGCTCGCGCCAATCCGCCTTGGCCTTCTCGATCCGCTCCTTGTCCGAGGAGACGAAGTTCCACCAGATGTGACGCGGGCCATCCATGGTGGCACCGCCCAGCAGCATGGCCTTTGCACCCTGCGGTCCGGCAATCGCCTCGACCGCCTGCCCCGGCGCCAACACGGCCAGATCGCCGACGAGAAGCTGGCGATCGCCGATCGTCAGCGCACCGTCGGCGATGTAGATCGCCCGCTCCTGATGGTCTGGTGAGACCGTAAGCTTGGCGCTCGCCACTGCTTCGACGCCGACATAGAAAATCGGCGAGAAGTGCGTCGTGGGCGCCGTGCGTCCGGCATAGGTGCCGACGATCAGGCGCTGCGCCGTTCCACCGTCCTGCCAGGCCGGCAGCCGCGCCGCCTCGACATGCTCGAAGGCGGGTGCGGTTTCCTCGTGCGTCTTGGGCAGCGCCACCCAGGTCTGGACGCCGTGCATGCGAAAGCCCGTCGCGCGCATCTCGGGTTCGGTCCGCTCGCTGTGGACGATGCCGCTGCCCGCCGTCATCCAGTTGACGTCGCCCGGCCGGATCGCCTGCGCATAGCCCAGGCTGTCGCGATGGAAGATGCCGCCGTCGAACAGATACGTGACGGTTGCCAGGCCGATATGGGGATGCGGCCGCACCTCCATGCCGCCGCCGATGGGCACATCCATCGGCCCGAAATGATCGAGGAAGATGAACGGTCCGACCATCCGGCGCTTCACGCTGGGCAGCACGCGCCGCACGGCAAAGCCGCCGCCGAGATCGTGCGCCCGGCCCTGGACCAGCAGTTCGATCGGATCGGACATCTTGTTCTCCCTCTACGCCTGTGCTGCAACAATCGGCCATGACCGATTCCGTCCGTGACCTCTCGCCGTTCTTCGCACCCGACAGCATCGCCATCGTCGGTGCAGGCGAGCGCCCCACCTCGTCCGGCGGCGCCGTCATGCAGATGCTTCGCCAAGCCGGTTATGGCGGAAGAGTCGTGCCGGTCAATCCCAAGGGCGGCACGATCTTCGGTTACGAATCGGTGACCTCGATCGCGGCCATCGACCAGCCCGTCGACCTCGCCGTGATCGTCATCCGGCCCGACGCCATCCTCGACGCCGTCGGCGAAGCGGCTGACCGCGGCATTCGCAATCTCCTGATCCTGCCGGGCGGCTTTGCCGAAGCAGGTCCTGCCGGCGTGGCGCGCAACGAGGCGCTGCTGAAGCTTGCCGCCCAGCGCGGTCTCACGGTAGCCGGGCCGAACTGCGCCGGCATCGTGCATCTCGATCCCGCCCGACGCTTCGCCGCCACCTTCCTGCGCGACTTGCCGCCAGGGAACGTCGCGGGCGCCGGCAACGGGCTTGCCTTCATCTCGCAGTCCGGTGCGCTGGCCGAAGAGTTCATCGACAAGGCCAACGCCCGCGGCCTGCCGTTGGTCTCGATCGTCTCGGTGGGCAACGCAGTGCACCTGGGTGTCGAGGATTACCTCGCCTGGCTGGGAGAGCGGCCGGAGATCGGTACGGCGCTGCTCTATATCGAGTCGATCGACGATCACGAACGTTTCCGCGCCATCGCCCGACAAGTGGCGGCCAAAAAGCCGGTCGTAGCGCTGTTCGGCGGTCGTACCAAGATTGGCGGCCAGGCCGCTGCCGCCCATACCGGCGCCGTCGCCAATGATGACGCCGCCATCGAAGCCTTCTGCGCCTCCTGCGGCATCGTCCGCGTCACGAGCCTGCGCCGGCTCCTGCTTGCGGCAAAGGCGTTCGGGCGCTTTCCGCAGGGCCTCGGCCGTCGCGCCCTTGTTCTCTCCAATTCCGGCGGGCCGGGCGTGCTCTGCGCCGACCGCGCCACCCTGGAGGGGCTCGACCTGGCCGCCTTGCCGGCAGCAATGGCCGACGTACTCCGTCAGCGGCTTCCGGCCGAAGCCTCGGTCGCCAATCCCATCGACCTGCTGGCCGATGCCCGCGAGGACCGGTTCGGCCTCGCCTTCGAAGCGGCGATGACCCATGCGGCCCATGCCTACGACATGGTCCTGATGATCCATGTCGTGCCCTTCATGGTGGACGCCCAGCCGGTCATCGAGCGGCTGGCGGAGCTGGCGGCCGGCGCTCGCCTGCCCCTAATGCACAGCATGATGGGAACCCTACCCGGCAAGGCCGACTGGTTCGCCACCATGGAGCGTGCCGGGGTGCCGATGTTCAACGATGTCGAGGAGATGGCCGAGGCCGCCGGGTTGCTGGCGCGTTATCCGTCTCTTCGCAACGCAGCGACCATGAACGAATTACCCCCTGTGACCTTTAGGGATAGAAAATCGCTCTAGCGCCAAAAACCCTTCATTAACAATCCTTTAACCCGTATTTCACGGGTGTTGCATTTTTGCAACTTTTTGTTGGACTTGTGAGAACTCCGTGGCCAGTATTGCCTTAAGCGGGGCACGCGGGGGCACCGGCTTCGGGGGAAGCTGGTGGGTCGCTATCAGCCTCAGATGTCAATTTGAGTAAGCGTTCCAATGGAGAACGGGAGAGGCCAATGGCGTTCACGATGACGCGTCACAAACGCGCCCACCGCTGGCGAACCGTCCGCACCCTTCTAGTAGCAACCCTCGCATTTTCGACCGCTAATGCAGTCTGCGCCGCCGGGGCGATGGCCCAGGTGAAAGCGCCCCAGAAGAAACAGCTCAAGCCGGCGACCTCCCGGTCCGCCGCCACCGCCCCCAGCGAAGACGTCCAGTCCTTCTCGGTTGCGGCCGATGGTTCGGTCGCCCAGCAGCTCCTCACTCTCCAGGTCGATCCTGCCGACGCCGATGCGGCCGCGGCGGCGGTCAACAAGGCGCTGAGCAAGCCCGAAGTGAAGGCCGCCTCGTCCGGCCGCGCCGTACTCGAGCCTCAGGGTTCCGGCCAGCCCAAGCGGCTGGTCTCGCTGCAGCTCTATTCCAACACCTCGCTGGCCGTCGAGCTGGCGCGCGGCACCGACGGGACCTTCGGCTACAAGCTCGCCCCGAACGCCACCACGGAAGACGACGAGCGCGTTTCGAGCGTTCCCAGCACAGCAGCAGCAGCAGCCGTCCCTCCCGGCCCCGGCTCGCGCGGGCTGGTTGCCGACTCGGTCAAAGTGGTGAAGGCCAGCCCAACGACCCTCGCTGGCGTGCTCGCCCCCTCCGGCGCCAATCCGGCGTCCCTCAAGGAACTCACCCAGGCCCTGGCCGGCTTCACGTCTGCATCGGCCAAGATCGATGTCGTGCAGGGCCGTACGGTCGACGGCACGCCGCGCGTGCTCGTGGCGAGCCTGGGCGACGGCAAGGTCCGCCAGTCCTTCTGGTGGTTTGCGCCCCCCAACCAGCCCGAAGGCTGGTTCGACGATCATGGCAAGCGCCTGGGTGGCACGGCGCTCGCCGACCCGCGGCCGGGCGCCCGCATGTCCTCGCCGTTCGGCACCCGCTATTACTACGGCCGCAAGAGCGGCAGTGGCTTCCACAACGGTATCGATTTCGAAGGCAAGGTCGGCGAGCCGATCTATGCCGCGGCCGATGGCGTGATCAATCATCAGGGCTGGTACTTCAACTACGGCCGCACGGTGAAGATCAGCCATGCCGACAGCTTCGAATCGCTCTACGCCCACATGTCGCGTTTTGCCGATGGCATGGGGCCCGGCACGCGGGTCCGCAAGGGCGACCTGATCGGCTATGTCGGCTCGACCGGACGGTCGACCGGCCCCCACCTGCACTTCTCGGTCATCGTGAATGGCCAGTTCGTCAATCCCCAGCCCTACATCTCCGAGAATGGAGGCCATGGCGCCCTGGCCGGCGAGGCGCTCGTCGCCTACCGGCAGTGGCAGGGTGAAGTGAAGCGCGCTGCCGACCGTGGTCGCAAGGGCGGCTTCTTCGGCCGGGGCGACGGCGGTGCCTGGTCGACCAACCCCTTCTCTTCGAGCGGGGCGGATCGCCTCTAATCCGCCACAGTCGGACGCGCGCCGCCGTTGCGCGCGTCAGGCGGTTCGCCTAGGAATTGCGCATCGCCCCTGAACGGCCACGCAAGGTGGCCGACAGGGCGTCAGAGGCAACCACGAGGGAACGATAAAAATGTTGAAGAAGTATATGGCCGCCGGCGCGATCGCCGCCGGGCTGGTCGGCGTCGCCGGGACGGCGCATGCCGGCAAGGATCTCGATGCGGTCAAAGCGCGCGGCCAACTCATCTGCGGCGTCAGCACCGGTGTCGCGGGCTTCGCATCGGCCGACAGCCAGGGCAAGTGGACCGGCATCGACGTCGATGTCTGCCGCGCCGTCTCGGCCGCGATCTTCGGCGATTCGGAGAAAGTGAAGTACGTGCCGACCACCGCCCAGCAGCGCTTCACGGCCCTGCAGTCGGGCGAGGTCGACCTGCTCGCCCGCACCACGACCTACACGCTGACCCGCGATACCGCGCTCGGCTTCGACTTCACTGGCGTCAACTACTACGACGGCCAGGGCTTCATGGTGAACAAGAAGCTCGGTGTGAAGAGCGCCAAGGAACTGAACGGCGCCACCGTCTGCGTGCAGCCCGGCACCACGACCGAGCTCAACCTCGCCGACTACTTCCGCACCAACAAGATGACCTTCAAGCCGGTCGTCATCGAGAAGATCGAGGAAGTGCGCGCCGCCTTCTTCGCCGGCCGCTGCGACGTGTTTACCACGGACGCTTCGGGCCTCTATGCGACCCGCGCCGCCAACGCCCCCACGCCGGATGACTACATCATCCTGCCGGAGATCATCTCGAAGGAGCCGCTGGGTCCCGTCGTGCGTCACGGTGACAATCAATTTGCTGATATCGTGCGCTGGGCCCTCTACGCCATGATCGAGGCCGAGGAATACGGCATCACGTCCAAGAACGTCGACGAGATGCTTAAGAGCGAGAATCCCAGCATCAAGCGCATCCTCGGCGTCACGCCAGGCATGGGCAAGGCGCTCGGCGTCGACGAGAAGTGGGTCTACAACATCGTCAAGCAGGTCGGGAACTACGGCGAAAGCTTCGACCGCAACGTGGGCGCCGGCTCGCCGCTCAAGATCGCCCGTGGCCAGAACGCGCTGTGGACCCAGGGCGGCCTGCAGTACGCCCCGCCCATCCGCTAACGTTAGCTAAACCTTCACGACGAACCGCCGCCCGCAAGGGCGGCGGTTTTTCTTTGGCCTATTGCCGTCGCAAAGCGCAAAATCCGGAGGGGTGGCGAGCGTCTCTTAGGGATGGGTATGCGTAGATTTGCGTGGGCGGCAGCCGTCGGGCTGGTTGCCGCGGTGTGCGGCGTTGCAGGTCCGGCACAAGCGGGCAAGGATCTGGATAACGTCAGGGTGCGGGGCACTTTGGCCTGCGGCCTGGGAACCGGCCTTCCAGGCTTCGAATTCCTCGACAGCCAGGGCAACTGGCGCGGCCTTGCCGTTGATGTCTGCCGCGCCGCTGCCGTCGCCCTGTTCGGCGATATCGGGAAAGTGAAATATGTACCGACCAACGCGCAGCACCGATTCACGGTGCTGCAGGCGGGCGAGGTCGACAT
Source organism: Reyranella sp. (assembly GCF_004297405.1). Classification (GTDB taxonomy): domain Bacteria; phylum Pseudomonadota; class Alphaproteobacteria; order Reyranellales; family Reyranellaceae; genus Reyranella. The sequence goes on from NZ_SCVC01000036.1 coordinate 297,239, forward strand.
GCTTCTGGGCAACGCCACCCAGACCCTCACCCGCGATACGGCGCTCGGCCTGGACTTTACCGGCATCTATTATTACGGCGGCCAGGGTTTCATGGTGCCGAAGAAGCTCGGCGTGAAGAGTGCCAAGGACCTCAACGGGGCATCGATCTGCGTTACCGCGGGCACCACGACCGAGCTCAACCTCGCCGACTACTTCCGCACCAACAAGATGATCTTCAAGCCAGTCATCCTCGAGAAGGTCGAAGAAGTGCGCGCCGCTTTCTTCGCTGGCCGGTGCGACGTCTATACTGCCGATGTCGCGAGCCTGGCGGCGACCCGCGCGACGACCGCCCCCAATCCCGACGACTACGTCATCCTGCCGGAGATCATTTCCAAGGACCCCGCTGGCGCGATGGTGCGCCACGGCGACAATCAATTTGCCGATATTGTCCGCTGGTCGCTCTACGCCATGATCGAAGCCGAGGAATACGGCATCACATCCAAGAACGTCGACGAGATGCTGAAGTCCGACAATCCCGCGATCAAGCGCATCCTCGGCGTCACGCCGGGCATGGGCAAGGCGCTCGGCCTCGACGAGAGGTGGGCCTACAACATCGTCAAGCAGGTCGGGAACTACGGCGAGATATTTGAACGCAATCTCGGTTCGGGCTCGCCGCTCAAGCTGGCCCGCGGCCAGAACGCGCTGTGGACCCAGGGCGGCCTGCAGTACGCCCCACCCATCCGCTGACGGAACCGTCACAGGTCAACAACAAACCGCCGCCTGAAAGGGCGGCGGTTTTCATTTGGCCTATTGCTTGCAAGCGTGCCGGGGCGGAGACTGGCACCAAGGGGAAAAATAAAGGGGGCTTCGTTCAATGCAGGCTAGACTCATTGTAGCCGCCGCTGGATTGGCGGCTTTCGTTCTGGGAGCTTCAGGACCCGCACAGGCCGGTAAGGATCTCGATGCCGTGAAGGCGCGCGGCATGGTGAACTGTGGCGTCGGCACCGGCACAGCCGGCTATATGATCGCCGACAGCCAGGGCAAATGGCGTGGCCTGTCGGTGGATGTCTGCCGCGCCGTTGCGGCGGCTATCTTCGGCGACTCCGAGAAGGTCAGGTACATCCCCCTCACCTCGCAGCAGCGCTTCACGGCCCTGCAGTCGGGCGAAGTCGACATGACCATGGGTAACGCGACCTACACGCTGACCCGCGATACCGCGCTCGGCTTCGACTTCACCGGCGTCTATTACTATGACGGTCAAGGCTTCCTCGTGCCGAAGAAGCTCGGCGTAAAGAGCGCCAAGGAGCTGAATGGCGCCACGATCTGCGTCGCGCCCGGCACCACGACCGAGCTCAACCTTGCCGACTACTTCCGTACCAACAAGATGACCTTCAAGCCGGTCGTCATCGAGAAGGTCGACGAAATCCGGGCCGCCTTCTTCTCAGGCCGCTGCGATGTCTACACGACCGATGCATCGAGCCTCGCCGCCACTCGCGCGGCTAACGTGCCGCCGCCACAGACGATCGACGACTACATGATCCTGCCGGAGATCATCTCCAAGGAGCCGCTGGGGCCCGTCGTGCGCCATGGCGACAATCAATTTGCCGACATCGTGCGCTGGGCCCTCTACGCCATGATCGAGGCCGAGGAGTATGGCATCACATCCAAGAACGTCGACGAGATGCTGAAGTCCGAGAATCCTAGCATCAAGCGCATCCTCGGCGTCACGCCTGGCATGGGCAAGGCGCTCGGCGTCGACGAGAAGTGGGTCTACAACATCGTCAAGCAGGTCGGGAACTACGGCGAAAGCTTCGACCGCAACGTGGGTATGGGCTCACCGCTCAAGATCGCCCGCGGCCAGAATGCGCTGTGGACACAGGGCGGCCTGCAGTACGCCCCGCCGATCCGCTAAAAGGCCTGGATATCAGACCGAACGGCCTCGATTTGTCCCGTTGCAAGTGGGTAATTCCTACCTACACTGGGGTCAAATCGAGGCGAGCATGCCGAACGACGCGGGCCAACCGCGGTAGTCAGGGGGAATAGCGTATGGCAGTCGAGACACTCGGCTCTGCGCCGCGAAAAACCAGAGTAGCGCCTTGGAACGACCCGGTCATCCGAGGCTGGGTTTTCCAGATCGTCGTTGTCGGTCTCGTCGGGCTTCTGGCCTGGTACCTCGTCAGCAACACCATGGAGAACCTCGCTCGCCAGAAGATCGCGAGCGGCTTCCACTATCTCGAGCGCGAGGCGGGCTTCGAGATCGGCGATACGATGATCGAGTATTCGCCGGCCAGCACCTACGCCCGTGCGATCTGGGTCGGTATTCTCAACACACTGCGCGTCGCCGTCCTCGGCATCATCCTTGCCACCATCCTGGGGACCTTGATCGGCATCGGCCGACTTTCGCCCAACTGGCTGCTGAGCCGCATCTGCGAATGGTACGTCGAGGCCTTCCGCAATGTGCCGCTGCTGCTTTGGCTGTTCCTCTTCTACAAGCTGATCAGCGAGGCTTTCCCCGGACCACGCCAGGCGATCTCTATGTTTTGGAACTCGGTGTTCCTCAGCAATCGTGGCGTCTACTTCCCGGTGCCGACGGCCGATCCGATCCATGCGTGGATGGGCATAGCCTTCCTGATCGGTATCGCCGGCGCCTTCTTCATCAATCGCTGGGCCAAACAACGCCAGGCCAGGACGGGACAGCCCTTCCCGATCCTGTCGTCCAGCCTGGGCATCATCATTGGCCTGCCGCTCGTGGTTTGGCTGGCCGGCGGCGCGCCGAGTCAGATGAGCTGGCCTGAGCTCAAGGGCTTCAACTTCGTCGGTGGCACCGTCATTCAGCCGGAGTTCACCGCTCTGCTGGTTGGCCTCGTGCTCTACACCTCAGCCTTCGTCGCCGAGATCGTGCGCTCGGGTATCCTCGCCCTGCACAAGGGCCAGAGCGAGGCCGCCGGGGCGCTCGGCCTGTCACGCGGCCAAGCCATGCGTCTGGTGCTGCTGCCACAGGCGCTGCGCGTGATCGTGCCGCCGATGACCAGCCAGTATCTCAACATCACCAAGAACAGCTCGCTGGCCATTGCCATCGGCTATCCCGACCTCGTCGCCTCCGTGAACGTCACGATCAACCAGACGGGCCAGGCGATCGAGAACGTCCTGATCATCATGGCCGCCTATCTCTCGGTCAGCCTGTCGATCTCGGCGTTCATGAACTGGTACAATAAACGTATTGCCCTGAGGGAGCGCTGAGCATGACCGACATGCCAGTTGGCGAACGCCAACCAATCGCGCCTCCCTCGGACGATACCGGCATTCTGGGCTGGGCGCGCAAGAACCTGTTTTCGAGCTGGGGCAACGGCCTCACAACGATCGTCCTGATCGTTGCCATGGTCTGGATCCTCTCCGGGTTCCTGGAGTGGGCGCTCTTCACGGCCAACTTCACGGCCTCGACCGGCAGTGAATGCCGTGGCGGGGGTGCCTGCTGGGCCCTGATCCGCGAGAAGTTCCGCTACATCTTCTTCGGCTCCTTCCCCTACGAACAGCACTGGCGGCCGCTGTTCGCCGTCATCGCCATGCTGGCGATGCTGGTGCTGAGCGCCGACCGCCGCATGTGGAACTGGCGCCTGCTGGTGATCTGGGGCGTCGGCTCCTTCATCACCTTCCTGCTGATGTTCGGCCAGCTCCACATTCCGCTGAGCCTCATGCTCTTCGTGGCTCTGGCCGGCGGCACGATCGGTCTGATGATGCGCAGCGCCGTCGCCGACCCGACTGAGCGGAGCGCCTACTACGCTCTGATCGTGATCGGCCTGGTCGGTCTGGTGTTGCGCATCTTCGGCGTGCTGCCGTCGTGGAGCCTCGCCATCGCGCCGCTGAGCTATGTCGAGACCAGCCTGTGGGGCGGCCTGCCCGTCACCTTGATCTTGGCGACCTACGGCCTGCTGTTCGCCTTCCCCTACGGCATCCTGCTGGCACTGGGCCGGCGGTCCAACCTGCCGCTGGTCAAGGGCCTGTGCGTGGGCTTCATCGAACTGATCCGCGGCGTGCCTCTGATCAGCCTCCTGATCATGGCCTCGGTGATGCTGCCGCTGTTCCTGCCTTCGGGCACGACTATCGACAAGTTCCTGCGCGCCCAGGTCGCCGTCATCCTGTTCGCCGGAGCCTACATCGCCGAAGTCATCCGCGGCGGCCTGCAATCGCTGCCCAAGGGTCAGTTCGAGGCCGCTGATGCGATGGGCCTCAACTACCCGCAGAAGACGTTGCTGATCATCCTGCCGCAGGCGCTGCGCGTGGTGATTCCGCCGCTGATCAACACCTTCATCGGCTTCTTCAAGGACACGTCGCTAGTGCTGATCATCGGCATCTTCGACTTCCTCAACACGGCAAACCAGGCACTGGTCGATCCCAACTGGGCAGGCTTCCCCGGTGAGGTCTATCTCTTCGCGGCCTTCGTCTATTTCATCTTCTGTTACTCGATGTCGCGATACAGCAAGTATCTCGAAGTCGAACTCAACAAGGGTACGCGCCGCTAGGCGCTGTCAGGGAGCACTTCATGGCCGCAACAGCCGCGCGCGATCTGTCGACTGGGTCCTCGGTGATCCAGCTCAAGAGCGTGAACAAGTGGTTCGGGCAGTTCCACGTCCTGACCGACATCAATCTCGACGTGAAGGAAGGCGAGAAGATCGTCATCTGCGGGCCGTCCGGCTCCGGCAAGTCGACCCTGATTCGCTGCATCAATCGCCTCGAGGAGCATCAGCAGGGCGACATCGTCGTGCACGGCGTGACGCTCTCCAACGACGTGAAGAACATCGAAGCGATCCGCCGCGAAGTCGGCATGGTGTTCCAGTCGTTCAATCTCTTCCCGCATCTCACGATCCTCGACAATCTCACCCTGGCGCCGATCTGGGTGAAGAAGATGCCCAAGAAGGATGCCGAGGAAATCGCCATGGGGCTGCTGAAGCGCGTGCGCATCCCCGAGCAGGCGCTGAAGTATCCCGGCCAGCTTTCGGGCGGACAGCAGCAGCGCGTGGCGATCGCCAGGGCGCTCTGCATGCGGCCCAAAATTATGCTGTTCGACGAGCCGACCTCGGCGCTCGACCCCGAGATGGTGAAGGAAGTGCTCGACGTCATGATCGAGCTGGCACGCGAAGGCATGACCATGCTCTGCGTCACTCACGAGATGGGCTTCGCCCGCGCCGTCGCCGATCGCGTGATCTTCATGGATCGCGGTGAGATCGTGGAGCAAAACGAGCCGGAGGAATTCTTCGCCAATCCCAGGAACGAGCGCACCAAGCTCTTCCTCGGCCAGATCCTCCACCGCTGATACCGGGGTGTCGCGCCTTGGCGCCGCCCAGATCGGCCGCTAGGAAGACCGCCCCATGAGGATTCTCGTCACTGGTGGCGCCGGCTTCATCGGCTCGGCAGTTGTCCGCCACATTATCCGCGACACCGACTGGTCGGTCGCCAACGTCGACGCACTGACCTATGCCGGCAACCTCGAATCTCTGGCCGAAGCCGGGGTGAGCAACCGCCACCGTCACTACAAGGCCGACATCCGTGATCGCCAGGCGCTCACCGGTATCTTCGCCGAGTTTCAGCCGGAAGCGGTGCTGCACCTCGCTGCCGAGAGTCATGTCGACCGCTCGATCGACGGCGCCGCGCCTTTCATCGAGACCAATGTCGGCGGCACTTACGTGCTGTTGGACGTTACCCTCGCCTACTGGCGCACGCTCGACGAGGCGGCCCGCGCGCGCTTTCGCTTTCAGCACATCTCGACCGACGAAGTGTTCGGATCGCTGGGGCCGACGGGCAAATTCACCGAGACCACGCCCTACGCCCCCAACTCACCCTACTCGGCCAGCAAGGCAGCGTCCGACCACCTGGTGCGCGCCTGGCACCACACCTACGGACTGCCGACGCTTGCCACCAATTGCTCGAACAATTACGGCCCCTACCACTTTCCCGAAAAACTGATTCCGTTGGTGATCATCCGCGCGCTGCGCGGCGAGAGCCTGCCGGTCTACGGCAAGGGCGAGAACGTGCGCGACTGGCTGCATGTCGAGGATCATGCCGAGGCGCTGACCCTGGTGCTGCGCAAGGGCCGGCCGGGCGAAACCTACAATGTCGGCGGCGACAGCGAGCGGCAGAATATCGACGTGGTGCGCGGCATCTGCAGGCTGCTCGACGAGATGCTGCCCAACAGCACCACCCGCCCGCATGAAAAGCTGATCCAGTTCGTGACGGATCGGCCCGGCCACGATGCGCGCTATGCCATCGATGCCAGCAAGATCAAGACCGAGCTGGGCTGGCGGCCGCGGCACGATTTCGACACCGGCCTGCGCGACACGGTGCGCTGGTTCCTCGAGAACCGCGGCTGGTGGGAACGGGTCATGAGCGGCGCCTATCGCGGCGAGAGGCTCGGACTGGCGGGCTAAACGCTCACCCAGCAATGTGGCCAAATAGAGAAGCCTGCGTTTCGGCAGCAACCGGCCAGGGACACTCGTGTTGATCTCCTGACAGTGAAGGAGACCGCCATGAGACCTGTGATTGGTATCGTCGCGGCGGTGGCGCTCACCGCTTCCGTTGCAGCCTGCGCGTCCGATCCCTACGCGCGCAGCAACTACAACTACGGCTACACTGCGCCGGGCTACACTTATTCGGCGCCGGCATATTATCGTTCGCCTGCCTACTACCAGACGACGACCTACTCTTATTCCTCTCCGCAGAGGGGCTACAGCTCCTACTGGGACTATCAGCGCAACTACCGAGGCATTCACTCTGCGCCGGAGTTGTAGCGGTCAGCTGCTGAGTGTTTGCCGGACGACGTTTGCGACGTGGTCGACGGCGTCGGTCGGCATGTGGGGGCCGATGGGGAGGCTGAGCACGGTTTCGGCCAGTTCCTCGGCCAGCGGATAGCTGCCCTTGCCCTGGCCCAGGTCGGCATAGGC
>NZ_SCVC01000037.1 GCF_004297405.1 Reyranella sp.
GCTCGACGAATTCATCGAGCGCGAGATCCGGCCGCTGGAGCGCGAGAACGACAATATCCGCTTCTTCGACCATCGCCGCGAGCATGCGCGCACCGACTGGGACAATGACGGCCAGCCGCGCCACGAATGGGAAGAGCTTCTGGCCGAGATGAAGCGCCGCGCCGACAAGGCGGGCCACCTGCGCTTCGGGCTGCCCAAGGCGCTGGGCGGCAAGGACGGCTCCAACCTCGCCATGGCGATCATCCGCGAGCATCTCGCGCACAAGGGGCTCGGCCTGCACAACGACCTGCAGAACGAGAGCTCGATCGTCGGCAACTTCCCGGTTGCCCTGCTGCTGCATCGCTTCGGCACGCAGGAGCAGAAGGACCGCTACATCGAAGGCATGTTCAGGGGAACGGAGCGGATCGGCTTCGGCCTCACCGAGCCCCTGCACGGCTCCGATGCCACGTTCATGGAGACCACCGCCGTCAAGCAGGGCGACGACTGGGTGATCAACGGCATGAAGCGGTTCAACACCGGCATGCACACCGCCACTGTCGATCTCGTCTTCGCCCGGACCTCGGGCAAGGCAGGCGATGCGCGCGGGATCTCGGCGTTCCTCGTGCCCGTGAAGTCACCCGGCTTCAAGATCGAGCACATGTGGTGGACTTTCAACATGCCGAGCGACCATGCCGAGGTGTCGCTGACCAACGTGACAGTGCCGAACTCGACCATGCTGGGCGAGGAAGGCCGCGGCCTCGACGTGGCGCAGACCTTCGTGCACGAGAACCGCATCCGCCAGGCCGCTTCGAGCCTCGGCGCAGCGCAATACTGCATCGACATGTCGGTGGCCTACGCCAAGAACCGCAAGGTGTTCGGCAAGGCTCTGGCGACCAACCAGGCGATCCAGTTCCCGCTGGCCGAGCTGCACACCGAGGCCGAGATGACGCGCGGGCTCGTACGCAAGACCGCCTGGCATCTCGACCGCGAGCACCACATGAACGTGAGCGAATGGGTGGCGATGTCGAACTACCGCGCCAATCGACTGGTGTGCGACGCCGCCGACCGTGCCATCCAGGTCCATGGCGGCATCGGCTATTCGCGCCACACGCCGTTCGAGCACATCTATCGTCATCACCGCCGCTACCGCATCACCGAAGGCTCGGAGGAAATCCAGATCCGCCGCGTCGCCGGCACGCTGTTCGGCTTCTGGGGCGCACAGAAGGCTTCGACCGCACCGCGTACGTAAGTGACGCCCATCACAAGAGGCGTTGAATGAAGGGGCATCGCTACGCCGGCGATGCCCTGATGCTTGGCACGGCGCTGCTCATGGGCTCGAGCTATCCTTTCGCCAAGGATGTGCTCACGGTCATGAGTCCGCTGATGTACAGCGCCTCGCGCTACCTGATCGCGGCCCTCTTCCTGTTCGCCGTACTGGCGCTGCGGCGCCGGCCCATGGCCCTGTCCCGGCGCGACTGGGTACCGATGATCCTGCTGTCGATCATCGGCGTCACGATATTCCAGGCCTGCTGGGGCCTCGCCATGGCGCGTAGCGCGCCGTCGGTGGGCTCGATCGTGATGACCACGACCACGGCCTTCTCCGCCATCCTCGCCTGGTTCGCCGGCCGGCGGCTTTCCGTACTCGGCTGGGCCGGTATCGTCGTGGCCTTCGCCGGCGTCGTCCTGGTGGTGAACAACAGCCTGTCCAGCTTCACCCTCTCCTTTGGCAGCCTCGACGGCACGCTGCTCTGGATGGTCTCGGCCTTTGCCTGGGCGCTCTATGTCGAGCGCGGGGCGCCCTACAGCCAGCGGCTGGGAGCCCTTCAGGTCATGGCCTGGACGACCCTGCTCGGCTCCCTGATCCTGCTGCCCTTCGCCCTTTTCTTCGATTCCCTCGGTGAATTCGCACGGCTCGACGACCGGCTCCTGGGGTTCTGGCTCTATACGGCGATCTTTCCCGTGGGCGTGGCCTTCCTCGGCCTCACCGCCGGACTGGAGCGGCTCGGGGTCAGTCGGGTCATGGTCTACATGTATCTGATCCCGGTAGCAGGCGTGGGCCTGTCGGCTGCTTTCTTCAGCGACCCGCTCACGGCAGCCCGTGTGATCGGCGGCCTGATCGTGCTGCTGGGCGTCATTCTGACGCGCGTTGCGCTCGACCGCGCCGCTCGCGTTCCTGTATGAACGGGACGCAACCGAGAGGACTTCCGATGGCCCAACAGGCCGCAAAGAAAGCGCCTGCCAAAGCTCCAGCCAAGGCCGCGCCGCCGTCCCAGACCCTCACGACGCCGGGCACCGGCGGGCGTCGGGCCTATGTCGCGCGTGCCACGAAGGAGACGAGCATTGCCGCCGCCATCAATCTGGATGGCACCGGCAAGTACGACATCAAGACGGGCATCGGCTTCCTCGACCATATGCTGGAACAGCTCTCGCGCCACAGCCTGATCGACATCACGCTGCGCGCCGAGGGCGACCTGCACATCGACTACCACCACACCACCGAGGATGCGGGCATCGTGCTGGGCGAGTGCCTGACCAAGGCGCTGGGCGACCGCGCCGGCATCCGCCGCTACGGCGCGGCGCATATCCCGATGGACGAGACCCTGACCGAGGTGGCGCTCGACGCCTCGAACCGGCCATACCTGATCTGGAAGGTGAACTTCTCCAAGCCCAAGCTCGGCACCATGGACACCGAACTGTTCAAGGAGTGGTTCCAGGCCTTCGCCCAGCTCGGCGGGCTGACCTTGCACGTGTGGAACCACTACGGCGACAACAACCACCATATCGTCGAAAGCTGCTTCAAGGGCATCGCCCGGGCGCTGCGGGTCGCCATCGAGCTCGATCCGCGCCAGCTCACCAGCGTGCCCAGCACCAAGGGCGTGCTCTAAGGTCCATGACTGTCGCTATCGTCGATTACGGCTCCGGCAACCTGCGGTCTGCCGCCAAGGCCTTCGAACGCGCGGCGCGCGAAGCCGGCACGCACGAGCGCGTGCTGGTGACGGCCTCGACACGCGACGTGGCCGAGGCCGATCGCATCGTGCTGCCCGGCGTCGGCGCCTTCGCCGACTGCCGCGCCGGCCTGTATGGCGTGCCGGGCATGGTCGAGACCCTTCAGCGCGAGGTCATTGAACGCGGCAAGCCCTTCCTTGGCATCTGCGTCGGCATGCAGCTCATGGCCACGCGCGGCGTCGAATACGGCATCCATGCCGGCCTGGACTGGATTGCAGGCGATGTGGTGCGCATCGAATCCGGTAAGGATCACCTCAAGATCCCGCATATGGGCTGGAATGAGCTGAGTGCGCTCAAGCCGCACGCCCTGCTGGAGGGCATTGCTCCGCGCGACCATGCCTACTTCGTGCACTCCTTCCAGCTCGCAGCCAGCAAGCCTGAGACCGTGCTCGGCCTGACCGACTATGGCGGATCGGTCACAGCCATTGTCGGCCGCGACAATCTCGCCGGCACGCAGTTCCATCCGGAAAAGAGCCAGGCGACCGGTTTGCGCCTGATCGCCAATTTTCTGCGCTGGAAGCCCTGAGCTTGTAACCAATCGGCTCACTGCGGCGTTCACCTCCTGCGTTCCGGAAAAGCGGGAGGGCCGGCATGCATGTCCGCGCCACGTTCTTGAGCGATCCACATCTGGCGAGCGGCGCTGTCAACGACACGCTGATGCACTGCGTCGAGGCCTGTTTCGACTGCGCTCAGGCGTGCATCTCCTGTGCAGACGCCTGCCTGAGCGAAGAGGGCGTGGCGGGGCTCGGCCGCTGTATCCGCCTCAATCTCGACTGCGCCGACGCCTGCGCAGCCACCGGTCCTATGCTCACCCGCCGCACGCATGCGAGCCCAGCCCTGATCCAGCGCATGGTCGAAACCTGCGCGGAGCTCTGTCGAGCCTGCGCCGATGAATGCGAGCGGCACGCCGAGGAACATGAACATTGCAGGATCTGCGCCGAGGCCTGCCGCGCCTGCGAGCGTGCTTGCGATGCAGCCGCCGTATCGCTTGGTGCCACCGGCGCGTGACCTCGAGAAGCGACCTCGATTGCTCCGCACTGGCAGCACCGATATCGTCGGTGTGTGTCGAAGCCGGTTTTCTCTCTCCTCGCCCTGTCGGCAGTTCTTTGCCTCTTCTCGATACCGGCTGAAGCGCAGCGCCGCCAACAGCAAGGCGCGGCACCGAACTTCCAAAGCGGTGCGGTTTGGCTGACGCCCGTGGTCGGTGTGCGATATCGCATCGATGATCGCTGGCTGTTTCAGATGGATACCCAGCTGCGCTTCGACAGCGCTAATGGCCTGCTGCGCGACGTTCAGGTGCGGCCTGGGTTCGAATACATCCTGTCACCGCATTGGGCGGTTGCCGCAGGCTATGTCCAGTTCCAGCGCTATCTCGTCGGCCAGACGAACTCGCGCGGCGCCTTTCAGGACATTCTCTACCGGGCACGCGTGGATAATCTGCCCATCGCCGGCCGATGGCGCTGGGAGGAGCTGTTCTTCGACAATGGTACCTATCTGGTCCGCACCCGCCTGCTGGCCGGCGTGCGCGTGCCGCTCGGGGAGACGCCGTGGGAGCTGGCGTTTTCTAATGAGGTCTTCCTCAATGTCGGCAACAATGCGCCTGGCCGGGTACAGGGCTTCGCCCAGAACCGCGCCTTTGCAGGCTTTGGCCGTCAGCTCACCCGTTGGAGCCGGGCCTCGCTCGGCTACGAGCTCGATACGTTCAACGCGCCAGGCAACGTCCGCAACGTGCACAATATCAAGCTGAACCTGGTCTTTGACCTGAACTGAGACCGAGTGCAGGAACCCGCTCGGCAGCCCGGGGCAACGCCGGACGATGCGCATTGCGCGCAGCGGCATCCCACATCAGTCGTGGGTCGAAAGCCTCAGCCGCAAAGATGGTGACGATCACGACCGCACAGAACGCCATGGCGCCGGCCCCTGGATCGATGGTGACGGCGCTGCCGAACTGCACCAGAGCGCCCAGCAGCGACTCCATGAAAATGTCGACCATCGACCATCGGCCGATCCAGGCGACGATGAAATAGAGACGTGTGCGCTGGCGCAGCAGAACGCCGGCCGCCTCGGCGCTGCTCGTCAGCTTGGTCGCCGAGATCATCGCAGCGAGCCCGAGTAGCTTGAACAGCGGCACCAGCACGCTGGCAAAGAACACCAGCAGCGCCAGCGGATACATCTTGGACGACACCAGCTCCTCGACACCGCCCATGATGGTGCTGGGCGATCCAGAGCCGAGCTGAATCACAGTCAGCACCGGATAGACGTTGGCCGGGATGTAAAGAACGGCGCCCGCGATCACGAGGGCAATGGTGCGGCCGATGGCATCAGGTTTGCGCTCGTGCACTATGGAGCCGCAGCGCGGACATTTGCCATCATGCTCCGCCGGCATGCAAACCAAGCCACAATTCTCACAACCCGCGGCGCCGGGGCGATATTCCATCGGCGCCACGGCCGGCATCGGCGCATGGGTTTGGCCACGCCGTTCGATCCCTTCCCAGACCGCCTGCGGATCAAGCGCCAGCTCGGCCCAGACGACGACGATGGTCAGGATGCCGAGCGCATACACCGCTGGCCCCAGCTCGATCGTCACCAAGTCGCCGAGCTTGGTGTAGGCCACGAATACGCCCAGCAGCAGCACCTCGAGCATGGACCAAGTGCCGAGCTTGCGCGAAAGCAGGAAGATGCGATGCAGGTTGGGGGGCGGCGTCCTCATGCGCAGTCCGACCAGCACGTAGAGTGTACCGGCAAACTTGCCTAGCGGCGCCAGCGCCGTGGTGAAGGCAACGGCGATGGCGAGCGGCCACAGCCCGTGTCGCACCAGCTCGGCCGGACCAGAAAGCAGCCCGGTCTCGTGCACGATGCCGGCGGTCGAGACCTTCATCAGCATGGTGAGCCAGAGCACCGCGAACAGGACCAGCGAGGCGAAAGTCAATGCGAGGCAGTGGCCGGTCGGATCGGCGCGTGTCGCTCTGAGCGGCGTGCCGCAGCGCTCGCAATCGCAGCGCATGTTGGCCGCCATCGCCGGCACGACCTGGAAGAGCCCGCAGCCATGGCACTCGCGAAGCTGCGGTCCCGTGACCAGCTCTGTCGGGCCGCTGACGGCCATCTACTGCAGCATCGCCGCGATGCCGTCCGCAAGCTCGCCGACCGCGTCGCTCATGGCGGCGACATGGCCTGTGGTATCAGGCGTCGGTACGGGCTTGCTGATGGAGAAGTTGCGCAAGGCCGAACGGGTGGGCCGGTTGAACTGGACGGCGACCTGCGCCACCAGGATCACGGTGCCGGCCTTGTCGGCATCGAGGCGCTGGATATCGACGCCGACGGTGGCGTTGGGATCCAGGGTGATCGAGCCCGCCTCGCCATAGACCTTGCTGTTGGGCAGACGCTGCGAGAGATCGAGCACCAGAATGCGGCCCAGCATCCCGCCGACCGGCTCGCCCCACCAAGCATTGGCGCGGACGTCGAGTTTGAAATCCTCCGTCGAGCGCACGATTTCCTTGCGGTCGAGATAGCCGGGCAGGCCGATATCGCGGACCTGCACGATTGCCGGGCCTCGCGGCAGGGTCGAACCTGGCCGCACCACGAGCGTGTAGAGCCCAGGCTCCGGCGAGGCGCCGCAGGCCACGAGGGCGGGGGCCGCAAGAACGGGCACGACAAAAGCGCCGAGGCGGCGGCGGCCGAGATGGTGGATGGTCATTCCTTGCCCGTGTTGGTGCGGCCCTTGATCAAGGCTTCTGGGTGGCGCGTCAGCAGATCGCTCAAGGCCCGGAGCGAGCGGGCGGCATCGGTGAGCTGCGGGATCAACCGGTCGAGGTCGCGATGGAACTTCGATTGGTCGCCGTAACCCTTGTCGACCGACCCGATCAGGCGATTGGCCTTGGTGACGGCGTCCTGGAGCTGCTGGGCGATCTCGGGCAAACGCTTCAGAGCAGGCGTGGCATCCTTGTCGAGCTTGCGGGTGATGTCCTGCACGTCGAGCATCGCCTTTTCCAGCGCCGCCAGAGTCGCCTTGATCTGCGGGCCGTTCACGGTGCTGTCGAGGCCGGACGCCGCGTTGACCAGGCTATTGCCGATGCGGTCGAAGTCGATGCGATTGATCTTGGAGAGAAGTTCCGACGCCGCCCGCGTGATGCTGTCGAAGCCTCCGGTCGCGGCACTCGGGATCACATAGTGATCGCCGACCTTGCGCAGCTCCCCGGGTTTGGCGTCCGGCAGGACCTGGAAGGCGATGATCTTCTGGCCGGTCAGCAGGCTCGGCGCCTCGAGCGTGGCGCGCAGGCCGCGCTTGATCATCTCATCGGCGATCTTTTCAGGTTCCATCCCCTGCGCCTTGGCAAGATTGGCGACACGGCCTGCCTCGACCCGATAGCGGACGGGAACCAGAACGCGGTCGGTTTGCTGATCGAAGACCAGGTCGACATCGGTGACTTCGCCGATCTTGATTCCGTGAAACGTAACATCGGCGCCCACAGAGAGGCCGGCGACGGAGCTCGAGAAATACGACACCAGCTTGATCTGTTGGCCGAAGCCCGCCGCCTTGGCCTGATCGAGATTCTTGAAGAGTTCGAATGCCTGATCGGCCTTGGCGACCGGCTGCGTCGAACCCTGCGGCGTGTCGAAGGCGATGCCGCCCAGCAGCACCGCGCGTAGCGACTCGAGCTGTATGTCGAGACCATCGGAGTTGAGCTTGACCGAGATGCCGGACGCATCCCAGAAGCTCGAATCATTACGCACGTATTTGTCGAACGGCGCGCGGACGAAGGCATGGATGGTCACGCTGTTGGCGAGGTCATGCAGGTCCCAACCCAGCACCGTGCCGACATCGATATCGCGGAAGAAGACTGGTGCGCCGAGGCCGATCGACCCGAGCCGCTTGGTGTCGAGCCGGAACGTCGTGCCCTTGGCCGACGCCTGCAGCACCGGCGGATCCTGTTGGCCGACGAACTCGCGCTGCGGCTGGCCGCTCTCCACGGAGGGCCGCATGCCGATGTAGGAGCCGGACAGGATGGTCTCCAGGCCGGAGATGCTGCCGGCAAAGAGCTGAGGCTTCACGACCCAGAAGATCGTCTTGTCGGTAAGCAAGGGCTCGGCCTCGCGCACCGTCTCGATGGTGACCAGTACATTGTCGAGATCGGGCGATATGGCGATGCTCTTCACCGTCCCCATCACGACGTTGCGGTACTTGAGCTGCGACTGGCCCGGCGTCAGGCCCGAGGCCGTATCGAACGAGACAGTGATCGTGGGACCGCGCTTGGAAAAAGTGTCCCAGGCAAGATAGAGCGCGATCAGTGCCGTCAGGAACGGCACGATCCAGATCAGGGGAATGCGGCGGCGGCGGCGGACCGGTGCGGTTGGAACGACGCGGCCACCGACAGGGGTGGCCGATGTTGATCCAGACGGGGCTTGTTCGCTCATCGCTCCTCGTTCGCCCCCAATCGCTCGCTGCGGGCGTTTCAGCGCTCGCGATCGTCGATGTCGCGAGCCAGGACCTCGCGCTTGCCGACATGGTTGGCCGGGCTGACGACGCCCTCGCGTTCCATGCGTTCGACAATGCGGGCGGCCCTGTTATAGCCGATCTGGAGGTAGCGCTGGATAAAGCTTGTGCTGCATTTCCGCTCGCGGGCGACCAGGGCAATCGCCTGGTCGTAGAGCTGGTCGCTCTCGCCCTCCTCGCCGCCGCCCGGCAGACCGGCCCCTTCGGCCTCGCCTTCGGGGTCATCGGTGACGGAGTCGATATAGGCCGGTGCACCCTGCGCCCTGAGGTGGCGGACCACCTCCTCGACCTCGCCGTCGCTCACGAACGGGCCGTGAACACGGGCGATCTTGCCGCCACCGGCCATGTAGAGCATGTCGCCTTGGCCCAGGAGCTGCTCGCCGCCCTGCTCGCCCAGGATGGTGCGGCTGTCGATCTTCGAGGTGACCTGGAAGGAGATGCGGGTCGGGAAGTTGGCCTTGATGGTGCCGGTGATGACGTCGACCGACGGACGCTGCGTGGCCATGACGACGTGGATGCCGGCGGCGCGCGCCATCTGCGCCAGGCGCTGGACGGCCGCCTCGATCTCCTTGCCGGCAACCAGCATCAGGTCGGCCATCTCGTCGATGATGACCACGATGAAGGGCAGCGGCGTGAGGTCGATCTCCTCGTCCTCGAAGGTCGGCCGGCGGGTTTCCGGATCGATGCCGGTCTGGACCTTGCGCGTCAGCGCGCCGCCCTTGCGGGCCGTCTCGACGAGCTTCTCGTTGTAGCCTGCGATGTTGCGGACGCCGACCGAGCTCATGGCGCGGTAGCGATCCTCCATCTCCCGAACCACCCACTTCAGCGCCACGATCGCCTTGCGTGGCTCGGTGACGACGGGCGTGAGCAGATGCGGGATATCCTGATAGACGCTGAGTTCCAGCATCTTGGGATCGATCATGATGAAGCGGCAGCGATCTGGCGGCAGCCTGTAGAGCAGCGACAGGATCATGGTGTTGACCGCCACCGACTTGCCCGAGCCGGTGGTGCCGCCGATCAGCAGATGCGGCATGCGGGCGAGGTCGGCGATCACCGGGTCGCCGCCGATATCCTTGCCCAGCGCCAGCGGCAGGCCGAGACGGTTGTCCTCGTAATGGCGGGTCGACAGCAGCTCGCGCAGGAACACTGTCTCGCGCTTGGCATTGGGCAGCTCGATGCCAATCACGTTGCGGCCCGGCACGGTGGCGACGCGTGCCGACACTGCGCTCATCGAGCGGGCGATGTCGTCGGCGAGGCCGATGACCCGGCTCGACTTGGTGCCTGGCGCCGGCTCCAGCTCGTAGAGCGTCACGACCGGGCCCGGCCGCACTTTCACGATCTGGCCTTTGACACCGAAATCGTCGAGCACGGTCTCGAGCAGGCGGGCGTTCTGCTCCAGTGCTTCCTCGTCGATCTTGGGCTCGTTGGTGACGCGCGAGGGCAGTGACAGGATGTCGAGCGGCGGCAACTTGTATTCGTTGCTGAGATCGAGCTCGCGCTGGCCTGCCTTCGCAGCCCGCTTGCCCTGCGCGGCCGCAGACTTGCGTGGCACGATCTTCACACCGCTGGGCGCCGCCGGTCCCCCCTGGACGGGCTGCTCGGCCTCGAGCGAGTCAGGCGCGAAGGGGTTCTCCTCCTCGGCCTCGGATGGCGCGTCGCTCGCCGAGGCGGACGCGTCCTCGTACTCCTGCTGCTGCGGCGGAGCCGCAGGGGCGACGGGCACAGCCGTGGGCTGTACCGGCTGTTGAGGTGCCTCGAAAGGCGCCATCACCGGTTCGACACGTTCCGCACCCTGCGGGGCGGCCGTCGTCGAGCGGCGCATAAACGGTTCGATACGCAGACCCGAAAGCCGGCTGAACAGGGTCCGCTCCGCCACGGGCTCGGCCGGGACTTCGTACGACGGCAGATGCGGCTCCAGCGGCACGGGCGCCTGCGGGATATCCGGCGTGGCGCGCTCGATCGGCGCATAGGGCGCGTCGACCATCAGCGACTCACGGGACGGAATCGGTGTGCCGTCCTCGGGAATCTGCTCATAGCGGTTCTCGAAGTCGCCGGGCTTGTAATGGCTGGCGTCGATCTCACCCGGAATCTCGGCATAGCCGATCGACGGCGACGGCAGATCGGTCTCCTCATCGAGCGGCTGTGGTTTGCCGCGCCACAGGCCGACCGCAGCGCGCATGCCCCACACACCCCACAGGAAGGGCGCGCGCAGGATGCGGAAGATCAGCGGCAGGTCGGTGCGGTTCATGCCCAGCGCCGGCGCCATGGCGATGAAGGCAAGCGCCGCGCAGCCCGGCTCGATCAGGGTGAGCGCCCCGCCGCTGGAATGGGTCAGCACAAGTTCGCGAAAACGGCCGACCAGCGCCAGGCCCACGAGGCCGCCGGGTCCAGCGTGCGTAGCGGCGCCACCGACATCGCCCAGGCCAACGCAGGCCACGCTCATCATCAGCAACGCCAGCAGCAGCAGCGAGAGCCGCAGGCCGAAGAAGCCGAGATGATGGGTACGCACCATGCGCACCCCCCAGGTGATGAAGGCCACAGGCGCCAGGATGATGGCCAGACCGAAGGTCTGCAGCAGCAGGTCGGAAATGTAGGCGCCGGGCAGGCCCAGCAGATTGTTGGGCGCGCGCGCGGTCGCGTGGTTCAGCGAGGGATCGCCGGGGCTGTAGGTGAACAACGCCATCATCAACGCCAGGCCGAAAGCCGCCGTGGCGACGCCGACAACCTCCATCATGCGACGGCGCAGGAAATCGCGCCCGCCTTCCGGCAGGATCGACGTCCGAGGCTGCAACGCTGAAGACAGGCTCAGCATGGCCATGCGCGATTGCGCTCCCTACAGAACGGCCGCGAGGCGCGACAGGCCCTCGCGGGTGGTCTTTTCGTCATGCACCAGCGCCACGCGAATGTAGCGCTGGGCGGTGTTGATTCCGTTGGTTTCGCGACAGGCGTAAGCGCCCGGCAGCACTTTGACGTGTGCCTCGCCCCACAGCTTGCGCGTCGCGGCTTCGCCGTCGCCGACGTCGAGCCACAGGAAAAAGCCGCCGCCCGGCGTGTAGTAGGCGAAGCGATTGTGCAGGATCTGCTCGGCAACCTTGAAATTCTTGCGATACCACTCGCGCGTCTCGACCGGATGCGTCTCGTCGCGCCACAGGGCTGCCGATGCTTTCTGCACGGCAAAGGGAATTTGCGGCCCGCCATAGGTGCGCCAGCGCAGCACGATGGCGACCAGCTTGGGATCACCTGCCAGGAAGCCGGAGCGCAGTCCTGCGGCGTTCGAGCGCTTCGAGAGCGAATGGAAGACCGCGAGATTGCGAAAGGGGTCCTTGCCGCCGGTCTCGTCGATCTCGAGGGCGACCTCGAGAGCACCCGGCGGAGCATCGCCGGTGTAGATCTCGGCGTAACACTCATCGACCGCCAGCACGGTGTCGTACTTCCGGCAGAGACGGAGCAGCTTCTTCAGATAATCCTTGCTCGCGATCGCACCCTGCGGATTGGCCGGCGAGCAGAGATAGACGACGGACAGGCGCTGCCAGGTCGCTTCGTCGAGACTTTCATAGTCCGGCAGGAAGCCGTTGGACTCTTCGGCATTGACCAGCAGCGGTTCGCCACCCGACAGAACCGCGCCCCCGAGATAGGCCTGATAAAACGGATTGGGCAGCGCCACGATCGGCTTGGCTCCACCCTTCTGCTGCGGCGTCGCCACCGTCGAGATGATGTAGACGCCTTCCTTGCTGCCCGCCGTCGGATGAACATGCACGTCGGGATCGAGCAGGCCCTTGGGCAGCCGATAACGTCGCGTCAGCCATTCGCAGATGGCGAGATTCAAGTCAGGCAGACCCTGATTGGGCGGATAGCGATTCCAGCCGTCAATCTCGTCATTGACGATCTGTCGCGCGAAAGCGGGCATCGCGCCCTGCGGTTCGCCGACCGACATGTTGATCAGCGACAGGTGCGCCGGCGGTGCGATCGGGGCGATCAGGCTATTCAACCGCGCGAACGGAAAATCGGTCAGCGTCTCAGTCAGGCGCGGATTGAACATCTTGCCATCCAAAGGGGCCGGGTGCCGGCCAGGAACAAACCAATAGCGCCGTCGGGAGTGGACCAGACGGCTTAAACAGCCTCTATTCTATGAAACAAATTACCCAATAACAACAATGGAATAGGTCATTTTCTTGAGATGACAGAAAGGGTTGGGTGGGAGACCCGCCCCCACCCACCATCTCTAGGCCTGTCCTCTCTCCTACCCTGGTCAGGTCCCACTCGGCATGGCGCCAAAGCGGCCCTTGTTGAAGTCTTCGACGGCCTGCCTGATCTCGGCCTCGCTGTTCATCACGAACGGACCGTAGCCCACGACCGGCTCGTCGATTGGTTCGCCGCTCAGCAGCAGCACCGTCGTGTCGCTCTCGGCCTCGAGCGTGAGGCTGGTGCCCTTGCGATCGAGCACGACCAGTTTGGCCTCTTCCACGGGCTGGCCGTCGTTGACCGAGAGCCGCCCCGTCAGCACGGCGAGCGCCGCGGTGTGGCCATCAGGAAGGTCGAGCATCACACGTCCGCCTCTCGTCAACCGAAGGTCCCAGACATTCATCGGCGTGAAGGTACGCGCCGGTCCGGTCTTGCCGGCGTAGCTGCCGGCGATCACGCGGACACGACCTGCCCCCTCGGGTAGCGGCACCGACGGGATGTCGGCGTCGACGATCGCCTGGTAGCCGGGCGCGGACATCTTGTCCTTGGCCGGCAGGTTGACCCAGAGCTGAACCATCCGCAGCGTGCCGCCCTTTTCGCTGAAGGCGGGCGAGTGAAACTCCTCGTGCAGGATGCCGCTGCCTGCGGTCATCCACTGCACGTCACCGGGGCCGATGACGCCGCCCTGGCCGGTCGAGTCCTTGTGCGCGACCTCGCCCTCGTAGACGACCGTCACAGTCTCGAAACCACGGTGCGGATGCTCGCCGACGCCGCGCGGGAGCAGGACCGGCTCGAACTGCATCGGTCCCGCATAGTCGAGCAGCAGGAACGGGCTGAGCCGCGCGCCGAGGCCGTCGTAGGAGAAGAGCGACCGCACGGGGAAGCCATCGCCCACCCAATGCGGATGCGGATTGCCGTAGACGCCCAAAACCTTCTTCATGTTCCTCTTCCTTGCAGGCCATCGCCTGCGGTGTGTTGGGTTGGAGATGGGTCTGCAGCGGCTGCACCGGTAGAATTGCCATGCGGCACACAGCGTCCTACCAATAGGACGATGGAAGACCTCAACGACCTCTACTACTTCGCCCAGGTGGTCGAGCATGCGGGCTTTGCGCCGGCCGCCCGGGCGTTGGGGATGCAGAAATCAAAGCTCAGCCGCCGCATCGGCCTGCTCGAGGATCGGCTGGGCGTCCGGCTGATCCAGCGATCCAGCCGCAGCTTCTCCGTCACCGAGATCGGCCAGGAATATTACCGCCAATGCCGCGCCATGCTGGTCGAGGCCGAGGCCGCGCAGGCCGTGATCGATTCAGTGCGGTCCGAACCGCAGGGTGTGATCCGGATGAGCTGCCCGCCCGGACTGCTCGACTACCAGTTCGGCGAGCTGGTCGCGCACTTCATGGCCCGGCATCCCAGGGTGCGGGTCCACCTCAAGGCCATGAACCGCAAGGTCGACCTGATCGCCGAAGGCTACGATCTCGCCATCCGCATCGGCGCCCAGGCCCTGGACCAGGCCGACCTCGTGATGCGCAAGCTCGGCGAGGCCGAACAGGGGCTGGTGGGCAGCCCCGCGCTGCTGAAGGGCTGTCCGCCGACCGAGGCGCCCACCGACCTCAGCACCATTCCCAGCCTCGATCTCGGCCTGCCGCAGGATGCGCACATCTGGCGTCTCGAACATTCGGACGGCCGCACCGCGGAGGTCCACCACCAGCCGCGCCTCATCACCGACGATCTCGCCGCCCTGCGCGCCGCCGCTCTGGAAGGCGTCGGCGTGGCGCAGATACCGATCCTGATGGTCGAAGAGGATATCGCCGCGGGCCGGCTGATCGACGTGCTGCCGCACTGGCGGCCACACAACGAGGTCGTCTACGCCGTCTTTCCATCGCGGCGCGGCCTGCTGCCATCGATCCGCGCCTTGCTCGATTTCCTCTCCGACGAATGCCGACCGCATCGTCGGTAAACGTCCACGCTACTGGACGCGCTCACCGTGCAGGGCGGTGTCGAGGCCTTCGACTTCCTCGTCCCGGGTAACGCGCAGGCCGATCGCAGCGTCGATGATCTTGAGGATGATCCAGGTCGCCACACCGCAGAAGATCGCGATGGCCGCGACGCCATAGAGCTGGGTCAGTATCTGTCCACCGTTGCCGTCGACCAATCCGACCGGTTGGCCCTTGGCGACATCGTTGATCGCCCTCGTGGCGAACACGCCGACCAGGATCGAACCCAGGATGCCGCCGACGCCGTGAACGCCGAACACGTCGAGCGAATCGTCGTAGCCCAGCTGGTTCTTCAGCACGACCGAGGCCCAATAGCAGACCGCGCCGGCTGCGACGCCGATCACCATGGCCGCCCAGGGCTCGACATAGCCGGCGGCCGGCGTGATGGTGCCGAGCCCCGCGACGGCACCCGTGAGGATACCGAGGACCGACGGCTTGCCGCGCGCGACCCATTCGATCGCCATCCAGACCAGCGCCGCCGTGGACGCGGCGACATGGGTGTTCAGCATGGCGCTGCCGGCCAACTCGCCCGACGCCAGCGCCGAGCCAGCATTGAAGCCGAACCAGCCGACCCAGAGCAGTGACGTGCCGATCAGGGTAAGCACCAGATTGTGCGGCGCCATGTATTCCTGGCCGTAACCCACGCGCTTACCCATCACCAGGCAGCAGACGAGCGCCGCGATGCCGGCATTGAGATGGACGACGAGGCCACCGGCGAAGTCGAGCACGCCCGCCGCGCCGAGGAAGCCGCCGCCCCACACCCAATGCGCCACCGGCACATAGACGAACAGCAGCCACAAGCCCATGAACCACATCATGGCCGAGAACTTCATGCGCTCGGCGAAGGCACCGGCGATGATGGCCGGCGTGATGACGGCGAAGGTCGCCTGATACATCAGGAAGACATTCTCCGGCACGGTCTTCGCGAGATCGTGGACGCTGCCCAGCAGGCCCTTGCCGAAGGCGCGCGACAGCGATCCGATGATGCCGTTCAGCCCTCCGCCATCGGTGAAGGCGAGCGAATAGCCGACCACGAACCACAGCACCGTCACCAGGGCGGCGACGGCGACGGCCTGCACCGCCGTCGCCAGCACGTTCTTCTTGCGCACCATGCCGGCGTAGAAGAGCGCCAGGCCGGGGATGTTCATCATCAGCACCAGCACCGTGGCCACCAGCAGCCAGGCGGTGTCCCCGGTGTCGATCTGAGGCTTGTCCGCCGCCGACACCGCGGGGACAAACGCCAGCATGCACGCCAATGGCGCGCCGATGCGCAGGACCGTCTTGTGCATGTGTTCCCCCGTGTCTTTTCTTGCTTGTCTTTGTCTTGCTTGACGCTTGAGCCTTCTCTCTCCGCCTAGAGTGCGTTCGAGCCCGATTCACCGGTGCGGATGCGCACGGCCTGCTCGACCGGCGTGACGAAGATCTTGCCGTCGCCGATCTTGCCGGTGTGGGCGGCTTTCTGGATGGCCTCGATGGCGCGCTCGACCTGGCTGTCGTCGACCACGATCTCGATCTTCACCTTGGGCAGGAAGCTCACGAGATACTCAGCACCGCGATAGATCTCGGTCTGCCCCTTCTGGCGGCCGAAGCCCTTCACTTCGCTCACGGTCAGGCCCGAAACCCCGACACCGGTCAGCGCGTCGCGCACTTCGTCTAGCTTGAACGGCTTGATGATGGCGGACACGAGTTTCATCTGCTTCCCCTTCTGATTTTCCGGCTGTCGGCGACAGACTGGCGTGGGGCGTCGTCGGCGTCAATTTCGCGCAAAAATAGGCCCGGCGAGGGACTCGCCGGGCCCGAGGACGCCGTCGCGACACGGAAGCGACGGACGATGGGGAACCAGGAGGAAAAGTGGTTCCCGATCGTTAAAGACGAGACGGTTAGTGGATCGTCTCTCCGTGCAGGTTGATGTCGAGACCTTCGATCTCTTCCTCGGTCGTGACACGCAGCCCGATCAGGGCATCGACGACCTTGAGAATCACGAAGGTGGCGACGGCACACCAGGCGATGCAGACCAGCGAGCCCCAGAGCTGCGTCAGCACCTGGCCGGCATTGCCGTCGATCAGGCCCTTCTTGCCCTCGCCGCCAATCACTTCGACGGCGAACACACCCGTCAGGATGGCGCCGACGAACCCGCCGACACCGTGCACGCCGAACGCGTCGAGCGAGTCATCGTAGCCCATCGCCTTCTTGAGCCCCGTGGCGCCCCAGAAGCAGACGAGGCCGGCGACGATGCCGATCGCCAGCGAGCCCATCGGATTGACGAAGCCGGAAGCCGGCGTGATGGCGACCAGGCCGGCAACCGCCCCGGAGATGATGCCGAGGACCGACGGCTTGCCGCGCGTCACCCACTCCGCGAACATCCAGGCCAGCGCGCCCGCCGCCGTGGCGAACTGCGTGACCGCCATCGCCATGCCTGCATTGACGCTGGCGCCGACGGCGGAGCCGGCGTTGAACCCGAACCAGCCGACCCACAGCAGAGCAGCGCCGATCACCGAGTAGACGAGGTTGTGCGGCGCCATATTGTCGGTGCCGAAGCCCTTGCGCTTGCCGAGCACGAGCGCGCAGACGAGACCCGCGACGCCGGCATTGATATGCACGACGGTACCGCCAGCGAAGTCGAGCACGCCCCAGTCGCCGAGGAAGCCGCCGCCCCACACCCAATGGGCGATCGGCGCATAGACGATCAGCGACCACAGCGCCATGAACCACATCATCGCCGAGAACTTCATGCGCTCGGCGAAGGCGCCGGCGATCAGGGCCGGCGTGATGATGGCGAAGGTG